>CAWCTU010000001.1:0-624437 GCA_963798405.1 uncultured Actinomycetota bacterium
AAGACGACGACACCTCTTCTGCCGCCTCCTCTGCCAGCATTGCCTCACTGCCTCGTCAGAACCTGAAGCCGAGTGAGCTGGTGGCTGAGTTAGACAAACACATAGTGGACAGCAGGATGCAAAGCGTGCAGTGGCAGTCGCACTGCGCAATCGATACCGCCGCCACCAGCTGCCGGCCGCGATGAAAGCGGATGTGACACCTCGCAACATTCTGATGCTCGGACCAACCGGATGTGGTCAGAGCATGTCACTTTCCCACTAGCCATCCAGTCGTTTGCCGTGCTGCTCATCAGCAGTATTCACTCTTCTCACACCTATCTATCGCTGTGTGAGCTCGGTTTGCTGCTGTGACGCTCTTCAAACTCGCTCACTTTTCTCATACCTCTTTCTCTCATCCGTGTGTCTTCGCTATGTGGTGCTGTGCCTTATTGTCTCCACAGGCAAGACTGAGATCGCTGGTCGTCTGGCCAAGATAACCGAGAGTCCATTCATCAAAGTGGAGGCCACCAAATTTACTGAGGTCAGTGACAGCGCGCCGCTCACACACACTGGCATGTGTTGCTGTGTTTGCGTTATTAACTGCAGTGCTGACACTCTCTCTGTGTGTGTCGTATGCCGCTCTAAAATTCAGGTTGGTTTCTATGGCCGTGACGTGGACAGCATCATCAAAGACCTCGCACGGCTCACAGTACCCGAAATGAAGGCACGACGCAGAGAAAAATACAAAGAGAAGGTGAGTGGTGAAGTGGAGGAGGCCATACTCAATGCTATCATGAACAAACAAAACACATCACCCGCATCCTCCACCTCATCATTCACCTCCTCCTCCTCCTCCTCCTCCTCCTCTTCCTCTTCCTCTTCCTCCACTTCTGCCACCACGAGCGCCCCCAGTCCCTCTACAACGCCAACACGTCAGTCGCGCGAGGATTGGCGACGCCAATTGCGTGCAGGCGAGTTGGAATCATTCGAGATCGAGATCGAAGTACCACCATCCACACCCACCTCCCAGTCCTCCTCCTCCTCATCATCCGACTCGCCCTCATCAGCCGTCATCGTCCAAATACTGAGTGGCAGCACCAAGCCAGCCTCATTCTTTCATCGTCCAACACGAAAAGTATTACCCATCAGTGAAGCACGCCCCATACTGACCGATACTGCACTATCACGTATCATGAGTAATGAAGACATCAGTAAACTAGCCGTAAAAGCGATCGAAGAGGATGGTATCGTATTTTTGGATGAGATTGATAAGATTTGTTCACCTTCATCATCCGCATCGTTTCGTTCATCGGCAGATGCGAGTGCTGAAGGTGTACAGCGTGATCTGTTACCATTGATTGAAGGTAGTGCTGTGCATACGTCGATTGGAACGATCAATACTGACCATATCCTGTTTATATGCAGTGGAGCATTCCATTCGGTCAAGCCGAGCGACCTGCTGCCCGAGGTAAATACACACACACACACTCAACCTCTCAATCAAACAAGCACAGCATCGCACACTTCACTGCCCAGCACCTCCGAAGCCGCCCTCACTGACAGTACTGGTTGCTGCCTCTCTTGACCCTATCACTCGGCTGTATAGCTGCAAGGACGTCTGCCTATCAAAGTCGAGCTGAAAGGACTGGCCGAGGAGGATCTGTACCGCATACTGACTGTGCCCGGTATCAAATCTCATCTATGCAGCAGGTGGAGCTGCTGAAGGCTGAGGATATCGAATTGTCGTTCAGTGATGACGCGGTGAGAGAGATTGCAAAAGTAGCGGCAGAAGTGAATCGTCACGTGGAGAATATTGGTGCACGACGCTTGAATACTGTTATTGCACGCATTGTGGATGATATCAGCTATCAGGCAGCAGATATGGAGCGTGGCACAAAGATCACCATTGGTCGACAGGATGTGCAGGAGAAGGTGAAGCCGTTGTTGGAGAAGCCGATGACACGTTACATTCTGTGAGAGTGGAGAGAATTGAAAAGGCGACGAGTCAGTCGATCAGCAATGAAATACATCAATCTGTTTGGCAATCAACAGACCAAACGTTGAGTTGACGGACATCTATTCGCAATTGATATCTCCATTGCAGAATGTGTCCACTTCATACACCTCCACCACCACCAGCTTTGATTGCTTCACCACACCTGGATCCACACTTCCTTTCTCACGTTACCTCAGGCGCCTAATGGCCTTCACTCGCTAATCTTTTGAGCATTTAAACCATCCTGCAATGAGACAATCTCACGGAAACAATGGTCGCAGAGTGAGAAGGTGCGTGGAACATCGAGTGCGCATGCTTGCCCAGGTCAACAGCCAGACTGTGTGTGTGTTCCAACTGACTCGGCATGGAAGAAGTTACCCGCCAGCAGTGTCGGCTGCTGTCCACCAGCATTCTCATTATACCACTTTGCAATATCGTGATTCTTGCGCTCGTCCAGGTTAGCTACCAATCCCAACAGCTTCGGTTGTCCCAACACTTTGATGTTCTCCGTCGGTATTGCTGCCTGTTGCTGATACAGTAAAAACACATAGCGATGACGACCACTGCCCTTATCCGGTGCACATCCCATGTATGGTGATACGACAAACCCATCACCGACATTGACACCTTGTCCACCCGCTACTCCCGGTATGTTGATCACCCACCAGTGTATGAATTGACGAAATGTTGGATTGTCGCGAGAGAAGTTGTCTGGATCGATCATCAGCAGACTGTAGTATTGGCCGGCGGTGGTGGGAAATGACACTGTCGGCTCCTGGTGAGTGGCACGCAGAGCGAGACGACACGATACAACACGGTGGGACGCACAAAGCGGGAATGTGTCAGCTACGTATGTCAGGAGGTGAGGGCGGACAAGCGCGGCTACGCCGCCGTGCACGGGCCCGCGCGACGGACTGTTCACCTTTGTGTGTTTGGAATGTGCATTTCGTTGCCTCCTTCCACTGTGCTGCCGTCATCGTACACGAGCTGAGAGCAGGACAACACGAGCGAGATCGAACATGCAAGCCGTCAGTACTGCAACGGAGATGATGGACGCAAGGTTAGCGAGTCGAGAAAAGTGGGCAGCGAGAAGAAGAGGGCTGACTGTCAGCTTCTTGGATGGCGCCTGTGGCACCACATCCGGAGCAACCTGGTGGTGCTGGAAGAGAGTGCTGATATCGCTGCTGTCGGCCATGGTTGCTCGAGTAGATGGGAGAGATAGAAAGTTTATGCAAGAAGTCAAAGCAGTGAGACGCGAAGTGACTTTTCTAGAGTGAGCAGGTGACGAGGTGGCTGGTGGTGTTGAGTGGAGACGTCGTGCTGCGTCGTGCAGTCGTGATGCTGTAGGCCCCGCGTCGGAAGATAGAATGTGTGAGGTGTGGTGGATGAGAACACAGAGTGTGAGCAATGTTCGATACCTTTCTTTTCCACTCAGTGATTTGTGTGGTGGACACTCGTTCGGCCTTGCAGGTGCTCCCCTAGGGGATGGCCTCCCTGCTGTTTCGCATTGTTGGTGTGTAGCGTTGTGTTTACTGAATCATTCGAATGACGCCAATGTATTGAACATTGGCGCCATTCCACGTCCCACACAGTCTCACACCACACCTACATCACGCCTCACTTAGTCTCTGCCTACTCGCAGCACCGTACTGCGCACCACACATACTACACACACACCACACATCGTCTCATCTCTCCCATCCTGGCGGTAGCATGCGTCCTTCTCAGCTACCCGCACACATCTCCGCACCAACAACCCTGCACACAACCCCATCCACCACTCCACCCACCACTCCACACACCACACCCGTCTCCGCTTCCACCATCACCACGACACTGGTCGAATCACCCAATGCAGCTGAAGTCGCCCTCAAAAAGCTACTCGATGGGCTCGGGTTGCCCGCGCTGTCGTGGAGCAGCCGGTCGCACACCTCGGCGGGGATGAGCGACGGCTCGGACTCCAGGCAGGTCGCGACCAGTTCATGGACCTCGGGTCGGCCGAGCCGGCCGAGCGGGAACGCCACGCCGTCACCGCGGCGGCACACGTCCTCGGCCAGCTCGTGGGCCTCCGGCGACTCGGTGCGCACGGCGGCCACCACGGCGACCGGCTGACCCGTCAGGTTGCCCGCGAGATACTCCACCACCGCGAGCGTCTCCGGGTCGGCCTCGTGCAGGTCGTCGAGTGCCAGCACGCACCCCCGGTCGCGGCCCACCAGAGCGGTCAGCCGCAGAATCGCCTCGCCCAGCACGACCATGGACGCGTCCCCGTACTGGCCCCCGGGATCCTCCCAGTCGGGCACCAGGCGGCCCAGGACCCTTCGGTACGGACCGAGTTGCCGCACCAGCTCCGGGTCCAGGGTTCTCGCGACGGACATCAGGGCCTCCGCCAGCGGCCGGAACGGCACCGGGGGGCCGGTCGTACTGCCCCGTCCGCGCAGCACCGGCATCTCGGCGTCGACGGCGCAGCCGAGAACCTCCCTCAGCAGGCGCGACTTGCCGATTCCGGGCTCACCCGTCAGGAAGGCGACTACGCCCCGTCCCTCGCGGGCCTCCCCCAGAAGTGCGCGCAGGGCCGTCAGTTCGGCGGGGCGGCCGACGTAGGTGGCGGCACGGGTTCGCATGCCGGGAGTGTAACTCGGGCTTTCTGCACAGGAGTTCGGCGCAGCGCGGCTGCCGGAGAGGCCGGTGGCGGGACCCGGCCGGCGGGGCGGAGTGCGGCACGGCGGGAATCTGGGCAACGAATACCCATGCCGGACCCGTGCAGGCTCGGCACTCTGGGGGACGTGGACAAGCGAACGGACAGGCAGACGGCCCTCATGGCCGCCCCGGCACGCCGGCCGGGGGAGGAGCGGGAGACGTTCCTCGCGCGAGTACTCGGGCTGGCCCCCGGCACCGACACCCCGCCGCCGGCGACCGAGGCCGGAACCCTTGCCGAACTGACCCACCCACTGCGCCCGTTCGCGACGGCCGCCAGGGAGCTACTCGCCCCGAGGGCCCCATCGGAGTCCGTGGACCTGGACTCGGTGTGGACCGAGGTCGCGGCGACCCTGACCGCGCGGCTGGCCCGCCTCGCCGGGCACGTGCTCGCCTCCGAACTGGCCGCGGCCCGCGACGCCGACGAGCTCCGAGGCACGACCGGTCCCGTCCGATACCGGCGATTCCTGGGCCGGCTCGCCCGGCGCGACCGGCTCGGCGATGTGCTCGCACGCCACCCGGAGCTGGCCCGGCTGCTCACCGACGCCTGCATCGACACCGTCACCGCGCTCACGGAGCTCCTCGACCGGCTCGCCGGCGACCGCGCGGCGCTGGCCGTGGACGTGCTGCCGGCGGCCGCGACAGCCCGGCTGGTCGGGGTCGGGTTCGGTGCGGGCGACCGTCACGCGGGCCGGACGGTCGCGGTGCTCCGGTTCGCCTGCGGAGAGCGGCTCGTCTACAAGCCCCGGCCGCTCGCTCTGCACCAGAGCTGGAACGCGTTGCTGGCGTGGTATCGCGGCATCCTGCCCGGCCTCGCGCCCGCCGCCCTCGCGGTACTGCCCCGCGACGGCTACGGATGGGCCGAGTTCGTCCCCGCGTCGCCCTGTGCGGACGCGGGCGAGGTGGAGGCGTTCTACCGGCGGCAGGGCGCGCTGCTCGCCCTCTGCTACGCGATCGACGCGGTCGACCTGCACTGCGAGAACGTCATCGCCGGGGCCGGTCAGCCGGTCGTCGTCGACGTCGAGACACTGTTCCACCCGGCATGGCGGCCGCGGACCGACCACGGCGACGATCCGGCCCTCGCCGCGCTGAACGACTCGGTGGCCCGCACCGGCCTCCTCCCGTGGCTGATGGACATCGAGGCCGGCCAGGTCGACATCTCGGCGTTCGGCGCGGGCCACGACGGTTCCGGCTCCGAGGCGCTGCTGGTACCGGACTGGACCGACCTGGGCACCGACACGATGCGGATCGTCCGACGGTCCGTCCCCTACGCGCCTGCCGCGAACCGGCCGGTGCTCGACGGACACCCGGTCGACCCCCTGGCCTATGGAACGCACCTGCAGACGGGCTTCGCCGCGGGATACCGCTCCATCCTGGATCACGCCGAGGAACTGACCGCGGCCGGCGGACTGCTGGACGCCTTCGCCGGGCTGCCGATCCGGGTCGTGGTCCGGCCGAGTCACGTCTACGCCACCATGCTGACCGAGGCCACCCAGCCCTACCGGCTCACCGGGCCGGAGGACCGCGCCACCGCCTTCTCGGCCCTGTTCGCGGAGGCCGGCTCGGCACATCTGCGGGAGCTGGCCGTGCACGAGCGGTCGGACCTGATGGCGGGCGACATCCCGCTGTTCACCGGCACGACCGACGCGCGGACGCTGCACACGGCGCGCGGCGCCCTCGTCCCCGTCACCCTCGACGCCACCGGGCTCGACGCGGCGCGCGCGAAGATCCTCCGCATGAGCGAGGCCGATCTGCGGCGTCAGGCGTGGCTCATCGCCGCGGCACTGGCGACCAAGGCCGCGCCCGCCGCCGACGCGGCGCCGGCCCGGCCGGTGACACCTCAGCCCCTGGAGCGCGGCCGGCTGCTGGCCCTGGCCTGCCGTCTGGGCGACGAAGTGATCGCCACGTCCGTGCGGAACAGCGCCCGCACGAACTGGATCGGCCTGGAGCGGCTGGACGGAGCCCGCTGGGCGGTGCAGCAGTGCGGAGCGGGCCTGGGCGACGGCCATCCCGGCCCCGCCCTGTTCCTCGCACAGCTGGGACGGCTCACCGGCATCGAGCGGTACACCGCGGTGGCGCGCCGAGCCGCCGCGGCGCTGCCGGGACTCGTCCAGGGCCTCGCCCGGCACACCGCGCTGTCCCGACAGGTCGGTCCCGGCGGCTTCTTCGGCGTGGGCGGCATCTGCTACGCGCTGTGCCGCCTGGCGACGCTGCTGGACGACGACCGGCTCAGAGCCTCGCTGCCCGTCGCGCTGCGCGCGCTGGCCGCGTCCCTGGCCGACGAGCACGGGCAGGGTGTCGGGCTCGGCCTGGCCGGCGGCCTCGCCGCCCTGCGCGCCGTGCACACGGAGACGGGCGAACCCCTCGCCGGCGAACTCGGCGGGCGGCTCGCCGAGCGGCTGGACGACCGCGACCGGACCGGGGGCTTCCTGCACGGCGGTGCCGGTGTGCGCTGGGCCGCGGGGGCCGCCCCCGTGCCGCCTCCGCCCGGCCGGGACCTGAGCTGGAGCACGGGGCTGGCGGGTGCGGCTCTGGCGGCGGCCGGACGCCCCGGCGGCGAACCGGTGGTCCGGAGCTTCCTCGATGCCGCCGCCGGGCACGAGCCACTGCGCGACCAGTCGCTGTGCACCGGCGAACTCGGCATCCTCGACGTCCTCATCGAACTGGAACAGGCCGGGTACGCGGAGGCCCGTCGCCTGTCGACCATCGGCGGCAGTCGTCTGCTCGGCGCCGTCGAGCAGTACGGCCTCCGGTGCGGCACACCGAACGAGGTGCCCACCCCCGGCCTGCTGTACGGAACCGCGGGGATCGGCTACGGCCTGCTGCGCCTGGCCGAACCCGCCGCCGTGCCCTCGATCCTGGCCCTGCGGCCCGGACCGGGGCGGAACTGACCCGTCCGCACCAGCCCGACACCGGAGACACCACCCCATCGAAGGGAGCACGACATGCAGGAGCAGGAACGTGAACTCGCCGCGGCGCAGGAGCCGGAGGAGCTGGACCGGGAGCAGGAGCGGGAGGAGCCGGACGGTTCCGCCGTGGACCCCGAAGGGCACGCGTCCGGCACGGACGTCTTCGCCCGCCGAGCGAGAATTCTCGCCGGGATGACCCTCGGCGCCGTGATCGTGACCGCGGTGGCCGCCGGTGACCCCACACCGACCATGACCAGCTGGGCCTAGACCGCTCGCGCCGCGTGAGTGCGGCGCGGAACCGCGGACGGGGAGAGCGGATGGCGCGGGTCCCGGTCGTAGGACCGGGACCCGCGCCATCGGGTCTCCTCCGGGGAACGCCCCAGGCTGTCGCCGGGACGGCCGGCGCCCCCGCCGGTACGGATCAGATCGTGGCCGCGTCGATCACGAAGCGGTAGCGGACGTCGCTGGCGAGCACCCGCTCGTAGGCGTCGTTGATCTCGGACGCGGCGATCAGCTCGATCTCGGCGCCGAGGCCGTGCTCCGCGCAGAAGTCCAGCATCTCCTGGGTCTCCTGGATGCCGCCGATGCCGGAGCCGGCGAGGGTCTTGCGGCCGCCGATCACCGAGAACAGGTTGAGCCGGACCGGCTCCTCGGGGGCGCCGACGTTGACGAAGGCGCCGTCGGTGCGCAGCAGGGAGAGGTAGGCGTCCAGGTCCAGCGGCGCGGAGACGGTGGAGAGGATCACGTCGAAGGTGCCGCGCAGGTCCTCGAAGGTCTTCGGGTCGCTGGTGGCGTGGTAGTGGGCGGCGCCCAGCTTCAGCCCGTCGTCCTTCTTGCGCAGCGACTGGGAGAGGACCGTGACCTCGGCGCCGAGCGCGTGCGCGATCTTGACGGCCATGTGGCCGAGGCCGCCCATGCCGAGCACGGCGACCTTCTTGCCGGGACCGGCGTTCCAGTGCCGCAGCGGGGAGTACGTGGTGATGCCGGCGCAGAGCAGCGGCGCGGCCACGTCGAGGGAGATGCCCTCGGGGATGTGCAGGGTGTAGTTCTCGTCGACGACGACCTTCTGCGAGTAGCCGCCGTAGGTGGGCTCGCCGTCCTTGCCGATCGCGTTGTAGGTGCCGACGTTGCCCTTCAGGCAGTACTGCTCCAGGCCCGCGCGGCAGTTCTCGCAGGTGCGGCAGGAGTCGACCATGCAGCCGACGCCGACGCGGTCGCCGACCTTGAACTTGGTCACGCCGGGGCCGACCTCGGAGACGATGCCGGCGATCTCGTGGCCGGGGACCATCGGGAAGATGGCCTCGCCCCAGCCCTCGCGGGCCTGGTGGATGTCGGAGTGGCAGATGCCGGCGAACTTGATGTCGATCAGGACGTCGTGCTCGCCGACCTCGCGACGCTCGATGGTGGTGCGCTCCAGCGGAGCCTTGGCGGCGGGAGCGGCGTACGCGGCGACTGTGGTCATGCCGGGGTTCTCCTCCAGAGTGGTCAGTGCGGTGCCCGGCGATCGGGTCTCTTGCATCGGGCACGCTTTTCAGCCTGCCCGATGTTCCGGTGTTCACCCAGGTCACGGCTTGGCGTACGTTCGCCGGTCCTACCACTGGCGGGGTCAGGCTCGCGGGCGTACGACCGGGAATACTGGACGTATGGACGAACACCCCTCCGCGAGGTCCGCCGGCGAGGCGGGCATGCCGCTGGACCGCCGTGCCGAGCTGAGCGAGTTCCTGCGCACCCGCCGGGCCCGGCTCAAGCCCCGGGACGTGGGTCTGCCGGACCACGGTCGGCACCGCCGGGTGCCCGGACTGCGCCGCGAGGAGCTGGCGCAGCTCGCCGGGGTGTCCGTGGCGTACTACACGCGCCTGGAGCAGGGCAACGGGCGGAACGTGTCGGCGGAGGTGCTCGACGCGATCGCGCGGGCGCTGCGGCTGACGGACGCCGAGCACAACCACCTCACGCACCTCGCCAAGCCCAAGCAGCACAAGAAGCGGCAGGCAGCGCGCCCGCAGCAGGTGCGCGGGCCGCTGCGGGAGCTGCTGGACACACTGGACGGCGTCCCCGCCTACATCACCGGGCGGCGCTCGGACCTGCTCTGCTGGAACCGGATGGCCGCCGCCGTCTTCGGCGACTGGTCGGAGCTGCCGCCGCAGGACCGCAACTGGGCGCGGATGGTGTTCCTGCGGCCCGAGTACCGCGACCTGTACGTGGAGTGGGAGCAGAAGGCGATCGACATCGTCTGTCACCTGCGGATGGACGCCGGCTGCCACCCCGACGACCCGCGGCTGTCGGCGCTGGTCGGGGAGCTGTCGGTGAAGAGCGAGGACTTCCGCCGGCTGTGGGCGACGCACGACGTGAAGGAGAAGAGCCACGGGGTGAAGCTGCTGCGCCACCCCCTGGTCGGCGATCTCGCTCTGCGGTACGAGTCGTTCCGGCTGGTGGACGACGCCGAGCTGGCGCTGGTCACGTACCACGCCGAGCCGGGATCGCCGTCGGCGGAGGCGCTGCGGCTGCTGGCCGCGTGGGGCACGGACGCGACCCGCGCGGGCGCCTCCTCGCCCTCCTAGGGCGTACGGCGGGCGTCCCGTCCTCGCCCGGCCGTGGGCCCGGACGCCTCCGCCCCCGGCCGGGCCCTCAGGGCCGGTACGGCGGGGCCGCTCCCCAGTGCCACCGCGGTACGGGCTGTTCGGCGGGCGGGGCCGCGCCGGGGGCGGAGAAGAGGACGGCCAGGCGCGTGCCCCACTCGACGTAGGCGAGGAAGGCGGAGCGGAACTCCGCGTCGGTGGGGAGCGCGGCGTCGTCGGCCGCGTCCTGGATCAGGTCGACCCAGCGGCGGCGCTGGGCCTCGGTGATGCCCTTGCCCAGGTGCGCCGCGACCATGTGGCCGTGCCCGCCCTGGGTGTCGGAGTAGTGGGTGGGGCCGCCGAAGACCTCGCCGAGCCAGGCCGCGACGTGGGCGGCGTGCTCGGGCGCGAGTCCGGCGAAGAGCGGGGCGAGCAGGTCGTCCTTGCGGACCTTGCCGTAGAACACCTCGGTGAGCCGGGTGAACGCCTCGGCGCCGCCGGCCCAGTCGTAGAGCGTGGGGACGGCGGAGCCGCGGCCGCGTACGGCCGTCGGCTTGTAGTGGCGCATCTCCTGGACGGCGTCGGCGTAGGGCCCGATCTCGGCGAGGAAGACGGGGAAGCGGTCGGACTGCCGGAATCCGTCGAGGTGCGCCTCGGTCGACGTCCAGGTGATCCGCAGGACGTAGTTCTCGAAGTCGTCCTCGGAGCGGGCGAGTTCGTAGTCCACGCATTCGGGGGCGGCGGCGAGCTGGGCCGCGGCGCGGGTCCAGGCGGCGAGGAACTGCGCCGACTGCTCGGCGGCGATCCGGTAGCGGATGTATTCGACTGTCGAAACGGTCATGCTCCACACAAACACGAACGGACCGCCGAAGGCCCCGCTTCCGGCGGTCCGTTCGCTGCGGGCACAGCGCCCCGCCCGCGGCGCCCTTCCCGCTACGCCTTCGCGTTCTCCTTGACGGTGATCAGCCCCTTGCGGATCGTCACGAGGCGCGGTGCCCTCTTCGCGATCGAGGAGTCGTGCGTGACCATGATGAAGGTCAGCCCGTGCTCCTTCCACAGGGCTTCGAGCACGTCCATGATCTCGTCGCGCATGGACTCGTCGAGGTTGCCGGTGGGCTCGTCGGCGAGCAGGACCTTGGGCCGCTTGACGAGGGCCCGGGCGATCGCCACCCGCTGCTGCTGGCCGCCCGACAGTTCGGCGGGCAGGTGGCCGAGCCGCTCGGCGAGGCCCACCGACGCCAGGGCGGCGGCGGCCCGCTCCCGCCGCTCCGCGGCCTTCACGCCGAGCGGTACGAGCGCGGTCTCGACGTTCTCCTGGGCGGTGAGCGTGGGGATCAGGTTGAAGCTCTGGAAGACGAATCCGATGGTCTCGCTGCGCACCCGGGTCAGCCTGGCCTCGGACAGCTTCGCCAGGTCCGTGCCGTCGAGTTCGATGCTGCCCGCGGTGGGGCGGTCGAGGCCGCCGAGCATCTGCAGGAGGGTGGACTTCCCGCCGCCGGTGGGGCCCTGGATGACGAGCCGGTCGCCGTCCCCGATCGTGAGGTCGACGCCGGCGAGCGCGTCCACCGTCTCCTTGCCTCGCGCGTAGCGCTTGGTGACGCCTCTGAGTTCGTACATGGTGCAGCTCCTGGGACTGGGATGCGTGAGGGGGTGGGGCCGGGCTATTCGACGCGGCGCAGCGCGTCCGCCGGGCGCAGCCGGGAGGCGCGCCAGCCGCCGAAGGCACCGGCGATCAGGCCGCCGGCCACGGCCAGCGCGACCGCGACGGCGATCGTGTCGACGCCGACGGGCGCGGTGAGCGCCACGTCGAGGGCCTGCGACGCCGCCCGCCGGCCGGGCCCGCCGAAACCGGCCCCGCCGAGACCGCCGCCACCGCCTCCGCCGCCCGATCCGCCGAGCTGCGCCTGGAGGGTGGGGCTGATCTCGGTGACGGCGTAGGCGCCCGCGAGCCCGAGGGCGATGCCCAGCACGCCGCCGACGAGTCCGTTGACGACGGCCTCGCCGACCACCTGGCGGGTGACCCGGCCCGACGTCCAGCCGAGCGCCTTGAGGGTGCCGAACTCGCGGACGCGCCGGGAGACGGCCGAGGAGGTGAGCAGTCCCGCGACCAGGAACGCGGCCACCAGCACCGCGATCGACAGCCACCGGCCCACGTTCGACGCGAGGTCGGAGGCGGTGGACAGGGAACCGGAGACGGTGTCGGCGAGGTCGGCGGAGGTGGTGACCGTCGTGCCCGAGACGTTCTTCCGGATGGCGCTCTTCACGCTGGAGATCTGCTGCGAGTCGGACGCCTTGACGTAGATCGTGGTGACCTTGTCCTTGGCGCCGGCGAGCGTCTGCGCCTGCCGGAGCGGCATGTACAGGTTGGCCGCCGCGTCCCCGCTGTCCGGCGTCGCGATGCCGATGACCTTGTACGTGACGCCCTTGACGGTGACGGTGCCGCCGACGTCGAGCTTCTTCTCCTGGGCGTAGGAGACGTCGGCGACCACGACCTTCGCGTTGGTCTCCGAGGTGGTGAACGTCCGGCCGTCGGTGATCTTCGACGAGGTCAGCGGGCCCAGCGCGGGCTTGGTGACGTCGGTGCCGTAGACCGAGTAGTTGTTGACGTCGAAGTCGGCGCCGCCGCCCTTGACGGTGCCCTGGGGCGAGGGCTGGGCTCCGCCGCGCCGGCTGCCGCCCTCCTGCCCGGGGGCCTGCTCGAACTTCCCGCGGGTGAACCTGGCCGTCGACGCGGACGACCTGGAGGCTCAGGCCGCCGACCGCGTCCGCGACGCCCTGCTGGCCGCCGACCTCGGCGACGGTCGAGGAGGCCAGCGTCTGGAAGCCCCGGACCATGACGCGGTCGCTGCTCTGCTCCTCGTCGGAGCCGCCGTCGTTCGCGTCGAAGGAGAAGCGCGGGCGCTCGCTGCCGGCGGAGGCCGGTTCGGCCGCCTTGGTGACGGTCATGTCGGTTCCCAGCCCGTACAGCGACTGGAGGACCGTGCCCTGGGCCTTCTCCATGCCCGAGGAGACGGAGCTGACCACGATGACCAGGGCGATGCCCAGGGCGAGCCCGGAGGCGACGACGAGGGCCGCCTTTCTGCGGCGGCGCAGTTCGCGCCTCAGGTAGGTGAAGAACATGGCCGCAAGCTAGGGACGGCGCGTGATGAAGGGATAAGGCCGAAATAAAAGAAGCATGAGAACGCCGCGGGCGGGCCGCGACGCCCGTACGGGACCCGGGACGCGGAACGCCGATGCGGCGGCGACCCCGGAGGATCGCCGCCGCATCGGCGGGCACCGCGCGTGCGGTCAGACGGCCGAACCGGCCTTCCAGGCCGACCAGTCCATGTTCCAGCCGTTGAGGCCGTTGTCCGGGGCGATGGTCTTGTCGCCGGTGTTCTCGACGACGACCACGTCACCGATCAGGGAGTTGTTGTAGAACCACGCGGCGGGCGTGTCCGGGTCGCCCGCGCCCTTGGTGTCGGACAGGCCGACGCAGCCGTGGCTGGTGTTCGCGGAGCCGAAGATGGACTTCGGGCCCCAGTAGTTGCCGTGGATGAAGGTGCCCGACGTGGACAGGCGCATGGCGTGCGGCACGTCCTTGATGTCGTACTCGCCCTTGCCCTCGTCGTTCTTGAATCCGACGGTCGAGCCGTCCATCCGGGTCTCCTTGAACTTCTCGGAGATCACCATCTGGCCCTGGTAGGTCTTGTTCTCGGGCGAACCGGCGGAGATCGGGATGGTCTTGATCGTCTTGCCGTCGTGGGTGACCTTCATCGTCTTGGACTTGGCGTCGACGATGGAGACCTGGTTGCGGCCGATCTTGAAGGTGACCGTCTTCTGCTGCACGCCGTACACGCCGTCAGCGCCCTCGACACCGTCGAGGTTCAGCTTCAGGGTGACGGTGGAGCCGCCGGTCCAGTACTTCTCGGGGCGGAAGTCCAGGCGGTTGGCGCTGAACCAGTGCCCGACGACCTCCTGGCCGCTGCTGGAGGAGACCGAGATCCCCTTCTGCACCGCGGCCTTGTCGGTGATCGCCTTGTCGAAGTTGATCGACACCGGCATGCCGACACCGACGGTGGAGCCGTCCTCCGGCGTGAAGTTGCCGATGAAGCTGTTCGCGGGCGAGACGGTGCTGAACGAGGCGTTCTCGTGGGCGACGCGGCCCGACGAGTCGGCGGCCTCGGCGGCGATCTTGTAGGTGGTCGCACGGCTCAGCTGCGCGCTGGGCTTCCAGCTCTTCTTGTCCGCGGATATCCGGCCGGCGACGGCCGTACCGTCCGCGGTGCGCATCGTCACCGAGGTGAGCGAGCCCTTGCTGACCACGACCGCCGTGCCGTTGTTGATCGAGGCGTTGTCGGAGCCGTCCTTCGGCGTGATCTTGATCTGGGCCTCGGAGGTCTTCTTGGCCGCGGCCTCGTCGACCTTCGCCTGCGACGAACTGCCGTCACTGGCCTCCGGAGCACCGGCCTTGTCCTCGCCCCCGCTGCACGCAGAGAGCACCAGCACCCCGCCGAGCAGTGCGGACGCGGCCGTCAGACCCTTGCGCCGCCTACTGTCCGTCATCACACGCTTCTCCATCGTCGCCGAATCCCGAAAAGACACGAGAGCCCCCGTAAGAACCTTCAACGCTACGACCGGTTCGTCCCGTTCCACTTCCCGCGGAAGTGTGGGGCACGCCACGTTCGGGCGCGCGGACGGAGCGGTACGCGAGTGGCCCGTGCGTCTGCGGAGACGAGAAAAACCGGGCGGCGGTTGCCGCCCGGGGCCGGTCGAATCCCCCGAACCGCGTCAGCCGCGCACGTCGTCCTCGTCGTCCTCGTCCGCATCATCCTCGCCGAGGCCCCCGTCAGGCGAATCGGGATCGTAGTCGACGCGTTCGGCGCTCCAGGACGCCTGCGCGAGATCGGTTCCGGGCACATCACCGACCAGGTCGAACGGATCGACGAGATAGGCGAGCGCCTCCGCCGTGTCTTCCGTCACGGCGCGCTCGGCGTACGCCCGCTCGCCGGCCGGCAGGGATTCCTCGGCGATCCGCCGAGCGCGGCCTCGGCGACCGCGCCGGCATCGCCGATCTCCAGCACCAGTTCGACACGAATGCGGACGAACCGTGACGTCTCAGGGGTACTCATGGGACGGAGCGTACGGCCCATGGGGTCGCGCGACTTTCCCGCGACCCGCGCCGTTCACTAGCATCGCCCCACACGGCCAATTCGCCAGCGCCACAAGGGGATCGATATTTCGTGTCCGCCGCACGTCGATCGTTGCTGACCGCCACCGCAGCAGGGACCCTCCTGGGGGCCCTGTGGTTCGTCCCGTCCGCGAACGCGAGTCCGGACTCCGTGTCCCTGCACGGTCCGGCACCGGCTTCCGCCGTCGCGCCGACGCCACGGCGACCGGAACCCCCGCCGCGTCGGACACCGGCCCGGACGCGGCCCCGGCCGGCGCCGGCACCCAACTCGCCGACACCGGCAGCGTGGACACGACGCCGTACGTCGTCGGCGGCACGGCCTTCCTCGGCCTCGGGCGCCGGTTTCGTGGCGTACTCCGTGCGCCGCGAGCGCTCCGTGGCCCTCTGACGGCGCCCGGCGCACCGAGCCGGCCGACCGGCGTTCCGGACAACCGTGGGGAAACCATGCGAGAGCTGAGCGAGCTGACCGACGTCGCGGAGCCGGCCTGGCCGCTGCTGGCCCGGGCGCTCGACACCAGCGGCGTGTCCATGGAGGTCCTCCCCGTGGACCCGCGCACTGGGCCGCGCCACCCTTCTACAGCTCCAGGTCACCGCCCGGTCCTGGCTGGGCGCATGGTGCTCGAATGCGGCGGGGTGGTGCTGGACAGCGGCTGGGTGCGGATCTACGGCAGTCCGGCCGAGGACGCCGGCGGACTGCCGGCGGCTCCACGGACCTTCCTCGCTCGCCGACGTCAACGACTTCCCCGAGCAGTTCGACCCGGCGTGGCGCGCCGCGGGCGGCGGCCTCGTCGTGGGCCATGACGTCCTGGGCGGGGTCTTCGCCCTGAACGGGCCCGACCCGGAGGCGGCGGGGCGCCCGGGGCACCCCGGCGAGGTGGTGTACTTCGCGCCGGACTCCCTGAAGCTGGGAGGCGCTGGAGGTGGGCCACGCGGCCTGGCTCCAGTGGCTCCTCGGCGAGGGCACGGAGCAGTTCTACGACACCCTGCGCTGGCCCGGCTGGCGCGCGGAGTCCGGTCCCCTGACCGGTGTGCAGGGGCTGTCCGTCGTGCCGTACCTGTGGTCGGCCGAGGCCCGCCGCGACCTGATGTCCACCAGCCGCCGCCCCGCCCCCCTGGCCGAGATCCTCCGGCTGCACCGCGACTTCGGCCTGAGACTGGACGACGTCGACCCGGGGTTCCTCGGCACCGTCTGACCCCTCCCCCACCCGACGCGGCCCCGGCCCGCGCGGCCCTCCCGGACACCCGGCCGCCACCGGCCGTCGCGCCGCGCGGGAAGCGGAGCCCGAACACGACGGTGGCCGAACACGACGGTGGCCGACCGCCGGTGGCCGAACACGACGGTGGCCGAACACGACGGTGGCCTGCTTCCCCGCGGTTCGCGGGGAAGCAGGCCACCGCGTCTCCGGGACGCCGTCAGGCCGCCCTGCGCCCGCCGCCGCCCTGGCCGCCGCGCTGCGCGGGACGGCCGCCGCGGCCGGTGCCGCTGGGCGGCCCGTGCCGGCGCCTCCCCGGCCCGGCGCGGCGCGCGGGCCGCGGCCCGGCGGCCGCTTCGGTGCCGCCCTCGGCGCGCCGGGACGAGCCCGTGCCGCCGCCGCACGGCGGGTGCCGCCCTCGGCGCCCGCGGCCGGCCTGCCGCCGCCGCGCTGCCGGCGCGACCGGCCGTCCGCCCCGGCGGCGTCCTGGCGCGCGCCCGCCCCGCCGCCCGGCGGGGCGCCTGGCGCCGCCCCCGGTGGCGCGCCGCGACTTGGGCCGCTGCTTGGCCGGTTCGGGCTGGGCCGGCACCTCGATCACGACGGGGACGCCGGAGGGCTCGCGGGCGCCGGTGACGCGGGAGAGTTCCTCGTCGCCGGAGCTTGACGCGGGCGGTGCGCGGGCGTGATGCCGGCGTCCGCCATCAGACGGGTCATCTCGCGCTTCTGCTCGGGGAGCACGAGGGTGACGACGCTGCCGGACTCACCCGCGCGGGCGGTGCGTCCGCCGCGGTGCAGGTAGTCCTTGTGGTCGGTCGGCGGGTCGACGTTGACGACCAGGTCGAGGTCGTCGATGTGGATGCCGCGGGCCGCCACGTTGGTCGCGACGAGCGCGGTGACCTGGCCGTTCTTGAACTGGTCGAGGGTGCGGTTGCGCTGCGGCTGGCTGCGCCCGCCGTGCAGCGCGGAGGCGCGGACACCGTTGGCGAGCAGCCGCTTGGTGAAGCCGGTCGGCGCCGCGCTTGGTGTCGACGAAGAGGATGACCCGGCCGTCGCGGGCGGCGATCCGCAGGGCGACGGCCTTCTTGTCGGTCTCGTCGGCGACGTGCAGCACGTGGTGCTCCATCGTCGTGACCGCGCCCGGCGGAGGGGTCGACGGAGTGCACCACGGGGTCGGTGAGGAACATCCGGACCAGCCGGTCGATGTTCTTGTCGAGCGTGGCCGAGAACAGCAGCCGCTGGCCGCCCGGCTCGACCTGCTTGAGCAGCGCGACGACCTGCGGCATGAAGCCCATGTCGGCCATCTGGTCGGCCTCGTCGAGGACGGTGATCGCGACCTGGCCGAGCGCGCAGTCGCCGCGCTCGATGAGGTCCTTGAGCCGCCCGGGGGTGGCCACGAGGACCTCGACGCCGCGGCGCAGCGTGCCGGCCTGGCGGCCGATCGACATCCCGCCGACGGCGGTGGCCACGCGCAGGTTCACGGCGGTGGCGTACGGCGTCAGGGCGTCGTCGACCTGCTGGGCGAGTTCGCGGGTGGGGACGAGGACGAGCGCGAGGGGCTGCCGCGGCTCGGCGCGGCGGCCGGCCGTGCGGGCCAGGAGGGCGAGCCCGAAGGCGAGCGTCTTGCCGGAGCCGGTGCGCCCGCGTCCGAGGACGTCGCGCCCGGCGAGGGAGTTGGGCAGGGTGGCGCCCTGGATCGGGAAGGGCTCGGTGACGCCCTGCGCCGCGAGGGTCTTCGTCAGGGCGGCGGGCATGTCCAGCGCGTCGAAGGACTCGACGGCGGGCAGCGCCGGGGTGACGGTCTCGGGGAGCGAGAACTCCTGCGGGGGTGTCACCTTGCGGGCGGGGCCGCGGCCCGCGCCCCGGCCGCCGGAGCGTCCGGAGTTCCCGGCGGAACCGCCGGCCTGTCCGGCGCGTGCGTTCGCCGGCCGCTTACGGACGGGACGTTCGGATCGAGTCATGCTGGATCTGGATTTCCTTCCTGGGCCCCACGGACTGCACACACAGCGCTCACCACCTGCATGAGCTGTCACAGCGCGAGCCGGGACCCGCGCCCGAAGGCGCGGGACCCGGCTCTGGAAAAGCGCGTCGCGAACTAGGCGGGAACGATGTTCTCCGCCTGCAGGCCCTTCTGGCCCTGCGTGACCTCGAAGGAGACCTTCTGGCCCTCGAGGAGCTCACGGAAGCCGGAGCTCGCGATGTTCGAGTAGTGCGCGAAGACGTCGGGGCCGCCGCCGTCCTGCTCGATGAAGCCGAAGCCCTTTTCCGAGTTGAACCACTTCACGGTGCCGGTAGCCATGTTGTTCTCCTGAACAGGTAGAGGCCCCATCCGGAGCATGCACCGGTAATGCCGGAGATGCCGGTAAAACAAAACGCGCCTGCGGAGGATTCCGATCAGGCGCACAAAGTAAATGGGTACCAAAAACGTATCAATGAGACAGTAGCACACCCCGCTGCATCGCTGCGCGGCGGGGTGCGCGGGCCGCCGCCGGCCACCCGCTCGCCCCGTCCCGCCTGCGCGAACCCGCCCGGCCCTCGCGGCCGTCGCGGACGCGGCGACGAGCCGCCGCCCGTCGTTCCGAGTATGCACCCGCCCGTGCTCGTCCGGTTCCGGCACCCCGGCGGGCACCACCGGACCGCCGCGGCGAACGGCGCCCACCGCGCGTCCAGCGGGTGATGCGAAAGCCCCTCTGCCGTGCGACGTCCTCGGGCGTGTTGCGAAAGTCCCTCCTGCCGCGCGACGCCGTGCACGCACTCGCGCCGTGCAGCCCGCCCCGGGGGGGCGACCGGAGGGACTTTCGCGCACCGTCCCTACGGGAGACCCCTCAGGCGAGCGGGCCCGTCACCGGCTCCACCGCGGCGAGCACGCCGCCCGCGCGCACGAACGCGTCCGCCGCCTCCAGGTCGGGGGCGAGGAAGCGGTCCGGGCCGGGCCCCCGGACGCCGGCCGCGCGGACGGCGTCGATCACCGCCTGCGAGGCGGGGGCGGGGGTCAGCCCCGTGCGCAGTTCGACGGCGCGGGTGGCCGCGTACAGCTCGACGCCGACGATCCGGGCCAGGTTGTCCACCGCGGTGCGGAGCTTGCGCGCGGCCGACCAGCCCATGGAGACGTGGTCCTCCTGCATCGCGGAGGACGGGATGGAGTCGGCGGACGCCGGTACGGCGAGCCGCTTCATCTCGCTGACCAGGGCGGCCTGCGTGTACTGGGCGATCATCAGCCCCGAGTCGACGCCGGCGTCGTCGGCGAGGAACGGCGGCAGGCCGTGCGAGCGGTTCTTGTCGAGCAGCCGGTCGGTGCGGCGCTCGGCGATCGAGCCGAGGTCGGCGGCGGCGATGGCGAGGAAGTCCAGGACGTAGGCGACCGGGGCGCCGTGGAAGTTGCCGTTGGACTCCACCCGCCCGTCGGGCAGCACCACGGGGTTGTCGACGGCGGCGGCCAGTTCGCGCTCGGCGACCGTGCGGGCGTGGGCGAGGGTGTCCCGGCCGGCGCCGGCGACCTGCGGGGCGCAGCGCACGGAGTAGGCGTCCTGGACGCGCGGGGCGTCGTCCTGGTGGTGGCCGGTCAGCTCCGAACCCTTCAGCACGGCCAGCATGTTGGCGGCGCTGGCGCCCTGGCCGGGGTGCGGGCGGATGGCGTGCAGCTCGGGGGCGAGCACCTTGTCCGTGCCGAGCAGCGCCTCCAGGGAGAGCGCGGCGGTGATGTCGGCCGACTTGTAGAGCGTCTCCAGGTCGGCGAGGGCCATGACCAGCATGCCGAGCATGCCGTCGGTGCCGTTGAGGAGGGCGAGGCCCTCCTTCTCGCGGAGTTCGACGGGCGTCGATGCCGTGCTCGGCGAGCAGTTCGGCGGCCGGGCGGACGACGCCGTCGGGGCCTTCGGCGTCGCCCTCGCCCATCAGCGTCAGCGCGCAGTGGGAGAGCGGGGCGAGGTCGCCGGAGCAGCCGAGCGAGCCGTACTCGTGCACGACCGGGGTGATGCCCGCGTTGAGGAGGTCGGCCATGGTGCGGGCGACCTCGGGCCGCACGCCGGTGTGCCCGGAGCACACCGTCTTCAGGCGCAGGAACATCAGCGCCCGGACGACCTCGCGCTCGACCCGCGGGCCCATTCCGGCGGCGTGCGAGCGGACGATGTTGCGCTGCAACTGTGCGCGCAGCTCCGGGCTGATGTGCCGGGAGGCCAGGGCCCCGAAGCCGGTGGAGACGCCGTAGACGGGCTCCGGCTTGGCCGCCAGCGCGTCGACGATCTCGCGCGCCGCGGCCAGGGCCGCCATCGCCTCGCCGGAGAGTTCGATCCGGGCGCCGCCGCGCGCCACGGCGAGTACGTCGGACGCGGTCACCCCGGACGTCCCCACCACCACAGTGTGCATATCCATATTCAGGAGCGTACGCAGTGAATTCGATGATGTCACTAGTGGACGGCGGGTTGACCCCTTACTCCGGCGTACGTCACAGCGGACCCCCTCCGGGTGCTCAGGAACGCGGCCGGTCGTGCCGTCCCCGGAACCTGCGGCGCTCGCCCGCCGGGGGTGCGGGGGTGTCCGCGAGCCGGACCACGGGATCGTCGGGGCCCTCGCGCCCGGCGACCACCGGCTTCGCGGCCCGGACCGCCTTCGCCCGGTACTGCGCCGCGTCCGCCAGCCGGAACAGCCGGCGCGCCGACCGCACGGGCCCGATCGGGTCCTCGGTCGAGGCGACCCCGCAGGCCACTCCCTCGCCCAGCTCCAACTCGGCCGCGCGACGGCAGAGTTCGTCGGCGATCCGGACCACCTCGTCGGCGCCGGGGCCGACCGCGAGCAGGCAGAACTCGTCCCCGCCGAGCCGCGCGGCGAGGGTGCCGGGCAGCATCGCGCCGCACAGCGAGAGCACGGAGCCGAACCGCTCCAGGAGCCGGTCCCCGACGGCGTGGCCGCGGGTGTCGTTGACCCGCTTGAGCCCGTTGAGATCGCAGACGACGAGACTGACCACGGCCCCCTGGGTCCGGTGCAGCTCGACGGCCTCGTCGAGCCGCACGTCCACGGCACGGCGGTTGGCGAGCCCGGTCAGGGCGTCGGTGAACGCCAGCCGCCGGGCCTCCTCCAGGCGCTCGGTCTGGGCGATCCCGGCGGCGACGACGGAGGCGAGCACGGTCGCGAAGTCCGCGTCGGACCGGGCGAAGACGGGGGCACCGGTGCGCCGGGCCACGTACAGCTCGCCCCAGGCCCGCCCGTGCAGCACGATCGGCGCGACGACGCAGCAGCCCCGCCCGCGCCTGCGCAGAGCGGCGACCCGCTGATGGCAGTACCCGGCGGGGCCGGCCGCCGGGCCGTCGGCCGTCTCCACCCAGGCGTTGGGCTCGCCTCCGCCGGCCCACCGCTCGTGCAGGAACTCGGTGATCTCGGGGAACTGGTGCACGGGGTAGGCCTCCCCCTCGGGGAACTCCGCCTCGTCCGGCGCGCGGTCCCCCACGTTGGCCAGGACGCGGAGCCGGCCGAGTTCGCGCTCCCACACGGACAGCGCGGCGAAACTCCCGGCCAGCGCGTGACACGCGCCGAGCGCGGCGGCCCGCCACGACTCCCGCGGCGTGTGCGCCGCGGCCATCCCCTGCGCCAGCGCCACCACGGCCCTCAGCCGCCTGTCCTCTCCCATCTCCCCAGGTTAGGGATATTTACCTATCTTTGGGACATTGGTGCGGCGAACAGGGGGCCGGGTCACTCCCCGGGCCAGTCCGGGGTCCGCTTCTCGTTGAACGCGGCGACCCCCTCCGCCCGGTCGCCGGAGAACGCCACGGAGCGCCAGGCCGCGTCCTCCACCTCCAGACCGGCCCGCAGGTCCAGGCCGTGCCCGAGGCGCAGGGCGCGCTTGGCGGCCCGCAGCCCGACGGGCGAGTTCGCGGCGATGCGGGCCGCCATCGCGAGCGCCCGCGTACGGTCCTGGCCCGTCTCCACGAGCTCGTCGACCAGCCCCAACTCCCGCGCCTCGGAGGCTTCCAGGCGGCGGGCGGAGAAGATCAGCTCCGCCGCGCGGGCCGCCCCCACCCGGCGGGGCAGCAGCTGGGTGCCGCCACCGCCCGGGATCACCCCGACGGAGACCTCGGGCAGCCCCACGACCGCCGTGGCGTCGGCCACGACGATGTCGCAGGACAGCGCCAGCTCGAACCCGCCGCCGAGGGCGAAGCCGTGGACGGCGGCCACGGTGGGCACGGGCAGCTCCAGGACGCCCGTGTAGGCGGCGCGCGCGACGGGCCGCTGCCGCACCAGCTCGGCGTCGGTGAAGGAGTTCCGCTCCTTCAGGTCGGCGCCCACGCAGAACGCCCGCTCGTGGGTGGAGGTGAGCACCACGACTCGGACGTCCCGGTCGGCGGCCAGCGCGTCACAGGCGCCCGCGATGGACCGGGCCATCTGCGTGGAGACGGCGTTCATGGCCTTGGGCCGGTCGAGGACGAGCTCGGCGACGTGCCCGTGCCGCCGCACCGCGACGAACTCGCCGAACCGCCGCTCCCCCGGGTCCCCGCCCTGCTCCACGGGTCGCTCCGCCCCTTGCTCCGCCATGACACCCTCCCGGTTAACGCGGGTTAACAACGACGCCCCGATCATCGCAGCCGAGGCCGCCCGGCGAAACCCACCTCGTGGCCGCCGGCCCCCTCGTTCGGGTGACATGGCACCCGACTCCCGTACCGGGCGCCCCGGCCCGTGCGTAACCTGCGCACCGCCACAGCGCATCCACGCCACCGGCACACCGGGGAGGGACGGCCATGACAGACCGCGAGAGGCCGCACGCCGGTGCCGGGCGCCCGGCACCCGGGACCGCGCCCCGGACACCGTCCGGGCCCGGCCGCTCCGGACCCGCACCCGGCGCGCCCGCTCCCGCGGACCCCGCCGTCCCGGCCCCCTCCCCCCGCCGGCCGCACCCCCGCACGGCAAGCCTTGCCGACGCGCCGCACCCCGGCCCGGAAAGCCCCGTCGGCCCGGTCCCTCCCGGCCCGCTCCCGCAGCGCACGGGAGCGGAGGGCCCCGCAGCTCCTCCGAGCCCGGCTCCACCCCTCCGGGGGACGCAGGGGAGCGCCGGGACGGCCTCCGCGCGGGCGGGCGGGCGCTGGGTGCGTTCCCCGTCCCTCGGGGTGGCGACGGACGCGCCCACCTCGTTCGCCGCGGGAGCCGTGGACCCGGCGCGGACGGCGGCGGTACGCGCACCCGCGCGGCCGGCCGCGGCCGGAGCCCGGGGCCCCGAGGTCCCCGCACCCGGCGCGGCCGGCACCCGCGTCGTCGCCCGTGGACGGTTCCGGCCGGTCGCCGGCCGGCCTGACCCGGTTCCGGCCGTTCCGGCCCAGCCGGCGGCAGCGGCGGGCCCCCGGCCGCCGGGGGACGGTCACCCGGCGCCGGGCGCGCCGGGCGGAACACCCCCGCGGGCCGCGGCACCGGCCCGGCCCGGCACCGTGCCGGCACCCCGCGCCGCGGCGCCGCCCGGTGCCGGGACGCCTCCGGCGCCGGCCCCCTCACCGGCACAGCGCCTCGCGGGTCCCGCCGGGCCGGTGTCCCCGGCGCCCCCGGCGAGGCGGGTCGGCCAGGCTCCCGGCGCCTCCAGGAACGTTTCGGCTCCACCGGTACCCGGTCGGCCCGGGCAGCCCCGGACGGAGCCCGGTGGTCGGGCGGGAACTCCGCCGCCGGCCGGGGGGCACCCGGCCCCGCGGACCGCGACACGCCCCGGCCCCGCCGGGTCGGTCCCCCACACGGGCGGCGGGCAGGTCCCGGTCGGGAGCGACCCGGCCGGGCTGCTCGGCCCCGCGACCGGACGGGCGATCGGCGGCGGCGGGACCGGGGCTTCCGCGCGGAGCGGCCCCGGGACCGGTACGGAGACGGAATCGGCGTCGACCGCGAGCGGCGCGGGCACGGGACCGCGCACCGGCGCGACCGCCGGGCACGAGCGCGCGGAGCCCCAAAGACCCGGGGGCACGGAGACCGCTCCGGGTGCCGCCCGCGGACCCCGCCCGCGTCCGCGGACCGCTCCGGGCGCCGTGCCGGCCGGCACCGGGACCGAGGACCCCGCGCCCCGGACCGGCGCGGGTCCCGCGGGGACCGGCACCGCGGCCGGGGCGGACCGGGAGTTCTTCGCGCCGGCCTCCGGGCGCGGGCGGCACCGCCGTCCGCGGCGCCGGCGGGTGCTCTTCGCCGCGGGGGGACTCGCCCTGGCCGCGGGGGTGCTCAGCCTCGTCCGCATGGCACCGGAGTCGGCACCCGGGATCGGCGGGGGCGGCGGGACCGCGGACGCCGAGCCGCGCGGGTCGGCCGCGGCCACGGACCCGGAGGACGACGCCGTCACCACCGTGGAGGCCGTTCCGCCGCCCGCCCGCCCCGGCGCCGCCGCCACGGCGACGGCCGCCATGGGCGGCGTGAGTCCGGCGCCCTCCCCGGGCGCGAGCCTGAGCCCGGGCCCGTCCCCCGCGGCGTCCGGCGGCGCGGCGCCGGACGCGCGCCGTGCGGCACCCGGTTTCGGGGTGCCCGGCGTGACCGGCGTCCCCGCGGAGCCGGAGCCGACCCGCCCCGCGCAGGTCCCCGCCCCGGCGTCCACCGCCACGGCGCCCGGCCGGGCGCCGACGGCGCCCCCGACGCCGGCCGGGAGTACGCGTCCTCCGGCCCCGACGCACCGGCCGGAGGTGTGCGTGCCGGTCGTGGGGATCTGCGTCGACGGGCTGCTGCCACCGGGGCAGCGGGGATGACCGGGCGGCCGGCCAGGAACCGGGGTGCGGGCGGGTGGGCCGTGGGCCCCGTGACCCGGGACCGGGCGGCCGGGAGCCCGGAGAGGGGCGACCGGGAGGCCACCGGCCCGGCCCCGCGGTACCGGGCAGCCGGGAGCCCGGTACCGGATGACCGGGAACCGGGAAGCCCGGCGAGGCGCGACCGGCCGGCCGGCAGCCCGGCGGTGGAGGGCCCGGCGGGCGGAGGTGTGGAGACGGAGGGCCCGGGCGCACGCGATCAGGGCGCCGCGGACGCGAACGCGGGCCCGGAGGCACGAGGGCCGAGGGCGGCAGGTAGTGCGGGCCCGGAGGCCGGACGCCCGGAGGCGGCGGGTGCCGCCGGCGTAGCGGCGAGCGGGTCGCGGGCGGGGCTACGCCCCGGGGTCCCGGCGGCCGAGCAGCCAGGGTTCGACGACGCCCAGTCCGCGGACGGGCCGCTGCCACATGGGCTGGAGGGCGAAGCGGTAGGCGGGCGGCTCCTCGCCCTCCTTCTCGGCGGTCGCCGCGGCCTCGGCCGCCTCCGCCTCGGAGGCGGGGGCGTCACCGGTGCGGGTCAGTTCCTCGGCGAAGGCGCCGTCGACGAGGACCGCGTCCCGCGGGGCTATCGACGTGAGACGGCTCGCCAGGTTCACGGTCGTGCCGAACACGTCGCCCATCCGGGTGGTGACCGTGCCGAAGGCGATGCCGACCCGCAGCTCGGGCATCGTCTCGTCGTTCGCCATCGTCTCGATGAGCCGCAGCGCGATCTCGGCGGCGACGCCGGCGTCGTCGGCGGAGTAGAGCACCTCGTCGCCGAGCGTCTTGATGAGCCGGCCGCCGTGGGCGGCCACCAGGTCCGCCGCGGTGGTCTCGAACGCCTCGACGAGTTCGCCGAGCTCCTCCTCCTCCATGCGCCGGGTCAGCCGGGTGAAGCCGACCAGGTCGGCGAAGCCCACGGCGAGGCGCCGGTCGACCATCTCCTCGTCGTCGGCGGCCTGCACGACCCGGCCGGTGGCGGCGGCGAGCTGGCGGCGCCAGACGTAGACGAGGAACTCCTGCAGCTCGGGCAGGAGCAGTTCGATCAGGGGGTACGTCACCTCGGTGCGGGTCATCCCCGGCTCCGGGGGCTCGGTGAGGCCCTCCAGGAAGGAATCGATCTGCCATTCGGCCAGACGGGCGGTGGTCTGGCCGGTGGACCGGGCCACCTGGACGGCCATGGCCTCGCTCAGCAGCCCCGCCTCGACGAGACCGGCGAGCCGGCGCAGGGCGAGGACGTCCGCCTCGGTGAGCGCCTTGGCCTGGCCGATGTCGGCGAAGCCCATCGCCCGCCAGAAGCGGGACGCCAGCTCCATGGACACGCCGGCGCTGCGGGCCGCCTGGAAGGGGGTGTAGCGGCGCTCGGCGCCCAGGATGAGCCCTTCGAGCCGCAGGGCGAGGGGGTCCTCCTCGGAGTCCGGGTCGTCCGCCGCGTCGACCCGGCCGTTCGCCTCGTGCCGTGCGTCGGACCGCACCTCGGGCCGGGCGTCCGGTCCGGCGTCCGGGCCCCGGCCGTCCGCGGCGGCCTCGGGAGCACCGGCCCCGGCGGCGGGGGCGTCCTCGGCGCGCGGCCCGGGGTCCGCGTCCGCGGAGGCGTCCGGTGGGGCCTCCCGGCCGGTCCCGCCGCTCGCGGCGGGCTGTGCGGAGGTGGCGTCCGTGACCGGTCCCGCGGGACGGCCCGGCTCGCCGTCGGAGGCAGGGTGAGCACCCGTGCCGGAGCCGGTGTCGTCGACGGTCACGCCTGCTGCCCTTCCGATCTGCCGAGGTCAGGTATCGACCGCGCTCAACTCTACGGCAGGTGTGCGCTGGCTCACTCCCGATGCCGCGACCTGGGCGGAGAGCCCGGCCCGCGGGGCGGTGCGGGGGTGTGCCGGGGCCCGGCGCGGGGCGCGCGCACCGCGCGTGCGGGAGCGGTGACGGCCCGTGGTCGCGGCGCCGCGGGCGGCCGTCGCCGCCGCTCTCACACCGTGCGCAGATGCACCACGTCGCCCGCGCCCACCGGCTCCTGCACCCCGTCCCGCGTGGCGATCACGATCCGCCCGTCGCCGTCGACGGCCACGGCCTCGCCGACGATCGAGCGACCGCCGGGCAGTTCGGCGCGGACCGCCCGGCCGAGGGTCGCGCAGCCCGCCGCGTACGCCTCCTGGAGGCCGGAGGCGGCGGGGTCGCCGGACGCGTCCCGCCAGCGCCCGTACCAGTCCTCCAGCGAGCGCAGCACCGCCCGCAGCACGGTGGCGCGGTCGGTGGTGGCCGCGCCTGCCAGGGCCAGCGACCCGGCTCCCGGCACCGGCAACTCCTCCGCGCGCAGGGAGACGTTGACGCCGATGCCGACCACGACCGCGTCCGGGCCCGCGCGCTCGGCGAGGATGCCGCCGGCCTTGCGCTCCTCGCCGTCCACGGTGACCAGCAGGTCGTTCGGCCACTTCAGGGCGGTGTCGACGCCGGCGGTGCGGGCGAGCGCGGTGGCGACGGCGACCCCGGTGAGCAGCGGCAGCCAGCCCCAGCGTTCGACGGGGACGCCGGTGGGCCGGAGCGCCACGGAGAAGAAGAGGCCGGAGCGGGCGGGCGCCGTCCAGCGGCGGTCCAGCCGGCCGCGTCCGGCGTTCTGCTCCTCGGCGACGAGCACCGCGCCCTCGCCGGCCTCCCCCTTGGCGACGCGGGCGGCCAGGTCGGTGTTGGTGGACCCGGTGCGCTGGGCGACCTCGAGCTCCGTCCACAGTCCGCCGGCGCGGACCAGGGCCCGCCGCAGGGCTGCGCCGTTGAGCGGCGGTCGGTCCAGGTCGGACCAGCGGTTGTCGTGCGCGTCTGAAGCATCCGGCGGCGTCATGCAACCCAGCCTAGGTGTGGCAAACGCCGCACTGCCGAACGGTAGGCACAGCACTACGCTACGGATGAGTAGCAAGTCCCCCTTCTGAGCACCGCCCTCACGTCCCCTTAGAGCAGGCAGGGAGCCGCATCCCGATGTCCGAGCCGGAAGAGCTGCACCACCCCGACATCCACACCACCGCGGGCAAGCTCGCGGACCTGCAGCGCCGCATCCAGGAGGCGACGCACGCCGGCTCGGAGCGCGCCGTCGAGAAGCAGCACGCCAAGGGCAAGCTGACGGCCCGTGAGCGGATCGAGCTGCTGATGGACGAGGACTCCTTCGTGGAGCTCGACGAATTCGCCCGGCACCGCTCGACGAACTTCGGCCTGGAGCAGAACCGCCCCTACGGCGACGGTGTCGTCACCGGCTACGGCACGGTCGACGGCCGCCCGGTCGCCGTGTTCTCGCAGGACTTCACCGTCTTCGGCGGTGCGCTCGGCGAGGTCTACGGGCAGAAGATCATGAAGGTGATGGACTTCGCGCTGAAGACCGGCTGCCCGGTCATCGGCATCAACGACTCGGGCGGCGCGCGCATCCAGGAAGGCGTCAGCGCGCTCGGCATGTACGGCGAGATCTTCCGCCGCAACACGCACGCCTCGGGCGTCATCCCGCAGATCAGCCTGGTCGTCGGCCCGTGCGCGGGCGGCGCGGTGTACTCCCCCGCGATCACCGACTTCACGGTCATGGTCGACCAGACCTCGCACATGTTCATCACCGGTCCCGACGTCATCAAGACGGTGACGGGCGAGGACGTCGGCTTCGAGGAACTGGGCGGCGCCCGCACGCACAACGCCACCTCGGGCGTGGCCCATCACATGGCCGGCGACGAGAAGGACGCGATCGAGTACGTCAAGCAGCTGCTGTCGTACCTGCCGTCCAACAACCTCAGCGAGCCCCCGGCGTTCCCGGAGGAGGCGGACCTCGCCCTCACCGACGAGGACCGCGAGCTGGACACGATCGTGCCGGACAGCGCGAACCAGCCGTACGACATGCACACGGTGATCGAACACGTCCTGGACGACGCCGAGTTCTTCGAGACCCAGCCGCTGTTCGCGCCGAACATCCTGACCGGCTTCGGCCGCGTCGAGGGCCAGCCGGTGGGCATCGTCGCCAACCAGCCGATGCAGTTCGCCGGCTGCCTGGACATCGACGCGAGCGAGAAGGCGGCGCGGTTCGTGCGCACCTGCGACGCCTTCAACGTCCCCGTGCTGACCTTCGTGGACGTGCCCGGCTTCCTGCCGGGCGTCGACCAGGAGCACACGGGCATCATCCGGCGCGGCGCGAAGCTGATCTACGCGTACGCGGAGGCGACGGTCCCGCTGATCACGGTCATCACCCGCAAGGCCTTCGGCGGCGCGTACGACGTCATGGGCTCCAAGCACCTGGGCGCCGACCTCAACCTCGCGTGGCCGACCGCGCAGATCGCCGTCATGGGCGCGCAGGGCGCGGTGAACATCCTGCACCGGCGCACCATCGCCTCGGCCGAGGACCAGGAGGGCACCCGGGCCCGGCTGATCCAGGAGTACGAGGACACCCTGCTGAACCCGTACACGGCGGCCGAGCGCGGCTACATCGACGGCGTGGTCATGCCCTCGCAGACCCGGGCGCACGTCGTCCGCGGCCTGCGCCAGCTGCGCACCAAGCGGGAGTCGCTGCCTCCGAAGAAGCACGGCAACATCCCGCTCTAGACCGCCGCAGGCCCGGACCTCTGGGAGCAGACATGACGATCAAGGTGGTACGGGGCAACCCGACCCCCGAGGAGCTGGCCGCCGCTCTGGCGGTGGTCCGGGCGCGCGCCGCGGTGGCCGCCGCGGAGCCGTCGGGCGTGCCCCGGCCGCGGGACGCCTGGTCCGACCCGGCCCGGGTCGCCGCGCACCCGCTGCCGCAGCCGGGCCCGACGGCCTGGGGGCGCACGTACTGGCCCGGTTAGGCCCGGCCGGCCCCGCCGGCTCCGCTGCCCTCTGCGCCGCCCGGAGGACGTCCGCGGCGGCCTCGCCTCCGCACCCGCCCACCCGGCGCCGTCCGGGTGGGCGGGTGCGCCGTGGCCGCGGCTCGGCATCCGGGGGTGCGGGCTGCTCCGGCGTCACCGGGCCGGCCCGCAGGGGCGGGGCCGCGGGCGGTCACCGGCCCGTCGCCGGCGCCGCGCGCCCTCCGGCGGGGGGGGCGGCGCCGGGAGGTCCCGCACCGGGGTGGCCGGAAGTTGAGTACGCGTACTCAGGCGCCGGGAGGCGGGGCCGCCGCACGATCGAGGGCATGCTGTGGTCCGACCCGGAGAACGAGCCCCCCGAGGAGCTGCGCGCCATGCAGGCGATGCTGCGGCGGCTGGGCGTTCTCATGGCCCTGGCCATGGTGGTCGCCATGATCGTGGCGGGAGTGCGCTGAGCGGCCCGGACCGCAGGCACGGCGGCCGGCACGCGGGGCGGTGCGCGCCGATACCCTGAGCGCCATGACCGATCAGCCGCGCCGCCGCCTCGTCCTCGCCTCGCAGTCCCCCGCCCGGCTCAACCTGCTGCGGCAGGCCGGCCTCGCCCCCGAGGTGATCGTGAGCGGGGTCGACGAGGAGGCCGTCACCGCGCCCACACCCGCCGAACTCGCCCTCGCGCTGGCCGAGGCGAAGGCCTCCGTCGTGGCGGCCCGTCCGGAGGTCCAGGGCGCTCTGGTGATCGGCTGCGACTCGGTCCTCGACCTGGACGGCGAGGCGCTCGGCAAGCCCGCGGACGCCGAGGAGGCGACCGCCCGCTGGAAGGCGATGCGCGGGCGGGCGGGCACGCTCCAGACGGGGCACTGCGTGTTCGACACCGCGAACAAGCGGTGGGTGTCGGCGACGGCGTCGACCGTCGTCCGCTTCGGCGAGCCGAGCGACGAGGAGATCGCGGCCTACGTCGCCTCCGGCGAACCGCTCTACGTGGCGGGCGCGTTCACCCTCGACGGCCGGTCGGCGCCCTTCATCGAGGGCATCGACGGCGACCACGGCAACGTCATCGGCATCTCGCTGCCGCTGGTGCGCAGGCTGCTCGCGGAACTGGGCGTCGCCATCACGCAGTTGTGGGTGCCGCGGGACAAGTAGGGCCCGCCCCGGGCAGGCCCGCGCGGGAGCGGGGCGGTCAGGGGGCGGAGGGCGCGGCCGGCGGACCCGCGGGCGCCCCGCCCTCGGGGCGCCCGCCCGGGTCGGCTCCCTTGCCGAGGTCGACGGTGCCGGCGGGGGCCGCGGCTGCGTGATCGGCCTCCCGGCCGCCGCCGTCCCCGGGTCCCGCGCCCTGGGCGCCGACGGTCCCGGCGCCGTCGCCGCCGCCCGGCGCCACCGCGCCGGCGGGTTCCGGCTCCCGCCGGTCGTACGCCAGGAGGGTGAACACGACCAGGCCGAACACGACCATCATGAACGCGAACGCGCCCCAGCCGACCAGGCCCACCGTGAAGGCGCCGAGCAGGCCGTGCACCACCGCGGCGCTGATCAGCAGGACACGCCCGGGCAGACCGGGCGCGCGGTCGCGCACACCGGTCAGCAGCGCGGTCACGGCGCACGCGGCGAAGTAGAGCCCGAAGACCAGCCCGCCGATCTTCGACGAGAGCGCCATCGCGTCGGGGTCGAGCCCGGCGAGCGACATGTCCTGGCGGTCGACCACCACGCCGAGGAACCAGTTGAGGAGCGCGACGCCGACCGCCTCCGCGAAGAGCACGAGCGCCGTCACCCATGCCACCGGTCTGCGCACCACCGGTCCCACCCACTTCCGCGTGCTGTTACCCCAAGTACGTTCGAGACATCCCGAACGCTACTAACGGGTAAACCCCGGGACAAGGGTTCTGCCGGAGGCAAAGAATCGTTGGGCCATTCGTAGGGACTCCACAAAGAATCACTGTGGGCCGCAGCACGGAGTCACAGAGACCTTGGCCACACGAGCGAGCTAGTCTGCACCCAAGGACTCCCGCGCGTACCGGCGCGACAAGGGATTTCGCGGGTAGGGCGAGCCTCGGATCACGCTCCGTGTGGGCAAGCTCACCACTGGGGACGGGTCGAACGTCGTGTTGGCAGTCCCTAAACTCGGCTTGTTTCAAGGAGGGAGCCATCGTGCGCAAGGTGCTCATCGCCAACCGTGGCGAAATCGCTGTCCGCGTCGCCCGGGCCTGCCGGGACGCCGGGATCGCGAGCGTAGCCGTCTACGCCGAACCGGACCGGGACGCTCTGCATGTCCGCGCGGCCGACGAGGCGTTCGCGCTGGGCGGTGACACCCCGGCCACCAGCTACCTGGACATCGCCAAGGTGCTGCAGGCCGCCGCGGACTCCGGTGCCGACGCCGTCCACCCCGGGTACGGATTCCTGTCGGAGAACGCGGAGTTCGCGCAGGCCGTCCTGGACGCGGACCTGACCTGGATCGGCCCGCCGCCGCAGGCCATCCGCGACCTCGGCGACAAGGTCGCGGCCCGGCACATCGCGCAGCGCGCCGGCGCCCCGCTGGTCGCCGGCACCCCGGACCCGGTCTCCGGTGCCGAGGAGGTCGTCGCCTTCGCCGAGGAGCACGGCCTGCCGATCGCCATCAAGGCCGCCTTCGGCGGTGGCGGGCGCGGCCTGAAGGTCGCCCGCACCCTCGAAGAGGTCCCCGAGCTGTACGACTCGGCGGTCCGCGAGGCGGTGGCCGCGTTCGGCCGCGGCGAGTGCTTCGTCGAGCGCTACCTCGACAAGCCCCGGCACGTGGAGACCCAGTGCCTGGCCGACACCCACGGCAACGTGGTCGTCGTCTCCACCCGTGACTGCTCGCTCCAGCGCCGCCACCAGAAGCTGGTCGAGGAGGCCCCGGCGCCCTTCCTGTCGCGAGGCGCAGAGCGAGGAGCTGTACTCCGCCTCCAAGGCGATCCTGAAGGAGGCCGGCTACGTCGGCGCGGGCACCGTGCGAGTTCCTCGTCGGCCAGGACGGCACGATCTCCTTCCTGGAGGTCAACACCCGCCTCCAGGTCGAGCACCCGGTCACCGAGGAGGTCGCCGGCATCGACCTGGTCCGCGAGATGTTCCGGATCGCCGACGGCGAGGAGCTCGGCTACGACGACCCCGCACTGCGCGGTCACTCCTTCGAGTTCCGCATCAACGGCGAGGACCCGGGCCGCAACTTCCTGCCCGCCCCCGGCACCGTCACGACGTTCGACGCCGCCGTCCGGTCCCGGCGTCCGGCTGGACGCGGGCGTCGAGTCCGGCTCGGTCATCGGCCCGGCCTGGGACTCGCTGCTCGCCAAGCTGATCGTCACCGGCGCCACCCGCGAGCAGGCGCTCCAGCGCGCCGCCCGCGCGCTGGCGGAGTTCGAGGTCGAGGGCATGGCCACCGCCATCCCGTTCCACCGCGCGGTCGTCACCGACCCGGCCTTCGCCCCCGAATCACCGGCTCCGGCGAGCCGTTCACCGTCCACACCCGGTGGATCGAGACCGAGTTCGTCAACGAGATCCCGCCGTTCGCCGCACCGGCCGACAGCGAGACCGACGAGGAGCCCGGCCGCGAGACGGTCGTCGTCGAGGTCGGCGGCAAGCGCCTGGAGGTCTCGCTGCCCTCCTCGCTCGGCATGTCCGCTGGCCCGCACCGGACTCGCCGCGCGGCGCCAAGCCCAAGCGCCGGGCCGCCAAGAAGTCCGGCCCGGCCGCCTCCGGCGACGCGCTCGCCTCCCCGATGCAGGGCACCATCGTCAAGGTCGCCGTCGAGGAGGGCCAGGAGGTCAAGGAGGGCGACCTGGTCGTCGTCCTGGAGGCCATGAAGATGGAGCAGCCGCTCAACGCCCACCGCTCCGGCACCGTCAAGGGCCTGACCGCCGAGGTCGGCTCGTCCGTCACCTCCGGCGCCGTGATCTGCGAGATCAAGGACTGAACCACCGGCCGGACGATCCGGCCCGCTCCCGACGCCCGGCGCACCGCTTCCACGGCCGCCGGGCGTCGTGCGTGGTGCGTGGTGCGTCGTGTTCCGGGGGCGTACGCCGTCGGGGCGGGTGCCGGGGCTTTCCCCTGCTCTCCCGGCGGGCATATGCGGCCCGGCCGCGGCGAACCCGGAGGCCCGATGCCGGGCATGCCTCCGAGCCCGGGGCCGGAAGACCCCGAGGCCCGATGCCGGGCGGGCCAAGGACCCGGAGGCCGGGCGGGCCGGACCGGCGGCCTCCGGGCCCGGGCCCCGGAGGCGAGTACGGGGGAGCCCCGGGGGTGTCGCGCCCGGCCGCACGGCCGTGGCCGCCGGGCACCCGGTGGCATCCTGGTGGCAGCCGGGCCGACGGAGGCCGGCCCGGCGGGAGAGGTCAGGTGGCAGCGATGGCCGGCACGACGGCGGGGCGACACCCCGGCCCGCCCGGACCGCCCCGGGAGGCGGAGCAGCCGCCGGAGGAGCCCCGCGGTATGCGCGCGGACGCCCGGCGCAACCACGGGCGGCTGGTGGCGGAGGCCCGGACCGTGTTCGCCGAGCACGGCACCGCGGCGCCCCTGGAGGACATGGCGCGGCGCGCGGGTGTCGGCATCGGCACCCTGTACCGCCACTTCCCGAACCGGCACGCCCTGCTGAGCGCGGTCTTCGAGGAGGCCGTGGACGCCCTGCTGGACCGCTCGCGGGCGCTGCTGGAGGCCCCCGAACCCTGCACCGCCCTGGTCGACTGGCTGCGCGCGATCGTCACGCACGCGAGCGAGTACCGCGGGCTCGCGCGCGCCCTGATGTCGGCGGCACGGGACGACGCGTCCCATCTGGCCCGGTGCAGCGGGCCGATGCGCGAGGCGGGCGGCGCCCTGCTGGCCCGCGCCCAGCGGGCGGGCTCGGTACGGGCCGACGTGTCGATCGGCGACCTGCTCCAGTTGACCAACGCGATCGCGCTGGCGGCCGAGGAGACCCCGGACGACGGACTGCTGGCCGACCGGCTGCTGAAGCTGACGCTGCGTGGCCTGAGGCCGTGACCGGGGCGCGCCGGACACACCGCCACGCCGTCCGTTCGACGGACCGCCGGAACCGCTCAGCGGCGTCGAGGTCGGCCACCCGTGCCCTCTCGGCCGGGCGGCTGGTCCGCCCATCACCGTCGCGCTGCGTAGCTGCGGCCCCGAGCCCGGGGACGACCTGGCCGCGCCGCGGGCCGGGGAGCGGCACGTCCCGGCGCTGGTGCCGGCCCGCCGGGACGGCGTCCCCTCCGGCACCTCCCGAAGCCGATGACCCGGCCACCGCGATCTGCACGCCCTGGTCGGCCAGGGCCTGCAGCTCGGTGGCGGCGCGGTCGTCGTGCGCGGGCGGCTCGTCCGTGACCAGCCGGGTGATCAGGTCGGTCGGCACGGTCTGGAACATGGTGTCGGTGCCGAGCTTGGTGTGGTCGGCGAGGACCACCACCTCCGCCGCCGCCTGCACCAGCGCCCGGTCCACGCTCGCGGAGAGCATGTTGGACGTGGACAGCCCGCGCTCGGCGGTCAGCCCGCTCCCGGAGAGGAAGGCGCGGGAGACCCGCAGCCCCTGGAGGGACTGCTCGGCAGCCGCTGCCGACCAGGGCGTAGTTGGAACCGCGCAGGGTGCCGCCGGTCATCACGACCTCGACGCGGTTGGCGTGGGCCAGCGCCTGGGCCACCAGCAGGGAGTTGGTGACGACGGTCAGACCGGGCACCCGCGCGAGCCGGCGGGCCAGCTCCTGCGTGGTGGTGCCGGCGCCGACCACGATGGCCTCGCCCTCTTCGACGAGACCCGCGGCGAGATCGGCGATGGCCGTCTTCTCCGCGGTCGCGAGATGGGATTTCTGCGGGAAGCCGGACTCCCGCGTGAACCCGCCCGGCAGTACCGCACCGCCGTGCCGGCGGTCGAGGAGTCCTTCTGCCTCCAGCGCCCGCACGTCCCGCCGTACGGTCACTTCGGAGGTCTGGACGACGCGGGCGAGCTCACGGAGCGACACGGCCCCGTTGGCTCGCACCATTTCGAGGATCAATTGGCGACGTTCTGCAGCGAACACGAAACTGACAGTAACCCCAACGACCGTCTGCTTTCAGCAGTTTGCGCCGAATAACAGAAGTTGTTCGCATAGCAGGGCAGCAAGTGGTATACGCGCCTAATCGGTCCGCCTATGCCGCGGCGAACACGCCCCGACGCGCCGTGACCGGCGCCGGCCTGCCCGGCCGGGTCAGCCCTCGCCGGCCGTCTTCCGGGTGTGCAGCTGCCGGGCCACCTCGGCGATCGAGCCGGACAGCGACGGGTAGACGGTGAAGGCGTTGGCGATCTGCTCGACCGTCAGGTTGTTGTCGACCGCGATCGAGATGGGGTGGATCAGCTCGCTGGCGCGCGGCGCGACGACCACACCGCCGACCACGATGCCGGTGCCGGGGCGGCAGAAGAGCTTGACGAAGCCGTCGCGGATGCCCTGCATCTTGGCGCGCGGGTTGCGCAGCAGCGGCAGCTTGACGACCCGGGCGTCGATCTGCCCGCGTCGACGTCGGCCTGGCGTGTAGCCGACGGTGGCGATCTCGGGGTCGGTGAAGACGTTCGAGGAGACCGTCTTCAGGTTCAGCGGGGCCACCGCGTCGCCGAGGAAGTGGTACATCGCGATCCGGCCCTGCATGGCGGCGACCGAGGCGAGCGCGAAGACGCCGGTGCACGTCACCGGCCGCGTACACGCCGGGGGCGGTGGTGCGGGAGACCTTGTCGGTCCAGATGTGGCCGGAGTCCTTGAGCCTGACGCCCGGCCTCCTCCAGGCCCATGCCCGCGGTGTTCGGGATCGCGCCGACCGCCATCAGGCAGTGCGTGCCGGTGATGACCCGGCCGTCGGCGAGCGTGACCTCGACCCGGTCGCCGACCCGCTTGGCGGACTGGGCGCGGGAGCGGGCCATGACGTTCATGCCGCGGCGGCGGAAGACGTCCTCCAGCACGGCGGCGGCGTCCGGGTCCTCGCCCGGCAGCACGCGGTCGCGGGAGGAGACGAGGGTGACGCGCGAGCCGAGCGCCTGGTAGGCGCCGGCGAACTCGGCGCCGGTGACACCGGAGCCGACCACGATGAGCTCCTCGGGCAGCTCGTCGAGGTCGTAGACCTGCGTCCAGTTCAGGATCCGCTCGCCGTCGGGCAGCGCGTCGGGCATCTCGCGCGGGTGCGCGCCGGTGGCGATCAGCACGGCGTCGGCGGTCAGCGTCTCCTCGGTGCCGTCGGCGGCCGTCGCACGACGACCTTGCGGGAGCCGTCCGGCGGCCTGCAGCCCTCCAGCCGGCCGCGGCCGCGCATCACCCGGGCGCCGGCCCGGGTCACGGAGGCGGTGATGTCGTGCGACTGGGCGAGCGCGAGGCGCTTCACCCGGCGGTTGACCTTGCCGAGGTCGACGCCGACCACCCGGGCGGCCTGCTCCAGCGGCGGGGTGTCGTCGGCGACGATGATGCCCAGCTCCTCGTACGAGGAGTCGAAGGTCGTCATCACCTCGGCCGTGGCGATGAGGGTCTTGGACGGCACGCAGTCGGTGAGCACCGACGCCCCGCCCAGGCCGTCGCAGTCGACGACGGTCACCTCCGCGCCGAGCTGGGCGGCCACCAGCGCCGCTTCGTATCCGCCGGGTCCGCCACCGATGATCACGATCCGAGTCACGTACTCCATTGTCCCGCACGCGCCAAGGTGCTTCACGCCCAGGGGCCCCCGGACGGGCCGATCCGGGCCGCGTCCGCCCGCCGGCGACGCGCGCGCCGCCTCCCGTACCCTCGACGCCATGTCGCTCTACGCCGCGTACGCCGGCAACCTCGACGCGCGGCTGATGACCCGCCGCGCACCGCACTCGCCGCTGCGCGGCACCGGCTGGCTGGACGGCTGGCGGCTGACCTTCGGCGGCGAGCAGATGGGCTGGGAGGGCGCGCTGGCGACGGTCGTCGAGGACCCGGCTCCCAGGTCTTCGTCGGCGCTGTACGACATCGCGCCGCATGGACGAGGAGTCCATGGACCGCTGGGAGGGCGTCGGCCTCGGACATCTACCGCCGGATGCGCGGTGCGGGTGCACACCCTGGACGGCGAGGAGCCGGCCTGGGTCTACGTCCTCAACGGCTACGAGGGCGGCCTGCCCTCCGCCCGCTACCTGGGCGAGATCGCCGACGCCGCGGAGTCGGCGGGCGCGCCGCACGACTACGTGATGGAGCTGCGCAAGCGCCCCTGCTGACGCGGGCCGGCCGGGCGCTGCCGCCGGCGTCCCGGCGGCGACCGCCGTACGGCGCCGTGCGTTCGTCGGAAACGACAAGACAACGATCGCGAGCACCGTGAGCTCCGTCATCTACGCGCGTAGGCAGACCGGCTACCCTCGTCCGCGTGAACGCATCTGCTTACTTCCGGACGACATCCGGGCGACCCGCACGCCGCCGCCGACGCCGCCGCCGCCCGCCTGCGCGAGCTGACCGGCGCCGAGACCCACGACGTCGCCCTGGTGATGGGCTCCGGCTGGGTTCCGGCCGCCGACGCGCTCGGCGCCCCCGAGCACGAGTTCCCGGTCACCGAGCTGCCCGGCTTCCCGCCGCCGGCCGTCGCGGGCCACGGCGGCAAGGTCCGCTCGTACCGGATCGGCGACAAGCGCGCCCTGGTCTTCCTCGGCCGCACCCACTTCTACGAGGGCCGCGGCGTCGCCGCCGTCGCGCACGGCGTCCGTACCGCCGTCGCCGCCGGCTGCAAGACCGTCGTGCTGACCAACGGCTGCGGCGGCCTGCGCGCGGGCATGCGCCCCGGCCAGCCGGTGCTGATCAGCGACCACATCAACCTGACGGCGACCTCGCCGATCGTCGGCGCCAACTTCGTCGACCTCACCGACCTGTACTCGCCGCGGCTGCGCGCGCTGTGCAAGGAGGTCGACCCCACCCTGGAGGAGGGCGTCTACGTCCAGCTCCCCGGCCCGCACTACGAGACGCCGGCCGAGATCGGCATGGTCCGGGCGATCGGCGGCGACCTGGTCGGCATGTCCACCGACGCTGGAGGCCATCGCCGCCCGCGAGGCGGGCGCCGAGGTGCTCGGCATCTCGCTGGTCACCAACCTCGCCGCCGGCATGACCGGCGAGCCGCTCAACCACGAGGAGGTCCTGCAGGCGGGCCGCGACTCGGCCGCCCGGATGGGCGCGCTGCTGGCCCAGGTGCTCGGACCGGCTCTGACGGCCGGCGCCGACGGCCGCGGTCCGCCCGGCAGCCGCCGGCCGCCGCCGCGGGACGCCGCACGCCCGGGCACGCACGGCGACCGACGACGCGACCAGCGACGGAGCACACCAGGTGCACGGACGAGCTCGTCGCGCGGGCCCGGGCGTGGCTGGCCGAGGACCCCGACCCGGAGACCCGCGACGAGCTCGCCGCAGCTCATCGACGCCGAGGACGCGGCCGGCCGAGCTGGCCGACCGCTTCGCCGGCACCCTGCAGTTCGGCACCGCCGGGCTGCGCGGCGAGCTCGGCGCCGGGCCCGATGCGGATGAACCGCGCCGTCGTCATCCGGGCCGCCGCCGGGCCTGGCCGCGTACCTGCAAGGCGCAGGGCGACGGGCGGCGGGCTCGTCGTCATCGGCTACGACGCCCGCCACAAGTCCGCACGACTTCGCCCGCGACACCGCCGCCGTGATGACCGGCGCCGGGCTGCGCGCCGCCGCTGCTGCCCCGCCCGCTGCCCACGCCCGTGCTGGCCTTCGCCATCCGGCACCTCGGCGCGGTCGCCGGCGTCGATGGTGACCGCCAGCCACAACCCGCCGCGCGACAACGGCTACAAGGTCTACCTGGGCGACGGCTCGCAGATCGTGCCGCCCGCCGACGCGCGAGATCGCCGCCGAGATCGCCGCGGTCGGCCCGCTCGCCGGCGTGCCGCGCCCGGACGGCGGCTGGGAGACCCTCGGCGACGAGCGTCCTGGACGCCTACCTGGCCCGCACGGACGCCGTGCTGGCCGAGGGCGTCGCCGCGCGACCGTCCGGATCGTCTACACGCCGATGCACGGCGTCGGCCGGCGACGTCCTGCTCGCCGCCTTCGCCCGGGCCGGCTTCCCGGCGCCGGTGCTCGTCGCCGAGCAGGCCGAGCCCGACCCGGACTTCCCGACCGTCGCCTTCCCCAACCCGGAGGAGCCGGGCGCGATGGACCTCGCGTTCGCGCGCGGCCCGCGCGCGCCGGACGCCGACCTCGTCATCGCCAACGACCCGGACGCCGACCGCTGCGCCGTCGCCGTGCCCGACGCCGCGCCGACGGCGGCTGGCGGATGCTGCGCGGCGACGAGGTCGGCGCGCTGCTCGCCGCGCACCTGGTGCGCACGCGGGCGCCACGCGGCACGTTCGCCGACGTCGATCGTCTCCTCCTCGCTGCTCGTCGCCGGATCGCCGCGGCGCGCGGGCCTGCCGTACGAGGAGACCCTGACCGGCTTCAAGTGGATCGCCCGGGTCGACGGCCTGCGCTTCGGCTACGAGGAGGCGCTCGGCTACTGCGTCGACCCCGAGCGGCGTGCGCGACAAGGACGGCATCACCGCGGCGCTGCTCGTCGCCGAGCTGGCCGCCGAGCTGAAGGCAGCAGGGCCGGACGCTGATCGACCTGCTCGACGACCTCGCCGTCGAGCACGGCCTGCACGCCACCGACCAGCTCTCGGTGCGGGTCGAGGACCTGTCGCTGATCGCCGACGCGATGGCGCGGCTGCGCGAGCAGCCGCCGACCGCGCTCGGCGGGCCTGCGCGGTCGACCGCGGCCGAGGACCTGCGCGCGAGGGCACGCGAGCCGCTGCCGCCCACCGACGGGCTGCGCTACCACGCTGGCCGGCGACCGGCGTCGAGCCGCCCGGGTCATCGTCCGGCCCGAGCGGCACCGAGCCCAAGCTCAAGTGCTACCTGGAGGTCGTGGTCCCGGTGGCCGGCGCACGCGGCGCTGCCGGCGGCGCGGGCGACGGCCGCCGGAGCTGCTCGCCGCGATCAAGCGGGACCTGTCGGCGGCGGCCGGGATCTGACACCCCCGGGCCCCGGCCCGGCACCGTCCCCGTCTAGCGTTGGTCTAACGCTAAGTGTCGCTTAGCAAGTAGCTCATCGCGGGAGCCTATGCAGGGCATATGCGATGCACAGTGTTCGGCACGGGCTACCTCGGCGCCACTCACGCCGCGGGAATGGCAGCACTCGGCCACGAGGTGATCGGCGTCGACGTCGACCCAAGCAAGATCGCGAAACTGTCCTCCGGCGAGATCCCGTTCTACGAACCGGGCTTGCGGAAGGTGTTGCGCGACAACATCGATGCCGGACGTCTGCGCTTCACCACGGACTACGAAGAGGCAGCCGAGTTCGCCGACGTGCACTTCCTCGGCGTCGGAACCCCGCAGAAGAAGGGCGAATACGGCGCTGATCTGCGCCACGTGTACTCCGTGATCGACACGCTGGTGCCGCGGCTGCGGCGGTCGGCGGTCATCGTCGGCAAGTCGACGGTCCCGGTCGGCACGGCCGCCGAACTAGCCCAGCGCGCCCGCGGACTGACACCCGACGGCATCGACGTCGAGATCGCCTGGAATCCGGAGTTCCTCCGCGAGGGCTTCGCCGTCCACGACACCTTGCACCCCGACCGCATCGTGCTTGGAGTGCAACGGGATTCGATCCGCGCCGAGCCCGCCGATCCGGGAGCTCTACGCCCCTCTGCTCGCGGAGGAGGTGCCGTTCCTGGTCACCGACCTGCAGACCGCCGAGTTGGTCAAGGTGTCGGCGAATGCCTTTCTGGCCACCAAGATCTCGTTCATCAACGCGATCTCCGAGGTCTGCGAGGCTGCCGACGCCGACGTGACGATGCTCGCCGACGCGCTGGGCTACGACCCGCGCATCGGCCGTCGCTTCCTCAACGCAGGCTTGGGATTCGGCGGCGGCTGCCTGCCCAAGGACATCCGCGCATTCATGGCGCGCGCAGGCGAACTCGGCGCCAACCACGCGTTGACGTTCCTGCGCGAGGTCGACAGCATCAACATGCGCCGCCGTGCCCGGATGGTGGAGCTGACGACGACCGCGTGCGGAGGCTCGCTACTGGGGGCCAACATCGCCGTCCTCGGTGCCGCATTCAAGCCCGAATCCGACGACGTCCGCGACTCACCCGCTCTCAACGTCGCCGGTCTGCTGCAACTCAACGGCGCGACGGTGAACGTCTACGACCCCAAGGCCATGGAGAACTCGCAACGCATCTTCCCGACGCTGAACTACTCGACGTCGGCCATCGAGGCGTGCGAGCGCGCCGACGCGGTCCTGGTCCTCACCGAGTGGCAGGAGTTCGTCGACCTCGATCCGGACCAGCTTGCCGCCACCGTGCGCGCGAAAGTCATTGTGGACGGCCGCAATTGCCTCGACGTGGCGACGTGGCAGTCCGCGGGCTGGCGGGTTCACGCGCTCGGCCGTCGTATCCCGGAGCTCGTCACGACGTAACGTGGTGGCATGACGGTCTATGCCCTGAATCTGTTCGACGTCGCCGATCGCGACGAGTACCTCGCGTACTCGAAGCGATCGGTCGCCGAGGTGGCCAGGTACGGCGGTCGGGTCGTCGCGCTCGGGAAGTTCCGCGAGAACGTGCTCGGCGAGGTCGCCGGGCGGCAGGTGCTCATCCTGGTCGAATGGCCCGACAAGGACGCGTTCGACGGGTACTGCAACGACCCCACTCTCGCCGACTTGCACGCGCACCGCGAGGGCGGGACGTCGGCGTACGTCTGGCAGCTCTTCGACCGGTTGGACGATCTTCGCCCCGTGCTTAAGCTCGAATCATGACGACGCCGCGACGGGGGCGAGTGCGGCAGCGGCTGCACTGGTTGACGCTCCACGGGATCATCGGCTGGCTGGCCGCCTTCGGTGCCAAACGCGGGGAGATGCAGGGCAGGCTCCTCGCCGACCCCACGGTGCGCGACGACCCCGGTGCCTTCTCCGACGAGATCCGCGCCCGCGGTCGGCTGGTTCGCGGCCGCGCCGCGTGGCTCACGGCCGACCACGAAGTCGTGCACCAGTTGCTGCGGTCCGACGACTTTGCCGTCAACAGGTTTGGCAGCGCGATGCCCGGCCCGGTCGGCTGGGTTCAGGAGCGCACGATGATCAAGGACCGTCTGCATCCGCTGCTTCCGCCGTCGCTGCTAGCGGTGGAGCCTCCTGATCACACCCGCTACCGCAAGACGGTGTCATCGGTGTTCACCACCAGAGCGGTTGCGGCACTGAGGGTTCGGGTCGAGGAGGCGGCGCGCGGACCTGATCGACGGGCTGGACGACGGAACCCCGACCGCCACGGTGGACGTCGTGGAGCGCTACTGCTCGCAACTTCCGGTGACGGTCATCGGAGACATCATCGGCGTGCCCGAGCACGACCGACCGCGCATCCTCGAGTTCGGCGAGCTCGCCGCGCCCAGTCTGGACATCGGGATGCCGTGGAAGCAGTACCTGCGGGTCGAGCGTGGTCTCGACGGCTTCGACGCCTGGCTGACCGACCACATCCAGCATCTGCGCGACAACCCCGGTGACGATCTGATGAGCCAGCTCATCGAGGCCAGCGACGACGGTGCCCGGCTCAACGACGAGGAGCTGCAGGGCGACGGCGGGCCTGGTGCTGGCGGCGGGCTTCGAGACGACGGTGAACCTGCTCGGCAGCGGCATCCGCATCCTGCTGGAGCACCCCGACCAGCTGGCCATGCTGCTCGAGAACCCCGAGCTGTGGCCAGGTGCCGTCGAGGAGATCCTGCGGCTGGAGTCGCCGGTACAGATGAGCGGGCGGCTCGCACAAGCCGACACCGACGTGGCCGGCCAACGGATCGCGGCGAACGAACTCGTCATCTTCTTCCTCGCAGGCGCCAACCGAGACCCGGCCGTCTTTCCCGACCCGCACCGCTTCGACATCACCCGCGAGAACGCAGGCAAGCACCTGTCCTTCTCCGGGGGACGGCACTTCTGCCTGGGTGCCGCGCTCGCACGGGCCGAGGGAGAGGTCGGGCTGCGGACGTTCTTCGAGCGCTATCCGGAGGCCAGCCTCGCCGGTGCCGGCAGTCGTCGCGACACCCGAGTATTACGGGGATGGGCTTCGCTCCCGATCAGGCTCGGTGAGGCGCGCGCAGCGGTACCTTCCTAGGCGTGGACTTTCGAGCAGCGCTGATCGAGGAGACCAAGGCGTTCGGTGACGTGATTCGTGGCGCCGACCCGACTACACCCGTTCCGACGTGCCCCGGCTGGACGTTGAACCAATTGTTCAAACACCTTGGGCGGGGCAATCGCTGGGCGCCCAGATCGTCGCCGAGAGACGACACGAGCCGCTCGATCCCCGCGAGGTACGCGATGGCAAGCCGCCAGAGGATCCCGACGCGGCCATCGACTGGCTGAACGGGAGTGCAAAGGCGGTCATCGACGCCGTCGATCGCGTGGGATCCGGACGCGCGGGTGTGGACGTTCACGGGCCCGAAGCCCGCGGGCTTCTGGGTCCGGCGCCGGCTGCACGAGGCGACGGTGCACCGGGCCGACGCCGCGCTCGCCGTCGGCGTCGAGTACGACCTGCCGCCCGAATTGGCCGCCGACGCCGTCAGCGAGTGGATCGATCTGATGGTCGTGCAAGCCGACCCGCACTCGCCGCCGGTGGATCGCGGCACCGCGCTTCACCTGCACGCCACCGACGACGGACTCGGGCCGACGGGTGAGTGGACGATTACCCACGACGAGGACGGCATCAACTGGTCGCACGATCACAGCAAGGGCGAGGCTGCCGTGCGGGGTAAGGCCACGCGATCTGCTGTTGGCCGTCGTCCGCCGTCGAACCGTGGAGGAGGCGGGGGTGGAGGTGTTCGGCGACCGCGCCGTCTGGGACCGTTGGCTGGAGCGCACGCCGTTCTGAGCGGCCGAGTGCGACGCCAGATTCGCTGAGGCGTGCCTTTAGGCTCAGTCCGTGCGCGGAATCATCCTGGCAGGCGGATCGGGCACCAGGCTGTATCCGATCACCATGGGCGTCAGCAAGCAATTGCTGCCGGTGTACGACAAGCCGATGATCTACTACCCGCTGTCGACGCTGATGATGGCCGGAATCCGCGACATCCTGATCATCACCACCGCGGACGACGCACCCGCCTTCCAGCGGCTGCTCGGGGACGGATCGGACTTCGGCATCGACCTCAGGTACGCGGTACAAGACCAGCCGGACGGCCTCGCGCAAGCCTTCGTGCTCGGCGCGGATCACATCGGCAATGACACCGTCGCACTCGTGCTCGGTGACAACATCTTCTACGGGCCGGGTCTGGGTACCAGCCTCGGACGGTTCCAAACCATCAGTGGCGGAGCAATTTTCGCGTACTGGGTCGCCAACCCCGCGGCGTACGGCGTGGTGGAGTTCGGGCCCGACGGCGTCGCGACGTCGCTCGAGGAGAAGCCCGCCACGCCGAAGTCGCACTACGCCGTGCCGGGCCTGTACTTCTACGACAACGACGTCGTCGAGATCGCGCGCTCGCTCAAGAAGTCGGCACGCGGCGAGTACGAGATCACCGAGGTCAACCAGATCTACCTCAACCAAGGCCGACTCTCGGTGGAGGTGCTGGCCCGCGGCACGGCGTGGCTGGACACCGGCACGTTCGATTCGCTGCTCGACGCCAGCGACTACGTCCGCACCATCGAACAGCGGCAGGGGCTCAAGATCAGCGTGCCCGAGGAGGTGGCGTGGCGCGTCGGCTTCATCGACGACGACCAACTCGCCGCGCGGGCCGCCGCTCTGCTCAAGTCCGGCTACGGCGGCTATCTGCTGGAGCTGCTGGAGCGATAGGCGTGGCGAGTGCGGCGGCAATCGCCGTCGTCAGCGGCACGGACAACGCCAGCGCGATTCCGCCGACCGCGGACCTGGCGATCTCGATCGCCACGGTCTCGCTGGTCAGCACGTCGCCGAGCGATCTGTTGGCGACGCTGAACAGCAGCAGCAGAGGGAGCGCACTGCCCGCGTAGGCCAGCACCAGCGTGTAGACCGTCGAGGCGATGTGGTCGCGGCCGACGCGCATGGCCCCGACGAACACCTCGCGTCGTGACGCGCCGTGCTCGGCCAACTCGAAGGCCGTCGACGCCTGGGTGACCGTCACGTCGTTGAGCACGCCGAGCGAGCCGATGATGAACCCCGCCAGCAGCAGGCCAGTGATCGACACGTTGCCCATGTAGGCGGCGATCTCGTTGTTCTGATCCTCCGACAGGCCCGTCAGATGAGCCAGTTCTATTGCCCCCCAAGATAATACGGTCGCAACGGCCAACGACGCCAGCGTGCCGAGCAAGGCCGCGCTGGTACGAAGGCTTACCCCGTGCGCGAGGTAGAGCACCGCGTAGAGGATGGTCGCCGACGCCACCAGGGTGACGGGAATCGCCGAGGCGCCGTCGCGGAGAGCGGGCAGCAGGAAGACCACCAGCACCAGGAACGCGACCACGATGCCCACCAGTGCCCGCAGCCCCCGCCAGCGCGCCACCGCCACGATCACGATCGCGAACACTGCTCCCAGCGCGGCCAGCGGCCAGGTCCGCTCGAAGTCGTAGAAGGCGTAGGTGGTGGTGCCGGCTCTGATCCACCTGCCTGGTGATCCGAATGTCATCGCCCGCGCTCAGGTGTGGCTGGCCGGGCCCCTCGCTGAACTCGAGGAGCGTGTTGGCCCCGGCATTGGGTCCCGAGGTGATCGACACCAGCGTCTGCACGCACTCCGCGCCGTTTGCGGGCACGACCACGGGCGCGGAGGTCGAGAACCGCCCCCACCGATGGACTACCGCAGGGCGCGGTGGACGAGGACGTGACGTGGCCGGACTCGGTGGTCACCGCACCGCCGGACGCGTTCTGATAGGGCAGCGGGATGTCGACGGTTTCCTTGCTTGGCCACAGCCACACCGCCCCGACGGCGACGGCGACACCGATCGCGACCAGCAGGCCGACGACGATCTTGGCTGCCACCGGGCCCAGCGGCGCCGGACCCGTGGACAAGCTGTGTGAATGCGAGTGCGACACCCGCAACAGCGTAGAGGCCGTTACTGGCGGTACGCCGCCAGGAAGTTCCCCAGCCGCTCGATCGCGTTGCTGAGGTCACGGGCCCAGGGCAGCGTGACGATGCGAAGGTGATCCGGTGCTGGCCAGTTGAAGCCGGTTCCCTGCACCACGAGGATCTTCTCCTGCAACAGGAGGTCGAGCACCAGCTGCTCGTCGTCGTGGATGTCGTGGACCTCGGGATCGAGTCGGGGGAAGGCGTACAGCGCACCCTCGGGCTTGACGCATGACACGCCGGGGATCTCGTTGAGCTTGGTCCACGCGACGTCGCGCTGCTCGAGCAACCTCCCGCCCGGCAGAACGAGGTCCTCGATGCTCTGATGACCGCCAAGAGCGACCTGAATGGCGTACTGCGCGGGCACGTTTGGGCAGAGGCGCATGTTCGACAGCAGGTTGATGCCCTCGAGGAAGCTTGCTGCGTGCTCCTTGGGTCCGGTGATGGCAAGCCAGCCGGAGCGATAGCCCGCGACGCGGTAGGCCTTCGACAGTCCGTTGAACGTCAGGCAGAGCTGATCGGGTGCGACCGAAGCCATCGCGATGTGCTCTGCCTCGTCGTACAGGATCTTGTCGTAGATCTCGTCGGCGAGAATCAACAGCTGGTATTTGCGGGCGAGTTCGGCGATCTGAACCAGATTCTCGCGGCTGTAGACCGCCCCGGTCGGGTTGTTCGGGTTGATCACGACGAGCGCCTTGGTGCGGTCGGTGATCTTGGATTCGATGTCGGCGATGTCGGGCATCCAGCCCTGCGTCTCGTCGCAGAGGTAGTGCACGGGTGTTCCGCCGGCCAACGCGGTCGATGCGGTCCACAGTGGGTAGTCCGGCGCGGGGATGAGCACCTGATCGCCGTTGTCCAGGAGCGCCTGCAGCGTCATGGTGATGAGCTCGGAGACGCCGTTGCCGAGATAGACGTCGTCGACGTCGAGATACGGGAACCCGTCCACCAGTTCATATTTGGTGACGACTGCCCGGCGGGCGGAGATGATGCCCTTCGAGTCGGAATAGCCCTGCGCGTACGGCAGCGCCTGGATCATGTCGCGCATGATCACGTCGGGCGCCTCGAAGCCGAACGGGGCGGGGTTGCCGATGTTCAGCTTGAGGATCCGGTGACCTTCGGCCTCCAGCCGTGAGGCCTGCTGGTGTACCGGGCCGCGGATCTCGTACAGGACGTCCTGCAGCTTGGTCGACTGCGTGAACGTCCGCTGGCGCGGCTGATGCCCCGTTTGCCACGGCAGCTGATGCGTACTCACGTTGCCAATGGTGCCACTGACGTCCACCGAATTACGAAACGAGCCAGCTAGACGTGTTCTTAGGCCCAAAAATGGACTGCCCCGCCGAAGCGGGGCAGTGCCATTGGTGACGCTTAGCGGATCAGGGCTGGGTCTTGCTCTGGTTGATGCCGATCGCGTTGGCGATCCGGCCAATCGTGTTGGCGACGGTGGCCTTGTTGTTAATGCCGATCGCATTGGCGGCGCTGAACCCGCTGCCGGTGACCGAAACCTGGTTGCCGCGACCGAATGCGTTGGCGACGCTGAATCGGCTCTGCGAGACCGTCGACTGGTTGTTGCGGCCCGTCAGGAAGGTTTGGGTGAACGAGTTGTTGCTGGACGTGGTCTTGTTCCCGAAGCCGGTCAGGACCTCGGTGGTCCCGGTGTTGGTCTTGGAGCTCGAGCCAGCGTTGTTGATGCCGGTCGCGATGAAGTTGGCCAGCGTGTTGTCGCTGATCGTGTTTCCGGAGTTGCCGCGTCCGGTGATGGCGACGTTGGTCAACGCGTTTCCGTCGACCGCCGTACCCAAGTTCTTGGAGCCCGTCACGAAGACATTGGTGAACTGATTGGCCTTGGTGTCGCCAACGTTGACCGTATTGCCATTGCCGGAGGTGATCAGGTTGGTGAAGCTGTTCCCGCCACCGATCGCGGTGTTGTTGGCGCCGGTGGTGATGTTGTTGAAGAAGCTGTTGCCTCCGCCGGTCGACTTGTTGTTGACGCCCGTAGTGATGTAGTTGGCAAAGCTGTTGCCGCCAGTGGCATTGATGTTGCCACTGCCCAGGGTGAAGAGGTTCGAGACCTTATTGTTGTCGGCGTTTGCCTGGTTGCCGTTGCCGACGCTGAAGTCGTTGACGAACACGTTCTTGCCGGTGGTGGCACTGCTGCCGTTGCCGATGGTGACGACGTGAGTGAAGAGGTCGCCCCCGCCCTTCGAAGTCGCGTTGGCGCTCTTGTTGCCGATGACGAAACTGTTGTTCAGCAGGCCGCCCGTGGTGACGGCGGAGCTGCCGACGCCGAACACCGAAGCCGTGGAGAAGCCGGTCGCCGTCGCCGAGCTGCCGGGGCCCAGTGCGAAGGCAATCGAGGTGGCGTCCGTGCTGCAGCCCGAGCCGACGGAGAGCCCAAATGCCGAGGCGCAGCTGGCATTAGCGGTCGCGGTCTGCCCGAGCAGCGGTGCCGCTGCGGCCAAGGATCCGGTGGCCATTGCGGCGATCGCCACGCGGCTGGCGAACGAGCTGCTGGCGTTGGTGGCGCGGTGGCGTCCCCCCGACGTGTGTGACTGCGATGCCATTAGAGCCCTTCCCCGGTAGGGCGCTATGCCCAGCCAATTGACGGTCTGGACATTAAAGCAGCACGAGAGCTCTGGTAGCCGGGTTCCTCGCGATGTCCATGCGTAGGCGTGGACTCGTGTCGTACCGGGTGTGGCCTCAGAGCGCCGTATCGGCGCGCCGACGCCGGAGGGTCAGCGCTTACCGGGACGTCGGGCACCGGGTGCGATACCCAGTCCCTTGACCGGAGGGCGCTGTGCCTCTCCATTGTCCTCGGCGGGCTGGTCCGAAGCGGCCTGTGCTTCGGGCTCGGCCTGCACTTCGGGCTCGGCTGGCGCTTCGGGCTCGGCCTGCACTTCGGGCTCGGCTGGCGCTTCGGGCTCGGCTGGCGCAGCGGGGGCTTTGGCTGCAGGTGCGGCCTTCTTGGCTCCTGGTCGCCTTGCTCCGCCCGCAAGTCCCAGACCCTTGACGGGCGGGGCTGGCGTCGCTTGTGCGGCAGGTTCGGCAGCAGGCGTCTCCGCAGGCGTTTCGGCCGGTGCGGGTGCAGCGGGGGCTTCGGCTGCTGGCGCCGCCTTCTTGGCGCCGGGGCGCTTGGCGCCGCCCGCGAGTCCCAGTCCCTTGACGGGTGGAGCGGCCGCAGCGGGGGCTTCGGCTGCTGGCGCTGCCTCTGCTGCCGGAGCCGTCTCCGCGGCGGGTGCGGCCTTCTTGGCACCGGGGCGCTTGGCTCCGCCCGCGAGACCCAGTCCCTTGACGGGTGCGGCGGGTGCAGCCGCTTCCGTCGGTGCCGCCGCGGGTGCGGCTTCTGCAGCCGGTGCGGCCTTCTTGGCGCCGGGGCGCTTGGCCCCGCCCGCGATGCCGAGGCCCTTGACGGGTTTGGGCGCAGCAGCGGTGTCGGCCTTGGCCGCAGGCTCTGCCTCCGCCTCGGCGGGGGCCTGCTCGACGGGCGTGGCCTCTGCCGGTGCGGTTTCGGCCTTCGCCGCCACGGTCTCGGCGCGCGCAGCGGCGGCCTCGGCGGCAGCGCCCTTGGCGGGCAACGTGATTGCGTCCTTGTCCAACGCAGCGAGCAGCAGTTGGGCGACGTCGAGGACCTCGGCCTCCTTGCCCATGTCCTCGGCCCTGTCACCGACGCCGTCGGTCATCATCACGCGACAGAACGGGCAACCGGTGGCGATCTTGGATGCCCCGGTGTCCAGGGCCTCTTCGACGCGCTCGTGGTTGACGCGCTTGCCGATGTGCTCTTCCATCCACATCCGCGCGCCGCCCGCGCCGCAGCACAGGCCGCGGTCGGCATGCCGGGGCATCTCGACCAGCGTGGCGCCGGACGATTCGATCAGGTCGCGGGGCGGTTCGTAGACCTTGTTGTGCCGACCGAGGTAGCACGGGTCGTGGTAGGTGACGTCCTGGCTGACCGGGCTGACGGGGACCAGCTTCTTGTCCCTGATGAGCCGGTTGAGCAGCTGCGTGTGGTGCACCACTTGGTAATTGGCGCCGAGCTGCGGGTACTCGCGGCCGATGGTGTTGAAGCAGTGCGGGCAGGTGACGACGATCTTGCGGTCGACGTTCTCGACGCCTTCGAAGAGGCCATTGATGGTCTCGACGTTCTGGGTGGCCAACTGCTGGAACAGGAATTCGTTGCCCGCGCGGCGCGCCGAGTCACCGGTGCAGGTCTCGCCGCTGCCGAGGATGAGGAACTTGACGCCCGCGGTGGCGAGCAATTCCGCGACGGCCTTGGTGGTCTTCTTCGCGCGGTCCTCGAGAGCGCCTGCGCAGCCGACCCAGAACAGGTATTCGAAGCCGTCGAAGGAGTCGACGTCCTCGCCGTAGACCGGCACGTCGAAGTCGACCTCGTCGATCCACTTGGTGCGTTCCTTGGAGCTCTGCCCCCAGGGATTGCCCGCCCGCTCAAGGTTTTTGAACAACCCATTGAGCTCGGCGGGGAACTCGGACTGCATCATCACCTGGTAGCGGCGCATGTCGACGATGTGGTCGATGTGCTCGATGTCGACGGGGCACTGCTCGACGCAGGCGCCGCAGGTGGTGCACGACCACAGCACGTCCGGGTCGATGACGCCGCCCTCTTCGAGCGTGCCGACGAGCGGGCGCAGGGCCTGGTCGGGTCCGGACCCGAGGATGCGTTCGAAGCCCGACTCGGGAACGGCGTGCTGCTCGTCGTGCTTGCTCTCGATGAAGCCGCCGTCAGCGGAGACGAGATCCTTGGGGGAGTCCCTGTCGGCAGGCATGTCCTTTTCGCCGAGGATGTAGGGCGCCTTGGCGAACAGGTGGTCGCGCAGGTTCATGATGACGAGCTTGGGGGACAACGGTTTTCCGGTGTTCCATGCCGGGCACTGCGACTGGCAACGACCGCACTCGGTGCAGGTCGTCATGTCGAGGTAGCCCTTCCAGGTGAAGTCCTCGATCTTGCCGCGGCCGAGCACCACGTCCTCGGCGGGATCCTCGAAGTCGACGTACGCGCCCTTGAACTCCACGGGCAGCAGCGGGCCGAGGGCGTTGGGCAGTCGCTTGAACGTCACGTTGACCGGCGCGAGGCCGATGTGAAGGTGCTTGGAGTGCAACACGATCAACAGGAATACGAGTGCGACGCCGAGGTGCGCCAGCAGGGCGACGCGTTCGATGATCACGTTGGCGGTCGGTCCGAGGGGGTCGAGCAACGCGCCCATGCCATGGGAGAAGAAGGCGCCCCAGCCGTAGGGCAGGTTCTCCGTGGCCGCCGCCGCCCCACGGAAGAGCGCATAGGTCCATACGACGTTGAAGATCATGAAGAGGATCAGCCAGGCACCGCCGGTGTGCGAGCCGTAGAAGCGCGAGTCCCGGCCGATCTTCTTGGGCTCGCGGACGATGCGGATGATCGCGAACGTGGTGATTCCGGCGAGCACGGCCAACGCGAAGAAGTCCTGCAGGAATCCGAGTACGGCCCAGTGCCCGACGAACGGGATGGCGAACTTCGGGTAGAACAGCACGCCGAAGGCCTCTAGATACACGGTGGCCAGCACGAAGAAGCCCCACATCGTGAAGAAGTGGGCGAGTCCCGCAACGTTCCATCGCAGTAGCCGGGTCTGCGCGAAGACCTCTTCGACCTGCGTCATGATGCGGGTCTTCAGATTGTCCTTGCGGGCATCTTCGTCGATGGTCTTCTGCCCCGAGCTGATGAGCTTGACCAGGAACAGCACTCGCTTGGCGGCAAAGCCGAGGACGACGATCGTCCCGATCACGCCGATGGCCATGGTGATCAACACCAGGGTGTGCTCGTCCACCACGTGCCTCCCAAAATCCAAGTTCCCGATGAACAACTGGGTCTGAGTTACTGACGGGTAACTTACGCTAGATGCCTGCTCATAGTTCCATCTGGCGAACCAGGATCGCTACGAAGGTTGTCCTAACTCACTATCTGCCGTGGAATCTCAGATCGGCGATCCCAGCGCGGCTCTCAACATCGACAACAACTCCGATCGCGACTCCGCCCCCAGCCTGCGCCGAATGCGCGCCACGTGGTGTTCGACGGTCTTCGCGGAGATGAAGAGTTGGCTACCGATGTCGCGGTAGGGCATGCCCTGCAGCAGCAGGGCGGCGACCTCGCGTTCCCTTTCGGACAACTGCGACGACGCGGGATTCGGCGAGACCCGTTGGGGTGCCGCGCTCGTCGCGGGCGTACCACCTGTCTCGGCCGCTGGGGCTTGGTCGCCAATCGACACCTTCAGGTCGCGGGCCAACTGGAGCATCGCACCGGATACGCGCGCGTCCGGTGTCTGCAGCGCGGCTTGGCTGGCCAAGCGCGTCGCATCCCAGGTCAGGCCGAACTGGGCCAGCGCGCGGGCGGCGACGGTGACCTCGTCGGCGTCGACCTGGTTGGCCAGCACGCGGAGCCAGGCGCGGCCCGCCGTGGCCAATGCCTTCGCGAACGCGGTGTGGCTGGCGGCGGCCGAGAGTGCCTGACCGTGCGGTGCCACCGCCCCCGGGGAGTTGGCCAGGATTCCCGCGTGCACGCCCGCCCAATGCAGGGGAAGCGACCATAGGACCGGATTGCCAAGCCGCTCAAGCAAATTGAATGCCTCGGCGACGGAGTGGTCGATACGGTCGAGCTGGTGCATGCGGGCGGCGACGATCCACAGCTCGCCGAGCGGCAGCAGGGAGTAGAGGTCCATCGAGTACTCGGTCAGCACCTCCATGGCGGCGTACCAGTGCTTCTGCATCGAGCCGGTGTCGCCGCTGCGCCGTCGCGATGCCGGTCTGGAGTGCGGCGGCCCAGAGTGCGTCCCTGCGGTGAAGGCGCTCGCTGGCGGCGTCTGCAACTGCCGTCGCCTGGGCGATCGCCGCCTGCAACTGACCATCCTGCATGTGGACCCACCCGGCCAACAGCCGATGTCGGTGATCGAAGAAGCCGTTGGTAGCTCCGGCACCGGCTGCCCGGCCGATGACGCTCCGCGCTCGAACGGCATCGCCGGCATGCAGCGCCGTCAGGGTGACGAGCGCCGCCGGTGTGTCGGGGGAGACGGAGAGCGAGGCCTGATCTGCGGTAATGCCTTGGGCAAGAACGGAAATCGCCGTGCCGTAGGGCGAATCTAGGGTCTTGACGAGTCCCTCGGCAAGGCATCGCGCGGCTCGTGCCGATGACGTCGGGGGCCCGGTGGTCTCGATGCTCGCCGAGATCCGCGCGGCCTCGATGTCGCCAACGCCTGCCGACACGATGGTGCCGGCGACACCGACGGCCGCGTCCGGGTATGGACCCAGCCACCGGAACAACTCGGCGGCCTGCGTCGCGGCGCCGTCGTGCATGGCAACGCTCGCCGCGATGCGCACCGCGGCGGCTCGTTCGGCGGGATCCGTCGACGTCAGCAATTCGTCAGCAAGCTGACCAGCCGTTCCGCAGTCGCCGGACAGGGCGAGCGCCTCGGCGAGCCGCGCGCTCACCACCGACGCGCCGACTTCCGCCGCGGCGCGATACAGCCGCGCCACCCGGTCCGGATGAGCCTGACTACGATCGGCGAACTCGATGAGGGCGTCCGCGAGCTGCGTATCGCGAAGCCCGTGGTCCGCCATTCTCAGCGCGAGATCCATTGACAGCGTTGACTTTTCGACTTGGCTACGCAGCAGTGCCAGCTCGACGTCGTGGTGCCGCGCGGCGCCGATGATCTCTGCCAGACACTGGTGAAGCGACCGCACGAACGTCTCGCTGTGGGCCGGAGCGATCAACCCGCTCGCCCTGGCGCGGTCGACCAGCGCCTGCGCGACGTCGGCGCTCGTGTCGAGCGCGGCGGCCACGTCATCGGGCCCGAGCCCGGGAGATAGCGATGACACGAGGAGTGTGTCCAGCACGGCATCGTCGACGCGTCGCAACCGCTCGATGAGCGCGACGCGCGTCGCCTCCGAAACGGTGGATTCCGGCGACTCGCGAGGGTCCTCGTCGAGCGATCCGATCGCGGCGAGCGCCGGGTACGCCAGGAACGGCAGCCCGGCGGTCGTCGTCGCCAGCATCCGGATCAGCTCGGCCGGGAGCGCCGACCCGAGGACGTCGACGGCGGCTCGACCGAGCTCCACCGGGTTCAGCGGATTCAGCGAGACTGCGGGCGCCGAGCGGGCGAGCGCGCTGGTCAACGCCGTCAACTCGCGTCGGTGCACCAGCGGCTCGGCGGCGACCACGACCGTCGCCGCCGGGTCGCCGACCAGCTCCGTCAACTGTTCGAGTTCGTCTGCACTGAGCAGGTGAGCGTCGTCGACGACGACGGCCGTACCCGCCGGTTGGCCGTCACGCGGCGGCCCGGCAATCACGGCGACGCCCGCAGCGCGCAGCGCCGCCCGCATCTCCGTGAGCAGCGAGGTCTTGCCCGTGCCGATGCCGCCCGAGACCAGGATCTTGGCCGGCTCGGTTGGCGACGCCGTCAGCTCGGCGGCGGCGGCGTGGCGGGTCACGGGGAAAGCGGCGGCAAGAGCGGCGGCAGCGTGATGACGGGGACGTTGTTCTCCTCCGAGCGCGTGACGCCCGTCAAGGGGGCCTGGCTGCTGGAGCTCGAACTGCTCGAGCTCTGACTGCTGGAACTCGAGCTCGAGCTCGAGCTTGAGCTCGAACTGCTGGATGACGAGCTGGGCGTCGTCGTCGTGGTGGTGGTCGTCGTCGTCGTGGTGGTCGTGGTCGTCGTCGTGGTCGGCGACGTGGTGGTCGTGGTGGTCGTCGTCGGCTGCGGTGGTCGGCGGCGTCGTCGTCGAGGACGTGATCGTCTTGGTCACGGGGCTCGAGGTGACGATGACCGTGGTCGTCACCTCGCCGTTCTCTCCGGTGCGGGTCTGCGTCTCGGAGATCTCGGAGAAACTGGTCTCGAGTTTGGTCACCGGTCCCGACGGCTCGTCCGAACTCGTCAGGTTCACCGCGATCAGGCCGCCACCTGCCAGCAGCACCGCTGCCGCGGCAGCCCCGAACAGGATGGGTGGCCGCCGGTACCACGGCGGCGGTTCCGGGTCCGCGAAGTCGTCCTCCTCCTCGTGGAGGAATTCGACCTGGGGCCGGGCGTTGGTCGGGCTGCCGAAGTCGGACGGGTAACCGCCGCCCGCATAGGGCACCGGTTCGCCGCCTGGGACGTCGTCATCCTGCGACCAGGCCAACCCGCCGGACCCGCCGACGGGAGGCGGTGGAACCGCCGCCCCGCCCATCGACGGAGCAAGACCGGTTGGCGCGTCCGCGGCAGGCGCCAGCCCAGTGGGGGTGTCCGCGGCAGGGGCGAGACCGGTGGGCATGTCCGCGGCGGTCGCCAGGCCCGTCGCCGAGTCTCGCGTCCAGGGCGATGGCTGCGACGGCCACCGCGCCGACGGCTGACGCCAGCGCGGGTGCCGGTGTGGTCACCAGAGGTGCGCGCAACCGCTCCGAGAACCGCTGCGTGACCAGGGGGATCGCGGCGCCGCCGCCGACCGTCGCCACCGCGGAGATGGCCGCGAACGGGACCCGGTAGCGCTGCAGCGTGTCCTCCACCAGATCCAGCAGGCCTTCGAGCGGCCCCTCGATCATGCGCTCCAACTCGGCGCGCGTGACCCGGACGTCGGACGAGAATCCCGGTAGCTGGACGGGAACCGCTGCGGCGGTGTCGGCGGACAGCCGCTCCTTGGCTTGCCGGCATTGGTCGCGCAGTCGCACCAGAGAACCGACCGCCGCGGTGCTCGCGGGGTCTTCGTCGCGCGACTCCGCGACGCCCGCGACGACGGCGTTCAGCAGCGACTGGTCGACCATGTCGCCCGAGAACTCTTGGTAGCGAACCGATTCCCCGATGGGCGCCATGCCCGCGCGGGCGTCGGCCAGAGTGACGGTGGTTCCGCTGGCACCGAAGTCACACAGGACGACCACGCCGTCGCTGGGGAGTCCGGGAGCCGCCTGCAGGCTCGCAAGGGCCGCCACGGAGTCGGGAATCACCGTCGCGGGTTGGCCACCCGGGGTAAGGCCTGGCTTGGCCCGCAACGCGTTGCGCAGTGCGCCGACGACGCCTGGCCCCCAATGGGACGGCACGGCGATCGTCACCGGCGAGCCACCGCCGGCGGCCCGAGCGATGCGCATCGAGAGCCTCGACGAGCACGATGTCGGCGCGGTGCGACGATCCGTCCGACGCGATGAGGGGCACGGGGTCGCCGACGCGCTCGACGAAGCCCGTCAGCACCAGTCGGTTCGGCCCGGGAACGATCCCGGCCTCTGGCGCGCGGTCGTTGAACAGGGTCAGCACTGACTGGCGCACGATCGGGGGCCGGCCAGCAGCGGTCGCCACCAGATTGGCGGTCCCGACGGACAACCCCAGAGAGTCGCTCATCTATACAGTCACCCCTGCCGGATCATCGGAGCCGCCCCGGCGGCGACCGTGTCGGAAGAAACAGACCTCACCATAGCGGCCCTGGTCGGTACGCGACACCGATCCCCCTAGTGGCGCCGATCCCCTAATGCGCGGTCCCCTAACGTGGCCTTCGGCAGGGCTGGGTTCGGCACCGATCACAGGGACGTCGCAGGTCGATAACATTTGGCAGGAACCATTGAGCCTTCACTCGTGGTGTATCGCCGGAAAGGACGGAGGTGTGTCATGGCGAACTCGCTACTCGACTTCGTAATGTCGGTGGTGCGCGATCCCGACGTCGCTGCACAGTACGCAGCCAACCCCGCGCAAACGATCGCCGATGCCAACCTCACCGATGTCACCAGCGTCGACGTCAACAACCTCATCCCCGTGGTTGCCGAGTCGCTGTCCTCGGCCATGCCGACCGGCGGAGTGGGCGGGTTCACCGATGCCCACGACGGCAACGTGTGGGCCAGCGGAGCGGCCACCGCGGCATTCGATGCGTTCGACAGCGTTCGACGATCACCTGCACACGCAGGTCATCGACCAGGATCCAACCCGTGGTGCACGACACCTTGCCCGGGTGACGGCACCGCCGATGGACTTCGATCTCGGCGGCGACGTGCCCGTGCTCGCCTCGGCGGAGGACGCGTCGGCACAGCTGGCCGCACCCGTCATCGACGACGTACCCGATCTGGACGCCGCCGGCCTCGACGACCATTGGGATCATGCGATCGTCGACGACCAGCAACTCCATCAGGACGACCCCGGGATGGACCTGTTCACCTGATTTCCCGATCCGACACGACGACAGCGCGACCGGCAACGGTCGCGCTGTCGTCGTATTTGCGCAGGTACAGTGGGGTTGGGACGGGGTACCCCTACTGACCCCCTAATCCCCTAATGAAGACCCCATGGACACCCCACCACGGTGGAGCCGAGCTAGGGGTTGCGGCCCCGTTTCCGGGAGGTTCGCCGAGCCATAACGTTGTCACCAGATCGCCGGATTCACCTGGCGACAAGCCAACAGAACCCGACCGAAAGGCACTTCAATGAATCTCATCGACTACATCCTCGACCTGTTCCGCACGCCGGCCGTCGCGGCCGACTTCATCGCCGACCCCGATGGCGCGCTGCGCAACGTCGGCCTGCAGAACGTCTCTGCGGCGCAGTTCCAGGCCGTCGCGGCGTCAGCGCGGCCCCGGCCGGTGTGTTTCTCGGTGGCGGCAACCCCGTGCTCGGCCTGCAGCGCGCGGTCTCCGACTACCACGGCATCGCGTCCCCGCAGACCTCGTTTGCGCCGCAGACGCAGCTTGCCAGCAACAACGACACCCAGCTCGCCAGCAACAACGACCTGTTCAGCCCGGACCAGAATGCCGGCGCGAACGCGCAGAACGGCGCGTTCAACCTGGGCTTCGGCGACATCACGCTCGGCGACAAGTCCACCACCACCAACACCGCGACGGGCCACGGCGTGGTCGTCGACGGAGACAACGGTGGCGACATCGTCTCCGGTGACGGTGCGGCACTGGGCAACAACAACCACATGAACAACGGCGACGTGTTCGCGGGCACCGGTTCCAACGTCAACCAGGGCGAGGGAAGCATCGACGACAACGGCACCACGGCGACCAACGGCAGCACCGTGATCCAGGGCAACGAGGGCCCGGTGTTCAACGACGTCGACGCAAGCGGCGGCAGCGGTGGCAGCGCAGGCAGCTCGGGCTCGCAGGGGCACAGCGGCGGCCTGATCAACGTCGGTGGCGGCAACGCTTCCGGAAGCAGCAGCGCTTCGGGTGGCGACGGTGGCGGCGGCGGTATCCACTACGTCGACAACAGGACCGACAGCCACAACGACAGCTCGGTCAACACCGACGCCAGCGTCTCGTCGCACTCGTCGTCGACCACCGAGGCGAACTCCGATTCGCACAACCAGATCGACACCACCACGACGTCGGAGTCGGACGACCACTCCGTGACCGGCGTCAGCAACGAGGGCAACACGATGGACAACTCCACGCACATCGCGCCCCACGACAACAGCTTCGACGCATTCTGATCCGAAGGCAGCGATCACGAACTGGCGGGGACCCACAGGGTCCCCGCCAGTTCGCATGTCTACGTTTGAGCTAGCTGCCGCGTGAACCGAAGTTGGATGTCGTCGCCGGCGCCGCTCGTAAGTTGGATGTCGCCGCCGGCGCGGTTCGGAAGAAGGGCCTCATGACGCAACCGAACGACCCCCGCAAGGTCAAGGTCATCGTCGAACTGATCGACCACACCACCACGCTCGCCTCGATGTACGACCGAGGCGACCTGGCGGAGCGGCTGGCCAGGGCCAAGGTGCGGATCATGGATCCACAGATTCGCGTGGTGATCGCGGGCCAGCTCAAGCAGGGCAAGAGCCAACTGCTCAACTCGTTGCTCAACGTTCCGGTGGCCCGGGTCGGCGATGACGAGACCACCGTGCTCGCCACCGTCGTGTCGTACGGGGAGGAACCGACGGCGAAGCTGATCGTCAACGTCGGCGATGGCGAAGAACCGTTGGCCATCGACATCCCGCCCACCGACGTCAAGAACGACCTGCGCCGCGCGCCCCAGGCCGGTGGTCGCGAGGTGCTTCGCGTGGAAGTCACCGCACCGAGTCCGCTGCTGAAGAACGGGCTGGCGTTCATCGACACACCCGGCGTCGGCGGTCACGGACAGCCGCACCTTTCCGCGACGCTGGGCCTCCTTCCCGATGCCGATGCGCTTCTGATGGTCAGCGACACCAGCCAGGAGTTCACCGAACCGGAGATGACGTTCATCCGGCAGGCCGTCGAAATCTGCCCGGTGGCAACGATTCTCGCGACCAAGACCGATCTCTATCCGCACTGGCGTGAGATCGTCAACGCCAACGTCGGGCATCTGCAGCGCGCGGGTGTGACAGACCCCGTCACTCCGGTCTCGTCCGTGCTGCGCAGCCACGCCATCGCGATGAACGACAAAGAACTCAACGAGGAGTCGAATTTCCCCGCGATCGTCAAGTTCCTCAGCGACAAGGTGCTGTCTCGGGAGAACGACCGGGTACGCGATGAGGTACTCATCGAAGTACGTTCGGCCGCTGAGCATTTGACGCTCGCGGTCGAATCCGAACTGTCCTCGATCAACGACCCCGAGGCCCGCGGGCGGCTGACCGCCGACCTGGAGCGGCGCAAGCAGGAGGCCACCGACGCCCTGGCTCAGACGGCGCTGTGGCAGCAGGTGCTCAACGACGGCATCGCCGACCTGACCGCCGACGTCGACCACGATCTTCGGGGCCGGTTTCGCGCGATCACGCAGCACACCGAGGAGGTCATCGACAAGCACCGATCCGACGCAGCACTGGGCCGAGATCGGCGCCGAGCTGGAGAACGCGGTCGGCACCGCCGTCGGTGACAACTTCGTATGGGCCTACCAGCGGGCCGAAGCGCTCGCCCAGGAGGTGGCCCGCACCTTCATGGAGGCGGGCATCGACGCCATCGACATGCCGAAGATCGACGCGCGCGAGATGGGTGCGGGCCTCGGAGAGATGAAGTCGGTGTCGAAGCTGGACGCCAAGCCGATCAAGGCAGGGCCACAAGGTGGTCACCGGCATGCGGGGTTCGTACGGCGGCGTGCTGATGTTCGGGATGCTCACCTCGGTCGCCGGCCTGGGCCTGTTGAACCCGTTGTCGTTGGGCGCCGGTCGCGTTGCTGGGCCGCAAGGCCTACAAGGAAGACATGGAGAACCGCATGCTGCGGGTGCGCAGCGAGGCCAAGACCAACATGCGCAAGTTCGTCGACGACGTGTCGTTCATCGTCATGAAGGAATCGCGCGACCGGCTCAAGGCGATTCAGCGCCAACTGCGCGACCACTACCGCGGCATCGCCAACCAGACCACGCGCTCGCTCAACGAATCGCTGCAGGCCAGCCTCAACGCGGCGAAGATGGAGGAGAACGAACGCAGCACGCGGACCAACGAACTCGAGCGTCGGCTCAGCATCCTGCAAGCAGGTAACCGAGCACGCGACGAACATCGCGCCGCAGCTCGCCGTGGCCGGGCCTACGTAACGACGACCTCCCCCGGCCCACAGGAAGCACGCCGGGGACAGTGCCTAAGCTGGTTGTCCAGCAAACCGATGGAACGAACCGCGAGGTAGCGCAACATGAGCACGAGCGATCGAGTGCGTGCGATCCTTCGTGGAACCATCCAGGCGTACCGGTCCGATCCGGCCTATGCCCAGCGCCCCGACGTCCACAACGAGCTGATGCGGATCGAGGGTCGGCTGAACCAGCCGATGCGCATCGCACTCGCAGGAACCCTGAAGGCCGGCAAGTCGACGTTGGTGAATGCCCTTGTCGGCGAAGACATTGCGCCGACGGACGCCACCGAGGCAACGCGCATCGTCACGTGGTTCCGCAACGGTGCCACGCCGAAGGTGACGGCCAACCACCGCGGCGGACGCAGGTCCAACGTGCCGATCTCGCGTGGCACCGACGGCTCCTCGGACGGTTCGAGGGGGCTGACGTTCGACCTGGCCCGACTCGACCCGGACGACGTCGTCGACCTGGACGTCGAGTGGCCCGCCGCCGAACTGGTCAACACCACGATCATCGACACTCCTGGCACGTCGTCGCTATCGCGGGACGTATCGGAGCGGACGTTGCGTCTGTTGGTTCCGAACGACGGCGTGCCCCGCGTCGACGCTGTGGTGTTCCTGTTGCGCACCCTCAACGCGGCCGACATCGCGCTGCTCACGCAGATCGGCACGCTGGTCGGCGGCGCCGCCGGTGCGCTCGGCGTGATCGGCGTCGCGTCGCGGGCCGACGAGATCGGCGCGGGACGCATCGACGCGATGATGTCGGCGCGCGAGGTCGCCACCCGGTTCACCGAGGAGATGGACAAGACCGGCATCTGCCAGGCCGTCGTTCCGGTGTCCGGACTGCTTGCCCTGACCGCCAGGACGCTTCGGCAGAGCGAGTTCGTCGCGCTGCAGAAGCTCGCAGGCGTCGAGACCGCGGACCTGACCAAGGCGATGCTGTCGGTGGACCGGTTCGTTCGCGAGGACGGCGCGTTGCCCGTCGACGCGGCAACCCGCGCCGCTCTGCTGGACCGGTTCGGGATGTTCGGGATCAGGATCTCGATCGCGGTGTTGCGGGCCGGTGTCTCCGACTCGGTGGCGCTGGCCGACGAACTGCTCGAGCGCAGCGGGCTGATCGCGCTGCGCGACGTCATCGACCAGCAGTTCGCCCAGCGCTCCGAGCTATTGAAGGCGCACACCGCGCTGCTGTCGTTGCGCAGGTTCGTCGAGGTCAATCCGATCTATGCGACGCCACAGATCATCGCCGACCTCGATCCGCTACTCGCCGACACCCACGCCTTCGAGGAGCTGCGGTTGCTCAGCCAATTACGTTCGCGCTCAACGACATTGAACGAGGACGAGATGGCCTCGCTGCGCCGCATCATCGGGGGCTCGGGCACCGACTTCGAAACCCGGCTCGGGCTGCTGCCCGGACACCCCGTACGACGGTCCACGGGCGGCGTTCTCGGCAGCGCAACGATGGCGGCGCCGTGCCGATCATCCCCTCAACGACCCGTTCACGACACGGGCTTGCCGCGCCGCGGTGCGCAGTGCGGAGGCGATGGTCGCCGACTATGCGGCGCGTGGCGCTGACCGGAGCTACGGATTGTAGGGGTCGATCGGGCGGAAGACGGGCCGGGTCTGATTGAACCGGGGACGTCGCGACGTGGTCGAATCGTCGTCGCCCGGTAGGCGCCTGCGCGTGGTGGTCGAGTCGCCCCGCGGGCTGGACGTGTCGGTCGTCGTCGCCGTCGTCGTATCGCCGGGATTGATGTCCGAGGTCTGGGGTACGACCCTGCTGTAGCTGGTCGACGTCGAGGTACCCGACGTGGAGTTCCCGTAGGAGCCCGAAGTCGAGGCGCCGGGATCGATGAAGTACTGCGGGCCCTCGTTCGGGGCGTTGAACTCCTGCGCGACGCACGACACCGCGAAGTACATGACGAGCAGTGCGAGCAGCGCAGCGACGCTGGCACCGACGAGCGTGGGCGTGCGCTCGTGCCAGGAAGGGGTCGTCGACTTGTCGTCGTCGAGGTCCAGGTCGCCGGTCACGGACCGAATAGTAGTCGGAATGGCAGATCCGTCGCGCCGTCAGGCGAGTTGGCTGACGACCTCGTTGGCAAAGAACTCCAGATGGTCGAGGTCGGACATGTCGAGAACCTGCAGATAGACCCGCTGGACTCCGGCCTCGGCGAACGGGCCGAGCCGGTCGACGATCTCGGCGGCCGTGCCTGCCAGTGGTGAGTTGCTCCGCAGTTCGTCGACCTCGCGACCGATGGCCTCGGCCCGACGGGCGACCTCGCTGTCGTCCCGCCCGGCGCACACCACGAACGCGGCCGAATAGGTCAGCGAATCGGAGGATCGGCCTGCGGCCGTCACGGCGGCTGCGACCCTGCGGTACTGCGTCGTCAAGGTGTCCAACGGAGCGAACGGCATGTTGAACTCCGCACCGAACTTCGCCGCCAGAGCGGGGGTTCGTTTCGCACCTCCGCCGCCGATGACGATCGGCGGGTGCGGAGTCTGTACGGGCTTCGGGAGCGCGGGCGAGTCGACGACGGTGTAGCGCTCGCCGGAGTAGTCGAAGGTCTCGCCTGCCGGGGTGGCCCACATTCCGGTGAGGATGTCGAGCTGCTCGGTCAGCCGGTCGAAGCGTTCGCCAAGGGGCGGGAACGGAATGGCGTACGCCTGGTGCTCTGCCTCGAACCAGCCTGCGCCGAGGCCCAATTCGACGCGGCCCCCGCTCATTTCGTCAACCTGTGCCACCGATATCGCGAGAACGCCGGGGTGACGGAAGGTTGCGGACGTGACCATCGTGCCGAGTCGGATCGTCGACGTTTCGCGGGCGAGCCCCGCGAGCGTGACCCAGGAGTCGGTCGGGCCCGGCAGTCCATCGCCGCTCATCGCCAGGTAGTGGTCTGACCGAAAGAACGCGGAGTAGCCGAGCGCCTCCGCGGCCTGTGCGACGGCGAGCTGATCGCCGTAGGTGGCGCCCTGTTGGGGTTCGACGAATACGCGGAAGTCCATGCCCGCCAGACTAGATGGTGGCGAGCCGAGCGGTCCTACGCGTCGTTGTTTGGCTGCTCGCGGTCGCCGGGTTTGCCGCCGGTGGTGTCGCCCTTCACCTTCACGCCAGGGGGAGACTTTCGCTTCGCGTTCATCGGCGGTGGTGTGGACCGGTTGATCACGTCCGTTGGCGGCGGCGTCGGCTCGATTGCCTTCGTCGGCCGCGGAGTTCCGCCGCTCACCCTCGCGGGTCGTGGCGTCCCGCCGGTCATCTTCGTAGGTCGTGGCGTCCGTCCGCTTACCTTTGCGGGACGCGGAGTCCGCTGCATTCGGCGGTTGCGGTTCACTTCGCCATGACGCATCACGGCGAGGGTGGCGCTCACACCCGCAGCCGCGCCGATCACCGCACAAACGATCAGCGTGGCCACGGTCGGTTCACGTCCCACCAGGATCCAGACCGCGCCGACCATGGCCACGGCCAGGACGGCCGAGGCGATCGGCAGACCCACCCGTGCCGACATTTGGTTGAGGCCACGCCGCAAGGTTCGGGTGTAGGACTCGATGTAGGCCACGGCGAACAGCGCGAGGAAGACGACGCCTGCGGCGAAGGCGGTCGTCGCAGCGGACTGCGTGCTTCGCATTCCGAACCGGAGCGATGCGGTCGTGTTGTCGCCCTTGGTGATACGGAGCTCCCCGGACATCTGGCCGGCCAAGAGATAGGGGTTGGGCGGATTCAACTCGGCCGTCAGGCCCGGCCCTTCCGCCGCGAGCGGTGCGTCGTTGGTACTGACCGGGATCCCAAGAACGTGCTGCGTCAATGCGGTCTCGTCGCCGGAAATGCCCTTGACCGTCACCGGGATCGGCTTGGTCATGTCGATTTCGACGTCGCCCGCCGTGACCGGGTCGACCCCCGCGATCGTCACCGTGCCCGGTTTCAGATCTCCACCTCGCGCAGGTGAACCTAGTCCGACGAGGGCCAGCACGATCGCCGCGACCGCCAGCACTCCGGCGACGATCCACGGCATCCGCGGTGAGGCCACTTCGCCGTCGACGAGCGCGCCCCCCGCACGCTGAGGCCGCGGCGCCGGTGGGGCCGGCGACCACGGACCTGCGCTCATCGCGGGCGGGCTGCTGATTCCGGCGATGGCAGCCTTGATCGATTCGTTGCCCAGGACGGGAATCCCGGACTGGCTCAGCCAGTTTGGACCCCAGCACTGGGTCGTGGCGGTAGCTAGCGCGACACCGAACTGCTCCGCTGAGTGCCAACGGTTCTTCGGGTCTGTTGCCAGCCCGCGCATCACGACGTCGGCGATCGGGGGTGGAATCTTGGACGCCACTGAGCGGAGCGGTATCGGTTTCCCGAACGCGTGCATCAGAAAGATCGAATGAGCTTCGTCATTCGGTGGGAACGGCAACATTCCGGTCAGTAGTTGGTAGAGCACCGTGCAGAGCGCGTAGATGTCCGTTGCCGGTGTGATCTTGGTTCCGAGAACCTGTTCCGGAGCGATGTACCAGGCCGTGCCGACGATTTCGCCTGCGCGGGTCTTGCTTCCGTCTCCGCCGACGATCTTGGCGATGCCGAAGTCAGCGAGCTTGACGGTGCCGTTCTCGGCGAACAACAGGTTCGCCGGCTTGACGTCGCGGTGCTGGATCCCCACCGCGTGGGCGGCTTCCAAGGCGGAGGCGCAGGCCAGCGCGACCGCAATCGCGGCGGTGGCGTCGAAACTCTCGGAGTTGAACCGGCTGAGGACCGTACCGCCGGGCAGGTACTCCATCACGAACAGGCAGAGGTTTTCGTCTTCGATGTAGTCGTGTATCCGTACGACGTGCTGGTGGTCGATTTCGGCCATGATGCGCGCCTCGGCGGCGAACCGGTGGCGGACGTCCTCTTCGTGGGCAACCTCGTCGGGGAGCACCTTGATGGCGACCTTGCGCTGCAGCCGAAGGTGGGTTCCGAACAGCACGACGCCGAAGCCGCCGCGCGCGATCTCTGCGCCAATCTCGTAGCCCGGCAAGGCGGTACGGATGCGCTCGACGAGTTCCGAGCTCACGGGTCACTCTCGTCGGGTGCCTCTTTGCCGACGTTGCCGACGGTTATCGCGTACCGCTGGTCCTTGGCGTGTTCGTCGGTGGTCTGGATGTTCGGCGTGTTCGTCGGTGGTCTGGATGTCGGCGTGATCGTCGGTGCTCGGGTCGTAGCCGAGGTCGTCGGTGCTCGGGTCGTATCCGTAGCCGTCGGTGTACTGGCTGTCGGTGTATTGGCTCTCGGTGTACTGGTCGTAATCGCCGTCGTCGAAGTAGTCCTCGTCCTCCTCGTCGCCAGGCATCGGCGAGAAGTACCCGAGGGCGAACAGCACGAAGGCGAGGATGCCCGCAGCGGCCAACCACACCCCGGTGGTGGGAACCCACAAGCGCAAGACCGACGCGGTGAACCCGAGCACGAGGGCGATCCCGACTCCGGGGAGGAGGAACCGCAAGCCACGTTGGCCGCGGTTCGCGGGGAGTCGATGCCGCGCCACCGCGAGGACGACAGCCAACAACGTCAATCCGGTGAACAGGATCAGGAACAAGCCGAACAGTCCGGAAATCGACCACAGCGAGCCGCGCACGTCGGTCACCGTCGGGATGGTCGCGATGACGCGTCCCGCCTCGTCGGTCACCCTCAGGTCACCGCGGATCAAACCGGTGGCCTGATGGTCGAGGTCGGTCAGATCCACCTGATAGCTCAACTTGCCGGTGGTGCCGGGTTGGACGGTGAGTTCGGTTGAGGCGACGTATCTGTAGAAGCTCAGCCCAAGGATGTCCCCGGAGAGTTCGACCCTCTTGACGACGACGGGGTCCTTGCCCTTGTTGGTGACGTCGAGGGTGACCTTCGCGAGCGTTCCCGGCTCGAGACGCACGGGTTTGACGGTGCTTGCCCCGGCGATGTCCTGACCGTTGAAGGTCGCCGCCACGGTCACTCCGCTTACGGCGGCGTGGGCGACGGCACTGCCGACGAACCCGGCGGCGAGGACGATCGTCAGCGCGGCGATCCATCTGCGTGCCATCAGCGGACCAACTCCTTGGCTGCCGACGCGAGGCGGCCACGTTGCAGCCAGGCGATCATGAGTAGGAACAGCAGAATCATCGCGATGGTGGGCGCTGGGCTACCGGTCTCGGAGACCAGGACGATGTCGAGCACCGCGTTCAGCGTGGGGCCGCACGTGGCCTGCACCGTGTGCTTGCCGGCTGGGGTGGTCCCGGTGGCGAACGTCGTATGGAATTCACCCTTGTCGTTGGCCACGGTGTTGCTGACCGCGTCGCCGTCGACCGTGACATTGACCGGCGCACCGGGCGTGCAGCCCTGACCGTCCACCACGGCGACTCCGGCGATGGACTTGGTGACGGTGAGCACCTCGGCCGGCGGCGGGGGAGGTGGCTCAACGGCGACCACGCGCACCGGTGGTGGCGGCGGTGGAGGGGGAGGTGGGGGCGCTGCTCGGCGCCGCACGCTGCGGTGCGGGTTCCGGACGCCCGACGACTGGTGCCGGCGGCGGCGTGCCTTTTCCGTTGGCCTTGGTCGGTATGTGGGAACCGGGTTCGTCGGGTCGAAGGGGATTTGAATTCGATCCCCTGTTGCTCCCGCCCGAGGTGCCGTGCTGGGTCGCTGCCGAGCTGTGCGTGACCCCGAGCCGGACGTCCCCGACGACGATGACGATGACGATGACGATGAAGACCCGGACGAGACCCCGATGAATCCCCCGATTCATTGGCCCCCGCCATGCCTGGCAAAGTCGTTAGCGAACGCTACGATACTGATCGTGATAGCGATCGTGGCAAATCGAGCCTGACGCGCGCTCATTGCTTTCACGGCGTTCCTCCCCCTTTCAGGCCCACGCGCGGTCCTCCCCAGGATCCTTCGGCAATTCGGGTCAGTCTATACAACGTGAGGCGCTGCACAAGGCGACGTTAACGCCCGCGAAAAAATACTGCTGTGAACCACTTAACGAAGTCTAAAGGCGCCACCAGAACAGTCCGAGCCCCTCGGGCACTGGCCGCTTTCTGCCTCGCATATCGCACGCACCGCAACGTCGCTGAGAGTGCTCTCAGGGCTGGTGCTCGGCGCGCCCTGAGGCGAACTTCGGCTCACATACCGCTGCGGCCCTCGCGGAGCGCGCGCACCGCATCGTCGTCGCCGGAGAACGTCGCGCGGTGCTGGTCGCGGCCGGAGGCGAACATCAGCAGTTCCGCCGGCGCGCCCGTCACGATGACGGTTGGGCCGCGCCCGATGGTCGCGACAGTCTTGCCCTCGGGGGTACGGAACGACACGTGGCACGGCGTCTTCGACAACGTCATGCGCGCCATCATCGAGATCTGCCGGGTGATCGCCGACGTAGTGGCGGCGTCGAGTTCGCGCGGTTCCCAACCGGCCGCGGCGCGACGGACGTCCTCGTGATGGATGAACATCTCACCCACGTTCACCAACGGATCGAGAAGTTTGAAGGGGGACAACAGCGGCGGCCCCGAGGCGATTTTGTCGAGCAGTGCCTCCCAGTCGTTGTCCGCGGCTACCCGGTCCTGCACCTTGGCGGTGTAGTCCGCGAGCGCGGAAATCATGATCCCAGGGGCAGCGTCGAGGCGCCGCTCGCGCACCACGAGGTGGGCCGCGAGATCGTGGGTCGTCCATTCCCCGCACAGGGTCGGCGCGTCCGGGCCGACCGCGCGCATCTCGGCGACCAGGCCCGCGCGTTCCTGCTGGGCGACGGACATCAGTAGGTATCCACCTTGTCGATGCTCACGAACATGCCGTGGGAGGTCCGATCATTGGTGAAGCGCGTGCCTTGCTCGGTCGCCGCGATGGTCCAACCCTCCGCCTCGTAGGTGCGGTAGTCGATGGTGACTACCGGGATGTCACCGAGGTTGCCGAGGACCCATTTGAGCTGTCCGTCCGCCGTCAACCTCACACCGTTGGCCTGACCACCATCGACGACCGGTGAGTTCGTGAATTGCGCTTCGCAACCCACGGAGTCGGCATCGATCTGGCACCGCGTCTTGCCCGACTTCGTCTCGATGAACACATAGCCGTTCTGCGGTGCCAAGACCTGTGCTCCCGGCGATGGTTGGCCGGTCGGGGAGACCGGCACGGCCGCCGTCGGCGAGGCCGGTGACGAACGACTGGGCTTCGGCGTCGGGAAGTTCGGTTCGGTCGGCGACCCGGCGTTGGGCTCGGGTGTCCCGGGGACGGTGGATTGGCACCCGGAGATCAACGCGCCCGCGGCGATCACGCAGGCGGCAAGCTGCCGCGCCCTCATGGTGGCTAGGTTACGCAGTCTGCCCCTCGGCAAGGCGGAACGGCTCGCCGACTACGGCGACCACACCGTCGTAGTCCGCCCTCTGCCGCGACCCTTCGCCGACGAATATCCACCACGCGCATGCGACGATCGTGACGGCCTCGGCGACCACGGACACGACGGCATACGGCGCGGGTTGCCAACCGATCTCGGCGAAGCCGAACAATCCCGTCGTGCGTGACATGGCGAAGGCCACCAGGGCGCCGGCGGAGCCGAGCCCTGCGGCAACCCGCAGCCAGCTCGGGCCGCCCGCCAGGATCAGGATCGCCAGTGCGACGAACGCGCTGGCCTGAGCCAGGAATGCGGTCCCGATCGCCGGGATGTGGCCGTAGCCGTGTACGTAGAGGTATGCGTGGACGATGCCGCTGACCGCGAGGGTTGCGGCGATCGCGATCCGCACCGCCGTGTCGGATCCGATGAATCTCATTGCAGTTTCTCCTCTTTGACTGCGAGTCCGGGTTGACCCTTGACGTAGGTGACTTCGCGGATGCCGAGCGCGTCGGCCAGCTGACCGGCGGGCAGAGTGAGCGGTTTGGGTGCGGGCCCGTCGCCTGGGTGCGGCAGCGGGTACGCCGTGGTCGTGGCGCTGTGGAATGTCACGTTGCCCTCGGTCTTGGAAAACAGTTGGTGCACATGCCCGTTGAGGCAGGTGACCGAGGAGAACCGCTGGAGATGGCTGAGCGCCTGCGCGGCGTCGTCGGTGCCCCAGCCCCAGTCGGGGTACATGGCGAACAGCGGGATGTGGCTGAAGACGATGATCGGGGTGTCGCTGGACAGCGGTGCGACGTCGTTGCGAACGAAGTCCAGTTGGTCGTTGCCCAGGTGGCCCAACTTGGTCATGTGCAGCGAGTTGACCAGTCCGATGACGTGTACGCCTGCGATGTCGAAGCTGTACCACCCGTCGCCGCGCGAGCCCGCGCCGAACGTCTGCCGGTACCGCTGGCCGCCGTCGTCGATCGAGTCGTGCTCACCGGGAACGGTGAATACGTGCGGGGTGCGAAGTCCCGACAGCATCTGGCGGGTCTGGTCGAACTGCTCCGGAGTGGCCAGATGCGTGAGATCGCCTGTGTGGATGACGAAGTCGGGTGCGGCGTCCATCCCGTTGATCTGATCGATGGCGCGGGAGAACGCGCCGGTCACGTCGGGGTTGGCGGCGCCCTTGAACCCGATGTGGCTGTCGCTGAGCTGGACGAAGCGCAGGTCCGGACGCTTCGGGGCGGGCGGCGTATTGGCGGCCCCGGCGACGTGTGAGATCACCTCGCCGCCGGCGACGGTCAGCACCACGGCCGCACCGAACCAGGCGGAGTGCCGCATCAGCTGTCGGCGCGTCATTCCCTGGGGATCGAGGTCGTCGCTCATTTCGTCACCACCACGGTGCCGTGCATCGACGGGTGGATCGAGCAGATGTAGTCAAAGGTTCCCGCCTTCGTGAACGTGTACGTGTAGGTCGCGTCGGTGTCCATGCCGGGGGAGTGGAACGAACCATCGCTCGCGGCCACGGTGTGGGGTTCCGCGTCGTGGTTGGTCCATGTCACCGTTGCGCCGACCGGAACCGTCAAAGTCGCTGGGGCGAAGGCGAAGTCGGTGATGCCGACGGCGGTACCGCCGACCGGCGCAGTCGACCCCGGCGAAGCGGAGGCGGTAGGCGTCGACATCGAGCCCATCCCGCCCGACCCCATTCCTGGCATACCCGGCATTCCTGGTGTGGTGCTGACGTCCGGCGCGAAGGTCACCGATGGCGGTGCCTGGCCGACGGACTCGGCGGCGGAACCGGAGCAGCCGGTGACGAGCAGCAGGGCGCTGAGCGTCAGTACGGCTGCCGGCACCGCGGGACTGGCGCGGTGAAGAGTGAGGGACATGGCTGGTGCACCTTCATTTCTCGGCTTGCCGCCCGCGGATGCGAACGGCTCACCAAGAGATAGGTGCTGGGGTTACAGCGGACCCACGACGATCAGGCGGGCTCCGTTGGTGCGAACACCTCGATGGTGCCGTTCTGTTCGCGCACTTGCAGTTTCGGCAGCGGGGCGGGCGAAATCGACAACTGGTGGCTGAGCACCTGCCCGGTGGGTGAGAACGACGTCGAGTGGCATGGGCAGCGCAGCCGGTCGTCGGGACCGTCGAACCACAGCTTGCAGCCCTGATGGGTGCAGACCCCGGACACCGCTTCCGGTGTGCCATCGACGCGGCGGATGAATCCGGACACCGAGCCCACCTCGAACCGGTGCATTCCGGTGTCGGAGACGTCGGCGCTGGACGCCACCGGCTGCCAGCTTCCCTGATTCGGGATCAGCTCAGCCTCGGCCGACGGCGACGATTCGCTCTCCTTGGCGACGACGAAGCGGTCGACGGTCACGGCCACCGCAGCCGCCGCGGCGGCCGCCGACGTCGCCGTGATCACCAGCCTTCGCGTGGTGCCCGTGGGCCGTTGCGGCAGCTGCGTCACGTTTCGGCAGGCTCGTCCATCTGTGCGGCGAGTCGCTTCTGCAGATCGGCGAGAAACTCCGGCCGCGGGGCGTCGCCATCCGGCTTGGCCGCCGCGAGATCGATCGCCGTGCGGATCTCTGCGGCTTCGAAGTCGTCGGGATCGAACGGTCGCGGGCGGCGACCGCCGAGCAGGTCGTCGATGTAGCGACGCTTGCCACGCTCGTTCATCGCTCACCCTCCTCGTTGACCTGTGCTGCCAAGCGTAGGGCGCGATGCTGAAGGACCTTGGCGTTCGCCACGCTCACACCCATCTCGGTGGCCGACTCCTGCACCGAACGACCCTGTAAGAACCTGAGTTCCAGGATTCGGCTGTACTGAGCCGGCAAGGTGGACAGCACCGCCTCGGACCCGTTCGGGTGCCGTGCTGATGGCCTCCTCGCTGTCCGGCGCGACGTCCTCGAGATCGTCGATCGAGGTGATCTCGCGCCCCAGGGTGGCTCGCCAGTGCGCGGCGAGCACGGTCCTGGCGGTGGCGCGAAGATACGCCCGCACCTCGGCGACGGTGGCCGTGATCTTCAGGGGCCGAAGGGCCGCGAGGAAGACCTCCGCCGTCAGGTCCTCGGCGTCGGCCCGGTTGCCGACCCTGGCGAAGATCGTGCGGTACACCCAGGTCGCGTTGTCCTGGTAGACCGCCTCCCAATTGGCGTACCGACCGTCGGGCACGATGTGCAATGCCCGCGGCGGGTCGGGGTCACGCCGAACCATCATCACCGGATCACCTGTCTGCTTTCGGTCAAGGGTTCCACTGCACCCACTACTGATCAATATGTGTGCGGGTTACTGGGAGGTGCCTGTGTAACCTCCCGCCCTATCTCCTGGTTGAGAGTTCACCGTCAACGAAGGAGTTCCATCATGAGCACGTTCACCTCTTCGGTCATGAGTGCCGCCGTAATCGGCTTCGTCGCACTGGGATCGGTGGGAGTTGCCACCGCGGCATCGTCGCGTGCCGGCACCGCCGAGGACACGGTCAGCGATCTGCAGGCCGACGGATACGCCGTGCAGCTCAACGGAAGTCCGGCGGGCTCCCTGTCGTCGTGCTCGGTCACCGGTGTCCACGGACTGGCGAGTGATCCGGTCATGAGCGCCCAGCCGAAGCACCTCACCACGGTCTACGTCGACCTAGACTGCACGTCGAACAACTGATGGAGACAGAGGTCGGGTTGTACGACCGCGGCATGCAGACCCTGGTTGCTTCGTGGGCCGAGTATGCTCGCGGGGCGAGTAACGCTGCGGTGCTTCGGTTTTCGGGTGTCGCGGTCGCCGTATTTCCCGTCGCTGCCCGAGCGCGATTTCTACAACAATGCTCTCCTCGATCGCGGCTTGACGACAGCTGGCTTCGTCGACGCAGTGGATGCGACGGAGGCCACCTACGCCGCGGCGCGCATTGAGAAGTTCGCGCTGTGGGTGCACGAATCCGACGCGGCAGCGGGCAGGCATCTGGAGCGCCGCGGCTATGCCATCGATACCGTCACACGCGCGATGGGAATGAGGCTCGACGGCATCCGGATGCCCCGGCCGGCGATCGACTTCGGCGACCCCGACTGGTCCGAATACGCTGCGGATCATGGGAGCTCGGGCCCGACTACCTCCGTGCGGCCGATCGCGACGCGCAACACATCCTGATCGCGCGCTGCGGCGGTGAAAATGTCGCCGCCGCAATGGCCTTCGACTCCGATGGGCGACTGTGGAATCTACAACGTCGGCACCCTGGAGGCCATTCCGCAGACGCGGTTTCGGTACCGCCCTGACCGCCGCGCACCTGCACGACGCACTCGACCGCGGATGCCGAACGGCGAGTCTGCAGTCGACCGCGATGGCCGAAAACGTCTACGCCGCAGTTGGGTTCGAGGACCTCGGTCGGATCATCGAGTACGTGCCTCCTGTCAGTCTCCTGCGGCTCCCGCCGCGATGAGGCGGACCAGCTCCGCTCGGGACGTCATGCCCAGCTTCGTGAAGATCTTGTGCAGGTGGTAGTCGATGGTGCGTGGGCTGAGAAACAACTCCGCGGCGATCCCGCGGTTCGTTCCGCCCGCGCCGACGAGCCGGGCGATCTGAAGCTCCTGGGGCGTCAGCTGACTGATCGTGCTGGGATCGCGTTTGCGGGCAGTCTCACCCGTCGCCTGCAACTCGACGCGGGCGCGTTCTGCCCACGGCGTCGCACCGAGTCCCTCGAAAGCTTCGGACGCTGCGCGCAGATGGGTACGCGCCGCCGCGCGCCTTCGGCTGCGGCGCAGGTACTCACCCCTCAGCAGCTCGGTGCGGGCGGCATCGAACGGTCGGCCGCTCTGTGCGTGTAGTGCTGCCGCTCGGGCGAAGTGTTCCTCGGAACCGTCGGCGAGTAGCGCGTCGCATCGCGCGGCGAGTGCCAGCGCCCACGGCGCCCCGACATGGGATGCCCACCCCCGCAACGTCACCGCCGCTTCCTCGGCGCGCTCGGGCCGACCCACTCGGATGGCCGCCTCGACGAAGTCGGCCGCGGCGAACGTCTTGACGACCTGATGGCCCGCGCCGGGGCTCGAGCTTGCCAGCGCATCCAGGCGGTCGAAAGCCTCTGCCGGGCGGCCCATTCCGAGATCGAGTAACGCCAGCGCCCACGACGCGATGCCTGCGTGCGGGCCGAGTCGATGCCCGATGGCGCGAGCCAGGGCCGCGGCGGCAGCCTCCTGGCAATCCTGTTCCCTGCCGCGCACGGCGGCGATCCAGGCGAGGACACTTCGGTGGTGAGCCGCCGGGTTCTCCTGGCCGGTGTCGAGCGCCAGCCGCAACCCCTCCTCCGCAGTGGCCTCCGCGGACGCGTACCGCCCCGTCCACGCCTGCAGCGCACCGAGCGGGCCGAGCACGGCGGGGAGCACGTTGGCGGCGCCGTCGATCCTCGCGCGCGCAGCGGCCCTGGTGATCATGGCGAGCGCGCGAACGTCGTCACCGAGAAACAGTGCAGCAGCGCCGGTTTGGGTCAAGGCGGTCAGATCGTCGGAATGCTCGGCTGCTTCGGCGGCATGTTGCAACGCAGCCGTGGCGGCTCCGGTGTCGCCGCCGAGGAAGCGGGCGAGCCCGACGATCAGCGAGGCGGTGATCGCGGTGCGGTCGGACGGGGCAGGCAGTTCGGCGAGCCGACGGGCCGCTTCGGTGACCCGAAGCGCGTCGCCGCTGACCCACGCGATCTGGCCCATCTCGGCGAACATGCTCGCGGCGAGCTGCGGATCCTGGGCCACGATCAGATCTGCGCCGTCGGAGAGGCTCAGATACGCGGTCTCGGGCTCGCCACAGGCGAACGCGATGTTTCCGCGCAGCCGTGCGACGTCCGCTCGGGCGGCCGGGTCGGACGCGATCGGACCTGCCTTGTCGAGCAAGGCGCGGGCTCGGTCGGGATTGCCCGCCTGCCACGACGCCCGCGCAGCAGCGATGACCCGTTCGGCCTGCGCCGCCACGTTCGGCGTGAGGTCGGCGGCGCGTTCGTAGGCAGTGGCCGCGGCGGCGGGACCGCCCCGCTCCAGCGCTCGTCGGGCGACCGCCGGCGAGCTGGGCGGCCAGCGTCTCGTCGGGACCGACGGCGGCGGAGGCGAGCTGCCACGCGCGTCGGTCGGCGTCTTCGTCGCGGGTGAGCACGGACGCCAGCGCTTGATTGGCCGCGCGCCGCTGCAGGAACGTGGCGCCTCGGTAGACCGCCGTTCGCACCAAGGGGTGCCGGAACGTCACCTCGTCGTCGACGACCCTGACGATTCCGGCCGCCTCGGCATCGGCGAGCGACGTCGGGTGCCACGTCGAGCAGCTGCGCCGCGGCGAGCACGACCCGCAGGTCGCCCGTGAGCTCCGCCGCCGCCAGCAGCAGCATCGGTCTGGGTGGCCGGTTCGAGGCGGTGGACCCGCGTCAAGAACACTCGCTCGAGTCCCGCGCCCAGCGGGAGCTGATCGGGGAGAGGGGCGCGTCCGCTGAGTTGGTCTTCGCTCAGCGACCCCGGAAGTTCGCGTAGCGCAAGGGGATTGCCCGACGTGTGCTGCGACGAGGAGGTTCTTGCACGCGGGGCGCGACATGGGGCCCGTCATCGAGCAGTTTCTCTGCGGCGTCGGCGGCGAGGCCCTCGAGTCGGAGCTCGGGTAGTCCGGCCGGACGTCAGCACCGCTGTCTCGTCGTCGCGGACTGCGAACAGAACGACGATCCCGTCCTCCTCCAACCGGCGTGCCGCGAACGTCAACGCGTCCGCCGAAGGTTCGTCGAGCCACTGCGCGTCGTCGATCAAGCACAGCACCGGCTGCCGCTTCGGCGACCTCGGAGAGCAGGGTCAGTATCGCGAGAGAAACGAGAAACCGATCGTCGCCGCCTGCGGCAGCCAAGCCCGAATGCCGCGTCGAGCGCGAGGCGTTGCCGCTGCGGCAGCGCGTCGACGTGGCCGAGCACCGGCCGGAGCACCTGGTGGACCGCGGCGAACGGGAACTCCGACTCGGATTCGATGCCCGCGCCGCGCAGGATGCGGAAGCCGTCGGCGCGCTCGCCTGCGTAGTCGAGCAGCGCCGACTTGCCGATCCCGGCTTCGCCGCGCAGGACGAGTGCGCCGCTGCGGCCCGCGCGGGCGGCGTCGAGCAGCCCGTCTAGCTGTGCACACTCCCGCTCGCGGCCGTGCAGCATGACGCGAATGCTACGGGTGGCAGTTGCGTGTCCAGACTGGTGATTACACGGATTCGACTGGTGACCGATCGCGACAGGCTGGTGCTCAACCAACGAAGGAGAAGGCACCATGAAGAGCAACGACGTGATCGTCGTCGGAGCGGGACCCACCGGTCTGATGCTGGCGTGCGAGCTGGCGCTGGCAGGAGTGCAGTGCCGCGTTCTCGAACGCCGCAACGGCCAGAACAACATGACGAGGGCCTTCGCGGTTCACGCCCGCACGCTCGAGCTGCTGAACGCGCGCGGCCTCGCCGACGACCTGGTGCCCCGCGGGGTCGCGGTCCCTCAGGTGGCGCCTGCGCCCGGCGCGGTCCTCGACCTGAACGAGTTCGACACGCCCTACCCGATGATCCTCATCGCGCCGCAGAGCGCGACCGAGTACCTGCTGGAGGAGCGGGCGCTGCGGCTGGGCGTGCACATCGAGTACGGCGCCACGGTTGCCGGTCTGCGACAGGACGCCGACGGGGTCACGGTCGACGTCGCGAAGGATGGCGTGATCACGACCGAGCGTGCCGGGTACGTCGTGGGCTGCGACGGCTCGCACAGTGCGGTCCGCGAGCTCGCGGGCATCGACTTCGTCGGCGAGCACTACCCGACGCACATCCTGCTCGCCGACGTTCAGCTCGCCGAAAACCCGGGGGAGACGTTGTTCACCCGCAACAACGCCGAAGGCGTGGTGTTGTGTGTTCCGTTCGGCGACGGCTGGTTTCGCGCCATCGTGTGGGACCGGGAGCGCGAACAGGCTCCCCTGGACGAGCCGGTGACCGGCGCCGAGATCCGGTCGGCGTTCAACCGCATCGCCGGTACCGACTTCGGGATGAGCGAGCCGCGCTGGAGTTCGCGGTTCCTCAGCGAGCACCGCCAGGCCCGGCACTACCGCGTCGGGCAGGGTGTTCATCGCAGGCGACGCCGCGCACGTGCACTCCCCGCTCGGCGGGCAGGGCATGAACACCGGCATCGGCGACGCGATGAACCTCGGCTGGAAGCTGGCGGGCGCCGTGCACGGCTGGGCGCCGTCGTGGCTGCTGGACAGCTACGAGGGCGAGCGGCATCCCGTCGGTGCCCAGGTGCTGAAGATGACCGACGTGTTCAACAAGGCGTTGGTGGGCAACTCGGCGCTCGTCCGCGACGTGGCCCTGCAGGTGATCAAGGTGGTGATGCGGTTCCGTCGGCTCCGGCTGGCGATCGGTGGCCGCCTGACCGGCATCGGCATCGCCTACCCGCCGCGCGAGCGCGGGCAGCATCCGTGGACGGGAAAGCGGATGCCGATGCGTGCAGGCGTCCGAGGGTCCGCTCTACGAACTGCTGCGCGACGGCCGGTTCGCCTTGGTGGCCGTGGCAGGATGCGTCGGGCGCCGACGCGATCGGCGCACGCTGGTCGGACCGCGTGCGCACCGTGCACGTTGCGCCCGATGCCGTCGAGGGACTGCCCGCGGTGGTCCTGGTCCGGCCGGATGGATACGTCGCCTGGGCATCTGACGCGCCCACCGGCGACGACGTGGCCGCCGCCGTGCAGAGTTGGTGCGGACCTGCGACATTCGCCCAGCGGTCCGCTTAGGGTCGGCTGACCCACGCGGGAGAGTCCGTCCGTTCCCCGCGCGCACCGGCGGGAAACGCTGGAATTATTACGAGATCCTGACGGGCGGAATCATGCGCTGCACCTTCCCTCGGACCCGACCAACCGGTGGGGCAATGGGTGAGCGCGCATAGCGAACGATCGCAACTCGACAGTTAGCCCTGGCTACGGGGTCTGGCGGCCGCCCGGTCCGCGGCGACCGGCGGGGCCGGATAGCCGCTTGACCTTGATTTTCGCGGTCCCATCGACGAGCTCGGCGGACCACGGGGCGCCGGCGCATGGAATTTATTAACGCTACGGCTATCCCTGCAGCAATCGCTGTGTTAACTTTTGCCGGGCACATTCTGTGCATCATCTGGGGATTAACTTTTTAGGGGAGACCATGCCTGCTACAAACCTGCCCGACGACGCCTGTCCGCAGGGTCGCGCGAAGGCCGCAAGCGCCGGAAGGCGGCGCGTGGCGGCTCGCGAATCACGCGCCCGATTGCGCTCGGCGCAATGGCGCTCGGTGCGCTGAGCACGTGCCCGCCTCGCGACGATGCCCGTGGCCAACGCGACGTGCGCGGCGTTCGGCGGCTTCGCGTTCGCCGGTAGGAACCATCGGCGGCTTCTCGAGCGGAAGTGACTGCACGGCCACCGGCTCGGGCTCATTCGCCTTCGCCATCGGTGATGCCGCGGCGTCCGCGTTCGGCGTGGGCAATCGCGCATTGGCGATCGGCAACGGAGCCTCGTCAAAGGCCAACACCGGGATCAACCCCAACTACACCCCCGACCCCGAGGCACCAATATCAATGTCATCGCGATCGGCGAGGGTTCGTCGGCTCAAGCTACGCGCGCGTCGAACATCATCGGCTTCGCGATCGGCAAGAATTCCATCTTCAGTGGCGATGGAGCGTCTGAATAGCCAGGGACTCGCCGTCGGTGAGGGTGCCAGTGCCTACACGACGAACTCGGTGTCGGGTGGCTCCATATTTCAGCGTGCTCTCGCGATCGGCACGCGAGCCAACGCGAATGCCGTCGACTCCGACGAATGGTCTAGGCGTTGCGATCGGCGATGGACTCTGTCGCAGTGGCCAAGCAGGGCGACGGCAACCGTGCCTTTGCGTTCGGAAATGGCGCCGGCGCTTACGCCTGGCACGGCGACGACAACACGGCCATCGCGGTCGGCCCGCGAATCACTCATTACGCTGGTACGCCCGACCTTGATCCCGGTCCTCCCGCACCTACTCCTTTGAACGGCAGCCGCAATCTGGCGATCGCCATCGGGCGGGCCAACAACACGTTCGCCGAGTACGGCGACAACAACTTTGGCTTGTCTCTCGGCCAGGGCAACACTTCTATTGCGGGTCGGTGCAACACGAAAGGCGACCTCGGCGGGGCGTGCGCCCCCACGGGTGCCGCTGGTAGCACGACCGGTTTCAACAACAACATTGCCACGGTGATCGGCAATACCAGTAAGGCCATGGCGAAGGCGGCCAGCGGCATGGCGACCGCGCTCGGGAACAAGAGCACGGCAACCGTACGACAACCGGCGGCAACGTCACCGCGACCAACGGCGAAAACAAGACGGGCTAGTAGCCCAAACTGCTAAGCTCCAACGACTTCGGCGTGGAGACGTTCGCTCAGCGAACGTCTCCACGCCGAATGTCATTGTGGTGCAGGCGTTCTGCCCGCCCAGGGCTTCGCCTCCTCGAGTTGGCTTGCGACGCGGATCAACAGATCCTCCCTGCCGTACGCCGCGACGAGCTGCACACCCACCGGTAGACCGTCGGCGGTCCACTCGACCGGCAGGCTGATGGCGGGCTGGCCGCTCATGTTGAACGGCGGGGTGAACGGGACGAACTCGCCAGCGCGGCGCATGATCGCCATCGGGTCCTCGGGGTCGTTGACGAGCGTGCCGAGTTTCAGCGGGAGTTCGGCCAAGCGTCGGAGTAAGCAGCAGATCCCAGCCCTCGTACCACCACGACTGAATCGCACGCCGGAGCTGGGCGACGGCCGACAGGGCGAGCGCATAGTCGACCGACGAGAAGTGTGCGGCGTAGTCGGCCTGCACGCGGTTCATCGGTTCCATCTCGTCGTCTCGAAGTGCGCGACCGAGCATCTCTTCGATCCGCCGCCGCGACACGCCCATGGCCGCGCTCCATAGCGCGCCGAAGGTTGCGCCGGATGAGCTGTCCTCCAATGCCTTTGGCCAGCCCGGCTCGACACTGTGGCCTAGGGACTCGAGTAGCGCGCCGACATTTCGTGCGGCGGCAGTGCACGCCGCATCGACGGAGCCACCCTGAGGATGGTGGTCGAGGATGCCGATGCGCAGCGGTCCCGGATCCATGCCGAGCTCCTCGACGTAGGGTCGGGCCGGTGCCGGTGCGATGACCGTGTCCCCGACCCCTGGTCCGCGCGTCGCGTCGAGCAGTGTGGCGCTGTCGCGGACCGTCCTGCTGACACAGTGCTGGACCGAGAGCCCGCTTTCGTCGCGGATCGGTCCCAGCGTGATGCGGCCCTGGCTCGGCTTCAGTCCCACCAGACCACAGCACGACGCGGGGATGCGGATCGATCCGCCGCCGTCGCTGGCATGCGCGAACGGCACCATCCCGGACGCAACGGCCGCCGCCGCGCCTCCGCTGGAGCCGCCCGGCGTGCGGGTGGTGTCCCACGGATTGCGGGTCGCTCCCCACGCGACGGGCTCGGTCGTCGGCACGCTGCCGAGCTCTGGGCTGTTGGTCCGCCCGGCGATCACCAGACCCGCCGCGCGGTGCCGGCTGACGAGCGTGATGTCGGCGTCCGCGATGACACGGGCTTCCTTCAGTGCGATGTTGCCGTTGCTAAGCGGCTGGCCCGCGTATTCGGCGTAGAGGTCCTTGAGCAGGAACGGCACACCGCGGAACGGACCGTGGGGGAGCTCGCCTGCCGCCGTCTGACGCGCATGGTCGAACCACCGGATGGTGACGGCGTTGAGCGTCGGATCGATCCGTTCGATGCGCTCGATCGCCGCCTCCAACAGTTCACTCGGCGACACCTGTCCAGAGGCGACGAGCGCGGCTTGCTCGACTGCGTCCACCCACTGGGTCTGATCGGCAAGTGTGCTCACGCTAGTTCCAATCCTGTTCTGAAATCGTCGATTTCATCGTAGAAGGCGCCCCCGCTGCGCACATCTCCGCAGAATGTCACAACTAACGCCCGCGAACAGCGATTTTCCGCGCACGGCGCACTGCTAGATTCGACGCCGAACCCGCACCGAGGAAAGGGCGCGCCGTGGCGAACTCCAGCGGACTTTTGCTGAACCCGAATACCTACGACCCGAAGCAGTTCGACCCCGAGACGCGACGTCTGCTCAGGGCGTTGATCGACTGGTTCGAGGAGCGGGGCAAGACCACGCTGCTGAAAGACGATCTCGAGGCGACGTGGGTGACGGACTTTCTCGACTTCGTCAAGCGGGAGCGCATCTTCGCGACGTTCCTCACGCCGTCGGAATACGCCGACGGCGACCCGAACAAGCGCTGGGACACCTCGCGCAATGCGGCGCTCAGCGAGATCTTCGGCTTCTACGGGCTGGCGTACTGGTACGCCGAGCAGGTCACCATCCTCGGGCTCGGGCCGATTTGGCAGAGCAACAACAAGGAGGCCATGCAGCGGGCTGCCGAGCAGTTGGAGGCGGGCGGCGTCATGGCGTTCGGGCTTTCCGAACGTGACCACGGCGCGGACATCTACAACACCGACCTGATTCTGACTCCATCTGAAGAGGACGGGATCGCCTTCCGCGCATCCGGCGAGAAGTACTACATCGGCAACGGCAATGTGGCGGGCATGGTTTCGGTGTTCTCCCGCCGTTCTGACGTCGAGGGTGCCGACGGCTACGTGTGGTTCGTCGCCGACAGCGGCCACGAGAACTACGAGCTGATCGGCAACGTCGTCCACGGTCAGATGTACGTCAGCAACTTCCGGCTCAACGACTATCCGGTGCGCGAGGAGGACATCCTCGACACCGGACCCGACGCGTTCTCGGCCGCGCTGAACACGGTCAACGTCGGCAAGTTCAATCTGTGCAGCGGATCGATCGGGATGTGCGAGCACGCCTTCTACGAGGCCATCACCCACGCGAACAATCGCATCCTCTACGGCAACCCCGTCACCGACTTCCCACACGTACGAGCGAGTTTCGTCGACGCGTACGCACGGCTGGTCGCGATGAAGCTGTTCGCCGACCGTGCCATCGACTACTTCCGCAGCGCCAGCCGCGAGGATCGTCGCTACCTGCTGTTCAATCCGGTGACGAAGTCGAAGGTCACCTCGGAGGGCGAGGTGGTGGTCACGCTGTTGCAGGATGTGCTGGCCGCCAAGAGCTTCGAGAAGAACACCTACTTCAGTGAGGTCGCGCGGCTGATCGGTTGTCTGCCCCGGTTGGAGGGCACGGTGCACGTCAACGTCGCGCAGATCCTCAAGTTCATGCCGAACTACATGTTCAACCCCGCCGAGTATCCGGAGATCGGCACGCGCGACGACCCGGCCGACGACGTGTTCTTCTGGGATCAGGGGCCCGCCCGCGGCGCCTCGAAGGTGCAGTTCGCGGATTGGGCACGGGTCTACGAAAAGCATCTGGACATCCCGAACGTCGCCAGGTTCTACGAGCAGGTCGGTGCGTTCAAGGAGTTGTTGACGACGGCTGCGCCCGACGCCGACCAGCAGGGTGACCTCGACTTCGTGCTGGTCGTCGGGCACCTGTTCACGCTCGTCGTCTACGGGCAGCTGATTCTCGAGCAGGCCGCCATCCTCGGGCTCGACGAGGATCTGCTCGATCAGATCTTCGACTTCCAGATCCGCGACTTCTCGGGTCATGCCGTCGCCCTGCACGGAAAGCCGAGTTCGACTTCGGCGCAACAGGAGTGGGCGCTATCCGCGGTGCGCAAGCCCGCCGTTGACACCGCGCGCTTCGACCGGGTCTGGGAGCAGGTGAAGGCCTACGATGGCGCGTACGAAATGCGCCCTTAGTCGACGGTCGGCACTCGGCGTCTTCGGCGTAGCGGCAGCGACGGTCGCCGTGGGATGTAACGCGAACGTGCCCAGTGCGCGCGGTGAAGGCGATGTGATGCGATACCAATACGGGCAGGCGCCAAGTCAATTCGCGGAGATCAGCGTTCCCGCGGGAGCAGCACCGGCGCCCGTCGTCGTCATCGTCCACGGCGGCTACTGGCAGGCGGGTTATGGCCTCGAGCTAGGTCGACCGTTGGCGGCGGACCTGGTGGGGCGCGGCTTCGCGGCGGTCAACGTTGAGTACCGCAGAATGGGCGACGGGGGAGGTTGGCCGCAGACCGGTGAGGACGTCGCGGCCGCAGTGGCCGCACTGACCAGTCAGGCGCAAGGTCGTCTCGATCTGAATCGTGTTGTAGGTCTTGGTCATTCGGCAGGAGGCCAGCTGGCGGGCTGGCTGGCGTCCAAGCGCGACTCGGCGGTTCCGCTGACCGGCGTGGTCTTGCAGGCCGGCGTGCTCGATCTGGTGCGCGGCGCCAATCAAGGACTGGGCGGAGGAGCCATCGTGGGCTACCTGGGCGGAACCCCGGCCGAGCGGCCTGACGCCTACGCGCAGGCGTCACCCATCGCGCTGGTTCCGCTCGGGGTGCCGTCGATCTGCGTGCACGGCACCAGCGACAGTCTCGTGCCGATCGATCAGTCGGACCGCTTCGTCGCGGCCGCGCAGCGGGCGGGCGACAGGTCCGAACTCCGCACGTTCGACGGCGACCACTTCCAGCCGATCACCGTCGGCACCCCGGCGTGGGACCTGTGCGTCGAAGGATTGCACGAGCTCACCGGCGTGTAGCCGGGCTCGAGCCTTGAGCGTCGGGGTTCTCTCGCGAAGGTCACGAAACCGTGTTGGACCGGTGTGTCCTCACCGCGTAGAGCTGCACACGCGGCGACAATGGACCAGCAACCGACGCACGGAGAGACATGTCATGAGCACCCAGCGCCCGCACTGGCCGCATCGGCGGACTCAGAACGAGCAGCTCTACAGGCTTACCGACCGGCTTCACTCCCGCACCAGGCGGGTGACGCCCGACGAGATCGCTGCAACGGTATCCGGGTGGCTCGCGGAGATCGGTGTGGAGAGCCCACTCGTGGACGCATTCGCCCATGCAGTGCGCGTCGGCGACTGGGCCACTGCACACGCGTTCGGCGACCTTCTCGCGGTCGACGTCGCCGTTGCGGCCTGAGGGCGTTCAGGAGCGTTCAGGTCTGCATCGCTGAACTTCAACGCCTCCTCCGACCCGGTGTCAATCAGACTTTGAGGGTCGGGGCGAGAGCTGCGTCGATGATCTTGGCGTCGCGCGTGGCGACGGTGAGATTACGGCGCAGGGACTGCGGCGACGATCACGCGATCGAGACGGGTCGCGGTGATCCCAGGGCAGTCCTGCCGGCGAGGATCGCTCGTGCGGATCGTATGGCGAGTTCGTCGGATGCGTGGCCTCCAGCGGGGTGCGCGGGCCGAGGATGGCGCGCACGGGTGGATGCTGTGGATCGAGCAGGACGGGGAGATCGTCGGGCTTGATCGATGCTTCGATTTCACTGAGGCCGCGCTCACCCGTGAGGTGTGGCCGGTGGCGGCAAGCTCGTCGACACGTCACCTGAGACCGGGGGTCGACTGACCGCCAGAGGAGAGCCGAGTGGGTGTACGAACAAGACGATCGCTGCGGGGATCACGCAGGCTGTTGTCGGCCGCTCGGCTCTTGGCGGAGTTCGAGGTGTCGAAGCGCCTGATCGAGAGTACGTCCAGGCCCAGTAGCTTGCGGGGGTCCCGAACTATGCCGACCACGGTGTGTCGGGCGGGTATTCGACCTGCGGGAACACTCCTTGCGGCCGCTGAATCTCACGGTGTCGAAGTCGCTGGCGATGATCACGGGCTTGGTTTGCCGGAGACCTCGACTATGGTGCGCCGGCGCGTGAGCTCAGGCGAGTTCATCGCGATCAGTCGCAGGATCACTCGCGCCCGTCGACGAGGCCTTGGCGTCGATGTTCGTTATCGACGTCCAGTCGCCGTTCTAGGCGGCGATCTCGCTGATTCCCGAGGCGATCGCCGCGCACCGGGTCGTACGGTTAGAATATACCTCAGAGGACGGCGAGACCCACACCAGCGTGACGTAGAGGCAATCGGTCCTGCTCGAGTGTTCGTGGAGTTCGTGGGATGGTTCGACTGATCGAGGGCCTCCGCGGAATAGATCCGCAGCGGGCCCAGTTGACCCACACATCAACTTGAGTGAATCAGACTCAACTCTGCCTTGACAGGACCCCCTGGCAAGATGCAGGCTTGAGCGTGGTCCACTCAGACCCGCAATACTTCTATCAGGAGGCAACACACTATGGCTCGTGCGGTCGGTATCGACCTCGGGACCACCAACTCCGTCGTCGCAGTTCTGGAAGGTGGCGACCCCGTCGTCGTCGCGAACTCCGAAGGATCCCGTACCACCCCGTCTGTCGTCGCATTCGCGCGCAACGGTGAGGTGCTGGTAGGGCAACCCGCCAAGAATCAAGCGGTCACCAACGTCGATCGCACCATCCGTTCGGTCAAGCGCCAAGTGGGCACCGACTGGACGATCGACATCGACGGCAAGAACTACACCGCGCAGGAGATCAGCGCGCGTGTCTTGATGAAGCTCAAGCGTGACGCCGAAAGCTACCTCGGTGAGGACATCACGGACGCGGTCATCACCGTGCCCGCGTACTTCAACGACGCCCAGCGTCAAGCCACCAAGGACGCCGGCCAGATCGCAGGGCTCAACGTGCTGCGCATCGTCAACGAACCCACCGCCGCGGCTCTGGCCTATGGGCTGGACAAGGGCGACAAGGAACAGACCATCCTGGTCTTCGACCTCGGCGGCGGTACCTTCGACGTCTCGCTGCTGGAAATCGGCGACGGCGTGGTCGAGGTCCGTGCGACCTCGGGCGACAACCATCTCGGTGGCGACGACTGGGACGACCGGATCGTCGAATGGCTGGTCGACAAGTTCAAGGCCAGCGCCGGTATCGACCTGACGAAGGACAAGATGGCCATGCAGCGGCTTCGTGAAGCCGCCGAGAAGGCCAAGATCGAACTCAGCTCCTCGCAGAGCACGTCGATCAACCTGCCCTACATCACCGTCGACGCGGACAAGAATCCGTTGTTCCTCGACGAGCAGATCACCCGCGCCGAGTTCCAGCGGATCACTCAGGATCTCCTTGACCGCACCCGCAAGCCGTTCCAGTCGGTCATCTCCGACGCAGGCATCTCGGTGTCGGCCATCGATCACGTGGTGCTCGTGGGTGGTTCCACCCGCATGCCCGCGGTCACCGAGCTGATCAAGGAGCTCACCGGCGGCAAGGAGCCCAACAAGGGCGTCAACCCGGACGAGGTCGTCGCCGTCGGCGCCGCGCTTCAGGCCGGTGTGCTCAAGGGTGAGGTGAAAGACGTTCTGCTGCTTGACGTCACACCGCTGTCGCTTGGCATCGAGACCAAGGGCGAAGTGATGACCAAGCTGATCGAGCGCAACTCCACGATCCCGATGAGCAAGTCGGAGACCTTCACCACCGCCGACGACAACCAGCCGTCGGTGCAGATCAAGGTCTACCAGGGTGAGCGCGAGATGACGGCGCACAACAAGCTGCTGACCGCCTTCGAGCTGACCGGCATTCCGCCGGCACCTCGCGGCGTCCCGCAGATCGAGGTCACCTTCGACATCGACGTCAACGGCATCGTGCACGTCACGGCCAAGGACAAGGGCACCGGCAAGGAGAACTCCATCAAGATCCAGGAGGGCTCCGGTCTGTCGAAGGAAGAAATCGACCAGATGATCAAGGACGCCGAGGCTCACGCCGAGGAGGATCGCAAGCGCCGGGAAGAGGCCGACGTCCGCAATCAGGCTGAGTCGCTGGTCTACCAGACGGAGAAGTTCGTCAAGGAGCAGCGCGAGGCCGAGGGCGGTTCGAAGGTTCCCGAGGACACGCTGGCCAAGGTGGAATCCGCAGTCGGCGACGCCAAGACGGCGCTCGAAGGATCCGACATCTCGGCGATCAAGACCGCGATGGAGCGCCTCGGCGTGGAGTCGCAGGCGCTGGGACAGGCGATCTACGAAGCCACCCAGGCCGAGCAGGCCGCGGGCGGCTCCGGACCCGTCGACGACAACGTTGTCGACGCCGAGGTCGTCGAAGACGACGAGGAGCGCAAGTGACTCGTCCCTCCAACGGCGAAGGTGATGTGCAGGAGCCGGTAGTCATTACCGACAAACGGCGCATCGACCCCGACACCGGCGAGGTACGCGAATCCGATTCCGGGCCGGCCCCCAGCGGGGGGCCGGTTCCGGCACCGGAGCCGGAGGTCGTGGAGTCCGACGAAGTCGCCGATCTGACGGCAACCCTGCAACGGGTCAAGGCCGAGTACGACAACTACCGCAAGCGGTCCGTTCGCCAAGAGCAGGCCGCGGCCGATCGTGCCAAGGCGCTCTTCGCAGGCCAACTGCTGCCCGTTCTCGACGATCTCGACAACGCGCGCAACCACGGCGACCTCGAGGCCGGACCGCTGAAGGCGGTGGCCGACAAGTTGATCGGCGCCTTGGAGGGCGTCGGCCTGGTGGCATTCGGTATCGAGGGTGACGAGTTCGACCCGTCACTGCACGAGGCCGTGCAGCACGAGGGCGACGGCTCCAACCCGGTCATCGGCAACGTCATGCGCCGGGGCTACAAGTTCGGCGATCACGTGCTGCGGCACGCCCTGGTCGGTGTGGTCGATGCACCGGCGGAGACCGACACGGTCGGCAATGCCGACGGAACTGTCGGCGAAGACTCAGAATCAAAGGACTAGACATCCGCATCGCGATACCCGAGGAGGTGACGCGGCATGGCCCAACGCGAATGGGTCGAGAAGGACTTCTACAAGGAGCTCGGCGTCACCTCTGACGCGAGCACCAGTGACATCAAGCGGGCTGCGCGCAAGCTGCAGGCCGAGCTTCACCCCGACCGCAACCCCGACAACCCGACCGCGGAAGCGCGGTACAAGGCTGTGGGGGAGGCCAAGGACGTCCTGACCGACGAGAAGAAGCGCAAGGAGTACGACGACACCCGAAAGCTGTTCGCCAACGGTGGGTTCGGCCGCGGATTCAACGGCGGCGGAGGCGGCAACTTCGGTGGCTTCGCCGACGGTGCCGAATTCAATCTCGGTGACCTCTTCGACCAGGCTCCCCAGGCCGGCGGCGCGAACATCGGCGATCTGTTCGGCGGCATCTTCGGCCGCGGGGCAGCACCCCGACCGACCCGACCCCGTCGGGGCAAGGACCTCGAGACCGAAACCGAGTTGTCGTTCCTCGAGGCGACCAAGGGCGTCGCGATGCCGTTGCGGCTCACCAGCCAGGCACCGTGCACGAACTGTCACGGCAGCGGCGCGCGTCCGGGAACCAGCCCTCGGGTCTGCCCGAACTGCAACGGTGCGGGCGTGGTCAGCCGCAACCAGGGCGCCTTCGGGTTCTCGGAGCCCTGCGCGGACTGCCGGGGAAGCGGCTCGCTCATCGACGAACCGTGCGAGGAGTGCTCCGGCATGGGTGTCACCACCCGTGCCCGGACCATCAACGTGCGGATTCCACCCGGTGTCGAGGACGGTCAGCGGATCCGGCTTGCCGGTCAGGGTGAGGCCGGCCTGCGAGGCGCTCCCTCGGGGGACCTCTACGTCACCGTGCACGTGCGACCCGACAACGTATTCGGCCGCGACGGCGATGACCTCACGGTCACAGTGCCCGTCAACTTTCACGAACTCGCCTTGGGCGCAACACTTTCAGTGCCGACGCTGGAGGGCAAGGTCGGTGTACGGGTGCCCAAGGGTACGTCCGACGGCCGGATCCTTCGGGTGCGTGGACGTGGGGTGCCGAAGCGTTCGGGCGGTCACGGCGATCTGCTCGTCACCGTCAAGGTCGCGGTCCCGCCGAACCTGGAGGGCGAGGCGGCCGAGGCACTGGAGGCCTACGCAAAGGCTGAAAGGGCAGCCGGTTTCGACCCGCGCGCAGGATGGGCGGGTTCGCTGTGAGCCCCAGACGAAACGACGACGCCAGGACGTTCCTGATCTCGGTGGCGGCCGAACTGGCGGGCATGCACGCGCAGACGCTGCGCACGTACGACCGCCTTGGGCTCGTCAGCCCGCAGCGCAGTTCCGGCGGCGGCCGCCGCTACTCCGACCGCGACGTCGACCTGCTGCGTGAAGTTCAACGGCTGTCTCAGGACGAGGGCGTCAACCTCGCCGGGATCAAGCGGATCATCGAGCTCACCAATCAGGTCGAGGCGTTGCAGTCTCGGTTGGCCGAGATGGCCGACGAGGTCGATCGGTTGCGCGCCAACCAGCGTCGCGACGTCGCGGTGGTGCCCAAGAGCACCGCGCTGGTGGTCTGGCAGCCGCGCAAACCCGGCCGCTAGGTCACCCTGATCGAGAACCGCGCCGTCTCGGGCTTGCCTGCGACCGCGGAGCGGAAGCCCCCGCGCCTCAGTGCGTCGGTGGGCGCCGCCATCGGCTCGATGCCGATCAGGTCGTCGCCCTGCGGCGCGAAGAGTTGCGCTGCGGGGTAACCCCTTTCGTACGTCACCGCGATGCGCCGGCCGCCGCCTTCGATCGAGAACACCGACGCCGTCGGCGACCCCGTCGAACCCGTCGTCGTACACGGTGTTCCCGAGCGGTTGCGATGACGCGGCCCATTCCTCCTTGGCACCGGTGGGCAGGCCCTTGTCATCCACCGGCAGGTGTCGCATGGCGGGCGTCGTCAGCAGCCACTCGTTGCGCGGCACGGTCGGGATCCGCACGTACGGGTGGTAGCCGAAGCACAGGGGCACCGGGGCGCTGGTCGTCGGGAGTCACGGTCGTTTCGACCGACAGCGTGCGATCGGCGAGTGTGACGGTCTGCGTCAACACGTGCGGGAACGGGAACGACATCAGCAGCCGTGGGTGGCTTGCGTAGTCGAGGACGGCGGTCAACGCGTTGTCCGAGCGGGCGGTGACCTTCCAGTCGGGACACGCCGCCAGCACGCCGTGCATCGGCGCGCCGTTCGCGTCCGTACGCACTCCGTTGGCATCCGCAGCGAGCGCGACGACGGCACCGTCGACGTCATACGTGCTGGCGCTCAACCGATTTGCCCACGGGTAGAGGATCGGGATGCCCATGGTCTTGCCCGCGGTGACGTACGCGTCCAGGCCGCGGCGCTGGCCGAGGAACTCGACGCCGTCCTCCGACAGCGACGTGCCGATCATTCCCGCGGTGGGCACGAAGGTGGCGATCAACGGCGACGAGGGATCCTTCAGCGTGACGGACTCGAACTCGGACATGGCCAAATTCTTCCACGGACTAACCTGCCCGACTTCTGCGTGAGGGTCGTGATTTCGCGCGATTCGCGGTGAACCCTGCTGCAGAAGTCGAGGCGAGCGTGGGCGGAGCCGTACCTCAGCCCGCGACGGGGTCGTGCTGGATGCGATCCGGTCGTAGTCCCCTCGCGATCAGCGCGGCAGTCGTCGCCGACACCATCTGCGGGCCGCCGCACACCAGGATCTGCCGGTCTCCCCAGTTGCCGTACCGGGTGACGACGTCTGGCAGCAGACCCTTCTGTCGCACGTGCAGTCCGCGGGGCGGCTCGACGTCGGGATAGTCGTCGGCCCACGGTGGGTTGGTGGAGAACTCCGACACGGGCGTCACCGACAACCACGGATTGCTCGACGCGACCTCCCACAACGTCCGGAGGTCGTAGAGGTCGCACGGGTACCTGCCGCCGAAGAACAGATGCACCCGCGGATTCACGCCCCACTGCGTCATGTGCATGATCAATGCCCGCACCGGAGCAAGCCCGGTGCTTCCGGCGACCATGAGGACGTCGCCCCCAGTGCGGTCGACCTCCAGTGCGCCATGCGGATTGGACAGCCGCCACCGGTCGCCGGGCTTTGTGTCACCCACGATCGCGGTGCTGACCGTGCCGCCGGTCACCGATTTGACGTGGAATTCGATGGCACCGCCTGCGTCGGCGGGTATCGATGGGCTGAGGTAGCGCCAGCGGCGTGGCCATTGCGGCACCTCGACGGAGACGTACTGTCCTGCGTGATAGGCGAGGGGTTGCTCCAGTTGAAGCCGGATGATGGAGACATCGCGGGTGGCCCGGATGTGCTCGACGACGGTGCCGTCGGTGTAGGGCGGCACCGAGTCCGCCGTGGCGGCTCCGCGCATCACTCCCGCCATGAGATCCACTGCGTCGCGCGCCGTCTCGGCGAGTCCGTCGTCCCACTCGTCGATGAAATGGCCGCGCAGGGTGCTGAACAACGCCTCCCGCATGCTGTCGTAGTGCTCGGGCGAGACACCGTACTTGCGATGGTCGCGACCCAATTGGGCGAGGAACGCGACGGGCTCCTCGGCACGCTGCGCCGCGAGCTCGCCGAGTACCCAACTCAGCGCGTACGCGAATGACTTGCGCTGGTTCTCCATGTCGGGCGGAAACAGGTCGCCGACGGACATGTCGATGGCGAACCACCGGGTGTAGAACCGGCCGATCAGCTCATCGGAATCGGACTCCGGCGCAATCGCGGCGCGCAGCTTCTCCAGCGCGTTCTGATCGTCGAGGCCCACGCCGCTCGATTCTAAGCCAGGTTTGGACCCGACGACCCGCAGGTGCCTACATGCCGTGAATTCCCTTGTACAACACCAAGAGACCGATGACGACCAGGATGATCGCCAGGAGCACCGCGTGCTGGCGCTCCATCCAGTCCTTCAACCGGGCCAGGGCGGGATCCAGTCGCTCGCCCGCCACCAGGTACGCCAGTATGGGGAGTGCCACCGTCGACGCCGCCACCAACACGTAGGCGAGCTCCGCGAACCACACGCCCGTCATGCCAAGGCCCGCGGTGCCGATCGCCAGACCCGCTGCGGCGCAGATCAACAACACCTTCGGGTTGACGACGCAGAGCACCATGGCGGTGACCAGAGCACGCCCGGGCGCGATGGTGGTCAGACTGCTCATCCACTTCGGCGTGTGCTCGGCCTTCTTGCGGGTGAACCACTTGTAGATACCGAACACGATCAGTGCCACGCCGAGGACGACGCGCACCCACGACGCCCAGCTCGGCGGCTTGTCGAATCCGCCGATGAGACCCGACACCTCGACGAATATCGCGGTGAGCGCCGCGAGACCGATCAGCCAGCCCGCCAGGAACGCGAGCCCCGTTGGACGCGGCTTGGGGGTGTGCAGAACGAGCACCGCAGGAATGATCGACAACGGCGACAGTGCGACCACGAGCGCCAGGGGGATCAGTTCGGTCAACACAAGATCAGAACCTAGCAGTGTTCGTCGTCGATCCGACCGAAAACTCGCAGTGACGTGCAGATACTCCAGTACGTGCGACGGGAGGCAGTCGATCCGGCCGCGAAATCCTCCCAGCGTTGGCCGAACGGTCGATTTACCGCGATCATGGTGATGCGGTTCGTGAAGAACCCCCATGGCGGCCCAGACATCGACGGAGGAGACCTGCACCTTTCGGAGAAGTCGCAGTGGATCTGAACACGGTCGGCGAGGTCGTCGTCCCAACACGCCGTGCCGACCTCCCGCAGTGGCGCACAGGGGATGCGGTCATCGCGGGCGGAACATGGCTGTTCTCGGAACCACAGGTGCATCTTCGCCGCCTGGTCGACGTCACCGCCCTCGGCTGGCCGCCCGTGACGATTCACGAGCACGGACTCGAGTTGGCGGCCACCTGCACCATCGAGCAGGTCTCGGCGCTGCCGGGACGGGCTGCCCGACGATTGGACCGCCGCGCCGCTCTTCGGCCAGTGCCCGACGGCCCTGGTGGCGTCGTACAAGATCTGGAAGACGGCCACCATCGGCGGCAACCTCGCCCTGGCATTCCCCGCAGGGGCCATGATCTCGCTGGTTGCCGCTCTGAATGGAACGGTGACGGTCTGGCGCCCCGATGGCACCGAATACATGCTTGGAATAACGGATTTCGTCACGGGCGCGGCGACCAACGCGATGGCTGACGGAGATATCCTGCGCTCGGTGTTCCTGCCCGCAGCCGCGCTGCGAGGCAGAACCGCCTACCGGAAGATCGCGCTGTCGCCGCTGGGTCGTTCGGGTGCCGTGGTGATCGGCAGGCCGCGACGCCGTGCGTGACGGCGGTGCCTTCACCTTCTCGGTGACGGGATCGACGACCAGGCCGGTGTGCCTGACGTTTCCCGCACGTTCCGAGGGCAGCGGACCTCACCGCCGCGCTGGCAGACATCCCCGACGAACTGTGGCACTCCGACCCGCACGGTGCGCCGGACTGGCGCATGGCCGTGTCATCGGTGCTCGCCCATCAGGTCCGAGGACGAGCTCGAATGAAGTTCAGCATCAACGGAACTGGTGTCGAGGCGGAGCCGCGGCTCGGGGCAGTGCCTTCGCACGCTGCTGCGCGACCACGGCCACTTCGAGGTGAAGAAGGGATGTGACGCGGGGGACTGCGGAGCCTGTTCGGTGCTCGTCGACGGCGAACCGGTGCACTCCTGCATCTTCCCGGCGTACCGGGCCGCCGATCGCGCCGTCACCACCGTCGCGGGGCTCGGCACGCCGGAGGATCTCCACGAGATGCAACGAAAGTTCGTTGACGCGGCGGGTTTTCAGTGCGGCTTCTGCACTGCGGGCATGATCGTCACCACCTCGACGTTCACCCCCGAACAGCTGGCGGACCTGCCGCAGAACCTCAAGGGAAACCTCTGCCGGTGCACCGGATACCGCGGTATTCGGGACGCGCTCGCAGGCAAGGTCAACGTCGACGCGGACGCGATCGACAGCGACGACAAGGTCTTCGGTCGCTCGCTGCCCGCGCCTGCGGGTCCGCGGATCGTCACCGGCACGGAGCAGTACACGCTCGACGTCGCCATCGACGGGCTCCTGCACGTGTCGGTGCTCCCACAGCCCGCATGCGCACGCGCGCATCACGGCGATCGACTCCACGGCGGCAGAGTCGATGCCCGGCGTGGTGGCAGTACTGACGCATCGGGACAGCCCGCCGGTGCGGTTCTCCACCGGCAGGCACATGTCGCGGCTCGACGACCCCGATGACACGGTGGTGCTCGACGACGTGGTGCGCTTCCGGGGCCAGCGGGTGGCGGCCGTCGTGGCCGAGACGAAACAGATTGCCGATCAAGCGGTTCTGGCGTTGAAGGTCTCCTATGAGCTGCTGCCCGCGGTGTTCGACCCCGAGCTGGCCGACACCCCGGGCGCCCCGCTGGTGCACGGCGACAAGACCGCGGCCGACGCACGCCTCGCCGACCCGTCGAGGAACCTGGTGGCCGAGCTGCACGGCGGCGTCGGCGACGTCGACGCCGCCGTCTGGGCCGCCGAGGTCTCTGGCGGGGCGGTGGTGCGCGGTCGATGGCGCAGCCAACGCGTCCAGCACGTCGCACCTGGAGACACACGCGGCCATCGGCTGGCTCGACGACGCGGGCCGGATTGTCCTTCGCACGAGTTCGCAGGTGCCATTCCTGGTCCGCGACGAGGTGGCCCATGTGTTCGGTCTGGACCCCGGAGGACGTCCGGGTGTTCACCACGCGCGTAGGCGGCGGCTTCGGCGGCAAGCAGGAGATGCTCACCGAGGACATCGTGACGCTTGCCGTGCGCACGACCGGACGTCCCGTCCAGTACGAGTTCACCCGCTGCGACCAATTCACCGTCGCACCGTGCAGGCACCCCATGCGGGTCGACGTCACCGCGGCGGCCACCGCCGACGGCACGCTGACCGCGCTCGCGATCGACGTCCTGTCCGACACGGGCGCCTACGGGAATCACGGGCCCGGCGTCATGTTCCACGGCTGCGGCGAATCGGTGGCGATCTACCGCTGTGACAACAAGCGCGTGGACGCTCGGGTGGTGTACACCAACAACATTCCATCCGGGGCGTTCCGCGGCTACGGACACGGACAGGTCAGCTGGGCCATCGAAAGCGCGCTCGACGACCTGGCCGCGGAACTGGGCGTCGACCCGTTCGAATTTCGCCGCCGCAACGTCGTCGTGCCGGGTGACCCGTTCGTCGCCGCGCACGTCGAGGGCGACGATCTGCAATACGGCGGCAGCTACGGACTGGACCAGTGCCTAGACATCGTCGAGGAAGCCCTGGCGCTGGAGGACGACGTGCCGGTGCCCGACGAGCCGCAGTGGCGGATCGGCGATGGCATGGCGATCGCGATGATCGCGACCATCCCCCCGAGGGGACACACCTCGACTGCGGCGGTGACCCTCGACGCCGACGGAACGTACGCGTTGCACGTCGGCACCGCCGAGTTCGGCAACGGCACGACGACGACGATGCAGCAGATCGCCTCGGAGGTCCTCGGGACCACGCCGTCGCGACTGCGGATGGAGCAGTCCGATACCGACAAGGCCGTATTCGACACCGGTGCATTCGGATCGACGGGAACCACCGTGGGCGGCAACGCTCTCGCACGTGCGGCCGAGCGGCTTCGCGATGACGTGCTGGCGATCGCCGCTGGTATCGCCGACGTGACGGTAGCGGAGTGCGAGCTGTCGCCGCTCGGTGTCCGATGCGGCGATCGCCTCGTCGAGTTCTCCGAAGTCGTTGCGGCAAGCGATCATCGGCTCTACGTGGAGGCCGACTTCGAAGGCCTGGTTCGGTCGGTGGCATTCAACGTTCACGCCGCGCGGGTGGCGGTCGACGAACGCACCGGCGAGGTCCGCATCCTGCGTTCGGTGCATGCCTGCGATGCGGGGCGCGTGATCAATCCGGAGCAACTCAGGGGTCAGGTGGAGGGCGGTGTCGCGCAGGGCTACGGTACAGCGCTGTACGAGGAGATGCTCAGCGACGGCGAAGGCACGATCACCACGGATGCGCTTCGCAATTACCACATCCCGCAGATCGGCGACCTACCGCTGACGGAGGTGTACTTCGCCGACACCGAGGATTCGCTCGGGCCGTTGGGCGCCAAGTCGATGAGTGAGGCGCCGTACAACCCGGTCACTCCTGCGGTGGCCAACGCCATCGCCCGGGCGACGGGTGCCCGTGTGTACGAGCTGCCGATGAATCCGATACGTGTTTGGCGCGCAATGCATCCGGAGCAAGCTTGGTGACGCGCCAGGTTCACCTCGGCCACGTGTACCACGTCGCGGGCGCACCACTGATCACGGAAGCCGTCGATGCGCTGGTCTCCATCCCCGACGGTGCACTCGTCGTCGGGGACGACGGAAGGATCGCATACTGCGGCGAGTATACGCTCAATTCCAAGGGAATTCGCCTCTGATCCCGTCACCGAGCATGACGGCGGCTTCCTGCTCCCGGGGTTCGTGGACACCCACGTCCACTTCCCCCAGACCTACGCAGGCTCCGCCTATGGCGGCGGCAAGCTCTTGGACTGGCTGAACCTGTGCATCTTCCCGTCGGAGTCGAAGTTCGCCGATCCCGAGTTCGCCCACCGGGCCGCGAAGGAGTTCTGTGCGCGCCGCATCGCCGCGGGGACCACCGCCGCGATGGTCTTCGGGTCGGCGTTCCCGCACGCGCAGGACGCGCTGTTCGAGGAGACGCAACGCGTCGGCCTGCGTGTCGTCAGCGGCCGCGGCATCCAGACCGTCGGGGGCGAGACCGCTCGAGCGCTGGTCACGTCGGAAGCCGATGCCATCCGGCTCACCACCGAGGAGATCGACAAGTGGCACGCCGCCGACACCGGCGACGTCGACACCGCGCTCCTTCACGTCGCGATCGTCCCGCGGTTCTCGTTGTCGATCACCACCGAGACGTTGAAAGCCCTTGGCGAGCTCTATGATTCGGTCAGGCACCGCGGCGTCTACGTGCACACCCACATCAACGAGAACAACTGGCCGGACACCGGAGAGATCGACAGCGTCCTCGCGGTGTATGAGGTGAATTCCTACCTCGATACCTACGACGGCAAGTTCCTTCCCGGCTCGAAGGTCGGCGGCAAGAGCCTGCTGGGCAGGCGCACCATCCTCGCGCACTGCGTGCACTGTCAGGACGTCGAACTGGAGCGGATGGCCGAGACCGGCACGTCGATCTCGCACTGTCCGGTGTCGCAGCTGTTCCTCGGGTCCGGCACGATGCCGTGGAAGCGCACGGTCGCCTCCGGTGTGAACATCTCCGTCGGAACGGATTTCGGCGGCGGTGACGAGTGGCTGATCCCCAGGGTGCTCGGCGACGCCTTCAAGCAGCACATCACCGAGCCCGGCGACGCCTTCGTCACGATGCACCCGGCCGAGATGCTCTTCGCCGGAACGCTTGCGGGCGCCCGCGCCCTGGACATGGAGAGCCGATTCGGTAACTTCGACACCGGGAAGGAAGCCGACTTCATCGTGGTCGAGCCTGCGGAGGCGCTGAAGGGATTGCTGGACAATGCCTTTCGCTCCGATGATCGAGAGATGGCGGCCCATCAGACGCTGTTCGCCCTGCTGATGGGGATTCGGGAGTCGTCGATCGCCGAGGTCTACGTGCAGGGGCGCAAACTAGGCTGACGCCATGACCGCCACCGCCGTCACCATCTTCCATCGGCCAGTGGGCACCGAGGAGTTCGAGGAGTGGGTAGCCGCCCTACGAGCCGATGGTCAGGCCGCCGCGGGGTTCGTCGAGTCGATCGTGTCGGTCCACGAGGACGACCGCCTCGACCTCGCGGTCGCGGTGACCTTTCATGCCGAGGCCACCCTGAACGCGTGGCTCGACGGGGAGTCGAGGGCGCGAGTGCTTGCCGATGGTGCATCGCGAGGAATTCACCGTGCGTCGTCGGACCTGGTGATCGTGGAGGGCGAACTGACCCCGCCGGGGGTCGCGGTGTTTCGACACGACGTCGCAGCTGGGCGGGACGGCGAATTCACCGCTGCGGAACTCGAATTGACGACGGCGAGCGGGCGGTTCGCCGGGTACGAGGGCACCACGGTGTTCCCCCAGGACGCGTCCGGTCAGTGGATGTCCCTGATCCGGTTCCGCACGGAACGGCTGTTGTTGGCGTGGATGGAGTCGCCGCAGAGGGTGGACGCGCTGTCGTCGTTGCGGTCGACGTTGACGAGAGAATTCTCGACCGCATCGCACACGACGCCGTTCGGCACCACGGTGCGCATCGAGAATGGCAAGACGAAGCTCACGCCGAGCTGGAAGTCGGCGATGTTGGTGTTGATGGTGCTCTATCCCACGGTGATGTTGATATCGCGATTCCTCGGGCCGCACTTCACCCGTCTCGGCGCGCAGCCGTGGCTGTCGATGTGGCTCAGTGAGGTGGCGAGCGTTTCCGCGCTGCAGTGGTTGTTGATGCCGTTCGCGGCCCGCCGGATGCGGACATGGCTCGACCCCGTCGATGGCGCTGCACTGGGAGTCACCGTGCGGGGCGCGGCGATCGTCGGCGCGGTCTACGTGCTGACGCTGACCGTCTTCGCCAGCATCACCTGGCTGCAGTTCTGGGACTACCGGTAGTTAGAACTCGCACCACTTCCATTCGCCGTCCTCGCGGGCGAAGGTGATGTCGTCGGGGTCCTTGTTCTCGTTCTCGACCGTGGCGGTCGCGTCGTCCCCGTCGATGTCGACGTCGGTGACGCTCAGGTCCAGGTCGTCGCTTCCCTCGCGGCTGTCGAGGAAGTCGGTTTCGTTGAACTCGCCGTCCTGCTGCGCGTCCTCGCACACGATGGGCTTGAAGGCGTCGAAGTCGGAGTCGTTCCACGCGTCCTGGAACTTCTCGACGACGTCCTCGATCTGCTCCTCGTCGGATTTGACCGGCTTGCTGACCGTGACCTGCGGAGAGTCCTTGGTGAAGATCGAGACGGCGAGCACCGCGCCGACGATGACCACCAGCACGGCGGCGATGGCGCCGATGATCAGGCCCTTCTTGTTGCCGGGCGGTGTGTCGTCCACCCACACCTGCCAGCCCGGGGGCGGAGGTGGCCACGAAGGATCTGGCCGCCAGTCCGGCGGCGGCACCCATCCCGGGGGAGGGGCTGGCCAGTTCGGCGGCGAGTTGAAGCGCATGGGAACAGTCTTGCCGATGCTGACAGCACTCGCACAGGACCCGATCAAATGAATCTTGGCGGGTCGGGGGCTAGAGTTGAGCGGAATAGACTCAACCTTGACGAGGTTGTTGGGTGCGACGAGCATCTTGACTACGCGAAATAGAGGTGGCTGAAACACACATGGACTCGTTCAATCCGACCACGAAGACCCAGGCGGCTCTGACCTCGGCGTTGCAGGCGGCCACCGCCGCAGGCAACCCGGAGATTCGCCCCGCACACCTGTTGATGGCCCTGCTGACGCAGAACGACGGCATCGCCGTGCCGCTGTTGGAAGCGGTCGGCGTCGACCCCGCGACCGTCCGGACCGAGGCGTCGCGTCTGATCGATCGGCTGCCCTCGGCGTCCGGTGCCAGTTCGACCCCACAGCTTGCGCGCGATGCGATCGCGGCGATCACCACGGCTCAGCATCTCGCCACCGAGATGGACGACGAGTACGTCTCCACCGAGCACCTGCTCGTCGGTCTCGCCAGCGGTGACAGCGACACGGCCAAGCTGCTGACCGGCGCAGGCGCATCCCCCGAAGCGCTTCGCGAAGCCTTCGCGAAGGTCCGCGGCAGCGCCCGCGTCACCAGCCCTGATCCCGAGGCCAGCTACCAGGCTCTCGAGAAGTACTCCACCGATCTCACCGAGCGTGCGCGCGAGGGCAAGCTCGACCCAGTCATCGGTCGCGACAACGAGATTCGTCGCGTCATCCAGGTTCTGAGCCGGCGGACGAAGAACAACCCCGTGCTCATCGGCGAGCCCGGCGTCGGCAAGACGGCGATCGTCGAGGGCCTGGCCCAGCGCATCATCGCCGGCGACGTGCCGGAGAGCCTGCGCGACAAGACGGTGGTCAGCCTGGACCTCGGGTCGATGGTCGCGGGAGCGAAGTATCGCGGCGAGTTCGAGGAACGGCTCAAGGCCGTGCTCGACGACATCAAGAACTCGGCGGGCCAGATCATCACCTTCATCGACGAGCTGCACACCATCGTGGGTGCGGGCGCGAGCGGTGAAGGCGCGATGGACGCGGGCAACATGATCAAGCCGATGCTGGCTCGCGGTGAGCTGCGCCTGGTCGGCGCCACCACACTCGACGAGTACCGCAAGTACATCGAGAAGGACGCAGCGCTGGAGCGTCGCTTCCAGCAGGTGCTGGTCGGCGAGCCCTCGGTCGAGGACACCGTCGGCATCCTGCGCGGACTCAAGGACCGCTACGAGGTGCACCACGGCGTGCGGATCACCGACTCCGCGCTGGTGGCCGCCGCCACGCTCAGCGACCGGTACATCACGTCGCGATTCCTGCCCGACAAGGCCATCGACCTGGTCGACGAGGCCGCGTCACGGCTGCGCATGGAGATCGACTCCCGGCCCGTCGAGGTCGACGAGGTCGAGCGTCTGGTGCGCCGCCTCGAGATCGAGGAGATGGCGCTGGCCAAGGAGTCCGACGACGCGTCGAAGGACCGGCTGGTGAAGCTCCGCGCCGAGTTGGCCGACAAGAAGGAACATCTCGCCGAGCTGACGACCAGGTGGCAGAACGAGAAGAACGCCATCGACATCGTCCGCGACTTCACCGAGCAGCTCGACACCCTGCGGGGCGAAGCCGATCGGGCCGAGCGCGACGGCGACCTCGCCAAGGCGTCGGAACTGCGTTACGGCCGCATCCCCGAGGTCGAGAAGAAGCTCGACGCGGCACTTCCCGTCGCCGAGGCGCGGGAGAACGTCATGCTCAAGGAGGAGGTCGGACCCGACGACATCGCCGACGTGGTGTCCGCGTGGACCGGCATTCCGGCGGGCCGCATGCTCGAGGGCGAGACGGCCAAGCTGCTCCGGATGGAGACCGAGCTGGGCAAGCGCGTCGTCGGCCAGACGAAGGCCGTGCAGGCCGTCTCGGACGCCGTGCGTCGCACGCGGGCCGGTGTCGCTGATCCCAACAGGCCTACCGGCTCGTTCATGTTCCTCGGGCCGACGGGCGTCGGCAAGACCGAGCTGGCCAAGGCGCTGGCGGAGTTCCTGTTCGACGACGAGCGGGCCATGATCCGCATCGACATGAGCGAATACGGCGAAAAGCATTCCGTCGCAAGGCTTGTCGGTGCACCTCCCGGATATGTCGGCTACGACCAGGGCGGTCAGCTGACCGAGGCCGTGCGTCGTCGCCCCTATTCGGTGGTGCTGTTCGACGAGGTCGAGAAGGCGCACCCGGACGTGTTCGACGTGCTGCTCGCCGTACTCGACGAGGGCCGGCTGACCGACGGCCAGGGCCGAACGGTCGACTTCAGGAACACCATCCTGATCCTGACGTCCAACCTCGGTGCCGGTGGTACCGAGGAGCAGGTGATGGCCGCGGTGCGCTCGGCATTCAAGCCCGAGTTCATCAACAGGCTCGACGACGTCATCGTCTTCGATGCGCTTCAGCCGGACGAACTGGTGTCGATCGTCGACATCCAGCTGGCACAGCTGCAGAAGCGGCTGGCGCAGCGCAGGCTCCTCCTCGAGGTGTCGCTGCCCGCAAAGCAGTGGCTGGCCGAGCGCGGTTTCGACCCGCTCTACGGCGCCCGCCCGCTGCGCAGGCTGATCCAGCAGGCCATCGGTGACCAGCTCGCCAAGCTGCTGCTTGGCGGGCAGGTGCACGACGGAGACGTGGTGCCCGTCAACGTCACGGTCGACGGCGACGGACTCATCCTGGGCTGAGGTTTTCTCCCGCGAGACTGCAGTTTCTGACGGATTTCGCGTGATCTTCGTCAGAAACTGCAGTCTCGCTGAATGCTCGCGCCTGCCTCGACCCCGCGGCACCGCCATTCGCGTGCACGGTCAGAACGCGTCGCTGCCGACGTCGGTCTCCTTGCCCAGCAGCGCCTCGACGATCCGCGCCGCCACTGCGTCGGGGTCGAGACCGGTCGGCAGCTTCGGCGTCTCGCCCGCAATCGCGCGATCGGCCAACCCGGTCTCGGTGTGCGGCGGCCGAACGTCGACGACGCGGATCTTTCGCCGCCGCGCTTCGCCCCGCACCGCGGTGAACAGCGCGGCCGTCGCAGCCTTCGCCGCCGAGTAGACGGCCATGTTCATCATCGGCTTCTCCGCCACCACGGCGCTGATGCCCAGGATCACGCCGCCGGGTTCGAGCACGGGCAGCGCCGCGCGAATGATCCGCAATGGCGCAAGGAAGTCGACGAGCAACAGGTCGTCGACGGTGTCGTCGTCGATGTCGGTCACCGGGCCGAACGCGACAACGCCCGCCGCGATGACCACTCCGTCGAGGTGGCCGTGCCGCTCGACCGCCGCGGCTACCAGCGACCGCGGCGCATCCGGCTCGCGCAGGTCGGCCGCCACGGCGTGCGCGCCGTCGATCCCGAGGCCGGCCAGTACCTCCTGCGAGCGGCCGCTGATCGTCACGGCGGCCCCGCGGTCACCGAGCTCGCCCGCGATGCGGGAACCGAGTGCCCCGGTGGCGCCGACGACGAGGAATGCCTTGCCCGAGAGTTCGCTCACCCGATCAGTCTGCACCAGACGAAAATCGCACAAAGTTTCGACACCAACGTCAATGGGCACACCCCGGCCATGAGCGAAGAACCAACCCAGGCTCCCAACGAAAACGCCGAGAAGGACCCCAGCGACTGGGTCACCGGCGACGAGCCGATGACCGGCCCGCAGCGCAGTTACCTTGGCACCCTTGCGCAGGAGGCCGGGGAGGAAGTCCCCGCTGACCTGACCAAGGCGGGAGCCTCGGAGATGATCGATCGCCTGCAGGAAAGCACCGGTAGAGGCCAGTGATCGGTCTCCGACGGACCCGTGCGCGTATGTAACCGGGTTGTGATCGGATCGAGTTCGGGCGAAACGGCTACTAACAAGTAGGCTGGTGCGCGATGGTCCCCCTCTGGTTCACGCTGTCCGCACTGTGCTTCGTCAGTGCGGCAGTACTCCTGTACGTGGACCTCGACAAACGTCGCGGCTTGGGTAGACGCCGGAAGTCGTGGGCCAAGTCGCACGGTTTCGACTACGAGCACGAGTCCGCCGAGATCGTCAGCCGGTGGAAGCGCGGCGTGATGTCCTCTGTCGGCGACGTGAGCGCCAAGAACGTCGTCCTCGGCCAGATCCGCGGCGAGGCGGTGTTCATCTTCGACCTCGAGGACGTCGCGACGGTCATCGCGCTGCACCGCAAGGTCGGCACCAACGTCATCGTCGACATGCGGCTCAAGGACATCAAGGAGCCGCGGGAGAACGACATCTGGCTGCTCGGCGCCATCGGCCCGCGGATGGTGTACTCCACCAACCTCGACGCCGCCCGGCGCGCATGTGACCGGCGCATGGTGACGTTCGCGCACGCCGCACCCGACTGCGCCGAGATCATGTGGAACGAGCAGCACTGGACGCTCGTCAGCATGCCGATCACCAGCACGCGCGCCCAGTGGGACGAGGGCCTGTTGACCGTTCGACAGTTCAACGACCTGCTGCGAGTCCTGCCGCCGATTCCGCAGCCGGGACAGAACGCCATCGCCGGTCAGGCGAGCCCGCGCAGAAGCGGATCGCCCGGTAGGCCGGGAACCGCCACCGCAGCCGCGGCTCGGCAGGCCGAGTTGCCGGTCGGCCGCTCCGATCAGCCGCCGGGTCGCGCCGACGTCGGCCGATACACCCAGCAGCGTCCGCCTGCACCGCGCAACGGTCGCCACGCACCGCACTATCAGCGCTGAGCGACCCTCCCTCCGACGTTGGCTACAGTGTCGGCATGCCACGCCCCGTCGCCCTGATCACCGGACCGACGTCAGGATTGGGCGCGGGATTCGCCCACCGATACGCCACCGACGGCCACGATCTGGTGCTGGTGGCCAGGGACGGCGAACGACTGCAACGACTCGCTGACGAATTGCACGACGAGGCGGGTGCCACCGTCGAAGTGCTGACCGCGGACCTGGCCGTGGCCGCCGACCGGGAGAAGGTCGCTGCGCGCCTGCGCGACGGTGTGCAGGTCCTGGTCAACAACGCGGGATTCGGTACCTCCGGCGAGTTCTGGAGTGCGGACTTCGCGGTCCTTCAGTCACAGCTCGACGTCAACGTGACCGCGGTGATGCAGCTGACCCACGCAGCACTTCCGTCGATGCTCGCGGCAGGTGCGGGCACCGTGATCAACGTCGCCAGCGTCGCCGGGCTGCTGGCCGGTCGCGGGTCGACGTACTCCGCGTCGAAGGCATGGGTGATCTCGTTCTCCGAGGGCCTGGCCAACGGGCTCGACGGAACCGGCGTCGGCGTGCACGCCCTGTGCCCGGGGTTCGTCCACACCGAGTTCCACGAGCGGGCGGGCATCGACATGGACGGCACCCCGTCGATTCTGTGGCTCGAGGTGCCCGACGTCGTGCGGGACACCATGGCCGGTGTCTCGAAGGGTCAGGTCGTCATCGTGCCGGGGCTTCAGTACAAGGTGCTGACGACCGGGGCCCGCATGGTGCCCCGAAACTTGGTGCGCGCCATGACGAAAGTGGTAGGTCGCGGTCGTGGTCGAACCTAAGTGCGCGTCCTAGCCGTACTGCTGGCCCTCGTCCTCGTTGCCTGTTCGAGCGGCGCCGACGATGCAGGCCCCTACGCCACCGAGGGCGCGAAGATCGGTGAGTCCCAGGCGATCCTCGGCTGGAACGTCTCGGTGTCCAATCTGCGCTTCGACGGCGACTACGTCCTCGTCGACGTCGACGCTTCGCCGTCGCAGTCCGGCGGCCAGCATGCCAAACCCGATGCACTGAGGTTCGGTCTCTACGGCGCGCTGGCCCACCCGATCGAGGCCAACGCGGTAGGCGCCTGCACCGACGTCACGAGCCTGGACATCCGCCCCGCGAGCGCGCCGACACCCGACAAGCTCACGGGCACAGTGTGTTTGGGGCCATTGCGCGATCAGTCTCAGGTGCGTGGGGTGTACGTCTACTCGACTGGCGATCGCATCGCCAAGACGACCATCGCGTACCCGGCCTCGTTTCCCGTCGGCCTGCTGCCGACCACCGACGACGACACCGGGCTCGTCATCAAGACCACCAGCGTCGACGCCTTCCGTGCCGACGGAAGCCAACTCGACCCCACCGCCCTCGGCGACCCGGCGGCGTTCAGCGGCAACGGCTACATGCTCCTCGGACTCGAGATCACCGGCCTCGCACAGCGTTACCGCGACGATTCCGCCAAGCGCGGCGGCCCCTTGATGATTCTCGTCGGGCCGACGTTGCCGGGTGCGGGACTCTCGCACGCCTGTTCCGTCTACGGCGCATCCCTGCTCGTGCTGCCGGAGGCCTCGCTCGACGCCGTCTCGGTGAGGGCGTCGCTGTGCACGCAGGGCGAGATGAACGCCGCCCTGCTGTACGCGAGCGTGTCGGTGGTCGGGACGCACGCCGCGCTGTGGACGAAGGCGTGACGGGGGCGGGTCCCACCGAATGGGGTGAGGGGCCGGGCGTCGGGCCCTGGGTGGGGCCGCTGCCGACCGATCCGCGGTACGACCCGACCCTGCTGCGCGACGGTGACGCGCGCAACGTCGTCGACGCATACCGGTACTGGACGCGCGAGGCGATCGTCGCCGACATCGACGAGCGCAGGCACCCGCTCCACATCGCCATCGAGAACTTCGGCAGCGACGCCAACATCGGCAGCCGTCGTCCGCACCGCCAACGCGTTCGCCGTCCACACCGTCCACATCGTCGGGCGTCGGCGCTGGAATCGGCGGGGCGCGATGGTGACGGACCGCTACCAGCATCTTCGTCATCACGACACGACCGATGAGCTGTTGGCCTTCGCCGCCGAATCCGGTCTCGAGGTGGTCGCGGTCGACAACGTCCCGGGCGCGGAGCGGCTCGAGCAGACGACGCTGCCGCGCGACTGTCTGCTGATCTTCGGGCAGGAGGGCCCGGGAATCACCGACGCCGCGAAGGCGGGTGCAGTGCGGACCGTGTCCATCGCCCAGTTCGGGTCGACCCGCAGCATCAACGTCGCGGGGGCCGCGGGCATTGCGATGTATGCATGGATCACGCAACACGCTGACCTCAACGGTGCCTGGTAGGGCAGGATCGACATCATGGATCAGGTATGGGCCAATCGGGCGGCCAGCGCCGAGGCCGCCATCGCGAAGCGACATCTCCGGCGCCTCTGGCAGATTCCGGGCACGCAACTCGGCGTGGTCGCGTGGCCGCCCGCCCGCAAGTACCTCCTGTTCGGCACCTGGCACTACTGGTGGCAGGCGCACCTTCTGGACTGTCTCGTCGACGCGCAGGTGCGCGACCCGAAGCCGGAGCGCAAGACAGCAGATCGAGCGCCAGATCCGGGCGCATCGGTTGCGCAACAACGGTTCCTGGGTCAACAACTACTACGACGACATGGCGTGGCTGGCGCTGGCGCTGGAGCGCGCAGGCCGGCTCGCGGGCGTCGAGAAGCCGGGGGCGCTGCGCAAGCTCTCCGAACAGTTCCTCAACGCATGGGTGCCCGAGGACGGCGGCGGTATCCCGTGGCGCAAGCAGGATCAGTTCTTCAACGCCCCGGCCAACGGCCCGGCAGGGTTGTTCCTCGCGCGGTACGAACACGACCGGCTGCGGCGCGCCCAGCAGATGGCCGACTGGATCGACGAGAACCTCATCGACCCGGAGACCCACCTCGTATTCGATGGGCTCAAGGGCGGGTCGCTGGTGCGCGCGCAGTACACCTACTGCCAAGGCGTCGGTGCTCGGTCTCGAGGTCGAACTGGCGGCGCGGACCGAGGACGCGCAGCACGGCGAACGGGTCCGCCGCCTGGTGGGCGCGGTCCGCGACAACATGGCTCCCGACGGCGTCCTGCAGGGCACGGGCGGTGGCGACGGCGGGTTGTTCGGTGGTGTCACCGCGCGGTACCTGGCGCTGGTCGCGACGGCGTTGCCCGACGCGACCCCGGCCGACCTCGAGGCCCGCGCGATCGCAAAGGATCTGGTGCTCAAGTCGGCGCAGGCCGCGTGGGACAACCGTCAGACCGTCGACGGGCTGCCGCTGTTCGGACCGTTCTGGGACCGCACCGCCGACATGCCGAAGGCTCAGGGCGCCGAGGCCGCGTTCGTGGAGGGCGCGGTCAACGCCTCCGCGATTCCCGAGCGCGACATGTCCGTCCAACTGTCCGGCTGGATGCTGATGGAGGCCGCGCACTCCGTGACCGCAGACGGCGTCGAGTAGGCCTCAGTCCAGGTCGACGGTCAGTTCGGCTCCAGTCGCGGCGACGACGTCCTCCACGCTGACTCCTGGTGCTAGTTCGCGCAGGACGAGCGATCCGTCGCCGGGGACGTCGATGACGCAGAGGTTGGTGATCACGCGGTCGACGACGCCTTGACCGGTCAGCGGCAGGGTGCACGCCTCGACGATCTTGGGGCTTCCCGACCGGTCGGTGTGCTCCATGACGACGATGACGCGGGCGGCCCCGTGCACCAGGTCCATGGCACCACCCATGCCCTTGACCATCTTTCCGGGCACCATCCAGTTGGCGAGGTCGCCGTCCTTGGATACCTCCATGCCGCCCAGCACCGCGGTATCGATGTGTCCGCCGCGGATCATGCCGAAGGAGAGCGACGAATCGAAGTACGCCGCACCAGGATTCACCGTGACGGTCTCCTTGCCCGCATTGATCAGATCGGGGTCGACGTGGTCCTCGGTGGGGTACGGCCCGGTGCCGAGGATGCCGTTCTCCGAGTGCAAGGTGACGTGCACGTCGCCGGTGAGGTACCCGGGAATGAGGGTCGGGAGCCCGATTCCGAGGTTGACGTATTCGCCGTCGATCATCTCCGCGGCGGCACGCGCGGCCATCTGGTTGCGATCCCAGCCTGCAGTGGCAACGTCGCTCATTGGCCCGATCCCTTCGATTCGCTGACGGTGCGTTTCTCGATCTTCTTGTCCTGCGGCCCGGTGTGCACGATTCGCTGAACGAACACGCCTGCGAGATGCACTGTGGCGGGGTCGATTTCACCGGGTTCGACCAGTTCCTCGACCTGGGCGATGGTGATCTTTCCGGCCATCGCGGCCAGCGGGTTGAAGTTCATCGCCGTCTTGTTGAAGACGAGGTTGCCGTGGGTGTCACCGCGCAGGGCGTGGACGAGTGCGAAGTCCGCGTTGATCGCCTCCTCGAGGACGTAGCGCTTGCCCTTGAACTCCCGAACCTCCTTGGGCGGCGAAGCGACCGCGATGGACCCGTCGGGTGCATAGCGCCACGGCAGACCGCCGTCGGAGACGGGGCTGCCCACGCCCGCCGGGGTGAAGAACGCGGGGATGCCCGCGCCTCCCGCGCGCATCCGTTCGGCGAGGGTGCCCTGAGGGGTGAGTTCGACCTCGAGTTCGCCCGCGAGGTACTGGCGCGCGAACTCCTTGTTCTCGCCCACGTAGGACGCGGTGACGCGCCGCACGCGTGCGAGCGACAACAGCACGCCGAGGCCGACGCCGTCGACCCCGCAGTTGTTGGAGAACACCTCGAGATCGGTCGCGGACGACTCCGCGAGCGCCTCGATGAGCTGGTCGGGGATGCCGCACAGTCCGAACCCGCCGACCGCCAGCGTCGCGCCGTCACTGATGTCGGCGACGGCCTCTGCCGCTGACTGGTAGACCTTCGAGGACATGGCTCTCCTTCGCACACGGTCATTCACGTTCATTCTGCAAACGTCCGACCTGCCTTCGTCGGGACGTCGCATCATCGGTCATCTTGCCTGATGTCCACTGAACAGTGGACGTTCTCGACGATCAAGCCCCGCGCGCCACCTCACTGACTTTTGTTCGCCTGGTGAGCACCCATGGTCTTGGCGTTCACTCAACGAACGCCTAGCATCTCGGTGTGGCGGCGGGACGGACACCGGGGACGAACGTCGTCGCGCGGGTCGGCGCGGTACTGCGTGCCGTCGCCTCGGCCGAACCGGACGGTGCGTCGACGACCGAACTCGGCAAGCTGGCGGGCCTCGCTCGCCCGACGGCCCATCGGATGCTCGTGTCGCTCGCCGGCGAACACCTCGTGACCCGTGATCCGGAGACCGGACGGTGGTCATTGGGGCCGGAGCTCTATCTGCTCGGGGTCGGTGCGGCATATCGCTACGACGTCACCGACCAGGCGCGCACCGTGGTCACCAGGTTGGCCCGCGAGACGGGCGAGAGCGCCTTCTTCTCCGCCCGGCGTGGAGACGAGACGGTATGCGTCCTCAACGAGGAGGGCAGTTTTCCGCTGCGTTCGCACGTGCTGCACGTCGGGATCAGGTTTCCGCTCGGCGTGGCCAGTGCCGGCCTGGTCATCCTCAGCCACCTGCACGACAGGGACGTGGACGCGTACTTCGCCCGCGTTCAGCCGGAAGCACACTGGGGTGCCGCCCACTCCGAAACGGCGATCCGCGCACGGATAGCGGCCACGCGGGAGACCGGCTACGCGGTCAACCCAGCCTTGATCGTCGAGGGCAGCTGGGGGATTGGCGCCGCGGTGTTCGACCGGCGCGGCCATCCCGCCTGGGCGCTCAGCCTCACCGGTGTCGAGACGCGGTTCAAGCCGGAGCGCCACCACGAGTTGGGGACGTTGCTGCTGGAGCAGGCACACCTGTTGTCCGGGCGACTTCAGGCGTAGGTCCTGGCGGCGGCCCTCGAGGCCGAAGCGTCCGAACACGTGGCGGAACTCGGACTTCTCTGTGATTCTTGTCGGCATGGCCAGCCCGGACGCCGACGCCGCGGAGTCGTCGTCGAACGACGGTCCGCGCTCGGCTGACCCGGCGCCGAACAAGGGTGGCCGGGATCCCCGTGCCGGCCGCAGTGCGGAGAACACCGCTGCGGCCCTGCTGCTGGCGTTCACGATCGCCGCCATCGCGTGGGCGAATTCGCCGTGGGCACAGAGCTATACGGACTTCTGGAACACCATGGTCGGGTTCCACTTCGGGGACGTGCGCGCGGAGCTGACGGTCAAGCACCTCGTCAACGACGGCCTCATGACGTTCTTCTTCTTCATCGTCGGTCTCGAGGTGAAGAGCCAGTTCACCATCGGCGAACTCACCGACCGCGCGAGGGCCGTCGGTGCCCGTCATCGCCGCGCTCGCGGGGCTGATGGTGCCAGCGCTGATCTTCTTCCTGTTCAATCCGTCCGGCGACGACGCGCGCGCCTGGGGTGTCGTGATCTCCACCGACACAGCCTTTCTCGTCGGCGCCCTGGCCATCATCGGACCGCAATGCCCGGCCCGGTTGCGCACGTTCCTGCTCACCCTCGCGGTGGTCGACGACGTCGGTGCTCTGATGGCGATCGCGCTGTTCTACTCCGATCACGTGCGCCTGGTGCCGCTGCTGATCGCGCTGGTGCTGATCGCAGGCATCGCGGCCGTGCGTCTGCTTCCCATCGGACGCGGACCCGCATATTCGGCGCTGGCGTTCGCGCTGTGGCTGGCGCTGTTCCTCGGCGGCGTGCACCCCACGCTCGCCGGAGTGGCCGTGGCACTGCTCATCCCGGTGTTCACCCCGGAGCGTCAGCGGGTCGAGGAGGCCGTCGAGGTGATCCGCGCCTTCCGGCAGTCCCCGAACTCCGAGTACGCCCGCGCGGCCAGCCGCAGCCTGCGCGATTCGATTTCGATCAACGAACGCCTGCAGATGGGGTTCGGGCCCTACGTCTCGTTCCTGGTGCTGCCGCTGTTCGCTCTGGCGAACGCCGGCGTTCACCTCGACGGCGCGACCGTGTCGGCGGCGCTGCATTCGCCGCTGACCTGGGGTGTGATCGTCGGGCCTCGTCGTGGGCAAGTTCATCGGGATCACCGGTGCGACCGCGCTGGTACGTGCGACCGGAATGGGCGTTCTGGCACCGGGTTTGACGCTCCGACGCATCGCGGGTGGCGCCGCCCTGTCGGGTATCGGGTTCACCATCTCGCTGTTCATCATCGAACTGGCCATCACGGATCCGGCGAAGCAGGACCAGGCCCGCGTCGGCGTCCTCGTCGGCGTCGGTGCTCGCCCTGGTTCTCGGGTGGGCGACCTTCCGGATCACCGACTGGCTTTCGCCACCGATCGCCGTGGGCATGACGCTGATTCGCGACGGTCGACCCCGACCGCGACCACATGCGGGGAAACCCGAACGCTCCGCTGACGCTCGTCGAGTACGGCGACTACGAGTGCCCGTTCTGCAGCCGGGCCACCGGCTCGATCGACGAGGTCCGCGACCACTTCGGCGACGATTGCGTTACGTGTGGCGGCATCTGCCGCTGGAGCGCGTCCACCCGCACGCGATGGACGCCGCCCGTGCGGCCGAGGCCGCCGGCCTGCAGGGGCGCTACTTCGAGATGGGCATCAAGATGTTCGGTACCAGGACTACCTGGAATGGGACCACCTCTACCGCTATGCCGACAGGGTCGGGGTCGACATCAAGAAGTTCGACGAGGACGTGCACTCGCCGAAGGTGCTGCACAGGGTGCAGGACGACGCGCAGGATGCGGAGTTGATGGACCTCAACTCGACACCGACGTTCTTCGTCAACGGTCGCAGGCATCAAGGGCCCTGGGACGCAGCGAGTCTCATCCGTGCGCTGGAGAGCTAGCTCCACCACGCCCAAACGAACGATGGGGCGCAGAGTGCGAGTGGATGGCCGCCAATCGTGATCTCGGCGCTAACTCCAGAGCGTCACATGGACTTTCGGACTGAACCGCGTCACGCCGACGCCCGATGCCCCGGATCATCGCCTGGGTGCATCGGGGCGTCGTGATGAACCGGACCAGCTCCGAGACCGCGGGCTGCCGCGACGCGGGTGGCAGGCTGGCGGCCGACCACTCGCCGGAGACCTGCAGGCCCGGGCCCTTGACGTGGACGAGCCGTCCGGCGGACAGATCCTTGGCCACCGCGAAGCCGATCGTCAGCGTGACGCCGCCGACTCGCTGCACCTCTTCCACGCCGCGGCGTCACTCTGGAAGATGCGCTGCTGCTCCTCGGGAATCGCGAGACTCCTCAGCATGGAGGCGATTTCGCCGTCGGCGCTGCCCGCCGACGGGCCGAGCATCCACTGCTGTTCTCGCAGCAACGTCGGAGTCGGCGTCCCGCGTCGGCGAGCGGGCTGTCCGGTCGCGGCGACGGTGATGATCTGGTACTTGAGGAATGGCCGGACGGCGATCGGCCGTCCGAATCCGGACAATGCCGGCCATGGGACCGAGCGCGACGTCGACCGCGCGGGACTCGATGAGATGCCGGAACTGGCTCGCCGGGTGGACGCTGAGCTCCACGGAGAGGTCGTCGGCGCGCGACGAGAACAACTCGATCAGACCGGGCGCCGCGTGCTCGGCGAAGGCGCTGGACGCCGCGATCCGCAGCAGCCGCCTGCCGTGCGCGGCCTCGGTGACCTCGATCGCGGTCTGCTGTTGCAGGCCGAGGATCTCGATGGCCCGGCTGGCCAGCCGCAACCCTCCCGGCGTGAAGGCGAGACCGGCGCCCGTCCTGGTGAACAGCGGGTCGTCGAGTTCCTTGCGCAGCTGCGCCACGTGCATCGAGACCCCCGCGTCGGACATGCCGAGTTCCGCTGCGGCGGAGTGCACGGAGCCGAGCCGCACCACCGCCGAGTAGGCCCGAAGTTGTGCCGGTGTCACGAAATGAGCCTACGTTGGGCGTCGTGAGAGACGAGCTCCGCGATTTGGCGGCGGTCTGGCGCGCCGGCGGCACGGCCGGCGTGGGGACGGTCGTGCGCACCTACTCGTCGGCGCCGCGTCTGCCGGGCGCATCGATGGTCGTCGCGCCCGACGGCACCGTGAGCGGGTCGGTGTCGGGCGGCTGCGTCGAGGGCGCGGTCTACGAGCTCGCCACCGAGGTCGCCGGCACCGGGGTGCCGGTGCTGCAGCGCTACGGGGTCAGTGACGACGACGCCTTCGCCGTCGGGCTGACGTGCGGTGGGACCATCGACATCTTCGTCGAGCCGATGTCGCAGAGCACATTTCCCGAATTCGCGACGCTCGTCGACGACATCGACAACCACCGGCCGGTCGCCGTCGCGACCGTCATCGCCCATCCGGTCGCGGACTGGGTGGGCCGGCGCCTGGTCGTTCGCGGCGACGACGCGGCGGGAACGCTCGGCTCGGAGCGTGCCGACGCCGCCGTCGTCGACGACGCCCGCGGGCTGCTCGCGGCGGGCCGCAGCGAGGTGTTGACCTACGGTCCCGACGGTCAGCGTCGCGGTGTCGGCATGGAGGTGTTCGTCGAGAGCCACGCGCCGCGCCCGCGGATGCTGGTGTTCGGCGCCATCGACTTCGCGGCCGCGCTGGCGCAACAGGGTTCGCTGCTCGGCTACCGCGTCACGGTGTGCGACGCCCGCCCGGTCTTCGCGACGTCGGCACGCTTCCCGACGGCCGACGAGGTCGTCGTCGACTGGCCGCACCGGTACCTGGCCGCGCAGGCCGAGGCTGGCGCGATCGACGCGCGGACGGTGATCTGCGTGCTGACCCACGATCCGAAGTTCGACGTTCCGGTGCTCGAGGTCGCGCTGCGCCTTCCCGAGGTCGCGTACGTCGGGGCCATGGGCTCCCGGCGCACGCACGACGACCGGATGGCGCGACTGCGCGAGGCCGGGTTGACCGATGCGGAACTGAATCGGCTGTCCAGCCCCATCGGACTGGACCTCGGGGCCAGGACCCCCGAGGAGACCGCCGTCTCGATCGCGGCCGAGATCATCGCAGGCAGGTGGGGCGGCAGCGGCCGACCGCTGACGGACGCCGCTGGCCGAATCCATGGTCACCAGGACCAACATAGCCAGTTCAGTGATTCCTTAACTCGCTATTGACGGGTCTGTCAGCCCGGCTGACACTTGGGGCTCCCTTCGATGGTTGTGAGGCCCGTCACATGCAGGTACCTGGACCCTTCGAGTACGAGAGAGCGACGAGCGTCGAGCACGCCGTCGGGCTGCTGGACCGCCTGGGCGACGGCGCGCTGATCGTCGCGGGCGGCCACAGCCTGCTGCCGATGATGAAGCTGCGGATCGCCAATCCCGAGTACCTGGTCGACATCAACGACCTCGCAGCCGAACTCGGGTACGTCGTGACGGCGCCGACCCTCGTCCGCCTCGGCGCGATGACGCGGCATCGCGAGGTGCTCGAGGATGCCCGGCTTGCGGCCGTGTGCCCGATCTTCGCCGACGCCGAACGGGTGATCGCGGACCCGTGGTGCGCAATCGCGGCACGGTCGGCGGGTCTCTGTGCCAGGCCGACCCCGCCGAAGACCTGACGACGGTGTGCATGGTGCTCGGTGCGACATGCGTGGCGCGCGGCCCGGCCGGGCAACGCGAGATCTCGATCGACGACTTTCACGAGGGCCCGTACGAGACCTCGCTGGCGCACAACGAAATGCTCATCGAGGTACGGATCCCGCTGCGGCACAACACTCCAGCGCGTATGCAAAGGTGGAGCGGCGCGTCGGCGACTGGGCGGTGGCCGCGGCGGGCGCGCAGGTCACCGTCGACGGCGAGTCCATCGTGGCCGCCCGGGTTGGCCTCACGGCGGTCAACCCCGACTCCGACGGCGCTTAGCGGCGTTGGCCGAATCGCTTGCGGGCAAGCCCGCCACCGAGGACACGTTCGTCGAAGCGGGACGGGCGGCCGCGCAGGCCTGCGAGCCGGTGTCCGACATGCGCGGTAGCGCCGACTACAAGCGGCACCTGGCTCCGAACTGATCATCCGCACGCTCCGCACCTCGGTCGAGCGCGTGCGCAATACCCCAGCCCCGCAAGGGAATTAGAGGAGTCCGTCGATGCAGGTAAACATGACCGTCAACGGCGAGCACCGTCACCGCCGAGGTCGAGCCGCGGATGCTGCTGGTGCACTTCCTGCGCGATCAGCTGCGGCTCACGGGGACGCACTGGGGCTGCGACACCTCCAACTGCGGAACCTGCGTGGTCTCCGTCGACGGTGAGCCGGTGAAGTCGTGCACGATGCTGGCTGCGATGGCATCCGGGCACGACGTGCGGACCGTGGAGGGTCTCGAGGTCGACGGCAAGCTCGACCCCGTGCAGGAGGGCTTCATGCAGTGCCACGGCCTGCAGTGCGGGTTCTGCACCCCGGGCATGATGATCACCGCCAGAGCGCTTCTCGACCGCGACCCCGATCCCGACGAGGACACCATCCGCGAGGCGATCTCCGGGCAGATCTGCCGCTGCACCGGCTACACCACGATCGTGCGCTCGATCCAGTGGGCCGCCAGGCAGGGCCGTGACGACTTCGCACCGGGGGCGCAGACCGAGGACACGCTCGGCGGCGACGCCGGAGACCATCTGATCGAAGCCGGGAGCAAGTGATGACGACCGTCGAAGCGCGCCCGCCGTCCGAGAACGACCTCGCCGACAACGACAAGAAGCCCTGCGGGCACGGCCGGATGCTGCGCAAGGAGGATCCGCGGTTCATCCGCGGCCGCGGCAACTACGTCGACGACATCAATCTGCACGGCATGCTGCACCTGGCCATCCTGCGGTCGCCATACGCCCACGCCCGAATCGTCAGCGTCGACGTGTCTGCGGCACAGGCACATCCGAAGGTGAAGGCGGTCGTCACGGGCGCCGACCTTGCGGAGAAGGGCCTGGCGTGGATGCCGACGCTGTCCAACGACGTCCAGGCGGTGCTCGCCACCGACAAGGTGCGCTTCCAGGGCCAGGAGGTGGCGTTCGTCGTCGCCGAGGACCGCTACTCGGCCCGCGACGCGCTCGAACTGATCGACGTCGACTACGAACCGCTCGACCCGGTGGTCGACGCGCGCACGGCGCTCGATCCGTCCGCCGCCGTGATCCGTACCGACCTCGAGGGCAAGGCCGACAACCACTGCTTCGACTGGGAGACCGGCGATGCCGCCGCCACCGACGCGGCGTTCGCGAAGGCCGACGTGGTTGTCACACAGGAGATCGTCTATCCGCGCGTGCATCCCGCGCCGATGGAGACCTGCGGCGCGGTGGCCGATCTCGATCCGGTGAGCGGAAAGCTCACGCTCTGGTCGACCACGCAGGCGCCGCATGCGCACCGGACCCTGTACGCGTTGGTGGCGGGTCTGCCCGAGCACAAGATCCGCGTCATCTCACCCGACATCGGCGGCGGTTTCGGAAACAAGGTGCCGATCTATCCGGGCTACGTGTGCGCGATCGTCGGCTCACTGGTGCTCGGCAAGCCGGTCAAGTGGATGGAGGACCGCAGCGAGAACCTGACGTCAACGGGTTTCGCCCGCGACTACATCATGGTCGGCGACATCGCGGCCACCAAGGACGGCAAGATCCTCGCGATTAGGTCCAACGTGCTGGCCGACCACGGTGCGTTCAACGGCGTCGCCTCGCCCGTCAAGTATCCGGCGGGTTTCTTCGGCGTGTTCACCGGCAGCTACGACATCGAGGCCGCGTACTGCCACATGACGGCGGTGTACACCAATAAGGCACCAGGCGGTGTCGCATACGCGTGCTCGTTCCGCATCACCGAGGCCGTGTACTTCGTCGAGCGGCTGGTCGACTGCCTGGCCCACGAAATGAAGATCGACCCCGCCGAGCTCCGGCTGCGAAACCTGTTGAAACCCGAGCAGTTTCCGTACAAGTCGAAGACCGGCTGGGAGTACGACTCGGGCGACTACGAGACCACGATGCGTCTCGCGATGGACATGATCGGGTACGACGAGCTGCGCGCAGAGCAGAAGCAAAAGCGGGAGCGCGGCGAGCTGATGGGCATCGGAATGTCGTTCTTCACCGAGGCCGTCGGCGCGGGGCCCCGCAAGGACATGGACATCCTCGGCCTCGGGATGGCCGACGGCTGCGAGCTGCAGGGTGCACCCGACCGGCAAGGCCGTGGTGCGGCTGTCGGTTCAGACCCAGGGTCAGGGCCACGAGACGACGTTCGCACAGATCGTCGCCGAGGAACTCGGCATCCCGCCCGACGACATCGACGTCGTCCACGGCGACACCGACCAGACACCGTTCGGGCTGGGCACCTACGGCAGCCGGTCCACCCCGGTGTCGGGCGCCGCGGCAGCCCTGGTGGCGCGCAAGGTGCGGGACAAGGCGAAGATCATCGCGTCCGGAATGCTGGAGGCCAGCGTCGCCGACATGGAATGGGAGAAGGGCTCGTTCCACGTCAAGGGCGACCCGACCGCATCGGTGACCATCCAGGACATCGCGATGCGCGCGCACGGCGCGGGTGATCTTCCCGAGGGGCTCGAAGGCGGGCTCGACGCCCAGATCTGTTACAACCCCGAGAATCTCACCTACCCGTACGGTGCCTATTTCTGCGTCGTCGACATCGACCCCGGCACCGCGGTGGTGAAGGTGCGCCGGTTCCTGGCCGTGGACGACTGCGGCACCCGGATCAACCCGATGATCATCGAGGGGCAGGTGCACGGAGGCATCACCGACGGCATCGGCATGGCGCTGATGGAGATGATCGCGTTCGACGAGGACGGCAACTGCCTCGGCGGCTCGCTGATGGACTACCTGATCCCGACGGCGATGGAGGTGCCGCACTTCGAGACCGGCCACACCGTGACCCCGTCGCCGCACCACCCGATCGGTGCCAAGGGCGTCGGCGAGTCGGCCACCGTCGGCTCGCCGCCCGCGGTCGTCAACGCGGTAGTGGATGCGTTGGCGCCGTTCGGCGTCCGACATGCCGACATGCCGTTGACACCGTCGCGGGTGTGGGAGGCCATGCGGGGCAACGCAACTCCGCCGATCTGATGAGTACGGCGATGACGATTCCCGAACGCGTTGCGCAGCTGGTCCGCGCGCGGACGCCGTTCGTGCACGCCACCGTGGTGCGGGCGCAGCAGCCGACGTCGGCTCAGGCGGGAGACGAGGCGATCCTGCTGTCCGACGGCACCATCGAGGGTTTCGTCGGTGGGCAGTGTGCGCAGAACTCGGTGCGCAAGGCGGCGCTGGGCGTATTGCAGGCGGGGGAGAGCGTGCTGCTGCGGGTGCTGCCCGACGGCGACGTGCACTTCCCCGAGGCGCCGGGCGCGTGCGTGGTGGTGAATCCGTGTCTGTCGGGTGGCGCGTTGGAGATCTTCCTGGTGCCGCAGGTTCCTCCGCCGCTCGTCCGGATCAGCGGTGCGACGCCGATCGCCGATGCCCTCGCGGACCTGTGCGGGAACCTCGGTTACGCGGTGGCGACGGACGGTCATCCCGCGGGCGAGTTGGCCTCCACCACGGCCGTGGTGATCGCCAGCCACGGCGGGCCGGAGGCCGAGATGATCCGTGCCGCGCTCGATGCAGGCGTCGGCTATATCGGCATGGTGGCCAGCAGGATTCGTGGGGCGTCGGTGCTTGCCGAGCTCCGCCTGACGGAGGCTGAGCGGGCGCGTGTGCACACGCCCGTCGGCCTGCCCATCGGGGCGAAGACTCCGGCCGAGATCGCCGTCTCGATCGTCGCCGAGGTGATCGCGGCGATCCGCGTCGAGGGATTGTCGGCCACGGACGGCGCCGTGCTGTTTCCCGAGCAGGCCACCGATCCGGTGTGCGGAATGACAGTGGTGCTCGGCTCGTCGACCCCGCACTTCTCGGCGGCAGGCGATGACTACTGGTTCTGCAGCGCTGGGTGCCTGGCGACGTTCACGGCGGCGAGAGCGGGCTCGTGACCGCAGCGCGGGTCACCGGTGTCGATTCGGCCGCCCCATGACGGATCCATTCACCGACGTGGACGAAGTGGTGCGGCGCTTCGATGCCCAGGACTATCTCCTCGACGAGGGCACCGCCGCCGCCATCTACCTGGCCGCCACGCTCGGCCGTCCACTTCTGTTGGAGGGCGAGCCCGGCGTCGGGAAGACGACCGCAGCGAAAACACTTGCCGTGAGCCTTGACTCGCCGTTGATCAGGTTGCAGTGCTACGAGGGACTGACGGCCGCCGAGGCGCTCTATGACTGGAACTACCAGCGCCAGCTGCTCGGCATCCGACTCGCGGAGGCAAGGGGGACGGGGATCGACGAAGCCGACCTGTACACCGAGGCCTATCTGGTGGACCGGCCGATCCTGCAGTGTGTCCGTTACAGGGGCGCCACGCCGCCGGTGTTGTTGATCGACGAAATCGACCGTGCCGACGATGAATTCGAGGCCCTTCTGCTCGAGTTCCTCGGTGAGGCGGCGGTGACCATTCCGGAGCTCGGTACCTTCGTCGCCGAACGTCCGCCCATCACCGTGCTGACGTCCAACCGCAGTCGCGACCTGCACGACGCGCTGCGCAGGCGGTGCCTGTACCACTGGATCGACTATCCCGAGCCGAGTCGGGCCGCCGACATCGTGCGGCGCACGGTGGCAGGTGCGACCACGGCGCTCATCGAACATGCGACCCAGTTCGTCGTCAGTGCGAGGACTCTCGACCTGGACAAGCCACCCGGCGTCGCCGAAACCATCGACTGGGTGTCGGCACTTCACGCGCTCGGCGTCACCGAACTCGTCGCGGCGCGCACCGAAAAGAACCTGGCCAGCCTTGGAGCCCTGGCGAAGACACCCGACGACCACCACATGATCAGCGATGCGTTCGCCGAATACAGCCCGGGATGAGAGGAATCCAGCAATGAAGATCGCCAATGAGTTCACCGTCAGCGCCCCGATCGAGGAGGCCTGGGATGTGCTCATCGACCTCGAACAGGTGATCCCGTTGATGCCGGGCGCCCAGATGACCGGGCACGACGGCGACGACGTGCTCGGCAAGGTCAAGGTCAAGGTCGGACCGGTCACCAGCGAGTTCAACGGCAAGGTGCACTTCGTCGAACGGGACCGCGACCAACGCCGGGCGGTCATCGACGCCAAGGGCAAGGAGGCCCGTGGCACCGGCAACGCCGCGGCGACCGTGACGGCGACGCTGCACGAAGCCGGTGATCGGACGCGAGTCACCGTCGACACCGACCTGAAGATCGTCGGCAAGCTCGCCCAGTTCGGAAGCGGTATGTTGCAGCAGGTTTCGGAGAAGCTGCTCGGGCAGTTCGTCGACTCCCTCGAGGCCAAACTGCTAGCGGCCCACGCGCCGGCAAACGAGGTGGCCGCAGAGGTGGACGAGTCGCCGCAGCGGGTGGTGCTCGCCCCCGCCGCCGAAGCCGCCCCCATCGATCTTCTCGAACTCGCGGGAGGCACCGCTCTGAAGAAGTACGGCGCGTTGGTGCTCGGGGCGTTCGCGGCGGTGGCCGTGGTCTTCGCGCTGGGCAGGGCAGCACTTGGCAGACGGGTGGCCCGCGATCGCCGATGACGTTGGCGCCCCACTGCTCCTGCGTGGCGTCGACAGGGCGGCACTGGCCGTAGCCCTGGTGGCGAGGTTGCGCACGGCAGGGGTTGCGGTTTCCGCAAGCGGCCCAGCGGGTTTCGTCGCAGCACTCGATCGGCTGTTGCCCGGGTCGAGACGCGGACTCTACTGGGCGGCGAGGCTCACGCTCGTGAATCGAGCGGAGGATCTTCCGACCTTCGACGCCGTCATCTCAGCACTGCTCGCCGACGCTGGGCTCGACGTCGACCCGCCCAGTCGCAAGTCCGGCCTCGGCATGGCCGTCGCATCCGTCCCAGGTACCAGCCGCGCACAGGGCACGACCCTCGCGGGCGGCGGGCTGCCGTGGACCACCCGGCCGATGTCGATCACCGCGGCGGCCTCCGGCGACCTCGACGATGCGGTGAACCTGCCCGACGTGTTGCCTAGCCGCTTGGTCGCCAGGGCCGACGAAGCGTTCGACACGTTCGACGACGACGATCTTCACCTCATCGGCACCTGGCTGGAGCACGCCTCGACTCGCTGGCCGCGCCGACGCAGTCTGCGTCGGGAGCGGAGTAGACGTGGTTCCCGAATCGACCTTCGGCAGACCATGCGTGCGTCGCGGACCACCGGGTGGGAGACGATGCGCCTCATCCGCTCGCGTCGGCGTAGGCGGCCGCGCCGGGTGGTGCTGCTGTGTGACGTCAGCAGGTCCATGCAGCCCTACGCTGCGATTTACCTGCATCTGATGCGTGCCGCCGCCATGCGCCGGACCACGCTCGCGCCCGAGGTGTTTGCGTTCTCGACGTCTTTGACCCGGCTGACGCCGGTCTTGTCGCACCGGTCCGCGGAGGTGGCGCTGGAGCGGGCAAACGCGAAGGTCTCCGATCGCTACGGCGGCACCCATCTCGGGCGCAGTGTCGCGGCGCTGCTCGGTACCTCGCACGGCAATGCTCTTCGCGGTGCGGTGGTGATCATCGCCTCGGACGGGTGGGACGCCGAGCCACCGGAGGCGCTGGCCCGTGCGATGGCCCGTTTGCATCGGCGGGCGGCGCTCGTCGTGTGGCTGAATCCGCGGGCGTCGAATGAGGGCTTCCAGCCGCTGGCGGGTGCGATGGCCGCCGCCATGCGGTACTGCGACGTCTTCATGCCGGCCCACTCGTTGAGCGGGTTGCGGGACCTCTTCGAGGTGCTGAGTGCGGCGGGCCGGGGGCGTCTGCATAACATCGGTTAGGTGACCGACTCTCCCCGTCCCCCCATCGACTTCCCCAGCCGCATCGGTGTCTGGTGGGCCAGCGAGACATGGGCTATGCCCGACGCGTTGGACGTCGCCCGCGAGATCGAGTCCCTCGGCTACGGTTCACTTTTCATTCCGGAGATCGGCTTCAAGGATGCGCTGGTCGAGTCGGCGGCCTTCCTCGGCGCCACCGAACGACTCGTGGTCGGCACCGGCATCGCCAACATCCACGTGCGGATTCCCTCGGCTGCCGAGGTGGGCGGGCGCACACTCAACGCGCTGTACCCGCGGCGCTTCATGCTCGGGCTCGGGGTCAGCCATGCCCCGTTGGTCGAGGGCAACATGGGCGGCAGCTACCAGAAGCCGTTGGCAACGATGCGTACCTATCTCGAGAAGATGGCGGCCGTCCCCGACGCGTTCGAGCCGGGTGCGGGACGGCCCGTCCGACTGCTCGCTGCGCTGGGGCCCAAGATGATCGAACTGTCCGGCACCGATGCCGACGGCGCTCACCCCTACCTGGTGCTGCCCGAGCAGACGCGCGTCACCCGCGACATCCTTGGCGCGGACAAGTGGATCGTGTCGGAACAGGCGGTGACGGTCGGCGGCTCAGCAGAAGACCAGCTGCAGTGGGCTCACGCGCACCTGGTGGCCTACAGCGGACTGCCCAACTACCGGAACTCCTGGCTGCGGCAGGGGTTCGACGAGTCCGACCTGGTGCAAGGCGGCTCGGATCGGCTGGCCAAGGCCATCGTCGGCATGGGGTCGGTCGACGACGCCGCAGCGTCGGTGCGCGCCCACCTCGATGCGGGCGCAGACCACGTCGTGCTGCAGGTGCTAGGCGACAACCCGATGGCGGATCCGCGGCCCGCGTTGCGCGAGTTGGCGGTCGCCCTCGAGCTCTAGCGGCCTTCCCCCTGCGATTTGTGGAGTATCTCCAGCGTTGCGCGATGGAAATACTCCACAAACCGCCGAGGGTGAGCGGGCTAGCTCTGCTCGGCGGCGGGTGTCTCGCCCGCGAGCTTGGCGGCCTTGCGGCGCTTGAGCCATTCGAAGACGATCGGCAGCACCGAGGCGACCGCGATGAGGATGAAGATGGGTTCGATCAGCTTCTGGATGATCGAGAACTGGCCGAGCCCGTAGCCGAGCAGCACCAGGCCGACGCCCCACACGACTGCGCCGATGACGTTGAAGAGCGTGAAGACGCCGTAGCCCATCCGCGCGGCGCCCGCGGTGATCGGCGCCAGGGTCCGCACGATCGGGACGAAGCGGGCGAGCACGATGGCGAACGGACCGCGCTGCTCGAAGAACGCGTGCGCCTCGTCGAGGTAACGCTGCTTGAGGAACCGCGCATCCGGCTTGAACATCGACGTGCCGATGCTGCGTCCGATCCAGTAGCCGACCTGACCGCCGAGGATCGCCGCGATCGGGATGAACAGGAGCAACTTCCACAGCGTGAAGTCGCCGGGATCGACGTTGGGGGCGGTCTCCGTTCCCGCGGCGAGCATGCCCGCGACGAAGAGCAGGGTGTCACCAGGCAGCACCGGGAACAGCACGCCGGACTCGATGAAGACCACGACGAGCAACCCCACCAGGGCCCAGGTGCCGAAGTACCCGATGAGCGTCACCGGATCCAGGAAGTCCGGCATGAGCGCGAGGGTGGTGGTGGTCATGGCACACCAAGATACCGGCGGCAACTGCGCAACCCCCGCGCGCTCTCAGCGTGCCTTCAGCCGCGTATGCGCTCATCGCCCACGTCGCCGCAGTACTAATGTCGAACCATGCCTACTCACAAAGCCGTCCACGTAGCCGAAGCCGACGGAGCCTTGACGCTCGCCGACGTCGAAACCAACTCGCCGCCAAGGGATCACGTGCGCTTGACCGTCTCGGCGTGCGGGGTGTGCGGGACCGACCGCGAGTTTCACCAGGGTCACTTCCCGGGGATGACGTGGCCGCTCACCCTGGGCCACGAGATCGCGGGCACCATCGCCGAGGTCGGCGACGGGGTCGAAGACTTCGCCGTCGGAGACCGGGTGGCCGTCGGATGGTTCGGCGGCAACTGCAATCGCTGCATTCCTTGTCGCAAGGGCCAGTTCATGCAGTGCGAGCGTGGTCAGGTGCCGAGCCTGAGCTACCCGGGCGGTTACGCCGAGTCCGTGACGGCCCCCGCGACGGCGCTAGCGCGGATTCCCGACGGGCTGTCCTTCGTCGAAGCGGCCCCGATGAGCTGCGCGGGCGTCACCACCTTCAACGGTCTGCGCCAGACGCGTGCCAAGGCAGGCGACCTCGTCGCGGTGATCGGCATCGGCGGCCTCGGCCACCTCGGCGTGCAGTTCTCTCGCGCGATGGGCTTCGAGACCGTGGCCATCGCTCGCGGGGCGAAACGGGAGGCTGCCGCCAAGGAACTCGGTGCTCATCACTACATCGACTCGAACGACGCCGACGTCGCCGCCGAGCTCAAGAAGCTGGGCGGGGCGGTCGTCGTCCTCGCGACTGCGGCGAGCTCGTCGGCGATGGCCGCCACCGTCGGCGGGCTCGCACCGCAGGGCGAGCTCGTCACCGTCGGCGTGACCCCGGAGCCACTGCCGGTCAGTCCGCTCGACCTGATCACCCCGGGCCTGTCGATCACGGGCCATCCGTCGGGCACCTCGCGGGACGTCGAGGAGACCATGGACTTCGCGGCGCTCTCCGGAGTGCGTGCGGTCGTCCAGGAGGTGCCGCTCGCAAACGCCGCGGAGGCCTTCGACGCCATGATCACCGGCAAGGCCCACTACCGGATGGTGCTGACGGTTTAGACCTGAGGCATCGCGCCAGGGTGATCCTTGAGATACTGGCCACGACAGCCGGAAACGCCGAGAGGAATCCCCATGCCCATCGCCACGCCCGAGGTCTACGCCGAGATGCTGGGCCGCGCCAAGGAGCAGTCCTACGCGTTCCCTGCCGTCAACTGCGTCGGTTCGGAGAGCATCAACGCGGCCATCAAGGGCTTCGCCGACGCCGGCAGTGACGGCATCATCCAGTTCTCCACTGGCGGAGCCGAATTCGGTTCCGGCCTAGGTATCAAGGACATGGTCGTCGGCGCGGTGGCGCTCGCCGAGTTCGCCCACGTCGTCGCTGCCAAGTACCCGATCACCGTGGCGCTGCACACCGACCACTGCCCCAAGGACAAGCTCGACACCTATGTCCGGCCGCTGCTGGCCATCTCGGCAGAGCGCGTGGCCAAGGGGCAGAACCCGCTGTTCCAGTCGCACATGTGGGACGGCTCGGCGGTGCCGATCGATGAGAATCTCGAGATCGCCAGCGAACTGTTGAAGCTCGCGTCCGACGCGAAGATCATCCTCGAGATCGAGATTGGTGTGGTCGGTGGCGAGGAAGACGGCGTCGAGGCCGAGATCAACGACAAGCTCTACACCACGCCCGAGGACTTCGAGAAGACCATCGAGGCGCTCGGCGCGGGCGAGCACGGCAAGTACCTGCTGGCCGCGACGTTCGGCAACGTGCACGGCGTCTACAAGCCGGGCAACGTCAAGCTCAAGCCGGAGGTGCTCAAGGAAGGCCAGGAGGTCGCGTCGGCCAAGCTCGGATTGGCCGCGGGCAGCAAGCCCTTCGACTTCGTCTTCCACGGCGGCTCGGGGTCGTTGAAGTCCGAGATCGAGGATTCGCTGAACTACGGCGTCGTGAAGATGAACGTCGACACCGACATGCAGTACGCGTTCAGCAGGCAGATCGCGACCCACTTCTTCACCAACTACGACGGCGTCCTCAAGGTCGACGGCGAGGTCGGCAACAAGAAGGCGTACGACCCGCGCAGCTACCTGAAGAAGGCCGAGGCGGGCATGACCGAACGCGTCATCGAGGCCTGCAACGACCTGCACAGCACCGGCAAGAGCGTCACCGCCGGCTAGCTAGGCGGGCGCCTGGCAGATCTTCCACTTCTCGTCGCGGAACTCCAGGTCGAGGCTGCGCGTGGATCGCGTGGACGGATCGAAGGCCATGAACGTCGTCACGTTCGCTTCCGCATGGTTGTCGTTGACGACGATCTGGTCGACGCTCGCGACCACCGGGTATTGCCTCGCGGCCGCGATCCTGGCGTGGATGTCCTTCCACTGCGCATCGTCGTACTTGATGTAGTTCTCCGCGGTCGCCCCACAGGTGATGCTGCGCAGCGTGGCGAGATCGCCCTTTTGGATCGACGCGTCGAAGTTCTCGATAGTCGTTCGGACGAGGTCCTCCTGCGACACCTTCGGTGCGTCGTCGCGGGTGAGGACGACGGTGCCGAGCACCGCGACGGCTGCCAGCGCCAAGAGCACCAGGATCAGCGCGATGATCCAACCCCAGCTGCTGCGCCGCCGCCGCGGCTTGCCGGTTCCCGTTCGGGGCGGGATGGCTTGAGGCGCGGCGTTGGTCTGCTCCGGGAACGCTTGAGTATTCGTCCGCGCCTCGGCAGCGCCCGCGGGAGCCACCGATACCGGCATGACCTCGGTGGCAGGTTCGTGCTGCACGGTGCCGATGATCTCGGTCTCGCCGGCGTCGAAGCTCGACGGTGCGGTGAATCGACGCTCGGCCGCGGGAAGATCGCCGCCCGTGATCGAGGTGTTGGCCTCCGTTTGTGCCGCGGCCGCAGTCTCGTCGGGCCCTGATGGGTTCGACATGCGTGTCTGACTCCTCCTCGGTGGTCCTGACGACGAGCTTATCGACCCGTCTGCGGCGGTGCCTCGCGCCACACAGGGAAACCGGCACTGCACAATGGGCCCATGACACGAATGGGTGACCTCCTTGGTCCGGATCCTGTGCGACTGCCGGGCGACGTCGAGGCAGAGGAAGCGCTGGCGGCGGGCGAGAATCCGATGATCGTTGCGGCGGCGCACCCTTCGGCCTCGGTTGCGTGGGCAGTGTTGGCGGAGGAGGCGCTCGCCGAGGACAGGGCGGTCACCGCGTACGCCTACGCCAGGACGGGCTACCACCGCGGCCTCGACCAGCTGCGCCGCAATGGCTGGAAGGGCTTCGGCCCGGTGCCGTACGCGCACGAGCCCAATCGCGGCTTCCTCCGTTGCGTTGCCGCGCTTGCGCACGCCGCGGATTCGATCGGCGAGACGCCGGAGTACGCGCGTTGCCTCGACCTTCTCGACGACTGCGATCCGTCGGCGCGTGGCGCGCTAGGGCTCGCTTAGCGCCGCTTGCCGATGCGACGCGATTGAGTCGGCACTGGTGGCGGGAAAGTGCGAGAAGCGTCCGCCCTCAGCGCCGCCTCACATCGCGCCTGAGCTCTAGTCGTCGCAGCGGGAGTGCTCGTCGCACTCGCCTGCGTTGGCCGCCGACTCGACCTGCACGGTGGCGTGTTCCAGACCGCGCGAGGCGAGCACCGCCCGAGCATCGTCGAGCACCTGCGCCGAATCGCCATTGCACGACACGTGCACGGTGGCCATGTCCTTGCCGGGTACCAGGGTCCACACGTGAAGATCGTGCACGCCCGTCACGCCGTTCACCCCGGCAAGCGCAGACCGCAGTTCGGCGACGTCGATGTGGCTCGGCGATGACTCCGACAGAATCCGCAACGCCGCCCTGGCCAGTGCGAACGCGCGCGGCAGCACCCACAGGGCGACGAGGACGGCGACGACGACGTCGGCGTACGGCCAGTGCGTCGTGACGGTGACGATGCCTGCGATCAGCACGCCGATGCTGCCGACGGTGTCGGCGACGACCTCCATGTAGGCGCCCTTGACGGCGAGGCTTCCCTCCGACTGGGAGCGGAGCAGCAGGACGACGACGAGGTTGGCCAGCAGACCTGCGAGCGCCACCGCGATCATCGGAACGCCGGGTACGTCTGGCGCGTCGCCGAGTCGCTCGAAGGCCTCGTAGAGGATGAACGCCGCGACACCGACCAGTAGCGCTGCGTTGGCGACGGCGGTGAACACCTCCGCGCGATGCCAGCCGTAGGTTCTGGCCGCGGAGGCGGGTCCGTGGCGGGCCAGCAGCACGGCCGTCAGCCCCATGAACATGGCGACGAGGTCGGTCAGCATGTGGCCCGCGTCGGCCAGCAGTGCGATCGAGCCGATCAACAGCGCCGTGGTCAGCTCGATGACGAAGAAGACGCTCAGCACGCCCGCGGCGATGAGCATCCGGCTCACACGCACGTCACCCGACGGGCTGTGATCGTGTCCGGCTCCCATGTCTGCAATATATGCGCAATGACGCATGTATTGCAAGACGCGCAGTTCCTTAACGTCAGTGGTGCAGTGGGTCTACCTGATCGTTTGCGCGTGTACGGCGGCGTACCGTTCGCCGGTGATGTGGTCGGGCGCGAACACCTCCGAAAGGTAGGCGGCTTCGTCGGCGCTGACCGGAACGGCCGTAGCGCCGATGTTCTCTCGCACGAATTCAGCTCGCTTGGTTCCAGGGATGGGCACGACGTCCAACGGCTGCGCGAGGAGCCACGCCAACGCGAGCTGGCCTGGACGACAGCCCTTTTCGTCCGCCATAGCCGCAAGCAGTTGGACGGGCTGCAGGTTGCTGGCGAGGTTGCTCGAGGAGAACCTGGGATTGGTGGCGCGGAAGTCACCCGGTCGGAATCGTTGGTCGGCCGTCAGTCGGCCTGTCAACGCGGACCGACCCAACGGGCTGTAGGGCACCAACGTGATCCCCAGCTGGCGACAGGTCGACGTGACACCGTGCTCAACGCCGCGCTCCCACAGCGAGTATTCCGACTGCAGCGCAGCGATCGGGTGAACGGCGTGCGCGCGGCGAATCTGATCTGGGCCCACCTCGCTGAGCCCGAGGGCTCGGACCTTGCCCTCCTCGACCAGCTGGCTCATTGCACCGACGGTGTCCTCGATGGGCACCGTTGGGTCGAGGCGGTGGTAGTAATACAGGTCGATGACGTCTGTTCGTAGCCGCCTCAGGCTGGCTTCGCATGCGGCCCGGACGTATTCGGGGCGGCCGTCGATCGCGATGCCCGTGCGATCGGGGTTGATCTTGGCCGCGAACTTGGTGGCGATCACGACGTCGTCGCGTCGCCCCGCAATGGCCCGGCCGATCAGCTCCTCGTTGTGGCCGAACCCGCGAATCGGTATTCCCCACGTGATGTCGGCGGCGCCATAGGCGTCCGATGTGTCCAGGAAGTCCACGCCGAGGTCGAGCGCGGTGCGAAGGGTCGCCATCGACACGTCGTCGTCTGCGGTCCCATAGAACTGCGACATGCCCATGCAACCCAGACCGACGGAATGGACTGACAGCTCGGAGTGTCCGAGCGTAACGCGTGCCAGCATGCGAACTCCTTTACTAACGGTTGACGGATCCGAGCGGATCCAGCTGGTCGTTGGTGGCGTCGTCGGCGGCGGTGGAGACACTGACTGCTTCCCACTTTTCGTCGGAGGCGAGAAGGTCCCGGCCGGCAGCGGTGGCGTAGCGGTAGGCGTCGGGACCGACGAGGAGCCGTGCCGGCGGCTCGGCCATGTCGACGACGTCGAGCAGTAGTGCGGCCACCTTGGCGGGGTCGCTGGCGCCGAGGTGGTGCGGGTTGCTCATCGTCGCTGCAGCGCCGACGGTGGCTGCGTATTCGTCGCGCACGGGATCGACGCGCATGGAAGAACCTGCCCAATCGGTGCGCATCCCTCCGGGTTCCAGGACGGTGACCTTGATGCCCAGCGGCGCGACCTCTTGGGCGAGTACGCCGGAGAATCCGGTGACCGCCCACTTGCGGATTGATAAGCGGCCAGACCGGGTCGCACCAGGCGTCCACCGACCGAGGACACCTGAACGATGTGCCCCGCCCGCCGAGCCCGCATGATCGGTAATGCGGCCCGGGTCAGGCGCACGACTCCGAGGAAGTTGGTGTCAAGTTGAGCGCGGAAGTCGTCGAAGTCGACGTCCTCGATCGGAGCCATGTTGGCGTAGCCGGCGTTGTTGACGAGCACGTCGAGGCATCCGAAACGGTCGACGGTCGTCGTGATCGCGGCGCGGACGTCGTCGTCGTCGGTGACATCGAGACCAACGACGGCGAGCCGATCGGGGTGGCGGGCTGCGAGGTCGTCTAGCGCCGAGGTCGAGCGGACGCCGGCGACTACGCGGTGTCCAGCGAAGAGGGCGGCGTCGACGATGGCCCGCCCGAGACCGCGGGATGCGCCGGAGACGAGGAAGACGCGAGAAGGTTCGGTCATGGTTGCTCCTGACTGTGCGTTGAAGTCTGGATAAGTCTACGGGTGTATACCGGACTGAGTCTACAAACGTAGACACATCAATTTCCATTCCCTATCGTGAAGCGATGTCCGCTGCCTCGTCACGCCCCCGCAATGCCACTGCAACCCGGCAGGCGATTCTCGACTCGGCAATCCGGAACTTCGCCCGCGCCGGATACGACGGCGTCGGCGTGCGTGAGATCGCCGGCGACGCCGGGGTGACCGCCATGCTGGTGAATCGGTACTTCGGCTCCAAGGAGCAGTTGTTCGCAGAGGCGGTCGACACCTCGTTCGCGCCAGCGGTCTTCATCGCCGAAGATGCGCAGGGCCTAGCGCGTGATGCGGCCGCCACACTCGTCGCACGTTCCGAACCGGACGCCGACGAGCTCGTGCCGTTCCTGATCATGCTGCGGTCGGCCTCGAATCCGCCTGCCGTCGAAATCGTGCGCGACGCGATCGAGCGTCACGTCGGACGGCGCCTAGCCAGACAACTCCCTGCACCCGGGCGACGGTTGCGCACCGACGTCCTGCTGTCGGTGATCAGCGGAGTGCTCCTCATGCGACGGGTGGTCGGCGCTCGTGCACTCAACGGACGCAGCCCCGACCAGCTCGTAGAACTGCTGGAGGCGGTGTTCGCCGCCATTGTCGATACCCCGTTGACCTGACAGCACGCACCGAACCGTCACGGCGATGCCGTCGAACGCGCGACCTCGTCGGCGATCCGGGCGTACACCTGCGCGGTGATTTCCACGGCGCCGGTCATGATGTTGTAGCCGTGATCCAGGCCGGGCACCTCGTAGTAAGCGACCAATGAACCAGCGGCGTCCAATCTTTCGGCGTACACCTGGGCCTCGCCCCGCAACCGGTCGTGCTCCGCGGTCACCACCAGGGCAGGCGCGATGCCCGCGATTCCGTCGGCATTTGCGCCCCACGCCGGAGACGCCAACCGGTGGCGACGCTGCGCCGGGTCGGGGACGTAGGCGGTGTCGAACACCACACCCATCCACGGTTTCATCACCGCCCGCCTGCCGATCGTCGAGGGCTTGTCTCGCAACGGGGTGACGAGGTCCAGCGGCGCATAGTGTAGAACCTGCAATGCAATTGCCGGACCACCATTCTCCAGGGCCAATCGTGCCGCCGCGGCACTGAGGTTGCCACCGGCGCTCTGCCCGCCCACGCACAGCCGCGTCCCGTCCCAGTCCCGCGCCTTATCGGCGGCCCAGCATGCGATGTCGTAAACCTGTTGGGGCGCAGCGGGAAAGCGGTGGCGGGGGGCCAACACGTAGTCGGGGTTCACCACCACCACCCCTGCGTTGGCGGCCAGGTAGCGACACCAGGGGTCGTCTTGCTCGGGATGTCCGACGACGAACCCGCCCCCGTGGACGTTGACGTAGACCGGCGGGGACGCCACATCCGACGGTGGACGGTAGACCGTCGCGGTGACCGGGCCGAACCGGGTGGGGATGGCCGCGTGCGACGTCAGTGAAGGGATGTCGCTGAACCGCACCGCCGGTTTCGGGGCGGGGCTGACGGTTGCGGCGAAGATTCGGGCCACGGTGTCGGCGACCAGGGGTACGGACAGGATCGTCACCGTTCACCGAGCCCGAAGTGGGCCGGCGAAGGAATCAGTCAGCACCTTCGGCGCGCGGAGGCGGACGGTAGACACGGTGATTCCCTTCAGGAGGCGTTGGTGGCGAGGGGGCCAGCGAGTCGTCCTCACAATCGAGTCACATCGGCTATCGCTGCCGCGAACTCACGAGGTGCTTCCTGGGGGACGTTGTGCCCGATGCCGTCGAGTACGCGGTGTTCGTACGGGCCGGTGTACATCGCACGGTAGGCGCTGCCGTCCTTGGCGGGCGCCGTCGAAGTCGCTGCCGATCGTGATGGTCGGGACCGCGATGGCGGGTTTGGCCGCGAGACGTCGTCTCGTCGGCGTCGTAACGGGTCTCGCCGGGCGGCGAGACTGAGCCGCCAGCGATAGTTGTGGATCGACGATGTCGACGTGGTCGGGATTGTCGAACGCCGCTGCGCTTAGGTCGTAGGTGGCGTCGTCGAAGTGCCACAGCGGTGAGGCGTTGGCCAGATCAGCCGATTGAAGTCCTTCGTGTTGCTGGCGGTAGCCGGCTCCCCGCGAGGGGTGGCGAAGTAGTACTGGTACCACCAGCCGTACTCGGCCTGCGGCGGCAGCGGTGCGAGGTTGGCTTGCGAGGTTGACGACGATGTAGCCGCTGACGGCGACGAGGCCGGTGCACCGCTGTGGCCACAGGGCAGCGACGACGTTGGCGGTGCGGCCGCCCCAGTCGTATCCGCCGAGGATCGGCGCTCGGGATGCGCAGCGCGTCCATCAGCGCGACGACGTCGTTCGCGAGCGCGGCCTGCTGACCGTTGCGCACGGTCCGTCTGGTGACCGGAACTGGTGGTCCCGAAGCCGCGAAGGTAGGGGACGATGACTCTGTAGCCCTGGTCGGCGAGGATCGGCCGACGCGTCGGCATAGCCGTGGATGTCGTAGGGCCAGCCGTGGAGCAGGATGACGGGCGGCCCACCGGGCGGGCCCGCCTCGGCGTAGCCGACGTTGAGGTCGCCGGCGTCGATTTGCTTGATCGGGCCAAATTGGTGCGTCGGCGCGGGCGGTGGGCCTGCGCTGGCCGGCTTCGACGTGCAGGCCGTCAGGGTGACGGCGCCCGCGGCCGCCGTGGCGAGCAGGCCGAAGCCCCTTCTGCTGATCCCGCTCACAGTTCATGCTCCCTTGAATCAGGTCGACGGTGCGATCGTGTCGGTTGGCCAACCGCATTGAGTTGGCCGGGAGTCTCGGGCCGGAGCACGGTGACGACTGGCATGCATACAGCTGAGCGGATCGTGTCCATCCTGTCCAACGATCAATATTGATGGAACCGATCTATTTCGTAGCATACACTTCCGGTCATGGAGTTGCGTCATCTAGAGCACTTCGTCGCCGTCGCTGGTGAAATGAGCTTCACGCGCGCCGCCCAACAGGCTCATGTGGTGCAGTCGGCCTTGTCGACGTCCATCGCGAAATTGGAGCGCGAACTCGGCGTCTCGTTGTTCGACCGGACCCGTCAGCAAATCAGCCTCACGGCGGCCGGTGAACGCTTCCGAATCCATGCCTTGGAGGTGTTGCGCGCCAGCCGGGTGGCCGCCGAATCGGTCAGCAAGTTTCGCGGAACAACCTCGGGAACAGTTGAATTCGGATCACTGATCTCGTTCGGTCCGATGGATGTCGCCCGGGCACTTGGGGACTTTCACCGCACGCACCCGTTCGTCCGACTCCGATTGCGGCTGAGCCAGTCTGGCGCGTCGGCCTACCTGTCAGCCCTCGTCGACGGGTCGCTGGACCTCGCGCTGGTCTCGGCGCCGAATCGGTTTCCTCCCCAGCTGGAGATTCGTCTGCTATTCGAGGAGCCCATGGTCTTCGTGTGCCGCCGACGACCATCGCGCTGGCCGGGCGGGGGGAAGTGGATCTCAGTGCGCTGGCCGCCGAGGAACTGGTCGGGTTTCCGCCTGGATTCGGACTACGCCGTCTGGTCGACGACGCCTTCCGCGCGGTAGGGCTTCAGCCCCGCACGCAGTACGAGGTGCCTGCCGGGTTCGCCGACTGTCGCCGACTTCGTCGCCAACGGACTGGGCACCGCTTTCATGCCCGCGTCGGAAGCCGGTCGCTTCGGCAATCTGCGGTCCGTCGGTCTCAAGGACCGGTTGCCGTGGCGGGTGTATTTGGCTTCTCCGCCAGTGGATCGGCTGACGCTGGCAACGACTCGCCTCGCAGACGCCCTACTGAATTCGGCCGCCGAAGCCCGCGCGGGGTTCGACCGAGTGTAGGAACTGCGGTGTGCCTGCAGCGGCCGCAGGTACGACGCATGGCGAGGCAGTCCGATTGGTGGCTTCGCCATGTCCCGGCGCGACGAAACGTTGCGGGTGGCACCTTATCGTCCGTTCGAAATCACTGACCCTTCGTCAATCCGCAGGTTTGCGGCGCTGACTCACGGCGACCCGTCACCTACAACGCGTCGCCGTCCCCCACCAGCAAGCGTTGGGGAACTTGCGCGAACTCGTAAGCGGCAGGCGAGGTCGTCGCCTGCCAGGTAAATGACCAGATCATGTCGAACCGATCAGCTGGCCACTCCGGTATTCGCGTGTCCGGCGTCGTCGGCAGCGCCGAGGCGATGGCGGGAATGTGCGTGTGCTCCCAGCAGATCAGCACGACCTCGCTCGTGTCGGCCAGCGTTGCCTTGGCGAGATCGGCTGAGTCGTGCTCGGCGCAGAGGGTGTTGATCGGGAGTCCCAGCCGGTCGGAAAGGCCCTCGATGGTCTGGTAAGTCCTGTGCCCTCGCGTCGCACTCGGAGTCCCGTAGTCGGGCGAGTACAGCGTCGTGGGCGTCCGCAATCCCGCGCGTAGCGGTCCGGCGGCGGGCGCGAAGAGGACGGCCAAGGCGCCCGAGCGCTGCCAGCCGCGGGGTAGTCAGCGCGTGGACGTCGTGGCCGCCGTCGGCGTCGACGCCGAAGTCCGACTGGTCGAGTCGCCAGGTTTCTCGGCGTGACGAATCACGTAGATCTGCCGTGGCGGTGCCCCCGCCGGCGAAAGACGTGTCACCGCGCTCAGAACCAGGCGGACCAGAATCTGGTCAGGCTGCTGCCGGTGCCGACCAGGCCCTGCTGCACACCCGACAGATCGACGAACCACAGGACCACCGAGAAGAACCACTGGTTCAGAAGGGGCGCGAACAGCAGGAGCAGCAGGATGAGGAAGCCCCACTGCTTGACGGGCTCGAGTGAGCGCTGGGTGTCCGGGCTCAGATGCGGTTCGAGTGCGCCGTAGCCGTCGAGGCCGGGGATCGGCAACAGGTTCAGGAGTACCGCGGTGACCTGGAGGAAGCCGAGGAACGCCATGCCGGACCAGAACACGATGTGATCCGGATCCCAGAACAGGGCGGTGACCGTGAGCAGCACCACCGCCAGCACGACGTTCGCGAACGGGCCCGCCAGGCTCACGATCGTCCTCTGCCGCTTGGTCATCCACCCGGTGCGCACGTACACGGCTCCACCGGGCAGTCCGATCCCGCCGAGCGCGATGAACAACACCGGAAGACCAAGGGACAGTAGCGGATTGCTGTACTTCAGCGGATTCAGCGTCAGGTAGCCACGCACCTCGACGTCGCGGTCACCGAACTTCCACGCGGTGTAGGCGTGGCCGAACTCGTGCAGGCACAACGAGACCAACCAACCGAACACCACGAACGTGAACACCCCGACATAGGCCATGACGGGCGGACGACCGTCCAGCGGGATCGTGATGAACCATGCGAGGACGCCTGCGGCCGCGGTGATCGCCACGATGGCCCAGAAGATCGGGCTCGGTCGCACGGACGATTGGTGAAGTGGACGGATGTTCACGATTCGACGCTACGTCACCGAACGGCCAGCCAGCCCGTCGTGTGCCGATAGAACGTCGATCGCCTGACCGGCCGCGGGGCAGCGACACCGTCGCGCATCACCAGTGCGCCGGTGGTGCCGAGCTGGGCCGCCCGCCCGGTGACCCAGCGCCGCCATCCCCGTCCCGTCACGCGCGCCCGCAGGCCGGGCATCGCCGCGGTCGGTTCGATGCACACGCCCGGCGACCTCGCCGTCGAACAACACCGTGTCGTCGACGACGGCCTCGCCCTCGATGGTCCGGGCGTTCCCCTCGGTCGGCAGCCAGAGGGCCGCGCTGGTGATGACGGTGCCCGTCTCGTCGCGGATCAGCGGGACGCGGCGCGCCTGGCCGGTGCGGGCCCTGCGGGCGTGCCTCGCGCTGGAGGGGAACCCGACCTCGACGTCGAGCCGGTCGGACCGCAGCAGCCGGGTGAGGACCACGGACAGGTCCGCATGGGTGCCGAGGACGATCACGCGACGGCCTCCCGCCGCGTCGACGTCCTCGGCGGAAGCGACGTCGTAGAGGGGCAGATCGGCCAGCGCGCGAGGCACCCGTCGTGCGCCGAAGCGAAGGACGACGACTTCTGCGGAGGTCAACGTGGCTCCTCGCAAACGGATGGGGGTCAGGTCGGATAGGGTAGCTCCCCGGCTGGACACACACAATAGCAGGAGAGACGCCATGCCGGCAATCGTCCTCATCGGCGCCCAATGGGGCGACGAGGGCAAGGGAAAGGCCACCGATCTACTCGGTGGTCGCGTGCAGTGGGTCGTTCGGTACCAGGGCGGCAACAACGCCGGACATACCGTCGTCCTGCCCACGGGAGAGAACTTTGCCCTTCACCTCATTCCTTCGGGGATTCTGACCCCGGGAGTCACCAACGTCATCGGCAACGGCGTCGTCGTCGACCCAGGCGTTCTACTGAGTGAGCTGGCGGGCCTCGACGAACGCGGTGTCGACACGTCGCGGCTGCTGATCTCCGCCGACGCGCACCTGCTGATGCCGTACCACGTGGCGATCGACAAGGTGACCGAGCGCTACATGGGCAGCCGCAAGATCGGCACCACCGGGCGCGGTATCGGACCCTGCTATCAGGACAAGATCGCCCGCATCGGGATCCGCGTCGCCGACGTTCTCGATCCCGACCAGCTGGCTCAAAAGATCGAAGCTGCACTGGAATTCAAGAACCAGGTGCTGGTGAAGATCTACAACCGCAAGGCGCTCGAACCCAATGAGGTACTCGACGCGCTGCTTGCGCAGGCCGAGGGCTTCAAGCATCGCATCGCCGACGCGCGGCTGCTCCTCAACGAGGCGCTCGAGGCGGGCGACACCGTGCTTCTCGAGGGCTCGCAGGGCACTCTGCTCGACGTCGACCACGGCACGTATCCCTTTGTGACGTCGTCGAATCCGACCGCGGGCGGTGCGGCCGTCGGTTCGGGCATCGGCCCCACCCGCATCACCACCGTGCTGGGAATCCTCAAGGCCTACACCACGCGGGTGGGCTCAGGTCCGTTCCCGACCGAGCTGTTCGACGAGTTCGGTGCGTACCTCTCCAAGACCGGCGGTGAAGTCGGGGTCACCACCGGACGCGCCAGGCGTTGCGGCTGGTTCGACGCCGTGATCGCCCGGTATGCCACGCGGGTCAACGGCATCACCGACTACTTCCTCACCAAGCTCGACGTGCTGTCCAGTCTGGAGACCGTGCCGATATGCGTCGGCTACACGGTGGACGGCAAGCGCACCAACGAGATGCCGATGACCCAGAGCGACATCGCCAAGGCCGTGCCGGTCTACGAGGAGATGCCGGGGTGGTGGGAGGACATCACGACCGCCCGCGAATTCGACGACCTCCCCACGAAAGCCCGCGACTACGTGCTGCGGCTGGAAGAGCTTGCCGGAGCGCATGTTTCGTGCATCGGCGTGGGGCCCGGCCGGGAACAGACGATCGTGCGCCGCGACATCCTGGCGCCCCGCGCGTGACGGACCCGAAGGAGATCGACCCCGAATACGACAGGCACGGCGGGTTTCCGCTGTTTCAGCCCGCCGACCCGGGGCCGGGTTTCGCGGCGTTCGTCGGGTCGATGCGCAGGCTGCAGGATCTCGCGGTGTCGACCAATCCCGACAGTGACACCTGGGTCGACGGCTGCGGCCCGCGTGGCCGAACTCGTCGACCTGCTCGAACCGTTTCAGGTCGCGGAGGGGGTGGGGCCGTCGGGCCGCATGCCGTCGATGCCCGGGGGCGGGAACCTGCTGATGCCGCCCTTCACCGTGAGCAAGATGGATCCCGAAGGCGTCGAGGCGACGGTGCAGTTCAGCCGCTACCACGTGGGCGGCAACATGGCGGTGCACGGCGGGGTGCTCCCGCTGATGTTCGACTCGGTGTTCGGCATGGTGATCCACGGTGCCAACCGCCCGATCAGTCGCACGGGATTCCTGCACGTCGACTACCGCAAGATCACCCCGATCGACGTACCGCTGACCGCGACGGGTTGGATTCGTGAGTCGGAGGGGCGCAAGGCATTCGTGAACTCCGAACTGCGTGACCCGGACGGGAATCTGCTCGCCGAGGCCAACGGTCTGATGATCCGGCTGCTGCCCGGTCAACCGTAAGGGCCCAGACGCGCGGCGAAATGTGCACAAACCGCCAAAGATCCGCTCGCTCTGACACCATGACGCCATGGCCGAGCATCCCGCACAGCGTCACCTCCGGATCCTGTCGACGCCGCGTGCGGCAGCCTTCGCGGGCGTTCTCTTCGCGATCCTGTTCGGTACCGCGATCTACCTGATCCGTTCGGCGTTGCCCGATGGCGGCGCGCCCGGGTCACAGTGGGTCGACGGCGCCGCGGACAAGATCAAGCTCGCATCGACACTGATGCCGTTCTCGGGGATCGCGTTCCTCTGGTTCATCGGCGTGGTGCGCGACGGCTTCGGCAAGCTCGAGGACAAGTTCTTCTCGTCGGTGTTCATCGGCGCCGGTCTGCTGTTCCTGGCGATGATCTTCACGTCGTCGGCCGTCGGCGCCGGGTTGGTCGCCAGCCGGAAGTTCGTGACCGACGAGGCCTCTCGTACCGCGGTGTCCGCGTTTGGCCAGGCGATGCTGATCTCCCTCAGCAACACATATGCGTTGAAGATGGCCGGAGTGTTCATGATCTCGCTAGGCACCATCTGGCTGAAGACCCGGCTGATGCCGACGGTGTTGGTCGTCGTGACTTACCTTGTCGCGCTGAGCCTTCTGGCTGCGGGCGACGTCAGCATGTGGGTAGTGCTGGCCTTCCCGATCTGGGTGTTGGTCGTCAGCCTGCTGCTCCTGGTCAAGGCCGGGGTGATCGACCTGCCCTTCGACGACGACGGAGTCATCGGTCAGGTGCAGCACCGACGCCGGACAAGTCTTGACCGCTTCGCGGGCGAGGTCTTCCTTGTCCTCCGGCACGTCCTCGGCCAGCAGCACCACGATTCCGTCGTCGTCCTGATCGAACAACGCATCCGAGATCATCACGCAGTTGCCAGAGGCGATGCAGTCTTCGTGATCGGCGGTCAACTTCATGCTCACGTCACCACCTAACCATCAAGGACCGCAGTCCGTAGATGAAGTGGAACGACCGGAACTGGACGTCATCGAACTCCTCGGCCAGCGCGAGGTTGGGGAATCTGCGTAGCAGCGCGGGCCAGGCGATGCGCATCTCCATCCGAGCAAGCGGGGCGCCGAGGCAGTGGTGCACGCCGTGACCGAATGCCAGGTGTCCTGGCGCGCCGCGGCCGATGTTCAGGACGTCTGGTGAATCGATGAAACCGGGGTCCCGGTTGCCCGACGGCAGCGACGCGAAGACGAGCTGACCTGCGGGGATGGCCACGCCCGCGACCTCGACGTCGGTGGTGGTGATCCGAGGGATCGAGGTCTGCACGATCGACAGCCAGCGCAGTAGTTCCTCGACCGCCGGGCCGACCGCGTCGGGGTCGTCGCGCACCGTGGCGAGCTGGTCGGGGTTGCGCAGCAGCGCAAGCGTGCCGAGACCGAGCATGTTGGACGTGGTCTCGTGGCCGGCCAGCAGCAGCAGACCCGCGATGCCGACGAGCTCGTCGTCGGTCAGCTCGTCGCCGTGCTCGCGGATCAGCATCCCGAGGATGTCCTCGCCGGGAGTGGTGCGTGCGTGAGCCACCAGGGAGTGCATGTACTCACGACTGGCCCGCTGAAGCTCGAGGCGTTCCTCCATGGGCAGAGACAGGTCGAGTTGGCGTCCGGAGCGTTCCTGGAAATCCGCACGGTCGCCGTACGGCACGCCGAGCAGTTCGCAGATCACCAGCGATGGAATCGGCAATGCGAAGCTCTCGACGAGATCGACTGGCGCCCCGACGCTTTCCATCGCGTCGAGGTGCTCGGTGACGATTTCGGTGATCCGCGGTTCCAGGCGCTTGATCCGACGGATGGTGAACTCGGGCGTGAGCATCCGGCGCAGCCGTTGATGTTCGGGTGGATCGAGGCCGAGAAGATTGCCCGCGCGGGCGCTCGCCAGCTCCTCGTCGGACATCTCGGGCGCGCCAGGCATGACGAACCCCGGCGGCCGCGTGTTGGAGAAGCGTTCGTGATCGGACAGCATCGCCTTGACGTCGTCGTGGCGGGTCACCAGGATAGACCTGCATCCCGAATGCGTTCACGACACTGCGGACGCCCTCGTTCTGTCTGATCTCGCCGAGCTCCGGCGTCGGGTCGAAGGCGTTGCGCCGCATGTGTACCGGGGGCAACGGAAGTGCCTGCGTCATGCATTCGACGGTACGCGCGCGTGTCGGCTCAGCCCGCCAGAAAGTCCTCCACCAGCGAGTTGACCAGCGAGGGGTTCTCCTCGGTCTCGGCGTTTGGGAACGTCGCGTCCTCTGCCCCACGACCACCAGAACGGGCGTCCGGACGTGGGGCAGGATGGCGCGCTGATCCGGCCTGCGCGGCACCACGCTGCGGACTGCCCGGGCGCTCGACTGCAGGTCAACGCCCTGAACGGAGTCGCGGACGAACCCGGCCCGAGAAATGCCTTCAGCACCGACCGGGTCAGCGGCGACGGATGCCGCCGAGGAGTTCATCAACACCGCGCGTCCGATGCGGTCCGGGAAGAGCGCCGCGAAGGTGCCGCCGATCATTGCGCCCCAGGAGTTGCCGACGAAGTGCGCCCGCTCGACGATGCATCTCGCACAGTCCTCGAAAGTAAATGGTGCCGTGAGCCTTTCGCTCTCTCCGTATCCGGGAGTGTCGACCAGGACGACTCGCCGGTCATCAGCAGGCTCGGCCAGAACCGACCGAGTCGCCGCTGCCGCGGGGCTTAACGCGGATTCGTCCCAGAACGGTGTCGATCGCGACGTCATCGAGCGTGCCGACGCTAGGGGGTGCATCCTGGAGTTCAAGATCATTCAGAGGTAGTTTCACAATGGAAACAATTGTCCGAATGGAGTTTCGGCGGAACTTCGAGGGGTTATGCTGCGAGAATCGCCCTTCGGGAGGGGGTAACGTGCGATGACAACTGAAGCAGCGTCCGTGGGGGATCGCTTGGCGTTGGAGAAGCTCATTGGAGCTGATCTGCGCGCAGATGACGTCCGAGGCGGACTGGATCACCAGGGTCTTCGCGACGCAGAACAACGTAACGGCCAACGACTTTCGTGCGCTGCTCTTCGTGATGATGGCGGAGACGCGCGGGGACACAGCTGACCGCCGGTGATCTTCGGCGCCAGATGGGATTGTCCGGTGCGGCGATCACCTATCTGGTCGAACGGATGACCGAGACCGGACACATCCGCCGCGAGGCCGACCCGAAGGATCGGCGCAAGGTGATCCTTCGGTACGCCGACCACGGCTTGCAGGTCGCGGTCTGCTTCTTCCAGCAGCTGGCCGAACACAATCACCGTGCCCTGGCGGATATCCCCGATTCGGATCTGCACGCCGCGCATCGCACGTTCGTTGCGCTGGCGACCGCCATGCAGGAGTTCCGCAAGGAGCTACCGAAGAGACAGCGTCCAACGGTCACGCCGTCAGTCACGATTGAGCGTCGCCTCCTCGAGGTCCAAGCCGCGCAGCACTGATCGCAGCACCTCATCGTCGATGTTCCCGGCGTCGCGCTCGGCGATGAACGTCTCGCGCTCGGCCTTGAGCATCTCCAGCCGCAAGCGCTTGAATGCCGCGGCGGGGCCCTCGCCGATCTCGTCGTCGCCGCGCCCCAGCTGCTCCCACGCCGAGTTGCCACGGCGGTCGTTCCAATGGCGCAGGATCTTGGCCGCGCGCTCGTAGACGTCGGAATCCGGCAGGCTGCGCGGCCAACAACTCGTCGAGCCGGTCGGCGGCAGCGTGCGCCGCCTTGGTCTGCGCCGCTGGCCTCCTTGAGTGCGTCCTGCCGCGCCTCGTCGTTCTGAATGTCGAGCACCTTGATCAACCACGGCAGCGTCAGCCCGTGCAGCAGCAGCGTGCCGATGACGACGACGAACGTGAGGAACACCAACTGCGGGCGGCCCGGGAACTCTTCGCCCGACAGCGTGGTCATCGGCACGGCGAACGCGGCGGCCAACGACACCACTCCACGCATGCCCGCCCACGCCACGATGAAGACCTGTGCGGGTGTCGGCCGGGGTTCCCGTGCGCGGATCCGCGGTGACAATGCCCTTGGCAGATAGGCGAATACGTACACCCAGGCGATCCGGACCACGATCACCGTCGCGAGCACGGCAACCGACGCGATCGCGAGCGTCCTCGCCGAGATTCCGGTGAGCTGGTCGACGACGGTCGGCAACTGAAGCCCGATCAGCAGGAAGGCGAACGACTCCAGCACGAACTGGGCGGCGCGCCACACCGCCGAATCCTGCAGGCGCGTGGCATAACTCGCCCGCGAGGAGCGCTGGCCGATGATGAGCGCCGCGACGACGACCGCGATGACCCCCGAGCCGTGAACCTCCTCGGCCAGCAGGTAGATGAAGAACGGCGCCACCAACCCGATGGCACTCTCCACCAGGGGATCGTCGAGCCACGTCCGGATGAGGACGATCAGCGACCCGGTCGCGGCACCGATGACCGCACCACCGACGGCCGCAAGCGCAAAGGTGCCGATGCCCTGGCCCCAGGTGGCAGCCGTGCCTATCGCTGCGGCCAACGCCACCTTGTATGCCGTCAGCGCCGTCGCATCATTGAGCAGGCTCTCGCCGCCGAGCAACGTCATGATCTGGCGCGGCAACCCGAGCCTGCGGCCGATGGCCGCAGCCGACACCGCGTCGGGTGGCGCCACGATCGCACCGAGGGTGAGCGCGGCGGCGACGGTGAGTTCGGGCACCGTGTGAAATGCGACGACACCGACCGCGAACGTGGTGGCGAGGGGCAGCCCGACGGCGAGAAGTCCGATGGGACGGATGGACGTGCGCAACGCGACGTAGCTGCTCTCCAGCCCGGCCGACCACAGCAGCGGCGGCAGGATCACGTACAACACCAGCTCCGGCTCGAGCTCGATGCGTTCCGCGCCAGGAATGACGCCCCCGATCAGGAGGCCGGCCACCACCAACGCCAAGGGGGCCGACACGTCGTAGCGCCGCGCCATCCCCGCCAACACGACCGCTGCCACCAACACGGCAAGCAATGAGGCACCCATGTCACCCAACTCCTCTACGACCGACCTGGCTGGGCCCCGGAGCCGCGCTGGCGGCGACATTGGACCCCGGAGCCGCGCCGGCGGCGACATTAGATCCTGGCCCTATCCTGGTCAGCATGCGCAGGAAAACGCGAACGCGCGAGGTTAATTCCCCACCCGCGACATGCGAGCACCTGTCGGTGGCCGGCGACGCCGTCGAGCCGGAGCCTCTCACCCCTGGCCGCTGCCAGGGATGCGCTGAACTGGGCGAGAGTACGTGGGCGCACCTCCGAATGTGCTTGGCCTGCGGGCACGTCGGATGCTGTGACTCGAGTCCGCACCAACATGCGAACGCGCACTTCCACCAGACCCAACATCCCGTGATGCGGTCGGTGGAACCAGGCGAGACCTGGCGGTGGTGCTATGTCGACATCCGTCTGGGCTGACGGTCTGGCAGGCTGTACTCGCGATGACTGAACCAACCGATCGTCCGACCGTTCTCCTCCTCGTCACCGCTGGCTCCGGCCGGGACCTGGCGCTGGCGTTCACACGTCTCGGCGCCGCGGTGATCATCGTCGGGCAGGACGCCGACGCCGACACGCTGACGGCTCGGATCGGCTCGGAGAAGGCCCGCTACGTGGTCGCCGATTCTCCGGAAGTCGCCGCCGACACCCTGATTGCCGCTGCCGACCACGCATCCGTCGAGGTGTTTCCGACCCCGCGTGCCGCCCGGCTCAGCCTGGATCGCGAGGGACTGCGGCGCCTTGCGGCCGACGAGCTCGGGCTGCCCACGGTGCCGTTCTGGTTCGCAGGCTCGGTCGAAGAACTCGGCGCCGTGGCCGAGCATGCGGGTTTCCCGCTGCTGGTCACCCCCGTGGCGATCCCCGTCGTCGAGGGCAAGATCGCGGGCCAGTCGGTGTTGAAGCGGCCCGAGGACATCGAAGCGGCATGGCAACTCGCCGGCGATACCGGGCAGACGCCGAACCGCGTGATGGCGGAGACCGTCGTCGACGTCGACGACGAGGTCACGCTGCTGACCATCCGCAATGTCGGTCCGACGGGGCCGACGGTGCACTTCTGCGAGCCGATCGGGCACCACAGGGCGAACGAGCGGCACGTTGGAGACGTGGCAGCCCCACGAACTGTCGCCCGCGGCGCTCGACGCGGCTCGCTCGGTGGCCGCCCGCATCGTCAACTCGCTCGGGGGCCGCGGTGTGTTCGCCGTCGAACTCCTGGTCCGTGGCGACGAGGTCTACTTCTCCACCGTCCGGCCGCGGCCGGACGAGGCGGCCCTCGTGACCTTGCGGTCGCAACGCCTCACCCAGTTCGAACTCCATGCCAGGGCCATCCTGGGGCTGACGACCGACACCATCATGATCTCGCCCGCCGCCGCGGAGATCAGCGACGGCACGCTCGGTGAAGATCGTGCCGGGCGCCCAACCGTTGGCGGAGGCCCTTGCGGTCGCCGAGAGCGACGTCAGGTTCATCGGCGACACGTTCGTCGCGCTCGCCACGGCGCCCGACGTCGTTCGGGCGAGGGACAGGGCGCACCAGGTGTCGACCGCGCTGCACAAATCCGGTTCGTGAACGACACCGATCCCGAACCCGACCCCTCACCGGATCGGCCGACGATCGCGCCGTTCCTCGGGGCACTGGCAATCATTGTCCTCGTCGTGATTGGAATCGTGGTGTTCAACTCGTCCGGCGAGGACCCGTCGAGGCCCGAGGACGTGGGCGTCGCCGTGGTCGGGCAGAACGACGCGCTCCAGCGCATGAACTACGCGGACTACGTCAGGTACACGTGTCGGGCTCGTCAGGGCAAGGAGGCTGATTTCCTTGCCCAGCAACGTGATTCGGTGGCCAAGAACGGCCAGCGCTATGTCGACGACGTCACCGCGATCACGATCGACGGCGACGGTGCGACGGCCGTCGTGAAGTACCACTTCGACAAGACGGTCGACACCACGTCGGGCGGCGAGCTGAGGTTCGTCCGCGAGGACGGGGCATGGAAGGTGTGTTAGCCCGGTCCCAGCGCGGTATGGGAGACTCGCGGACGTGAGCTACGCGGGAGACATCACGCCGCAGGAGGCCTGGAAGCTACTCAGCGACAACGCAGACGCGGTGCTCGTCGATTGCCGGACCTCCGCCGAATGGCGCTTCGTCGGCGTCGCCGACATCTCGAGTCTGGGACGCGACGTCGTGTACATCGAGTGGAACAGCTCCGACGGAAACCACAACGACAAGTTCGTCGACGATCTGGTCGCAGCGGGCATCACCCCCGGCGAGCGTCCGGTGGTCTTCCTGTGTCGCTCCGGCAACCGGTCGATCGGTGCGGCCGAGGCGGCGACCCTTGCGGGCATCGCGCCCTCCTACAACGTGCTCGACGGTTTCGAGGGCAACCTCGACGAGCATGGCCATCGCGGCGGTACCGGCTGGCGTGCCATCGGACTGCCCTGGAAGCAGTCATGACGAGTTCCGAGTCGGAGGTGCCGTCCGTTCGCATCCCCGCGGCGCTGCCCGACGGCGTCAGCCAGGCCACCATCGGCGTGCGGGGCGGCCTGCTGAGGTCCGGCTTCCAGGAGACCGCCGAGGCGATGTACCTGACGTCGGGGTACGTGTACTCGTCCGCGGCCGAGGCCGAGAAGGCGTTCACCGGCGAGATCGACCGCTACGTGTACTCGCGCTATGGCAACCCGACGATCTCGATGTTCGAGGAGCGGCTGCGGCTGATCGAGGGTGCGCCTGCGTGCTTCGCGACGGCGACCGGCATGGCGGCGGTGTTCACCTCGCTCGGCGCACTCCTGGGTGCGGGCGATCGGCTGGTGGCCGCGCGCTCGCTGTTCGGGTCGTGCTTCGTGGTGGCTAGCGAGATCCTGCCCCGCTGGGGTGTGGAGACCGTCTTCGTCGACGGCGAGGATCTCGCGCAGTGGGAGGAGGCGCTGTCGGTACCCACGCAGGCGGTCTTCTTCGAGACGCCGTCGAACCCGATGCAGTCGCTCGTCGACATCGCGGCGGTGTGCGACCTGGCTCATGCGGCGGGCGCAAAGGTGGTGCTGGACAACGTCTTCGCCACTCCGCTGTTGCAGCAGGGAATGCCGCTCGGTGCCGACGTGGTGGTGTACTCGGGCACCAAGCACATCGACGGCCAGGGCCGCGTGCTCGGCGGTGCGATCCTCGGCGACAAGGAGTACATCGACGGGCCGGTACAGAAGTTGATGCGCCACACCGGGCCCGCGATGAGTGCGTTCAACGCGTGGACGATGTTGAAAGGCCTTGAGACGCTGGCGGTTCGGGTCGACTACTCGAACTCCGCGGCGCAGCGGGTTGCCGAGTTCCTCGAGTCGCACCCGTCGGTGTCGTGGGTGAAATACCCGTTCCTGGAGTCGCATCCGCAGTACGACCTGGCGAAGCGGCAGATGCGAGGCGGCGGCACGGTCGTCACGTTCGAGCTCGCGGGCGGCACCAAGGAGCGCGCGTTCGAGGTTCTCGACAAGCTTCAGGTCATCGACATCTCCAACAACCTCGGCGACGCGAAGTCGTTGATCACCCATCCGGCGACGACGACGCACCGCGCGATGGGTCCAGAGGGCCGCGCCGCGATCGGCCTCGGCGACGGCGTGGTGCGCATCTCCGTCGGCCTCGAGGGGACCGAGGACCTGATCGCCGATCTCGACCGGGCCCTCGGCTAGTCGCATCTACCACCAAGCCGAACACGAGGCAGATCCGAATACATCGAACGGATCTACCAAGGAGCGACGTCAATGACCACACTGAGTGACTTCACCGCCAACAGCCTGGCCGGCCAGGCGAAGGACCTGAGTGAGTACGCGGGCAAGGTCGTGCTCGTCGTCAACACCGCGTCCAAGTGCGGGTTCACCCCGCAGTACGACGGCCTCGAGAAGCTCTACGAGAAGTACGAGGACTCCGGCCTGGTCGTCTTGGGGTTCCCGTGCAACCAGTTCGGCCAGCAAGAGCCCGGCGAAGCCGACGAGATCGGCGAGTTCTGCCAGCTCAACTACGGCGTCAGCTTCCCCATGTTCGAGAAGGTCGACGTCAACGGCGACGACGCGCATCCGCTGTACAAGTGGCTGCGCACGGAGAAGTCCGGCGTCCTCGGCGACAAGATCAAGTGGAACTTCACCAAGTTCCTGATCGGCAAGGACGGCGCGGTGCTCAAGCGCTACGGGTCGACCACGAAGCCCGACAAGATCGCCGGCGACATCGAAAAGGCGCTCGCGGGCTGACTCGCCGAATAGCATCGCGGGGTGTCCAAGTCGAAGGCAGCGAAGGCGAACGCCGATAAGAGGGCCCGCCGCAAGAAGCGGTTGGCCTCCCGCAACGAACGCTGGTTGTCTCCCGACGCGCACGCGGAGGTCGAGGGCGTCGCCAAGATCGCCAACGTGATCATCCCGCGCGGTTGGGTATTCGACGCGGAGTCCTCGAGCGGGGACGTCATCAGTTGGTACTACCCGCCTTCCGCAGTCGACGGCGACGTCGACGATGTCGGTCGAGCCCGTCACGCGAATCTGGCTGAGCGATCCCGCGGAACCCCATGTGCTGCTGGCGGGTTCGACCGAGGGCGACGGCAATTCCTACGACTTCGGGGTTGACGAACTGTTCGCGCGCCTCCCCGCGATCGAGGCCTATCGGCGCGCCTGCCGACGCGTAAGCGGCGAACGTGCGGTGATGGCGGGGAAGTGCGCTGTCCTCCGCCATCGCCGCACACTCGGCGAAACGCCCGCGGACTAGCTCTCGTCGGGCTTCTCGACGACGCCCTGGGCGGCCTGGGCACGCGATTCGTACGCGGCTCTGGCGGTCCTGTCGTAGTCCAGGAAGACGTGGTCGTTGCCCATCTGCTTGGACAGCCAGCGTCGTCCGCGCGGACCGAGCATCGAGGTGACGGCGCCGACGAACCGCAGCGGGGCAGGCACCGACACGTGGGTCTTGGGCTTGTCGAGCGCCTTCACGATGGCGGCCGCGATGTCCTCGGGCTGCACGGGCTTCTGGGCGCCGGTGGCCTTCGTGCCCGCGATCAGCTCGGTGTTGGTGAACGTCGGAAGGATGACCGTCACCTCGACGCCCTGCGGCGCGAACTCGTCGGCGAGCGCGGTCGACAGTCCGACGACGGCGAACTTCGTCCCTGCGTAGACGACCTGGCCGGGCACGGCGACCATGCCTGCCATCGAGGCGATGTTGATGACGTGGCCGCTGCGGCGCTTGACCATCTCGGGCAGCACCAGCTGACAGCCGGTGAGCACACCGTAGAAATTGACCTCGATGGACGAGCGGATCGACTGCTCGGTCTGCTCGAGGAATGGGCCGACGGGCATGACGCCCGCGTTGTTGATCAGCACGTCGACGTGGCCTGCGCCGTCGGTGCGAGCCTTGTCGAGGAACGTGGCGAAGGATTCCTTGTCGGTGACGTCGACCGGATAGCCCGACACCTGGCCGAAACGGGATAGTCCGGCGACCGCGGATTCGAGGGTCGCCACGTCGCGATCACCGATGACGACGCGTGCGCCGCGGGCCAAGAGCGCCTTGGCCGTGGCGTGACCGATGCCGCGCGCGGCCCCGGTGATCGCGATGGTCTTGCCCCTGATGTTGTCCATGCGGGAAAACTTTACACGTGTCAAGTTTGGTGGCAAAGAGCGTTCACGAGATCGGGGAGGCGGTAGACATGAGGGTGATGTCATCGCCAACAGCCAGCCGACTGCGCTTCGTGGCCGTCGCACAGGCCGACCCCCTCGCCGAGCCACTGCTGGCCGAACTGGCCGACGAATACGCCACGCGGTACGGCAGCACGCCCGAGCGGATCGGGGCGTGGTTGCGCAACTACCCGGCCGACGAGTTCGCCTCACCGGGTGGCGGAATGCTCATCGGACTGCTCGACGGAACACCCGTGACGGGCGGCGCGTTTCGCCGGTTCGGCGTGGTGGACGGAGCGCAAACCGCTGAGCTCAAGCGCATTTGGACCGACGGCGGCCATCGACGCCTGGGTCTCGCGCGTGCCCTGCTCGATAACCTGGAGTCGCGGATCGTCGATGCCGGCTATCGACGGGTGTATCTCACCACCGGCGACAAGCAACCCGAGGCCGAGGCGCTGTATCTCGCCGCCGGCTATCGCAGGCTTGCCGAACCGCTTCCCGCCGAGGGCGAGGTTTACCCAATCGCCTTCGAGAAGAACCTGGGCGAATAGGCTGGCGCTTGATGTTGTCGGAACTGACCGTCGGGTGGTTGCTTCTCTTCGCCGCGGTCGCGACGTTCGGCGGTGGCATCGGACTGCGCGTCTTCGTCGGCCGTCGGAGGCAGTCGGCGGTCGGCAGGGCGGTTCGGTCATTCCGCGAATCCGCGCTCGGCGCAGTGCTGTACGGACCGATCGCGAGCGATGCGCTGGACGACGACGAATTGGATCAGACGTTTCTGATGCCGACCATCGTCATCTTCTGCGGGCTGGCGTTGACGGCGTTCTTCCTGCTGGGCTACGCGATCGTCACCTAACACGGCTGGCTTGATCGACCGCATCGAGGATCGGCCCGCGCCACACCGGACCGTGTCCCGGCAGCAGCACGTCGGTGTCGAGCATCCCCAGTGCGGCGAGGCTGCGCAGACAGCCGGCCTGATCGTGATTGAACAGACCGGGAAGCAGCTGCGGCCCCTCGTGCGTCGCGACGGGGTGACGCGGTGATCAGAGCGTCGCCACTGATCAGGACACCGTCGACGACGAACGAGCAGTGCCCACCCGTGTGGCCAGGCGTGGGGATCGCCATCGGTTCGCCGGGCAGCGCCGCAGCGACTTCCGCCGTCAGAGCCCTCGCGGTCGGGATGCCCTCCCGGATCAGCGCGCCCTTGCGGCCGATCTCCATCGACCACTTCAGGTATCGCGGCTGCCAGAGGTGGGTCGCCAGGTCCACGATCGACACCTGCTCGAGGTATTCGCGGTGGGCGTGGCCGACCTCGTCGGCATGGCAGAAGACCGGCGTGCCATGTGTTTTCGCGAACCAGATGGCAGTGCCGAAGTGGTCGACGTGAGCGTGCGTCAGCAGAATCGCGTGGATGTCGTCGATGCCGAACCCGAGTTCGCGGACCGAGTGGACCACGTCGTCGCGCTGGCCGGGGAACCCGGCGTCGATGATGACGACGCCGCTGCCGTCGGTGATCAAGGTCCAGTTCACGAGTTCGGTGTGGGCGAAGTGCACGGTGTCGGTGATGGCCGTCAACTCGAGCGGTCGCCATGCCGTCAGTCTAGAGGTGCACGGTCGAGCTCCGAGGGGTGGCACGAGAGGGATTCGCGTGACGCAAACGGTCGTCGGATTCACGCTCGACGGAGTGCGGCGGAATATCCGCTGTCGCCGGAGGAGTAGAAAAGAACTGTGGCTGAACTGAAATTGGGATACAAGGCGTCGGCTGAGCAGTTTGCGCCGCGGGAACTCGTCGAGCTGGCAGTGGCCGCCGAGGCCCACGGCATGGATAGCGCGACGGTGAGCGATCACTTCCAACCGTGGCGACACGAGGGTGGCCATGCGCCCTTCTCGTTGGCGTGGATGACGGCGGTCGGGGAGCGGACCAAGCGGATGGTCCTCGGCACGTCGGTGTTGACCCCGACGTTCCGCTACAACCCCGCGGTCATCGCGCAGGCGTTCGCGACGATGGGGTGTCTGTACCCCGACCGGATCTTCCTCGGCGTCGGCACCGGCGAGTCGCTCAACGAGATCGCCACCGGCTTCGAGGGCGAGTGGCCGGAGTTCAAGGAGCGCTACGCGCGCCTTCGTGAGTCCATCAAGCTGATGCGCGAGCTGTGGCTCGGCGATCGCGTCGACTTCGAGGGCGAGTACTACAAGACCAAGGGCGCGTCGATCTACGACGTGCCCGAGGGCGGCATCCCGATCTACATCGCCGCGGGCGGACCGCAGGTGGCCAAGTACGCGGGGCGTGCGGGCGACGGCTTCATCTGCACCTCGGGCAAGGGTGCGGAGCTCTACAAGGACAAGCTCATCCCCGCGGTGAAGGAGGGTGAGGAGGCGGCAGGCAAGGCGCCCGACGCGATCGACCGGATGATCGAGATCAAGATCTCCTACGACACCGATCCCGAACTGGCGCTGGAGAACACCCGCTTCTGGGCACCGCTGTCGCTGACCGCCGAGCAGAAGACCAGCATCCACGACCCCATCGAGATGGAGAAGGCCGCCGACGAGTTGCCGATCGAGCAGGTCGCCAAGCGGTGGATCGTGGCCTCCGATCCGGACGAGGCCGTCGCCAAGGTCAAGGATTACGTCGACTGGGGACTCAACCACCTGGTCTTCCACGCGCCGGGGCACGACCAGCTGCGCTTCCTCGACCTGTTCAAGAAGGATCTGGAGCCGCGGCTGCGCAAGCTGGGCTAGCCGGGCTGCGGGCGGCCGACCACCTGATAGATGCGCCAACGTTCCTGGCCGGGTGGCGCCAGCGCCGAATAGACGAGCCTGCCGAAACGCGCGCCGTCGGACCACAGCGTCGGGTAGCGGCGGTTGATCGCGTCCGGCGCATCGTTGAGTGCAGGGTTCGAGACGAGAATGTATCGGATTCCGTTGTCCCACGGTCGATTCAAAGCCGTGTCGAAGTCGTAGTCGCTGGTGACGACGAACTGCTTTGGCCGGTCGGATGCCAGCCAGATGCCCCAGCCGGCAAAGGTGTCCATCAACACCGAGCCGTCGGGTAGGCGTTTGGCATCCAGGTAGGTCGGCGATGAGGTGGTCGTCCTGACGCAGCCGCCGGTACCATTGCTCCTCCGGGGGATAGCGTTCCGGGAACAACATTGAGCGCCAGCCGAATTGCAGATGCTGATTGCCGATTTCGGGATTGAGCATCGACACGGTGGTCACGGGAATCCCCACGACGAACGACAACGACAGCAGGGTCGCCCCCACCGCGGGGCAGCCCATCGCGTGGTCTGCTGGCGAGGCCGGTTCTCCCAGCAGGTGAGCGCGACGACGATCACCAGGGGTATGCCGAGGATGTAGAAGCGGAACCAGCCGAACGTCGTACCAGTGAACTGTCCCCAGATCGTAGAACAGCAGAACCGATCCGAACGACGCGACCGGTACGAGGGTGTCGAAGCGGCGACGAAGCGCGGCCAGCGTCGCAGCCAACACGACGGCGACGCCGACGAACGGTTGCATGGCGAGCAGTCGCGACACGATGACGAGCGGTTCGTTGTTGCCCGACCGCTCGGCGGTGACGCCACGACCCGCAGCGGTGGCGATCTGGCCTGCGTTTCCGTAGTTCGACGACAGGGTGGCGAAGAGGTCGCCGGTGGTGATCCAGCCGATGACCGCCCAGAGCGTGAAGGACGTCAGCACGGGGAAGCCGACGATCAGCACGTTGAGCGCCGTTCGGGGTATTGCCGCCCTGCGTTCGCCGGCAGTCGGCCCTGGCCAGCGAGACGACGAGGACCAGTAGCGCCGATACCCACTGCGCTGAAGGCGATTTCGTAGCGCGCTAGATAGCCGACCCCACGGCGATTCCCGCCCATGCGAGGTGGTCGACGCGCTGAGACGCTACCCATGCGAGCAGATACCGCGTCGCCCAGAGCAGGCAGAAGATCTCGGCGGCCTCACTCATGCCTGCGCCGGCGTAGATCAGCGATCACCGGGTTGAGCGCGAAGACCGCCAACGCAGCCCAGCGCCATCCGCGTCCGACGCCACGGTCGAGAGCGATCTTGCGGACGAACAGCGCCGCACCGGACATGAATGCGGCACTCTGCACGACCGAGGCAAGTCCTTCGGTGCGCAATGCCGGCCACCAACGGCTCAATTGCAACAGCGGCATCTCGATGAGGCTCGGCAGTGGATTCCACACGAAACCGATCGCCGACAGATGTGGGTAGCGGCTCATCAACGCGTAGCCGGCATTGGCGACGCGACTCGGTCCGTCAGGATCGAAGAAGTTGTACCGCAGCAGCATCACGGCGCCGAAGGTGAAGTAGCACGCGAACAGCGTCGTGAACAAGAGCGAGGTGACACGGCGTTTGGGCACCGGGACGACGGCCGTGGCTCTCGACACGGCGAAGGGGGTCTGCTACCTCCGTCGACACGGCCACGTCAGTCGACGCTGGCACGTCTACGTCGGCGCGCCAAGAGCGTCAGGCCCGACCGCGACGGCCGCCAGCGACGGCGAACGGCGATCGTCGCCCAGGCCCACCACCGCCACCCGGAACTGGGGTTTGGCATGCGGAGCGATCGAGCCTCCCTCGCGGATGGTGAGGTTGACGGTGGTGTTCTGTGCACCGGTGGCGAGCACGTCGCCAGACAGGGAACTCCAGCGGTTCTCCAGCTGCCAGACGTAGTCGAAGGTCCTGTCGACGAGCGCCCCAGTCGCCCCTGCCGCTGATGGCGAGCACAGCGCGGTCGCTTGGACGTGAACGCCTGGATGGCGCCGAGTGGACCATCGACGTCGACGGAGGTCGACGGGCTGCGCGTTGACAGTGAGCGAGATATCGGCGCCTGGCTGCAAGCGGCGCCGGAGATCGGCGCCTGCCGAGACGTGCCATCGTCGGCGACGACGCAGCCAACGGTGACTGGGAGGCGATGGCCTCGTCGAACGGTGCGGACGCACGGGTCGCAGCGGCAGTCTGCGACTGCTGGCCCATCAGGTTGATCGCTTCGGCGGCGTATTTGATCAGGTTCGGACTGCTCAGCGCGACGTCGAATCGGGGGTGAACGACATCGGCAGCGCGGGGAATCCGCCACGGTTGCGGATGCCCGGCGTGACGGAGATGGTCGACGTTGGATCGAGCGCGAAGGTCATGCGGTCGTTCAGCGGGCGCGCACTCCTGGCGGGGCATGTAGTGAACTCAGAGGCAACCCGACTTCGAGGTGATGGCATCGCCAGGGATGGTAACGGTCAGGTGTCGAGCTAGCCGCTGTTGTACAGCGGTGAGTGGCCAGCACCGTGCGATCCAGCCGGACGAGGACTGACGCTCACCGCCGACGATGGGGGTGTAGTTGGCGAGCAGGTGGATCTGGGCGCGCTCGATGGAACCGACGCCGAAGCGCGCGGCATCGAACCCGTGTAAAGCGTCGACGACGCCGAGCACCGAGATCTGGGAGGTCATGCCCGAGCTCGCCGAAAGGTCATCACCTTGGTGGACTCGGCCATCGCTGCGTGTCGCCGGAAGTGACTGTCGCAGAGGACGTTTGAACCAGGTCGGCGCGGCGATCGGCGAACAGTCGATCTGGTCAGCAGAGCCGGTCCGTTCCCGCGATGGCCAGCGCCGCCGTCGGCGTGCCCGGCGTCGCGCACGGTGACGACGCCTGCGGCTGCCGTTGATCTCGATGACGCGGACGTCGCAGACTGCGGGTGCGAGCGGCCAGCGGTGTCGTCGACGTCGATGCGCACAGGCATCGGGTAGGTACGAGAGCGGTAAGGCGCGACCGAGATCGAGTGCTGCCTGCTGGATCTCGCTCGGCGTCGGGCGCCGACGCGGATCACGACCGTGTTCAGGTAGCCGGGCAGGAAGTCGGCGACAGGTGATCGGGTTGGGCTGATGTCGCCGACGTAGGTGTCGGTCATCTGATTGAGAGTCAACGATGGCGTCGCGTGCACGAGTTAAGCAGACGGGCCACGTCGGTCGTCCGCAAGAATGAAACGCAGACGTGCTGTGCCGTCGATGACCTGCGCCGCGAGACGTCCGACGGAGAAGGGGTGAATCAGTGCCGACGGGACGCGATGATCGCCCGAGGAAGGTGCCCGGCGCTATCGAGCGACATCGACTCGGCCGTTGGAGACATTGACGCACCGAGCTGACCGTTCCACTGAGCATGCAAGGTGCCGCCCCGCAGGCACCGGGGATCGTCAGTTCGGACGGGTTGCGTCGGTGACTCGCAGCTCGAGTTCCCGCCAGCCCGAGCTGGCGTCAGTGCGACGGCGGGGTCCGGGAATCGGTGACCGCGTTCGACGGTGCGTTCGGTGGACGCGGAAGGTGGCTGAGGACGGTGCCCGCTAGCGATCGACGTACGCGACATGCTCGCAGTCGACGTCTTCACGACGGTCCTCCATCTGGTTTCGGCATGCGAAGATGTGGACGACAGGCCGTGGACCGTCTTCTCCCAGAAGAACGGCCGAAACACGCAGTTGGTAGAGCGCTTTGACGGCAGCAACGGACTGCAGCACCCAGTAGCAGCGGCACCAGCAGCGCCGCCCACCACAGGTGGGGCTTGCGGAGCGCCTGCGTCGACGATCAAGCCCGACGAATATCGACAGCGGCGCGCCGACGAGGAACATCGCCAGGCAGATGTAGTAGGTCAGCGGTGGGAACAGCAGCTCCGACGAGCATCGGGCCGGCCGGCTGATCCACACCAGCAAGGTGAACCAGAAGAACAGGTTGAACGCAATGGTGAGTCGGGACACCACCGGTCATGCTGATCAGTCGCAGCATGGCCTTGGTGCCGATCTCGCGGCGCAACTGGACCGGATGGCGCAGGTGCACGATCATCGTCTGCAGATAGCCCTTGTACCAACGGGATCGCTGCCGAATCCAGTTGATGACGTCGGAATTGGCTTCCTCGAGTGTGATCGAGTCGAGGATCAGCGTGCGATATCCGTGGCGGGCGAGTCGGACGCCGAGGTCGGCGTCCTCGGTGACGTTGAACTCGTCCCAACCGCCGACGTCGCGCCAGCACGGCGGTGCGCATGTGGTTGGACGTACCTCCTAGGGGCACCACGCACTCGGTCGCTTCGCACAGCGCGGCAGTATCATAGCCGAACCACTGGTCGTACTCCAGCGAGAACCATCTCGTGAGAAGGTTCTGTCGTCTCGTTGAAGTAGCCGAGGCGGGCTTGGATGGCAGCCGACTGTCGGCCGGCTGCTCGGCGAAGGCCGCGACCGCGCGGCGTAGCTGCAGCGGGTCGGGAATGTCCTCGGCGTCGTAGATGGTGATGAATTCGCCGTCGCAGGTCAGGCAGCGACATGCCGTAGTTGCAGGCCTTCGGCTTGCGTCTTCGGGCAGGCTGTCGTGGAACGACGCACGACCCGCATGGACTGCAGTTCGATGCCGGTCAGCGCTGTCTGCGGTGGCCGCGTCGTCCTCCTCGATGAGCAGCAGAATCTCGAGCTTGTCCGTTCGGGTAGTCGAGCTTGCCGACGCCGTTGATCGAGGTTCTGCACGATCGAGGGCTCGTCGTAGACCGGCAGCAGACACGGTGTAGACCGGCAGATGTCGTCGTCGTGGAATCGCGAGGGCCTCGTCATCGCTGATCGTGATCATCGGTCGACGAACGTGATCCCTTGAACAGCAGATAATTTCGATCGATCGTCGACAGCGAGGTAGAGCAAGGTCACGAGACCGGTGAGCGATCGGCAGGACGCACGCGTAGGGTTGCAGACGATCAGCGCGACGACCAGTTGCGACGATCGCACGCCGAGACGGACGCAGCGATCTGCGGGCCAAGCGCCGTAGCGCGCCGAGAGGTCGGGCGGGCAGCATCGGCAGCCGTCGGTTGCGGTGTCAGTCACGGCCACGTTGGCCTGCGTGCGAGGATCCGCCCGGCGAGATGACTTCGCGCACGGTCGACGACCCCAGGTGCGACCGTGCCGTCGACCGGATCGGGCTGCTGGCGCGAGCGATCCACGCAGGCCGGCACCGACGAACGTGTTGGCGAACGTGATCGGCTGCGGCGCGGTGGATACGGCAGGCTTGAGTGCCAGTGTCCTGATTGACCACGACGATGACCGCTGATAAGCGGTCACCGGCGTGCCACACCCAGGTGAGGCGTACCAGTCGTGCCCGCGCCGTCCGGTGCGCCGTCGGCGCCGCTGTGTGTGCACTGTAGCGTGCCTGCCGGAGCTCGACGTCGATGTCCGCTCGGATCGGTAGTTGACCGGCTCGGTGCTGCGGGTACCACACCGCGTCCGAATAGTCGCGCGAACGCCGCGAGGTTGGGCGCGCTGATGACGTCGACGGCTGCGGCGGGCATGGCCGCGGCCGCCGGGGCACGGGATAGCGCGCGCAGAGTGGCGCCCGGGCCCGATGAAGCGGCTGATGAACGTGAAACTCTGGAGCTTCATCCGAGCTGCGCGTCGCTGCGTCCAGTCTGGCTGTGCGCTGCGGCGGCGTTCGGTGAGCAATCTGGTGCGGACTGAACGCGAACAGCGACGGCCGACATGCACCGCGAGGGCGACGTAGCGACCACGCGTGACGATGGGTGGAACTTGGCTGTGACGGCGGGGAAGCGGCGGCCGGTCGTCGGCGAATGGTGAACCGATGCAACGCCAGCGACGCTGATGCACCGGCACGACGCGGCACCGATGAGTCACGCGCAGCTGAGCAGACGCGGACGCTCAGCGACGATAGCGACCCGCCGACGCCGAACGCATCGAGCGTCGAGCGCCGTGTCGCGGCCGACGCGCCAGCGACCACGCGATGTGAAGCGGCGATGGCCACGAGGGTCGCGAGCGTGACCAGCGCGACGGCGACAACGGGCAGCGGTATCGACCGCCGAGCTCGCGACAGCGGTCAGCAGGTAGGGCATGCACGAGTGCGCAGCACGATGGCGAACAGCCACGGCCTTCCACATCGCACGACGTGGCGTACCGTGAAGACCGACCATCGCTGACGCCATGCAGCCAGACCGAGCGTCTGGACGTTTTGCAGGTGCCAATGCGCTGCCACGGTCGGTAGTCGGCGGGTGATCAGTTCGAGCGCGGCGAAGCCGCCGAACCCGAGCAACGCCGCGACGATCCAGTCGGACTCGGCGTCGCCGACGCCGCGAGGCGGGTGGCGATAGCCGGCACGCTCAGCGCGACGAGGACCGGCGGATCGTCACGACATACGCGGTGCGCGAGCCGTTCGCGATCGCTGGCACGGTGTCGGTGATAGCGATGAAGAACGCGATCGTGGCTGAGGCCGATGACGAACACCAGCCCGGGTCAGACCTGGTGCGCCGGCACATCGGGGGTGCGTTCGTCGACCGCGCCGCGGCAGAGTGCTGCACGGCGTCGAGCTCGTGCGTTGCTCGGCGCGCTACGAGCATGGCTGCGCCCCTGACTGTCGAACAATGCGAGCGAATGTACGCGCACAGTACCGCTGGCCCCGCGCTGGCCGCTGAATTGAGCGGAAGGCTGTGGACGTGGTCGAACGCTCCGGCAATCACTCAAGCACGTCCATCTACGTCGCGTCGCCCGAAGGGGATACCGGCAAGTCGACGATCGCGCTCGGCATCCTGCATCGCCTTGCGGCCACGGTCGCCAAGGTGGGCGTGTTCCGGCCCATCACCCGCATGGGCGAGGACCGCGACTACATCCTGGAGTTGCTGCTCGCGCACACCACGGCAGGGCTGAGCTACGAGGAGTGCGTCGGCGTCGGCTACCAGCAGTTGCACGAGGATCCCGACTCCGCGATCGGTGAGATCGTCGACCGCTACCACCAGGTCGCCGAGCGCTGCGACGCGGTGCTGATCGTGGGCAGCGACTACACCGACGTCGCGTCACCGAGCGAGCTGAGCGTCAACGCGCGCATCGCAGTCAACCTCGGCGCACCCATCGTGCTCGCGGTCAGGGCCGCCGACCGCACCCCCGACGACGTCGCGCACGTCGTCGGGCTCTGCCTCGCCGAGATCGCAGGCCAGCACGCACACACCGCGGCCGTGGTCGCGAATCGTTGCGCCCCAGCCGAACTCGACGCCGTGGCTGCCGCGGTTGCGCGCAGCGTGCCCGACGGCGTCAAGAGCTACGTGCTGCCCGAGGAGCCGCTGCTCGTCGCGCCGTCGGTGCGCGAACTGCGCGACGCGGTGAGCGGCACGCTCGTCTCGGGCGACGAGGAGCTGATGACCCGCGAGGCGCTCGGCGTGCTGGTCGCAGGCATGACCGCCGAGCACGTGCTCGAGCGGATCAAGGAGGGCATGGCGGTCATCACCCCCGGCGACCGATCGGACGTCGTGCTCGCCATGGCGAGTGCCCATGGCGCGGAGGGCTTTCCGTCGCTCGTCCTGCCTGATTCTCAACGGCGGCCTTGCCCTGCACCCGTCGATCGCGAAGCTGGTGACCGGGCTGGGGCTGCGACTACCGATCGTGGCGACCGACCTCGGCACCTACGACACCGCACGCGCGGTCGCCCACGCGAGGGGGCGGGTGACCGCCGAGTCGAGCCGCAAGATCGACACTGCACTGGAGCTGATGGACACCCACGTCGACACGGCGGATCTGCTTGCCGCAGCTGTCGATTCCGATTCCCTCGGTCGTGACGCCGCAGATGTTCACCTATCAGCTTCTCGACCGCGCGCGGTCCGACCGCAAGCGCATCGTGCTCCCGGAGGGCGACGACGACCGCATCCTGAAGGCCGCGGGCCGGCTGCTGAAGCGGTCGGTGGCCGACGCTCACCATCCTCGGCGACGAGCAGGAGGTGAGGGCGCGTGCGGCCGAACTCGGCGTCGACCTCGCGGACGCCGTGGTGCTCGATCCGCAGGAAAGCGAGCTGTGCGATCGATTCGCCGAGCAGTACGCGCAATTGCGCAAGCACAAGGGCGTCACCGCTCGAGCAGGCCCGCGAGACGATCCACGACGTCTCGTACTTCGGCACCATGCTGGTGCACAACGACATGGTCGACGGCATGGTGTCGGGCGCTCGACACACCACGGCGCACACGGTCAAGCCCGCGTTCGAGATCATCAAGACCCAGCCGGGGGTCTCGACGGTGTCGAGCATCTTCCTCATGTGTCTGGCCGACGAGGTGCTCGCCTACGGCGACTGTGCGATCGTCCCCGACCCGACGTCGGAACAGCTCGCGGACATCGCGATCTCGTCGGCCCGCACCGCCGCCCAGTTCGGCATCGAGCCGCGGGTCGCGATGCTGTCCTACTCGACGGGCACCTCGGGCACCGGCGTCGACGTCGACAAGGTCAGGGCGGCAACGGAATTGGTACGCGAACGGGATCCCGAGCTGCTCGTCGAGGGCCCCATCCAGTACGACGCCGCGGTGGAGCCGTCGGTCGCGGCCACCAAGATGCCCGACTCCAAGGTCGCCGGGCGTGCGACGGTGCTGATCTTCCCCGACCTGAACACCGGTAACAACACCTACAAGGCGGTGCAGCGCAGTGCCGGTGCCATCGCCATCGGTCCCGTGCTGCAGGGCCTGAACAAGCCCGTGAACGACCTGTCCCGCGGCGCGCTGGTCGAGGATATCGTCAACACCGTGGCCATCACCGCGATCCAGGCGCAGGGCAAGTGACCGAACGCCGCACCGTCCTGGTGCTCAACTGCGGTTCGTCGTCGGTCAAATACCAACTGGTAGAGCCATCTTCGGGGATCGAACTGGCGGACGGGATCGTCGAGCAGGTCACCGACTACGACCTGGCGCTGCGGACGGTGTTCGATCAGCTCGCCGAGGCCGGGATCGACCTCGAGGACTCGGGTCTGGTGGCGGTCGGCCATCGGGTGGTGCACGGCGGCCCCGCGTTCCATCGGCCCACCATCGTCGACGACGACGTTCTCGCGCAGCTGGCCGAGCTGTCACCGCTGGCCCCGTTGCACAACCCGCCCGCAATCCTCGGCATCGAGGTCGCCCGCCGCGCGCTGCCCGACGTGCCGCACGTGGCGGTGTTCGACACCGCGTTCTTCCACGACCTCCCCGCTGCCGCGGCGACCTACGCCATCGATCGAGAAGTGGCGCAGCAGTGGCACATCCGCCGCTACGGTTTCCACGGCACATCGCACGAGTACGTCAGCCAGCAGGCGGCCGAGTTCCTGAACGCACCGCTGGAGTCGCTCAACCAGATCGTGCTGCACCTCGGCAACGGGGCGTCGGCGTCGGTGATCGTGGAAGGCCGTCCGATCGACACGTCGATGGGGCTGACCCCGATGGAGGGTCTGGTGATGGGCACGCGCTCCGGCGACGTCGACCCCGGCATCATCGGATACCTGCATCGCACCGCGGGCATGAGCGTCGACGACATCGAGTCGATGCTCAACCGCCGCTCCGGAGTGTTCGGTCTCGGCGGCGAGGTCGACTTTCGCCAGCTGCACCAGCGCATCGAATCCGGTGACGCCGAAGCACGATTGGCGTACGACGTCTACATTCACCGGCTGCGCAAGTACATCGGCGGCTACATGGCGCTGCTGGGCAACACCGACGTCATCACCTTCACCGCAGGCGTCGGCGAGAACGACGCCGCGGTGCGGCGCGACGCGCTGAGCGGTCTCGCGACGCTCGGCATCGAATTGGACGAACACCTCAACGACAGCGCCGTGCGGGGTCCGCGGCGCATCTCGGTCGACAAGTCGCCGACGACGGTGCTCGTCATTCCGACCAACGAGGAACTCGCGATCGCGCGGGCCTGCGTCGAAGCGATCTGAGCGGTCGCGTCACCGAATTCGCTTGCTGCCCCAGCATCCTGGTGAGGTACAGGTCGATCGCGCGTTCTCGGCGATGAGGGCCTTGATGCGCGCGGCGTGCTTCGGAAGTCCGCCCTTCTCCGGCGAGAAGGCCGCCCCGTACACCGCGCCGTCGGGCCAGCCGAACGTGATCGAGAGCGTGCCGGAAAGCCCCTGCTTCTCCACGGACACCAGCTGGGTGAGCGGCAGCTCCAGGCTCCCGTAATTGCCGAGCGCGCTCCACTTGTCCTTCACGGGTGTCGCCTGATCCCGGGTCGCACCGGTGGAGAAGAAGAGCAGTCGGTGATTCGTGATGCTGAGCCGTCCGGCGACCGCCTCGGCCAGCGATTTGGACCGCTTGCGAACGAACCACCGGTAGACGCGGTCGGTGTCGAAGACGAGTTCCTCGCCGGGGTGAGGCGCGGCGACGTCCGATGGATCGAGCCACAGCGACCAGTCCGACGGTGGCGCCGGCCATGACGGATGCGGCCTCCAGTCCGGCGGAGGCACCCACCCGCGGGGTACGCCGGGCCAGTTCGGCGGTGGGTTGAACTGCAGCCCGAAGGTCGGGGGGGCCGCATCGGTTGAGGGGCAGGTGTCTGCGGGCGCTGGGGGGTCGGTGTCTGCGGACGCCGGGGTGCCGGGGACGGGGTGTCGCGCACGGCGCGTTCGGTAGGGGCGTCCGGTGCCGGCGTCAGTGGCCGTTGTGGGCCTGGGGGAGGCGTGCTGAACGCAGCGCGTGCGGTCGGAGGGGCAGGCGTATGCCGACGCTCGGGGGCGGGCGGCGGCGCCGCGAGAGCGGCCTTCGCGGCGCGGGCGAGGTCCTTTGCCGTCGCGTAGCGGGAGCCGGGTTCCTTGGCCATGCCGACGGCGATGACCCCGTCCATCGCCGTGGGAATTCCGGGCCGAACTGCCGATGGCCGAGGCGGGGGGTGCCTCATGTGGGCGACGATCAGCTCTGCGTTGCTGACGTTGGGGAACGGCAGCTGCCCGGTGAGGGCCTCGTGCAACACGCACGCCAGCGCGTAGATGTCGGCCCGGGCATCCGCGCTCCCCGAGGCGAACCGTTCGGGAGCCATGTAGGCCCACGTGCCGATCGTCGTGCCGGTGTGGGTCAGCCGGGAGTCGCCTTCCGCCTGCGCGATGCCGAAGTCGATGAGGTAGGCGAAATCATCCTCCGCCACAACGATGTTCGACGGTTTGATGTCGCGATGCACCAGCCCGATCGTGTGCGCGGCGTGCAGGGCGGAGGCGATCTGCTCGATGATCCACACGGCTCGCGCCGGTTCGAGCGGCCCGCCGGCGATCAGCTCCTGAAGGTCGTCGCCCTTGAGCAGGCGCATCGTGACGTACAGGCGACCGTCGATCTCGCCGAAGTCGTGGATCGGTACGACGTGGGGTTCGTCCAGTCCCGCGGCCGCTCGGGCCTCGCGACGGAACCGTTCCTGATAGATGACGTCGTCGTGCAGGTTCGCGGCGAGCACCTTGAGGGCCACCACCCGATCGGTACCGGTGTCGTAGGCGCGCCAGACCTCGCCCATGCCGCCACGGCCGAGCAACTCGACCAGGCGATAGCGCCCGAACGGAGTCCCCTCCACCGCAACCTCCCAACGCCCGACCACGCGGCCGCATCTCCGAGATCGACGTTAGCGCGCGATGGTCAGAACGTGCTGGTCGGGCGGACGCTGTTGGCGAGGTCGACCAACGCATACCTGTGCGCCTGCGTCGGTGCGACGCGGGCCAGGCCCCGCAGCGACGCCTCGACGCCCAGCTGCAGCCCGTGCTCGGTGAACGGAAAGCCCAGGATGTGGTTGGTGCTGGCCGTGTTGTCGGCCAGCCAGTCCATGGCGGTGCCGAGCACCAGTGCGCGGATCTGGAGCACCCGGGGCTCGCTGTCGGGCAGTGCCTCGACCCTGCGCGCCGAGTCGCGGATCTGTGCCTCGGTGATCTCGGTTCCCGATCGGCCGGACAGGAGCGTCACGGCACTGGTGAGCCGGGCGGTGGTGAAATGCCTTGACGTAGCCGGTACTTGGTCGAGTGTGTCGACCGCGGCACGCGCGTTCGCCCTTCGCGGACTGTGCGCGCGCCAACCCGAAGCCGGCCGAGATCACCCCGTTGTCGGTGTTCCACGCCGTCTTGTAGAACGTCAGGTCCGTGGTCGAGCCCGCGAGTTCGGCCGTCGCCCCCAGCGCCAACTTGGGTGCCAGCTCGCCGGGCAACGTGTCGAGGACCTCGGTGAAATACTTCGTGGCCGAGTCATAGTCGGCGGACAGCAGGGCGGCGACGGCGCGGAACCACACCAGCCGCCACCGCCAACCAACCCGGTCGGAGAGGTCGTCGAGCTTGCGGTTGGCCTTGGCGACGTCGCCGAGGTCGAGCAGCGCGCGGACCTCCATCAGCGGCAGCTCGAACGAATCCGAGAGGTCGATCCCCTCGGAGTCCAGCGAGCCGTGGCGCGCCGCCCGCAGCGAGTCCAGCGTCTGGACCGGCTGACTCAGGACGTTCGCCGACAGGATCGCCGCGCCGACGTCCAGCGGGTCGACGAGCGGCACCGGCAGCGCCTTGACGATCTCCTGCGCCGTCAGCTTCTCCGAATGCACGCGGCCGTCGAGGTACACGTCGGTGTGCGCGACGAGGAGGTCGACGCCGAACGTCGAGCGCGACGGGCTGAAGACGGTGGACAGGCCCGGCCGTGGCAGCCCGCTGTCCCTGGCGACGACTTCGCGCAGGACGCCGAGCAGCTGACCCGACATCTCGTCGGCACTGGCGAACCGTCTGCGGGGATCCGGGTCGATCGCCCGCTGCAACAGCCTGTCCGAACGAATCATATTGTTCGAGAACGGGATCACCGTCTGGAAGGCCGTCGAGGTATCGCCCGTTGCGGGTGGGGAGTTTCAGCGTGAGCGCCGCGAGGGTGCGGCCCACGGTGTAGATGTCGGTGGCGATCGTCGGCCCGGTCTTCACGATCTCGGGAGCCTGGTAACCCGGTGTGCCGTAGAGGAATCCGTACGAGTTGATCCGCGATACCGCGCCGAGGTCGATCAGCTTGAGCTGCTCCTCGGTGATCATGATGTTCTCGGGCTTGAGGTCGTTGTACACCAGCCCGATCGAGTGCAGATAGCTCAGCGCGGGAAGGATCTCGAGCATGTAGGCGATCGCTTGGGCGACGGGAAGTTTCTTGCCCTTGGACTGCTTGAGCGAGGTGCCGCCGATGTACTCCATCACGATGTAGCCGACGGGATCGCCGTGCTTGTCGTCGTGCTCGACGAAGTTGAAGATCTTGACGATGGCCGGGTGGGTGACCTCGGCGAGGAACTGCCGCTCGGCCATGGCGATCGCCTGCGCCTCGGCGTCGCCGGAGTGGACCAAGCCCTTGAGCACGACCGGACGGTCGTTGACGTTGGTATCGAACGCCAGGTAGATCCAGCCGAGACCACCGTGCGCGATGCAGCCCTTGATCTCGTACTGGTCGGCCACGATGTCGCCGGGAATCAGTTGCGGCAGAAATGAATACGAGCTCCCGCAGTGCGGACACCAGCCCTCGGACAGGGCGCGGCCCTCCGAAGAGGACCGACCGACCGGCTTGCCGCAGTTCCAGCAGAAGCGCTTGGCCTCGGCCACGACCGGGTTGGTCATCAAGGCGGCGAGCGGATCGCGCTCGGGTACCCGCGGAACCTCCACCAACCCACCGCCGAGCCTGCGGATGTTGGGCCACCGCCGGGTCGCCACCGACTGCTGCTCGTGCGGTTCGGTGTCCGCGGTTCCGCCGGAGATGCCCTCGGAATCGTCGAACTCGGGCCGGAACACCGACTGGGTGGACATCGGTCGCATGGTCGCCAACGAGTCCCAGGAGACCTCGACCGGCCGCGGTCCCCGGGTCCTCTGCGTCGTCCCCGTCGCCGAGGTTCTGCTGCGGCTCGGCCATCAGTCCACGTACCTGGCGACCGGTGGTGACGGTGCCGCCCCGAGGACCGAAAACCACTTGCGGTACAACGTGTTCCACGTGCCGTCGCGGCGGATGCGTTCGAGCGTGCCGTTCACGAACCGCACCAGCCCGGTGTTCTGGAGGTTGATGCCGATGCCGTACGGCTCCTGGGCCATGCTCGACCCGACGATGCGGAGGTACGGATCCTGCGCCACCAGGCCTGCGAGGATCGAGTCGTCGGTGCTCACGGCCTCGACCTGTCGCTGCTGCAGCGCCACCAGGCAGTCGGCCCACGTCGTCACCTGAACGATGACGGGTGGCGGGTCGATCTCCTGGATGCGCTGCAGCGACGTCGTGCCCTTCACCGCACATACCCGCCTGCCGGAGAGGTCCGACGCCTGCGAGATGGGTGAGTCGCGTGGCGCGAGGATCCGCTGATTGGCGGAGAGGTATTCGGTGGAGAAGTTCACCAGCTTCCGGCGCTCGCACGTGATCGTCATGGTCTTCACCACGATGTCGACCTGGTTGTTCTGCAAGGCCGCGATCCGGTCGGCACTCGACAGGATGCGGTACTCCACCTGCGACGGCGTGCCGAAGATGTCGCGCGCGACCTCGCCTGCGATGTCGACGTCGAAGCCGCTGATGGTGCCGGTGATCGGATCTCGGAAGCTCAGCAGATTGCTTCCGATGTCGAGACCCGACGATCAGCCGCCCGCGTTCGCGGATGTTGGCGACGGCGGCGTCGGCCTCGGTCTTGGTGGGGAACGGCCGCAGACTCGCGGTGCAGTCTTCGTCCTTGGTCGGGCGCAGCGACGGGCTCCGGCGCCAATTCCTCCATTCCGGCCGGGGTCGGCGGCGCCAGCGTCACCTCCTGCCCCGGTACCGGCGGTGCGGCTTCCGAGCAGCCGGACAGTGCGAGCACGAGGACGGCGACGAGCGCGACTCGTGCACGGAGACCCGCGGTGAGCGCGGGTGCGTGTGCACAAATCCCCATCATCGGTACTCGCTCAATCTCGGCCACAACCCCAACGCCACCGCGAACGCCGCGATCAAGCTGAGGATCGCCGCACCCACCGTCGCCCCGGACAGCACCCGGCGTGCGTTGACGATGTCGGTGCGCAACTGCTGGCGGCTCTCCGCGATGCCCTTCGTCAACGCCTCGTCGAGCTTGTCGAATGCCGGCGTCGAGTCGTCCTCTCCCTTGCCGAGCGCGACCTGCGTGGCGGCCTGGTAGTTGCCGACCGCGATGTAGGCGTTGATCCGGTCGTCGGCAGCCCGCCAGCGCCGCAGCAGCAGCTCGGCGTCGGCGAGATCGGTCTTGTCGATCGCGTCGTCGCGGCCGAGGTAGTCGGACAGCTGCTGTTGCATCTGGTCGATGCGCTGGTAGTACGACTGCTTGCGCACGCCCTCGTCGCCGCGCCGGACCAGGGACAGGGTCTCGTCGGCGCGTGCCTGTTGCGCGGTGATCGCCATGGTCGTCACCGTCTTCAGCGACTCGGCGGCGGTGCTCTTGGCGCTGCGGCTGTCCGCCGTCGAAATGGTCAGTGCGGTGCCGACCCAGACGATCATGATGAGCACCGCCAACCCTCCGGCGACGAAGCCGACGTTCACCTGCCTGCGGGTGCGTCGGGCCAGCCACCGGTTGGCGAACGCGCCGAACATCAGGGTCGCCAGCACCACGAGGATCACCGGCGCCGGAATCCGCGTGGACGCCGTCGTCTCGACGTCGACCTGCCGCGAGGTTTCCTCGTACAGCCGCTGCGCGTTGGGCAGGATCTGCGTCTGCATCAGCGACGACGCCTCTGCCAGGTAGGACGAGCCGACGGGGTTGCCCGCGCGGTTGTTGGTGCGCGCCGTCTCCACGAGGCCCGCATAGACGGCGAGCTGGGCGTTGAGCTGGCCGAGCAGTTGGACCATCGGTTCGTCGGTGAGCCCGCTGGACGCGCGGGTGAGCGCGACCGCCGCGTCGGTGATCGCCTGCTCGTAGCGTTGCCGGACGTCGCGCGGCTCGGCGCCCGCGATGAAGGCCGTGGCCGCGGCCGCGTCGGCGATCGACAGCGTCGTGAACAGCTGACCGGCGGCGAACGCCAGCGGCTCGGTGTGGTCGAGCACGTTGGTGAGTGCCTGCTGCCTGTCGTTGATGGTGGTCGACGTGGCGAAGGCGCAGGCGATGACCAAGGCGGACAGCACGAACCCGATGGTGAGAATCCGTCCGGGCGTTGTCCAGAGGAACCACCAGCGTGGATGCGCTGGAGTAGACGGCGACCGCGATGCCAGAGGCTCGGTCGACGGGTGCGCCAACTCCACGGTCACCTGTGCGCGGACCTCAACTTTCCGGCTACTTTCTCGAGTTCTGCAACTGTATAAAAGAAGTCTAAGAGTTTTGTGCGTGACGCGCGCGTAATCCCCGGTAGCCATGTACGGCCGCCACGTTCGCTGCCCGTTGCCTATCCTGAATTCGTGCGTGGCGATGGCGACGGTTGGGTCTTGTCGGGTGACGGCGGACATTTCTGGGGACGCCATGGCGCGGCAGGCCTGCTGCTGCGTGCGCCGCGGCCCGGCGGTGGCTTCGCCGTCCTCCTGCAACACCGTGCGCCGTGGAGTCACCAGGGCGGTACGTGGGGTCTCCCCGGGGGCGCGCGCGACAGCCACGAGGACGCGGAGCAGGCGGCCGTCCGGGAGGCGCACGAAGAGGCCGGCCTGGTCGCCGAACAGGTGACCGTGCGGACGACGGTCGTCACCGCCGAGATCTTCGACCGCGGCGACCCATGCTGGACCTACACCACCGTCATCGCCGACGCGGCGGGCATGCTCGAGACGGTGCCCAATCGGGAGAGCTCCGAACTGCGGTGGGTGGCCGAGGACGAGGTCGTGAACCTACCGCTGCATCCGGGGTTCGCCGCCAGCTGGGCCAAGCTGCGCACTGAGATGTCCGATTTCCCGCTGGACATCAATCCCGCTCCGTAAGAGCATCTTTCAGCTCGCGCGCGGCGGCGGCGGGATCGTCTGCCGCGGTGATCGCGCGCACCACGACGACCCGGCGTGGCGCCCGCGGCGAGCACCTCGGGCAGCCTCGCGGCGTCGATGCCGCCGATGGCGAACCAGACCTTCTCGGTGCGCAGGTCGGCGGCGAACCGGACGAGGTCGAGTCCCGGCGCGGACCTGCCGGGCTTGGTGGGGGTGGGCCAGCACGGTCCGACGCAGAAGTAGTCGGGGCCATCGGGGGCCGCCTCGGCGGCGGCGGTCACCTGCGATTCGTCGTGGGTCGATCGCCCGATCAGCGGGCCGGGTCCGATGATGTCGCGGGCCGTCGCCAGCGGCAGGTCGTCCTGGCCGAGATGCAGGACGTCCGCCCCGGCGGCGCGGGCGATGTCGGCGCGGTCGTTGACGGCGAGCAGGGCGCCGTGCCTGCGTGCGCTGTCGGCGAGGATCTCGAGCGCGGCGAGTTCACCGCGCGCCTCCAGCGGCCCGAACTGCTGCTCGCCCGGCGAACCCTTGTCGCGCAGCTGGATGACGTCGACGCCGCCCGCGAGCGCGGCGTCGGCGAATTCGGCGAGATCACCGCGCTCCCGACGCGCATCGGTACACAGGTAGAGGCGGGCGGTCTGCAGACGCAACCGCGGATTCGGAGAAGCTCGTGCACCCCCGCGACGTTAGCGACCGGCGAGTACTGTTGGTCGGGCGGAGCCGCACCGGCGGCGACATCAGATTAAAGGCCGCGCTGGCGGCGACATCAGATTCAACACGGGAGTCCCGGGACCGGGGACTGAGAGTGGGCGAGACACTGCCCTGACCGTCACACCTGATCCGGATCATGCCGGCGAAGGGAGGCAGGACATGCCCTCCGAACGAAACAGCCCGACGCTGGCCGTCGTCGGCGGCGGTGTCATCGGACTCTCGGTGGCGCGCCGCGCCGCGGCCGACGGCTGGTCGGTGCGCGTCCACCGCAGCGAGGAGCGAGGCGCATCGTGGGTGGCGGGCGGCATGCTGGCCCCGCACAGCGAGGGCTGGCCCGGTGAGGAGCAGCTGCTGCAGATCGGTCTCGCCTCGCTGCGGATGTGGCACGACGGGTTCCTCGATGGTCTGCCCGCCGAGGTGGTCACGGCACGGAGTTCGTTGGTGGTGGCGGTGGATCGCGCCGACGCCGAGGATCTGTCGACGGTCGCCACGTGGCTGGCCGCGCAGGGCCAGCCGGTGACCCCGACGACGGCCGCCAGAGACGTCGAGCCCCTGCTCGCGCAGGGCATCCGCCACGGCTTCATCGCGGAAACCGAACTGGCCGTGGACAACCGCGCGTTGGTCGGTGGCGCTCGCGGCGGGAGTGCGAGCGGGCTCGGCGTGACGTGGGCGCCGCCGTTGGCGTCGCTGGACGATGCCCGCGACGCCGATACCGTCGTGATCGCCAACGGCATCGACGCGCCGACGCTGTGGCCGGGTCTGCGCCATTCGGCCGGTCAAGGGTGAGGTGCTGCGGCTGCGATGGCGTCGCGGCTGTATGCCCGTGCCGCAGCGCGTGATTCGGGCTCGCGTCCACGGCGGCAGGTGTATCTGGTGCCGCGCGCCGATGGCGTGGTCGTGGGTGCGACGCAGTACGAGCACGGCCGGGACACCGCTCCTGCGGTGGCAGGCGTCCGCGAGTTGCTCGACGACGCCTGCGAGGTGATGCCCGCGCTCGGCGAGTACGAGCTCGCCGAATGCGCTGCGGGACTGCGCCCCGTGACGCCGGACAACATGCCGTTGGTCGGAGCGTCTCGACGAGCGCACTCTGGTGGCGGCTGGACACGGCCGGTCGGGATTCCTGTTGGCGCCGTGGACCGCTGAGCAGATCGCCGCCGAGCTTGCGGTGGGGGTGCCGGCATGAAGGTCATCGTGAACGGCGACGGCGTGGAGATCGAGGAGGGGGCCAGCGTGGCGATGCTCGTGCGAGGCACTTGGACTGCCGGACAAGGGAATCGCCGTTGCGGTCGACTGGGAGGTGCTGCCTCGCTCGGAATGGCAGACGGCACTGTCCGACGGCGCCAAGGTGGAGGTCGTGACGGCGGTGCAGGGTGGCTGACACGACGGAGCTCGCCATCGCGGGCCGCACCTTCGGCTCGCGGCTGATCATGGGCACCGGCGGCGCGGCCAACCTCGCCGTGCTCGAGGAGGCGCTTGATCGCGTCGGGCACCGAGTTGACGACCGTCGCGATGCGGCGCGTCGATGCCGATGGCGGCACCGGAGTGTTCTGGACCTGCTTGAGCGACTTGGCATCAGCCCCACTACCGAATACCGCAGGCTGTCGGGGTGCTGCGGAGGCGGTCCTCACGGCGAGGTTGGCCCGCGAAGCGCTCGGCACCGACTGGGTGAAGCTCGAGGTCATCGCCGACGAGCGCACGCTGCTGCCCGACGCCATCGAGTTGGTCAAGGCCGCAGAGCAATTGGTCGACGACGGGTTCGTCGTTCTGCCCTACACGAACGACGACCCGGTGCTGGCACGTCAGGCTCGAGGACGTCGGCTGTGCCGTGGTGATGCCGCTGGGCTCGCCGATCGGCACCGGCCTTGGCATCGCCAACCCGCACAACATCGAGTTGATCGTCGAGCGCGCCGGAGTGCCCGTCATCCTCGACGCGGGTATCGGCACGGCGAGCGATGCCGCGCAGGCGATGGAATTGGGTTGCGACGCAGTGCTATTGGCGACTGCGGTGACGCGGGCTGCCGATCCGCCGGTGATGGCGGCGGCGATGGCGAGTGCCGTCACGGCCGGATACCTCGCGCGCCAGGCCGGGCGAATCCCGAAGCGGTTCTGGGCACAGGCGTCGAGTCCGGCCACTCGGTGAGCGGGCGCTACGTCGCGCTCGGTTCGTCGTTTGCCTCTGGACCGGGGATCGACCCCGGCGTCGGAAGGGGCGCCGACGCATGGCGGGCAGGTCCGTCGGTCAACTACGCCCACCTGGTTGCCGAACGGATGGGCTACGACCTCGTCGACGTGACGTTCTCGGGCGCGTCCACCGCGAACATCCTGACCGACGGCCAACACGGCGCACCGCCACAGATCGAGGCCATCGACGGGTCGGAAGCACTGGTCACGGTGACGATCGGCGGCAACGATGCCGGGTACCTGATGATGCTGATGGCCGCGGGAGTGCCGCGTTGGGTGCGCAAGACCCCCTTCCTGGGGCGCGCCGTTCGCAGGCAACTGGACCCGCAGGTCAGGGAGAGCGCACTGGCTCCGGTGGGCGAGGCCCTGCGGACCGTCGGCGCCGAGGTGCGCCGCCGCGCGCCCGACGCGCGGGTGGTGTTCGTCGACTACCTCACGGTGCTGCCGCCGCCCGGAACGCCCGCACCGCCGTTCTCGGTGGCCGACCTCGAGACGGGCCGTCACATCGGCGCCACGCTCGAGGCGCTCACCGAAGCGGCGGCCGCAGCCACCGGCTGCGAACTCGTTCGCGCCGGCGTCGCCAGCCGCGACCATCACCCGTGGTCCGACGAGCCTTGGGTGACGAAGTACGGGTGGTACCTGCCCGGCAAGGTCGCGCCCCTGCACCCGAACGCCGCAGGCATGCGTGCGGTCGCCGGATCTGGTCGTCGCCCACCTGAGCTGAGACGATGACGTCCTGCGTCAGTGCGCGCCTGCAGGTCGGGCTAACGTGGGCGTCGTGCGGCATAGAACTCGACGAACAGCGGCGGCGCTGACGGCTTTGACGGCGATCGTCGCCCTGGTGGCGATCACGGGGTGCTCGCGCGATACCGCTCCCGCGCCTGCGACGTCATCGGTCGTGCCGGACAGCGCGTCGACCGCCGCCACCGGGTTCGCCGAGAATCTGCGCCAGCGGGTCACGCCCGACGCGATGATGGCGCACCTGAGGAAGCTGCAGGAGATCGCCGACGCGAACGGCGGCATCCGGGCGCTGGGAACGCCGGGCTACCAGGCCAGCGCGCGACTACGTCGCGGGCGTTCTGCGGGACAAGGGATTCGACGTGCAAGACACCGACTTCGAAGTCCGGTTGCCCTTCGCCGACGATCCGATCGGTGACGGTCGGCGGTCAGCCCGTGAAGGCCAAGGCGCTCAAGTTCACCGGCGGTACCACCCCCGCAGGCGTGAGCGGGCCGTTGGTCGCCGCCCGCGCCGACGACAGTCCCGGCTGCGCGGAGTCGGACTACGACGGCATGCCGGTACAGGGCGCCGATCGTGTTGGTGGATCGCGGCACCTGCCCGTTCGGCCAGAAGCAGACCGCCGCGGCGGCGACGGGGTGCCGTCGCGCTGATCGTCGCCAACAACGACGACGGCGTCGTCACCGACGGCACCCTCGGCGAGACGTCCAAGGTCTCCATTCCGGTCGTCGGCATCAGCAGGGACGACGGCACGCGGCTGCGCGCCAACCCCGGGCCCGCGACCGTCAAGCTCAACGCGGGAGTCCGCGTCGAGCGCACCCACAACGTCATCGCGCAGACCAAGACGGGGTCGACGCACGACGTGGTCATGACGGGCGCACACCTCGACAGCGTTCCCGAGGGGCCAGGCATCAACGACAACGGCTCGGGCGTGGCCGCCATACTGGAAACCGCTGTGCAGCTGGGCAGTTCGCCACACGTCAAGAACGCCGTGCGGTTCGCCTTCTGGGGCGCAGAGGAACTCGGCCTGGTCGGTTCTGACGAGTACATCAAGACCCTCGACGTCGATGCGCTCAAGGACATCGGTCTGTACCTGAACTTCGACATGCTGGCCTCGCCCAACCCCGGCTACTTCACCTACGACGGCGACCAGTCCGCGCCGCCGTCCAACAACGGCGTCCCACGCGTGCCCGAGGGTTCGGCGGGAATCGAGCGGACGCTGGTGGCGTACCTCAAGGCCGCAGGCAAGGAGGCGGAGGACACCAGCTTCGACGGGCAGGTCCGACTACGACGCCTTCACCAAGGCCGGCATTCCCGCGGGCGGGCTGTTCTCGGGTGCCGAGGACAACAAAACCGTTGCGCAGGCGGGCATTTGGGGAGGCGACGCGGACAAGCCATTCGACCCGAACTACCACCAGAAGACGGACACCCTCGATCACATCGACCGTGCGTCGCTCGACATCCACGGCCGCGGTGTCGCCTACGCCATCGGGCTCTACGCCCAGGACGAGAGTGGCCGCAACGGCGTGCCGGTCCGGACTGATCGCACCCGCCACGTGGTGCCCGCGTCGTGAGGTACGTCGCACTGCTGGCCGGTGTGCTCGTCGTGGCGGCGTGTTCGTCGCCGGAATCGTCGTCGGGACCAGTCTGCCGACCCCGGTCGCGAACTGGCCGCCAAGGTCACCGCCGACGGCATGTACGTCCACCTGCAGAAGTTCGCCGACATCGCCAAGGCCAACAACGGCAGCCGCGCCGACGGAACGCCGGGCTACGACGCAAGCGTCGACTACGTCGCCACGGTGTTGCGGGACAAGGGTTTCGACGTTCAAGACGCCGGAGTTCGACCGCGTGAGCATCACTGATCCCGGCAAGCCGACGCTCGACGCTCGCCGGCCGGACCTTTCCCGTCGATCAGGCCTCGCTGCTCACCACCACCCCGCCGGGCGGACTGTCGGCCGTCACCCTCCGGCCGACGAAGCCCGCCGGTTGCGCTGCCCCCGACTACGGCGGAGTCGACGTCCGCGGCGCGATCGCGGTCGTCGACGACACCGGGATGCTCGGTCGTCGACAAGGAGAAGGCTGGCCATCGCCGCGGGTGCGGTCGGGCTGCTCGTGGCCACCGACCTCGGAGAGGAAGGCGTACCACGGGGGCTGTTCACCGCGGGCTACTACCAGCAGCTGAAGGGGCCCGTCGGGTGTCATCGCCGCGGATGCCGATGCCGCGCTGCGGCGTACCGACGACCCGGTCCGGTTGACCCTGGATGCCAAGGGCGCCACCGTCGCGTCGCGAAGCGTCGTGGCGCAGACCAAGACCGGAGCGACGGACAACGTGATAGTCGCTGGGGCGCATCTGGATTCGGCTCCCGCCAGCCCCGGCATCAACGACAACGCGACGGGTGCGGCCGCGGTGCTGGAAACCGCTGTCCAGCTGGGGAGTTCACCACAGGTGACCAACGCCGTCAGGTTCGCGTTCTGGGGCGGGCACGAAGCCGGTCTGGCAGGCGCGACCAAGTACGTGCAGAGCCTGGGTCCCGGCGGGCTGAAGGACGTCGCGATGTACTTGGACTTCGATCGGCTCGGCTCTCCGAATGCCGGGTTCTTCACCTACGACGGTGATCAGTCCGGTCAGCCCAACCCTGCGATCCCGGTGGCCAGCGTGCCGACGGGCTCGGCGGGCATCGAGCGGACGTTGGCCGGCTACCTGAACCTCGCGGGTGTCCGGCCCGCCGACACCCCGCTCGGCGGCGCAAGCGACTACGGCCCCTTCCTCTCGGCAGGGATCCCGATCGGTGGCCTCACCACCGGCTCGACGCAGACGAAGAGTGCAGTGCAGCAACGTCTTTGGGGTGGCGAGACGGGAATCCCGTTCGACATGAACTATCGCTCCGCACGCGACGGCATCGACAACGTCGACCGTCGGGCGCTGTCGATCACGGGCCCCGCGGTGGCGTTCGCGGTCGGCACCTATGCCGACGTCCACCGACGGCGTCAACGGGGTCCCGCCGCGGAGGCTGACAGGAACTCCTACGCATTTCGGCACCGCGGCGCATACCGTTTTCACAGCGGCGTGTGCGTAGGACTGACGTTCGTGAAACAGAGATCCGCGCCGGACATCGGCGATCGTGGGAGTTGTCGCGGCAGTGACGATGGGCGTGGTCGGGCGGCATGCAGCCGCCACGGCGCCAAGCACCGACCGACGACGTCGACGACAACCATGACGACGCACCGACGACGACCACGAAGGAACACCACAGCGGCTACGGCCCAGGCGGCGGCGCCGACTGTCGATCGAGACTCGCCCCAGTCCGCCGACAGCAGCACGGTCACCAACACCGAGACGCAGACCGAGACTCAGACCTCGGTGGCGACCAGCGTGGAGACCGACACCTCGACGGTTACGGTCGCGCCGACGCGACAGCAGGACCAGCACCAGCAGGATCAGCGTGGGAGTGGCCCTGGTAGCGACGGGCAACACGGGTGACGAACTGGTAGACGCCGTCTTCGTCGGGCGCCAGCGGGCCAGGCCGTGCGTGCGGTGAGCTCAGTCCCCGCTGGACCGACTCGCAGGCCGCCCAGTCCTGCTTGTTGGTGAGGTCCCAGAAGTCCACCGCGTAGGTCGGATCGAAATCCGGCTGTGCGGCAACGTCATTCGGGAATGCCCACGCGCACTCGACGTGGGTCCGGTCGGCTGCCAGCGGTGTCATCAGGTGCGTCATGACGTAGTCCGGGTGCAGGCTCACCAGAAGGTTCGGGTAACCCGACGACGTACATGACGGTGCGCAGTTCGTGCTCGGAGAGTCCCTTGATCGCGACGCCGCCGCTCGCACCGGTCAGCGACATCGTGTCGGCTTCGTCGATCAGCGACATCCAGCCGCCCATCCACGAGCCCTCGAGGTGAAGGTTCTCGCCGCTCGTCGGCGGGCTGATCCGCGACAGTTCCGGGTGAATGGTGGAGCAGTGGTAGCACTCCTGGTAGTTCTCGGCGATGACCTTCCAGTTGGTCGCCAGCTCGTAGGAGTGGCGGGCCACGATGGTCAGGTCCTCGGGGCGGTACGGCGCTATCACGTCCTCCATGCCGGCGACGTGGGCGCTGAACTCGACGTCGGTCCCGCTGGGGTCGACGAACAGCCAGCCGTGCCAGTTCTCCAGCCGCAGCGGGGCCAAGCCGAATTCGTCCGCGCGCAGAAGCCGTCGGTGTCGGAGAAGCCTGGCGCGTTGCGTACCTGCGCCGTCGAGGCGGTAGGACCAGGAGTGGTAGGGGCAGACGATGTTGCGGCGCTTGGCAGTTGCGCCGCACGCGAGCAGTTCGTGACCGCGGTGCCTGCAGGTGTTCGCGAACGCGCGGACGCTGCCGTCCTCGCCGCGGACCAGGAGGACGGAGTTGGGGCCCGAGCCGACCGCCCGCTGGGCGCCCACGCCTGCGAGCTCGCTGGCGTGGCCCGACGCAGACCCAGCCGGAGAAGATGTTGGCCTGTTCCCATTCGAAGACCTCGGGGTCGACGTATGCCTCGCGGGGCAGCATCCGGGATTGGCCGAACGGCGCCAGCGCGGCCGCGAGGTCGTCGGCGGGAACGGGTGCCGGACTCCCGCTCGTCCCGTCGCTCGCTCGCCCAATGCTGTTTGAACATACAGTCAGCTTAGTCCGCCGCGTCGTTCTGGTCTAGCCGTGGACGGGCCCTCCTCCCCGCCGAGCGTGAACGTACACGACGCTCGAACCGGCGGCAATCGTCGTGCACGTTGCATCGCTCGCGAGGGCGAACGGAGCGTTGGCGTTACGCCTCGCCGGCGAATGCGGCGATGCCACGGTCGCCCGCGGTGTCGTCGCCGCGCGTCATCCGACGGAAGACGAAGTACCCGACGACGACGGCAGCGAACGCGAAGACCAGCAGCAGCGTCGCGAGGGCATTCAGGGCGGGCGTCGGTGCCGCGCGCGCCGTGTTGTAGATCTTCACCGAGACCGGTTCGGTCGACGCGCCGTTGGAGAGATAGCGCACCAGGACGAAGTCGTCGATGACGTCGGCGAAGACGAGAACCGTGCTGGCGAAGATCGCGGGCATCAGCATCGGGAGCGTGACCCGGCGCAGTGCACCCAGCGGCGTCGCACCGAGATCCGTTGCGGCCTCTTCATATTGCTGGCCGATGGTGGCGAGCCGCGCGCGCACCAGCACCGCCGGATAGGCCACCTGGTAGGTCACCAGCCCGATCACCTGTGCCGAGGTGCCCAACCCGATCGGTAGCGCAAGGTTCGTCACGACGAACAGCAGTGCGACGGCGAGCAGTACCTCCGGGATGACGAAGGAGATCAGCATGAGCACGTTCGCCCCGGCGGGCAGCCTGCCGCGCCAGCGGTCGACGCCGATGGCGAACAGCACCCCGAGGGGCACGGCGATCAGGGTCGCGATGACTCCGAGCTTCAGGGTCTGAAGCAGGGCGGTGTGCAGCGAGGCGTCATGCCAGACCGATCTGGCCGGGTCGCCCCAGTACCACCGGAACGAGAAGCCCTGCCAGTTGGTTCGGGACCGACCGTCGTTGAACGAGAACGCAATGGCGATCAATACCGGCAGTAGCGACCACAGCAGATAGAAGATCGTGATCCCGACGAGGACCCTCGGCTTTCGCCACGGATCCCGAAACCATCCGATCGGGCTGCGCATCATGTCCTCACCTCGTCGCCCTGCAACGTGACACGGACGTAGTACAGCATCGGCAGCACCGTGACGACGAGCACCAGCATCACGAATGCGCCGGCCTGCCCGGTCTGGCCGGGTGCTTGCACGCTGCCGTTGATCAGGTTGCCGACCATCGCCGTCTTCGGGGACGCCGAGAGAAGGTCATTGGTGAAGTAGTCGCCGAGCATGGGCAGGCAGGTCAACAGGATTGCGGCGAGGATCGTCGGACGGCAGAGAGGCAGCGTCACCCGCACGAACGACTTGATTCGGTTCGCGCCGAGATCTCTCGCGGCCTCCAACATCGACTGCGGCAATCGGTCGAGGCCCGCGTACAGGGGCAGGATCATGTACGGGACATAGCCGTACGCCAGTCCGAGGATGACCACCACCGGTTGGCCGGTCAGCCAGTCGACGTTGACGTCGAACAGGCCGCCGAAGCTCAGCACCCGGTTCACCAGGCCGTCGTTCTGAAGGAGGTTGACCCAGGCCAGCATTCGCATCATGTAGCTGATCCAGAAGGGGGCGATCAGCAGGGCGAGCAGCAGACCCCTGTGCCTGCCCGCGAGTCGGGAGACGTAGTAGGCGACGGGGAAGGCGATCGCCAGGCACAGGATGCTTGCCGCCCCGACGTAGACGACCGTGCGCACGACCGCCGGAAAGTAGACCTCGCCCGGGCGTGATCCTGGAGAGCACGTAATTGAACTGCGTCGGATCCCATTGCAGCGGATTCCACACCGGGACGGCGGTGCGGAAGATCGGGTCCACCTGGCCGAAGACGATCGCGAGCACCACGTAGGCGGGCGCGATGAAGAAGAGCAGCAGCCAACCGATACCGGGTGCGGCCAGGGCGGCCCACAGCCGGGTATTCCGTTGGCGCGCCTTCAGCAACATCAGTGCCGGTTAGGATCCGCCGGCTTTGAATGCATTCCAAACATTGTGCCACGCACCATCGTTGGCGGGATCGAGTTCCAGGGTGCGGTAGCCCGCCTCGAAGTACTCCGGCTTGACGATCGCCGACCGCAGGTTCTCGGGGATGAACTCCTCCTCGACCAGTGAGTCCGGCGTGATGGTGTTCTGCGGCGGCTGATACCCGATCGCGGAGAAGTTCTCCTTGGCGACGTCGGGGTCGAGCATGTGGTTGAGGAACAGATGCGCCAGCACGGGGTTCTTCCCGCCCTTGAGCGTGACGAGCATGTCGTTGTCCACGAGGCCCTTGCCGTCCTCGGGGAACCAGTACTGCAGGATGTCGGGTTTGACGCCCTCGGGGAGGTAGGACTGGGCGTTGATGATGTCGCCGGACCACATCTGGCTCAAGGCGAACTGCCCCGCGGGCAGGTCGCTGTACATCGTGATGGTGACCTTCGGCGACGTGGCCGCCACCAGCGCGGTGAGCTGCTCGCCGACCGCCTTCAGGTCGTCGGCCGACGACGTGTTGATGTCGGTCTTGCCCATCTTGAGCAACACCATCGCCATCGCGCTGTGCCAGTCGTCGAGGATCGCGGTCTTGTTCTTGTACTGCGGATCCCACAGCGACTCGTACGGGTTCTTCAGCTCGCCGATCTTCGCGGGCACTTGGTCACTGCGCCAACCGATTCCGGTGGTGTAGATGGTGTACGGAACCGTGAACTGCCAGCCCTGGTCGTACCAGGGGTTGGTGAAGGTCGACCAGACGTTGCTTGATGTCCGGGATGTAGGTGTGGTTGAGCGGGCGGAGCAGTCCGCCCGACACCAGCTTGCCCATCTCGTTGTAGTTGGCGTTGTAGATGTCGAAGTCGACCCCGCTGCGCAGCTTGGTGATCGCCTCGTCGCCGTCGTTGAACGTCGACACCTCGATCTTGCACGCGTACTTGTCCTCGAAGTCCTTGATCGCCTTCGGGCTGAGGTAGTCGGCGTAGTTGTAGATCTTGAGCGTCGCGCCCTTCTCCGGTGCGAGCCCGTCGGCGATCGCCTGATTGTCCGCCGGGATGTCCCACTTGACGGGGTTGGTCGGCGAGGCGATCTTGAGGCCGCCGCCTCCACCGAGACGGTGCCGGCGGCTTCGAACACGCCGCGGCGAATGCGCCGAGGGTGGGTGCCGCGGCAGCGAGAATTGCCGCCCGTACCAAGAACTGTCGCCGATTCGGACCGGGTCCGTTGGGTGCTGGCATATCGAGCCTCCCGGTGATCGTGGCTTGTCGCTGCATCGACTCTCGCATAGACTGAATGCTCAGTCAACCGATAGAGCGGAGGTTCCACCGTGTCTTCCTCGGTGGTTGTGAGTCCAGTGGCCGATCTCGTGGACGACCTGATCGCAGCCGAGGAACGAGTGTTCCTCGAGCGGCAGCCCCGCAGCGCCGAACTCATCGCGCTGGCGGGCGAGCACCTTGCCGGCGGCGCCACGTCCAACTGGCAGATCGCCCAGCCGCAGGCGGTCTGGATGAGCCACGGCGAAGGCTCCAAGGTGTACGACGTCGACGGCAAGGAATACGTCGACATGCATGGCGGCTACGGCGCTTCCATTGCGGGACATGCACATCCGGCGATCGTCGCCGCGGTGAGCAACCAGGTCCGGCGAGGCACGCACTTCGCGCAGCCGACCGAGGACGCGATCTGGAACTCGTCGGAGCTGGCTCGCCGCTTCGGTCTGCCGCTGTGGCGGTTCGCCAACTCGGGCACCGAAGCCACCATGGACGCGGTGCATCTGGCTCGCGCGCTCACCGGGCGCGACCTCATCATCAAGGTCGAGGGCTGCTACCACGGGCACCACGACTCCGTTCAGGTGTCGGTGCTTCCGGAGGCCGACGAGGTCGGTCCGCGCGAGCATCCGACCGGCGTGCCTGGCAACACCGGCATCCCCGCCGCGATCCGCGACCTGGTGATCGTCGTGCCCTTCAACGACGCCGACGCGGTCGCCCGCGCCATCGCCGAGCACCGCGGCCAGATCGCCGCGATGATCCTCGAGCCGATCATGATGAACGCGGGCATCATCCCGCCCGCCGACGGATATCTCGCGGCGATCCGGGACCTCGTGCACGCCGACGGCGCGTATCTGATCTTCGACGAGGTCAAGACCGGCTTCACCACCGGCCCTGGAGGGGTGACCGCGTCGTACGGCGTGGTACCCGACATGGTCTGTCTGGCAAAGGCATTGGGCGGCGGCATCTCGGTCGCCGCGATCGGCGGCACCCGCGAGGTGATGTCCGCGATCGCCGACGGCCGCTACGAGCAGGTCGGCACGTTCAACGGGAACCCGTTGGCGATGGCCGCCACCAGGGCGACCCTGTCCGAAGTGCTCACCCCTGCCGCATACCGACACCTCGACGAGTTGGCGTGGCGGCTGCGGTTCGCACTCGAGGACGTCATCGCCGCGCACCGGTTCGACTGGCACGTCGTCACGGCGGGCGCGAAGGGATGCGTGACGTTCCGGCGCGAGCCGGTGCGGGAGTTCCGCGACTTCCTTCAGGTCGACTCTCGATTGGGCCACCTGCACTGGCTCGTGCAGCACAATGGAGGCGTATTTCTGCCGCCATGGGGAAAGGTGGAGCAATGGCTGTTGTCCGTCCAGCACGACCGCGCAGACATCGACAGGTTCGCCGCCAACTTCGCGCGGTTCGCCACAGCGGTGTCGAACTGAGCGTCGGATGACCTCCGGCGGGCAGATCCGGCTGCATCAGCTCGTCAAGTCGTTCGACGGGGTGCCAGCCGTGACCGGCATCGACCTGGAAATCCCTGCGGGCCAGTTCTATTCGCTGTTGGGCGCATCGGGGTGCGGCAAGACCACCACCCTGCGGATGATCGCCGGATTCGAGAAGCCGGACTCCGGCCGCATCGAACTCGACGGTCGCGACGTCGCGGCCGACCCGCCCCACAAGCGTCCGGTCAACACGGTCTTCCAGACCTACGCGCTGTTTCCCTTCATGTCGGTGTGGGACAACGTCGCGTTCGGGCTCACCTACCAGAAGACGTCCCGCGAGGAGACCAAGCGGCGCGTCGGCGAAGCGCTCGAACTGGTGCAGATGGACCGCTTCGCCAAGCGCAGACCCGGCCAGCTGTCGGGCGGTCAGCAGCAGCGCGTCGCGCTCGCCCGCGCCCTGGTGCTGCGGCCGCGGGTGCTTCTGCTCGACGAGCCGCTCGGCGCACTGGACGCCAAGCTCCGCAAGCAGTTGCAGCTGGAGTTGCGCGCGTTGCAACGCGAGGTCGGGATCACGTTCGTCTACGTGACGCACGATCAGGAGGAAGCGCTCACGATGAGCGACCAGATCGCCGTCCTGGCCGAGGGCCGCGTCGAACAGGTGGGCCCGCCGCAGGAGATCTACTCGGCACCCGCCACCACCTTCGTGGCCGGATTCCTCGGCGCCGCAAACATCTTCGATGCCGAGGTCCTGGAGCTGGCCGGCGGATCGGCCGTCTGTTCGGCACTGAACACCCGGCTGTCCGCGGTGGTCGACGGCACGGCGCGCACGGGGTCGGCGGCCGTGGTCATCAGACCCGAGCGGATCTCACTGCAGGAAGCGGACGGGCCGGTGAGCGAGGGCCACAACGCGATCGGCGGCACCGTGATCGAGGTGGTCTACCTCGGCTCCTCGCACCCAGGTGCACGTCGACGTCGGCGGCCCTTCGGCGTTGGTCGTCGAGGTGCCGAACGCCGCGGGGCCGACCTCGGTGGTCCATCAGCCGGGGGCGTCGGTGACGTGCGTCTGCGCACACGACGCGGTGCGCGTGCTGCACCGCAGTGCCGCTGCGCTGGTGACGGATCCGGTGCGCCGAGGCCGAAGCAGAAGCGGAAGCGCTGAGCGCCACCTAACAGTCCGCTCGCCCTACCTCGCCGAGCGTGACGACACGAATTTTCGGCCGGATTTCGTCGTGTCGTTCACAGCTCGGGAGCCTTGGGTCTGTGGATAGAGCATGCTCGCGGCATTCGAGCTGTCCGACTTCGTACGCGCGAGCATCCAGGCATGTCCGACTTTCCGTGGCCCTTCTCGGCGCCGAAGCATTGGCGATCGCAGGCTGACTACCCGAGCGCAACGATGCGCAACGGCTACGAGGACCTCTATCCGGGCGTGTACATGCCGCGCGAGCATCAAGCCCTCGGCGCGAGACGTGCCACGGCTGCCTGGCTATGGTCGAGGCGGCACGGTGTGGTGGCGGGGACGTTCGGCGGCCGCAGTGCTCGGCGACAAGTGGGTCGACGGAGACTCAGCCCGCCGAGTTGAATTCACGACAACCGCAGGACCCCGAAGGGCTTCATCGTCCGCGACTGAGGCCTGGCCGCAGGTGAGGTGTCAGCGCGTCGGCGACATGCGCGTAACCAGCTCTGCCCGAACGGCATTCGAGTCGGCCGGCACACGGTCAAGCGGCTTGCTAGCAGTGAAGCGACTCGACGCACTCGCGCAACGCGACTGGCGTCACGATCGCCGACGTCGAGGTGATCGCCGAGACCACCCAGGTGCCAGCGGGCTGACCCGGCTGCGTCGAGTCTTGCCGCTGATGGACGGCGGGGCGGAGTCGCCTCAGGAGACGGTCGCGCGGCTCGCCCTGATCGATGCGGGCCTGCCGGCGCCCACGACGCAGGTCAAGATATTCGGCCGCTACGGCGAATTCCTCGCGCGCGTCGACATGGCCTACGAAGAGGTGAAGGTCGCGATCGAGTACGACGGTGCGCAGCATTGGGAGGATCCGGCGGTGCGGCAGCGGGACATCGACAAGCAATTCGAGCTGCAGACGATTCACTGGCACGTGATTCGGGTGAGCCGGGACCTGCTGAAGTATCGGAGGGCGACCTACATCCATCGAGTCGAGACAGCCCTCCGCGAAAGGGGTCTCGAGTGGTGACCGGGCTCGTTCGTGAACGCGTCACGATGCTTTCGCGCGATTTTTCTCGTGACGTTCACGCTGGACGGGCACGGGCTGACGGCGGGGAGCTGCCAGCTGCGCGCTTCTTCTTCGCGGCGCGCTTCGGTTCCGGCGGCAGGTTCAGCTCGCGTTCGGCGAAGCGCATCGCGATGTCGTACGCGACGTCCGAGTCCACCTCGGGGTCCTCGAGCGCGACCTGGATCGACAGGCCGTCGAGCAGCGCGCCGAACTCGAGCGCGAACATGCGTGCGTCGACGCCCCCGTCGAGCTCTGCCGACGCCTCGGCTGACTTGATGGCGTCGACGATCATGCGGCGCCAGCGCGCGTCGAGCTCGACCCGGCCCGCCTTGACCTCGTCGTGCCGAAAAGCCTGCGCCCACACGTCAAACCAGAGTCCCCATGCGCCGGGGATCTCGTCGTCGGCAGACGGCACGCACGTCCACTTGATCAGCAGCGACAGCCGCTCGCGCAGCGAGGTGACTTCCGCGAGCATCTTCTCCGCGGCCTCGTAGAAGGACTCCTCGGAATGCCGAAGCGCGTCCACGAGCAAGCGGTCCCTGGTGCCGAAGTAGTAGATGACCAGGGCTGAACTGACGCCTGCGCGCTTGGCCACGTCGGCGATGCGGGTATCCCCGAAACCCCGCTCGCAGACCAGCTCCGCTGCGGCGCGCAGCATTTCGACGCGACGGGCCTCGTTGTTCTCGGTTGCGGGCGCGGGATCGGCCATGGTGATGCATTTCCCCCTACGAGTGGCAGCTCTGCTACTTGTCTGTAGCCTAACACTTCATTAGATTGAACAGTCAGTCAGGAAACGCCGTCCGTGCCGTTCCCGCGATGAAAGAGGTTCTCATGTCGAATGCCTATGACGCGATCGTGATCGGCGGCGGCCACAACGGATTGGTGTCGGCGGCGTACCTCGCACGCTCGGGCGCCAAGACCCTCGTGCTCGAGTCCCGCGGTTCTCTCGGCGGCGCGGCCACCACCGAGGCGCCATGGGACGACGCGCCGCATCTTCGCGTCACCCGGCTGTCCTACGTGATGAGCCTGATGCCGCCGACGATCGTGCGTGAGCTCGGCCTGGAGCGGCACGGCTACAAGGTGCACCCGATGGGCCCGTCCTACCAGGCGTTTCCCGAGGGCGGATCGCTTGATCATCTACGAGGACGACGCCAAGCGCACCCACGAACAGCTGGCCAAGTTCTCCAAGAAGGACGCCGACGCGCTGCCGGAGTACTACGCCTGGATCGAGGGCATCGCCGAGGTGATGGGCCCGCTTCTGACCCAGGTGCCGCCGAACGTCGGGCTCGACGCGGCCGTCGGATCTGTTCGACCTGGCCAAGCTCGCGTGGCCGATGCGCAGCAAGATCAGCTCGCGCATGACGGCGGACATCACCCGACTGCTGACGATGAGCATCGCCGACCTGCTCGACGATTGGTTCGAATCTCCGCAAGTAAAAGGTCTGATGGCCGTCAACGGCATCATCGGCACCTGGGCCGGACCGTGCGAGCCCGGAACCGCGTACGTGATGGCGCACCACTCGATCGGCGACGTCGGCGACGGTCAGCTCGGCAGCTGGGGCTACCCCGAGGGCGGCATGGGTGGGGTGTCGGAGGCCATCGCGAAGTCCGCACGCAGCTTCGGCGCCGAGATCCGCACCAACGCAAAGGTTTCCCGCGTGATGACCAGCGGCGGTCAGGTACGCGGGGTGGTCCTGGAGAACGGTGAGGAGCTGACCGCGCCGTTGGTCGTCACCACGCTGCATCCGAAGATCGCTTTCCTCGATCACCTTTCGCGTACCGAGCTGCCCGATGACTTCGTCGGCGACATCGAGCACTGGAAGACGCGCAGCGGCGTGGTGAAGGTCAACGTCGCGCTGTCCGAGCTGCCCAGCTTCACCGCCGACCCGAGCTCCGGCATGGCCGAGCACCTCACCGGCTCGATCGAGATGGCGCCGTCCATGGAGTACCTGGAGACCGCGTTCCAGGAGGCCCGCGTCGGCAAGCCCGCGACGCTACCGTTCAGCGACGGCGTCATCCCCACGACGCTGGACAAGACGCTGAATCCCGATGGCACGCACATCATGTCGCTGTTCACGCAGTGGTGCCCCGCCGAATGGGCGGACGCGCCGCACACCGAGGAACTCGAGGCGTACGCCGACCGCGTGATCGACACCTACGACCAGGTGGCTCCCGGCTTCAAGGCGTCGATCACACATCGCGACGTCGTCGGCCCGCACGAGATGGAAGTGGAGTACGGCCTCATCGGCGGCAACATCTTCCACGGTGAGCTCTCGCTCGAGCAGCTGTTCCACATGCGGCCGGCACCCGGCTTCGCCGACTACCGCACCCCGATCGCCGGTCTGTACAACGGCAGCTCCGCCACGCACGCAGGCGGTGGCGTCTGCGGCATCCCCGGCTGGCAGGCCGCGCGGGCGGCGCTGGCCGACAAGAAGAAGGGCAGCAATCGGCTGCGCGCCGCGTTGGCACGCCGGACATAAGCGGGCGAAGACCGATGGAGGAACCGCGCCGAGCGGCCGTCGCGGCGATGCTCGGCGCGCGGTCGGTGGCCGTCGTCGGCGCAAGCGCCAAGCCGGACAGCTTCGGCGAGCGCATGGTCATCGAGGCCCGTCGCAGTTCGGCGCGGTTCCACCTGGTGAACCCCCGTTACGACCGCATCGGCGACGCGCCGTGCGTGCCTACTCTCGCGGACGTCGGAGAGCCCGTCGACCTCGTGCTGCTCGGAGTTCCCGACGGCGCGTTGATCGACCAGTTGAAGGCGGCGACCGCGGTCGGCGCCCGGTCTGCCGTGCTGTTCGGTGCGGCGCTGGGCCTGCGTGACGAGATCGGTGCCGTCGCGGCAGGTTCGGGCATGGCGATATGCGGCGCGGGGTGCATGGGCTTCGTGAACAACGCACTCGGCGTTCGGGCGCTCGGCTATCTCGAGCCCCACCCGCTGCCCGCGGGGGACGTCGCCCTGATCACCCACTCGGGGTCGGCCTTCTCGACTCTGCTGCGTGCACGGCGCGGCTTCGGCTACCGGCTCGCGGTGTCCTCGGGTCAGGAGATCGTCACCGACACTGCGGATTACGTCGACTACGCGCTCGACGATCCGCGGACGCGGCTGGTCGCGTTGATGATGGAGTCGCCCCGTGCGGTGCCGCGGCTCGAACACGTCCTCCTCAGGGCCGCCGACGCCGGGATCCCCGTGGTCATCCTGCCGGTCGGTGGATCGCCGACGGGCCGGGCGATGGTGGCGGCGCACTCCGGTGCTCTCGCGGGCGAGGAGGCGGCGTGGCAGGCGTTCTGCTCGGCCGTCGGCGCCGTCCGGGTCCGCGACATGGAAGAGTTCGCCGACACCATCGAGCTCTTCAGCGCAGGCAGGCGTGCGACGGGCGCGAGGGGCATTGCGACGGTGCATGACTCGGGCGCCGAGCGTGCTCTGACCGCGGACCTCGCGCACGATCTCGGCGTGCACTACGCGACCCTGTCAACCGCCACGACGAGAAACATCGAGGGCCTGCTCGACGACGGTCTGATCGCGACCAATCCCCTCGACGTGTGGGGCACCGGCGCCGACACCCGTGTGCTCTTCCGGGACTGTCTGCGCGCGATCGCCGAGGATCCCGGGGTTGCGGTCACCGCGTTGGCCGTCGACCTGGTCACCGAGTTCGACGGTGACACTGCCTACGAGGAGGCTGTCCTCGACGTCTCCGCCGCGACCCGCGCACCGCTCGCCGTCATCGCGTCCGTGGCATCGGCGATCGACCGCGACACCGCAGAACGGCTGCGTGCCAAGGGTATTCCCGTTCTGGAAGGCACCCGAAGTGGCCTTGTCGCTCTCGACCATCTGGCCCGTTGGCCGCTGTGGATCGACCGCATCGAACCCGCACTCGACAGCGAACGTCGCGACCGCTGGCGAACCGCGCTGGGGGCGTGGAGCCCGGAGCTGGCCTTCGATCTGCTCGCGGACTACGGCGTCCCGGTCGCGGCCCCGCGCGTGGCGCACACCGCCGAGGAGGCGCTGTCGGCGGCGGCACGAGCCGGCTTCCCCGTCGCCCTGAAAACGCTTGGCGCCGAGCACAAGAGCGATGTCGGCGGGGTGGTGCTCGGCATCGCCGACGAGGACGCCCTGCGCGCCGCGTACGGCGAACTGGCGGACAAGCTCGGACCTGCGGTCACCGTGCAACCGATGGCACCCGAACGGCGTCGAGGTGTCGATCGGGATGGTCCGCGACGCAACGTTCGGTCCGCTTCTGGTGATCGCGGCAGGCGGCACCCTGGTCGAACTCCTCGCCGACCGCGTCCTGGCCGTCCCGCCCGTGTCGCACGAAGGCGCGCTGCGGCTGCTGGACGGACTGCGCGTCAAGGCGCTGCTCGCCGGTTGGCGCGGTGCGCCCGCCTCGGACATCGCTTCCCTGGCCGACGCGATCGTCGGATTCTCACATCTGGCAACCGAACTCGGTGACGCCCTGGACGCCGTCGAGGCGAACCCGGTGATCGCGTCGGCGGCCGGGGTGGTGGCCGTCGACGCGTTGGCCTACCCGCGCGCGCCCCTTCGGTGAGCGTGCGTGTTTGCGGCCGACACGCCGTATCCAAGCCCCAACTCTGCGCGCGCTCGCGAGACGCGCCTGACGACGAGCGCGCACAAACTCTAGTTCTTGCTCGGCGTGTCGGCCGCAAACACGCGCGCTCGCGGATATCCGCGAGATCAGAAGATCGAGTAGACCTTTCGGACGGTTTCGTGGATGTCCCACGTGCCCTTCCAACCGAGGGGGAACACGGCGATGTCGCCGGCGCCGACCTCAGAGGGCTCTCCGCCGTCGGGTGTCACCGTCATCCGCCCCGACAGGAGGTAGATGACCTCGTTCTCCTCCTGAACCCAGTACGACGGGCCCGGCGTGCACTGCCAGATGCCTGCGGACTTGTCGCCGTCCACCCACATCTCGACGCCGTGCGTGGCCATCGGCTCGCCCGTCGCCTCCTCGAGTGGGCCCCAGTCCTCGAGCTCGGCATCGGCCGCCCCGGCGAGCACACTGGTGAGTACGGCTTGGGTCATGAGTTGATCCTCTCGTTGGTGACGCTCTCCGGGAATGGAAGCGAAATGGGTTCTGGGGCAACGCGGCTGTTGCCATCGACATCGAAACGGTCCAGGCCGAGGTCGGTGAGGTCCAACCACGAGCACGTGCCCGTGGTGGTCAGGTCGGTGGCCACCTGGGCGACCGCGGGTCCCCACATCATCCCGTGGCCGGCGGCACTGGCCACCACCGTTCCGTCGACCGGGCCGTCGCCGGTCAGCAGCGGGCCGAGGATCGGGAGGTGGTCGGGGGTGTAGTCGATGGTCGCGGCCCACGACCTGCGCAAGCCGAGGCCCCTCACGGCGGGGAAGATCTCCTCGATGCGATCCCGCGCCTTGCGGTAGTAGACCTCGTCGAAGTCGACCGCGACGCCCGGCAGCTCGTCGGGATTGCTCATACCCCACAGTAGGCCGCCGGATTCCCCTGGCCGCCAGTAGATTCCGGAGGGTAGGTCGAACACCATCGGCAGCTCGTACACGTCGAGGTCCGGCAGCTTGGCGGTGACGACCACCTGGTGGCGCGCCCCGCCGGCGTGGATGCGACCGCCTGCGCGCCTGCCCACGTCGCCAAGCTTCGGGCCGCCCGTCAGCACGACGTGCTCGGTATTGATCGGGCCCTGCGACGTGTCGACGCCGACGACCCGCCCACCCAAAGTGCGCAGGCCGGTGAACGCACAGTGCTCCCGGACGTCGACGCCGACCGCGGGCAGGGCGGCGCTGTAGGCCAGCACGTTTCGGGGTGCGTCGATGTATCCGTCGCCGGGTGCGTACGAGGAACCGAGCGTGGCCCCCTTCGCCATGCCGGTGTGTCGGGCGTCGAGATCGTCACTGCTGAGCCACTCGACGTCGAGCCCGAGGCTGCGCTGCAAGGCGATGCGCCCGTGCGCCTGTGCCACCTCTGATTCCGAGAAGCACGGCATCAGATAGCCCTGGGCCGTGAATCCGCAGTCGAGCGGGAAGCGATCGCCGCTGGAGACGTAGAAATCCTGCGTGTGCATGCCGAGCTTGATCGCGGCCTCGGTGCCGCCCTGAGCGCGGACCATCCCCGCGGCGCGGCTGCTCGCCCCGTCGCCGAGGGTGTTCTTCTCGAGCAGAACGACGTTCTCGACACCACTTTCGGCCAGCAGGACGGCGGTCCAGGCGCCGACCGTGCCGCCGCCGATCACCACGACGTCAGCAGTCGGGGAGCTGGTCATACTACGAGACGGTGGCATAGACTGAACGCTCAGTCAAGTGGTCGGCGAGGATCGGAGTGCTCGGATGTATGGACTGTCGGCGGAGGATCGGCGGATCAGGGACACGGCGCGAGACTTCGTCGACTCGGTGATCCCGTACGAGGTCGATGCCGAGCTCGCGGGCGGCATGTTACCCAAGGAGCTGGTTGCCGAACATCACGCGCGGGCAATCGAATTGGGCCTCTACGCCACGAACATGCCGACGTCGGTGGGTGGCCCCGGATGTACGGCGCTGCAGCAAGTTCTGGTGCAGGAGCAGTGCGGGCGGGCGACGAACGGATTGGCCTGGGTGATGGCGACGCCGCCCCAGTGGTGGGTCGACGTCGCCACCGACTATCAGCGCGAGCGCTGGCTGCTGCCTGCGGTGCGCGGTGAGAAACACGAGGCGTACGCCATCACGGAGGAGTTCGCGGGTTCCGACGTGTCGGCGCTGGAAGCCACCGCGCGCCGCGAGGGCGACGAGTACGTCGTCAACGGGGTCAAGTGGCACGTGACGTCCTACAACCTGGCCGCCTACCTCTTCGTCCAGGCGGTCCTCGTCGGCGGGGCCCACGAGGGCGATCACGTGCTGCTGGTGGTCGACCTGCCCTTCCCAGGCGTGGAAGTGGTTCGTACCCCGCACTATTCGCATCACATCGCGGACGAACATCCGATCGTCTCGTTCACCGACGTCCGCATCCCGGTCGAGAACCTGGTCGGCGCCGAGGGTCAGGGCATGACGTTCAGCCAGGACTGGTTCCGCTTCGAGCGCCTGATGGTGGCGGCGCGGTGCGTCGGTGCCGCGCAGCGTCTGGTCGACGAGGCGACGTCGTTCGCGCGGGACCGCGTGGTCGACGGCAAGCGGCTCGGCGATCATCAGCTGGTGGCGGGCATGCTGGCCGACAGCGCCACGGAGCTGTTCGCGGCACGCACGATGCTCTACGAGGTGGCCAGGTCCATCGATGCGGGCACCGACCGCAAGACGCTGCACGCGCAGGCCTCGATGGCGAAGCTGTACTGCTCGGAGATGGCGGGCCGGGTCGCGGACCGGGCGGTGCAGATCTTCGGCGGTCGCGGATACATGCGCGAGAACGTCGCCGAGCGGATGTACCGTGAGCTCCGGGTCGAGCGAATCTGGGAGGGCGCCAGCGAGATTCAGCGAATCATCGTGGCCCGACAGCTGATGAACCGGAGCCCGTCGGCGGTCCTGGAGGGAACCTAGCCGGTGGGTCCGCCGCGCAGGCGAACAGATAGGCACGTGACGCAGCCCTCGAGCTTCTCGAACTCTGAGATATCCACGCGCGCAACGCGGTAGCCGCGCCGTTCGAACAGTTCTGCCGACTGCGGTGCAGCAGAGGACATCAGGAGCAGGTCGTCCTCCAGAAGCACGACGTGCGCTCCGGGCTCTTCGGGCACCGCGAGGAATCGATCGCCCCACACGCCCGGATCGTCGACCACCGGGGCGTAGCCGATGACCGTTCCGTCGGGAAGCGCGGTCACCGCCGACTTGAGGTGGAGCACCTTCGTCAGTGGCACGGTGACGACCGTCGCGCCGAAGGGCTCGAGGTGAGCGGTCAACTGTGCGATGCCCTCGTCATTGGTACGTCCGCCGCGACCGACCCATACGGTGCCACCGTGCTTGAGTACGTCGCCGCCGTCGAGCGTTCCCGGCGCCTCGACGTGGGCGAGGCGATAGCCGAATTCGCAGACGGTGTCGGCGGCGCCTGGGATCTCCGCCCACCGCTGTTCGGCGCCGGGTCGGGCGATGACGGCGACGTCGCCGTACACGACCATGGTGTCCTCGACGAACGCGGAGTCGGGGCTGTCCGGTGCGGCGGGCACCTCGTGGGTGGTCCACCCGGCGTCCGTCAGCGCGCGGACGTAGCCGTCCCACTGGTGTTGCGCGAGTTCCGCATCGACGCGCTCGCTGCGCTCGATGTGAGTCACGAGTCCGTCGGCGAGCAGTGGCGATGGTCGGCGTACCAACGCGTGGCGGGTCAACATGGCAGCCATCGTGTCATGGCCCGTGGCGGCGCCGTGGCGCGCCGTCCGATGTCGGCGGCAGCCCGCCTCCGGTGAGCTCAGAACGTCAGGAACTCGCCCCACACCCATCCCGTGCCGCCGGGCATCTCCGGAATGGCCACGTGGCACCAGCCGTCCCGGCACGGCTCGACGAGGCTGACGCGCCGGTCCTTGCCCAGCACGCCGATGACGTTGCCGACGCCGTCCGGGACGTCGTAGACGTCGACGGCGCTGTTGACGACACCGCTGCCCGCCGGAGGGACCGTCGATGGCTGGGTCGGCGTCGGCTGGGGAGCCGACGCCACCGAGGAAGGTGTCGCGACCGCTGATGACGGCGTCGACGACGATGACGGGCGTGTGGACTCGGCGACCGGAGTGCTCGTCGGCGGAGAACTGGTGAGCGTGACGACGAGGGCAGCGACCAGTCCGATGACGACGACCACCGCGGCGGCCAGGGCGTAGGGCACCCACTTCGGCAGACCCCCGCGCGCAGCGCGGGTCAGGGGTCACGGTCGTCGGAGGTATCGGAGCGGGCGGAGTCGTTGGTGGTGGCGCTGGTGGTACCGGGCGCGACTGCGGAGCGAGCGGCGCAGTCGAAGGTGGAGGTGCAGGCGGTGACGCCGGCCGGTACGACCTCGGTGTCGGGTCGGTGATCGCGTCGCGCGCTGCGCGAGCGAACGACTTCGCGCTCTGATAGCGCTGCTCGGGGTCCTTGGCCATCCCCGCGGCGATCACCTCGTCGAGCTGACTGGGAACCTCGGTACGGACGTACGACGGCCGCGGTGGGGGTGTCCACATGTGCGCGGCGGCCAACTGCTCGAAGCTGTCTCCCGGATACGGCCGCTGCCCCGTCACGCACTCGTGCAGCACGCATGCCAGGGCGTAGACGTCGGAGCGGGGATCGATCACACCGGCGGAGATGCGCTCCGGTGCCATGTACGCCCACGAGCCGATCGCGTTGCCGGTGCCGGTCAGACTGGCATCGCCGACGGTCCTGGCGATGCCGAAGTCGATCAGATACGCGAAGTCGTCGTCGGTGACGAGGATGTTCGACGGCTTCACGTCGCGGTGCACCAAGCCGATCCGGTGCGCGGCCTCGAGCGCTGCGGCCACCTGCTCGACGATCCAGGCGGCCCGCGCCGGTTCGATCGGACCGTGCGCGAGCATGGCGAGCAGATCCTGGCTGTCCACGAGCCGCATGTCCACGTACAGCCGGCCGTCGATCTCGCCGAAGCTGTGGATGGGTACGACGTGCGGTTCGTTCAGTCCTGCCGCGGCGTACGCCTCTCGGCGAAATCGCTCGCCGAACACCGGGTCGTGAGCAAGTTCGGGTGCCAACACCTTGAGCGCGACCACGCGGTCGGTCTCGGTGTCGTAGGCCCGCCAGACCTCACCCATGCCACCGCGTCCGAGGATCTCGAGCAGTCGGTAGCGGCCAAAGGGTGCACCCTCCATCACCACTCCCGCCACCCGAGGTCGACGACGTTACCCACCTCACGCACTAGCGCGCGAATCCGGCTGGGTGTCAGCGAGATTCAGCTAGCAGGGTTGGCCGGGAGGCGTGTAGTACGGCACTCCCTCGACTGTGTAGCAGGGGATCTCGCCCGGAATGTACGGGTTGTAGGCGTGTGCGATGGCGACGCCGGTGATGACGTCACCAGCGATGTTGGTGCAGCCGCCCATGGCGACGTGACGTCCGGCCGCGCCCCCACAGATTTCGGCGTTGGCCGCCGGTGCGACCGCGAACGGAATCACCGCCATCGCCATCGCCGCGGCGGTCAAGAACCCTGCTGCCAGCTTCTTCATTGCACATCCCCTTGCTCGTCCCCAGACTTGGCGTCATTATGGCCCCGCGGGAGTCCTGCCGCCGGACAATGATCAACTCGATGACCACGTCATTCGACGCGGTCCACCTCGGCTTCGTCCTCGTCATTGGCCGTGCGGGCGGTCCGGAACCCCAGCAGCTTCATGGCGTGGTAGACGACGAGGGCCGCGATCGAACCGAGCGCGATGCCCGTGAACGTCAACGAGCCTGCGTGCCAGGTGAAGTCGGCGATGCCGATGATGAGCGGGATGGCGGCGGTCATCTGGTTGATCGGCTGGCTGAAGTCGACGTGGTTCGTCATCCAGATCCGGATGCCGAGGACGCCGACCAGGCCGTACAGCACGATCGTCGCCCCGCCGAGAACGCCAGGGGGTACCGCGGAGATCGCCGCACCGACCTTGGGGCACAGCGCCAGCGCGATGGCGACCGCGGCGGCGATCCAGTACGCCGCAGTCGAGTAGACGCGGGTCGCGGCCATGACGCCGATGTTCTCGGCGTAGGTGGTGGTGGCCGACCCGCCACCCGCGCCTGCGAAGACCGTCGCCAGCCCGTCGGCGGCGAGCGCCCGCCCGATGAGCGGATCGGTGTCCGTGCCCGTCATCTGGCCGACGGACTTCACGTGGCCGATGTTCTCGGCGATGAGGGCGATGACCGCGGGCAGGAACAGCGGCAGCACCGACCACGTGAACGTCGGGGCGTGGAACTCGGGCAGGCCCAGCCACGCCGCCGTGGCGATCGCGGACGTGTCCACCTCGCCCAAGGCCAACGCAAGCAGGTATCCGATCACCACGGCGAGAAAGATGGCGAGGCGCCCGATGATGCCGCGGAAGAACGCCAGGATTCCCACCAGCAGAACCAGCGTGACCAGGCCGACCAGCGGGCCCTTCTCGAAGTTGGCCTTGGCCGCGGGCGCCAGGTTGAAGCCGATGAGTGCGACGATCGCCCCGGTCACCACGGGTGGCAGCGTCGCGTCCAGCCACCGGGTGCCGACGAAGTGCACGACCGCGCCGATCAGGATCAGCAGGACGCCGACGGCGATCAATCCGCCGAGCGCACTTCCCATTCCGTTCGACGCAACGGCTGCCGTCACGGGCGCGATCACCGAGAAGCTCGAGCCGAGGTAGCTCGGTAGCCGGTTGCCGGTGATCACCAGGAACAGCACGGTGCCGACGCCGGAGAACAGCAGCGTGGTCGCGGGCGGGAAGCCCGTCAGCACGGGTACCAGGAACGTGGCGCCGAACATGGCGACGACGTGCTGGGCGCCGATGCCGATGGTGCGCGGCCAGCTCAGCCGCTCATCGGGGGCGACGACGGACGCGTCTGCCGGAACGGGCTTCCAGGTGAGCGGAATCATGTGCCCATGCGAACTCACAGCATACGCGCCGAACCGCGTCGATGCGACACCACTGCACGACGCGCCGGCCAGCACGGATGCCAGCGGCAACGCGACGGCGAGCACCGACGCATCCGACCAGCCGAGCGCCAACGCGAATGCCAATACGTAGACAACCCGCCATGCCCGCCGCGGGAACGACCCGTGCGCCCAACGTCCATGCCGCGGCGTTGGCGATCGCGTAGTAGATGAGCACGGCGAACGACGAGAACCCGATCGCCCCACGGACGTCCGCCACCGCGGCGATCACGGCGACGACGGCGCCGACGGCAATCTCCGCGCGGTACGGGCTGTCGAAGCGCGGATGCACGGCGGACAACGCGTGGGGCAGTCGCCGGTCACGGGCCATCGCCAGCGTCGTCCGCGACACCCCGAGGATCAGGGCGAGCAGCGACCCGAGCGCGGCCACCGTCGCGCCGACGCGCACGACCGGCGTCCACTGCGGATATCCGGCGGCGGTCACGGCATCGGCGAGCGGCGCGGTGGCGGAAGACAATGTGGCGCTGCCCAATTCGGCTAGGACGGCCGTCGCCACCGCGGCGTAGACCAGTAGCGCGATGCCCAGCGCGATGGGGATCGCCCGCGGGATCGTCCGTGCGGGATCGCGCACCTCCTCACCGAGCGTTGCGATGCGTGCATAGCCCGCGAACGCGAAGAACAGCAGCCCGGCGGCCTGCAGCACGCCGCCGGTGCTCGCGTCGGAGCCCACCGCGAGACGCGAGACGTCGGCGTCACCGAAACCGAGGATCACGACCACGACGCCGACCAGGACCGCGAGCACGACGGCGACGATGACGCGCGTGAGCAGCGCGGACTTCTGGATGCCGACGACGTTGACGGCGGTCAGGGCGACGACGACCGCAACCGCCACGGCGTGGGCGTACTGCGGCCACGCGTAGAAGCCGACCGTCATCGCCATCGCTGCGCAGGAGGCGGTCTTGCCGATCACGAAACTCCAGCCGGCCAGGTCGCCCCAGAACGGACCGAGCCGCTCCCGCCCGTAGACGTAGGTTCCACCCGACTCCGGATACAGGGCCGCGAGCCGAGCCGAGGACGTCGCGTTGCAGTAGGCGACGACGGCGGCGACGGCCATGCCGATCAGCAGGCCGGAGCCCGCGGCCGCCGCGGCGGGTGCCAGCACGACGAAGATCCCGGCGCCGATCATCGAACCGAGGCCGATGGTGACGGCGTCGACGATGCCGAGGCGGCGCTTCACTCAGCCGGGATAGGCCGACGTCAGACGCGCGACCTCCGGCTTCACGAACACGTCGTTGAGCGTAACCGTGCGCAGGTTGCGCTCCCGGATGATGTCGATGAACTGGTGGTAGACGTCCATGACCGACGGGTGGTTGAGGTGGCCGATCACGATCTGCTGGGCCACCAGATACTTCCGTGCGTTCGCGACGATGTCCTCGGGAGTCAGGATCGCGTCGTCGCCGAGCGTGCCGTCCCACAGCGTGGCGACGGTGTAGCCGAGGTCGGTGGCCACCTTGGTGACCATGTCGTTGTAGGCGCCGTAGGGCGGGCGGAAGTACGGCGCGGCGTCGACGCCGAAGGTGTCCTTGAGGAACTGATCGGTGTGGCGCAGCTCGTCGGCGACCTCCGGCGGGGTCATCTTGGTCAGGTCGTGGTGCAGCCAGGTGTGGTTGCCGAGCTGGATCTGTCCCGAATCGACCAAGGGCCGCAACAGGTCCCGGTTGTCGGTCCACGAACTGAAGACGCCGGTGACGAACATCGTGAGTCGGATGCCGCTGTCCTTGGCGAACTGCGCGTAGGCCCGAACGACGTCGGTGTCGACGCCGTCGTCGAGGGTGAGCGCGAGCAGGTCGCCGGGTCCGGGCAGCGTGCTGATCACCCCGCCGCCAGGTAGCAGCACCCGCGCGTTCGCGGGTGGCGGGGCAAGCAGCGGCGGCCACTCCGGCGGCGGAGGTGGGCCGGGAACCTGCGCGACCTGGCCGGCAGCCTCGCTACCGCATCCTGCGATCGCCAGCGCGGCCGCCGTGCCCATCAAGCCGAGCAGAAGGTTGCGCCGCGACAGCATCGACCCATCAGTCACATGGGTCACTTTGGTCACAGCGCGCACGCCAAGCAGGTTAGCTGGCGAACCGCCCGATGTGCGGGAAGCGCGTCGTGGGACGCGCTGTGAAACTACTGGTTGCGGACGACGTTCGCCGCGAGATAGGCGCCATAGCCGAGCAGTCCGAGAACCGCCAGCTTGCGGGTCTTCCGTGCGGCGAAGCCGAGGCCAATCGCCGTCTCGATGGCGCCGTTGGCCTTGATGTACTTCTCGGTGTCGCGCGGGAACGCCGACTTGGTGACCGACTCGAACAACTCTGGCTTGACGAAGTGCGCGACGCCCGTGCCTGCAAGGCCAAGCCCGGCCAACACTGCGACGCGTGAATTCTCTTTGGACACCCGTGAACCTCTCTAGGCAATCTGATAATCGGTGAGCGGAAAGTTCGAGGCGTCGTTGACGGCCGTCTCGGTCGACGTCGGCCGCAGGAGGGTGGGCTCGCCGGCAGGATTGAAGTAGTACGACCGCGCGGTTGCGCAGTTGCCGATCGTGAACAGCGATTCCCCGAGCAGTTCCGTCATCCGGTCGAGGAACGCGGTATTCGCCTCCTCGGTCACCTCGAAGGTCGTGGCGCCGCGACGCTTCACCTCGGTGAACAGCCGGTCCATCAGCCTCATCTGGTACTCCATGGTGTTGAAGAAGTTCAACCCGATGAAGGCGTACGGACTGGCGAGGCTCAGGTAGTTCGGGAAGTACGGCATCGACACACCCTGATACGCCTGGAATCTGGTGTCGCGCCACCACTTTCCGAGATCGCGGCCTTCGCGCCCGATGATCTCGACCGCCGGGAAGTTCGCCTCCCACAGGTCGAACCCGGTCGCCAGGACCAGGGTGTCGACGACGTTCTTGGCGCCGTCCTTGCCCACGATGCCGTCGGCCTCGACGTGGTCGATGCCCGCGTCCTGGAGGTGCACGTGCGGCTTGGTGAACGCGCGGTAGTAGCCGTTGCTGAATGTCGGCCGCTTGCAACCGAAGTCGTAGTCCGGGCTGAGCCTGCGGCGCAGCTCCTTGTCGCGGATCGTCGCGAAGCGGTGCAGCTTGGACAGGTCCGACGCCGAGATGTTGAACCGACCGCGGAACATCCCGTAGTGCCTGACCGCGACCGAAACCATCACCTCGTAGATCGAGTTGGTAAACCATCGGAGTGCGCGCTGGGTGGCCGGGATCCGCGCGAACAGCCGCTTGGCCCGCTCGCCGAAGCGGACGTCGATCTTGGGCACCACCCAGATCGGCGTGCGCTGATAGACCGTGAGGTCGGCGACCCGCTTGGCGAGTTCGGGGATCAGCTGCACTGCGGTGGCCCCGGTGCCGATGATGGCGACCTTCTGGTTGTCCACCGAGTAGTCGTCGTCCCAGTCCGTGGTGTGGATGATCTTGCCTTCGAAGGTCTCGATGCCCGGGATCTCGGGAACCTTCGGCTGGGACAGGAAGCCCGTGGCGGTGATCAGGTAGCGAGCGGTCAGCGTCTCGCCGTCGGCCAAGGCGATCCGCCAGACGAGCGCGTCCTCGTCCCACCGCGCGCCCTCGACGCTGGTGTCGAACCGGATGTGTCTGCGCACGTCGTACTTGTCCGCGACGTCGTCGGCGTACTGCTTGATCTCGGGGCCCGGCGTGAACAGCCGCGACCAGTTCGGGTTGGGCTCGAAGAAGTACGAGTAGGTCGTCGTCGGCACGTCGACCGCCAGACCGGGGTAGTGGTTGACGTACCACGTCCCGCCGAGGTCGTCCTCGCGCTCCAGGATCACGAAGTCGTCGTAGCCCAACCGCTTGAGTTGGATGGCCGCGCCGATTCCGCCGAACCCGGCCCCCACGATGACCGCGTCGTATTGCTCCGAAGTCATGCCAAGACGGTACCTGAGGTACTACTTATCCCCTGAGTGACCCGGCGCGCTTGGGGTTCAGCGTCGCGACGCACGTGACCGCGCGGTCGCCCTGGTCCCACGTCTCCTTCGTCGGGTAGAGGACGAACACCCCGACCGTCGGGTCCTGGTTGGCGTCCGGGGCGAACGACGCCAACTCCTGTGGGCACTTGTTCTGCCACTCGTCGATCGTGGCCGAACCGGGATAGTCGCCGTCGGGCATCGTCAGCACCGCGTACACCTCGCCGCCGTGCTGTTGGTTGCAGTCGACGGTCGGCAGCGTCAGGATCAGCGCGTCAGTCGGCACGTCTTTGATGCAGTCGCCGACCTTGGTGTTGGTCGCGACGACGTTGTCGCGGGCGAACAGGGCGACCGACACGACGGCGGCGATGATGACGATGACGACGACGCCGACGATCGCCAGCGCGATGTAGAGGCCCTTGCGCGACCTCTGCGGCGCGGCGGGCTGGCCGTAGGGCTGTGGGTATCCCGGCTGCTGATAGGGCATCGGCGGCGGGGGTGGCGGCGCCCCGTACTGGGGTCGGTTCGGGTCGGACGGCCAGGTCATTCTCGGAAGATAGCAGGATCAGATGCGCGGCGACTGCCGGCGCAGGCTCATGCCAGCAGCGCCAACGCCGCCTCCACAGCCAATGCCGGTACGTCGAGCGTCTTCGATCCGAGATCGTGCCTGCCGCCGGTGACCTCGACGATCGTGGTCGGCCCCGAGACCAGCGCCGCGGCGGCCCGGATCTCGTCGAGTGACCCGAACGGATCCGACGTGCCGTGGGTGAACACCGTCGGCACACCTATGCGGGGCAGGTGCTCGATGCGCGCCCGCTCGGGCTTGCCCGGCGGGTGCAGGGGATAGGAGAACAGCGTCAGAACGTCCACGACGGCCTTGACGTCCTCGTCGTCGGCCACCGCCATCGAGGTCATCCGACCGCCATAGGAATGCCCGCCGGCGATCACCGGGCCGTCGGTGAGCGTGCGCATCAGCGCGACGGCCTCGGCGATGCCTGCGCGGTCGGCGGCGGCCGATCCTGACGGCGGCCCCTTGGGTCTGCGCCGTCGGTACGGGAGGTCGTAGCGCACCGCGAGCCAGCCGTGCCGTGCCCACTGGTCGCAGAGCTTGATCAACATCGGCGACTGCTTGCTGCCGCCCGCGCCGTGGGTCAGCGCCACCGCTCCCGACGGGGTTCCGTCGGGTTCGTGGGCGACGCCCGCAATCGCGTCAAGATCCATGGGCCAGCCGGAACAGAGCGGAGACCGGGCCGTGGCCGCGACCCAACGGATAGGCGGCGCGCAGGCATTCGGTCACCCAGCGCTTGGCGAAGGCCACGGCGTCGGGCACCGAGTAACCGTGGGCCAGCGCGCAGGCCGTCGCCGCCGCCAGGGTGTCGCCCGCGCCGTGGTCGTGGCGGGTGTCGATGCGTTCGGCGTCGAACTCGTAGAAGTCGCTGCCGTCGAACAGCACGATCGGGGCTGTGCGACGACGACCGCAGGTGGCCGCCCTTGACCAGCGCCCACTGCGGACCCAAGGCGTGCAGGGCCCGCGCCGCGTCGTGCTGGCTGGCAGTGTCGATGACCTCGATGTCGACGATGAGCCGGACCTCGTCGAGGTTTGGCGTCACCAGGGTGGCCAACGGAAACAGTTCCGTGCGAAGCGAATTGAGCGCCGACGGGTGCAGTAGCGGATCGCCGTGCATCGACGCGCAGACCGGATCGACGACCAGTGGCGTGCCTGCGCCACGGGAGCGCCAGGTCTCTGCGACGGCCGCGATGATCTCCGATGAGGCGAGCATGCCGGTCTTTGCGGCCTGGATGCCGATGTCGTCGATCACCGCTTCGATCTGGCCGGTGATGACGTCGAGCGGGATCTCGTGAAAGCCCTTGACGCCGACCGAGTTCTGCACGGTCACCGCGGCGACCGCCACGCAGCCGTGCACGCCGAGCATCGCGAACGTGCGAAGGTCGGCCTGGATGCCTGCGCCGCCGCCGGAGTCCGACCCCGCGATCGTCATCACCCGGAGCGGCGTTTCGCGGGGCGGCGTGAGCGGCAGGCTCGGCGTGAGATCGGTCACGTCAGTGGTGACGTGCGGTCGTTGGAAACGGTCATCTCACTCATCTCCCTACACCGGTATCACCCGGTCAGGTTCATACGGTCGACGGCTCAGCCGTCCTCTCAGCGCACTCGTGTGCGCTCCCGCGCGGTCTCGCCCAACCTACCGCAGGGAATGGGAATTGCCGTGAGATGTTTTGTATAGCTAACATATGTGTTTTAGGTATTTTCGGCCGTGTATGGCCATATTCGATGAGTAAAGCGATGACTGATGACGACTGAGATCGAGATGACGAAACCGCCCCTTCTGGCTGACGACGAAGACGCTGCGGAGATCGAGACCGCCGACCGGCGCCGGCGAATGGACCACGACCATCCGCACTACAAGTGGGTCGTGCTGTCCAACACCACGTTGGGCACCCTACTGGCGACCATCAACTCCTCGATCGTCCTGATCTCGCTGCCCGCAATCTTCCGCGGCATCGGCCTGAACCCGCTGGCGCCCGGCAACGTCAGCTATCTGCTGTGGATGCTGATGGGTTACCTGGTGGTGACGGCCGTGCTCGTCGTCCCCTTCGGTCGCCTCGGCGACATGCTCGGCCGGGTCCGCATCTACAACTGGGGCTTCGTGGTCTTCACCCTCGCCGCAGTCGCTCTGTCGTTCGACCCGTTCCACCTCGGTGGCGGGGCCCTGTGGCTGATCGGTTGGCGTGTCATCCAGGGCATCGGTGGCGCGATGCTGATGGCGTCGTCGTCGGCCATCCTGACCGACGCGTTCCCGGCCAATCAGCGCGGCATGGCGCTCGGGGTCAACATGGTGTCCGCCGTGGCCGGCTCGTTCCTCGGGCTGCTCATCGGCGGCTTCCTGTCCGAGTGGCACTGGAAGGCGATCTTCTGGGTCGGCGTCCCGATCGGCATCGCGGGCACCATCTGGAGCGTCCGCTCGCTGCGCGAACTCGGCACCAGGACCGCGGGCAAGCTCGACTGGCCGGGCACCCTGACGTTCGGCATCGGTCTCACGGTGCTGCTCGCGGGAATCACCTACGGCATCCAGCCCTACGGCGACTCCACCACCGGCTGGACCAATCCGCTGGTGCTCGGCGCGATTGCGTTCGGAGTGCTGTCCCTGGTCGCGTTCTGCTTCATCGAACTGCACGTCGAGTCCCCGATGGTCGACGTTCGGCTGTTCAAGTCCGCATCGTTCGGCATGGGCAACCTCGCTGGGCTGATGTCGTCGATGGGCCGGGGCGGCCTGCAGTTCATGTTGATCATCTGGCTGCAGGGCATCTGGCTTCCCCTGCACGGGTACACCTTTGAATCGACTCCGCTCTGGGCGGGCATCTACCTGTTGCCCGTCACGGTGGGCTTCCTGGTGGCGGGACCCATTGCGGGCTCGCTGTCCGACCGCTTCGGGGCACGCCCCTTCACCGTGGGCGGCATGCTGCTGATGGCGGCGACCTTCATTGCGCTGGTGATGATTCCGGTGAACTTCAACTACTGGGTCTTCGCGATCCTCGTCTTCCTGAACGGTCTCGGCGGCGGCATCTTCACCGCCCCCAACACCGCGGCGATCATGTCGAGCGTGCCCGCCGCGCAGCGTGGGGCCGCATCCGGCGTGCGAGCGACGTTCTTCAACGCCGGCTCGTCACTCTCCATCGGCGTCTTCTTCTCGCTGATGATCATCGGGCTCGCCAACACTTTGCCGTCCGCCATGAGTAGCGGCCTTCAGGCGCAAGGCGTTTCGCCCGCAGTTGCACACGACGTCGCCAATCTGCCTCCCGTCGGCAGCCTCTTCGCGGCGTTCCTCGGTTACAACCCGATGGGCGAACTGCTCGGCCCGTCAGGCGCACTGACCCAGCCCGGCGTCAACGCGGAGGTGCTGACGGGCAAGACGTTCTTCCCCCAGCTCATCACCGAGCCATTCCACTCCGGGTTGAGCGTGGTGTTCATCGCCGCGGCGGTGATGATGGTGATCGGCGCGATCGCGTCGCTCTTCAATCCGGGGCGTTACGGAACCGCACCGGGCGCGGACAACGTCGCCTGATCTCGCTCAACTGATCAAGGCCCCGCGCAAGAAGAATTCCTCGAACTTGCGCACGATGATGCTCCCCACCGGCAGCTGGGCGGCGATCTCGAGGTTGTCGTCGGCGATCTCCTCCGCCCATTCCAGCGGCCAGCCGCCATCCGGCAGGCTGGTGCTGAAGGCCAGCACCACGTCGTCGCGGCTCATTTCCGAGTCGACCACCATCGCAGTCGTCGTCGCCCGGTGCGACGCCGCGCCTGCGAAGCCGCGACTGCATCCGCAAGAGCTGGCAGGATCACGGAGTTCCTTACAGCACGGCTCCTGGATCCACACGAGTTCGCGTTCGATGCAGTAGTGGTAGTCGTCGGGGCTGGTGCCCTGGGTAAGGCCGGTCGCGACAAGGATTTTCATGCGTCGGTTACTCCCTAGGCGTGTTCGGGGAAGGGTGGCTGCCGGTCGGGGTGAGGCGCTCAAGTGGCTCTGAACCCCGTCTTTCGAACATGTTGGCGATTATGCGCGACGGGTCTGACACGCGAGCCGTCACGACCGCCCGGGTGTGACGGCGGGCACATGCGGGGTACCCGACGTCCATGACGACCACCGACGCCCGACCACCAGAGTCCGCGCCCAGGCCCGACGGCACGCCGATGCGGCTACCGAAAGAATGGACGAAAAGCGCCGGGAGCAGGGCGACGGGCTCGCTGGCTGGGTCGCCGAACGCGCGGGCGAGTGGGACCTCTCCGGCCAGGACGAGACCACCATGCAACGGCAGAAGTTCTTGTGGAATGCACTCGTCGACTATTGGTTCCGGATGGAGTTCGACGGCTGGGAGAACCTGCCGCCGTCGCCCGTGCTGCTGGTCGGCATTCACTCCGGTGCGCCGTTCGTCTGGGATGCGTGGACGATCGGCGTGCAGTGGTGGCGTCGATTCGGCCAGGAACGGCCCCTGCACGGCACTGCGCACGACGCGCTGATGGCGATTCCCGGCATCGGGCGATACTTCCGGGCGATGGGCGTTCTGCCCGCGGCGCCCGACTCGATTGCGACGGCGCTTGCCGAGGGCAGAGACGTCGCGCTGTGGCCAGGCGGCGAGGTGGACTCGCTGCGTCCCTGGGCCGAACGCGACCGCGCCAACCTCGCCGGGCGCAAGGGCTTCGTCAAGATGGCGATCAGGGCGGGAGTGCCCATCGTGCCCATCGCCACGGTCGGCGGTGCCGACGCCATGCCGGTGCTGTTCCGCGGTGATCGGCTCGCCAAGGCGTTGAAACTGGACAAGGTGTTGCGGCTCAAGGTCTTTCCGCTCGCGATCTCGCTGCCGTGGGGCATCGCTCCCGCCGCGCTGCCGCAGCTTCCGCTGCCCGCCAAGATCAGGACCCGGTTGATGCCGGTGGTGGAGGTGGACACCGATCCGGCGCGGGCGGACGACGACGCCTACGTCGACCAGAAGTACGACGAGGTGCAGGACAGCATCCAGCGCGGCATGGACGCACTGGCGCGCAAGCGGACGCTTCCGTTGTTCGGCTGAGTCAGCTCACGTCCACCAGCACGGGAGCGTGGTCGCTCGGTGCGGGAGTCCCCTTCTTGCCCGGCTTGCGTTCGTCGCGGGCGATCTCGGCGTGTGACACCCGCGCGGCCAAGGCCGGCGAGCCGAGGATGAAGTCGATGCGCATGCCCTGCCGCTTCGGGAACCGCAGCTGGGTGTAGTCCCAGTACGTGAACGTGCCCGGCCCTGGCGTGAAAGGGCGCACCACGTCGGTGAATTGGGATTCGATGGCGCGGAAGGCCGCGCGTTCGGGTTCGGTGACGTGGGTGCTGCCGCGGAAGAACTCGACGTCCCAGACGTCGTCGTCGGTGGGGGCGATGTTCCAGTCGCCGACGAGCGCGATCGGCGCCGCCGGATCGTCGGTCAGCCAGCCGGACGCCGTTTCCCGCAGCGCCGCAAGCCATTCCAGCTTGTAGGCGTAGTGGGGGTCCTCGACGGTTCGTCCGTTGGGTACGTACAGGCTCCACACCCGCACGCCGCCACACGTCGCGCCGATCGCCCGCGCCTCGTCGGCGTCGTTCCATGCCGGCTGTCCCTCGAAGCTCGTCTGGACGTCGTCGATGCCGACCCGCGACGCGATGGCCACGCCGTTCCACTGGTTGTGCCCGGTGTGCACGACGTCGTAGCCGAGTGCGGCGAACGGCATCGTGGGGAACTGGGCGTCGGTGCACTTGGTCTCCTGCATCGCCAGCACGTCGACGTCGGCGCGGGCCAGCCAGTCGGTGACGCGGTCGATGCGGGAGCGGATCGAGTTGACGTTCCAGGTCGCCAGGCGCACGTGCTCTACCCTAGCGACACGTAGCGGGAGCGATGATGCGCGCCGAAGCCCATCGACTCGTACAGCCTCGTGGCCACGGCATTGTCCGCGAGCACCTGGACGTACGTCCGGGTCGCACCGTGCTCCGCCGCCCACCCCAGCAGCGCGTCGCACACCGCGCGGCCAAGGCCTCGACCGCGGGCCTCCTCGGCCACGTGCACGGCCGTCATTCCCGCCCATCGCGTTCCATCGGGGGCCACGGTGATCGCCGCCCGTCCGACGGCAGCCCCGGCGATGGTCGCGAACACCACCTCGCCGTCGACGACGGCGGTCAACACGTCCACCGGCACGTCGCGCCGGTAGACGCTCAAGCCACGCGTCATCCGGTCGCGCCGCCATCGTCACCCCCGGCGGACGAATCGGCACCTCGCCGGTCAGTTCTCTTGCCATCACCAGGTTTTCACCATCGACGGGGGTGCCTTCGGGCATCCGGAACAGCCGATCCGGAGCGGCGATCAGCGGCGGCGCGTCGCGGCCGGCGTACCAGGCCGCGATGGCGCTCAGATCGTGGTCGATCGAAAGGCCAAGTGGCACAGCGGAGTTTGCCCGCCTGGTCTTGCCGTGGCCGAACCTCAGCAGCCAGCCGCCGAGCCACTCGTGCTCGGCGCCCGGCCACGCCAAGGCGGCGGCGTGCTCGAGATTGCGGATGTCACCCGTGCGGACGGGCGCGGCGCTGAGCGCCTTGATCGACAGCACGTCGGCTGCGGGCACGTCGACGACGTCGCCGCGCTTGGTGCGCAGCCGCAGCGTCGAACCGACCTCGAGAAGGTGCCCGACGACGTCGGTCAGCGGTGGCACCGATCCCGCGGGCAGCCGGTAGCGCAGGCTGACCCGGGTTCCGAGTGCGGGAAGGTCGGCCATGTCTAGTGGCCGAACGGATCCGGATCCTCGCCGGGCATCCAGCTCAGGCCGGGCACTCCCCAGCCGTGCGACTTGACGCTGCGCTTCGCCGCTCGCGCGTGCCTGCCCACCAGACGGTCGAGGTAGAGGAATCCGTCGAGGTGACCCGTCTCGTGTTGCAGCATGCGGGCGAACAGTCCCGTGCCCTCCAGGGTGATCGGCGTGCCGTCGGCGTCGAGGCCCGTCACGCGCGCCCAGTCGGCCCGGCCGGTGGGGAAGTTCTCGCCGGGCACCGACAGGCAGCCCTCGTCATCGTCGTCGGGATCGGGCATCGTCTCCGGTACGTCGGAGGTCTCCAGAACCGGATTCACGATGACGCCCTTGCGCCGCGTGACGCGACCCCGCTCGTCGGCGCAGTCGTAGACGAACACGCGTGAGGACACGCCGATCTGGTTGGCCGCCAAGCCGACACCGTTGGCGGCGTTCATCGTGTCGTAGAGGTCTTTGATCAGATCGGCGAGATCCGGCGGTAGCGAACCGTCGTCGCCGACCGGCACGGGAGTGGTCGCGGTGTGCAGGACGGGATCTCCCACGATGCGGATGGGTACGACAGCCATGAGGAGCAAGCTTAAGTCAGCCGACTCGCGGGTAACGGTCACGGCCCAACAACACCGCCCGTGGTTGAATGTTCGCCGTAGCCACCGGAATGTGTCGAATGTGGGGAAGGGTCCAGGACCGAAATGGACGGCGCCATGGCGCAGACTGAGCAATCCGGGGACGACTCTGCGCTCACCGATGGGCTGACCCGCCGCGAACACGACATTCTTGCCTTCGAACGGCAGTGGTGGAAGTACGCCGGTTCCAAGGAAGAAGCGATCAAGGACCTGTTCTCCATGTCGGCGACCAGGTACTACCAGGTGCTCAACGCGCTGGTAGACCGGCCGGAGGCCCTCGCGGCCGACCCGATGCTGGTGAAGCGCCTGCGCCGGCTGCGTGCGAGCCGCCAGAAGGCGCGCGCGGCCCGCCGGCTGGGCTTCGACGTCACCTGACCTTTTCTTCCCACCGACGCTTCACCGATACAGTGGGTCCGATGAATCAGCGAGAGCCCTCCGGGTTGCCCATCAGGGCGATAGTGATGGTGCTGCTGTTCCTGGGAATCGCCTTCCTTCTGGTCGGCTGGAACGCCACACGGTCGAGCGACGACTCCGACAGCACCGAATCCAGTTCGGTCAGCACTGTGACAGCGACGACCGCGACATCGTCGTCGACGACCACGACGCCCGCCGCCGTCGTGAAGGCCGACGTGCGGGTTTACAACATCTCGGAAGTCGCAGGGGCCGCAGAAGGCGTCGCCACTCGGCTTCGTGAGGCCGAGTGGAACGTCACCGAGGTCACGAACCTCGCCCTCGAGGGCGTCACCGCCACGACGGTGTTCTACGGGGAGACGCCCGGCGAGCAGGACGCCGCCAACGAGGTGGGCAAGCTCCTCGCCGCGCCCGTCGAACAGCGGGTACCCGGACTCGCAGAACAACCACCGGGCGTCATCGTGGCGGTCACGGGCTAGGCTTCCGGACATGTCGATCTCAGCCCCGCTTCGCCTAGTCTTCGCCGCGGCGCTCCTGGTTCCGATTGCGAGCGCATGTAGTCCCAACGAGCCGGTTGCCACGCAGCCCGGCACCCCGCCGCCCGTCTGGACGGGCTCTCCGCCACCCTCGGCGCCTGGCCGGTGAAGGCCAAGAAGGTCAACAGGCCAAGGCTCGGGAACCCTGAAGGCCGACATCGAGACGGCCGACGGCACCACGGTCGCCACCGCGAACTTCGTGTTCTCCGACGGATACGCCACGGTCACCGTGAAGACCGTCGCGCCCGGCCTGCTGAACCCTGGTTTCCACGGGATGCACATCCACTCGGTCGGCAAGTGTGAACCGAACTCCGTCGCACCCGCGGGCGGCGCCCCCGGCGACTTCCTGTCCGCGGGCGGACACTTCCAGGTTTCGGGCCGCACCGGACATCCTGCCAGCGGTGACCTGTCGTCACTGCAAGTCCGTGGCGACGGTTCGGCGAACCAGGTGACGACCACCGACGCGTTCACCGCCGCGGATCTGCTCGGTGGAACGAAGACGGCGATCATCATCCACGAGAAGTCCGACAACTTCGCGAACATCCCGCCCGATCGCTATCAGCAGGTGAACGGGACTCCAGGCCCTGACGAGATGACGATGGCCACGGGCGACGCCGGCAAGCGCGTGGCGTGCGGTGTCATTACCGGCTCCTAGGGCGACGGGCAGCCCCCGACCCCAACGCATCGACTTCGCCGGGTCGGCGCGACCGACCATAGGCGTCGAGTGGGAGTTCGCCCTCGTCGACCCCGAGACCCGCGAGCTGAGCAACGAGGCGGCCGCGGTGATCGCCGAGATCGGCGAAAGCCCGCGCGTACACAAGGAACTGCTCCGGAACACCGTCGAGATCGTCACCGGAATCTGCGACAACTCAGCCGAGGCGATGGACGATCTCCGCGCGACGCTCGCACCCGCGCGCAAGATCGTGCGCGCCCGTGGCATGGAGTTGTTCTGCGCGGGAACCCATCCGTTCGCCAAGTGGTCGGCCGAACAGCTGACCGATGCGCCGCGCTACGCCGAGCTGATCAAGCGCACCCAGTGGTGGGGTCGGCAGATGCTGATCTGGGGCGTGCACGTGCACGTCGGGGTTTCCTCGGCGCACAAGGTGATGCCGATCATCACCTCGCTTCTCGACCAGTACCCGCATCTGTTGGCGCTGTCGGCGTCGTCGCCGTTCTGGGATGGCGGTGACACCGGATATGCCAGCAACCGCGCCATGATGTTCCAGCAGCTTCCGACCGCGGGGCTGCCGTTCCACTTCCAGGAGTGGTCGCAGTTCGAGCAGTTCGTGCACGACCAGAAGAAGACCGGCATCATCGATCACATGAACGAGATCCGCTGGGACATAAGGCCGTCCCCGCATCTCGGCACGGTCGAGGTGCGGATCTTCGACGGCGTCTCCAACATCGACGAACTGAGCGCTCTCGTCGCGCTGACACACTGCTTGATCGTCGACCTGGACCGTCGCCTCGACGCAGGCGAGCATCTGCCGACCATGCCGCCGTGGCACGTGCAGGAAAACAAGTGGCGCGCAGCGCGATACGGTCTCGACGCCGTCATCATTCTGGACGAGGACAGCAACGAACGTCTGGTCACCGACGATCTCGACGAGATCCTGAACCGGCTGGAACCCGTTGCGCGATCACTGGGTTGCGCCGACGAGTTGGCCCGGACGTCGGACATCTATGCCCGGGGCGCCTCGTATCAGCGCCAGCGACGGGTCGCCGAGGAGAACGACGGAGACCTGCGGACGGTCGTCGACGCGCTGATCGCCGAGTTGGTGCTGTAGCGATGGCCGTCAGACCGATGTTCCCGTTGGAAGCCGTGCGGCTGCCCGGCGAGGAACTGGTGTTGCGCATCTTCGAGCCCCGCTACGGCGCCCTCGTGCGCGAATGCCTCAGCGATGCACGCGAATTCGGAGTCGTTCTGATCGCCGCGGGCCGCGAGGTAGGCGGTGACGACAAGCGGTGTGACGTCGGAACGATGGCCTACATCGTCGATTGTCAGGACTTCGGCGATGGGCTCTACCACCTGACGTGCGAGATGCGCGAACGGATCCGCGTCACCGCATGGCTGGAGGACGATCCGTATCCGCGAGCCGACGTCGAGACGTGGCCGGACGAGTCGGGCGCGGCCGTCACGTCCGACGACATCGTCGGCGTCGAGGACCGGCTGATGGACTTGTTCGAGCGGATCGCCGCGTCGCAGCAGGCGTCGTTGCCGCCGCGTCAGGACCTGCTCGGTGAGCCCGAACCCGGCGATGACGCGGGGAAGCGGTTGTACGCCTTGGCGGCCCGGATCCCGATGGGTCAGGCGGACCGCTACTCGGTGCTGGAGGCGCCGAGCGCAGCCGCGCGGCTCGACGCGATGCGCGAGGCCGTCGAGACCGTGGCCGCGATGGTCGAGTTCCAGCTGGCTGACGGCGGTGCTACGGACCCGTAAGCCGGATCCCTTCGACGAACGTGTTGCGGATGGCCTCCATGTCGTCGGGCAGTTCGCGGTGGTACCTGCCCATCAGGACCGCGGCGTCGGTGGAGCCCACCTGCCAGCCATGCTCGCTCAGCCAGTCCGCGACGTCGGCACGCGGCTCGGTGTAGAACAGCTCGCCGATGTCGGCGACCTGATGACCTTTCGCGTCGGCCGTCGCGTCGCGCATCTCCTGCATGCGTGCGCGGCTTCGTTTCTGGTAGTCCTCGTCGAAGTAGTCGTTGCCGAACGCCTCGACGGCGATCCGGCTGTCGGGCGCGCTGAGTCGGTTCACCTCTTCGAACATCAGGTCCTGCGCCGTGGCAGGGAGATAGGGCAGGAGACCCTCGGCTAGCCACGCCGTGGGTCGGGTGGCATCGAAACCTGCTTCGCGCAATGCCTTTGGCCAGTCGTGGCGAAGGTCGACAGGCACGGCCACGTCGCGCGCCCGTGCGACGGCATCGTGCGCCGCCAGGACGTCGGCCTTGAACTCGAGCACCTTGGGCTGATCGATTTCGTACACCACGGTGTCGGTGATCCAGGGCAGCCGCCACGCGCGGGCATCGAGACCGGCCGCGAGGATGACCACCTGGCTGATCCCTGCGGCGCCCGCGGCGATGAAGAAGTCGTCGAGGAACCTCGTCCGCGATATCGCGTACGCCTGAATGCCCGCGCTTCGGCGCTGCACCTGCTCGACCAATTCGGCAGAAGCGTTGGGCATTTCGGACAGCACCGTGGCACCGAACGGTGATTTCCAGCCGCGTGCGGTCGCGGCGTCGATGAACATCTGCGCGTAGGGGTCGTCGAACAGGGGATGCTCCGACTGAGATTCGGCCGCTCGCGCCGCTGCTACGCCAAGCGCCGTCGCGCCGACACTCTCGGTGATGTCCCAGGTGTCATCGTCAGTTCTCGCCATGTTCGGCCAACTCGTCTCTCGTCAGAAGGTCTTTGCGGAAGCTCTGCTCCCGGTAGGCCAGTTGGCCCACGCGGTTGGCGATGACGGGTGCCGTCGTGACGGTGAACAGCGCGGCGAGGAGCACCATGCCGACGTCGGCGTGATCACGCAGCCTGATCGCCGCACCGGCCAGCACCAGGAGCAGGCCAAGCACCTGGGGCTTGCTCGCCGCATGCATTCGCGCCAACGTGTCGGGAAAGCGGACCACCCCGATGGCCGCGGTGAGCGACAGAGCGGATCCGCCGAGGACCAGGGCGCCGGAGATGACGTCGAGGACGTTCACTTCTCGCTCCCGTCTTGGCGTTTGGTGTCCCGTACCCGGAAGCGCGCCACGCTCACCGAGCCCACGAAACTGATGAGCGCCAGCGCGGTCAGGCTGTAGGTCACCGTGGTGTCGAGGCTATAGGCGGCCCACGTGCCGATCCCGCACATGGCCACCGCGACGAAGGTGTCGAGTGCCACGAGCCGGTCGAGAGTGCTTGGGCCTGCGAGCAGTCGGATCATCGTGATCACGGCCGCGGCGATCAGCATGACGGCCGCGATGGTCCACACGGTGTTCATCGGGAGACCTCCGTCCGCGGTGCGGGTCGCCAATCGGCGGGACGTTCGAACGCCGCGATCATCAACCGTTCGACTTCCTCGACCTGGCGATGAAAGCGCCGCACCGTGCGCTCGGATCCGACGTCGATCACGTGGACGTAGATCATCCGGGCGGTCTGATCGATCTCCAGGACGATCGTTCCCGGGGTCAGGTTGAAGACGTTGACCGCCAGGGCCAGCACCAGATCCGACTTGAGGTTCAGCTGCGCCCGCAGCACGGCGGAACTCGGAGGCGGGCCCGGCTTGATCGAGAGCCATGCCACCTGAACCGACGACACCACCAGGTAGTAGGACACCTTGAGGATCAGCCGCAGCAGGGACAGCGGGTGCAACCGGCCCTCGATCGGCACCGGGGGCAGTGGCAGCAGCACGATGATGACCGTCGCCAACACCAGGCCGGTGACGACGTTCGCCGCGGAGACGTCGCCCCACAGGAGAATCCAGACCACGGTCAGCCAAACCATCAGCCATGCGCGCAACGCGAACCTTCTCACGGCCGGCCTCCCAGCACGGCCGAGATGTACTGCCCGCGATCGAGAACCTCGGCCGCCGCGCGCTCGCTGTAGGCGAAGATGGGGCCCGCTAACACCGTCAGCGTCAGCCCGACGGCGATCAAGGCGCCCGTCGGCACGAGCATGCCGATCGGCATCCGGCCGACGTCGTCACGATCGACATAGGCGACGTCGTCGGCGTCGGCCAGCAGTACCGAGGGCACGGCCGTGGCCAGATTGCCGTCGGGCGCATCGGCGCGTGCGCGCCAGAACGCCTTCGTCCACACCCTCGCCATCACGTACAAGGTCAGAAGGCTGGTGATGACGCTGCCACCGACCAGGATCCAGGCAAGGACGGAACCGTTCTGGCTGCCGGCCTCCAGCAGTGCGACCTTGCCGATGAATCCCGAGAACGGAGGTATGCCACCGAGGTTGAGCGCAGGAATGAGGAAGACGAACGCGAGAAGTGGGCTGGCGGCGGCGAGCCCGCCGAGGCGTTTCAACGTGGACGCGCCCGCCTGACGCTCGATCAAGCCGACCACCAGGAACAGCGTCGTCTGCACCACGATGTGGTGGGCGACGTAGTAGATCGCACCCGACATCCCCAGCGCGCTGGACAGTGCGATGCCGAACACCATGTAGCCGATGTGGCTCACCAGCGTGAAGGACAGCAGCCGCTTGATGTCGCTCTGCGCGATCGCACCGAAGATGCCGACGATCATCGTCAGCAGGGCGGCGACCAGGAGCACGTGGTCCATGCCGCCGTCGGGGAAGAGCAGTGAATGTGCCCGAATGATGGCGTAGACACCGACTTTCGTCAGCAGGCCTGCGAACACCGCGGTCACGGGGGCCGGTGCGGTGGGGTACGAGTCCGGCAGCCACGCCGACATCGGGAACACCGCCGCCTTGATGCCGAACGCGACGAGTAGCACGGCGAACAGGGCGCTTCTGGTGCCGCTGGGAACGTCGTCGAGGCGTACCGCCAGCTCGGCCATGTTGAGGGTGCCGGTGGTCGCGTAGACCAGGGCGATGCCGATCAGGAAGATCAGAGACGACACCATGGACACCATGACGTAGGCGATGCCTGCCCTGACCCGTTCGGCGCTCGCGCCGATGGTCAGCAGGACGAAGCTCGCCGACAACAGCACCTCGAAGCCGACGAACAGGTTGAACAGGTCGCCCGCGAGGAACGCCGTGCACACACCCGCCGACAGAATCAGGTAGGTGGGCAGGAAGATCGATACCGGCTGCAGCTCGTCGCCGTCGCGGATACCCTGCCCGATGGCGTAGACGACGACGGCCAGCAGCACTATCGACGACACCACCAGCATGAGTGCCGAGAGCCGGTCCACCACCAACGTGATGCCCAGCGGGCCCATGCCGCTGACCGATTGTCCCCAGCCGCCGACCTGCACCACCAGCGTGCCGTCGCGGTCGGCGAAGTACACCAGGGCGCCGCACACGGCGACGACGGCAGTCAGCGCGACGAGGGCGATCGTGCGCTGAACCCGTGGCCTGCGGCCGGTAAACAGCGTCGCGGCCGCCGCCAGGGTCGGGATCAGTACGGGCAGCGGGGTCAGCACCGCGCCGGCGCCGCTCATCGTGATCCCTGGTGGCCGGGCAGTGCGTCCAGTTCGTCGGGTTCGTCGGTGTCACGGCTGAGATCCGGCTGCGGCGGATCCTCGGCGAGGTCGCGTGCCGCCCTGTCGGACAGCTGCGACACCCGGGTGTCCTCGGCGTCGTCGGCGACCTCCTCCTGCGTCGTCAGTCGATACGACCGGTAGGTGAGGGCCAGGACGAACGCGGCGATGCCCATGGTGATGACGATCGAGGTGAGGATCATGCCCTGGGCCAACGGATCGGCCGTCGTCGTCGAGCCGTCGCTCGTCCTGCCGCGGATGGGCGGGTTGCCGGACGTTCCGCTGACGGTCAAGATGAGAAGGTTGACGGCATTGCCGATGAGCAACAGCCCCAACAGCATTCGCGTCAGGTTGCGCTCAAGAAGCAGGTACACCCCTGCGCTGGTGAGGCCGCCGATGAGCATCAGCGGAACGATGTAGGTCGTCATCGCGCACCCACCATGACCTCGTCGATGCGGGCGCCGAGGCTTCGCAGCACGTCGAGGACCAACCCCACCACGATCAGGTAGACGCCGAGGTCGAAGAACAACGCGGTGACGAGCTTCACGTGCCCGAATACCGGAATGTCGAACTGCACGACGGCCGATGACAGCACCGGGGCGCCGAGCAACAGCGACGTGACCGCGACGGTCGCCGAGAGGGCGAGACCGATGCCGAGGACCTTGCCCGCATCCAACGGCAGTGTCTCGCCGATTTCGTAGCGACCGCCCGCCATGTAGCGCAGGACGAGGGCGAGGCCTGCCGTCAGCCCGCCTGCGAAGCCGCCGCCGGGGGTGTTGTGGCCCGCGAAGAAGAAGTACGCCGACAGCACCATGATCAGCGGGAAGATCAACCGGGTGGCGACCTCGAGAACGAGCGACCGGTACTTGGGGTCGCGCAGTTCGCTACCGCGGAGCCACGTCACGCCGCCGACGGCCGGGCTGGTGGAGAGGATGGGACCGATGTCGGGCTGACCGGCGTCGGAGATCCTCGGCGCCGCCCCAAAACGCCTGTTTCGGAACACCATTGACGCGACGCCCGTCGCAGCGACCAGCAACACCGAGATCTCTCCCATGGTGTCCCACGCGCGGATGTCGACGAGCAGCACGTTGACGGTATTGGCGCCGTTCCCCCGGTAGTAGGCGGCGTCCGGCAGGAGGTCGGCCAGTGGACTGGTGGTGCGGGCGGCCATGGCGTAGACCGCGAGGGTCGTGACGCTCGCCCCGACCGCGATGGCCAGCAGTGCCCTCGGCAGCCGATGCCGGTTCATGTTCGTCCGGTCGACATCGGCGGGCAGGATGCGCAAGACGAGAACGAAGATCACCAACGTCAGTGTCTCGACCAGGAATTGGGTAAGCGCGAGATCCGGTGCGCCGTGGAAGACGAAGATGACGCCGCAGCCGTATCCGGTGACGCCGACGATGAGCACCGCCGCCAGGCGATTGCGCAGGACGGTCGCGGCGACGGCCGCCGCCAGGATGATCAGGCCGACGACGACCTGCAACGGCGAGTCCCACAACCTCAGTTCCGGGCGATCGCGGGCGCCAAGGACGAGGAACGCCATCGGCAGCAGCACCAGCGTCGACAGGATGACGGCCTGGGTCGCTGGAATGGATCCGCGTTGGGTCAGTCCGGTCAGTCGGACCGCCAGGACGTCGGCACCGCGCAGGACGGCGTCGTAGATCCGGTCGGCATTGCCGAGGGGCAGGTAGCCGACGGAGACGCGGCGCAGCGCCGACCTCCCGAGGAACGCCGCGGTGCCTGCGCCCAGCACGAGAACCGACAGCAGTAGCGGCAGGTTCACGCCGTGCCACAACGCGAGGTGGTAGTCCGTTCCGCCGGGCAACGTGTCGGCGTAGCGCTCGAGAACGTGGTCCAGGCCGGTCGGCCACACGCCGAACATCAAACCCGCGGCGGCGAGGATCGCCGGCGAGATCATGAAAGACCTTGGCGGGCGGTGCATTTCGTCGACGCGACGACTCGGTGCCGCCCTTCCCTTCTTGGCGAACGCGCCATGCAGGAAGCGAAGGCTGTACATCATCGTGAAGACGGAGCCGAACACCACGCCCGCCAGAACGAACGGGGCCGCGCCGCCGAGAGACGCACTGTGGTAAAGGGTTTCGAAGTCGGCCTCCTTGGCGACGAACCCGAGGAACGGAGGCAGGGCCGCCATGCTCGCGGTCGCACCGACCGCGACGATCATCAACGGTTTGTCGCGCTGCCCCAGCCAAGCCAGTCGGCGAATGTCGCGGGTGCCGGTGGCGTGGTCGATGATGCCGACGACCATGAACAGCGCGGCCTTGAACATCGCGTGGGCGCATAGCATCGCGAGGCCGGCAAGCATCAGGTCGCCGCCGCCGGTGCCGACCATCAGCGCGATGAGGCCAAGCTGGCTGACCGTGCCGAAGGCGAGAATCAGCTTGAGGTCGTACTCGCGGACCGCCCGCCAGCCGGCCATGAGCATCGTGACCAACCCAAGCGTCACGATGGTGGGGCGCCATCCTGGTGAATCGGCGAAGCCCGGCGTCATGCGCGCGACGAGGTAGACGCCGGCCTTCACCATCGCGGCGGCATGCAGGTAGGCGCTGACGGGGGTCGGCGCAGCCATGGCGCCGGGCAGCCAGAAGTGAAGGGGGACGAGCGCGGACTTGCTGACCGCGCCGACCAGCACCAGGATCACCGCCACCGAGGCGGCCGTCCCCGTCGGCGGAGCGGCGACCAGTTCGGAGAGCCGATACGTGCCCGACAGCGTGCCGAGGATGACGATGCCGACGAGCATCGCCAGCCCGCCCGCGGTGGTGACCAGAAGCGCCTGCGTGGCGGCGCGTCTACTGGTGGCGCGTTCGGCGTAGTGACCGACGAGCAGGAAGCTCAGCACGGTGGTGAGCTCCCAGAACAGGTAGAGCATCAGCATGTTGTCGCTGACCACGAGGCCGAACATCGCGCCGGAGAAGGCGACGAGTTCGGCGGCGAAGCTGGGCAGCCGTTTTTCGGTGTGGCCGTCGTGGTGATGGAAGTACTCGGCGCAGTAGAACAGGACCAGCGCGCCGACGGCGAGCACCAGCACGCTCATGATCGCGGTGAGGGTGTCGAAGCGAAGGGTGATGTCCATCGACAGTGCGGGGACCCAGTCGAGGTGCACCGTCGCTGGATCGGCGCCGGGCCAATTCATGCCCACCCAGATCAGCGAGCCCAGTGGTACCAGCGATAGCGGATAGAAGGACTGCCGTCCCCATCTGCGCACCAGCAGCGGCGCCAACCCAGCGGCGAGCGCGTGGGCGTAGAGAACGGCGAGCAATGGCACCTCGATGTCGGCGATGAGCGCTTGCGCGAAGAGCACCGTCGGCGATGAGCGCTTGCAGGAAGAGCTTCAGGCGGGGTGTCTGCCTGCAAACGGACTTCAGGCGGGGTGGGCTGGGGTCCGCCCAGTCTACTGGTGCGCCCTAGCAGCCGATCACCGCAGCGCATGCCGGGCCCGCTCCCGCGTTTGTGCGTCTGACGAGGTTTTTTCCCGGTATTCGTCGTGAGACGCACAATCGGAGACGCGTCGGTAGTCCTACCTGCCGCAGGCGAGCCGAATCGGAACGGCGTGACCGAGAACGCCGACGCCCGCCCCGAGGATCGGCCAGATCGGCCAGAAGTACCACGCTCCCACGCTGAGGGCGACGGCCAGCCAGACGGTGAGCACGATGACGACCATCACCAGGTACGCGGCGAGGTGGATGCGCACCGACAGGCGAGCGGCCGATCGTCGTGCCATACGCCGCGCCGGATCGTCGCGCCAGAGCCGGCCGGCGGGCAGGTCGGCCAGCACCTGCCGAAGCTCAGCAGTGGTGTGAGCGGCGAACGCCGTGCCGATGCGCTCCTCGTACTCGGCCATGTCGAGGTAGCCCTGGGTCAGGGCCTGGCCGAGCTGACGCGCCGTCGCCTCACGCTCCCGATCGCCCGCGCGGAGCGTAGTGGTGACATCCGTGGTGTAGGTGGCCATGAGAATCCTCCTGGTCGTGACGCTGGTTCACTCGATACTCCGACTATGACATGTCACTATAGGAGTGTCAACGGATGCGATTGAATCAAGGCATGTCCGCAGCCATGATCGTCAGTGCCAGCCGTGACGTCGCCGCGCCTGCGGCGGCCATCTTCGAGCTGATCGCCGATCCCGCGCAGCAGCCCAGGTGGGACGGCAACGGCAACCTCACCGAGGCCCCAGCGGGCCAACGCGTGCACGCCGTCGGCGACGTCTTCACGATGACGCTGACCAACGGAAACCTTCGTGAGAACCACGTCGTGGAGTTCCAGGAGGGACGTCTCGTCGCTTGGCAGCCCTCGGAACCCGGGTCGCCGCGGCCGGGACACCTGTGGCGCTGGGAGCTCGAGCCCCTCGACGAAACGCGCACCCGCGTCGTCCACACCTATGACTGGACGCGGCTCACCGACGAGAAGCGCCTCGTTCGAGCTCGCGCGACGACGCCCGACAACTTGCAGGCCTCGGTCGACCGGTTGGCAGCGCTCGCCGAAAGCCTCTGAGATCGGTCGATCTCGTTTGGTCAATCCGCAACGACGGCCGATGGGGAAGCTCACCATCAGGTTCATGACTGTCGACGAGAACAAGCTGAACGAGTTCATTGGCAAGGCGGTCGGTGATCTGGGCGCGGCGATGAGTGCGACCCTCATCCTCGTCGGCGACCGGCTCGGCCTCTATCGCGAGCTGGCCAAGGGCGGAGTAACCCCGGCCGAATTGGCCGAACGCACCGGCACCGACGAGCGATACGTTCGCGAGTGGCTCGGCAACCAGGGTGCCGGAGGCTACGTGCAGTTCGATGCCGCGTCCGGCGAGTGGTCCCTGAGCCCCGAACAGGCGCTGTGCCTCACCGACCCGAACGGTCCGGTCGACATGCCGGGCGCCTACAACATCGTCGAAGCCACGTTCCACGCCCTCGGACGTACGCTCGAGAACTTCACGACCGGCGCAGGCATGGAATGGGGCGAGCACCATCCGTGTCTCTTCGAGGGCACCGAACGGTTCTTCCGGGCCGGCTACAACAGCAGTCTGATCGGCGCATGGCTTCCCGCGCTGGACGGCGTCGTCGCCAAGCTCGACAGTGGCGCGAAGGTCGCCGACGTGGGCTGCGGCCACGGCGCAAGCACCATCCTGATGGCGAGCACCTATCCGAACTCGGAGTTCGTCGGCTACGACTATCACGCAGAGTCGATCGCGGTCGCCTCCGAAAAGGCCGCCGCCGCAGGCGCGTCCAACGCGCGGTTCGAGGTCGCCGACGCGGTCGGTTACGACGGCAGGGGATTCGACCTGATCGCGTTCTTCGACTGTCTGCACGACATGGGCGACCCGGTCAGCGTCTCGAGGCACGCGCGCCAGGCGGTCGAGCGACGACGGCACCGTCATGATCGTCGAACCGTTCGCGGGAGATCGGGTGCAGGACAACCTGAATCCCGTGGGGCGGGTGATGTACGGCGCGTCGACCCAGATCTGCGTGCCGGTGTCGCTGGCCCGCAACGGTCCCGCGCTGGGCGCTCAGGCCGGTGAGGCCCGACTCCGCGAAGTCGTGGTCGACGGCGGCGGCTTCTCGCGTTTCCGCCGGGCCACCGAGACGCCGTTCAACCTGGTGCTCGAGGCCCGCCCGTAGCCGGCGATCAGCGTCCCTCGGAGAACGCGCGCAGCGACTCGACCTGTGCGGGATCGAGCGACGGCCGCACGGTCTCCCGCGCCTTCTGAACGTCTTCGGCGGTGACGTCGGTGGTGTCGATCGAGCGCCGCATCGCGGTCAGCGCGGCCTCGCGAAGCAGTGCCACGCAGTCGGCGGCGCTGTACCCGTCCAAGTCATCGGCGAGCGCATCCAGGTTCACGTCGGCGCTCAACGGGATCGACTTGCCTGCCGTGCGGAGGATTTCGCGGCGGGCATCGGCGTCGGGTGGCTCGACGAACACCAGCTTCTCGAGTCGTCCCGGCCGCAACAGCGCCGGGTCGATCAGATCCGGCCGGTTCGTGGCGCCGAGCACGACGACGTCGCGCAGCGGGTTGATCCCGTCGAGTTCGGTGAGCAGTGCGGCGACGACCCGGTCGGTGACGCCCGAGTCGAAGCTCTGGCCACGCCGTGGTGCCAGCGCGTCGATCTCGTCGAGGAACACCAGTGACGGCGCGGAATCGCGTGCGCGCCTGAACAATTCGCGCACCGCCTTCTCCGAGGAGCCCACCCACTTGTCCATCAGCTCGGCGCCCTTCACGGCGTGCACCGACAGCCGCCCCGTGCTGGCGAGCGCGCGCACCACGAACGTCTTGCCGCAGCCGGGCGGACCGTAGAGCAGCACGCCGCGCGGCGGTTCCACGCCGAGGCGCGCGAACGTGTCGGGGTGCTGCAACGGCCACAGCACCGCCTCGGTGAGAGCCTGCTTGGTCTCGACCATGTCGCCGACGTCCTCGAGGGTGACACCATCCGACGGACACCTCCTCGGTGGCCGACCGCGACAGCGGCCGGATCACCGACAGCGCTCCGGTGAAGTCCTCCTGCGTCAGCGCGGGTGGCTTGCCGTCGCCGCTGGCGCGAGCGGCCGCCCGCAGTGCGGCCTCGCGGACCAGGGCCGACAGATCGGCGACGACGAAACCCGGTGTCTTCCCGCCGATTTCGTCGAGGTCCAGATCGTTGGCGGGGACACCGCGGAGCAGTACCTCGAGCAGCGCCTTGCGGGTGGCGCCGTCGGGAAGGGGAACCCCGAGTTCGCGGTCGCACAGGTCGGGCGCGCGCAGCCGGGCATCGACCGCGTCGGGCACCGCGGACGTGGCGATGAACGCGACCCCCGGCGTCGCCACCGCGTTGCGCAGTTCGGTCAGGATCAGCGTGGCCACCGGTTCTGCCGTGGCAGGCAGGAGGGCGTCGACGTCGGTGATCAGCAGCACGCCGCCGCCGTCGCGCACCGTCGCGACCGCGGAGGCAACGCTGGCCAGGCGGTCCTCGGCGCGCAGCGCCCCCACTTCGGGTCCGTCGAGCTCGACGAGCCGCCGCTGCGCGCAGACCGCGCGCACCAGGGTGGCCTTGCCGACGCCCGCCGGGCCCGTCACCAGAACGCCGAGATTCGGCTTGGCGCCCGAGGGTTTCGAGAAGTTTGGGCTCGTCGATGGCGAGCTTGAGCCACTCCGTGAGCTTGCCCGCCTGGACGTGCGAGCCCTTGAGGTCGTCGAAGGTGATCGACGGGGCGTCCGACTTCTGGGTCGGCATCGTCACGGTGGGCTGCCCCATGGCGGATCCCGGACCGGCGGACCCGACCGATCCGCCCATCGCCGAGGTCCCGTCGCCCCAGCCGACGACGGAATTCGGCTGGACGCTGACCGCGCCGACCGGATCGACGCCCGTCACGGTCAGCAGTTCGGAGGTCCACGTGATGCCGACGGACGACGCCAGCGCGGTGGTCGCCGCCGACGTCGACGTACCGGGGCCGAGGTCGCGCGGCAGCAGCGAGACGGTGTCGCCGACCGTCATGACCTTGCCGAGCAACGCCAGTCGCAGCGTTGCCGAGGATATCGACTGCGTGGCCAGCTTCGAGCCGCTCACGGTGACCGACCGCGCGCCGTAGACGATCACGGGGGTCACGATCACCGTCGTGTTCTCCCGCAACCCGGCGTTGGACAGCGTGACGTCATCGAGCAGTGCGGCGCCCGCAGGCGTGTCGGCGGGCGCGATGCCCGCCACGGCGGCGGTCGTGCGCGAGCCGGTCAGCGACACCGCATCCCATTCCCGAATACCCAGGGCGGCAATGGCTTCCGGGTGAAGGCGGACGACTCCGCGCCGCGAGTCCAGCGCCGAGGTGTTGAGCCGCGCGGTCAGCCGAAGATGGCCGAGTGGGCGGCTCGGCCTCCTCCTCGATCTGGGTCACTGCCGGGGCCCTGGTCTGCGCAGGCCCATCCGCGCCATCGAGCGGCGGTAGGGCGCATTTCGGCGCGCCGCGCGGCGCACCGCGCGTCGTTGGCCCGGCTTCGTATCCCACGCCTCGGGGCGCGCGGCGACCCAGCGCTGACTGCGGATCGTGAACGGAATGAGCAACACGTAGCCGACGATGATCAGCAGCACCAGGTGGTACGGGAACAGCAGCAGGCCCGCGGCGCCCGCCGCGACGAGGATGAGCAGAATCGGCGCGGCGTTCGGCGGAACCGAGATCGCCTTCAAGCGCAATCGTCGGAATACGACTGACCAGGAAGGCGGCGTTGATCGCGAGCCAGATGCAGACGAACCACGGCGCGGTCCACCAGCCGTCCCCGAACGCCTGCATGGCGACCAACGGGCCGATGGCCCCGATCGCGCCGCACGGTGCGGGCATACCGGTGAAGAACTCGCGCGTGTACGCCGGCCGGGTGTCGTCGTCGAGGAGCGCGTTGAATCGAGCCAGGCGCAAGACCACGCAGACCGCGTAGAGCAGCACGCAGATCCAGCCGACCTGCGACCAGCCCGGGCCGACGTGCGCCTTGTCCAGCATGCTGACGTAGATGACCAGTGCGGGTGCTACGCCGAAGTTCACCGCATCGGCCAGCGAGTCGATCTCGGCGCCCATTCTCGACTGAGCGTTGAGCGCGCGGGCGATGCCGCCGTCGATCCCGTCCAGAACGGCCGCCGCGCCGATCAGGGCCAACGAGATCCAAGGTTTCTCGTCGAGGGCGAACTTGACGGAGCTGAGCCCCGCGCAGATCGCCAGCACCGTCGTCGCGCTGGGAAGGATGACCAGCCCGCGCGGACGCTTCCCCGGACTGCGCTCATGCCAGCGCCGCCAGGGGGGTCTCGCCGCCGACGGCGCGCTGGCCGATCTCGACGAGCACGTTCGCACCGTCGGGCAGGTAGGTGTCCAGCCGCGAGCCGAACCGGATCAGGCCGTAGGTCTCGCCGAGCGCCAGCTTGTCGCCGATCTTCGCCGAGCAGACGATCCGGCGCGCGACGAGTCCGGCGATCTGGACGGCCACCACGTCGACGCCCTCGGGGGTGCGGATCCACACGCTGTTCCGCTCGTTGTCCGCGCTCGCGTGTTCCTTGTCGGCGGACATGAACTGGCCGGGGCGGTACTTGATCGTGACGACCTCGCCTGCGGCAGGGGCCCGCTGGACGTGCGCGTCGAACACGGACAGGAAGATGCTGATCCGCGTCATCGGCGCGTCGGAGCAGGTTGAGCTCCGGCGGGGGCACGGCACGGTCGATCAGGGTGACGAGCCCGTCGGCCGGGGCCACCACGAGGCCGGGCCGGGTCGGCGGTACCACCGGCGGGTGCCGGAAGAACCCGGCGCATGCGGCGGCGAGCGGTGAGGCCCGCCGCGCGAACCCAACGGTTGCGGCGGCCGACGGCGGCAAGTCCGAGCCCGCCCGCGATGAACGGAAGGCCTGCGGGATGAACCGGGGGGACGGTCGAACGGACGAGGTCAACCAATCGTGAGACTTCGGATTGATGGTCGTCGGCGGGGGGACGCGCGGGTCTGGCCATGGGGCCTCGATTCTACGGCTGAGCGTTGCGGTCCCGACGCCCTATCTCAGGTCCCACGCGCGAACGACCGATCCCTGCGGCCAGTTCGACGACGTCGTCCTCGATCTCGAGCAGGCAGTTCGCCGAAGCCAGCCAGCGCAGGTGGTGCGATGCGGGCGGGCCGTAGCTCGTCACGGTGTCGCGCATCCGCGTCGAGGACCCCGCGTCGAAACTGGCGCTTGCCCGCGGGCGAGGTGAGCGTCTCGGTGAGCGGCACCTCGAGTCGCGGGCGATCGGGATGCGGCAGGCCCATGGCCGCCCGCAGCGGGGACCTGATGAACACCTCGAACGACACCAGAGCGCTCACGGGATTGCCGGGCAGCGTGATGATCGACGTGCCCTCGACAGTCCCCGCGCCCTGCGGCATTCCCGGCTGCATCGCGACCTTGACGAACTCGACCTCCTCGCCGAGCGAGTCCTTGACGACTTCGTACGCTCCTGCGCTCACGCCGCCGGTGGTGATGATCAGGTCGGCGTCACCCGCGTGACCGTGCAGGGTGGCGCGGAAGGTGTCGACGTCATCGCCGGTCATGGCGACGGCGACGACGTCGGCGCCCGCGTCCCCGACGGCGGCGGCGAGCATGACGGCGTTCGACTCGTAGATCTGGCCGGGCTGCAGGGGCGTGCCCGCGGCGACCAGCTCGGTACCCGTCGACATCACCAAAACCCGTTGGCGGGGAATGACTTTCAGCGTACCGAGGCCCAACGCGGCGGCGAGCCCCAATGCGGCGGGGGTCATCACCTGGCCCGCCCGCAATACCGTGGTGCCCGCGCTGACGTCCTCGCCCGCGCGTCGGACGTGCTGGCCTGGCTTCGCGCTGCGACCGATCGCGACGGTGGTGGTGCCGCCGTCGGTGACTTCGACGGGGACCACCGTCGTCGCGCCCGCGGGCATCGGCGCGCCCGTCATGATCCGGTGTGCCGTACCGGCTTTGAGCACCAGCGCGTCGGTCCGGCCCGCCGGGATGTCCTCCGCGACCGGCAGCACGACGGGGGATTCGGCCGATGCGCCCGCGATGTCCTCGGCGATCACCGCGTACCCGTCCATCGCCGAGTTGTCGAAGCCGGGCAGGGACAGCGGTGCGACGACGTCCTCGGCGAGGACCAGTCCGAGCGTGTCCGACAGTGCGACGGATTCCGGTTCCCGAGGCGTGATCAGCTCGGCCACCACGCGCTGGTGGGTCTCGACGGTGCGCATCCGACTAGACCGGGTAGGTCACGCCGGTCAGCTTCTCGGAGACCTCCCAGAGCCTGCCTGGATGGCCTCGTCCTTCGACTTCTTGCTCGAGTCAACGACTTTGGGGTGTCCGCGGCCCTCTCCGAAGCCGCCGGGCCGTAGTACTGCCCGCCCTTGACGCGGCGGGTCGGTCGCGGCGCGCAGCGTCGGGAGCGCGCCCATCTCCGCACTCTGGGCAGACAGCCCCCAGACGAAGTCGATGGCAGGGCGAATGGCCTGCGGGATGTTGCGGTTCAGTTCGGTGGTCGACCCGCCGGGGTGTGCCGCCAGCGCGATGGTCGGACGCGCCCTTGGCGGCCAGCCGCCGGGCCAGCTCGTAGGTGAACAGCAGGTTGGCGAGCTTCGCCTGTCCGTAGGCGCGGACCCTGTTGTAGCTGCGGTCCCACTGAAGGTCGTCGAAGTGGATGTCGGCCAGGATTTTGTGGCCGACGCTGCTGACCGTCACCACACGCGAACCGTCGACGGGCAGGAGGTTGTCGAGTAGGTGGCCCGTCAGCGCGTAGTGGCCGAGGTGGTTGGTGCCGAACTGCAGCTCGAACCCGTCCTTGGTGTTGCCCTTGTCGGTGTACATCACCCCCGCGTTGTTGATCAGCAGGTCGATGCGGGGGTAGGCGCTGCGCAGTTCGTCGGAGGCCTTGCGGATGTCGTCGAGCGAAGTCAGGTCGAGCGCCTGCAGCGTCACGTCCGCGGTCGGCGTCTCGGCCTTGATGCGGGCGACGGCGTCCTTGCCCTTGTCGAGGTTGCGCACGGCGAGGACGACGTGGGCGCCGTGGTCGGCAAGGACGGCGGCGGTTTCGTACCCGAGACCCGTGTTCGCGCCGGTGATGATCGCGACGCGGCCGGTCTGATCGGGGACGTCGCCTGCTGTCCACTTGCTGTTTGCGCTCATGGCACGACTTTACCCAGCGATCGGCGGGCGCTGGGCCGGCGCTCGTGCGCAGGACCATACTCAAGGTGATGATCACGATCGTCGAGCCCGCGAATCCGCCCAGCCGCAAGGCTCCGCTGGTATGGACCCTTTCCGCCGCGATCCCGTGGACGTTGCTCGCCGTCGCACAGGTGGTGTGGTTCGTGCTCGACTCCCGGCTGGGCGTGCTGCACGCCGCGACGGCCGCGGCGACGGTGCTCGGGGCCGTGCTGTTCGTGGCGGTGGTGCCGTGGTGGCGGTACCGGGTCCATCGTTGGGAGCTCGGCGCGCAGGCCGTGTACACGCGAACCGGCTGGCTGGTGCAGGAGCGCCGCATCGCACCCATCTCCCGCGTGCAGACCGTCGACACGCAACGCGGGCCGCTGGACCGGCTGTTCGGACTGGCCAACGTCACGGTGACGACGGCGTCGTCCGCCGGGGCGGTGCGCATCATCGCGCTGGACTCCGACGTGGCCGACGAGCTCGCCGCGAAACTGACGGACATCGCGTCGATCGGGGAGCGGGACGCGACGTGAGCGCCCCGCGCCACCGGCCACGGGCGAAGCGGCGTGGCGGCGGCTGAGTCCGCGGATGCTGCTGGTGCACCCCATCCACGAGGTGCTGCGGCAGTTGCCCCTGCTGATCGGCTCGGTCGTCGTCGGCTCGGCGACGGGCAACCCGATGTGGTCGATCGCGGCGCTGGCGCTGCTGGTCGCGTTCGGCATCGCGCGCTGGTTCACCACCACCTACCGGATCGACGCCGAGCAGGTGCAGCGGCGCGACGGCGTGTTGCGGCGGAACGTTCTGTCGCTGCCGCGCAACAGAATTCGCTCGGTCTCGACGGACGCGCGGCTGTTGCACCGGCTGCTCGGGCTGGCGGTCGTGAAGGTCGGCACCGGGCAGGAGGCAAGGGCGGATGCGGAGTTCGCCCTCGATGCCGTGCGGGCCGACGACGTCGCGGCCCTGCGCGCGGTGCTGCTGTCGGAGGCGCCCGCGGGTGCGCGACGAACCAATACCCACTTCCGTGCTCGCCCGGTGGCAGCCGTCGTGGCTGCGCTACAGCCCGCTGAGCTTCACCGGGCTGGCGATGATCGCCGCCGCCGTCGGGGTGGTGTATCAGACGGGAGCCGTTGCGGCGCTCAAGGATTCGGAACTCGCGCGGGAGGGCCTGGACGCCGCCGAGGGACTGGGAGTGGTCGTCACCGTCGCCTTGGCTGCCGCTGCGGTGCTGGTGGCTTCGGTGTTGTTGTCGGTGGTGCGGTCGCTGGTCACGTTCGGCAACCTGGTGTTGTCCCGCCGCGATGACGAGGTGGGCGGCGGCGTGCTGCACCTCGTGCACGGCCTGTTGCGGTTGCGCGAGCACACCTACGACACGCGCCGATTGCGTGGGGCGACGCTGCGGCAACCGCTGTTGGTCCGCATTTTCGGCGGGGCGCGGCTTGACGCGGTGATGACCGGCGTCGACGGATCGGGTGAGTCCTCGCTGCTGTTGCCGCCGTGCCCGCGGGCCACGGCCGAGGAGGTGCTGATGCAGTTGACCGCGCCGATCGTCGTCAGCGGCGAATTGCGGCGGCACGGGCCGGCCGCGGTGCGCAGGCGCTGGACGCGCGCGCTGATGTTTCCCGCACTGCTCGGGATCGGCTTGGCGAGCGTGGCTTTCGTCGGCTCGGTGCCGGCGTGGGCGTGGGTGCTGGTCGCCGTGTTCTTCGTGGGCGGCGTGGTCCTCGCGTTCGACCGATCCCGAGCCCTCGGGCACCGCGTCGACGACGGCTGGCTGGTCGCTCAATCCGGCAGCCTGGATCGGCGGCGGGACTGCATCGCCACCGCGGGCATCATCGGTTGGACGGTGCGGCAGAGCTTGTTTCAGCGCCGCGCTGGGGTAGCGACGTTGATTGCGGCGACGGCGGCAGGGGTCAAGGCGTACCGAGTGCTCGACGTGCCGGAGGACCTGGCGTGGTCCGTGAGCGCCGCGGCGAGCCCGTGGGTGGCCGACAACGAGTGGGTGCGCACGGGAGCGGGTCGGTAGTGTGTCAGGTCAGAGAAGCCGGTCCTGGAGTTGCGCCGCGCCGCGAGCGGTTTAACCTCGGCATCATGGCTATCGGTGGAGTGCTGTTCGACATCGATGGCGTCTTGGTGACCTCGTGGAAGCCGATCCCCGGCGCGGCCGAGACGTTGCGGGTGCTTGCGGACCACCAGATCGCGCGGTCGTACCTCACCAACACGACGACGCGCACCCGTGTCCAGATCGCCGCGCTGCTCACCGATGCCGGCATGGACGTCACCGCTGACGAGGTCATCACCGCCGCGATGCTGACGGCCGACTACGTTCGCGACGAACTATCCGGACGCCCGGTGCTTTCTGGTGAACAGCGGGCACATCGAAGAGGACATGCCCGGCATCGACCTCCTGCATTCCAGCGATGTCCGCGACTCGGTGCCCGACGCCCCGGACGTCATCCTGCTCGGCGGTGCGGGCCCGGAGTACGACCACGTGACGCTGAGCCGCGTCTACGACTGGATGGCTCAGGGCGTTCCCGTCGTGGCGATGCACCGGAGCATGTCGTGGAACACCACCGAGGGCCTGCGCGTGGACACGGGCATGTACCTGGCGGGCATGGAGGAGAACTCCGGGCGCAAGGCGACCGCGGTCGGCAAGCCCGCGCCGGAGGGCTTCCTGGCTGCGGCGAGTCGGCTCGGTGTCGACCCCGAGGAGATGTACATGGTCGGTGACGACCTCAACAACGACGTGCTCGCCGCTCAGGTCGTCGGCATGACGGGCGTTCTGGTGCGCACCGGGAAGTTCCGCGACGACACCTTGGCGCGGTGGGCCGAGGACGAGTACGCGATGCAGCCCAACCACGTCATCGACTCCGTGGCCGACCTGCCGCCGCTGCTGGGGTAGGGGTTCAGGAGCGTAACGCTCCTCAGGGCACTCGCAGCGTTCGCGGACCCGCGCTCGATGCGCGCGGCGATCTGCTCTGAGTTCGCCGCCGCGACCACCGGGCCACCGCACAGCCGGCGGAGCTCGTTGTGGATCCAGCCGTGCGGCTTGCCCGTTCGGTGATGCGCCAGCGTCACCAACGCGTTGAGTTCCTTGCGGAGATCGCGGAGCTGGCCGTGGGTGGTGCTCACGATGGGTCGCGTACCGCCTGCGGCCGTCCGCTTGTCGAGTTGCGCTTCTTGCCTGCGGCTCAACAGATCTCGCATCTGCACGGCATCGAGCAGACCGGGGATGCCGAGGTAGTCCGCCTCCTCGTCGCTGCCCGCCGGTGTCGCGGTGCCGAACGACGAGCCGTCGAAGATCACCTGGTCGAGTTCGGCGTCGGCGCCGAGCATCTCGAAGCCGTTGTCCAGCTCGCTCGGCTCGGACTTGGCCTTCTCTTCGTACCTCGTCCCACTCGTCCTCGGATTCGCGGTGCGGCTTGCCGAGCACGTGGTTGCGCTGCGCCTCCATCTCGCTGGCCAGCAGCAGCAGGTTCGGCACCGACGGCAGGAAGATGCTCGCCGTCTCACCCGGCTGGCGGGAGCGCACGAACCGGCCGATCGCCTGCGCGAAGAACAGCGGCGTCGACGCGCTGGTGGCGTAGACCCCGACGGCCAGCCGCGGGACGTCGACGCCCTCGGAGACCATGCGCACCGCGACGAGCCAACGGCTGGTGCCCGCGGAGAATGCCGTGATCCGGTCGGAGGAGCCCGGATCGTCGGACAGCACCACCGTCGGCGCCTCGCCCGTGAGAGTCGTCAGCAGCTTGGCGTACGCCCTGGCCGCCGTCTGATCCGAGGCGATGATCATCCCGCCCGCATCCGGCATGTGTTGGCGCTTCTGGGTCAGCCGGGTGTCGGCGGCGGCGATCACCGCGGGCATCCATTCGCCCGCCGGATTCAGGACCGTGCGCCAGGCCCGCGCCGTGTGTTCGGCGGTCAGCGGTTCACCGAGTCGGGCGGCATGCTCCTCGCCCGCGCTGTCCCGCCACCGCGATTCGCCGGAGTAGGCCAGGAACACGACCGGCCGGACGACGCCGTCGGTGAGCGCCTCGGCGTAGCCGTAGACGTGATCGGCCTGCGAGCGCGCGAAGCCGTCGGGGCCGCGCTCGTAGGTGACGAACGGGATGGCGCTGTCGTCGCTGCGGAACGGCGTGCCGGTCAGCGCGAGCCTGCGCGTCGCGTCGCCGAAGGCCTCGAGGATCGCCTCGCCCCAACTCTTCGCGTCGCCGCCGTGGTGGATCTCGTCGAACACCACGAGCGTCTTGCGGTTCTCGGTGCGCACGCGGTGCCGGCCCGGGTGGCTGGCCACCTGTGCATAGGTGACGACCACGCCGTGGTACTCGTCGGAGTTCTGGGCGGACGAATTGCTGAACTTGGGGTCGAGCGCGAGGCCGACGCTTGCGGCGGCCGAAGCCCACTGCGTCTTGAGGTGCTCGGTGGGGACGACGACGGTGATGCGCTCGACGGTCCCGTCGGCCAGCAGTTCCGCGGCGATGCGCAGCGCGAAGGTCGTCTTGCCGGAGCCCGGGGTCGCGACGGCGAGGAAGTCGCGAGGAGCGTCCTTCAGGTAGCGCACCATGGCGCGACGTTGCCAGCCCCGCAAAGCCTGGGTGCTGGGCGCTGCATTAGCCCGCACCCGAAGACTCCAATCTGGTCGAAGGGCAGTCTAGGGCACGCTCGCCAATCGCAGCTAATGATGCGAGGGGACACGGGTTTTCGTGTCGGGATTACGGCGTGTCCGCGTGCCGGGCGTGCCGCACTCAGCGGATTGCCGCCTGGTTGTCAAGATCCAGCCAGGCTGCACACCTACCGTGCGCTGGTGCAGACCAGGCGGACGTTCCTGCACGGCGCTGGCCGGCGGCGTCGCCGTGCTGGGTAGCGGCGCGCTGCGGCCCGCGGCCGCGATCGCCGCGTCCGGGGTCGACGCGACGAGCGTCGCTGGGCTCAACACCGGGCGGGCGCCGACGCAGTGGGGCATGGCCCTGCCTGGGATCGTCACGAGGTTTGCCCCGGCAGGCAATCAAGTCGCGCTGTCGTTCGATGCGTGTGACCGCGCGAGCGACGAACGGTTGCTGGACACGTTGCAGCGGTACGACGTGCCCGCCGTGCTGTTCGTCTGCTCGAAGTGGATCGACGCCAACCCGGGGCGCACCGAGCAGTTGGCCGCGAACCCGTTGTTCGACATCGGCAACCACGGCACTCGGCACGTGCCGCTGTCGGTGACGGGCCGGTCCGCGTACGGGATCGGAGGCACGAAGTCCGCCGACGAGGCGGTCGACGAGGTGTGGACCAACCAGAACCGGCTCACGGCACTCACGGGGAGGGCGCCGACCTGGTTCCGGACGGGAACCGCGCACTACGACGACGTCGCCGTGCAGATCGTGCACGAGCTCGGCCTGACTCCCGTCGGCTTCTCGGTGAACGCCGACAACGGCGCGACGGCACCGGCGGGCAAGGTCGCCGCCGCGATCACGGGCGCCACACCGGGGTCGATCGTGCTGGCCCACGTGAACCATCCGACCTCGGGCACGGCTGCGGGGGTGGGCGCCGCGATTCCGGCCATGCTCGCCGGCGGGTGGGAGTTCGTGCGGTTGGCCGGGCAATCCGTGCAGTGACGGCTCGCCCGGCGTAGGTGTCGTCGGCCGCGCGCAGAATGGGCGGATGCCTCGAGCAGCCCGCGGTCGAACACGATCCGTTCGTCCGGGTGCTTGGTTCCCGGGTGCACAACCTGCGCGGCGGTCGACGTGGCCGCCCCGCGCGACGCACTGGTCGCGTTCACCGGCATCTCGGGATCGGGCAAGTCGTCATTGGCGTTCGGCACGATCTACGCCGAGGCGCAGCGCCGCTACTTCGAATCGGTCGCGCCGTACGCCCGGCGCCTGCTGCTGCCCGCAGGCGCGCCGAAGGTCGACGACATCACGGGGCTCCCTCCTGCCGTCGCGCTGCAGCAGCGGCGCGGGTCGACCTCGTCGCGTTCGTCGGTCGGCACCGTGACGACGCTGTCGAACCTGTTGCGGATGCTCTTCTCCAGAGCGGGCACCTTTCCGAAGGGCTTCACCGAGCGCCTGGACTCGGACTCGTTCTCGCCGAACACGGCGATCGGCGCCTGCCCGGAGTGCCACGGCCTCGGCCGCATCCACCGGGTCACCGAGGAGACGCTGGTTCCCGATCCCGCGCTGACCATCCGGGAGGGCGCCGTCGCCGCCTGGCCGGGCGCATGGCAGGGGCAGAACCTGCGCGACATCCTCATCACGCTCGGCTACGACATCGACAAGCCGTGGCACAAGCTGCCCAAGAAGCAACGCAACTGGATCCTGTTCACCGACGAGCAGCCGACCGTCGAGATCCATCCGAACCGGGCCGCCGTCACCGCCGACTACTACCTACAACGGCACCTTCTCCAGCGCCGAGCGCCACGTCCGGCACACGCTGGCCAACTCGCAGAGCGCGATGATGCGCAGGCGGGTGCTCAAGTTCGTCGACAGCGTGGCGTGCCCGGTCTGCGACGGATCGGGGCTGCGGCCGGAGGCGCTGGCCGTCACCTTCGCGGGCCGCAACATCGCCGAACTCATCGCGTTGCCGCTCGCCGAACTGGCCGAAGCACTGCGCCCCGCGGCCGACGCGCACCGACTTCGAGGCCGCGTTCGAGGGCACCGAGTCCGGCGAGCTGACCGAGGTGGCCACGATGATCGCAGCCGACCTGGTGGCCCGCATCCAGGTGCTGATCGATCTGGGGCTGGGCTATCTCGCGCTGAACCGTCGCACCCCGACCGTGTCGCCGGGCGAGCTGCAGCGGCTGCGCCTGGCCACCCAGCTGCGCGCCGGGCTGTTCGGCGTGCTGTACGTCCTCGACGAACCGTCGGCCGGGCTCCACCCGGCCGACGCCGAACCGCTGCTCGACGTGTTGGACCGGCTGCGGCGGGCGGGCAATTCACTGTTCGTGGTCGAGCACGACATGGACGTGGTGCGGCGCGCGGACTGGATCGTCGACGTGGGCCCCGGAGCGGGTGAGCTCGGCGGCGAGGTGCTCTACAGCGGTCCGGTGGCCGGGTTGGCGGACGTCGAGGCGTCGGTCACCCGCGGGTACCTCTTCGACGACACGCCACCGCCGGACCGGACACCGCGCACACCGCTTGGCTGGATGAGGTTGCGCGGCATCAACTTCCACAACCTGCGGGACCTCGACGTCGACCTTCCCCTCGGCGCCTACACCGCCGTGACCGGGGTATCGGGCTCGGGCAAGTCGACACTGGTCTACAAGGTGCTCGGCGACGTCGTCACCCGTTCACTCGGCGGCGACGTCGGCGGAGCCCGACGCCAGCGACGACGAACCGGACAACGATCTCGTCGACCTCGATCACGACGCCAGCATCGGTGTCACCGCCGACGGAGTCGAACTGATCGACCGCCTGGTCTCGGTGAACCAGAAGCCGATCGGGCGCACGCCCCGTTCGACGCTGGCGACCTACACCGGTCTGTTCGACGCGGTGCGGAAGGTGTTCGCCGCGACGCCTGCGGCCCGCAAGCGCGGCTGGACCGCAGGTCGATTCTCGTTCAACGTCGCCGAGGGCAGATGCCCGACGTGTCAGGGCGAGGGCTTCGTCTCGGTCGAATTGCTCTTCCTCCCAGGCACTTACGGCCGGTGCCCGACGTGCCACGGCGCCCGCTACAACGAGGCGACGCTCGAGGTGCGCTACCGCGACCACACGATCGCCGACGTGCTGGCGATGACGGTCGACACGGCCTCGGAGTTCTTCGCCGACGTGACCGGTGCCGCACGAAGCCTGACGACGCTTCAGGAAGTCGGTCTCGGCTACCTGCGCCTCGGCCAGCCTGCGACCGAACTGTCCGGCGGTGAGGCGCAGCGCATCAAGCTGGCCTCCGAACTCCAACGGCCACGGCGCGGCCACACGCTCTACGTGCTCGACGAGCCCACCACCGGCCTGCATCCCGCGGACGTCGATCTGCTGGACCGGCAGTTGCATCGCCTCGTCGACGCGGGCAACACCGTGGTGGTGGCCGAGCACGACATGCGGGTCGTCGCCGGCACCGACTGGGTGATCGACCTTGGCCCAGGTGCCGGTGACGCCGGCGGGCGGGTGGTCGCCGCGGGAACCCCGGCCCAGGTCGCCGAAGCACCCGAAAGCCGTACGGCGCCTTATCTTTCCGCGCGACTCACTCGATGAGGTAGTTGTCGTTCGCGATGAACCACTCGCGGCGCTCGTCGTCGGTCAGTTCGCTCAGCTGTGGCGAGGCCCTCGAAGTAGTGCTCACGCGGCGCGCCGGGAGCGAACAGCATCAGGATCGACGCGGGATCGTCGGCCACGTTGCGGAAACCGTGCACTCCGCCGGGCGGCACGTAGAGGAAGTCGCCGGTCCCGCCCGTCGTCCAGTCGGTTCCGTCGTAGAGCTCCATGGTGCCCGACAGCACGAAGAACGCCTCGGACATGGCCCGGTGGAAGTGCGGCCCGGGTCCGCCCGCCTTCGGCGCGAGGTCGACGCGGTAGAGGCCGTAGTCGCCGCCGGTCTTCTCCTGGTTGGCCAGATAGTGGTACTGGATCAGGCCGAAGGAGTCGTAGTCCGGCGGCTGGTCGCCGCGTCGCAGTGACGCGGAGACCTCCGGCTCGTCGTTGGTGTAGCGGGGCGGGGGATACGGCGGCACGACCAGTGACACGCCACCAGTCTGACGGCGTCAGCTCGGATAGACCACCCCGGTCAGTTCCTCGGAGACCGTCCACAGTCGGCGCTGCAGGTCGGCGTCGTGGGACTTGCTTGCTCGACTGGACGACCTTCGGGTACCCGCGCATTCCGCCGAAGCCGTCGGGCCCGTAGTACTCGCCGCCGAGCACCGCCGGGATCGGTGGCCGCGCGCAGCGTGGGCAGGGCGCCCATCGCCGCGGACTGGCTGATCAGCGGCAGCAAGGCAGGCGCCACGAAGTCAGGGCAGGTGCCGTGCGCAGTTCGGTGTCCGACCCGCCGGGGTGAACGGCGGCGGCGATGTGTCGTGCCGTGGTGCGGCGAGCCTACGCTGCAGTTCATAGGTGAACAGCAGGTTGGCGAGCTTGGACTGGCCGTATGCGGCGACCCGGTTGTAGCTGCGCTCCCACTGCAGGTCGTCGAAGTGGATGTCGGCGATGATGCGATGGCCGATGCTGCTGACCGTCACGATCCGTGAACCGGCGACCGGCAGGATTCGGTCGAGCAGCAGCCCGGTGAGGGCGAAGTGGCCGAGATGGTTGGTGCCGAACTGGAGCTCGAAGCCGTCCTTGGTGGTCGACTTCGGCGGTCCACATGACCCCGGCGTTGTTGATCAGCAGGTCGATGCGGTCGTGATCGGAACGCAGTTGTTCCGACGCCGTGCGCACGGACTCGAGCGAGCTGAGGTCCAGCTCCTGCAGCGACGACGTTGGCGGTCGGCGTCTCCCGTTCGATGCGCCGCACGGCCTCCTTGCCCTTGTCGAGGTTGCGCACCGCGAGAACGACGTGCGCTCCCTTCGCCGCGAGTGCGGCGGCGGTTTCATAGCCGAGTCCGGTGTTGGCGCCGGTGATGACGGCGACGCGGCCGGTCTGGTCGGGAATGTCGGCGGTTGTCCAGTTGGGCATGATGTCTCCTCGCTAGAGTGTTAAGCGGAGCATGCGCCCCGCTTGTTACGACTATACGGAACGCTCGCCCCGCTTAGTGATTCCCGAGGTATGCCATGAGCGAAACCGAGCGCCCGCTGCGGGCCGACGCGGCCCGCAATCGCGCGCGGGTGCTGGAGGTCGCCTACGAGACGATGGCGGCCGAGGGGTTGGCCGTCCCCATCGACGAGATCGCCCGCCGGGCCGGCGTCGGCGCGGGCACGGTCTACCGCCACTTCCCGACGAAGGAGTCGCTGTTCGGCGCCGTCATCCAGGACCGTCTGCAGCAGATGGTGACCTACGGTCGAGACCTTCTCGCCTCCAGCCGAACCGGGCGACGCATTCTTCGCCTACCTCAAGTCGATGGTGACTCAGGGCGCCGCCGACCTGAGCCTCGCCCAGGCGATGGCGGGCTACGGAATCGACATCAACGTCGTCGCGCCGGCAGGCGGAATCGGAGTTTCTCGGTCTGCTCGGAGATCTGCTGGCCGCCGCTCAGCGAGCGGGTACCGCCCGCGCGGACATCACCGTCCCGGAGGCGAAAGCGCTCATCGTCGGCGCGCAGGCGATGCAGGGATACAACCCGGACGTCGCCGAACGGGTCACCGAGGTGCTTCTCGACGGACTGCGGCCCCGCTAGCGCAGCCGTCGGAAATCGGACCGGATCCGCTGGCTGGAGTCATGCCGGGGCCCGCGGGGATGGCCCGCCTCTCCTTGCACTCGCCATGGTCGAGTGCTAAAAAGGACGTTGGCACTCTCGATCAGTGAGTGCTAGGTCGGGACGGTGAGACCACAGTCCGTACACAACTGAGGTCGTCCGTCGCGGGCACTGCGCCCGGCCCAAGAACGTGTCATCCCCAATCCGGAGGAATCACTTCGCAATGTCCAAGATAATTGCGTACGACGAAGAGGCCCGCCGCGGCCTCGAGCGGGGTCTCAATGCCCTCGCCGACGCCGTAAAGGTGACGTTGGGCCCCAAGGGCCGCAACGTCGTCCTGGAAAAGAAGTGGGGCGCCCCCACGATCACCAACGATGGTGTTTCCATCGCCAAGGAGATCGAGCTGGAGGACCCCTACGAGAAGATCGGCGCAGAGCTGGTCAAGGAAGTCGCCAAGAAGACTGACGACGTCGCAGGCGACGGCACCACCACCGCCACCGTGCTCGCTCAGGCGCTGGTTCGCGAAGGTCTGCGCAACGTCGCAGCCGGCGCAAACCCGCTCGGCCTGAAGCGCGGCATCGAGAAGGCCGTCGAGAAGATCACCGAGACGCTGCTTGCCTCGGCCAAAGAGGTCGAGACCAAGGAGCAGATCGCTGCTACCGCTGGCATCTCGGCAGGCGACCAGTCCATCGGCGATCTGATCGCCGAGGCCATGGACAAGGTCGGCAACGAGGGTGTCATCACCGTCGAGGAGTCCAACACCTTCGGCCTGCAGCTCGAGCTCACCGAGGGCATGCGGTTCGACAAGGGCTACATCTCCGGCTACTTCGTCACCGACGCCGAGCGTCAGGAAGCGATCCTCGAGGATCCGTACATCCTGCTCGTCTCGTCGAAGGTTTCGACGGTCAAGGATCTGCTTCCCTTGCTGGAGAAGGTCATTCAGTCCGGCAAGCCATTGCTGATCATCGCCGAGGACGTCGAGGGCGAAGCCCTTTCCACCCTGGTGGTCAACAAGATCCGTGGCACCTTCAAGTCCGTCGCCGTCAAGGCGCCTGGCTTCGGTGACCGCCGCAAGGCCATGCTGCAGGACATCGCCATCCTCACGGGTGGCCAGGTCGTCAGCGAAGAGGTCGGACTGTCTCTCGAGACCGCCGACGTCGCGCTGCTCGGCACCGCACGCAAGGTCGTCGTCACCAAGGACGAGACCACCGTCATCGAGGGTGCAGGCGATGCCGAGGCGATCCAGGGCCGCGTGGCCCAGATCCGCGCCGAGATCGAGAACAGCGACTCCGACTACGACCGCGAGAAGCTGCAGGAGCGCCTGGCCAAGCTGGCCGGCGGTGTTGCGGTGATCAAGGCCGGAGCTGCCACCGAGGTGGAGCTCAAGGAGCGCAAGCACCGCATCGAGGACGCCGTTCGCAACGCGAAGGCTGCCGTCGAAGAGGGCATCGTCGCCGGTGGCGGCGTGGCGCTGCTGCAGGCGGCTCCCGCGCTCGACGACCTGAAGCTGACCGGCGACGAGGCCACTGGCGCCAACATCGTCCGCGTTTCGCTGTCGGCCCCGCTCAAGCAGATCGCCTTCAACGGTGGCCTGGAGCCGGGTGTCGTCGCGGAGAAGGTGTCCAACCTTCCTGCGGGTCACGGCCTGAACGCCGCGACCGGTGAGTACGAAGACCTGCTCAAGGCCGGCGTTGCCGACCCCGTCAAGGTCACCCGCTCGGCGCTGCAGAACGCGGCGTCCATCGCGGCGCTGTTCCTCACCACCGAGGCCGTCGTCGCCGACAAGCCGGAGAAGGCGTCCGCACCCGCGGGCGACCCGACCGGTGGCATGGGCGGCATGGACTTCTAAGTCCTAGCTCTCTACCGGAAGGCCCGGTCTGCTTCGGCAGGCCGGGCTTTTTCGTGCATTCATGGGCCCGAGCGTGAACGTCACGACGTTTCAGGCGCGGGCAAGCGTCGTGTGGTTCACGTTCGGCGGAGAGCATGCCGCAGCAGTTCAACGAAAGGATGTCTCCGACCGTTGACATAAGTCATCCGACGTTGACATACTTCCGGTGCGGCTCGCGCCACGAGCCACTACCGAGGGGTTCCCATGACTGTTCACGCACGTCCACACACGAAGTTCGCCGCCGCGTTGGCAGCCGCAGGGGTCGTGTCCGGGGCTGCGGTCACGGCCATGCCCCAACACGTCGAACCGCCGACGATCCGCGTGGACGTCGCGAACGCGGCGGCGGTCACCTCACTGCAGGGGCTGGGCACCGCCGTCACGGTGCTGGACAGTCTGGTCGGCCTCCACGTCGACGCGACGATCTCACTGCCGTTCGAGGCGTCGCTCGCCGTGCTGGCCGCGGCGCAGCACCCCGAAGTGGCCCCCAACGTGCTGAGCTACCTGGTGCAGCGATTCGTCAATCCCGCTGTCGGACCGCCGATCGCCGCCTATCCGTGGGAGACCGAGCAGACCGTCGCCCTCTTCGCGACCCTGCTGCCGTATCCGCTCGGCCCGAGCGCCACGGAACCCGGCCTGGTCAACCAGGGGAGGTTCGCGTTCGCGGACGTGTTCAACGGCGTGCTCGGCCAGCTCCCCGACCCGATGCCCGGATACGAAGCGGTGCAAGAGGTCTCGAGCAACACGCTGTTCGGCGGCGCGATCGTCGCGGGCCAGGACATCGTCCGCACGCCGCTGTACGCGGCATGGACCGCGGCGGACTACCTCGGCAACGTGCCCGCCAGCGTGGCGGCGAACCCACAAGCGCCGGACCAGTTGCCCGCATCGCCAGCGGTCTGATCCACGCCGTGCTGTCTCCGACGAACCACGCTCCTGAGGCCGTCGCCACCGCGGTGCAGTCGACGAGCGTCGCGCCAGAGGCGAAGCGTCCCGTCGCGTCGGCCACCCTGCGTTCGGCATTCGCGCCAGCGCGTTCCGAGAACCGCCAAGACGCAACGTCATTGAACGTGCGGTCTCTGCTGAGTCCCAGCGCTGACGCGCCGGCAGGCCAAGCGAACGGCCCGGTGCCCAAGGGCGGTAAGCACCGCGCCGTCAACGTCCGGTCTGGCGTACTCAAGCGGCTGCTGGGCGGGCACACCCAAGAATCGGCGGGCGCTTCAAGCGCCTCGTCCGGTGACGCCGATTAGAGGTCCTCGAGCGGGGTCGGCTTCAGCAGCAGCGTGGCGACGACGGCGATCGCCGCGGTCGCCACCAGATAGCCGCACGCGAGCCACGGCGCACCCCCGGCCGCGCCGATGAGCGCCGTGAGGATCAGCGGGGTCAGGCCCGACGCGTAGACGCCCGACAACTGGTAGACGGTCGACAGTCCGGTGTAGCGGATTCGCGCGGGATACAGCGACGCGTACAGCGTGCCCTCCGCGCCGTAGAACAACGCGTGGATGACGCCGAACACCACCAGCAGTGCCAAGCGCGTAGAGCCAGATGTTCCTGGTGCCGAACAGGGCGAAGACGGGGAACACGGCGACGCCGTAGGCGGCGATTCCTGCGGCGTAGATCTTCTTCGGGCCGAACCGGTCGGTCAGCAGACCCGACACCGGGATCAACACCGCCATCAGCAGCGCCGCGGCGGTGACGGAGACCAGCACCGGAATCTTGCCGAGTTTCAGCGTGGTCGTCGCATACGAGATGGCGAACACGCCCCAGGTGTTGAACGCGGCCCCCTCACCCCACCGCGACAGCATGCCCAGCACCGTCGAACGCAGTGCGGGCGGAGTGAAGACGTCCTTCACCGGAACCGCGGCGCGGTCGTCGTCGTCGCGCACCTTCTCGAACGCGGGAGTCTCGCTGGCCCGCAACCGAACCACGACACCGAAGATCACCAGCAGGATGCTGAGCAGGAAGGCGATCCGCCACCCGTAGGTGAGGAACGCCTCGTCGGGAAGTGCGTACTGCAGCAGCGCGAATACGCCGGTGCCCAAGGCCAACCCGAGGGCAAGCCCGATCTGGGGGATGCTGCCGAAGAGTCCGCGCCGCCGTGGCGGGCCGTGCTCGACCGCGAGCAGGACCGCGCCCGCCCACTCGCCGCCGAGTGCGAAACCCTGCACGATCCGCAAGAGCAGCAACAGGATTGGGGCCAGTACGCCGATCTGCGCCGTCGTGGGCAGCACGCCCATGAGTGCGGTCGCCCCGCCCATCAGGAACATGGTGAGCGCCAGGGTCCGCTTGCGCCCGATCCGGTCACCGACGTGGCCGAAGACGAAGCCGCCTATCGGACGCACCAGGAAGCCGACCGCGAAGGTCGCGAACGCCAGCATCGTGCCCACGAACGTGCTCTGGTCGGGGAAGAAGGCCTTGTTGAACACCAGGCTTGCCGCGGTCGCGTAGAGGAAGAAGTCGTACCACTCGATGGTGGTACCGACCAGGCTGGCCCACAGCGCCGTGCGAGCCTGAGGTGTGATTCCGGGTTCTGATCGCTGACCTCGTCGGCCGCATCGGTAACGGTCACGTCATCCAGTTAAACCACGGAATCGCCGACGATCCCACAGTTGGGCGCGCGATGATCGCAATGCGGGCATCGTCAACCGCCGATGGGTACGCAGTCGTCGCCGCAGACGTCGGGAAGTTTGCCTCCAAATGTGGCATCGAAGGGCACAATCCATGCCATGCAGCTAATCGGCTATGGCTCGCCACAGGTGGACGTCAACGCCGTTCCCGGGCTTGGCGGCCTGCTGAACTGGACGGAAACCACCGTGCGGCAAACCGCGCGCCGCGCCGTCGCGCTGGCGTCGTTGATCGACCGCGTCGGCTCGACGCTCGACGACGTGGCCGCCCTCCGTCATGCGGCGGAGGTCATCGCGGGCAACATGTCCGAGCTGGGCACGAACATCGCCGGCATCGACCGCAACGCAGGCAAGATCGCGGAGGAGATTGCCGGTCTGAGTGTTGCGGCGGAGGGCATCGACACCCACGCCGAGAAGTTGGCTACGGGCATCGACGAACTCGTGGCGATCCTGCCCACTCTGCAGCGACTCACCGAGATCGTCGATCCGCTGGACAACACCGTCGTCCGGCTCGGTCGCTTCGTCGATCGCATCCCTGGAGCAGGCCGCCGCAAAGCCCCGTAGAACTCCCGCGCTGCCGAAACTTCACCGCGTGACCGCAGGGCCCAATCGGAAAACACGCGAATCAGCCGAGCGGCACGCAGTCGTCGCCGCAGCCCGAGGCGGTGGGGGTGTCGGGCGACCGCCCTGCGGTGCAGGACCGCGCTGGTCAGGCGAGATGGCCAGTACATCATCCGTGATCTGGGCGCGGCCATCGACGATCAGCGTGTAGCCGCCCGCTTCGGGCGGCGGCCAGACGATGGTCACCGTCGGGGTGTGCGGTGACATTGCGGCACGTACTCCGGCCTGCCGCGTTCCGACGTCGAGTAAGCCGTCGCGTCAGCACGGCATCGACCGCCACCGTATGGGCGCGATAGTCGTCGCCGACGGTGATCAGGTAGCCGAAGGCGAAGTCGGCCAGTGCCTCGGCCAGTTGGTCGAGGTCCACCTTGACGCTCATGCCGAGCTTACGGCTGTCGCGCCGATCATGTCGGCGGCAGCGTCGCTCAGGAGCTGCGCGTTCGGACGGGCGACGAAGTCCACGAACCCGGCCAGCGTTCGGAACACGTAGACGCCAGGTACCAGTGCGCCGACCGACGCGACCTCGACGCCCGCGAACGGGATTCGCTTCCAATGGGCAACTGGTACCAGTGCGCCGACCAATGGACAGGTCACGAACGCCGCCAGCGCCAGACTGGCGCCCGCCTCGTATACGGGTGGCCGGTTATCGCGCGCAAGTGCGGCGGATAGGTTTCGACCCATGCCACTTCCGAAGCCATCGCCCGATCCACCGCCATCGTGACCGGGTGCGTCGTCGGGCATCGGCGCCGACATCGCCCGCGAACTGGCGTCACGCGGCCACGGCGTCACGCTGGTCGCGCGCCGCGAGGACAAGCTGCGCGAGCTCGCCGCCGAACTCGGCCGACGCCGTCCGCGTCGAGGTAATCGCTTGCGACGTCGCCGATCCGACGGCGCGGGCCAGCCTGTTCGACGCGGTCGCCGATCGCGGTCTGACCGTCGACGTGCTGGTCAACAACGCTGGCATCGGAACGATTGGGCGCGGTCGCCGAATCGACGGTCGACGCCGAGATCGCGCAGGTGCGGGTCAACGTCGAGGCGGTGATCGACCTGTGCACCCGCGCCGTGCAGCAGATGGTGCCGCGCGGTCGCGGCGCGATCCTCAACGTCGGTTCCACCGCGGGATTTCACCCGTTCCCCGGGCAGGCGGGCTATGCGGCCACCAAGGCGTTCGTGCGCACCTACACCGCGGGTCTGCGTGCCGAACTCGCAGGCACGGGCGTCACCGTCGCCGACGCTGCATCCCGGCCCGGTGCGCACCGAGTTCCTGCAGTCGGCGGGCATGGACGAGAAGACGTTCGCCGCCGGCGTTCCCGAAGTTCATGTGGATGCCGCGCGCGAGGTCGCCAAGGTGGGCATCGACGCGCTCGAAGACGACCGCGGCGACGTGATCGCCGGTCTCCCGAGCCAAATCAGCACCCGGCTGTTCCAGCTTCATTCCGCGGCGGCTGCTCCTGCCGCTGTTGGCCAAGCAGCATCCGGCGCTGCGGCGCGACCGGGCCTCACGCTAGGCGGCCACGCCCGCATCCACCCCTCGACGGGCAGGTCGAGCCCGTTGCACAGCGTGCAGATCGTCCGGTACCAGCCGACGGCGATGAGCAGTTCCATCCGCTGTTCGTCATCGAGGTTGTCGCCCAACGCATTCCAGGTATCGCCCGACCACGACCCGGTCCGCTCGAGCTCGTCGACGGCGGCGATCAGCACACGCTCGGGGTCGCTCCAGCTGGCGTCGGCTCCCGTGACCAGCGCGTCGCACTCGTCGTCGCTGACGCCGGCGATCGGTCCCCAGAATGCGGCCTGGCCACCCCACTCGTAGGCGCAGCCGACCAGCGCGCAGATCCGCAGGATCGCGATGGTGCGCACCCGCGGCGGCAGCAGGGTGTCGACGTAGAGCGCCTCGCCCAGCTTGCGCAGCTTCGCGGCGAGCGCCGGGATGCCGCTGCAGGCAGCGCACCAGCAGGAGCGGCTCGTAGGTCCGATCGGGGTGGCCCCAGCTGTTGATGCCCGCTGCGTCGTCCGCACTCCACGGCGGCGCCAGCGGCGCGACGCGGGTCACGCGGGCGCGGACTGCCTGCCGCGGACCAGCTTGCCCGGCCGAGCGTCGGTCGGTACGCCGTTCTCGGCGATGACCTCGCCGGACACGATGGTCGCGACGTAGCCGTCGGCGCCCTGGTCGAGCCTGCGGCCGCCCGCGGGCAGATCGCGCGCGACGACGGGCTTGTGCACCCGCATCGCGGCGTGGTCGATGACGTTGAGGTCGCCCTTGTACCCGACGGCGATGCGGCCGCGGTCGGCCAGGCCCGCCACCCTTGCCGGCACCGACGTCAGGTGGCGTACGGCCTGGGCGACCGTGAGCCGCCCGGTGGCCCGGTCGCGCGCCCAGTGCGCCAGCATGTACGTGGGAAAGCTTGCGTCGCAGATCATTCCGTAGTGCGCGCCGCCGTCGCCGAGGCCGAGGATGACGTCATCGCGGCTGAACAGCTCGGCCACCGTGTCCAGCGATCCGTCCCGGAAGTTGGCCAGCGTGACCAGCAGCATGGCGTGCCCGTCGTCGTCGAGGCAGCGGTCGTAGGCCTCCTCCAGCGGATCCACGCCGCGGGCGCGTGCGCGGGCGCCGATGCTGTCGGCGGGGGAGGGCTCGTAGTTCGGCGGATCGCCGAGCGGGTACATGTAGTCCCACGCCTGCGACGCGAACATCAGGGGATGCCCGTTGCTGCCCGGCTTGTCGGCCAGGATGCGTTGGCGCACTTCGGGTTTGCGCATCTCTGCGACCCGCTCCTCGAGGGGCAGGTGCGCGATCTCCTGGTAACTGGGATACGTGGTGAAGGGGTTGCCGGACAGTTCGAGCCCGATGACCAGGCCGATGGGCCGTCGGGAACATCTGCGCGCTGACTTCGCCACCGTTCTCGTTGGCCTTCTCCACCATCCGCAGTGCGTCCAGATGCAGTGCGGGACCGGCATTTCCGATGGCCAGCGTGAACGTGACGGGCTGGCCTACGTCGGCGGCCACGTCGAAGACGGTCTGTAGCGCCTGCTCGTAGTCGGCGGCCAACAGGTCGGGAACGAACTGGATGAGCCCGCCGCCCGCATCGTCGACGCCGCGGACGATGGCCTCGATCTCGGCCTGGGCGGCGTCGTAACTCGGGATGGGCTGGCCACTCTCCGTCTTGTGGATGGTCAGCCGCGACGATGCGAAGCCAAGCGCGCCAACCGATATCGCCTCGGCCGCGAGCTTGCGCATCATGGCCAGGTCCTCGGGGGTGGCCTGCTCGCGGTCCACCCCGCGTTGACCCATCACGTACACGCGCAGCGGGGAATGCGGTAGGTACGCCGCGACGTCGATGTCCCGCTTGCCCGCGTCGATGGTGTCGAGGAACTCGGGGAACGTCTCCCACGACCAGGGCAACCCGTCGACCATGACGACGCCGGGGATGTCCTCGACGCCGGCCATGACGTCGACCAGCACGTCGTGGTCCTCGGGGCGGCACGGCGCGAACCCGACGCCGCAGTTGCCCATCACCGCGGTCGTGACGCCGTGCGCCGACGACGGCGTCATGCGCTCCGACCAGATGGCCTGTCCGTCGTAGTGCGTGTGCAGATCCACGAAACCGGGGGTGACGAGCAGCCCCGTCGCGTCGATCTCACGCGCCGCCTCGCCGGTGACGTGGCCGATCGCCGCGATGACACCGTCGGTGATCGCGACGTCACCGACGAACGGCTCGCTGCCGAGCCCGTCGACGATCGTGCCGCCGCGAACGATCAAATCGAAAGTCATGCCTTGAATGTACGACCGTGTCATACCGAGATGCCAGGATGAGCCCGTGATCGACCACTTCGGAATCATCTGTGCCGACTACGGCAAGTCCAAGGAGTTCTACGACGCCGTTCTCGGCGAACTCGGCTACGGCAGGCAGATGGATGTCGGCCCTGCGATCGGATACGGCCGCAACGGCAAACCGGACTTCTGGCTGGAGGATGCCGACGGCAGGGGCCCGACCGTGCCCGTGCACTTCGCCTTCCAGGCCACCAGTACCGACGAAGTGAAGGCCTTCTACGACGCCGCGCTGAAGCTCGGCGTCGAGTCGCTGCACGCGCCGAGGATGTGGCCGGAGTATCACCCCGGCTACTTCGGTGCCTTCGTTCGCGATCCCGACGGCAACAACGTCGAGGCCGTCTTCCACGGAGCCACGCCGGCCAACTGAGCTCGGGCGGGCCTTCGCGTAGTTTTGCCGACATGGCCACCACTGACGCAGACGCCGTTCGCGAACTGCTCCGCGACTCGTTCACCCGACTGATCGAGCACGTCGACGCGATCGCCGACGGCCTGTCCGACGAGGCCCTGATCTACCAGCCCAGTCCCGAGGCCAACAGCATCGCGTGGTTGCTGTGGCACAGCGCGCGCGTCCAGGACGCGCAGCTGTGCGACATCACGGGCACCGAACAGGTGTGGACGCGCGACGGTTGGGTGGACAGGTTCAACCTCGACCTGCCGAAGGATTCGCACGGCTACGGCCACACCCCCGAGCAGGCCGCAAAGGTGCGTGCACCCGTCGGGATGCTGGCCGGCTACTACCACGCCGTGCACCAGATGACCCTTGAGTTCGTCGCCTCGGTCACGACCGAGGAGCTCGCGCGCATCGTGGACAAGCGCTGGACGCCGGCCGTCACGGCCAGCGCGAGAATCGTCAGCATCATCGACGACTGTGCGCAACACCTCGGCGCCGCGGCCTACATCCGGGGCATCGCAGACTGAATGAACCTGCACAAGGTAGTCGTCTGGTGGCCGCTGATCGCACTGGTGGCGATGGTCGTGCTCGGAGTGGCGGTGGGGCACGGGACGACGCCGATCGACACCTGGTTCACCCGCGCGGGCGAGGACCATGGTCTCCTGCGTCGCTTGCGCTACTCCACCAACGTCCGGGTGATGCTGCCCATCCTGGTGGTCTGCTTCGTGGCGGCGCTGTATCGACGGCGGTGGCGGTTCGCGGCGGTGATCTTCGTGACCCCGCCCCTCGCGATCATCGTCGAGCGCCTGGCCAAGCGCGGTTTCCAGAGAAGGTTCGACGGTTCACTGGCGTATCCGAGCGGGCACACCACGTTGCTGGTCGTCCTTCTGGGGTTTGCAGTCATCACCGCGGGTGGCGCGGCATGGGCAGTCGCGGTCGCCGTCGCCTACGGCGTGCTCGGGATGCTCGGTCTGTCGTTCACCATTCACTACTTCACCGACACGATCGGTGGCCTGCTGCTCGGCACGGCATTGGTCTGCCTCGCCGCCCGCGTCGCCCGACTTGACAGGTGTCAACCCGAGTGCGACGTGGGTCACAGCAACGGCTAGCATGGATCCATGACAGCTACGCACGAGGTAGACGCGAGCACTGCGACCATCAAGAACCCAGCCACCGGCGCCCCGGCCGGGACCGTGCGCTGGACCGATCCGGCCGACGTGCCGCGCATCGCCTCCGGGCTGCGAAAGGCTCAGCGGGAGTGGGAGGCGCGCGGTCCCGCGGGTCGGGCCAAGGTGCTCGCCCGGTACGCGGTGTGGCTCGGCGAGCACCGCGACGAGATCGAGTCGCTTCTGATCAGGGAGACCGGCAAGTCGACGGCCGATGCGACCCAAGAGGTTCCGATGCTCCTCATGATTGCGTCGTACTACATCAAGACGATGGAGAAGGCGCTGGCGCCGGAGACACGGCCGCCGGCCCTGCCGTTCATGGCCGTCAAGAAGGTCACCGTGCACTACCGCCCCCGCGCGGTGGTCGGCATCATCGCGCCGTGGAACTTCCCCGTCGCCAACGCGTTGATGGACGCCCTCGGCGCGCTGGCCGCAGGATGCTCCGTCCTGCTCAAGCCCTCGGAGCGCACGCCGCTGACGGCTGAGCTTCTGCTGCGCGGCTGGCTGGACTCGGGAGCGCCCGAGGTGCTCGCGATCGCGCAGGGAACGCGCGAGGTCTCCGAGGCCGTCATCGACAACTCCGACTACATCCAGTTCACCGGGTCGACGGCGACGGGTCGCAAGGTCATGGAGCGCGCCGCGCAGCGGCTCACCCCGGTCAGCCTCGAACTCGGCGGCAAGGACCCGATGATCGTGCTGGAGGACGCCGACGTCGAGCTCGCGGCCAACGCCGCGGTGTGGGGCGGGATGTTCAACGCGGGCCAGATGTGCGTGTCCGTCGAGCGCGTCTACGTTCTCGAGTCGGTCTACGACCAGTTCGTGACGGCTGCCGTGCGCGCGGTCGAGAACCTCAAGATGGGTGCGGGCGACGGCAATCACTTCGGCTCGTTGATCGACGAGAGCCAGGTCGCCGTCGCCGAGCGGCACGTCGGGGAAGCGGTCGCGGCAGGCGCCAAGGCGTTGACCGGCGGCAAGCGCACGACCGGCGAGGGCAACTTCTATCCCGCGACCGTGCTCGTGGACGTCGACCATTCGATGTCGTGCATGACCGAGGAGACCTTCGGGCCGACCCTTCCGATCATGAAGGTGAGCTCGGTGGGCGAAGCCGTGCGGCTCGCCAACGACAGTCCGTACGGGCTCAGCGCGTCGGTGTTCTCCAAGGACGTCGAACGAGCCAAAGACGTTGCGCTGCAACTTGATGCGGGTGCGGTGAACATCAACGACGTCGTCGCGAACCTGATGTGCATCACGGCGCCGATGGGCGGCTGGAAGGGCTCCGGGATCGGTGCGCGATTCGGCGGCGCCGACGGGATGCGCAAGTTCTGCCGTCAGGAGACCATCGTGGTGCCGCGCACGAACGTCGGCGCCGGCGGCAACTACTACAACAACCCGCTGAAGTCATTGCAGCGGATGCCCAAGTTGATGTCGCGACTTGCGCTGATCCGCCCTAAGCGCACAGCCAAGTAACACACCCGCCGTTCATCTCTCGGTCACCTGCCGGTATGTCGGCGTCGATACCTTCACCCGGTGACCACGCTTCAGGGAACCGAGTACTACTCCGTCCGCGACGACGACGATGACGACCCGGTGCTGGTGCACCACCCCAGCGGGTCGGACGTCGATACGTGGCGCGAGGGCTACCCGTACGACGAACGCATGTCGCGCCACGACTACGAGGAGCAGAAGCGTCTGCTCCAGATCGAGCTGCTGAAGCTGCAGGTGTGGAGCCAGACCAACGGCCTGCGTCACGTCATCGTCTTCGAAGGCCGGGACGCGGCGGGCAAGGGCGGCACCATCAAGCGGTTCATGGAGCACCTCAACCCACGCGGTGCCCGCGTCGTCGCGCTGGAGAAGCCGACCGAGCGCGAGCGGACCCAGTGGTACTTCCAGCGGTACGTCACGCACCTGCCTGCGGCAGGAGAACTCGTCCTGTTCGACCGGTCCTGGTACAACCGCGCAGGCGTCGAGCGGGTGATGGGCTTCTGCACGCCCGATCAGCACGCCGAGTTCATCAGCCAGGTGCCACTGTTCGAGCAGATGCTGGTCAACGACGGCATCAGCCTCACCAAGCTGTGGTTCTCGGTCACGCAGTCCGAGCAGCGCACCCGATTCACGATTCGCCAGGTCGACCCGGTCCGGCAGTGGAAGCTGTCGCCGACGGATCTCGCGTCACTGGACAAGTGGGACGCGTACACGGCGGCCAAGGAGGACATGTTCGAGCTCACCGACACCGACTCGGTGCCGTGGACGGTGGTCAAGAGCAACGACAAGAAGCGCGCCCGCATCAACGCCATGCGTCACGTCCTGGGTAAGTTCGACTACGACAACAAGGACCGCGAGGTGGTTGGCGTCGCGGATCCCCTCATCGTGGGACGCGCGCTGACGGACTGAGCACGAGCGGCGGTCCGGAGCCGCGCCGGCGGCGACATGCGGTCTGGCGGCGACGTCCAGTCCAGACGGGAGGACGCTCGCGTGCGGTTCCTGGCGACGCTGCTGCTGTGGCTGCTGACGACGGCAGCGTTGGCGGTCGCGCTGCCCGCGGTGTGGGCACAGCTCCACCTTGTCGACCGCGACGGGTACTCCGCGCTGGCGGCGTCGGCAGCCAAGGAACCCGCGCTTCAGTCCGCGGTGGCCGCCGAGTTGACGACCCAGCTGGTCACGCTCGGATCGAACTCCGGCTTCGAACCGAACGAGACGCTGTTCGGCCTCGCCGCCCGCGCATACACGGCGAGCCCGGCCTTCCCCGGCCAGTTCGCACTCGCGAATCAGGTCGCGCACCGATGGTTGTTCACCGACACCGTCGGGCAGTCCGACGAGGCGGGGCGTTGGACGATCGATCTGGCGCCGATGCTGGCCGACAGCTCGTTTCAGAAGACGCTGACCGACTTCGGGATCATGGCGCCGTCGACGCTGTCGATCCCGCTGACCGAGAACGTGTCGAACTCCCTGCGGCCCGGTCAGCTGCGTCAGGTGGCGCAGTGGGGTCCCTGGGTCAGCATCGGCGCCGCGGTGCTCACGGGCGGGTTGGCATTGCTGACGCTGTTCGTCACCCGCTCGCGCGGGAAGGTGCTTGGTGCGCTGGGGATTTCGGCGCTATTGGTCGGGGCGGCCGGCTGGGCGGGGATCGAGGTCGGACGGCCGTATGTAAACACGGCGTTGAACGACACCTCGGGTAACGTCCGCCGCATCGCCGATGCGATGGTCGACCACGCGATCGGCAGCATGCACCTCTGGCTGAACCTGACGCTGGCGGTCGGCGTCGCGCTGGTGTTCATCGGGTTCGTCGTCTCGACGCTCGGCGGACTCGGGAAAGCGGGACTAGCGGCCCGACCTGCCCGGGGGCGAAAATCGTTGCCGCCGTGTGACTGACTCGGGCGCTAGTCCAGCCTGCCGCGGTTACCGCCGCGACTGGTCGGCGGCGGGCCTCGGCAGCTTATACGCCTTCTCTTCTGTTGTGCGCCAGTCATTTGGGTGATCTGGGGATAATTCGCGGCTGTGGATAACGTCGGATTCGCGTCGGGGGTGCGGCGTAGCGTTTCGAACATGGATGCGGGAGAACTCTGCGAGGGGTTGGCGATGATCGCCGCCGGTCTCGACATCGTGCACCGCACCGATTGGACCGCGATGGCGGTGCGCGATCGTCTCGAGGCGATGGACACCGTGGAAACCGACCGGCGCCTGGCCTTGGCGATCAGCACCGCGATCGGCGCCACCATCGCCGACGAACCCCTTGCCACCCTGGGCGACGTCCCGAAGAAGCTGATCGCCGACACCCTGCGGATCACCCCCGCCGAAGCCGCCACACGGCTCACGCAGGCCGCACTGGTCCGCGAGCGCAGCACCCTGACCGGTGAACCGTTGGCACCGCACCTGCCCGCCACCGCGAAGGCCTGGAACCGTGGTCTGCTCGACGCCGCGCACCTCGCCGAGATCATGACCTTCTTCACTGAGATCCCCGCCGAGACTCCGCTCGACGTGCAAGAGACCTCCGAGAAGTTCCTGGCCGACAAGGCCACCGAACTGCGCCCCGATCAACTCAAGAAGGTGGCCAAGAAGCTTGCGCAGACGATCAACCCGGACGGAAAGTTCAGCGAACAGGACCGGGTCCGCAAGAGCGGATTCCGCTGGGAAGCGCAACGCGCCGACGGCATGAGCAAGGGCGTGCTGTGGGCCACCCCGCAACTACGCGCCCACCTGGACGCCTTCTTCGCCAAATACGCGGAGTACGGCATGTGCATGCCCGACGACGAACCCGGCGATGACCGCGAGCAACCCGACACCGACCAGCCCGCCACCGACGAGCAGGCTGACGGCGAGACCTGCGATGACGATGAGCAGCCCGCCACGCAGGTGGGCGGCGGCCAACCCGACAGCGCCGACGACCGCGACCAGGCCAACGCCGACGCCGACGCCGACGCCGACGACCGCGACCACGCCGACGCCGACGAGAAGGCTCGTCCCGACACCGCGGACGACGGCGATCGGCCCACCGCTGACGAACCCACACTCCCCGACACCGCGGAGGACGGCGCCGAAGCCGGACCGCCAACCCCAACCCCCACGCCTGCGGTCACCGACTTCCGCACCCCATCCCAGCGCCGCCACGACGCACTGAATTACTGGGCGCGGTCGATCCTGGGCAACCCCGCACTCGGCACCCACCACGGACTACCGGTCACCGTCGTGGCCACCACCACCCTCGCCGAACTGCAAGCCGCCGCCGGGCACGCACTGACCGCCACCGGAACGCATGATCGCGAACAGCGACCTGATCACCATGGCCGCCCACTCATACCGCTACCTGCAGATCTTCGCCAGCGACACCGACCGCCGCACCGTGGACTTCTACCGCGCCCGGCGCTGCGCCAACGGCGACCAATGGCTCGCACTCTTCGGCCGCGACCGCGGCTGCACCCGCCCCCACTGCGACCGCTCCGCCGAAGACTCCCAAGCCCACCACAGCCCCGACTTCGCCGCCAACGGCCAAACCAATGTCGACCTCATGAGCTTGGCCTGCTACCAAGACCACCCCCAGGTCGGACCCGGCGCCTGGAACACCCACATGGTCAACGGCAACACCAACTGGACCCCACCCCCACAATATCCACGAAAAACCCCCGCCACCAACGACTTCCACCACCCCGAACGCTACCTACGCGAATTCCAAGCAGACGGCAACGACCATCAGTCGCAATAGCGTCGGCCCTCGATCTCACCACAACGCCCTCAACTACGAGGCCGCAGCGGAAGCGTTGACTGACAACCATTTCGGATTCTTCGTGACATCGCCCGGACAGTTTGGCTCGATCAAAGGTTACGGCCGACGATCAAGGAAGCGGGACTAGCGGCCCGACCATTGCGGAGGCCTGCGCTCGAAGAACGCGTCGATGCCCTCCCTGAGGTCGCTCGATGCCATGACGGCGGCAACGGCGCGATCGGTGGCCGCCCATCCCGCGACGTCCCCGTCGTCGAACTGCTCGGCGACGCCGGCGAGGATGGCCTGGACCGCCACCGGCGACGACTGACAGACGTCCTCGGCCACGCGTATCGCCGACTCCAAGGCCGCTCCCGGCGCGGTGACCTCGTTGACGACGCCGAGTGCGTGCGCCCGCTCCGCGGTCAGCTCGGTACCCGTGATCATCAGTTGCTTGGCGACGTGGACGGGCAGTGCGCGCAGCGCGCGGAACAGAGCTCCGGACGACGGAATCAGCCCACGCCGCGACTCCGGTAACGCGAACCGCGCCGTGGTGGACGCGACGATCAGGTCGCACGCCAGCGCGATCTCGAAGCCGCCGCCGAAGGCAACGCCCTCCACGGCGGCGATCAACGGCTTGCGCCTGCGTCGCCGGATGAGGCCGTATTCGCCGCCGCGCTCGGTCTTGGCATCGCCGCCGGTGCGCAGATCCGTGCCCGCGCAGAAGACCTCGCTGGTGCCGGTCAGCACGCCCACCCACAGGTCGTCATCGTCGTCGAGGGTGTCCAGCGCGTCGCTGATTCCCACCGCGAGCTCCCGGTTGACGGCGTTGCGCTTCTCCGGCCGTTGCATGGTGATCACCAGGATCCGGTCCCGACGCTCCACGTTGACGCTCATCGTTAGCTGACCTTGCCATTCGGGGCTGTCAGGTGTAAAGCTCGATTCCCAAGGAAAGGTCGTGTCATGCCGTTCGTTTCGGACATCGCAGGACCGCAACGGCCAGTGCACGACTGGCCGCGCGCTCAACGCGGGCACGTTGCGGCGGACGAGCACGATCGACACGCATCCCGACGGGCCTTCAAGCGCGGACGTCGATCTCCGCGCCCGCGACGTCGTCGTGGACCACTCGGGTGCGGTGTCCGTCGTGGACGACGTCGTCGTGCGCGCCCATCTGAGCGACCGCGCGATCGACGAGATCGACGGCGCCGATGAGCGGCTGAGCCGGCTCAGGGGCAGCCGCGTCGGACCGGGATTTCGCGCCGTCGTCGGCGAAGTGCTCGGCCGCGACGTCGAACGTTCGACGCTCTTGGCGCTGCTGCTCGACGACTGGGCGGGCGCGTCGTTGGTCTCGGGCTACGCGACTCAGCACGCCGCGATCACCAGCGGTACCGAGCAGAAGTTGCCCGACGGCGTTGCCGATCGGATGGGCGGCATCTGCGCGGGCTTCGCGCTCGACGCGTCCCTGATGGGCTACGCCCGCGACCAGAACATCATTCCGTGCGTCCATGGGCCGCTCGCACCGCAGTTGGCCGACGATGCCGACGAAATGCATCCGGTGGAACCCCTTCGCGCACATGGCATGCGGAGGATGCGGCGGCTGGACGTGAATCCCCACGATGACACGTCGGTGGCCTTCGACGCACACTTCCGCGACTCGCACGTCGACGAGGCGGGCGTGGAGACGATCGTGCACGAGTACTCGGTCAATGGGCTCGTCGACGTCGCGACCAGGACCCTGTCGGGTGTGACCGCCACCGTGCGCGTGCTGCCGTGGCAGGAGTGCCCCGGTGCGATCGGCAGCGCGGGGCGGGTCAACGGCATGGCCGTCGGCGAGCTGCGCAACCGCATCCGCACCGAGTTCGTCGGCACGTCCACGTGCACCCATCTCAACGACACCCTCAGGGCGCTCGGCGATCTCGGCGCGCTCCTCGACGTGCGCGCGACTGAGCAACGTGCCGCGATAGGCGGGCACATGAGCGATGACGCGTCGGACTCAGCTGGCCGGCGCCGTCATTTGCGGCCCCGCGCTGCGGTTCGGCCCGTCCGCTTGACGGGCTTGGCCTTGGCCAGACCCGCCGCAACCTCGAGGTCGAAGAGCGCGGGCTCGATGAGATCGGCCAACCGGTCGATGTCGCGTGCGACCTCGGGCGTGGTGATGAAGCCGAAATCGACTGAGCCGCAGTAACTGAAGCACGTCACGTTGAGTGCGACGTCGAACAGTAGCGGCCCCAACGGCATCAGGCGTTCGACCCTTGCGCCGCCCATGTAGAGCGGAAAGTCGGGTCCGGGAACGTTGGAGATGACGACGTTCATGGGCGCGATGTTGCGACCTATCCCGCTGGCGGCATAGCCCCTCGAGGCCAGGGCGAGCAGGCCTGGGGGCGTCGTCTCCGTGTAGCCCATGATCTGGTGTGCGCTAAGGGCTTTGGCCATCTCCTTCGCGCCCTGGGTGTACGCATAGATGGTCTTGATGCGCTCCGCGGGGTCGACGACGTCGGACGCGAGAACCACGGTCATCGCCGACACCTGGTTGCCGACGGCGCTGTCGGCATCGGACCGGGTGGACACCGGGACCTGTGAGACCAACGACTTCTCGGGTAGCTCGCCGTGCTGCTCGAGATACTCGCGCATGGCACCCGACACCAGCGCCAGGACGACGTCGTTGAGCTTGACGCCGAACGCCACCTTCACGGCCTTGACGCGGTCCAGCGGCACACTGGCACCCGCGATTCGGCGGTGCGGTGAAAGGGGCGCGTTGAAGCGAACCTTGGGGGCGTCGAAGTACCGCGGCGGCTTGTTCTCGACGTTGCGCCCGGCGATCTGCTGACGCACCGTCTGCTCCACCAGACGGGCGATGCGGTACGGCGTCTTGACCCCGAGGTTGATCAGTCCGTTGACGAACTGAAGCTCGCGGCGCGGCACGCCGATGCCGACAAGTGACCTGTCCACGTCGACGGTCGGCGGGCGTGGCTCGGGGGTGACGTCGAACAGTATTTCGGTGAGGCCCGCGCCGGACACCCCGTCCACGATCGCGTGATGCATCTTGGTGACGATCGCGACCCGCCCGCCTTCGAGGCCCTCGATGAACCAGAGTTCCCAGAGCGGTTTGGAGCGGTCGAGCTTGTAGGACATCAGCCGTCCGACGAGCTGGTCGAACTCCTTGCGCCCGCCCGGCGACGGCACCGCGATCTGCCGGACGTGGAAGTCGATGTCGAGGTCTTCGTCTTCGACGAACCAGGGTCGGTCCAGCCCAATCGGTGAGCCGGCCACCTTCCACCTCAGTTGCGGCAGTTCGGGAAGTCGGCTGGCAACCAGGTCGCGGACGACGTCGAAGCTGAACCCGCGGCGCGTCGGTCGGGTCGCATACCGCGGATGCGCCAATGTGCATGTGCCACGCTGATGTTTCGGCGAACCAGAACGCTGCATCGACACTCGACAACCGACTCATCGACGGAGCGTACGAAATGGACGTCGACGGTGTGGCGCAGAAAGGCACCGATGGTCAGAATTTCAAGCCAGAATCATCGATCCGCTAGTGAACCGCGGATCCGCCGATCAACTCCTTGAGGTTGGCACCCATGACGCGCCGCACGGTGTCCTCGGGCAGGCCCGTGAGTTCGTCGACGTACTCCGCGGGATGTGCCAATCCCTCGGGGTGGGGAAAGTCCGAGCCGAACATCACCCGGTCGGCGCCGAGAACGTCGATCAGGCCCGCGATGTTCTCCTCGTGGAACGGGTTCACCCAGACGTGCCTGCGGAACACGTCACTGGGCGACTCCGTGAACTTCTGCGGCTGCTTCTTGTAGACGCGGTCGAACACGTCGATCAGACGCGGCGCCCACGACCCGCCGTTCTCGACGACGCCGATCCGCAGCCCCGGGAATCGTTCGAAGACGCCGTGGGCGACGAAGGCGGCCAACGTGTCGAAGATGGGACGGCTCTCCTCGTAGATGAAGCCGCGCAGGGCCGTCAGTGCGAAGCCCTGGAACTCGTCGCCAGGCTCCCAGTCGCTCATGTACCGGTCGTAGCCGGAATCCGAATTGTGCATCTGCACAGAGATTCCCGACGATTCGACCAGACGCCAGAAGTCGTCGAACTCGGGCAGTGCGGGCGAACGCGAGCTGCCGTCGTCCCGCGGTACCGGGGCGGGCCGGATCAGGACGGTCCTCGCGCCCTGCTCGAGACACCACTCCAGCTCCGCGACGCCGAGCTTGGGATCGTTCAACGCGATCGCGGGGACGGGAAAGATCCTGTCCCGGTAGTTGAAGGTCCACTCCTCGAGGAGCCAGCGGTTGAACGCGTGCACGACTGCATGGGTCAGCTCGGTGTCGCTCTTGATCCGCTCCTCGAGCATGCCCGCGGTGGTCGGGAACATGACGGCGCCGTCGACGCCCTGCTTGTCCATCAGGGCGAGTCTCAGGTCCGGCCTGCGGAACTCGTCGGGGCAGCGGATGGGGTCGGCAAGCTCGCGCAGCGTCTTGCCCTCGGGGTTGATGCCGCGGTAGTAGTCGGCCCACGAGCCCGGCGTGGGGATCACCTCGTAGGTGGGGTTGGGGATGCACTCGCTGACGACGCCGAGCACCTGCAACTTGGTGCGTCCCTTGACGTCGACGTACTTCACCGCCTCGGCGTACTGCTCGGGCAGATAGCGGGTGTAGGCGTCGACGGTCTCGTACATGTGGTTGTCGGCGTCCCACACCTCGTATTGCGCCATCATGATTCCTCTCGGGCTAAGCGGTGTTTTCCTGAGAGGATACTACCGTTCTCAAATAAGAGATCAATGTTTTCCGCTAAGCGCTCTTCGTCTTCCTCTTCGGCTCGGTCAGCCGCGAGCTCACGCCTTCCGAGGCGCCCACCGCCAGCCGGCACCAGGACCAGACGTCGTCGGCGCTCAGCTCGGCTTGCTCGGCGTCGGTGTGCAGCACGCCCGTCTGTGCCAATGACATCAAGGTCGAGCTCACCAGCCGCGCCAGCTGAGGCGGTGTGAGATCAGTGCGGACGACGCCCGTTTCTGCGCAGGCCGTCAGGATCTCGGTGAGCAGGCGGACCTGGGGTTCGAAGGACTTGACGAAGTCTGCGGGTCGGTCGATCTCGAGGCGCAGGTGGTAGATGGTCAACGCCCGTCCACCCACCGCATACGAGTCGACGGCCCGCGCGAGGTAGGCGCGACAGAACGTCTCGAGCTGGTCCAGTGGCTTCGTCGGTGTGAGCACCTCGCGACGGAGGTCGGCGACGAACTGGCTGATGAGGTTCTCGTACATCGCAAGCAGCAGGTCCTCCTTGCTGCCGAAGTATTGGTAGAACGCCTTCGTGCTGAGCTTGGACCTGTCGACGAGTCGCCGGATGGTGAAGTCGAGGGTGCCGGTCTCCTCGGCCAGCTCCATCGCCGCAGCCAGGAACTTCGAACTGTGGGCGAGCGCGCGAGCGCGTGCCGTTTCGAGAGACCGAGCGACGGCACGTTCCTGCCAGTTGTCGATGTCACGGTCGGTTGCTTGGGCATGCGTGAAGGGTAGCCGTTCTCCATGGCGAGTACGGTGTTCTCCCGTCACAACGTGCGGAACGCACCACCGTCGACGAGCAGTTGAGCTCCGTTGACGTACGCGCCGGCATCGCTGGCGAGGAACAGGCACGGCCCGACCATGTCGTCCGGTGAGCCGATGCGCTTCATCGGATTCATCGCAGCGGCCGTCGAACGCATCTCCTCGGTCCACGCCTGTGCGATGTCGGTGTCGAAGGCCCCGGGCAACAGCAGGTTCGCCCGGACCTTCGGTGCCCACGCCCCGGCAAGCGCAAGCGTCATTGCATTCAGACTGGCCTTCGCCATCGCGTACGGCAGATCGGTCGCGTCGGGCCGCAGCGTGCCCGCGGTGCTGACGTTGATGATCGAGCCGCCGTCACCTTCGGCCATCCGCGTGCCGATCAATGACGAGAGTCGGAACGGGTCCGCGCGCGTTGACGGCGTGGACCTTGTCGTAGAGCTCCTGGGTGACGTCGACGAGGCTCGGATAGAGCGGTGACATTCCCGCGTTGTTGACGAGTACGTCGCACCTGCCGAATTCGCGGTAGACCGTGTCGACGAGGGCGTCGCAATCCTCCCAGCGCCCCACGTGGCAGGCCACGGGCAGTGCGCGTCGGCCGGATTCGGCCGCGATGGCTTCGGCGGTCTGCTGACACTTGTCGAGCTTGCGGCTGGCGATCACCACGTCGGCCCCGGCCATCGCGAAACCCCTTGCAACCGCGGCGCCGATACCGCGGCTGCCACCGGTGACCACGGCGACCTTGCCGTCGAGGCGGAAGTCGGTCATTTCTCTGCTCCCTCGGCAAGGGCGTTCACGTGCTTGCGCACCTCGCGCGCTGACTCGTCGTGGGTGAACACGTAGAAGCGATCGGTGGCGATCGCGTCCCGTACTGCCGATGCGACGTCGTCGGCGGACGGTGCTCCAGGCTGGGGATCGGGAATGTCACCCGAACGGTCCTGCAGCCCAAGATAACTGGGCACGTAGCCCGGGCAGATCACGCTAACGCCGACGGACGCCGTGCACCTCCGCCAGGTCACGTGCGAGCACCTCCGACAGCGCGACGACGCCATGCTTGGCCACGACATAGGGGGCGATGCCGGCGTAGGGCACGACGCCGGCCATCGACGCAACGTTGACCACGTGGGTCGGCCCGGGCTGGGTCAGCAGGAGCGGCACGAACGATCGGAGGCCGTTGACGACGCCCCACAGGTCGACGTCGATGACCCTGCGCCAGTCCTCCAGCGAGATGCTCCACGCCGGGCCGCCTGCTACGACGCCCGCATTGTTGCAGACCACGTCCACGCGCCCGAAGCGCTCGATCGTCGCGGCGGCGAGGAGGTCGACCGCCTCGGGTTCGGTCACGTCGGTGGGCACGGTGTGCACGGTGGCGTCGTAGTTTCTTCGCAGAGTGGTCGCCGTCCGGGACATCGCGCCCTCGTCGTTGTCGGCGAGCACCAATTGGGCTCCCTCGCTGGCGAACTGCCGCGCGAGCGCTGCGCCGATGCCACCGCCCGCTCCGGTGACGACGGCAACGATCCCTGCGAAGTCGGTGATCACGAACGCCATACTCGCACGCTGAACGACGTTTCTCCGTGGCTTGGGAGTCGGATCGTCAGGTACTGGTGAAATAACCGGCGGGACTGGGCGAGATGTGCATTTCCATGCCGAAATCATGGAGGCGCGGGCCACGATGAGAAGCATGACTGACATTGACTTCGAGGGCAGGGTGGTCCTGATCACCGGTGGCGGTGCGGGAATCGGCCGGGCGACCGCCGAGGCGTTCGGCGCGGCAGGTGCGACGGTGGTCGTCGTGGAGAAGCTGGACAAGTTGGCTGTCGAGGTCCGGGCCGCCCTTGATGGGATCAGTGCAGCGAACGACGTGATCGTGGCGGACGCGACCGATCCGCAGACCGCGCGCGACGTGGCCGCTCGGATCGACGCAGACCACGGTGGGCTGGACGTGTTGGTGAACAACGTCGGCGACTTCCTCCGCTTGAGCAAGCCGTTCGAAGCGACATCGGACGACGACATCGACCGGCTGTACGCGGTCAATCTGCGCCATGTCTTCACCCTGACGCGCGCGTGTATTCCATTGCTGCGTAACCGTGCTCCGGGCGCCAGCATCATCAGCGTCTCGTCGATCGAAGGCTTCCGCGGGATGCCGCACGGGGTGGTCTACGCCGCGTTCAAGGCGGCACTCACCGGTTTCACCCAAAGCCTCGCACTGGAATTGGGGCACGAAGGCATTCGAGTCAATCTCATTGCGCCGGAGACCACGGAGTCGCGGCAGGTGCCTCTGGGTCGGATCATCCCCGACGACCTGAAACCACTAGCGCCGTACTGGATACCGCAGGGCCGCTTCGGAGTGCCCACCGACCACGCGGGCGCGATCCTGTTTCTCGCGAGCCCATTGGCAGCATGGGTCAACGGCACCACTCTGCACGTCGACGGCGGCGCACACGCGGCGGGCGGTTGGTATCGCACCCCCGCCGGCTACACGAACATGCCGATTGGTGGATTTACGAACATGCCCTCTAGCAGGTGACGTCGCTGGAAGGGTCACTCGAAGGCGATCACTCCACGAATGTTCTTGCCTGCGCGCAGGTCCCGCATCGCCTCGTTGATGTCATCGAGCTTGTACTTCTGGGTGACGAGCTCGTCGAGCTTGAGAGTGCCTGCCTCGTACATCGACAGAAGGCGAGGCATCGCCTCGCGCGGATTCAGCTCGCCGTAGAGCACGCCCTTCAATGTCTTACACGAGCTCACCATGTCGGGCAGGATGAGCGGCACCATCATGTCGGTGATCTTCGCCATCCCGGTGAGGACGCAGGTTCCGCCCTTGCGCAGCAGCATCATCGCGACCATCACCATGTCGGCGGGCACCACACCCGGAGTCAACACCACGCGGTCTGCCATCACGCCCCAGGTGATTTCCTTGACCAATTCCAAGGCGGCCCCGGCATCGACGGAAGTGTGGGTGGCACCGAAGGTCGGCGCGATCTCCCGCTTGAACTCGTTGGGATCGACCGCGACGACGTACTTGGCGCCTGAAGCCTTCGCGCCCTGAACCGCGTTCATGCCGATGCCGCCGACGCCGATAACGACGACGGTGTCGCCGACCTGCGTACCGGCGGCTACCGAGCCTGATCCGAAACCCGTTGTCACACCGCAGGAAACCAGGGATGCCGCTTCGAGCGGAATCCAGTCGTTGATCTTCACCAAGGATCGTTCGGATGCGACGACGTACTCGGAGAAGGTCCCGACCTGCATCATGGCCATCAAGTCCTCGTCACCGTCTGGACCCGGCAGATGGCGCCGCCGAGTTCCGTCGGTGGTCATGTCCTTGCTGTAGATGTCCGCGCCGACGTCGCACAGGTAGGTGTACCCGGTAGCGCACCAGCGACAATTGCCGCAGGCCGGGAAGAACGAGATCGCCACGTGATCACCGGGTTTCAGAGTCTTGACCCCCGGACCCACCTCTTCGACGACGCCCGACCCCTCGTGTCCGCCAAGCATCGGAAACCACTCGGGCACCGTCACGCCTGCGGCGCGCATCATCTCCTCCATGTCGGCGCTTGGGACGCTGTCGCCGGTATAGAAGTGTTCGTCGGAGTGGCAGACGCCTGCGTAGGCCATCTTGACCAACACCTCACCGGCATGGGGCGGGTCGAGTTCGACCTCGGTGACTTCCCAGTCCACGCCGACTCCGCGCAGCACTGCCGCCTTGGATTTCATGGAGGTCTCCCTTGTTGGAGTTGGGCAGGCCTACGGGGCAGGCCAGCCGACGGTCTTGGTTTCGGTGAAGATTTCGAGGCCTTCGATGCCGCACTGCCGTCCGATGCCGGACTGCTTGTAACCGCCGAAGGGCGCGTCAGCGCCATACCAGAGGCCGCCGTTGATTCCGAGGGTGCCAGTGCGAATGCGGCTGGCGACGCTCTTGGCGCGGTCGAGATCCGCGGCGAACACGACCCCGGAGAGGCCGTAGATGGAGTCGTTGGCGATCCGCACCGCTTCGTCGTCGCCGTCGAACCCGATGACGGATAGAACGGGGCCGAAGATCTCCTCCTGAGCGATCGTCATCGAATTGTCGACGTTGGCGAACAGCGTCGGCTCGACGAAGTAGCCCTTCGGCAGATGCTTGGGCGCGCCGCCACCGAGGACGACGCGGGCGCCCTCCTGCTTGCCCTTCTCGATGTAGCCCAGGACCCGCTCCTGCTGCCGCTTCGAGACCTGCGGGCCCTGCAGCACCGACGGGTCCGTCGGATCGCCGTACTTGTTCTGTTCCATTGCGGCCTTGACGATTTCGACGGCCTCGTCGTAGCGGGAGTTCGGCACGAGCAGCCGGGTCGGCATCGCGCAACCCTGGCCCGCGTGCATCATGATGAATGCGCTTCCGCCGACGGCCTTTTCGATGCTTTCGTCATCGAGGACCAGGTAAACCGACTTGCCGCCGAGTTCGAGGAACGTCGGCTTCAGGGTGTCCGCAGCGGCCTTCATGATGCGCTTGCCGGTTGCAGTCGATCCGGTGAACGCCACCATGTCCACCAGCGGAGAGGTCGAGAGCACCTCGCCGACCAGGTGATCGGACGACGTGACGATGTTGATGACGCCAGGGGGGATGTCGGTCTGTTCGGCGATGATCCGGCCGATCCGCGTCGCGTTCCACGGAGTGTCGGGCGCGGGCTTGAGGACCATGGTGTTGCCCATCGCGAGGATGGGGCCGATCTTGTTGAGGATGATCTCGAACGGGAAGTTCCACGGCGTGACGACGCCGATCACTCCGATGGCTTCCTTCCACACCTCGCGCGCGGCAGGCGTGCCCATCCCGAAGGCGTCTTTGTCCGGAAGCGTTCGCTTCCAGGCAAATTCGCTGATCATGTCGGTCGGCCACGTCAACGCTTCCTTCAGCGGCACGTCGAGTTGCGGGCCGTAGGTACTGAGCACCGGGCAGCCGACCTCGGCGACGAGCTCGCTGCGGAAGTCTTCGTGTTCGGCCTCCAGCGCGGCCTGCAGCTGCCGCAGGCCTGCGATCCGTAGTTCGCGGTTGCGGGACCAGTCGGTGTTGTCGAAGGCGTTTCGTGCCGCCGCGACGGCGCGCTCCATGTCGGCCCTCGTGCCGTCGGCGGTACCGGCCGAGGATCTCTTCGGTTGCGGGGTTGACGTTGTCGAAGCTCTTGCCCGTTTCGGAGTCGACGAGCTTGCCGTCGATGAGCATGCGTGATTCGTGAGTCATTGTGCGATGTCCTTCACCACTGTCGAAGTTCCTTGACCGCTGCGGATGGCCGAGCAGCCAAGGTCAGGTAAGGGATGAAGCTACTCTTACCGCACAGCATTACGGAATACACCACATCTGTAAGGTGGTCGGCGTCGACCAGACCGCCTTGCATCTGGCCCTCTGTCCATCCACAGCCGGATCGCCTTGTCCAGCGCTTCGGGGTCCCAGTTCTTGTTGAACTCGGTCTGCGAGTCGCCCTCGCCGCCGAAGCTGTCGCCGACGGCGAGCCTGGTGAAGCCGATACTGGGCTGCTCGACGCGCCAGGCTTCGACGAGTTTGTCCAGCGCTGCCTTGGTCGCCGCATAGGCGCCGAGCAGGGGCCACGGTGCGGTATAGGAGGCGCTGAGCGACGACAGATACATCGCCGTACCTGCCGCAGCGGCCAGGTGCGGAGCCGCCGCGGCCGTGACGAGGGAGGCTCCGGTGACGTTGGTCGCGAACAGCTGTGCCCACTGTTCGGCGGTGACGTCGGCGAGCGGGGCGAGGACGCCCCGGCCCAGTGGTGTAGACGAGCGCGTCCAACCCGCCGAAGGCGTCGACGACCTCGGCGATGGCCCGTTGGCACGATGCCGCGTCGGTGACGTCGCAGACGACGGCGGCCGCGCCATTGCCCGCCTCCTTGGCGGCGTTGACGAGGCGATCGTGTCGACGTGCGAGAAACGCGACCCGCGCGCCCTTCTCGGCGAGGCCGATGCCGATGCAGCGGCCGAGCCCGGATGATCCGCCGACGACGGCAACGCGGAGTGCGGGTGACTCAGACATGGAGCTTCGTGCTCGGCAGGGTCATGTCCTCGCGATGCATGTTTCTCCTTGGGCAAAGGTTGAAGGCACGTTATCAGAGTGAAGAGGAACTATATGCATATTCGGAAACGGTCGTTTCCGCAGGGCTCGAAGGCAGCTTGAGTTCCATTGAAAGATCACCGTCGCAGTACTTTTCGCGGCTCGACCGAAAAGCTGAGCAGTAGCCGGTCGAGCACCGTTGCCGCGCGCTGGCGCGCCCTCCCGGGTTCGCGGCGTGCGCGACCAGTAGCGACGCCTCCTCGAGTGCGGCGATCAGCATGTGCGTCAGCTCGTCGACCGGTTGCTCGTCGATGACGCCTTCCGCTATCGCTTCGCGAACCATCTCGTTGATCAGCGCGATGCTGTTTCCCTCTTCGACCGCGCGCAGCGTCTGCCAGCCCAACACCACCGGACCGTCCAACAGCATGATCCGTTGCACCTCGGGTTCGAGAGCCGACTCGAGAAACCCGTGCAATCCGCGCGAGAGTCGCTCCCACGGGTCGGCGCCCGGCGGTGGGGACGCGAGAGAGCGCAAGGTGAGGTCCCGTTCGACCTCCTCGAAGACGGCGCGGAACAGCTCGGCCTTGTCCTTGAAGTGGTGGTAGAACGCGCCGCGCGTGCCCACTCCTGACTTGCTCACCAGATCGCCGACGCTGGTGTTGAAATAGCCCTTGTCGACGAATAGCTCCCGGCCGGCGTCGATGAGATCGCGACGCGTCTGGTCGCCCCGGGCCCGGCGTTCACCGTCGGTGCCACCTCGCTTCGCCATGCCGAGCATCGTAGCAACATTCATCATGAATGTTGCTAGAAGGGTGCGACGCTCGCTAGGCGGATCCAGCGCTTGGCGCCCTACCGCACGATGCCGCGCACCTGCATCAAGCCGAGTTCGCTGTGCGACTTGAATCCTGGTGCGGCGTCGCATACTGCCGGAATCGAGTTCACGGGTTCCATCGCAGTCCAGGCGTAGCCGATGTAGCCGGGCTTCGCGTTGTCTCGGGCGTCTTGGCTTCCCCGCAGGATCAGCTCGGTGCCGGGATCCCCCTCGATGACCACGCGGTAGTGGTAGTACGGTTCCCAGTCGGGCCGCGGCTCGATGGCGTCGTGTTCGATGAACGAGTACAGCTCGTGCAGCGTGACGAACGGCCTGCCATCCACCCACGCCGTCCAGATGTGATGCTGCGAGGCGACCGTGCCCTTCTTGATCACACCCTTGAGGCCCGGCATGTCCATGTCCTCGGTTCCCTCGTAGGGGATGTCGCGGGTAGCCGTGCCCAACTCCACGTCAGTGGTGAACTTTTCGACCGTCTTGCCCAGTCCCTCGACCACCATCGTCAGCGACTGCGCGAACAACGACCAAGCGTCCGCGAAGAGATTGCCCTTGGCGAACTCTTCGGGAGTCTTTCCAAAGCCCATCTCGTCCAGATACTTCAGCGTGTCCTTGTTGAAGGTCACCGCCTCGTAGATGTGGATGTGGTCGGTCTTGCCGACGATCCGGGCCAGCGTCAGTACGAGGAGATCTGCCGCATAGCCGGGATGGATGCCACCGCCATGGAACGACGTGTCGCCCGCTTGGCAGGCCTCTTCGATCTTGTCGATGTCGGCACTGTTGGTCTCGGTTCGATGCCACCATGCGCCACCCGAGGCGACCACGCTCTTACCGCCGCGCAGGAGACGGCAGACCTCATCGACATCCGACCAGAGCGGTGCATAGAAGACGCAGTCGGCGTCGAGTGCCTCGAGTTCGTCCTTGTCGGTGGTCGCGAGCACCCCGATCGGCCCAACGCCAACGAGTTCGCCGGCATCCTTGCCGACCTTCTCCGGGCGATTGCACAGCACTCCGACAACCTCGTAGACCGGGTTGTCAGCGAAGTGGCGGAGTGCCAAGGTCCCGACATTGCCCATGCCCCACTGAATTATGCGGTACCTCTTGTCGATTGGCATGGTCTGGCTATGGGCCGACAGGGTGTGAGTCACACCTAACTCCTCATGGTATGCAGCCATGGCACCACGACCAACGCGCAGGACTCCGTGTGCTTCGCTCGATCGATTCCACCGAGAGTCGAGGCGAGGTTATCAGTCGATTAGAGGGACTATAGGCAATTTCCGGAAATGCCTGTTTCCGTTGACCGTGGGGTGCGACCAGGTCGCGAATCGGCCATCGGTACAAGGCTTTCGCTTCGATTTCTCGGCGGGCATGGCACCATGTGCAAGCCAACATTCGTAATGTATGTTGCGGGTATGGCTGACGACGAGGTTCGCGCATTCGGTTCTGTGGCACCGCTGAAAGTCGGGCTGCTCAACGACTATCCGACCAAGACCGGTACCGACGACGACACCTTGGACACCCTGCGATTGGTCTTCGACGAAGCCGTCACCGCAGGCGTCGTCGATCGGCCGATCGAGATCGTCGAGCGACATGTCATCGGCCTGCCGAATGGCACCTATCAGGCTGTCGAGCGCGGTTACGACGAGTTGGTCGCCGAGGGATGCCTAGTGATCTTCGGGCCCTACATCTCCGACAACGCCGTTCCGCTCACCGCCCACGCCGAACGAGTCGCCAAGGTGCCCAATATCATCCTGTCCGGTTCGGAGGGTGCGCTGAGCGAGTGGTGCTTCGCGTTGAACAACGGATCCATGCCCGAGGAACCGGTGATGTTGGCCGCCGTGATGCTAGGAGACGGACGATCGCGGATCGCCATCGCCTACGAAGCGTCGTTGATCGGCAAGGAGTACCTGGCGTTCGCCGAGAAGGCCTACGTGGCTGCGGGTATGAAGGTCGTCGCGACCGTGGCGATTCCTCAGGTCGAGGCCGACAAGTCCCAGGTCGTCAGGGAACTGCGGGAGACCGGTGCGGATGCCCTGGTGCACGTGGGTTTTGGCCATGGACTGTGGGGCTTCAGCGATGCTCTGCTTGCCGAGAATTGGGACCCGCCTCGTTACACCACCACCGCATTCGAGATGGCGCACATCAACGATGAGTGGCGCCATCACCTGCGGGGCTGGATCGGGCTCGACAGCTACGACGAGCGCAACGAAGTCGGGCAGGCGTTCCTGGATCGATTCGACGCTCGCTACGGACGGAGGCCCGGGCACTCGATGCCGGGTCTGTGCCATGACGTCGCGACGGTCATCGTCCGCGGGCTGGCCGCCGCACGCCCGTTGACGGGGGAGGGCGTCAAGACTGGTTTGGAACAGGTGAAGCTCGTCCCCGCGGCCAGCGGAGCGCCTGGAACGTTCCTGCGGTTCGGCCGGTTCATCCGGCAAGGCTGGCTGGGCTCGGACTATCTCATCGCACGTCGTGTGCTGCCCGATGGCAGCGGACACGTCTTCCACGCAGCGCCGAGCGACAACATCGCGCGCGCCACGGCATCCCCCCTTTAGCCGCAACTGGCCCGGCTGGACGAGTCCTTCACCCGGCGCCGGCAGTGGAGCCCAACTGGATGGCACCGAACACGGGCGCGGTCACGATCCCAGGCAGTTGCGCCAGCACGTCCGGAATGGCGCGCACCGCACCCATGGCGATCATCAAATGGCCGGGTTGGGCGTGCGTTCCAGTAGAGACCTCGCCGTCCCAGCCGACGTCGAGTTGGAGCTCGAAGCTGGGCACTCCCTTGATCACGGCCCGGATGAGCGGTGCCTTCTCGCCTTCGGCGAGCGGTTTGAGGCCCCACTGCGGGAGGTCACGTGTGAGAACCCATTCCTCGTGGACAGCCAACAGAGGTCGACCCGACCAGTGCCCGACCCATGAGAACCGCTGTCCCACCACAGTTCCTGCATCAATGGTGCCTGCTAGCACCTCGATGTCGTACGGAAGCGTCGTCGCGTCGACCGAAACGTCGATGTGGGTCAGTTCGATGCCAAGGACATCGGCCGTGCCGTTGAGGGCTTGTCGGTATGCCATGTCGAGCTTCTTGATGATGGGGGAGTCGACCGTTACGTCTTCGGGTGGACGGCCCATGCCCATGAGGTCGACGAGCATCGGCCTGCTGTCCACGGCAGATACGTCCGTGGCTTCGTATAGGTCGATGCGATCGATCGTCTTGCTCAGTCCGGTTACCGTCGCGACGAGTCTCTCGAACATGAACCCAGGGTTCTCGCCTGCGGCATGGAACCGTGACTGCCCGGAGTGGCAGGCATCGACGAACGCCGCCTCGGTGACGGCGCCGTAGGTCGGGAGGTGGTTGTAGGACGTCGTGCTGATCACGTTGGTGCCGGCCGCGAGCAGTCGACAGATGTCCTCCGCGTTCGTCTCGACGGCGTGCGCCTTGCTGGCGGCATGAATCACCACGTCGGCCCTCAACGCGAGTATCTCGTCCTTGCTCGTGGTGGCGAGCACGCCCGTCGTCGGTGGCAAGCCACAGAGGGCGCCTGCATCGAGGCCAGCCTTCGCGGGGTCGTAGACCAGCACTCCGACAAGATGGAAATCAGGATTCTCGATGACTTCCCGTAGTGCGGCGCGACCGACGGCACCTGTTGCCCATTGCACGACCCGAGTTACCAATCGAATACTCCTAGTTGCGCTTTCGCGGCTACGTTTGCCCGCAGCCAACCAACCTACATCATGTATCTTTTCAACCACCAGGGTGTATGTTGGCCCCGGCAAATTATTTAGTGAGGAGCCATCACATGGCGAAGCCGGCAACCGTCGAGGAGCTCGAGCAGAGCATCCGAGACGCCCAGGAGCGGTTCAACGTCGGCATGGGCGCCGATGGCGATGCCTCCCCGTACCCGCTCCTCAAGGAACTCCGCGAGCAGTCGCCCGTCCACCCCGGGTGGCCAGAGATGGGCATGATCGACAACCCGGAGGACGGTCCGAAGACATTCACGGCCTACTCGTTCGACGCGGTCAAGGCGATATTCACCGACAACGTCACCTTCAGCACGCGGTGCTACGAGGACGTGGTGCGTCCACTCCAAGGACCCACGATCCTGGAGATGCAGGATCCAGAGCACGCCGTGTACCGAAAGCTGCACGAGTTCGCGTTTGCCCGCTCGTCCATGAAGCGGTGGGACGCCGAGCTCGTCGGCCCGTTGGTCGACGGGACGATCGCGCGCTTCAAGGATGCGAAGCGTGCCGATCTCGTCGACGCGGTCTTCATGCCCATTCCGGTGCGAGTGATCGCCGCACTACTGGGCCTACCCGACTCGGATGTGCTGTGGTTCCACCGCTTGGCCATCGACATGCTGGGCTTCCGTGGCGACATGGACACGGCAATGGCGGCCTCGGCTGAGATGAAGGACTACTTCGTCGGGATACTCGCGGAAAAGCGTAAGTCGCCCCAGGATGACATGGTATCGATCCTCGCCTCGGCAGAGGTCAACGGCGTGAAGATGTCCGACGAGCAGATCTACGGATTCATGCGCAATCTACTGCCTGCTGGCGCAGAGACCACGTCGCGCTCGACCGCCACCCTGGCGATGGCGCTCCTGACTCATCCCGATCAACTCGACGCGGTGCGCGATGACCGCACTCTGCTGCCGCAGGCCATCGAGGAGGGCATTCGGTGGGAGACCCCACTGCTCAACTTCATCCGCGAGGTCACCTGCGACACCTACCTGGAAGGCGTGCAGATACCCAAGGGCGCGACGATGATGCTCAGCCTGGGGAGTGCCAACCGCGACGAGTCACGATGGAGCGAACCGGAGCGGTTCGACATCTTTCGAGAACGCAAGCCGCACATCGGTTTTGCACACGGTGCGCACGTGTGCTTGGGAATGCATCTGGCGCGGCTGGAGACCACCAAGATCTTCAGTACGCTGTTCGACGAACTACCGGGGCTTCGTCTGGACCCGGACGCTCCGCCCCCCTACGTCACGGGCACCATGTTCCGGTCGCCTCCGCGCCTCGACGTGCTCTGGGATTAGGGGCGACGATGACACGCGTAGTCCAGTGGGCGACCGGCATCACCGGGATGATGTCGCTTCGCCACGTGATCGGTCGGCCCGACCTCGAGCTAGTCGGGGTGCGGGTCTACGACCCAGCGAAGTCGGGCGTCGATGCCGGAACGCTCTGCGGCGTTGGTGAAGTCGGCGTCATCGCGACCGACGATCGGCAATCGATCATCGACGCCGAGGCGGACATCGTCCTCTACATGGGCAAGGTGGAGACCGACACCGAGGGCTGTTTCGCCGACGTCTGCGACCTTCTGGCGTCTGGCAAGAACGTCGTGGCCACGGGCAGCCGGTTCATCCATCCCCGCTCGCTGCACGAGGCGCTTGCCGATTCCATCGAAAGCGCCTGTTGCGCAGGAAGTTCGTCGTTCCTAGGGCTCGGTTTGTACCCGGGCTTCTTCGGGGAGTCGTTGGGGCCCGTCCTGTCCCGGCTGACACAGAAGACCAACCACATCAGCGTGCGCGAGGTCCTGAACTACTCGACGTACGCGAGCCACGACCTGGTATTCAACGCGATGGGCTTCGGCCACGCGCCCGACGACACAACGCCGTTGCTGACCAACACGGAGTATGCGGCGAGCGCCTGGATTGGCAGCGCCACCGTGCTGGCTCAGGCGCTCGGCCTCGAGATTCGTTCGGTGGAGGGTTTCCGCGAAGTCGCGACGACGCCAAGGGCTCTGACCGTGGCCGCCGGTGAGATCCCGGCTGGCACCGTCGGCGCCATGCGGTTCGGGGTCGAGGTCGATTGCGGTGAAACGACGATGTCGGTCGAGCATCTGACGCGCATGGCAGACGACCTGGCTCCGGACTGGCCCACCGAGATCGGCTATGAAATCGTGTTCGACGGCGAGCCCAACCTGCGCTTGCACATGGTGGTCGGCTCGCACGACGAAGATCACGCTGCCCAGGGCTGTCTCGCGACGGCGATGCACGCGATCAACGCCATACCCGCGGTGATCGCCGCAGAGCCCGGACTGTACGACGTGTCGACCGTTGCGCCGTTCGTTGCGCACTGGACCAATCGATGACACTCCGCGTCATCCTCATCGGCACCGGTGGCGTCGGCGGCCATGCACTGCGCGCCTTGCTTGCGAACCCCGAGTACGACCTCATCGGCGTATGTGTGTCGTCGGATGCCAAGGCGGGCAGGGACGTCGGCGAACTTGCTGGCCTCGATAGTAAGACGGGAATCGTCGCCACGACCGACCTCGACGCGCTGCTCGCCACCAAGCCGGACTGCGCGGTATACGCGGCGATTGCGGACACTCGCATGCTCGAGGCGCTCGATGACTACCGACGCATACTCGAGGCAGGCGTCAACGTCGTCGGAACCGGTGGGACCTTCCTTCAATTCCCTTGGGGCGTGGTACCCGAAGAGCTCTATCTCCCCATCGAGAAGGCTGCTTTGGCGGGTCAAGCCAGCCTATTCGTGAATGGCATCGACCCCGGCTTCGCCAACGACATCGTGCCGCTCGCGCTCGCGGGCACTTGCCAGAGTGTCGAGAGCATCCGAAGCATCGAGATCTGCGACTACTCGACCTACAACGACCCGCTGGTCATGCGCGACCTGATGGGATTCGGCCGTCCGCTCGACGACATCCCGCTGGTCACCGCGCCCGGCTCGCTGAAGATGGCGTGGGGGTCAACGGTGACGTTGGTGGCCAAGTGGCTTGGTGTCGAACTCGACGAAATCACCGAGAGTTCTGTGAGGGTTCCTGCTCCCGAAGCTTTCGACACCGCGTGGGGGCACATCGCAGAGGGTACCGCGGCGGCGCTGCGCTTCGAGGTGACCGGCTGGGTTGATGGAACGCCCGTCGCCGTCGCCGAACACGTCACCCGGATGCGTGACGATCTATGTCCCGATTGGCCTAGGCCGGTCAGTGGTTCCTACACCTATCGCATCGAAATCACCGGTGAGCCGTCATATTCCATGGATTTCAACCTCAGCAGTCGAAACGGTGACCATGCCCATGCGGGCATGGTCGCCACCGCGTCGCGAGTCGTCAACAACATCCCCGCGGTGGTGGCAGCACCGCCGGGCATCGTCACGACTCTCGACCTGCCGTTACCCTCCGGTAAGGGCCTTCTTCGGCGGAGCGTTTCGAGGCGCTCTTGAGTCACCACCTGCCCGCGGCCCCTGCGGATCGGCGTCACGCGCGGCCGATCGGACGTCCTACGAATTCAGACGTGGTAGTCGTACCACTTCAGGTAGCCGCCTGCGTCGACCCGAAGCTGTAGTCCGGTAACGTATCTCGCCTCGTCGGAAGCCAGCCATAGCACGGCGTTGCTGACGTCCTCGGGCTCGACGTAGGGAATCTTCATCGCCTGCTGCACCGTGAAGACGAGTTCCGCGTCATCGCGGGTGGGGTGCTCGAGGTCTGGTCGGAAGACGCGGTACATCGGATCGCTGTGCAACATCGCGGTATTGACGTTGGTCGGATGGACGACGTTGGCTCTGATGCCCCGTGGTGCAAGTTCGGTGGCGAGGTCGTGCACATAGGCCGACAACGCGCGCTTGGAATGGACGTACGCCGTACCGCCTGGATCCTGTCCAGGGTTGTCCTTCTTCGCGAAATCCATCATGGCGGAGGTCGATCCGATCGCAATGATCGACGCGCCCTCGACCAGATGCGGCAGAGACTCCTGGATGGCGTTGATCGACCCGACGAGGTTGGTGTTGATCACGTCGGACCACGCTTGGAGTTCTGGTTTGCCCTCTGCGCCCATCACTCCGGCCTGAGCGACGACGATGTCGAGCTTGCCCAAGGCCGCGATCCCGGCTTCGATGGCGACGCGAAGCTCACAGGCAACACGCACGTCGGCTTGGGCAGTTATCGCCGTGCGGCCGGTCTTCTCGATCAGCCGCGCGGTCTCCTCCAAGTCCTCGGGCCGGGACAGCGGATAGGCGATGGTGCTGACGTCGTGACAGATGTCGACCGCGATGATGTCCGCGCCCTCATCGGCGAGCCGGACGGCATGGGAGCGTCCCTGCCCGCGAGCGGCCCCCGTGACGAATGCGACCTTCCCCTCCACCCGTCCCACGGTCATCGCTCCTGCCCGTTCGATGCTGGCGTGTCGAGATGGTAGAGCCGAGCCGCATTGTCGCCCATTAGGTTTCGGCGCACCTGCGGGTCCGCGATGCCGGCGAGCGCCTCAGCGGCGAGATCGAGTCCATTCGGGTAGGTGCACGTCGGGTGCGGGTAGTCGGTTTCGAACATGATGTGTTCGGACCCGAGTGCTTCGATGGCGGCGTCGAGGCCGGTGCGTTCGAACCAGAAGCAGGCGTGGATCTGGCGCTTGAAGTATTCGGATGGAGCCATGCTCAGATAGTCCAGCGTGCCGGGCGGGAGCTCACTGGCCTGGTGGTCGACGGCCTGCATGAAGAAGGGAAGCCAGCCCACGCCGCTCTCGACCGACACGATCTGCAGCGTCGGATACCGTTCCAGGACACCGGAGAAGATCATGTTCGCAAGGCACGAGGCGTTGTTGAGGTAGAGCATCGCCGAGCCGACGGCCAGTTTCTGGTCCATCCCGAGCGATGGCCAGCCCTGCGTGCCGAACCAGGCGATGTCGGACTCCGCCGCTCCGATGTGAAAGTTCACCGGCATGCCCAGACTGCTGCAGACCTCCCACAACGGGTTCCAATAGGCCTCCCCCAGATCGGGAAGGCCATGCGCGTGCGGCGCGGTCGTCGTGTTGATCCCGTGCAAGCCCATCCGACGGGCTCGTTCGACTTCCGCAACGGCAACGTCGATATCCCACCACGGCAGCGCGGCCATGGGGACCAGGCGACTTCCTGAGTCGCTCTGCATCTCCGCCATGGCGTCGTTGAAGATGGTAACGGTCAGCAATCGGAGCTCGGGGTCGGCCAGTTTGGCGAAGGTCTGTCCGCCGAGTCCGAACGTGTTCGGATAGATGATTTGTGCTCCGATGCCGAGTTCGTCCATCGTCGTCAGTCGCTCGGCAGCGGAGTACGCGCCCGCGTGCACGTCTTCGATTCCGAGTCCGAAGAACTGGGTACCGAACACTTTTGAGCCATCGGCCTTGACCACGGCTGCCCCGCCGGCCTTGCTCAGTGCTTCGCCGTCGACGAACCAGGTCGGCGTGCCGTTGGCGTCGGGTTTGACGTGTGGAACGCGTTCGCGGAAGGCGGCAGGCGCACGCGACGTCCAGAGGTCGTGAGGTTCGGTGAGATGTGTGTCGGCATCGATGATGTAGACGTCTTCGAACAGTGCCGGTACCGCCATGCGTCGCCTCCGGGGGACAGGACGTGCTCTAGGTCAGGGGAATTGAGGACTTGTTAACAGTCTAGGCGATACTGTAAACCGAGATTCTCGATATCGAAAGGACCGATTATGGCCACCCCTTCTCACTCCCGGGTGGGCGGCGTCTTGGAGGGAATCACGGTTCTCGACTTGACCGACGGCATCGCAGGCGCGATCACGACCATGCTCCTCGCAGATCAGGGAGCCACCGTCACGGCGATTGAACCTCCCACCGGCAACCCCACCCGTGCCATGTCGGGCGGCCTGGTGTGGGGTCGATCCAAGCGCAGCGCCGTCCTCGACCTCGAGGACGCCGTGGATCGTGCGGTGGTGCGCGATCTGGCTAGGGGAGCCGACGTCGTCATCGACAGCTTCAAGCCGGGGGAGGCCGACCGGCTCGGCCTCGACGGCGCAACTCTGTGCAGTGACAATTCGGCGCTCGTGCACTGCTCGATCACCGCCTACGGCCGCGACAACCGCCACGCCGATCGGTTCGACGACCCGGCTTTGGTCGCGGCGCGTACCGGATTGGTGTGGGAGTCGCGCGGTTGGCCGGGCGGTGCCATCGCGAGGATGAGCGGATTCCCACCCGTCAACCCGGATCTGGAAGCGCCAGAGGGCTGCTTCGACGGTGCCGACCGGCCCGGCCCGTTGTTCCCATACACGCCGATCCCCGCACTCGGCGCGGCTTACCTTGCCACCACGGCGATTTCCGCGGCGTTGTACACCAGGGCCAGGACCGGGGTCGGCCAACAGGTCCACACGTCGCAACTGCAGGGGGTCCTCGCCGCGACATGGGGTGCCTGGCAGCGCGCCCGACATGCCGATGCCCCCGGCTACGACACGTGGATCTTCGATTCTCGGGGAATGCGAGGAATGTTCGAGTGCGCCGACGGGCGCTGGGTCTGCTACTGGGTGCCCACGCCAGCCTTCGTGCTGGGTGCCTCTGCAGGCGACGTGCTCGCGGCGAGCGACGAAACGAGGCCGGTGGCGGACGACCCGTCCCGTATCCTGCCCGATCCCAACGAACTCATCGTGTTGCACCACTACTTCCCCGCAATGGCTCAGGCGTTCAAGCGCTTTCCCGCCGAAGACTGGGAACGCGTCGCCGCTGAGGTCGGGGTTGCGTTGCAACCGGTTCGGAGTCCCGAGGAAGCACTCGCTGATCCTGCGCTGCTCGAGTGCGGCTCGGTGTTGTCGGTGCCCGTCGAGGGCCTCGGCGACGTGCGCCAGGCCGGAATCGCCTACCGGCTGAGCGACCGGCCCGCGCCATTGGCCGTCGCGCCACCTGCTCTTGATCGCGATGGGCGAGACGTGCGGGCCGAGGCCGGCCACGTCGAGCTCCGTCGCCTCGTGGCGTCCGGACCGAGCGAGGGCGGTGGGTCACCATTGGCTGGCATCACCGTTCTGGACCTCGGACTTGCGGTCGCTGGCCCGTGGGGCACGCAATTGTTGTCGGACCTCGGCGCCAACGTGATCAAGGTCAATCGACTCTACGACCAGTTCTGGCACAGCACCCACATGGCCATGGCCTGCAATCGGGGAAAGCGCAGCGTCGCAGTAAATCTCAAGAACCCACGAGGCCTCGACGTGCTGCACCGACTCGTCGAGCGGGCCGACGTCGTGCACCACAACATGCGACCGGATGCGGTGCGCAGACTCGGCGCGGACTACGAGTCTCTGCAGCCCTTGAACCCGCGCCTGGTCTATTGCCAGACCACGGGCTTCGACCCAAGCCGGGCTCGCCTACCCGGAAACGATCAAACCGGTTCGGCTCTTGCCGGGGTCGCCTACGAGGATGGCGGTTGCGCCGACGGCGGTCGGCCCATCTGGAATCTCACCTCGCTCGGCGATGTCGGCAACGGGTTCCTCTCGGCGATCGCGGTGGTGCAGGCGCTGTTCGACCGCGAGGTGACCGGGCGGGGCCAGCTCGTCGAGACCTCGATTCTCAATGCCCAGCTGCTGAATTCGTCGTACGCCTGGCTCGCGGGTGATGGCACACCGGCCGAGCGCCCGCGGCTCGACGCGATGCAGTACGGCATCGGCCCGTTCCAACGGCTGTATGAAACCGCGCAGGGGTGGCTCTGCATCTCCGTCGCCGACGCCTCGGCGCAGTGGCGTTGCCTTGCCGTCCTCGACTGCGACCAGCTATCGGATTCCGACGCGGTCGTCGATGCGATGTCCGCGGCGTTCAGCACCGCCGATGCCGACACGTGGTCTGCCCGTTTGGACGCTGCGGGGGTGCCCAACGAAGTCTGTTCGGACACGTTCGCCCTCGGCCTGTTCGATGATCCCGACCTGATCGCGAGCCGATTCGTCACCGGGTATCCGCAGCAGGTGGTCGGCCACCTCGAGCAAATGGGTGTGCTGTTCGACTTCTCCGCAACGCCTGCGCGAATAGCCGGCGCTCCGCTCGTCGTCGGCGACAGTAGTCGTGCAGTCCTTGCCGAGTTCGGTTTCAGTGACGTAGAACTCGCGGAACTCGAAGCTGCCCAGGTGATTCTGGATACCTCCGACAACTGAGCGCCTTTACGCCGGACCGGCCCAACCCTGCAGCAGGTTCTCTGCGATGAACTGACGGACCACCGCGGGATCCGAGAGGTCGAGATACGCCGGGGGCGTGGTCACCAGCGAGAAGATGAGTCGCGCGAACATCTCGGCTGCGACCAGGGTCGGAAGGTCTGCCCGAACTTCCCCGCTCGCCTTGGCTCGGTCGATGCGGATGGCGAGCATGTCAACACAGCGGGCAAGCAGCACCTGCGATTGAGTCGTCATGAGAAGAGCGGCTTGTTCGAAGTCAACCGCGAATCCGATACTTTCGAATTCCTTTCCGCTACAGACATATTCACCAGCGCGAAAACATTGATCGGCGAATGACTCACCTTCGTCCATGTACGCCCCGAGCGCCGCATAGAACCGCTCCGAGACGTGCTCGGCGGTGGCCCTGATCACGTCGTCCCGGTCGCGAAAGTACTGATAGAACGTCACGCGGGAGACCTCGGCCTCGCGACTGATGTCCGCGATCTTGAGACTCGCCGGTCCGGTCGCGACGAGACACTGCCAGCACGCGTCGAGGATCGACTCGCGCGTCGCGCTTCGTGCGGCCGTCAGACGGGGCCGGTCGTGATCGGACACCGAATCACATTGGAGGAGCGAATTGACTGCGTCAACCCCTGGCGCACGATGCGGTTGTCCCGACCTCTGACATCGCCACGCGATCAGATCGCGCGGTGGGTGCGCCACGGTCAGGAGTCAAGCGACCCGGCCACAGCGCCGTCGCCGAATCCCGTGTAACTCCGGATCAGTGGAAGATCCGCCATCGTGGCGAATCCGGGCGGTGCGGCACAGATCTGGGGAATTGCGTTGACGACCTGCAGGGCCACGGCGACCAATCCTGCACGTACGTGTTCCTCCACCGATGCGGGGCGCGAATAGCTTGCCAGACAGAAGAAGTGGACACGCATCGATGGGTCGCCCTCAAGCGTCAATGTCCAGCCATCGTCCGGCTTGGGCCAGTGGTCCGGGTACTCGCCACCAATGGTCCAGAGTGTTTCGAACTCGATGAGTGCCTCGCCCCGGCGGCTGCCGACGAACCGCCATCGCTGACCTGCGGTCGTGCCCTTGGCGACGGGGTGATCGAAGATCTTGAAGTCCTTGGTCGCTGGAACGGCTTCGACGGTGACCGCCACGTCGTCGATCGCCGCATTGAGCGTGTCGGCGATGAACCAGGTCTGCTCGGTGAACAGTCGGGTGTTGAAGGAGAGGAATTCGTTCGCGGTCGGGGTGATGTCCCCGGGTGGACGTCCGAACCACATCCCGTCGAACGTGATCTCGGTGCTCTCCCAAAGTGACCAGTCGGCTCGCTCCTGCAGAGTGAACCTGTCGATGGTTCTGCTCATCCCCGAAAGAGCGAGCGGCAGCACTCCGGAGAGGTTGCCCGGATTGAGCCCGCTGGCATGAAGTGTGCTGCCGCCCTTGCGGCACGCCTCGGCCAGGCGCAGTCGGTCGGCTTCAGGGGCGCGCCGCGGATGGAACAGGAACGACACGGTTGCCACGTCCTTCCCGCTTTCCAGCAACGCGCACACGTCGTCGACACTGGTGAACGATGGTGCGTACAGGACCAGATCGGCATCCAGCGCAAGAATCCGTGCCATGTCGTTGGTGGCAGTCACCCCGATCGGCGGGCGATCCACCAGGGTGCCCAGGTCGGCGCCGTTCTTGGCATCCGAGTAAACCCGAGCACCAACGATTTCGATGTCGGGTCGGTGGTCGAGGATCGTCGTCACCATTTCAGTACCGACGACCCCGGTGGCCCATTGGATTACCCGTAGCGGTCGGGAGGTTGCGGCCAATTGTCGACTCCTCATCACGGTGGCGAATCTGCACTGTATCGACGGTGATAACGTTTGCTCTCGATATTCGGAAAGTTCCGCTCTCATTGAGGCGACGGGTCGAAGGGATTCCGCTATGAAAGACGTGCTGCGCTACGAGGGCAAGTCCGTCGTCGTGACGGGTGCGGCGTCGGGGATGGGGGAGGCGACCGCGCGCATTCTGGTGGAACTCGGTGCCGAGGTCACGGCGCTCGACATCAAACCGACGACGGCGCCTGTTGCCCGCGCCCTCCTGATCGACCTGCGCGACCGGGCGAGCATCGAAGAGGTCGCAGCGTCAATCGACGGATCGGTCGACGGTCTGTTCAGCTGCGCGGGCCTGCCTGGCCCGCCGTTCAGCGAATGGGACACCATCCTGGTGAACTTCGTCGGGGCCCGGCACCTCGCAGAGCAGCTCGTCCCCAAGATGACCAAAGGCTCGGCGATCAGCGTGATCTCGTCGTCGGCGGCGCTCGGATGGCAGGATCACGTCAAGGTCATCACCGGACTGTTGGAGACCGACGGCTTCGACGCCGCGGTGGAGTGGTTGCGGGCCAACGAGAAACGATGGTCGTGGAGCGGCTATGCGTATTCGAAGTACGTCATCGATGCCTGGGTCGGCTGGTGGTATCCGGAGCTCGGACGCAAGGGGATTCGGATCAACTGCATCAACCCCGGTCCGACGGAGACTGCGATGATGCCCGCGTTCCAGGACCTGATGGGCAAGGCGACGGTGGATCAGGCGATAGGCCCGGTCGGCCGGTACTCGACGCCCGAAGAGCAGGCCTGGCCGCTGGTGTGCCTCGGCAGTCCGCGGCTCAGCTACGTGGGCGGCGAAGTGCTGTGGACCGATGGTGGCTGGAATGGGGCGATGACGATGGGGCGTCACGAGGCCAAGTGGGCCGACGCTGCCTCCAGCGAGATGTCGAAGAACGAATGAGAAGAGTCTAGATGAAGTCCGACCCGCCGTCGACGTTCACGGTGGCTCCCGTCACGTAGCCGTTCCGCCTCGACGCTAGATAGGCTGTAGCAGAGGCAATTTCGGCCGGAAGTCCGGCCCGCCCCAAATCGCATGGGTGGCCGAAGGTCTGCTCGACCCACCGCATCACGTCGTGCGGGTCGGAGGAGTCGAGGCCGTCGGCGGCAAGGGTCTCCTCCAGGTTCTCGGTGAAGCTGGCGGTGACAATGGTTCCTGGGCAAACGCAATTGACCAGGATGCCCTCTGGACCAAGGCTCTTCGCGAGGTTCTTGGTGAAGCTCGACAGCGCAGCCTTGCTCGCCGTATAGGCGACCAGGCGCGGACTCTGTCGTTGAATGGAGTGTGCCGACAATGTGACGACGCGAGCCCAGTCGGCGGCTCGCAACATCGGCAAGGCGCCGCGGACTGATCGGACCGCGGCCATCGTGCCCATGTCGAACGCACCGTGCCACGCATCGTCGTCGAGGTCCTCGAACGCGCCGGCATCGGGCCCGACCGTGTGCACGAGGACGTTCAACGAGCCCCACGCCTCCCGTACGGAAGCGTATGCGGCGGCGATGGATTCGGCCTCGGACATGTCGACGCTGATCGGTAGAACCTGAGGTGCCCCGGCTTGCCGAATGCGTTCGGCGGCCGAGTCGAGAGCGTCCTGGCCGCGTGCCATGATCGCGACCGAGGCGCCCTCGGCACCAAGCGTTTCGGCGATCGCCAGGCCCATGCCCTTGCTCCCGCCGGTCACCACGGCCCTCGCGCCCGTGAAGCCCAAGTCCATCCGACCATCCTCCATCCCATTCGTTGACGACTGCCGTGTGCGGCCGACCTATTGCTGGCCTCTGTGCGTTCGCGGTGAGAGGTGGATGACGTCGCTGACCACCGAAGGGTTCGCTCGAGCCACGGCGACGAAGGACAGCAGCGCGTTGGCGACATCGTCGATCGCAGACATCCTGACGGGTATCTGTCCCTCCCGAGCCCACTCCCGGTACAGGTCCGCCAACAGATCCATGTCGGCGCCGCGGAGGATTTCGGTGTCGGCGGTGGGACCGACGCTGACCCGGATGATGGGCAACTCGGGGTGTTCGGCACGCCATGAGCGCAGGATCTCGTCGAGTGCCGCCTTGCTGGCTTGGTAGGCGGCCACACCTGCGCGGGGTCGGCCGACGTCGTGGCTGGACGCGAACAGCGCAACTGCGTTCTCGGCGAGATGGGGGAGTGCGGCCCTCAGCACGTGAGAGGCGCCGACGGCATTGACGGAGTACGCATGCTGCCAGGTCGTGGCGTCCGTATCCTCGACCAGGGCGAAGGGGACCACCGCGCTGGTGAAGACGACGGTGTCCAGACCGCCGAAAGTGGTAGCGACACAGTCGACGACTGACTCGATGGCGTCTGGGTCGGAGACGTCGAGTTCGTGTGCCGAGCCGTCCAACTGGGTGGCAAGCGTGGACAGGAGTTCGATCCGCCGGGCGGCGAGCGCCACCCTTGCGCCCCGCGAATGGGCCGCGATGGCCAGAGCCTGACCAATTCCCGACGATGCCCCGATGATCAGCATGCGTGTGCCGTCGAGGTTGGAGTGGCGATCGGTCACACTGGTTTCCTCCCAATCATTTTCGACGTTTGAGAAGGTGACGATGCGATGATGGAACGGACCGTGCGGCGGCAACGACCGCACTCGGAGCCTGCGCCGCAGGCCTCGGCCACCTGGTTGCACGTCGACGCACCCGCGTTGACCGCATGCGAGACGGTCTCGATCGTGACTCCGAGACACAGACAGACGTACATCAGCGAAAGCCCGTTTCGCTCGGTTCGGCGAAGCGCATGGCGTTGAGGAAGCGTCCGACGAAGACGGGCGGATAGGCGCCCACACCGGCTGCGGCGAGCCACGTCGACGCAATCGCCGAGCGCTGAACCCACTTGAGCGCATTGTTCGCGCTCTCGAGCTGTTGGACGAACATCACCTCGTGCGGGTTTTCGAAGGCCCGGTATATCAGCGTCCTTCGAATTCCCGCCTTGACGAACTCGTCGGTCGACTCGCGCACCTGAAGCATGAACTCCTCGACATCGGCGACGGGGGTGACCGCCGCGACCACGAGTTCGCTTCCCTCCCTGGGTGGCTCGCCGATGTCCATTCGCTCGATCGTCTCGCCCGCGAAGACGGCAGGAAGGTCGTCAACGCCCAGCGCGTCGAACCACTCGAAGAAGTAGCGCGAGCGTAGGAGGTTCAGCAAGGGCTGCTCGGAGCGAATGCCGATGATGACGAGCACCGTCCCTGGGTCGACGATCGACTCGTATACGAAGGCGTAGCGCGCCCCCAAATCCACCAAGCTCTCCTGATGCTTCTCGAGGACCGGCCAGACTCGATCCGACTCGGCGATCCGGAACTCGACCGCGAACACGTAGGTTCGGCTTTGGGGTCGAGCCATGTGGTTCCTCCCTGCGCCGCGACGACGTCGATGCTCCGACGCATCTTTGATTCTCGCATATGAGAATGAGAATTCTCGCTACACTACGGTTCGTCTGCCGGCCGGGCGGACAGGACGGTGGGAGTTTCAGACGTGCTTGACTTCAGCGGCAGGGTCGTTCTGGTGACCGGTGGCGGTGCGGGCATAGGTCGTGAAACGGCGCGTTCGTTCGCGGGTCTCGGCGGCACGGTGGTGGTTCTCGAGGTGGACTCCGTGCGCGCCGGCGAGGTGAGGTCGGAACTCGGACCGGAGTCTCTCGTCGTGGAGGGCGATGCGACCGACCCCGAGACCGTGACCGCGCTAGCGAGCTCGATCACGGAGAAGTACGGCAGGCTGGACGTACTGGTCAACAACGTAGGCCATTTCGTGACCAGGCCAACTCCGTTCGAGAAGTTGACCGACGAACAGCTCGACGACATCTATCGCGTGAACCTGAAGCACGTCTTCCTCGTCACCCGTGTGATGCTTCCGCTGTTGCGGAGCGCAGGGCCTGGCTCCAGCATCGTCAACATCTCGTCGATCGAAGGCTTCCGCGGGATCCCGCGGTTCGCCGCGTACGGTGCGTTCAAGGCGGCGATCACCGGCTTCACACAGAGCCTCGCCCTCGAACTCGGACCGGAGGGCATTCGGGTCAACGTCGTCGCGCCAGAGACGACCGACACGGCCCAGGTGCCGATCGACCGAATGGTGCACGAGTCGCAGCGCCACAACATCCCCCGTTGGATACCGCTGGGACGATTCGGCACGCCGTCGGACATCGCAGGCTGCGTGTTGTTCCTGGCGAGTCCGCTTGCAAGTTGGGTGTCGGGCACCGTGATTCACGCTGACGGTGGTGCGCTCGCCGCAGCGGGCTGGTACCAGGACGATCGGGGCGGCTGGACCAACATGCCCGTGATCGCCGGAAATAGCGCTCGTCCGGCGGGGTCATGAGCATCCTCGTCCTGGGCTCGCGCGAACAGCGAAGGCGTGCCGCGATTCGCTGCGGCGGTCAAGCGTGCGGGCGTACCGACGTTGTCAACGTTGGCAGTCACTATCCACGAACTACATCACCACCATGTCGTTGACGGCAGCGATCGAAGGGGCGATTGCGCCGTGGCGCAGTACCGATGCGCTTGATGGCCATCGCTTCGCCGTGACCGTCCGAAAATTCGAGAAACGGCGTTGCGAAAATCGATAACGCCTATTCTCATTTGGATGTGCCGGCGACCTGCGAACGGGGTGTATCGGTGTGACCGACCTTGAAATCGATGACGACACCCAACCGGTGCGAGTTCGATGACGAACACCGTTGACAGTAGGGCCGAGTCGTCGACTACCGACGATGGCGGGTATTCACCATGGCCGGCGCGAGTCGGGTGGGGTCTCTTCGCCGTCGCTTATCTGGTGTTCGCCGTCGCCACCATCGCGACGATGCAGACCGGCCTGCACGGGAACCCGAGGGTCGCCAATCCCGATCCAGGTCCGGCGCCCTATCCTCCGTTCCTCGGCTTCGACAATTGGCCGCTGGCGGTCGGACTGAGTTCCATTCCGATGGCAATCGGCCTGATCGGCACGCTGACCTGGCTGTCGTGGCGCCAGCGCAAGGTGCACTGGGCAGTGGTGATCGCCTTCGCTGGCCTGATCACGGGTGCGCTTGACCCCCTTGCTAATTGGGCTACCTTCGCCGTCTTCGATCCCCGTATGCTCCACTTCCCTCTGACGTGGCCCTACGTCGACATCTCGCCAAACCTCGAACCGTCTCTTTCGTTCCTCGGCGGCTATGCGGCCTACTACCTATTGAACGGCTTGGGTTTTCTCCAACTGCACGACCGGTTTGTCGATCCATTGATGAGGCGCGTCGACTGGCTCGCTCGACACCGGCTGGTCGCAGTGTTGATCGGGGCGTTCATCATCGCCATCCCGATCAACGGGCTCATCCAGTTCACCTGGATGCGGGCAGGCATCTTCTTCTACACCGAGGCCGTTGGTCCAGTGCTCCAGGTCGGTCACGTTCACTTCCCGTTGGTGATGGCGGTGTACGACTCGTTCATCTTCGCCATGGTGGCGGTTATGTGCGTCCGCGATGACAACGACGAATTGGTGCTCGTCAATCGCATCGCACGCTGGCTGCCCGCTCGGCAAGGACGGCCGAACACGACGTTGACCCGCGAACTGTTGGTTGCGACGTCGATCGCGCTGTTGTCCTTCGCGCTACCCCTGGCGGTGCTGGCGGGACTGCGCGCGGCGGGGTTCTCGAGGCCGGCCTACGACCAGAATCCCTACCCGAACGTGAAGGTATACGACCCGTACGGGCATCTCGAGGATGCGGGTAAGCCGGGGCCCTTCTTCAAGTAGGAGTTGCGATGTTCACAGACAGGCCTGACATGCGCGCGCTGGATCGTCGGTGACGCTTTTCGCGCTGCTGCACGGCGGCCTGCACAACGGCTCGAGCTGGGACCTCGTGGCTCGCGAGTTGGTAGCGCGTGGGCATGGAGTCGTCACGCCGGACCTACCGGTCGACGACGATGCCGCGGGCGCGATGGAGTGGGCACGCGTGACGGTCGCTGCCATCGATCGGGCCGCGGATCATGTTGCGTCAGAGGGCGTCATAGTGGTTGGGCATTCAATCGCCGGCCTGTGCGTGCCCATGGTCGCGACGTTGCGTCCAGTACGCAGGATGGTGTTCGTCGCAGCGTTGATTCCCGTCCCGGGCCAGACGTTCGCCGACGAGTTCGCGGCGAATCCGGGGGCGGTCTCGTTTCCCGCACCCACCGCGACGGGCGACGGGCCATTCGGGTTGACCTGGGAATCGGTCCGCGAGGGGTTCTATCACGATTGCCCGGAAGTCCTGGCGCGAGAGGCATTTCGAACGCTCCGACACCAGTCCTTCACGGTGTTCACCGAACGATGCCCCCTCGAACGCTGGCCGGATGTGCCGTCGACCTACGTGTTGATGACGGATGATCGCGCGCTCGACGTCGACTGGGTTCGCCGTATCGCGATCGACCGGCTCGACGCAGCGGTGATTGAGTTGGACGGCGGCCACTCGCCGTTCTTGGCGCGTCCAATCGAGTTGAGCGAGATCCTATCCGACATCGCAGACAGTCCCGTCCGCTAGCTGCCCGTCACGCCAACGTCGACGGGGATGGCAGCAGCGGTCACGTACCTCGATTGATCTGACGCGAGCCATGCGACGGCGTCTGCGATGTCTTCGGGCATCGTGACGACATTCGGGAGAAGCTGCTTGCTGAAGCCCGGCCGCAGAACGGGATTCGTCTTTCCTGCCTCGGCCATTGCTTCGACCATCTGGCCACTCCCCATCGGTGTTACGACCGAACCCGGGTGCAGGCTGTTCACCCGGATGCCGTGCTTTCCGAGTTCGGCTGCGAACGCGCGGGCCAGTCCAGTGATGGCGTGCTTGCTGGCGGTGTAGGCAATCATGAAGGGTTCTACGGTCAATCCGGCGGCCGAGCCGATCAGGATGATCGACCCGCCGCGCTCGCCTGCGATGACGTGCTTGGCGCCGGCCATGACGGTGTTCCATGTCCCGACCAGATTGATGTCGATGGTGTCCTGAAAATCGCGTGCCGAGACCTGATCCCATGGCGCCGGAACGCAAATGCCCGCGTTGGCCACGATCACGTCCAGCCTTCCGAGTTCGGCGACGCCCGCATCGACGGCAGCGCACAACCCGTCGTGGTCGCGGGTGTCGACGATCGCCGTGATGGCTCGCCTTCCGTTGGCGGCGACCAGTGCTGCAGTTTCGGCCAGTTCTTCTGGAGTCGCCGAATCATAGGGGACACTGGGGGGCAGGGGGCCTGCGACGTCGACGAGGATGACGTCCGCGCCCTCGGCGCTCAGCCGCGCTGCATGGGCGCGACCCTGCCCACGCGCGGCCCCGGTGATCAGTGCGACCTTGTCCGTCATGTCTGGCACGTGCGTACGCTACACCAGCTCGCGCGAGTAGAGAATTGTCATTTCTGAAATGTGAGAACTTCGATTGCGGTCGCTGGTAGCGTCAGCGAAATGGGTGTGCTCGACGGCAAGACTGCGTTCATTCTCGGAGCGTCGGCAGGGATCGCCAAGGCGAGCGCGAAGCTTCTGGCCGCTGATGGTGCTGCGCTCTATCTGCTGGGTAGGTCGAAGTCGCGGTTGGAGGCGGCGCGCGACGCCATCCTTGAAGCCGTGCCAAAGGCCGAAATCGTGCTGCAGAAGGGTGATCCCGAGGACGAGCCCACGGTCGAAAGGGCTGCGCGTGCGGCCTTCGACGTCGCTCAACGGCTCGACATCGTCATCGGAACCGTTGCCACCGGAGGCACCGGGCCCCTGATCGAGCAGGACCTGGCGACCTTCACGGACCTCCTCATGGGCAATCTGAGGTCGAACTTCCTGGCTCTGCGTTACTCGGCACCGCTGATGAAAGACGGTGGCTCGATCGTGTTCGTCTCCTCGACGTCGGCGAAGATTCCGTTCGAGGGGTTGGGCCACTACTCGGCGGGCAAGGCCGCGCTCGAAATGATGATCCGCGTCGCCGCCTCCGAACTCGGGTCGCGCGGCATTCGCGTCAACGCAGTAAGGCCCGGCCTGACGGAGGCAGCGACGACGCAGGGTTACATCCATCTCGAGGAGCTGACGACGAGTTTCTTGGACCATGTGCCCTTGGGCCGCCTTGGCGTATCCGATGACATCGCTCCCGGTGTGCGCTACCTGGCCGGACCCGAATCCAGTTGGATGACAGGGCAAAGCTTCGCGATCGACGGCGGTAACGAAGTCAGGGGAGCGCCGCGCGGACCGATGTTCACCGTGAGTTAGGCGCAATGTGAGCGACGTCGAGGAAATCTAGCGCGACTCAAGGCGCGCTACTTCCGGACATTGGATACCCGTGACGGGAATGGATTTCGGCAAGTGTTCACCGACGATGTCATCGTCGACACCACCGACGCCGGTTGCGCACGCCTCGTCGGCCTCGAACCGTTCGGCCTATCTTCAGCAGACTGTCGGCGGAGCGACAAGGACGCTCGCAGCGGTTAGCCGAAGTCCAATGCGTTGTGGGGCGCGGTAATGGGCAGATCCAGCGACGTTGCAATGCCGGGTACCGCGTCGACCACGTAGGGAATGGCGTTGACCACGCGCATCGCAGTCGCCTCCATCGCGTTGGCGTTGGCAGACTCGGGCGTGTCCTCGGTGCCGAATCGGAGGTCGCACGAGATGTATGGTTGGCCTTCGATGACGACGCGGTAGGTGCCGTTGGGCGCCGATGCCCACTCGGGTGCCAGGTCGGGAGCCATCCGGTTGATGTGTTCGATCGTGATGACGGGCTTGCCGTTGACGACCCCGGTCGTCTCGGCGCGCACCGCACCGCAGGTGCCTGCGGGAATCAAGCCGCATGCCACGTGGAGGTCACGCGGCGTGAGCACGCGCTCGTACTTCTCGGTGACGGAATCGAGCTCGACGCCGAGGGCTCGTGCAACCAGTCCGATCGGTGGGCCCCACGCGAATGCCTGTGCCCCTTCGAGTTCGAGCAGCGGTGTGAAGTCCAGCGGCTCGGCGAATCCCATCGCCGTGACCATGAGGTCCCTGTTGGGATATGCCGAATAGTCGAAGATCTCCTGGGCCCGAATCGAGGTGATCGTGTTCGACAGCGTGGTCAGCAGGACTGCGAATTGGTCGCCGGCAAATCCAGGCTCGATACCCGAGGTGTAGATGGTGACACCTGCGCCGAGCGCGGCCGAGCGAACCTGATCGGCGAAATCCGGGATCCACCTGTCGGGGAACATCATTCCCGGGGTATTGGTCGTCACGATGTTGAGCCCACCGTTGAGCAGACGGACGTAGTCGCGAACTGCTGCGGCGTCCATCTCAGCGCTGGCTGCGCCGTACACGACGCAATCGGGCTTCAGCGCGATGATGTCGTCGAGGTCATTGGTCGTCGTCACGCCGATCGGGCCAAGTCCCACGATCTCGCCGGCGTCGCGCCCGGTCTTCTCCGCGCTGTGCACCCACACTCCGACCAGTTCGAGATGTGGGCGACGGACGATGGCACCTATCGCCAAGCTGCTGATCCAGCCGGTGGAGATGACGGCAATCCGTAGGGGTTTCGCGCTCACGACAATTGCTCCTTCTGTTCACAGCTCAGGGATGGGCAGTTCGGAATTTGGACCCTGCAGTCCGCCGTCGACGACGAATGTCGAGTTGGTGGCGTAGCAGTCGCGCGTGCATAGGTACAACGTGAGCCGACCGAGGTCCGCCACGTCCCCGATGCGATGAAGCGGCGTCCGCTCCTTCAGCTTTTCCTCGGAACCTGGCATCAGGTCGAAGCTCGACTGCAGTCCAGTCGTCATGAACGCACCGAGGGCGATGGCGTTGACGCGGATCTTGGGCGCAAGCTCCTGCGCCATGGCTCGGGTCAGCGCTTCGAGACCGCCCTTGGCCACCGAGTAGGGGAGTAGCCCGCGGATGCCGAATCGGCCCGCGCCAGAGGAGATGTTGACGATGGAGCCTCGACCCACCTCAAGCATGTGCGGAACGGCGAGCTGGCTCATGATGAACGCCGACGTCACGCAGTAGTCGAAGGTCTGTCGCAAGTCGTCATCGCCGAGGCTCAGGAACGGGCCGTAAGTGGCGAAACCCACGTTGTTGACCAGGATGTCGATGCGACCGAACTCGTCCACCGCCGTCCGCACCACGCGTTCGCTGTCCGCGCGCACGAGCGCGTCGGCCACCAAGGCGAGCCCCTTGCCGCCAGCGCCGTTGATCTCCTCGATCGTGTGCTCGACCTCGGATGCCGTGCGGGCAGTACCCACGACTGTCGCACCCGCCTCGGCAAGCACCTTCGCAATGCCTTCGCCTACCCCGCGTCCGGCGCCAGTGACGATCGCCACCTGCCCATCGAGCTGAAACTGTTCGAGTGCCACGGCGCGAATCTACCCGAGCGAGAATTATAGTTTCCGAAAATAGAAAACCCAATTTTCGAAGGGGTCTTAGGGTCGTGCCATGACGCCTTCGCTGCCGCTACTGCACCATGTCGTCTTCGCCATCGCGGAAGAGCGGCTCGATCATGCCGCCGACTATCTGACCGCGCTGGGCTTTCAATTCGTGGCGTTCGACCACGAGGAGCTCGGCCTTGCCATCAGACTCGATTGGGACCACGGCTTCGAGCTGATCTCGCCGACGGCCAACGCACCGACGGAAGCGGGGACGGCGGCGGACTTTCTGGCCCGCAATGGCGACGGCTTGTTCTCGGTCGTCGTCCGAACGGCCGATTGCGATGCGGGCGAGCACATTGCGTTGCGCTACGGCGTCAAGTCCGACTTTCGCCAGCACGTCGAGGGGGACGGCTTCGAGGTCACCGAGGTCAAACTGGAGCCGCTGTGCGGGATTCCCTTGACCTTGCTGAAGACCAACCTGCCGTGAGGTCGCGAGGGCGAGTTTCTGCGACCTGCTCAGCCCTCGGCTAGCAGCCCGCTCAGCTGGTCCGCCAGGTCGGTTTTCTTGATCTTGCCGGTCGCGGTGAACGGCAGTTTGTCCTTGTCGGTCACCCAGATGAACTTGGGCACCTTGTAGGCGGAGATATGCGTTCGCAACTGCGTCCTCAAGGTGTCGCCATCGAGCGCAGCCTTGCCGCGCGGCACGACCGCTGCCGCGACCACGGTGCCGTGGTCGCCATCCTGGGCCCCGACGACGTACGCCTCGAGCACGCCATCGCAATTCGTCAGCGCGAGTTCGACTTCGGCGGGGGTGACGTTGGTGCCGCCCCCAGTCTTGATCAGGTCCCCCAACCTGCCCGTGAACCTGATCCACCCGTCATCGGCCCGTACGCCGCAGTCACCGGTGCGGTAGTAGCCGTCCTCGGTGAACACGTCCTCGCGCTCCCGCTTGTACAGACGCTGCATCAGCGAGTAACCCCGCGCCCAGATTTCACCCTCGGTGCCGTTCGGCACCGGCTCGCCTGATTCGGGGTCGACGACGACGTGTTCCAGCCCGTCGATCGTCAACCCTCCGGTTTCCGATCGCTCGGGCGGCTGGGGCACGTAGGGATCGACGCCAACGTGGTTTCCGCCGAGTTCGGTCATGCCCAGCGCGTTGGGGCCCTTCGGCCGACGGTCGTCGGGAACCATCGCAGGCATGCTGGTGCGCACGACGGAGCTCAGGTCGCGCTTGGCGAAGTCTGGGTGCTCGGCAAGCGTCTTGCCCTGTTGCGGCCAGCCGAGAGTGATGGTGGCGCGGTGAGCCTCGATGAGCTCGAGGGCTTCGGCAGCGTCGAAGGCTGGCTGCGTGATCAGTGTCGCGCCGTGGTGAATGACAGCGTGCAGTCCGGTGATGAGTCCTCCGACCCAGAAGAACGGCATCGCCGTGAACATCACCGACTCGTTGGTCACGCCGTAGTGGAACGTGAGGTTGTACGTGTGACGAACGAGGGCACCCTGAGAGTGCACCGGCGCCTTCGGAGGACCGGTGCTGCCCGAGGTGTAGATGATGGTGACGTCGTCGGCTGGCGTCACACACGACTCGGCGTCGACGAGGAAGTCCTCGTCGATGTTCGACGCCGCGGCGTTGGCGTCATCGTTCAGCGGTGACGCCCACGGACGATCACATCCGCCCCATACCGCGATGGTGCGCAGGAAGGGCGCACCCCGCACGGCGATGCGACCCGGCGCGTGCTGGTCCGCGAGGCCGGGTAGCGCCTCTTCGAGGCGAGCGAGGAAATCGTGATTGCGAAAGCCCGGCCACGCGAGGATCGCGCGCAAGTCCGCGTGCCTGGCCGTCCATGCCAGCTCGGTCGATTTGTAGAAGGTATTGAGCGGCACGGCGACGGCGCCGATTCTCGTGGCGGCGAACCACGACACGGCCCACTCGATGCCGTTCGGCATGAGGATTCCGACGTGATCACCCTTGTTGACGCCATCGGCCAGTAGGGCCATGGCCATGCGTGCCGACCGGCGCTCGAGGTCGACGTAGGTCAGCGTATTGCCGTCGGCGATGAGAAAGGGCTTGTTCCCGAACCGCGCCGCACTCGATCGCACCAGCGCGGGAATCGTCGGGGTGATGCTGGGGAACGGCATGAGGCGAAGGATAGTTGCTCGTCTGAATTTCGAGAACAGTGGTTCTCGCAACCGCTTGCCCGCCGTACGATTCTTCGAATGGCGACTTCGGACGATGCGACATTGGCGAAGCGACTGGACCGGATCGAGTCCAGCCAGGCGATCGCGCAACTACCGAGCCGTTATGCGATGGCGCTCGATGCCCGTGACCTCGACGCGCTGGTCGCGCTGTTCGTCGACGACGTCGACGCCGGCGCGGAAGGCCATGGGCGGGAAGCGTTGAAGCGTTGGTACGACACGGTGCTGCGCCGGTTCTACCGAAGCATCCACCTCATCTGCGGGCACCAGTTCGAATTCGTCGACTCCGATCACGCGACCGGTTCGATCTACTGTCGCGCCGAGCACGAGGATGGCGACGGTTGGTTCGTCATCACGATGCGCTACGACGATGTGTATGAAAGACGTTACGGGGAATGGTGTTTCGTGCGTCGCCGCGAGCATCCGTGGTACTCGGTGGACGTCACCGAACGTCCTGGCCCGGACTTCGTGCGCTGGCCGACCGACGTGCCACTTCGGGCGGCAATGCCGCAGCGGATGCCCTCGTGGCGGGCCTTCTGGGACGAGGGCGATCCGTCATTGCCAGGGCGGCTGTCGGCCAAGCCCTAGCGTCTGCCGACCTGTCCGGCAGAGTTTACAATCGTCCTAGAAACTGCCATTCTCACTTGATGTAAATCGGCGTTATCGCTGGGTGGGCCTGTGTTCCGACGAGCGCACCATCAAACGTCGCAGGCACTCGATAGACCGATGGAGGACGTCATTTCCGACGACAAGGTACTCAGTGGGGTACGTGTGCTGGAAGTCGCCGCGTGGACGTTCGTCCCATCGGCGGGTGCCGTGCTCGCAGAGTGGGGTGCTGACGTCATCAAGGTGGAGCCACTGAACGGTGGCGACCCTCAGCGCGGGCTGGTGACGATGGGCATCGTGGACGCGGGCGGCGGCTCGGTCAACTACATGATCGAGATTCCGAATCGTGGCAAGAAGTCCATCGGCGTCGACCTGACGACAGCCGGCGGTCAAGAAGTCGTCCGCGAACTCGCCAAGACGTGCGACGTGTTCCTGACCAGTTACCTACCGAACCGTCGGAAGAAGATGGGCATCGACGTCGCCGACATCCGCGCCGTCAATCCCAGCATCGTGTACGTGCGCGGCTCGGGTCACGGCCCGAAGGGCCCCGACTCCGACAAGCCCGGATACGACGGGGTGTCCTACTGGGCACGTGGAGGTATTGCCTCCGTGCTCACCGAGGACGCGGACGAGTTGGTGCGGTCACGTCCTGCGTTCGGTGATCTGCTCGGCGGGATGACGATCGCGGGCGGAATCGCCGCGGCGCTGTACAAGCGGGCGACCACCGGCAAGGGTTCGGTGGTCGACGTATCGCTTCTCGGGCTGGCGGCATGGAACCTCAGCCCGGACGTCGCGGTAAGCCAAATCCACGGTGGCAGTGCGATTCCGAAGTATGGTCACGCAGATGCGCCCAATCCGCTGGTGGGTACCTACCGCACCAAGGACGGTCGCCACGTTCAGCTGATGATGCTTCAACTCGACAAGTTCTATGCCGAGGCGATGCGCGCGATCGGAGTGCCCGAGTTGATAGACGATCCGCGGTTCGCAGACTCCCGCGCCGCGTTTCGAGAACCGCGTCGAGTTGATCGCGCTGTTGGACGACGCCTTCGCGCAGCGCACGCTCGCCGAATGGCGCGAGGCGTTGGCCGGGCTCTCTGGCGCTTGGGGCATCGTGCAGACACCCGGTGAGCTCTGTCAGGACCCAGCGGTGACGGCGAACGGATACATCGCCCATACGACCACGATGAACGGCGTTCCCTATGCGATGCCAACGAATCCGGTGCAGTTCGACGAACAGCCCGTCGTGCCGCCAGGAGCACCGGAACACGGCCAGCACACCGAAGAGGTTCTGATGGACGCAGGCCTATCGTGGGACGTCATCGAGAAGTACAAGGAAGCCGGAGCGATCCTATGAATTCCACTGAGCAACAGGCGATTGCAAAGGAACCCGTCGAGTTCGATCCGTTCTCTCAAGAATTCTTCGACGGGGCTTACGACACCTACCGTCGACTGCGCGACGAGGCGCCCGTCTACTACAACGCCAAGTGGGACTTCTGGGCGTTGACGCGATACGACGACGTTGCACCCGCAACCAAGGACCACGAAACGTACTCATCGGCCAAGGGCGCCACGCTCGACATGGTGAAGGCGCACGACGACGCTCTCGCGGTGCCCAAGGTGATCATCTCCATGGACCCGCCACAGCACCAGAAGATGCGCAAGCTGGTGAGCAACGTCTTCACCCCCAGGGCCATCGCGTCATTGGAGACGATGGTTCGCGAGAAGGTGTACGAGCTCATCGAGAGGCTTCCCTCGTCGTTCGACGTCGTCGCCGACTTCTCGGCGATCTTCCCGAACGAAGTCATCACCACGATGCTCGGGGTTCCGCAGGAGGACCGCGACCAGATTCGCCACTGGGTGGATCTGCTGCTGGAGCGCCAGCCTGGCCAGATCGCCATCGGGCCTGAGGGTACCGAGGCATCGATGAACACGGGCATCTACTACTACAACCTCATCCAGAAGCGGCGCGCCGAGCCGCAGGACGACATGATCAGCAGGCTCATCGAGACCGAGATCGAGCGTGACGGGCAGGTCGAGAAGCTCACCGACGTCGACATCGCGGGCTTCGCGACGCTACTCGGCGGTGCGGGCGCCGAGACCGTCACGAAGTTGATCGGCAACGCGATGGTCGCCTTCGCCGACTTCCCCGACCAGTGGCAGAAGTTGCGGGAGGACCCGAGCAAGGTACCCGCGGCGGTCGAGGAGTTGTTGCGGTTCGAGGCGCCGTCCCAGTATCAGGTGCGTACGGCTATGCGCGATGTGACGTTGCACGGCAGCACGATTCCCGAAGGCAGCGCCGTGCTGCTATTGACGGGTTCGGCGACGCGCGACGAGCGGATGTTCCCCGACCCGGACCGTCTGGACATCGACCGCGAACGCAAGATGGGCTTCAATCTCGCCCTGGGCTATGGCATCCACAGCTGTCTCGGTGCTGCCCTGGCGCGTATGGAGGGACGCATTGCCCTCGAGGCCCTGCTCGACCTGATCCCCGACTACGAGGTCGATCGCAGCGGACTGCGGCGGGTAGCGATGGCGAACGTCTGCGGGTGGTCCAACGTGCCCGTGCGGGCGACTGAACTGACTAGGCCGGCATCAATGGCGCGGCGATGGTGAATCTGCGCTTGCCGCTGCGGAACGGTTCGCTTGACGTGACGTGATGCGGTACTCCCGCGGCCGCCATCGGCGTGAACCTTGAATGCCCGCGCGGCGACGCTAAGCCGGTGCTCGACGAGGCCGATGCCAGAATCCAGCGTCGCAGGCCACTCACCGCCCCATATGGCGACTTCACTGCAGTGTTGGCGCGACGCGGTACCGACATAGCGGCGCACGCGGACCTCGTGGGCGTACAGCTCGGCCGCGACGACGATGGCATCGGGCCATACTTCGGCAGAGTCGATTCCTGCCGCGAGCTCGCGAGCATCGACACCCAGGATCTGCAAAGGACGCAGGTCGGTGCGGCTCGGCGAGGAAGACCTGCACGTCCCATCCGGCGCTTACCCTATCGAAGATGAGGCCGCCCGCAGCCGTCACCGCATCCGCTGGATCATCGGCCATTACGCACAGTCGATGTCTGCGTCGAGCGCCCTCGCTCCGAGCGGCGGAGGTCATCGACCTTGGCCGCGGCTCCTCTCATCGCCGCTGTGACAGCGGGACGAAAATAATCGCTTTCACAAATGAGAATCTACATTATCGAAAGCCGGACGTCACCAAGCGTGCACGCTCGGCGATTTGCTAACGACGTCCGGGGCGGTCGTCGATGAAGCCGTCGTACGACGAATGGCCGGACGAACCGGGCGACGGCATCGTCGTCGTGAAGATCGATGTTCGGCGAAGGAGTAGTGAATAGCGAGAACAGCATTCGAGAGAACCACTCCGCCGCCAGCGTGATGTCGAGGTCCCGACGGATCTCGCCGGTGACCTTGGCCGACGCGAGGTAGGGCGCGAAGAACTCGCAGCATTCCCGCAGCAACACCTCGGAGTTCTTGGTCATCATGACGCTGACTTCGTCTTCGTCGAAGTAGCGCTCCGGCTCGACGACTTGCCGCGCCTGGCAGACGAAGATCGCGGCCCGAACCAACTTGTCCTGCAGCGTAGTTCCACCCTGACGATCGATTGCCTTGACGATGTTTCGGTAGAACCGCTGCGAAGAGGCTTCTGCGCAGGCTTCGACGATCGTCTCCTTGTCCCGGAAGTACTCGTAGAACGTGCTGCGCGAGACGTCGGCTCTGCGGGCGATGTCGACGATGGTCGTCTTGCTCAGTCCTTGGTTGCGGAAGCAGGCGAACGCAGCCGAGATGATGACATCCCGGGTGTCGACCGCAGTCGCCTCCGTCATGGCGATGAGCTAATGGACGGCGGGCGAGGATCAGGCCACTCGTCGGCACGCCCGTGCCGGAAGTCACCAGCACGTGCTCGACGTCGTCGACCTGGTTGTACGAGGTACCCCGCACCTGGCGGACGCCCTCGGTGATGCCGTTCATGCCGTGGATGTAGGCCTCGCCGAGCAGGCCTCCGTTGGTATTGATGGGCATGCGGCCACCAATCGAGAGGTCGTCGATGGACACGAAGTCCTTGGCCTCGCCCCGGCCGCAGAACCCCAGCTCCTCGAGTTGAGTGAAGACGAACGGCGTGAAGTGGTCGTAGAGGAAGGCAGTCGAGATGTCCGCGGGCTTGAGACCGGAATCGCGCCAGAGCCTTTCACCGACGACACCCATCTCCGGGAGTCCGGTGATCTCGTCGCGGTAGTAGCTGGTCATCACCTCGCCGTCGTAGGCGGCGCCCTGTGCGGCGGCGGTGATGACGGCAGGCGGCTTCGCGAGGTCGCGCGCACGCTCGACGCTGGTGACGACCATCGCCACCCCGCCGTCACTCTCCTGGCAGCAGTCGAGCAGACGGAGCACCGGCTCGATGATCCACCGCGACTCCTGGTGCTGTGCAAGCGTTATCGGCTTCTCGTAGAACCATGCATCGGGGTTCTTCGCGGCGTGCTTGCGGTCGATCACCGAGATCTTGCCGAAGTCCTCGTTGGTGACACCGTATTTCGACATGTATCGCTGCGCGTGCAACGCGACCCAGCCCGCGGGGGTCATCAACCCGAACGGCGCGTAGGGCGCCATCCACAGGGGTGTCACACCCGCCTGGCGGCCGGCGCCACCGAAGCGAAATCCAGACCGTTCGTTGAAGGCTCGATAGCAGACGACGACGTCCGCCACGCCCGTCGCCACGGCCATCGCCGCCTGCAGAACCGTGCCCGACGCCGCGCCACCGCCGTGAGGCACGCGGGTGAAGAAGTTGAGGTCGCGGATGCCGACGTTGCGGGCCACCTCGATCTCTTCGTTCTCCTCGACGGTGAAGGTCACCATGCCGTCGACGTCGGTCGGCTTCAGACCTGCGTCGTCGATGGCGGCCTTGACCGCCTCGCAGGCGAGCTGCATCTCGCTGCGGCCGGATTCCTTCGAGAACTCCGTCTGACCGATGCCGACGATGGCGGCCTTGCCCCCGATAGAGCTCACGCGTCGACCCCGTCGAGCAGGCTGAGCACCGCCGTGCCGGTGACGTGGTCACCAAGGCTGTTGGTGCCCTTGAATGCAACCTCGACCAGACCCTCGCCGTCACCGCGTGACGTGCCGGTGACGCTTCCGGTGAAGTGCAGCGGGTCGTTCGGATACGCGGGCACGCCGAGACGGATGGACAGCTTCTTGACCAACGCCTCCGGTCCGGCCCAGTCGTGCAGGAACTTCACGCACAGCCCGTTGGTCGTGAGGATGTTGAGGAAGATGTCCTTGGAACCCTGCGAATTGGCGAAGTCCCTGTCGTGGTGCACCGGCATGTAGTCGCGGGAAGCGATGGCGCCGGCCACGATGAGCGTGGTGGTCACGGGGACGTCGAGCGGGGTGACTTCGTCGCCCACGCTGATGGAGTTCCACGCCAATGTGGTGGTGCGTCCCAATGTGGCGGTCATTTGCTTGCCTCCGAGTAAACGGTGCCGAGTCGTGCGAGCTGCTGCGAGGCCGACCCGAGCGCGAGCTCGATCTGCTTGCCCCACAGGAAGTACCGCGACAGCGGGTAGGTGACGTCGATGCCCATGCCGCCGTGCACCTGCTGGGCGGTCGACACCACTCTGGAGCCTGCCTCGGCTGCCCAGAACTTGGCGATGGCGGCCTCGCGTACGAACGGCCTGCCCTCGGCGACCAACCACGCCGCATGCCACGTGGTCCATCGAATGGCCTCGACGTCGATGAAGGCGTCGGCCATGCGCTGTTGCACGGCCTGGAACGATCCGATGGGCCTGCCGAACTGCTCGCGCGTGGTCGTGTAGCTCGCGGCGAGCCGCAGCGCACGCTCGGTGATACCGACCTGCATCGCGCACAATCCGACGAGTGCCCTTGCATACAGTGCGCCGACGAGGTCCGCGCCGTCGTCGTGCTCACCGAGCCTGTGCCCGACAGCATCGGTGAGGACGACGTCGGCGTGGGGTTCGCCGTTGGTCGTCGGCACCGGCGTGATCTGAACGCCGTTGTCTTCGGTGTCGACCACGAACAGTCCGGCCACACCGTCGGCCGAGGCCGATACGACGATGGCATTCGCCAGCTGTGCCGCGGGCACCAGTGTCTTGGTGCCGTCGAGTCGCCAGCCGTCCCCGTCGGCGCGAGCCGTGGTGCGTGGTGCGGTGGGGTCGGAGTTACCCGGCTCGACCAGTGCGCCGGTCAGGATGACGCTGCCGTCGACAACTCCGGGCAGGTAGCGCTGCTGCAAGGCTGAATCGCCATGTCGGGCAATGGTATCGGCACCGAGCACGAGGGTGGCGTAGAGGGGCACGGGTGCGACGCTCCTGCCGACCTCGCTGAGTAGGAGGCCCAGCTCGAGGAATCCAGCACCCGTCCCCCCTACCGACTCCGGTAGCGCGATGCCGAGCAGATCCGACGACGCCAGCTCGCTCCACAGCGTGGCGTCGAAGCGAACCTCGCCGGATTCCACCTCGGTCAGGTGCTCGGGGGTGGCGCGATGCTCGAACAGCTGTCGCGCGACCTTGCCGACGGTCTCTTGATCTTCGGTGAATGAGAAGTCCATGTCGCGATCTCTTCGATTAGGGTGTGGGCCGGAACTGGTGTAGCACCAGCTCGTCGTCGTTGAATGCCTCGTAGAAGACCTCTACCGGCATGCCGTTTTCGATGGAATCCGGGTCGATGTCGCACAGGTTGGACACGATCCGCACTCCCTCGTCGAGCTCGATGAGCGCGACCACGTAGGGGTATTGGAGAAAGGGCAGCGGCGGATACTTGGGCATCACGTAGCTGTAAACCGTTCCGCGACCAGTCGATTCGACCGCGTCCCAGTTCAGTGATTGGCAGTTGCCGCACATCGGCCGTGGCGGAACCCGCAGCGTCTGGCAATCGGTGCAACGCTGGATCAGGAGCTTGTGCTCCTTGAGTCCATTCCAGAAGAACTCCGTGTCGCGGCTGACGGACGGCCCGAGGCGGGTGGCCATCAGCTCCCTCTCTTGAATCGCAGAGTGCGGAACCGTTGGCGGCCAACCACTTCGCCGTCCTGATCCCGATAGATGGTCAACCACGTGACGAAGAAGCCGTTCCCCATCGCGGTCTTCTTCTCGTCCGAGATCGATTCGTAGACGTTCTCGGCGGTGAGGACGTCACCCACCCGGGGATAGCGTTCGATTTCGAATTCTGAGTTGGTCGCGACGATCCCCGTATACCCCGCGTCATCCAGGAACTTCAGCGGGTTCGTCTTGATCACCATGGGAACGCCGCCGCGTTCGGCGATGCCCTCCAGTTGGGGAGGCGCCATGGTCCAGCTCTGGAGCATCACCGGGGGCGAGACGATGCCACCGTAGCGCGACTGCTCCGCGAACTCGGCGTCGAGGTAGGCGGGGTTCATGTCATTGAGTGCATACGCCCAGTGGCGAATCATGGCCTCGTTCACCGGATCCGGTGCGACGGCCGGCTTGCCCACCGGCACTCCGATGAGAGCGTCGAGCTTCTGCCGTAGTTCGGACTTCGTATCGTCGGTCATGCGTTGTGCCTTCCTATCAGCTCGCGGTGGCACGCATGTCGCGGGGCGCCCGCGGCATGAGGAGGCCGGCCATGGCGATGATGTCGCGTTGGAGTTCGTTGGCGCCGCCACCGAAGGTGTTGATCACGGCAAGTCGGTAGGCGTGCTCCAGTTCGCCCTTGAGCGGAGCGTCAGTGCCGGTGCGGGTGCCGTCCTGGCCGATGACGTCGAGCAGTTCGCGGGCGACGACCTGCGTGAGTTCCGTACCGAAGACCTTTGCGGCCGAGGCTTCGCCCATGCCGAGGGCGCTAGACGTCATCGACGCGTTCACCCGCAGGTTCAGGAGCTTGTACGCGGCGACCTGGGCCTCGACCCGTGCCAGCGCCTGCTGTACCCAGGGCTGGTCGATCACCCTACCGTCATCGAGCGGGGTGTTCTGCGCCCATTTCACGGTCCTGAAGAACAAGGGCTCGAGAGCGCCGAGGTTGCCCAGTGCCGCTCGTTCGAGGTTCAGCTGGTTGGTGACGAGCTTCCAACCTTCGTTCTCGCCCAACACGATTGAATTCGAGGGTACTCGGACGTCGTCGTAGAAGGTGTAGTAGGTGGAGACGCCCGGCATGGTGTGTAGCGGCTTCCACGAGTAGCCGGGGGAATCGGTGGGCACCATGAACACCGTGATGCCCTTGTGCTTCTTCGCTTCCGGATCGGTGCGCGCGGCCAGCCAGATGTAGTCGGCGAACTCGGCGCCACTGGTGAACATCTTCGCGCCGTTGATGACGTAGTCGTCGCCGTCGCGTACCGCGGAGGTCGTAAGAGACGCCAGGTCGCTACCCGCGCCAGGCTCGGAGTACCCGATGGCGAAGTCGACCGTCCCCCGAAGGATCGCGGGAAGGAACTTGTCCTTCTGCTCGTCGGTGCCGAACTGGATGAGGGTGGGGCCGACGGTGTTCATGGTGATCATCGGCAGGGGTGCGTTTACACGACGCGCCTCTTCGCCAAAGATGTACTGCTCCAATGCTGTTAGTCCGCCGCCACCGTATTCCGTCGGCCACGCGACGCCGAGGAGTCCCGCCTCGCCGAGGGCCATCCTGCAATCGGAAACCGCCTGCCCGCCCTCCGTCGGGATCGCAACCGACGCCCGTCGCTCCGGGGTCATGACGGCCTCGAGGCGTTGGCGGTACTCCTTGCGGAGCTGTTCCTGCTCGGGTGTGTAGTCGAAATCCATCAGTTACCAACTCCCAGTCGTACGGGCATCTTCTTGACTCCTGGAACCATCGTGGCACGCAGCCGCGACACGTCACCGACGAGTTCGATCGTCGGATAGGTGCTCAGGAGCACCTCGAACATCACGCGTGCTTCGAGCCGGGCGAGCTGAGCCCCGAGGCACGCATGTTCACCCGCGCCGAAGGCGATGTGCGGGTTGGGGTTACGGGTGATATCAAAGGACTCCGACGTCTCACCGAAGATCTCTTCGTCGCGGTTGGCCGAGCCGTAGAGCATGACCACGGTGTCGCCGGCCTTGATCTGTTGGCCGCGGATCTCGACGTCTCTGGTCGCGTGGCGCGCCATGTGAGTCACGGGGCTGGTGTACCGCAGCATCTCCTCGACGGCGAGGGGAAGCAACGTGGGATCCGCGCGCAGCTTTGCGAACTGGTCGGGATGGTCGATCAGTGCCAGCGTGCCAAGGGCGATCAGATTGCGCGTGGTCTCGTTTCCGGCGACCAGGAGCAGGAACGAGAAGTTGAGAAGGTCGGCATCGGTGAGCCGCTCGCCGTCGACCTCTGCCGCGGCAAGGATGCTGAGACAGGTCGTCCTGCCCGGTCGACCTCGCCGGAGCGGCGTGCATCGATCAGCTTCGGTGAAGTACTCGTACAGCTCGGCTGAGCGCGACGAGTTGATCCATCTCGATGTCGGGGTCGGCCGTACCCACGGCGGCGTCCGACCACTCCGGAACTGCTCCCAGTCCTCCGGCGGTGCGCCGATCATCTCGGCGATCAGCCGGGTCGGCAGAGGAGCGGCGATCTCCTCGGCAAACTCGTAGTTCACGTGAGCGGATCGACGTCGTCAAGGATGCCCTTGACGATCTCGCGCACCTTGGGCTCCAGCAAAGTCACCTGGCGGCGGGTGAAACCGGCGTTGATGAGCTTGCGTAGCTGCCGGTGCCGCGGCGGGTCGGTGAAGATCAGATTGCCCTCCTGCACCGGTTCCGGCTGGCTCGGATCGGGGATGGTGATCCCCTTCGTCGACGTGAACAGGCCCGGATTGCCCGACACGAAGCGGACGTCCTCGTACTTGGTCAGTGCCCAGAAGTTCGTGACGTCGTTCCACACCACCGGGGTGGTGGCACGAAGTTCGCGGTACGCGGGATACGGATCTCCGGCGTAGAAGTCCGGCGAGTGCAACGGAACTGAAGTAAGCACTGCAGGCCTTCCTCGGCGCGGAAGCTGATCGGACACATCAAACAAACTATGTCCGGTAACATCTGTGTCTACCTGATCAAGGCGGTACACTGTCAAACATCGAATGCGCAGATAGATGCCGTCAACATTGACGAGCCACGTCGCCACGGGTGTACACACTGTGACAGTGTGTAGGAATCCTACGGTGAAGGAATTCGATGGCTGACTCGATTGCTGGGACACGTCCACTCGTCGACACCTACGGGCTCTACGTCGACGGGCGCTGGGTGGATCCAGATAACGGGCGCTATGACGTCGTCAACCCTGCGACCGAAGAGGTCATCGCCACCGCACCCGATGCGAGCCCGGCGCAGGTGGGCGATGCCATCGCCGCTGCCCGTCGCGCATTCGACAGCGGTCCGTGGTCGACGGCGGCTCCCGAAGATCGCGCGCACTGGGTGCAGCAGCTCAGTGACGCGCTCCTCGAGCGGCTCGACGAGACGTACGCACTGGCGCAGGCCGAGTGGGGCTGCTCGGCAAACTCGCGGATGTACCAGATCGAGGGACCCGCATTCATGGCCGGGCGGGCAGCTGAGCTGGCCGCCAAGCCCGTCGAGGAGGTCATGGACGCCTGGGGCGCGGCGGGTACCACGGTCTTGCGATATGAGCCGCTCGGTGTCGTCTCGATCCTGACGCCGTGGAACTTCCCGCACACCCTCAACGTGATGAAGGTGGCCAACGCGCTGGCTGCGGGAAACACCGTCGTGCTCAAGCCATCGCCCCTGACTCCGCTGGCTGGACTGGCGCTCGCGCGGCTCATCGACGAGCACACCGACATCCCGCCCGGCGTCGTCAATGTGGTCACGCCGACGAGCATCGAGGCCAGCAGGCTGCTCACCACCGATCCGCGTGTCGACATGGTCAGCTTCACCGGCAGCTCGGCCGTCGGCCGGGAGGTGATGGCCGCCGCCGCAGCGGGCATGAAACGCATCTTGTTGGAATGCGGTGGCAAGTCGGCCGCCATCCTGATGGACGACGTGGAGGTCACCGACGAACTGCTCGAAAGAATCCTGTTGGAGGGCTGCACCCTGCACTCCGGCCAGGCGTGCATCCTCAACAGTCGGTTGCTGGTGCCGGATTCGCTTCACGACGACGTCGTCGCGCGGCTGGCAAACCTCGTCGCAGAAGGTGACGGTCGGCGATCCCACTGATCCGGACGTGGTGATGGGCCCGCTGATCAGCCGGGCGCACCTCGAACGCGTCGAGGGTCTCGTTGCCCGCGCCGTGCGCGACGGCGCGACCGTGGTCGCGGGCGGCGAGCGTCCAAAGGGCCTCGACAAGGGCTTCTACTTCCAGCCGACGATCCTTACCGACGTGACGCCGGACTCCTTCATCGCTCAGGAGGAAGTGTTTGGTCCCGTCATGTCGGTCATTCGCTACCGGAACGACGACGAGGCGGTTGCCATCGCCAACGATTCGCAATACGGACTGAACGGCGCGGTATGGGGTACCGACACCGACCGTGCGGTGGGAATGGCGCGCCGTCTCCGCACCGGTCAGGTCGCGATCAACGGCTGCATCTTGGGCGAAGCGCCGTTCGGTGGGTTCGGACAGAGTGGCATCGGTCGTGAGGGTGGTGCCTTCGGGTTGCGCAGCTACATGGAACCGAAGGCCATCGGGATCCCACTGTGAGTGGACCTCTCGCGGGGTTGCGGGTCGTCGAGATCGCCTAGCGACATCGCGGGTCCCTACTGCACCAAGCTCCTCGTCGACCTCGGTGCGGACGTGTACAAGATCGAATCGCCCGCCGGCGACCCGCTGCGACGATGGGGACCGTTTCCCGACGGCGTCCCCAATCCCGAGCGGTCAGGGCTGTTCGAGTACGTCAACGCTGGAAAGCGCGGAGCCAGTTTGGATCTGGCGAATGAGGACGACGGGGCGTTGGCTCGCGAACTCATCGCGGCGGCGGACGTCCTCGTCGAGAATCTCGCGCCGGGGACGCTCGACCGCTCAGCGTGGGGCCTTGATCGCGACGGCCTGAGCCGCATCAACCCGGGTCTTGTCGTCGTACGGATCTCCAACTTCGGCCAGCACGGCCCGCTGCGGGATCGCGAAACCACGCCGTTGACGATGCAGGCGGCCGCTGGCTGGGTGTCGGTTCGCGATCCGGATCGACCTCCGGTGCAGGCGGGCGCGCGCATCTCGGAGTTCGTCCCAGGTGCCTACGCGGCTCTCGGGGCGCTTGACGGCTCTGAGGCTGGCCGCCGCCAACCCCGGTGAGCTGATCGAGGTGGACGTCTCGACCTTCGAATCGCTGCTGTCGACGCTGCCGTATCCGATGCTGATGGCGGAGCGGATGAAGCGCCAGGGACGTCCGCCAAACTCCAAGGCCGCACCCATGCTCGGCATCGTCCGCGCTGCCGACGGATTGGTCGGCGTCAACTGTCTGACCGGTCAGCACTGGCTCGACGTCTGCGCGATGGTCGGCCTGCCCGAATTCGGCGAGCACCAGATGGCCGTCATGCTCGGCGGACCGGAGCGCGGCGACTTCTTCGCCAAGGCGCAACCGTGGTTCGACGGCGAAACCGTCAGCGACATCGTCGACCTGAGCCAAGCGATGCGGATTCCCGCTGCACCGGTCAGCGACGGGGCATCCATCCACGACTGCCCCCAGTACGCAGAGCGCGGATTCTTCATCGATCTGCAACTCGATGATTGGCGAATCACGCGTCCGGGGGCGGCATTTCGGCTGTCCAAGACGCCGGCCGAGCCGCCGCGACCGGCGCCCCGACTCGGCGCCGTCAGCGAGCCTGGCTCCGGTGGCCGACGTCGCCTCCGACGCGACTCCAGCGCTGAACCTGCCGTTCGATGGCCTGAAGATCCTCGACCTGACCACGTTCTGGGCGGGTGCCTACCTCACGTGCTACCTCGGCGCGTTCGGCGCCGACGTCGTGAAGGTCGAGTCCATCCAGCGACCCGACGGGTTCCGCTATTCGGGCGCGCAGATGGATGCCGGCGATGACTGGTACGAACGCGGATCCCTTTGGCAGGCAGCGAATCTCAACAAGCGTGACATCACCTTGGACTTGACCTCCGAGCGAGGTCGAGAGCTGGCGCTTGCCCTGGCTGCCGAGGCCGACGTCGTCGTGGAGAACTTCTCGCCGCGCGTCGTCGAACACTTCGGTCTGGACTACGACTCGCTCGTTCAGATCAACCCGGACATCATCATGGTCCGCATGCCCGGCTTCGGCTTGGTGGGGCCGTGGCGGGACTACGTGGGTTGGGCATTGAACTTCGAACAGGTGTCCGGCATGGCGGCCGCCACGGGACATCCGGACGGCCCGCCCTGCGACCTGCAGGGACCTGCCGATCCCATCGCCGGAGTGCACGCCACCATCGCGCTCCTGTCTGCGCTCGACCATCGGCGGCGAACGGGTGAGGGCCAGCTCGTCGAGATCGCTCAGATAGAGGCCTGCGCAGCGGTCGCCGCGCAACCCGTCATCGAGTACTCGGTCACGGGCGTGGTGCCAGGGCGCGAAGGCAACCGTCATCGGGTCTACGCCCAAGGCGTGTATCCCGCCGCCGGCGACACCTGGGTCGCGCTTTCGGTGCGTGACGACGCGGACTGGGCGGCAGTGGTGGATGCCATCGGACGACCAGAGCTACTCGAGCGACAATCGATTCGGTACAGCCGAGCGACGACTGTCGAATCACGACGCCTTCGACGACGTGCTTACGGAGTGGACGCGAACCCAGTCGCCGGAAGCGGTCGTCGATGCGTTGTCGGCGCGGGGCGTGCCCGCCGAGCGGCTCATGACGGCGGGTCGCATGTACGACGTCGCGCAACTGGATGCGCGCGGCTACTACGAGGAATTGGTGCATCCACTGACCGGGCCCCACCGCTTTCCGGGCTGGCCCTTTCGCATCACGCCAGGGCCCGCTCGGCATCACCGCACCGCGCCGCCGACGCTTGGGCAGCACAACGCCGAGGTGCTCACGGCCTTGGGCGTGTCAGAGCAGGAGATTGCCGCGCTGCGTGAAACGGGAGTGATCGGCGAGCGACTCCTCAACGGTTAAGCACGATCTGTGGAGCGAAACCAGCGGCCACCGCTGGATATACGCCACGAATCGCTACTCCATCATCGCCGCGATGGTGTCGACCACGCATGCCGGACGGTCGGACCCCTCGACGCTCGACCGTCACACGCACGGTGGCGCGGGCACCCCTGTCGTTGCGCTCCACCTTGATCAGCTCGGCGCCCGCTCGGATACGGGAATCGACGGGCACCGCGGAGGGAAAGCGCAACTTGTCCACGCCGTAGTTCACCTGCATCGACAGACCGGTCACCTTGTAGATCTGTTGCACCAGAATGGGAACCAGCGACAGCGTGAGGTAGCCGTGCGCGATCGTCTGCCGTAGGGCCCGGCGGCCGCCTTCTCGGCATCGACGTGGATCCACTGGTGGTCGCCCGTCGCGTCGGCGAACAGGTCGATCTGCTTCTGGGTGACGTCGTGCCAGTCGCTGTAGCCGAGGTGTTCACCGACCTGCGCTTCGAACGCGGAGATGCCGTCGTAGACCGTCGGCACGGTGCGGCGCCTGCGTCATGCCGAAACCTTGAGACCCAACTGCTCGATCGCGTTGCCGCCCATGATCTTCGCCTTGGTCGTCCTCGGAGAATCCGTCGAGTCGATCGACGAAGCTCAGCGGGTCGCCGATGCCCTCGGGATGGGGGAAGTCGGAGCCGAACATCACGTGATCCTCACCCATGATGTCGACGATGCCCTGGACGTCGTCCTCGAGGAACGGGTGGATGTAGATGTTGCGCTTGAACACCTCGACCGGGTCCTCGTCGAATTCGTTCGGCATGGTCTTGTAGGCCTTGGTCAGTAGGCGAAGGAGGTTTGGCACCCAGCCACTGCCGTTCTCGACGACCAGGATCTTCAGATCGGGGAACCGGGAGAGAGCGCCGTGGCAGATCATCGCCGCCAGGGTGTCCTCGATGGCGCGGAACCCCATCACGATCTCGCGCAGGGTGCTCGTCTTGAAGGACAGGTACTCGCCGCCGCCCTCCCACTCCATGAGGTGCTTCTGGTATCCGCTGTCGGAGGCGTGCATGGTGACGGGAAGGCCGGACTTCACGACCTCTGCCCAGAAGGGGTCGTATTCCGGCAGGCCCATGGAACGCGATCCGCCGAATTGGCTTGGCACCGGCGCGGGCCGGACGAGGAAGGTCTTCATGCCGCGCTCGAGGCACCAGTGGAACTCCTTGATGGCCTCGTCGACGAGGGGGAGGCAGATGACGGGCGTCGCGAAGATGCGCTCCTCGTAGTTGAACGTCCAGTGCTCGTGCATCCACTCGTTGAGCGCGTGGATGATCGCGTGGGTGAGGACGACGTCGTCGGTGGTGCGCTCCTCGATCAAACTCGCGAGCGTCGGGTACATGACGCACTGGTCGATGCCCGAGCTCGTCCATCAACTCCAGCCGAGGGGCCGGCGACTGGAAGGCGGGGATGACATCCATTGCCTTGCCGATGAACTCGCGGAAGTTCAGGCCCTCGGGATTGTTGCCGAGGAAGTAGTCCTCGGCGCTGCCCGGTCGCGCCACCCGCTCGAACGTCGGGTTGGGAATCATGTGGCTGATGTGATCCTTGACGACCAGCTTGGGTCGCCCGTTGACGTCGACGTAGCCGACCTTGCCCTGGTGTTCCTTCGGCAGGTATTTGAGCAGTGCTTCCTTGGTCTCGTACATGTGGTTGTCGATGTCGAAGACGGGATAGGGAAGCGAGCGGGGCGACATGTTTTCGGTCCTCCTGAAGCGCGAATATAGCCGTTTACGCGATTTGAGAACTGACGTTATCACCAACGCTCGGCAACATCCAGATGAGGTCAGACGCTCGGCGAGGTCGGCCCATGTTTCGACTACGGCGTCGGTCGTCGTCACGGTGGTGAGCAGCGCAAGGGTGTTGTCGATGACCGCCTCGGCGTACTCCCGCGGGTACCCGCTGACGGCGTCCCGGGGCAAGACGAATTGATAGCCGCGGTTCACTGCATCCATCACGAAGTTCTGGATGGCGATGTTCACCGAAACACCCACGCCGACAATCGTTCTGATGCCAAGATTGCGCAGAACCGAGTCCAGATCGGTCCCGGTCATCGGTCCGACGCCATGCGTGCGGGTCAGCACGATGTCGGAGGGTTCGGGCCCTAGTTCGGGCAGCACCGAGCCGCCGGGGCTGCCCGGAGACAGGTCGGCCTTCATCGACTTACCCGCCATGAACAGCCGAGCGTTCGTGTTGGACCCGCGGCCGTCCGGGCGTCGCTGGATGAGGCAGTGCACCACCGTCGACGTCTGCGGCCCTGGCTGCGTCGACGAGTCTGGCGATGTTCGGGATCGCCTCCCGGCGGGCCTCCTCGGCCAGCATCGGCAGGCCGGCCTGAAGTCCGATGACGCCACCTTGACATTCCTGGGTGACCAGGGCGGTCGTGGCGGGGTCGAGCAGATCGCGGAGGTTCGGTGCGGGCATGAGAACAGACGTTATCGTGTGCCGGACTGCGATTTCCAGAAGGAGCCCGAAATGGATGTCATGGGAGCTCGACGTCCGTGAGTCGGTGCGACAGACGCTCGCCGACTACACCGCGGCGACCGATCGATTCGACCTCCACGCGCTCGCGTCGTGCTTCGACGCGGCGGGCGTGCTCGAGTTCACCGGCGGCGCCGAACCGCTGACCGGCCCCGGCGAACATCGAGGCGGGTCTCGGCGCCGCCATGTCCGGGCCACGGGATCCAGCGAAGCCGGCGCCGACCCACGTTCGGCACCACGTGTCGAGTATCCGGTTCGGCGCGGTTGCATGAAGATCGGGTCGAGGTCAGCAGCTATTTCGCCGTCCACACCGACGTCGGGCTCGACCACTGGGGCCGATACCGGGACGTACTCGATTCCGGTCGACGGGCGATTGGCTGTTCGCGCACCGGCGAATCGGCGTGGACGGTTTCTCGGCCAACAGCCTGATGAGTCGAGTGTGAATGCCGCATCAGGCGGCGATGAACTCCTTCGCGAACGCCTGAGCCCGCTCGATGTACTCGGCCCGGTCGTGGCCGACGGGAGCGATGGGTAGCCACGTGACTCCCGCGGCCGCCAATCGTTCGATCGTGGCGTGACGCTCGTCGGCAGACCTGCTCGTCGTCCAAGAGATTTCCCGCGGAGAAGCAGATGTCCAGGGGTTCCGTCCGGCCGATCTCGGCGGCGTAGGCCCTTGCCCACGCGATGGCCGACTCGAGCTCGTCGAGCGTCGAGATCTCCGCCGTCCGCGACGCCGCCGCGTAGCCGAAAGTGTTGAACGGTGCCCAGCCCTGACCCCGCGTCACCGCGCGGCGTACCGCCGGCTTGCTGTTGCCGCCGATCCATACCGGTGGCGGGGTGGCGGGCACAGGCCGCAGGCGAACCCCGCGTGCCGAGAACGAGGTGCCCTCGTAGGCGACGTCGTCACCGGTGAGCACCTTGGCGAGCACGTCGAGAGCTTCGTCGAGAAGCGCGCCGCGACTATCGAAATCGACTCCGAGGGCGCGGTATTCGGGCTTCAGATAGCCCGCAGCCGTTCCGATGATCAAGCGCCCGCCGGAGAGGACGGCGAGGCTCTGGATCGACTTCGCTCCGAGGAAAGGGTTGCGGTAGGCCGCGATGTAGACGTTGGTCAGCAGTTTGACGTCCGTGGTCGCGGCCGCGGCGAACGACAGTGCGACGAACGGGTCGAGAGCATGGTGGCCGCCGTGGTCGAGCCATTTCGCGTCGGGCGCGGGATGGTCGGTGACGTGGACCGCGGAGAAGCCGCTCGCCTCTGCCGCGCGTGCGACGTCGGCGATGGCATCCGCGGAGACGAACTCCGTCTGCGGCGTCGACCCGCTGGGTGGGAAGCTCCAGGGAGTAGGAGATGGTCACGGTGGTCCTTTCAGGTGGCTGACGAGGCTGGCCAGTCGCTGGGCGTGGTGGTCGGGGCTGCCGAACGTCAGCTGGGATGCCTTCGCGCGCCGCACGAATAGGTGGGCATCGTGCTCCCAGGTGAATCCGATGCCGCCGTGGATGCGCATGTTGTCCAGGGCCACGTGCAGGAATGCCTCCGAGCAGGCCATCTTCGCCACCGATGCCGCGATGGCCAGCTCGTCGCTCGTCGGCGACCTCCGCCGCGTGCATCGCGGCCGAGCGCGCGCCCTCGACGAGCACCAGCATGTCCGCGCAACGGTGCTTGATCGCCTGGAAGCTTCCGATCGCCCGGCCGAACTGGATGCGCTCCTTGGCGTAGCGCGACGGCGGTGTCGAGGCACCGCTGCGCCGCGCCGACCTGTTCGGCGGCCAACGCGACAATGGCTAGGTCCGACGTGCGGGCCAGCCCCGCTGCGGCGTCGCCGTCGGTGCCGATCAACGGGCCGGGGCGCCGTCGAAGCGAACGCGGGCGAACTTGCGGGTGCGGTCGAGGGTTGCCAACGGCTCGCGCTCGATCCCGTCGGCCGTCGCCTCCACGGCGAACAGCGAGATGCCGCATCAGTCGTTGGCCGCCAACGAGGATGACGTCTGCGGTGTGACCGTCCAGAACCAGCGGCGCTTCGCCCGTATATCCGATGGCTCGTCGCCGTCACGTCGGGCGGTGAGCGTCACCGCGGCGGGATCCCAGGCGTCGAGCTGCCGTTGAGGATCAGCGTCGCGGTCGTTGATGCCGTCCGACGAATCGCCGGAACGAATTCGTCCATCGCGGCGCGGTCGTCGCTGGTCGAGAATCGCCTGCAGGGCAAGTGCCGACGGTGGAGAAGAACGGGGCACAGCAGTGCGGCGCCCATCTCCTCGAACACGACCGCCAGCTCGGGCATGCCGGCGCCTGCGCCGCCCCACTCCTCGGGAACGGCGATGCCGTGCAGGCCCAGCTCGCTGGCCATCTGGCGCCACACGGCTCTACGTCGTAACCCGCATTCGGTCGCCATGAGGTCGCGCACAGTGTCGCTGGGTGACGCGACCTCAGGAACTCTCGGACGGCGCTCGAAGCTCGTCGAGCTCGCTTGACGGCCACGTCGCCACCTGTACCTTCTCCGACCCGAGATAGGCATTCCCGGCTGAGGATAGTATCTTTTCTGGAAACAGAGAATATTCATTCTCGCACGAAGGAGATGCAGCTGTGACGACGAAACTCGACTACGGGATCTTTGACTGCGACACGCACTGCTACGAGACGCGGGATGCGTTTACCCGCTATCTGCCCAAGGAATTTCACGATCGGGCCATCGCCCCGGTGCGCGGCGCGGACGGCAAGGAGGTGATCCTCGCCGGGCATCGGGTGGCCACCTTCAACAGCGAGGCGGGACTGGGTTTCGACCTCGCCTACCGGCCGGGTTCGCTCAAGGAGATGCTCAAGCAGATGGGTTCGGGCAATCCCGACGAGACCTACGAGCCGCAGCCGATGCAGCCGGAGTGGCTGGAGCGCGAGCCGCGACTCGAGGTGATGGCGCAGCAGAACGTCGAGCGCGCTGTCATCTTCCCGGCTGGGATGGCCCTGGCCGCTGAGCACTACGTCGACGACACCGAGGCGCTGTACGCCAACCTGCGTTCATTCAACCGCTGGTTCGACGACACATGGGGCTTCAATTACCAGGACAGGATCTACGCGACCGCGCTGCTCTCGCTTCGCGATCTGGACTCCGCCATCGCCGAGACCGAGGCGATCATCGATCAAGGCGCGCAAACTGGTCCTGCTGCCTACCGGTCCCGCCTACGGCCGGTCGCCAGGGGATCCGTACTTCGACCCGATCTACGCCCGGCTGCAGGAAGCGGGCTGCACCCTGGTCTTCCACATCCAGCCCTATTGGTACTTCAACGCCATCTCGCCGGCCTGGGGGCACAACCCCGATCCCGCGGCTTGGCACATGTCGGCCTGGCAGTGGATGAACATCTACGGCCAGCGCCCGATCGAGGACACGCTGTCCGCACTGATCTTCGACAACCTCTTCGGCCGCTTTCCCGGACTCAAGGTGCTCGTCGCCGAGCACGGAGCGGAGTGGGTGCCGCAGTTCGTCATCCACATGGACAAGAGCCGCGGAATGGGTCGCAACGGGCCGTGGATCGGCGGCAAGCTGACCGAGACGCCCTCGGAGATCTTCCGTCGTCACGTCGGAGTCGTGCCGTATCCGGAGGACGACACCCCGGCGATCGTCGAGAGTCTCGGCTACGACGAGTGCCTGCTGATGGGATCGGACTATCCGCATGCCGAGGGCCTCGCCGAGCCCGCCGACTTCGTCAAGCTGCTGGACCCCCTGGACGACGCGGCGAAGAAGCGGATCATGCGCGACAACGCTGATCGCTGCTCGCCGGAGCTAGACCGCTGGATGGGTGACGATGACGTCGACCTCGACCTTCTGCGCGAGTCGGCGCGCGAGTTCCTCGCCGAACGGGGGAGCGAGATTCCGTCAAGGACCTCGCCGCCATGGATTGGACAGGCCTTCTCGTCGACGAGGCCTCGGCGGCGCGGGATGGCGTCCAGTGGAAGCGGCCGTCGTCGCGGAGGAACTCGGACGCGCGGGGGACTCGTCGACGTGGCTCGGCTGTGCGGTGGCTGCGGCGGCGTTGGCATCGGCACCCGAGAGGTCCGCGACCGATGGCTGCCCGCAATGCTCGACGGGTACCGCGACGGCAGGAGTGGCGCTGTCCGGCGAACGGTTCGGGTCACGAACGGCGAGGCCATCGACATTCTGGTCACTCTTGGGGCGCAACGGAATTCATCTGTTCGAGGTGACCGATGCAATGCCGAAGAGCCGGATAACGAGCTGCTGGACGTCAACCGCGCAACATGGCGCGTCGAGCTCTCCGGGGCCCCGGGCGTGCTGATCGGCGGGCCGGAACGGGCGGAGCAGCTGCTCGCGGTGGCCAGGGTTCTGCTGAGCGCGGATTCGCTCGGGGCGCTCTCGGCCACCTTCGCGCGTCTGGTCGCCTACCTGAAGGACCGAGTCGCCTTCGGTGCGCCCATCGCGAGTTTCCAAGCGGTGCAACACCGACTGGTGGACCTGCTGGTCTTGGAGGTGAAGGCTCGCGCGGCAGTGATGAAGGCCGCGCGCGCCATGGCGTCCGAGGACGCATCGGACGATGCGGTCGCACTGTCGGCTGTGGCTCACGCGTTCGTCAGGCGAAGGCCACCGCCGCGTCGACGAATGCATGCAGCTGTCGGGCGGTATCGGATTCACCTGGGAGTATCCGTTGCACCACGAACTTCGCCGCGTGTTCACAACGGCTATTTGCTCGGCACGGCCCGCGCCAGCCGCGCAGTTCTCGCGGAGAAGGCCGGCTGGTGAGCGTCGTAGGCGTGCGGCCCAGCGAAGCGCAGCTTGGCCGAGTTCAGAGAGCGCGTACGGGCACACATCGCCAAATACGCACCACCTTTCGAGGCGCGGGAAGGCCGCCGTGCACCGGAGGACTCCGAACAGGAAGCCTTGTTGCGCACGTGGTTCGCCAGGTTGTTCGACGCAGGGTTCGTCGGCGCCGATTGGCCCGTCGAGCACGGCGGCCGAGCCGATCACCATCCGTTGCACGACCGCATCGTCAGCGAGGAGATTCTGCGTGCCCGTGCCCCGCGCCCGGTGGATCAGGTCAACTTGGCGGCACACGTACTGCTTCACTTCGGCTCGGAGGAACAGAAAGCCGCGCTGCTGCCGCCGATGAGGCGCAGTGAGCACATGTGGTGTCAGTTGCTCAGCGAGCCGGACGCCGGAAGCGACATCGCAGGTGTCCGCACCCGAGGTGTTCGACGAGACGACGGTAGCTGGATCATCGACGGCCAGAAGACGTGGATCACCGACGGGCACTGGGCGGACATGGGTCTCGCGCTGATCCGCACCGACCCGTCGTCGTCGCGCCACCACGGTCTATCGGTGTTCGCCGTGCCCCTGTCGGCGCCGGCGTCGAGGTGCGGCCGATCCGCACGATCAACGATGCGATCGAGGTGAACGAGGTCTTCCTCGACGACGTCGTCGTTCCGCGGACAGTCTGATCGGCGAGGTCGGTCAGGGTTGGTCGATCATCATGGCGGGCTTGGACTTCGAGCGGTTCGGGATCGGCGGCAACGTCATACTCTTGGAGCTGCTGATCGACGATCTGGTCACGGTGGCCCGCCATGCCAGCCTCGATGGCAGGCCGGCATTCGAGCACGACGACATCCGCCAGACGGTGGCAGAGTTGGCCGTCGAAGTCGAGGTCGCCAAGGCCTTCATCGACGACCACGTCGAACGGCTCATCGCAGGCGCCGACCAGGTCGGCGACGGATCGATCGCCAAGCTGAGCTTCGCCGAGACCTATCACCGGGTGTCGGCCTACGGCGCGAACTCAGCGCGACGGTGTGCACCGTGGCCGCCGATCCGGCTGTGGGGGAGGCGAAACGGCGTCTGCGGGAATGCTGGCTGTGGTCACGCGCGTACACCGTATCGGGTGGAAGCGATGAGATGATGCGCAACATCCTCGCCAAGCGCGGCTGATGTTCCCGAGGCCGGTTGATGAGCCATACGAAACCTACTGGGCCCTAGTCGAAACCGCGGCTCGAGCAGCATCCCGATCGAGTCGTGCTCGTCGACGACTACGGCCGCAGTCTGACCAACGATCAGCTGCGCGTCGCGGCGATGCGGACCGCGGCATCGTTGGCCGAACGTGGGGTCGGCCAGGGCACGATCGTGTCGTGGCAGCTGCCCACCACGTTGGAGACCATGGTGGTCATGGTGGCGCTCACTCGGCTTGGCGCGGTTCAGAACCCCATCCTGCCGATCTGGCGGGATAGTGAAGTGCGGTTCGTGACAAGCCAACTCGGTACCGAGGTTCTGATCGTGCCGGGGACGTGGCGGGGGTTCGATCACGTCGCATTGGCCAACGCGTTGGCCGCAGAGCGCACGCTCGAAGTCGTCGTCATCGACCACGACCAGCCCATCACGGGAAACGAACTGCGACTGCCCCTCGGGGATGTCGCGCGACTGCCCGCGCCTTCCAGTTCGGCTACCGAGGCGCGGTGGGTCTACTACTCATCGGGCACCACCGCGGCGCCGAAAGGCGTTCGGCACAGCGACCGGTCGGTGATCGCCGGATCCGCAGGCGTGGTCGGAATGGTTGGCGCGTCGAGCAGTGACGTGAATCCGATCGCGTTCCCCGTGTCTCACATCGGGGGTGCCGCGATGTTGGCGGCGAGCCTGCTGACCGGAATGCGTTTGGTGCTCTTCGACGCATTCGATCCGGCCACCACCCCACTCGCGATCGCCGCCCACCGCCCGACGTTGCTCGGCTCCGCGACACCGTTCTTCGTGGCATTCATGGCGGCACAACGCGGCACGGCAATGAGCCGCTGTTCCAGATCTGCGCGCATGCGTGGCGGGGGCGCACCCATCACGCCGGAGCTTGGGAGCCAAGTGCGTCAGAGTCTTTTCGGTTTCAGGCATCGCGAACGCGTGGGGGTTGACCGAGTTTCCCGTCGCGACCTCGCCCCCACCCGACGGCGATCCCGGAATCCTCGATCACACGGTAGGACGGCCGGTGCCGGCGTCTCGGTCCGCGCCGTCGCCGACGAGGACCGAGGTCGCGCCCGGCGAAGAGGCGAACTGCGACTGAAGGGGCCGCAGTGCTTCCTCGGGTACGTCGACGAAACGCTGAACGCGGACGCGTTCGACGCTGACGGCTGGTCCGCTCCGGCGACTGGGGTCGGGTCGATGCCGACGGCAACGTAGTCGTCACGGGACGCATCAAGGACGCGATCATCCGCAATGCGGAGAACATCGCGGCGCTGGAGATCGAGGAAGTGTTGGCCGCGCATCCCGCCATGGCTGACGTGGCAGTGATCGGCGTGCCGATCCCGCACGGGTGAGCGGTGTGTGCAGTGGTGGTGCCTTATCCAGGAGCGGCGCGTCGACTTGTCGTGATTGGCGGAGCATTGCCGGGCAAGGTGCCGAGTAGGCACAGAGTCTCCGGAGCGGCTCGAGCTCGTGGATGCGTTGCCGCGCAACCTGACCGGAAAGGTGCTCAAGGCAGAGCTGCGGGCGCGGTACGGCTAGTCGTCCGGAATCGGTTGCGCCAGCGAGCTCGATCTCGCGTAGAAGCGAGCCGGCTGCGGCATCGATGGCTCGCGCGGTCATCGAACGCAGTGGATGAATCGCCAGCACCAATCGGATGCCACCTCGGCTGTCGAGGACCGGAGCGGAGATCGTGGCGATCGGCCGCTTGTCGCGATTGGACGCTGTGCCGCGCTGTGGCGGCTGACGTGAACTCGACGCGGAGCTGGTCGATCACGGAGCGCAGGTTGTGCGGCACGGCGTCGCCCGGACGAGTGCGCCAATGGCATAGGCGGCCTGCGCCAGCGCGGGCGTCATCCAGTCGACGTCGTACCCGCGCGTGCGGGTGTACGCGAGTACGTCGTTGAGGCGTGCCGTGAGAGCCGCGTCGTCAGCTGCCCCGCGGGCGATCCAGGCGTCCCGGCTCGTCGCGTCGTCCCACGCTGCGAACGCGACCCCGAATGGCGGCGAATAGGGGATGCGTTCATTCGGCGCCACGGCGATGTCGCTGCCCTCTGGGTTGCGTCGAAAGCGGTGATGACGAGGTCGTCGCCGGCCTTCTCGACGACGGAGGCGGCCATGCCCGTGGTCTCGACGAGGCGCTGCGCCGCGTCGCGTGCGAGATGCGTCAGCGGACGCGCGACGTCGAGCCGTGCCGGCGAGCAACGACAGTGCCGGACCGAGCGCGAAGGCCTTGGTCATCGGGATCGCGGGTGACCCAGCCGCGATCCGAGAGCGTCTTGAGGATCGCGTGCGCGGTGGCCTGGGTGAGATCGAGTTCGCGGACGATGTCGGAGAACCGCATCGCGACTCTCGCCCGGTTGGCTGAGCAATTCGACGACGTCGAGCACGCGCGACGGTCGGGTGCCGAGCTGGATCCGCGCACTCTTGACTCCCTTCGGCGTTGGCTCCTACGGTGATTCGGAAGTCCGAAGAACATATCTCGAATATATCGAGAATCTGCAACCTCATCGAAGAGGATGCGACATCGTGCGCGCAGTCGTGCTGCGTGGCGGACGCCTTGAAGTCCGCGATACCGCCGATCCTGTTCCGGGACAGGGCGATCTGCTGCTCAAGACCCTCAGCACGGCGATCTGCGCCTCCGACGTCCACTTCATGGACCACCCGGAGCTGGGCATCGACGACCCCACCGGGCGATCGCTGTACGACGCCGAACGCGACATCGTGATGGGTCACGAGTTCGTCGGCGAGGTCATCGGCCACGGGCCCGGCTGCAGCGACGCCGTTCCCGATCGGTAGCGCGGGTGACGTCGATGCCGATCAGGTTGGTGGACGGTGGCGCCGGCGGGCTGCGCATCATCGGTCAGCATCCCGAGGCGCAGGGCAGCTTCGGCGAGCTGCTCGTCGTGCCCGAGGTGACCGCGCGGGTCGTCGCAGGGCGACGTCGTCCAGCGACGCCATCGCCGTCGTCGACGCCTTCGCGGTCGGCGAGTTCTACGTGCGCTGCCGCCAATCTGCAGCCGGGTGAGATGCCCATCGTCATCGGGGCAGGCGCCGTCGGGCTGTCCGCAGTGGCGGCACTGACCAGCTCGCGGCATCGAGCCGATCATCGTGTCGGACTTCAACGCCGAGCGACGCGAACTCGCGCGCAGCGGCTTCGGGGCGCACGTGCTGGTCGATCCGGCCGAGCGATCGGTCTTCGACGTCTTCCGCGAGGTTCGAGCCGAACACAAGATGGGTGGCTCGGCGGTGGTGTTCGAATGCGTCGGCGCCGCCGGGCTTGATCGACCAGATCGTCAAGGAGGCCGAGTTCTCGTCCCGGATCTACTGCGCGGGCGGTTGGTACTTGCCACCGGTGACACGTTGAGCGTCACCGAGGCCACTCGCAACGGGTGGCCCTGCGTTCGGCGGTGGTCCGATGCCCCAGGACTGGTACGGAGTGCTCGACGCCGTGGTCGAGGGACGGCTCGACCCGATGCCGAGCATCGGCAGGACATGGCCTCGACGAGGTGCCCGACGCTATCGAGCAGACCCGAAGTCGCAGGGGCCGCCACGTGTCGTGCGTGCATCCGAATGGAGACGTCTCAGGACCGATCGAGACGAGATCATCGAACTCACGGTGCGCTACGCCACTGCCATCGACAGCCACCAATACCGTTCACTGACAAAGGTCTTCGCCGATGACGCGATCATCGACTACGGCGAGGTCGGGCAGTGGACCAGCGGGGCGGAGGTTGCGGCCGTTCATGAAGCGATCCACGTGTATCCGCACCACACCATGCACCGGATGACCAACCAGGCCGTCGACATCGACGGAGACACGGCGAAGGTCCGCACCTACGTCGACGCCCTGATCCTCTTCGAGGGGGGCGGGGCCAACCCCATCGGTTACTACGACGACGAGGGGTGCGCACTGGCGGCGGTTGGCGCATCGCGCGCCGCACGTTCACCTCGGTTCGCATCGCCGCGGTGTCGGAGCGCATGACCGCGAGTCGCGGCCAAGTACGGGCCATGGGCGGTCGTCGTCGGCGCGTCTGACGGCGTCGGCTCGCTGTTCGCCGAGCGACTCGCTCTTGAAGGGGTGAACGTCGTGCTCGTCGCCCGTCGCCAACATGTGCTCGACGAGGTGGCACAAGGCATTCGAGAGCGCACCGATGCCGAGGCGCGGACGCTGTCGGTCGACCTGACCGATGCGAGCATCGAAGAAGATCATCGACGCCACCGGCGACATCGAGGTCGGCATGCTGGTGTACTGCGCAGGCGGCGACCCGAATTACCAGCCCTTCCTCAACAACCCGATATCGGCGGCGGAGGCACTGCTGCAACGCAATTGCCTGGTCTTGATGCGGCTGTGCCACCACTTCGCGGGCCCCATGGTCGAGCGGGGGAGGGGCGGCATCGTGAACTTCACGTCGGGGGCGGCGCTGGCCGGCGGGCGGAACATGGTCGCCTACGGTGGGACCAAGGCCTTCGACATGGTGTTCACCGAAGGCTTGTGGGTGGAGTTGCACGACAAGGGTGTGGACGTGCTCGGCCTGGTACTCGGCATGACCGATACACCGGCGTTGCGGCAGTTGGAGTTCGAACGTGGGCGCCTCGCATCGCTCGACGACGTCCCCGAGGGTGCGGTCACCGCGGCGAGCGTGGTGGACGAGGCGTTCGCCAACCTCGGCGGCGGGCCGACGATCGCCACGGGAGATGACGTCCGCATGGGCCTCGAACTCTTCAGGTCCATGTCTCGCAACGAGGTGGTTCGGATGATCATGCAGTCAGTGCCGACGTCATGGGCACCGACTCGCGGCAAGGGGGCTAGGCAGCGATGTTCACTCTTCGCTTCGACATGCGCTCGCAATCACCGGGACTCGCTACATCGGACCTGTACGCCGCAGCAAGTGAGATGTCTGCGTGGGCCGAGACCGCGGCTGCCTCGCGGTGGTCCTGTGTGAACACCACTGCGCCGACGACGGCTATCTTCCGTCGCCGCTACTGCTCGGCGCGGCGATCGCGGCACGCACCAAACAGCTGATGCTGAACCTGACGATCCTCCTGCCCTTCTACGACGTGGCCCGGCTCGCGGAGGACATCTCCGTGCTGGACCACATCAGTGCGGGCAGGGCCGCCTATGTCTTCGGGATCGGCTATCGCGCTGAGGAATTCGACCACTTCGGCCTGTCCATGTCCGATCGCGGCCGCATTGCCGACGAGAAACTCCCTCTGCTGCGCCGCCTGTTGGCCGGCGAAGAGGTCGAACACGGTGGCAGGCGGATGAAGGTGACTCCGCGTCCGCGGAACGCCGGCAGGGCCCATGCTGAATTGGGGCGGTTCAAGCCTCGCCGCGGCGCGGCGTGCCGGACGCAACGGCATCGGCCTGCTCGCCAACGGCGGGGTGCCGGGTATGCAGGAGGCCTACGAAAAGGCATGCCGCGACAATGGTTTCGAGCCCGGTTTCGCACTCATACCCGAACGGGACGTCGTGGCGAACCTCTTCGTGGCCGAGGACGTCGACGCCGCCTGGGACGAGATCGGCGAGTACCTGCTGCACGACGCCATGGCCTATTCGGAGTGGAACCCCGGCAACCAGGTGTCGGCCAACATGAGCACCGCCAAGACCGTCGACGAACTCCGTCGGACGTCGGCGTCGCACGTGATCCTGTCGGTCGAGGAGGCGAGGCAGCGCGTCGCCGGCGGCGAGATGTTCAACCTCTCACCGTTGTGCGGCGGAATTCCACCCGAGATCGCGTGGCCGTACTTGAAGAGATTCGCCGACCTGAACTAGTGGAAGGGCAGATCGACGTGAATCAGGATCGTGTCGCACTACACGAGAAGATTGCCTTCGAGAAGTGGGAGGGCTATGCGAAGCCCATTGACCGGGGCCGCCACGTCAAGTTCGGCGAAAATTACATCATGGCACCGGAATTCGTCATGATGAGTCCGCTGTTCAACGACGGTGTCCCGCAGTCGGTAGCCGACATGTTCTCGGACGAGGTGGCGGCGGCCATGGCCAAGTATGCGCCGGACGGTGACATGCTCACCGCGGAGTGGCGCATGTGGTGGAAGCACATGCCGGACTACCGCCTCGTCAGCCCATTCGAATGTGTCGCCGGTGACTGGGGCTTCTCCTCCTGCGACACCTACGCCGGGACGTTCCCCGACGGGACGACGTTGGAACTGCGCGAGTGGGACTACCTCTGGATCAACGAGGACGGACAAATCACTCGCTGGGACTGGTTCGTCGACTCCGACGTGTGGGCCAAGCTTCTGTCACTCGTCGACCTCGATCCCGTCGGGTTGACGGGCCAGGCCTACACCGTCAACTTCTTGCGGCAGGGCGGCACCGGAAGCAGACGCGGCAGTTTGGTGGAGAACAATCGTTCTCAGTATTGCCATGAGGCCTTTACACTAACGTCGCAGAGTGCGTACGCCTATTGAAACCGCATGCGACAAGACGCACGACCGCGAGGTTGCGCGTTGAAAGGTAACGAAGAAGATGAACGACCGACCAGACGCTTCGTCCGGGGCCGTGCACTTCGACCCGTTCTCGGACGAATTCTTCAACGACCCATTCGAGACTTATCGGCTGCTGCGTGACCACGCGCCGGTGTACCACAGCACGCAGTACGACTTCTGGGCTCTCTCGCGTTACGAGGACGTTGCGCCCGCGATGCGGGACCACGAAACGTATTCCTCGGCGAAGGGCGTCACTCTCGAAGACTTCATCGATCCGGACTCGTTGACCCCCGAGGGTGTGATCATCATGATGGATCCCCCGCAGCACACCCGGATGCGGGCGCTGGTGAACAAGGTGTTCACCCCGCGCGCGATCGCGAAACTCGAACCCATGATTCGGAGCGTGATCGAGAGGGCCGCGGAGCAACTCGATGTGACGTCGTTCGACATGGTGGAAGACTTCTCAGCCCTGTTTCCTGTGGAGATCATCACCACGATGCTCGGGGTGCCGCCGGATGGGCGCCAACAGATACGACATTGGCTCGACGCACTTCTGGAACGCGAGCCGGGAAACATCAGCACCTTGCCGGCTGGCCGCGAAGCGGCAGTGGCCATGTGGAAGTACTACTACGATCTCGTCGGCGACAAACGCCTCAATCCGCAGGACGACATGATGACGAGGCTGACCGAAGTCGAGGTCGAACGCGAGGACGGCACCAGCACTCGACTCGACGACATGGAGATATCCGCCTTCGCGTCGTTGCTCGGCGGCGCAGGCGCTGAAACGGTGACGAAGCTAATCGGAAGCGCGGCAGTGATATTCGCGCGCCACCAGGATCAGTGGCAGGCACTCAGGAAGGACAGAAGCCTCATCCCTGCCGCGTTCGAAGAGCTACTGCGCTACGAGGGGCCGTCTCAATACGACATCCGCTGGAGCAACGTCGACGTCGAACTCCATGGGCAGGTCATTCCCAAGCACAGGCCCGTCATGCTCCTCAACGGTTCGGCCACCAGGGATGAACGCGCGTTCCCCGATCCAGATCGCTTCGACATCACTCGAGGGCACTCCGGCCACAACCTCGGCTTCGGATACGGGATTCATAGCTGCCTCGGAGCCGCGCTGGCGCGCATGGAGGGTCGGATCGCCATCGACGTTCTGTTGGACCTCATCCCCGAGTTCGACGTGGACGTGACGGGTCTTTCACGGGTCAAGATGCCAAACGTCTTCGGCTGGGGCCGCGTCCCAGTCCACGGTGCACCGCGGTGAGCAGTATGGCGGTATCACCGAGGTGAGTCGAATCCCCGCACCGTCGTAATCACCGGCGCATCCCGTGGCCTAGGGCTTGCCTCGGCTGCTGAGCTCTACCGGCGTGGTTGGCGCGTGGTGGCTGCCGTGCGGAACGTCGACGTCGGCCTCGCGAACATTCGCAAGGCAGCGGGCGCATCGGCAGATGACCCACGCCTGCAGGGAGTTCGGCTAGACCTCACGGATCCGCAGTCCGTAGCTGCGGCGGCCGAAGCGGTCCTGAGTCTCGTCGGCGCGCCGGATGCCGTCGTACACAACGCAGGCATCGCCGTAGCCGGATTCACTGAAGAAACGCCTGCGGCCGAGTGGCAGCGGGTCTTCGCGACGAATCTGTTCGGCCCTGCTGCGCTGACGAATTCGCTGTTGGCGTCGATGCGGGAGGCCGGGCGGGGACGCATCGTCATGGTGTCGAGCACCAGCGCAGTCCGAGGGATGCCCTTGGCGTCGATCTACTCTGCATCGAAGGCGGCGGTAGAGCGGTGGGCGGAGGCGTTGGCGGCCGAGATCGCCCCGTACGGACTCGGGGTCACGATTCTTCTCGCCGGCACCTATAAGACCGAACTAACGGGCGAGGGCGCGGCGCTGTACCGCGACGATTCAGGTCCCTACGGGCCGCAGCATCCTCGGATGGAGAAGCGCGGCCGAGCAGCTGTGCGGTTGGCGAATCCACCGGAGAAGTTTGCGCGCGAGTTGGCGAAATCGCTTGAGCACGATCGTCAGCCGATCGTGCACCGCGGTGCGGGCTTCGATGCCAAGGTCTATCGGACCGTCGCGCGAATGCTGCCCACCGATCGCCATGCATCACCTGATCAGGGTTGGCTTGGGACAGCCGAGGTTCGGCGCCCTCGGAGAAAAATACAGAGAGAAGCCGAACAGTGGCGAATGACAACGCGTCTCGGACACATCGGGTTGTCCACGTGGGCACCGGTTTGACTGGCAAGGAGGCACTCCGAGCAGTCATCGCCGATCCTGCATTGGAGCTTGTTGGACTCAAGGTCTCGACGCCCGAAAAGGCGGGAGTCGATGCGGGCCAGCTGTCTGATGGGTCCGACGTCGGCGTAGCTGGCAACCGACAACCTCGACGCGGTGCTGGCGCTCGCGCCCGACTGCGTTCTCTACTGTGCCACTGCCGTTCGTCGCGAAGCCGAGGCGATCGCGGACATCGTCGCCTATCTAGAGGCGGGTATCAACGTCGTGACGATCTCGACGATCCCGATGGTGTATCCCGCAGCCGCGCCGCCGGAGTGGCGTGCTGCCGTGGAAGCCGCAGCGGCTAAGGGCAATTCGACCTTCTATGCCACAGGCGCCGAGCCGGGGTTCATCAGCCTCAACATCCCGACTGCCCTACTCGCTGGTGCGGGCACCGTCGAGTCCTATCGGATGGACGAATACGCGATCGACTTGGACAAGTCCTATCCGATCTGGGAGGTCCTGCACGAATCGATGGGCTTCGGAAAGCCGGACGGGCACGTCCCTGCTCGGATCGCCTCGGGCAAGGTCAACCACGACTGGGAGACCGTGGTCCGCTACATCGCCGACATCCTCGGAATGGAACTCGACAGCGTTGAACTCGATTGGGAAACCCTGCTTGCCCCAACAGATCTAGAGACTGCGCTCGGCGTGATCTCGGAAGGGACGATCTGTGCGCACCGTTGGCAACTCGCAGGCATGGTCGACGGGCGGCCCGCGGTCGCGGTTCAATACTTCGCGACGGTGAGTTCCACTCCTTGGCCGCAGCGTTGGCCGAGGCCTTCGAGGCAGGACCAGGGTGGCATGGTGATCCGAGTAGAGGGTCAACCGAATATGTGCGTGGAGGTGTACTTCGAGCAGTCCGCCTCGGATCGGGTCAATCCGGGCGTGGCGGTGACGGCGATGGCCGCAGTCAACGCGATACCCGCAGTCGTCGATGCGCCGCCGGGGCTTGCTCGCCAATCCGCTGGCAGGTCCTTCGATCGTGAGCAGGCAATCGAGCCGTCTTTAAAGGCTCGTGTAGTGGCCTCCGTCGACCCCGAGGGTCTGTCCCGTGACATACCTGCGCCTTGGGACCGACGAGAAAGGCCACGGCTGCTCCGACGTCTGCTTCCGGATCGCCGATGCGCCCCAGCGGGATCCGTGCCGCCAACCGTTGCTCCATCGCCGGATCGGCTTCGATGGCGGCGGTCATGGCGGGTGAATATGCCAACGGCGAAACGACGTTCACCGTGATGCCATCCGGAGCCCATTCGCGCGCGAGGCTCTTCGCGAAGCCCCGCAGTGCACCCTTCATCGTGGCATACAGCGGGAGCGTCGCGCTTCCCTCGATGCCTGCGGGCGACGTCATCACCAGAAAGGTGCCCCGGTGCTCGCGCAGGGGGAGGTAAGCGGCGGCAGCGCAGTGATATGCGCCGCCGACGGATACCGAGAAGTGATCGGTCCACAGCTCATCGTCGACGTCCTCGAGCCGGTGCGGCTGGCTGGATGCATTGCTCGTCGCATTGTGTACCACGGCGTCGAGCCGCCGGTGGATGCCACGGCCAACTCGACTGCAGCGCGACTGAATCGCGATCTGTCACGTCGCAGCGTGCCCAGGTGACACGGTATCCCCGACGGATCATTTCATCGGCGACGTCCTGACCGGATTGGCCTCGAGCCGCGATGATGACGTGGGCACCCTCCTGCGCGAGTGCATTCGCGATGCCCCGGCCCACGCCGCCGCCCGATCCGGTGACGAGCACCGTGTGTTCGTCCAGCGTCACGGCAGCATCACCGCCCCGCCATCGACGACGATCGTCGCTCCCACGAGATGCCGGATGTCTTTTCGCAGCAACAACTTCAACGTCTCGACGATGCTCTCGACAAGGCCTTCGGCATCCTGCAGTGCGGCCGCGGTCAGGTGACTCGCCAATGGCGCCAGCGCTGGGGCGAACAGATTCAGCGGTGCAGTGATGGTGTTGACAATGATGTCGTCGGAGGCCCACTGTCGCGCTGCGGACTTCGCCATCGCCCGGATGCCCTCGACGGCGGTGCAGTAGGGCACCAGTCCGGCGGCACCGGCGGATGCCGACCGTCGGCGACGACGAGCACGATCCGCCCGCCTCGGCCGAATACCGATTTCGCGCGCTGAAGCGCGCGGAGAGCTTGCCTCATCGGTTCCTCGGCAAGACGCGTCCACTCGGCGCCGTCGATTGAGCCGTGGTCGAGGGCTCCGAACCGGGATCGGGTCCGAGCACGATGACGACGCCAGTCGTGCCCCTGGGCAGTGGCGCGTCGAGGTCGACTACTTCCGCGCCGAGGGCGCTTGCCAGGGCCTGCGGGAGGTCTTCCTTGGAGCCAAGGACCACATGACTCATGAGGTGGCAAGCGCCGCGAGTTCTCGCTTGACCACCTTGCCGACGTCGTTGCGTGGTAGCTGCTCGACGAAGACGATGCGTGCGGGAACGCGGTAAGGGGTCAACCGGTCCCGACACCACGCGATGAGATCGCCTTCGGTGACTGCATTCTCGGTGCGGGCCACGAACGCCCACGGCACCTCGCCGAGGCGTTCGTCGGGCACTCCCACCACCGCGGCTTCGCGCACGCCGTCGGCGGCCAGCAGGACGTCTTCGACGGTGCCGGGAAACACCTTGAGCCCGCCGCGGTTGATCATGTCGGACACTCGACCGTCGAGCCAGAGGAAGCCGTCGTCGTCGAACCAGCCGAGATCACCGGTGTGGAACCACCCGTCGTCGGTGAGCCGATCGAGGAACGCGGCGATCGATCTCTCGCGCCGCGGTCGTCGGCGTGCGCACCATGACCTCGTCCCGGCTATCTCGACGTCGATGCCGGGAAGAGGTCGTCCGACGGATCCGAGCTTCGTCTCGCCCCACTCGCGGGCGTCCGCCGCCGACCAGCCGACGACCTCGCCGCCCAACTCGGTCTGTCCGTACGAATTCAGCACCAGCACAGCGAATTTGTCGCGGAACCGCGCGGCCTGCACCGGCGACAGCGGCGCAGTGATCGACCGCACGATCTTCAGCGGGGACAGGTCGGTCACCGACTCGTCGTACAGAACCATCGTCAGTGCCGCGGGCGGAAGTACCGTCGAACGCAACTGATGTCGCGCGACCAGGGCGGCGAAGTCGGCTGGGCGAGAAGCGGTCCATCAACACGACGCCAGACCCGGCGCGGAAGGCGAACAGCACCTGGTAGATACCGGCCCACAGCGACAGCGACAGCGGTACCAGATTGGGCATCGGCGCCCGCTTCGGCTTGCCGTCGTCGGACTTGCCGCCGCGCAGTTTGGCGAGCAACCGGTCGATGAGATCGAGCACCGTCGGATGCCGCAACGGCACCGGCTTGGGTGCTCCGGTGGTGCCGGAGGTGAACTGCAGCAGTGCGACGTCGGCGTCGTACTGTCGAGGATCGGATGGTGGGCCGGCCTGTCCCTCGCCACTTCCCACTGCAATTCGGTGCCGACGATCACCGGCAGTCCCGACTCGGAGAAGCGTTGTGCGAGTTCCGGAGTCGTGATCACCGCGACGGGTCGCAGCGCGGCGAGTTGGCTTACCACTTCCGCGTCGGCTGCGCGTGGGTTCAGCGGCGTGTACACACCACCTGCGCGCCACGTTCCGAACAGCGCCGCGATGGTGGTGGCGTCGTTGGGCAGCATCGCGGCGACCACCTGGCCGGCCCGCAGCCCCGACTCGGTCAGCAGCAGGCCGAGGCGCCCTGCGCTCGCCACCAGGTCGACGCTCGCCACGTCGGCGTCCGGTGTGTGTACCGCCACGGCGGGCAGGTCGTCCAAGAGCTCGGCGAGGCTCACGAATCAGATTCCAGTGGAAGCCAGTTCGGAGATCGCTTGTCGGCGAACGCCCGCGGCCCCTCGTTCTGGTCGGGGTGGCCCCACATCGACGTCAGGTGCTTCGCGCCTTCGCGGCAGGCGTCGGTGAGCCCGTATTCGAGCGCCCCCCAGAGCGCGCGCTTCGTGGCGCGCATCGCGGCGGGCGAATTCCTGGCGATCTTCTCGCGCCAACTCCTGTGCGACGTCGCGCAACTTCTCGGGTGGATCGACCACCTGGCTGATCATGCCGAGCTCGTACGCGCGCTGGGCGGTGAGCCGCTCGTGGCTGCCGACGAGCGCCATGCGCAGCACCGCCTCCGCAGGCATCTTGCGCATCAACGCGATGGTCTCCAGCGCGCTGACCTGACCGATCGACACGTGCGGATCGACGAACGTGGCATCCGACGACGCGATGACGATGTCGGCGTCGGCTACCCAGTGCAAACCACCGCCCGCGCACACGCCGTTGACCGCCGTGATGACCGGCTTGCCCACGTTGCAGTGCCAAGCGGTCAGTCCGAGGTCCAGGCTGCGTCATCGTCTCCTGAAACTGCTCCACCGCGTCGCCGTCGAGATCCTCGACGTCGGCGCCGACCTGGAACGCGCGACCGTTGCCGGTGTGCACGATCACCCGGACCTCGGGGTCGGCGTCCAATTCAGCCCAGGCCCTTGCGGAATTCGTCACGCATCACCGCGTCGTAGGCGTTGAGCCGGTCGGGACGGTCGTTGATGAGCCACCCGACGGGCCCCCGCCGCTCGACGATGAGTCGTTGGTATGTCATGGAGCCTCCACTGGTCGCCAGCGGCTGCCAGCGGGGTCGTCGTTTCTCGAGCCATGCGCGGGCACCCTCCTCCTGGTCGGGGTGGCCGGCGAGGCCATCGATCACGGTCGCGGCCTCTTCGCGTGCCGTTGTCAGCCCGACCTCGAGCGATCGCCACAGTGCCTGCTTCGTCGCGCGCAAGGCGGTGGGCGAGTTCGCGGCGACCGCGGTAGCGAGCTGTTTCCGCGGCCGCGCGCAGAGTGTCACCTGGCACCACGTCGGAGACGATCCCGAGCTCGTAGGCGCGCTGAGCGGAGATGCGTTCACCCTTACCGCTCAACGTCATTCGCATGATCGCCTCCATCGGCGACTTGCGCAGCAGCGTGATGGCCTCGTAGGCGACGGCCTGACCGACCGACACGTGCGGGTCGACGAAGGATGCCGACTTCCGCGGCGATGACGATGTCGGCGTCGGCGACCAGGTGCAGTCCGCCGCCAGCGCAGACGCCGTTCACCGCCGCGATCACCGGCTTCCACACGTCGCAATGCCACGAGGAGATCTTCAGCTCGGCGTCGCGAGTTCGGCGGGAATGCTTGCGCATGGCGTCCTTGTCGCGCGCGACCTGAACCACGTCCATCCCGGTGCAGAACGATCTGCCGTTCGCCGTGTTCACGATCACGCGCACGTCGGGGTCGGCGTCCAGATCGGCCCACGCCGCCTCGAGCTCGTCGAGCATCAACGCGTCGAAGGCGTTCCCGGCCTCCGGCCTGTTGAGGATGAGCCAGCCGATGCCGTCGGACTTTTCGACGACCAGACGTTCGTAGGAGTTCATGAGCGAGGAATGTCCTTCCAGGGCTTGCCCTTCCACGGATCGGGTTCCTTGGGCAACCCGAGTACGCGCTCGCCGAGGATGTTCTTGTTGATGTCGGTGGTACCGCCCTCGGTGCCGTTGGCCAGGCTGCGCATCCAGCCCTGCACCTCGCGCGGCAAGGCGTCTTCGTCCGCGGTCGCCGGCCACGCCACCGCGGTCGTGCCCACCAGGTCGACCATCAGATCCTGGATCTGCTGATTCAAGGTGGCCTGATGCACCTTGCCGATCGACGATGCGGCACCCGGTGACTGTCCCGCCGAAAGCGCCGCGCGGACACGGGCGTTGGTCCAGCCGCGGATCTGCTCCTGAGCCCACACGTGCATCACCCGATGACGGACCACGGGGTCGTCCCACTGGCCCGTCTCCTTGGCCAGGCTGATCAGTCGCTCGGCGCTCGAGCCGCCGAGCCTGCCCATGCCACCGGATCCGGAGCCGGACACCATCTGCCGTTCGCTCGACAGCGTCGACGCGCTGACCCGCCAGCCGTCGTTCGCGTTCGCCGACCCGGTGTGCGTCGGGCACCCGCGCGCCGTCGAGGAACACCTCGTTGAACTCGCGCTCGCCGGTGATCTGACGCAGGGGCCGCACCTCGACACCGGGCTGGTGCATGTCGAGCAGGAAGTACGTAATGCCTTGGTGCTTCGGCAGATCGGGATCCGTGCGAGCGAGCAGGATGCCGAAGTCCGCTTCGTCGGCCCAGGTGGTCCAGACCTTCTGGCCCGTGACGACCCATTCGTCGCCGTCGCGGACGGCCCTGGTGGCCAGCGATGCCAGATCGGAACCGGCGCCCGGCTCACTGAACAGCTGGCACCACTTCTCTTCGTTGCGCACGATGGGTGGCAGGAAGCGGAGCCGTTGGTCCTCGGTGCCGTGGCTGAACAGTGCCGCGGCGGCGTTGTTGAGTCCCAACGGATTCAGCCGTGTCAGCCGCAAGCGGGGCGAGCACGGCCTCGATCGCGCGGGCGACGTCATCGTCGATGCCCAGCCCGCCGTGCTCGGGCGGCCACGTCGGCATCACCAGACCGGTATCGGCGAACGCGGGATACCACTTCCGGTAGTCATCGGGGCTGCGGACGGCTCGCAAGGCCTGTCCGCCCTCCGCTGCGGCCGCACGCCACTCTGCGGGTACCGTCTCATCGATCCATGCAGAGACGATCGACACGGCGTCGCCGGCGCTGGTGGTTTCGTCGATGGGAAGTCGCGTCATGATCCTCTAACGGCCCTGGAATTCTGCCGTGCGCTTTTCGCGGAAGGCGCTCAGGCCCTCCTTGAAATCCTCGCTGCGGCTGGATAATTCGAGCGCAAGGGCCTCGTTCTGCAGATGACGGTCGAGGTCGAGGCCGTTGCCGCTCTGCAGTAGCCACTTCGTGAGACCGAGCGCGACGGTCGGAGCGTCGGCGAGCTTGTTGACCATGTCGGCTGCGGCGGAATCCAATTGGCCTTCGTCGTGCGAGCCGTGGATGATGCCCCACTCGGCTGCGGTGGCGCCCGACAATTCCTCGCCGAGCATGAGCAGCTGTCGGGTACGAACCAATCCGATCAGTCTTGGCAGCAGCCACGCGGCGCCGCTGTCGGGTGTGAAGCCGCGCGACATGAACGGTTCCCAGAATCGTGCGTCGCTGGCCGCGATGCAGAAGTCGGACGCCAGGGCGATGTGGAAGCCGAGACCCGTCGCCCATCCGCGAACCACCGCGACGATGGGGACCTGAGTTTCGAGCATCAGGGGGATCAGCCGGTTCGCCTTGTTGGGCAGCCGGCGCTGAGTGCTGCCAACGCGGGGCTTTCGTTCCGAGCGGGCGTTGTTGGCGATGAGATCCGCGCCCGCGCAGAAATCCGGCCCGGCGGCATCGATGCGGATGACCCGCACCGATTCGTCGACGCCGGCCGCGGCAAGGTGGGCGATCATCGCGTCGAGCATCACGTCGTTGACCGCGTTGCGTCGGTCGGGGCGGTCGAACGTCAGCGCCAGCACCGCGCCGACCTGTTCGGCGCGTAACCCGGGCACGCTCGCATACGACATCGGAGTCAGCGTTCGGCGAACTGGGCCGACACGGCGGTCAACAGGTCCGACAGCGTGCTCGCTCCGCCGGGAGGGTCGGGTAGTCGGACCGGGCCGCGCTCCCGGCTCGGCAGCAGGATCGTGGCGTGCCCAGGGGCCGTCACCTCGCCGCGTTGGCTGGTGGCGGCGAGCTCGAGATCAACGGCGGGGCGGTCGCCTTCCGCGAGGTACTTGCGCACCACCGTCCCGGTGATCGTGTGTAGATCGCCGACGTAGTTGAACAGCCGAAACTCGCAGTCCAGCTTCCACAACCACGCGTCGTCACCCATCCAGTCCGTGCAGAGATGGATCAACCACGTCTCGCGCATCCGGCCGTAGTCGAAGGTGGTGGGATTGCCTGCGTTGCGGGCGGCGTCGGGCTCCCAGTGCACACGCTGCTGGACATCGGGCACGCCGTAGTCGTTGGGCGTGTAGAAACGGGGGATGCGCTGTCGGTTGCGCCACGCCAACTGCAGTGGCCGCACGCCGTACATCCCGGTGCCCATGCCGACGTGCCAGCACACCATGTCGGTGACGGTCAGCGGTCCCTTGGTCAGCGGGCCGACCGACTCCCCCTCGGCGACGTCCTCCCACCAGCGTGGTTCGGCGCCGCGGGCGCGTCTCCCGCGCGTACCGCTCGTCGATCTTCCGAGATCTCTTCTGGGGTCCAGCTCTTCAGTTCGACGGACTCGTACTTCTTCTTTCCGCGCGCCTTGCTTCGTTCGGTGCGGATCATGTTCCGGTACTGCCCGCCGAGCAGGGTGCCCTCGTCGTCGCGGAAGACCTGGGCGGACCACTCGTGCACCGCGCGGTCGGCGAACTCGCTGCGCTTGTCGAGCGCGGCGACGAGTGCGTTGCGCCGGAACACGCGGTGACCGGCGCGCAGCGGCGCCCACCACTCCCGGGCCGACGACGCGTAGAACGCGTGGACCCCGCGCAGCGGATCGCCCTTCGTCAGTTCGCGATCGGCCTCGGAGAGCTCGGTGACTTCGTCTTCACCGATCAGGGTGTCGCCACCGACGAGCGCGGGCGGCGCCACCGACTCTCCCCAGACGGACTTGGCCGCGTACTCCGGGTCGCACCACAGGGGGTTCGGATCGCCGTAGCTCTCCGCGACGTGGCGGAACGCGTCCTCGTTGGGACGGAAGTAATGGGGAGGCTGGGTGTGCGGCACGGGGACGCCAATGGTGGCACGCAGCCTGGCCAATCCCTCGTCGGTGATCTGGCCGGACTGGCGAAGGCGTAGTAGGGGGTTCAGTCACTCCCTACCTCCTTGTTCCGGTGGCCCGCATCCTCGCGGCGCCAAGGTGGAAATTAAGATACCCGAAAAGCGGAAACGCCGTTAACGCAGTCTCGGCTGAAGGGCACTACGACATGACAGCAGAAGAATCCGGCATCGTCGTGACACGCGGCGACGACGGGGTGCAGCGCATCGTCATCGATCGTGCCGATGTAGGAAATTCGTTGTCGCCCTTGGCTCGTGACGCGCTTACCGATGCGTTTCGGCAGGCACATGACGACCCTGCCGTGCGGGCCGTGTTGTTGACCGCGGCCGGTGATCGGCACTTCTGCGCAGGTGCTGGGCTGGACCCGTCAAGGGGAGGCGCAGAGGCCCCTCGCGAGAAGCGGCCCGGCGACATTGCGCGGATGCTCCAGCAGGGCTGGCAGCGACTCGTGGCATCGGTGCTCGAATGCGACAAGCCTGTCGTCGCGGCGGTGAAGGGGGCGGCCGTTGGCGCAGGCTCGAGTCTGGTGCTGGCGTGCGACCTGGTGGTCATGTCGACCGAAGCCCGGCTGATCCAGGCATTCGTGCAGCGTGGCATCCTGCCCGACTCGGGTGCGGTTCACCTGCTGACTCGAATCGTGGGTCTGCGCAAGGCCACTGAGCTGTTGATGCTCGGCGAGCCCGTCGACGCCGACGACCTGCGAGCGCCTCGGTCTGGTGAACCGCGTGGTCCCACTGGAGGACACCGAGTCGACCGCCGAGGAGTTGGCAGTGCGGCTGGCCGCGGGACCGACCGTGATGCTCGCGCTGACCAAGCGTCTGCTCTCGGTGTCATCGGAATCCGGGCGCGACCGTGCGTTCGAGCAGGAGGCGTGGGCCGCCGAGGTGGTCTCTCACACCGCGGACCTGCAGGAGGGCCTGCGATCCTTCACCGAGCGTCGAGAGCCCCGTTTCCAGGGCTTCTGACCGTCAGCTCGTTGGCCGGTCCGCCACGGATGGTGAACGTCGAGCTGTCGTCGATCTGGTCGATCGCGGCCGCGACGGACTCGGCCGTGAGCCCCTTCTCCTCGATACCGGCGGTCTGACCGATGAAGACGCGCGACACCTTTCCCGCGCCGACCGAGTAGATGTGCGCGGTGCGGTCGCAGCTGCGGTGCGACAGGTAGATCACGACGGGGGTGACGAGTTCGGGGTCCATGGCCTGGCCCGCCTCGCCCATGATGTCCTCGGTCATCCGGGTCCGAGCGATGGGCGCGATGGCATTGACGGCGATGCCGTTGCGGGCGCCCTCGATGGACAGCACGTGCATCATGCCGACGAGGCCCATCTTGGCGGCGCCGTAGTTGGTCTGCCCGAAGTTGCCGAAAAGACCGGTACCCGAGGTGGTTTGGACGATGCGACCGTAGTTCTGCTCGCGCATGACGGGCCAGACCGCCCGCGTCACGTTGAACGCGCCGGTGAGATGAACGGCGATGACGGCGTCGACCTGGTCGGCGGTCATGTTCTTGAACGCGGCGTCGCGCAGGATGCCTGCGTTGTTGACGAGCACGTCGACCCGACCGTACGCGTCCAGTCGCGGCAGCGACGATGGCGGCGCCACCGGCCTCGGTGGCGACCGAATCGCCGTTGGCGATCGCGGTGCCGCCCGCGGCGGTGATCTCGTCGACCACCGCCTGTGCCGCGGAGCTGGACGCTCCGCTGCCGTCGACGGCGCTGCCGAGGTCGTTCACCACGACGCGGGCGCCGCGACGGGCCAGTTCGAGGGCATGGCACCGGCCGAGGCCGCCGCCCGCGCCGGTGACGATGGCGACCTGATCATCGAAAGTCATCGATGAGCGCTTGCGCGAAGAGATTGATTGACTGCATGCGTGAGAGGTTACATTTGCGTACGAGAGAATCAGCATTTGCATCGGAGGAATCGATGAGTGGCCCGACTGAGCTGCTGCGTCACGCTCGCGCCCGCGCCGAGACGCTGCGGCGCCGTTACCGGTCCGCAGGGTTCTGGTCGGCTGCGCCGCTCGACGTCATCCGGTCGGCCGCAGCAGCGCATCCCGACCTGCTTGCGCTGCAGGATCGCAAGACGGCACTCACCTACGCGCAGTTGGACGAACGCGTCGATCGCGTGGGCTGGCGCGCTGCTGGCCGCCGGGGTGACGGCGTCGACTCCGCTGGTGCTGGTCGTGGGCAACGACGTCGACTCCACCGTCGCCGTGCACGCCGCGATTCGCATCGATGCGGTGGTTCTGCTGGTGCCGCGGAGCGCTGGCCCATCGCAGGTCGCAGACATCGTCGCGCGCACGGGTGCCGAATTCGGCGTCGCGCCCGGCTGGAGCGCAGCCGACGAGGTGGAGCTGCGCTGGATCGACGTCGACGGACCGTATGACGCCGTCGCCGCCGAATGCCCCGGCTCGACCCGCAGACGAACCGTCGTTCGTGCTCTTCACCTCGGGCACCACGTCGAAGCCCAAGGGCGTGATCCACTCGCTGAGCACGCTGATGAAGGCGTCGACCAACTACATCGCAGCGGCGGGACTGGGCGCCGACGACCGAATCTTCCTCATCAGCCCGCTCGCATCCGTCACGGGCGTCGTCCAGGCGCTCTTCATCGCGCCCGTCCTCGCCGCACCGGTGATCCTCGAGGACAAATGGGAGCCTGCAGCGACGTGTGATCTGCTGCTGACCTCCGGCGCGACCTGGTACGGCGGTCCCGATCGACTGCTCGACCGCCTGCTCGACGAGGCGGTGGCTGCGTCACGACGAGGTGCCGCTGCGTGCGGTGTACCTGGGCGGCACCGCGTTGGACCGGCGCATCGTCGAGCGCATCGAGGACGACTTCGGCATCATCGTCATGCGTGCCTACGGTTCGTCGGAGGTGCCGGTGAGCACGTCGGGCCTACGGACCGAACCGCGCGACGTCCGGCATGCCGACGACGGGGTGACGCTGGCAGACGTCGAGGTGAAGGTCGGGCTCGGCGGCGGAACCCACCGAGTGCTGCATCCGAGGGCCGCACACGTTCCTCGGTTACACCGATGCCGACGACGATTCGCAGGCGTTCGACGGGGACTGGTTCCGCACGGGCGACGTCGCCGACGTCGTCGACGGGCGAGTGCGCATCGTCGGGCGCATCAAGGACATCGTCATCCGCAACGGCATGAAGATCCCGACGTTGGAGGTGGAGGAGGCCGTCGCGCGGATCGCGGGTGTGCGGGAGTGCGCCGCGTATTCGGTGCCCGACGCCGCGACGGGGGAGCGGCTAGCGGTCGCCGTCGTGGTCGACGAGCCGACCTGACGCTGGCGACCGTCGCCGACGCGTTGATCGCCGAGGGATTGCCCAAGTACAAGCTGCCCGAGGAATTGGTGTTCTGGGATCAGCCGCTGCCGCTGAACGCCAACGGCAAGGTGGAGCGCAACACGCTGGACGCGCGCTCGCAAGGGCGGCCAAGGGTGTTGGCGCAGCGTCTGGTCACGACGAGCTAGCGGTCGTCGTCGGTCGATTACTTCTGGGCTGCACCGCTGACGTTGGCCGTGGCCTTGCTCATCTGAGCCTGCCAGTCCGACGATCCGCCACCGCCGTGGTCGTGCTTGGACAACGCTTGGATGGAGACGTCGTGGCCTTCGGCGGCCTTGCGGAGTCCGCCGACGGTGGCCTGCTCGCGGGTGATGTGGGTGAAGGGGTCCCAGTTGTACCAGCGCATCGCGTTCTCGTAGGTCATCTTGTTGATCTCGACGTCGGGGACGTCGAACTTCTTGAGTACCTCGTCGAGCGCTTCGGGTGCATCGGGCCACATCGAGTCGCTGTGCGGGTAGTCGGCTTCCCAGCAGATGTTGTCGATGCCGATCTGGCTGCGTAGTTCCACTCCAACCGGATCGGAGATGAAGCAGGTCAGGAAGTGGTCGCGGAAGAACTCCGACGGCTTCTGCTTGCCGAAGTCCTGACCCGTCCACGTGGAGTGCATCTCGTAGGTGCGGTCCGCGCGGTCGAGGAAGTACGGGATCCAGCCGGTGCCGCCCTCGGACAGCGCGATCTTGAGGTCGGGGTACGCCTTGACGGGTTTCGACCACAACAGATCCGCGGCGGCCTGCACGATGTTCATCGGCTGCAGCGTGATCATCACGTCCATCGGAGCATCGGGGGCGGTGATGGCCAACCGGCCCGAGGAGCCGATGTGCACGTTGAGCACGGTGTCGGTGTCGACCAGCGCCTCCCACATGGGCTTCCAGTATTCGAGGTCGTGGAAGCTCGGATAGCCCATGGCCGAAGGGTTCTCGGTGAACGTCAGCGAGTGCACGCCCGCGCTTGGCGTTGCGGCGGATCTCCTTGCCGCGCAGGCCTCGGCGTCCCAGATCACCGGCAGGGTCATCGGGATGAAGCGGGCCGGGTAGGCGCCACACCACTCCTCGACGTGCCAGTCGTTGTAGGCCTGCACCAGCGCCAGCGAGAATTCGTGGTCCTCGGTGGCGAACAGTCGGCCCGCGAAACCGGGGAACGACGGGAAGCACATCGAGCCGAGGATGCCGCCGGCGTTCATGTCCTTGACGCGCTCGTCGACGTCGAAACAGCCCTTGCGGATCTCGTCGAGGCCCTGCGGCTCGATGCCGTACTCCTCCTTGGGGCGACCGGCGACCGCGTTCAACGCAACGTTCGGGATGACGATGTCGCGGAACTGCCAGGTATCCGAACCGTCGGCGTTGTGCACCAGCCGTGGCGCCTCGTCCTGATACTTCTTCGGACAGATGGTTCTTGAACATGTCCGGCGGCTCGACGATGTGGTCGTCGACGCTGATCAAGATCATGTCGTCCTTGTTCATCTCGAATCCCTTCTCGTGCTTTCGATGGTTTCCGTGGGCGGTCGGGTAGCCGCGGTCAGGTGACTGGGCGGAAGATGGGGACGACGAAGCCGTCGTCGTCGTGTCGGAAGTCGAGGACTGAGTTCCAGACCGGCCTGCCAGAGCGTCGAGCGGGCAATTCTCGATGGCAGTCATCAGGCGCGGTCCCTCTGCCAGATCGACCATGGCCACCACGTAGGGGAGCGGCGTCGAACGGGGCGGCGTTCTGGTGCACCACGGTCCAGGTGTAGAGCGTGGCGCGACCACTCGCGGGGGTCGGTGACACGTCCTCACTCCAGCAGTGCGGGCAGAACGGCCTGACGGGCAACGAGTTTCGATGGCACGACGCGCACGCATTGATGTTCAACGTGTGGTCTGCCACGGCCTCCCACCAGGATTCGGTGTCGGGATCGGTCACCGGGCGGTTCGGCGCCGTCATCGGTGCGTCCTCTGTTCTTCGCGCGAGCGCTCATCACTGCCTCCCGAGGATCATCGTCGCGCTGTGACTGAAGAAGCCGCCCATCGCATGCACGCACGCGAGCCGCGCATCTTCGACCTGCCTCGGATCCCGCACTCGCCGCGCAGCTGCCGTACCGCCTCGACCATCAGGAACATTCCCCTCATCCCAGGATGGCAGGAGGCGAGCCCTCCGCCGTCGGTGTTGGTGGGCAGCGCGCCGCCCGGTCGCAGCGCGCCGGACTCGATGAACTTGCCGCCCTCGCCCTTCTCGCAGAAGCCGAGATCCTCGAGCGTCAGCAAGACGGTGGAGGTGAATGAGTCGTAGAGCTGGCACACGTCGATGTCGGCAGGGCTGACCCCGGCATCGGCGAAGGCCCGCGGTCCCGATCGCGCCGCCGCCGAGGTGGTGAAGTCGTCCCACTCGCTCATGCTCACGTGCGATGTCGCATCCGCGGCGCCGAGAATCCAGACCGGCTCCTTGGCGCAGTTCGCCGCGACTCGACTCGCTGGCGAGTACGACCGCGCCGCCACCGTCGGTGCGCAGGCACACGTGCTTGGCGGTGAAGGGGTCGGCGAGCATGGGTGCGGCGGCGACATCTTCGATGGTGATCCGGTCACGCTCGAATGCGTTGTCGTTCATGGCAGCCCACTCGTGCGCGGCGACGGCTACCTCGGCGAGTTGCTCCACCGTCGTGCCGTACTCGATCATGTGTCGCCGGGCGGCCATCGCGTACTTGGCGATCAGCGTGGCGCCGTAGGGCGCTTCGAACTGCATGGCGCCGCCGGTGCTCATCGCCGCCGCCGACGCTCGCGTCCGCCGCTTCACGTCCGAGCGTGCGGTCGAGCCGTAGGTCAGCAGGACGACATCCACCTCGCCGCAGGCGATGGCCGCGGCGGCGTGCCGTGCCATGACCTCCCACGACGATCCGCCGACGTTGGTGGCGTCGACCCAGGTGGGTCGAAGTCCCAGATACTCGCTGACCTCGATGGGCGGCAAGAGGGTGCCGTGCCCGCCGAAACCATCGATGTCGTCCTTGGTGAGTCCGGCGTCGGCGATCGCCCGTCGTGAGGACTGGGCCATCAAGGCCATGGCCGTCTTGTCGGGTACCCGGCCGCAATCCGATAGACCAGCGCCGACGATGGCAACGCGGTTCGATGGCATGACACATGTTAATCACATCGATAACGTCGTTTACGAACCGGTGGAATGAACGTTCTCATTCGGCTAACGTGTGGATGTGCAGGGATCCTTGCGACAGTCATTGCGTGGCGACGGTCTGGTGCTGTGTCTTGCGCTGATGAACGCCCGCACTCCCGACGTGCCTGCGATCGCCGCTGCGTGCGGATACGACGCGGTCTACGTCGACCTCGAACACACGTCGACGTCGTTGGAGACCGCCGCGATGCTGTGTGCGAGTGCCATCGGATCCGGCATCTCGCGCGCTCGTCCGCGTGCCGTCCCACGACCACAGTGTGATCGCCCGCGTTCTCGATAATGGTGCGGTGGGAATCATTGTCCCGCATGTTAATTCGAGGCTCGAAGCGCAGGCCGTCGTGGATGCCGCGCGGTTCCCACCCCTGGGTCACCGCTCCATCGCAGGCCCGAACGCGGTGAGCGGCTATGGCCCGTCGTCGGCGACCGAACTCACGGCGGTGCTCGAGAGTCGCACGGTGGTGGCGGTGATGATCGAAACGCCCGAGGCCGTGCAGGACGCCGACGCCATCGCGGCCGTCGAGGGCGTCGACATGATCCTGCTCGGCCCCAGCGACTTGACGGCCGAAATGGGCATCCACGGACAGTATGAGAATGAACGTTTCCACCATGCAGTAGAATCGGTCGCGGCGGCTTGTCGTAGTCACGGCGTGGCGCTGGGAGTGGCCGGGATCAAGTCTCTTGACCTGCTGAATCGCTTCGTGGGCCTTGGCCTTCGATTCATCTCGGCGGGTACGGACGTCGGAATGATGACCGAGGCGGCCACGACCCGCGCGCAGGCACTTCGAGGGCTCGACGGCCGCGCCGACGAATTGCACTGATAGTCCCGAAGCTGCGCTACGACAACAGGAGGACCGGATGCCTACCTCGATCTACACCCAACAAGTCAACGATTCGATGACGTGGACCGGCGCCGAACTGTCGCGCAAGGAAGACTTCACCTTCGACCTGTCGGCGCGCAATGTGGCTGCGCTGGAGTCGATTCTGGTCAAGACCGCGGGCAAGGACCGTGACGAGATCAGCCCCGCCGATGCGCGTCATCCCGATCTTGACGACGACCTCGGGCGGCTGTACCACGACCTGATGTTCGGCAAGGGACTGGCGTGCGTGCGCGGATTTCCGGTCGAGCAGCACTCGGTCGAGGATCTCGAGCGCATCTACTGGGCATTCTGCACGCACCTCGGTTACCTGGTGTCGAACAACTCCTTCGGCCACCGGATGGTCCGGGTGCAGGAGGAGGTACTGCCCGACGGCGTTCAGCCCGCTCGCGGCACCAAGTCCCGGGCCGAGTTGGCCATGCACAATGACGCGGCCGACATCCTGTCGCTGTTGTGCGTATACCCCGCCGCGCAGGGGGGCGAGAGCCAGTTCGCCAGCGGCCCCGCCGCGCACAATCGAATGCTGGCCGAGCGCCCGGATCTTCTTGGCGTGCTCTACCAAGGCTTTCCGCATCATCGGCGCAGTGAACAACCCGACGACCAGCCCGACGTCACGCCGTACGACGTACCGGTGTTCTCGCAGATCGATGGCCGGATCTGCATCAACTTCACCTACAGCAGCATCCTGCCCGCGATGAAGACCATCGGGCGCGAGTTCACCGCCGAGCAGAACGAGGCCGTCGAATTGCTGAGGAACATCCTCGTCGAGCAGCAGGTCGAGTTCCGGCTCGAATCCGGCGAGGCTGCGGTGGCCAACAACTTCGCGATGTGCCACTCGCGGTCCGACTTCGTCAGCAGCACCGACCCGAAGAAGTCACGTTGCTTCCTTCGGGCCTGGATGGAGGTGCCTCTCGAGGACCGCCGCCTTCCGCAGGGCCGCGAGTACTTCCACATGGAGAACAAGGATCTTCGGCTCGGCTACGACGTGGTCGACGGTCGGGACGGCGCAATCTCGCGCAACGACTACAAGAACGTGGACGCCGCCCTGGCCGACATGTTCAAGCAGGCGCAGGCGAAGCCCAAACTGAGCAAATGAGCAGTAGCGCACGTCCGCGACTCGTGTACGAGCGGTGGACCGACCCCGTCGCCGGAGACATCCTCGAACTCGCCGACATGGACGTCGTCAAGCTCGATCTGAGCGCACCCAGCGAAAATGGCTGGGCGGCACTGGAATCCGCGCATGGCTACCAAGTGGCCACGCGCACGGACGTCGCATCAGCGGACAACGGTGCGCAATGGTTGGCAGGGCCGGCGCCTGGTCGAGCGGTGCCACGATCTGCTCGCGGTGTGCTCTGCGGGGGCCGGATACGACGTCATCGACGTCGAGGCGTGCACCCGCGCCGGCATCGCGGTGTGCAACAACTCCGGTCCTGGTGCGGAGGCCGTCGCCGAACATGCGCTTGGCTTCATGCTGGACCTGGCGAAGAAGATCACGCTGTCCGACCGTGTGCTGCGAAGCGGCGACCTCGGCGATCGGCTGGTTCTGAGGGGAAGCCAGCTGCTCGGCAAGACTCTTGGTGTGGTCGGCCTCGGAGCGATCGGCAGTCGGCTGGTCGAGCTGTGCGCGCCATTCGGGATGGAGGTGCTCGCCTTCGATCCGTATCTGGACGACAGTCACTGCCGAGGTTCGCGGCGTGCAGAGCGTGACGCTGGCCGAGCTCGTCGAGCGATCGGACTTCGTTCAGGTGACGTGCCCGCTGACGGCGGAGACCGAGGGCCTCATCGGTCGGGAGCAGTTCGCTGCGATGAAGTCGAGCGCCTTCTTCATCAGCACGGCGCGCGGACCGGTGCACGACGAGGCGGCGTTGCTCGAGGCGCTCGTCGACGGTGGCATCGCGGGCGCGGGCCTGGACGTGTTCCACGAAGAGCCGCCGCGCAAGGACAATCCGCTGCTGCAGTTGGCCAACGTCGTCGCGACGCCGCACACCGCGGGCATCACGGTGGAGGCGGTGCGCGACATCGCCGTGGCCACGGCGACGCAGTGGCAGGTGATCTTCGACGGTCGCATGCCGCCGCGGCTTCTCAACCCGGACGTCTGGCCCCGCTACCGTGAGCGCTTCCACGACATCCTCGGATATCGGCCCACCGAATTGATGGAGCGCACGTGACCGACTACGACACGATCGAGTTCGAGGTCCGAGGGCACACCGCGTGTGTGACCCTGAACCGACCCGAGGTTCTCAATGCGATCAACGACGAGATGATCGCCGAGCTCGCCGAGGCGTATGCGGAAGTCGAACGCTCGCAAGATATCTGGACGGTGATCATCACCGGTGCAGGCCGCGCGCTCTGTGTCGGAGCCGACGTCAGCAAGGCCGCGGACCACGACATGGAGAACGCGGCGGGCATCGACAATCAGGGCGAGCCGATCCTGAGTTCGATGCGGCAGTGGGATGCTCCCCAGGAGGCGACGCCGCCGTGGCTCCAGATGACCAAGCCGATCATCTGCGCGGTCAACGGCATCGCTTGCGGCGCAGGCATGGACCTCGTCACGACTGCGGACATCACCGTTGCCTCCGAGAACGCGTCACTCATGGACCCGCACGTCAGCATCGGCGTGACGTCGGGCCGTGAAGGTGTGCGACTGGCCCGCATCCTTCCTCTGCCCGTTGCCATGCGACTCATCCTGATGGGCAGAACCGAGCGCCTGGATGCGCAGCGCGCCTACGACTTGGGCGTCTTCACCGAGGTCGTGCCACACGAGTCACTGATGACGCGCGCGTGGGAGATCGCCGACGTCGTGAACTCCAATGCGCCACTTGCGGTTCGGGGCTCACGGATGGCGGTGCGCAAGGGACTCACGCTGCCCATCTACGAAGCCGAACTGCTTGCCGAGAACTATCGCATGAAGGTGGCGCTGACCAAGGATGCGATCGAAGGTCCGCGCGCCTTCATGGAGAAGCGGAAACCGGATTGGCAGGCGCTCTGAGGCTCGACGGGGGAATGTTTGAGAAGGCGCGAATGCGGAATGCGACAACCTACATGCGCGTGTAGGTAGATCGAACATTCTCATCGCGGTCGCGTATCCTAACGGCCATGGCCGCCAAGAACGATCAGGAAATCGAAGAAGGGCTCGAGCTCGTCGAGGCGGGCGCCGACATGACGTCATCGTGGCAACAGCGCACGATCGACCGGCGTCTCAGCTCGGCGAGAGCCCGCGCTCTCGCTCGGAGCTCGCGCTTCCTGGCCACGGCCTTGGAGTTAGTGGAGGAGTCGGGTCGGGCAGATTTCACCATTCAGGCCTTGATCGACCGGTCGAACCTCAGCCTCCGGGCCTTCTACCAGCATTTCGCGGGCAAGGAAGAGCTGCTGCTGGCGCTCTACGAGAACGTCACCAGTCAGTTCACCGAGGGCATCCGGCAGGAGGTCGCGGCAGCCGACGGCCCGATGGAACAACTTGAGGCCTTCTGCCGCGGCTTCCTTTCGCGCGCAGAGTCTTCCGAGAAGGTCGGCGGTCGCGTCATGACCATCTACAACCTGAGCCTCGAGATCGAGCGGCCCGACGACTTCGCCAAGATCTGGGAACCGCACCAGAAGCTGCTCACCAAGATTCTGACCGCCTGTTCCCGCGCCGGGCTGGTCCGCAAAGACCTCACACCGGCCCAGCTGACGACGCTGCTGAACTCGACACTCACGTCGCTCGCTCAGATCGGTGTCTTCCACCTGGGCGCCAAGGGTGCCGAGCTGACGGAGACCCAGCTGTGGGCCTGGTGCCATCAGGCGCTCATGGCGCCGGCGGAGACCAAGCCGAGCGCGGTGCGAACGAAGACCGCTCCCCGCGGCTCCTCGTCCCGGACGAGAAGCAAGAAGTTAACGGGGTAGTCCGAGGCCCCGCTGAGCGATGATGGTGCGCTGTATTTCGCTGGTGCCCGCATAGATCGTGGTGCCGAGCGCGAACCGCATCGTGTGGTCAAATCGCCCTCGCTCGGGTGCCGTCGGCTCGAAATAGCTACGCAGACCGTCCGGTCCCACCAATTCGACGATGTCCTGGCTCGCGCGTTCGAGCGCCTCGGTGCTGAAAAGCTTGGACATGGGGCCCTCGGCGACCGGCACCCGTCCCTGCTCGGACATCCACACACAGCGGCGTTGCATCAGCATCGATACTTCCGACTCCATGGCGACCCTGGCGATGCGCCTCCGTACGTCGGGATCGCTCAAGGGAATCGTGCCGTCCGAAGCGGTGCTGCTCGCCCAGCTCTCGGCGTGGTGCAGGAGTCGGGTTATGTGCGGTCCCCAACCCGAGGCGTGCTCGTGCTGAAGGGATAGCCCAAGCACCTGCCAGCCGCCGTCCACCTCGCCGATCCGCCACTCGTCACCGATGCGGACATCGCCGTAGAAGGTGATGTTGGTGCGTTCGCCGGAAAGGGTCCATACGGCCTGCGCCTCGAAACCCTCGGCGGTGCAGGGAACCAGGAACATGGTGAGCCCCTTGTGCTTCGGCTTGTCGGGGTTGGTGCGAGCGAGCAGGAAGACGTAGTCGGCGATGTGGCCGTTCGTCGTGAACATCTTCGAGCCGTTGATGACCCACGTCTCGCCGTCGCGTACGGCCCTGGTTGCCGCCGCGGCGACGTCGGACCCGCATTCCGGCTCGCTGAATCCAAGCGCGATCGTGATGTCGCCCTTCATCGCTCCGGTGAGGATGCGTTCCCGCATCGTTGGGTTGCCGATGTCTTGGATGATGGCGGCGACCATGCGAGTGGTCTCGGAGAGGTACACCGGTGCGTCGAAACGCATCATCTGCTCGTTGAGTACCTGAGTGTCCCAGGCGCTTCGGTTTTGGCCGCCGAGCTCCTCCTGCCAGTCGGGAGCGAAATAGCCTCTGTCGACGAGGCCGCGCGCGAAGTCGTCATCGTGGGCGACGCCGCTGCGGTAAAGCCGCTCCTCGAGGTCCGGCGTCAGCACCTCCTCCAGGTGGGCACCTACCTCATCGCGGTAAGCAGCCGTTTCGGGATCGAGGTTGAAATGCATCGCTTAACCCAATCTGTGCTGGCGAGGTGTGGTTCTTCGGACGGACCGATCGCCGATAATGTTAATCTCAATTCTGAGAACAATCATATCCGCACGTGATGGGAAGTAAGACGTGGACCTGACGCTCACCGACGAGCAGAAGCAGCTCGTCGATTCGTTTGCCGCGCTGTACGCCCGCGAATCGACGTCGGAATCGGTGCGTGCCGCCGAGCCGCTGGGTTTCGACCCGAAGCTCTGGAAGGCGCTGCGGGATACGGGCGTCGTCGAAATGGCCGTTGGCGAGGACGTCGGAGGATGGGGCGCGTCGGTTGCCGATCTGGCGTTGACGGCGGAACAGGCCGGCCGCGCACTGGCCTCGGCTCCCGTGATCGAGGCTCAGGTTGCCGTGCGATTGTTGGCCGCGTGCGGCGCAGCCGGGACCGATCTAATCGCGGATGCGCTGGCGGGGCGCAAGCTCATCACCTTTGCACCGCGCTCATATCCGGGTTCCGTGCTTGATCTGGTTCCGACGGGTGCGGTCGCCGACGTGATCGTGGCGCTCGTCGGCGGCGAATTGCTCGCCGTACCCGTCGCGGAGCGTCCCCGGCAGGTCGAGAATCTGGGCTCGATGCCATTGGCGGACATCACGGTCGGCGAGGGTGCCCTTGTGCTGGCGAGCGGTTCTGGCGCCGAGGAGCGTGTATTCCGATGCGCTCGACCTCTGGCTCGTGCTGACCGCGGCGGCGTTGGCCGGCGCAGCGGCGATGGCGGTGGCGGCCGGTGTCGAGTACGCGAAGCAACGTCATGCGTTTGGGACACCAATCGGGCTCTTTCAAGGGGTTTCGCATCCGCTGGCCGATAGCGCAACCGCCGCCGACGGAGCGCGCCTGCTGGCTCTGGAAGCCGCGTGTGCGTTCGACGAGGACCCGGGCCGAGTGACCGAGCTGGCGGCGATGGCGTTCGCGTTCGCGTACGAGTCGGCGCGCGACGCGACCCGTCGCAGCCTCCACATCCACGGCGGGTACGGCTTCGGCATGGAGGGCGACATCCAGCTGTACTACCGCCGGGTCCGTGCCTGGGCACTCGTGTAGGGCGATTCGAACACCGCGCTTGACCGAGTGGCCGACGCAAGGTACGGAGCGGTAGTCAGCTAAACGGCCGCCCTGTCAGGGCTGCGCCAGGACCTTGTCCTTGAGTGCCAGTACGATTGGCGGGGCGTCGCGCCAATCCGGCACGCCGTTCTCGGGTCCGGCGGTGGCGCGCTTGTCTTCTCGCAGTTGAGCCCAGTGGGAGTGGTTGAGCTGATGAAGCGTGAAGCATGCCTGCAGCGAGGTGTAGAAGCCCATGTTGTCCATCGTTTGGTTGACGGATTCCTTGATCAACAGTGCCGCCATCGTGGGCACCGCGGCGATGCGCCGGGCCATCTCGAGCGTGTTGTCGGCCAGCTCGTCGCGGCTGAAGACCTTGCTGACCATGCCGAGCTGGTGCGCCTCGTGAATGTCGATCGCATCGCCGGTGAGCATGAGTTCCTTGGCCTTTCGCGGTCCGAACTCCCAGGGGTGCCCGAAGTACTCCATGCCGCACATGCCCAGACCGCGTCCCACGACGTCGGCGAACCGCACGTCGTCACTGCCGACGATGAGATCACACGCCCACATCAGCATCAGGCCTGCGGAGAACACGTCACCGTGAACCTGGGCGATGGTGATCTTGCGTAGATTGCGCCACCGCAGGGTGTTCTGGAAGAAGTAGTGCCATTCCTGGAGCATGCACTTCTCGGCGGCCTCCCGGCTGCCGCCGTTGATCTTGGTGGTGGGGTGCTGGTCGGGTCCGGGGGTGTACTCCTTGATGGCCTGCCTGGAGCCGATGTCGTGGCCCGAGGAGAACATCTTGCCCTCGCCGGCGAGGATGACGACGCGCACGTTGTCATCGGCCTCGGCCGCTGCCGAACGCCTCGTCCAGCTCGACGAGCATGCCGCGGTTCTGCGCGTTGCGCTGGTCAGGTCGATTGAGGGAGATGCGTACGATCCGGCCGTCGTCGTATGTCTCCCACTTCAGGAACTCGTAGTCGCTCAACGCTTCTCCCTTGACGATTGCGGACAATAGTGTTCTCGTTTAGAGAGAATAGAGGTTCTCACAGCGAGCGATCGGACCGGCGTCATGAAATGCCAGGGTTTGGCGAATGGCAACTCCGGAAGGCGATCTTCGGTGACCGCTGAGCAGAGGCCACGGGTCATCCTGTGGGGCCCTGGACAGGTGGGCGTCGGTGCGCTGCGCGCGATCATCGCCCATCCCGGACTCGATCTCGTCGGGGTCGTCGTGCACTCCGAGTCGAAGGAGGGACGCGACGCGGGTGACCTCTGTGGGATGCCTGCGACTGGCGTGATCGCCACCCGCGACGTCGACGCGGCACTGGCCATCGATGCCGACGTCGTCGCGTTCTTCGCCTCGGGCGACTACCGCTACCGGGAAGCGGCCGAGGACGTCGCCCGGTGCCTGCGGGCGGGCAAGAACGTCGTGTGTACCTCGCTGGTGCCCCTGTGTTATCCGCCTGCCGCCGACCGCGAGACCGTGGAACTGCTCGAGCAGGCTTGCCGCGAAGGCGGCACCAGCATGTTCAACAGCGGTGTCGATCCGGGTTGGGCCAACGACGTGCTGCCGCTGGTGATGTCGGGATTCAGCAGCTGGGTCGATACGGTGACGACGCAGGAGATCCTCGACTACGGCGGGATCAACCAGCCCGAGATCATGTTCGACTTCATGGGGTTCGGCCATCCGCCGGACTTCCCGGCACCGCTGCTCGACGAGAAGCGATTGGCGCACCTGTGGGCGCCCGTGGTGCACATCGTCGCCGACGGCCTGGGTCTGCCCCTGGACAAGGTGGACACCGCAGATCGAACCGTGGATCGCCACCGAGCGCTACGAGGTCGCGTCGGGTTGGGTCGAAGCAGGCACGATGGGTGCGATGCGCTTCCGGCTCGCAGGCGTCGTCGACGGAGAGGAAAGAGTGATCCTCGAACACTTCACGCGGATGGGCGAGCAGTCCGCGCCGGAGTGGCCGCGGCACCCGTCGCCGCACGGCGGTTACCGGGTCATCGTCGAGGGCATGCCCACGTACACCGTGGACGTCGAGATGCATGGCCGCGGAAACAATCTGCGAGGGCTGACGTACGCAACGGTGATGCGGGAGATCAACGCGATTCCCGCGGTGATCGCCGCGCCACCGGGACTGCTGTCGACCCTCGACCTGCCGGTGATCACCGGGCCGATGCGCGGAGGTCGATGGTCGGGAACACTGCCACGGTCGGTGAATGCGTGAATCAGCGAAGGTGTACCACCGATTTCGGATGACCTGTGGACGGTGATGCGCTCGGCCACAGCAGTGCGGCGGTACCGTGACGAGCCCGTCGCGGATGACGTGCTCGAGCGCTGCCTGCTGGCAGCGTCGTGGGCACCCTCGGGTGGCAATGGTCAGCCATGGAAGTTCGTGGTGATCCGTTCGGCCGAGCTACGCGACGTGATCACCGCGGCGGCGCGGTCGACGTGGGAGGTGATGAAGGACTTCTATCGGATACCCGAGGACGACGGCGTAGATAGCCCAAAGACGCGCGTGCTGCGCACGATGGCCGAGCACATGCGAGTCGGTGGCGGGGCTCCGGAATTGGTGCTGTTCTGCGTACAGCCTCAGCGCGGAACCACCGAACTGCAGCAAGCCGGCTCCATTTTCCCGGCCGTGCAGAACTTCCTGCTTGCGGCTCGCGCTCAGGGCCTGGGTGCCGCGATCACCCTTTGGCATGGCCACTGCGATGACGAACTGCGCGCGTCGATCGGCATTCCCGAGGACTGGAAGATCGCAACGTTGCTGACCGTCGGCTGGCCGCAAGGCGGACACCACCCCGTGCGCCGCAAGCCCCTCTCCGCGGCGGCGGCGGTGGATAGGTGGGATCGGCCGTGGACAATGAACCCGTGAGTCACCCTCAACTGTCGATGTACCTTCCGATCTTCACCGATGGACCTCGACATGATTGGGCAGCGACGCTCGAGACGGCGCGCGCCATGGACGCCGCGGGCATCGATCGGGTCGCGGTGTCGGATCACGTGGTCTTCGGCGAGAACTTCGACGCCTACGCGGATCCGTCGAAGGGCGGACAGGCGGGCGGGCGGCAACCCACCGGGCCTGACGGTGCCTGGCTCGAGCCGATCATCGTGCTGACGGCGATCGCGGCCAGCACGACGCGGATCCGGCTGGGCACGGCGATACTCCTTGCCGCGCTGCGCCGTCCCGCAGTGCTCGCCAAGCAGATCGCGACACTCGATCACATCTCGGGCGGTCGGGTCGACTTGGGCGTTGGCGTCGGCTGGCAGCGCGCAGAGTACGAGGCGTGCGGACTCGCCATTCGAGGGTCGTGGGCGGCTTCTCGACCACACTCTCGAGGTGTGTCGAGCGCTGTGGACCGAGCAGAGTGTTTCCTACGAATCGCCCGAGTTGTCGTTCGATGGCATTCACCAGATGCCGAAACCCCTTCAGGCCGGCGGTGTTCCGTTGTGGATCAGTGGCACCGTGAACAAGGCGGTCGCACGTCGGATCGCACGGTTCGGCAGCGGCTGGATTCCGTGGGGTCCGGCTCTTGCAGACCTGCCCGGTTCGATCGCGGCCATGAAGGACGCAGTACTCGAAGCGGGTGGGGACCCGACCGGGCTGCAGGTTCAGGGAAGCACGCGCGTCGTCAAGAAGGAAGGCGGCGTCGACGTAGCGGCCACCCTCGAACCCGTGCCCGGGCTCGCGGCAGCGGGCGTGACGGATTTCCGGTTACCGCTGCGGGTGCCTGCGGATTACGACGGTGCCGTCGCTGAGCTGACCGAGTTCGTCGACGCATTCCGCGACGCGACCCGCTGAGGCCCGCGACGCGGCGCTATAGCAGACCGAAGAACGTCTTGGCGTTGGTGGACAACACCTTCCGCTTGGTCTCCTCATCGAGGCCCTCGGTCGCCTTGTTGGCGACCGCTGTGCTGTGCGGCCAGTTCGTGTCGTTGTGTGGGTAGTCGGTCTCGAACATGAGTTGGTCCGGCCCCACCAGATCGAGAATGCGGAAGGCGACCGGGTCGCCGAAGGTGGAGAACCAGATGCGGCCGGGCACCTGGGTGCTGGGCGGTTCGGTGAGTAGCGGGTGGATGCCGCCCCACGCCCGTCGGTCCTCCCAGACCTCGTCGACACGCTGGAGGTAGTAGGGGATCCAGCCGGCCTGCGCCTCGGCGAAGGCGATCTTCAGCTTGGGGAATTGCTTGAGCTTGGCGGAGAACAGCCAATCCACCAGGGCAATGGTGCAATTGACGGCCATGAGCGCGCTGGTGACGACGTGCGGGGAATCAGGCGAGGACTTGGTGAGCGACGAGCTGGAGCCGATGTGCAGCATGATGCCTACCTGATTGCGCTCGCAGGCAGCGAAGAACGGGTCCCAGTAGCCACTATGGATTGAGGGCAGATCGAGGCGGGCGGGCAACTCCGAGAAGCAGACGGCACGCATGCCCTTTGCCGCCACGCGCTCGACTTCCTTGGCGGCGAGTTCGACATCCCAGAGCGGAATGATCCCGAGCGGGATCAAGCGGCCATTGGAGCCGCCGCCCCACTCGTCGATCTGGAAGTCGTTGTAGGCCTGCACGCACAGCAGTGCGAGCTCCTTGTCCTTGGCGTGCAGGAAGCGCTGACCGCAGAACCGAACGAGGGTGTTGGGGAAGCAGGCTGACGCCTCGATTCCTGCGATGTCCATGTCCGCCAGCCGATCGGCTGGACGGAAGCAGCCGGGGCGCATCTCGTCGTAGGTGATCGGGTCGGTGGTGAGCTCGTCGATTTCGTAGCCGGCCGCCGCGCTGATGAGCGGAATCGGAATGATCGCGTCCTCGTAGTGCCAGATGTCGGCGTCGCGACCGTCCTCGTCGTCGACGAACGCGACGTCGGAGGTGACTGTCGGATCCATGCGCCCTCGGTGCCGGATGATCCGCGGACCGATGTCCCGAAAGCGTTCGGGCAGTCTGCTGGACCAAAGATCGGCCGGCTCCACGAGATGGTCGTCAGGCGAGACGATGGGAATGTCGGTGCTCAACGTATCTACGCTCAACGCTGTACTCCTTCGGAGGACGGCCTGCGGTGCTCAGTCTCGCGGAACTGGGGATTCCCAGCATCGAGAATGCTCATTTCCAATCATATCGCACTAGCTCCTCTCCTCCGTGCTGAGGTGACTCATCGTCGGCGGGATCAATGCCAGTGCGGTGGGCAGCAGTGCACGCACGTCCGGCGGTTCGGCACCGCTCGGGCGTGTGCAGTCTCGCTCGGAACGTAGGATCGGCCGATGACCGAACACGAGGATCGGCAAGACATCTCGGACATCATCAACCGCTTCGGCACGGGATCGACCGCCGGGACTTCGCGCTGTTCCGGAAGGTCTTCACCGACGACTGCCACGTGGTCATGGGGGACTACGGCTCATTCGACGGAGTGGACGCGATCGCACGCTTCGAGGAGGACTCCCACGCTCAGGCCGGCCATACACTGCACCGGATGACCAACCACGTCATCGACCTCGAGGGGGACCAGGCCACTGCAGGAGCTATGTCGACGCCTGGATTACGACTGTGGACAGCGCATCTGGGATCAATGCCATCGGCTTCTACGACGACGAACTGGTGCGCACGGCGAGGGCTGGCGAATCGCGCATCGCACGTTCACCCAGGTGCGCCTGACCGTGGCCAACGACTCACCGTGAAGGAAGTTCGACCATGTTGACCCTGCGCTTCGACATGCGGTCCCCCGAGACCCGCTATGGCTCGATCACGTGCGACGGATCGGGCCTCCGCTCCGGCGGTGCCTGGCTGTAGTCGCCCCACGGGCCGTCGCGGAGTTCGACGGCGGCACGCACCCCGTCGCCGGCCGCGGTGTCGATGAAGCGCAGCGCCTCCGGGGTGTTGCGCATCAGCCCGTCGAGGATCCCGCCGAGCGTCTGCGTCGACGCCAGGCCCATGTTCTCGTAGGCCTGGTTGACGATGAGCTTCTGAGCCTGCAACTGCGACAACGGGATTCGGGCAAGCATCGCGGCGACCTCGGCCACCCTGGCCTCGAGGCGCTCGAACGGGACCGCTTCGTTGATCAGCTCGATGTCGGCGGCCTCGATTCCGGTGAGCGGCTCGCCGGTCAGCGAGTGCCACTTCGCCTTCGTCAAGCCGAGGCGGTAGAGCCACATGCCCGTCAGGTAGGCGCCCCACATCCGGCTGTACGGGGTGCCGATGACGGCGTCCTCGCTGGCGATCACGATGTCGGCGCACAGCGCATAGTCGCTCGCCCCGCCCACGCACCAGCCGTGCACCTGAGCGATCACCGGCTTGGATGCCCGCCAGATCGCCATGAACTTCTGCGTCGGGCCCGTCTCGCGCGACGATGACCAAAGCGAAGTCCTTGCCGGGATCCCAGCGCCCGTCGGTGTTCATCGCCTCGCCCCAGTGGTCGAAGCCGCCGCCGAAGTCGTAGCCGCCGGAGAACGAACGGCCCGCACCGCGCAGCACGATCACCTTGATCTGCGGGTCCCGCTCCGCGAGTCCGATCGCCGCCTCGATCTCGTCGGGCATCGGCGGCACGATGGTGTTGAGCTGCTCGGGCCGGTTGAGCGTGATGGTCGCGACGGGCGGCTCCGCCCGGTAGAGCAAGGTCTCGAAGCTGGGCATCACTGCATTGTGGCAGCTCAGCAGCGGCCGTCGACGTGTGTTAGCCGACTCGCCTGTAGGCGCGCAGCGCGTCACCGAGTGTCCACACCGAAATGCCCAGCAGTGCAGCGTCCTTGATCAGAAACTGGCCGGTGGAGGACAGGATGGGAAATCCGCCCGCCGACGCCTCGCCGATACCCGGGGTCGTGAACAGGAAGCTGAGCGTCGCCAGGAACAGCCCGATCGCGATGACGCTGCCGACCGCGGACACCCGCGGCCACCACGGCTTGACCGCCAACAGTGCGGCGGTCGCCAACTCGAGGACGCCCAGCAGCGCGGAGAAGGTGTCGACGGACACGATGTCGTAGATCCAGCCCATGAAGGGGCTGTTGGCGACCAGAGGCTGAATGCCCTGCGCCTCATAGGAAGTGAACTTCAGCGCGCCGATCCAGGCGATGACGATGACGAGGCCGTATCGGCCAACGTGCCGCCGACCCCTTCGATCGCGGACTCGGCCCTGCTGATTGTGGTGCTCGTTGCTTCGGTGGTGGTCATGGCGACGATTCCTCTCGACGTTGGGTTTGCGTGGTCAGTTGTCGTTCGACGCGCAGGCGACGTCGAGATAGGCCAGGTCGAGGTGTCCGGGCCATGGCGTCATCCCAGGCAGGCCGGGGACGTGCTTGACGGTGCACGGCGACATCGGGCCGGAGGACACTCCGTTGATCTGCACGCCGTAGCCCTGGTCTTGCCCCGCTGCGGCAGCATTTCCAGCCTGACCCAGGGCGGCGGCGGCCATCAACGCACCGGCAGCGGCGACGGTGAAGACGACTTTCCTCATGACGACTCTCTTGCCTCGGCCCGGCTCGGTTGCCGGACGACTATCGATGCAGTGCGCGTCCGGCGCTCGGGCGTTACAGGGAGTCGGTAGTCAATTAGTCGGGGCCGCCGAGAACGCGGTGCAGGAACTCGTAGGCCAGCGCGGTCTTGAACGCCGCCTGAGCGTTGTCGGCCGCGCCGCCGTGGCCGCCCTCGATGTTCTCGTAGTAGAGCACCTCGTGACCCGCGGCCTCGAGCGCCGCGGTCATCTTCCTGGCATGGCCGGGGTGCACCCGGTCGTCGCGGGTGGACGTCGTCATCAGCAGTGCCGGGTAGTGCGCGTCGGCTGAAATATTCTGGTACGGAGAGTATTTCGAGATGAACTCCCAGTCGTCCGGGTTGTCGGGATCGCCGTACTCCGCGACCCACGACGCGCCCGCGAGCAGCAGGTGGTAGCGGCGCATGTCCAGCAGCGGCACGCTGCACACCAGGGCCGCGAACAACTCCGGGTACTTCGTGAGCATGATGCCCATCAGCAGACCGCCGTTGCTGCCGCCCTGAGCGCCGAGCTGCTCGACCGTGGTGATCTCGCGCCGCACCAGATCGGCCGCCACCGCGGCGAAGTCCTCTGCGACCTTGTGCCTGCCCTCGCGCATCGCCTGGGTGTGCCAACGCGGGCCGTACTCGCCGCCACCGCGGATGTTGGCCAGCGCGTAGGTACCGCCGCGGGCCAACCAGAGCCGGCCGAGAACTCCGCCGTACCCGGGCGTCGACGAGTTCTCGAATCCGCCGTAGCCGCCGAGCAGCGTCGGCCCTGGTCCCTGCGCGCTGCGGTGCCCGACCACGAAGTAGGGAATCGCCGTGCCGTCGGCCGACGTCGCGAAGTACTGGGCGACGGTGATGTCGCTGGCGTCGAAGAACGCGGGCGCGGTCTTGATCTCGGTCAGCTCGCCGCCGGCCTGCCCCCAGAGCAGACGCGACGGGGTGTCGAAACCGCTTGAGTCCAGGAAGATCTCGTCGCCCAGGTCGTCGGCGGCGGCGATCACCGTGTTGGTGTTCGCCGGGATGTTCGGCACCGGCTCGCGGTGCCACGTGCCCGGCGTGACGATCTCGACCCGGCTCGCGACGTCGACCAGCGTCACCATGACCAGCCTGTCGCGGGTCCACGCGTAGTGATAGAGGAACGTGTGCTCGTCCGGCTCGAACACCGTCGTCAGATTGACCGTGCCGGAGAGGAATTCGTCGTAGTTCGCGGCCAGCAGCGAGCCGGCCACGTAGCGCTTGCCCGCGACCTCCCAGTCGGTCCGCAGTTTGATCAGCAGCCACTCGCGGTGGGTCGACGTGCTCGCGTCGGTCGGCACGTCGATCCGGATCAGGTCGTCGCCGCGCAGGTCGAAGAGGTCGTGGTTGAAGAAGTCCAGGGACCGCGACACGTGGATGCGGTGGTAGCCGGGCGTTCGGTCCACGCCTGCGCCCACGCTCACGTCGGTGACCTCGCCGGTGAACACCGTCTCCGCCTCGGTGAGGGGCTGCCCGCGTCGCCACCGCTTGATGATCCGCGGGTAGCCGGACTCGGTCAGCGAGCCGGGCCCGAAGTCGGTGCCGACCAGGATGGTGTCCTCGTCCTCCCAGTCGACGTCGGTCTTCGCTTCTGGGAGCTCGAACCCGCCGTCGACGAAGGTCCTCGTGCGCATGTCGAATTCGCGAATGACGGTGGCATCGGCGCCGCCGCGGGACAGGCTGACCAACGCCAGCGTGTACTCCGGCGTCAGCACCGTCGGCCCCGCCCATACCCAGTTCTCGTCCTCTGCCCGCGCGAGTTCGTCGACGTCGAGCAGCACGTCCCACTCGATGTCGTCCGTGCGGTAGCTCTCCAGGGTGGTGCGCCGCCAGAGCCCGCGGGGATTCGCCGCGTCGCGCCAGAAGTCGTACAGGTACTCACCGCGGCGCTGGACGTACGGGATGCGCGCATCGGTGTCGAGCACCCCGAGTGCCTCGGCCCGCATCTGTTCGAACCGCTCGCTCGTCAGCTCGGCGAGGCTCGGCTCGTTGTGCTTGCGCACCCAGTCGAGCGCGTCGTCCCCGGTGACGTCTTCAAGCCAGAGGTAGGGGTCGGTTTGCTCGCTCGAGCGCTCGTCGGAAGCCATGGAAGTCATTGTCGTCGCAGCGGTAGTGTGATGTGTATTACACCTCTGACAACACACTTCCGATGACGACAGGGAGCAACCGATGACCGTTTACGCCCGCCCGGGTTCAGCAGACGCAGCGATGGCATTCGAGTCGCGATACGGGAACTTCATCGGCGGTGAATGGGTGGCGCCGGTCGGCGGCGAGTACTTCGAGAACCCGACTCCCGTCACCGGACAGATCTTCTGCGAGATCCCGCGTTCGGGCGAGGCCGACATCGAGAAGGCGCTCGATGCCGCCCACGGTGCGGCGAACGCATGGGGCAAGACGTCGCCCGGCGAGCGCGCCGTGATCCTGAACAAGATCGCCGACCGCATCGAGGCGAACCTGGAATCGATTGCCCTGGCCGAGGCGTGGGACAACGGCAAGCCCATCCGCGAGACGCTCAACGCCGACATCCCGTTGGCCGTCGACCACTTTCGCTACTTCGCGGGCGCGATCCGCGCGCAGGAGGGCTCGCTGAGCCAGATCGACGAGGACACCGTCGCCTATCACTTCCACGAGCCGCTGGGTGTCGTCGGGCAGATCATCCCGTGGAACTTCCCGATCCTGATGGCCACGTGGAAGCTCGCACCCGCACTCGCCGCAGGGAACTGCGTCGTGCTCAAGCCCGCCGAGCAGACCCCCGCCTCGATCCTCTATCTGCTGTCGCTCATCGGTGATCTGTTGCCCGCAGGCGTGCTCAACGTCGTCAACGGTTTCGGCGTTCGAGACGGGCAAGCCGTTGGCGTCGAGCAACCGGATCGCCAAGATCGCCTTCACCGGCGAGACCACGACGGGCCGGCTGATCATGCAGTACGCCTCGCAGAACCTGATTCCCGTGACGCTCGAGCTCGGCGGCAAGAGCCCGAACATCTTCTTCGCCGACGTGATGGCCGCCGATCGACGACTTCCAGGACAAGGCGCTCGAAGGCTTCACGATGTTCGCCCTCAACCAGGGCGAGGTGTGCACCTGCCCGTCGCGCAGCATGATCCAGGCCGACATCTACGACGAGTTCCTCGAGCTCGGCCGCCATCCGGACCAAGGCCGTCCGGCAGGGCGATCCGCTGGACACCGAGACCATGATCGGGTCGCAGGCGTCGAACGATCAACTGGAAAAGGTGTTGTCCTACATCGAGATTGGCAAGGACGAAGGCGCTCGCGTCGTGACGGGTGGCGAACGCGCCGAGCTCGGCGGCGACCTCAACGGCGGCTACTACGTGCAGCCGACGATCTTCGAGGGCAACAACAAGATGCGGATCTTCCAGGAGGAGATCTTCGGCCCAGTCGTCGCGGTGACGTCGTTCAAGGACTACGACGACGCGATGTCGCATGGCCAACGACACCCTCTACGGACTGGGCGCAGGCGTGTGGAGCCGCGACGGCAACACCGCCTACCGTGCAGGCCGCGACATCAAGGCCGGCCGGGTGTGGACCAACTGCTACCACGTCTATCCGGCGCACGCCGCGTTCGGCGGCTACAAGCAGTCCGGCATCGGCCGCGAGAACCACAAGATGATGCTCGATCATTACCAGCAGACCAAGAACCTCATGGTCTCGTACTCCAACAAGGCGCAGGGATTCTTCTGAGAAACGCCTTCCGCCGAACGTGCGCTGAAGGCGGGATACCGATTGATTTTCCGCCCTGGGCGCACGTTCGGCGCCTTGGCATCGCGCGACGAAAGGAACGACGATGACCTCACCCAGCCGTGCGCTGATCACCGAGGCGGCCGCCGAGCTGTTGCGCAAGCTACAGGAACGCCACGGCGCGTTGATGTTTCACCAGTCGGGCGGCTGCTGCGACGGGTCGTCGCCGATGTGCTATCCCGACGGCGACTTCATCGTCGGCGACCGCGACGTTCTCCTGGCGGTCCTCGACGTCGGCGATGGCGGCGTGCCGATCTGGATCTCGGGAAGTCAGTTCGAGACCTGGAAGCACACCCAGCTGGTGATCGACGTGGTGCCCGGTCGCGGCGGCGGGTTCAGTCTCGAGGCTCCGGAGGGCTTTCGGTTCCTCAGCCGCGGCCGCGCGTTCACTCCCGACGAGGTCGCCGATCTCGACGACGTCCCCGCCGGTGACCGGCTCGGGCTACGAGCGCGGGGAGCGTCCGCGGGACAACGGCACCCACGTCGTCGCCGAAGCCGCAGACGCCTGCCCGATCCCGGCGGCCCGCGCTACGACCCTGCAGAGCTAGATCGACCACAGCTGTCTCCGCACGACCATTAGGCTGGTCGCGTGACTCACTATGACGTCGTCGTACTAGGTGCAGGCCCCGGCGGATACGTCGCGGCCATTCGCGCGGCCCAACTGGGCCTGAACACCGCCATTGTCGAGCCGAAGTACTGGGGCGGCGTCTGCCTCAACGTCGGCTGCATCCCGTCCAAGTCGCTGCTGCGCAACGCGGAACTGGCGCACATCTTCACCAAGGAAGCCAAGACGTTCGGCATCAGCGGCGACGTGTCGTTCGACTACGGCTCGGCGTTCGAGCGCAGCCGCAAGGTCGCCGACGGCCGCGTCGCCGGCGTGCACTTCCTGATGAAGAAGAACAAGATCACCGAGATCCAGGGCCGCGGCGCCTTCACCGACGCCAATACGCTGTCGGTGAAGCTCAACGACGGCGGCACCGAGACCGTGACCTTCGACAACGCGATCATCGCGACGGGCAGCCGCACGCGTCTGGTCCCGGGCACCGAGCTCTCGGAGAACGTGGTCACCTACGAAGAGCAGATCATGGAGAAGGGGCTGCCGAAGAAGATCGTCATCGCGGGCGCCGGAGCCATCGGCATGGAGTTCGGCTACGTCATGAGCAACTACGGCGTCGACGTCACCATCGTCGAGTTCCTGCCGCGCGCCCTGCCCAACGAGGACGCCGAGGTCTCCAAGGAGATCGAGAAGCAGTTCAAGAAGCTGGGCGTCAAGATCCTCACCGGCACCAAGGTCGAGTCGATCGTCGACGACGGCTCCGAGGTCACCGTCACCGTCAGCAAGGACGGCAAGACCGAGGAGATCAAGGCCGACAAGGTCATGCAATCCATCGGCTTCGTGCCGAACGTCGAGGACATCGGCCTGGACAAGGCCGGGGTGGCACTGACCGAGCGCAAGGCCATCGAGATCGACGACTACATGCACACCTCGGTGCCGCACATCTACGCCATCGGTGACGTCACGATGAAGCTCCAGCTGGCCCACGTCGCAGAGGCGCAGGGTGTGGTGGCTGCCGAAACCATCGCTGGCGCAGAGACTTTGGCGCTCGGCGACTATCGGATGCTGCCCCGCGCGACGTTCTGTCAGCCGCAGGTGGCCAGCTTCGGGCTCACCGAGGAGCAGGCCCGCGAGGAGGGCTACGACGTCAAGGTCGCGAAGTTCCCCTTCACCGCCAACGGCAAGGCCCACGGCCTCGGCGAGCCGGGCGGCTTCGTCAAGCTGATCGCCGACGCGAAGTACGGCGAGCTGCTCGGCGGCCACCTCATCGGCCACGACGTCTCCGAACTGCTGCCCGAGCTCACGCTCGCGCAGAAGTGGGACCTGACGGTCAACGAACTGGCGCGCAACGTGCACACCCATCCCACGCTGTCCGAAGCGCTGCAGGAGTGCTTCCACGGCTTGGCCGGCCACATGATCAACTTTTGAGAGCCATCATCGTCGCCGGTCTCGGCGGCTTGATCATCGGCCACGTCGTGTGGCTGGTCGCCGTGTCGTTGGCGCTCCTGACGACGACGGTGAGCGGCTGGGTGCTGGTGATCGCGGCCATCTCGGCTGGCCTGGCGGTGGCGGCGGGTCTGCTCGGCGGGGCGTACTACCGCGCACGGGCGACCGCCAAGGCGGCGTTCCTGTGGTGCCTTCCCGCCGCCCCGGTGCTGCTGTCGGTGATCGTGCTCGGAGTGACCTACCTGTAGGCGGCGTGGTTAGTCCGGGAAGTCCAGCGGCACCTGCAGCGTGGCGATGGTGGCAGCAAGTCCATCGTAATTGCTTGCCAGCATGCAGAATTCGATGATCTGCTTGCGGCTGTAGTGGCTTGACAGCCCCGCCCAGGTCTCCGACGACATGCCCCGCGTCATGACGAACTCGTCGGTCGCGGTGATCAGCACCCGGTGTCGCTCGCTGAGCCCCTCGGCATCGGGGCCGTAGAAGATTCTGGCCTGAGCCTCCTTGTCGAGCCCCCGGGAGCGGGCCAGCCTGCGGTGCTGCTGCAGCTCGTACTCGCTGTTGCGCAGATGGCCGACGCGCAGGATGACCACTTCGGCGTCCTGGCGGGACAGCTTCCCGAACAGCAAGCAGAATGCCGCGTACGGCGCCTATAGCAGGAACAGCACAGCTGGTGCTGGCCGATAACGTTGAACAGGCGAACCTCGGTGCTCGGATCCCGCGGGCCATGATCTTCGCGATCACCCAGCTGAAGCGGTCCCAGTTCGCGGAAACCGCCGGGTGGAATGCGTGCGGGTGTCTGGGTCATGCTCGCCTCACTGGATAGGGCGACACCGTGCTGCGGTGCTCGTCGAGGTCAAGGGCGCGGCCCAGGGCGGGGAATGCGCGCTGCGGGCAGTTGTCGCGTTCACACACCCGGCACCCTGCACCGATCGGCGTGGCAATCTCACCTGACAAATCAAGACCCTCCGAGTAGACCAGCCGGTGCGCGTGCCGGAGCTCGCAGCCCAGGCCGATCGCGAACGTCTTACCCGGCTGACCATAGCGCGACGCCCGTCGTTCCACGGTGCGCGCCACCCACATGTAATGCCGGCCGTCCGGCATCTGCGCGATCTGCACTCCGATCTTGCCCGGGTTGGCGAATGTCTCGTAGACGTTCCACAGCGGGCAGGTTCCGCCGCTCGAGGAGAAGTGGAAACCGGTGGCGGACTGGCGTTTTGACATGTTTCCCGCGCGATCGACGCGCACGAAGGAGAAGGGCACGCCGCGCATCGACGGCCGCTGCAGCGTCGAGAGCCGATGGCAGACCGTCTCGTAGCTCACCGAGTAGAACGCCGACAGCCGTTCGACGTCGTAGCGGAACTTCTCGGCGACCTCGTGGAATTGGCGGTACGGCAGCACGGTCGCGGCCGCGAAGTAGTTCGCCAGTCCGAGGCGGGCCAGTGTGCGCGCCTCGTCGCTGGTGAACATGGCGTCGGTGACGAGCTGGTCGATCAGGTCGCCGAACTCGAGATAGGCGAGTTCGGCGGCGAGCCTGAAACACCAACTGGCCCGACGACAGGTGGCCGCCGATCTCGAGCGTCCTGGTTTCGGGGTCGAAGCGATGCAGCACGCCCTCGCCGATGTCGACCTTGGTGACGATGCGCACGCCGTGGACCCTGGTGAGACGGTCGGACAGCTCGTGCGACAGGTTGGCGCGTTGCATGCGCATGCGGACGGTGAGGTCCTCGGCGGCGGTATCGAGCTCGTGCAGGTAGTTCTGGCGTTGGTAGAAGTAGTCGCGCACTTCCTCGTGCGGCATGGTGATCGAGCCCGACCCCGAGCTGGGGCCGCTGCCGTCGGAGAAGCTGTCCTCGGTGACGGCCGCCAGCTGCGTGGTGGTGAGGCGGTAGCGCCGGTGCAGGTTCACCATGGCCTGCGCGAGCGTGGGATGTGCGTTGACGATGTCGGCGATCTCGGCGACGTCCACGTCGACGCCGAGGTCGCGATCCATCGTCACCTCGCGTAGTTCGGCGACCAGCCGCGTGTCGTCCTGGGAGGCGAAGAAGGTGGCGTCGACGCCGAACACCTCGGTGATGCGGAGAAGCACCGCGACCGTCAGGGGGCGGACGTCGTGCTCGATCTGGTTCAGGTAGCTCGGCGAGATGTCGAGCATCTGGGCGAGTGCGGCCTGGCTGAAGCCCCGTTCGCTGCGGAGTTGCCGCACCCGCGATCCGACGAAGGTCTTGGCCACGTCATCAAGGCTAGCAACGTTGTGAAGAAGTGCTTCGCAGCATTGACAGGACAGTGGCTGTGGCAGGATCGGGTGCCGTGGACACCAGCGCAGGCAGCGGTTCGGGTCTGGCGAAGGCCATGATGCCCGTCCCCGATCCGCACCCCGACGTGTTCGACACGATGTGGCCGCTGCGGGTGGCCGACATCGACCGCGACGGGCGGCTGAAGTTCGATGCCGCGACCCGGCACATCCAGGACGTCGGCAGCGACCAACTGCGCGAAATGGGCTTCGAGGAGACGCATCCGCTGTGGATCGTCCGACGCACGATGATCGACATGATCCGGCCGATCGAGTTCAAGGAAATGCTGCGGCTGCGGCGCTGGTGCTCGGGCACCTCGAACCGCTGGTGCGACATGCGCGTGCGCATCGACGGAGTGCGCAGCGGCGGGCTCATCGAGTCCGAGGCGTTCTGGATCAACATCAACCGCGAGACGCAGGGGCCGGCGCGAATCTCCGACGACTTCCTCGAAGGGCTGCAGCGCACCACCGACGTCGACCGGTTGCGGTGGAAGGCCTACCTGAAGGCCGGCAGCCGCGAGGACGCAGACGACGTCCGCGCCGTATCCCGTGCGCGTCAGCGACATCGACATCTTCGACCACATGAACAACTCGGTCTATTGGAGCGTCGTCGAGGACTACCTGTCGGGGCAGCCCGAGCTGATGGCGGCGCCACTGCGGGTGACGATCGAACACGACCTCCCGGTCGCGCTGGGCGACGAGTTGGAGATCATCCGCCACGTGTATCCGGCGGGCTCGACCGACAAGTTCGGCGCGGATCTCGCCGACCGCACTGTTACAACGCTCACATACGCGGTCGGCGACGAGACGAAAGCCGTCGCGAGCATCTTCGCGCTCTGAGCATCCGGCTTAACAGTACGAGCGTACTGACCTGCGAAAACGCGTTACCCGACGGTAACTTCTGAACCGGTCAAGCCATGTCGACCTTCGCAATCTTCGCAAGTTAGCGGCGGGTGTTGGCGAAAATTGGCAGCGAAAACGGGTGGACCTGGGCATATGTGCTGGGGCATGCTCGTTGTCAGCAGGAACACTAAAGCTGCGGCGACGTTAACAAGTTGATCAAGCCCCAACGCCCCCGCGGCACTTTCAATCGAAGGAGCCCCGATGTCCGACCGTTGGCACGCCGAAGTCCCCCGAACAGATCCAGCACGACTGGGATCACAACCCGCGCTGGAAGGGCATCACCCGCACCTACACGCCGAAGGACGTCGTCGCCCTGCAGGGCCACGTCGTCGAGGAGAGCACCCTTGCTCGCCGCGGCGCCGAGGTGCTGTGGGAGCAGCTGCACGACATGGAGTACGTCAACTCGCTCGGCGCGCATGACCGGCAACCAGGCCGTGCAGCAGGTTCGCGCCGGCCTGAAGGCCATCTACCTGTCGGGTTGGCAGGTCGCCGGTGACGCGAACCTGTCCGGCCACACCTACCCCGACCAGAGCCTCTACCCGGCGAACTCGGTGCCGACCGTCGTCCGCCGCATCAACAACGCGCTGCTGCGCGCCGACCAGATCGCCAAGGTCGAGGGCGACCGCTCGGTCGAGAACTGGTTGGCCCCGATCGTCGCCGACGGTGAAGCAGGCTTCGGTGGCGCGCTCAACGTGTACGAGCTGCAGAAGGCCATGATCGCCGCCGGTGTCGCCGGTTCGCACTGGGAGGACCAGCTCGCGTCGGAGAAGAAGTGCGGCCACCTCGGTGGCAAGGTGCTGATCCCCACGCAGCAGCACATCCGCACCCTGACCTCGGCTCGCCTCGCGGCCGACGTCGCCGACGTCCCGACCGTCGTCATCGCCCGCACCGACGCCGAGGCAGCCACGCTGATCACCTCCGACGTCGACGAGCGCGACCAGCCGTTCATCACCGGTGAGCGGACCAAGGAAGGCTTCTACTTCGTCAAGAACGGCCTCGAGCCCTGCATCGCCCGCGCCAAGTCCTACGCGCCGTACTCCGACCTCATCTGGATGGAGACCGGCACCCCGGACCTGGAGCTGGCGAAGAAGTTCGCCGAGGGCGTCAAGAGCGAGTTCCCCGACCAGATGCTGGCCTACAACTGCTCGCCGTCGTTCAACTGGAAGCAGCACCTGGACGACGCGACGATCGCGAAGTTCCAGAACGAGCTTGGCGCGATGGGCTTCAAGTTCCAGTTCATCACCCTGGCCGGCTTCCACGCCCTGAACTACTCGATGTTCGATCTGGCCCACGGCTACGCCCGCAACCAGATGAGCGCCTACGTCGAGCTGCAGGAGCGCGAGTTCGCCGCCGAGGAGCGTGGTTACACCGCGACGAAGCACCAGCGCGAGGTTGGCGCAGGCTACTTCGACCGGATCGCCACGACCGTCGACCCGACCTCTCGACCACCGCGCTCGCGGGTTCGACCGAAGAGGGCCAGTTCCACTGAGCTGAGCTGTAAGCCGCACTAGACCAGGCTCAGTAGGCTCACGAGGCCCAACGGCTTGAAGCGCAGGCCCCGCCCGAACCCTGGGCGGGGCCTGACGCGTATCTGCGATGGAGTAAAACCTTGAGCGTGAAGAATATTGAGCGGGTGGGCGTCGTCGGCGCCGGGCAGATGGGTGCAGGCATCGCGGAGGTGTCGCTGAAGGCCGGAGCCGACGTACGGATCTACGAACCCACCGAGGACGCTCGTCGCCGCGGGCGTCGACCGCATCACGAAGTCGTTGGAGCGCGGCGTCAGCAAGGGCAAGCTGACCGAATCCGATCGCGACGCGGCGCTGGCCAAGCTGACGTCGACGACGGACCTGAAGGACCTCGCCGACCGCGACCTGGTGATCGAGGCGATCGTCGAGAACGAGGCCGTCAAGGCCAAGGTCTTCGCCGAACTCGACGAGGTGGTCACCGATCCCGACGCGGTGCTGGCATCGAACACCTCGAGCATCCCGATCATGAAAATCGCTGCGGCGACCAAGAATCCGGGCCGCGTGCTGGGGCTGCACTTCTTCAACCCCGTGCCCGTGCTGCCGCTCGTCGAGCTGATCAGCACGCTCGTCACCACCGACGCAGCCGCCGCGCGGGTCGAGCAGTTCGCGAGCGAGACGCTTGGCAAGCAGGTGGTGCGCTGTCCCGACCGGTCGGGCTTCGTCGTCAACGCGCTGCTGGTGCCCTATCTGCTGTCGGCCATCCGCATGCTCGAGTCGGGTGTCGCGAGCGTCGACGACATCGACAAGGCGATCGTCGCAGGCCTCTCGCATCCGATGGGGCCGCTGCGGCTCTCCGACCTGATCGGGCTCGACACCATGAAGCTGATCGCCGACGCGATGTACGACGAACTCAAGGACGCCGCACTACGCCGCGCCGCCGCTGCTGCAGCGGATGGTGGAGGCGGGTCAGCTCGGCAAGAAGTCGGGCAAGGGCTTCTACGAGTACTGAGGTCCTCGCGGGGTCGGCCGCGCGCCCATTTGACGGAAGTTGCCCTGGTTACTCGTCAAACGTGTACGCCTTCCGTCCAGTCGTCGAAATTGGTGCGCAAAGCTGCTGCGGCATGACCTGACGATGGTCACATGGGGGAACAGCTGGTTGTGGTGTCAGAGGTGCTGGCGTCGGGTCTGTTGACGCGTCGCGACCTTCGGCGCCGCTACACGAAGGTGCATCGCAACGTTCATAGGCGAAAAGACGTCGAACTGAACGCCATCACCCGTGCACGCGCGGCGTGGTTGTGGTCGGACGGCCGGGCGATCATCGTCGGGTACTCCGCGGCGGCCTTGCTGGGCAGTAAGTGGGTGCCCGCTGATCTGCCTGCTGAAGTCGCGCATGCCCGCGGTGGGAGGCCTAAGGGAATTAATATCCGTCAGAACGACTTTCGCGATGACGAGCTCTGTACCGTCAGGGGTATCCGCTGTACGACGGCGCCACGGACCGCGTTCGATCTCGGGCGCCGACTAACGCTCGAAGAAGCGGTCGTTCGAATCGATGCTCTAGTCAACGCAACGAGGATGCCGGTGTCCGCGATCGAGGCGATCGCGGCGAGGTACCCCGGTGCCCGTGGTATCCGGCGTCTGCGTGAAGCCATCGATCTGGTTGACGGCGGGGCCGAGTCGCCACAGGAAACGCGTCTGCGGCTGCTGCTCGTCGGATCGGGATTGCCGCGACCCGTCACGCAGATCCCAGTTGCTGACGCCCTTGGCGTGGTCCGTCGTCGAATCGACATGGGCTGGCCGCAATGGCTCGTCGGTGTCGAATACGACGGCGAGCAGCATTTCAAGAATTCCGTCGACTACGCGAATGACATCGTCCGGCTGGAATTTCTGGCCGAGCGGGGGTGGACGATCATCCGCGTGAGCGCTCGCCAACTCAAGTCGGAGCGGCACGAGATAATCGCCCGGACTGGGAAGTCGCTCGCGAGGGCCGGAATGCCCGGGTTAGCCGCGCCGAGTTGACGGAAGTTGCCGTGCCTACTCGCGAAACGCGTACACCTACCGTCAAGTCGGCGAGAAGGGGTGAGCTAGGCCTGCTTCAGCCGCTTCTTCTCGGCCTCGACATCGAAATCGGCTGGGGGCCAAGACAACGTCGAACCCCTCCAGCGCCTCGATGAGTAGCTCGGTGATGGCCAGCCGGCTGTACCACTTGCGGTCGCACGGGATGACGTGCCATGGCGCGAAGTCGGTCGAGGTGCGTTCCAGCATGGCCTGGTAGGCCTCCTGATACCTCGGCCACAGCAGACGTTCGTCGATGTCGGCCGGGTTGTACTTCCAGTACTTGTCGGGCCGATCGAGTCGCTCGGACAGCCGCTTCTTCTGCTCGTCGAGTGAGACGAACATCGCGACCTTGATGATGGTCGTGCCGTCGTCGACGAGCCCTTCTCGAAGTCGTTGATGAGGCCATAGCGCTTGCCCCACACGTCCGGTGGCACCAGGTCGTGCACCCGGACGATGAGGACGTCCTCGTAGTGCGACCGGTCGAACACCCCGATGTGCCCCGCTGTCGGCAGACTGCTTCTCGATGCGCCACAGGAAGTCGTGCGCCAGTTCCTCCTCGGTCGGCTTGCCAAAGCTGGCGTACTTGATGCCCTGCGGATTACCCGATCCGACAACGTGTTTGACGATTCCGCCCTTGCCTGCGGTATCCATGCCCTGCAGCACCAGCAGGATCTTGCGATTGTCGCCCGCGCGGCTGCTTGCGTACAACATCTCCTGCAGCTCGGCGAACCGCCCGTTGCGTTCGTCCTGCAGGTCCGGAGCGTCCCTCTTCGAGCCCTTGAACCCTGGCGTCGCGTTGGTCTTGAGCGCAGCGACGGACTGGCCGGGCTTGAACTCGAGATGGATGTGCGGCTCGTGTGTCCAGAGGTCGGGCGTTGCGGCGTCGGAAGACTTGCTCATCTGCTCAGTGAAGCAGTTGGCGAGGCAATTCCGGCGATGGATGCGTCGTCGAGTTGAAACTGTCCAACGATCCGCCCACTTCGACGATGCCGCGAAGGGCGCTCCACGACAGCATCGTCAGGTAGTCGATCAGATCGTCGGCACTCATCCGCGGATTGGACATCCAGGAGTGCGTGGCCAATTGCACGCCGCCGACGATCATGAAGGCCCACGGCTGGGCCCCGCCGGTGTCCATGCCTTCCTGGGCCATCCGTCGGCGCAGCATGACGCCGAGCATCCTCGCGATGATCTGCTCGGAGTCCGCGACGGCCTTGCTCTTGCTCGCCGAGCTGTTCGCCATGACGAACGGGTAGATCTCCGGCTCGGCCGCGACCGTGGCGACGTACACGCGGATGATCTCGCGGGTCAGGGCAAATCCGTCGAGATTCGACGACAGCGCCGCCGCCATGTTGGGGATCAGCGTCGTCTGCGCAAATCGCATCATCACGGCGGTGGTGAGGTCGTTCTTGTCGACGAAGTATCGGTAGAGGACGGTCTTCGAGACACCGATCTCGGCGGCGATCTCGTCCATGCTGACGTTGCTCCCGCGCTGTCGAACGGCTTCTAGGGTGCCGTCGACGAGCTCCCCGCGGCGATCGACCTTGTGTTGGTGCCACCGTCGTTTGCGCCCATCGGTCTTCACCGCCCCGTCGGGGGTCTGCTGTGTCACGTGCCGGTCACTTGTCCGCGCCAATCCCAATCGCTAGTTGGGTTAGATAATACGGCGCTTTGCTCGCATCAGACTGGTGAGCCGGGCGGGTAGGCGCCGCGATCAAGGATGATGGATGCGTGGCTACCAAGACGACGTCCGACTCCCGTCCGAGTCTCGCCGATACTTTCGCCGGCGCCGACAGCGCCGGCGACGCCGAACGCCGCCGCGGCCTGCGCCAGATGAAGGTCGTGGCGACCGGCTTCCTGGTCGGCGCCACGGTGATCTTCCTGGTCTGCACCTGGGCGCAGTCCCACGGCGCCGCGCCGTGGGTGGGTTACGTCAGGGCGGCCGCGGAGGCAGGCATGGTCGGCGCGCTCGCCGACTGGTTCGCCGTCACCGCGCTGTTCAAACATCCGCTGGGCATACCGATCCCGCATACCGCGATCATCAAGCGCAAGAAGGATCAACTGGGCGAGGGCCTTGGCACGTTCGTCCGCGATAACTTCATGTCCCCCGAGGTCATCGGGACCAAGGTTCGCGACGCGCAGGTGGCAAGCCGGACGGGCAAGTGGTTGTGCCATCCAGTGAATGCCAACCGGGTCGCCGCCGAGGCGTCGACGGTGTTGCGGGTACTCGTCGAGATGCTGCGCGACGAGGACGTCCAGCAGGTGCTGGACCGGATGATCGTCAAGCGCATCGCCGAACCGAAGTGGGGTCCGCCGGTTGGACGGGTGCTGACGTCGCTGCTGGAGGACCGGCGTCAGGAGGCGCTCATCCAGTTGCTGGCCGACCGGGCCTTCGAGTGGTCGCTGGGTTCGAACGAGATCATCGCCAGGGTCATCGAGCGTGATTCGCCGACGTGGTCGCCGCGCTGGGTCGACACCCTGATCGGCGAGCGCATCCATCGCGAGTTGGTGGACTTCACGGACAAGGTGCGCCGCAACCCGGACCACGAGCTACGCCGGTCGGCGACCAAGTTCCTGTTCGAGTTCGCCGCAGACCTTCAGAACGACGAGGCGACGATCGCGCGCGCCGAGAAGGTCAAGGACCAGATCATGGCGCGCGACGAGGTCGCCAAGGCCGCCGAGACGGCGTGGACTGCCGCCAAGCGCATCATCATCGAGTCCGTCGACGACCCGTCGTCGACGCTTCGGACCAGGATTGCGGACTCGGTCGTGCACATCGGCGAGTCCCTTCGCGACGACGCCGAACTCCGCGACAAGGTGGACAACTGGATCATTCGCGCGGCCCAGCACCTGGTCGCTGAGTATGGGACGGAGATCACAGCGATCATCACCGAGACCATCGAACGGTGGGACGCCGACATGGCTAGCGATCGCATCGAGTTGCACGTCGGCCGTGACCTGCAGTTCATCCGGATCAACGGCACCGTGGTGGGCTCGCTGGCAGGCCTCGCGATCTATTCGATAGCCCAACTACTCTTCTGACCTGCGCTAACTAGTGCTTGCAAAAGTTAGCACTGCGTCGTACGGTTGTGTTTGTCGCATTCCGGATAACCGACGCAGAGGGGGATGAACCATGGCTCAAGACGAAAATCTTGCGGCTGTCGTCACCAACGCTGCACAGGACATCGGGAGGTTCATCCGGAGCCAGCGCGAGTTGGCTCAGGTCTCCGTGCGGCAGCTTGCCGAGAAGGCCGGCGTAAGCAATCCCTATCTCAGCCAGATCGAGCGGGGATTGCGCAAGCCCTCTGCCGAGGTGCTCAACCAGATCGCCAAGGCGTTGCGGGTGTCCGCCGAAGTGCTCTACATCCGGGCCGGAATCCTGGAGCCGAGCGAGGCGAACGCAGTTCGCGACGCCATCGTCACCGACATGGCGATCACCGAGCGGCAGAAGCAGGTGCTGCTCGACATCTATACGTCGTTCTGCCAGCAGAACGACGTGACAGACGAGGAGCCAGCCACTGACGACTGACTTCCCAGCAACCGTCCACACGAAATAGATCAACCGAAGTAGTCACACGAAAGACGGAAGTCTTTCAAGAAGGGAAAAGAATCATGGCCGAGAAGAACCAGCCCACCATCGAAGACCTCAAGGCTCCGTTGCTCGCCGCCGTTGGCGCCGCCGATCTGGCGCTCGCCACCGTCAACGAGATCGTCGCCAGCCTGCGTGAGCGTGCCGAAGAGGCCCGCGCCGATGCAGGTACCCGCGTCGAGGGAGCCCGCACCAACCTGACGAAGCTGCAGGAAGAGCTGCCGAGCCAGGTGGGCGAGCTTCGCGAGAAGCTCAACGCCGACGAGCTCCGCAAGGCCGCCGAAGGCTACGCGGACAACGCCACCGCCACCTACAACAAGCTCGTCGCACGTGGCGAGGAGGCGCTGGCGCGCCTTCGCAACCAGCCGGCGCTCGAAGAGGCCGCGAACCGCGTCGAGAGCGTCACCGACCAGGCCGTCGAGCTGACGCAGGATGCGCTCGGCACCGTTGCCACGCAGACCCGCGCCGTCGGTGAGCGTGCCGCCAAGTTGGTCGGCGTCGAGCTGCCCAAGAAGGCCGAGAAGGCCGCCGCGCCGGTCAAGAAGGCCGCCGCCAAGGCTCCCGCCAAGAAGGCTCCGGCCAAGAAGGCTCCGGCCAAGAAGGTCACCCAGAAGTAGTCAGTTCGACCGGGAGGACGTAGTCCACCTAGGCTTGGGGCGTGGAGCCTCAGTACCTGGTGGGTTACGTCCTCCTCGCCGTTCAGCTCGGTGCGTTGCTGATGTCGGCGTATGCGTTCGTGCATGCCGCACTCCAACGTGCCGATGCCTATACCGCCGCGGGCAAGATGACCAAGCCGATCTGGCTGGCGATCATCGGCGGCACCGCCGTGCTTTCTCTGCCCTATCTGCTCGGCGCCCCCGTCGGCTCCGCGGTCGCGGTCTGCGCGGCGGGCATCTATCTGGTCGATGTCCGGCCCAAGATCCTTGAGGTTCAAGGAAAGTCGCGCTAGCAGTGACACGCATCCTCGCCGCATCGCTAGCGGCGCTCGCCGTCATCGTCGCGGGCTGGGCCTCAGCACCTGCATCCGCCGACACCCAAGCCGCCCCGCCCTACATCGACCACGCCACCTGGGAGCACTGGGGCGATCTGTCCAGCCTGCGGGTCTACCCCACGTCGCAAGGTCGCGCAGCCGCGCGCAATCCCGACGACGTCCAGGGCGCCGAGGCGTGGTCCGAGGTTCTCGCCTTCGCACCCGACGCCGACATCCCGGGCATGCGGGCTCAGTTCATGTGCCACTGGGACTTCGCCGAGATCGCCCAGCCCGGCAAGACCAGTTGGAACCTCGAGCCCTGGCGGCCCGTCGTCGATGACCAGACGATGATCGACACCCGCTGCAATCCCGGCGGCACCGAAGAACCGTTCTAGATGACGCGCTGGGATCGCGGCACCGTCGCTCGGCTCGTCGACCACACACTGCTCAAACCCGAGGCCACCGAGGCCGACGTGAGGCTCCTCGCGCAGGACGCCGCGGATCTCGGCGTGTTCGCAGTCTGCGTCTCGCCGTCGATGATCCCGGCGGCAAGGGCGGCCGGCATCACCATCGCGACCGTCGTGGGATTCCCGTCAGGCAAGCACTTTTCGGCGATCAAGGCACAGGAGGCGGTGCTGGCCGTAGCCGCCGGCGCCGAGGAGATCGACATGGTCATCGATGTCGGCGCGGCAGTATCCGGCGACGTGGACGCCGTGCGAGCCGACGTCTCCGCGGTGCGCACCGCACTGCCCGACGAGATCGTCCTCAAGGTCATCGTCGAATCGGCGGCACTCCTCGAGATCGCCGGGGAACAAACCCTGGTCGACGTGTGCCGCGCGGCAGCCCAGGCGGGCGCGAACTTCGTGAAGACGTCGACCGGATTTCACCCTGCGGGCGGCGCCTCGGTGCGTGCCGTGCAGATCATGTCGACGACCGTCGGCCCCGACGTCGCGGTCAAGGCCAGCGGCGGAATCCGCACCGCGGCCGACGCCGTGGCCATGTTGGACGCCGGCGCGACGCGGCTCGGCCTGTCGGCGACGCGCTCGGTCCTCGACGGGCTCGACGAGGACTAGGTGTACTGCTGGCAGACCGCCGGAATCTGCTCAGAATCGTCCATGCTCCCCAAGCCGTCGTTCGGGATCTTGGCGTTCGTCGTGGAGAACTTGGCGACCAGTCCGTCGTCGGTGATCGCGACGCTGTCGGCCTTGATGCCGAGGGGATAGTTCTCGCCCAGCTGCGAGCTGATCTTGTCGAGACCGGTCTGCGCGTCGTCCTTGCCGAGGATCGTGGCCAGACCGGACCGATCCACCACCTCCATGGTGATGGCTCCGTTGGAGACCGACGGCTTGACGATGACGCTGGCGAGCGGCACCGATAGCTCGAGCGTTCCGTCGGACGGATTCGGGGTCACGTCGATGAGGCCGCCGACGACGGGGACCTCGTTCCTGATGGTCTCGTTGAGACCGTCATTCGCCCACGTGATCGTTGCGTTCAGCGCTCCGATGGTGCCCCTCGAATCTGCGGTCTTCTCGAGGTTGACGTCCTGAAGCTGGATCTGGGCCTTCAAGCCTTGGAGTTGGCGGACCTGATTGCCGCCGGTGGTGATGTTGATGTTGCTGTAGCTATCGCCTGCGTACTGCAGGAGAAACGGTGTGGCGCCGAAGGATACGTCGACGCTGTCCTCGACGATGCGACAGGCTGCCAAGGCGACCCGCTTCTCGCCGATGTTCCTGGCGATCAGCTCTGCGGCGACCAGTCCGGCGCCCGACAGCGCGAGCACGATGACGACGACCAGCACGATCGACAGCGGGTCCTTGAAGAAGCTCTTCTTCTTCTTTTTCGGCGCGGGCGTCTGCGGAGCCTGCCCGGGCGGTTGCCACTGCGAACCGGAGGGCTGCTGCCCGTAGGCGGGCTGGGGGTAGGGCGAGGGAGGCTGCTGCCCGTAGGCGGGCTGCGGGTAGGGCGACGGCGGCTGCTGCCCGTACGGGGGCCCGGAGGGGCGCGGCTGGTGCGGTTGTGCGGAGGACGTCTCGCCCCAGGGATCGCTCACCTCAGCGATTCTGCCCTAGCGCCTTGGCGAATTCTTGGCGATTGCGCAGCACGGCGATGGTCTCGCGCGCTTTGTCGACGGTGTTCAGGTCGACGTCGGAGACGAGCAGCTGCGGGTCGGAGCCCGCCGACGCCAGGACCTCACCGGTCGGCGACGCCACCAGGCTGCCGCCGACGCCGGTCGGCCCGACGGCCGCGATCGCGGGGTCGGTGGGGTGGGCCTGCCCGACTGCGGCGACCACGCTGGTGGTGTCGATCGCGCGGGCCCGGTTGAGCAGCGTCCACTGATCGAGCTTCCCAGGGCCGGATCCCCACGACGCGTGGACGGTGAGCAGCTGCGCACCGCGGCGGGCCAGCTCGACGTGGAGTTCGGGGAAGCGGACGTCGTAACAGGTGGTGAGCCCGACGCCGACACCGTCGACGGTGATCAGCACCGGCTCGTAACCCGGTGCAACCGTGCGTGATTCGGTGAATCCGAACGCGTCGTACATGTGGATCTTGTCGTAGTGGGCGTCGACGCCCCGGCCGGTGGCGACCAGCGTGTTGGTGACCCGACCGTCGTCACTCGGGCAGAACATTCCGGCGACGACGACGACACCCGTGCGTTCGGCGATGGCGCGGACACCCGACGCCCACGGGCCGTCGAGGGGCTCGGCGACGGCGGCCAACGGACACCCCGAAGCGGCACATCGTCGCCTCGGGGAAGAGCACCAGTTGGGCTCCCTCGTCGGCGGCCCGGCGGGTGTAGTCCTCGACGATGGCGAGGTTCGCCGACGGGTCCGCGCTGCTCAGGATCTGGGCGAGGGCAATCCGCATGTGCCCAGCCTACGGCTGAACGTCGGGCGCCACCACGGCCCACGGCACCGTGAGCACGCCGTCGCGCAGCCGGCGCCGCGACGGCTGCACGGGAAATCCCTCCTCCCGCAACGCCTCCAGCATCGCCCGCCACCGCACCCGCGGCCCGAACACGCCGTGCCCGGCCGCGGTCGCCCACGCGCGGTCGGCCGCGGACGAGCAGGTGGTGGATGGGTTGGCCGGGAACGTTGTGGTGGATCAACGCCTTCGGGAGGCGCTCGGCGAGATCCGAGGGGCGCTCGATCGCGAACGGGTCGCAGGCCAGCGTCAGGCTCAGCGGGCCGTCGGCGTCGAGCAGAAGCCAGCAGCACCGTCGACCCAGCTCGTCGCAGGTGCCGTCGAGGATCAGTCCGCCGGGCGCCAACCGCGCGGTCATCTCCGACCACGCGTCGGGCACGGATTCGACGTCGTACTGGCGCAGGACGTTGAACGCGCGCACCAATGTCGGTCGTAGGCTTGCCAATTCGAAGCCGCCGAGGGCGAACTCGACCGGCGCCCCGCCCGCGGTCGCACGGGCCCCGCGCACGCGGTCCGGGATCGATCTCCAGTCCCACCACCCGGACGTCGTCGCGCACGCTCCGCAGCCGAGCGGCCAACTCCAGGGTCGTCACGGGAAGAGCGCCGTACCCGAGGTCGACGACCAGTGGCTCGGCCGCCGCGAGCAGTGCGGATCGGACCCGTGGATCGTGCACCAGCCAGCGGTCGCTGCGGCGCAGCCGGTTGTAGCCCGTGGTGCCCCGCGTCAGCTGACCGACGGGCCGTTCTTGCTTCAGGCGTTTTCCCTGATCCACGCCGTCGTGAAGCGCTGCTCGGCGATCAGGAGCTCGGAGAGCTGATTGCCGATGAAGTTCTCCACCTTCCCGCCGACGAGCGGGATGCGCACCTCCACCGTGGCCTTGAACTCCAGCCGCGAACCGCCGTCGCTCGGGGCCAGGACCGCGGTGCCGGTCAGCGTCGCGGGAGCGCCGGGGATGGTGCCCTTGACGATCGCGGTCGCGGACCCGTCGGTGACGCCGGTCCACGTCTCCTCGCGCACGAAGCTCAGGTCCCCGTGGTGGAACTGGGCCACCACGCCGGGCAGGCGGTCGGCCCGCAGCGTCTGCGTGGTGACCACGTCGACGCCGCCGTCGTCGTCGGGGGTGAGGGAGTCCAGCGTTGCGGCATCGGAACCCGACTGGGCCAGGCGGGCACGCCAGTAGCGGTCGTCGGAGAACGCCTTGTGGACCTGTTCGACGCTGCCGTCGTAGGTCGTTGCCATGTCGAAGGAACGAGGCATAGCCGCCCAGGCTACCGTTACCGCCCGTGGCCGGTTCGCTTTTCGCTGGCGCCGCAGTGGCGCACGACGTCCCGCTCGCCCCGTTGACCACTCTGCGGATAGGGCCCGTGGCGGCTCGCCTGATCACGTGTGACACCACCGAGAAAGTGGTCGACGTGCTGCGTGCGCTGCCCCTCGACGAGCCCGCGCTCGTCCTCGCGGGTGGGTCCAACCTGGTGATCGCCGACGACATGACCGACCTCACCGTCGTGCTCCTGGCCAACACGGAGATCACCGTGCTCGGCGACGTCGTGCGCGCCGAGGCGGGTGCGTCGTGGGATGACGTGGTCGTGACGTCGTTGGCTCACGAGCTCGGCGGTCTGGAGTGCCTTTCGGGCATTCCTGGGTCCGCGGGCGCCACGCCGGTGCAGAACGTCGGTGCCTACGGCGCCGAGGTCGCCGACACCATCAGGCGGGTGCGTCTGCTCGACCGCCGCACCGGAGAGGACCGCTGGGTGCTACCCGGCGACCTGGGGTTCGGCTATCGCACCAGCGTGCTGAAGAACTCCGCGACGGCCGTCGTGCTCGAGGTCGAGTTCGCTCTCGCCCAGGACGGACTCAGCGCGCCGTTGCGCTACGGCGAGCTGGCGAAAACGCTTGGTGCCGAATCGGGTTCGCGCGAGACGCCGACGAGGGTCCGTGACGCGGTGCTGGCCCTGCGCAGCGAGCAAGGGCATGCTGCTCGACGACAACCTCGAAGACCCAGACCACGACACCTGGAGCGTCGGCTCCTTCTTCACCAACCCCGTCGTCGACCAGGCCGACTTCGACCGGTTGGCGTCGATCGTCGACGGGCCCGTACCGAACTATCCCGCTCCGAACGGGGTGAAACTGGCTGCGGGCTGGCTGGTCGAGCGTGCGGGCTTCGGCAGGGGATTTCCGGGTGACGGCGCTGCCGCGCGGCTGTCGACCAAGCACACACTGGCGTTGACCAACCGCGGGAACGCCACGACGGCCGACGTGATTGCCCTGGCCAGGACGGTGCGCGACGGTGTTCAGGCCGCTTTCGGGATAATTCTCACACCCGAACCGATTCTGGTTGGGTGCCAGCTTTAAGTACGCTGTTTCCACGTGAGCATCAACCGACGGCAGGCACTGACTGCGATCGCGATGGGCGCCTCCGGCGTCGTCGCTGCCGCGTGTGCGCCGCGGTCGTCCAACCAGGGCGGCTCCGATGCCTCCGCGCCTCCCGCCGCGCCGACGATCAAGTTCTCGCCCGCCAAGGACGCCACCGACGTCATCCCGACGTCACCGATCGGAGTAGAGGTCACCGACGGCTGGCTGCAGCGCGTCTCGCTGACCAATCCGGAGGGCAAACCCGTCGCGGGTGCCATCAATCGCGACCGCACGTCCTTCGTCACCAGCGAGCCACTGGGCTTCGGCGTCGTCTACAGCTGGGACGGGTCGGCCGTCGGACGCGACGGCAAGGCCGTGTCGCTGGCGGGCAACTTCACGACGGTGGCCCCGCAGGCACAGGTCAACGGGTCGTTCCAGCTCGCCGACGGCCAGACGGTCGGCGTCGCGGCGCCGATCATCATGCAGTTCGACGCCTCGATCAGCGACAAGGCGGCCGTCGAGCGAGCCATGACGGTCACCACCACCCCGCCGGTCGTCGGCAGTTGGGCGTGGCTGCCCGACGAGGCCGGTGGCTCTCGCGCGCACTGGCGCACCCGCGACTACTACCCGGCGGGCACCAAGGTGCACGTCGCGGCCAACCTGTACGGCGTTCCGTTCGGTGACGGCGCGTTCGGCGCACAGGACGTGACGCTCGACATCGAGATCGGGCGTCGGCAGGTGGTGAAGGCCGAGGCGTCGTCGCACCGCATCCAGGTGATCACCGACGAGGGCGTCATCATGGACTTCCCGTGCAGCTACGGCGAGGGCGACCTGCCGCGCAACATCACCCGCAGCGGCATCCACGTGGTGACCGAGCGGTACGAGGACTTCTACATGACCAACCCGGCCGCGGGCTACAGCAACGTGCACGAGCGGTTCGCCGTCCGGATCTCCAACAACGGCGAGTTCATCCACTGCAATCCCAACAGCGTTGGCGCACAGGGAAATACCAACGTCACCAACGGCTGCATCAACTTGAACCTGGAGAATTCGCAGCAGTACTTCAACAGCGCGATCTATGGCGACCCCGTCGAGGTGACGGGCACGTCGATCGAGCTGTCGTACTCCGACGGCGACATCTGGGACTGGGCGGTCAGCTGGGACGACTGGACGGCGATGTCGGCGATCACCCCGCAGGCCAAGCCCATGAACATGCCGAGCACCGCGCCGGCGACGCCCACCGACGCACCCACGCTGTCGGGCACGCCGACGACGACGCCACCGAGCCAGGCGAGTTCGGTTCCTACTGCTCCGGGCGGGTGAACTTCCTGGTCGCGGTGGCCTGGTCGCGCGGCCGGATGACGATCTGGTCCAGGTTGACGTGCGGCGGCCGCGACGCGACGAACCCGATCACCTCGGCGACGTCACCTGCGGTCAGCGGCGTCATACCCCTGTAGACCGCGTCCGCACGGTCCTGGTCGCCGTCGAACCGGACTGTCGAGAATTCCGTTTCAACCATGCCGGGGGCAATCTCGGTGAGCCGCACCGGCTTTCCCAACAGCTCGCCGCGCAGCGTCTGGTGCAGTGCAGCCTGGCCATGCTTGGCCGCCGTATAGCCGGCCCCGCCGTCGTAGATCTCGAACGCGGCGATCGACGTGACCGTGACGATCAGCCCGTCCCCCGACGCGATGAGCTTGGGCAGCAGCGCCTTGGTCACCCGCAGCGTGCCCATGACGTTGACCTCCCACATCCACCGCCAGTTCTCCAGGTCGGCGTCGGCCACGGGTTCGAGCCCCTTGGCGCCGCCGGCGTTGTTGACGACGACGTCCACGCGGTCCAGCGCGTTGGCCATCGCCGCCACCGCGTCACCGTCTGTGACGTCGGCCACAATCGCGGTGCCCCCGATCTCGTCGGCCAACGCCTTGATGCGTTCCTCCCGACGGGCCACGCAGACGACGTGAAAGCCAAGTCCAGCAAGGGTTTTCGCGGTCGCTTCACCGATGCCGGAGCTGGCACCCGTGACCACCGCAACGCGCTGAGCAGATTCTGGTCCGGTCATTCCGCCAACTTTAGTTGGCGTGCTAGGTTCTCGACGTGTCCACCAGCCGGGTTAACCGTGTCGCCGTTCGGCGTGCGTGTTGTTGTCGCTGTACATACAGCCGCGCCTGACTGATCGCTGACATTACGTCCCGCTAGGTCGCCAGGTGTGGCAGAAGCCCACCAGCCGACTTCTCGCAGAGGACACCCCATGTACGGCACCACCATTCGCCAGACCCCTGCCGAGCACGCCAAGCGCGCGCTACTGGCTCGCCACCACATCGTCGCCCCCTCACTGCGGGTGGCCGAAGCCGCCGCAGCGTCGGTCTTCGGTGCGGCCCGCCTGCGCGGCCCCATCGCCCGCGACGTCATCGCCAAGACCACCGGGCTCAGCATCGCCACCGTGAATCGTCAGGTCACCGCCCTGCTCGGGGCCGGTGTTCTGCGGGAACGCGCCGATCTCGCCGTGTCCGGTGCGATCGGTCGGCCGCGGGTGCCCGTCGAGGTCAACCACGAGCCGTACCTCACCCTCGGCCTGCACATCGGCGCGCGAACCACCAGCATCGTGGCGACCGATCTGCTCGGCAGAACCCTCGACGTCGTGGAGACGCCGACCCCGCGGGGCCCGCAGGACGCGGCACTGGCGGCGCTGGCCGAGAGTGCGCGCCGCTACCTGAGCCGCTGGCACCGTCGTCGCCCGCTCGCCGTCGGCGTGGCCGCGGGCGGTGTGACCGACAGCGCCACCGGGCATCTCGACCACGCCCGCCTCGGCTGGGTCGACGCCCCGGTCGGGCCGGTGCTCGGCGAGACGCTGGGCCTGCCGGTGTCGTTGGCCTCCCACGTCGACGCGATGGCGGGCGCCGAACTGCTGCTCGGCGCGCCGCAGGCGCGGCTCCGGGCTGAATGCGGCACCAGCGTCTACGTCTACGCCCGCGAGACCGTCGGCTACGCGCTCTCGATCGGTGGCCGCGTGCACACCCCGGACAGCGGGCCGGGGACCATCGCCGCGCTGCCCGTGCAATCGGCGCTGCTGGGCGGCACCGGCCGGCTCGAGTCCACGGTGAGCGACGAGGCGGTGCTGACGGCCGCGCGCAAGGGCGGGATCATTCCGGCGGAGGGGCCGGCGTCGACCATCGCGGCGGTACTTGCGCGCCGCACGCCGCGGCGACGAACGGGCCGCGGAGCTGCTCGCCGAACGCGCCCGCGTGCTCGGCGAGGCCGTCGCCCTGCTGCGCGACATGCTCAACCCCGACGACGTCGTGGTCGGAGGACAGGCCTTCACCGAGTACCCGGAGGGCATGGCGCTGGTCGAGGCCGCGTTCACGGAGCGGTCCGTGCTCGCGCCCCGCACCATTCGGGTGACGGCGTTCGGCAATCGGGTCCAGGAGGCCGGGGCGGGCGTGGTGTCGCTCGGCGGGCTGTACGCCGACCCGGTCGGAGCGATGCGCAGGGCCGCCAATCGCCGCCTGGAGTCGACCGCCTGACGAGGGCCGGAGCGGGCCGGTGTAAGGATGAGGTGTGCGCGTCGCCGTCCTGTCGGTCCATACCTCACCGCTGGCTCAGCCCGGTACCGGCGACGCCGGTGGGATGAACGTCTACGTCCTGCAGAGCGCGCTGGAGCTGGCCCGCCGCGGCGTCGAGGTCGAGATCTTCACGCGGGCGACGACGTCGGCGGACCCGCCGGTGGTCCACGTGGCGCCCGGCGTGCTGGTCCGCAACGTCGTCGCGGGGCCGTTCGAAGGCCTGGACAAGCACGACCTGCCCACTCAGCTGTGCGCCTTCACCGCCGGCGTGCTGCGCGCCGAGGCCACCCACGAGCCCGGTTACTACGACGTCGTGCACTCGCACTACTGGCTGTCCGGCCAGGTGGGCTGGCTCGCCAGGGACCGGTGGGCGGTGCCGCTGGTGCACACCGCGCACACCCTCGCCGCCGTGAAGAATGCGGCGCTGGCCAACGGCGACGCTCCCGAGCCGCCGCTGCGCGCCGTGGGTGAACAGCAGGTCGTCGACGAGGCGGACCGACTGATCGTCAACACCGAAGATGAAGCGCGACAACTTGTTTCGCTGCACCACGCCGATCCCGATCGCATCGACGTCGTCCATCCCGGCGTCGATCTCGCGACGTTCACGCCGGGCGATCAGCTGGCCGCCCGGGCGACGTTGGGCATCGCCGCCGACGAACAGGTGGTCGCGTTCGTCGGGCGCATCCAGCCGCTGAAGGCCCCCGACGTACTCCTGCGCGCGGCGGCGAAGCTGCCCGGCGTGCGGGTCCTCGTCGCGGGCGGTCCCTCCGGGTAGCGGCTTGGCCTCGCCCGACGGTTTGGTTCGGCTTGCCGACGAACTGGGTATCACCGATCGCGTGACGTTCCTTCCCCCTCAGTCTCCACGAACAGCTCGTCGACGTCTACCGCGCCGCCGACCTGGTCGCGGTGCCAAGCTATTCGGAGTCGTTCGGACTGGTCGCCATCGAGGCGCAGGCCTGCGGCACGCCCGTCGTGGCGGCCGCGGTCGGCGGGCTGCCGGTGGCCGTTCGCGACGGCGTCAGCGGCGTGCTGGTCGACGGCCATGGAATCGACGACTGGGCGGCGGCCATCGGGGGCGTGTTCGAACGCGGACCGGAGACCATGAGGGCGGCGGCCATCGAGCACGCCGCAGGCTTCTCCTGGGCGCACACCGTCGACGCGCTGCTGGCCTCCTACGGCCACGCGATCACCGACTACCAGGCCCGGCATCCCCGCCGTGACTCCGCGACGCGGCGCAACGGTCGACGGTTCTCGATCAGGCGGGGAGTGCGGGCATGACGTTGTACGACGTCATCGAAGCCACGCTCGACGAGCGAGGCCTCGTCTACAGCCGACACGGCGGCGAGAACGGCGGCGCGGCGGGACTGGTCGTCGAACTGCCCGGCGAGCGCAAGCTGAAGACGAACACGATCATGATCGTCAACCAGCACGCCGTGCGCATCGAGGCGTTCGTCTGCCGCAAGCCCGACGAGAACTTCGAGGGCGTCTACAAGTTCCTGCTCCGGCGCAATCGCAAGCTCTACGGCGTCGCGTACACCCTCGACAACGTCGGCGACATCTATCTCGTCGGCAGGATGGCACTGCACGCCGTCACGCCCGACGAGATCGATCTCGTGCTCGGCCAGGTGCTGGCCGCGGTCGACCAGGACTTCAACACCCTGCTGGAACTCGGCTTCCGGTCGTCGATCCAGAAGGAATGGGAGTGGCGCGTCAAACGCGGCGAGTCCCTGAAGAACCTGAAGGCCTTCGAGCATCTGATCGACGAAGACCCGAGAGATCAGGCCGTCTGACCGGCACCGTGAGAGGATTTCCTCATGGCGACGCTGGTGCTGCTCCGTCACGGCGAGAGCGAATGGAATGCGCTGAATCTGTTCACCGGGTGGGTGGACGTCGATCTCACCGACAAGGGACGAGCCGAAGCCGCGCGCGGCGGCAAACTGCTCAAAGAGCAGGGTGTGCTCCCCGACGTGCTCTACACGTCTCTGCTGCGACGGGCGATCACCACGGCGAACCTGGCGCTGGACGCCGCTGACCGGCACTGGATCCCCGTGCATCGGCACTGGCGGCTCAATGAGCGCCACTACGGCGCCCTCCAAGGCCTCGACAAGGCCGAGACGAAGGCGAAGTACGGCGAGGAGCAGTTCATGGCCTGGCGGCGCAGCTACGACACGCCGCCGCCGCCCATCGAGAAGGGCAGTGAGTTCAGCCAGGACGCCGATCCGCGCTACGCCGACATCGACGGCGGACCGCTGACGGAGTGCCTGGCCGACGTCGTCGCACGGTTCGTGCCGTACTTCAGCGACGTCATCGCGCCCGATCTGCGGTCGGGAAAGACCGTGCTGATCGCCGCGCACGGCAACTCGCTGCGCGCGCTTGGTGAAGCATCTCGACGGAATGTCCGACGACGACGTCGTCGGCCTGAACATCCCCACCGGCATCCCGTTGCTCTACGAATTGGACGACGACCTCAAGCCGACCACCGCAGGCGGGCAGTTACCTGGACCCCGACGCGGCGGCCGCCGGAGCCGCAGCGGTAGCTGCGCAGGGGGCGAAGTAACCCATCCGACCCGGCAGGTGCCGAGTCCTCCGACAAGCGGGGCCGAGGCGAACGTTGGGTGAACTGAGGTGAACGGCGTCCGAACTCCTGTGTTTGGCCGTGTGACTTGTCCCGATTTGGCCGCACGCTGCTGGGATGGCGTTCACCGGATGCGTACGATCTGCTCGTGAGTGTGGTATCCGCGCTGGTGTGGATTGCCGTCGTGGCACTCCTCGCGCTGGCGGTGGGTTCGGCGATCGGCGTGGGCCTGGCGCCGCGCATCGCCGACCGCCGCAGTCGCCGAGCGATCGAAGAGGGCGGCATCACCGTCTCGCAGATGCTGCAGCACATCGTGTCGTTGTCGCCAGTGGGCATCGTCGTGGTCGACACCCATCGTGACGTCGTCTACACCAACGACCGAGCCCGCGAGCTAGGTCTGGTGCGCGAACGGCTTCTCGACGACCGGGCGTGGGCCGCGGCGCAGCACACCATGGCGACCGGAGAGGACGTCGAGATCGACCTGTCGCTCGCACGACCCCCGAATCCGGGGCGGTCGGGACTCTCGATCCGCGGCCACGTGCGTCTGTTGACCGAGGAGGACCGCCGGTTCGCGGTCGTCTACGTGACCGATCAGTCCGAACACGCCCGCATGGAGGCGACACGCCGCGACTTCGTCGCCAACGTCAGCCACGAGTTGAAGACCCCGGTCGGGGCCATGGGGGTTCTGGCCGAGGCGCTGTTGGCGTCCACCGACGACCCGGAGAACGTTGCCAGGTTTGCGAACAAGATGGTCACCGAGTCCAACCGCCTGGCCAACATGGTGGGTGAGCTCATCGAGCTGTCCCGGCTGCAGGGCGCCGAGCCGCTCCCCGAGCTGGATGCCGTCGACGTCGATTCCGTTGTCGCGGAGGCACTTTCGCGATACAAGGTGGTCGCCGACAACGCCGACATCGCGGTCACCACCGACGCGCCGTCCGGGTTTCGCGTGCTCGGTGACGAGGGTCTGCTGGTGACCGCCATTGCGAACCTGGTGTCCAATGCGATTGCGTACTCGCCCAACGGATCTTCCGTCTCGATCAGCCGTAGGCGCAGGGGCGACAACGTCGAGATCGCCGTGACGGACCGCGGAATCGGCATCGCCCGCGCCGACCAGGAGCGGGTGTTCGAGCGCTTCTTCCGGGTCGACAAGGCGCGGTCGCGGGCCACCGGTGGTACCGGGCTCGGGCTTGCCATCGTCAAACACGTTGCGGCCAACCACAATGGGTCGATCCGGCTGTGGAGTCAGCAGGGCACGGGGTCGACGTTCACCCTGTCGATCCCGGCCTATCTCGAAACCGAGATGACGAATCGGAAGACCTGAACGACGGAATCGGCTAATCGATGAGGAGACTTGACTGATGACCAGTGTGTTGAGCGTGGAAGAGGACGGCGCAATGACGGAAGGCACGACGCGGACATGACCAGTGTATTGATCGTGGAAGATGAAGAGTCGCTGGCTGATCCGCTGGCCTTCTTGTTGCGCAAGGAGGGGTTCGAGGCGACAGTCGTCGCGGACGGCCCCTCGGCACTCGCCGAGTTCGAGCGCTCGGGTGCCGACATCGTGCTGCTCGACCTGATGCTTCCCGGCATGAGCGGCACCGACGTGTGCAAGCAGCTGCGATCGAAGTCCAGCGTGCCGGTGATCATGGTCACCGCCCGCGACAGCGAGATCGACAAGGTCGTCGGGCTGGAACTCGGCGCCGACGACTACGTCACCAAGCCGTACTCGGCGCGTGAGCTGATCGCGCGGATCAGGGCGGTGCTGCGCCGCGGGGCCGACAACGACGATTCGGGCATCGGCGACGGCATACTCGAGGCCGGCCCCGTCCGGATGGATGTCGAACGCCACATCGTGTCGGTGAACAGCACGCCGATCACGTTGCCGCTCAAGGAGTTCGACCTCCTCGAGTATCTGATGCGCAACAGCGGCCGGGTGCTCACGCGCGGTCAGCTCATCGACCGGGTGTGGGGCGCGGACTACGTCGGCGACACCAAGACCCTCGACGTTCACGTCAAGCGGTTGCGTTCGAAGATCGAGGCGGATCCGGCGAACCCGGTTCACCTGGTCACGGTTCGAGGCCTTGGCTACAAGCTCGAGGGCTGACGCGAGACTAGCGGGGTGCGGCCCTCGTCGCCGGGTGGATGGCGACCAGCCCCATGATCGCCCGGCGCTTGCACATCGCCGCCAGCTCGTTGTAGGCCTTCTCGCCGAGCAGTTCGGTGAGCTCCGGTCCGTAGGACTGCCACACCTGTCGTGAGCCGGTGTGCGCTGCGGGATCGCCGCTGCAGTACCAGTGCAGGTCCGCGCCGCCCTCGCCCCAGCCCCTGCGGTCGTACTCGGTGATCGTGGTCTTGAGGATCTCCGTGCCGTCGGGCCGGGTCACCCAGTCCTGGGTGCGCCGAATCGGCAGCTGCCAACAGACGTCCGGCTTCATCGTGAGCGGCTCGACGCCGAGCTTGAGCGCCTTGCTGTGCAGTGCGCAGCCGATCCCGCCGCTGAATCCGGGCCGGTTCAGAAAGATGCAGGCGCCCTTGTACTTTCGGGTGCGGAAGTTGGGCTTGTCGTCGTACTCGTCCAGCTCGAGGTAGCCCTTGCGGCCGAGGCCCTTGTCCCGGAACTGCCAGTCGTCGTCGTTCAGCTGCTTGACGGCGTCGTCGAGGCGCGCGCGATCGTCGTCGTCGGACAGGAACGCGCCGTGGCTGCAGCAGCCGTCGTCCGGCCTGCCCTCCACGGTGCCCTGGCAGGCAGGGGTGCCGAAAACGCAGGTCCACCGCGAAAGTAGCCACGTCATGTCGGCGGAGATCAGATGCTCGTTGTTTTCGGGGTCGTAGAACTCGACCCACTCACGGGCAAAGTCGAGTTCTACCTCACCAGGGTGCGATCCGCTCACGGCTGTTTACCGTAGACCCGATAACGTGGGTTACGTGCGATTGGGCGTGCTCGACGTGGGCAGCAACACAGTTCATCTCCTCGTGGTGGACGCGAGGCGCGGCGGCCACCCCACTCCGATGAGTTCGACCAAGGCCTCGCTTCGCCTCGCCGAGTCGATCGACTCGTCGGGCAAGCTGACTCGCAAGGGTGCCGACAAACTGGTCGAGACCATCGACGAATTCGCCAAGATCGCGACCAGTTCGGGCTGCTCGGAACTCATGGCCTTCGCCACGTCGGCGGTTCGCGATGCGACCAACTCCGACGACGTGCTCGCTCGCGTGCAGGCCGAGGCCGGCGTCGCGCTGCGGGTGCTCAGCGGCGTCGACGAGTCGCGGCTCACCTTCCTCGCGGTGCGCCGCTGGTACGGCTGGAGTCCCGGCCGGATCATCAACATCGACATCGGCGGCGGTTCGTTGGAGCTGTCGAGCGGCGTCGACGAGGAGCCCGACGTCGCGTTGTCGCTTCCGCTCGGAGCCGGCAGGCTGACCCGCGAGTGGCTGCAGGACGATCCGCCGGGCAGGCGCCGCGTGGGAATGCTGCGGGACTGGCTGACCACCGAGATGGCCGGGGCGGGCGCGAAGGTGCTCGACGCGGGTGCCCCCGACCTCACGGTGGCGACGTCGAAGACGTTCCGGTCGCTCGCGCGACTCACCGGCGCGGCGCCCTCCGGCGCGGGGCCGCGAGTGAAGAGGACACTGACAGCTGCGGGACTTCGTCAGCTCATAGCTTTCATCTCTAGAATGACGACGGCTGACCGAGCGGAGCTGGAAGGGGTGAGCGCCGAGCGTGCGCCACAGATCGTGGCGGGCGCACTGGTAGCTGAAGCAAGTATGCGGACCCTTGGAATAGATACTGTGGACATTTGCCCCTGGGCATTGCGAGAGGGCTTGATCTTGCGGAAACTCGACAGTGAGGCTGACGGGACCGCATTCGTGGAGACGTCGGCAGGCTTCGCCAGAGCTAGAGCCAGGGGCAATTCTCGATGACGGACACGCCGGACAATCCCAGCAGCAAGCCGATATCGGTTGCCGAGCTGCTCGCGAAGAACGGCAGCATCGGCTCTCCGCCGGTGGGAGGTCGCCGTCGACGTCGTCGCGGTGACACCGACTCGGTCTCCGTGGCCGAACTGACCGGCGAGATCCCCATCTACAGCACCGGCGAGATTCCGTCGGTCACCGGTGACATCCCCGTCGTGACCGACGACGACATCCCCGAGCAGCCCGACGCGGCCGACGACGTCGCCGACCCCCGACCCGGAACCTGCACCGCCAACGGCGCGACCCCGGCAGCGACAACGGCGAACCCGGGCTACTCCCGGTTCGCAGGCGCACGCCCGAGGAGCGGGGCCGCGCCACGAAGCCGGCGCCACCGATGACGCAGGCAGAGGCCGACTACGCCGAGCACCTCGAGCGCCGTCGCGCCGATCGGGAAACGCTCGACTACGCACCGCCGGTTCGCCGCTCCAAGGCATCCCAGATGACCACGTCGGGCCGCATCCCCATCGTGGGCGGCGATGCCGAGCAGATGAGTCCGGATCCCGGAGGTCGAGCCGGAGCAGTCCTACGTGCGGTCGAGCGGCAAGCTGTTCGGGGGCCAGCAGCGACGACGACGTCCCCGTACGCCAGACGCTCGACGAGATCGAGCACGTCGACGAGGACGACGATCACGACGTGGTGGTCAGGCCCGCCCGCGAGTCCGAACATTCTCCGCTGGTCGCGGGGGCGCTGATCGTCGGCCAGTGCATTCTGGCCGTGGCACTGGGTGCCGGGCTGTTCATCGCGTTCGACCAGTTGTGGCAGTGGAACAACATCGTCGCGCTCGTGCTTGTCGGTGCTGGTGATCCTGGGGCTCGTCGTCGGCGTGCGAGTGGTGCGCAAGACGGAGGACATCGGCAGCACCCTGATCGCGGTGGCGGTGGGAGCCATGGTCACGTTGGGCCCCCTGGTGCTGCTTCGGTCGCACTGACCGGTCAAACTAGGCCTCTGTGCGCCCCGCCATAAAGGTTGGCCTGTCGACGGCCTCGGTCTACCCGTTGAGGACCGAGGCGGCCTTCGAATACGCTGCGCGCCTCGGTTACGACGGCGTCGAGCTGATGGTGTGGGCTGAGTCGGTCAGTCAGGACATCGACGCCATCGAGAGGCTGTCCGAGCGCTACGACATGCCGGTGCTTGAGCGTTCACGCGCCGTGTCTGCTTATCTCCCAACGGGTTTGGGGAGCAAATCCCATTCCGAAGTTGGATCGCAGCGTGGCCGCCGCCGAGCAGCTCGGCGCCCAGACGGTCGTCGTGCATCCGCCGTTTCGGTGGCAGCGTCGCTATGCCGAGGGATTCGCCGAACAGGTCGCCGAGCTCGAGGCGTCGAGCGACGTCATGATCGCGGTGGAGAACATGTTCCCGTTCCGCACCGACCGGTTCTTCGGGTCGGGCAGGCCATCGATCGAACGGATGCGCAAGCGGGGTGGCACGCCGGGCGCCGCCATCTCGGCGTTCGCGCCGTCCTACGACCCGCTCGACGGCAACCACGCCCACTACACGCTGGATCTGTCGCATTCGGCGACGGCGGGCACGGACGCGATCGAGATGGCGGGTCGCATGGGCGACGGCCTCGTGCACCTCCACCTCTGCGACGGCACCGGCGCGGCGACCGACGAACACCTGGTCCCCGGCCGCGGCGGCCAGCCCGCCGCCGAGATCTGCCAGATGCTGGCCGCCAGCGATTTCGCCGGCCACGTGATCCTCGAGGTCACCACTTCGCAGGCGCGTACGAGCGCCGAGCGCGAGCAGTTGCTCGTGGAGTCGTTGGCGTTCGCGCGAGAACACCTGTTGCGCTGAGGTTGGGAGCGACATGCCTGGATCGACCCGTTTCAGCGACGCCATGGTCCTGACTCCGGTGTCCTCGGACAGAAATGATGGCAGCGTCTGCAGTGTTTTCGAAGGCGAGCTGAACGAACACTGGACCATCGGACCCAAGGTCCACGGCGGCGCGATGCTGGCGCTGTGTGCGAACGCGGCGCGCATCGTCGTCAACGGGGGAGAGCGGAGCGACCGGGGAATCGGCGCAGGGGACCTCGAGCCGATCGCGGTGTCGGGGAGCTTCCTCTGGGCGCCGGACCCCGGCCGGCTGCAGGTGGTGACGACGGTGCGCAAGCGGGGCCGACGGGTCAGCCTCGTCGACGTGGAGCTGCGGCAGGGGGAGAGGACCGCCGTGCGCACGGTGATGACGATGGGCAGCCCCGAGGGGCATGACGTCGCGCCACTGTTGTCGGTCAATCCGGTGATCCCGCTGATGACGCCCGACCCACCGCCCGGCCTCGAGCCGATCGGCGCCGGGCATCCGATGGCGGACATCGTGCACCTGGCCCACGGCTGCGACATCCGGCCGTCGCTGACCACGATGGGTCCCCGCGCCGACGGCGGGCCGCCCGTCATCGAGTACTGGGTCCGGCCGAGAGACGGCTCACCAGACGTGCTGTTCGCACTGCTGTGCGGCGACGTCTCGGCGCCGGTGACGTTCGGCGTGAACCGGATGGGTTGGGCGCCGACGGTTCAGCTCACCGCGTACCTGCGTGCGGTGCCTGCCGATGGCTGGCTGCGGGTGATGTGCACCACGACGCAGATCGGCCAGGAGTGGTTCGACGAGGATCACGTGGTCGTCGACTGCGAGGGCAGGATCATCGTGCAGTCCCGCCAACTCGCGATGGTGCCGCCCGCGCCCTGAGAGCAGCAGGCGTGCAATGCTTCATGCGTGCCAAGAATCGCGATTATCGGCGGTGGAAGTATCGGTGAGGCGCTCCTGTCCGGGCTGCTGCGCGCCGGGCGACAGACCAAGGACATGGTCGTCGCGGAGAAGGACCCGACGCGCGCCAAGTATCTGGCCGACACGTACTCCGTGCTCATGACGACGGTGGCCGACGCGGCCGAGAACGCGGCGTACGTCATCGTCGCGGTGAAGCCCGGTGACGTGCAATCGGTGATCGGTGAGATCGCCGACGCCGCGGCGAAGGCGGAGAACGACAGCGTCGAACAGGTCGTCGTGACGGTTGCGGCGGGCATCAGCACCGCGGTCTACGAAGCCAAGCTTCCCGCTGGAGCACCCGTCGTGCGGGTCATGCCGAACGCTCCGATGGTGGTCGGCGGCGGCGTGAGCGCGCTGTCGGCGGGCCGGTTCGCCACGGCAGCCCAACTCGACGAGGTGTCGGCGATCTTCCACACCGTCGGCGGGGTGCTGACCGTGCCCGAATCGCAGCTCGACGCGGTCACCGCGCTGTCCGGTTCGGGTCCCGCGTACTTCTTCCTGATGGTCGAGGCTCTGGTCGATGCGGGCGTGGACGCCGGGCTTCCCAGGCCCGTGGCGACCGATTTGGTGTCGCAAACCATGGCTGGGTCGGCCGCAATGCTGCTGGAGAGGCTCGACGGCGCATCGTCGGCCGGGTCGTCTGCGATGGGAGCCGGGATGGACACCAGCCCGGCCGCGCTGCGCGCGACGGTCACCTCTCCGGGCGGGACCACTGCCGCTGGTCTGCGGGAACTCGAGCGGGGTGGCCTCCGGGCGGCCGTGGCCAACGCCGTCGCGGCGGCAAAAACACGCTCTGAGCAGCTAGGAATTACACCAGAGTAGTTCATGGAATTCTCAAGAAATTCCCCACACCCGTCGCAATAACCCCATTGGCCACGCTATTCTCCTCGTGTAAGCACGCTCTTGCGCCAGCGGTGGGGAAGCCGCTGGAGCTGGCGGGCCTGAATTGATTGGGTTGCGATGACGTCTATGAACGGGCCATCGGCGCGGGACTCGTCTAGTGGCAAGTCGGCGCGTGACGCCGCTGCCAACGACGGCCAACCGCCTCGTGCTCAATTCCTCACTGTCGCGGAAGTGGCAAGCCTCATGAGGGTGAGCAAGATGACGGTCTACCGCTTGGTCCACAACGGCGAGCTCCCTGCAGTGCGGGTCGGCAGATCGTTCCGGGTGCACGCCAAGGCGGTGCACGACCTCTTGGAGACGTCGTACTTCGACGCAGGCTAGGTCCTGCGAATGCACTGGTCATCCGCACGCGTTTTTCTTTCGACGTGGGTGGCCGGGTAAGGTGACCAGGTCAGTTAACGAGACGCGAGAGTCTCGTATTCTTAGGTAGCGGAGTTCATGGGTTCAGTCATCAAGAAGCGGCGCAAGCGCATGTCGAAGAAGAAGCACCGCAAGTTGCTTCGTCGTACACGGGTGCAGCGCAGAAAACTTGGCAAGTAGCCACTCAGCTTCTGCCGTTAGGCTGACCCGATGGATCGGCCAACGCAGGGCTCTGGAGGCTCTGACTCTCAGGACACCGTGCACTACCCCAAAGTGGTGTTGGTGACCGGTGCGTGCAGATTCCTCGGCGGATACCTGACCGCGAGGCTCGCGCAGAATCCGTTGATCAACCACGTGATCGCCGTTGACGCGATCGCGCCGAGCAAGGATCTGCTCCGCCGCATGGGCCGTGCCGAGTTCGTTCGCGCGGACATCCGGAACCCCTTCATCGCCAAGGTCATCCGCAACGGCGACGTCGACACCGTCGTGCACGCGTCTGCGGCGTCGTACGCGCCGCGCTCCGGCGGCAGCGCCGCGTTGAAGGAACTCAACGTGATGGGCGCGATGCAGCTCTTCGCCGCGTGCCAGAAGGCGCCGTCGGTGCGTCGGGTCATCCTGAAGTCGACGTCCGAGGTGTACGGCTCGAGTGCGCGTGACCCGGTGCTCTTCACCGAGGACGGCAGTGCCCGCAGGCCGCCCGGCGACGGATTCGCGCGCGACAGCATCGACATCGAGAGCTATGCGCGCGGGCTTGGGCGGCGTCGGCCCGACGTCGCGGTCACGATTCTGCGGCTTGCCAACATGATTGGGCCCGCAATGGACACCGCACTGTCTCGCTATCTTGCGGGGCCGGTGGTGCCGTCGGTGCTCGGTCACGATGCCCGGCTCCAACTGCTGCACGAACAGGACGCCCTCGGCGTTCTCGAGCGGGCGACCATGGCCGGCCGGCGCGGGCACGTTCAACGTCGGCGCCTCGGGAATCATCATGATGTCGCAGGCGATTCGCCGGTCTGGACGCGTGCCGCTCCCGGTGCCGAGATCCGCGCTGTCGGCGGTGGACTCGCTGAGGCGCGCAACTCGCTACACTGAGGTCGATCGCGAACAGCTGAACTACCTGAGTTATGGCCGTGTGATGGACACCGCGCGAATGCGCAAAGTCCTAGGCTATAACCCCAAGTGGACGACGGCCGAGGCTTTCGACGATTATGTGCGCGGTCGTGCGTTGACGCCGATCGTCAACCCGAAATGGGTACGCTCAATGGAGAGCCGAGCGGTGTGCGGTGGCCCAGCGGTGGGGATGATGGCGATGATGGAAACGGCGGGGAGAAGGTAACGGAGTGGCTGGCGAATCGAAGGCGAAAGTCATTCCGCTGCACTCGAATTCGAGCCGTGCATCGGCTCAGCGGCGTGCGGCTCAGCGGATCGACAGCACGCGCAGGCATCCGTCCCTGCTGACCGATCCCGGCAGTCGTGCGTCGGCCGAACAACTCGCCGCCGTCGTCAGCGAGATCGACCAGGCCCGCAGTTTCGTCGACGGCCACCGCCGACGCCGACGAGCCCAACGAACTCGCGCAGCGGATCGCAGGCGCATCGGACTTCATCCGCAAGCGCATGACCGGTGACTACACCGTCGACGAATTCGGCTTCGACCCCCACCTCAACAACGCCGTCTTCCTGCCGATCCTCCGGGTGCTCTTCAAGAACTGGTTCCGCGTCGAGGTATCCGGGATCGAGAATCTGCCCGCCGAGGGCGCGGCCCTGATCGTCGCCAACCACGCGGGCGTTCTCCCGTTCGACGGGCTCATGACGTCGGTTGCGGTCCACGACGAGCATCCCGCCCATCGCGACCTGCGGCTGCTCGCAGCGGACATGGTGTTCGACATGCCCATGATGGGCCAGGCCGCACGCAAGGCCGGGCACACCATGGCGTGCACGTCGGATGCGCACCGGTTGCTCGCCGCAGGCGAGCTGACCGCCGTCTTCCCCGAGGGCTACAAGGGCCTTGGCAAGAAGTTCCGGGACCGCTACAAGCTGCAACGATTCGGCCGCGGCGGGTTCGTGTCGGCGGCCCTGCGCGCCAAGGCTCCCATCGTGCCGTGCTCGATCGTGGGATCCGAGGAGATCTATCCGATGATCGCGGACGTCAAACTGCTCGCGCGGTTGTTCGGTCTGCCGTACTTCCCGGTGACGCCGCTGTTCCCGCTTGCCGGTCCTGCCGGTCTGGTGCCGCTGCCGTCGAAGTGGCACATCCAGTTCGGAGAGCCGATTCCGACCGACGAGTACGACGAGTCGGCAGCCGAGGACCCGATGGTCACCTTCGAGCTCACCGACGCCGTCCGCGAGACCATTCAGCAGACGCTGTATCAGCTGCTCGCCAATCGTAGGAACGCCTTCCTCGGATAGCGCGGTCGTGCACGATGTAGTCCGTGATGGCTCGGTGCATCGTGGCGGTGTCGCTGCTCTGCGCGTTCGTTGCTGGGTGCTCACCGGCCAACCCGCCGACCCTGCCGCCGGGTGCGAGCATGGACGGCACCTACGCCGTCGAACTCGGCGAGATCACCGGTCTCGACGGAAAGCCGCTGGCCCGTTCGGGAGCCAGGCAGACGTGGGCGATTCGGACCGCATGCCGCGACAGCGGCTGTGTGGCCACCGTCAGCGTGCTCGCCGCGGGTGATCCGGCCAAGCCGCCCAGCTCCACGGGCGAGTTCGACTTCGTCGACGGAAAGTGGATCGGTGTGCGTGAAATCACCGGAGACTGCAAGGCCAAGAAGGACGCACCGCTCTGGATGACCTATTCACTCGAGCCGAAGCCTGACGGAGTCATCGCGGGCACGCGGTGGGAGATCTTCGCCAACGAAACGTGCATGGGTAGCCGCACGGTGACGATGAAGCGGACGGGTGACGCGAATCCCGCAGTGGCAGTGGCAGATCCGGAGGACTCGCCGCCGCGCACCGCGTCGCCTGCCGCGGGCTTGCATGGACGCTATCGCTTCAAGCTGGTCGACAGGGCGACCGGGGAGACCAACTCCGACGTCTTCTACGACGTCGAGACCTCGTGCCTGCGCACGGGCGAGCGGTGCCTGTCGTCGTTCGTCAGCGAGAGCCGAAAGTCGAACTTCGCGTACGTCTTCGCCGACTCGAAGTGGGTCACGAACCCGGCGCCGTTCGCCATCAAGTGCGACGACGGTCAGGACGACCAGCGCACCCGGTCCGGCGTTCTGACGCTGCCGGACCCGGTCACCGACCCGTTCCAGACCCTGACGGGCACCGTGCACTCGGTCGACGTAGGACCCTGCCCGCTGACCATGGACCTGGATGCGACGGTCGAGCGCATCGGAGACGCCAGACCCATCTAGGCCGGGCGGTGCTCAAGAGTTCTGTCCCGCAACCATTCTCGCGATGGCGGCATCTCTGCCCGCCGCGATCTGCGCGGTCACCTCGGCATCGTTGCTCGACGACTCGCCGAACAGGGTCACGATGCTCGTCAGCACGGGGTTGCCGTCGTCGTCGGACACCTCGCCACGGACCTCGGTGATCACGGCGCCGTGCGACTCGATGACCGAGTCCAGGTAGGAGTCGAACCACAGCTTGTCGCCGACGAGGATCGGGCGGTGGAAGGTCAGCTTCTGATCGCGGTGCAGTACCCGCTCCATGTTGATGGGGACGTCGAACTGCTGGAAGATCTCCTCCTGCACCCGGCGGCCCGCGACGGCGACGAACGTCAGCGACGCGATCAGCGCGCCATGGCCGCACTCCGCGGCGGCGTCCTCGCTGAAGTGGGCGGGATGGTCATCCTTGACCGCTCTCGCGAACTCGCGCACCTTCTCGCGGTTCACCTCGAAATAATCCGGATACCGGTAGTGGGTCCCGATGATGTCTTCGGCGATGCTCACTGGACTGCTTTCCACTAGGTTCTGCCGCGCACGTTTCCATGCGTTTCGGCGGCGCTGAGCCTATCAGCGATTACTCAGTGGCCGCCCTGACGTCGCGAAACGACTGCGGCCAGCGCCCCGCCCGCCGCGCCGAGGGCCAGCGCCGACGGCACCCCGATGCGAGCGGCCTTGCGGGCGGTGCGGAAGTCGCGGATCTCCCAGCCGCGCTCCCGCGCAAGGTCACGCAGCGCGGCGTCCGGATTGATCGCGACGGCAGTGCCCATCAGCGACAGCATCGGCACGTCGTTGAAGCTGTCGGAGTACGCCGTGCATCGCCGCAGGTTCAGGCCCTCGCGGATGGCCAGCGAGCGCACCGCGTGCGCCTTGCCCGCGCCGTGCAGGATCTCGCCGACGAGGCGGCCCGTGAACACGCCGTCGACGGACTCGGCGATCGTTCCCAGCGCGCCGGTGAGGCCGAGCTTGCGAGCGATCGTCGCGGCCAGCTCGTAGGGCGTCGCGGTGACCAGCCACACCTGCTGGCCCGCGTCGAGATGCATCTGCGCCAACGCGCGGGTTCCCGACCAGATCTTGTCGGCGATGATCTCGTCGTAGATCTCCTCGCCGAGCGCGATGAGTTCGGCGGTCTCGCGGCCCTCGATGAAGGCCAGCGCCTTGCGTCTGCCCTCGGCGACGTCGTCGCTGTTCTCCTTGCCCGTGAGCTGAAACTTGGCCTGCGCGTAGCCGAATCGAGCCAGATCGCCGTAGGTGAAGTACTTGCGTGCGGCCAGACCCCGCGCGAAATGCACCAGCGAGCTGCCCTGCACCAGGGTGTTGTCGACGTCGAAGAAGGCGGCGGCCGTCAGGTCCGGCGGAGGAGGCGGCGGCTCGGCCTGCAGCAGAGGCTCGACCTCGACGTCATCCCCGGGCTCGGACACGCTTCAACACTAAGGCACGGAATACTGGTAGACGTGGACCGTCTACGGGGTGGAGCCGAGCGACCGGGGGATGGGCACCGCGTAGTGCTGTTGACGCGCGACGGGTGTTCTCTGTGCGAGCGCGCGAAGGATCGATTGGCGGCGATGTCGGTCGAGCTGGACTTCTGGTTCGGGACCACCGACGTCGACGCACTTGCTGCTGCCGGCGACCCGACCGTGCGCGCCGAGTACGGCGACCGGCTGCCCGTGGTGCTGCTCGACGGCAGCGAACACAGCTACTGGGAGATCGACGAGCCCCGACTGCGCGCCGATCTGGCCTAGTGGGGTGGCGTGCTTAGCTCGGCAAATTTGGTGCGCTGGCCGCGCAGCGACTACCTTTGACGACGTGGTGACGAGGCCATGAGCGTATTGCTATTCGGGGTTTCGCACCGCAGTGCGCCGGTGTCGGTCCTCGAGCAGTTGAGCACCGACGAGTCCGATCAGGCGAAGATCGTCGAGCAGGTGCTGCAGTCCTCCCTGGTGACCGAGGCGATGGTGCTGTCGACCTGCAACCGGGTCGAGGTCTACGCGGTCGTCGAGGCCTTCCACGCTGGACTTTCCGTCATCGGCTCGGTGCTGTCCGAGCACTCCGGGATGTCGCTCGGCGACCTCACCAAGTACGCCTACGTGCGCTACGCCGAGGCCGCCGTCGAGCATCTGTTCGCCGTGACCAGCGGCCTGGACTCCGTGGTGATCGGCGAACAGCAGGTGCTCGGCCAGGTACGCCGCGCCTACGCCGCCGCCGAGGCGAACCACACGGTCGGCCGCACCCTGCACGAGCTGGCGCAGCGGGCGCTGTCCGTCGGCAAGCGAGTCCATTCCGAGACGGGTATCGACGCCGCAGGCGCGTCGGTGGTGTCGGTGGCGCTCCAGATGGCGGATGCGAAGCTCGCACGGCCTCGCCGGCAGAACCGCCGTCGTGGTCGGCGCCGGGTCCATGGGCGCCCTGTCGGCCGCGCATCTGGTGCGGGCGGGCATCGGCAGAGTGCACGTCGTGAACCGCTCGCTGCCGCGCGCCGAGCGCCTGGTGGAGAACCTGCGCGAGCAGGGCGTGGAGGCCAGCGCCTTTCCCGTTCGACCACCTTCCGCCGGTGCTCACCGACGCCGACGTCGTCGTCTCCTGCACCGGTGCGGTCCGACCCGTGGTGTCGCTCGCCGACGTGCATCGCGGGCTGGCGCACGGCCAGCAGCCCAAGCAACTGGTGATCTGCGACCTCGGGATGCCCCGCGACGTCGACCCCGCGGTTGCCGGTCTGCCCGGCGTGTACGTCATCGACATGGACCGCATTCAGCGCGAACCGGCTGCTCGCGCGGCCGCGCACGGATGCCGACGCGGCCCGTGCGATCGTCGCCGCCGAGGTTGCTGACTACCTGGTCGGCCAGCGCATGGCCGAGGTCACGCCGACCGTCACCGCGCTGCGGCAGCGCGCCGCCGACGTCGTCGAGGCCGAGTTGCTGCGGCTGGACAATCGGCTGCCCGGTCTGGACGCGACCCACCGCGACGAGGTCGCCCGGACGGTGCGCCGCGTCGTCGACAAGCTTCTGCACGCCCCGACGGTTCGGGTCAAGCAATTGGCGGGGGCGCCCGGCGGGGACAGCTACGCCGAGGCGCTTCGCGAGCTCTTCGAGCTCGACCCGCAGGCCGTCGACGCCGTCTCCGGTGGTGAATTGCCCTTGGTCGCAACGGATTTGGCATCCATGGATTTCGACAAGACCGAGTAGCGCTTGCCCATTCCTCACGATACGGTCATCCGGATCGGCACCCGGGGCAGCCTCTTGGCTACCACCCAGGCCGGTGTCATCAAGGACGCCCTCTCGGCCAAGGGGCAGGCCGCCGAGCTCGTCGTCATCGCCACGGCAGGGGACCAGTCGGCGGAACCCGTCGCCGAGATCGGGGTCGGCGTCTTCACTGCGGCCATCCGCGAGGCCATCGCCGACGGCCGCGTCGACATGGCGGTGCACTCGTACAAGGATTTGCCGACCGCGGCCGACGCCCGCTTCGTCATCGCCGCGATACCCCGCCGCGAAGACGCACGGGACGCGTTGGTGGCGCGCGACGGCATGGTGCTCGGCGAGTTGCCCGCCGGATCGACGATCGGCACGTCGAGCCCGCGGCGGGCCGCGCAGCTTAGAGCACTGGGTCTCGGTTTGGAAATTCGCCCCCTACGAGGCAACCTAGACACCAGGTTGAACAGGGTAAGCAACGGTGATCTCGACGGCGTCGTCGTCGCCCGGGCGGGCTTGATCCGCATCGGACGGCAAGGTGACGTCACCGAGACTCTGGAGCCGGTGCAGATGTTGCCAGCGCCGGCTCAAGGAGCCCTCGCGGTCGAGTGCCGCGCGGGTGACACCGAGCTCGCCGCGCTGCTGGCGGAGTTGGACGACGCCGACACGCGCGCCGCAGTCACCGCGGAGCGAATCCTGCTCGCCGAGCTCGAAGCGGGGTGTTCAGCGCCGGTGGGTGCGATCGCGGAAGTGGTCGAATCGATCGACGAGGAAGGCAACCTCTTCGAGGAGCTGTCGCTACGCGGTTGCGTGGCGACGCTGGACGGATCCGACGTGATCCGTGCGTCCGGAATCGGTAGCCCCGATCGGGCACGAGAGCTAGGGCTCTCGGTGGCCGCGGAGCTGTTCGAACTGGGTGCGCGGGAGCTGTTGGCGGAACGGACTGAAAGCGGGAGTGAAGGATGACTCGGCAGGTGGGCATGCGAGGGCGCAGGCACAAGCCCGGCCACATCACGTTCGTCGGCTCGGGACCGGGTGACCCCGGTCTGCTGACGACGCGGGCACGATCGGTCATCGCCAATGCGGCGTTGGTGTTCGTCGACCCCGACGTGCCCGACGAGGTGCTCGCGCTGGTCGGCTCCGACCTGCCGCCCGCGTCGGGACCGGCAGAGGCGCCCGCGCCAGCCGCCGACACGGCCGACGGCGCAGACACCGCGAACACTTCGGGCTCGAACTCGGCACCTACCGGCGCCCCGCTGCCCAACGGCGTGGACGTGCGCCCGGCGCTCGGCGATCCCGCCGAGGTCGCGAAGGTTCTGGTCAACGAGTCCCGCAACGGCTTCGACGTCGTTCGCCTGGTGGCCGGTGATCCACTGTCGATCGATGCGGTCATCACCGAGGTGACGGCCGTGGCTCGCGCTCAGGCGCAGTTCGACATCATTCCCGGGCTGCCCGCCGAGACCGCGGTGCCGACCTATGCGGGATTGCCGCTCGGGTCGTCGCACACCGTGGCCGACGTCCGCGGTGACGTGGACTGGGCCGCATTGGCGGCCGCTCCCGGCCCACTGATCCTGCACGCGACGTCGTCGCATCTGCCCGACGCTGCGCGCACGCTGATCGAGTACGGGCTGACCGACTCCACGCCGTGCGTGATCACGGCCAACGGGACCACGTGTCACCAGCGGTCGGTCGAGTCCACGCTGGCCGGCCTGCTGGACAAGTCCGTGCTGGACAAGGCCCCGGGCAACGACCCCGCGGGCCCGCTGGCCGGTCCGCTGGTGGTCACCATCGGCAAGACCGTCGCCAACCGCGCGAAGCTGAACTGGTGGGAGAGCCGGGCGCTGTACGGCTGGACCGTGCTGGTGCCGAGGACGAAGGACCAGGCAGGCGAGATGAGCGAGCGGCTCGTCGCCCACGGTGCCTCGCCCGTCGAGGTGCCCACGATCGCCGTCGAGCCGCCGCGCAGCCCAACGCAGATGGAGCGCGCGGTCAAGGGTCTGGTCGACGGCCGGTTCCAGTGGGTCGTCTTCACCTCGACCAACGCGGTGCGCGCGGTCTGGGAGAAGTTCAACGAGTTCGGCCTCGACGCCCGCGCGTTCTCCGGCGTGAAGATCGCCTGCGTCGGTCAGGCCACGGCCGACCGGGTCCGCGCGTTCGGCATCAATCCCGAGCTGGTGCCCGCCGGTGAGCAGAGCTCGCTGGGGCTACTCGACGAGTTCCCGCCCTACGACGACATCTTCGACCCGGTCAACCGCGTTCTGCTGCCGCGGGCCGACATCGCCACCGAGACGCTCGCCGAAGGCCTGCGCGACCGTGGCTGGGAGATCGAGGACGTGACGGCCTACCGGACCGTGCGTGCCGCACCTCCGCCAGCGCACACCCGGGAAATGATCAAGACCGGTGGCTTCGACGCCGTCTGCTTCACCTCGAGCTCGACGGTGCGCAACCTGGTCGGCATCGCGGGCAAGCCGCACGCGCGGACCATCGTGGCGTGCATCGGGCCCAAGACTGCCGAGACGGCAGCGGAATTCGGCCTGCGCGTCGACGTGCAGCCGGAGACCGCGGCGGTCGGACCGCTGGTGGAGGCGCTTGCCGAGCACGCCGCGCGACTGCGTGCCGAGGGTGCATTGCCGCCGCCGCGCAAGAAGAGCCGACGCCGCTAGCGCCCGAGGAGTTCTTGCTGTGGCCTTTCCTACGCATCGGCCCCGTCGATTGCGCAGCACCCCGGCCTTGCGCCGTTTGGTGGCGCAAACATCCTTGGAGCCAAGGCATTTGGTGTTGCCGATGTTCGTCGCCGACGGCATTTCGGAGGCGCGGCCGATCGACTCGATGCCGGGCGTCGTTCAGCACACCCGCGACTCGTTGCGAAAGGCCGCCGCCGAGGCCGTCGACGCGGGCGTCGGCGGGCTGATGCTCTTCGGCGTCCCCCGCGAGCAGGACAAGGACGCCACCGGGTCAGCGGGCATCGACCCGGACGGCATCCTCAACGTCGCGCTGCGCGACCTCGCGGCCGATCTCGGCGACGCGACGGTGCTGATGGCCGATACCTGCCTCGACGAGTTCACCGACCACGGGCACTGCGGGGTACTCGACGGCGCCGGCCGGGTCGACAACGACGCGACCAACGCGCTATACGTGGAACTCGCAGTGGCCCAGGCGAATTCAGGCGCACACGTGGTCGGACCGAGCGGGATGATGGATGGCCAGGTCGCCGCGATCCGCGCAGGCCTCGATGCAGCGGGCCACGACGACGTCGTCATCCTCGCCTACGCGGCCAAGTTCGCTTCGGGCTTCTACGGACCGTTCCGCGAGGCCGTCGGATCGAGCTTGAAGGGCGACAGGCGCACCTACCAACAGGACGCCGGAAACGCGCGCGAGGCCATGCGCGAGATCGAATTGGACATCGACGAGGGCGCCGACATCGTGATGATCAAGCCCGCGATGGCCTACCTGGACCTGGTTCGGGCGGCGGCGGACATCTCGCCGGTGCCGGTGGCCGCGTACCAGGTGTCCGGCGAGTACTCGATGATCAGCGCCGCGGCGGACAAGGGCTGGATCGATCTGCGCACGGTCGCGCTCGAGACGTTGACGAGCATCCGTCGTGCCGGAGCCGACATCGTGCTGACCTACTGGGCGGCCGACGCGGCCGGTTGGCTGGCGTGACACCGGAGCCGGGCCGCCGGCGACATCAGACACAGGAGCCGGAGCCGACCGGATGCGGGGCCGCAGCCGCGGCCGCCCGACGTCGACACCGGCTTCTGGCTGTGGGTGGCCGCGCTGCCGTTGATGGTCGACCGCGCTACGTCGGTGGATCTGTTGAATGCGCCCGTCGAGCTTCGGACCGTGGTACGTCGACGCGATCTCCGGGGTGTTCGTCTTCGTCCTGGCCGCGGTCGTCGTGACCTTTCTGCTCTTGATGCGGCTCGGGATACCGTTGGGCGCGAACCCTTCTCACCGGTGGCGGCGCGACCTCGGTGGTCTACGTCGTGACGAATCTGCTCTCCGTGGATCGCCCGACGACCGCGGCCGTGGTGTTCGCGGCCAGCGCGATCTTGGGATCGGTGCTGATCGTCGGCGGCATTTACCTCCTGCACCGCAAGGACGTCTACGAATTCTTCACCCGGTAGTCTGACCCGACCATGTCAGCAACGCCGCCAACGCCACTGAGTCGGCCACGCGCCGTCAACGTCGCGTTCTGGTTGTGGATCGGCGCTGACGTCCTGACCGCAGCATTCGGCCTTCTGCTGCTCACGTCTCCCGCGTCCGACGTTCATCAGAGCCGCGGGCGGTCTGTCTCATCGCGGTGGGTCTGGCCCACGGCTTCCTGTGCGGGACGGGCCCGCGGCGGGAGCAAGCGGTTCGAGGCCGCCGGGGTCGCACTGTCGTTGACCTCGGTGGCGCTGTTGGCCATTCTGCTTCTGTTCGGAGCCTCGCTCATCGCCGTCATCATCGTGGCGGCCATCATGGTCCTCACGATCACGGGCTCGGCGATGATGCAGGGCAAGCCCGCGCAGGCATGGTTCGACGGCGAGGAGACCACAGTTGACCGAGGCCGCTGAGGCCCCACCGACGGTCCTGTTCGCAGAGCCGGGGGCGAGTTGGTGGTGGCTGTCGCTCGGAGCCATCGCGGGCGGCTCGATGGCGTTCATCCAGAACACGACCGGCAACGGGCTCGACGTGACGGTGCCGCTTGATCTTCTTCGGGCTGGTGAGCGCGTTCGTCGCGGTCCAGGTGAAGGCCGCCCGCATCCACACGTCGGTCGAGTTGACGGCGAAGTACCTGCGGCAGGGCGCGGAGACCATTCTCATCTCGGAGATCGTCAAGATGTATCCCCCGGCCGAGGGTGCCGAGACGCCGAAGTGGCAGTCGGCGCGCGCGCTCGGGGAGCTGATGGGGGTGCCGCGCGGGCGCACCGGGATCGGCCTCAAGCTCACGTCGGATCGAACGGCGCAGGCGTGGGCACGCAAGCATCGTCAGCTTCGCGCGACGCTGACCGCGCTGCTCGACGAGGGAATGCCGTGACCGCGAGGAATCGCGCGGTCGTGGAGCTCGGCGTGGCGGTCGTGGCCGCGATCGGGACCGTCGTGTGCTGGTTGGCCGCCGGTACCGCGGTGGCGACGACTCCCGTCCTGGCCACCGAGCCCTCGAAGATCATCGATGGTCTATTCGCCTTCGATGATCGCGCTCGCGTTCATCCTGGCGATGCGTCGCGGGCGTCCTGGCGGTCGTCGGCGTCGCGCGGCTGCGGCGGAAATAGCTCCAGCCGGTGATGGCGGACACATTTCCGGCCGCGCCTTGGTACAAAGTGCGAACTCTGTAACACTGTTTCACATGACCGAACTGGCGGAGAACCCCCGACAGGCCTCGCAGCAGGTCGACGCGCCTCCCCTTGGGGCCCGAATCCCTGGTGTGGCGATACTTCGGCGACAACCGGATGTACCTGATCGGCCCCCGGCCCGCGGTGCTGCAGAACATGCTCGCCGAACTCGGCCAGGGCGTGCTGGACCACTCGGTGTTCTTCTCCGACACCGCTGCTCGCGATCAAGCGGTCACTGCCGCCGATCTTCATGACCGTGTACGGCGCCGACGACGACAACGAGGGCACCCGCGTGCGCGACTTCCACCGCGACATCAAGGGGGACATGCCCGACGGCGAGCGCTACCACGCCCTCGACCCCGACACGTACTTCTGGGCGCACGCGACCTTCGTCGAGCAGGTGCTCTACTTCGCCGACACCTTCGTCAAGCGTCTGACCGACGCGGAGAAGGAACAGATCTACCTCGAGTCCAAGACGTGGTATCGCCGCTACGGCGTCAGCGATCGGCCAATGCCGGCGGATTACGCAGGCTTTCAACGGTATTGGAACCGGATGCTCGACGAGGTCCTCGTCGCGCACCAGACGGCGCGCTACGGCGTCGGCTACGTCACGAAGGGGTTTCCGCGCCCCAAGGGTGTATCGCCGATGGCGTGGCGTCTGATCGCGCCGCTGTTCAACCCGGTCGCCGCGTTCCTGACGACCGGTGGCATGCCGCCGAGCACCCGCGGTCTCCTCGGCCTGCCGTGGAGCGACCGCAAGGAGCGGGCCTACCAGTTGTTCGCGGCGTTCTGGCGTACGAAGCCCGTCAACTGGGCATGGGACCGTCTGCCGATGCGGCTGCGCTACAACGGGTTTGCGCAAGCGGGCTATGCCAGGTCCTGACGCGGATCCAACGCGGCCACGGAGGCCATCCTCGACGCCGCGTTGGTCGAGTTCGAGCGGCACGGCATCCGCCGGGTCGCCCTCGACGACGTCGCACGACGCGCCGGCGTGAGCCGCACGACCATCTACCGGCGGTTCGCCAACCGCGACGAACTGGTCGCCGCGGTCATCGAACGCGAGAACGTCGTGTTGTTCGCCGACATCGCGACGGAGCTGAAGAGCGCTGGCCCGCAGTCGAATTACTACGTCGAGGCGTTCACCTTCTCGATTCTGCGGTTCCGCCGCCACCGCGTGCTGAACCAGATGATGCTCGAGGAACCGGCGATGGTCCTCGAGTTGGCGGGCAGTCACTACGGTGCCGCGGTCGAGCGGATGGCCGACGCGCTGCGGGGGATCTTCCCCGCCGGGTTCGCCGACCGGATCGGCGAGCAGGCCGTCACCGATCTGGCCGACACCATCCTGCGCTACGCGGGCATGGTGTTGCTGCTTCCGAGTGCGGAACCACTGGAGACCGCGGACGACATCCGCGCCTTCGCGACCCGGCACTTCCTGCCCAGTTTGCCCGCGGCGCTGCGCGCCGTGCCCGTGTAGCTGCCGACTGTTTCGTGCGTCACACATTCGGGCAACCAGAGCGGATGGCTACCGAACAGCAGGAGAAGCAGGACGACAGCGTCGAACCTCGCACCGACGAGCAGCACAACGTCATCGATGAGCCCGAAGAACGAGAACCCACCGAGAAGCCCGAAATCACCGACGAGCACCGCGAAAAGGCCAAGGAGATGGCCAAGTCCATGGACCAGGATCGTCCCGACCATCACGCTGCCGGGTAGCGACGGCGCCGTGGCAGGGACGGCGGTCAACGACTGGGTCGACGATGACGGCAACCCGAAGTTCTCCGACGCCGAAGAGGGTTCGGACAACGGGCTCGGACAGGGCGAGAGCTAGCGCCACGCTGCTGGTGACGCTGTTGCTGGGTGACACCGATTGGCCGCAGCGATACGCTGTCGGCGCGCCATCGTGGCGTACCTTCGCCGACCGGAACGAGATTTACCAGACGCATGCCCACCGACGTCAGCGCGCTTCCCCTGGTACCGAAGAACCCGCTGCCCATCTGGACAGTGCTCAAGTACGCGCGAGTGCTGGACACCGTGCAGGAGGTCGTCCGCGACTCGGGCGGCCCGATGACCCGAGTGCAGTATCGGCCCGCGATGGCTGGCGCCGCCCATCGTTGCGGTGATGTCGCCCAACGGGATTCGCGACGTGCTGGCCCGCAATGACGCCTACTCGGAGCGGTGCATCGTCCACGAAGAGGTCCAGGCACGCGGCGGGGGACAGCCTCTTCGTCCTGCCCAATGAGAAGTGGCGCCCACGCAAGCGCGCACTGCAACCGGTGTTCACCAAGCAGAACGTCCGCGCCTTCGGCGGCCACATGTCCCACGCGGCGCAGGTGTTCGTCGATCGCTGGCGCGACGGCGGCGACGTCGATCTGGACCTGGAGGCCCGCAGGCTGACGATGCAGTCGCTTAGGCCGTTCGGTCCTCGGCGTGGACCTCAACGAACGCGCCGACGTGATCGCCAAGCACATGCACGTCGCATCTGGTTATGCCGCGGACCGTGCACTGAACCCGATCCACGCGCCGACGATGGCTGCCGACGCCCGCGCGACGGCGTGCCAGGGCTGCGGTCGCCTCGATGCGCGCGTTCACCGACGAGATCCTGGCCGCCTGCCGCGCCGATCCGACGCGTGACGCGCCGCTCGTCCATGCGCTGATCGCCGCCACGGACCCGGAGACCGGGCAGACGATCTCCGACGCCGACATCTCCAACGATCTGCTCATCTTCATCCTTGGCCGGCCACGACACGACCGCGACGGCGCTCACCTACGCGCTGTGGGCGCTGGGGCACCACCCCGAGATGCAGGACCGCGTGGCCGCCGAGGTCGCGGCGATCGGCGACCGGGAGCTCACGCCCGAGGACGTGCCACGGCTCGAATACACCATTCAGGTGCTTCACGAGGCGTTGAGGCTGTGTCCGCCTGCGGCGGGGATCGGCAGGCTGGCGCTGCGCGACATCGCCGTCGACGGCTACCGCATCGAGGCAGGCACTCTGATGGCGGTGGGAATCTATGCGCTGCATCGTGATCCGTCGTTGTGGGATCACCCGCTGGTCTTCGACCCGGAAAGGTTCAGTCCCGAGAACTCGAAGAACCGCGACCGGTGGCACTTCATTCCGTTCGCAGGCGGCGGGCGGTCGTGCATCGGCGAGCACTTCGCCCGACTGGAGACCACGCTCGCGATGGCGACCATCGTCCGATCGTTGAAGATCCGCTCGATCGAGGACGACTTCCCCGTCGACGTGCCGTTCACCACGGTCGCCAAGGGGCCGGTCCTCGCTCATGTCGAACCGCGGGAACAGCCGTGACGCCGCTGGACGGGATCGCACCGGCCTTCGTCGAGATGGCCCACTCCATCGTGTGGGCGTCGGTGGCGACCGTCGACCGTGATGGCCGGCCGCGCAGCCGCATTCTGCATCCGATCTGGGCATGGGACGGCGCCGACCTCATCGGCTGGATCGCGACGGTGCCCACGCCGGTGAAGCGCGCGCACCTCGATGCGCATCCCGAGGTGTCGGTGAGCTACTGGACCCCGAGTCACGACACGTGCAGCGCCGAATGCGTCGCCCAGTGGTACCTCGACGACGACACTCGGCGCACGGTGTGGGACATGTTCGCGAACGGCCCGGAACCCGTCGGCTACGACCCACTGATCATTCCGCAGTGGCGCGACGGACCGACGTCGGACGAATTCGCCGTGCTCAGGCTGGCGCCCTACCGCGTGCGGGTGATGGCAGGCACCGTGATGACCAAGGGCGAGGGTGCGCCGCTGACCTGGCGCGCCGGCTAGGCGAGCTGGCTAGGCGGCGTGGCGTGGCCAGGCTCGGTCGATGGCGGGCCGTGGCGGGTGTAGTTGGTGGGGCGTGGGAGTGGTGGTGTGCGCCGGTGGGGGTGGTGAATTCGGCGGTGTGGGTGCCGGTTTCGTCGACCGTCGCGGTGACGTGCCAGCCGGCGGCTTCCTTGGTGTAGTTGCAGGCTTCGCACAGCCCTAGGCCGTTGGTGGCGCTGGTGGGTCCGCCGCGGTGGTTGGGGGTGGCGTGGTCGTGGTGGCGGATCGGGGCGTCGCAGTACGGGGTGCGACACGTGTCGTCGCGTAGGTCGATGAACGCCGAGAGTCCCTTGGGGAACAGTCGGGCGCGCGATTCCATCGCCACCAGTGCCCCGGAGGGGGGGTGTTGGTAGAGCCGGCGCAGGGTGGCCTTGGAGCGGTCATCCCAGATGGCTTCACCGATGAGGCGTCGGGCGATCGGGGCGGGGATGGGTCCGTAGCCGGGTATCCGGGCGGGGGTGTTGTCCCCGGCGAGCAGGGTCCGATCGGTGAGCACCATGTTCACCGCGATCGGCACCGGGACGTCGGCGGGGCGGCCGGTGATGCGTTCGACGAGGGTGTCGGCCATGACATGGCCGCGTGGCCGATTCTCAGGGCACTCGTCGGCGGCTGTCTTCAGCGCGCCGTGCACCGCCAGGACGTGGGGCATCGGCAGGTAGGCGGTCACGTAGCCCATGCCGTCGCGGCCGGTGCGGATGGTCACGGTGCGGCCGGTGGGTGCGCGTGCCGCGCGGTCGGCGGCGGCCTGCGAGTTCAGGCGGTAGGCGATCGTGCGGGCCCGGTTGGTGATCTTCTTGTTGCCGAGTCCGGCCAACCCGCGTTGTTTGGCGCATAGTTCGGCGTCCAGGGCGCGGCGGTCAGCCGGGCTCAGGCCCATCCCTTCGGTGACGATCAGACTGGCGCGGTACTCCGAGAGCACCCCGGCCTCCAACGCCGCCAGGGTGTGCGGCATGTCGTTGACCAGCACCTTCGCGAAGGCGAGGTGCTCACGACCGCGCTTGGGCGAATCGTGGCGGGCCAACCCGATCTCGCTGCCCAGGCCACGGCCCCGTTGGGCGGCGGGCACACCGCGGTCGGCCTCGGCGGCTCGTCGCTTCGCATCGAGTGCGGCGGTCGACTTGGCTTGATCGGCCGCAGCGGCGGACTTCACCCGTTCGGCGGCCGCGAGCCGCTCCACCAACGTCGCTTCCGACGCCTCGGGGTCGAACTCCGCCACCAACTCGAACATGTTGCGAGTATGCACGAGGGGTACGACAGGTCGACGAAAGCGACATCAACCCCTGTGGATAACCCGATGCGATCGAGTGGTTACGTCCGGCGCAGCAGCAGGGCGGACGGCGTGCTCATCAGCCCGAACGCCTGACGCCACGGTGCCCGCAGCATGGCCGCGGCCTCCGGCGTCGGCACGATCCGAGGGTCGGTGACGTCAAAGGTCTTGCCGCCCATGACTGCTCGCCCGCCGCCTGCCGCGACGAGGTTTCGCACCCAGTCGCGGTCGTCGCCGTAGGCGAGCAGGATCGCGACGCCGTCCGCCGTGGGGAACATCGACACCGGGGTGCGATACGCGGTCCCGCTGCGTCGCCCGCGATGCTCGATGAGCGACCACATTGCCACGCGCCCGGACAGCGGCCGTATCAGGGGATTCATCACGCGGCGGTTGAATCGTGCGCGCTGATCGGCGAAGCGCATCAGAACTCGGTGACCCGTTGCGGAAGGTGCATGCTGACCATCAAACTCATGGGCATGGCATACCTCAAGCCCCCGTGGTTCACCGCGAAGGTCTTCAACAAGATCGCGATGGCGTTCGGAATCGGCGGCAGTGAGACGCTGACCGTGACCAAGCGCGGCAGCAAGGAGCCGCAGGAGATCCCCGTCGTCGTCCCCGAGGTCGACGGCGTCAAGTACCTGGTGTCGACGCGCGGCGAGTCGGCGTGGGTGCGCAACGTGCGAGCAGATCCGAAGGTCAAGCTCGGCAAGACGAGCTACGTCGCAACCGAGGTCCCCGTCGAGAAGCGGGCGCCGATCATCGCGGTCTACCGGCCGCTGGCGGGCAAGGTCGTCGAGGGCTACTGGAAGCAGCTGCCCGACGACGCCGATCATCCGATCTTCGCTCTGACTCCGGCCTGAATGACCACTACCCACCGCATCGCCGTGATTCCCGGGGACGGAATCGGCACCGAAGTCGTCCCCGAGGGCTTGCGGGTGCTCGACGCGACCGCCGCCGCGTTCGACCTGAGATTGGACTTCGAGCACTTCGACCACTCCAGCGCCGACTACTACGTCAAGCACGGGAAGATGTTGCCCGACAACTGGTTCGAGGAACTCCGCGGGTTCGACGCGATCTACTTCGGCGCCGTCGGCTGGCCCGAGGTGGTGCCCGATCACGTGTCGCTGTGGGGGAGCCTGCTGCAGTTCCGCCGCGCCTTCGATCAGTACGTCAACCTGCGACCGGTACGCCTGATGCCGGGCGTGCGCAGTCCGCTGGCCGGCCGTCAGCCGGGCGACGTCGACTTCTACGTCGTGCGCGAGAACACCGAAGGGGAGTACTCCAGCGTCGGTGGCAAGATCTTCGAGGGCACCGACCGAGAAATCGTCATGCAGGAAACCGTCATGACCCGCACGGGTGTCGACCGGATCCTCAGGTTCGCCTTCGACCTCGCCGCGGACTCGACCAAAGCGGCACCTGACGTCGGCGACGAAGAGCAACGGCATCTCGATCACGATGCCGTACTGGGATGAACGCGTAAAGGCGATGGCCGCCGACTACCCGGACGTCGACGGTGGACAAGTTCCACATCGACATCCTGGCGGCCAACTTCGTGATGCACCCCGACTGGTTCGACGTCGTCGTCGCGTCAAACCTGTTCGGCGACATCCTGTCCGACCTCGGCCCAGCCTGCACCGGCACCATCGGCATCGCTCCGAGCGCGAACATCAATCCGGAGCGGATATTCCCGAGCCTGTTCGAGCCGGTGCACGGGTCGGCCCCCGACATCGCGGGGCGCGGGATCGCCAACCCCATCGGCCAGATCTGGTGCGCATCGATGATGCTCGAGCACCTCGGCGAACCCGACGCCGCCGCCGCAGTGCTCAAGGCCGTCGAGACCGTCCTGGCGCGCGGGGGTGACAGCCTCACGCCCGACATGGGCGGCACCGCGACCACCACGGCACTGGGCAGGGCGGTTGCCGATGCCGTCACAGCGCCGTGATCGACTACACCCTGTAGTTGACGCCTCGGGCGCTGCTGGGACACTGGAGCGCATGCGTGCAGACACATCGGCACGGCTGTTCGCCGAGGCGTCCGCCGTGATCCCCGGCGGGGTGAACTCGCCGGTCCGAGCCTTCAAGTCGGTCGGCGGCACCCCGCGCTTCATCACCAAGGCCAACGGGTGCTGGCTCACCGACGCCGACGACAACCGCTACGTCGACCTGGTCTGCTCCTGGGGCCCGATGATCCTGGGTCACGCGCACCCGGCGATCGTGGAGGCCGTGCAGCGCGTCGTCGCCGACGGCCTCAGCTTCGGTGCGCCGACGCCGTCGGAGACCGAACTCGCCACCGAACTCGCCAGCCGTGTCGGGGCGGTCGAACGAGTCCGCATGGTGAACTCCGGCACCGAGGCCACGATGAGCGCGATCCGGTTGGCCAGGGGCTTCACCGGCCGCGCGAAGATCATCAAGTTCTCGGGCTGCTACCACGGGCACAGCGATGCGCTGCTCGCCGACGCCGGGTCGGGCGTCGCGACGCTGGGTCTGCCGTCCTCCCCGGGCGTCACCGGAGCGGCCGCCGCCGACACGATCGTGCTGCCGTACAACGACGTCGCCGCGGTCGAGGCCGCCTTCAGCGAGGCTGGCGACGAAATCGCCTGTGTGATAACCGAAGCCGCTGCGGGCAACATGGGCACCGTAGCGCCGCTGCCCGGTTACAACGCCGCCTTGCGGCGCATCACCGCTGAGCACGGGGCGCTGCTGATCCTCGACGAGGTAATGACGGGCTTCCGGGTCAGCCCCGCGGGTTGGTACGGCGTGGACCCCGTCGCCGCGGACCTCTTTGCCTTCGGCAAGGTGATGAGCGGGGGCCTGCCCGCCGCGGCGTTCGGCGGCCGGGCCGAGGTCATGGAGCGGCTCGCCCCGCTGGGACCGGTGTACCAGGCGGGCACGCTGTCGGGCAATCCGGTGGCGATGGCGGCGGGCCTGGCGACACTGCGCGCCGCCGATGGCGCGGTGTACGCGGCGCTGGACGCCAACGCGGACCGGCTCGCCGGGATGATCACCTCGGCGCTTTCCGAAGCGGGGGTGGCCCACCGAATTTCGCGGGCGGCCAACATGTTCAGCGTGTTCTTTTCCGACGATCCGGTGGTGGACTTCGCCACGGCGAAGGCCACCGACACGTGGCGATTCCCGGCGTTCTTCCACGCACTACTCGACGCGGGCATCTATCCGCCGTGCAGTGCATTCGAAACATGGTTCGTGTCAACCGCATTGGATGACGACGCGTTCGACCGCATCGGTAACGCGCTGCCCGCTGCGGCGCGCGCGGCCGCTCGGGCGCAACGGCCGGAGGCCTGATGACCGAGAAGACGATCGTCAACGTCATGCGTCACGGCGAGGTGCACAATCCCGAGAAGGTCCTCTATGGCAGGTTGCCGGACTACCACCTGTCCGAGAGGGGTCGCGCTCAAGCCCAGGCGGTCGCCGAGTGGCTGGCCAGTCGCGACATCACCTACCTCGTCGCCTCGCCACTGGAACGCGCGCAGGAGACGGCCCAGCCGCTCGCGGATCTGCGCAGCCTGGCGGTCCACACCGATCCAGACCTCATCGAGTCGATGAACGTCTTTGAGGGCCAACACGTCTCACCGGGCGACGGCGCGCTGCGCGACCCGAGGAACTGGAAGTATCTGCGCAACCCCCGCAAGCCGTCGTGGGGTGAGCCCTATGTGGAGATCGCGGCCCGAATGACGTCGGCCGTGTACCGTGCCCGTGCTGCGGCGGCGGGCCACGAGGCGCTGTGCGTCAGTCATCAGTTGCCCGTCGAGACGGTGAGGCGGGCCATGACCGGTCAGCCGCTGCATCACTTCCCGACGCGGCGGCTGTGCAACCTCGCGTCGGTCACCTCCTTCTACTTCCACGACGGCGAATACGTCGGCTGGGGCTACGCGGAGTTGGCGGGACGGTGAGATGGCTGGTTGCCCTTCTCGCGGCACTGGTGGCGCTGCTCACCGGTTGCGCGACGGGTGACGATGCCGTCGCGCAGGGTGGCACGTTCGAATTCGTGGCGCCCGGAGGCAAGACCGACATCTTCTACGATCCGCCGCAGAGCCGAAATCGGCCTGGGCCGATCAGTGGCCCGGAGCTGACCGACCCGAACAGGACCGTCTCGCTCGACGATTTCGCGGGCAAGGTCGTGGTCATCAACGTCTGGGGACAGTGGTGCGCCCCGTGTCGGTCGGAGATCGGCGAACTGCAGCGCGTCTACGACGCCACGCGCAAGTATGGCGTGGCCTTCCTCGGTATCGACGTGCGCGACAACAACCGCGACGCCGCAATCGATTTCGTCACGGATCGCAAGGTGACGTTCCCATCGATCTACGACCCGGCGATGCGGACCATGATCGCGTTCGGCGGCCGGTATCCGACGACAGTCATCCCGTCGACCGTCGTGTTGGACCGCGAGCACCGCGTCGCGGCCGTGTTCCTCCGTGAACTCCTCTCCGAGGATCTGCTGCCCGTCGTGCAACGCCTGGCGGCCGAGAAGGCGGGGACGTGACGGGCTTCGCCGAAATCGCTTCTGCGGGGCCGGTTCTGCTGGCGCTGGGGGTGAGCGTGCTGGCGGGTCTGGTGTCGTTCGCCTCGCCGTGCGTGGTACCGCTGGTGCCGGGGTATCTGTCCTATCTGGCTGCGGTCGTCGGCGTCGACGACGAGCACGATGGGCGACATGCGAGGCTGCGCGTCGCAGGCGCCGCGGCACTCTTCGTCGCGGGGTTCACTGCGGTCTTCCTGCTCGGTGCGGTCGCGGTGCTCGGCATGACCACCACGCTCATCGCCAATCAGCTTCTGCTGGAACGCATCGGCGGCGTCATCACCATCGTGATGGGCCTGGTGTTCATCGGCTTCGTTCCGCCGCTGCAGCGGCAGGTGAGGTTCACGCCGCGTCAGGTTTCCACCGTCGTCGGAGCACCGCTGCTCGGTGCCGTCTTCGCGCTGGGTTGGACACCATGCCTGGGGCCAACGCTGACCGGCGTCATGGTCGTGGCGACGGCGGATGACGGCGCCACCATCGCCCGCGGCGTGCTCCTGGTCGTCGCGTACTGCCTCGGGTTGGGAATTCCCTTCGTGCTGTTGGCCCTGGGCTCGGCGCATGCGGTTCGGGGGATGGGCTGGCTGCGCCGCCATCACGGGGGATCCAGATCTTCGGCGGGGTGCTGCTGATCCTCGTCGGCATCGCCTTGGTCACCGGGCTGTGGAACGAGTTCGTCTCCTGGGTGCGCGATGCCTTCGTCAGCGACGTGCGGTTGCCGATATGACAGCACTCCGGCGTCTGCTCGCGTATGCCCGCAACACCTGGCGCACCCTCACGTCGATGGGCACCGCGCTGGTGCTGCTGTTCCTGTTGGCGCTCGGCGCGATCCCCGGGGCGCTCCTCCCGCAGCGCAGCCTGAACGACGCGAAGGTCGAGCAGTACATCGTCGAGCACCCGACGATCGGACCGTGGCTGGACAAGCTGCAGGCGTTCACCGTCTTCTCCAGCTTCTGGTTCACGTCGATCTACGCGTTGCTGTTCATCTCGCTGGTCGGCTGCCTGACGCCGCGTCTGATCGAGCACGTTCGCAACCTCAGGGCGATGCCCGTAGCCGCGCCGCGCAACCTCGGCCGACTACCCAAACACCACACCGAAGAGACCGACGGCGACGTGGCAGACGTCGCCGCGGCGTTGGCTGGACGCCTCAAGGGGTGGCGGCGAACCACCACTAGCGAGGGTGAATTCACCGAGATCTCCGCCGAGAAGGGATATCTCCACGAGTTCGGCAACCTCGTCTTCCACTTCTCGCTTCTGGCTCTGCTGGTTGCGGTGGCCGCCGGCAAATTGTTCGGCTACGAGGGCAACGTCATCGTCATCGCCGACGGAGGCCCGGGCTTCTGCTCGGCGTCGCCCGCGGCCTTCGACTCGTTCCGCGCAGGCAACACCGTGGACGGCACGTCGCTGCACCCAATCTGCTTGCGCGTGAACGACTTCGATGCGGGCTACCTGCCGAGTGGCCAGGCGACGTCGTTCGCCGCCAACATCGAGTACCAGGCCGGCGACGATCTGGACTCCGATACCTGGCGCCCATATCGGCTCGAGGTCAACCATCCGCTTCGCCTCGGCGGTGACCGGATCTACCTGCAGGGCCACGGCTACGCGCCGACGTTCACCGTCACTTTCCCCGACGGGCAGACCCGCACCCAGACCGTGCAGTTCCGTCCCGACGATCCGCTGACGTTGCTGTCGTCGGGAGTGATCCGCGTCGACCCGCCGGGCGGCATGTATCCCGACGCCGACGAGCGACGCAAGCATCAGATCGCCGTGCAGGGGTTGTTCGCTCCGACCGAGCAACTCGACGGCAAGCTTCTGTCCTCGAGCTTCCCCGGGCTCAACGACCCCGCAGTCGCCGTCGACATCTACCGCGGCGACACGGGCCTCGACACGGGCCGGCCGCAGTCGATCTTCTCGCTGGATCAACGGATGATCCAACAGAAGCGGCTGAACAAGGAGGCCAGGGTCAACCTCGGACAGGGCGAGTCGACGCGTCTGGCCGACGGCACCGACGATTCGCTTCGACGGTGCGGTGCCGTTCGTCAACCTGCAGGTGTCCCACGATCCGGCGCAGGTGTGGGTGCTGGTATCCGCGATGACGATGATGGCCGGGTTGCTGGTGTCGCTCGTGGTGCGTCGACGCAGGCTCTGGGTTCGGCTCGAACAGGTCGGGCCGGGTACGGTGAATGTCGAGCTGGGCGGCCTGGCCCGCACCGACAATTCGGGGTGGGGCGACGAGTTCGAGCGCATTACCCGGCGGCTGTTGGCTGAGAAGGACGCATGAACACCACGCACATCGACATCGGGCTGGCCAGGTACTCCGACTGGGCGTTCACCTCGGCCATGGTCGTCCTCGTCATCGCCCTGATCCTGCTCGCCGTCGAACTCGCGTACACCCGTAGCCGCACCGTCGAGCAACGCGAACTGGTGGCCGCGGGCACCGTTGCGGGAGCAGACGGGCCTGGGCGCGTGCTCGACGCCCCGAAGCGACCGGTGGACGAACGCATCGGGCGGTCCGGAGTGGCCCTGGTGTACGTCGGCATCGCGATGCTGCTCGCCTGCATCGTGTTGCGCGGCTTCGCGACGATGCGCCCGCCGTGGGGCAACATGTACGAGTTCATCAACCTGACGTGCTTCTGCGGTCTGGTCGCCGCCGCGATCATGCTGCGCCGCCCGCAATATCGCTCACTGTGGGCGTTCGTGCTGCTCCCCGTGCTGATTCTGCTTGGCGGTGTCGGGACGCTGGCTGTACGCCAACGCCGCGCCGGTGATGCCCGCGCTGCAGTCGTACTGGCTGCCGATTCACGTCTCGGTGGTGAGCCTCGGCTCCGGGAGTGTTCCTGGTCGCCGGCGTGGCGTCGATCCTGTTCCTGGTGAAGCGGTCTCCGCTGGGCGAGCCCGACCGCCAAGGCCGCATCGCGCAGATCGTCAGCAAGCTTCCCGACGCCCAGACGCTGGACCGCATCGCCTACCGCGCGACCATCTTCGGGTTCCCGGTGTTCGGCTTCGGAGTGATCTTCGGTGCCATCTGGGCCGAGGAGGCGTGGGGCCGCTACTGGGGCTGGGACCCCAAGGAGACGGTGGCGTTCATCGCATGGGTGATCTACGCCGCCTACCTGCATGCCCGCTCGACCGCGGGCTGGCGGGACCGCAAGGCAGCCTGGATCAACGTGGCCGGGTTCGTCGCGATGGTGTTCAACCTGTTCTTCATCAACCTGGTCACGACCGGGTTGCATTCGTATGCCGGGGTGAGCTGACTTTGCCGTTTGGACATGCCGATCCGTCGGCTGCCGACCAACCCGTCGGGTTCCGGGCGCAGCAGCGGTTCAGAGATCCGTCCGAAACGGTGCCAGCCGAGTGGACCGCGGTGACGCCTCCCAACGGCATGCCGCGGGTGCAACTCGCGCCGGAGCCGCCGGAGTTCCCGGTTCCCCTGGCCGATCTGGATCGGGTTCCTCAGGCTGTTGTCGAGGACGGTCCTTCGGAGCCGCCGCCCTCGTACCTCGACCTATCGACGGTGGCACTGCTCGGCGAGCCGAAGCGGCGGCCCACCCAGGGCTGGCGGCGCGGCGTCTACCTCGCGTCGGGGACGCTGATCAATCTCGGTGAGGGCCCAAAGGCCCTGCGCCGCAAGGGCCTTGTCGCCCAGGTCAACAAGCCGCTGCGCGGCTGCTACCGGATTGCCGTGCTATCGCTCAAGGGTGGCGTCGGGAAGACGACGATCACCGCGACATTGGGCTCGACGTTCGCCTCCATCCGAGGCGACCGGGTGATCGCCGTCGACGCCAACCCCGACCGCGGCACGCTGAGCCAGAAGGTGCCGCTGGAGACACCGAACACCGTCCGCCACCTTCTGCGTGACGCCGAGGGCATCAGGAGCTACAGCGACGTCCGTGGCTACACCTCGCAGGCCGCTAGCCGACTCGAGGTGTTGGCGTCGGAAAGCGATCCGGCGGTGTCGGAGGCGTTCAGCTCGGCCGACTACACGAAGACCCTCGAGGTGCTCGAACGCTTCTACACGCTGGTGCTCACGGACTGCGGCACCGGCCTGCTGCACTCGGCGATGGCGGCGGTGCTCGCGAAGGCCGACATGCTGATCGTCGTCAGCTCCGGTTCGGTCGACGGTTCCCGCAGCGCATCGGCAACGCTGGACTGGCTCGATGCCCACGGCTATCAGGAGCTGGTGCGCAACGGGATCACCGTCATCAACGCCGTGCGACCGCGCTCGGGCAAGGTCGACATGCGCAAGGTCGTGGATCACTTCTCGCGACGGAGTCGGGCCGTGGTGCAGGTGCCGTTCGATCCGCATCTCGAAGAGGGCGCCGAGATCGGCCTCGATCACCTCAAGCCGCAGACGCGCGAGGCACTGCTCGAGATGGCTGCCGTGGTGGCGAGCGGATTTCCGAGGATTCGCTAGGGCTAGCGAGCGTCCGGGTCGCCGTGGCCGAGCCGACGGAGAAAGTCGGGGTCGTCGTCGGGCCCAACGACCTTCGTCGTCGGCCGATTGGCGGTGGCTCGCATCAGACGCCAAGCCACGTAGGCCAGGCCCGCCATGATGATGACGAGGAGTAAGAACTGCACGAAAAACCTCCTTCGTGTCAATATACGCCCCGTCGGTAGGCTCGGACCGTGTCTGATGATCGGCTCGGGGCGCGCATGGTCCGCGATGTGGTGGTCTACGCGGTCGCCCGACTGTTGCTGGTGGCGGCGCTCACCGCGGTGATCTTCGGCGTCGGGCATCTGATCGGCATCGCCGAGTTCCCGATCGTCGTCGCGTCTGCTCTTCGCGATCGTCGTGGCATTGCCGCTGGGAATCTGGGTATTCGCCCCGCTTCGGGACCGTGCGACCGCCAGCATGGCGCGCTTCGACGAGCGCAGGCGCATCGACCGAGAGCAGCTGCGCGCACGCCTGCGCGACGGGGCCGCGCCTGCGGTGAAGCCGGACCCGGATCCGGACTCGGTCCAGCGGACGAATGACCATTTCGTGACGGTCGGTCCGCGCGCGGCGTTCGGCGCCGAATTCGAGGGCGCCGACGGGTTTCTCAACTCGCCGACGTACGGTCTTCCGCCGACCTTCCTGCTCGCCGAGTTGAGCAGGTGCATCGCCGACTGGAGCGCGGGCTCGTTGGACGCCACCGGTTTTGACGAACCGGTGCATCGCGGCCGCGTGGCCTATGCCGCCCTGACGGGGGTTCCCGTCGAATCCGTCGCGATGGGCGGCAGCGTCTCGGCCGTGCTGGGTCTGGTTGCGGCCGCGGTGCCGGACGGTGCGCGCGTCGCCACGCTCGCAGGTGAGTTCACCAGCACCACCTTCCCGTTCGCGGCGCAAGCGGCTCGCGGCGTATCGGTGACGGAGCTGTCGGCGCAGCAGTTGGTCGCAACGGCCGCGGACTACGACGTCGTGGTCGCGAGCCTGGTGCAGTCGGCGAACGGCGCCGTGCTCGACGTCGACGCGTTGCGGGCGGGCTTGGCCGACGCCGCCACCTGGGTCGGTCCTCGACGTCACGCAAGCGGTCGGGTGGAAGCGACTCGATCTCGGCTGGGTCGACGTGACCGCAGGCGTCGGTGTACAAGTGGCTTCTCGCACCGCGAGGGACGGCGTGGATGTCGTTGAGCGAGAGGGTGTCTCGCCTGATGACACCTCACGCCGCGAACTGGTACGCCGGCGAGCATCCCTGGTCGACGATCTACGGCCTGCCGCTGAGGCTGGCGTCCGACGCCCGCCGATTCGACACCTCGCCCGCGTGGTTCGGGGTGCTCGGCGCTGGGCTGACGCTGCCATGGCTGGCGTCGTTGGACGCGACGGCGCTCGAGGCGCACACCGTAGGGCTGGCCAACCGCCTGCGCGCCGAAATCGGACTGCCACAGTCGAATTCGGCCATCGTATCGATACCCTCCGCAGTTGGCGGTGACGATGCGGCCGATCGGTTGCGGCGGGCGGGCATCCGCGCCGCGGTCCGCGCAGGCGCGGTGCGGGTCGGCTTCCACCTCTACAACACCGAGGACGACCTCGACCGGCTGCTGGGTGCGCTCGGCGGCTAGACCCTCACGCGATTTGTGGAGATTTCCAGCGCGTGAGCGATGGAAATACTCCACAAATCGCAGGCGGTTCAGCCGCCGAACGCCAGCGCGCAGGCCATCGCGATCGACCACACCAGCATCGTCAGCCCGGTATCGCGCAGCACGGGGATGAGGTCCTTGCCGCCCAACCCCTTGCGCACGGGCCCGGCCGCCCGCACCGCCAGGGGCAACGCGATCAACCCGACCGCGCACCACGGCGTGGCGAGCATCAGCACCAGCGTCAGGACGAACGCCAGCGCGACCAGACTCTGGAAGAGCACGCGGGTGCGGGCATCACCGAGTCGCACGGCGAGCGTGATCTTGCCGGACTCGCTCGTCGGTCGGGATGTCCCGCAGGTTGTTGGCGACCAGCACCGCCGAGGACAGCGCTCCGGTGGCGACGGCGAGCGCCCCGCCGACCCAGTCGATCCGCAGCGCCTGCGTGTACTGCGTGCCGAGCACCGCGACCAGGCCGAAGAACACGAACACCGCTACCTCGCCGAGGCCGAGGTAGCCATACGGCTTCGAGCCGCCGGTGTAGAGCCACGCGCCCGCGATGCAGGCGACGCCCAGCGCGATCAACCACGGTTGGCTGACGAGCGCGAGCGCGAGTCCCGCGGCCGCACCGACGACGAGGCTCACCACCGCGGCCGTCAGCACCGACACGCGGCGTCGCCACGCGCGAACCCACGAGCCGCAGCGGGCCGGCGCGGACGTCGTCGGTGCCGCGGATGCCGTCCGAGTAGTCGTTGGCGTAGTTGACGCCGACGATCAGCGCCAGCGAGACGACCAGCGCCAGCAGCGCCTTCCACCAGACCGCCTGATCCAGCCACGCCGCCGCGCCCGTCCCCGCGATCACGGGGGCTACGGCGTTGGGAAGGGTGCGGGACGGGCGCCCTCGATCCATTGCGCGAAACTGGCCACGCGTTCATGGTCGCACGGTGCCGAGGCGCCGCGTCTCCAGCCGGTGCCGCGACGACGTGGCTCCAAGTTCATGACCATCGCCAGGACGATCGCGCCGAGCAGAGACGGCAGCGCGCCCACCGCGGCGCGAGGTCGCCGCTGATCGCGGCAAGCAGCAGCCGACGCACCCAGGCTCGCCACGCTGGCGATCGGCACGCCATCGCGGAGTCAGCACGACGCTGTGAGCAACGCCGGGTGCGCATGCACCACAATGGGCAGATGCTCGGAGTCATCGGCGGCAGCGGCTTCTATTCGTTCTTCGGTCCCGACGCTCGAAGCGTCAGCCTGGACACCCCGTACGGCGCGCCCAGCGCACTCGATCACGGTGGGCACCGTCGACCAGCACGAGGTCGCGTTCCTGCCCCGCCACGGCGTCGCCCACGAGTTCTCGCCGCACACGGTGCCGTACCGCGCCAACATGTGGGCCCTGCGTGCGCTCGGCGTGCGCCGCATCTTCGCGCCCTGCGCGGTCGGAAGCCTCACCACGGAGCTCGGCCCCGGGGCGATGGTGGTGCCCGATCAGCTGGTCGATCGCACCCGCGCCCGCGCCGACACCTACTTCGACTCCGGCGGCATCCACGTCGGATTCGCCGATCCGTACTGCCCGACGCTGCGTGCGGCCGCGGCCGAGCTGCCCGGCGTCGTCGACGGCGGGACCATGGTGGTGATCCAGGGGCCGCGGTTCTCCACCCGCGCCGAGAGCCGGTGGTTCGCCGACCAGGGCTTCACGCTGGTGAACATGACCGGCTACCCAGAGGCGGTGCTGGCCCGAGAGCTCGAAATGTGTTATGCCGCAATTGCCTTGGTGACGGATCTGGATGCGGGCATCGAGTCCGGCGCTGGCGTGACGGCCGTCGACGTGTTCGCGGAGTTCGAGAAGAACCTGGTGCCGTTCAAGCAGTTGGTTCACGAGGCCATAGGGAACACGGCCGAGGTCGAGCGCACCTGTACGCCATTGCCTGGCTCACCAAGGCGTCACCCTGCCCTTCGAGCTGCCGTGAAGGTCCTCCTCACCGGTGCTGCGGGCTTCATCGGATCGCGGGTGCGTGCGGCCCTGACGGCGGCGGGCCACGAGGTGGTGGCCATGGACGCGATGCTCACCGCCGCGCACGGCAACACCGTCACGCCGCCGGAAGGTGTTCTCGAGGTCGACGTCCGCGACGCCTCGGGGCTTGCCTCGTTGATGCCGGGCATCGACGTGGTGTGCCACCAGGCAGCCGTCGTCGGCGCGGGAGTCGACGCCGCCGATGCGCCCTCCTACGGCAGCCACAACGACTACGGCACGACCGTTCTGCTTGCCGAGATGTTCGCGGCAGGCTGCAACAAGCTGGTGCTGGCGTCGTCGATGGTGGTGTACGGCCAGGGGCGCTACGAGTGCCCGGTGCACGGCATCGTCGAGCCGCTGCCGCGCACCAAGTCGGATCTCGACGACGGCGTCTTCGAGCACCGATGCCCGCTGGGCCTGGAGCCGCTGCAGTGGCGGCTGGTGGCCGAGGATGCGCCGCTGCGCCCCCGCAGCCTGTACGCGGCGAGCAAGACCGCGCAGGAGCATTACGCGCTTGCCTGGGCGGAGGCCACCGGCGGCTCGTGCGTGGCATTGCGCTACCACAACGTCTACGGCCCGAACATGCCACGCGACACCCCGTATTCGGGAGTGGCGGCGATCTTCCGGTCGGCGATCGAAAAGGGCGAGGCGCCAAGGGTTTACGAGGATGGTGGCCAGATGCGCGACTTCATCCACGTCGACGACGTCGCCGCCGCCAACGTCGCGGCGGTCGGCGCCGAGCCGCTCGGGTTCGAGGCGTTCAACGTGTGCTCCGGGCGGCCCATCTCGATCATCGACGTGGCCAAGCGGCTGTGCGACGTGCGCGGCGGGGTCGAACCCGTGGTCACCGGGCAGTATCGCAGCGGCGACGTCCGGCACATCGTCGCCGACCCCTCCGAAGCCGCTGACCGGCTGGGATTCCGGGCGGCGATCGATCCCGGCGAGGGACTGGCCGAGTTCGCGTTCGCGCCGTTGCGCGGGAGTAGCCGGCCAACGCCGAACGTACGGATGTTGCACGCAAATCTCGAGTAACCCCGTCAACAAGCGTGCAGTCGGCGGCGTAATACTGGCCGGGTGAAGCCCGCCATCTGTGAGCAGTTCGGAATCGAGTTCCCGCTCTTCGCGTTCAGCCATTGCCGCGACGTCGTCGCCGCCGTCACCAACGCGGGCGGCTTCGGGGTGCTCGGCGCCACCGCGTTCACGCCCGAGCAACTCGACCAGGAGCTGTCCTGGATCGACGACCACGTACGCGGTAGGTCCTACGGCCTCGACCTCATCGTGCCCGCGAAGTTCGAGGGCAAGGGCGAGAAGCTCTCGCGTGGCGACCTGGCGGCTCGCATCCCCGACGACTACCGCGGCTTCGTCGCCGACCTGTTCGCCGCGCACGGCATCGAACCCGAGGCGTCGCCGCGCACGGGCCCGTCGTTCCTCACCGGCGACACCGGCCAGGATCTGCTGAGCGTGGCGATGAGCCATCCGATCAAGTTGATCGCCAATGCCCTGGGCGTGCCGCCCGACTACATGATCGAGGCGGGCCGAGAGCACGGTGTTCCGGTCGCAGCGCTGGTGGGCGCCAAGGAGCACGCCGTCAAGCAGGCCGCGGCCGGTGTCGACCTGATCGTCGCGCAGGGCACCGAGGCCGGCGGTCACTGCGGCGAGGTGTCGACGCTGGTGCTGATTCCCGAGGTGCTGGACGCGCTCGATGCGATCGGGAGCAAGGTGCCCGTGCTCGCCGCAGGCGGCATCGTCACGGGCAGGCAGATGGCCGGCATGGTCGCGATGGGCGCCGCGGGCGCGTGGACGGGGTCGGTGTGGCTGACCACCGAGGAGGCCGAGACCGCGCCGCACACCAAGGAGAAGATGCTGGCCGCGACGTCCCGCGACACCGTGCGCTCGGCGGGCCGCACGGGCAAGCCCTCGCGGCAGCTGGTGTCCGATTGGACCGACGCGTGGCAGCCGCAACGACGGCGGCCGCAAGCCGCTACCGCTGCCGTTGCAGTCGATGCTGGCCGAGCCGCTGCTGCGCCGCGTCGACGTGCTTGCCTCTCAAGGGCATCCGGGTGCGCAGGCGCTGTCGACGTACTTCGTCGGCCAGGGCGTCGGCCTGATGAACAAGGTAAAGCCCGCACGCGACGTGGTCCTCGAGTTCATCGAGGACTACCTGGCCGCCGCCGAGCGCCTGAGCGGGTCGATCCCCGACTGACGCGGGCCCACGTTCGGATAGCGCTGAGGCTCGGCGCTCTCGCGCTTCCTGGGCGCCAGTGCTACCTCGATGCCGAGCGCGACTCAGTCGAAGGTGATCCGCACCGAGATCGGGTCGCTCTGCAGCGCGCGCATGCCTGCGGCGAAGGCCGACCCGCCGACCTTGCCGCCCCCGCCGATGGCGCGGGCGCGGGCGACCACGTCGTCATCGGGCTCGAAAGTTGCGGTGCCGCTGCGCCATTCGTCCTTGATCCGGACGCGCACCCGCGGGTTGGCCGTGACGTTGTGGGCCCAGCCTGCGCGCCTGCCGTGCTGCGAGATCACCCACAGCTCGTGGTCCTCGGCGCGACCGTTGAGGGGCACGCGGCGAGGTTCGCCCGACTTGCGTCCGACGGTCTCGAGTTCGACGGTCAGCGGCGGGTGGATGCCGATGCGGCCGAGGGCGTTGACCAGAGGGTTCATCACCACGCGGCCGACGCGTCGTTCGAACTTGAACTTGCGCAGCGCCTTGTCGGTACTCGTCTTGGCCATGCGCCGACGATACTAGAACGATCACTCAACTACAAGGGCCGGGCGGTACGGGCTACTCCTCGCCTGCCAGCGGCAACCGCACCTCGAAGCGTGCGCCGTTGTCCAGGTTGTAGGCCGCGACGGTGCCGTGATGCGCCTGGACCAGGCCCGCCGCGATGGCCAGGCCGAGGCCGGAGCCACTGGGCAGTGACGAGTCCTCGCGCGGCACCCGACCGTTGGAGCCTCGGTAGGCGACGTCGAACACGCGCGTGATGTCGGCCTCGTCGATGCCGACCCCCGTGTCGTCGACGCGCAGCCACGCTCCGTGTTCGTCGGAGCCGACGGCCAACTCGACGGTGCCGCCCTCGGGCGTGTGGGCGATCGCGTTGGCGACGAAGTTGCTCAGCACGCGCACCAGTGCCCGGTCGCTGCCGATCACCCGCACCGGGCTGCTGGGGACGTCGGACCGCAGCAGCACCCCCGAGCGCTCGGCGGCGATGCGGTGTGCGGCGATCACGTCGTCGACGACTTCGTCGAGAGCGACGTTGTCGTACACCGGTTGGATCGCTCCGGCGTTGATCTTGGACATCTCGAAGAGGTCGTCGACCATCTCCGCGAGCCGAATCGATTCGTTCTCAATGTGTTTCGCGTGGGTGCGAACCTCGTCGTCGGAGACCACGCCGTCACCGATCGCCTCGGCGACCGCGCGGATTCCGGCCAGCGGGGTGCGAAGGTCGTGGCTGACGAACGCGACCAGCCTGCGCCGCGACTGCTCCGCGGCGTCCTCGGATTCGTGGATCTCCTGCTCCCACACCATTCTTCGCGCCTGATAGCGGGCGAGCATGATGGCGGCCGGAATGGTCACCACCGACACGATGACGAGGACGACGACGGTGCTCTCGAAGGTGATCATGAAGCCGCTGGCGCCGAGAATCCCCGCGAACGTCGCCACCGTCGGGATCAACACCAGGGCCACCATGCTGACCGTCAGCGACCACGACCTCGCCACCCGGATCAGGATCGCGCCTGCCGCCACCACTGGCACGGTGCAGGCGAACGCGAGGCCCACCATCAACCAGAAGTCAGCTGTCGGCACCGGACATCCCAGACCAGGCGTAACCCCGACCCCACACCGTTTGAACTCGATGGTCGCCGCCGAGCTTCGAGCGGAGTCGCTTGACGTGCACCGTCACGGTGGAGAGGTCACCGAAGTCCCACTGCCACACCTGTTTCAGGAGCTCCTCGCGGGTGAACACCGTGCCGGGATGGGTGAGGAAGAACAGCAGAAGGTCGAACTCGCGATTCGTCAGGCTGACGGTCTCGCCGTTGACGGTCACCGACCTCGCGGCCGCCGACATCACGAGGTTGCCGTCGGTCAGGATGACGGGCGGTCCGCGCGGGCGGTACCGAACCGCGACGGAGCACCGACCGCACGCGCAGCGCCAACTCGCGCGGGCTGAACGGTTTCGTCAGGTAGTCGTCGGCGCCGGCCTCGAGGCCCGAGATCCGGTCGTCCTCCTCCGCCAGTGCCGTCAGCAGGATGACGGGGACGGAGTAGCCGCCGCGCTCGCGCAGCGTGCGGCACAGGGTGAGGCCATCGGGGCCGGGCATCATCACGTCGAGCACCGCGACGTCGATCCGCTGCGAACCGAGCACCCGCAACGCCTCGTTGCCGTCGCGGGCGACCGACGACCTCGAGCCCGTCGCGCTCGAGGTAGCGGCGCACCACGTCGCGCACGACGGTGTCGTCGTCGGCAATCAATACGCGGGTCACAAGGTCCGAGACTAGCCGGGTGGCCCTGGTACCTGCGCCGACGTCACTGAATCGTCAGCGCTCACCGTGCTTGGTCGCAGGCAGACTGGTTATCCTCACCCTCATGCCCGACTGTCGCGTCACGGTGGTTCTGCCGTGCCTCAACGAGTCGGAGTCCCTGCCTGGCGTGCTTGCCGCCATGCCGGATGGGTATGTCGCCCTCGTCGTCGACAACAACAGCACCGACGGCACCGCTGACGTGGCCAGACGCTGCGGCGCCCGCGTCGTCGCCGAGGCCCAGCCCGGTTACGGCGCCGCCGTGCACGCGGGCATCGAGGCCGCGGCCACGCCCATCGTTGCCGTCATCGACGGCGACGGCTCGCTGGACCCCGGCGATCTGCCCGCCCTCGTCGCGGAACTGGACCGTGGCGCCGACATGGCCGTCGGCAGACGTCAGGCCGGGCCCCGGGGTCGGATGGCCGTGGCACGCCCGTCTTGGTACCGCGGCGGTCAGCTGGCGGCTGCGTACGCGCCACCGATTGCCGGTGCACGACATCGCGCCGATGCGCGTGGCGCACCGCGACGCCGTGCTCGCGCTGGGTGTGACCGACAGGAGGTCGGGGTATCCCCTCGAATTGCTGGTGAGGGCTGCTGCCGCGGGCTGGGTGGTGGTCGAGCGCGACGTGGTCTACGGATCGAGGACGGGTGGCGAGTCGAAGGTGAGCGGTTCGCTGCGAGGAAGTGTCCATGCGATGCTCGACTTCTGGCGGGCGATCTCGTGACGGCCATCGCGGTGCTCGTGGTCGCCAAGGCGCCCGTACCCGGACTGGCGAAGACACGCCTTGCGGCGACGATCGGTGCCGAGGCCGCCGCGGACGTCGCCGCGGCGGCACTCCTGGACACGTTGGACGCCGTCGCCGCCTCCTCGGCAAGCGAGCGGGTCGTGGCGATGACCGGAGACCTGTCCATCGCCTGCAGAGGCCTCGAGATACGCGAGCGACTCGCCGACTTCACCGTCGTCGAGCAGCGCGGCGAGGACTTCGCGGAGCGGCTGGTCAACGCGCACGCCGATGCCGCGGCGTCGGCGGGCCGGATTCCCGTGCTGCAGATCGGCATGGACACCCCCCAGGTGAGCGGCGACCTCATCTCCGACTGTGCCGCGCAGCTCGTCGGTGCCGACGCGGTCCTCGGCATGGCGCTCGACGGCGGCTGGTGGGCGCTGGGCATCAGAGACGCGGCCATGGCGAAATGCCTGCTCGACGTGCCGATGTCCACGTCCGAGACGGGGGCTGTAACGCTTGCCGCCCTGCAACACACTGGACTGCGTGTGGGCCTGCTTCGGGAGTTGGGTGATGTCGACACCGTCGACGACATTGCCGCCGTGCGCCGGGCGTGTGTGCCCGGAAGCCGTTTTGATCGGGCAACTCAGGCCTTGGAGGTATGACGTGTTGGGGAATCTCTACGACCGTGCACTGACGGGCGAGCGATGTTGGATTCGCCACGACGACGGCAGCATTCACGGTCTGCCGGTGCATCACTGGCTGGGAGGTCGGCGGGCCGACAGGATCTTCGACGAGGCCGTCGTCGACCTCTGCACTGGTCCAACGATCGACTTAGGCTGCGGCCCAGGGCGTTTCGTCGTCGACCTGGTCCGTCGAGGGATACCCGCGTTGGGCATCGACCAATCCGCGACCGCGATCGACCTGGCCCGCCGCAGCGGTGCACCGGCACTGCGGCGCGACGTCTTCTCGCCGCTGCCCGGCATGGGCAGATGGCATACGGTGCTGCTCGCGGACGGCAACGTCGGGTTGGGCGGCGACCCGCGCCGCGTCTTGCACAGGGCGGGTGAGCTCATGCACGTCGCCGGGAAGTGCGTTGCCGAATTCGACAGCGTCGCAACCGGTGTCGAGCACCGATGGGTGCGTCTGGAGTCGAAGAAGACGATCGGTCCGTGGTTCCGCTGGGCGACCGTGGGGATCGACTGCGCCAAGCGCCTCGCCGACGACGTCGGTCTGAAGATCACCGCGATTCACCCGATCGGTGACCGCGTCCTGGCGAGTCTCTCCGCGGCATGAAGCCCTCGCCCCTGCGCGGCACGGCCGTCACCGCGCGGGTCGGCCTCGTTCTCGGCATTGCGATCACGGTCTGCTTCCTGACCGGACTGATCAGCCACTTCATCCAGCATCCACAGCCCTGGTTCTACTGGCCGACCCGCCCGGTCTGGCTGTATCGCGTCACCCAGGGCCTGCACGTGATCTCCGGGATCGCGGCGATACCCCTGCTGGTGGTCAAGCTGTGGTCGGTGTGGCCCAAGCTCTTCGAGAAGCCCCTCATCGGCGGCGTGGTCAAGCAGCTCGAGCGCGCGTCGATTCTGGTCTTGATGGCGTCGATGCTGTTTCAGCTCAGCACCGGCCTGCTGAACACCGCTCAGTGGTACGCGTTCAAGTTCTTCTTCACCACCAGCCACTACGCCATGGCCTAGGTGGCCGCGGGCGCGGTGATCGTGCACATCGCGGTCAAGCTGCCGATCATCAGACGCGCACTCGGCGAGCCGCTTGGCGACGTCGCCGGGGGCGGAACGGTAGGCCCGAGTCGGCGGACGGTACTGACGGGAGCTTGGGTGGCGACGGCACTGGCGACCGTCGTGACCGCTGGGCAGACCGTCCCGTTCCTGCGCAAGGTGTCGGTGCTCGCGCCGCGTTCCGGCGAAGGGCCGCAAGGTGTTCCGATCAACCGCTCGGCGGTCGCCGCTGGCGTGCTGCGCAGTGCACGCTCGCCGGACTACCGCTTGACGGTGACCAATGGCTCGACGACGAAGACGTTCACCGTCGCCGAGCTCGCGGCGCTGCCGCAGGCGACCCACCGTCTGCCGATCGCGTGCGTGGAGGGGTGGAGTGCCGATGCGGAGTGGACCGGCATCGTCCTGGCCGACCTCGTCGCCGCCGTCGGTGGAGTCGCCGGACTCCGACGTGCGGATGATCTCGCTGGAGCCGCCGGGGCCCGTACTCGCGGACGACGGTGCCCGCCCTGCACGCGCGCGACTCGCAGACCCTGATCGCGCTGAAGCTCAACGGTGAGGTTCTCGACATCGACCACGGCTACCCGTGCCGGTTGATCGCACCGACGAGACCCGGTGTGCTGCAGACCAAGTGGCTTACCCGCATCGAGGTGGTGACGGCATGACCGAGAGAACGAGGACGTCGGCGGCGACGCGGCTCCATCGAAGAGGCACCAGGCGGAATGCTGGTCATCCGTGGGCTTCTGATGGCGGCGGGCTTCGCGATCGGGCTGTACGGGCTGTGGCTGATATGGGAGTTCCCGATCGACATCATCATCCGGTTCGCGGTGTGGGGAGGCGTGGGAGTCGTCGTACACGACTTCGTCTTCGCCCCATTGGCCGCGGCGTTCGGCTTCGCCGGCCGCAAGGTCATCCGGGGTCGGTGGTGGACGCCCGTGACGATGGCGGCGCTGTGCACCGCCGTGCTGGCGTTGCTCGCGATCCCCGTCTACTCGCGGCCGGGCGCGCACGCCGACAACATGACCGTGTTGGATCGCAACTATCCACTGGGACTGTGGGTTTCGATCGCGATCGTGTGGGCCTGCGTGCCGCTGTACTACCTGGTGACCCGGTGGCTACCAGTTCGTCAGGATGAAGTGGTTCAGCAGCAGGGCGCCGATGACGTTGAGAGCGAGAAACCAGCGGTGTGACCGCGGCGGCAGGAAGGCGCATGCCGCAACCAGCCAGGTGGTGAACGGCAGCCAGATCCGTTCCGTCTCGGCCTTGCTCAACATGGACAGATCCGCGCAGACGATCGCGAGCAGCGCCGCGAGCACCACCAGGTTCAGGCCGGAGCGTCGCTTGATCGCCGCGATGTCGAAGGCGCGGGCGATGCCTGCCACGCTGCCGAGTCCGATGGCGCACACCACCGACGCGAAGTTCGCCCACGACCAGTACTGGAACGGGCGATTCATGGCGATGCCCTGCCAATAGCGTTGCTGGACAAGGGTATAACCGTCGAACCACCAGAAGCCCGCCACCGCGAACGCCACCACGACCAGGACTGCCACGAGCACCGCGGGAATCAGCGCGCGCATCGCCGAGCGAAGGTCCTCGGCGGCGATCAGCACCGCGACGGCGAGCAGCGCGATGAGGCCGAGGCCGTAGTTGAGGAAGATCGCCCAGCCGAGCAGCAGACCCGCGCCTGCGCCCGCGAGGATCGGGACTGCGCGCCGTACCGCGGGCGGCCAACGCCAGCAGCGCGATACCCCACGCTGCGACGCCCGCGAAGTAGCCGTCGGCCGACACCGCGACCCAGATCGCGGTCGGCGTCACCGCGACGAAGGGGGCGACGAGACGTGCCGTCGACTCATCGGCAAGCGCGCGCACCGCGACGACGATGGCGGCGGCGGCGCTGGAGCCGACGAGCAGGCAGAGAAAGCCTGCCCACGCGCCACCACCCAGCCCGATGCGGTCCAGCCAGACGAACGTCAGCAGGGCACCGGGCGGATGACCCGAGACGTGGGTGATCCACGAATTCGGCTGGAAGTCGAGGATCCGGCTGGAGAACGTCCGCACTGCCTCGGGGATGTCGGTGATGCTCGGCACCTGCCGCAGGTACTCGTGCTCGTGAGGTGAGCCTGCCCGCGAAACCGCGCTGCCAGCCGTCGATCATGGCCAGCGAGAAGGCCCACGCGCACGCGACCGCCCAGGTCACCCACGGCATCGCGCGCCACGGCAGCCGCTGCGCCACCGTCGGCCCCCACAGCACGGCGGCGATGGCGATGACGATCGCCGGTCCGGTGCCCCAGCCGACGTGGGCGTTCCACCAGCCGAAGATCGGTGCGGTGTCGGCCAGGTTCTGGATGGTCTGCGGTGTGCTGACGATCAGGGGTTTCATCGAGCGCACCAGGGGAGTGACGATGCCGAGGTGCAGGCGGGGACGACGAATGCCGCCACGACCAGAAGGATCGCCAGCGCGACGGCGACGAGTTCGCGGCGCATGGTCCTCACGGCGCCAGCTTATGGGTCTTTCCTGGAGTGCCGGCTCAGCGTCATCGGCGCGTAAGAACCGCTTATGTACCGCTTGTTCCGGAATGGCGTACCGTGGAGAGATGGCACGCCCGCGCACCTTCGACGAAGACACCGTCGTCGCTGCCGCGCGCGAGCAGTTCTGGAATCGCGGATACACGGCGACGTCGGTCGACGATCTGGCCGCTGCCACCGGCCTCGGCAAGAGCAGCCTCTACGGCGCGTTCGGCGACAAGCGATCGCTGTACCTGCGCACGCTCGACGAGTACTGCAGTGGCGCAATGGATAACGTCGTGGAGCAGTTGCGCGAGCCGGGCGTTCCCGCGATCGAGCGGCTGGCCCGCCACATCCGGGCCATCGCCGCGGACGTCGTCGCCGACTCCAGCCGGCGCGGCTGCATGATGGCCAAGAGTTCGGCGGAGCTCGGTGCGGCCGACGCCGACGTCGATCGGATGATCAGCGCGTCGCTGGGGCGCTGGCGTGACGCGCTCGTCGACACCATCGTGGAGGCCAAGCGCGACGGCGCGCTCGCCGCGGCCACGGATCCGGAGGCCCTTGCCACCTTGCTGCTCAGCGTGATTCGCGGATTCGAGACCCTGCGCATCGGTGGCGTCGAGCCCGCCCAGATCTCGGCCGCTGCCGAGCAGGCCGTCGCGATGTTGGCCACCTAGCCTTCCGGCTTGTCGGTTTCCGCCGCGAGGATCGCGCCTTCCTCTTCCTTCATCTCCTCGTGTCGCTCTTCGGGGTCGTTGGCCATCACGACGCGCACGAACGTGTTGAGAAACGCGATGGTGGGCACGGCAAGCAGGGCGCCGACGATGCCGGCGATCACGCTGCCCGCCGCGATGCCGAGCACCACGGCGAGGGGATGGATCGACACGGCGTGGCCCATCACGAAGGGCTGCAACACATGTGCCTCCAGCTGCATCACCGCGATGACGAGACCGAGTGTGATGGCGGCGAAGACGAAGCCCTTGGCGAGCAGTGCGATGAGGACGGCCAGCAGGCCCGAGATGCACCGCGCCCACCACGGGGACGAACGCGCCGAGGAAGACGAGCGACGCCAGGGGCAGAGCGAGGGGAATGCCCATGATCGCCAGGCCGGTGCCGATGCCAACGGCGTCGACCAGGGCGACGAGGAACGTCGCTCGGGCGTAGCCGGCGAGAGAGTGAAACCCCGCCGCTCCGGCGGCACGGACGCGCTCGCGATTGGCGGACGGCACCACTCCGGTGACGAACTGCCAGATGCTGCGTCCACCGAGCAGGAAGAAGATGACGGTGAACAGCGTCAGCAGAGCGCCGGTGAGGATCTCCGCGACCGTGCCCGCAGTGGAGAGCGCGCCGCTGGTCAACTGTGCCTGGTGTTCGTTGAGCGACTTGATGACCGAGTCGCCGGACTGGTTGATCTGGTCGTGGCTCAACTGAATCGGGCCGTTGATCAACCAGTTGCGAAGCGTGTCGATGCTCTGCGTCACCTGGTTCGACGAGACTCGGCAGACCGTCGACGAACTGGCCGACGACGAAACCGAGGATGCCGACGACCGCGCACATCCCGAGCACCACGACGAACGCCACCGCGCCGCCGCGAGCCGCCCCGTACCGGTCGAGGAAGTCCACCGCGGGCAGTGCCATCGCGGTCAGCATCAGCGCAAGGGCGACGGGCACGACGACGAGCCCGAACCTGCGCATCACCTCCAAAACGACGACGGCCGCGGCAAGGATCACCAGCAATCGCCAGGACCATGCCGCGGCACGTCGTACTAGAGGGGTGACCGACGCCTTATCGGTGTCGGTCATCAACTAGAACCAAACTTTTCGACCTCCGACGGGCCGACCGACGGCACCGAGGATCCACAGGATCACGCCCACGATGACGAGGATTCCGCCGATCGTGTACAGGATAGAGATCCCAGCGAAATAGCCGATCAGCAGGAGGATTACACCCAGGACGATCATTCTTGCTCCGATCTATCGTGGAAGACCGTTCTTCTTCCTGCCCCCGAATTACCTATTTCGTCAATTCTGAAACCTTACGGAACTCGGAATTTTCAACGGGCCTGTCCGCCGCCCTTGTGTATCGATCGGTACATAACCATCGAAGGTGCATGAAGCCGCGCGCAGGCAGGCTGCATCTAATAGAGCACCTTGCGGAGGCTCTCCTCGCTGTAGTACTCCTCGAGCTGTTGGTCGGTCAGGTCGGGCTTGATCGCCTTGGCGAGCTGCGCGACGCTGGGCACGGCACTGGGATCCCACGTCTCCGGCTTCCACGCGTTCGACCGCAGAAATGCCTTGGGGCAGTGGAAGAACACCTCTTCCACGTCGATCTCCAAGGCGAGGATGGGGCGCTTGCCGTCGACGACCATGGCGTCGAAGTAGTCGGCGTCGGCGAGAACCCGGGCCGTGCCGTTGATGCGCAGCGTGTCACCACGACCGGGAATGAGGAACAGCGTGCCGACGTGCGGCCGCTGCAGCACGTTGAGATAGCCGTCCACTCTCTTGTTGCCCGGTCGCTCGGGGATGGCGATCGTGGCGTCGTCGATGACGTGGACGAAGCCGGGTGGGTCGCCCTTCGGGGAGACGTCGACGCGGCCGTCGGCACCGGTGGTGGCGACGAATCCGAGCGGCGAGCCGGCGAGCCACTGCCGTTGCGCTTCCGACAGTCGGGGCTTCACCTTGTTGGCGACGGCGGCCAGGGGCTCGCCGACTATCGTCCGGAGGTCTTCGACGGTGGTGACTTCGCGCCTCATCGCTCCATCATGCGCCGGTACCGAAGGCGTCCGCGAGCGCCTTTCGGTCGAGCTTGCCGATCCCGCGCCGGGGGAGTGCATCGACGACGTGGACTTCGCGCGGCGCCGCGGTCGCGTCCATCGTCTGCTCGACGAGCGCGCGCAGTTCGGCGACCGTGGGTGCTTCGTGACCGTCCGCGACCACGACAGCGGCCACCACCCGTTGGCCCAACCGTTCGTCGGCGACGCCGAACACCGCACTGTCGGCCACCGACGGATGGGTCGACCAGGGCCGCCTCGACGAGTGGCGGCATGACGGTCAGCCCGCCGGTGCTGATCGCGTCGTCGACCCGCCCCAGGACCCGCAAGTGCCCGGAATCATCAAGGGCGCCAATGTCATCGGTGCGAAACCAGCCCGCGTCACCGAACGGGTCGGGGCTTATCGCGTTGCGGTAGCCGTTGGCGAGCGTGGCTCCGCCCAGCGCGATACGGCCGTCCTCGATGCGGATCCGCACCCCGTCGAGCGGTGCGCCGTCATAGACGCAGCCGCCGGCGGTCTCGCTCATCCCGTAGGTCCGGATCACCGAAATGCCTGCGGCCGAGGCCTTCTCGGCGACCCGGGCAGGCATCGGGCCACCGCCGATCAGGACGCCATCCAATTCGGCGAGCGCTGCGCTGGCGGCGGGGTCGTGCAGAGCCTTGTCCAACTGCACCGCGACCAGCGAGGCATAGCGCCTGCCCGAGTCCCAACGACGCGATGGCAGAGGGCAGTTCGCCGACGTCGAAGGCCGCCGAGATCGCGACGGGCGTGGTGCCTGCGAGTGCACTGCGGACCAGCACCTGCAGACCAGCGACGTGATGGGCGGGCAATGCCAGGAGCCACCGGCCAGGCCCGCCGAGGCGGTCGTGGGTGGCGGTCGGCGCTGGCGGTCAGTGCCGCCGCGGACAGCAGCGCGCCCTTCGGCGCGCCGGTGGTTCCGGACGTCGAGATGACCACTGCGACGTCGTCGGCGATCTCCTCGCCCGCGCGCAAAGCCGTTGTCAGGAGCTCGGTTTGGCGTGGATCGTCGGCGGGGACCGGAAGTATCGCCGAGCTTGCGCCGCCGAGAACGGATTCGAGCTCGGGCAGCAGCGCCAGGGCTGCGGCCGCGACCCCGACGGGGTGGGCGCGAAGGGCGGCTATGCGTGCTCTCCGCGTGTCGTCCGGAGTCTCTCGGGTCGTCGAGCGGCCAGCCCTTCTTGGCCAGCCGTTCCCGCACGCGCTCGACGTCCTCTTCCCGTGGCAGTTCGTCGGTGAACTGGGTGATGAGGACGCAGCGATGTCGATGTGGTCGAACTCGCCGCTGTCCATCAGGTCCTGCGCGACGGCCTTCACCTCGTCGTTGGACAGTCGGCGTGTCAGCAGAGCCATGAGCGGCACTCGGTCGGGGCCCGGAACTCCCTCGGGGTAGCCGGCATTCAGCCAGGCCACGATCTTGGAGAGAAATCCGTTCACAGCCTCAACTTCCCTACGGAACGGCTCAGCCGTCACGGTGTGTAGTTACCTCCGATGCTAATCGCGGCGCGCTCGTTCGGCGCCGCGGCGTCGCACTTGAGAGACAGATCCGCCCGATCAGTCGACGGGCCGACGGCGGCAAGGTGAACAGTGGATGAACAGCTTTGCCGTTCCGGCGAAACTGCCTGGTCGGAATACGTGACGAGTACGGCGATCCGTTGGTGAAAACCGCTCGCGTACCCGCAGAATTAGCGCCATGACAGAGATGATCATCCTGGTGCTGTTGATTTGCACGGCACTCGCCTTCGACTTCACCAACGGGTTCCACGACACCGGCAACGCGATGGCGACGTCGATCGCCACCGGCGCCTTGAAGCCAAAGGTCGCGGTGCTGCTGGCCGGCGTCCTCAACCTCGTCGGCGCCTTCCTGTCGGTCGAGGTGGCGGTCACCGTCACCACCTCGGTGCTGAAGGTGCAGGACGGCAAGACCGGCGCCCTGCTCTCGGGGATCGACGCGTCGATGGGTCTGACGATCATCTTCTCCGGCCTCATCGGCGGCATCCTGTGGAACCTGCTGACCTGGCTCTTCGGCATCCCGTCCAGCTCGTCGCACGCACTGTTCGGCGGGCTGATCGGTGCGGGCCTGGCCGCGCTCGGCCTGGCGGGCGTCAACTGGCGCGGCGTCTTCGGCAAGGTGATCGTGCCCGCGCTCGCCGCGCCGTTCATCGCCGGCCTGGTCGCCGCCTGCGGCACGTGGCTGGTCTACCGGCTCACCCGGAACGTTCACAAGAAGCGCCGCGAGGAAGGCTTCCGCTGGGGCCAGATCGTCACCGCGTCGCTGGTTGCGCTGTCGCACGGCACCAACGACGCCCAGAAGACGATGGGCGTCATCGCGCTCGCCCTCATCACCACCGGCCACCTCACCGGCGACGTGAAGAAGGACGGCCTGCCGTTCTGGGTCATCTTCAGCTGCGCGCTGGCGATCGGCCTCGGCACCTACATCGGCGGCTGGCGCGTCATCCGCACCCTCGGCAAGGGGCTCGTCGAGATCGAGTCGCCGCAGGGCCTGGCGGCAGAGGCGTCCTCGGCCGCGATCATCCTGAGCTCGAGCGCCGCGGGCATGGCGCTCTCGACCACCCACGTCGCCACCGGCTCCATCCTGGGCAGCGGCGTCGGCAAGCCCGGCGCCGAGGTGCGCTGGAAGGTGGCAGGCCGCATGGCGGCGGCATGGCTGATCACCCTTCCCGCGGCCGCACTCGTGGGCGCCATCTCCTACTGGCTGTCGTACGGCTTGAAGTCCGCGACCGGCTCGCAGTTGGTCGGCGACGGCGTCATCTTCCTCATCCTGGTCGCGCTGTCCGGGTACATGTACTGGCGCGCCCAGCAGCAGAAGGTCGACTCGAGCAACGTCAACGCCGATTGGGACGACTCGACCAACTCCGTGGTTCCCGCCGACGAGCGCAAGCCCGCGAAGGAAACCAAGCCCACGGCTTCGGTCTGATCCCGCCGACAATCTTCCCTGCTGACAGAAGGACGTTCTGATGACTTATCTCGAAGCAATATTCAAGGTGCTGGTCGTTGGCCTGGTGCTCGGTGCCGGGCTGCCCGCGATCTTCGCGGTCGGGCTCGTCGCCTTCTCGAAGGGCTCCGGCGATGACGGACTCGATGGCGGCGCAGTCGCCGCTCCCAATCCCGCACTGAAGGCCTTGGGGCTGCTTGCTGTTCGCGCTCGTCGCCGCGGTGGTCGTCATCGCGATCCTGTTCATCACCAAGGCGACGATCATCCACCACTTCGGGTTCAATCCCGTTCCCTTCCTCCCGGGTAAGTGAGCTGACGAACATGACTGAAATTCAGAACCCCGGCTTCCTCGACAACGTCCTCGGCTGGCTGCACGACGGCTTTCCTCAGGGAGTGCCGCCCAAGGACTACTTCGCGTTGCTGGCGCTGCTGAAGCGCTCGCTCACCGAGGACGAGGTCGTCAAGGCAGCGCAGTCGGTCCTGAAGTCGATCGACGGCGACGCGGTGACCGAGGCCGAGATCCAGACGGCCGTGCAGAACGTGATCGACAAGGAGCCCAATCCCGAGGAGATCCAACAGGTCGCGTCGCGACTCGCCTCGGTCGGCTGGCCGCTGCACGCACCTGCGCGCTAGGTCGACTCTCACGCACCATCTCGAAGCCCGGTACCGCAAATGCGGTGCCGGGCTTCGTCATTGGCGGTCCGCCAAATCGACACGGGCGAAGAATGCCGAGTAGATCGCACCGTCGGGTCGATCTCGGTCATCAAGCCCAGTTCAGCCCGTAAAGCCCTTGCGCCCCCGTGTTACCTTCACTCCGTGACCATGCTCCGCCACGACAGGCCCATACGCCGGATGCTCTCCGCATCTACGGCGGCCTTGTCGTGCGTTGAGCTGCTTGGCGCCGGCATCGCCGTCGAGACCCATGCGGACCGAATCGGCATGCGGCAGCCCAGAAGCTTCCGGTCACTCGTAATTCCGCCCCCGTGGTGGGCGAGTGCCCGGACCGGAAGCGCGGGCGAGAAATTTCACAAATGAATCTTAGTTTTCGTGTCTCCCCTGCTGGGAACGTCGCCTGACGTTCCTCTAGCTTGTTGCGCCTAAATTACATTGGCCTGCAACATATTTAGATTCAAAATATCGCTTTACAGCGCGCCGCTCCGTGTAGGAGCATCGTTCGCAGCACAGCACCCGGCCAGGCCGTGTGCAACGCGGCGGGACGCGAATTCTGTTGTCCCGTTAGAACTTTGAAAACTCCATAGTGGTGGCATCCGCGCTCGTGGCGAAACGGGATACGCACCCGGCTCAAGACCGGGCGCCCCATACGGGCATGCAGGTTCGACTCCTGCCGGGCGCACGTGATGTCGAGCGCCCGTGACGGAAATCGCGGATACGTGCCGGATTCAGACTCCGGTGTCCGGGAAGGACATGCAGGTTCGAGCTCTGCCGGGCGACTCACGTGTTCGACACGCGCGCCGTTAGGTGAGATTGCGATCAGCACTTGACTTCTTAATCATGGGGACGGGGGATCGAAACCCCGGGCGACCGACGTGCTCGACACGCGCCGTTAGCTGAGTTGGTCAAGCACCTAGACTCTTGAAAGCAGGTTGTCGGGAGTTCGAATCTCTCCCGGGATGCACCAAACACGATGCGCGGTAGGACAGTCGGTAGTTCGCCGGGCTCATAACCCGGAAGTCGCAGGTTCGAATCCTGCCCGCGCAACCATGCCAACTGCAGACCGAAGCTGACACGGAAAGGAGGTACGCAGACATGGTGACTTTGATGCCAGAGCTGACCGTAGAGGTCTTCAACGCCGACTATCGCGTGCTGTCCCGAGTTCCGTGGCAGGAAGCGATCCGGCTGATCCTGCGCGGTTCGGTGTACGTCATCGACGTGCGAGACCCGGCCGTGCACGTACGCGGCCCTTCCCTCGTGATCGAACTGCCTGCCGCGGTGGCGCTTCGCGAATACGTGTACGTCCCCTACCGGCCGGACAACCGGGTCACCCGGGTCGGGGTGCTTCAGCGCGACGGGCACACCTGCGCCTACTGCGGGCTGCGCGCCGACACCGTGGATCACGTGCTGCCGCGTTCTCGCGGCGGCGGTGACACCTGGTTCAACCTGGTGGCGGCGTGCCGGCCCTGCAACGGGCTCAAGGGTGACCGGACTCCGGGGGAGGCGGGGATGAATCTCATCCGCGACGCCTTCGAACCGAAGCTGCGCGACGGGCATCGGTGGCCGGTGCGCGAATTCGCGTGAGCCGGGGGTGCGGGCGGGGTGGGGCGATCAGGGCCTCATCCCGCCCGCTCGTCGCCCGCCCATTCCCCGGTCGGTTAATCGGTAAACCGACGGACTGTTGATCCGTGACTGTAGGTTCGAATCCTGCTCGGGGAGCACTTATTACACCCAGTGGCCCGTGGTGTAACCGGTAGCACGGCTGGCTCTGAATCAGTCGGTTCAGGTTCGAATCCTGGCGGGCCAGCCCACTGTCCGGTAGCTCAGTCGGTTGAGAGCGCCGCTCTGATACAGCGGAGGTCGGAGGTTCAATCCCTCCCCGGACAACTGTTGAGGTTTCGCACAACGTTGATGCATGGCGGTCGTGGTGTAGCGGCAACACAGCGGACTGTGACTCCGCAATCGACGGGTTCGACTCCCTCCGATCGCCCCAATGCCCTTGTAGCGCAATGGATAGTGCACCGGCTTCCGAAGCCGGAGGTTGCAGGTTCGAGTCCTGCCGAGGGCGCCCGCCACCACGACAAACCTCTGTAGCTCAACGGATAGAGTGCCGGTCTACGAAGCCGGTGATGGGAGTTCGATTCTCTCCAGGGGTACTCGCTGATCACCGCCCGCGTGGCTCAATGGAGAGAGCGCCGGTTTCCTATGCCGGGACGGTGCGGGTTCGAATCCCGGCGCGGGCACGCGTTGATCAAGTTGTACGAGAACATGATTCAGCACTGCCGGATTAGCTCAACGGGCAAGAGCACCTGTCCTGTAAACAGGCCGCGCGGGTTCGAGTCCTGCATCCGGCTCCACGTCAGCCCCCTTCATCCGGTGGTTTGCGCTGCCGTTGCCTTTCCAAGGCGCGATTGGTCAACAGGTAGCGGGCATTGACCGTGATGTCGACGAGGGCCATGCCAGCGAGTCCGACCGCTGCACCCACGCCAAGCGCCAGCAACATCGTCTGCGCGGAGAACCCACCCACGCAGCCGTAGAGCCCGCACCGCAATACGCCGAAGACGCCGGCGGCAGCGGCTGTAAGACCCGCGACGATGGCGTATCGCTCGATTCGGCCAGACAAGTCGCCACCCCCGATCGCGCGGTTGGACTGAGGGTAACCGCGCCTACCGTCTGGTGTCGCGGCGCAGCGGATGCGTCTCGGGCACCTGCACGAAGATGAGCGTCACCCCATCGGGATCCGTGACGTGCATTTCGTGCAGCCCCCAGGGTTCCTCCTTGGCGCCGCGGGCGATCTCGACGGCTCGGCCCTCCAGCTCGGCCTGCGTGGCGTAGACGTCGCGGACCTGCAGCCACAGTGCTCCGGGGAACGGCGGCGCGTCGGTGGGCGGCGTGCCATGCCCCGCCAATTCGATGAGCGACTGTCCGGCGTAGAAGACCGTGCCCGCGCCGTAGTCCCGCGCGATGGCAAGGCCGATCGCGTCACGGTAGAACGTCAGTGAGCGCGCGTAGTCAGACGGGCGGAACAGCACTCGGCTGGCCAGAATCTCCATGTATGTGTGTCTAACACGTCCGACGTCAGCTATTGGGCTGCAGGCGCTGACGCTTCATGACGGCGTCGACTGCGGCCGGAGCGAAACTGTTCACGACCTGAGCGGTGACCGCCATCCGCGGCGCGATCCGGACCGGCCGCGTCCGCGCCGCGGTCACCATCCAGTCGGCCGCTTCGTCGGCGCTCAGGCCGGCCACCCCGTCGTAGGCCCGGGTGGGGGCGATCATCGGGGTCTTGACGAGCGGATAGAACAGCGTCGTCGCGTGCACCCCGTCCTGACTCCACTCCGTTTCGATGACCCGGCCAACTGCGGTGAGAGCCGACTTCGAGGCGTTGTACACCGAGAAGAGTGGCGGGGATTCGCTCAGCACACCCCACGTCGACACGTTGATGATGTGGCCGTCGCGACGCTGGCGCATGCCGGGTCCGAACCCGCGGATCAGTCGCAGCGGTGAGTAGTAGTTCAGGGTCATGGTGCGCTCGACGTCGTGCCAGCGGTCCAGCGACTCGGCCAGTGGGCGGCGAATCGATCTCCCCGCGTTGTTGATCAGGATGTCGACGCCGCCGAACTCCGCTTCGACCGTCGCCACCAGTTCATCGATCGCGTCGAGGTCGGACAGATCGCAGGGGTAGGCCTTCGCCGTGCCGCCTTCGGCCGTGATGCGCTCGACGACGGCATCGAGCAGGTCGCCACGGCGCGCGACGACGATCACCGTCGCGCCCTCGCGGGCGAGTTTGTAGGCGCCTGCCTCGCCGATGCCCGATGACGCTCCGGTGAGCAGAATGCGCTTGTTCTTCAGGTCGACGTCGTCGCGGCCTGCGAACGCCAGCAGCCTTTCGGAAAACGGCGGCCGCATGCTGGACACGATGAGACTGTCGGCCAATCGGCGAAGAGGACTCTTGCTCATTCGGGTCAGCCTATGCGGCCCGGGTATCCGCCCGCGGCCGCGCGCGTAGGACGCAGCGTGCATACGCGATCCAGGAGGCGACGGTCGCGACGAGTGCGATCACCAGGACCCAGGTGGCCGCCGATCCGACGTCGATTCCCACCGCCGCGCTGCCCTGCACGTGGCGGTCCACGGCGGGAACGAGCATGACCGGAAGGATCGCCACGGCAACCGTCGCCATCGCGCCGACGACCGCGACGCCGAACGATCCGCGCACGGCGCCCTAGATCATCAGTCCCGCGGTGAGGTACACCAGCAGGGCCAACGGCATGGAACGCAGGCTGGCGTCGACCTCGCCCGTGGCGCTCCACGCGCCCCAACCCGCCATGGTGGCGGTTCCGTCCACGGCATGGGCGAAGTACCACGGGTGCAGGGTGGCGGCCGCGATGGCCAATACGCCGAGGATGACGATCGTCGGCTTGGTCAGGAGGGCGTCGATGGCCCGGATGCTATCAAGCGGTGGGTCGGTGAATCTGCTCAGAGCATGCGATGGCCGCCCTGCGCGGGGGGAGGCAGGGCGGCCATCAATCGGGATGGTTCAGGGGGTTCCTCAGACGGTGAGCAACCTCTGGAAGAACTCGCGGTAGCGGGTCAACGCGACGCGCAGGTCTTCAGTCGAGGCGTCTTCGCCGCGAGACCACTGCTCCTCCAGCTGGGAGCGTGCCTGGGCGAAGCTGGAGGTGATCTTTTCAACGACGTCGTTCACCAGGCCGTCGGCCTGCTGGACGCTGGCCTTCGGGTCGTCGACGAAGGCTGCCTGCACTTCCGCCCACCGCGACTGGAGATCAGAATGCTCGTGGTCAGCGAACAGCGCTTGATCCGTTGAGGTTTCGACCGGAGCGGGCGGTGCAGTCTGGGCCGCGGTCGCCGGCTGGACGGGCTCGGTCTGCTGGAAGTCGGCCGGGTGCAGTCCGCCGCCGTCGACGTCCCTCTGAGCGGACGAGTGATCGTGCGTCTCGATCACGGGTTCCGTTGCCAGATCGGCGTTTTCGGGGGATTGTCCGAGATCGGTGTGTTGGTCATGGACGGTCATGCCGTTGCCTCCTGTGACGTGTTCTTCTCGGTTTCGAGCAGCTTCTCGAACAGCTTGCGGTAGTGCACGAACGCATTCCGTAGGTCTTCGGTACCGACCTCGACGTTCTTCTGCGCCAGGTGGACGCCATGAGCGGCCCGGTAGTGCTCGACGACGGTGGGGTGGTCGACCGACACGCTGGCGGCCTGCTCCTCGAAGTCGTCGACCGGGTAACCCCTTGCGTGCATCACTTCGGTGACCAGGTTGTCCGCCTCGCCTACCGCACTGGAGGGGTTGTCGACGAACGCGGTTTGCACCATTCCCCATCGGGTGGTGTATTCGCGCAGGTCCTCGTTGCTCAACGGGCGAATGTCGAGCTTGTTCCGCTTGCGTTCGCGCGCAACGAGTTCCTTCTCTGCGGCCTTCTCGTCGCCGGTCTCGGCCACGGTCCTTTCATACTCGGGACCGAAGTTCGACTTGAGTCGCTCACTTCTCTTACGGCGATTCGCCGAGCTGGCCACGACTAGCGCGACCACGGCGATCACGATGACCGCGACAATGACTATCCATGTCCAAACAGGCATTTCTTTGTACCTCCTCGTTGTTGATCAACGGGTACCCCTGACGCATATATGCTGAAACGTCAATATTTTCTGATTGCGCAGCAACGGTTTTCACGTCCACACGCTCGAACGATCTCGCCGTCGCTACATCGCTTGCTGGCCTAGTAGTAGGTGCGGCGGCCGCCGACTGCGCGTCCCATCGACCCAAGAAGCGTGAGCACCGCGCCGACGACGATGAGGATGATGCCGATGGTCCAGAGGATGGAGATCTTGAGCAGGAACCCGGCGATGAGCAGAACGATTCCGAGAACGATCATGGCTGTGAGCCTTTCAGATTCGGCCGAGCGGTCGCCCGACGGTGAGATCAGTCGACCACCCCTTAGGGGTGCCGTACCACACCCCTAGGGCGGTAATCTCGCGGCCCGTGAGCGTCAGCTACACAGCTACACGGAGGCTCAGCGGCAGCCGGCCACGCTGACGTTCCCGCGTCGACCCGTCGCACCCACGCAGACAGTGGCATTGGGCGTCGCGTCGAAGTCCTGTGGGAGTGGTGCGTAGTACGCGGGTGGGGGTGCGTAGTAGTCCACCGCCCCGGCGACGTCGACGCACCCGCCCGCATAGACGTGGCGGCCGTTGGCGCTCGCGCAGACGTCCGCGCCTGCGACGGCGGTGGGCAGCATGGTCGCGATAGCGGCGAAGGCGAAGACACCTGCTGCGGCTGCGGCCGATCCCTGCATCAATCGACGATTAATCATTGGTGCCTCCTGGTTGATGTGTGGTGATTGAGCGAACCGCTTGACTGACTTGGGCATTGGGGGACCTGGTCAGTGCTTGGTTCCTAGCAGGGTTGGCCGGGAGGCGTGTAGTACGGGGTGCCCTGGACGGTGTAGCAGGGAATCTCGCCGGGAATGTACGGATTGTCCTGCGACGCAATGGCTACCGCCGCGGCGTCACCGGCCACGTTGGTGCAACCACCCACCGAGACATGTCGTCCGCCCGCAGCCGCGCAGACATCGGCCTGGGCCGCCGGCGCCAACGTCATCGGCGCGAGGGCCATTCCCGAGGTCATCACCAACACTGCTGCCAACTTCTTCACGTCGAAACCTTTCGTCGATGCCCCGGCCGGTTCTCGGGAGTTGCCCGTTGCAGCGTCGTCAGCGACATCTCTACGTCGAGCGTTCCGGACGCTGTTCAGACGCTACGCTGCCAAATTGAGCTGGAGCCCATTTTGGGGCGCGGGCCGCTAACTCGATCCGAGGGCCGAAGAGGAGCCATGGCAGACCAATCTCTCGACACGTCCACGAGACTCGCGATCCAGCGAACTCGCATGGCTTCGGAACGAACGCTGATGGCGTGGATCCGGACCAGCACGTCCCTGATCGGCTTCGGGTTCACGATCTTCAAGTTCTTTCAGTACCTGGCAACCGAAGAGCACCGTGCCGCCCCTGTCGTCAGCCCGTGGGTGGTCGGCATGGTGATGATCGTTGCCGGCATCGTCGGGTTGGGGCTGGCATGGCTGCAGCATCGCCAAGAGATGAAGGCACTTCGGCAGGAGGCCGACGGACCGATGCCGTATTCGATTGCGGGCATCATGGCTGCATTCATCGGCGTGCTCGGGGCGTTTGCACTCGTGTCGGTGGCGTTGCGGGTCTAGATCTAGAAGTAGCGGGGGAATTCGCTCCAGTCGGGATCGCGCTTCTGCAGGAACGCATCGCGTCCCTCGACGGCCTCGTCGGTCATGTACGCCAGCCGCGTCGCCTCGCCCGCGAAGATCTGCTGACCGACGAGCCCGTCGTCAAGCAGATTGAAGGCGGCCTTCAGCATGCGGATCGCCTGCGGCGACTTCCCGTTGATCTCCGTAGCCCATTGCAGCGCAACGGCTTCCAGATCGGCGTGGTCGATGACCTCGTTCACCGCGCCCATCGCGTGCATCTGTTCTGCGGTGTAGGGGCGACCGAGGAAGAAGATCTCGCGGGCGAACTTCTGCCCCGTTTGGCGGGCCAGATACGCGCTGCCGTAGCCGCCGTCGAAGCTGCCGACGTCCGCATCGGTCTGCTTGAACCTGGCGTGCTCGCGGCTGGCCAGGGTCAGGTCGCACACCGCGTGAAGGCTATGGCCACCGCCCGCGGCCCATCCGTTGACCAGACAGATCACCGGCTTCGGCATGAACCGGATGAGCCGCTGTACCTCGAGGATGTGCAGTCTGCCCGCTTGCGCTGGGTCGACGGTGTCGGCGGTCTCACCGGTCGCGTACTGATAGCCGGTGCGGCCGCGGATGCGTTGATCGCCGCCCGAGCAGAACGCCCAACCGCCGTCCTTCGCCGACGGCCCGTTGCCGGTCAGGAGCACGACGCCGACATCGGAGGACATCCGCGCATGATCCAGCACTCGGTACAGCTCGTCGACGGTGTGCGGCCGAAATGCGTTGCGCACGTCGGGCCGGTCGAATGCCACCCGGACGGTCGGCTGAGGGACGCCGTCGAGGACGTACCGGTGGTAGGTGATGTCGGTCAACTCGAAACCCTTCACCGATTCCCACAGCGACGGGTCGAACGGATTGTCAGTGTCGGTCTGGCTGCTCACCCGCACGACTGTAGAGCGGCCCGTGTTTCACAGGTGTCGCCCAGGGGTACATGCGGTCGACGGCGCGTCACCCGCGCCACGAAGGAAAGGGTCTACGTAGATGTCCACAATGAAGCGGTCAGCTGCACTTCTGGCTTCGGGTTTGATGGCGGGCGGCGTGCTCATCGGGTGCTCCGCGCCATCCATCACCGGCGGAGACACCAGCTGCAAGGACTACCTCGCCGCGGACGACAAGACGCAGAACGAGGCAGTCTCGAAGATGCTGAAGGACGAGAAGGGCACCGACGCGGCGCAGCTCGAGATCACTGGCACCAAGCTGTCCGTGGGCACGTTCTGTAACACCGCCGGCAAGGCGGACTCCAAGATCAAGGAAGCCCCGCACCTCTAACCAGTCTGAGGGTTCCTCGCGGCCTCGGGCCTCGATCACCTCGTGCGGCAATCGCAGTGGCCGCAGCGAGGTGACGGGCCCGGGGCCGCTGTCCGTGTTGGCAACATGCGGATCTGCCGTTGGCGCGTGAGGCACCAGCCGCTACGGTTCGTCCAAGCATCGAGCGAGACCGGGGAGAGGATCGAGTCCGTGGGGTACCCATATCAGCAGTGGCCGCCGGGCGGCCCGGGCCAGGATCCGAATGCTCCGCAAACTACGCAGGCACCCATCCCGCCCCAAAGCGGACCTCCCGGTGCGGTGGTCTACCCGCCGGGGACCCTCCCCTTTGGCGCGAACCCGTACGGACAACCTCAGCCGGGAGCGGCGCAGTACTGGGGGCAGCCTCAGTACGGCCCTCCGTCGAAGGCGGGGTTCGACTTCGCCGCTCTCGATCGAACGAAGCTGGCGGCCGGAGTGGTCGCCGCGTGCGGCCTGATCGTGCTGCTCGGCTCGTTCTTCTCGCTCTTCAGCGTGACCGCCACGCCGTCGGCGCTCTCGGTGCGCAACAACGATGCGCCGTCCGGGCAGATCGACCTCGGAATCGGCTTCTACGACGTCTTCCCGATTCCGCCGCCGATCGTCGCGCAGGCGATCCCGTTGCTGATGATTCTGGCGGCTCTGACCGCTGTTCCTGCGATCTTCGGTGCAGCACAGAAGGTTTCGAGCACATCCGCGGTGTTCGCGGGCGCCGCGGCGCTGCTGTCGTTCGTGCTGACCGTGACGAATCCCCTCCCGTCGATCGACGTGACGGGACAGCTGGCCCAGCGGCTCGACGACAAGGTCGGCGGCCAGTCCGTCGATCAGCTCGTCGACTCGGTCCTGTCGATCGGTCCCGGCGGAGGGCTCATCATCGCGCTGGTGTTCTCGATCCTCGGATGGGCGGCAGCCACCGCGATGATCTTCCTTCGTCCTCGTCCGCCCCAGAATGCGGCGCCGGTCCAGCCGATGGCGCCTCAGCCCGGGCCTGGGTTTGGGCCCAACGTTCCACCGACCTGGTAGGCGCGAATGTACAACCCGCAACCGGGATACGGCCCGCCGCAGCCATACGGCCCGCCGCCCCCGCAGCGTGCGCCCTTCGTCATCTCCGGGCACGTGATCGCCATCGCATTCGGAGTGGTGGCACTCGCGGGCCTGCTGTGCACCCTGCTGCCGATGTGGACCCTCGACGTCAACCCCGCGGACTTCGAACGAGGTCGCTATGGGAGCGAGAGCGATCTGGCCGGCTCACTCGTCAAGGTCCACGTCGGCTTCTACGACTGGCTCATCTCCGCGGCGCCCGTCCTTGCGATGATTCCGTTGGCGCTCGCCGTCGCCGTCGCGGTTGCGGTGATCCAGATCCTGCGCAAGGGGGCTGACCGCGAAATGTGGGGCTTCTCAGCTGCTTTCGCGGTGTGCGCGCTGGTGCTCGCGGTGTCGGTCGCCATCAGGCCGTCGTCGGTCGCGGAGGTGTCCGGGCCGCTCGCTCGCGAGTTGGGACCCAGGGACCTGGATCAGGCGTCCGGCGTGGACGTCGGATACGGGCCAGGTCTCATCATCGCGGTGATCGCCCTGGTCGTCGTATGCGGGATCGCCGCATGGCAGTACCTCGCGACGGCAAAGGCGGCGTCAGCTCAGGGCTAGTCCGTGTTCGGCCAGCGCCTCGATCAGTCCATCGGGCCGGTCAGCGGTTGGCAGGGGATCGACGAGCGCGAAGGCACACCCGACTGCCCGCGCGGCGCCGTCGGCCTCCTCGCTGTCGCCGACCATCAGCGCCTCGCCGGCCTCGACTCCGAGACGCGACAGCGCGGTCCGGAAGATCTCGGGACTCGGCTTGACCGCGCCGACTTCGAACGACAGGACGAATTCGGTGACGTGCTCCGCGGCGCCGATCGCCGCGAAGGCGGGCCGGACGTCGAAGGCGATGTTCGACACGACGGCGATGCCGAAGCCGCGGCGGCGCAGGCCGGCGAGCACGGAAGCCGTGTCGGGGTAGGGCGTCCAGCTGGCCGGATTGACGACCCGTTGATACAGCGACTCGGCGTGATGATCGGTCAACCCCGACTCTCGCAGCACGTGGAGGTATGCCTCGTGGTGGAGGTGGGGTGCGAGGTCGCGGTTCACCCATGCCTCGTGCATCTGAGGATCCATCTCGACGGAACGCCCCGTCGGCGCCGTCAGACGTCGCATCAACTCGGCCTGGACGTGACCGTCGACGGCGCGTTCGTCGACCTGCATTCCGGCGAACCAGCTGTCGTCCTCCTCGAGACGGAACAGCGTGCCCGAGAAGTCGAACAACACCGCGCGGATGGTCATCGCGCCGCCATTCTTGCTCGGGTTGCCTTGTCCTCAAGCACTTTCCGCTCCAATTCGTTCTGACTAGCAGCCGCCGCGCGGTCGAATTCGTCGGCGGCCTCGGGATGACGGTCCATCCGCGACAGTAGTTCGCCGCGGACGCTGGGCAGCAGGTAGGTGTCGTCCAGTCCGCTGATGGCGTCGACGATCTTCAGTGCCTCTGCTGGGCCGGTCACGGGATCGGACATCGCTACCGCGACGGCCCGGTTGAGTTCGAATCACCGGCGATGGCGAGATCTGCAGGAGCCCGTCGTACAGCAACACGATGCGTCGCCAATCGGTGTCCGCGGTGGACGGCGCGACGGCATGGCACTCGGCGAGCGCCGCCTGCAACGCGTAGGGACCCCAGCCGATTCCCTTGCGCTGCAGTGTCTCCGCGGCGCGTTCCAGGCTGGCCACACCGCGGGTGATCTGGGCGCGGTCCCATTTCGTGCGGTCCTGGTCCTCGAGAAGGATCGGCTCGCCGTCGGCACTCGTGCGGGCCGCGAACCGCGAGGACTGGAACTCCATCAGCGCCACCAGGCCGTGGACCTCGGCCTCGTCGGGCACCAGGGCCGCCAGGACCCGACCCAAACGCAATGCCTCCGTGCATAATTCATCGCGAATCCAGCGCTGGCCGAACGACGCGGAATAGCCCTCGTTGTAGATCAGGTAGATGACGCTGAGCACCGCCGAGAGTCGGCGCGGATACTGCTCGGGGTCGGGGACCTCGAAGGGGACGCCTGCGTCGCCGAGCGTCTTCTTCGCCCTGGTGATCCGCGCGGCGACGGTGGCCTTCGACGTCAGGAAGGCCGCGGCGATCTCCTCGGTGCTCAGGCCGCCGACCACGCGCAACGTCAACGCGATTCGGTTCTCGCGGGACAGCACCGGGTGCGTCGCGACGAAGATCAGCCGCAGCACGTCGTCGTCGATGCGGTCGGGGTCCCACGCCTCGTCGACATGCGGTTTCCAACTCGCGCGCCAACGTCGCGTACTTGGTGTCGAGGCGGTCCTGGCGGCGCCAGTGGTCGATCGCCTTGCGCTTGGCGACGGTGGTGAGCCAGGCGCCGGCATTGCGCGGCACGCCCGTGGCGGGCCACTGCTCGAGGGCGTCGACCAGCGCGTCGGCCGCCAGGTCCTCGGCGAGGCCGACGTCGCCGACGGTGCGGGTCAGGGTCGCGACGATCTTCGCGGCCTCCATGCGCCACACCGCGTCCACGGTCTGCTGGATGTCGGATGCGGACACGTCTACCACCGTAGTGGGCGGTGAGCCCATCCGTCCCACGCAGCCCTGGCTCGGAGCGGCCTCAGCGAATTCCCGCCGATGAGCGCAAACATCCGCAGCATGAACGACGCCAGCCCTGGATTCGCTAGAGGCGGGCAACTGACCCATCCCGCCGTTCCAGTGGTCACAGTGACGGATGTGGGTTGGGCCGCCGCCAACCGCGACTAGACAGGCATCAGCCGACGGACCGGCCCGCGCCCTCCCAGAACTGCGCGCGCACGGCCTTCTTGTCGGGCTTGCCCAGCGCGGTCACCGGCACCGAGTCGACGACGATGGACCTGCTTGGGCACCTGCACCGAGCCCTTGCGCTCCTTGACCGCGGCCTGGATCTCGGACGGTGATGGTCGCGACGGCCGCCTCGTCAGTCGCGACGTCGGGCCGCAGCACGATGACCGCCGTGACGGCCTCGCCCCACTTCTCGTCCGGGGTGCCGATGACGCAGACCTGCGCGACCGAAGGATGTTCGGCGACAACGTCTTCCACCTCGCGGGGGAACACGTTGAAGCCGCCGGTGACGATCATGTCCTTGGTCCGGTCGACGATGTACCAGAAGCCGTCGGAGTCCTCGCGGGCCAGGTCGCCGGTGTGCATCCAGCCGTCGCGGAACGTCTCCGCGGTCGCCTCGGGCAGGTTCCAGTAGCCGCCGCACAGCAGCGGCCCCGACACGCAGATCTCGCCGACCTCGCCCTGCGGCACCGGCTTCCCGTCGTCGCCGAGCAGGGCGGTGCGGGCGAACAGCGTCGGCCGTCCGCACGAGGTCAGCCGCTTCTCGTCGTGATCGCCCTTGGCCAGGTAGGTGATGACCATCGGTGCCTCGGACTGCCCGTAGTACTGGGCGAAGATCGGCCCGAACCGTCTTGATCGCCTCCTTGAGCCGCACCGGGTTCATCGCCGACGCGCCGTAGTAGACGGTCTCCAGCGACGACAGGTCACGCGTGTGCGAGTCGGGGTGGTCCATCAAGCGCGTAGATCATCGACGGCACCAGCATGGTCGCCGAGATCTTCTGCTCCTCAATGGTTTTCAGCACCTCGGCGGGATCGAACTTCGTCAGCACGATCAGCTCGCCGCCCTTGACGATCACCGGCGTGAAGAACGCCGCGCCGGCATGCGACAGCGGCGTGCACATCAGGAACTTCGGGTTCTCCGGCCACTCCCACTCGGCGAGCTGGACCGTCGTCATCGTCGTGATCGACTGCGTCGTGCCCATGACGCCCTTGGGCCTGCCGGTGGTGCCGCCGGTGTACGTCATGCCGCCGATGTGATCCGGCGGAAGGTCCGCGGCGACCAGCGGCTTGGGCTCGTACTTCGCGGCCTCGGCGGTGAGGTCGACGGCCGCATGCCCGGCCAACGCCTCCGGCACGGGGCCGATGGTCAGGATCTGCTTGAGCGAGGGCACCTTCTCGAGCAGGCCGAGCGCCCGCTCGACGAACATCGGGTTCGGGTCGATGATCAACGACGTCACCTCGGCGTCGGAGAGCACGAACGCGTGATCGTCGAGCGAGCCGAGAGGGTGTAGTGCCGTGCGGCGGTAGCCCTGCGTCTGGCTGGCGCCGATGATCATCAGCACCTCGGGCCGGTTCAGCGAGAGCAGGCCCGAGATGCTCCCGGTGCCCGCGCCGAGCGCCTCGAACGCCTGAATGTACTGGCTGATGCGCTCGGCCAGCTGTCCGCCCGTCAGCGTGGTGTCGCCGAGGAACAGCACCGGCTTGTCCTTGTGCCGCTTCAACGCGGTGACGGTGATGTGGCCGGAGTGGATGGGATGGCGCGAGCGAGATCATCGCTCATGGGTTCAGACTAGAACGTGTTACAGATTCTGTTTCAAGGGCCGCTGAATTGGGCTTACTTCGAGGGTGAGCTCTGAGCGCCTGCGGACGTCGATCCTCGAGCTGGCCCGTCAACGCGGTCCCGAGAGCAGCATCTGCCCGTCCGACGCGGCCCGCGCCGTCGGTGGGGACGACTGGCGCGACCTGATGGACGACGCCCGCGACGTGGCGCGGGCACTCGCCGAGAGCCGGCGAGGTCGTCATCACCCAGGGCGGCGAGGTGCTGGACCCGGACGCCACCTGGCGCGGACCCATCCGAATCCGCGTCACCTAAGCGATTTGTGGAGTATTTCCAGCGCCCGCCGCTGGAAATACTCCACAAATCCCAGATCAGGCCAGCTTGTCCGCGTCGGCGCGAGCCTGCGCCGCGATCTTCTCCGCCATCTCGGCCCTCCACTGGATCTCCTTCTTGATCCACGGGTTGTCGCCGGGGAAGTCCGCGATCTCCGACACCCGGCGGACCTCCAGCTTCACGCCCGGTCCCAGCGGCACCTTGCGGGCCCACTGCTTGGCCTCTTCCTTCGACGAGACGTCCAGGATCCAGAAGCCGTTGAACAACTCCTTGGCCTCGGTGTAAGGGCCGTCGGTGACGACGGGCGGGTCTGCGTTGAAGTCGACGACGAAGCCTTCCTCGGGACCGGTGAGTCCCTCGCCCGCGAGCATGACGCCGGCCTTGATGAGCTCCTCGTTGAAGCGGCCCATCGATTCGATGACCTCGTCGAAGTCGATCTCCTGCTCGGCCATCAGTGCCTCGGCCTCGGGACCGACCCGCATGATCAGCATGTAGCGCGACATTTCTGTCTCCTTCTTCTTTCGGGAAGGGGCTTGTCCATCCTGCCCTCACCACTACGTCGAACGGCCACCCCCGGAAATCGACACGACCTGCAGAAGATTTTCATCGAATTCTGCTCGGGGTCTGCAATCATGGCGGGATGGCGGCTGACCTGGCATTTTTCGGAAGAATATTGACGGTCGACGAGGGAAATTCCACTGCGGAGGCGCTCGCGGTGGCTGACGGCCGCATCGTCGCGGTCGGCAGCCGGGCCGACGTCGAAGCCTTGATCGGGCCCGGACACCGAGACCGTCGAACTCGGCGACGGCTGCGTCATGCCCGGCTTCGTCGAGGCGCACGGGCATCCGCTGATGGAGGCCATCGTGCTGTCGCGATCGGATCGTCGACATCCGGCCGGTCACCATGCGCGAACCCGACGAGGTCGTCGCCGCCATCCGCAACGAGGTCGCCACGCGCGGCGCCGACGGGCGCCTACCTCAACGGCTGGGACCCGCTCCTGCAGGACGGGCTACCCGAGCCGACGCTGGCCTGGCTCGACGGTATGGCGCCCGACACCCCGCTGGTGATCATCCACAACTCCGGGCATCAAGGCGTACTTCAACTCGGTCGGCGCGCGAGCAGCTCGGGACTGACCCGCGACACCCCCGATCCCAAGGGCGCCAAGTACGGGCGCGACGCCAACGGCGAACTCGACGGCACCGCCGAGGAGACCGGTGCGGTGTTCCCGCTCATCGGCGGGGCGGTCGATCCCGACCGACTACCCGGCGATGCTGCTCGCCGAGTGCGGGCGGCTGAACCGGGCCGGGCTGACCACGTGTTCCGAGATGGCGTTCGACCCGATGTTCCGGCCGGTGCTGGAGCGTTGCGCGAGCAGCTCACCGTCCGGCTGCGCGTCTACGAGATGTCGACCGCGGCAGATGTCGCACGACGCGAGACCCCGTCCAACGGTGACGACGTGGTGCGTCAGGTCGGCATCAAGATCTGGGTCGACGGGTCGCCATGGATCGGCAACATCGACTTGTCGTTCCCCTATCTCGACACCGAGGCCACCCGCACCATCGGCGTCACGCCCGGCTCCTGCGGGCACGCCAACTACACCCGCGAGCAGCTGACCGAGATCGTCGCACGCGTACTTCCCGCTGGGCTGGCAGATGGCGTGCCACGTCCAGGGCGACGCCGGCGTCGACACGATCCTCGACGTCTACGAGGAAGCCCTGCGGCAGCATCCGCGCGACGATCATCGGCTGCGGCTCGAGCACGTCGGCGCCATCACGAACGAGCAGCTGCAGCGGGCCCACGACTGGGCGTCACGTGCAGCATCTTCGTCGACCAGATCCACTACTGGGGCGACGTCATCGTCGACGGGCTGTTCGGGCCAGAGCACGGTGACGCGGTGGATGCCCGCGGGCTCGGCGGTCGCGACCGGCATGCGGATCTCGCTGCACAACGATCCGCCCGTCACGCCGGAGGAGCCGCTGCGCAACATCAGCGTGGCGGTCACCCGGGTCGCGCCGAGCGGTCGCGTGCTGGGGCCGGAGGAGCGGCTGACCGTCGAGCAGGCGATCCGGGCGCAGACCATCGACGCGGCGTGGCAGCTGCAGTCCGAGGACATCATCGGCTCGCTGGAGGTCGGCAAGTACGCCGACCTGGTGGTGCTGTCGGCCGATCCGCGCGCGGTGCCGCCGGAGGACATCGCGGACCTGGACGTCCGCGCGACGTACCTCGCGGGTCGGAAGGTGCACGGGGGTGACAGCGTGACGCACGAGAGCCCATCCTCGCACCCGCGCCATGCGCGAACCGATCCGCTCGCCACCATCCGCACCCCGCGGTTCTGGCTGGCGCCCATCGTGGTCACGCTCGTGGTGTTCTCGGCGTTGGCGGCCCTGTATCTCGCAGGCATCCTCAATCCGACGCCCAACCTTCGGCACTTCCCGGTCGCGGTGGTGAACGCCGACGCCGGGCCGTCGGGCAAGCAGGTCGTCGACGGGTTGACGTCCGGCCTGAACCGCGACGAGTTCGACGTCCGGGTGCTGACGCCCGACGAAGCGGACAGTCAGCTGGGCAGAGCGCAGATCTACGGCGTCGTGCAGATCCCGCCGGACTTCTCGGCCGGCCTGCAAGCGCTCGGCCCTGCGGCGACCGCGCCGGGGAAGGCCACCCGCCCGGTCATCACGATCTCGACCAATCCCCGCGCAGGCGAGCTCGGGTCGAGCATCGCCGGTCTTGCCCTGGCCAAGGCCGTCAACGCGATCAACGGCGCCATGGGCCAACAACTTTCGGCTCAGGTCGGCGAAGGCCAGCGGGGCGCCGCTGCCCGGTGCGGTGGCTCTGGTCGCTGTCGGAGCCCATCGACATTCAGGTCAACGACTACCAACCGCTCCCGGGCGGCACCGGCAACGGGCTCTCGGCGTTCTACTACGCACTTCTGCTGTTGCTGGCCGGCTTCACCGGCAGCATCATCGTCAGCTCGCTGGTCGATTCGGCTCTCGGCTTCGTGCCGGCAGAAATCGGCCCGGTGTACCGCTTCGCCGAGCAGGTCAGCATTTCACGGTTCCGCACGCTGCTGGTGAAGTGGGGCCTGATGGCCGTGATGGCGCTGCTGACGTCGGCGTCGTACATCGGCATCGCCCACCTGCTCGGGATGCCGATTCCCAACGGCTGGACGCTGTGGGCCTACGGGGCGTTCACGATCGCCGCCGTCGGCATCACCTCGACGTCGCTGATCGCGGTGCTCGGTTCGGCCGGGCTGCTGGTGAACCTCTTCATCTTCGTGATTCTGGGTCTGCCGTCCAACGGGGCGACCATCCCGCTGGAGGCGGCACCGACGGTGTTCGGTTGGCTGGCGAAGTTCGAGCCGATGCATCAGGTCTTCCTCGGCGCGCGGGCGCTGCTCTACTTCGACGGCCGTGCCGATGCGGGCCTGACGCATGCCCTCGTGATGACCGGCATCGGCCTGGCCATCGGGCTACTCGTCGGCGGAATCGTCACGCGCATCTACGACCGCCGCGGCCTGCGTCGCATCCACGAACCGGAGACGGCCTTCGTCGAACCGGCCAACTCGCCGAAAGACGCCTGACGACGCCCGCTTCGTGGCACGCTCATTTCATGTCTGAGCTGCCTGATCCCCGCTTCCTGGACGAACGCGTCGCGCACTGGGCCGACGTCAAGCCCGACGACGAAGCCATCACCTTCATGGACCGCACGTGGACGTGGTCGCAGTGGAACGACCGCATTCGCCACCTCGCGGGTGCGTTGAAGGAGCAAGGGCGTCAAACGCGGCGACGTCGTTGCGTTCCTCGACAAGAACCATCCCGCCTGCGCCGAAACAGTCTTGGCGGCAGCATCTTTGGGGGCAGCGACCGCGATCATCAACTTCCGGCTGGCCGCCGACGAGATGGACTACGTGCTGAACGATTGCGGCGCCAAGCTGCTGATCGTCGGCGCCGAGCTGAAGCCCGGCATCGAGAAGATCCGCGACAAGCTGAGCGCGGTCGAAGCACGTCATCGAGCTCACGACCGACGGCAAGGACGGCGACGAGTACGAGGCGATTGCTGGCGGCGGCGACGCCGGTCGATCGGTCGCCCGACGTGGACCCGGACGACGTCTGCATCATCATGTACTCCTCGGGAACCACTGGTCGACCGAAGGGCGTCTCGCTCACACAGGCCAACCTGATCGCGCACACCGTCAACGCCTTCGACGGCTGGGAGATGGACGAGGGCGACAAGAACCTCGTCGCCATGCCGCTGTTCCACGTGGGCGGGACGTCGTACATGCAGCTGGGTCTCCACGAGGGGATTGCGAGCTACATGACGCGCGACGTCGACGGAGCGCAACTGGCGGGCGGAATCCTGGCGGGCGCCAACCGGACCTTCCTGGTGCCGGCCGTGCTGGCCAAGGTGTTGGAGTCGGGACCCGACGCGGTGAAGTTGTTCTCCGCGTTGAAGACGTACGGATACGGGGCATCGCCGATGCCGATGCCGCTGCTGCGCTCGGCGCTGGAGGCGTGGCCCGATACCGACTTCATCCAGGCCTACGGGTTGACCGAGGTCGGTGGCGTCATCAGCTTGCTGGCGCCGGAGGACCACCGCAACGGCAACGAGGATCGCATGGGCAGCGCGGGCCAGCTGGTGCCCAACGCCGAGGTGCGCGTCGTCGACCCGGACTCGCTCGAGGACGTCGGCGAAGGCAAGCAGGGCGAATTGTGGTTCCGCACCAAGCAGTTGATGAAGGGCTATCACAACAAGCCCGATGCGACCGCGGAGGCCATCACCGAGGACGGCTGGTTCCGAACCGGCGACATCGGCAGGGTCGACGAGGACGGCTACATCTTCGTCGAGGACCGGCTGAAGGACATGATCATCACGGGCGGGGAGAACGTCTACTCGATCGAGGTCGAGCGGGTGCTTGCCGAACATCCGGCTGTCGCGGAAGTGGCCGTGATCGGCATTCCCGACGACAAGTGGGGCGAGTCCGTGAAAGCCGTTGTCTCCCTTGATGGGGAGGTCACCGACAAGGAGCTCATCAGCTGGGCCAAGGAGCGGCTGGCTGGTTACAAGTGCCCAAGGACCGTCGACATCGTCGACGAGCTGCCGCGTAACCCCACGGGCAAGATCCTGAAGAAGGATCTGCGCCAGAAGTACTGGGAGGACGCGGGCCGCAAGGTCTAGCGATCAGCGAACCATGGACGACGGCCCCACGGTGAGTGTCGCTACGCAGATCGCCGCGGGACCACAATGCGTGTGGGAGCTGGTGTCCGACATCGGCCTCCTACCTCAGTTCAGCGATGAGCTTCAGTCGGTCGAGTGGATCGACGGCGGATCACCGCGGTTGGGTGCACGATTCGAGGGCAACAACGTTCACCCGGTGATGGGCGCATGGACCACGCAGTCTCAGATCGTCGAATGCCGTCCGCCCCGGGTCTTCGCCTGGTCCGTGGGGGACCCCGTCAAGCCTGCCGCGGTGTGGCGGTTCACGGTGATCGACGCGGAGGGTGAGACGGAGCTGCGCTACACGGCGTGCATCGGCCCGGGACGCTCGGGGGTGACGATGATGGTCGACCGCACGCCGGATCGGCGCGACGAAATCGTGGCGTTCCGGCTACGCCAGTTCGAAGAAGGCATGGCAGCGACCGTGGCCGGCATCAAGGCACTCGCCGAGTCCACTCGTCGATCTGGCGCCGCCGATGGGCCGCCTCCGGTGCGTTGACGACATCGGTCAGTGAAGCCGTCGCCTCTTCGATCGCCTCGGCGAATCGGCCGCTTCGGGCGAACAACTCGCCGCGGACGGCGTGCCAGCGATGGTCCCTGATCCCGTCTTCCATGTCATCCAGCGCTGTCAAACCCGCAGCAGCTCCCGAGTTTTCGGCCGTGGCGACGGCCCTGGCAAGTGCAGCGGCGGAGCTAGGGCTCACCTCGACCAGCAGGTCGTACAGTCGAACGATCTCGGCCCAGTCGGTGTTCTCGTAGGTCGGGGCGATCGAATGTTGGGCGGCGATCGCGGCCTGCAGCTGGTACGGGTCGGCGATGCCCGCCGTCCGCCGCAGTGACGTGTGGAGTAATCGGCAGCCTTCGTCGATCGCCTCGTGATCCCACATCCCACGGTCCTGGTCGGCCAACACGATCGGATCGCCGTTGGCATTGGTGCGGGCGGGTCGACGGGCCTCGGTGAGCAGCAGCAGCGACAGCACGGCCATCGGTGTGGCTTCGTCGGGCATCAACGAGCACACCAAACGGGCGAGTCGCACGGCCTCTCGGCAGCCGTCGACGTCGATGAGCCGGTTGCCGCCGGACGCAGTGTGCGCGCTTGTGTAGGCGGCGTGTACGACCGCGCACACCGCCGAAAGGCGCTGTGGCAGTTCGGCTGACGTTGGAACCTGATACGGGATGCCTGCATGGGCGATCTTGGCCCTCGTGCGCGTCAGCCGCTTGGCGATGGCGGATTCGCTGGTCAGCAGAACCCTGCCGATCTGATCGGCGGACAACCCACACAGCACCCGCAAGGCCAGTGTCACCTGGGCGTCGAGCGACAGTGCGGGATGGGCGCAGGTGAAGATCAGCCGCAGCATGTCGTCGTGCACCACGTGATCGGGTGGATCACCGGTGACGTCGAGGTTCACGGCCAGACGCTCCTTCGTGGTTCGGGCGTGTTCGCGGCGAAGCACGTCGATGGCGGCCCGTCGAGCGGTGACGGTCAGCCAGGCCCGCGGTGAATCGGGGACGCCGGTTACGGGCCACTGATGCAGTGCACGAATCGCGGCTTCCTGTACGGCGTCTTCGGCCAGTTGCAGGTCGCCAACGATCCGGACGAGGGTGGCCAGGATGCGCGCACCCTCCGCCCGGATCGTGTCGGCGACGTGGCGCCGAGCGTCCGTCACCCGCCGAAGTCGATGACGGGGCGCACCTCGACAGCTCCGCCCCACGCAGCGGGGATGTCGGCGGCGATGCGCAGCGCCTCGTCCAGGTCGGTCGCTTCGATGAGGTAGAAGCCGGTCAGCGCCTCCTTGGTCTCGGCGTACGGCCCGTCGCTGAGCACGACCTCTCCGCCGCGGGCGCCTTGCACACGCACCGTGGTGGCAGTGGAGGTGGGGTACAGCGCGGCGCCGCCCCGGATGGCGTCGCCGTGCTTGGTGCCGAACTCGCCGTATTCGGCCATCTCCGTGGCGTGTTCTGGTGCCGTCCAATCGACGTCAGCGGCGTAGTTGATTGCGGCGTATTGAGGCATGTCTGCTCCTTTGATTCGAACGGATCCCATCGTGGAATCTCATCAAAGGGACGAACGGCGCGAATGCGAAAAGGACAACTTGCAGAAGTCCGCCTGGATTGCCGGCTAAGCGTGGTTGCCGTTTGAGCCGTTGCCGTTTGAGCCGTTGCCGTTTGAGCCGTTGCCGTTTGAGCTGATCTGACGCTCCTTGAGCGCGGTCAGCGCCCTGCGCTCGGTCGCGTGAGCGGCCTCGGTCAGCGCGTCGTGTTCCGTGGCGGGGTCCGCGAAGAGGAAGCTGCCGGTTCCTGGACTGCCAGCGGAGCCGAGCTTGTTCATCCGCTTGGGTAGCGCAGCGCCCTGATACTCCAACTCGAGTGGATGGCCGTCCTCGTCGACGGGGCCGAGCGGCTGATGCAGCTCGACGTAGGCACCGTGCGGCAGACGCTTGAGGATGCCGGTCTCGATCCCGTGCGCCAGGACGGCGCGGTCGCTGCGTTGCAGACTGATTGCCCACGCGTAGGCGATGAAGTAGACGATGCCGGGCAGCACCACCATGCCGATGCGCCCGATCCACGTGGTCGCGTTCAGCGAGATGTGGAACTTGAGCGCGATGATGTCGTTGAACGACGCGAACGTCAGCACGATGTAGAGCGAAATCGCCATCGCCCCAACGGCGGTGCGGACCGGGTTGTCCCGAGGCCGCTGCAAGAGATTGTGGTGGGCTCGGTCACCGCTGAGCTTGCGTTCGATGAACGGATAGACGGTGAGCCCTATGAGGACGACCCCCATCAGCAGCGCCACCGCGACGGCAGCCGGGATGGTGTGGCCGAAGGGGTAGAACTCCCAGGCCGGCCACATGCGAGCCAGGCCGTCGGTCCACATCATGTAGAAGTCGGGCTGGCTGCCCGCCGATATCTGCGAGGGCTTGTACGGCCCCAGCTGCCAAATCGGGTTGATCTGCAGCAGCCCACCCATCAGGCCGAGCACGCCGAGCACCATCGCGAAGAAGGCGCCGGACTTGACGGCGAAGACGGGCATGACGCGGACGCCGACGACGTTCTGCTCGGTGCGGCCCGGCCCGGGGAACTGGGTGTGCTTCTGGAACCACACCATCGCCAGGTGAACCCCGATGAGCGCCAGGATGATTCCGGGGATCAACAGGATGTGCAGCGCGTAGAGGCGCGGGATGATGATCTCGCCGGGGAAGTCACCGCCGAAAAGCGCCCAGTGCAACCAGGTTCCGATCACGGGCATGCCGAGCGTGATCGACGAGAACGCGGCGCGCAGGCCGGTTCCGGAGAGCAGGTCGTCGGGAAGCGAGTAGCCGAAGTAGCCCTCGAACATCGCCAGGATCAGCAGCAGCGAGCCGATCACCCAGTTCGCTTCGCGGGGGCGGCGGAACGCTCCGGTGAAGAAGACACGGGCAAGGTGGACCATGATCGACGCGGCGAACAGCAGCGCTGCCCAGTGGTGCACCTGGCGGACGAACAGGCCGCCGCGAATCTCGAAGGAGATGTCGAGAGCGGTCTCGTACGCGCGGGACATCTGGATGCCGTTGAGCGGTTGGTAGACACCCTGATAGGTGACCTCTGCCATCGACGGATCGAAGAACAGGGTGAGCCACACGCCGGTGATCAGCAGCACGATGAAGCTGTACAGCGCAACCTCGCCGAGGAGGAAGGACCAGTGCGTCGGGAAGACCTTGTTCAGCTGGCGACGGACCGCTGCCGAGGGGTGGTAGCGCGAATCGATCGCATCGCCCTGTGCGGCGACGCGATCGCTCAACTTGGTACTCATGTTGCGTGGGCTCCTCTGTGGGCCGCGGGATAGCTTCAGCATGCTCCGGAATCGGCAACGTTCCAGTGGGGAGGACGATGGTCACCAGGCCGTCACAACTCTTACGCCTGATGTGGGGTATGACACGTGCACGATCGGACCGACTGAAAGTCAAGGAATCCAATGACATTTGACGACACCGACGTCCTGGTTGTCGGGGCAGGTCTGGCGGGCCTGCGATGTGCGGGTGTGCTGGCGAGCGCAGGCCGCGACGTCAGGGTGTGGGAGGCCTCCGACGCGATCGGCGGTCGGGTTCGCACCGACGTCGTTGACGGCTTCCGCTGCGATCGGGGCTTTCAGGTGCTCAATCCCGCCTATCCCGAGTTGAAGCGTGCGGTCGACGTGTCGGCGCTGCACCTGCAGCCCTTCGGCGCCGGTGTCGCGGTGCGACGGCTCGACGATGCGGCCGTATGGGTGCATCCGCTGCGGTCACCGGCGAAAGTTCCCGCGATGCTCACCGGTGGCGGGCTCGGGATCAAAGACATTGTCGCGGTGGGTCGTTGGGCAGCCGCCGCGCTACGGCCTGGCACGCTCAAGGCGGCGGGTCGTGAGGACGCCGCGCTGAGGTCCGCCCTCGACCGGGCTGGAGTGTCCGGGGAGCTGCGCCGCGTCATCGACCGATTCTTGGCCGGCGTGCTCCTCGAGGACACCGGCTCGACCTCGAATGCCTTTGCGCTGCTGTTGGTTCGGATGTTCGCCCTCGGTGTGCCCGCGCTCCCAGCGGACGGCATGCGGGCACTGCCCCGTCAACTCGCCGTCGGTTTGGATGGGTCGATCGCGTTGCAGCGCAGCGTCGTCGAAATCGTCCGAGATGGATCGGGTTGGCGGGCATCCGATGGCACGCATGGGATACGGGCCCGACACGTCGTCATCGCGACGGATCCGGTGACTGCGGCACGGTTCACCGGTGTCGAGGTTCCTCGGATGCGCGGCGTCGTCACCGATTGGTGGGCGGCCGTCGACGTGCCCGCCGGACCGCCCATGCTGTGGGTTGACGGCAGGCCTGCGCCAGGACCGGTGCTCAACACAGCCGTAATGAGTTTGGCGGCACCGACATACGCGCCTGTGGGCCATCATCTGATCGCGGCGTCGGCGTTGCTGACCGAGGATGGTTCGGCGCCCGCGGAGCCCATCCTTCGGACGCACGCCGCGGACATCCTCGGTGCCGACCCGAAGCAGTGGAGACTGGTGATCCGGCACGTGGTGCCCCACGCTCTGCCCGCACAACCACCGCCACTGTCGGTGCGCCGTCAGGTCCGCACCGCTGACGGCATGTGGGTGTGCGGTGACCACCGCGATACCGCATCGATTCAGGGTGCGCTGGTGAGCGGGCGTCGTACTGCCGAGGCGATTCTGCGGGCCGCGAGCTAGGGGTCGGGCCTGCCGACGAGCCGCTGAAAGCGTTCCCGGACTTCGGGTGTCACGCCGAGGTCGCGGGTGTCCGGCCACTGTTCGATCTCACTGCCGGTCTCGTCGCACCACCGAATGAGAAGGCGTAGGAACTCGTCGTAGAAGGACGCCAGTGGCCCGACGAGATGCATCCGCTGCGGGAACGGCCCGCCCGTGGCGAGGAGCTCTTCCGCGAGAGCCCTGCCGCCCGCGTACTCCTCGCGCGCCCGCCGCGCCGTGGATTGAAGCGCCGCGAGGACGTCGTCCTTGGTGCCTTGATCGCCCAGCAGCATTCGGAGGAAACCCTCGATCTCCAACGTGGCGGGGGCGGGTTCGGTCTTGAGCCAGTCGTCGAGTGCGGCCCTGCCCTCCGGCGTGATGGTGTAGCGCGTGCGCTGCCGTCTGCGCCCCTCGACTGATTCGGCGTCGGCATGCCCGCGCTCCACGAGACGCTTGAGCTCTGCGTACAGGTGAGCCTCGGAGCGCGGCCAGAACCAGTGCAAGCTGCGCTTCGATTGCGCAACGAGTTCGGACGCCGTCCACGGCTGGATCGCGATCAGTCCCAGGAGCGCGAAGGACGTGGGTGTCGGGGCGGAAACCATCCCTTGACTTTACTCCAGACTGGAGTAAAACTTAACTCCATACTGGAGCAAAGGGGCGGACATGAACGACACCGACTACGTCGCACTCGTCGACACTGATCGAGCAGAGCTGAGGGTGCGCATTGCCGCCGCCCGCGACCGGTTCGACCGGTTGCTCCGCAGCGCTGACCCGCAGGCGCGGATACCGGGAGGCGATTGGACCGTTGCCCAGCTCGGCGCCCACATGGTGAACGTCACGCACCGCTACCGACAAGTCATCCGCGGAGAGGACTTCCGTCGTGCCATGTCGACCACCGACATGGACGTCATCAACCAGGCCGAGATGGAAGCGCTCGTCGCACCCGTTCCCGAACTCGCCGACGAGATTCAGATCGTCGCCGACGAGATGGACGAGTGGTTCGACGCGCATTCCGACGATCCCGAGGTGGTCGCGTTTCACGGCGGCGCCATGATCTCCGGCCTCACCACGCAGACGAACTGGTTGGGCGAGTTGGTCATGCACGGCTCCGACGTGGCCCGAGCGATCAAGGCACCCTTCACGATGGACGAACGCGACATGCTGCTCGTCGCCCGCGGAATGATGGAGTACGGCCACGGGTTCCTGCGTCCCGACGTCTCGCCAGCCACCAATGTGTCTGTAGCGCTGAAGATTCCGGGTGGGGTTCCCTACCTGATCCACATCCACGACGGCATCGCCGAGTTCCGCGCTCGCAGAGCCGATGACCGGCCGGACTCAGTGATGCGCGTGCGTGCATCGACGGTGACGGAGCTGCTCTACAAGCGCATCGGTCAGGTCACCGCGGCGCGGCAGGGACTGTTCATCGTCGGTGGGCGGCGACCGTGGGTCGCGCTCAAACTCGCCGTCCTACTTCGACGCCTGACCGACCGGTCATCGCGCAGGTGCAATAGTTGAGGTCGTGACGCCCGCGTTGAACGAACTGCTCGATCGCTTGCACGTCATCGCGCTGCCCATGCGAGTTCGCTTCCGCGGCATCGACGTTCGCGAGATGGCGCTCTTCCAGGGGCCCTGCGGCTGGGGCGAGTTCGGCGCCTTTCTCGAGTACGAGCCGCCCGAGGCCGCGCACTGGCTGGCCTCGGCGGTCGAGGCGGCCTACGAGCCGTCGCCCACTCCGGTGCGCGACCGGATTCCGATCAACGCCACCGTGCCCGCGATCGAAACCGCGCGCGTACCAGAGGTATTGGCCCGATTCCCGGGGACGGGCACCGCCAAGGTGAAGGTCGCCGAAGCCGGTCAGACGCTGGCCGACGACGTCGCTCGCGTCAACGCGGTACGGGCTCTGGTGCCGATCGTCAGGGTCGACGCGAACGGCGGCTGGACGGTGGCCGAGGCCGTCGCAGCGATCGCGGCGCTGACCGCCGACGGCCCGCTCGAGTACGTGGAGCAGCCGTGCCAAACGGTGCCCGAACTCGTCGAGGTGCGGCGGCTCGTCGACGTGCCGATCGCCGCCGACGAGAGCATCCGCAAGGCCGAGGACCCGCTGTACGTCTTTCGGGCGAAGGCGGCCGACGTCGCGGTCCTCAAGGTCGCGCCGTTGGGCGGGGTGGCGAGGTTCCTCGAGATCGGCCGCCAGTGCGACATTTCGGTGGTGGTGTCGAGCGCCCTCGATTCGGCGGTCGGCATGTCGCGGGGGCTGCTGGCCGCGGCGTGCCTTCCAGAATTGCGCCATGCCTGTGGGCTCGGCACCGGCGGGTTGTTCGTCGAGGACGTCGCCGAATCGTCCGGCCTTGTCGACGGGCACCTGCCGGTGGGCGCAGTGGCGCCGGACCCCGCGCGGCTCGCCGACCTTGCCGCTTCGCCGGAGCGCCGCGACTGGTGGATCGAACGGATCCGCGCCTGCTACCCGCTGCTGCCTACTTGACCAGTTCGTCGAGCCAGGTCGGGATGGAGCTGTCCACTTCGATCTCGTCGATGGTGTCGTAGACGGCAGGCGTCGCGGGCTCGACGCCGTAGTCGTCCATCACCGCGAGGTTGCCCTCGCTCACGTCGTCGGCATCCACCTCGGGCTCGGCCGCGGCGATGCGGTTGACCGTATTCGCCGAAACGCCAACGTCGTTGGCTACCTGGGCGATTCCGTCGTCGTTGGCCAGGGATCGCGTCGACAGCAGCGTGGCATACAGCCTCTGAATGAAACTCCACACCAGGGCGGGAGTGGCCTTGTCGTCCGCTGCGACCAGGAAGATGGCATTGGTCGCCCTCGCCGAGTAGTCGTCGGAGCCGTGGTCCAGGAACGTCAGCGGCCGGATCGTGACCACGAGGCGATTGGTGGCGAGGTACTTGGCGATCGCATCGCCGTACTCGGCAACGAAGTGTCCGCAGTGCGGGCATTGCGGCTCGATGAAGAGGTCGACGGCGGCGGGCGCACCGTCCTGGATCGTTCCCAGCACGACGCCGTTGCCGTCGTCGGTGAGTGCGACGCCCGCCCCGGAGACCTGCTTGCGCGCGACGGCCGTGCCGGTGATGAGCGACGCGCAGCCGACCGTCATCAGCAGCAGCGCGAGCACCGAGATCACGCCCGCCAGCCTGGCCGTCCTCATGCCTGCGAACTCTAGCGTTCTCCGCGGATGGCGGTGTCCTGATCTGTGGGGTGCAGGGCATAGACGCCACGCCGCGCGGCGTCGACACTGATGTCATGACGCGCACGGTGGTGATCCTGGGCTTCCAGGGCATCCAGGCGCTCGACGTCGTCGGCCCGTTCGACGTGTTCACCGGCGCGACGATCGCCCTGGCCGTCTGCGGGACGAGCCGGCGACGGCTACGACGTCTCGCTGGTGTCCGTCGACGGCGAGCCCGTCAGCACCGGCACCGGCCTTGAGCTGGTCGCCAAGCCGCTGCCCGACGCCGCGGGACCGTTCGACACCGTCGTGCTGCCCGGCGGATTCGGCACCGTCGGCGGCCCGCCACGACGCGACCCTCATCGACTGGATCGAGACGGCGGCACCCAACGCGCGCCGCGTGGTCAGCGTCTGCAGCGGTGCGATGCTCGCCGCCGAGGCCGGTCTGCTGGACGGCTGCGCCGCGACCACCCACTGGGCGTACGCCGCGCAGATGGCCATCGACTACCCGGCCGTCACGATCGACCCCGAGCCGATCTTCGTCCGCAGCAGCGAGAAGGTGTGGACCGCCGCGGGCGTCACCGCGGGCATCGACCTCGCGCTGTCGTTGGTCGAGGACGACTACGGCACCGAGGTCGCGCAGACCGTCGCGCGCTGGCTGGTGCTGTACCTTCGCCGGCCCGGCGGGCAGACGCAGTTCGCCGCGCCGGTGTGGATGCCGCGGGCCAAGCGCGAGCCGATCCGCGAGGTCCAGGAGGCCATCGAGTCCGAGCCCGGCGCCGCGAACAGCGTGTCGGACCTGGCCCGTCGCGCCGCGATGAGCCCGCGTCACTTCACCAGGGTGTTCACCGACGAGGTCGGCGAGGCGCCCGGCGCCTACGTCGACCGGGTGCGCACCGAAGCCGCTCGTCGGCAGCTCGAGGAAACAGACGACACCGTCACCGTGATCGCATCGCGGTGTGGGTTCGGCACCGCAGAAACCATGCGGCGCAACTTCGTTCGACGATTGGGCATCTCGCCCGACCAGTACCGCAAGACCTTCGCCTAAGAGGAGAGCATCATGCAGATCGCCATCGTGCTGTACCCGGGCTTCACCGCCCTCGACTTCATCGGCCCCTACGAGGTGCTGAGGTGGCTGCCCGATACCGAGGTGCGGCTGGTCTGGCACGAGCCCGGCCCGATCGCCGCGGACTCGGCCGTGCTGCTCATCGGGGCGACGCACACCTTCGACGAGACGCCGTCGCCCGACATCGTTCTGGTGCCAGGCGGCTTCACCACCTTCGAGCATGCCCGCGACGAGAAGCTGCTCGACTGGCTGCGTCGGACCAACGAGACCACGACGTGGACGGCGTCGGTCTGCTCCGGCTCGGTGATCCTGGCCGCGGCGGGCCTGCTCGAGGGCAAGCGGGCGACGTCGCACTGGGCCGCGGTGCCGACGCTCAAGGCCTTCGGCGTGACGCCCGTCGGCGACGAGCGGATCGTGCAGGCCAGGCGACGGCATCGTGACGTGTGCAGGCGTGTCTGCGGGCATCGACCTCGGGCTGTGGCTGGCGGCCAGGCTCGGCGGCGAGGACCGCGCCAAGGCCATCCAGCTGTCGATGGAGTACGACCCGCAGCCGCCGTTCGACTCCGGCCACATGTCGAAGGCGTCGGTGAAGACGAAGGCGACGGCGACGGCGATGATGGGTCGCGATCTGATGAAGCCCGCCGCGCTGAAGGCGACCACGCTGGTGCTGTGGGAGCAGGCCATCCGCGCCGCCCGCGGTCGCGACAAGAAGCGCGCCAAGGTCCCTACCGCGTGATTCGGCGTGCTCATTCAGCGCGCTCAGCGCCGGTGAACGGGCCGCAAATCGCGGTAGATAGTAGGGTCGCGCGGGGTGAACCTGGCCTTCGACGACCGCGGCTCCGGCGAACCCGTCCTGTTCATCGCGGGGCGTGGGGGAGCGGGGCGGACGTGGCACCTGCATCAGGTGCCTGCGTTCCTGAAGGCGGGCTACCGCGCGATCACGTTCGACAACCGCGGCATCAGCGCCACCGAGAACGCCTCCGGCTTCACGACCGAGCAGATGGTCGGGGACACCGCGGCGCTGATCGAGAAGCTCGACCTCGCGCCGGTCCGCATCGTCGGGGTGTCGATGGGGTCGTTCATCGCCCAGGAGCTGATGGTCGCGCGCCCCGAACTGGTGTCGGCGGCGGTGTTGATGGCGACGCGCGGCCGCGAGGATCGGACCCGCGACTTCTTCCGCGCCGCCGAGCTCGCACTGCGCGCGTCCGGCGCCGTGGTTCCGCCGAAGTACGACGCGAAAATGCGCCTGCTGGAGAACTTTTCACCCGCAACACTGAACGACGACAACGCCGTTCGCGACTGGATCGACATGTTCACCATGTGGCCGACGAAGGTCGACCCCCGGCCTGAGCTGACCAGATCGACATCGCGCCGCGGCAGAACAGGCTGCCCGCTTACGGAGCCATCGCCGCGCCGACGCTGGTGATCGGGTTCGCCGACGATCTGATCCTGCCTCCGCATCTGAGCCGCGAGGTCGCCGACGCCATCCCGCGGTGCGCGCTACCTGGAGATCCCCGACACCGGGCACCTCGGCTTCATCGAGCGCCCGGACGCCGTCAACGCCGCCGCGCTGGAATTCTTCGCCCGCGGCCGCTGAAAGCCACCTGACCTGGTGCGACGCCTCCTTCGTCAACGCCTGACGCGGCGTATGACACGCTGTCGAAATGAACCCGTCGACCACACAGGCCCGCGTGGTCGTCGACGAGCTCGTTCGCGGAGGCGTGCGCGACGTCGTCCTCTGCCCTGGATCGCGTAACGCGCCGCTGGCGTTCGCCCTGAAGGACGCCGACGACGAGGGCCGTCTCCGACTGCACGTCCGCATCGACGAGCGCACGGCGGGCTTCCTGGCGATCGGCCTCGCCGTCGCGGCAGGCGCGCCCGTCTGCGTGACGATGACGTCCGGCACGGCGGTGGCCAACATCGGGCCCGCCGTCGTCGAGGCGAACTACGCCCGCGTTCCGCTGATCGTGCTGAGCGCCAACCGGCCCTACGAGATGCTCGGCACCGGCGCGAGCCAGACGATGGAGCAGCTCGGCTACTTCGGCACCCAGGTTCGGCGAGTCGGTCAGCCTCGGCCTCGCCGAAGATGCGCCCGAGCGACTCGACGCGCTCAACGCGCAGTGGCGCTCGGCGACGTGCCGAGTCATCGTGGCCGCCAAGGGTTCTCGCACCGCGAACGCCGGCCCGGTGCAGTTCGACATCCCGCTGCGCGAGCCACTGGTGCCCGACGTCGCCGGACCGGGTGGCGACGATTTCCGCAGGGGCGGCCCGACGGTCGGCCGTGGACGTACACGCCGCCCGTGACGTTCGACCAGCCGCTCGAGATCGACCTCACGCGGACACCGTCGTCATCGCGGGGCACGGCGCGGGTGTGCACCCCAACCTCGCCCACCTCCCGACGGTCGCCGAGCCGACGGCGCCGCCCGCCGGTGAATCCGCTTCACCCGCTGGCGCTGCCGCTGCTGCGACCGCAGCAGGTGATCATGCTCGGCCGTCCGACGCTGCACCGGCCGGTGTCGCGCATTGCTGGCCGATCGACGGTTCCGGTGTATCGCCCTCACCACCGGCCCGCGTTGGCCCGACGTTTCGGGTAATTCGCTGGCGACGGGCACCCGAGCGGTGCACGTCGGGCACGCCCGATCCGGGCTGGCTGGGCACGTTGTTCCGAGGCCAACGACAAGGCGGTCGAGGCGGTGCGTGCGCAGCTCGAAGCGCATCCGCTGACGACGGGACTGCACGTCGCCGCGGCGGTCGTCGAGGCTCTGCGCGACGGCGATCAGCTGGTGCTCGGCGCGTCCAACCCGGTGCGGGACGTCGCACTCGTCGGGCTGAACGGTTCGAGGGTGACGGGCCCGCAGGGTCGCCGTGCGGTCCAACCGCGGCGTCGCGGGCATCGACGGCACGGTGTCGACGGCGATCGGTGCGGCGCTGGCGCACGAACGAACGGCGGCCAGAGCGCGTCGGCGACCAGCGTGCCGCGCACCGTCGCGCTCATCGGCGACCTGACGTTCGTCCACGACAGCTCCGGTCTGCTCATCGGGCCGACCGAGCCGAAGCCGAAGAGCCTGACCATCGTGGTGTCCAACGACAACGGCGGCGGCATCTTCGAACTGCTCGAGCAGGGCGATCCGAGGTTTTCCCAAGCGTCGCAACGGATCTTCGGCACACCGCACGACGTCGACGTCGGCGCGCTGTGCCGCGCCTACCACGTCGAGAGCGCACAGGTCGAGGTCGATCAGCTCGCCGCCATGCTCGACGAACCCTTCGACGGAATGCGCGTACTGGAGGTCAAGGCCGACCGCTCGTCGCTTCGGGAACTCCACGCGTCGATTCGGGCCGCGCTGTGACGAGGCTGGCTTCATCGGCTCAGTTCTTGGTTCAAGGCGTTGTGGCGCAGCCTGATTCCGCATCTCTCCGGTGCGCCGGACGAGACACGGCCGCAGCGCCTCATTCGATGGACGCGCGTCGCGCGTAGTCGATCGTGACGGGCGTCGTCACCCTGCAGTCCGTGCTGTTGATCCTCGGCGCATGGCGCGACGACCACCAGATCGAGCGCAACATGGGCGTCGCCGCCGCCGAGGTGCTCGACGCGGGCCCCCGCCGCTCGACGATCGAGTTCGTTACCCCCGACCGCGTCACCTACCGGCCGGAGCTCGGCGTGCTCTACCCTCCGAATTGGACACGGGGATGCGGATTTACGTCGAGTACGACAAGACCAATCCCGACCTCGTTCGCGTGCAGCATCGCAACGCCTCGCTGGCGATCATTCCCGCGGGCTCGATCGCGGTGGTCGGCTGGATCGTCGCGGGCGCGGCGCTCGCGGGGTTGGGGTTCCTGGAACGACGCCTGGCCCGTTAGCGCTGCATCAGCTTGGACAGCCAGTCGTTGTCGTAGATGTCGATCTTCTGGTCCCTGTCGATGTCGTAGACCGTCGGCGTGCCCGCGGTGCCGTCGCCGACCTCGGTGAGGAACTCGAAGTTGATGGTCTCCAGTTCGGTCACGTCGATGCCGGTCTTCGCGCCGCCGGATGTCGTCGACCGGACCGGCGGGAATCCCTGCATCGCTGGCGAAGTCGGCCATCTCGTCATCGCTTGGGCCCGTTCCACCGGGCTCCTGGTGGGACCAGAGCTCCTCGACGAACTTCTGGAACTGCGTTCCCGTGGCCCGTTGCGCCCCGTCGCCGCCCGCGTCCCCGCCCGCCGCGAGGAACAGGGCGTTGCTGACCCGGGCGGAATAGTCGTTGGAGCCCGGTGTCGAAGAAGGTCAATGGGCGGTAGGTGACCTGCAGCTGGCCGATGCCGATGTAGTACTTGAGTTGATCGCCGAAGTCGGCCTGCAGATCTGCGCAGTGGTTGCACTGTGGCTCGGTGTAGATCTCCAGCCTGACGGGCGCGTCGTCGAAGCCGGCCGCGATGCCGAACTTGTCCTTGGTCACCGCCAGCGGTGCCGTAGCCGGATCGCGCTTGGCGGTCCCGGACACCTGGCTGGTGCAGCCGGTGACGGTGAGCAGCAGGCTCAGCGCCAACGCCGTGGCGGCCTTCGCGACCTGCGATGTCCGCATCGACGCCCCCTTGCTGCTCGGGTCAGACGCCCAGTATGCCGTCATTTTCCGACGTGAGGCTTCGCGTGTCGTATCCCTGCACGCAACCTTCTCGAAAGCCTGCGATGGCACTCTCCTGTTGTGCGCGTTGCGATCGTCGCAGAGTCCTTCCTCCCGAACGTGAATGGTGTCACCAATTCAGTACTTCGGGTGATCGAGCATCTCCGCCGCACGGGACACGAAGTCATGGTCATCGCACCGGACACCCCGCGCGGCGAGGAGCGTGCCGACAGGGTCTACGACGGCGTGCGGGTCCACCGCGTGCCGTCGCGGATGTTCCCCAAGGTGACCTCGCTGCCGCTGGGCGTTCCGCGGCCGCGGATGGTGGGCGTGCTGCGTGGGTTCGATCCCGACGTCGTTCACCTGGCCTCGCCCGCGCTGCTCGGGTACGGCGGTCTGCACGCGGCGCGCTTCCTCGACGTGCCGACGGTGGCGGTGTTCCAGACCGACATCGCGGGTTTCGCGCAGAGTTACGGCATGGGCGTGATGACCCGTGCCGCGTGGGCGTGGACGCGACATCTGCACGCCAAGGCCGACCGGACGCTGGCACCGTCGACCGCGGCGATGGAAGACCTTGTCGCACATCGTATTCCGCGGGTGCACAAATGGGGTCGCGGTGTCGACATCGCGGGGTTCGTCCCCTCGGCGCGCGACGAGTCGCTGCGCGCCGGCTGGTCGCCGCAGGGCAAGAAGATCGTCGGCTTCGTGGGCAGGCTGGCACCGGAGAAGCACGTCGAGCGACTGGCCGCATTGGCCGACCGCGACGACCTTCAACTGGTGATCGTCGGCGACGGGGTCGACCGGGGCAAGCTCGAAAAGATCTTGCCGTCAGCGGTTTTCACCGGTGCTCTCTACGGCCCCGCATTGTGGGCCGCATACGCCAGCATGGACGTATTCGTCCATCCCGGCGAGCACGAGACCTTCTGCCAGGCCGTGCAGGAGGCGATGGCCTCGGGTGTGCCGGTGATCGCTCCCGATGCCGGCGGCCCACGCGATCTCGTCGCCCCGATGCACACCGGATTGCTTCTGCCGGTGCGGGAATTCGAGGCGCGTTTGAACGGCGCCGTCGATCATCTGCTCGCTGAGCGGCAACGGTATTCGGTTGCCGCGCGCCGCAGCGTGCTCAGCCGGACGTGGCCCGCCGTCTGCGACCAGCTGCTCGGGCACTACGACGCCGTGCTGGGCACCCGCGCCACCAAAGCCGCCTAAACTCGCAGCGATTTGTGGAGTATTTCCAGCGCGCACCGCTGAAAATACTCCACAAATCGCTAGCCCTGGGCGAGTTCCGCGACGGGCTGCCATTCCTCCCACGTCTTGATCCGACTGGCGTAGTCGGCCTTGGCGATCTGAATCGGCAACTCGCCGAAGAAGACTCGCAGCGGTGGCTTCTCGGCGTCGACGACCTTGAGGATCGCCGCCGCGGAGGCCTTCGGATCGCCCGGCTTGGACATCCGCTTGTTGCGGATCTTCTGCGCGACGGCCTTGGCCTCGTCGTAGGCCGGAATCGGCTCGGAGCGCTTGGACGACGAACCGCCCCAGTCGGTGTCGAAGCCGCCGGGTTCGACGAGCGTGACGTGAATGCCGAACGACTCCACCTCGTTCGACAGCGCCTGCGAGAACCCTTCCAGCGCCCACTTCGACGCGTGGTAGGCGCCGACGTTCGCGAACGCGCTGATGCCGCCGATCGACGACACCTGGATGATGTGCCCGCTGCCCTGCGCGCGCAGATACGGCAGCGCGGCCTGCGTGACCCACAGCGCGCCGAAGACATTGGTCTCGATCTGGTCGCGTGCCTCCTGCTCGGAGAGCTCCTCGATGAAGCCGAAGTGGCCGTAGCCCGCGTTGTTCACCACGATGTCGAGGCGCCCGAAGTGCTCGTGGGCCTGCTTCACCGCGGCGAAGTCGGCCGTGCGGTCGGTGACGTCCAGCGTGATCGGCAGCAGCGCGTCGCCGTACTTCTCGGCGAGGTCGTCGAGCGTCGAGACGTCACGTGCCGTCGCTGCGACCTTGTCGCCACGCTCCAGGGCCGCCGCCGTCCACTCCCGGCCGAAGCCTCGCGACGTCCCCGTGATGAACCACACCTTCTCGCTCATGTTCGAACCCTTCCTTCATGTCTCTCACCCTTCGCCGCGAGCAGACGCATCGGCCCTCAATGTGCGGATCTCAGGGCCTTCTATGTCTGCTCGGCGGTGGGGTGTCCTGCCTGTCCAACACCGTGACCGCGTACCCATTCCCGGTTTGGCGAATTCACAGCGCGCGACGCAGCTGGCGATCAAGATCGCAGGCATGGTGCGACTCTTGCTCCGCGTGGCGGTGTTCCTGGGCTCGGCGGCGATCGGTCTGGTCGTCGCGGCCCTCGTCATCAAGAACGTTCACGTGTCGGTGTGGGGCTTCATCGGCGCCGTCGTGATCTTCGCGGTCGCGCAGGCGTTGCTCTCTCCGCTCATCGGCAAGCTCGCGACGCGGTATGCGTCGGCGTTCGTCGGCGGGATCGGTCTGCTGTCGACGCTTCTCGCCCTCGTCCTGGCGTCGCTGCTGACCCGTGGCCTGTCCATCAACGGGATCGCCTCGTGGGTGGGCGCCACGGTCGTCGTGTGGCTGGTGACGGCGTTGGCGACGGTCGTTCTGGGCAAGCTCGTCGTTCCTGCGAAGACGGGGTCCTGACTGATCAGACCGGCCGGACGTAGAGCACGCGAGTGCGAAACACGATGTCCTGCAGCGAGCTTCGGTCATGGTCCAACGCGACCCAGACCAGGCCGATGGGGAAGACGCACGCACGCCACGGCCCGCAGCAGCGCGACCAGCGGGTGAACCCGCAGCGATCGTCGGCCGACGACGCGAAGGCCCATCGTGACGTGCCCGACCGTCCGCCCGGACACCGCCCAGCACGCGGTCAGATAGAGGACCGCGACGGCGAAGGTGACCAGGGTCGAGAACACCGCGTTGACGTCGGGAAGCCTGAACGCCGCGGGGGAGTAGACCAGCCTCGCCAGGATCAGGCCGACGTAGAGCATGCCGATCACCAGCAGGACGACGATCAGGTCGATGACGGCGCCCAGCCCGCGACTGACGATTCCGGCCGGGCGCGCGTCGGGCTCAGCCAGCGCCATCGCGGCTTCGGCTTCGGCCAAGCACGCGGTCGACCATTCCGGCGACGAGGTCGTCGGCGCGCTCACCCTGGCTGCGCACGTCGGTCATCACCTCGGCGGTGACGGAGTTCGTCGACTCCCGAATGATGCTCTGGCAGGTCGACGCCGTCGATCACGGCGTTGGCCAGGCCCACGAGGTCGATGCGGTCGATGATCGCGTCGATGTCGATTTCGGCCGCGATGGCATCGATGTCCACCTGCTCGCGGACCAGCGCGGTCAGGTCGAGTTCGGCCAGCACGTGTCGATGACCTGGACGACGACCGCGGTGATCAGTTCCCTGGCCGGGTCGAGGCCCTGCTTGATCACCTGATCGCCCCGCGCAGTGAGCTCGCTGACGCCTCGGCGCACCCATGGCCCGACGACCGGCAGGCTCGTCACCAGTCGCGCGGCGACCTTGCCTCCCTCGACGGCGACGGCCGCGGTGCCTGCGACCAGGGCGACGGCCGGACTCTTGAGCACGTCGCCGCTGCTGATCTTGTCGGTGCGCTCGGCCACCTCGGCATCGTAGTTCTCAGCCGGGCCGCCGGGGCCGGATGAGACGACCGGGTACCGTCGGCCAGGTGAATCGTGCGACGTTGGACAAGGATCCGCGCGAGGTGGCGTCGATGTTCGACGCCGTCGCACGCCGGTACGACATCACCAACACGGTGCTGTCGCTTGGTCAGGACCGCGCGTGGCGGCGGGCGACCCGCTCCGCGCTGCGCATCGGCCCCGGCGACGCCGTGCTGGACCTCGCGGCGGGCACGGCGGTGTCGACGGTCGAACTCGCGAAGTCCGGTGCGTGGTGCGTGGCGTGCGACTTCTCGGTCGGCATGTTGAAGGCGGGCGCCGAGCGCGACGTGCCGAAGGTCGCGGGCGACGCGACGAAGCTCCCGTTCGAGGACGGCGTGTTCGACGCGGTCACCATCAGCTTCGGGCTGCGCAACGTCAACCCGACACGTCGGCGGACTGCGCGAGATGGCACGGGTGACGCGCCCCGGCGGCCGGCTGGTGGTGTGCGAGTTCTCGACGCCGACGAACCGGGCCTTCTCGACGGTCTACAAGGAGTACCTGATGAAGGCACTGCCGCGGATGGCGGGCGTGGTGTCCAGCGACCCGGAGTCCTACGAGTACCTCGCCGAGTCGATCCGCGCCTGGCCGACGCAACCGGCTCTGGCGCAACAGATTTCGTCAGCGGGCTGGTCGGCGGTGCGGTGGCGCAACCTGTCCGGTGGCATCGTCGCGCTGCACGCGGCCGTCAAGCCCTAAAAGCCTTCAGCCCCAACTGGTCTCGTTGGCGAACGCCTCGAGCGAGCGCGGCGGGGTTCCGGTGAGGCGCGTGACGGAATCGGTCACGCGGTCCTCCGCTCCCGAGGCGATCAGCCCGTCGAGCGTGGCCAGCATCGCGGCGTAGTCCTCGGGCAGCCCATCGTTCGCGAGTAGTGCGCGCAGCTGGTCTTCGTCGACGTCGACATGGGTGACGGTGCGTCCGGACGCCTGGCCGATGATCGCCGCGACGTCGGCGTAGCTCAGTGCGGAGGGCCCGGTCAGGATCGCGTCCGAGTTGAGCGCCACGTCATCGAGCAGCGTCCGTACGGCGACCCGCGCGATGTCCCGCACGTCGATGAAGCCGACTCGACCGCCTCGCGTCGCGGACGTGATGACACCGCGCTCGCGGATGCCGCTGGCGTGCGCGTGTTGACCGGCGAAGTTCTGCATGAACCAGCTGGGGCGCAACACCGCCCACTCCGGGAACGTGTCGGCGACTGCTGCGTGGACGCGTCCGAGACTCGGCCCACCCGACGGGATCGCCGAGCTGCTCTGCAGCACCGCGCGTCGCACGCCGACGCCCACGGCGCGTTCCAGGAGCGGGCGCATCACCGTCACCGGATCCGACGCGCCGGCGGGTGCGATCAGATACACGCGGTCGACGTCATCGAGGGCGCCGTCCCACGTCTCTGCGTCGTTCCAGTCGAAGTGCACGCCGCGCGAACCCGGCGGGCCAGCGCCGCTACGGCTGGCCGCCACGACGTCGGCACCCGCATCTGCCAGGTACTCACACAGGTAGCTGCCCGTCGTTCCCGTCCCGCCGGTGACCAGGACCGCGCTCACGGGGCGTGCTCGAGCTCGAGCGCCACAAGCGGGTTCCAGTACTCCCGGTAGACCGCCATCAGGCCGTCGATCAGCGTTACCGCCACTGCGTACGCCATCTCGTACGGTGCGCCGGTCGCCTTGATGTGGCCCCTCGCCGTCCATTCGATGATCGCGGTGTCGGCGTCGGTGGTCTGATGCTCGTGCAGCACCGTGACGTCATCGAACTCGACCTGGCCCGGGACGGAGTGCAGGTACTGCTCGACGGCGGCCTTGCCCTCGATCCGGCTGGGCAGTCCAGGTGGGGCGAAGGGAAATTCCAGCACCATGTCGGGGTGTGCGTGGGCGAGCCAGCCTGGCGCGTCGCCTGCGATGAACGCGTTCGTCGCCGCGGCGAACACCTGACCGGGTGTGACGCCAACCTTGGTATCGGTCATGGAAAGCTCCTCGTCGGTTATGATCCGGACCAACGGTCCGATTATCGATCCGACTATACGGACCCTTGGTCCGCTTTAGCAAGGGGGTCCCGCGTGATCGAACGCGCCGACGCTGCCCGCAACCGCCAGGCCGTACTCGACGCGGCAGGGCGATTGTTCGACGACACCGTCGACCTGGGTTCGGTGTCCATGGCCGACGTCGCCCGCTCCGCAGGTGTCGGAAAGGGCACGCTGTTCCGCAGGTTCGGCGATCGCGCCACGCTGTTGCGTGCCGTCTATGACCGGCGGCTCGCCGAGCTGCGCACCGCCATCGACTCCGGGCCGGCGCCGTTGGGACCGGATGGCCCGGCAGTAGAGCGCATCCCGGCACTGCTGGACGCCATCGTCGACTTCAAGCTCGACAACCGTCGCCTGGCGATGGCCATCGAGCAGGACCAGGGTGGAGATGCCCCGCTCTACGGCGCCCCGCATTACGTCGCCACCCACGAGCTGTTGACCCGACTCCTGGTCGAGGTGATCGGCTCCGACGACGCCGCGTGGACCGCGTACGCGCTGCTGGCTGCGACGCGCATCGACCTGGTGGACTACCTCGTCACCGACGGCCAGGTGTCTCGGGAGCGCCTGCGTGCTGACCTCCGACGCTTCGTCGCACGCGTGTTGACCTGAGGGGCAACATGATTCGGCTAGGTGTGCACTCCTGGCCATGGCGCGGGTCAAGCGTGCAGGTCCGACCAGATCCGTGCGGTCTGCAACTCCGCGGCCTCGTCGTGCGTCTGCTGAAAGTTCCTGCCGCCGCGGGCGAAGGTCGCGATGACTGCGGCGGGAACCCCTGCTTCGGTCATGGCCTCCGCCAGCCACGTGCAAGGCCGCACGTGAACCAGGTCGACGGCTAAAGCGGCGGCGCTCGAGTCGTAGCGGTACGGCCCGTCGATGCGGCCCAGTCGGTAGAGGCCGTCGACGTCGCGGGTCCAGACGAAGGAACCGTCCATACGTCGGCGAAGCGTGCGACGCGGCGGTCGAAGCGCGGATCTTCCTGCGCGGCGCCGAACCCGCACAGTCCGAGCCTAAAAGCACGGTCGTGCGTTTCCGCAATGTCGACGTCATCGCGACGGGAGCGCATCGGCGCGCGGTAGACGGCGGTCATCAGGTGAAGGGCGGCCGCGAGTCCAGCCGATGCGAACCGGCGCCGGCCCGCCGCCACACCCTGGCCACCATGTCGGCGTCCTCTTCGGTGACCAGATTGCCCATCATCCGCACCGCGACGCTCATCAGGAAGTGCGAGCGCATCGCGATCGGCCCCATCGCGGGCAGGAAGCGGGGAATCGGTCAGCAGCAGGCCCAGCCGCCGCGCGACGGAGAAGCCGCGGGCATAGTGCCGCTGCAGCTCGGCGGGCCACGCCTGCGTCAGATCGCCGGACCCCAGCAGTCGAGGCCGCCAGCCGGCCCGTCTCCAGGCCGTAGTCGATTCCCTCGCCGTTCAGCGGATTCACGCACGCGGCGGCGTCGCCGATCAGCATCCAGTTGGGCCCGGCCACACCCGAGACCGCGCCGCCCATCGGCAGCAGTGCCGACAGCCCGGCGCGCGGTTCACCGTCGAAGCCCCACTCCTCGCGGCGGAGGCTCGTGTAATACGACATCAGCGGACGCAGCGCGACGTCGGCAGGCCGCTTCGTCGTGGCCAGCGCGCCGACGCCGATGTTCACCTCGCCGTTGCCGAGCGGGAAGATCCAGCCGTACCCGGGCAGGATCTCGCCGTCGGGCGAGCGCAGTTCCAGGTGCGAGGTGATCCACGGTTCGTCGCTCCGCGGTGTCGCGATGTAGCCGCGGATCGCCACGCCGTAGACCGTCTGCTGATGCCACTCCCGCCCGAGCACGCGACCCAACGTCGAACGGGCGCCGTCGGCCACGATCAACTCGGAGCAGCCGACCTCCGACCCGTCGTCGAGAGTCACCGCTGTCACGCGTCCCGACGGCGTCGCGCGTGACGTCGACGGCCTTGGTGCCGAGCAGCATCTGCGCGCCGTCCTTCTCGGCGACGGACCGGATGACGTCGTCGAGTTCGGTGCGGGGCACGGCGCTGCTCGTCGGCGGGAAGGACGGCCCTGGCCAATCCACTTCGACGTCGGCTCCGAATCCCGACATGCGCAAACCTCGGTGGCGGATCCTTCCGTCGAGCCATGGACCCAGCCCGAGCAGCTCGAGTTCGGCGACCGCACGCGGAGTCAGCCCGTCGCCGCACGCCTTGTCCCTCGGGAAGTGCGCCGAGTCGATCACCAGGACCTCGCGGCCGCGACGCGCCGTCCACGCTGCCGCCGCCGAGCCGGAGGGGCCCGCCCCGACCACCACCACGTCCGCTCTGCGCATGCTCCCCAGTATGTTGGAGCGATGAAGACACCAGCGACCGTGGTCGCGGGCGTTGACTTCGGGGATGCCGCATTCGCCGAGGAAGTGCGCGACGGAGTGGCTCGGGTCGAGGACCTGATCGCCACTGAGCTGGGCAAGGCCGACGATCTGATGGCCGAGGCGGTTCAGCATCTTTTCCAGGCGGGCGGCAAGCGCTTTCGCCCGCTGTTCACGGTGTTGTCCGCGCAGCTGGGGCCCGAGCCCGACGCGTGGCAGGTCAGCGTCGCGGGCGCCGTCATCGAGCTGGTGCACCTCGCGACGCTCTACCACGACGACGTGATGGACGAGGCGCAGGTGCGGCGCGGCGCCGACAGTGCCAACGCGCGCTGGGGCAACAACATCGCGATCCTCGCCGGGGATTACCTCTTTGCGACGGCGTCGCGGCTGGTGTCGCGGCTCGGTCCGGAGGCGGTGCGCGTCATCGCCGACACCTTCGCGGAGCTGGTCACCGGCCAGATGCGGGAGACCAGGGGTGCCGCCGAGGGAACCGACTCCATCGAGCACTACCTCAAGGTGGTGTACGAGAAGACGGCGTGCCTGATCTCCGCGTCGGGCCGGTTCGGTGCCACCTTCTCCGGCGCCGACGACGATCAGATCGAGCGCCTCAGCCGCCTCGGCGGGATCGTCGGCACCGCCTTCCAGATCTCCGACGACATCATCGACATCGACAGCGACCCCGACGAGTCGGGCAAGCTGCCGGGCACCGACCTGCGCGAGGGCGTGCACACGCTGCCCGTCCTCTACGCGCTGCGGGAGAACGACGCCACCGCGGACCGGCTGCACCAGCTGTTGGCGGGCCCCGTCGACAACGACGCCGACGTCGCCGAGGCGCTGCAGTTGCTGCGGGCATCCCGCGGAATCGTGCAGGCCAAGGAGACCGTCGCGGGCTACGCCGAACAGGCCCGCGACGAGCTCGTCCACCTGCCGGACGTGCCGGGACGACGTGCGCTCGCCAACCTCGTCGACTACACGGTGAACCGCCACGGCTGACGGTGGAACCCGCAGAGGGTGGCGAGGCGTTGACTCAGCGATGACTTCCCGAGATCTAGGAAGAAGCAAGCGATGACCTGGCATCCACACGCGAACCGGCTCAAGACGTTCGTGCTGCTCGTGGGGTTCTCTGCGCTGATCGTGTTCGTCGGTGCGCTGTTCCGCAGCACGGCCATCCTCGGCCTCGCGGTGCTGTTCGCCGTCGGCATGAACGCCTACATCTACTTCAACAGCGACAAGATGGCGCTGAAGGCGATGCACGCCCAGCCGGTCAGCGAGTTGCAGGCGCCGGCGATGTACCGGATCGTGCGCGAGTTGGCGACCACCGCGCACCAGCCGATGCCTCGGCTCTACATCAGCGACACCGCGGCGCCCAACGCGTTCGCCACCGGGCGCAATCCCCGCAACGCCGCGGTGTGCTGCACCACGGGCATCCTGAAGATCCTCAACGAGCGCGAGCTGCGCGCCGTCCTCGGCCACGAGCTGTCGCACGTCTACAACCGCGACATCCTCATCTCCTGCGTCGCCGGCGCGATGGCGTCGGTGATCACCGCGCTGGCCAACCTCGCGTTCTTCGCGAGCATGTTCGGCGGTAACCGCGAGGGCGGGACGAATCCCTTTGCCATACTTCTGGTTTCGATGCTCGGCCCCATCGCCGCGACGGTGATCCGGATGGCCGTGTCCCGGTCGCGGGAGTACCAGGCCGACCAGTCCGGTGCCGAGTTGACGGGTGATCCGCTGGCGCTGGCGAGTGCGTTGCGCAAGATCAGTGCCGGAGTGCAGCAGGCGCCCCTGCCGCCCGAGCCGCAGCTCGCCGATCAGGCGCACCTGATGATCGCCAACCCGTTCCGGGCGGGGGAGAAGATCGGCAAGCTCTTCTCGACGCACCCGCCGATGGCCGAGCGGATCGCGCGGCTGGAGCAGATGGCCGGTCGCGGTCCCGGCCAATATTGACGCCGATGGTGCCTGTGCGGTTGCTGGAAACACCGTTTAGGGTGCAGTTGTGTTCGCCAAAATCCTGATCGCCCTGGTTGCCGCGAGCGTAGCCGATCGTCGGCGTGCCCGGCTTCGCGACTGCCGATCCGGAGCCTGCGCCCGGGCCCCCGCCGATCTTGAGCTATGCCCCGGTCAAACCCTCGGAGTACACCGTCCTGGACGGCCAGACCTACGCGTTCAGCGTGAACGACGGCAGCATCATCTGCATCATCAGCCGCGACAGCGGGAGGTACGGCTGCAGCGGCAATCTCCCCGCCGCGCCGGGCAACGTCGTGACCGGCAGTCAGGTTGGTCAGGTGGGATTCTCGACCAACGATGCTCCGATCATCCGCGGGGTCGACGTATTCAAGCCACTGCCCCCGGGCTCCAGGATCGCCTACAAGAACGTCACCTGTGGATACGACGGGACATCGACGGCGTGCACGAACACGTTCGATCAGTCCGGCTTCGTGCTGACCCCGGCGGGCAGCTTCGTCATCAATGACACCAACCCGCAATTCGAGCAAGCCGCTGGGTCCCAATACGAGCATCAACTTCGGCTAGAACATCGTGAGGGTGATCGTGTGCTGAGCAGAATCCTTGATCGGCCTGGCCGCAGCTGCGGCGGTCGCCGGCGTGCCCGGCGTCGCCGCCGCCGAGCCTGATCCCGCGCCGCCGCCTCCACCTCCGCCGCCCGTCAACAGCTGGGCCGCGGTCAAGACGTCGGACTTCACGGTTCTCGACGGCAGCGTCTACGCGTTCACGGCGCCGGGGGACCTGACGTGCATCATGAGCCGCAACACCGGCCAATACGGTTGCAACGGCGCGATTCCCGCCGCGCCCGACGGCGCGAACATCGTCTCCGGCAATCAGGTCGGCCCACCCGTGTTCTTCAATCAAGCGGAGCCGATCATTCACGGCGTCGACGGGCCCATCGCGCCGCTGCCAGCCCATTCGCGAATCAGCTTCCGCAACATCACCTGTGGCACGGACGGCATGCTGACGACGTGCCAGAACAGCTTCGATCAGTCGGGCTTCGTCATCAGCCCGGGAGGCAGCTTCGTCCTCAACCAGGTGAACCCGCTGGTCGATCGGCCTGAAGGCAGAAGCCCCTTCGCCAACTGACCCGAACCGGTCTCGCTAGAACCCCGAGCCGTGCACCTCGTGGCCGGGCTTCTCCGCGGAGAGCCCAAGGTAGGCGTCCTCGACGGTTCTCCCGTGGTTGACGACGCCGTCCACCTCGCGGGCGATCGGCATGGCGATGTCGTACTCCTTGGCGAACTCCATGATGACGCTGGCGGCCTTGACGCCCTCGGCGACCTGGTTCATCGCGGAGATGATCTCGTCGATCGGTCTTGCCCGAGCCCAGCTGTTCGCCGACGTGGCGATTGCGGCTGCGCTGGCTGGTGCAGGTGACGATGAGGTCGCCCATGCCCGCCAGGCCGGCGAACGTCTCGCGCTTGCCGCCCATCGCCTCGCCGAGCTTGGACATCTCGTTGACGGCGCGGGCCATCACCAGGGCGCGGGTGTTCTCCCCGATGCCGAGCGCATAGCCCATGCCGACGGCGATCGCGTAGACGTTCTTCAGCGCGCCCGCCATCTCGACGCCGACCACGTCGTCGGTGGTATAGGTACGGAAACGCTTGGTGCGGAACAGCTTTCCGAGGTCGGCGGCAAGTTTTGTGTCGGGCATCGCGAGCACCGCCGCAGCGGCGTAACCCTCGGCGACCTCGCGGGCGATGTTGGGTCCCGCCAGAATGCCTGCGGGATGGCCGGGCAGTACCTCGTCGACGATCTGGCTCATCCGCATGTTGGTGCCTTGCTCGAGGCCCTTCACCAGCGAGACCACCGGCACCCACGGCCGCAGCTCCTTGGCCAGGTGTTCGAGTACGCCGCGGAAGCCGTGCGACGGCACGCCCATGACGATGACGTCGGCGCACTCGGCGGCCTCGGAGAAGTCGTTGGTGGCCTGCAGAGTGGGCGACAGCTCGACCTCGTCGCCGAGGTACTTCGTGTTGCGGTGCTTCTCGTTGATGTCGGCGGCAGTTTCCTCCGAACGCACCCACTGCAGCGTCGGCCCGCGCCGCGCGCAGATGGATGCGACGGTGGTGCCCCATGAGCCTCCACCGAGGACGACGACTTTGGGTTCGCGTTGACCGGTTGCCATGTCGATCAGGGTATGGCCGACAGGTGCGTGCGGGAGGCGGGTTTGGTGCCTCAGAGTGTTGCTGCGGCCTGGAACACTGGCATCGATGGGGAATTCTGACCGCACGGGAGACGACATCAGCGATGACCACCGCATCGACCAAGGGCTCCGACTGAGCGGTGGGCTCTTCGTGCCGCGGTGGCTGCAGTCGTCGTGCTGATCGCTGTCGCTCGCCGTGGGCGGGTGCTCGACCTTGCTGCCGGAGGGCTTGGAACGCAGATCACGTGCCCAATCCGCTGAGCGACGAGCAGTCGAGGAGCCAGGTCGTCGAGTCGGCCAGGCAGATCGTGGAGTTCGCCGCGCTGCCAGTCGAACACGGCGCACTTCTGGTTCGGTCGGTGCACGCCGGGCGGCCCGCCCTACCCACCGCCGTATCGGGGCGTCGTCGAGATGAGCTTTGACGGTGCCCTACGGCATGCAGAACCGATGCGTACCTCGACGAGATCGCCGCCGCGATGGTCGCCCACGGGTGGGTCATCGGCGCACGCGCCTGGGCTGAACCCTGCTCGGCCGGGTGATCAACAAGGGCGGGGTCACTGCGGTCATGACAGCTGAACAGCCGCTGGGCTGGGGCAAGGTTCAGCTGCTCGGGGAGTGCCGGAACGAGACCGCCGCAGGCGATTACGGCAGGATGCGCGGGTCAGACATCACCGACCAGTTGTATCAGCGGTAGTTGACGAACTGGAGCGCGATCTCGAGGTCGGCGCCGCGCAGAAGTGACTGAACGGCTTGCAGGTCGTCGCGCTTCTTGGAGCTCACCCGGATCTCTTCGCCCTGGATCTGCGCCTTGACGCCCTTGGGGCCCTCGTCGCGGATGAGCTTGGTGACCTTCTTGGCGTCCTCGCTGCTGATGCCCTGCTTGATGCTGCCGATCACCTTGTAGGTCTTGCCGGACGGCTGCGGGTCACCCGCGTCGAAGGCCTTCATCGAGATGTCGCGTCGAATCAGCTTCTCCTTGAAGACGTCGACGGCGGCCTTGAGGCGCTCCTCGGTGGACGAGACGAGGATGATGCCCTCCTCGCCCTGCCATTCGATGGTGGTGTCGGTGCCGCGGAAGTCGAAGCGGGTGGACAACTCCTTGGCCGCCTGGTTCAAGGCATTGTCGACCTCCTGGCGGTCGACCTTGCTCACGACGTCGAACGATGAATCCGCCATTGGACTCTCCTCTCATGTGGATCTGGCGCGTTTTCGTGTTAGGCCCCATCCTCTTGTACCCTGCTACTCGCACCAAAACCGGGTATCGCCCTGGCGGAGGTCGCAACCCAGGCAGGTTGCCCGAGCGGCCAATGGGAGCGGACTGTAAATCCGTCGGCTTACGCCTACACAGGTTCGAATCCTGTACCTGCCACGCACGTCAGGCCCCCTTTCGAGGGGGCCTGATTGCGTTCGAAGGGCAGCGAATTGTCACGGATTGTCACAAGCTGCGGGTAACTGTGTGTCGGCGTGCTGATTGTTGTCACGTCTAGGCGAGATCTGCCAGGAGTCGCTAGACCGCCTTGATCTGCACCCAGCCTAGTGCGCTTTCGATTTTTTCGAATTACGATGGCCTTGTGACCTCCACTACCGAGCACACTGTCTTTCCAGCCCACGCCGACCGGGGGCTCGCTGCGCTGCTCTTCGCGCTGGAAACGGCCACAACCCTCGCCATTGAAACAACCGACGGCCAGTCGTTCCCGTTGACGCCCGAATTGCGTGACGTCTTGACTCATGCAGCCCACGCGCTGATAGAAGGCCAGGCAGTCACCCTCGAGCCGCAACGCGTAGTTTTGTCGACGCAGGAAGCGGCCGACCTTCTCGGAGTGTCTCGACCAACTCTGGTGAAGCTGCTCGAGGCTGGCGCGATTTCGTACACACAGCCGGGTCGGCATCGTCGGGTAAAACTCGCAGATCTGCTGGCCTATCAACAGCAGATCCGCCACCAGCGGCGCAACATGCTCGATGCGATGAACGCTGAAGCGGCCGCTGACGATGCGTACGGTCGCTTGGGCGAGTTCGGTGAGACGCGCTGACCGGTGTCACGAATCCGGGTGATCCTCGATGCGTGCGTCCTGGTGCCCTACCAACTTGCGGATCTTCTGCTTCGCATCGCTGATGCCGAACTGTTCGAACCTCTGTGGTCAGACGACCTGCTTGCCGAAGTTGAACGCAATATCGTCAAGCTCGGCGTTCAGCCCGACAAAGCCGCCCGCAGGGTCGCGCAAATGACATCAACGTTCCCCCACGCGAACATAACCGGCTTTGAACATCTCGTGCCGGCAATGAGCACGGACCCCAAAGACCGCCACGTTGCGGCCGCAGCCGTTCGAGGAGGGGCCGCCCTCATTGTTACGGCTAATACGCGGGACTTCCCGCCGGAAGCTCTGGCGCGCTACGACATTGAGGTCGTTCATCCTGACGACTTCCTTCAAGACCAGCTGGACCTTGCAGAGGCCACCGTGGTGACGTGCCTTCAGCAGCATCGGACCGCCTATACCCGACCGCAATTCACGATCACCGAGTACTACCTCAGTCTCGAGCGGACGGTGCCTGCATTTGCCCGGGCGGCAATGCACGCTGAGGCGCGCCGTAGCGGTCATCAGGCCGGCGATCCACTGCCCTTGGAGATACGCGCGGAAGATGAGGTCTTGGAGGCGTTTTTCCCAGGCGGCGGGCCCACACCCTACGAGCCTCGCGGCGCGGCATTTATGTGGCGCCAGGCTCTAAGCAGCAGTCCCGAGTTGATGACCGCATTGCATAACCTGACATTGAATGCCTCGCTGTGGGGCGATTTCAACCAGGCCGATGAGTTACTTCGTGGCCACGGCATGATGCAGTTCGTTGAGCGGTGCCCCGGTGATGATGACATCGCGTACGTCAAGTTCATGCCGAACGCACAACACGCCGCGGTCGCATTCGGGGCGGCCCCGATCGAAGACGTAAAGATCCTGACACTTGTTCGGTGCACTGACGAGATCTGGCGTGTTTGGGGAGTGAGTCCGAGTCGCTTCCCATCGGCGCGCGAAGTCCGAGAGTAGTGAACTCACAGCCTGGTGGACATACGCTGCTGCCGTGCGGTGCGCCTGGACGTGAGGCCGTTATCCGTGGTGGATCAGCGAACCTGTTTGGCGTTCCGGACTGCGCTCGCTGAAATTCCCCACTGACGCTCATTGAATTCCCCACCCGTGTGGCTCCGCCGAGAAGGGCGGGCCCCCTCGATGCTGCTGGTGTCTGACGCCAACAGCTCCACTCGAAGGAGGCCCGCTATGGGAGAACGACATGGAAGTACACGCCCTACGCAAACGCGGTTGGTCGATCGGCGCGATCGCCCGCCACCAGTGGGTACTTTTTCATGGCCACGGACAAATGGCCCTGACCGCAAGACGGTCCGCAAGTACCTAGCCGGCGACGGAGTGTCAGCTCGATGGGATCGTCTTGCGCGGGTCGGGGAAGCCCATCTTGAGGTAGCCGGGAGCACGTTTCTTCAGCGATGAGGCGATGACGGGGGTGTTTTCGTCGTAGTAGTCGTGCACGGTTGCGGTGACCTTCGAGGGGTAGGGGCGGGTGACGCGACCGATGTACTGCACGAGTCGATTCCTGAAGGTGATTGGCGCAGCGAGGAACAGTGTGTCGAGGGCTGGGCAGTCGAAACCCTCCCCGATGAACGAGCTGGTGCCGACGATCAAGAGCGGGTCCGAATCGGCGCTGTGGTTGGCAAGTTTGTCAGCGATCTTGCGACGTTCACCTGCCTTCATGCCGCCGCTAAGCACTGTGACCGCCCTCCCGGCTGCTTTAAGCCGGTCGGTGATGGCGTTGAGGTGTTCGACCCAGGTAGTGAGCACCAGGATGTTGGCTCCGGCTTCGGAAGCGGTCAGGACGTCTTCGACGATCTGGTCGAGTCGTAGTCGATCGGCGACGAGGGCTCGGTAGATTTCGGCCATTCCACCGGGCGCCGAGGGGTCGGCGTCGCCTCGGTACTGGAATTCGGTCGGGTGCAGGTGCAGTACTGGGTGGGGCGTCAATAAGTCGGAACCGTCGACTGGGAGTTGTCCCGTTGCGGGCTGGTCGATGGCCACGTGGTGGGATCCGAGTTGGTGATAGATCAGGTCTTCGAGCCCGTCGCGACGCTCCGGGGTGGCGGTCAGGCCGAGCCAATACCGCGCGGCTATGCGGCTCAGGACGCTGAAGAATGCGCTAGCTGCGACGTGGTGGCATTCGTCCACTATGACGAATCCGTATTCGGCGGTGATCTCTTCGACGTTGTCGCGGCGTACGAGTGTTGGCAGCAGGGCGATGTCGAGGGTGCCCGTGGTTTTCGATCGTCCACCGCCGATTTGACCGCACTTGAAACCGAGGTGGCTGCTGATCCGGTCGCGCCATTGATCGGCCAGCGCCTTGCGGTCGACCAGAACCAGCGCCGCGGTAGCCCGTGATTCTATTGCGGCGCAGGCGATCACCGTCTTGCCGGTGCCGGGCGGCGCGATGAGGACGCCGGTGTCCTGTTCGAGGAGTTGGTGCAGTGCGGTGGCCTGCGCGGTGCGCAACGGCGTGCTGCAGATGAATTCGTGGGGTTGGCCGAGAATGCGTTTGTCGTCGACGTGAAGGTTGCTGTCGGTCGATTCGACGAGTTCGGTCAGTAGAGGATGCAGGCCGCGGGGCAGGACGAGATCACCGCTGGCGGTTTCGTCGTAGCTGTAGAGGAACCGTGGTGTGTCCCAGGTGCTGCGACGGGCGCGTTGGCGCGCATCGAATTCTGGGTTGCGTATCGATGCGGCGTGTTTGACGGCCGAGATCATCGCTGGGCCAAGATCGTTGGCGGTCAGGGTGAGTCGTGATGTGAACTCTGCGCGCACGATTGCAGCCGGCCGCGGGACGATCCGCGACGACGTCGGCAGCTGCAGACGCCTGACGTTGTGGCCGATCTGTGGGTCGGGAAGCTGGCGCGCAAGTGCGGTCACGTCTTTGGTGGACAATCGGGCGATGCTTGACAGGTAGGCCCACTGATCCTCGTATGGCTCGAGGGTGGCGGGATCGAGGAAGACGGTGGTGCCGTGTTGACGGCGCTTACCGTTCATCGGTGCGGCGATCAGATTGCCCACCCCCCGCCCGGTGTGCACATCCTGGGATGGGAACAACCGGTCATAGCTGCTCAGATGCATACTGCCACGCAGACGAAACGCCTCGGCCAGCAGACTCGTTGCAACGTTGCGGGCGGTCGATGCAGACATCGCATGAGCGAAGAAGATCCAGACGTGAGCTCCGCGCCCGGATTGGGATACCTCCAGTGCTGCCGGAATCCCATAGGAGCGAGCCGCTTTCATGTATGCAAGCGCGTCGAGCATCGCGGCTTCTTTGTCAAAATCCGCCGCGACCCACCAGCAGGTGTCGTCGTCGCCGAGCGGATACAAGCCGACATGCGCCTCGCCTCGCAGGTGGGCATCAACGACCTCCGGGGTCAGGGGGAGGTAGGGCGCATCGGCCCGATTCATGCCCTTGCGCCAATAGCCTCTGATCGCCGGACTCCACCCCGATCGGCCATCGCGCCGGTTCTCCCAGCGGAGCGCGTAAACATCAGTGCGACAACGGAAGAGATCGAGGAAGAACCGCACCTTATCGGCCGAGCTGGAACCCATTGTCACCGGTGAAGCCGGCGCGCCCGTTAGCGTCGCCTGGTCACTGGCAGCCGCACGTGCTTGTTCCTCACTCAGCCGGAGGAGACGGCGCAAGCGCACGTTGTCGCTCCGCAGCGTGTCTAACTCGCCAGGGAAACCCTCGACCCCGCTAACGGTCAACTCCTTTGTGCGCCATCCTTCGACAGAGGGTTCACTACCGCCAACGTTCCCCGAGCGCTTTCGCCGCCGTGGACACCTTCATGACTAGGCGACGCTCGCGATTCCTGACGGGAGTGAAGTGGTAGTGCTCGTAGAAGGATTGTGCCTCGTCGTCTATGGCATCGACGACGATGAGCCGGCCGCCGCCGATTTCCGACGCGGCCACGGCTTTGCCAAGCGCGTCGAGGAGCAGTTGCTCACCGTATCCCTGACCCCGCAGCGACGTGTCGATCGCCAGTCGGCCAATCAAGTACCCAGGTATGCGCGAATATCCGCCAGCCATCGATCCTGGTACACCGTCGTCGCTACGCACCACCTCGGTAGGGCAGATGGCGAAATAGGCGCTAACTTTGTGTTCCCCGAGGCGCGTCCACACGTAGACGTGCGCAACCCCGCTGCTGTCGGCGCGACGGGCCTGAGTGATGAGCCAGGTATCTAGCGACTCCTTACCGCAGTTGAACCTTTCGACGGTGTGATGGTCGCTGAGTCGCGCGGACTCGAACATTGGTCATTGCCTTGTGAAGACCGCTGGTTTGCGCGCGGCTGCCGCCAGCCGTGGCGCCGCGTCGGCAGCATCAAGGGAGGTCATCAGGCTGTCGAATTGCTCGGGCTCCATGACTGTCACCAGCTCTTGGCGCAGGATGTCTTCTGCGCGTTGCATTGCAGCTTTCCGGATGAAATCTGAGGTCTGCTCATGGACAAGGCTGGCGGCATGCTGGATCCGGTCCATGGTGGCTTCCTCCGCGCGAAGCTCGATGCGCCTTGATTTGACTACCACTGCGGCACCTCCCTACTTCGATTTGATGCATAGCTATATATCGAGCAACTGTACGGCGAATGTACGTACGTTGCTACTAGGAATTGAAACTGCCCCGTCGCCTCGCCGAACATGCCGGGCAGTTCGGTATAGAGGCTGACTGTCGACATCAGGCACCGACTTACTGCTTGGTTTGCGTGCCATAGGCCGGGCACTGCGACTGAATCGCGCACCCAGTCCGACGGCGCGGATCCTCACCCGACAGTCTGACCTCCGGGTGGCGCGTGGCCAGCGCCGAACCGGCCAAGGCTCATCCGTCTATGGGCGCCGGTGATGAAGCCACTTGCCAGCAACCTATTCACACCTCACCGTCGAGCCAACATGACGGACGGCTTTCGTGCAGCTCGGCTGCAGACTTATCACGAGGTTGTCACACGACGTACGGAATGGCCGGAGATGCAGGGGCACCCTCTGGAACTGTCGCCGCAGATCATGGACAACCAGCACATCCAGAGACATACGTAGAAACCCCCATCTGCGGACTGTAAATCCGTCGGCTTACGCCTACACAGGTTCGAATCCTGTACCTGCCACACACGTCAGGCCCCCTTTCGAGGGGGCCTGACGTGTTCGAACGGTCCGGTTCCGCCAGCGCCGCTCGTGATTGTTATGCCAGTGCCTGCGTCGCCGAGCCTACCGATTCCGCCAGCAGCCCCGGTGTCGCCAGTACCGCTGCCACCGTCCCCACCTGAAGCGCTGTCTCCGCCGTGGCGCCGCTTCCTTCGGCGCAGCCGTTGGTACCCGTCCCTGCCGACACCGCCGCCGCAAGCGCCTCCGGCACCACCTGGTGGCGAAGGGCAAATTGTCTCAATAGTCAATTTTGATGCCATCGGGGTGCTGTCAGCTGTTATGGTTCGGCGGCCCGGCAGGTTTGCCTGGCGAAAACCGGAGCTGTTGCTCTAGAAGCAGCGTTCCCATTCACGGGGGATGTCACTGTGGTTGACGCAGCTAGGGGTTGTTCGCTGATGGTCGACCCAAGCCTATGGAACGCTCCTTCCCCCCGAGTCGGACCACCTGTCCAAATCGGACGCATGGCTATCTACGTGGGGCGGATCGGCGCGCTTGCGGTCGCTCTGGGCGTGGGTGTCGCGGTGACGGGATCGCCCGCGATGGCATGGGCGGCACCGGTCTCGCCGAGCCCTTCCTCGAACTCGACTGCCCCGGCGGACGCCAAGGATGCCAAGGATGCTCCGGCCACCAACCCCCCCGTCGGCGCGGAGGTCGAGCACAGTGGCCTGCAGCACCTCCGCGTGCGCCGATTCGCACCCGTCGTTCGGTCGGGCTTGGCCGAGCGGCAACGACGTCAGGCCGACGGCGTGTCACCGTCGGCGGCCGCGCCAGCGTCCACTCCGTTCAGCGACGCCAGCAGGGCATCTAGATCCTCCACGCAGCAGACCACGACCCCCCCTGGCGCCGTGATCATCTCGTCATTCGACGGAGCCCGCGCCTGGGTTGGGACACTTGGCGCGCGAGTGCAAAAGCCGGTTGGCTCCGCGCCGCCGCCCCCCACGACGCAAGCGTCGGGCTTCTCAGCTCTCCTGGCTCCACCAAGGCAGAAGGACAACGAGCCACCGGCAGGCGAAACAACCCTGCAAAAGAGCACATTGGTCACGGCCAAGACTGGTGGCGCCACCGCTACGCCGCCTATCGAACGGCCGGGTCCCGAATCCACCTTCACCATCAGAAGTGCACCTCGAGCACTTCACGTGGCTTCGAGTCTCGCAGCCGCGCTCCACGCGCGAGTCGCGAACTCGCTCACTGCAAGTGACACAACGACATTGACATTGGCCCCGTCCCCGTCCCCGGGTCCGATCGCCAGCCTCGTCGCGAGTCCCGGCCAGGTCATCACCGCGGTGATCGGCACGCTTCTGTCGCCCTTCCTCGCCCCTGCCGGGACACCGGTCCAAACGCCGCTGCTATGGGCGGTCCTAGGGTGGGTACGGCGCGAGATTCAGACGACGTTCTTCAACCGCCGACCGGTGTTGGCGGCCCCCACCGACGTGGTGCAGATCGGCAAGGTCGTCACCGGCGTGACCGTCGGCACCGACCCCGACGGCGACGAACTCGCCTACACCGTGGCCCCAAAGAGTGTGGCGGGAGGGACCGTCACGATTGACGACCAAGGTGGATTCACCTACGTTGCACCTCAAAGCTGGGACGGCGCAACGGTGTTGACCGATAGCTTCAATGTGACAGTCAGCGACGCCACGGACGGCGTCCACATCCACGGGCTGGCCGGCCTGCTCTTCGGAGGTGGCCACGCTACGACGCGAACCGTGAGTGTGACGCTCGCACCGACTGACGTGGAACCCGTCGCGACCGCCATCGGCTCCATCACGGTTCCCACGTCGGGGACCAGATCGGCCCAAGGCGCCGATGGCACGCTTGCCGTCTACTACCGGACCGGTTCGGGCACCGGCGCTAGCCCCTACCGCACGACCATCACCGTGCTGCGCCCCGGCAAGGACCCCGTCTCGACCACTGCCGACGGCTCGGTGATCGGTCCGATGAAGGTGCTCGCCGACGGCACGACAGCGGTCACGACCATAACTGGGGCGGGCACGACGGCCGACCCGTCGAAGGTCGTCTTCACCGTCATGCGTCCAGGTCTGGCCGCGGAAACACTGATCACTGACGGAACACCGGGCCATGCAGTGACCAACGCCGGTGACACGGCAGTAGCCGGGCTCAGCTACATCGACGTCGACGGTGTTCTCCGCATGGGCGCAGTCAGAGTGGCGCGCGTGGGAGAACCACCCATCGTCATCACCTTCGACGGAAGGCCGCAGTCCCTCCAGCCGACGGTAGCGGCAGACGGCACGGTGGTCTTTACGTCCACCCTGCTCACTGACGACGGGACGTCGACGATCTCGAAGACCGTGAACGTCCTCCCGGCGGGCAGTCGCGTCCTACACCAGTACACGTTCGCCGCCGCCGGACCGGTGCAACTGGCTGGCGAGCCGACCGTCGGCGATGACGGCACGGTGGTATTCGCCACGACGTCGGGGTCGGGCGCGGATGGCGACCCGATCAAAACGATGCTGACAGTCCTACGTCCTAACAAGGATCCCGAGACGCGCGAGATCATTGGGTCTTTCAGCGGCGCGCAGGTCGGCTCGGACGGCACCGTGATCTACGCGACGGAAAGCGGATCCGGTACATCCGGCGAGACGACTACCACCGTCCTGCGGCCTGGCCAGTCGGCGGTCACGTCCGTCACTCCCGGGCGCCTCCACAGCACCCAGATCGGTGCTGACGGGACGGTGGTCTCCCAGACCTACACCGGGGTGGGCAGTCCCGCCGATCCCTACCAGCTCACCGTCACGGTGCTGCGCCCGAATCAGGCTCCGAGCGTGGCTACGACAACCGCGAACTATGTGTTCTCGCCGCTGATCGGTGCCAACGGCACCGTCGTCGTCGAAGCGCTTACCGGCCCCTCAGGCGGTTGGCGTCACGAGTTCATCGTGATGCGACCCGGCCAGGACCCCGTCTCGATAGTGACGGACAAACCGGGCAGCACCGCGGCGGTTGGTCCGAACGGCACGGTGGCCGTGACCTCAACCGACTATTCCGGGCCCTCCGCAGCGATCGAGATCGAGGTCCTCAGCAGCGGACAAGCCGTTACGTCGTTGCACTCCGCTCCTGGTAGTGGGCTTTACCCGCCGGCGATCGGAGCCGACGGAACAGTGGTGGTGACCTCTGCGCCGAACGGACAGAAGGGCGTCGTGACGGTGATTCGGCCGGGCCAGTCCGCTACGTCCTATACCGAGGATGGGACCCTGGCGAGGAAGCCCTTTATCGGCCCTGACGGCGTCATCTATCAGCCTCTGTCCACGAATGGCGGGGTCGACACCGGAGTACTCGTCATCGAGCCCTCGGGCGAGTCGAAGCTGCTTTCGTTCACGGGCGGATTGGTCGACTTCACCGTGCACGACAGAAAGGGGGCGAACGTACTGGTCGCTTCCTCTAACCCAGCTACCTCCACCACGACCTACACCTCGTACGAGATCTCGTTGGCTCCATCCGCGATGTAAGCCGCTTGCAGTCGTGGTCACACCTCCACAAACTTCGTGTACAGACGAATTTCGACCTTCCAACGCGATCGCGTCATGCAACGCCGCCGAAATGGAACGGCCATGCTGTTGGAAGCGACGGTCATCACGGCCGACACGGCGCTGGGACTGACGCGCGCTGAGGCTGACGGACATGTTCTTCGTCAACATGCAGGCGCACTACGACGCCGAGGTCGCCCGAGAGAAGCTGGCGACTGAGCTCGACGCGATCGAACGGATCGCTTGAGCGCACTCGAACCGCTGCAGCGCCGGCGCCACGGTCCTCTCAAATCCAACTACCGTCACATCGCCTTGGCTCTCCGTCCAATTGTCTCCAATCGTCTCTCGTTGTCTCTGTAAACCTCACCCAAAACATCTGCCTCACAAGCACTTTAGTCGCCACATTTTGTCCTCTCGACATCCTAAAAACGCTGTCACACATTGGCACAGCGATTCCGCGACTGCCGTCCGTCACGACGGCCACCTTGCCGCTGAGTCGTGCAGTGGACTTCGTCTCGTTCAAATTCTTCGTCCTCCTCGTTGTGGCCTAGCTACCTTTTATTCAAGCACTAAACGGATTATTTATTCCGCATATCTAGTGCCAGGTGGGGGTGAGTCCGTACGAGTGAACGTGCGGCATTGAACGCATCCCGCCGCCGGTGGGTTGATCGGCGCAGCCCTTCACCCGGGGGGTAGGCGCTGCTCTCGGTCTGTGCTGGCGGCGAACTGGGTCTCGAGGTCGTCGCGGGTGACGGGTGGTCCCGGGAGCGGCTGTTCGTCGGATGATCGCAGGCCGCGGACGAACAAGCTGAGGTGGCGGCGGCCGATGGTGGGCCACGCGGGGCCGTGGGGGAGCGGTTGTCCGGTCATGGCCGCGCAGATGATGACGTCAGTGGCGTTGACGTCGGTGTGCACGGTGCCGGCCATGCGGCCGTCGGCGAGGAATCGTTCGAGGGAGGCGTTGATTCGTCGACGGGCGGCGACGGCGGTCTCCGAGGTCAGCGGCGGCGCTCCGCGCAGCGGGAGGACGAGTTGGTGGCCGAGGTTCAGGCTTTCGAGGAGGTAGGTCTCGATCGCGTCGGCTCCGGTCTGCCCGGATTTTCGATCCGATCGAGGATGTCGATGAGCATGTCGTAGGAGCGGTGCTCCAGGGCGTGCAGCAGCGCCGTGCGGTCCGGGAACCCGCGATAGAAGGTGCCGACACCGACGCCGGCGGCCTTGGCGATGTCGGCGAGCGGAACGTTGAGGCCCTGCTGGGCCATGGCGTCGGCCGCGGCACGCAGGATCTTCTCCCGGTTCACGAGCGCGTCGCGCCGCACCGCGCGGCGACGCGGCTGCGGGGACGGCTCGGCGGTCATCTCTCGAGTGTCACACAGCACCCGAATCGGCTGGCCGCACAATGCGGTCTCCTCCCGTGCGAATTCACGGCTTGCGGGGAGGGCCCTCGTCACGACGGCGCTAAACGAAAGAGTCCGTCCGCTATGGCTGCTGGTTGCTATCGAAGGCCGAGCGGGCCTCGGTTCGATCGAGAGGAGCATTCTTCAAAGAGGTCTCGGCTTCAGAGCAAGTGTTGGCCGCCGTCGACGTTGAGGGTTTGGCCCGTGATGAATCCGGCGTCGTCGGAGGCGAGGAAGAACACGGGGCCGACCAGGTCTTCGGCGACTTCGTCGCGGTGCAACGCCCGCCGCGCTCGCTGAGCTTCGAGGATGTCCGCGGGGAAGGTGTCCTTGACGGCCTTGGTGACGGTCAGCCCCGGGGTGATGACGTTGACCGTGATGCCGTAATCGCCGAGCTCGCGGGCCAGCGAGCGACTGAAGCCCAGCACGCCCGCCTTGGCCGCGACGTAGTGCGATTGATCAGCGGTGCCTTCGAACAGCGATCCGGATCCGAAGTTGATGATCCGGCCCCAGCCGCGATTCTTCATCAGCGGGACAGCGGCCTTGGTCATGAGGAAGGTACCGGTGAGGTTGACGTCTATCACCTGACGCCACTGGTCGACGGTCATCTCCTCGAAGGACACCATCGGGAACCAGCCGGCGCAGTTGATGAGGATGTCGATTCTGCCGAACTGGTCGCGGGCGACATCGACGAGGTGTTGGCAGCTTTCCTCGCTGGCGATGTCGGCGGCGACCGCGAGGAGTCGCGAATTGACGTCGCCTGCGCTGTCCCACCGCCGCCGCCAGTTTTGGAGGGCGTCGTCGCTGACGTCCGAGGCGATCACGGTGTCGCCGTTAGCCAGAAAGCGGTCAACCAGTTCGGAGCCGATGCCACCGGACGCGCCCGTGATGACGACGATGCGGTTGGACTTCATCGAAGTTCGTTCCTTCGTCTCGGTGAGCCGGTCACCGTCAGCACGCGCTGCCGGTCGGTGTGCCGGTGACATCGTCAGCACTAATAGCGGACGAAATATTCCGCTTAGTTTCACCCGTGGGCGCGGCTTTGGCAAGCCGCCGAGATCGCTCGGGTCTTCGCTCGGCGGCTGAGGTCTGAGGCCAGCCCCACGGACGCCGAGGCCGATCCCAATGCGTACCCGCCGCCGTGGAAGTAGAGGATCACGTCGGTCGTGTGGACGGCGGCGATCTCGATGTCGATGACGGGGATGCCGCCCAGGACGCGCTGGGTGACCGCGACGTCATCAGCGCAGTGGCTGCGCGCCTGCCATCGCTTCGAAGAGGGGGCGTTGGACGTCCAGATCCCCGCCGATGTCCAGCGGCCCATCCCGCAGCAGTTGGTCCAACGCTTCGCGCTGTTGTTGGCTCATCGGGTCGCCGCGATCTCGTGCGCCCACCGGAGGCGTCGATGGTGGCGCCGGTCGGGTAGGACGCGTCCGGAGGACGAAGAAATGTTGCGAGGGAGCCGATTTCGCCAGATTGGCCCCAAGGGGTCGGCCACCGTCGACGTGTGCGAAGTCGTGGCGCCCCGATGGGGATCGCTACCGTGTCGCGCCAGCAGGCCGGGCCTCATCATCGTCACGTCAACTCCCATCCACGCCCGCAGCGCCCGCGACCAGGCGGCAGCGGGTTCGCATTGCCGAAACACCGGTGAGCGACCTACCCTACCGTTATGCGGAATATTTCGTCCGCTGTTGAGCGTCGCCGCAACCGCAACGACGCAGCTGCTGTACCTCATGAGCGGAGAAGAACGTGGTGCTAGCTGGCGTGGTCGCCGTCGTCGGAGCAACCGGACAGCAAGGCGGCGCGACCGCGCAGGCTCTGCTGAGCGCCGGGGTGACGGTGCGGGCGCTGGTCCGCGACCCGCAGAAACCTGCCGCGCAGGCCCTCGCTGCTGCCGGAGCGCAGCTGGCCGTCGCCGATTTCGACGACCCCGCGAGTTTCCGGACGGCCTTCGATGGGGTTGCACGTGTCTTCGCGATGACCACGATGGCCTCTGGCCGGGGCACGGCGGGTGAGGTCAACGATGGCATCCTCGTCGCGGATGCGGCCAAGTCCGCCGGCGTCGAGCATCTCGTGTACAGCTCGGTGGGCGGCGCGGAGAGGCACACCGGGATCCCGCACTTCGAGAGCAAGCGCCGCGTCGAGGAGTACATCGAAAACCTCGGGATATCGGCCACATTCGTGCGGCCGACGTTTTTCTACGAGAACCTTCTGAGGCGTTCGCCGGTGCCCGAGGACGGTGCCATTGTCGTGCGCCTGCCGATGCCCGACGATGTTCCGCTGCAAATGGTGGCCGTCAGCGACATCGGCGCGGTCGCCGCCGCGGTGCTCATCACCCCGTCTCGCGTACCCACGGGTGCGGTCGAGATCGCCGGCGACGAGTTGACCGGCTCGCAGATCGCCGACGTCTTCGGGCGCCGAGCAGGACTGCCCGCCCGTTACGAGGCGCTGCCGCTCACAGCTGCGGGCGACGACGATCAGCGCGCGATGTTCGCGTGGTTCGCCACACCACCGTCCTATCAAGCAGATCGGGCGCTCACCGCTGAACTCGACCCGCATTTGCAAACATTCGAACAATGGCTGGATCAGCACTGGAACCCGTGATCAACCCGACTGACCCGCGCGTCCCTTCACCTGATCGGGGAGCGTAGCAACCACACAAACGCCAGACCCGAGCTGGCCAATCACGAGAGGCGACCCGATATGAGCATGGCATACCTGGCTCAACCCGAGCAGCAGCAAAAACTCGAATGGCTCGACGGCGGCACGCTGGCGATCTTGTTGGACAGCAAGGCAACTGACGGACAATTGATGGTCGGACGCTTTGACGTCAGCGAAGGTGAAGCGCCGCCGTACCACAAGCACACCCGCGAAGACGAAGTGTTCATGTTGATCAAGGGAACGGCATTGGTGTGGGTTGACGAACAGGAGATGGAGCTATCCGAGGGTGGGATCGTGTTCTTGCCCAAGAACATTCCGCACGCGTACCGCATCACGTCGAAGACGGCAGACTTGCTAATGATCAACACCCCGGCAGGAATCGAGGGCATGTTCCGGCACTCCGGGCGGGATCATGGCGACGCCACGACCGGACGACTTCGAGATCACGCCCGCGAAGATGGCAGAAGGGGCAAGGGAATTCGGCCAAATCATCTTGGCCCCCCGCGTTGACCTCCCGTCTCAAAACGGTGGTCGCTCCGCCGCCAGCACCGCCGAAAAGGTCAGCGCCTGACTACCTCGAACTGTTCAGCCGCCACGCTGACGATCAATGGCTCGGCTCGCCATCGGTCCCTAAGAGGTTGCTGATCAGCGTGTCGACATACGCGTTGTTCAGTGTGCCGCGTCCCGCTCCCTAGCCCACGCCGTGGTCGGCGACGATCCGGTCGACCACGGCGAGGAGACCTTCGTCGGCATCCGTGGTGATGGGGTGGCCGCCAAGTGCGCTATGTAATGCGTTGTAGTACAAGCCATCACCGATCAGTTTGACCGCGAGCGCCAGATCCAAGCTGCCGAGAGCCTCGTGCAGGATGGTCAACCACTCGCTCGAGGCTGCCTCGATGACCGCCCGAGCCCTGGCGTCGCCGGTCTGCTGGAGGCGCGAGACCGCCATGACGGCCCGGTCCAGCGGAGTGCCTGCGTAGTGGGATGACCGGACGTAGTACCGCGCCGGGCCCTCGGGTGCGGTTACGCATTCTCTGCGCGTCTTCGGAGGCCAGTTCCGCGAGCCGGTCGCAGAGCGCTCCCGCCAGGTGGTCCTTGGAGGGGAAGTGATACAGCAGTCCGCCCTTGGAGACGTCCGCTTTGGCGGCGACGGCCTCGACGGTGGCGTAGCGCTCTCCCTCTACGCCGAGCACATCCACGTACGCATCGAGGATGCGTTCGCGTGCCGAGGTCATTCGGCCACTTTACGATGCCGATTTCAGAACTATACCGTCTGGACGGTACAGTAGGCGGCACGTGAACTGCGCCACGGTTGACCAGAGGAGGCGTCGATGCGGGCTTACCGAGATCTGATTCGGGTGCCGGGCGTCCTCAACGTCACTGCGTCCCAACTGTTTGCGCGTCTGCCACAAGGCATGTTGTCGTTGGCGATTCTGATGCACGTACAGGGCGTTGACCTCGTCCTACGCGCTGGGCGGCGCCGTGGTGGCCTGCCTCAGCCTCGGCGAGGCGGTGGCCATGCCGGTGACGGCGCGGCTAGCCGGCCGGTCGGAATGGTGCCGGTTCTCGTGGCTCTCGGCTGCGGTCAACGGCCTGAGCCTGCTTGCGCTTGCCCTCGCCGGACCGTCCGCACCGCTGCTCATCGTGTTGGGACTTCTCATCGGAGCGTCGGTGCCGCCACTGATGCCGGTGGTTCGTGCGCTGTACCCGCAGATGGTCCCACGCGACGGAGTCCGGGCACTGTTCGCACTGGACACCACGGCCCAAGAGTTGATCTGGGTCGTCGGCCCGATCGTCGCGACCTTCCTCGCCTCTGCGGTGTCGACGGCGATACCGCTCGTCGTGTCCGCGGCCGTGACCATGGCTGGCACGGTCTGGTTCCTGCTTGGCGCCCATCGCTTCCGCCCCACGATCTCGCAGAACACGACCGCATTCGGGCGCGTGCTGGCAAATCGAGCGGTGCTGCTTGCGATCGTGGCCAGTCTCGCGTTGGTCGCTTCGTTCATGGCGATGGAAGTCGGCATCGTGGCGCTGTACGGACGAACGGGTATCACCGCTGGAGCGGCGATTGCGATTGCCAGTGTGGGTTCGCTGATCGGCGGGCTTGCCTTCGGTCACCGTCGACTGGGCCTTGGCGGTGTCGTAGTGGCGCTCGGACTGGTGGTGGTCGGCACCGTGCTGTTCGGCCTCGCTCGACGGCTTGGTACTTCAGTTCGCGGCGCTGTTCGTATCCGGATTTGGTTTCGCCCCCGCGATGTCGGCGCTCTACCTCATGGTGTCCCGCGAGATCGAGGACCACGCTGCCACTGAGGCGTTCGGCTGGCTCAACAGCGGTGCACTCGTCGGCGCCGCGATCGGTACCGCGACCGGTGGCATTGCGGTCGACGCGTACGGCGCCCCCGGCGCGATCGTGGTCGCGACGGTCCTGGCGGTCTTCGCGACGGCGAGCCCGCTCATCGCCCGGGCGACGGGCCCGTTACGCGGTCTCGCCGCCGAACCAGCTCTGGCGACGAACGAAAGCCCGTTGCAACTCGAAGAGTGTTCTGGCGCAAGCTAACCCGGGGCTTGCTATTGAGCTCTCGGGTGGCGGCCTACGCCTCAGTCAAGCCAGGGTTCGCGCCAGCCGGGGTGGCCGGCGAGGAGCTTGTCGGACCCCGGCGGGCCCCAGGTTCCGGGCTGGTAGGCCTCGACCGGCGGTGGGTCGTCCAGCAGCTGCTCGACGATGCGCCAGGTTTCGGCCACGGTGTCCTGTCGGGTGAATTGAGTGGAGTCGCCCTTCATGGCGTCGGACAGCAGCCGTTCGTAGGGTTCGGGGGCTTCGCCGAGTTCGTCGGCGAAGATCAGCGAGAGGTCGACGGAGCGGGTGCGGTTGGCGCCGGGCGTCTTCGCCTGGATCACGAGGTTGGTGCCCGGTTTGGGGTCGATGCGCAGAATGAGCTCGTCGGCGTCGGGCGCGTGTGTGGAGATGGGCAGCCGGGGCGGATGCTTGAAGATGACGCGGATTTCGGTGTCGCGTACCGGCAGCGCCTTGCCCGCCCGGATGAAGAAGGGCACGCCGGCCCAGCGCCAGTTGTCGATCTCCAGCCGCAGTGCGGCGAATGTCTCGGTCTGCGAATCCCTTTGGACGCCTTCGATGGATCGGTAGCCGTCGTACTGGCCGCGAACGTAGCTGCGCTGGCGTTATGGAGGGGATGGCCTTGAACACCTCGACGCGCTTGTCGCGCAGCCCGTCGGCGTCGGCCGTGCTCGGCGGTTCGGCCGCGACGAGTCCGACGAGCTGCAGCAGATGGTTCTGCACCACGTCGCGCAGCGCCCCGACGTCGTCGTAGAAGCTGCCGCGGTCCTCGACTCCGAAGTTCTCGGCCATGGTGATCTGCACGCAGGCGATGCGGTCGCGGTTCCACAGGGGCTCGAAGATCGTGTTGGCGAACCGCAGGAACATGATGTCCATCGCGGGTTCCTTGCCGAGGAAGTGGTCGATGCGGTAGATCTGCCACTCGTCCAGGTGCCTTCGCAATTCGTCGTTGAGGGCATTGGCCGAGGCCAGGTCATGGCCGAAGGGTTTCTCGATGACGATGCGCGCATTGGCGGTCAGGTTGGCGCCCGCCAGCTGGTCGACCACGGGGCCGAACAGCGACGGCGGGATCTCCAGGTAGAACACCGGGGTGTGCTTGCCTCGATCGCCTTGCCAAGGCGCTCATAGGTTTTCGCGTCGTCGTAGTTTCCCGCCACCATCGAGAATCGCTTGGCGAAGCGGGTGAAGACCGTCTCGTCGATGGTCTCGCCGCCGTCGACGATCGCCGTGCGGGCGTGGGTGGCCAGTTCGTCATGGGACCAGTCGCGGCGGGCGACGCCGATGATCGGGCAGTCCAGCAGGCCGCGGCGTTCGAGTCGGTACAGGGATCGGAAGGTCATCTTCTTGGCCAGGTCTCCGGTGATGCCGAAGATCACCAGCACGTCGGCGGGTGCTGTGGTGGGCGATGAGCCGGCGTGAGTCGTCACAGAGGAGATCATGTCGCTCTTTTCCGTGCGTGACCACCGCCGTCCCATGTTCACGCCGCCGATCGGGCACTGAGGACATTCGTCCAGCTGAGTCCGAGGTGGCCACGAGGTTGGCTGCCTAGGGTTCCGGGCATGGATGCGCAGGCGGCTGGCGTGATCGCTCCGCTTGGCGTCGAAATCGCGTTCCTGGTCGCGAGTCTCGCGCGCTGCCGTCATCGCCGCGATCGTCGCCATGGAGAAGCGACGAAACCCGTTCGTGTTGGCGATCATCAGCTTCTTCGCCGTGGTCGTCGTGGCCCATGCGGTCCACGCCGTGGTCTGAGAAAGTCTGCTGCCTCGACCTCGCCGGCCCACACCAGGCCGCGATCGCACCGCGAGCGACAACCTTTCTCGGTGCGCGGGCCGCGCGGCCGGCGCTCAATGCGTTCGTACTCCTCGCCGTCACCGGTGTGTGGCTCGTCTTGTTCGTCCTGCGGTGATCATTGACCGTCGCCTTGCACCCGCCCACGGTGGCGTACGCGTTCTGCAGGCGACGGGAACCTCCGCGCGGACGGCGTCTTCGTGGAAGGGTATTTCCGTGAGCGGAAGCGATCGGGGGCCGAGGTGCTGATAGCCCAGCTGTCCGATCTGCACGTGCGCCCCGAGGGGGTCCTCCTCTACGGGGGCATCGTCGACTCCAACCAGGCGCTCGTCACGTCGCGATCGACCACGTCCTGGCCATGGACCGGCGCCCGGATCTCGTGGTGCTCACCGGCGACCTCGTCGACGAGGGGCGGCCCGAGGAATACGAGATGCTCAGGAAAATCCTTGCGGCACTTCCGATTCCGTATCTCGTCATCCCTGGCAATCACGACGACCGCGACAATCTGAGAAACGCGTTCGCCGATCACGCCTATCTGCCTCGCCAAGGTCCGCTGCACTACTGCGTCGACGACCATCCCGTGCGGATCATCGGCCTGGACTCAACGGTCTCCGGCGCGCACCACGGGCACATCGACGCCGACGGATTGGACTGGCTCAGCGAGCGTCCTGTCCAGTGACACAACCAAACCCACGCTGCTGATGCTGCATCATCCGCCGTTCGCGAGCGGAATTCGCTACATGGACCAGTACCGCTACTTCGACGGCGATGCGCTGAAGGCGGTCGTCGAGCGATTCGACAACGTCGAGGCGGTGCTGTGCGGACACGTTCACCGCTCGATACAGAAGCGCTGGGCGAACACCGTGGTCGAGGTCTGCCCCAGCACGGTGACCGAGATCGATCTCGGGTTGACGCCCGACGCGGCGCCGGCGAGTCACACGGGACCCGGGCATTCATGGTGCATCTGTGGGACGAGAACGAGGGACTCGTCAGCCATACGTGCCAGATCGGCGAGTTCGACGGGCCCTATCGCTTCGCCTGACGCGCGCAGAGGACAGCCGTCACCGCCGGAACGACGCGGTGTCGCCATTGCACGGCGGCCCCCAGAGCCCGCGGAGTGCAGACCTCGCCTCGTCCTGGGCGGCCTCGATCGCGTCGTATCGCATGACGGGGTTGTCGTCGTACACGAAGCTCCTGGCCGCACCCGCTCGAACGGACTCGACCGAGTAGTCCCAGCCGTCGCCACGCACGAGGTAGGCCAGTGTGCGGCCGTAGCGGTCGGTTCTGTCCTGCGTCGGATCGGTCTGCAGAGCCACCCTCTGCCCGAGCATCTCGTCACCGCGAACTGCGTCGCCTCGGGACCCCAGCAGCCGACGGTGTAGTCCGGCTTCTTCGTCTCCGGAGTGTCGATCCCCAGGAGGCGAACGCGCAGGCGGCCCCGTTCGTCGTCGCGGATGTCCATGGTGTCGCCGTCGACGATCTTCAGGACGACCGCCGTGGTGACGACGTCGTCGGCGTGCGCCACGGGCGCGGGGACCACCCCGGAGAGCAACGCGGTCATGGCGATGCTGAGAGCCCAGACCCGGAACCACAACGCCGTCGTCACGGCAGTCAGGGTAAGCGCTGCGGGTGCGGTTCCGGGTCAGGCGCTAGATCTACGTGCCCAGGGTCCGCACGATGTCGGACTTCATGGCTTCCAGCTGTGCACCCCAGTACCCCCAGCTGTGGGTGCCGTTGGGCGGGAAGTTGAACGTCGCGTTGCGTCCGCCGTGCGGCGGTGTACGCGTTCTGGAAGGCGACGTTGCTGTCCTTGGTCAGACCCTCGAGGAACGTCGCGGGCAGATCGCCGCCACCCAGGTCTGACGGCGTGCCGTTACCGGTGTAGACGTAGAGGCGCGTGCCGTTGGCCGCGAGCTTCCCCGCCTGCAGCGTCGGGTCGTTGCGCTGCCACGTTGGCCCGCCGCCGGGTCCCCACATGGCGGTCGCGTCGAAGCCGCCCGCGTCCCTCATCGAGAAGCCGACGAGCGTCGGCCAGATTCCGTCGGACAGGTGCAGGAATCCCGAGAGGGATCCCGCGAACTTGAAGTTGCCGGGGTGGTAGGCCGCGAGGATCAGCGCGGCGCTGCCGGACATCGACAGTCCGACCACGGCGTTGCCGCTCGGCGAAATGCCCTTGTTCGCAGACAGATACGCAGGCAACTCGGAGGTCAGGAACGTTTCCCAGCTGATAGGTCTGGGTTTGTCCGTTGCCGACCGCGGGCGAATTCCAATCGGAGTAGAAGCTCGACATGCCGCCGACCGGCATGACGACCGATACGCCGGATTGGTAAAAGTCCTCGAACGCGTTGGTCTCGATGTCCCAGCCGCTGTTGTCGTCGCGGGCCCGCAGCCCATCCAGCAGGTAGACGGCATGACGGCCGCCGGGTTGGAACCTGACGGGGATGCTGCGGCCCATCGCCGCCGACGGGACCATCAGGGTCTCCACGGGCAGACCCGCTCGGGAGTAAGCGCCTGCCGTCGCCGAACCGCCCGCGATGCCAACCAGGCCAGGAAGCGCCGCTACCGCGACCGCGGTGACCGCGATCCGGCGCCACGTGCCGCGCAATTTCTCAGTGAACGTCATGCTCTACCCATCTCTCGAATGCCAAGTTGGCGATCGCGATGGGCTTACCCGACCGTTTGCGGGCTAACCGTAGGGGCGCCTTACGGGAATCTGACGCGACTGCTGTGCTGGATGCCCTTGCCGGACAGAAGTTAACAGTGTTAAATTCGCGGCCACATGAAGTCCCGACACGACTATCTGAAGTCCATCGAGTCCGACGGCCAGGCGCTGCTGGGCATGGCCGCCGATGGCGATCTCGCGGTACCCGTTCCCACGTGTCCCGAGTGGACGCTCCGGCATCTGCTCGAACACGTATCGGGCGCGAACCGGTGGGTGAGCATCTGATGAGATTCGGAACGAACCACGCCTTTCAGCTGCCGCCCGGACGCACCTCTGACGAGGTCTATCGCGACGAGCTCGAACGCATCCGCTATGCCGAAGAGCTTGGCTACCATAGTGTTTGGCTACCCGAACAACACTTCTACGACTACTGCATCTGTCCCGATGCGCTCGATCTCGCGAACTACGTCGTGGCCGCGACGTCGCGGGTTCGCGTCGGGACGGCGGTGGTCAACCTCTCGCTGACCCACCCGCTTCGCTTCGCCGAACGTGCGGCGATGCTCGACCTCATCAGCGGGGGCCGCGTCGACATCTGCGTGGGGCGTGGATACCAACTTCCCCAGAACGTGGCCTTCGGCGTGGTCGAAGACGAGACGAAGCCGATGTTCTCCGAAGCCCTCGACATCGTGCTCGACGCGTGGAGCGACGGCCCGAGCGGCTACGACGGTGAGCACTATTCGTTCCCGCCGGTGCTCACGTTCCCCCGACCGACACGCTCGGCGAGCGAGGTGCTGATCTACGGCATCGGCGCCACGACACCGGTGGAGGAGACCATCCGCCGCGGTCTGCCGCTGGGGCTGTCGCAGCCATTTGGGCCGGTCACCCAGACCGCGGAGACGTTTCAGAAGTACATTGCTGCACTGCATGATTCGGATCTCTCCGAAGAGCAGGTCGACCGACTGCTCGACAGAGCCTTCGTTCTCGTCTACGCCTTGGTGGCGCCGACGGCGCAGGAGGCACGGGACATCTCGAAGGCGCCCTTCGAGTGGCACAGCTCGCGGCTGATGGCGTTGCGGACTCCCGTGCCGTCGCCGGCGGAGTGGCAACGGCACTACTACGACGACGTCGCGGCGCCGACGACCATCGACGACGCCGACTGGGCCGCCAGGACGTCGAGTTCGCTGCTGTTCACCGACTCCGAGGAGATGGCCGACCACATGGCGGTGTTGCGTGATGCGGGCGTCCGCAACGTCGTGCCATGGATGGGCGTGGGTGGTGTACCGCAGGAGCACGTGCTGCGCTCCATGCGACTGTTCGCGGAGAACGTCATGCCGAAGTTCGCGGACTAGGCGGCAATCCCGTGACTACTACCCCAAAGTCCAAGGTGGAGAAGGCCTTGCGGTACGGCGAACTCGATCGTGAGGTCGTCGTCGCGGCAGCCGTGCGCGTGGCCGAACGAAGCGGTGTACGCAGCGTCACCGTGCGGGCACTCGCCGCGGAACTCGGGCTGTCGACGACGGCGATGTACCGGTACGTGGACGGCAAGACCGAACTCCTCAACCTCGTCGCCGAGGCCACCCTCGCCACGGTCGAGCTACCCGAGTCTGGTCCATGGCAGCAGCGCATCCGCGTGTTCGCCACCAGCGCGCGAAAGGCGATGCTGCGCATCGACGGCATCGCCGAGGTGTTGCAGACTCATCCCGCGAAAGGTGCAGCGCAGCAGGTCGATGCGCTGATGCAAGAACTCGTCGTCGATGCGGGCGTGCCGCCGTCCCGACGCGAGTCGGCCCGCCTGCTGTTGATGATCTTCGTCCTGGGCTCGGTGTCGTTCGAGCAGGCCGTCGAGGGCCTGGCCCATCAACTGACCGTGCTGCCGGACAAGCGATTCGAGCAAGGACTCGACGTGCTCGTCGCTGGAATCGAGGCGATGTGAGCATCCTGCTGATCCACGGCGTCGGTGGTAGACCGCGGTCCTGGGACGGCGTGCTCGCATGCCTCGATCCGGAGCTGCGCCGTCGAGCGATCGCGGTCGACGTCACGGTCTCGGCCGGACAGTCGGTGGCCGACGTCGCCCACGACGTGCTGGCTCGATACCCCGGCTCCCACGTCATCGCGGGTCACTCCTTCGGGGGGATGCTCGCTCAGGAGATGGCGCTGATCGACGGCGCGCGCGTCAAGGGCCTGGCACTCGTCAGCACGATCCCCGGTGCGACGCCTCGGGTCTCGGCGATCAACCGGGCCCTCGCGGACGACATCGAACAGCGGGGGCTCGAGAACGTGGCCGATGGCTTCGGTGCCAGTCTCTTTGCCCCAGGGCGGCTTTCGACCGATCCGCATCTCGGCACCGCGTTCGTCGACACCATGATCGAAGCAGGAACGACCTCCGTGTGCGCGGCGCTTCGTGCCATCGCCGACTGGGATGCCACCGACAGGCTCGCCCTCGCTGAACTGCCCGGCGGTCGTGATGACCGGAGCCGCCGAAGCCGACCTCGACAGGCAGGCGGTTCTCGCGCAGCTGATCGGGGCCAGGTTCGAGGTGCTCGGCGACGTCGGTCACCTCGCTCCTCTGGAAGCGCCTGCAGACGTTGCGCGTGTCGTCGCCGAGATCGCCAACGCCGTGACATCGATGGAGCCGGAAGCCGCGCCGTCACGTGCAAGGGGGAGTTCGTGAATCAGATCGCCGAGTACGAAGCCGAGTCCTGGACGCTCTTCGAGAACTTCAACAAGGCCGTGTCGTTCGGGCCGCCGTCGCCGTATCCCGAGTTCCACCGACTTCGCGCCGAGGGAGCGGTGCACCCCGGCATGCCGCACCTCGGAATGGCCGACCTTCCCGAGACGTTCAGCGTCTACGGCTACGACGCGGCGACGGCCGTCATGCGCGACACCGAGACCTACAGCAACACCGCCTATCACCCGTTGATCGGCGAGGTGATGGGGCGCACGCTCATCGAGATGGATCCGCCGGAGCACCGGGGCTACCGAATGATGTTGCAGCAATCACTCTCGCCCAAGGCGATGACGGCGTGGAAGGCGGAACTCGCCGAGCCGTTGGTCGCCGAGATGGTCGGCGCGCATCCGCGGGGCGGGACGGGCAGACCTCGTCCGCGATCTGCTCTTTGCGTTCCCCATGCGCACGTTCGCCGCCATGATCGGTCTGCCCGACGAGCAGTACCCGGTGTTCCACCGACACGCGATCGAGGTGATCGCCGCATCGAGCGACATGACACAGGCGCACGCCGCCGCGGCCTCGCTCGGTCGGATGATCGGCGAGGTACTCGACAGGCGACGCGCAGCCCCCGAGCACGACCTGCTCTCGGTCCTGGCGCAAGCCACGCACGACGGTCAGCGGCTCACCGACGAGGAGATCTTCTCGTTCCTGCGCCTACTGCTTCCCGCGGGCGCCGAGACGACGTACCGCTCGTCGTCGTCGCTCCTGTTCGCACTTCTGACCCAGCCCGATCAGCTCGCGCTGATCAAGGACGACCCCGCACGGCTCGGCGACGCGATGAACGAGGCCTTCCGCTGGGAGACCCCGCTGCTGTTCTCCCCGCGACTCGCCGTGCGCGACTCGGTTCTCGATAGCGTCGAAATCCCCTCCGGCTCAACGGTCATCGTCAATCTCGGCGCGGCCAACCGCGACCCCTCCCGGTGGCCGGACCCCGACCGCTTCGATCTCACCCGTGAGCGTCAGACCCACGTCGGCTTCGGCCACGGCGCTCATCTGTGCATCGGTCAGCACCTCGCGAAGATGGAGACCGAGGTGCTGGTTCGGGCTCTGCTGGACGGACTGCCCGGGCTCCGGCTCGATCCGGCCGCCGAACCACCGGCGATCGTGGGGACGCTGATGCGTTCGCCCGCTCGCCTCGACGTCGTATGGGAGGCATGAGATGGCGAAAGTGCGCGTCGTGCAATGGACCACGGGAATCGTCGGCGCGTCGGCGCTTCGGGCGATCCTCGACGACGACAGGCTCGAACTCGTCGGTGTGTTCGCCCACGGCGCCGACAAGGTCGGCCAGGACGCAGGCAGCCTGGCGGGGCGGTCCGACACCGGAGTGGTGGCCACCGCCGACGTCGACGCACTCATCGCACTGACGCCCGATTGCGTTGTCTACATGCCGCATTGGCCGGACGTCGACCTCCTCGAACGCATTCTGCGCGCGGGCATCAACGTGGTCACCACCGCTCGCCTCGTCACCGGCGCGCACTATCCGGATGACGCCGGTGCCCGCCTGCAGGCCGCCGCGACGGCGGGCGGCGTCACCCTCGTCGGGACCGGAATGAATCCGATGTACGTCCCCACCCTCGCGCTCGCCTCCACGGCCATGTGCCGTGACGTTCAGTCGATCCGCGTCACCGAGTCGCTCGACTGCGTCGGATACGCCAGCGCCCCGATGTGGGAGGGCTACGGATTCGGCGGGCCGCCCGACACCGACCTGCTCCACTCGATCCTCTGGAAGGCCGAGCCCGACTACCTCGAGGCGCTCGACAGCTTGGCGAAGGGGATAGGCCTCGAACTCGACGACTACGGCCTCGCGGTCGACTGTGCCGTATCGGTGGACGACCGAGATCTGGGCTTCATGCAGATCGACGCGGGCACGCGTGTGCGGCGTCGACGCGCTGTGGACCGGGACGCGCAACGGCGTGTCCATCGTCGAGATGCGCACCGTCTGGACGCTCGGCAGCATCTTCGGAGAACCGCAGGAGCCAGAGTGGAAGATGCTGCAGGGGTATCAGATTGACGTCAAGGGCGAACCGAACGTGAGGCTGAAGCTCTCGTTTCGGCCCGACGACTTCATGAACTTCGACATCGGTACGACGACGGCGATGCCCGCCATCAATGCCGTCACCGCGGTGGTCGCGGCGCCGAGCGGAGTGCTGTCGCCGGCCGAACTTCCGATCGTCACCGCACGGGGCAGAGCGCGGTGACGACGCCGGTGTCGGCGCGGCCACTGCGAGTGGTGCAGTGGTCCACCGGCAACGTCGGCCGCAGGGCGCTGCCGTCGATCATCGATCATCGCGAGCTGGAACTCGTTGGTCTGCACGCGTTCAGCGCCGACAAGGTCGGAAAGGATGCCGGCGAGATTGCCGGCCGGCCGCTCGACCGGTGTGATCGCGACCGACAATGTGTGCCGAACTCATTGCACTGCAACCCGATTGCATCATCTACATGCCCATCCAGATCGACTATGAGCTCGTCGCCACCTTCCTGCGGGCGGGAATCAACGTCGTCACGACCGGCGACTTCCTGACCGGTTCGTGCCACGCCGAAGAGCGGGCATTGCTCGACGAAGCCGCTCGCGAGGGTGGTGTGACCTTTCTCGGCACCGGCTTCGAGCCTGGCTTCATCAACCTGGCGGCGGGGTTCCTCACGGGTGCTTGTCGGCACGTTCACAGCGTGAAAATCACCGAGACACTTGACTGTACGACCTATCCGGTCGCCGCGGCATGGAAGGCGATGGGCTTTGGAAGGCCGCTGACCGAGCAGTCCGTGACGACCACTCCGGAAGAGGCGAAGTACGGGCTTGCCTATTTCGAGTCGTTGGACCTCGTCGCGGGGATGATCGGCGCAGAGCTCGACCGCAAGGAGATGGTGGTGGAACTGGCGGCCGCCACCAAGGATCTCGACCTGGGGTGGAGCCACTACCGCGAGGGTACGGTCGCGGGCCAACGGCGCATCTACAGAGGGTTTTTCAACGATCGGTGTCTCGTCGAACTCGTGCTGTGCTGGACGATGAGCGACGACTCGCTCGACCCCTCAGTGGAGCGGTCCTGAGGGATTCCAGATCGAGATCGAGGGTGAGCCTCGGGTGGAGGCGACGATCAAGTACACGCTGCCTCGAATCGAGGGGCTCTCCGACGAGACCGACGTCATGAGTCTTCTGATGGTCAGCACCGCCATGACGGCCGTGCACGCGATCCCCTTCGTGTGCGCCGCCGCACCGGGCGTCGTGCTGATGTCCGAGTTGCCGGCCACGGGTGCCCGCCACTGCGTGGCCTGAACGGGTCTGTTCGGGACGTCGACAAAGGGTTGGCTAACGTGCGGTGTGTGACTTCCCTAGTTCGGTAGGCAGTCGCCCGTCGCCACCGGCACACCGTCGCCGACCTTGGTCATCTGGGCGGCCAACTCGTCGGCGGCCACGGCGAAATTGATGTCGGGATCGTTGTTGGCTGATCCGAAGTACAAGCCCAACACTTGGCCGTTCACGTCGATGAGCGGACCGCCGCCGGCCCCTCCTTGCGGTGGGCTCGTAAAGATGTACACCTCGCGCGACACGGTCGTGGTGCGGTAAATGTTCCGCCCGTCGAGGGTGATGACTTCGTTGACTCGCGCCGGCGTGGCTGTGAACGCACGCCGTTTGTCGTCCGGATAACCGAGAAGCAGCGCGTCGCCGCCGCTTGCGGTGTCGAACTTGGCGAATGCGAGAGGGGGCGCGGGCAGGTTCGGCACGTCGAGGATCGAGACGTCCGTGTCGGGGTCATACGACACCACACGCGCGTCGTACTTGGTGCCTTCGGCCTCGACCGAGACGGCTTCGGCGCCTGCGACGGACTGAGCCATGGTCATCACCCGATTCGGCGCGACCACGAAACCGCTGTTCGACCGGATCACGTCGCATCGGACGGAATCGGCTTCAACCTTGACCACACTCGGCTTGGCTGCCGCTGCCGCGGGGTGGTCGGCGAGGTTTGCGTCCGGCTTGTCGACGGAACCGAACGTGGGCGAGGACGTCGTCGACGTGTTCGCGGTTGCCGGGGCGTCGGCGTCGCGATCGACGGATCCACATCCCGCGGTCGCCACGACGGCCACCAGCAACATCCAGGCCCGCGCACGGCTGATGCAACGTACGGGGCTCATCGCACAGACGATAGGCCGGAAACGCACAGGAAAGACTCGCAATGGCGAATCGCGGACCAGGCGCCGCTTACCGGCAAACCTTGCAACTGGTTGCGAGTTCGTGCAACCGCTGCGAGGGAATGCCTGCAACCGAGGTAGCGTTTCATTAGGTCAGCTATGGGTCATCCATGCTCGACGACGAACAAGGGAGCGGCACGTGGATCTCGGCGGATGGGGCTACCTCACGATTCTCGATGCGGGGATGGCACTGTTCTTCGCGTCGTGCGTCTTCCTGTACGTCCGGCAGTTGGAGAATCGCAAGCCAGCTGCCCTGGGAGAGCAGGTGGGCGCCCACAAGGCGGTCCTCGCCAAACTGCGCAAGGGCGAGCCCTTGACGCAGGATGAGAAGGACTATGCGGCCGAACTGATTTCGGACGCCAGGACGCCGCTGGCGTATGCGATCCCCGCCGCCCTGTTCAGCATGGGGTTCTTCTACGTCGTCGGCTGCCTCTTCATGCTGCACGAGTACGGCGGCAACCCGTCCTTCCGCACGTTCGTCGGAGGGATCCCGATGTTCACCTCCATGAACATCGCCGCCCAGCTGGGCAAGGTCGCCCGCTTGAAGGGGGCGCTGGAGAAGGCGCCGCTGGCGGAGTCGGTGGAGTCGGAGCCAGCCAACGAGCTCGTGCGGGTTTAATCCCCGTTCGCGACCGGCACTGTCGTGGGACGCGCCGGGCGCTGACGCACCTTGAGCGGCCACCAGAACCACGGCCCCATCAACGCCGCGATGGACGGCGTCATGAACGACCGGACGATCAACGTGTCGAACAGCAGGCCGAGGGCGATGGTGGTGCCGATCTGGCCGAGGATCAGCAGGTCGGCGAAGATGAACGAGGCCATGGTCGCCGCGAACACCAGACCGGCGGCGGTGACGACGGACCCCGAGCCTGCCATCGCGCGGATGATGCCCGTGTTCAGGCCCGCGTCGATCTCCTCCTTGAACCGGGAGATCAGCAGCAGGTTGTAGTCGGACCCCACGGCCAACAGCAGGATGACGGCCAACGCCAACACGATCCAGTACAGGTCGATGCCGAGTATGTCCTGCCAGATCAGCACCGACAGGCCGAACGAGGCGCCCAACGACAGCGCCACGGTGCCGACGATCACCAACGCGGCCACCAGGCTCCGCGTGATGAACATCATGATCAGCATGATCAGGCAGAGCGCGGCGATGGCGGCGATCAGGAGGTCGTACTTCGCGCCGTCCTGAATGTCCTTATAGGTGGCGGCCGTACCGGTGAGGTAGATCTTCGATCCCGCGAGCGGCGTACCCTTGACGGCCTCCTGCGCGGAATGTCTGATCGCATCGATGTGCGAAATACCTTGGGGCGTAGCGGGATCACCCTCGTGGGTGATGATCATGCGTGCGGCCTTGCCGTCGGGCGACAGGAACAGCTTCAGTCCGCGGAGGAACTCGGGGTTCGAAAACGCTTCCGGCGGTAGGTAGAACGAGTCGTCGGTCTTCGACGCGTCGTATGCCTGGCCCAGGGCGGTGGAGTTCTGCAACGCTGCCTGGAGTTGGTCGTCGAGGCCCGCGTTGGTGCTGTGGTTCGTCAGCGTCAGGTCGCGGTTGGTCTCCTGACTGTCGATCTGCGGCGGGATCAGTGCGAGCAGCTTCGGTTGCAGCTCGTCCAACTTTTGAAAGCTCGCCGAGACGTCACCCAGCTGGTCGGTCAGCGCGTCGATGCCGTCGAGCGCATCAAAGAGCGACCGCACGGCTTGGCACGCCGGGATGTCGAAACAGTGCGGCTCCCAATAGAAGTAGCTCCGCAGGGGCCGGAAGAAGTCGTCGAAGTCGGCGATCTTGTCGCGCAGGTCCTGGGCCGTCGCCACGGTGTCCTGGAACGCCTTGGTCTGCTCGTCGGTGATGGCGGCGGACGCCTGCTGCAGTACGAGTTGCTGGCGCAGGATGTTGACCGAGTTGTCGATCACGGCGACCTGCTTGATGAGGTCGGCTGCGCGCGCCTGCTGGAAGGGCAGGTTCTGCAGTTGGCCCGCGCTGCCCGCACTGATCTGGAACGGGATGGAGGTGTGGTCCAGCGGTGTGCCCAGTGGCCGGGTGATCGCCTGCACCTGGGCGATTCCTTCGGTGTGGAAGACGGCCTTGGCGACCCGCTCGAGGAGGATGAAGTCGGTGGGGTTGCGCAGGTCGTGGTTGGCCTCGATCACCAGCAACTCGGGATTGAGCCGGGCCGTGGAGAAATGGCGCTCGGCCGCCGCGTAGCCCAGGTTGGCCGGGGAATCGGCAGGCATGTAGGGCCGATTGTCGTAGCTCGTCTTGTATCCGGGCAGGGCGAGCAGGCCGATCGCGGCCACGGCGAGCGTCGCCACCAGGATCGGGCCTGGCCAGCGGACGATGGCGGTGCCGATGCGCCGCCAGCCTCGGGTCCGCATGGGCCGGGCGGGTTCGAAGAGACCGAAGTGGCGACCGATGCTCAGTAGCGCGGGCGCCAGGCTCAACGCCGCGATCACGGCGACCATGACGCCGATGCCGGCGGGCACGCCGAGGCTGTTGAAGTAGGGGAGCCTGGTGAACGACAGACAGAGCACCGCGCCGGCAATCGTCAGGCCAGAACCCAGGATGATGTGCGACGTGTTCCGGTACATGTTGCCGAAGGCCGTCACCCGATCCTGCCCGAGGTGACGCGCTTCGTGGAAGCGGCCGAGGATGAAGATCGCATAGTCGGTCCCCGCGGCGATGACCAGCAGCGTCAGGATGTTCGTCGAATAGGTCGACAGCCCGATGATGCCTGCGTTCGCGAGCACGGCGACGACGCCGCGGGATGCGGTCAGCTCGATCATCACCGTGAAGAGCACGAAGAACACCGTGGTCAGACGGCGATAGAGCGTGAACAGCATGACGGCGATCACGCCGAGGGTGAGCAGCGTCGTCTTCAGAGTGCCGTGGCGGCCCACCTCGAACTGATCGGTGACCAGCGGCGCGGCACCGGTGACGTAGGCCTTGACGCCAGGCGGCGGCGGCACGCTGTCGACGATGCTGCGCACCGAGTCGACGGACTCGTTGGCCAACGACTCGCCCTGGTTGCCCGAGAGGTACAGCTGCACCAGGGCTGCCTTGCCGTCGGGACTCTGCGAGCCTGCCGCCGTCAGCGGATCACCCCAGAAGTCCTGAATGTGCTCGACGTGCTTGGTGTCCTCGGCGAGTTTCTTGACCAAGACGTCGTAGTAGCGGTGCGCGTCGGGGCCGAGCGGCTGATCGCCCTCGAGGACGACCATGGCCGAACTGTCGGTGTCGAACTCCTGGAACTTCTGGCCGATGTGCTTGCTTGCCTGCAACGACGGCGCATCCTGGGGGCTCAGCGACACGTTGTGCGATTCCGCGACGGTCTCCAGCTGGGGCACGAAGACGTTCGTCACCACCGCCACCGCAAGCCAGAAGAACGCGATCAGCGCCGAGTATCTGCGGATCGCGTTGCCGGTGCGGTCGGTCAACGTCAGGCGTTCGGCCTGGTGGGTGCTCATCCGGACCCGTCAGGGGTCACGGGAAACGTACAGCTTCGCCCCAGCGAAGTTGCCAGGCGAAAACCGCTGCATCCGTGAACCTTTCGACTGGCGGCGGCGCGCATGGACGAGGGGAAGCGCCTCCGAACGGACGGGCCTATGTCAACTAGATTGACAGTACGATACGGGACCGGACTCCACAACAAATGGCCCAGGGCATTGGTGGGCAGGGCTGATCGTCGGTGTCGGGCTCAGTCCCGGCGCAGGGTGACGATGGTGACGTCGTCGTCGGTTTCGCCCGATGCCATCGCCGTGGAAATCGCGGATGCCACTGCGCTTCCCTCGCGGCCGAGGGTGGCGGCCAACCGGTCGAGACCGTCGTCGATCGTCGACCGACGCCGTTCGACCAGGCCGTCGGAGAACATGACGAGGCCCTGCCCAGGCTCGATGGTGAACTCACTCGGTTCGTACGTTTGCCCCCTGACCCCAATCGGCGGCGACAGCTCGATCGGCGCGGGGACGGGGGCCGCCGAACTCACCAGGTATGGCATCAGGTGGCCTGCGCTCGCCGCCTCCACGCGCCCCGACTCGAGGTCGACGCGCGCGGCGAGCACGGTGGCGAACGCGCGATGCATCATGTACACGGCGAAGGCGTTGAGTTGGTTCAGTGCCTCGGCAGGTGCGGCGCCTGCGAACAATTGGGCGCGAAGGGCGTTGCGCAACTGGGCCATCGTCCCCGCGGCGGTGAGGCCGTGGCCGACGACGTCGCCGATCAGCACGATGAGCCTGCCGTCGGGCAGCAGGAATGCGTCGTACCAGTCCCCGCCGACGCGGCCGCCCGCCGCAGGCTCGTAGTGCGCGGACAACTGCCAGCCGTCGACCGTCGGGATCGAATCGGGTAACAGGCTGCGCTGCATGGTTTCTGCCACGCGCAGCGCACCGCGCGTGCGACGGTACAGCGACTCCACCAGGTGGTGCCGCAAGTGTCTCTGCGGACTCGGTCTCGATGGGTGACCACGGCTCGCTGCGGCCGTGCACGATCTCGCGCCACCGCTCGAATGACTTGCGCGGGCTCATACGGACGTCGTCGCCCTCGCTCACCGCGATCGCCTTGTTGTCCGGATCGCCGCCCCAATCCACCTGGTGCAGCACCTCGCTGCGGAACCAGACCGCGTATTGCCCGTCGGGCAGGTTGAGCGCGACGACGCCTGCGGCCAGTTCGGGATCGACGTCGAGGTCCGGGAGTGCGCGGGCCAGACAGTCGGTACTGGCGATCTCGTCGCCCGTGTCGCGCGCCCACGCCACGATCGGCGGACACCACGTCCGCGTCCGGAACCGAGCCGCTGACGCGCCGCTCTCCTTGGATGTCGACGACGACGCCGTCGGCCGACACGAGCTCGAGAAGATCTGGCGACCCGAACAGTGCGGCCGTCAGCGGTTGGGCGTCGTCGAGCATGGCGGCCGTGAGCTTCCCCAGCACCGCCTGCGCGACCAGGTGGCTCTGCAGTTGGTCGCCCTCGGACCGCTCGACGAGTCGCAGGGACAGGGTCGAGCCGAGGAATTCGGCCGCCGCGCGCGTGCCGTACGGCGGTAGGTGGGGGCCGGCAGTAGTGGTGGCAGGCGATGAGCCCCCACAGCCGCCCGTTCCGCAGCAGGGAGATCGACATCGACGCCCGCACGCCCATGTTCTGCAGGTACTCGACGTGGATCGGCGAGACGCTGCGCAGCGTGGCGTAGGTGAGGTCCAGGGGGGTGCCGCTCGCCGGGTCGATGTCGGGTACCAGCGGTGCGGGCGTGTAGTCGACGTCCGAGATCAGGCGGATCCAGTTCTTCTCGTACAGCGCCCGCGCCTGGGCCGGAATGTCGGAGGCCGGGTAGTGCAGGCCCAGGAACGAGTTGAGGTCCTCGCGCTTGGCCTCGGCGACGACCTCACCGTTGTATTCCTCGTCGTAGCGGTACACCATGACCCGGTCGAAGAACGGTGAGGTCGCGGACCGCCCGCGCGGTGGTGTCGTACAACTCGTCGAGCGTCGCGGCCCGGTTCAGCTCCTCGACCGCGCCACGCACCGCCTGGTAGGTGTTCGGGAAGGAGAAGGGTCGAACGCCGTGGGCGATCTCGAGCTCGACGAGCAACACGCCGCCCGGCTCACGGCGCAGGATGGCGTCGAAGAGCCTTACGTCGCCGTCGACGTCGATCGTGCAATCGAGCGGGTTGCGTTCACGCAGGTCGCCGAAGTTCGACGCCGCCTGTTCGATCAGGGCGGCCTGGTCGTTGCCGATGAGTGCCGACAGGTGCCTGCCGAGGACGTCGTCGACGCTGCGGCCGAGCAGTTCGGCGACGTTGGCGCTGACCTGGCGCACTTCGAAGTCGGGCTCGCGCACGACGGCGAGCACGCCGCGCGGCTGGATGCTGCCGGGGATGTGGATCGGTTCGCGGGCGCAGTTGTCGAGGTCGATCGGCGTGCCGACCGGGACGAGATCCTCGAATTGTGGGTCTTCGGTCACGGGGTCGGCGTGAGCGGTTGAGTAGCGGGCATGGTCAACCTCCAGCTCATCTAGGCGGGCTCGCCCTGTGCTGGACCAGTTCATCCGCGATGCAGGGACACGTCGAGGTCATCGGGCCGTGTCACGCAGTCCTCGTCAATCCACGGGTTGACGAGTAAGCCACCCCATCAAACCAGTAGGCCCCGCGAGCTGATCGATGGGCTCCTCGCGATGACCTTGCTCAGGAACATCACCCCCCACGCAACAGACGGCCCGGGACGCGCGCAAGCTACTGAGGGACCTTCTGAACCGTGGCTATACGATCACCGATCGTTCGCCCAACCCCGTCGTGGCTCAGCCCTGCTCGTCGAGCAGTCGGACGTGCCAGCCTCACTCGTCGCGGTGGCCGATCGCCAGCGAGTGAACGTAGCCGGCGGAGAAGCTCGTCACGTGGTCCATCGCGATCTTGTCGGGAGCGTGGTCCGGACCGATGACGACGCCCTGGCCCAGCTGGCCAGCGGAGTTGCTACCCCAGCTCCAGAGGTCTTCGTCGCTCGTCAGCGCAAGGGCATGCCCCTGACCCGCAGAAACCTCGACGACCTTGGACACCCGAGGTATCAGATGCGCGAGGGCGTCACGCGACAGGACGTCGACGTTCGGGCCCAGTTGGTGGAAGGCATTGTTACCCATGGCCCATACCTTGCCTGAGTTGTCGACGGCGTAGCTGTTGTAGAAATCTGCTGCTATGGCAATGATGTTCTGACCGGTGAAGTTGGTGGTAGGGGCTGGTTTCGTCGGATCCTGGTAGAAGAGTTTGTCTGGGTCGCCGGTGCCAAGGCATCCTGCGATGTTCAGGCCAAAGACCCACATCTGGCCGGGCTTGCCTTCCAACGCGACCGTGTGGTTGCTGCCCGCGGCGATGGCCTCGATACGGCCCGGCAGCGACGAAATGCGCGTCGGGAAGTCGAACTGGTCGTTTGGCGAGCCAGGATCGCGGCCCAACTGAGCGTTACCGTTGCTTCCCCAACCCCACACCGATCCGTATGCGTCCAACGCAAGACTGAAGCCGCCGCCAGCCGATATCGCCTTGATGCCGGTGAGACCCCTTACCTTCACGGGGGATTCCTGGTCGGCGCCCGAGCCATCCCCGAGCTCGCCGTACCGGTTGTCGCCCCACGCCCATACCGAACCGTCGGTCTTCACGGCCAGGTTGTGGTCGTAGCCGGCACTCACTGCCATGACCTGATCGATTCCGTTGACCTTCACCGGCACGGGCGATCCGCCGGGTGTGGAGCCCTTGTTCTCGCGCGGACCCCATGTCCACACGGTGCCGTCGTGCATGAGCCCGATGCTGTGGTGGGAGCAGTCGACCTCGATGAATCCTTCGAACTCCGCGGGATGTATTGGCGCGGATGTCGCGCTGGTGCCGCTACCGACGCCGAGTTGTCCGGATCCGTTCCCGCCCCATGCCCAAAGTTGTGTCGGCACCAAGAGTTCCGGGTCCGCACATCCTCCGAAGCATTGGATGAAGATCGCGCCCTCGGCGTCCGCAGGAAGACCCATTGACGCCGTACCTCGCAGGACGCCGATCCCGGTTTCTTTGTAGATCGGGTCCAATAAGGTCTTGCGATGGCCCTCGCTGTGCAGCCACCAGTCAACGGCAGCAGCGGGAGAGGTGCTGTGGCCGAACTGATCCGGACGGTCCGTCGACGTCGGTACCGCGACGGCGTCATTGCGGCACGCCGCCATGCCGTGGGGCTGGCCGCCTGATCCGTGTCGTCCTTCAGCTGTAACGGTGATGGCGACCCGTCTTCGGGCTGGCCGAAGGGGTGCGACCCCGAGGCGATCGTCTCGTCTCGGCCAGCCGGCTCCATCCCAGCCTCCCGCGATGCGGCGCAAGACCGGACCCGAGTGGGGAGACCTGATCCGTGGGATCGGGGCTGAGCGGTCACGTCGAGCGTGAAACCTCACGACGATTGCAAAACAGCTGAGAATCGTCGTGAGGTTCACGCCCGAGTGGTGGTAGTGCGCGCCGTCAGATGTCGCCTCGCGAGAAGTCCGACAGCAAATTCGGCACCGATGAGTCGAACCCCGAGACGTCCAACTGCTTGGGGTCGGACGGATCGGCGATCGTCGCGCCGCCCGCCGTCATCGCGACGACGACGAGACGCGCGTCGATCCCCATCTTCTCGCGGTATTCCCGCAGCGCCTGGTGCGGATGGATCGCACCGTGCCAGGTTTCGTTGTCGGTGTACACCTGGAAGGTGTCGACCTTGACGCGGTTCTTCAGTGCCCACACCATCGGCAGTGCGCAGTCCGTACCTCCCATCGGCAACCCGTTGACGTACCGGCAGATGTCATCGAGCCGGCGCCGCGGGCTGATGTCCAGCTTGGTCAGCACCTTGTTGGCACGCCAGTCGTATCCCGTGCCGGAGCTGGTGAATCCGACGATCTTGCAGTCGGATTCGGTCGCGGCCGTCACCATCGCCAACGCCGCGCTCGCTTCCCGGCAGCTCACCGGCAACCCCGATGCCGACGCCGTCATCGACGCGGAGACGTCCAACGCGAGCAGCGTGCGCTTGTTCGCCGGTTCCACCGCCCGGTAGGCGTTGTAGAACGCGGCGTCGAGCACATCGCTGATCTTCGGGTCGGGCGTCCACGTCGACTCCCCGCGTACTGACCGTCCGGATGCGTAGGTGCGCTGAGCGACAAGGACATTGACCGGATGGACGCGTGCCTTCACCAGACGGTCGGTGTCCTGGAGCTGGGTCGCCACGGCGCGACCGACGTCACCGCCGAGCACGCCGAGACGCAACAGGTCCCGGTGCGTCCAGCCTTCCCGCTGCCGGTACTTGCAGACCTGGTAGGCCAGCTGGTCGGCAGGCTTGTCGGCGTACCAACCCCCCACCGCCTTGCGCAGGCCGCGACCCCAGCCGCGGAACTGCTCGACGTAGCGCGCGAACAGGAAAAGGTGAGTACCGGTGCGCGCGACGCGTGGCACGGCAGCCAGTGCGGCGGCGCGGCCTTCGTCGTCGGACAGTGACGCGGCGATCGCCAACGCGAACAGGGCCGGGTTCTGGCGCGGCGCGCGACCGGCTTCGGAGACCTCGACGATCTGCCGAACCAGATCCATGGAATCGGTGTGGGCAGCGCGTATTACGACGCCGGCGTTCTCCTTGGTCAGGTCCTTGGCGCTGGTGTAGTACGTGCCGCCGTCGGTGCCGAGCGTCAGGAATCGGTGCACTCGCGCCTGCTCGTCGGGCACGAATGTGTAACCGCCCGCGGCGTTCTCGACCTGGCGCGGATCGGCCTTGGCCGACTGCGAGGTGAAGCGCGTGCTGATGCTGCGCAGAATGTCCATGGAAACTCCCACGCAGGAGGGCGTGTCGGCCGGACGGTCCTTTAGGACGATGACCGAATCTCTCGCTACGTATTTCGGCTAGAGGATGACGTGGGCATGTCGTGCCGACCGGTGTGAGCTACACCGAGCAAGCTCAGTGACGGGACTCGAACCCGTATAGCTCCATTGCCGTGGTAACCGAACGACTCCGGCCCACGTCACCTCTATGCAATTGGGGATGGAACTCGGCCATCCGCGACGTCACTGTACGAAGGTGCGGCCCAGGCGGGCAAGCGATTTTAGATCGCGGGCCCGTCGTCCTCGGGATCAGAGATCGCGATCGGCGAGCCACCGGATGACGTGGTCGGCGACGTCGCGCCAATCGGGTTCGACCATCATGTTGTGCCCCATCCTCGGAAAGATCACGGCCTCGGTCCCGTACGCGCGGGCGGTGGATCTCACCTCGGCGGTGGAGATCAGGCCGTCGTCGTCAGCGCCGAGGACCAACAGCGGTGTCGTGATCCGGTCGACCGCAGGCAGGCCGAACACCTGGTCGAAGAACACGGCGCGGAGGCTCTCCGGCTCGATTCGCGCTGCACCGGACCGCACCACTTCATCGGACGTGTACTGGCTGTAGAAGTACTCCCGAGCCGCCTGCGGAGAATTGAAGGCCTCGTGTGATCGGCCAACCACGTTGGCGCGCATGACCGTCAGTGGATGCCGGCGCCACACCCTCATCGAGGAGCGCAAGATGCCCGACGGAGGCGTCGACGCCATCAGTACGGCAGCAGGAGCGTCGTCGTGCTCCAGATACTTCTGCACCACGAAGCCGCCGACGGAATGCCCGATCAGTACGGGTGCCTCATCGAGATCGCCGACTACGGTGCGCACGTCGTCGACGTAGTCGCGTATCGAACACTTCGACAGCTCCTTCGCCGAGGTCGCTCGCCCCGTGTGCTCGAAGCTGAGGGCAATCGTCCGGAATCCGTGCTCCGCGAAGTAGTCCAGGAAGTGCTCGTCCCAGCACCACGCCGCATGCATGCCCCCGTGCACGAACAGCAGCGGAACACGATGAGCATCCGTGGCCTGCCCCTTGTCAATGACTTCCAACACTGGCCCGCCCCCGCCCGCATTGCCGTTAGACCCGCCACGGGCAGCGTATTGGCCGGTCGAAAGTTCCGCGCCAAGAATCCTCCAAGACGGCTGCCCGAACCTAGAGCCGACCGGCGACGAGTCGCTCCATGACCGCGCCCAAACCTGGAAGGAGCGGACCGTGCACGACGCGCGCGGCTTTCGACGTGCGTCGACGACCCTTCAGACGTCGACGCTGGCCGACAGCCCGGCCGTGCTTCCGTTTGCCAACCTGAGTAACTCCTCGGGTATCGCGGTCGATATCAAGGGCAATGTGCATGTCATCGACGGTGGGAGCAATCGGGTGTCGAAGCTCGCGGCGGGAGCCGGCGCTCCAACGGTGCTGCCGTTCGCCGGCGTGAAATCGCCCTCTGTCGTGGCCGTCGGCGCCGCAGGCAGTGTCTACCTGCAAGATCTCCTCGACTTCCGGGCGCAGAAGTTGAGCGCGCCAGAGCCAACCGGCCGGGATGTAGCGTTACTCGGCCAGGTCGAAGATCAAAAGATAACGTTCTACGAAATTGACGGTGCCAGGCAAAATGGTCCGGCACACGACCCATCACTACTAGGCGCCGACTGGGAGAACGAGTGTGAGCAACAATCCATTCGACGACGACGATGGTAGCTACGTCGTCCTCGTCAACGACGAGGAGCAGCACAGCCTATGGCCGGTGTTCGCCGACGTGCCCGCCGGTTGGCGGGTGGTCTTCGGTGAAGCCGGCCGAGCCGAGTGCCTGGAGTACGTCGAACAGAACTGGACCGACATCAGGCCGAAGAGTCTGCGCGAGAGGCTTGCGCAGGGCGCAGGCCACTGATTCCTGCGTTGCCCGGGTGGGGGACCAATGACGAGTGAGGTAACCGCGGCGCTTGGTGCGCTGGCGGGGGTGGATCAGGCCGTGGTGATCGATCGCGAGGATCGCCCCGGCGACAAGCGGACGGTTGCGTACGTCACCGAGTCGGTCAGCGGGACGTTGGACCCTGGCGTGGTGCGCGGGGCACTGGCCGAACAGTTGCCTGCCTACCTGGTTCCCGCCGCGGTGGTGGTGGTCGACGCGTTGCCGCTGTCCGAGGACGGCGAACTCGACACCCGCGCGCTTCCGGTGCCGGAGTACCCGGACGCCGGTCGCTACCGCGAGACCGAGATCGCACTTGCCGGCATCTACGCGCAGGTTCTTGGCGCCGAGGACGTCGGCGTCGACGACTCGTTCTTCGACCTTGGCGGTGACTCCCTGGGCGCGATGCGCGTCGTCGCCGCGATCAACGCCGCCTTCGACACCAACCTTCCGTTGGGCACCGTCTTCAACGCGCCGACGATCGGCCAGTTGGCGCTGAAGATCGGCGGCAGCTCGGGTCGACTGTCGCCGCTGGTGGCCGTCGAGCGGCCCGACGTGATTCCGCTGTCGTTCGCGCAGAACCGGTTGTGGTTCATCGGCCAATTGCAGGGTCCCTCACCGGTTTACAACAGGGCAGTGGCGCTGCGGTTGCACGGCACGTTCGACGTCGACAAGTTGGGTGCTGCGCTGGGTGACGTGCTGGACCGGCACGAAAGCCTCCGCACGGTGTTCACGGCCGTCGACGGCGTGCCGCAGCAGGTGGTCCTCCCCGCCGCGCACCTGGAATTCGGTTGGGAACTCGTCGACGCGACCGGATGGTCAGGGGACGCGCGTGGACGACGCCGTCGCGGACACCCTCGCCTACAGTTTCGACCTCGCCAACGAAATCCCCTTCCGATCAAAGCTTTTCCGAATCTCCGAGACCGAGCACGTGTGGGTCGTGGTGGTGCACCACATCGCAGGCGACGGCTGGTCGATCAGCGTGCTGGCCACCGACATCTGGATGGCCTACTTCGGCCGGGCCTCGGGACAGGGGCCGGGCTGGGCCGAATTGCCCGTGCAGTACATCGATTACACGCTGTGGCAGCGCAAGAACCTCGGCGAGCTGACCGACGGTGGCAGCCCGCTTGCGGCGCAACTGCAGTACTGGGAAGACGCGCTGGCCGGGATGCCGCAGCGGCTGGAGTTGCCGACCGATCGACCGTATCCGCTGGTGGCCGATCACCACGCCGATAGCGTGGCCGTGCAATGGTCTGCGGAACTGCATCAGTGCATTCGCGACGTCGGGCGCGCGCACAACGCCACCAGTTTCATGGTCGTGCAGGCGGCGCTGTCGGTGCTTCTGGCCGCGATGAGCGCCAATCCCGATGTGGCGGTGGGCTTTCCGATCTCGGGCCGCGGGGATGCCGCGCTCGACGGACTGGTGGGCTTCTTCGTCAACACCTTGATCCTGCGGGTCGACGTCGCCAAGGATCTCACCTTCGCCGACCTTCTCGCCCAGGTACGCGAGCGCAGCCTGGCCGCCTACGAGCACCAGGACGTGCCCTTCGAGGCGCTCGTCGAGCGGCTCAACCCGCCGCGGTCCCGCACGCATCATCCGCTGGTGCAGGTGATCCTGGCGTGGCAGAACACTCCGCCTCCCGAGATGTGGGCCGGCGACGTGTCGATCACACGCATTCCGCTCGACACCCACAAGATCCCCGTGGATCTCACGTTCTCGCTGACGGAGAGCTTCACCGAGGACGGCGCACCCAACGGGGTGGGCGGATCGGTGCAGTTCCGCACCGACGTCTTCGACGCGGCGACGATCGAAACGCTCGTCGAGCGGTTGCAGCGGGTGCTGCTGGCGTTGACGGCCGATCCCGCGGTGCGGTTGTCGTCGGTCGGCTTGCTCGACTCCGGTGAGCGCGCCCGGCTGGACCGATGGGGCAACCGAGCGGCGTTGACGAAGCCTGCTGCGCCCGTGTCGATTCCGGAGGTGTTCGACAGCCGGGTGGCCAGCGCCCCCGATGCCGTGGCACTGGTCTGCGGCTCGAGCGTCGTGGACGTATCGCGAGGTCGACGAGGCATCGAACCGGTTGGCGCACGTGCTGTCCGGCCATGGGGTCGGTCCCGGTGCGAACGTGGCCTTGGTCTTCGAGCGATCTGCTGAGGCCGTCATCGCGATGCTGGCGGTGCTCAAGACCGGTGCGGCCTACCTGGCGCTCGACCCGGGCCTGCCGCGGGCGCGGTTGGACTTCATGCTCGCCGATGCGGCGCCCGTCGCCGCCGTCACCACCGCGGAGCTCGCCGACCGACTCGACGGCTACGCCCTGCCCATCATCGACGTCGACCGATGCCCAAACGAACGTTTCGGCGGAGAAGGCCCAGGAGCCAGACACCGCCGATCTCGGAACCTGCCCCCGACGACATCGCGTACTTCATCTACACCTCGGGCACCACCGGAACGCCCAAGGGCGTCGCGATCACGCACCACAATCTGACCCAGCTGATCCTCTCGCAGGACGGCGGGCTGCCCGCGGCATCGGAACAGGCATGGCCGCAATGGCATTCGTATGCCTTCGACTTCTCCGTGTGGGAGATCTGGGGTGCGCTGCTCGGCGGTGGTCGGCTGGTGGTCGTTCCCGAGTCGGTCGCGCACTCGCTGGCCGACTTCCACGACCTGCTCGTCGTCGAGCGGGTCAACGTGCTCACTCAGACCCCGTCCGCGGTGGCGGTGTTGTCGCCGGAGGGTCTGGATTCGACGGCGCTGGTGATGGGTGGCGAGGCCTGCCCGGCCGACGTCGTCGATCGTTGGGCGCCCGGTCGCGTGATGGTCAATGCCTACGGACCGACCGAGACGACGATCTACGTCGCGTTGAGTGCGCCGTTGACGGCGGGTTCTGGGCCTGCGCCGATCGGTGCGCCCGTACCGGGGTCGGCGCTGTTCGTCCTCGACCCCTGGCTGCGGCCGGTGCCTCCCGGCGTGACCGGCGAGCTGTATGTCGCGGGTCATGGTGTGGGCATTGGGTATTGGCGTCGCAGCGAGTTGACGGCGTCGCGGTTCGTGGCGTGTCCGTTCGGCGAGCCCGGCACGCGGATGTATCGCACCGGCGACTTGGTCCGGTGGCGCGCCGATGGCCAACTCGACTACCTCGGTCGTGCCGACGATCAGGTGAAGATCCGCGGCTATCGCATCGAACTCGGCGAGGTGCAGGCCGCACTCGCCGCGCTGGACGGCATCGATTCGGCCGTCGTAGCCGTCCGCGAGGACCGGCCCGGCGATAGGCGTCTCGTCGGATACGTCACCGGGACAGCGGATCCCGCGCAGGCGCGCAACACGCTGGCCGATAATCTGCCCGCCTACATGGTCCCCGCCGCGGTGGTCGTGGTCGACGCGCTGCCCCTTACGGTGAGCGGCAAGCTCGACGTCCGCGCCCTGCCGGAACCCGAGTACCAGGACGCTGGCGAGTACCGCGCCCCTGTCACCGTGGTCGAGGAGATCCTCACGGGCATCTACGGTCACGTGCTCGGACTCGAGCGGGTCGGCGTCGACGACTCGTTCTTCGACCTCGGCGGGGACTCGCTGTCCGCGATGAGGGTGATCGCCGCCATCAACAAGTCACTCGACGCGGACCTCGCGGTACGCACGCTGTTCGACGCGCCGACGGTCTCCCAGTTGGCGCCGTGCGTCGCGGCGGACAAGCGCAGGCTCGAGCCCCTGGTGGCCGTTGAGCGGCCCGCGGTGATACCCCTGTCGTTCGCGCAGAACCGATTGTGGCTCCTCGACCAATTGCAGGGTCCCTCACCGGTGTACAACATGTCGGTCGTCCTGCAGTTGACGGGACGACTCGACGTCGATGCGCTGGGCGCGGCGCTGACCGACGTGCTGGACCGCCACGAAAGCCTGCGCACGGTGTTCCCCGCACCCGACGGCATCCCTCAACAGCTGAGCGTGGCGACCGAGGTCGCCGACTTCGGCTGGGACGTCGTCGACGCCACGGATTGGCCCGACCACCGGCTGGACGAGGGCATCGCCGCCGCGGCGCGCCACACGTTCGACCTGACCTCCGAGATTCCCCTGTGGGCAAGGCTTTTCAGCGTCGACGACGACGAACACGTCCTCGTGGCCACGGCCCACCACATCGCCGCCGACGGATTGTCGATGACGCCCCTCGTCGGCGATCTCGGTGCGGCCTATGCCAGCCGGCTCGCGGGTCAGGCACCGGGTTGGGACCAATTGCCCGTCCAGTACGCCGATTACACGCTCTGGCAGCGGGCTCAGTTCGGGGAGCTCGACGACAGCGGTAGCCGCATCGCCGCCCAGTTGGAGTACTGGCAGGGGGCACTTGCCGGGATGCCGCAGCGGTTGGAGTTGCCCACCGATCGGCCCTATCCCCTGGAGGCCGACTACCGCGGCGCCACCGTGGCGGTGAAGTGGTCGGCAGAGCTTCAGCAACGCGTGCGTGAGGTCGGCCGCGCACACAACGCCACCAGCTTCATGGTGGTCCAGGCCGCGCTGTCGCTGCTGCTCTCCGGGATCAGTGGCAATCCCGATGTGGCGGTGGGCTTTCCGATCGCCGGACGCGGCGATCCCGCGCTGGACGGCCTGGTGGGCTTTTTCGTCAACACCCTGGTGTTGCGGGTCGACGTGGCAAGGGATCTCACGTTCACCGAGCTGCTTGCCCAGGTGCGCGAGCGCAGCCTTGCCGCCTATGAACACCAGGACGTCCCCTTCGAGGTGCTCGTCGAGCGACTCAATCCGCCCCGATCGCTGAGCCATCACCCCCTGATCCAGGTCATGCTGGCCTGGCAGAACTTCGGCAAGAACGGCGATGACCCTGCGTCCGGGCTGACACTGGACGAGCTCCAGATCACGCCCGTGCCCCTCGACGCGCACACCGCCCGAATGGATCTCGCGTTCTCGCTGACGGAGCGGTTCACCGAGACCGGTGATCCCGCGGGGATCGGCGGTTCGGTGCAGTTCCGCACCGACGTTTACGACGCGAGCACCATCGAGATCCTGGTCGAACGCTTGCAGCAGGTGCTGCTGACGATGACCGACGACCCTGCCGCGGCACTGTCTTCGGTGGATCTGCTCGACGACAGTGAACGCGCTCGACTGGACGGCTGGGGCAACCGGGTGGTCCTGACTCAGCCCGAGCCCGCCCCGGTCTCGATTCCTCAGGGGTTCGCCGCACAGGTTGCCCGCACCCCCGATGCGTTGGCGCTGACGTGCGACGGCCGTTCGATGACGTACCGGGAGCTCGACGAGGCGTCGAACCGGTTGGCGAACATGCTGTCCGGCATGGGGGCGGGCCCGGGAAGCACGGTGGCGCTGCTGTTCCCGCGGTCAGCTGAGGCGCTCGTGTCGATGCTGGCCGTGCTCAAGAGCGGCGCCGCGTACACGCCGATCGATCCGATGCTGCCTGCGGCGCGGGTCGGGTTCATGCTCGGTGACGCTGCGCCGATCGCCGCCCTCACCTTGGCGGCCCTGGCCGAGCGGCTCGACGAGTACGACGTGCCGGTGATCGCGGTCGACGACGACCCACGGATCCGGACCCATCCCGCCACGGCCTTGCCCGTGCCCTCGCCCAATGACCTCGCCTACCTGATCTACACCTCGGGGACCACCGGTGTTCCCAAGGGCGTGGCGATCACCCACCGCAACGTCACCCAGCTGTTCAAGATCACCGGCTTCTTCGAGTCGCGCACGGTGGCCGAGCCGGTGCCATTTGCGGTAACCCAGTGGCATTCCTATTCTTTCGACGTCTCGGTGCGAGAGATCTGGGGCGCGCTGTTCTTCGGCGGCCGACTGGTCGTGGTGCCCGAGGCGGTAGCCGCGTCACCAGATGAGTTCCACGAATTGGTGGCGGGCATCGGCCAGATCACCGTCATGAGCCAAACCCCGTCTGCCATCGGCATGATGTCGCCCGAGGGGCTGGGATCGGCGGCATTGATGGTGGGCGGCGAGGCCTCGTCGGCCGACGTGGTCGACCGGTGGGCACCGGGACGGGTGCTCATCAACATCTACGGTCCGACCGAGACGACGGTCTACGTGGCGACCAGTAAGCCGTTGGCGGCGGGAACGGGCGTGCCGCCGATCGGCTCGCCGGTCTCGGGCTCGGTGCTGTTCGTGCTCGACGGTGCGCTGCGTCGCGTGCCGCCCGGTGTGGTCGGCGAGCTGTACGTGGCGGGTCGCGGTGTCGGCGTCGGGTATTGGCGCCGAGGCGGGCTCACGGCGTCGCGGTTCATTGCGTGTCCGTTCGGCGCTCCTGGAACGCGGATGTACCGGACCGGCGACCTCGTCCGGTGGCGCTCCGACGGACAGCTGGACTACATCGGGCGCGCCGATGAGCAGGTCAAGATCCGCGGGTACCGCATCGAGCTGGGCGAGGTGCAGTCGGCGCTCGCAGCGTCGGACGGCGTCGAGCAGGCCGTCGCGATCGTGCGCGAGGATCGGCCGGGCGACAAGCGACTGGTCGGATATGTCACCGGCACAACGGATCCCGCTGGCATCCGCGAACGCCTCGCCGATCGGTTGCCCACCTACATGGTGCCGGCTGCGGTCGTGACGCTCGACGTGCTGCCGCTCACGGTCAGTGGCAAGCTGGACGTCCGTGCGCTCCCTGCGCCGGACTATCAGGACGCCGACCGCTACCGCGCCCCGAGCACTCCCGTCGAGGAGATTCTCACCGCTGTCTACGCGCAGGTGCTCGGGCTCGATCGAGTCGGGGTGGAGGATCCGTTCTTCGATCTCGGCGGCGACAGCATCTTGGCGATGCAGGTGGTGGCGCGGGCCCGCGAGGCCGGCGTGTCGTGTCGGCCGCGCGACATCTTCGTCGAGCAGACCGTCGCCGGGGTGGCCCGGGTAGCCGGCTTCACCGATGGTGAGGCAGCCGTGGTGGACGAGGGCGTCGGGGAGGTGCTGGCGACGCCGATCATGCACTGGCTGCAGGGCATCGACGGTCCGATCGAGCAGTTCAACCAGACGATGTTGTTGCAGGCGCCCGATGGAACCACCGAGGCCGACGTGGTGGTCGTGCTTCAGGCGCTGATGGATCGGCACGCCGCGCTACGGCTGCGGGTCACCGAAGACGAGCGGCAGTCCAGTCGAAGAAACTGGAAACTATCGGTGCCCGAACCGGGTTCGGCGGACGCGAGCGTGTTCGTGCACACCGCCGACGTGATGTCGGACGAGGCGCTGGTCAATGCCCGCGCGCGGCTGAATCCCGTTGCCGGAGTGGTACTGAGCGCGCTGTGGGTGGCGGACACCCGCCAGCTGGTCGTGTTCATCCACCACCTGGCCATCGACGGGGTGTCGTGGCGGATCCTGCTCGGCGACCTCAACACCGCGTGGAGCCAGCATCGCGACGGTCGGGAGATCACCCTGCCGACGGTTGGTACGTCGTTCCAGCGGTGGGCCTCGCTTCTCGACGAGTATGCCTACACCCCAGCGGTTCTGGAGCACGTGGACGCTTGGCGGCAGGTGTTGGCGCTTCCGGCGGCCCTGCCCGCGCCGCGGCCCGAGGCGGACACCCTCGCGACCGCGGGACGCATGTCGGTGTTGTTGGACGTCGAAACGACCCGCGACGTGCTCGGTCAGGTGCCTGCGGCGTTTCACGCTGGCGTGCAGGACATCCTGCTGATCGCGTTCGGGTTGGCATGGGCCGAGTTCCTGGGTACCGGCGGGACCCGGAGCCGCGCCGGCGGCGACATCAGGACCCCGATCGCCATCGACCTCGAGGGCCACGGGCGTGACGAAGACGTAGCTCCCGATGTGGACCTGGCGCACACCGTCGGCTGGTTCACCGCGAAGTACCCGGTGGCCGTGGCAGTGGGTGACCTGAACTGGTCGGACGTCGTGGCGGGCGAGTCCTCGCTGGGTTCGGTGGTCAAGGACGCGAAGGAGCAGCTTCGGAGGCTCCCGAACGGACTGACCTACGGCGTTCTGCGCTACCTGAACGACGACGTCGACCTCGGTGGGGCGGAGCCGGCGATCGGGTTCAACTATCTGGGCCGCCTCGGCGCTCCCGCGCAACCAGCGCAGGGTTCGCAGACCTGGGGCCTCGGGCAGTGGGACAGGCTACTCAGCGGCGCGAGTGGTCTTCCCCTGCCGTTGACGCACACCGTCGAGGTCAACGCCGTCACCGTCGACTCGGACGCCGGTCCCCAACTCCACGCCGACTGGATGTGGGCGCAGTCGGCCGTCGACCGCGCTCAGATGAGCAGACTCGGCCAGCTCTGGTTCGAGGCGCTGGGTGGCATCTGCGCGCACGTGCGACGCGGCGGCGGGGGGCTCACCCCCTCCGACATCGCGCCGGCCCAGCTCACCCAGGGCCAGATCGACGAACTGGCCGGACAACTCGAGATCGCCGACATCCTGCCGCTGACACCGTTGCAGGAGGGACTGCTGTTCCACGCCAGCACCTCGGAGGACTCCGGCGATCTGTACGCCGTGCAGCTGGAGATCGCCGTGTCGGGCCCGCTCGACGCCGATCGCCTACGCGATGCGGTGCAGACGGTGCTCGCCCGCCACCCGAATCTGTTGGCGCGCTTCGATGCCCGGTTCGACCATCCGGTGCAGATCATCGCTGCCGATCCCGTTGCCCCGTGGCGGTACCTCGATCTCGTCGGGAACGGCTTCGACCAGGAGGACGTCCGCGAGCAGGTCGCCCGGGTGTGCGCCGACGAACGGAAGGCCGTCTGCGACATCGCGAACCAGCCGACCTTCCGCGCCGCGCTGATCCGCACCGCCGAGGAACGGCACCGACTGGTGTTCACCAATCACCACATCGTGGTCGACGGCTGGTCGGTGCCGATCCTGCTGCGCGAGATCTTCACCGCCTACCAGGGTGAGCGGCTGCCCGCGGCCGGTTCGTATCGAAAGCTGTTGACCTGGCTGGCGGATCGGGATCGCGGCGCCGCGCAGGCGGCCTGGTCGGAGGTCTTCGACGGCTTCGACACCCCGACGCTGGTCGCTCCGCCCGACAGGGTGGGCATCGGTCCGCGCGGCTCCATCCCGTTCCGGATCCCCGCCGACACCACGCAGTCCGTCGCGGAACTGGCCCGCTCCCAGCGCACCACCGTCAACGTCGTGCTGCAGGCCGCGTGGGCACAGGTGCTGACGTGGCTGACCGGACACCACGACGTCACCTTCGGCGCCACGGTGTCGGGCAGGCCGTCGGACGTTCCGGGTGCCGACTCGATGGTGGGTCTGTTCATCAACACGGTGCCCGTGCGGGCGAGCATCACCCAGGCGACGACGGCCGCCGACCTGCTCGGGCAGCTGCAGGGCTTCCACAACGAGACGCTCGAGCACCAGCATCTGGCGTTGGGGGAGATCCACCGAATCACCCGCCAGGACCAGTTGTTCGACACCTTGTTCGTGTACGAGAACTTCCCCATCGAGACGGGCGTCGACATCGGCGTGCCGGGCGACGACGGACTCGTCATCACGGAGCTGGCGAGTCGCGAGACCACCCACTACCCGCTCGTCGTGCAGGCCTCGCCCGGCGACGAACTGAACCTTCGCGTCGAGTTCCGCTCGGACATCTTCGACGAGGCCACCGTCGAGACGCTGCTCGGCAGGCTGCAGAAGGTGCTGGTGGCGATGACGGCCGATCCGACGGCCGCGCTGTCGTCGGTGGATCTGCTCGACGACGGTGAGCGTGCTCAGCTCGACGAGTGGAGTAATCGGCAGGCGCTGACCGAGCCGGCACCCGCGGCGACGTCGATCCCCGAGGCGCTTGCCGCCCAGGTGGCGCGCACCCCCGATGCTCCCGCGGTGTCGTTCGACGGTGACTCGATGACGTACCGCGAGTTCGACGAGGCGTCGAACCGGTTGGCGCACGTGCTCACCGACGTCGGCGCAGGCCCGGGAACGACAGTCGCGCTGATGTTTTCGCGGTCCGCCGAGGCGATCGTGGCGATGGCCGCGGTGCTCAAGACCGGCGCGGCCTATCTCCCGATCGACCCGTCGTCGCCGGAGGCTCGGATCGAGTTCATGCTCGCCGATGCCGCACCGATCGCCGCCGTCACCACCACCGCTCTGGCCGACCGTCTCGACGCCCACGGCGTGCCCATCCTCGATTACGCCCAAACCAACGTCTCGGGCGAGAAGGCCCAGGAACGCGACGCCATTTACGTCGATCTCGGCGCCCTCGCCGCCGACGACATCGCCTACTTCATCTACACCTCGGGCACGACGGGTACGCCCAAGGGCGTGGCCATCGCCCACCGCAACGTGATCGCGCTGTCGGAGTCGCTGCGCGCGAACCTGCCGCACGGCGGGGTGTGGGCGCAGTGCAACTCGTATGCGTTCGACGTGTCCGTGTGGGAGATCTGGGGCGCGCTGCTCAGCGGCGGCAGGCTCGCGGTGCTGCCCGACGGAATCGTGAACTCGCCGAACGAATTCCACGATCTTCTCGTCGCCGAACAGGTCACCGTACTGACGCACAGCCCGTCCGCGGTGGCGGCGCTGTCGCCAGAGGGCCTCGACGGCATGACGTTGGTCGTGGGCGGCGAGGCGTGCTCGGCCGACGTGATGGATCTGTGGGCGCCCGGCCGGGTGATGGTGAACGCCTACGGCCCGACCGAGCTCACCGTCGAGGTCGCGGTCAGCAGGCCGCTGACGGCGGGTGGCGGGACGCCGCCGATCGGCACGCCGGTGCGCGGCGCGGCGCTGTTCGTCCTCGATCCGTCGTTGCGGCCAGTACCGCCCGGTGTGGTCGGCGAGCTGTACGTGGCGGGACGCAATGTGGGCGTTGGGTATTGGCGCCAGGGTGGGTTGACGGCGTCGCGATTCGTGGCGTGCCCGTTCGGTGAGCCCGGTGCCCGGATGTACCGCACCGGCGACCTCGTGCGGTGGCGTGCCGACGGGCAGCTGGACTACCTGGGCCGCGCCGACGCGCAGGTCAAGATCCGCGGGTACCGCATCGAACTCGGCGAGGTGCAGGCCGCGCTTGCCGCGGTGGACGGCGTCGAGCAGGCGGCGGCGATCGTCCGCGAGGACCGCCGCGGCGACAAGCGCCTCGTCGGCTACGTCACCGGCTCGATGGATCCCGCCGAGGTGCGTGCACGCCTGGCGAATCACCTGCCCGCCTACATGGTTCCCGCCGCGGTGGTCGCAGTCGACGAGTTGCCGCTGACGGTCAACGGAAAGCTCGACGTCCGTGCGCTGCCCGCCCCGGACTACACGGACGTGGGCCGTTACCGTGCCCCGGCCACGCCCACCGAGGAGACCCTGGCCGGCATCTACGGCCACGTCCTCGGACTCGAGCGGGTCGGCGTCGAGGACTCGTTCTTCGACATCGGCGGCGACTCGCTGACGGCGCTCCGGTTGATCGCCGCCATCAACACCGCCCTGAACGTCCAACTGCCCGTGCGCATCCTGTTCGACAGCCCGTCCGTCCGAGGGCTCAGCGAGCAGTTGGACGGGGATCCCGGCTCGCTGCACATCGGGCCGGGCACCAACACCGCCAACGACCTGCTCTACGAGGCGATCCACGGCCACGACACGGACCACGTGTACGCGCGAGACCTCAAGCTGGACAGGTTCATCGACGACGCGACCTTGGCCGCCGCCCCGACGTTGCCCGGCCCCAGCGACGACGTCCGCACGATTCTGCTGACCGGAGCCACCGGATTCGTCGGGCGCTACCTGGTCCTGCAGAGCCTCGAACAGATGAAGCTCGTCGGCGGCACGGTGATCTGCCTGGTGCGGGCCAAGACCGATGCGGATGCACGGCGTCGTCTCGACCTGACCTTCGACACCGGCGACGCCGAACTGCTGCGCTACTACCAGGAACTGGCCGACGATCATCTCGAGGTCATCGCGGGCGACAAGGCCGAAGCGGACCTCGGCCTCGATCGGCAGACCTGGCAGCGGCTGGCCGACGACGTCGATCTGATCATCGACTCCGCGGCTCTGGTCAACGGTGTGCTGCCGTATCGAGAGATGTTCGGGCCCAACGTCGTCGGCACCGCAGAACTGGTCAGGATCGCACTCACCACCCGCGTCAAGCCGTTCGCCTACCTGTCGACTGCCGACGTGGGTGAACAGGTCGAGCCGTCGTCGGCGTTCACCGAGGACGCCGACATCCGCGTCGTCAGCGCCACCCGCAAACTCGAGTACAGCCTGGCCAACGGCTACGGCAACAGCAAGTGGGCGGGCGAGGTACTGCTGCGCGAGGCCAACGAGGTGTGTGGACTGCCCGTCGCCGTCTTCCGCTGCTCGATGATCCTGGCCGACACCAAGTACGCAGGCCAGTTCGACGTGTCGTCGGTCGCGCGGCAGACCAACGCGTCGGCACCGCCACAGCGGTCACGCTCGGATACCTTCACCCGGATGGTGCTCAGCATCGTGGCGAGTGGCATCGCACCCACGTCGTTCTACCGCCTGGACGCCGACGGCAACCGGCAGCACTCGCACTACGACGGACTGCCCGTCGGCTTCGTCGCCGAGGCGGTCGCGGTGCTCTCGGCAAAGCTGGGCCGTCCGTCGCGCACGGAATTCACGACCTATCACGTGATGAACCCGAACGACGACGACATCGGGCTCGACGAATTCGTGGACTGGCTGATCGAGGCCGGTTACCCGATCGAGCGCGTCCCCGACTTCGACGAGTGGCTCGATCGGTTCGAGGGCGCTCTGCGTGCCCTGCCCGCCAGGCAACGGCAGAACTCGGTGCTGCAGATGCTGCTGATGCGCAACGGCAAGTACCTGCAGCCAGAGCCCTACCAGGGGGCGTACGCGTCGACGGACCGATTCCGAGCCGCCGTCCGGGACGCGGACATCGGACCCGATGGGGACATTCCGCGCGTCTCGCCGCCGATCCTGATCAAGTACGTCACCGACTTGCAAATGTTCGGGCTGCTGTAAACCGCATGTTCGGGGATGCTTTGCGTCTGACGTGGCAACGTTAGAGTCGACGGGACCCGGCATACGCTCTGCTAAAGCTGACCAACGTCCGCGCGGAAGGAGTGAGTGTTGATGGCGCAAGCCAAGGGCCCCGCGGCCACCGAACAGCGCTCGATGCTCGCCCTTCTCCGGGCCCATTGGGTGCCGATGTCGGTGAGCGTCGTTCTGCTCGGCGTTGCCACCGTGCTCACCCTGATGCAGCCGATCCTGGCGGGCTGGATCGTCGACCGAGCGACGGAGCGCTCGCCGCTGCTTCCGATCATCGCGACGCTGGGAGCCGTGCTCGTCGTACAGCTTCTGCTGGAGGCCATCGGGCACTTTCAGCTGGAGCGCACCGGCGAGAAGATCGTGTACGAGTTGCGCGCCGCGTTCACCAATCACGTTGTGCGCCTGCCCATCGGCCTGTTGGACCGGGGCCGCATCGGAGACCTGCTGGCCCGCGGAACGAATGACGCGGGCCTGGTGCGCGACATGCCTCGCGCCGTTGCCGACATCGTGTTCGGGGGCCTGACGCTGCTCGGCGCGAGCATCTTCATGCTGTCGATCGACACGCTCACCGTCGCCGTCGTGATCGTCGTCATGGCGTTGGCCTTCGGCGCGGGAGGTCCGTTCCTGTCGCGGATCCAGCGCGCCTCGTTGGGCCGCCAGGCCGCGTTGAGCGACTACACCTCCGGGTTGGAGCGGGCCCTCGGCGCCGTGCGCACCGTCAAGGTGTTCGGCGCCGAGGAACGCGAAGTGAAGTCGATCAGCGTCAGTGCGCAGGACGCCTACGCATCCGGCGTCAGCATCGCGTCAGCCACGGCAATCGACGTCGCCCTCGTCCGGTTGGGTGTCTTCGGCTCGTTCCTGGCGATCATGGTGATCGGCGGCAGCCGCGTCGCCAACGGCGCCCTGCCGGTCGGCGAGTTCGTCAGCCTGTTCGCCTTCGCGATGTACGCGGTGTTTCCCGTCACCGCGGGCGTCACCGCACTGACCAAACTGCGCACCTCGGCGGGTGCGTACCAACATCTCGTCGGGACGATGCAGGAACTGCCCGAGGGTGATCCGCCTGTTCTCACCACCGCGGATGGCGTCCAGATTGCGCCCGTTCTGGCGGAGGGCAGGGAGTTCGCACCGCTGGTCCAGTTCGATCACGTGTCGTTCTCCTACGGCGAGAATCCCGTCCTCGACGACGTCTCCTTCAGCCTCGAACGCGATCAGATCACTGCGCTGATCGGGCCGTCCGGTGCCGGCAAGTCGACGATTCTGGCGCTGCTGTGTCGCTTCCACGACCCGAGCGCCGGTGCGGCGCTGTGGGAGGGCCGCGATTTCCGCACGATGCCGCTGCGGGAGCTCCGTAGCCAGCTCGGACTGCTGGAGCAGGATGCCCCCGTGCTCCACGGCACCATCCGCGACAACCTTCTCATCGCCAATCCGGATGCTGAGGACGACGCGCTGTGGGTCGTTCTCGAGCAGGCGAACATCGCCGACGAAATCGCCCGTCTCCCAGACCAACTCGATACCTCGGTGCTCGAGCGCGGGCGCAGCCTCTCCGGCGGCCAGCGTCAGCGACTCGCCCTGGCACGGGCATTCCTGTCGCGGTCGCAGCTCATCCTCATGGACGAACCAACTGCCCACCTCGATCGCGCCAACGAGTACGACGTGATGTCGAATCTGCTTGAGGCGCGGGGCAAGCGGAGTCTGCTCGTCGTCGCCCACCGGCTCTCCACGGTCACCAACGCCGACCAGATCCTGGTTCTGCAGCAGGGCCGAATCCAGGCCAAGGGCACGCACACCGAGCTGTTGCGCACGCCCAGTTACCGCGAACTCATCGAGCACGAACTCGCGCCCCACTAAAGCCTGTCCACTTCCGCGAGCGCGCGTGTCTGTCGGGCGCCACGCCGCGTCACGCCCTGCAAACACGTGCGCTCGCGGAGGGCCGGTCGCTGAGGTCCGCCGCTACATGGGCATCGTGGCGAGGTTGCGCCACAGGTTGCGCAGGCTGTCGGTCCCGCCGAACAGGGTGGTGAAGTGCGTCGAGTCGATCAGCACGATGTCGCCTGCGCGCTCGCCGGCAGGCGGCATCCAGATCAATGCGTTGAACTCGGTGTTGCCTGCCGCGGTGAAGGGGTGCGGACGGTTCGGGTCGACGCGCTGGCGCCCAAGGACGCGGAGGTCGTCGCCCTCGGGCCTGGTGAGTTCGTAGTGCGGCAGGTGCGGGTGAAAGTTGAACGTGGTGACGTTGTCGAGCAGCCGCGCGGTGTCGAGGTCGCGGATGGCGGTCAGCGGCGCGATCTCCTTGGTGCCCTCGACCACGGCGGGCCGCAGTCCCCAGATGTTGTGCACCGGTACGTCAAGTGCCTTCATCAGCGAGCGGGTGTACGCGGTGAAGCGCTGCTGGCGGGGCACCAGACGGTCGCCGTGGTGTTCGTACTCCATCTGGCGTTGGGCCAGGTCGTCGGTGAAGCCGACGTCGTGGTGCGGCGCCAGAAGCAGGCAGGTGCCCTCGCGCTTGAGCCACTCGGTGATCGCGGCGACTTCTTCGGGGGCGGCTTCCTCTTGCCACAGCAGATGGTCGAGGCCGAACACCATGAGCGTGTCGGTGTCGGCGAGGACCCGCTCGTCGATCAGCAGCTTGTAGCCCGCCTGGTCGATGCGCTGGTAGACCGCCACCGGGTGCCCGGTGGACTCCTCGGCCAGTTCCTGGAAGGCCAGCGCCGAGCGGTGGAACAGTTCCAAGCGTGCCCGCGATGCCCTGCAGGAAGTTCGCCGCGTCGTACTCCGGCGTCTCGTAGGCGGGCCACAGGACGTTGCGCACCTCGGTGATGGTGGAGAACCGGTTCGTCATGGACGCCGGATCCCGTTGCGCCTCCCAGGGATAGCTCCAGGTCCAGTAGATGCTGATGCGACGTCCCCCGGTGTGCGGCCGGGCGACGTGGTTCTGGTTGTAGGTGCGTGGTCTCGGCAGTGCGGTCATCTCGATCCTTCAGTCGCCAAGCGTGAGCAGATAGCGCATCGCCTTGATCCCGGGCAGGAAGAAGTAGGCGCCGCCCGTGAGTGTCGTGAAGGCTGGAATGCCCTTGTGCACCTTGCGGATCGGTCGCTTGGGGACGGTGAAGTCCAACGTGCCGTCCTGGACCCCGCAGATCGGGTCGTGCTCGTTGCCGAGTTCGTGGAACGTCTTGTCGTTGATCCACACGTTCTGCGCGAACTCGAACTGGCGAGTCAGATTCGCGCAGATGATGAACGCCGCGATGCCGCGGTCCACGCCGTCGTCGGGGGCGCCGTCGGGCAGTGCGGGTCCGTAGGTGGCGCCCCGCCGGATCATCCGGCGACGGTTCATGTTGTGGGCGGTGTCGCGCGGATTCATCCTGCGGGCATGCGAACCCAGCGGGCACGCATAGCCGAACGGATCGTCCTCCTTGTAGTTGAAGTCGTTGTTGCGCATGGGATCCGCACCCAACTCCGGGTCGTCCGCGTCCGGCGCCAGTACCAGGGGAGCGCCGCTGCGCCACCGGCCCATGAACTTCGCCGCGAGCAATTCCGCATCGTCCGGCGTCTCGGAGTTCTCGCGAAGGTAGTCGCGGAAGACGGCGACGTGCTCCTCCAGCCGCCGGTAGGCCATGTAGCTGCCGTTGCGCGACAACACCTCGGGCTCGGGCAGATTGGCGACGGGGCCATCCTCGTCGGGATAGCCGAGGATGAACTCGCCCGGCTCGAGCGCCGCGCCGGAACCCGGCGTCGGCTCCTCGCCGGAGCCCTTCATCACCGGCTGCGACAGGCGGTCGCGGAAGCCGAAGTGGTCGTGGGCATAGTTGAACGGCGGGTTCGCGTTGAGGTCGAGATACGACAGGCTGCGCACGCCGTCGGTCCGAGCGAGCAGGTCGTCGTGCGCGGCGATCGACAGCGCGTTCTGTTCTTCGGTGCGCGAGAACAGGATCGCGATCGCGTGCACGTCATCACCGGCCAGGCCGCCGACCCAGTGTTCCGGCGCGTTGGGACCGGTGTCGCCGAGGATGCTGGCCCGCGACGGCATGCCCTCGCGGAACTCGTCGGGAAACGTCGCCAGCGATTCCTCCGGTACGCCGAGTGCCCGCAGCCCATTCCACGTGAACGCCAACGTGATCCAGCGATCGGACTCGTCCATCGTGGCCTGCGCGGCGGTGGCCGACGGGACGAGGTCCACCAGTTCCGACAGCCACGCCCGCCCGCCCGCCGGGGTATCGAACGTCAGGAACTCGTAGCGTCCGGTGATGGCGGGCGTGCGGGTCAGCAGGATGTGCTGAATGTCGTCGAACTCGAGCATCTACTGCATCTGGTCGAGCATGTCCGAGAAGGCGGCCTTCAACTTCAATGCCTTCTTGATCTCGTCGGCCGTCACGTACGGGTACTCGCCGTATTCGAGGAAGCTCGGAACATGGTGATCCCGAACGAATTTGATGAATGCGTCGGGGTTCTCCTTCCAATCCTCGGGGAACCCTTCGAGCTGGGTGAAGATGGTCGTGATGCCGGTCGCGCCGAACAGTGCGACCGCGTCCTCGGTGTACTTGTCGAAGTCGGTGTCGAAGATGCCCATGTACTGGAAGTGCAGGCCAGAGCCGACGTCGAAGAGATTCCACCGCAGGTAGTGCAGCTTGAGCGGTGCCAAGGCCTCCGGACTCGCCTTGATGGTCTCTTCGATGGTCTTTCCGTACGCCCGGACCGCTTCCTCGCGCGCCCTCCTTCACCTTCGCGATGATGGAGAATCCGTAGCAGGCGGGCGTTCTGGGATACGTCGGGCCGTAGCGTCCGCGCTCGAGTTCGAAGTATCCCTCCGGGTGGGATGGCTACCGCCGCGGGCTTGGTCCAGTCGTTGTCATTCGTCGCCATCGTGACCCCTCGGATCGTCAAGATCCGCGGAACGTAACACGGTATTCGGAACCGGTGGCATGGATTGCCATTGCGAATGGAAGGCGAATCAGAACGATGGCGCAGCATGGCGATACTGGCAAATCCTTCATTTCGCAACCTATTTCGCAACTGCACTCATCGACGACTGATCGTGAATTTGCGATAAGTTCCGCGTACGCCGCGCCAAGCAATTATCCTGCGCGAGTACCGGCTCAAGCCACGTGGACAATAGGTCGACGTGGCGGCCCGCCATGTCTGGGAGGAGTAGCCGTGCGAATGAGTCCGCGCTACCTGATTGTGGTGTCTGCTCTCGCTCTGATACCGGTCAACATCGTCGCCGGGGTCATCACCGCGCTACCTGCGGCTGCGGATTGCGTCGACGCCGGGGGATCGACGGTCTGCGCGCAAGGCACCGTCCGCGGGGGCGGTCCCACGCCTCCACAAGCGGGGCCGTACTACCCGTCGGCGTGTTATGACCCGTGGTATTGCGACAACGGCTGGGATATCGACTTGAGTTTCGACCGCCCGAACCGACCCGACGGACCTGGCGGAGGTGGCGGCCGACCGGGCGGAGGCGGTGGAGGCCGACCCGGCGGAGGCGGTGGCCGAAACTGAGCAACACCATCCAATTCACCGTCACCGATTCGACAAGGAGCCTCACATGTTCTTCCGTAACGTAATTGGCGCCGGCATGATCGCCGGTGCACTACTCGCAGGCACTGCCGCCACCGCTGCCGCCGACCCGCCGGACTGCACGGCAGGCAACCTCGCGGGCGTCATGTCCGGCGTTTCCGCGAACACGTCGATCTATCTGCTGACCCATCCGGACGTCAACGACTTCTTCACCGGTCTCAAGGGCAAGTCACGCGATGAGATCCGGGACGCAGTGGCGGCATACCTGGATGCGAACCCTGGCGTGAAGGAAGACCTGAGGGTCGCCCGACAGGGCGCTGCCGACTTCAGAGCTCGGTGCGACGTGTCGCTCGACAACATGCCCCTCGGCGGTTGAGTCGTTCTGCCGCTACGGCTCTGCGGGATAGGCGTGAATCAACGCGCCGGTGAGTTTGGGGACCGCGTGGGTGAGCGCGTGCTCGGCGTCGTGGGCGATGAGGTGAGCCTCGGACAGGCTTAGCGTCGGGTCGACGTCGAGTTCTGCGTCGGCGTACAGACGATGCCCGATCCAGCGCATCCTCACGCTGCGCACTGCGCGAACGCCGGGTCGGGCGGCCAACGCGATCTCGGCAGCGTCGACGAACGTCGGATCAACGCCGTCGAGCAGGCGGCGGAACACGTCGCGGACCGCGGTGCGCAACACCGCGAGGATCGCCACGGTGATGACCAGGCCGATGATCGGATCTGCCAAGGGAAAGCCGAGCGCCACCCCGCCCGCGGCGAACACGACCGCCAGGGAAGTGAATCCGTCGGTGCGGGCGTGCAGGCCGTCGGCAACCAGGGCAGCCGATCCGATCCGCCGTCCCACCCGCATGCGGTACAGCGCGACCCACTCGTTGCCGATGAAGCCGAGCAACCCCGCGAGAGCCACCCAACCCACCTGTTCAATCGGTTGAGGGTTGACGAGCCGCATGACTGCCTCGTAGCCGGCGATGACGGCCGACAGCGCAATCATCGCGACGACGAACACCCCGGCCAGGTCCTCGACTCGACCGAAACCGTAGGTGTAGCGACGCGTGGGAGCCCGTCGGCCCAACGCGAAGGCGATCCACAGCGGTACGGCGGTCAGGGCGTCGGAGAAGTTGTGAATGGTGTCGGCAGCCAGCGCGACCGACCCCGAGACGAGCGACGACGATGACCTGAGCGATCGCGGTCAGTCCGAGGACCAGCAGGCTGATCTTCACCGCGCGAATGCCGGCCTCGCTGGACTCCAGCGCGCTGTCGACGCTGTCCACGGAGTCATGGGAGTGCGGCGCGAAGATCTCCTTGACCGCACCCCGCAATCCGTGCGAGTGGTCATGGTCGTGCTCAACGGGAGTGGTTGCAGCCGTGACATTTTCGTGGCTCATCCGCGACCTTCCTTCGACGACCAGGGAGTTGCATCTCGACGGTGATGTGACGGCAGCCCCGGTCCCGCGTGCTCGGCGTTGAACACGGCATCGGTCACCAGTTGCTGCACGTGCTCGTTCTCCAGGCTGTAGAAGATCGTGGTGCCCGACCGGCGGGACCTGACCAGCCGCGCCATCCGCAGCTTGGCGAGATGTTGGGAGACGGACGGCGCGGGCTTGCCCACCCGCTCGGCCAGCTCGTTGACCGAATACTCTGCGCCCGTCAGAGCCCACAGCACCTGAATGCGGGTCGGATCGGCGAGCATCCGGAACACCTCGACGATCAGGTTCGCCTGGTCGTCGTCCAGGCGCTCAACCCCATCGCTATCTGCATTCATGCGCAGATAGTAGCCTACGTAGACACCGTGACGCATCCCGCATTCGCACAACTCACGACGCGAGCAGAACGGGCAGAGGACACTTGCGCCATGACCTCAGCGCAACCCCGAGTCGTCCGGGCCCCGCGCGGCAATGAATTGTCCTGCAAGGGTTGGCAACAGGAGGCCGCGCTGCGCATGCTGATGAACAACCTCGACCCCGAGGTGGCCGAGCATCCCGAGGACCTCGTGGTCTACGGCGGCACCGGCCGCGCCGCCCGCAGCTGGGCGGCGTTCGACGCCATCGTGGCGACGCTGCGCGACCTGGAGGACGACGAGACGCATGCTGGTGCAGTCGGGCAAGCCGGTGGGCGTGTTCCGCACCCACGTCTGGGCGCCGCGCGTGCTGATCGCCAACTCGAATCTCGTTGGCGACTGGGCGAACTGGGAGCAGTTCCGCAAGCTCGAGGCCGCAGGGCCTGATGATGTACGGCCAGATGACGGCCGGCTCGTGGATCTACATCGGCACGCAGGGCATCCTGCAGGGCACCTACGAGACCTTCGGCGCGGTCGCGAAGAAGACGCTTCGGCGGCACGCTGGCAGGCACCATCACGCTGACCGCCGGACTCGGCGGCATGGGCGGCGCGCAACCGCTGGCCGTGACGATGAACGACGGCGTCGCGATCTGCGTGGACTGCGACGTCGACCCGCATCGACCGCCGCATCGAGCACCGCTACCTCGACGTCAAGGCCGACGACATCGACGACGCGCTCCGGCTGGCCGTCGAGGCCCGCGACGCGCAAGCGGCCGCTTGTCGATCGGCCTGCTGGGCAACGCCGCCGAGGTGTTTCCCGAGCTGTTGCGCACGCAACGCCCCGATCGACATCGTCACCGACCAGACCTCCGCGCACGATCCGCTGTCGTACCTGCCCGATCGGCATCGACTTCGAGGACATGAAGAAGATGGCCGACAAGGATCCCGTCTACTTCACCGAGCAGGCCCAGCAGTCGATGGCCAAGCATGTCGAGGCCATGGTCGGGTTCATGGACGGCGGCGCCGAGGTGTTCGACTACGGCAACTCCATCCGCGACGAGGCCCGCAAGGCCGGCTACGACAGGGCGTTCGACTTCCCCGGCTTCGTCCCCGCCTACATCCGGCCGCAGTTCGAGGAGGGGCTCGGGCCGTTCCGCTGGGCGGCGCTGTCCGGCGATCCGAAGGACATCGAGGCCACCGACCGGGCGATCCTGGAGCTCTTCCCCGACAACGAGCACCTCGAAGCGGTGGATCGAGATGGCAGGCGAGAAGGTGGCCTTCCAGGGGCTGCCGGCGCGCATCTGCTGGCTCGGCTACGGCGAACGCGCACTCGGCGGGCCTGAAGTTCAACGAGATGGTGGCCTCCGGCGAACTGTCCGCGCCGATCGTGATCGGCCGCGATCACCTCGACTCCGGCTCGGTGGCCTCGCCGTACCGGGAGACCGAGGCGATGCTCGACGGCTCCGACGCGATCGCCGACTGGCCGCTGCTCAACGCGCTGGTCAACACCTCGTCGGGCGCGACGTGGGTGTCGATTCACCACGGCGGCGGCGTCGGCATGGGCCGCTCCATTCACGCCGGCCAGGTGACGGTCGCCGACGGCACGCGACTGGCCGCGCGAGAAGCTGGCGCGGGTCCTCGACCAACGATCCGGGCATGGGCGTGATCCGGCACGTCGACGCCGGCTACGAACACGCGGCCGACGTCGCGGACAAGCGCGGCGTCCGAATTCCGATGCAGGAGAACGCGTTGAGCTCGGATTCGATCGGCCTCTGGCCGACGATCCTCGACGTCGGTCAGACACCGCGACACCGGCGGCTACCGGCGCTACGCATGGTCGGATGCCGACCTGACGCTGCGCGAGTGGTTCCGCGGCTGCGCGGCCGAACGCGGCATGGACGTCGAGGAGGACCGCAACGGAAACCTGTGGGCGTGGTGGATGCCGCCCGGCTGGGACGGCGATCCCGTCGACGCCTTCGTCACCGGCTCGCACCTGGACTCGGTGCCCGACGGCGGCGCCTTCGACGGGCCGCTCGGCGTGGTGTCCGCGTTCGCCGCGGTGGACATCGTCCGCGCCCGCGGCGTGGTGCCGACGGTTCCGGTGGCGGTCGCCGCGTTCTCCGACGAGGAGGGCGCGCGGTTCGGCGTGGCGTGCGTCGGCTCCCAGCTCGCCACCGGGTGCATTGACCGCCGACCGGGCGCGCGGGCTGCGCGACAACGACGGCGTCACGCTGGCCGAGGCGATGACCAAGGCCGGTCGCGATCCCGAGCACATCGGGTGCTGGACCCGCACCTGGCTGACCGCGTCGGCGTCTTCGTCGAGTTGCACGTCGAGCAGGGCCGTGCACTGGACCTCGTCGACCGGCCCGTCGCCGTCGCGTCGAGCCATCTGGCCGCACGGCCGCTGGGAGTTCACCTTCTACGGCGAGGCCAACCATGCGGGCACCACGCGGCTGGCCGACCGCCGTGATCCGATGCTGGCGTTCGCGTCGTCGGTGCACGCCGCGCGGGCCAGCGCCGCGGCCCACGAGGCGGTCGCCACGTTCGGCAAGGTGATCGGTACGCCCAACGGCGCCAACGCCATTCCGTCGTCGGTCCACGCGCTGGCTGGACGCCCGGGCCGCCGACGAGGCGACGCTGCGGCGCTGGTCGACGAGATCACCGCCTAGGCCCAGCGGCATGCCGGCGGCCGACGGCATCGAACTCGGCGGTCATCGCGGAGTCGATCACGCCCGATCGTGGAGTTCCCCGCGGAGCCGCGGCTGCGGCTGCAGCGGGCACTGGCCCATCTCGGCGACATCCCGGTGCTGCCCACCCAGGCCGGCCACGACGCGGGCATCCTGTCGGCGAAGGTTCCGACGGCAATGCTGTTCGTGCGCAACCCGACCGGGGTGTCGCATTCGCCCGAAGAGTTCGCCGAGCCCGCAGACTGCAATCTGGGCGCCGAGGCCCTGGCCGACGTCATGGCGGACTGGGTGTCTGCGTGACAACCGAACTGGTGGTGTGAAACACGCTTGGCTCGGCGGCGATTCCGTCGCACGACCGCGTGCTGGTCTCCGTCGAGCGAGGCCGGATCACCGAGATTCGGCACCGGTGTCGACCGCCGGCCGCGCTCGCACCGGCTGCGCGGGCTGGTGATTCCCGGCTTCGGGAACGCCCACTCGCACGCATTCCACCGGGCCCTGCGCGCGCACACCCAGCGCGATCGAGGGTCGTTCTGGACATGGCGTGACCTGATGTACCGGGCGGCCGGACGGCTGAATCCGGACAGCTACCGGCGTCTGGCCCGTGCCGTGTACGCGGAGATGGCGATGGCGGGCATCACCGCGGTCGGCGAGTTCCACTACCTGCACCATGATGTCGGGGGAGTGCCGTACGCGAATCCGAATGCCATGGGACACGCGGTGATTGACGCCGCGGCCGAGGCAGGCATCCGCGTGACCCTGCTCGATACCTGCTATCTGTCCGCCGCGATCGACGGCGCACCGCTGGCCGAGGGGCCGCAGCAGCGGTTCGGCGATGGCACCGGTGAACGGTGGGCGCAGCGGGTGTCCGCGCTCGCCAGCGGAGTCCGCTGGGCGTCGCGGCGTACTGGTCGGCGCGGCGTTGCACTCCGTCCGCGGCGTGCCCTTGGAGCACATGCCGGCCGTCGTGGAGTGGGCGCTCGGGCAGGGGGTTCCGCTGCACGTCCATTCGTCGGAGCAGACCCGCGGAGGTCGAGCAGTGTCTTGAGGTCCACGGCCGCACGCCGACTGCGGTGCTGCGGGACGTCGGTGCGCTCGGGCCCGCACCACGGCCGTGCACGCCACCCATCTGACCGACGCCGACATCGCCGACCTCGACCGGTCGTCGACCGGAGTGTGCTTCTGCCCGACGACCGAGCGTGACCTCGGCGACGGAATCGGTCCCGCCGCAGCGCTGCTCGCGGGACGCGGACTGTTCAGCCTTGGCTCGGACAGCCACGCGGTGATCGACCTGTTCGAGGAGGCTCGCGCGGTCGAACTCGACGAGCGGCTGGCGAGCGGACAGCGCGGCGTGATCCTGGCCGCCGACCGCCTGCTGCGTGCCGCGACATGGGACGGCCAGCAGGCGCTGGGCTGGACCGACGCCGGGCGAACTCACCGTCGGATCCGCGCGCCGATCTCGTCGCCGTCGACCTCGAGTCCGTCCGCACGGCAGGCGGCGGCGCGACGGTGGAGAACGTCGTCTTCGCCGCCTCGGCGCGCAGACGTCACCGACGTGGTCATCGACGGCGAGGTCGTCGTCGCCGACCGCCGTCACCTCACCGTGCCCGACGTCGCGGGCGAATTATCCAGCGCCATCAATGAACTGATGGGTTCGAACACGGCGAGGGCCACGCGATGACGGTCCTGTACACCGACATCGGCGAGCTCGTCACCAACGACCCGACGCTCGGCGACGGTAGCCCGCTCGGCGTCATCCACGACGCGGCAATGGTCGTCGGCGGATGGCGACGATCGTCTGGGTTGGCGGTCGCGCCGACGCGCCGGATGCCGACGAGCGCATCAGCTGCGCCGAGCGGCCAGCGTCATCCCCGGATTCGTCGACAGCCACGCGCACCTGGTGTTCGCCGGTGAACGGTCCGCCGAGTTCGCGGCGCAGGATGAGCGGCGAACCCTATGGGGCAGGCGGGATCTCGTCGACGGTGGCCGCCACGCGCGCGGCCGACGACGCCACCCTGGCCGCCGGTGTGCGAGCGACTCGCCGACGAGCTGCTGCGGGCCGGGGTCACCACCTTCGAGTGCAAGAGCGGCTACGGGCTGACCGTCGCCGACGAGGCCCGCTCGTTGCGGATCGCGGGCGCCTTCACCGACGAGACCACCTTCCTCGGCGCCCACGTGGTGCCGATGGAGTTCCGCGACGACCGCGAGGCCTACGTCGAACTGGTCGCCGGACCGATGCTCGAGGCCTGCGCTCCGTCGGCGGTGTGGGCGGACGTGTTCTGCGATCGCGGTGCCTTCGACGTCGACGAGACACGCCACATCCTCACAGCCGCAATGGCAGCGGGCCTGATGTCGCGCCTGCACGCCGGCCAGCTCGGTCCCAGCGGCGGCATCCAACTCGGCGTCGAGCTCGGCGCGGCGTCGGTCGACCACTGCACGTTCACGACCGACGCCGACGTCGAGGCGCTCGCCGCGGCTGCAGGCACGACCGTCGCGACCCTGCTGCCCGGCGCCGAGTTCTCGACCCGTGCACCGTGGCCCGACGCCAAGCGACTGCTGGACGCAGGCGTCACCGTCGCGCTGGCGACCGACTGCAACCCGGGCAGTTCGTTCACGACCAGCATGTCGTTCTGCATCGCCGTGGCCGTGCGGGACATGAACTTCACTCCTGCGCAGGCGTTGTGGGCGGCGACGGCGGGCGGCGCCGCGGCGCTGCGGCGCTCCGACGTCGGGGTGCTGGCAGCGGGCAGGCGTGCCGACTTCGTGGTGCTCGATGCACCGTCCTACATTCATCTGGCCTACCGGCCGGGTGTGCCGCTGGTTCGCGACGTCGTCAAGAGCCCGAATCCCGTCAAGAGAATGGAGTCTGACCGTGACAGGCGAAACGGTGGTCGTGGGAATCGGCCCGGTCGGCTTCGACGACGTCGTGCGGGTGGCTCGCGACGGCGCGGCGGTGACGCTGTCCGACGAGTCCCTCGCGGCGATCGCCAAGAGTCGCATGCGCATCGAGGAACTCGCAGGCGAAGCGCGCCCTGTCTATGGCGTGTCCACGGGATTCGGGGCCCTGGCTACCCGGCACATCCCGCACGAGCAGCGAACCCAGCTGCAGCGCAGCCTGATTCGCTCGCATGCCGCCGGCTCCGGCCCCGAGGTCGAGCGCGAGGTCGTGCGGGCGATGATGCTGCTGCGTCTGTCGACGCTGGCCACCGGTCGCACTGGCGTACGGCCCGTCGTGGCGCAAACCTACGCCGGCGTTGCTGTCGGCAGGCTTGACGCCCGTGGTCCACGAGTACGGCAGCCTCGGCTGTTCGGGTGATCTGGCCCCGCTCGCGCACGTCGCGCTCGCCGTCATCGGCGAGGGCAAGGTCCGGACCGCCGACGGTGAACTGGTCAGCTCTGCTGAAGCGCTTGCCGGCGCACGGGATCACGCCGGTCGTGCTCGCCGAGAAGGAGGGCCTGGCGCTGATCAACGGCACCGATGGCATGCTCGGAATGCTGATCCTGGCGCTGCGCGATCTCGATGCCCTGCTCACGCTTGCCGACGTCGACGGCCGCCATGAGCGCCGAGGGGTTGCTCGCCACCGACCGGGTGTTCGCCGCCGACCTCCAGGCGCTGCGCCCGCATCCCGGCCAGGCCGCCGCGGCCGAGAACATGAACCGGATGCTCGCCGACTCCGGGATCGTCGCCAGCCACAGCGGTCCCGACTGCTCACTGGTGCAGGATGCGTACTCGGTCCGATGTGCCCCGCAGGTAGCGGGCGCCGCGCGCGACACCGTCGAACATGCCAGGACTGTCGCCGGGCGCGAACTCGCCAGTGCCGTGGACAATCCCGTCGTCACCCTCGACGGTCGCGTGGAGTCGAACGGGAACTTCCACGGCGCACCGGTCGCCTACGTGCTCGACTTCCTGGCGATCGCCGTCGCCGACGTGGCAAGCATCAGCGAGCGTCGCACGGACCGGTTCCTCGACGTTGCCGCGCAATCGCGGTCTCAACCCGTTCCTCGCGGACGATCCGGGTGTGGACAGCGGGCACATGATCGCCCAGTACACGCAGGCCGCCATCGTCTCCGATCTGAAGCGGCTGGCCAATCCCGCCAGTGTCGACTCGATCCCGTCCTCGGCGATGCAGGAGGACCACGTGTCGATGGGCTGGTCGGCGGCCCGAAAACTACGCAAGGCTCTCGACGGGCTGACCCGGGTGTTGGCGATCGAGGCGCTCACCGCCGCCCGCGGCATCGACATGCGCGCGCCGCTGACGCCGTCGCCCGCTAGTGCCGCGGTGATCGCCGCGATACGCGAAGACGTCGAGGGCCCAGGACCCGATCGGTATCTGGCCCCCGAGATCGAGGCGGTCGTGCAGGCTGCGGCATCCGGCCGGTTGGTGGCCGCGGCCGAGTCGGTCACCGGCCTGCTGCACTGAGCCTGCGATTTGTGGAGTATTTCCAGCGCCCGCCGCTGGAAATACTCCACAAACCACTAGGTCTCGTCGGCGATCTGGTGCCGATCCTGGTGGCCACCCGGCGCATCGGGATCGTCGTCTTGGTGGTCGAGCTCGTCCTGCATTTCGCGCTGGTCGTCGGTGGCCTGCGTGGCGTCCTTGGGGTCGGGTGAGGGGCTCATCTAGAGCGGTTCCCCCGATCGGCGTTGAGCGAAACCGCGGACTGGGCGTTAGGGCAGGACCGTCTTCATCAGCATGACGTTGTAGCCCGACCACAGTGACAGGTTGTAGTACAGCTCCTTGCCCGTGGACCAGGGGTGGAGGAACGGCGCGTAGATGCCGCCGGGGATCTCACCCGAGGTGACGAGCACTTGCTCCGGGCCCCAAGGTCCCTGAGGCGCAGGCGCAGTCCGCGCGACGACGTCGTTGGCGCCGTTGCAGTAGAGCGCCAGGTACTGCTTGAGATACGTGTTGTATTGCGCGGACATCTCGCCGACGGGACCGGGAATCACGGGCACCGCAGCGCCGGGATTTCCTGGCGCCCAATTGGATCCGTTCCAATACTCGTACTTGGAGAGGTCCGGAGCCTGCGCCGGGTTGACCCTCGACATGTAGGCCGCGCCGCTGCGTCCGTTCGGCGTCCCGAACGAGTAGAGGTAGGGGTCGCCGGGCCCAGGTTTGAGGAACGCCCCCATTTGGAAATTCTCGTTGCCGCCGCTCGGCTGGCGGAGGCTGCCGGGGTAGACCGCCCAGTTCTCGCCGTTGTCATTGGACACCGCGAGCGCCGAGTAGTTCGTCGACCACGAGCCGGGGTTGTCCCATGACCTGATCGACATGAAGTTGACCAGTTGTGACTTGCCGACGGCGACGCCTGCGGTCGGAATGATCCCCGTCTCCGACGACGCCTTGTTGATGCTGTTGATGATCTGCTTCGAGATGCCTGGGCGCCATACCGGTGAGCCCGAGTACGGATTGCCGACCACGCCATCGGTCACCTGGACGGTCTTCGACAGATTGCCGTCCGTCGTGCGCATCAGCGTGTTGTAGCGCCACTGCTTACCGGGAACGTCGCAGTAGCCGTTGGTGTCGCCGAAGGCCATCAGGACCTGATGGTTGGCGGGATCGCCGTTGTCCCACATGATTCCGAGGTCGGTACCCGTGATGGCGAACTTCTGGATGGTGTTGTTGGGGCTGTCCGGTCCGGTTACCCAGCCGACGAGAGCCGTCCCCGGCGGGGCATTCGACACGGGTGCCGGTGCAGCCGCCGGGGCCGGAACCGGCGCCGGCGGAGGTACCGCGGCCGCGGGGACGCCGGGGTTCGGCGCGGGGACGACGGCGGCCGACTTGTTCACCTGACCCATGGGCGGCGGGATGAGCGCCTTCATGATGGCCAACGGCAACTGACCGAGCCGGGGCAACGGAGCGGCGTCGTTGGCGCCGCTCGGCCTATGCCCAAGTGGACGGTTGAACGGCGCAATGCTGAGACGGGCTCGGAATCTGGAATCGCTGATTTGGCAGTGGCTGCGCGGCCGCGGCAGCGCCCGTGCAGGGTTCGGCGTTCGCCTGCGGCGCGATCGCCACGCACATCCCGACGACGGTGACCGAGGCCATCGTTAGCGATGTGATGCGGTGACGCGGCGACATGTCACACCTTTCACGGAGGACGTCGCGATGACGTCAGAAGTTGACTGGTGTGACGTTAGTGGCCGGTGGGACTGTTGTGATGAGTGATGCATCGAAAGGTATGCATTCGTGACCGCGTCGCAACCTGCACATTTGCTGGGGCGAGGATTGAGCGCTCACGGCGGGGCGGTCTTTTCCGTCGCGGTGTCCCGCAGGAACGAGTGAGTTTGCCCGACTCGTAGCGACAACTCGTCGCCGCACGCAGGGTTGTCGCTATGAGCCGGGCAACTCGCTCAATCGTCGGGGAGAGGTCCCCGTGATACGAGTGCCTCGGTCACGAGTTGGCGGCGGAACTGCTAATTTGCCGACATTGCCCCGGCTGGCGACCAATCGATCGACCACACCCGCCAGACAGGCGAACCCGGGAGCGGTGGCCATGTCCGCGGCGATGCGCTGGCTCGCTTCCCGGTACTTCGGCTGATGGAGGACCGCGAGGATGTCGCGTCGCAGGGCGCGTGGCGACGGGTGCTCACTGCGGATCCGTCGCCCGACGCCCGACCACGCGACGCGCGCACCGACCTCCGGCTTGTCCTCCTTGCCGCCGGTGGCGACGATCGGAACGCCGTAGCGCAACGCGTACTGCACGCCGCCGTAGCCGCCATTGGTCACGTAAACCGAAGTGCGCGGAAGCAATTCGTCGTAGGGCAGATAAGTCGCGGCGCGGGCGTTCGCAGGGAGCGGGGGAAGCGTGTCCAGCGGGCGGCCGCCGGTGGCGACGACGACCAGGACATCCTCTCCGGCAAGCGCTTTCAACGTGGGCGCGATGGCTTGACCGTAGTCGAGGTTGGCGACCGTGCCCTGGGTGACGTGAACGATGGGCTGGCTTCCGTCGAGATCACCCCACCACTCCGGCAATGGAAACTGCGACCCCGTGGCCGACAACGGTCCCGCGAAGTGGAGCTCGGGTGGCGCGTCGGACAGCGGGTACTCGAACGACGGCACGGTGAACTGCACGAGTGCGTCTGCCCGTCGGCCCCACTCGGCCATGGTGAAGGGCATGCCCTTGCCGTGCACCTGCGGTGTGAGCGTCGTCAATGACCTGAAACGGCTGGCGAAGCAATCGCTGGCTGAGGGCGGCGAGTGCAACGTTGCGTCGTCGGTTCAATATGCGGGCAGGCGTCAGTCCCATCCCGAACGGTGCGGCATCGACACTCGCGATGGGCAGAGGGAGGACGGAGCACATGACGACGGCAGGCCGCGTCGACCGCTGGTCGCTCGAGCATGAATGCGGCGCCGAGGAAGACAGGTTCGGCGAGTATGGCGTCGGCCGGGCTGGTCCGCGAGCGTGGCCATCAGCGTCTCGTACTGGGCCTTGGCCGGCCGCGCAAAGACGTGCTCGATGTCGTGCGCAACTGCTTTGACGCCCTTCAGTTTTGCGCGTTCGGGACGGCGGTTGAATTCCAACTCGTCGTAGTCAGCCTCGGCGGGCAGGCATTCGAACGTCGCGCCAGTGGCGGTGACCTTGTCGGCGAACCGAGAGCCGGTAATGAAGCGGACGTCGTCGCCGCGGTCGACGAAACCCTTGGCGACGGCCAGCAGCGGCGTGACATGGCCGTGGGCAGGAACACTGCCGATGATGATCGATGCCATGGATCCCCCGAGGCTGTGGTCCGCCTTAACTACGTTCTGATAGTATTCATTACTATGGCACCGCAGTCAATGCCCAAGAGGGGACAACGGGCGTATCGATCTGAGTTGCGCCAGCAGCAGGCGGAGCAGACGCGGTCGCGGGTCCTCGACTGCCGCTGCAGAGTTGTTCGCCGCCGACGGATTTGCACGCACGACGCTCGCGAAGATCGCCGCCGCGGCCGGTGTCTCTCCCGAGACCGTTCAGGGCCACGGTCCCAAGGCGGCCCTATTCATCGCTGCCATCGAAAACGCGGCGTTCGGCTCACCGGGCGAGGTGAGCATTCTCGATCTAGAGGTCGGCCGCCGGATCTCGGAAATCGATGACTACGCAGAAGCACTGGACTTCATAGTCGAAGCCCAAGCGGGAGTCCACGAGCGGACCGCGACCTTGACGCAAGCTCTCTTCAACGCCGCGGGCTCCGATCCCGAATTGGATCGGTACAAGGCCGCGTTCCAGGCTGACGTCGACTCGCAGTTTCGACGGATCCTCGGCGTCTACCGCGACCGAGGTTGGCTTCGTACCGACGTCTCGTTCGACGAGATCGTCCAGACGTGCCTCGTACTCGGAGGAATCGAGCCCTATCTGAAGCTCGTCCACGGCCAGGGATGGAGCATCGCCGCGTATAAGGCGTGGTCACGTCGAGTGTTTGAAGAAACGAATCTCGTTGCACCGGAGCGGACTAACTCGAACTAGTTGCGTCGTGGCGGCATCGGACGGAGGTTAGGCCTGGAGGAAACCTCAGACCCGTTGCCCGACGCGGTGGTAGTGGCTCGGGTCGACTTCCGTCTCGCCGTCGAACCGGTAGGCGACGAGATCCCCGCCCTTCACCGCGCTGAAGTCGACGCAGGCGGTCCGGCTCGTCCAGTCCACGCCGTGCTCAGGCTCCAGCTTGCGCCAGTAGTGCCCGTAGAAGACCGGGACGTCGCCCCGATAGCGGAATGCTAGGTCCGCGGCGCCGACCTCGATATCGGGAAGATCCGGATACGGTTGCCCGCCTTCGGTTTCGAAGTTGCCGTCCATGACGGCAAGGCCCCGAAGCGTCGTCGCGTCGTCCCTCCACCACGCGACCCTGGCCTTGTCGCGCACATGGCCGTCCTTGTCCTTGTATCGCTGCTGTCGGTGGGAGGCGAGGCTGATCTCGGGTCCCTTGAGAAGAACCTCGATGGCGTCGTAGAGCGGGTCGCCCTTGGTCGAGGCTCGCACCAGCTGGTCCGTCGAAGTGAACCGATCGCCGCCGAGCGCCTCTTCGGCCACGCGCATCGACGGCTCGTGCCAGCACGCGTGTACGACGCGGACGTCGCCGAGGTCCAACCAGAGGGGCATCGAGGCGAACCACTCGAGGTACTCGGCGCGGGTGTCACCGATGACCTGGTCGAGGAAGCTCTGGTGCTGCTTGGTGTTCTTCTCGCTGTGGCGGCGGAGGTATTCGCCGCTGCCATCCGGCCACTCGGTCGCATAGGCGACGGCGTTGAATTCGTGGTTGCCCATGACGATCTGGGCATGTCCGCTGTCGACCATCTGCTTGACGATCGCCAGGACCTCGAGTTGTCCGTCACCCCGGTCGACGAGGTCGCCGACGAAGACCGCCTGCCGGTCGGGATGTCGGTAGGCGCCGGTCGCGTCGTCCTCGCGGTAGCCCAGGTCGTCCAGCAAGCTCTTCAGATGGGACGCACAACCGTGGATGTCCCCGATGATGTCGTATCTCCCCATGTGCTCATCGTCGCACCCAGGTACGACATCGGCGAGCAACTCCCCTCGCCCAGGGCACGCCCCTGGTGGCGACGGGCTAACTCACGGCGAATGGTTCGACTTCGCGATCGCGCGGCGGCGCCTAGCCTGGGTTGGGTAGCGGCGGGGCTGGTGAGAGGAGGGTCGGCGTGTGACCGAACCGATTCCTGGGCTGCCGCTAGAGTCGCCTGCGGTCATCGCTCCTCGCGTGCATCGTTCGCGGCCGCACGACCTCGTCGTCCTGGTGGTCGTGGTGGCGATGGTTTTCGTGCTCGGCACGGCGGCGGTGATCATCGTCAGAGCCAACGGGGCCTATCCGCCAGAGTTCAGCAGGATCATTTCGGACGCTCCCTTCGCGCGGCCAGGCCTGCTGCAGGTCGACGCACCCGACCCCGCCCTCGGGAACAGTCCCGCGGTCGTGGCGACGAGACCCAGCGTCCTGAAGATCCGTGGCGTGGCACCGGGCTGCCAGAGAATTCTCGATGGCAGTGGCTTCGTCGTGGCACCCAACGCGGTGATGTCCACCGCGCATAACGTCGCGGGTACGGCGTCGGTGACCGTCGAGGCCGCCGGCCGGTCTTACGCCGCGAGCGTCGTCTCCTATGACCCGCGTGAAGACATCGCCATTCTCAGTGCGCCCGGGCTACCCTCTCCGCCATTGCCATTCGACGCGCTGGGGGCGCAACCTGGTGCCGATGCGGTCTTACTCGGATATCCCGGCGGCGGTGACTTCGTCGCCACGCCTGCGCGAATTCGCGAGTTCATCGAGTTGAGCGGGCCGGACCTCTATCACTCGACGACGGTGACCCGCGACGTGTACACCGTCAGAGGTCATGTCAGGCAGGGCAATTCAGGCGGACCGCTGATCGGTCGCGACGGAAGGGTTCTCGGCGTGGCGTTCGGTTCGTCCGTCGACGACGCCGACGTCGGATTCGTGCTGACATCCAGCGGGGTGAGCAACCAGATGGCCAAGGTCACCAGTACGGTGGCGGTCGCGACCGGAGCCTGCCTCAGGTGATCCGCTCGGTCACTGAGTGGTCCATGGCACCAATGTGTTTGGCGCCGTGATGTCGAGGTGTCGCTGCGCATCCCGCCGCCCTTGCTCGATCGAGGCTTCGATGAATGCCTGCTCGAAGTACAGATAGCTGAACACGTCGCCTCGGCGTGGCCCGTCGCCCGCTAGCACCCGCCCGAGGACGCGAAGCTCCTGGCGGCGAAGGCGATCGCCGACGTCATCTCCGCGGGGGCTGAGGTTCTCGTCGTAGACCTTCATCGCGATCTCGCCGAGCGTCGCCCTGCGTTCAGGGCTGACGAAGAGCATCTTCTTCGGCTCGTAGGGTCGGCCGCTGAGAGACCTGGCGTCACCCGAGCCGTCGACGAGCTTGTTCACCTTCGTGAGGGTGCGCGCGTCTTCCACCATTCGGTCGACGAGCACGATGTCGATGAGTTGTACGACCATGTCGTCGACGTCCGGCGGGGGTGCCTCCGGGTCCCATGCCGGCTTGGGCTCGCTCAGGGGATGCGTTGCGACGGCGACGATCTCGTCGGCGGCCAGAGCGATGGCCGGCTTGAGTGGCGCGTTGAGTCGCACACCGCCGTCGAGATACCAACCAAGGTCGTCGATGTGGACGGGAGGGAAGACGATGGGGATCGCCGACGATGCGACGACGTGCGTCGGTCCGATCTTCGTGGAGACGTAGTCGATGGCCCGATCGTCGTCGGACTCCGGCAGCGGCGCTCCGGTTTGGGCCTGATCGACGAACACCGCGGTGCGGCTGTTGTCGCCCGACGTCGCGACCACCGCCAAGGTAGTGCCCGCATCGATGTTGCGGCGCAACTGTTCCCAGTCGATCGCGGTCTCGGCCTTGCGCATCAGTGGCGTGGTGTCGACGAGGCTGGTGAGCCGTACGCCGGGCACGTGCAGCGTCTGGCCGAGGAATCTCAGCGCCACGCCGGGCGACGTGATGACCGGCGACCTGAACACCTCCGACACCTTGAACGTTCGCCACACCTCGAGCACTCGATCGGCCTGTTCGTCGGCCTCCAGGTGTGCGTAGGCCGCGAAAAGCGTTGCGTTGATGGCGCCCGCGCTGGTGCCGATGTACGTCGACGGCGTCTTGCCGATCTTGCGCATGTGCGGGATGAGCACTGACAGTGCCCCGGCCTCGTAGCCGCCGCGGGCACCGGCGCCTGCCACGACGACCGCGAGCTTCGGCTCGGCCAGGTGATTCTCGGTCACGGTCTCAGGGTAAGACTCGGCGAGGTCGTGTGCCCGCTTCGAAACTACGTTGCCAATGTCGCGTGGACGAGGGCCCAGTATGACATCCTGCGAGCATGTCCGCGGGGGTCCCGCCGTCGGGGGTCGTGACGTTTCTTTTCACCGATATCGAGGGTTCGACCCGTCGGTGGGAGGACGACGCCGATTCGATGCGGACGGCTCTCGCCGCGCATGACGCGGTGCTACGCAGCGAGATCGAGGCCAACGGCGGATTTCTATTCACTCACACGGGCGATGGGGTGGTCGCCGCGTTCGCATCGCCCAAGGCGGCTGCCGACGCGGCGGTCGCTGCGCAGCGGAGGCTCGAGCTACCCGTACGGATGGGCATGGCGACCGGCGAAGCGGAGCTGCGTGACGGCGACTACTTCGGCACCGTGCTCAACCGTGCCGCGCGGGTGATGGCTGCCGGCCACGGAGGTCAGATCCTGGTGGCCGACTCGACAGCGGGACTGCTGAGCGATGTCGAGTTACGGGATCTGGGACCGCGGCGGTTCCGCGATCTACCGATCCCGATCACGGTGTTTCAACTTCACGCATCCGGACTTCCCAAGGACTTTCCGCCACTGCGCGGAGTCGCTTCGAATCCCGGCAACCTGCGTCCGGCGACCGGGAGCCTGATCGGCCGAGAAACCGAGGTCAATGACATCCAAGCCGCGGTGCGCTCGCATCGGGTGGTGACGTTGATTGGCGTCGGTGGTGTTGGCAAGACCCGAATTGCGTTGGACGTCGCCACGCACTTGGCCGACGAATTCATCGATGGGGTATGGGTTTTCGAGTTGGCCGCGGTCGCGGACCCTGCAGCGGTGCCGGATGCGGTGGCGGTGGTGCTGGGAATCACTCAACAGCCCGGCAAGAGTGTCAGCGAATCGGTGGCCTCAGCCCTGGAGGGCCGCTCGAGGCTGTTGGTGTTCGACAACTGCGAACACGTCGTGGACAGCGTCGCGGACTTGGTCGAGGCAATCCTCGCCGCCTCGGCGACCGTCAAGATCCTGGCCACCAGCCGCGAGGGAATTGGCATTGCCGACGAGCGGTTGTCGAGGGTTCCCTCACTGAATGTCGCTGCGGCCGTGCAGCTATTCGGCGAGCGCGCACGGAGCATCGATGCCGGCGCATCGGCTGATGAGCAGATCGCCGTCGAGGACGTGTGTCGTCGCCTCGACGGGATCCCCTTGGCGATCGAGTTGGCGGCCTCGCGAATGGCATCGATGACCGCGACCGAGGTACGTGATCGACTCGATGACCGTTTCAAACTGCTCGTGGGCACACGACGCGGAGTGGAGCGTCACCAAACGCTGCGCCAGGCGGTGGCGTGGTCCTACGAGCTTCTCGATGACGCGGAAAAGGTTCTGTTGGAAAGGTGTTCGGTGTTCGCCGGTGGTTTCGATCTCGAGAGTGCCAGTGCAGTGGCCGGATTCGATGATCGCGATGACTATGCCGTCCTCGACCTGCTCGACGCGTTGGTCCGCAAGTCGCTACTGAATGCCGACCGATCGTCGGGGCGGACCCGGTTCTCGATGCTGGAGACGATCCGCCAGTTCGCCGAGGATGAACTCGTCGCCCGCGGGGAGGCTACCGAGGCGCGTGCCGCGCATGCCGGCTACTTTGCCGAACACGAAACCGACATCCTTGCGCTGTGGGACAGTCCACGGCAGCGCGAGGCGTACGACTGGTTCGCCGTCGAACTGCCGAATCTGCGGACCGCCTTCCGCTGGGCTGCCGGCCAAGGCGATCTGGACGTCGCCGCCCCAATCGCGACCTGTGCGGCGTGGTTGGGTTTTCTAACTGAGAATTACGAACCGATCGTGTGGGCCGAAGAGCTCATCGAGCCGGCCAGTGCCGTCGACCACCCCCGGCTAACGGCCCTGTATGCGTTGACATCGCTGTGCTACAACACCGGACGGATCGATTCGGCCATTGGCTACACCGAGGCCGCTGAGAGGGCGATCAGCGGCGGAAGCGACCACCTCCCGCATGCCGCAGTGGGCTTCCTCGGGAGTGCCTACCCTGCCGTCGGCCAGCCGGAACGGTGGGTTCAGTGGTTTCGCGATCAACTCGCACGCGGTCGCGCCACCGACCCGTACAGCACGACGAACATCGTCATCGGACTGACGGTCGCCGGTTCCACCAATGACGCGATGGCCGCTGCCTGCGGTCTGATCGACGCCGCCGAAGCGACCGGCAACCCGTATGTGCTGTCGTGGTCGCTCGTGGCCCACGGGTATGCCTTCCGTGCGGGTGATCCCGGCCTTGCGCTCGCTGCCGCGCGGCGTGGCCTGGCCGTCGCACAAGAGAGCGGCAACCGCTTCAACGAGACGATGCTGGTGCACATGCTGTCCGGACTCGAGGCAGAATGCGGGGATCGGATGGCCGCGTTGGATTACTTCACCGTGTCGATCGGCAATTTTCACGAGTCGGGCAACACCTACATGGTCAGCGCGCCCCTGGCCCTCCTCGCCGTCTTTCTCGATCGGCTTGGACGCTACGAATCAGCGGCCACGATCGCGGGCTTCGCGGCGGCCAATCCCATGACTAGTGCGGCTCTACCCGAAATCGACACGGCGATCGCCCACCTTCGCGATGTCCTCGGTCACGCGACCTACGAATCGTTCGCGCGCGCGGGGGCCAGCATGACCAACACAGCGATGGTGACCTACGCATACGACCAAATCGACCGGGCCCGAGCAGAGTTGAACGCAGTCGTGGAGTAAGCCGAGCGTTACTTCGGAAAGTAGGGCTGCAGACCCGCGGCGAGGACACGGTCGAGGGACCGGTCGGGCAGGACGCGCGTCAACCGCGTGAGCACCGCGGTGGAGCGGCCGACGGTGTAGCGCGTCCGAGGCTTGCGCGCGGTCACGGCCTTCGCGATCACCTCGGCGGCGGCTTCGGCGGACGAACCCAACCTGGCGGACGCCGCGGCCTGCGCGGCCACCGCGTGGACGAGCCCGCCATAGCGCTGCCGATGCTCGGGCGTCATGGCCGACGTCAGCGCGTCGGGCGGCACGCTCGCGCGGCCGAGCATGTCCGTGGTCACGGGCCCCGGTTCGACCACGACCACCTGCACTCCGAGCGGAGCGAGTTCGCGTCGCAGGGAGTCGCTGACCGCCTCGAGCGCGAACTTGGTTCCCGCGTAGGGGCCGTAGGTGGCCATGGCGACCTTGCCGCCCACCGAGCTGACGTTGACCACGCGCCCCTTGCTGCGGATCAAGGCCGGCAGGAGTGCCAGCGTCACGGCGACATGACCGAAGAAGTTGACGTCGAACAGGCGTCGCCACTCGTCCATCGCATAGGCCTCGAACGGCACGTTCACCCCGACGCCGGCGTTGTTCACCAGGGCCCGTACTGCCCGGCCCTGCGGGTCCTCGTTCACCCGGGTGGCCAGCGCCTTCACGTGGTCCGCGTTGGTGATGTCGATGATCACCGGCTCGATCCCCGGCCCGCGTATGGCGTCGGCGTCCTGAGTTCGTCGGACACCCGCGAGGACGTGGAACCCGCGTCGCGCCAACTCCCGTGCCGTGGCTGCGCCGATCCCGCTGGATGCACCGGTGACGATGGCTAGCTCGTGCAGTTCAGGTGACGCTGTCATCTGAACGAACGTACCCGTTAGGATGACAATGTCAACTCGGATGGGAGACGCATGAGTCGGGTCGAGTCCGCCGCCGCCACGCGCCGCAAGCTGCTCGACCAGGCCGCCGCCCTGCTCGATGGTGGAGGGCCCGACGCAGTGACCTTGCGGGAAGTCGGCGCCCGCGCAGGCGTGAGCCGTGGTGCGCCCTACCGGCACTTCGCCGACAAGGAGTACCTGCTCACTGCCGTCGCCGCCGAGAGCTGGGAGCGGATCGGCGATCGGATGCACGCGCTTCAGACAGAGCCGGGACTGCACGCCGCCGACAGGCTCCGACGAGCGCTTGTCGACGTCATCGTGCTCAGTCGCCAGCAGCCGTACCTGTACCAACTGATGTTCAGCACGCCGGCGGGGGACCCTGCCGCGGTGGTCCGGGCCGCACAGCGGATGTGCGACGAGTTCCTCGCCATCGTCGCCGCAGTCGTCGGCGAGCAGAACGCGGGACGCTACGCAGCGATACTCCTGACCGGCGTGCACGGCGCCGCCGGCCTGGAATCGAGTGGCCTGCTGCGCACCGACAAATGGCAGACGGACGCCGAGGAACTCATCGACTCCCTTCTCGCCACCGTCGCCGACGCCGACCGCAGAGACTGACCGTGCCGCGCGAGTCCGTCGGAGACGTTCGGTAGGGTCTCCGCGTGACTCCGCGCCCGATCGTGAAATCCGGCCCCATCGTTAGATCCGGCTCCATCGTCAAATCCGTAAATGTCCGTCTCGCAGAGGAACTCGCCGTGCGGGAGGCGCAGGTCGCCGCGGCCGTCCAGCTACTCGACGACGGCTCGACCGTGCCCTTCATCGCGCGGTACCGCAAGGAGGTCACGGGCAGCCTCGACGACGGCCAGCTCCGCACGCTCGCGGAGCGCCTGGACTATCTGCGCGAACTGGACCAACGTCGCGACGCGGTGCTCGCCTCCATCGACGAGCAGGGCAAGCTCACCGAGGAACTCCGCAACGCCGTCCTCGCCGCCGACACCAAGTCGCGACTCGAGGACATCTACCTTCCATACAAGACCAAGCGACGGACCAAGGCGCAGATCGCCCGCGAAGCGGGCCTCGAGCCGCTCGCGGACCAACTGCTGACCGATCCGACGCTCGTGCCGGACGACGCCGCCGCGGGCTTCCTCGGTGACGACGTGGCCGACGTCGCCGCGGCTCTCGACGGGGCGCGCCACATCATCATCGAGCGCGCGGCCGAGGACGCCGAACTCGTCGGCGCCGTTCGGGAGAAGTTCTGGGCGGGCTGCTCGCTGCGCACGGTCGCAGCGTCCGAGGAAATGGCCAAAACCCCTGCGGGACAGAAGTTTCGCGACTACTTCGACTACTCCGAGTCGCTGGAGTCCATGCCGTCGCATCGCGTGCTCGCCGTCATGCGCGGTGAGAAGGAGCAGGTTCTCTCCCTCAAGCTGGACGGCGGCGACGACGAGCACTACGAGGCGATGATCGCCCAGGCGCTGGGCATCGACATGACCGCCCGCGCCGCGGCGACACCGTGGCTGGCGACCACCGTGCGATTGGCATGGCGGGTCAAGCTGATGGTGTCGGCGTCCGTCGACGCCCGCATGCGGCTGCGGCAGCGCGCCGAGCTGGACGCGGTGGAGGTGTTCGCCAGGAACCTCGGCGATCTTCTGCTCGCCGCACCGGCGGGCACGCGCACGACGCTCGGCCTCGACCCGGGATTCCGGACCGGCGTCAAGGTGGCGGTCGTCGACGCCACCGGCAAGGTCGTCGACACCTGCGCCATCTTTCCGCATCAGCCGCAACAGAAGTGGGATGCGGCGAAGGCGACGCTTGCGGCTCTGGTCGCCCGTCACGACGTCGAGTTGATCGCGGTCGGCAACGGTACGGCGTCACGCGAAACCGACGCTCTCGCAGCCGAACTCATCACCGACATCAGCGCGGCTGGCGTCGTGCCGCCCACCAAGGCGATGGTCAGCGAGGCGGGCGCGTCGGTGTACTCGGCGTCGGCGTACGCGGCGCGTGAGCTACCTGAACTCGACGTCACGCTGCGCGGCGCGGTGTCCATCGCGCGGCGGCTGCAGGACCCGCTGGCCGAACTGGTGAAGATCGAGCCCAAGTCGATCGGCGTCGGGCAGTACCAGCACGACGTTGCGCCGGGGACGCTCGCGCGCAGCCTCGACGCCGTCGTCGAAGACGCCGTGAACGCGGTCGGCGTCGACCTGAACACCGCATCCGTTCCGCTGCTGGCGCGCGTCTCCGGGGTGACGGAGACCTTGGCCGAGGGCATCGTCGCTCACCGCGAGGAGGCCGGACCCTTCCGCAATCGCAAGGCCCTGCTGAAGGTTCCGCGGTTGGGGCCCAAGGCATTCGAGCAGTGCGCAGGCTTCCTGCGGATCACCGACGGCGAGGACCCGCTCGACTCGTCGGGTGTGCACCCCGAGGCGTACCCGGTGGTGCGCAAGATCCTGGACCGGTCGGGTCTGACGCTCGGCGAGTTGATCGGCAACGAACGCTCGTTGCGGACGCTTCGCGCCGCCGACTTCGCCGACGACCGGTTCGGCATCCCCACCGTCACCGACATCCTCGCCGAACTGGAGAAGCCCGGACGCGATCCGCGGCCCGCGTTCACCACCGCAACGTTCGCCAAGGGCGTCGAGAAGGTCGCCGACCTCAAGGCGGGCATGGTGCTCGAAGGCGTCGTCACCAACGTGGCGGCCTTCGGCGCGTTCGTCGACGTCGGCGTTCATCAGGACGGCCTCGTCCACGTCTCCGCGTTGGCCGACCGGTTCGTGTCCGATCCGCACGAGGTGGTGCGGTCCGGGCAGGTGGTGCGCGTCAAGGTCATGGAGGTCGACGTGGATCGCCAGCGCATCGGGCTGAGCATGCGCCTCAACGACGAGGGTCCGCGCGGCCAGGCCAAGCGCGCGGACCGGCCGGACGCCGGCCCGCGCCGCACTGGCGACCAGAACCGGAAGAAGGGGCCAACCCCCGCTCGCAACAACGACTCTGGTCGACGGCCGTCGAGCCAGCCGATGGGGTCTCTTGGGCAGGCTCTGCGGGATGCGGGCTTCGGCAGGTAGCGATGATGTCGAACGCGGCCCCAGCACACGTTCGGCGGGGCGCTCTTCCTGCCGTCCGAAGCGCCGCGACATCGCCGTGGACTCAAGATCATCTCCGCAGTTGAGGCGCCCTTTTTGCGACGCTCGCCATTGCTGCCCCCGGCGTATATGCTTCACCCGATATTGGGGCGGGGAGCTAAGGGGTTAAGCATGGGTCGGCACAGCGCTTCCTACATCGCAGCGCAGGGAAACTTCACCCGTTCGGCGACATCGAGCGCGGCGAGGTACGTCGGCGGCGTCGGCGCGATGGCGCTCTCGCTGTGGGCCGGTGCGGCGATCGCTGGCAGCGGCCTCGCCAACGCCGATGAGACCCCGAGCAACACGCCGAATCCCGCGGGCGCGGTGAAGTCGGCGCTGCACTCGCTCACCGGGGGCCTCAGTCACGCACTCGGCGGTGGCTCGGCCGCCGACGGAACGTCCGCGCTGAAGCTGCCCAAGTCGGGGCTCTTCGCGCTGCCGAAGTCGACGAGCGACGGCGGCAACGCGTTCACGGGTCCGCTAGCGGGCCTGGCCGGGCGGGCTTCGCATCAGACCCCGCAAACCGAAACGACGGCCAAGCCCAGCTCCCAGCGGACCATCCAGTCCGGTGCGGGCCCGAGTGAGGCAGCCGCGCCGGTCGTGAGCGCCGTGATCGGCGCCCTGCGCGGCGGTGCCTCGAGCCCCGGTGGCGCCACGTTCGGTTCCACGGACCCGGTCGTCGCCAAGACGTCTGCCGCCTCCTTGACCAGCTTCGCGCCGACAATTGCTGCGGCTCAACGATTCTCGCCGACGGCGGCGACGGTCCCCACCGGCTTCCTGTCCGCCCTCGGCATCAATCCGCTGACCAACAACGGCGGCTCGCCCGCCGCGCCCGCGGCGGCTGTTCTGCCCGGCGCGCTGCAGCTGTTGCGGCGCGAGACCACGCAAACAAGCCTCGCCCAACCGCTGAGCCTGGCGTCGATCGGCTCGCTCTTCAACCCGAACCCGGGTCCCGCGCCGGTGGTGGCCGCTCCGCCCACCGGCGATTCCTACGCTGGCGACACACCCAGCCCAGGCGACACCGCCACCGTCGTCCTGCCTGGTTCGGGCCAGACCGTCGTCGTCGGCAAGTACATGCTGGAGTCCGACGGGTCGGTCTCCGACTATGGCGGTCAGACCTACGGCGGCAAGAAGATGGCGGAGCCGGTCAACGTCATCATCGTCGATCCGACGTCGAAGACTCCCGCGGAGGCCACCGCGAAACTCAATAGGGACATGACCCTGGGCGGTTTCCCGCCCATGGCGGTCCACAGCGGCGGGTTCATGGGCCTCATCGGCGCCAAGACCTACGGCCAGAAGCCCGCCCTTCCGCTGCTGGCGTACTCCGACAACCTGTTCCTCCTCGACAACAATCACGGCCGCATCTTCGGACCCGCCCCCGTGTCGACGACGGGTGGCGGATACGTCTGGACGGGCGCGTTCAGCAGGGAGACGCTGGGCATCTCCGAGAACGGAATTCCGGGACACGTGTACGTCTCGGATGACGCGGCCCGCGCTGCGCTCGTCGCTCGGCTGGTGGCCAGCGGCCAGGTGTCGAGGATCGACTACGTCCCTCTGAACAACGCCATCGACCCGAGCGACCCGGCCACTGCGGGCTACACCACTGGCGATCATGACGGCTACGCCGTGGTGATCACCCTCAAGTAGGGACTCGCTACACCGCGGGGTCGGTGAACCGTCGCAGGAACTGACGGGTCCTGTCCTGCTGCGGCTCAGTCAAAACCTGCTTGGCGGAACCGGATTCGACGATGACGCCGCCGTCGAGGAAGCACACCGTGTGCGCCACCTCGCGGGCGAACGACATCTCGTGGGTGGACATGACGATGGTGGCGCCTGCGCTCGCCAGCTCACCGACGAGCGCCAGCACCTCGCCGACCAGTTCGGGGTCCAGCGCGCTGGTGATCTCGTCGAGCAGCAGCAGCTTGGGCTCGTAGGCCAAGGCCCTGGCGATCGCGACGCGCTGCTGCTGGCCGCCGGACAGCTTGTCCGGGTAGCTGTCGGCGTGATCGGCCAGCCCGACGCGGGCCAGCAGTTCGCGGCCGCGCTCGTCGGCCTCGCGACGCGGTGAGCCGTGCACCACCCGCGGGGCGAGCGCGACGTTGGCCAGCGCGGTCATGTGGGGAAACAGGTTGAACGACTGGAACACCATGCCCATCGCCTGGCGCGCCTGGTCGGCGTCGATGCGCGGATCGCTGACGTCGCGGCCGTCGAGCAGGATCTGGCCGTCGTCGACCTCCTCGAGAAGGTCGATGCACCGCAGCAGCGTGGACTTGCCGGACCCGGAGGCGCCGATCAGGACGACGACCTGGTGCTCGGCGACGTCGAGGTCGACGCCCTTCAAGACCTTCCGGTCGCCGTAGGCCTTGACGAGGCCTCGCACCGACAGCAGCGGTCCGGCGGTCACAGTGCCCCCTGCCGGGTCGCGGCGCGCCTCGCCGCCCAGTCGGCCAGCCGCGCCGAGGGCACCGCCAGCGCGACGAACAGCAGGCCTGCGACCACGTACGGAGTGAAGTTGTAGGTGGTGGCCGCCTGGATCTGCGCGGCGCGGACCGCGTCGACGGCCCCGAGGACCGAGATGAGCCCGCAATCCTTCTGCAGCGCAACGAAATCGTTGAGTAGCGCTGGCGTCACCCGCCGGGTTGCCTGGGGGAGGACCACCAAGCGCATGGTGTTCCGATAGTTCAGCCCAAGGGATTTGGCGGCGGACAGCTGCGACGGATGAATGGATTCGATGCCCGCGCGGAACACCTCCGCGACGTAGGAGGAGTAGACCAACACCAACGCCAGCGCACCAAGCACGACCGGGTTGGTCGGCAGTCCGGTGAGCCGCAGACCGGGCAGGCCGAACCCGACCAGATAGAGGCAGATCAGCAGCGGCAGGCCGCGGAACAGGTCGACGTATCCGGTTGCCAAGGCCCGCAACGGAAACCAGACCGGGCCGCGCAACGTCCGCAGCGCGGCCAGGCCGAGTCCGACGATCAGGATCAGGATCTGGCAGACGATGAGCACGCGGACGTTGAGCCACAGGCCCTCCAGGAGCGCGGGCAGGCTGTCCCACCCGACGCGGAGGTTGAAGAACGAGTCGCGCACCCGCGGCCAACCCGGCGACGACGTCACCGCGAACAGCAGGACCGCGGCGAACACCACCGTCGACACCAGGGCGATCAACGTGGACCGGCGCGCCCTGGTCTGCCGATAGGCGACCCGGTCGAATGCGGTCGTGTGTCACGACAGCAGCGGCGCGCCGCCTGCTCCTGCGAGCCACGTCTTCTGCAGCTTGAACAGCTCGCTGGCGCTGCCGAGCTCGTCGACGGCCTTGGACACGCATGCCGTCAGCGGGCTGTCCTTGTCCAGGACGATGCCGAACTGCTCGGGCTTGTCGGTGCCCGCGGGCAATTGGCCGACGATGACGCCGTCGGTCAGCTCGCTCTGCACCTCGAATGCGGTCGGCAGATCGAGGACGAGCGCGTCGATCTGGCCGTTCGTCAGCGCCGCCTTGGCGTCGTCGTTGTTGTTGAACACCGCGACGTTCGGGTCGATGGCCTTGGCGGCGGTGTAGCTGGTGGTGCCGACCTGGGCGCCCAACTTCTTGCCCTTGAGCCCGGCGACGTCCTTGACCGCCTGCTGCGGGCGAGGACTTCAGCGAGACGACCGCCTGGGTGACGTTGAAATAGGGGGAGGAGAAGTCGACGGCATTCTTGCGTTCGTCGGTGATGGAGAACTCATTGAGGTTGGCGTCGAACGTCTTTGGGCCCGGCGCGATGGCCGCGTTGAACGGCACGCGCACCCACTTCACGTTCTCCTTGGCGAAGCCGAGCTTGTCGGCGACGGCATAGGCCACCGCGGACTCGAAACCCTTGCCGTTGGAGGGGTCGTCGTCGACGAACCAGGGCGGGTACGCCGGCTGGTCGGTGCCGAACGTCAGCGTCCCCTTGGTGAGCGTCGCCATGGAGTCCTTGGTGCAGTCGGCGGCCGACGCCGAGGTGGACGACGACGTCTTCTCGTCGGCCGGCGCACAGGCGGTGGCCGCGGCGAGTCCGACGACGGTGAGCACGGTCGCGAGACGGATGACATTGCGCATGGGCGGATCATTGCGCATCGAAGCGCCGGTCGCCCAGTATTCGGGTCACCATGACCCGCTTCAGTCCGCCGCCTCCGCAGTCAACGCGGTCTGCCCCGCCAAGTCGGGTCCTTCGGCCAGGTCCGCGCGTTGACCGCGGTCCGATCGACATGCACTTTGCCCGCCTCCGCGCGAATATGACGGCAGAAACGCACGACGAAGGCTGACATAACGTACGGATTCGCGGTGAGGCGGGCACATCGACTATCGCCCGAGCCCGGTCACCGGAGTTGCCGCTGTGACGGCTGAGAAGGAACCGTCAGCGCTTCTTGTTGAGCACCGACTCGGCCTGCGAGGTGGTGTCACCCTTCGCGCGCTTGTCCGCCCGTTTCTCCTTGAGCGACTTACCGGACTTCTTCGCCATGCCCTGCCGAGGAGACTTGTCAGACATTTTGCTGCCCCTTTGTGATGGGGGCCTGTCTGGTCCCGATATTCGGACTGTACGCCGCTGGCGTCGTCCTGTCCCGGGTCTGACGCGGGCGCCGACCGCCACGGCGCGCTCGATATTCGAATGTCGTTCTGTCAGCCAACATATTTCAGTCGAGCGATGGCAGCGTGCAGAGTTGAACGGGTACAGATCGGCGCAGATGGGGGCCAGGATCTGGCCGTGGGTGTATTGTCAGGAGGGTTGGGGAACCAACCAGTCCGGAATGCATCAGCCGTGAATCCGCTGATTTCCATGAGCAACCGCTCAAGCTGGACACTCTGTGAAGACCCCACGGCGGGATCCCCTTGACTACTTTGTCTCTCGGCAGCTTGCCAATGACGGGCTATGTACCGCAACGGCATTCGGGCCCGACGAGCATCGGCATGCTCAGCACGCATCCGCCCACCATCTGCGGACTGGCGAGCTTCAACGCCGCCCTCGCCGATGGTCTCGTGGCGAGCGGCGCTCAGGTCAGCATCGTGCGCGTCGCGGGCGGCCAGCCGTCCTCGGACGCCCGCATCGTCGGCGAACTCGTCAACGGCTCGGCGGCATCGATCACGGCCTGCGCTGATTTGCTGAACCAGAATCGCGTGGCCCTCATTCAGCACGACTTCAACATCTACGGCGGGGCCGACGGGGACGAGCTCGTCGCCGTCATGGAGGCGCTGCGCGTGCCGTCGATCGTCGTCGCGCACGACATCCCCGCCGATCCCACGCCGCATCAGCGTTCGGTGCTCGAGGCAGTCATGACGCTCGCGGACCGCGTGGTCGTGATGTCCGACTCCGCGAGCGAGCGACTGTGCAGCCTCTTCACCGTCGAGCGGCGCAAGGTCGTCACCATCACCCACGGCGCGAGGATCCCGTCGGGCGAGCGGGTGAAGCGTGCGGGCCGGCCGACCATCCTGACGTGGGGGCTGCTGGGCCCCGGCAAGGGCATCGAGCGGGTCATCGACGCGATGGCCTCGCTGCGCGAACTCCGCGGGCAGCCGCAGTACCTGATCGCGGGTGCCACGCATCCGCGAGTGCTCGCCGCCGAGGGTGAGGCCTACCGCGAAGGGCTTGCCGAACGGGTTCAGAGCAACGGCCTCGCCGGCGCGGTTCGGTTCGAGCCCGGCTACCGCAGCGCCGCTGCGCTGGCGGTACTGGTGCAGTCGTGCGCCGTGGTGGTCCTGCCGTTCGACTCCACCGATCAGGTGACCTCCGGTGTGCTCGTCAATGCCGTCGCCAGCGGCAGGCCCGTCGTCGCGACCGCCTTCCCGCATGCCATCGAGATGCTCGGCTCCGGCGCCGGAACCGTCGTCGACAAGGACGATCCCGACGCCCTGGTGTCCGCGCTGCAGCCAGGTGCTCGCAGACCCACGGCTGGCTGGGTCGATGGCCGCCGAGGGCCGTCGACTGGCTCCCTCGCTGGCCTGGTCGACCGTCGCGACGTCGTATCTGACTCTGGCGCAACGACTTCTATCGGAGCGACGGGCACTCGTGTGACCGCACTCGACGCGCGGCGGTGACCGCGCTCCGCCTCGGCGTCATCGGTCGGACCCGCAAGGAGAACGAGCGCCGGCTCCCGATCCATCCGGAACACTTCGACAGAATCGACGCCGACCTTCGGGCGAACATCTACGTCGAGCACGGCTACGGCGAGGACTTCGGCGTGTCCGACGCGCAGCTGTCGGCTCTGGTGGCAGGCATGCGGACGCGTGCGGAGTTGATCGCCGAATGCGACGTCATTCTGTTGCTCAAGCCGGATGCGGAGGATCTCGCCGAGCTTCGCGACGGTCAGGTGCTGTGGGGGTGGCCCCACTGCGTGCAGGACCGGGAGATGACGCAGCAGGCGATCGATCGCCGCCAGACCTTGATCGCGTTCGAGGCGATGAACCGGTGGCGTGACAACGGCTCGTTCAAACTCCATGTGTTCCACAAGAACAACGAGATGGCCGGCTACTGTTCGGTGCTGCACGCCCTCGAACTCGTCGGGTCGACCGGCATGTACGGACGCCGGATGCGTGCTGCCGTCATCGGATTCGGCTCGACCGCGCGCGGCGCGGTGACTGCGCTCAGCGCCCACGGCATCCACGACGTGGACATCCTCACCAATCGCGAGGTGACCGAGGTGGCGTCGCCGATCCACTCGGCGCAGATCGTGCACTTCGATCACGTCGACCGTGGCGACGGATCGGCGGAGAGCTTTGCGGATCTCGAAGACGGCATGGTGCCGTTGGCCGGCTTCCTGGCCGAGCACGACGTCGTCGTCAACTGCGTGCTGCAGGACCCCAATGCGCCGCTGACGTTCCTGGACGACGACAACCTGATCGAGTTCCGCCAGGGCAGCCTCATCATCGACGTATCATGCGACGAGGCAATGGGTTTCAGCTGGGCGCGGCCCACCACGTTCGAGAATCCGACGTTCACCGTCGGGTCCAGCATCACCTACTACGCCGTCGACCACAGCCCGTCCTACCTGTGGAACTCGGCGACCTGGGAGATCAGCGAGGCACTTCTTCCGTATCTGCCGACCGTGCTCGCCGGGCCCGAGTCGTGGGAGGCCGACCAGACGGTGCGTCGCGCGATCGAGATCCTCGACGGGACAGTCCGCAATCCCGATGTCCTTTCGTTCCAGGACCGTTCGCCCGACTACCCGCATGCCATCAACCGATGACACGCACAGCACAACTGAAAAGGAACACCCCATGGTTACGTCCACAGCAGTCCGCTCGCCCTACGACCGCCGCGTCGACCTCGTCGCCGAGGCCATCACGGGGCACTCGAAGCTGGGCAAGAAGGACGCGACCGATCTGGCCGTCCACGTGTTGCACGCCCTGAACTCGATCCCCGAGATCGTGCGGTAGGCCCGACCGCTAGCTTGCCTCGGCGAGCTTCTTGATCGTCGCGAGCGTCACCGGAATGTTGTCGTGCGCAGCGTCTTTGCGCGCGGTGATCTCGGCGTCGGCGGTGTCGCCGAAGACCTTCTGAAAGCCGGCCAGGCCCTCGGGGTTGAACGACCAGTGCTCGGTGAGGCGCGTGCCGCCGTCGGCGGGCTCCATCGTGAAGCCCCAACGCACCCAGCCGCCGTTCACCTCCCACGCGAACTCGCGTCCCGGATCCGCGGCCACCACCTGGCTGCGGGTCTCCCAGGTGCGTTCCGGGGTGACGTTGCGGCCGGTGAACGTGGCGCCGACCCGCGGGCCATCGCCCTCGTCCCACCAGCACTCCTTGCAGATGGGACTCCACTCACCGGTTCGCTTGATGTCGGAGATCATGTCGTAGAGCTGGTCGGGCGTCGTGGAGATGACGATCGAGTCCGAGAATTCGAGTGCATGCACGCTTGAAGTATGCCCACAAACGCTCCGATGCATACGCCATTCACAGCTTCTGCATAGGCCGGCTACCTAAGTTGACGACTGGGAGCCGGTGGCAACGAAGCGTCGGTCGGAATAAAGATCGGCCTTTGCCGCTTCCATTATCCCGGAATGACTTTGGACCCGCGGGGAGATCCAGGGCCACGTCAACGCAAGAGAATCGCAGGTTTTCACCATGATCAACATCAAGAAGATCGCGGCAGGAGCAGTCCTCGCAGGAGCTCTCGGGATGGGCGCGCTCGGTGTCGGCTCGGGCGTCGCGAACGCCGAGCCATGGCACCCGGGTCCGGGACACGGCGGCGGCTACTACGGAGGTAGGGGCCCGGGTTGGTACCCGCCACCGCCTCCTCCGCCGCCGCCCTACTACGGATACGGCGGTTACAACAACGGCTACGACAACAACTACGGCGGCGGTTGCGTCACCGGCCCGCTCGGGCTGCTGCACTTCTGCACGTAGGCGCCAGCGCGCAACGGCTCCCCCCTCGCCACCGAACCCTCGGCGGCGAGGGGGGAGTCTGCATTTGACGGCCTGCCCGTCGCCGCGTAGCGGTACGTTTGACGTGCACGGTGCCCCATTCTGTGCAGGAGGAGTTGGCCGCGGTGAACGTTGGCGAACACGTCGTCGACTGGCTCCATTCAACGCAGTTGCAGGTGGACGAGGAGTGGTCGGTCCGCACGCCGACGGGCTTCACCTGGTGGGCGGACAAGAACGCCCAGACCATCGAGATCGTCGGCGAGGAGATGGCGCCCGACGGCGAGATCGGCTATCTGATCTCGGTGCGCACGGAGATGCTGCACGACGTCGCGCTCACCGACGCCGCCCTGACCGCATTGAACAACGGGCCGATGGGATGCGCGGCCATGTCCGGACCGGTCTATGACATCGATGCGCGCACCCTGAGCCTGTGTTCCCTGGCCCTGGTGTACGAGGACATCGCCCCGTGGATGCGGATTCTGCTGAGCGCCGCGGCGGTCCTGCAGATCGGGGAGGCTCGGTCACTGAGTCCGGCGTTGGCGCACTCGATCGATGCCCGGCAGGCCATCAGCGGCCATCCACTGAATGGTATCCGGCCGACGCCTGACCAGATGGCTTTCACCGCAGGCATTTTCATCGAGGGCGGCAAGACTGCGTGCCGGTGGCCCGAGGAGGAGTTCCGCGACGCGGTCGACGAGTACATGATGCAGCCCCCGTCGATCGGCGCGACGAGTGGCGGTCTGAGCTTCACCGTGGAGTTCCCCTTCGGCGACGCGTCATCGCTGTGCCAGGTGACGGGTGATCAGCCGCATCCGTTGTACGGCAACGGATTATTGGTGCTGCAACGGTTTCCCTTCAACGCGGGTTCGCAGGCCGACGGCATCAAGCTGGCGCTGTCGCTGAACACCGCCGACCTGATGCAGGAGATGACCGGGTACGGCCTGGGCAGCTACGTCTACGACGGCGAAATACTTTCCTTCACGGGGTTTTACCCCAATGAGCTCTACCACCCGGGGATTCTGCCCAACGTCTACTTCTCCTGCGCCAACCGCGCGCACGCGACCGCGGTTCGGCTGCTGAATCGCGAGTGGGACGCCGACGCGTTCTCGCGCGTCGCAGGCGAACCGAAGGATGGCGAGCGGGAGATGAACCATCGCTTCGCCATCTTCCCTGCCGGTTCGGTCGCCACCGTCGACGAGGCCGACGATCTGGTCGACGCGATGGGGCGAGGTGGCGTCGGCGAGCCGCTCGCGAACGTTCGCGGGTTGATCGACGAAATGTCCGAGACCGCGGCGACCAGCTTCGTGATCACGAGCCCCGTCGACGGTCGCGGAGTCATCATCGCGACGCATCGCCCCGAGGACGGCCTGCTCCGCTCCCTGCTGCTCGCGACGAAGGCCCGCGGGCTGGCGGTGTTCGACATGGAACTCCTTCGGCTCTACGACCCGATTGGCAGCGTCGACGTCGACGTGTCCCTGCCCGGGGACCTGACACTGCCGTACGTGACGCCGCTCCTGCTGTCGAATCTGGTGCTGCTGACGACCTGGCCCGTGCCGGAGGAGCCGTATTTCATCGTCACGCGCGGCGACGAGGAGTACGTCCAGACCTATCGCGACGAGGAAGGGCACTACCAACTCGAGTACCGCGACGGCGGACCCGACGCGCACTTCGCGTTCCGCACTCAGAAGAGCGGTCTGGTCGCCGACGTCATGTGGGCGTGGGCGACGCGTGACCCGCGCTGGCGCACGGCCGTGGCCTGGGAAAAGCTCGACTTCGACGATGAGCCGGCGTAGGCGAATGCCGGCGCCCCAGATTGCCTACCAGGACATCCGGGTAGCCAATGGCTAACGGCGCGCAGCCCCCGGCGCCTAATCCCTTGTCTTAATCCAGGAGGTATCCCCCATGGTCGACACATTCGTCGAGACGACCAACGACGTCGTGAAGTTCCTCACAGGCCAGCACAACCAGATCAAGGACATGTTCGAGGAAGTGCTGTCCGCGTCGAGCGACGAGGCTCGCGAAAAGGCGTTCATCGAACTGCGGCAGCTGCTGGCGGTCCACGAAACCGCCGAGGAGATGGTGGTTCATCCGCGTGCTCGCGACGAGCTGACGCAGGGCGACGACATCGTCAACGCCCGCCTCGAGGAGGAGCACGACGCCAAGGTGCAATTGAAGCGCCTTGAGGGCCTGGACATCGGCTCGAGCGAATTCCTCAAGGAGCTGAAGGTCTTTCAGCAGGCGGTGCTCGATCACGCCGAGCACGAGGAGGCCGATGAGTTCCCAGGGCTGAAGCGCGAGCTGAGTGCAGAGGAGACCAAGCAGCTGACCGGCGCCGTCCGCGTCGCGGAGGCGATCGCTCCGACCCGTCCGCACCCTGGCGTCGAGTCCGCGAAGAAGAACCTCATCGCCGGCCCGTTCGCGTCCATGCTGGACCGGGCGCGCGACGCCATCGGCGCCATCCTGCGCTGAGGCGGCCTTAGGGCGCGCTCAGGCGCTACTGGCACCATGTCCTACATGAAAAGAGCAGCATTGACGTGGCCGACCCTGGCCGCAGCGGTTCTGCTCACGGCGTGCAGCACCACCGTCGTTGGCAGGCCAGAGGCACAATCCGGGCAGGCTCAGCCGCAGCGGATTCAGTCTCAGCAGACCCAGACTCCGGCCCAGCAGTCACCGCAGCAAGTCGACTGGCACCCGTGTCGGGTCGAAGGTGGTGGGGATGCAAGCGGCCTGCCCAAGGGCGCGCAATGCGGTCACCTGACGGTGCCCGTCGACTACGCGAAGCCCGATGCAGGCGAGGCCGAGATCGCGCTCATCCGCTTCCCGGCCACCGGCGACAAGATCGGATCGCTGGTGATCAACCCCGGCGGCCCGGGCGGGTCGGGAGTCGATCTAGCGCTGGGCCTCGTCGGCTCGCTTCCATCCCAGATTCGCGAGCGGTTCGACCTCGTCGGCTTCGATCCTCGCGGAGTCGGTTCGTCGACTCCGGAACTGCGGTGCAACTCCGACGCGGACAACGACGCCATGCGGGCCGATCCGCAGGTCGACTACAGCCCCGAGGGCATCGCGCACATCGAGGACACGGAGAAGGCGTTCATCCAGCGCTGCGTCGACAAGATGGGCAAGGACTTCCTCGCGAACATCGGCACCGCGAACGTCGTGAAGGACCTCGACAGGCTGCGGGTCGCGCTTGGCGACGAGAAGCTGACGTACCTCGGGTACTCGTACGGCACCCTGATCGGACGGGCCTACGCCGAGGCCTATCCCAAGAACTTCCGCGCGATGATCCTCGACGGTGCCGTCGACCCCGACAAGGACTCGATCCAGGCCAACATCGACCAGACCGCCGGCTTCCAGAAGGCGTTCGACGACTTCGCCGCCGACTGCGCGAAGGACGCCGACTGCGCGCTGGGCACCGATCCGGCCAAGGCGACCGCCGTGTACCGGGGCATGGTCGACCCGCTGGTGGCCAAGCCGGTTCCGGCGGCTGACGGGCGAGTGCTCAGTTACGGCGACGCCGTCACCGGCACCCAGATGGCGATGTACTCGCCTGCGCTGTGGCAGCAGTTGCGGTCGGGGCTGTCCGAGCTCTCGAAGGGCGAGGGTGGCGCGCTGCTCGACCTTGCCGACCAGTACCTGGAACGTGACCCGCAGGGCCACTACTCGAATGCGAACGACGCGCTGGTCGCGATCAACTGCGTCGACCACCCGCCCGTGACCGACCGCGCGCGGGTCGCCGAACAGGACCGCCAGATCCGCGAGGTGGCGCCGTTCCTCAGCTATGGGACCTTCACGGGTGCTGCGCCCCTGGACGCGTGCGCGTTCTGGCCGGTCCCGGCGACGAGCGCACCGCACCCGGTGTCGGTGAAGGGCCTACCGCCGGTGCTGGTGGTGTCCACGACCAACGACCCGGCCACCCCGTACCAGGCGGGCGTCGACCTCGCCGGGCAGCTCGGCGGCGCGCTGCTGACGTACGACGGCACGCAGCACACGGTGGTGTACCAGGGCGACACGTGCGTCGACGATGCCGCGACGGCGTACCTGATCGACGGAAAACTGCCCGCGGGCGGCACCACCTGCTGACCGGATCAGTCCTGAACCGCCTTGGCCAGCGTGACGTAACGGGTCAGGGTCGACGGATCGTCGCCGCGGGTCAATGCGCGTTCGGCCTCGCGGACCACGCGGACGATGACCCAGGCGCGGGCGCGATCCTCGTCGAACCCGGCGGCGTCGACCAGGGCGTAGAACCGCTGCCGCACACCGTCGCGGAGGTAGCCGGCGAGCTCGTCCCAGCGACTCCACAACATCGGCGCGAGCTCGTAGTGCGGGTCGCCGTTGATCGGGGACGGCGAGATGGCGAGCCACGGTTCGCGGTCGGCGGCGAGCACGTTGCCGTAGTGCAGGTTGCCGTGCAGGACGTGCTCCGCCGGCGCGGTGGCGAAGTCGCCGCACAGTGTGACGGCCTGCTCGACCAGCCGGTGCGGAATCGGTGCGCTGCGGGGCAACGCCGTGAAGTCCGCGGCCCACTCGGCGAGAAGCGTTGGCAGCATGGGCAATTGGGGCATCGCAGGGACGTGGAGTCGGCCGTAGAGCTCGGCGACCAACTGGCAGGCCTCGACGTCCCACAGCGTGTCGAGGCTTTCGGGGCGCAGCCGCTCGAGGAGCAGCGCCCGTCGATGCGGATCGGCGCGCAACAGCCGGGCGGCGCCGTTGCCGTTCCATCGGCGGAGCACCAGGTGCGCGTCGTCGGCGACGGCGCCGATCCTGAGCACGGCCGGCCCGTCGTGCGACTGCACGGGCAGCACCGTCGCCCGCTGCGTGCGGATGGGGTCGCCGTCGGGCTTGAGCTGCCACTCGTCGACGAGGTCGTCGAGATCCGTCAGGCCTATCCCTTCGAATTCTTCAGCGGCTCCGTGAAGCCGTTCTCCTCGAGTATCCGCTTGCCCGTCGGGCTATTGACCTCGTCGACGAAGCGGGTGGCTCCGCCCGACAGCGTGCTGCCCTTCATGGTGGCGATCCACGACGTGACGTCGTCGACGCTTCCTGGCAGATCGATGATCACGGCCGCGTCGCCCGCCTGCCGTGCATCGGTCATGAAGAGCAGACCCGCGTCGACCTCTCCTGCCGTGACGTCCTTGAGCACGCCGCGTGAGGTGACCTCCGAGGCAGCAGGCTGCAGGCGGATCCCGGTGCGCCGCTCGGCGAGCTCGGTCGCCGTTCCGCACGTGGTTCCCGGGTCGCACACCGCGACCCGGAGCCCGGGGCTGTTGAGATCGGCGGCCGACGACACGTGGCCGGGATTGCCTGCGGGGACCACGATGACGAGCCGGTTCGAGGCGAACGCAACCGGCGCACCAGCGGTGAGGCCCGCGTTGGTCACCGCGGTCATGTTGTCGGTGTTGCCCGATGCGTAGACGTCGGCGATGGCGCCGTCCGTCAGCGACGTGGACAGGTCGGACGATCCGGCGAACACGAACTGCACCGAGTAGTCGGGATTGGCCGCTTCGAATTCGTTGGCGATCGCCGTGAAGCTCTTGATCAGTGGGGACGCCGCGTAGACGGTAATGGGCGTCGTGCGATCGGGCTGAGCGCCGCAGGCGGTCGCCGAAGCGGCCGCCGCCACAGCTAGGGCAACGGCGACTCGTCTCGCTCGCCTGTCCACGGCCTGTGACATTACCTAGTTTCGCTGTGTATTCGACCGCGCGGGCTGAATGCGAGCGTGCCTGTGAACCCTGGCTGCATCGCCTGAGAATCGGCTTGCGCGGCCCCAATCGCGGGGCTTGCGACGGCAAGCTTGACCCATGTCCCGGCCCATGGCGTCAGTACGCGAGGAGATGCGTGCTGCGGCCGGCCGTCTCGGTACCCCGTCGGGGGACAAGATCGTCGGCCACTTCCGTGCTGCGCATGCGGCGCTGCTGGCCGAAGGGCTGGCCATCGCGGGCGTCGGCGGAGTCGCGCTCGCCTTGTCCAAAGCGGGGGTGCGATTCGGCGGCGAGGGCATGCCACTGCTGGGTCTCGCGCTGACGCCCCTGCACGGCGGGCTTCTCATCGTGAGCGGGGTGCTGGCCGTCCTGGTGTGTCTCGGGCAGTGGTCGACGGTCGTGTTCGCGGTGGTCGCGGGTGCGGGTTGGCTGGCGCTGGCCGTCGTCTGTGCCGTCCACACAGCGCATGGCACGCCGGGCATCCTCGGATTCGATGCCCGCGACACGGTGCTCTACGTGGTCCTTGGCGTGTACAACCTCGCGGTGTTCGTGTGGCTCGTGCCGACGTTGCGGAGCCTGCGGCGGCGGAATCGTCGGCCTTCCCGCTGACGCTCTCTACCCCGGCGATTTGTGGAGTATCTCCAGCGGTGAGCGCTGATTAGACGCCACACATCGCACTACGGTGGTGCCTCATGAGCGACTTCCTGTGGGGCGTGGCCACCGGTGCACACCAGACCGAGGGCAACAACATCGCCTCGGACTGGTGGGAGTTCGAGCACGCCGCCGGCACGGTGATCCCCGAGCCCTCGGGTGACGCGGTCGACGCCTACCACCGGTGGCCGCAGGACATGAACCTCGCGGCGGAGGCGGGGTTCACCGACTTCAGGTTCGGCATCGAGTGGTCACGCATCGAACCCGCCGACGGCCACGTCTCCCGCGCCGCAGTGGACCACTACCGCCGCGTGGTCGACGGTGCACTGGAGCGTGGGCTTAGGCCGTTCGTCACGCTGCAGCACTTCACGCTGCCCGCGTGGTTCAGCAGGTCCGGCGGTTGGCTGCGCTCCGATGCGCGCGACCGCTTTCTGCGCTACGTCGACGCCGTCGCCCCGGTTCTCGCCGACGGCGTGACGCACGTCGGCACGATCAACGAACCGAACATCGTCGCGATGTTCGCCGCCGACAGCCACAACGGCATGGCCGCGCTGCACCAGCGGCCTTCCCGTGCCGGACGCAGGGGTCTCGGACGCCCTGATCGACGTCCATCGCGCAGCCCGCGTGGCGTTGAAGGAGGCGAACCCGAAACTGTCTGTCGGATGGGGTGTTTCGGTACAGGACTGCCAGGCGGAGCAGGGCGCCGAAGACGCACTCGAGGCATACACGCGGCCGCGCATCGACGTATTCCTCGAGGCCGCCCGCGGCGACGACTGGGTCGGCGTGCAGACCTACACCCGGCTCGTCATCGGCAGCCGTGACGGCCAGCCCACCGAGGTTCACGACCTCGCCGCGCCGCGGGCGATGAACGGATGGGAGATCTATCCCGAGGCCCTCGGTGGCGCGATTCGCCGAACCGCCCGCATCGCGACGGGCACGCCGATCATCGTCACCGAGAACGGCATCGCCACTGCCGACGACGAGCAGCGCATCGAGTACACCCGCGGTGCGATTGCCTCGATGGACGAGGCGATCAGCGATGGCGCCGACGTTCGCGGATACCTGCACTGGAGCCTCGTCGACAATTACGAATGGGGTAGCTATGCACCGACATTCGGCCTCGTCGCCGTCGACCGGCAAACGTTCGAACGCAAGCCCCACCCGTCATTGCGATGGCTCGGTGGCCAGCGGCGCTAGCCGTGCCGGTGCGCCGCGCTGAGCAGGGTGATCGTGGCGACCGCCCGCTGCGCCGCGTACTTCCGCGTCGTTGCTGTGGGCGCCGTGCCCATCGGCGGCAGGCTCGCCATGGGTGAACCGTGTACCCTGACCAATGGAATTGGCTTGTGCTGCTTCAACTTCGGTTGTGTCGCACGTCACCGCATGGGGAAGCGGATTGGGCCGGACTGGATGCGGGAACACTGTCGACGATGACGGGCTGACCTGCGCCGTCACCACGAATCGCATCGCGAAGGTGTGGAAGGAGCGCATATGGGCTCCCCGAGTGTCGGCTCCCGGCTAGGCACGAAATTCGGGCCCTACGAGCTGCAAGAGCTCATCGGCATGGGCGGGATGGGCGAGGTCTATCGCGCCTTCGACACCGTGCGCGATCGCACGGTGGCCCTCAAGCTGCTGCGGCCCGACGTCGCCTCCGATCCGAGCTACCAGGACCGTTTCCGCCGCGAGTCGCGGATCGCCGCGCGACTGCACGAGGCGCACGTCGTGCCCGTGCACGACTTCGGTGAGATCGACGGCGTGCTGTTCATCGACATGCGCCTGGTCGAAGGCGTCAGCGTGAAGGACGAACTGCGGGACAAGGGTGCGATGCCACCCGCGCGGGCGGTGTCGATCATCAGCCAGGTCGCCAAGGCTCTGGACGCAGCACACGCCAACGACCTGGTGCATCGCGACATCAAACCCGAGAACGTCCTGCTCACGCCCGACGACTTCGCCTATCTGGTCGACTTCGGCATCGCGCACGGCGGCGGCGAGGCGAGCGTGACGAAGACGGGGCTGATCATCGGCTCCTGCGCGTACATGGCCACCGAGCGGCTGAGCGGCAAGGCCGGAGGCCCCGCATCGGACGTCTACTCGCTGACGTGCCTGCTCTACGAGTGCCTGACCAACAACGCACCGTACGAGTTCAAGGACCTGCGCGAGGTCATGAGCGCGCACATCTTCGCGGCGCGACCGCGGCCGAGCGTCGTGAGGCGCGGTATCAACCCCGCGTTCGACGACGTCGTCGCGAAGGGCATGGCCACGGAACCCGCCGATCGCTACGCGTCGGCGGGCGATCTGGCCAGGGCGGCGTCGGTGGCCCTGCATGGACGCCCTGCGCTCGCGCCCGCTGCCCGCACCAGTGCGCCGCAGATGCCGATGGTCGACCCGAGGCGCACGCACACTGGTTACATGCCCGCGCCGCCCCCTCCGACGCCGAAGCGGTCGCGAATGAGCAGGGGGCAGGCGGCGCTGTTGGCCGGGACGTTGTTGACGTTCGCCGTCGCGGCGTTGTTGGCCATCGTGGTGGTGTTCACCGGCGGCAGCAACAACACCGCGCCGTCGACACCTCTGGCAGCCCCGCCTCCGTCGACGACGACCGTGACGTCGACTGCGCCGTCAACCTCGACACCGTCGTCGACCTCGCCGTCCAGCACCTCGTCGAGCACGACGTCGACGAGCGCCACGTCGACGAGCACGCCGTCGACATCGTCGTCGTCTCCGAGTGGCGCAACCATCGCGGGAGTCTCGGGAACGGATTCGCAGGGGTTCGTCGATCACTCGGCTCGCTGCGATGAGGGGAGCACGCCCGCGGCGGCGATCAGAACCGCGAACTCGCTGGCCATCGTGTGTGAGACGGCTCCGGGCAGCTATTACTACCGCGGCGAGCGACTCAGCGACGGTGCGCAACTGCGCCTGGCCAACGCGGTTCCCGCCGGCGGCGGCTTCGATGCGATCAATCCGGCCGACGGCGCTCGGTATCAGGTGCGTCCCGACCAGCTGACGATCTCGAGCAGCCGCGCGACGGAATCCGACCCGGCGCTGGAGTACGGCCCGCGTTAGCACGTCAGCCAGCTCGGGCGAGCGATGTCTGTCTCCGGAGCATGTATGCAGTTGCCCGCCTCTGAGCGACAACGTCGCGCCGACTCGCGTCGAGGGTGCCCAGTGTCGCTGTGAGGCGGGCAACTCGAACGGTGCTCCCGGCCGCTCCCAATGCCACTAGTCTTCGGTGAGTTCGCTGGCGTACTGCTGAGGGGGTTGGTGAGTGGAGGATATGCCGTTCAGCAGCGCGCTCGATCGCGCCATCGCGAGGACCGCTCGGACCCCACTGAGCGCGGCGTGGCTGCTGGTCCTGTTCCTCACGACGCGTCGGCAGCGCAGCGCGAGCAGGCGCGAGGCGCGGCGGATCCAGCGCGCCAACTCCACGAACATCACCAGGCTGCGACGCGAACCGCACCGAGTGCTGTTCGCCAGCCTGTTCTGGCTCGACGGTCGATCGTGGTGGCCATACGTGCCGGTGTACGTCGGAGTGGTGGCGCCGGCGGAGCGTCGATTGGGTTGGTGGCGTTGGCTTTTCATCGGCTTGTCGGCGCACGTGATCGCGACCTACGTCAGCCAGGGCCGACTGAGTCGATCGATCAGAAAGGGGCACGTGCCGCGACGGCTGGTCAACGTGCGCGACGTCGGCGTCAGCTACTTCGTCATGGGCGTGGCCGGTGCCTTGTCGGGCTACGTCGACCGGCGCTGGCGCACTCCGGCGCAAACGGCGATGACCTCCGCACTGGTAGCCAATGCCGTTGCGCGGCCAACGTTTACCGAACTCGGGCATCTGACGGCGTTCGGCGTCGGGTTGGCGGCGTCGCCGTTCGTGCCCGACCGCGACGGCCGGCCCTATCCCGCCAGGCCCTACGCGGTCCTAGATCGCCAGCCGCTGGCTGGCCGTCCCGTGCCACGCGTCGACGGCATCCTGCAGGGGCATGTCGAGTGCATGACAGAGGCCAACCACCGTGCCGAAGCTCGGGCTGGGGATTCGGCCAACTTCGATCTTGCGCAACGTCTCTGGTGAAATGCCGGCCTGACGCGCGATCGCCTCGGGGTCGCGACCGGCCCTGGCCGTCCTGATCACTGCGCCGAGGCGTTGTCCCGCTCTCACCTGCTCTGGACTCAGGGGTATGCGCACCATGGCGGCCAGCATAGCCGGTATTCAAATACCAGAGCTGGTATCTTCACAGCGGTATAAGAATACCGATGGAGCGAGGGCGCACGTGATCGAACTCAAGACCGCCGACGAGATCGACAAGATGGCGGTGACGGGTGAATTCGTCGCGGCCACGCTGGCCACCCTGTCCGGTGAAGCGGAGCCGGGCGTGAACCTGATGCAGCTCGAGCATCATGCCCGCACGCTGATCGATGAGCGAGGCGCGACGTCCTGCTACTGGGACTACGCGCCATCGTTTGGCCGCGGGCCGTTTCGCAACGTCATCTGCCTATCGGTCAATGATGCTGTGCTGCATGGCATGCCACGCGACTACGTGCTGCGCGACGGCGACGTGCTGAGCCTCGACTTCGCGGTGTCGATCGACGGCTGGGTGGCCGATTCAGCCGTCACGGTCATCGTCGGCGATACCGTCGACCCCGCCGACCAAGCGCTCGTCGACTCCACTCGCAGAGCACTCGACGCGGGCATCGCCGCCGCCGTGCCTGGCGGTCGGCTCGGCGACGTCTCCGCCGCGATCGGCGAGGTCGCCACGGACGCCGGGTATCGCGTCAACGTCGAGTTCGGTGGGCATGGCCTGGGCCGGACCATGCACGAGGATCCACACGTTCCCAACCGAGGCAAGCCTGGGCGCGGCCTGCTGCTGCGTCCGGGGATGACGCTGGCGCTCGAACCCTGGTGGGCGCGTGGCAGTGACCGTCTGACCATCGACGCCGACGGCTGGACCCTGCACTCTGCGGACGGGTCGAACACCGCGCACTCCGAGCACACCATCGCGATCACCGAGAGCGGCCCTCGCATCCTCACGCTCCCCACGCGCTGAGGCGGCTCCCCCGAGCGCCTCCTGACCCGCGACTGCCCGCTGTCTTGGTCCTGTCGGAGATTTCAACACCAGGGCCGTGCTTCGGGCCGATGCCGTTCGGATCACGGCCCTCACGTCGAAATCTGCAGCGGGGTCACGCGCGCTTTCGACACCACGGCTGTGATTTCACGCGATGTGGCGAAATCCACGACCCTGGTGTCGATCCCGCGCTGAGGACCAAAAAGCGCACCATCCCCGGCGGCTCCGCGACAAGATCAACCGCTCGTGGCCGACGCCGCGTGGGGGCAGGGGCTCAGTGGCGACATACGACTTCATCGTGATCGGCGCCGGATCGGCGGGATGCGCGGTGGCGGGGCGGCTGGCCGCCGAGTCGATCGCGTCGGCCGTCACCCGCGAAGTCCTCCCCGGGCCCGGCGCCGACGTCGAGGCGAGCATCAGCGCGACCGCATTCCCCGTGCCAACACGAACGCTCCCGCGATCATGATCGGTGAACGCTGCGCGGATTTCCTGCTCGCGGCGCACGACTGAGCGGTTCCTATGAGTCGGCTATGAGAGCCGACGAAACGGGCATACCGGTTCCGGAGAATGGTTATACGGAAGCGAATGTGCGTCGAGAGGAAGCGAGGAAGGGCATGACGGCAACGACGACCGGTCCGTCCCGGCCACCGTCGCCCGCAGCCGCAGAGACGCCGAGGTCGCGGCGCCCAAGCGCAACCTGATCTTCACCGCGGTCCTGCTCGGCATGCTGCTGGCCGCCCTGGACCAGACGATCGTGGCGACGGCGCTGCCCACGGTGGTGGCCGACCTCGGCGGCGCGGGCCACCAGGCCTGGGTGGTGACCAGCTATCTGCTGGCGTCGACGGTGGTGACGGCGATCGTCGGCAAGCTCGGCGACCTGATCGGCCGCAAGACCGTCTTCATCGCGGCCGTGCTGTTCTTCATGGCTCGGTTCGGTGCTGTGCGGGTTCGCCGGCTCGCTGCCGATGTTGGTGGCGGCGCGCGCGCTGCAGGGCATCGGCGGCGGCGCCATCATGGTCACCGCGACCGCGGTCATCGGCGAGGTCATCCCGCTGCGCGAACGCGGCACGCTATCAGGGCGCGCTCGGCGCGGTGTTCGGCGTCACGACCGTCATCGGCCCGCTGCTCGGCGGCTTCTTCACCGACCACCTGAGCTGGCGCTGGGCGTTCTGGATCAACGTGCCCGTGGCCATCGTCGTGCTCGTGGTCGCCGTCATCGCGATCCCGAACCTCGGCAGGATGGCGCGTCCGGTCATCGACTACGCGGGCATCGTCCTGGTCGGTCTCGGCGCGACGGGCCTCACGCTGGCCACCAGCTGGGGCGGCAGCACCTACGCGTGGGGTTCGCCGCAGATCATCGGGCTGTTCGTCGGGTCGCTGGTGGCCATTGGCCGCCTTCGTCGCCGTCGAGCTGCGCGCGCAGGAACCGATCCTGCCGATGCGGCTGTTCCGCGAGCCGGTCTTCGCGGTCTGCTGCGGGCTGTCGTTCGTCGTCGGCTTCGCGATGCTCGGCGCGTTGACGTTCCTGCCGACGTTCATGCAGTTCGTCGACGGCGTATCGGCCACCACGTCGGGCCTGCACACCCTGCCGATGGTGGTGGGCATGCTGACGATGTCGATGAGCAGCGGCGTGATCGTCGGCCGCACCGGGCAAGTACAAGATCTTCCCGGTCGTCGGTACCGCCGTCGATGGCGGTGGGCTTCGTGCTGCTGTCGCGGATGGGGCCCGACACCTCGACCCTGGTGCAGTCGCTGTACCTGGTGGTGCTCGGCGCGGGCATCGGCATGTGCATGCAGGTGCTGGTGCTGATCGTGCAGAACACCGTCGACTTCGCCGACCTCGGCGTGGCGACCTCGGGCGTGACGTTCTTCCGCACCATCGGAAGTTCGTTCGGCGCGGCGGTTTTCGGCTCGCTGTTCAACAACTTCCTGCAGACCAGGCTCGCCGACGCCCTGGCGACCAGCGGCGCACCGCCGGAGGCCGCGCAGTCGCCCGATGCCCTGCACGCAGCTGTCGCCGGAGATGGCCGCGCCGATCGCCGCCGCCTACGCCGACGCGCTCGACAACGTGTTCCTATACGCCGCCCCGGTCGCGGTCGTCGGGTTCGTGCTGGCGCTGATGCTCAAGCAGGTTCCGTTGCGCAACAACGACGTCAGCACCGCCGCCGACCTGGGCGAGGGGTTCGCGATGCCGACCACCGACTCGCCCGACCAACTGCTGGAGAACGCCGTCGGCCGCCTGATCCGGCAGGGCTCGGGCATGCAGCTGCGTGCCATCGCGCAGCGGCCGGGAAGCAAGCTCGACATCAGCAGGCTGTGGGCGCTGCTGCAGGTCTACCGCTTCGGGCAGGCCGCCGGACAGGCCCGGCTGGGCGACATCGCCGAACACGTCCGCGTGCCGCGCGAGATCCTCGAGCCCGCCTTCGACCGCCTCGCGCGTCACGGGCTACGCCGAGCGCAGCGGCGACCAGTTCTGGCTCACCCCGGCGGGAGCGCACCAGGTGGAGGTCGTCCGCGAGGAGACGATGGATTGGCTCACCCAGCGGCTCGCCCAGTCCTCCGGCCTGCAGGCGCCAGGCCGCGGTGAGGTGCAGCAGGCGTTGGAACGCATCACGCAAGACGTTCTGGTGCAACGGGATTGGACGGAAGACGAGACGCAGGCGATGCGGATGCGTCCGCCCCGCCGAGCGCCGCAGCAGCTCAGGCAGGCACCCGCGCAGCTCCCGGCCGGTGCCGCGCCCGCGCCGGTGCCCCCGACTGCGCCCATCCCCACGACGCGCATTCCCGCTCAACAGACGCGGCCACCTCAGCCGGCCGAACCGCCGACGAGACCGCTACGGCCGCCAGGCCCTCCGCCGCCGAGAGGCCCGCGACCGCCACACCGGTAGCACGTCACATCGGCTCCAGTCGCAGGCGTCGCTGCGAGATGTCGCGCGCCACGTCCGTCGCCGAACGCCCGGTGGCATACGCATGTGCGCGCAGCCGGGCGAGCGCGTCGGAGGGGGACATGTCGAGCTGCGCGGTCAACATGCCCGTCGCCTCGGCCATGTCGTCGCGGCACAGCGCGTGCAGTTCCGCCCACGCGTCGCTGTCGGGATCGTTGACTGCGGCGTCGAGGTCGGTTGCCATGAGGTCGAGCAGCGGAAGTTCGGCGAGTTCCGCCGCGGACATCGCGCCTGCGACGTCGTCCGCGTGCAACATCCCGGGCGCCCTGCGGAACAGGGTCAGCGCGCCGACGTATCGGCCCCGCGCGGCGATCGGCATGGCGAACACGCCGCGGATGTCGAGCGCTAGCAGAGCCGGTCCAAACGCGGGCCACCGGCGAACGCGCGGATCGGCGAGGTCGGCGATCAGCACCGGGGCCTCGTCCGCCAGCGCATCCCGGCACGGGCCCTCTCCCGTGGTGAATTGGGCCTCGTCGCACGTCTGCGCCAACGAGCTGCTTGCCCCCAGCTTCTCGTTGGCGGCCCCGTCGTACATCAGCGACATGGCAGCGGCCTCGATGTCGAAGAGCAGGACGCAGGCGGCGCACAGTCGGTCGGCGGCCGCTCGTCCGCGCTCGTCGTCCATGGCTCGCATCAGACGCTCGCGCGTCGTCGTCACGAGGTTGCTCCCTTGGCGGAGTTCGGCATTGACCACCACGACGGCATGGTAGAGCCTTTACCCGGGGGAGAGTCGGGTGTAAACGTCTGGGTGCGGGCGCTCCGCTGCGGTGCCGACATGCCGGGCCGCGGGTAACCTCTTGGCACACCCCTCGCCGGTTCAGCATCGGCCTGCGAGGCGTGGTGCCCATCCCGACGTACCGACCCGTGAAGGCAGTGTGTGATGACGCCCGGAGAGCGGCCGCACGAAGGAAACCTCGCGTGGGAGCTGGTCGAGCAGACCCGCGACATCCTCAACGAGGAGGAGCGTCACATCGTGTTCGTCCACCTCGGTGTCGGCGATTACCCGCCGGTGTACCGCTGCGTGCTCAACGCGGTGGCACGCGAGGGCACGCCGTTGCCCGCGCAGACGGTGCAGCGGTTGAAGGTGTGGGCCGACGCGTACGACCGCCATCGCGAATTCGACACGGTGCTTGCTCAGGTGCTCGCCGGCTCGGATCCGATGGACGAGACGGGCTAGCGTTCAGCTGCCCCGCGACTCGATGACGCGCTGCGCCACGTCCGTCAGCTTCGTATTCTGTTCCTGCGAAAGCTGTTTGAGCATGTCGAAGGCCCGGATCTCGTCGACGCCGTAGCGCTCCATGATCATGCCCTTGGCCTGGCCGATGCGATCGCGTGTGAGGAGCGCCGCCTGGAGTTGGCTGGTCTGCTGATTGGCCAGGATGGCGGCGGCAGCGTGCGCGGCGAGGACGGTTCCGATCGTCTCGGCCTCGGTGTCCCAGACCCGCGGCTGGAAGCCGAAGAGGTTGAGCGCACCCGCGGTTCGATCGGCGGTGAACAACTTGAACGACAGGCCGCTCATCACGCCGATCTCGACCACTGCCGGCGAGTACTGCGGCCAACGGCGTTCGTTGCGGAAGTCATCGGTGCGCACGACCGACTCGGCAAGAGCCGCTTGAACGCACGGGCCTTCCTCGAACGTCATCTGGAGTATGTCCAGCTGATGCGGTAACTCGGACGTGACGGCGATCGAGTCGAAGCCGTCCCTGCGGATGAGAAGGATGCCCGCGGTGTCGACGCCTGGAATGAGCTCGACGGCCGCCGCGGTGACCTCCGCGAGAATCTCCTCGGGCGTGCGCGAGAGCGCCGTGGCCCGAGCCAACTCGGCCATGTGCATCGCGAGCGATAGCTGTCGATTCGTCATCGTCTACGAACTCCTGTCTGTTCAGGCGGCCGGCGCGGCGCCGGAGCGATGCGCTCCACCGCGAATGTCGCTGCCTGACTGGTCATTCCATTGAACCCATAGGACACGTGCGCCAGAGTGGGTTCGCCATTGGTCGTGCCGTCGCAGATGGTGTCTCCTTGCGCGCACAGGTCGACGGTCTTGGGAAGGAACGCCGGACCGATGGTCAGGGTCGGAGCGTCGTACTGCTGGAGGAACGCCGGCGACGGCTTGCCGAACAGTGCGACGGCGGCGACGTGGTCGGCCGCGTTGGGCGGCAACGGCTTTGGGACGAGCGATGAGGGCACGCCCGTCGGTGCCTGCGCCGATGTGACGTATCCGGCGACGATGGCGCCCTGCGAGTAGCCGCCGAGCACGATCTCGGTGTTGGGGCAGTTCGCGGCCGTCGCCTGGACGTGGGCGCTGGCGTCGCGGACCCCGTCGCTGACCGTCCGTGCGACGCCATCGCGGTCGTCGAAGTCGCCGCTGGCCGCGTAGTTGATCGGGTAGACGTCGACGGACTTCGGGCCGAGCTGCGCGCGCAACGCGTCGACGAAGCCTTGGCCGACGCCGCCAACTCCTGGCGCCTCGCCGGTCCCTCGCGCAAACAGGACCTCGACGTCGGGGCAGGGTGCAGCCGAGGCCTGAGGCGCCGCCGTCGAGCAGAGGATTGCCCCCGCGGCGATGCCTGCCGCTCCCAACAACCGCGGTAATTGATTGGCTCTCATGGCGATTCCCTTACGTCGTTCGTTTACCTGGCTCAGTTCGGCGGACCGGCGGCGAGCGTCACCGGCACGGTCTGTGCGGCGCCGCCGCCCTTGAGATACGTCAATGACACGGTGTCGCCGGGGCGATGTCCGTCGAGGACGTCGGTGAGCGCCGTCGCGTCGAGCGTTGGCACGCCGTCGATCGCGGTGATGACGTCGCCGGGGGCTAGTCCAGCCCTTTCGACGGGTCCGCCGCGGAGGAGGCCGCGCACGAGCACGCCGGATTCGTCGTTGTCGCTTCGGATCGCGACGCCGAGGATGCCGGTGGGCCCGACGTGGATCGAGCCCGATGCAGTGCCCGAACGAATGGCGTCGGCGATGCCGCTTGCCCTTTCGATCGGAATGGCGAAGCCGCCGAGGCTGTCCATCCGATAGTTCTGCGAAGCGGCGGTGACGATCCCGACGACCTGGCCGTCCGCGTCGACCAGGGGGCCACCCGACGCTCCTGGCCGTGTGTCGGCGTCGTAGTCGATCAGGCCGCCGAGTTCTTCGGAGCTTCCCGTCAGGTCGTCGCTCGCGACGATGCCCCTGTCGAGTGCACGCACGACGCCGGCCGACCGCATCAGATCGCCACCGTTCGGAAAGCCGAGACCAGTCACCGGCTCACCGATGGTCACCGTGGCCGGGCCTGCGAGACGCGCGACGGGTAACTCCGCCGCGCCCTTCAGCTGCAGTACGGCGACGTCGCTCTTGCGGTCGTAGCCGAGCACGTCGACCTGATAGGTCTGGCCGTTGCCGACGTCGGTCGCGGTGATCCCGGTGGCTCCCCGGATGACGTGATTGTTGGTGAGTACCACGCCGTCGGGGCTGAGCACCACGCCCGTCCCAGTTCCTGTCGCTTGCTGTACGTCCAGCCTGGTGTCGATGCGCACGACGCTCTGCTCGGCGGTGCTGATGTCGGCGACCTGAATGACGGGCGCCTCCGCGACGCTGCCGACATGCGATGGGAAGGCCTGAGCCTGGGGTGCCAGACCGCCAAATGCGGCGATGCCGAGCACGCAGGCGAGGGCGAGCAGCAGCGATCTCAGTGACCGCTGACCAGCGAAGGAGGGTCGTTGCGCGTGGTCCGTCGGTGGCATGAAGCCTCTTTCGTTGGGTGGCTAGTGGGGCGGAGTCCGCGCCGACCAGGCCGATCACGTTGCCCTCCGCATACCCCCGCCCAGCCCGTTCTAACGCAGACGCCGCTGACCTGCGACGCTGCGGTGCGTGCGCCTGTTCTCACGGTTTACGAGGCTGGCGGCTCGAACAGCTGAAGGTCGTTGCCCTCCGAGTCCTTGAACGTGGCGATCTTTCCCCACGGATGCTGGGCGACGTCACCGGCGAACTCGACACCCGCGTCACTCAGTCGGACGACCTCGTCGAACAGGTCGCCGTCGGGCTGAAGGGTGAGCATCGCGCCGCCGCCGGCGGACCCGTGCGTCGCCTCGCGTCCGTTCAGTCCGATGGTGACGCCGTTCGCGTCGAACTCCGACCAGTCGTCGCCCTCGCTCTTGACGGACAGTCCCAAGGTCTGGCCGTAGAACTTCACCGCGCGATCCATGTCGTCGACGGGCATCCACACTGTCGCTACACCACTAGCCATGGTTCCTCCACTCGATGTGTCTCTGGGTTCGGACGGGGGATACCCGCGGCCAGGAGGCTCACTCCGGTGAGAGGCCTTACGTCACAAAGGCGTCAGGGCGTCACGAAGGCGTCAGACGAATCGCTGCGACCCCGAATTTGTTGGCCGCCGTGGTGAATTGTTCGACGCTCGGAATGACGTCGCCGCGGAACTTCATGCCCATCGAGCGTTGAGCCTTCTTGGCGCCGTAGGACGTCGCCGCGCGGACGGCGAGCTGCGCAACGGTCGCGGAGTCGGTGATCAGCTGGCCCTGCATCGTGGTGGTCTTGCCCGCATAGCGGACTTCGGCAGGTGCGCCGTCCTTGAAGTTGTACTTCCAACCCGCGTTCAGCAGGACGTAGAGGTCGCCGTCGATCTTGTGCGCGCTGACGGGTACGGCGAACTGCCGCCCGGTCTTGCGTCCCGTGAAGCTGACGACCATGAAGTCCTTCATCGCGGAACCCAGCGGACTGCGCAGCGCCAGGGTGAGGATGGGGTTGACGGCCTTGAGCAGTGCCTGCGGCGGATGGGCGATCTCTACGGCGGATGGTTCCGGCATGGATTCACGGTAGGACTCTCTGCGGCCCGGCGGGGGAGAACCGCGACGCGGGGATGGCGGCTGACTGCGTCCTGGGTGATGTGCGACCTGCCCGGCTCCTAGCGACAACGCCGCGATTCAGTCGCGTCGGGCGTGAGTTGTCGCTCAGAGCTGGGCAACTCGAAGGGTGCTCCTCAGTCGTAGATGACTGCGAGCCCTTGGCGTTGGAGGTTCGCCAGGCCATCCCGCATGGCCTGCAGTTGCTCGGGTGAATGCCCCACCCAGTCCGTGATCTCGCCGACGATCTTGACCGGCTCGACGCGTGCGGTAGGAGTGCGTCGGATTGCCTGGCATCTTCTTGTCGGTGACGTTCGGATCGTCCTCGATCTCGCCCTCGGGTTCCACGATGTAGATCCGGCCGCGGCCTTCGCCGACGGCCATCTCGGCTCCCCACACCGCGGCATCCAAGGTTCGCGTCACGTAGACGTGGTTCATCACGCGTCCGGCTTCGAAGTTCGAGATGCGTCCGGGCACCAGCAGATCGCCGACCGCAAGGTCGGCCTTGGTGCCGTGAAGGAGTGCACCCGACGCGTGCACCTCAAAGGGTTTCGTCACAACAGCCCCCATTCGTCTGCGGTGATCAGGCCAGAATCGACGCTAGTTCCGTGCGAGGAATCGAAACCTGTTGTGCGCCAGCGGCTGAGATGGTCCAATCGCCCTGGCCGATGAAGAAGATCACCGCGTCGTCGGTGAGGGCGAAGCTCTTGTACATGTCCGCGCCGACGGGGTTGTCGTCCAAGTCGAGCCCCTGCAGTTGATTCTGCAGCTGCTTCTTGACGAGCGGGTCGAGCACCGCGACGGCGTCGCTGCCCGGCTTGAACAAGGTGTCGAACGTGATCGGCGCCTTCGTGCTCAGGTCGTAGTTCACTGCGCTGTACGACGTGGTCGGGTGTGCGCCACCGAGATTCCAATACTCCTCGAAGACCAGGCTTGCCGTGCCCGCGTCTGGGACTTCCCGACCGATACGACATCGACTTGATGTCGAGTGCCTTCGGGTTCGGCGACACGGGAGGATCCTCGGCCGCCGTGACGAACTGGTCGCGCTGCTTCGTCAGGAGGTCCTTCACCGCCGGCTGGTCGGGGTAGTCGACGGGAAAGCTCATGTCGATCGTGTAGCCGGGCTTCTCGGCGTGCACGGCGCAGAGGTTGTCGGCGCCGACGGTTCCGCCGAGGTCGCTGCAGGCGCTGGTGTCCGCGGCGGGCGTCGACGAGGCGCTTGTCGTGCTCGCCGTCGATGACGCTGACGTCGACGGTGGGGTCGTGACGGCCTCCGACGACGCGGCGGGCTTGGTCGAGGTCCCGCACGCCGTCTCCCGCGAGCAGGAGGGCTGCCGCGGCGGCTATCACTGCGGTGCGTGTCGTCATGTGTTGCTCCTGTCATGGGCGTGGCGGCAGCTGTCGATAGCAGCTTCGCACCGGCGGCCCCTGCTGGTGCGCGGTTCCGCATGGTCCGGCCGCGTGGCGGCCAGTGCGACCAAGTCGAGGGCATGGGTACGGCGCTGGTGGGTACACTCCGCGCATGCCGTTGGGCAACGGTACGGAGATTGCTGGCTACACGATCGAGCGATTGCTCGGCATGGGGGGCATGGGCGAGGTCTACCTCGCCCAGCACCCCAGACTGCCGCGCAAGGATGCGCTCAAGGTGCTGCGCCCCGACGTCTCGGCCGACCCCGACTTTCAGGAACGGTTCAACCGCGAAGCCGACCTGGTCGCTCAGCTGTGGCATCCGCACATCGTCGGGATCCACGACCGCGGCACGTTCGACGGGCGGCTGTGGATCTCCATGGACTTCGTCGACGGCACCGACGCCAGTCATCTTCTGCGCGAACGGTATCCGCAGGGCATGCCGGTGCTCGAGGCGATCGAGATCGTCAAGGCGGTGGGCGCCGCGCTCGACTACGCGCACAGTCGCGACCTACTGCACCGCGACGTCAAGCCCGCCAACATCCTGATCGCCGACGGTCACGGCGAACGACGAATCCTGCTGGGTGACTTCGGCGTTGCCCGTCAGCTGACCGACACTGGCAAGGGCGGACTGACCGCCACCAACATGGTCGTCGGCACCATGGCCTACGCGGCTCCCGAGCAGCTGATGGGCCACGCCATCGACGGCAGGGCCGACCAGTACGCCCTCGCGGCAACCACCTATCAGCTGCTGACCGGCACGGTGCTGTTCGCGGACTCGAACGTTGCGGTCGTCATCGGCAGGCACCTCAGCGAGCCGCCGCCTCCGGTCTCGGCGGTGCGGCCGGAGCTCGCGGCGATCGACCAGGCGCTGGCTCGCGCGCTGGCCAAGGAACCCGACGACCGCTTCGCCAACTGCATGGCCTTCGCCAGGACGATGGAGCGGGCGATGAATGCGCCTCCACCGCAGACGATTCCGCCGAGCGCAATTCCACCGAGCAACGAGCCGGCCACGAAGCTGCGCCCGACGCCGCCGGCCGCCTACCCGTCGTACCCGTCCAACCCCGCGCCGTACGTCTCCAACCCCGCGCCGTATGCCTCCAATCCTGCGGCGTATCACCAATCTCAGCCGCCAGCCGCCGCGTACCGGCCGCCGGATCCCACTCCGCGACAGCAGAGCATCCTCGCCCCGGTGCTGGTCGGCCTCGCGCGCACTCGTCGTCGTCATCGGCGTGGTCATGTACCTGGTGCTGCAACCCTCGGAGACACACACGCCGACGGCCTCCAACGGGACCTCCACGGTGACGCTTCCGACCGCGCAGGCGAACCAGCCGCCCGTGGTCACGTCCGCGCCGAATTCCGAGGCCGCCAGTCTGGCCCGGCTGCAGCAGATGGCGAACGACGACCGCCCCAACGTCATCACCGACACCTGGATACCGCAGATCAGCTCCAAGAGGCTGGGTCTCTACGCCGACGGCAAGGTGTGGAGCGACGCGATGATCCTCGACCAGCACATGCAGATGCGGCAGCAGTACCCGAACGTGCGGCTGCTGTGGTCGGGGGACTGGTCGACGTTCAACGGTCGCGACTTCTGGATCACCGTCGTCGGCCTGCCCTCGTCGAATCCGGACGACGTGCTGGCGTGGTGCACCCGGCAGGGTTACGACAGGGACAACTGCATCGCGAAGATCGTCAGCACCACGCTGCCGATCGCGGGCACCACGAAGCTCCAGCCATAGCCCGGACAAAGCCCACCCCCGGGCCGCGGGAGAAGGCAGCTCGGGGGCGGGTGGTTCGGGTGGCTCAGAGCAGGCCGAGCAACTCCAGGTCGGTGACGTACTTGACGATCACCGGCGCCGTGATGTGCGGGATGTCCTTGTCGGGCCCAATCTTCGCTTCCTGCACCGCCGCTCGGAAGTGGTCCGCCGGAGCGAGTGAACCGTTGATCGGGTGGTCGGGCTTCTGGTAGTTGTGGATCAGCGGCAGCAGCGACGCGGCGCGTTGCTTCTCCGGCAGCGCCCGCAGCGTGGTGTCGAACCGCTCCAACCAGGCCGCGTACTCCGGCACGCGAACGATCGGATGCCCGGCCTCGACGAGCCAGTCGACGAAGGTGTCCATGCTGATGCCGTCGTCGTAGGGGTTCATCACGTGATAGGTCTCGAATCCCTCGGTCACGTTGGCGCCCAGGGTCGAGATGGCGTCGGCGATGAATTCGACTGGCAGCCCGTCGAAGTGGGCCTTCTGCCGGCTGCCGCCGTCGTCAAGCTCGTAGAACGAACTCGGCGCGATGCCCGTCGCCACCAGCGAGAGCATCATGCGCGTGAACATGTCCGGCACGTTCAGCTGGCCGGCGTAGGTGGTGTCCGCCATGATCATGTCGCAGCGGAACACCGAGACCGGCAGGCCCGCAAGGTCGTTGGCCTCGCGGAGCAGGACCTCACCCGCCCACTTGCTGTTGCCGTACCCGTTGGCGTAGCCGTCGCTGACTCGGCGGGTCGCGCTCATCTGCCGGATGTCGGGCTGCTCGAGGAACGTCCCTGGCGCGATGCCGTCGCCCACGCCGATCGTCGAGACGTAGACGAACGGCTTGATGCGGGTGGTCAGCGCGATGCGGATGAGCTCCGCGGTGCCGACGGCGTTGGGCCCGAACAGCTGGCTGTAGGGCAGCACGTGATTCACCAGGGCGGCGGGGTCGACGATGAGGTCGACGGTGTCGGCCAGCCGCTGCCAGATGGCAGGCTCCAGGCCGAGATTCGCCTCACTCTTGTCGCCGGCGAGCACCTCGAGGTGCTTGTCCGCGAGTTCGGCGTAGTGCGCGAGCAGCTTCGGGTCGCCGCTGTCGAAGGTCGCGTCGAGGCGTGCGCGTGCGTCGTCGATCGTCCTTGGCGCGAACCAGCGCGATGACCTTGCCGCCGACGAGGCTCCATCCGCTCCAGCCACTCCAGCGCGAGGTAGCGACCGAGGAACCCGGTGGCGCCGGTCAGCAGGACGGTCCGCACCTCGCGGGCCGGGCCCGGCAGCGACGGCGCGGCGGCCAGCGTCTCGGCGTCGAGGAACTTGTCCAGCGTGAGATCGCTGGCGTGCACCTCGGTGGCGTCGCGGCCGTGCACGGCGTCATAGGTGGGCCGCTTGGACCCGCCGGAGCGCTGCTCCTCGACGTAGGCCGCGATGGACGCCAGGTCGCTGGCCGGGCTGACGATCACGCCGACGGGGACGTCGACCGAGAAGATGTCGTGCAGCAGGTTGGCAAAGGTCAACGCCGACAACGAGTCTCCACCGAGATCGGTGAACTGCGCGTCGGGTGCGACCTCGGCCGAGGCCGTACCGAGCAGTGCGCCCGCTGCGCGGCCGACCGTCTCGAGCACCGGCCGGTCAGCACCGTCGGCACGCAGCTCGCGCAGCACGTCGGCCTGGCCGTCGGCGAGATCGACGTACAGCTGCTCGAGCTCGGGGCCGTAGTACTCCTTGAGCTGCGGACGGGCCAGCTTGCGGATGCCGGTGAGCAGTCCGTTCTCCAGCGTGAAAGGCCTTGTCTCGACGAGGAAGTCGCGAGGAATCTCGAACGACTGCAGACCGGACTCGCGCGCGATGCTCTGCAACGCGTCGGCCAACTGCGCCTTCGTCGCCTGCGGGTCGGTCGGCACGATCACGGCGAGGACGTACGAGCGAGCGCTGTTGCCGTACACGAAGATCTGCCGAATCGCGGGGTGCCCGCCGTAGGCCGCCTCGAGCTTGGAGACGGTGACGAACTCGCCCTGCGAGAGCTTGAGCACGTTGTTGCGCCGGTCGACGTACTCGAGATGGTCGGGTCCGAGCTCGGCCATCACGTCGCCGGTGTGGTACCAGCCGTCGGCGTCGAAGAGCTCGGCGGTGACCTCGGGCCGCTTGTAGTAGCCGGGGATGAGATCCGTTGACTTGACGTACAACTCGCCGCGGGGGTGCGGACGGTCGGTGGCGAAGTAGCCGAGTTCCGGCACGTCGACCAGCTTGTAGTCGAGCACCGGCGGCCGCCGCAGAAGGCCGTCGACCAGAACGACGCCGTCCTCGGTGGAGCCGTAGCCGTTGGTGAGGTGGATGTCGAGCAGATCCTCGGCCCAGGCCCGCAGCTCCGGCGAGATGGGCGCGGAGCCCGTCATCGCCGAGAACTGCCGTCCGCCAATGAGATTCTCGCGCGTCTCCGCCAAGACCTGGAGTCTCGACGGCCTCACGATCGGCGCCGTCCGTCATCCGCTTGTCGACGTCGCTCTGCACCTGCTGGAACAACATCTCCCAGATGCGGGGCACCAGGTCGAGCTTGGTGGGCCGCACCAGCGCGAGGTCGTCGAGCAGGGTCGACAGGTCGCTCTTGGCGGCGAAGTAGGCAGTGCCGCCCGCGCCCAGCGTGGAGTACAGGATGACGCGGCCCATGATGTGGCTGATGGGCATGAAGTTCAGCGTGAGCGCCGGCAGCTTGCCGTCGACGTCCCACTCGGGGGCGAACCAGCCGCGCCAGCAGTTGGCCATCAGGCGGTCGGTGTACATGGCGCCCTTGGGCGTTCCGGTGCTGCCGGAGGTGTAGATCAGCAGGCGCAGTTCGTCGGCGTGGCCGCGGGTGAGCTCTGGCCCGTCGGTGTGGCGGGCGCCCTTGGCGATGACGTCGTCGAGGGTCTCGACCGGGACGGCCTTGTCGTTCAACCGCGCGGTCGCGGACTCGAAGGCCTCGCGGTGGTCGTCGACCTGCGGGTGGTAATCGAAGACGACGAGGCGGGCGGGCGTATGCGCGGTGAGCGCGAGCTCGACGGCGTCGGTGAGGTGGTCGACGCTGGAGAGGATCGCGACGGGCTCGGTCTCGACGAGGATCGGGTGCAGCTGTGTGAGCGGGCGCGCTGGTCTGCAGCGGGACGGCGACGGCGCCGATGAGCGACAGCGCCATGTCGACGACGGCATAGTCGGCACTCGTGAAGCCGAGCGTCGCGACGCGGTCGCCGGGACGAACGGGGTTGTCGGCCAAGGAATCGGCAAGGGCCTTCACGCGGGCCCAGGTCTCGGCGTAGGTCAAGGTGTCGAAGCGGGGCGCGAACTCGGCGACGGTGCGGCCTTCAGCGTTCGTCGACGAAGTCGACGGCGCGCTGGCCGAGGGCCGGGCGGTCGGCGTAGCCGGTCATCGCGGTGCGGATGACGTCGGCGAGAACGTTGCCGGGGCCGTTGAGCGCGGCGGTGATGGCGGGATCGGGTCGGGCGGCAATGAGTTGCGCGTCGCCAGAGGTCAACTGCTGGAAGCGGTACTGGAGCCGCGCTTCGCGAGCGTTGGCGGGAGTTGACATGGTGTCTCCTCTGACAATCGATATGTAGTTCGGTAGCGGGGACACCGCGTTGTGCCCTATTTCGAAAAGTAGGTTAGGGAACCTATGTATTCCTGAGACTTGGCTGTCAGCGACGAGGCGAATGGCGTCCCTCAGCAACCACGAAAGCTCAATTCAAGTGGCATTTCCATGTGAATGGCTAACCTCGAGCACCCGCGATTGCGCACCTGACGCGGCTCGGTGACCTTCGTCACGGCGGCATGGGGTTTGATGCTGTCGTGACGATCGCGAGCGCTGGCATGACCGCCGCGAGCGCCTCCGACCGTCGGCCCGACGACGCAGAAGTCCGCGGACGCGCCGCGATCGCGTCAGCCGAACCGCTGACCGCGGAAGCCGTCCGCGACACCGCTTTCCCGCGACCGCCCGTCGGTCGGCGCGGCTACGACCCGGATCAGGTCGACGCGTTCCGGGAACAGATCGCCGCGACGCTCGAGGGACGCGGTCTGCTCAGCGCGGAAGAGGTGCGAGCGGTGGCCTTCGGCGCGCCGCGCCCGCTCGTTCGTGGGTATGACTCCGATGCCGTCGACGACTTCCTCGACCGCGTCGAGGCGAACCTGCGCTAGGCGTCGAAGGCGATGGGCAGGGTGCTCGGCCCGCTCAGTGAGGTCAGGGGCTTCCACGGCGCGGGCCCGGTCCGGCGGGGGTTCGAGAGCTTGCGGGTGACGGCCTTGAGTGCTTCGGCGATCTCGACGCGGGCGAGATTGGCGCCCAGGCAGTAGTGCACGCCGGCGCCGAAGGTGGCGATCGCCGGGATTCCGCGTCGGCTGATGTCGAAGCGGTCGGCGTCGTCGTAGATCGCTGGATCTCGGTTGGCGGCAGCGGTATTCGTGATGACCATCGTCCCCTTGGGGATGACGACGCCCGCGAGTTCGACGTCTTCGGTCGCGGCGCGCATGGTGGCGCCGACGCTCGGCGAGTGGCGCATGGTCTCGTCGACGGCCGTCATCGCCAGGTCTGGATCGTCGCGCAGGAGCTCCCATTGATCGGGGTGGTCGATCATGACGTCGATGGAGCCCGCGACCTGGTTGCGCGTGGTGTCGGTGCCCGCGAGCAGAAGACCGGAGGCCAGCATGCGCAGTTCGACGATGTCGAGGCGGTGGCCGTCGTGTTCGGCGCGGATGAGGTCGGAGAGCAGGTCGTCGGTCAGGGTGTGGCGGCGGCGGGCCACCATGTCGTCGACGTAGGCGTCCATCTCGGTCCAAGCGCGCATGACGACGGGCTCGAGGTCGGGGGTGAAGGCGAAGCTGAATGCCTTGAAGACGTCGTCGGCCCAGAGCGAGAACTGCTCCCAGTCCTCGCTCGGCGCGCCGAGGAGGGCGCAGACGACGGGCACGGGGAAGGGGCGTGCGATGTCGGTGACGACGTCGCAATGCCCTCGGAGGCTTACGGATTCGACGAGATCGTCGATCACCTCGACGATGGTGTCGTGCAGTCGCTCGACGGCGCGGGGGGTGAACGCCTTGGCCGCCACGCTGCGGACGCGCTGATGCCGAGGGCCTTCCATGCCCAGTAGGGAGTTGACGACCTTGTCCCAGAGCGGGCCGGAATTGATGCCTTGCGCGGCGAGGTTGAGCCCGGGTGGAATCTCGAAGCGGCTGTCGCGCAACACCATGCGAACGAGTTCGTAGGAAAGTATCTCGGGGCCAAAGGGTCCCATCGCGATGGGAGCCTGACGCTGGGCTTCGCGGAGTGCGGGATACAGCTCCGCCGGGGTGGTCGTCAGGTCGTAGTCGATCGTGGGCAGGCCGGCGTCGAACACGGTAGGAGCGGTGGTGCCGATGGCCACGCGGCCTCCTGTCGATGGCGACCTGCCCAGCCTTCGTGGGTAGACAGTTCCTCGAAAATGTATGGCGTCCGCGTGCGGCGTGTCAATGGCCGGAGCTTCGACCTCACTTAAGTGGCTAAGTGAAGTTAAGCGCGGCAGTTGACTTCACTTAGCTCGGAGATGCGGCCCATCGTCACTGCCAGCCGGGGGCGGCTTGAATCGCTGTCCGGGGTGATGTTCGAAGTGCCCGGCTCCGAGCGACAACGGCGGTCGCCAGGCCATGCGCGAGTGAATTGTCGCGCAGAGGCGGGCAACTCGACTATTGCCCAGCAGAGCCTCCACCCCGGAGGCGCGGTTGATCTTCCTGGTGTGGCCGCCCTCGATGCAGTCCGACGCGCGGTACGGCCATGCGACGTGGGTCTGCCGGACACCCGGTCTGTGGTCCGTCAACATTCGTTGACGGCTCACGGCGACATGTATCCCGTAACGCCCGCGAAGCATGCTGATCTCGTCCGCCGCGATGAGTTCCACACCATCCGGCAGTCGTACTGTCAAGCCATTGAGGAGGAGGACCCATGCGCACGGTGACCTATTCGCTGGGCATGACGCTGGACGGCTACGTCATGGGCCCGGACGGCAGCTTCGACTGGGGGGATCCCGACGAGGAGATCTTCCGCTTCAGCATCGACGAAGTCCGAGACGTCGGCGTTCACCTGATGGGCCGACGGCTCTACGAGGCGATGCTTTACTGGGAAAACCCCGAGAACGTGGAAACGTTCGACGATGCCGAGCTCGAGTGGGCCGCGCTTTGGAACCCGCTTCCGAAAGTGGTGTTCTCCAGGACGCTGTCGGAGGTGCAGGGCAACGCCCGCCTGGCGTCGAGCGGCCTGGCCGAGGAGATCGAGCGATTGAGGGCCGAACCGGGGGAGGGCAGCATCGCGATCGGCGGCGCGGCGCTCGCCCACCAGGCAGCCGAGTTGGGGCTGATCGACGAATACCGAGCCAGGGTCTTCCCCGTGCTGATCGGTGGCGGCACGCCGTTCTTCGCCCAGCACGGGCGCCGGGTGGATCTCGAGCTCATCGAGTCGCGGGTGTTCACGTCAGGAGTCACCTTCGTCCATTACCGCGTGAAACGGTAGGCGCCGCCCGCAGTGGGTATGTAGCAGTACCCACAGCGACAGGCGATGACCCCGTGACTGAGACAGATCAGCGTGACCTCGGCGACTCCGACAGCCCGATCGAGGACAAGCTCGAAGAAACGTTCAACCGGCTGATCGATGAGGGCACCCAACGCCTTCATCGTCCCTGGCGTGAAGTGCTGACCACCGGCTTCTTCGGCGGTACCGAGGTAGCAATGGGCGTGCTCGCCTACCTCTCGGTACTCAACGCGACGCACAACCCGCTGCTCGCCGGTCTGGCGTTCTCCATCGGCTTCCTGGCGCTACTGCTCGGCCACAGCGAGCTCTTCACCGAGGGCTTCCTGGTGCCCGTCACCACGGTGGTCGCCAAGCGGGCCAGCGTCGGTCAGCTGCTCAAACTGTGGAGCGGCACGCTGGTGGCCAACCTGGTCGGCGGCTGGCTGATCATGTGGCTCGTCATGACGGGATTTCCGAAGCTGCACGAGCAGACCATCGAGTCGGCGCAGCACTTCGTCGAGGCTCCGCTGAACGCCGAATCGATCGCCCTCGGGCTGCTCGGCGGAATGGCCATCACGTTGATGACCCGCATGCAGCACGGCACCGACTCCGTTCCGGGCAAGATCGCCGCCGCCGTCGCCGGCGCATTTCTCTTGGCAGGCCTGGGAATGTTCCACTCGATTCTGGATTCGCTCTTGATCTTTGGGGCACTGCAGGCCGGCGCGCCATTTGGTTACCTCGACTGGCTCGCGTGGTTCGGCTACACGGTCACCGCGAACGTCATCGGTGGACTCGTCCTGGTGACTTTGCTGCGACTGATCCGCAGCAAGGAAAGGCTGGAGGACGAACGCGACGACGCGGAGCAGTCCTGAACTTCGCGTCAGCCGGCGGGCGGCGGGATCTGCTCAGCGGCGAATTGCGCTGCCTGAGTGGTCATTCCGTTGCTGCCGTACAACCTGTGTGCCGCATTGGTGCCACCGCCCGGATTGCCGTCGCAGACGGTGTCTCCCGGTATGCACAGGTCGATGGTCTGGGTCACGTACTGCGGGCCAAGGGCGAGGTCCGGTGCGTCGTACTTGCCGACGAACGCTCCCGACGGCTTGCCGAACAGCGTGACGGCGGCGACGTGGCCGGCGACGGTCGACGCGGGCACGCCCGCCGGTGATTGGGCTGCGGCGACGAACGCGGCGACGATCGCGCCCTGGGAGTAGCCGCCGAGCACGATCTTGGTGGTGGGACACGTTGCGGCCGTGGCCTTCACGTGAGACCCGGCGTCGCGGACGCCAGTCATGACCTGGCTGGAGAACCCGCTGCTGGTGAAGTCGCCGCTGGCCGGGTAGTTGACCGGGTACACGTCGACCGCCCGCGGGCCCAGTTGCCCGCGCAGTGCGTCGACGAAGCCCTGGCCGACCACGCCGACGCCGGGCGCCTCGGTGCTACCTCGGGCGAAGACGACCTCGACGTCGGGACACGCTGCGGCGGAGGCATTTTGGTTCGGGACTGAGCAGAGGACTGCTCCGGCGGCGAGGCCTGCTGCACCGAGCAACCGCGCCGTACGACGAACGCTCATCTGAATCCCTCGCTGCTCCTGCTCGGCCCGTTCCGAAGCACTGCTCCCTGGCGACGGGCGACAGGCTACGTGACAGCTGTGAATTGCAGGCAAACAGGCGACGAGGCTTCGTCAACGCAGACTAGGGTTAGTCGCAGTTGTCGCAGATCCCGGTCAGAGGCATCAGCTGATGGCAGGTGTCGCACTTGTTCGCCTCGCGCCCGACGCTGAGCGAGCGCTCGCCGCCGGGGTGCACATTGGTCAGCGGGTGCTTCACGAACCAGGTCGGCTTTCGGGTGCTGAGTCCGGTGCCGGCCCCAGAGCCCATCGCGGATTCGATCTCCTCCTTGGAGGCGAATCCGTTCGTGTACCCGTGGTAGATGTGGAGCTCGCGGCGGCCGTCGACCCGCTTGGCCTTGATGTACGGCTTGTCGGGCTTCGCCACCGCCCGGTAGCTGGCGATGCCGATCGCGTCGGTCATCCGCTGGATGAACTCGTGGTTGTCTGCCGGAATCCGCGCCTTCGCGAGCGCTGAGATGAGGGACTCGGGCGGCTCGTCTGCTGTGGTCATCACTACTGAGAATAAGCGCCCGGCCCACCCTTCCCCTATTCGGTCGCCGTCCGACAACGTTTGTTGGCGTGGCCGCGGCCCTCTAGTACCCCGCAGAACCGTCGCCGCCGGTCCGCGTTTTTGGTGACGCACCCGGCCTTTCTCCCGATTTAGGCTTCAGGAGTGACGCGGAGGGACTGGATCGTCAGCATCTACGCGGGCGCGGCGTTCGGCGGCGTCTTTTGGATGGCTCATGCCCCTGGTCACGAAGCTATTGGGGGCCTCTCCGCCAGCACCCAACACGCTCCTGTGGACCATCGGCACCTCGATGGTCGTCGGCGCGACGGGTCTGGTGCTGTTCCGCACGGACCTGTGGCACGACCAGCCGACGGGCGGGGGCGGCCGTCAGCATCGGCGCGTTCATCGGTCTCCCGGTACTGGCGTGGTTTGCGCTGTGGTGAGCGACGAGGCGAATGGCGAGCACACCGAACGCGTCCCTTGGCAACCGCTGCTCGGACTCGTACTCGGGGTGATCTCCGGCGTGATACACCCCGGCCTGTTTCTCTTCCTGTTCCCGACGTGGGTCATCCCGGCTCTCATCGCTCTCGTGCTGCAGATCAGCCCGCGGACCCGCTCCTTGGCGGTCGGATTCGGCGCGGCGGCCGTTGGGTGGTTCGCCTACTCGGCGGCGTTCTACGTCCTCGCAGTGGTGGAGGCGGCGCTTCGATGAGCCCGCCAGCGCGTCGCTCAGAACGGCGCGACGCCCGGACCGCGAGGAAAGTCGGGACGCGGTCGACGACGAACCAAGAACACCACGCCGAAGATCACCGTCAGCACCACGCCGATTCCCGACGAGACCAAGGCGACCCGCGGCAGCATCGAGTGCGCCTTCCCCGGAACCGTGATGGCCTCGGCGGACGTGAAGGACAGCGAAACTGGCAGGGCGCCATGGTGTATCGCCACCGCCAAGTCGCGGGCCGCGGCTCTGGTGAATTGGCCGCTGATCTGAGTCCGGCCGCCGGGGATCGCTTCGCGGATCTCTGGGGCGCTTACCACTCGCGAATCGAGCGTAAAGGCCGTCTGGGTACCCACATTGGCGGCGGTGAAGTTCGCCCAGAGGTCGGCCGCGTCATGGTTGAACTCCATGTCGACGACGTATTGACCGCTGTCCCTATCGAAGCCCGACGTGGCCTTGTCGATCTTGTCTCCGCCGATGATCGACTTGTCCAACAGATACACCGTCTTGCCGTCCTGCGAGCAGGTCACGAGCGGCAGCGTGGGGTCATCGTTGTCGACCAGATGGTCCACCTGGCCGCAGCGGGTGGCCTGGAACTGCAGCGCCAGAACCTGGATCTGTTGATCGGTGCTCTGCCGCAACTGCTTCTCGTCGGCGATGAGCTTTGCGGTGTCGGCTCCAGGTGGCGGCGGGACTCGGCGGTGGCGTCGTCCCACCCTCGGAGGGGATCGCGTGAATGACGGGGCGCACGTACAGCTGGCCCCGCGCGCCGATGTTGCGCACGTCGTCGTTGGGCGAGGGGACCGTGATCGTGAAAACGTCACCGTCCAAGACGACTTCGGAGGTCGAGCCACCGAGATCCTCGACCCTCTCCTGCAGGACGTCCTTCGTCTGCGAAAGGACGTCGGCTGATGGAGGTGAGCCGTCCGAGGCCTGCGCCGTGAACGTGGCGCGGATGCGCTCCTGCGGAACGGGATCCGCCCACACGCCTCTCGTCAAGAAGGCGGCCAGTGCGTACGCGGCGACGAGCGCGACCATGCCGAAGGCCAGCAGATACCGCCAGAGGTTTGACGGTTTGGGGGCGGCGCCGCGGCGGGCGGCCAGAACGGCGTCTCGCTCATGGACGTGCTCGATCGGCCATGACCGAAACCCTATGCCACCCAACGGCTGGGTCGACGCCGTCACCCTATGCGCGCGCGGTGGCCGCCCCGCAGTACGGACACGGCAGGCGGTTGACGCCAACGGGGAAGGCGAGCGGTGCACCGCAGCCCTGGCACGACGACGATCCGCCGCCGATGTCCAGCTTGCGTCCGCAGCCGTCGCAAATCACGGCCGAAGCCCCGGGCACCGTCTTCAGATGCATGCCGCAGCCGCCGCACTGCGTGGGCCTGCGTGTCGATCTCGACGTACTTCTCGTAGCTGCCCGTCAGGCCGTAGAGCTCGAGCAGCCGCTCGCCCTCCTCCGGGGAGATGTGCGGCAGCCAGGCCTGGCAGAAGATCGAGTACTCCATCCGCAGTGGCACGCCGACGGGCGCCTGGTCCGGATCGAGTGCGAGCACGCCGGTTTCGGCCATGTGCGCGTAGGCGAACTCCATCTGCCTCTTGTAGAGCTCGGCCATCTCCCAGAAGCCGTTGGCGACGCGCCAGGCGTTGGGGCCCATCGGGATTCGCACCAAGGCGTTTGTCCGCGCTTGCATCTCTGCCTCCAGCGGCTGCTGGCGCGGGTCCATCTCCTTGCTCGTCGCGCTCTCGACGAGATAGGTGATCATGCGCTCGCGGAAGTCTTGGTCATTCGCGCACCGCGGCGAGACCGCCTGCGGGCATTGCCTCACCCACTCGGTGTAGATCGCCCGCATGCACATGCGGAACCCGTCGACGTCGCCGGCAGCGCGAGCCCTGGCCATCGACGCCTGCCACGGTGCTGCCAGGTGGTGATAGACGGTGTTGGTCAGCCCGGCGTTCGTGTTGGCGTTGGCGAGCCGGAAGTCGAAGTCCATCAATGCGCCGCAGTAGTCGCAGTAGACGTACGCGGTGACCGACGGCAGCTGCTTGGTGCCGCCGCATTGGCTGCAGACGCTCTTCTTGACGAACTCGGAGTGTGCGGTCAGCGCGGGTGCGCCCGCAGTCGCAAACTGAGTGAGCTGTTGCGCGTAGGTCGGCGGCGGCGGAGGAGCGTCGCGGCGTTTCCGGTTGAACAGGCCCATCCGGTCATCGTCCTCCACGATCCGATGCCGGACGCTCTGATCCAAACAACCGACTGACGCGACGGCGGCACGAGGCACTGGCTTGATGTGCCGTCTACGCCGTCAGCCCAGCCGAACCGTCTGGCGCGAGACGAAGAAGTTGTGCCCGGAGTTGTTGTCGATGCACGTGATTCCGGCGGGCTCGCTGGTGCAGCTGAGCGGGCCGAGCCGTTGAACCTGTCCGAATTGGAGGGTGTGCGTGACCGGGCGCAGTTCCTGGCCGTAGCAGTCGAACCTTGCCGGCGACGCTTCCTCCATCGCGACGCGATCGCCCCAGTTCAATTGGCAACCCTCGGGTTGGGTGGCAACCCAGTCGTGCTTGCTCACTTCACAGCGCACCGTGTGACCGCCGGCCCCGTATTGGGCCATCGCGCAGCGAATGTTGCCGGACGGGGACTGGAACGGTCCGTCTGGAACGGGCTGCGGCGCGACGGGCACCGGCGGGGCCGCGGTCACCGTCACCGTGGGCGGCGGCGCAACAGTGACGGCGCCGGGTTCACCCTGAGGTGGAAGGGCGGCGGTAGGAGCCGCTCCCGGTGTGGCAGTGACGGTGACCGTCGACGCCGAGGCCGACGGTGGGGCGGTTTCAGTCGATGGTGCGCATGCGGTCAACGCGGCAGCGGCGAATGCGAGAAGCCATACCTGAGGTCGGCGGGCGAAGATGGGCGCCATGTCAGTCCCTTCAGTGGACACGGTCGTGTCCCATGACTGTAAGGATCCTGTGCAGACTCTTGGAAGAAACTTGATGAGAGCGTTGCTCGGCTACTTCCAACCCAGCGAGACGAGGGGCTGGCTAGGTCGTCCCTTTGACGTCCAACGTGGCCTTCGCTCGAGACGGCTTCGTCAGGCGCGCAATCTAGCGCTTTCGGCCGGTGTCCTCTGCGGCTCACGTGGCCCACGGCGACGTGGCTCGAGGGGCAGCGCTGGTAGGCCAGAAGTGACCGGTGATGCGGTAAGGCGCGTTTCGTAGCCAAGTGCGCGGAGGTACTTAGCGACTGCCGCGATCTTCATGTTGCCGTCGCCATGGAGTACCTGCGAGACACGGCCCTGTGTGACGCCAAGCCTTTCGGCGAGCGCCTTTTGGTCCAACTGGGAGACATCCAGCGCTTGTTGGAGGAGTCGCATGACCTGGCCTGCAAGGTCGGCCGCGGCTAGCCCTTGGGCGCCGGCATCGGTGGCTTGCTCCTCATCAATCAAGGTCAGATCGGGTTGGTCGGTCATGGGTCTCGGCTTCTGCGTGTGAACGGAATTCCAGCTTGGCGGGTACCCGTCCATCTCCGCGTACTGCGCAGTCGACTTGATGGAGCTCTCCCCTCAAACCGTTTGCCTATTCATGAGCAGCTTTCCGCTTTAGTAAACGCTAAACTCCTCCGCAAGCTACCCGCGAGGCGTGGCGGATGCTGCGCGGCGAATCGCATCCCTCGCACCTATCTCGCGGCGCAGCGACGTGAACTCTGAGATCCTTCGGTCGCGGCGGGCCGGCAGGGCGAGCGTAACCGCAGTCGCCTGGTTCAGAGAGTCGCTTCAGGCCGATGGAACGGCGCGAAGCCTATGTGGCCGAACGGAATTGGTCGCGGAGCAACCCGCCAAACCCATGTCGCTCAAGGCTTCGTTCCATAGTCGGCCCGGGCTTGTTGGTTTCGAGCCATTGTCGGATTGCTTCGTTCTGTTTCTCGAAAGGAGCGCTCTTGACGTGCAACCTGCGTAGCAAAAGCGGAACGGTGGTCGGCTGCGTGGAGCCTCGGGGTGTGAGTGGAATGTCATCGGAGAATCTACTCATCGCTCACCTCCACCTTCACGATCGGCACTGGCCCCGACGTGTCCACCGCGACGATACGCGTTTCCAAGCCTGGAAGCAGAAGTAATTCACCCTGGTGCGCCTCTTCGGGATCTCCGATTGGCGGCAACCAAACAGCGTGGGTACCGCCTTGAACTGCAATTTCGTACAGTCCGGGGTCGGCGCCGGGACTGTTGAACTCAAGCTCAGCGACACGTCGATCAACTGTCGTGGAAAAGAAGCGGTCCACGTCAAACGACTTGCCCACCAGCGTGGGTAGATGGTCGGACGAAACTCGAAGGTAGCTTCGATCGAGCGAATTCCTCGCCATACCCGTACCCCTTGGGTCAGCGGCGCAGCGAGCATCGTCAGGTCGTCAGCTACATCCCGTGCCTCGTCCGACGCACCGGGATCTTCGATCACGGCGAGTTGTACCAAGCGGTAGAACCGATCTCGACCTTGCCACCGACGGACGGATTGCCGCTGTTGGAAGGTTGCGCCTGCCCTCTGGTCGGCAAAGATCCAGGTCAGTCTCGCAGCGACGGTGTCTGGATCGTCACCACCGTGCACTGGTCGACCGCCTGTCGTTCGTCCGGCTCACACCCCCGCAGGCACCCGCTTCGCGCTCGCCCGCATCTCGTGCCGCAGCGACGTGAACTCCGAGATCGTCCTGGTGGCCACCGTCGCGACGGGCCGGGCGTCGCGGCCCGTCGCCTCGGTCTTCGACACCATCACCACGCTGTCGATGTAGGGCTGGATGGTGGTGGCGTTCTGCACCGTCGCGACGATCACCAGCTGGAAGCCGAACTTCCGGAACGCCGACAGCGCCTGCTGCGCGAACTGCGGGTCCGACTTGGAGAACGCCTCGTCGAGCATCAGCTGCGCGAAAACCGGTGTGTTGTCGGCACTCTCGGGGCTCGCCAGGTTGAAGCTCAGCGCGCCCGCGAGGCAGAACGCCATCAGCTTCTCCTGCTCGCCGCCGGAGTTGTCGCCGGCATTGCTGTGCGTGCGGATCAGCTCGTCGTTGGCGACGTCCCACTCGGCGCAGTCGAACGTGAACCGGTTGCGCACGTCCAGCGCATCGCGCGTCCACGCCTTGTCCTCGGGCGCGACGGACGCCAGCCGGTTGCGCAGTCGCAGGATGTCGCCGTACTGGTCGAGGATCGCCTGCTTGTCGCCCATGCTCACCTCGGCGATGCGCCGCGAGATGGACCGCACGATCTCGGTCAGCTCGGAGACCGCGGGCAGATGCCGCGGCGTGGCCCGCAGCGTCAGCCTGGTGCCGCGGTTGAACTCGACGGCGCCAAGGCCCGTGTTGACCCGCTCGATCTGCTCGGCGATCCGCCGCGTCTCCTGCTCGGCGACCCGGTGCAGCGTGAGGATCGCGTCGGGCGCCTGCTCGGTGACCAGTCGCATCATCAGCGCGTAGGCCTCGGGCAGCTCGCGCTCGTCGATGTGGCGGCACAGCGTGACGTAGTCGTGGACGCGCTCGTCGAAGTCGTCGCTGTCGTTAGGGATCGCGTCGGGGAACGACGTGTCGAACGTGTTGAGGATGCGGGCCAGCTCGTCGTAGGAACGACGGCGGCTCTCCCGCAACGACTCTCGTTCCTTCTTGATCGCGGTGAACAGCGCCTCGCGGTGCGGCTCGGGGTCGAGCAGCTCCAGCGAGACGGGCAGCGCGGAGGCGTAGCGGCGCAGCAGATCGAGTCAGAGGCTCCGAGACGAACGCCGGCGCCAGCCGCTCCTGCAGGTCGAGCAGCCGGGTGCGCCGCTCGTCGAGGCCGTCGCGCCGGGTCTGCGTGGCGCCGCGTCGCGTCATGAATCTCTGGATCTGCGACCAGCATTCGTCGGCGCGCGCGTTCAACGCCTCGATGTCGGGATTGTCGGCGAGCAGCAACTCGTACTGCTCGCGCAGCCGCTCGGCGTGCCCGTCGGCGGTCTCGGTGTCGATCTGGCTCCACTGCGGGTACTGCTCGCAGATCGCCTTGCACGCCGCGGCGCGGTCGCGCCACTGCTGGCGCTGCGCCGCGATCTCGTCGGCCTTGTGGCGGGCCTTCTGGTAGGTGTCCTCGGCGGCCGCGAGCTCGAGCGTCAGCGCGTTGATCTTCGCCGACACGTCGCCCTGGTACAGGTACTCGGACTGCTTGACGGGTCGACGGTCGTCCTTGATCGCCAGCCGCTCGGAGTCCTTGTACAGCCCGGTGTCGGTGACCGCGCGGCGGAACCGCGCGAAGACGTCGGGGGTGTCGACGCACACGTGGTCGCCCGCGTTGGTGATGACGTCGACGGCCTCCGCGGCGCACGGATGCGTCGGATCGACGGCGAACAGCTTGCCCGCCAACGTATTCGACTCGGGGTCGACGGGATCGGCGCCGAGGAGCTTCGAACTGACGTGGTGCAGCTGCAGCCGTCCCCGCATGTCGGTGTCGTTGACCAGCCGCAGCACCTTCTCCCAGTGCTGATCGGGAACCAGCAGTCGCAGGCCCGCGCCGCGCAGCACCTTCTCGACGGCCAGCCGCCAGCGACCCTGGTCGGCCCGCAGGTCCATCAGCTCGGCGACGTAGGGGAGCGCGGCGGCGTCGACTCCGATTGCGGCGCAGATGTGGTCGCGCATCGCCAACGCGAACTCCGGCAGCGCAGAGCCGACGTGCTCGACGCGCTTGAGCTCCTTGGCGGCGTCGTCGCGGGCGATGCGGGCGGACTTCTGGGCGTACTCGGCGTCGGTGGAGGCCTCGCGGTTGCGTTCGACCTTGGCGAGCAGCTCGGTGGCCTGGCCCAAGAGCTCCTCGCGCAGGTTCCAGAACTCGTCGGCGGTGTCGGGGATCTCGACGTCCTGCGCGGTGAGCATGTCGTCGTAGGAGGCGCGGCGGCGCTCCACCTGCTCGGCCTCGGTCTCGGCGGCGGTCACCTGCGACTGCAGCGGCGCGATGTTCGCACTCGACCCGCTGATCTGCGCGTTGAGCGAATCCGCCTCTGCCTTCGCGAGATTCAGCGATCGCGTGACGTCCTCGTACTCGTTCTCGAGCTGGGCGATGGTGCCGTCGAGCGACGCGATCTGCTCCGGGATCTGGGCGATGCGGACGTGGTCGGTGAACGCCCGCACCATCGGCGCGTCGACCAGGTCGATGATGCCGAGGTCGGAGGACTCCGAGGCGTACCGCACCTGGATCTGCTCGATGTCGCCGAGGATCTTGCGCTTCTTCTGCGCGACGGCCAGCAGCTCGCGGGCCTCGACGAGCGGGTCGATCTGCTTGAGCGCCTCGGGCAGCCGGGCCAGGCTGTCGGGCTCGTCGAGCATGAACTCGCGGACGAACTGCTCCAGTCCGCCAACGCTTTTCAGCGACTTGGCCTTGCCGAGCAGCTGCTGCGCGGCGTCGGAGGCGCGGATGCCGATCGTGGCGTAGAGCTGCGCGAGGTACTGCGACTCGACCTTGGTGGAGAACCGCCAGTCCTCCTTGAAGACGCCGGAGTCGAAACGGCTTGCGGCCCAACGGTTGCAGACGTCCTCGATGGCGAGGTCGCCGTCGCCGAGGACGAAGCGGCTCGACGAGTCGTTGCGGGATTCGCCGGTCAGCCACTTGAGCACCAGGCCGGTGACGGTGCGCCCGGTGTTGGAGGCGTAGGTGACGGCGATCGCGGACCATGCGGTGCCGTCACCGCGCAGGTACATGACGCGGCTGGTGCTGCCGTCGCTGCGCTGCCCCCAGGCGCCGCGGACGTACTTGTCGACGGTGCGGCGGCCTGCGCTGGAGCCCGCGGCGGTGTTGTCGCCGGAGGCGTTGAAGTTGCGCCGGTTGAACGGCAGGAAGCCCAGCGAGATGGCGTCGAGAAGCGAGGACTTGCCGCTGCCCGAGGCGCCGGCGATCAGCGCGCCGCCGGAGCTGAAGGGGATCGAGTGGTAGCCGTCGAAGACGCCCCAGTTGATCACCTGCAGCCGGGACAGGTGGAACTGCTCAGTCAACGTCGTCCCCTGGGTCGATGATCCGGACGCCCCAACATAGGCGACGCGGACGACAACTCGTGCGCGCCAACGGGTCGTGTCGGCGGGAAAGTTGGTGCCAGGATCCGTTTGCCGAGGTCGGCGGAACGGCTTCTCGCCCAAGGCATTGCACAGGCGCAGTGCAGGTCTGATGCCAGTGTGAAACGCGAGATTCATGGTGCTGCTGAGGTTAACCAGGCACGACGACTGCGCGGGCCCGGCGCCCGCCAAATTGGTGCCATCGAGCACCAACAGCGGTCGGTATTCTGGTAGCTGATGCGCTCAGCCCGGCACGAAGGGAGCGACCGTGCCTGACGAGGTCAGGGTCAAACCGGAGGACCTGCACGTGTCGGCCGCCACCGTCGACGTGCACGCCGACGACATGCACACCCGCCACTTCACGGCGGACGGTCGGATGGAGTCCGCGCAACCCGGCTTGCCGATGGGGTCGGCGGCGGCGTTGACCGGTGCGGTCGCGAAGTGGCAGGCGGACACGACGGCGATGTTCGGCCGCATGGTCGACCACTCGCACGGGCTGCGCACCGGTGCGGCGGCATACGTGAAGGTCGACGACGACGTGGCGACCGACGTCCATCGGGCAGAGCAAGCAGTAAGTGACCTCGACCTTGGCCTCTAGCACCTCACCGTGACCGTCTCCGTCGCCGACATCGATCGCTGGAATCCGGGAGACGTCCGCGAGGTGTTCCACGCCACCCGGAGTCGCGCCGAAGCGGCCCGGGAGGCGGCCAACGGCATCGCTCAGCTCCCCGCCTTCGGTTCGTGGGGAGGTGACGCGGCTCAAGCCGCCAAGGACTCCATCAACCAGACGCGCAAGGACCTCGACGCTCACGGCGCGGAAGCACTCGCGGTGGCCCGCGCGGCCGATCGGGCGGCGGACGACATCGAGGCGCTCAAGACCAAGCTCGCCAATCTGCGCAACCGCGCCCACCAGCTGGGGATGGAACTGAACCCGGCATCGAATACCTTTGTGCCCGCGGCAGGTTCGACGATGGACGAAGCCGACGCGGCCCTTGCCGAGGCCGAGCTGCAGCCGCAGCTGAACGCCCTTCTGGCCGAGGCGGCGGGCATCGACGACGAGTTGGCCAAGGCCATCGACATGGCGACCGGCAAGGAACCCATTCCGCAGACGGGGCCGGCGGTTGGTGCCGAGGGGTTGACGCCGACCCAGGTCGCCAGTGACGCCAACGAAGCGGCGATGGAACGCGAGCGAGCAGGCACACAGGCCCACGTCGACCAGTTGCAGCATCAGTTCGACGAGCTGGCCCGCCACGCGTACACGACGGGCGACCACAGTCGCGCGACGTGGGATCGACTCCACGCACTCGGAGCTGAACTCAGCGGCGCCAAGGCACATCTCGGTGACCTGAATGCCGTCCACGACGCGCTCGGCAAGGCGCCCGAAACCTATCTGACGGTGTTCGATCCGCGGAACGGCACGGGCAAGCAGGTGCTGGCCGCGGTCGCGGTGGGCAATCCCGATACGGCGGCCAACGTCTCGGTGACGGTTCCCGGCATCGGCTCCACCACCCAGGGCACCTTGCCGGGCATGGTCACCGAGGCGCAGAACCTCCAACTCGAGGCGCAGCGTCAGCTGACGAACGCCGGTCTGCCCGGTTCGGCGGCGACCATCGCCTGGATGGGCTACGACCCGCCGCCCAACCCGATCGACACCCTCAGCCCGAAGGATGCCCTGGCCACCATGGGCGACGGGCAGGCACGCGCGGGGGCGAGCAGCCTGTCGTCGTACCTGGAACAGGTCCGCGAGAACAACCCCAACGGCCACCTCACCCTGCTCGGCCATTCCTACGGCTCGTTGACGTCGTCATTGGCCCTGCAGGACCTGAATGCCCAAGGGCTGCATCCCGTCAACGACGTGGTGTTCTACGGCTCGCCGGGCCTGGAGCTGACGAGTCCCGACCAATTGGGCCTCGGCGCAGGGCATGCTTATGTGATGCGCGGCATGGAGGACCCGATCGCCAACGCCGTCGCGGAGCTGGCTCCGCTGCACGGGTGGGGGGTCAACCCGTACGACGGCATGTTCCCCGAACTCTCGGCGGCGGCCGGGCCCGATCCGGGCGGGGTCGTGCGCGAGGGCGTTCATCAGCACGCGGACTACGCCCGGCTGGGAAGCGACAACCAGTTGCGCATGTCCGGCTACAACCTGGCTGCCGTCATGGCCGGCTTGCATGACAACGAGCTCTTCGCCCCGCCACCACCGCCGCCGATCACGCCGCCGGTGCCCGCCCCGCTACCGGTGCCGCCGCGATGATGCGACGAAAAGTGTTTCGCAGCTTGGTGATTGGTCTGGTCTGCGTGGCGGGCATCGCCGGGTGCGGCGGACCGACGAATACGGGAGGAGCGTCCACCAGCGTGTCCACAGCCGACCCGACGTCGCTCGATCAGGAGCTGAAGTCCAAACCCTCACTGGAAGCCGCGCAAACGGAATACCAAGCGGCGGTGCAGAACATGGCCGCGAGCATCGCGGCGCTGACGCCCGGCACGACGTGGAACATCGAGCAGAACTCATGGGTGGGGTGCAGTGGCGAGTACGGAGCGACGAAGGCCAAGCAGGCCTACGTCATGGCCGTCTTCAGCGGCCCGATCCCCGACGCCGTGTGGCCGCAGGCGTTGCAGATCGTGAAAGACGGTGCCGCACAAGTCGGTGCGTCGGAGGTCGGGACGTTCAAGGACAATCCTGGCGACCACGACGCCTACGTCGCGGGGCCTGGCGGTGTCGAGTTCCGATTGGGTACGCAGAAGGCGTCGTCGCTCACGGCCAGGTCGGACTGTCGGCTAAGCGAGGCGGACGGAGCCGCACTAGTCGTCCTGCCTGAACGTCTTGCTTGGTGTCCCATCGTTGAACAGTTGTTGGACGTCACCCAGCCCGCGGCCCCCGACGCGCGCATCATCTGCCCGAGGTGCTAGACCAGTGCGCAGCATGAGGTTGATGGGGCTCAGGAGGCCCGCGCGGTGCGCGCTCCCATGAGTCGCACTTATCCCCACCCTAGATCTTGTCCACAGCCGGTGGCCGTACCGCTCGCCGATGGTCGGATCTGTCTCGCCATCGACCGACACTGGGCTACAACACAACGCGTGACGCGAGATCGCGCCGTCGGAGATCGGGGAGAACATGGGCAACAGGGCGAACTTCATCGTCGTCAAGGGACAGGACTGGCAGCTCTATTACTCGCACTGGGGAGGCTGCCGCATTCTCGATGCGCTCATCGGCGGACCGGAGCTCGCCCTTCGGTACGCAGCTTCTCTTCGACGATGCGACAAGGACGAATGGTGCCCGCCAACATGGGCCGACGGCGGCGCAGTAATCGATCTTGACCGTCACCGGGTGTTGTTCTTCGGCGAGGCACTGATGGTGGAGATGGGCAAGCGGCGTGCGCTCATGCAGGTGCTCGCGGCGCTATGGCACGGCTTCGAAATCTGCTGGGCATTCGACGGAACCGAAGAATTGGCAGGATATGTGGGAGTGACGTTGCCACCCGATACATGGGACAGGCAGCCCAACCTCAAACTCGCCCATGGCCAAAACCACCTGTGCCATCTCATCTCTGTAAGCGATGCCGATGGCCAGCTGCGGTTCTGGCCGCTGTGGTGGCACCTGAGCAAGGCCTGGCACGGGCCGGCGCTGCTGGACAAGCTGCCCGGCCCCGGTGTCAGCCGAATCAAGCTGGGCAAGATCCCCGAAGGTGGCGCTCACATCGACATGCGTCGAAAGACGTTGGGGGCGTGGCAAACCGCTGATACGCTGGGCTTCTTTCAAGCACTACCAGAGCTGTGGCCTGGTTGGCAGACCGAGGTCTGGAATGACCGCTTCGAGGAACACGTCCGTCGATGCGACGGTGCAATGCGTGTTCCCGACCTAGACCTCATGGCGGGCGTCGACGACGCCGCGGCGAGCATCTCCCAACGAGTCTTCGAGAGCTTCGACGACAGCCCCGCTGGACACATCGTCAAACTCGCTGGCCTGTTGGCGCCCGTCGCACCCGGGTTCGAGGTCAGCGCCGACGCGGTCAGCGATAGCGGCGTCCGCCCGACCGCGACCGAATGGTCTCGCTTTCTCAGCGCGTGTGACCTGGTCCGATCCGACCACGCTGAATCCGCCTAGCCGCGGCATCCTTCACAGGAGTTGCCGGTGGCGGGCTCGAGTGTCACCGAAAGTAGGAGCCACGCTGGTTTACTTCAGCGATGTGCTTGCGACGACGCGCGACGTGGCTCTCTGTTCTCCTGGTGCTGGCGACGTCGGTTCTCCCGATGGCCCCCGCATTCGCGGCGGTGCCGGATTGGTCGGGGCTCGACGCGCGCTTCTTCAGCGAGCCGATACCCGCACCAGGGAACGACCGTCGCGTCCGTCGCCGTTGGATCCCGCTTTGTCGTTGAAGGGCGCAGGCCCGGCCTACCGCGTGCTGTACTCCACGGTCAACCAACACGATCAGCCCGCCGTCAGCACGGGCGCAGTCTTTCTGCCGCCTGGTCCACCTCCCGAAGGTGGCTTCCCGGTCGTCGCGTGGGCACATGGCACCGTCGGTCTCGGGGATGACTGCACCCCCTCGGCATTGCCACGCACTGCGCGCGACGACGAGTACCTCTCGCACTGGCTTGCCGAGGGATACGCCGTCGTCGCAAGCGATTACGTCGGCCTGGGAACACCGGGCCTGATGAGTTACCTCAACAGCGTGACGACCGCACACGGGGTGGTCGACTCCGTGATAGCCGCCCACGACATGGGCCTACCGCTGTCACCGCGATGGGCCATCGTCGGCCAGTCCCAAGGCGGCGGTGCCGCCATCAGCAGCGCCCGCTGGGCCACCGAGTTCAGCCAGGGCACCGGGTTGGACTACCGAGGCGTGGTGGCGACCGGCACCCCGGCCAACATCGAAAAGCTGGTCTACCAAGGCGGTCCCGACTTGAAACTGCCCGAGTTGGGGCCGATCGCCAACGCCTACATGGCCTACATCTTGGCGGCGTTGCGCGAGGCGCGACCTGACCTCAACGTCGACAGCGTGCTCAGCCCCGCTGGCCTGCACGCCGCACGAGCGTGCCGAAACCGTTTGCACCCTTGCGCTTTCCGACGAACTCGCCGCACCTGACGCCCGCGGCGTTCTTCATCGCACCGTTGAATTCGATCCCCGGCATGGCCGACGCGCTGTACGAATTCATGGGGACTCCGTCAGACGGCTTCGACCGCCCGATCTTCTTGGGGGTCGGCCTCCTCGACCGCGACGTGCCACCGGAGTCGACGCTGTCGTTCTATCGTCAACTGGTCGCGAACAACCAGGACGCCACCCTGCACGTCTACCCCGAGGAAGACCACAGCGGGACCGTGCTCGCCTCGATGGCCGACTCCACGCCCTTTCTGCGCCGGGCGTTCGCCGACGGCTGAGTAGCGTCCTCCGGTAGGGCCTCAGTCGTCGGTGTCTTGTTGGGTGTCGCCGTGGCGCCACCGTTGAGCAGCGTCTGGAACTGCTGCTCGAGTTCGGTGATCACCGACGCGGTCATGATGGCGGAGATGACGGGGCTGATGGTGTAGCTGTCCTCGTCGTCGCGGGTCTTGCGCAGGATCTCCAGGCCGGCCAGCCGGGCGATGGCGGCGTCGATGCGACCCGCGAAGGTGACGGCGTCGCGGTCGGTGTCGTTGAGCACGCCGGAGAACAGGCCGTGCATCTCGTCGCGGCTGATGACGACGGCCAGCCCGGCCGACGCGCGCATCATCTGCGCGAGGTGCAGCGCGAGGATGGAGTCGTAGGTGCCGAGCGGTTCGCGGCGCAAAAGCTTGATGTTCCTTGCGGATTCGTAGCGGGCCTGTTCGACGAAGGCGACGTCGGTGCCGTCGATGACGCGCAGCATCAGGTCGAGTTCGGAGAGCCGGACGGACAGCTGATTGCGGTATTCGAGGACCCAGCTGTAGACGTCGGCGTCGGCCTCGGCGCTGATGTAGCGGCGGGTGAGCAGGTGCTGCAGTGCCCAGCAGGCGCGGTCGGGCATCTCGGAGACGTCGCCGTCGAAGCGCGGCTTGCGTTGGGCCGGTGGGCGGGCGGTCTGGTCGACCTCGGGGAGTGAGGAGAAGTCGATGTCGGCGTCGGTGGGCACCTGCGTTCCTCGCTCCGTAGTTGGTCGGACGTCTCAACATAGGCCACGGCCCCGACATGTTCAGCACCGGACGGGGTCGTGTCGGCACGGATATTTGGGCCGTCACCGCTCCGCCGATGTCAGCGGAATGTTCTCGCTCCCAAAGCATTGCGGCGAGTTGACGGAGGGATGGTGCCGCTGTGAAACATGAGAAGCATGGTGTTTGGTTGCCCCGCCGGTTGTCCATCGACGGCCGACGCCTTGCCGTTGCTGCAGGCGCAGAGGTGGATGACGGTTATTCAGCGGATGAATCGAGGCTGGCGCGAACGTCTTTCATGCGGCGGTAAAACCGGAGCGGATTCTCGGGCGTTCGGATGAAACCGTAGCGTTGGTAAAACGCCGCCGAAGTGTCATCGACTGCGTCCACCACGATGAGACGTGCGGCGGCGGCGTCCCCGGCAGTGACTGCCCTGCGCAGCGCTTCGGCGAGAAGCATTGCGCCAAAACCCTTTCCCTGCTGCGACTGGTCGACTGCCAGGCGGGCCAACAGCACCATGCCGACCGGATACGCAGGCAAGCCGCGAACGAGCTTTGCAGGAGCCTCCGCTCGCAGCACCGAGCCCATGGTCAGGCTGAAGTAGCCGATGACGCGACCACTTCGCGTGGCGACGAATGTGCGCGCGGAGTCCATGCCTTGTGCTGAGAGAGCGTGGCGTTGAAGCCAGGTGTCAAGGCCCTCGTTTCCCGAAGTGAAGGTGGTGACGTCGTGATGGGCGTCAAGGCGTTCGAGCAGGACGCGCTGAGCGCGGCTCACGCCTCGCGGAGCTTCGGGTTGTTCTTGAAGAGGTCAATTAGCTCCGGTACCTGCTTGGCTGGCTTGTCGAGTTCGGCGATGAATTGGTCGAACGCCTGATTCGACAGCACCAAGTCCTGATGCCGCTTCACGACTCCTTTCGCCCGCGACGTGACGGTGTCGAGCACGAACGCCGTCACCGTGGTGTCCTCGAGGTCTGCCGCCTGACGGATGAGCGCGTCCTGCTCTGGGGTTACCCGAACCTCAAGTCGATGACGTCGGGGTTTCACTGCACGATCGCTCATGAATCAAGCATACCGTGTGTCCGGACACTGTCCGGACGTGTGGCGGAGACTCAAGGGGTAGCCACAGAGACTCCGGACTCATGCCGGCGGAATCATTCGTTGGTCCAGATCTCAGCGAGCATGGTGGCGCCGGGAAGCAGGGATCGAGCCGAAGCACCTACGGTCCATACGCGCCAGTCGGCGTTGTCGATCAGGTCGAGTGCCTTCATGATCCGAGACTCCTGGGCGATCGCCGTGCGCACGTCATCCTCGTTGAGGGGTTGCCCGTCGCGCTGCCAGCCGCGCCTGAGCAGCGGATGCACCCGCGTCGCGAGCTCTGCAAGCGGGAGCGGGCCATTCGCGGCGAGCACCCCGATCGTCAGGTCGGTGATCTCGGTCGCAAAGGCGTCGGCGTCGAACGCCGACCTGAGTCGGCGCACTATCGCCAGATCATCGTTGGTTGCGCGGGTGGGGCTGAGCACGCCGTGGCGCAGCCGCAACAGCCCGACGCCGCGGAGCAGGTCATGAAGCGCCCCCAGCGGGGGCAGGTCATCCTCGATCGAGGCGGGTCGGCCGAGCGGGTACCAGTGTGGTCGGTGCTGTTGCATGCTGCGCACCACCGTTCGTGGCAGCCGTCCGCCCGGAGTGAGTTTCACCCCGTCGGCGACGAGATCGAGTAGCAGCCGCACGCTCTCGGGCACCTCACCGACGACCCGGCGGACGGACAGATCGGTTGCGGCGCGGTCGAACGGACGTAACCGGTTGCCGACCCAGCTGCGCATGGGCTCGTGCTCGGGGTGCGTCGGGTCGGCGAGCGCGTCGAGCAGGTTCGGCGTACCCGCCGGTTCCGCCGCAGTCTTCGGGCGGGCAGGCACCGTGCCCGTCCACGCAACCCGGCGCCGAGTCGCCGGGCCCGAGTACCTCGATGTCGTGGGTCCAGCCGTCGCCGAAGTCGTAGAGGTATTCGAACTGCGGTGCCGAGATCGGCCAGCTGGGAACCGGTTTCGTCGCGCTGGTCCTCGGGCCACACTTCCTCGCCGGGAATCTCCATCCCGTAGGTGTCCTGCGGTGTGACGAACTGGTGCAGATGCGAGTCGGTCCACCCGATCGCGGCCTGCAGCAGCTCGTGCAGCTCCGGCAGGGTCGCAGACGCTGGCACGTCGATCACCCGGGCGACCGCCGGTTCGACGTAGCGCAACGCCACCCGCAGCCTCGTGGTCTTCACCTTCGTGGTTCACCTTCGACGGATATCGTTGCGGCGCAACACTTCTTGTACTTGTGTCGGAGCCGCACCAGCACGGCTCATTGCGGTTCGGTGGCCAGGCGATCAGGGCCGGTCGGCGGTCTGCGCCAGGTGGGCAGCATACTGGGCTCGAGCCTCGGCTGAATCGGGCTGATGCCTCCTTCGGCGCACCACGCGGTGAACGGCGCCACCCGCACTGGAGCGATCACCAGTCCAGGTATGCCGCCTTCCGCGTACGTCGACAAGGAAGCGTTAGCTGCATTCCCGGCGAGCTGGCGTGTCTGGCAGAACACGATCGGGACGTTGGGCCAGCGGATATGGACTTCTGCCAGACCATAGGCGACCACGGCTGGGCGGACGCGGTCGAGCTTGAACAGCTTGTGAGTATCGGTACTCCACGACAACAGCCGCGCGCGGCAGCGCGGCCAGATCGGCGACCTGGTAGCGCAGCTTGCCGATGGTCAGACTGGAGACCAGATCGGCAAGGGATTTACGTTCGACGCTCGCGACAAATCGCCCGTCGACGACCAAACCGTAGTCTCCGCAGGGCAGCGCCCGCTGAGACGGTGCTGACCTGCTGGGTGCGCGAACTGGTAGGCGTAGCGCTCGTGCGAGTCGATCAGGATCTGCAGCTCCGTCGATGCCCGTGGGCGCGAGCGGCCGGAGTGCGCACGTTCGGCCGCGCCTGTTTGCGGGTTCGCGGTGCCTGCCAGAAGACGGCGTCGCGGCCTCGTGCCGTGGTGTACACCAGCTGGGAACGGTTCTCCCTCGACCGCTCTGTCATCGATTCGCCTCCTTGGCTACCCGATGCCCGTTCCGGCCGTATCGGATAGATCTCAGTAGGTCTGGTTCCTGATCGAGGTGTCGGTCGCCCACCCCCGGAGTGTGCGGTATCGGCGGGCGATACCAACGCATCAGGCCGATCACGTGTCCCGCGGTGGCGCCGTTAACCTACTCTGGGCATTCATGGCGGCAACGTCTGAAGTGCAGAAAGATAATAGAACGACTACTTTCATAAAAGATGTCGAACGGCTACAATGCGAAATGTTGCCGAACGACTACAAGGAGCGCTGGAGATGCAAGTCAAGACCATGGGCGATCTTGGTGCACTCGTCCGTTCGGCTCGTACTGCTCGCGGACTGACGCAGGCCGACCTTGCCGCGCAACTGCGGACGAGCCGAGACTGGGTCAGTCCGCCTGGAGAAGGGACACCCGCGGCTCGAAGCGCAACGGGTGCTCGATGCTCTTCGCGTCGTCGGTGTGAGCCTGGAGGCAACCGTGCCCGAGGCGTCGACGAACGCTCGCCGCAAACGCAGTCGGGAGGGGGCTGCCCCGAAGTCAAAGCCGGCGGAGACGGGTCCGGCTCCCGGTGATCCATTCGACGCGCTGTTCGGCACAAGGAAGACGTGATGGCCGCCCGGACACTGCGGGTGTACCTCGACGGGACTCTGATCGGCACGGCTGACGCAGTCCAGTCAGGGTTCTCTGGGTTTCAGCTACGACGACGAGTACGCCGACCGGGCTGACCCGACACCGCTGTCGCTGTCGCTACCTGTCTTGTCAAACCGGCACCGGGACAAGGCTGTTCGGGCCTACCTGGAAGGTCTGCTTCCGGACAGTGAAGGTGCGCGACAGCGATGGGCGAGCGAATACCACGTGTCGCCGAACAATCCCTTCGCTCTGCTTGCTCACGTCGGTCGCGATGCCGCCGGCGCGGTGCAGATTCTTCCTCCCGAGGCCGACCCGGCCGACGCCCGGGCCCGAACCGGTGACATTGAATGGGTCAGCGACACGGACTTCGTCGACCTCGTACAGGACCTCGCCGTTCATCAATCCGACTGGGATCCAGGAAGATTCGGGGGGCGGTGGAGCCTCGCTGGCGCGCAACCGAAGATCGCACTGTTCCGCGATCCTCGGTCTGCGGCAGTTTGGGATCCCGCGCGACTCGACCCCGACGACTGTGATCGTCAAGCCTGCAATCGCGCGATTATGCACGGCACCACATCAATGAGGCGCTGTGCCTACGTGCTGCCACACGAAGCCGGGCTGCTTGCCGCTGAATCCGAGGTGCTGGAGGTCGGTGACGTTCAGGTATTGATTTCGACGCGCTACGACCGCCGTTACGACGGGACCGTGTGGCATCGAGTCCACCAGGAGGACATGTGCCAAGCGCTATCGGTGCATCCCAGCCTGAAGTACCAGTCTGACGGCGGGCCCGCGGTGGGCGATATCGCGGACCTGCTCAACCGGCTCCCGATCGAGGACCGCAACGTGAACGCCGAACGCTTCTTCAAAGCGCTGGCCTATCAACCTTCTCATCGGCGGAACGGACGCCCACGCGAAGAACTACTCACTCATCCTCATAGGATCACGTGCCCAGGTGTCGCCGTTGTATGACGTTGCCTCGGCGGCTCCGTACGACCAGCGCGAGCGACTTCTATCCTCAATGAAGATCGGCGATCACTGGCGAATGCTCGATGTCACCAACTCCGATTGGCGCAAGGTCGGACGCCGTCTCGGGATATGCGGCGACCAGGCCGTGGTCTGGGTGGACGAACTCCGCGACCAGCTTTCCGGTGCTTTCGAGCGCGCCGTCGCGTCTCTGCCGGTAGCCGTGCGATCTGAGGCCGAACGTATGGCGGAGCGGATCATTGATCATGTCGCCGGTACGTGGAAACCCAATCTGGGGCGCTGAGCACCGCAGCTGATTGCAAGGATCCGGCTTCTGTGGTCACGCGCTGGCTCCCACGATGGTGGTGATCGGTTCGGTGAACATCAAACGGGGAACGGCCATTTCGCGGTCGCGGTCGTCGAGGGACCGGAAGCGGACGGTCGTCGACTCGGCGTCGTCGGCGTTCGGCTGCTTCAGGGCCCAGGACCACAGCACGATGACGTGGCCGAGGTAGGCGGTGTCGAGCATGTCGACGGCGTCGGGCAGCGACACGGGGCCCTTGGTGATGGCGGCGTTGAGCATGTCGGTCATGGCGGGGGCGTCGACCTGGGTGGTGAGGGCGGAGAAGCTGGCCAGGTCGAGGTGGCTCTCGGCGTGCTCGGCGGGCTTCGGGTTGGACAGGTCGCCGATCTTGAAGCTAAGGGCGCCAACGGAACTGATGGCGTGGCGGGCCAGCGGGACCTCGATGTCGAGGCGGGAGTCGGTGAAGCTCGACTTGAGCAGCGCGCGGGCGGCGCCGATGGCCTCGTTGAGTTGGCGGGCGACGCCGCGGCTCTGCTCCATGGTGCCGAAGGCGGTGAACCGCTTGACGCGCTGGGCGCAGCGCTGCTGGATGCGTTCGACCTCGTCGATCTGGTGGCCGACGAGTTCGAAGAAGCCGGCCATCACCTTGCGCAGCGCGGGGTCGAGGCCGGGGAGGGCTTCGGCGACGGCGGCGACGTCGGCCTCGAATTCGGCGCGTTGGTCGGGGTCGTTGATCATGCGCAGGAAGGCGCGGTGGCTGTCGCGGCCCTGGGAGTCCCAGGCGGCCTGGTAGTCGGAGTACATCTGGCGCTGGCGGTCGCGGTACTCGACGTTGCTGTCGATGGGTTCGTCGAGGGCGGCGGTGGCCTGCTCGATCATGGTGCCGTACTGGCCGATGTCGGTGATGAGGCGTTCCATCTGCAGGGCGATGGCGTTGGCCTCGTCGTAGCAGTCGGTGACGTCGGGTTGCGCGCGCTGGCCGGCCTCGAGTTGGTCGAGTTCCTCGTGGAGAGCGGCGATTTCGGCTTCGATGTGCTTGCGGATGCGGGCGGGGTCGTTGTCGACCTTGACGGCGACGTGGTGCAGCCGCGAGGCGATGCCGTGGATGGAGCCGCCGGTGGCGATGGTGTCCTGGCGGCGCATGCCGCGCAGGAAGTCCAGGGCGCGGCGGGCGTCCTGGGTGAGGTAGCAGACGTTCTGGCCGTGACGTTCGTCGACGATGCGGTGCAGCCAGCCCTGGCTGGCCCAGGACTTGATCAGCGCGAGGCCGGACTGGGCGTCGTCGAGGTCGGCCAGGTCGCGTTCGAGGCGGACGACGAGCTCGGTCTCGGGCACGGCGCCGTCGGGCAGGTGACGCTCCATGAGCGTGGCGTAGAGGGACAGGTTGTTGGTGGCCAGCAGCCGCAGCGCCTGCGAGCCCTGCAGGTCGCGGTTGAGCTCGAGCAGTTCGCCGACTGGCAGCCCCGCGTCGTCGTGCACCTGCGCCCCTTCGATCCGTCTGAGTTGTTCGTCGGACGCCCCAACATAGGGCACGCGAACGACAGTTTCCGACCGCGGAGGGGGAGTGTCGGGGGCGAGTTCGGCCTGCTATGTGAGGGGATGCCACCACTGTGAAACACGAGGTGGATGGGGCGCTCCGGCGGCGTCAGAGCTGAGGGTGATCGAGTCGGTCGAGGAACGCGAGCATTGGCTTCTCGTGGAGCCCCTTGTTCAACGGGATCGATTCGATCGCGAGGGGCGTGGCCACGATCGCGACGATGACGAGCCCAGAGGTGCCGACCTGCAGCCACTTGGCGAAGGTACTGGGACCGGCCGGATAGAAGCCCACGAGCAGCAGCGTCATGGCGGCGACGACGACGAGCGTCAGGGCGATGTAGGGATCCAGGACATGGACTGGTGCCGTGAGTCGTTCCGCGCGCTGAGCGTGCAAATCCTCGAAGTCATTCAGAAGGACGGTCGACTGCGCGTTCGGCGATGACTGTCGAGCCGCATAGGCGTTGATCACGTCGCCGATGGTCTTCATCTCGCGGTTGGCGACGGAATCCTCTGATGTGCTCGGCTGACGGCCGACCTCGTTCTCGAGTACGTCGACGGTGTACCCACGCAGCGAAGCCGTGAGGACCTTGGCCTCGGCCGGATCCATGACCGATGCACGATCGAGAATGGCATTCGCATCGGCGAACTCAAGCTGTGACTTTTCGCGCCAGCCCGCATCGGCCTGCCACACGATGAGGACGCAGAAGGCGCCGAGAATCGCTATCGACACGCCACCGAGTCTCGACGCGGCCGTGTAGACGCTGTCATTGCCGCGGTCGCTGCGATCGCGGCTGAGGGCGAACAGCGCACTGGGAACGAGGATGGCGCACGCCGGCAACGCGACGGCGAGCACGATGCCCCACGTCGGCAAAGTTCAGCAGCGTGTCATACATCGGCTCTCCCTTGGTCAGACGCCAGTACCGCGATTGGAACATGAAGTCGGCGCGCGCGACGCATCAGCGGCGCGCAGCGACGCAGTGGCACCTCGTGGCGCCTGCGCGATGCCGGTGGTGCGCGGCTGCCGCCGCCGTTGCACCAGAGCCGCCACCGCGCCTTGCGAGACAAGTCATTACGCCGCGCGTTAGTTATTACCCAAGAGTGATGGCTTGGCGTGGAGCGGAACGAACGCGCCGTCGTGGGCGATTTACCGGCGAGACGTTCACTCGAAACGTTCACCCAATCGGAATGGGGGGCGCGTCATGCGTCCATCGTCAGTACTCGCCACGTTCATCACATCCGCCGCAGCAGTGTGCTCGGTGATCGTCGCTCCCGCCGGCCTGGCGAGTGCGGCAGGCAACGCCACGGACACCATCAGCAATCTTCAATCAGAGGGGTACGACGTGAACATCGACCGCGTCGGCTCCGCGCCGACCAACGAGTGCTCCGTGGAGAGCGTCCGCAGTCCGCACACCGTCACACGGCTGATCCCGGTGCACAAGGGGCCACCCGACGAGAACGGCCATCGCAAAGTTAGTTTCGTCGAGGTCGTGGTCAGCAAGACCATCCAGGTGTCCCTCAACTGCACGGCTAGCGCGTAGCAGGGCGATCGCGCGTACGGGCGCACTCCCGCAACAACACTCACCACACCAGGTGGGTCGAGGCTAGACGCTGACCGTTGCGGCTCGGGGTGGCCGGGCCGAGGGAGATCACCGTGACCTTGTTGCTCGAGGTGCTGGTGACGTAGGCATGGGTGCCGTCCGGACTGACCGCGACGGTGTTGGCGTCCTTCGGGACGGCGATGTACGAGACGACGCCCGTCGTCCTGTCGACGACGGCGAGCGAGTCGGTCGCACCCGTGGTGGCGACGGTGACATAGACGGTCTTGCCGTCGGGCGAGACGGCCACGTTGCGCGGTTGTCCCGTTGACGGTGATCGGGTTCTGGCTCACCGTGTTGCTGGAGGTGTCGATGACGGCCACGTTGGTCCCGACTGTTGCGACGTAGACCGTCGAACGGTCTGGGCTGATCGCCATGTCGTTCGCTCCGGGGACTGCGATGGTTGTCGCCACGTTGCCGTTCGATGCGTCGAGAATCGCGACGGAACCGGCTCCCGCGTTGTTGAGGACGTAGAGCTGGGAGCCGTCACTGCTGACCGCGAGATCTTGCGGGCGGAAATTGGCCGGGACGGGCAGGGTCCCGGTGACGTCGCCATTGGCGTTGATCACCGTAATGCTGCCGGGCGTGGCCGGATTCGATTTTTTGGTTCGCCACGTAGGCGGTGTTGCCGTCGGGGCTGAATGCCACGTTGCGCGGGTTGCCGGCGGCGATGGTGTCGCCAAAGGTGTTGTCGGGGTTGATCACCACCACTCCACCGTCCTGCGACGAAGTTGGGCACGTAGATCGAGCCGTCCGACGGATTGAGCACCGCGCTGACGGGCTCGCTGCCTGCCGCAAGCTGAATGGGCGTGATCGCGCCGGTCTTCGTGTTCACGATCGACACGACGCCGTTGTAGATGCTCGTGACGTAGGCGGTCTTGCCGTCGGCGCTCACGGCGACGGACCAGGGGTGGTCGACGTCGTAACTGCCGATGACGGTATTCACCAGGGGTTCGATGGCGACGTCGACCGCGTCGGTGCCGACCTTGGTGGGGTCGGTGGTGTTGGTGGCGGTGAAGGTGATCGTTTCGTACGTCACCGGGGCGCCGACCTGGGAAGCCGCCGTTCGGTCGGGGTCGCTGGGGGTGTAGGTCCAGGTGCCATTGCCGTTGTCGACCAGGGTGCCGTTGCCGGAATGCGCCGCGGTGACGGTGACCGGGATCGTCTGGGGCGTGACGGCGGTGGTGATCACGACGGCCCCGGTACCCGAATCGGGCGCACCGGGCGTCGCCACGATGGAGGGGTTGGTGATGACCTGATCGACGGTGACGGTCACCTTCTGGGTGGTTAGCCGTCGGCCCGCAGACTCCGAGGATCTCGCTGAGTCCGTGGACGTGCCAAGGGTTTCCGGGGCGGTCGTCGATGCTGACGGTGAAGGTATCGGTGCCGCCGGTGGAGGCCAGGTCGGCGTCGGGGGTGTAGGTGTAGGTGCCACCGATGAGGGTCGACTATGCCGTGTTCGGGTTTCGTGACGACGGCGTAGGTGAGGTGATCGCCGTCGGCGTCGTAGCCGTTGAGCGCTCCGGTCACCACGCCGGTCGTCTGGGTCCTCAGGCCCTTGGGTGGGCGCGGCGTGTGGGTACGAATTCAACAGCGTGTAGTGCACACGCCGCACGCCAAGCCAC
>CAWCTU010000002.1:0-292475 GCA_963798405.1 uncultured Actinomycetota bacterium
TGTGACTGAAGTGATAGTTGAGACAGTTGGGTATCCGATCTTGATGCCCCGTCGATTCTTGAACTCAGGAGAAGCCGTGGTCTTTGCGCGCACCACCGGGTGCAGACGCCGTGTCGCCTCGGTTGCCGCATCGGTCTTCGTCGCGATTGCCGCGCTGGTCACGATCGGGGCCCCTACCGCGGCGGCAGCCCCGAAGTGCACGGACATCGAGGTCGTCTTCGCGCGCGGAACGGACGAGCCTGCAGGCATTGGCACCGTGGGCCAGGCTCTCGTCGACACGATGCGCCCAATGGTGAAGGGCATGTCGATCGGGACCTATGCGGTGCAATACCCGGCGTCCTACGACTTCCTCGCAGCGGCGGGCGGCGCCACCGACGCGAGCAAGCGCATCCAGTCCACCGCCGCCAAGTGCCCCAAGACCAAGATCGTGCTCGGCGGCTACTCGCAGGGCGCCGCCGTCGTCGACGTGGTCACCACGTCACCGATCGCGGGCCTGGGCTACAGCGCCCCCCTCACGAAGGCCATGGTTCCCCACGTCGCGGCGGTCGTCGTGTTCGGCAATCCGTCTGCGCGACTCGGTCAGCCGTTGACGAAGATGAGCCCGGACTTCGGCCCAAAGACCGCCGATCTGTGCAACACCAATGACCCGATCTGCTCGCACGGCAGCGATTGGAACGCCCACATCACCTACCCGAAGACCGAACCTGATCAAGGTCGCGGCCAAGTGGGTGACCGGTTTGGTTGAACAAAAGGTTTAGCAGTCGAGACCATTGACAGCCTCTACGCCGGAGAGGCGGTCACGAGATGACGAGCGGCCGGCGCGACTCTGATGCTGGTGATCTTGCCGTCGCGGTTGAACTCGTAGGTCGACAGCGAGTGGAAGACATGTTTCCCGTGGTGCTCCTTGACCTCCAGGTACACCAGGTCGGGAAACTCGGCCATCCGCCAGATGACGTTCTCGTATTGCGGTGACGACTCGGCCCAGGTGTTGAACGCGTCGAGGTACGCCGCCCAGCCCATCGTCGTGTGCTCCCACGGAGCATTGCCGTCATCCGTCGACTTACCCGGCGAGGAGAAGGCGTTCTCGGGAACGATCCTCCGAAACTCTTCCACGGCAACGAAATCCGCCATCGGCGACCAATATTCGGCCGACGTGGGTGGTTGTGCCTGCGCGACGAGGCGCTCCATGGTCTCGAGAAACGCGAGCAACTTCTGGGACAGCGGGCCTAGCGGTGCTGACGGTGACTCGATCGTTCGCATGATTCCCTCGGAGACCTTGGCTGACGTCGGATGCGGCTGCGCCATGGTCCCAAGCGCGTGAACGGGATGTCAAGTATTTGATACTCGACGCCCTGGAGCTGCGATCGCCTCAAGGGACCGGCACTTCTTGGCCCTTGGAAAGGACCGTCAGACCGTCCTGCACGACGAAACCGCGCGCCTCGTCAGCCGTCGGGTCGACGCCTATCTCGGCACCGGGGGGGACCTCGACGTTCTTGTCGATGATCGCATTGCAGACGACGGCCCCGGCGCCGATCTTGACGCCGTTGAGCAGCACCGAGCCCGAGACCTCGGCCCCCGACCCGACGCGGCACGAAGGGGATAGCACCGACTTGCTCACGGTCCCCCCGGTGATCACTACACCGGGCGAGAGGATCGAGTTGTAGGTCTGGACCGCCTTGCCGAGTTCGCCCTCGACCAGCTTCGCTGGAGGCAGAGCGCCATAGCTGGTGAAGATCGGCCAGGCGGAGTTGTACAGGTTGAACTCCGGCAGAGGCGCCACGAGATCCATGTGGGCGTCGAAGTAGGACCGCATCGTCCCGACGTCGCGCCAGTAATCGCGGTCACGCTCGAAGGATCCCGGCACGTCGTTGTCCTTGAAGTCGTATACGGCGGACTCCGAGCGGTCGACGAACCACGGCACGATGTCGCCGCCCATGTCGTGCTTGGAGGCATCGCCGGCTGCCGCGTCACGGGTGACCGCGTCGCGTAGCGCATCGGCGCTGAAAACGTAGTTGCCCATCGACGCGAGCACCTCGTGGGGCGCGTCGGGCAGACCCTGCGGATCGGTCGGCTTCTCCAGGAAGGCCCGGATGTTCCGCGGCGACTTCGGGTCGACGTCGATGACGCCGAACTGGTCGGCGAGCTCGATCGGCTGCCGAATGGCGGCCACCGTGCATCCGGCCCCACTCTCCACGTGTTGCTGAACCATCTGGGCGAAGTCCATCCGGTAGACGTGGTCGGCGCCCACGACGACGACGATGTCGGGGTCCTCGTCGTTGAGAAGGTTCAGCGACTGGAAGATCGCGTCTGCGCTGCCGAGGTACCACCGCTTACCGACCCGCTGCTGGGCCGGCACCGGCGTCACGTAGTTGCCCAGCAGTGTCGACATCCGCCAGGTCGTGGTGATGTGGCGGTCGAGGCTGTGGCTCTTGTACTGAGTCAGGACGACCACCTTGAGGTAGCCGGAGTTGACGACGTTGCTGAGGGCGAAGTCGACCAGGCGGTAGATCCCTCCGAAGGGAACAGCGGGTTTCGCCCGGTCGGCGGTCAGCGGCATCAGGCGCTTCCCCTCGCCTCCCGCGAGCACGATGGCAATGACGTTCTTGCGACTCGGGATTACGTCCATCCTCATGAACTTAGTGTGAGCTGAATCACAAAGCGAGCCGACCTCCGAGCAGCAGCCCCTAAAGCCCGCGATCGCCTTCACGCACCGCGCTGACGGCGGCGTCGTCACCGGAGAATTCGAGCTTGGCCTCGTCGCGGCCGGAGATGAACATCAGCAGTTCGCCGGGCTCGCCGGTGACCACCACGGTCGCGCCCTTGCCGAGGGTGGCCAGGGTCTTGCCGTCGGGTGTCCGCAGCGACACGTGCCCCGGGGTCTTCGACATCGTCATCCGCGACATCAGACCGACGAGCCTGGCCAGCGCCGAGGTCGTCTCGTCGTCGAGTTCACGTGGTTCCCAACCACTTACGGCACGACGGACGTCTTCGTGGTGAATGAACATCTCGGCGACGTTGACGAAGGGGTCGAGCAGCTTGAAGGGCGAGAGGAGCGGCGGGCCCGACGCGATCTGATCGAGCAGCCCGTTCCAGTCGTTCTCGGCCACCCGGTTCTGCACGCGTTCGGTGTAGTTCGCGAACTTCGGGATCAGGATGCCCGGCGCTGCGTCGAGGCGGCGTTCCCTGATGACGAGGTGGGCGGCGAGGTCGCGGGTGGTCCAGTCGCCGCAGAGCGTGGCCTGGTCGGGCCCGACGCCTCGCATGGTGGCGACGAGTGCGGCGCGCTCCCGTTGAGCTAGTGACATCAGTTGTCTCCCTTGTCTAATGCGCGGTCCAGATTGATCGCCGCACTGATGAGTGCGAAGTGCGTGAAGGCCTGAGGGAAGTTGCCGACCTGATCGCCGGTGGCGCTGACCTGTTCGGCATAGAGGCCGACGTGGTTGGCGTAGGTGAACATCTTCTCCAGCGCCAACTGGGCGTCGTCGAGTCGCCCCGCGCGGGTGAGCGCCTCGACGTACCAGAAGGAGCACAGCGAGAACGTGCCCTCCTCGCCGTCGAGACCGTCGGATTCGAGGCTGTAGCGAAACACCAGGCTGTCGATGACCAGTTCCCTCTCAATGGCTTCGAGGGTGGACAGGAATTTCGGATCGGCAGGCGAGAGGAACTTGACCATCGGCATCAGCAGAACGCCCGCGTCGAGTTCGGTTCCGCCTTCGGTCTGGGTGAAGGCCTGCAGGTCGTCGTTCCAGCATCTCGACATGATGCGTTCGTAGATCTCGTCGCGCACCTTGGACCATGCGGCGAGATCACCGGGCAGGCCGCGCTGCCGAGCGACGCGGATGCTGCGCTCCAACGCCACCCAGCAGAACAGCCGTGAGGTGGTGTAGGCCTTGGCCTCGCCGCGCACTTCCCACATGCCTGCGTCATCGCGGTCCCAATTCTCCATCACCCATTCGACGACCTCGACGACGTCGTTCCATGCGTCGCTGCTGATGCCCGCGCCGTACTTGTTGAACAGGTAGATCGAGTCGATGAGCTCGCCGTAGATGTCCAGCTGCAACTGGTCGACCGCGGCATTGCCGACCCTCACCGGCTTGGAGTCACGGTAACCGCTCAGGTGGTCGAGCTCGGTCTCCTCGGGGGGCCGGTTGCCGTCGATGTCGTACAGCACGCGCAACGGGCCGAGATCGTTCTTCTGGCCGCGTTCCTGGCCGAGTCGCTCGGAGAGCCACCTGATGAACGCGCGGGCTTCGTCGGTGAAGCCGAGCCGAAGGAGCGCGTACAGGCTGAAGCCGGCGTCGCGGACCCAGACGTATCGATAGTCCCAGTTCCGGCTTCCCCCAACGAATTCCGGAATGCTCGTCGTGGGCGCCGCGATGACGGCCCCGCTGGGCTCATGGGTCAACAGCTTCAGGGTGATGGCCGAGCGGTGGACCGTTTCGCGCCACCGCCCGACGTAGCGCGATTGGCCAAGCCAGGAGCGCCAGTACGCCGTCGTGGCATCGAACAGCGAGGCGGACATGTCGATGCCGTTGCACGACGGCACGTCGTCCCCGTCGAGCACCTCCAGGACGAAGAGTGCGGTATCCCCTTTCGTCAGTTCGACTTCCGCGCTGACGCACGTATTGTCCGAACCCTCTTCGATGGTCAGGTCGGCGGATGCGATCAGGCCGAGTCGCATGCCGTCACCGGTGATCAGCACCCCGTCGTCGGTCTCCTCGGCTTGGCACCGTTGCCTGCCGTAGTCCGGTCTGGCGTCGATCGATCGTGCGCAGTCGGATCTTGCCGCGGACACCGGTGATGCGACGGACGATCCGCTGGCGGTGCTCCGGGTCGCCGACGCCCAGCACGGGCATGAAGTCGTGCACCTCGGCGACGCCGTCATCGGTGAGGAACCGTGTGATGAGGACCGCGGTGTCGGGGAAGTAGAACTGTTGCGTGCGTGAGACTTCGCACATCGGCGCGAGGCTCCAGGCGCCGCCGCGATCGTTGTCGAGGATCGCGCCGAACACGCTCGGCGAGTCGAACCGTGGTGAGCAGAACCAGTCGATGGTGCCGTCCGTCGCGACCAGTGCGCAGGTCCGCAGGTCGCCGATCAGGCCGTGATCGGCGATCGCGGGCCAGTCGTCAGGCATCGGGCAGTCGCCACCCTTGCGGACCTGCCAGAGCGATCGCCTCGTCGGGGCCCCACGAACCGCGAGCGTAGGGCAGCGTGGGCGGAGGGTTGTCGAGAACGGGTTGGCAGATCTGCCACAGCCGATCCACTTCGTCGGCGCGGGTGAACAAGGTCTGATCGCCGCGCATCACGTCGAGCAACAGCCGTTCGTAGGCCTCCAGTGGCACGTCGTCGGGATCCTCTTCGGCCACGTCGAGGTGAAAGGTCAACGGCACCAGATCCATTCGAGGGCCTGGCCGTTTGGCCATCATCGCGACACCGAACTCCGGCGAGTCGCTCAACTCGATCATCAACTGGTTGGGCTCGTAATTGCTGTCGTCGAACCGCCCCATCGGGGGCGTGCGGAACGTCAGGGTGACGGTGCGCCGCGTCGCGCCCAACGCCTTGCCCGTGCGCAGCAGGAACGGCACCCCTTGCCAGCGTTCGGTGTCGACGAAGACCTCCAGTGCGACGAACGTCTCCACCTTCGAGTCGTCCGCGACGTCGTCCTCGTCGAGATACCCCTCGTACTGCCCGAACACCACGCGCTTCGGGTCCAAGCGGCTGCATGGCGGCGAAGACCTTCGACTTCTCGTTGCGCAATGCGGTGGCGTCGAGGTGCACGGGCGGTTCCATGGCGACGAAGCCGAGCACCTGGCAGAGGTGCGTCGAGATCATGTCCCTGAAGCACCCCGTGGACTCGTAGAACGCGCCGCGCCCTGCGGCCGTCAGCTCCTCCGGCACGTCGATCTGTACCGACACCAGATTGTCGCGGTTCCACGCCGGTTCGATCAGTCCGTTGGCGAACCGCAGCGCCAGGATGTTCTGCACCGCTTCCTTTCCCAGGAAGTGGTCGATCCGGTACACCTGATCCTCGCTGATGACGTCCTTCAGTGCGGCGTCGAGTTCGCGGGAGGATTCGAGGTCGGTGCCGAACGGCTTCTCCACGACGACGCGGGCGTCCTCGGTCAACCCTTCGCGGCCGAGCATGCCGATCATCGCCTGCGTGGCCTTCGGCGGAATCGAGAGGTAGATCAGCGTGCGGGAGTCCTCACCGAGGCCTTCGTTCGCCTCCTTGACCGCGGCCGCGAGATCCTTGCCGTCGTCGGCATCGGAGACCTGAAAGCTCACGCGCCCCAACAGGTCGTCGAGCACCTTCTTGTCGATGTCGTCGACGAATTCCTCCAGCTCGCCGCGGATCTTGTCGCGGAACTCGTCATCGGTGCCCGGCGAGTGGCGGCCCGATCCGATGATGGCGTAGTCCTCGGGCAGGCGTCCTGCAGCCGCCAGGTGGTACAAACCGGGGAAGAGCTTGCGCTTGGCCAAATCGCCAGTCGCACCGAATAACACGAAGACGTGCGGGCCCGGCCGCTCCTGGTCGCTCATGCTGCGTCCGCAGACGTCGAGTAGCGCGTTCTGCACCGAAGTGTCGGTCAGTCAGAGCCGGTGCCGATGACTATCAGGTCGTGGTGCTTCACCCGGGGGACTTTCCCCGTCCCACGACCTGGCTAAACGTTTAGACGACTTCGACACCTTCCACGGCGAGCGACATCCGCGGCGACGATGGGACTGCCAGCAGACGACGTCAGCGGTAGTAGGTTTCGCCGTTGGGCGGGTATCCACCGCCGTGTGTCGTGATGTGCACGTGGTCGAAGTGGCCGTAGCCACGACCACTTTGCGCTCCGCCAGGGGTGTAGTAGACGCCACGCCAAATGCAATCCTGCAAGTCGAAGCGTTGCGCGTTCTCCAGTGCGTACTTGACGATGTCGTTTCCGAGGGCGACGCCTGCGGCACTGCTCGGGTTGGGGATCATCACGTCGAGAGCCAACCCGTTCGGGTGCCAGCCGCAGCGCATCCGGCCGCACGCCGCCGATCTCGTGGATCTGCGTGAACTCCGCGCTGATCGCCCGAGAGGCAAGAACCGTCTTGATCTGGAGGCCTCTTTCCGGAGCGACGCCGGGAGGCAGGGCACGATCGACGATGCGGTATCTCGATGCCACCGATTGGACCAGAGCCGCCGAGTCGGCCTGAACGCCGGACGACACTGCGGGGGTGACGGGCACGGGGACTATCTCGACCGCGAATGACGCAGCCTCATCGACAATGGGCATGACCTGTGTCATCGGGCACCGCGGGCCGGGGAAGTTGACCGGCACTGGCGACGGCCAGAGCCGTGCAAGCGGTGACGGCGGCAAGCGTGAAATTTCGACGTCGACCATTCGCGACGGGCGTGGCTGCTGGAGCGACGAACAACGCCAAGACACCGGACGGTCGCCGTCGCTCCCTGGCTAACTCGTGTCGGCCCACGCATAGCACCATACGGGTGTTATGGCAATTACCGTAAGCCAATGTGCATTACCGCTGGTAATGGCCTTGAGATACGTTCGTTATCACTCTGTTATCGGCTCCTTTCAGGGTAAGGCCAGTCTCGGGTCGACAAACCGACCGTCGCCGGAGCACCTTTCGATGGCGCTGGCTCTCGTCATCCCGATCGGGCGCGCTTCTGGCGTTCTCGTACGACAAGTGGTCCGACCGAACGGGCAGCGACGTCGAGTACGAGAAGCGCCAGGCGGCGCACACCTTTTCGCAATGAATTGACGTGTCCGTCAGGCTTGACGAGTCAGCCGACGCGGCGCACTGTGATAACCGTCATAGGCCCACGGACGGCACGGGGGAAGGCAGCAGCTCATGAGCACGCGAGACAAGTACACGGAAGTGCCCACGCCGTACTCCTGGGAGGTCCCAAGCGCCGGTGACGCGCGCTTCACGTGGGAGTACGACGACGGCCGCGACCGGCTCCTTTCCCTGTACCAAAAGGGAAAGGACAAGCAGTGGGATGCCCAGTCGCGCATCGACTGGACGCTGGACGTCGACCCGATGAACCCGATCGGGATGGCCGACGAGTTCCATCCGCTGTTCGGCAGCCCAGCCTGGGAGTCGGCCGACGAAGCGCGCCGCGCGGAGTTTCGGCAGCACAACGCCGCCTGGAACTTCTCGCAGTTCCTGCACGGCGAGCAGGGGGCGATGGTGTGCGCGGCCAAGATCGTCGAGGTCGTCCCGGACATGGACGCGAAGTTCTACGCGGCCACCCAGACCATGGACGAAGCCCGCCACGTCGAAGCGTTCTCTCGGTTTCTTCAGGAGAAGGTCGGCATGGTCTACCCGATCAACAAGAACCTGACGGCACTGCTCGCGGACACCCTGAACGACTCTCGTTGGGACATGCCCTATCTCGGCATGCAGGTGCTCATCGAGGGGCTCGCCCTCGCCGCCTTCGGGGTGCAGCGTGACATGGCGCCAGAGGGCTCGCTGGCCAAGCAGCTACTGGCCTACGTCATGCAGGACGAGGCCCGCCACGTCGCCTTCGGCCGAATCTCGTTGAAGGACTACTACTCTGCGCTGACGGACGCCGAGCGGGGCGAGCGCGAAGAGTTCGTCGTCGATGCCTGTTACCTGATGCGCGATCGGTTCCGCGGCGAGGAGGTCTTCGAGACGCTCGGCCTGAACGTCAAGGAGTGCGCCGAATGGGTCGACTCGTCGCCGCTGATGATCCAGTTCCGCACGCACCTGTTCAGCCGGATCGTGCCGATCGTCAAGGACATCGGGTTGTGGGGCGACAAGGTGCAGAAGGCCTTCGCGGACATGGGCGTCCTCGACATGGCCGGCTTCGACATCGAGTCGCTGATGAAGGCCGACGAGGATCAGGCCGAGTCGCTGGACAAGGCACATGCCGAGATGGCGGCCCGGGCCGTCGAGGTGGACCAGGTGATCGCGGCGGGTGCGAGCTAAGGACACCTGAGCGTCCTTTCAGGCTTCACCACTATCGTCGCGGACCGTGACGGGCCCCCCTATCGTGCGAGACCACTCATCCGCCCGCGCTGTCCCTCGATCAGTCCGCGTGTTCGGACCGATCGTGTTGGCCATGGCGGTGGCGCTCTACGTCGCCGCGTATCTGCGGTGGCCCAGCCTCGCCAGTCAGGTCGACCTGCTGGTCTACCGGTTCGGCGCATTGCGCGTCTGGGACGGCCAGGACCTGTATCGGCGTCGGCATGACCGGCAATTCGCACACCATGCTGTTCGACTACACGCCGTTCGCAGCGCTGTGCTTCCTGCCCTTGAGCGGGTTGGGCCCGCTGGCCACTCTGGTCCTCGGTCTGGTGGTGAACGTCTTCTGCATCGGATACGTCGTCCGCCGGATGCTCGTGGTCGCGGGAGTTACGGCCACGGCAGGTCTATGGGGGCTCACGGCGCTACTGATGGCTCCGATCCTCTGGTTGGAGCCAGTCCGTCTGTCGCTACAACTCGGTCAGATCAATCTCGTCGTGATGGCGATCGTCATCGCCGACGTGCTGTCCCCCGCGACCCGCAGGTGGGCCGGGATCGGTATCGGCGTCGCCGCGGCAATCAAGCTGACACCCGCGCTGTTCATTCTCTTTCTCCTCGCCACCGGACGGCGTAGGGCGGCCGCGACCGCGGCCGCCACGTTCGTCGCGACCGTCGCCGCCGGATTCGTTCTGCTGCCTGCTGATTCACGTGCCTTCTGGCTGCAGGGACGCTTCGACGACGTCCGCCGAATCTCCAGCGATCCGCTGGCGAACACCAGCCTGCGGGGGCTGCTGCTGCGGTTGCACTGGCTGACGGGATGGGAATCGGCAGCGGGAATCGTGCTCGCGATCCTGGGCATTGCGATCGCCGCCGTGGCTGCGCGTCGCGGACAGTTGCTGTTGGCCGTGGCGATCGTCGGGATGACCTCTGCCGCCGTATCGCCGTTCAGCTGGAGTCACCACTGGGTGTGGTTCGCGCCGTTGCTCGTCCATCTCGGTGTCCGCGGATACGTGCACCGTTCACGCGGCGCTGGGCTGGCTCTGTGGCTGCTGGCGGTGACCTTCGGCGGCTGGTTCGTCTCCTCCAGCAGCGATCCACCACAGGCTGGCCTGCTGTCGTTGCGGCACCCGGGACTCTGGGACCAGCTGCTGCCGGCTACCTATTTGTCGTGTATTCCTGCTGGTGCTGGTGGGCGGCGCCTGGGCGCTATGGCGAGAAGCACGGCGAGCCGCGGCGGTCACCGCCTGCACACCGATCAGCGAGTCTGCCGACAGTGCGGATCAGTTCGTGCACTGATGGCAACGACATTCGGGTCCCACGCGCACAGGGAGCTTGGATCGAAGCGCGCCTAGCCCGTCACCTGCCAGGCCGCTGCCGCAACGAGTTCGGGTACCAGAACCTCCGTGAGCAACCTGACGTCGTCGTCCTCGTCACCGTCGTAGCGGATGTCGTACTGCGCGCCGGGAACTGAGCCGCCGACGCCGACGACGGTGCTGCCACGCGCCTGCGTCCACTCGCATAGTTGCGGCTCCCACTCGGACCCCGCGAAGACGAGCAGTCGGTAGTCCGTGGTCTTGGTGAGATAGACGTCGACGTGACTCCAGTCGCCCGTCTCGCAGCCGACCGCGGAGCGACGAGGTCCTTCCCGGAGCATCAGCGCACCCTGCTGGGCCGAGCAGAACCGGTGAGCCGGGGCGGCCAGATGCGTACCATCGGGACCGAGGAGCAGCTCGGAAACAACTGGACGCCAATCTGACTCGGTGGCGATGAGCTGTTCGGACGCCTGCGCTGCCGCGCCGATCGACTGCGCGAGCGCCGCGGTGCTCACTCCACGCAGATGGCACTCCAACGCCATCAGCAGGGCGAGCGTGTGCTGATAGCTTCGGCACGCCACGCCCACCGACTTCCGGCTCCGCCTCGAGCATGACCACCTCGTCGCATCGTTCGGTGATCGCCGACCCCGCGGTGTTCGTCAACGCCACGGTGTGAACCCCGGCGGGCAGCCGGCTCAGCGCATCCAGCGTCTCGGCGGATCCACCACTGGCCGACGTGGCGACGACCAACGTTGTGGCATCCCACGCTGGAAGCAGTTGCGAAGAAGCCAGTTCCGAGACTGCTACGAGCCCGCCGGCGCGCATCCTCGCCGCGACCACACCACCGGCGTAGGCGGATGACCCCATGCCGATGAGCACCACCCGTTCGACGTCTCGCGGGACGACGTGCGCCCAGGGGTTGTCCGCCTCCAGCATCGCGGCAAGTCGTCGCAACACCTCGGGCTTGCGGTAGAGATCGGCAGCGAAACCATCGGGCTTCACGGGGCGCTCCCTTCGTCGAGCAGTGCGGGCAGGGCGGCATCGGGTACGTACATCCAGCGGGGTAGATGGCTTGCGGCATAGATGATCTCGCGCAAGACCTGCTGCAGACGAAAGGCCGCGAGGAGGCGTGCGTCGTACAGCTCGGCGCCGTGCATGGTGGCCAGCGTCCGCTCGTAGCTGTGCAGAAACGTACCGCGAGCCGTGCGATCGACCTCGGCAAGCGTCACAGGGTCGAGTTCGGTGTACTCGTGGGCGACGATCGCGACGTGCGCCAGTGACTGCGTCATCCCTGCGACGTCGAGGGCGGCGGGGATGGGCAGCATGCGCTGCGACGCGGGAAGCACGGGATTGCCGTCGAAGTCGGTGACCATGAGGCGATCACCACCGCGCAGGATCTGACCGACGTGCAGATCGCCGTGCCCCTCGATGACGCGGGTGCCCCCGAACTCGCCGAGGCTCTCGAGCGTGGCTGTGATGTCGTCGCGGCGAGTCCGTGCCAATTCGACACACGCTGAATTCGGCAGTGCACAGACGGTTTCGAGAGTTTCCAGAGCGGAGTTGCGCCACCGGGCGGCGTCACCGGTCGAGGCTCTGGTGGCCGTCGATCTCAGACAGGAGTGCATTTCGGCGATCAGCACCCCGAGATGTTGGACCGTCTCGATGACCATCGCGGGACGATGCTCGCGTGCGGCTTCGGTGATCAGGTCGACCGCCCACGTCCAGCCATCGACGGCGCCGGCCACGTAGCCGTCGACATTGGCGACCAACGTCTCCGCACCACCCGGCGGTCGCCACGTGACCAACCCCCAGGGCTCGGGCATTCCCGTGAACCCGTTGTCGCGCAGCACGCCAATTCGTCGCGCCGCCGGATGCGGCCCCTCTTGCAGGTGGGTCGCCCACTTGACCACTGCCGCGTCGCCGACGATCACGGACTCGTTGGTCTGGTCCACACCAACGGCACGCTCACCCATGGCCTGCTGGCGCGTCCACGAGCGGACGGTGAAGTTGCCCACATGGCTCGATTCATCAACGCTGGCAAGGAGTTCCAGCAGCGCCTCGGCAACGCCATCTCCGGGTTGAGCGCGCCGCCAACCTCCTGCGTTGTCGCGCACCATCGGCAGCGCAGCTCGAGCGGCCATGCCGCTGAACACCGAAAGGCATTTGCCCTCAGCGAGTTCCAGCGCATCGACGAGTTCGCCGACGTCAGTCAAGCGACGCTCGGTACGTCACACCCACCCGCTCGATGACGTCGGCGCCGACCCGCAGTCCATCGCGGGCGCGGATCGCTTCGCCTTGCTCGGCCAGCCGACTGCGAAGCGCAGCGTCGCCAAGCAGCCGCTCGACGGCATCGGTCAACTCGGTGTCGGCGAACCCATAGGTGTTCAGGCGCACCCCGAAGCCGAGTTCGTCGATGCGCTGCGCGTTCTCGTACTGATCCCAGAACAGAGGGAGGACGATCAACGGCTTGCCGAAGTGCAGCGTCTCGGTGACGGTGTTGTTGCCACCATGCGAGATCACCAGGTCGACCTGCGGGATGATCTTCGTCTGTGGCACCATCTGCGCGCCAACCATGTTGTCCGTCAGCATAATCCGATCGGCTTGCGGACCCTTGCTGACGATGAAGCGGTGTCGGGTGGTGCCGAGCACGTCGACCAGCCGCTGCATGAGTTCCACGTCGGCGCTGCCGAGCGAGCCCAGCGAGAGATAGATGAGCGCGCTGTCGTCCGGCCGGTCGGCCAGTGCAGCCGGAATGACGTAGTCCTCGTCGGTTTCACGCACGCTCGAGTCCATCCGTACCCAGCTGTCGTCGAGCGGCCGCGCGTCGAGATAGTCGGCCTCGGCCGGGTAGACGTAGAGATTGGCGGCGGGGTTCGACGCGCCGCCCCGTGGCATGAACTCCAAGTCGGGCAGCGCAGGACCGCCTTGCGCCTGGACCCAGGTGTCGAAGTCGGCCCACATCGCGCGGTGGGTGCGATCGAATTCAGCTCGGTACGAGCCCCATTGGGACGGGTCGGCGCTCGGCAGCCCGGAGAACGGCGGCGGCACACCAGGACCGCTGACTTCCAGTGGAGTACAGGAGACGATGCGTACGAACGGAGCACCCGAGGTGGTGAGCGCTGGGAAGAGAACAACGTTGTCCTCGACGATGACGTCGGGCCGGTGGATACCGATGATCTCGCGCAGCCGTGGCTCGCAGTACTTCGCTCCGTCGATGAGCGCCTGATACGTCGGCTGGATGAAGGACTCGAGTTGCAGAAGAGTCGGCTTGCGGAACTCGGGTGCGGTCTCGGTGATGAAGTCCGTCCAGAACGCGCCCGCATCCTGATCGTCCGCACCTTCGGCGGGTGCGGCGAGGTCGACGAGTTCCTCGACGAAGCCGAACGGCCTCAGCTTGCCCGCCCACGAACTCTCGGCGGCGAACACGATGGTGTGGCCACGATCGCGGAGGATCGCAGCCAGTCCGATGCACTGGTTCGTCGGACCGTAGGCGGATTCCGGCCAGAACATGATCGTCAGGGGTGTCGGTGAAGCAGCCATGGTCGGGAAGATACCGGCTTACCGTTCCGTCGTTGCGCTGATCGTCGGTAGCGCCGTTTCAGTAGTCTGTGCGTCACCGGTGTGCGAACTCGCAAGCGTTCGAGTCCACAGGCGATCGGACGACCTTTGGCAGAGCATTATCCGGTTCTTTCACAACGACTTTGGCAATGTTGGAGGCCGTGAAACATCAACGAGACTCGCGGCTAAGGTCGTGTTGTCCGGCTTCCTTGAGCTGTCCGGACTGGGTTTGGCGGCGGGCGTCGCGCAGGCGCAGCCACTGCAGCCCTTCCCGACCTATCACTGGTGCCCTGGCGATCATTGGGACCCGGGGTGGGGGAACAACACGGGCCTCCGCCTCCGCCTCCGCCGTGCATCCCCTTCGTAACCTGCCCGCCATAAATCCCTTTGACATCCGCCGAGTGCACGGTTGTTCGGGGCGCTACTCGAGCGATGTCCGAACAACCGTGCACTCGCGGCCCAGGATTCGGATTACTCAGCGAGATTGAAGGCGTGGTTGACCTTCGTCGCCGTGACCCGGACGACCAGTTCGCCGGGCACGCCGTTGCGGCGGCCGTACTCGTCGGCGCGATCGGCGCCCATGTAGCGGCCACCGATCCTGCTCGCGGTGTCTACCAGTTCGTCGGGGTCTTCGCTCATCGATGCCGTGCCCTGGACCTGGACGAACGAGTACGGCGGATGCTGATCGTCGACGCAGATGACCACGCGCGGGTCACGACTGAGCGCGCGCCCCTTGGCGGTGTCCTTTCCGGTGTTGAAGACCAACTGCTGACCGTCGACGATGAACCACACCGGCGCGACGAGCGGTCGGCCGTCAGATGCGACGTAGCCCAGCTTGCCGGTCCGTGTGCCCTCGGAAAGGAATGCGATCACGTCGTCGGAGAGTTCAGCCATGGCGTCCAGGCTAGCGATTCCGGCGCGGCGGGCTTGCCGTCACCGGGATCCGAACTGAATGATCGGATCTACCCAGCGAAGGAGTCCGCCGACCATGCCCGCAACTCGTGGCCACAACCGCTGGGAGTTGCGCACCTGTGCCCGTCGCGGGCACATCACCTATGCACCCGACGACGCCAGCCTCGCGGATCGACTCAGCGGGACGACGGGCCTCGGCGAGGTGTGGCGCTGCCTGAGATGTGGCGACTTCATCCCCGGTCCGCCGCTGGGACGCGGGCATGCCGAGGACGCTCCGCTGGTGCTGAGGGGAAAGGCGTTGCGCCAGGCCATCATCGTGCGTGCGCTGGCGGTCGAACGCTGGTTCCGCGCACTGCTGATCGCGCTGGCGGCGTGGGCGGTGTGGCAGTTTCACGGTGCCCAGGGTTCGATCCAGGCCAGCGTGGACCGCGATCTCCCGCTGCTTCGCGCGAGCGGGTTCAAGGTAGATCAGATGACCTTGGTCCACGAGTTGGAGCGGGCCTTGGCGACGAAGCCGTCCACGCTGGCGCTGCTCACAATTGCGTTGGCGGCGTACGCACTGTTGGAACTGATCGAGGGTGTCGGGCTGTGGCTGTTGAAGCGGTGGGGTGAGTACTTCGCGGTGGTGGCGACGTCGATCTTCCTGCCGCTCGAGGTGCACGACCTACTCAAGGGCATCACTTTCACCCGCGGAGTGACGTTCGCGATCAACGTGGCCGCCGTGATCTATCTGCTGATCTCCAAGCGGCTCTTCGGACTTCGCGGCGGTCGCAAGGCCTACGACGACGAACGGCGCGGCGAGCAACTCCTCGACATCGAACGCGCCGCCGCCTCCTAAGCTGGCGCCGCGGTGGTGACCGTCAGCGGCAACGAGATCCGGACTTCGTTGGACGTCAACACGATTTCGTGACGGCCGTCGAAGGGAAGCTGCAACTCGAGAGGGAAGAACGCGCAGCCGACCTCGGACTCGTTGAGGTCGCCGGGCAGCTCGAGGCCGTGGGTCGACGTCTGGCCAGTCGGCTGGATGATCTCGAGCTGGACGATCGAAAGTTGTTCTCCGTCAGTGAACTTCGCGTGCCGCCCCGATGCTGACAGCGAGGCCTCGTCAGCGTGCGTCAGAAGGACGACGACGATGTTGACGGAACGGTCCGCGCCGGTCGCGAAGCCCGACAGCACGCCGCCCGAGACCTGCAGCTTGTTGTCCACTACGTCGGCCCATTCAGCGAGGAACGCCCCCGTCATGGTGGTCATGCGCTCAAACTAACCGACGGCCGCCCATGCCACGAATTCGAATCTGTGCCACTCGCGGCGGTGAGCCCGTTGGGTCGCGAGCTGCCTGCCGTCGCGAGCTCGTTGGCGGTCGACATCAGCAGACATGACACACGATCGCGCCTCCCGGCGAACTTTCAAGAGGTGGCGCTCGGCGATCGAGCGCCCGGGATGCGAGCCGAGCCCGCACTGCCCGCCCGCCTTTACGGGCCGCTCAGCAAGCCCCGGTTTGGCTACTAGGTCGGCCTTCCAGGCAACTGAGGGGCCCCTATCATCGTGACCGGTGTCACAAAGCCGCAGTTCAGAGCATTTTCATTGTTCGACAACTGCGGACGATTGTTCGATGATTTGCCAAAGCACGCCGCAGATGAGCTCGAAACCGCAGCGAGCGCAGCCCAACTGGAGAGAAAAGTGCGGATAGTTTGCCTATTCGTCCCATAGCGATCGATCTTGAATGTTACAGTCGGGTCAATAATTAATCACGATTAAGCTTCCCTTCAGGTTCTTCTTAGGTTACGGTCCAGTCAATAAACCCGTACGTTTGGAAGGAACCCCATGCACGTAGCTAATCGGTCGCAGGCGCTCGCAGGCGGCGCTCTGCGCTCGACAGTTGGAGCGCTCGCCGTCGGCGCGCTCGTCGCGCCGTTTGTGGCCCCGAACGTCGAGGTACCGGTCGCCAAGGCGCCGGTCGCGCTGAGCGCGCCGCCGCTCAACACCGATCGGCCCGTCAATGCTGGCCGGCAGTCCGCGGCGGAGTCACGGCTCGGGGGCCTGGGCAATGCCATCTACCCCGCCGACGGGATCTTCATCGGCGGCTCGCTGGTGACGAGGCGAGGGTCTGATCCAACAACCCGTCGACCATCCCAGCGACAATCATCGGGCTGCCCAGCCAGGTCGAGCGGCTCACTCGAACTCGTCGAGCAGCAGAGCACCGGCGTGATCGCTGGCGGAGTGGTCTACTGCCGAATCCGCCGGCTCAACACCATTCGCTGCTGCCTACACGCTTCCCGGTCAGTTCGTCCCGGCCACCGCAGGATTCCCGAGGTAGGGGTTCAACCCGGCGCCTGGGACTCGACGGCGACGGTCAACGCACCGGCGACCGCGGGCTTCCTCGCCGCCGCCACGATCGTGGACAACAACACGCCCCGGCGCCTGCCGAAGCTCGCAACGCCGATCGTCAGGGGCGCAGGTGAGGTCGGCACCAGCCTGATTCAGGCTCGGTGGCCTGGTCCGCAGCGCCTCGGTCACCGCCGTCCAGAACACCCTCAACGCCGCAGCCACCCTCAACCCCACCGCGGTTCAGCAATGCCGTCGTCAACGGCATCGACGGTGTCACCAAGTCGGTGATCGGCGACTCGTCGGTCCCGAAGGTCACCCCGAGTCGGCAGCGGTCTCGGCGTCCGTCACCGGCAACCCAGCCACGGACACGGTCTCACCGGTGAAGCGGCTCGGCGCGATCCAGACGGTCACGCAGACCACGGCCAAGGCAATGAAGGGCGTCGCGACGCGGCGCCAATCCCTAGGCTCCTCGCACAACAAACAGTGGACCCCCTCCCGCAAGGAGGGGGTCCATTGCTGTCTGGCGGCTACCCCGTCGTCATGAGGTAGTCCGCGCCGCGCACGTAGACGATGCTGGACGGATCGGGGGTCGTCACCGTGTCGGCGATCGCGGCGGCGAACTGGCTCACCGTAGGTACCGTTCCCTCGATCACGTCACCGGAGACGACCGTGAAGCGGACGCCGGCTCGCTCGAACTCCGAACGCATGGCATAGAGGGCGGTTTCGCCGGCCCGCTTGCTGGCAGCGATCGTCGCGTAGCCCATCGGCACGGCCTTGTTGGGGAAGAAGTGCGCCTGGTGGCTGGTGACGAACACGATCCGTCCGCCGGCCGGCATCAGCGGTGTGGCCAGCTGGGCGAGGCGCCGCTGGGCGTCGCCGTTGCGTCGCATCGCGAGACTGGGGTCGTCCCCACGGTTGACGCCACTCGACGCGTTCAGGATCAAGGCATCCAGCCGCCCGAACCGCGACGAGATGTGTTCCATCATCGCCACGACCTCGGCCTCGTCGGAGATGTCGGCCGCCAACGTCGAGGCACTTCCGCCAGCGGCACGGATGGCGTCGACGACGGCCTCGGCGCGCTCCGCCGTGTCGCGGTAGTTCACGACGACGTGGGTGTCAGTGCCAGCCAGCTGCCGCGCCACTTCGGCACCGATGCCCCTTGAAGCGCCGGTGATCAGGATGATCCGCTCGGGTGTAGGTGACTGCATGTCGGTTCCTTCCGTCGCCGCAGATGCCGCGGAACCGCCAATGTACCCCAATCTCTAAGAAAGATAAGGACAAAATAAGGTCACATTAAGGCCAAGGATTTGCTGCTGAAGCAGACGGCGCAGACGATCCGGCGGTCAGGCCTCTTCCTCGGGCTCGGGCGTCTTCGCCTCTTCCGTCTTCTTCGCCGCCTCGGACTTGGCGAGGTCGTTGCGGAGGAACTCGTCCTGCAGCGGAGTCTCCGCGACCACCGGGTAGTTGCCCGTGAAGCCCTCGCGTTCCATCGCCACGGCGAGCACTCGACCCCGGACCGCGTACCAGCCACCGATCAGCGCCGGAACGATGATCACCAGGGCGATGGCGTTCCAGTAGTTCTCGATGCACATCAGCAGCGTCACCGCGGCAAGGAAGACCAACGTCGCGTAGCTGGTGTACGGAGTACCGAACAGCCGGAACGACGGACGCTCGAGGATGCCCTTCTGCGACCAGCGGTACAGCTGGATCTGGCAGATCACGATGGTGCCCCAGGACGCGATGATGCCCAGCGCCGAGAGGTCCAGGGCGATGTTGAACGCCTCGGACGGCACGACCAGGTTCAGGAACACGCCCACCACGGTGAAGCAGGCCGTGAGCGCGATACCGGCCCATGGCACACCGCGTTTGGACATCTTCGAGGTGAACTCCGGCGCGCTCCCGTTCATCGACATGGAGCGCAGAATGCGACCGGTCGAATACAACCCGGCATTGAGGCTCGACAGTGCCGCGGTGACGACGACGAAGTTCATGATGTCGCCGGCCGCCGGAACGCCGATGCTGGAGAAGAACGTGACGAACGGGCTCGTCCCCGCCTTGTAGGCGGTGAACGGCAGCAGCAGTGCCAGAAGGATCAGCGAGCCGACGTAGAACACCGCGATCCGGAAGATCACCGAGTTGATGGCCTTTGGCATCACCTTGGCCGGCTCCGCCGTCTCGCCAGCCGCGGTTCCGACCAATTCGACTGCGGCATAGGCGAAGATCACGCCCGACGTGATCACGACGAGTGCGAGCAGACCGTTCGGCAGAATGCCACCGTTGTCGGCGATCACCGATGGCCCGGTGGCTGCGCCCTCGACCGTGAACCGACCGGCGAGGAAGACGATGCCGACCACCAGGAAGGTCACCAGGGCGACGACCTTGATCAGCGCCGCCCAGAACTCCATCTCGCCGAACCACTTGACCGAGATCATGTTGATGGTCAGCACGATGACGAGCGCGATCAGCGCGATCGTCCACTGCGGTATCGCATCGAACGCGCCCCAGTAGTGCATGTACAGCGCGATGGCCGTCACGTCGACGATCGACGTGCACGCCCAGTTGAAGAAGTACATCCATCCCGCGACGTACGCGGCCTTCTCGCCGAGGAACTCGCGTGCATAGGAGACGAAGGAGCCCGACGACGGGCGGTGCAGCACCAGTTCACCGAGCGCGCGCAGGATGAAGAAGACGAAGACGCCACAGATGGCGTAGACGATGAAGAGCCCGGGCCCGGCGCTCGCGAGTCTGCCGCCGGCACCCATGAACAGGCCGGTGCCGATGGCCCCGCCGATGGCGATCATCTGAAGCTGTCGAGGTTTGAGGCCCTTGTCGTAGCCCTCTTCCTCGTGCGCTAGCGCTGAGTTGTCGTACTCGGTTACCGCGGTCATCGTGCAGACGTTAGACCCGTTGCGACATAGCGGATACTTGGCGCCCGTTAAAGTTGGGTTACGTGAACATCGTGTTACGAATCAGTGAAATGTGGTTTAGGACAGAGCAATTGCTCACCCCAGGGATCGCGTCATCAGGTCGATGAATTCCGCGCACGACTGGTATCGCCGGTCGGGGTCCTTTGCCATGGCCTTGGCGACGATCGAATCGAACGCATGCGGTATCCAGTCGAATCGCCTGGCGTACCGCGGGACTGGACTCTCGATCTGAGCGGCGATCAGCGCCATCGTCGTCGCAGATCGGAAAGGGGCTGCGCCGGTGAGCATTTCGACCGCGGTACAGGCAAGCGAGTACTCGTCGGAGGCTGCCGAGGGCGCGTGGCCACGCAGCACCTCGGGCGCCGCATAGGGCAGTGATGCCTCGACGCTCTTCGGCCGACGGCCGGTGTCATCCGTCATCGACCGGGCGATGCCGAAGTCGGTCAAGATCACCCCGTCGCTCGGAAAGTCTTCGAGAACAAGGATGTTGGATGGCTTGACGTCGCAGTGCACGACTCCGGTGACGTGCACGTGGTCCAGCGCATCGGCGATCTGCGCGAGGGCGGCGAGCCGGTCCTGACGCGACGTCAGGGCCATCGCCGTTCCACCGGCAGCGAGCTGCATCGTGAGCCAGCCCGATCCGCACGCGTACACGGTCACCACGTGGGGATGGCTCGCCCTGCGGGCGAGCTCGAACTCCCGGAGCAACCGGGTCAGGTGAGCCTCGTCATGATGGTGTTGGTCGAGCACCTTCAAGGCGAGGGCAGGTCCAGGCACGTCGGCATGGTGCGCCCGGTAGACGGTCGCTGATCCGCCACGGCCGAGGACGTCGTCGATGACGTAACCCTCGAAGGTGTCCTGAGGGGACAGCTGCACGGCTAGCGCGCGCCCTGCAGGAATGTTGCAAGCTGTTCGGAGGTGAGGGTCCAGCCGCTGTGGAAACTCTCGAATTCCTCTGGGGGCATGAGGGAATGCTCGATGGACATGAGCGTCTCCGCCTCGCCGAACGGCTCGAAGGCGACGTTGACGACGCTGACCGATCGTCGGGTCCGCCCAGTTGGAGTTGCTCCACGTGAACCGCAGCGCATTGGGGCGATCGACGGCGAGGAACTGCCCGGCGATCAGCACGCTGGTGCCCGAATCGTCGACGTCGAAGCGCACGGTCCCTCCGACCCGAGGCTCGACGGTGATGGCGACGCACCGGACCGGCCGGGGGCACATCCACTCCTTCATCGCCTCCGGATCCAGCCACTCGTCGAATACCACGCTCGGGGGTGCGGGCATGACGCGTTGCACGCGGACGATGGGCGCTTCGCTCATGGTGCGCCTCCGCTTCCTGCGCAACCGCGCCGCCAAGGCGTCGGCCCGCTGACTCCAGAACTCCGTCTGTTCGTCGATCCACTCCTGGGCCATCGTCAACCCGTTGGGCTGCAACGAAAGCCAGTGTTCGCGGCCCCGGACCTCACGCCGCACCAGTCCGGCCGACTCCAGCACCCCGATGTGTCGGGATACGCCGGCGAACGTCATGGGCAGCGGCGCAGCCAGATCGGTGATGCGGGCGTCACCCTGCCCGCAGGGTTTCCAACAGTCGTCGGCGGGTCGGATCGGCGAGCGCCGCGTATGCGCGGTCCAGCACCTGATCTTCAACCATGTTGTTGACTATAGCGGCCATCCGTGATGTTCTGGGACGACAACGTTCAACTATCTTGTTGAATGATTGCCGAGACGTCGGCAGCGGAGGAGCCGCAATGAAGTACGCCACCGATCGTGTCCGCCCAGGAGTGGGCGGACGCGCACCAACGGATGCTGGTCGAGGAGAAGGAGTTCACCCGTGCCCGCGACGCCCTGGCGGCGAAGCGCAGGCGGATGCCGTGGACGGAGGTCGACGAGACGTATCGTCTTCGACGGGCCCGAAGGCAGGGTGAGCCTCCTCGACCTGTTCCAGGGCCGTCGCCAGTTGATCGTCTACCGCGCCTTCGTCGACCCCGGCGTCCACGGGTGGCCCGAGCACGGATGTGTCGGGTGCTCATTGATGGCCGACCACATCGGCAACCTCGCCCATCTGAACGCACGCGACACCACGCTGGTGTACGCATCCCGCGGGTCGCAGAACGACCTCGAGCGGATCAAGGACCGAATGGGTTGGGACATACCGTGGTACACCATCGTGCCCGCCGACGATAGAGCGTTCGACGTCGACTTCGGGGTCGACGAATGGCACGGCACCAACGCGTTCATCCGCGACGGCGACCGCGTGTTCCGCACCTACTTCATCGACAGCCGCGGCGACGAGGCGTTCGTCAACACGTGGGCATTCCTCGACATGACCGCGCTCGGGCGCCAGGAGTCGTGGGAGGACTCCCCCGAGGGTTATCCGCAGAGTCCGCCCTACGAATGGTGGAGTTGGCACGACGCGTACGCCGCACACGAGCCGTCGCGGTGGTTCGGCGACCCCGACCCCGACGATCCCCACGATCCGCGGCCGCCCCGCGTGACGGAGGGGTGTGATTCCTGTGGCAGCCGCTGATGCCATGCACGTCGCCCGCGTCTACCAGGAGACGCGGGAACGAGTCTGCTCGTTGTTGACGGGCCCGGACGATGCGGCGTGGGCCGCGGAACTCGCCGCCTGCCCCGGTTGGTCGGTCCGAGACGTGTTGGCGCACATGGCAGCCGTCGCCGAGGACTGGGAGACGGGCCGGCTGACCGGTGCGCCCACCGATGAGCAGACGGCCGCACAGATCGCGCGCTTCAGGGACCACGACGTCGCGTCGGTCATGACGGCCTGGAGCGACGCGGCCGCACGCCTGGACCGCATGGCCGAAACCGGAGCGCGGTGCGCCCCCGCTCGGTGACGTGGTCGTTCACGAACACGACATCCGCGCCGCCATCGGCCGGCACGGCGCGCGGGATTCCGAGGCGCGTGTGGCTGTCGTCCGACCAACTGCTCGCCAATCCTTCGGACGCCGGTGCCACTGCGCGTGGAGGTGGAGGACGGCGAGTACCGTGTGCGGACCCGACGACGGTGCCGAAATACGCCTGCGCACTGACGCGTTTCGAGGCACTGCGCTGGCGTACCGGCCGCCGTAGCCGCGCGCAGCTTGCCGCCATGGATTGGTCGGACGACCCGACTCCGGTGCTCGACCATCTCTATCTGTTCGGCCCAGCCGCTGCAGACGTCGTCGAGAGTCCTCCAAACCTCGCCGAGCGTGATCCTCACGACGGTTTTGGCCCCTTGGATTCAGGCGTCTCGTTCACGCTCGGCCGTCGAGAGTAGCCGCCCTACCGCACAGTGGTCGCGCCTTGCAACCGGGCGCTCGGACGACCTCGGCCCCGGCCAGTGATCGGCAGCGTCAGTCGGGCCAGACGCCTTCGCACATGACGAGCGACTCGGCGTCGGACACGTAGTCGCGGCACCAGGTGCGGCCGGTGAGCTTCCAGATCCATTGCCCATTGGCGGCACGCAACGTCACGTGGCTGCCGTCGAAACTCAATCCGACGTCGGGGGGCACGCGCTTTTCGTCGAGGACGTGGCGAGGGAACCACATGACTGGCGTCGCGTGGTCGACACACAGCTGGTCGCCCTCGCGCCGAAACCGCACTTGCCCGAATGACGGGGGCGCCTCGGTCCGCATCATGGTGCTCATACCAAGTGTTCGTAGCAAAGCGGCTCCCGGATGGCGAGCAAACGATATTGGAATTGTTTATAACCCACAGCCGCCGCGTCCAAACGAGGTAACCGACTGCTCGTTATCCTCGACCAACCCGGCCTCGGGCACCTCGCCGACCGCAAATAAATTGACGCAGCCAACAGCGATGTTGGCGATCTTGTTCGCAGCGATCTGCGACCAGCAGTGCCGGCGGAGACGCATCCCTGATAGCCATACTCGCTACTGGCATGGTAATCGCGTTCACCCAAATCATGATCAATCTGGCGAACGATTCCCGTGGCCAGACGCAACAGTCGTTCTCGTCGTCCAGCTTCCCCGTCATTTCGTCGCCAACCCGTCGAGGACGGGAACCCCACCCAGCCCATCCCCGCGACCAACGGCCGACGCAATCGGTGGCGGTGACGGCTAGCCCCGCGACACAATGAGCGCGTGCGCGTCCCAACGGATCGATCGAGGCTCCGACGGGCGCTCGGCAGCGCGGCACTGATCGCGGCGGTCGCCGTCATGGTGCTGGGGAATCTGCCCGAAGTCGGCGTGATGGGCGATCTTCGGGCGGCAACGCAGCCGATTCGCAGTGCGACGGGCCTCAACCAGAACTGGCGGGTGTACTCGCCGCCGCGCTCGCTGTCGGCCTACGTCGAAGCGCGCGTCGACTATTCCGACGGCACATCGTCGCTCACCTCGATCCCGGGGCGACGAGGCATCGGCGCATTCATCGACTACCGCTGGCAGAAATACGAGGAGGCGATCCGCCCGGACACGGGTCAGCCCTATTGGGCGGACTATGCCGATTACGTCGCCGACCGCGCCCGCGCCGAGGGAAGGAAGCCGGTGCGCGTGACGCTGATCCGGCGTTGGGCGGAGACGCTTCCGCCGGGCCCCGGGCCGGAACGCGATCCCTGGCGCGCCTTCACGATGTACACCAAGGAATTCACGTGAGCACGAAACCCTCACGTTGGCAACAGCTTCTGGTTTGAGCCCGAAGCAACGTCGAGCCTGGAACTCTTTCGCATCGCGTTCGGAATGGTCGCCTTCGCATGGACCGCGACGCTGCTTCCGAATCTCTTCGCGTTCTACGGGCAGGACGGGATCCTGCCCGAAATCCCCTACGGCTCAGGCGGCGACTGGGGAGTCCTCGAGATCTCCAACAGCCCGATCCTGCTCATCACGGTGTTCGCGGCGACGCTCGTCGCGGCGCTCGCGGTGACGTTGGGGTTCCACACGCGGATCGCGGCCATCGTGCTGTGGATCGGCATCGTCTCGCTGGAGCAGCGCAACGTTCCGGTGACGAACTCCGGCGACGGCGTGATGCGCAGTCTGGCGTTCCTTCTCGATCCTCACGCCCGCTGGCACGGCGCTGTCGCTGGATCGGCTTCGTGCGGCGCCTGGCCGCTTCTGGGAGTTCCCCGCCCGCGCACCGTGGGCGGTTCGCCTGATCCAGATCCAGATCTCGATCGGTTACCTGTTCTCCGTGACGAGCAAGTTCGCTACCGATCCATGGCGGGACGGGACCGCGGTCTCCTACGCGCTGCGCATCGACGACGTCCATCGGCTGGCGACGCCGGAATTCATCACCCACTCGACGACGATCACCGCCCTGCTGACCTACGGCACGATGTTGATCGAGCTCTCGCTGGCAGTGCTCATTTGGAACCGCCGCCTGCGCCCTGGGTGCTTCTTCTCGGCGTGTCACTACACCTCGGAATCGACTCCTCGATCATGGTCGGATTCTTCAGCTACGCCATGCTGGCCAGCTATCTGTGCTTCGTACCGCCCGAGACCTCGACCCGGTACGTGCTCGCGAGCCCGCGACGCCCTGGCCCGACTGGCTGCGCGCAGACGCGGCGGTGAACCGCCAGCGTCCACGGACCCCGCTCCAGCCGCGGATGAGGTTTAGCGCCAACCCTTTTGACGCTGAGAGGCTAGGGCTCACTGTCCGAGTTGCCGATACCTACCGCGTTGGCGATCCTGCCGATGGTGTTCGTCACCTTCGCCTTGTTGCCCAGCCCGATGGCGTTGGCGATGCTGAACTGGCTACCGGTCACCTTCGAGGTGTTTCCGACCCCGGAGGCATTGGCGGTGGAGAACGCGCTGCCGATCAGGCGTGTCGTGTTTAGACGGCCGCTGGCGAGGGCGTTGCTGAAGCTGTTGTTCCGAACGACCGCCCCATTGCTGATCCCCGAGGTGACCGCGTTGGTGAAGATGTTGCGGTTGGCCGTCACGCCGTTGTCGACGCCCGAGGTGAAGACGTTCGACAGGCTGTTGCGCCTTGCGGTCACGCCGTTGTCCCTGCCGGAAGTGAAGACGTTCGACAGAGTGTTGCGGTTCGCGGTCACGCCGTTGTCCCTGCCGGAAGTGATCACGTTCGACAGGGTGTTGCGGTTGGCCAGCACGTCGTTGTCGATGCCCGAGGTGATGACGTTGGAGAAGCTGTTCCCCTTGGACGTGGCCGTGTTGAGCACGCCCGAGGTGATCACGTTCGAGAAGCTGTTCGCCTTGGTCGTCACGTTGTTGAAGACGCCCGAAGTGATGGCGTTGGAGAACTCGTTGTCATTGGCGGTCGAGACGTTGCCGAAGCCCGACGTGATCAGGTTGGAGAAATTGTTTCCGCCCGCGATCGCTGACGTTGCCGGCGCCCGAGGTGATCTGGTTGATGAAGCTGTTGCCGCCGCCCAACGCCTTATTGCCGATGCCGGAGTTGATGACGTTGGAGAAGCTGTTGCCGCCAGTACCAGTCAAGTTGCCGTTGCCGGAGGTGATGACGTTCGAGAGCTTGTTGTTGTCGGTCCCGACGGTGTTGTTGTCACCGGTTGTGTAGACGTTGGACAACAGGTTCTTGCCGGTGGTCACGGTGTTGTTGTTACCGACGGTGACGATGCGGGCGAAGGTGTCGCCGCCGCCCTTCGAAGTGACGTTGTTGCTGTTGTCGCCCAAGACGACGCTGTTGTTGAACAGGCCGCCGGTGGTAGAGGCGGAACTCTTGCTGCCGAACACCGAGGCCAGCGAGAAGCCGGAGGCGCTGGCCGAGCTACCCGGTCCCAGGGCGAAGGCGACCGAGGTGATGTCAGTCTGGCAAGCCGCCGAGGTGGAGAACCCGAACGCCGAGGCACAGCTGGCGTTCGCCGTCGCGCCTTGACCCAGCAAGGGCGCTGCCGCGGCAAGCGAGCCGGTGGCCAACGCTGCGATGGTCACGCGATTGGCAAAGGTCTTGCCCTTAGCGGTGGGCTTGGCTACCCGGTGGCGACCGCGGGACGGTATGGCATTCGAAGACATTGCGAACCTTTCGGCATAGCCAAACTAAGACGCGCGAATCGACGCTCAGTTTTGCAGAACACTAGAGCAGCGCTAAAGCCGTCGCAATGGCATTCAAAATAATTTGCTAGAACTTGAATTAGACAACAATGACGTAAATTTTTGACCTGTGGGATTCGCTGAACGGAACCGTACAGCGGGGCGCGGCTTCGAGGACTCGCCGTTCGGCCTGTCGATGTAGATCGACGCGGGAAATGCGGGCGATACCACTGGTCAGGGGACGTCGTCGATGGCCGGCGCGTCGGCGGCGACGATCGCCGTCCGCGACTCGTTCCGCGCATCGTCCGCCCCCAGGTGAATCGACTACAAAGACCGGCCGTGCGAATTCAGATTCATTAAATTGAAATATGATCAGATGCTGAACTCATCGACTTGGGCACGTTGCTCCAGATCGATAGATTCACGGTCCGAGTTGCAGGTATGAACGATCGCGCTGATCTCCCTGCCGAATGGGATCGAGGTAGCTACCGATACGACTCCTGTGCCTCCGGCACGTGCTTCGCGACGGTGGCATCCATGGTCTCGCGCAGCGCCGGAACCTCGTCGAGCAAGCGGCTGAGGTCCGCGCGCTCGATGCGCAGCACCTCGGCCTTGCCGACCGTCGTCACGGTCGCGTTCCGCAGTTTCCCTTGACGCAGAGCCGACTCGCCGATGACCTCACCTGGCCCCACTACCGCGACCCGGTCCGAGCCGACGTACACCCCTGCCTCACCGCTGAGCAGGATGTAGCACGCGTCCGACGGCGTCGACTCGTGGATCAGCGGCCGTGGTGCGGACGTCGTGAAGCGATGCGCTGGCGTGACGAGACGCTTCAGGTCGTCGTCGGAGAATTTGGCGAATGCGGGGAACTCCCGCAGCCGACGGGCATCTTCCTCGTGTGCCTTCGCATCGGCGCTCATCTTGGCTCCTGATTCGCTGTGTGACCCTGTCACCGAGGAGCCTAGCGACTGGTCGTTCGTTGCAGATCCGAATGCGAAACGAAGCCTGGGCGCTGACGTCTAAGCGTTGGTTCTGTCGAGGATGCCCTTGACCGCGAGTTCACCTTGATTGGTCAGGCCGCTCCCGCATGCCGAGACGTCGGCCAGATAGTTGCCCCTGAACCCCCAGAGCGCGCTGACATATCAGGCCGCCGACGTTCGACGACATCATGGCGAAGTCGGGTCGCTGAACGAAGTTGGTGTAGGTGAACGTGACCTGCTGGCCGCTCTGCTTGTTGGTGTCGGTGATCGACTTGCCGTCGCACAGATTGCCAGGCCCTGGCCTCGTTGTTGAAGTAAGCCGTTGCAGCAGAGGGAGTTTCGACGCGGACGACATTCTGAATCAGGGAATGGGTGGCGCCCGGCCCCGGCTCGCTGAGGTTCTGCCAGCGGGTGTCGACCACGGGCGTGCTCGCGAACTCGACCTTGCTGATGATGAGCGCGATTCCACGGCACTCCGGCGGCGAGATCGTCTCCTCGTCCTCCAACAGACCCGTGCCGCCCTTGTTCACCGTCATCGCCGTGGCCCCCATGATCGAGTTGACGTCCGGAACGCCAAGAAGCAGCGTGTCGATGTTCGGCGGCGGAGGGGGAGGCGGGCTCGTCGTCGTGGTGGTCGTCGTCGGCGGGGTCGAGGTTCGCGTGGCCTGTGGGGTATCGCTGCCACTCCCCACCGTGGCGAAGACGACGACGAGGGCGGCGACGATGACGGCCGCGAGAGCCGAGACGAGTGTCGCCGGATGCCGCCACCACGGTCGGGCAGGCGACGACGCGCCCGGTGGTGGCTGCCCCGGCGGTTGCCACGGCGACTGGTGCAGGTGGTGCGGTTGCCCGACTTGCGTCCACGGAGCTTGCTGCGTGTGGACGAAGCCCCTCACGGGTTGCGTGGGGGGTGCTGGGCCGGCATTCGGCGCGGGCCAGGAATGCCGGATCGGTGCGGTGACGGCGTCCTTCGCGGCGCGCGCCAGCTCCACGGTGCTCGGGTAGCGGTCGCGCGGTTCCTTCGCCATTCCGGCGGCGATCACGGAATCCAACGCCGCCGGCATCCCACTGCGTAACTCGGATGGCCGCGGCGGCGGCTGCATCAGGTGACCGACGACCTGCTGCTCCATGCTGTCGCCGGGATAGGGCTTGCTTCCCGTCAGCGCCTCGTGAAGGACGCACGCCAGCGCGTAGACGTCGGCACGAGCGTCCACCACACCGGACTTGAACCGTTCGGGTGCCATGTACGCCCACGTGCCGACCGTCATCCCGGTGTTGGTCAGGCCCGCATCCTCGGCCGTGCGGGCTATCCCGAAGTCGATCAGATAGGCGAAGTCGCGGTCCGTCACCAGGATGTTCGACGGCTTGACGTCGCGATGGACGAGACCGATTCGATGCGCGCCGTCCAGTGCGGACGCGATCTGGCCGACGATGTCGACCGCACGGGGTGGCGCCAAGGGTCCGGTGTCGAGCATCGTCTGCAGATCCAGGCCCTGGATCAGCCGCATGTCCACGTACAACCGGCCATTGATGTCGCCGTAGTTGTGGATGGGAACGACGTGCGGCTCGTTCAATCCGGCTGCGGCACGGGCCTCTCGGCGGAATCGTTGCTTGTACGCATCGTCGTCGGCGAAGTCGGCTCGCAGAACCTTGACCGCCACCACCCGGTCGGTCTCGGTGTCGTATGCCTTCCACACCTCGCCCATGCCGCCGCGTCCGAGTAGGTCAAGCAGCCGATAGCGACCGAACGCATTTCCCTCGACGGTCGGATTCCCCAATCCGAGCCTCCGTTCCCGATGTGTAGCGCCACCCTAATCGGAGCCCACCGCAGTCGGCGCCATCGGTGGCGATCAGTAGGCGTTCGGATCCTGCTGCACCGCCACCGGAACGGGATGCTGATACAACCGCGATGCGTTCTCCCACGTCACCTTGCGGATGATCGACTCGGGTAGCCCGTTGATCTGCTCGTGAATGGTGCGCTGGGTGTGCGGCCACGTCGAGTCGCAGTGCGGGTAGTCGGCCTCCAACAGGATGTTGTCCTCGCCGATCCGCTCGTACTGGATGAACGACGACTGGTCCTCGACGGCGCAGAACCAGAAGTTGCGCGTGAACACCTCCGAGGGACTCAGCGTCTCACCGAGGGCCTTCCACGTGCCGTACATCTCGTGGTAGCTCAGCATGTGGTCGAGACGATCGAGAAGGCCTGCCACCCAACCGATTCCGCCCTCCGACATGCAGATCTTGAGGTCGGGGTATCTGGTGGCGACACCCGAGTACAGCCAGTCGACGGCCGCGGTGATGGCGTAGGCGAAGAACAACACTCCGGCGACGTCGGGCGGAGCGTCATCGGTGGTCGAGGGTGACGTGCCCGAGGATCCGATGTGCAGGTTGACGACGGTGCCGGTCTCCGCGCACGCCGCCAGAAGCGGATCCCAGTAGCCCGAGTGGATCGTCGGAAAGCCCAGCAGCGCAGGGTTCTCGCTGAACGTCACGGCATGAAACCCGCGGGCGGCGTTCTCCCGAATCATCTGCGCGCCGACCTCGGGATCGAGCAGCCACGGCAGCTGGCACGGAATGATCCGGTCGGGGTAGGCGCCCGCCCACGCGTCGATGTGCCAGTCGTTCCACGCCCTCACCGACGCCATCGCCAGGTCGCGATCGGTGGTCACCTGTTGCAATCGCTGGCCGGCGAAGCCCGGCAGGAACGACGGGAAGTTCAGCGATGCGTACACGCCGTTGAGGTCCATGTCCTTGACGCGGGCGTGGATGTCCCATGCGCCGCGGCGCATTTCGTCGAACCGAGCCGGCTCGAAGCCGTACTCGGACACCGGCCGCCCGACGACCGCGTTGAAGCCGACGTTGGGTAGCGACTGGCCGTCGTACAGCCACGTCTGCCCGCCGTCGTCGGTGTCGACGACCCTCGGCGCGCGATCGGCGAACTTGCGCGGAACGCGTCCCTCGAAGGTGTCGGGCGGCTCGACGATGTGGTCGTCGACCGAGATGACGGTGTACCGGCGGTCGGCCCGCTGCGGTTCGGGCAGGAACGTCACGGTGCGGTCGGCACCGGTCTTGGCGGTGGTGAAGCCCAGGTTGCTCTGCAACTCGTCGATGGAAGCCATTGAGATCTCCTAGCTCAGCACGCTGCGGTCGGCCTTGATGGTCATCCGGGCGGCCCCGGCCCAGTACACGTCGGCCGCGCGCTCGATGAGCGACGCCTTCATCCCCACCATGTCACCGGGGTTCATCTGAGACGGGGTCCGTCCGGTGAGCATGACGTCGTAGGCCAGCTTGCACACCCGCTCGATCGACGCCGCCCGGTACACCGCCTCCACGATGTTCCGACCGGTGATGATGACGCCGTGATTCGCCAGCAGCACCATGTGCGCGGAGCCGATCTGCTCGACCAATTCCGTTGCCCGCCAGGGTGCATCGATCTCACCGTCGTATTCCGGGACGAGGAACATGTCGTCGAGGAACAGCGCGCCGGTCTGGTGGACGAGCTCCGGCAGGACGCCCAGTGCCGCGAGCACGCTGACGTAATAGGGGTGGTTGTGGATCACCACGCGCGCATCGGGGTGCAGCCGATGCAGTTCGGTGTGCAGGTGAATGGCGGGCGTGACGTCCCAGCGGCCGCGCACCACCCGCGCGTGCTCGTCGACGACGCAGACGTCCGACGCGGTGAGCTCCTGCCACCACAGCCCCCACGGATTGACGAACATGTCGGTCTGCCCGTCGGGTTGCCACGTGATGTGCCCGGCCATGTTCTCGGCGAAGCCGATGCTCGCGAGGTGACGGAACGCGATCGCCATCGTCTGTTCGTCGGTGAGGTCGACGCCGATCGGCGGAGTCTTCGACGGCGCCCACACCTCGAGGCCGCCTCGCCGCACTTCTTCTGTGTCATGTTGGACTCCCACTGCCGATCGGATGAGTTCGCGGAGTTGGCCCTTGGCCACCTTGCCGCCCGGAGGATCTCGGTAGCTCGTCGAGCACTTCGAGTCGTTCGGGCAGCAGCTCCTTGGAGGCACCGAGCGCCAGCATGTGATCGACGAGCGCCGGAAGGTCAAGACTCTGGCCCACTTTGAGCTCGACGTAGACGCACACCCGCTCGCCGAACACCCGGTCGGGCATCGCGACGGCCGCGGCGACGGCGACCGCGGGATGGGTGGCGACCACCTCTTCGACCGCGACGGCGCTGATGTTCTTCCCGCCACGCAGGATGAAGTCCGACGTGCGCCCGGTGAGGCTCAGGTAGCCCTCGGAGTCCAGTTCGCAGATGTCGCCCATCCGCATCCAGCCATCCTTCGTGTACAGCTGGTCGTGGTCCGTGCCGCCGAGGTAGCCGAGGCTGAGCGCGGGACCGCGGCACGCCGGTTGTCCATGGCCGGATTCGGTGACGTCGCGGTCGCCGTCGAAGAGCCGCACCTGCATCTCCGGCACGATCCGACCCGCGGTGCGCAGCCGACGGTGCAGCGGGTCGGCGATCGAGGTGGCGCTCAACATGCCGGTCTCGTTGGACCCGTAGAACTGCAGGATGGTGGCGCCGGTCAACTCCTCGAACCGCGCTGTCTGCGCGTAGGGCAGCGGCTCGCCACCCGTGAACACGATCCGTAGGCTGCCCAGGTCGAAGCCCCGGCACGCCTCGTCGGCCACGATCATCGCCAATTGCGTACTGACACAGCACAACACGGTCGCGCGATGCTCTTCGATCGCCGCGCACGTCGCGACGGCGCTGAAGCGTTCGATCCGGACGGTCGTCGCGCCGAGATGGATCGGCGTGGTGTGCGACGTCCAGATACCGAACCCGTACGGCGTGGGGATCACGGGGAGGAATACGTCGTCGCCGGTGAGTTCACCGTTGGCAACGGCCTTCTGGTGGAAGTAGTGCCACCGATTCTGAGTGTGGACAACGCATTTCGGCAGACCCGTGGTGCCAGAGGTGGAGTTGATCAGGAAGACGTCGTCGGGTCCGACGGGCGATGGGGCAACGTCGGCCGTCGGTCGCGTGTCGACGGCGAAGTCGTCGGTGCCCAGGGCCACGACACGCAGCGAGGGATCCGCGTCCGCGGCTGCCCGTGTTGCCGAGCCGAACCGTTCGACGTCGCTGACGAGGAGGGTGGGTTGCGTGGTGCGCAGGATCTGCGACACCTCCCTGACACCCGCACGCGCTCCGAGGCCCACCGTCGACCCGCCGCAGCGTTCGATCGCCAGCAGCAGGACGTGGATCGCCGCGTCGTCCTTGTGCCACATGGCAACGCGGTCGCCGGGTTGGACGCCGAGCTTCGCCAGCCGGTGCGCCAGGTTCGTTGCCGCGTAGTCGAATTCGCGCCAGGTCAGCCGTCGGTCGCCGCCGAAGTCGACATAGGCCAGCTTGTCGGGCGTCGACTCGGCATTGCGCGTGACGCATGCGGACAGCGTGGTGTCAGACCACCAGCCGGCAGCCCGGTACGCGGCCGCTTCGGCGGCGGTGACGGCTCCGACGACGTCCATCACCGCATCATAGGATCCGCCCCGCACGCCTCGACGCCGAACGACTCGCTGCGCGGAAATCGGCCCTCGTTCACCCCACGTCCACCTTCACTTCCGAGCGCGCGCGCATTAAGAAACCATGAGAGGATTCCGGCGTGGTCGAGGACGCGGGCAGCGCACAGGCGCGAGCTCTGTTGAGCGAGTTGTACGGGCACGTGCGGGGGATCTCGAACAAGCTCGAAGCCGCTGATGAGCGGAACCGGCGAGCACGGGCCCGCGGCACGAGCCGCCGGGATCCGATCGCCAACACCCTCCGTCGTGAATTGAACGAAACCTGTCGGCTCATCGATGGGCTCCACCGCCGGTACCCCGAGCTCGCTCCACGCAAGGGTCCCGTCGCCGTCGGCTGACGGCAGTCGTTGGCGCATGGCGGTTCTGGCGGGCTCGCTCAGATGCCGGTGCACACCGACGGTGCGAACGGCACCGGGATCGGCACGCAGACGCCGACACTGAACCCCGGCGTCAAATCACCGTTGAAAGCGGGCGGCGGAGCCGGCTGCGGCGGTGGCGGAGCTGCCACGCACGAGTTGGACGGCGCGTCGAACACCGTGCCCCACCCACACTCGACTGCGTTGCTCACTCCGGGAGAAATCACGATGACGTATGCCAGCGGTGCGAAGGCCGCCGCACAGATGATTGCCAAACGATGAATCGTGCCCACGGTTGCAGGCCTCCCTCGGATCTCCCCGACCCTGGTCAGGCATGAATCCTAGCCATCTCTAGCCGCTTTCACCAGTCCGGTCGACGGGCACCGGCAACGAAGAGCAGGATGGCGGGATGGACATCTCCTCGTGCACGGCCTCTGGTCACGGGCGCCAACCGCGGCCTCGGTTCCCACTTCACCAAGCAACTCCTCGAACGTGGCGCAAAGGTCTATGCCGGAGCCCGCGACCCGGGCTCCATCGACATCGATGGTGCGATCCCGCTTGCCGTGGACATCACCGATCCGGCGTCGGTCGCCGCCGCCGCGAAGGCCGCAGGCGACGTGACGCTGCTGGTGAACAACGCGGGCATCGCGACCAACAGCGAACCTGCTGACCGAGCGACCTCGACGGCGCCCGCAGGGAGATGGACACCAACTACTTCGGCACGCTGTCCGATGGTGCGGGCGTTCGCTCCCGTCATCGAAGGCAACGGCGGCGGCGGCATCCTCAATGTGCTGTCGGTGCTGGCGTGGTTCAGCCTTTCCGCTCTCCAGCGGGTACTGCGCCTCCAAGTCCGCCGCGTGGTCGATGACCAACGCGGTGCGCCTCGAGTTGGCCGGCCGCGGAATCGTGGTGACGGCCCTGCACGTCGGTCTCATGGACACCGCCATGGCGGACGGCCTGGAGGGCGCAGAAGTCGAATCCGGCCGACGTCGCCGGCGCTCGCACTCGATGGCGTCGCCGCAGGCGCTTACGAAATCCTTGCCGACGACACGAGCCGCCATGTTCAGGCCGCGTTGGCCAAGGGCGTCGGCGCCATCTACCCCCAACTCCCTCAGCCCACGTCGTCGACGTAGACCCATCGGCCGGAGCGCCGCTCGAATCTGCTCCGCTCGTGCATGACCCCGTCGCCGGCAGGCGAGCGGAACCCAGCGGTGAACTCGACCTCGCCGCGATCGTCGTCCGCTCCGCCCGCGTCGGTGTCCAGCACGTCCAGCCCGGTCCAGACGATGCCGGGGTCTACGGTCACGTCGGCAGGCCGGGTTCGCGGGTGCCAGGTGCGGAACAGGTAGTCGGCGTCGCCGTGAGCGTACGCCGAATACCTCGATCGCATCAGCTCCTCCGCCGTGTGAGCCTGCCGCTCACCGAGGTGCAGGGGCACACAGCAGGCTTGGCCGTCTGCCCCGCTGCCGCACGGGCACGGTCGACCGAAAAGATTCACGTGGCTACCTTAGGCACGACGTAGGGGGCTGTATGGGACTGTGCGGCAAGAGGTTACGCATCGCTACGACCGTCGGCGTTGAATCCGTCTTTCACCACCCCCCGCGCCCATGTTGCTGTGATGTTGCTGTGAGCGCGACCGGTCGTGGCCGCAGACAGCCGCCCAACTCGGCTCGCGCAATCTGAGCCAACACGATCAAATGCCAAATCCTTTGCAGTGCAATACTTTCGTCGGCTCACGGCTAATCTTTGCGTCACACCGACGGACGACTTCGACTTGCCGATCACGAAATTTCCTCAAAGATGCAATGCAACACCGCAAGGTGGCGTACAGGTTAAGAACATCTTCCGGACAGAGAAGGGTTCGCTCCATGAGCAGGCTGACGAAAGCAATCGCCATCGCGAGTGTCACGGCATTCACCGCATTCGGCGTCGGAGCATGCGGCGGCGACTCCGGAGGCGGCGGTGGCTCCGCGGGTGGCGGGGGCGGCGAGATCAACGTCTCGATGACTTCATTCCCCGACTACATCGACCCACAGCTGTCCTACACGGTCGAGGGCTGGGAGACGCTCTGGAACGTCTACACCCCGCTGCTCACCTACAAGCACGCCAAGGGTGAGGAGGGCACCGCGGTGGTGCCCGGCCTGGCCAAGGACATGCCGGAGGTCTCCGCCGACGGCAAGACCTACAAGCTGACGCTGCGGCCCAACATGAAGTACTCCGACGGCACGCCGATCAAGGCGTCGGACTTCACCTACGCCATCCAGCGGCTGTTCAAGGCCAACTCCGGCGGTTCGGTGTTCTACGAGGGCATCGTCGGCGCCAAGGACTACGCCGACGGCAAGTCGCCCACCATCACCGGCATCACCACCGACGACGCGACCGGCGACATCACCATCGCCCTGGAGAAGCCGAACGGAACGTTCAACAACGTGCTGGCGCTGATGTTCGCCGCGCCCGTCCCACCGAGCACGCCGCTGGACAAGGACGCGACCAACACCCCACCCGCGTCGAGCGGGCCGTTCATGATCACCAAGGTCGAAGCGCCACAGACGATGACGATGGAGCGCAACCCGAACTTCCAGACCGTCAAGGACGCCGGCGCGACGGAGGTCGCCGACGCACAGGTCGACAAGATCACGATCACCCAGAACAAGAGCAACTCGGCGCAGGTGACTGGCGTCGAGCAGAACACCATCGACTACATGGTCGACCCGCCCGACGCCGACCGGCTGGCCGAGGTGAAGTCGAAGTTCGGCGAACGCTTCCGCTTGGACGATTCGATCAACACCTACTACTTCTTCATGAACAACAAGACCGCGCCGTTCAACGACGTCCGGGTCCGCCAGGCCGATCAACTACGCGATCGATCCCGAGGCGCTGAACCGGGTGTTCGGCGGCCGCCTGCATCCGACGCAGCAGATCCTGCCGCCGGGGATGCCGGGTTACGAGGAGTACAAGCTCTATCCGGGTCCCGACATGGACGAAGGCCAAAGCCCTTATCGCCGAGGCCAATCCGACGGACAAGGACATCACCGTCTGGACCGACGACGAGCCCGACCGCAAGCGCATCGGCGAGTACTACCACGACCTGCTCACGCAGCTCGGCTTCAACGCCACGCTCAAGGTGGTGGCCGGCGACGTCTACTTCGCGACCATCGGCAACACCTCGACACCGGATCTGGACACCGGGTTCACCGATTGGTATCCAGGACTTCCCGCACCCGGACGACTTCTTCCGGCCGCTGCTCAACGGCGAGAACATCCTGCCGACGAACAACAGCAACTACTCGCAGGTCGCCATCCCGGCCAACGACGCCACGATGGACAAGCTGTCCGAAAGCCAGCTGACCGACGACGTCAAGAAGCAGTACGCCGCGCTGGACAAGGCGTACATGGAGCAGGCGGTCTGGGCGCCGTACGGCAACGAGGAGAAGAGCACGTTCGTCTCGGATCGCATCGACTTCGAGAACACCATCCCCCATCTGCTGTTCAGCCAGGACTACTCAGCCTTTGCGCTGAAGTAGATGACGGCCCCGATCGGGGACGTCGAGGCACCGGGCATACCACCCATCCCCGCCGACGTCCCCGCCGAAGTCACGCGGGGCCGCAGCCCCTGGTATCTGGCGTGGATCCGGTTGCGCCGCAACCGGGTCGCGCTGGGATTCGGCGTGCTGTTCCTCGTCATCGTGCTCGCCTGCCTCGCGGCGCCGCTGTGGGCCGACCACGTCGCGCACACCGGCCCGAACGAGAACCACATCACCGACAAGTTCATGGTCGACGGGCAGGAGACCTACGTCGTCTCGCCCGACGGCACCCCGATTGGACCCGGGCTGCACGGCCGCTACCTGCTCGGCGCCGACCAGAACGGTCGCGACGTCATGGTGCGACTGCTCTACGGCGGGCGCACGTCGATCTTCATCGGCCTCGTCGCCGCCGTCGTCACCACGGTGCTGGCGGTGCTCGTCGGACTGCTGTGCGGCTACTACCGCGGCTGGATCGACGCGATGCTGTCCCGAATCATGGACGTGGTCTGGGCGTTTCCGGTGCTGCTGCTCGGCATCGCCCTCGGCACCACGCTGGCGCTCGGCGGGCTCAAGATCGGCGGCCTCGACGATCGCCGGCGACTCGCTGTGGATCCCGATCATGATCATCGGTCTCGTCTACGTACCGTACATGGCCCGGCCGATCCGGGGTGAGATCCTGGCGCTGCGCGAGAAGGAGTTCGTCGAAGCCGCTGTGGCACAGGGCAAGGGGTCGGTGCGGATCATGATCTCCGAGCTGCTGCCCAACGTGGTGTCGACCATCATCGTGTTCTTCACGCTCAACATCGCGAACAACATGCTGTTGGAGTCGTCGCTTGTCCTTCCTCGGGGCAGGCGTGCGACCCCCGAATGCGTCGTGGGGCACCATGATCGCCGACGGCTACCAGAACATCTACACCGCGCCGCACCTCACGATCGTTCCCGGCACTGATGATCGTGCTGACGGTGTTGTCGCTCAACGTGTTCGGCGATGGTCTGCGAGACGCGCTGGACCCACGAGCCAAGATCCGGCTGGAGCACTAGCCGTGCTGCGATTCGCCGTCCGGCGATTGCTGGGAATGGTCGCCGTGCTGTTCGCGATCTCGGTGATCGTCTTCCTGATCTTCAACGTGATCCCCAACTCCGATCCCGCACAACGGATCGCGGGCAAGAACGCGAACCCCGCGCTGATCGGCCGGGTCAGGGCAGACCTCGGCCTCGACCAGTCGCTGCCCGTGCAGTACCTGACGATGATGAAGCGGATCTTCACCGGCACGTTGACGTCGTATGCGAGCTCTCAGAACGTCGGAGAGCAGATCTGGAAGGGCCTGCCCGCGACGCTATCGCTGTGTATCGGCGCGGCGGTGCTGTGGATGACGCTGGCCGTCGTGTTCGGCTACCTCAGCGCCGTCCACGCGGGCAAGTTCACCGACCGCGCGCTGACCATCGTCGCGCTGGTGGGCATCTCGGTGCCCGTCTTCTGGCTCGCGGCAATCCTGTTGTACTACTTGAGCTTCAAGGCCCAGCTCTTCCCCACCAGCAGCTACGTACCGCTGAGCAAGAACCCCGGCCAGTGGGCGTATCACCTGGTCTTGCCTTGGATCACGCTCGCCGTCCTGTTCGTCGGGTTCTACAGCCGCGTGCTGCGCTCGAACATGCTCGACGTGATGAACGAGGACTACGTCCGGACGGCCAGGGCCAAGGGCATCAGCGAGCGGCAGATCCGCATCAAGCACGTGCTGCGGAACTCGATGATCCCGATCATCACGCTGTTCGGCCTGGACTTCGGCGCGGTGGTCGGTGGCGGCGCGATCCTCACTGAAACGGTGTTCAACATCAACGGCGTTGGGCTCTATGCCGGGCAGGCGATCGGCAGCCTCGATCTACCGCCGCTGATGGGTGTGACGATGTTCGGCGCCTTCTTCATCGTCTTCTTCAACACCATCGTCGACGTCCTGTACGCGCTCCTGGACCCACGCATCCGACTCGGCGAGGCGGCCCCCGCATGATCCTCTCCGTCCGAGATCTCAGCGTCAGCTTCGCCACCGACGGCGGCGTCGTGCGCGCGGTCGAGGGAGTCTCGTTCGACCTCGACAAGGGCGAAATCCTCGCCATCGTCGGGGAATCCGGCTCCGGCAAGAGCGTCACCGCGCAGACCATCCTGGGGCTGACCCGCGCGCCCAATGCGACCATCACGGGTTCCGTCGAGTTCGACGGGCGCGACCTCACGCAACTCGACGACGACAAACTGCGTGCCATCCGCGGCAAGCGCATCGCGATGATCTTCCAGGATCCGATGACGTCGCTGAACCCCGTCTACCGCGTCGGGGATCAGATCGTCGAGATGATCAGGGCACACCGGAAGGTGTCCAAACGCGAAGCCCTCGACAGCGCCGTCGAACTGCTGCGTTCGGTCGGCATTCCCAATCCCGAACGGCGCGTGCGTGATTACCCGCACGAGTTCTCCGGCGGCATGCGGCAGCGCGTGATGATCGCGATGGCCCTGGCGCTGGACCCCGACGTGCTGATCGCCGACGAGCCGACGACCGCGCTCGACGTCACGGTGCAGGCGCAGATCCTTCGACTGCTCGACCGGCTCAACAGGGAGCGTGGCCTTGCCGTGGTACTGATCACGCACGACCTCGGCGTCGTCGCCGAGATCGCCGACCGCGTGGCCGTGATGTACGCGGGCCAGATCGTCGAGGACGCGACGCTCGAGCAGCTGTTCTACGATCCCCAGCACCCCTACACGTGGGGGCTGCTCGGCTCGCTCGCCCGGCTGGACCAGCCGAGCCCGGCCCGGCTGGCCCAAATCGCCGGACTGCCACCGTCTCTGCTCGCACCTCCCGACGGGCTGCCGGTTCGCGCCACGCTGCCCACACGAGTTCGACAAGTGCGCCGAGCCGCCGCCACTTCAGATTGCACGGCGACCACGACGACCGCTGCTGGCTCGAGCCGGAGCAGAAGGTGCGGCTACGCGAGGTGGACGGTCGGATCGGGCTGCGGAAGCCGGTGGCGCCGTGAGCGATCCGCTGCTCGAGGTGACCGACCTGGTCAAGCACTTCCCCATCAAGTCGGGGATCGTGGTCGATCGCGGTGATCGCCCACGTGAAGGCCGTCGACGGGGTCAGCCTCACCATCAACGAGGGCGAGACCCTCGGCCTGGTGGGCGAATCCGGCTGCGGGAAGTCCACACTGAGCCGGACGATCCTGCAGTTGACCGCGCCGACGTCGGGATCAGTCCGCTTCCGGGGCGAGGAACTGGTGGGTCGATCCCGGCGCAGCCTGCGGCCCATCCGGCGACAGATGCAGATGATCTTCCAGGATCCCGTATGCGTCGCTGAACCCGCGCAAGCGGATATGCCCAGATCATCGGCGAACCAATGGAGATGCACGGTCTGGCAAGCGGACGCGACGTCGACAAGCGAACGCAGGACCTCCTCGACCGGGTCGGGCTGCAGCCCGAGCACGCCAATCGCTATCCGCACGAGTTCTCCGGCGGACAGCGCCAACGGATCGGGATCGCGCGGGCTCTCGCGCTGAAGCCCAAGCTCATCATCGCCGACGAGCCGGTCTCCGCACTCGACGTGTCCGTTCAGGCGCAGATCGTCAACCTGCTCAAGGACCTTCAGGACGAGCTCGGCCTGTCCTACCTCTTCGTCGCCCACGATCTCGGGGTCGTCCGGCACGTCTCGAACCGCGTCGCCGTCATGTACCTCGGCAAGATCGTCGAAAGTGGCCGTGCCGCAGACCTTTACAGCCAGCCGATCCATCCCTACTCGAATGCTCTGCTGTCGGCGGTGCCGGTCCCCGACCCGAAGCTCAACTGCGAGCGCGAACGCCTCGTCCTCGAGGGCGACGTGCCCAGCCCCATCGACCCGCCGCCGGGATGCCACTTCCACACCCGCTGCCCGTGGTCCACCGACGAGTGCGCCGTCGACGAACCCGAGCTGCGAGACTTCGGCTCGGGACACGTTGCGGCGTGCCACCATCCGCGCAACGTGTGAACCCAAGCGAATTGTGCACCCAAACCTGAGGTGAGCGCGGTCGCGGGTGCACGAATCGCGTTGGGTCGTGACTCAGTAGCCGAACTGCCCCGGATACTGCGGCTGCTGCTGGTACGGGTTCTGCTGGTAAGGGCTCTGCGGCTGCCCCGAGTTCGGCACCTGGATCGGGATGGGCACGGGCACGAACGGCACGGTGATGTAGCTGGTCGTCATCGGCGGTGTCGTGCTGGTGGTCGTTTCCGTGGTCGTGGTCGTGGTGGTCGTCTCGGTGGTGGTCGTCGGGGTCGTGGTGGTGGGCTGCGTCGTGGTGGTCGTCGTCGTCTTCGGCGGGACCTCGACGTACTTCGTCTCCGGGGGCGGTGGAGGCGGCGCGACGCTCGTCACGGTGACGACCGAGGGCGGCGGCGGTTCGACGACGGGCGGCGGCGGCGGCGCGACGCTGGTGGGCGGCGGTGGCGGAGGCGGCACTGTGGTCGTCGGCGTCTTGGTCGGCGCGGGCGTGCCTTCGTCGACGCTGGTCAGCGCGATCGCGACACCGCTGACGGCGGCGACCGCGACGACCGCGGCCAGGCCAAACACCAACTGCGGCAATCGGTGCCACGACCGCGGCTTGTCGACGTCGACCGGTCCCGTCGGCTGGACCCACTGCGCCGGCGCCCTCACGCTGGCGGTGTCGTAGTCCTCGCCGGTGTACGGCTGCAGGGAGCTGTCGGTGTCGTCGTCCTGCGACCATGCCAGAGCCGCGGCCGCGCTTGCCCCCGCTGCGTTCGCGACCCCGGTTGCGTCGGGATCGTCGGTGATCAGCGGCGCGGGCGCGACCCCGGTCCGAGCGTCCGCCTCGACGCCGTATGCCGCGAAGATCGCGGCGCCGACAGCGGCGTCGAACGCGGGCTGCGGCGTCGTCACCACCGCGGTCTTCGTGTGCTTCGACAGCTCGACGTTGATCATCGGGATGCGGGCGCCCCCGCCGACGGCGGCCACGGTGGCGACATCGGCCCACGCAATTCTGTTGCGCAGCAATACGTCGTCGAGTTCGGCCAGCACCATCGACAGCGGTTGGGCCATCAGCGTCTCGAGTTCGGAGCGCGTGACCCGGACCGCGGAGCTGTGCCCCGGCAGGTTGAAGGACACGTCCGCGGCGGTCTCCTCGGACAGCGTCTCCTTCGCGAGCCGGCACTGGTCGCGCAGCGCGGCCAGCGAGCCGACGGCCGTCGTGCCCTCGGTGTCGGTGTCGTCGGAGTCGGCGATGCCCTCGAGGACGTGCGCCAGCAGCGCCTGGTCGATCTGTTCGCCGGAGAAGTCGGTCAACCGCACGGTCTCGATCGGCTCGTAGCCCGACGAGGCGTCGGCCAGCGTGATGCTGGTGCCGCCGCCCCCGAAGTCCATCAACGCGACGACGCCCCGCCGTGGCAGGCCGGGATTGGCCGCCAGCGCGGTCAACGAGGCCACCGCATCGGAGACGAGGCGAGCCGGTGTGCCGTTCGGCGACAGCCTCGGTCTGGTGCGCATCGCGGTCCTCAGCGCATGAAGCGTCGCGGCGTTCCAGTGGGCGGGGACGGCCACCGAGAGATCCGCGGAGTGGTCGCCGCCGGCGGCCATGATCATTCCGTCGAGCGCTTCGACCATCAGTACGTCGGCCTGGTGCGACGAACCGTCGGCCGCGACGAGCGGCACCGGGTCACCGACGCGCTCGACGAAGCCACTCAGCATCTGTCCGGGTCGGCCCAGCACCGATCGCCGGCTGATGGGTGGATTGCCGACGCGGGCGGCGACCAGGTTGGTCGTCCCGATCGACAACCCCAACGGGTCGCTCATAACGGATCCCACCATAGCCCGTGAACCAATGCGGAGCCGCCAAGACACTCCGCCGCGGGTACGTTCGAACAGCCTTCTGCCAGCTAGGCTTTGGCTTTCTGTGTATTTCGTATGAGAGTCGAGACCACCGAGCCGACGACGATCAACCCGATCTCGACGGCCGCCAGGAACCCCTTCGGTGGCCCATGCCGCGATGCCCGTCGCGACGACGAACGGCGGAAGCCAGTCGAGCAGCCCAATCGCCCTGGCCCGGACACGACCGACATCAGGACCCACGGAACGATCCCCGAGAAGGGGGATTTGAGGTAGCCGTCAATAAATCCCATGCCCGGACTGCAATCCGTGGACGTGCTCGTGTTGTGATGTCCGACATGGGCGATGTCAACGAAATCGAGCGGCTGAAGTACCGGTATCTGCGGGCGCTCGACACCAAGCACTGGGACGAATTCTCCGACACGCTGACCGAGGACGTGATCGGCGACTACGGCGAGTCCCTCGGCGAGGAACACCACTTCACCGACCGCGCCTCGCTGGTCGAGTTCATGCGCAAGTCGATGCCCACCGGCATGATCACCGAGCACCGCGTGACGCACCCCGAGATCGACGTCGACGGCGACGAGGCCACCGGCACCTGGTACCTGCAGGACAAGGTCATCGTGCCCGAAGTACAACTTCATGCTGATCGGCGCGGGCTTCTATCACGACCGCTACCGCCGCACCGCGGACGGCTGGAAGATCAGCGCGACGGGCTACGACCGCACCTACGACGCGTCGATGTCCACCGAGGCGTTGAACTTCAAGGCCAAGCCCGGCCGCGCGATCAACCCGAACCCCTGACGCCGAGTTGACGGTTGTTGACGAGCCCTCTCGGGCGATGCGTACGACAACCGTAAACTCGGCGAGCTTGCTACTTCGAGACGGCGATCACGGCGCCGGGCCGCAGCCATCGCGTGATCTCGACCATCGTGGCGTCGTCGATCGACACGCAGCCCGCCGTCGCGCCGCCGTCGGTGGTGTGCACGAAGAAGGCGCCGCCGTTTCCCGGCACGCGTTGCTTGTTGACGCCCATCACGATCGGCGTGCTTGTACTGCGGGATGTCGAGGTTCTCGGTGCCGCTCTTCGGGTTGGTGTCGAAGGCGCACTGCGACTTCTCGCAGACCTGCATCGTGTTGTAGGTGGGGCTCTTCATGTCGCCGTCCCACCAGTGGTTGGGTCCCACCTGGACGTACTGCAGACCGCCGCCGGGGTTGGGCGCGGTGCCGAACGCGAAGTCGAGCGTGAAGATGCCCATCGGCGTGAGCATTTGGCCGTCATGCGTCTCCGGTGCCATCCCCGCCGCACCGACGTGGGCGGGGATCCCAGCGCCGACGGCCTGCCAGCCGGCGGCCGTTCGCTCGTAGACGTCCATCTTGGCATTCGAACCACCAACGCCCACAACGGAAATCACCTGGGTGGCGTTGCCGACGGACTGAGCGAACCACGGCACCACATCGGCCCGCGCCAACGGAGCAGCGCCGAACCAGACCGCGGTCGCGCACAGCAAAACCAGCAGTCGGCGCACAGCCTCCATCGTCGGCAGCCAATGGCTTGAGGTCAAGTCAAGGTTTAGACACGATTGTGATCGTCGCCGACGGCTACGTTGAACCCATGCGTCTCATGCGACATCGCGGTATCCGACAGATCGGCGAGGGTCTCGGGACCCTGGACCGGGAGATCTTCGAGGCCGTCGCGGAGTCTCCGAGCCCGCTTCTGGATGCGACCATGCCCCGGCTCACGGCGGCGGCCGACCATTCGAAGCTGTGGTTCGCCATCGCCGCCGTCATCGGAGCGGCTGGGCACGGGTTCGATGAAGCGCGGCGCGGCCCGAGGGGTGGCGACGCTGGGCGTCACGAGCCTGGTCACCAATCAGGTGGCCAAGCGCGTGTGGAAGCGGGCGCGACCGAACTGGACCACCGTGCCGCTCGTCCGGCGGTCCCTGCCGCATGCCGACGTCGAACTCCCTGCCGTCGGGTCACTCGGCGAGCGCGGCCGCCTTCGCCGTCGGCGTCGGGCTCGAGAGTCCGCCGCTGGGCCTGGGGTTGGCGCTGCTCGCAGGCCTGGTCGGGTTGTCCCGCGTGGCCACCGGCGCGCACTACCCCGGCGACGTGATCGCCGGCTTCGGCATCGGGGCGGCAGTGGCCGTCGTCGGTGGGCGGATCGTTCCCCCGATCGTCGAGCCGCGCCTTCGCCCCGCGGCGCCCCTGCAGATGCCCACGATCCTTCGCCCCGAGGGCGCCGGCGTCGTGCTCGTCGATCAACCCGGCCTCGGGCAGCGGGACCGGCGCGCGCGTCCTCGACGAGGTCCGGGAAGCCCTGCCGCTGACCGAGATCGTCGAACTCGGCGAAGGCGACGACATCGCCGAGGCACTGCGGTCCGCCGCCGAGCGGGCCGAGGTTCTCGCCGTCGCCGGCGGCGACGGCACCGTGTCGTGCGCGGCAGGCATCGCGATGGACGCGGGCCTCCCCCTCGCCGTCTTCCCCGGCGGCACGTTCAACCACTTCGCCAAGGACATCGGCTGCGACACGGTCGCCAAGACCGTCGAGCGCGATTCGTGACGGCAGCATCGCCTACGTCGATGCGATCCGCTTCAACGAGACCGAGACCGTGATCAACACGGCGAGCATCGGTGCGTATCCGGCGTTCGTCGGACCCGCGAGAAGTTGGAACACAAGATCGGCAAGCCCCTCGCGAGTGCGTACGCGATGTTCCACACGGCGCGGCGGGAGGCATCCGTCCGCATCAAGTACGACAACAAGACCGTGCAGACGTCGCTTGTTCTTCCTCGGCAATTCCGTATATCTGCCTTCGGGTTTCGCGCCGTCGCGCCGCACCCGGATGGACGACGGACTGATCGACATCCGCATCCTCGAGACCGGCCGCAGGTTCGCGCATGCTGCGGATCCTGACGTCCCTCGTCCTCGGCCGACTCGTTCGCAGCCCGCTCTATCACGAACTTCAGGTACCCGAGTTCAGCTTCACCGCCGTGGACGGCGCAATTCCCATCGCACACGACGGTGAGGTTGAAATCAGATTGCGAAGAAGCAAGTTTCAAGTCGATGTATCGTGCGCTGCCGGTGTTTCGACCGCTTCCGTGACCCGGCCGGCGGGCGAGCACCAACAGACACGCCGCGAAGTAGAGGTAGCCGAGCGCCCAGCCCGCGATGACGTCGGAAGGGTGGTGCACGTTGAGCACGACCCGTCCGAACCCGACCGCGATGACGATGACGGCGCCCGCGGCGATCAGCCCATCGCCGCAGGGCTCTGCGGACCGTCGGCAGGACGACGACGCCAGCGCGAGCACCCCCGCCATGGCCGCCCAGCGCGTGGCCCGGACGGGAAACGACGACGACGCCGCCGCGACGAACGCCGTCGCCGGCCGCGGCCGGTTCGCTGCGGCCTTCGCGACCTCGGTGACGAGCGCCGTCAAGCTCGACGGTGAGGAACAGGAACACGCGCGATCCGCCACTGACGCCGCAGCAACGGCCAGCACGATCGCGACGAGGGCGATCACGTCGGAACCCAGCGGGCCGAACACCGTGCAGAGCACATGCCAGAAGGTGACCCACGCCGGGTGATCGACGCCGAAGCGGTGAAGCGCGACCAACGCCGACGAGTCGAAGTCGTTGCAGCCAAGCCCACTGCAGCGCCCAGCCGAGCCACATCGTCAGGTACACGGCAGCGGCCACGGCCAACGACCCGACCAGCCAAGGTTTGCGCAGCGTCACCCCTCCACCAGTACCACCTGGCTACCTTTTGCGCACAGCGGGAACACGGCCGTCACAATCCCGAAACAACCTCGCCCTTAGCTTTGCTATCCATGACGCAAGAGCTCAGTAAGGAACCAGAGGTTCCGGTACAGAGGCCTCGACGCAGGCCTAGATCACGATGACCGCCACCAAGGAAACCTTGGAGGACTACACACTTCGGTTCGCTCCGCGCAGCTACCGCAAGTGGTCGACGGCGGTCGTTGGCATCTCGGCACTGGGTGGCATCGCCTACCTCGCCGACTTCGCCATCGGTGCAAGCATCGGTATTTCCTACGGCACGACGAACGCGCTGTGGGGCATCCTGATCTTCGCCGTGGTCGTCATGCTGACCGGCTTCCCGGTGGCCTACTACTCGGCGCGATACAACATCGACCTCGACTTGGTCACGCGCGGCAGCGGTTTCGGCTACTACGGCTCGGTCGTCACCAACGTCATCTTCGCGACGTTCACCTTCATCTTCTTCGCGCTCGAGGGCTCGATCATGGCCCAGGGCCTGCAGCTGGGCCTCGGCATACCCCTGTGGATCGGGTACGCGGCCTCGACGCTGATCATCTTCCCGCTGGTCATCTACGGCATGAAAGTGCTTTCGACACTTCAGGTCTGGACCACCCCGCTGTGGCTGATCCTCATGGTCGCACCGTTCGTCTACCTCGTGGTCAGCCATCCGGAATCGGTCAACGCGTTCTTCGCCTACGGCGGCACGGCTCCTGACGGAACGCCCCTCGACGGTTCGTTCAACATGGGCAACATCCTGCTGGCCGCGGGCGTCTGCCTCTCGCTGATCGCGCAGATCGCCGAGCAGAACGACTACCTGCGCTTCATGCCTCCCAAGACGCCGGAGAACAAGCGCAGCTGGTGGACCTGGATGTTCCTCGCCGGCCCCGGCTGGGTCATCTTCGGCGCCATCAAGCAGATCGTCGGCCTGTTCCTCGCCGTCTATCTGATCGGCCTGACCGCCGAGCAACCTGGGCATCGCCAACCAGCCGGTGCACCAGTTCCTGGAGATCTACCAGAACTTCCTGCCGGGCTGGCTGGCCATGACCCTCGCCGTGGTGCTCGTCGTGATCAGCCAGATCAAGATCAACGTGACGAACGCGTACTCGGGCTCGCTGGCCTGGACCAACTCGTTCACCCGAGTCACCAAGACCTACCCCGGTCGCCTGTGGTTCCTCGGCTTCAACCTGTTGATCGCGCTGATCCTGATGGAAGCCGACATGTTCAGCTTCCTGAACAAGATCCTGGGCTTCTACGCCAACTGCGGTATGGCGTGGGTCGTGGTCGTCGCCTCGGACATCGTGTTCAACAAGTACCTGCTGAAGCTGTCACCAAAGGTGCCGGAGTTCCGCCGCGGCATGCTGTACAACTTCAACCCGGTGGGCTTCGGGTCGATGCTGATCGCCGCAGGCGTGTCGATCATCGCGTTCTTCGGTGGGCTCGGCTGCGGCGATCACGCCGTACTCGCCACTGGTCGCCATCGGTCTGGCACTGGTACTTCCCCCGATCATCGCGCGTCGCTACCAAGGGCAAGTACTACCTGCGCCGCACGGATGACGGCATCGACCTGCCGATGTTCGACGAGCACGGCAACCCGGCCGACGATCATCTCAAATGCGATGTCTGCCATCACGATTACGAGCGGCCGGACATGCTCAAGTCGGCTAGCACCGATGGCTACATCTGCTCGCTCTGCCTGAGCACCGACAAGACGGGTGAGCACGTCCTACCTGCTCAAAAGTAATAGTCGCAACGCAGGCGGCCATAGTCGATATTCTTCGACTATGGCCGTCTTGCTGCGCAAGATGCTCGGCATCGGGAAGCTGCCCGATGACATGCGAGCTCAATTCGACAGCCGAAGGGCTCATCCACCTTGCCGAGTCCATCGCGGTGACGTTCCGGTTCTCCGGTCACGTGCCGGGCAAGGTCGCGAAGGGCAACATCCGCAGCTACGTGGGCGCGCTGGTGCTCACCAACCAGCGAGTGCTGGGGACCCTGTCCGTCGTGCCCAAGAAGGCAAGCCGCGCCGTCGATCACCAGTGGACCGCCGCGGAGGGGTCGATGGTGCAGGCCACGCTCGACGAGTCGGGACTGACGCTCGACGTCCCCGACATCGCCGTGATCTCCCCGGAGTTCTCCGGGTCGATGTCGCTTCACTTCAAGGCCCCGCTGTCAGATGATCTGCTGGCTCGCCTGCCGCAGAGGTCGTTCTCGTTCGACGTGCCGCCGAAGTTCGTCTACTCGGCGTGCGGAGTGCCGCGCACCTGACCACTGCTCCTGAATTGCTACCGCGGTAGTACCATCGGTAGCATATCGGTATGAAACTCAGCGTCAGCCTGTCCGACGAGGACATCGAGGTGCTGGACACGTATGTCGAACGGGTTGGCCTGCCGTCCCGTTCGGCAGGACTGCAACGGGCCATCCGCATGCTTCGCCATACGGCGCTTGAAGACGAATACGCCGAGGCATGGACCGAATGGTCCGACGACGCGGAGAACGCGGTCTGGGATGGTGCATTGGTGACGGGGTCAACGATGCGGCGCGGTGAGATCTGGCAGGTTGACTTCGAACCCGCGGTCGGTAGCGAAGTCCAATAAACAACGGCCAGCCATCATCGTGAGCAACGACAGAGCCAATGCCACCGCAGAGCGACTGGGTAGAGGAGTCGTCACAGTCGTCCCGGTGACGAGTAACGTCGCCAAGGTATATCCATTCCAGGCGTTCTTGGCTTCGACGAATGTCGGCCTAACCGTTGATTCGAAGGCGCAAGGCGAACAAGTCAGATCCGTTGCCGTCAAACGGCTTTCAAAGCGCCTAGGCAGAGTATCCACGGCCGACCTCGTGCATTCTGGATGCCGCACTCAGGCTGCACCTGGACCTGTGAGCCTTGCGACCCGTCGCTGCTGATCCCCGCGCACCTCGCTACTGGGTAAAGGCATGGGAGATGTGAAACGAGAAGGCTTGCCGGTCTGACCCGCGTGGTCACCCCACCTGCGCAACGACGAAGATGCGGCGGAACGGGAAGAACGTCGTGCCGTCCTTGCGCACGGGATACGCGTCGGCCAGCACCGGAATGATCGCCTGGCGGTACTCCTCCCACGCCTCGTCGGACAGCCTGCTCTTCACCTGAGTGAGCGCCGTACCCGTGATCCAATCCAACACTGGAGTCTCGCCCGTCAGCTGATGGACGTAGGTGGTCTCCCACGCATCCACTGTGCATCCGGCATCGGACAGCAGGTCGGCATACTTCTCTGGGCGCTCGACCAGATGTTCGTCCCGCCATGGCATGTCCCGCAACGCATCTGCGAACGGAACGCTGCGGGCCACCTCGCGCACCGCGCAATGTGAGGGCGCGTCGAAATTGCCGGGCACCTGGAACGCGATCCATGCGCCTGCGGGAAGGGTGTTCGCCCACCGAACGACGATCTCGGCATGAGTGGGCACCCACTGCAGTGCAGCATTGGAGACGACGACGTCGGTGTCCGGCTGCGGCGACCAGTCGTCGATACTCCCGAGTGTCGCGTCCAGCCCGCGCTCCTTGGCCGCTTCGACCATCTCCGGCGAGCTGTCGACCGCTTCGACGACAGCGTCGGGCCAACGCTGCGCAAGGGTGACGGTGAGGTTCCCCGGTCCACAACCGAGGTCGACGACTCGGCGCGGTGTCTCGGCACGAACCCGGCCGACGAGATCAAAGAAGGGCCTGCCACGGTGATCTGCGAAGGCTAGGTAGACATCGGGATTCCACATGACCTGATCGTCCTCCTTCCGCCATCGCCCCGAGAAGCCGCAGTGGACTACCTGCGCACGCAGCCCTTCGTCGACGGCGGGCGCATCGGTGTGATCGTCATCTGCGGCAGCGCCAGCTTCGTGATCAGCGCCGCCAAGATCGATCCCGCATCAGAGCCGTCGCCACCGTCAGCCTGTACGACATGGGTGCGCAGGTTGCGTCTCCCACGTCGAGGGTGCTTGGCACAGCAGGTTCGGGCCGTCGTAGATGCGGACCGTGACGCTTCGGTTCTTGGACTTGAACGGCCGCCAGTCCATGCGGACCTGCGCACCGCGTCCAGTCGGTCTCCGTGGATCGTCGAGCAGGACGTCGAGTCGCCATGGCAGGGGGACGGCATCGATGAGTTGGCACCCGGACCCATCGACGTATTCCACGTTGACCTGCGGAATGGTGTTGCAGGTGCCGCATGATTTAGTTCCTCGAGCCGCGCGTCATCGTCACTTACCATCAACGGGCTTCGAGTGGCGGTCCTGAGAAGACCCGGTCCATCGTGCCGTCGCAAGTCTTGACAGATCACGACAGTCTTTTATCATTTTCCGACAGGGGAGGTGATCGAGGTGGGTAGCCTCATCCGCGCCACCAACCTGTGGGGGTACAGCGATCTGATGCGGGAGATCGGCGCTGACCCGCAGCCGTTACTGAAGCGCTTCGAGATCCCGCCGGGGATCGAACACCAAGAGGACGCATTCATCTCCTTGGACGCGTTCGTTCGCATGCTCGAAGCCAGCTCCGCCGAGTTCGATTGTCCCGACTTCGGACTTCGCCTTTCGCGTTGGCAGGGCCTGGACATTCTCGGACCGATTGCGGTGATCGCGCGGAACGCGCAGACCTTGCTCGGCGGGTTGGAATCGATAGCCGACTACCTGTACGTCCATTCCCCCGCGTTGAAGCTCACGGTCGAACCTCCCACGACGGGGTCCAACGTCCAGTTCAGCTACGAGGTGACCGGCCTAGCGTTTTATCCGCTCCAGGGATACGAGCTGAGCATGGCCAACGCCGTCCGGATGATCCGCCTTCTGGGCGGGCCGGAGGCGTTCCCCCGAGCGATGTCGTTCACGCACGATCAATTTGGCTCGGATGCCGCATACCGCGACGCCCTGGGTTGCACCGTGCGGTTCGGACAGACATGGTGCGGATTCGAGGTACCCCATCATCTCGCCGACAAGCCCATTGACAGCGCGGATCCGGAGACCAGGCGCATTGCGACCAAGTACCTGGAGGCCCATTACCTGCCGAGCACCGCGACGCTGTCCGAACGGGTGACCGAACTGGCCCGCCGCTTGCTGCCCACCGGCCAATGCAGCGCTGAGGTCATCTCCGATCAACTCCTCATGCACCCACGGACACTGCAACGACGCCTGGCAACAGAGGGCGTGCGATTTCAGGACCTCATCGAATGCGAACGCCGGGACCAAGCGGCGAAGTACCTCGCCGAACCAGGGTTGCACCTCAGTCAGATCACGGGCCTGCTCGGCTATTCCGAGCAGAGCGCACTCAACAGGTCGTGCCGGCGATGGTTCGGGAAGACACCTCGGCAGTACCGGGCCGCCCTACCGGTGTCGCGGCTCATCGGTTAGCGCAGGCCGGAGACGTCACCGCCGCACCGCGTTGTCCTCGACCGGGCTTGACTCTTATCGTTGGCACGTGCCAGACCGGGGGTCCGAAGACCACAACAGTGAGCGGATCCTCGATGCCGCACTTGCTTGCTTCGAAGAGGTCGGGATCCGGCGGACGTCGATGAACGACATCGCCCGCGCGGCAGGAGTCGGGCGGATGACGGTATTCCGACGCTTCGAGAGCAAGGACCAGCTCGCGCAGATGGTGCTGCTTCAGGTCGTCGCAGCGGTGACCGATCAGGCAAGAGCCACGTTCACGAGCGCCCGCGACGTCGAGATCGGGCTCAGCGATGCGCTCGTGGTGGCCGTGCGAGAGTTGCGCGACCATCCCCTGTTCGGGAAGGTGCTCAGGACTGAACCGGAGTCCTTCCTGAGAACGCTCACTACCGACGGGTCGAGCGTGATCGCGGTCGTGCGGCGCTCGATCGTCGACTGGCTCGGCTCCAGCGGCGGCGGTCCGCTCAGCAACCATGACGCGGAGATGGTCGCCGAGGGGATCACGCGACTTGGCTTGTCGCTCATCCTCGCGCCCGAGGGACCAATCCCGCTCTACGACGACGAGGCCTTGCGGGCTTACTTCGCGCGTTACCTCGTGCCCGGGATCGCGCGGCTTGCAACGTCTTAGGCGTCAGGTCGTGGCTGTCACGGCATACTGATCGCGCAGCACGCGCTTGAGAATCTTGCCCGTTGGGTTGCGCGGAATGGCCTCGGCGAAAATCACTTTCTTCGGCAACTTGTAGCGCGCAAGTCTGGTTCCGCAGAACTCGATGATGTGCTGCTCGCTTACCTCGCTCTGGTCGGCAACGACGATGGCGCAGGCGATCTCGCCCCACTTCTCGTCCGCCAAGCCGATGACCGCCACCTCGCTGACCCCGGGAAGGCCGATGATGACGCTCTCGATCTCCGCCGGGTAGACGTTCTCGCCACCAGAAATGATCATGTCCTTCAGGCGATCCTTGATGTAGAGATAGCCCTCGTCATCGATTTCGCCGATGTCGCCGGTACGGAACCAGCCGTTGTCGAAAGCGCCGCGCGTGGCCTCTGGGTTGTTCCAATACTCCTTGAGCAGGATGTCGGACTTGATCACGACTTCGCCTTCGCCCCGTTCGCTGATCACGCCATCGTCGCTGCGCACTCGCACGTCGGTGAACATGGTCGAGCGTCCGGCCGAGCCGGCCTTCCGCAACGCGTCGTCGCTGAGCAGCAGGGTGCCGCCACCGCACGTCTCGGTGAGTGCATAGCCCTGCACCACCTCCATGTTCTTGGCGGCATACATCTTGATGAGGGCCTCCGGCATGGGCGCACCGCCGGTGATGAAGTAGCGGAAGTCAGGCGCGTCGAGTTCGGCGAACTGCGGCACCTGGCGCATGAAGTTGAGGATCGCCGGCACGGCACCGCCAATGGAGACCCGCTCGTCAACGATCAGCGACCACACCTTCATCGCATCGAATTGCGGCATCGAGATCAGAGTGGCACCGCGCATGGCGCAGAAGATGACCGTCGTCAGAGCTGCCACGTGGAACATCGGCAGGGGCAGCAGTAGGCGGTCCCGATACCGCACGTCAACCGTGGCGCACCATGAACTCGCCGCCGCATCCACCGAGTCGTGGGTATGCACCACTCCCTTCGGATGCCCGGTGGTGCCCGAGGTGTACATGATGAACAAGTTGTCGGCCCCGCCGTGCTCCCCGGCAGGGTCGTTGGCGTCGGCAAGCTTCAGTCGTTCGCCGAGAGAGTCAGTGTTGCCGCCTGTCGGTACCCAGGCGCTGACGGTGTTCGAAGAGTCGGTGTCCGCCTTGATGGCATCGACTACCGACGCCGAGTCGTCACCATAGATCACTACCTTGCTGCCACTGTCGGACAGAATGAAATCCACCTCAGGCGCCGCAAGACGTGTGTTGAGGGGGACCGCGACGGCGCCGATCTTGGCTGCGCCATAGAACAGGCAACAGAACTCGACGCTATTAGGCATCAGCAAAGCCACGCGGTCACCCTTGCCGATCCCGAGCGAGGTGAGCATGTTGGCGCACCGGTTGGCCAGCGCGTTCATCTCCGTGTAGTTCATGCGCACGTTGGTGGACGGCTCGACGTACGCCTCGAGCAGCGGCGAAACGGTTGCGCGTTGCCTGAGCATGGCGCCAATGTTCTTCATGGGGTACTCGACTTTTCTGTGGGAGTTGTTGTACCAGAATCATTTTGGAGATTTTGAAATGCCCGTTCAATCAGTTCGGCGAGCCGGAACGGCTCGTGCACGGCTTCCGGCGCAGCGCCGATGGCGATGCACAATTCGGTGTTGATGCTCGCGAAGGTGACGTTGAGTCCGGCGCCGGGCGGCACGATGGGCAGGCCATGGAACGCGACCATGCGGCGCACCGGCGAGGTAGAGCTGCTCGGCCGGCCCCTTCATGTTCGATATCACCAGGTTGGCGCTTGGTATCCTTCCGAGCCCCGGCACGGTATCCGACATGGTCAGGCTGCCCATCAGCAACAGCGCATAGACCTGGCGCGACGTCGTTTGCATGTCGCGGCCCTTTGCCTTCGCACTCATCGTTGCCGCGTTTATTTCCCAAGGCGCTCAAGGAGACTCGCCGCGGGTGCACCCATGGGGATCAGTTCGGCGGTCACCTGATTACCGCCGCCTCCGCCGGATTTGTCACGCAGCGACATGGGCATGAACGCCACTAGCGGTTGGTCGGTAGGAGCCTGATGTTCGACGAGGTAGTGGTGCAGTGCGTCGTCGATGATGGTCATGACCACGTCGTTGACCGACGTGTCGGTCGCCTTGGCAATGGCCTTGACGTCGGCGACCGGCAACTCTACGTCCGCGTAGGCCCGCGCCGCAGATTTCGCCGTGTTATTGAAGAGAGTTCGTCGCGCAGTGAAGGGTAGGGATGCCTTGCGCGACTTCAGGTTCAGCGATTGCGCGCCAAGGTCTAACACGTCTGCACCCACACCGATGACGTCTGCAGGCAGCTTGCTCAGACCCTTCAGCATGCCTTGCACTTGCTCTGTTCGCGACACACTGGCGCGTGCCTTGCGGGGCCCGTCAGCGCTCTCGAACGACATCCAGGGACCGGCCAGCGTCGTATCGTCTGGTGAATCGCTCATGAAGTTGCGCATCGCGCGGAGCCCACCTTCACCGTCGATGAGCGAGTGGTGCACCTTGAGAAAGACGGCGATCCGGCCGTTCTCGATGCCGTCGATGACATAGCACTCCCAGAGCGGGTGTCCTCTATCCAGCAGGCTGGTGTTCAGGAACGAAATGATCTCGTGGAACTGCCGCATGGAACCCGGTGCGGGGACGGCGATGTGCCGAATGTGATATTGCATGTCCGGCTCAACGGTTTCCCACGCGGCGATATCTTTGCCGAGCCATTTCAGCTGGTGATTGAAGGGCTTGGCGGCCTCGCTATGTCGATACGCGTCGAAGAGGGCTGGCCCGAAAGATGACTCCTGGCCTTCTGGTTTTTGGAAGATGGTGAAGGCAGCCATGTGATTTGGCCGGTTGGCTTTCTCCAACAGCAGGAAGGAAAGGTCGGTCGGGCTGATGCGGGTCATGTAGCCATCTCCTCGTTATTTAGCAGCGCCACAACAACATTCAGGCGGGTGTCCCCGCAGGTGTGGCCTGGGCGCGCGCGACCGCGAGCAACTCGTCGAGCGAGGCGCGGAAGCCGTGGACGAGCTCCCACGTGTCGGGAACGGCGACGGCGTCGGCGAGGACGCACAGGTTGAACTGGTCGCAGTAGCTCCACACGGTCATGTTGAGCGTCGCACCGTGGGAGATCTGCCCCGTGGAGAACCAGCTGTCGACGCGCCAGCGCCCGAGGTACCGCGGTTCACGCGGGCCAGGCACGTTCGACACGACCACGTTCTTGAACGTGTCGAAGCGACCCTTGGTTCGCGCATTGAAGCGCGCGAAGCCCGAGATAAGGCGTTCGGGCAGGAGCTCGACCACCGCGCCGATGTCGGCGTCCTTGGTCTGCGCGAAGTGCTGCTTCGTCGCGTCGGCGGCGACGTGTGTGGCGCGCAGCCGCTCGAGCGGGTCGGCGATCTCGGCGTGCAGCCAGACATAGTCGACCGACGAATAGTTGCCCGGCTGGGTGCGCTCGGCCGGTGGAATGACTGCGAGCGGCATCGTCGCCACCATCGCCTCGCCGGGAGGTGAGCCGGCCAGCGAAAGGTGTTGGCGCACACTTCCGGCCACGCATGTCATGAAGACGTCGTTGATCGTGACACCGAGTTTTTTGCTCACTTCACGAACGTCGGCGAGCGGGAACGTCTCGCAGGAGAATCGGCGGCTACGCGAGAGCCCGCGCTGGAACGGGCCAGGCGGCGCGGAGCGGTCGAACGTGGCCGGGACGCGCTGCTCGCCGTCCTTGGCGAAGTCGCGTTCGATGCGCACCCGATCGCGCATGGCCCGCGCTGTCGGCGCGAGGCGGCGCAGCCTCGAGGGCGTGTCTCGCAGCGCCCAACCGAGGCGTTGCCTTCCCGACGGGAGCGGGGGCGGCGCCCACGGGCCCGGCACCACGGCGGCATCGTCGGGGGTGTCGTTGTAGAACGCGCCGAGCATCTCCTGCACGCCGGCGCCATCGGTGTAGGCATGGTGCAGCAGCGTGACGAGAGCGACGTGGCCACCTTCGAGGCCCTCGACGACCCAGACCTGCCATAAGGGCCGGTCGCGATCCAGGGGGTGGGCGTAAATCTGCTCGACCAGCTCGCAGAACTCCTTCATGCCGCCGGGAGCGGGACACACGACCCGGCGCACGTGCGCGTCGAGGTCGAACTCGGGGTCCTCCACCCAGATCGGGTGATGCAGTCCCAGCGGCGTCGGCAGGTAACGAAGACGGAAGACGGGAAGCAGGTGCGTGCGCTCCTCGAACATCCGTCGCGCCTTCGGCCACGACCAGCCGTCGGGGTCCGTCGACGGGTCGAGCACGGCGATCTTGAGCGTGTGGTTGTAGGCACTGCCTCCATCGAGGTACAGCATCAGCGCATCGACACCGTTGAGTCTTCTCATGACGTCCGGGACCCCTTACGCACTGTTCGTCCACGGGAAGAATGTCGCGCCGCGGATCAGTTCGATTATTGTCGCGGCGTCTAATTCCGGAGCGTGAATGGCCGACCATTTCACCGGACCGGCGTCGTCGCGGTGCACAGCGCGTTGTCGTAGTGCGGATTGGAGCTATGCAGATCCCTGAAGGCCGGCTCGGTACTGCCGAGGCGTCTTCCCGAACCAACGCCGGCACGCCAGGTTCAGGGTGCTCTGTTCGGCATAGCCGAGCAATACCGCGACCTGGCCGAGGGGCAACCCCGGTTCGCCAAGGTATCTCGCCGCGAGGAGGCGCCGTTCACGCTCGATCAGGTCATGGCATCGGACGCCCTCCTTGGCAAGGCGTCGTTGAAGCGACCGCGGATGCATGGCCAGTTGGTTGGCGATCGCATCAACGCTGCATTGGCCGGTGGGCAACAGCCTGCGGACCAGCTCGGCCACTCGCTCCGACAGCGAAACGGTGGGTGGAAGATAGTTGGCGTCAAGGTACTTCGCCGCAATGCGCTTCGTCTCCGGATCAGCACTCTCGATTCGTCTGCAGGCCAAGCTCTCGGATATCTCGAATCCGCACCACGTCTGGCCGAAGCGCACCGGGCATCCCAGCGCATCTCGGTAGGCCACATCGGAGCCCTGTTGGTCGTGTATGAACGAAATCGCGATCGGCCGTGCCTCCGGACCGCCCAGCAGGCGAAGGACCCGGACCACGATGGCCAAGCTGATCTCGTAACCCTGGTCCAGAACGGTGAGGGCCGGTTCGGTCACCGTGTACGTGAAGGTCAGGCTGTTCTGTGAGGTGCGCGGTGCGGGAGCCAGTGTCAACGCCGGAGAGTGGACGTAGAGGTAACGCCCGATCATCTGCATCCCGTCGAGCACGGTCTGCGCATTACGGGCGATGACCGCGATGGGTCCGAGGATGTCCAGGCCCTGCCAGCGCGACAGGCGAAGTCCGAAGTCCGCACAGCTCCAGTTCCTCGGCGCTGGCCTCCAATATGCGTGCGTAGGAGTCAACGGGGATGAACGCGTCCTGCTGGTTCTCAATGCCCGGCGGGATCCGAAAGCGCCTTCTCAAGGGCTCCGGGTCCCCACCAAGTTCGTGTACTAGCTCGCCGTACCCCCAAAGGGCGGTGGCCCGGATCAGGCTGCCCATCCGATCGACCCCTAAGTGTCGGGAAGTGACAAAAGTATGTCAGGGGTTGTCAAGACGGGCGGGCACGCGTACGAGCAGCGTGGTTTTGCACACCCCGTGCAGGCACATCGCACCGGAGGATTCCCATGACCGTCGACCGCGGCACTCTGTTCATCGACGAGGGTTGGGTGGCGCCGTCCACGTCATCGCGGATTACCGCGCTGAATGCGGCGACCGAGGAGGTGCTGGGCACGGCTCCCGAAGCGGGCACGGCCGAAGTGGACCGTGCGGTGGCGGCCGCGCGCAGGGCTGTCGAGAACTCCGAGTGGTCGGCGATGGCGGTGATCCCCTACGCCGACGATGCGGGCGCGGTGCGGATCGCCAACGACTCCGTCTACGGGCTGGGCGGCACGGTATTCAGCGCAGACACCCAGCGGGCCAAGGACATCGCGCGCAGGGTGCACACCGGCACCATCGGCATCAACGGCTACCCGTTGGCCATCGGATCGCCGATCGGCGGAGTCAAAGCCAGCGGACTGGGCCGCGAATCCGGCCCCGAAGCGCTCAACAGCTACCTAAATCTGAAATCGATGTACGCCGCCAATCCGGCACAACCTTCGTCCGAGCATTCGAGCTGAGGGAGCAACCCTTGGACGTCCTGAGAACTCCCAATGCTGATCAGCGGGTTCTCGCCCACGACAGCATGCTGCGGGGTGAAGCGGTCCATAGCGGGGGTCAGCTGCAGAACCGAATTGCTGGCGGTGAAGACCTTTCTGACGTCCTCGGGATCCGTCACGCAGAACGCGTCGACGGCACCCGGCAAGTTGAGCAGAAAGCGGTCTCCCAATTGCGTTGTGCGGGCGAAGAATCGCTCGGGAGCCGACCAGTATTCCGCTGCATATGCGATCTACGACATCCGCATGAGTTCGTCCAAAACGGTATATTGGTACTACTACGATCTCACAGTACCAGTGCTGCTCCGAATTGGGCGCCGCTTTAGAAGGATGGATTGTCGGGAAACCGGGTCTCCTCACCTACGCCGAGTTCGGCCAGCGCACCAGTCAGCGCTAGACAGACGTTTGAGCCCTCGACAGACTTCCTTTCAGCGAGCACCGACTCGAGGAGGTGATGTCGTGAACGGTCTTGAGATGGCCACCGCCGAGCGGACAGACCTGGCCGATTTGCTGGCGACTCTCACGCCCGGGCAGTGGGAGTCGCCGTCGCTGTGTGCGGGCTGGCGTGTCCGGGACGTGGCCGCTCATGTGATGAGCTTCGACGGCGTCAGTCTGCTGGGCATGTTTCGCCGAGCCATCCGCGCTCGGTTCGTGCACATCAACCAGGTGAGCGTTGACGAACTAGCATCTCTCACTACCGAACAGCTCCTCGACCGGCTACGGGCTCAGCTGCGGCCACAGGGGCTTGCTACCGCCTTCGGGGGCCGGCTCGCCCTGCTCGACGCCACGATCCATCATCAGGACATCCGCCGCCCGCTTGGTCTACTACGCCAGATCCCGACTGAGCGCTTGCGATGGGTCCTGGCCGACAGCGTGCGCAGCCCAGAGCTCCCAGGGTGGCGCCTCGCCCGCGGTGTACGCCTGATGCCGACCGATCTGGACTGGAGCCACGGATCGGGACCGGAACTGATCGGACCGGCGGAAGCCGTGCTGATGGCGATCACCGGTCGGGCGAGTGCCATCGGTGAGCTTGCCGGTCCAGGACAGCCGGTCGTGGCCAGGCGTCTCGCCCGCTGACGGGCGTTGCGCGAGCGACTGTTCCAGACAGCCGACGGCACAACACCTTTCGATCCGCGTACAAGCATTCGGCGCGCTCGATGATGCTCGTGAGCGTAGCGGGTCGTTGTCGTCGCGGTGCCAGGATGTGTCAGATTGACGCGTACTGCTCACGCAGCGCTGTCTTCTTGAACTTGCCTGTGGCAGTGCACGGGATCGTCGCCACGAACTCGAAGCGATCCGGCAGCTGCCAAGTGGCGAACTCCTGGGCGAGATGCTCACGCAACTCGAGCCGTTGAGACCTCGGCACCTGCGCACACTGACACAACAGCCAGAGGACGCTCGCCCCAGCGGTCGTGGGGTATGGCGATAACCGCGGCCTGCGCGACGGCCGGGTGTGACATCAGATGGTTCTCCAGGTCCACCGAGGAGATCCATTCGCCTCCGGACTTCACCAAATCCTTTGAGCGGTCGCAGATCCGGATGCACCCACGCGCGTCGATGCGGACCACGTCTCCGGTCTTGAACCAGCCGTCGGCGGTGAAGCTATCGGCCCCACGGCCGCCGTGGTAGCTGGCTGCGACCCACGGTCCGCGAACTTCGAGCTCACCCGTGGCCGCGTCGTCCCAGGCGATCAGCTGCCCTTGATCATCACGTGCGCGCGTCTCGAACAACGGGAGCGCAACGCCCTGCCGGCCGCGGTAGCCGTACTGCTCATCGACATCACTCTCGTCGAGGCTGGCCGGCAGCCGGCAGACCGAACCCAACGGGGCGGTCTCTGTCATGCCCCAGGCCTGGACGACGGTCAGGCCATGGCGGTCGAACCCTTCGAACATCGACCGCGGCACCGCCGCCCCGCCGACAACCAAGCGATCAAGGGCCGAGAGGTCCCACCGACTGGGCTCGGCGTCGAGCGATGCAAGCATGGCGATCCACACGGTGGGCACACCGGCTGCCATCGTGACACCCTCCTGCGCGCACAGGTCGAGGACACTCTCGGAGTCGAGATGAGGACCCGGCAGCACCAGACGACGCTCCCGCGAGCGCCGCCGCGTAGGGCAGTCCCCACGCGTTGGCGTGGAACATCGGGACGACCGGAAGTATTGTGTCCCTGGCCGACACGGACAACTGATCAGGCAGGGCAGCGACCAACGAGTGCAACACAAGAGCGCGGTGCGAGTACACGACGCCCTTGGGTCGGCCGGTGGTGCCCGAGGTGTAGCACATCGCCGCTGGGCCACGCTCGTCGAGCGCCGGCCACTCGACGGCTGCACCGCCCGCGATCAACGACTCGTAGTCGAGCATCCCGGTCGGGGCCTCATCCGAGTGGGTGACGACGATGACATGTGCGAAATCACCTGCCGCCCGGAATGTTTCGAAGACTTCGAGCAGCGATTCGTCGACCACGATGACCTTGTCCTGCGCATCCTGGACGATGAAGGCGAGTTCGTCGGGGAACAAGCGAGGGTTCAAGGTGTGGATGATCGCACCTATCCCAGGGACCGCGAAGTACAACTCGAGGTGCTCACTTTGATTCCACAGCAAGGTGGCAACCGGGTCTCCCTCGCCTACGCCAAGTTCGGCCAGCGCACCGGCAAGCCGACGGGCCCGGCCGGCGCAGGAACCCGAGCGTTGCGCGGGTGACCGCTCCAGACGGGCGCCGGGACACCACCTCTCGATCGGCGTGATAAGCGCTCGGCGCGCTCGATGATGCTCGTGAGCGTGAGTGGGTAGTCATCCATGCTGCCGCCGACATCGTTCTCGGTCATCGTGCCGCCTGCTTTCCTGCCGAAAGGTGGATGGGGCATTTGGGTGCGCTCTTCGAGGATCGGGTCAGTGCACGATCACGCCGCGGATGTTCTTGCCGTCCCGCAGGTCTTGGTAGCCCTGGTTCACTTCTTCGAGGGTGTAGGTACGCGTGACGAGCTCGTCCAGTTTTAGCTGACCGGCGTCATAGAGTCGCAGCAGCCGCACGATGTCGTACTGCGGATTGCAGGAGCCGAACAGCGATCCCTTGATTGTCTTCTCGTTCAGCGTCAGGTCGAGTCCGGAAACGTGCACGGTGAGCGCGGCTGGGTCGGCCATACCGGTGATGACGACGGTGCCGCCCTTGCCGATCACCGCGGTGGCCGCCGAGACAACCTCTTCGTCACGGTGCCTACCAGGATCAGCGCCGCGTCGGCGCCCTGCCCCCAGGTGAGTTCGTCGACCTTCTGCGCGGCGCTGGCGGCATCGGCGAAGGCATGGGTGGCGCCGAACTTGAGCGCGGTCTCGCGCTTGAGTGCTACCGGGTCCACGACCACCACGTACTTGCAGCCGGCGGAGATCGCGCCCTGGACCGCGTTGATGCCCAGGCCTCCGACGCCGTAGATGACGGCGGTGTCGCCGGCCCGCAGATTTCCGGCGTTGACTGCGGTGCCCCAACCGGACGGTACGCCGCAGCCGACCAGCACCGCGGTCTCCAATGGCAGCCAATCATCGATCTTGACGACCGAGTGTTGCGAGATGGTGGCGCGCTCGGAGAAGGTGCCGAGCATGCAGACGGCGCCGAAATCGATTCCGTTGGAATGGAAACGGAAACTGCCGTCGGGCATGCAGCCCTCGAGAATGGTGGCGCCCATGTCGCAGAGGTTCTGCCGACCGGTCGAGCAGTAGCGGCAGGTTCCGCAGTTCGGGATGAAGCTGCACACCACGTGGTCGCCGGGCTTGACCTTGGTGACGCCGGGGCCGACGTCCTCGATGACCCCGGAGCCCTCGTGGCCGCCCACGATCGGGTAAGCGGGGCGGCAGCTGGCCGTCTGTGAGGTGCAGGTCCGAATGGCACAGGCCCGCGGCGGTGTACTTGATCAGCACCTCGCCAGGACCCGGGCCGTCGAGGTCCAGCTCCATCAGTTCGAACGGCTTGCCCGCTTCGAGCAGTACTGCAGCAGTGGTCTTCATGGTCATGTCTCCTTCTAGAGTGCGAGGGCTATTTCGCCCACGGGAAGAATTTCGCCGCGGCCATGGCAACAATCCGCTGATACCCCGAGCCAGTGATGCGGGCGAGCAGATCGACAGCCTTCGCCTCCACGCCGATGACGACCCGAGCGCGGCCCTTGGCGACTCCGTTGACGATGGTTTCTGCGGCCATTTCCGGGGAATGGACGAGCAAGCACTTGTCGTAGAAGTCGGCAAGGACTGCAGCTGATCCTCGCCGTCGGCGACGGTCGCGTTGCGCGCGACCGCGGTCTTGACACCGCCCGGATGTACGCAGGTGACCTTGACCGGATGCTTGGCGACCAGCATCTCTTGGCGCAGCGACTCGGTGAAGCCGCGCACGGCGAATTTGGCCGCGTTGTAGGCGCTCTGACCGGGCACGGCAATCAGCCCGAACAGGCTCGAGACGTTGACGATGTGTCCGTCGCCGGATGCGATCACATGCGGGAGAAAGGCTTTGGTCCCGTTGACGACGCCCCAGAAGTCGACGTCGATGACGCGCTCGATGTCCTTGAACTCGGACTTCTCGACGTTGCCGTTGTAGGCGATGCCGGCGTTGTTGTAGACCTGGTTGACCTTGCCGAAGTGTGCGACGACGGCGTCGGCGTAGGCCAGCACGGCCTCCCGTTCGGCGACGTCGAGCCGGTCGGACTTGACGTTCGCGCCGAGTGCTTCGGCCTGGCCAACGGTTTCGGCAAGTCCGTCCGCGTCGATATCGGAGAGCGCTAGCTTGGCGCCCTTCTTCGCCAGGTTCAGGGCCAGGGCCCTGCCGATGCCGGAACCGGCTCCGGTGATGACGGCGACTTTGCCTTGGAATTACTCATTTGGGTGCTAACCTTTCGTAGTGGGCTCGGTGTGGAGGTGGCTGCGCAGTTTCGCGCCGAGGTCGGCGATCGCGTCGCGCGCTTCGGGGAGCAGACTCACCTGGAGGTGGAAGTCGTGCCACATGTTGTCGAACCGGCGATGGTCGAGGGCTGTCTTCGAAGCGGCACAGGCTAGTTTCGATCTTCTCCGCATCGACGGAGATCGGATCGTCACCGGCGGTCTGCATGACGATCGGCGGTAGGCCGGTCATATCGCCGTACACCGGAGAGATGCCAGGCAACCGCGGATCGGAGGACCCGACGTAGCGCGGCGCCCATTCGGCGCACATCGACGGCAGGATCAGCGGATCGCGCAGCACGGGTCGCATCCCGTCGATGTCGATGGCGAGGTCGGCCCAGGGGCAGATCAAGCCGAGCGCGGCCGGGAGGGCGATTCCGCGATCGCGCAACGCCATCGCGAGAGCCAGTGTGAGCCCGCCGCCGGCCGAATCACCCGCAATGACGGTGGTTTTCGGGTCGAGCCCGTCCTCGAGCAGCCGGGAGTAGACCGCGACCATCTCCTCGAGGGCAATCGGATACTGGGCTTCCGGTGCGCGGGTGTACTCGGGGATGAGCGCCGTCATCCCGGCCGCCGCGGCGAGGTGCGCGACCATGCCGCGGTAGCCCTTCGCGCTGCCCAGCGCATAGGCGCCGCCGTGCAGGTAGATCAGCGTCCCGTGGGTCGCAGAAAGCGGGGGGTGCACGCGCTCGACGGGGACGCCCGCGACGGTGATGCGCTGGAAGCGGGTGCCCTTGGGAGGGCGGGCCGCGGCCGTGAGGGTCGCGAGCATCAGGCGTCGCCCTCCGACGCCCAACCGGCGGGACGCGAACGGTGGCACGCGAGCCTCGCAGCACGGCCCGAACCACACGCTTATTGAGTTTCACGATGACCTCTCATTCACAGATGACGAGAATGTGTTGGTGGACAGCTGTGCTCATGCCGACTCCGGCGCCGACGGCTGCCTCACTGAACTGCAGCACACCGTCCTCGACGGCGTCTTCGAGCAGCACCTTGGAGTCCTTCTTGTAGTGCATGAGCACCTTCCACGGGTGCTTGGACCCCTGGCGCGGCAGAGCATCCTGCGCCCGCTTCACGTAGCCGGAGTTCAATTGGTCGAACATGCCGATGTCCAACGCGCAGTTCTCGACGTCGCGGGGCGTCGCCACCGCGTGGCCGTTGTCATCCATGTGCTTGAACAAGCGGCACAGGTAGGCGCCGGAGATGTCGGCCTTCAGCGTCCAGGACGCGTTGGTGTATCCGATGATCCACGCCAGGTTGGGAATGTTCTCGACCAAGCACGCCCTTGTAGGTCATCTGGTCGCGCATCTCGCGTGCTTCGCCGTCCACGGACAGCTGCATTCCACCCAGCATCTGCAGGTTGATGCCGGTCGCCGTGACGATGATGTCGGCTTCCAGTTCCCGCCCGGACTTCAGCAGGATGCCCTTCTCGGTGAAGGTGTCGATCTGGTCGGTGACCACCGACGCCTCACCGGATGTCAGCACCTTGAACAGATCGCCATTGGGCACCGCACACAGACCGCTCGTCCCAGGGCATGTACTTCGGGGTGAAGTGGCTCATGTCGACCGAGGGGCCGACGCCGCGTCGGACCAGCCAGAGCAGAATTCGGCGCATCTGAGTCGGCCAGCGGCGGCAGGCCAGATAGGTGTATCGCTGGAAGGCGACGTTCCGCTTGCGCGCGAGCGCGTACACCCAGCGCTCCGGCAGGAACCGACCAAGGAACTCGGAGATCTTGTCGAGCGCGGGCAGCGAGAAGACGTACGACGGGGAGCGCTGCAGCATCGTGACGTGCTCGGCGTCGCCGGCCATCGCCGGGACCAGGGTGACAGCCGTTGCGCCACTGCCGATGACGACGACCTTCTTGCCTGCGTAGTCCAGGTCCTGCCGGCCAGTGCTGCGGGTGAACGCACTGACCCTCGAACCGATCCACACCGGGGAACGTCGGCAGGTAGCCCTCGTCGAAGTTGTAGTAGCCCGTGCAACTGATGAGAAAGCCGCAGGTGTAGGTGCGTGTTTCGCCGCTCGCCTCGTGCAGGGTGGTCACCGTCCAGCGACTCCGGGTACTGGACCAGTCCGCGTTGACGACCTTCAGCGCCGTAGTGGATCTTGTCGTCAATTCCGAACTCCGCCGCAGTTTCGGCGACGTACTCGCGGATCGACGGGCCGTCGGCGAGGACTTTCACATCCCGCCACGGGCGGAAGCTGTAACCGAAGGTGTACATGTCGGAGTCCGAACGGACGCCCGGATAGCGAAACAGGTCCCAGGTGCCACCATCCGCTCGCGTCGCTCCAAGATGGCGATGGTCTTGTTCGGCAGCGCGGCCTGAACCTGGCAGGCCTGTCCGATGCCGGACAGGCCGGCGCCGATGATCAAGACGTCGAAATGTTGTTGCGGTCATGGTTTCCTCGCGCTTGTCGCCTGCTGTGCTCGCAGAACGTCGTAGTAACGAGGATCGTCGATACCGCGCTCGCAGGTCTTGATACTTTCCGACAGACTTTTATCATTTCCCGACACAGGTCGGCGTGGTCAATGTCATCCTGTCTGATGATGGACGAATCTCGGTCGGTACGTCAGATCTGGGAAGGCCTCGGCCTGCCCGGCATCGTCGACGTCCACACACACTTCATGCCGAAGCGCGTGATGGACAAGGTGTGGCAGTACTTCGACACCGCGGGCCCGCTCGTCGGCCGACCGTGGCCGGTGACCTACCGCACCGACGAGGCCGATCGGCTCGAGAAGCTCCGCTCGTTCGGCGTGCGTGCCTTCACGTCCCTGGTGTACCCGCACAAGCCGCAGATGGCCGAGTGGCTCAATCAGTGGGCTGCGCAGTTCGCGGCGGCCACGCCGGACTGCCTGCACACGGCGACCTTCTTTCCCGAGCCCGGCGCCGCGGAGTACGTCAGCGCCGCGATCGACGGCGGCGTGCAGGTGTTCAAGGCGCACGTCCAGGTCGGCGGCTACGACCCGACCGATCCGCTGCTCGACGGGGTGTGGGGACTCGTCGCGGAGGCACGCATCCCCGTCGTCATCCACTGCGGGTCGGGGCCACAGCCCGGCGCGCACACCGGGCCGGAACCGATCCGAACGCTGATGGCGCGGCATCCGAGCCTGCGCCTCGTCGTCGCCCACATGGGCATGCCCGAGTACGGCGACTTCCTCGACATCTGTGACGAGCTACCCCGACGTGCGACTGGACACCACCATGGCCTTCACGCCCTTCGTGGAGGAGCAGATGCCGTTCCCGCCCGCCGACCGGCACCGGCTCCGCGATCTGGGCGACCGCATCCTGTTCGGCAGCGACTTCCCCAACATCCCGTACGGCTATCTCGAAGCCATGCGGGTGCTGACGGCTCTCGACGTCGACGACGCGTGGCTGCGCGCCGTCTTCCACGACAACGCCGCAGCACTGTTCGGGCTGCCTCCCAGCTGAATCGCAGGCGGACCGGCGACACTTGGGCGCCGTGACCGCCCGCTGGCCCCGCCTCGCACTCGCCGGGCTGCTCGCCTGCACCGCCGTGCTGTACCTGTGGAATCTGTCGGCCAGCGGCTACGGCAACACCTTCTACGCGGCCGCCGCTCAGGCAGGCGCGCAAAGTTGGTCGCGCCTTCTTCTTCGGCGCACTCGATGCGCACGGCTTCATCACCGTCGACAAACCTCCTGGGGCACTCTGGATTACGGCACTGTCGGTGCGCATGTTCGGCATGTCGAGCCTGTCGGTGCTGGCTCCGCAGGCGGTCATGGGTGTCGCGGCGGTCGCCGTGTTGTTCGCGACCGTGCGCCGGGCGGTTCCCGATCCAACACACGGCGCCGCAGCGGGCTTGATCGCCGGCGCAGTGCTCGCCTTTACGCCCGCGGCGGCACTGATGTTCCGCTTCAACAATCCCGATGCACTCCTGGTCCTGCTCCTCGTGATGGCCGCATACTGCACGACCCGCGCGGTGCAGGCGGCGTCCTGGCGCTGGCTCCTGCTCGTCGGCGCGCTGACCGGCGCGGCCTTCCTGACCAAGATGATGCAGGCGTTCCTGGTGGTCCCGGGCTTCGTCGGCGCGTATCTCCTTGTTGCGCAGACCAGTTGGCGCAACCGGCTGCTGCACGTCGGCGCGGCCGCTGGCGCCTTCGTCGCGTCCGCCGGGTGGTGGGTCCTGATCGTCGCGCTGATCCCCGCGCGGTCGCGGCCCTACGTCGGCGGGTCCACCGACGACAGCGTTCTCGACCTCGCGTTCGGCTACAACGGACTGAGCCGCATCGTGGGCACGGGCAGTCGGAATCACCAAGGGCTGCTTACGCATTCAAGCCGTTGAGCGCTACCGCCGGGCCGCACCGCCTGTTCACCTCGGAGATGGGCAACGAGATCTCCTGGCTGCTGCCGGTCGCGCTGTTCGTCATCGCCTTCGGGGTGTACTCGTGGGCGCGCCGGCGTCTCGACACCGGCGAGCGCGCCGCCCTGATCATGTGGGGTGGTTGGCTGCTGGTGACGGGCGCGGTGTTCAGCTTCATGAACGGCACGGTGCATCCGTACTACACCGTGGCACTGGCTCCCGCCATCGGTGCGCTCGTCGGGCTCGGCGCGGTGTGGGGCTGGCGTGACCGCGCCACTGCCGACGGGCGGATCGGACTGGTCGGGCATGGTCGCGATCGCGGGCTGCTGGTCGGCGATTCTGCTGCACCGCAACCACTTCGGACCCAGCTGGCTGCCGTGGGCGGTGATCACCGTCTGCGCGGCCGCCGCGACCGTCATCGCCCATCGAACGTCTCGGCGCGAAAACCCGGGGTTTTCGGCCGAGCGTTGGTTGGGCGAGAGGGTTGCGGCCAGTCGGGCTGACGGTGGGCGCGACGGCGGCGATGATCGGCACCGTCGCGTTCTCCGCCGCCACGGCGGCGACCGCGCACCACGGCGCGGTCCCGATGGCCATCGGGAAACAGCACGCCAGACGAACCCACGGACCGAAGTCTCGCCGAACTGCTGGCAGCCACGCACACCCCCTGGTCGGCGGCGACCAACGGTTCGCAGTCGGCCGCAAACCTGGAGATCGCCTCGCGTACGTCGGTGATGGCGATAGGCGGCTGGAGCGGAGACCCCGTGCCGACGCTCGATCAGTTCGTCGACGACGTCCACGCGGGGAAGATCACGTACTACGTGGAGTCGGGCAAAGGTGGTGCAGCCCAACCACACGGACGCGTGATCTACGCCGAGAACCACGGCATCTCGCACACGCGCGAGATCGCCGACTGGGTCGCCGCGCATTACGCGGCGGTGACGATGGGCGACGCGCTGGTGTACCGCCTGACCTGATCGGGCTACCATCACGCGTGGCCAGTTCGCAGCCCGACACCGCTGCCCCCGTCGATCCGCCCATCCCCATTCCCGACGTCAGCGGCGCCGACGCCACCAGGGGCGGCCTGCCTCGACGGGTCGACCTCACCTGGCAGCAGAAGCTGATCGTCGACTCTTCGGCCGTCGCCGATCTTGCGTTGCGCACGGCGATCGCCTCGATGGTCGGCGCGCGCGATGGTGCCGACGGTCGCGCGCGCCGCACTGAATCCGTCGTCCTCGCGCTCCGAGAACGAGTCGCTGCGGTTCTACGCCGAACTCGGTGCCGCCAAGGACTCCGAGCTGTCGTTTCCCGCGCCGACCGAATTACCAAGGGTGGCATCGAGACCCGCCAATCCGGTCGCCGAGTGGATGGCGCACGGCCACGTGCGCAACATTCAATTCAAGAGCAGCTTCGAGGCGGTCAACCCGGCCGTGCGCGAGCAGCGACGCGGCTACACCCGCAACAACGTCGTGCACGCCCAGCACTGGCTGCACGATGACGGGCCGCATCCCACGCTGTGCCTGATCCACGGCTTCATGGGGTCGGCGTACCTGTTCAACGGTCTGTTCTTCTCGCTGCCGTGGTTCTACCGGTCCGGCTACGACGTGCTGCTGTACACGCTGCCGTTCCATGGCCGTCGCGCCGAAAAGGGTTCGCCCTACAGCGGTTACGGCTACTTCGCGGACGGGTTCTCCGGGTTCGCCGAAGCGATGGCACAGGCGGTGCACGACTTCCGATCGGTCCTCGACTATCTGGAGTTCACCGGCGTCGACCGGATCGCGCTGACGGGCATGTCGCTCGGCGGCTATACCTCGGCGTTGATCGCCGGCGTCGACGACCGAATCCAGGCCGTCATCCCCAACGTCCCGGTCGTCACGCCGGAGTCCGCGTTCGACGACTGGTTTCCGGCCAACATGCTGGTCAAGCTCGGCAACCGGGTCGCGGGCACCAGCCGCGAGTTGTCGGACGCGGCGGCGATGTACCACTCACCGCTGAACTACTCGCCGAAGGTGCCCAAGGATCGACGTCTGATCATCACCGGGCTCGGCGATCGGCTCGCGCCGCCGGAACAGGCCGAGTTGCTGTGGGAGCACTGGGAGCGGTGCGCGTTCCACTGGTTCCCCGGCAACCACATCCTGCACGTGAGCCAGCCCGACTACCTGCGCAGGATGACTCGCTTCATGCGCGACTTCATGTTCACCTGAGGCTCGCTTAGAGAAGGCCGCCGCCGCCGAGAAGGCCGCCGTGAGGGCCCGGGCCGTCGCGCGGCGGCGTGCTCGTCGCCGCAGGCGGGCGTGAGGTCGTGGCGGGGGCCGTTGGTCGGCTGGGCTTGCTCGTGTTCGTCGTCGGTCGCGCCGATGGAGCCGGTGCTTGCGACGGCGGCGGCGGCGGGCGGCGCGGTGCGGGTTCCGTGGTGACGTCCGTGGTGATCGCGGTGCTGACCGGCGGGGGCGCAGGCGGCGGTGCCGGCTCCGACTGGACGACGGGAAGCGCTCGTCGTCGCCACCGGCTGCGGCGGCGGACTCGACCGGACCCTCGACCGGTGTGGCCGGCTTGGGCCAGACACTCAGCGCAATGGCCGCCGCCACCGCGCCCGCTGCCGCGGCGAACCAGGGCCACCAGCGGCGAGGGCTCGGTGACGCGGCCGCGGCTGGATCCCGACGACCGGAACCTCGGTCGCTGCTGCCTCGTCAACGACGGCGGCGTCGTCGCCCATCACGTCGCCCGCTGCCTCGTTCGTCAACCGGCTCGAAAAGATAACTGAACCGCTGAGACGGGTCTCGTACCGCCACGTGCCGATCGTACAAGTACGCCTACCTCGCCATGGGCGGGTTTGCTCAGCTCTTGACGGCGGTGACCAGACTGTTGGCGTCGGCCATGGGACCCGATTCGGCGTCATCCGACGGAATCGACCGACCGACGCCGTCGAGGTAGTCGGACAGCCGGGTCGGGGTTGCGGACCATCCGCGGGCGCCGAACCACTCGTCGGCGGGCGCGATGCTGCTCGTTGTAGACCAGGGTGAAGAACATCCCCTCGTCGCCCGCGTCCCGCTCACGCTGTTGCAGAGCGGCGAACACCGGGCTCGGCATCGGCCTGCCCTCCTCGATGGCGACCCAGCTCCCCGGGGCCGAGAGCTCGTCGATTCCGGAGAACAACTGCTCCTGGGCTACCGCGGGCAGATAGATGAGCAGGCCTTCTGCGATCCATGCCGTGGGCTTGGTCGCGTCGAACCCGCTGTCCACGAGTGCCTTCTGCCAGTCGTCGCGCAGGTCCACCGCGACCTCCCGGCGGTCGGCGCGCGGCGCGTCCCCGACTTCGGCGAGGGTTTCGCGCTTGAACTCCAGCACCTTTGCTTGATCCAGCTCGAAGATGACCGTCCCCTCGGGCCAGGGCAGTCGGTAGCTCCGCGAGTCGAGTCCCGCGGCGACGATGACCACCTGGCGGACACCGGCCGCCACGGCGCCGGCGAAGTACTCGTCGAAGTACTTGGTGCGAGCCGCCTGGAACGACACGAAGTGCTTGCCGAAGTCGGTCTCGAGGAGCAGCTTGCCGCGGCTGCTCGTCGCCTCGTGCGTCTAGGACGTCGGCCCATTCGCCACCGGCGGCCCGGCAGAAGATCTCCGCATGTGGATCATGCGCCAAGGGGTCGGGTCTCTGCGCTTCCAACGCCCTCGCCGCGGCGACGAACAGGGCCGTCGAGCCGACGCTGGTGGTGATGTCCCAGGTGTCGTTGTCGGTGCGCATACCTCCGGTATACGCGCGCTAGACGAGCGGGCGACCGGTGCGCATCCGCCAGTCGAGATCCTTGAGCACGACGTTGAACGGAAACTGCCGGACGACGCGGGGCAACCCGCTGTTGATCGTGCGCAGCACCGCCATCAGGCGGTCGAAGTTGCGTTGACTGCGCGCATCCCACGGCAGTCGCATCTCCTCGCGAAACCGTTGCGGCAGAAAGCCCGTGGTGATCAACAGGTTGAACGCATCAAGTCGGCGCTGCACGGGCCGCGGCAGCGTGGCCTTGCCGACACGACCCGCGGCAATCGGCCAGAGGTACTCACGCAGGGTGTCGTCGATGTGGACCTCGGCGAGCGCTTGCTCCCAGTACCGGTCGAAGGCGGCGCGGTCGGCGGGCCACATCGACTCCGGAACCTGAAGGGTCGTGCCGAAGTTCTTGCCGACGGCGAAGTGCTCATCGGCTGTCTCGTCGTCCAACTCGCCAACGAAGACGCGATGAACGTCGACCGTGCCCTTGTAGATGCACGCGGCGACCCACAAGCTGCAGCTCCTTGTCGAAGGCGTTGTACTTCACCGGGCTTTCGTCGGTCGAGTACACCTGCGCGTGGGCACCGTTCACCGCGCGACGGTAGGCCTTCTTCTGTGCCTCGGTGCCACCGATCGCCACCGCGAGATAGGTGAAGGTGGTGCGCGCGCGTTTGATCGGATGCCGATCGGCGCGACCACCCTCCACCCGACTCTCGAGCACGCCGTAGCCCACCCCGGGGCGAGCCAGCTCCATGATCACGTTGGCTGGGCCTGCCAGCAGGCCCATGCCGAGCATTCCGTCGTCGACGGTGTGGCTGCGGCGGCGCTTGACCACGGCGGGCGCACTCTCGCCGACCGCCCGGTCGACGTGCGAAATGGATTCGCTGATCGTCATCGTGCCCAACTCCTCCACAAATGTGCGAACGCGTGTTTCCTGATATTGCCGGTCCAGGTCGGCGGGTGTCAAGATGGTCACGTGGCACAGGTCCGGCCCTATGGAGGCGTCGAGGCTCCAGAGCGCGTCGCACTGCGCACGGCGCCGACTGCTCGAAGCCGGACTCGAGCTACTCGCCGGCTCGGACACCCCGCCGGAGCTCACCGTCCGCGCACTCTGCGGCGAGGCCGGCGTCTCGGCGCGGTACTTCTACGAGGGGTTCACCGACAAGGACGACCTCGTCGCCGCGGTGTTCGACTCCGTCATCGGCGACATCGCCGCAACCACGCAGGCCGCCGTCGCCGCGGCGCCGCCCGCCGAACAGGTCCGCGCGGGCATCACCAACCTGGTTCGCACCATCGCCGACGACATCAGGATCGGCAGGCTGCTGTTCAACCCTGCGCTCACGCATCAGGTCTTGGCGCGCAAGCGGGCCGAACTCGGCGGCTTCTTCGCCATCCTGACGGGCCAGCACGTCACGACCGCGTACCGGGTGCCGGAGAACGCCACGGTCAAGACCCTGGCCCACTTCGCGGTCGGCGGCGTCGGCCAGACGATCAGCGCATGGGTCGCCAAGGACATCGACATGGAACCCGAACGGGTGGTCGACCAGTTGGTGACCATCTTCGATGCACTCGACTCGCTCGCACCCTACGATGCGCGCCGACACGACGTATCGCGCTTCGCCTAGTGCGAAGCGGTCACCGGCGGTCGACGGTCGGCCGACGTCTTCGGCACCGTCACCACGTCACTCTCGGTGAATTCCTTGGTCCAGCAGGCGAATTCGAGCGTGATGCCGTCGGGATCCTGGAAGTAGAACGACCTCACGTAGACGCCGGGGTGCACGGTGGCCGACACCTGCGCCGGGCTCTCGTCGTGGTTGAGCACCGGACCGACGCGAACACCCTTGTCCTTCAGCTTCTTTCGATAATCGTCGAACTTCTCCGCGGGGACGTGAAAGGCGAGGTGGTTCAGCGATCCCACCCCGCTCAGGATTTCCCCGATGCCCGGGATGGCGGCAGGCTGCGAGACGCCCTCGACACCGTCGGGCGCCTCCTTGAACCAGAAGAAGGCGACACAGTCGCCGTTGCCCGCGTCGAAGAAGAAGTGCTGACCCATCCCGTTGGGCAGATCGAGCGACTTGACCAGGGGCATGCCGAGCACACCCGAGTAGAAGTCGACCGTCTTCGCCATGTCGGCGCACACCAGGGCGACGTGATTGATGCCGCCGAATTCGAACTCGGCATTCGCATTGTTGGGCTTGATCATCGTGCGTGTCCTCGATTCCCGACCGCCGCGAGCCTGGTCAAGTCGGAAATCCGAATCTAACATCAGACTCGGGTCGCGCACCGTCGACTGCAAGGAGACTTCGCAGGCATGACGAAGAATTCGCCCGCGTCAGCCACACCGGGTGTGACGAGGGAGTTCATCGGCATCGACTCCACGACCGCGCGCCGCGCAGGATCCGGCGGTCATCCATGCCAAGGGGTGTACTACCGGGGCGTTGGTCGCAGGCCGAAGGTGGCGATGATCGCCACGCACTATCAGATCGACTTCTCCGAGCACTACATCGCGGAGTACATGGCCACCCGCGGCATCGGCTTCCTCGGCTGGAACACCCGCTTCCGCGGCTACGAGAGCAGCTTCCTCCTCGACCATGCGCTGGTCGACATCGGCGTCGGCGTGCGCTGGCTTCGCGAGGTGCAGCGAGTTGAAACCATTGTGCTGCTGGGTAATTCGGGCGGAGGCTCGCTGATGGCCGCCTATCAGGCGCAAGCCGTCGATCCTCACGTGACGCCGCTCGACGGCATGCGACCGGCGGCAGGACTCACGGAGCTGCCGCCCGCCGACGGCTACATCGCCAGCGCCGCACACCCCGGCCGCCCCGAAGTGCTCACCGCATGGATGGACGCATCGGTCGTCGACGAGAACGACGCGCTCGCCACCGATGCCGCGCTGGACCTGTTCACGCGCGAGAACGGCCCGCCGTACTCATCGGAGTTCATCGCCTCCTACCGCGCGGCGCAGGTCGCCCGCAACGAGGCGATCACCGACTGGGTCGAGGCGGAAGTCAAACGCGTTCGCGCGGCGGGATTCTCGGACCGGCCGTTCACGGTCCTGCGCACCTGGGCCGATCCCCGCATGGTCGACCCCACTCTCGAGCCGACCAAGCGGCCTGCCAACACCTGCTACGTGGGCGTGCCCGCGAATGCCAACCGCTCCGCGCACGGCATCGCCGCGGCCTGCACCCTGCGCAGCTGGCTGGGCATGTGGAGCCTGCGTCACGCGCAGACCCGCGCCGAGCCGCACCTGGCGCGCATCGACTGCCCCGCTCTGGTCATCAACGCCGAACAGGACACCGGCGTGTACCCGTCCGACGCGCAACGCATCCACGACGCACTCGCGGGCACCGACAAGCAGATGTGCTCCATCGACTCGGATCACTACTTCACCACTCCGGGGGCGCGCAGCGAGCAGGCCGATACGATCGCGAAGTGGATCGCGAAACGTTGGCGGTGAAGGTTCTCGCCCACTTCACACCTGGCGACAAGGTACTGGCATTCCTTGCCCCCCAATCTGATTGGCTCGACGTCCGATACTGCGCCGAGGACGACGACGAGACCTTCCATCGCGAGCTGCCCGACGTCGACGTGATCTGGCACGTGCTGCGCCCCCTGTCGGGCGCCGACCTGCGAGCTCGCCGGACGCTGCCGCCTCGTGCACAAGCTGGGCGCGGGCGTGAACACCGTCGACGTCGATGCCGCGTCACGGCTCGGCATCGCGGTGGCCAACATGCCGGGCGCCAACGCCCCGTCGGTCGCCGAGGGCACCGTGCTCCTCGCGCTCGCGGCGCTGCGTCGGCTGCCGGTGCTGGACGCGATGACGCGGGCGGGCAAGGGCTGGCCGTCGGACCCGACCCTCGGCGAAACCGTTCGGGACATCGGCGGCTGCACGGTGGGCCTGGTCGGCTACGGCAACGTCGCGAAGCGCGTCGAGACGATCGTGTCCGCGATGGGCGCCGAGGTCGTTCACACCAGCACGCGCGACGACGGCCAACCCAGCTGGCGAACGCTCGAGGCTCTCCTCGAGGAGAGCGACGTCGTCTCCCTGCATCTGCCCCTGACGGAGGCGACGTCTGGGCTCCTCGACGCCGCGGCTCTCGCGCGGATGAAATCCGAAGCGGTTCTGGTCAATACCTCGCGCGGCGCGATCGTCGACGAGACCGCGCTCGTCGAGGCGTTGCGCGATGGCGGGCTGGCCGCCGCGGGCCTCGACGTCTTCGGCGTGGAACCCGTGGCGGGCGACAACCCGCTGCTCGCGCTCGACAACGTCGTCGTCACGCCCCACGTCACGTGGTACACCGTCGACACCATGCGGCGCTATCTCGCCGAAGCCGTCGAGAACTGCGCCCGACTCCGCGACGGCCGCGATTTGGCGAACGTGGTGAACCGGCAAACATAGGATGAGCACCCATGGACCGCACACTGTTTCGGCTGTTCGGCGTGGTCCTCGCGATCGGGGTGATCATCGGTTCGCTCGCGGCGTGTGAATCCAACGAAGGACAACACCTGCGGCCCCGTCACCTACCCGGAGTCGCGCACCGTCGGCGTCGTGACCATCGACAAGGGCGATCTGTCGTGCGAGGCGGCCAAGCAGGTGGTCGATCGCTTCCTCACCGACGCCTCGCTGACCCGCGAGGGAAACACGACCTCGGCGGAATTCGACGGATGGCTGTGCGCATCCCCCACCGCGGGTGCGAGCGAGGCCGAGGGCTACTCGACGGTCTGCTCGAGGGGACAGGACGAACAAGTCACCGTCCGGTCACCCGCCCGCACACCGCCGACCGACGCGACGTGCGATGCGGCGGCGGTCAATCGCGATCTCGCCAATCAGTACACGGTCACGCGGTGCCACGGCACCTGGGCCTTCGTCGACAGCGGTGGCCAGGGCGACGCGCAGTCCCTGGCGCGACTCGTCGACGGCACGTGGACGATCTACGCCGGATTCCCCACGGCCATCTGCGCGTCCCAGGCGAAGGCCGATGGCGCTCCCGACGACGAATTGGCCTCGTTCTCCCCGTGCTGACGCTGTCGCTCGCGCGTGACGCCGTGCACTGAGGTGGCCGTCAAGGCATCCCAAACCGCGAGGTAGCCTGGTTCCCAACCGACCGGTTAATCGGGTCGACTTGAACGGACGTTCTCCAGGAGGCTCCCCTTGCCCATCGCCATCACTTCCGAGCACGACGACCTGGCCGATTCGGTGCGGTCACTGGTGGCGCGGGTGGCGCCGTCGGAGGTCCTGCACGAGGCACTCGAGACCCCGATCTCGAACCCGCCGCCGTACTGGAAGGCCGCCGCCGACCAGGGGCTGCAGGGTCTGCACCTCTCGGAGGACGTCGGCGGGCAGGGCTTCGGCATCCTCGAGCTGGCGATCGTGCTCGCGGAGTTCGGCTACGGCGCAGTCCCCGGCCCGTTCGTCCCATCGGCCATCGCCAGCGCCCTCATCTCGGCCAACGACGCCGACGACAAGCGCCTCGCCCAGCTGGCATCGGGTGAGGTCATCGCCGCCTACGCCATCGACTCCGGCCTGACGGCGACCCGGCAGGGCAGCGGCCTCGTCATCCGCGGCGAGGTGCGGGCCGTTCCCGCCGCCGCCGAGGCATCGCTGCTGGTGCTGCCCGTCGCCATCGACAGCGGCGAGGAATGGGTCGTCCTCGACGCCGACCAGCTCGAGATCGAGCCGGTCAAGAGCGTCGACCCGCTGCGGCCGGTCGCCCACGTGCGCGCCAACGCCGTCGAGGTCAGCGACGACCAGGTGCTGTCCAGCCTGAGCCGCAAGCTCGCCCGGGCCCTGATGTCGACGTTGCTGTCCGCCGAGTGCATCGGCGTCGCCCGCTGGGCCACCGACACCGCCGCCGAGTACGCGAAGATCCGCGAGCAGTTCGGTCGCCCGATCGGACAGTTCCAGGCCATCAAGCACAAGTGCGCAGGGATGATCGCCGAGACCGAGCGGGCCACCGCCGCGGTCTGGGACGCCGCCCGCGCGATCGACGAGGCGCTCGCAGGCAACGTCGACGACAGCGCGTTCGAGTTCGCCGCGGCCGTCGCCGCCACGTTGGCCCCCGTCGCCGCGCAGCACTGCACGCAGGACTGCATCCAGGTGCACGGCGGCATCGGCTTCACGTGGGAGCACGACACCAACGTCTACTACCGGCGCGCGATCGTGCTCGCCGCGTGTTTCGGGCGGGCAGCCGACTACCCGCAGAAGGTGCTCGACACCGCCACCTCCACCGGCATGCGTTCGATCGACATCGACCTCGACCCGGACACCGAGAGAGCTTCGCGAGGAGATCCGCGCGGAAGTGGCTGCGCTGAAGGCGATTCCGCGCGAGGAGCGCAACACCGCGATCGCCGAGGGCGGTTGGGTTCAGCCGCACCTGCCGAAGCCGTGGGGCCGCGCTGCCGAGCCGATCGAGCAGATCATCATCGCCCAGGAGTTCTCGACCGGGAAGGTGGCGCGGCCGCAGATGGGCATCGCCGCGTGGATCATCCCCTCGATCGTCGCCTACGGCACCGACGAGCAGCAGCAGCGCTTCCTGCCGCCTACGTTCCGCGGCGAGATGATCTGGTGCCAGCTGTTCTCCGAGCCGGGCGCGGGCTCGGACCTCGCCAGCCTGACCACCAAGGCCACCAAGGTCGACGGCGGCTGGCGCATCACGGGCCAGAAGATCTGGACCACCGGCGCGCAGTACTCCCAGTGGGGCGCGCTGCTCGCGAGGACCAACCCCGACGCTCCGAAACACAACGGCATCACGTACTTCCTGCTGGACATGGCCAGCGAGGGCGTCGAGGTCAAGCCGCTGCGCGAGCTGACCGGCAACGCGATGTTCAACACGGTGTTCATCGACGACGTGTTCGTCCCCGACTCGATGGTGCTCGGCGAGGTGGACCGCGGCTGGGAGGTCAGCCGCAACACGCTCACCAACGAGCGCGTCTCGATCGGCAGCGGCGAGCCGCCGTTCCTGGCCAGCCTCGACCAGTTCGTCACGTTCCTGCGCGACGGCCACTTCGACCAGATCGAACAGAACGGGGCGGGCAGGCTGATCGCCGAGGGCCACGCGGCGAAGGTGCTCAACCTGCGCGCGACGCTTGTTGACTCTGTCGGGCGGCGACCCGATGCCCAACGCGGCGATCTCCAAACTGCTGTCGATGAAGACCGGCCAGGGCTACGCCGAGTTCGGCGTGTCATCGTTCGGCACGGACGCCGCCGTCGGCGACCAGGAGCAGCTGTCCGGCAAGTGGGCCGAGTACCTCCTCGCGGGGCGTGCCACCACGATCTACGGCGGCACCACGGAGGTGCAGCTCAACATCATCGCCGAGCGGCTGCTCGGGCTCCCCCGCGATCCCTAAGCCTCAGGACTCGGGCACGCAGTCGTAGGTGAGGGGGATCTCCTCGCCCAGCTCGACCACGTCGAACTGGTCTGGCGTGATCGCGTTGAACGTCTGCGCCTCGATCCCGAGGGCTGCCCACTTCGCCGTGCTGGTGCGGTCGTCGGCGAAGGTCAGCGCGATCTGGCCCCCGTCCGAAAGCAGCATGCCGTACTTCTTGAGCGCCGCGATGACGGTCTTGCCCCCGTCGCTGAAGGACGAGTCGTCGAAGTCGGGCTTCAGCCGGAAGCGCACGCCGTACGGCGGAGCATCGGGGTTTTCGCTGTCCGGCCCACCGGCATGGGTCGCGGGGCGCACGTAGACGTCCTTCTTCATCCTGTCGTTCGGGAGGATGAAGCGGATCGCGTGATCGATTGTGCCCGAAGCTACTTCGTCGGCCGTGGGCGTCATGGCGGCGATGGGGAAACCGGCGGCGTCGGCGCTGGTGCACTGATCGCCGCGGAGCGTTTCCGGATAGGCCTTGTCGAGATCCCAGACGAACATGCCGCCCACGGTGAGGTCGTCGCCCACCTTGTTGGCCTGGTAGGCCTCGTAGAGCTTGTTCTCGGCGCGGTCGGCGACGAGGAGGTGGCAGTCCTCTTGCCCCTCGGTCTTGCCGGAGATATCGCACTCGAGGTTCTTGGAACCCTCGACGGTGGCGTCTGCCGGAATCGGCATCTCGATGGGCAGCGGAGTGCAGTCGGGGCCACCGCCGCAGTACTCGGTCCCCTTGGTGGCGACCACGTTGACCTTCGGCGTCGACGCGTCCGCCTCGAATACGGTGATCGAGAAGTCGGTCTGGAATTCGTTGCCGCTGCCCCAACCCCCCAGCTCGTTGAGCGCGGCGATGATGGCTTCGCTGCGTTCCGACGGTTCCGAGGCCGACACGTCGAGGGTCCACGGCTCGTCAGCCGTGAACAGACCGCCACTGCCTTCACCGCGACCCGCAGCGGCGGTCGGGCTCGCCTTGGAGGTCAACGTCTTTGCGGTGCTGGAGCTCGAGTTCGAGCTGGAGCTCGTCGTCGTCGACGATCCGCCGCAGCCGGTGGCCAGGACGCACGTCAGGACCACCGCCGACAGCTGTGCGAGGGCAATTCTCGTCATGTCCGGCTGTCCATTCCTTCGCCAGGGCTCGTTCAGGGGGTTGACAACAGACGGTAAGCATTGCAGGGGCTTGGCTCTCCGTCTGCCGTTTCAGCCGCACACCGGGCGCCGAGGTTGCATATAGTCGCTTCGCGGTCCACGAGGAGGTCACTTCCACGAGCGCGGACGTCACACTGCGTCAGCTTCGCTACTTCGTCGTGCTCGGCGAAGAGCTGAACTATCGGCGCGCCGCCGAGCGGCTGTTCATCACCCAGCCGGCGCTGTCCACCGCGATCAAGCAACTCGAGCACCAGGTCGGCGTGCGCCCTGTTCATCCGCACCACCCGCGAGGTCGCACTCACCGAACTCGGCGCGGCATGGCTGCAACGGTGCGGGACGCCCTTCACGGCGTCGACGCAGCCGTCGAGGATCTGGTCTCGCTGTCGAGGCGCAATCGTCGCATCAGGCTGGGCTACCTCATCGGGACGGGCGCCGACGTACTGTTCCGACTGGTCCGGCACTTCGAGGCGGCCTATCCCGAAATCAGCGTCGAGCCAAAGGAATTCGACTTCACCGATCCGACGGCCGGGCTGGCCGACGGAACCACCGAGGTTGCGCTCATCAGGCCGCCGGTGGACCTGCCCGAGCACAGGATGTTGATCCTCGACGCCGAGGACTGGGTCGCCTGCCTACCGCGCGATCATCGGTTGGCCCAGCGCAGCGAGGTGAGCATCGCCGAACTGCTCGACGATCCGATCGTCGTCGCGCCTGTCAGTGCGGGGCGTTGGCGCGACTACTGGATGGCGATGGACGCGCGCGACGGCAAGCCGCCGACGATCGCCGCCGTCGCCGCCACCTACGAGGAGGAGACGACGACGATCGCGCGCGGTCTCGGGATCAGCTTCACCAGCGAGGCAAGCGCCCGGCTCTACAACCGGCAAGGCATCGCGTACGTGCCGATCGTCGATCGACGACGCAACTACACCGCCCTCGCCTGGGATCCGGCGCACCTGAGCGAGGACGCGGCGGCCCTGATCCGCCAGGTCCGCGACGAGTGGGTCTTCGAGGAGGAGGCCACGGAGCGTGAAGCGACCTCGCTGAGAGCGCCCGCCATATTTTACTGATGAGTGGAGCGATTGATAACCTGCGGTTATCAGTAGATCACTTATTGGAACTTCCGCCGAGTGCTTCGACGTGCGGTTATCTCGGTTATCCGACTACGAGGTCGTGGCCCGTTTCAAGCTGATCTGGAGCACCCGATGACCGACACCGCACCACCCGTCACTCCATCCCCCATCGACGACGAAGACGCCAAGCTCGTCCGAGTTCGGCTACACCCAGAAACTCGACCGCTCGGTCGGCAAGCTCGCCTCCTTCGCCATCGGCTTCGCCACCATCAGCGCGACGACGGCGGTGTTCACCGGCTTCGGCGCGGGCTACTTCACCGCGGGCGGACCGTTCGTGTGGACCTTGCTGCTGGCCGCCGCGGTGTTCGTGATCTGGACGCTGATCGCCGCGGACCTGACCGCCAAGATCCCCTTGGCCGGCTACTCGTACCAGTGGACCAGTCGCCTCGTCGGCTCGACGATGGCGCTGTTCACCGGCGTGCTCGCCCTCGCCGGGTGGATCTGCGGCATGACCGGCGTCGGCTTCATCCTGTCCGGCTACCTCGGCAGCCTGTTCGGCTGGAACATGAGCCAGACCGCACAGATCTTCGTCGCCATCGGCGTGATGGCCGTCTGCATGCTCATCAACCTGTACGGCGTGCGGTTCGCGACGATGGTCAACAACATCGGCGTGAGCCTCGAGTTCGTCATCACCGTCGGCGCAACGATTCTCGTCGCCATCGTCGCCTTCTCCTCGCCGGACAACCACCAATCCGTCTCGGTGCTCTTCACCGGCGGCACGTCCGACGGCAGCACCCCGTACGTCCTGGCCTGGCTGGCCGCCTCGCTCGGCCCGTTCTTCGGGCTCATCGGCGTGGAGGCCAGTGCGGACATCGCCGAGGAGACGAAGGACGCGCGCCGCGTCATTCCGCGCACGATGTTCTACGCGTTGACCGCCTCGATCATCATCGAGTTCGGCATGTACGTCGTCTACGTGCTCGCGATCAAGGACGCCAGCGCCGTCGAGGCCGCATCCGCTGCCCCCATCGAGGAGATCATCACCCAGCAGGTCGGCCCGGTCATCAGCAAGATCGTCGTCGCCGTGGCCCTGACCAACGTGCTGGCGTGCATCCTGGCCAACATCCTGGTCGCCACCCGGCTGACCTACTCGATGGCGCGCGACAACATGCTGCCGTTCTCCCACGTCTGGCGGCACGTGTCCCCGTCGAACCGCACGCCCACGTACGCCGTGCTCGGAATCTTCGGATTCTCCACTGTCCTACTGCTTTTCGCGCTGGTCAGCGAGAAGGCGTTCTTCCTCATCCTCGGCCTCTCCTCGCTGGCGGTCTGCGCGATGTACCTCCTGCAGACCGATCGCCGTGATGATCGCCACCCGCCGTGGAACCATCCCGGCGCCCGAGCCGGGAACGTTCGACCTCGGCAAGGCCCGCGTGCCGGTGGCCGTGATCGCGGCCATCGCCTTCACCCTGGTGTGCGCCGCGCTGATCTTCCTGCCGCAGTTCGCGGGCAACGGCTACGTGTTCGGTGGCCTGCTCGTGCTCACCACGCTCTGGGCCTTCACCGGGCTGCGCAAGCGACTGGCCACCGGCGAAGCCGGACCGGACTACGCCAAGACCCACATCTCCTGAAACATCACTAGCTACCAAAGGAATTCGAACGGACATCATGACCACCACCAGCCTCGTTCAAGCAACCTGGTCGCCGTCGAGCCCGGCGCCATCCGCGAGGACACCCCGCCCGGCTCGGTGATCCAGTACAGCGACTACGAACTCGACACCTCCAGCCCGTTCGCGGGCGGCGTCGCCTGGATCGAAGGCGAGTTCATCCCCGCCGAGGACGCCAAGATCTCGATCTTCGACACCGGCTTCGGCCACTCCGACGTCACCTACACCGTCGCGCACGTGTGGCACGGCAACATCTTCCGGCTCGGCGACCACATCGACCGACTGCTCGACGGCGCCGCGCAAGCTGCGCCTCGACGCCGGGATGAGCAAGGACGAGCTCGCCGAGATCACCAAGAAGTGCGTGTCGATGTCGCAGCTGCGCGAGTCGTTCGTCAACCTGACCGTCACCCGCGGCTACGGAAAGAAGAAGGGCGAGAAGGACCTGTCCAAGCTGACCCACCAGGTCTACATCTACGCGATCCCCTACCTGTGGGCGTTCCCGCCGCAGGAGCAGATCTTCGGCACCACCGCGATCGTGCCGCGCCACGTCCGCCGCGCAGGCCGCAACACCGTCGACCCGACCATCAAGAACTACCAGTGGGGCGACCTCACCGCGGCCAGCTTCGAGGCCAAGGACCGCGGCGCGCGCACGGCCATCCTGCTGGACTCCGACAACTGCGTGGCCGAGGGGCCCGGCTTCAACGTCGTGCGTCGTCAAGGACGGCAAGCTCGCCTCGCCGTCGCGCAATGCGCTGCCGGGCATCACCCGCAAGACGGTCTTCGAGCTCGCCGACCAGATGGGCATCGAGGCCACGCTGCGCGACGTCACCAGCCACGAGCTCTACGACGCCGACGAGCTGATGGCCGTCACCACCGCGGGCGGCGTCACCCCGATCAACTCCCTCGACGGCGAGACGATCGGCGACGGCGACGCCAGGACCGCATGACCGTCGCGATCCGCGACCGCTTCTGGGCGTTGATGGACGAGCCGGGCCCGCTGATCGAAGCCATCCAGTACTGAGGTCCAGCGCACGGACCTCCTGATCCGTCGCTGACCGGCACGTTTCGGACCCGAGGTCGATGTTCGCAGCAATTTATGCGACCATTTCGGTCAGGTATGTTCCGCTGCGTCGCAACGGCGCGCGCAGTTTTCGGAGCGCGCCCGTGGATATGTAGACACCAATCCGTCGGTGTCCTGGCTCCGAATGATCCACGGGTTCGCCTGTGGATCATTGGGCCTGTAAATCGATCGGAGATAACTGTGCGACGTTTTCTCATCACCATTCGCCGTGGCGCTCTTGCTGCCCGCGATCGTCGGGATTACGGGTGGCTCGGCCACCGCCGGCGCGTTCTCGCGGCCGGGTCTACCGGTCGAGTACCTGATGGTCCCGTCCGCAGGCATGGGCACGCGACATCAAGATCCAGTTCCAGAGCGGCGGCCCGAACTCGCCCGCCGTCTACATGCTCGACGGCCTGCGCGCGCAGGACGACTTCAACGGCTGGGACATCAACACCCAGGCCTTCGAGTGGTACCTCAACTCGGGCCTGTCCGTCGTCATGCCCGTCGGCGGCCAGTCCAGCTTCTACGCCGACTGGTACTCACCCGGCCTGCGGCAAGAGCCGGCTGCTCCACGTACAAGTGGGAGACCTTCCTGACCCAGGAACTGCCCGCCTACCTCGCGTCCAACAAGAGGTGAAGCCGACGGGCAGTGCCGCCGTCGGTCTGTCGATGGCCGGCTCGGCGTCGATGACCTGGCCATCTACCACCCCGAGCAGTTCATCTACGCGGCGTCGCTGTCGGGCTTCCTGAACCCGTCCGAGGGGTCCTGGCCGTTCCTGATCAACACCGCGATGGGTGACGCGGGCGGCTACAAGGCCAACGACATGTGGGGCCGACGGAAGACCCGAACAGCGCCTGGAAGCGCAACGACCCGATGGTCAACATCGCGAAGCTGGTCGCCAACAACACCCGCCTCTGGGTCTACTGCGGCAACGGCACCCCCAGCGAACTCGGCGGCAACAACCTGCCCGCCAAGTTCCTCGAGGGCCTGACCATCCGCACCAACCGGACGTTCCAGGACAAATACATCGCCGCGGGCGGCCGAACGGCGTGTTCAACTTCCCGGACACCGGCACGCACGACTGGCCGTACTGGGGCGCGCAGCTGCAGCAGATGAAGCCCGACCTCCAGCGCGTGCTGGGCGCCACCCCGACCGCGTAAGCACACGAGCTCGGCGCGGACTGGCTGCGGCTAGTCCGCGTCTGATGTCGCGCAGTTCCCGCTTGAGGATCTTGCCCGTCGGGTTGCGCGGCAGCTCGTCGAGGAAGATCACCTCACGCGGCACCTTGTAGCGCGCCAGGTTGTCCTTCACGTAGTCCTTGATGGTGTCCTCGTCGACGGATGGCGCCCTCGGCCTTCACGACGAAGGCACGCAGCCGATGGCCCCACTCCTTGTCCTCGACGCCGAGCGCCGTGGCCTCGATGACCTCGGGGTGGCCGCTGATCAGATCCTCGACCTCGGCGGGGAAGACGTTCTCGCCGCCGCAGACGATCATCTCGTCGTCGCGGCCGCTGACGTAGAGCAGGCCGTGCTCGTCGAAGTAGCCGACGTCGCCGGAGGACATCAGCCCGTCGATGATCGCCTTGCCGCCGCCGCCGGTGTAGCCCTCGAACGGGAAGGTGTTGCCGACGAAGATCCGGCCGACCTCGCCCTGCGGCACCTCCTTGCCGTTGTCGTCGAACAGCTTGACCTTGACGCCCTTGACGACCGGGCCGACGGTCGCCGGGTTGATCGACAGATCCTTGCGGCCGGGCGATCGGTCGCGAACGCGATCTCCGTCGACCCGTAGAGGTTGTAGACGACCGGGCCGAGGTCCTTCATCGCCCGGGTGGCCAGTTCGCCCCCGAGCTGCGAGCCGGAGACGAACACGATCTTCAGGCTCGACAGGTTCGGCTTGCGGTCCATGCTCGTCGAGCTGCGTCGAGGATGCGCGACAGCATCACCGGCACCACGACCATCGCCGTCACCTTGTGCTTCTCGATGTCGGCGAGCACGGTCGCGCGGCTTGAACCGCCGACGCAGCACCAGCGTGCTGCCGAGCATCATCGCGATGGTGGCGTGCAGGAAGCCGAGCGCGTGGAACATCGGCGCGGGCAGCGACGTCACCTCGCCGGACCTGAACGGCACGTGGGAGAGGATGCCGCCGATCGGCGCCAGCGACGGCGGGGTGCTGCGGTTGGCGCCCTTGGGCGTGCCCGTCGTGCCGCTGGTCAGGATGATGATCTTGGAGTGCTTCGACGCCTTCGGCGGCGGGATCGGACCTGCTGCGGGCGATCAGGTCGGCCAGCGTCTCGTCGGTGCTCTCCGACGGCTCATCGTTGTCGGGGTTGGTCGGCCAACGCCCGGAGCTTGCCCAGCGGCGGCTCGGCCGCCGACGACCGCCTTGGTGTACTCGTCGTCGTAGATGATCAGCTTCGCGCCCTCGCGCTCGGAGACCTCCTTGATCTGCGGACCGGAGAACTCGCTGTTGAGCAGGATCAGCCTGACGCCGACCTTGGCGGCGCCGTAGATCGCGACGAGGAACCAGCGGTGGTTGCGGATCAGCAGGGCGACGCCGTCGCCGCCCTTGACCCCCATCGCCAGCAGTCCGTTGGCGACGGCGTTGGCGGCGTCGTCGAGTTCCTTGAACGTCATCTCGCCGTCGTCGTCGATGATCGGCGATGCCGTTGGGGTGCGGCGCGCATTGAGCGCCGGGATCATGCCGAACTCGCCCCAGCGCCGGATGTCGGCGAGCATGGCGGCGATGTTCTGCGGCGGCTCGAGCTTGAATGCGCCCGCCTCGAACATCTTTCGCGCGTAGTGCAGTTCGGCCGACCCGCGCTCCCGACTTCGGCGGACTGCTGGATCTTGCGCCACTGCCTGCAACGGAAGGTCGGATAGCTTCGGCATGACCCCACAATATGTGACCGGCGTCGCAGCTCGGGACCGGCTAACTAGCATTGGCGTCATGGCGGCCCCGCTGTCCCTGGACGTGGGCGGACGGACGCTCTCGGTGACCCACCCGGACAAGGTCGTCTTTCCCGACGACGGCCGGTGTCACCAAGCTGGACCTGATCGAGTACTACCTCGCCGTGGCCGACGGCGCCCTGCGCGGCGTCGCGGGCCGGCCGATGATCCTCAAGCGGTTCGTCAAGGGGATCTCGGAGGAGGCGATCTTCCAGAAGCGGGCGCCCGAGAAGCGGCCCGACTGGATCGACGTCGCCGAACTGAAGTACGCGTCGGGCACCTCGGCGAAGGAAGCGGTCATCGACGAGGCGGCCGGCCTGGTGTGGGCGGTCAACCTGGGCTGCGTCGACCTCAACCCGCATCCGGTGCGGGCAGGCGACCTGGAGCACCCCGACGAACTTCGGGTCGACCTCGACCCGATGCCGGGCGTCGAGTGGCGGCAGATCGTCGACGTCGCGCTGGTGGCCAGGGACGTTCTCGAGGACTACGGGCTGACGGCATGGCCGAAGACGTCGGGCTCGAAGGGCTTCCACATCTACGCGCGCATCGCACCGAACTGGCCGTACAAGCAGGTGCGGCTGGCGGCCGAGACCATCGCCCGCGAGGTCGAGCTCCGCGCCCCCGACCTTGCGACCAGCAAGTGGTGGAAGGAGGAACGCGGCGAGCGCGTCTTCGTCGACTTCAACCAGAACGCCAAGGACCGCACGGTGGCGTCGGCGTACTCGGTGCGCTCGCGCCCCGACGCCCGGGTGTCGACGCCGCTGCGTTGGGACGAGGTACCCGACTGCCGGCCCGAAACATTCACCGTGGCAACGGTTCCCGCGCGGTACGCCGACATCGGCGATCCGTGGGAGGGCATGGACGACGCGGCGGGCTCGCTCGACGGACTGCTGGAGCGGGCGAAGGAACTCGGGCCCGCCGAGAAGGCGCCGAAGGGGGCGTCGAACTCCGGGCGTCGGGCGTCGTCGATGCCGCTGATCGAGATCGCCCGCACCAAGACCAAGGACGAGGCGATGGCCGCACTGGACGTGTGGAAGGCCAAGTACCCGGCGGCCGCGAACCTGCTCGAGCCGGTGGACGTGCTGGTCGACGGGATGCGCGGGCCCAGTTCGATCTGGTACCGCATCAGGATCAACCTGCAGCACGTGCCGGAGACCAGCGGCCGCCGCAGGAGGAACTGATTGCTGACTACAGCCCGTGGGAGGGCTATTCGGGAGCGCAGTGGCGGCGTTAGAGCGCCGTAGCAACTTCCTTAGCGATGTTTTAGGTGCTACTCCCCGGTACCTTATTTTGCCCGCATAACGTCGCTTTCAGATCGATCGAGAGGAGGCGTTCCATGACTGTCACCGAAACCGGCTCAGCGTCGAATTCCAAGTTCCGCTATGGCAATCCAACCGTGGATTGCAACGGCGCCGAAGCTGCGCAAGATGTGCCAGCAACTCGCAACCGTATTGGTCGTCACCGGCGTCGTCGACGACGTCAACATCGATGCCATCACCCAGCATGCCAAGGCGTGCATCATTCCCGAGAAGCCCTTCGTCCTCGACCTCAGCGGCGTCACGTCCTTTTGCGGGCACGGCATCGCGATGTTCGACGCCATCGACGAGGCCTGCGACGCTGCCGGCGAGGAATGGACGTTGATCCCCAGCACGCAGGTGACGCGCACGCTGCGTCTCTGCGGCATCGAGGGTGACGTACTGACCGCGAGCTCGGTACCCGTTGCGCTGCACCACTTCTCGGACGTCGCCGGCGAGCGGCGCTCACTTCTCCCCATTCTCACCAAGTCCGCTTAGCGACAGGAACGAATCATGTTGATTGACGTACGCTGGCTCGGACGTTTCTGGCACCGCAGGCACAAGGCCGTTCACAGCCACTAGAGGTTCACCGGCCGGTCGCGGCCTTCAGCTCCTCGAGCGTGTCCTGCATCAGTGCGGACAGGTCGTGGTCGTTGGATTCATCGACCCAACGCTCGAAGGCACCTTGAAGACCGCGACGCCGGCCTCTGCGGTCAACGCCGCGGCGGGATCGCCGACTCCCGCGACGCGCAGCGCCCCGGCGATGGCCACCGCGAGTGACGCGAGCTTGCTCAGTTCACGCTCCTGAAGGCTCGGATTCGCCGCGATCACCGCCTGTCGTTTGCGGGCATGCTCCTTGCGGTCCTCGAAGAAGGCTGCCGCTGCCCGCGAGAGCCTCGCCGACCGCGTCCAAGGGGGACAGCGATTCGGGCGCCTGCGTGATGCCGTCCTCGAACAGTCCGACGAGTTCACCCGAGCCCTGGAACAGCACCTCACGCTTGTCGGCGAAGTAGCGGAAGAACGTCCGTTCCGTGAGCCCCGCGCGCTCGGCGATATCCGCGACCGCGGTGGGTTCGAAGCCACGCTCCGCGTACAACTCAAGCGCCGCCTGCTGCAGGCGGCCGACCGCGTCCGGCTCCCATCGGCCCATGCCGACAGATCTAGTTGATGACAGCGAGCTGACATCAGCGCTATGGTGGTGATGACAGCAACTGACATCAGCTCGTGGAGGTTCTCATGCGCATTCTCGTCACCGGTGCATCCGGCTGGATCGGCTCCGCCGTCGTTCCCGAGCTCATCGGCGCGGGCCATCAGGTCGTCGGACTCGCCCGCTCGGACGAGCTCTGCCGCCGCACTCGCCGCGGCGGGCGCCGAGGTCCATGCGCGGCTCACTCGACGACCTCGACGTGTTGCGCTCCGCGGCCGCACGGTCCGACGGCGTCATCCACCTCGCGTTCAAGCACGACATCGCCTTCTCGGGCGACTTCGACAGCGCCGTCGAGCGCCGACCGTCGCGCCATCGAGAGCGTTCGGCGAGGCACTCGCGGGCATCCGACCGTCCGTTCGTCATCGCGTCCGGGAACGGTGGGCGTCGCACTGGGACGGGTCGCGACCGAGGAGGACGGGCGCGACGTCGATCCCGAACGCGGTGCGGAGGGCCCGCTCGGCCGCCAGGCCAATGCGGCACTCGTCGCTGTCGCTGGCCTCCCGCGGCGTCCGCGTCAAGCGTGCTGCGCCTCCCGCCGACCGTTCACGGCGAGGGAGACAACGGCTTCGTCGCCACGCAGGTCGCCATCGCCCGCGACAAGGGCGTGTCGGGGTACGTCGGCGACGGCGCCAACCGTTGGCCCGCCGTGCACCGCAGCGACGCGGCGCGCCTCTTCCGCCTCGCACTCGAGGACGCGCCCGCCGGCTCGGTCGCTGCACGCGGTGGCCGACGAGGGCGTTCCGGTCCGCGACATCGCCGAAGTCGATCGGGCGGCATCTCGACATCCCCGTGTCGCAGCATCGCGCCGGAGGACGCGTTCGAGCACTTCGGTTGGCTTGGCAGGCTTTCTCGCCGTCGACAGCCCCTGCCTCCAGCGCGATCACCCAGCGACTGCTCGGCTGGCGCCCGACCGGACCCGGTTTGATCGAGGACCTCGACAAGGGCCACTACTTCGACGGTGCGAACGCATGACGGGAATCCTGCTCAAGCCGAATCGCCAGTTGCCCAACGCCGTTCACGATGCGGTCGCGCAGGCCAGGGCCGCCTACGACGCGGGCGTCAGCCAGGTGTGGTTGGGCCAACAGCTCGACCTGGATGCGGCCGCACTCGCCGCGGTGATCAGCACTGCGGTTCCCGGCATCGTGGTCGGAACGTCGGGCTCTAACCCGCCGCCCACCGCACCGCCGCGGTGATCGTCGCGACGATCGGGCTGTCCAGCTTCCAGCACTGCCAGTACAACGGCACGTCGAGTTCGACGTCGGCGATGCGGACGAAGCTACCGTCGGCTTCGCCCAGGCGAGCCAGCTGCTGCGGGAACATTCCCCAGCCGAGACCGGCCTGCACGGCGGCCCTGAACCCCTCCGCGGTGGGGACGTAGTGCACGGGCCGGGAGATCACGCGGCGAAAGGCCTTGCGTATCAACATGTCCTGCAGTGCGTCGTCGCGATTCCACGCCAGCGACGGGGCCGTCGCCACGCTCTTGGCGGTGAACCCTCTGGGAGATGGCGTTTCACGAAGGCCTTGCTGGCAACGGGCACGTAGCGCATCACACCCAGCGACTCGGTCCGACATCCCGGCACGGGACGTGCGCTCGGTGGTGACGGCGCCCATCACCACACCCTCGCGTAGCAGCCTCGCCGAGTGATCCTGGTCCTCGATGCGGATGTCGAAGAGAACGCCCTCGAGTCGATCGAACACCCGGGTGAACCACGTCGACATCGAATCCGCGTTGACCGCCAACGCGATGCGGGTCTGCCCGGCGTCACCGGCACCGCTCAACTCGGCGAGTGCCTCGGACTCCAGGATCGCCGTTTGCGCCGCAAGCCGCAGCAGCGGTACACCGACAGTGGTTGCCCTGCATGGCTTTCCGCGCAGCACCAGCACCTGACCGACCCGTTGCTCGAGCGCCTTGATGCGTTGGCTGACGGCCGACTGCGTCACGTGCAACCGCTCGGCCGCGGCTTCGAAGCTGCCCAGTTCGATCGACCGCGGCGAACGCCGCGAGCTGCTGACCATCCAGTGTCACATTAGTGATTCTAATGGTAGATGAAGAATGATTAGCTGTACTGCTTTAGCGCGGTCTCCTAGCGTTGACCTCGTGACCTCCCCCCTGATCGTCGGCTTCCTCGCGTCGTTCGCCCTGATCGCCGCCATCGGCGCGCAGAACGCATTCGTGCTGCGCCAGGGGATCCGCCGCGAGCACGTGCTGCCCGTGGTGGCCATGTGCACGGTGTCCGACATCGTGCTCATCGCCGCGGGCATCGCGGGCGTCGGCGCGCTGGTGGGCGCACACCCCAGCGCGTTGAACGTGGCGAAGTTCGGCGGCGCGGCGTTCCTCATCGGCTACGGGCTGTTGGCGGCCAAGCGCGCATGGCGCCCGTCGTCGCTGACGCCGTCGGATGCCGCACCTGCGCGACTCGCCCAGGTGCTGATCACGTGCGCGGCGTTGACCTTCCTCAACCCGCACGTCTACCTCGACACCGTCGTCCTCATCGGCACGCTGGCCAACGAGCAACACGACGGGCGCTGGCTGTTCGGCGTCGGCGCAGTGACCGCCAGCGCCGTGTGGTTCGTCAGCCTCGGCCTCGGTGCGCGCCGCCTCGCCGGACTCTTCGCCACCCCCTCGACCTGGCGCATTCTCGACGGCCTGATCGCCGTGACGATGATCGCGCTGGGCGTCTCGCTGGCGGCGTCCTGAGCTGGAGCTAGCCCGACCTCCGCCGAGCGTACGGTTGTCGCACGCAAACCTCGAGAGACCCCGTCAACAACCGTGCGCTCGATGACGCCAAGCTGTTCGCCTGCGGTTCGCTCGCCTGCTTCAGGATCGATGGCGTGGCCGACATCGACTTCACGCTGCTCGACGTGCCTCGCGACCATCCGCCCCAGGACGCGGACGCGTACCTGCGCGCGGCGATGGCGTGGCACTTCGGTGACCGACACCGGCTCACCGTTCTGGCTCGAGGCCGCCAAGAGCTTGACTTCGATCCGCTGACCGATGTCCGCACCTTCGACGATCTGCGGCGATTCCCGAATCTCGTCGACGAATTGCGCAGCGTGCCAGTCGAAGACCTCATCCCGCGCGGCTACGGCACACCCGCCCCGTGCCCATGATCTTCGAATCGGGCGGCACGACGGGCGCACCCAAGCGCACCGCGCAGCTGCCGGACTGGCTCGAGCAGGTCGCCCGCTGGCAGGTCGAGGACTTCACCGCGGGCGGCTTCGTGCCAGGCGGCGGGCTGTGTGCCTGATGCCGAGCGGCCCACACGGCGTCGGATCACTTCGACCGCGAGGTGGCCGCACCGCCTCGGCTCGATCTTCCACCCGATCGACCTGGATCCGCGCTGGGTCAAGAAACTGGCGGCGCGCGGGGCCACCGCGGAGGTCGCGGCCTACGTCGACCACGTCGTCGAGCAGGCGCGCTTCGTCCTGGAGACCCAGACGGTGGCCAACCTCCATGCCACGCCGCCCCTGCTCGAGGCGATTGCGCGCGATGACGAGCTGGTCGATCTGGTGAACCAGAAGATCCGCTACATCCTGCTCAGCGGAGCTCACGTCGACGTCGACACCCTCGATCTGCTGCGCGAGCATCTTCCCCGACGCTCCGATCTCGGTGGTGTTCGGCAGCACGATGATCCTGTCGCAGGCCGCGACGCGGATCGGGGCCGACGGTGAGTCGTTCGTCTTCGACCCGCGCTCGCCGTACGTCGTGTTCTGGGTGATCGATCCCGACACCGGCGAGCAGGTGCCGTACGGCGAACGCGGGCAGGTGGTGATGAACCACGTCAGCAAGGGCATGTTCATCCCGAACAACCTCGAACGCGACACGGCGATCCGGGTGCAGGGTCCGCCGGGGCCGTCGGCGATTCGGTCAGCGAGGTGGCGCCCGTCGCGGTGTTCGGCGGCGAGACCGGTCATCGAAGGCGTGTACTGACCCATGCCTGGCGACCTCATCGGCCTCGACGCACTCGGCCCGGATGGCGAATACCGCACGCGCAAAAGGGAAGTCATCTCCGACACGGCGGGACAGCCCGTCGCCGAGATGAGCGTCGTGCCGCGGCTGTTCGTCACCCGGTCGGTCGCCGCGCAGCGCAAGGTCGCAGCCGTTGCCGCTCGCCGATCGGGCGGCGGCGCTGGCCAAGGCGGCAGACGCGTTCCGCCACGCAACGATCGCTGGGCTCGACGTTCGACGACTACGTCACCTGACCTGCCGGGTGTCGGGGCTGCCGATGACCGTGGCGAGGGCGGGCGCGCACGCCGTCGCCGACTCGGTGGCGACGGCGTTCGACGCGGTGTGGCCGGCCAGGCCGACGGGCGCACAGCTCGAATGGCGCGAGATGCCCCCGGTGGCGGCGCGGTGTGGGCACGCCGGGGCGAGGTGCTCGCCGTCCACGCGCCGGGGAACGCACCCGGCGTGCACGGGCTGTGGCCGCAGGCACTGGCGCTGGGCTACCGGGTCGCGGTGCGGCCGTCGCGCCGCGAGCCGTTCACCGCGCACCGGCTCGTTCATGCCTTGCGCCAGGCAGGTTTTCGCGATGAGGATGCACTCTTCCTGCCCACCGACTACGCGGGAGCGGACGATCTCGTCGCCGCCGCCGACCTCGCCCTGGTCTACGGCGGCGAGGCCGTCGCCGACCGCTACGCCGCCGACCCGACCGTGCTGGTGAACGGTCCAGGCCGGACGAAGATCGTCATCACGGCCGAGTGCGACTGGCGCGAGCATCTCGACGTGATCGTCGACTCGATCGCCGGACTGGGCGGCATGGCGTGCGTCAACGCCACGGCGGTGCTGTACGAGGGCGACCCCGAACCGTTGGCCCGTGCCATCGCCGAACGGCTCTCGGCCATGACGCCGCTGCCGAACATCGACGAGCGAGCCACCCTGCCCACCACGCCCATCGCCAACGCGAGAGCGATCGCCGCGCATCTCGCGGTGAAGGCCGCAGGCACCCAGCCGATCCTCGGCGCCGATCAGGTGGTCGCCGACCTCGGGGACGGCTACGCGGCGCTGCGGCCCGCGGTTCACCTGCTGGCCGCGCCGAACGTCGACACCATCAACGTGGAGCTGCCGTTCCCGTGCGTCTGGGTGTCCGGTTGGTCGCGCAATTCGGTTGTTCCTCTGCGGAATTCGCTGGTGGTCACGGCGATCACCGAGGACCGAGCCTGATCGACGACCTCGTCGCCGAACCGACCATCACCAACGTGTACTTCGGCCCGCACCGCCACCCATCTGACGGCGCCGCACATCCCGCACGACGGCTTCCTCAGCCGACTTCCTGATGCGCAACATGGGATTCATCCGGACCTAACCAAGTGGCCGCCAGCACGACGGACGCGCGGTGTGAACTGGCGGCATGCCAGAGACAGAGATCAACGAGCAGCAGGTAGACGTCGAGGAGTCGGACGAGGACAGCGTGGAACCGGATGAGGCGGGCGCCGACGTGGTCTCCATCATCGAGAACGACGAGGAGGCCGACGACGCGACACCGGTCCGGACGCTGGCGATCCGGCACGTGCTCGAGCGCCAACTCATCGCGACTCAGACCCTCAGCGAGGACCTGGTCGAAGCGGTCACCGACGTTTCAGTCGCGGTCGTACACGCGCCCGCAGCCCTCGTCGACGAAATACGCGGTGGTGCAACGCTTCCGACAGCCGTCGCGAATACGGGCACCGCGGTCCGGGAGGTCGTCAACACCACGGGTGGCCGCGTTCGCCACGCCGTAGGTGGTTACGTCAGCGCGAGGGCCACGCTGCCGAACGCCGTCGTCGTCGGCGGGGCCGACGTCGCGGAATCCGTCGTGCGGGCGCAGGGCATCGTCGCGGCGACCGCCGTCAACGGCGCCTTCACCGTCGCCACGGTCGCGGCCCGTGGCGGCGACGTTCGCGGAGCCTTCGTCGACGAGCGCCGGGAGGTGCGCGCGCAGGTGGTCGTTGCTCGCGACGACGTCGTCGAATCGTGGCGTCAGGCACGCGAGCACGTCGACGCCGCCCGCAACGCCGGGTAACCATTAAGCTCGGCCGTGTGCGCTCCACGTCCCGCCGCGGCTTTCTCGCGCTGACCGCAGGGGCCGCCCTGGTAGCTGCCGGGTGTGCACCGAAGAAGCCGGGCGCGGTGGCATCGGACGGATCCGTCACGGTCAAGCACGCCTTCGGCGAGACGAAGATCCCCAGCCCCCCGAAGCGGGTGGTCAGCGCCGGATTCAACGAACAGGACGACCTGCTTGCCCTCGGGGTCGTCCCGATCGCCGTGACCGACTGGTTCGGTGGCGAACCGTTCGGTGTCTGGCCGTGGGCGCAGGACAAGCTCGGCGGCGCACAACCCACGATGCTGAGCCTGACCGACGGCATTCAGATCGACCCGATCGCCGCGCTCAAACCCGATCTGATCGTCGCCACCAACGCCGGCCTGGACAAGGACACCTACACCAAGCTGTCGGCGATCGCGCCGACCATCGCCCAGACCGGTCAGGACGCGTTCTTCGAACCGTGGATGGCCCAAGCCAGCGCGATCGGTCAGGCCGTGTTCAAGTTCGACGACATGAAGACCCTGGTCTCGGCCGTTGGCGACAAGTTCGGCGCGGCAGGCCAGCAACACGCGTCGTTCACGGGCAAGAAGGTCTTACGTCGTCGGCGGCGCGTTCTTCAACGACCACGCCGAGGTCACGCCTTCAGGCTGGAGCACCGACTACCTGACCAAGATGGGCTTCGTCATCCCCGGCGGTCTGGACGACTACGTGCACGGAAACCGCGCACTGGTTCCGCGCGACCGCTTGGCGTCCGTCCTCGACAAGGCTGACGTCGTGATCTGGACCACCGAGAGCGACGACCAGCAGGGCGCCCTGCTCGCCGACCCCACCGTGGCGCAGCTGAAGTCCACCAAGTCGAAGGCGAACGTCTTCGCGGGCAAGGAACTGACCGGCGCCATCGCGTTCGCGTCGGTGCTGTCCTATCCGTTCGTCGCCGAGCAGTTGCCCCCACTTCTGGCGAAGGTGCTCGGCTAACGCCGATAGGATCGGCTCATGCCGCTGCAGGACGGTCAGACCTTCGCGGGCTACACCATCTTGAGGACGCTCGGCGTCGGTGGGATGGGCGAGGTGTACCTCGCGCAGCACCCCCGCCTGCCACGGCCCGACGCGCTCAAGATCCTGCCGAAGGCCGCGGGCTCCGACGAATTCCGGCAGCGATTCAACCGCGAAGCGGACCTCGCGGCGCAACTGTTCCACCCCCACATCGTCGGAATTCACGACCGCGGCGAGGAGGACGGCCAACTGTGGATCTCGATGGACTACGTCGCGGGCACCGATGCCAATGTCCTGATGTCCGAACGCTATCCGACGGGAATGCCCGCACGGCAGGCCGCGGAGATCATCACCGCCGTTGCCAGCGCACTCGACTACGCCCACCAGCGCGGCCTGCTGCACCGGGACGTCAAGCCCGCCAACGTCCTTCTCGCTGATTTCGAGACGACCTCACAGCGAATCTTCCTGGCCGACTTCGGCATTGCCCGCAGCATGCTCGAGGCATCGGGGCTCACCGCGACCAACACCACGATCGGCACCATCGCCTACGCGTCGCCCGAGCAGCTGTCGGGACGGCCGATGGACGGTCGCTCGGACCAGTACTCGCTCGCGTGCACCGCGTACGACCTGTTGACCGGCGCTGCACCCTTCAGCGGAGGGGACCCCATGTCGATCGTGGGTCAACACCTGTCGATGCCTGCCCCGCCGATCGGCTATCGGCAACCCCTCCTGACCGCGCTGGATCCGGTGTTCGCCAGGGCGCTGGCGAAGGACCCGCAGGCCCGGTACGCGAGCTGCACGGATTTTGCGAACGACCTGACGCGCGCCATCGAGTCGGGCCGTGCGAGTTCCGCGGTGGCGGCTCCGTGGCCTTCCGCGGCGCCGGCGACGACCGTGGCACCGACGATGCCTCCCGCCGTGCCTGCCCAATCGGGTTCGCGCCGAACGCTTCTCATCATCGGCGGCATCGTCACGGTGGTGGTGCTCGCGGTCGCAGCCATCGTCGCCGTCACCCTGTCGGGGGATGACTCCACCGTTGCGGGGCCAGGCGGGACGTCGTCGAGCCGATCGTCGGGCACGACGCCGACACCCGGTGAGACGCCAGCTCCCGGTGCTGCGCCCGACACCCCCACGCCCACGTCATCGGCGCTCACCTTCGACGGTCAGCCGCGCGCGATGTCGGGCAGGACCATCTGCATCACGCAGGGCACGAAGGTGCTGATCACCGTCGTCGACATGGCGCTGCCCGTCGCCGTGACGGTCGGCGTCGGCGACGATCCGGTCGTGCAGTCGGTCGGCCTCGGCAGGATCGACGGAGTCGCGTACAGCTACGCGGCAGGCGTCAGTGATACGGCGCCGCCCGTCGCGCAGAAGGACGGCAACAGCTACACCATCAGCGGCGACGTCTCGGGCATCGACTTGACGAATCCGACGCAGCGCGTCACCAAGCCGTTCCAGCTGGCGCTCATCTGTCCGTGACAGGTCGGCCGGTCAACACCCGTCTCAGCGACTCGTCGTCGCGTGCCCGTCGCAGCAGTGTTTGGATAGCTGGGTGACAAACGAGGAGATCCACCACGCACACTGCGGAGGATGAGGCGACGGCACGCTTCGCCCTGGTCGGATCCGCCTACTATCCGGTCCTCGTCGCGGTCTTCACGGCGCTGGTGATCATCTCCAACGTCACCGCCACCAAGTCGGTGGCCTTCGGGCCGATCATCACCGATGGCGGCTTCATCGTCTTCCCCCTGACCTACGTCATCGGCGACGTGCTGTCCGAGGTGTACGGCTTCAAGGCGGCGCGCAAGGCGATCATCCTGGGCTTCGCGATGAACATCCTGGCCGCCGCGGCGTTCTGGGTGACGATCTACCTTCCCGCGTACCAGTTCTACGAGAACCAGGAGCACTTCGAGAACGTCGTGCACGCCTACACCCAGCTGATCGTCGCGGGCCTCGCAGGCTTCATCGTGGGCCAGACGATCAACGCCTGGGTGGTGGTCGCGATCAAGGAGCGCACCAAGGAGAAGCACCTGTGGGCCCGCCTGGTCGGGTCGACGTTCGCCGGCCAACTCGGGGACACCCTGGTGTTCTGCAGCATCGCGGCAGGCGCCATCGGCATCAACAACTTCAGAGACCTGGCGATCTACACCGCGCAGGGCTGGCTCTACAAGACCGCCGTCGAAGTGGTGATGCTGCCGATCACCTACCGCGTGATCGGCTACATCAAGCGCCACGAGCCGACCTACCAGCTCGTCGCCTGATGCCCACCGGCACCGTCGTGGACTACGGCGATCGGGCGCTGCTACTCGAATTCGCCGATACCACAGAGGCATTGGCGTGGGCCGCCGTCATCCGGGACGCCGGCATGTCCGGCGTGGTCGACATCGTGCCCGCCTCCCGCACCGTTCTGGTGACGCTCGCGCGAACCGCGATTTCAGGAGACCGTCCGGCAGCGCCTCGGCACGCTGCGCGTCGACCCCGTCGAGGCCCAGGAATCCAAGCGCAGGCGTCGCAAGCCCGACGCCACCCTGGACGTCGTGTACGACGGCGAGGACCTCGACGCCGTGGCCGAGCTCACCGGCCTCACCCGCGCAGAGGTGATCGCGGCGCACACCTCGTCGGTGTACCGCGTCGGATTCGCTGGATTCGCACCGGGTTTCGCCTATCTGGTCGACGGCGATCCGCGGTTGCACGTGCCTCGACGCTCCGAGCCGCGGACCAAGGTGCCCGCCGGTTCGGTGGGATTGGCAGGCGAGTTCTGCGGCGTCTACCCGCGCGAGACACCCGGCGGCTGGCAGCTGATCGGACACACCGACGCCGTGCTGTGGGACGTCCACCGCGAGGACCCCGCACTGCTGGTGCCGGGCATGTGGATCCAGTTCCGGGCGATCGACCGGGCCAAACGATGAGCTCACGGCTCGAGGTTCTGCGTACCGGCCCGCTGGCCCTCATCGAGGATCTGGGCCGACCATGCCTCGCCGAGATCGGCGTGACGGCCTCCGGGGCGGCCGACCGTCGATCGCACGCGTTGGCCAACAGGCTCGTCGCCAACCCGGACGACCGAGCCACCATCGAGGTAACGCTTGGCGGCTTCTCCGCCCGGGTGCGCGGCGGCGACGTCACCGTCGCCGTGACGGGCGCCGACGCCGTGCCGTCAGTTGATGGAGTTCCGTTCGGCATCAACAGCATTCAGCACGTCCGTGACGGGCAGACGATCGCCCTCATGATGCCGCGCTTCGGCCTGCGCAGCTATCTCGCCGTGCGGGGCGGCATCGCGGTCGCGCCGGTGCTGGGGTCGCGCAGCCATGACGCCCTGTCGCGCATCGGTCCACCGCCCCTGCGGCAGGGCGACGTGTTACCGGTGGGCGAGCACACGTCCGACTTCCCGGAGGTGGATCAGGCACCGGTCGCCGCGATCTCCGGCGGCACCCTCTCCGTGCCGGTGATTCCGGGCCCGCGCGACGACTGGTTCACCGATGCCGACGTCCTCACCGACGCCGACTGGGTGGTGTCCGACCGCAGCGACCGCATCGGGATGAGACTGCAGGGTCGGGCGCTGGAGCACGGCACGCCGGGTCGGCAGCTGCCCAGCGAGGGGTGCGTTCGCGGCGCAATTCAGGTGCCGCCCAGCGGATTACCCGTGATCCTCGGGCCGGATCACCCGGTGACGGGTGGCTACCCCGTGATCGGCGTGGTGGCCGACGACGGCATCGACGCACTCGCCCAGATTCGCCCGGGCCAGAGGATTCGGCTGCACTGGTCGCGCGAGCGCCACCCAACCGTCAGCCTTCCCTGGTAGAACGAAGTGGTGCAGACGCAGGACACGCATGCTGCTCGGCCGCGCGGGGTTCATACCGCGCGCCTCGTTCACACCTCGGACCTCGACGACGAGACGCGCGAGGACGCCCGCCGGATGGTCATCGCGGCGTTCGGCGGGGTGTTCACCGACACCGATTGGGAGCACGCGCTCGGCGGCATGCACGCGGTGATCTGCCATCACGGGGCGCTCATCGCGCACGGCGCGGTGGTGCAGCGCAGGCTGATCCACCGCGGTACGGCGCTGCGCTGCGGCTACGTCGAAGCGGTCGCGGTGCGCGAGGACTGGCGCGGGCAGGGCCTGGCTGCGGCGATCATGGACGGCGTCGAGCAGGTGATCCGCGGCGCCTACCAACTCGGCGCACTCAGCTCGTCGGACGACGGCAGGCATCTCTATGCGTCACGCGGCTGGCAGCCGTGGACCGGGACGTCGTCGGTGCTGGCACCCACCGGGCTGGCCTCGACACCTGACGACACTCCGACGCTGTTCGTCCTGCCGGTGGACCTGCCCGACGGGCTCGAACTCGATCTGACCGACGAGATCACGTGCGACTGGCGTCCGGGCGACGTGTGGTGAAACTTCTAGGCACGTAGGGGCGCCCGTGGACCGCGACACCGCGTTGGAGACCTACCGGTATCTGCGCGGCGGCATCCCGGTCATGCTCGTCATGCTCGCGGCGGCACTGCTCATCGAGCGCTCGCACGCGACCTGCTGGCAGACCTCGATCAGCGCGTACTACTTCACGTCCGCGCACGGCGTCTTCATTGGAGCGCTCTGCGCGATCGGCACGCTCCTCATCGTCTACAAGGGCAGCAAGGACACCGAGGACGTATTCCTGAACCTGGCGGGCATCCTGGCCTTCGTCGTCGCGTTCGTACCGACCTCGCGGCCCGTGCTGTTCTGCGGTGACGCGGCCTTGCCCGAGGGTGCCGTCACCGACCAGGCGATCATCCGCAACGTCTGGGCGCTCGTCGTGGCGTTGGTGGTGGCGCGGGCCGCCTCGTGGTGGATGTACCGCCGCACCGGGACCAGCCGCAGCAGGAGCGCCCTTGGCAACGTTGCCCTGTGGGTTCAGCGGGCCGTCCTCGCCATCGGGGTGGTCACGCTGATCGCGTTGCCTGGCTGGTTCGTGACCAACGCCCACGGCGTGGCCGCGGTGGTGATGTTCTCGGCGTTCATCGTCACGGTGTTGATCAATGCGTTCCTCGCGGGGCGTCAGGACGACGACAGATGTCCGCATCGACGCGCGTACCACCTGGCGTACCAAGCTATCTCGGTAGCCATGGTCGTGACCCTGATCGCAGCGGTAGCGGTTCACCTGATCCTCGGCGACTTCAACCACGTCGTCCTCGTGGTGGAGGTGGCTCTGATTCTCGAGTTCGGCGCTTACTGGGTGGTACAGACGATCGAGCTATGGAGCGTCTGCACCCGGGACGAACTCACCGACGGCGAATGCAGCCGGGACGGTCAACGGCTGCTTCGAGCCCTTTAGCCAAAGTCGTCGAGCGCGTGGCCTACACGTGGCCGGCGCTCCCCTGGGTCGTCGTTGCGTACGGATTGAAGATCGTCGTCGTCGTGGTGGGAACGTCGGACTCCCCCACCGGTGGGACCGGTGCATCGGACGACGTCGTCTCGGGCGCACCGGAGTCCTCGCTGGTCTGCGCGCTCGGCATGGTGTAGCTCGACGTCGTCGTCAAGGTCTTGATCGCCGACGACGCACTGGTCGTCGTCGCCTCGGCGGGCCCGAAGTATGGCGGCGGATCCGTCGCCTCCTCCGACGTCCGGATGACCGCCACGGTCAACAACCCCAGTAGCGCGAACGCTGCCACGCCTGCGGCCAACGCAACCGGCTCGCGGTCATGCCAGCTCGGCTCCTCGGCCGGCCGCCCCCCGTCGCGACTCACCCGCGGATCGTAAGCCCATCGGCTGGCGATGTGCAGGATCCTCAGCGCCAGCGGCTGAGGATCTCCTCTGCGCGGGTCGACAGGGCCCGCTGCCAGAACGGGCCGAAGCTGATCCGACCGACTCCGAGCGGTCCGAACGATGCCGGATCGTCGGCCTCCGGTATCGCGATCGCATTGACCGGCAGCGGAAGCTCGGATGTCAACCGTCGCATCGTGTCCGGATCATGCCGACCCACGGGGTACAGGCTGTCGGCGCCCGCCTCGGCCGCGAGCGTCAACCGCGATATCGCACGGTCGACGCGGTCGGCGTCATCGCCGTCGCCGCGGATGAACAGGTCCGTGCGGGCGTTGATCACCACGTGCACGCCCGCCGCGTCGGCCGCCTTGCGCAGCTCGGCCACGAGCGCGGCGTGCTCCTCGGGGGAGCGCAGCCGCTTGTCCTCCTTGTGCACGGTGTCCTCGATGTTCAGACCCACCCCGCCCGCGGCGAGCAGCCCCTCGATCAGGCGTTGCGGCGGTTCCCCGTAGCCGGACTCGATGTCGACCGAGATCGGGACGTCGACGGCGCCGGTGATCTGGGCGACCCGGTCGGTCAGATTTTCGTAAGACATGACCTCGCCGTCAGGCTTGCCGATCGAGTCGGCGACGGGGTGACTGCCGACGGTCAGAGCGGCAAACCCGGCCTCGACGGCGAGCTTCGCCGACCACGCGTCCCACACCGTCGGCAGGATCGCCGGGTCCCCCGGCACGTGCAGCGCCAACAGCGCCTGCGCGCGCTCTTCAAGAGTCTGCTCGGACACTCTCCAACCTCCACTCTGCGACGTGACCTGTGTCACGCTGATCTCGGTGATGTCACTAGGATCAATTGTCGTAATGTGAGCCGTGACACCCTTCGGCCCAAGGAGGTCAGCCCGTTGTCCACCACAACTGAACTCGCGCAGCTACACGAATTGATCGGTGGCTTGCGACGCTGCGTGACATCCCTCGCATCACGTTACGGCGACAGCCCCGCGATGCGTCGGATAGTCAACGATGCCGAGCGAATCCTCAACGACGTCGACCGTCTCGACATCGATGCCGAGGAGCTCGAACTCACCAGCGACACGAGCCATCACCATCACGCTGGCGAGAAGATCGCCATCCCCGATACCGAGTACGACCGGGACTTCTGGCAGGGAGTCGACGACGAGGGCCTCGGCGGCGCGCGGTAATGGGCGTGTGCGCAGTGGTTGACCGGGTACAGACCAGTGCCCGCACCACGAGGCCATCGAGTGCGCCAGCAAACAAGACTTCAGGTGCGCGGGCACAGACATGACCACCGTGACACCGCGGTTTGTTAGCACACACTAATTTCGCGCGCGGATATGCCCTCCGCTAGCGTCCAACGTGGCTGAACGCGATCAATTCGAGGAGATTCCGTGAGCGCACCCACCGCTGACCGCCCAGGTACCGGCGTCTTCTCGCCCACGCGGGCGGAGATCTCTCAGCGCACCCTGCGGACCGATGCGTGGTGGAAGTCGCCGCTGCTCACCGACCTCGGCTTCGCCGCGTTCGTCATCTACGCGACCGTGCGGGCGTTCCAACGGGACCACTTCTTCGTCCCCGCCTACCACTACCTGACGCCGTTCTACTCGCCATGCCTCAGCGTCAAGTGCGGCGAGGCCAGCGACTTCTGGCCGCAGCTGCTGCCCGCCGAGGGCTTGCTGTCGTTCATTCCGTACGCGTTCCTGTCGCTGCCGTTCCTGCTGCTGTTCCGGCTGACCTGCTACTACTACCGTGGCGCCTACTACCGCTCCGTGTGGCAGTCCCCCACGGCCTGCGCGGTCGCCGAGCCGCGGGCGAAGTACAGCGGCGAGACCAAGTTCCCGCTGATCATCCAGAACACGCACCGCTACTTCTTCTACATCGCGGGCATCATCTCGGTCATCAACACCTACGACGCGATCGTCGCGTTCCACTCGGACGAGACGGCCAGTGGATTCGGATTCGGCCTCGGCAACGTCATCCTCCTGGTGAACGTCATCATGCTGTGGGTCTACACGCTGTCCTGCCACTCCTGCAGGCACGTCGTCGGCGGACGGCTCAAGCACTTTTCGAAGCATCCCGTCCGCTACTGGATGTGGGGACAGATCAGCAAGCTCAACACCCGGCACAAGCTGTACGCCTGGATCACGCTCGGCACCCTGATGTTCACCGACTTCTACGTCATGCTCGTAGCCAGCGGCACCATCTCCGACCTCAGATTCATTGGCTGACAGTGGCATTCACACACTCGGCAATTTCACGAACAAGCGAGGTTTGATTCATGGCTGAACTCGAACGGCACGAGTACGACGTCGTCGTCATCGGTGCCGGCGGGGCTGGACTACGCGCGGTGATCGAGGCGCGCGAGCAGGGCCTTCGCGTGGCCGTCGTGACCAAGTCGCTGTTCGGCAAGGCACACACCGTCATGGCGGAGGGTGGCTGCGCCGCGGCGATGAAGAACGTCAACACCAAGGACTCCTGGCAGGTGCACTTCGGTGACACCATGCGCGGCGGCAAGTTCCTCAACAACTGGCGGATGGCCGAACTGCACGCGCAGGAGGCGCCCGACCGGGTGTGGGAACTCGAAACCTATGGGGCGCTCTTCGACCGCACCAAGGACGGCAAGATCAGCCAGCGGAACTTCGGCGGGCACACCTACCCGCGGCTCGCGCACGTCGGCGACCGCACCGGCCTGGAGATCATCCGCACGCTGCAGCAGAAGATCGTGTCTCTGCAGCAGGAGGACAAGAAGGAACTCGGCGACTACGAGGCCCGCATCAAGGTCTTCCACGAGTGTTCGATCACCGACCTCATCAAGGACGGCGACCGCATTGCAGGCGCCTTCGGATACTGGCGCGAGACCGGCAACTTCATCCTGTTCGACGCGCCCGCGGTGGTCCTCGCGACCGGCGGCATCGGCAAGTCGTTCAAGGTGTCGTCGAACTCGTGGGAGTACACCGGCGATGGTCACGCCCTGGCGCTGCGCGCCGGCTCCAACCTGATCAACATGGAGTTCATCCAGTTCCACCCGACCGGCATGGTCTGGCCGCTGTCGGTCAAGGGCATCCTCGTCACCGAGGGCGTCCGCGGCGACGGTGGAGTGCTCAAGAACTCCGAGGGCAAGCGGTTCATGTTCGACTACATCCCCCCGGTGTTCAAGGGCCAGTACGCGGAGACCGAGGAAGAGGCCGACCAGTGGCTCAAGGACAACGACTCGGCCCGCCGCACCCCTGACCTGCTGCCTCGCGACGAGGTCGCCCGAGCCATCGTCGCCGAGGTCAAGGCCGGCCGCGGCACCCCGCACGGCGGCGTCTACCTCGACATCGCCTCGCGCATGCCCACCGAGGAGATCAAGCGCAGGCTTCCGTCGATGTACCACCAGTTCATCGAGCTGGCCGAGGTCGACATCACCAAGGACGAGATGGAGGTCGGCCCGACCTGTCACTACGTGATGGGTGGCATCGAGGTCGACCCCGACACCGGCGGCGCCGCGACCCCCGGTCTGTTCGCCGCCGGCGAGTGCTCCGGCGGCATGCACGGCTCCAACCGGCTCGGCGGCAACTCGTTGTCCGACCTCCTGGTGTTCGGCCGCCGCGCCGGACTCGGTGCGTCCGACTACGTTCGCGCGCTGGCCGACGACCGGCCGAAGCCCCCGCAGGATGCCGTCGACGAGGCCACCAAGATGGCGTTGGCGCCGTACGAGGCTCACGCGAACGCAGAGAATCCGTACACGCTTCACGCCGAGCTTCAGCAGTCGATGAACGATCTCGTCGGCATCATCCGCAAGAAGGAAGAGATCGAAGAGGCGCTGGTCAAGCTCGACGAGCTCAGGGGCCGCCTGCAGAACGTCGCCGTCGAAGGCGGTCGGGTCTACAACCCGGGCTGGCACCTCGCGATTGACATGCGGAACATGCTGCTGGTGAGCGAATGCGTGGCCAAGGCTGCGCTGCAGCGCACCGAGAGCCGTGGCGGACACACCCGCGACGACCACCCGGAGATGGACGCCAACTGGCGCCACACGCTGCTGGTGTGCAAGACCGCCGACGTCGCGACCGCGGAGGCGATGGTGCCCCGCGTGACCGTCGAGCCCGAGCAGCAGGTGCCGATGCGGCCCGACCTGCTCGAGGTCTTCGAGCTCTCCGAGCTCGAGAAGTACTACACCGACGCCGAACTGACCGAGCATCCCGAACGGAAGGGCTGACATGGCTGCATACGACGCGAGTCTGCGGGTCTGGCGCGGTGATGACGCCGGCGGCGAGCTGAAGGACTACACCGTCGAGGTCAACGACGGCGAAGTGGTGCTCGACATCATCCACCGGCTGCAGGCGACTCAGGCCAACGACCTCGCCGTGCGGTGGAACTGCAAGGCGGGCAAGTGCGGCTCGTGCTCGGCAGAGATCAACGGCCGGCCGCGACTGCTCTGCATGACCCGGATGTCGACGTTCGGCGAGGACGAGGTCGTCACCGTGACGCCGCTGCGGACCTTCCCCGTGATGCGCGATCTGGTGACCGACGTGTCCTTCAACTACACGAAGGCACGGGAGATCCCGTCGTTCACGCCGCCGAAGGACCTGCAGCCGGGTGACTACCGCATGCAGCAGGAGGACGTGAACCGGAGCCAGGAATTCCGCAAGTGCATCGAGTGCTTCCTGTGCCAGAACGTCTGCCACGTCATGCGCGACCACGAGGACAACAAGGAGGCGTTCTCCGGCCCGCGGTACCTGATGCGCCAGGCCGAGCTGTCGATGCATCCGCTGGACACGATCGACCGGCGTGACATGGCTCAGGAGGAGAACGGCCTCGGCCTGTGCAACATCACCAAGTGCTGCACCGAGGTCTGCCCCGAGCACATCAAGATCACCGACAACGCGTTGATCCCCATGAAGGAACGCGTCGCGGACAAGAAGTACGACCCCGTCGTGTGGCTGGGCAACAAGCTGTTCCGACGGTAGACCCCTTCGTCGAACGTGAACTGGCTGCGAGTTTCCTCGCAGCCAGTTTGCGTTGGCGCGTACCCTCGGGAGTGCAGCCAATCAACGACGAAAGGCGAGCTACGACAATGGGTGAAACCAAGAGCGTCAACGACATTCGCACAGCAATCCGTGAGCTGTCCGCCCGCGCCGACCTTGCCCGCAAGGAGGGCAGGCCGGAGGACGCAGCGGAGATCGAGAAGCGCATCGACGGCTACCGCGACGAACTGGCGCACCGCCCGTAACGTGCGGCAACGAGCCCTGGGTTAGCCGCCCAGGCGACGAAACGTGCTGCGGTGAAACACGATCGGTGCGACGTCGTCGTGCACGGTGATGTCGTGCACACGCAGCACGACGATGACGTGGTCGCCTGCGGGGACGAGTTGCTCGATCGCGCTCTCCAGCCACACGCTCGTGCCGTGGATGAAGACCGCGCCGCGCTCGGTCGACTTCGTCTCCAGACCGGCGAAGCGGTCACCCGTCTTCGCGGCCAGGGTCTTGGCCGCCGCGTCGTGAATCTCGCCGAGCACGCTGATGCCGAGGAACGGCAGATCCTTCAGCTTCGGCCACGTCGTCGACGTGTTCTGCACGCAGAACGACACCAGTGGCGGGTCGAGCGAGACGGGGACGAAAGTGCTCGCGGCGAGACCGACGCGCACACCGTCGACCTCTGCGGCGATCGCGATGACGCCCGACGGGAAGTGCCCGAACGCTTCACGCAGTGACGATTGGTTCAGATCAGCAGTACTCATGGCCACTCCATCTTCACACGCGGCCAGCCACATTGGCCATGCCGGGAGGCAGTCCCGGGTGCCGCTCTGTCCCCCGTGCCCCTGGCGGTAACGTGACGCCCATGTCCGCGCCGTCGCCCCTGTCCGTGCCGCGCGAACACGCCGGCCTCTAGGCGAATCTCGCCTCGGCAGACCTCGACAACCGACTCGTCATGTGGATCACGCTGCTGGTGATGGCCGTGGCGATCAGCCTCGAGCCCTTTCGGATCAGCATGACCGTTTTGTTGATCAACCGGCCGCGTCCGCTGCTTCAGCTGCTCGTCTTCCTCGTGGGCGGTTTCGCGATGGGCACCGCGGTCGGGCTGATCGTGCTGTTCGTCCTGCGGCCCGCCCTCGGGTCGGCCCACTTCACGCTGCCGAGGGTGCAGATCGTGATCGGCGCGCTGGCACTCGTCGCCGCGGTGGTGGTGGCCACGGGCATCGTGGGAGGCAAGCGCGGCGATGAATCCGCAGCCGACGCCCCGAAGTCCGGGCCGCTCGTGACGCGCGCGCGGCAACTGCTCAACGGGCGCTCGCTGTGGACCGCGGGCGTCGCGGGCCTGGGCATAGCGCTGCCGTCCGTCGACTATCTCGCCGTGTTGGCCGTCATCGCCGCCTCCGGCACCGCTGCCACCACGCAGGTCGGGGCGCTCTTGATGTTTCAGGTGGTGGCCTTCGCGCCAGTGGAGATCCCGCTGATCTCCTACCTGATCGCGCCCGACCGCACTCTCGCCGTGCTGACTGCGCTGCAGGAGTGGCTGCGGACACGACGCCGCCGCGAGGTCAGCCTCTTGCTGGCCGTGGTCGGTTGCGTGCTGCTCGGCGCGGGCCTGGCCGGGCTGTAGGCGTCACGCGTCCAGTCGCGTGAACTGGTCCGCGCGGTACTGCTCGACGCAAGCCGCGCGCCGAATCTTGCCACTCGTGGTGGTGGGGATCGTCCCTGGCGATACGAAGACGACATCGCCGACGTTCAGGCCGTGAGAGTTGGATATCGCGGAGGTGACGTCGCTTCTTGATCCCGCTGAGCCACTGCATGGCAGCCTCGTCCGAGTCGCCGCGTTTCTTGAGCTCGATGATGGTGACCAGATTCTCGGTGCTGTTGACCGGCACCGCTATCGCGGCGACCCGGCCGCCGGTGATCGCCTGCACCGTGACCTCGATGTCCTCGGGGTAGTGATTGCTTCCCCGGATGATCAGCAGATCCTTGATGCGGCCGACGATGAACAGCTCACCGTTCGAGACGAACCCCAGGTCGCCGGTGCGGAGCCATGGTCCGCTGGGCGTGCCAGGTGCGGCGTCGACCATCGTTGCACCGAAGCCGCTCTGGGCCTCCGCAGATTTGCGCCAGTAGCCGTCGGCGACGTTGTCGCCGTTCACCCAGATCTCGCCGACGCTGTCCTGAGGGCACTCGCGACTCGTCTCGGAATCGACGATGCGTAGCGAAGGAGATTGCGGCACTTTGTATTTGACCAGCGCCGTGCCTCCGCGGGCAATTCTTTTCACTCGCCCGAGCGGCCAACTCCTCCGTCTCGAAGTGGACCGCGGGCGCTGATTCACTCCAGACGCCCGATGCGACGAACACCGTCGCCTCCGCCAGGCCGTAGGACGGACGCATCACGCGGTCCTGAAGGTTGAAGTGAGCGAACCGATCGACGAAGCGTTCCAACGTGGCCGGTTCGACGCGTTCGGCACCGCTGATGATGCCCACCACGCCACCGAGGTCGAGCCCCGCCAGATCGCCGTCACTGGTCTTGCGGGCGGCCATGTCGAAGGCGAAGTTCGGCGCCGCAGAGAAGGCCCGAGGATTCTTCGCGAGAGCCTGCATCCACCTGGCCGGTCTCTCCAGGAACGCCACCGGACTGGTCAGGTCGGCGCGAAAGCCGCCAAGGATGGGGGCGCAGACGCCGAGGACCAAACCCATGTCGTGATAGAACGGGAGCCACGACACGATCGAATCCGGCGGAGCCACACCGGATTCGGCAAAGTAGCCTCGCATCAGCTGCTCGAAGTTCGCCTGGAGGTTGCGGTGGGTGAGCATCACCCCGGCGGGCGTTCGCGTGGAACCGGAGCTGTACTGCAGGTACGCGATGCTGGGCACCTCGGCCGCAGCGGCGCTCGGCCCGAGGTCGACGTCGAGCGTCAACGCATCGATCTCGACGATCTTGGGAGCGGACTCCATGCGGGCCTGATCCACGTAGTCGCCGACGTCGGCGGCGACTGCCGCCGTGGTCAGCACGACGGCGGGCGACGTGTCGGTGAACACCGCGCCGACCCGCTCGTCACTCGATCCCCGATGCGGCAACGGAAGCGGCACCGCGATCAGTCCGGCCTGCATGGACCCCAGGAAGGCCAGGATGTAGTCGAGGCTCTGCGGAGCCAGGATCACCGCTCGCTCTCCGACCGACGCGTGCGCGCCGAGCTCGCGGGCGACGTTGTAAGTGCGACGCGATAGTTGAGCCCACGTGAGACTCGCGGCGACTCCCGACGGGTCGGTGGCGTAGTCGGTGAAGGTGAACGCGATGTCGTCGGGACGCAGGCTGGCGCGCCCGTGCAGCATCGACAGAACGGACGACTGGGTGGTGGGCGTCACGTCACGCTGGGGGTTGCGCCGTCGGAGAAGAGGCCGGTGACGCCCTTGACGAGTTGCGCAACCGGGTCGATCGCGCCACCCCCCAACGCGGCATCGTTGGGCCCGGCGGTGATCTCGAGCGGGTCGAAGCCGTTCACCGGGTCGACCTGTAGCGGCGTGGTCGCCGGATCGTCGTTTCGCGTGTAGCCCGCATTGACTCTGGGCATGAGAATCGCGTCGAGCTGATTCAGGGTGCTCTCCGAGTAACCGAGGTATTTGAACGGCAACACCAGGGGAAGATGCTGCTCGGGGATCAGGTACGTGGTCGTCGATCCTCCCCTCGAGTTGACCTCGGTTCTGATGTTCTGCGGGGGGACGTTGCTCGGGTTGGTGAACGCGATCGCGGTGTGTCCGGTAGCGGCGCCCGCGACGGAGTTGGCGAGGGCAAACAGGTTGTCCGGCCGGTCGGGGAAGTCCGCGATGAGGTCGTAGGCGGAGACGAACTGATCGGTGTGGTACTGACTGTCCACGGGTGCGGGCATGCGGAAGTCCATCGCGGGCACCACGCTGCCGACGGGGAACATCTGGGGCAGGAATCCCGAACCGAAGGAACTGCGGGCGAGTGGGTCACCGAACGTCGCGAAGCGCAGTTGATCCGGCGGCGGGGCGGCTGGGTCGTAGGCCATGGATGCCTTCACGGCGTTGAGCACGAGCGCACCCTCGGACAGCCCCATCGCGACCCCGGGCCCGCCGTTGCGGATGGCGTTCACGAGGTTCGGCTCGCCCACGTCGACCGACTCCCCGATGCTGGGACCGTCGAGACCGATGCCGGGAAAGATCTCGTCGCCGATCCGGCCGATGCCGGGGAACAGGCGCTCCAGGACGTGACCCTGGACCTGCCCGGCGGGGTAGTCGACCTTCTCCCGCTCGAGACCCGGGAACCAGTCCTGGCCCGTGCGGCGGATGTACTCGTCGTAGGGAATTCCGCCGACGTGGGCGCCGCCGAGTGCGTACGCGGTGGCGGGGGTAGACGAGGGAGCCGGCGTCCCCGGCGTCGACGGCCACGGCGTCGGCGAGTCATCGGCGAGCGCGCTGCTGGCGCCGAAACATCCTGTGACACCGGCAGTTAGCAGCACCGCACATCCTGCGAGGAGTTTTCTCATCCTCACTCCTGACCGCTCGGTTTCGATTCGTAGTTTCACATACATGACGTGTCCGCGCTAACCCGACGGCTCGGCGGCCATTGCCGGTGGCGGGGCCTTCGAGGACCCCGACCGCCCTGCGTCCACACGTGACGGCCACCAGTTCGCCCGCCCCATCAGCGCCGCGATCGCGGGGACCGTGATGGTTCGCACGACGAAGGTGTCCAGCAGGATTCCGACGCCGATCACGAAGCCGCCCTGGACGACGATGCCGATGCTGGAGAACATCAGCCCCGCGGTCGATGCGGCGAAGATCAGGCCCGCCGCGGTGATCACGCCGCCCGTCGAACTCAGGGTGCGGATGATCCCGTAACGCATGCTGTGCAGAGACTCGTCGCGCATTCGCGACACCAGGAGCATGTTGTAGTCGGCGCCCACCGCGACCAGCACCACGAAGGCCAGCGGGGGCACGCTCCAATGCAGCTGCTGGCCGAGGAGGAACTGGAACGTCAGGACGCTGATGCCGATCGCCGCGAAGTACGAGATCACCACGGAACCCACGAGATACAGCGGCGCGACGATCGCACGCAGCAACGCCATCAGGGTCAGCAGCACGACGATGAGGGTCGCGATGATGATGTACCGGATGTCGTGTTCGTAGTAGTCGCGCGTATCCCGCAGTGCCGCAGGGAATCCGCCCATCGATATCGTCGCGTCGGACAGCGTGGTGTTCGGCTGGGCACCCCGAGCGGTGTCACTGATCTCGTTGACCTGATCCATCGCCTCGGGGCTGAACGGGTTGAGTTTGGTCTGCACCAGATACCGCGCCGAGTGCCCGTCCGGTGAGATGAATGCCTTGGCGGCCTTCTGGAAGTCCGCCAGACCGAGCACCTGTTCCGGAATGTTGAACCCGGCCATCGACGGCTCCGCGGCGGTGTCGCGCATCGTCAGCAGAAATGCCGAGGCCTCGGTCAGGCCCGACGCCATGAGTTTGATCTGGTCGACGAGTTGGTCCACTCCACCGGCCACCTGCTGACTTCCGCCTGCCAGGCGGTCGGCGTTCTGTCTCAGCTGGGTGAGGCCCGACCGTGCGCCACCGGGGCTGTTCAGTCCCATGGCACTGACCGCGCTGTTGACGCTGTTGAGCGATGCGTTGAGCTTGGTCACGGTGGCATTGAGGGTCTGCCGGTCACCCATCCCCTGGAACTGGTGCGCGAGGTCGTTGATCTGGTCCAGTTTGCCCTGATTGCCCGGGGCGACGAGCTGCTCGAACTGGCTTCGCGTTGCGCTGCACGACGTATCGAGGTCACACACCGGGTTGCCCTGGAGCGCCACCAGAACCGGGCCGATCCAGGCGAACATGTTCTTGGCGGCGGTGAAGTTCACGCCCATCGAGTTTCCGAGGTCGTTGATGCTGTCGACGAGCCTGGCTGCGGTATCGACGTCCCGCACCAGCTTGTCTCCGCCGTATTGAGTTCGCATCGAGGAGAACGTGTCGACCAGATTCTGGATGCTCGGCACGATCTTGTTGACCTGCGCACGAACGTTCGCGAGGCTGTCGGCCAGAGTGCTTGCCCCGGACGCCAGCCTGCTGAGGTCACCGCTGCGCTGGCCGATCATGGCCGACCCGTCGGCCAGACGGTCACCGACGAGGCCCGCCTGATAGGTGGCCCTGAACTCCTGCGGTACCTCTCCAAGGGGTCGGGTGATGCCGCTGACCAGACCGACGTTCGGCAATTGCGCCACACGCGAGGCCATCTGTTCCAAATCCGCGAGCGCCTGCGGGGTACGCAGGTCGCGCGGCGACTGGATGAGGATGAATTCGGGGATCGACTGACTGATGGGGAAGTGGCGTTCCAGCGCGGCGTACCCAATCGAGCTCGGCGCCGACGCGGCCACGACCTTGCGATCGTCGTAGTTGAACTTCGCGAAGAACGCGAGGCCGGCCAGGATCCCCAGGACCAGGAGGCTGGCAACGAGATTCGCGACCGGCCTGCGCACGATGCGAATACCGGAACGCCGCCAGAACCGGGCGGTCAGCTCACGCCGCGGCTTGACCCAGCCGCGCGGCCCGGCGAGGGTCAGAATCGCGGGCAGCAGCGTCACTCCGGCCAGGTAGGCGATCGCGATGCCGATCGCCGCCGAGATTCCGACCGTCCTGAACACACCCATCTTCGCGAAGCTCAGCAGGAGGAAGGTGAGCCCCACCGTGGCGGCGGACGCGGTGATCACCTTCCCGATGGAGATCATCGCCGCCTTGACCGCACGATCGGAGTCCGCGCCCGACCGCACGTAGTCGTGATAGCGACTGATGAGGAAGACGGCGTAGTCCGTTCCCGCGCCCGCCATGATCGCGCTCAGGAAGACGACGGACTGGTTCGAGACGCCCGACCCCGTCAACTGGGAGAAGCCGGCGACCGCGGACTGGGCGATCACCACGGACGACCCGATGGTGACCAGTGGCAGCAGCATCGTGACCGCGCTGCGGTAGACGAGCAACAGCACCAGCAGGACCAGGACCGCGATCGCGATCTCGATCGGCAGGCGGTCGTTCTCACCTGCCACGGTGAGGTCCGCGGCGGTGGCAGCCGGGCCGGTCACGTGCACGTCCAGCGGACTACCTGCGACGCTGCGTCCGACGACGTCGGCCGCTCGGGTGTACGAGTCGAAGGCGCGCGGCGTGCCCAACTCCCCCGCGAGGCCGACCGGCAGCACCCACGTCGTCTTGTCCTGACTCGTCAGGAACTTGCGCAGTTCTGGCGTACCGACGAAATCTTGCACCGACACCACGTCGGCCGGGTGATCACGCAGCGCGTCCACGACCTTGCGGTAGGTCGCCTCGTCGGCGGGTGTCAGCCCCTTCTCATTGGTCAACACCACCAACAGCAGGTCGTCGTTGCCCGGCTCGTGGAACGCCTCGACCATCTTCGCCGCGGTGACACTCGACGGCGCATCGCTCGGCAGGATCGCCAACGGATGCTTCTCGGCCATCTCGTTGAGGCTCGGGAACGTCAGGGGCAGCACCACCGCGATCGCGGCCCAGACCCCGATCACGATCCAAGGCCACCGCACCACCAGATCGGCTAGCCGTCTCATCCTGCCCTCACCCTCGCCCGCCTCAAGCTACGCGACGCGTCCCCAGTGCCCGCTGTCGGCGACGCGGGCTGATACCGCTCTCATCGCCTCCATGTAGCGGGTCACTGATTTCTCGGCCACCGGATTGTCGGGATGCATGATGGCCATGGCCGTGCCCTCCCCGTACCGGAAGATGTAGATCGTCAACTGATACGAGAACCGACCGTCGGGGTAGATCCCGATGTTGTTGGCAAGGCCCATCTCGCCTGCCGCGAGGATGGCGTTCAACGGCGCAGCGCCACCGTGCAGGAAGTTCGACACCGGAAAGTTCGGCTGCGGCCACTTCAACCACGGCGCCAATTCCATCACCCGGTAATACGGCACTCTCGCCATGTCCAGTCCCGAGTCGAACGAGACCTGCGCCGCGTACGCGGCCTCGTTGAAGGACGTCGCCGCTATCGGCACCGTGATCGGGATCAGACCGGTGAACCAACCCTGCGTCATGAAATTGTCGCTGCCGGTGCGGGAATCGCGCGGCGTCAGCCCGTGGTAGGTAAGCGCACCGGTGAACTCGTGCTCCACCAGACCGAGGCACGCGAACAGGCCGCCGACGAACCGCGATCCGGCCGCGGCGCAGGCTGCCTCGAACCGCTCCGTCTGCGCGGCATCCATCAGCAGTTCGGAGGCCATCCGACTGCTGGTTGACTTCTGCGGGTTGCCCAGAGGCAGTGGGAACTCGGGAAAACCGCCACTGTTGTTCTCCGCGAACTCAATCCACGCACGCACGCCGGGCGAATCCAGGGTCAGCGTCGACGTGAACTCGCGCTCGCGGGTGCAGAAGTCGTCGAAGCTGCCCGCATCGGGAAGCTCAAGGGTCTCTCCACTTGCAGTCATCGCCGAATACATGCCGTTGGCTTCCATCATCGTCGTGCCGATCAACGTCGCGTCTCCGTGGACGTGATCCATCGCGGCGAAGAACGCGAAGTGGCCTTCGTTCTGGATGACGCCGAAGGTGAAGCAACCCCATTCCAACGGACTGGGTATGTCGACCACGTGGGCGTGGATTTCATCGACGCTCATGTGGCCGTGTTCGACGGGCACGAACTCGATGTCGTCGGGATCGTCGAGGGCGTGCCGGATGAAGTCTCCGTCATCGGTCCGCGAGAACCAACTGCGGAACGTGTCGTGCCGCCGCAGGTAGGCGTTGACGGCGTGATCCATGGCAGCGATGTCGCACTCGCCCGCCACCTCACAGCTCGCGATGATTTGGCGGGAGAAGTTCAGGCCCGCGGACGTCCGCTCACAATGATTCTTGAGATGCTGGCCCTGCATGTAGCTAACTGGTACTGAACTGACGGGCGCTTTCCGGGCCTTCTCCTGCGCTGCCGCCGTCGGGTGCCACGACGTGACCGATCCGGGTGACAGCGTCCATTCGTCCAACCCGCCGACCGTTATCTTCCCGATGCGCAAGGCTCTCGGTCCTCTCCGTACTCCCCGCTTCAGCCGGCTCCCCGTCCGGCATCACTCGTGGCTCAACATACCCTCGCGGGCAGCAGCCGCTCGTCCCTGCAGAACGCCTGCCGAGGTGAGGGAACCGCCCAGCCGTGAGAGGCTGTCCGCGATCGCCGCTGCGGGACGGTGGGATGCTGCCACGTTAAATTGACGCGCATGCAATAATAGCCGGTGGGATTCGCTGGCGCAGGAGGTTTGCCACATGACGACTGATGAAGGTCCCATCAAGTCGAACTCGGGCTTTGCGATAATCGGCTATGCGGCGCGTTTTCCTGGCGCAGCGGACGCCGACGAGTTCTGGCAAATACTTCAGCAGGGCCGCGATGCGGTGTCCGAAGTGCCCAAGGACCGTTGGGACGTCGACGAATTCTTCGACCCGGAACCCGGCGTTGCCGGCAAGGTCGTGACCCGTCGCGCGGGCTTCGTCGACGACGTGACCGGCTTCGACGCACCGTTCTTCGGAATGTCGACGCGCGAGGTCAGAATGATGGACCCGCAGCACCGGCTCCTGCTGGAGACAGCCTGGCGCGCAGTGGAACATTCGGGCACCGCGCCAACGGATTTGGCCGAGACCAACACCGGCGTGTTCGTGGGTTTGGCCACCCACGACTACCTGGGGATGGCATCGGACGAGCTGACGTATCCCGAGATCGAGGCCTACATGGCCATCGGGACGTCGAACGCCGCCGCGGCGGGGCGGATCAGCTATCGATTGGGGCTTCAGGGCCCTTCGGTCGCCGTCGACACCGCCTGCAGTTCATCGTTGGTCGCCATCCATCAGGCCTGCCAGGCGCTGCTCCTCAATGAATGCGACCTCGCCCTGGCCGGCGGCGCCAACGTGCTGCTCACGCCGGCGACGATGATCACCTTCTCCAACGCGCGGATGCTCGCGCCGGACGGCAAGTGCAAGACCTTCGACGCAGCTGCGGATGGTTACGTGCGCGGCGAGGGCTGCGGCGTCATCGTCATCAAACGGCTCGAGGACGCCGTCCGGGACGGTGACCAGATACGCGCCGTCATCCGGGGTAGCGCAATCAACCAGGACGGCGCATCCGGCGGCCTGACGGTGCCGAACGGGATTGCCCAGCAACGGGTCATCACCGACGCGCTGAAACGCGCGGGCGTCGCGCCCGGCTGGCGTCGACTACCTGGAGGCACACGGCACGGGCACGTCGCTGGGTGATCCGATCGAGGCGCAGGCCGCGGGTGCGGCGTATGGCGTCGGCCGCGACGCGAGTCGGCCGTTGTTGATGGGCTCGGCGAAGACCAACATCGGGCACCTGGAAGCCGCCGCCGGAATCGCAGGCGTGATCAAGGTCATCCTGTCGCTCGAGCACGAGACCCTGCCCAAGCACCTGCACTTCGAGAATCCGTCGCCACACATTCCGTGGGATCGCCTCGCCGTCGAGGTCGTACGGGAGGCGACGCCGTGGAAGCGCAACGGGCAGCCGCGTATTGCGGGAGTCAGCTCGTTCGGATTCGCCGGAACCAATGCCCACGTCATCCTCTCCGAAGCGCCCGCCGAAGCGTCCGTCGCCGTCCCCAGCCAAGCCGAGCAGCCCGACGGCCTGTTCAACGTCCTTCCGCTGTCGGCGCGGACGCCCGCCGCGTTGGCCCAGGTCGCCGATGAAGTACCGCGGCTGGTTGAGCGCGCACCCGGATGCCTCGCTGGCCGACGTGTGCTTCACCGCCGGGGTGAGCCGCGCGCACCTGGAGCAGCGCGCCGCCCTCGTGGTGAAGTCGAGAGAATCCGCCATCGAGTTGCTCGGTGCGCTCGCGGAGGACCGGCCCGCACTCGGTCTGGTTCGCGGTGAATCCCACGACGCGCCGAAGACGGCATGGCTGTTCACCGGCCAGGGCAGCCAGTACCCCGGCATGGCTCGGGAGCTGTTCGACACCGAGACGGTCTTCGCCGAGACACTGACCCGATGCGCGGCAGTGGTCGCCGACGTTCTCGAAAAGCCCTTGCTCGACGTCATTTTCGATACGGACGACGCAGAGGCGCTGCGCCAGACGTCCTACGCCCAGCCCGCCCTGTTCGCGGTGGAGATGGGCCTGGCTCGCCTCTGGCAGTCGTGGGGGTTCGAACCCGACGTGGTGCTGGGCCACAGTGTCGGCCAGTATTCGGCGGCCTGCGTCGCAGGGGTGTTCAGCCTCGAGGACGGCATGCGGTTGATGGCCGAGCGCGGTCGCCTCTTCGGCAGCTTGCCTGCCGGTGGTCGGATGGCGGCGGTCTTCGCCGCCTCCGAGCGAGTCGAGAGCCTGACCGACGAGTTCCCGAGCCTGTCGGTGGCCGCGTACAACGGCGCCAACACCGTGCTGTCGGGTCCCGCCCAGGATCTCGAGAGGGCCGTGGCCGGATTGACGGCCGACGGCGTCCGCTGCGACTGGCTGGAGACCAGCCACGCGTTCCACTCGGCGCTGCTGGACCCGATCCTCGACGAGTTCGAGTCGTATGCGCAGAAGTTCGATTACACTTCGCCACAACGGATTCTGATCGACAACCGCACGGGCGAGGCGCTCGGCAGGAGCGTGAAACTCGACGGCGCCTACTGGCGTCGGCACGCGCGCCAACCGGTGGAGTTCGCCAAGAGCGTGCGCACCCTCGCCGAGATGAATTGCAAGGTGTTGCTCGAGATCGGCCCGCAACCGGTGCTCACCGCCACGGCGCTGCGGGCATGGCCCGACCCGGCCACCGCCCCACGGGCGATCGCGTCGCTGCGCCGCAATGCGGCCGACCATCGACAGATCACCGAGGCACTGGCCGACGCCTACGTGTTGGGCCACCTGCCCGACTTCGGCGCCCTTCGGCAGGCGCACGCGCGAAAGCTCGACCTGCCCACCTATCCGTTCGAGCACCGCGAGTACTCGTTCCGGGACAACCGCGATGCCGCCAGCCCCGAACCGCAGCGCGTCGCCGCGAATACCCACACCGTGCGACTTCTCGAGGATGGCCGGATCGAGGAACTCGCAGCACTGCTCGACGGTGCGGACGGCGGCCAGCAGACCCTGGACGTGCTGACCAAGCTTGCGGCACAACACAATCAGCAGCGGACCAATCAGGCGACAGCGGACGACCGCTACGAGATCCGCTGGGAGAGCGCCGATACCCGTGGCGCGGGCACGGACGTCGGCGAGGAAGCCACCTGGCTTCTCGTCGGTGACGATTCCCGAGCCGTCCAGAACCTGATCGACGTGTTGACCGCGCGCGGGCATCGGCACCGGATTCTCGGGCTGCCCGTCTCCACGCGGATGAAGAACGGCTCGCGGCCGAGTTGCGCGCCGCCGCAGCCGAGGATCCGACGTTGCGCATCGTGCACGTCGCGGCCCTCGACTCCGACGATGCCCCATCGATGCAGTCGCTGTTGCGGATGCAGCATCGAATCCTGGGCGGCACACGACGGCTGTTCCGCGCCGCGGTCGCCGCGGAACTGCGCAGACCCATCTGGGTCGTGACCCGTGGTGCACAACGAGTTACCGACGGAGACGTCGTATCGCCGGATCAGAGTTGCCTCTGGGGCTTCGGCCGTGCCGCCGCCCTGGAGCTTCCTCAACTGTGGGGTGGGCTGGCCGATCTGGCCGCAGGAAGTACCGACGAATGGTCGCGGTTCATCACGCAGGTGGCTGGCGACGCCGCAGGTCTCGGTCGTCCGGGAAGACCAGTTCGCACTGCGCGAGCAGGCGACGTACGTGCCGCGACTGGTTCGGCGGGTCGAGCAGCCGAGCGTTGCGCCCACTGCAACTTCGCGATGACGCAACGTATTTGGTGACCGGCGGGCTCGGATCCCTCGGGCTGGAGATCGCCGGATACCTGGCAGCGCGCGGCGCCAAGCACCTGGTGCTGACCAGCCGCCGCGCGCCCGACGAAGCCGTGCAACAGCGCGTCGACGCACTGGGCGAACAGCATGGCTGCGAATTCCGGTTCGTCGCAGCCGACGTCGCCGATGCGCACGACGTCGCGCGCCTGTTGGCCACCGTGGCTGCCGAGCTGCCACCGCTGGCAGGCATCGTCCACGCCGCGGGAGAGCTCGGCACCACACCGCTGAGCAACCTGGATGACGCCGAAGTGGATCGGGTCTTTGCCGGGAAGGTCTGGGGTGCTTGGTATTTGAGTGAAGCAGCCGCGGACCTGACGTTGGACTTCTTCATCAGCACCTCGTCGATCGCGTCGGTATGGGGCGGATTCGGTCAGACCGCCTACGGCGCGGCCAACGCCTTCCTCGACGGGCTGGCCTGGCGACTGCGCGAACGGGGCATCCCCGGGATCAGCGTCAACTTCGGTCCCTGGTCAGCGGGCATGGCCGACGCGGATTCGCGTGCGCGGCTGGAGAAGCGGGGCGTCCGCACGTTGTCACCCGCCGACGCTCTGGCGGGGCTGGCTCAGGTCGCGGCGGAGTCCGCCCAGGGCACCCCGCAAGGAGTAGTCGCCAGGATCGACTGGGCCCGTTTCCTTCCGCTCTACCAACAGGCGGGGCGACGGGCATTCCTGGCCGAGCTGGAGAGCGAGGTGCCGGCCCAGCCGACGACCGCGGCGCCTGCGACCGCTTCCGGCAAGACGCCATTGGTCGAGCGACTCGAGGGCGCACCGGTTCAGCAGCGCAAGAAACTCCTCACCGACTACCTGCGCGACGCCGTCGCCCAGGTGACGCGCGTCGACGTTGCCGAAATCCGCGAGGACACTGGCTTCTTCGACCTCGGCATGGACTCGCTCATGGCGGTCGAACTGCGTCGCCAGCTCGAGCAGGGACTGGGTAGGGAGATACCCGTCACCTTGGTGATGGATCATCCGCGGCTGTCCGACGCGGCCGAGTATCTCCTCGGCGACGTGCTCGGGCTCGGCAAGCCGCCCGCGGCCAAGCCCGTTCTCGCATCGGTGTCGGCGACACCCGCAGACGAGCCCATCGCGATCGTCGCCGTGTCATGCCGGTTCCCCGGCGCGCCCGACCCGGAGGCCTTCTGGGACGTGCTGTCCGGCGGCATCGACGCGATCCGGGAAGTGCCCGAGGACCGCTTCGACATCGACGAGTTCTACGACGCGGACCCAGACGCTCCCGGCAAGACGTACACGAGGTTCGGCGGATTCCTCGACGGAATCGACGGATTCGACCCCGAGTTCTTCGGCATCTCCCCGCGTGAGGCGGTGTGGATCGAGCCGCAGCAGCGGCTGATGCTCGAAACGGTATGGGAGGGGTTGGAAAGAGCGGGCTACTCGCCAGCGTCACTGCGCGGCAGTCGAACCGGCGTCTTCGCGGGCGTGGCCGCCAACGAGTACGCCCACCTGCTGTCATCGGAGTCGCTCGACAAGATCGAGCCGTACTTCATCACCGGCAATGCACTCAACGCCATCTCCGGTCGGGTTGCCTTCGCGCTCGGACTCGAGGGGCCGGCCATGGCGGTCGATACCGCGTGCAGCTCGGCACTGGTCGCCGTCCATCAAGCGGTTCAGGCACTGCGCTCGGGTGACTGCGACATGGCGGTGGCCGGCGGCGTGAACGTCCTGCTCAGCCCCGTGACCATGATCGCCGCCTCCCGCGCCAGGATGCTCTCGCCGGTCGGGCGTTGCAAGACCTTCGACGCGTCCGCAGACGGCTACGTCCGCAGCGAAGGCTGCGGAATCCTGGTGCTCAAGAGGCTGAGCGACGCAGAGCGCGATGGCGATCGGATCTGTGCACTCATCTCCAGCACCGCGATCAACCAGGACGGCGCGTCGAGTGGTTTGACGGTGCCCAATGGTGGTGCGCAGCAACGCCTCATCGGGACGGCGCTGGCCCGCGCCGGTCTGGCAGGCGGAGACGTCGACTACCTCGAGGCGCACGGCACGGGCACCCCACTGGGTGACCCGATCGAGGTTCAGGCGGCCGCGGCCGCGTACTCGGGCTCGCGCGACGCAGACCGGCCGCTGCTGATGGGATCGGTGAAGTCGAACATCGGGCACACCGAGTCTGCTTCGGGCGCAGCGGGTCTGATCAAGGTCGTGCTGTCGCTGCAGCACGAGTTGTTGCCGCAGAGCCTGCACTTCGACAACCCCTCGCCGCACATCCCGTGGGACACGCTGGCGGTGCGGGTCGTCGACGAGGCCACTCCGTGGCTCGCCAACGGCAGGCCGCGTCGCGCAGGCGTGAGCTCCTTCGGGTTCACGGGCACGAACGCGCACGTGTTGATCGAGGAGGCACCGGCCTCCGTCGCCACGGGCGACGTCGCGGCGGCCCCCGAATCGAACGATCCCGAGCCGTCCTTCAACGTGCTGGCGCTGTCGGCACGGTCACCGGAAGCCCTGGTAGCCGTGGCACGGCGCTACGCAGACTGGTTGACCGAGCGCCCCGACGTCGAACTCGCCGACGTCTGCCTCACCGCTGGCACCGGTCGCTCACACTTCGAGCATCGCGCCGCGCTGGTCGTGGATTCGGTCGAGGCGGCGCGCGAAGGCCTGGCCGACCTCACCGAGAACCGCCTGCGCCCCGGAGTCGTCCGTGGCGAGCACGTACACCACCCCACCACGGCGTGGCTGTTCACCGGGCAGGGCAGTCAGTACCCGGGCATGGCGCGCGAGTTGTTCGACACGGAGCCGGTTTTCGCCGAGACCGTCACGCGGTGCGCGGACGCCGTCGACGGCATGCTCCCGCGTCCGCTGCTCGAGGTGCTCTTCGCCACCGACCGTGAGGCCGGAGAAGCGCTGCGGCACACGTCGTTTGCCCAGCCGGCGCTCTTCGCGATCGAGATGGGGCTGGCCCGCCTGTGGCAGTCCTGGGGCATCGAGCCCGACGTGGTGTTGGGGCACAGCGTCGGGCAGTACGCCGCGGCGTGCGTGGCCGGAGTCTTCAGCCTCGAGGACGGCGCGCGGCTCATGGCCGTGCGAGGCCGCCTGTTCGGCAGCCTGCCCGAAGGTGGGCGAATGGTGGCGGTCTTCGCCGACGCCAAGCAGGTCGAGCAGATCGCGGCCGAGTTCCCGCGCGTCTCGGTGGCCGCGTACAACGGACCCAACACCGTGCTGTCGGGTCCCGGTGAGGACCTGGAACAGGTAGTCGAGAGGTTCGTCGACGACGGAATCCGCTGTACCTGGCTGGAGACGAGCCACGCCTTCCACTCCGAACTTCTGGAACCGGTGCTCGACGAATTCGAATCGTACGCAGCGCAATTGCAGTTCGCCGTCCCGACGCTACCGCTGGTCTGCAACCGGAGCGGCGCGGTGCTCACCGCCCAGACCCCGCTGGACGCGCCTTACTGGAGGCGGCACTCGCGTCAGCCGGTGCAGTTCTCCGAGAGCGTACGCACCGTGGCCGGGCTGGGTTGCACGGTCCTGATGGAGCTCGGTCCACAGCCGGTGCTGACCGGGGCGGCAGTCCAGGTGTGGCCGGAGCACCTGGCCGCGCCGCGGGCGATCGTCTCACTGCGCAAGGGTGTGGGCGACCGTCGTCAGATCGCCGACGCGCTGGCCGCGGCCTACGTGGGGGGCCACCGTCCCGACTTCGCGGCGCTGCATCGTCGACCGAGCCAACGGCTCGAGTTGCCCACCTATCCGTTCCAGCGCCGCCGCTTCTGGCCCAAGACCTCCGGTATCGCAGGCTCCGGCGCCGGCGGCGATTCGGTCTCCGGGATCCTCGGCGGTGCAAAGGATCTCGCTTCCGGCGACTCCGTCTACACCAGCAGGTTGTCGGTCAAGTCGCAGCCATGGCTTTCCGACCACGTCATCTACGGCACCGTCGTCGTCCCCGGAGCGACCTACGCGGCGATGGCATTGGCCGCCGTCGGTACCCCTGCGCGGGCGAAGGACGTCTTCTTCTACGAGCCGATCATCCTGCCGGAGAAGACCTCTCGCGAAGTGCAGTTGACCCTGCATCCGCTCGCGGATGGCAGCGGTTCGACCTTCACAGTGCACAGCCGCCCGTACGGCGAGCGCGATGCCGAATGGTCGTTGAACGCCGAGGGCACCGTTGTCTCCGGCGTCGACGACGCGGCCGACGACGCGCCCTCCGATGATCCCGTGGACGCGGCGATCGAGCGGTGCAACCGCATGCGCCCGCAGGAACTCTTCGAGACCTTCGCCGACATGGAACTGGCATGGGGTCCGAACTGGTCGGGCTCCCTGAAGTCGCTGTGGCTCGGTGAGGGTGAGGCCATCGGCGACATCCTCGTCGGGGAGGAACTCGCCGAACACCTCGGGACCGAGCCGATGCACCCGGTGCTGATGGACCTGTGCACCGGAGTCGCGTTCCCGGCGTTCCCGGCGCTTCTCGCGGCCGAGCAAGGTGTGCACGATCTGTACCTGCCGCTGCGTTACGGCCAGGTGATGCTCCGGGAGAAGATGCCCCGGCGGTTCTACTGCCGTGCGCGATGGCACGAGAGCCCTCTCGACAGCGAGACCCAGGTGTTCGATCTCGACTTCCTCGACCGGGGCGGCCGCCATCTCGGCGGGATCCAGGACTTCACGGTCAAACGCGCACCCCGCGAGGCATTGCTGCGCGGTCTCGGCGGCGACGCCACGCGACTGCTCTACACGCTGGGCTGGCACGAGGTGCCACCGCCTCCGTCGGAAGACGGGGACTCGATTGCCAACGGCACGTGGCTGATCGCAGGATTCACCGAACTCGCGGACAAGGTGCCGGGTTGCATCCCGTTCGATCGGGCAGCGGATTCGCAGCCCCTGGGTGAGGTGTTGGCACAGGCTGAAGTTCGCGGTCTGCCGTTCAGCGGCGTCGTGTGGCGCGCCAGCGGGCCAGCCGCGGATGAGTCGACCGCCGACGTGACCACACGGATCGAGACGGAGCTCGCCAATCTGCTCAGCGCGGTGCACACCGTGCAAGGCGGCAGCGCGAAACTGCCTGGCGGACTGTGGATCGTCACCGACCGCGCCGTGGCCACCGAGTCCGGCGAACCGGTCGACCCCGTGCAGGCGGCACTGTGGGGATTCGGACGAACCACGATCAACGAGGAACCGGGACTGCGCTGCAAACTCGTCGACTGCGACGGATCACCGGAGGCGGTGCGTGCACTGGCCAGCCTGCTGGCGACACCCGTCGGCGAGCCGGAACTCGCACTGCGCCAAGGGAAGCTGCTGGCTTCGCGTCTGTTGCCGTGGGCGCGCAGCGGACATCTCGACGGTCCCACGAGGAGGCGACTACGTCCTGGCGCCGACCGAACGCGGCGCGATCGACAACCTGCGGATCGTCGAGAAGGACGTGCCTGCACCCGATGAGGGATACGTGCAGGTGCGTGTCGAGGCTGCCGGTCTCAACTTCCGTGACGTGCTCAACGTCCTCGGTCTGTACCCGGGCGATCCCGGAGCCATTGGCGGCGACTTTGCAGGCGTCGTCACGCAATTGGGTGAGGGCGTCAGCGGACTCGACGTGGGTCAACGCGTTTACGGGTCCATGCAGGGTGCCTTCTCCAGCCGGTTCAACGTGCCGTCCCAGTTCCTGGCACCGATCCCGGACGGCGTGAGCGCCGTCGAGGCGGCGACCATCCCGGCTGCGGCGCTGACGGTGCGGCTGTCGTTCGACTGGGCGCAGCTGAACCCCGGGGACAAGGTTCTGATCCACGCGGCCAGTGGCGGTGTGGGCCTGGCGGCCGTCCAGATGGCCCAGGCGATGGGCGCCACGGTGTTCGCCACGGCCAGCACCTTCAAGCGGGCGACGCTGCGCAAGCTCGGCGTCGAATACGTCTACGACTCGCGCTCGACGGACTACGCCGACCAGATCCTGGCGGACACTGACGGTAAGGGTGTGGACGTGGTGCTGAACTGCCTCACCGGCGAAGGGTTCATCGAGGCGACGCTGCGCGCCACCGCCCAGAATGGCCGCTTCGCCGAGATCGCCAAGCGCGACATCTGGTCACCGGAGCAGATGACCGAGGCCCGATCCGACATCGACTACGAGATCGTCGCGTTGGACACGGTGATGTTCACCGAACCCGACCGCATTCGCGACTTGCTGACCGAAGTGTCCGAGGGGTTGGCCAAGGGCGAGTGGGCGCCACTGCCCGCCGAGATCTACCCGCTGACCGAGGCGAGGACGGCATTCCGTCGCATGCAGCAGGCGAAGCACATCGGGAAGATCGTGCTGCAGATCCCGAATCCACTGCAACCACGCGCCGATCGGAGCTATCTGATCACCGGTGGACTCGGTGCGATCGGGCTGCACACGGCGTCGTATCTGGCTCAACTGGGTGCGGGCGACATCGTGTTGACCAGCAGGCGTGCGCCCGACGCGAACGCGCAACAACTGATCGACGACATCACCGAGCGCTACAGGTCGCGCGTCCACGTCTTCACCGCCGACGTCGGCGACGAGGCCGAGGTTGCGGATCTGCTGGAGCGGATTCGCGCGGAGTTGCCACCGCTCGCAGGCGTGGTGCATCTGGCGGGTGTGCTGGACGATGCGCTGCTGTCACAGCAGAGCATGGAGCGATTCCGGACGACGCTGGCGCCCAAGGCGTTCGGCGCCTGCCACCTGGACCATTTGACGAAGGACGACGAGCTGGACTTCTTCATCGTGTCCTCCTCGGTGTCGAGCCTGTTCGGTTCACCCGGTCAGGCCAACTACGCGACGGCCAACGCGCTGCTCGACGGTCTGGTCGCGAGGCGAAGGTCGCAGGGCTTGCCTGCCACCGGCATCAACTTCGGCCCGTGGGCGCAGGGCGGGATGGCCTCGTCGGAGGCCGCGAGCGCCAACATCGGTGCGCAGGGCCTGATTCCCCTGGATCCGTCTGCCGCGCTGGCTGCCCTCGCCGAGGTCGTCGCCAACGGAACCGGCCAGGCGACCGTCATCAAGGCCAACTGGCAGCGTGCCGCAAAGGTCCTGGGCAGTTCGCGTCCACCGATTCTGGACCTCGTGTTGCCCAGTGCCGCAGGCGAAATGACCGGTGACAGTGAGCTGCTCAAGCAGCTTCAGGAGATTCCGGTGGCGCAGCGCACCGGCTTCGTCACCGAGTTCCTTCAGCGCGAAGTGCAGACCTTCCTGCGGCTCGCATCACCACCCGCCGCGACGAATCGGTTCCTGGACCTTGGCACGGATTCGCTGATGGCGATCGAGCTCCGCAACCGGCTACACAGCCAGTTCGGTGGCGCGTTCACGATCAACGCGACCGCGGTGTTCGACTACCCGACCATCGGGGGGCTCGCCGAGTACCTCGTCGGTCAGCTGCCCGATGCGGAATCGCCGCCGCAGGAGGCGCAAGCCGAGACGTGAGCCGGCCGAGGCGCTGTCCGCCGCGGACGGCTAACTACCCGGCGATTTGGGCACCCGCAACCGCGGTTCAGCGCGGCTGCGCGTGCACGGATCGCGGGGGGATCAGGCCCAGCGCGTCGCTTCGACTTCGTCGGGCAGCTTGGTGTGGAGCGGCACGTCGAGCCCGTCGTAGATGCCCGCCTTCTGCGTCGCCAGCCATTCGATGGCGCCCAGCAGACGGTTGGCGGCCGTCGTGTTGCCGCCGTCCGCGCGGTTGCCGCCCGGCATGTCGGCCCGGCTGACGATGGTCAACTGCGGGTCGCCGTCGACGAAGACGCGATGGTCGCCCGCGCCCTCGTCGGGTTGCGGCCAGTGCGGCGCGCACGACGGGTGGATGCGGGTGATGTGGTCGACGACGATGCGCTTCTTGCCGCCGGACCAGCCGATGATCTTCAGCCAGAAGGCCCCCTGCGTGCCCTTCTCGAAGGGCCCCATGACGGTGTCGACGGACTTCTCGAGCGGCAGCCGCTCCAATTCCTCGGTGATCTCGTCGATCTCGAGACCCAGTCCGCGTCCGATCAAGCGGATGTTGCCGCCCCACACCATCGTCGGGATGGTCGGCAGGAGCATCATCGGCACCTCGTCCATCGAGCCGCCGAAGCCGCACGACACCTTGACCGCGTACGGCTGGTCGTAGGTGGAGTAGTCGAAGATCTCCTGGCAGTAGATGGTCTTTATCCGCGTGCACAGCCCCGCGGCCATGACGGCCAGCGCGTCGTTTGCCCACCCCGGGTCGACGCCGCTGACCAACAGCGTCGCGCCACCCTCCTCGGCGGCCGCGGTGAGGCGGTCGACCCACTCCTTGGGCGCGGATCGCGGGTCATAGAGCGAGTAGAGCGACGGCGTGACGACGTGCTTGCCCGCCCTTAGGCACCGCTCGATGTCGTTGACGGCCTCTTCCGGCCGGATGTCGCCCGACGCCATGTACGCGACGGCGTCGCACTCCGCCAGCGCGGCGTCGACGTCGGTGGTCGCGGTGGCGCCGGTCGGTTCGGCGAGCCCGGCGAACTCGGCGGCGTCCTTACCAGACTTGGCCGGCGACGAGGTGATCACGCCGGCGAGGGTCAACCCCGGAAAAGCCACCGCAGACCGGATCGCCGTCGACCCCATATTGCCTGTTCCCCACACCACGATTCGTCGCATTCCGCTCACCCTAGCGGGACCTGAATACTGCCTCGTGGCAGACATCACATTTGTATGAATGCGCTGCTCAACGGTCCAAATGTGGCCCGATCAACCAGTCGGTTACTTCGTTCGCAAATATTCGCTCGCGACCCCTTTGCGATCAAGTTACCGAGCGGTATAGTTAGCCGCAGTTACTGGTGGGTAACTTAGCCCCAAGTACCCAACCGCAGACGGAATCTCATCGAGGAGAAATCGTGAGCCACTACAAGAGCAACGTCCGTGACCAGGTGTTCAACCTGTTCGAGGTACTGAAGGTCGACAAGACGTTCGGCGAAGGCAAGTTCGCGGAGATGGACGAGGATTCGGCCCGCGAAATGCTCGCCGAGGTCGCTCGCCTCGCCGAGGGCCCGCTCGCCGAATCGTTCGCCGACGGCGACCGCAATCCCCCGGTCTTCGACCCCAAGACCCACACCGTCTCACTGCCCGCACCCTTCAAGAAGTCGATGCGCGCACTGCTGGACGGCGGCTGGGACAAGGCAGGCCTCTCCGAGGAGCTCGGTGGCATGCCGATGCCCCGCGCGCTGCAGTGGGCCCTCATCGAGCACATCCTCGGCGCCAACCCGGCGGCCTACATGTACGCCATGGGCTCCGGCATGTGCGAGATCTTCTACCACAACGGCACCGACGAGCAGAAGAAGTGGGCCGTGCTGGCCGCCGAGCAGGGTTGGGGCGCCACGATGGTGCTGACCGAGCCCGATGCCGGCTCCGACGTCGGCGCGGGCCGCACCAAGGCCGTCAAGCAGGCCGACGGCACCTGGCACATCGACGGCGTCAAGCGCTTCATCACGTCCGGCGACTCGGACGACCTGTTCCCGAACATCATGCACCTGGTGCTGGCCCGCCCCGAGGGCGCCGGACCCGGCACCAAGGGACTGTCGCTGTTCTTCGTGCCGAAGTTCCACTTCGACCCGGAGACCGGCGAGCCCGGTGAGCGCAACGGCGTGTTCGTCACCAACGTCGAGCACAAGATGGGCCTCAAGGTCTCGGCCACCTGCGAGCTCTCGCTCGGCCAGCACGACGTTCCCGCCGTCGGCTGGTTGGTCGGCGAGGTGCACGACGGCATCGCGCAGATGTTCGACGTCATCGAGCAGGCGCGAATGATGGTGGGCACCAAGGCCATCGCCACGCTGTCGACCGGTTACCTCAATGCGCTGGAGTACGCCAAGCTGCGCATCCAGGGCGCCGACCTGACGCAGATGACCGACAAGACCGCGCCGCGCGTGAGCATCACGCATCACCCCGACGTGCGTCGCAGCCTGCTGACCCAGAAGTCCTACGCCGAGGGATTGCGTGCGCTGTACCTCTACACCGCGACGTTCCAGGACCCCGAGGTCGCCAAGGCCGTCCACGACGTCGAGCCCGACCTGGCGGCACGGGTCAACGACCTGCTGCTGCCCATCGTCAAGGGCGTCGGTTCCGAGCAGGCCTACGCGAGGCTGACCGAGAGCCTCCAGACGTTCGGCGGTTCGGGCTTCCTGCAGGACTACCCGATCGAGCAGTACATCCGCGACGCCAAGATCGACTCGCTGTACGAGGGCACCACCGCCATCCAGGCGCAGGACTTCTTCTTCCGGAAGATCGTGCGCGACAAGGGTGTTGCGCTGGGCTACGTCGCGACGGAGATCGAGCAGTTCATCAAGAACGAGTCGGGCAACGGCCGCTTGAAGGCCGAGCGGGCACTGCTCGCGACCGCGCTCGCCGACGTGCAGGGCATGGCGGCCACGCTGACCGGCTATCTGATGGCGGCGCAGGAGGATCCGGCGAGCATCTACAAGGTGGGCCTCGGTTCGGTGCGCTTCCTGATGAGCGTCGGCGACCTGATGCTGGCCTGGTTGCTGCAGGAGCAGGCCGCCGTGGCCATCGCCGCACTCGATGCCGGAGCCACCGGCGAGGACCTGCACTTCTACCAGGGCAAGGTCGCCGCGGCGTCGTTCTTCGCGAAGAACTTCCTTCCGCTGCTGACCAGCACGCGCCTGATCGTCGACACGATCGACAACGAGGTCATGGAATTGGACGAGGCTGCGTTCTAAGAAGCTTCGACGCTCTGGGCCCCCGCTGCGGCGGGGGCCCTTTGCGTTGTTCGGCAGGTCATAGCCCACGGATAGCTGCCCCACAGGAACGGCAGCGACGATGGATGCGTGCCTGTTCCGTTCGGCGACGTCGCCGTGAACCTGTTGGCCGCCGACGCTCCCCCGCCCTACCGCCACGGATTGTCGCTTCTGCAGGGCTGGCTGCCGCTGACCCTGCAGATCGTCGCCGCCGTGGTCCTGGTGGCGGCGATCGGCTGGCGCTCGCGGCGGTGGCGGTTGATCTGGCTACCCGTCTCACTGGCGGTCGGTCTCGCCCTCGCCGCGTGGGCGCACTGGTACCTCGATTCCCAGGGCCTCGCAGGCGATCCCGCGCCGGACTCGCTGTGGATCTGGACCGGGCTGACCGGGTTCGCGCTCGGCGTCGCCATCCTGGGCTGGCGAACCAGATCGTTGGCGACGTGTCGCCGCCGTGGTGGCCGTACCCCTGTGCCTGCTGTCCACCGGACTGGCGCTGAACTCGTGGGTCGGGTACTTCCCCACCGTGCAGATCGCGTGGAATCAGCTCACCGCGGGGCCACTGCCCGACGAGACGGACATGACCACGATCGAGGCCATGCAGAGATCCGGGAACCGTGCCGGACCACGGCGCCGTCGTGCACGGTCGACATCCCCGACACCGGATCGGGTTTCAAGCACAGGACGGAACTGGTCTACCTCCCGCCGCGGTGGTTCGCGACCAACCCCCCGCCCAAGCTGCCCGTCGTGATGATGATCGCCGGCGAGTTCAACACCCCCGCCGACTGGCTGCGCACCGGCAACGCCGCGGCGATCGTGGACGACTTCGCGAAGGCGCACAACGGAAATGCCCCGGTGATGGTGTTCGTCGACGCCGGCGGCTCGTTCAACAACGACACCGAGTGCGTCAACGGTCCCCGCGGCAATGTCGCCGACCACCTGACCAAGGACGTCGTGCCCTACGTCAACGCGAACTTCGGCACCAGTTCGCAACCCGCCGACTGGGGCATCGTGGGCTGGTCGATGGGCGGCACGTGCGCGGTCGACCTGACCGTGATGCATCCCGAACTGTTCAGCAGTTTCGTCGACATCGCTGGCGACATGGGTCCCAACGCGGGCACCAAGGACCAAACCATCGCCCGACTCTACGACGGCGACGCCGACGGCCTGGGCGCACTTCGATCCGACCACGGTGATCACCAAACATGGTCCTTACCAAGGTGTTTCCGGCTGGTTCGCGATCTCCACCGACGCGCCGAAGCAGTACCACTCAGGGAGGCTCCGACGCGGTCGGGCTCGGCGGGCGCGACGGCGCGGGAAACCCTGGCGATCAGACCGAAGCCGCGAACACGCTGTGCGCGCTCGGCAAGGCCAACGGGATGACGTGCGCGGTGGTGCCGACGACCGGTCGCCACGACTGGCCGTTGGCGATGCAGGTCTTCACGTCGTCGCTGCCCTGGCTGGCCGGATCGCTGCACACGCCGGGGGTGGCGCCGGCGCCCGCTGCCCAGCAGCCCGACCGCTGCGCAGACCCACTGAGTCACTATGTCGCGGGCGGTGTTTCGGCCGCGGCGGCATCCGGGGCGGGGCTGGCCGCCGCGCTGTCGATCACGTCGGCGACGATGACGGTGACGTTGTCGGGTCCACCGGCGCCCACCGCCAACTCGATCAGCCGTTCGGCGCTGCGGGACAGATCGCGAATGCGCAGTGTGTCGTAGATCCGGTCGATGCCGACCGCAATCGGCAGCCCACGGGTGCACAACAGGTAGCGGTCACCGGCGCGGGCTTCGCGCATCGTCAGGGACGGCACCACCGGGTTCCCGTTCAGCGTGCGCGTGAGCTGCCCCTGCTGGGGATGATCGGCGGCCTGCTCGGCGGTCAACTGATTGTGGTCGATCAGGACCTGCACCACCGTGTCATCCCTGGTGATCTGCACGACTTGGCCGTCACGCAGGAGATAGCACCGGCTGTCACCGAGATGTGCGAGACCAAAATGCCTGCCCGCGAACAGGATCGCGGTGAGGGTGGTGGCCATCCCGGTGAGCTCGGGACGGCTGGCGACTTCGCCGGCGATGGCCTCGTTGGCGTGGAGCACCGCGGCGTGCAGCAGTTCGGGGACGTCGTTGCCTCCGGGCTGGTAGTCGTCGAGCGCAGCCACCGCCCGGATCGCGAGCATGGACGCGACGTCGCCACCGGCCGGTTGACCGACGCCATCGGCGACGGCGACCAGTCGCGGGCCCGCATAGACCGAGTCTTCGTTCGTCGATTGAACGAGGCCACGGTCAGTGCGGGCCTCGTAGCGAAGGACCAGCGTCTCGGCATTCGAGAGTGTTGGTGCCGCTGCGGGATCGAGCGGGTGGGCATGTCGGCGCGGCGATGATTCGGGGGCTGACGGTTCGGGCGCCAACAGCGGTTTGAGCGCGTGGACGGCCTCGGCGGCGAAGTCGTGGTCAAGCGATGTCACGCCCAGGTTCAGGTGTTCGCCATCCACCGTGAACAGGCAGAGGTAGGCGTCGGCGTGCGTGGTGGGCATCGCCTCGACGGCCGCCAAACCGACGATGGTTCCATCGGCGCCGTACCCGGCGGCAACGCGCCCATAGGTCACCGGGCCGACGGCCGCCACTGCGCTCCAGATCTCCAGGCGAGCACCCTCCACGCCCGGAAAGGGCCGGTCGCCGTCAACCAGCCAACTCCGAATGCCGATGCGATGACTGGACCTCGCCATGAATTCCCGTAGCGGGCCGTGGTCGGCGGCAGCAACGCGCCCGGTACCGGAAACGTTGGTGCGATGGCTGTTTCGGCGCTCCAGGCTGGACCGGGCCATCTCGATCGCGAAGTCCTCCCAGCCGTCGGGGGACCAGGCCGGCGCGGGTTCGATGTCGGAGACACCGCCGTCGTCGGTGAACACCTTCAACAGGCCGCTGCGGCCGTCGCTGGCGCCGAGAACCATTGTCGTCGCCATGTCGTCGACCGTGATGATCAGGCCGTTGCGGTAGAGGCCCGTGGGCTCGCGAACCTCGGGAAGGACGTGGATGACCTCGCCCCGATCCGTCACGTCGTCGATCGTGATGCTCCGCGACACGGAGAACGCCAACTTCGCGGGCACCTGCGGGTTTCCTGCCCGCAACGGTGCGAGTACGTCGGTGCCCTCGGACCAGGGCGAGGTGGCCATGGCAGCCTCAGGAGTCCAGTTCGCGCAAGAGCTTTCGGGTGCGGGCCCGAACCTCCTGCGATGCATCGAAGGTGACGGCCACGTACTCGTCGACGCCTGCAGCGCGCACCTCGGCTAGCCGGTCCTTGACCGTCGACTCGTCACCGATGATGGCGACGTCCTCGGGTCCCGCGTATCCCTCGCGGTCGAGCATCGCGCGGTAGGAAGGCAGTTGGCCGTACATCGCGAACTGCTCGGCGGCCTGCTTGCGGGCGCCGTCGACGTCGTCGGTGACGCTGATCGGGATGCCCGCGGCGACCCGCACCGCAGCCGTCGGGGCGTCCCGCCGCCGCGGCCGCCTCGCGCAGCGTCGGGCCGGTGTGTTCGGCCAACGTCTTCGGCCCGGTCATCCACGTCATCGTGCCCTTGGTCCTGGCGCCTGCGATCTTGAGCAGCTGCGGTCCGAGCGCCGCGATGTACACCTCTGGCTCCGGCGCGCCGGGTATCATCAGCGCGCCCCGCGTGGTCGCGGTCTCACCGGTGACGTTGACGGCTTCGCCTGCCAGCAGCGGGAGCAGCCCGTCGAGGTACTCGTTGAGCCGTCGCACCGGCTTGTCCCACGGGATTCCCCACATCCCCTCGGTCACGGCCTGGTGCGTCATGCCCAGGCCCAACGTGAAGCGGCCCTGCGCAATCAGATTGAGCGTGAGCGCCCGCTGGGCCATCAGCATCGGGTGTTGGTTCTGGATCGGGAGCACGCCGCTGGCCACCTCGATGGTGTCGACCTCGCGGAACGCCACGGCAAGAGCGGTGAGAAGGTCTGGCTCGAAGGGCATTTGGGCCATCCAGAGGCGGCGAAATCCTTCGTCGCGCAGCTGCGCGAGGTGTGACACCGTCTCGTCGACGGGTGAACCGCTGCCACCGAAGTCGGTGAGTGATCCGAAGAGGCTGATCTGCACGACGCCACGCTCCTTTGCGCTAGAGACTCATCACGATAGCTCTCAGCCGATGAGGGCGTTCTCGCGCTTCTTCTCCAGCAGTCGCGAAGGCGTCGCGTCACACGATGTGCCGCGCCATGTCAGTGACAGGGAAAGCCCAGCAGATGCCGGGCGTCGTGGAGGAACTCGTGGACGTGGGTGTCGCTGCCGAAGATCGACGACGCGCCTTGGTCCAGGCCCACGAAGTACAGCACCAGCAGCGCGAGGAAGGCCGTGACGGAAAGCCATGCAGCGGCCTTGCTCGCGGAGACGTCCAGCACGCGACCCTGGTGAACCGTGGGATGAGTCATGTTCGTAGTCCTTTCGATGGGCGGTGTGCCGGATGGAATCGGTCGGCGCGAGGCGGCTCGATGCTCACGCCTCCAGTCGTCGTCTGACGCTGGAGAGGCGGCGTTGCAGCTCGGCTTCGTCGATGACGCCGCGTGCCACCAGCGAGTGCGCCAGCGAGACGAGTTGATTCTCCGGATAGGGCAGATCGGCGTAGATCGTCGCCGACAGCGCGTCTTCCTCGTCGCGGCGCTCCTTGAAGGTGGGAACGTCTGCGCCGCAGGAGGCATGGTCGAGGGCGTCGCACAGTCCGTCGAGGCTGGTCTTCCACGGCGGCACGGGATTCTCGACACCCCACTTGGCGGCCACGACCGGCCAGACCTGGTTTCGGTCGACGATCTGGTCCAGGGAGCCGATGCGCGCGTTCTGGTCGCTGGTCATCCGACGTCCTCAGTTGTCGGCGGTCGGATGGAGTGCCGGCCGGGTGTCGACGATGACGTTCGTGGTGACGCCAGGCTTGGGCAACGCGACACCGATCAGGCAGTCCCGCGTGACGATCTCCGCCAGTTGGTCCTCGGTCCAGTCGTCGGTACCGTCGGGGCGCATCGGCATCACCATGAACCGGTGCTTCTGGTTGGAGTCCTGGACGCGAACCTCGACGTCGTCCGGAAGGTAGAGCCCGAACTCGGCGAGGACCTGGCGAGGCCACCGCACCAGCCGGCGACGGTAGTTGGGCGTGCGATACCACTCGGGCGAGTTGCCGAGGATCGGTCGCGGGTAGCAGGAGCACAGCGCGCAGACGATCACGTTGTGGATCCCGGGTTCGTCCGCGAGGATCGCGAATGCCGTGAAGTCGCTGGGTGTTCCGAACCCGGTGGGTTCCAGCCAGTCGACGCCGACCTCCTTGCTCGCGGCCATCGGCTCGCTGAGCGCCAACGCCTTGAACTCGGGGTCGAGCCACGCCTTGGCTACCAGTCGCGCGGCAGGCGTAGGACCGATCTGCTCGGCGAACTCCGTGAAGTGGCGATGCTCCTCGGCGGTGAAGATCCCCTTCTCGATGCAGAGTTCTCGCAGCGCGATCTCGAGGACCTCGAAGTCGGTGATCTCATCGACCATCGGCTTGACGGTCCGGTCGTGGTCGTGGTCATGGTCATGGTCGTCGGACATGCGTGAATTCCTCTCTTGCACAGCACTACCGGGCGGGAGCCGAACGGCCTGCTAGCCGGCGGCTTCGAGCCAGTGTTCGGGGATTTCGGTACGGAGTGCGTCGATCGCCGGCCCCCCGTAGCCGTCCCACAGTTCTGACATGGAGAACTTGACGACGTAGAACCATTCGGTCTTGGCGTCAGGTCGATCCCACGTCTCGTCCTCTGGGGCGGGGCTCTCGTAGGCCAGCGCGGAGATCTCGCCCGTCGCGCCACGTACGTATTCCGGAGTGCGGGTGTAGAAGACGACGGGGAGCTCGCGGACCGTCACCCGATCTCCGACGGCGAACTTGGGCTCGCCGGCAAGTCCGGCGTAGACGCCCGGGTCACCCTTGCCCACCGCGTGGACGTGGTGCTCATTGCGCTTGACGTTGGCACCGTCACCGACCGACTTCGGTTGTGCCTCAAGCGTCTTGCCTGCGAGGCCACCGGCGTACCGCGCCTGAACCTCGGCCATGCGCTCGCTCAATTCGGTGAGGCCGATGTGGTGCTTCTCGACGAGGACCCGGGCGACGGACAACAGCCAGCGGCCGTAGTAGGGCAGTCCCAGGTACTCGGCCCGGCCGACGTCCACGTTGCCCATCCGGCGCCGCTCCTCGGACAGCCAGATCCCGCGCCACGCCAGAACCTCGCAGATGACGTAGGTCATCTCCTCCCAGTACTCGTACTGCTTGTTCTCGTACTTCATGGGCGCATCCGGCTCGCCGCCCACGTCGTGAACGGGCTTGAGGTAGGCCTTGATTCGCGCGCTGTCGAGCATGTCGGGGGTGGGAGCATTGGGCAGTTCGGGGAATGACGACTTCAGTCGCGCTACCAGATCAAGCTGCGCGGAACGCTCGGCGGCGGTGCTCATGGGGGCCTCGTTCATCGTGAGGATGGCGGTGGAGAAGTGTCGGCAGGCTCAAAGCTAGCAACGATGCGCTGAATCCTGGGACGGTATCGCGAAATTACGCATGGAGCAGTCGGGGTCAGCGCACCGGGGCTGTGGACCGTCAACCACCTCCGACCATCGAACCGCCACTGAGGGCTCGCCCTAGACCCGGCTCCTCGCGAGATGCTCAATCCGTCGAACTCAACAGATCGAGCGAAATATTCTGCATGGCAACATATTTCAGGTGCCACGAAATTCGGGACTAGGTTGAGCACACCGCGAACTGAACGCCAAGCCCACCAAACCTAACGACCGTAGGTTAACACCCCGATGTGCGGTCGGCAAGAGTTTGCCACCGCGAGTCCTGCGCGCCGCCATCGTGGCTCATCGAGTCCATCGGCAAACTCAACGCGATGCTCACCGAGCAAGACGTGAGGAGGTAGGCCGTGAAGCGTCGGGGATCTCCGCCACGACACTGTCCAGGTAGGTCCGAAGATAGCTTTCGAACTGTTCGTCGGGATTCGCTTCGCCTACCGCCTCCAGAGCGGCGCAGACCGCGGGGTGCGTTGCGGGGTTCGCCGTCGGGCCTGGCCCGCCGGACGTGTAGTGCGCCGCGTTCTCGTTGAGCATCGCCGCGCCGAGAGTCAACGCCGTCAGTCCGTCCACGATGCGTACGTGCAGGCGGGCAGGAACCCCGGACGCGGCCAGGAACTCGCACATCTGCTCGTACTCGTCGAACATGTTGTCCTTGGGCATGTATCGGACGAGCAACGGAGCGCAGTGCGGGTGCGCGACGATTCTGCGTCGCATGGCGACCGCCGTACTCACGAGATAGTCGGTCCAGTCGGCGTCCACCGGCAATGCCGTTGGCGGATCGGGCGCGGCGACGGTGCGCGCTACCTCCGCCAAGAGGTCTTCCCTGCCCTCGAAGTGGTGGTATAGCGACGGCGGGCTCACACCGACGCACTTCGCCAGCTTCGGCATGCTGAACGATTCGAGACCGTCTTCACCGATCATCGCGATGGCAGCGCTGACCACACCCGCTCGCGTGAGTGTCGAGTGCTTCGGACGCGCCACCCGATTGATCATGCCTTACGTCCGGAACGCCTCCGCTCGAACCACCGATCGGGCGCCAGCACGTAAAACAGCATGGTCACACCACGATCGACGTCGGCGAGCCTTCGTCGACTCCGTCGATCTGCCCGAACATACTGACCTGCATGACCGAGCCCTCCGTGACGGCTGAACCGGCGCGTCTTCAGAATTTCGGACCCAACTGGTTCGCCTCGGTGATGGGCACCGGGATCGTGGCCACGGCAGGAGCGACTCTGCCGATCCACGTGCGCGGCCTCCACACCTTCGCCACGGTGGTGTGGGTGTTCGCCGCCGTGCTCCTGGTGGTGCTGGTGGTCGGCGGTCGCCATCCAGTGGCTGCGACATCCGACGGTGGCGCGCAGCTACACGCGCAACCCGCAGATGACCCACTTCTACGGCGCGGCGCCGATGGCGTTCCTCACCGTCGGGGCCGGAGCGATGCTCGTCGGCAAGGACCTGATCGGCGAACGCATGGCCGTCGACCTCGACTGGATCCTGTGGACCGCGGGCACCGCGGGCGGCCTGTTCACCGCGGCGAGCATCCCGTTCCTGATGTTCACCCAGATCAACGTCGAGCCCGACGCGGCGTTCGGCGGCTGGCTGATGCCCGTGGTCGCGCCGATGGTGTCGGCGGCCACGGGCGCGCTGCTCATCCCGCACGTGGCATCGAACACCGGTCGCGCGACCCTGCTGTACGGCTGCTACGCCATGTTCGGGCTTTCGCTGATCGCGGCGCTGGTCATCATCAGCATGATCTGGAGCAGGCTGACCCACTTACGGGGTCTCGGGCACGACGCGGGTGCCGACGCTGTGGATCGTGCTCGGCCCGCTTGGCCAGGGCATCACCGCGGCCGGTCTGCTGGGTTCGGCCGCCGCGCTTGCGGTGCCACCCGACCTTGCCGCGGGGATGCGGACGTTCTCGATCCTCGTCGGCGTGCCCATCTGGGGGTTCGCCGTCCTGTGGATCGTCCTTGCGACGTCGCTGACGGTGCGGACGCTGCGCCGCGGCATGCCGTTCGCGCTGACGTGGTGGAGCCTGACGTTCCCCGTCGGCACGTTCGTCACCGGCACGACCCAGTTGGCGCTGCACACCGAACTGCCCGCCTTCAAGGTGGCGGCCGTCATCGCCTACGTCGGGCTGCTCAGCACCTGGGGTCTGGTGGCCTTGCGCACTGCGCGCGGGGGCATCAGCGGGAATCTCTTCGCGCCGCCACCTGCGAATGCGGGCCCGGTCAAGGCGAAGAAGGATCCGCCGCCGGCCCCGGCGTAGGCCGACCGATCAACCCTCCAGCGCCCGTGCACACTTGGCGAGGATCGTTGCGAAATTCGAGCGGAGCAAGGGCGCGGTCACGACCTCCAGCGCCTTGCCGCCCGCGCGGGCTGGATGACGGTAGGTCGAGTCCCAGTCGACGCGGGTGCCCGAACCCTCTGGGGTGAACGTCAACGTGCCGCCGTCGTGGTCGAAGGGCGGGAACGCCTTGATGATCAGATACGAGTAGCCGTGTGGCGGATCGTAGGCGGTGATCTCCTCGCGGAACCACACTCCCGCACCCACCACTTTGCGCACCGCCCCAACGCCCGGCGCCGACGCGTTCACCCATGCGCACGTGAAAACCAAGGGGACGGACGCGATGGCGGCGGGATCGGCGAGCCAGTCGAAGACGCGCTCCGGAGTCGCCGCAATCACGCGCTCAACATGCAGTGTCTTCATGACTGCGAGCTTAGAAAAGTAAAGTGCCCCGTGTTGCCGTCGGGTCGGGGGGTCAGACGGCAACACGGAGCTACCGGGTACATCGAGCGTGTCCGCGAGAGCGTTACACCGCGAATTTCTTACGCCTCGAGAATCGCGGTAACGCCCTGGCCACCGGCCGCGCAGATCGAGATCAGGCCGCGCACCGGCTTGCCGGTCTCGGCCTTCTTGACCGCGAGTTGCTTGGCCAGTTGAGCGACGATCCGTCCGCCGGTCGCCGCGAAGGGGTGGCCAGCCGCCAAGCGACGAGCCGTTGACGTTGAGCTTCGACCGATCGATCGCGCCGAGCGCGGCGTCGAGCCCCAGCCGCTCCTTGCAGTACTCCTCGGACTCCCACGCCGCCAGCGTCGCCAGCACCACGGACGCGAAGGCCTCGTGGATCTCGTAGTAGTCGAAGTCCTGCAGGGTCAGCCCGTTGCGGGCCAGCAGTCGCGGCACCGCGTACGTCGGCGCCATCAGCAGGCCGTCGGTGCCGGTGACGTAGTCGACCGCCGCGGTCTCGCCGTCGACGAAGTAGGCCAGCACCGGCAGGTTGCGCTCGGCCGCCCACTCCTCGCTGGACAGCAGCGCCACCGAGGCGCCGTCGGTCAGCGGCGTGGAGTTGCCCGCCGTCATCGTGGCGTCGCCGTTCTTCACGCCGAAGACGGGCTTGAGCTTGGCCAACTTCTCCGCCGACGAGTCGGCGCGCAGATTGTTGTCGCGGTAGAGCCCGAGGAACGGGCTGACCAGGTCGTCGAAGAAGCCGCGGTCGTACGCGGCCGCCATGTTCTGGTGGCTCGCTGCGGCGAGTGCGTCCTGATCGACGCGCTTGATGCCCATCGCCTTCGCGGTGATGGCGGCGTGATCGCCCATCGACAGCCCCGTGCGCGGTTCGCCGTTGGTGGGGATCTCGACGCCGACGGCCGCGGGCAGCTTGCCGACCAGCTTGAGCCGGTCGACGTTGGACTTGGATCGGCGCAGCCCGAGCAGGACGCGGCGCAGGTCGTCGCCGAAGGCGATCGGGCGCGTCCGACGTGGTGTCGACTCCGCCCGCGGCGCCCGATTCGTACTGGCCGAGCGCGATGCCGTTGGCGACGGCGATCGTCGACTGCAGGCCGGTACCGCAGGCCTGCTGCAGGTCGTAGGCAGGCGTGTACGGCGACAGTGAGCTGCCGAGCACGCATTCGCGCATCAGGTTGAAGTCGCGGCTGTGCTTGAGCACGGCGCCGCCGACCACGACCCCGAGTTGCTCGCCGGAGAGGTGGAAGCGGTCGATGAGACCGCCCAGCGCTGCGGTGAACATGTCTTGGTTCGAGGCGTTGGCGTACGCGCCGTCGGAACGGGCGAACGGGATTCTGTTGCCGCCGAGGATTGCTACTCGGCGGGTTGTCTTGGCGTCGGCCACTTCATACCTCCGGTGGTACACGGCATCGGGTGTCGAGCGTCATACTACCCACGCTTCTTACTCTGGAGTAAGTTCGTGATCGACACGACAGTGGGGGTACACCCCTGCTTCGTCAGTACCCGTTTCTTCTCGAAAGGCAGCGCAGTGGCTACCGATCTGTTCTCGCAAGTCGTCAACTCCGGTCCTGGCTCGTTCCTGGCCAAGCAGCTCGGCGTCCCGCAACCCCAGGAGCTGCGCCGATACCGCGCCGGTGAGCCTGCGCTGGCAGGCGCGCTGCTCGTCGGCGGCGAGGGTCGCGTGGCCGAGCCGCTGCGCAACGCGCTGGCCGACGACTACGAACTCGTCCGCAACAACATCGGCGGGCGCTGGGCCGACTCGTTCGGCGGCCTGGTCTTCGACGCCACCGGCATCACCACCCCCGAGGGACTGAAGGGGCTGCACGAGTTCTTCACGCCGGTGCTGCGCAACCTCGGCGCCTGCGGCCGGATCGTCGTCATCGGCACGACGCCGGACCAGACCAGCAGCGTCGACGAGCGCATCGCGCAGCGCGCGCTCGAGGGCTTCACCCGGTCGCTCGGCAAGGAGCTGCAGCGCGGCGCCACGATCGGACTGGTCTACCTGGCCGCCGACGCAAAGCCCGCGGCCACCGGCCTCGAGTCCACCTTGCGCTTCCTGCTGTCGGCCAAGTCCGCTTACGTCGACGGGCAGGTCTTCTACGTCGGCGCCGACGACTCCGTGCCGCCCGCCGACTGGGACAAGCCGCTCGATGGCAAGGTCGCGTTGGTCACCGGCGCGGCCCGTGGCATCGGCGCCGAGATCGCCAAGGTGTTCGCTCGCGACGGCGCCACCGTGATGCTGATCGACGTCGAGCAGGCTGCCGAGGCGCTGGCCGAAACCGCGGCCAAGGTGGGCGGCATGATGCTGACGATCGACGTCACCGCCCCCGACGCGGTCGATCGAATCATCGAACACCTCGACGAGCACCACGGCGGCAAGGCCGACATCCTCGTCAACAACGCAGGCATCACCCGCGACAAGCTGCTGGCCAACATGGACGACGCCCGCTGGGATTCCGTCGTCGCCGTGAATCTGCTTGCCCCGCAACGGCTTGCCGAGGGCCTGGTGAACAAGGGCGTCATCGGCGATGGCGGGCGGATCGTCGGCCTGTCGTCGATGGCGGGCATCGCGGGCAACCGCGGCCAGACCAACTACGCCGCCACCAAGGCTGGAATGATCGGGATGACGCAGGCGCTCGCGCCCGTGTTCGCCGAGAAGGGCGTCACCATCAACGCCGTCGCGCCCGGCTTCATCGAGACCAAGATGACCGAGGCGATTCCACTCGCCACCCGCGAAGTGGGCCGCCGGCTGAACTCGCTGTTCCAGGGCAGGCAACCCCGTCGACGTCGCCGAGGCCATCGCCTACTTCGCCAGCCCGGCGTCGAATGCCGTCACGGGCAACACGATCCGGGTGTGCGGCCAAATGATGCTGGGGGCCTAGGGTGAGCAGCGTGACCGAGCAACCCAGCGGACTCCGCAACATGCTGCGCGCTGCCGTGGGCGCGGTTCCCGTCGTGTCCCGCGCGTTCGGCTCGCGCCGCGACGCGCTTACCCGACCGCACGGCGACGGTCGAGGGTCTGACCATCGACCCCGCCAACGTTGCCGCGTACGCCGCGGTGACCGGACTGCGCTTCGGTGACACGCTGCCGCTCACCTATCCGTTCGCGCTGACGTTCCCGTCGGTGATGTCGTTGGTGAGCGACTTCGACTTCCCCTTCGCGGCAATGGGTTCGGTGCACGTGGAGAACCGCATCACGCAGTACCAGCCGATCGCCGTGACCGATACCGTCGACGTCGCGGTGCACTCGGAGAACCTGCGCGAGCACCGAAAGGGTCTGCTGGTCGACCTGGTCACCGACGTCAAGGTCGGCAACGACACCGCCTGGCATCAGGTGACGACGTTCCTGCACCAGCAGAGGACCAGCCTGTCGGACGAACCCAAGTCCGAGCCCAAGAAACAGCCGAAGCTGGGTCCGCCGAACGCGCTGCTGCGCATCACGCCGGGCCAGATCCGTCGCTACGCGTCCATCGGCGGGGATCACAACCCCATCCACACCTCGTCGATCGGTGCGAAGCTGTTCGGCTTCCCGACCACGATCGCGCACGGAATGTTCAGTGCGGCAGCGGTATTGGCGAACATCGAGGGTCGGCTGCCAGATGCCGTCGAGTATTACGTCCGGTTCGGCAAGCCGGTGCTGCTGCCCGCCACCGCGGGCCTCTACATCGACAGGACCGCCGACGGCTGGGACCTGGCGCTGCGCAACGTGTCGAAGGGTTACCCGCACCTCACCGGGACGGTCAGGGCTCTCTAGACGGGAGCGTCGCTCGGCCTGCCCTTGAGGCCGCGCCAGAACAGGTTGATCATCAACTCGGCGGCGTCGTTGACATCCGCATCGCCGGTGCTGACCCGATTGGCGACGGCTTCGCCCGCGCCCACCAGCGCGACGGCGATCATGTCGAAGTCTGTGTCGGGCTCCGGATTTCGCGTGCCCGATTGCAGGAGTCTGCCGACCAATTCGACGACCTTCTCTCGGGCGTCGCGCACGGTGTGGGCGAACGCCTGCGAGCTGGTGGCCTGGTTGTACAGCACGATCCACGAGGCGCGGTTGGTGTCGATGTAGTTCAGGAACGACAGCACGGCGTTGCGCAGCAGATCCTTCGCACTCGCCGAGAAATCGATGTCCGCGCGTAAGACGTCCACGAATCTGCCTGCCTCACGATCCAGGCACGCGCCGAAGAGTTCTTCCTTCGAGCCGTAGTACAGGTACAGCATCGGCTTGCTGATCTGAGCCTCTGCGGCGATCGCGTCCATCGACGTCTCGTGATAGCCGTTGACCGAGAACATCTGTACCGCGGCGTCGAGCATCTGCTGCTCGCGCACGGCGCGCGGTAAGCGCTTCGTCCCTCCGGCCATCCGCTCAGAGTAAGCAATGAACTACGGTGCGAGGAAGTTGGACACGACGCGCAGGAGGTTGGTATGCCGCTCGGTGAACTACGCGACGTGTTCTCGGGTGTGGAGTCCGACGTTCCCCCCGCGCTGGCCGAGCGGCTACGCGGCATCGCGCTGATCGACCATCACGTCCACGGGGTCTTCGCCGAACCGGTCGACCGCGCCGGGTTCGAGGCTTCCATCAACGAGGCGTCCACCGACCCCGTGCCCGCTTTCATGTCCCAATTCGATTCACCGCTTGGACTTTCCATCCGGCGGTGGTGCGCCCCCTTACTCGGACTCGACCCGCTGGCGAGCGCCGACGACTACTGGGCGCGGCGCAGCGAGCTCACCCCCGACGAGCTTTCCAGGATCATGCTGCCCGCCGCGGGGGTATCGCGATGGATCGTCGACACCGGGTTCAAGGGCGACCTCATCACCACCCCCGAGGCGACTCACCGAACTCAGCGGCGTCCCGTCGTCGGAAATCGTGCGCCTCGAGCGACTCGCCGAGGACCTGCTGGAGGGCGGGACCGCGCCAGCCGACTTTCCCGACGCCTTCCGGGCGGTGCTTCGCGCAGCGGTGGAATCCCCGGATGTGTTGGGCGCCAAGACGATCGCGGCTTACCGGACCGGCTTCGACATCGACTGGGCCAAACCATCGGACGCCGACGTCGTCGCGCACGCCCGCGAACTGAGCGACCGGCCTCGACCGCTGCGGTTGGACAGCCCGCTGCTCACCGCGTTCGGCGTGCACGAAGCGGCGGCGCACGGCCTGCCCATCCAGGTGCACGTCGGACTCGGTGATCGCGACATGGATCTGCACCGCAGCGATCCGATGCTGATGCTGCCGCTGCTGCGGACGATGGCACCGGTGCCCGTGCTGCTGTTGCACTGCTATCCGTTCCACCGCCAGGCGGGGTATCTCGCGCAGGCCTTCGATCACGTGAACTTCGATGTGGGACTGACCATCAACCATCTCGGCGTCCGTTCCACCGGCGTGGTCGCCGAGGCACTCGAGACGGCGCCGTTCGCCAAGCAGCTGTACTCGTCGGACGCCTTCGGACCGCCAGAACTGCACGTGCTGGGCTCGGTGCTGTGGCGACGGGCGATGGGTCTGGTGCTCGGCGGATGGGTGCGCACCGGCGACTGCGGCGAGGACGACGCCATCCGCATCGTCGACATGATCGGTTCGGCCAACGCCGAGCGGGTGTACGGGCTCAGCTAGGGCAGCGCGGGCTACGCCCCTTGAAGCTCGCGACGTGCAGCACGGCGTCGTCCACTCTCGCCTGGCTCAATTCGCCTGCTGCCACGGCACTTTCGAGCCGATCCAGGACCGCGGGCACCTCCGTCGTCGTCACCCACAGGGCGACGTCGGCGCCGGCCTCGATGGAGAGCAGGGCGGCCTCGGCGACGCCGAACCGGTCGGAGATGGCCTTCATGCTGGAGATGTCGTCGGTGAAGACCGGGCCGAGGAACGGCGGACCGCCGTAGTTGCCGGACCGGAGCAGGTCGTAGACGGCGGGTGTGAGGCTGGACGGCTGGTCGGTGGTCAGTCCCGGAATCTCCAGATGCCCGACCATCACGGCGACCGGCGCCGCCGTCGTCAGAGCGCCGTACGGAACCAGATCGACCTTCTTCAACTCGTCGAGAGAGGGCGTCGTCACGTCACCGAGGTGTGAATCGCCCGAGCCGTGACCGTGCCCGGGGAAGTGCTTGAGCACCGGCAGCACGCCCGCTTCGCGCAGGCCCTGCGCGTAGGCGCCCGCGTACTCGATGACCGTCTCCGGGGTGTTGCCGAACGCCCGGTCGCCGATGACCTCGTCGTCGGACTCGTCGGTGACGTCGACGACGGGCGCGAAGTCGACGGTGATGCCGAGCTTCTTCATCGCCTCGCCGCGTTGGAAGGCGACGGCCTGCACCTGTTCCGGCGTGTCCGTCTGCGCGAGCACCCGCGGCGACGGCTGCACGCCGATGAGGGTCTTCAGCCGCGACACCCGGCCACCCTCCTCGTCGACGCCGACCGCCAGCGGCAGCTTGCCGACGTCGGAGAGGTCCGGGATGGTCGAATCCTGCATCATGCTCAGATCGGTCTTGCTGCCGATGAGGATGCCGCCCACGTGCTGGTTGGTCACGACGTCGCGGGCGTCGGCGGCGTCGGCCACCCCGACCATCAGCAGCTGCGCCAGTTTCTCCCGTGGCGTCATGCCCGCAAGTAGGGCGGGTCCATCACCGCAGGCAGGGCCGCCAGGCAGCGCTGCTGGAGTGCTCGACGTAGTCGTCGTGGAGGTGGACGAGGACGTCGCCTCGTCCTGCTTCTGCCCACTCGAGGAGCAGCCGAGGACCACGGCGGGGATCGTCAGGAGAACGGCCGTCACGCGGGGAAGGTGCACCGGGCCATGTTAATGGTCGGCCTGACGCCCACCCCAGAGCTCTTGTCGCTTGACCCAGGCCTGACGTACTGCCATTGTGAGTACATGACATCGATGAAGGACGGTCGGCTGCAGCTACGTGTCGACGCCGTCTCGAAACAGCGGCTAGAGGACGCTGCCAGCGAGGCGCATCTCAGTGTGTCGGCGTTCGTACTCCAAGCAGCCCGCCGAGCTGCCGACGACTTGCTCGCCGACCGACAAACCATCCACCTCTCCCCCAACGCAGCTGCCGTATTTTCCGAAGCACTGAACCGCCCGGCTCAGGTGAACGACCGTCTGAGGGCGGCTTTGGAGCGGCCTGCGTCGTTCACCTGGCTCGACTGAGGTGGAGTTCTTCCGTCCCAGCCCGCTGGACACGGACATGCATCGGCGGGACGAATTCGCCTCGGGCGACGAGTCATTGGACGACTGGCTGCACCGCTACGCAGGCCAGAACCGCCGGGGCAACACCGCAGCGGTCTGGGTGATCGCCGATGCAGAACACAGCGTGGTCTGCTACGCGACGTTATCGATGACCTCGGTGGATCGGTCGACCAGCCCACGCCCGCTGGCGCAAGGGGCCCCAGCCCAGATTCCCGCGCTGCTCGTGGGGCGACTGGCAACGGACACCAGGGTGAGCGGTATTGGGCTGGGCACTCAGATGGTCAAGCACATTCTGGCCACGGCGGCCGAGCTGAACGTCAAAGCAGCCTGCCGGGCCGTCGTCGTCACCGCGCTCGACCCATCCGCCTTCGGGTGGTGGCAGCGTTTTGGCTTCGACCCATTCGATTCCCAAGACCCCACAAACCTCGACCTCTACCTGCTGACCCAGGACATTGGAGCCACGCTCGCCGGCTTCGACTGAGCACTGAATCGCGCCAGTGACGATCCGGGCATGCGAGGCCCGCGTGCTAGTTTGGCCCCGTGGACCGCTTAATCCTGCCCGCAGGGGCCAGCATCGTGGTCGGGCTGTTGCTCGGTGCGGCCGCGATCTTCGGCATCACGCTGATGGTCGAGCAGGACACCAAGCCGCCACTGCAGGCCGGCGACCCGGCCTCGTCAGTGCTCAACAGGGTCGAGTACGGCGAACGCACCTGATCCTGGTGTCGCGACGGGTCTGTCGCGGCGCTGGTTGTGGTTGGTCGCGGCGGTAGCTCTTGCGCTGACGTTCGCGCAGTCACCCGGCCAGACCGCACCCGACACCAAGCTCGACCTCACCGCCAACCCGCTGCGCTTCCTCGCGCGGGCGGCCAATCTGTGGAACAGCGACCTGCCGTTCGGGCAGGCGCAGAACCAGGCCTACGGCTATCTCTTTCCGCACGGGGCGTTCTTCCTGCTCGGTGACGTCGTCGGGCTGCCTGGCTGGGTGACGCAGCGGCTGTGGTGGGCGCTGCTCCTCGTCGTCGGGTTCTGGGGGATCTTGCGGGTCGCCGAGGCGCTCGGCATCGGCAGCACGAGCTCGCGGGTGATCGCCGGCGATCGCGTTCGCCCTGTCGCCGCGGACGCTGACGACGATCGGCGCGATCTCGTCGGAGACGCTCCCTTGATGCTGGCGCCGTGGGTGCTGCTGCCGGTGATCCTGGCGTTGCGCGGTCAGGGGAATTCCTGCGCGTGCTCGCCGCCCGCTCGGCGGTGGCCGTCGCGTTGATGGGCGCGGTCAACGCCGTCGCCACCCTGACCGGTTGCCTGGCCGCGGTGATCTGGTGGGCCGCGCACCGGCCGAACAAGCTGTGGTGGCGCTTCACCGCGTGGTGGGCGCTGTGCACGACGCTCGCGGTGCTGTGGTGGGTGGTCGCGCTGCTCATGCTGGGCCGGATCAGCCCGCCGTTCCTCGACTTCATCGAGTCCTCCGGCGTCACCACCCAATGGCTCTCGCTGACCGAGGTGCTGCGCGGCACCTACAGCTGGACGCCGTTCGTCGCTCCCGGCGCCACCGCGGGCTCGTCCCTGGTGTCGAGCTCGGTGGCGGTGCTGGCGACGACGCTGGTCGCCGCGGCGGGCATGGCGGGCCTGGCCATGAAGTCGATGCCCGCGCGGGGGCGACTGGTCGCGATGCTGCTCGTCGGGCTCGCGCTCCTGGCGGTCGGCTACTCCGGCGGGCTGGGCTCTCCGATCGCTGCGCAGGTCCAGGCATTCCTGGACGGCACGGGCACTCCGATCCGCAACGTGCACAAGCTGGAGCCACTGATCCGACTGCCGCTGGCGCTCGGTCTGGCGCACGTGCTGCGCCACGCGCTTGCCCGACCGCGTCGGGATGCCGCGCGTGGATCAGCGCATACGCCCATCCCGAACGCGACAAGCGGGTGGCCGTCGGCATCGTCGTGCTGTTCGCGCTCGCCGCAGGCACCTCACTGGCCTGGACCGGCAGGCTGAGTCCGCCGGGTGGGTTCACGGCGATCCCCGACTACTGGCACGAGGCGGCCGACTGGCTGGACGTCCACAACCAGCCGGCAGGGCGCGTGCTCGTCGCACCCGGCGCCCCCTTCGCCACCCAGGACTGGGGCACCAGCCACGACGAGCCGCTGCAGGTGCTCGGCAACAGTCCGTGGGGCGTGCGGGACTCGATCCCGCTGACGCCGCCGGAGACCATCCGCGCGTTGGATTCGGTTCAGCGACTGTTCGCCGCGGGACGGCCATCCGCGGGACTGGCCGATACCCTTGCCCAGCAAGGCATTTCATACGTCGTGGTGCGCAACGACCTCGATCCCGAGACGTCCCGATCGGCGCGCCCGATCCTCGTCCACCGCGCGATCGAGGGCTCGCCCGGGCTGTCGAAGGTCGCCGAGTTCGGCGAACCGACGGGGCCGGGGACGCTCAACGGATTCGTCACCGACAGCGGGCTGCGGCCGAAGTACCCCGCCGTCGAGATCTACCGCGTCTCCGGCGGGGCCCTCCCTTCGTCCGTATCTGGCGGACGTCGACGCGATGGCCCGCGTCGACGGAGGTCCGGAGGCCCTGCTGCGGCTCAACGAACGCCGCAGGCTCCTCGGCCAGCCGCCGCTGGGTCCGATGCTGCTGACGCCCGACGCGCAGGACGCGGGCCTCGCGGTTCCCGTCGTCACCGTGACCGACACCCCGGTGGCCCGCGAGACCGACTACGGACGCGTCGACGACCACATGTCGGCGATCCGCGCGCCCGGCGACGCCCGACACACCTACAACCGCGTCATGGACTACCCGGCGGGCGGCGCCGACGTCGTCTACGGGGCGTGGCCCGGCGGACACGTCTCCGTGTCGAGCTCGGCGGCGGATTCGACCGCTCTGCCCAACGTGGCGACGGCGCGGGGCCGGCCGCGGCCATCGACGGCGATTCCTCGACCAGCTGGGTGTCCAGCAGCCTGCAGTCGGCCGTCGGGCAGTGGCTGCGGGTCGACTTCGACCGTCCGATCACCAACGCGGCGGTCACCATCACGCCGAGCGCGACTGCCGTTGGCGCACAGGTCAATCGGATCGAGGTCGCCACCGCCACGGGGACCAGTACGGTGCGGTTGGACCAGCCGGGAGAGCCGCTGACGGCGGCACTGCCGTACGGCGAGACCCCGTGGCTGAAGATCACCGCCGTGAGTACAGAGGACGGCTCGGCTGGCGTGCAGTTCGGCATCACCGACTTCGCGCTGACCCAGTACGACTCGTCGGGATTCGCCCACCCGCTCAGCCTGCGGCACACCGTCGAGGTGCCCGGCCCGCCCGCGGGTTCCGCTGTCGCCCAATGGGATCTGGGCTCGGAGTTGCTCGGACGATCCGGCTGCGCGAACGCACCCGCAGGCGTGCTGTGCTCACCCGCGATGGCGCTGTCGCCGGAGGAACCCACCAGCCTCAGCCGCACACTGACCGTCCCCGAGGCCACGTCGGTGACGCCGACGGTCTGGCTGCGCGCCCGTCAGGGACCCAAGCTCGCCGACCTGATCCGGCAACCCGGCACCACCCGCGCGATGGGCGAGGCCGACTCGCTCGACGTGCTCGGCTCGACCTACGCGGCCGCCGACGGCGATCCGCGTACCGCATGGACCGCCCCGCAGGGCATCGTGCAGCACCGCAACGGCGGCAACCTCGAATTGAAACTGCCTGCGCCGACGGCGGTTTCCGGTCTGCGGCTGACGCCGAGCGCGTCGGTGCTGCCCGCACATCCCACGGTGGTCGCCGTCGACCTCGGCGACGGCCCGCAGGTGCGTTCCCTCGACGCCGACGCTGGCGCGCAGACGATTTCGTTCACACCGCGCGTCACGGACACGGTCAAGTTGTCGATCCTGGACTGGCGCGACGTCATCGACCGCACCGCCCTGGGATTCGATCAGGTCAAGCCGCCGGGTTTCGCGGAGGTCGTCGCTCTCGACGCGCGCGGGGCGCCCATCGGCGCCGCCGACGCGGCCCGGAATCGCGATCGCCGCATCGAGTTGTCGTGCGACGACGGTCCGATCATCGGTGTCGCGGGTCAGTTCGTCCGAAGCTCGGTCAGCACGACGGTGCGGGCGCTGCTGGACGGCGAGCCCATCGCCGCCAAGCCCTGCCAGGCGGGCCCCATCAAGCTGCCCGCGGGCCAGCAGGAGCTGGTGATCAGCCCCGGACCCGCGTTCGTCGTCGACGGCGTGCAGCTGGCGTCTCCGTTGGCCGCTGAGTTACGCGGCGCAGCAACGACTTCCGCGTCTGTCGAGCGAGTGGTCTGCCGATCGTCGCTCGGTTGACGTGCCGGCGTCGCCGTCTGCGCGGGTTCTCGTCGTGCCCGAGAGCATCAACCCGGGATGGACGGCGCACACGGCCGACGGCGTCGCGTTGACCGTCGTTCGGGTCAACGGGTGGCAGCAGGGGTGGGTCGTTCCCGCGGGTGCTGGCGGGGTCATCACGCTCGAGTTCCCCTCGAACACGCCGTACCGCATCGGGTTGTTCGGCGGCCTTGCGCTGCTGCCGGTGCTCGCCCTGTTGGCGTGGCTGCCGGTCCGACGACGTCCTACGCCTTCTGAACCGACTGAGCCGTGGCGCGTCGCCCCCGTCGTTGCGGGCGTCGGCGTGTTGGCGTTCGGCTTCGTCGTCTCCGGTTTCGCGGGAATCGCCGTGGTCGGGGTCGGGCTCGGTGCGCGGTATCTGTTGCGGCGCAGGCTCTCCGACCGCGTGACCGTCGGCGTCGCCGCGGGCGGGCTGATTCTCGCGGGGGCGGCGCTCAGCCGGTACCCGTGGCGCTCGGTCGACGGGTACATCGGGCACTCGTGGGGTGTGCAGTTGCTGGCGCTGATCGCGGTGGGGCGTTGGCGGTGTCGGTGGTGCCGATGCGGGACAACCAAGCCGAGAGCAAGCCGCCGTCGACGAGGCAGGCTCAACCGACGCCTGATCGTTGCGCGCCGAGCGGCGATGCGGAGCGAGCGGGTGCGCATCACAGGCTGGGCAGTTCAGTCCCCGCGACAAGTGGGTTCGCAAATGGCTTTCCACCAAGAACTCGCCAAGGGCCATGGCGCAGATTGGTCCACGACGAGACGGCGACCGCCAACGACGTGAATACCCCAACCACCAAGGAGGCCGCCATGGGCAGCAACCGACGATCTGCTTCACTTGACGTCGCGACTACGTTGGCGGAATTCGCCGCACTGTCAGTTCACGGCACCCATGGCACACGCCGATACGATCGATAACCTCAAGGCCACGATCATCAGTACCCGGGCCGATTCTGGCTGTGCGCCATACAAGTACAGTCGTGTTCTAGAGCGCATCGCTCAGGACGACAATCTTTCGCAGGCAAGTCACCGGCCTCTCAACAAGCTCTCCTACACGGGCGAGAGACTGTCGTTCACGGGTTCGGGCGATCCGGTGGCCAAGGCAGTCAACAACGCCTACAGAAACGGGTTCGGACCCACCAGCAGCCAATGTCAGTACACCGAGTTCGGCGTGTCGTTCGCCCGCGATACCCGGGACGAAGTGGACTGGGTCACCATCGTCGTTGGCAAGCCCGCGGCCCCGAAACCGGCGACCCGCCCCGGTACCCGCCCCCCACCGGCACCCGACCCAGCACCCGCGCCCGCACCAGTGCCCGCCCCCGCACCGGCCACGCTTAGAGCCACCGTGACCGCAGACGTGGATGTGTATGACAATCCGAAAGGGGGATGGGCCGCCCCTGAAGTTCCTGACTACGGGCACGACAGTGCAAGTGAAGGCGCCATGCACGCAGGATGCGTTCTGTGCCTTGACCAACGGCACCTTCGCCTGGGGCGAGTTCTTCGAGAACAAATGAGGGCGCGGACCGCCCGCCGCGCTAGCCGGCGGGCGGGCGGCCCGAGTAGTCCTGCAACCTAACCCTCCTGCCCGACCGACAGCCACACGTCCAGCGGAATGCCGAACGCCTGCGCTTGGCAAAGCTCGGCGTTGCCCATCCGGCCAATGATCGGATCGACCCACTCGACGAACTCGCGCTCGGGGTGGCTGGCGTCGCGCATGTGGATGAAGTAGTCGAACTGCCCGTAGCCGCGCGGCCGGTCGGCGGCAATCCGCGCAGGCAGGATCAGGCGGTAGAGCCTGGTGCCCTTGAGACCGACGTCGAGCAATCGGGTGCGGCCTGCCACGAGTTCTCAAACCGTGTGTAACGCAATGCAATCGAGCGTTGATCAGCATTCCGCAGATCCGCAACGCGATCAAGCGTCAGCGTGCCGCCGATGACCTCGAAGTAGAGCTGCTCGTCGAACCACGCTCCGTCCAGGAAGTAAGCGCCGCTGCCATCGGGCCATTCGGCGGCGCGCCGGCCGTCGTCGTCGTGCAGCACTCCGGCATCGGTGCAGCGCATCCTCGGTCGCGGCACCATCAGGAGGTCGCGACTCGCCGGAACGAGCCAACCGAGCCCACTGTCGTAAGCGGATCGAATCGAGAGGGAGAACCGGGCCCAGTGCACCGCCGACAGCGCGACCGGGCGGAGGAACCAGGCCTGCGTGCCTGGGGTGAGCCGTTCCAGTCGACGGCGCCCGTAGTCGTTGACGGCGTGCTCGAGCACCGCCCGTTCAGCACGCGCGGTGGGGTAGTGGCGGGAAGATCCGGGGACGTCCTGCGGGCAGCTTCGCCCGAGGAGTGCCTCCCACCGCGCGTCGGGCCCCTTCAGCATCAGGACGTCGAACGCCGCCGCCAGCGTGGGGACCACCCGAATGGACGTGTTCCCGTCGACGCGTCGGCTCCGACAGAACTCGAGCGACCAACTTGCCGACGGCCTGCTCGTCGAAAGCCACGCGCGAGACCGGATCAGTCGCGGACGGGACGCTGCATCGGAGGACGCTCCGCCGGGGGAAGGTCGCGCTCCGGCCGATCGGTCGCGGTGCGCACGTCGAACTCCGTCTTGCGGATCACCCGCCACGCGCCTGCAGGCACCGATAGCTCGCGGTGCTGCTGATGATCCTTGCGATGCCGCAACGGCGTTGGCGCGTCCAGCTCGACGTAGAGGTCGCCGTTCTCGGCCACGATGCGGTCGAACTCGGCGTCGCTCTCCAGCACGTGATGGTGGCCCGTCTCGCTGTGGCCGACGATGCACTCGGTGACCTTCTCGGCTGCTCCAGCGGGCGCCGCCTCGATCGGCAGCAGCAGAATCTCGCCGTGACGGATCGGGGTACGCAGGGCCATGGGGTCCTCCTTCGCATCGTGGCGCGACCTGGCCGTCGCACACCCGTGCGATCGTACGTTTGTTCGAGCTTGAGCGTCATCCCCCGCCTGGGTGACCTCCGGGCGACCGGGCGACCGATCGCCGGAGATTGGTCGCCTCAGTCCGCCAGTCGGTTCCTCGAGACTGCAGAGGTGCGGGGAGCGGGTCAACACGCTGGGCCTCACCGCAACCACCTGTGAAGCGGGCCGAAACCCGCCCGCGGCAAGGTAATCCGGCCGTAGCCTCAAGGCATGAGCAGCACGGTGAACACCGCACGGGGAGCCATCGACACCGCCGACCTCGGCGTCACGCTCATGCACGAGCACGTGTTCATCATGACCAGCGAGATCATGGAGAACTATCCGGAGGCGTGGGGTGACGGGGCCAAGCGCGAGGCCGACGCGATCGCCCGGCTCAACGAGCTGAAGTCCCGCGGCGTGGACACGATCGTCGACCTGACGGTGATCGGCCTCGGCCGCTACATCCCCCGCATCGCCAGGATCGCCGCCGCCACCGAGCTCAACATCGTCGTCGCCACCGGCCTCTACACCTTCAACGACGTGCCGATGTACTTCCACTACCTCGGTCCGGGCGCACCGCTCGGCGGGCCGGAGATCATGACGGAGATGTTCGTCCGCGACATCGAGCACGGCATCGCCGACACCGGGGTCAAGGCGGCAATCCTCAAGTGCGCCACCGATGAACCAGGTGTGACGCCCGGTGTCGAGCGGGTGCTGCGGGCCGTCGCGGGAGCGCACCGCCAGACCGGGGTGCCGATATCCACCCACACGCACGCCGAGACCAAGCGCGGCCTCGAGCAGCAGGCCATCTTCGCCGAGGAGGGCGTCGACCTGTCACGGGTCGTCATCGGCCACTCCGGCGACACCACCGACATCGCCTATCTCGAGGAGCTCATCGCCGCGGGCTCGTACATCGGGATGGACAGGTTCGGTGTCGACGCCTTCCTCTCCACCGAGGACCGCGTCAACACCGTGGCGACGATGTGCGAGCGCGGCCACGCGGACAGGATGGTGTTATCTCATGACGCCTCTTGCTATTTCGATGCGCTCCCGGAGGCGACGCTGCCGGTCGCGCTGCCCAACTGGCACTATCTGCACATCCACAACGACGTCATCCCCGCGCTGAAGGAGCGCGGCGTGACCGACGAACAGCTCACCACGATGCTGGTGGACAACCCTCGGAACATCTTCTCCACCAAGGGCGGGTACTGACGTGGTCGACGGCGTCCCGCCGCTCAGCGCGCAGATCTCCGGCTACGCCGCGGCCGATCCCGACGCACCGGCCGTCACGTGCGAGGGGCGGACACTCACCCGCGCCGAACTCGACCGGTCGACCAACCGCCTGGCCCGGGCGTGGGCCGATCTCGGCGTCGGCGTCGGCGACTACGTGACGATCGCCATGCCGAACTCCATCGAGTGGATCCAGGCGGTCGTCGCGTGCTGGAAGCTCGGCGCGGTCCCCCAGCCGCTGTCGGCCCGTCTGCCGGACGTGGAGTTCCAGGGAATCCTCGACCTCAAGCCACGCGCCCTGATCGTCGGCAGAGCCGATCCCCGTGGGGAAATACCCAGCTTGCCCATGGATTTCATCCCGGACGCGGCGGTGTCCGACGCCCCGCTGCCCGAGGCGGTGTCGCCGGTGTGGAAGTCGATGACGTCGGGTGGCAGCACCGGAAGGCCCAAGCTCATCGAGGCGGGCGGCGACAGCAAGCTCCCCGGCGTGCTGGTCGGTGCGAGCCTGGGCGCCGAGGAGGGCGACACGCAACTGCTCTCCATTCCCTTGAGTCACAACACGGGCTTCACCGTCGCGACGATCGGCCTGTCCATGGGGCACCACCTGGTCGTGATGCCGCGGTTCGACGCCGAGAGCTTCCTGCGTCTGGTCACCGATCACCGCGTCGACTTCCTCTTCACGGTGCCCACGATCATGCAGCGACTGCTGCCCGTCTACCGAGCGAATCCGGATGCCTACGACCTGACGTCGATTCGACGTTTCTGGCACGCGGGCGCGCCATGCCCGCCGTCGATCAAGCTTGCGTGGATCGACCTTCTCCAGAAGCCGGAAGTGGTCTGGGAACTGTACGGCGGCACCGAACTTCAGGCGATGACCTTCGTCTCGGGCGACCAGTACCTGACGCATCCGGGTTCGGTGGGCATCGTCGTCACCGGTGAGATGAAGGTGCTCGACGAGGACGGCGACGAATGCCCGCCGGGCGTCGCGGGCGAGATCTTCATGCGGCCCAACCCGGGCAGCGGACCCACCTACCGGTACATCGGGGCGACGGCCAAGAGCCGCGACGGCTGGGAGTCGATCGGCGACCTCGGCTACTTCGACGCCGACGGCTTCCTCTACCTCAACGACCGCCGCGTCGACATGTTCACGGTCGGCGGGCGCAACGTCTACCCGGCGGAGATCGAAGCTGCCCTCGCTGCGCACCCAGATGTGCTGTCGTGCTTGGCGATCGGCGTCCCGGATGACAGTGGGAGCGATCTCGGTCAGGTGCCCTACGCCTTGGTGCAGGCCCGTGGCGACCTCGACGAGGACGCGTTGCGCGAGTTCCTCGCCGGGCGGCTGTCGGGTTACAAGGTGCCGCGAACCATCGAGTTCGTCGACCGCCCCCTGCGCGACGATGCGGGCAAGGCCCGTCGATCGGCCGTCCGCGACGAGGTCATCGCGCGGCTCGCCTGAACGCGCGATTTGTGGCGTATATCCAGCGCCGACCGCTGGATATGTTCCACAAATCGCAGAGGGGCTAGTACGCGACGGCGGGCTCCGTCGCATCGGTGGTCGAGCTGTCCAGCGGCGTCGGCGCATGGCGTCTCTCCCAGCGCCGCAACGCTTCTCGGCACGGCGACTCGACCAACGCGTAACTCACCGCCGCGATCGCGAACCCGAAGATCAGCGTCAATGCCAACACCACCGGCATGTGCCCGGTGAACGGGAACTGCCCGATCACGGGGAAGACCATCGCCAGCGCGGCGAGGTGCCAGATGAACAGGCCGTAGGACCAGCGGCCAAGGGTCACCATCGCCGTGCTTCCCAAGAGCCGGTGCGGCGTGTCGGCGCGGTCCAGGACGAGCGGCGCCACCAGCGCGGCGGCGACGATCGCACCCATCGCCGTCTTCACCGCGAACTGGCCGACGGTGCCCGGCGTCAGACCCTCGGGGCCGGCCAGCGGCGAGGCCGCCACCGCGAACGCCAGCACGCCGATCACCGCAGTCAACACCCGCCTGCGAGCCAACCGGTGCACCCAGCCGACCGGACCGACCGTCAACTCGGCGAGAAGCATCCCCGCGGCGAACCACGAGAAGAACGCGGGCGGCCACGTCAGCGGATTGACGCCGAACTGCTCGCGGAACGGAAGCAGGCCCCAGGCGAAGCTCGCCAACGCGAGCGCCGAAATCACCGGGATCCGCGCTCGCACGGGTAGCCGCCGCGCCGCATACGCGAGGAAGGGCAGCGCCAGATAGAAGGTCACCTCGACGGACAGACTCCACATCTGCGTCAGCCCGGCGGTCAACGTCAGCGGGACGTAGATCTGGGTCAGAGTGAGATTTGCCAGCCAGACGACCGGGTCCCTGCTGGCGTCAGGCAGAAGGGACAGGATCACGACCACGGCAACCAGGTAGCCCGGCATGATGCGCACGATCCTGGACCTCAGATAGTGCCCGGTCGCCGGGGTTTCCCGCAGGCCACGCGCCGCGGCGGCCTGGCCCCGCCACAACAGGAACCCCGACAACGCGAAGAACACCGCAACCGCGAGGTCGAAACGGCCGAACGCCCTCCCGACGACTCCGGTGGTGTGTCCGGTCTGGAATGCCACGTGCGTGATCACGACGCCGATCGCCGCGCAGGCGCGCATGCCTTCGACCGCGGGGACGAAGCCCCGCGTCCCGCCGGTATCAACCCCCCGGTCGCTGCGCTCCCGCCCGTCGGTCTCAACCCCCCGGTCGCTGCGCTCCCGCCCGCCGGTCTCGCGTCGTTCCACGCCGACCAGTGTGCCGGATGCGCTGTACGCGAAGTCCCTCTCACGGTGGACTGTTAGGGTCGGATCTGCCTCCGCTGCCTGGTCTGGGGGTAGGTGGCGGCGAAGTCGTCCAGTCGCCACGAGGACATAAGGAGGCACGGCTTGAACCGCGCTGCCGCGCTGCGCATCGCAGCGTGCGGGCTCATGGGACTGGGCGCCGCTCTGCTGATCGCCGCAATCTTGCTGACGACGTACACCTCGAGCAAGGTCGCGAAGATTCCGCTGACCATCGACACCACCCTGGTCAGCGACGGAACCGGCACCGCCTTCGACCCCGCTTCGCTGACTCAAGAGAAGTTCGTCGTCGACACGAACGTGCCGCTGGTCAAGCAGCAGCAGGTCAGCGTCGAGACGCCTGCCAACGCCGACGTGATCACGCTGCAGGTCGGCAGCACGCTGCGTCGCACCGACAAGCAGAAGGACAACGGTCTACTGCTGGCGCTGGTGGACACCGTCACGATGGACCGCAGGAGCGCGCTCGCCGTGTCCACCGACACCAACCCCGGTGGCTCGGTGCAGCGGCCCCGGAGCATCGACGACCAGAACCCGGCCACCCCGGCTCCCCTGCCGCACGAGGGGCTGACCTACCGCTTCCCGTTCGACACCGAGAAGAAGTCTTATCCGATGTTCGACCCGATCGCGCAGAAGCCGTTCGACGCGAACTACGAGAGCGAAGAGGACGTCAACGGGCTCAGCACCTACCGGTTCACGCAGAACGTCGGCTACGACGGCGACGGCAAGCTCGTCAACCCGCTGAAGTACTCCTCGCTGTACGACAACGAGGTCGACGGCGTCGTCACCGCCCGCGCCGAGTTGTGGGGACTTCCCGGCGACCCGCTAGAGCCGATCACGATGACGCGCTACTACGCCGCACAGCGCACCTTCTGGGTGGATCCGGTCTCCGGCACCATCGTCAAGGAGCAGGAGCACGGCTTCCACTACTACGCCCGCGATGCGCTCAAGCCCGAAGTCACGTTCGTCGACTACAAGCTGACCTTCAATGAGGACACCGTCGAATCCCAGGTCGCCAGTGCCCGCGACGAGGGGGACAAGGTGGCGCTGTGGAGCCGAATCCTGCCGATCACGTTCACTGCACTCGGTCTCGTCACGCTGATCGGCGGTGCGATCCTCGGGTTGTTCCTGCTTCAGGCCGAGTCGGCGTTGATCGATCCCGGGCTCGACTCCGCGGACCACGGCTTCTTCGGTAGACGCGACACCGACTCCGGGCCGATGCCCGCCGCCGAGGCGCAGACCGAGAAGCTGCCCACCCAGCAGCGGCCAAGGGACCGACCGGTCTGATCATCCGTTTCGCAGTGCCGGCCTACGCGCTGGCGCTGACGACGGCGGTGACGGCCCCCCTGTTGTCACCCGGTTACCTGCTGCTGCGCGACGCGGTGTCGACGCCCCGGTCGTACCTGTCGGACGCGGCGCTCGGGCTCTCGGGTGCCGCTCCCCGCGCGCTGCCCCAGGACTTCCTCGTCGCGGTGGCATCTCGCGTCGTCGACGGCGGAGTGGTCGTCAAGGTTCTCCTCATCATGGGGCTGTGGCTGGCGGGCTGGGGCGCCGCGCGGCTGGCCGCCGTGGTGGTGCCCGAGGCCGGGCTGTCCGGCGAGTTCGTGGCGGCGACGCTCGCGATCTGGAATCCGTATGTCGCGGAACGGCTTTTGCAGGGCCACTGGAGTCTTCTGGTCGGCTACGGATGCCTTCCCTGGGTGGCGGCCGCGACGATTCGTCTGCGAGCGGGCGACGGTGTCGTGTGGTCGTTGGTGTTCTGGATCGCGTTGGCCGGCCTCACGCCGACGGGCCTGCTGTTGGCGGCGTGCGTCGCGATGGTGAGTGCTTGGTACCGGGAGCGGGACGGTCGCGGCGATCTGCGCCGCGGTGAGCCTCGGCACGGCGGTTCTGTCCGCACTGCCGTGGCTCGTCGCATCGGCGGTGTCGGGATCGCTCGGGTCCACGCAGTCGACCGGAGTGACGGCGTTCGCCGCGAGAGCCGAGCCCGGCCTCGCCACGATCGGGAGCCTCGCCGGGCTCGGCGGCATCTGGAACGGTCAGGCCGTACCGTCCTCGCGGACAACGCTGTTCGCGCTCGCAGCGACCGTCGTCCTGGTCGCCATCGTCGCGGCCGGGCTGCCCACCGTCGTGCGCCGTCCGTCCGCGGTGCCACTACTCGTGCTCGCGGCCGTCGCCGTGGTGCTACCCGCGCTGATGGCCACCGGCCCCGGCCTGGCACTGCTCGAGTCGACCGTGCGGACACTGCCGGGTCTCGGGGTGCTGCGCGATGCCCAGAAGTGGGTGGCCCTCGCGGTACCGGGCTACGCCGTCGCCGGCGCTGGCGCTGTCGTCACGCTTGCGCGACGCGTTCCACGACCGGCCGCGGCGATCGTCTGCTGCCTGGCCCTGTTGGCCGTGCTGCCCGACCTCGCGTGGGGCGTCGGCGGCAAGGTCGCGGCGGTCCGATACCCGCAGGGATGGACGACCGTCGCGGCGATGATCAACGCCGACCCGCGACCGGTCGCCGTGCTGCCCGCCGACAGCATGCGGGCGTTCCCGTGGGCGGGGCCTGCACCCGTACTCGATCCGCTGCCGCGCTGGGTGTCGGCCGACGTGTTGACGACCGGCGACCTGGTGATCGGCGGCACGACGGTGTCTGGCGAGGGCACGCATGCCCGCGACGTCCAGCGGCTTCTGCTGGCCGGCGCCGACGCGCGCGCGTTGGCGGATGCGGGCGTCGGATGGCTCGTCGTCGAATCAGGCGGCGCACCAACGATTTCGACGCTGCCCGTGGCCTACCGCGATTCGGACGTGACGCTCTACCGGGTCGGTGGCGAGCGCCCCGCGGCGTCCCATCGCGGGCTGCTGATCGCGATGCACCTGGTCTGGTTGGCGACGTTGATCGCGGGTGCCGTCGGCAGCGCCGGAGTCGCGTTCGCGCGGCGACGGTCCGCCAACCCGGCGGCGTAGTCCGTCGGCGACCACGCGTTCTTCTGCGTGGCAGAAAGCAGACCGCTCGCGCTAGACGGCCATTGACTATGGACACGCGTCCCGCTTAAAGTCTGATTTGCAGAAACTATTTCTCTAAGACGGAATATGGTCGCTCGACCGAGAAGGAGAGGACACCCGTGCGCATCCGACATCTTGGAATCGTGGTCCAGGATCTGGAGACCACCGCCGAGTTCTACGAGAGCGTGCTCGGGTTCACACGCCTCGGCGACATCAGAACGCCAGGACACTATCCCGGCAAGGCAATCGACCTCAGTGATGGCGAGGTCAACTACTCACTGCTGCAACCGAATCCGGAGATCCAGCGTTCGGACTGGACCTACGGCGCCATGGGCCCCAACCACATCGGCGTCACGATCGAGGACACCGGCGCCGTCGTCACCGCACTCAAGGAGCGCGGCATCGAGGTCTACGGCGCCGAACAGGCCGACCCCCCGCGGTTCTTCAAGTTCCGCGATCCCGACGGGGTCGAGGTCGACGTCGCCACGCCGGAGCGTGGCTGGAAGTTCTGACCGTCGCGGCAGCGACTGAGCCGTGACGGTTTTCACGGGAAGGTCCCTGCCGCCGTGGTGGCTGATCGGCACCGTCGTCAGCATCTTCCTGCTGCAGGTGGCGGTCACCCTCGCCCGCCCCGTGTCGACCTACCGACTGCTGGCCCTCGGGGCTGACGGCACCACCCTCGGACTAACCTCTGCGTGCTTCGCGGTACCCCCGATGCTGCTAGCCGTCGGTTTCGGGCGCTGGGCCGAAAAGCACCACCCCGCAATCCTTCTCGGCCTCGGACTGGCCGTCGCCGCGGCGGCGTCGTTCGCGCTGTGCGTCGCCGAGCCCATCCCCGCGATCGCGCTCGCCACCACGGGGCTCGGCATCGGACACATGTCCGGGACCATCGGGGCGCAGAGCATCATGGCGCAAGCACAGAGCTCGCTCGCCCGCATCAACCGGTTCGGCACCCTCACCACGGTGTCTGCGCTTGGCCAGATCGTCGGACCGGTTCTCGGCGGCGTCATCATCGGCCACACCGAGCAGCCGAGCGTCGCGTCGACGTCAACGGCACTGCTGGTCGCCGCGTTCGTCTTCGTCGCCGGGGTTCCGCCCTCGCTTCTGGCGTGGCGCACCCGAATTCAGAAGTCGACCGTCAGAACGGGTCGCGCCGAGCGGGTCTGGCACTGTTGCGCAAACGCGGCATGCCCGCTGCGTTGATGACGAGCTTCTCGGCCAAGAGCGGCATCGACCTCCTCCTGGTGTACGTGCCCTTGCTGGGCGCCGCCGTCGGTCTCACGCCGTCTCAAGTCGGCCTGCTGTTGGGCATCAGTTCCACTGGAGCGCTGTTGGCCCGAGCGGCGACCCCTATCTTCGTGCGCCGGATACCGACGTTGAGGCTCACCGTGATCGCGACGGCGGTGGCGGCGGGCTGCCTCGTCGTACTCGCGGTGAGCGACGACCTCGTCCCGATGATCCTCGCGATGTCCGTACTCGGCTTCGCGCTCGGCCTGTCGCAGACCACGACGATGGACTGGGTGGTCAATCTGGTCGACGACACTAGCCGGGGGTCGGCGCTCGGCCTTCGCGTGGCCACCAACCGGCTCGGGCAGACCATCATCCTCGCGGTGGCAGGCGTCATCTCGGGCTGGCTAGGCGTCCAGATGGCGTTCGTCCTGCTGGCGGCCGTCATGCTGGTCACCGCGGGCTCGGGTCTCGTCAGCGAACGGCGCGACCCCGGCCCTGCGGCGGGCTAGCTTCGGCGCGGGCCGTCGGGCGCCTTGGCCAGCGTGTCGATCATCAGCTCGCCGATGCGCGAAATACGTTGTGCGGTAAGCCGGCTCGCCGGGGCGGCGACGGCGATCGCAGCCAACCGTCCCGCGAAGTCCCGGAACGCCACGGCCACCGAACCGACGTCGTCCTCTGTCTCGCCGGAGTTCAGCGCGTAACCACGCGCGCGCGCCTTTGCGATCTCCTTCAGCAACGCGGCCTGCGTGGTGATCGAGCGGTCCGTGCGCGCGCTGAACGGCTCTGCAGACGTCGGATACAGTCGGCCACTTCCGGATCCGTCATCAGGGACAGCAGCGCCTTACCCAAGGACGTGCAGTGGGCGGGTACCAGCGTGCCAGTGCGGGCCACCACCCGCAGCGCGCGCTCCGACTCGACGGCGTCGACGTAGCGCACCTGCGTGCCCTCGAGCACACCGAGGTGGACCGTCTCGCCCAGTTCGGTATTGAGTTCCTCCATCGCGGGCCGGGCTTGTTCGCGGACGTTGAGCGAACCGACGACGGCCAGCCCCACCTCGACCAGGGCGGGCCCGGCGACGTAGGCACGCGTCACGGGCTCCTGCTGGACGAAGCCGTGATGGGCCAGCATCGCCAGCAGACGATGCGCCGTGGAGTGCGCGACGCCCAGGTACTTGCACGCGTCGGTGAGCCGCACGCGCGGCTGCTCACGGAAGAGGAGCAGCAAGAGAAGTGCGTTGTTCACCGAGGAGATCGGATAGGCAGGGCCAGTTTCGCTCTCCGGTCTGACCTTCTGCATAGAAGAAGAATAGCGGCGTTCGCGGTGGGAACTGCCAGGTTCGGCATTTGAAAGTGACGCTTGACACATCTTCCCGACGGGTCTTAGGTTTTCCTATAGGCAGAAACAATTTCCATACTAAAGACATCAGCGAAGAGGCCTGCATGGCGAATGACACCGAACGGCCCACCGGTGCCACTCTCGGCGACGAGCACATCCTCGATTCCGATCCCCCCCCTCGGGATCCGACGACCTCGTCGTCGAGAGCCGGCGGAGGTCGTCGACGAGTCCGATGACGTCGTCGCGGCGGAGACGGAGGACGGACCGACCGAACACGACATCCGGCTCACCCGCATCATGCACGTGGTCTCGGCCTCGTGATCGCGGCGGCGGGCGCATGGATGCTGTACCGCAGCGAGACCGAGCTTCCCTACCGCGGTTCCAACGGCGAACCCGGACCCGGCTATCTGCCGGTGCTGCTGACCGGTTGCCTCATCGCCCTGGGTCTGGTGCTGTCTGCGATATGGCTGTTCGGGCCGACGGGCCCGCAGCGGTGACTTCCCGACCCTGTCGCTCAAGCCGAACCGGATCGGCCGCGCGCTCCTCGGTTGGCTCGCGCTGGTGGTCTGCACCTTGCTGATCGAGCCATTCGGCTTCCTCGTCGCGGGCGAGGTTCTGGTACTCCTGGTGATCCTCGTCATCGAGCGGATCCGCTCGATCCCGTCCATCATCACGCTGCTTCTCGTTCCGCCGGCGATGTACCTGCTGTTCGAGACCGCACTCGAAGTCCAACTACCAGCCGGAACCGTATGGCAATGAGCGACTTTCACGAAGACATCGGAACACTCCCGGGAGGACAGCGGTGAGCGCGATCGAAGGGCTGCTGTCGGGCCTGCAGGCGGCCTTCACGCCGACCAACCTGCTTTGGCTGGTCGTGGGCTGCCTGCTCGGCACGCTGGTCGGAATCCTGCCGGGACTCGGCCCGCCCGCCACCATCGCGATCCTGCTGCCGCTGGCCACGGGATTCGAACCGGCGACCGGGCTCATCATGATGGCGGGCATCTACTACGGCGCGAAGTACGGCGGTTCGACGACGTCGATCCTGCTGAACATCCCAGGTGAATCGTCATCGGTCGTCACCTGCATCGACGGCTACCAGATGGCCAAGAACGGCCGCGCCGGACCAGCTTTGGGCATCGCGGCCATCGCGTCGTTCGTCGCGGGCACCATCGGAGTCATCGGACTGACCTTCCTGGCGCCCATCGCCGCGGACGTCGCGGTGAACTTCGGCCCGCCCGAGTACTCCGCACTGATGATCTTCGCGCTGCTGCTGGTGATCATGCTGGCCGGGCGACTCGATGCTCAAGGGCTTCATCTCGATGTTCATCGGGCTGTTCCTGGCCACCATCGGCACCGACCTGTTCTCGGGGGAACAGCGCTTCACCGGCGGCAGATCGAACTAGCGGGTGGCATCGAGTTCATCGCCTTGAGCGTCGGCATCTTCGCCGTCGGCGAGGTGCTGGTGAACATCGAGGACAAGACCGAGAAGAAGTTGTTCAAGGTCCGGAGCAAGCTCAGCGAGCTGCTGCCGTCACGCAAGGACATCAGGAAGTCGACACCGGCAATGGTGCAGGGCGGCGTCGTCGGTTCCTCATCGGCATCCTGCCCGGCGCCGGGTCGACGGTGGCTTCGTTCGTCTCCTACATCATCGCGAAGAAGACGTCGAAGACCCCCGAGGAGTTCGGCAAGGGGTCCATCGAGGGTGTGGCGCACCGGAGGCCGCGAACAACTCGAGACCGGCGGCGCCATGGTGCCGCTGCTGACGATGGGCATTCCCGGATCCGGCACGGGCGCAGTGCTTCTCGGGGCCCTGGTGCTCTACGGGCTGAATCCCGGACCGCTGCTGTTCCACGAGCATGCCGACGTCGTCTGGCCGATCATCGCCAGCATGTACTTGGGCAACGTCGTCCTGGTCGTCATGAACCTGCCGATGGTGCCGCTTTTCGCCAAGCTGTTGAACACCCCGTACAAGGTGCTATACCCCGCGATCCTGCTGATCTCGGTGGTCGGCGTCTTCAGCGTCAACTTCTCCATGTTCGACGTCGGACTGCTGGTGGTGTTCGGCCTACTCGGGCTACGCGATGCGCAAGCTCGACATCCCTCCCGCCCCACTGGTTCTCGCGTTCGTCCTCGGCCCGATTGCCGAGAACTCGATCCGGCAGTCGCTTCTTCTGTCCGACAACAGCCCGATCATCTACCTCCAGCGGCCCATCTCGGCAGTGCTGATCGGCATTGCCGTGCTGCTCCTGCTGGTGCTCACCTTCGGCCGCAAGACGCGGAAGGTGCGCGAACAGTTGGTCGATATCGATGCCTGACCCACAATCCCCCGTCCTATCTCCTCCCCTAGTCCCGAAACATCAACTGCTGCAAGGAAGGAACGGACATGATCCGCTTCAGGAAAATCGTCACCATCACCATCGCCATACTCGCGTTACTCGGCATGGCCGCATGTGGAAAGTCGGGCTCGGGCGGTGGCCCCACGGAGGTTCCGTCGAGGTGGTGACCCACAACGCGGTAGGCGGCGGCTCCGACGTCTTCACCCGGCAGATGATCAAGGTGATGTACGACAACAAGATCATCGACACACAGTGGCCGGTTCGCAACGTGCCCGCAGGCGACTCGATCGGCGCGATGTCCTACATGGTCGACAAGAAGGGCAATGCGGGCTTGATCGCTCAAGTCACCCCGACCTGGCTCGCTACGCCGATGACGGTGTCAACGCGTAGGTGAACCTGAGCATGCTGACCCCGATCACGCTGGTGGCCACCGAACCTCAGGTGGTCGTCACCAACGCGAAGTCTCAATTCAACTCCTTCGCCGACTTCGTGAAGGCGGCCAAGGCGGCGCCGGACACACTGGTTCAGGCCGGCGGATCCAGCACCGCCAATGACGCGTTGACCCGTCTGGTGCTGCAGGACGCGCTCGGCGCGAAGTGGAAGTTCCTGTCCTTCGAGGACACCGGATCGCGCATCACCGCGCTGCTGCGCAACGACGCCAACATCATGCTGGGTAGCGCATCCGACGTCGGAGAACAGGTGAAAGCCGGTCAGCTCAAGGTGATCTCGGTCGTCGGCGACAAGCGACTCGAGATCTTCCCCGACGTCAGCACCACAACCGAGCAGGGCATCGACTCGGCCAAGGTGCCGGTCCAGTTCCGCGCCGTGGTGGGAGCACCGGACATGCCCGAGGACGCCATCCAGGGTTACCAGGACGACCTGTCGAAGATGGTCGAGACCGAGGGCTGGAAGACCCTGGCCACCGACGACGGTCTGGTGACCGAGAACTTGCAGGACGACGACTTCTCCAACTACCTCGAGGAGCAGACGGACATCGTCGGCACCCTGCTGCGAACCTCGGGTTGAGGAAGGATCAATGACGGTAGAGGGCAGCCCCACATCCCTGCTCGCCCACTTCGTCGCCGACTTCGCCGCCGACAGCATCCCCGAGGACGTCCAGCACGCCTCCCGCCGGTCCCTCGTAGACCATGTCGGGGTGACGGTCGCCGGTGCCGCGGACGACGCCTCGCAGCGCGCTCGCGCCGCAGTCGCCGACGGGCGGGAACGGCGTCGGAACGATTGTGGGCACACCGCTGAGGACATCGGCCCCGTACGCGGCATTCCTGAACGCGTTCGCATCACATGTGCTCGATCTCGACGACGTCTACAATCCGCCAGGAACGACCGTCCACGGCAGCTGCTCGGTGTGGCCGGCGATCCTCGCGGTCGCCGAACCGCGGCCAGCACGCAGCCGGTCACCGGACGCGAAGCGCTTGCCACGTTCGCGGTGGGCTTCGAGGTCGAGACGCGCGTCGCTCACGCCGCGGGCCAGACGCATGACGACGCGGGCTGGCACGTCACCGGCACGAGCGGCCATGTCGGCGCTGCGGCCGCGGCCGCACGAACGATGGGTCTCGGCGCCGAGCAGCTCGAGCATGCGATCGCCGCAGGCGCCACGCAAGCGGCCGGCCTGCGGGTCATGGCGGGCAGCGATCTGAAGAAGCATACACTCGGGCAAGGCCGCCATGGACGGCGTGCTTGCGGCGACACTCGTCGAGCAGCGACTGACGGCGAGCCCCAGGGCACTCGAGGGTGACTTCGGCTATCTCGCGGTGATGAGCGACGACCCGGCGCCCGAGAAGATCAGCAGCGGCCTCGGTCGAGACGTGGAACCTCGAGTCCAACGGATACAAGCTCTACCCCAGCGGGTCACTCACCCATCCGATGATCGACGGCGTGATCGCACTGATGAGCGCCGAAGACGTGACGCCCGAGGACGTCACCGCGATCGAAGTGCGGGTGGCCCCGCCTGCCGCCCGGTTCACCGACCTACCGCGGCCGGAGACGCGCATGCAGGCGAAGTTCAGCCTCCGGCACTGCGCGGCGGCAGCCGCCATGTTCCGCCGCCTCGGCACCGAGGAACTGGACGAGACCGTGCTGACCCGGCCCGACGTCGTCGAACTGCGCGAGCGGGTCAAGATCGTCGCCGACCCCGCACTCGGGAAGCAGGACGCCGATGTCGAACTGGTACTCACCGCTGGCCGCACACTGACCACCGAGGTGCGCGGCAACCGCGGAACACCTGCGGACCCGTTGACCGACGACGAGCTCAGCAAGAAGTTCCGCGACCTGGTCGGCCCGGTACTCGGAACCGAGCGAACCGAGGAACTGCTGAGCACCTGCTGGCACATCGACGAGTTGGCCAATGTGTCAACACTTCTCGCGCAAACGGTGCCCCTCGCGGATGTCTGAGACCGACGTCGCCCTCGTGACCGGCGCGGGCAGTGGGCTAGGCGCAGTAATCGCCGAGCGGCTGGGCCGCGGTGGACTGACGGTCGCCGTGAACACTCGCTCGAGGGCCGGCGACGCCGAGTCGGTGGTAGCCGCCATCGAGGCGGCGGGAGGACGGGCGTTCACCGCCACCGCCGACGTCACCGATTCCCTGCAGTACAGCGCAGGTCCGGCATGATCGCCGAACACGGCAAGGTGCGGGTGCTGGTGAACAACGCCTCCTACCTGGCCGCGCTCGCCGTTCGCCGACATCACCGAGGAGGAGTGGCACAAGGTGCTCGCCGTCACCCTCGACGGAGCGTTCACCTGCATCCGGAATGCGCTGCCGACCCTGATTCCCGGCGGACGGGTCGTCAACATTCTCGGCCGCAACGCACTCGACGGCGATCCCGTGCGGGTACACGTGTCATCGGCGAAGTACGGCCTGCTCGGGCTGACCCGTGCCTTGGCGGCGTCACTTCGCGACGACGGGGTAGCGGTCAACGCCATCTCACCGGGAATCGACTGCGTCGGAGCCGATCTGGACCGCTGTCGCGACGAGATCGCCGAGCAGGTCGCGCGGTTGACCCTAGAGCCCACCGAGGTCACCGGGACCGTGGTCCGCGTGGACTGCGACGGCGACAAGGCGCCAAGCCTGTCGCCCATCTACTGACCGGGCACGGTGCGGTCCAGCAGATCCGACACGGTACCGCTCGACGCGAGGGCAAACGTCGCGTCCGCCAACCGTTCGGCTGTTCATGGCCGATCACGGAATCCGCAAGCCCGAAGAACTTTTCGCGCAGTTCGTCGTCGGAGAGTCTATTGCCCGGGGTTCCCCGCGCGTCGTCGACCCACGTCTCGACCGTATCGCCTGCGGTGGTGACCGCCGTTGCACCGGCCTGGGTGTGGGGCACGTCGGCATCCGCGACGACCTCGATGCGGGACATCACGGCGCGCACGTCGGGATCGACGACGAGGGCGTCGGAGAACTCGGCCTCCCCGGCACGGCCACGCAGCAGTCCTATCGAGCACGCGAAGGTCACCGAGAACTTGCCTTCCAAACCCGTTCTGGGATCGGTCTTTCCGGTCAGTTCGAGTACCAACGGGTGCACCCGCAGCGTGATCGACGAAATCTGGTCCGCTGTCGAGCCCCTTACGCGCCGCGAGGTCGCGCACCGCGTCGATCGCGGGATGGATCACCACGCCGCACGCGTACGGCTTCACGCCGTTGTCGAAGATCTGCCACTTCTCGCCGAGCCCATCGATGAGGTCGTCGGGGTTACTCGCCGACGACATCACCGCGAACATGCCGCGGCGGCCCTGCAGCGGGTCGGGCGCGCCGGTGAATCCTCCGGCGGCGAGCAGGCCCGCCCACACGCCTGCCTGTGCGGAGTGGCCGGCGTGGAACGGCTGGTCATCGTACCGAATTGCTCCCGGTGCCCGGCGGCCTGGGTCGCCGCGATACTCAGGCAGTGCGTCCGGCCAGTGCGTCGAGGCCGAGCAGCCGGATCGCGACGGCAGCGGCGGCCAGCGCCCCCGTTGTTCCGGTCATGTGCCAGCCCACGTCGTAGTGCTCGGGATAGAGGGCGTTGCTGGCACGCGCGCTCAGTTCGTAACCGAGCGCATGCGAGGCGAGCAGGTCGAGGCCGCTGGACTCCCGCCACTCGGCGAGTGCGGTGCCCGCAGCGTAGAGCGGCGTCGTGGGGTGCAGAATGGTCGGAACATGCGTGTCATCGAAGTCCAGTGCATGGCAGGCGATTCCGTTGGCCAGCGCAGCATCGGTGACCCGCAGCCGATCGGAGGTACCGAGCGCCCGTGCTTGGGGGTTGCCGCCAAGAAGGAGGGCCTGCTCCCTGGTGATCCTGGCCGCGGGTTGCCCGGCTCCCGCGATCGCCAAGCCGAGGTGGTCGAGAAGGCACCGCGTGCTCTCGTCCAGCACGGCCGCGGGCACGTCGGCCGAGTCGGTGTGCCTGACGAAGTCGAGCAGGGTGCGCGTCTCGGCGCGATGTCCGATCGTCGTAGTTTTCGGAGTTCTCCACCGCCTGCACCGTTGAAGCCATACAGTCTGTATAACAGAATGTATTTCCGTAATACAGACCTAGGTGATTCTGGTGACCGACGATCACTCAACGAGCGCGCAGCTGGCGGAATTCGCGGCAACACTGCGGGTCGAGGACCTGCCGCCCGACGTCGTGCATCAGGCCAAGCGCTGTCTGCTCGACTGGCTCGGCTGCACGCTCGCGGGCTCGGCGACCGACGAGGCCGCAAGGGTCCGCAGAGGCATCGCAGCCCTCGACCCGGGCGACGGATCGCGCACCGCGAGCATCGTCGGCGCGCGCCAGCGTGCGGCGGCAGGCTACGCGGCACTGGCCAACGGCATCTCGGCGCACCTCCTGGATTTCGACGACACCTTCAATCCCGACCGCACGACGATCCACGGCAGCGCACCGCTGTGGCCGGCGATCGCCGCGGCGGCCGAACTGGTACCCGTCACCGGAGAGACCGCCATCGCGGCGTTCGTCGCAGGCTTCGAGGTCCAGACCCGGGTCGCCGTCGCGGCGGGACCGGGGCACTACGACGTCGGCTGGCACGTCACGGGCACGGTCGGGCACATCGGCGCCGCGGTCGCGACGGCGCGGGTGCTCGGGCTCTCGGCCGGAGCAGACCCTCGCGGCGCTCGGCACCGGCGCCACCCAGAGCGCGGGGATGAAGGTCGTCTACGGGTCGATGGGCAAGTCGCTACATGCCGGTAAGGCCGCGATGGACGGGCTGCTGTCGGGATTCCTCGCCCGCGACGGCTTCACGTCGAGCACCGAACCCATGGAGGGGCACCGCGGATTCCTGCACCTCTTCTCGCCCGACCCGGCGCCGTCGCGCGCCACCGACGGCCTCGGTGAGACCTGGTACCTCCCGCGCGACGGGTTCAAGCCGTACGCATGCGGATCGCTGACCCATCCGCCCGCGCAGGCGCTACTCGAACTGCGCGTCGAACACGGCCTGACGCCCGACACACGTGGCGTCGGTCGACGCGTACGTCCACGACTACGTCAAGACCACGACGGGCATTACCGATCCGCGCACGGACTCGAGGGCAAGTTCAGCATCTACCACGTGTTGGCGGTGGCCCTCGCCGATGGCGCCGCGTCGCTCGCACAGTTCACCGACGAGCGCGTCACCGACCCCGGCGTGGTCCGGCTTCGCGAACGGATCACCGTCCACGTCGACCCCGATCAGACCAAGGAGTCGGCACGGGTCGTCGTCAACCTGGCCGACGGCCGTTCGGTGGAGAGTCTACGTCGAGCACAACCTCGGCACGCCGGCCAACCCGATGTCCGATCGCCAACTCGAGGACAAGTTCATGGCGCTGGCCAGCTCGGTGCTCGGCGACTCACGCTCGAAGAGGTAGCCCACATGTGTTGGAACGTCGAAGGACTCGCCGACTTCTCGCGGATGGTCGCCCAGACCGTCTAGATGACGACGCCGGCGACTCGGCGGCCGTCGACCACGGCTTCCAGGACCTCGCGCATCGCGTCGGTCGTCAGCGCCCACGAGAACTCCAGGCTGCGCGCCTGCGCCTTGGCGCCGAGCTGACCACGCAGACACGTCATCGGTCAGCAGCCCGTCCACGGCGTCGACCAGCTCGGCGTGATCGTCGACCAGCAGCCCCGTCACCCCGTCGACGATCGAGTCGTTCAGACCGCCGGAGTACCGGTAGCCGACGGTCGGCACGCCGTGCTGCGCCGCCTCGGTGACGGCGAGGGCCCAGCCCTCCTTGTGCGACGGCAGCACGTGCACCCAACACCGTTGCAGAACTTGATGTTTGGTCTCATCGTCGACATGGCCGTGGAAGGTGACGGCGTCGGAGATGCCCAGCTGCGTCGCGTGTTCGACGAGCCGGTCGGCCCACCACCCGTCGCCGATGACGTCGAGGTGCACGTCCGGAATCGTCTGTCGCAGTGCCGCGATCGCCTCCAGGGCGTGCTCGATCTGCTTGTGCGGAACCAGCCGCGACAACACCGCCACCCGCGGGGTATCCGACCGCGGCTCGGTCAGGGTGTTCGGCGGAGCCTCGTCCAACCCGTTGCGGACAATGGCGATGCGATCGGTGCCCACGCCAAGCTCGACGAGGTCGCGCGCCGACGGCAGCGACACCGTCACGTACTGGTTGCGCCGGTACACCCGGGGCGACAGCTTCGACTCGATGAACCAGCCCAGCCGACTGAGAGCCCAGCCCGCCGTCGGCCACATGTCGCGGTGACAGTGGTGGACGAGCACGCACGGAACGCTGCCGTACACCAGCCGGGACAGGAACGGCAGCCCGTTCTGCGTGTCGACGACCACGTCGGGTCGTACCCGCGCAAGGGACCGAGCCGAGTCGGGCCGCGACCATCGCCAGGACCGCGCAGCACGTAGACCGTGTACCGCCCGCCGGCTCGGTTGATCGCGACGCCGTCCACGACCTCGTTGGCGCGCGCGCCCTGGATATCGCGCGGTGCGCAGCGTCACCGAGACGCCGGAAGCGGCGAGTTGGCTGCCGATCCGCTGCGCGTACGTCTCGCTGCCGCCGCCCTGCGGGTGGCCGGTGTCGCGCCAGCACAGCAGCAAGACGGAACGGATCGGGGACGCGGACATCGGTGCCAGCGTAGTCGCCGCCTTAGGCTCGACCGGTGGCCGTCACCGATCTGTTCGCCGCGCGGGCAACGCTGCGTCGCTCGGTGCGCCTGCTCGCAGAGTTCCGCTTCGAACAGAGCGATCCGGAGCGGTTCTACGGGACGCTGGCCTCCGACACCGTCGCGCTCGTCACCTCGTTGTGGACGGCACTTCACGGCGCTCCCCCGGCCGGACGCACGCTGCTCGACGTCGGCGGCGGCCCCGGTTACTTTGCGACGGCCTTCGAGGAGGCCGGGCTGACGTACGTGGGCGTCGAACCCGACCCCGGAGGCGCATGCCGGAGCCGCGCTGGCGGCGACATCCAGCCGGGGTCCGGCGGGCGAGCCGGACGGGGGCACGTTCGTCCGGGCCTCCGGAATGGCACTGCCCTTCGCCGACGACAGCGTCGACATCTGCTTGTCCTCGAACGTGGCCGAGCACGTCGCACGCCCGTGGCAGATGGGCAGGGAGATGCTGCGGGTCACCCGCCCCGGGGGCCTCGTCGTGCTGTCCTACACGGTGTGGCTAGGTCCGTTCGGCGGGCACGAGATGGGGTTGACGCACTACCTGGGCGGGGCGCGGGCGGCCGACCGCTACGCCCGCAAACACGGTCGTCGACCCAAGAATGACTACGGCTCGTCGTTGTTCGCGGTCTCGGCGGCCGACGGTCTGGACTGGGCCGTCAGCACCGGCGCTCTCATCGCCGCATTTCCCCGCTACCACCCGCGATGGGCGTGGTGGATGGTCCGCATGCCCCTGCTTCGCGAATTCACGGTGAGCAATCTGGTGCTGGTGTTGCAACCGTCGTGAACGACTGAACTGCAACAGGTTCTCGTTTCGCCGTTCGATGGGTAATGTGACGCCCATGACACAGAGCACTGCCTTCAAGACGGAGTGGGACAAGCTGTTCATCGGCGGCAAGTGGGTCGAGCCGTCCACCTCCGAGGTCATCGAAGTGCACTCGCCCGCGACGGTGAACTCGTCGGCAAGGTGCCGCTGGCATCGGCCGCCGACGTGGACGCCGCCTGCGCCGCAGCACGCAAGGCATTCGACGAGGGCCCTGGCCGCACATGTCGCCGGACGAGCGCGCCGCGGTGCTCACCGCCGCCGTGAAGATCATGGAAGAGCGCAAGGAAGAACTCTGCTTCCTGCTCGCCGCCGAGACCGGACAGCCGCCGACCATCGTCGACATGATGCAGTACGGCGCAGCGATGGCGTCGTTCCAGTTCTTCGCCGGCGCAGCAGACAAGTTCACCTGGCGTGACTTCCGCGACGGCGCCTACGGCACCGACGATGGTGCTGCGCGAGCCGATCGGCGTCGTCGCAGCGGTGACGGCGTGGAACGTGCCGTTCTTCCTCGCCGCCAACAAGCTCGGCCCCGCTCTGCTCGCGGGCTGCACGATCGTCGTGAAGCCGGCCGCCGAGACGCCGCTGTCGCTGTTCGCGATGGCGGGGATCTTCGCCGAGGCGGGCCTGCCCGAGGGCGTGCTGTCGGTCGTTCCCGGTGGCGTGGACACCGGCCGCGCGCTGACCGCCAACCCCGAGATCGACAAGTTCACGTTCACCGGGTCCAGCGCCGTCGGCAAGGAGATCGCCAAGATCGCCGCCGAGAAGCTGAAGCCGTGTTCGTTGGAGCTGGGCGGCAAGTCGGCGGCCATCATCCTCGAGGACGCCGACCTGGATTCCACGCTGCCGATGCTGGTGTTCTCCGGGCTGATGAACACCGGCCAGGCCTGCGTCGCGCAGACCCGCATCCTGGCGCCACGCTCGCGCTACGACGAGGTCGTCGAAAAGCTCGCCGCCGCGGTGGCCGCCATGCCCGTCGGGCTGCCCGACAACCCCGGCGCGATGATCGGAGCGTTGATCAGTGAGAAGCAGCGCGAGCGCGTCGAGGCCTACATCAAGAAGGGCGTCGAGGAGGGCGCGCGACTGGTCACCGGCGGCGGCCGGCCCGAGGGCCTCGACAGCGGCTGGTTCGTCGAGCCGACGCTGTTCGCCGACGTCGACAACTCGATGACCATCGCGCAGGAGGAGATCTTCGGACCCGTGCTGGCGGTGATCCCGTACGACACCGAAGAGGACGCCGTGCGCATCGCCAACGACTCGGTCTACGGCCTGGCCGGGTCGGTGTTCACCACCGACAACGACAAGGCGATGAAGATCGCGGCGCAGATCCGCACCGGCACGTACGCGGTCAACATGTACGCGTTCGATCCCGGCGCCCCGTTCGGTGGTTACAAGAACTCGGGCATCGGCCGCGAGAACGGTCCGGAGGGCATCGAGCAGTACACGCAGGCCAAGAGCGTCCTGCTGCCGTTCGGCTACACGCCCGAGTAACACCGGGCTCGCAGGGCTCAGCCAGGTACCCCCACTAGCGTCGCGCGCGATCACACTCTCGCGCTACCTAGGAGGAAACATGGCCGTATCCGTCGGCTTGGACAAGGCGCTCGACAAGGCCTACGAGAGCACGTCACTCATGGAGATTCTCGACGCGTCACCCGCCGCACTGGCCGGCGTCACCGACGCCGATGCCAAGCACCTCGAAGAGGCGTTCGGCATCAAGACGGTCCGTCAGTTCGGTGCGAGCAAGTACTTCGCGGTGGCCGCAGCGCTAGTGGCGTTGGAGAACGCCGGCTAATAGCCGCGGAGCTCGGAGGGCGTCGTTCGACGAACGACTGCCGCCCTCCGCCGCGTCGTCGGTACCGAACAACAGGGTCGCCTCCGGCCGGAGCGCATCTTCGCCTGAGCGGTTGCGTCCGTGACCGCCTCCCACGCCTGGAGTAATTATGTAAGAGCCCATAATCGACGTCGGCTTCACGATTTCGTGAGGTTGGCTCGGTACACCCGTTCACCTGCCGGTAACAGCGTATCGGATGTGATACGGAATACATTCGTTGCTTGCGTGTGTTGCGGGAGCTATGGTCGTAAGCATAGTTATGGAGGTGCCCCATGTGGGTCATTGAGGTCAACGTCCTCGGCCGCAAATTCACGCGCCGGGTAGGCGACCACCCGAGGGCACTCCGATTCACTCCGCAGGACGTCCAGATGCGGCTGTCGCAGCTACGGAATCCGCGGGCCGCGGTCTGATGCCGAGCGGCGCAACCACCGCGGCGACCGATAAACCCCCGACCAAGCGCGGATCCACCCGCATCAAGATGCTGCTCAGCGCCGCCGAGGTGCTTCGCGAGAAGGGCGCCGCCGGCGTCACGATCGACGAGGTGCTGGCGCGCAGCGGCGCCCCGCGCGGATCGGTCTACTACCACTTCCCCGACGGCAGGACTCAGCTCCTCACCGAGGCACTCCAGTTCGCGGGCGACACCATCACCGCCGTGATCGACGATGCCGCCGAACAGGGGTACATCTTCCTGGTTCGCAGGTTCGTCGAGTTCTGGGAGCGGACCCTGATCGACAGCGACTTCACCGCGGGGTGTCCCGTGGTCGCGGCGGCCATCGGATCCTCCGACGACGTGCCCGCGCTGACCGCCATCGCGAGCCACATCCTCGACCGCTGGCGCGACGCGCTCACCCGCGCGTTCACCGCCGACGGGTTCGAAGCTACCGACGCCACGTCGCTGGCCTGGACCTCCATCGCATCGCTCGAGGGAGCCGTCGTGCTGTGCCGGTCGGCCAAGAGCGTCGACCCGCTGCACGCCGTCGCCGAACAGATCGAATTCCTGATCAAGTCACGGGAGTTCGTGCGACGCAACGGCATCCCATCGGTGACCCGTTAGCCGCTACGCCGAAACCCAACGCGCACAGACGAATTCGCCGTTGCGTCCCACTTCCTGAAGCACCCACTCCGATCGAAGGGGCAGCACCGCCGCGCCCCGGCCCAGCGAGCACGGCGCGTACGTCACGATCATCTCGTCGACCAGGCCTGCCGCCACGAACTGCGCCGCCACCTGCCCGCCGCCCACCAACCAGACGTCCCTGTCCCCCGCGGCGGCGACGAGCGACGGATACAGCTCCTCGACGGGTCCTTCGAACGTCCGCACCGGATGCCCATCGGCGATGATGCTCGGACGACTGGTGAGCACCCAACTCGGCTGCTCGTACATCCAGTCGCCGGGCTGGTCCTTCAAGATCCACTCGTACGTGGCCGACCCCATCACAAGGGCACCAACCGATTTCGCGAAGGCAGCATAGCCGAAGGGGCCGTCGGCGTCGACGTCGCGCGACGTCAGCCAGTCCAGGCTGTCCGCCTCGTCGACGACGAAGCCGTCCAGGCTCGACGCGGTGTAGTAGATGCACGCCATGATTCAGTTACCTCTCATCCAGTCCAGCGGATCGCCGCGGCCGACCATCACACCGTGGCGAGCGAGCATGCTGCGCGTCAGTTCGCGCCGGTGGCCCGAGTACGTCAGGACGTGAGCGACGATTCCGTAGACCTGGAACGACTCCGGCGGGTCGCACAGCGCGTCGATCACGGTGTCCGCCAACCGTCCCTCGGCGGCGTGGTCGGCGATCATCGCCGTCCAGCGCGCCGAGACCGTGCGGTGGTCCGCGGCGAGGCGTGCGGAACTTCGCACGCCGCCGAGTTCCGGTTGGTCGCGACCCTCGATGCTGGCGAGCCAGACCTCTTTGCTCCACACGATGGCACCGAGCACGGCAGCGACGCTGGGCTCCTCGCCGTCCCAGTCGAGGACCACCTGCCCTGGCGAAAGCGGTTCCAGCCATTGGGATTCCGTGAGGGCTCCCGCCTGGCCGATGAGGTAGTCGGTGTCTGCGACGTCGTGCGCCACCAGCAGTTGCGAGACGTCCGGGGGCTTCCCGTCGCCCGCGCTCTGCACCTTCAACGATTCTGGCGGGTGGAAGTGCAGTCCGTTCGGCGCCGTCAACCGGAAGTCGACGTCGACGGCCTGCGACGGCGGCACCCCGTACGCGCGGCGAAACGCCCTCGAGAACACCTCGGGCGACGACCAGCCCTCGTCGGCCGCGACGGCCGCGACGCGTTCACCCCGTTGCAGTCGCCATGCCGCGCGCTCCAGCATCACGCGCCTGCGCAGCGCGGCGGGCGGTTCGCCGGTGAACCGGCTGACCTGCCGCGAGAAGTGGAACTCCGAGGCGTAGCTGCTGCGCGCCATGTCCGCGACGCCGGCGTTGTCGTCGTCGACGACGGCGTCGAGCAGTTCCCGCAGACGGTCCCGTCGGGGGGCGCTGGGTTGATCGCTCACAGTGATCGAGTATCGCGTCGACGTCCGACGGGGGACATGACTTTTCCTGCTGGGCACCCATCAGGGCATGAACCGATGCTCAGGCTCAAGAGAATTTGATGCAGCTCACCCCGTTTCTGTGACGCGGAATACTGCGGCAGGCACGCGAATGGATCATGATCAATTCATGCGCAAATTGACGTTCACGATATTAACTATTCTTCGCCGCCGCCTTACTGCCTTTTTCCAGTGGTGCCGTCGCCTCGGCGGACGCACCGAGCGGGTCAAGGCTCCCGATCCAGATGCCGCTCGATGCCACCCTCCGGTCCTGCGACGGCAAACAGCTGTCCACGCACATTCAGCCCAACCAGTTCGGCCGAGCGTTCGCCGAGATGACCACTCCCGGAAACAGCGTGTCCGCGGTCGTCACCCTCGCGACGGCGGTACCCGACATGCAATACAACGTCCGGCTGATCCAGGTGCCGCGATCGACGCTGGCATGCGGGCCAGGCGACCCCGGCGTCACCGCGGCAAGCTTCGTCACCGACGCGACGGGCGCAGGCGGCGTGACCGTTCAGGCCCCCATCCAGAGCGGCGCGACCGGCGCGTGGATCTTCCTCGATCGACCGTCAGCACACTCGCAGACGCCCGCCGAGGTCTACACCGCGACCTTCGTGGCAGCCATCTGAGCGCGCTCGCCGATCCGAGGCCGGGGCACCCGAGGACACCGACAGGTGCACTGACCTGACCGGCGCGAACCTGGACATGGCGCTCGCGAGCACCGCGGAGGACGCTAAGAGAGCGGCGGACAGCTTCGCCATGTACGACCCGCCAGCGTTGCTGCCGAACTCGACCGCCTCCTACCCGACGCGACTACCGTTCGAGACGGATCGGACGCGATTTTCTCGCTGAGGCCGTACCCGGTACTCTAAAACTAGAACACGTTCTAATTTCTTGAGGGGGAGCCGTGCCCAATACCGAGCCGTCGGAAGTCACCAAGTGGGATCCGGGCCTGACCGAGAAGGTGATGGGCCTCATCCGCCCGCTGATCAAGGGCTGGCACCGCTCGGAGGTCCGCGGACTGGACAACGTCCCGAATGGCGGGGTGCTCGTCGTCGCGAACCACTCCGGCGGCCTGTTCGCGATGGACGTCCCGGTCTTCGCCACCGACTTCTACGAGAAGCACGGCTACGACCGCCCGATCTACACGCTCAGCTTCGACCTCATCTTCGCCGGCCCCACCGGCGACCTCTTCAAGAAGACCGGCTTCATCCCCGCCAACCACGAGAACGTCGACGAGGCGCTGCGGACGGGCGGCGTCGTCATCGTCTTCCCCGGCGGTGACTACGACGTCTACCGACCGACGACGTCGCGGAACACCATCGACTTCGGCGGCCGCACCGGCTACGTGCGCGCCGCGATCAACGCGGGCGTGCCCATCGTGCCGTCGGTGTCGATCGGCGGTCAGGAGAGCCAGCTGTACCTCAGCCGCGGAACCGAGGTCGCCAAGCTGCTGCGACTGGACAAGCTGTTCCGCGCGAAGATCCTGCCCATCTCCTTCGGCTTCCCCTTCGGCTTGAGCGCCGTGCTTCCCGTGAACGTTCCGCTGCCCACCAAGATCGTCACCCAGGTGCTCGAGCCCATCGACATCGCCGCGCAGTTCGGCGAGGACCCCGACGTCGACGAGGTCGACGCGCACGTTCGCCACGTCATGCAGGTGGCGCTCGACGAATTGGCCAAGGAACGTCGACTTCCGGTGCTTGGCTGACATGGGCCTGACCGACCGAATCACCGACACCGTCGGGCTGGTGGGCACCATGGTGCGGGCGGGCGTGATCGCGCCGCTGCGGCCCGACAAGTACGTCCGGATGGCCACGGCCATGGCGCGCGAGAACATGGGCATCACTTCGGGATTCGCCGCCGCGGCGCAACGCTGCCCGGATCGGGCCGGCCTGATCGACGAACTCGGCACCCTCACCTTTCGGGAGATCGACCAACGCAGCGACGCCCTCGCTGCCGGATTGCAGGAATTACTGAGCGGCCAACGCACGTCCGATGTCGCCGCCGGGGCGGCTCCGCCCGTCGTCGCGATCATGGCCCGCAATCACCGCGGCTTCGTCGAGTCGCTCATCGCGGCCAATCGGATCGGCGCCGACGTCCTGCTGCTGAACACGTCGTTCGCCGGGCCTGCCTTGGCCGAGGTGGTGACGCGCGAGGGCGCGGGCAAGTCGATCGCCGTCATCTACGACGAAGAGTTCACGCCGACCGTCGACCGGGCGTTGGCCGACGCCCCCAAGGCGAACCGGATCGTCGCGTGGACCGACGGCGGGGTGGCACCCCTGACCGTCGAGACGCTGATCGATCGACCACTCGGGCAGGCAGCCGCGCCGCGCGACGACCAAGTCGAAGGTCATCCTGCTGACGTCGGGCACCACCGGAACGCCCAAGGGCGCCAGCCACTCCGGCGGCGGACCGGAGATCTTGAAGGCGATCCTCGACCGCACACCGTGGCACACCGAGGAGACCGTCGTCGTCGTCGCCCCGATGTTCCACGCGTGGGGCTTCTCGCAACTGGTGTTCGCGGCGTCGCTGGCATGCACGATCGTCACCCGGCGCAAGTTCGATCCCGAGGCCACCCTGGCCCTCGTCGACGAGCATCAGGCCACCGGATTGTGCGTCGTCCCAGTGATGTTCGACCGGATCATGGATCTGCCCGACGACGTCCGCGCGCGCTACAGCGGACGCTCGCTGCGCTTCGCCGCCGCCTCGGGATCGCGGATGCGGCCCGACGTCGTGATCAGGTTCATGGACCAGTTCGGCGACGTCATCTACAACAACTACAACGCCACCGAGGCGGGCATGATCGCGACGGCCACGCCGACGGACCTGCGCATCGCACCGGACACCGCGGGCACGGCCGCAGGCGGATCCGACCTCCGAATCCTCGACTCCGAGTTCCGCGAGTTGCCGACCGGCGAGGTGGGCACGATCTACGTGCGCAACTCCACCCAGTTCGACGGCTACACCTCGGGTGCCACCAAGGACTTCCACGAGGGCTACATGAACTCCGGCGACGTCGGGTACCTCGACGCCGCGGGCAGGCTGTTCGTGGTCGGCCGCGACGACGAGATGATCGTGTCCGGAGGCGAGAACGTCTACCCGATCGAGGTCGAGAAGACCCTGGCCACGCATCCCGAGGTTGCCGAGGCCGCGGTGCTCGGCGTCGACGACGAACAGTACGGCCAGCGGTTGGCGGCGTTCGTCGTGCTGAACCCGGGAGCCTCCGCGACCACCGATGCGCTCAAGGCCCACGTGCGCGAACAGCTCGCGAACTACAAGGTGCCGCGCAGCATCACGGTCCTGGAAGGTTTGCCGAGGGGCAGCACTGGCAAGATCGTTCGTCGTGACCTTCAAGAACTCGTTCCGACGGACGGCGATGGCGCTTAAGCGACGGAAGAAGTTTCCGCTGGTGCGTGCGGCCGCCGAGGTGGCCAATGCCGCCAACGCGGTGCGCCCGCTGGGCCGCGAGGGCTACGTCACGATTCCCGTGTTCTTCCTCGGCTGGCCGACCGGCGAGGCGGCCCCCGTGGTCGCGGGCGCGTCGATGCTCGATGCCCTACGCCGCGGCCTGCGCGGCGACTTCAAGGGCCGGGGTGGCCGCATCGCGCTGGCCCTCACGGCGCTGTCGTGGGGCGTGCTCGGGTTCGTGTACATGCGCAACGCGAAGTCCCAGCACTACTTCGAGGACCCGCTGCGCGACACGCTCGGCGAGAACTACGTCGACGGTCGCCGCGGCCGAGCGGCGCCGCAGGCGCGGAGTGCTGCGCACGTCGTGGTCGCGCCGTCAGTACGTCAAGAAGACCGACATCGTTCGCTACGGCCCGCACCGCACCAACGTCGCCGACATCTGGCACCGCGCCGATCTGCCTCGGGACGGCAAAGCGCCTGTGCTGCTTCAGGTTCCGGGTGGAGCATGGGCGATCGGGATGCGTCGCCCCCAGGCCTATCCACTGATGAGCCACATGGCCGAACGCGGCTGGATCTGCGTGTCGATGGCGTACCGGGTCAGCCCCGCGCAACACGTGGCCCGCACACATCGTCGACGTCAAGCGCGCGCTGGCCTGGGTCAAGGAGAACATCGCCGAGTACGGCGGTGACCCCGACTTCGTCGCCATCACCGGAGGCTCGGCGGGCGGGCACCTGACCGCACTGGCGGCGCTGACCCCCAACGATCCGGAGTGGCAGCCGGGCTTCGAGGACGCCGACACCTCCGTGGTGGCGGCCGTGCCGATCTACGGCCGCTACGACTGGTTCACCACCGAGGGCGACGGCCGACGCGAGTTCGTCGGACTGCTGCAGAAGATGGTCGTGAAGAAGCCGTTCAGGGAAGCCCGCCAGGAGTATCTGGACGCGTCACCGATCACGCGGGTCCGCCCCGACGCCCCGCCGTTCTTCATCCTGCACGGCGAGGACGACTCGATCATCCCGGTCGGCGAGGGGCGGGAGTTCGCGCAGGCGCTCGAGGAGAAGTCCGACGAGGTCGTCGTCTACTCCGAGATACCGCACGCGCAGCACGCGTTCGACTTCTTCGGCTCGCCCCACGGCGACTTCACCGCGACCGCGGTCGGCCACTTCCTGGACTGGGTCAAGGCCAAGCGCGACTAGCTTCTCCCACGCCGAGTCACGCTGGCTCAGAGTATCCCGAACCCTCGTAAACTCGCGTCTGATCCGCGAAACCCCAGGGCCCCGTTGCCGCCCACGGTGACGGGGTCGTTCGTCATTACGACACGTCGGGAAACCAGTTGGCGTGGAATCCGATGGGGACGCGTCGGGGCAGGTGAACGCGCGCGACCGGGTCAGCCGCGACGTTCTGGGCGTCGAGGATGACCAGGTCGGTGCGCTCAGTAACCCGGTCGGTCACCAGCGTCAGCAGCCAGCCACCGTCCTCGTCCGGCCGGTCCGGGTCGGAGACGAAGACGTGTTCGCCCGACACCTCGGAGGCGGCATAGGTTTGAGCGCTCGAGGTGCCGGTGTCGAGGTCGTACTTCACCACACCGACGAAGTCGAACGCCAGGTCCCAGGAATTCGCCGGGCAGTTGTAGAGGTAGCGGGTGCGCGTCGTCGCGTGGGCGTCGTTGATCCGGGGGAAGTCACCGGGACGATCGTCGAGTTGCGTCTCGTGCACCGTGCCCGTCTCGAGGTCGATCGACCACCGCCAGGGCAGTGGCACGGCACTGTCCTCCTGCACGGCGGCACCAAAGGCGCTGGGCATGAAGCTCATTCGCGGCGCGAAGATCTCGATACGCCCACCCTCGTCCCAGGCGTTGAACGTGTGAACGACGTACTGACTGTCGACGTCGAACCACCGAATCTGACTCCCGTCACCACGTCGTGGAAGTACTCCGATGCGGGTGCCGCACTCGGGTTGCCACCGAATCAACGGGCCACCATGTTCGAGTGACTCGGGGTGGAACACTGCTGGCGAATCGAAGAAGACCGTCCAGTGTTCGGTGGCCACGAAGTCGTGAATCATGACTGGACGCGGAAGGTCGATCGGAGTGCTGTGAACGACCACGCCGGCCGCGTCGGCCACGTAGTACCTCAAGTACGGCGGAAACGGACTGTAGCCGAAGAACATCATTTCGCCGGTCGCCGGGTCGATCTTCGGGTGGGCTGTGCACGGCCCCTGCAGCTTGCCCTCGAAGTTCCACTCTCCCAGCGTTTCCAGATCATGGCTGAACAGCGTGGGGGGTGATGCCTCGAAGAGAGCCATCATTCGGCCCGCGTGCCGGATGACGTGCGTGTTGGCGACGTTCTTGGTGATGCCCGACTCTTCGATGACGTCGGCAGGAGGCAGTGTGAATTCGGCCAAACCGCCGTAGAGCGCTTGTCCCCGCTGCCGTTCGGCCAGCAGTCCGCGCGACTGGATCCAACGGTTGCGGTACCGCGCCGCTCCGTTGTCGAGAACGATCGAGTGCAGCATGCCGTCGCCGTCGAAGGGGTGATACGCCACCTTGGGGGCGAACTGCGGGTTGGGACCGTTGCGCACGAACATGCCGCGCAGCGCCGCGGGTAGCTGACCCGTGACGTCGAGGTCGACGTCGTCGCGCTCGTCGAGCACCGGCGCCATCAAACCCCTGAGGAACTGCCCAGACTCGGTCATGGTCATGACGCCTTGCTTTCGGGGTTGTGTCGAAGGTCGGGGAACTTTCCACCCACAGTAAACCTTGCATACATGACGACGGTTGGACCGATCACCGGCCGCACCTCGTCGAGCACGTCATTGTACGAGCCCAGCTACTGGGCCATTGCGCCTTCGACGACGGTCAGATCCTCGGAAAGTCCAGCAGCGCAGCGGATTTCGACGAATGCCGCCAGCATCGCGTCGGTGAGTTCGTGCGGGTCGGCCAGCGTCGCGCCGTCGGAGAGCACCGAGATGTTGAGCTGGTCGACGTAACTCCACACCGTGATGTTCAGCCCGCTGCCGGTAGTGAGCGGGCCCACCGAATAGATTTCGGTGACCAACGCCCCGCCGACACGGCCATGCTCGCGAGGACCCGGCACGTTCGAGATCGGCAGGTTGAGAACCTTGTTCTGGCCATCCTTCTCGGCGAGCCAACGGAACAGCGCCTCCGCGGGCGCCGGCGGGAAGTACGCCGACCACCGGCTCACCAACTCAGGGCCCATCAGGTTGTGCGCCTCCTTGGCGTCGACCGCGGCATCGTGCACGGCCTGCACCCGCTGCAGCGGATCCTCGATCTCGATGGGCACGACCATCATCACGCCGCTGAACCGATTGCCCGAGATGCGGTCCCGGGAGAAGTCGAAACTGACTGGGACGGAGGCCAATAGCGGGTGATCGGCGTGGCCGTCGTACTTCAGTGACAGCTCGCGCAACGCCCCACCCGAGATCGCGAGCACCATGTCGTTGATGGTGACGCCGAGGTGCTTGGCGGTCTCCTTCACGTCGGCGAGCGCCAACGTGGCGGTGGCGAACTTCCGCTCCCCGTCGACCATGTGGTTCATGAAGCTCGGCGGGGGCGTGAACGGTCGGGTGAGCTCCGGCGAGAGCTTCTTGCTGCTCTTGCGCACGCGGTTCATGCCCTGCGCGGTATAGCGCATCACGCCGGGCAGTCGGCCGATCTGTCGCATGTGATCACCGAAGGCGGTGCGGACCAGTTCGGGGCGCGTCGGCGCGGGATCCGTTGCGTAGGAGTCGCGGTCGCTACTCTCCTGCAGATCCATCCCGCGGGCCAGCAGGTTGGCCGAGGCCACTCCGTCGGCCAGCGCGTGGTGGATCTTGCCGAGCACCGCGATCCGCCCGTTGGCGAGCCCCTCGATGAAGTACATCTCCCACAACGGTTTCGAGCGGTCCAGCGACGTACTCGCTATGCGGCCGATGGCGTCGTCGAGTTGGCGTCGCCCACCGGGACTGTCCACCCGGTAGGGCCGGACGTGGTACTCGAGATCGACCTCGCAGTTCTCCCGCCACATCGGGTGATGGAACTTGAACGGGATGTCGACGAGCTCGTAGCGGAAGGGGTCGAGCTTGTAGAGCCTGCCGTGGATGACCTGGCGGAACTCGTCGATGCCGAACTGCCTGCCCTTGAGCTCGGAAATGTCGATGACGGCGAGCTTCAGGGTGTGCATGTGCACGGTCGGTGTTTCGCTGTACAGGAGTACCGCGTCCCACCCGCTGAGCCTCTTCACTGACCAACCTCCGTCCGGAGGCTATATAACCTGCTTGCCCCCGACGAGCGTCTGGTTTCGGTGAATCTGGTTGAGGAACAAGCCGATTGCGGTAGCTGCCGATGCCGTGCGCGCTCCATCGGTCATGTCGAAGCCGTGGCCCGCGCCCGGCAGTTCGACGTAGGTGACGACGGCCCTGGAGTCGCCCCGCAGCTTCTCGACGAAGTCACGGGCCTGCTGAACGGGGATGACCGTGTCGCCGGAACCGTGGACGACGAGGAACGGCGGCGCCGCCGCGTGGGTGCGGGCGATCGGCGATGCCTTCCGGAAGATCTCCGGCTTCTTCGCGATCTTGCGCTTCACCACGACGCGCTCGAGGAAGTCGACGAAGCGGGCGCGCTCGACGGTGGAGCGGTCCTCCCAGTCGTAGCGTCCGTAGATGCCGACGACGGCGTCCACCGACGTGTCCGAGCCCTCCGGCAGATCGGCGTCGAACTCGGGGTCGTTCGGGGTGAGGCCGGCCAGCGCCGCGAGGTGCCCACCCGCCGACGTGCCTGCAACCGCGACGAAGTTGCGGTCTCCGCCGAACTTGTCGACGTTGGCTCGCGCCCATGCGATCGCGGTCTTGACGTCGGTGATGTGCTGTGGCCAAGGATGATTCGGCGCGACGCGGTAGTCGATGGACAGGCAGACCCAACCGAGCTCGGCGAAGTGGTTCATCAGCGCGTAGCCCTGCAGAATCCGGCCGCCGTGCACCCATGCGCCACCGGGCAGGAAGATCATCACGGGTGCGGGCTGCGTCGGCAGTTCCTTCAGGCGCCACACGTCGAGCAACTGAGACGGGCTGTCGCCGTAGCGCACCGAACTCCGATGGATGTTGCGGCGATGCTCGAACGCCTTCCACACCGGCGGGGTGGAATCGGGCGCGGGCCACTCGACCTCGAGGGACTCCGGGGAGACGACGCCCCGCAGCGCTGTCTGCGCCACCTCGTTGGTCTTGTCGCGGTCGAGCTTGCGCTGCTCAGCTATCCCCGGCGTGAACATGTTCTTGACCGCGGCGCCGACGAAGTCGGGCATGTGCCGCACGCCCCAGATGCTCATGGCGGTGACACCGCCAAGCGGCTCAAGGTGCTTGCCGATCACGGGCAGTGACGTCGATGCGACGCTCATGGCCAGCATGTAGTCCGAGGGGCTGGCGTCCAGCAACCACTTGATGCGCGTGGTGAGCGTGGGTCCGGGGTACCGGGTGTCCGGTCGAGCCGTCATCTCGCGACTGTACCGCGGTTACTCGCCGGTAGACGACAGACTCGGGAAGTTGTCTACCGGAGACACCTCAGGACCCGATTGTGACTCGCATCACAGCGCCTGGCGGCATCCGGGTGGTTTAGTCAGATCGGTGGGCATCTCCCTGGGAAACACAGCGCTAGCCATCTCCGACGAGCACCGCGACCTCGCCGACTCGGTATCGGGCCAACTGACCCGATTGAAGAGCCGTGAGGCCGCACGGGCCACGCTCGACCCGGAGTCCGGGGGAGGTAACCACCCGCCAGCCATCTGGTCCGCCGCCGCCCAGCAGGGCTGGTTGGGGCTGGCGATACCCGAGGAACACGGGGGTTCGGGCTTTGGCCTCTCCGAACTGTCGGTGGTGCTGGAGGCGCAGGGTCGCGAGCTGTGCCCCGGCCCGTTCCTGGCCACCGTGGCCGCAGCGGTGGTGCTCGACCGCTGCGGGTCCGATCCCGTTCGGGCCCAACTACTTCCGGGCATGGCCGACGGATCCGTCGTCGGAGCGCTTGGACTGTCCGGCCACGTGGTCGTCGGCTCCGACCTGGTGGTGACGGGCGAGAGCCCCGCAGTGCTCGGCGCTCCGGATGCGGCGGTGCTCGTCCTGATCGCCGGCGATGACGTCGTCGTCGTCGACGCGGATGGCGACGGTGTCACCGTGACCGCGCTCTCCCCGCTGGACACCACGCGCAGCATCGGGTCCGTCGCTCTGCGCGACGTCGCCGTGCCCGAGGAGCGGGTGTTCCGTGGGGCGGCGCACAACGCGCGCACGGTGTTTCGCATCCTCGCCTCCGCCGAGGCAGTCGGCGTCAGCTGGGCCACCCTGGAGATGGCCGTCGAGTACGCCAAGGTGCGCGAGCAGTTCGGTCGCACCATCGGCACGTTCCAGGCGGTCAAGCACCACGCGGCGAACATGCTCGTCGACGCCGAGCAGACCACGGCAGCGACATGGGACGCCGCGCGGGCCGACGACCTGGACGGCGCCTGGTTTGCCGCCGCGGTCGCCGCATCACACGCGATCCGAACCCAGATTGCCAACGCGGAGTGCAACATTCAGCTCCACGGCGGCATCGGATTCACGTGGGAGCACGACGCGCACCTCTATCTGCGACGCGCCCGCACGTTGGCTGCCGTCATGGGCGACGGGGCCGACCCGCTCTTCGACGTCGTCGACGGCCAACGCAGTGGGCAGGCCCACGGCGCGTCCTTCACCCTGCCCGAGGACGTCGAACCCTTCCGAGAGGCGGCCAAGGAGGCCGTGGCGACATGGCGGTCGCTTCCCGCCGACCAGCAGCGCGACTTCCTGGTGGATTCCGGCTACCTCGTCCCGCACTGGCCGAAGCCCTGGGGCCGGGCCGCGGGAGTACTCGAACAGTTGGCGATCGAGGAGGAGTTCACCAACGTCGAGCGGGCCGACATGGGCATCACCGGCTGGGTCACGCTCACGATCGCTCAGGCGGGCAACGACGACCAGCGCGAACGCTGGGTCGAACCCGTGCTGCGCGGCCAGGTGATGTGGTGCCAGTTGTTCTCCGAGCCGGGTGCTGGTTCGGACGCTGCGGCGGTCCGCACCTCGGCCAAGAAGGTGGACGGCGGCTGGCGCGTCACCGGCCAGAAGGTATGGACCAGCGGGGCCCACCAGTGCCAGTGGGGGCTCGCCACCGTGCGCACCGACCCCGATGCAGCCAAGCACGCCGGCGTCACGATGGTGGCGATCGACATGAAAGCGCCTGGGGTGACGATCAATCCGTTGCGTGGCCTGACCGGGACCGCCCATTTCAACGAGGTCTTCTTCGATGACGTCTTCGTCCCGGACGGCGACGTCGTCGGCGACGTCAACCGCGGCTGGCTCGTGGCGAGGGCGACGTTGGGCAACGAACGCGTGTCGATCGGTGGCGGCTCCGGGGCACCCTCGGCCTTCACCGCCGACGAGCTAGTCAAGCTTCTCGACGGCGCACCTGCGGCCGTCGCGGCCGCGCACGTCCGCCAGGTTGGCGAGGTGATCGCAGAAGGACACACGCTGAAGCTGCTCAACCTGCGCAGGGTGACGCGGGCGATCGCCGGGGCCGAGCCCGGACCCGAGGGAAACGTCACGAAACTATTACTGGCCGAGCAGTCGCAGCACCTGGCCGGGCTCGGAATGGAACTCGCTGCGTCGGCTGCGGTCATCGGGCAGGCCGACGCGCTTGTCGGCGCCTACCTGGGAAGTCGCGCCATGACGATCGCAGGCGGAACCTCCGAGATCACGCGGAACACCATCGCCGAACGCATCCTCGGGCTGCCGCGCGACCCGTTGCTGAAGTAACGATCCAGCGGCTCTAATGGCGCTGGCCTGGCGAGACAGGTACACCTGTGAAAAGCTCGACAATCGTGGCTAGCGAACTGGGCCTGTCCATCTCCGCTCAGCGGTGCGTGCTGAGCTCAGCCAGTCGTGGCTGATGACGTCGCCGCCGATGACCCCTCCCGTCGAGGACCCCGAAGAGCTGACGACGGCCATGGTCGCGTTGCAGTGCAGGACCACGCCGGTATCGCTGGACGACGCGGACGCGATCACGAAGAAGATCTCGAAGCGGCAGGCCAAGAAGCAGGCGAAGCTGCACGCCAAAGAGGCCTTGGCGCCCGTACCCAGCAAACACAGGAACCGGCGCGCTGGGCTCGCCCTCACGTTGTTCGTGCTTATGCTGGGCGGCATCCTCCAGCTCGCCACCTCGACGCCGGACACCAGGTCTGACGTCGACCCCGGCAGTCGCGCCGACGTCGTATTCAGCAATGCGCTCACCGGGACCTGCCTGGCCTGGCCGCCCGACTCGCCCGACAAGCCGTCGTTCGTCCAATGCAGCGACAACCACATGTTCGAGGTCGCCAGACCGGTCGGCATGCAGAACTTCATGGAGCCGTGCCAGCTCGCGGTGCGCGACTATCTCGGCATCCACTTCGATCCGAACAGCAAGTTCACCAGCTCCGTGTTGTGGGCCGGCGACGCGCAGGGCGATAGGACCGACGACAGGAACATGCTCTGCGGTCTGCAGCTGCCCGGCCCCGACGGTCGACCGATCCCGTTCAAGGGGACGGTGGCCGAACAGGATCAGTCGAAGGTCTGGCCCGCAGGCACGTGCCTGGGAATCGACGAGCAGAGCGGACGGTCCACCGAATCGCCGGTGCCGTGCTCGGCGCCCCACGCCGTCGAGGTGGTCGGAACCGCCAACCTCCGCGATCGGTTCCCCGACGCCCGCCCGCCCGAGCCCGACCAGGACGGCTTCCTGAAGGAGGTCTGCACCCGGGCGACCGAGGCATATCTGGCTCCGGGCACCCTGGACACGACGAAGCTGTCGGTCAACTACCCCATCATGTCGGCGGCCAGCTGGAATGCGGGCAGCCGCCTGGTGGCGTGCGAAATCGGCACCCGGCGCGGCGACGACGGCTGGGTGACCCTCACCGGCAGCGCGCGCGAGGGCGTCGTCGAGGGGCAGGCACCGCCACCGCCTCCGACGCCGCCGTCCGAGGTCGTCGTGCCCACGCCGGTAGAGGAGCCTCCCCCGCCTCCGCTGGAGGCGACCACCACCGTCGCACCCACGGAGACCCCGGTGACGCCGACGCCGACGGCCACGACGACGGCCAGCCCGACGACGACGACGCCCGCTCCCTCGGCGACGAGTTCGCCCACCACCACGTCGCCACCGCTGGGGCCGGCGCCCGGCCCGCCGCCGCAGGGGCCACTGCCCGGCCCCGCGGCCGTCGCGCCCGAGCCCACCGAGCCTGCGCCCAACGTCGTCAACATCGGCGGCATCCCGATCACGCTGCCGTGGCCTGCGGCGCCACCACCGTGATTCCCCGCGTCTCTCAAGGATCTTCCAAGCCTCGGGGAGGACCGTGGTGCACATGAGCAAGACGGGCATCGGTGACGCACTGATCGAGAAGTATGCAAAGCGGCTCGAAGAGTGGCTGTTTCGCGACAACACCGGGCAGTACCTCATGCTGGTCGATACGCCGCTGGGCCAGTTCCCCTTCTACCTGAGGTCGCAGGGCACGGGGCCAGACGTCGTCAAGGTCAGCGCACGCTCGTCGGCGCGTTATCCCCTGACCGAGCGAACTCGGCTCGTCGAGTGGGTCAATCAGTTCAACGCGGGCAACCAATGGATGACGGCCACCGTGCAGGACGCGACCGACTCACCACACGTGCAGGTGGTCGGCACGAATCTGCTGTGTGTCATCGAGCCTCAAGGATTTCGGCGCATTCCGCGCGTTCGTCGACATGTCGCTCGTCTCCGCCTACAAGCTCTTCAAGGCCGTCGACGAGGAGATGAGGACTTCCCTCGACTGCCGAGCTCGAAGAGTGGTTCCGGATCAGCAACTAAACCGGCGTGGGTGCCGAATCACGGATGCTGGAGGGCACGCTGTCGGCGCGCGGTTGGCGCACACGATCAGTTGGCGCGCCCAAACTGGTCGACGATCCGGACGTGCTGGCCCGGGTGGAGGTGATCTGGCCGAGGTCTGCCTCGTCGTTCGGGCCGACTATAACTGCGCTGATCAGCGCAGTTCAATGACGCATACGTTAATTTCAGTTGATGAATGATTCGCAAACGGGTTAAGCAGTCCTTGGAAAACCTTGTCGAAACCTCTTACAGGGGGTTAACCTCCCTGAGATTTACCTAAGCGTTATTTGTCCAGCGTCATCGACGGCGTTGGACAACATCGAGGGGAGAAGTGAATTGGCCAAGCATCGAGCTACCACGCGGCGTTCTTCGCAGGCGAAGGCAGCCACCGTCACACTGACGGCCATGAGCGCCGCGGCGCTCGGCACCGTGATGGCGGCTCCGGCGGAGGCGGCCTGCGCGTCGTTCTGGGGCATCGGCAACAGCGCGCAGTGCCAGAGCTCGCTTGGCAATGTGGCTATATCGCTCTCCGACAACATCGCCGTCGGCTCTGCGAGTGCGACCGGTGGGATCGGCAGCTTCGCCTTCGAATCAGGCGGCAGCCGCTCCATCGTCACGGACGGGCTGGGGTCACTTGCCATCGGAAGAGGCGCTTCCAACACCACCGTCGTCACCGGGTGGTTCAACAAGGGGATCAACATCGGTGACAAAACACCGCCCTCGTGACCGGCGAGCCGGAATTGGACCTCGCCACGGGGTCGATCGGCTTCGGCAACAACACGGTGCTCAACATCGGCAACAGGAACTTCGGCATAGTGGGAAATCCGGGAGGTCCATTTGGTACGGCAACGAATGGCGGTGTTTCCAACGGGGTCTATCAGTTCGGTGACGGCAACCAGGGTGCCGCGCAGGGCGTGTTGTCGAACGTCGTGCAGAAGGGCGATGACAACCACGAGCCTCGGCGGACCGTAGTAAAATCCCAACGTCGCCGGGGGCCTCGGAGCGACGAACCTGGTGTTCGGCAATCGCAACGCACAGACCGTGGTCGGCAACCTGTCGCTCGGCACCATCAAGGGTGACGACAACTTTGTGACGAACATCGACCCCAAGCTGCTGCCAACCTCGACACGTCGACTTGGAGAAGTTCCTGCCGTCGTTCAACGTCACCACGGTGAGGGGCAACAACAACAGCGGTCTTCGACTGTCCCCTCTGGTACGCCCGGTGTGACGACCTTCGGCACCTACAAAGGAACGCGGTGGTGGGCGACAAGAACAACAGCCAGGTGTTTGGTAACTTCTCCGCCGCAAGAACCCGTGGCAACGGCAACACACCGCGGTGTTCGGCAATCATTCCGCCGCGACGGCGAATGGCGACGCCAACACCACCACGACGAGTGGCGATCATTCCATCGCGAGGTCGCGTGGCAACGGCAACATCTCGACGGCATTGGGTAACTTCAAGCGCGCCTTGAACGGGTTCAACAACGGATAGCGCGACACGAGCAACCACAATTGATCGCCCGTCACGGGGAGACTCGTGGCGGGCGATCAATTTGTGTCGTGCGGGCGGCTGCCGGTGCAGGACCTAGCGCAGGGCCGCGCGACCGCGAATCCGGCCGAGCAGTACCAGCGCGAGCAGCGTGACGACGAGCAGGACCGAGGTGCAGGCGGCCGCCTGGAATGCCTGGCCGCGGTCGGTCAGCGCGAAGATGGTGACGGGCAACGTCTTCCACGTCGCCGGGTACACCATCACCGTGGCGCCCAGCTCACCCATCGACAGTGCGACGGCAAGGCCCGCCGCCGCGCCGAGCGCAGGCATCAGCAACGGCAAGGTGATCCTGACGAGCACCCGAAAGGGGCCTGCACCAAGCGATTCCGCTGCCTGACGGTAGGCCGGATCGAGACGGTCCAGTGCTGCGGACACCGCACTGAACGCGAAGGCGAGCACCAGAACGGTGTGCGCGAGGATCACGATCCACCGGGTTCCACCGAGGAGCAGCGGTCGATCGTTGAAGGCGATGAGCAGGCCGAGACCGATCGCCACCGACGGCACGGCGATCGGAAGGTGGTACACCGCGTCGGTGACGCGTGCGAGCCAGCCAGGCGCCTCACGCGCCGACAACGCCGCCCAGGTGCCCAACACCAGAGCGATGGCGCCCGCGATGAAGGCGGTCTGCAGGCTCACCGACAGGCTCGCGAGATTCTCACCGGAGAGCGCGTCGTCGAAGTGCGCGAAGCCGAGATCTGACGGGAAGCGGACCCGTCCACGAACCGGCCAATCCGGCGAACACCACCGTCGCCAATGGCGCGACGAACACACGAGAACGACGAGCCCGAAGATGCCGATCAGGAGGGCCCTACTTCGGCTGGTCCACAACAACATCGGTCGTCGCCCCTTCCTCTACTCGTCATCAGGGAGGCGAAGACCGTGCGGTACAGGATGTAGAGCGTCAGCGACAACGCGATCTGTACGGTCGCGATCACGGCGGCACCCGGCAGGTCGAACGTCACGATCCCTCGGGTGTAGATCAGCACCGGCAGCGTGATGACGCCCTTCGCGCCCGTGAACAACACGATGCCAAACTCGTTGAGCGTCAACAGCAATACCAGACTGCCGCCTGCCATCAGCGCGGGCCACGCCTCGGGCATCACCACCGACCGCAGGACGCGAAGGGGTGACGCGCCGAGGCTCGCCGCGACGTCGAATTGGGCCCTCGGCAGGATCGCGAACGAGGCGAGCAGCGGCCGGACGACGAATGGGGTGAAGAACGTGATCTCCGCGGCGATCACGCCGGCCGGGGTGTAGAGGAAGTTCAGCATCGGCGAGCCGTCGCTGCTGAGTCCGGCGAGTGCGGCATTCACCGCCCCCGCCGTGCCGTACAGAAAGGTGAAGGCGAGCGTCACCAGAAACGACGGCAGGGCCAGGACCGTGTCGATCAGCCGGCCGACGATCTGCGAGCCGGGAAACGGAACGAAGGCCAGGACGATCGCCAGAAAGGTGCCGAGGATCAGGCAGCCCACCGTGGACGTGGCCGCGATCGCGACGGTGCGCCACAGCGCGTCTCGGAACGACGCAGAGGTAAGGACGCCGGACCACGTCGTCCAACCGGTGCCCGCATCACCCCCCTTGGTCGATTCCAGGAAGACCCGGATCAGCGGGTACGCCACGGCCACCAGTACGATCGCCAACGGGGGAAGCGCCCACAGCCAGCAAACGTCCTGGGCGGTGAATTTGGTTGCGGTGCAGCGTCTGTCGCTGGTTGGTCGAGTACTGCGGTCATGTCTGCTGCACCAGAACGCCCGCGGGCTCGGGGAAGCGCACGCCCACTTCGCTGCCGATGTCGAACTGCGCGTTGCCGGGCACGTCGACGTCGATCAGCTGATCGGGCAACCCGTTGACCGACAGGACGAGGCGGGTGCTCGCGCCACGCCACACGGCGGCGTTGACCGTGGCGCCGATGGCGTCGCGGTCGCCCAGCGACGAAATCTTGAGGGCGTGCGGCCGAATGCACAGCAGCGCTGTGGATCCCGGCGCCCAATCGACCTTGCCGACGACCGGCTGCGGTGCCTCTGCGCTGACGGTCTTCGTGCCGAACGTGACCAGAGCCGACGTCCCGATGACGCGCCCCACCGTGCAGGGAATCAGGTTGGCCCCGCCGAGGAACGCCGCCGTGAAGCTCGTCGGCGGCCGCTTCCAGAGGTGGTCCGGGGTGTCGACGTCCATCAGGCGGGCGTTGTTCATCACGACGATGCGGTCGGCCAACGCCAGGGCCTCGGCCTGGTCGTGGGTGACGTAGAGCATTGCCGTGTCGGGCAGGGCCTCCTTCAGCCGCTGCAGTTCGGCGAGCATCGACTGCCGCAGCTGTGCGTCCAGCGCGGCCAGTGGCTCGTCGAGCAGCAGCACCTTGGGCCGGATGGCCAACGCGCGGGCGATGGCGATCCGCTGCTGCTGCCCACCGGAAAGCTCACGGGGCAAACGCTTTCCGTACGCCGACATCCCGACCATGTCGAGCGCTTCGCTGACCCGACCGGCGATCTCGCCGCGCGGCACGCGCTGGGCCTTCAGACCGAACGCGACGTTGTCGGCGACCCGCATGTGCGGGAACAGCGCGTAGGACTGCAGGACCACCCCGATGCCCCGCTTGGCAGGGGGGAGGTCGGTGACGTCACGGCCCGCCAATCTGACGGTGCCGGACGTCGGCCGCACGAACCCCGCGAGCGCGTTGAGCGCGGTCGACTTGCCCGAACCACTTGGGCCGAGCAAGGCGACCGTCTCACCTCCGGCGACCCGCAGGTTGAAGTCGACGAGCGCGTTGGTCACCTTCTTCCCGCGCCCGTAGGCGACACCCACCCGATCGAAGGTGATGGCCGGAGCCTGGGCAGGCTTCTCGTCGGTGGCCTCAGGGCTCCGCGTCCGTCGCCGTCTCGGTGCGACCCACCTCGATGTCGGGCATGGCCTACGCCCCGGTCACCTTCGAGTAGGCGGCGACGTCGGCGTCGAGGTCGGCCAACACGGCGTTCCAGTCGGGCACGAAGAGTTCGACGCCCTTCAGCACACCGGCGGGCGTGTTCGGACCGGCATCGCTCCGAGTCAGACGAAAGCGCCTCCAGCACGGGGATTCCCAAGGCTTCGGGGCCGACCGTCTTCTGGACGTCCTCGGAGACGAGGAACGCCAGCAGCTTCTTGGCGCCGTCGGCATGCGGAGCGCCCTTCGTGACGCCTGCGACGTACGGCAGCGACACCGTGGTCTTCTTGCCGTCGGCGGACGCGGGAATGAAGATGTTGAACTTCGAACCGTCGTCCTTGATCGAGCCGAGGTTCATCTGGACGTCACCGTTGGCCACCAGAAGCTCGCCGTTGCTCACCTTCGGCTGTAGCTTGCCGGTCGACGACGACGGGCCGACGTTGTTGGCCTGCAGCTTGCCCAGGTAGTCCAGCGCGCCTGGCTTACCAGCGAGGTGCTGCAGCAGGACCAGCACCGCGGTGCCGTCGCCCGCCTGACCCGGCGTCGAATACTGAAGCTTGCCCTTGTATTCGGGCTTCAGCAGGTCGTCCCACGTGACGGGTTGCGGGGTGGCGCCGGGGTTGACGATGAAGCTCAGCGCGTTGTTGACGATCGGGAGGTAGTTGCCGCCGGGGCCGACCTGTGCGGCCGGAATACCCTTGGTGTCAACACCACTGGGCTGTAGCAGGCCGGACTTGTCCGCCTTCTGGATGAACGGCGGCAGCGTCACCAGTAGATCGGCCTGCGGGTTGGCCGCTTCCTTCTCGACGCGGGACACCACCTCGCCCGAGCCGGCCTCGACGATGTTGACGTTGATGCCGGTGTCCTTGGTGAACTTCTCGAACTGCGGCTTGTACCACGTGGCGAGCCCGTCGGCGCTGTAGACGGTGAGGGTCTCACCACTTCCCGAGCCCGAGGATCCGGTACCACCGCATGCGCTGGCGGTCATGGTGGTGGCGACCGCGAGGGCGGCAATCGCTGCCGGCCCGCAACGTATTTCGTATCTTCATCGTTCCTTCTCTTTCGGTTAGTGGTCGGTGAGGATCAGGTCGGCGAACTCGGTGACGTCGTTGACGACGTGGGTGGCACCCGCGGCGCGCAACTGCTGCTCGTCGTGGGCGCCGGTGAGCGTGCCCGCGGCGATCGCACATCCCGCACGCAGGGCGCTGTCCACGTCATTGCTGGTGTCGCCGAGCGAGGCGACGTTGGCGACCCCGTCGACGTCAAGGCGCATCAGCGCGGTGAGGATGAGGTCGGGGTACGGCCGTCCCCGCACACCGTCGCCGGGGGCCAGCACCAGGTCGGCTAGCGACTGCCAGCCCAGCGCGGCAAGCAGCTTCTCCTGCGTCGTCCCACTGAAACCCGTTGTGAGCGCTACCTTCACGCCTGCGTCCCGCAGTTTGGTGATGGCCTCGGCGGCACCGTCGATCGGTTCGGCGGCGCCGTCGTCTATCAAGCCGGAGTACGCCGCCTCGAACGCTGCGTTCGCCCGCTGCGCCAGCTCCTCGGTTCCGAACAGGGCGCGGAAGACGACGATCTTCGACTGGCCCATGGTGTCGAGGACGTACTGGCGGGCGTGCTCGCGCTCGGGCCCCGTCTCGGGTAGGCCCGCAGCGGTCGCGGCCACCTCGAACGACCTGACGACCAGCCCGTCGTCGGCGACGGTCGTGCCTGCCATGTCTATGACGGCGAGCTCAATGTGTTTCTGCGTCATCGTTTTCCCTTCAGAGATCGATCAGCTCGGCGGTCTGTTCGGCGATCGCGGGCCCGAGCGTCATACCGCGGCCGCCCGGGCCGGTGATCACCCACACCCCGTCGCCCGCGAGGGTGCGGCACACCAACTGGTCGGGGTCGACGCACTGGCTGTAGACGCCGGCCCAGCGCTGGCGCACCGGCGGCAGGCGGCGGCCGAGGAACTCCTCGACGAGGTCGACGAGGTAGGCGTACGGCGCCTCCTGCACGTCGAAGGCGAATGGTTCGTCGTACTCGTGCGTATCGCCGATGGTCAGTCCGCCGTGCAACCGCTGCACGCAGAGGAGTTGCATGCGCTGCTCGTCGGCGACCGGAGCCTGAGGCTGATCGTGTCGCAGTGCGTCGAGCGCGGCACCGGCGAAACCCGGGTAGTAGCGGAAGCTGTCACCGTCGGCGATCGCCGTGGTCAGAGGCTCGCCGAGCGGCTCCGTCTGCATCATCTGCAGGCGCACCCGACGGACGGGCAGATCGCCTGCGATCTCGCGCGTCAGGCCGCCGTGACTCGCGCCGGGGCACAGCAGGACCAGGTCGGATTCGTAGCTGCGGCCGCGGTCGTCGCGAACCACGCGGCCGTCGATCGAGCGCGCCTCCGTGCCCGGCACGAAGGTGTACCTACCGGTGGCCGCCATGTAGGCGCGCATGGCAGGCATGGCCTGACGCGATTCGACGGCACCGTCCCGCGAACAGTGCAGTGCGGCAATGAACTTGCCACGAAGCGCGGGATTGAGCGCCCGCACCTGATCCGGGTCGAGCAGCTCGAAACCCCGCCGGTCGGCCTCGGGACCGTTCGCGACGGCCTCGGCGACCGCGACCTCGCCCGGAGTGCGCAACAGCGTCAACGAGCCCGCGGGCCGGAAGCCGACGCCCGGAATGCGCGCGCCGATGTCCTCCCACAGTTCGCGCGACCGCAGCGCCGCGTCGAGTTCGGAGGTCGCCCGGCCGGACACCCACACCAGGCCGAAGTTGCGCACCGTCGCGCCGCGCGCCTCCACTTCACGTTCGAGTTGGGTGACGTGATGACCGCGCTGGATCGCTTCCAGCGCGTGGGCGGTGCCGAGGATACCGCCTCCAATGACCGTCACTCGCATGCGCATTGACCTTTCACAGTGAGTAAGACGGCCCGCCAAAGGGTTGATGTTGGCCGTCGGAACAGCAGGTTAACAATTGGTATAGACCAATTGGAGGTATGCTGCAACACGTGCGAGCAATTGATGAAACCGCTGCCGTACTGCGGTCACTGCGCGACGTGTGGGACGAGGAAGCGGTCGACGAGCTCGACCACGCACTGCAGTCGGCGGCCCGGGCCATCGAGGACGGCGCCGACGACGAGCTCGTCCTCGCCGCGGCATTGCACGACCTTGCGCACAGTCCGCTGTTCGGAGACCCCGCACCGCGCGCCCACGACGCCGCTGCGCGCGAATGGCTGACGCCCCGCTTCGGTGAACGCGTGGGGTGGCTCGCAGGCGCGCACGTCGCCGCGAAGCGCTACCTGGTCGCCACCGAGCCCGGCTACGGCGAGCGGTCTCTCGGAAACCTCGGTGCTCTCGCTGCAGGCGCAGGGCGGGGCGGGCGTCGACGACGAGTTCGTCACCCACTCCTGGTGGCCCGATGCGCTGCGGCTGCGACGCTACGACGATGCGGCGAAGGACCCCGCGGCCCGGGGCGCTACCATCGACGACGTGGTGGAGATCGCGGAACGGGTTGTGCGGCAACGCGAGTCACCGTGAGCAAACCGCACCTGATCCGCACCGAGCTTGACGAGATCCTCAACGGTCTTGTCGAAGGAGATCCGTTCCCGCCCGAGCGGGACCTGGCCGCGCGCTTCGGCGTGGCGCGGGAGACTCTGCGGCAAGCGCTGCACGAGCTGTTGGTCGAAGGCAGGATCGAGCGCCGCGGCCGAGGCACGGTCGTCGCGAAACCCAAGCTCACTCAACCACTTTCGCTGAAGTCCTACACCGAGGGCGCTCTGCGCATGGGCCGCAAACCGGGCCGCGTCCTGGTCACGTGGGAGGACGTCCCCGCGACCGCCGATCTGGCGGACGCACTCGGGACCGGCGAGGGCGACGCGGTGATGCATCTGGAGCGCGTGCTGCTCGCCGACGGACAGCGCATCGGCCTCGAGAGCACCTATCTTCCCAAGGGCAGGTTCGGACACTTCACCGAGACGTTCGATCCGACGACCTCGCTCTACGCCGCGATCCGCGCGACGGGGGTCGAGTTCGGCTCAGCCGTGGAACGCATCGAGACGGTGCTGGCGACCCCGCGCGAGGCGGGCCTGCTCGAATCGACCACCGCGATGCCGATGCTGCGGCTGCACCGTCGGTCACTCGATGTGTCGGACCAGCCCATCGAGGTCGTCCACTCGATCTACCGGGGTGACCGCGTGGCGTTCGAGGCGAATCTCACCGATCGGGAATGACGGTCGAGCGCGCGCGTTTGCACGCGTTTGAGCGAACGCGTGTAGTGCGGTACAGACACGCGCGCTCGCGAGGAGTACGCGAGCCGCTGGGTAGTGTCGGGCCCGTGACCGACTTCCACCCCGAACTGCGGCGCGCCCGCTTCTATCCACGCAACACGGTGACGCCCAAGACGCTCCCGCTGATGCGCTGGTCGATGAAGCTGCAGGAGCGTAAGACCCCCTCGGACGTCGAGGTGCTGACCCTGACCTCGGGCGTCGGCGTCCGACTGCACCGGCCACCCAACCCCGGCGCCGCTGCCGGGCCTGCGCTGCTGTGGATCCACGGCGGTGGCTACATCATCGGCAGCCCCACGCAGGACGACGTCATCTGCCGCCGGTTCGCGAAGCAACTCGGCATCACCGTAGCCGCAGTCAAGTACCGGCTGGCGCCCGAAAACCCCTATCCCGCTTCACTCGAGGACTGCTACTCGGCGCTGGCCTGGCTCGCCGCATTGCCATCCGTCGATCCCACCCGCGTGGCGATCGGGGGCGCCAGCGCCGGCGGCGGTCTGGCCGCTGCGCTGGCGTTGTTGGCACGCGACCGCGGCGAGGTGGACGTCGCGGCGCAGCTTCTCGTCTACCCGATGGTCGACGACCGCTCGGGCACTCGGCACGGTCTCGACGACCCCAACCACCGGCTCTGGACGCAGTCGGCCAACCGGTTCGGCTGGAAGTCCTACCTCGGGTCGGCCGATCCGAACGTCGCCGTTCCCGCCCGTCGCGACGACCTGGCCGGACTTCCCCCGGCGTGGGTGGGTGTCGGCAGCCTGGACCTGTTCCACGACGAGGACCTCGCCTACGCCGAGCGACTGCGAGCGGCCGGCGTGCCCTGCGACCTCGAGGTGGTCGACGGCGCGTACCACGGCTTCGACAGCGTCGCGCCGAAGGCTCGGGTGGCCAGGTCGTTCGTCGCCGCCCAGGTTGCAGTTCCTGCGGCGGGCCCTCACGCAGACGGAATCGGCGAAAGCCTGAACCCCTCGCCGCCGAGCGCGGTCGTGCGCCTGGCGGCGTTCTGCTCGTGCGGTTGGCCGAGCGGGATGCGGCTGACCTCGTCGAGTTGGGTGTACGCGTCGTCGTCGAGGTCGACCGAGAGCGCGGCAAGGTAGTCGTCGAGCTGCTCGACGGTGCGCGGGCCGATCACCGGCACGATCCCGGTCGGTGAGCGCCTCGCCCGTTCCAGCAGCCACGCCACCGCGACCTGGCCTGCCGAGACGCCGAGCCGCTCCGCCACGGCCAGCACGGCATCGACCGTCGCCGCCTTCACGGGCTCATCGTCGTTGTGTACCAAGCGATTCCACTCGGTCAGCCTGCCCTCGTTGCTGGTGCGGTACTTGCCCGTCAGCAGTCCGCCACCGAGCGGTGACCACAGCGCCGCCCCAATGCCCAGCGCCTCGGCCATCGGCAGGTTGTCCCGGTCACCGCTCCGCTCGACGAGGCTGTATTCGAATTGCACGCCCGCGATCGGCAGCAGACCGCGCAACTCCGCTAGCGTCACCGCACGCGACGTCATCCACGCCGGGAAGTTGGACAGCCCCGCGTAGAGCACCTTCCCCGCCGAGCGAGATCGTCGAAGGCGCGCACGATTTCGTCCAGCGGCGTGACGAAGTCGGGGAAGTGCACCCACAGCAGATCGATGTAGTCGGTGTCGAGTCGACGCAGACTCGCTTCCACCGAGCGGAACATGGCCCGCCTGCCGTTGCCGGTCTGCAGCACGCCGTCGCCATCGCCGCTGCCGCCGATCGCGAACTTGGTGGCGACGGTGAACTCGTCGCGCCTGCCCGCCAGGATGCGGCCCAGGTTCTCCTCGGACTCACCGACCTGATAGCTGGCCGCCGTGTCGATGAAGGTGCCGCCCGCCTCCGCGAAGCGGTCGACGATGGCGCGGGAGACGCCGGGATCGGCGCCGTAGCCCCACCGGGTGCCGAAGTTTCCTGCGCCCAATGCCAGGGCCGAGACGCGAAGGCCGCTGTTGCGGCCGAAGGTGAAGTGCTCCATGTCACCAGTCAAGCCCCGTGGAGCTGAGTTTATTTCCACATACCTAGCTGCGGCTCCACACCAACTCGCCCGCGACGACGGTGGCGTCGACCATGTCCGAAGCGAGCTCGGCGAGTACCTCGTCCGGCGACGCGTCGAGGACGCAGAGGTCGGCAGGCTGCCCGGATGCGATGGTGCGGGGACGCGTCGGCTGGTCGAACGTCCCGAAGAACATCGCCAACGCCTGGCCAGCCGGAATCCGCTCGTCGGGGCCGAGCACGGCACCCGTCGTGCGTCACTCGATGCACCGCCGCATGCATCGTGGCCCACGGATCGGCACCGCCAAACGGCTGATCCGTCGACAGCGCGACGGGGATTCCCGCGTTCAACAGCGACGCCAGCCGCCACAGCTGACGGTGCTCATCGGGCGGGACGTCCTCGAGGTACTGGTCGCCGCGTTCGGCGACGAAGTTGGGCTGGGTCACCACCGTGATGCCAAGGGCGGCAAGGTCGGCCATGCAGTCGTCGGGCACGACGGCCGCATGCTCGATTCGGTCGCCGGCTCGGCTACCCGCGGCCTGCAGCGCCGCGATGGTGACGACGAGTTGCGCGGCGGTGACGCAGTGCACCGCGACGAGTGCCGCCCGCGTCGTGGCGAGCGCCGACCCACGTCGTCAGCTCATCGAGGTCGAGGGCGTCGTCGTGCAGAATCCGCTTGGCGGGCGCCAGGCACCAGATGCGTTGCAGCAGCTCGTGGTGTCGATGCGCCTCCGCCAGCCGGACGATGCCGTCGACCCCGAGATCCGGTGTGGCATCGGTGATTCCGGTGACGCCATAGGAGGCCAGCTCGCAGCTGAGCTCGGCGAGTCGAGGCTCACGCCGCTCCAGGCTGTTCGACCACGTCGGATCCGCGCTGCGCAGCCGCCCGTCCGGGTGATCCGGCAGGCCAACGGCCGCCAGCCCCGCGGAGTTCAGCGTCCAGAGGATGCCGCTGCGATGTTGCACGCGCACGGGAGTCCGCGCCTCGACGGCGTCGAGGGCCGCACGATCGAGTGGACCCGCAACCGCCTCGTGATATCCGACGGCCCTGATCCAGCCGTCCTCTCCGACGTCCGCGTCGGCGAGCACTCGCCGCAGATCGTCGGCGCCGTGGATCTCGCGCGGCCCGATGTGGACCGAATCCAACGCTGCCGCAGCCGAATAGGCGTGCACGTGGTGGTCGTGCAACCCCGGGATGACCGTCTTGCCCGCCCCGTCGAGGACGGACTCTCCGGCAACTGGATCGAGGCGATCGGACACGTCGAGGGCATCTGCCTCCGTCCGAATGTCGACGACTCTTCCGTCGAGCAACGTTGCTCGTTGGATCAACATGTCGCGCAACTCCTTTCGCAGATCAACTCGTCGACGCGTGCCTTGTCCGCGCCAAGTTCGGAAGCGGGTGCGCCGGGCGGCACCGACTGCGGGGCCGACGCAGGAAAGCTCGCGCCGTTGGGCCCCAGCGGCAGTGCGGCGTAGGAGGCCGCCACCGCCGCCATCGAGACGTCGATCAGTTCGCCGCCACCGCGACCCACCGACTCGACGACGGCGAGGGCGGCCGCCAATCCGGTCAGCGGATCGGCGATCGCGTCACCGCAGAACACGGGTGAGCCCGCAGCGCTCCCGACCAACCCGCCCGCCACCGCGGCGTCGTCCCCGAATGCCACCCGATCTGCCCGCTCGCCCTCGGTTCCGTGCCCGGTGATGCGCAGCCAGACCTGCCCCGGGCGTGCGTCGGCGGCCGGTCCGATGCCGCGGTGGGCGAGCGCAGAGGGCCGCGACGACGTGATCACGACGTCGGCGGCGGCCAGAAGTGAGCTGACTTCTCCGATGTCGTCGACGGCGTAGGAGAGCTTGCCCCCGTTCATCCAGTCGAAGAAGTCGACGTTTCCCGACCGGGTCCCGTCGGGCCTCGACGCGGTTTCCACCTTGACGACGGTGGCGCCCGCCCGCGCGAGGATCTGACCGGCGAGCGGCCCAGCCCACATCGACGAGAGGTCGGCCACCAGCAGGCCCGCCAGAGGGCGCGCCGCAACCGGTGGGCCGATACGGTCGCGCTGCCGGACCTGCCGCACTCGTTTCGCCGAGGACGGCCGCAGGGATTCCGAGAAGGGCTGCCCGACAGATGATCTCGTCACCCGGGTGTCCGATGGCCCAGTCGGCCAAGGCCCGCCATGGTTCTTCGGGATGCGCGTCCAGCTCGAGCAGCGCGGGCAGGGCATCGAGGTCGTCCTGCCGTGACAGCGTGATCGCGCAGTGGCCGTCGCGGGTCGGCAGCAGCCGCGTCGCGCCGCCCGCGGACACGTCGCCACCACGGGTCAGGCCGAGCATGGCGGCGCGTCCCGTGAGAATCGCCGCGGCGTCCAGTTCGACACCCGTCGCTCCGTGGATGTCGTCGGCGACGCGACGCGCCTCGGCGAGAACGGCCGACCGACTGAAATCCGGCGGGCCGCCGGGCAGGCCGGTCAGGTACGCGAGGCCGGTCGCGCCCCAATCCGCCGTCGCGTCCACGCAGCCATTGTGCTCGCGCTCAGAACTGTAGGGCGGTGAATCTCCAGTCCAGCACCGGCCGATCGGGTTCGCCGACCGCATGGACCAGCGACCGAAGCTTCAACACGCCGCCCCGCCCGTCGGGCAACGGGACCGCACGTTCGACGTGCAACTCGCTGTAGAGGGTGTCGTCCTCGCGCACCGGCCCGGTGTGGTCGCAGGACTCCCAGGCCAACACGGTGACCAGGTCGGGCAGCAGCCGCGACGCCTGCGCCAACGCGAGGCCGATGGTGTGCCCGCCGTAGACCAGTCGCTGACCGTTGACCCGCCAGTCATGATGTGTCGCAGCGATATTCAGGCTCAGACGCGCCAGCTCCGGGGCGCTGCTCACGACGTCGGCCGTGCTGTGCAGCACCGCTCCGGCGAGGCCGGGGTCGAACCCCTCGCCGCGCACTCTGGCGCGGAACGCGTCGGCGTCCCAGTCGGCGGTCGGGTCGGGCGGCACGGCATCGTCGCCGATGGCCGACAGGTCGTCGGCGTGGCCGGTGTCGCCCGCGCCGTCCCGCAACGGGAGCATCGCGCACCGGTAGAAGTCGAGCACCAGTCGGCCGAGTTGGTCGCTGGTGGTCATCCGCAACGCAGCCATTCCGGTACGCGCCCTGCCCGGCTTCGAGGTGTTCTGCCGCAGCCCGACCACCTCGGTACGGGTGAACAAGGTGTCGCCGATCACCGGAAACCGGTGAAACGCGAGGCCGCGATAGAAGAGGTTGGCCTTGACCCGCTGCGTCGCGAGCGTCGACTGCCCGATCGCGACGTCGCAGACCAGACCCGGATGCGCCAGGGTCGCCGTCGCGCCCGTCACCGCCATCGCCAGTTCGGCGTCCAGCGCCAGGCGCAGCGGATCTCCGAGGATCGACTGATGCACGGCCGCGGCACCCGTGGTGAGCGTCAACGAGGGCGCCGTGTCGAACACCTGCCCCACCTCGAGATCGTCGAAGAAGGGGCCGCCCGCCTGGGGGTTCGAGGTCACAGTCGATCATGCTGACATACGGCCGTCTGAGTCGAGGGAGCGGAGTCGCCGGTGAGCACGCAGCTGAACGAAGAGGAAACGCTCCTGGTCGACACGGTGCGGGCGTTCATCAACCGCGACGTGAAGCCGACCGTGCGCGACGTCGAGCACGCCAACGAATACCCCGAGGCCTGGATCGATCAGATGAAGCGCATCGGCATCTTCGGGCTCGCGGTGCCCGAGGAGTACGGCGGCACCCCGGTGTCGACCCGCTGCTACGTGCTGGTGACGCAAGAGCTCGCACGCGGCTGGATGAGCCTCGCGGGGGCGATGGGCGGACACACCGTCGTCGCCAAGCTGCTCGACCTGTTCGGCACCGACGAGCAGAAGGCGCGCTACCTGCCGCCGATGGCCACCGGCGAGATGCGCGCGACCATGGCGTTGACCGAGCCGGGCGGCGGCTCCGACCTGCAGAACATGACGACGGTCGCGCGCCGCGACGGCGACGACCTGGTGATCAACGGCGCCAAGACGTGGATCACCAACGCGCGGCGCTCGGGACTGATCGCGCTGCTGTGCAAGACGGATCCGGCTGCGACGCCCAAGCACCGTGGCATCTCGATCGTGCTGGTGGAGCACGGCGACGGCCTGACGGTGTCGCGGGATCTGCCGAAGCTCGGCTACAAGGGCGTCGAATCGTGCGAGCTGTCCTTCGACGACTACCGCATTCCTGCGTCGGCCGTTCTCGGTGACGAGCCCGGCAAGGGTTTCTCGCAGATGATGAAAGGCCTTGAGACCGGGCGCATCCAGGTGGCCTCGCGTGCGCTCGGGGTGGCGACGGCAGCTCTGGAGGATGCGCTGGCGTACGCGCAGCAGCGGGAGAGCTTCGGCCAGCCGATCTGGAAGCATCAGGCCGTCGGGCACTACCTCGCCGACATGGCCACCAAGCTGACCGCCGCGCGCCAGCTGACGTTCCACGCCGCCGACCGGTACGACGGCGGCGAACGCGCCGACATGGAGGCGGGGATGGCGAAGCTGTTCGCCTCCGAGGTGGCGATGGAGATCGCCTTGAATGCGGTGCGGATCCACGGCGGTTACGGCTACTCCACCGAGTACGACGTCGAGCGGTACTTCCGCGATGCTCCGCTGATGATCGTCGGCGAGGGCACCAATGAGATCCAGCGCAATGTCATCGCCGCGCAGTTGGTGGCACGCGGCGGAATTTGACCGCTCTGGAGCGGCGCTCTGCGGCCTGGTGTGAAAGCGCGAGATGGTAAGCCATCGCGGCTGAGTCGATGGCAAAATCTGCCGCCTCAGCAATCAAGTGCCGATTTCTTGAATATATTGCATTTGTTTGCACGTACGTCAATAATCCAGTGGACTGTTAAGCACGGTCGTGCTATTCAGCATTATTAGCGCAAGTCATGCCGCTTGATCAGCATCGATGCCCATTCTTCGGTAGCTGAGTTTGCCGTTCGGCGAATTAGCTGAACTTCTGGTTCAGGGTATTGACCAAGAACTCAGCAAATTCTAAGCTCACTGTGATCGTCGTCACGGAACGGCCAATTCGCGCCGGTCTTGCAAGCCTCGTTGAAAGGGCGGACATGTCCAAGCACCGGAAGATTGAACGCAGTGCTCGGATGTCCGCTGCCAAGATGGTGACCACCGGAGTAGGTGGCGCCGCCATGGTCGCCGCAGGCCTGTCGCTGGCAATCCCGCCCGGACAAGCCGGCCAAGCCTGCTGCGACGGTGCAATTGGTGGCATTCGAGTCGCTGTTCGGCAGCGGCTTCGGCGGCTTCGACCCGGCGTGCGGCGGCAACCACGATCACCAACGCCGGCAGCCTGTTCGGGACCGACCTTCCCGACTTCACCCCGGCCGCATTGGCCGCCGCAAGCACCAACTCCGTCGGCTTCAACATCTTCCATCCCATCGGCAAGGGCGGCTGGCTGATCGGCAACGGCATCGACGCGCCTGCCAGCTGCACCGCCACCGTGCAACGGCGGCGACGCCGGAATCCTGTTCGGCCGAGGCGGTGCCGGTGCTCAACGGAGGCAACGGCGGGCGCGGCGGCTCTTCTTCGGCACCGGCGGCGCGGGCGGACAGGGCATCACCGGTGCACGGATCTGCTGTCACGCTGGCGGTCAGGGTGGCAACGGCGGTGCCGGCGGGCTCTTCTTCGGCACCGGCGGCGCAGGCGGCCAAGGTGGACCGGGCTTCGCGGCCACGGCGATGCCGTGCAAGGCGGGAAGGGCGGACTCGGGCGGCGACGGCGGATCCGGCGGGTTCTTCTTCGGCGGCGGCGGGCGCGGCCGGCCAGGGCGGCCAGGGCGGCAACGGGCTCCGGAAACGGGGCCGTCGGCGCCCGGATCGGCGGTAACGGCGGGGACGCCGGAGTTGCCGGAAGCGGCGGATTCTTCTTCGGTAGCGACGGCGCGGGCGGCACAGGCGGCACCGGCGGCGCGGGCGGCCAGGGCATAGACAGCACCGACCGGCGTCGGCGGCACAGGCGCCACCGGCGGCACAGGGTGGCAAGGGCGTCATCGGCGGCACAGGCGGCACAGGCGGCGCTGCTGGCGGCTCGGCGCCACCTCGACGGCCGCTGGCGGCCTAGGCGGCCAGGGCGGCAACGGCAGCCGAGGCGGCGGCGCCGGCGGTCGCCGGCGGCGCTGGCGGCGCCGGCGGCAACGGGCCGCCAGTGGCGGAGCCGGCGGCGGCGGCGGCGACGGCGGCCCGGTGGCACCACCGGCGGCAGGGGCGGTACCGGAGGCACCGGCGGCACTGGCGGCGTCAACGGGCTCCACCGGCGGCCTCGGCGGCAGCCGGCGGGCAGCGGCGGCAACGGTGGCTCAGCGGCAGGCCACCCCGCCCGGAACCAATCGGTGGACCACGGCCCAGCGGCAACAACGGCGCAGGCGGCGCGGGCGGCGAAGGCGCTTCCGCTACCGGCGGGCAACGAGTCCTAGTCGGTCTGCGGATTTGCGGCGCGGTCCGGAGCGGTGAGCGCTCCTGACCGCACCGCAAATCACTACCTGACGGCGTCGACCAGGCCCCACTCCAGCGCGGTCACTGGGTCGATGGTCTTGACCCGACAAGCACCAAATACGCTGTGCGCCAACGGCCTATCCGTCGCGTGATGCTGACCGTGCCACCTGCGCCGGGGATCAAGCCGAGCTGTAACTCGGGCAGGCCCAGCACGGCGTCGGGCGTGCACGTCACCTGCCCGCAGAAGGCCGCCATCTCCAGCCCGCTGCCGAGCACCTGACCGTGCACCTCGGCCCTGCACGCGGCGTGGAACCGCGCGGTGAGCGCGTCGAGCGCGAAGGCCGGACTGTGTCGCGTGCGCGCGAGATGCGCGCTCGGCGGGGTCTTCGAAGGTGCCGAACTCCGCGAGATCACCTCCGCTGCAGAAGGATGGGCCATTTCCGCTGAGCACCACGCTGGTCACGGAAGGATCCAGGAATGGCGATCGAGAGCGCCTCGAGCAACGCCGCGCGCATGTCGGTGGAGAACGCGTTGTGCCGCGACGGGCGGTTGAACCGCACCAGCAGGTCGTCCCCGGCGCGCTCGACGACCACCGGGTCCGGTAGCACCGGAATCATCTTGGGCCCACGCTCGGCCAGCCATCGCGCGAACTCGGGGCCGGACTGCAGCGTCGAGTAGGCCAGCGATTCGGTGATGAGCCCGGCAAATGCACGGTCCTTCGGGATTCAGTGCGCGCAGGACGTCGTCGCACACCGCGGCGGCCTGCGGCCAGCGTGGCCACGCGCGCCTCGAGTTGCTCGAGGGCGGCGGGTATCGAGTCGACCGACACGGTGCGGCGATCCGCACACGTCACCTTCGACCAACGTGAAAGTCGCTTGCTGAATCCAGTGTTCGGCGCCCGGCGCACCGACGTCGCCGTAGGCGACGCACCACTCCCAGCGGAGCCGCACCCGGAGGCTCGGCCAGGTCGACGGCGAGCATGGGTCTAGCCGACCGGTGCCGAGTACTTGTCGATCAGACTCTGCTTGTATAGCTTGCCGGTGTCGGTGCGCGGCAGCTCGGCCTCGAACGAGATCGAGCGCGGACACTTGTAGTGCGCCAACCGATCCCGCAGCCATGCCCTGCAACTCTTCGGCGAAGTCGTCGGTGGCATCGGCTGGATCGACGGTCTGCACGACGCCCTTCACCGACTGGCCCATCTCGTCGTCGGGGACGCCGAACACCGCGGCATCCATCACCTTCGGGTGGGTGACGAGCATGTTCTCCGCTTCCTGCGGATAGATGTTCACCCCGCCGGAGATGATCATGTGGTGCCGGCGGTCGGTGAGGTAGAGGTAGCCCTCCTCGTCGAGATAGCCGATGTCCCCCACCGTCTTCCAGCCGTGCGCGTCTCGCGCCCGACGCCGTCTTGGTCGGGTCGTTGAGGTACTCGAAGTCCATGCCGCCCTCGAAGTAGATCTCGCCGGCCTCCCCCTGCGGACAGCTCGTTGCCGTCCTCGTCGAGGATGTGCATGGCGCCGAACATCGGCTTGCCGACCGAACCGGGATGGGTGAGATAGTCCTCGGCGGTGATCAGCGTGGACCCGATGGCCTCCGAGGAGGCGTAGTACTCGTCGACGATCGGGCCCCACCAGTCGATCATCTGCATCTTGATCTCGACCGGGCAGGGCGCGGCTGCGTGCATCACGCGCTCCAGGCTGGACACGTCATACGAATTGCGCACGGCCTCAGGAAGTTTCAGCATGCGGGTGAACATCACCGGGACGAACTGGCCGTGCGTGACCCGATACTTCTGGATCGCGTCCAGCGCACCCTCGGCGTCGAACTTCTCGAGGATCACCGTCGTGATGCCGCCGGCCTGCGTCTGCATCGACCACACCGAGGGCGCCGTGTGGTACAGCGGCGCGGGGCTCAGGTACACCGCGTCGGGATGCATCCAGAACCCCACGAGCGCGGACATCATGCCCGGCCACTCGGACGGCGGTACGTGCGGAAGGTCGCGCTTGATGCCCTTCGGCCGGCCGGTCGTTCCCGACGAGTACTGCAGCAGGTCACCCTCGATCTCGTCGTCGATCGGCGTATCGGGTTGATCGGCAACGCATTCCGGGTAGCGCTGCCATCCGTCCAGGTCGCCGTCGGCGATCAGCAGCACGTCTGGCAGCCCGTTGGGCAGCTCGGCTTCCAGTCCCGCCAGCGTGGCACTTAGCTTGCCCGACCCGACGATCGCTTTCGCCGCGCTGTTGTCGATGATGTACGCGGCCTCGGCCGCGGTGAGATGGGTGTTGATCGGGACGTAGTAGAGACCGGCCCGCCGCGCGGCCCACATCACCGCGTGGATGTGCTCGTTGTTCTCGATGAGGATCGCGACGGCGTCGCCCTCGACCAGTCCGGACGCCCGGAAGCAGTGGGCCAACCGGTTCGCCCTGGCCTCCAACTCGCCGAACGTCACGACCGTCCCGGACGGATACATGACGATGGCGGGCTTGTCGGGCGTGGCAACGGCGGTGTCGCGAATCTGCATGAGCCGACTTTACGATGCCCCGACTTGACGGCCGTCAAGTAGGTCCCGTGGTCGGCGAAACGCCTGTTGATCGGCGTTCGCGGCACGACGGCTGCCCAGGTACTCGAGCCGATCGACGCCGCCCGCGCCGTAGCCCAATTCGAGTAGCCGACTACTCAGGGGCACAACCCCGCGCCGCGTGATGCTGAATGGGTTGATCTTGAACATCGATCCGCCCGAGGAGTCACGATGATCATCGAACTCGACCGGCCACGCACGCCCAGCGTGTTCGATGCCGGACTGCCCTCCATCGACTACACGCTCGAGGACGATCCCGAGAAGGTCCACGCCATCATTCGGAGCGCCCGCGAGCAGTCGCCGATCGCGTTGGGTCCCTACGGGCCCGAACTGCTGACCTACGAGTTGGTGCACGCCGTGCTGCGCGATCCGCGATTCCACACACCGCCCGGATTCATCCTTGCCGCACAGGGCATTACGTCGGGTCCGCTGTGGGATCGGGTGGTCAAGAACATCCTCAGTCTGAGCGGCGACGAACACCACCGACTCCGCAGGCTCGTGGCGAAGGCTTTCACCCCGCGCAATGCCGGGCGCATGCGCTCCACGATCGCGGAAGTCATCACCGAGCTGGTGGAGCCGCTCAGCGCGTCGGGGAGCTGCGACGTCGTCACCGACATCGCGCAGCAGTACCCGATCCCGATCATCTGCGCGCTGCTCGGCACCGACCGCGGCGGATTGGAAGTTGTTCTCCGAGTGGACCGACGACATCATGAAGGCGTTCAGCTGGACCGCCGCCGAGGACGAGGCCCTCATCCTGGCGTCCTGGCAGGAGCTCGACGACTACATCGACGAGCTGATCGAGGTTCGGCGGCACGACCTCGCCGATGACCTGCTGTCCGACCTCATCCGCGCCGAGGACGACGGCGACCGCTTGTCGCACGCGGAACTGCTGATGCTCGCCTCCGGCCTACTGATCGCGGGCACCGACACCACGCGAAATCAGGTCGGCGCCGCGGTGTATGCCCTGTGTGACCAACCGGAGCAGTGGGCTCTGCTGGCCGAACACCCCGAGCTCGCACCCAACGCGGTCGAGGAGACCCTGCGTCACTCCCCGGCAGTCGGCGGGACGTTCCGCACTGCGGACGTCGACGTCGAACTCGGCGGCGTGATCATCCCGGCGGGCACGCTCGTCATCGTCAATGCCATCGCCGCCAACCGCGATCCCGCGGTCTTCGACGATCCCGATCGCCTCGACATCACCCGGGATGCCCCGGCTGCGGTGCTGACCTTCGGCGGTGGAGTGCACTACTGCCTGGGGTCACACCTCGCCAGGGCCGAACTCGTCGAGGCGTTGACCGTGATGCCGAGCCGGATGCCCAACGTGCGCCGCACCGGGCCCGCCCCGTGGAAGCCGATGACGGGTCTGAGCGGGCCGGTCACGCTGCCGATCGAATTCGACACTGGACACTGAACGTCAATCGCGGGCCGACACCAGCTCGGCGGGTGCGCAATCCTCTTCTGCTGGTTCATCTTTCGTGAACGGCGCGCGCAGCGTCGGCATGAGGTGCTTGCGGTTCAGGATCAGACCCACGACGGCGACGACGGCGTACACGCCACAGAGAGCGAGCCGACCCTCTGTCGAGGTGATGGGGAACTGCACCGCGAACAGGGCCAGCAGCGCCCAGGCCGTGCCTCGGTGGAACCGCAGCGCCAGGATCATCGCCACGCCCATCATCGTCTGCGTGGCGGTCAGCAGAACCTCTTCGATCTGGCGGCCGTCGAGCACCAGCGCCGTTCCGCCGCCACCGGCCATGTAGGCGATGGGCAGCGAGCCCATCAGCAGCGTCCACTGGTTGACCTTCGACGAGATCAGCGTCGCGATGGCCGCGGTGCCCTTTCCGCGGGCGGCGAAGATGGTCGCGATGATGAACTCGGGCGCCTCGGAAGCCAGGGGAGCCAGCCACTGGACGAGCAGGAAGCGGTCGATGCCCAACTCGGTGCCTGCGCCAATGAGGCTCTCCGCGAACGGTTCTGCGCAGGCGAGGATCACGGCGGCGGCGATGACGAACAACGCGACGACGGTCGTGCGGCGGGCACGGTCGGGCAGCGCGCCGATGGCGGCGGCGGCACCGATCAGCTCAGGCTCCTCGACGTCGCCGCGGGTCAGCTTGTAGAGGTACAGCCCGAACCAGGCGAGCAGGGCCACGCCGAGCACCAGGTGGATCCGTCCGGTCACGGGCACCACGAACGCGATCAGGCCGGCGATCAGCAGGAAGCCCAGTTCGACGCGGTTTCCGGGGTCGAGCCCAAGCATGTTGGTGCGCTTGCCGTTTCGCTTTCCCGCCAACTTGTTCGCGACGTACAGGCTGACCAGGACGACGATCGGCCAGCCGATCCCCATGAGCAATCGGTTGGAGCCGGTCATGTTCGCCGCCGCGTACTGCGTGTACTCGGCGTTGTGTCCTGCGGTGTAGGCGTAGTACAGGTCGACCGCGTACTCGGGCAGCACGGCGATCAGCGCGAGCACCGCGATTGCGAGGCCGCCCGACACGTCGATCTGTGCGGCCTCGGCGGCCCAGGCGAGGAGGAAGCTGGCCGCGACCACGGCCATGCCGTACGCGATCAGCGATACGACGGGATTCGGATGGATCCCGCCGAGCCGCATGACGAGCGCTGGCGCGATGAATGCTGCGGTGATCAGCAGGGAACGCACGAGAGGACGTTGCCTCTGCGGAGTGTCTCGGTTCAGTACGGCGGCGGTCATCTGCGGTCCTTGGCTCTTCCGACTCGAGACCCCGACGCATGGCGAGACCTCAGGTCGACAACGGATGTCAACCGAAGGTCTCGCTCACCGGATGGGTCCGGTGGATGACCGGGCGGCCAGGCCGCCAGCATGTCGATCATCCGTATCCGCCGAAGATGTTCGGCGGGTGGGAGCTACTCCCCTTCGCTGTTCATGACCGTACCCCGTGATTGAGCGAGCAGCAACTTCGCAATGCTAACGAATCTACTCGTCAGCGCACCATGAATTTGCTGCTCAGCGCACGCTGTCGGAGAAGTTCGTCAACCCCAAACCAGCGATCTGGCTACCCTCATTTGAGAGCCGGCGAGAACGCGCAGCGCATCGACGGTCCCTGACGCGAAGCGGGTCGCGTTCGCTCGACCACATCGACAGCGCCTGCGCGGAGTTGTCGCGAGCGCCAGTCGAGCGCGCGCAAAGTGCGGTGTACCGCGGCGTGTCGGGGTGCAAACACGCTCGCTCGCGGTGGGGGTGGCGCCAGGGGTGGGGGTGGGGGTGGGGCTAGGGCCGAGTGCTAGTCGGCTTCGGCCAGGCGAGTCTTGAGCGCGTCGAACTCGTCCTTGATGCCGGTCGGCAGCTTCTCGCCGACGAACTCGAACCATTCCTCGATGAGGGGCAGCTCCTTGCGCCACTCCTCGGCGTTGACCGCCAGCGCCTCGTCGACGTCGGCTGCGCTGACGTCGAGATCGGACAGGTCCATGTCGGCGGCCGTCGGCACGATGCCGATCGGGGTGGTCTTGCCGTCGGCCCGGTGCTCGATGCGCTCGATCGCCCACTTCAGCACGCGGCTGTTCTCGCCGAAGCCCGGCCACAGGAAGCGGCCGTCGTCGCCACGGCGGAACCAGTTCACGAAGAACACCGCGGGCATCTTCGACTCGTCGGAGTTCTTGCCGATGTCGATCCAGTGCTGCATGTAGTCGCCGACGTTGTAGCCCATGAACGGCAGCATCGCCATCGGGTCGCGTCGCACGGTGCCGACCTTGCCCTCGGCCGCGGCCGTCTGCTCGGAACCCAGTGTGGCGCCGATGAATACGCCGTGCTGCCAGTCGCGGGCCTGCGTGATCAGCGGAACCGTGGTCTTGCGGCGGCCGCCGAACAGGATCGCCGAGATCGGCACGCCCTGCGGGTCGTCCCACTCCGGCGCCAGTGTCGGGCACTGCGAGATCGGGGTGCAGTAGCGCGAATTCGGATGCGCCGCCTTGGTATCCGCCTCGCGGAGGTTCCAGTCCTGGCCCTTCCAGTCGATCAGGTGATCGGGCTCGCCTTCGAGGCCCTCCCACCACACGTCACCGTCGTCGGTCTTCGCGACGTTGGTGAAGACGGTGTTGCCCGCCGCGATGGTCTTCATCGCATTGGGATTGCTGCTCCAGTTGGTGCCCGGCGCGACGCCGAAGAACCCGAACTCCGGGTTGACGGCGTAGAGCCGCCCGTCCTTGCCGAACCGCATCCACGCGATGTCGTCGCCGACGGTCTCGGCGCGCCAGCCGGGGATGGTCGGCTGCAGCATCGCGAGGTTGGTCTTGCCGCACGCCGACGGGAACGCGGCGGCGATGAAGTAGGACTTGTTCTCCGGTGAGATCAGCTTGAGGATCAGCATGTGCTCGGCGAGCCAGCCCTCGTCGTGGGCCATCGCCGAGGCGATCCGCAGCGAGTAGCACTTCTTGCCCAGCAGCGCGTTGCCGCCGTAACCCGAGCCGTAGCTCCAGATCTCGCGGGTCTCCGGGAAGTGGGTGATGTACTTCGTGTCGTTGCACGGCCACGGCACGTCGGCCTGGCCGGCTTCGAGCGGAGCGCCGAGCGAATGCAGCGCCTTGACGAAGAAGCCGTCGTCGCCCATCTTCTCCAGCGCCGCCTTGCCCATCCGGGTCATCGTGCGCATCGAGACGACGACGTACTCGGAGTCGGTGATCTCGACACCAAGCTTGGGATCCTCGGCCTCGAGCGGGCCCATGCAGAACGGAACCACGTACATGGTGCGCCCGCGCATCGAGCCGCGGTACAGGTCGGTCATGAGCGGCCGCATCTCCGACGGCGACATCCAGTTGTTCGTCGGGCCCGCGTCGATCTCGCGCTCGGAACAGATGTAGGTGCGCGATTCCACGCGTGCCACGTCGGACGGATCCGACAGCGCGAGGAAGGAATTCGGCTGCTTCTTCTGGTTCAGCCGTTGGAAGGTCCCCGCCTCGACGAGCTCCTCGGTGAGCCGCTCGTACTCCTCGTCGGAGCCGTCGGCGAACACGACGCGCTCGGGCTGTGTCAGCTCGGCGACCTCGCGGACCCAGGCCAGAAGGCCGCTATGGTTGGTCGGAGCGGCATCCAAGCCCGGAATGGTCGCTGAAGTCATGAATTCTCTCCTGCTAACGGTGACGGTAGTCCCTGCGTAGAGGTTAACGCTGCATACATACCCCTGGAAATCGGGAGTATGTCCTCTTCCTCACAGGACCGATTCAGAAAACTACGCCAGACGCGTCAGCCGGCGCAGTTCGGCGTCGATCTCCTCGACCCTGCGCCGCCCGAGCGTCATCGCGCGCAGCCAGCTCCTCGACGAAGGACAGCTCGGCGGTCAGCAGTCGGCTGGTCACCAGTTCCTCGCTTCGCGCCCGCAGTGCTGCGACCACTTCGCCTGCCCAACGCTCCATCACCGCGCGGTTCTGCAACAGCCCGCGGGCACCGATCACCCAGACCGCCGCCAGTAGCCCGAGCACCCCGCCGGCGACCAACCCCGCGATCTCGGACCCGTGCAGCGCCCCGACGATCAGCCTGCTCGCCGCCAGCGCCACGCCCACCCCGAAGCCTGCACCCAGCACAGCGGTCAGTCGCAGCTGCAGCCGATCGGTGCGCCGTCGCGGGTTGTCGAAGTCCGGCATGCGTGGCGAGCTCTCGGTACCGGACACGGTCAGGGACAGGGTCGGCGGCGACGGCGTCGAGCTCGCGGTCGATCTCGGTGTCGAGTTCGACGACGAACGCCTCCGCGGCCGCTCGCGCCCGCGCCTCGAAGTCCGCCGCGCCGCCGCGCGGGACCTGGCACGCGGACTCCCGCAGGTCCGCCACGATCTGCGCGCATCGCGTGCGCACGCCGAAGACCAGCCTCACCCGCGCCTGCTGAACCCCCGCCCGCACGGAGGGCAGCCCAGACCGGCGGCTGCGGAGGATCTCGGTGCGTCGCTCCCGCAGCGCGTGCACTCGAATGGTGTTGGTCCGCAGTTCATTTCGACGCATCAGGTCGGGATCTGCGAGTCCATCGGTCAGTGCGACGACCAGGTCGTCGACGTCCGGCGCACCGAGCTCGGGCGCGGCGGCGACACCGATCCACGGCATGTCGCGGTAGCGGTCCCCGCGTTCGGCGAGCAGAGCCCGATCGGCTGCCAGAACCTCGCGCCATCGCCGATGGGCGTCGATCTTCGCCACGGCACCGACCACCAGGTCGGCGTGTCCGCTCGCCCCGAGGATCAGGTCGCAGTCGGACCCGGTGATGGGTGCCACCGCCGATGCGACGACCACCACCGCGGCGGGTCGAGCACATGCCTCGGCGATGACGACGCCGGGCATGCGCTCGCGCAACACCGCGACCAGGCTGCTGACCCCCGCCCATCGCGGTCCCGTCACGAGGACCGTCGTCACGGGCGGCCGTCGAGCAAGCGGAGCGACCCGCGGACGATGTCGTCGCTGCAGCTGCGGTGCAGCTGCGTTCACCGGTCCGTGTCCGTACCGCCGCCAGCGACGGGCGCGCAGCGCGTGCGCCGACGGATCGTCGCGGGTGTCGACGGTGGCCCCGTCGGCCTCGATCACGTCTACCGCTGCGGTCATCGTCGACAGCACCACGTCGTCCGAGCTCAACAGCTCCGCCAGTGCCAGATCACCGGATTGCACTGCGGTAGAACTCAATTCGGCAAGGGCCAGAGCGAAGTCGCCGGTACCGGACCGGCGCCCCCACCGACGCAAGCCCGGCGAGCATGGCCTCCAGGTTGCTCACCTCGCGAAGCAGGGCGGGCAGGTCGGCTGGCTGCGCGCCCCTCGCCAACGCGACGATGGCGTGCGCGATCCCGAACCGGTCGAGATCGACGAGCAGCCGCTCCCGAACCTCGCGGCTGACGGGATGCTCCGCTGCGACGAACGCATCGACCGAGGTCAGATCGGCAGGCACCGTCACCATCGTGCGCAGCGCGCCGATCAGCTCGTCGTCCAGTGTTTCCGCGTCGGCACTTGGCGAGCAGCGCCGACCAGCGGAACGGTCGGCGCCCCCGAGAGCGCACTGACCTCGGCCGCACGCCGATGCGCGTTCGCCATGGCCCCGCCGCGCGCCGATCCGGTCAGGTCCGCCTTGTTGAGCACGACGAGCGTCGGCAAACCGTCGGCGTGATTGCCCATCGCCGTGACGGACGTCATACCGTCCTCCGGCTTGAGCCCCTCGGCGATCACCAGGACGCGGACGTCGGCGCCGGCGACGTCCGACGCCGTCGTCACGCCGTGCCGCCGTAGAACGCTGGCGACGGTGTGGCGGCCGACCCCGCGCCTGCCGTCCACGGCAACCCGCACCGGCTTGCGCAATCGCGCGACCAACGGCGTCAACCGCAGCTGCGGTGCCGCGGCGGCGAACTCTTCCACCACGGCAGCGAACGTCTGCAATCCGTCTCCATGCGTCATACCGCGACCCCCCCGGACGCTCCCCACTGGATTCCTCCGCCATCGTCGCACCCCGTTGGACCCACCAGACACGGCAATTCTCATCTGCCCCGCTACTACCAGCGGTAGGCAACTGTTGGGTATCAATCTGCGCCACGATGGGAATACCCCAGCCACGATGCGGGACGATGGTCGGATGCGTGCGCACGAGGGGAGGCCTCCGAGACGGAGGTCCGATTCCCGGCGCATCCCTATCCGCGCGTCACGAGCTTCCGCTCCCGCCGGTCGTCGCTCACCGGCGGTCAGCAGGACACGTGGGACCGGCGATGGCCCCAGCTCGGCATGCAGGCCCGCGACTCCGACGGAGAGCTGGCACCTCCGCTGGACGCCGAGTCCTGGTTCGACCGGTCGGCGCCGCTGGTGCTGGAGATCGGCTGCGGCACCGGAACCTCGACGGTCGCGATGGCGGCGGAGGAACCGGACATCGACGTCGTCGCGGTTGAGGTGTACCGCCGTGGCCTCGCGCAACTGCTCGGCGCCATCGATCGCGACGGCATCACCAACGTCCGCCTCATCCGCGGTGACGGGGCAGACGTCCTGGAGCACATGATCGCCCCCGCATCGCTGATCGGCGTGCGCGTGTTCTTCCCCGACCCGTGGCCGAAATCCCGCCATCACAAACGTCGATTCCTTCAGCCTGCCTCTGTGGCCACGATCGCGGACCGGCTACGCCCCGGAGGCATCCTGCATGCCGCCACCGATCACGCCGACTACGCACAGCAGATCGCCGAGGTCGGAGACGCGGAGCCCTTGCTGCGGCGTGTCGAGCCCGGTGCGCCGACGCCGATCTCCACCCGGCGCCCCGAGACGAAGTACGAGGGGAAAGCCCGCCAAGCAGGGAGTTCCGTGACGGAACTGGTGTGGGAGAGGCGGTCATGAGCGTCACCGACTCCAGGGCGAACGCAGCGACGGGAAGGACGTCGCGCAGCTCCCCTCCGATCCCGAAGTCCCCGTCGGCCCGCAGCGGGTGCTGCTGGTGTGGGACGCCCCGAACCTCGACATGGGCCTCGGCTCGATTCTCGGCGGCAGGCCGACGGCCGCGCATCGACCGCGTTTCGACGCACTGGGACGCTGGTTGTTGGCGCGCACCGCCGAATTGGGGGCCGCTCGCGGGACCGAGGAGCATCCGGTGTCGCTCGAGCCGGAGGCCACCGTCTTCACCAATATCGCGCCCGGCAACGCGGACATCGTTCGACCTTGGGTCGAGGCTTTGCGTAACGTGGGTTTCGCGGTCTTCGCCAAGCCGAAGATCGACGACGACAGTGACGTCGACGATGACATGCTCGACCACATCGCCCTGCGCCGCCGCGAGGGGCTCGCAGGCCTATATGTGGCATCGGCGGACGGACAGGCCTTCCGCCTGCCTCTGGAGGACATCGCCAGAGACGGGACCGGGGTGCAGGTTCTAGGATTTCGCGAACACGCAAGTTGGGCGCTAGCGTCGGATACCTTGGAGTTCGTCGACCTGGAGGACATCCCCGGTGTCTTCCGGGAGCCGTTACCGCGGATCGGACTCGATTCGCTGCCCGAGCAAGGGGCCTGGCTGCAGCCCTTCCGGCCGCTTACCTCGCTTCTTAGCTCGCGCGTGTAGGAAACTGATGCAGCACTGCGACATCGAGACGACGACCTAGTAAGGAGTTCACGTGTTCGCCTGGTGGGGTCGAACGGTGTACCGATTCCGATACATAGTCATCGGAGTCATGGTCGCACTGTGCCTTGGTGGCGGCGTGTATGGGGTCAGCCTCGGCGAGCACGTCACCCAGAGTGGTTTCTACGACGAGGGCAGCCAGTCGGTTCACGCCTCCCTCGTCGGTGACAAGACCTACGGCCGCGACACGTCGGGCCACATCATCGCCATCTACACCGCGCCGGACGGCAAGACCGTCGACGACCCGGCATTCAGCAAGAAGGTCCTCGACAATCTGGCAGAGGTCGAGAAGAACCACCCGGATCAGGTGCTGCGGACCATCGGCTACTTCAAGGCCCCCGAACAGCTGAAGACCATGGCCGACGGCGACAAGACCCACGCCTTCATGTCGGTTCAGCTCAAGGGCAATGACGACGACACGATCCTGAAGAACTACAACAAGAACGTCGGCGAAGACGGCACGACGGTCAAGGAAGCGCTGCAGATCCCCGGCCTCGAGGTCCAGCTGGCCGGCCTCCAGCCGCTGGCCGCCGAGCTGACCGGAACCATCGGCGAGGACCAGAAGCGTGCCGAGGTGGCCGCGATCCCCCTGGTGTGCGTCGTGCTGTTCTTCGTCTTCGGTGGCGTCATCGCCGCAGCGCTCCCCGGCATCATCGGCGGCCTGACCATCGCGGGTGCGCTCGGCATCATGCGCCTCATCGCCGAGTTCATCCCCGTGCACTTCTTCGCCCAGCCGGTGGTGACGCTGATGGGGCTCGGCATCGCCGTCGACTACGGCCTGTTCATGGTCAGCCGGTTCCGCGAGGAACTCGCCGAGGGTTACGACACCGAGGCCGCCGTCCGACGCACGGTGATGACCTCCGGCCGAACGATCATGTTCTCCGCCGTGATCCTGGTGGCGTCGTCCGTACCGCTGCTCCTGTTCCCGCAGGGCTTCCTGAAGTCGATCACCTACGCGATCATCGCGTCGGTGATGCTGGCGGCCATCCTGTCGATCACCGTGCTGGCCGCCGCGCTGGCCGTCCTCGGTCCCAGGGTCGACGCACTCGGCGTCAAGACGCTCGTCAAGTTCGCGCTCCCGGACCCGATTGCCGCGGATCCCGAGAATCCACGGACCAGCCCGCTGGCCATCGCGTCCATTCCTCTCGGCCTGCTCGTTCCCCCCGTCGGCATCGCGCTCGGCCACGTCGCACGGTCCCGCATCAAGCGGAGCGGCGAAAAGGGTGCGGGTCTCGCGACCATCGGCCTCCTGCTCGGCTACACCGTGGGCCTGGGTGCGCTCTTCTACGGAGTCATCGCGATGCGCGACTCCGGCACCATCGACTCGACGGTGTACTACCTGCTGCTCGGCATCCTCATCTTCGTGACGGTGGTCATCGCCGGACTGGCCCTGGCCCGCGCCGTACCGCTCGCACGGACACCCATCGTCTGGTGGCTGCACTGGCTGACCGAGAAGACCCAGAAGACCAAGACGCGCGCCGAGGTCGAGAAGGGCTTCTGGGGCAAGCTGGTCAACCGGGTGATGAAGCGGCCCGCGATGTTCGCGATCCCCATCGTCATCGTCATGGTCGTTCTGATCATCCCGCTCGGCCAACTGGCCCTCGGCGGCATCAGCGAGAAGTACCTGCCGCCCGACAACTCCGTCCGATCCGCGCAGGAGGAGTTCGACAAGACCTTCCCCGGCTTCCGGACCGAACCCCTCACGCTCGTCCTCGAGAGCACCAACGGGCAGCCGGTCACCGACCAACAGATCGCCGAAGTCCGCAACAAGGCCATGCAGATCCCCGGCTTCATCGAGCCGGACGACAACCGGGCCAACATGTGGAAGGAACGATCGGTTCTCGACGGAGCCACCAAGGATCCCTCGGTCAGGGTGATCCAGAACGGCCTCGTCACCCGCGGTGACGCGTCCAAGAAGATCGACGAGTTGCGTGCGCTCACGCCGCCACGCGGTATCACCGTGTCGGTCGGCGGTACGCCCGCGCTGGAACAGGACAGCATCCACAGCCTGTTCGCCAAGCTGCCGCTGATGGTGATCCTGCTGATCACCACGACGACGATCCTGATGTTCCTGGCCTTCGGATCGCTGGTCCTGCCGATCAAGGCCGCGTTGATGAGCGCACTGACGCTTGGCTCGACGATGGGCATCCTCACCTGGATGTTCGTCGACGGGCACGGCTCCGGCCTGATGAACTACACGCCACAGCCACTGATGGCGCCCATGATCGGCCTGATCATCGCCGTGATCTGGGGACTGTCGACCGACTACGAGGTGTTCCTCGTCTCCCGCATGGTCGAGGCCCGCGAGCGTGGCATGTCCACCGCCGAGGCCATCCGAATAGGTACCGCCACGACGGGCCGGCTGATCACCGGCGCCGCACTCGTCCTTGCGGTGGTCGCGGGCGCGTTCGTGTTCTCCGACCTCGTCATGATGAAGTACCTGGCGTTCGGCCTGCTGATCGCGCTGCTGCTCGACGCGACCGTCGTCAGAATGTTCCTGGTTCCGGCGATCATGAAGATGCTTGGCGACGACTGCTGGTGGGCGCCGCGCTGGATGAAGCGCGTCCAGGAGCGGCTCGGCCTCGGCGAGACCGAGCTTCCCGACGAACGCAAGCGACCGACCGTTCGCGAGCCGGACGAAGCGCTCGTCGGTGCGGGCACCTCGATGGCGGCTCTCACTCGGCCCCCCCACGACCCTGGACACCCCGACGGACCTCCGCGGCCCGGTGGCGGCGCGGGGCGGGTTCCCCCGATGCCGGCGCGCGTGACCCCCCCGTCAGCGGCGGGAACCACGCGGATCCCCACCCCGGCCAGGCGCGCCCGCCGGTGAACCGGCCACGACCCGCTTCACCGCTCCCAAGACGCCGCCCAACCTCCCTCCGACCAAGGGTGCCGCGCCCACCAAGGGCGTGCCTACGAAGCCTGCCCCGGTCAAGGCCGGTCCAGCCAAGGGCGCACCGCCCATGGGCGCACCGGCCACGGCCGCGATTCCCGGCCAGCGTCCGGCGCGCATCGCGCCGCCACCCCGCGGGCCGGAACCCGCAGGACGAGGCCAGCCGCCGCGCGCCCGCCACGGCGAACCGCCGCGCGGACAGGACCCCAGCCGTGAGATCGAGTCGTGGCTCGGCGAGCTGCGCAACGGCACGTCGGCCGGCGCCAAGGGCGGGCACGCGGGCGAGCCCGCACCCTCCGCGGACGAGACGCGGGCAATCCCGGCGCAACGACCCGCGCCCACGGTTCCGCCGGACAACGAGCCCACGACGGCGATCCCCGCCCAGCGACCGAAGTCCGATGCCTCAGAGGCCGACGACGACGCGCCCACGCGCCGAGGCGGCGGGGTCAGCGCGCAGGATCTGCTTCGTCGTGAGGGTCGGCTTTAGCCAGCGGCTCCAGCTCGTCGGCTTCGGCTCTGATCGCGTGGCCCGACCTCCGCCGCGAGTTCGGCTTCCTCGGCTTCCGGATCGTCGGCGACCAGAACCCGGATCGCGCTGTTGAGCACCGCGACGGTCGGCACGGCCAGCAGCGCGCCGATGATGCCCGCCAGGAAGCCGCCGGCGGCGATCGCGAGCACGACGGCCAGCGGGTGTACCGAGACCGCCCGGCCCATGACCAGGGGCTGCAGGATGTGCGATTCGAGTTGTTGCACCGCGATGATCAGGCCAAAGGTGATGAGCGCGAACACCCATCCCTTCGCGATCAGCGCGACGATGACGGCCAACCCACCCGCGATCACCGCACCGATGAGCGGGATGAACGCGCCGAGGAACACCAGCGACGCCAGTGGCAGCGCGAGCGGAATGCCCATGATCGCCAGGCCTGTGCCGATGCCGAGCGCGTCGACGAAGGCCACCAGGAACGTCGCCCGCACGTAGCCGATCAAGCGAGTGAAAGCCAGCTCGACCGGCATCACGCACGCGCTGCCGCACTGACGTCGGAAAGATCTGGGTCACGTACGCGAAGATGTTGCGTCCACCCTGAAGCAGGAAGATCAGCGTGAACAACACCAGCACCGCGCCCGTGAGGATCTCGGTGATCGTGCCCGCGGTCGACAGGGCACCGCTGGTCAGCTTCGCCTGGTTGTTCTTCAGGGCGTCGATTGCCGTCTGGGTGGCATTGGTGACCTGATCGTTGCTGAACTGCGAGAGGAATCCGGTCGTCAGCCAGTGTCTGAAGCCGTCGATGCTCTTGGTGACCTGATCGACCAGGGCCGGTGTGCCCTCGATGAACTGGCTGACGACGAACGTCAGGATGCCGCCGACCACCACGAAACTGGTCAACAGCACCACCGCCACCGCAGCACCGCGGGGCAACCCCCTGCGGTCGAGCATGTCGACGACAGGTAGCAGCATCGCCGCGAGCATGGTCGCGAGGGCCACCGGAACCACGATCAGCTCCAGACGCATGACGACCCACAACAGGGCGATCAGGGCGGCCGAGGATGATCAGCAGTCGCCACGACCACGCCGCGGCCTTGCGGACGAGCGGGTGCACCGACGCGTCGGCTGCCGCATCAACGGAAACGAAGTCGACCGAGAAGCCTTCACGCATCCCGGAAGCGTAACGAGTCGGCGCGTCCGTGGAACGCAAGCTCATCGGGCCCTGGCGCGCCGTTACCCTGTAGGGCGTGTCGCACGACGACCCGCCGGAGCTGGGGGTCCCCCCGGTCGCGGGAGAGAGCGAAGCGACCCGGGAAGGCTTACCCATCAGCGACGACGGCGGCGGGGATGCTCGCCAGCGCGGCAAGTACTGGTGGGTGCGATGGGCGATCATCGGCATCGCCGTCACCGTGCTGTCGATCGAAGTGGTGCTGGTCTGGGATCAGCTCGCCAAGGCGTGGCACAGCCTGCTGACGGCCAACTGGTGGTGGGTGCTCGCCGCGGTGTTCGCCGCACTCGGATCGATGCACAGTTTCGCGCAGATCCAGCGGACCCTGCTGGCCTCCGCCGGCGTCTACGTCAAGCAGTGGCGCTCGGAGTCGGCGTTCTATGCGGGCAATGCGCTGTCCACGACGATGCCCGGCGGGCCGGTGCTGTCGGCGACTTTCGTCTATAGGCAGCAACGGATTTGGGGCGCGTCGCCCGTCGTGGCGTCGTGGCAGTTGGTGATGTCGGGCGTACTGCAGGTGGTCGGGCTGGCACTGATCGGCCTTGCGGGTGCGTTCATGTTGGGGGCCAGCAAGAATCCGCTGTCGCTGATCTTCACGCTCGGCGGATTCGTCGCGCTGCTTGCTCTTGGCGCAGTCGGTTGCGTCGAATCCGCAGCAGATCGACGGCATCGGGGTGCGGGTGCTCTCCTGGGTGAACTCGGTGCGCGGCAAGCCTGCCGACACGGGCCTCGTCGAAGTGGCGCGAGATGCTCGAGCAGCTCGAATCGGTCAGCCTGAGCCGTCGCGCCTTGACCGTCGCGTTCAGTTGGTCGCTGTTCAACTGGATTTGCGACGTGGCGTGCCTCGCGTTCGCCGCGTACGCGGCGGGCGGCAACCCGTCGCTCGCCGGTCTGACCGTGGCCTATGCCGCCGCGCGCGCCGTCGGGTCGATCCCGTTGATGCCAGGCGGCCTGCTCGTCGTGGAGGCGGTGCTGGTGCCGGGCCTCGTCACCAGCGGCATGACACTCGCCTCGGCCATCTCGGCGATGCTCATCTACCGCTTGGTGAGCTGGATCTTCATCTCGTCGATCGGCTGGGTGGTGTTCTTCTTCATGTTCCGCACCGAGAAGGACCTCGATCCCGACGCGGAGCTGCGCCGGTGCCCAGTCCCGATCCCGATGCCACGCCGAATGTTGACGCCGATCGCCGAAGACCGTCACGGACCGGAGCCACGACCCATAGGATCGACGAATGTCGTTCAAATTCCTAGCCGTTGGGGCCATCCTCGGAGCGGTGACCCTCGTCGCGGCGTGCACGCCGTCGACTGAGACACCTGCGCAGTCGACGACGGCCACCACGGCCACGTCGGCGACGACTGCCACGTCCGCCTCGGCTGCACCGGGGTACCCACCTCCCAGCCGGTGGTCCTGACCCCGCTGTTGGTAAGCGTCGTCGCGCCGCCCGTGCCGGTGCCCACGACCGACGGCAAGGTGCATCTGGCCTATGAGCTGAAGGCCGACAACGTCCTGAGCCAGGACGTCACCATCGCCTCGGTGGCGGTCAACGCCGGCGACAAGACCCTGCTCACCCTGGCCGGTGACAAGCTGCCGTACTGGACTCGCGTCGCGGGCGATCCCACGCCGACCGCGAAGCTGGGGCCGGGACAGTCCGCCTACGTCTGGCTGGACGTCGTCATCGATGGCAAAGACGCTGTCCCCCAAGACCTTACGCACACGCTCGTGGTGAATACCACCAAGCCGAATCCGCCGCTCTTTCCTGCCTCGGTGACCGAGAACGACGTCGCCCCGGTCACGGTCTCCACCCACAAACCTGCGGTCATCTCCCCGCCCCTGGATGGCCCGCGCTGGCTGGACGGCAACAGCTGCTGCGACATGACCGCGCACCGAATGGCCTTGAACCCGTTGAACGGTCAGCTGTGGGCCGCCGAGCGATTCGCCATCGACTACGTCCAGCTGAGCGCCGACGGCACGGTGTTCAAGGGTGACGCGACCAAGCCGGAGAGCTACCCGTACTTCGGCGCGGACATCCACGCGGTGGCCAACGGACCCGTGGTCGCCGTCCTCGACGGGCTACCCGAGCAGGTCGCCGGGGCCAGCCCGAAGGGATTGCCGCTGGATCAGTACGCAGGCAACCACGTCGTCCAGGACATCGGCGACGGCAACTATGCCCTCTACGCGCACCTGAAGACCGGCAGCGTCAAGGTGAAGGTGGGCGATCAAGCTCACCTCAGGCCAGGTGATCGCCAACCTCGGCAACACCGGCAACACCGATGCGCCGCATCTGCACTTCCACGTCATGAGCACCCCAGATCCGCTCAAGTCGAACGGACTTCCGTTCGTATTCGACAAGTTCACCCTCGACGGCAGGCTGGCCTCGATGGACGCACTGGACCCGCTCCTCACCGGCAAGGCCGCCCCGATGCAGGCCGGACTCTCTCCCGCGCGAGGAGACCGACATCGAGCCCGTTGGTGCTCGACGTGATGTCCTATGCCGGCGGTTAGGGCGTTCCTGGCTCGACGTCGTCTGCGTGGTCGTCTTCTGCACGATCGGCAGGCGCAGCCATGCCGAGGGCATCACCGTCGCGGGCGTCGTCGAGACGGCGTGGCCGTTCCTCGCCGGTACGGTGCTCGGCTGGCTGGTGGTTCGCGGCTGGCGTCGCCCGGCGGATCTGGCACCGACGGGCGTGGTGGTGTGGGTCAGCACCGTCATCGTGGGAATGTTGTTGCGCAAGGCCACATCCCAGGGAACCGCAGTCAGCTTCGTGGTGGTTGCTTCGGTAGTGACCGCCATCCTGTTACTCGGTTGGCGCCTCGCCGCAAGCAGTCCGCGCTCGGCACTGACCGACGTCGGTCGAATCAGGCTGGGGCTCAGGTGAAGTCGATACCGTCAAGGTGGCCCGCAGGCCGCCCAGCGGACTGTCCGACAGCGCGATGGTCCCGCCGTGCAACGTCGCCTGTTGTGCAACCAGCGCGAGGCCCAGACCGGACCCGCCTGGCGCTGCCGCGCTGCCCCTCGCGAACCTGCCCATGACCATCTCGCGCTCGTCGACGGGCAGACCACGCCCGTCGTCGTCGACGGTGATGATCAAGACGCTACCGGTATCCCCCTCCACCCTTGCACATTCGCGGCGGATCGCCTGTCCGCCGTCAGGACGATGCGGCTCGCGCCGCCGTGGGTGGCCGCGTTGCGTACCAGGTTGTCCACGGCCAACCGCAGTCCGCCCGGCCAGCCCCAGATCATGCCGATGTCGTCGGCCGCCTCGACGGTGATCTCGATGTCCCCCACACGCATGTTCTCCCGCGCGACCCGATCGAGCAGATCCATGACGTCGATCAGCTCGCGGTCCTCGGCCTGCGCCAGCTGACCCGACGCCAGCTGCCCCAACGCGGTGATGATCGCCTCGACGCGGCGCTGCGATCGCAACAGGTCGAGCGACCACCTCGTCGCGCTCCTCGGTGGGCAGGTCGTGGATCCGCAAGGTGTCGAGGTCGGCTCGCATCGCCGTCAGCGGCGTGCGCAACTCGTGCGCCGCGTTCGCCGCGAAGTCCTGCGCCGCCTGCAAGCGAGTTGGTGGTCGCCTGCTGAGCGGCGGTCAGGCGATTCAGCATGTCCGCCATGGCAACTGACAACTCCTCGGCCTCTCGCGCGCCCGTCACCGCCTCCATGCGCTCGCCGCCCTTGCCCAACCGCATGGTCTGCTCGGTGAGCCGACGCAACGGCCGAACCGCGGGTCCGGCCAGTAGCCAACCCAGCCCCCAGGCGATGAGGACAGTCAGGACACCAACGGCGGAGTACAGCGGTATCCGGGCGCGGGTCAGCAGAATGCTGTCGGCACGGATACCGACCGACATGAGCACGCCGCCCTGCTGATCCACCTGGACGGTGCGCACCCGGTAGTCGATGCCGTTGACCGTGACGGTGTCGGTTCCCTCTGGCAGCCTTGGCAATTGAAAGCCCCGCTGGAACACGACCTGACCCGACGATGCCGACCGCCCCGTGGTGAGCACGCGCACAGTGTGGCTGGGGTCCTGCGCGTCGCTGGGAAGCATGCTGGCCTCGATGATCGAGTTCAGCCTGCGATCGAGTTGCTCGGCATCGTTGTTGGCCAACACGATTGAGGTGAGAACCGTGAACACGGCGACGACGGCTGCCGCCGCGGCAGCCGACGCGAGCGCCACGCGCGTGCGCAGCGACGCCGATCTGCCGAAGCGAAGAAGTTGCACTTAGGACTCGTCGCGCAGGACGTATCCGACTCCGCGCACGGTGTGAATCACCCTCGGATGGCCCTCGCGCTCGAGCTTGCGCCGCAGATAGCTGACGAAGACGTCGGCCACGTTGGTGTCGACGTCGAAGTCGTAGCCCCACACCAGCTCCAGCAGACGCTGCCGCGACAGCACCACACCCGCGTTCTCCGCGAGTACCGCGAGGAGGTCGAACTCCCGCTTCGTCAGATCCGCGCGCTCGCCGTCGATGAACACCAGCCGCCGCGCGGTGTCGATGGTCAACGGCCCGACCGTCATCGTGTCCGACGGGCGATCGGAGTGACTCGAGCGGCGAAGCAGGGCGTGCAGGCGGGCGACCAGCTCGCCCAGATCGAACGGCTTGGTCAGGTAGTCGTCCGCACCCGCTTCGAGCCCGGCGATCCGGTCGTTGACGGTATCGCGCGCCGACAACACGCAGATCGGAATCTCGTTGCCCAACGCACGCAATGCGGCGACGACGGCAACGCCATCGAGTTCGGGCATTTGGACGTCCAGCACCAGCGCGTCGTGCGGCTCGCTCGACAGCAGCCGCAGCGCTTCCTTGCCGGACGCCGCGACCCGCACGTCGAACCCCGAATGGCGCAATCCCCGTGCCACCGAAGTCCTGACGTCCGGATCGTCGTCCACCATCAGAACCGTCCGGCCCGCGCTCTCCAGCACGGGCGGGACGCCCTCGTCTCCCTCGATGCCCGAGGGTAGCTCCCCCTGCCTAACCGGCACGGGTGCTACGGAATAACAGGCGCGGGTGCGGCCCCGCAGCGTTCCTTCAGGTCGACCAGCGGCTGACGGATGCCCGTGAGGTCGCTCTTCGTCTGACGGGTTCTTGCCGAGGTAGTCGGCGACCTGGGTCCGGACCTCGTCACGCGGCAGGCCCTCGAGGCTGGTGAAGAACCAGTTCACATCGGGGTGAGTAAAGAGGTACGCCGACGTCGACGCGGAGACACCGGCTGCCACGCCTGCCAGGTCGGCGGCCGAGCAGTTGGGGGGGTTCAGGGCAGGATCATCGGCCATTGCCGAGGGGATCGCACCGAACAACATCGCGCCGGCGATCGTGCCGGCACCCAAGGCACCAGCTACCGCACGCCGCCCAGCCCGCGCCGAGAGCAACATAGTCAAGCTCCTTCATCGAATACTCAAGTTCCGTCGAGGTGGCAACCTGACGACGGTTGCCGACACAAAGAGCTAAGCAGAATCGCTCTCGACTTTCTTGCCTTGCGGCCAACGAATCGGAAAAAGCCGCGAACACGCAGCTCACAGGCGTGTCACACACGGCCCGACACTCAGCGAGAACGCATCGAGGGGTGGCGCTGGGCGGCACGGTGGGATCCTCGGGCGACTGCGTCCTCCACCGCCGCCGCCGCTCGATCGGGCCAGGCAGGGCCACCCATAGCTCCTTCACCGGCCGCTGCCGGGTACCGTCCAGCAAACTCAAAGCCAAGGGTGCTCGCGCCCACCGCAAAGCGGCCGGGGTAGGTCGGAATCCGCACCGAAGCCACAGGTCAAGAGGCGTCCAGTACCGAACCAGACACATCTGGAACACAATCGCCAAACAACGTGGCGAGACCGTCGCGCACACGATCAGCCGGGGGCGCGGGCCGGTTACCCTACCTTCTGCTGCGGTACGCTCACGTCAACGAAACGCCCTCAAGAAGGCAGAGGTTCGTCATCCAGCAGTTCATGATGCGCTTGAGCGGGAGCCTGCGCAGATATCGCTGGGCGGTCTTCGTGGCGTGGCTCCTCCTCATCGCGCCGTCGGTGTATCTCGCGATGACGCAGTCCGGGCACCTCACCGGTGGCGGGTTCGAGGTAGCCGGTTCGCAGTCGTTGAACCTGCAGTACGAAATCGAGGACCACTACCCCGATCTGGGCGCCTCGCCGCTGGCACTCGTCGCCGCACCGCGGGCCGACGCCTCCTTCGAGGACATGAACGCCGCCGTCGCGGAGCTCGAGCACATCGCCACCGAGGTGCCCAGCGTCAAGGTCGTCCCCAATCCGCAGCAGCCCCCGCCGCAGCCGGACCGGCCCTACGTCGTCACTCTCCAGTTGGGCTTCGAGAACACCGGCGCCGTCGACGTCGGCGAAGCAGTTGCGCGCGAAGGTGGGGATCAAGGGCGACCAGGCGGGGCAGATCGAGAACGGCAAGGTCCGCCTCTACGTCATCGGGCAGGGCGCGCTGGGTGCCGCCGCGAGCGAGACCACCAAGCACGACATCACGCAGGCCGAGAAGTGGAACATGCCGGTCGTCCTGATCGTGCTGCTGGCGGTCTTCGGGTCGCTGGCGGCGGCCGCGCTGCCGTTGGTGCTGGGCGTGTGCACGGTCGCGGTGACGATGGGCGTGGTCTACCTGCTGTCGATGGTCACCCAGATGTCGGTGTTCGTGACGTCGACGGTGTCGATGTTCGGCATCGCCCTGGCCGTCGACTACTCGCTGTTCATCCTGATGCGCTTCCGAGAAGAGCTCCGTTCCGGGCGCGAGCCCGAGCAGGCCGCCGACGCCGCGATGGCGACCTCCGGACTCGCCGTGCTGCTGTCGGGGCTGACCGTGATCGCGTCGTTGACGGGCCTGTACCTGATCAATACCCCGGTGCTGAGCTCGATGGCGACCGGGGCGATCCTCGCGGTCGCGGTCGCGGTGCTGACGTCGACCACCCTCATCCCCGCGGTGCTCGCCACGTTCGGCAAGGCCGCCGCGAAGCGCTCGTCGTGGCTGCAGTTCTCCCGTCGGTCCGACACCAGCCAGTCCCGATTCTGGACGCGGTGGACCGGCGGGGTGATGCGACGGCCGTGGCTGTCCGCATTCGCCGCTTCCGCGTTCCTCCTGACGATGGCCGCACCCGCCGGCTCGATGGTGCTGGGCAACAGCCTGCTGGGGCAATTCGATCCCACCCACGAGATCCGCGGCGGCGTAAACGCGGCTGCCGAGGCGCTGGGACCCGGCGCGCTCGGACCGGTCAGGGTGCTGGTGACCTTCCCCGACCGGACGGCGAACGAGCCCGAGAACGCCGACGCGCTGAACGCGGTCGCCGAGAAGATGCGGCAGGGGCCGAACGTCGCGTCGGTGTCACCGCCGGTGTTCGGCAACGACAACCGCAGCGCCATGCTGTCGGCGGTGCTGTCGGTCGATCCAGAGGCCAACGGGGCGCGCGACGCCGTCTCCTGGATGCGCGACAACCTCCCCGAGGCCGCGGCCGGCCGAGCGGAGGTCGACGTCGGCGGGCCGACCGCGCTGATTCAGGACTTCAACGAACGGGTCGTCGCCACCCAGCTCGCGGTGTTCGGGTTCGTGGCCCTGATCGCCTTCGTGATGCTGCTGATCTCGATCCGATCGGTGTTCCTCGCCCTCAAGGGCGTCCTGATGACGGTGCTGTCGGTGGCCGCCGCCTACGGCAGCCTGGTCGCCGTCTTCCAGTGGGGCTGGCTCGAACCGCTCGGCCTCAAGCACCTCGACACGATCGACAGCACCATCCCGCCGCTGGTCCTCGCGATGACGTTCGGGTTGTCGATGGACTACGAGATCTTCCTGCTGACCCGAATCCGCGAGCGGTTCCTGCAGACCAACAACACCCGCGACGCCGTCGCCTACGGGGTCAGCACCAGCGCCCGAACCATTACGAGTGCCGCCCTGATCATGATCGCGGTCTTCATCGGGTTCGCCTTCGCGGGCATGCCGCTGGTCGCCCAGCTCGGCGTGGCGTGCGCCGTGGCGATCGCCGTCGACGCCACCGTCGTCCGCCTCGTGCTGGTGCCCGCGTTGATGGCGATGTTCGCCCAGTGGAACTGGTGGCTGCCCGGCTGGCTGGATCGCATCCTGCCGTCCGTGGACTTCGAGAAGCCGCTGCCGAAGGTCGACATCAGCGACCTGGTCATCATTCCCGAGGGCATGTGCCACGGCGGGTCCGACCGGTGCGGACATCCGGATGATGGTCAAGTCCGCGGCGAAGCTGAAGAGCCTGGCGCCGCACACCGTCTCGATGGCCGATCCGCTCGCGTTCAGCGGGTGTGGGCCGATGGGGATGCCGCACGGCCACGATGGCCGCGCTGTCCGACGGTGGCCCCGACGAAGAACGGCGCCCCCCTGAAGAACGGGGTCGCCCACGCGAACGGGAACGGCACCCGCAACGGCAAGGGCCACACGAACGGCAAGGGGCCATGCCAACGGCAAGCGCATCGTCAACGGCAAGGTGCACACCAACGGCAATAGCCACACCAACGGCAAGGGCCACGCGAACGGCAAGAGTCCCGCCAATGGCAAAGCCCTGACTACGCGAGCCACTGCACCCGGTGACCATGTGGCGCGGCCGACTCGCAGTCGCGCTCGATGCTCTGACCATGGCGGCAACGATCGATCCCCCGATCGTGGAGCGCCGCAGCCCGATGGAGACCACCAACGTCCAGCTACCGACCGGTGACCGGCTGCGAATCCCGACCGGCGCGGAAACACTGCGGCTCAAGAGCTACCTGATCGTCTGCAGAAACAGCGCAAAGGACTACGCCGAGTTTGCCGATCTCGTCGACTCCATGGAGACTCAGACTGCGGCAGTGGTGTTGGCAGGCATGGACCGGTATTACGGGGGTCGGCGGGCCAGAGTGGCCACACAGCTGGTGCGACGACTGGCCGATCCGCACCCGGAGGACGACGGCGACACATCGCAGTCGGACCCCAGCGGGGACGCTGATTGGGCCAATATCAGGCAGCGCTGCCTGGCAGTAGCGGTGGCGATGCTCGAGGAGGCGAGGTGACCTTGACCCCGGAGACACGGGACGCGCGTACCGAGGCCATTCCCGTCCGCCCGCATCGCGGAGGTACGCCGCCCAGGCCGCAGAGGGACAACCGGCCCGTCGAGTTCTGGCCGACGTCGGCGATCCACGCCGCCCTCGAGCAGGACGATCTGGCCGTCTGGCAGAGCATCGTGACGGCGATCAAGCGCGATCCCGTACGGACGAACGGCCCGGCAGGTCGAGGAAGTGCTCGAGACGGCCAATCCCGTACGGCGTCTCGCGAGCCATGGCCGAAGTACTGAACCGCACCCGCGACCGCCTCGAGGCCAGCGAGCGCGCCGAGGTGGCCCGCCACGTGCACGTCATGATCGAGCGGTCGGGGCTCAGCCAGCGCGAGTTCGCCTCGCGCATCGGCGTGCCCAACGAGGACCTCAGCGCGTACCTCGACGGCTCCACCAGCCCGTCCGCCTCGCTGATGATCCGGATCCGTCGGCTGTCCGACCGGTTCGCCAAGATGCGCGGCGAGCGCGGCTGACCAGCGCTGCACCCCGTGCCTGCCGCCAAGGTCACCTACGCGCTGATCCCCGGCGCGGGAGGCAGCGCGTGGTACTGGCACCGCGTCGTCCCCATGCTCTTCGCCGCAGGCGCGGACGCCGTCGCGATCGAATTGCCCGCGGCCGACGATGCCGCTGATCTCTCCACCTACGCCGACACCGTCTGCCGCGCCGTCGCAGACGTGACGGGCCCGCTGGTGGTCGTCGGGCAGTCGATGGGGGCGTTCACCGCGCCAATCGTGGCCGACCGGCTACCCACGTCGCTGCTGGTGCTCGTCAATCCCATGGTGCCCATGGCGGGCGAGGCGCCCGGTCAGTGGTGGGAGGCGACGGGCCAGAAGCAGGCGATGAAGGACAACTTCCGGCGAATTGGGTTCGGCGACAAGGACTTCGACATGGTCGAGGACTTCTTCCACGACGTGCCCGACGACGTCCGCGCCGACGCGATGAGCCAAGAGGAGCCTGCCCAATCGGACACCCCGTTCGAACGGCCGTGGCCGTTGGACCGCTGGCCGAGCGTGCCGACGCGGGTCATCGCCGGCAGCGACGACCGACTGTTTCCGCTCGAATTCCAGCGACGCGTGGTCCGCGATCGGCTCGGGATCGACGTCGAGGAGATACCGGGCGGGCATCTCGTCGCGCTGAGCAGACCGGCCGAGCTCACCGAGCAACTGCTGGCCTACGGGGCGTAGTCCCCTACCGCGCGTTGATGGGCGTCACGTCCGCGACCAACCAGTGCCCGGTGTCCTTGGTCAGGGTGACGCGCAGCGCCAGGACAGCGACGTCCGGCGGCGTGTTCGGCGCGTTCTGCGTTCCCCTCATCACCACCGCGACGCTGGCCACCGACGGCCCGATGGCCTCCACCCCCGCGGAGATGGCAGTCGCCTGACCCGAGACGCCTCTGCTCGCGAAATCCTTTGTCACCGACTCGAATTCCTTGCGGTAGGACGCTCCGCGCTCCGGGGTCATCAGCGCGACGGCCCGGTTGATCGACGCACTCGGATCCTGCGGGGTGAACGTGGCGGAGGCCTCGGCGACACTGCTGGCGATACCGACGACTTCACCGACGTCGGCGCGCATGGCGCGATCGGGGACCGTCCACTGGGTGTAGCCGACGATCACCGCGGCGACCAGTGCCGCTGCGGTGACCCCGACGACTGCCAGCCGGAGGCCGGGGCCGTCGTCATCGGTACCGACCGTCACGCCGTCGCGCCGGAACAGCACGAAGTCGACGACCACCGCCTGGACGATCAGGAGACACAGGATCGAGCAGACGGAGACCCACCACGTCGGCCACGCCAACGCGATGCCGACGTAGATCAGCGCGGCGATGGTGAGCAGCGGGGCGAGCCACGTCGAAGAGAACCACCCGCAGGCGGTTCCTCATCGCAGCGTCTCCAGCTTCGAGATCAATAGCTTGCCGTCGACGTCGGAGACGCCCAGCCGCAGATTCCAGCGCACGGTCTGCGGTTTGGCACCGCCCACGTTCTCGCTCACCGACGTGGCCACGACCGATCACGGTGTCGGTGCGCGACGCGACGCTGGTGAGCTCGGGTTGCGCCTGGCGCGCCCCGTTGGCGCCGGGCAGATCGTGATGCACCGATTCGATGGCGACCGAATCCACCTGCCCCGTCGTCCTGGACTGCAGCCTCTGCACCAACTGCTTGAACTGGTCGACGGTCGACTCGAAGTCGGCGTTCAGCTGCCCCACCGTGCCGTCGTGCAGCTTCTCAAGCGTCGGATCGATCGAGTCCTTGTTCATGTTGACGAGGAGGTTCGTCCAGTCGGCCGCCGCTTGCAGGACGTCGGTCTGATACGCGCGCTCGGAGAGCTCGTCGCGGTGGCCGGACCAGATGACCAGCGCGAACGCCACGGCGATGATGGACACGACGCCCAGCACCGCCGACGCGATGCCGTAGCCGGTGAAGGGCGGCCCCTGTCGTCGGTGGGCTCAACCTCTGGCTCGTCGGGCATGGCCGTGAGGCTACCGTGCGCGCATCCCGGCCCCTCGTGGCATCTGGAAGGATGGCGGGGTGACGGTAGAAGCCATTCAGTCCGGAATCGATCTGACCACGTCGACGCAGACGCCCGCCCGCAGGACGACCTCTTCGGCCACGTCAACGGCCGCTGGCTGACCGAGTACGAGATTCCCGCCGACCGCGCGACCGACGGCGCGTTCCGCCTGCTCGCCGACCGCGCCGAGGAGCAGGTCCGCGATCTGATCACCGAGGCTGCGGAATCGCGCTCGGCAGCGGGCACCGATCAGCAGCGCGTCGGCGATCTCTACGGAAGCTTCATGGACGAGGCCGCCGTCGCCAGGCTCGGTGTGACGCCTCTGCTCGACGAGCTCGCCGCCGTGGACGCGGCCGCCGATCGCGACGCGTTGGCTGCGGTGCTCGGCGGCTTGCAGCGCACCGGCATCGGAGGAGGCACCGGCGTCTACGTCGACACCGACTCCAAGGATTCCACCCGCTACCTTCTGCACCTGTCCCAGTCGGGCATCGGGCTGCCCGACGAGTCGTACTACCGCGATCCGTCGCACGCCGAGATCCTCGCGGCCTACCCCGGCCACATCGCCAGGATGTTCGCGCTGGTCTACGGCGAGGAGTACGCCGGGGAATGGGAGGCACCGCTGCGCAAATCGTCGCACTCGAGACCAAGATCGCGGCCGCACACTGGGACGTCGTCAAGCGCCGCGACGCCGACCTGACGTACAACCTGCGGACCTTCGCCGATCTGCCAAGCGAGGCACCGGGTTTCGACTGGGCCGGCTGGGTCACCGCGCTGGGCACCTCACCCGAGGCGCGTCGCCGAGGTCGTGGTGCGCCAGCCCGACGTTCTGGCCGCCTTCGCGGCAACTATGGGCGCAGCGAGAACCTCGACGACTGGAAGTGGTGGCTGCGCTGGCGCGTGATCAGTTCGCGCGCCTCGATGCTCACCGACGAGCTGGTCGCCGAGAACTTCGACTTCTACGGTCGCACGCTGAGCGGCACCGAGCAGATCCGTGACCGCTGGAAGCGTGGCGTCGCCCTGGTGGAGAACCTCATGGGTGACGTGGTCGGAAAGCTGTACGTGGAGAAGCACTTTCCGCCCGGCGCCAAGGCGCGGATGGACGAGCTGGTCGCGAACCTTCGCGAGGCGTACCGCGTCAGCATCAGCGATCTGGCCTGGATGACACCCGAGACGCGCGAGCGGGCGCTGGCCAAGCTCGACAAGTTCACCCCGAAGATCGGCTATCCCGCGCAATGGCGCGACTATTCGGCGCTCACCATCGACCGCGCACGACCTCTACGGCAACTAGCGTCCGCGGGCAGGTCGTCAGCACCGACCGCGAGCTGGCCAAGCTGGGCGGCCCCGTCGACCGCGACGAGTGGTTCATGACGCCGCAGACCGTCAACGCGTACTACAACCCGGGGATGAACGAGATCGTCTTCCCCGCAGCGATATTGCAGCCGCCGTTCTTCGACGCGGATGCCGACGACGCCGCCAACTACGGCGGCATCGGCGCGGTCATCGGCCACGAGATCGGCCACGGCTTCGACGACCAGGGCGCGAAGTACGACGGCGACGGAAACCTCGTCGACTGGTGGACCGACGACGACCGTGCCGAATTCGGCACCCGCACAAAGGCACTCATCGACGCAGTACGAGGACTTCGTACCGCGCGAGCTGTCGCCAGGACAACACGTCAACGGCGCGTTCACCGTCGGCGAGAACATCGGCGACCTCGGTGGCCTGTCGATCGCGCTGCTGGCCTACCAGCTGTCACTCGGTGGCCGCGAGGCCCCGGTGATCGACGGGCTCACCGGCGTACAGCGCGTGTTCTACGGCTGGGCGCAGGTGTGGCGCACCAAGTCCCGCACCGCCGAGGCGGTCCGGCGGCTCGCGACCGATCCGCACTCGCCGCCGGAGTTCCGCTGCAACGGCGTCATCCGGAACATGGATGCGTTCTACGAGGCGTTCGACGTCAACGACGGCGACGAGCTGTACCTGGAGCCGCAGCAGCGGGTGCGGATCTGGAGTTAGTGCCCGTGAAGCACGTCCAGCGGGCGGGTGTGGCGTGCGGGAAAGCCGCAGGAGGACTTCGAGTTCAGCGCGATCTCGGACTACCTCGTCGAGAAGGACACGCTCGTCTGGGCCGACATCTACGACCCCGACCATGCCGCGCTTGAAGGAGCTCGCGCAGGAACTCGGCCTCAACGACTGGGCCGTCGAGGACGCCGTCGCCGACGCGGAGCGAACCAAGGCCACGGTCTACAGGACGCACACCTTCTTCACCGTGTATGCGGTGACCTCGGTCGACGACGTGGCGCTGACGACACGCCAGTCGCGGCATCGACCACGCACCGCATCTCGGGGTTCGTTCTGCCCGCAAGGCCTGATCACCGTCCGGCTACCGCCGCAGTATCGACATCGACGCCGTCTCCACGCGATTCGACGAACTCGGCGGCCAGCAGTACGGCGTCGGCGTCGCTGGTGCACGGCCTGCTCGACGTCGTCGTGGACGGTCACTTCGTCGCGGTCCAGTGCCTCGACGACGCCATCGAGTCGATCGAGGACGACCTGTTCGCCGACACCAATCCGAAGGCGGGTCTGCAGCGCCGGACCTTTCGACTGCGCAAGGATCTGGTCGAGTTGCGGCGCATCGTGCTCCCGATGCGGGAGGTCGTCAACGCGATTCAGCACCGCCGCCTCGACGCCAAGACCGCACCGGAACTCGACCCGCTCTACGCCGACCTCTACGACCACGTGCTGCGCGCGTCGGAGTGGACGGAGTCGTTGCGCGACATGGTGAGCACCGTCTTCGAGACGAACCTCAGCCTGCAGGACGCCCGGCTCAACACCGTGATGAAGAAGCTGACCGGCTGGGCGGCCATCATCGCCGTGCCGACGGCGATCACCGGCTTCTACGGTCAGAACGTGAACTACCCCGGCATCCAGACGTTCGGCGGCTTCGTCACCAGCAGCGCGATCATCCTGCTGCTGGTCGCCGTGCTGTACGTCAGCTTCAAGCGGCGCGACTGGTTGTAGCCCAGCGCTTTACCGCGCCCGCCGAGATCGACGCAGTCCGGCATGCGGGTAACATAAAGCGCCTCAACCGCCGCGGACGATTGAGGGCCTCTTGGGTCTGGTCGGCGAGGTAGGGCTAGATCTGCCAGTCCTGCGCGCCGTCGGGCTGCGTTGTAGGTACCGACGGAGTTCTTCACGACGACCGGGTCGCCGCTGCCGAAGTTGTCGTAGAACCACTGCGCGTTGGCCGGGGCCAGGTTGATGCAGCCGTGGCTCACGTTGCGCTTGCCCTGATCGCCGACCGACCACGGCGCGCTGTGCACGAAGTTGCCGCTGTTGTCGATCCGGACCGCGTTCTGGACGGTGAGCTTGTAGCCCTGCGCCGAGGTGCTCGGCACGCCATACGTCGCGGAGTCCATCACGATGCTCGCGAACCGCTCGAGCACGTAGTAGGTGCCGTTGGCGGTGTCGTGTCCCGGTCTTGCCCATCGAGACCGGGAACGTCTTCTCCACCTTGCCGTTTCGCGATGACCGTCATCTGGTGGGTCGTGTTGTCGACGGTCGCCACCAACGAGTCCCCGGTGTGGAAGCTCGACTTGGTGCCTGCGGCGTCGATGAAGACGTTGGTGTTGGCGGGCCAGAAGTCGATTGGGCGCCAACGCAATTGCGTATCGCTCATCCAGTAGAACTTGCCGGGCACCGGAGGCACCGACGAGATGTGGACCGCCGACTCGGCCAACGCCCGGTTGGCGATGGGGCGCGCGAAGTTGATGTAGATCGGCTTGGCCACGCCCACCATCGAGCCGTTCAACGGGTTGAACGTCGGCGGCACGAACGGCGGGTCTGCCGACGAACGGGGTCGGATCCTGACCTGCAGGGGTGCCCGCGGGAATCGCCCCGGCGGCGCGAACGGGTCGAACGGCGCGGGCGCGGCGAACGGGTCGACGACGGCGGGTTCGGCGGGTGGTGGCGGCACCGCCGGATCGCCTGGGAAGCCGAGCGGCTCGGGCGCCGGTGGCGGCAGCTCCTCCGCCGGGGGTCCGTTGACCACTCCGGGTCGGGATTGACCTCCGGATCGGCCAACGCCGACGGGGCGCTGATGCCCAATCCGACGACCAATCCAGCCGCGAAGATCGCGGCGATCACCTTGTTCGTTTTCCGTTGCGGCATACGCCACCTCCAATACAAAATTGATTCAAGTGTCGCACAGCACGACCTGTGGCTAATCCCAGCAAAGCCCGGGTCGTCCGCAGATTGGTGCAGTCCGAGACGCGCTGACCTGCTGGGTTCGTCGCCGCACGACCTCGAAGTGTTACCTGCGACCCACTTCCCGGGAAACCGCGGTAATGCAATTCTCGGGTGGTTGCGTGAGCGCGCGGCGGGAACTCGCGAATTGTCGCCACGACCAGCTTCATCTCCGTCAGGACCTCACCAGACGGGCGATGGCCGCCGAGGCCTCGGCGAGTTTCTTGTCCGCCTCGTCGCCACCCTCGGTCACGGCGTGGCTGACGCAGTGGCCGAGGTGTTCTTCGAGCAGGCCGAGCGCCACCGATTGCATGGCACTGTTGACGGCGCTGATCTGGGTGAGGATGTCGATGCAGTACTTGTCCTCGTCGATCATCTTGGCGATGCCGCGGACCTGGCCCTCGATGCGTCGCAACCGCTTCGCATAGTTCTCCTTGTTGGGCGAATACCCGTGTTCGGCAGTCACGTCACGCTCCCAACATCTGCTTCATCTGAGTGATCTCGGCCTGTTGCGCCGCGATGATCTGCTGAGCGAGCCTCTTCGCGTCGTCGTTGGTGCCCGAGTCGATCTCGGTTTGAGCCATCGTTATCGCGCCCTCGTGATGGCCGATCATCGACTGGAGCCACAGCGTGTCGAACTCGGCGCCCTGCAGCGATTCCAGCTTCGTCATCGTCGCGGGGTCCATCATTCCGTCCATGGCCATGTCGCCGTGGCTCTGCTGCCCGTCTTCGTTGCCGGCGTTCCACTGAACGAGCAACACCTTCATCACCTGGATCTCGGGTGTCTGCGCAGCCGAGATGTCGGCGGCGAGCTTGATGACGGCATCATTCGTCGAGCGCGTGGGCACCAGCGCAGACATGTCGATCGCCTGTTGGTGATGGGGAATCATGCCGTTGACGAACGCCACGTCGGCGTCGTTGAAGGCAGCGGGCGCGAGTGCCTCCGACGATGACGGCGAGGCGGACTGGGGTTCCGATGCAGGACTACTACATGACGACGTCAACAGAACGGTGGCGGCTGCTGCCGCGAGGAGGGCGAGGAACGACTTCACGACTCCACCGTACCGGATACCCCTGAGGGGTATCGAAATTGGTTTGGTGGCCTCGCTGGCCAGGCGCATAATCGACGAATGCCCTCTGAGACTTCACCCGATATAAAGCCGCGCAGCCGCGACGTCACCGACGGCCTCGAGAAGACCGCAGCCCGCGGGATGCTCCGCGCGGTCGGCATGGGTGACGACGACTGGGTGAAGTCGCAGATCGGCGTCGCGTCGTCGTGGAACGAGATCACCCCGTGCAACCTCTCGCTGGACCGCCTGGCCAAGGCCGTCAAGGAGGGCGTGCACGCCGCCGGCGGTTTCCCCATGGAGTTCGGCACCATCTCGGTCTCCGACGGCATCTCGATGGGCCACGAGGGCATGCACTTCTCGCTGGTCTCCCGTGAGGTGATCGCGGACAGCGTCGAGACCGTCATGATGGCCGAGCGCCTCGACGGCTCGGTGCTGCTGGCCGGCTGCGACAAGTCGCTGCCGGGCATGTTGATGGCCGCCGCCCGGCTCGATCTGGCCAGCGTGTTCCTCTACGCGGGGTCGATCATGCCCGGCAAGGCCACGCTCACCGACGGCTCCGAACGCGACGTCACGATCATCGACGCCTTCGAGGCCGTCGGCGCGTGCTCGCGCGGCCTGATGTCCCGGGAGGACGTCGACATCATCGAGCGCGCCATCTGTCCCGGCGAGGGTGCGTGCGGTGGCATGTACACCGCCAACACCATGGCCAGCGCCGCCGAGGCCATCGGCATGTCGCTGCCCGGCAGCGCCGCCCCACCGGCCAGCGACCGCCGCCGCGACGGGTTCGCCAAGGCCAGCGGCGAGGCCGTCGTCGAGCTGCTCAAGCGCGGCATCACCGCCCGCGACATCATGACCAAGGAGGCGTTCGAGAACGCCATCGCGGTGGTGATGGCGTTCGGCGGGTCGACCAACGCCGTGCTGCACCTTCTCGCGATCGCCCACGAGGCCGACGTGAAGCTGACCCTCGACGACTTCATCCGCGTCGGTTCCAAGGTGCCGCACCTGGCCGACGTCAAGCCGTTCGGCAAGCACGTGATGTACGACGTCGACCAGATCGGCGGCGTGCCGGTGATCATGAAGGCGCTGCTGGATGCCGGCCTGATGCACGGCGACTGCCTGACGGTCACCGGCCAGACGATGGCGGAGAACCTCGCCCACATCGCGCCGCCGGACCCCGACGGCAAGGTGCTGCGCGCCCTCGCCAATCCGATCCACCCCACCGGCGGCATCACGATCCTGCACGGCTCGCTGGCCCCCGAGGGCGCGGTGGTGAAGTCGGCAGGGTTCGACTCCGACGTGTTCGAGGGCACCGCAAGGGTTTTCGACGGTGAGCGCGCCGCGATGGACGCCCTCGAGGACGGCACCATCGTCGCGGGTGACGTCGTCGTGATCCGCTACGAGGGACCGAAGGGCGGCCCCGGCATGCGCGAGATGCTCGCGATCACCGGGGCCATCAAGGGTGCCGGACTCGGCAAGGACGTGCTGCTGATGACCGACGGCCGCTTCTCCGGCGGCACCACCGGCCTGTGCGTCGGGCACATCGCACCCGAGGCGGTCGATGCCGGACCCATCGCCTTCGTGCGCGACGGCGATCGCATCCGCCTCGACGTCGGCAAGGGGACTCTCGACCTGCTCGTCGAGGCGGGCGAATTCGACTCTCGCAAGGCGGGTTTCAGCCCGCCCCCACCGAAGTACCCCACCGGGGTGTTGGCCAAGTACCGCAAGCTCGTCGGCTCCGCGGCCACCGGCGCGGTCTGCGGGTAGGCCATGACCCTGGCCTTCCTGATCACCTCGCTGATCGTGGTCGCGACGCCGGGGTCGGGTGCGCTCTATACGGTGGCAACGGGTCTGGCGCACGGGACGAGGGCGAGTGCGTTCGCGTCGGTGGGCTGCACGCTCGGCATCGTTCCCGCCATGCTGGCGGCGGTCACCGGGCTGGCGGCGATCATGCACAGCAGCGCGATCGCGTTCCAGACCATCAAGTGGGCAGGCGTGGCGTATCTGCTGTACCTAGCCTGGATGACGTGGCGCGACAAGTCCGAACTCGTCGCCGGCGCAAGCGATTCCGAGCGACCGGGACCGTGGCGCATCACCTGGACCGGGTTGGCCGTCAACGTGCTGAACCCGAAGCTGACGCTGTTCTTCTTCGCGTTCCTGCCGCAGTTCATCGACCCGGCCCGTCCCCCGGTCGCTCAGATGCTGTACCTCAGTGCGGTGTTCATGGCGATGACGTTGGTGATCTTCGCGTTGTACGGTGCGTTCGCGGCGGGCGTGCGCAACCACGTCATCCGCAGACCACGCGTGGTGACCTGGATGCGGCGCACGTTCGCCGCGACCTATGTGGCGCTTGCGGCGCGGATGGCCGTCACCGCGCGCTGAGGGCCATCGCCTCGATGCGCCGCAACGCGACGGACAGCACCGGCAGGTAGGCCGGCGCCCACACCGGCGCGCTCATCCACACCCGCGCGCCATCGCCGTCCGGGTCGACGCCGTGCTTCGTCGCCGGTACTCCCCCGACGCTCCACGCCCAGCTGACGCCAGGCACGAACTCCGTGATCTCGAACGGCAGTGGCACCCCGACCGGCGTCCACACCCGGCCACGCGTGCCCAGGGTGAGAATGCCGCCGTCGATCTCCGCGCGCGACACCGTCAGCCCCCACCGGGGCCACGCGTCGAGGTCGACCAGCAGCTGCCATACCGTCGCGGGGCTGGCTTCGATGCGTCTACTCGTGGTCCACATGCGCCGTGGGTACCCGGTGACGGCCACGCGAATCCGCGGTCAGATCTTGACGACGGCCAGCGCGAACCCGTCCCAACCCTTGGTGCCGACCGTCTGGATCGCCGCGGTGTCCAGTCGCGGGTGCCTGCCCATCATCGCCAGCATCTCCCGCACGGCGATGGCCTGTTGATCATCGGGCGCGGGGTCGAGAACCCGGCCTGCGCGGGCGATGTTGTCGACCACGATGATGGCGCCTGGCGCCGACAGCTCGATCGCCCAGTCGACGTAGGCCACGTTGTTCTCCTTGTCGGCGTCGATGAAGAACAGATCGAATCTCTCGCCGCGCTCGGCGAGGACCGGCAGGGTGTCCAGCGCGGCTCCGACGATCACCTCGACGCGATCGTCGACGCCTGCACGCTCGAGGTTGGAGCGCGCGACGGCGGCATGATCGGCAGCGTATTCCAGGGTGACGACGCGGCCGTGCGCACCGACGCCGCGGGCCAGGCAGATGGTGCTGTATCCGGCGAGCGTGCCGATCTCCAAAACTGATGTGGCACCGGAGATGCCGACGAGCAGCGAGAGCAGCTTGCCGCTCTGGGCGGACACCTCGATGCTGGGCATTCCCGCCGCGTCGCCGGCCTCCCGCGCGGCCCGTAGGGCATCGTCCTCGGTACGCAGCAGCTCGTTGAGCATGGCATCGACGGCACGGGGATCCGGCTCACTCATCGGCCTCACGTTAGCCGGTCCGGTTTAGCGCACGCCTTCTTTGGCGTAGACCACCCGCAGAACGTGACCCACCTCCGGTCCCATCACCATGTCGGCGAGTTCGGCGAACGCCGCGACGAACTCCGGCCCGTGGGCGGGATCGCAACGGCATACGTGGTGGGCGATCTCGTGCAACACCACCATCTCTCGAAGTGCCCACGTCGTGTGCCGGTCGGGCACCGCCACCACTCCCGCGCCGCCGTCGTAGCTGTAGTGCGCGGCGGTGACCCCGCGGCGGCCACGCGCCGTCAGCGGCTCCAGACCGGGCCATCGCATCCGCACGGCGGGAAGCGACAGAACCTGTTCGACGTAGCGCTGCACGGCCTCGAGCGAACCGAACCTGGCCTCCGGCGGAAGCGTCAGCGACGTCCCGAAGAAGTCGATCGAGCGGTTGCCGTGCGCCCCGGCGCGGTCGAAGAGGGTCCTGACGAATTCCTCTGCCGCGTAGACCCTTGCGCGCTGGGTGTCACGGGCCACGGCGGGTCGTCATCGCTCCAGCGCGGTCCGAGCACCCGGGAGTTCGGTGCTGGGCCCCAGCCGGGCACGCCGCCCTGCGCGGTCGCCAGCTCGTCGAGCGGACGACGAATAGCCGGCGGTCGCGCTCGTCGCACGCCAACTGCCGCGCGCCTTCGATGCCTGGCGATAGAAGGACTTGAGCTCGATGTCCTTGTTGCGCAGGGCAATCGCCGTTCCCGGTACCTGGTCGCGGTCCTTGGCGACGGCGGCCTTGGCCTCCTCGCGGGCCTCGGCGAGCCGCTGACCGACTCGAGTTCCGAAGGCCAGGTGGAAGTTGAGCCTGGCCGTGATCGTCGGTGTCGGGCGGTGCTCACCGGAGCCGATGTAGGTGTCCGCCGCCTTCACCATCTGCACCACCAGGCTGGCGTAGAGCGCGTGGGTCGCGTCGATGTCCTCGGCGAAGCCGTAGGCGTAGACGAACGTGGAGTTGGACGCGACATCGCATTTGACGTCGTTGGCGTGGGCGATCACGACGAACAGTTGGACGTAGGTTCGCAGGCCTCGCGTGCCCGCCTCGCCGATCGAGACGGTGCGCTGCACGGGCGCCTGCGCCGCGGTCCGCGTGGACGAGTGTGCACGCGCGACGGCGAGGTCGATCGACGTCGTGGTCGCCAGCCGCTGGGCTGCCGACATGAATGCTTCGGCCTCGTGGGGATTGTCGGTGTTCTCTGCTTGGCGTAGTAGAGCGGCGATGCGCTCCAACATCTTCGGGTCACTCATGAATGGGCACGCTAGGGGACCAGTACGACTTTTCCGCGGGCGTGGCCGGTCTGCAGGTAGCGGTGCGCCTCGGGCGCCTCCGTCAACGAAAACACCTTGTCCACCGTCACGTCGAGCTTGCCTTCCGCGGCCAGCGCGAGGATCGGCGCGCGCGACGCGTCGCGAATCTCCTGCCCGCCATCGGCGCCGGTCAGCACCGCGATACCGAGTTCGGCCGCCCGGCCGAAACCCGCGATCGTGGCGATGCGACCGCGGTCGCTGACCAGCTGCACCGACGTGTCCAGCGCCTCGTCGGTGCCCACCAGGTCGAGCGCCGCGTCCACCGGACCGATCTCCCGGACCCGATCGGCGAGTCCCTCGCCGTAGGCAACGGGGGTGGCGCCGTATTCGCGCAGCTGATCGTGCCTGCCGGGGCTCGCCGTGGCGATCACCTTCGCCCCGCGGGCGGCGGCGAGTTGCACGGCCATCAGCCCGACACCGCCACTCGCACCGTGAATCAGGACGGTGTCGCCCATCCCCACCCCGGTCTTCGTCAACAGGTGCCACGCCGTCCCGGCCGCCAGCAACAGGCCGGCCGCCCGCTCGAACGGCAGGGACGCAGGCTTGTGGCCCACTTCGGCGGCCGGGGCGATCAGTCGCTCGGCGTACCCACCCTGAATGTTGGTGACGATGACTTCGTCGCCGACCGTCAGCGGGCCGGTGTAGCCTTCCGCATCCGGTTGCGCCGCCACGATGACGCCCGCGGCTTCGAGGCCGATCGGCATCGGCAGGTTGTGCGGATCGTTGCCCATCTCGCCGCTGTACAGCTTGTAGTCGATCGGATTGGCACCCGCCGCACGCACCTCGACGAGCACCTCGCCAGGGTCTGGCTCGGGCAGGTCGATCTCCTGCAGCGCAAGCACTTCGGGGCCGCCATATCCCTCGGCGACAACGGTTCTCGTCATGCCCGCAGTGTAGCCGGACTACTTGCCGACGAACTGATCGAGCGCTGCCAGCAGCTGCGGCGACAGCGGGTCCTTGCTCACGTAGTTGGCGACGTTGTCGGTGGGGTCGTCGCGGAGCACGTGATTGACGCCCTTGAGCTCGACGACGGTGAGCGCGGTGTGGCCAAGCGCTGCGATGAGCTGCTTCTCCGATGCACAGTAGGCCTGCGAATCGGAATCCGAGCAGGTGAGCATCACCGGCGTGCCCGCGGGCACCTTCGCCGCCTCCGCAAGCGGGTCGATGGCGTCCGCCTCGACCACCGCCTTCACGTTGCCGGGGCTGAGTATCGCCGTCAACCCCTCGGGAAGATTGGCGGGCGCGGTGCCCTTGGTCCTGGCCTCGGCGACCGCGGCCGTCCACGTCGCCAGCACCTGGTCGGCCTGCTCGCGGGTCTTGGCGCCAGATGCTGCGTCGGCGTCGACACTCGTGCGCACCCGGGCGGTGATGATGTCGAGGTAGCGCGCCGACAGCGGCTGAAAGAGGCCGAGCGAGTGGATCTTTGGCGCGTCGGGTGCAGTATCCGTGGCCAAGGCCATCGCGTGAATGGTGCCTTCGCCGAGCGCGTACGCCGAGATTCGGCTCTTGTCCGTGCCCTGTTGCTGAGCGAGGAAGCGCACGGCGGCCTTGGCCCCTGCGGTGTAGACGGCGCTGCCGACGTCGGCGGGACGAGACGCATAGGGCCCGATGCCGGTCTTCCCCGTCCCGACCTTGTCGTAGCGCAGGCTCGCGATGCCCTTGCCTTCGAGGTACTCGGCGAGTTGGCGCATGTTGCCGACGGGGCCCGCGACGGCGTTGTCACCGTTTCGATCCGTGTTGCCGCTCTCGGAGATGAGCAGCGCGGCGGGACCGGGCGTCGCGTTCGGCGGGTGCCGATACGTTCCGTGGATGGTGAGGCCGTCGGCGACGAACGTGACGTCGTCCTCGACCCAACCGGCCAGGGTCGCGTCCGCCTGCGCGCCCTGCGGGGCATCCTTCGACGGGGCGGTCCCCGACGAACACCCGACGACCAGCAGCAGCGTCGCCAGCAGCCAAAGGAGCTGGCGGCCAACGATTCTCACATTCTCACCTCGATCCACGACACGACGTCGTCCAGCACTACCTCGCGCTCGGGCTCGTTGAAGACCTCGTGGTAGAGCTCGGGATACACCTTCAGGTGCACGTCCGGAGAACCCACGCACTCGACGAGGTGGCGACTGCCGTCGACCGGGATCAGCTTGTCCTGACCGCCGTGCACGACCAGCAGGGGCGCAGTCAGAGCAGCCGCTCGCTGAGGCATCGTCTCGCCGACGGCGATCAGTGCCTTGGCGATCCCCGCGGGCAGCTTGCCGTGGTGCACCAGGGGGTCGGCCTCGTAGGCCGCCACGACCTCGGGATCGCGGGAGACGGCGTCGGCGGGAAGGTTCTCGACGGGCAGGCCGGGCAGGATCGACCCGACGACCTTGGCGACGGCGATCATCACCGACGACACCGCATCCTGGGCGTACACCGCGGGGCCGGACAACACCATTGCGGCGTAGTCGTCGGGGTGCTCGACGCCGTACGTGAAGACCACGCCACCGCCCATGCTGTGGCCGATGACGACGCGCTTGAGTTCCGGGTGCGCCGCAGTCGCAATGCCGACGAGATGGTGAAAGTCGTCGGTGTACTCGGAGATGTTCTTGAGGTAGACGCGTTTGCCGCCCGAGCGCCCGTGGCCACGTAGGTCGAGCGCGTAGGTGATCAGACCGGCCTCGCCGAACCGTGCCGCGACGTGGTCGTAGCGGCGTGCGTGCTCGGCGTAGCCATGGCAGAGGATCACCACACCGGTCGGATCCGGCCGTGCTGAATCCCCGGTCGCTCCGCTCGTGCCGTCCAAGGGCTCCCACACGTCGTAGACGATGCGGACTCCGCCCACACCGTCGAAGCTGCGTTCGCTGCGGGTTGTGGCCATGCTGGGAGAGTAACGGGCCGCCCTGCGCGCCGATTCGTCGCGGCAGCGGCTTGTCGGAGGCCATCGGTAGGCTCGGCGGGGTGAGTGTCCTGGTCGAAGGTCCCGTCCGGTTCGAGTCGAAGGATGCGTTTCTCGCGGCCGCTCAGCAGTACCGGCGCGAGCTGTTGGCGCACTGCTACCGGATGACCGGGTCACTGCACGACGCCGAGGATCAGGTCCAGGAAACGTACCTGCGGGCCTGGAAGGCCTACGACAACTTCGAGGACAAGTCGTCCATTCGGACCTGGCTCTACCGCATCGCCACCAATACCTGCCTCACCTCGATCGACGGCCGCAAGCGCAGGCCACTGCCCTCCGGCCTCGGCGCTCCGGCGTCGGATCCCGCCGGGGACATCGCCGAACATCGCGAGATCACCTGGCTGGAGCCGCTCCCCGACTCGCCGCGTGAGGACCCGTCGGACCCGTCCGTCATCGTCGAGTCCCGCGATTCGGTCCGGCTGGCGTTCATCGCCGCACTTCAGCATCTGTCTCCGCGGCAGCGCGCGGTGCTGGTGCTCCGCGAGGTGCTGCAGTGGAAGGCGGCGGAGGTGGGCGACGCGATCGGAGCCTCGACGGCCGCCGTCAACAGCTTGCTGCAACGGGCGCGCGCGCAACTCGACGCCGTGCAGCCGACCCAGGATCAACCGCTGGACGCCCCGGAGTCACCCGAACAGCAAGACCTTCTCGGCCGCTACATCGAGGCATTCGAGAGCTACGACATGGACAAGCTGGTCGAGCTGTTCACCGCCGACGCAATCTTCGAGATGCCGCCGTACGACGGCTGGTATCAGGGGCCCGCGGACATCGTCTCGCTGTCGAAGAACCACTGCCCCGCCGAGGGGCCCGGTGACATGCGTTTCGTGCGGATCACCGCGAACGGCCAGCCCGCGGCTGCGCTGTACATGCTCAACCGCGAGACCGGCGCCCACGAGGAGTTTCAGCTTCACGTCCTCGAGATCCTGCCCGACGGCATCACGCACGTGGTGGCGTTCCACGCCGAGGGTCTGTTCGAGAAGTTCGGCCTGCCCGCCTCGCTGTAGCGCGTGGCGGATCCGCCTACTTGGGTGGCATCCGGATGCCGCCGTCGACTCTGACGACCTCGGCGTTCATGTACGAGTTGGTGAGCAGCTCGATCACCATCGAGGCCAACTCCTCCGGCTTGCCGAGGCGGTGCGGGAACAGCACGGACTCACCGAGCTTTGCCTTGAACGCCTCCGAGGCCTCACCCTCGCCGTAGATCGGGGTGTCGATGAGTCCCGGAGCCACGGTGTTGACGCGGATCCCCGACGCCGACAGGTCGCGCGCGACCGGCAGGGTGAGGCCCACGACGCCACCCTTGGACGAGGAGTAGGCCGCCTGGCCGATCTGACCGTCGAACGCCGCGACGCTGGTCATGTTGACGATCGCGCCGCGCTCGCCGGTGTCGGTGAGCTCGTTGCGGCTCATCGCGGTGGCGGCAAGGCGGATGCAGTCGAAGGTGCCGACCAGGTTGATCGCCAGCACCTTCTTGTAGGCGTCGAGGTTGTGCGCCGAGGCGAATTCGCCGTCCTTGCCGATGGTGCGCTGGGCCCAGCCGATGCCGGCCGAGTTGACCAGGGCGCGCAGCGGCCCAAGGGACGACCGCGGTGTTTACGGCGTCCTCGATCTGCTCGGTGTTGGTGACGTCGACGGTCACGAACACACCGCCGATCTCCTTGGCGAGGGCCTCTCCGCGTTCCGCCTGAAGATCGGCGACGACGACCCGCGCGCCGAGGTCGGCCAACTTGCGTGCTGAAGCGGCTCCGATGCCGGATGCTCCACCCGTGACGATTGCACTAGCTCCATTGATGTCCACGGCGAAAGACTAACTACCCGCCCTGCTGGATCTGGATCAGGTTGCCGCAGGTGTCGTCGAGCACCGCCGTCGTCACCGGTCCCATCTGCACGGGTTCCTGGGTGAAGCGCACGCCCAGACCGCGCAGTCGCTCGAACTCCGCGTGGACGTCGTCCACGGCGAACGCGGTGAAGGGGATGCCGTCGGCGGTCAGCGCGTCCTTGAACGGCTTGGCCGCCGGGTGTTCGTCGGGCTCAAGGACGAGCTCGGTTCCATCCGGATCCTCGGGGGATACGACGGTGATCCACCGGTGCGCACCCATCGGAACGTCGTGCTTCGGCGCGAAGCCGAGGACGTCGGTATAGAACCTCAGCGCCTTGTCCTGATCGTCGACGAGCACGCTGGCCAGGTTGATTCTCATGGCAATCCCTCCATGCCGGAATCCGTCCCGGCCTTGAGCCACCGCTGCACGATCGGTTCGATCGGCGTGGTGTTGATGAAGTGGAACTTGTAGCGGCCCTCCCGCTTGGTCTCGACCAGACCTGCTTCCTCGAGCACGGCAAGGTGCTGCGAGGTGGCTTGTCGTGACGAGCCGAGGCCATGGCGGGTGGCCAGGCGGGCGCAGATCTCGAACAGCGTCTGACCGTCGCGCTCCGTCAGCTCGTCGAGGATCGTGCGCCGCGTGGGATCGGCCAGTGCCTTGAAGACGTCGGCCTTCGCGACCTCTCCCACGCGTCCGATTTTAGGCAAGTGACTGCTTGCCCGTCAATGTTCACGGCTGCTCGGCCAGCCGGTCCAGCACCCGGGCGGTCCAACGCGACAGCGCTCGGAGTTCAGCGGGCGGGACGCCGGTGAACACCATGTCGCGCACCAGCTCGGCGTGCCCGGGCGCCGCCGCGGCCAGGGCGTCCCTGCCCGCGTCGGTGAGCTCGATCGTCGCGGCCCTGCGATCATCGGATGCACCGGCGCGGGTGATCAACCCGCGATTGCGCATCCGGCCCAGCTGATGCGAGAGCCGGCTCTGCTCCCAACCGAGCCGGTCGCCGAGCTCGCTGACACGGCACCCCGGGCGTTCCTCGAGCGCGACCAGGACGTCGTAGTCGGCCAGCGACAGCCCACAGTCGCGCTGCAGCTGGCGGTTCATCGCGCTCTGCAGCCGGGAGCTCATCTCGAGGTAGTTGCGCCACACCCGTTGCTCGTCGGTCGTCAGCCACATGAAATACATGACACATCATTTATGTTGTCGTGTCTACAGCCGCCACCTAGGCTGGCAACAATCGAGAGGCGAATCCATGACGACCACTGACATCGTCGACATCAGGCGCGCGGCGGACCGCGCTGCCACCAAGATCTCCTGGCTGGACTCCAAGCACTCGTTCTCGTTCGGCGCGAACTACCAGCCCGACAACACGCATCACGGCCTGCTGCTGGTCAACAACGACGACACGGTGAAGCCAGGCCGGGGCTTCGACACCCACCCCCACCGCGACATGGAGATCGTCACCTGGGTGCTGCGCGGATCCCTGGTGCATCAGGACTCGACGGGGCATTCCGGCGTGATCTATCCCGGCCTCGCCCAGCGCATGTCCGCAGGCCGCGGCATCATGCACTCCGAGAAGAACGACTCCTGGACCCTCACCGGCGACGAAACCCACACCGAGCCAGTGCATTTCGTGCAGATGTGGGTGGTTCCCGACGAATCCGGCATCGCGCCCGGCTACCAGCAGCTCGAGATCGACGACGAACTCCTGCGGGGCAAGCTGGTGACGATCGCGTCGGGCATGCCCGGCGATGCGGGCGACACCGCGATCACGATCAGCAACCGCTACGCCGCCCTTCGCGGCGCACGACTGCAGGCCGGCGACAGCGTCGAGCTTCCGAGCGCGCCCTATCTGCACCTGTTCGTGCCTCGCGGCGAGGTGGTCCTGGAGGGCGCGGGTCCGCTGAGCGAAGGCGATGCCGTGCGGTTCACCGCGTCGGGCGGCCAGCGCGTCACCGCGACGGAGCCCGCCGAGATTCTGGTTTGGGAGATGCATGCGGGTCTTTCCGCAGCGGCGTAGGTCGGCGCGGCAGGCGCTGACACTCGGATTGGTCGGCATCATCGCACTGACGAGCTGCTCACCGAGTTCACCGAGTTCACCGTCGTCACCGGCGCCGCCCGCGTCACCCGAGCCGTCTCGACAGGTCGACCCGAGGCTGTCCGAGGTCACCGTGGCCGTGCCCGACGGGCTCTCCGACGCTCCGTTCGACCAACCGCGAAAGGCGTTGATCCCCAACGGTTGGTCGCTTGCCGTATGGGCGCGCCTACCGAAGGCGCGGTTGGCGGCGTGGACTCCGGACGGCCGTCTGCTTGGTGTCCGTGCCCAGCACGGGTCAGGTGATCGAGCTGCAGCCGACGGGCGATACCGCGCGCCAGTCCGTGTTCCTCGACGGACTGGACCAACCGCACGGTCTGGCCTTCGCGGGCGGATGCGCTGTACGTGGCCGAGAGCGATCAGATCGACGCCTACGACTACGCCGACGGCGCTGCGACGAACCGCCGCGATCGTCGCCGCTGGCCTGCCGGACGCCAGGAGTCCGGAGCTGGGCGGCGCGTACGCGCACGCCCTGAAGAGCGTCGCCGTGGGAACCGATGGCGCCGTGTACTTTTCGATCGGATCGACGGGCAACGTCTCCGCGGAGGACCGCGACGCCGAACCCGCCGCGCGCGAGCATCATGCGGGTGCCGCCCGGCGGCGGACCCGGCCGCGCCGTTCGCGACCGGCGTGCGCAACGGCACCGGCCTGGCCATCGCGCCCGACGGCGCGCTCTGGACCGCGGTCAACAATCGCGACAACGTCGCCGTGCGCCGACGGCCCCTCGCAGGGTCAGGTGGTGCCGGACTACGTCGACGAGCACCCACGCGAGTCGATCGCCAAGCTCACTCCGCAGCGCGAATTGGGTTGGCCCTACTGCAATCCCGACGGCGGGCCCGCCGATCTGCCGCTGATTCGCGACGTGCAGACCAACGCCGACGGCAGCCGACTCGACTGCTCGGCGCTCCCGCCGATCGAGCAGAGCATGGGCGCGCACTCCGCGCCGCTCGGCATGAGCTTCGTCGACGGCCAGTTGCCGCCGCCCTATGCCCACGGCGCGCTCGTCGGCGTGCACGGCTCCTGGAACCGGCAGCCGCCGCGCGCCCCCGAGGTGTCGTTCTTCCCCTGGGCCGACGGCGATCTCGGCGACCAGCAGACCCTCGTCGGAGGCTTCCAGTCCGATGACGGCTCACGGTGGGGGCGTCCCGTCGGCGCGGTCGTCGGACCGGACGGCGCGGTCTACGTCACCGACGACTACGCCGGCGCCGTGTACCGGCTGGCGCCGCCGGGCGCGCTGACGAGTCAGAGCAGACCGTTGAGCACCGTCGTCATCTGCTTCTCGGTGTCGTTGGCCAGCTTCTCGAAGACGAGCTTCATCGCGGGGCTCAACAGCTTCGCGGCGCCCTTCATCTCGAGGTCGGCCTGATAGGTGATCACCGAACCGGCTCCCGACGAGTCGACGGTGATCGTGTCGACCGACTTCGACGAATCGTTGGTCCCGACGAACACCAGCGTGCGGTTGGTCAGGGTGTCGAGGGTGTAGGTCAAGCTCGGCGGTGACGCCGACGATCTTCGACACGTTGTGCCACGTGGCGCCCTCCGCGATCGGGCCGCTGTCGCTGCGCGTGCACGACTCGGTGCCCGGATCCCATTCCTCGGCGTTGCCGAAGTCCTTGAGGTAGTCGATCACCTGGGTGGGCGGGGGTTGGACTGAGAATGTTCTCGAAACTGTGGGCATGCACGGGCTATACCCGTTCTTGAACGATTCCAGTCCTGCCGCGCTGTGCCCCGCGGCGGCGCTGCGGAAAGCCGTTCGCTGACAATGCAATTCGCCCGTTGCCGGATCGTGATCGCCGCTGTGATCAAAGTTGACAGTGATGCTGGTGTGGCTATTGTGATATCTACGTCCGGACCTGCCGAAAGGGCCTCCAGTGCTAATCCCCGCCGCTCTGCTCCGGCGGCTCGCCGCCTTCGCGACGGTGCTCTCGCTGTGTGCTGCCCTCGCAACGACGGCGGGCGCACCGACCGCGCGTGCCGCCGACGGACGCGAACTGCTCGCCGCCGCCATCGCGAACACCCGCGGGGCCTACCTGGTGTACAACTTCGGCGGCGGCAACCCGGCGCCGATGCTCAACGCCGCGCGGCAGCTGGTACGAGATGTCCAACGGCGGTCACCTGATGATCGTGAAGTCCGCCTCGCAGAAGCTGGCCCCGCGACTACTCGTCGACTCGCACTCGGGCTACCAGTCGCGCTGCGAGCGCAGCCCGGGCGCGCGGACCAGCGAGGGGCTGTGGCAGGCGTCCGAGACGTACTCGCCGATACAGGCGTGGCAGGCGCTCGGCCAACCGACCATCGCGATCAACGCCAACTTCTTCGACGTGCGCGGCCAGAAGGGCGGCTCCTGGAAGACGACCGGCTGCAGTTCGCCGCTGGGTGCCTACGTCGACAACACCCGCGGGGCAGGGCAAGGCCAACGTCGCGGTCACCGGGACCATCGCCTACGCGGGCAAGCAGGCGCTGTCCGGCGGCGACGAGGTGTGGACGCCTCTGTCGACGATGATCCTGCCCGTCGGCGGCGCACCGTTCGTGATCTCCCCGAAGGCCGCCAACGACTACGACGCCGCCTCACCGGTGATCCAGGGCCTGATGGACAAGGGCACGCGCTTCGTCGCGGTCAGCGGGCTCGGCCTGCTCGCACCCGGCGACACCGGGCAGATGAACGACGGCGGCCCGAGCGCCGCCCGCACCGCGATCGCCTACGCGCGCGACCGCGACGAGATGTACGTGTTCCAAGGCGGGAGCTACACCCCCGACCAGATCCAGGACCTGTTCAGAGGGCTGGGCAGCGACACCGCGATCCTGCTCGACGGCGGCGGCTCGTCGGCCATCGTGCTGCGCCGCGACACGGGCGGCATGTGGGCGGGGTCCGGGGTGCCCAAGGGATCCTGCGACACCTACCAGGTGCTGTGCGATTCGCGCGAACGCGCGCTGCCCAGCTGGATCGGCTTCAACTGACGCCCGCTCAGGGCTGACCGGCAGACCTTGCGCAAGTACGCGATCGCGCACTGCCGCAGGCAGATTCGTCATCACGGCGGCCTGCAGCCTCGGCCCGATTCCCACGACGTAGCGGGCGCGGGGCCTGCGGGTCGTCAGCGCCTGCTCGACCACTGCCGACACCTTCTCCGGCGCAACGGCGATCCGCTGCGACATCGGGATGAGCTTCTTCAGGCCCGCGGTGTGCCTGGCGTAGAGGGTCCGATGTTCGGGCGTCATCGCGGCCTCGGTTTCGTTGACCGCGTCGGTCGGCCGTGCCCCACATGTCGGTGTCGGTCTGCGCGGGCTCGACGATCACGACGCGGGATGCGCCACGGGCGCAGTTCCATCCGCATCGCGTGGGCCGCCGCCTCGAGCGCGAACTTCGACGCGCAGTAGGCGCCCAGCATCGGCATGGCCAGCTGACCGTTGACACTCGAGATGAACACGATCCGTCCGCGCGACTTCCGCAGCCTGGGCAGCACCGCCCGCGTGACGGCCAGCTGGCCGATCACGTTGACCTCCAACTGCTTTCGCCATTCCTCGGAGCTGACCGTCTCCATCGGTCCGCCGACGGCGATGCCCGCGTTGTTCACGACGGCGTCGAGGCGTTGGGCCGAGCGACTCGGCGAGATCGGCGATCTGCGCGTCGTCGGTCACGTCGAGGATGACCGACGAGATGCGCTCGGGATTCACCGCGACGACGTCGTCCGCGTCCTGTTCGGTCCGCACGCCCGCGACGACGTCCCAGCCGCGGTCTGCGAGATGACGTGGCGATCGACCGCCCGATACCCCGTGCGGCACCGGTGACGAGAACGGTTGGCATGCGGGTCCTTTGGCTAGATCCTCGGGGTGACGTCCAACGACGTGAGGGGCGACATCCTGGTGATGAGCCAGTCGGCGCCCTGGCGCTTCATCGCCAGCCGATAGGAGATGTAGCGCAGCGACGGAGCGCCCTTCGTCAGCGGGCGTGGTTGCGACCGAGTTCGTGTAGACGATCGCCGAAGCCTCGTCCCCCGTGAGGGATTCGATCGCCGCGCCCATCACCTGGGTGTTGTTCGAGATCTGGGCCTGCTTGTTCGGCGCGACGATCGCGTCGATGTACCGGCGATACTCGTTGGCGAAGTCGCCGCCCAGGTACTTCGCCGAGCGCTCTGGCAGCTTGTCCATGTCGTCGGGCGTGTAGGTCCACAGCGTGGTTATCGCGTTGGCCGCGGTTTCGGCGATGGCGAACTTGGTGCTGGCGACCGCTCGATCCGCAAGGTACGGCTGAAGATTGGCGCCGGCGAACGCCGCGGCAGCCGACGAACAGCGCTGCTGCCGCGACCAGGGCGACCTTGAGGTACCGGCCCGCCGTGCGGTGCGGAACGAGGACCTGCTCGATGGGCTCGACGGCACCCTCTTCGGTCTCGGCGTCGGCGACGTCGACGGCGGCTCCTCGATCGCCTTGGATCGCTGCAGTGAGAACCGTTTGCGCCCTGTCGGTTTGACCTCGGCGGCGGCTTCCTCGGCGTCGGTCTCTCCGGCGGCGATCTCCGACGGTGTCCGTGGCAGCGGCGTCCTCGACGACGGCTTCCTCGGCAGCGGTCTCCGTCGCGGTCGTCGCCGCCGTCGCGGCTCTGCACGCTCGCGGTCGGAGCCTGCGCCTCGGCGGATTCGCTCGTCGGTTCGTCCGTGCCCGTGCCGGTGTCCGTGCCGGTGTCGGCGTCGGTCGCGGAATCGTCGCCGGCCATCGCCTGCCGGAGAGCTGCCCTCGGCATCCGGTGCCTGATCGAGCGGCCTTCCCCTTCGGCGTGGGGGACGCGGCGGAGTCGGCGGTCAAATCACTTGTATCAGGTTGCTGATCTTCCACTGCTGCCCCTCCTCGACAATCGTTAGAGACCAACGGGTTTCGCGCTCGATCTCCGTCTTCCCGTCTCGCGACTTGTTGTTGATGGTCGCCGAGACCAGGACGTCGGCGCCGCCGTCGTCGGTCCAGCGTTGCACCCCGGCCTCGGTCACGTTGCTGGTGGTCGGCTCTGCCCGCGCCACCTGAACGACGATCTCGTTCTCCTTGTCCTTGAACTCCTTGGCGAAGTCTCCGGTCGCCTGCGCCGCGATGCGGTCGGCGTAGTCGTTCGCATTGAAGGGATCCAGGCTGGTGTAGGCGGTGATGAATCCGCGCGCGTAGCCCAGCACCGAGGCATCGCGGATGCCCTCGCGCCGGTCCCGCTCGTGGCCGACGAGGATGAACACGCTGCCGGCGATCGCCAACGCCACGACGAGGCCAGCGATCATCGCGGTGACCGGAAGTCCCCAGCGCAGTGGCAGCTTCGGAGGCACTCGCCAACTGAAGTAGTCGCGGTCCTTCTCGTTGATCTTGCGGCGTGGACTCATTGACGTGGGGGGTCCGGTTGCGGCCGTTTCAACACGGTCAATTGCGCGACGCGCCAATGGCCGTCACCGGCCTGCTCGAGATCGGCGCGGACCGTTGCCGTGATGAACCGCAGCTTCTTCGGATCGTCGCCGCGCTGGCCCTGCAACGCCAGGAGCAGCGCTCCCTTGTGGGGCGCGGCGGACAGCACGGCGCTGTTCACCGTCCAGTACTCGTTGCTCGTCAGCCCGGCCTTCGTCGCGGCTGCCTGCTGGGTGACCAGCACCGGTCGATACGCATCGGTGGCCAGCGCCTGCGCGTTGTCGAAGTCCTTCTGTGCGGTCGTAGCGCCGTAGCTCAGCAGCTGCTCGACGATGCGGGGCCCTTGCGCGCCGATCTCGGCTCGCGCCTGGTCGATCGCCTGGTCGGTGCGATAGACGAAGGCGTAGCCCGCCGCGGCACCCGCCACGCAGAGCGCCGCAGCCACCACCAGAACGCCGGCCGCGACTCGACGTGCGTTCCGCTGTGGCTCATCTACTACGCGAACTTCGGTGCGCAGCAACAGGTCTGCGAACGTGCGGCGACGCTGGTCCCACAGCGGCCACAGCCAGCCGACGAATACGGCAGCCGTATCCAGCAGGTGAGCGAGTTCGCGCAGCCACCAGGGTGAGCGGCCCCGGGTGACTCGCCGTCGGCGCGCACCACCCGGATGCCGACGACGGCGCGGCCGACGCTCCAGCCGCGGGTCGGCGGGAGCAGACAACGGTTGGCCAGCGTCGCCAACGCAGCGATGACGGCCGTCGCGGTGTACACCCACCACAGCCATCCGCCGTTCGGGGTGGCCAGCACCAGCAGGGCCATCGTCACGACGACCGCCGTCCCGGGCAGTACGTCGAGTGCGAATGCGCCGGCCCGCGTCCCCCAGGAGGCGTACCGGATCTCGTCCGCGACGGCGACCTCGGTGTCGTCAACTCTCAGGAGAGCTGACGTCACGACGTGACCTGCTCGAGCTTGGCGACCTTGAACGTGCCGTCGACGGGAGCCATGTGGACGCGCAACCGGTAGCCCTGCTCCTGATCGGCGGCCTCCATGTTGCTCACCTTCACGCGGAAGGCCACCAGCACGTCGACCGTGCCGTCGTCGTTCTGCCGCTCAGCGGCGGCGCTCATGTCGGTGATCTGGACCTTCACGCTGGCCGCCTGATAGGCGTCGGCGAGGATGCCGCTGTAGAGCACGGCCTGCGTGGCGAAGTCACCCGTCGAGCACTCGATCATCTTGGCCTGGCTTGCGCTCATCACCGCCGTGTCGGGCGCCTGCGTGACCGTCACGCAGTCCCTTGCGGCCTTGACGGCAGCGCGCTTCATCGAGCGCATACTGCGACGCCTGGTCATGAGCGGACCGGGCGAAGTATCCGCCGACCGCCGTGCCCGCCGCCAAGAGCATCAGCACGAGGCACAAGCCCAGGACGGCACCTCTCCCAAGCCTCTCGGCCCGGCGGGTAGCGCCTGGTTCGACGACCACCTCTCGTGGGAGCGTCGGTCTGTGCCGCCGTAGTCTCGTCGGTTGCTTCGCTCAGCGGCTCGATGTGGCTGTCATGCGCATCGGTGGGGTTCAGCTGGCTGGTGCCAGCATCTCCTTCCATGCGTCGTCTCCTGGGTTGCTCTTGTTGTTGACGGAGTACTGAACTCCGTCGGGTCCGACGACCGTGCCGGCCGTCGGGTTGTACACCGCCGTCGATGTGCCCGGTGCCGGAGTGTAGATGCACGGATTGGGCTGCTGTCCACTGCAGGCTACCGATCCCTGGCCGGGCGCACTGAGAGGGTCGCTCGTCGGGGCCGACAGCTGCGACGGTGGCAGCTGATCCGCGGGCAGCGGATTCATCCCGTTGTTGACCGACGGCGCAGGTATCACGTAGCCCGGCTTCACGGGCTGGTCACACCGCGCCGCTGGCGCCGGGCAGGTCAGGATCTGGTTGGGATCGCCGTACCAGGGGTTGGTACCCGCGGGCTCGTACGGCTCGTTGCTACGGCACTCAGTCACCGAGGCGGCCCGCTTGCCGGGAACGTCGGCGCACGGATAGTTACGCGCACCACGAACGACGTTGCCCTGCATGTCCTTTGGAATCTTGCAGTAGACGCCGTCCGGAAGGGGAGCCGGCCTCAGGTCGGCGGGTGAGCGCCACTGCGCTGCAGGGAGGAATCCGGAGAAACACGGCGGAGGCTGGTTGATCGCGAGCGCCAGCGGTAGCAGCGCCTGATTGTCGTAGATGGTGCCCATCTGTCCGACCGCCGCGGCCTGGGGGAAGGCGACGAGCAACTGCTCGAGACCCTTGTTGTTGCGCTTGAGCAGATCGAGCACGACGGACAGGTTGGCCAGCGTTTGAGGCAGCGACTCGTGGACCCTGCTGAAGAAGCCGTTCAGCTGATCCGCCGTCGGCGCGGCCTGCTGTAGGCCCGAGCGAAGCGCCGCGTCCTGCTGGGCGGTCTGCGCAGCGATGGAGTCGAGGTTTTGCGACCACTGCGCGATCGCATCCCCGGACTGCACCTGGCTGTCCAGGATCGGCCGCGAATTCTGGATGATGTCGGTCGCCTCGGGCAGGTAGTCCTTGACAGCCTGGGCGATGTTCGACGTCCCCTCGACCAGCTTCTGCAGCGCGGGACCGAGACCGCCGACCGCGTTGGCCGTCTCCGTCAGCAGCGAGTCGATCTTCTCCTTGGGCAACACCGCCAGACCGTTGTTGGCGGCGTCCAGCGCGGGACCCACCTCGCTAGGCACCGTGCTCTTCGTGATGGTCTGCCCAGGGCTGAAGAACTGATTGGAATCAGTGGGCGACACCAGGTCGAGGTACTGCTCACCGATGGCCGACACCGAGTGCACGTTCGCCGACGCGTCGACGGGGATCTTGTACTTGTCGTCGATGCTGATCGTCGCCCTGGCACCGCGCTCCGTGGGCTGTACGTCGGTCACCTTGCCGATCTGGATGCCGCGGTACGTCACGTTGGCGGTGGCATACAGGCCGCCGGACCGGGGCAGGTCTGCATGGAGCTCGTACTGCCCGATGCCCACCAGCGCGGGCAACCGCAGGTAGTACAGGCCAAGAGCGGACAACGCGATCAGCGTGAGGATCGTGAACAGAATCAGCTGGATCTTGATCATCCGGGTTAGCACCGTTCACTCACCCCTCTCGACTAGTGGGCCGCCAGGCACGTTGTGCGGGTTCGGCGTGAACCGCACGTCCGGGATCATCGTGCTCGGATCTCGACCCCATGACTGCTCGAGCGCACGGAGCATTCCGGAAACGCCTGTGCCGGAAAGGAATCCGTTGTCGATGGCCGACAGTGTCAGGTCGACGTTCAGCGAGACGTTGATGTAGTCGCCGCGAATCGCCTTGTTCACCGAATCGATCGGGAACGGCGCGGTCAGCATGATCTTCAACGCCCCGATCAGGAACGGGGACGCCTTGACCAACTGCTTGAGCGGTCGCTGCAGGCTCTGCAGGTTCGTATTCAGGTTGGCACTCGACGGTGCGAGCGCGTCGTCGGCGGCCTTGCTGATCCTGCCCAGCGCTTCCACTGCGTTCGCGAAGAGGTCACGCGTGTCGGCGAAGTGCTTGATCAGCGGTGGGAACTCGGTCAGCACCCGATCCAGGGTGTCGTCGCGCTTCGCGACGATCGAGAGCAGTCGGTCGGTCGAGTCGATCGCACGGGTGATGTCCTGGCGCTGATCGTTCAATTCGCGGGTGAAGGTGTCAAGACGGCCGAGGAACTCGCGAATCGTGTCGCCCCGTCCGGACAGAACGTCGGCTATCTGCGTCTGGATGGTCTCCAGGTTGGAGATCCCGCCGCCCGTCAGGATCGTGCCGATGCTGGAGAGCACACGCTCGGTGGTGGGAAATGAGCTCGAGTTGGCCAGCGGGATCGTGGCCCCGTCCTTCAGCTTCTCCGGCGAGGGGTCGGGTGGGGCGTTGAGCTCCACGTGCTGCGAACCCAGCAGCGAGGTCTGACCGATGGCTGCATTGACGTTCGCGGGCAGATCCAGATCCGGTTGGACATCGAGCGTCAGCGTCGCGACCCAGTTCTTCAACTCGATCGCCCGCACGGTGCCGACGAACACGTCCGCAACGCGCACGCGGCTATTGACGTTCAGCGCCAACGTATCCGGCATCTGCACGTAAATGGTCATCTTCTTCGAGCCCGAACCGGGTCCACCCGGCAGCGGCACGTTGGCGATGCCCTGCCACCCGCAGGACGTCAGCACGACGGCCGCGGTGAGCAGCGCGCCGCACCGCCGCGCGAAACTCCGCAGCGTCACAGGCTTCAGCTTCGACATCAGGGGGCTCCTGCTTCAGCGGGAAGGGCCGGACCCGCGGGGGCAGCTGGTGCGTTCCCTGCCGGAGAGATGGCGGCCAAGGGGTCACCTGCGGTGACTCCCGGCGCGGGACCAGGCGGAGGGCCGGGCTGCGGGTACCACGGCGGAGGCAGCGGGCTGTTCTCGCCGTAGGCATTCGGCGGACCGGGCAGTCGGCCGTCGTTCACCCCGAATGCGGGCGGTGCCGTCGGAGTGGCGATGTCGGGCCCACCCAGCAACTCCTGCAGCGACTCGGGCGTCAACATGTTGGCCGTGAACGGTTGCACGTCAACGCCTTGCATGCCGGGCGCCACGACCCATCCTGGCTCGTGGTTGCCGTGCGAGAACAACGTGTCACGACTGAAGATGCCGGGCACCGTCGTGTCCTTGTATCCGGGTGGCGGTTGCAGCCGCGATTCGGAGTAGTTGATCTGCTTGGGAAGCGTCAGGGCGGTGCTCACCTGGTTCAGACCGAAGGGCAGGTAGTTGAACTTGATCGAGTCGAGAATCGGCGCCAGATACTGAGCACACAATTCGGCGGAGTCCTGGTAACCCAGTCGACTGCCCGCCTGAATCGAGCTGCAGATGAACTCCATCGGGTTGGCGAAGTTGCCAATCGTGGGCACCGCGGTGACGCCACCCGGAACGGGTGGAGCGATGTTGAGGGCGTTCACCGCCAGGTTCGGCAGGATGTGGAAGCCGTTCTCTAGACCGGTGAAGGGGGTCGGCTGCAGCAGCGCGTTCGTCGCCTCGGCCAAGTTGTCGAAGTCCGTCGAGAGGACTTCGCCATTGGTGTCGAAGAACTGCCGCGTGTTGGTGAAGAGCGTATTCATGTTCCGAAGTGCGTCCGCCACTTCACGATCCGTATGGGTGAACGCGTTCGTGAACTGGGCGAGGTTGTCGTTCAGCGCGACGAACTGCTTGTCGTTCTTGTACAGCGCGTTGACGAACAGCGCCAGGCTCTTGATCACTGAGGAGAAGTCGCCGCGACCCTCGTTCAGTGTGCTGACGGCGTCGGACAGGCCCTTGAGGGTCGTATTGATCTCCTGGCCCTTGCCCGCGAGTCCGTCGGAGAAGGACTCGATGACGTCGCCGAACGGCCCCTTGGGCTGCGGTACGCAATCAGGCGCTGGTGGCGGCTTGTTGGGCTGGGGCTTGCAATCTGTCGGTCCGAGGTCGGTCAGGATGCGGTCGAGCGAGTCACGCAGCTCGTCGTATTCGACCGGGACCTGGGTGCGGTCGAGGGGGATCAGCGGATCGCCGTCGAACTCCGGACCGCCGGAGTCACCGAACACCGGTCCGCCGGTGTACGGCGGTGCCAGCTGGATCGTGCGCGATGCCACCAGGCTCGGGTTCAGCACGGACGCCGTCACGTTGGCGGGCAGCTTGTACTTCGAGTCGTAGTTGAAGGTCACCCGCATCTTGTCGCCGGCAGGCTCGATCTTCTCGACCTGGCCGACCTGGACGCCCATGATCTGGACCTTGTCACCGGGATACAGCGCCAGCGTCTGCGTGAACTCTGCGACGACCGTGTTCTTGGTCAGCTTGTTGTAGAGGTACCAGCCGCCGAACGCCAATGCGACGGCGAGCAGCAGGGCTATCGCACCGAGGATGACATTGCGGAGCGTGAGACCCGGCACCTTGAGCTGCCGGACGTTGAAGACCGTTGACATCGCTTAACCCCCCTGCGATCCGGGCGGAAGGAACGGCGGATTGCCTGGCAGCGGTTCGCCTCCGCCACCTACCTGCGGGCCTGGGCCTGCGGGCGGGATCGGACCTTCCAGCGGGGGAGGTAGCGGCGAGGTGCCGTCGCCCTGCAGCGATCCGGGTGCGATGTACGGATCCGACGGACCGTTGGTCGGCGGGACCGTACGTGCTCCGGGCGGGCCGGGAGCGAAGGACGGCGGCGGAGTGCCCTGGACCGGCGGCGAGAACTCGCCGGGGAACGCGGCGCTCGGCACACCGGGAGCCGGCGGCGGGGCAGCCGGATTGGCAGGCAGACCCACGACGTTGGGAGGGCCGTAGTCGTTGGCACCGTAGGGGTTCGGGCCAAACGGACCGTTCTCCGCTTGAGCGCACGGCAGCGGGTTGCCTGGTGTGGGGAAGTTCCCCGGACCAGGCGTGTACGAGCAGGGTGAGCCGGCGATGACCGCAGGTCCCGGGTTCTCCGCCGTGCCCTCGAGAGGCGTGGGAGCGGGCGGCGGAGCGCCGTTGGCGAAGCGCTGACCGTTGGGGTCGGGGAAGCGGAACGAGGGCAGACCCGAGTTGCTCCAGAACTCCTCGGGATTGATGCCGCGCTTCTTGAAGGCGGCGTCGACCCACGGCTGAATGATCTGGTACGGCAGCAGGTTGATCAGGATGACCTTGAAGTACGGCCCGGACGAGATGGCCTCGCCGAGTCCCGTCGCGATCTTGCTGATGTTGCTGAATACGTCGACGAGGTCATACTTGCGCTTGACCAGGATGTCGCTGACGGTCCGAAGCTGCTCGAGCACGCGGTTGATGTTCGGGTTGTCCTTGTGAGGCCCGAAACCTGCACGGAGAACGCGTCGACCCGCCGGAGCAGCGAGTCGACGGCCTGTGCTGCGCTCGTTGATCGCCGCCGAGAAGCGACTTCGTGTTGACCAGCAGGGAATTGATCTGTTCGCTGCGGTTGCCGAGGACGCCTGCGATCTTGTTGGCGTTGGCGAGCAGGTGCTTGATGTCATCGTCGCGCTTGCCGATGGTGTCGGAGAATCGTGCGACGCCGTCGAGCGCTGCGCTCAGGTGCGGCGAGGTCTCGGCGACGGTCTCCGAGAGCACGTTCAGCGACTTCTTCACCGACTGGGTGTCCCAGCCCGACGCCGCCTTCGTCAGGTCGAAGAAGGCGTCGTAGATCTGGTACGGCGTGGTGGTCTGGCCCAACGGAAGCACGCCGTTCGCGTTGAGCGACTCGTGCTGCCCTTGGGCTGGATCTCGAGATTCTTGCGACCGAGGATGGTGTCGGTCCGGATGTTGGCGCGGCTCTCGGTGCCGATCTTGCGTGCCGTCGAGCGAGAACCCGATGATGACCTTGTCACCCTCGATCTTCATGTCTCTGACCTGGCCGATGTCGACGCCAGCGATCCGCACCTTGTCGCCGGTGTTCAACCCGCCGGTGTCGGTGAACTGCGCGTAATACGTGGGGGTGGCGAAGATCATCGGCACGTTGGCAAAGCTCTGCCCAACGCCGATGACCAGCACCAGGATGATGATGCCCATCAACCCGTCACGAACCCGGTTGTTTCCCTCGAGTGTTCTCATGATTGCGGCGTGCACCTACCCGACGGCTGACTGGTGATCTTCACCTTCCGTACCGGGCCACCTGGTTGGAGTCCGTTCAGGATCAGTGAAATGTCGCAGGCGTAGAAGTTGAAGAAGTCACCGTAGATGCCGCCCGCGCGGCCGATGGTCTTCACCGCCTGCGGGAACTTCTGGAACAGGTCGTTGAGCTGTTCCTTCTGATCGACGAGGGGCTGCTGGATCCCATCGAGGTAGTTGACCGTGTCGCGCAGCAGAGGCCGGTTGTCGGCGAGCAGATCAGAGATCGTGCCCGCGGCGTCGCTGATGTTCTCGACGGAGTTCGCGATCGGATCCTTGCGATCATTCAGCCCGGTGATCAGCTTCTCGAAGTTCTGCACCGTCTCGTCGAACTGTTGCTGGTGCTTGACCGTCGTATCGAGCACGGTGTTCAGGTTCTTGACCACCTCGCCGATGGCCTGGTCCCGGTCCGCCAGAGCCGATGTCAGCGAGGCCGTCTGGTCGAGGATGTTGTTGATGGTGCCGCCCTGACCTTGGAAGATCGTGATGATCGACGACGCGATCGTGTTGACCTTCTCGGGGTCGAGCGCGCGGAACAGCGGGCGGAAACCGCCGATGAGGGCGTCGAGGTCGAGAGCGGGCTCGGTGCGATCGACGGGGATCGTGCCACCGGCCGGCAGCGGTCGCTGGTCGTCGCCGCGCTTGAGTTCCATGTACCGGTTGCCGATGAGGTCGAGATAGCGGATCGACGCGGAGGTGCCCTCGTAGAGCCCCAGATTCCGGTCGACGTCGAAGTCGACCCGGACATCGTTGCCGCCATTGATCAGGTTGACGCTCTCGACCTTGCCGACCTCGACGCCCGATGCACGGACGAACTGGCCGGGGCGAAGACCGCTGGCGTTCTTGAAGATGGCGGAGTAGCTCGTGGTGCGGTCGAACCGCATCTGGCCGAACACCACGATGATGATCGCGGTGAACACCAGCAGCACCAGTGACAGTGCGCCGAGTTTGATCGCTGTGCCGGTGATTTTCATGGGTTGATCGTGTTCTCCCCCACCTGGCGGCCCCAGACGTACTCGATGGCGATGGGCTGACCCAACTCGATGTGGTTGTAGGGGGCGATGCTCGCACCGGTGTCCATGACGAGGTACGGAGCCGGCCACAGGTCACGGGTGATCGGCTGCCAGCAGCCGGGACGCCCTTCGGGGCCACCGCTGGCGTTCACCCGCGGCAGGTTGTCCGGATACACGTACGGGTTGGCGCCGCCGATGATCTCCGTGCGCGTGTTCAGCGAGTAGCTGTTGCCACCACCGAACGCGGCGCGGGCCTTGGGCTCGAGGTCGTGGAAGTTGCGGATCGTGCAGAACAGCGCGGGGCTGTACTCGTCGAGCAGTCGCCGAGGTCGGGAGCAGGTCCTTCGTGCCGCGCACCAGGTACGGCGCGCTGCGCTCGAAGACGTCGCCGCCGGTGTTGCCGAATCCGACCGCGGACATCAATGCCTGGTCGAGGTTCTTCTGCTGGTCGTTGAGCGTACGCGCGGTGGTGACCGCGTTGTTCAGGCCGTCGAACAGCGCCGGTGCGGCGTCGGAGTACACGTCGGCGAGGTCCGCGAGGCCCTGGTTGACCTGGCGAATCTGCGGCATCTGCGGATTGAGCTCGCCGAGGATCGTGTTGCCGTTGTCGAGCGACTCGCCGAACCTGCTCGCCCAGCCCGTCGAGCGCCTGCGCCGTGGCGGTCAGCGTCTGGTTGAGCTTGATCGGATCCACCTGCTTGGTCACTCGACGACCGTCTCGAACAGCGTGTTGAACTCGGTCGTGACGCCCTGCGCCTTGATCTGCGTGTCCTTGGTGACGCGCGCCTGCAGTCGGGTCCGGCGGCGTCGAGAAGGCGATGTACTTGTTGCCGAACACCGTGCTGGCCTTGATCTCGGCGACGACGTTCTCGGGGATCAGCGAGACGAACTTGCGGTTGACGTCGAGCTTGATCGCGGCGCTGGGCTCGCCGTTGGTCTCGACGGGGTCGATGCCCACGACCCGGCCGATCTCCACGCCGTTGTAGGTGACCTTCGAGCCCGGATCCATCGAGAGGCCGGACCGCGGCGAGAGCAGCGTGAGCCGCTCGGGGTCGGCGAAGCCACCGCGGAACTGAGTCCATACGAGGGCCACCACGACGGCGAAGATGACGAGCAGCACCAGCCCGGCGATCTTGTAGGGCGGCGTCTTGTCCTTGTTGATCGGCGAGTGCACTTGTCCTGGAGCAGTCATCGCTACACCGTCAGGTTGAAGTTGGCGTTGGTGCCGTAGAGCGCCAACGATGCGAACAGGACGACGAGCACGATGGCGATGAGCGAGGCGCGCATCGACCGGCCGACGGCCTCGCCGACGCCGACGGGGCCGCCGCTGGCGAAGTAGCCGTAGTAGCAGTGGTTGAGCATGACGATCACCGAGATGATGATCGCCTGCACGAAGGACCAGGCGACGTCATCGGGTCGCAGGAACGTGCGGAAGTAGTGCTCGTAGGTACCGGTCGACTGGCCGTAGAACAGCGTCGTGGTGATCTGCGCCGACAGGAACGACATGATGATGGCCATCGCGTACAGCGGGATGATGACGACGAAGCCGGCGAGGATGCGCGTCGACACCAGGTACGAGATCGACTTGATGCCCATGACTTCCAGCGCGTCGATCTCCTCGCTGATGCGCATGGCGCCGAGCTCGGCGGTGGCGCCTGCGCCGACCGTCGCGGCGAGTGCCTGGCCCGAGACGACCGGTGCGGCGATGCGGACGTTGACCAGCGCGGCGAAGAATCCGGTGAACGCCTCGACGCCGATGTTGCCCAGCGAGGCGAAGCCCTGGATGGCGATCAGCGAGCCACCCGACAGGGTGACGAAGCCGACGATGGCGACCGTGCCGCCGATCACGGCCATGGCGCCGGTGCCCATGCCGATCTCGGCGATCAGCCGCAGCGTCTCCTTGCGGTAGTAGCGCAGGGCGTGGCCCATCGATCCGACGGCGGTGACGATGAACCAGGCGACGTGCCCGACGCCGTCGACGAAGCGGACGGGCGCCCCTGCCAGCCGTTCGGCGCGGGCCGAACCGCGGGGGAACCGGGATTTCACTACCGAGGTTGTCGACATGTCAGCGCCCCGTTCCGAACTTGACGCCGATGGTGGTGAGCACGACGTTCACGGCGAACAACGCGATGACGCACAGCACCAGGGTTTCGTTGACGGCGGTGCCGACGCCCTTCGCGCCGCCGGAGACGGTGAGTCCGCGGTAGCACCCGACCAGGCCGGCGATGAGACCGAAGATCAGGGCCTTGACGACGGAGATGAGGACTTCGGGCAGACCCGTCACCAGGGTCAGCGTCGACACGTAGGCGCCCGCGGAGATGTTCTGGACGTAGACGCCGAAGATGAAGCCGCCGACCAGGCCGATGGTGATGACGGCGCCGTTGAGGAGCAGCGCGACGAACGTCGAGGCGAGCACGCGGGGCACGACCAGCCGGTGAATGGGATCGATGCCGAGCACCTCGAGTGCGTCGATCTCCTCGCGGATGGTGCGGGCGCCGATGTCGGCGCAGATGGCGGTCGAACCCGCACCCGCGACCACCAGCACGGTTACCAGCGGGCCGAGCTGGGTAACCGCTCCCAGAGCCGCGCCGGCCCCGGAGATGTCGGCCGCGCCGAACTCGGCGAGAAGGATGTTGAGGGTGAAGATGATGAGCACGGTCAGCGGGATGGCCACCGCGATCGTCGGCAGGAATGCCACCCGCATCAGGAACCAGCCCTGGAGGATGAATTCCCGCCACTGGAACGGACTGCGGAACGTCGCCTTGGCCGTCAGCACGCACATCTTGACGAAGCCGCCGACCGCCTCGAGACCGGGTCGTACCTGGTCACGGACGTAGGTGAAAACGCCGGGGGACTGGGCCGTCACCGGTGTACCGCCAATCTGGGGCCTCGATCGCTGCGACGCAGCGGCATGTCGTGGCGCACGCGACCTCCTAGCCCCTGCTTGGCATGTGTGACGACCGTCTCACTACTCGCAAGTAGTAAGACGGACCACAGGAGAGTACCCGATCGCCTGACAGGCGTGCACTCCATCCGCAGGATTGAGCTGATAACCGCTGGCGAGCCGATGTCCACTGAGGTCAAACCCTTCCCGGCGGTCGCAGAAACTGTTGGAGCAGAAGAACTTTCGCTGGCGTCAATGGCGCTCGGGCGTTCCGAACCTCGACCTGAGTTCCGTCTTGAGTACTTTGCCAGCTGGGTTGCGTGGCAGCGCGTCGACGATCTCCAACGCCTTCGGGTGCTTATATCTCGCTAATCGTTCCTTAAGAAAGTCGTCGAGGTCGGACAATACGAGATTCGTCACCGCATTGGCCGCCAGGGCGACGACCGCCACGGGCACCTCGCCCCACTTTTCGTGGCCCCTGCCGATCACCGCGACCTCGGCGATGCCGGGGTGCGCCGCGAGGACGTTCTCGACTTCGGCGCAGTAGATGTTCTCGCCGCCGGAGATGATCATGTCCTTCTTGCGGTCGACGACCCAGACGTAACCCTCGTCGTCCAGGCGGACCAGATCGCCGGAGTGAAACCAGCCACCGGCGAACGCCTCCGCGGTGGCCTCCGGGTTGTTCCAGTAGCCGGCCATCAACGTCGGTGCGCGGTACACGATCTCGCCGACCTGGCCGACGGGCACGTCGTTCATCTCCTCGTCGACGACGCGCGCGGCCACGGTCGGGATGACCTTGCCGACCGAGCCGAGTTTCCGGATCGCGTCGTCGCCGAGGAGCATGCAGGTGACCGGTGACATCTCCGTCTGCCCGAACGCCGCGAGGATCTGCGTGCCGGGGAACGTCTGCGCCATGTCGCGGAGCAGGGTGTCCGACGCGGGTGCCGCGCCCCAGGACAGCACCCGCAACTTCAGCTCGCGCGGGTTGGCCCGCTGCGCGGCGCAGACCGCCTGCCACTGCGCGGGGACCAGGAAGATGCCCGGTGACGTGTTCGCTGGCAAGGACGTCGAGAAGGGCACCGGGATCGAAGGCGCCGAGCGGGTAGAGCGACCGTCGGCCTGCCGAGGAACAGCCCGATGATGGTGTTGCCGACACCCGCGATGTGGAACAGCGGGACGCCGATGAACCCGATGTCGTTGTTGAGGTCGGCGCCGCTGGTGAACAGGACGGTCATGGCCTGGCCGGTGAGGTTCACGTGCGTCAGCACCGCACCCTTGGGGCGTCCGGTGGTGCCCGAGGTGTACATGATCAGCGCAGGCGAGTCGTTGGGAATGTCCACGGGTGCGGGTGGGTCACCCGCCTCGGCGAGCAGGTCGTCGTAGCCGAGCAGTCCGTCTTCGGTGGCTCCGCCCGCGACGATGACGTCGGCCAGCGAGGGGTCGAGGCGCGCACCGCCGTCGCCACCCCCGCCAGGACACTCTCGGTGACGACCACTCGCGCCTCGCAGTCGCCGACGAGGAACGCGATCTCGGGTGGCGTCATGCGGAAGTTGACCGGAACGGCGATGGCGCCGAGGAGATTCGTCGCGAGGACCGTCTCGATGAACTCGGTCCGGTTGAGCATCAGGATCAGCACGCGATCGCCGAAGCGAGACCCCGCGTCTGCTCAACGCGCCCGCCAGCGCCGTCACGCGTCGGTCCAGTTCACCCCACGTCGTCGTCCGGCCGAGGAACCGCAGGGCGGTCGCGTCTGGCTGCATCAACGCGTGCCGGGAAAGCTGCGTCGTCCAGTTCTGTCTACGCGCCAGATAGGGCTGGTCGACGGGCGACGGCGATGGCGTCAACTGCTGCTACTCCCCGGTCCCGGCGCAGGTTGCGCGATGTTGATATTTGATCAAACATGGGTGTTGGCGGTCACACTATGGCCTGGGCGGCCGGGGTACAACCCCGCGCCAAGACGCACCGAGTACGGGGGAACGAAACACCGTGAACGCACCTGTGCGACCCCGACCAAGCACCCGGCAAGCGTCGCCGCGCGCGATCCGGCGCGAGCAGCTATCCGACATGGTGGCAGCCCACCTGCGCGCGCGGAATCATGTCCGGCTCACTGCGACCGGGCTCGTTCATCCGTCTCGATGACACCGCCGCCGAACTCGACGTCAGCATCACGCCGGTGCGTGAGGCGCTGCGCACGCTGCGCGGCGAGGGCATGGTGCAGCTCGAGCCGAACCGCGGGCACATGGTCGCGGCGTTCACGCGTGGCGACATCGAGGACATCTTCTGGATGCAGGCGACGATCGCCGAGCAGATCGCCAGGTCAGTCGCCGAACGCGTCACCGACGAGCAGATCGACGAACTCGAACTGCTCGCCGCGGCGGTGGCCGAGAAGATCGACCGCGGCGACTCCGCTGCGGTGGTCCACGCCGAGTTCGCGTTCCATCGCGCATTCAACCGAATTTCGGGACGGACCAAGCTCGCCTGGTTCCTCCTGCATGCGGCGCGCTACCTGCCACCACACATTTACGCAGGCGACCCGCAGTGGGGCCAGTACGCGGTGGACAACCGTCGCCACCTGATCGCCGCCCTGCGCCGCCGGGACGTCGAGACCGCGGTCCGGGTGACCAGCGACCAGTTCACCGACGGCGCACGCCGACTCACCGCCCGGCTGGACGAGCTCGGCCTCTGGCAGTGACGCCTCAGGCGCCCGCGAGCTCCTCTGCGCGCGCCTTCAGGTTGTCCGCCAGATGGTCCAGCGCGTCGTTGACCATCTTCTTCACCATCGGCTTGGGCACCGGCATCGTGGTCTCGACGTCCAGGTCGACGGTCAGCAGCGTCGTCGATCCCATCGCGACGACCGCGAACAGCTGCTCCTGCTTGGAGAACAGGTCGCCCTGCTGCATGACGGTCTGAATCTGGCTCTCGCTCGGGTAGTAGATGGCCTGCACGTACGTGATGTCGAAACCGCCGACGGAGGCATCCAGGCGCAACTGGCTCGGCCTGCCGTCGTCGTAATGGGCGAGCACCCACACGCCCTTCACCTCTTCGTTCCACTGCGGGTAGGACTCGAAGTCGGCGACGATCGCCATGATCGCGTCGGCAGGGGCCTCGACCTCGACGGTCTTGCTTACGATCGGCATCCGGCGAGCATATCGACTGAGAGGAATGCGCGATGAGCGCACGCGTACGGGTGGCGCGTCCTTGACGACTACCAGAGCGTCGCCTTGACCATGGCGGACTGGTCACCCGTGACGACGCGGGCCGACGTCACGGTGTTCACCGACCACGTCGCAGACCCCGACGAACTGGTGGCCCGGCTGGCGCCCTTCGACGTCGTCTTCGTGATGCGAGAGCGAACTCCATTGCCACGCAGCGTGATCGATCGCTTGCCTCGGTTGCGGATGATTGCCTCCACGGGACCGTTCAACGCGTCGATCGACATGGCCGCCGCGGAGGAGCGGGGCATCCGCGTCGGGACGACCGGCGGCACCATCGCATCGACGGTCGAGCTGACGTGGGCGCTGATCCTCGGCGCCGCACGCCATCTCGTCGACGAGACGTCGATCCGTCGCCGACGGCGGCTGGCAGACGACGGTAGGCCGCGAGCTGGACCGCCGCGTGCTCGGCGTACTGGGGCTGGGCCGGATCGGCACGCGGATGGCCACGATCGGCGCGGCGTTCGGGATGGACGTGACGGCGTGGAGTACCAACCTCACGCCCGAAGCCGCTGCCGAGGCGGGGGCTCGGTGGGTTCCCCGCGACGAGTTCTTCGCGACCGCCGACGTCCTGACCGTGCACCTCAAGCTCAGCGAGCGGACCACGCAATCTGGTGGGGCGCGCCGAACTCGACGCGATGAAACAGACTGCACTGCTGGTGAATACGTCCCGCGGGCCGATCGTCGACGAGGACGCGTTGATCGAGGCGCTGCGGTCTGGCGCCATCGCGGGGGCCGCGCTCGACGTGTTCGACACCGAACCGCTGCCCGCCGGCCATCCGCTGCGCACGCTCCCCAACGTTCTCGCGACACCCCACATCGGCTACGTCGCCGACCGGCCGTACCGGATCTTCTTCCGCGACGCGGTGGCGGCGATCTCCGGCTGGCTCGACGAGAATCAATAGCCGCTGCTACTCCACCGAGCGCGGTCGCCAAGAGTGTGCGGATGGCCTCGGGAATGGCGACGGGCCTGCGCTTTTCGCGATCCACGTAGACGTGCACCCAGTGGCCGACGGCAGCTACCGGCTGCTTGGCCTGCGATTCACCGTCAGTTGCGAAGAGCGCCGTCCGATAGGTGACGCTGCTGGTTCCCAACCTGGTGACAGCCAACCCGACCACCAGCGGATCGGGGAACTGGAGTTCGGCGAAGTAGCGGCAACCGGATTCGGCGACGACGCCCAACCATGGCGCGGTCAGCGGGTCGACGTCGACCGTGGTGTTGATCCACGCGTTGATCGCGGTGTCGAAGAGCTGGTAGTACACGGCATTGTTGAGGTGGCCGAACATGTCGTTGTCGGCCCACCTCGTCGACACCGGCCAACGCACCGGGAAATCGCGGCTGGTGAGCGACCGTTCGTCGGGGCTGGCCATTCCAGCAGTGTGACAGGCGACGTGCGTCGAACCCGCACCCACGGTCGTTGCTAGACCAGTTCAGCCTCGTCACCTGCGAGCGGCGCGGTTTTCGGTTCGAATCGGCCACCCGTCGGTCCATCTCGTCGCTGACACGCCGCCACGTGCCACCCGCCATCCAGCCCGCAACGAAGGCGAACCCGGCGACGAAGCACGCGATAGTGGTCACCAGCCAGGCCTCCTTGCGACCGTCCATCGGCCCGTGCCCACCCTGCCCTGATCGACGTGCGCGCAATAGCGCCTTTCGTCCCCAGCCGTGACCTCGCCTCCGGGCTGTCGGGCCCTGCGACGCGGCTCGGCGTCAGAACCAGGCGTCGCGCATGTCGAGCGTGGTGCGGTCCAGGCTCTCGAGCAGGTCGAGTTGCGGTGCAGTCCTTGGCAGTTCGTAGTTGAAGAAGTATCTGGCGGCGTGCCGCTTGCCGTCGTAGAAGTCACCCGTTCGGCCGTCGGCCGCAACGAACTGCTCGAGCCAGATCCACGCGATCACGACGTGCCCGAACGCCTCGAGGTAGATCGCGCTGTTGGCCATCGCGACCTCGGCGTCGCCGGATCCCAGCATCGCCAACGTCACGGAGACGAGTCGCTCCCACGACGACTGCAGGGTCGCACCGAGTTCTGCGGCCTCACCGCCCGACGCGGTCGCGGCCGACACGGTCCTCTCGATGGCGGAGCCCAGCTCTCGAACGCTCGCCCCGTCCCGCTGAGTAACCTTGCGGCCCAACAGGTCCAGGCTCTGAATGCCGTTGGTGCCCTCGTGGATCGGATTGAGCCGATTGTCGCGGTAGTGCTGCTCGACGTCGTACTCGCGGGTGTACCCGTATCCGCCGTGGACCTGGATCGCCAGGTTGTTCGCCTCGAGACACCACTGCGAGGGCCAACTCTTCGCGACGGGAGTCAGGATGTCGACCAGCAGCGCCACTCGCGCGGCATCTTCGTCGGACTCCGCCGTGTGCTGAAGGTCGATGAGCTTCGCGCAGTACAACGCCAGCGCCAGCCCGCCCTCGACATAGGCCTTCTGCGCCAACAACATTCGCTTCACGTCCGCGTGCTCGATGATGGCGACCTGCGGCGTCGACGGATCCTTGGCGGTCGGCGGCCTGCCCTGCGGGCGCTCGCGCGCGTACTCCACCGACTTGAGATAACCGGTGTAGCCCAGCGCAACCGCGCCCATGCCGACCCCGAGCCGCGCCTCGTTCATCATGTGGAACATGTAGGTCAGCCCACGATGCGGTTCCCCGACCAGGTATCCCACCGCGCCAGGCTCGCCGCCGGGGGTGAACCGTCCCTCGCCGAAGTTGAGCACCGTGTTGGTGATACCCCGTTGGCCCATCTTGTGATTGAGCCCCGCGAGCGTCACGTCGTTGCGTTCGCCGACGGACCCGTCGCGGTTGACGAGGTACTTGGGCACGACGAACAGCGAGATGCCCTTGGTGCCGGGCGGCCCGCCGGGAATCTTGGCGAGCACCAGGTTCACGATGTTCTCGGACATCTCGTGCTCGGCACCGGAGATCCACATCTTCGCACCGAACACGCGGTGGGTGCCGTCGTCGCGAGGCTCTGCGCGAGTGGTGATGTCGGCCAGCGACGAGCCCGCCTGTGCCTCCGACAGCGCCATCGTTCCAGTGAACCGGCCCGCGAGCATCGGTTTGACGAAGGTCTCGATCTGCGCGTCGGTTCCGAACTGGGACAACAGATTCGCGTTGGCGACGGTGAGCATCAGGTAGCCCGACGTGCTCACGTTGGCCGCCGACATCCACGCGAAGCCCGCCTGCGCCACGCACACCGGCAGCTGCGCGCCGCCGAGATCGTGATCCATGCTCATGCTCAGCAGGTCGGCGTCGGCGAAGGCGTCGATCGCCTCCTTCACCTCACCGATGACGGTGACGGTGTCGCCGTCGAAGGTCGGCTCGTTCGCGTCGCTCTTCTTGTTGTGCGGCGCGAAGTACCGGGTGGCGAGCTGTTCGCACAGGTCGAGAACACCGTCGAACGTCTCCCGCGAGTGGTCGGCGAACCGTTCCCGCTTCGTCAGCTCGTCGACGCGCAGCCATTCGTAGAGCAGGAAGTCGATGTCGCGGCGCGACATCACCGTGGACTTCATGGCCGCGGCGCGCTGGCGACGTCGATCCCGAGCGGCTCAGCGACGCGAACTGCCTCGTCGCGGATGAGCCCGCGCAGCAGAGCGGTGCTGAACTCCACCGCGATCTCCTGCGCGGTGCGCCTGCCGTGCGGCCGCAGCCACCGGTAGGAGCCGAGGGTCATGCCGATGTATCCGAGGGCGAGGACGTGGGAGTCGCAGTCGTAGAACTCGCCGCTCGCGATCCCCCGGTCGATGACGTCGCGGACGTGCTCGTACACCGTCGTCTCAGCGGTTCGGATGTAGGCCACCTGCTCCTCGGTGAACCACTCCGTGATGTAGGGGCCCTCCTGGAAGTAGACGGCGGCGCGTTCGATGTCGCTCGCGATGCCGACCAGAAGGCGCCTGGTGAAGTGATAGATGGTCTCGCGCGCCGAGGCCGTCGGATCGTCGTGCAGGGCTGCGACGGTGAAGTCGGCCGCGCTCTTGTAGATGTCGTACAGGATCAGCGACTTGCTCGCGTAGTAGTGGTAGACCGTCGCCTTGTTCAGGCCGACCGCGTCGGCGACGTCGTCCATCCTGGTGCCGTGGTAGCCGCGGGCGGCGAACAGCTTGGTGGCGACCGCCAGCAGTTCCTCGCGACGGGACATCCCGTTGGGAGGCGATTCGGTGGTGGACATGGCGACTCACTATAGGTAGACGGGGTCGTTGCGCGCGGCCAATCAACTGGTTGGCCAGTCACTGGTTGACCAGTTTATGCAATTGCTTAAGCCCCGTGGCCACACCGGGGTCCCTGGGCATACACTCAAGCCAAGGCACGCCGGAACTTGGAGGCACTTGTGGACCCGAATCCTGACTACGACGCCAGTGATGAGATCGAGTACTTCTTCAACTTCATTCCGTGGGGCCTTCGCGGCGTGTACCCACCGCCCGCCTACCCGCCGGTGTAACTCGCTCCCAACGGTTACTCACCAGCGGTAAAGCGCCAACGTCTGACGTCAGGCAGCGGCCGCCTTCACGGCCTTACCAACCTCCGCACGCAATCGCGTGTATTCGTCTGACCGCCGCAGCATCGCATCTGGGAAATGGCTGGGATCAGCCTGAATCCAATTGACGCCGAGGCCGAGGCGAACGACGCAGCCCGACGGTGTGACGAGGCGACTACCGCTGCGCCGCGGCCCGGCTCAGAAGAGCCTTCGCCGACCATTCGACCCGCGCCTGGGACTCTTCCAGCGACATGCCTCCCACCAGGAGATGCGTGACCGCACTCGTCAGCAATGCGTTGAGCGCGAAGTTCAGGGCAGGCTCCACGTCGGCCGGAAACCCTTGCAGGAGAAGCTCGAACATCTCCGCGTTGGCGCGATTCATGCGATCGATCGTGGCACTGACGTCCACGTCCTTCGCCGTCATCATCTGCAGCATCAGTGCCGTCATCTCCGGATGACGGCTGAATGCCCGTTGGGCGCGGCGAAGGTACTCGAGGATCGCGGATTCCGAGCCGGGCCGGGCATTCTCGCTGGCGGCCATCGTGCGGCGGACCAGGCGCCGCTGCCACTCCTCGAGCGCCACGGCAAGCAGGTGCTCCTTGGAACGGAAGTACCGGTAGGCCGTCGCCAGCGCTACGCCGGACCGCTGGGCGACGTCTCGCATCTGCACCGCTTCGTGACCGACGTCGCCGATGAGCTCGGTAACCGCCTCGACCAGCGTCGCCCGACGGATCAACTGACGGCTGGTCATGCTCTCCAGTGGCACGACCGACGTGGCAGCAGGCATGGCCTCCGCTCGAGGCCCGCGCCGGGCCACCACCCTGTCGTCGACGGCACGACCTCCAATTCGGATCTACCCAGCGGTGCGGCAACTAGAACGATCATCTTATCTGGTACTGCCTTTACCGTCACTCCAACACATAGATGCGGCATCGTGGCAGGTGAAGGCAATATCGGAGTTGACAAGAAAGAGAACGATGTTTCAGTATGAGGTCAATCGTTGACGACGCCGATGCCGTTCAGCGCTGCAGATCGGAGTACGAGATGGCGGCTTCCGTTGGTCAGCGCGTGATCGACACGATGATCAGTTTTCCGCAAGAGGGCTTCGGCCCCTTCAACGAACACGTTTGGCCGAAGTTCCTGTACGACAACGCCGCTCGAATTCTGAAGCTGGAGGACTGACCCGCCATGCCGTTGGCCTTGACCGAAGAGCAGCAGCAGCTGGCCGACGCCGTCGGTCAATTCGCGGCTCGACGTGCGCCCGTGGAGAAGACGCGCGCATCGTTCGATTCCATCGCATCGGGCGAATTGCCGGAATGGTGGCAGGATTTCGTCGGTCACGGCTTCCACGCCGTACACCTCCCAGAAAGCGTCGGCGGTCAGGGCGGAACGCTCGACGACATGGCGTGCGTGATCGAGGCCGCGGCCAAGGCACTGTTGCCGGGGCCGTGGCTGAGCACGGCTGCCGCGGGCGCCGTGGCGTTGTCGTCGGACGTCGCACTCGAGGACCAGGCGGCCGCGTCTCTGCTCACGGACCTCGCGGCAGGCGCTACGGCGACGGTCGTGTTGCCCGAACACTCCGACTTCACTGCCGCCGACGGCGAGGGCGGTTGGAAGCTCAGCGGCTCTTCTGGTTTGACCCTGGGAATCTGTGCCGCGCAACGGATCATCCTGCCTGCGCGTAACGACGACGGTGTCGAGATGTGGTTCGTCGTTGATTCCGACGCGCCCGACGTCACGGCCGAGCCGCGCGAGGGAACCGATCTCTGCACCGACGTCGGCGTGCTGTGGCTGACGGACCACGCCGTGGCGCCCGATTCGCAGTTGATCCACGTCGACGGCGACCGCGCACGCTGCGTCGTCGCGACGATGGCGGCGTGCGCGGCGGCGGGCACGGTGCGGTGGTGCCTCGAAGCGGCCACGGCGCACCTGCGCACCCGCGAACAGTTCGGCAAGCCGATCGGAACCTTTCAGGCGTTGCAGCACAAGGCCGCAACGCTGTTGGTCAACACCGAACTGGCGGAGGCGGCCGCGTGGGACGCGGGCGCGCGGCGGGAGAGTCACTCGAGCAACACCGGCTCGCAGCGGCCGCGGCGGTGTTGATGTCCGTGGCGACGAGCCCGGACTGGCACTGGACGCACTGTTGATGTTCGGCGCCATCGGCTACACGTGGGAACACGACATGCACCTGTACTGGCGGCGTGCCACCAGCCTGGCGGCATCCGTGGGGCCGACGACGCGGTGGAGTCGTGACGCGGGCGAGCTCGCACGCAAGGTGCAGCGCTCGACGTCGCTGAACCTCGGCGACGTCGAGTCCGGGTTTCGCGCCGAGATCGGCGCGACATTGGACCGCGCGTTGACGCTGACTGACGTCGGGTCGACGCGCGACGACGGGCTCTTGGGGTTCGAGATCGGCCCGCGCCGCGACTTGTTGGCGGAAACCGGTCTCGTCGCGCCTCACCTACGAGCGCCATGGGGGTTGGGCGCCAACGCATTACAACAGGTGATCATCACCGAGGAATTCGCCAACCGCCCCGAGCTGATCCGTCCTACGCTCAGCATCGCGGAGTGGATGGTGCCAACCATTGCCGATGCAGGGTCCGATCTTCAGCGGGACCGCTTCCTGTGGCCGACGTTGCGCGGCGTGCTGCAGTGGTGCCAGCTCTACAGCGAGCCGGGCGCGGGCTCCGACCTCGCGTCGTTGACCACCCGCGCGACCAAGGTCGACGGCGGCTGGGTGGTCAACGGGCGCAAGATATGGACCTCGCTGGCCGACAAGGCCCACTTCGGCGCACTACTGGCCCGAACCGAGCCGGATGCGCCGAAACATCAAGGGCTGAGCTACTTCATCGTCGACATGACGTCCGACGGCGTCGACGTGTCACCCATCAAGCAAGCCAGCGGACAGGCAGAGTTCTGCGAAGTCCTCTTCACCGACGCCTTCGTCCCCGACGACATGATGATCGGCGGACGCGGTGACGGGTGGAGCCTGGCGGTCGGCGCGATGGCGGTGGAACGTACGGCCATCGGTGGGTACGTGTCGATCGACCGGATGGGCACGCTGCGGCGCCTGGCCGACGTCGACGGTCCCGATCGGGATGCCGTCCTGCGGACGCTCGGAGACCTCGAGGCCTACACCAACGCGCTGCGGGCCCTGGTGACGCGGGAGACGCTTCGGATGGTCAACGGTCAGGGTCCGGGCCCCGCGTCGAGTGTCGCGAAGGTCGCCATGTCCACTCTGCTTCGTCGCGCCGCCACGGCCACGCTGGCCTACGACCGCTCGGCAATGATCCGCGATCCCGATTCAGGCCGCCTCGGCAGTTACTTCCACATGCCCGCGGAATTGATCGGCGGCGGCACGGCCGAGATCCAACTCACGGTGATCGCCCAGATGATCCTGGGCCTCCCCCGCAAGTAACCCAGCCCACCGAAGGGACGCACCATGGCCGAACTCGACTTCACGCCCGAACAGTGCCGAACGGTCATGCGCGACAACGGTTTGGAGCTCTCCGTTCGTCGTCCGGTGTGAAGATCGACAACATCCTCGACACCGAGCGGGACCTACGGGCGCTCGTCGCGCTCGGATTGGATTCCGAGACCGTAGCGGGATTGACGGCCACGGCCTTCGAACTCCACTCGGCGGACGAGGGTCGGGGCCGGCACCTCGAGGCGACCATGTCGCGCAGGTGCGCCGATCTCGTCCACGGGTGGGTGGCGTCGCTCAACGCGCCGTGACCTCGACGCCAGAGGGGTACGCGCGTGCTCGGGCGGCGAATGGGAGACTCTTCGGATGATTATCGGGATACCGCGCGAGTCTCACGCGGGTGAGACGCGTGTGGCCGCCACGCCGCAGACCGTCGGAGCGCTCATCAAGCTTGGCTACTCCGTCGTCGTCGAGTCCGGTGCAGGCGACGCCTCCAGCTTCTCCGATGCCGCCTACGTCGAGGCAGGCGCCAGATCGGCGACGCATGGGCGCGCCGAGGTCGTACTCAAGGTCAACGCACCCGGCTGACGACGAGATCGCGGCGTTGAAGGACCACGCGACGCTGATCGGCCTGATCTCGCCCGGCGCTGAACCCCGAACTGCGTCGAGAAGCTGTCCGCCCGCCCGATCACCGTGCTGGCGATGGACGCGGTTCCCCGCATCTCCCGGGCGCAGTCGCTGGACGTGCTGTCGTCGATGGCCAACATCGCCGGGTACCGGGCCGTCGTCGAGGCCGCCCACGCCTTCGGCCGGTTCTTCACCGGTCAGGTGACCGCCGCGGGCAAGGTGCCGCCCGCCAAGGTGCTGGTGGTCGGCGCCGGGGTGGCCGGACTGGCCGCCATCGGCGCGGCGGGCAGCATGGGCGCCATCGTCAGGGCCACCGACCCGCGGCCCGAGGTCGCCGACCAGGTCAAGTCGCTCGGCGGGGAGTACCTGTACGTCGACCCGGAGGCGGCCGAGGTGTCGGCCACCGGCTACGCCAAGGAGATGGGCGACGACTACAAGGCCCGCGAGGCGGCGCTCTACGCCGAGCAGGCCAAGGACGTCGACATCATCATCACCACCGCGCTGATCCCCGGCAGGCCCGCGCCGCGCATCATCACCGCCGAGATGGTCGCCTCGATGAAGCCGGGCAGCGTGATCGTCGACATGGCCGCGTCCAACGGCGGCAACGTCGAGGGCACCGTCAAGGATCAGGCGATCGTCACCGACAACGGCGTGACGATCATCGGCTACACCGATCTCGCCGGGCGGCTACCCGCCACGGCGTCCCAGCTCTACGGCACCAACCTGGTGAACCTGCTCAAGCTGCTGACCCCGGAGAAGGACGGCCAGCTCGACCCTGGACTTCGACGACGTCGTGCAGCGGTCGGTGACCGTCGTGCGCGACGGCGAGACCACCTGGCCGCCACCACCGGTGCAGGTGTCCGCGGCGCCCGGCTGCGGCCGCCGCCGCGCCGGCGAGGTGAAGCCCGCCAAGGCAGCCGATGACCGTCGGAGCGCCGGCTGGGCATCACCTTCGCCGCCGCCGCCGTGCTGTTCGTGCTCATCGCGCTGTCCCCGGCCGCGCTGCAGGTGCACCTCACGGTCTTCGCCCTGGCCATCGTGATCGGCTACTACGTGATCGGGCACGTGCACCACGCTCTGCACACGCCGCTGATGTCGGTGACCAACGCGATCTCCGGAATCATCGTCGTCGGCGCACTGCTGCAGATCGGCCACGGCGATGCCGTCATCACCGTCGCTGGCCTCCGTCGCGATCCTGCTCGCCAGCATCAACGTCTTCGGCGGCTTCGCGGTGACGCGCCGCATGCTGGCCATGTTCTCGAGGAGCTAACGTCATGTTCACCCTAGAGACCGCCGCCACCGCGGCCTACGTCGTCGCGGCCCTGCTGTTCATCCTGGCCCTGGCCGGGCTGTCCAAGCACGAAACATCGCGGAGCTGGCAACACCTTCGGCATCGCCGGCATGGCCGTCGCGCTGATCGCCACGATCGCCCTGGCGCTCGGCCAGCCACATCGAGCCGCTGGGCATCGGCACTGCTCGTCGGCGCCATGGCGATCGGCGCCGCGATCGGCCTGTGGCGCGCCCGGGTCGTCGAGATGACCGGCATGCCCGAGCTGATCGCACTGCTGCACAGCTTCGTCGGCCTGGCCGCGGTGCTGGTCGGCTGGAACGGCTACCTGCTCGTCGAGGGCGACCCCGCGCGGCGCCGAAGCCGCCAAGCTCGGCGCCGAGGGCCTGCTCGGCATCCACTCCGCCGAGGTGTTCATCGGCGTCTTCATCGGCGCGGTCACCTTCACCGGGTCGATCGTGGCCAACCTCAAGCTGTCGGCGCGCATCAAGTCCAACCCGCTGATGCTGCCGGGCAAGAACTTCCTCAACGTCGGCGCGCTGGTGCTGTTCGTCGCGCTCACGGTGTGGTTCGTGATCACCCCGCAGCTGTGGCTGCTCATCGCCGTCACCGTGCTGGCGCTGCTGCTGGGCTGGCATCTGGTGGCCTCGATCGGCGGCGGCGACATGCCCGTCGTGGTGTCGATGCTCAACAGCTACTCGGGCTGGGCCGCTGCCGCGTCGGGCTTCCTGCTGTCCAACGACCTGCTGATCGTGACCGGCGCGCTCGTCGGCTCCTCCGGTGCCTACCTGTCCTACATCATGTGCAAGGCGATGAACCGGTCGTTCATCTCCGTGATCGCCGGCGGCTTCGGCATCGAGGCGGGCCCGGCCGAGGACAAGGACTACGGCGAGCACCGCGAGATCACCGCCGAGGGCGCCGCCGAACTGCTCGACCTCAGCCGACTCGGTGATCATCACGCCCGGCTACGGCATGGCGGTCGCCCAGGCCCAGTACGGCGTCGCCGACCTGACCCGCAAGCTGCGCGCCCGCGGCGTCAACGTCCGGTTCGGCATCCACCCGGTCGCCGGCCGGCTGCCCGGCCACATGAACGTGCTGCTCGCCGAGGCCAAGGTGCCCTACGACATCGTGCTCGAGATGGACGAGATCAACGACGACTTCGACGACACCGCCGTCGTCCTGGTCATCGGCGCCAACGACACCGTCAACCCCGCGGCGGCCGACGACCCCAGCCAGCCCCATCGCCGGCATGCCGGTGCTGACGGTGTGGAACGCCGACAACGTCATCGTCTTCAAGCGCTCCATGGCGTCGGGCTACGCGGGCGTGCAGAACCCGCTGTTCTTCCGGGAGAACACCCAGATGCTCTTCGGCGACGCCAAGGACCGGGTCGACGCCATCAACGCCGCGCTGTAGTCCGCCGTGACGGTCGATCGCGCGTGCCCGCGTGGTCGGTGCCGCTGTTCTTCGTCGTCGGCGCGGTATCGCAGTACCTCGGCGCCGCGCTCGGCGTCTTCCTGTTCGAGACCACCGACCCGGCGGCCGTCGCGTGGCTGCGCTGCGCCTCTGCGGCCGTGGCGCTGATCGCCTGGCGACGGCCGTGGCGGGTGCGCTGGACGCGGCGCGGGCTCGCCGCGGCGGCAGGCTTCGGCATCGTCACGGTCGCCATGAACGTCGCCTTCTTCGAGGCGATCGCGCGGATTCCGCTCGGCACCGCGGTCGCCATCGAATTCCTCGGCCCCGTGGCGGTGGCGACGCTCGGTTCGCGGCGGCTCGCGCGATCTGCGTCGCCGTCCTCCTGGTCGGCCGTCGGCGTCGCCCTGCTGGCAGGCGTGCAGGCGCGGGGTCGACCCGCTCGGCGTCGGCTTCGCGCTGCTCGCGGCCGCGCTGTGGGCGGGCTACATCCTGCTCGGCAAGCGGGTCGCCGACGCGGGCGCCGGGCTGGACTCGCTGGCCGTCGGGATGGCAGCGGCCGCGGTGTTGCTCGCGCTGCCGCTGCTGCTCGGTCAGCTGCTCGCCGACGCAGCGGTGTTCGCCGACCCGCGGACATGGCTGCTCGGGCCTCGGATCGGGGTGCTGTCGACCGCGGTGCCGTACGCGCTCGACCAGGTGGTGCTGACGCGCATGGGCCGCGCCCGGTTCGCACTGCTGCTGGCGCTCCTGCCCGCCACGGCCGCCATCGTCGGCGCGACGATCGCTGGCGCAGCGGCCGACGATTGCCGAGGCGGTCGGCATCGCGCTGGTGATGGCCGCGCTCGTGGTCAGCGCGGGCGAGGCGATACAGTGGGCCCGACGGAAACTAGGAGATGCAACCATGCCGGTCGACCGCCTGTTGCCCACCGAGGACGCGTCGAACTGATCGCGCTGACGCGCGAGGTCGCCGACAAGCTGCTCGATCCGATCGTCGACGCGCACGAACGCTCCGAGACCTATCCCGACGGGGTCTTCGCGCAACTGGGCGCGGCGGGGCTGCTCAGCCTGCCGCAGCCCGAGGAGTGGGGCGGCGGCGGCCAGCCGTACGAGGTCTACCTGCAGGTGCTCGAGGAGATCGCCGCCCGCTGGGCCGCCGTGGCCGTCGCGGTCAGCGTGCACAGCCTGTCCTCGCACCCGCTGCTGGCGTTCGGCACCGACGAGCAGAAGCAGCGCTGGCTCCCGGAGATGCTGTCGGGTGACCAGATCGGCGCGTACAGCCTGTCCGAGCCGCAGGCGGGGTCCGATGCCGCCGCGCTGCGGTGCGCGGCCACTGCCGACCGACGACGGGTACGTCGTCAACGGCGTCCAAGTCGTGGATCACCCACGGCGGCGTCGCCGACTTCTACACGTTGTTCGCGCGGACCGGCGAAGGGTCGCGGGGCATCTCCTGCTTCCTGGTGCCCGGCGATCTGCCCGGGCTGACATTCGGCAAGCCCGAGGAGAAGATGGGGCTCTCAGCCGTCCCAACGACTTCGGCGTTCTACGACAACGCCGTGTCTGGAGGCCGACCGCCGCATCGGCGCCGAGGGCCAGGGCCTGCAGATCGCGTTCAGCGCGCTCGACTCCGGCCGGCTGGGCATCGCTGCGGTCGCCACGGGAATCGCACAGGCTGCGCTCGACGAGGCGCAGCCGCTACGCCAATGAGCGAACGACGTTCGGCCGCAAGATCATCGACCATCAGGGCCTCGGCTTCCTGCTCGCCGACATGGCCGCAGCCGTGGGCAGCGCGCGGGCCACTTATCTCGACGCGGCGCGCCGCCGCGACGCGGGCAGGCCGTACTCGACGCAGGCCAGCGTGGCGAAGATGGTGTGCACCGACGCGGCGATGAAGGTGACGACCGACGCCGTCCAGGTCTTCGGCGGCGCCGGCTACACCCGCGACTACCGCGTCGAGCGCTACATGCGAGAGGCGAAGATCACCCAGATCTTCGAGGGCACCAACCAGATTCAGCGCCTGGTGATCGCCCGCGGCCTGACCACGTAGTCCTCGCAACATGACGAAGAGGCGGGAACCCAATTGGGGTTCCCGCCTTTTGCGGTCGTGCGGTGCTCGTCAGTTGAGCTGACCGCCGAACTGCGGGCAGTACGCATTGACCGATCAGCCGGATGAGGATCGAGGCATCGTGGGTCCAGGTTGGTCGCCCCGATGATGTCGTTGGTGATGGACGGCGGAGTCTTCGCCCTTGCCGAACTTCTCGCATATCTTCGTAGGCGACCGCCCTTGGCACTGGCAGAGGTTCTCGATGTGACTGGATCGCAATGCCGCGAGCGCCAAGTCCGAAGACGGCGGCGACGACGGTGGTGGCGTGCGAGCGATCATTTCTTGGTTCTCCCTGTGTTGGTTTGGTTTCGCTTCTTGCGATAGGAAAAGCCTGTGATTAGGCCCTAAAAGAAAAATTCCCGATATCTTCGCGAGTCTCGGAGTCGCTGGCCGACCTGCGAGCGGCCCGAACGACGAGAAGGGCGCGAATCCAGCTGGGGTTCGCGCCCTTTTGTCGTCGGCGAAACCATGTCGAGTCCCCTCCGTTGTATTGAGAAATCTGATACGACGACCCCCGCAGTCGCTGTGGCGGAGTCTTAGGTGAATCCTCGACGCAGGCCGAATCTCGACAGGTGTCATATCGTGGCCGTCATGGACTTCGCGATGTCGGCAAAAGGGCAGGACTACCACCAACGACTCTCCGACTTCATGACCGAGCACGTGTTCCCCGCAGAAGCGACGTACGACGCGTACCGGCACGCCGCGGGCCGGGACGACCACACGGTGCCGCCGGTCGTCGAGGAGCTCAAGAAGCTTGCCAAGGATCGCGGCCTGTGGAACCTGTTCCTGCCATCGGAGTCCGGGCTGACGAACCTGGAGTACGCACCGCTTGCCGAGCTCACCGGCTGGAGCATGGAACTGGCGCCGGAGGCCACCAACTGCGCTGCCCCCGACACCGGGAACATGGAGACGCTGCACCTGTTCGCCACCGAGGAGCAGAGCAAGCAGTGGCTCGAGCCGCTGTTGAACGGTGAGATCCGCAGCGCGTTCGCGATGACGGAGCCCGCCGTGGCCTCCAGCGACGCCCGCAACATCGAGACCACGATGCTTCGCGACGGTGGCGACTACGTCATCAATGGCCGCAAGTGGTGGATCTCGGGCATCCGACCCGCGCTGCAAGCTCCTCATCGTGATGGGCCGCACCAATCCCGACGCGGCCAGCCATCAGCAGCAGTCGATGATCCTGGTGCCGATCGACACTGAGGGCGTGACCATCGAACGATCGCTACCGGTGTTCGGCTGGCAGGATCAGCACGGGCACTGCGAGATCAGCTTCGACAACGTGCGCGTGCCCGCCTCGAATCTTCTGCACGAGGAAGGCAGCGGCTTCGCAATCGCGCAGGCCCGGCTCGGGCCCGGGCGCATCCACCACTGTATGCGCGCGATCGGCGTTGCCGAGCGGGCGCTGGCGTTGATGGTCGACCGGGTCAACAAGCGCATCGCGTTCGGCAAGCCGCTCGCCGAGCAGGGCGTGGTGCAACAGCAGGTTGCGTTGTCGCGCAACGAGATCGACCAGGCCCGGCTCTTGTGCCACAAGGCCGCGTGGGTGATCGACGAGAAGGGCAACAAGGAAGCCCGCAACGAGGTCGCGATGATCAAGGCGGTTGCGCCGCAGATGGCGTGCAACGTCATCGACAGGGCCATCCAGGTGCACGGCGCGGCGGGCATCAGCGACGACACCGTGCTGGCCCGGCTCTACGGCTGGCACCGGGCGATGCGCCTGTTCGACGGCCCAGACGAGGTGCACATCCGGAGCATCGCGCGCGCCGAGCTCGGCCGCGAGAAGTCTGCATTCGCAGCGGCGGTGACGCCCTAGTGCGATCCAACGGCGGAGAACTGGCTGGCGCGTGGAACTTTCGCGACATCGCGGAGGAAACGGGCATCCGGCCTGGCCGATTCTTCCGGTCGAGTGAGCTGAGCAGGCTCGACGACGACGGTCGTGCGGCGCTCACCGGATTCGGCGTGACGGACGTCGCCGACTTGCGCTCGGTTCGCGAGGTCGAACGTCGGGGACCGGGCCAGGTTCCCGACGGCGTCGTGATTCACCACCTGCCGTTTCACGAGCTGGCCGTCGACCAGCCCGACGCGCCTCACGAGCACGCGTTCGAACGGATGATGACCGACAAGCCGGACGGCGAGGACATCGGTGATCGCGGCCAAGCGATTCATGACCGAGGAGTACGAACGGTTCCCAGCGTTGCCGGGCGCGCATCTCGCAGTGCAACAGGTGATCTCACTGCTTGCCGATGAACGTCCCGTCATCGCACACTGCTTCGCGGGCAAGGACCGCACCGGCTTCACCGTCGCTGCCGTTCTCGAGACCGTGGGGGTGAGCCGGGACGCCATCCTCACCGACTTCCTGCGCAGCAACGACGCGGTGCCCCAGTTGCGCGAAAGCATTCTCGAATCGATCCGCAACCGATCCACCGACACCTCGACTCCCGAGATCCTGACCTTCGCGGAGGCCAGACTGACGGAGGAGGTGCTCGGAGTCCGCGAGGAGTACCTTGACGCCTCGCGCGCCACCATCGAGAACGAGTACGGGACGCTGCCCAATTATCTTGCGGCGCTCGGCATTACGTCAGATCAGATTGACCGGCTGCGTACTTCGCTGCTCGGCTGAGGTCGCTCATTCGTCATCGCTGCTGTGCAGCCGACGCCTCGCCGCGAGCAGTTCGAACTCGGGATGATCTGCCACTAGTCGCTCGGCCGCGTCGAGGACGTCGACGACGTGCGCCCGCTCAGACGCGACAACTGCCAGCGCGACGCCTGCCCGCCGATGTAGGTCAAGAGCATCTGTCTCGGCGGCCGAGACGCCGAACCGTCGACGGAGTTCCGCGACCAGCGGCCGCACCACCGAGCGCTTCTGCTTCAGCGAATGGACGTCGCCGAGCAGGAGATCCGAGAATTCAAGCCAGCCAATCCACGTCGACATGTGCGGCTCAGTGCTGGGGCACCTCGACGTCGGACATCAACACACGCACACCGCCGGTCAGCCAGCCCAAGCGCCCCGAAGAAGCGCCTGCCTCTGGCGTCGTGACCGCCAGGCACGCCGCGTCGTAGTCCGGGAAGTACAGATCGATCATGCGGTACGCGGGCGTCGGCGAGCCGTCCTCCTTTGGCCAGACCTTCGACGTCTCGAAGCGAGTGTGGCCGGGAATGTCGCGCGGTCTCCAATTGCCTTGTCTCGTAGGCAGCTTCGAATTCGTCGGGATAGGCGGGATTGTCGTAGATGACCGTGAGCTTGGTTTCAGACACGAGGTTCATGTTCCCCCTGCGATCCATTTCCGCGCAGTTCCTGGTACTCTCAGAGGCCTGGCTGAGTTCAGCAACCTCCGAGGAAGAGTGTGCCGTGCCGGCCTCCGCTCGAGTGCGCACGGCCTGCCGAGCACCGCATCGACGACGGGTCCACGATCGCCGACGAGACGGATCCGCGCGAGACGGATCGCCTTGCCAGGTCCAATACCGCGCACCAGTACCTCCCGCCTGCACGCGATCGTCCATGCGGCCGGCAGGTTCTGGCGACCGATCGGAATTCGCTCGGAGGCCGAGCAAACTGCAGAGTTGCCCGAACGGCCCGACGGCCCCCGTCCAACGACGACGACAGCGACCCTGGTCGTCTGCACGCTCTCCGAGGATGCGCGCGGGTTCCCGCCTCCGAGCGAATTGAACAGTACGCAGAGTCGTGTCAGAAGGTTGCATGCAATGGTCAGAGGGCATGGACGACTCAGGGTGTACCGGCACGCGAAGCTTCGCTACGCACTCACCCTGTATCTCGCCCAGCGAGACGTGCACCATCTCGACGCTGATCGATGCCCTTGAACGCCAAGGATTCGTCATTACCGGCGACGCGCCGAAGGCAGTCTATGATGCGCTGCGCTGGGAGATCGGGCATCGTCGCATTGCTTCGACGGGGTCAGCGGCGTTTACGACTCCTTCGAAATGCCGCGGTCCACGGAAGCCTACGGTCTTCCACAGGCGAGTCCTCGCGCTACGCCGACAGGCGGCAACTGGCTCGGAGGCGCGGGCGACTCGGACATTCCTCCCGAAAGCCGGGACGCCACGCAGCTGGAAGGTGCCATCGCTGAAGGTGCAGATCGGCTCAGTGCCACATCGACTGGAAGGTCCGCATCGGCTGGAAGGTCGCATCGCCACTAGCCCAGCGAAGACCACTGCCGCCCAGACCACCATGGACAAGCAGAGCGCCGCCGACTTCCACGCCGACCGACGACGCGGGGACGCCCTTGATCGCATGCCGCCCGAGTGGACCCCCAGGCCACCCTCTGGTTGCAATACTTCACCGGCTTCGGCAAGATTGACACCGAGCACGAAGCCAGCACCAGACCCGCAGAACGGGAACGACGAAGAGGACCCCGATGATGCCGAGCACCGCACCGGCGAACAGTTTCATCGTTCCAACGTCGGCATCACGCATGGGCTCAGCGAAACTCGCCCATCGATGTGTGCGCCAGCAGCATCAGCGACCGGCGCTGCCGTAACGATGCCGAGCGTCACCCACGCCACGGTCGTGCGCTCGACGAAGTCCCCGGCTCGGCGATCGCGCGAACACAGAAGCGACCCAGGCAGCAGCGGCAGCGATGCG
>CAWCTU010000003.1:0-18138 GCA_963798405.1 uncultured Actinomycetota bacterium
GAGACCGCGCCACGTTGCGACTACGGCGTCGGTCGTCGTCACGGTGGTGAGCAGCGCAAGGGTGTTGTCGATGACCGCCTCGGCGTACTCCCGCGGGTACCCACTGACGGCGTCCCGGGGCAAGACGAATTGATAGCCCGGTTCACGGCATCCATCACGAAGTTCTGGATGGCGATGTTCACCGAAACACCCACGCCGACAATCGTTCTGATGCCAAGATTGCGCAGAACCGAGTCCAGATCGGTCCCGGTCATCGGGCCGACGCCGTGCGTGCGGGTCAGCACGATGTCGAGGGTTCGGGCCCTAGTTCGGGTAGCACCGAGCCGCCAGGACTGCCCGGAGACAAGTCGGCCTTCATCGACTTACCCGCCATGAACAGCCGAGCGTTCGTATTCGATCCGCGTCCGTCCGGGCGCCGATTGATGAGGCAGTGCACCACCGTGACGTCTGCGGCCCTGGCGGCGTCGACGAGCCCGACGATGTTCGGGATCGCCTCCCGGCGGGCCTCCTCGGCCAGCATCGGCAGGCCCGCCTGAAGTCCGATCACGCCACCTTGACACTCCTGGGTGACCAGGGCGGTCGTGGCGGGGTCAAGCAGATCGCGGAGGTTGGGTGCAGGCATGAGAACAGACGTTATCGTGTGCCGGACTGCGATTTCCAGAAGGAGCCCGAAATGGATTCATGGGAGCTCGACGTTCGTGAGTCGGTTCGACAGACGCTCGCCGACTACACGGCGGCCACGGACAGGTTCGACCTGAAGCGCGTTGGCCGGGTGCTTTGCCGAGGATGGCGTGTTGGAGTTTCACGGCGGAGACGGGCCTCTGAGGGGACCCGCTGCGATCGAAGCCGGGCTCGGCGAAGCGATGAGCGGACCCGCGACCCGAATCGGCGCACCGCGACCCATGTTCGACACCACGTGTCGAGCATCCGGTTCGGCAGCGTTGCGCATGATCGGGTCGAGGTGAGCAGCTATTTCGCCGTCCACACCGATGTCGGACTCGACCACTGGGGCCGCTACCGCGACGTGCTGACGACAGAGGACGGCACGTGGCGGTTCGCGAGTCGCAAGATCTCAGTGGACGGCTTCTCGGCTGACAGCCTCATGGCGGGTTAACCGTCAGGCGGCGATGAACTCCTTCGCGAAGGCCTGCGCGCGCTCGATGTACTCGGACCGGTCCTGACCGGCAGGCGCGATGGGCAACCAGGTGACTCCCGTCGCAGCCAATCGCTCGAGGGTGGCATGACGCTCGTCGGCCGACTTCTTCTCGTCCAAGAGATTTCCTGCCGAGAAGCAGATGTCCAGAGGTGCCGTTCGCCCGATCTCCGACGCATACGTCCGCGCCCATGCGATCGCGGCCTCCAACTCGTCGAGCGTGGAGATCTCCGCCGTGCGCGACGCGGTGGCGTAGCCGAACGTGTTGAACGGCGCCCAGCCCTGACCGCGGCCGACTGCGCGCCGGACGGCGGGCTTGCTGTTCCCCCCGACCCACACCGGCGGCGGCGTGGCGACCGGTCGAAGGCGAACCCCGCGCGCGGAGAACGACGACCCCTCATAGGCCACGTCCGCGCCGGCGAGCACCCTGTCGAGGACGTCGAGCGCTTCGTCCAGCAGTGCGCCGCGCGTGTCGAAATCGATTCCGAGCGCGCGGAACTCGGGCTTCAGGTAGCCGGCTGCGGTGCCGATGATGAGGCGGTCGCCGGAGAGTACCTGCAGGCTGTGTATCGACTTGGCGCCGAGGAACGGGTTGCGGTACGCAGCGATGTACACGTTGGTGAGCAACTTGACGTCCGACGTGGCCGCCGCGGCGAACGACAGCGCGACGAACGGATCGAGGGCGTGGTGACCGCCGTGGTCGAGCCATTTCGCGTCGGGCGCGGGATGGTCGGTGACGTGGACGGCCGCGTATCCGGCCGACTCGGCGGCGCGGGCGACGTCCGCGATCGCGCCCGCGGAGACGAACTCGGCCTGCGCCTCGACGCGCTGGGTGGGCAGTTCCAAGGAGAACGAGATGGCCACGGGGGTCCTTCCGGTTAGTGAGGTGAGGTGGTGACGAGTTCGGCCAGACGTTGGGCATGATGCTCGGGGCTGCCGAATACGAGCTCAGAGGACTTCGCTCGCCTGACGTAGAGGTGGGCGTCGTGCTCCCAGGTGAAGCCGATGCCGCCGTGGATGCGCATGTTGTCGAGGGCCACTTGCAGAAAAGCCTCCGAGCAGACCATCTTGGCAACCGATGCGGCCACGGGGAGTTGCTCGTCGTCGGCCACCTCCGAGGCGTGGACGACCGCCGACCGTGCCCCCTCGACGAGGATCAGCATGTCAGCGCATCTGTGCTTGACCGCCTGGAAGCTACCGATCGCGCGGCCGAACTGTATGCGGTCCTTGGCATAGGCGACGGCGGCGTCCAGACACCGCTGGGCGGCGCCAAGCTGTTCGGCGGCCACCGCGATCACGGCGTGGTTGGACGTCCGGGCAAGTCCGTCCGCGGCGGCGCCGTCGGCGCCGATCATCTTCGCCTCCACGGCGTCGAAGCGCAGTCGCGCGATCTTGCGGGTGCGGTCCAGGGTGGCCAGGGGCGTGCGCACGAGTCCGTCGCTGCTTCCGGTGACGGCGAACAGCGACGGCCCGGCATCGGTGGTCGCCGCGACGAAGACGACATCGGCGGTGTGACCATCGAGAACCAGCGGCGCTTCGCCGGACAGTCGGTGGCCATCGCCCTCGCGGCGCGCCGTGATGGCCACGGTGTCGGGGTCCCAGACGCCGAGGGTTCCGTTGAGGACGAGTGTGGCGATCCTGCTTCCGTCCACCAGGCCGGGCGCGAATTCGTCGATGGCATCGTCGTCACCGCTGTTGAGCAGAGCGGGCAGGGCGAGTGCGACGGTGGAGAAGAACGGCGAGCACAGCAGCGCCGCTCCCATCTCCTCGAAGACCACGGCGAGTTCACGCCATCCGGCGCCTGCACCGCCCCACCGCTCGGGTACTGCGATCCCGTGTAGCCCTAGTTCACCAGCCATCTGACGCCAGACCGAATCGTCATATCCCCGTTCGGTGTTCATCAACTCCCGGACGGTGGAGTTCGGGGACGTCTGGCTCAGGAAGTCGCGGACCGCCAGTCTCAGCGAATCGAGCTCAGTCATGGACGCGCGCCGGTAGTCGTGCCGACGTCGGCGTTGTTGGGGTCATGTCTCCCTCGAGTGTCGGGATTTCGCGGCTCTTCGACGCCGCCGGTGAAGCATCTGGCTGAACCCGCTCCCTAGCCCCGGATAGGCATGCCGGCATCAGGATAGTATGTTTTCTTAAAACAGAGAATATTCATTCTCGCCGGAAGGGGCTGCGCGATGACGGCGAAACTCGACTACGGGATCTTTGACTGCGACACCCACTGCTATGAGACGCGCGACGCGTTTACCCGGTATCTGCCCAAGGAATTTCACGATCGCGCGATCATGCCCGTGCGCGGTGCCGACGGCAAGGAGGTGATTCTTGCTGGGCACCGCATCGCGACCTTCAACAGCGAGGCGGGCCTTGGCTTCGACCTCGCCTATCGGCCGGGCTCCCTCAAGGAGATGCTCAAGCAGATGGGTTCCGGCAACCCCGACGAGACCTACGAGCCCCAGCCGATGCAGCCGGAGTGGCTGGAGCGCGAGCCCAGGCTGAAGGTCATGGCGGAGCAGAACGTCGAACGTGCCGTCATCTTCCCCGCGGGCATGGCGTTGGCCGCCGAGCACTACGTCGACGACACCGCGGGCCTGTACGCGAACCTGCGGTCGTTCAACCGCTGGTTCGACGACACCTGGGGTTTCAACTACCAGGACAAGATCTACGCCACGGCACTCCTCTCGCTCCGCGACCTCGAGTCGTCGATCGCCGAGACCGAGGCGATCATCGCCCAGGGCGCGAAGCTGGTTCTTTTGCCCACCGGCCCCGCGCACGGGCGTTCGCCGGGCGATCCCTACTTCGACCCGATCTACGCGCGGCTGCAGGAGGCGGGCTGCACCCTGGTCTTCCACATCCAGCCGTTCTGGTACTTCAACGCCATCTCGCCGGCGTGGGGGCATGACCCCGATCCGGCGGCATGGCATATGTCGGCGTGGCAGTGGATGAACATCTATGGCCAACGGCCGATCGAAGACACCCTCTCAGCGCTGATCTTCGACAACCTCTTCGGCCGATTTCCCAGGCTGAAGGTACTGGTCGCAGAGCACGGCGCCGAGTGGGTGCCGCAGTTCGTCGTGCACATGGACAAGAGCCGCGGGATGGGACGCAACGGGCCGTGGATCGGCGGAAAGCTCACCGAGAAGCCGTCGGAGATCTTCCGCCGCCACGTCGGGGTGGTGCCCTACCCCGAGGACGACGTCCCTGACATCGTCGAGCGACTCGGATACGACGAATGCCTTCTTATGGGATCCGACTACCCGCACGCGGAGGGACTGGCCGAGCCCGCAGACTTCGTGAAGCTGCTCGACCCGCTGGACGACGCCGCCAAGAAGCGGATCATGCGGGACAACGCCGACGCGCTGCTTTCCGGGAGCTAGTGGGCGGTGGCCCTACACGACGTAGCCGACGACGACGTCGACCTCGATCTGTTGCGGGGATCGGCGCGGGACTTCCTTGCCGGTCGGGGCGAGAAGGATTCGATAACAGACCTGGCGGCGATGGACTGGACCGGGTTGCTCGTCGACGAGGCACTCGGCGGCACCGGGTGGCGGCCCGTCGAGGCGGCGGTGATCGCCGAGGAGTTGGGGCGAACTCAGGACCGGTCGCCGTGGTTCGGAAGCGTATTAGCTTCTGCGGCTTTGAGTTCGGCGCCCGTCGAGATCCGTGATCGTTGGCTACCCGCGTTGCTCGGCGGAATCGCGGCGGCGGGTCTCGCCCTCGCCGGCGACACCGTGCGCGTCGCGCACGTTGGTTCGATGGACATCCTTGTGACGTTGGGCCGCCATGGAATACACCTGTTCGAGGATGCCGACACGCTGCCGCGAACCGTCGATGACGAACTCTTAGACGTCAGTCGCCCGGCATGGCGCATCGACGTCGCGGAAGCGGAGAGCGTGCTGATCGGTGGACCCGCGCAAGCGGAGCAGCTGCTTGCCCTCGCCAGAGTCCTACTGAGTGCGGACTCGCTCGGGGCGCTGTCGGCGACCTTCGAGCGCCTTGTCGGCTACCTGAAGGAGCGGATCGCCTTCGGTGCGCCGATCGCGAGTTTCCAAGCGGTGCAACATCGACTGGTCGATCTGTTGGTCTTCGAGGCGAAGGCTCGCGCGGTCGTCACGAAGGCCTCTCGCGCCTTGGCCGCCGATGACGCGTCGGACGACGTGGTGGCGTTGGCCGCCGTGGCGCACGCCTTCGTTGCGGCCAAGGCCGCCGCCGCCGTCGACGAGTGCATGCAACTCTCGGGTGGCATCGGCTTCACGTGGGAGTACCCGTTGCACTACGAGCTGCGGCGGGTGTTCACCAACGGCTATCTGCTCGGCACGGCCCGATCCAGCCGCGCACTTCTCGCGGAGAGGGCCGGTTGGTGAGCGCCGCAGCAACACGGCCAAGCAAAGCCGAGCTGTCGGAATTTCGGAATCGCGTGAAGGTCCACATCGCCGAGCACGCGCCTCCCTTCGACGCAAGGGAAGGGCGTCGGGCGCCGGAAACGGCCGAGCAGGACGCCCAGTTGCGAACGTGGTTTGCGACGCTGTTCGACGCGGGCTTCGTCGGCGCGGACTGGCCCGTCGAGTTCGGAGGCCGTGCCGATCACCACCCGCTGCACGATCGGATCGTCAGCGAGGAGATCCTGCGCGCCCGCGCTCCGCGGCCCGTCGACCAGGTCAACCTGGCGGCACACGTGTTGCTGCACTTCGGATCCGCCGCGCAGAAGGCCGCGCTGTTGCCGCCGATGCGAAGCAGTGAGCATGTGTGGTGCCAGTTGCTCAGCGAGCCCGACGCGGGCAGTGACATCGCGGCCGTTCGTGCCAGGGGAGTGCTGCAGTCGGACGGCACCTGGGTGCTGGATGGACAGAAGACGTGGATCACGGATGGGCACTGGGCCGACATGGGACTGGCTTTGATCCGCACCGACCCGTCGTCGTCGCGTCACCACGGGCTGTCGGCGTTCATCGTGCCGTTGGCGTCGCCCGGCGTCGAAGTTCGTCCGATTCGGACCATCAACGAGGCGATCGAGGTCAACGAGGTCTTCCTCGACGGCGTCACGATTCCCGCGGACAGCCTGATCGGTGAGGCCGGCCAGGGCTGGTCGATCATCATGGCGGGCCTGGACTTCGAGCGCTTCGGGATCGGCGGCAACGTCATCCTCCTTGAGTTGCTGATCGACGATCTCGTCACGGTGGTGCGACACGCCACCCTCGACGGACGGCCGGCGTTCGAGCACGAGGACGTCCGTCACAAGGTCGCCGAGTTGGCCGTCGAGGTCGAGGTGGCGAAGGCCTTCATCGACGACCACGTCGAGCGCCTCGTCGCAGGCGCCGAGCAGCCCGGCGATGGTTCAATCGCCAAGCTGAGCTTCGCCGAGACGTATCACCGAGTTTCGGCTTACGGCACCGAATTGGCCGCGATGGTATGTACCGTCGCATCGGATTCGAGCGTGCAGCAGGCTAAGCAACGTTTGAAGGAATGCTGGCTGTGGTCGCGCGCGTACACGGTGTCCGGAGGGAGTTCGGAGATGATGCGCAACATATTGGCCAAGCGCAGGCTGATGCTGCCGAGCCGGTGATGAGCGCTTGCGCGAAGAACAGAGTGCGGTGACTGCCCAGACGTATTGGGGCCTCGTCGAGGCGGCTGCAGCCACGCACCCCGACCGGGTGGTGCTCGTCGATGACTACGGCCGCGCGCTCACGACGGCACAGCTGCGCGACGCGGCTCTTGGCGCCGCAGCATTTTTCGCCACGCAGGGGGTTCGGGCCGGCACAGTGGTGTCGTGGCAGCTGCCGACCACGCTGGAGACGATGGTCGTGATGGTGGCGCTCACCCGTTTGGGCGCAGTCCAAAATCCCATCCTGCCGATCTGGCGCGAGAACGAACTGCGTTTTGCCACCAGCCAACTCGGTACCGAGGTGATGCTGGTGCCTGGCACGTGGCGCGGATTCGATCACCTGGCGTTGGCGCAGTCGGTGGCGCAGGAGCGCGCGATGACGACGATCGTCATCGACCACGAGTCGCCGGTGAGCGATGCGCTGCGTCGGCCTGCAGGCGATGTGGCGAGCCTGCCGGACCCGCCCACCTCGGGCGCTGAGGCCAGGTGGATCTACTACTCGTCGGGAACCACCGCGGCGCCCAAGGGCATTCGACACTCAGACCAATCGGTGATCGCTGGCTCGACGGGCGTGGTCGGAATGCTCGGCACGCCAAGCGCTGACGTCAACCCGATCGCGTTCCCGGTCTCGCACATCGGTGGTGCCGCGATGCTTGCCGCCGGCCTGCTGACAGGGATGCGGCTGGTGTTGTTCGACGTGTTCGACCCAGCCACGACGCCCTTCGCAATCGCCGCCCATCGGCCCACGCTGCTCGGGTCGGCGACGCCGTTCTACGTGGCGTTCATGGCGGCTCAACGTCAGCACGGCAGCGAGCCACTGTTCCCGGACCTGCGCGCCTGCGTCGCCGGGGGAGCACCCATCACGCCGGAACTCGGACGGCAAGTGCGCGAGACGCTTTCGGTCGCGGGCATTGCCAATGCATGGGGGCTCACGGAGTTTCCCGTGGTCACCTCGCCAAGGGTCGATGCCCACCACGCAATCCTCGATTGCACCGTCGGACCACCGGTTGCGGGTGTTCGCGTGCGGGTGGTGGACTCCGACGAGTGCGAAGTCGCACCAGGGGACGAGGGCGAGCTGAGGCTCAAGGGGCCGCAGTGCTTCCTCGGCTATGCCGACGCGAGTCTGGACGCGGACGCGTTCGACGCAGATGGCTGGTTTCGCAGCGGCGATCAGGGTCGCGTCGACGCAGAGGGCAATGTCGTCATCACCGGCCGCATCAAGGACGCGATCATCCGCAACGCCGAGAACATCTCCGCGCTCGAGATCGAGGATGTCCTCAACATGCACCCCGCGGTGGCCGACGTGGCCGTCATCGGCGTGCCGGATGAGCGCACCGGCGAGCGGGTCTGCGCGGTGGTGATCGCTGCCCCCGGCGAAGAGGTGACGCTCGCGGCCATCGCGGAGCATTGCCGTGCGCGGGGGCTCGCCAGGTTCAAGACCCCCGAGCGTCTCGAGCTCGTGGAAGCGTTGCCGCGCAATCTGCTCGGCAAGGTTCTGAAGAACGAGCTGCGCGCTCGGTTCGGCTAATCGATACCGAGGGAACCGATTTCGCGTAGGAGCGAGCTGGCCGCCGCGTCGATGGCGCGCGCGGTCATGGGTCGCAGCGGGTGAAGCGCCAACACCAGCCGGATCCCGCCCCCGGCGTCGAGGACGGGCGCAGAGATCGTGGCGATCGGCCGCTTGTCGCGATTGGACGCCGTGCCGCGAGCCACGGCTGACGTGAATTCGACGCGGAGTTGGTCGATCACGGCGCGCAGGTTCTGCGGCACCGCGTCGCCGGATAGCGCGCCAATGGCATGGGCGGCCTGCGCCAGGGAGGGCGTCATCCAGTCGACGTCGTATCCGCGGGTCCGGGTGTACGCCAGCACGTCGTTCAAGCGTTCGGCGAGGGCAGCGTCATCCGCCGCCCCCCGGGCGACCCAGGCGTCCCGGCTGGTCGCGTCGTCCCACGCGGCGAAGGCGACCCCAAAGGGCGGCGAGTAGGGAATGCGCTCATTCGGAGGCGCAGCGATGTCGCTGCCCTCTGGAGAGGCGAAGGCAGTGATGACAAGGCTGTCGCCTGCCTTCTCGACCACGGAGGCGGCCATGCCCGTGGCCTCGAGAAGGCGCTCCGTCGCGTCGCGTGCGAGATGCGTCAGGGGTCGCGCGACGTCGAGTCGCGCGGCAAGCAACGACATTGCTGGACCCAGCGCGAAGGTCTTGGTCAAGGGATCGCGGCTTACCCAGCCGCGGTCGGAGAGCGTCTTGAGGATGGAGTGCGCAGTTGCCTGGGTCAGATCGAGTTCGCGCACGATGTCGGAGAACCGCATCGGGTTGCCGCCCGGTTGACTGAGTAATTCGACGACGTCGAGGACACGCGACGTGGGCGCCGAGCTCGATCCGCGCACTCTTGACTCCCTCAGGGGTTGGCCATACGGTGAATCGGAAGTCCGAAAAATATATCTCGAATAATCGAGAGTATGCAACCTACCCAAGGAGCGACATCGTGCGAGCAGTTGTGCTCCGTGACGGACGCCTTGAAGTCCGCGACACCGCCGATCCTGTTCCAGGACAGGGTGATTTGCTGCTGAAGACCCTCAGCACGGCGATCTGCGCCTCGGACGTTCACTTCATGGACAACCCCGAGGTCGGCATCGACGATCCAACGGGACGTTCTCTGTACGACGCCGATCGCGACATCGTGATGGGTCACGAGTTCGTCGGCGAGGTCATCGGCCACGGCCCTGGGTGCAGCGACGCCTTCCCGATCGGCGCGCGGGTGACGTCGATGCCGATTCGATTGGTGGACGGTGGCGCCGGCGGCTTGCGGATCATCGGGCAACATCCTGAGGCGCAAGGCAGTTTCGGGGAACTCCTGGTCGTCCCCGAGGCGGCGGCGAAGGTCGTGAACGGCGACGTATCCAGCGACGCCATCGCCGTCGTCGACTGCTTCGCGGTGGGCGAGTTCTACGTACGCGCCGCCAATCTGCAACCAGGTGAGGTGCCGATCGTCATCGGCGCGGGGGCCGTCGGCCTCTCCGCTGTCGCCGCATTGTCCATCCGTGGCATTGCGCCGATCATCGTGTCGGACTTCAACTCCGAACGACGCGAACTCGCGCGCAGCGGATTCGGCGCACACGTCTTGGTCGACCCTGCGGAGCGATCGGTGTTCGACGTCTTTCGAGAAGTCCGTGCCGAGCACAAGCTCGGTGGCTCGGCCGTGGTGTTCGAATGCGTTGGTGCGCCGGGGCTCATCGACCGGCTGGTGTCCGAGGCGGAGTTCATGTCGCGGATCTACTGCGCAGGCGGCTGGTACACCGGGGACACGCTGAGCATCACGGAGGCAACCCGCAACGGGTTGACCCTGCAGTTCGGTGGCGGCCCAATGCCGCAGGACTGGTACGGCGTCCTCGATGCCGTTGTCGAGGGACGGCTCGACCCGATGCCGAGTGTGGGCCGCATCATCGGCCTCGACGAGGTGCCCGAGGCGATCGAGCAGGCGCGTCGAGCCGAGGGACCGCCCCGCGTCGTAGTGCATCCGAATGGAGACGTGGCATGACCCGGACGCGAGGAGGAATTAGATGACTGATCGTGATGAGATCGTTGAGCTGACCGTGCGCTACGCAACCGCAATCGACGGCCTCCAATACTCCCTGCTTACAAGGGTATTTACCGAAGACGCCCAAATCGACTATGGCGAAGTCGGTCAGTGGACCGGTGGTGCAGAGGTGGCGACGTTCATGGAGGCGGTTCACACGGGTGCGAAACACACCATGCACCGAATGACCAACCAGGCCGTGGACATCGATGGAGACACGGCAACGGTCCGGACCTATGTCGACGCGCTGATCCTCTTCGAGGGGGGCGGTGCCAACCCCGTCGGCTACTACGACGATCACATGGTGCGCACCGGTGACGGATGGCGCATCGCGCGCCGCTCGTTCACCTCGGTTCGCATCGCCGCGGTGTCAGATCAATGACCGCCGACGTCGCGGCCAAGTACGGCCCTTGGGCGGTCATCGTCGGCGCATCCGACGGCGTCGGGTCGCTGTTCGCGGAGCGACTCGCTCACGAAGGCGTGAACGTCGTGCTCGTCGCGCGTCGCCAACACGTGCTCGACGAGGTGTCACAGGGCATTCGCGAGCGGACCGATGCCGAAACGCGCACGCTGTCCGTCGACCTGACCGATGCCGCTGCATCGCAGCAGATCATCGACGCCACAGCCGACATCGAGGTCGGCATGCTGGTGTACTGCGCAGGCGGTGACCCGAATTATCAGCCCTTCCTGAACAACCCGGTTTCTGCGGCGGAGGCCCTGCTGCAACGGAATTGCCTGGTCCTGATGCGGCTTTGCCACCACTTCGCTGGCCTCATGGTCGAGCGCGGGAGGGGTGGCATCGTCAACTTCACGTCGGGTGCGGCGCTGGCCGGCGGCCGAAACATGGTCACCTACGGCGCTACCAAGGCGTTCGACATGGTGTTCACCGAGGGCCTCTGGGTGGAGTTGCACGACAAGGGTGTGGACGTGCTCGGCCTGGTACTCGGAATGACCGACACGCCGGCGTTGCGGAAGTTGGAGTTCGAGCGTGGGCGCCTCGCATCGATGGGCCACGTCCCCGAGGGTGCGGTCACCGCGGAGAGCGTGGTGGACGAGGCGTTCGCCAACCTGGGCGGCGGACCGACGATCGCCACGGGTGATGACACTCGCATGGGACTCGAGTTGTTCAAGTCCATGTCTCGCAACGAGGTGGTTCGGATGATCATGCAGTTTAGTGCCGACGTCATGGGCACCGACTCACGGCAGGGGAGCTAGGCGGCGGTGTTCACTCTTCGATTCGACATGCGCTCACAATCACCGGGACTCGCCACGTCGGACCTGTACGCCACGGCAAGTGAGATGTCGGCGTGGGCCGAGGACCACGGCTGCCTCGCGGTGGTGCTGTGCGAGCATCACTGCGCCGACGACGGCTATCTTCCTTCGCCACTGCTGCTCGGTGCGGCTATCGCGGCCCGCACCAAGCAGCTGATGCTGAACCTGACGATTCTCCTACCCTTCTATGACGTGGCCCGCTTGGCAGAGGACGTTTCCGTGTTGGACCACATCAGCGCGGGCAGAGCCACCTACGTGTTCGGGATCGGCTACCGCGCTGAGGAATTCGACCATTTCGGACTGTCCATGTCCGATCGCGGCCGCATCGCCGATGAGAAGCTCCCCTTGTTGCGCCGTCTTCTGGCCGGAGAAGAAGTCGAACACGACGGTAGGCGAATGAAGGTGACTCCGCGTCCAAGAACGCCGGAAGGTCCCATGCTGAACTGGGGCGGTTCGAGCCTTGCCGCGGCGAGGCGTGCGGGGCGTAACGGCCTCGGCCTACTCGCCAACGGCGGGGTACCGGGTATGCAGGAGGCCTACGAGAAGGCTTGCCGCGAAAACGGATTCGAGCCTGGCTTCGCGCTGATACCCGAACGAGACGTCGTGGCAAACCTTTTCGTGGCGGAGGATGTCGACACCGCCTGGGACGAGATCGGCCCCTACCTCCTGCACGACGCGATGGCCTATTCGGATTGGAACCCCGACAATCAGGTGTCGGCCAACATGAGCACCGCCAAGACCGTCGATGAACTTCGTCGCACGTCGCCGTCCCACGTGATCCTCTCGATCGAGGAAGCGAGACAGCGCCTCGCTGGTGGCGAGATGTTCAACCTCTCACCGTTGTGCGGCGGGATCCCACCTGCGATCGCGTGGCCGTACTTGAAGAATTTCGCAGATCTGAACTAATGGAAGGGCAATGACATGAATAAGGACCGGGTCGCACTACACGAGAAGATTGCCTTGGAGAAGTGGGAGGGCTATGCGAAGCCTCTCGACCGGGGTCGTCACGTCACGTTCGGCGAAAACTACATCATGGCACCAGATTTCGTGATGATGAGTCCGCTGTTCAATGACGGTGTCCCCCAGTCGATAACCGACATGTTCTCGGGTGAGGTGGCGGAGGCCATGGCGAAGTATGCGCCGGACGGCGACGTGCTGACAGCGGAGTGGCGCATGTGGTGGAAGCACATGCCGGACTACCGCCTCGTCAGTCCATTCGAGTGTGAGGCCGGTGACTGGGGATTCTCCTCCTGCGACACCTACGCTGGGACGTTCCCCGACGGGTCGAAGTTTGAACTGCGCGAGTGGGACTACCTCTGGATCAACGAAGAAGGACACATCACTCGTTGGGACTGGTTCGTCGACTCCGACGTGTGGGCCAAGCTGCTGTCACTCGTCGACCTCGATCCCGTCGGGTTGACCGGCCAGGCCTATACCATCCACTTCTTGGAGCAGAACGTCATCCCGAGCTGACGGCATGAGCAGGTGCTTGGAACTCTAGTTCGAGCATTAGGGGTCTCGTCGGTACTGCTGACACTCAATGTTGGTGCGCGTCATTCTCTGGTCGACGGCAACGTGCCCACACGTGGTGAGTCCGAGCGCGACGGTACAAGAACGGACGTCAAGAGAAGCTCGAACGCTCGATTGGTCTGCGGCAAAGCGGCAGCGATGAACTCCACCTTGTCGGCGGACTCCGTCTCGCGTGCCGCGCGATGCTTTTGCTCCAATCGCTCGAGAAGCACCGAACCCCGGACGAGTTCGGAGACCGCCGAGTATGTTTCGTGCGCCGTTTGCTCGTCGAGGCCGGCCTGGATCATGCCCGCGATCGCCTTGTCCGTCTCCTGCGCGCCGAGTCGCCGCGCCAGAGGGCTCAGCGCACCGCGAATGAGTATCAGATCCGTCAGCACAGGATCGCCTAGGAAGGTCTGTCGCACGCCACGGGCGTGCGCCATCAACGACTCGCGCCAATCGACGGATTCAGCGAAGGCAGGCAAGCCGCTGCGACGCAACGCGCGATCGGTCATGGCGTCGAGAAGCTCCGACTTGTTGCGAACGTGCCAATAGATGCTCGTCACCCCCACTCCCAGCGACTTGGCGATCAGTGGAATGCTCAGCTCGTCGATTGACGATTCTGCTGCTATTGCGAAGGCGGCCTCGACTATCGCGTCTGCGGTCAGCGATCCGCGTGCTCGTCGGGGTGTCCGTCGCCGCGGCCTTGGGCCTTGCACCCTCACCGTCTTGCCCTCACCGGCTGGTGCGAGCGCCTTGGAATCGCTCATCGCGTCCTGATCGGCAGCGTGGCCCACCCGCGGACACTGGCGGTGTGCGCCTTCGCTGCTCTCGCATAGTCGACGTCCCACTCTGGCCACCGCTTGAGGAGCTCCTCCAGCACGACCCGAGTCTGCATGCGTGCCAACGAGGTACCGAGGCAGAAGTGCAGACCCTGACCGAAGCTGAGGTGGCTGCCCTTACGGTGAATGTCGAACTGCTCACCATTGGGGAAATGGGTCTCGTCGCGGTTGGCAGATCCGTTGAGCAGCAACATGATCGAGCCCTCCGCGATAGGCTCACCGAGACATTCCGTATCGTGCGCGACGTACCGCGCCTGCACCGGAGACGGCGCCTCGAAGCGCAACGCCTCCTCGATTGCGCCAGGAATCAGCTCGGGGTCGGAAGCGAGTTCTTGGCGTTGATCCGGGTGATCGGCCAACAGCTGGCAGGCGAAAGCGATGAGCCGGGTGGTGGTTTCGTTGCCTGCACCGGCGATCATGCTGGTGTACGTGAGCACCTCGGTGCGTGTCAGCTTGCGCACTCCACCGTCGCCCTCTACTTCGGCGTTGAGCAGCTGCGTCATGAGATCGTCTGACGGATGGTCGGCCCGCCAGTCGATGTACTCGGAGAACAACAGATACGACTCTTCGAACGCGTTGTCGGCAACCGCGAACTGACCCTCCTTCAGATCGATGGCGTTCACCGTTGTGTCGCGGATCAGCTGCTGACCCTGCTCTGGAATGCCTAGCAGATAACCGATGGTGCGCATCGGGATCAGGGAACCGAGGTCGGCGACGACGTCGAATTCGTGCTGTCCCACTAGTGAGTCGAGAGCCCGAATGCAGAACTGGCGCGTCAACGGTTCGATCGCAGCCATTCGGCGAGGGGTGAACACCTTCGACAGCAGTCGCCGATGGAGGTCGTGCTGCGGTGGGTCCTCGAAGAGGATCACTCCCGGTGGTACCTCCAGACCACTCTTGATGACGTCCATGACGGTTCCGCGTCCCGAGCGGTAGGTATACCAGTTCGGCAGCTCACGGGCGACGTCGTCCCATCGGCTCAGCGCGTAAAAGTCGTGGCGCTCGTTGTAGTACAGCGGCGCCTCCTCTCGCATCCGCCGCCACACGGGGTAGGGATCGTCGTCGATCGCAAAGTCGAACGGATCGTAATATAGGGCAACACTTTTCGGATCTGCCATGTCAGCGACGCGTTTGACGGGTTACCACTGAGGGGCCGGCCAACGGTACTTCTATGAGTCCGGGTGGGGCGTCGATGACCGCCGGGATGGCGTTGACGGCCGCCATCGCCGTTGCGGCGACACCGGGGTTGGTGGCGTCGCCGGGCGTCGGGTCCAGGTGGAGATCGAGGGTCATGTTCGGGTTTCCCTCGATGCGGAACACCATGCCGCCCTGACCGGGTTGGGCTGGGCGCGGCCAGGTGTCGGGCCACGGCGTTGACGTCACCGCCGCGAAGTACTGGACCGAGACGACCGGCCGCTCGTCGAGGATCGCGGCAAGTTGCCAGCGGTGACCGCAGATGGTGTCCTTCGGGATCACTCCGAGTGCGGTGTCGAGGTCGTGCGGGGCGAGAATCGTCTCCCAGTCCAGCGCCACACGCTCGACATCGACGCCCAGAGCGTCGGCGATGTAGCGCACCACGGGTTCCCAGTCGTTGTTCACCTTGCCGACGGCGATGCGGATGGGTACGTGGCCGTTGGGCTTTCCGAAGCCCATCGACTCGTGCAGGACTTCCCAGATCGGGTAGGACAAGTCGAGGTCGAGCGCGTACTCGTCCATGCGGTATGAGTCGATCTGTCCGGCGCCGGACAAGAGGGCGGTGGGCAGATTCAGGCTGACGAAGCCGGGTTCGCAGCCCGTCGCGTAGAAGGTTGCATTGCCTCTCTGCGCCGCTTGTTCGATCGGTTCGCGCCAATTCGCCGGTGCCGCCCTCGGATACACCATGGGGATCGCGGAGATGGTGACGACATTGATGCCGGCTTCTAGATAGCCAACGATGTCCGCGATCACCTCGTCCTCGCGTCGGACCGCGGTCGCGCAGTAGGCGACGCAGTCGGGCTTGGCGTCCATGACCGCAGCCAGATCATCGGTGGCTGCGACGCCAACATCGGGCCGTCCGCACAGTTGGCCGGCATCCGTGCCCGCCTTCGTCGGTGAGGAAACCTTGAGCCCGACCAGTTCCAATGCGGGATCGTCGATGATCGCGCGCAGAGCCACGCTTCCTGTCATGCCGGTGCCGACGTGAACCACGCGGCGTTTGGCGGTGTCGGAGCCGGAAGTTGAAGTCACAGAGTTGCCTCTCAGACGAAGGGGGAGCGGTTTGCAAGCACGTTGGGTCGCGCTCTACTGTAGATGAAACTAGTATGGCCTACCAGTGACCAGTTCGGTTCAGTGGGGCGGCGGACGAGGGGTGCGACGCAGGTGCCGAGGCGGACCATTGTCATCACCGGAGCGAGCGACGGCGTCGGCGCGGCAGCGGCACGTCGCTTGGCCGCGGGTAGCGACGAGATCGTCATCGTGGGTCGGTCGGTGTCGAAGACGAAGGCGATCGCCGATGAACTCGGAGTCGACTACGTGTGCGCGGACTTCTCGGACCTCGCACAGGTACGCGTTCTAGCCGATGAGCTTCGACTCCGGTATCCGCGAATCGACGTGCTGGCCAACAACGCTGGAAGCGTCTTCGCGGGCGATGGAGCCACCGTTGATGGGTTCGACAGCGTGCTTCAAGTGAACTACCTTGCGTCATTCGTTCTCACTACCCTGCTGATGGACGTCTTGATCGCGTCGAGGGCGCGGATCATTTGCACGTCAAGTTCTTCGCAACGCTTGGTGCGTCCGAACCTATCGGTGGACGACCTTCTCTGTACGACAACGGTGCGTCCGACCGTGGCCTACGGGCGCTCGAAGATCGCGATAGTCATGTTCGCTCGCGAATTGCACCGCCGCTACGGCGGATTCGGTATCACCGCGGCCTCATTCCATCCCGGTTTCGTCAACAGCAACTTCGGCCCGGCATCCGGTTCACGCGTTCTCAAGGTCATGGAATGGGCGCACACCGAACGACTCGTCGGCATCACCTCCGAGGAGGCGTGTGATCAACTGGTGTGGCTTGCCTCGGAGCAGAGAGAAGACTTCGAGCCAGCAGGCGAATACTTTGTCAAGCGTCAAGTCGGTCGCGCACATCGAATTACCTATGACTCGCAGTGCACGCGCGAGCTGTGGGAGCGGACGTCGGCCCTCTTGACTCGCGAGAGCTAGGAGCTGGGTCACGCATGCTCAGACCCATTCGATTCGGGCTCGTCGCTTCGGGTACTGAGGTGCAAGACCTCGTCACAATCGCGCAATCGGCTGAACGCGTCGGCTTTTCGAGTATTGCACTCAACGATCACTTCAATTCCGCCACGGCACCGATGTTGGGCCTGCAGACAATGGCCGCCGCGACATCGCAGATCAAGATCGCGACATCGGTGCTAAATCAGGACCTACGTCACCCCACCGTGCTCGCCAAGGAGGCCGCCACGTTGGACCTGCTGTCCGGCGGGCGCCTCGAACTAGGGCTCGGGGCGGGATGGGTCCAAGCCGACTACGACCAATCGGGGATCGGCTTCGACACTGCGGGAACACGCATCGACCGCCTCGAGGAGAACATCGAGATTCTTCGCGGTCTGTTCGGCCCAAGCCCGCTCACGTTTCGTGGCGGCCACTACAAGGTGACTGATCTGGACGGCATCCCGAAGCCAGCGCAACCAGGGGGTCCGCCGATCATGGTCGGTGGCGGGGGTCGACGGCTCTTGTCGATGGCGGCGAGACGGGCAGACATCGTTCAGGTGCTGGGTGCCACCTTTGGTAACCGGGGCGCCGTGGTCGACGACCTTAGCAGCTTTCGGACCGAGTCCTTCGAGAAGCGTCTCGACTGGATGCGGGCGGCGGCAGGCACGCGCTTCGATGAGATCGAGTTGTCGTTGATGCTCGTCTTCGTCGCCGTCACCGATGATGTCGAGGAGACTGTCAAGGGATTTCTGGAAACGCTCACCGGCGCCGTCGCGCGATACGGCGGGTCAGTCGGTGACGTGGACGTCGACTTACAGATGCTCGTCGACTCGCCGGTCGTAGCCATCGGCACGCTCACCGAGGTGTGCGAGAAGCTCACCCACGTGCGAAACGCACTGGGCTTCAACTACTTCGTCACTCCACATCCGGGCGCCATGGAGGCTCTCGCACCCATCGTCCAACGACTTACTGGCA
>CAWCTU010000004.1:0-222484 GCA_963798405.1 uncultured Actinomycetota bacterium
GTTGACGGCACCGGCATCCGCGGGCACGATATGGGCGGGCGGTCTGCTGGCCCTGCTCGTCATGCGATGCAGGGCGGATTAGGTGGGCAGGAGCGAGCGAGGGGGTCCAGCACGCCGATCTGGCCGCCCGCCGATTCTCCGCCGTCGCGCTGTGGTGCTTCGTGGCGATGGCGCTGTCCGGTCTGGTCAACGCGCTGGTGCGGGTCTCTCCCGGCGAACTCCTGAACAGCCGATACGGCTTGCTGGTGCTCGCCAAGGTGGCGGCGCTGTGCGTCCTGGGCGTGATCGGCTGGCAGCAGCGACGCCGCGGGCGTGGCGGCGCTCGCCGCCGATCCCGAGGCGCGTGGGCCGTTACTTCGCCTCGCGTTGATCGAGGCCGCCGTCTTCGGGCTGACGTTCGGGATCGCCGTCGCGTTGGGCCGCACTCCGCCGCCGCCGACGTCGGTCTACAACCCGTCGATTCCCGCCATCGAGATCGGCTACGACTTCGCCGGGCCGCCCACGGTGGCTCGCGTCCTGTTCGACTGGCGTTTCGATCTCATCTTCGGGACTGCGGCGATCGTCGTCGCGCTGGTCTATCTGGCCGGTGTCCTGCGGCTGCGGCGGCGGGGTGACGCGTGGCCCGTCGGGCGGACCGTCGCGTGGCTCTGCGGGTGCGCGGTGCTGCTGTTCGCGACGTCGTCGGGCGTCGGCCGCTACATGCCCGCGATGTTCAGCATGCACATGGCCGCCCACATGTTGTTGTCGATGCTGACGCCCGTGCTGTTGGTTCTCGGCGCGCCGGTGACATTGGCCTTGCGCGCCTTGCCTGCCGCGGGGCGCGGTGATCCGCCGGGTCCGCGGGAATGGATTCTCGCCGCGCTGCACAGCCGGGCCTCCCGACTGCTGACGAACCCCTTCGTCGCCATCGTGCTGTTCGTCGCGGGCTTCTACGGTCTGTACTTCGGTGGCATCTTCGACGCCGCGGCGGGAAGCCATGCGGCGCACATCGCGATGAACCTGCACTTCCTGCTCACCGGATACCTGTTCTACTGGGTCGTCATCGGAGTCGACCCCACGCCCAGGCCGCTGCCCTCGCTCGGCAAGCTCGCGATGGTCTTCGCGACGCTTCCGCTGCACGCGTTCTTCGGTGTGGTGTTGATGGGCACTCAGACGGTGCTGGCGGGCTCCTTCTACGAATCGCTCAAGTTGTACTGGCACACCGACCTCATCGGCGACCAGCGGCTCGGCGGCGGAATCGCCTGGGCCGCAGGCGAAGTCCCACTCGTGCTGGTGTTGATGGCGTTGTTGATCCAGTGGCGTCGCAGCGATCAGCGCATCTCCACCCGACTTGGACCGCGCTGCCGACCGCGACGATGACGCCGACCTGGCGGCGTACAACGCGATGCTGGCCCAACTGGCCCGCCGCGAGGACTCCCGCTAGCTGGATTCGCCAGCGGAGTCGTCCACAGTGCGTACTTCATCCACAGTTCGGCGCGCATCCGGCCAAGTGACCGGCGCCCCGGCGTCACCCCCATGGAGTGAATTGGGCCTTACCGACGACGCGCCCTGCGTCGCCGCGGAAGGAAGGCACACCACATGTTCGAGACACCGATCACCATCGTCGGCACCATCGTCACCGACCCGATCCACCGCAGCGTGGGCGAGCAGGAGCTGTTCAAGTTCCGGCTCGCGAGCAACTCGCGCCGTCGCAGCGCCGAGGGCGAGTGGGAGCAGGGCAACTCGCTGTACGTCACGGTCAACTGCTGGGGACGCCTCGTGACGGGGACTGCGGCCGTCACTGGTGAAGGGCGATCCGGTGATCGTCGTCGGGCATCTCTACACGAGCGAGTACGAGGACAAGGATGGCAATCCCCGGTCGTCGGTCGAGGTGCGTGCGACGTCCGTGGGACCGGATCTCGCGCGCAGCATCGCGCGAATCGAACGCACCAGGCAGCAGACCGAGCCGCCGCGTCGGTCGACGGAACGCAGGACGCCGACGAGGCCGTGGACGAGGCCGATGAACTGGAGGTCGAGGACGAGGAGCTGTCGTTGACGGCGTAGCCCGCCCCGGCTCCGCCGATCACGCCACGCCTAGGATGGTGCGCGAGTAATCAGCACCACGAAAGGCACACCACGGCATGGCCGAATTCATTTACACCATGCGGAAGGTCCGCAAGGCGCACGGCGACAAGGTGATCCTTGACGACGTCACCCTCAGCTTTCTTCCTGGCGCGAAGATCGGTGTCGTCGGTCCCAACGGTGCCGGCAAGTCGAGCGTCTTGCGGATCATGGCGGGCCTGGACAACGCCAACAACGGCGACGCCTATCTGGCCCCCGGCGCGTCCGTCGGCATCCTCATGCAGGAGCCGCAGCTCGACGAATCCAAGACCGTTCGCGAGAACGTCGAGGAGGGGGTGCCGATCAAGGCGAAGCTCAATCGGTACAACGAGGTCGCCGAGTTGATGGCCACCGACTACACCGACGAGCTCATGGAGGAGATGGGTCAGCTTCAGGAGGAGTTGGACGCGGCCGACGCCTGGGACCTCGACTCGAAGCTCGAGCAGGCGATGGACGCGCTGCGCTGCCCGCCGCCCGACGAGCCCGTCACCCACCTGTCCGGCGGTGAGAAGCGTCGCGTGGCGCTGTGCAAGCTGCTGCTGTCCGAGCCCGACCTGCTGCTGCTCGACGAGCCCACCAACCACCTCGACGCCGAGAGCGTGCTGTGGCTGGAGAAGCACCTCGCCGACTACAAGGGCGCGATCCTCGCCGTCACCCACGACCGGTACTTCCTCGACAACGTCGCCGAGTGGATCCTGGAACTCGACCGCGGCCGCGCCTACCCGTACGAGGGCAACTACTCGACCTACCTGGAGAAGAAGGCCGAGCGGCTCACCCTGCAGGGGCGCAAGGACCAGAAGCTGCAGAAGCGGCTGACCGAGGAACTGGCGTGGGTGCGCTCCGGCGCCAAGGCCAGGCAGGCCAAGAACAAGGCCCGTCTCGGTCGGTACGAGGAGATGGTGGCCGAGGCGGAGAAGACCCGCAAGCTCGACTTCGAGGAGATCCAGATCCCGACGGGCCCGCGACTGGGCAGCCAGGTCGTGGACGTGAGCAACCTCGACAAGGGCTTCGACGGCCGGATCCTGATCAAGGACCTGTCGTTCACGCTGCCCCGAAACGGCATCGTCGGCGTCATCGGCCCCAACGGCGTCGGCAAGACCACGCTGTTCAAGACCATCGTCGGGCTCGAGGAGCCGGACAGCGGCATCGTCAAGGTCGGCGAGACGGTCAAGCTGAGCTACGTCGACCAGACCCGCGGAGGCATCGACCCGAAGAAGAACGTGTGGGAGGTCGTCTCCGACGGTCTCGACTACATCGAGGTCGGGCAGAACGAGGTGCCCTCGCGGGCCTACGTGTCGGCGTTCGGCTTCAAGGGTCCCGACCAGCAGAAGCCCGCGGGTGTGCTGTCCGGTGGCGAGCGGAACCGGCTCAATCTCGCGTTGACGCTCAAGGAGGGCGGCAACCTGATCCTGCTCGACGAGCCGACCAACGACCTGGACGTCGAGACCCTCAGCTCGCTGGAGAACGCGCTGCAACAGTTCCCCGGCTGTGCCGTCGTCATCTCGCACGACCGGTGGTTCCTCGATCGGACCTGCACGCACATCCTGGCCTGGGAGGGCGACGGCGAGAACGAGGCCAAGTGGTTCTGGTTCGAGGGCAACTTCGGCGGCTACGAGGAGAACAAGCTGCAGCGCCTCGGCGCGGACGCGGCACGTCCGCACAGGGTCACCCACCGGAGGCTGACACGCGACTGATCCGGCGGGGCGGGAGCGTAGCGACCCTGGGGGACTACTAATGTCAGGTCCGCGTGCCAGCGTGGGTGCGCAGGTGCAGGGCAGGAGCGATCGGCATGACGGTGATTCCGGGCAGCGGCCAGAGTTTCGACGGAGCGGCCGAGACCACGATCTTCAAGGGTGACGCCAACCCGAACACTCTCCTCGCGGGGGCGTACCTGCAGACCTATCAGGGCCCGCACGACGCACCTGCAGCCGATTCGATGATGACGGCTCCGCTCACGGCAGACGATCGCCAGCAGGGTGTCGCCCGCGCTGTTGGCGGCGCACACCAGGCTGGGCACGCACCGCGCGGTCGGCGAAACCAAGGTCGCCGTCTACGGCGCCGACGAACCCGGCGGTTTCGGACCCGCGCTACAGGTCGTCACGGATCACAGCACGATGCTGATGGACTCCGTCGCGGTCCTCCTGCACCGCATGGGCGTCGCCTACCTCGCCATCATGAATCCCGTCTTCCGCGTTCGGCGCGACCAGGCGGGCAGGCTTCGCGACATGCGGCCCACCGTCGCCGCCGAGATCGCGCCACGAGGGGGTCGAGGAGAGCTGGATCCACGTCGAGTTGGCGCCGTCGGTCGAACCCCGAGGCCGTGGCCGAAGCGGCCAAGCTCCTCCCAGACGTACTCGCCGATGCGCGCCAGGTCGCCGTCGACTCGGCGATGCTCAACGCCACGTTGGTCAGCCTGGCCAACGCGCTCGACGCCGATCGCACCGGCCACTTTCCCGGGTATGACCGCCGCGACGTCGCGGCGTTGTTGCGCTGGCTCGCCGAGGGGCACTTCGTGCTGTTGGGCTACCAGCGGTGTTCGGTGCAGGACGGCCAGGCGGAGGTCGATCCCGACGAGCCGACTCGGCGTGCTGCGGTTGCGCGACGAGGTCCTCGGGCAGCTGACGGACAAAGACGATCTGCTCGTGCTGGCGCAGTCCACCATGCCGAGTTTTCTTCGCTACGGCGCCTACCCGTACATCGTCGTGGTCCGCGAGAACATCGTTGGGCAGGGCAGGGCGCTCGAGCACAGATTCGTCGGGTTGTTCACGGTGGCGGCGATGAACTCCAACGTGCTTGAGATTCCGCTCATTTCGCGACGCGTCGACGAAGCGCTTGGCCCTCTCGCACGGCGACCCCAGCCATCCCGGTCAGTTGATGCTCGACATCATCCAGACGATTCCGCGTTCCGAACTCTTCGCGCTGAGTGCACAGGACCTCATCGCCATGGCGAAGGCGGTGGTCGATCTCGGTTCGCGACGGCGCACGCTTCTGTTCCTGCGGGCCGACAAGCTCGCGCACTTCGTGTCCTGTCTGGTCTACCTTCCCCGCGATCGCTACACCACGGACACCCGGCTGGCGATGCAGGACATCCTGGTCCGCGAGCTCGGCGGCGCCAGCATCGAGTACACCGCCCGGGTCAGCGAATCACCTTGGGCGGTAGTGCACTTCACCGTTCGGCTGCCCGAGGGCACCCGCTCGGACGGTTCGGACACGTCGCTCGAGAACGAGACCAGGATCCAGAACCTCCTCACCGAGGCGGCTCGCACGTGGGGCGACCTGTTGATCGGCTCGGTGAAGTCGGGCTCGATCAACCAGGCCAACGCGGTGCACTACGCCAGCGCCCTACCTGCGACGTACAAAGAGGCCTTCACGCCGCTCGATGCCATCGACGACATCGCGATCATCGAAGGGCTGCAGAACGATTCGGTGAAGCTCGTCTTCGCCGAGGGCACCGACGGCGACTCGGCGCGACTGACCTGGTACCTGGGTGGCCGATCCGCGTCGCTGAGCGAGCTGCTGCCGATGCTGCAGTCGATGGGCGTCATCGTCCTCGAGGAGCGCCCCTTCACCGTGACGAGGCCAGACGGCCTGCCGGTGTGGATCTACCAGTTCAAGATCTCACCGCCACAGTCGATTCCGGACGGACAGGACGCTGCGGACCGGGCGGCGACCGCAACCCGGTTCGCCGACGCGGTCACCGCGATCTGGCAGGGTCGGGTGGAGATCGACAGGTTCAACGAGCTGGTGCTGCGCGCCGGTCTGACCTGGCAGCAGGTGACCGTTCTGCGCTTGTACGCAAAGTACCTGCGGCAAGCGGGTTTTCCCTACAGTCAGTCGCACATCGAGACGGTCGTCAACGACAACGCGGGCACCGCTCGCTCGCTCGTCGAGTTGTTCGAGGCGCTGTTCGATCCATCCGAGGATGGAAAGCACGACGCGACGGCAGCGGCCGCCGCCGTCGCATCCGACATCGACGCCCTGGTCAGCCTCGACACCGACCGCGTGCTGCGCGCATTCGCCTCGATGATCCAGGCCACGCTGCGGACCAACTACTTCGTCACCCGCTCGGGGTCGGCGCGCGAGCAGAACGTGCTGTCGGTCAAGGTCAATCCCGGGCCTGATCGACGAATTGCCCTTGCCCAGGCCGAAGTACGAGATCTTCGTGTACTCACCCCGCGTCGAAGGGCGTCCATCTGCGGTTCGGCAACGTCGCGCGCGGTGGCCTGCGGTGGTCGGATCGACGCGAGGACTTCCGCACGGAGATCCTGGGTCTGGTGAAGGCGCAGGCCGTGAAGAACGCGGTCATCGTGCCCGTGGGGGCCAAGGGCGGATTCGTCCTCAAGACGCCGCCCGCGCCGACGGGTGACGCCGCCGCCGATCGCGACGCCCAGCGCACCGAGGGCGTCGCCTGCTATCGGCTGTTCATCTCCGGGCTGCTCGACGTCACCGACAACGTCGACACCGCAACGGGGGCGGTCATCGCGCCGCAGGGCGTCGTCCGCCGCGACGGCGACGACATCTACCTGGTGGTCGCCGCGGACAAGGGGACGGCCACCTTCTCCGACATCGCCAACGAGGTCGCGAAGTCGTACGGCTTCTGGCTCGGCGACGCGTTCGCCTCCGGCGGTTCCGTCGGCTACGACCACAAGGCGATGGGCATCACGGCCAAGGGCGCGTGGGAATCGGTGAAGCGACACTTCCGCGAGATGGGCGTCGACACGCAGTCCCAGGACTTCACGGTCGCGGGCGTCGGCGACATGAGCGGCGACGTGTTCGGCAACGGGATGCTGCTGTCCAAGCACATCAGACTGATCGCCGCGTTCGATCACCGCCACGTCTTCTTGGATCCGAACCCCGATTCGGCGACGTCGTGGGTCGAGCGGCAGCGGATGTTCGAAATGCCCCGGTCCAGCTGGGATGAGTACGACCGCACGCTGATCAGCGAGGGCGGCGGCGTGTTCGCCAAGGAGCAGAAGTCGATCCCGATCAGTCCGCAGGTCCGGGCAGCGCTGGGGCTGGCCGAAGGCGATCACCGAGCTGACGCCTCCGGCTCTGGTCAAGGCGATCCTGCTGGCGCCCGTCGATCTGTTCTTCAACGGTGGCATCGGCACGTACATCAAGGCCGAGACCGAGTCGGACGCCGACGTCGGCGACCGCGCCAACGATGCCGTGCGCGTCAACGGAAACGAGATGCGCGCCAAGGTCATCGGCGAAGGCGGCAATCTCGGGGTGACGCAGCGCGGTCGCATCGAATTCGACCTGGCAGGCGGGCACGTCAACACCGACGCGCTGGACAACTCGGCAGGCGTCGACTGCTCCGACCACGAGGTCAACATCAAGATCCTGGTGGACTCACTGGTCACCACCGGCAAGATCAGCGCCGAGGAGCGCACCCCGCTGTTGATGTCGATGACCGACGAGGTCGGGCGCCTCGTGCTGAACGACAACTCCGATCAGAACGACCTGCTGGGTACCAGCCGCACCAATGCCGCGAGCCTGCTTCCCGTGCACGCCAGTCTCATATCGAGGATCTGGCCGCCGAGCGCGCCGTGAATCGCGAGCTGGAGGCGCTGCCGTCGGAGAAGGAGATTCGCAGGCGCACCGAGCTGGGGCTGGGGCTGACCTCGCCCGAGCTCGCGACGTTGATGGCGCACGTGAAGTTGGCCCTCAAGGACGACATCCTGGCCACCGACCTGCCCGATCAGGACGTGTTCGCCGGTCGGCTGCCCGACTACTTCCCCAACCAGCTGCGCGAGCGGTTCCCCGCCGAGATCCGCACGCATCAACTGCGCCGCGAGATCGTCACGACGATGCTGGTCAACGATCTCGTCGACACGGCCGGGATCAGTTACGCCTATCGCGTCGCCGAGGACGTCGGCGTCGGGTCCGTCGACGCGGTGCGCAGCTACGTCGCGATGGACGCGATCTTCCGGATCGGCGAGGTCTGGCGCAGCATCATGGCGGCGGGCGAAGCGGGCGTTGCGGTTTCGGCGACGGACCGGATGACGCTCGACTTGCGGCGCCTCGTCGATCGCGCGGGGCGATGGTTGCTGAACTACCGCCCGCAACCTCTGGCGGTGGGTGCGGAGATCAACCGATTCGCGGCCAAGATGGCGGAACTGACCCCGCGGATGTCGGAATGGCTGCGCGGCGACGATCGCGCCATCGTGGCGGAAGCAGTCGGCCGAGCTCGTTGCGCAAGGAGTTTCGGCCGAGCTCGCGCTGACGGTGGCCACCGGGCTGTATCAGTACAGCCTGCTCGACGTGATCGACGTCGCCGACATCGTCGACCGTGATGCCGGCCGAGGTCGCAGACACCTACTTCGCGCTGATGGACCACCTCGGTACGGACGGCCTTCTCACGGCGGTCTCCGCGCTGCCGCGCGACGATCGCTGGCATTCCCTGGCGCGCTTGGCGATTCGCGACGACATCTACGGGTCACTGCGTTCGCTGTGCTTCGACGTGCTTGCCGTCGGCGAGCCCGACGAGACCGGCGAGCAGAAGATCGAGGAGTGGGAAGTGACGAACAGCTCCAGGGTCGCCCGCGCGCGCCGGACGTTGACCGAGATCTACGAGGACGGCGAACTCGACCTCGCGACGTTGTCGGTCGCGGCCCGCCAGATCCGCAGCATGACGCGGACGAGCGGGACGGGTAGCACGTGACGGAACGCTTCACCACGCCCGTGCAGGTGCGGTGGTCGGACATCGACATGTACCAGCACGTCAATCACGCGACGATGGTGACGATCCTGGAGGAGGCGCGGGTCCCGTTCCTGTTCGACCCGTTCGCCGCCGACGTCGATACCACCGGCCTGTTGATCGCCGAGGTCAAGGTGACGTACAAGGGCCAACTGCGGCTTGGCGGATTCGCCACTGCAGGTGACGATCTGGGTGAACAGGCTTCGGGCGGTGGACTTCACGCTCGGCTACGAGGTGCGCTCGGCACTCGCCGATCCGGACTCCAAGCCCGCCGTCATCGCGGAGACCCAGCTGGCCGCGTTCCACATCGATGAGCAGAAGCTGGTGCGGTTGGCGCCGCACCATCGCGAGTATCTGCAGCGTTACCAGCGATGAGCGCTTGCGCGAAGAGCAGTCGGATCCAGGTGAGCGTTCCTCCCGAGTCCGCCGAGCGGGGACTGTGGCTCGACGACGTCGCCCACCGCGAAGACCTCAGCACCTTCGTGGAACGGGCGCTGCGGCTCGACGAGGCGGGCGTCATCCGACTGCGCGCAGCGCGCCGGCGGACTCGTGGTTGCCTGGGTGGCAACGGGTTTCGAAGTTCTCGCCAGCCGCGTGGTCGGCGGAACGGTGCGTCCCGCCGATCTGTCCGTCGGAGCCGATGCCCTTGGGCGCGCGCTGCCCGCGATGGACCGTTCCGGCTTCGTCGACCCCGGCTTCGCGATGGACTCGGCGTGGCGCGGCGCCCTGCCGCCCGAGACGGGATTCGTCCACCTCGACGACGTGCCCGCGCGGGTGGTGCTCGACCTCGCCCAACGCGGCGTCGCCCTGGCCAAGGAGCACAGCAGTGCTCACGGCCCGCCGGCGTCGCTGCTGGATCAGGAGGTCGTGGCGGTCACGTCCGGCGACGTCAGCGTCGGGGTCCCGATGCGGTGCGTATTCGCCTTGACCGCGATGGGTTTCCTGCCGCAGGCGACGAACATCGGTGACGAGTTCGCCCCCGAGTCGGTGGCCGCCGACGAGGTGGTGCGGGTGCGGGTGCACCCGGCGTGGCTACGCATCGATGCGCGCTTCGGCACGGTGTACCGGCGCCGGGGCAACCCCGCGATGGTATTGCGCTAGCCCTGACGTCCACGAGATAAGTTGGCGGACGTACCCGCTGACCGGAGGTTGACGTGGCAATTGCGCCGACGAGCTCCGGGTTCGGCCTGCTTGGACCGCTTCAGCTGTCCTTGGACGGCGCGTCGGTGCCGTTGGGTGGACCGAAGCAGCGAGTGATACTGGCGACCCTGCTGATGAACCGCAACCGGCCGGTCGCGGTCGAATCCCTGATCGCCGCGGCATGGGACGACGAGCCGCCGGCAGAGGCCCGCACGAACATCCACGTCTACGTGTCGAATCTGCGGCGCCTGTTCGCGAAGGTTGGCGCCGACGATCGCGTGTCCCTGGAGAAGCAGTCGCCGGGGTACCGGCTCAACGTCGATGACTCCGACGTCGACGTGGGGCGGTTCCTGCGTGAGAACGAGGCGGGTGTTCGCGCCGCCGCCGCGCGTCATTTCGAAGAGGCGAGCCGCTATCTCTCCGCGGCGCTGGCCGAGTGGCGCGGGCCGGTCCTCGATGACCTCCGCCAGTTTCACTTCGCCGAGACCTTCGCGGTCGCGATGACGGAGCACAAGTTGACGGCGCACGCCGCGTTGGCGCAGGCGGAGATCGCCTGCGGGCGCGCGGCGACGGTGATCGCCGGCCTCGAGTCGCTGGTCGCCGAACATCCCTATCGCGAGCCGGTCTGGGCGCAGCTGATCACCGCGTACTACGTGGCGGGCCGTCAGTCGGATGCGCTTGGCGCCTATCGCCGACTGAAGGACATCCTGGCCGACGAGCTCGGCATCGACCCGAACGCGACGTTGCGCGAACTGCACGCGCAGATCCTGCGCCAGGAGCACCTGGGCGTCGAGGAGTCGGCCCAACTGACAGCGCGCGGGGGGACGACGAGCAGCACGTTCCGGCGCAACGCAGACGGTTCGGAATCGCGTCTGGCTGCCTGGCTGCGGACCCCGACCGGCGAGCGGCATCCGGTCAAGAGAGCGGTCGCCTCGATCGGGCGCCTTCGCGAGAACGACGTCGTGCTGACGGATACCAAGGTCAGCAGGCGCCACGCGATGATCATCGACACCGGGATCAACTTCGTGATTCACGACACGGGATCCGCCAACGGCGTGTTGTTGAACGGCGAGAAGATCGTCGGCAGTGCCGCCATCGCCGATGGTGACTCCATTCGAATTGGCAATGGCGAGTTCATCTTCGAGCTTCAGGCCGAAGGTGATGAGCTGGCAGCGGGGAGCTGAGCTCGTCAGCCGTGCTTTCGGTGCCGGGTGAGTCGGCGTCGCATACGTCGGATCATCGTCTGGCTCACCTCCTTTTCGTCGTGGGTCGCGATCATTTCGAGCCCGAGCCCGATGGTGGAGCACAGCACTCCCATGGCGAGTGGGACGAGGATGTAGAGGCCGAGCAGCATGTCGATCAGATTTCCGCTGAAGAGAGCCTTGATGAGATCTCCTGCGGCCAGCCACCACACCCAGGTGCTGGTCGCGATGAGGACGATCCCACCGATGAGGCTGAACGCGCCGTAGGCCGCCAGCCAGGACGGCTGGGTTTCCTCAGGCCGTTCTCGACGACGCCGATCACCTGGATGACCGCGATGCGCCAGCACACGGCGGCGATGAGGGTGACGCCGGCGAAGGCGTGCGACAGGGTGAACAACACCGAGGCGGTGACCAGATCTACCGCGAGGCCGGCCAAGGCGTTGATGATGCGGGCCTTGCGCGGCAGGGTCATGCCGTCGGAGGAGTCGATGTAGAAACACAGTGCGCCCCAGTAGAACCCGCAACCAGCAGAGCGAGGTGTGCGTCCGTAGTGGACCAGCGTGACGGCGTGGGCGAGTTCGTGCATTCCGGCCAGCGCGAGGCCCAGGATCAGGCCGACGGTGGCGTCGACCCACGGGTGATGGCTGACCTGCGGGCCAGCGGGACGCCCGAGGAAGAGGGACGACCGCTCCCGCGGACGAGGATCGCGGCGATGAGGACGCGGCCAGGCCAGGACCGCAGGACCGGCCAAACGACGCGGTGGACGGCGCGGGCGACGGTGTCGATGCCGGTGAACTCGATGCCCGAGCGGCTGAAGGTCACCCGCTCGACGGTCTGCCGGGTGCGTAGGGTCGGCCGGTGCCGAGGGATCGGCCAGAAGGTGCTCTGCCGACGAGGTCGTCGATGAGCTTGGCGGTCGGCTTCGCTGCCGCCCAACGAGGCGACGAGGTCGTCGGACCCGGATGCGCTGGCGACGAAGTTCGGGCAGGTCGGCGGCACAAGCGTGTTCGATCAGCAGGGGGACGTCACCGGGACCACACACCACCAGTCCGCGCTGACTGATACGCCAGGTGACGCCGTCGGCGAACCGCATCGTGTCGCCACTGCCAGGTGATTCCTGAGCGTGGCGTCCCATCCCTTCCCGGGTCCCGAACATGCGATTGGTCTCCCTCGTCTAGTGCAGCGGAGTCGCTGGCTGAAGACACACTGCGCGTCGGTGCTTAAGTGTTTCAAAAGCGTCTGAAGCGGATGCGCGTTCGACACGTGTTGCATCGAAGAAGCCCCAGGCGCCGATCGCGCCGGGGGCTTCTTGAACTCAAGTCGGTTGTCGGCTCGCATCGGCGCGACGTCGCCTAGGAGCAGCGTGTTTCGTCGGGCAACTAGTCGCCAGCGGGAAGCTAGGCCGAGCCAGGCGGCGGTGTTCGGCGGCAGCTTGCCGTCGACAGCTGCACCGCTCGAGACCAACACGTCGCCGTCGGGCAGAGCGATCGGCGTCGGCGCCGGTGTTCAGCACGCACACCAAGCCGTCGGCGCCGCGGAACGCAGCGCACCCGCGGGCATGTCCAGCCACTCGATGCGGCCGTCGAATGCCGCACGGCCATGGCGCAATTCGATCGCCCGGCGGAACAGCGCCAACGTCGAGTCGGGGTCGTCGCTCCTGCGCCTCGACCGTCAGCGACGCCCACTCTGCGGGCATCGGCAGCCAGGTGTCGGCGTCGCTGGAGAAGCCGAACGGCGGAGCGTCGCCCTCCCACGGCATCGGCACCCGACAGCCGTCGCGGCCCCGCTCCTGGTGGCCGGACCGCTCCCACGTCGGGTCCTGCAGCACCTCGTCGGGCAGGTCGACGTTGGGCAGGCCCGAGTTCTTCGCCGTTGTAGACGAACACCGGTGCCAGGCAGCGCCAGCATCACCAGCGCCATCGCCTTGGCCCGCGCCAGCCCGAGCTGCGCCACCGCCGTAGCGGCTGACTTCCCGTTCGACGTCGTGGTTCGACAGGCACCAGGTCGCCGGCGAGCCGGCGAGTTCTGCTGCGGCCAGGGAGTTTTCGATGGCTTCCCGGATGTCGGCGGCGTCGAACTCGGCGCGCACCAGGCGGAAGTTGAACCCGAGGTGAAGCTCGTCGGGGCGCAGGTACTTGGCGAAGTCCTCGTTGTCGAACACCCAGATCTCGCCGATCGTCACCGCGTGCGGGTAGTCGTCGAGCACCGACCGGATGCCGCGGTGGATCTCGTGCACGCCGTCGTGGTTGAACCGCGGGTCGTCGTCGTCGAGCGTGAGCATCGTCAGGTCGGGATTGCGCATGTCGGGCAGGCCGGGCGGTTTGGCCATCCCGTGCGCGACGTCGATCCGGAAGCCGTCGACGCCGCGGTCCAGCCAGAACCGCAGCGTCTTCTCCAGGTCGTCGAAGATCTCCGGGTTGTCCCAGTTGAGGTCGGGCTGTTCGGGGTCGAACAGGTGCAGATACCACTGGCCGAGGTTGCCGTCGGGCTCGACGACGCGCGTCCACGCCGGTCCGCCGAACACCGACACCCAGTTGTTCGGCGGGTGAATGCCCGTCGGGGCCGATGCCGTCGCGGAAGATGTAGCGCTCGCGCTGCGCGCTGCCGGGGCCCGCCGCCAACGCCGCCTGGAACCACGGATGCTGTGAGCTGGTGTGGTTGGGCACCAGATCCATCGTGATCTTGATGTCGACGGCGTGTGCCGCCTCGATGAGGCGGTCCAGCGCGCCGAGGCCGCCGAACAGCGGGTCGACGTCGCGGGGGTCGGCGACGTCGTAGCCGTGGTCGGCCATGGGGGACACCATGACCGGGTTCAGCCAGATCGCGTCGATGCCGAGCGCGATCAGGTAGTCGAGTTCGGCGGTGACCCCGTCGAGGTCGCCGACGCCGTCAGCCGTCGCTGTCGCGGAAGGAACGCGGATAGACCTGATAGAAGACGGCGTCGGACCACCATGCCGTGTCGCCGGAACTGGTCACGTCCACCCATCATGCCCGACTCGCATCGGTTCTCGTCGAGATAGCTGCGGTGCGGCACTCGCACTTCTGCGCCGCCACCGCATCTCGACCGAGCTCAGAACAGCGAGTTGACCATCGAGTGCGCCGCCATCTCCAGGTAGTCGAACAATGCCTTGCGGTGCGCGTCGTCGAGGGTCTGCGAGTCGATCTCGGCGACCGCGGTGCGCATGCAGCGCAGCCACGCGTCGCGCTCCAGGTAGCCGATCTTGAACGGCGAGTGGCGCATCCGCAGCCGGGGGTGGCCGCGTTGGTCGGAGTACGTCCGCGGGCCGCCCCAGTACTGGTCGAGGAACATCCGCAGCCGCTCCTCGGCGCCGTCGAGGTCGTCCTCGGGATACAGCGGGCGAAGGATCTCGTCCTCGCGGACCAGCTGGTAGAACCGCGACACGATGGCCCGGAACGTTTCGTCGCCATCGACCTCGTCGTAGAACGACCGTGCGGGCTCAGTCACCCCCCATTGTCGTCCCCCGCGCCTGGCGAGGCGCTCCCAGCCTCGCGTCACCGGCTGTTCATCGGACTGACCTGCGAACACGGCCAGAATTGTCGTGCGATCGCCCCGCGATTCATGGTGGACTGTCTCCTCGGAGGACGAATGTCGCAGCGAAGAAAGAGTCGCAGCCACCGACATCACGTGGCCGTGGCGGGATCATCCGCGCCCCTGTCTGCCTCGTCGCAGGCGTCGGCGCTGCACAGCGTCGGTTTCGGCGGATCCGCGCCCTGCTGCCGCCGAGGGGTCTTTCTGGGGCCGGCGCCGCGTGCTACTGCTGAACTCCACCTTCGAGCCGTTGACGGCGCTCCCGATGCGACGCGCCGTGATCATGCTGATGTGCGGCAAGGCCGACGTCGTCCACGACGACCCGACCGGGCCCGTCATCCACTCGGCCAGCCGGACCATCGTCGTGCCGTCGGTGATCCGGCTGCGCACCTACGTGCGCGTGCCATACCGCGCCCGAATCCCCATGACCAGGGCCGCGCTGATGCACCGCGACCGGTTCCGGTGTGCGTACTGCGGGGCCAAGGCGGACACCGTCGACCACGTCGTTCCGCGCAGCCGCGGCGGCGACCACACGTGGGAGAACTGCGTGGCCGCCTGCGCGGCCTGCAACCACCGCAAGGCGGACAAGCTGCTCGCCGAACTGGGGTGGACGCTGCGCTCGACGCCGCTTGCCGCCGAAGGGCCAGCACTGGCGTCTGCTGTCGACGATCAAGGAGCTCGACCCCGCCTGGGAGAGGTACTTGGATGAAGGCGCGGCCTGACCGTCGGAAGGTCGTCGCACGAGTGCTCGCCGGACCGCCTCGGCTGATACGGTTTGCGACGTGAGCCTTGCACTTACCCATTCGCTGCTCGGCGGGGTGCCGCTGGCGCTGCTGCTGATCCTGGTGGCCCTGATCTTCACCCGTAAGGGACCACACCCGGAGACCTACAAGATGTCGGATGAGTGGACGCACCCGCCGATCCTGTGGGCGGCCGACGAACCAGCGGATCACGGCCACTCCGGTCATGGATCGCACGTGACGGTAGGAGGTGGCGCAAGTGGCAAGTGGTGACGAAACCGTCGAAAGCCCTACCGTCGAAAGCACTGCCGTAGAACGTCACTCATCGGCGATTACGACGGTGGTCGACCGGCCGGGCAACCTCGAGCTGCCCTATGGGTCCGCCCTCACCTCCAGCGGTCGCATCTCCGGGGTCACCGAGCCGGGCGAGTTGTCGGTCCACTACCCGTTCCCGGTCAAGGATCTGGTGATCCTCGACGACGCGCTGAAGTTCGGGTCGCGTGGGGCGAAGGCCCGCTTCGCGGTGTACCTCGGCGATCTCGGCAGCGACACGGCCGCCAAGGCCCGCGAGATCCTCGCGTCGGTGCCCACGCCCGACAACGCGGTGCTTCTCGCCGTTTCGCCGAACCAGAAGGCCATCGAGGTGGTCTACGGTTCAGAGGTTCAGGGCCGCGGCATCGAGGAGGCCGCTCCTCTGGGCGTCTCCGCGGCGGCGGCCTCGTTTGCCGAGGGCAACCTGATGGACGGGCTGATCAGCGCCATCCGCGTGCTGAGCGCGGCCGTCTCGCCGCCTGACCGCTGAACGCCCTGAACGACAAGAGCCGGTGACCCCGTGGGGATCACCGGCTCTCTGATGGGTGTCCGCGTTACTCGGCCTCTTCGTACCGCTGGGCGATCGCCAGCAGTTCTTCACGGACCGTCGAATCGGGAAGGGCGTTGATCCGCGCATAGAGACGGCGCCGGTTCATGCTGCGCGTCAAATCTGAACGGAACTGCGCGAAAGACATCTTCTTCACTCCTGTGTTGTGCCCCGGATCTTCGGGGCGTTGTTGTGTGCTGTTGTTCTTGTGCGATGGGGATCGCCCGTACATAAGAACTCCCTCATCGTCCTTGTTAATTCCGTGTTAATCAACTTTGACGTGGGTGATTACCGTCACCACGGGCTTGCCGGGGTCAGCGGGGGTGCGCAGGCCGGTCCGTCGGGGTGTGACGCCAGTCACTAGTTAGTTTGCTGAAGCGGCAGGAGCTCGGCCCGAATCCGGACGTAGCGCTCGAGAAATGCACGCTCGTCGAGGCGCTTGCGGCGCAGCCAGCCCGTCACCTCGTCATTGCACTTGCTCGCGTTGCATGCCGCGCAGGCCGGCACGACGTTGTCGATGGTGTAGCGGCCGCCGCGCGAGATCGCCATCACGCAGTCGCGTTGCAGAGGCCGGTCGCTCGCGCCGCAGTAGGCGCAGCCGCCCCAGGCGGCCTGGATCGCCGCCCACTGCTCGGCAGTGAGGTCGTTGACGACGCTGTCGACGCGACGCTTACGCCTGCGCGCCGCCCGCGCCCTGCGACTGTTGGTGGCCGCCATGGCGAGAGCGTAAGCGACCAACGACCGCGATTCGGGGAGCCGATTCAGCGTGCCGACACGCTGTTCGCGCCGAGATCGACGTCAGGCGGAGTCGAACGCCCGCGCCCGCAGCGCCCGCTCCACGCCTGCGCGGCCCTCGAGCACCAGGCGTCGCAGCGCGGGCGGCACGTCGCCGCCGAGGAACCGGTCCGCCGCATCGAGGCCGGCCTGGTTGACGTCCCACGACGGGTACAGGCCGATGACGACGGTCTGCGCGACCTCGCTGGACCGTCGTTCCCAGACGCCTGCGATGGCGTCGAAGTACTTGGCGGTGAACGGTTGCAGCAGCGCCGCCTGACCGGGCTGGACGAAGCCGGTCACGATCGCGCGGGTGGTGATGTTGGCGATGGTGTCGTCCTCGATCACCTGTTGCCAGGCAGCCTCCTTGACGGCGGCCTGCGGCCTGGCCGCCGATGCCGCCGCGGCATTGCGCTTGCCCGCCGCGGTGCGGTCCTTCTCGGCGACCGCGTCGATGAACGGCGTCGCCGTGCCGTCTTCGTCGATGTCCCCGCCCGCCGCCAGTGCGGTGACGATCCGCCACCGCAGATCGGTGTCGACCGTCGAGGCCCGGCAATTCGAGTTCGGCAGGGTCGGTGTCCAGGAGGGCGGCGAGCACCGCGGTGTGCCGCAGCGACAAGGCCGACGTGCAGAGCGCGTTGACGTACGCCAGCTGATGATCCGAACCGGCTTCGGCACCGCGGGCGAGTTCGAGAAGCCGGTCGGCGAAGGCAGGCCAGCCCTGCGAGCATGCCCAGTCCGGGTCGGCGTAGGAGTTCAGCGCCGACTGCGCCTGGAGGAGAAGTCGCTGGGCGACACCGACTTCGGTCTCGGCGTGGACGCCGCCCTTCACCAGCTCGACGAAGTCGCGGGCCTTCATCTCGGCGTCGCGCGTCATCTCCCACGCCGCCGACCACGCCAGCGTGCGGGGGAGCGGATCCGCGATGTCGGCGATGCGGGTCAGCACCGTCTGCAGCGAGTCCGGGTCCAACCGCAACGAGCAGTAGGTCAGGTCGTCGTCGTTGACGAGGATCAGCTTGCCGCGGGAAACGCCTTGCAGCACAGGCACGTCGGTGGTCGATCCGTCGACGTCGAGCTCCTCGCGGTGGATGCGGACCAACTTGCCGGAGCCGTCGTCGTCGTAGATGCCGACGGCCAGCCGGTGCACGCGCGTCTCGCCCGCACCAGGCGCGGCTCCGCCCTGGTTGATGGCGAACCGGGTGAACGTCCCGTCGGCCGCGACGTCGAAGTCCGCGCTCAGCGTGTTGAGGCCGGTGGTCTTGAGCCACTGCCTACCCCAATGCGACAGATCCCGGCCCGACGACTTCTCCAGCGCCCCAAGCAGATCGCCGAACGTCGCGTTGGCGAACGCGTGGTCGCGGAAGTAGTCGCGCAGGCCGGCCAGGAAGGCCTCCAGCCCGACATAGGCCACCAACTGCTTGAGGACGCTGGCGCCCTTGGCGTAGGTGATGCCGTCGAAGTTCACCTCGACCGCGTGCAGGTCGGGGATGTCGGCGGCCACCGGATGCGTCGACGGCAGCTGGTCCTGGCGGTACGCCCACGACTTCTCGACGTTCGCGAACGTCGTCCAGGCCTGCGTGTACTCGGTGGCCTCGGCCTGGCACAGCACCGAGGCGAACGTCGCGAAGGACTCGTTGAGCCACAGGTCGTCCCACCACGTCATGGTGACCAGGTCGCCGAACCACATGTGCGCCATCTCGTGCAGCACCGTCTCGGAGCGCCGCTCGTAGGAGTACGCGCGTGACCTTGCTCCGGAAGACGTAGTCCTCCAGGAAGGTCACGGCGCCAGCGTTCTCCATGGCGCCGGCGTTGAACTCGGGGACGAACAGCTGGTCGTACTTGCCGAATGCGTAGGGCACGCCGAAGTTTCGGTGGTAGAAGCCGAAGCCCTGCTTGGTCTCGGTGAACAGCCGTCGGCGTCCATGAACTCGCCGAGCGACGCGCGGCAGAAGATGCCGAGGGGGATGTCGCCGTGCTCGTCGGAGTACACGTCGTCCCACCGGGCGTACGGACCCGCGATGAGTGCCACCAGGTAGGTGCTCATCCGCGGCGTGGTCGCGAAGATGTGCACGCCCGCCGTCGACGCTGACGGTGGCGCCGTTGGAGATGACCTGCCAGTGCGCGGGTGCGGTGACGCTGACGTCGAAGGTCGCCTTCAGGTCGGGCTGGTCGAAGCACGCGAAAATCCGCTTGGCATCGGCGGTTTCGAACTGCGAGTACAGGTACACCTCGTCGTCGACGGGGTCGACGAAGCGGTGCAGGCCCTCACCGGTGTTGGAGTACAGGCAGTCGGCGTCGACGACGAGCACGTTGTGCTCGGCGAGGCCGCTCAGCGCGATGCCGGTGGACTCGTCGTACTCGGAGACGTCGACGTCGACGCCGTTGAGCGTCGCCGATGAATCGATGCGGCGGCGATGTCGATGACGGTGTCGGCGCCGGCGAGGGCGTCGAACGTCGACCGTCGTCGTCGAGCGGAACGTGCCCGTGCCCGGCGCGCCGTCGCCGTCGGTCAGATCGAGGACGATGCGGTAGTTGTCGACGGTGACAGGGCGGCGCGCTCGGCGGCCTGGTCGCGGGTGAGGTTGGGAAGTGCCACGTCCGTCAACACTAGCCGTCGAGCGGGAACACAGCCGAGGCGTGCACGGTTGTGCTGAACGGAGCTCTGCCCACGTTGTCTGTCGAGAGGATTCTGATCATGGCCAAGAAGGACGTCGCCGGTTTCTGGTTCGACCCACTGTGCCCGTGGTGTTGGATCACGTCGCGCTGGATCCTCGAGGTCGAGAAGGTCCGCGACATCGACGTCGAGTTCCACGTGATGAGCCTCGCGGTGCTCAACGAGGGTCGTGACCTTCCCGACGAGTACGTCGAGATGATGAAGAAGGCGTGGGGCCCGGTGCGCGTCGCGATCGCCGCCGAGCAGGCCAAGGGCCCGAGATCCTCGGCCCGCTGTACACCGCGATGGGCACCAAGATTCACAACAAGGGCAACAAGGACTTCGACGACGTAAAGTCATCGCCAAGTCACTCGAAGAGGTCGGCCTGCCCGCCGAGCTTGCCGAGGCAGCCACCAGCGACAAGTTCGACGAGACGCTGCGCAAGAGCCACCACGCGGGCATGGACGCGGTCGGCGACGACGTCGGCACGCCGACGATCCACGTCAACGGCGTCGCGTTCTTCGGCCCCGTGCTGTCGAAGATCCCGCGCGGCGAAGAGGCGGGCAAGCTGTGGGATGCGTCGGTGATCTTCGCGTCCTACCCGCACTTCTACGAGCTCAAGCGCAGCCGCACCGAGGCGCCCGAGTTCGACTAAGCGTCAGCCTCAGGCCACGGTGAACAGGATGGAATGCCACCCGGTGGATCCGTCGGGCACAGGACCGGGGTTGATCAGCCTGAGGCGCTCTTGGACCTGCATCACTCCGCTGCCGTCGAAGGCGCGACAAGCCACGGTGTGTTGACCTGGCGGTAATGGTGCCGTGTGCCGGAACATCCGCCAGGTGTATGGATTGACCTCCGCGGCTAGCTCGGCGGGCTGCCAGTCGGCGTTGTCGAAGCGGATCTCCACCTTGCTGATGCCGCGGCCCTGGGCCCATGCGGTCCCCGCCACGGTGACCGTCCGCCGGCCACTTGTTGGAACGAATCCGGTGAATCGATGCGGGACGAGATCTTGATCGGCACGACACCGGGCGGCTGTCCGTCCCACCCACGTTCGACCCAGTACGGCTTGACGTCGTAGGTGGCGAGTTCGAGTTCGGTCAGCCACTTCGTCGCCGAGACATAGCCGTAGAGGCCGGGCACGACGGTACGCAGCGGGAAACCGTGCTCGGGCAGCAGCGGCTCCCGGTTCATGCCGATGACCAGCATCGCCTCCTTCGCTGCGGCCCGAAGCAGGTCCAACGGGGTGCCGAGGGTGAAGCCGTCGACGGAATGTCCGACTACTTGTTCGGCGCCGTCCTTGATGCCGGCCTCGTCGAGGAGGTCCATCAGCGGAACCCCGATGAAGTTGGACGTGGAAACATATGGTCCGCCAACCTCATTCGACACACAGGTCATGGTGATGGTCTTCTCGACCAGCGGCATCGAACGGATGTCGTCGTAGGTCAACGTGATTGGGTTGTCCACCATCCCCGTGATGCGCAGCACCGCGTCCTCGGCACGCACCTGCGGAACGGTCAGGTTGGTGTCGATCCGGTAGAAGTCCGCGCTCGGCGTGATGAACGTCGGCGTGCCCAGTTCGGGGAATGCAGCGCCAGGAGGAATCGGTGGTGCCGGCGTGGTCGGCATCAGTTCGCCAACGGCTCGACGCGACGCCGCCACGTCCACGCGGCGGGCCAACGCGAAGCCACCTGCGCCAGCCGCCAGCGCAGCTACCGCCGCGGCGAGTGCGCCGACCACGAAGCCGCGCCTACCGAGCCCGTTGCGTCTGGCGGCGCTGCCTCGGTGTCGCCGCTCACGGGCACCGTCGGTCGTCGGCCCCGGCGGTGCAACCACCAGAACACCCCGACACCTGCCAGAAGCGATGCCAGCGGCGCAAGCAGCAGCATCAACGATCCGCTCGTCTGCTCGCGCACGGCAAGCGTGCCGACGATCCCAAACACGACGATGGCCAGGACGCCGGGCCAGACGCTACGCCGCGAGATCAGCCCGATCGCCATGCCGATCACCGCGAGAGCGACGGCCATGCCCACCAAAGAGCGGCCTTGTCGTTGGTGCCGAACGTCCGGATCGCGAAGTCCTTGACGGGAGCGGGCGTGCGGTCGATGGCCGCATTGCCAACGGCCAGGAATGGCGATGACGCGGGAGCGAGGAGAAGCCCGGACACCAGATGCCCGGCTCCCAGTGCGGCGACCACCGCGACGAGGCCTGCGACGGCCGCACGGATCATGGGCACTCGCGACGTCGTCGGCATGTGTGTCATTCGTTGCCGCCGAGGTGGGGGATGGCGCTGGCCGGTGAATCGGGTGGCGTCCGATTTTGCGCGTTCCGGTTGCGCCGACGGGCGCGTCGGACAACGGTAGGCCAATGACAGTCGCTGAACCCACGTACTGACGGCTCGTACCGGGACCGCAATTTCGCCGTAGAACCAGGCGGAAACGAGTTCATCGCCGAGGCCGACCGGCACGGCAAGCCCAGCCAGCTGTTCTGGACGTGGACGTCGCCGAACCTCGAGTTCGCGACGATCTTCGTCGGCGTGCTCGCCGTCGCGCGTGTACGGCATGAGCTTCTGGCAGGCGGTCGTGGGCATCGTCGTCGGCACCGGGCTCGGCGCGCTTGCGCACTACTTCCTCTCCGCCCGCGGGCCGCTTCACGGGGTGCCGCAGATGGTGCTCGGCCGCATGGCGTTCGGCTTCAAGGGCAACGCCGTTCCCGCGGTGCTGATGTCGGTGACGGCAGGGGTCGGCTGGTTCGCCACCAACAGCGTCAGCGGCGCATACGCGCTGGCCGCGCTGTTCGGCATCGGCCCGCTGGTCGGCCTGATCATCATCGTGCTGCTGCAGACGGCGTTCGCGTTCTTCGGGCACAACCTGGTGCAGGCGTTCGAGAAGTGGTCGTTTCCGGTGCTGGCGGTCATCTTCGCCGTCGCCTCGGTGGCCATCCTCGCCAAGTCGCACTTCGGCGCACCCGCCGGCGCCGAGTGGGTCGGCGGGCATGGGCGGCTTCCTGCTGACGGTCGGCACCGCGTTCGGGTACGCCGCGGGCTGGACGCCGTACGCGGCGGACTACACGCGGTATCTGCCCGTCGACGGTGTCGACCGCACGCACCGGACTGTTCGCGTCGGCGGGACTGTTCCTGTCCTGCGTCGTGCTGGAGGTCGTCGGCGCGGCGTCGGTGACGATCGGACCGGCGTTGTCGGAGAACCCGACCGAGGCGTTCACCGGCGAGCTGGCGTCGCCGCTGGCGAAGGCCACCCTGCTCGCCATCGCGATCGGCGCCATCGCGGCCAACTCGATCAACATCTATTCGGGCGCAATGGCATTCGTGACCATTGGCGTCAAACTCCCCGCGCCACATCGCGCGAGCGCTGGTGACGGTGTTCTTCGGCGTTGCAGGCTTCCTGGTGGCGTGGTGGGCGTTGCCCGACGCCGCGCAGAGCTACGAGGCGTTCCTGCTGATCATCGCCTACTGGATCGGGCCGTGGCTCGGCGTGGTGTTCGCCGATCAGTACCTGCGTCGTGGCCAGACCATTTCCGGTTTCCTCTACGACCGCTCCTACGCCAACTGGATCGGATTGCTGTCGTTCGCGATCGGTCTGGTGGTGTCGGTTCTGCTGTTCTCCAATCAGGCGAAGTTCACCGGTTACGTCGTGCAGGCCGCTCCGCAGCTTGGTGACATCACGTTCTTCGTCGGCTTCCTGCTGGCCGGTGGCGCCTATCTGCTGCTGTGCCGGTCGAAGATCGCCGCCGAGCGGCCCTGCAAACCACGAAGCATGACGCAGGAGGAGATGCTCGACGTCGCCGTCGCCGAGGCCCGAAAGGGCTTGGCGGAGGGCGGTATTCCGATCGGCGCAGCGCTCTTCAGCGCGGACGGCACGCTACTCGGCAGCGGGCACAACCGCCGCGTCCAGAACGACGACCCCTCCATGCACGCCGAGACCGACGCGTTCAGGGCGGCGGGCCGCCAGCGCGACTACCGGTCGACCGTCATGGTGACGACGCTCTCGCCGTGCTGGTACTGCAGCGGGTTGGTGCGGCAGTTCAACATCGGCGCCGTGATCGTGGGCGAGAGTCGCACGTTCGTCGGCGGTCATGACTGGCTGGCCGAGAACGGCGTGTCGGTGACGATGCTGGACGATGATCGGTGCGTGAGGATGATGGCCGAGTTCATCGAGGCGAACCCGGCTCTGTGGAACGAGGATATCGGAGTCGCCGAATGAGGCATGCCGGGTGGGCGAGCGGGTTGATTGCGACGGTGGACATTTCGCGGTGGTATGCCGGCGGTGCAGAGGCCGACGCCGTCGCGGCCGAGGTCGACGAGGGCCTGCAGCGGGCGGGCTTCATCGTCGTCACCGGCCACGGGGTCGACACCAGGCTGGCCGCGCGGGTGCGCGCAGGCGAGTCGCGAATTCTTCGCGCTGCCCGACGAGGTCAAGGAGCGCTACTCGGTGCCGGTGGGCGGCCACGGCTGGATCGGCCCCGGCGCCGAGGCCAACGCCTATGCGGAGGGGACCGAGACCCCGCCCGATCTCAAGGAGAGCTACAGCCTTGGCGCGGAAACCGCGACCGGCGATCCCGACGTCGACCGAATCTGGTTCGCGCCCAACGTATGGCCGTCCGAGGTGCCGTCGCTGCAGGCGCTCGTCGACGAGTACACCGCCGCGATGCGCCGCGTCTCCGACGACCTGCTGGCGCTGTTCGCCCATGCTCTCGGCCTGCCCGAGAACCCGTTCGCGACGCTGGCGAGCCACCCGACCTGGACGATGAACATCAACCACTACCCGCCCATCAGCGTCGTGGGGGAGCCCGAGCCCGGCCAGTTCCGCATCGGCCCGCACACCGACTTCGGCACCGTCACCGTTCTCGACCGCGAGCCGGGAGCCGGTGGCCTGCAGGTGTATTCGGAGTCCGAGGGCTGGGAGGACGCGCCGTGGGAGCCCGGCGCGCTGACGGTCAACATCGGCGACCTGCTGGAGTACTGGAGCGGGCGGCGCTGGCCGTCGGGGCGGCATCGCGTGCTGCCGCCGCAGCCGCACGCGCCCGAGGAAGACCTGGTGTCGCTGATCTACTTCTACGAGGCCAACCACGACGCGCGCGTCGTGCCGCTCGAGCCGCCGATCGGGCGGGTATCGGGGCTGGTGCCGGTCACGTCGTCGGACTTCATCAAGGAACGCCTCGACGCCATCACCGTCGGCTAGGTCGCGCCGAGATCGAGCCATCGGCAACCTCGCGCAGATCGACTCAGTGTCGGCGCCCACTCGCACTTCTCCGCCCATACGTGCAGCTTGGGCGGACGGGGTTAGTAGGGTTGGCGCCATGCGCGTCTACCTCGGCTCTGACCACGCCGGATACGAACTCAAGCAGGCCATCATCGAGCACCTGAAGGCCGGCGGTCACGAGCCGGTGGACTGCGGTGCGTACACCTACGACGCCGAGGACGACTACCCGGCGTTCTGCATCGCGGCCGCCGAGAAGACGGTGGCCGATCCCGAGGCCCTGGGCATCGTCATCGGCGGCTCGGGCAACGGCGAGCAGATCGCCGCCAACAAGGTGCCCGGCGCACGCTGTGCGCTCGCGTGGAGCGTCGAGACGGCATCGCTTGCCCGCCAACACAACAACGCCCAACTGATCGGCATCGGCGGCCGCATGCACACCGTCGAGGATGCGCTGACCTTCGTCGATGCGTTCCTGACCACGGCATGGTCCGAGGCGCCGCGGCACCAGCGCCGCATCGACATCCTCGACGAGTTCGAGAAGACGCACGTCGCACCGCCGGTTCCCGGCGCGCCGGAGTAAGCCGTGCCCGAGGGGCACACCATTCACCGGCTGGCCCGCCTGCACCAGCAGAGGTTCGGCCAGGCGCCCGTCATCGTCGACGAGTCCACAGGGTCGCTTCGCCGACGCGGCCGAAGCGGTCAGCGGCCGGGTGCTGCGCAGGGCCGACGCGTACGGCAAGCACCTGTTCCACCACTACGAGGGTGGCGCGGTAGTCCACGTCCACCTCGGGCTGTACGGCAAGTTCACCGAACGCCCGTTCCGATGCCCGAACCCGTCGGTCAGGTTCGGATGCGGATGGTCGGCGCCGAGTACGGCGCCGATCTTCGCGGCCCGACCGCATGCGAAGTGATTCACGGACCCGAGGTCGACGACATCATCGCCAGGCTGGGGCCGGATCCCCTGCGGCGCGCCCCCGACCCATCGAAGGCCTGGATTCGAATCAGCAAGTCCCGCAGGCCGATTGGTGCGCTGCTCATGGACCAGAAGGTCATCGCCGGCGTCGGCAACGTCTACCGCAACGAGCTGCTGTACCGCCACCTGATCGATCCGCACCGACCGGGCACCCATGTCGGCGAGGCGGAGTTCGACGCGGCCTGGACCGACCTGGTGGCCCTGATGAAGGTCGGCGTCAGCCGCGGCAAGATCATCACCATGCGCAAGGGCGACGACAAGGGGGCGCCGTCGTATGGCCGCGGCCGACCTCGCTCCTACGTCTACCGACGCGCGGGCGAGCCGTGCCGAATCTGCGGAACGCCGATTCGCACCGAGGTGATGGAGGGCCGCAACCTGTTCTGGTGCCCGACCTGCCAGGTGTGAGCACGCCGAGCGTCCACGTTCGGCCACGTTGAAATAGCGCTGAGTGCGACAAAGTGCGAGTAACGACCGCCGTCACCGCCATGTCAACGAACGCGGGACACAGCACGACACACGTTTGACGGGACAATCAGCGCGTGGAACTGATCCTTGTCGTCGTTGGGGCCATCGTTGTCACCGCCATCGCCCACCAGCGCGGTCTGGAACCCGCCCTGATCATCGTCGTCATCGGCTGCGCGGCGTCGTTCCTGCCGGGCTTCGAAGCCGCCGGAACTGGACTCGCACATCCTGCTGACGGTGGTGTTGCCGCCACTGCTGTACTCCGCCGCGCTCGACTTCTCGTTTCCGACCTTCCTGCGCAACATCCGCCCGATCCTCGGACTCGGCGTCGGCCTCGTCGTGGTCACGGCGTTCACGGTCGCGGCCATCTCGTCGTGGCTGGTGGTCGTGCCGTTGACCTTCGGCACGGCCCTCATCCTCGGTGCGATCGTGGCTCCGCCCGATGCGGTCACCGCCGTCGCGGTGGGCCGCAAGCTTGGGCTGCCGAAGAAGGTGATGGCGATCCTCACCGGGGAGAGCCTCATCAACGATGCCGCCGCGCTGACGCTGTTCTCGATCGCCGTTGCCCAGGTCGCGGGCACTCACACCTTCATCGAGAACCCGTTCCTGCTGTTCGGCTACAGCGCCGTGCTCGGCCCGATCGTCGGCGCCGCGCTCGGGTTCGTCACGCTGTGGATCCGCAAGCGACTGGCCAACCCCGGTCTCGAGACCGTGCAGGGTCTGGTGGTGCCCTTCGCGGCGTTCATCGCCGCCGAGGCACTTTCACGCGTCGGGTGTGCTCGCGGTCGTCGTCGCGGGATTCGTGGTCGGCAACGGGACGCTCGCCTCGGGCTACCAGACCCGACTGCAGGAGCGATACGTGTGGAATTCGGTGGACGTCCTGCTCGAGGCGTTCGTGTTCGCCTACATCGGCCTGCACCTGCGTTTCGTGCTGGAGGACCTTCACGACGCACACGAGTCGCTTGCCGAAGTGGCCGTCGCGTCGTTGATCGTGCTGGCGATCGTGATGCTGATCCGACCCGTGTCGGTGCTCGCGATGTTCGGCCGAAGTCATGCTGTCGCGCCACGTCGAGAACAGGCTCAGCGTTCCGGTGCCCGCCAGCGGGGGCCGCGGAGCGCTCGGCACCCGCCGTCGCGGGAAACCGCCGGGCAAGTGGCGCTCGCTCATCGACCGACGATCGCTGACCTGGCAGGAGAACATCGTCGTGTCGTGGACCGGCATGCGCGGGGTGGTGACCCTGGCAGCGGCCGCCGCCATCCCCGCGATGACCGAGTCCGGTGAACCGTTCCCCGAGCGCGCGACGATCCAGGCGATCGCGTTCGTCGTCAGCGTCGGCACCCTGTTGATTCAGGGCGCGACGCTCCCGCTGCTGATCAGTCGGCTCCGCCTCTCCAAGGACGACACCGCCGAGGAACGCGAGGAGACGCTCAAGGCCGAGCGGATCGTCCATGACGCCGCCGACGAGGTGTTGACCGCATTCCGAGCGAGTCCACCCGAGGGCCTCGATCCGCGGGTCCTGCTCGAGATCCGCAACACCGTCGCCCGCCACTCGCAGGACGCCGACGAGATGCCCGACCCCGGCGCACACACCCTGCGTGCGGAGGTGTTCGCGTCGTTGTACCTCAACGTGCTGGCGGCGCAGCGGGCCGCGCTGATCGCCGAGCGCGACCAGGGCCAGATCGAAGACGAGGCCGCGCGCACAATGCTGGACCGCCTCGACCTTCAGGAGGCCGGGGTGTCGGCCCGACTCGAGAGTCGGTTTTAACAGGCGGCCTGATCGCCGCACGACGGCCCCGGACGTGGGTGCAGGGTCGGCCACGGGTGCGGTTGCGGCTTTGGCTTCGGCGGGTGCCACGTCGGCGGGTGCCACGGCGGCGGCGCGTGGAACGTGGGCGGCGGCGTGTAGACCGGGGGCGCCGGCGGCGGGGGAGCCTGGACCGGGGGAGGTGCAGGCGCTGGCACGGTGACGAGCACCGTGGGCGCGGGTGCTGTCTGCGTCACGGTGACCACGCGCTTCGGCGTCTTTGGCGGAGCGATGTCCGCTGGCGGGGGCGGTGCAGTGGTGGAGGCCAACGTTGACACTGCGGGCATCGGCGCGACGTTGACCGCGGGAACGGGTGCGGGCGCGGAGAACGTGTCTACCGCGGTCCCCACGACGAGACCGAGCCCGACGATGGCGACGACCGCAGCTAACCCGCTCACGATCCAGCCAGACGTCGATGACTCCGTGCCCGTGCCGCCGTGAGGGACGGCGATGGTCGGGTCGGACGGAAGGACGAAGCGATTGGTGATCTCTGTGTTCATGGGGACTCCTGACGGTTGGCGCGATCCCAATGGACCGCTGTTACCAACTAGGAGTCGCGACCGACCTCACAGGGGACGGATTTCTGCGAACCAATTTTTAGCTGCGGGGACGCGAGCGTCAGAACCCGCCGAAGTCGCCACCGAAGTCGCCACCGCCGAAGTCGCCGCCGCCCCAATCGGCGCCGCCGCTGCCCCAGTCGCTGCCGCCGTCGGATCCTCCGCCGTCGCCGCCGCCCCAATCGCCGCCGCCGTCGTAGCCGCCGCCGTCGCCGCTGCCGCTTTCGAAGCCCTGGGCGCCGTAGTCGACCCCGTGCATGCCCGAGAACATCGCGTCGAACAGGAGCACCGAACCCAGCCCCCATGCGCCAGCCACCAGCGCGGGCTTCCACCATGGTTCGGAGTACCAGCCCGCAGGCACCGGCCTGCCCGCGACGCGACCGCCCGGGTAGTAGTTCGGAGTGCGGGGCGAGGGGCCTGGTGAGGCCTCGATCTCCTTGCCCTCGAACTCGACTCGACGGTCTTCGGTGACGGTGCCTGCCGAGGACTGGCCGTTCAACGACTCGAGCTCGGGACCCGGGTCCATGCCCATCGCGACGCGTGCGGCGCGCACGTAATACAGGCCTTCGAGGGCACTCGCCTTCGCCAATTGCGCCTGGCGGGCCGTGGTCGCCTGGTCGATCTGCGACCCCGCTGCGGTGTAGCGCTCCGATGCGTCGGCGAGCGCCTGCTTGGACGGATCGTCGTTGCCGGAGAGGGTCAGGACCTGACCGCCGAGCCGTTCGATCGCTTGCCGAGCGTCGGCCTTGGCATCGGCGAGCGTCGCGGCATTGCGCTTGCCCGTCGCCTTCGACGAGCCGTAGACCGCGAACCCGATCACCGCGACGACGAGGAGGATGAGGACGAGCAGAACGGTGTTCATGCATTCAGCGTACCTACAGAAAAGTCGGGCGCGGCTGGGCGAATGTGCGCTCCGGCGACGAGGAGTGGCCGCCGTCGTGCTGTCGGATCGGAGCGAGGTCCGACGAGTTTTCCGCGCAAATTCGTCGCCGGCCCGCCTCCCTGGCAACGCGGCTGACAGACTGTGTTCCGGCATTCCCGTGGACGCGACGTCAACACTCTCAGGGGGCAGATAGATGGATGAAGCGGTCGACCAGGTTCGGGCCGAGTACGACGAGGTGCCGTACGAGTCTCATGCGTTCCCGCAGACCGCTCCGGGACATCTTGCGGCGATCGCCCATCTCTTCGGGCTCGACGCACCGGACGTGCGCACCGCGCGGGTTCTGGAGATCGGATGTTCGACCGGTGGCAACCTGATTCCGTTCGCCGCATGGCATCCCGACGCCACGGTGGTCGGCATCGACCTCTCGGACGTCCAGATCGACCTCGGCCGGGAATTGGTGGACGAGCTGGGCCTCGCCAACATGCATCTGGTGCAGGGCGACATCGCTGCCGCCGACCTTTCGGGGCTCGGCAAATTCGACTTCATCATCTGCCACGGCGTGTATAGCTGGGTCCCGGTCAACGTGCAGGAGGCGATCCTCGCCGCGTTCCGCGCATTGCTCACGCCCGAGGGCGTGGCCTTCGTCAGTTACAACGTCTATCCGGGGTGGAAGGGCAAGGAGATCGTCCGCGACGCCATGTTGCTGCGCAGCGGGGGCAGGCAGAACGCGGGGGAGAAGCTGAGCTACGCCCGCGGCATGATCGACTTCATCGCCGAGGTGGCCCCGCCTGACACCGTATTGGCAAGGGCGGTAGCCGATTTCAGGGCCGATGCCACCAATGCCAGGGATGACTACGTGCTTCACGAATTCCTGGAGACGTTCAATTCACCCTGCTACTTCCTCGAGTTCGGGGAACGGGCCGAACCGCACGGGCTCGGCTACCTCGGCGACGCGGCACCGCACCTCATGTTCGCCGGAAACTACGGCGACAACATCGCGGAACCGCTTCTCAAGGAGTGCGGCCACAGCCAGATCCTCGTCGAGCAGTATCTCGACTTCTTCGTGAACCGGGCCTTTCGGCAGACACTGCTGGTGCACGGTGAGCGCGGGGCGCAGGTCCGTTACGACGTCGACCGCGGGCGCTTCGGCCGACTGCACTTCGCCGCGTGGTTGCCGCCGGTCTCGGACGACACCCGACTCGACGATTCGCAGCAGGAGTACGGGGCGCAGGGCCGGGCGCTGTTCACGCAGGATCCCGGTGTGAAGGCGGCGGTGGACGCGCTCAACGCCCGGTGGCCGTGGACGACGTCGCGTCAGGAATTGCTCGATGCAGCCTCCTCGCGGCTCGGCGCGGCGGGCGTTGCACCGGCCGAGGACCAGGCGGCGAAGATCGACGAGCTCCTCGAAGTCCTCATCATGCGCGGGCTTGGGCGGTTCCGGCTTGATCCGGTGTTGCCGGATCCCGCGCACATGCCGCTACGCCTCGACGAACCGATCAGACGCCTGGCCGGTGCGGACGGCGTCGGACACATCTCCAACCTCTGGCACGAGGACGTCCCGCTCACGCTGGTCGACAAGCATCTGTTCCCGCTGTTGGACGGCACGCGGGACGGCGACGAGCTGAAGGAAGAGCTGCTGTTCATCGCTCTGGCCGGTCTGATCCGGTTCGAGAGGGACGGCCGACAACTCACCGAGGACGACGAGATACGCGCCGCCGTGGCCGAGCACGTCGACGCGCTGCCGCAACGACTGGAGCAGATGCGCCTGCTGCGTCTGAGCTGACGCGACACGTTCCCGTCGTCGCAACGAGTAAACGGGCCGGTCGCGGTTCGGGCGCATAATGGAATTGCCCCAGTGCTGCGGCGAGCAGAGCGCACCGTCGCGTTAGCGCCACACCCCGGCCGCTAGCGGACAGGCCTCACACCAGAGGTCTTGCTCTGACCGCCTCCGTGCTGAGCACCTCAGTCGCCTGACGACGCAACCCGCCGTCAGTGACCTTAGGAGGCGGTATGGCCGGGATCATTGCGGCACCCACGACGCCCCACGGCGTCGAGATGGAGCCGATTCAGTTGGTCGCGCCCGACGGGTCGCCGACGCCCGAAACGCGATACCGCCGAGACCTACCACCCGAGACACTTGCGTGGCTGTACGAAACCATGGTCGCCACCCGTGAGCTCGACACGGAGTTCGTCAATCTCCAACGGCAGGGCGAACTGGCCCTCTTCGCGTCGTGCCTCGGACAGGAGGCCGCACAGGTCGGTGCGGCGGCGTGTCTGCGCAAGACCGATTGGCTGTTCCCGCAGTACCGCGAGCTCGGCGCCTTCCTGGTGCGCGGCATCGCGCCCGCCCAGCTCGGTGCCGTCTGGCGGGGCCGCTGGCACGGCGGGCTCGGATTCACCAAGAAGTGCTGCGCCCCCATCTCGATCCAAATCGGCACGCACGGCCTGCACGCGGTCGGTGCGGCGATGGCTGCAGAGCGCCTCGGCGAGGATTCGGTCGCCGTGGCGTTTCTCGGCGACGGTGCCACCTCCGAGGGGGACGTCCACGAGGCGCTGAACCTGGCGTCGGTGTTCAGGGCGCCGTGCGTGTTCTTCGTGCAGAACAACCAGTGGGCCATCTCGGTACCGGTGAGTCGTCAACTTGCCGGTCCGTCGATCGCACACCGGGCCATCGCCTACGGGATGCCGGGAATTCGGGTGGACGGCAACGACGTGCTCGCGTGCTACGCGGTGATGGAGGAGGCGGCGGCGCGCGCCCGATCCGGCGGGGGGCCGACGCTCATCGAGGCCGTCACGTACCGGATGGGTCCGCATACCACGTCCGACGATCCCACTCGCTACCGTCCTGACGACGAGCTGGAGCATTGGCGCGCAAGGGATCCCGTCAGCCGCTACCGTGCCTACCTCCAATCCACGGGGGTATGGACCGAGCGATTGGACGAGCGGGTCGCGGCCAAGTCCGCACGGCTGCGATCCGAATTGCGCCAGTCCGTCATCGACGATCCCGACTTCGACGTCGGATGTGTGTTCGATGCCGTCTACCGCGACATCACCCCAGAGCTCGCGCGTCAACGCGATTCCCTGGCAGCCGAATTGGCGAAGGAGGCGTGACATGACCCAGATCATCGAGAGGCCGTCGTTCCAGGGCGACGATGCCCACGAGCCATTCCTGACCCCGCTGCCGACGGCCACGCTGACGATGGCTCAGGCGATCAACGCCGCATTGCACGACGCCATGGCCGCCGACGATCGCGTGCTCGTCTTCGGTGAGGACGTGGCCCGCCTCGGCGGGGTCTTTCGCGTCACGGAGGGACTGGCCGAAACATTTGGCGCCAAGCGGTGTTTCGACACGCCACTGGCCGAGTCCGCGATCATCGGCATTTCGGTCGGGATGGCGCTCCGCGGATTCGTGCCCGTGCCGGAGATCCAATTCGACGGGTTCACCGCGCCCGCGTTCGACCAGATCGTCAGCCACCTGGCGAAGTACCGGACGCGCACCTGCGGGGACGTCGACATGCCGGTGACGGTGCGGGTTCCCTCGTTTGGGGGAATCGGCGCCGTAGAACACCATTCGGAGTCCACGGAGTCATATTGGCTGCACACCGCGGGGCTGAAGGTGGTGGTGCCGTCGACACCGTCGGACGCCTACTGGCTGCTGCGCCATGCGATCGCCGACCGCGATCCGGTGATGTTCCTCGAACCCAAGCGCCGCTACTGGATGCGCGAGTTCGTCGACACCACCAGGCCCGCCGAGCCGATCGGACGAGCGGCGATTCGTCGCACCGGTGACGACGTCACCGTCATCACCTATGGCCCGCTGGTCGCCACCGCGTTGAACGCTGCCGAGCACGCGGCCGACTCGTACTCGCTCGAAGTCATCGACCTGCGCTCGTTGAATCCGTTGGACTTCGAGACGATCGCCACATCGGTATGCAAGACCGGTCGCGCCGTCGTGATGCACGAAGGCCCGCGCACGCTCGGCTTCGGTGCCGAACTCGCCGCGCGCATCCAGGAAGACCTGTTCTACGACCTCGAGGCACCGGTGCTGCGCGCCACGGGATTCGACACGCCCTACCCGCCCGCCCGCCTGGAGAAGCTGTGGCTGCCGGGGGTCGATCGATTGCTCGACTGCGTCGAGAAGGCGATGAGCCAGCCATGACACATCCCGCCCAGCCCAACCCGACGACCGACACGGCGGTTCGGGACTTCCTGGTGCCCGACCTCGGCGAGGGTCTCGAGGACGCGACGATCACCGAGTGGCAGGTCGCCGTCGGCGACGAGGTCGCACTCAACCAGGTGCTGTGCACCGTCGAGACCAACAAGGCTCAGGTGGAGCTCCCCAGTCCCTACCCGGGCCGCATCGTCGAACTGGGCGGAAGTGAGGGGCAAACCCTTGCCGTGGGAACGGTATTGGTGCGGATCGCGACGGATGCCGCCGCCCCTCGCCAGGCCGTACTGGTGGGGTACGGCACCGATGCCGGGATGGACGCCCCCAGGCGGCCGCCGCCAACGGCACGGCCTCGCGCGAAGCCGCCTGTTCGCAAGCTCGCGTCCGACCTGGACGTCGACATGGCCGAGGTGGCACCGGGTTCGGGGCCCGACGGCATCGTCACCCGCGACGACGTCCTGGCGGCAGCCGAGGCATCGGCCGCGGAGGACCTCGCGGTCCGAGGGGTTCGGCTGGAGATGGCTCGCCGGATGGCATTGTCGCGCAGGGAGATTCCCGACGCACACGCCTCGGTGCAGGTCGACTGCACATGCCTGCTGCAACTACGGGATCGGCTGAGCGAGTCCGCGACGGAGCCGATCACGCCGTTCGTGCTGACGCTACGTCTCTTGATCGTCGCGCTGGGTCGTCATCCGATCGTGAACGCAACCTGGGTGGACACCATCGGTGGTGCCCGCATTCACGTCCAGCCCGCGATCCATCTGGGTGTCGGCGTGGCGGCGCCGCGCGGTCTGCTCGGTGCCCGTGGTGTTCGATGCTCAGCGCAAGACCACCCGCGAGTTGGCGGCAGAGGTGACGCAGTTGATCGCCGACGCGCGCGCGGGAACGCTGAAACCCGGTCAGTTGCAAGGGTCTACGTTCACGGTGTCCAACTTCGGGGCCTTGGGCCTCGACGAGGGCGTGCCGGTGATCAACCATCCAGAGGCCGCGATTCTCGGGATGGGTTCGCTCAAGCCGCGACCGGTGGTCATCGACGGCGCCGTCGTCGCGTGCCCGACGATGACGCTCACCTGTGCCTTCGACCACCGGGTCGCCGACGGTGCCCAGGTCGCTGCGTTCCTGTGCGAGCTCCGCGATCTCATCGAGTCGCCGGAGTTGGCGCTGCTGGACCTCTGACGATGTGAATTTCGCTGCGCGAGCGTGAATCTCACGACGTTCTGAGGGCCGGATTGCGTCGTGACGTTCACGCTCGACGTCGGACCTTTAGTCGATGACGGCGGCGTCCTTGTGGACCGTGATGGGTGCCGCGAGCTGCTGTTCGTCGCAGATCCGTTGGAGCTTCTCGAGTGTCGCCTCGAGGCCCGGGCCCGAGCTTGCGCCCCGGTGTGAAGGTGGCAGGCAGGTGTTTCATGCCCTGGATCACGCCGATGGTCTCGTAGTGCACGGTCCCCGTCGGGTCGCAGTGGAAGTCGGGCATCCGGTCGAGTACGGCGGTGAGCATCGACTTGAAGACCACGCGGGCGACGTTGGATCCGATGCAGCGGTGGACGCCGAGCCCGAAGCTGAAGTGCCGGTTGCCCTTACGGTCGAGAATGATCTCGCCGGGATTGTCGAAGACCTCGGGATCGCGGTTGGCCATCGCCCAGGACAACCAGAGGCGCTCGCCCTTCTTGAGCGGGATGCCGTCGACCTCGGTGTCTTCGGCGATCGTGCGGCCGTCGCCGGGTGCGGGGGTGAAGAATCGCAGGAATTCCTCGGTCGCGCTGTCCAGCAGCGTGTCGCGTTCGCGACTCAGTCGCTCGCGTTGATCGGGATGTTCCGAAAGCCATTCCAGTGAGTGCGCGGTGAGTGCCGTCGTCGTGTCGAAGCCGCCGCCGATCAGCAGCATCAGCATGCCGATGAGCTCCGTGTCCGGCGCGGGCTCGCCGTCGACGCGCACGCTGACCAGGGCATCGATCAGTCCGGGCCTCGGATTGTCCCGGATCTCGGCGGCGTGCTGCATCATCTGCATCGCCGCGGCGATCGACAGGTCGGTGATGCGTTGTGCGTCGGGGGAGTCGGCGGGGGTGTACACCTGCGCGTGCGCGGGTTCGCAGTAGATCTCCCAGTCCCGCAATGGAACTCCGAGCAGGCCGAGAGTCAGGACCGCCGGGCACGATGTTCGCCAGGTCGTCGACGAAGTCGATCCGGCCGCTCTCGATCTTTCTCGTCGAGGCAGGCCTTGACGATTTCGTCGACTACGGGCACCCAGCGCTGCACCGCGGCGGGCGAGAGGTATCCGTTCAGCGGCGTGCGGTACGTCCGGTGCTCGGGATCGTCCATTTCCAGGAAGCCGCCACGGATGATCGCGCTCGTCGGGGCTCGAGGGATGGTGATGCCGGTGTAGCCGTCGCGCACGCCGGCGACGTCATTGTCATTGGAGACGTGCGGGCACCGCGCGAGTTCGAAGACTTCCTTGCTTCCGGCGGCGACCCAGTGCCCGCCGTAGGTCTCGCTCCAGGCAATGGGGCACTGGTCCTGCATGTCGGCGGTGATCGCCGCGAACTGCTCGCGGTACTGCGGCGTGTGTCGATCGAACTCGAAGTGGTGGCTGGCTCGACGATTATCCAAGGTCACTTCGTCGGTCATCGCGCGCTCCCGATGTGTCGGCTGTGAACACATCGTAGAAACCGTCCAGCGGCGCTATGCCCGCTTCGCGGAAATCGGGGCTGTCAGAGCTTTCGAAGCAGCGCCGCGGCGCGAACGTCGTCGCCGACGGCGAGCGCGATGTGCACCTCGTCGCCGGTGCGCTTCGATTGAATGGTGACCGCTTCCCCGAACTGAATAGGCTTGCGGTACTCGACCACCGCTCGGTACGGCGCCGTGCAGACGTCGGGATGTTCGGCGATCACCTCGTGGATGGCGTGCCAGTAGGCGGCGTTGGTGACGTGTTGAAAGAAGTCGATGTCCGTGCGGCGCAACGCAAACGGCGTCACCGTATCCACCACGTCCGGGTCGTCGAGCCACTTGCGCCACTTGAGCCGGTGTTCGGTGGTCGTGGACGCGAACTTCTCGGTCAGGGTGTCCGACACCCGCGACGGCGTCAGAGTGTCCGCGTTGATGGCGATCCAGAAGCCCTCGGTCTCGATGCGACCGCCCTCGCTGCCGACGAGGTCGACGCGCATCGTGCACCACCGAATCGAGAGGGCCGAGCACCAGCGGCTGAACGTCACGTCGCTGGGCCACTTGATCGGCTCGATCACGTCGATGACGGTGCGGTTGACGATCCAGTGCGGGTGTTCCTCGGCCTCGCCGGTGTCGGCGAGGTTCTCGGCACCGACCTCCTGGATGTACCGGGCTACCCCGTCGAGGCGGAGGTGCAGTTCGTCGTCGATGTCACCGGTGGCCACCGGCCAGGACGTGCGGTAGACGTACCCGGTATCGGGCATCGCCGCCAACGGCTTCTGGGCATCTGGGTTCGGCATTGGGTCCTGTGTACATGACGATGCGGCGTTTCCCTAGTGGGCTCAGCCCTAGCCGTCGCAGCCCTGGCTGACTCAGCACTCGATGACGTTGAGCGCGAGGCCGCCGCGAGAAGTCTCCTTGTACTTGTCCTTCATGTCCGCGCCCGTCTCGCGCATGGTCTTGACCGCCTTGTCCAGCGAGACGTGGTGGGTACCGTCGCCGTGAATCGCGATCCGCGCCGCAGTGATGGCCTTCACCGAGGCGATGGCGTTGCGCTCGATGCAGGGAATCTGCACGAGGCCCCCGACGGGATCGCACGTGAGCCCGAGGTTGTGTTCGATGCCGATCTCCGCGGCGTTCTCGACTTGTCGCGGCGTGCCGCCGAGGAGTTCGGTGAGGCCCGCGGCCGCCATCGAGCAGGCTGACCCCACCTCGCCCTGACATCCGACCTCGGCGCCGCTGATGGAGGCGTTCTCCTTGATGATCGATCCGATCGCGGCGGCGACGAGGAGGAACCTGACCACGCCGTCGTCGTCGGCGCCCGGGATGAAGTCCTGGTAGTAGTGCAGCACCGCGGGGATGATGCCGGCGGCGCCGTTGGTCGGTGCGGTGACGACCCGACCTCCGGAGGCGTTCTGCTCGTTGACGGCAAGGGCGTACATGCCGACGTAGTCCATCGCTGCCATCGGGTCTCCGTCGCCGGCCGCCGCAAGCTTGGCGGCGAGCTCGTTGGCTCGCCTGCGTACCTTGAGCCCGCCAGGCAGGACGCCGCGCGCGGCGATCCCCTCCTGCACGCACTCGCGCATGGCCGACCAGATGCGCAATAGTTCGGTGCGAACGTAATCCTCTGTGTGCCAGGATCTTTCATTGGCCATCACGATGCCGCTGATGGACAGTCCCGACTCGGCGGCGCGCGCCAACAGCTCGTCGCCGGTGCTGAACGGGTATCGCACCGGCGTCTGGTCGGCAACGATCACCGGGGCGTCATCCGTGGCGACCTGGCTGTCGTCGACGACGAATCCGCCACCGATCGAGTAGTAGGTCCGCTCGTCGAGCACTTCTCCGGACTGGTCGAATGCCCGAAACGTCATGGCGTTCGGATGGAAGCGTGCTCGCTTGCCGCGGTGCAGGACGATGTCGTCGTCGGGGGAGAACCTGACGGGGTGTTGGCGCAACAGCGACAGCTCGCCGGTTTCGGAGATCGTCTCCATGATCGCCGGTGTCGCGGTCGGGTCGACTTCGTCCGGCCGTTCGCCCATCAGGCCGATGATGACGGCCGGGATGCTGCCATGGCCCTTGCCGGTCGCACCGAGGGAACCGAGCAGCTCCACGGTGACGCGGCGTGTGGCAGGCAGTAGTCCGCTCTCGGCGAGTCCGTGGGCGAAGCGGTCGGCGGCGATCATCGGTCCGACCGTGTGCGAACTCGACGGACCGATGCCGATCTTGAACAACTCGAACACGGACAGCGCCATGAGTGGTTGCAGATCCTCTCGCCGCGATGATCGTAGTTCTGCGGACCGTCGCGGACCATCCGATGGTCGTCACTGGCCGCGTGCCTCGAGAATCGAGCGCCGAAATCGGTGCAGTGATGCGCGGCGGCAAGCTCATATGCTGACGATGTGGCGAAATGGGCAGGTCTCGCATCGGTGGCGGTCGCGGGAGCCGCGCTTCTCGCTGGGTGCTCGACCGGGGCGACTCCGACGACGACGCAACGCCCTGCCGAGGCCGGTCCTGGCATGACGAGGGGCGAAGCCGTTGCCTGGGCGCAGGCAATCGACCCGTGTGCGCTACTCGATCGCGGCATGCTCGAAGGCCTCGGTGCTGACGTAAAAATCGGCACCGGCTCGCACTCCACCGAGTGTGACGCGAGCGTGAGCGCCGACTCGGGGAAGCCGCTACGGGTTGATCTCGCAATCGCATTCGTTCCCAACGATTTCCGAACGTCGCCCTTGGGCGAGTTGGTCACCCTCGACGGTGTCGAAGTGCGGCGCATCGACGCCGTGGACAGCGTCCCGGCGGACCAGCGCGACCAGCTCGTCGAAAGTAGTTGCAGCTACGACCTGGCGTTCGATCACTCGATCGCCGTGCGGATGCGGGTGTCGGCACCGCGGAGTCAGGACGCCTGCGCAGCCGGCGAACGAATTGCGAAGGGGGTCATCGCGACGTGGCCCTCACACCCCGCGCAGGAAACGTCGCCCGACACCGTGGCGACGGTCCTCACGGGCGCACAACCGTGTGCGGTGGTCCCGGTGCTGCAGGCGAGCCACGACGTGACGTTCGACTGGTCCGAGCAGAGTCTTACCAGCTGCTTCTTGACGGTCGACGGCTCCGATGTGGTGGTGTCCTACGACTATCGCCCTACCGATCTACCGCCGGGTGAGCACGAGCTGGTCGTGGGCGAAGAATTCACGGGCATGGGGACCGGCGAGAAGATCAAGGTGGTGCCGGTCATCGACGTCTCCACGGAATCCCTCCCGATTGCGACGGAGGTGATGGCCGCGGCCGCTCGGACCGCCGGCCGCTGACAGCTGCCCGCGACGCTCCGTCGTCAACGAGATCCGCCCCGGTGTATAAGGAAGATTCGACCGCGGACAGGAGCACCTGATGACCGGAGCCAATCTCACGCAGACCGCTTTGCGCATCTGCCCGTTCTGCGAAGCCACCTGCGGGCTAACCCTGACGATCGAATCCGGCCGGGTCACCGGTGCCCGCGGAGACCGAGACGATGTCTTCAGCGCCGGTTTCATCTGCCCTAAGGGGGCAAGCTTCGGTGAACTCGACGGCGACCCCGATCGCCTCACCGCTCCGCTGGTGCGCAGGAACGGCGAGCTCGTCGAAGTGTCGTGGGACGAGGCGTTCGACGTCGTCGCCGAACGACTTGGCCACGTCGTCGGCACGCACGGCGGCGCCTCCGTCGCGCTCTACTTCGGCAACCCCAATGCGCACACCATCGCCGGCTCGTTGTACGTACCGCTGCTCATCAAGGCGCTGGGCACCAAACAGGTCTACTCCGCCAGCACGCTCGATCAGATGCCCAAGCACGTCTCACTCGGGCTGATGTTCGGCAATCCGCTGGCCTTCACGGTGCCCGACCTCGATCGCACCGACCACCTCGTCATCATCGGCGCCAACCCACTGGTGTCCAACGGCAGCCTGGCCACCGCAGCCGACTTCGGCGGCAAGCTCAAGGCCCTGCGCGCCCGCGGCGGCACGCTCGTCGTCATCGACCCGGCACGCACCCGCACCGCCCGACTGGCCGACGTGCATCTCGCGCCGCGACCCGGCACCGACGCCGCATTGCTGCTCGCCGTCGTGCACACCCTGTTCGACGAGGACCTGGTCGACATTGGCGAACACGCCGAGCATGTCGTCGGGGTGCCCGAGATGCAGGAACTGGCAGCGGGTTTCGCGCCGGAAACAGTCGCCGAACACTGCGGCGTGGCGGCGGCGGACATCCGGACGCTGGCCCGCGACCTCGCCGCCGCGCCGAGCGCGGCCGTGTACGGCCGAATCGGCACCTCTACGGTGGAGTTCGGCACGCTGGGCAGCTGGCTCATCGACGTCATCAACATCGTGACCGGCAACCTCGACCGGCCAGGCGGCGTCATGTTCCCGCAGTCTCCGGTCAGCCCCGCGCCACGACCGCCCAAGTCGGGCAAGGGCTTTCGTACCGGGCGGTGGCACAGCCGGGTGTCGGGACGCCCCGAGGTGCTCTCCGAGCTGCCCACCGTCGCGCTGCCCGAAGAACTGGAAGCGCCCGGCGAGGACCGGATCCGGGCCGTCGTCACCGTCGCAGGCAACCCAGTGTTGTCCGCGCCCGGCGGCGAGCGGCTGAGCAGGGCCCTCGACGCCGTCGACTTCGTCCTCAGCATCGACCCGTACCTCAACGAGACGACTCGGCACGCGGACGTCATCCTGCCGCCGCCACCGCCCTCGCGCAGCGCGCACTACGACGTCGCCCTCGCCGGAGCGTCGGTGCGAAACAATGCCCGGTACTCACCGCCCGCGGTGCCGCTGGAGCCGGGCCAGCCCGACGAACCCGAGATCCTGTCCCGCATCGCGCTGATCCTCTACGGCATGGGCCCGCACGCCGATCCCGCATTCGTCGATGAGCAGGTGATCAGGATGACGCTGACCAAGGAGACGGCGGACCCGGACTCGCCCGTCGCCGGCCGCGACGTCGACGACCTGATCGCGATGCTGCCCGAGGGCCGCGGCTACGAACGCAGACTCGACATGATGCTGCGGCTTGGACCCTACGGCGACGCGTTCGGCGCCAATCCCGACGGGCTGACCCTGGCAGGGCTCAAGGCCGCGCCGCATGGCATCGACCTCGGGGCGCTGCGGCCGCGACTCATCGAGATCCTGCGCACCACCTCAGGAAAGATCGAACTAGTGCCGCAGCCGCTAGCCGAGGACGTCGAGCGCCTGCGAACCGCGGTACGAGGCGACGGCGACGGCTTCTTGCTCATCGGCCGGCGACACCTGCGGTCCAACAACAGCTGGATGCACAACCTGCCGGCGCTGGCCGGGGGATCCAACCGGTGCACGTTGCAGATGCACCCCGACGATGCGGCCGAACTAGGGGTCACCGACTCGGCCCGAATCAAGGGGCCGGGCGGCGAACTCGAGGCGCCGGTGGAATTGACCGACGCGATCCGGCGCGGTGTGGTGTCGCTGCCACACGGCTGGGGCCACGACCGCAGCGGCACCAGACTGTCCGTGGCTGCCGGTCAGGCTGGGGTCAACGTCAACCAGCTCAACGACGGCACGTCGCTGGACCCCCTGTCCGGCACCGCGGTGCTCAGCGGCATCCCCGTGCAGATCGCCCCGGCCTAGGCGAGCGCGCAATTGCGCGCCGGTCCGCGAACGGCGCCCGCCTCAGCATGGCCCAGATAGACGCGTCGACGCCTACAGCAGCCTGACACTGCGCGTCAACGGCTGCCTGCAGCACATCAGCATCGACCGCGCGTGGGCCCGAACCCGCATTCTCGTGCTCATCCACGACTACGACGCCAGAATCATCGACGCTGCCACCGGCGAGCTCATCTGCCACCTCACATCGACCCGACCAGGGACTATCAACCCCGAGGAGTCCCCTGCGGCCGCCCATGAAAAAGCCCTGAACCCCCAATAAGGGTTCAGGGCTATTCGGATGTCTTGCGACATCACATGGAGCGGGCGACGGGAATCGAACCCGCGTAGCTAGTTTGGAAGACTAGGGCTCTACCATTGAGCTACGCCCGCGATGGCACTGCACGGGAGACTGTACCGGCGCCGACGTAGTCAAATCCAATTGATTGTGTCGCGAGGTCAGCCCGTAGTATCTCGACCGCAGGAAGGTACGGGGTGTAGCGCAGCTTGGTAGCGCATCCGCTTTGGGAGCGGAAGGCCGCAGGTTCAAATCCTGTCACCCCGACATACACACCCGAGAACACACCGAACACCGTGAACATGCAAGGAGCAATGCCGTGAAGAGCACCGTCGAGAAGTTGGGCCCGACCAGGGTTCGAATCAACGTGGAGGTGCCCTTCACCGAGCTTCAGCCGGACATCGACCGCGCGTTCAAGGAGATGGCCAAGCAGATTCGGATGCCGGGCTTCCGGCCGGGCAAGGTACCCGTGAAGCTGCTCGAGTCGCGGATCGACAAGCAGGCCATGCTCGACCAGGTCGTCGGCGATGCGCTGCCCGCCCGCTACCAGGAGGCGGTGGTGACCTCCGACGTCAAGCCGATCGGCCAGCCCGAGATCGAGGTGACGAAGAAGGAGTACGGCGAGGACCTGACGTTCACCGCCGAGGTGGACGTCCGCCCCGAGATCGACCTTCCCGACCTGAAGGCGCTGACCCTGGACGTCGACTCCATCGAGGTCAGCGACGACGAGGTCGACACCGAGCTGCAGAACCTGCGCGCCCGCTTCGGCACGCTGTCGAGCGTCGACCGCGGGGTGCAGGACGGCGACTTCGTCTCGATCGACCTCTCCGCCACGGTTGATGGGGAAGACGTTCCGGACGCCAAGACCGAGGGGTTGTCCCACGAGGTGGGGTCGGGTCAGCTGATCGACGGTCTCGACGACGCGCTCATCGGTCTGAAGGCCGACGAGGACAAGGTGTTCCCCACCACGTTGGTGGCCGGCGAGTTCGCCGGCAAGGAAGCTCAGGTAACCGTCGCGGTCAAGTCGGTCAAGGAGCGTGAGCTGCCCGAGCCAGACGACGAATTCGCGCAACTGGCAAGCGAATTCGACACCATCGACGAACTCAAGGAGAGCCTCGTCGAGCAGGTTCGTCGCACCAAGCGCATCCAGCAGGCCGAGCAGATCCGCGACAAGGCGCTCGAGGCGCTTCTCGAAAAGGTCGAGGTCCCGCTGCCCGAAGGCATCGTTCAGGGGCAGGTCGACGAGACCCTCCACAACGCGATCCACGGGTTCGACCACGACGAGGCCAAGTTCGCCGAGGCGCTCGCCGAAGAGGGCAGTACCCGCGAGGAGTTCGACGTCGACAATCGCTCCAACGCCGAGAAGGCCGTCAAGACCCAGCTGCTCATGGACGTGATCGCCGACGACCTCAATATCCAGGTCGGTCAGAACGACATCACCGAGCGCCTGGTGCTGATGTCGCGGCAGTACGGGATCGAGCCGGACCAGTTGGTCAACTACCTGCAGCAGAACAATCAACTCCCCGCGGTCTTCGCTGACGTGCGGCGCGGGCTGACCATCGCCGCCGTGGTGCACGCCGCGACGGTCAAGGATGGGGACGGCAACGAGGTCGACACGACTGAGTTCTTCGGACCGCCGAGGGTGGACGGCGTCGTCGAAGGAGAGGTCGTTTCCGAGGCCGATTCCGGGACTGAGGACGACGACGCGTAGTGACGCTGTGAGCGAACGCTCGCGTTCCGGGGACTCCCGCGCGGCGCTCGTTGGTTACTGTCGGTGAACGTGAACGGCGAGTGTGAAGACTCGAGAAAGCAGGTATCCAGTCGTGACTGACATGCGTTCGAGCGGTTCGGGGCTCAACCTCGTCGACTCGGTGTACGAGCGGTTGCTCTCGGAACGAATCATCTTCCTTGGCTCGCAGGTCGACGACGACATCGCCAATCGGCTGTGCGCGCAGATCCTGCTGCTGTCGGCAGAGGATCCGACCAAGGACATCAACCTCTACATCAACTCGCCGGGCGGCTCCATCAGCGCCGGGATGGCGATCTACGACACGATGGTGCTCGCGCCGTGCGACGTCGCGACCTACGCCATGGGCATGGCCGCCTCGATGGGCGAGTTCCTCCTCGCGGCGGGCACCAAGGGCAAGCGCTACGCGCTGCCCCACGCGCGCATCCTGATGCACCAGCCGTTGGGCGGCGTCACCGGCAGTGCTGCCGACATCGCCATCCAGGCCGAGCAGTTCGCGGTCATCAAGAAGGAGATGTTCCGGCTCAACGCCGAGTTCACCGGCCAGTCGATCGAGCGCATCGAGGCCGACTCCGACCGCGACCGCTGGTTCACCGCTCCCGAGGCGCTCGAGTACGGGTTCGTCGACCACATCATCACCCACGCCAACTTCAACGGGAGTGCCTCCTCATGACCCAGCCCCACGGCGGCGCCGTGAATCAGCCTCAGGCGCGCTACATCCTTCCGTCGTTCATCGAGCACTCCAGCTTCGGCATGAAGGAGTCCAACCCGTACAACAAGCTGTTCGAGGAGCGCATCATCTTCCTCGGCGTGCAGGTCGACGACGCGTCGGCGAACGACATCATGGCGCAGTTGCTGGTGCTGGAGTCGCTCGATCCCGACCGGGACATCACGATGTACATCAACTCACCCGGCGGATCGTTCACGTCGCTGATGGCGATCTACGACACCATGCAGTACGTGCGAGCCGACATCCAGACCGTCTGCCTCGGACAGGCCGCATCGGCAGCCGCGGTCCTATTGGCCGCGGGTACGCCCGGCAAGCGCCTCGCCCTTCCCAACGCGCGGATCCTGATCCACCAGCCGTCGCTGGGCGGCGTGATCCAGGGCCAGTTCTCCGACCTGGAGATCCAGGCCGCGGAGATCGAGCGCATGCGCACCCTGATGGAAGACACGTTGGCCCGCCACACCGGCAAGGACAGCGCGCAGATCCGCAAGGACACCGACCGCGACAAGATCCTCACCGCGGCGGCAGCCAAGGAGTACGGGATCATCGACACCGTCCTCGAATACCGGAAGTTGTCGGCGCAGAACGCGTGATTCCGGCGCCTGCGGACGTCCGCCTACCTAGTCGTTACGCGAGGGCTGCGACACGCGAGGGACAGAAGTTCCCCTTGGGACGGTTTGGGGCAGGTTCAGGAGATATGTTCTCCCAACAGGAAAGAAATACCACCGACGCGATTCGGCTTTATCGGTCGCACCGCGCCGGAGCTAGCGGGTAGCGTCGGGAGCTACACCCGATCCGACGCAACGAACGGCGAAAAGGAAGTAGGACCCCAGGACAATGGCACGCATTGGAGATGGCGGAGACCTGCTGAAGTGCTCGTTCTGCGGGAAGAGTCAAAAGCAGGTCAAGAAGCTCATCGCTGGACCCGGCGTGTACATCTGCGACGAGTGCATTGATCTGTGCAACGAGATCATCGAAGAGGAACTGGCCGACGCCGACGACGTAAAACTCGACGAGCTACCCAAGCCCGCCGAGATCCGGGACTTCCTCGAGGGTTACGTGATCGGCCAGGACACTGCCAAGAAGACGTTGGCCGTCGCCGTCTACAACCACTACAAGCGCATCCAGGCGCAGGAGAAGATGCGTGACTCCCGCCAGGAGCCCGTCGAACTGGCGAAGTCGAACATTCTGATGTTGGGCCCCACGGGCTGCGGCAAGACCTACCTGGCGCAGACGTTGGCCAAGATGCTGAACGTGCCGTTCGCGATCGCCGACGCCACCGCGCTGACGGAGGCCGGCTACGTCGGCGAGGACGTCGAGAACATTCTGCTCAAGCTGATTCAGGCCGCCGACTACGACGTCAAGCGGGCCGAGACCGGCATCATCTACATCGACGAGGTCGACAAGATCGCCCGCAAGAGCGAGAACCCGTCGATCACGCGCGACGTGTCCGGCGAGGGCGTGCAGCAGGCGCTGCTGAAGATCCTCGAAGGCACGCAGGCGTCGGTTCCGCCGCAAGGTGGCCGCAAGCACCCGCATCAGGAGTTCATCCAGATCGACACCACGAACGTGCTGTTCATCGTGGCGGGAGCCTTCGCGGGTCTGGAGCGCATCGTCTCCGACCGCGTGGGCAAGCGCGGTCTGGGCTTCGGCGCCGAGGTGCGCAGCAAGGCCGAGATCGACACCCAGGACCACTTCAAAGAGGTCATGCCCGAGGACCTCATCAAGTTCGGGCTCATCCCCGAGTTCATCGGCAGGCTTCCCGTCGTCGCATCGGTCACCAACCTCGACAAGGAATCGCTCGTCAAGATTCTGTCGGAGCCGAAGAACGCCTTGGTCAAGCAGTACACCAGGCTCTTCGAGATGGACGGTGTCGAGCTCGAGTTCACCGAGGACGCCTTGGAATCCATCGCGGACCAAGCCATCCACCGCGGAACCGGCGCTCGCGGGCTGCGCGCCATCATGGAGGAAGTCCTCCTGCCGGTGATGTACGACATCCCGAGCCGCGACGACGTCGCGAAGGTCGTGGTGACCAAGGAAACCGTCGAGGACAACGTGCTCCCGACGATCGTGCCGCGTAAGCCGCCTCGCGCGGAGCGCCGCGAGAAGACCGCTTAACTTTTCCGATAGCGCTGAGGGCCGTGAATCCATGATTCACGGCCCTCAGTGTTTTTCAGGTCATTCGGCGGCGTTCCACTCGTAGGAGAGGAACTTCCCGTCCAGCGTCACGACGACGCGATCGCCGCCGGGGTGCGGCTTCTTCTCGATGTTCACACTGAAGTTGATGGCGCTCATGATGCCGTCGCCGAACTGCTCGTGGATCAGCTCCTTGATCGCCCCGCCGTACACCGAAAGCGCTTCGTAGAAGCGGTAGATCGTCGGGTCGGTGGGCACTGCGGCCGCGAACCCGCCGCGCATCGGCACCGCGGCCAGAACCGGTATCGCGGAGTCGTCGAGTCCGAGCATCTCGACGAGCTTGGCGCCGATGTCCGGCGGGATCGGGTGCTGCCCCAGGAGCGCTGCCGTCGTCCAGACCGGCGGGCGGCCGACCGCATCGGCGAGCTGCTGCCACGTCAGGCCCTTGGCGAGCCTCGCGGCGATGATCTGTTCGGTGATCTCGTCTCTCGTCATCGTGCTCCTCGCGTCCGCAGGTCGTATCCAGCATGGGCCGTTCGTGTTTCACCGATGTGACCGATGGGCGGCGGGACGACGCTCCTCGATGACTTCGTCGACGAGCGCGGCGACCTCTGCCACGCCGTCGCGCCTGGCGAAGTACGCCTCGAGTTCCTGGGCGCGGCGACGGTAGCGTCCGTCGCCGAGGACGTCGCGCACGGCGTTGCGCACCGCGGTGACGCTCGGAGTCCCGGTGCGCAGGTTGACGCCGACCCCGAACCACTCGACGCGCGCCGCGACCTCGGGCTTGTCCTCGGTATCGCCCGCGACGACCAGGGGTACGCCGGTCGCCAGCGCACGCTGGACGGCACCGTAACCCCCGTTCGTGACCATCACGTCCACCAGGGGAAGGAGCACGTCGTGCGGGATGAACTCGGCCACAAGGGTATTCCTAGGCAGCGGGAATCGGATCTGAGAGACGTCGCGACCCCCCGTCGTGACCACGACGACGACGTCCTGGTCTGCGAGCGCCTCGATCGTCGGCTCCACCAGCCGGCTGAGGTCGGCATTGTCGATCGTCCCCTGGGTGACGTGAACGACGGGCCGGTCGCGTGTGAGTTCGGACCACCACGGCGGAGCATCGAAGTGATCGGCCGGCGCGGGCGCGACCGCGCCGACGAATCGCACGTCGTCGGGCAGGTCGCTGCGGGGATACTCGAACTCCTCGATCGTCGGCACGATCAGCCGGTCCGCGAGGATCGCCGAATCCAACAGGAAGACGGGAAGCTTCGGTGATCCCATGGCCTCGAGAACCGCGTTCGCCGCGTCGTGTGGGGGGCGCAGCAGGACCCGGTGAGCGATCGTGTTCAACAGCCTGTTGCGCAGCCTGCCGATGCGGCCAGAAGCAGGAAGGATGCCTGTCCCGCCGGGTGCGGTGTCGCGGCTGGTGAGGAACAACGGAATCGTCGTATAGGCCAGCACCGGTGGGCGCGCAAGGTCCGGGTCGAGCAGCATCGGCAGCACGCCCAGGAAGATGCTGTCGACGATGATCGCGTCGAAGTGGGTCTCGGACAACAGTTTCGCCAATGCAGCGGCCTGGGCGGGCATGGGCTTGACGAACAAGTGCGTTAAGTCGTGGTTGACCCGCGCGATTCCCGAGGTCCGGGCACGGCCTGGTAGATCGGCGTCAAGGGTCGAGTCGTCGTAATCCGCCTCCGCGGGAAGCGGTTCCGGGCGCGCGCCCGCGGCGAGGATCTTCTGGGCATGTCGATCGGCCGTCAGGAAGGTCACTCGGTCGCCACGCGCCGCCAACCCGCGCGCGACGGTGAGAAGCGGTCCGACGTGGCCGATGGGTGGGCATGACGCGATCAGAAGTTCCGCCACTGTGACTCCTCGAGATGGTCTGGTTACTGACGGGAGTCGATGTTGCTCGAAGAGGTGTGGCCGAGCTTGGAGGTGGTATGGAGATCCGGTGGAGATCAGCTGTCAGCGCGCTACGGCTGGAGCAGGGCCGCGAACTCGGAGAACGCCTCGCGGACCGCATCCGGCCGCTCGATCCACGGGAAGTGGGCGCCGCCATCAACCGTGCGGTGCAGAACGTTTGGCCCGCTGAACCGCGACTCCGACCATGACGTCTGCGCGACGATGCGATCATCGCTTCCGCTCACGATGAGTGTGGGGATGACGCTGGGCCACCACGTGGATTGGTAGGTGTTGTCGAAGTTGTCGTCCGACCACGCCACCGCGGAACCGTTGTACGGCATTCGGCCGAGTAACTCCGCGCCAACCGCAACGGACTCTGCGGTGAAGTTCCACGGGGCCGACGCCACCGCGACTGCGGCCAGGTTGTCGTTGGTGGGCTCGCGCTCGTATCGTCCGGTCGCCTCGGCCACGGCAGGCAGAGGGTTCTGCTCGCACATCGCGCTGAAGGCCGGCAGCCAGCTGGCGTCCGGTGCGGTGCTGATCAACACCATCCCGACGAGGAGCTGCTCCAATATCGCCGTCGACAGGAGGTACATGCCGCCGGTGGAATGTCCGACATAGACCGGATTATCCACGGCGGCAGCGGCTTCCAGAAGCACGGCAGGCCACGACGCATAGGGGTCGGCGGACAGACGGCGATGGGAGGTGTTCGAGCCGTCGCCGGGGAGGTCGACCAGCCACGCCGTCCCCGGTACCTCGATGGCGTCGACGAGTTCGTGCAGACTCTCCGAGCCGATACCTGGGCCGCCGGGTAGGAATAGCCAGTTGAGATCGCCATCACGGCGGACTCGGGCGCGCATCCGGACGCCCGACGGGGTCCACTGCACGTGGTCGAGAGGCATGGCTCAGTGCTTGACGCGGTCGGGCCTGGTGTAGACGTTCATCGACTCGCCGCGCAGGAACGCCACCAGCGTGAGGCCGGCCTGACTGGCCAGGTCGACGGCGAGGGACGACGGCGCCGACACCGCGGCCAGGATCGGGATCCCTGCCATGATGGCCTTCTGGGTGAGCTCGAACGACGCCCGGCCGCTGACGAGCAGCACGGTGCCCCCGAGCGGAATCCGTTGGTGCTCAACGGCCCAGCCGATGGTCTTGTCGACGGCATTGTGGCGCCCGATGTCCTCGCGGGCGACGAGTATGGTGCCGTCGGCGTCGAACAGCGCGGCCCCGTGCAGGCCTCCGGTGCTGGCGAAGACCTTCTGTGCGCTTCTGAGTTGGTCGGGCATGGCCGAAAGGGTCTCGGCGGCAACGACGGTGGGGTCGTCGCCGGGGGAGTGGCGGCTGATGGTCCGCACCGCGTCGATGGATCCCTTGCCGCAGACTCCACACGACGAGGTCGTGTAGAAGTTGCGGGTCACGTCGAGGTCGGGCATCGCGACACCGGGTGTCAGGGTGACGTCGAGCACGTTGTAGGTGTTGGTGCCGTCAGCGCCGGTTCCTCGGCAGTACTCGACCCGGGCGATGTCGTCACGGTGGCCGATGACGCCTTCGGTGAGCAGAAAGCCTTGGGCGAGTTCGACATCGGATCCCGGGGTGCGCATCGTGACGGTGATGGCGGTGCCGTTGAGCCGGATCTCGAGCGGCTCCTCGACGGCGAGGGTCTCCGCACGCGTCACGGCGCCCTCGGCGGTGAGGTGGCTGGCCTTGCGGCGCGCCGTGACCCTACCCATCGGTCGACCCTGCTTCCAAGCGGATCACGACGGCCTTGGAAACGGGGGTGTTCGAACGCGCCGCCGTATGATCCAGCGGCACCAGTGAATTGGTCTCCGGATAGTATGCCGCAGCATTGCCCACTGGCGTCGAATACGGTACGACGAGGAAGTCCTTTGCCCGTCGCTCCTCCAAATTTCCTGCGGTGTCGGTGAATTCGGAGACCAGGTCGACGCGCGCGCCGTCAGCCAGCCCGAGCGACTCGATGTCGGCCGGGTTGACGAAGACGACGCGGCGGCCGCCCTTGACGCCGCGGTATCGGTCGTCGAGGCCGTAGATCGTGGTGTTGTACTGGTCGTGGCTGCGCAAGGTCTGCAGGATGAGCCGGCCCTCGGGAACCGGCAACCATTCGAGTGGGTTCACCGCGAAGTTGGCCTTGCCCGTGCTGGTTTGGAATTCGCGGGAATCACGGGGCGGGTGGGGGAGCTGGAAGCCGTCGGGTTGGCGGACCTTCCTGTTGTAGTCCGCGCAACCGGGCACGACTGCGGCGATGGCGTCGCGAACGCGGTCGTAGTCGCCCTGGAACCGTTCCCATGGCACTGGATGGTCCGGGCCGAGCAGGGCGCGGGCGAGTTGTGAGACGATCGCCACTTCGCTGCGCACTTCGGCGCCAGGGGGGTGCAGGCTGCCGCGGGAGAGGTGCACCATCGACATCGAATCCTCAACGGTGACTTGCTGTTTGGCGCCATTCTGTAGGTCTTTGTCGGTGCGGCCGAGCGACGGCAGGATCAGCGCCGTGGTGCCGTGCACGACGTGACTGCGGTTCAGTTTCGTCGAGACCTGCACCGTCAGCGCGCAGCTGCGCAGCGCCGCCTCGGTGATCTCGGTGTCGGGCGTCGCCATCGCGAAGTTGCCGCCCATCCCCATGAACACCGACGCCCGCCGGTCGCGCATCGCGCGGATGGCGTCGACCGTGTCCATCCCGTGCTTGCGGGGACTGACGATGCCGAACTCGGCGTCGAGCGCGGCCAGGAAGGACTCGGGCATCTTCTCCCAGATGCCCATGGTGCGGTCACCCTGGACGTTGGAGTGGCCGCGCACAGGGCACACGCCAGCGCCCGGTTTTCCGATCATGCCGCGCATCAGCAGCAGGTTGGTGAGCTCGGAGATCATCGGCACCGCGTGTCGGTGTTGGGTCAGACCCATCGCCCAGCACGCGACCGTGCGCTCGGACGACATGAACATCTGCGCGACCCGCTCGAGTTGTTCGCGGTCGATCCCGGTGGCGCTCGAGCACCGTGTCGAGGTCGACCGCCCGCGTCTGGGCTTCGTAGGCCTCGAAGTTGGCGCAGTACTCGGCGACGAATGCGCGGTCGACGACGGTGCCAGGCGCACGGTCGTCGGCCTCGAGCAGGAGCCTGCCCACACCCGCGAACAACGCCATGTCACCGCCGAGGCGGATCTGGACGAACTCGTCGGCGATGCCGATCCCGTGACCGATGACGCCGTGCACCTTCTGCGGATCCTTGAACCGCATCAGGCCCGCCTCGGGGAGCGGATTGATCGCGATGATCTTCGCGCCGTTCTCCTTCGCCTTCTCCAGCACGGACAGCATGCGGGGATGGTTGGTCCCTGGATTCTGCCCGGCGATGACGATGAGGTCCGACAAAGCGAGATCCTCGACGGTGACCGAACCCTTGCCGATGCCGATCGAGTCGCTCAGCGATGCGCCGGACGACTCGTGGCACATGTTCGAACAATCCGGGAGATTGTTGGTGCCGAAACTGCGGACCAGCAGCTGGTAGAGGAATGCCGCCTCGTTGCTGGTGCGTCCGGAGGTATAGAACACCGCTTCATCCGGGCTGTCGAGCGCGTTGAGGTGTTGCGCGATCACGTGATACGCGTGGTCCCAGCTGATCGGCTGGTAGTGGTCATCGCCTGCGCGCAGCACCATCGGATGGGTGAGTCGGCCCTGCTGACTCAGCCAGTATTCGGGGCGAGCGGCCAGGTCGGAGATGGAGTGCCGTGCGAAGAAGTCAGGCGTGACGACGCGTTTGGTGGCCTCCTCGGCGACGGCCTTCGCGCCGTTCTCGCAGAACTCGGCGAACTTGCGGCCTCCGTGTTCCTCGGGCCACGCGCACCCCGGGCAGTCGAAGCCCTTGCGTTGGTTGAGCCGGACCAGCGCAGCGGCCGTGCGGAGCGGGACCCATGGACGTCAGGCCGCGCTGCATCGAGACCATCACCGCCTTGACGCCAGCGGCCTCGTGCTCGGCGCCGGTCGTCACGACCGCATGTTCGTCATAGCCGGCATCGATGTCGCGAGTGACATCGCGGCCCGTCAATCGGCGCCGAATACCCATGCTTCCAATCTATGCCGGTGGATCCACGATCTGCACCACCCCGCCCGTCACACCGGCGATGAACAGCCGTCCGGTGGTGGAGTCGACGCCCAGCGTGTACGGATTCTGGACCGTCGGGATGCGGGCGACCTCACGCGGCGTCGCGTCGGCCATGTCGTATCCGACGACCTCGTTGGTGGCCGACGAGGCAACCCACAGTCGGTCGCGGACGGGGTCGTAGGCAATGCCATACGGATTGCCGGGTTGGGCGACTTCGCCGATCTGCTTGGGATCCGTGTTGAACACCCGTACCGCGTTGCCGCGCGTGTCCGCGGCGATGTAGCGGCCGTGCTTGTCGGCGACCAGGTGGGTTGGGCCGTCGCCGGCAGGCGTCGAACCCACGATCGTCAGCTTGTCGGCGTCGTACACGGTGAGATCGTTCTTGCGCACGTCGAGCATGCCCATCAGGTTGCCCGACCGGTGCCATGCCTGCGGGTTGGACGCTGTCGGTGAAGACCTTCACGATGTCGTCACCGCGAATCACCGTGGTGGTTCCGCCCAGCTCGTTGGCGACGAACACCGTGCCGTTGGGCGCCTCGGATGCGTCGTGGGGAACCGTGCCCGTGATGATCTGTGGCTCTGCCCGTCCGCCGGGCAGGTCGACGCGCACGAGTGCGTTCGCGCTCTCGACGGGAACCAGGACCGGACCGCCGGGCTTGGCCAGCTGCAGGTGGCGGACGGCGCCGGGGAGCGGGACCCGCTTGGTGACGTCGCCGGAGTCGACGTTGATGAGGACGAGTTCGTTCGGGTTTCGCTTCGCCACGGCGACGGTGCGGGTCACCGCGTCGACGACGACGCCTTCGGGGCCGTCCCCGACGGCGGACCTGACGTCCGGGCACCGGCGCGGTCTGCGCTGGTGCCTGCCCCGGTTCGGCGGCGCCCGGCAGGTTGTCGGCGGGCGGTCTGGTGCCCTCGGTGGGCACGCCGGTGGGAAGCAGTCCGGTGGTGGTCGGGGTGGCGCTGGTCGGCGTCGACGCAGGCTCGGGTGGCGCTGAGCTGGCACAACCACCGACCAGGACCGCGAGGGCGATGACCAAGACGAAAGAGCGAAACCGCATGACACCATGCTGCCGTTCGTCGGCACCGCAAACGCCGTTGCACGTCTGACGAGCCGGTGACGGAGCAATTGACGGCGGGTTTACGCCGCATTCTCTCGGTGACGCGCACGTAACAGTCCCGGAACCTGGCGTTCCTAGTGTGGGCCGGTCGACGTCCGCGAGTTCCGATGCGGGCGCCCTGCAGTGATAGGAACTCAATTGAGTGGAAATGCAGTCCGCCTAACGGCGATCAACAAGGTCGAGGCGTACGAGCCTCCCCCCATCAGCTTCGACCCAGGCGAGGCGCCAGGCGAGATCTTCGGTGCCAACGTCTTCACCGCCGCCGAGATGCGGCTGAGGCTGCCGAAGTCGGTGTTCAAGTCCATCACCGCGACGATCGACAAGGGCGCGAAGCTCGATCCGGCCGTGGCCGACGCCGTCGCCGCGGCGATGAAGGACTGGGCGCTGTCGAAGGGCGCGACCCACTACGCACACGTCTTCTACCCGATGACGGGGCTGACGGCGGAGAAGCACGACAGCTTCCTCGATCCGGTAGGCGACGGCACCACGCTCGCCGAGTTCGCGGGCAAGACCCTCATCCAGGGCGAGCCGGACGGCTCCAGCTTCCCCTCGGGTGGACTGCGCAGCACGTTCGAGGCGCGCGGTTACACGGGCTGGGACGTCACCAGCCCGGCGTACATCCTGGAGAACCCGAACGGCAACACGCTGTGCATCCCGACGGTATTCGTCTCGATGACCGGTGAGGCGCTGGACTACAAGACGCCGCTGCTGCGCAGCCAGCAGGCGATGGGCACCCAGGCCGAGCGCATCCTGAAGCTGTTCGGCCACGAGGACTTCGACCACATCGTGTCCTTCTGCGGACCCGAGCAGGAGTACTTCCTGGTCGACCGGCACTTCTTCCTGGCCCGTCCCGACCTGATCAACTCGGGCCGCACGCTGTTCGGTGCGAAGCCGCCCAAGGGCCAGGAATTCGACGACCACTACTTCGGTGCCATCCCCGACCGGGTGCTCGCCTTCATGATGGACACCGAGCGTGAGCTGTTCAAGCTCGGCATCCCGGCCAAGACCCGCCACAACGAGGTCGCGCCGGGCCAGTTCGAGATCGCGCCGATGTTCGAGCGGGCCAACATCGCCGCCGACCATCAGCAGCTGCTGATGACGACGTTCAAGACCATCGCCAAGAAGCACGGCATGGAATGTCTGATGCACGAGAAGCCCTTCGCCGGTGTCAACGGTTCGGGCAAGCACGTCAACTTCTCGTTGGGCAACGCGCAGTTCGGCAGCCTGCTGGTGCCGGGCGACACCCCGCACGAGAACGCTCAGTTCCTGGTGTTCTGCGCCGCGGTCATCCGCGCGGTGCACAAGTTCGCGGGCCTGCTGCGCGTCTCGGTGGCGTCGGCCACCAACGATCACCGCCTCGGTGCCAACGAGGCCCCGCCCGCGATCATCTCGATCTTCCTCGGCGACCAGCTCGCCGACGTGTTCGAGCAGATCGCCAAGGGTGCGGCCACGTCGTCGAAGGGCAAGGGCTCCATGATCATGGGCGTCGACACGCTGCCCGTGCTGCCGACCGATCCGGGCGACCGCAACCGCACCAGCCCGTTCGCGTTCACCGGCAACCGCTTCGAGTTCCGCGCGCCGGGCTCGGGTCAGACCATCAACGTGCCGATGATCATCATCAACACGATCATGGCGGACTCGCTCGACTACATGGCGACCTGGCTGGAGAAGGCCGTCGAAGGCGGCGAAGACTTCGACAAGGCCGTCCAGCTGCTTCTGACCGAGATCATCACCGAGCATGGCGCTGTCGTGTTCAACGGTGACGGCTACTCGGACAACTGGCAGACCGAGGCGGCCGCGCGCGGCCTGCCGAACCTCAAGACGACCATCGACGCGATTCCGGAGCTGGTGACGCCGGAGGCGATCGAGGTCTTCGAGAAGTACGGCGTGTTCAACGAGCGGGAGCTCCGGAGCCGCGAGGAGGTCCGCTACGAGATGTACGCCCTGACCGTCGGCGTCGAGGCGAAGATCACCCTGGAGATGGGCTCGACGGTGATCCTGCCTGCCGCCGTGCGCTACCAGACCGAACTGGCCTCCAACGTCGCGACGCTCAAGGCAGCGGGTCATCGAGCCGGATTTGACGCTGCTGCAGTCCGTCTCCACGCCGATCTCGGAGCTGACGACCGCGCTGACTGCGCTCAAGACGGCGATGGAAGCTCACGGTGGCGACTCCGCTGCCGAGGAGGCCAAGCACGCGCAGAGCATGCTGCCTCTGATGGACGCGGTCCGTGATGCCGCCGACACGCTGGAAGGCGTTGTGGCCGACGATCTCTGGCCGCTGCCGACCTACCAGGAGATGCTCTACATCCTCTGAGTTAGCTGTTTCGACGTCACCGGCGCTCCGCTCGTGCGGGGCGCCGGTTTCGTTTGTCTGGGGGACTGCGCCGCGAGCGTGCGGATCGAGACGCATCGCCCGAGAAGTCGCGTACCGAAACGCACATTCGAGCGATCGCAGAACCATAGATGAATTAATGTTTCTGCGATGGCCGCCAAGCTCCCGATGATGCATCACGTCGTGTTCGCGGTCGGCCCGGAGCGGCTCTTCGCGGCGACCGCGCTTCCTCGAGGCGCTCGGCTTTCGACTGCATGCACACGACCTCGACGACCTCGGTCTTCTGGTGATGCTCGACTGGCAGCGCGGCGTCGAACTCGTCACGCCGCTCGACGGGCCGAGTGAATCCTGGCTCGGTGGCTGACGTTCTTGGCTCGCCATGGCGACGGGGTGTACTCGGTCGTGGTGCGTGTCGATGACGCGGACGCAACCGCTGCGTTGGCCGCCCGCTACGGTGCGCGACACCGAGTTCCGGCAGGACCGCAGCGGCGATGGGCTCGAACTCGTCGAGGTCCAGCTGGCGCGATGTTCGGCATGCCGCTGACCTTGCTCGCGACGAATCTGCCCTGAGGTGTTCCGCAGAATCATTGAGCAGTTTATGGTTCTAGCCGGAGGGGCAGCATGGGTCAATTGGATGGCAAGGTCGCCATCGTCACCGGCACCAGCCGCGGTGTCGGTGACGGCATCGCGGAGGAATTGCTGCGCGCAGGCGCCACCGTGGTCGGATGCTCGCGCTCCCCGCTCGACGAACTGCCCGCCGCTGCGCAGGGTGCCCGGCGGCCGGGAACCGATCCGCGCAGTGGGTGTGCGATCAAGGCGACTACCACGCCATCGACGAGTTCGTCGGCAAGGTCGTCGACGCCTACGGCCGGATCGACATCCTGGTCAACAACGCGGGCGGCACCGTGCCCAGTCCCAGCGTGGAGGCGGTACCCGAACTGGTGCAACGGATTCAGGGCACCCAGCGCAGCGCCGACGACTTCGAACGCAGCGCGCTGTTCCACGCGTTCGCCATCCAGATGAATCTGATCAGCCCGCTGTGGTTCGCCATCCGGGTGTGCCCCGAGATGCGCCGCGGCGGTGGGGGATCGATCGTCAACATCTCCAGCGGGGCAGGGCATCCCGCCGGATCGCCCACGCTCGTCTCCTACGGTGCGGCGAAGTCGGGCCTGAACCATCTGACCCGTTCGCTCGCGCAGGAGTGGGGACCCGACATTCGTGTGAACTGCCTTGCGCTCGGACCGACGATGACGGACAACTTCCAGAACTTCGTGCTGCCCTCCGACGACAAGGATGGCAGCACGTACTTCGCGAAGGTGCCGCTTCGACGGGCAGGCGGCACCGACGAGGTGGGCCGTACCTGTGTGTACCTCTGCAGTGGCCAGGCCGACTACATCAACGGCACCACGATCGAGATCGACGGCGGCATGCTGCCCGGAGTTCTCTACGAAGCCGGGCTGAAGACGATCACCGACCTGATGTGAACCCAACCTGTGGAGTCTCCTTGACGCTCAAAGTAATTCAGTTCTCCACCGGCAACGTCGGACAGCACGCGCTGCGGCAGATCATCGAACACCCCGACCTGGAACTGGTCGGGGTGCATGCCAGCAGCCCAACCAAGGTGGGACGCGACGCCGCGGAACTGTGCGGGCTGACCGAGCCGACGGGTGTGACGGCCACCGACGATCTCGATGCGTTGGTCGATCTGGGCGCGGACTGCGTGGTCTACACCTCGCAGGGCGAAACCCGGCCGAACGACGCGATCGCCGAGATCACCGCCTTTCTGCGGGCGGGCACGAACGTGGTCGCGACGTCACTGGTCTGGCTGATCAACCCCGACTCTGCCGACGCCTGGCTTCGGGATCCCCTGGAGGCGGCGTGTCGGGCAGGCGGCGCCACGATGTACGTCAACGGCATCGATCCCGGCTTCTCCGGCGACATGCTGCCCTTCGCCGCGCTGAGTCTGTCTCAGTCCGCGACGTCGATCCTGGTTCAGGAGGTCTTCGACTACGGAAGCTACGACGACGCCGAATTCACCGGCGTGAGTTTCGGTTTCGGCTTCACGCCGGAGCAGGACCCGCCGGTCATGTTCCTGCCCGGCGTGCTGCGCTCGATCTGGGGCGGGCCCGTCAAGCATCTCGCCGACTGCCTCGGCATCGAGCTCGACGAAGTGCGGGAGCGCCACGAGACCTGGGTGACGCCGGTCGAGATCGACTGCGTGATGATGCGCGTCGCGCCCGGCCATGTCGCCGCCGTGCGCTTTGCGGTCGAGGGGATCAAGGACGGCGAACCCGTCATCGTCATGGAGCACGTCAATCGACTCACTCAGGCGGCCGCGCCGGACTGGCCGTACCCGCCGGAGGGTCGCGGCGGCGTTCACCGGGTCGTGGTGTCGGGACGGCCGGGCGTGGAGATCAACGCCCACGTCGGATCGGGTGACCTCGACCAGAACGACGGCGGCGTGATCGCCACGGCGGCAAAGGTCGTCAACGCCATCGCCGCGGTGTGCGCCGCCCAGCCGGGCCTGGTCGCACTGCGTGACCTGCCGATCGACCAGGTTCACGGAGTGATGCGATGACCGCACCCACGCGCCGCGGCGAAACCCGCCAGCAGCGCGGGGACGAGACACGCGCGGCGATCATCGCCGAGACCGTCGCGTGCATCCTGGAGGAGGGGTTCGGCGCGGCGAGCGCCAAGCACATCACCGAGCGCGCGGGCGTCAGCTGGGGCGTGATCCAGTATCACTTCGGTGATCGCGACCAACTGCTGATGGCCGTCGTCGACGAGGGCTTCGCCGGACTGCAGCGCTGTCTTGCCGATGTCGACGTGCCCAATGGTCCACTGCGGGAGCGGGTCTCGCGCTGTCGTGGAATCCGCGTGGCCGGCGTTCAGCAATCCGACGTCGATGGCCGCGCAGGAGATCCTGGTGGCCACCCGGGTCGGCCGCGACAGGAAGCTCAACCGGCATCTCGCGAACGATGAACGAGGGGCTCGACGAACTTGGCGCCAAGCTGGTGCCCGGTCGGCGACGGCCCCGCGATCGGCGGAGTGATCTGGGCCTGTCTGCGCGGTTGGACTCTGCCGCAGATGATTTCGGCCAAGCCCTACGACTCCAGCGGTCAACGTCAAACCCTGATCGACATGCTGACGCTGTACCTGTCGGCGAAGAGCCTCTTCGACGATCGCGCGCTCAGCTGACCAGCGACACCGACGACGCGCGACGCAGCTTTCCCGACGGGGTCTTCGGGATGGTTCCCGGCCCGAGCACGACCACGAAGCGTGGTCGCATCTCGACTTCGGCGACGACCTCGTGCGCGATGTCGTGCTTCATGCGACGCACCGCGTCTGCATCTTCGAAGGCGTTGGATTCGACTGCGACGGCGAATGATTCGCGCGAATCTCCAGCGTCAAGGCGCACGGCGACGGCGCATCCTGGTCGGACGCCGACGACCCGGGCCGCGGCCCGTTCGATGTCGTTCGGGTAGATGTTCCTGCCGGCCATGATGATGACGTCCTTGACCCGCCCGCACACGACGACGTGGCCCAGTTCGGTCAGGTAGCCCAGATCGCCCGTGTCGTACCAACCCTGGGTGTCCTGGGCGTTGACGAAGCCGCCCTTGGTCATGTAGCCGTGGGTCACCGGTTCGCCGCGCAGCTCGATCACTCCCACCGAGCGCGAGGGCAGGAGAGTGCCGACGTCGTCGACCACCCGTGCCTCGAGCCCGGCCAACAGGGGGCCGAGGCACGCCAGCCGCGTGGTCTTGCCGCCCTTGCTCGCGGGCACCGCCCGCCGCAGACGCGGCCAGCAGATCGGTATCGACCTCGTCGACGACCAGTCCGCCGCCGCATTCCGAGAACGACACGGCGACAGTGGTTTCCGCCATCCCGTAGGCCGGGAGCATCGCGTCGGCCCGCAGGCCGAACGGCTGGCCCGCTTCGATGAGATCCTCCACGTCGGCGGGATCGACCGGTTCGGCGCCCGACAGCGCCCACCGCAGCGTGGAGAGATCGAACTCGCCGGGCGTGGCGTGCCTGCGCAGCCGCTTGGCGAGCAGGGCGTACGCGAAGTTCGGCGCCGCGGTCATCGTGCCGCGGTACTTGTCGATGAGCCGTGCCCACAACAGGATGTCGGTCAGGAAGTCCATCGGCGTGATCTTGACCAGCTCGGCACCGAAGTACATCGGCACGACGAGGAAGCCCGTCATCCCCATGTCGTGGAACAGGGGCAACCAGCTCACGATCACGTCTTTGTCGGTGTCCACCTCGGCGCCCTCGAACATCGCCTCGGCATTGGAGGCCAGGTTCTGATGGGTGATCTGCACGGCCTTCGGCGACCCCGTCGAGCCCGACGTCAACTGCATCAGCGCGATGTCGTCCTCGTCGGTCGCGACGGGCTCGATCGGCTCCGCATCGAGCAGTTCGGCGACCGTGAGGACCGCGATGCCCCGCTGCTCCAGCACCGGTGCCGCGGCGAGGAACGGCTCGGAGATGATCACCGCCTTCGCGTAGATCATGTCGATGACGCTGATGGTGTCCTCCGCCCACGACACCAGGTCCGTGCGTGGGGTCGGCTGGTGGAGCATCGTGATGCTGGCACCTCGCATCCACAGGCCCTGGGCGGTCGGCGCGATCTCGACGGGGGCGCCGGCCAGCACGCCGATCGCGTCACCGTGGCCGATTCCCGCAGCGGCAAGGCCGCCCGCGACGCGCCGGGCACGTCTCGTGGACGTCTCGCCAGGTGTGGCGAACCGGGTCGTGCGGCTCTCCCGTCACCAGGCCGTTGGCGCTGACCTGCGCATTGGCGTACATCGTGTCGGTAAAGCGGCTCACGACAATCCTCGGGTTTGGCTTGGCGCAAATCCCGAGGTCCGGAGGATCGGCGGATGTCAGCGGTTCTGATCGTAGAGGCCGAAGCCCCGTTCACTCCCCGCCCATCCATCGCAATGGCGATCGGCAGTTCTCGGCAGCTACGAGCACCACGAGCGTGCGACTCCGCCGCAAGCTTGAGCGCCTGGCCGACCGGCAGCGTGCGGAAGGACTCGGACAGGATCTCCACGCCCCACGGTCCGTCGAAGCCCAGCTCACGCAGCACGTGACGAGGCCGGGCAGGTCGAACGCCCCGTCGCCGCACAGCAGCCGTCGGTCGACGGTGTCCTCGAAGAGCGTGCCGACGACGCTCGGCGGCGGCATCGTCGAGTTCGACCCCGAAGACGTACTCCGGCGAGAGCGCGTCGCGCAGCTCGTCCAGTGACGTCCCCGCCCGGAAGACGTGCCATGCGTCGATGAGCAGGCCGACCGCCGGGATGACCGGCCGCCGCGATGAGTTCGGCACCCATCGGGACCGTCGCGATGGTCGAGAAGGGCATGGTCTCGATCGCGATCCGGGTGCCGTGCGCGTGCGCTTCGTCGGCCAGCTGCCGGAGTGGATCGACGAGCGCCAGCGGATCGTCGGTCGCGGGGCCTTGCTCCGATCCGATCTTGATGAACGCCGGCGCGAGCACGTCGGCCGCCTCGAACAGGAGCTCGCGAACGTCGTAGGAGTTGCCGGGCTCGCCGCGCGGGATCCACCAGCGCTCGATGAGTTCGATCTCGACGTGGCTCGAGACCGGCGTCGGCGATCATGTCGCGCAGGCCGGGAAAGCCGAGCGAGTCGCGGATTGCGCGAAGATCGTCGGCGATGAGCCCCATTCCGACATAGCCGGCGTCGGCGACCGCCGCAATCCGCTCGGCGATCGGAACCGGACTGGTCGCAGGCGAACGCATGGGCGAGGTGTCACCGGCACTGGTCCACGCCGAGGCGACGAGTCTGACATGCATTTCTCCTTCGCGAGCGCGCGCAAACTCGGCCCGCGAGCGGCGTGTCGCCCGCAGACACGCGCGCTCGCGGAAGGGATCGGGGGTCAGGCGTTCTGCGGGAAGCCGAGCTCGATGCCGCCGTGGCTGGGGTCGAGCCAGCGGCTGGTGATGGCCTTGCCGCGGGTGAAGAAGTGCACACCGTCCATGCCGTGGGCGTGGGAATCGCCGAACAGCGATGCCTTCCAGCCGCCAAAGCTGAAGTACGCCATCGGAACCGGGATCGGCACGTTGATGCCGATCATGCCGACCTCGACCTCGTTCTGGAACCGCCGTGCGGCGCCGCCGTCGTTGGTGAAGATCGCCGTGCCGTTGCCGTACGGGTTGGAGTTGATCAGCTCCAGCGCCTCGTCGTAGGTCTCCACGCGAATGACCGACAGCACGGGGCCGAAGATCTCGTCGGTGTAGACGCTCATCTCGGGGGTGACGTGGTCGATCAGCGTGGGGCCGAGCCAGAATCCCTCGGCACCGCCGTTGGCGGAGACGTTGCGGCCGTCGACGACGATCTTGGCGCCGTCGGCCTCGCCCGCGTCGATGTAGGACGCGACCTTGTCGCGGTGCGCCTTGGTCACCAGCGGGCCCATGTCCGAATCCTTGGTGCCGTCACCGATCTTCAGCGGGGTGGTGCGCTCGGCGATCTTGGCGACGAGGTCGTCGGCGATCGGGTCCGACGGCGACGCACGCCGAGATGGCCATGCACCGCTCGCCCGCAGAACCGAAGCCCGCGTTGACCATTGAGTCGGCGGCGAGGTCGAGGTCGGCGTCGGGCAGGATCACCGCGTGGTTCTTCGCGCCGCCGAGGGCCTGAACGCGCTTGCCCGCGGCGGTGCCGGTGGCGTAGACGTACTGGGCGATCGGGGTCGAGCCGACGAAGCTGACCGACTTGATGGCCTTGTTGGTCAGCAGCTCGTCGACGACGGTCTTGTCGCCCTGCAGCACGTTGAAGACACCGTCGGGCAGGCCGGCTTCCTTCCACAGCTCGGCCATCCACAGCGAGGCCGTCGGGTCCTTCTCCGACGGCTTGAGCACGACGGTGTTGCCCGCGGCGATGGCGATGGGGAAGAACCACATCGGCACCATCGCGGGGAAGTTGAACGGCGAGATGATGGCGACCGGGCCGAGCGGCTGACGGATCGAGTACACGTCGACCTTGGTCGAGGCGTTCTCGGTGAAGCCGCCCTTGAGCAGATGCGGTATGCCGCAGGCGAACTCGACGACCTCCTGGCCGCGGCTCACCTCGCCGAGAGCGTCGGAGACCACCTTGCCGTGCTCGCTGGTGATGATCTCGGCGAGCTCGCCCTTGCGGCTGTTGAGCAGCTCGCGGAAGGTGAACAGAATCTGGGTGCGCTTGGCCAGCGAGGTGTCGCGCCATGCCGGGAATGCCGCGGCGGCGGCGTCGATCACGGCGCGGGCGTCCTCGACGCTGCCGAGTGCCACCTCGCCGGTGACCTCACCCGTGGCGGGGTTCGTCACGGGCGCGTGAGCACCGCTGGTGCCGGGATAGGCCTTGTTGTTGATCCAGTGGCCGATCGTGTTCGTCATGTCGATTCTCAATTCTTGTACTTGGAGACGTAGTCGGTCATGGTGGCGAGCTGGTAGCGCGAAACCTCTTGCGCGTTCTCGTCCTCGGCGAACACCGACGACACCATCACGGTGTCGGTGCGGTCGTAGAACCCGATCTCGGCGAGTCCGGAGAAGAACTCGTCCCAGTCGACGTCGCCGTCGCCGATCTTGAGGTGCTGGTGCACCCTGGCCGGCGTTGCCGGGCGGGTTGGTGATGTACCGCAGGCCGTGACTGCGGTGGTGGTCCATGGTGTCGGCGACGTGGACCAGCCGAAGCTTGTCGCCTGCGGCACGCATGATGTCGATCATGTTGCCGCCCATGTGAGAAGGTGTGGCAGGCCACGTACACCATGCCGATGTTGGGGGAGTTGACCCCGCGGATGATGCGTACCGCCTCGAAGCCGTCCTCGACGAAGTCGTCGGGGTGCGGGTCGATCCGGACGTCGATGCCCTCGCGCTCGAAGATCGGCACCAGTTCCTCCATCGAACGGAAGAACGCCCGTTCGGACTCCTCGGCCTTCTCGGGGCGTCCGGAGAACTCCGTGTTGATCACGTTGACGCCGAGGTCGACGGTGATCTGGACGACGCGCTTCCAGTTGCGCACCGCGGCCTCGCGGGCATCCTCATCGGGGCCCGACCACCGCAAGACCGGTAGCACCGAAGCGATCCCGACGCCCGCGTCCGCGCAGGCCTTGCGGAACTTGGCCACCAGGTCGTCGTCGGCACGCGGGTGGTTGAAGAACGGGATGAAGTCCCGGTGCGGCGTCAGCTGCAGGTACTCATAGCCGAGTTCCGCGACCAGAGCGGGGAATTCGAGCAGCTCGTAGTCGTGGTGGAACGGTGTGGGATCCAGTGCGATCTTCATGTCAGGCCCTCTGCGATCGTACGGCGGTCGACCATCTTCACGTCGACCGGTAGCCCGCTCTGCAACGACTCCACGCCCGCCTCGCACACCGCAGACGCGGCGTAGCCGTCCCACGCGCTCGGGCCGTCGGTGAAATCGCCCGTGGAGCGGCCGCGGTGAACGGCGTCGACCCAGCGCTGGAACTCCGTGTCGTAGGCCTGGCCGAATCGCTCGCGGAAGCCCGGCGTGATCTGACCGCCCCAGTCGCCCGATCGCACCCTTGCGGATCAGGCCGACGTCCAGACCGATCATCGCGCTGCCCCGCTCGGCGACCACTTCGGTGCGGACCTCGTAGGCCACGCCCGTGGTGACGAACAGTTCGACGTCGACGTGCTTTCCCGACGCGGTGCGCATGATCGCGATCTGAGGATCGGCAAGCCCATGCGGCGCAGCGGGATTCGCCGTCGGCTTGATGACCTGGATCGAGGCGATCTCCTCGTCGAACAGGAACCGGGTGACGTCGACCTCGTGCACCAGGGAGTCCCGCACGATCATCGCGCTGTCGAACGAGGGCGGCACCGCCGGGTTGCGGTGCGCGCAGTGCAGCACCAGCGGGAGCCCGAGGTCGCCGCTGTCGAGAAGTGCCTTCAGTTGCGCGTATTCGTGGTCGAAGCGGCGCATGAAGCCGACCTGGATCAGCCTGGTGGAGAGCTCCGCCTCCCGCTTGACGACCTCGAGCGAGGTCTCCACGTCGGTGGTCAACGGCTTCTCGCACATCACCGGCTTGGTGTGCTCGAGGCACGCCAGCAGTTGCTTCTCGTGCGTCGGGCCGGGGGTGGCGAGCACGACGGCGTCGACCTCCGGGTCGGCGATCGCGTCGAGTGGATCGGCGATGGCGCGGCAGCCGGGGATACCTGCGGCGATCGCCTCCGCCTTCTCGGTCAGGTAGTCGTTGACGACCGTGACCCGGGCGCCGGAGATTCTGGTGTTGATACGCGCGACGTGATCGGCGCCCATGACGCCGACGCCGAGGACGGCTACACGCAAGTCGGACATGTTCTCGAGTCTCCTAGCTCAGTTGAAGCGAACGGACGGAACGCCGCACGACCCCAGGTAATTCTGGGTGCGCTGGGCGATGGGCAGCGGGGCGTCGACCTCGCAGGGGTACATGTCCTGCTCGACGATCGCGAACACGTCGATGCCGAGCTTCTCGATCTCGGCGAGCAGCGGTGGCATGTCCGGAATACCAAGCGGCGGTTCGGTCATGGCGCCGAGCTTGACGGCCTCGCCGAACGGCAGATCCTCGGCCTCGACCTTGGCGCGCACCTCGGGGTCGACCTGCTTGAGGTGCAGGTAGCCGATGCGCTCCGGTGCCCGTCGGATGATCGCGATGTTGTCCCCACCGCAGTAGCTGATGTGGCCGGTGTCCAGGCACAGGTTGACGAACTCGCCGTCGGTGCCGTCGAGGAAGCGGTAGACGTTCTCCTCGGTGTCGACGTGAGAGTCGGCGTGCGGGTGGTATTGCGCACGGACGCCGTACTTCTCGAACATCGCCTTGCCGAGCTCGTTCATCCCGGTGGTCTTCTGCTTCCACTGCGCGGGAGTCAGATTGCGGTCCTCGAGTACGGCGCCGGTGGACGGGTCACGCCACATCTCCGGGATCACGACGACGTGCTTGCCGCCGACGGCTGCGGTCAGCTTCGCGACGTCCTCGATCTGCTTCCACACCGCGTCCCAGGAGTCATCCCCGGATTCGGACTGGTGCAGGTGCTCGAAAACCGTTCCCGCGGAAAGCTTCAGGTTGCGGGCGGCCAGCTCGTCGGACAGCTGTTTGGGGTCGGTCGGCAGGTAGCCGAACGGACCGAGTTCGATCCATTCGTAGCCCGATGCCGCGACCTCGTCGAGGAAGCGCGTGTACGGGGTCTGGTTGGGGTCGTCGGGAAACCAGACGCCCCAGGAGTCGGGGGCGGAGCCGACGAGAATTGTGCTCACGTGTCGTGTGCCTTTCAGCTGTCAGGAGGGGCGGACGAAGGGGCGCTGGATCTTCTTCCAGTCGGAGTACGTCTGGTAGGCCGACTGGGTGGACTCGAGGGTGGAGGTCTCGGACACCGGTACGTCCCACCATGATTCGCTGTCCGGCGCGAAGATCAGCGGGTCGGTCTCGACGTGGATGACGGTCGTGCGGTCGCTGGCCTTGGCGACCTTGACGGCATCGGTGAACTCTGCGGCGGTGACCACGCGGATGACGTCGGCGCCGAGGCTGGCGGCGTTGGCGGCGAGGTCGACAGGCAGCTTGTCGCCGTCGAGTCGGCCGTCGTCGCTGCGGTAGCGGTAGGAGGTGCCGAACCGCTGGGAGCCCAACGCTTCGGAAAGCCCTCCGATGGAGGCGAAGCCGTGGTTCTGCACGAGCACGACGATGACCTTGACGTTCTCCTGCACCGCGGTCACCAACTCGGTGGCCATCATCAGGTAGGAGCCGTCGCCGACCATGATGAACACGTCGCGGTCGGGTTCGGCCATCTTGGCGCCGATGCCGCCCGCGACCTCGTATCCCATGCAGGAGAAGCCGTATTCGACGTGGTAGCCCTTGCGATCGCGGGTACGCCACAGCTTGTGCAGATCGCCGGGCATCGAGCCGGCCGCGCACACCACGACGTCGCGGGGGTCCGACAGCGTGTTGGCCAGACCGATCACCTGGTTCTGGTTCAGCGCGGCACCGTCGTCGACCGCGTACACCGCGGAGACGGTGTCCTCCCACTCCTTGGCGAGGTCGGCGGTGCGCGTGCGGTATTCGTCGCTCACGGAGTAGTCGCCGAGCGCGACACCGAGTGCCTCGATCGCCTCACGGGCATCGGACACGACGCTGACGCCGCCCTTGCTTGACCGAGTCGATCGATGCCACGTTGACGTTCACGAACCGCACGTCGGGGTTGTTGAACGCGGTGCGCGACGCGCTGGTGAAATCGCTGTAGCGGGTGCCGATTCCGATGACGACGTCGGCCTCGGTGGCGAGCGCGTTGGCCGCGGTCGTGCCGGTCGAGCCGATCGCGCCGACGGACTGCGGGTGGTCGTAGGGGAGTGAGCCCTTGCCCGCCTGGCTCTGGCCGACGGGGATGCCGGTCTTCTCGCAGAACGCGGCGAGCGCGTCGGTGGCGTCGGAGTAGATGACGCCGCCGCCCGCGACGATCAGCGGCTTCTTGGCGGAGCGGATCACGTCGGCCGCGCGGGCGATCACCGAGCGCTCCGGCATCGGCCGTGCGACGTGCCAGGTGCGTTCGGCGAACAGCGATTCCGGCCAGTCGTGGGCCTCGGCCTGCACGTCCTGCGGAATGGAAATCGTCGCTGCACCTGTTTCGACGGGGTCGGTGAGCACTCGCATCGCGCCGAGGAGCGCGGCAGGCAGCTGCTCGGGCCGCCACACCCGGTCGAAGTAGCGCGACAGCGGCTTGAACGCATCGTTGACGGTGACGTCGCCGGAGGACGGCAGTTCCAGTTCCTGCAGTACCGGCGAACTGACGCGTGTCGCGAAGGTGTCGGCGGGCAGCAGCAGGACGGGTAGCCGGTTGATGGTGGCGAGCGCGGCGCCGGTCAGCATGTTGGTCGAGCCGGGCCCGACGCTGGCGGTGACGGCCCAGGTCTGCAGCCGGTCCTTCTGACGGGCGTAGGCGACGGCGCTGTGCACCATCGCCTGCTCGTTGCGGCCGAGCACGTAGCGCAGCGACGGCTCGGTGCCTGCCTCGATCGCGGTGATCTCGTCCTGCAGCAGCGCCTGGCCGAGGCCCGCGACGTTGCCGTGGCCGAAGATGCCGAAGGCGCCCGCGAAGAACTTGGTCCGCTCGCCGTCGTGTTCGACGTACTGGTTGCCGAGGAACCGAATCGTGGCCTGCGCGACGGTGAGTCGCACGGTGGCTTCGCCATCGGCGATCTTCTCGGCCCGCTTGGGTGCGGTGGAGACCACTGTCATGCTCCTGTCTGGTGGAGGGGAAGCCGCGGGTCGACGGCCTGGTCGTCCCAGGTGCCGCGGAGCCACGCGTGTTCGGGGTCGTCGACGATCTTCCAGGCGCGCTCGGCGCCGGGTCCGGCCATCACGTTGAGGTAGTACATGTGGTAGCCCGGCGCGGCGACCGAAGGGCCGTGATAGCCGTGCGGCACCAGCACCACGTCGCCCGTGCGGACCTCTTCGAGGACCTCGATCGGACGGTCCGGGGTGCCGTACACGCGGTGGTAGCCGAATCCGCGGGAGCCGTCCGGGCCCGCGGCGATCTCGAAGTAGTAGATCTCCTCGAGTTCCGATTCGGTCGGGGTGTTCTCGTCGTGCTTGTGTGCGGGGTAGCTCGACCAGTTTCCGCCGGGAGTGATCACCTCACACGCGATCAGCGAGTCGGCCTCGAAAACGCCTGCGGTGCCGAAGTTGTGCACCTGCCGACTGCAGTTGCCCGCGCCGCGCAGTTCGACCGACACGTCCGCGGCGGCGACCCGGCGGTTGGGGAAGGAGTTCTTCGCCCTGGCGCCGCAGATGGCGAAGCGGCCTTCGCCCGAAAGCCGGTATTCCTGCGCGATGCCGACGTAGACCATGTCGGCTGGGCCGTCGAATACCGAACCGCGTGGCGCCAACTCGAAGGTCGTCGCCGTCGCACTCGATGCGTCCGCCGCCGAACAGCGGCAGGATCATCACTTCGGTGTCGCCGGTGGTGAGGTCGGCGCTCTGGCTCTCGTCCAGTTCGATGACCCGCAAGGAGGATTCGGTCCAGCCCGCAGACTCTGGCGTGATGTCGACGGTGAAGGGCAGCGCTGCGCTGCGCGCCGGGATGTAGAGCTTGCTGTGCATGTCAATGTCCCCCGTCGCTTCGCTCGCCCATGATCAGCGCACCATCGATACCGCGGTCGCCACCGCGGCGCTGACGTCGTCGTCGGCGGGATAGAGCAGCGTGCGCCCGACGATGAGGCCGCGCACCGAGGGGAGTCCGAGCGCCTTCTCCCAGCTCGCGAACGCCTCGTCGGGATCGGCGGGATCACCGCCGAGCAACAGCGTCGGCAAGGTGGTGGACTCCATCACACGGTCCATCTCCTCGACGACGGGAAGCTTCATCCAGGTGTAGGCCGACGTCGCGCCAAGCCCCTGACCGATGTGGACCGACTTGATCACGGCATCGGGGCTGAGGTCGTTGCGCACCTTGCCGTTGACCCGCGAGGACATGAACGGCTCGAGCATGGCGATCAGGCCGCGCGCTGCGAGTTCGTCGACCGCCTTGGCGCAGGCGGCCATGGTGGCGACGGTGCCGGGATCGTCGAGGGCGATGCGGCACAACATCTTTCCGCCGTTCATCTTCGCGGCGGCGGTCGATTCCGCGGTGGCTGCGGTCATTTGGTCGTCGAACTCGAACGACGCTCCCGCGAGCCCGCCCCGATTGAAGGAGGAGAACACGACCTTGTCCTCGAGCGCGCCGAGCAGCAGCAGGTCGTCGAGGATGTCCGACGTGGCGAGGACGCCGTCGACGCCGGGGTCGGCCAGCGCAGCGCGCAGCCGGTCCAGAAGGTCCGTGCGGCTGTTCATGGCAGTCGGACGGTTGCCGACGGCCAGTGCGCCGCGCGCCGGATGGTCGGCGGCGACGATCATCAGCCGGCCGTCGCCTCGGATCGTCGGACGGGTGGTACGGCTCTCCCAGGCCTTGGCGACCGCGCCGGGGTCGGCGGCTCGCAGGTCGGTGACTGCGGCGTAGTCGGAACGAGTGACGTCGCGCTAGACATTGACGGCCTCCACGGCGGTTTGTTCGGCGAGCTCGCTGACCTCGGCGGCTGTCGGCATGGCGGTCGAGCATTCGAGGCGCGAGGCAACGATGGCGCCTGCGGCGTTCGCGTAGCGCAGGGTCTTCTCCAGGGGCCAGCCGCGCAGAAGACCGTGAATGAGGCTGCCGCCGAAGCTGTCTCCGGCGCCGAGGCCGTTCACGACGTCGACCTGGTTGGGTGGAACGGTCACCGCGGAATGCTTGGTCTTTCCGAGGACGCCTCGCGGGCCCTGCTTGACGATGGCGAGTTCGACGCCGAGATCGAGGAGCGCATCCGCAGCCTTGCCCGGATGGGTCTCACCGATCGCGATCTCACACTCCTCGCGGTTCCCGACGGCGACGGTGACGTGCTGCAGCGCCTTCTGCACCTGCTCGGTCGCAGCAGCCGGGGTGTCCCAGAACATCGGTCGGTAGTCGAGGTCGAGCACCGTCAGGGGCGCCCGAGAGCGCGCCTCCCACGCAGCGAAATGCGCACTCCTGCTGGGCTCCTCGGACAGACCGGTCACGGTGGCCCAGAACAGGCGCGCGGACCTGACGGCGTCGCCGTCGATTTCCTCCGGCGTGATCTGCAGGTCCGGTGCGCTCGGCTTGCGGTAGAAGTACAGCGGAAAGTCGTCAGGCGGGAAGATCTCGCAGAACGTCACCGGTGTCGGGTACGCATCGTGCGTTGCGACGTAACGGTTGTCGACGCCGAGCCTGTTCAGTTCGGCGCGCACGAACCGACCGAATGGGTCGTCGCCGACACCGGAGATCAAGGCCGTGCCGTTGCCGAGGCGTGCGGAGGCGACGGCGACGTTGGCGGCGCTGCCGCCGAGGAACTTGCCGAAGGACTCGACGTCCTCGAGGCCGACGCCGATCTGCAGCGGGTAGATGTCGACGCCGCTCCGCCCGATGGCGAGAACGTCGAATGGCTGTGTGGTGGGCAAGTCAGCTCCCAGGGCAGTAGTTGGTGGGCTTGCCTAAACTGTGCCTCCCGTCACTCCGCTCTGTCAATAGTTTGTCCTGACATTCTGACTTGCAATCATGGAGTGCTAGGCTGCAGCTACTTCCATCTGGTCGGAACGCGGGATTGGAGTCGATGTGCCGCTGGCGGTTGAGCTGGACAGGTCAAGTCCTGTCCCCCTGTACTACCAACTCGCGCAAGCGATCGAAGCGGCGATCCGCGATGGCGAACTTGCGCCGGGCGATCGATTCGAGAACGAACTCGCGCTGGCGCAGCGCTTGGCACTGTCGCGCCCGACCACCCGTCGCGCCATCCAGGAGCTCGTCGACAAGGGCATGCTGGTGCGCAAGCGGGGTGTCGGAACCCAGGTCGTGCAGAATCCCGTACATCGCCGGGTCGAGCTCACCAGCCTCTTCGACGATCTTGCGCGGGCCGGCCAGGACCCGACTACCCAGCTGCTCGAATACCACGTCGGCATGGTCGACGAAGAGATTGCGGCCGAGCTCAACCTCACTGCTGGCCACGAGATGGTGACGATCCAGCGACTGAGGTGTGCCAATGGCGAGCCGCTCGCGGTCATGACCAACTATCTGCCCGTGGATCTCGCCCCCGAAGCCGAGGAGCTCGAGAGCAACGGCCTTTATCAGTCGCTGCGGGCACGCGGTGTCCACATCAGGCTGGCAAGGCAGCGCATCGGCGCCAAGCCCGCCTCCAAGCTGGAAGCTCGGCTGCTGGACGAGAAGACCGGTGCGCCGCTGCTCACGATGAACCGCACGGCCTTCGACGATTCGGGCAAGGCGGTCGAGTACGGCGCACATTGCTATCGCGCGTCGCGCTACTACTTCGAAACCACGCTCGTCGACCGCTGACTCGCCTTGCGCCTTCGCTCGGCCTTCTGCCATCTGGCAAACTTCTCGCCCTCTTGGTGCGTATGACTTGCAGTCCTAATGTCTTGACAAAGTATTGACATTCGCTTGTGACCCGGGTTACATCGTCTGCAGGTCGTGCCGTGGGGCACTCGCAGACAGGAGAGACGATGAAGTTCGATCGGTTGGCAGCCGCCGCGTGTGCAGGGGTTCTCGCCCTGGGGCTCGTGTCGTGTTCGAGCACCGGCGGCAAGCCGGACAAGCAACGGCGGCGGAATGGGCGCCGGACAGGCGAACACGCCGCGAATCACGGTCGCGATGATCACCCACGAGGTACCGGGCGACTCGTTCTGGGACCTCATCCGCAAGGGTGCGCAGGCCGCCGCGGACAAGGACAACATCGAACTGCGCTACTCCAACGATCCGGAGGCGCCCAACCAGGCCAACCTGGTGCAGAGCGCGATCGACAGCAAGGTTGCAGGCATCGCCCTGACATTGGCCAAGCCCGACGCCATGGCGCCCGCCGTCAAGGCCGCCCTGGCCGCCGACATCCCGGTCGTGGCCTTCAACAGCGGCTTCGACAACTTCAAGTCGATGGGCGTTCAGGAGTACTTCGGCCAGGACGAGAAGCTCGCGGGCGTCTCCGCCGGCGAGAAACTCAATGCCGACGGCGCCAAGAAGATCATCTGCGTCATTCAGGAACAGGGCCAGGTCGCGCTCGAATCCCGTTGCGCCGGAGTCAAACAGGGCTTCAAGGGGCAGATGGAGATCCTGAACGTCAACAGCAAGGACATGCCGTCGGTGGAGTCGACGATCACTGCCAAGCTGCAGCAGGATCCGTCCATCGACCACATCGTCGCGCTCGGTGCGCCGATCGCACTGACCGCGGTGCAGTCGGTCGGGAACGCGGGAAGCTCGGCGAAGATCGTCACCTTCGACACCAACGCCGCGCTCGTCGACGCGATCAAGGGCGGCAAGGTGCAGTGGGCCGTCGACCAGCAGCCGTTCCTGCAGGGCTACCTCGCCATCGACTCGCTGTGGCTCTACATCAACAACAAGAACCTGATCGGTGGCGGGCAGCCGACGCTGACCGGTCCGTCGTTCATCGACCAGGGGAACATCGACGCCGTCGCCGAACTGGCCAAAGCCGGAACCCGCTAGAGGCATCAGGGAGAGAAAGAGAAGACATGTCCACTCAAGCAGACCTGGACCTCGGGACGCCGCAAGGTCGTCCGCGACGAACGGGTGAAAGAACGTAACCGCCTGCAGCGCATGCTGATCCGTCCGGAGATGGGTGCCGCGATCGGCGCCATCGGGCTCTTCGTCATCTTCTTCATCGTGGCGCCGCCGTTCCGGGAGGCCGCATCGCTGACGACCGTCCTGTACGCCAGCTCCACGATCGGCATCATGGCGTGCGGCGTCGCCCTGTTGATGATCGGCGGCGAGTTCGACCTGTCGGCAGGCGTGGCCGTGACGTTCAGCTCGCTCGCGGCGTCGATGCTCGCGTACAACCTGCACCTCAACCTGTGGGTCGGGTGCGGGCTTGGCGCTGATCCTCGCGCTGGCCGTCGGCTTCCTCAACGGCTACCTGGTGATGAAGACCAAGATTCCGAGCTTCCTGATCACGCTGAGCTCGTTCTTCATGATCGCCGGCGTCAACCTCGCTGTCACGAAACTGGTTTCGGGCCAGGTCGCCACCCAGAGCGTCTCCGACATGGAGGGCTGGGACTCGGCGCAGCAAGGTGTTCGCCTACTCGATTCCGATGTTCGGCATTCAGCTGAAGGTCACCGTGCTCTGGTGGCTGTTGTTCACCGCGGTCGCGACGTGGGTGTTGTTCAAGACCAAGATCGGCAACTGGATCTTCGCCGTTGGCGGTGACGCGGACAGTGCTCGTGCCGTCGGTGTGCCGGTGACCAAGGTCAAGATCGGCCTGTTCATGTTCGTCGGCTTCTGCGCCTGGTTCGTCGGCATGCACCTGCTGTTCAACTTCAACACCGTGCAGTCCGGCCAGGGCATCGGCAACGAGTTCTTCTACATCATCGCCGCGGTCGTCGGAGGCTGCCTGCTCACGGGTGGCTACGGCACGGCGATCGGTGCGGCCATCGGTGCCTTCATCTTCGGCATGGCCAACCAGGGGATCGTCTACGCCGGTTGGGATCCCGACTGGTTCAAGTTCTTCCTCGGCGCGGTGCTGCTGTTCGCCGTCATCGCCAACAATGCCTTCCGTAACTACGCAGCGAAGAGGTGACAGAATGACCGCAACAGTCGAAAGTCCCGAGCACGACGCCCCTTCGGGCGGCAAGGTGCCGTTGGTCGAGCTGGTGAACGTGGGCAAGTCCTACGGAAACATCACCGCGCTCAAGGACATCTGCCTGCGGGTGCACGCGGGCGAGGTCACCGGCATCCTCGGCGACAACGGTGCGGGCAAGTCCACGCTCATCAAGATCATCTCCGGGCTGCATCAGCAGACCGAGGGCGATCTGCTGGTGGACGGCGAGTCGACCCGATTCGCCTCGCCCGCCGACGCGCTCGGACAAGGGCATCGCGACGGTGTACCAGAACCTGGCCGTCGTGCCGTTGATGCCGGTGTGGCGCAACTTCTTCCTCGGCCAGGAAGTCCGCAAGTCGTCGTTCCCGTATTCGTTGGACGCCAACGCAATGCGGGCGACGACCCTCACCGAGCTGGCGAAGATGGGCATCGAATTGCCCGACGTCGACGCCCCGATCGGCTCGCTGTCCGGAGGTCAGCGGCAGTGTGTGGCGATCGCTCGCGCCGTGTTCTTCGGCGCACGCGTGCTGATCCTCGACGAACCGACCGCGGCGCTCGGCGTCAAGCAGTCGGGTGTCGTGCTGAAGTACATCACCGCGGCCAAGGAGGCGGGCTTCGGCGTCGTCTTCATCACGCACAACCCGCACCATGCGTACATGGTCGGGGATCACTTCGTCCTGCTGAACCGTGGCAGGCAGAAGCTGGACTGCACGTACGACGACATCACCCTGGAGCACCTGACACAGGAGATGGCGGGCGGCGACGAACTCGAAGCCCTCAACCACGAGTTGGGCCGCAAGTAGATTTCCCCGACCCAGGACCCCGTCGACCGAGCAGGTCGGCGGGGTCTTGTCGGATCGGTCGTGTGTCAAAGGAGCGATGTCGTGTGAACTGAGCCGTCCGCGGCGTCGGCCCAATTCCCCAGAGCCATGGCGCTGTTGGTGGCAGGCGCCTTCTTCATGGAGATCCTCGACGCGACGATCATCACCCCTGCCATCCCCTTGATCGCGGGGTCGTTCGGCATCGACCCCGTCGACGTCAGCGTCGCGATCTCGGCGTACCTCGTCACGGTGGCGGTGCTCATTCCGGCCAGCGGATGGATGGCCGACCGGTTCGGTCCGCGGCCGGTGTTCGCCGCGGCGATCGCGATCTTCACGCTGGCCTCGATCGGCTGCGCGGCCAGCGTCTCGCTGCCGATGCTCGTCGCCATGCGCGTGCTGCAGGGTGTCGGGGGAGCGATGATGGTGCCCGTCGGCCGGCTGGCGGTGTTGCGGTTCAGCGGCAAGGCCAATCTGGTTCGGGCGATCGCACTGCTGACCTGGCCCGCCTTGGCGGCACCCGTCGTGGCGCCCGTGCTCGGTGGCGCCATCGCGACGCTTGGGTCGTGGCGGTGGATCTTCGCCGTCAACATCCCGATCGGCATCGTCGGATTCCTGTTGTCCCTCAAGCTGATCCGGGGTGAGGCAACGCCATCGCCGCGGCCGCTGGACTGGCGCGGGTTGACGGCGCTCGGCGCGGGCATCGCCGCGGCGCTGATCGCGCTCGAGAGCATCCGGGTGGCGGGAACGGACTGGGCGTCGGTGGCCGTCGGCGGCGCCCTCGCCGTCATCCTGCTCGCTGGCGCGACGTGGCACCTCCTGCGTTACCGCCATCCACTGGTCCAACTGCGGGTGCTGCGAGTGCCGACCCTGCGCATCACGGTGTCGGCCGGATCGCTCTACCGCCTGGTCATCACCGCGGTGCCGTTCCTGTTGCCGTTGCAGTTCCAGCTCGTCTTCGGCTGGTCGCCGTTCCTGTCCGGGCTGATGGTCGCGGTGCTGTTCGCGGGCAACATCGCGATCAAGCCGGCGACGACGCCGTTGATGCGGCGGTACGGAATTCGGCGGGTGCTGTTGGTCAACGCGGTGCTGTCGGTGGCGTGCTTCGCGCTGTTGGCGAGCGTCAGACCCGGCATGCCCATCGCGGTGATCGCCGCAATCCTGTTCGTCAGCGGCGCGCTGCGATCCATCGGCTTCACGGCGTACAACAGCCTGGCCTTCTCCGACGTCGACGGTGACGAGTTGACCCACGCCAACACCTTGAACGCCGCCGTGCAGGAACTGGCGGCGGGCCTCGGCATCGCCATCGCGGCGCTGTTGCTCAGCACCTTTGCGCCCCTGGCGACGAGCGCCTCGGCGGGAGCCGCGTACGGCTGGACGTTTCTGGTACTCGGGGCGCTGATGGTGGTCACCATCGTCGAGACGCTCAGACTGCCGCGCGATGCCGGCGCTGCGGTCACCGCCACGCGATGACGGCGTGGCCGATGGTCTACCGTCAATCGATGCACGGTGCCGCACCGCTTTACGACTCACTGCGGGCGTTCGTCGAGCGAGGCCAGGCGCCGTTCTACAGCCCCGGGCACAAGGGCGGCAGGTCTCTGGACCCGTGGTTTCGAGAGCACATCGCCGAGCTCGACCTGAACAACCTTCCCGACACCGACACTCTGCACTGCCCCGAGGGCCCGATCCTCGAAGCCGAGCGCCTGATCGCGGACGCCTGGGGAGTGGGCGAGAGCTTCATCCTGGTCCAGGGTTCGACGAGCGGCAACATCGCCGTCGCGTTGTCGGCGCTTCGCCGCGACGAACCGGTTCTGGTGGCGCGCAACGCGCACAAGTCCGTGCTGGCGGGCCTGGTGCAGGTCGGCGCCCGCCCGATCTGGCTGGAACCCCGGTGGGACGAAAGATTCGGCGTCGCACATGGTTTGGACACCGACGTCGTGGAGCGGGCATTCAACGAGAGTCACGCCAAGGCGCTGTGGGTGCTGCACCCCACCTACTACGGCACCACCGGTGACATCGCTTCGCTGTCCGAGACGTGCCGTCGACACGGCGCCAGACTCCTCGTCGACGGCGCGCATTCGCCGCACTTCACCTTCCATCCCGACCTGCCGGCGCCTGGTGAGAAATCCGGCGCGGCAGCCACCGTGCAGTCCGTGCACAAGATCCTGTCGGGCCTCAGCCAGGCGGCCGTGCTTCACGTCGACCCCGACGTCCTCGATCCGGCGACGGTTCGGCGCGCACTTCAGTTGATCCAGACCACCAGCCCGCATTTCGCGATCATGGCGTCGATCGACCTGGCGCGACGGCAGATGGTCTTGGACGGCCGTCAGCTGCTCGACGAGACTCTTGACCGGGCCCGACGTGCGGCCGTCCGACTCGCCGCCATTCCCGGCCTGACGGTGCTTCGTCGGGAACACCTGGCGGGCGCGGGCACCGGGTTGCACCAGCTCGACGAGACGAAGCTGCTCATCGGGACCGCAGGCCTCGCGGTCGACGCGCGAGACGTCGTCGCGCGGCTCAACGGGGTTCACGGCGTCCAACCCGAGTTGAGCGGCGCGGGCCACGTCCTGTGCATCACGACGATCGGCAACACCGAGGCCGACATGGACCGCCTCGTCGCGGGTTTCGCCGAAGTGGTCGAACACAGCCGGTTTACGCCCCAATGGCCAGTCGACCGGGTTGGTGTCGGATCTTCTGTCGGTGCGTCCGGAGATGGTGCTGACGCCGCGTGAGGCGTTCTTCGCCGACGAGGAGTCGGTCCCTCTGGCCGCTGCCAGCCGGACGAATCGCCGCGGAAGCGATCACGCCCTACCCGCCGGGCATCCCACTGGTCATGCCGGGGGAGCGGCTCAGCGAGGACGTCCTGCGGCTGCTGGTCGCGTTGCGCGACGGGGGCAATCCCATCAGTGCGTCGGACCCGACGCTGGGCTACGTGAAGGTCGTGCGGTGACTGCTAGACCGTGAAGGCCGCGCGGAACGCGTTGAGCGCATCGACGTCGTCGCCCGATGCGTAACCCTCCAGCCCGACCGTGCCGCGATAACCCATGTCGTGCAATGCCCTTGCGACGGCCGGGTAGAAGATCTCGCCCGTTCCCGGCTGGCAGCGACCCGGCACGTCAGCCACCTGGATCTCTCCGATGGCCTCCCCGCACCGGCGAACCAGTTCGATCAGGTTCCCCTCGCCGATCTGCGCGTGGTAGAGGTCGAGCATCATCTTGACGTTCGGATGCCCGACCCCCTCGATCAGCGCGAGCGTGTCCTTCGCGCGCGCCAGAGGCACCCCCGGATGGTCCACGATCGTGTTGAGGTTCTCGACGCAGAACGTCACGCCAGCGGATGCGCCGAGCTCACCGAGACGCTCCAGGGTGCGCAGCGCGGTGGTCCACATCGCGCCCGTGGCGCGCAGGCGAGGCCGGGCAGGCAGTCCGTCGACCAGCTCGGCGGTGTGCAGGTTCAGCCGCGTAACGCCAAGTGTCTCAGCGGCCTTGATGCTGAGCTCGGCCGTGGCGACGACGTCGTCGGCGGTCTCGGGGTCGATCAGGTCGCCGTGCAGGTAGCCGGTCATCGAGGTGAACGTGGCACCGGTCGCCGCGAGCGCGTCGAGGTCCTTGTCGTCCCAGCTCCAGATCTCCGCCGCGAAACCGAGATCGTGGATGCGTCGTACCCGCTCGATGAAGGGCAGGTCGGTGAACACCATCTCGGCGCTCACGGCGAGTTGGAATGCGGCATCGTTGGTCATCGGGGATCCATTCCCGCCGCGCGGTAGGCGGCGTCGATCATGGCCATGTTCGCCACCGCGTCGGCGGTGCCGAACGGCAGCGCTGCGCCGTTCTCCACGTGGTCGGCGAAGGCCTCCAGCTGGTAGGTGTACGACGGCCGGGTGCCCAGCCGTTCGACCGTGGTGCCGTGCGGGGTCTCCAGCGTCAGTCGGTCGTCCCCGTTGGGCTTGATGAAGTCGTGGACCCGCAGCTCGCCCGCGGTTCCCGAAATCTCGATGGTCATTGAATGATGTTCGGCAACCATCGAATTCGCGGACAGTCCGTCGGCGCCACCGGGGAAGCCGAACTCGACGTCACACCACGCGTCCACGTTCGGGCTGCGCTGCTCTGCGTGAGCACGCACGATCGACGGCCGTCCTTCGATGCCCGGTGCTGCCAGCGTTCCCAGCATCCGCATGACGTGAATGCCGTAGCAGCCCAGGTCCATCAGAGCACCACCCGCCAGCTCGTACGACCACCGGGGGTCGTCGTCGCCGGGTGCAGGCATCGCCATGCGCACCTCGACGCGGGTGATCGTTCCCAGCGTGCCGCTCGACACCAGTGCGAACGCTCGCTGCGTGACGGGATGGAAGTAGTAGTGAAACCCCTCCAGCACGGTCACGCCCGCGGCGTCGGCTGCCTCGGCAACCTTGCGGGCCTCGGATTGGTCACGGGCGAAGGGCTTCTCGCTCAACACCGGCTTGCCTGCGGCGATCGCCTTGAGGTTCCACGGCGCGTGCAGCGAGTTCGCCAGTGGGTTGTAGACGACGTCGACCTCAGGATCGTCGATGACGTCCTGATACGACGCGACGGCGCGGTCGACACCGTACTTCTCCGCGAACGCCTCGGCGCGCAGTGGATCCCGCGCGGCGACCGCCACCAACCGATGGCCGAGTTCCGCCGCGGGCCCCACGATCGACGATTCGGCAATCCGTGAGGCACCGAGCACTCCGATTCCGAGGCTCACCCCGCGACGGCGTTCAGGTGGGCCACACTGGCGAGCACGTCGCGGACCGGACCCTCGCCGGATGGCTCGCCATCCAGGATCGTGTCCTGTTCTAGCACGAACCAGCCGTCGAACCCGTTGTCCCGCAACACCGAGACGATTCCGGCGATGTCGACGTCGCCCGTGCCCAATGGCGTGTACATGCCCGCCTTGACGGCATCGGTGTAGGTCAGCTCGCCGGACTGCACCTTGGCCGCCAGTGCAGCGTCGACGTCCTTGAGGTGCGTGTGCTCGATCCGGCTCGGCACGGCCTTGGCCAGCTCCAGCGGATCGGTTCCGCCGATCAGGAGGTGGCCGGTGTCGAGGCACAGCGGGATCGTCGACCCAGCGAGCACGCGGTCGACGTCGTCCTTGGTCTCGACGACGGTGCCGACGTGCGGATGCAACACCGCGAGCAGTCCGCGGTCGGCGACGATGGCGGCCAACCGGTCCAGGTTGGCGAACAGCGTGGCCCACTGGGCATCGTCGAGCACCGGCCGCGAGTCGTAGCCGTCGGATCCGGTGGCCGCGGCGAGGACCACCACGCCTGCTCCTGCCGCGACGAGCGACTCGAGAGGCCCGGCGAGATCGACGGCGGGGTCGTGGTCGTCCTTGAACAGCACGACCGGGACGAAACCGCCGACGCACTCCAGATCACTTTCGTGCAGAACGGCTTTCAACTCATCGGTGTCCGTCGGAAGGAAGCCGTCGGGCCCGAGTTCGGTCGCGGTCAGCCCGGCACCGCGCATCTCCGTCAGGACGCGCGTGCGGTCCAATTGGTAACCCCAGCCGGGCACTTCGCACACGCCCCACGAGATGGGTGCCCCCGCGATCTTCATCGCGCTCACGAGTTCCGTACCTCCGCGATCGTCACCGGAACGCCGCGGCGCAGCGACTCGGTGGCGGCCTCGGCCAGCCAGGCGACCTCGACGGCGTCGGCGACGGTTGCACCGAGGATTGGGCCGCCCTTGGTCACCTCGACGAACGCGGCCAACTCGGTGCGGAACGCCTCGGTGAAGCGGTCCATGAAGAAGTGATGGGCAGGCCCCTGCGGAAAGTCGTTGGCGGGGTCGGTATTTCGGAGCGGAACGCCCTGGTCCCAGCCTGCGGCGACACTGTCGTCGAAGCCGTGCACCTCGAGGCGGCAGTCGTAGCCGCGCGCGTTGTAGCGCGCGTTGGACACCACGCCGAGCGCTCCGCCGTCGAACTTCACGATGACCGCGGCGGTGTCGACGTCGCCGTACTCCGCGAACAGCGGATCGCCCTGGACGGTGCCGGTCGCGTACACCTCGACGGCGCGCTGCCCGGTGATCCAGTTGATCACGTCGAAATCGTGCACGGCACAGTCGCGGAAGATGCCACCCGAGCCCTTGATGTAGTCCAGCGGCGGGGGAGCGGGGTCCATCGTGGTGCTGCGCACGGTGTGGATGATGCCGAGCGATCCGTCGTCGACGGCCCGCTTGGCCGCGGCGAATGCCGCGTCGTAACGGCGCTGGTAGCCGACCTGGACGGGCACGCCCGGACTTCAGGATGGCCTCGGCGACTCGGGCGCTTTCGGCTGCGGTGGAGGCGATCGGCTTCTCGCAGAACGTGGGGATGCCGCGCTCGACGGCGGCCAGCGTGAGCTCGGCGTGCGCCGGGGTGGCGGCGGACACGACTACGCCGTCGACGCCGGAGGACAGCAGCTCGTCGACGGTTGCCACGTACGTGGCGCCGTGCTTGGCGGCGACGGCCTCGGCCACGTCGCTGCGCTCGTCGGTGATCACCAGTCCGTCGAGACCGGCTAGCCCGCTGAGGGTTTCGGTGTGGAAGGCGCCGATGCGTCCCAAGTCCGATTACGCCGAGGGTGGTCATGAAATTCTCCGTTCGTTTTGTGCGTCGAGTGCGATGTCGAGTTCGTGAGGGGTGAGGCCGTCGGCCAGGGCGGCCAGCACGGTGTCGACCTGACTCGCCGGGGCGAGGCTGCCGATGGGTTGGTCGTGGTCGAGGTTGGTGGGGAACGGATAGCCCTCGGCCGTGGCGTTGACGGAGTTCGCGAGGTCGCGGTCGGAGCGTCCCGCGGCCTTCATGGCGAGCAGCGCCGGGTAAACCGCGCGCACCATCGCGGTGCGATCCAGCGATTCCATCGCCCGCCCGAACGGCGAGGAGATCTGGAGCAGGTTGGCCATCCGGCGGATGTCGGCCGACGAGTTGGTGCCTGCACCGTGGTAGAGCGCGGGGTTGAAGAAGACGGCGTCACCCTTGCGCAGCGGCACCTGAACGTGGTGTTCGGCGAAGTACTCGATGAACTCGGGGCGGTAGAACGCGACGTACCCGCCGAGGAACTTCTGCGAGTGCGGCAGCAGCATCGTCGGGCCGCTCTCCAGCGGCATGTCGCAGTGGGCGACGGCGCCCTGCAGGGTCAGAGCCGCCGACAGTGCGTGGACCACCGCCGGGTAGCTGGTCAACTGGTCGGCGTTGACGAAGCCGAGGTGGTAGTCGCGATGCGGAACCTGTGCTGCGCCACCGGGATTGACGACGTTGACCTGCGAGGTGACCTGATAGCGGGGGCCGAGCCAGGCTTGGCACACCAGCGCGAGCGCGTCATTGGCGTAGTAGTCGGCGAACACCTCGGGGGAGTGCAGTGCCAGCTTCTGCGCCGCATTCCAGACGCGGTCGTTGGCGCCTGCCTTGCCGAAGTGATCGCCTGCGGCGCCACCGGCGGCGCGTTGCGCCTCGATGAGCTCGGCGAACGCGGCGCTCGCGCGGTCCACCACGTCGTGATCGAAGGCATCCTCGAATGCCACGACGCCGGGTCCGTCGGCGAGCGCGCGGTTGATCTCTGCTTGAAGCGCGCGGCGGTCTGCTCGCGCCACCGCGTCGGCGGAGTAGACCAGCACGCCGGCGCGGACGTCGGTCGCGAACGGGTAGTCGGCGGGATCGGTGCCGCGAGACACCTGAGCGTGGAAGTCGTCGAGGTCGCAGTCGGATTCCTCGATCCATGCTCCTCGGTGAGTGGTCACTGGTGCAGCCATGCCCGCTAGTCTCGTTGTGATGTGCGCCGCAATCAACACCAAAAAGCCATCAAAAAGACCTCATACAGCTTACGCTGCAGCGTGACATTCGACGTGACGTCCGTCGGTGAGCAACGGTTATGCACGCCGAATCGCGTGGAGGGAGTGGGGAGCGGTGCCGCATCGGTACAAGGTCCGCGAGATCGCGCAGCAGTCCGGGCTGAGCGAGGCGACGGTCGACCGCGTCCTCAACGACCGCGACGGGGTGCGGGAGAACACCCGCGCGGAGGTCATGCAGGCGATCGCGGATCTGGACAAGCAGCGTGCACAGCTGCGCCTCAACGGACGGCGCTACCTCATCGACGTGGTGATGCAGACGCCGCAACGGTTTTCGGACGCATTCCGCGCGGCGGTCGAAGCCGAGCTTCCCGCGTTCGCCCCGGCAATGCTGCGTGCGCGATTTCATCTGTGGGAGTCGGGGTCGACCGCGCAGATGGTCGACGCGCTGGCTCGCATCCGAGGCAGTCACGGCGTCGTGCTCAAGGCGCAGGACGAGCCCGAGGTCGCCGAGTTGATCGACAGGCTCGCCGCAGCGCGGGTTCCCGTCGTCACCTATGCGACCGACGTGCCGAACTCGGACCGGTGCGCGTACGTGGGCATCGACAACCACGGCGCAGGAGTCACCGCCGCGTACCTGATGGATCAATGGCTGGGGACCGCGCCCGGGGACGTGCTCATCACCGTCAGTCGCTCGACGTTCAGAGGCGAAGGCGAACGCGAGGTGGGGTTCCGTTCGGCGCTACGCGGCTCGGGTCGCTTGATCGTGGAGGTCGGCGACAGCGACGGCATCGACGAAACCAACGAGCGGCTGGTCCTGCGGGCGCTCGAGGACAATCCCGGCATCACGGCGGTCTACTCGGTCGGCGGGGGCAACGCCGCGACCGTCGCGGCCTTCGAACGAGTAGGACGCGTCTGCAAGGTTTTCATTGCCCACGATCTCGACGCCGACAACCGCCGCCTCCTGCGCGACGGACAGGCTCTCGGTGGTGCTGCACAACGACCTGCGCGCCGACGCCCGCCTCGCAATGCGCACCATCCTGCAGCAGCACGGCGCGCTTCCCGCCGAATCCGCCCGACCCGCGCCCATCCAGGTGATCACCCCGTACAACCTGCCCGCGTGAGCCTTGCGTCGTCGGCTCACGGGGAATCGGACTACCATTTCGGCCCATTGGCGTCGACGGCGCGCCGACTGAGTGCAGGAGGCTCGATCGGTGCGGCAACAGCTCGTCGACGGTGTGACCGTCCTGGGTAACTTGGCGATCGACGTCATCAACGGCGCGCCGCAGAGCCCGGGCGGGTGTGCGTCGTTCGCCGCGGTCGCGCTGACCGATGCCGAGGTGGCCGCGCGGATCGTGGCGATGGGCGCCGTCGAAGACCACGCGCTGTTCGATCCGCTGCTCGAGCGCTACGGCGCGATGCTGCGGATTCTGCCGTCGGACCGGACGAGTTCGTTCCGGCTGGACTACGTCGACGTCGATCATCGCCGGATGTTCGTCGACGCGGTCGGACCGGTGTGGGGCGCGCCCGAGATCGAGGCCGCCGACCCCGAGACGACGTGGCTGCACATCGCTCCGCTGCTGCGCACCGACTTTCCCGCGGACACCCTCGCTCGGCTCGCCGCGCGAGGGCACCGCATCGTCTACGACGGTCAGGGCCTGGTCCGCGCCGACCACGTCGGGCCGCTCCTGGTCGATCGCCACTTCTCGCCGGATCTGCTCAGCCCGCTCGCGGTGCTGAAGCTCGCCGAGGACGAAGCGGTCATCGTGGCCGACGGCACCTTCGACGCGTCGACGGCGGCGCGCCTCGGCGTACCCGAGATCCTCGTGACCTTCGGATCCGAGGGCTGTGACATCTATGCCGACGGTTCGGTCGTCAGGATTCCCGCTGCCTGGCGGGTCGAGGGCGTCCAGACCACGGGCGCGGGGGACATGTTCACCGCCTGCTACGCCATGAATCGATCAGCGGGCGTCGGGTCCGAGCGTGCCGTGGAACTGGCCAGCGAACTGGTCGCGCGCGAGCTCGAGAATCGGCTTCGGACCGCGTCGATCGGTCGGGCGTAGTCGCGGGTCGTTTCGGCCGGGCGCGCGGAGTGCTAGCTGGGAGCTACTGGCCGGTAACAAAATCCTTAGAGAATGACATTCTCTAAAACGTGACGAAAACCACAATCGCGCCGCGGGCTGCTCGAGTTCGACGTCGTTGACCAGCGCAATTCACCCGTGTTTACATGGCGTTAACAGACTGGCGCGTACGAGGTCACCCTAAGAGAAGTGCAATAATCGTTACTGCCAGTGACATCAAGATTTTGGTGGACGTCACACCGACGGCGCGGCCGCGACAGCGACCTCAATTGCGACTCGGGATGACGTGCCCAAAAGGGGAACGGGAAAGGCAGGGTCGTGGGTCAGAACGGCAACGGCGCCACGCCGCGCCAGAAGCTCGAGAAGGTCGTCATTCGGTTTGCGGGCGACTCGGGCGACGGTATGCAGCTGACCGGCGACCGGTTCACCACCGAAGCCGCGTTGTTCGGCAATGACCTTGCCACGCAACCGAATTACCCCGCCGAGATCCGCGCACCACAGGGCACGCTGCCGGGCGTCTCGTCGTTCCAGATCCAGATCGCCGACTTCGACATCCTCACCGCAGGCGATCGGCCGGACGTTCTGGTGGCGATGAACCCGGCGGCCCTCAAGGCCAACGTCGGCGACCTTCCACGCGGCGGCCTGATCATCGCGAACTCCGACGAGTTCACCAAGCGCAACCTCGCCAAGGTCGGTTACGAGGCGAATCCGCTCGAGAACGACGAACTGTCCGACTACGTCGTGCAGGCCGTGGCCATGACCACGCTGACGTTGGGCGCCGTCGAAGAGATCGGCGCGTCGAAGAAGGACGGCTCGCGGGCGAAGAACATGTTCGCGCTCGGTCTGCTGTCCTGGATGTACAACCGCGAGCTCGAGCACAGCGTCGCCTTCATCCGCGAGAAGTTCGCCCGCAAGCCCGAGATCGCCGAGGCCAACGTGCTGGCGCTGAAGGCGGGCTGGAACTTCGGTGAGACGACCGAGGCGTTCGGCACCACCTACGAGGTGGCACCCGCGAAGCTGAACTCCGGCGACTACCGCCAGATCTCGGGAAACACCGCGCTGGCGTACGGGATCGTCGTCGCAGGCCAGCTCGCGAACACTCAGGTGATGTTGGGCAGCTATCCGATCACGCCCGCATCGGACATCCTTCACGAGCTGTCCAAGCACAAGAACTTCAACGTCCTGACCTTTCAGGCGGAGGACGAGATCGCCGGCATCGGCGCGGCCCTCGGCGCGTCCTACGGCGGCGCGCTCGGCGTGACCAGCACCTCGGGGCCGGGCGTGGCACTGAAGTCCGAGGCCATCGGTCTCGGCGTCATGGCCGAACTCCCGCTGCTCGTCGTCGACGTTCAGCGCGGCGGGCCGTCGACCGGTCTGCCGACCAAGACCGAGCAGGCCGACCTGCTCCAGGCCCTGTACGGCCGCAACGGTGAGTCGCCCGTCGCGGTGCTCGCTCCGCAGTCGCCGTCGGACTGCTTCGAGATCGCCGTCGAGGCCGTCCGGATCGCCCTGACCTACCGCACGCCGGTGATTCTGTTGTCGGACGGCGCGATCGCCAACGGCTCAGAGCCGTGGCGCATCCCGGACGTCAGCACGTTCGAGCCGATCGCGCACACCTTCGCGAAGTCCGGTGAGCCGTTCCAGCCCTACGCGCGTGATCCGGAGACGCTCGCACGCCAGTTCGCCGTGCCAGGGACGCCAGGCCTCGAGCACCGCATCGGTGGCCTCGAGTCGGCCAACGGTTCGGGAAACATCTCCTACGAGCCCAAGAACCACGATCTGATGGTTCGCCTGCGGCAGGCCAAGATCGACGGCATCTCCGTTCCCGACCTCGTCGTCGACGACCCGACCGGTGACGCCGAGCTGCTGCTCATTGGGTGGGGCAGCTCCTACGGCCCCATCGGCGAGGCCTGCCGACGGGCGCGGCGCAACGGCATCAAGGTCGCGCACGCGCAACTGCGTCACCTGAACCCGTTCCCGGCCAACCTCGGTGAGGTCCTGCGCAGCTATCCGAACGTGGTGCTGCCGGAGATGAACCTCGGCCAGCTCGCGCTGCTGCTGCGTGGCAAGTTCCTGGTCGACGTGCAGTCGGTGACGAAGGTGGAAGGCATGGCGTTCCTCGCCGAGGAGGTCGAGGGAATCATCGATGCCGCGCTCGACGGAACGCTGAGCGAAAAGGAAACCGACAAGGCCAAGTTCGCACGGTTGGCTGCCGCCACCGTGGACAACGGCGTGGGAGTGGACGCATGACTGACGTGATCGGGGCCGATCTCGGGTTGACCCCCACTGGCTTGACCAAGACCAGCGGGGTGCCGACGACCGACGAGCCGCAGAAGGCGAAGGACTTCGCCAGCGACCAGGAGGTGCGCTGGTGCCCCGGTTGCGGTGACTACGTCATCCTCAACACGATCCGCAGCTTCCTGCCCGAACTCGGGCTCAAGCGCGAGAACATGGTGTTCGTCAGCGGCATCGGCTGCTCGAGCCGGTTCCCGTACTACCTCGAGACCTACGGCCTGCACTCGATCCACGGCAGGGCCCCGACGTTCGCGACCGGCCTCGCGCTGGCCCGTGACGACCTCTCGGTATGGGTCGTCACCGGTGACGGCGACGCGCTGTCCATCGGAGGCAACCACCTGATCCACGCGTTGCGCCGCAACGTCAACATCACGATCCTGCTGTTCAACAACCGCATCTACGGGCTGACCAAGGGCCAGTACTCGCCGACCTCCGAGGTTGGCAAGGTCACGAAGTCGACGCCGATGGGCTCGCTGGACTACCCGTTCAACCCCGTGTCATTGGCGCTCGGTGCCGAGGCGTCCTTCGTCGGCCGTGCACTCGACTCGGACAAGAAGGGCCTGACCGAGGTGCTGCGCGCCGCTGCCGCGCACCGGGGTGCCGCACTCGTCGAGATCATGCAGGACTGCCCGATCTTCAACGACGGCTCCTTCGACGCGCTGCGCAAGGAAGGCGCCGAGGACCGGCTGATCAACGTCAGCCACGGCGAACCGATCATCTTCGGTGCAGGCGGCGAGTACTGCGTGGTGAAGTCCGGGTTCGGACTGGAGGTCGCGAAGACGGCCGACGTCGTCGGTCGACGAGATCGTGGTGCACAACGCCCATGTCGAAGACGCCGCCTACGCATTCGCGCTGTCCCGGCTGTCCGAGCAGAACCTCGAGCACACCGTCATGGGCATCTTCCGCCAGGTGAGCCGGCCCACGTACGACGAGGCCGCACGAGATCAAGTTCGCTCTGCGATGGAATCCAGGCCGCACGACACCGCTGCTCTGCAATCCTTGCTGCGTGGAAAAGACACCTGGACCGTCGACTGACCCGATGACACCGCTGGCCGCCGTGATTCTGGCGGGTGGTGCGTCGCGGCGGATGGGCCGAGACAAGGCGACTCTGCCCTTCTCGGGACCCGACGGGGAGACGACACTGGTCGAGCGCGCCGTCGCGACCCTCTCCGACCGCTGTTCGCCGATCTTGGTGGTCGCCGCCCCAGGGCAGCCGCTACCCGACGCTGAACGCCCAGGTGTTGCGCGACGAGGTGCGGGGCGTCGGTCCGCTGGTCGCGGCCGCCCGAGGGCTGCGTGCAGCCGCGGAGGCCGGCCTGGAGCGGGCTTTCGTGTGCGCGGTCGACATGCCGTACCTCACGGTCGAGTTGATCGATGAGCTGGTCGGGCCGTCGGTGCGCCTGGGTGCCGACGTCGTCCTGCCGTGGGACGGGCGCGATCACTATCTGGCCGGGGTGTATCGGACGGATCTGGCGGCGCGGGCCGACGAGCTGATCGGCGCGGGCGAGCGCAGCATGCGCTCGTTGGTGAACTCGGTGGATACCCAGCGGGTCGTCATGTCTGAGCAGTCGTCGTTGACCAACGTGAATACGCCCGCTGATCTAGCCTGAGTGGGTTCTCTAATAGTCCAGCAAATTGATTAGTTGGCATTCATTGTTTCGTGCTCGGCTCCCGAGAAATCGATGCGAGCGCTAATGCGCAGAATCGGAACGCCACGAGTTGACCGGGTTCGTCGACATTCCCGGTCGCTCATCGGACGGTTCTGACTCGCCGGGCGCGGAATACGTTGCCTACCAGTTCGTTTGGTCTGGTAGATCCGGCTCGACGCGCGATGGCCGTCGGTCGTGGCTGTCGTTGGCCTCGCTGGAAAGCGCCGTCCGCTCAGTCCGTTTCGGCGACCGCCCTGCTGATTGGGCGTCGGTCCAGCGTCGGGGCGGCGCTGCCATGCGGCCAGACCGCGCGTGACCGCGCTGGAAGTTGATGAAAATCTTGTACGAGACAGCATGATTGCAAATCAGACGATCATGCGTCGACGGCGCTGGCCAGCGCGAGCGTCGTTGACGGACTCTTCGCAAAAACGTTGCGGGGCAATGTGATAAGCGAGTGCACGACAAGTCCACATCGCCGGCCGAGTCAGCGAATTCCGCGCTCCGCATGGCCGGATTCGTCGTGAACGTGCCCGTTTGTCGGTGAAAGTCGTTGCAGGTGGGGCCAATTTCGTGTGGGCCAGTTCACAAAATCATGGTGATCTGCCTCACCACGACGCCGCTCGAAAGCGGATTCCGCGCCTGCGGCAGATCGCGGCCTGACCTGCGTGGACCATCTGAATTTGCGGTCGTGATCGGAACGTGATCTGCCGGCGACATGCGCTTCGCGCAACATGACTTCTGTGAATTTCCTAAGTACGGTCCGAGGGACTCCTCACAGAGCAAATAATTGAAAACCACGAACCTGTGTGTGAGCAGGACTGTGGAGGGTGCCGAAACTCCTCGGCCTGCCCTCTGCGCTTGATTGGGCGCTCATGCCCGATGGGCCGTTCTGGCCTCCTGCTGTCGTACCCGACCGAGACGGTGCGACCCAATCCATGTCCCCGTTAGACGGGCAATTCAGACCGCGTTCGCGCGGCTGTCTTTGGCGCGCGCTTGGCGAAAGGATCGAAGTTGAAGAACATCCGCAAAACGTTTGGGCTGGCCACCATCGCTGGGGCGCTCGCATTGGCTCCGATGGCTTCCCTCTCCTTGGGGACCGGCACCGCGAATGCGGAAAGTGGGGTGAACTGGGATGCCATCGCGGCTTGCGAGTCGGGCGGCAACTGGGCCATCAGCACCGGTAACGGCTACTACGGCGGACTGCAGTTCTCCATGGGGACCTGGCGCGCCAACGGCGGCGCGGGCAACCCTGCTCACGCCTCGCGCGAGGAGCAGATTCGCGTGGCCTCCAAGATGTCGCTGTCGAACTGGCCGGTCTGCGGCCGACGGGGCTAGTCCTCGTCATACGACGAACGATTGCGAAACGGTGTCCGGCGCTATGCCGGGCACCGTTTTCTCGTCTAATCCCATCCGCACCATTTGTCACAATTGCCCCAATTACCTCATTTACCTCCCCTATCCCAGATGCCCCGGTTTCCCATCACGTACCGATAACTAACTCTATTCTCTTCTGTAACGCATGTGATAGGTCACACGAAGTACCGGAAGACCGCAGCGCGAGAATGGATTTCTCTAGCGGCGGTCCTCGTGTCGAAATCGGTCGGGGAAGGACCGCACTCGTGAACATTCGTTACGCATTTCGCAACACCATGTATCTCGCCAAGCTGGCGCTCGGCACGTGCGCGTTCGCCATCGTCGCGGCGGCGACGTCCACCACTCTCTCCGCAGGCACTGCACAGGCCGACAGCATGAACTGGGACGCCGTCGCTCAGTGTGAGTCGGGCGGCAACTGGGCCGCCAATACCGGCAACGGATTCGCCGGCGGCCTGCAATTCAAGCAGGCCACGTGGAATGCCAATGGCGGTGTCGGTTCGCCCGCGTCGGCGTCGCGCGAGGAGCAGATCCGCGTCGCCGAGAACGTACTGGCCAGTCAGGGCCCAGGTGCATGGCCCACGTGCGGATCAGCGGCGGTACTCCTGCGGTGTGGAACACCTCGACGGGACCGGCGGCGACCGGATGCCAGGTCATGCCCGGCAGCGGTCTGTTGGGCTTCGTCAACTTCCGGCAGATGTGCTCGGCGCTGCTCAATCCGCTAGGCGCGCTGCGCGCCATCAGCTGAGCTCACGACTGAGCCGGCGGCAGCACGAAGGCCGATCGGGCAGCGATTGACGCCAGGTGCCTGGTCAACACCGCCTCGGGCAGGAGCGACGACGCCCGCATCGCCGCCGCGCCGATGAAGGCCGGCCGCATGTTCACCGATCTGACCGATGAGCCTGGACTCCCGGGTCAGGGATCGAGTACGGGGCTTGCGGAAGGTCGCGTACCGCGCGAACGCCGCGGCCAGGTCGCTGCCCTGACCGACGCAGTGGGCCAGCACCGCGGCGTCCTCGAGCCCCTGACAGCCGCCTTGGCCCAGGTGCGGGCGCATCGGATGGGCGGCGTCGCCCACGATCACGACGGGACCTCGCGACCACGCGGAAGCCTCGGCGCGGTCGTAGAGGTCGTTGCGCAGCACGTCATCGGGATGGGTGGCAGCCAGTAGCGCTGGGATCGGATCCGCCCACGCGCCGTACTTCGACCGCAGATATTCGAGCTCCCCTCCCGGCTCGGACCGGCCTTCGGGCGCGCGCTCGGTGCCGAACCAGTAGGTGTGGGCGTCTCCGAGCGGCACGTGGCCGAACTCCGTTCCCGTGCCCATCGTCTCGCCGGCGAGCTCGGGGTCGAGCGCGAACTCCGCGACGCCGCGCCAGGCGGTGTAGCCCGCGTATCGGTGGGGCAGGACGTCCGTTGAGGTGGCGAGCGACCACCGACCGCACCCCGTCGGCCCCGACGACCGCCGTCGCCTCGCGCGTCGAACCGTCCGACAGGGTCGGCCGGACGGCATCGCCGACGACCGCGAGTTCGGTTGCGGCGACGCCGGACTCGATGGTTCCCGGCGCGAGCGCGGCGGCGAGCAGATTCGTCAGCACCGATCGGCGCACCACGACCAGAGGTTCGCCCAGTGCCGTGACGATGCGTTCCGGCGAGGGGTGGCGAAGCCACGAACCGTTGCTCCACCGCATGGCGCCCCCGGTGACCCGGCCGCCTGCCTCGCGGACGTCGTCGCCGAGTCCGATCGCGTCGAGGGCGGCCAGGGCATTCGGCCAGATGCTGATGCCCGCGCCCGATGACGTGTCGGTGCGCTCCTCGATGATCGTGACGTCGTGACCGCGGCGTTGCAGCGCCACCGCGGTGGCCAAGCCCGAGATGCCTGCGCCTACGACAAGGATGCGTTCGCCCACCGAAGCAAACTAGCGCGGCGGTCGGTGCGACATCAGAGGTCGAACACCAGCAGGGTGCTGGTGGCCGTCGCGACAACCGCTCCGCTCTCGTCGGTGACGACGCCTTCGGTGAAGCCGACGCGGGACCCGGACTTGACGACCGTTCCCGTCGCCGTCAGCAGGCCGCTACTCAGGCGCACCGCCTTGAGGTAGCTCACCTTGATCTCCACCGACGTGTAGCCCTTGCCCTTCGGCAGCGTGCTGTGCAACGCGCACCCCGCGACCGAGTCGAGCAGCGTGCAGACCAAGCCGCCGTGCACCGCGCCGATCGGGTTGTACGCGGATTCGTCGGGGCGACAGGTGAACACGACGCGGCCGGGTTCTGCCTCGGCCATCGTCGAACTCCATCAGCCCGGAGATCGGCGGCGGAGGCAGGACGCCGTCGATCATGGCGCGGAAGTAGTCGATGCCCGCCATCGACAGCCCCTTGGCGGTGGTGGGGCCCGGGTCGTGCCAGGTGACGACCTTCGACCGCTGTTCGCCCCACTCGTCGCGCGGATCGGTCTCGGCGAGTTCTGCGGTCACGATGTCTCCTGGTGTTCGGCGAAACTGCGGTAGCGGCGTGTCCTGTGTGGATCGTCGGCGGCGACGGCGTGGTCCTTGCCCCAGGCCAGCAGCGCATCGAGGACGGGGATCAGCGCCTGACCCGACTCGGTCAGCTGGTAGTCGTGGCGCGGCGGCGCGCTCTGATATCGAACGCGGGTGAGGACGCCAGCCTGCTCGAGTGACTTGAGCCGTGCGGCGACGCGGTCGCGCGGGGCTCCGGTGCCGCGCACGATGTCACCGAAACGGGTTGCGCCAAGCGCTATTTCGCGGACGACGAGCAGCGCCCAGCGTTCGCCGACGACTTCCATCGCGGCCGCGATCGGGCACGGCCGGCCCGGCAGATCGGCGAGCGTGACGACGGCCACGCTGATAGCGTGCCAGGAGTGAGTTTGAAAATCAAACCAGGTAGCAGATCGCTAACGCGGCCAGCTGCAAACGCATCGATCGCTCGTGCTACCAACGGCATGTGACGCAGACACCGTTCGACGATCTCGACACCTACCTCGCCCTGCCGCGCGTGGCGGGCCTTGAGGTCTCGCCTGACGGGTCGCGGGTCGTCACCACGATCAGCGAGCTCAACGACGCGAGAACCGAGTACGTCACGGCGATATGGGAACTCGATCCGACGGGGCGCGGGCAGGCTCGGCGGTTGACCCATGGCGTCAAGGGCGAGTCCGCTCCGGCGTTCACGGCCGGCAACGACCTCGTGTTCATCGCGAAGCGTGCGACCGACGAGGCGGACGACACACCGCAGGCGTCACTGTGGCGTCTGCCCGCTGCGGGCGGTGAGGCGACGCAGGTGCTCGACCTGCCCGGTGGCGTCGATGCGGTCCACGTCGCCGAGGGAGCCGACGTCACGCTGGTGACGACCACGATGCTGCCGTCGGCGACGGGGGTCGAGGACGACAGGCGCCTGCGAGCGCTTCGCAAGGACGCGAAGGTCTCCGCGGTTCTGCACACCGGCTACCCGGTGCGACATTGGGATCACGACATCGGGCCCGCACTCCCGCACCTGTTCGACGTCTCGGGTGGCGGAGACGTTCGAGACCTCACGCCCGATCCCGGTCAGTCACTGCGGGAGACGGCCATCGCCGTCAGCAGAGACGGACGGTTCGTCGTGGCGTCCTGGCACGCCCCGGGGCCCGGCGCATCCTTGCGCAGCACCCTGGTGCGCATCGACGTCGAAACAGGGGAACGCACGATCGTCGCCGAGGACGCCGAGGCCGACCTCGATTCTCCGGCGATCTCGCCCGACGGTCGCGCGGTGGCCTTCATTCGGGAAACCCTGTCGACACCGACGCAAGCTCCGCGAGTCACACTGTGCGTCAAGCGGTTCGGTGAGGGACTCGACCGAGATCGCCACCGCCTGGGACCGATGGCCGGCGTCGGTGACCTGGTCCGCGGACGGTTCTCAGCTCATCGTGACGGCCGATGAGGCGGGCCGCCGGCCGGTGTTCGCAGTCGATCCGGTGACGGCCGAGGTGACCCGATTGACCGACGACGACTACTCCTACACCGACGTGTGTGCGGGCCCGGGAGGTGTCAGCTTCGCGTTGCGAAGCTCCTACTCGGCACCTCCGCATCCCGTGCGCATCGATCCCGATGGATCCGTGACCGTGCTGCCGTGCGTCGAGATGCCCACGCTGCCAGGCGATCTGACGGAGTTGACCGCGACTGCCGGTGACGGGGCACCGATAAGGTCCTGGCTGACGCTGCCCACGCGCGACGGGCAGGCGCCGTTGGTGCTGTGGATCCACGGCGGGCCGCTGGGTAGCTGGAACACCTGGCACTGGCGGTGGAACCCCTGGCTGCTCACGGCGCACGGATACGCCGTCCTGATGCCCGATCCCGCGCTGTCGACGGGCTACGGGCAGGAGTTCATCCAACGTGGCTGGGGTGCATGGGGATTCGCTCCTTACACCGATCTCATCGCCGCGACCGACGCGGCCTGTGCTCATCCCAGGGTCGATGCGACACGCACCGCAGCGATGGGCGGCTCCTTCGGCGGTTACATGGCCAACTGGATCGCTGGTCACACCGATCGGTTCGACGCAATCGTCACGCACGCCAGCCTCTGGGCGCTCGACCAGTTCGGGCCCACCACCGACGGCGGGTACTGGTGGGAGCGCGAGATGACCGCGCAGATGAGCGAACAGAACTCCCCGCACCGGCATGTCGGCGCCATCGCCACGCCGATGCTGGTCATCCACGGCGACAAGGACTACCGCGTGCCCATCGGCGAGGGTCTGCGACTGTGGTACGAGTTGCTCGCCCGCTCGGCCATGCCCGCAGCCGACGACGGCAGCGGACCCCACGAGTTCCTGTACTTCCCGACCGAGGGGCACTGGGTGCTTGCGCCGCAGCATTCGAAGATCTGGTACCAGGTGGTGACGGCGTTCCTCGGCCGCCACCTGCTCGGCGAGCAGGCCGACCCCCCGGAGATGTTGGGCTGACTCGACCCACCGGTAGGTTGGGCCCATGACCGCAGAGCAGCGCGAATTCGACATCATTCTCTACGGCGCGACCGGGTTCGTCGGCAAACTGACGGCCGAGTATCTGTCGGCCGTGGCTGGAACGGCGCGCATCGCGCTCGCGGGCAGATCCACCGATCGCCTGCGAGCGGTACGTGACTCGCTTGGCGGGGCCGCTCGGACGTGGCCACTCATCGCCGCGGATGCCTCGTCGCCGCCACGCTGACGTCCCTTGCCGAGCGCACCCGGGTGGTCATCACGACCGTCGGCCCGTACACGAAGTACGGCCTGCCGCTGGTGGCTGCGTGCGCTGAGGCAGGCACCGACTACGCGGACCTCACGGGCGAGACCATGTTCATCCGAGAGAGCATCGACCTCTACCACAAGCAGGCGGTCGACACCGGTGCCCGCATCGTCCACTCGTGTGGATTCGATTCCATCCCATCGGATCTCACGGTCTACGCGCTGTACAAGCGGGCGCTGGCCGACGGTACCGGGGAACTCGGCGAGACGAACTTCGTGTTGCGGGGCATGGCGGGCGGGGTGTCGGGCGGCACCGTCGCCTCCATGATCGAGATGATGCAGACCGCGTCGACGGACCCGGAAGCTGCGACGCGAGATGAACGACCCCTACACGCTGACCACCGACCGAGCGGCAGAGCCCGAGCTGGGGCATCAGTCCGACACCCCGTGGCGGCGCGGGCGCGACATCGCCCCCGAGCTGGACGGCATCTGGACCGGTGCCTTCCCCATGGGTGCGCCCAACTCCCGAATCGTCCGCCGCAGCAACGCATTGCTCGACTGGGCCTACGGCGACAGGTTTCGCTACCGAGAGACCATGAGCGTCGGTTCGTCGGTGGCCGCGCCCGTCGCCGCGGCGATTGAGCACGGCCGCGAACGCCGCAGTCCTCGGGCTGGGAAGTCGCTACTTCGACAAGCTGCCTCGCGGCCTCGTCGAACGGATTGCGCCGAAGCCTGGTACCGGGCCGAGTGAACGGGCCAGGGAGAAGGGGCATTACACGGTCGAGACCTATACGACCACCTCGTCGGGCGCTCGTTACCGCGCGAAGATGGCGCAGCGTGGCGACCCCGGTTACAAGGCGACGTCGGTGCTGCTGGGGGAGTGCGCCCTGGCGCTGGCGTTCGACCGTGACGAGCTCTCCGAACTGCGCGGCGTGCTGACTCCGGCGGCATCGCCTGGGCGACGCCTTGCTGACGCGGCTGCCTGCGGCCGGGGTGACGCTGGAGACCTCGCGGCTGTCCTGAATCAGGCCGATCCCGATGTCGCCGCCAGCGCGGCTCCGCGCGCGAACGCGTGTCAGCCAAGATCGAAACGACTACTGTCGCAGAGCGCGACTGTGCAACATCCCAGCGACGAAGGTGGACATGACATGGCTGGTCTCGACGAACTCTTCAACGAGATTCCGGTACAAGACATTGCGAGCAAGCTCGGCGTTCCCGAAGGCGAGGTGAACACCGCCATCCGGACGCTGGTGCCCGCGCTCGTCGGCGGCCTGCAGCACAACGTCGCTGCTGACGACATCGACTCGAGCAAGCTCGAGGCGGCCGTCACGAACCAGGCGGCGAGCGGCCTGCTCGACGGCGGCGTGAGCGTCGACCAGGTCGATCAGAAGGAAGGCGACCAGATCGTCGCCAACATCTTCGGCGGCAACGACAGCAACCAGGTCGCGTCGGCGCTGGCAGGCGGCGGCCTGGCCAACAGCGGGCTACTCAAGAAGCTGCTGCCGATCCTCGCGCCGATCGTGCTGGCCTACATCGGCAAGCAGCTGACCAAGGGGAACGCGGCGCCCGGCCAACACCCAGGCCCAGGCGGCGCCGGCAGGCGGCGGAGGCCTCGGCGACATCCTCGGCAGCATCCTCGGTGGCGCAGCCGGCGGTGGCGGTGCTGCAGCGGGCAACAACCCGCTCGGCAGCATTCTCGGCAGCGTCCTCGGCGGCCAGGGCGGCGGCGCGATCGGTGACATCCTCGGTGGACTGCTTGGCGGCAAGAAGTAACCCTGCGCGCAGCTCGAGACGCAGCTAGAAAGGCCTCCGCACGCTCGGCGTGTCGGGGGCTTTTACGTCGGAGTGCCGAAGCTTCCTAGAATGTGGAGGTGACTGCCTCCTCGAAGCCCGACACCGGGACATCAGCCCTTGGCACAGGGGCGGAAGCGCTGCCCAAGACGTGGGACCCGAGTGCGGTCGAGAGCGATCTGTACCAAGGCTGGGTGGACGCCGGCTACTTCACCGCCGATGCGTCCAGCGACAAGCCGGGGTATTCGATCGTGCTGCCCCCGCCGAACGTCACCGGCAGCCTGCACATGGGACACGCGCTGGACCACACGCTCATGGACATCCTGACGCGCCGCAAGCGCATGCAGGGTTACGAGGTGCTCTGGCTGCCGGGCATGGATCACGCGGGCATCGCCACCCAGAGCGTGGTGGAGAAGCAACTCGCGGTCGACGGCAAGACGAAGGAGGACTTCGGTCGCGAGCTCTTCATCGACAAGGTGTGGGACTGGAAGCGCGATTCGGGCGGCACGATCGGCGGGCAGATGCGCGCGCATCGGCGACGGCGTCGACTGGAGCCGCGACCGGTTCACCATGGACGACGGCCTGTCGCGCGCCGTGCGGACGATCTTCAAGCGGCTGTACGACGCCGGGTTGATCTATCAGGCCGAGCGATTGGTGAACTGGTCGCCGGTGCTGCAGACCGCGATCTCCGACCTCGAGGTCAAGTACGAGGACGTCGAGGGCGAACTGGTGTCGTTCCGGTATGGCTCGATGAACGACGACGAGCCTCACCTGGTGGTGGCGACGACGCGGATCGAGACGATGCTCGGGGACACCGCGATCGCCGTGCACCCCGACGACGACCGATACCGACACCTGGTCGGCAAGTACCTGCCGCACCCCTTTCTCGACCGCGAGATCATCGTCGTCGCGGACGCTCACGTCGACCCCGAATTCGGCACGGGTGCAGTCAAAGTCACGCCTGCGCACGATCCGAACGACTTCGAGATCGGCGTTCGCCACAACCTGGCGATGCCGACGATGCTCGACACGACGGGCCACGTCGCCGACACCGGAACCGAATTCGACGGTATGGATCGATTCGACGCGCGGGTCGCGGTGCGCGAGAAACTCGCCGCACAGGGGCGAATCGTGGCGGAGAAGCGCCCGTACCTCCACAGCGTCGGCCACTCCGAGCGCAGCGGTGAGCCCATCGAGCCACGCCTTTCGCTGCAGTGGTGGGTGAAGGTCGAGTCCCTGGCCAAGGCCGCCGGTGATGCCGTGCGCAACGGCGACACCGTGATTCACCCCACGAGTCTGGAGCCACGCTGGTTCGGCTGGGTCGACGACATGCACGACTGGTGCATCTCCCGGCAGCTGTGGTGGGGACACCGCATTCCGATCTGGCACGGCCCCGACGGCGAGAAGGTCTGCGTCGGACCCGACGAGACGCCGCCGGAGGGATGGGAGCAGGACCCGGACGTCCTCGACACCTGGTTCTAGCTCGGCGCTGTGGCCGTTCTCCACGATGGGCTGGCCGGACCCCACGCCGGAGATCGAGAAGTTCTATCCCACCAGCGTTCTCGTCACCGGCTACGACATCCTGTTCTTCTGGGTGGCGCGGATGATGATGTTCGGCACGTTCGTCGGCGGCGACGACACCATCACCCTCGACGGTCGACGCACGCCGCAGGTGCCCTTCGAGAACGTCTTCCTGCACGGTCTCATCCGCGACGAGTTCGGTCGAAAGATGAGCAAGTCCAAGGGCAACGGCATCGATCCGTTGGACTGGGTGGAGACGTTCGGCGCGGATGCGTTGCGGTTCACTCTCGCGCGGGGCGCGAGCCCGGGTGGTGACCTGTCGATCGGCGACGATGCCGCGCGGGCCTCCCGAAACTTCGCCACCAAGTTGTTCAACGCCACCCGCTTCGCGTTGATGAACGGTGCGGCCCCGGCGCCACTGCCCGACGTCCGACGGGCTGACCGATGCCGACCGGTGGATTCTCGGCAGGTTGGAAGAGGTTCGCGCCGAGGTTGATTCGGCCTTCGAGCGCTACGAGTTCAGCCGTGCCTGCGAAGCGCTCTACCACTTCGCATGGGACGAGTTCTGCGACTGGTATCTGGAACTCGCCAAGGTTCAACTCGCCGGGTGACCCCGATGGCCCCACCAATGCGGTGTTGGCGGCGGTCCTCGATGCCCTGCTGAAGCTGTTGCACCCGGTGATTCCGTTCGTCACCGAAGCGCTGTGGAAGGCGTTGACGGGCGGCGAGTCGTTGGTGATCTCGCAATGGCCGCAACCGTCCGGATTCGCGCTGGATCCCGATTGTCAGCCAACGGATCACGGACATGCAGAAGCTCATCACCGAGGTCCGCCGGTTCCGCAGCGACCAAGGTCTCAACGACCGCCAGAAGGTGCCTGCGCGACTGGTCGGCGTCGCCGATGCGGACATCGAGAGCCAGGTCCCGGCAGTCCGCTCGTTGGCCTGGCTGACCGAGGCGGGGGACGGCTTCAGTCCGTCTGCGGCCGTGGAGGTTCGGCTGACGCGGGGCACGGTGGTCGTCGAGCTCGACACCTCGGGGACGGTAGACGTCGCAGCGGAGCGCCGTCGTCTGGAGAAGGACCTCGCCGCTGCGGAGAAGGAGTTGTCGCAGACCGCGGCGAAGCTGAACAACGAGGCGTTCCTTGCCAAGGCGCCCGACGACGTCGTCGACAAGATCCGGACCCGCCAGCAGGTGGCGGCCGACGAGGTCGAGCGCATCACCGGTCGCCTGGCCGGGCTCGCATGACGGAACCCACGCACGAACCCACCCCCGAGCCCACGCCCGACGAGCTCGCCGCGCTGTTCCAGGTCGAGCATCTGCTGGATCAGCGCTGGCCGGAGACGAAGCTCGAGCCGAGCACTGCGCGCATCTCCGCGTTGCTGGAGTTGCTCGGATCGCCGCAGCTCAGCTATCCGAGCATCCACGTCGCAGGCACCAACGGCAAGACGTCGGTGGCTCGTCTCGTCGACGCTCTGCTCACCGCGCTGAGCCGCCGTACCGGGCGGACCACTAGCCCGCACCTGCAGTCGGCGGTCGAACGCATCTCGATCGACGGCAGGCCCCTGACGCCCGCTCAGTACGTGGACACCTACCGGGAGATCGAGCCGTTCGTCGAGTTGGTCGACGCGCAGTCCGAGAAGGCGGGAGGCCCGAGGCTCAGCAAGTTCGAGGTCCTCACCGCCATGGCCTTCGCCGCGTTCGCCGATGCGCCCGTCGACGTAGCCGTGGTGGAGGTCGGACTCGGCGGACGCTGGGACGCCACCAACGTCATCGATGCGCCGGTCGCCGTCATCACCCCCATCGGGATCGACCACGTCGACTACCTCGGCGACACCATCGCCAAGATCGCCGCGGAGAAGGCGGGCATCATCGCCAAGCACGAGCAAACCCTGGACCTCGGCGTCGACTTGAGCACCGTCGCCGTGATCGGGCAGCAGGTGCCCGAGGCGATGGAGGTCATCCTGGAGCAGGTCGTCAGGTCCGACGCTGCGGTGGCCCGCGAGGACTCCGAGTTCGCGGTGCTGCGGCGCGAGGTCGCCGTCGGAGGCCAGCTCCTCGAACTGCAGGGCCTCGGCGGCGTCTACAGCGACATCTTCCTGCCGCTGCACGGCGAGCACCAGGCCCACAACGCCGTCGTCGCACTGGCGGCGGTCGAGGCCTTCTTCGGCGCAGGCACGGACCGCCAACTCGACGTCGACCTCGTCAGGGCCGGCTTCGCGTCGGTGAGCAGTCCCGGCCGCATGGAGCGAATGCGAAGCGCGCCAACCGTATTCATCGACGCCGCGCACAACCCCGGAGGTGCGGCGGCGCTTGCCGCGGCGCTCGACACGGAGTTCGACTTCCGCTACCTCGTCGGGGTCGTCTCGGTGATGTCCGACAAGGACGTCGACGGCATCCTCGCCGCCTTGGAGCCGGCGTTCGACGTCATCGTGGTGACGGACAACGGGTCGCCGCGAGCGATGGAGGTCGACGCTCTCGCGATGCGCGCCGAGGAGCGGTTCGGCCAGGACCGCGTGATCACCGCGGCGACGCTGCCCGACGCCATCGAAACCGCGACCGCGCTCGTCGAGGAGTCGGGCGCCGATGACGGATTCTCCGGAAGCGGCATCGTCATCACCGGATCCGTCGTCACCGCGGGCGTCGCCCGCACGCTGTTCGGTCGGGACCCCGAATGAGCGAAACGCCCGAGCAGGTCCCACAACAGCCGGCACCGCCCGACCCCTGGAAGAGCTTCCGGGGGGTGATGGCGGGAACGCTGATCCTCGAGGCGATCGTCGTGCTGCTCGCGCTGCCCGTGGTCTCGGTCTCCGAGGATGGCCTGACTCTCTACAGCGGTGGATTCATCATCGGTTTCGCGGTGGTTCTCATCCTGCTTGCGGGCATGCAGGGCCGACCGTGGGCACTGTGGGCCAATCTCGCGATGCAGGCGGTGCTGATCGCCGGCGTGTTCGTCAACGGGATGCTCGGGTTCATCGGAGTGGTCTTCGCCGCGGTCTGGGGGCTGATCGCGTACCTGCGAGCCGAGGTCAAGCGCCGTCAGGACCGTGGGCAGCTGCCGGGACAGCAAGATCTTCGCGGTTGAGCTGGTTTGACCGGTACGCTGTGCGCCGTGACTGAGCGGACTCTGGTGTTGGTGAAGCCCGACGGCGTCAAACGCCACCTCGTCGGCGAGATTCTCAGCCGAATCGAACGCAAGGGCCTGGACATCGTGGCCCTGGAGTTGAAGAACGTCAGCGACGAACTCGCGCGGGCTCACTACGCCGAGCACGAGGGCAAGCCGTTCTTCCCGTCGCTGCTGGAATTCATCACGTCGGGACCGGTTGTCGCGGTGATCGTGGAGGGTCCGCGCGCCGTTGCGGCGTTCCGACAGATCGCGGGCGGAACGGATCCCGTCGAGAAGGCCACTCCCGGAACGATCCGCGGTGACCTGGCACTTGTCACTCAGGACAACCTCGTTCACGGGTCGGATTCGCCGGATTCGGCGGTTCGCGAGATCGATCTCTGGTTCCCCGGCGCGTAGCGGTCTTAGCTGCTCTGACGCAGCTTCGTCGGTTTCACTGCGGCGATGTGGGATACTGGCCCTGGGTGACCGGCTTCATACCAGATCCGAGCGCCCGAATGAAGACCTAGACGAGCGCGACCACCTGGGTACCTCCGAGTGCGGCGCGCCGACCGTCAAGTCCTCATTCAGCCAGGCACCGAGGGTTCCCTACGAGCTGCTCGGAGCGAGACCATGACAAGCCCGGGAGAAGCTTCCGGGTCCATAGCGGTAGCCCTCGCGTGGCCGCGTCGATCAAGACGCGCCCGGGGGCTTGAGGAGAATACGTGGCCGACAATGACCTCTTTCAAGTTCCATCCAGCGAGCTTGCGGAAGGCGTCCCGTTCGAACAGGACACCTCGGCGGACCTGAGCGCTAGCGCCGAGGCCGTCGAGTCCGACGACGCCGTGGACTCCCTCGACGACGCGGTCGTCGAGGGCGACGAGCCCGAAGCGCAGCTCTCAGAGCAGCCCGCCGAGCCGGCACCGGCGCCCGTCAGCGCTCCCGCCGCGTACATGCCGCTGTTCCTCCCGCCGCAGCCCGTCACCTTCAAACCCGTCGTGCGCGACGACGTCGAGGACGATGACGACGACGACGACGATGACGACGACGATTCGGTCAGCGACGACGACGACCAGGACGACCGCCCAGCCGCCCGACGCCGCAGGCGGGGACGTCGTGGTCGTGGTCGTGGTCGCGGCGAGCAGAGCGCCGATGACGCGCCCGACGGCGAGACCGGTGACGGCGCCGACGACGAGGCCGCCGACCAAGGCGATACCGACGATGACTCGGATGACGACGGAAACGACGACGAGAACGCGACGGGCGAGGGTGGCACGCGCCGTCGCCGTCGCCGCCGTCGGCGGAAGTCCGGTGCGAGCGACGGTGACGGTGACGATGCCAACTCGCCGGACGACCCGCCCAACACCGTGGTCCACGAGCGGCAGCCCCGTGCGGCCAAGCAGGACAACAACGAGATCCAGGGCATCAGCGGGTCCACCCGGCTCGAGGCCAAGCGGCAGCGGCGCAGGGACGGTCGCGACGCGGGCAGGCGCAGGCCGCCGATCCTGAGCGAGGCGGAATTCCTCGCGCGCCGCGAGGCCGTCGAACGCGTGATGGTCGTGCGGGACAAGATTCGCGTCGAGCCGCCGCACGAAGGCGCCCGCTACACCCAGATCGCCGTGCTCGAGGACGGTGTCGTCGTCGAACACTTCGTCACGTCGGCGGCGTCGGCGTCGCTGGTGGGCAACATCTATCTCGGCATCGTGCAGAACGTGCTCCCCTCGATGGAGGCGGCGTTCGTCGACATCGGCCGCGGTCGCAACGGCGTGCTGTACGCAGGCGAGGTGAACTGGGAGGCCGCAGGTCTCGGCGGTGCCGCCCGCAAGATCGAACAGGCTCTCAAGCCCGGCGACTACGTCGTGGTGCAGGTCAGCAAGGATCCGGTCGGGCACAAGGGTGCACGGCTCACCACGCAGGTGTCTCTGGCCGGTCGCTACCTGGTGTACGTGCCGGGTGCGTCGTCGACGGGCATCAGCCGCAAGCTGCCGGATACCGAACGTCAACGGCTCAAGGAGATCCTGCGTGAGGTGGTGCCCGCCGATGCCGGCGTCATCATCCGCACCGCGTCCGAGGGCGTCAAGGAAGACGACATCCGCGTCGACGTGAACCGGTTGCAGGAGCACTGGACGCGAATCGAGACCTTGGCCACCGAGACGAAGGCGAAGGCCGCAGGCGCTGCCGTCGCCCTGTACGAAGAGCCGGACGTGCTCGTCAAGGTCATCCGCGACCTGTTCAACGAAGACTTCTCCGGCCTCGTCGTGTCCGGCGACGATGCGTGGACGACCATCAACGAGTACGTGGAAGCCGTTGCGCCGGAACTTGTTCCGCGAATGACGAAGTATCAGCCGGCCTCCGCTGACGGTCCCGACGTGTTCGCGGTGCACCGCATCGACGAGCAGCTGGCCAAGGCGCTGGACCGCAAGGTGTGGCTGCCGTCGGGCGGCACCCTGGTCATCGACCGCACCGAGGCGATGACGGTCGTCGACGTGAACACCGGAAAGTTCACCGGCTCCGGGGGAAACCTCGAGCAGACCGTCACCCGCAATAACCTGGAGGCGGCCGAGGAGGTCGTGCGCCAGCTGCGGCTGCGCGACATCGGCGGCATCATCGTCGTCGACTTCATCGACATGGTGCTGGAGTCCAACCGCGACCTGGTTCTGCGTCGCCTCACCGAGGCGCTCGGCCGGGACCGCACACGGCATCAGGTGTCCGAGGTGACCTCGCTCGGGTTGGTGCAGCTGACCCGCAAGAAGTTGGGCACCGGTCTCATCGAGGCGTTCTCGACGAACTGCCAGCACTGCGCAGGGCGGGGCATCATCATCCACGCCGATCCCGTCGACACTGCGGCGGCCGTGGCCCGCAAGTCCGAGCCGAGCGGTCGCCGCGGCAAGCGCGGCAAGAAGGGCGGCGGTCGAGCGGAAGAAGAGGTGCAGGTGGCCAAGGTCCCCGCGCACGCCGCCGGTGAGCACCCGATGTTCAAGGCGATGGCCGCAGCCAACGGTCATCCCGAGGGCGAGGAGGGCGACGAGTCGATCGAGGACGACGCCGTCGGCACCGAGCTGGATCCGGAGGCCGACGTTGCCGAGGTCGTCGCCAGCGAGGTCGCCGAGGAGGACGTCGACGACGAGGACTTCGACGATTCCGACGATGACGACGACTCGGATGACGACGATTCAGATGACGATGACGATGACGATGACGATGACGATGACGACGATTCCGACGACGTCGAAGTGATCGACCTGGACGACGAGGACGAGGACGAGGACGAGGATCTCGATGACGACATCGACGCCGTCGACGAGGACTCTGACGATGACGACGATGACGAGGACGAAGATGACTCGTTGGTCGCCGCCACGAGCCGTCCCCGCCGCCGTCGCGCCGCTGCTCGCCCCGCTGGACCACCCGCGGTTTGACCCCTTACCCGCTGGTCAAGTAACCTTGACAAGTTGTCGCCAGGCCCTGTGATCTGAGTCGGCGACAGCGGGCATTTTTCAGCCCGCACCCCAGACCAGCGCACGTGACCTCCGGGTAACGCGCGCCTGCATAGCGAAGCAGAGGAAAAGCACACGATGGCGACTTACGCAATCGTCAAGACCGGCGGCAAGCAGTACAAGGTCGCGGTCGGCGACATAGTCAAGGTCGAGAAGATCGAGTCCGAGGCCGGCTCGTCGGTTTCGCTGCCCGTCGCCCTGGTGGTCGACGGCGCGGACGTGACGTCCGATGTCGATGCGCTCGCGAAGATCGCCGTCACCGGTGAGATCCTCGAGCACACCAAGGGCCCGAAGATCCGCATCCACAAGTTCAAGAACAAGACCGGCTATCACAAGCGGCAGGGCCACCGTCAACCGTTGACGGTCCTCAAGGTCACCGGAATCAAGTAGGACAGGGAGCGAACCATGGCACACAAGAAGGGCGCTTCCAGCTCACGCAACGGGCGCGACTCGAATTCTCAGCGGCTCGGCGTCAAGCGCTTCGGCGGGCAGATCGTCAAGGCAGGCGAGATCATCGTCCGCCAGCGCGGCACCCATTTCCATCCTGGCGAGAACGTCGGTCGCGGTGGCGACGACACCCTGTTCGCCACGGCCCCCGGCGCCGTCACGTTCGGCGTCAAGCGTGGCCGCAAGACGGTCAACATCGTCCGCGTGCCCCGACCGGTGGCCTGACACTCCGCGTTCTAGACGTCGACATCGACGTTTTGGCGCGGGGTTCTCGATCTTCCCCGCCCAATCGTTGGTTTCGGCGATAGAGAGGAGTCCCGATGTCCCGTTTCGTCGACCGCGTCGTGCTTCACGCGCGGGCTGGCAAGGGCGGTAACGGCTGTGCGTCGGTGCATCGCGAGAAGTACAAACCTCTCGGCGGGCCCGACGGCGGCAATGGTGGCCGCGGCGGCAGCATCGTTCTGGTCGTCGACCCGCAGGTGCACACCCTCCTCGACTTCCACTTCCATCCGCACGTCGACGCACCCTCCGGCAAGCAGGGCATGGGCGGCAACCGCGACGGTGCCGCTGGCGCCGATCTGGAGCTGAGGGTCCCCGACGGCACGGTCGTCCTCGACGACCAGGGTCGCTTGCTCGCCGATCTCGTCGGTGCGGGCACCCGATTCGACGCTGCAGCAGGGGGCCGCGGTGGGCTCGGCAACGCGTCGCTGGCATCGCGCGCGCGCAAGGCGCCGGGGTTCGCGCTGCTCGGCGAGCCGGGGCAGCTCCGTGACCTCACCCTCGAACTGAAGACCGTCGCCGACGTCGGTCTGGTCGGGTTTCCGTCGGCGGGCAAGTCGTCGTTGGTGTCGGTGATATCGGCCGCCAAGCCGAAGATCGCCGACTACCCGTTCACGACGCTGGCGCCGAACCTTGGCGTGGTGTCGGCGGGGGACAACACCTTCACCGTCGCCGACGTTCCCGGACTGATTCCCGGCGCATCCGAGGGCAGGGGACTCGGACTGGAGTTCCTGCGCCACATCGAGCGCTGCGCGGTGCTGGTGCACGTCATCGATTGCGCGACGATGGATCCGGGTCGCGATCCGCTGTCCGACATCGAGGCGCTGGAAGCCGAGCTGGCGGCGTATACGCCAACGCTGCAGGGTGATTCGACGCTCGGCGATCTCGCCGACCGGCCTCGCGCCGTGGTGCTCAACAAGATCGACGTTCCCGACGCTCGTGAGCTGGCCGAGTTCGTCCACGACGAGGTGGTCAAGAAGTATGGCTGGCCGGTCTTCGAGGTGTCGGCGGTCAGTCGGGACGGACTGCGGCCGTTGACGTTTGCGCTGTGGGAGATGGTCAAGGCCTATCGCGCTGCGCAGCCCACCGTCGCCGCACGCCGTCCGGTGATCCGGCCCGTGGCAGTGGACGACAGCGGATTCACCGTGGAGTCCGACGGCGACGGCGGCTTCATCGTCCGGGGTGCCCGGCCGCAACGGTGGATCGGCCAAACGGACTTCCAGAACGCCGAAGCCGTGGGCTACCTCGCCGATCGCCTCGCGCGATTGGGCGTCGAAGACCAGCTGCTGAAGTTGGGCGCACAGCCCGGCTGTGCAGTCACCATCGGCGACGTCACGTTCGACTGGGAACCGCAGACCCCGGCGGGCGTCGACGTGCTGATGTCGGGCCGCGGCACCGACATTCGGCTCGAACAGACCGATCGCGTACCCGCCGACGAGCGCAAGGCTGCCAGACGGGATCGTCGCCGCCCAGGCAGTGACGAGTGAGCCTGCACCGCGAGGCAATTCGCACCGCCCGCAGTGTCGTAGTGAAGATCGGCACGACCGCGCTCACGACGCCCACCGGCATGTTCGACGCGAGTCGACTCGCGACCCTGGCCGACGCCATCGAGGCTCGGATGAAGGCGGGATCCGACGTCGTGATCGTGTCGTCGGGAGCGATCGCGGCGGGAATCGAGCCGCTCGGACTGCGAAGGCGCCCCACCGATCTCGCGACCAAGCAGGCTGCCGCCAGCGTAGGGCAGGTGGCTCTGGTGAACGCGTGGAGTTCGGCGTTCCGGCGCTACGACAGGACCGTCGGCCAGGTACTGCTGACGGCCCACGACATCTCGATGCGGGTGCAGCACACCAACGCCGCGCGAACTTTGGATCGACTGCGCGCCCTGCACGCCGTCGCGATCGTCAACGAGAACGACACCGTCGCCACCAACGAGATCCGCTTCGGCGACAACGATCGCCTGTCGGCCATGGTGGCGCACCTGGTGGGTGCAGATGCGCTGATCCTGCTGAGTGACATCGACGGGTTGTACGACGGCGATCCGCGAAAGGCGTCCGCGGACAAGCCCGCTCGCTTCATCTCCGAGGTCGCGGGGCCCGACGACCTCGCCGGGGTGAGCGCGGGCGGCGGCAGCCACCTCGGTACCGGCGGAATGGCGTCCAAGCTGTCGTCGGCGCTGCTGGCCGCCGATGCGGGCGTGCCGGTGTTGCTCGCCGCGGCATCCGACGCCGCCGCCGCGATCGCCGACGCATCGGCGGGGACGGTGTTCGCGCCGCGGCCCGAACGGATGTCGTCCCGCAAGTTCTGGGTGCGCTACGCGGCGGACTCGGCGGGCGCGCTGACGCTCGACGACGGTGCCGTCCGCGCCGTGGTCAAGCAGCGTCGGTCGCTCTTGCCCGCGGGCATCACGGCGATCTCCGGCCGATTCCACGGCGGAGACGTGGTCGAGCTACGCCAGGCCGACGCCACGATGGTCGCGCGCGGGGTGGTGGCCTACGACGCCGGTGAACTCGAAACGATGATCGGCCGATCGACGCCGGAGCTTCCCGCCGACATGCGTCGCCCCGCGGTGCACGCCGACGATCTGGTCCCCGTCTAATCGCGATTCGTGCGCGCTGACGATCGCTGAGCGAACGTCAGCGCGCACAAATCGCTCAGGTGGTGAGGAGCAGAGCGCCCGCGAGTGGGCCACCGCCTGCTGCGGCGACGGCGACCTCCGGCTTGCGCCCACCCGGTCGCGTGACCTGACGATCGCCGCCCTCGTTCCAGAGTTGGGTGCACGCCTCGTGCAGGAAGCCGTAGCCGTGCAGCCGTCCCGCGGACAGCTGACCGCCGTGGGTGTTCACCGGAATCTCGCCGTCGAGCGCGATGCGCGCGCCGCCCTCGACGAAGGGGCCGCCCTCGCCCTTGCCGCAGAATCCCAGCGACTCCAGCCAGGTGAGGCAGATGAAGCTGAAGCCGTCGTAGAGCTCGGCGACGTCGACGTCGGCGGGGCGCAGGTCGGTGTTGTTCCAGAGCCCGGCGCCCGCGTCGCGAGCGGACATCGTGGTGAGGTCGTCCCACTGATCCCACGACGGGCGACCATGGATTGCGGTGGAGACCGCCTCCACGCGGATCGGCGGCTTCCGAAGGTCGGGCGCCGAGTCGGCGCGCGACACGATGACGGCCGTCGACCCATCCGAGGGCACGTCGCAGTCGTAGAGGCCGAACGGCCACGAGATCATCCTGGCCGACAGATAGTCGTCGATCGACATGGGATCGGTGTAGATCGCGTTGGGGTTGCGGCGGGCATTGGCCCTGGCGTTCACCGGGATGGCGCCGAGTTGTGTTCGGGTGGTGCCGAATTCGTGAAAGTGCCTGGCGGCCATCATCCCGATCCAGACGGCGGCGGACGGTGCGCCGTAGGGCATCGACCACTGCGTGAATCCGCCCATGCGGGGGATGGAGCCGCCACCGCCGCCTGGCATCACCGCGGCGCGGCCCTGTCCGGCCTGTGCGCTTCCCTCCCACACCGTGCGGAAGCACAGGACGTGGTTCGCCATGCCGGTCGCCACTGCCGCGCAGGCGGTGATGACGGAGCCCAGCTGGCCGGGTGCCTCGATCCCGCCTGCGAACCAGTTGAGGTTCAACCGCAGGGCGTCCTGCACCTCGGTCACGCCAGCGCCGCTGAAGCCGGGCGGGTTGGTCATGTTCCCGGGATACGTGGCGATGCCGTCGATGTCGGCGCGGGTCAGCCCGGCGTCGTCGATGGCCGCAAGGCACGCATCGAGGGTGAGGTCGACCGGATCGCGAAAGAGGCGGCGGCCCAACGCGGATTGGCCTACGCCGGAGATGACGACGTTGTCGGCGATGAGGCGATTCACTGGGCTCCTCCTGGCACGAACACCGGAATCCACACGTCGTCGTGGTGCTCGAACCGGACCTCGACGGGCATGCCGATGGACACGTCGGCGGGATCGATGCCGAGGATGTTGGTGGTCAGGCGCAGACCCTCCTGCTCGGGCAGTTCGACGATCGCGACGACGAACGGCGGTTCCAGGCCCGGCATCCAGGCCTGGTAGTTGACGGTGAAGGTGTGCACGACGGCGCGTCCCGATGCGGCCTCGACGGCGAGGTTCTTCGACAGGCAGGCCGGGCAGCGCGGCACCGGCGGATGGATCCAGTAGCGGCAGTCCTGGCAGCGCCAGAACCTCAGTTCGCCGTGCTCACCGCCCGTCCAATACGGCCGGTTCAGGTCGTCGACGAGGGGCAGCAGTCGAAACGATGCGGGCTCGGCGGCGAGCGGCGATGTCTCGGTGCTCACGCGGCGTCTATGGTCATGTCGGATCCTTCGTGGGATGATTGCAGGATGAGTTCGATGGCTGGCGAATGGGGTGACACGTGACGATCGTCCATCACACAGGGCTGTGTCCAGCGGACTTCGAGGCGTCGCTGCGGTTCTACCGCGACGGGATCGGGCTGGACGTTCTCGTCGACACCGTGTTGGCGACGGACGTGAAACCGCTTCTCGGGGTGCACACCACGAAGCTGCGGACGGTGTTCCTCGGCGAGGCGGACAACCGGGACTCGGGCATCCTCGAACTTCTCGACCTCGGCTCCGACGAGGTGACGGGCGGTCCGCCGCAGACAGGGCTGCCGTCGCGGGGGCTGTTCCTGATATCGCTTCAGGTCGACGTGGAAGCGGTGCTCGCCCGGCTCGCCGAGCTCGGCCTCGGCGGCGTTCCTCGGCGGATGACCATGCCCAACGGTGACCTGCTCGCGGCGAGCGTCGTCGACCCCGATGGCGTGACGGTCGAACTGCTGCACGCGGGCCGACCGGTGCTGGGCGGCTAGCGCTCACCAGCGCGCCTCGTTGCGCTTGCCGTCCGTGCTGACGGAGACGTCGGCGCCGACCAGTTCGCGCGACTCGGCGTCGACCAGCAGGTCCGCGTCGTGGACGCGGGCGATGGCCCTGCCGTCCGCGGTGTCCAGGATGACCAGGCCCTGCTGGGGCGCGCCGTCGCGGCCGTGCGCGACGGTGTAGGCCCGCACCGTCGCCGGCCCGGAGTACGTCAGTGAGCAGCGGCATTCGCGGCTGCTGAGATTCCACCTCGGCCTGCAGCGCATCGGCATCCGGTGGCCGAACGTCGGCGGGCGTCGTAGACCACACGGCGGCAACGTGTTTGGCCAGATGCATGCCGACGCCGGTGATCAGCGCGCGGCCGCCGCCGTCGCGAAGACGGTGGTAGGCGCTCGTGATGGCGTGCATCTGATAGGCGCTCGCGGGTCCGCCCGCATAGGGCAGGCCGCCGGTCACCGTGTGTCCGCGTGGATCGTCGAGTGCGAGGCCGAGTGCGTCGCAGGTGAGCCGGACCGACGAGGGGAAGCAGGAGTACAGGTCGAAGGCGTCGACGTCGTCGATGCCGATGCCCGCCGACCGCAGCGCGTGATTGCCGACGACCTTCATTGCGGCCGAACGGGATAGGTCGTCGCGTTCGGCGATGCTGTCCGGGTCCTGGGCGTAGGCCCACCCGGTGAGGTAGAAGCGACGATCCTCGGCGACGCCAAGCGCATCGGCCTTCTCCGCGGTGGCCAGCAGCAGCGCGGCGGACATGTCGACGTCCATCACCGCCACTTCGTGTTTGGTGTAGGGCCAACCGACGTAACGGTTTTCGGGAGTGGGGGTGCCGACGGTCGCGGCGTCGAGCGCCACGGGCCGCCAGGCATGCGGGTTGGCGGCGGCGATGGTGCTCATGGCGGCCATCACCCGCGCGGCCTCCGCGGCGTCGTCGGCAAGGGAGGCCCCGAGCCTGGCCCGTCGCGCGGTATCCCACAGCGGGAACGTCTCCCACGCCTGCATCACCTCGTGGGCGAGCTCGCTGGCGTGTGGCGGATCCCAGGGGAACGGCGAGGACTGGCGATGGCTCCACGGCAGGCGCTCGCCCGCCTTCTTCGCCGCCCGCACGGTGGCCAGTGCCTCGCCGCTGACGATGAGCGCGAGGTCCATCTCGCCTCGCAGCATCGCCTCGGCAGTCTCGTTGACCAGCAGTTGCGGTGTGGTGCCGCCGATCCCGGAGTAGTGCCGGTGGCGCGGGTCGATCCCCAATGCCGTCGCGAGCCGTCCGACCGGGTCGTCATACGGCCACGAATGGCAGTAGACCACCTGTAGCGAGTCGACCTGCGCCAGAACGCTTTCCACACCCGTGTCGGCCGCGGCCTGCGTGGCGAGCTCGGCCCAACTGACGAGGGGTTCGGATGCGTTGGCGCTGTGATCGGTGTGCTGTGCCGCACCGATGAGGCACAGGCCGCGGGAGCTCATCAGGCTACCCCCGTGGTGCACGGCAGCCGCTTGATGCCGTGGAAGAAGGAGGAGCGCAGACGATCCGGTGTTCCGGTGACGGTGAGACCGGGCACGTTCGGGTAGAGCTCCTCGAGCATCACGCGCAGTTCGAGGCGGGCCAGTTGGGCGCCGAGGCAGAAGTGGGTGCCGCCACCGCCGAAGGCGGCGTGGCCCGCGTCGGGCCGGGTGACGTCGAATTGGTCGGCGCGCTCGAACACGGCTTCGTCGCGGTTGGCCGACAGGTAGTGCATCAACACCCAGTCGCCCGCGGGGATCTGCTGCCCACCGATCTCGACGTCCGTGGTCACGGTGCGACGGAAGTGCATGACCGGCGTCGACCACCGCAGCAGCTCCTCGACGGCTCCCTTGATGGCCTCGGGGTCGCTGGCGAGCAGCTGCTGCTGATCGGGATTGTTTGCGAGAGCGAGGATTCCGTGACTGAGCGTGTTGCGGGTGGTCTCGTTGCCCGCGATCGCGAGCAGCAGGAAGAACTCGTTGAGCTGGTCGCGGTTCAGGCTCTCGCCGTCGACCTCGGCTGCCAGCAGTGCGGACAGGATGTCGTCGGTGAGGCCGTGCTTGCGTCGGTGTTCGACGAGTTCGTTGCAATAGGAGAACATCTCGGCGGCCGCCTTGCCGAGTGCGTCGGGTGTCGGTGCGTAGTCGGGATCCTCGATGCCGAGGCTGCCGATCGCGTTGCTCCAGCGGAACACGTCGAGCCGGTCGGAGGCGGGCACGCCGAGCACGTCGGCGATCACCTGCAACGACATCTCCGCGGAGATGTCGGGCACCGCGTCGAACTCGCCCTTCTCGGTGATGTCGGCGACGATGTCGCGCGCCACCTTGCGCATGTGGGGTTCGAGACGCTGCACGTTGCGCGCGGTGAAGCCCTGGTTGATCAGCTTGCGCACCTGCACGTGCCGCGGCGGGTCGATGCCGGGCAGCATGGCCGACGTCGGCCCCGCCTGGACTTCGATGAGGGTGTTCCCGTGGCTGCTGGTGAAGGTCTCGGTGTCGCGGCTCACCCGGTGCACGTCGGCGTGCCGAGTCAGCAGCCACGCCCTCGGCAGGCCCGGCATCGATACCGGATGCACGGGGGACGTGGCCCGCAGCCGGGCGAGCGCGTCGAACGGCGCCCCGTTGACGTAGGTGTCCGGATCGAGAACGGTCGTCGCGTCGCGGTCGGCGTCGGAGTCCTGCTCGCTCGGCGTCAACGAGCCCAGCGGTGGGGGAACGTGGGTGCTCATCGCGTCGCGGCCATTGCTCGGATGCCTTCGATGATCACGTGGAGCCCCTCTGTGTAGTGGGCATCGGCCCGCGTTCGCCCTCCGCGTACCGGCACCGGACGCGACTCTTCGAGGCTGACTGATCCCAGCAGGTAGGTGTAGAGCACGGCGTGGGCGGCGCTGGTGGCTGCCTTGCGTAGGCCCGCCTGTCCGATCAGGGTGCGGCTGAGCCGGTCGAGTCGCAGTGCCTGCTGCCCGTTTCCATTGGTCTGCAACACATTCGCGATACCCGGCACGTCCAGCATGATCTTGCGGGAGGCCTGGTAGAGAGTCACCAGGCTGACGTCCCATGGCCCCGGTTCGGGTTCGGGGACCGCAGCCAGCACGGCCTCGGCGAGCAGGTCGAGTGCCGCCTGCTTGCCGGGCACGTGGTAGTAGACCGACGGTGCCGCGGCGCCCAACTCGGCCGCCAGTTCCCGCATGGTCACCCGTGCGACGCCCACCCGGCGGGCCAGGCCGTACAACGCGGCGACCACCTGGTCGCGATCGAGTTCGCCGTAGGCGCGGCGTGCGGGTGAGCTCACGCGGGCAGCCCGTAGACCGACTTGATCTCGACGAAGGCGTCGAAGGCCTCCGGCCCGTACTCCCTGCCGATGCCGCTGGCCTTGAAACCGCCGAAGGGAACGCCGAACTCGGGTGCGAAGGAGTTGATCCCGAACATTCCGGTGCGGACGCGACGTGCGATCGCCAGGCCCTCGTTGCGGTCCTTCGTCCACACCGAACCGCCGAGTCCGAAGGGGGAGTCGTTGGCGATGCGGACGGCGTCGTCGATGTCGTCGTAGCCGATCACCACGACGACGGGACCGAAGATCTCCTCGCGCGCGATCCGCATGGAGTTGTCGACGTCGCGAAAGACCGTCGGCTTGACGTAGTGCCCACCGGCCAGGCCGTCGACGGGGCCCGGCCCGCCGGTGGCCACCGTCGCACCCTCGTCGACCCCGGCCTGCAGGTAGCCCTGGACGCGGTCGTGCTGGCGCGCCGAGACCAACGGCCCGACGTAGGTCTGCGGATCGGCGGGGTCGCCGACGACGAACCCCGCGACGTCCTCGGCCAGGGCGGCGACGATCTCGTCGTAGCGCGAGCGCGGAGCGAGGATCCTGCTCTGCGCGACGCAGGCCTCGCCGTTGTTGAGGAACGACGAAAAGCGAAGGCCCGCAACGGTCCGCTCCAGCGACGCGTCCTCGCAGACGATCGCCGCGGACTTGCCGCCGAGTTCGAGGCTGCACCGCGCGAAGCGCTCGGCGCAGGTCGTGGCGATCGCGCGCCCGACGTCGGAGCTTCCCGTGAACGAGATCTTGTCGACGCCGGGATGCCCGACGAGTTGGCGGCCCGCATCCGCTCCGCCGGGAAGCACCGCGACGACCCCGGGCGGCAGGTCCGCATCGGCGAGCATCGTGGCGAGCAGCATCCCGTCCAGCGGCGTCTCGGGGGAGGGTTTGACGACGACGCAGCATCCCGCGATGAGCGCAGGAAAGAGCTTGGCCAGGATGGTCACCTGGGGCACGTTCCACGGTGTGATGACGCCGACGACGCCCGCGGGCTCGCGCAGGAGCATGCTCGAGCCGCGGCGTTCCGACCAGTCGTAGCTGGCGGCGAATTCCATGGTCTGCTGCATCAGGAAGAACGGTCCGATGCCATGCGCGGAATCCGAGAACCAGTGCGGTGAGCCCATTTCGGCCGTCACCAGTTCGGACATCTCGGTGGTTCTGCTGCCGTAGTTCTCGACGAACGGCGCAAGGGCGGCGACGCGTTCGGCGACCGTCATCCGGGGCCACGGGCCCTCGTCGAAGGCGCGTCGCGCGGCGGCCACGGCGGCGTCGATGTCAGCGGGGGAGGCGGCGGGGGCGACGCCGACGTGGGTGCCGTCGTGCGGAGATCGGACGTCGAAGACCGCGTCGGTGGACGGCTCTCGCCATTCGCCGTCGACGAAGAATTGGTGGTAGGCACGTGCTACCTGTGAGGGCATCGGTGACCTCTCGGGCTGAGATTCTAACGACGGTCGAATCTGAGCATAGCAATTCGCCGCCGGGTAGCCAAGCTTTCGGCATTCGCGGGGGACGGTGAGCCGACTGGTCTACCATGGCGGCCATGAGCGAACGCGGGGCCGTACTTCGAACCATCGGAAAGCCGTTGGAGCTGAATGACATTCAGCTGGCGCCGATCGCGAATGATCAGGTCAGGGTGCGAATCGCCGCCAGCGGCGTCTGCCATTCCGACCTGTCGCAGGCGACCGGCGCGTTGCCCGCAGGTACGCCGACGGTGCTCGGCCACGAGGGTGCCGGGGTGGTCGAGGACGTCGGGTCCGAGGTGCACCACGTGAAGGTCGGCGACCACGTCGCGATCGCGTGGATCGCCTCCTGCGGCCATTGCTGGTTCTGCAACGCAGGGCGAGGTCCACCTGTGCCGCAATTCGATCCCCGATGTCTACTCGATGCCGTACGCCACCGACGACGCGGGCACCCCGATCTTCACCACGATGGGTGTCTCCAGCTTCGCCACGGCGACGAATTGCCTTGGCAGGGCGCTCGTTCCCATCGATGCCGACATTCCCTTGGAAGTGGCGTCGCTCATCGGCTGCGGCGTGGCCACCGGCGCGGGCGCCGCGCTCAACACGACACCCGTTCAGCACGGCAACGCGGTCGCGGTGATCGGGCTCGGCGGGGTCGGGCTCGCCGCGCTGATGGCGTCGGCGGTGCGCGGGGCGGCGGAGATCATCGCCGTCGATCCGGTCGCATCCCGCCGCGAGGTCGCGCTGGAGCTCGGCGCCACCCACGCGGTGGATCCCGCCGACGGAGACGTCGCCAAGCAGATCAAGGCGATCACCGGCAAGCGGGGCGCGGACATCGTCTTCGAGGCCGTGGGCCGTCCCAGCACCATCGAAACGGCGATCGCGGCCACCCGCAGAGGCGGCACCACCTGCGTCGTCGGCGCCGCACTGCCCGAGGACAAGGTCGCCCTCTCGGCCTACGACCTGTTCATGAACGGCAAGACCCTCGTCGGCTGCCAGTACGGCTCGGTCGTTCCCGCCCGCGACTTCCCGCTGCTGCTCAACCTGTGGCGCTCGGGCCGGTTGCCGCTGGAGAAGCTGATCACCCGGCGCGTCCGCCTCGACGAGGTCAACGAGGCGTTCGACGACCTGACCAACGGCGTCGGCATCAGGACCGTCATCGTCAACGACCAGAACTAGCGGCCCGTCCACTTCGGCGGCCGCTTCTCGGCGAACGCCCGCGGCCCCTCCTTGGCGTCCTCGCTGGCGAAGATCTCCTTGGAGATGGCCGACTCGATCTTGTAGGCCTCGCGCATGTCGGTCTTCAGGCCCTCCAGCACGCTGCGCTTGGTGGCCTGCACGGCAAGCGGCGCGTTCTTGGTGATGCGGGCGGCATACTCGAAGGCCTTGTCCAACAACTGCTCCTGAGGCACGACGGCGTTCACCAGACCCATCTCGTAGGCGCGGTGGGCGTCGATCTGGTCGGCGCACAGCAGGAACTCCATCGCCTGGGCGAACGGCAGCTGGCGCGGCAGCCGCACCGTCGTACCGCCGCCGGCGAACAGGCCGCGTGCGGGTTCCATCACACCGAAGGTGGCGTCCTCGCTGGCGACGCGAATGTCGATGCCGCCGAGCATCTCCATGCCGCCCGCCACGCACGGACCGTTCACCGCGGCGATGATCGGCTTGTAGATCTTGGTCCCGCGAAGCACCGCCTCGGTGCCGTCCTTCAGCGAGTAGCCACCGACCTCGGTGGCCTCGCCCGCAGCGATCTTCTTGGACAGCGCGGTGATCTCGGGGACGTAGGTCTTCAGGTCCGCGCCGACCATGAAGGACTTCCCGACGCCGGTGAAGATGGCGACCCATGCCTGTTCGTCGGCGTCGAATCGCTTCCAGGTCTGGGCAAGCTGGTGGAAGTGCTCGAGGTCGCAGGCGTTCCTGGACTCGGGACGGTCCAGCGTGATGAGCGCGACGTGCTCCGCGCCTGGGCGGCTGGCGAGCTCGTAGTGGACGGGCACGGGTTCTCCTTGGGTCAGGGGGTCGGGGTGGGCAGCGCGAGGCGGTCGTGGGCGACGAACTCCTGGCGCAGCGCGTCACGGTCGGTCGCGGTCATCAGTGCGTAGGGATCGGTTCGGGTGGGTCGCCACCAGACGTCGTCGTCGGTGAGCCAGGCCTGCCGCCGAAGCGGCTTCTTGTCGAGCTTGCCGGTGCCGACCACGGGGAGTGCCGCGGCTCACTCGGATGAATCGCGGCGCCCACTTGGTGCCCAGATCGGTTTGCTCGCCGAGGAATTCGGCGAAGGCGGTGGGGTCGAACTCGCGGCCGGGTCGAAGCTCCACCGCGGCGAGCACCTGATCACCGGCGAGCGGATCGGGCACGCCGATGACGGCCACGGCCGCCACGTCGGGATGGCGGTCGATGATCCGCTCGATGGGCGCGCTGGCGAAGTTCTCGGAGTCGACCCGCAGCCAGTCGCCGATGCGTCCGGCGAACCAGAACACGCCGTCGGCGTCGCGGTACGCCAGATCGCTTGACCAGAACCAGCCGCCGCGCATGCGCTCCGCCTCGGCCTCGGGGTTGTTCCAGTACCCCTCGAAGGCCTTCGATGCGTCGCGCCGTACCAACTCGCCGATCGCTGCCTCGGCATTGGCCAGCTGGCCGCCGTCGTCGAATCGCGCTGTCTCGCATTCGGTGCCGGACGGATCGACGACGGCGATGTCGGCGCCACGCGGCGCGACGCCGAGGGAGCCGGGCTTGCGCGACGGCATCAGCGCGATGCCGCCCTCGCTGGAGCCGTAGCCCGCCATCACCGCGACGCCGAACCGCTTGCCGAACTCGCTGATGTCCCGCGGCGACGCCTCGGGAGCCAACACCACCTTGAGTCGATGGTCGCGATCGTGCTCGGACGGCTCGGTGGCGAGCACGTAGCCCAGTGCCCGCCCGACGGTGCTGGTGAACGTCGCGCCGTGGCGGCGGACGTCGTCGAGCCAGCTCGTGGCCGAGAACCTGTCGCGCAGGACGATGGTCGCACCGGCAGCGAGGCCGGGAAAGAGGATGGAGCTCAGGGCGTTTCCGTGAAACAGCGGCATCGGACCGTAGAGGACGTCATCGGGCCCGAATCCCATGCCGGAGGAGGCGGCGAGACGGCCCTGCGTGCGGCGCGCGGCCTTCGGCGCCGAGGTGGATCCGGAGGTGAAGAGCAGGAACATCGTCGACGAGGGGTCCGGATCGTCCGTCGGCAGTGTGGCTCCACGGTGGTCGGCCCACGGTTCGCTCTCGATGCGCGTCGCGCCGGGGAGTAGGTCGGCGTAGGTGGAATCGGCCAGCACCACTTGGCAGTTGGTGTGCTCGACGTCGCGCTGGAGTTCCGCGCCGCGTCTCGTCGGGTTGACGCCGACGATGCACGCGCCCGCAAGCGCCGCGCCGAAGATCTGGAACACGAACTCGGGCACGTTGGGCAACAGGATGCCGACGTGTGGCGGCAGGTCGGGGTTCAGCGTGGCGCGCATCCACTCCGCGCGGACGGCGGCCTCCGCGACGACCTCGCGCCACGTCCACGACCGATCCTCGTGGACGAGGGCGACGTTGTCGTCCTCGGCGCGGGCACGCACCAGGGCGGCCATGGTCGCGCTCATCGAATCACCCTTTCGCTCAACGCAACACCCGCACGGGCACGTGGTGCCATCCCGCGACGTTGGTCATCGCGACGCGCTTCAATCCGCTCTCGACGATCTCGTAGCGCGGCATGAAGTCGAGCAGCTTGTCCAGAGCGATCGCGCTCTCCATGCGGGCCAGTGCCGCGCCGAGGCAGCTGTGCAGGCCGTAGCCGAGCCCGATGTTCTGCGCCTCGGAACGGTCGCGGTCGATGTCGAATGCATCGGGATCGGTGAACGCATCGCCGTCGCGATTGGCCGAACCGGCAACCAGCAGAACGGGTTTGCCCGCGGGGATGGTGACGCCGTGAACGGTCGCGTCCCTCAGGCTGTAGCGCACCACGTACTGCGCAGGCGCCTCGAAGCGCAGCAGTTCCTCGACGGCGGCCGGAATCTTGCTGCGGTCGTCGAGCAGCATCTGCCATTGGTCGGGATGCTCGGCGAACGTCACGACGGCGTTGCCGACCAGCTTGGTGACCGTCTCCGCCCCAGCGCCGCCCAACAGCGAAGCGAAGCCGGTGATCTCGACGTCGTCGAGGCTGGTCATCGTGCCGTCGTCGCGTTCGACCTCGACGGCGATGAGCCTGCTGATCATGTCGTCCTGCGGATCGGCGCGGCGCTCCTGGATGAGGTTGTAGTAGAACAGCCCGGTCTCGAGGCCCGCCTGCATTCCCGCCTCCGACATCTCGAAGCTGCCGTATTCGCGGGCCAGTTGGATGTCCAGCCACAGCCGGATCTGCTGCCGACTGTCCGCGGGCACGCCGAGCATGCGCGCGATCACCTCGACGGGGAACAGTGCCGAGAAGTCCTGCACCACGTCGAATTCGGCTCGGGTCGACGGCGCCGAGGAATCGCTCGATCTGTTCGGTGACCATGGGCCGTTGCGATTCGATGGCCCGCGGGGTGAAGACCTTGTTCACCAAGCTGCGCATCCGGCGGTGGTCGGGTGGGTCCATCATGATCACCAGCGGCGGCACCGGCTGTTCCGACTTCACCATCCCGAGGTCGATCCCGCGCGACGACGAATAGGTCTCGTGGTCCTTGAACGCGGCGGCGACGTCCTCGTGGCGGGTGAGCGCGTAGAAGTCGTACTCCTCGCTGTAGTACACCGGGGCCTCGGAGCGCATGCGCCGGTACGTCTCGTACGGGCGGTTGAAGAAGTCTTCGGAGAACGGGTCGAAGACCAGTGTGGAGGTCGTCATCGTGTTTGGGCTCCTCGTGCCTCGGCCATCGCCGAGCGGTTGACCTTGGTTGCGGCCGTGCGGGGTATCTCGTCGACGAACTCGACTGTCTTGGGGGCCTTGTAGCTCGTCAGACGACTCTTCGCGAACGCGATCACGTGCTGCTCCGTGGGCGGGTTGGCCGGGTCCCGCGGTTGCACGACGGCGTGCACGCGCCGCCCCCATTCCGGGTCGGGCAGTCCGATGACGACGACGTCGGCGATGTCGGGGTGATCGGCGAGAGCGTTCTCGACCTCTGCGGGAAAGACATTCGCTCCGCCGGTGATGATCATGTCGGAGCGCCGATCGGCGATGTAGAGATAGCCGTCCGCGTCGAGATGACCGATGTCACCCGCCGATCGGAAGCCGTCGCCGGTCGGCGGCAGCGGCGCGGCGCCCCCGATGTAGCGGAAGGAGCCATTCATCGGAGCCCGGAGGTAGATGTCGCCGAGTTCACCCGGCGCTGACGGGAGATCCGTCGGTCCCGAGCACTCGGATCTCGGTGTCGCGGAACCCACGCCCGACACTGCCGGGATGCGTCAGCCACTCGTCGCCGCGCAGCGCGGCAAGGCCGAGGTTCTCCGTCATGCCGTAGGCCATCACGACCTTCTCGGGACTCAGCAGCTCGAACCAGCGACGCAGCAGGGTGGCGGGCATCATGGCCGCGCCCTGCATGATCCACGCGATGCTCGACAGGTCACGATCGTCGACGTCGGGAACCTTGGCGATGCGGGCCAGCATCGTCGGAGTGGCGGTGAAGTTGGTGATCCGATGAGTCTCGATGACGTCGAGAACCGCTGTGGCATCGAACTTTTCCAGGACGACGAGCCGATCGCCCGCGAGCAGGTAGGGCAGGGTGCCGAAACCGTTGGTGTGGTACATCGGTCCTGGGACCAGGATGGTCTGCGGTCGATCGACGGTCGTCCAGTACGCCTGAAACGGCACGGTCTTGTTCTCGTCCCATAGGGCGGGCTGCAGGTTCAGGATCACCTTGGGCAGGCCGGTCGAACCGCTGCTGCAGATTCCGCTGCTGTAGGGGGACAGCGCCTCGGCGACGTCGTCGTCGGGTTGACCGGCGGCGGCCGCGGCCCACTGCTCGCGGTTCCCGTCGTCGACGAGCGCCGCGGGCGCGATGACCTCGAGCAGCCGCTCGCGCTCCCAGTCGGGCAGGTCCCATCGCATCGGAATCGGCACTGCCCCGATCTTCCAACTGCCGAAGCTGGCCAGAATCAGGTCGACCGAGTTCGGAATGGCGCACGCGACGAACGCGCCCTCGCGCGCACCGCCTGCCGCGAGCGCCCTGGCCCATTGGTTGGCCCTGCGGTTGAGTTCGCCCCAGCTGAGCCACGTTTCGGTCCGGTCGGGAGCCACGACGATGACGGCGACGCCCTCTGGATCTTCCTGCGCCAACTGGGCGAGACGCACGCCGAAGGGTATTCCGGTAGCAGCTTCCGCTTCCGTCACGCTCCCGCCCTCCTGCGCTGAACTTCCAGCGGTACCACGGGCTTACGCGCGGATGGCCCCCGCGTGACGGCGTTGAGCCTGATCTCCGGGAGGTCCACCGACGGGTCGAGCGTGTCCAACCAGGCGACCGCGTCGGCGACGTCGGTCGACCTGATCGCGTACATCTCGAACGGGACGTCGGTGAGCATCTCCGTCTCGACGGGGCCCGGCGTCACGATGTGCACGTTGATGCCGTCGCGGTCGACTTCGAGCGCCAGCGCACGCGCGAAGGCGTTCATGCCTGCCTTGGCCGCCGAGTACGCCGTCCGGCCGGGCATCGGCTCGTGAGCGGCGGACGACGAGATGAAGACGAACCGCGAACCCGCGTGCATCTTGGGCAGCGCGGCCGACGTCACGACGAAACAGGAATCGAGGTTGGCCGACAGCTGCGTCCGCCACTGCTCGAAGGTCTGCTTGCGGGCGTACGTGCCGTCGAGGACACCCGCGGCATGCACGACGAGATCGATCGTGCCGAGTTCCTCGAGTGCCGGCACGAACGAATCCGGTTGGGACGCATCGGCAACCACGAACCGGGCGTTGACCTCCTCGGCCGCCTCCCGGAGCGGACCCTCCCGACGGGCGGTGAGGACGACGTCGTAGCCCAGGTCGCTCAGCTTGCGCCCGCACACCTTGCCGATTCCGCCGCTGCCGCCGGTGATGAGCGCGGTTCTCACTGCAGTCCTCTCGTCCGGGACAGTGTCTGTGGCTGCGTGGCCCAGATCCGGTGATCCGATTCGCGGGAGAGCACGTAGGTGTGAACTCCGGTCAGGTGTTTGGTTGCCATGCGGCGGGCGCGGTCGACGTCGCCCGCTTCGATCATGTCGGTGAGCCGGGTGTGGGTGTGCAGCACCGCGCGGCGGTCCTTGAGCGACGGGTAACCGCCACGGGCGTCGGCGTCCTCGGCCCACTGCTGCTCGTGGCTGGTCCACAACGACTCCAGGCTGCCGACCACCGCGATGATCGTCTGATTTCCGCAGCCGAGCACGATCTGATTGTGGAACTGACGGCCGATCTCGGTGAAGGCGCTGCCGTCGCCGATCTGGTCGGACATCGCCTCGTTGATCCGCCGGAGCTCGGGTACCGACGTCGTGGCGCGATCCGGTCGCGCCGCGGCGAGCGCCGCACACGTGGGCTCGAGTTCGTGCAGGGCTGCGCCGAGATCGCTGAGGTACACCGACTCGCTCTGCAGCATGAGGCCGAGCATGTAGGCGGCGCTCGCCTTGGCGGGCGCGTGCACCACCGCGCCGCCGCGATTGCCCCGGCGGACGGAGATCAGGCCCTCGGTCTCGAGGATTCGCAGCGCCTCGCGCAGCGATACCAGGCCCACGTTGAACCGTTCGACGAGGAGGTCCTGGCGAGGCAGGAAATCGCCATCGGCAAGCTCGCCGTCGATGATCTGCTGGCGCAGTTCGCCGGCGACGACCTCGGCGATCCGCGGTGCGGAGACGCGGGGGCGACGCCGCGCGTCGGGCTCGTCATCGAGGGCGGTCATCGCAGCAAGTTTTAGCTATCTTAGTAGTAATTGCAACAATGGCCTCGGTTGCACCGTCTGGCATCGAAGCACCCTTCGGTAGCGAAAACTGCTCGCGAGCAGGCCATTCAGCTCACTCTCCGTCGATTGTGCGGATCGGCTGCGATTCCGGTGCGGCGAAAAATGGGGGGTTTCTGCTCCAGCGAGTATCGAACACCGTTAGATTCTACCCATGAGCAACGCTGCTGATTCAGTCCCTCAGGTCGCCACGGCGCAGAGTTGGCGGACATATCCCTTCGACCTGGTGCCCGGTGATGCCGGACTTCCAGTTCCCCGCGGCCGAGGGCGTGCATTCCGATTGTCAGTCCGACACCTGGTTCATCGCGGGTGACCTGGCGGCGGTCGACAGCGAGCGCAGGTTCGCGTTCCTGACCATCTTCAACAAGAACCGGATGCCGGGGCCGATCATCGCCGACTTCCACACCGTCGCACTGTTCGACCTCGACAACGGCACGTACGGGACGTTCACCGACTACGACATGCCGCCGAAGAACATGGAGCCCGGTGCGGTGCCCAAGCTGACGAGCGCCATTGGTCACCTCGACATGAGCTACGACAGCAGCGCCGGAACGGCCGAATGGCGCACCCGCCGCGACGACGAGGGGAACCTGATCCCCTTCACCTACGACGTCGTCCTGGTCGGCGTCGATCAGGAGGGCAAGGAGATGGAGCTGCGGCTCGCCGTCTCGCCGACGCGAGCGCCCGCACCCGTCGGCGGCTCCGTCTACAACGGGCGCTTCCCGTGCCTGGGCCAACAGGAGACGTTCTCCTACTTCCAGACCGGGATGACGGTGACGGGCTCGCTGCGGTGGGGCGACGTCGAAGAACGGGTGTCGGGATCATCGGCGCACGTCGACCGGCAGTGGTTCCCGTTGTACGCCGGCGGCGGTGGCACCGACGGCGATCAGCGCGCCATGTCGCACGAATGGCGGACCATCCACCTCGACAACGGCGTCGACTTCGTGGGGTGGCGCCAGTTCGCTCGGACCGATCGCAATGCGTTGCGGGCGTTCACCGGTGCGACGGTGACGTCGTCGGGCGGGGAGTCGGTTCCCGGCCGGAGCCGCGCTGGCGGCGACAGTGTCCTGTGCGTGGAGGACGTCGACGTGGTGACGACGAGCTACGTGCGCTGGCCGGACTCGGTGAGGCAACTGATCCGGCCGCCGGCCAAGGCGCGCTACATGCCCGACGGGCACCGGCTGACGTCCGCGACGCTGGATCTGGAGTTGACGGCCGAGCCGCTGGTGCCTGCGCCGGCGCACGGGCTGCCCATCGAATACATGGAAGGCCCGTGTCTGTTCCGCGGAACCATGAACGGCAAGCCGGTCACCGGGTTCGGCATTTGGGAGAGATCGCTTGCGCTGTACCGCGACTGGGAGTTGGTCGAGGTGTTGGCTGCCGCCGTCGCGAATCTGCCGTCGCCGTCGCAACCGATGGCCGACGCGGTCGACGAACTGCGCACGCTCGTCGGTGCGGACAAGGCGCAGGAGGCCAGGGAGTTCTTGGACACCGTCGTGCGGCCCGGGATCGCGGGGTCTCCCGAACTGATGGCAATCGCCGACGATCTCGCGCTCGCCCTGGCGGACTAGGGAGCTTCTAGATACAAAGCGGCCCAAATGATTTCGACCAAGGTATCCGTCACCTCGGGGTCGGACGAGATCGGGCTTCCCGGCAGGAGCTGCTGAGTGGTGCGTTCGGTCATCCAGGTCAACGCCTTCGCGGCCGTTGCCGGCGAGAGGCCTTGGCGGATCGAACCATCGGCCTGACCCTGCTCGATGACCGCGGCGATCGAGCCGAGATCGCCGTCAGAATCTCCCGGTAGGCCGCGCCGACCTGTGGGTCGTAACCGGCCATCTCGCTCAGCGCGACGAGCAGCGGTTGATGACGCCGATAGCCGGCCACGATCGCGGCGATGGCGGCCTTGGCGTCGGCGGGGTCGCGTCGCTGCGCGACACTCCACCAGCGGTCGCCCTGCATCGGCGAGGTCGGCGAACACCTGGCCGGCGAGATTGCGGAGCAGGTGGCCCTTGTCCTCGAAGTAGATGTAGAAGCTGGCACGTGAGATCCCGGCTTCGGTCGCTAGCCTGTCGACGCTGAGTTCGGTGAAGCTGGCTCCGGCCGCCATCAAGCGCTCGGTCGCCTCTAACAACTGGCGCTCGATCTGTTCGCGCCGCTCCTGACGCTTCGATGCCATGTCGGGAAGGGTATCGCCGTCGTGCATGCCTTGACTAGACATACTGTCTAGTCATATTGTCACCGACATGACTGTGTCGCCGCTCACATCCGCTTCACCGCGTCCGTACGACCCGATCGACCTGTCCTCCCGCAGGTTCTGGTCCACGAGCACGGCCGACCGTGAGAAGGACTTCGCCGTGCTGAGGGCCGAGCGGCCGGTCAGCTGGCACCCACCGGTCGAGGACTCGATGCTGCCCGATCCGAATGACCCCGGTTACTGGGCGGTGACGCGTCACGCCGACATCGTCACCGTGAGCCGCAATAGCGACACGTTCCTCTCCGGCAAGGGCGTGCTGTTCGAGAACTTCCCGGAGGAGCTGCTCGAAGCGTCGCAGTCCTTCCTGGCCATGGATGCGCCGCGGCAGACCATGATTCGCAAGGTGGTGCACTCCGCATTCACCCCGCGGCAGGTTCGTCGCATCGAAGAGTCGATCAAGGCCAACGCGAAGAGCATCGTCGCCGAGCTGCGCGACGCGGGCAGTGGAGCCGACTTCGTCGAACTCTGCGCCAAGGAACTTCCGATCCGCACGCTGTCGGACATGGTCGGCATCCCCGAATCCGAACGTGCCCAGGTGGCGGCCGCTGCCGACGCGATGGTGTCGACGGGTGACGAGGCGTTCCTCGCCGGGCGTCACCCGCTGGAGGTGTTGGCGACCGGGCAGATGTACCTGCATCAGGTGGCGGGCGCGCTGGCCGCCGACCGCCGCAAGAACCCGGGCGACGACCTGATCAGCGCCTTGGTGCACGCCGAGGTCGACGGCGATCGGCTGACGGACTTCGAAGTGTCGGCGTTCTTCGTCCTGCTCTCCGTCGCCGGCAACGACACCACGCGCCAGACCATGAGCCATGCGATCAAGGCGCTCACCGAGTTTCGCGACCAGCGAGCCTGGTTGATGGACGACTTCGACGATCGGATCGGCAGCGCGATCGAGGAGTTCGTCCGCTGGGCCACCCCGGTGATGACCTTTCGCAGGACTGCGGCGACCGACTGCATGCTTGGCGATCAGGCCATCGCGGCGGGGGAGAAGGTCGTCATGTTCTACTCGTCCGGCAACTACGACGACACCGTGTTCGACGCGCCCGAACGCTTCGATCTCGGTCGAAAGCCCAACCCACACCTCGGGTTCGGCGGCGGTGGACCGCACTTCTGCCTCGGCGCGCACGTGGGCCGGGCTCAGCTGCGGGCGATGTTCCACGAGCTGCTCGTCGCACTGCCGGACATCGAAGCGGGCGAGCCGGTCTATGCCCCAGGCAATTTCATCAACGGCATCCGCTCGCTACCCGTCACCTTTTAGTGATTTCGGCGTGCACACCGGCGCTCAGCGCCGGTGATCACGCCGAAATCACAGGGGTGGTGAGCTCGTCGGACAGTAGCGCGAGCAACTCCGAGCAACCGCCGTCCACCTTGACGGTCGCCAGGGCATCACCGCGGGTGGGTCCGCGATTGATGATGGCGACGGGCTTGCCCGCGGCGGCCGCGTGCCGGACGAACCGAAGCCCGGAGAACACCGTCAGCGACGAGCCGGCGACGAGCAGCGCGTCGGCGCCATCGACCAGTGAATAAGCCTCGGCCACGCGCTCTTTGGGCACGCTTTCGCCGAAGTAGACGATGTCGGGCTTGAGCATGCCGCCGCACCGCGGGCAGTCGACGTAGCGGAACGACGCCGTCTCCTCGACCATCGCGTCCGCATCCGGGGCGACCTGAATTCCGGAGATGCCGCCGACCTTCTCCGCGCGCTCGACGAACCCCGGGTTCAAGTCCTCGAGTTGCTCGCCCAACGCCGCGCGCGTCAGCGTGTGACCGCACGCCAGACAGACCACCCGCGCATAGGTGCCGTGCAGGTCGACCACCGTCGCGCTGCCCGCCTTGGTGTGCAGCAGATCGACGTTCTGGGTGATGACCCCTGTCACGACACCGGCGCGCTCGAGGCTCGCCAGCGCGCGATGCCCCGCATTCGGCAATGTCGAGTCCATGTGCCGCCAGCCGACGTGATTGCGTGCCCAGTAGCGCTGCCGGTACACGGGGTCGGAGGTGAACTGCCGGATCGTCATCGGATTGCTCGGCGGCGAATCCGGTCCGCGGTAGTCCGGAATGCCGGAATCGGTCGACAACCCTGCCCCGGTCAGCACGACGACGCGCTGACCTGCGAGCACTTTGACCAGTTCGGGGGCTTCCACGCTGTCCAGAGTAGGCGGCCTGCGACAATTGGGCCGTGGACTTCCATTCCGCTTACCGGCACGGTTTCGTGCGGGTGGCCGCGTGCACGCATCACACGACGCTGGCCGACCCCGCCGCCAACGCGGAATCGGTGCTTGGTCTGGCGCGGGACTGCCACGACGACGGCGTCGCGCTCGCGGTCTTTCCCGAGCTGACCCTGTCGGGCTATTCCATCGACGACGTCCTCATGCAGGACGGTCTGCTCGACGCGGTCGAGGTGGCGGTGGCCGAGCTCGTGGCGCGTCGGCCGACCTGCTGCCGGTGCTCGTCGTCGGCGCGCCCCTGCGCTACCGCAACCGGATCTACAACACGGCCGTGGTGATCCATCGGGGCGCCGTGCTCGGCGTGGTGCCCAAGTCGTATCTGCCCACCTATCGCGAGTTCTACGAACGCAGGCAGACCGCGCCCGGTGACGACATCGGCGGCACGATCCGCATCGCGGGGGTCGATGCCCCGTTCGGACCGGACCTCCTCTTCGCCGCCACCGACCTTCCGAACTTCGTCCTGCACGTCGAGATCTGCGAGGACATGTGGGTGCCGATCCCGCCGAGTGCCGAGGCGGCACTGGCTGGTGCGACGGTGCTGGCCAACCTCTCCGGCAGCCCGATCACCATCGGCAGGGCCGACGACCGCAAGCTGCTGGCACGCTCCGCGTCCTCACGCTGTCTGGCGGCCTACGTGTATGCCGCTGCGGGAGAGGGCGAATCGACCACCGACCTGGCCTGGGACGGCCAGACGATGATCTTCGAGAACGGCGTGCTCCTCGCGGAATCGGAGCGCTTCCCCAAGGGCGAGCGACGCAGCGTCGCCGACGTCGACACCGAGTTGCTGCGCAACGAGCGCATTCGCATGGGCACCTTCGACGACAATCGACGCCACCACGGCGCGCGCACCGATGCGTTCCGGACCGTCGAGTTCGCCGTCAACCCGCCGTCGGGTGACATCGGGCTGCGGCGAGAGGTCGAGCGTTTCCCGTTCGTCCCGTCGGATCCCGTACGGCTGCAACAGGATTGCTACGAGGCGTACAACATTCAGGTGTCCGGGCTGGAGCAGCGGCTGCGTGCGCTCAACTATCCGAAGGTCGTCATCGGAGTCTCGGGTGGCCTGGACTCGACGCACGCCCTGATCGTCGCCGCGCGCGCCATGGATCGGGAAGGCAGGCCGCGCAGCGACATTCTTGCGTTCACCCTGCCGGGATTCGCGACGGGTGAGCGCACCAAGGGCAATGCCATCGCGCTGAGCAAGGCGCTCGGCGTCACCTTCGAAGAGCTCGACATCCGTGACACGGCGAAGCTGATGCTCACCGAGATGGGGCATCCGTTCTCGCGCGGCGAGAAGGTCTACGACGTCACGTTCGAGAACGTCCAGGCGGGCCTGCGCACCGACTATCTGTTCCGGTTGGCGAACCAGCGCGGCGGCATCGTGCTCGGCACGGGCGACCTGTCCGAGCTCGCGCTGGGCTGGTCCACATACGGTGTCGGCGACCAGATGTCGCACTACAACGTCAATGGCGGCGTACCGAAAACGCTCATCCAGTACCTGATCCGATGGGTGATCGCGTCAGACCAGTTCGACGCAGGAGTGAACGACATCCTGCAGTCGGTCGTCGACACCGAGATCACACCCGAACTGGTGCCGACCGGTGAAGACGAGCAGATCCAGAGCAGCGAGGCCAAGGTGGGGCCCTACGTGCTGCAGGACTTCTCGCTCTACCAGGTGCTGCGCTGGGGGTTCCGCCCGTCCAAGGTGGCGTTCCTGGCCTGGCACGCCTGGAGCGACGCGGCGCGCGGCGACTGGCCCATCGGCCACCCGATGGACAAGCGACCGGCCTACTCGCTGAGCGAGATTCGCGGCTGGCTGAAGGTCTTCGTGCAGCGCTTCTACTCGTTCAGCCAGTTCAAGCGCTCGGCCTTGCCCAACGGCCCCAAGGTCTCGTCCGGTGGCGCGTTGTCACCGCGCGGCGATTGGCGCGCCCCGTCGGACATGTCGGCGCGCATCTGGCTCGACGAGATCGAGCGCGAGGTGCCCGAGGCCTGACGTGGGTCAGTCGTCGTCGAGCGTGGTGTCGAAGACGAAGTCGAGAGCGCCACCGAGGAGCCCACCAAGCCCTCGCGCGGAGAAGGATTGGCCCAGGGCGCAGTGCGACCGCCGGACCCCGTGACGTCACGGTGGCGCCGGAGTGCTGCCGCACGACGCCCGACGGATCGGGTCGTTCGTACACCGACTCGATGGCCACCCTGCCCGGGCCTTGAAGGGCGAGCCCAGGTGGTCTGGCCTGCCACCGCGCCGAGTGATACCAGTACTGCTCCCCGGGATACTCGAAGTGCCAGGGTGCTCGACGACGTCGATGAACCGCCCCGGCGCGACCGGTACGCCGAGCGTCTCCGTGCGGCTCGCTGGCGCTGAGCGCGACGTTCCCAGGGCCCTTCGCTCACATCGTCACCAGCGGCGGCTGTGGGTAGCCTGGAGGATTTCTGCCACTTCGTTGTGATGTTCTTCCTGGGAGTCAGCGGTGATGAGGAGTAGGTCAGGACCTTGATTGTGGAAGCATTGGCGACCGTGCAGGAGGACAGACGCGAGGCGGCGGCCATCACCGTGGCCGCGGGCGTGCCGTTGCACCGTCAGCTGTTCCTGGTGTTGCACGACGAGATCGGCAGGGGAGTGTTGGCCCCGGGGGCGGCGTTGCCGACCGAACAATCGCTCTGCGACCAGTTCGGCGTGCTCCCGTATCACCGTTCGACGTGCCCTGGCGGACCTGGCGGAGGCCGGTCTGATCGAGCGCCGTCACGGCGTCGGTTCGTTCGTGCTCGCCCGGCCACCGCTGGGGCACGTCAAAAGTGGTGGTTCGTATCTGGATGAGTTGCGGCGCGTCGATTTCGCGACGGACGTCGAGGTCATCGAACGTGGAGTGCGTGAGGTGCCCGGCCCGGTGGTGGAGCGGCTTGGATCACTGGAAGAGCGGGCTCCACGTGTTGCGGCTGCGGCGTGAGCGCAGGACCGGTGAACCTCTGATGATCTCCGAGACGTGGCTGCCGGAGCCGTTGGCGGGCGTGGTGACGGAGGCGAGCGTTGACCCAGTTCCCGCTGTATCAGCTGATGTCCGACGAGGGCGTCGTGATCGATCGGCACGAACACGAGCTGACCGCGGAGATCGCCGGTCCCCGCACGGCGCATCTCCTCGACACCGCCATCGGCGCTCCGTTGATCCGGGTCAACCGGGTGGCAATCGTCGCGGATTGGCGCGCCCCCTCTGACATGTCGGCGCGCATATGGCTCGACGAAATCGAGCGCGAGGTGCCCGAGGCCTGAGCGACTTGCGTCCCTTGAGCGGCGCTGGCCGCCGCTGAGGGGCCGCAAATCGCCTGTCGCTTAGTCGTTGTCGTCGGGCACCGGGTCGATCACGCAGCCGAGTAGTCCGCCCAAGCGCTTCGCCCGGGAAGGGATTGGCCCAGCCGCTCAGAGGCGACCGTCGACCCGCAGCTCCGGGTGCACCCAGTTGGGGGAGCGCCGCTCCTTGAACGCCATGAACCCCTCGATGGATTCGGGTGCGCCCAAGCTCGAGGTCATGCCGATCCGGTCGAACAAGCCGATGTAGTTGTCGAGGCTCGACTTGACCACGGTCCGTGCGCCCGGCGCCGTTCGGCAGCACTGGGCCAGCACCTCGCGGGCGCTGTCCATGAGATCGTCGTGCGGCACCATGCGCGCGACCATGCCCCAGTCGACTGCCTCCTGCGCGGTCAGGACGCGGCCGGTGAACATCAGGTCGCGGGTGCGGACGGGTCCGATCATCCGCGCCAGCATGTGGCTGTAGTAGGTGTCGGCGATCCCGCGGTAGAGCTCGGGCACGCGGAACGTGGCGCGATCGCTGACCACCGCGATGTCGCTGCACATCGCGATCTGCAGGCCGCCGCCCTGGGCGAGCCCGTTGACGGCGGCGACCACGGGCTTCTTCGAGGTTCGGAGGGCGTCGAAGGGCAGCAGCGCCTCCATCGGGAGAGCGCCGAAGTCCATCCAGTCGTCGCCGCCTGCCCCACCGAGATCGCCGCCGGGCGCGAAGACGTCGCCGGTGCCCGTGATGATCAGGCCCGCGAGATCGTCGTCGGCGGCGACGTGGCTCACCGCGTACCCGATGCCGAAGTACATCGCAGGCGACATCGCGTTGCGCGCCTTCGGGCGGTCCAGGGTGCACACGCCGAAGGCGCCCTCGCGGGTGAAGCGCAGGAACGGCGTGCCCAGCCAGTCGCCGTCCGGCGGGCGCGACGTGTTCTCGGTGGTCGTCATGTCTCTCCTCGTTGAGCGTCGTCTGCGTTCAGTACGTCGTCGATGGCCTCGGCGCTGGGTGCGCAGTCGCCTGCGCCGGGAACGAGTGTCGCAAGGGCGCCCGCCGCGCAGGCACGGCGCAGCGCTCGGTCGGGTCCGGCCAGCCATTCGGCGGCGAGAACCCCGGCGAAGACGTCGCCCGCACCGGTCGTGTCGATCGCTTCGACGGCGGGCGACGACACGTCCACGTGGCCGAGGGGTCCGTCGTAGGTCGCGCCGCGAGCACCGCGCGTGGTCACCAGATGCGCTACCGGCCAGTCCCATTCACGCGCCTCGGCCTCGTTGACGACGACGACGTCCACCGACTCGGCCAGCGCGCCGAGCTGTTCGCGAGCCGCGCCCGAGGGCGACGCGTTGAGCACGACCAGCGCGCCGCCGTCCCGGCCGATCCGCGCGGCGGCGAGCGCCGTCTCGACGGGAATCTCCAACTGCAGCAGCACCACGTCGGCGTCGGCGACCACGGCCCGGACGTCGGCCGCCGCCATGGACAGATGTGCGTTGGCGCCGGGTGCCACCACGATGCAGTTCTCGCCCGCGCCGTCCACCACGATCGCGGCGGTGCCGCTCGGCCCTGGGACGGTCACGACGGCGTCCAGTCCCACGCCGTTGCGGCGCAGGTGTGCCCGCAGCTCGGCTGCTGCGGTGTCATCGCCGAGGGCGGCGACCAGCTGGACGGAACCGCCCGCGCGGGCTGCGGCGACGGCCTGGTTGCCGCCCTTCCCGCCCGGCGACGTCGACGAGGACGATGCCAGCACGGTTTCCCCAGGTCCGGGCAACGACACGACCGTGAACGAACGATCGAGGTTCACGCTGCCCACCACGCAGACTCGAGCCACGCGCCTACCGTAACCCCAACGGCGCCGAACCCGGCTTGCGCCGATAAGCTGGCCTAATGAGTGTGCAAGCGCCCCCGCTGGGCGACCTGCGGGAGCAGGTCCTCGACGCCGCCCGCCGGGCCCGCGTCGCCGCTCGCCAGCTGGCCCCGCTGAACGCGACGACGAAGAACCGCGCACTGCACGCCGCCGCCGACGCCGTGCTCGCCGCGGTGCACCGCGTGCTGGCCGCCAACGCCGAGGACCTCGACGTCGCCCGCGCCGCCGGAACCCCCGACGCCATGCTGGACCGGCTCGCCCTCAACCCTGGGCGCGTCGACGGCATCGCCGCCGGACTGCGCCAGGTCGCCGGCCTTCCCGATCCGGTCGGCGAGGTGCTCAGGGGCAGCACGCTGGCCAACGGTCTTCAGATCCGCCAGCAGCGGGTTCCGCTCGGCGTCGTCGGGATGGTCTACGAGGGCAGGCCCAACGTCACCGTCGACGCCTTCGGGCTGACGCTCAAGTCCGGCAACGCGGTGCTCCTGCGTGGCAGTTCGTCGGCCGCCCGCTCCAACGAGGCACTCGTCACGGCGCTGCGCAGCGCGCTCGTCGCCGAGGGCCTGCCCGCCGACGCGGTGCAGCTGCTCCCCAGCGAGGACCGCGCCAGCGTCACGCATCTGATCCAGGCCCGCGGCCTCGTCGACGTCGTGATCCCGCGTGGCGGAGCCGGTTTGATCGATGCGGTGGTCCGCGACGCCACGGTGCCCACGATCGAGACGGGTGTCGGCAACTGCCACGTCTATGTCCACGCCGACGCGGATCTCGATGTCGCCGAACGGATTCTGCTCAACTCCAAGACCCGGCGCCCCAGCGTGTGCAACGCCGCGGAAACACTGCTGATCGATGCGGCCATCGCCGATCGCGCCGTGCCGCGCCTCCTCGCCGCCCTGCAGGACGCCGGCGTGACGGTTCACCTCGATCCGAGCGAAGACGAGCTGCGCGCGGAGTTCCTCTCCATGGACATCGCGCTTGCCGTGGTCGACGACATCGACGCCGCCATCGCCCACGTGAACGAATACGGCACCGGCCACACCGAGGCGATCGCGACCACGGATCTCGCTGCGGCGCAACGGTTCACCGAGGGTGTCGACGCCGCAGCCGTGATGGTCAACGCGTCCACCTCCTTCACCGACGGCGAACAGTTCGGTTTCGGCGCCGAAATCGGAATATCCACCCAGAAACTGCACGCCCGCGGACCGATGGGTCTGCCCGAATTGACGTCTACCAAGTGGATCGTGTGGGGCAACGGCCACACCCGTCCTGCCTGACGAGGAGTACTCCGATGAGCGCCTGCGCGAAGAGAATCGAGACCAGACCTTGAGCGTTCCCGCCATCCCGGCACCGTTGTTCACCGACATCGACGACGTCGCCAAGCGACTCGCCGAGACCGGCTACCTACCCGACACCGCAACGGCCACAGCGGTATTCCTCGCCGACCGACTCGGTAAGCCACTTCTGGTCGAGGGACCGGCGGGCGTCGGCAAGACCGAGCTGGCCCGTGCCGTCGCCGAGTGCACGGGTTCTGGTCTCGTCCGGTTGCAGTGCTACGAGGGAGTCGACGAGGCCCGCGCGCTCTACGAGTGGAACCACGCCAAGCAGATCCTGCGCATCCAGGCCGGGTCGGGGGACTGGGACCAGACCAAGATGGACGTCTTCAGCGAGGAGTTCCTCCTGACGCGCCCGCTGCTGACCGCCATCCGCCGCACCGAGCCGACCGTCCTGCTCATCGACGAGACGGACAAGGCCGACATCGAGATCGAGGGCCTGCTGCTGGAGGTGCTGTCCGACTTCGCGGTGACGGTGCCCGAGCTCGGCACCATCGTCGCCGAACGCAAACCGTTCGTGCTGCTGACCTCCAACGCGACGCGTGAGCTGTCCGAGGCGCTCAAGCGTCGGTGCCTGTTCCTGCACATCGACTTCCCCGATCCCGACCTCGAGCGCCGCATCCTGCTGTCGCGGGTGCCGGAGCTGCCCGAGAAGATCGCCGAGGAACTCGTCAGGATCATCGGCGTGCTGCGCGGAATGCAACTCAAGAAGGTGCCGTCGGTCGCCGAGACCATCGACTGGGGCCGCACCGTGCTGGCGCTCGGCCTGGACACCATCGACGACGCCATGATCGCCGCCACCCTGGGCGTGATCCTCAAGCACCAGTCCGATCAGACCCGCGCTGCGGGCGAGCTACGCCTGAACTGACACGGAGCCCGAACTAAGGAGCCCGACCGATGGCCATCCGACGCACCCGCCCACCGCAACCGCTTGCCCCGCACGGAATTCCCGGGCATCTGGTCGAATTCGTCGAGGCACTTCGCGGCGTGGGCATCTCGGTCGGTCCGTCGGAGACCGTCGACGCGGGCCGGGTCATGACGGTCCTCGGCCTCGGCAATCGCGAGGCGCTGCGCGAGGGGCTGGCATGCGCGGTGCTTCGCCGCGCCGACCACCGCGACACCTACGACGCGATGTTCGATCTCTGGTTCCCCGCCGCGCTCGGCGCGCGGACAGTCCTCGAGCCCGACGAGGATTCGGACGGAAACCCCGAAGGTCTTCCGCCGCAAGACATCGACGGACTGCGCGATGCGCTGGTCGCCATGCTCGCCGAGAACGAGGACATGGCGAACATCGACGACCGGCTGGCGGCGATGATCGCCCAGATCGTGGAGGCGTTCGGCCGCTACAACTCCAGCCGCGGTCCGTCGTACTCGTCGTATCAGGCGCTCAAGGCGATGGCGCTCGACGAGCTCGAGGGCAGGCTGCTCGCGGGCCTGCTCGCGCCGTACGGGGAAGAGCCCACGCCCACCCAGGAGCAGATCGCGAAGGCCATTGCCAACAAGCGCATTTCGCAACTGCGCCAGATGGTGGAGGCGGAGACCAAGCGCCGCACCGCAGAGCAACTCGGCCGCGAACACGTGCAGATGTACGGGATCCCGCAGCTGGCGGAGAACGTCGAGTTCCTTCGCGCCTCCGGCGAACAGCTGCGCCAGATGCGTCGCGTGGTGGCGCCGCTTGCCCGCACCCTCGCCACCCGGTTGGCCGCGCGGCGCAGGCGCTCGCGCCGTGGCGAGATCGACCTGCGCAAGACGCTGCGCAAGTCCATGTCGACGGGCGGCGTGCCGATCGACGTCGTACTCAAGAAGCCGCATCCCGCGCGCCCCGAACTCGTCGTGCTGTGCGACGTGTCCGGCTCGGTCGCGGGGTTCAGTCACTTCACCCTGCAGCTGGTGCACGCTCTGCGCCAACAGTTCTCCCGCGTGCGGGTCTTCGCCTTCATCGACACCACCGACGAGGTCACCGAGCTGTTCGGGCCGGATGCCGACCTCGCCGTCGCGGTGCAGCGGATCACCCGCGAGGCCGGGGTGTACACCCGCGACGGCCACTCCGACTACGGGCATGCCTTCGTGTCGTTCCTGGACAGCTGGCCCAACGTGCTCTCGCCACGCAGTTCGCTTCTGGTGCTGGGGGACGCGCGCAACAACTACCGCAACCCCGAGGTCGATCTGCTCAGCCACATGGTCAACGCCAGCAGGCACGCGCACTGGCTCAACCCCGAACCCAAGCATCTGTGGGGCAGCGGTGATTCGGCCACGCCGCGCTACGAGGACGTCATCACGATGCACGAGTGCCGGTCGGCCAAGCAGCTCGCCTCGGTGATCGACCAGCTGCTCCCCGTCTGACAGTTCCCGAAGCCGTCCGCCCGTCAGCGGTGGCGACGTAGGGTTGACCCGTGGACCTGCTGCTCGGAATCGACATGGGAACGGGGAGCACCAAGGGCGTCCTCGTCGACACTTCGGGCACGGTCATCGCGTCGAAGACCATCACGCATTCGATGAGCCTGCCGCGGCCCGGTTGGGCCGAGGTGGACGCGGAGGGGCTGTGGTGGCGGGAGGTCTGCGAGGTCAGCTCCGCGCTGATGGCCGAGGTGCCCGCCGGATCCGCGCTGGCCGGCATGTGCGTCAGCGGCGTCGGCCCGTGCCTGGTGCTGTGCGACGACGAACTGAGACCGCTGCGCCCGGCGATCCTCTACGGCGTCGACACCCGGGCGACCGCCGAAATCGATTTGCTCACCGAGGAATTCGGAGAGTCGAACATCCTCGAGCAAGCCGGCACCTTGCTGTCGAGCCAGGCGGTGGGCCCCAAGCTGGAGTGGGTCCGTCGCCACGAGCCCGAGGTGTTCGACCGTGCGACCGGCTGGTACGGGTCCAACTCCTACATCGCGGCCAAGCTCACCGGCGAGTACGTCATGGATCATCACACCGCCAGTCAGTGCGACCCGCTCTATGCCATGCGCTCGTTCGACTGGAACCAGGCATGGGCGCAGCGGATCTGCCGGCATCTGCCCCTGCCGCGACTGGTGTGGCCCAGCGATGTCGTCGGCACCGTGACGGCCGCAGCCTCGGAGGCCACCGGAGTCCCCGCGGGCACTCCCGTCGCCGCGGGCACCGTCGATGCGTACTCCGAGGCGTTCTCGGTCGGTGTGCGCCAACCCGGCGACCAGATGCTGATGTACGGATCGACGATGTTCCTGGTGCAGGTCATCGACGAGTACTACAGCGACCCCACGCTGTGGACCACGGCGGGCGTCGATCCGCGGAGCATGGCGCTGGCAGCAGGCACGTCGACGGCGGGCAGTCTCATCAGCTGGCTGCAAACCGTCACTGGGGGAGCGTCATTCGACGATCTGATGGCCGAGGCGCAGGCGGTGCCACCGGGTAGCGAGGGCCTGCTGATGCTGCCGTACCTCGCAGGCGAACGGACGCCCGTGTTCGATCCGCAGGCCAGGGGAGTGATGGTTGGGCTGACGCTGCGTCACGGTCGCGGTCATCTGTTCCGTGCTGCCTACGAGGGCATTTCGTTCGGCATCCGCCAGATCCTCGAACGTCTCGACGACGCCCACGCCGGCCTGCGCACGGTCGCGGTGGGCGGCGGCCTGCGCAGCCCCATCTGGGCGCAGGCGGTCAGTGACATCACCGGACGTCCGCAGTTGGTGGCCGAACAGGGTGTCGGAGCCAGTTACGGCGACGCACTCTTGGCGGCGATCGCCGTCGGACTCGTTCCGCCGGAAACCGATTGGGCAAAGATCGCCCGCGAGATCACTCCCGACCCGGCCAACCGCGCGCTGTACGACGACCTGTACGGAACGTGGCTGGAGCTGTATCCGGCGACCCGCGATCAGGTGCACCGGTTGTCCGCTCAGTGACGGTGCGCGAACCGACGCACGCTCAGCCCATCGTGTAGCCACCGTCGATCGGGATGTCGACACCGTTGATCATGCTCGCCGCGTCGGAGGCGAGCCAGACCACGGTGTCGGACACCTCGTGGGGAACTGCGAAGCGGCCCAGGGGAATCCGCGCCAACATCGGCGCTGCCTTGGCTTCTTCGCCCCAGACGCGCTGACCCATCTCGGTGAGCACGACCGTCGGGCATACCGAATTGGCGCGGATCCCGTGCGGCCCCAGTTCGAGGGCGAGCACCTTGGTGGCCATCACCAGACCGGCCTTGGACACGCAGTAGGCGTAGTGCTCCCTCAGCGGTGCGAGGGCGGCGGCCGAGGCGACGGTGATGATCGACCCACCGTTTCCGGCGCCCACCATGGCGGCACCGACGGCCGAGGCCAGCAGGGCCGGTGCCCTCAGGTTCACCGCGATCGTCATGTCGAAGAGTTCGGGATCGGTGTCGACGACCAGCTGGGGGTGCGAGATGCCCGCGTTGTTGACCAGCACGTCGAGGCCGCCGAAGGCGTCGGCGGCGCGCTGCGCGAGTTCGCCCGGGCCGTCGGGCATGGGCGAGATCGACTGCTGCGGTGTGGATTTCGGACTCCATACTCGTCGGACAGCGCCGCGCGTGCCGCGCCGAGCTCGGATTCGTCGCGACCGCTGAGCACGAGGCGTGCGCCTGCCGAGGCGAATGCCCGTGCGATGTCGGCCCCGATGCCCTTGGTGGCTCCGGTGATGAGCGCCCGCTTGCCGTCGAGGCGCAGCGCCCCCGCGTAGCGGGGATCGGCCATGGTCGTCACTGCTCGCCCTTCGGGTTGTCGTAGTCGTCGATGCGCCGCAGAATCGCCTCCGCGGTCACGGGATCGGTCACCAACTGGTTGAGGTAGCCGCCTCGCGCCCCGGCGATGATCGAGTCGACCTTGTCGTCACCGACCGCGACGCCGATGGTCACCGGAATGTGGCGCAGCGCTTCGAGTTCGACGGCGATCAACCGCTCCCGTCCCTCGAAGTCGACCTCGTCGCCCGCGCGATCGAAGAACCGTGAGCACACGTCGCCGACGGCTGACCGCAGCGAACCGGATTGCGTCGGAACGAAGCGGGGGATGTCGGAACGGATCAGCGGCGGGGCGCCGATACCCATCAGCGCGCACCGCGCATGCGGCCAAAGATGAAGCACGCGTTGAATGCTCGGGTCGTTGAGCAGCGACGGGTAGAGGTCGGCGCCGGGCAGGGCGGGGGCGAACAGGTAATTGGCCCGTGCCGCCCACCCGATTGGCGACCAGTCGGGTGATCTCGTTGGTCTGATACCACTCGTCGGGCTGGTCGTTTCCGCCGACGGTGGGTGCCACCAACACGCCGGGGAGCGGGGTCAGGTCGTACTGCGCGACTTCGTAGACGGTGCGTCCCGAGGACACCAGCAGGACGTCACCGGGCAACAGTCCGGCCGCGCCGAGCGCGCGGCCGACCGCGGGCGCGAGTGCGCGGCCCATGACGTCGACGATTCCGCGGCCGGGGCCCGGATTGGGCAGCGGATGGCTGAGATAGACGGTGGTCAGCGAGAGCGCACGGGTCAACCGGTCGCCGAGATCGCCGGAGCCCATCTCGGCGGGTGGCACGACCTCGATGCGGACGATGCCCCGCCGCTTCGCTTCGGCCAGTAGGCGACTGACGGTTGCACGGCTGGTCCCGAGTTGGGCGGCGACCTCGGCCTGGGTGGCGTCGTCGGTGTAGTACAGCTTCGCCGCGGCGTACAGCAGCGACGCCGGGAAGTGGCCGGCATCGGGACTGGCCGAGTCCTCGCGCGAGCGATCGTCGGCGTCCGGGACTGGCTTCTCGGCAGCCTTTTCGACGCCGGCCGACGGTGTTGTCTGCGCGGACCGAGGCACCCGACGAGTATGCCACTGAACATCTGCGCTTGGTCATAATTTCGTTGAACATATGTTCTGGACATTTGTCCATCGTCTGGTTTAGTGTGACAACAGCCACATTCGGTCACGCCGTGTGACGTGCGCAGAGATCAGCCAGACGCCAGCTCAGAGGAGTCGCAGATGTCCGATCAGATCCCCGAGAAGATGCAGGCAGTGGTCTGCCACGGGCCAAACGACTACCGGCTGGAGGAGGTGGCGGTTCCCCAGCGTGGACCGGGTGAGGCACTGATTCGCGTCGAGGCCGTCGGCATCTGCGCCAGCGACCTGAAGTGCTACCACGGTGCCGCGAAATTCTGGGGTGACGAGAACCGACCCGCGTGGGCCGAGACCATGGTGATCCCCGGTCACGAGTTCGCCGGGATCGTGGTGGAACTCGACGACGAAGCCGCGCAGCGCTGGAACATCGCCGTCGGCGATCGCGTGGTCTCCGAACAGATCGTGCCGTGCTGGGAGTGCCGCTTCTGCAAGCGCGGCCAGTACCACATGTGCCAACCGCATGACCTCTACGGCTTCAAGCGCCGTACGCCAGGGGGGATGGCCAGCTACATGGTCTATCCCGCGGAAGCCCTGGTGCACAAGGTGTCCAAGGCCATCGCGCCCGCCCACGCCGCGTTCGCCGAGCCGCTCTCCTGCTCGCTGCACGCCGTCGAACGTGCCCAGATCCTGTTCGAGGACACCGTGGTCGTCGCCGGGTGCGGCCCCATCGGACTCGGCATGATCGCCGGTGCTCGCGCCAAGAACCCGATGCACGTCATCGCGCTCGACATGGCGCCCGAGAAGCTCAAGCTCGCCGAGAAGTGCGGCGCCGACATCACCATCAACATCGCCGAGCAGGACGCCGAAGCCATCATCAAGGAACTCACCGATGGCTATGGCGCCGACGTCTACCTCGAGGGCACCGGTCATCCGTCCGCGGTTCCGCAGGGACTGAACTCGTTGCGCAAACTCGGCCGCTACGTGGAGTACGGCGTCTTCGGCAGTGACGTCACGGTCGACTGGAGCATCATCAGCGACGACAAGGAACTCGACGTTCTCGGCGCGCATCTGGGGCCGTACTGCTGGCCCGCCGCCATCAAGATGATCGAGTCCGGCGTGCTTCCGATGGACGAGATCTGCACCCATCAACTTCCGCTGAGCGAGTTCCAGAAGGGTCTGGACCTCGTCGGCAGCGGCAAGGAATCCGTCAAAGTCTCCCTGATCCCGGCCTGAGCGAAGGGCAACTGAGAACATGAGTCGTTTCACAGATTCGTTCCGCAACGGTCCCGGCGGCCCGCAGATGTCCCGGCGAAACATGTTGTCGGCCATGGGCCTCGCCGGAGCCGCGGCGGTGAGCCTGCCGGTGCTGAGTGCGTGCGGGGTCGGCGGCAAGGCCAGCATGCCCAACGGCGCGGATGCCGTCACCGGTGGATTCGACTGGCGCAAGGCCGCAGGCCAGACGATCAACATCCTGCAGACCCCGCACCCCTATCAGCTGTCGTATCAGCCGCTGCTCAAGGAGTTCACCGATCTGACCGGAATCACGGTCAACGTCGACCTGGTCCCGGAGGCCGACTACTTCACCAAGCTCAACACCGAACTGGCCGGCGGGTCGGGCAAGCACGACGCGTTCATGCTCGGCGCCTACTTCATCTGGCAGTACGGCCCGCCGGGATGGATCGAGAACCTCGACCCGTGGCTGAAGAACTCCGCGGCCACCAACGCCGAGTACGACTTCGACGACATCTTCGACGGCCTGCGCACCTCGACGCGCTGGGACTTCACGCTCGGCAATCCCCTTGGTACCGGCGGACAGTGGGCCATCCCGTGGGGTTTCGAGAACAACGTGGTCGCCTACAACAAGCGGATCTTCGACGAGAAGGGCATCAAGAAGCTGCCCGACAAGCTCGACGACTTCATCCAGCTCGCAGTCGATCTGACCGACCGCTCGGAGAACCGCTACGGAATCTCGACCCGCGGCTCGAAATCCTGGGCCACGATCCATCCCGGGCTTCATGACGCAGTACACCCGCGAGGGTGCGGTGGACTACACGTTCAACGGCTCCGAGCTGATCGCGGAGATGGACAGCGACAAGGCGATCGCGTTCACCAAGAAGTGGATCGAGATGCAGCACGAGGCGGGTCCGACGTCGTGGACCACCTACGACTATCCCAACGCCACGGGCGATCTCGGTGACGGCAAGGCGATGATGGTGTTCGACGCCGACAGCGCGACGTACCCGAAGAACAAGCCGGGCGCGAGCAAGGAGGCGGGCAACCTCGCCTGGTACCCAGGGCCCGCGGGACCCGACGGCAACTACAAGACCAACCTGTGGACGTGGAGCTGGGCGATGAGCGCCAACTCACGCAACAAGCTGCCGGCGTGGCTGTTCATCCAGTGGGCCACCGGCAAGGACTCGATGAACAAGGCGGTGCAGGGCGGCACGTACGCCGATCCGGTGCGAAAGTCGGTGTTCGACACCACCTTCAAGAAGGTCGCCGCCGACCAGTTCGGCTACCTCGAGACCTTCGAGACCGTCATCGGCGAGTCCAAGATCCAGTTCACCCCGCAGAAGAAGTTCTTCGACACCACCCAGAACTGGGCCGTCGCTCTGCAGGACATCTACGGCGGAGATGACGCCGCCTCGCGTCTGCGCAGCCTTGCGAAGACCAACACCTCCAAGGTCAACCTCTAGGAGCTCTGGCACACATGACGACTCAGACCGACAAGGCGACGGCCACGTCGCCGGAGCAGCCCAGCGACGCGCCCCGTCGCGACCTGCCCGAGGTGCCCACGTGGCGCCGCAAACTACGGCCCTACCTGTTGTCGATCCCCGCCGTGGTGATCGTCATCGGCATCCTCTACCCGTTCGCGGTCGGCGCCTACTACGCGTTCCTGAACTACGCGGCGGTCAACCCCGACCCGCACTTCGTCTGGTTCGACAACTTCAAATCCGTTCTCGGCGACCAGGTCTTCTGGCAGAGCGTGAAGGTCACCGCCATCTTCGCGATCGCCGCCACCGCGGTGGAGACGGTCCTCGGCGTGGGCTTGGCGCTGCTGCTCAACCGGTCGTCGATCATCGGCAAGATCTTCGAGAAGGTGCTGATCCTTCCGCTGATGATCGCGCCGGTGATCGCGGGCGTCATCTGGAAGCTGATGTTCAACCCGCAGTTCGGCATCCTCAATCACATGCTGGGCCTGGGGAATACGTTCGACTGGCTCTCCAGCGGCAACGCACTGTTCTCGGTGATTCTGGTGGACCTGTGGATCTTCACGCCCTTCGTCGCCATCCTGGTGCTGGCGGGCATCCGGTCGCTACCCAAGGAGCCGTTCGAGGCCTCGGAGGTGGACGGCGCCAATTGGTTCTACATGTTCCGCAAGCTGATGCTGCCGATGCTGTGGCCCTACATCCTCGTCGCGGTGATCTTCCGCTTCATGGACAACCTCAAGGTGTTCGACCACATCTACGTGCTGACTGCCGGTGGCCCTGGCGTGGCCACCCGCACCCTGCAGATCGGCGCGTTCGAGGACTCGATCATCAACCTCGACTACTCCCGCGGCAGCACCTACATGCTGCTGCTCTGGATCATCGTCTTCATCACCGCGCGCTACCTGGTGAGCGTGCTCGGAAAAGCGCAGCGTCGTGCTGCCGGAGCGGAGTCCTAAGGGCCATGGCACTTTTCAGCAGAGCCGAACTTCTTCCCGGCCAGAAGCGCGTGTCGGTCGGTGCGATCACCGCCGACATCGGCGTCATCATCTGGTTCCTCTTCTCGCTCTTCCCGATCTTCTGGATGCTGATGCTGGCCCTGAAGAACGCGCAGGAGCAGACGACCACCTACTTCTCGTTCAGTCCGACGTGGTCGAACTTCGCGACGGTCCTGTCCGACAAGGGCACTCAGATGACCAGCGTCGACTTCAAGACGGCGATGCTGACCAGCCTGCTCAACTGCGGTGGCGCGGTCATCGTGTCCCTGGTGATCGGCATCCCGGCCGCCTACGCGGCGGGACGGTGGAAGTACAAGGGCAGCAACGACCTGATGTTCCAGATGCTGTCGTTCCGGTTCGCCCCGGAGCTGATGGTGATCGTCCCGCTGTTCGTGATCTACAACCAGATCGGGCTGTTCGACACCAAGGTCGGGATGATCTGGGTGCTCCAGTTGGTGACCATGCCGCTGGTGGTGTGGATCCTGCGGTCGTACTTCGAGGACCTGCCCGAGGACCTCGAGCAGGCCGCCCTTCTGGACGGCTACACGCGCACCAGGGCATTCGTGATGGTCGCGCTGCCCATCGTGCGACCGGGCATCGCCGCGGCGGCGCTGCTGGCCTTCATCTTCGCCTGGAACAACTACGTGTTCCCGCTGATCCTCGCCGACAGCAATGCCGGCACGGTCACGGTCGCCATCACCAAGTTCCTCGGCGGCGGCGGTCAGGCGTACTACAACCTCACGGCAGCAGCGGCGCTCATCGCCGCCCTGCCACCACTCATCCTCGCGCTCACCATCCAGCGGTACCTGGTGCGGGGCCTGTCATTTGGGGCGGTGAAGGCCTGATGGCCACGATCTCGGTTTCCGGTCTGCGCAAGACCTACGGCAAGACGGTGGCGCTCGACGGGATCACCGTCGACATCAAGGACAGCGAGTTCTTCGTGATCCTCGGCCCGAGCGGCGCAGGCAAGACCACGACGCTGAAGTCGATCGCCGGCCTCGTCGACGTCGATGCCGGATCGGTGCGACATCGCCGGTACCGACGTGACGCTCGTCGAGCCCTACCACCGCAACGTGGCAATGGCCTTCGAGAGTTATGCGCTGTACCCGCAGAAGACGGTCAGCGAGAACCTCGCGTCGCCGCTGAAGTCGGGCCGCACCGGCAAGTACTCCGATCAGCAGCGCACCGAGCGGATCGACCAGGTGACCACGACGCTCGGAATCAACCAGCTGCTCAAGAGGTTTCCGCGCGAGCTGTCGAACGGCCAGCGCCAGCGCGTCGCCCTGGGCCGCGTGCTGGTCCGACCCGCGGACGTCTACCTGCTCGACGAGCCGCTGAGCCATCTCGACGCCAAGTTGCGTGCCGCGATGCGTGCCGAACTCAAGCAACTCGGCGCGATGTCGAACACCACCACCATCTACGTCACCCACGACTACCAGGAGGCGCTGGCGCTCGGCGACCGCATCGCGGTGATGCGGCACGGCAAGCTGGTGCAGATCGGTACACCGGAGGAGATCTGGCGCCGCCCCGCGGATACCTTCGTCGCCCGCTCGCTCGGTCAGCCCGAGATCAACGTCCTCGACGGCGTGGTCGACGACGGCCGGATCCGGCTCGCGGACGGCTCGCTGGACGTCGCGATCCCGGCGGACGCCGCCGTCGACAGAGGCGACCGCGTGCGAGTGGGGTTGCGGCCGTGCGACATTCACGTCACCAGCGGTGAGGGCTCGCTGCGTGGCACAGTGCTGCTCGCCGAGCGGCTCGGCCGCAACATCGAGCTGACCGTCGACGTCGGCGGCGCGCAGCTGATCGTGCTCACGTCCGGCAGGCATGGCGTCGGCGAGGGCGATGCCGTCACCATGACGATCGCCGACTCCGACGTCCACGTCTTCGCAGCGGGCGACGGCGACACCCGCCGATTGACCGCCGATCGCGATTCGACTCTGGAGGCAGCGCAGTGACCACGTCGAGAAGCCGAAGGCCGCCACCGCGACGGCGCAGAGTCTGACATTGTCGGATCTCGTCAAGACCTATGCGTCGCGGGGGCGCGACGCGGTCACCGCCGTCAAGGGCATCAACCTGGACATCGAACCGGGTGAACTCGTTGCGCTGCTTGGCCCTTCGGGCTGTGGCAAGACGACGACGCTGCGGATGATCGCCGGCCTCGAGACGGTGACGAGCGGCTCGATCAAGATCGGTGACCGGGAGATCTCGCAACTTCCCGCCGCTAAGCGGGGCATCGGCGTCGGCTTCGAGAGCTATGCGCTCTACCCGCCGATGTCGGTCCGCGACAACCTGCTCTACGGGCTCAAGGCGCGCAAGGTGAAGGGCGCCGAGCAGATGGTCGCGTCGATCTGCGACCGTCTCGAGATGAACGATCTTCTCGACCTTCGGCCCGCAGGGCTCTCCAGCGGTCAGAAGCAGCGGGTGGCCCTGGCGCGTGCGCTGGTGCGGAACCCGCCGGTGCTGTTGCTCGACGAGCCGCTGAGTCACCTCGACGCGTCGGCGAGGCAGCGCGTGCGACGAGAGTTGAAGGTCCTGCAGCGCGAGTTCGGATACACCACGATCGTGGTCACCCACGACCAGGTCGAGGCACTGTCGCTGGCCGACCGCCTCGCCGTGATGGACGCGGGCATCGTCCAACAGTTCGGCACCCCCGACGAGGTGTTCGACGACCCGGCGAACCTGTTCGTCGCCACCTTCGTCGGTGAGCCGCAGATCAACGTGCTTCGCGGCACCGCGAAGGTCGTCGACGGACGGGTGCGTGTCGAGATCGGTTCGGGCAAGGGGTATTTGGAGACGAACGTCACCGACGTCGCCGACGGAACCCAGCGTCACCGTCGGGGTGCGCCCGCAGGACTGCTCGATGAGCGCGCGCGACGGGGATAGTCCGGGCATTCACGCCACCGTCGCCTACTTCGAGCATCTCCTGGAGTTCGGTCTGGCGACGAGTACTGTCGCCGGGATGGAAGAGGGAATCGTCGTTCAGACCCCGGCGCAGGAGAGTTACGAGCCCGAGCAGAACGTCCTCATCGATGCCGCACCCGAGCGGGTGTATCTGTTCGATGCGGAGAGCGGGGATCGCCTGCGATGACCAAGTTGTTCAACGATCCGGCCCAATTCACCGAGGACATGCTGGTCGGCTTCCTCGACGCCAACGCGCGGTACGTCGCGGGCGTGCCCGGCGGCGTCGTCCGTGCCCACCAGACCCGGCCGGGCAAGGTGGCGGTCGTCATCGGCGGCGGGTCGGGCCACTACCCGGCGTTCTGCGGCACCGTGGGCGCTGGTTTCGCCGACGGCGCGGTCGTCGGCAACATCTTCACCTCGCCGTCGGCGGAGGAGGCCGCGTCGGTGGCGCGGGCGGCGCACGGCGATGCAGGCGTGTTGCTCACCACCGGCAACTACGCCGGTGACGTCATGAACTTCGGCCTCGCCGTCACGCAGTTGCGGAGCGAGGGCATCGAGGCGGAGTACTTCGCCGTCACCGACGACGTCGCCAGTGCCACGCGCGGCGAGGAGGCCAAACGCCGAGGAATCGCAGGCGATTTCACCGTCTTCAAGTGCGCCAGCGCCGCCGCGGAAGAAGGACTGGACCTCGCGGGGGTGGTGCGGGTCGCCGAGGCGTCCAACGCCGCCACCCGCACGCTCGGCGTCGCCTTCGACGGGTGCACCATGCCCGGCGCCGACCATCCGCTGTTCACCGTCCCCGAGGGCAAGATGGGGCTCGGCCTCGGCATCCACGGTGAGCCGGGAGTCTCCGACGAACCGCTGCCGACGGCCGACGCGCTGGCCCACACGCTCGTCGACGGGGTGCTCGACGACCGTCCCGACGCCGAGTCGAAGCGAATCGCCGTCATTCTCAACGGACTTGGTCGCACCAAGTACGAAGAGCTGTTCGTCGTGTGGGGCACCGTCGCGCGACTGTTCCGCGAACGCGGCTACACCGTCGTCGAACCCGAGGTCGGCGAATTGGTCACCAGCCTCGACATGGCGGGTTGCTCGTTGACCGTGATGTGGCTCGACGAAGAACTCGAAAGGTATTGGACCGCACCGGCGGACACGCCGGCCTACCGCAAGGGCGCCACCTCGGCGGCAGACGAGGGCGACGTACGCACCGACGCGGCCGCCGACGCCGCCACGGAGACACCGGCGCTCGGTGAGCTGTCCGACGCCGACGGCCGCCGCGGCGGAGAGGTGGTCGCCCGCGCGCTGGCGGCGATGGCGGACATGCTCGCCGACGCCGAGGACGAACTCGGTCGCATCGATGCGGTCGCGGGCGACGGCGATCACGGCCGCGGCATGCTCAAGGGCTCGGGCGCCGCACGCGAAGCCGCCAACCGCGCGGTTGCGGACGGCGGGGGACAGGGTTCGGTGCTCGCGGCGGCGGGCAAGGAGTGGGCCGCGAAGGCAGGCGGAACCTCGGGCGTGCTGTGGGGTGCGATGCTCTCGGCGCTCGGAGCGCGGCTCGGCGACACCGGTCGCCCGGAGTCGCAGACCGTCGCCGCGGGAATGCGCGACGGCTACGACGCGCTGATCACGCTGGGCGGTGCCTCGCCCGGTGACAAGACGATGCTCGACTCGCTGCTTCCGTTCGTCGAGGACTTGGAACGCCGCGTCGGCGACGGTGAGCAGTGGCAGGACGCGTGGCGCTCCGCCGCGGACGTCGCTACCGAGGCGGCCAAGGCGACGGCGGACCTGCGGCCCAAGGTGGGCCGCGCGCGCCCGCTCGCCGAGCGCAGCGTCGGGACGCCCGATGCGGGCGCCACGTCACTGGCGATGTGCGCCCAGACCGTCGCGGAATGCTTCGCGCTGACCTCCAAGGGAGACGACTAGATGGCCAAGCTGCGGATCGTCGTCGGATCCGACGAAGCCGGATACGACTACAAGGAGGCGCTGAAGGGCGACCTGCGCGGTGACGACCGGGTGGCCGAGGTGATCGACGTCGGCGTCGGCGCCGACGAGGACACCGCCTACCCCCACGTGGCGGTGGCCGCTGCGCGCATGGTCGCCGACGGCAAGGCCGACCGGGCGCTGCTGGTCTGCGGGACCGGCCTTGGCGTGGCGATCAGCGCCAACAAGGTGCCCGGCATCCGGGCGGTGACGGCGCACGACGGCTTCTCCGTCGAGAGGTCGGTGCTGTCCAACAACGCTCAGGTGCTGTGCTTCGGCCAGCGCGTGATCGGTCTCGAGCTGGCCAGGCGTCTCGCCCGCGAGTGGCTGGGCTACGAGTTCGACCCGGCCAGCAAGTCGGCGGACAAGGTCGAGGCGATCTGCAGCTACGAGCCTTTGCCCCGGTAGAGCGGATTCGCCCAGATCGGGCCATTCGGTGACGCACCGGTAAAGTCGCTGTTCGTGCAGAATCCGCGGCGTCGACTGGGCGTGATGGGTGGGACGTTCGATCCCATCCACAACGGCCACCTGGTCGCCGCCAGCGAGGTCGCCGACCAGTTCCACCTCGACGAGGTCGTGTTCGTCCCCACCGGCCAGCCCTGGCAGAAGCGCGCTCGCCTGGTCACCGCCGCCGAGGACCGCTATCTGATGACGGTCATCGCCACGGCCGCCAATCCGCGGTTCTCCGTCAGCCGCGTCGACATCGACCGCGGTGGCGCCACCTATACGAAGGACACGCTGCGCGACCTCGCGGCGCTGAACCCCGACACCGAGCTGTACTTCATCACGGGGGCGGACGCGCTGGCGTCGATCCTGTCCTGGCAGAACTGGGAGGATCTCTTCTCCATGGCCCGTTTCGTCGGCGTCAGCCGACCTGGTTACGAACTCGACGGCGAGCACATCGCCGATGCCATGAAGGAGTTGCCTGCCGACGCCCTGAGCCTCGTCGAGGTGCCGGCACTCGCGATCTCGTCGACCGACTGCAGGCGTCGTGCCGAAGTGGGCAGACCGATCTGGTATCTGGTCCCCGACGGCGTCGTGCAGTACGTGAGCAAGCGCGGGCTGTACCGGGCGCAGGCGATGTCGACGACGGAGGCCGGCCAGTGACCGCATCCGACGAGGCCGTCCAGATGGCCACGATCGTGGCACGTGCGGCTGCCGCGAAACTCGCCGACGACGTCGTCGTCATCGACGTGTCCGGTCAACTGGTGATCACCGACTGCTTCGTCATCGCGTCGGCGTCCAACGACCGTCAGGTCAACGCGATCGTCGACGGGGTCGAGGAGAAGATGCGCGAGGCCGGGTACAAGCCGGCCCGCCGCGAGGGGACCCGGGAGGGCCGCTGGGTGCTGCTGGACTACGTCGACATCGTGGCGCACATCCAGCACCAGGACGAGCGGAACTTCTACGCCCTCGATCGGCTGTGGCGGGACTGCCCGCTGGTACCCATCGATCTGGAGGGTGGGGAATGACGGTCCGCCATCTGGTGCTGCTGCGCCACGGGCAGACCGAGTACAACGCGGGCAGCCGGATGCAGGGCCAACTCGATACCGACCTGAGCGAGCTGGGCCGCAACCAGGCCGTGGCCGCCGCGGAGGTGCTGGCCAAACGGCAGCCGCTGCTGATCGTGTCGTCGGACCTGCGTCGCGCGCTGGACACGGCGACCGCGCTCGGCGAGCGCTCGGGCCTGGCCGTGGGGATCGACGAGCGGTTGCGCGAGACGCACCTCGGCGACTGGCAGGGCTTGACGCATCTCGAGGTCGACGACATTGCGCCAGGGGCGCGGTTGGCGTGGCGCGACGACGCCCGCTGGGCGCCGCATGGTGGCGAGAGCCGGGTCGACGTCGCCGCCCGCAGCCTGCCCGTGGTTCACGAACTGGTGGCGACCCAGACCGATTGGGGTGTCGACGACGACCCGGACCGGCCGGTCGTGCTGGTCGCGCACGGCGGCCTGATCGCAGCGCTCACCGCCGCGTTACTCGATCTGCCGGTGGACAATTGGCCGATCCTGGGTGGCATGGGCAACGCCAGCTGGGTGCAGATCTCGGGCCACTCGAAGGGCGACGCACCTGCGGAGGACATCCGGTGGCGGCTCGACGTCTGGAACGCCTCGGCGCAGGTTGCCAACGATGTCCTCTGACGGTCCGCGCCCAACCCTGCTGCTCTTCTGCGACTCGCTGTCCTACTACGGGCCCACGGGCGGGCTGCCGTCGGACGATCCACGAATCTGGCCGAACATCGTTGCCGCTCAACTTGATTGGGATGTCGAGGTGATCGGCCGAATCGGGTGGACCTGCCGCGACGTGTGGTGGGCCGCCACTCAGGACCCGCGCTCGTGGGCGGCGCTTCCGCGGGCGGGCGCGGTCGTCTTCGCCACCTGTGGCATGGATTCGCTGCCGTCGCCCCTGCCGACGGCGGTCCGCGAGCTCATTCGGTACGTCCGGCCGCCGTGGCTGCGGCGCTGGGCCAGGGACGGATACGGTTGGCTGCAACCCCGGCTCTCGCCGATCGCGAGGCCCGCCCTGCCGCCCCACCTCTCCGCCGAATACCTCGAACAGACCCGCGCGGCAATCGATTTCAACCGACCCGGCATCCCGATGGTGGCGTCGATACCATCGGTGCACATCGCCGACACCTACGGCAACTCGCATCGTTGGCGCGACCGCACCGTCGCCGCGATCACCGAGTGGGGGCGCGAGCACGACGTGCCGATCGTCGACCTCAAGGCCGCGGTGGCGGACGAGGTCTTGAGTGGGCGCGGCAACCCCGACGGCATCCACTGGAACTTCGAGGCGCATCAGGGTGTGGCCGAATTGATGCTCAAGGGTCTCGCCGAAGCGGGCGTAATGGTTCCCGAAGCCGCCGGAGACTAGCCGTGGCCGTGGTGGTGGTGACCGACTCCTCGGCCCGACTGGATCCGGTTGACCTGCAACGCTGGGGGATTCGTCAGATTCCGTTGCACGTCATGGTGGACGGTAAGGATCTGCGCGACGGCATCGACGAGGTGCCCTGGGACGTCCACGAGCGGGCACACGTCACGACTGCGGGCGCCGCGCCCGTCGACTTGACCGAGACCTACCGCAAGGCGCTGGCCGACAGCGGGGGCGACGGCGTTGTGGCCGTGCATCTTTCGGCAGCTCTGTCGAGCACGTTCAGCTCGGCTGTGGTGGCGGCACGCGAGTTCGGCTCCTTGGTGCGCGTGGTGAACTCGCGTTCGGCGGCGGCATGCGTCGGCTGGGTCGCGGCGGCCGCGGCGCGGTCGGCCGCCTCCGGTGACGATCTCGATGCCGTGGAGGGAGCGGCGCGGTCCGCCGTCCCGCGGGGGCACGCGTTCATCGTCGTGCACCGGCTGGACAACCTGCGACGCAGCGGCCGGATCGGTACGGCCGCATCGTGGTTGGGCACGGCGCTGTCCCTCAAGCCGCTGCTGTGCCTCGACATCGATGGTCGGCTGGTGCTGTCCCAACGCATCCGCACGATCTCGAAGGCGCACGCGGCCATGGTCGATGCGGTGGCCGAGATCGTCGGGTCCCGTCGCGCCGCCATCGTCGTCCATCACGTCGACAATCACGACGACGCCGACGTGGTGGGTGCCGCACTGACGTCGCGGCTCCCTCAGGTCGAGTCGCTGACCGTCGCCGACATGGGGCCGGTGCTCGCGGTCCACGTCGGCGGCGGCGCCATCGGCGTCGCGGTGCAGGTCGCCGAGGACGCCAGCCCGTGACCGCGTTGGACCAGGCCCAGCAGGAGCGCGAGGACTTCGCCCGACTTCCTCGACGAGTTGACCGCAGGAGCAATGGACACACCCCGTCGCTGTGCGCGGGCTGGTCCGTTCGCGACGTGGTCGCACACTGCGTGAGCTTCGAGGGCCTGTCGCCGCGCGACGCTCGCGGCGCGATTCCTCAAGGGGCGTCTGCAGACCGACCGCATCAACGGGTTGGCCGTGGCCGATCTCGCCGACCGCTCACCGGAACTGCTCGTCTCGATTCTTCGGGACAATGCCCGGCCGACGGGGCTCGGCGCGGGGTTCGGCGGCAAGGTCGCGTTGACCGACAACATGATTCATCAGCAGGACATCCGGCGTCCGCTGGGCCTCGCGCGGACCATTCCAGCTGAACGACTTCGCGCCGCACTGGATTTCGTCCGGTACGCGCCGACCATCCGTGGCGCATGGCGGGCGCGCGGGGTGCACCTGGTCGCCACGGACCTCGACTGGTCACACGGCAGGGGGCCCGAGGTTCGAGGACCGGGCGAGGCACTGCTGATGGCGATGGCGGGACGGTCCGACGCTCTGCGCGACGTGCGATGGGCCAGGTCGGGACAAGCTCGCCGCTCGGCTCTGAGCCCCACCGAAACGTGGTCGAACGTCGAATGGTGTAGTCGTTCCCATGAGGATCGACACCCGTATGAACCGCCGCACGCTTCTCGGCTTGGGTGTGGCCGGGGTTGGCGTTGTGGTGGTGGGACACACCGTTCTGCCTGCGCAGGCCCAGGGCCCCGCGGCCCGCGACTCGTTGGCGCGACTCGAGCGGGGCATGCAGGGGCGGCTCGGCGTGTACGCGCTCGACACCGGCACGGGCGCGACCGTGCGCTACCGGGCGGACGAACGATTCCTGCTCTGCTCCACGGGCAAGGCGCTCACCGTCGCCGCCGTTCTGCGGCAGAGCGAGACCCAACCCGGCCTGCTCGACCGCGTCATCCACTACGGCCCGTCGGACGTGCTCGCGTACGCACCGGTGACGTCGCTGCACGTGGCGGAGGGAATGACGGTGGCCGCGCTGTGCGACGCCGCCATCACCGTCAGCGACAACACCGCCGCCAATCTGCTGGTGGAGATGATCGGCGGCCCCGCGGCCGTCACCGCGTTCGCCCGCACCCTCGGTGACGACGTCACGCGGATCGACCGACTCGAGCCCGATCTGAACGTCACCACCCCGGGTGACCCGCGCGACACCTCGACACCCGAGCAGATGGCGAGGAATCTGCAGACACTCGTGCTCGGCGATGCGCTGAGTGACGTCTCGCGCCAGCACCTGACGGATCTGCTCGAGGCGAACACCACCGGGAATCACACGATCCGGGCAGGACTCCCGGGCGACTGGACCGTCGGCGACAAGACCGGCAGCGGCGCGCAGGGGGAGAGCAACGACATCGCGGTGGCCTGGCCACCCCATGGCGCGCCGTTGATCATCGCGATCTACACCGCGCCGCGCGATCCGGGCATCGGCGCAGACGAGAGCCACCGCGTGATCGCCGAAGCGACGCGCATCGCCACGACGGCGTTGCTTCCTACCCCGTGAAGCGCCCGGTCACGGGCGGAAGGTCCTTGAGGGTGACGATCCCCGGCGCGGCCGCGACCACCGCGGGCACGGCGTTGGTGACGGGCATCGCGGTGTAGATCATCCCCAGACCCATGAAGCCGGGCTCCGTCCAATCCTTCGGCGGCAGGCAGTGCAGCACGGTCCGCATGTTGGGGGTGCCGAAGACCTGGATCACGTGGCCGTGCTCGAGCGGCTTCGGCGGGGTGACGTGGCTGCCCATCGTCCAGTTGAATCCGACACTGACGACGTTCTTCTCGCCGACCCAGCCGCGGTGGTAGCCGTAGACGCCGCCGACGGTGCCCTCGGGGATCGTCATGAAGCCGAGGTCGCTGTCGCCGGTGGCGGTGGTGAACTGGACGTCGAAGGTCAGCCGGTCGAGCGGCGCGCCGATGGCGTCGGCCATCATCGCCGCGGACTCGGCGAAGACCTCGCTCTCTCGTCGCACGCTCTCGGCCAGGCCCGGGGTCGCCGGATCCCGACCGAAGCCCATCGCGGACTGCGTGCCCGCCGACTCGTAGGTCGAGCAGTCGACCGATTCGGTGATGCGGATCTCGGTGACGTCCTCGCAGGCACCGGAGAGCACCATGCCGACCATGTTCGTCATCCCGGGATGGGCACCGCTGCCGAAGATCGTGGAATTGCCCGCTCTGGCAAGCCTTCTCGATTCGCTCGCGATCCTCGGGCGTCTGCTTGCCGCCCGTGATCCACGCCGCGCTCGAGCAGACGTTGACCCCCGACTCCAGGAGCCGGACGAGCTCGTCGACGTCGGGCCACAACGGGTTGTAGCAGCAGGCGTCCGGCTTCAGGGCGATCAGTGCGTCGATGTCGTTGGTGGCCTTGACCCCGGTGGGCTGTGGCAGGCCCGCCAGGTCCGCGGCGTCGACCCCGACCTTGTCGGCACCGTGCGCGTACACGCCGACCAACTCCATGTCGTCGACGGCCGATGATGGCGTGCAGCGAGCGTTTTCCGATGTTGCCGGTGGTCCACTGGATCACCCGCAGCGGTGCGGACGGTGTGCTCATGGTGACTCCTTCGTCTGCGTCAGAGCTGTCTAGCAGGTTCGGTCGTATGTATACGCGAGCACCCGATCGACGGGCCGGGGTACCGTCACGCTGGCATGATCGCCGGATGCCGCACGCCCTGCCCCGCCCGTTCACCTTCACGCCCGACGACGGCGTGCCACCGGGTGTCGCGCCATTCGCCCACGCCACCGCGGCCGGGCAGACGCTGTACGTCACCGGCCAGATGCCGACCGACCGGAACGGATTGGTGGTCGGCGGTGACGTCGCCACTCAGACCGATCAGGTGATGCGCAACCTGCTGCGCGTCACCGAACTCTGCGGCGGAGGACTGGCCGACGTCGTCTCGGTGCGCGCCTATCTGATCGACTGGGACGACTACGGTGCCTTCAACGACTCCTACGCGGCGTGGTTTCCCGACCGTCTGCCCTCGCGCACCTGCGTGGGAGTCACTGGACTCGCCGTCGGTGCCCTCGTCGAGATCGACTGGGTGTGCTGGCGCGACGACGGGTGGGCTGGCCCGAACGACGCCTGACCTTCATCCACAGATCGACTTTCATCCACAGCCTCGGGTCGGCGGCCGTCTGTCCGGCCGATCGCGTCCCACGATCCGCATACCGTCGCGGACATGCGAACCGAACTCCCGGCGGACAGGGTGCAGCGCCGCCTCTCCATGGGGCACGGCGAGGCCGAGGACGGCCTCGGTCACGGCGACACGGACGGCGATGGCGAGGGCGAGGAGTCGGACACCTCACTGTCGCGATGGCTACCCGACGACAAGGCGCCTGGGCCGACGCGATGGCTCGCGGCCGTCCGGGCCGACCCCGGGCGCGCCGGAGTAGTGGGTCTGGCCGTGGTCGGTGTCGCCGCGGTCCTGGTGACGGTGTTCACCGTGACGAGCGACGAGCCGCCGCCGGTGGCATCGGCGAAACTGCCACCGGTGCAGATGGTTTCGTCGACGAGCCCAACCGTCGGCGCGCCGGCCCCTGCTCCCGACGCTCCGGTCATCGTGAGCGTCGTGGGACTGGTGAAGCAGCCTGGATTGGTGACCTTGGCGCCGGGTGCGAGGATCTCCGATGCCGTCGACGCCGCCGGAGGGGCGCTCAGCGGAGCCGACCTCATCGGTCTGAACATGGCGAGGAAGGTCGCTGACGGCGAGCAGATCCTGGTCGGCATCGCATCGCCGCCCGGGGCGCTGCCGGTCATGGGCAGTTCGATCAGCTCGTCGCCACGCGACGAGGCGCCGATGCCGTCGGTGGGTGGAACGGAAACAGCGGCAAGGGAATTGGTCGATCTGAATACCGCGACACTGGAACAGTTCGAAACCTTGCCCGGTGTCGGGCCCGTCACCGCATCCGCGATCATCGCGTGGCGCACCGCCAACGGACGGTTCGCGAACGTGGAGCAGCTCGGCGAAGTCGACGGCATCGGGCCGGCCCGACTGGCCAAGCTGCATGACCTGGTCCATGTGTGACGCCACCTGCCGGCGAGGCCAGTCGGCAGGATCTGCGGCTCGTCCCGGCGGCGCTGACGTGTTGGTCGGTGACCGCCGCGGGGATCCTGTGGGGACCGTCCGCGACCATCGGGGTCGTCGTGGTGGCCGTCGCAGCCACTGCCTTCGCGATGCACCGGTACCGACGCGAGCAGCCGACGGTGCCCCCGGCGTGGCCCGCCGTGCTTGCCGTCGGGATCATCGGCGGCGCCTTCTGGATCGCGGTGGCACTTCGGGTCGACGACGTGGATCATCATCCGCTTGCCAGTCGGTTCGAGACGACGGCGGAGGTCATCGTCAGCCCCACCGAATCACCGCGGCCCCTGGGTGGAGCGCGGCTGATGTTCCGTGGCTCGCTGACCGCACTCGACGGACATGCGCTGTCCGGCCGGGTGGTCGTGTTCGCGCCGATGGTGGGCTACGGAGACCTGACCGCGGGCCGCCCGGCCACTTTCCGCGCTCGCATCGTCCGGCCGACGCGAAATGATCTCACCGTCGCCGTGCTGTCGGCGGTCGGTACGCCGAAACTGGGCGACGCCAGCATGATTCAACGGCTCGCGGCGGGCGTGCGCAGACAATTTGCCGCCTCGGCGCGCGCGGTGCTGCCCCCGGACCAGGCGGCGATGGTGCCCGCGCTGGTGCTCGGCGACACGTCCCTCCTCTCTCGTCGCACGATCGACGAGTTTCGGGTGGCAGGTCTCACGCACTTGACGGCCGTATCGGGTGCCAACGTGACGATCGTGTGCGGCGCGGTCCTCCTCGCCGCGGTGCTACTCGGTCCCCGGGTGGCCGTCGCGCTGGCGGCGCTCGCACTGATCGCGTTCGTCATCGTCGTCCAGCCGTCGGCCAGCGTGCTGCGCGCCGCGGTGATGGGCGGTATCACCCTGGTCGCGGTGGCGTCCCACCGTCGGCGGCAGGCGATTCCGGCGTTGTCGGCGTGCGTGATCGCGCTGATGATCGCCGCACCCGAGCTCGCGGTCGACGTGGGATTCGCGTTGTCCGTGGCGGCCACCGCAGGCCTGGTCGTCATCGCACCGGTGTGGTCGCGGCGCCTCGTGTCACGCGGATGGCCCAAACCTCTGGCCGACGCGGTCAGCGTCGCGGTCGCCGCCCAGCTGGTGACCGCGCCGCTGATCGCAGGGATATCGGGCACGTTCAGCCTGGTGTCCGTCGCCGCGAATTTGGCGGTGGCCGTGGTCATCCCGCCGATCACGGTGATCGGTACCGCCTCGGCGATCCTCGCGACGATCTGGCCGGGCGGCGCGCAGCTGTTGATCCGGTTCACGGGTCCCGAGACGTGGTGGTTGCTTCGGGTGGCGCATTGGGGCGCGGCCCTTCCTGGTGCCGCGGTCCCGGTCCCGTCGGGGTTGGCGGGAGTGGTGGTCGTCGCGACCGCGGCGCTGAGCACCGTCCTGCTGTGGCGATGGCGGTGGGGGCGACGGGGGTTGGGCGTCGCCGCGGTGTGCCTACTCGCGTGGGCGGTGTCGGGCGGTCATGACACCATCGGAGCGTGAGCCAACTGCACCTCCTCCTCGGTGACGAAGATCTGCTCGTCGAACGCGCAGTGGCAGAAGTGCTGCGCGACGTCCGCAAGAGAGCAGGCACCGACGACGTCCCGGTCAATCGGATGCGCGCGGGTGAGGTCAGCACCAACGAGTTGGCGGAGCTGCTGAGCCCGTCGTTGTTCGCCGACGAGCGGGTGGTGGTGCTGGAGGCCGCGGCCGAGGCGGGCAAGGAGGCCGCCACCCTCATCGCCGAGGTCGCGGGGGACCTGCCCGAGGGCACCACGCTCGTCGTCGCGCACTCGGGCGGTGGTCGGCGCGAAAGCGCTCGCCGATCAGCTGAAGGATGCCGGCGCCGAAGTTCATCCGTGTGCGCGCATCGCCAAGGCCGCGGAACGGGCCGACTTCGTCCGCCGCGAGTTCCGCCAACTCGGCGTCAAGGTCAGCGATGACACCGTCACGGCGGTGCTGGACGCGGTCGGTTCGGACGTTCGCGAACTCGCCGCCGCGTGTTCGCAGTTGGTCGCCGACACCGACGGCAAGGTGGACGCCGCGTCGGTTCGCCGCTATCACAGCGGCAAGGCGGAGGTGACGGGCTTCGACATCGCCGACAAGGCGGTGGCGGGGGACGTCGCGGGTGCGGCCGAGGCACTGCGGTGGGCGATGTTGAGTGGCGCGCCGCACGTGGTGCTTGCCGATGCGTTGGCCGAAGGGGTGCACGCGATCGCCGTCATCCGTCCGCTGTCGGGTGATCCCTACCGGTTGGCCGGGCAGGTCGGCATGCCGCCGTGGAAGGTGCAGAAGACCCAGAAGCAGGCTCGGCGCTGGTCGAATGAGCGGGTGGCCGAGGCGATGCGTGTGGTGGCGACGCTCAACGGCGACGTGAAGGGGGTAGCGGCCAATGCCGACTACGCGCTGGAAACCGCTGTTCGGCGGGTGGCCGAACTCGCGTCGGAAGCGTGAGCGTCAGAGCTTGTGGAGTGCGTGAGCCAGAGCGGACTTCTTGTTCGCCGCCTGGTTCTTGTGGATGACGCCCTTGCTGGCAGCCTTGTCGAGCTGCCGGCTGGTCGACACCAGCAACTCGCTGGCCTTGTCCTTCTCGCCGGCGTCGACGGCCTCACGGAACCCGCGGACAGCCGTGCGAAGGGCAGACCGCACCGACTGGTTGCGCAGTCGCGCACGCTCGTTGGTGAGGATGCGCTTCTGCTGCGACTTGATATTGGCCACGCGTTAGTTCCTTCTAATTCTCGGCTTGGGATTCCCAAAGGTCTTCATGGTGCGCCCGACGACGGGCAGCGAGGGTTCAGACTACCAGCGCGGCGGGTAAATACTCAAAATGGCGAGGGGGGAACCGACGAAAAGGGGCCCGCTGGCCTGCCGAAACTTGACGGTTGCGGCACCATGTCAGAGGTGAGCCTTCGAACCTTGCCAGCCAGTGGCGCCTCCTCGGCGCGAAAGTCCGCGGCTAAGACCAAACGACATGACGGCATCTTCGGCGGTTACAACAGCGTCGGCGGGTATTCGAAGGCGTTCGACGAGATGTTCGACGCCCAGGGCAACGTGCGCGGACCCTACAAGGGAATCTTCGCCGAGCTCGCTCCCTCGGATGCCTCCGAACTCGCCGCTCGCTCCGAGGCGCTGGGCCGCGCGTTCATCGATCAGGGCATCACGTTCTCGCTGTCGGGGCAGGAACGGCCCTTCCCGTTGGACCTGGTGCCCCGGGTCATCTCCGCCGCCGAGTGGTCGCGGCTGGAGCGCGGCATCAAGCAGCGCGTCAAGGCGCTCGAGATGTTCCTCGACGACATCTACGGCGAACAGGAGATCCTGCGCGACGGGGTGATCCCGCGCCGCCTGATCACCTCGTGCGAGCACTTCCACCGCGAGGCCGCGGGAATCAAGCCGCCGAACGGGGTGCGCATCCACGTCGCTGGCATCGACCTGGTCCGCGACGCCAGGGCACCTTCCGCGTGCTGGAGGACAACCTGCGGTCGCCGTCCGGCGTGTCCTACGTCATGGAGAACCGGCGCACCATGGCGCGGGTGTTCCCGAATCTGTTCGCCACCCATCGCGTGCGCTCGGTCGGTGACTATGCGTCGCACCTGCTGCGTGCCCTGCGCAATGCGGCAGCCTCCAACGAGGCCGACCCGACGGTCGTCGTGCTGACGCCCGGCGTCTACAACTCGGCGTACTTCGAGCACTCGCTACTGGCCCGGCAGATGGGCGTCGAACTGGTCGAGGGTCGCGACCTGTTCTGTCGCGACAACACCGTGTACATGCGGACCACCGAGGGCGACCGTCAGGTCGACGTCATCTACCGCCGCATCGACGACGAGTTCCTCGACCCGATGCACTTCAAGCCGGATTCGGTGCTCGGCGTCGCCGGCATCCTCAACGCCGCCCGCGCAGGCAACGTGGTGATCTCCAGCGCGGTGGGCAACGGGGTCGGTGACGACAAGCTCGTCTACTGCTACGTCCCGACGATCGTCGAGTACTACCTCGGCGAGAAACTCTCGTTGGCCAACGTGGATACCTTCCGGTGCTGGCTCGACGACGAGCGCGAAGAGGTGCTCGACCGCATCGACGAGCTCGTCATCAAGCCCGTCGAGGGCTCTGGCGGGTACGGCATCGTCTTCGGCCCGAGCGCTACGGAGAAGGAGCTGGCGGCGATCACCAAGAAGGTCCGCGCCGATCCGCGAGGCTGGATCGCCCAGCCCGTCGTCCAGCTCTCCACCGTTCCAACGCAGATCGATGACGAACTCGCGCCCCGCCACGTCGACCTTCGGCCGTTCGCGGTCAACGACGGCGACGACGTGTGGGTGCTGCCCGGCGGGCTGACCCGCGTCGCGCTGCCGGAGGGTTCGCTGGTGGTGAACTCCAGCCAGGGTGGTGGCTCGAAGGACACCTGGGTGCTGGCGTCGCGCGCATCGATCGCCGACCGGGAACTCGCCGCTGCCGAGGTCGTGCGTGCTCTTCCCAAGGTCGCCAAGAACGGGAAGTCCGACAAGTCCGACAAGGCGGACAAGTCCGAAAAGGACTCGGACAACTCGACGCAGCAACAACAGCAGCAGTCGCAGATGCCGGGCCCCGGTAACGAGCAGCAACAGCAACAGCAACAGCAGCGGGTGGTCCGATAATGTTGGCACGCAACGCGGAATCGCTGTACTGGATCGGCCGCTACGTCGAGACGGGCCGACGACACCGCCCGGATTCTCGACGTCACGGTGCATCAGCTGCTGGAGGACTCCAGCGTCGACCCCGACCAGGCGTCGCGAACCCTGCTGAAGGTGCTGGGCATGGAGCCGCCGGACACGGCGCTGGACCTGTGGTCGCTGACCGACCTCGTCGCGTTCAGCCGCGACACTCAGGGCGGTTGCTCGATCGTCGAGTCGATCTCGTCGGCCCGCGAAAATGCCCGCGGCGCACGGGAAGTCACCTCGACGGAGATCTGGGAGTGCCTCAACACCACGTACAACGCCCTGCCGGAGCGGGAGCGGGCCGCGAAACGCCTCGGCCCGCACGAGTTCCTGTCCTACGTCGAGGGTCGCGCCGCCCAGTTCGCCGGCCTGGCGGACTCCACGCTGTCGCGCGACGACGGCTACCGGTTCATGGTGCTGGGGCGCGCCATCGAACGCGTCGACATGATCGTGCGACTGCTGCTGTCCCGCGTCGGGGACAGCGCCTCCTCGCCTGCCTGGGTGACGGTGCTGCGGTCTGCGGGCGCCCACGACACCTACCTGCGGACGTACCGCGGCGTGCTCGACGCCGGTCGCGTGGTCGAGTTCATGATGCTCGACCGGCTCTTCCCGCGGTCCATCATGTATTCGCTGAGACTCGCCGAACACAGCCTCGACGAACTGCACCACCGCAGGCTCAACCGCGTCGGCGCGACCGCCGAGGCGCAGCGCCTGCTGGGCCGGGCCCGAAGCGAGCTTGGAGTTCCTTCGGCCCGGCGTGCTGCTCGAATCGCTCGAGGAAGCGGCTCGGCGCGCTGCAGACCACCTGCGCCGACGTCGGAGAAGCCTTGGCGCAGGAGTACTTCTACTCCGCGCCGTGGGTGGCGTGGACCGACGCGGGACGTCCCGGGTCGCTGGTCATCGAGGAAGGCGAGGTCTAACGATGAGCGCTCTCGCGAAGAGGAGAACCTGATGTGGCGCATGCGTGTCATCCACGCCACGGGTTACGCCTACAAGTCGCCCGTCACCGCGTCGTTCAACGAGGCCCGGCTGACCCCGAGGTCGGACTCCCGGCAGAACGTGGTGCTGAACCGAGTCGAGACGGTGCCCGCGACCCGCTCCTACCGCTACGTGGACTACTGGGGAACGGCCGTAACGACTTTCGATCTGCACGCGCCGCACACCGAGCTCGAGGTGACGTCTTCGTCGATCGTCGAGACCGACAAGTCGGCGAGCTGCCCGAAGGAGAAGTTCGGCTGGGAGGAGCTGGGATCGGCGGCGGTGATCGACCGGTACGACGAGTACCTCGACGCCGACTCACTTCACCCCTGCCAGCAGGCGCATTGACCCGCGTTGGCGAGCGGATCGCCAAGTACCACGACCCGCAGCAGGCCGATCATCGAGGCGGCGAACTGGGTGCACACCGAACTGTCGTACGTCCCGGGCACCACCGGAGTGCACACGACGGGCCTCGACGCGCTCCGCGAGGGCAAGGGCGTCTGCCAGGACTTCGCCCACCTGACGCTGATCCTGTTGCGCAGCATGGGAATTCCATCGCGCTACGTGTCGGGCTACCTGCACCCGAACGCGAAGGCGCAAGGTCGGCGAGACCATCGACGGGCAGAGTCACGCGTGGATTCAGGCCTGGACCGGCGGCTGGTGGAACTACGACCCCACCAACGACAAGGAGATCAACGAGCAGTACATCAGCGTGGGCGTCGGCCGCGATTACCACGACGTGACGCCGCTGAAGGGGATCTACTCGGGGGAGGGCTCGACCGATCTCGACGTCGTCGTGGAGATCACCCGGCTAGCCTGATGCCGTGCCCCGGATGCACGTCGACCCGGTGCAGGTCGTCACCCAACTCGATCGGTCCGGCGAACTCCGTTGCCGCGAGCGCTCTCCACTCGTCCTCCTTGCCGGGCGCGATGGCGGGCACGTAGTGGGTGAGGACCAGCGTGCCGACGCCCGCGCGGGCGGCGGTGGCCGCAGCCTCCTCGACCGACGAGTGGTAATCCAGGATGTCCCTCACGCGCTGTTGCGGGCTCAGCGCGACGATGTCCTTGCGAATCACGGTGTGCACCAACGCCCCTGCCCCTGAGGCAAGCGTGTCGAGGCTCTCGCACGGCACGCCGTCCCCCGCGAGCACCACCGACGCGCCGTCGTACTCGACCCGGAAGGCGATCGTCGGCTCGACCGGGCGATGGTCGGTGGGTGCCACCCGGATCGTCACCGCACCGGATCCGTTTTCCGCCGCCCCGTCGTCCCACACCTGCCCGTCGGTGTATTCGTGCACCCGGACGTCCGGAGGAGCGTTGAGATCCGCGTGGTGGGCGATGCGGTAGCCGATGTCGGAACCGAACGCGACGAGCGTGGCATCGACGACCTTCTTGGTGCCCGGTGGACCGATGACCACCAACGGCTTCGGCGGTGCCGAAGTTGGTGATCCAGCCGCTGATGATCAGGTCGCCGAGATCGGCGATGTGATCGCTGTGCAGATGTGTCAGCAGCAGCGCCGACAACCCGCTGGGCCCGACGCCGACCGCCGCCAGGCGCTGCAGAACGCCACGGCCGCAGTCGACCAGGAAGATGTGATCGCCTGCGCGCACCATGGTCGCGGGCCCCGCCCGGTTGGGGTCGGGTGCTGGGCTTCCGGTGCCGAGCAGGGTGATTTCGATCATGGCCCAGGTATACCGGGCGCGGCTGGATTGTCGTGGTGTTTGCGGTTATTCGCGCCCTGCCGACGCCCATGTCCGGTCGACGGTCCGCCCTCCCGAAACGTGAGGCACCGGCTCGTGCAACGGGGACTACATTCGACCCGTTACCCGGTTTTCCGTCGCTCCCGCACAAACCGTCCTAGCCTGGTGTGAGCCCCGTCACAGAGGAGGCGCACAGGTGCGTATCGCAGACGTGTTGAAGAACAAGGGTGCGGCGGTTTCGACGATAACCCCGGACATGATCGTCAGTGAGTTGCTCTCCAGCCTCGTCGCGCGCAACGTCGGCGCAATGGTGGTGGTCAGTTCCGCGGGGCTGGTCGGCATCGTGTCCGAGCGTGACGTCGTGCGGAAGCTGCACGAGCACGGCGCGGACATGCTCGACCGGCCGATCTCGGAGATCATGACGACGCGGGTGATCACCTGCACGCCCAGTGACTCGGTGGACAGCTTGAGTGGGCTGATGACCACCAACCGGGTGCGCCACGTGCCCGTGGTGGAGGACGGGCAGCTGGTGGGGATCGTCAGCATCGGTGACGTGGTGAAGACGCGGATGGAAGAGCTTCAGGCGCAGCACGAGCAGCTGGAGGCCTACATCACGCAGGGCTGACGGCTATCGCAGCGGCATACCGTCGTCGACGAATTCGATCACGCGGTGCAGCTCGGGTGGAACGTCGGGAGAGGCGTCCAAGACGGCCAGGCCGGCGTCGAAGAGCGCGCCGAAGAAAATCCGAACCTCGAAGTCATCCGCGTCCCGGCCCAGCCGTTTGCACTCCACCTCTGCCATGGTCTCGCCGGTTCGCCGGTGGAAGTCATGCTGGATTCGTCTGAGCTCGGGAATCGCAAACACCAGTTCCCTGCATCTGCGCTCGAGGCTCGAACCGTCATCGGACAAGGCGGACCTCGCGGCGACCATTGCCCGGGTGAACGCCTCGGCGGTCGGGACGTCCGGTGGCTGCTTCGCCAACGTCGCAATGGCCACCTGGTCGAGAAGCTCGCAGATCAACACCGATTCCTTGTTCCGGAAGTACCGGAAGAAGGTGCTAGGCGACACCTCGGCGGCCTCGGCGATGTGTTCAACGCTGGTGTTGGCGTAGCCGTTTCGTTCGACTAGCTCGATGGCGGCGCGACGGATCGCCTCGCGCGTCCGAATCTTGTTGCGCTCCCTCAGACTTGGCCGTCGGTGCTCGTGCTCCACGCTGCGATTTTGCCACGGCAGAGCTCGGTTGTCTTCAAGATCGGGACGGTGCGGTGGGCGGCGGCGCGGGTGGCTATCGGCGATTCGTGTCGTGCGACGTGGACAGCGGCATGCCGGCTTCGACGAACTCCAGGGCGCGGAATAGTTGTCGTGCCACATCATCTGCGTCGCTCAACGCGGTGAGCATGGCACCTACGAGAGCGCCGAAGAACACCCGAACCTCGAAGTCGTCGGGATCCCGCCCGAGCCGTCGACACTCCAGTCGGGTCATCGTTGCGGCGGTTCGTCTATGGTGATCGTGCTGCACTTCTCTGAGTTCGGGGATTGAAAGCACCAACTGCCTGCGCCTGCGCTCCACCCTCCACTCATCCTCGGAGAGCGCGGACTGTGTGATCTCCAACGTCTGTCGAAGCGCCTGCCTGGTCGAGATGCCCGGGGGCTGGGCGGCCAACGCCGACACCGCAATCTGGTCAATGACGTCGGTCATGAGGACCGACTGTTTCGACGAGAAGTACCGGAAGAAGGTGCTGGGTGACACCTCGGCGGCCTCGGCGATCTGCTCGACGGTGGTGCTCGCGTAGCCGTTGGTCTCGATCAGCCGCATCGCGGCGCCGCGGATGGCGTCCCGGGTGCGAGTCTTGTTTCGTTCCCTCAGGCCCCGTGGTTGGTGCGCGTCCGCCACACCGCGATTTTGCCACGGCCGAAGTCATCAAGATCGTTTCTTGATCGATCATCGGAGGGAATCGCGCGAGAGTGGGTTTGCTCGACGGCGCGGTCCTCGGCGGTTCGGCCGAGTTATGGCCCGGGACGCTGTCCGTATTTCGCAGTGCCGGACCGATGCAACGGCAGACCCGCTTCGACGAAATCCAACGCGCGAATCACTGCTCCTGGCAGATCGGGAGAGTTGCTCAGGGCAGTCAGCACGGCGCCCAACAGCGCACCGAAGAACACGTGGACCTCGAAGTCATCCGGATCCCGCCCCAGACGTCGGCATTCGGCGTCTCCCATGCAGCGCAGCACTGCGGCGATGCTCAGCGTGCTGCAGTTCGCCGAGTTCGGGGATCGACAGGACCAGTCGGCGACATCTGATCTCAAACCTCCATTCGTCCTCGGAAAGAGCGTCCCAGGTGATCTCCAACGCTCGACGAAAGGCCTTCATGGTGGGAACGTCCGCGGCCTGACCGGCAAGCGCCGACACCGCGAGCCGGTCGATCTCGTCGGTCATCAGCACCGATTGTTTCGACGAGAAGTAGCGGAAGAATGTGCTTGCCGATACCTCTGCAGCCTCGGCGATCTGCTCGACGGTGGTGTTCGCGTAGCCGCCGCTCTCGATCAGCCTGACGGCGGCGCGGCGGATGGCTTCTCGGGTGCGGATCTTCTTGCGCTCGCGCAGGGGTAGCGCATGATCTGTTAGCCCCATCGGAACGATTTTGCCAGAGCCGGACACTGGCGTTAAAGGTTCACAAATTTAAATGTAAAAATTTAGCCTGCCCTTACACGGATCGAGCATTGCTGGCGCGCAAAAATGACGCCCCGTCGCTACGCGATCGCGTCAACCGGCGGCGACGGGGGACCAGTCCTTCCGCTAGCGAGGGTCGACGTGTGGCGCCGTTTGCCCACGGGGATCCGGGTCGATCGTGCAGGTCACGCAGGTGACGCAGCTCGGGGGATGACGCATGTGCACGGAGCCATCGAGCGTCAGGTTGTGCTCCGCTGCTGAACTTCCTTAGTAGACGTGGGTGAAATGCGCTTCCAGCTAAACGTCTGAAACCGTCGGTGAAACTTTCGGATATTGCGATTGCTTTGACTGAATGATGAGTCAATGATCCAATTAAATGGAACTTGGCAATATCGCGCAGATTATTGTTCAACGAATTGTCATTCCTCCGTCATTGCAGACGTCGCGAAAGGTTTCACCCCTACGCAACCGCGACGAGCAAAGTCTTGACGGTTTGACGGGCAATGGCCGTCGCGCGCCGAGCGTCCGACGCCGTATCGTTACGGGCGAACGAATCGGCAACGGAAGCGTCGTGTCGTCGCCGAGGGGCGTGCCTGGACGTCAGGAATGCGGACCCGGGTGAACGCCGTATCGATTGGTGCGGATGTCCGGCCTCGGGGCCAGAAAACACCAGCTAAGGCACAGTCCGGTGGCATCGTCGACTCCGCCCGCCAAAATGTGATGGCCATCACCACGGCGTCGTGGTGCCGACCGGCGGGCGTCGAGAGGCACGCGCGGTCGAAGATCTGGCAATCCCCGGTGACGATCCCCAGCCGATTCACAGAATCGTGGTGCAATGCTCACAGGGGCGTGCACCCATAACGTGATAGCAGCCGATTATGGCATTGGCTGTCACTTGAAGTCGTCTACCAGTAAATGGTTCAGGTGGACGCGATAATACGATTACCGCTACTCTTTATGGTGAATGTCTTGATACGTTGCTTTGTGTACCACCAAACTCATACCGACCTGAAGGTGTATCGATGCAAGCTCTGGACAGCAACGAGCAGGCGACGGCTCTCCGCTTTGCTCACGTTGCGCTTCCTCCCGATGCCACCGAGTGTGAACCGTGGGTGCTGAACGCAGGCTTATGGCGCCGATTCTTCCTGGTGAGAGAGTGGAACATCGGCGGCATCTGGGTGAGCGTGGCAGGGGATCAAACCGAGCACGGTGACGTCAGGCGTTGGATGCACGTCGGCGGCGAAGACCAGTGCAAGGGTTCTGATCGGCGCGCCTTGATCGCGGCCTTGCAAGACGCAGGACGGCTGCTCGACAGTCTCAACGCTCCGACGGCATCCCGCCGTTCGCAAGCCAGCTGATCGTTCCCTCGCGAGCGAATCCAGGATGCATCACCCGCATTGAATAGGCTGACCTCGTGAACGACGTCGAGGTGCGACCGGCTCTCCGCCGCGACATAGGTGCCCTTTCCAGGACGTTGGGTCGAGCCTTCTACGACGATCCCGTGATGACGTGGATGCTGCCGGACGACGTTGCGCGTCGACGCAAGCTGCACAAGCTGTTCGCGTCGCTGACCCGCCATCACCATCTCGCCCGCGGTGGCGTGGAGATCGCACCCGACGGTGACGGCATCGGGGGAGCGGCGCTGTGGGATCCGCCGGGCCAGTGGCGCACCTCGCGCCTCTCCGAGCTGCGGGCCATACCGGGGCTGTTCCTGGCCTTCGGAAGTTCGTTGCAGAAGGGTCTCGTCGTCGAGGAGATGATGAAGGAGGTTCATCCCGAGGAGCCACACTGGTACCTGGCGATCATCGGCAGCGAGCCGAACGTGCGAGGCAAGGGATTCGGCCAAGCGCTGATGCGGTCGCGCCTCGATCGGTGCGACGCCGAGCACGCGCCCGCCTATCTGGAGTCGAGCAATCCCGACAACGTGCCCTACTACCAGCGTTTCGGCTTCGAGGCCACCGGCGAGATCACGGTCGCCAGAGGAGGTCCGACCCTCATCCCGATGTGGCGACCGGCGCGTTGACCGACGAGAGCCGTCAGCTCCAGGAGTACTCGGACCGCAACCGCACCGCGACGACGTCGAACGTCTCCCGCGCGAGGATGGCACCCTCGCGCCGAATCCCCTCTTCGGGGACGTCGAGCACCCGGTCCAACCGCACCCAGCTCGTACGCCCCTCGTAGTCCCAGCTGCCACTGCCGATCGATACCCAGTTCCCGTCGGTCGAGTGTCGCTCCTGGCTGGAGAGCATCAGCCCGAGAAGGGTGGCGCCATCGCGCCCGACGACCAGTACAGGCCGGTCCTTGCCGCGGGCCGGATCGTCCTCGTAGACCACCCATGTCCACACCACCTCGCCGGGGTCGGCGCGGCCGTCGAGGTCGGGCGCGTACACGAGCCTGCGTGCCCGATGAGCGGTGGGCACGCTGTCCTTGCTGATGGGACGACCCGCCGCGATGGCAGGCCGCGGTTCTGCGGACACGCCGCCCAACGCGCTGAGGCCGACGTCGATGCCCAACTTGATGCCCTGTTGGATCCCGCGTTGCAGGCCCTCGGAGGTCTGGAGTTGTCGGAGCAGTTTCGGTGCCTCGTTGAACACCAGGTTCTCCGCAAACCGCTGAAGATTCTGCTGAACGTTCTGCTGAAGCTTCCTCCATGGCGGCGCCATGATTTCGAGCATAGGCGAGCGCCGCCGGGCTCTCGCCCCGCCGCTTCGCTCGTCCATGGGCCACGATTGTGTCGTCGTGGCCATCCCTCGATACTCTTGTGGCACTGAGCGCGGTCCCACGTGCCTCGCCAAACGCCATCCGACCAGGAGATTCCCATCAGCAGTTTCGCCGACCAGACGTTCACCGCGCCGGCACGGATTCGGAATTTCTGCATCATCGCCCACATCGACCACGGCAAGTCCACGCTTGCCGATCGCATGCTGGGCATCACCGGCGTCGTCGCAGATCGCGACATGCGGGCGCAGTACCTGGACCGGATGGACATCGAGCGCGAGCGTGGCATCACCATCAAGGCGCAGAACGTGCGCCTGCCCTGGGTGGTCAACGGCGAAGAGTACGTCCTGCACCTGATCGACACACCCGGCCACGTCGACTTCACCTACGAGGTGTCGCGCGCGTTGGAAGCTTGCGAGGGCGCCGTGCTGCTGGTCGACGCAGCCCAGGGCATCGAGGCGCAGACGCTGGCGAACCTGTACCTCGCGTTGGACCGCGAGCTGACGATCATCCCCGTGCTCAACAAGATCGACCTGCCCGCCGCAGATCCGGACCGCTACGCAGGCGAGATCGCCCACATCATCGGCTGCGAACCGAGCGACGTGCTGCGGGTGTCCGGAAAGACCGGCGAGGGCGTCCGGGAGTTACTCGACCACGTCGTGCAGGAGATCCCCGCCCCGGTGGGTGACCCCGAAGCGCCCGCCCGCGCGATGATCTTCGACTCGGTCTACGACATCTACCGCGGCGTCGTCACCTACGTCCGCGTGGTCGACGGCAAGCTCACCCCGCGCGAGAAGATCAAGATGATGTCGACCGGCACCACGCACGAACTGCTGGAGGTCGGCATCGTCTCGCCTGACCCCAAGCCCAGCGTGGGACTGGGCGTCGGCGAGGTCGGCTACCTGATCACCGGGGTCAAGGACGTCCGGCAGTCCAAGGTCGGTGACACCATCACCTCCGCGAGGCATGGCGCCACCGAGGCGCTGACGGGCTACCGCGAACCCAAGCCGATGGTCTACTCGGGCCTCTATCCGGTCGATGGCTCCGACTATCCCAACCTGCGCGACGCTCTCGAGCGACTACAGCTCAACGACGCTGCGCTGACTTGGGAACCGGAGACCTCGGTGGCGCTCGGGTTCGGTTTCCGCTGCGGATTCCTCGGACTGCTGCACATGGAGATCACCCGGGAACGTCTCGAGCGCGAATTCGACCTCGATCTGATCTCGACGTCACCGAACGTCGTGTACCGCGTCGTGCTGGAAGGCAAGGCGGGCGCATCCGACCAAGCGATGGTCGTGACCAACCCGTCGGATTGGCCGGAGGGCAAGATCCGCAGCGTGTTCGAGCCGGTCGTGAAGACGACGATCATCGCGCCCAGCGAGTTCATCGGCACCATCATGGAGCTGTGCCAGTCGCGCCGCGGCGAGCTCGGTGGCATGGACTACCTGTCGCCCGAGCGGGTGGAGTTGCGGTACTCGATGCCCTTGGGCGAGATCATCTTCGACTTCTTCGACTCCCTGAAGTCACGCACCCGCGGTTACGCCAGCCTCGACTACGAAGAGTCCGGCGATCAGGAGGCCGACCTCGTCAAGGTCGACATCCTCCTCCAGGGTGAGGCCGTCGACGCGTTCGCCGCGATCGTGCACAGAGACGGCGCCTCGGCCTATGGCAACAAGATGACCACCAGGCTCAAGGAGCTCATTCCCCGGCAGCAGTTCGAGGTGCCGATCCAGGCGGCGATCGGCTCGAAGATCATTGCCCGCGAAAACATTCGGGCGATCCGCAAGGACGTCCTTGCCAAGTGCTACGGCGGTGACATCACCCGCAAGCGCAAGCTCCTCGAGAAGCAGAAGGAAGGCAAGAAGCGGATGAAGACGATCGGACGGGTCGAAGTGCCGCAGGAGGCGTTCGTCGCGGCACTGTCCGCCGATGCCGCTTCCGACAAGCCGAAGAAGTAGCACGATTCGCGCGGCGGCGGTCACGGTCGTGGCATTGCTCGGCAGCATCGTGGTGACCGCCGGATGTGCGCGGGACGTCGACGGTGTGGCCCACCCCGCGACCACTGCGGTCACGCTACTCCCGACGGTCGACGAGATGACCGCGGCGGTGGGAAACCCGTTGAGCACCTTTGGCTTCCAGCCGTTCATCGGCGGCGTCGAGATCCTTCCGGACGGCTATCGCACGGAAGCCGATGCCTCGCCGATCGACTGCGTAGCGGTCACCGACACCGCGATGCGCGTGGTCTACGAGCCAACGCCGGTGCTCGAGGCCGCGAGGCAGAGCTACTTCAACTGGGATGAGGGCGTCGGCGTCTCGGGCGCGGACGCGGCTGTCGTTCGGTTGGGCAGAACCACCGATGCCGAGAGCACCTTCGGCGACTTCGTCACGAGGTGGAAGCAGTGCGACGGCAAAACGGTGATCAAACAGCTGCGCGGTGCCAATGACTCCGAGCTGGTAGCCGTGATCAGTGACGTCACGTTCGAGGGTCAGATCGTGTCGGCGACGGTGAGCACGCGTGAGGGGCCATACTCGCCGACCTCTACCTATCAGCGCGCGCTCGGCACGCGCGGGAACGCGATCGTGGAGGCCTCGCTGGGACTCACGGATTCGGGCCTTCGCGAGACCGATCCGCACGCCGCGGCCAAGGCCGTGAAGGTGATACTGGACAAGGTCGCCGACGGGGGCTGATACTGCTCCGTTCAAACCAGCATGATCGTCAGTGGACCTGCGCCGTTCTCCGATGGCCCGTGGACGAAAGTTCGCCCGTTGCAGGGGTTTTCGCGATGGCTGCGCGAGGAACCTCGCGAGGTGCGCCGGGTGCGCTAGGAGATCGCTTGGCCCCGCACGCGCGTGCCGCCGCACTTGGCCACGAAACGTCGACCACAGCACTGGAGTTTGCATGTCCGGTATCGCCTTCGACGGCTTCTACGTGCCCGCGCCGACCGACATCAACTAGCGACAGCCGGTGGCCGTGGATGGTAGTGGCGGCCGGCTTGGCCACCGTCATCTCGGGTGCGATGGCATTGTCAGGCGGAGCAGGCGACCATGACGCTGTGAGCGGAGGGCCTCGGCCAGGCCAGCACTCGTCGGCGGCGTCAAACCCATGACACTCGCCGTTCACCGCGCCGTGGACGTGGCCGACTGGTGGCCGGTGCCTGCCACCACGTTGGGCCATCTCCGCATCGCCGATTTCCTCGCCACGACGACGGGGCTCGGTGGGCGCACGTTCGGCGTCGACCCCGACGACCGAAGCACGGCACACCTGCTCTACCGGAGACTCGGCTACGTCTCGGTGCAGAGCAGTTACGCGTACCGGATCGATGCGGCACGGGGAGGCGGGGCTCCTTCCCGGATCAGACGCCAGCGGGCGCCAGGCTCCCGATCAGCGCGGGTTCTTTTCGCCGGCTTCCACGGCGACGGGCAGCCTGTTCTCGGCAGGGGCGACGGGGCACGTCGCGAAGTCCGTGAACGAGCACGGCAGGTTGGACGCCCGGTTGAAGTCGAGCGTCACCGCGCCGTCCTCGTCCGCGGTGTCGACCGAAAGTGACCGGGCGCCAGGGTAAGTCGTGATGCCGCTGGTGGCATCGGTGAACAACACGTGCAATTCCCCGGTCGGGCTCCCGAACGCGATCACTTGCCGGGCAGAGCCTGCCAATTCGAAGTCGATGACGCCGACCGCCGTGTGGTGGTGTTCGAGGCCTTCGACGACGGCTCCCGTCGTGACGGTACGCGCCGCCTCGTACGGCGTGAACCTGCCGGGCACGCGCCACCGCTCACTCGGCGGATAGGTCGGAATCCCGTCGTATGCCAACAGGTGCGGAGACTTCGGGTCGTGTACCCGCAGGGCGACGGAACCTGTCCTGCGGATCACCTCGATGCGGCGATCCCCGTCGTCCACCAGAATCCCAGGCGCTCCCTCGGCCGGTTCGAGCCGCTCGATTCCATCGATTCCCTCGACGTACGTCGCGCCGGCGTCCGCCCGCCAGCGGCCGGGGAGGTCGGCGACCGCCTCGAACTCCTCGGTGAGCCAGTGCAGGCCGGTGATGCCCACCCACCCGAGGGGCGTGCCGTAGTAGCGCTCGCGCTCGGCATGCCACTTCTCCCAGTCCGTCTCGAATGTCGCTTCGCCGGGGCCGTCAACCGTGGTCATGATCCGCTCTTCCTTCCGCGCTCGCCGCGGGCGACGACACGCGACGCCATCGAGTCAACCCCCGCAGCGCCCGCGTCTACTCCGTGTCCGAGACGAACGACGAGGGCCCGTCGTTCATTCCGGCGATTCGCCGAGTCGGTCCAGGGGCGAGCCCGTGGAGCAGCAGCCAGCTTCTTACTCACCAGGATTCGGAACTCGGCTACGCGGAAAGCCCCTAGCCCTCATCGACCGGGCGGAGTGCGACCGCGACGTGCCGCGCGATTCGCTCAGTTCGATCCAATGGCTCGCGCCGAGCGGATCTTCGCGCAACCAGCGGGTCAGCTTCAAGGACGAACATGGGGATCGATGGCACCGTCGAGCAGACAGGTGAGAGCGCGCCGTCCGGCGGACCGCGAGTGGCCGTGGTCACGGCGCGCGACCAAGGCTGGCAGCAGGCGGCGCGATGCTGCAGTGTTCCGAGCGAGGTGTTCTTTCCCGAGAATCGAGACTCCCCTCGGCAACGCCGCGCGCAGGGCGCACCGATGATCGATGCCGTGATCCCCTTCGCCGCGTTGATCGCGAAACGCGGCGAAGAAATAGCCCTGGCCACAGGGAATGCCCGGCGAACCACGAGGGAGCGTGCACTGCGGTCCACGGCCGGATAGATTGGCCGCTATTGCGCCGACGACGACACCCCGACTGCACTGGCGGCGAGCCCTCGCGCTCGCCGTCGGATGTTTGCTGCTGGCCGGATGCACCAACGTCACAGACGGGGCCGTGACCGCGGCCAAGGGGCTGCAGTTGGGTCCCATCAGCGGCGCGACCCTCCAGAAGGTCCTGCCGACGGAGACCGAACTCGCCAACGTGTTGGGCGAGTCGATCCCAGCGGACGCGGACGAGCCGCTCTTCGAGGGCACGTTGTCGGACATGGCTGACGGGCTGGCCACCGAAGCCGATGCGTCGCCCCATGATTGCGTCGGTGTGATCGCCGAACTCCAGCGGTCGGTATATCAGGACACCAAGGTGTCGGAGTTCGCCACCGCCCGCTGGCGGCAGCCGTCGGGTTCGAGCAGCGACCTCACCAGGGTGGTCACCGCCGTCGTCGCCTTCCCCACCACGTCCGACGCGAACGACGCCTTCGACGCCTTCGCCAAGCAGTGGCAGAAGTGCGACGGAACCCTCGTCAAGATCCCGTTCGAGAGCGACTATTTCGGCGACGACATCAGCAACGTCGAGAACGAGGACGGCGTCGTGTCGGCCGACTACGAGGTCACGCGAGCGACCAACTCCATCGCGTGGCCGAACCTCCGCGCCATCGGCGTGCGCGCCAACTGCCTCGTCGAGGTGGAAGTCACGTTCTACGACGGATCTGCAGCACCGTCGGAGTTCAAGGGTTCGGCGATCGCCGTGGCACGCTCGATGATGGATCGCATCGCCGAGGTGGGCTGACCGGTTCGGCCGGCCGAATCACATGGGTGCGTTCGCCGGTTGGAAGACGCCCGTGCTGTCGGCCTCCTCCTCGGCGCGGATCACGTGCACCACGGCGTTGATCAGCGCCAGGTGGGTGAACGCCTGGGGGAAGTTGCCGAGGTGGCGGCCGGTGCGAGGCTCGATCTCCTCGGCGTAGAGATGTAGGGGACTGGCGAACGACAACAGGCGCTCGCACAGGTGCCGGGCCCTGCTCACCTCACCGATCTCGACGAGCGCCGACACCAGCCAGAACGAGCAGATGGTGAACGTGCCCTCCTCGCCGGACAATCCGTCGTCGGTCTCCTCGACGCGGTAGCGCAGCACCAGCCCGTCCTCGGTGAGCTCGTCGGCGATCGCCAGCACCGTCGCCCGCAACACGGGGTCGTCGGACGGCAGGAAGCGCACCAGGGGGACCAGCAGCAGCGACGCGTCGAGAGCGGTGTCGCCGTAGCGCTGCGTCAGGACGCCACGGTGATCGACGCCATTGGCGAGGACGTCGGCCTTGATCTCGTCGGCAATCGTCCGCCACTGCTGAGCGTAGGACTTCTCACCTTGCAGCTCAGCGAGTTTCGAGCCGCGGTCCAGCGCCACCCAGCACATCACCTTGCTCGACGTGAAGTGCTGTGGTTCGCCACGCACCTCCCAGATGCCGCGGTCCGGCTCGCGCCAGTGTTTGACGGCCTCCTCGACCTGACTCTTCAACACCGGCCACAGCATCTCGGGGATCTGTTCGCGCGACTTCGCATGCAGGTAGACCGAATCGAGCATCGTGCCCCAGATGTCGTGCTGCACTTGATCGAATGCGCCGTTGCCGATCCGGACGGGACGCGCATTGTCGTATCCGGAGAGGTGATGGAGCTCGCCTTCGACGAGGCTGCGCTCGCCTCCGACGCCGTACATCACCTGAAGAGGGTGGCGCTCACCGTTGTTGACGCCGGACACGTCGGCGATGAAGGCGAAGAAGTCGTCGGCCTCGCGATCCAGGCCCAGCGTGTAGAGGCCCCACAGGGCGAACGTCGAGTCGCGCACCCAGGCGTAGCGGTAATCCCAATTGCGTTCGCCCTGAGGCGTTTCCGGCAGCGAGGTGGTGCTCGCCGCAAGCAGTGCGCCGGTCGGCGAGTACGTCAGCCCCTTCAGGGTCAGTGCGCTGCGCTGCAGATATGAGCGCCACGGATGATCGGGGAAGTCGCCGATGTTGATCCACTGGCGCCACGCCTCGCTCGTCTTCCACATCTTGTCGGTGGCTTCTTCGTAGGTCTGTGGCGACGGATGCTTCGACCAGCTCAACGCGACGAAGACGTTGTCGCCCTCCGTCAGACGCGTCCTGGCTCGCGCTTCGTGACCCTCGAGGCCGATGCGGAGGTTCGTCGTCAAGCGCAGGGTCGGATGCGCTTCCGGATCCTTGCCCGCCCGGGCGATCGCCTCGCCGTATGCGGCTGCCGAGTACTCCCACGTCGCGGCCTGCCTGTGATAGTCGAACGCCGGCTCGCAGCTCATCACCAGCTCGACCACGCCGCTGACGCATCGCACCGTCCGCAGCAGGATGTGTTCGGCGTCCCAGTCCATCGGCGTGCGCCGATGGGTCCGCGAGCGGGCCTCGATGTCGTGCCACGGTCCCATCACCAGGGCATCGCGCACGATGACCCAGCCGGTGTGGGTCTGCCAGGTGGTCTCGAGGATGAGACTGCCCGGCAGATAGCGTCGAGCGGCGGGCACCGTCACGCCGTACGGGCTTAGTCGGAAATGCCCCGCGCCGCGGTCCAGGATCGCGCCGAACACGCTGGGGGAGTCCGGGCGTGGAACGCACAACCACTCGACGGACCCGGCCGAGGAGACCAGGCAGGTGTTCTCGCAGTCGGAGAGGAATGCGTAGTCGGCGATCGGCGGGAAAGGGTTCCGCAGTGCCCCGCTCGGCACGTACGGCACCGAAGTGGTCACGGCGAACGGGGCCTCGGCCTCCCTGCCGTTCGAGGAGGCGTCGTCGGCGGCTTCGGTGTGCTCCAGAACCATCCCGACATCATCAACCGTGCAGGTACCTGGCGTCTACCCGTGGCGGATCGCGGCGTGGCGGGGGGTCGCTTCGGTCACTCACGGGGTTGCCCCGGAGACGTGCGGGGTGGTGCTCGTAGGCTGGTCGTGATGAGCGGCCTCACGAACTTCCTGAACTGGTGGGACGGCGTCGAATTGTGGCTCTCCGGGCTCGGCTTCGTTGCGCAGACCGTCATCGTGATGCCCGTCGTGCTCGCGCTGGCCTACGGAGTCGCGATGGTGCTCGACGGTGCACTGGGCAACGGAATTCGGGTGCTCCGCCGGACCCGTCACCAGGAGGTCGACGACGCGTGAATGGACTGCCGAGGTCGAGGGTGACCCTCGTGCTGTTGATCCTCTTCGTGCTGGTCATCGTCATGTGGCTGGTCACCCGTTGAGGACCGCGACACACACGAAGGACCGTTTGTGTCATTCTGTTACGCTTCCCGCCATGCACGCAGCGTCCGGCACCACCGAGGGCCACATCGTGGCGCTCATTGCCGTGGGTCACTGCGTTGCTGACGTCCACTGTTGTCGCTGACCCCGACCGTATCGCGGTTTGGCGTCGGTAGCGGCCCTCCATGCCCTCTTGCTGATCCATTGCCTTGCCGTGATCACGGGTTTTCCCCTCCGTCATCCCGTAAGGAAAGGTCATCCGAATGAAGATCCCGAAGTCCACGCTTTCCTCACATCTGGGCCGCGCAGGTGTGCTGGCCGTTGCCGCAACCGTGCTCGCAGCGTGCGGCGGGGGCTCCAGCGACGTCGTGGGTGGCGGCGACGCCCCCGAGGCCGACACCACGCTGACACTCGTCGCTTATGCGGTGCCGGAACCAGGGTGGAGCAAGATCGTCCCCGCGTTCGCGGCCAGCCCCGAAGGCAAGGGTGTCGCAGTGACGACCTCATACGGAGCATCGGGTGACCAGTCGCGCGGTGTGGCGGACGGAAAGCCAGCCGACATCGTCAACTTCTCCGTCGAGCCCGACGTCACCCGACTCGTCAAGAAGGACTTGGTGGCCGAGGACTGGAATGCCGATGCCACCAAGGGAATTCCGTTCGGCTCCGTGGTCTCCCTCGTCGTGCGCAAGGGCAATCCGAAGAACATCAGGAACTGGGACGACCTTCTGCAGCCGGGCGTCGAAGTAGTGACGCCCAGCCCGTTGAGTTCGGGATCGGCGAAGTGGAACCTGTTGGCGCCCTATGCCTTCAAGAGCAACGGCGGAAAGGATCCGCAGGCGGGCCTCGATTACATCACGAAGCTGGTCAGCGAACACGTCAAGACACGGCCGGGCTCCGGCCGCGAGGCCACGGACGTCTTCCTTCAGGGCACGCGGTGACGTGTTGATCAGCTACGAGAACGAGGCGATCAACACGGAGCGCCAGGGCAAGCCGGTGGAGCACGTCAACCCGCCGCAGACCTTCAAGATCGAGAATCCCGTCGCCATCGTCACGTCCACGACGCACCTGCAGCAGGTCACCGCACTGAAGAACTTCCTGTTCACTCCGGAAGGGCAGAAGCTGTGGGGTGAAGCGGGTTTCAGGCCCGTTGACCCGGCGGTGGCCAAGGACTTCGCCTCGGACTTCCCGACGCCGGAGAAGCTCTGGACCATCGACGACCTCGGCGGCTGGAGCGCCGTCGACACGTCGCTGTTCGACAAGGACAACGGTTCCATCACGAAGATCTACAAGGCGGCCACTGGATGACGGCAGCGGTAGACCCGAATCCGGAGGCGGACCGGCCCGAGTTCACCGGCGACGGTGAGCACGCCGGGCCGCGTCCGGGCGGTCATCCGGGCAAGGCCTTCGGCACCACGGGCCTCCGGGTCGGTGCGGCGACCCTGTGGTTGTCGGTGATCGTATTGCTTCCGTTGGCCGCCATCCTCTTTCAATCCGCCGGTGGTGGGTGGGAAGCATTTTGGTCCGCGGTCACGTCGAACGCCGCAATCGAGTCCTTCCGCGTGACGCTGACCGTCTCGACCGCCGTGACAGTCGTCAACCTGGTGTTCGGACTGCTCGTGGCGTGGGTCCTGACGCGTGACGACTTCCCGGGAAAGCGGTTGATCGACGCCGTCATCGACCTACCCTTCGCACTGCCCACCATCGTCGCCAGCCTGGTCATGCTGGCGCTCTACGGCCCCAACAGCCCTGTCGGACTGCACCTTCAGCAGAGCAAGTGGGGCATCGGCGTGGCGCTGCTGTTCGTGACGTTGCCGTTCGTCGTGCGCTCGGTGCAACCGGTTCTCATCGAACTCGATCGTGAGGTCGAGGAGGCAGCGGCATCGTTGGGCGCCAACAACAGGACGATCTTCACCACCATCATCCTGCCCGCGCTTCTGCCGTCGTTGCTGTCCGGCGCGGGTCTGGCGTTCTCGCGCGCCATCGGTGAGTTCGGCTCCGTGGTCCTCATCGGCGGCGCGGTGCCAGGCGAGACCGAAGTCTCCTCGCAGTGGATCCGCACGTTGATCGAGAACGACGACCGCACCGGCGCCGCCGCGATTTCGATCGTGCTCCTGGCGATCTCGTTCGTGGTGCTGTTCATCCTGCGTGCGGTCGGCTCGCGGGCAGCCAAGCGAGAGGAGTTGGCCCGATGAATCCGTCGCCGGTCGTGCGCTACCTGCTCCGCTACACCGCGCTGGCCTACATCGCGGTGCTCGTCGTCGTTCCCGTCGGGCTGATCATGTGGCGAACCTTCGAACCCGGCATCGGCGCGTTCTTCGCGTCGATCACGACGCCCGCCGCGATCTCCGCGCTGCAACTGTCGCTGCTCGTGGTCGCGATCGTGGTGCCGCTCAACGTGATCTTCGGGATCCCGACAGCACTGGTATTGGCCCGCAACAGATTTCGAGGCAAGAGTGCGCTTCAGGCCGTAATCGACCTGCCCTTCGCCGTGTCCCCAGTCGTGGTCGGCGTCGCGCTCATCCTGCTGTGGGGTTCCGCAGGACTACTCGGGTTCGTCGAGAACGACCTCGGGTTCAAGATCATCTTCGGCTTCCCTGGCATCGTGCTCGCCAGCATCTTCGTGACGGTCCCGTTCGTGATCCGGGAGGTCGAACCGGTTCTTCATCGAGCTCGGCACCGATCAGGAGGAAGCAGCATCGACGCTGGGGGCGTCGTGGTGGCAGACGTTCTGGCGGATCACCCTGCCGTCCATCCGATGGGGCCTGACCTACGGAGTCGTCCTCACGATCGCTCGCACGCTCGGCGAGTACGGCGCGGTGATCATGGTGTCGTCGAACCTTCCTGGCACTTCGCAGACCCTTACCCTGCTGGTGTCCGACAGGTACAGCCGCGGCCAGGAGTACGGCGCATATTCCGTCGCCACGCTCCTGATGGCTGTCGCCGTGTTCGTACTCGTCGCGCAGGTAATACTCGACGCCCGGCGTGCCCGGGCGGCAAAATAGACGCGGACAGAGGGACACGACATGACCACGAACGCGATCACGGTGCGCGGCGCCAACAAGAAGTACGGCGACTTCGTGGCGCTGGACAACATCGACTTCGACGTTCCCGAGGGATCGTTGACGGCGCTTCTCGGCCCCAGCGGCTCCGGCAAGTCGACGCTGTTGCGGGCGATTGCCGGGCCTCGACCAGCCCGACTCCGGAACCATCACGATCAAGGGCGAGGACGTCACCCGGGTACCGCCGCAGCGCCGCGGGATCGGTTTCGTGTTCCAGCACTACGCCGCCTTCAAGCACCTGACGGTGCGTGACAACGTCGCATTCGGACCCAAGATCCAAAAGCGTCCGAAGGCCGAGATCAAGGAGAAGGTCGACAACCTGCTCGAGATCGTCGGACTGGCGGGTTTCCAGACGCGCTATCCCAGTCAACTCTCCGGCGGTCAGCGCCAGCGCATGGCGTTGGCTCGAGCTCTGGCGGTGGACCCCCAGGTCCTTCTCCTCGACGAGCCGTTCGGTGCACTCGATGCGAAGGTCCGCGAGGATCTGCGGGCCTGGCTCCGTCGACTGCACGACGAGGTGCACGTGACCACGGTGCTCGTCACCCACGACCAGGCCGAGGCGCTCGACGTCGCCGACCGCATCGCGGTGCTCAACAAGGGCCGCATCGAACAGGTCGGCTCGCCCACCGAGGTCTATGACAGCCCCGCCACCGGGTTCGTCATGTCCTTCCTCGGCGCGGTGTCCTCGCTCAACGGCACGTTGGTGCGTCCGCACGACATTCGTGTGGGGCGCAACCCGGACATGGCGATCGCCCAGTGCCGACGAGCAGTGTGGCGTCGACCGGTGTCATTCGTGCCACCATCGATCGAATCGTGATGCTGGGCTTCGAAGTTCGCGTCGAGCTGACCAGCGCCGCGGACGAACATGCCCGTTCACCGCGCAGATCACCCGCGGCGACGCCGAGGCGCTCGGGCTGAAGGAGGGGGACACGGTGTACGTACGCGCCACCCGTGTGCCGCCACTGCCGGAGGGCGTCGAGATCCCCTCCGTCGACGGGGCGAACGACGTGGCCACGCTGGCGAAGGCCTGACGCAGCACCCAACGGTCAGCCGGCCTCGGCGGCGCGAACCGCGTCTGCCGGCCGTGCCAGCCCGAGGTGGTCGCTTCGGCCTGAACGAGGCGGTTGATGGATTCCGCGACGGTGTTCGCCGTGGCGCCCTTGGCGGGACCTAGGTGGGCCCTGCCACCAGATTCGGCGGCCGACCGCCGCCGGCGAACACCTCGATCTGCCGCAGCGCCACCGCCCACGCCCTTTCCCAGGCGCCTTCGGTGCTCCCCGCCACGTGCGGCGTCAGCAGCAGCCCCGGTGCGGACCACAGCGGGTGGCCTGCCGGCAGCGGCTCCGGGTCGGTGACGTCGAGCGCGGCGCGGAGTCGGCCTGCCGTCAATTCGGCGAGGAGGGCCTCGGTGTCGAGCGAACCGCCCCTGCCGACGTTGACGACTACGGTGCCGTCGCGGAGCTTGGCGAGGAATTCGGCATCGATGACGCGACGGGTCGACTCGTCGTCGGGCAACATGGCGACGACGACGTCGGCGTTGGGCAGGAGGTTGTCGATGTCGGCGAGTGCGTGGACACCCGGCCTGGCCTGCCGCCCGACGAGCACGACCTCGGCTTCGAACGGTGCGAGCCGCGAGGCGAGATTGACCGCGAGGTCGCCTGCCCCGAGCACGACGACCCGCTTGCCGATCAGCGTCTCGGTGTCCTTGGGTCGCCAGACGCCGTCGGACTGGTGCTGCGCGAACACTCCGAGTTCCCGGTAGATGGCGAGCAGAGCGGCCATCACCCACTCTGCCGACGACCCGCCATGCGCTCCACGGCCATTGGACAACATGACGCCCTCGGGCAGCAGCGGAAGCCATTGCTCGTAGCCGGCGTTGAGGGTCTGGACCAGACGCAGGTTGGGCAACTCGGCGAACCTGGCCCCGACCGCGGGCGCACCCTCGAAGCCGACGACCACCACCGTGGCATCCTCGTGCCCCGCGGGCCACGGCGCGCCGGGCTCGTAGTACACCGCCTCGACGGTCTCGGGCGCGGGCGCGCCTTCGAGTCCGAGGCCATGGGGCACGAGGACCTTCAACCGCTGCGGTTCGGCCACGCGTTCATTGGCTTCCAACTCGTCCTCCGTCGTCTGCAGGTGGTCGTTCGTCGACACGAACCAAGCCTGCCCACTGAGTATTTCGTCCCAGGCGGTGACGGCCAAACCCGAAGGTGACGGTCAGCGCGGCGGATCGCCCTTCCACATGAAACTGTTGACGTACTTGCCCATGTCGAGCGACAGCAGGAAATTCGCGCCGGACGGATGACCGGAGCCGAAGTCGGGGCTGAACTCGCGGAAGGGACCTGCGCCCGCGGCGATCAGCGCGTAGTCGTTCTTCACGGCGACCATGACCAACACCCGCACGCGGGAATCGTCGCTGATGGAGTTGGCAGGGTAGACGTCGGCGACTTCGCCGTAGCCCAACTGATAGCCGACGAGGGCGTTGGGGATCTCGTAGGCGGTTCTGGCGTCGGGGTAGTTGCCCTTGATGACGTCCTCGACGATCTGGCGCGGACTCCGACCGTCGGCCGGCTCGCCGAACAGGCGAAGCGTGCCGCCGTCACCCGCGAGCAGGTTCAGCGCGACGCCGTTGGGCTCGAACGCCGCCTCGTACGCCGTGCCCTCGCCCGGGTAGGACACCGAGAACTCGCCGTCGGCGGGCGTGAAGCGGGGATTGGTGGCGACGGGTTGGTGCAGCGGCGGGCGACCGCAGTCCGGCGGGCAGACGTAGTTGGGCGATGGCGGGGTGAGCAACAGCGACAGCCCCGCCGACGCGGCCATCACCAGCGCTACGCAAGCACCCACGACCAGTAGTGGCCGCGCCGCGCGGGCCGTCGCGGGAGCCACGTGGCCGACGGCTCCGCAGTCGGTGCAGAACGGCAGCGCGGCCACGGTCTGCCCGCACTCCGGACAGACCGTCGGTTCGTCGGGCCGCGCGCCGTCGGGTTCCTCGTGCAGCAGCGCGCAGTGGACGACGATGCGCTGGACGTAGAGCGCGAGAACGGCGAGCAGCGCGTAGATCGCCATCTGGACGCCGAAGCTGAGTGTGGTCAGGTCGAGCACCCCGAGGCCCAGATAGCAGAGCACGCCGAACGCGATCGACGGCACGGGTGAGTTGAGCCGGTACCACCGAGGCCTGCCCGCGGCCAGGCTAGGCGTGAACCACAGGGTGGCGCCGACTGCGCCCGCCACCGCGGCCGCGGTCATGGGGACGGCCAGCCCCTGGATGGCCGCCGCCACCGCAAGCGAGATCGACGACCGATTGGCCTCGGCAACCGGCCCCGCGGAGAGCTGCGACGCGAGCCTGGCGAGCGTGCTCGCGCCGACGAAGGAGTACGCGCCGAGCGCTCCGATTCCGTACCCGTCCAGCACGTTTCGCTCGCTCGCGTGACGTAGTCGCACGACGAACACCGGGGCGAGAAAAAGCACGACGAACGTCAGCGGGATGGCGAACGCGGTGATCACGAGGCGGGTCAAGCTGATCGGCGTGCCCAGTGCGTCCGGCTCACTGCGCGCCAAGGCGGCTTCGGTGCCCATCGCCCACGCCACTCCCAACACGGTGCCGAGCGCGATCGCGATCAGCAGGCCGCCTCGCGAGCGGGTGAAGGCGCCGCGCTCGCGCAGGTAGACGACGAAGAGCACGGGTAGGCCGAGGCCGATGAGTCCGATCAGCGGTGCTTGCCATTTGAGCAATGCGGTGACGAGGAGCACGGCCACGACGCCTGCGAGCGCACGCCCGAACGCCCTGCGCGACCGCTTCGTCGGCATGGGGAACACGGTGCTCGCCACCGCCGGGCGGAGGACGGCCTCACTCGGCGCAACGGCGTACGCGGACCCGCGCCACCAGTCGGGTCCGTCGCCACGTCGTGGGTGCTGTCGGCATCCGCAGGTCCCGCAGAACTCGCTGGGCCCGTCGGCGCCGCATGCACGACAAGTGTTGGGGGGCTTGGGCAACGGGCCAGGGTCGTCCCTCACGTGGGCGCCACGCCGCGCTGGATCTCAAGCAGATCGCGGGCGAGTGCTTCGACGTTCGGGCTTCCGAGTCCGGTCACCAGGTCGTAGCCGGGTGTGGACACGTCGACCGCGTTCGCGCCGAGGCTCACGTCGCGGAAACCGGGCGAGTTCGCGCCTGCCGCCACCCGGTACAGCAGGGGGTTGATGTCACCGAGTGCGTGGCCCCCGTTGGCCTCGAGGTACTGATTCATGATGGCGGTCAGGGCAGCCCAGATCGGCGCGGCCTGCGAGGTGCCCCCGCCGACGACGTCCTGGCCGTCGAACCGAATGCGTACTCCGGTGAAGGGGTCGGCGACGGCCGAGATGTCGGGCGTCAGCCTGCGCATCGACGTGTCGCGGTCTGCGGACACCCGGCGTTGCCACGCGGGCCGCGGAAAGAGCGTCGACACGCCGCCGCTGGTCCCTTGGGACAGCGGCGAATCGACCCACGCCTGTTCGGCGAGCCACTCTCCGTCCATATCGGTGGACAGCGTGGTTCCGCCGACCGACGTCATCGCGGGCAGTGACGCGACCGCGTCGAGGCCGATGTCGTCCGGACCCGGCGGGGAGGCCCAGTTGTGGCCGCCCTTGCATTCCAGGCCGCCGTTGTCGCCGCTGGCGTCGAACACCGAAGTGCCATGTCTCTGTGCGCGTTCCAGGGCGGACTGAACGGGTCTGAGGTCGGTCGCGGTGAGCATGGCGTCGCAACCCCATCCGATCGACAGGCTCCACACCGCGCCGGGGAACTGCCGGTCGATGTCGTCGAACATCTCGGCGATGCGCTCGTAGGTTCGACCACCTTCTAGCGTCGGGCGCGCATTGACGACGACCATCTGCGCGTTGGGTGCGATCGCATGAGCCACTTGGAGGTCCATGACCGTCTCGCCGTGCGAGTCGCGGGGTTGGCCGCCGATGAGGATCGGCTTCAGCGGGGGTAGCCCTGACTGCTCGGCGAACTCGTCGAGGTCCTTCTGCTCGTATCCGTCGAACTCGTAGAACACGATGGTCTGGCCCTCGCCGGTGTGGCCGGCCTCCGCGAGCGGGTCCGCGTTGTAGGCCTTGAGCAGGGCGCCGGGGGTCAACCCCTTGCGCGGCACGTCGAGCGGCATCATGGATGGGCGCGCTTGATGGTGGGGGGTGAATCCCAGGACGCGCCCGAGGTCGCTGACGCTGTCCCGCAGCGCCGTTGGCACGCCCGGCTGCTCGGCCGAGGCGTAGAACACCTGACCCTGCATGCCGCGGTAGTCGTGGATGGGAACGTCGAAACCCTCGGCGACGGCGGCAGGCTCACCCTCGACGATTGCCCAGTTCGCGCCGGTCTGCCACCGCACCGAAAGTCGCTGGCGCGCAGCCCAATGCATCAGCGGATCTGGTCTCGCAGCGTCGGCGAGCGCCGCCGTCAACTGCACGCGGCCGGCCCGTGACGGGCCGAGATCCGTTGAGCTGGATAGCAATAGTCCGTAGGGACCGCCGATCGCCGTCGACCGTTCGGCCTCCTGCCCGGAGGGAGGCCGTGACTCGGCGACCCAGAGCGCGGCGACCAGCGAAACGGTCAGGCAGCTGGCCAGCAGGCGCACGCGCAACCGACGACCAAGCCGTGGACTCGACATCATCGAGACGTTAGTCCCCAGCAGGGCGGGTGTCGCCGAAACGACACGTCGGGGTGCCTCAAAGGGGGGCAACCTCGATTGTTGGGCGGCAATGGGTCTCGTCTCGGAGACGATATGCTTGTCCTGCCAGGAGAGAGGGAACGCAGTGTCGACTGGGGGAATCGGATTGGGCCGCAGCAGAGCGGTGCTGGCCATGGTGATCAGTGTCGTGGTCGCGCTGAGCGGATGTGGCGGCACGTCGGGCTCCGGGATCGCGGGTGGCCCAGGAGATGCCTCCCGACAGGTCAAGGATGCCAGCTCCGATGTGACGTGCGGTGCTCAGCTGCGAGTCGACCTGATCGACAACGGCGCCTCGCCGAGGCATCCGATGGCGATGAATCTTACTGAGGGACAACAAGATTCGTCCCATTCATCGATCGACGTCACGTCGACGAGCGAGGGCTCGGAGGGTGACTCGCCCAGCCAGACTGCCACGGTCGTCAGCGGCTTCTCGGCCGACGTCAAGGCGACCGTCGACAAGGTCCTTGCCGACGCGATCTCGGTGAGCGCACGCTACGAGAATCTGTCTGCGACGACGCCGGAGGGCCAGTCGGCCGTCGACGAGTTGAAGGACAAGGTGACGCAGATCCGCTTCACGCCGCGGGGGCGCCTGCTCGCCGACGGTAACGGCACCCAGACCGACCAGCAGCTGACGTCGTTCATCACGCCGTTCCCCGAAGGCGACGTCGGGGAGGGCGCGCGGTGGCAGGCATGGTCCCCGCTCGATGCCGCCGGTATCAAGATGTGCTTCCTGAACACCTACACGCTGGCGAAGTTCGATGGTCAGGCATACGAGCTGACCGGAGAGATGAAGATCGCCGTGGCCCGCGGTATGACGCAACAGCAGAAGCTGGGCATGACGATCAACGTGGAAAGTCGGGGCGGTGACGGGACGGGCACCCTGCGCAGCGCGGGAAGCCTGAAGTCGTACTACCCGGAGTCTGCCGAACAGACGTCGTCTCTGCGGTTCACCGTTGCCAGCAGCGCCCGAGGAGTCGGCGAATTCGTGCTCGTTTCCGACCAGACGACCAAGGCGACGTTCAGCCGCACATGACGGCGCCTACGCCGCTTCGCGCTCGGCGACGGCGCGGTCGAACCGTTCGAGGACCGTCTCGGCGACCAGGGGGTGTGCACCGAGAGGCTCCGCCATCGCCATCTCGTTGGCCTGGGCGAACGCCGCGACGCGGTCGGTGATCCGGCCGTGGGCCAGGAACCACGGTGCGATGACCACCCGCGCCGCTCCGCGCCGGCGCAGGCGCGCCACCGCGGCGGCGACCGACGGCTTGGGTCCGGTCGCGAACGCGGTGGTGACCGCTGCCCACGCGGTTCCGTCCGCCAGTGCCTCGGCGACGTCGGCCGTCCCGGCGTTGGCGGCGTCCCACGTCGACCCGACGGCCACGACGACGATGCCGACGCGATCACGGGGCGACACGCCGGCCTGGGCCAGTCGCTCGCGCATGACGGCAACGAGGCGAGGGTCTTCGCCGAGCACCTCGGCTTGACGGAAGCGGGTCCCCGACGCCTGGATCGTCGCGGGGATGTCGACGCGCGCATGGTAGGCGCTTGCCAGCAGCAGCGGCGTGACCACGGCGCTGTCGGGCACCTGCGTCAGCACGTCGCGCAGATTCGGCGCCGTCTGCTCGCAGAACGCCGACCGGACGTCGAGGTCGGGCCGACTCGCGCGGACCTGGTCGGCAATCGCGAACGCCGTCGCCGACGAACGCGGGTCGGCGCTTCCGTGCGCGGTGAGGATCAGCGGCGGGCTGGAGCCAAGCGACCGGGGGATCAGCGTCACGACGCGTGAAGTCCGCATTCCGTCTTCGACTGCCCGGCCCAGCGACCGCTGCGCGGATCGGCGCCCTCGACGGGCTTGGCGGTGCAGGGGGAGCATCCGATCGACGGATAGCCTTCGTGGACGAGGGGATTGACGAGAATGCCCTGATCCTCGATGTAGGTGTTCATCTCCTCGTCGCTCCACGCGGCCAGCGGGTTGATCTTGACCAGGCCGAACGCCTCGTCGAAGCTGATCAGCGGAGCGTTGGCCCGCGTCGGTGCCTCGACCCGGCGGATGCCCGTTACCCACGCCGAGTAGCCCTTCAGCGCCTTGCCGAGCGGCTCGACCTTGCGCATCCGGCAGCATGCGCCGGGGTCCCGGGCGAAGAGGTCCTTGCCGTGCAACTCGTCCTGTTCGGCAACGGAGTGTTCGGGCGTGACGTTGAGCACCTTGACGTCGTAGACCGCTTCCACGGCGTCGCGGGTGCCGATGGTTTCCACGAAGTGGTAGCCCGTGTCGAGGAACATCACGTCGACGCCCGGGCGCACCTTCGCGGCGAGGGAGACGAGCACCGCGTCCTGCATGTTGGACGCCACGATGTAGTCGCCGCGGAAGTTCTCGTCGGTCCAGCGCAGCAGGTCCATCGCGCTGGCGCCGTCCAGCTCCTTGGCGCCGCGCTCGGCGATGCCCCGCAGGTTCTCCTCGGTCATGATCGCGTTGTCACTCAACTTCGTCACCTCAGGTCCGCCTCGTCTGCTCGTACTGCCCATGTAGCGAAACGCTCGCCGTGCTCGCGTTGTTTCACGAAGTTGCGGACGACACGCTCGATGTAGTCCCCGAGCTCGGTCGACGTCACCTTGTGCTGGCGCAACTTGCGGCCGAAACCGCTGTCCAGACCGAGGCTGCCGCCGAGATGCACCTGGAAGCCCTCGACCGGGCCGTCGCCGTCGTCGACCATCTGCCCCTTGAAGCCGATGTCCGCGACCTGGATGCGCGCGCACGAGTTGGGGCAGCCGTTGATGTTGATGGTCACCGGCACGTCCAGCTGAGCGTTGATGTCCTCGAGCCGCTTCTCGAGCTCGGGAGCCAACAGCTGAGAGCGGCTGCGCGTCTCGGCGAACGACAGCTTGCAGAACTCGATACCCGTGCAGGCCATCAGGTTTCGCCGCCAGTGCGACGGCGCCGACGGCAGCCCGAGCGCATCGAGCCCGTCCCGCAGAGCGTCGAGCTTGTCGTCGGCGACGTCGAGGATGACCAGCTTCTGATAAGGGGTGAACCGGATCCGGTCGGAACCCGCTGCCTCGGCGAGGTCGGCGACCTTGCTCAGGATGGTGCCGGACACGCGACCCGCGATGGGGGCGACGCCGACGGCGTTGAGCCCGTTCTTCAGTCGCTGCACGCCGACGTGGTCGATGGGACGCGTCACCGGCTCCGGCGCAGGCCCGTCGATCAGCGGTCGCTTCAGGTACTCGGTCTCGAGCACCTGCCTGAACTTTTCGACGCCCCAGTCCTTGATCAGGAACTTCAGCCGCGCCTTGGCCCGCAGTCGGCGGTAGCCGTAGTCGCGGAACACGCTGACCACGCCCTCCCAGACGTCGGGCACCTCGTCGAGTGGCACCCACGCGCCGACCCGCTGGCCGAGCATCGGGTTGGTGGACAGCCCGCCGCCGACCCACAGGTCGAACCCGGGGCCGTGCTCGGGATGGTTGACGCCGATGAATGCGACGTCGTTGACCTCGTGCACCACGTCCTGTAGGCCCGAGATCGCGGTCTTGAACTTGCGCGGCAGGTTGGAGTACTCGGGCTTGCCGATGTAGCGCTTGGTGATCTCGTCGATCGCGGGCGTGCCGTCGATGACTTCGTCGAGCGATTCCCCGGCCAGCGGAGAGCCGAGCACGACGCGGGGGCAGTCACCGCAGGCCTCGGTGGTCCACAATCCAACTGCGTCCAGCCGATCCCAGATCTCGGGCATGTCCTCGACGCGGATCCAGTGGTACTGGATGTTCTGCCGGTCGGAGATGTCGGCGGTGTCTCTGGCGAATTCGGTCGAGATCTCGCCGAGCGTGCGTAGTGAGGCTGCGGTCAGGGCGCCACCGTCGCACCGCACGCGAAGCATGAAGAACTCGTCCTCGAGCATGTCGGTGTTGTCGTCACCGGTCCAGGTGCCGTCGTAGCCGGGCTTGCGTTGGGTGTAAAGCCCCCACCAGCGGAATCGGCCGCGCAGGTCACCCTTGTCGATGCTCTCGAAGCCGCCCTTGGCGTAGATGTTCTCGATGCGCGCCCGCACGTTGAGCGGGTTGTCGTCTTTCTTGGCCTGTTCGTTGGCGTTGAGCGGCTCGCGGTAACCGAGCGCCCACTGCCCTTCGCCCTTGGGGCGCTTGGCGGGCTTCGATGTGGAATCGGCCTGTGTCATGTGGTGTGGCTCCTAATGGGAGCCGGCGGGTGGATCGCGCGTGATTGCCGGGGGCTGACCGGCGGCGCAGATCCGTCGCCAGCTGTGAGGTCAGGTGGGCAGGTCTACGGCGTCAAGGCAGACAGGTACAGCTACATACACGCTTGAAATCGACATGCCGCCGCGCCACCAGCGATACGCCAGCGGTCGGATTAAGGGCGGCAGTCACGACGGCCATTCTGCCACGGCGGGCCCCATCGCCCCAACCGGCCCATTCTTTCGCTCGGCACGAGCAAAAGAGCCGCGCTGCTCACCGCGCGAACGGCGGTTTCGGCGAAAATGTGCGAGGGGGCGACGCCACTGCGTCGATTTCGCTGCAGCGGCGGGTGACGGGGACACTGGTGGGATGACGGTCCGCTCGGCTCCCCGCGCCCTGCCGACCCTGCGGGCCACCCCTGGCAGCTCCTTCGGCATCTACGTCCACGTGCCGTTCTGCGCGACCCGATGCGGCTACTGCGACTTCAACACCTACACACCGTCCGAACTCGGTGGCGCCAATCCGGACGGCTGGCTGGCGGCGCTGCGCGTCGAGTTGGAGCTGGCCGCCGGACGCCTCGGCGTCCCTCCGGACGTGGAGACGGTGTTCGTCGGCGGCGGCACCCCGTCACTGCTCGGGGGCGACGGGCTCGCATCCGTCCTCGATGCCGTCCGGGAGCACTTCGTGCTGGCTCCCGATGCCGAGGTGACCACCGAGGCGAACCCCGAATCGACGTCACCCCGGTTGTTCGCGGATCTGCGGGCCGCCGGCTTCACCCGCATCTCGCTGGGCATGCAGTCCGTGGCGCCGCGGGTGCTGGCGGCACTGGACCGGGTGCATTCGCCGGGGCGCCCGCTCGCCGCCGCGAACGAGGCGAGGGCCGAAGGCTTCGACCACGTCAACATCGACCTGATCTACGGCACGCCCGGAGAGACCGACGACGATCTGCGCCGCTCGGTCGACGCCGCCATCGAGGCGGGCGTCGACCACGTATCGGCGTACGCATTGGTGGTGGAGAGCGGGACGGCGCTCGCCAGGCGCGTCCGCCGCGGAGAGATCGCCGCCCCGGACGACGACGTGCTGGCGCAGCGCTACGAACTCGTCGACCGCGCGCTGCGGGACGCAGGCTTCGACTGGTACGAGGTGTCGAACTGGAGTCGGCCAGGTGGTGAGTGCAGGCACAACCTCGGCTACTGGGCGGGCGGCGAGTGGTGGGGTGCAGGTCCTGGGGCGCACGGCTACGTCGGTGACACCCGGTGGTGGAACGTCAAACACCCGAGCGCCTATGCGCAGTCGTTGGCCGAACGGGCAGCTCCCGGTGGGTGACTTCGAGGAGCTCGAATGCCGCGGAGCGCCACACCGAGAACGTGATGCTGCGCCTTCGGCTGCGGACGGGATTGCCCGTGCCCATGCTCGACGACGGCGAGAGGCGACGTGCCGAGGTGGCCGTCGCGGACGGACTGGTCGAGCGCAACGCGGAGCGCCTGGTGCTGACCGATCGAGGCCGGCTTCTCGCCGACGCGGTCGTGCGTGACCTGTTGACCGACTAGCCGCGACGTTCCAGATCCGTCGATCCGGTCTGTTGGTCGAGCGGCAGGTCCATGTCGTAGACCCGCGCGTGCAACACCGTCCGGTTGCGCAACGCGGCCCGCACCGCTTGGTGCACGCCGTCGTCGAGGTAGATCACGCCCCGCCACCGCACGGCATGCGGGAACAGGTCGCCGTAGAACGTCGAGTCCTCGGAGAGCAGCCGGTCGAGCGCGAGCACCGTTGTGGTGGTGACCAATTCGTCGAGCCGGATCTGGCGGGGCGGAATCTGGGCCCACTGCCGATAGGACAGACCGTGATCGGGGTAGGGCTTGCCGTCGAGAACACCCTTGAAGATCATCGACACGTCCTTGCCGACCCGGAATCCCGTGAAGGCCGCGTCAGCATGAACGTCAGGCTAGTCGCCCGGGGCGGAATTGCCAGTCGTTCCGAGGGGCGATGCCGACGGGGTCAAGCACCCGTCACATCTGGATAGGCGGTGTCGGAGCAGCTCGACACCCTAAAATGAAGTGAGCGTGTCCTGCTGGCGAGGGACGTGACCCATGGAGGCGAACGATGAGTAGTGCCGACGATCGGCGCTTCGCGGTACTGCGCGCGATCGTCGCCGATTTCGTCGCCACCCAGGAACCGATCGGATCGAAGTCGATCGTCGAACGCCACAACCTCGGCGTGTCCAGCGCGACGGTGCGCAACGACATGGCGGTACTCGAGGCCGAGGGCTACATCGCTCAACCGCACACCAGCTCCGGCCGCGTGCCCACCGAGAAGGGCTACCGCGAGTTCGTCGACCGGCTCGACGACGTCAAGCCCCTGTCGTCCAGCGAGCGACGGGCGATCCTGACGTTCCTGGAGTCCGGCGTCGATCTCGACGACGTCCTGCGCCGCGCGGTGCGTCTGCTCGCTCAGCTCACCCGGCAGGTGGCGATCGTCCAGTACCCGACGTTGTCGACGTCGTCGGTGCGTCACCTCGAGGTCGTCGCGCTCACGCCTGCCCGGTTGCTGCTGGTGGTCATCACCGAGAGCGGCCGCGTCGATCAGCGCATCGTCGAACTCGGCGACACCATCGACGACCAGCAGCTGTCCCAGCTTCGCGACCGGCTCGGCCAGGCGATGGAGGGCAAGCCGCTCTCGGTCGCGTCGGTGGCCGTCGCGGATCTGGCCACTCACCTCGACGGTCGAGGCGGCCTCGGCGACGCCGTGGGCCGGGCTGCGACGGTCCTGCTCGAGACCCTCGTCGAACACACCGAGGAACGCCTGCTGCTGGGGGGCACGGCCAACCTGACGCGCAACACCGCGGACTTCGGCGGATCGCTGCGATCGGTGCTCGAAGCGCTCGAAGAGCAGGTTGTGGTGTTGCGGCTGCTTGCCGTGCAGCAGGAGGCCGGTAAGGTCACGGTACGCATCGGGCACGAGACCGAAGCCGAGCAGATGCTCGGGACGTCGGTCGTCAGCACCACCTACGGCAGTTCGGGCAAGGTGTACGGCGGCATGGGTGTGGTCGGCCCCACTCGAATGGACTACCCGGGAACCATTGCCAACGTCGCCGCTGTTGCTCTTTACATAGGTGAAGTCTTGGGCACCCGCTAGGGGTGTGAATCGGGCCGCGCAAGCGGCGTACGAAGTTTTTGGAAGGGTTAGGCGTGGCACGCGATTACTACGGTCTGCTCGGCGTGAGCGATGGCGCGAGCGATACGGAGATCAAACGCGCCTACCGAAAGCTCGCCCGCGAGTTGCATCCCGACGTCAACCCCGACGAGGAGGCTCAAGCCCGCTTCCACGAGGTGAAGGTCGCCTACGAGGTGCTCATCGATCCCGAGAAGCGCCGCATCGTCGACCTCGGTGGCGATCCGATGGAAAGCGCCGGTGGCGTCGGCAATGGCTTCAGTGGGTTCGGCGGTCTCGGTGACGTCATCGGCGCGTTCTTCGGGGCGGGCGCCAGCTCGCGCGGACCGATTGGCCGGGTGCGGCCGGGCTCCGACTCGCTGCTCACGATCGGCCTTGATCTCACCGAATGCGCGACGGGCGTCACCAAGCAGGTGACCGTCGACACCGCGATTCTGTGCGACCTGTGCCAGGGCAAGGGCACCCACGGCAAGTCTCAACCGATCGCGTGCGACACCTGCGGCGGCCAGGGCGAGGTGCAGAGCGTTCAACGTTCGCTGCTCGGTCAGGTGATGACGTCACGGCCGTGCCCGGTCTGCCGCGGCGTCGGCGAGGTCATCCCGGACCCATGTCATCGGTGCGGAGGCGACGGACGCGTCCGGGCCCGCCGGGAGGTCAGCGTCAAGATGCCCGCAGGCGTCGGCGAGGGCATGCGCGTCAGACTGGCCGCGCAGGGCGAGGTCGGGCCGGGCGGCGGTCCGGCAGGCGACCTGTACGTCGACGTCCGCGAACAGCCCCACGACCACTTCGTGCGCGATGGCGACGATCTGCACTGCAGCATCTCGGTGCCGATGGTCGACGCCGCGCTCGGCACCACGGTCACCGTCGACGCGATTCTCGACGGCCCCACCGAGATCACCGTGGCCGCGGGTACGCAGCCCGGATCGGTCACCACCCTGCGCGGGCATGGAATGCCGCATCTTCGCTCCGGCGTGCGCGGAAACCTGCACGTCCACGTCGAGGTCAACGTGCCGTCCCGTCTCGACCACCAGGACATCGAGCTGCTGCGCAAGCTCAAGGCGAATCGGGTGCGCGACGTCGCGGAGGTGAAGTCCACGCACTCGCCGCAGGGCGGTGGATTGTTCAGTCGGTTGCGGGAAACGTTCACTGGCCGTTAGGGCGCATCGTGAGCCGGGCCCTGTTCTACGTCGCCGCGGTACCCGAACCGGGGGAGATCGTCGTCGTCGACGGCGATGAGGGCTTCCACGCGGCCAACGTCCGGCGGATCCGTGCAGGTGAGGAGCTCGATCTCGGCGACGGGGCGGGTGCGGTGGCGCACTGCGTGGTCGAGGACGTGGCCAAGGGCCGGCTGTCGGCGCGCGTCCTGAGCCGACGGCACGTCGACCCGCCACGACCTGGCGTGACGGTGGTCCAGGCGCTGCCGAAGTCCGATCGCTCCGAACTCGCCATCGAGTTGGCCACCGAGGCGGGGGCCGACGCGTTCGTCGCGTGGCAGGCCGACCGTTGCGTGGCCCGGTGGGACGGCGCCGCCAAGGTCGACAAGGGGTTGAGCCGCTGGAAGGCGGTCGCGCGATCGGCCGCCCGACAGTCCCGTCGCCCCCATGTTCCCTCGGTCGTGTCGTCGGTGCGGACCGCAGATCTGGTGGCCATGCTGGCTGCCGATGACGGCGGTGTGGCGTTGGTGCTCCACGAGTCGGCGGTCGAGCCGTTGACGAAAGTGCCTCTTGAACAAGCGGATTCGCTCACACTGATCGTCGGGCCGGAAGGCGGGATCAGCGACGCGGAGCTCGCCGCGCTGACCGACGCGGGCGCCATCGCCGTGCGGTTGGGTCCGACGGTGCTGCGGACGTCCACCGCGGCCGCGGTCGCACTGGGTGCCTTGGGGGTACTCACCCCGCGATGGGACTAGCCACACGCATTGGGCCTGACGGTGACCGGCGGTAAACTCGCCGGGTACCGCGATACCCGGCCAGAACCCAGAAAGCAGGCACGGAACACCACGTGACACCCCGCGAGACCAACGCCGCCTCGTCCCCACCGGATCCCGACTCGGTCGTACGAAGCAGCATCGATGTTCCGCCTGAGAGCGTGGTGGGCCTGCTCGGCTCGGCCGACGGGAACCTGCGCGCGCTCGAGGGGCTTCTCGCCGCCGACATTCACGTCCGCGGAAACACCTTCACCCTTTCCGGCGAACCTGCCGACGTCGCACTCGCCGAGCGCGCGGTGTCCGAACTCGTCGCGATCGTGGCGGGCGGCCAGCCCCTCACCCCGGAAGCGGTTCGCCACACCGTCGGCATGCTGACCGGCACCGGCGACGAGTCGCCCGCCGAGGTGCTCACGCTCGACATCCTGTCGCGGCGCGGCAAGACCATTCGGCCCAAGACGCTCAACCAGAAGCGCTACGTCGACGCCATCGACGCGCACACCATCGTGTTCGGCATCGGCCCGGCGGGTACCGGCAAGACCTATCTCGCCATGGCCAAGGCCGTCAGCGCGCTGCAGAGCAAGCAGGTGTCGCGCATCATCCTGACCCGGCCAGCCGTGGAAGCCGGTGAGCGCCTTGGCTTTCTGCCCGGCACGCTGAGCGAGAAGATCGACCCCTACCTGCGGCCGCTCTATGACGCCCTGCACGACATGATGGATCCCGAGCTGATTCCGAAGCTGATGACCGCCGGGGTCATCGAGGTCGCGCCGCTGGCATACATGCGGGGTCGCTCGCTTAATGACGCCTTCATCATCCTCGACGAGGCGCAGAACACCACCGGCGAGCAGATGAAGATGTTCCTGACCCGCTTGGGGTTCGGCTCGAAGATGGTTGTGACGGGCGATGTTACGCAGGTCGACCTTCCGGGAGGTGCCAAGTCGGGTCTGCGCGCGGCCGCCGAGGTTCTCGGCGGCATCGACGACATCCACTTCGCCGAACTCACCTCCGCCGACGTGGTGCGCCACCGCTTGGTGTCCGAGATCGTCGACGCGTATGCGCGAGCCGAGGCGCCCGCCACGATCGAACCGCGCCGAGCGTCGATCCGGCACCGGTAGGCGCGCCGGTGAGCATCGAGGTATCCAACGAGTCGGGGATCGACGTCTCCGAGACCGAACTGATCAGCGTCGCGAAGTTCGTCATCGCCAAGATGGACGTGAATCCGGCGGCCGAGCTGTCGATGGTGCTGCTGGACACCGCGGCCATGGCCGATCTGCACATGCGATGGATGGACCTGCCCGGCCCGACCGACGTCATGAGCTTTCCGATGGACGAACTCGAACCGGGCGGTCGGCCCGATGCGCCCGAGCCGGGGCCGTCGATGCTCGGCGACATCGTGCTGTGCCCCGACTTCGCAGCCAAACAGGCTGAGAAGGCCGGACATTCGCTGGGTCACGAGCTGGCGCTGCTGACGGTGCACGGGGTGCTGCACCTGCTCGGCTACGACCACGCCGAGCCCGACGAGGAGAAGGAGATGTTCGCCCTGCAGGGCCAGCTGCTCGAGGAGTGGGTCGCCGACCAGGTTGCGGCGTACCACCAGGACCGGCAGAACGAGCGGGATCGCCGAGCTGCTGGACAAGTCCCGATACTTCGATGAATAACCGCGGCGACGAATCGTGACGGGACTCGCTCCACTGCTGGGTGCCATCGCGCTCATCGCACTCGGCGGGCTGTTCGCGGCCATCGACGCCGCCATCAGCACCGTCTCGATCGCGCGCATCGACGAATTGGTGCGCGACGAGCGGCCAGGAGCGGTCGCGGCTCGCCCGCCTCGTCGCCGAGCGTCCCCGCTACATCAACCTCATCGTGCTGCTGCGCATCACGTGCGAGACCACCGCGACGGTCCTGCTGGTCGCCTACCTCTACGAGGACCTCGGGCTGGAATGGGGTCTGCTCGTCGCGGCGGCCGTCATGGTGGTGGTCAGCTTCGTCGCCATGGGGGTCGGACCGCGGACCCTCGGCCGACAGCACGCCTACACCATCTCGTTGGCGGCAGCCCTTCCGCTGCAGGCGATCTCGGTGCTGCTCACCCCGATCAGTCGGCTTCTCGTTCTGATCGGCAACGCGCTCACGCCGGGGCGCGGCTTCCGCAACGGCCCGTTCGCATCGGAGATCGAGCTGCGGGAAGTGGTCGACCTGGCTCAGCAGAGCGGCGTCGTCGCCGACGACGAACGCCGGATGATCCAGTCGGTCTTCGAGTTGGGCGACACCCCTGCGCGCGAGGTGATGGTGCCGCGGCCCGAGATGGTGTGGATCGAGGGTGACAAGACCGCCGGCCAGGCGATGTCGCTTGCGGTGCGCAGCGGGCACTCCCGGCTTCCGGTGATCGGCGAGAACGTCGACGACGTCGTGGGCGTCGTGTACCTCAAGGACCTCGTCCAGCACACCTACGCATCGACCGATGCGGACATGCGAGTCGGCGAGATGATGCGGCCCGCGGTGTTCGTGCCCGACTCGAAGCCGCTGGACGCCCTGCTGCGCGAAATGCAGCGCGATCGCAATCACATGGCCCTGCTGGTCGACGAATACGGCGCGATCGCCGGGCTGGTGACCATCGAGGACGTGCTCGAGGAGATCGTCGGCGAGATCGCCGACGAGTACGACACCGACGAGGTCGCCCCCGTGGAAGACCTGGGGGAGGACAACTTTCGGGTGTCGGCCCGGCTGCCGCTGGAGGATCTCGCCGAGCTGTACGACATCGACGTCGACGAGGATCTCGACGTCGACACCGTCGGCGGACTGCTGGCCCACGAGCTCGGTCGGGTGCCGTTGCCCGGAGCCGAGGTCACATGGGATACGTTGCGGCTGCGGGCCGAGGGCGGTCGGGATCACCGCGGTCGCGTGCGCATCGGCACGGTGCTCGTCGAGCGGGTCGAACCCGAGGAGGTCGAAGCATGAGTCTGGATGCCGAGGACGCGAAGCTCGTCGTGCTGGCGCGCGGAGCGATGGCCCGCGCCGAGGCCGGGAGCGGCGCCGCGGTGCGTGACGCCGACGGCCGGACCTACGCCGGCGCGCCCGTCGCACTGGATGCGTTGGCGCTGACCGCACTTCAGGCCGCGGTGTCCGCAGCGGTGTCCAGCGGCGCGACGGGGCTCGAAGCGGCCGTTCTGGTCGGCGGGTCCGACGACGACGCGGGTGTGGCGGCGGTTCGCGAACTGTCGGCGGACGCCGTCGTCATCGTCACCGACCGGGCCGGTAACCCGCTGTGACGCGAATTCCGTTCGGGTTTCGTGTGTTTCGTCGGTCGACCGAATACCGGCAAGTCGACGTTGACGAATGCGCTGGTGGGTCAGAAGGTCGCGATCACGTCGAACCGTCCGCAGACCACGCGGCACACGATTCGCGGCATCGTGCACCGCGAGGACTTCCAGATCGTGCTGGTCGACACGCCCGGCCTGCACCGGCCCCGCACGTTGCTCGGCCAGCGGCTCAACGCACTGGTGAAGGACACCTACTCCGAGGTCGACGTCATCGGCCTGTGCATACCCGCCGACGAGGCGATCGGCCCTGGCGACCGGTGGATCTACGAGCAGATCCGAGCCGTCGCGCCCAGGACCACCCTGGTGGTGATCGTCACCAAGACCGACAAGGTCGGCAAGGAGAAGGTGGCGGCGCAGCTGCTGGCGGTCAGCGAGCTCACCGGCGGCAACGCGGACATCGTGCCGGTGTCGGCGACGGCGGGCGATCAGATCGACGTGCTGATCGACGTGCTCGTCGCGCAACTGCCGCCCGGGCCCGCGTTCTACCCCGACGGCGAGTTGACCGACGAGCCCGAGGAAGTCCTCATGGCCGAGCTGATCCGCGAGGCCGCACTCGAAGGCGTCCGCGACGAACTCCCGCACTCGCTGGCCGTGGTCATCGACGAGATCAGCACACGCGAGGGGCGCACCGAGGAACAGGGGGAGCTCATCGACGTCCACGCCATCCTCTACGTCGAACGCGACAGCCAGAAGGGCATCGTCATCGGCAAGGGGGGCGCCCGGCTGCGCGAGGTGGGCACCGCCGCGCGCACGCAGATCGAGAAGCTGCTCGGCACCAAGGTGTATCTCGAGCTGCGGGTGAAGATCGCCAAGAACTGGCAGCGCGACCCCAAACAGCTTGGCCGAATGGGCTTCTGAGCGACTGACAGTCGCTACTGCCGGCCGTCTCCCACCAGGGCTCCGGCTGCTTGCTCACCCAGCCGCCGATCGCCTCCAGTGCGGCCGCCAGCGAGATCAACAGCGGCTCGCTGTTCTCCGGGACCCATCAATTGGACGCCGATCGGAAGCCCCTCCGAGGTGAATCCCGCGGGAACGTTGATCGACGGCCAGCCCAGCACGTTCCACGGCCACGTCACCGGGCACGCCCGGATCATCGCCCGATCCGTGGCCAGGCTGCCTCGACGGTCGTAGTCGTGCACCCGGTGTGGCGGCAACGCCGTCGTCGGCGCGAGGACCACGTCGGCGAGGTTGAAGATCCACCCGATGCGGCGTTGCGTGGCCGCCTCGGCCGCGCGGGCCTTGCGCAGGACCGCCTCCGACAGCACCCTGCCCGTCCGCATGTTGCCGATGGTGCGCTTGTCGAGCGTGACGTTGGGTCCGATGCGGTCGCGCCAGTCCAGCAGGCCAGAAGTGGAGCGGGACAGGAAGTTCCACGACATCCGCAATCCGTAGTCGGGGTCGGCGTCGATGATCGGTGTGACCCGAGTTCTTCGAGCTGCGCCGCGACGGTCTCCATCGCCGCCAGGATCTCCGGGTGCAGGTTGGCGCGGAAGAAGGTGAATGGGAACTTGGTGGACATCGCGACCGTGAGTGGCTCCCGGCGCGCTGCCGACGGACTCGGACATCCTGGCGGCAGGCGGCTTGTGCAGGTCGCCGTCGGCGTTGCCCGATGCCGCGTCCAACACCATCGCGGCGTCTGCGACGGTACGGGCGAGCACGCCGTTGACGGTGATGCCGTTGAACGCCTCGGGCAGAGGCCACGTCGAGATCCTGTCCGCGTTGCGGCTTGATGCCGACCAGGTGTGTCCACGCCGCGGGGATGCGGACGCTGCCCGCCCCATCGGAGCCGATCGCCGCAGTCACCAGCCCGGCGGCGACCGCGGCGGCGCTGCCGCCCGACGAACCGCCGGGCGAGTGCTCCCGTGACCATGGGTTGCGGGTGTGACCGAACCCCGGCCCGCTGGTGAACGGCCACTGTCCCAGCTCGCAGGTGTTGGTCTTGCCGACGATGATCGCGCCCGCCTTGCGCAGCCTGCGCACGACCTCGGCGTCGGCCGTGGCAGGCGGGATCTCGCCGGACGTTGCCGAACCGCGTGGGAACTCCCGCGACGTCGACGTCGTCCTTCACGGCGATCGGGATTCCCAGCAACGGGAGTCGCTCGCCTGCGGCGAGTTTGCGGTCGGCGTCGGCCGCGTCGGCGAGGGCCGACGTCTCGAGCACCACCCGGAATGCGTTGAGCGTGGACTGACTGGCCGCGATCGCTTCCAGGGATCGGGTGACCAGGTCGGTGGAGGTCACGGTGCGGTTGGCCAGGCGATAGGACTGCTGAGCGAGGGTGGGGAACCGGGTGTCGACCATGGTGAAATCGAGAATATCCGGCCGCCCGAAATGGGCGGGCCTCAGTCGATGTCGTCGGTCGGTGATGAGAGACTCTATCGATGCGGTTGTACCGAGATCGAGCAGTGGTGCTGCGCCAGCACAAGCTCGGCGAGGCCGACCGAATCGTGACCCTGCTGACTCGCGAGAACGGTTTGGTGCGTGCGGTCGCGAAGGGTGTGCGCCGCACGCGCAGCAAGTTCGGGGCAAGGCTGGAGCCGTTCGCGCACATCGACGTTCAGCTGCATCCCGGCCGCAACCTCGACATCGTCACCCAGGTGCAGGCCATCGACTCGTTCGCAGGAGACATCGTCAGCGACTACGGCCGCTACACGTGCGGATGCGCGGTTCTGGAAACCGCCGAGCGGTTGGCGGGGGAGGAACGGGCCCCGGTTCCCGCGCTGCACCGGCTCACCGTCGCGGCGTTGCGGGCCGTGGCCGACGGCAAGCGGCCGCGGGAGCTGGTACTCGACTCATACCTGTTGCGCGCCATGGGAATCGCGGGATGGGCTCCTTCGCTGGTCGAATGCGCCCGCTGCGCCACTCCCGGTCCGCACCGCGCGTTCCACGTCGGCCGCAGGCGGCAGCGTCTGCGTGCACTGCCGCCCGTCGGGTTCGGTGACTCCTCCACAGGGGGTCCTGGATTTGATGGCTGCGCTCAACGATGGCGACTGGGCGACCGCCGAGGCCTCCACCTCGTCATATCGCAGTCAGGCCAGTGGATTGGTGGCCGCCCACCTGCAATGGCACCTCGAACGCCAGCTGCGGACGTTGCCGCTGGTCGAACGCGCTTACCGCATTGATCGATCGCCCGCCGACGACGGGCGGCCCTGTTCGGGCAGGATGTGGCGCATGGCTTTGAAGAGGGACGGGAAGCGGACGGAGAAGGACGGCTACCCACAGCTGCCGCCGGCGCCTGAGGACTATCCGACGTTCCCGGACACGTCGACCTGGCCCGTGGAGTTTCCCGAACTTCCCGCGGTCCCAGGCGGCGGTCCGCTGCGTCCACCGCAGCACACGTCCAAGCAGGCCGCTCCGCGCATCCCCGCCGACCAGGTGCCCAAGCACATCGCCGTCGTGATGGACGGCAACGGTCGCTGGGCCACCCAGCGCGGGTTGGGTCGTACCGAGGGACACAAGATGGGCGAGGCCGTTCTGATCGACGTCACCTGTGGCGCAATCGAACTCGGTGTCAAGAACCTCAGCGTGTATGCGTTCTCCACGGAGAACTGGAATCGCAGCGTCGAAGAGGTCCGCTTCCTCATGAACTTCAACCGCGAGGTCGTCAGGCGCAGGCGGGAGACGCTGAGCAAGATGGGCGTGCGCATGCGGTGGATGGGCTCGCGACCGAAGATGTGGCGCAGCGTCATCAAGGAGTTCGAGATCGCCGAACAGATGACGGTGGACAACCACGTCATCACGGTCAACTACTGCGTGAACTACGGCGGCCGAACCGAGATCGCCGAAGCTGCCAAGCAGATCGCCCAGGATGCGGTGGCGGGCAAGGTGAATCCCGACCGAATCAACGAGGCCACCGTCGCCAAGCACCTGCACCGCAACGACATTCCCGATGTCGACCTGTTCATCAGGACGTCGGGGGAGCAGCGCGCGAGCAACTTCCTGATCTGGCAGGCCGCGTATGCCGAGTACGTGTTCCAGGACAAGCTGTGGCCCGACTACGACCGCCGCGACCTGTGGGCCGCGTGCGAGGAGTACGTGAACCGCAACCGTCGATTCGGCCGGGCGTGATACCCGTGCCGATGCTCAAGCGACTGTCCACCGTCCTCGGCGAGGTGTTCGACGTTTCCGAGGACGACGAGGCCCTTGACCGTCAGCGGCGACGGCATCGTGGCGTCGGTGCGGGTGGTGACCATCGCCGAGGGCCTCGAAATGGTCTCGCTGACACAACCTTTGGCGTGGGATCTGCCGCTGACCAACAAGTTGCGAGAGCGCGTCGCCGAGCACGCCAACAAGACGATGCTCGGCACGGTCGTGCTGGTGGAGAAGCTCGTCGAGTCACCGGCCAACGGGTCGTCGACGAAGACCGTCCAGCAGGCGCTCGCCCGCCAAGAAGGTCGCCGACGTGATGCTGCGCTACAACTTTCCCGCCGCGGGTCTGACCGACGATGCCCTGCGCACCTTGATCCTGCTCGTGTTGTCCACGGGCGCCGACGTGCGGAAGTCGTTCCTCGCTTAGACCGGAGTGCAGTCGCCGCACAGACCGAAGATCTCGATCGTGTGACTGACGTCGGAGAATCCGTGGGCCCGCGCGACTTCGGCGGCCCACGTCTCGACGTCGCCCCCGGAGACCTCGACGGTGGAGCCGCAGGCCCGGCACACCAGGTGGTGGTGATGGTGCGCAGAGCATCGCCGGTAGACCGTCTCGCCGCTGTCGGTCCGCAGGCTGTCGACCAGTCCAGCGCCGGCCATCGACTGCAACGTGCGATAGACCGTGGTGAGGCCGATGCCCTCGCCGCCGCGGCGGAGCTCGTCGTGAAGTTCTTGGGCTGACCGGAACTCGTCGAGATTCTCCAGTAGGGCGGAGATGGCGGCCCGTTGCCGGGTGGACCTGACGCGGAGCCGGGCTGCCGGCGACCTTCTACTTCGGTGCCGCTCATCGGCTTTCGCCATCGGTGTACTCGCCGGCATGGGCCACGGCGGCCAGGACGATCTCGGCGAGGTGGTCGTCGACGAGTCGGTAGCGGACTTCCCGCCCGGAGCGTTCCCCTGCGACGACGCCCGCGGCCTTCAGGATCCGCAGGTGCTGGCTGACCAGCGGCTGCGGCACCATGAGCGCGTCGACGAGCTCGTGCACGCAGCGCGAGGACTCCCGCAGTTCGAGGACGATCGCGATGCGAACGGGTGCCGCCAGCGCGCGCAGCAGATCACCCGCGGTGTCGAGGATTTCGCGCCCCGGCAGCTCCTGGGTGCGTGGTGATCGGTGAGCGTGGGCACGGTCGTCGACGGACTCGGCGTGAAACGCCATGTTGGAAACGGTTTTCATTAACTCCGAGAATACATGCGTGGTTGCGCATGTCAACGGACGACCGAGCGCGCGTCGAGCATGGGGAATGCGGGTCTCGGCGTGCGTCGTCGCTACGCTGTTGCACCGTGGCTTCCATCATCGACACCGTTGCGAACCTGGCGAAACGCCGTGGCTTGGTCTTTCAGTCCGGCGAGATCTACGGCGGCACGAAGTCGGCCTGGGACTACGGCCCACTCGGCGTCGAGCTCAAGGAGAACATCAAGCGGCAATGGTGGCGGTCGATGGTCACCGGTCGCGACGACGTCGTCGGCCTCGACAGTGCGATCATCCTGCCGCGCGAGGTGTGGGTGGCGTCCGAGCATGTCAAGACCTTCAACGACCCACTGATCGAGTGCCTGAACTGCCACAAGCGGCATCGTCAGGATCACCTTCAGGAGGCGTACGCGCTGAAGAAGGGTCTCGATGACCCCGACTGCGGTGCCGTTGGCCGAGATCGTCTGCCCGGACTGCGGCACCAAGGGCCAGTGGACCGAACCGCGCGACTTCAACATGATGCTCAAGACCTACCTCGGCCCGATCGAGTCCGAGGAGGGCATGCACTACCTGCGGCCCGAGACGGCGCAGGGCATCTTCGTCAACTTCGCCAACGTCGTCACGACGTCACGCAAGAAGCCGCCCTTCGGCATCGGTCAGATCGGCAAGAGCTTCCGCAACGAGATCACGCCGGGCAACTTCATCTTCCGCACGCGCGAGTTCGAGCAGATGGAGATGGAGTTCTTCGTCGAGCCGTCGACCGCCGCCGAGTGGCACCAGTACTGGATCGACACCCGGCTGCAGTGGTACGTCGACCTCGGCATCAACTCGTGACAACCTGCGGCTGTACGAGCATCCCAAGGAGAAGCTGTCGCATTACAGCGCGGGCACCACGGACATCGAGTACAAGTTCGGCTTCTCGGGCAACCCGTGGGGTGAACTCGAAGGCGTTGCCAACCGCACCAACTTCGACTTGTCCACCCACATAAAGCATTCCGGGGTCGACCTGTCGTACTTCGACCAGACGACTGAAACTCGTTACGTGCCATACGTCATCGAGCCTGCAGCCGGTCTGACGCGATCGCTGATGGCGTTCCTCGTCGATGCCTACACCGAGGACGAGGCCCCCAACGCCAAGGGCGGCGTCGACAAGCGGACCGTGCTGCGACTCGACCCGCGGCTGGCCCCGGTGAAGGCGGCAGTGCTGCCTCTGTCGCGCCATGCCGATCTGTCGCCGAAGGCGCGCGATCTGGCGGCCGAGCTGCGCAAGAGCTGGAACATCGAGTTCGACGATGCGGGCGCGATCGGCCGCCGCTATCGCCGCCAGGACGAGATCGGCACGCCGTTCTGCGTCACGCTCGACTTCGACTCGCTCGACGACCACGCGGTGACCATCCGCGAGCGCGACGCGATGACCCAGGAGCGCGTCGCGATCGACGCCGTGTCGGACTACCTCGCGGTGCGACTCAAGGGCAGCTAGACCTTCACCCGGACGCTTCTTCCGCGAGCGCGCGTGTCTGCGGCCGACACGCCGATTCGGCACACGACTTTGCGCGCGCTCGCGAACTAGCGCTCTCTCCACAGTCCGCTATTGATCCCCAGATCTCTTCTGCGGCCTACTCATAACCACGGCACGCGACGACGATCCGAGACATGGATGATCGCGTACGCGTACTACTGGAGGCCGGTGGCGGCGTCGCCACTTCCGGGCAACTGCTGGAGGTGCTGAGCCGTAGCCAGCTGGATCTCGCGATCGATCGTGGCGAATTGCTGAAGGTGTGGACCGGCATCTACACCGACGGTGAACTCAACACGTTGACCCGCTTACGCGGCTTGGACCTTCGTGTGGGCACGCCCGTGGCGATCTGCATGGCGACGGCGGCATCTGCGTTCGGTTTCGACACGGAAGAGGACGACGACCTCCACGTCCTCACCCCGCCGCGCCATCTCCTGCGTCAGTCGGATGGTCTCAAAGTCCATCGTCGCGAGGGAGCGCCGTTGGTCGTCGTCGACGGTCGTCGCGCAACCGGTCCGGCGTGGACGGCGATTGAGGTCGCTCGCAGTCTTGGCCGCCCGCGAGCGTTGGCGACACTGGATGCGGCGCTTCGCAGCGGCACCTGTAATCGCCAGGACCTGCACATGGCCGCCGTCGAACAATTCGGCAGACGCGGAATCGTGCACGTGCGGCAATTGATTCCGCACGCCGCCGCAGCAGCCGAGTCGCCGATGGAGAGCGAAGCAAGGCTGGTGATGATGGACCACGGCCTGCCCATGCCCGAGTTGCAGTTCGAAATCATCGATCTCGACGGCCGGAAATGGCGTGCCGACTTCGCGTGGCCCGACCAAAGACTCGTGGTCGAGTACGAAGGCTTCGATTTTCACAGCTCGCCGGATGATCTGCGTCGGGATCGCGCGAAGCGAAATGCCCTGAGCGACATGAACTGGCGGGTGATGGGCATCGTCGCGGACGACGTGCGACGCCGACCGTACGAGATGGCACGCGACATCGCGTCCAATCTGGACCGCCGTTTGGCTGCCTGAGCGCGCGCAAACTCGCTCGCCAGGACGGCGTGTCGGCCGCAAACACGCGCGCTCGCCGGGGAAGTGAGCAAGTCAGAAGCGGCCGCCGCCACCGCTGTAGCCGCCGCCACCGCTGTAGCCACCGCCTCCGCCACCGAAACCGCCGCCGTAGCCGCCTCCTGAGCCGCCGTACGACGTCGGACTCCAGCCGCCGCGCCACCTCCACCGAGCGCGCCGGACAGGATGTTGCCGATGATGATGCCGCCGAGCACGGAGCCCATGTTGTTGCCGCCCCCGCCGCCGTACTGCCTGGTGTAGGACCGCTGCGCGGCGACGGCGTCGGAGTTCGCCAGCGACTGCGCCTGCGCGGCGAGCATCGCGGCGCCGTTGGCGTGCGCGATCGCCTCGGAGAGGTCAGTCGACTTCGTGGCCTCGGCCGCCTCGAGCTGGCGGGTCGCCTCGGCTAGCCGGGTGCGCGCCTCCGAGCCGATGCTTCCGCGTCTGGTGTCGATGAAGTCGGACACGGCCCGCACCTGCGACCGCGCGCTGAACAGCGCCTGGTCGAACGCGCGGCTCAACCGCTTGGCGGCCTCCTGCTCCTCGGAGATGGTCGACAGCAGCCGATCGAGTTCGGCGTCGGCCTTGGTGAGTTGGGTGAATGCGCCCAGCGGATCCGCGGCTCCCGTGCTCTGGGCATTCGCCACCGCCTTGACTGCGGCGTCACGCGCAGAGCTCACCTCCGCGGCGTGCCGGGAGTTGCCCTGTGCGAGCCGTCCGCCCGCCTCGTTGATGCCGTTCTGGATGTCGGCGATCGTCTCCGGCAGCGCCGCGACCGCGTGATTGATGTCCGTCGCTGCGCTGTCGATCGCGTCGAGCAGCGTGCGCGCCTGGCCCAGCGCCGACTCCGCTGCCCGGATCGAATCCACCAGGCCGCCTTGGCCGTCGGCGGGCCGGGCGATCAGGGCGCGGGCATTGGTGATGTTGTCGTCGGCGAAGGCCAGTCGCTGCTTGGCCTCGTCGACGTTGCCCGATACCGAGGCGAGTGCCGTCGCGGCGAACTGGGTGCCGAGTGACGTCAGCTTCGCGCGCGCCGGGTCGATGCGCGCGGTCAGATCGACCATCTGCTGGGTGAAACCGTCGAGTCGGCTCGGGGCGTTGATGACCAGGTCGCGGAGTTGGTGGAAGGCATCCCGTTGCGCATCGAGTTCCCGGTCGGCCTTGGCCGCGGCGACGATCACGCGGGTCAGCAGATCGCGCCGCTCCTGCGGCGATTCCGGCACGGCGTCGTCGAGGATCTGGCGCACGTTGAAGGCCTGGGCCAGAGTCGTCTTCGCGTTCGTGACGGCGGCGGTGAACGGTGCCGTGTCCTTGTCGCCGAACTCCTCGACGGCCAAGCTCAACTCGTTGTCGCTGGTTCGTGCCGCGTTGTCGACGTCGACCACCATCGACTTGGACAGCTCGTCGAGGGCGCCCAGCGGAACCGCCGCCAGTGCGTTGGGGTCCGAGGGGTCGACCCGACGTGCCGCGGCGAACTCCGCTTCGCGGCGCTTGCGCGCACGCCGACGACTCCACAGCAGAAGCGCCAACAGCAAGATTCCGATGACGGCGAGGAAGGCCAGCACCCCGATCCACGGGATGGGCTGCGCCACTGCCGTCGGGTGCAGTCCGTCGGCGGCTGCGACCGCGGCGCCCGCCCAGTCGTTGCGGCGCAGGAACGGCTCTACGTCGTTCGTGCGCAGGGCGTTGACGTCGACGCCTGCGCGTGCGGCGTTGGGCACCAGGAACGAATACGCCCGATCCTTGGTGGCGATCGCCAGGATGGCATCTTGGTTCTGGAAGTCGTTGATGCGTATGGTGTCTCGCGCCCATGCGTCAGCACTCGGCGTGGAGAACGAGTCGACGTACACCACCCAGAGCCGGACCCGGCGGTCGTTGTAGAGCTCGTCGACCGCCGTCTTGACCTTGGCCAGTCCGTCGGCAGACAGCGCATCGGACTGATCGGTGACGTAGTCGGACAGCCGTGACGGGGGCGCCCCCGATGCCGCCGGAGCCAGCAGGACCCCGACCGTCAGTGTCGCGAGGACGAGGCCGATCAGACGGATGACGCGCATGATCGTCAATGTAGTGACTCGGCCGACCGCTGGATGCCGTCACGCCGGAAAGACCCTGGCAGACTATGCGTCGGTGGCAACTCACGTGGACGACCCGTACAACGACTTCGACCGGCAGCGCCTGGTGGTCGAAGCGGCGAAGGACGCCGCGCTGCCGGGCACCGGAACCGAGCACCGCACCGATTTCGCGCGCGATCGCGCCCGGGTGTTGCACTGTGCCGCCCTGCGCCGGCTGGCCGACAAGACGCAGGTCGTCGGGCCGCGACAGAGCGAAACTCCCCGCACGCGGCTGACGCACTCGCTGGAGGTGGCCCAGATCGGGCGCGGCATGGCCGTCGGTCTGGGTTGTGACCCCGACCTGGTCGACCTCGCGGGCCTCGCCCACGACATCGGCCACCCGCCGTACGGCCACAACGGTGAGCGTGCGCTCAACGAGCTCGCCGATCGCGTGTGGGGGATTCGAGGGCAACGCGCAGAACTTCCGCATCCTGACGCGGCTCGAGCCGAAAGTGCTTGATCCGCAGGGATTCAGCGCGGGGCTCAACCTGACGCGGGCCTCCTTGGACGCCGTCACGAAGTATCCGTGGTACCGGCGCGCATCGAGCACGAAGTTCGGCTTCTACGCCGACGATGCCCCTGCGGCGGCCTGGGTGCGCTCCGGTGCGCCCGAGGCCGAGCCCTGCCTGGAGGCGCAGGTGATGGATTGGGCCGACGACGTCGCGTACTCGGTGCACGACGTCGAGGACGGCGTGGTGTCGGGGCGGATCGACATGCGCGTGCTCGCCGACGACGACGCCGCTGCGGTGCTCGGCCGACTGGGTGAGACCAGCGGCATGGGTGCGGGGCTGGCCGCCGATGATCTGATTGCTGCGGCGCATCGGCTCTCGGCACTGCCGGTGGTCGCCGCCGTCGGCAAGTACGACGGCACGCTGGCGGCGTCCGTCGCGCTGAAGCGGCTGACGAGTGAGCTCGTCGGACGCTTCGCATCGGCGGCGATCGCCGCGACGCGGGAGGAGTCCGGACCCCGGCCGCTGGTGCGCTACCAGGCTCAGCTGCGGGTGCCGACATTGGTTCGCGCCGAGGTGGCGGTGCTCAAGATCCTTGCGCTGCAGTTCATCATGTCCGACCCGCGACATCTCGAGATCCAGGCCCAGCAGCGCGAGAGCATTCACCGCGTCGCCCACTTCCTGCAGACGCGCGCGCCCGCCTCGCTCGATCCCATCTTCGTCCCCGACTTCAACGCGGCCGCCGACGACGGTGGCAGGCTGCGCGTGATCCTCGACCAGATCGCATCGTTCACCGAGGGCCGGCTGGAGCGCCTCGAACCCGCGTAACGAAGATGTCGCGCGCGCTCTAGACTGGTCGGATGGCGGCGGGTGGAAACGATGCGACGGGGGGTCGCGGTTCGGCGGGCAGGAGCGTAGCGACCCGGGGTCATGGCAGGATCTCCGACCGCGATATCGCGGCCATCCGCGAGCGCGTTCAGATCGAGGACGTCGTCGGCGATTACGTCCAGTTGCGCCGCGCGGGCGTCGACTCGCTGAAGGGACTGTGTCCGTTCCACGACGAGAAGTCGCCGTCGTTTCACGTCCGCCCGAATCACGGTCACTTCCACTGCTTCGGCTGCGGCGAAGGCGGTGACGTCTACACGTTCCTGCAGAAGATCGAGCACGTCAGCTTCGTCGAGGCCATCGAGATGCTCGCCGACCGGGTCGGCCACACCATCACCTACACCGGTGCGTCGACGACCAACGTGCAGCGCGACAAGGGCAGCCGCAGCCGCCTGATCGCCGCCAACGCCGCGGCTCAGGAGTTCTACGCCGAGGAGCTGAAGTCGGAAGAGGCCGCACCGGCGCGGCAGTACCTCCTCGAGCGCAACTTCGATGCCGATGCCGCGGCGCGCTTCGGGTGCGGATTCGCGCCGTCGGGCTGGGAGAAGCTGACGAAGCACCTGCTGCGCAAGGGATTCGAGTTCAAGGAGCTCGAAGCAGCCGGACTCTCGCGAGAGGGCAAGCGCGGTCCGATGGACAGGTTTCACCGGCGGCTGCTGTGGCCGATTCGGGTGTCGGCGGGTGAGGTGATCGGGTTCGGCGCGCGTCGGTTGTTCGACGACGACCCCATGGAAGCGAAGTACGTCAACACGCCGGAGACGACGCTGTACAAGAAGTCGAACGTGCTGTTCGGACTCGACCTGGCCAAGCGCGACATCGCCAAGGGGCATCAGGCGGTGGTGGTGGAGGGGTACACCGACGTGATGTCGATGCACCTGGCGGGCGTGACGACGGCGGTGGCGTCGTGTGGCACGGCCTTCGGCGACGAGCACCTGTCGATGTTGCGCCGACTCATGATGGACGACAACTTCTTTCGCGGTGAGCTCATCTACGTCTTCGACGGCGATGCCGCAGGGCGGGCGGCCGCCGTCAAGGCGTTCGCGGGGGAGCAGAACCTGGCGGGCCAGTCGTTCGTCGCCGTCGCCGACGACGGCATGGATCCGTGCGATCTTCGGCTGAAGTCCGGTGACGCCGCGCTGCGCGATCTCGTCGCGCGTCGGACCCCGTTGTTCGAGTTCGCGATTCGCAGTGCGATGGCCGAGTACGACCTGGACAACGCCGAGGGGCGCGTCGCGGCGCTTGCGCAGGTGTGTGCCGATGGTCGCGGCGATCAAGGAACCGACGCTGCGCGACGAATACGCCCGCCAACTCGCAGGCTGGGTGGGCTGGGACGACGTCGCCCAGGTGCTCGGGCGAGTTCGGGAGACGGCGAAGCCCGGCGGTGCGACCGCCCGGCGCGACACCCGCCGGCGTCGCGGCCACCCCTGCGACGGGCATGCCGAGGCCCGACCCACGGGACCCCACCCTCTGGCCGCAACGCGAGGCGCTCAAGTCCGCGCTGCAATACCCCGCGATCGCCGGGCCGGTGTTCGACTCGCTTGACCATCGAGGGCTTCACCCATGCCGGCTACGCCGCGGTCCGCACGGCCATCGCGGAGGCGGGCGGAACGGCGTCGGGTGTGTCCGGCGCCGAATGGATCCAAGCGGTGCGTGAGCACTCGCCGTCGGCGGACGTCGGCACCCTCGTCAACGAGCTCGGCGTCGAGGCGATCCGCGTGGACGACGACGAGAAGTTGCCTCGCTACGTCGGCGGCGTGCTGGCCCGACTTCAAGAGGTGTGGGTGGGCCGTCAGATTGCCGAGATGAAGTCGAAACTGCAGCGCATGTCGCCGGTCGAGCACGAAGACGACTACAACGCGCTGTTCGGCGACCTGGTCGCCATGGAGACATACCGCCGCAGCCTGCTCGAACAGGCCAGAGGCGACGACTTGAGTGCGTGAACAGCGCGGGCGCGCTATGGTAGGCCTGCTGTCAGATCACTGGAAAGGCATTTCATGACCATCTCAGCACACCGATTCGTCGCCGCAGGCGCGCTGGCCGTCGCCGCCGTCGCCGCTCCGATCGCGATCGCGCTGACCAGTGCCGAAACGGTCACGTCGAACGCCGCGCCTCCGTGCCTGTCCTGGTTCGGCAACAAGGACGACGGCGTCTGCCTGGCCTACGCCAACCAGCCCAACATCTCCGTTGGCACGCCAAACATCGGGATCGGCACCGGCAACGCGAATAACGGCAACGGCGGCATCGGCATCAGCACCGGCCCGCTCGGACCCGGCACCACCTTCTCGTCGCCGTAAGTTAGCGCCCGTCGACCTTCTCGGGCTGCAGCACCTCGGTCTGCGCATCGATCGCCGTCAGTTTGACCATCGTCGGGTCTGGTGAGACCCGGTCGGCTATCTTTCGTCGTCCCGCGTCCAACACTGCCTTGGTCTTGGGGCTTTCCGCGACCGCGCGATACGTGCCTGCGATCTGCTCGTAGCGACGTCGGCCTGCCTTGGCGCCCAAGACGTAACCGACTCCGACCATGACCGCGATCCGGAGCACTGGATCCCTCCCACTCGACGTTGCGTTCCTTCCATCCTGCCTCACCGCGTGTGCGCGGTGCGGGAAGAGGCCCAGAACTGCGGGACAGCGCCCGATTCCTGGGTTCGGCCGCTCGTACGCTAAAGTCATCCCTCGGTCGGCGGGCAGGATTTCGCCGACAGGCAGTCCCCTGTAGCTCAATTGGCAGAGCAGCCGACTGTTAATCGGCAGGTTCCTGGTTCGAGTCCAGGCGGGGGAGCAAGCTCTACTCGGCGTTCTGCTCCTCGTGCTCGTCGGCGTCGGGGATGTGCTCGGGGTGCAGCATCTCGGCGTACCGCAGCTGCTCGGGGATCCCGAATCCGTCGACGAGCAACTCAGCGTGGGGCCGCAACTTGCGGCACCGGTCGTTGATGCCCCGTGTGACGGCCTTCGAACGCTCGGTGGACAGGAATCGGTGCTCGACGAACCACGACTTGTCGTCCTCGATCACCGACAGGGCGTAGAGGTCGCACACCATGCCCAGGATCTCGCGGGCCTGCTCGTCCTCGCAGGTGTCGATGCCGGCGACGAACGCCTCGAGGATGATGCGGTCGATGTGCGCCTTCGCGGCGTGCAGCACGTGGTCCTGCACGGAGTTGAACGCGTCGAACGGCGACATCTCCTTCGACTTCGCCTGCAGCCGCCGAGCGACGGACGCCAGCATGTATTCCTCGCGGTCCTCGAACATCTTCACCTGCGTGCCGCGGTTGAACAGCGAGCCCTCCTCTTCGTTGTCCTCACGCGAGTCGACGATGGTCTGCATGATCGTCTGCGCCGCCGTGCGTTTCATCACGCGCTCGCCCGCGAAGTTGGCCGCGAAGCGCACCCACTGTGCGGGGCTCATGCCCTTGACGTCGTCGGCGTAGGCGGTCAGTAGTTCCTTGGCCACCAGTTGGGTGAGCACGTGGTTGTCGCCCTCGAACGTGGTGAACACGTCGGTGTCGGCCTTCAGTGCAATGAGCCGGTTCTCGGCCAGATAGCCTGCGCCGCCGCATGCCTCGCGGGCCTCCTGGATGGCGCGTGTGGCGTGCCAGGTGTTGGCGGCCTTCAGACCTGCCGCACGCGACTCCAGTTCGCGCTGTTCCTCGGCGTCCGGGTCGTCGGAGGTCTGAAGCTCGTGACACTTGGCGACCAGTTCGTTCTGGGCGAACTGAAGGGCATACGACTTCGCGATCAGCGGGAACAGTCGGCGCTGATGCACCAGGTAGTCCATGATCAGCACCTCCTCCTCGGCCCCGGGCGCTTCGAACTGCCTGCGCTCCAACGCATATCGCGTCGCGATGTCCAACGCCACCCGGGCGGCCGCACCGGCGCTGCCGCCGACGGTGACCCGTCCGCGGATGAGGGTGCCGAGCATGGTGAAGAATCGGCGGCCCTGGTTCTCGATGGGCGACGAGTACGTGCCGTCCTCGGCGACGTCGGCGTACTTGTTCAGCAGGTTCTCGCGCGGAATCCGTACCTGATCGAACTGGATTCGGCCGTTGTCGACGCCTGGCAATCCACCCTTGTACTGGCAGTCCGACGTCGTGACGCCCGGAAGGTCGTTGCCGTCGTCGTCGCGCAGTGGCACCACGAAGCAGTGCACGCCGTGGCCTTCACCGCCGGTGATCAGCTGAGCGAAGACGGCTGCCACGCGAGCGGTGTTCGCGGCACCGCCGATGTAGTCCTTGCGCGACGTCCTGGTGGGGGAGTCGATGACGAACTCCTGGGTGGCCGGGTCATAGGTGGCCGTCGTCTCGAGCGCCTGGACGTCGCTGCCGTGACCGGTCTCCGTCATCGCGAAGCAGCCGAGCACCTCGAGGTCGATGAGCTTCTTGACGTACGCCTCGTGATGACGCTCGGTGCCGAGGTTCTCGATGGCGCCGCCGAAGAGCCCCCACTGCACGCCCGCCTTCACCATGAGCGAGAGGTCGGACATGGCCAGCATCTCGATCTGCGTCACCGCGGCGCCGACATCGCCGTTGCCGCCGTGCTCCTTCTTGAAGCCGTCCTCGGCGGCGCCGTCGGCCGCCATGATCCTCATCTGCTCGGCAACCTTGGTGCGGGCGATGACGGTGTTCGGCGTGTAGTGCGGTCGGAAGACCTCGCTGGAGAGTTCCTTGCGCATGCGGTTCTTCATGTCGCGCCAGCGGCCATCGAGGGCGTTGCGCAGATGATCGGCAGTGGTCGTCATATTCGAACGGTAGCCCGATGGGGCGATCGGGAAACTGTGACTTTGCGAAACCCAGGCAAACCTGAGTAGGTCGGGTCACGAGGGCGGGCGTTGAATCAAGCCCATGACGGAGCCGGACAGCTCGCCGCCCCTCGGCGAACTACCTCATCAGATCGACCATCGGCACGCCAACGTGTCGGGCGGGTGGCTGCGCGCCGCCACGTTCGGCGCGATGGACGGTCTGGTCAGCAACACCGCGCTGATCGCGGGCGTGGCCGCCAGCGCCAGCGCTCACGCAGTCCTCCTGGCGGGCGTCGCCGGTCTTCTGGCCGGTGCCTTCTCGATGGCGTTGGGCGAGTACACCTCCATCACGACCGCCAACGAGCAACTCGAGGCCGAAGTGCGCGTGGAGCGTCGCTCCTTCCGCAAGTATCCGAAGGAGGAGCGATCCGAGCTGGTGGCGATGCTGGTCGACATGGGCATGACCAGGGACACCGCGACCCGGGCCACCGAAGAGATCCACCGGGATGAGGGTCGTGCCTTGAACTTTCATCTGGTTCAGGAACTCGGGGTCGATCCGAGTGAGAAGCCGTCGCCATGGGTGGCCGCAGGCGCGTCGTTCCTGATGTTCGCCGTCGGCGCGATCATTCCGCTGATCCCGTACCTGCTCGGCTACTCGTCACTGCTGGCCGGGCTCGCCTGCGGCGGCGTCGGCTTGCTGGTGGCGGGCGCCGTGGCAGCGCGGTTCACGCGGAAGTCGCTGTGGCTCGGTGGGATTCGCCAGATGGCCCTGGGCGCGGTGGCGATCGCGGCGACCTATGGAGTCGGTCTGCTCATCGGCGCCTCGGTGGCCTAGGACGTCAGCTGTCGTTGCCCACGGTGAGGGCGACGGCCTCGTCGGTCGTCTCCTCGAGCCTCGTCCTCGTCGTCGTCGATGTGCGTCAGGTACGGGCGGGTCGCGATCATGGCGCCCACGCCCAACAGCACCGCGCCCGCGCCGACCCAGAAGGGCACGTGCGCGCCGAACGTCTCGCCGAGGACTCCCGCCAGCCACGGCGCGACGGCGCCGCCACCGAAGCGAAGGAAGCTGTACGCCGCCGATGCCACGCCCCGTTCGACGGGCGCGGCCTTCATCACCGTCTCGGTGATCAGCGTGTTGTTGACGCCGATGAACAGTCCGGCGACCACGACGCAGGCGGCGAGCACCGCCTTGTCGTCGGTGAAGACGGCCATGACACCGAGAAGCGCCGAGAACGCCAGCAGGTTGAGGATCAGCACCCGCACCGTGCCGAACCGGCGTTGCAGGATCGGCGCCACCACGACCGAGGTGAACGCGAGCGCGAGACCCCAGCCGAAGAAGATCAACCCGATCTGGTGGGCGCTCATGTCCAGCGGGAAGGGGGTGAACGCCAGCAGCGTGAAGAAGCCAAAGTTGTACAGCAGCGCGGTGATTCCGACGCCGAGCAGGCCGCGGTGCTTCAGCGCGCGCAGGGGGTCGGCGAGGGTGGTCGCGCGTTCGGCGCGCGGCGTCGAAGGGAGCAGGAACGCGGTGACGACGAGCGCGACGGCCATCAGGACGGAGACGCCGAAGAACGGGCCGCGCCAGGAGATCGAGCCCAGGACGCCGCCGACCAGTGGGCCCACGGCGATGCCGAGGCCGAGCGCGGCTTCGTAGAGGATGATCGCCTGCGCGACCGATCCACGCGCCGAGTTGACGATGGTCGCGAGGGCGGTCGCGATGAACAACGCGTTGCCGAGCCCCCACAGCGCCCGCCAGCCGACGATGCCCATGACCGAGTCCGACATGCCTGCTAGACCCGCGCCCGCGATGATGATGACCAACCCGACCAACAGCGTTCGCTTCGGGCCGATGCGGCTGGACACCACGCCGGTGATCAGCATCGCCACGCCCATGACCGCCATGTAGCTGGTGAACAACAGCGACACCTGCGATGGCGAGGCGTTGAGGTTGTCGGCGATCGGCTTGAGGATCGGGTCCACCAGTCCGATGCCCATGAAGGCGATGACGGCGGCGAATGCGACGGCCCAGACGGCCTTGGGTTGGCGCCACATCAGGTGGCTTACTCCTAAATTCGTCGTTGTGATTGCGTCAGCGATGACGTCGCTGCGCGTCGTCGAGCAGGCTGTGCATCACCCGCACCGCGTCGACGAGGGTCTGACGGTCCGCACCATCGAGTCGCTCGAGGTACGGGTCGATCGCCGCGCCGCGTTCCGCGCGTACCCGCGTCAGCATGGCGACGCCTTGGGACGTGATGCTGATCAGGACGGCGCGCGCGTCGGCGGGGTCGGTCGTTCGGGAGACCAGTCCGGCGTCCTCGAGACGTCGCACCTGGCTGGTCATCGTGGGCTGCGAGCAGTGATCGAGGACGGCAAGGTCCGAGATGCGGGCGGCGCCGCGGTCTTCGATGGTCGACAGGAGTCGGGCCTGCGCGTACGGCAGTTGAAGCCTGACCTGCTGGGTCGCCAGCCGATTGAGCCTGGCCACGGCTGCCAGCAGGTCCGCCGCGAGTGTCGTCTCGGGTGCTGATGGGGGAGGCATGGCAACAGTTTACATAGAAACACTATGTAGAATTCGCAGCGGTTGCGTGCCGATCGTCACACCGCACCGGAGAGGTTCTCGCGTGCGGCTGGCAGAATCGTGAAATGGCTGTGAACGGGGAGAGCGAACCTCGACGTCACGGTCCGTTGCATCCGGACGAGCTTGCGCACGCCGCCGTCATGGCCGCACTGTGCGCAGCCACCGCGATCATCGCCGTCGTCGTCCCCTTCGCGGCAGGGCTGTCGCTGCTGGGAACGGTTCCGATGGGACTGCTCGCCTACCGGTACCGGTTGCGCGTGCTGATCGCCGCGACGATCGCCGGCGGCACTATCGCCTTCCTCATCGCGGGTGCCGGTGGATTCATGACGGTGCTCGACTGTGCCTACATCGGCGGTCTGACGGGCATCATCAAGCGTCGGGGCCGGGGCACGCCCACGGTCGTCATCGTCGGTCTCGCGGCCGGCGGCGCGTTCGGCATCGCCGGGGTGATCGCCCTGACGATCCTCGCCCGCCTACGCAACCTGATATTCGCCACGATGACCGCCAACATCAATGGACTCTCCGTCGTCATCGGGCACATACCCGGCTTGGAGGGCGCTGCTCAGCGGCTCAAGGACGACTTCGCGACGATGCTGTCGTACTGGCCGATCCTCATCTTGGTGTCATCGGTTTTCAGCATCTTCGTCTTCACCATGATCGGATGGTGGGCATTGTCGCGGGTGCTGGCCCGGCTCGTCGAAGTGCCCGACGTGCACAAGTTGGACGCGATCCCGCGAAGCAGGGACGCCGCCGGTCCGGTGCCAGTCGCGTTGCGCGACGTGCGTTTCCGCTATCCCGGTGCCGAGCACGACGCACTGGGCCCCGTGTCGCTGAACGTCGAAGTGGGGGAGCATCTCGCCATCACCGGTGCCAACGGTTCGGGCAAGACCACGTTGATGCTGATGCTCTCGGGGCGAACCCCGACCGCGGGCGTCATCGAGAGACCCGGCGGCGTCGGCCTCGGACACGTCGGCGGTACCGCCGTCGTACTGCAACACCCCGAGAGCCAGGTACTGGGCACCCGAGTCGCCGACGACGTCGTGTGGGGACTGCCGCCAGGGACCGAGATCGACGTGGCGCAACTGCTGACCGAGGTCGGACTGGACGGGCTGGAGGACCGTGACACCGGCGGGCTGTCCGGCGGAGAGCTGCAACGGTTGGCGGTGGCGGGCGCGCTGGCTCGCGAGCCCGCTCTACTCATTGCCGACGAAGTGACCAGCATGGTCGATCAGCAGGGCCGCGAGGGTCTCATGTCGGTGCTGTCGGGTCTGACGAAGCGCAGGCGAATGTCCTTGGTGCACATCACCCATTACAACGACGAGGCAGACTCCGCCGACCGGATCATCAATCTGGTGGGCAACGGCGCCACGGCAGACAACGTCGAGATGGTGCCGACCGTCGCGCCGCCGAAGGCGAGTGCCGCGGTCCACCACGGGCAATTCCGCGCTGCTGGAGCTTCGCGGCGTCGGCCACGAATACGGAAGCGGAACACCGTGGGCGTCAAACGCCTTGCGTGACATCGACCTCGTCGTGAACGAGGGTGACGGCCTGCTGATCCATGGTCTCAACGGGTCCGGCAAGTCGACGCTGGCCTGGATCATGGCGGGACTGCTCGCGCCGACCACCGGCACGTGCCTGCTCGACGGTCGGCCCGTCGTGGATCAGGTTGGTGCCGTGGCGATCTCGTTCCAGGCAGCGCGGTTGCAGCTGATGCGGGCGAGAGTCGATCTCGAGCTCGCCTCGGCGGCGGGGTTCGACTATCACGACCATTCCCTGACGGTGCGCGCGTTGGCCTCCGTCGGCCTCGACCCCGCGATGGGGCTGCGGCGCATCGACCAGCTCAGCGGTGGACAGATGAGGCGGCTGGTGCTCGCTGGCCTGCTGGCCCGCTCGCCGCGCGTGCTGATTCTCGACGAGCCGCTGGCCGGGCTGGACGCCGTCAGCCAGCGCGGGTTGTTGAGCCTTCTCGAAAACCTGCGTCGCAACGCAGGCCTGACCGTGGTGGTCATCTCGCACGACTTCTCCGGCCTGGAGGAGTTGTGTCCGCGCACAATCCATTTGGAGAACGGCGCCTTCGTGCCGACGGCGACGACCACGGGGGGTGCGTCATGACCGCCCCGCCGGAAAGCAGCGCAAGCCGGTCGTGCTGCTTCGGCCGGTGCCGGGTAGGACGGTCATTCACCGACTGTGGGCCGGGACGAAGCTGGTCGTCGTCGCAGGCATCGGCGTGCTCCTCACCTTCTATCCGGGCTGGGTTCCCATCGCGTTGGTGGCCGTGCTGGTGCTGGCGACCGCCGCGCTGGCCCGCATACCGCGGGGGGCGCTGCCCTCGGTGCCGCGGTGGCTGTGGTTCCTGCTGTTCCTCGGCGGTTTGACGGCCAGTTTCGCCGGCGGAGATCCGGTGCTCGGGGTCGGTCCGGTCACGTTCGCCGCGGGCGGCCTGCTCAACTTCCTGCATCTCACGGCGCTGTCGATCGTGCTTCTCGGACTGGGCGCGCTGGTGTCGTGGACCACGAATGTCGCTGAAATCGCTCCTGCGGTGGCCACATTGGGTCGACCGCTGCGTCTGTTGCGCATTCCGGTCGATGACTGGGCGGTCGCGCTGGCGTTGGCCTTGCGGGCATTCCCCATGTTGATCGACGAGTTCCGCGTGCTGTTCGCCGCACGAAAGCTGCGGCCGCGTGAGGATGCCTCGACCGGGCAGGAACGCCGACGACGTTGGGGCAACGAGATCCTGGACCTGCTGACCGCGGCGATCACCGTCGCGTTGCGGCGCGCCGACGAGATGGGTGATGCGATCACCGCGCGTGGCGGATCGGGCCAGATCTCCGCCGCGCCGTCGCGGCCGAAATGGCGTGACGCCGTTGCCTTTGCGGTCGTGCTCGCGGTGTGCGTGGCATCGCTGGCCTACGAGTTGCTCTGAGGCTCTGGAGGTGTGCCCGGGAGAGCCTCTGGTTCGCCAGTCGCGCCGATGGGCTGACTTGCCGTTTTGGATTCATTGAATTCTCTTGTGTCACTTTGGTTTCTGTGGTCACATTTGGCGGATTCTTGTCGGTGGTCGTACGTATGTTCTAGATATGTCTGGGACGGTCGTACAGGAAGCGGAGGCCGCGGTGGCCGCGTTGCTCGCCGCGCATGACGCGTTGGCCGCCTGCGACATCGACCTGCTCACCGCCCCGAACTGCTCGAGGTCGGCGATGGGGTGGACACCTTGACCCGCCAACTGCCCACCCAGTCCCATCGGGTGCTGGCCCGGTTGCAGGTCGAGACCACCGCCAAGGCGTTGGGCGCCAAGTCCTGGCGCGACGTGCTGACGATCCGGTGGCGGCATCTCGGGCCGGGAGGCCCACCGCCGCCTGGCCGAGGCCGCACTGTTGGGTCCGCGGCGCTCGCTGACCGGCGAACCGTTGGAACCGGTGTTGCCCGCGACGGCCGCCGCTGCCGCCCACGGCCTGATCACCGCCGAGCACGTCGAATCATCCGCAAGGCCATCGGCAAGATCCCCGGCTTCGTCGACGCCGCCACCCGCACGCAGATCGAAGTCGACTGGGCCCGGCTGGCGGTGAAGGTGGGGCCGAAGGAACTGCTCGACGGCGTCGAGTTGCGGTTGTTCCTGCTCGATCAGGACGGTCCGGAACCCGACGACACCGAACGCGCCCGCAAACGCGGCTTCTCCATCGGCAAGCAGGGCCGCGACGGCACCAGCGCAGGTCACCGCATGCTTGACCCCGGAGGCGCGGGCGACCTGGGAGCCGATCCTCGCCAAGTACGCCGCGCCCGGGATGTGCAATCCGGATGATCCCGAGCCCTGCACCTCCGGCACCCCCACGCCAGGCTCAGATCGACAACGATCACCGCAGCCTGGCTCAACGCCAACACGACGCCCTGATCGCGGTCGGGCGCATCGCCCTGATGAGCGGTGAACTCGGCCAGCTCAACGGGATGCCGGTGTCGGTCATCATCCGCACCACCCTGGAAGACCTGGAGTCCCGCGCCGGGATCGGTGTGACCGGCGGCGGCACCAAGATGTCGGTCAAGGACGTGCTGCGCCTCGCCGCGCACGCGAACCTGTTCCTGGCGGTGTTCGACAAGGCCACCGGCTCGGCGATGGACCTGTTCCGTGCCCGCCGCGTGGCGTCTCTGGCGCAGCGGATCATGCTGATCGGGCGTGAAGGGGGCTGCACCAAACCGGGCTGCACCGTCGGCCCGTACGGCTGCCAGGTGCATCACGCGGTCGCGGACTGGGCCGATGACGGCAACACCAACGTCGACGAGATGGGCCTGGCCTGCGGACCGGACAACCGGATGGTCGGCAAGAACGGCGGCTGGACCACCCGCATGAGCGAGCGCCACGAAGTCGAATGGATCCCCCCACCCCACCTGGACACCGGCCAAACCCGGATCAACTACCACCACACCCCCGAACGCCTCCTCGGCCCACCCGACGACGACACCCCCGAACCACAACCCGCGCAACCCGACCCACCGGCCTCACCAGAGGCCGCCCACGACTGCGATCCACAGCCCGTCGGAGACGACAAACCTGAAACCCGCGCCGACAACACCACCGGCGACGAC
>CAWCTU010000005.1:0-158953 GCA_963798405.1 uncultured Actinomycetota bacterium
CCTGCCCGACGTCGTCGGCGCAGTCATGGCCGGCTACGCCGACCGCCCCGCACTCGGTGCGCGCGCCGTCGAGTACGTCTCCGACGCCGCGGGCCGCACGACGACGACCCTGCTGCCCCGGTTCGACACGATCAGCTACGGCCAGCTCTGGGAGCGGGTGCAGACCCTTGCCGCCGCGCTGCGCGACGAGCCCGTCGCCCCCGGTGATCGGGTGGCCATCCTCGGCTTCACCAGCGTCGACTACACCGTCATCGACATGGCGCTGATGCAGCTCGGCGCGGTTTCGGTGCCGCTGCAGACCAACGCCCCGCTGACCCAGCTGCAGCCGATCGTCGCCGAGACGGAACCGTCGCTGATCGCGTCGAGCATCGGCTTCGTCGACGACGCGGTCGAGTTGATCCTGACCGGGCCTGCGCCCGCGCGGCTCGTCGTGTTCGACTTCGATCCCGAGGTCGACGACCATCGCGAGGCCCTCGACGCCGCGAAGGCGCGCCTCGCGGGCACGCCCGTCGTCGTCGAGACCCTGGCCGACGCGCTCGCCCGCGGCGAGACGCGCGCGGTACCTCGGTCCGTCGTCGGCGACGGTGACGACCCCTGGCGCTGCTCGTCTACACCTCCGGCAGCACCGGAACGCCCAAGGGCGCGATCTACCCGGAGCACAAGGTCGCCATGATGTGGAAGTCGGCGGCCAACACGCACTGGGACGACAAGCAGGGCGCGTTTCCCGCCATCACCCTGGCCTTCCTGCCGATGAGCCACGTGATGGGCCGCGGCGTCCTCTACGGGACGCTCGCCAGCGGCGGCACCGTCTACTTCGCCGCCCGCAGCGATCTGTCGACCTTCCTCGAGGATCTGGCGCTGGTCCGGCCGACGCAGATGAACTTCGTGCCGCGCATCTGGGACATGCTCCACCAGGAGTACCTCAGCCGGGCCTCGAGCGGCCTGAGCGACGAGGAACTGCGTTCCACGCTGCTCGGCGACCGCTACGTCAGTGCCATGACGGGCTCGGCGCCCATCTCGGCCGAGCTGAAGACATGGGTCGAGGACTTCCTCGACATGCACCTGATCGAGGGCTACGGCTCGACCGAGGCGGGCGCGGTGTTCGTCGACGGCCAGATCCGCCGCCCACCGGTGATCGACTACAAGCTCGTCGACGTCCCCGAACTCGGTTACTTCGGCACCGACGTGCCGCATCCCCGCGGCGAGCTACTCGTCAAGTCCGACATGGTCTTTCCCGGGTACTACAAGCGGCCCGAGGTCACCGCCGAGGTGTTCGACGCCGACGGCTTCTACCGCACGGGCGACGTCGTCGCCGAGCTCGGCCCGGACCAGGTGCAGTACCTCGACCGCCGCAACAACGTGCTCAAGCTGTCGCAGGGCGAGTTCGTCACCGTCTCCAAGCTCGAGGCCGCGTTCGGCAACAGCCCGCTGGTGCGGCAGATCTACGTCTACGGCAACAGCGCGCGGCCCTACCTGGTGGCCGTGGTGGTTCCCACCGAAGAGGCCCTATCCCGTTACGGAACGCAGCCGAACTCAAGCAGGCGATCGGCGCCTCGCTCAAGGATGCGGCGCGGTCCGCGGACCTGCAGTCGTACGAGATTCCTCGCGACTTCATCGTCGAGACAACGCCTTTCACGCTGGAGAACGGTCTGCTCACCGGCGTCCGGAAGCTCGCGTGGCCGCGGCTGAAGGAACGCTACGGCGCCGAGCTCGAGCAGCTCTACGCCGACCTCGCCGACGGACAGGCGGGCGAGCTGGCCGCGCTGCGGCAGAGCGGTGCGGAGCGGCCGGTGCTCGAGACCGTCAGCCGGGCGGCCAGCGCGCTGCTCGGCGCGGCGGCCAGTGACGTCGCCGCCGACGCGCACTTCACCGATCTCGGTGGAGACTCGTTGTCCGCGTTGACGTTCGGGAATCTGCTGCGCGAGATCTTCGACGTCGACGTTCCCGTCGGCGTGATCGTCAGCCCGGCAAGCGACCTGGCGGCGATCGCCGAGTTCATCGACGCCGAGCGGGCGGGCGGGGCCAAGCGGCCGACGTACGCATCCGTGCACGGCCGCGACGCCGTCGAGGTGCACGCCAGCGACCTGACCCTGGACAAGTTCCTCGACGCGGAGACCCTGCACGCCGCCGCGACGCTGCCCGGCCCCAGCGCCGAGGTGCGCACCGTATTGCTCACCGGCGCAACGGGATTCCTCGGCCGCTACCTGGCCCTGGAGTGGCTGGAGCGGATGGATCTCGTCGACGGCAAGGTCATCTGCATCGTCCGCGCCAAGGACGACGCGGCTGCGCGGCAGCGGCTGGACGACACCTTCGACAGCGGAGACCCGAAACTCCTTGCGCACTACCGAGAGTTGGCCGCCAAGCACCTCGAGGTGTTCGCGGGTGACAAGGGTGAGGCGAATCTCGGCCTGACACCGCAGACGTGGCAGCGCGTCGCCGACACCGTCGACCTCATCGTCGACCCGGCGGCTCTGGTCAACCACGTGCTGCCCTACAGCGAGCTGTTCGGACCCAACGTGCTCGGCACCGCGGAACTCATTCGCATCGCCCTCACGACGAAGGTCAAGCCGTTCGCGTACGTGTCGACCATGGCCGTCGGGGCGGGCATGAATCCCGCCGACAACGTCGAGGACGCCGACGTCCGCGTCGTCAGCGCGACGCGCAAGGTCGACGACACCTATGCCAACGGCTACGGCAACAGCAAGTGGGGCGGCGAGGTGCTCCTGCGCGAGGCCAACGAGCAGTTCGGCCTGCCCGTCGCGGTGTTCCGCTGCGACATGATCCTCGCCGACACCACCTACGCCGGACAGCTCAACCTGCCCGACATGTTCACCCGAATGATGTTGAGCCTGGTGGCAACTGGCGTCGCGCCGGGGTCCTTCTACCAGCTGGACGCCTCCGGCGAGCGGCAGCGGGCGCACTACGACGGCCTGCCCGTCGAGTTCATCGCCGACGCCATCTCGACGCTGGGCTCCCGCGTCGAGACCGGCTTCGAGACCTACCACGTGATGAACCCCCACGACGACGGCATCGGCATGGACACGTTCGTCGACTGGCTGATCGACGCCGGCTACCCGATCCGCCGCGTCGGCGACTACGGCGCCTGGCTGCAGCGGTTCGAGACCACGCTGCGGGCGCTGCCGGAGAAGCAACGCCAGGCCTCGCTGCTGCCGCTGCTGCACAACTACCAGTCGCCGGAGCGCCCGATGCAGGGTGCGATGGCGTCGACCGACCGCTTCCGCGCGGCCGTGCAGGAGGCAAAGATCGGGCCGGACAAGGACATTCCGCACATCAGCGCGCCGATGATCGTCAAGTACATCACCGATCTGAAGCTGCTCGGCCTGCTCTAAACCCTGCGATTTGTGGCACGTTTCCATCGGCGCTCACCGCCGGAAATGCTCGCACGAAATCACTAGTTGCCGAAGCCGATCAGGCTGCGCGGGGTCACCGACGCCTGGGTCGCGAACCCCGGCTCGGCCGCGCACACCGCGGGCACCGCGTTCAGGACGGCCATTCCCGTGGCGACGTTCGCGGAGTTGACGTGCTCGATCATCGGCACGTCCCGTTCGAAGCTGGCCAGCGACATGAAGTGGGTCTGCATCGACGGGTCGCCCTCGATGGTCAGCGTCCACCCGTGCCTGGGCTTCGGCCAGTGCTTCGGGTACTCGTTGCCGACCGTCCAGAGTGTCTCGATCTCGACGAGCGGCTCGCCGGCGCGACGGCCCGTCCAGTTCCACCGCTGACCCGCGGTGGTGCCCGCCCTGCAGCAGGTGATCGAAGATCTGGTGGTCGTGCTCGGCGGCGACGGCCTCGACCGTCGCGGTCACCTCGTCGATCCCGGCATGCAGCGCGTCGGCGAGCAGCCATACCTGCTCGGTGAAGATCGCGCTGTTGAAGGCGAGGAATTCGCTTGCGCCCACGTCGATTTCGTCGATGGGGCTGCCGAACCGCATGTTGTCGAAGGTGATCGCCGTGCTGTCGTACACCGACCAGTCCGCGCGCTCCTGCAGCGTCAGTCGATCGATGGTGCGGCTCATGGCCGCCATCGCCAGGGGCAACGCCCCCGACAGGACGCCGGGGTTCAGCCCGCCGCCGTGGATGCTGGTGCCGCCTGCATGGCACGCGGCGAGCAGGCGGTCGCGATCGTCCGGGGCCAGGCGGTCGGGGTGAAACAGGAACGCGGTCGTGACCACGTTCTTGCCGCTGGCGAGGATCGCGCACACCTCGTCGAGGTCGGTCAGGCGAGGTGTGTAGACCACGCAGTCGGCATCGAGAGCGAGGATTCGGTCCGTGTCCGTGCTGGCCTCGACCCCGACCGGTGCGCGCCCGACGAGGACTCCCGCGTCGACGCCGTCCTTGTCGTCGGAGTAGACCTTGACGCCCACCAGCTCGAGCCCGGACCGGTGGTCGAGCACCGTGGCGAGCACTTCTCTGCCCACTGCGCCGGTACCCCAACAGATGACTCGATGGGCCCTTCGGCGGCGGAATCTGGCACAGCGGCTGATTCTGGCACAGAAAAGGGGCACTCCATGCGGAGTGCCCCTTACTGGGTCTACCTACTAGTTGAGCACCAGGTAGGCGGTGCGCGTGGTGATTCTCTTCACCGAGTCATCGCCTGCCTGCGGGGTGCCCGAACCCGGCGCCTCCATCTGAGACGTGCTGCCGTGAGTACCCCCGCCGTCGTTGGGTGCGGCATACGCCGGCGCCGCGAGCCCCATGACTGCTGCGCCGATTCCACCCGCCACCATGGCGGCTATTCCCAACTTCTTCATTCCTCGCCCTCTTTCCTGGGCAGACCAGGCATGCGCCTGACCCACCTGGAAGGTGAAACGCACAGCTCAGCGCCCACATTCCAGTGGCAGGATTTGGTGGACCGGTGGCAGTCGGGTCAGGCGTGCCAGGACGAGAATCGGCGCACCGCAACCGTGACGACCGGCCCGTCGAGGGCGATGCGTTCGTACTGCGGGTACTTGCGACGCAGCAGCGCGTAGCCCATGGCCATCTCGTCGCCGCTGTCGTGGATCTGCGCGGCACCGTCAGCGCGCACCCACCAGAGCTGGGTCCAGTCCTCGTCGTAGTGGTCGACGAGCAGACTGACCCTCGGATTGGCCGCGATGTTGGCCAGTCGGCGAAGCCGCTGCGTCGACTTCCGCTTGGCGTCGACGGCGGTGTAGACGACGTCATGGCTCATCGCGAAGACGATGGGGACGACGTGCGGTTCGCCGTCGGCCCCCGACGTCGAGAGCATCGCGACGCGCGCGTTGGCGAACCTCTCGGCGGCGTCGTCCTCGGGCGTCGCCGGGCATCGTCATCCGCCTCCACCGGGAGCCGGCGTCGCCCGCACCACGGGACCGGGCCGCGGTGCGATCGACGTTCGCTCGACGCGGGCCGTCGGTCGCGGCTTGCCGTCGCGAATTGCCGTCTGGCCGGGTGTACACGGGCACGTAGGCGGGCGGCGCCGGACTCGGCGGTGGTGGTGGACCCGGCGGGGGCGGTGGAGGAGGGGTGACCGCCGCGGTCACGGGGGTCGCGCGCGGGGCGGCCGAGGTCGCGGTGCTCGGATTGTCGACGAGTGCAGGCTCGGTGGTCGACGACGACGAGCCGCGGACGACGAGCAGAACGACCGACACGACGAGCGTCACCACTGCCACCGCCGCGACGACCGTCGTCGCCATCGTCTGCTTCGTCTCGTACCACGCGACGGGGGTGGGGTCGATGTCCCACGTGCTCGCGTCGAAGGCGTTGAACGCCCCGTCCACCGGCTCGGTGCTCGTCGGATCCACGTGCAGGTCACCGTCGTCGACCCACTGCGGCTCCGAGCTGTTCCTCGAGCTGTTCCTGGTCGTCGAACACGTCATCGGCGTGCTCGACCGAGTCATCCCACGTGGAGTCGGGATCCCGTCCGGCTCGGCTGCTGGCCCCCATTGCTTGATGCTAGGACGCGGATGGCGCAATCATGTGCCGAGCCGCACATTTTGATCGCCGGTGGACACGTCCTGCGCGTCAGCGAGCGCGCGCACCAGCCCGATTGGCTACGTTGATGGTCAACGCTTGATCAGCAGTGGATCGCCGCACCTGAGACGCTCCCCGATCCCGAAGGGACGCGTGTGGAAGGGACTCCGCTCGGCCGCAACCGGCGAGGGGCAGGACCATCGCGATCCTCGGCGGCGGCTTGGCGGTGATCGTCATCGTCGTCTTCGCGATCCGGGCGGTCGGCATCGGTGGGACGGCGGACGAGAAGGCCGGGACGTCGGGTGCCGCGGCAAGCCAGGCGACGTCGGCGGCCGACTTCGGCGGCCTCGACGGTCTGATCGCGGCCGCCAAGGAGGAGGGCGAGCTCAACGTCATCGCCCTACCGCCGGACTGGGCCAACTACGGCGCCATCATCGAAGCGTTCTCGGACAAGTTCGGCATCAAGGTCAACTCGCTGCAGCCCGACGCCTCCAGCCAGGACGAGATCAACGTCGCCCGACAACTGCAGGGCAAGCCCACCGCGCCGGACGTGTTCGACATGGGCCAGTCGGTCGCACTGGCCAACACGGCGATGTTCGCACCGTACAAGGTGGCGACGTTCGGCGACGTCTCCGATTCGTACAAGGAGCCAAATGGGCTCTGGGTCAACGACTATGGCGGCTACATGTCGATCGGCTACGACTCCGCCAGGGTGCCGTTGATCACCGGCGTCGACGACCTGCTGAAGCCCGAGTTCGCGGGGACCGTCGCGCTCAACGGCGACCCGACGAAGGCGGGCGCCGCGTTCATGGGCGTGATGATGGCCTCGGTGGCGCAGGGCGGATCACCCGACGACATCGCTCCCGGCGTCGAGTTCTTCCGCAAGCTCAACGAGGCAGGCAACTTCTTGAACGTCGACCCGACGCCTGCCACCATCGAGTCCCGCGAGACGCCCGTGGTGATCGACTGGGACTACCTCAACGTCGCCGAGACCAGGAAGGTACCGACGTGGCGGGTGTTGATACCGCCGAACGCGGCGTTGGCCGGCTTCTACTTCCAGGCGATCAACAAGGACGCGCCGCATCCGGCGGCCGCGCGCCTGTGGCAGGAGTTCCTGTTCAGCGACGAGGGCCAGAACCTGTTCCTGAAGGGCGGGGTGCGGCCCGTGCGGACCGGCACCATGCTGATGAACGGCACCATCGACAGGAACGCCTACGGTTTCCTGCCGCCGGTCGACGGCGCGGCGACGTTCGTGTCCGCCGAACAGAATGCCGAGGCCCAGAAGTATCTCGACGCCAACTGGGCCGGTGCGGTGAGCTGACGGGGGTCGCTCAGACGTCGAGAATCGGCTCGATGCCCAGATCGCGGTAGGTGACGAGGGCGGCGAACGGGATGTTGCGCGCGGCGAAGCGCTTGGTGGCGACGTCGCCGCGGTCGACCATCGGAATCACGCCGGTCACGACGACGCCCAGCGGGCATGATCCGGTCGAGTGCGGTCTCGGTCGATCCGCCGGTGCTGATGACGTCGTCGACGAGCAGGACGCGGGTGCCCGGCTGGAGCCGAGTGCCCTCCACCCACTGCTCGCGGCCGCGCTGCTTCTGCTCCTTGCGGACCGAGAACCAGGCGCTGCCGGTCACCATGGCGATGCCGTGCGCCAACGGGTCGGCGCCCATCGTCAGGCCTCCGACGGCGTCGAACTCGATACCGCTGCGGACGGCCAGGTCGGCGACGGCCCGGCTGACGATCGTGAGTCGCTCCCCGGTGTCGATGGCGTACTTGCCGTCGATGTAGTCGTGGCTCAGCTGACCACTGGCCAGCCGGAACGGCTCCTCGCGGTGCTCGTATCCCCGCGTGCGGATGAGATCGAAGGCGGCCTGCCAGCTGTCCGGTCGGTCGGTCTCGGGAGCCGATTCGAGTAGACAAGAGGTCAGACCTTTCTGGCGCGCTTGGTCAATTCCACTGTTGCGGAACGCAATTCGTCGATGGAGTCGATCGGCGCCGCGTATCCCACCCTGGTGTAGGCCAAGCCGCGCTCCGTGGTCAGTCGCAAGTCGAGCCCGTAGCGGTCGACGCCCGTGCAGATGGCCTCGACGGTGTCGGGGTAGCCGCCGAGCGCCTTGGCCATCGCCACCAGTGCGGCAGCGTGATCGGCGTTCAGGTGGGCGATCGCACCCGCCGCACCCGGTGTCACCGGATCGGGTCCGGCGGCGGCGTAGGCCTCGGCGGTCGCGGAATCCATGCGGCCGTACCCGCCGACCCACCGCACGCGGTGTACGCGAAGCACCCACAGGGTGAAGTCGGAGTAATCGATGTAGTACTTCGCCGCGGGAACGGCGGACATGTGGGCCTGGCGTGCCTCGTCGAGTTCCGCGCCCGCCGGCGGTTCGACGACGCCTGCCAGCGTGATCCTGCCGCCGGCCAGGGGGTCCTTCTCCGTCGTCGGGGCGACGACGGCGATGCTTGCGCGCGGATCACCCGCGAGGTTGCGGCCGTGTTCGGCCATGTTCGAGACGCACAGCACCGGAGCGCCGTCGCCGGTCAACCCGAAGGTGATGAACGACGCCCACGGATCACCGGAAACCGTCAGGGACGCAAGCGTGCCCGTGTTGGTCGAGGCGGCGATGGTCCGGGCCTCCTCGGCGGCCGACGGACGCACGCTGTTGACGACCTCGGTCAGCGGGGGCGGGACCGACGGGGCATCGCCCGGGTCACCGTGGTCGCGGGATGCCACGACCGGAACCCTACACTCGGGCAGCAGCCAGCAACTTTTTGGCGGTGACCGGCCCACTCGTGCGAGAATCAGCAAAACGACGTTCTTCCCTGGGGCAAACGTCCTCCCGTCTGAATCGAGTGATTCCGTGCCGGTTCCCGCTTCGCGCCTCGCCTCGTGCATCGGCGCCCTATCAGCCACGGTGCTGGTGGGAGGCATGTGTGCGGGCGCGGCAGGGGCGGGCCCCGATGAGCAGACCGACGTCACGCCCCAGCAGTCCGACGCCAAACCCGCCAGCGAGGACAGCAAAGGCAACTTGATCGGGGCGACGCTCGGCGCCGTTGGATGCACTGACGCGAGGCCACGGTTCTGCGCAACCCATTCGCGCGGTTCTCAGCGTGCCGAAGGCCGTCGTCGGCACCGTGCGGAACACCACCGCGGGGACCGTGGCGGGCGTCAGCGCGCGCCTCGCGCCTCGGGGGCAGCCCCAGAAGGTCCCCCCGCCGTGGCGGTGCCACCGCCGGTTGACGAGGCCGTGCCCGCCGAGGCTGCCTGCCCGCGGAGATCGCCGTCACCGTTCCGGTGCCGCAGGTCGTTCCGTTGCCACTGCCCCCGGTTCTGCCCGTGCCCGCGATGTCAGCGCAGGCGGCCGTGGCCCTGACGATCGCGCTGCCGAAGGGTCCGTTCACGCCGGCCACCGTGTACGCGGTCGATCTGACGAATCCGGTCGTCGCCTATTCGACGGTTCAGGACACCTATGAGACCAGCAATACGCTCGTGACGGACACGGTTCAGCCGGTGAACGCGCTCCTCGGCGTGGAGCCGGAACCAGAACCCGAACCAGAGCCGCCGATGAAGGTCTACGAGCGGGAGGGCATCGCCGAGGCGCCCGTGCAGGCTGGCTTCCCCGAGGCGCCCGCGGAGGTGGGCTTCCCCGAGGCGCCCGCAGAGGTGCCAGCGCCCGTCGACGTCGCAGGCACACCGCCCCCCTCGGGCTCGGCGGGCATGGGCGACCTGAGCGTCGTGCGGATTCCGACGGTGACCGCCGCCGCCGTGCGGTTGGCTCCGCCGCGCCCCTTCTCCGAGGCGCCCCCGCTTCTGCTGCCGCTGTCCCGCAGGGGCTGGTCGGTGGCGGTGCCGCTCCCACGATGCGCGGATCCGAGTCCTTGGTCGGCGGCGGTGCCACGGTGCCCGTGGTGCGTGGTTCCGAGGTGCGCACGGGGACGCAAACCGCCGAAACACCCCTCAACTCCTCGTCGACGATGGCGAATTCGCCACTGCGAGAAGGCTTTCCGCAATATCTCCGCAATGGAAGAATGGTCGAACTGACCGCCGTCGCACTGCCGGGCCTTGCGGGTCTGTTGGCGATCACCGTGAGCGGTGGCGTCATCGGATACCGGCAAGCCAACTCGGTCCGCTATCTCCGCGCGGATGCCGACCGATTCCTGACGTGAGAAGTGACGTCCACCGTTCACCTTCTCGACATCGCAACGCCCCGCGTCGCGTGACCACCGCTCGCGAAGATGAAGCCGTGCGCGCGCGGTGGATGCCTCTGCTGACGACCGCTGCGGCCGTGCTCGTCCTGGACGTCGTCACCAAGGCCCTCGCGGTCGAGATGCTGCGCCCGGGCCACCGGGTGAGCCTGCTCGGCGAGGGAGTGTCGTGGCTCCTCATCCGCAACGCGGGGATGGCGTTCTCCTGGGGTGCGGGCTACCCCATCCACCTCGCCCTGTTGATCGGCGGGCTCGTCGGCCTCGTGATCGCGCTACGGGGGCACGCGGGCATGTCCCGCACTGCCGCCGTGGCATCGGGCCTGTTGCTGGGCGGCGCGACGGGAAACCTCGCGGACCGCATGTTTCGTGCGCCGGGACTGCTTCGCGGCGAGGTCGTGGACTTCGTCTCGATCGGCTGGTCGCCGATCTTCAACGTCGCCGACCTCTGCGTGATCCTCGGTGTGGCCGTGCTGGCGTGGCAGGCGTTCGCGGGCCCCGGCACCGCCAGGGTGGTCCGTCGTCCCGCCGACGTCGACGAATACTCGTTCTGAGGTCACGGTAACTTCACAGGATGGGAACCCCCAAGGTCGTCGACCCGGACGGCATCACCTGGAACGTCCGCAGGCGGTGGTACCCGTGGCGGCGCAACATGTCGCTGCGTGAGCTCTGGGCCTACACCCAGAGCGAGGACGCCGAACCCGAGCAGACCGATGCGGTCGAGCCAGAGGACTCGTCGCTGCCGCGCAACATCGTCGCCAAGGTGTTCTTCGTGGTGCTCGCCGCCGTCGTGTGGGTCGTCTACAGCCTGGGAAAGGTGCTGTTCTATACAGCGGTTGTGGCGTTGTTCCTGGTGATCTCCGTGGTCGAGCTCATTCTCGAGATCATCGTGATGCCGATCACGCTTGCCCTCCGGGTGATGGGCGCGGCGAAGTGGCCCGTCGAGATCGACCGCAAGGGAAAGCATTTCGGCACTCGCCACGCGAAGGACTACGGCTCCGCGGGTGAGCTGCGCGACGACTTGGTGGGGCAGATCCAGGCCGGAGCGGCTCGTGTCCGACCAGCAGCCCTCGGCGGCGTGATTCGGAATCTCCTGCCGTGGGTAGGCGTGAAGATTGATGGCACAAGCGACGGGAACCGACGGAGTGGTGGACTCTGCCCTTCTCCGAGTGGCTGCCGCTGCAGCGTTGGTATGGAGGACGCAGCCGCGAGCTGGCCGACGTCACACCGGCGCGGGTCGTACCGCTGCGGGATGACCTCGACCTGGTCGATCCTCGAGGTTGGCTACACCGAAGGCACCCCGGAGCGCTACCAGGTTCTGGTGGGCTGGGGCGACGATCCGCTCGGCGTGCACGGCGAGATCGCCACGATCGGCGAGTCCGGCGGGCGCACGGCCCACGACGCGATGTACGACGCCGGGGCCGCCAAGACACTGCTCGCTCTGATCGATGAGTCCGCCACCCTCGATCCGCTGCAGTTCACCAAGGAGCCGGGAGCCGAACTGCCGCTGGATGCCGCGCCGCGGGTGTCGTCCGCCGAGCAGAGCAACACCAGCGTGGTGTTCGGTAGCGCCGCGGTCCTCAAGGCGTTCCGGCGCGTCACCCCCGGCATCAACCCGGACATCGAGCTCAATCGGGTGCTCGCCGCCGAAGGAAATCCGCACGTCGCGCGGCTGCTCGGATCGTTCGAGGCCGTTCTCGACGGCGAGCCGTACGCGCTGGGAATGGTCGCAGAGTTCGCTTCCAACTCCACCGAGGGCTGGGACATGGCCACCGCCAGCACGCGACACCTGTACGCCGACGAGGTGGGTGGCGACTTCGCTGACGAGTCCCACCGGTTGGGCAAGGCCGTCGCGTCTGTGCATCAGACGCTGGCGGGGTCGTTGGGTACGGCGGAGGTGGAGTTTCCCGCCGACACCCTGGTGGAGCGGTTGCACGCGATCGCGCAAATGGCTCCCGACCTCCGGCCGTACGTCGCGGCGATCGAGCAGAGGTACGCAAGGCTCGCGGGCGAGACCATCACCGTGCAGCGCGTCCATGGCGATCTACACCTTGGCCAGGTGCTGCGCACGCCCGAGTCGTGGTTGCTGATCGACTTCGAGGGTGAGCCGGGGCAACCGCTGGCCGACCGGCGTCGGCCTGATTCGCCGCTGCGCGACGTCGCAGGCGTGATGCGGTCGTTCGTGTATGCGGCGTACCAGCGCGTGGTCGAGGGCGGCGGTGACGGTGACGGTGACGACCAGCGAGCCGAGCAGATCGCGGCCATGGCTCGCGAGTGGGTGGATCGCAACAGCGCGTCGTTCTGCGAGGGATATGCCGAGGGAGCGGGCGCCGACCCGCGGGACTCGGCCGATCTGCTCGCCGCCTACGAGCTGGACAAGGCCGTCTACGAGGTCGGCTACGAGGCGCGGTACCGACCGACGTGGCTGTCGATTCCGCTCGATTCGATCGCCCGCATCCTCGCCTGACCCGGGAACGCTCAGCGGTCTGGCGGCGCGCGCACAGGTTGCCATGCGTCACTGGAAGGTGTGACGACGCCGCCACTCACCGCTGAGCCGCCCACCATCGAGCCGACGACCACCGAGCCCGTCGAGCCCCGGAGTTTCCTGACGTCCAACCGAATTGGTCTCGGCGTTCTTCTCGTCGGCACCGCGGTGCTCTACCTCTGGAACATCACCATCAACGGGATGGGCAACGCGTTCTACGCGGCTGCGGTGCAGGCGGGCTCGTCGAACTGGGAGGCGTTGCTGTTCGGCTCGCTGGACACCCACAACTTCATCACCGTCGACAAGCCTCCGCTCTCGCAGTGGGTGATGGGTCTCTCCGGCCAGCTGTTCGGCTTCAGCAGCGCGAGCATGCTGATCCCCCAGGCGCTGATGGCCGTCGGTGCCGTCGCGCTGCTGTACGCGGCGGTGACGCGGATCAGCGGGCCGAGGGCGGGACTTCTCGCAGGCGCGGCACTGGCGTTGACGCCGGTGGCCGTCCTGATGTTCCGGTTCAACAACCCCGACGCGGCGATGGTGTTGTTGATGACGGCCGCAGCGTACTGCACGGTGCGGGCGTTGGAGGCCAAGGGTGCACGGTGGATGGCGTTGGCGGGTGTCGCCCTCGGCTTCGCCTTCCTCGCCAAGATGCTCGAGGGTGTGATGGTGATGCCCGCGCTGGCAGGCGCCTACCTACTGGCTGCGCCGGTGTCCTTGCGCTCGAGAGTCTTTCACGTCCTCGGTGGTGCCGCGGCCTTCGTCGTCTCGGCCGGCTGGTTCGTGGTGTTGACGATGCTGTGGCCCACGTCGTCGCGGCCGTACATCGCGGGTTCCACGGACAACGACTTCATGAATCTCGTGATGGGCTACAACGGGATCGCGCGCGTGCTGGGCCGCAACCACCCCGGGGTTGCGCCGCCCACCGACGCTGCGCCGGCCGCCGTCGACGCCAAGGATGCCCTCCCGCACGGTGGCGGCGGCTTCGGGAACCAGTCGCAGGGCTGGAGCACGGTTGTTCTCCGGCGAATTCGGCTTCGAGATCGGCTGGTTGATCCCCGCGGCGCTCGTCGCGACGGTTCTGGTCCTGGTGGCTCGCCGGCGGGCCCCGCGCACCGATCTCGTTCGAGCGGGCGCCGTTCTGTTCGGGACGTGGATCGTCGTCGACGGCCTCGTGCTGAGCTACATGCACGGCATGATCCACCCGTACTACAGCCTGTCGATCGCTCCCGCGGTCGCCGCGATGTTCGCCATCGGGACCCAGCAGATGTGGGCTCTACGCGAATCCCTCTGGGGCCGTGTCGGTCTCGCGGGAACACTCTTGGCGACGGGCATCTGGAGCTGGTGGTTGCTCGCGCGCAACGAGGACTGGCTGCCGGGTCTACGGTGGACGATCCTGGCGTTGAGCGCCGTGGCCTGCGGCGGCCTGGTCGTGCTGGGCGCGACACGGGCGCGGCGCACCACGGTGCTGGCTCTGGCGGGTGTCGCGGTGGCGGGGGCGCTGGCTGGTCCCGCGGCGTACGCGATCGCGACGGTCGGCTCGCCTCATCAGGGCGGCGGTCCGCAGGTCGGCCCCGCGCGGGCGGGACACTCGAACACGATGTGGGGCAAGCTGACCGACAACCCGCAGCTCGACGCGATGCTCGACGCGACGAACACGCCGTGGTCCGCCGCGATCGACCGGTCGTCGGCCGCCGCGGGGCTCGAGCTGTCGACCAACACCGCGGTGATGGCGATCGGCGGCTTCTCGGGCACCGATCCGACGCCGACGCTGGCGCAGTTCACCGATGACGTCGCGAACCATCGCGTCGCCTACTACGTCGCCTCGAACGGCAAGGGCCACGGAGCCGGGTGGAATGGCCGCACCCACGCCGACATCGCGGAGTGGGTGGCCGCCACCTTCACGCCGCAGAAGGTGGGCGACGTGACCGTGTACGACCTGGCCACGCCGAAGTAGCCCGTCCTAGCGCACCAGCCGGCGCAGTAGCGCAGAGGCGGCGGCGACGCCCACGACCGCGGCGACGATCAGGACCCCGATGTCGACCAGCCAGTTCGACGGCGTGCCGATCAGCAAGCCGCGCAGGGCGTTCACCTCGTAGCTCAGCGGGTTGACCGCCGACAGCCAGCGCAGCCACTGCGGCATCACGTCGATGGGGTAGAGGGCGTTGGACGCGAAGAACAGCGGCATCGTGATGGCCTGCCCGATGCCCATCAGCCGGTCCCGATTGCGAACCAGCCCCGCAAGCGTCATCGACAGGCAGGCGAAGAACGCCGAGCCGAGCACCACGACGGCCATCGCCGCCAGGATCTTGAGCGGGTTGAAGGTCAGGTGCACGCCCATCAGGTAGGCGATCACCAGCACGCCGATCACCTGCGCGACGGACCGCACGCCCGCCGCGAACGCCTTGCCGGTGATGAGCGCCGACGCGGGAGCGGGCGTCACCATCAGCTTGGCCAGGATTCCGGCGTCGCGGTCCCAGACGATCTGGATGCCGTAGAAGATCGAGATGAACAGCGCCGACTGCGCGATGATGCCCGGCGCGAGGAACGCGAGGTAGGACACGTCGCCGGTGTCGATCACGTGCAGACGCGAGAAGGTCTGGCCAAAGATCAAGAGCCACAGTGCGGGCTGCACCATGCGGGTGACCAGCTCGCTGCGGTCGTGGCTGAGCTTCTGCAACTCGACGAGCGCGAAGGCACCCATCCGGCGCAGCAAGCCGCCTGCGCGCTTGATGCCGCGCGGCGCGCGGACGAGGTCGACGGTGACCTCGCCGGTGGAAGAGTCGCGATCAACTGACACGGCGGGCCGCCCTTCTGCTGGAACGGATTTCACCAAGCTTCTGGCGTGCGGCGTCCTCGGTGAGGTCTGATCCGGCGTAGTGGCGGAACACGTCCTCGAGCGTGGCCTCGGGTGCGTCATCCGAGCTCAGGCCTGCCTTGAGGTCGGTCGGCGACGCCGACGGCCTGCAAGCTTGCCGTGGTGCATGAGGGCCACCCGGTCGCACAGCGCGTCGGCCTCCTCCATGTAGTGGGTCGTCAGCAGCACCGTCATGCCGTAGTCGTCCTGCATCCGGGCGACCTGCGACCAAACCCCATCGCGCGCAATGGGATCCAGGCCGACGGTGGGTTCGTCGAGGATCAGCAGCGACGGCCGATTCACCAGCGCCTGCGCGAGTTCGAGCCGCCGCACCATGCCGCCGGAGTAGGTGCCCGCGAGGTTCTCGGCGACGTCGAGCAGTTGCATCGCCTCGAGCGCTTCGTCGACGCGGGCGCGCCGTTGCTTGCGCGGCACGTCGTAGAGCCTGGCGAACAGGTCGACGTTCTGCCTGCCCGTCAACGCGGACTCGATCGAAAGCTGTTGCGGCACATAGCCGATGTTGGATCTGATGTCGATGGTGTCGCGGCGGGCGTCGAGGCCGAAGACGTGTACCTGGCCATCCTGGACCGGGGACAGCGTGGTCAGCACCCGAACGACGGTGGTCTTGCCTGCGCCGTTCGGGCCGAGCAGGCCCATCGTCTCGCCGGCGCGGACGTCGAAGGTCAGATCGTCGACGGCGGTGAAGTCGCCGTAGCGGTGGGTCAGGTGTGCGCAGTCGATCGCCAGGGCCGTCATGGTCGCTCCTCGTCCAACATGCGGGTCATCTCTCCCAGCACCTCCATTCCAGCGGTCAGGGCGTCGATCTGGTCGGCGGTCAGGCGGTCGAGCACGGCGCTCAGCGCGGCTCTGCGCGCGGCACGGGACTCGTCGGCGATCCGCTGTGCGGGTTCGGCGAGCCGCAGCCTGCCGACTCTGCGGTCGTCGGGGTCGGCGGTGCGAATCAGCAGGCCGTCGGCGGACAGCTTGGACACCAGCGTCGACGCGGTGTTGGCCGCGAGGCCCAGTTCGGTGGCGGCCTCGCGAACGGAGACGCCGGGGCGGCGGCCCACGAGGCGGATGAACTCGGCCTGTGACTCCGTCAGGCGTGCGCCGAAGGCGGGCGGGGACAGGCGCCGCACCTGCCTTCGGAACCTGCCGACGACGGCGAACAGCTCGGGGGCGAGATCGGTTCGGGTCTGCACCCGACCCACGATACCTCTGTTGCAGAGCTAACTACGGGCGGTGCGGTCCGGGGAAGGTGCTAGCCCATCGCCTCGAGCGATTCGGGGAGGACCTGCCCGCCGTCGACGACGAGTGCCTGCCCGGTGATGAACGAGGCCTCGTCGCTGGCCAGGAACGCCGCGGCGTAACCGACGTCCTCGGGAGCACCGAGCGCGCCCGCGGGGATGCCGCGTGCCATCCCCGCCAGGTAGTCCTCGCCCATGTCCTTCAGTCCCTCGGTCAGGATGTTGCCGGGCAGCACGGCGTTCACGGTGATCCGGTGCGGCGCCAACTCGATCGCCGCCGTCCGCATGAAGCCGAGCTGCGCCGACTTCGATGCTCCGTAGTGCGACCACCCGGTGTATCCGGTGATCGGTCCCGTGATCGACGAGGTCAGGACGACCCGGCCCGAGCCCGACGCGATGAGGGCAGGCAGGCACGCCTGCACGCAGTAGACCGTGCCCTTCACGTTGACGTCCAGCACCTCCGAGAGCTGCTCAGGCGTCATCGTCGCCAACGGCACCTCGGGGAAGATCCCGGCGTTGGCGCACAGCACGTCGATCCCGCCGAACGCGCCGACGACCGCCTCGGCCATCGACGCGCACGACATCGGTGTCGGCGACGTCGGCGGCCACGCCCATCACGCGGCCGTCGCCGAGTGCGTCGAGGTGCTCGACGGCCGCGTCCAGATCGCCCTGCGACCGCGCCGCGATCGCGACGTGCGCGCCCGCGGTGGCGAACACGGCTCGCGATCCCACGCCCGATGCCCTTGCTACCGCCCGTGACCAGTACCGACTTGCCCGCCAAGGAGAACACCAGGCTCAGTGTTCAGGACTGGCGTGGCCTGCGCATTTCGGAGAGTGCCTGCACGGCGCGGCCGGCACGGCGCAGCGGCTGATTCGGATTGCTCCAGTGCGACCGAACGCAGGCGCCCATGCAGGTCGCCGAACCTACGTCGGGTCGGCCGCCTGCAGCACGATGACGGCGCGCGCCTCCACGGTGAGCTTGGCGCCTGCGGCCACCGGCCTCGAGCCCTCCATCACCGCACCGTCGACGGTGTAGATCACCGGCTTCCACGCTGCGCCGAATTCCTTTGGCGGAAGGGTGAAGTCGATGGGCTCGAAGTGCGCGTTGAAGCACAGCACGAACGAATCGTCGGTCACCCGTTGGCCACGCGGGTCGAGGTCGGGGATGCCCTGGCCGTTGAGGTAGACGGTGATCGACTTGCCGAAGCCGGAACCCCAGTCCTCGTCGCTCATCTCCGAACCGTCGGGGGCGAACCACGAGATGTCCGGAATCCGTTCGGAGCCACGGATGCGCACCGGCAGGCCGTCGAAGAACCGACGCCTGCGGAAGATCGGATGCGCGGCGCGCAGCGCGGCGACCGACTGGGTGAACTCGATCAGCGCCGTGTCGGCGTTGGCCCAGTCGATCCAGGTGATCTCGTTGTCCTGGCAGTAGCCGTTGTTGTTGCCGCCCTGCGTCCGCCCGAGCTCGTCGCCGTGGCAGATCATCGGCACGCCCTGGCTCAGCAGCGTGGTGGTGATGAAGTTCCGCTCCTGCTGGGCGCGCAGCGCCAGGATCTCGGGGTCGTCGGTCGGCCCCTCCACGCCACAGTTCCACGATCTGTTGTGGCTCTCGCCGTCGTTGTTGCCCTCGCCGTTGGCGTCGTTGTGCTTCTCGTTGTAGGACACCAGGTCTCGCAACGTGAAGCCGTCGTGGGCGATGACGAAGTTGATCGACGCGACCGGCCTGCGCGCGGTGTGCTCGTAGAGGTCGGCGGATCCGGTGAGACGGGAGGCGAACTCGTCGAGCGTGGCGGGCTCGCCGCGCCAGAAGTCCCGGACGGTGTCGCGGTACTTGCCGTTCCACTCGGTCCACTGGGGCGGGAAGTTGCCGACCTGGTAGCCGCCGGGGCCGACGTCCCACGGCTCGGCGATCAGCTTCACCTGGCTGACCGTCGGGTCCTGCTGGACGAGTTCGAAGAACGTCGACAGCTTGTCGACGTCGTAGAACTCGCGGGCCAGCGTGGACGCGAGGTCGAAGCGGAACCCGTCGACGTGCATCTCGGTGACCCAGTAGCGCAGCGAGTCCATGATCAGCTGCAGCGCGTGCGGATGGCCTGCGTTGAGGCTGTTGCCGGTGCCGGTGTAGTCCATGTAGTAGCGCTTGTCGTCGTCGACCAGCCGGTAGTACGCCGGCGTTGTCGATGCCGCGCATCGAGATCGTCGGGCCCATGTGGTTGCCCTCGGCGGTGTGGTTGTAGACCACGTCGAGGATCACCTCGATGTCCGCCTCGTGCAGGGCGCGGACCATGGCCTTGAACTCCTGGACCTGGCCGCCGGGCGTCGGCGCTGGAACCGTACTTGGAGTCCGGGGCGAAGAAGCCGATGGTGTTGTAGCCCCAGTAGTTGGACAGGCCCTTGTCGATCAGGGTCGAGTCGTTGGCGAAGTGATGGACCGGCATCAGCTCGATCGCCGTGATGCCAAGGCCCTTGAGGTGCTCGATGATCGCGGGATGGGCGATCGCGGCGTAGGTGCCGCGGCTGCGCTCCGGGATGTCGGGATGCGTCTCGGTGAGGCCCTTGACGTGGGCCTCGTAGATGATCGAGTCGGCGTATTCGTGCTGCGGCGGGCGGTCGGTGCCCCAGTCGAAGAACGGATTGATGACGACCGACTTGGGCATGCTGGCCGCCGAGTCCTCGTCGTTGCGGCTGTCTTCGTCGCCGAAGTCGTAGCCGAACAGCGACTGGTCCCACTGGTAAAGGTGCCGTCGATCGCCTTCGCATACGGGTCGAGCAGCAGCTTGTTCGAGTTGCAGCGCAGTCCGCTGGCCGGGTCGTAGGGTCCGTGCACGCGGTAGCCGTAGCGCTGTCCCGGCTCGACGTCGGGCACGAAACCGTGCCACACGAAGCCGTCCACCTCGGGGAGCTTGAGCCTGGTCTCGTTGCCGTCGGCGTCGAACAGGCACAGCTCGACCGACTCCGCGACCTCGCTGAAGACCGCGAAGTTGCTGCCGGAGCCGTCGTAGGTGGCACCCAGCGGGTAGGCCTTGCCCGGCCAGATCTCGGTCAGGGCCGCGTCACTGTTGGGCTGGGACGCCGGTTGCGAGGCCGGTATGACGGCCGGCGCTGCGGTGTCCTTGGAACTGGTGGCGGGGGTCAAGTTGCGCCCTTCTGGTGGAGCCGAGGATTGTTTCGCTGTGATTGGGACATGCTGACGATACGGCGCGATGTGGGTGCGGCAGCATGGCGGGCGAGCCGCTCGGACTGGAGGTAGGGCGCATGCCTGCGCACTCTGAACTGCCCGTTTACCGCACGTTGCAAACCAAACTCGACGGTGGTGTGGGAACGATCACGCTGCACCGGCCAGCTCAGCGCAACGCGATCGGCGATGGCATGCGCGAGGAGCTGGCCGACGCGTACACCAGGCTCGACCGCGACGACTCGGTGCGCGTGGTCGTGCTGACGGGGACCCCGCCCGCGTTCTGCGCCGGGGCCGACCTCGGCGCGGGGGACCGGACGTTCGCCGAGCCGGGCGAGGGCTTCAGCGCTGCGGGCCTCGACGTGCCTGCCTGGTCGCTGCGCAAGCCGGTGATCGCGGCGGTCAACGGGCACGCGCTGGGTCTCGGCCTCACGCTGGCGCTGCAGTGCGACATCCGCTTCTTCGCGGCCGACGCCAAGTACGGCGTCGTGCAGGTTCGCCGCGGCGTCGTCGGCGATGCGTACTCACACTGGGTGCTGCCGCGGATGGTCGGCCTCGCCAACGCCGCGGAGATCCTGCTCACCGGAGCGACGTTCGACGGGCACCGCGCGGTTGCGTTGGGTCTCGGCAGCCGGGTGCTCGACGCCGCCGACGTGTTGCCCGCCGCGCTCGAGGTGGCTCGCGACATCGCGGTCAACACCGCGCCGATGTCGGTCGCGGCGAGCAAGCGGCTGCTGTGGGATTCGTTCGACCTCGATAGGGCGGCAGTCGGGCGCGCGCGAGACGGAGATCCACCTGGATCTCATGCGCCACGACGACGCGCGCGAGGGCGTGCGGGCGTTCCAGGAGCGCCGCGACCCGCGCTGGACCGGCCGCGCTTAGACCCCTGAGCGCTAGGGGGGCTAGGAGACAGCGACGCCCGACGCGCGCAGGGAGTCGACGGCCTCGGCGGTGCTCGTCGGCGCCACGCCCGCGGTGAGGTCCAACAGCACGCGGGTGTCGAATCCTGCCGCGACGGCATCGGCGGCGGTGGCCTTCACGCAGTAGTCGGTGGCGATGCCGGCAATGTCGACTGCGTCGACCCCTCTTTCACGCAGCCAGGCCTCCAGCGTCATGGTCTCGTCGTCGGAGAGGAAACCCTCGAACCCGCTGTAGGCCGCCGAGTAGTGGCCCTTGTGGAAGACCGCCTCGATGACGACCGGATTCAACGCCGGATGAAAGTCCGCGCCCGTGGTGCCGACCACGCAGTGCCGCGGCCAGGAGTTCACGAAGTCGGGGTTGTCGGAGAAGTGGTCGCCCGGATCGATGTGGTAGTCCTTCGTCGCGACGACGTGGGCGTAATCGTGCTCGACCAGCAGGTCGGTGATCTTCGCGGCGACCGCGGCACCGCCGGCCACGGCCAGCGAGCCGCCCTCGCAGAAGTCGTTCTGCACGTCCACCACGATCAGCGCTCGCATGCGCCCAGGTTAACCGCCGAAGAGCAGGTACAAACCGGTGAACGTGTAGCCGACCATGACGAGCATCATCGCGAGCTGGCCCGTCAGCTGATGGCGCTTGGGGAGCAGCTGCAACGCGCGGTCGTGCGCGGCGACGACGCCCGCGATGTGGCCCGCGACCACGAAGCACACCTTGAGCGTGGCCAGCAGCGTCGGATGCAGCGACAGCACGTAGTACGGCTGGACGTCGCCGAAGCCCAGCAGCCGAAGCACCGTCTGCTGGCCGCGCTCGACGAGGTAGGTCAGGTAGTGGGCGAACACGTAGCCGATGACGATCGGGATCAGCGAATGCGCCATCAGTCCCGGCAGCTCGCGACGCCGCGCCGCGTCGACCCCGCCGGTGGCGCGCGCCGCCAGCCAGAACGTCGTCCCCACCACCGTGGCGAAGACGACCAGCCCCGCAGCTGCGCACGACGGTGGCCAGCAGCGTGGAGTTCCCGGAGACGTCGTCGACGAACTGGCGCCACTGCGGCATCGCCGAAAAGCTGTCGAACGCCGTCGATCCCAGCAGCACGGCCAGCACGGCCACGGTCCCGGGACGCACCGGCAGCGTGGGGAGATGGTCGAACGGGTTGCCGATCGCGATGCGCCCGTCGGGGTTTCGGCGCAGCGGGGACAGTCGTGAGGCGACGACGCCGTACACCTCGAACGGATCGGCGCGCGCATTCCATCGGGTGCCGAACACCAGCGTGCCCGCGAGCGTCACGGCCAGGTAGAGCAGCAGCCAGATCTTCACGGCGGCAAGCGATCCCGGATCGGGGCTGGCGAGCTCCAGCCACACGAACGCCAGCAGACCCGCAGCCGCGGGCCAGTAGCCCAACCTCGCCGGGTAGACGCTCGGCGGCGGTCTCCGCGACGACGGCAGCAGGCGGTAGACCGTGCGCACCGGCGATACCGCCCGCCACACCGGCCCGATGGCCAGCGACAGCGCGGGCAGGCCGACCCACAGCAGGACGTAGAAGACGCCGGGCAGCGGATTGTCGGCGTCCTGCGGTCCGAAGATCGCCGCGATGGTCACCCAGACCGCGAACAGAAGGATCGCGATCGAGGCCGCCCACCGGGTCGCAGGCGCGTCGACCACCGTGGTCACCCATGGCGGCAGCGGCCGTCCTGGTCGCGCCGCGTCGAACCGCGGCCGTCGCCACGCAAGCGCGACGACGGCGAACGTGAACGTCAGCGCCCACGCCGCACCGATCAGCGCGTAGGTATACGGGATCGGCAGGTCGTTGGAACCGCCCAGGCCGTGGGCGAGAACGACCGTCGACCCCGCGCGGATCACTGCACGTCGACGGTGGCGATGACCCGGTTCAGCGTGTGCAGCTCGATCTCGACCTTGCCGGGAACGCTCGGGGTGAACTGGAACGACTGGTTGGGCTTCGCCTCGATCTTGAAGGTGTGATCGGGCGTCGAGTGGGCGTGCAGTTCGTCGGCGACGTCACTGTCGATCTTCACGATGATCGGCTCGTTGACCTTCGCCTGAAGAGACTCGTTCGTCGGCGTGACGACGCCGTTGGCGATGGTGGCCTCGATGACGAGCTGCGACGGCGGCGCCTGCTGGTCGGAGAACTGAGGCGCGCCGCTCGACGCCGGGGCACCCGACGAGTCGACGCGACGAGGAGCTGGTCGAACTGCTGGTGGAGCCGCCGCAGCCAGCCACGAGAAGGGCGGCGGCGCTGAGGGCGATGAGTGTCTTGGAGATCGTCACGTCATACATCTTCGTTGGTATCGACCCTCTCGTCATCGTGGGGCTCATCGTCGGCATCGTCGTCGGGACGCCTGCGGTCGCGCATGGCGACGAAGAGCACCACCCCCACGACGAGCACGGCCGGGATGAACGCGGGCAGTGCCAGCAGCAGCGTGTGATCGGCGAGAATCATCAGCCCGACGGCACCGGTTCCTTGGGGGCAGGTTCGCTGCCCGCCCGCGACTCGCGCGCGTTGATCCGGCCCGCACCCCAGGTCAGAGCGGCGATCAGCGCCAGCGTGCAGAACAGCACGACGATCGACGCCGCCGGGAACAACCAGGACGGGACGTCGAGGTTGCGCTCGCGTTGGAGGATGGTGATCTCCTCGACGAACGGCCGCGTGCTCGACGCCAGTGCGGGGGTCTCGACCGCGCCGATGCCGGGGTCGGCAGGCAGGAAGATCGGCACGCCGGCCATGGTCGTGGCCGTCCTGCACGCGCAAGCAGCGTCTTCCACTTGCCCCAGACCGGGATGGGCTGCGTCGAGCGGTAGTGCCCCTCGCCGACCTTCTCCAGTTTGTCGATGGCCAGCCCGCGATCGTTGGCGATGCCGCCCTGCCAGGACAGGATCGTCACCCACTCGGGATCGGCGCTGATCAGATCGCTCGGGGCTGATCCGTACGTCGGCGGAGACCATGCGCTTGCCGTCGACGTTGGACAGATCGCTCAGAGTCGATTGTCGCGTTGGCATTCTCGGGAACGTCGACGCGCAGGCCGTTGGCGACGGCGCCGCCGAGAATCAGCACGGTCACGGCGACGGCGGTGATGCCGATGGCGGGCCGTGGCAGCTTCTGCCCCGTGAGCACCATGGCCAGCAGCGCGCCGCACACGCCCATGCCGATGGCCACCGGAATCGACATGGCCAGGGCCTCCGGCCACATGCTCACCGGCCACGGGTAGTGGTAGACCGCGTCGATCCAGAGCGACTCGAGCCACAGGCCGACGGTGCCGACGCCCAGTCCGGCGACGGCGCCGAACAGCACCGGCCGCTTGAACAGTGGTGTGAGCGCGATCAGTTCGACCACCAGCGCGGGGCCGAGGTACAGCGCGAACCAACTGGTCGGGCCGCCGAGGACGGGGCCGACGATGAGCGAGACGGCGCCGCGGATCACGATCGCCAGCGTGGCGGCGATGACCGCGGCACCGCGGCCGAGGACGATCCGGGCGGCGACGGCGGCCAGCGCGGCAGCGCCTGCGATCATCATCGGCTGCTGTACGAGCCGGAACTGCTCGACGCCGAAGTCGTACTCGATCTGGAACACCGACAGCCCGATGAACAGGCCGCCGAAGGACAGGTAGCGCAGCAGCTTCAGGTACCAGGTGTCGTCGACCTGATCTTCCGGAGGCATCACCCGCCTGCCCTCGTACTCCAGCAGCAGCACGGAGATCAGCGACAGTCCTGCGCCGCCGATGAGCATGAGATGCGTTGGGCCCCAGAGCGTTACGTCCTGGCCGAAGATGCGGTGCCAGACGTCGTCGAGGGGGAAGCCGATGAGCGCGTACATGTCCGCATATCGCCATCAGCACGCCGCCGACGGGGGCGAACCAGGTGCGGGTGATGCGGATCGCGGCCGGGCCGGGCTTGTCGTACGGCGTCACGATGGACACGGTTCCCGCGATGAAGAGCAGGAACAGCCCGAACAGGATGAAGTAGTGCGCGGGGTTGGCCAGCGGGCCGGGGTCGCGGCCCTTGCCGATGTGCAGGCTGACGTCCCAGATGAAGCCGAACAGCGCGGCGATGATCGTCGCGGTGAAGAGGAACACCTGCAGCGCCACCCACGGCGGCCGCTTGAACTTGGTGCCGAGTTTCTCGGAGAGGTTCTTCAGCCACGTGATGCGTCGCTGTCGGTGCAGGTAGCCGATCCACAGCAGGCCGAGGGACACGACCGCGCCGACGGCCGACATGCCGATCACCTGATCGAGTGCGGCGCCGCCACCCTCAGTGCCTGCCGCCGCCACGATGGCCACGGACCCCGGAGACGTCATCTGTCATATCCACCTGTCGAGTAGTTCGGACTCGTCGGACCCTACTGGTCGGTAATGTTGCCACGCCGGCTATGCGTGACCAGAGGTACCACATTTGCCGGCGTCAGTAAACATGCGTTCACTGAAACCTTCTCACCGCGGTGGACACGCCTTCGCTATTCGACGCCGATCGCCACCTCGGTGGACTTGATGAACACGGTCGCCCGCATGCCCGCCGCCAGTCCGAGGTCTTCGGCCGCGTCCTTCGTGATCGAGGACGTGACGATCTGGTCGCTGCCGTCGAGGCGGACGCGGACGGTTGCCATGACGGCCCCAGGTTGACCTCGGTGATGGTTCCGGTGAGTTGGTTCCGTATCGAAAGACGCATCGCCGAAGCGTAGGCGGATCGCGACCGGCCTCGGTCGGGTTCGACCTAGCCTGGTGGGGATGAGGCTCGCGGCGATGGAACTCGGCAACGCGACGGCGTGACCTGCGGGCCCGCCGCCGCCGTGCTGGCAGGCGCGCTGCTCGATCCCGCGTACCGGACGCAACTTGGCGGGCCCGGGCTGGTTCGCACGCGGAGCAGCGGCGCATCCACCGCGCCGTCAACTGGCTGTGGCCGCGCCGCCTGGGCACGACGCCCATGGGCCTCGCCGGCGCGGTCAGCGTGCACAGCGCCCGATACGGCGTGCGCTACCGCTGGCGGCCGTGCTCCGGCTCTTCGGGCGCCGCGATCGACTGGCCGACGTGGTGCGTGCCGTCGAGGCCGGCTGGCCGGTGGCGATGCTGGTCGGCCGGGTCATCCCGCGGCACTGGGTGCTGATCGTCGAGGTGTCGGGCGACGAGCTGACGTGCTACGAGCCGTCGTCGGGCGCGGTCCGGTCGGTCGGGACCGACGCCGTACGCGGCGCGCGGCTGGCGGGGCTCGGCTTTCCGAGGCCGTTCGCGTTCGTGTTGCCGTCGAGTTCGGCGACGCGCATCGAGACGTCGGGCGCGGAGTCGGCGAGCCCCGCGACCACACCCGAGCGGTTCCGCGCCGTCTGGTTCTGAGACATCTTGGCCTTCGCCTCGATGCGGTCGATCACCAACTCCATACCGACGATGGCGTTCAGCTGGCCTCGGACGTACGGCTCGGGGGCGTCGGTGACGTGCCACGGCTGCGGACGATTCCGCTCGTGTCTGTCGGTCAGCGCGGTGACCAGGGCCAGCACCCACGCCGGATCGTCGTGCACCGTCAGCCTGCCGTAGGCGGCGAGCACGTCGTAGTTCCAGGTGGGAACCACCTTGCCGGTCTCGGCCTTGGTGGCGTAGAGGCTCGGCGAGACGTAGGCCTGCGGACCGGCGAAGATCGCGACGGACTCGGCGCCTCGGCCTGCCAGTGGGTATTCGCCCTCGCCACGTGGCCGATCAGGGAGTGACGGTCGGCGTCGTAGAGCATCGGCAGCGGGGTCACCAGCAGGCCCGACGGCGCGTGCGTGACGAGGTGGGCGAACTCTGCGCGCGCGAGCGCGTCCGCGACGTCGTCGTCCGACACCGCGAACTTCGGCGGCATGTACATGTCGTCCATTCTGCTCCGCCGAAGTGCGCTGCCTACCTCCTAATCGAACATATGATCGAACAGTGGGCGAGATGCAGTCGATCGGCTACCACGGTCAGCCGGTGCAGCGGGCGTTTCGCCGCGTCGAACCGCCGGTCGCCGTGCTCGTCGACCTGGCGACGGTGTTCCCCCGCGAGCCGCACCGTCCCGGTGGATACCACCCCGAGGGCCTGCAGATGCACGTCGATCGTGACGGGCACGCTGAGCTGTTGGGGGCTGTGCGAACAGGGGTTCTGGTGGGGCCTCGTCACCTACGAGATCGCCTACGGCAGCCAGCGCAAGTCGGTCACGCACTGGATTCCGGCGTGGACGCTCAAGCGGGTGTGACGGTTACGGTGGAAGCCATGGCCCGCAAGCTCGCCACCGCCGACGCGGTCGGCCTCTCAGAACTCCTGGACTTCATCCGACCGCGGCACCGCATGGTGTTGACGACGTTCCGCGCCGACGGCTCGCTGCAGAGCTCCCCGGTGACGGGCGGCGTCGACGAGGCAGGCCGAATCGTCATCAGCAGCTATCCGCAGCGGGCGAAGTCCGCGAACGTTCGGCGCGAGCCGCGCGCCAGCGTCGTCGTGCTCTCCGACGAGTTCAACGGCGCCTACGTCCAGGTCGACGGTGACGCCGAGGTGATCGCGTTACCGGAAGCCGTTGAGCCACTCGTGGATTACTTCCGCGCGATCTCCGGAGAGCACCCGGACTGGGACGAGTACCGACAGGCGATGGTCGATCAGGGCAAGTGTCTGATTCGGGTCACGCCGACTCGCTGGGGTCCCGTGGCCACCGGCGGGTTCCCGCCGGCATAGCGCGTCAGGCGGTGGCGCGGTCTTGGCGGCGTGGGCGTCGGATGGGATGAGCGCTCCGGCAAAGCTGTCCTCGACGTCGATGCTCACATCGCACGGCAGCCGTTCGAGGGCGTGAGCGAGCGCGAGGTTCGCCGCTTTGGTGGTCCGGTCGCCGTCGGGGCTACCCTGGGGACGCCACACCGAAGCTGGTGGTGCCGATTGCCGAGAACCCGCAGTCGATGAATGCGAGGGCAGACGGCACGTCCCACGCGTTCGGGAGTAGCAGCGGCAGCACACCGTCGTGTAGCTCGTGAAAGGTCATTTGTCCTCCTGACCTGCAGTAATGGGACCCCGCGTTGCGGCAGCTAGCCCGTCAAACTATAGTCTGGACACATGTCCAGTACGCCGATATCGACTCTGGACGGGATGATCTGACCATGCGCATCGCCCTGCTCTCCTATCGCAGCAAGACCCATTGCGGCGGCCAAGGGGTGTATGTCCGCCACCTGAGTCGCGGTCTCGTCGACCTCGGTCACGACGTCGAGGTGTTCTCCGGTCAGCCGTATCCCGAGGGCCTCGACCCGCGTGTGAAGCTCACCAAGGTGCCCAGTCTGGACCTCTACCGCGAACCCGATCCGTTCCGCGTTCCGCAGGCCCAACGAGCTGCACGACCGCATCGACGTGCTCGAGCTGCTCGCCACCTGGACGGCCGCGTTTCCCGAGCCCAAGACGTTCTGCATGCGGGCGGCGCGCCTGCTCGCCGACCGGCTCGACGACTTCGACGTCGTCCACGACAACCAGAGCCTCGGCACTGGGCTGCTCACCATCGCCGAGCTCGGCATGCCGGTGGTCGCCACCGTGCACCACCCGATCACCCGCGACAAGGTCCTCGACGTCGCCGCGGCCAAGTGGTGGCGCAAGCCGTTGGTGCGCCGGTGGTACGGCTTCGCCGAGATGCAGAAGCAGGTCGCGCGCCAGCTCCCCGAACTCCTGACCGTGTCGTCCACGTCGGCCACCGACATCGCCGACGACTTCGCGGTATCGCCCGAGCAGCTGCACGTCGTGCCGCTCGGCGTCGACACCGAACTGTTCAAGCCTGCGCCGAATCGGGTGCGCAACCGGATCATCGCCATCGCCAGCGCGGACGTGCCGCTCAAGGGCGTCAGCCATCTGTTGCACGCGGTGTCGCGGCTGCGCGTCGAGCGCGACGTCGAGATGCAACTCGTCGCGAAGCTGGAGCCCAACGGGCCCACCGAGAAGCTGATCGCCGAGTTGGGCATCTCGGACATCGTCCACATCTCGAGCGGCCTCACCGACGGCGAGTTGGCGACGCTGCTGTCCTCGGCCGAGATCGCCTGCATCCCTTCGCTTTACGAGGGCTTCTCGCTACCCGCCGTCGAGGCGATGGCCAGCGGCACGCCCATCGTCGCGAGCCGGGCGGGCGCGCTACCCGAAGTGGTCGGCGTCAACGGCGAATGCGCGCGACTGGTCAATCCCGGCGACGTCAGCGATCTGACCGCGGTGCTCGGCGAACTGCTCGACTCCCCGCTCGAACTGCAGCGCCTCGGTGCCGCGGGCCGACGTCGCGCGGTCGACGTGTTCAGCTGGGAATCCGTTGCGGCGCAGACGGTTGCCGTGTACGAGCAAGCGATCGAGCGGGTACAGAACAGGAGTTCGGCATGCTGACCGTGGACTTCGATCGCCTCGGCGTCGGCATGGGCAGCTCCGTCATCGACGTGGGCTGCGGCGCGGGCAGGCACTCCTTCGAGGCGTTCCGCCGCGGTGCCGACGTCGTCGCGTTCGACCAGAGCGTCGAGGACCTCAACGACGTCGACGCGATCCTGCAGGCCATGCAGGAGAAGGGCGAGGCGCCGCCGTCGGCGAAGGCCGAGGCCGTCAAGGGTGACGCGTTGGACCTGCCGTACGACGACGGCACCTTCGACTTCGTGATCGCCTCGGAGATCCTCGAACACGTTCCCGCAGACGACCGCGCGATCGACGAGCTGATCCGGGTGCTCAAGCCCGGCGGCCGGCTGGCGATCACCGTGCCGCGCTGGCTGCCCGAGAAGGTCTGCTGGATGTTGTCGGACGAATACCACGCCAACGAGGGCGGCCACATCCGGATCTACCGCGCCGACGAACTGCTCGTCGAAGGTCACCGCCCGCGGAATGGTCTTCGATCACCGCCACCACGCCCACGCCCTGCACGCGCCGTTCTGGTGGCTGAAATGTGCTGTAGGCGTTGACAAGCCGGATAATCCCCTGGTCACCGGGTACCACAAGATGCTGGTGTGGGACATGATGTCGCGGCCGTGGCTGACCCGTACCGCCGAGGCGGCGTTGAACCCGCTGATCGGCAAGAGCGTCGCCCTCTACTTCGACAAGCCGGCGGTCTGACCGGTGCGCCGCCACGAGATCCCCGGTGTACCAGGCGTTCTGACGCCGGATCAATGCCGTCAGACCGCGGAGTCGATCGCCGCGACGCAGGAGTCCTCCGGCGCCCTGCCGTGGTTCGACGGCGGGCACACCGATCCGTGGGACCACGTCGAGAACGCGATGGCGTTGACCGTCGCGGGCCTGTGGGAGCCCGCCCGTGCGGCGTTCGAGTGGTCCCGCAGAATGCAGCGCGCCGACGGGTCGTTCCCGATCCAGATCCGCAACGGCGTCATCGAGGACTCCAACAGCGACAGCAACTTCTGTGCCTACATCGCCACGGGTGTGTGGCACCACGTGCTGGTCACCGGCGATCGCGGATTTGCGGAGACGATGTGGCCCGTCGTCAGCAGGGCCATCGACTTCGTTCTCGGACTGCAGCTGAACTCGGGCGAAATCGTCTGGGCGACAAGCCCTTCGGGTCACTGAGACCGACGCGCTGCTGACCGGATGCGCCAGCATCTACCACAGCATCCGCTGCGCGACTGGCTCTCGCGGACTACGTCGACGAACCGCAGCCCGAGTGGGAGGTCGCGGTCGGCAGGCTCGGTCACGCGATCGCCGACCATCCCGAAGGATTCGTCGGCAAGGACAGCTGGTCCATGGAGTGGTACTACCCGGTGCTCGGCGGAGCGCTGCGCGGTGCTGCGGCCAAGGCCCGCATCGATGCCAGGTGGGACGAGTTCGTCGTCCCAGGACTCGGCATCCGGTGCGTCGACCATCGGCCCTGGGTCACGGGCGCCGAGACGTGCGAGTTCGTCATGGCGCTCGACGCCATGGGTGACTCGTTCCGCGCACGCGAGCAGTTCGCCGCCATGCACCACCTCCGCGAGACCGACGGCTCGTATTGGACGGGCCTGGTCTTCTCCGACGGCAAGCGCTGGCCGGTGGAGCGCACCACGTGGACCGGGGCCGCGATGATCCTTGCCGCCGATGCACTTTCGCGCACCACGCCGGCAAACGGCATCTTCCGCGGCGCCGACCTGCCGCGCGGGCTAGAGGACGACTACGACTGCCTCTGTACCGCCAGCGAGCGCTAAGCGGGCAAGCCTGCCTTGATCGCGTCGGCCTGCTTCTGACCGACGGCGGTCACGAAGTCCGGAGGAACGATATCGCCTGGGGCGCTGTCGAACTCCATCGTCACGACGGCCCTGCCCTCGGTGAACACCAGCACCGCGACCTGCTTCGTGCCATCGGGTGAGACGCCCTGGGCCATCGTTCCGCCGCTACCCACCTCGGCCGGGATCGGTTGCGGGTCGGTGATGGACTGATCGAGTGCGGCCGACGACGCGTCGAGGACGGCATTGGCCGACGCGGCATCCGGCAGGATGAGGATCGTGTCGCCGATGATGCGCGTCTGCGTCTGGTTGTTGAACGCCGTCGCCACGCCGTCCTTGCCGCCGGGGTTCACCGTGGGCGGGTCGGCGGTGAAGGTATCGCCGGGCAGCTCGATGTCGGAACCCTTGATCAGCAGGTTGCCGTAGTCGGCGCTCGCAGCGGCCGACGAACTCTCGGAACTGGACGAACTCGACGAGCTCTTCTCGCTCGAGCTCGACGACGATGACGACGTCGAGGTCGAGCTACCGCCGCAGCCGACGAGGGCGGTCACAATGACGGCACACGTCACCGCGCCGAACGCACAGGAGGACTTCTTCATCGCACCGCTCTCCGCTTCGCTTGCATGGCCACCGAGGTGATGGCAACACGAACCATAGCGGTGCACATGATCTTGTCAGTGAGTTCACAGCAATTGCCAGTTATTTCACAGAAGCGAGGATCACCGCTCGATCCAGGCCATCTGCGCCTCGCTGTGATGCTCGCCCGCGGCTGGCGATACCTGGGTCAGCTTGTCGACCTGTGCAGGCGTGAGAACTACGGCGTCGGCGCCGAGGTTCTCCTCGAGGCGGGTCACCCGCTTGGTGCCCGGGATGGGGACGATGTCGTCACCCTGCGCCAACAGCCAGGCGAGAGCGACCTGCGCCGGTGTTGCGCCGACCTCGGCCGCGATGGCCTCGACCTCTTGCGCCGCAACGAGATTGCGTTCGAGATTGTCACCGAGGAAGCGCGGGTTGGTCTTGCGGTTGTCGCTCTCGTCGAGGGCTTCCACGTCGGCTGCCGACCGGATCTGCCCGGTGAGGAAGCCGCGCCCGAGCGGCGAGTACGCCACCAGGCCGATGCCGAGCTCGCGCAGCACCGGCAACACCTCCGGCTCCTGGTCGCGGGTCCACAGCGAGTACTCCGACTGCAGCGCCGTGATGGGATGCACGGCGTGGGCGCGACGGATCGTGTCGACCCATGCCTCCGACAGCCCGAGGTAGCGGATCTTGCCTTCGGCCACCAGTTCCGCGAGCGCGCCGACGGTGTCCTCGATCGGCGTGTTCGGGTCGACGCGGTGCTGGTAGTACAGGTCGATGCGGTCGGTGTCGAGACGCTTGAGCGAGCCCTCGACGGCAACGCGGATGCTCTCCGGCGAGCTGTCGAGGTGGCCGGGTCCCTTGGGATCTGAGCCGCTGTGCGAGACCATGCCGAACTTGGTGGCCAGCACGACGTCGTCGCGGCGCCCCTTGAGCGCCTTGCCGATCAGCTCCTCGTTCACGTACGGCCCGTAGATCTCGGCGGTGTCGATCAGCGTCACGCCCAGGTCGATGGCGCGGTGGACGGTGCGGATCGACTCGGCGTCGTCACTGCCTGCGCCGGAATAGGCGAAGGACATTCCCATCGCGCCGAGGCCGATTCGGGCAACGTCGAGTTCGCCAAGTGTGGTGTGCTTCATGCGATTTCCTCTTTCGTGGGGTGGTCGTGCTGCTGAGTCAGGGGGTCTGCCCAGCTGGACAGGAAGCGCAGGGCTTCCTGCGTGGGCGAACCGGGTTCGGCGGTGTAGACGGCCAGCGACAGGCCGGGGTCGGCGGGCAACTCCATCACCTCGTAGGACAACAGGAGGTCGCCGGCGATCGGATGGTGCAGCCGTTTGACGCCGGTGACGTGTTGGCGGACGTTGTGGGCAGCCCACCGGGTGGCGAATTCCTGACTGCGGGTGGATAACTCACCGATCAGATCGGAGAGGTCGCGGTCGTAGGGATTGCGGCCTGCCTCGGTGCGAAGGCTCGCGACCAGGTCGGTGGAGCCCCTCTCCCAGTCGACGAAGAAGGTGCGGGCCCGCGGATCGAGGAAGTTGAAGCGGGCGAGGTTGGCTGGGCGCGCGGGATCGTAGGACACGCCGTCGTACATCTCCGAGTACAGGGCGCGACTGAGCCGGTTCGACGCGAGGACGTCGCGCCGTGCGTTGCGGATGTCGGCCGGCGCGTCCGTCATCGCGTCGAGGATGCGCTGCAATCCAGGGCGCACACCGCGCGCATTGGGGCGGCGCCTGCGACGCGTCAGCGTGCCAGCGTTGGCGGCGCGGGCGAGGTCGAGCAGGTGTGCCCGCTCCGCGTCGTCGAGTTGCAACGCCAGGGCGAGCGACTCGAGCACCCCGTCCGAGACGCCGCCGAGGTTGCCACGCTCGAGACGCGTGTAGTAGTCGACGCTGACGCCTGCCAGCATCGCGACCTCCTCGCGGCGCAGGCCAGGCACCCGGCGATAGCCACCGTGAATCGGCAGGCCCGCCTGGTCGGGCGTCAGCCGTCCCCGCCGCGAGACGAGGAACTCGCGCACTTGCGTCCGGTTGTCCACGTCATCGACGGTACGGCGGCGCCGCGACGTCAGGGAGTGTCTGTCGTTACCTGGCTCGGCGTGAAGACCACGGGAATGGATCGGAAGCCGCGTGTCACCGAGTTCCCGTGAAACACCGCGGCGGTGTCGGGGGAGAGCGCGTAGTCGGGCATTCTCGCCAGCACCTGCTCCAGGCCGATCTGGAACTCGAGGCGGGCGAGGTTGGACCCGAGGCAGCGGTGGACGCCCGCCCCGAAGCCGAGATGACGGTTGGCCTGGCGGTCGAGCACGCAGCGGTCGGGTTCGGGGAACTCGCTGGCGTCGCGGTTGGCTGCCGCGTAGTTGACGATCACCGATTCGCCGGGACAGAAGCTCTGCCCGCCGAGCTCGACGTCCTTGGCGACCGTACGGGGGATGCCGTGGATCGACCCCGCGAAGCGAATGAACTCCTCGACGGCGGTGTGGATGATCTCGGGCTCGCGGATGATGCGGTCGCGTTCGTCGGGATGCGTTGCGAGGTAATGGAATGCGAACGACATCGCGTTGGCCGTGGTTTCGAGACCGGCCTGCACGAGCAGCATCGCGTTGGCGACGACGTCGGCGAACGCCAGCTTCTCGCCGTCGAGTTCGGCATTGAGGAGAACGTCGATCATGTCGTCGCGGGGCGGCTCGGTGGTCCGCGCGGTGACCGCATCGTGGATGTGCTGGTACAGCCCGCCCCAGGCCGCCGCGCGCGCTTCCTCGGTCTCGCCGTTGAGCGTGGTGTCGGTAAGGTCGATGCACAGCCCGATGTCGTCGACGGGCATGCCGAGCAGGTACTTGAAGAAGACGATGCCGGGTTGACGCCACGCGATCTGAGCCAGGTCGCCGGTGCCGGACTCGATGAACGCGTCGATCAGCGTGTCGGTCTCCATGCGGATCTGAGGTTTCAGCTGCCGCATCCGGCCAGGTGAGAAGTAGGGGTTGAGGACGCCGCGGAACTTCTGCTGCCTGGGCGGGTCCAGGGTGATGACGAGATCGCCCATCAGCCGCTCGGCTGCGTCGGGTGTGGGGTTGGACGAGAAGTGCTCCCAGTCCTTCAGGATCTCGTAGCACTCCGTGTAGCCCACGGCGACCCATGCGCCGCCGGGGGTCGCGCTGAGAAACGGGTCGTCGGTGTGCGCGAACGGCGACTTCTGCTGCATCGCCGAGTACACCTCGTACAGGAAGTCGTTGTCGCCGAAGTCCTCGTGGCGCAGGTTCCAGTTCGCTGCGTGCTCGTCGACCGACTTGGCCATCCGGGCCTCCCCTACTGACTCGTATCAACCAACGCTGACATCGAATGTCATGCTAGCGCGACGCAGCTTCGTTGATTGAAGTCAGCCTGCGTAGGTGACCTCGTCGAAGGGCCAGGACTCGGCGAGCCATGCGCGAACCGAGTGGCGCAGGACTCCGTCGAGGTCCGCGTGGTCGGCCCGCACCCACGACCGCACGTCGACGCTTCCCGGTCGTCCCGCGGGATTCAGGTACAGGCAGCCGATGACGTCGGGGTCGCCTCCGTCGCCGTCGGGACCGAGGACCGTGTACGCGAACGCGACCCGCTGCTCGAATTCGTCGGCGTGCCGAACCAGGTCTGCGAGGTTCGCCTCGGCCGTGAACCCTTCGTCCGGTGGCCAGCCGTGGCCGGCGAAGCCGGGCGTGGACTGGATGTGCTTGATGCTCGACATCCACGCGGCCAGGTCGGCGGCGTTGTGCTGCGGACCCAGCGGTTCGAGGCTGAACGCGTCCGTTCGCAGCTCGCGGGGAACCACGAAATCGGCTGGCACCAGCGGCCCTTGACCCATCGGAGCACTCTAACCCTCGCTCGGTGGAAGAATCAGATCATGACCGCTCCCGAACAGGTTCGCGACATCGACGCGGGCACCCCGATCACCCGCTTCGCCAGGGGCTGGCACTGCCTGGGACTTGCCGAGTCGTTCCGCGACGGCGAACCGCACGGCATCGAGGCCTTCGGCAGCAAGCTGGTGGTGTTCGCCGACGCCGGTGGCGAGATCCACGTCCTCGACTCGTACTGCCGTCACATGGGCGGCGACCTGTCGATGGGCAGCGTCAAGGGCGACACCGTGGCGTGCCCGTTCCACGACTGGCGTTGGCAGGGATCGTCGGGCCGTTGCGTCGAGGTGCCCTACGCCCGTCGCGTCCCGCGCACGGCCCGCACGCGGAAGTGGCAGTGCCAGGAGGTCAACGGACAGCTGTTGGTGTGGCACGACCCCGAGGGGTCGACGCCGCCGCCCGAGCTGACGCCGCCGACGATCGAGGGCTACGACGAGGGCACGTGGTCGTCCGTGGAGCTGGAACTCGATCCTCATCGAGGGAGCGCACTGCCGCGAGATCGTCGACAACAACGTCGACATGGCGCACTTCTTCTACATCCATCGCGCCTATCCGACGTACTTCAAGAACGTGATCGAGGGTCAGGCCGCCAGCCAGTTCATGGAGAGCAAGGCCCGGCCGGACACGACGGACAACTACGAAAACCTCTGGGAGGGAACGAATCTACGCTCGGAGGCCACCTACTTCGGTCCCGCCTACATGATCAACTGGCTGCACAACGACATCGCGCCGGACTTCACCCTCGAGGTCGCGCTCATCAACTGCCACTACCCGGTCACGCAGAACTCGTTCGTGCTCATGTACGGGGTCGCGGTGCAGAAGATCCAGGGCATGCCCGAGGACAAGGCCGCGAAACTCGCTGCGACGCTGAGCAAGACCTTCGGCGAGGGCTTCCTCGACGACGTGGAGGTGTGGAAGCACAAGACCCGCATCGACAATCCGCTCCTCACCGAGGAGGACGGCGCCGTCTACCAGCATCGCCGGTGGTACGAGCAGTTCTACGTCGACGCCGCCGACGTCACCGACGACATGGTGAACCGGTTCGAACTCGAGGTGGACACCACCCACGCCTACGGGATGTGGAAACAGGAGGTCGACGAAAACCTCAGGCGCCGCGGCGAACTCGCTCAAGGAGCCGCATCGACCCCGTGACGGAGACCTCGCGGTAGTCGCCGGAGTCCAGCGCGCGTCGGTAGACGCGGTACGGCGCCTGCCCGCCGTCCTCGGGGTTGGGGAAGATGTCATGAAAGACCAAGACACCACCCACTTCCACCCACGGTCCCCAGCCCTCGAGGTCCGCGAGCGCGGCGGCCTCGCGAGTGCCCGCCGTCGATGAACAGGAAGCGCAACGGCGTTCGCCACGTCTTGGACACCACCGACGACTTGCCGACGACCGCCACGACGTGGTCGTCCAGCTTCGCCGCGTCCAGGGTGTGCCGCATCGTCGGCAGGGTGTCGAACAGGCCCGTGACAGGGTCGACCATCGACGTGTCGTGGTACTCCCAGCCCGGCTGGTGCTCTTCGGAGCCGTGGTGGTGGTCGACGGTGTAGATCACGCCGCCGGTCTGTTGTGCGGCTGCGCCGAGCATGACCGTCGACCTGCCGCAGTAGGTCCCGATCTCGACGCCGACCCCGTCGCCGAGGTAGCGGATCGCGGCGTCGTAGAGCGCGCGACCCTCGTCGGCGGGCATGAAGCCGATGACGTCTTCGGCCAGGGCGAACAGGCGTGCGGCGGGTGCGGGCAAATCGGTATCGGTGGAGCTCACGGGTGCCAACCTACCGCTGGTCCCGCGTTGCCGGGGTAGGGCAGGTGTAGTAGCGTCCGGGCACGTGTCCGATCCGGCTCTGGAGTCGACTCGGCGCCGTCTGACGGCCAAACAGGCCGACACCGTCGACCGCCTTGGGAGAGCCGCGGTCGAGATCCTGAATCGCGAGGGCTTCGACGGCTTGACCGTGCGTCGGGTGGCCAGCCGAGGCGGGTGTCGGCGCGGCCACCGCCTATACGTATTTCTCGTCGAAGGAGCATCTGGTCGCCGAGGTGTTCTGGCGCAGGCTCGCGGCGGCGCCACCCGTCGGCCACGACTCCGGCGACTGCGCCACCAGGGTGGTCGAGGTGTTGCGGCACATCGCCATGTTGATGGCCGACGAACCCGAGTTCGCCGGCGCGGTGACCAACGCGCTGCTCGGCAGAGATCCCGACGTCGAGGTGCTCCGCCAACGCATCGGCCGCGACATCAGGGAACGACTGGCTGCCGCGCTCGGACCTGACACCGACGACGACGTCATCGAGTCACTGGAGATGCTGTACTCCGGGGCGCTGGTGCGGGCTGGCATGGGTTACGCGTCCTACGAGGACATCGCCGCGCGGTTGGAGAAGTCGGCGCGGCTACTGCTGCGCTGAGCGCGGGACCGAGGATCGCCAGCGCCGCGATGACCGCGGGCTCGAGAATGTCGTTGACGTCGCCATCGGCCTCGACGGTCGTCGCGGTCAGCTCGCGCAGACCGCCGATCACGATGACGGCGAGCGGGCGCGACATCGGGGACAGCCCCACGCGCCGGAACCCGGGACTGTCGGTGAGGTCGACGAGCATGTCGGCGAACTGATCCATGGCCAGACGATGCAGCGGCAGCGCCTCCGCGCCGAGTGCGGGAGCCTCGCGGATCCAGCTCAGCGTGATCGCGGGATGCGATGCGATGTGGTCGACGTAGGCCGCCGCCGCGCTGCGGACCTGGTCGTCCCAGGCCGCCTCGGGATCCACGGAGGCGCGAATCGCGGCGATCATGTGCTCGTTGTTCGCCCGCAGCAGCTCGATGAAGCACTCTTCCTTGCTGGCGAACTGGTCGTAGAACGTGCGCTTGGAAGTCTTCGCATTGCGGACGACGTCGGCGACGGTGGTCTCGCGGTAACCGCGATCGGCGATCGATTGGGCGAGCCCGTCGAGCAGCCGGCTGCGGAAGGCGTCGGCCCCAGGGCTCGTCTGTGCGGGGTTGTTGAGGGCCGTCGTCATGCCATTACCTCCAGACCCTTGCGCACGTGCGGTACCAACCGGTACCGTACCGTACTAACCTGTGGTACACCGCAGTACCGCTCGACGCCTGGAGAGTGTCATGACTGAAGCAACGCTCGCCGACACACCTACGACGCAGGCAGTCAACCTGCCGCCGAGGCTGCGCATGCCCAAGATCCTCCAGATGGCCGGTTTCGCACTGTTTCGCGGGCGTCTAGTCGAGAAGGTATCGCGCCGCTACGGCGAGGTATTCACCATGACCGCACCGGTTTTCGGCAACACCGTGATGGTGGCCGACCCACAGATCGCCAAGCAACTGTTCTCGGCGAACACCGACGACGTCGGCAACATCCAGCCCAACCTCAGCCGCATTCTCGGCTCGGGTTCGGTGTTCGCGCTCGACGGGGCGGACCATCGCCGTCGCCGCAAGCTGCTGACGCCGCCGTTCCACGGCAAGAGCATCAAGAACTACGAGAAGATCTTCGAAGCCGAGACGCTGCGCGAATCGGCGTCGTGGCGCGACGGCGTGGAGTTCGAGAGCCTCGAAGCGATGAACAGGCTCACGCTCAACGTCATCCTGCGCGCCGTGTTCGGCGCCGAGGGCGAGCAGCTCGACGAACTGCGCCGCATCATCCCGCCGTGGGTCACGCTCGGCTCGCGGCTGACCGTGATGCCCTCCCCGTCAAGGGACTACGGCCGCTTCACCCCCTGGGGAAGGCTCGCCGAGTACCGGCGGCAGTACGACGCCGTCATCGAGCGGCTGATCGACACCGTGCAGGCCGACCCGAACTTCGAGACGCGCGACGACGTGCTCACGCTGCTGCTGCGAAGCACCTACGAGGACGGCTCGGCGATGTCGCGGCCGGACATCGCCGACGAACTGCTGACGCTGCTCGCCGCGGGTCACGAGACCACCGCGTCGACACTCGCGTGGGCGTTCGAGCGCGCCACCCGCCATCCCGACGTTCTCGCGCGATTGCAGGCCGAGGCGCAGACCGACGACAACGAGTACCGTCAGGCGTTCCTTCTCGAGGTCCAAAGGGCCCGCACCGTCATCGACTTCGCGGGCAGGCACGTGTACGCGCCGTCGGTTCGAGCTCGGCGAGTGGACGATCCCGCAGGGCTACTCGATCGTCGTCGCCATCGACCACATCCACGGCCGGGCCGAGGACTTCGCGCAGCCGGAGCGCTTCGATCCCGAGCGCTACGTCGGCAAGCGTCCGCCGACCTTCGCGTTCATCCCGTTCGGCGGAGGCACCCGGCGATGCGTCGGCGCCGCGTTCGCCAACGTCGAGATGGACGTCGTGCTGCGAACGGTGTTGCGCCACTTCGAGATCGAGACGACGACGGCTCCGGACGAGAAGGTGCACTCACGCGGTGTCGCGTATACGCCGAAGGCAGGGCGGCAGGGTAGTCGTTCGCAAACGGAAAACCCCGCTCGCTGGTTAGCGAGCGGGGCTCCGTTCTACTGCTTACTTTGAACTACTGAGAAGCCGTCTCGCGCTTCGGCAACTTCCAGCCCGCACGCGGGAAGTGGCAGGTGTACCCGTTCGGGTACCGCTGCAGGTAATCCTGGTGCTCTGGCTCGGCCTCCCAGAAGTCACCGGCCGGGACGACCTCGGTGACGGCCTTGCCCGGCCACAGTCCCGACGCATCGACGTCGGCGATGGTGTCGAGCGCGACGTTCTTCTGCTCGTCGTCGAGGTAGAAGATCGCCGACCGGTAGCTGGACCCGACGTCGTTGCCCTGACGGTTCTTCGTCGACGGATCGTGGATCTGGAAGAAGAACTCCAGCAGCGCGCGGTAGTCGGTTTGCGTTGGGTCGTAGACGATCTCGACGGCCTCGGCATGTCCGGGGTGATTGCGGTACGTGGCGTTGGCGTTCTGGCCGCCGGTGTAGCCGACGCGCGTCGACACCACGCCGGGCTGCTTGCGGATCAGATCTTCCATACCCCAAAAGCAGCCGCCTGCCAGGATCGCGGTCTGGTTCGTCATGCCTGTGCCTCTTCCTTGAACAGTGCCTTGTACTCGCCGTACCCCTGCGCTTCGAGGTCGTCGAGATGAATGAATCTCAGCGAAGCCGAGTTGATGCAGTAGCGCAACCCGCCCTCGGCCCGCGGGCCGTCCTTGAACACGTGGCCGAGGTGGCTGTCGCCGTGCTTGGACCGGACCTCGGTGCGCATCATCAGGTGGCTGAAGTCGCGCTTGTCGATCACGAATTCCTTGTCGACCGGCTTGGTGAAGCTCGGCCAACCGGTACCGCTCTCGAACTTGTCGACAGAGGCGAACAACGGCTCGCCCGACACGACGTCGACGTAGAGACCCGGTTCGTGGTTGTCCCAGTACTCGCCGGTGAAGGCGCGCTCGGTGCCGCTCTCCTGCGTCACGTGGTACTGCTCGGGCGACAATGCGTTGACGGCCGCCGGGTTCTTGTTGTACTCCCTTGCCACTGGTCCTCCTAGGGTTGGCACTTGTACAACCTCGAGTGGCGTTGAGTTAGTTCCCGTCTCGGACCTCGTCGACGACCGTCACGATTTGGTCAGCAATGGCCCTCGGTTGGTAGAGCATCTGGTTGTGTCCGGTGCCGGGAATGATCACGTTGGTGGTGCCGAGCGCGGCCGCCAGCATGTCGTTGGCCTGGTGGATCTGGGCCTGCGTGTAGTTGTCGGGTTTGAGGTTCTTCGGCGCGGCGAACTTGTCGGCGCTCAGCACGATCGCGGGAACCCGCGGGAGCGGCGGCGCGGCGGCGATGGCCGCGAACGCGTTCTCGGCGAGGATCGCCTCCTCACCCGGCGGGACGGTCTGGCCGTCGGTGTTGAACGCCGCATTCTGGTCGGGCCTGCCCAGCCCCCACAGGAACTCCGACGTGGGCTCGGAGAACACCAGACCGCTCACCATCTCTGGGTGTTCACGGGCGAGCAGATCGAGGATCAGGCCGCCGTACGAGTGGGCGACGAACACCATCGGTGTCGGAAGACCCGCTGCCCCGATGAGGGCTGACGACGTCGTCGACGTCCTGCTGCACCGTGTGCGGCTGAGGCACCGGCGTCGACTGATCGATTCCGTCCGGCCGCGTGCCGGGTCGGTCATAGGTGCAGATCCGCGTGACCTTCGCGACGAGAGGCTGTGTCGACACCGGGCTGGGCAGGATCTTCGCCTGCTCGATCACGTCGTACGGCGACGATCGGATCGGGTCGCCCGGCGACGACGGCGGCGTTCCATGCCTCGGCGTAGCTGCCCTTCCCCGGGATGACGAACACGGTCGGCGTGCGCCTTCGCCCTGGCAGTTCATGAACAGGCTTCGGCCGTTGCCGATGTCCACCAGACCGGTCCCTGCGTCGGCGTACGCACTCGGAGCACCCGCGATCGCCAGCGTCGCGCCGATCGCCACCGCGCGCAAGAATATTCACGGGGCTGACAATACGAGCCATCCTCGACAAACGAAGGTAGAACGTGTTCTAGTTCTGAATGTGACGAGTCGCAATTTCACCCGTGACGAATTGGCCGAGGCGTTCCGCGCGTTCGAGAAGACCGTCGACGACGCGGCGCGGACCAGGGACTGGGATCCATGGGTCGACCAGTACTCCGACGACATCGTCTACGTGGAGCACGCGGCGGGCACCATGCGCGGCCGCGAGCAGGTGCGCCCGTGGATCTGGAAGACGATGGAGAGCTTCCCCGGCAGCTACATGACGTCGTTTCCGGCGCTGTGGAAGGTGTACGACGAGGCGACGAACCGCGTCATCTGCGAACTCGACAACCCCATGCGCGACCCCGGCGACGGCACCATCATCAGCGCCACCAACATCTCGATCGTGACCTACGCGGGCGACGGGCTGTGGTGCAGGCAAGAGGACGTCTACAACCCGCTGCGCTTCGTCTCGGCGGCGATGAAGTGGTGCAAGAAGGCTCAGGAGCTCGGCACGCTGCCCGACGAGGCCGCGGAGTGGATGCGCCAGATGGGTGCGGCCCTGTGACGGCACTGGTCATCGGTGCCAACGGCTACCTCGGCTCGCACGTCACCCGGCAGTTGGTGGAAGCGGGGCAAGACGTCCGCGTCATGGTGCGCGACGGCGCCAACACGATCGGCATCGACGACCTGAAGGTGACGCGGTTCGTCGGTGACATCTGGAACGACGACGTCCTGCGCGAGGCGATGGCCGGCTGCGACGACGTGTACTACTGCGTCGTCGACACCAGGGGCTGGCTCAAGGACCCGGCGCCGCTGTTCCGCACCAACGTCGAGGGCACTCGCAACGTGCTTGAGATCGCGAAAGATGCTGGGCTGCAACGGTTCGTCTTCACCAGCAGCTATGTCACCGTCGGCCGTCGCCGCGGTCACACCGCCACCGAGGACGACGTCATCGCCAACCTGAAGACAAGGGCCTCACCCCGTACGTGCGGTCCCGCGTGCAGGCCGAGAACCTGGTCATGCAGTACGCGCGCGACCACGGCCTGCCCGCCGTGGCGATGTGCGTGTCCACGACCTACGGCGCCGGGGACTGGGGCCGTACCCCGCACGGCGCGATCATCGCGGGCGCTGCCTTCGGGAAGCTGCCCTTCGTCATGTCCGGCATCGAGTTGGAAGCCGTCGGTGTCGACGATGCCGCGCGCGCCATGCTTCTCGCCGCGGAGAAGGGCACGATCGGCGAGCGCTACCTGATCTCGGAGAAGATGATCAGCAACGCCGACGTCGTCCGCATCGCCGCCGAGGCCGCAGGCGTGCCCGCTCCCACGAAGTCCATGCCGCTGGCGATGTCGTGGTCGATGGCGGTGCTCGGAAGTGCGAAGGCCCGGTTGACGGGGACCGACGAACAGCTGTCGATCGGCTCGCTGCGGCTGATGCGCGCCGAGGCGCCCGTCGACTGCAGCAAGGCCAGACGCGAACTCGGTTGGCAGCCAAGGCCCGTCGAGGAATCCATTCGCGAGGCCGCGAAGTTCTGGGTCGGGTTGCGCGATGCCAAGCGCAGGAGCAAGCAGACCGGCTGACGCTCGCGCCTAGCCTGAAGCGATGACCGCCAAGCTTCACGTCGATCTGTCCGGCGCACCGCTGACGATGCTCGCGACGCTCTACGCCAAGGCGCTCGATGCCGACCTGCCCCACTCGCTCCTGCACGACACCTGGGCCAAGGACATCGTCGAGCAGGCTCGACTACGACTGGTCCCAGACGACGATCACTCCTCGCACGGCGCCATCGGTGAGCACGCGCAGCGCGCACTTCGATACCTGGACCCGCCAGTTCCTTGCCGTCCACCCGCGGTCGACCGTGTTGCATCTGGGGTGCGGGCTGGACAGCCGGTACTTCCGCATCGACCCGGGTCCCGACGTCGAGTGGTACGACGTCGACTACCCCGACGTGGCGGCGCTGCGGACCCAGCTGTTTCCCGAGCACGAGCACTGCCACGTCGTCGCCTCGTCGGTCACCGATCCGGGCTACCTCGATGCTGTGCCCGCCGACCGCCCGACGTTGATGATTGGCGAGGGCCTCACCATGTACCTCACCCGGGATGACGGCATCGCCCTGATGCGTCGGGTCGTCGACGGATTCCCTTCTGGTGAGCTGCAATTCGACGCGTTCAACACGCTGGGCATCAAGACGCAGTGGAGCAACAGGGTGGTGACCCGTGCCGGCGCGACGCTGAGGTGGGGGATCAACGGACCCGGCGAGATTCTCGGGGCGGTGCCCGGCACGCGCCTGCTTTCGTGGATGTCGGTGTTCGACTCCGAGTCCTTTCGCGAGATTCCCGGTCCCTACCGGTTGATGGGCAAGGCGATGTCGGCGTTGCCTGCGCTGCGCTACATGGCCCAGTACCACCGCTATGCGTTCGGTCCGCCGACCTCTGCTATCGGGTGAGAGTTTCGACGGGTTGCCCGGTGATCTCCGCGATCAACGCGAAGTCCTTGTCCGCCGCCAACACCGTGAGGCCGGCCTTTTCGGCCGTCGCGGCGATGAGCAGGTCGGGTATGGACGGAGCCCGGTGCTGTCCACGGTCGGCCAAGAGCATCTGCACCTCGAGTGCTCTGTCCTCGATTCCAGGGGTGAGGTACTCGAGCGGCATCAACGAAATTGGGGGACTGGCGAACTGGCGTCGGCCGCCTTCGCCGGTCCGTGCGGAGTAACCGAGTTCGAGCCTCGTGATCGTGGAGAGGTGGACCAGGCCACGACCGATTCGGGCACTCCACCGATCGATGTGCGGGGTCTGGCCGAGGTGAAGACGCACGTAGGCGGATTTGTCGACAAGCCAGCTCGTCACCGCCACGCGTTCGCCATGACATCCGGGTCGGCCAAGTCTGCGAACGTCTCGGCCGACCGCTTCCAGTCTTCGGCGGTGACGGCCCGCTCCCCTGGCTCGGCGACGGACTGCTCGAACTTGCGACGGAGGTATTCGTTTCGCGACAGTCCGAGCGCCGCCGCGTCTGCGTCGATCCGGTCGATCGCCTCCTGCGAGAGGTCACGGATCAGGATGTTGGGCATGGCCGGGCCCCGCTTTCGCACTACATCATCGCTAAGTGATATCACGATATCGCAGTAGCATCCTGCCCGTCGGTCCGCCGCACGTCTAGGCCACACGTTGCCCCAGCACTGCCTGCGGTTGCAGACCGTCGTTGAAACCGGGCGCCCAAGGCCAACGGCCCCTACCGTCCGCCCAGACCAGCTGAATGGCGTTGATCTCGGGGCCCTCCAGCGCGACGGCCATCAGCAGGTGCACGTCCGGCCGCGCCACGTCGACGAGCTCGACCCGCGTAGCGGCAGGCAGCCACACCTGGTTACCCGGAACCAGCGGGCGGCCCGCGCGCGCCAGTGCCCGTTTCGCGAAGGTGTTGAGCAGCCAGCCGGCACGTCGCGGATCTAGGCCGGTGGCGAGGAACTCCGGTAGGCCCCGTTCGTGCAAGCCAATCGTGTACGCGAACGGCATCCGCTCGTCGTCGACGTACTGCACCACCCACCCGTGCGCCGAGATCCCTTCGCGCAGCCGATCGAGGTAGTCGCCCTGAGTCTGGTCGGGGTTGTCGCACTGCCAGCACATTGCTTGTCCTTCCGTTTGCACATGCCCCAAGCGTGTGGTCGGGGTGCGACAGAAGACGCCGGGCGAGACGAGTTATCCACAGTCGCGATTTCATCCACAGGTGGCCGATTCGGTGGTGGCCGAACGTCGTTGGGCGTCGTCGGCGCTCAATACGTTCGAGGCATGTTCGATGAGTTGGATCGGTGCGACGCCGCCGGCCTGCTGTGCGCGATGAGCAAGTCGCTGCGCGCGGAGCGGGCCGGGATGGGACGCCGTCTGGTCTCGGCTGGGTTGTTCATCGAGAGCCGCATCGCCACATCCATGGCCGAGACCCAGTTCTGGGCTGTCGACGATTGGGACGTCGCCGCCGCCGAGATCGGCGTGGAACTGGGCGTCAGCCGCCATCGGGCATCGGCGGACATGGACTACGGCCAGACCCTGGTCACCCGTTTCCCCACACTGGCCCAGCGATGCCTGGCAGGCGACGTCGACTTCCGGGTGATCGCCGCCATCGACTTCCGCACCGCCATGCTGTCCGACCCCGACCACCTCGCGCGACTGGACGCCATCCTGGCCAACCTGGCACCGGGTTGGAACGGGCGATCGAAGAAGAAGCTCATCGAGCTGATCGACTGGCAGGTCATCCAACTCGATCCCGAGGCCCAGCGGATGCCTGCCGAGCGCGATGCCGAGCGGTACATCGAGATCACGCCAAGCACCAACGGGATGGCCGATGTCTCGGGCCGCATGGGCGCCCTCGAAGGCGCCGAGCTGGACAAGTGCCTCGATCAGATGGCTCGCACGGTGTGCGGCGAAGATCCACGCACTCACGTTCAACGCCGGGTCGACGCGCTGTACGCATTGCGGCGGGGGGCGTCCGCGCTGGTGTGTGGCTGCGGGTCCGAGGACTGCCCGGCGAGCACCACCGGTGACCGCGCGGCAGATGCAGGCGGAGCCGCCGATGCCAGCGTCGAAGCGAGGGGTTCCGGCTCCAGCCAGGTGGTGATCCACGTTCTCGCCGAGCAGTCCACCGTCTCGGGGGAAGGCACCAAGCCCGGCTACGTGATGGGATACGGGCCGGTACCCGCCGACGTCGTCCGCGACGCGGTCAAGCCGGGTGACGCCGCCAAGACCGCGAAGCTGAAGCCGCTGGTGATCCCGCGAGACTCTGCACCGGAGTCGGGCTATCGGCCGTCGACGGCGCTCAAGGAGTTCGTCGGCGCGCGGGATCTGACGTGCCGGTGGCCGAACTGCGACGTCGTCGTCGAACGGTGCGATGTCGACCACACCGTGCCGTACCCGCACGGGCCGACGCATCCGTCGAACAACAAGCTCTACTGCCGTCACCACCACTTGATGAAGACCTTCTGGACGGGACCCGACGGCTTCACCGACCGTCAGGATCCCGACGGCACCATCACGATCACCTCGCCGACTGGACCCAGCTACACGTCGAGTCCACTGGGCGCCGAGTTCTTCCCCCAACTGGCCACGCCTACCGGGGACCTGCAGACGTCCGGGCGGCCGCCGCCGGTCAACGACATGACCAGGACGCTGAAGATGCCGCGTCGTGCTCGCACCCGCGCAGCCGCACGAGCCGCCCGGGTGGCATGCGAACGCGCGCGCAGGCGCGCGTACATCGAGGGAGATCCGCCGCCGTTCTGAGCGCCGGAGAATGTGCGGCCGGAGGACCCGGCTAGCTCCCCGCGAGCGCCTCGACGACCTCGCCGTACAGCCGCGACTTGATGGCGCCCATCGTGGGGTTGGCCTTCGCGGCGCGCTCGGCGGCCCGCGCGACGGCGATGTCGAGGATCTCCTCCTCGGTGCCGACGCCCGCGACGATGCCCGCCTCGTGCGCCTCGTCGCCGCCGTAGCGACGGCCCGTGGTCATGGCCTCGTGGGCGGTCGCGATCGGCAGGCGAGCGCGGATCAGGGCGTTCATGCCGGGCGTGAACGGGATGCCGAGGTCGACCTCCGGCAGACAGAAGTAGCCGCGGTCGGACCGCATGACCGCGAGGTCGTGGGCGAGTGCAAGCATCGCGCCCGCGGCGAAGGTGTGGCCCTGCAGCGCGGCGACCATCGGCGCGGGGAAGGTCAGCACCCTGGCGAACAGCGCGTGCACGCCACGCAGATTCGCTTCGGCCGCATCGGGATTGGCGGCCATGAAGTCGAGGTCGAGGCCGTTGGAGTAGAACTTCCCGACGCCCGTCGTGACGACGGCCTTCGGCCCGGTCGCGGCCGCGACCTCGTCGAGCGCGGCGTTGATCGCGGCGAGCCGATCCGGGTGGAAACGGTTCTCGTCGTCGCCGAGGGTCAACACGAACACGTCGTCGCGGCGGTCCAAGGTCGTCATGTGCCGATTAGACCACCATCGGCCCTGCGAGAATCGACGGATGCCCGTAACGCCCACCGCCACGATCAACGGCAAGGTCTCCGGATGGTTCGACGAATTACCGACGTCGCGCCCGCCGCTTCCTGGTGACCGCGACGCCGACGTCTGCATCGTCGGAGCTGGCTACACCGGCTTGTGGACCGCCTACTACCTCAAGCAGCTCGACCCGACGTTGCGCGTCATCGTGCTGGAGGCGAGGTTCGCCGGCTTCGGGGCTTCCGGGCGCAACGGCGGATGGCTGTCGGGGCTCGTCCCCGGTGACCGCCACGCGATGGCCAAGCAGTACGGCCGCGACCGCGTGCTCGCGTGGCAGAGGGCGCTCAACGACGCCGTGGACGAGGTCGTCACCGTCGCCGCCAAGGAGGGCATCGACGCGGGCATCGTCAAGGGCGGCACCCTCGAGATCGCGCGCAACCCGGCCCAGTCCGCTCGGCTGGCCGCCGCGATCGCCGAAGAGCGCGAGTGGGGCGTCGACGACATCGAGCCGTTGACGAGTGCCGAAGCGGGACAACGGATTCGATTCGACGGCGTGACGTCGGCCTACCACACGCCGCACTGTGCGCGGATACAGCCGGCCCTGCTGGCGCGAGGCCTCGCCGACGTCGTCGAGCGACTCGGCGTGCAGATCTACGAGCAGACCCCCGTGACGGCCATCGACACCGGACGCGCCACCACGGCGACGGGCGTCGTGTCCGCGCCGATCGTGCTGCGCGCCACCGAGGGATTCACCGCCGCGCTGCCCGGCCTGCGTCGGCGATGGCTGCCCATGAACAGCTCGATGATCGCGACCGAGCCCATCCCCGAGGCGCTGTGGGCGGACATCGGCTGGGACGGCCGCGAGACCGTCGGCGACACCGCGCACGGATTCTTCTATGCCCAACGCACCGTCGACGACCGCATCGCGATCGGCGGCCGCAGCGTGCCGTACCGCTACGCCTCGCGCACCGACGTCGACGGCCGCGTTCCCGCCAAGACCATCCGGCACCTCAGCGAGGTTCTCCGCGCCGTGCTGCCCCAGGTGAAGGACGTGCCGATCGCCCACGGTTGGTGCGGGGTCCTCGCGGTCCCGCGCGACTGGGAGGCCAGCGTCGTGCTGGACAAGGCGACGGGCCTTGGCGCCGCGGGCGGCTACGTCGGCCACGGCGTCACGGCCACCAACCTGGCGGGCCGCACGCTCGCCGACCTGGTGCTCGACCGGCAGACGCCGCTGACCGACCTGCCGTGGGTCGGGCATCGGTCGGGCAACTGGGAGCCGGAGCCGTTGCGGTGGCTCGGGGTTCGCGGACTCTACGTCGCGTACAAGCTCGCCGACTGGCACGAGTCGCGCGGGCTCGCGAAGACGTCGCCGATCGCGCGCGTCGCCGACGTGATCACCGCCAAGCCCTAGGCATCCAGACTCCACCAGGCCGCTGTGCCGGTGGAGTCGCCGGCCGATCAAGGGCTACGACCACGGCGCGTCAGGGTGAGATTTGAGCCGGAAGCGGGGATGATGCGAATGTGGCTGATGTTGCTAATGTGACCAACGATGAGCCGGTGACCGAGGTGTCGGACGAGACGTCCGCTGCGGTCCAGCCGGATGGGCAGCGACCTGTCGGAAGCCCCGGGGTGGCGCCCAACCCGCCGCAGCGGCGGACATGGACGATGCCAAAGGTCCCGGTTAGCCGCAAACATGCCGACGACCTGGGGCGCATAGCCCTTCAGGTCGCCACGAGCGTCGCCTCATTCATCGCGGGCGTCGCGCGTTACGGCGCGCGGGTCCTCGCGCAGTCGTGGCGCGGGATCGAGGCAGTGCCGTCGGCGCTGAAGTTGTTCTTGGTCGTCGGACTCCTCGCGCTCCTCGGGCTCGCCGGTTCGATCGCTCTCGACAACACCCTTGGCCTGATCTGCACGATCGTCGTCATACCGGTGTGCTCGATCACGCTCGGCGCCCTCGGAAACCGCTGGTACAGCGGAGTCGTCAACCAGCACACGACGCACACGGACACTCCTGTCAACGAGCCTGCCGCGTCCGAACTGCAGCGTTCCGTCGAATACGTCGACAAGAAGCTCGCGGTGGCCCTCAATAGTTTCGGCACCGAACGTCACCAGCAGGCGGTGATCGCCCTCTTCCAGGCCAAGACCGCCGTGGAGCTGACGCTCGGAACCGAGCAGGACGCGGAGAGCTACGGCGAGGTGCAGCTGCCCGCAGGCGATCAGAGCATTCGACCTCGGATACAGGTCGGGTCGTCATCGAAATCGCTGCTCCGAGAGAACAGTTCCCTGGCGGCGTCATGAGTGGTCAGACCGTGACGGGACAAGTCGCGCTCGTCGAGGACGATTACACCCTGGTCATCAACCGCGGTGCCGAAGCAGGAGTTACGTCGGGCATGGTGTTTGCGGTGTACTCCTACGCTGGTCGGGTGATCACCGATCCGGAATCGGGACGGGAACTGGGGCGGCTCAGGCGCGAGGAACTACGGGTGAGGGTGTTCGACGTTCAACCGTTGTTCGCCCGTGCGCACACCTTCGTCAAAACCGACGATTTCTACGGACTGCTCCAACTTCCGTTCGACCAGCAGGCCGGCGAGGTCGTCACGGTCAACGTCGGCGACGGCGTCGCGCTGGTACGCGGCGAATCGACGCAACATCACCAGCAGTGCGGCGGGACCTCGGCGACCCCGTCCTGATCGCAGGCCGACCCTAGCCTGCCTCGGCCCTCTCCTTGAGGCGCCGCAGCGTGGCCTTGATGTGGTCGGTGTTGGCCGTCGGACGGTCCATGACGCCGGTGGCCAGTCCGCCCGGCTTGACGAACCAGCCTGGTCGGTGATCCCACATCTGCTCGGTCACCTGGCAACCGCCATCGGAGGGGGCGATGTCGTAGCGCCAGTGTGAGATGGGGACCCCGAGGTACGTGACGTCGAACGCGAAGACGCTGCCTGGGTCGGCATCGGTCACCGTGCACGTGGTGGTCCATCGGCGCAGGCCGTTGCGGTTGGTGCCCTTGAACACCGCCCCGGGAGCGGCTCGGTCGCCCTTGCGCCACGTCATCGCGGCGGTCTCCTCGGCGATCGACGCGAACGTCGGCAGGTCCGTGATGAGGGCATACACGGCCTGCGGGTCTGCATTGATACCGACATCGGCCTGCGCTGCGGCCGGCTTCTCCTGCGTCATTCGGCGATCGTAACGACGCGCGGTACGTCAAGACGAGGAATCAGGGGCCGGACTGACGGCGTTGCCCCTGACATGACCGACCGCCCCGTACTTGAGCCAAGCGCCACCCATCCGATCACCGTCACGCCGACCGGCAAGCACGTCACCGTGCGCGTCAACGGCGAAGTCGTCGCCGACACCACCGACGCCGTCACCCTGCAGGAATCCACCTATGCCGCGGTGCAGTACGTCCCGCTCGCCGACGTCGTGCCGACCGCGCTGCAACCCAGCGACACCACCAGCTACTGCCCGTTCAAGGGTGACGCCAGCTACTACCACGTCACCGCGGGTGGCGACACCGTCGAGGACGTCATCTGGACCTACGAGCAGCCCTACCCGGCAGTCGCGGACATCGCCGGACGCGTGGCCTTCTATCCGGACAAGGCCGAGGTCGTCATCGGCTGAGACGCCGGGCCTAATCTTGGCGGGTGTCCGCGTCCGCGAGCAATGCACGCAGTGTCGTCTGCCGGGTTGTTCTAGAAGGCGTCGCCAATCCGGCGATGACGCTGTCGCCGCTGCGCCGGGGGCCCGGCGACCCGTGCTACCAGGTTGTCGACGGTGCCATCTGGAAGACGGCGCTGATGCCGACGGGTCCGGTCACGGCACGCATCGCCCCGTCGGCGCGCAGCGTCGTCGACTGCGAGGCATGGGGAAGTGGCGCCGTCGAATTCGTCGACAGGCTTCCCGCGTGGCTCGGCGCGCACGACGATCCGACCGGCTTCGCGCCCGCCGAACCGACCATCGCGGCCGCGTACCGCCTGGTCCCGCATCTTCGGCTCGGTCGCACCGATCGGGTGATGGAGGCGCTCATCCCCGCCATCCTCGAGCAGCGTGTCGCAGGCAAGGACGCGTTTCGGGCCTGGCGGCTGCTGGTCACCAAGTACGGTGCGCCTGCCCCCGGCCCTGCGCCCTCGCGCATGCGCGTTCCGCCACCCGCGGAGGTGTGGCGGCGCATCCCGTCGTGGGAGTTCCACCTGGCCAACGTCGACCCGGGCCGCGCCCGCACGGTCGTCGGATGTGCACAGCGCGCGGAGTCGCATCGAACGGCTCGCGTCGCGGCCGCCCGAGGAGGCCAGAGCGGCGCTGCGGTCGCTGCCAGGGGTCGGGGAGTGGACGGCCGCCGAGGTGGCGCAGCGGGCGTGGGGCGACGCCGACGCCCTCTCGGTGGGCGACTACCACCTGTCCAACATGGTCGGCAGCAGCCTGCTCGGCCATCGGATCGACGACGACGCGATGCTCGAATTGCTCGAACCGCTGCGTCCGCACCGCCAACGCGCGGTGCGGCTGCTCGAGGTCAGCGGACTGGCCCGCAATCCTCGCTTCGGCGCCAGGCAGGCCATCCCGAACCTGCGTGCGATCTAAGCCACTGTTTGCGTTCCGTCGCCGCGGGTAGCCCTGCTAGTTGACGAACAAAGGAGTCAACCATGCCTGGATTCACCATTCCCGGAATGTCGGAGAAGGACGGCCGCGAGGTCGCCGAGCTGCTGCAGAAGCAGCTGAGCACCTACAACGATCTACACCTGACGCTCAAGCACGTGCACTGGAACGTCGTCGGCCCGAACTTCATCGGCGTCCACGAGATGATCGACCCGCAGGTCGAGCTGGTCCGCGGTTACGCCGACGAGGCCGCGGAACGCATCGCGGCACTGGGTGGATCGCCGCAGGGCACCCCCGGCGCGATCATCAAGGACCGCACGTGGGACGACTACTCGGTCGGCCGCGACACCGTGCTCGCCCATCTCGCGGCACTGGACCTGGTCTACACCGGAGTCAACGAGGACACCCGCAAGGCCATCCACACGCTGGAGGACCTCGACCCCGTGTCGCGAGGACATGCTGATCGGGCACGCTGCCGAGCTGGAGAAGTTCCAGTGGTTCGTCCGCGCGCACCTCGAGAGTGCGGGTGGCGAATTGTCCAACAGCGGCAAGACCACCGAGAAGTCCGCAGCGGGCGCCGCGAAGAAGAAGACCCCGGCCAAGTAAGACCATGGTCAAGTGAACCCCGGTTAAGCCACTAGCCGGCGCAGGCCCCGCATCCCTCCCATCGGGCTGCGGGGTCTGACGTCGGTTGGTGTGAGCGTTGGAGCGCCTAGTCCACGGCCTCGTCCAGGGCGTCGTCACGCACCGGTCGATCGGCGAGTTCTTCGTTGCGGCCGAACAGGAATGGATAGGCCGCCCCCGCGATCGCGGCACCGACCAACGGTGCGAGCCAGAACAGCCACAGCTGCGCGGGCGCGCCGTCGCCGTTGAAGAACGCCACCGCCGTCGACCGCGCCGGGTTGACCGACGTGTTGGAGATCGGGATCGAGATCAGGTGGATGAGCGTGAGGGTCAAGCCAATTGCCAAGCCCGCGAAGCCCTTCGGCGCGCGGTCGTCGGTGGACCCCAGGATGACGAGCAGGAAGATGCCGGTCAGCACGATCTCGGCGATCAACACCGCCACCATCGTGTAACCGCCGGGGGAATGCTCGCCGAACCCGTTGGCCGCCATGTTGCCTTCGGCGGTCCAGCCGTCCTTGCCCTTGGCGATCACGTAGATCACCAGGCCCGCCACGATGCCGCCGACCACCTGGGTGATCCAGTAGGCGGGCAACACCTTCCACTCGACGCGTTTCGCGATCGCCGCTCCAAGCGTCACGGCGGGATTGAAGTGACCTCCCGAGATGGTGCCGAAGGCATAGACCCCGGTGAGCACCGTGAGGCCGAATGCCAGTGCGACACCGAGGAATCCGATGCCCAGCGAGGTACCGTCGGAGGAGAACTTGGCGGCGAACACGGCGCTGCCACATCCGCCGAGGACGAGCCAGAACGTGCCGATGAACTCGGCGGAGAGACGATGCAGCATCGTTGGTGCGGTCATGGAGCAGCCCTTCTCGGCACTCCACGTTGAGCGCCCCTGCCGCGAAGTGTCACACACCTCGATCCGGTCGAGGGCGCCCGAGTCCGAATCTTGATCTTGTCGATACCCGTTACTAGCCGAGGCGTGCGCGTGACCCAGTCGACCAACGGCCTGGCGGCCTTCCAGTCGGCACGGACCGCGTCGAGCAGCTCTGGCGTGTGGATGATCGGCTCGAAGCCGTAGTCCCTCGTGATCGTCAGGGAGCGGTGTCGAAGCAGCTCGATGCGCGGGTGGTCGGCGTCGTAGCCGCGCGGTGAGGTCTTCAGCCGGTCGCCGTCGACGGTGAACCCGGCCTTCTCCAGCTTGGCCAGGATCTTCTGCAGCGCCTTGCCTTTCACGTCGTCGGCGATCGAGGCGCGGATCCGGCCGAGGGCGGCGGCGTCCGCGTGGTAGAAACCCGCGCCGGTGCGAAAGCCGCGAGCCGCGATCTCGACGTACCAGCCGCAGGCGGGCCCGGCTCCGACGAAGGCGCCCTGATTCGTCTTGTACGGCGTCTTGTCCTTCGCGAAGCGGACATCGCGAAAGGGTCGAAAGATCTTGGCCTTGCCGAAGTCTCGCTCCAAGCCGTCGGTCAACGCAGTCATCGGATCCCGCACGCTGCTCTGGTAGACGTCCTTGTGTGCCTCCCAGAACGACTTGGTGTTGTCGATCTCGAGATCGTCGTAGAAGTCGAGTGCCGACTCGGGAAACCCGGTGAAACCACTCACGCGTCGACCGGATTGTTCCGACTGACGATGAGCGGGTCGACCTTCGTGAAGGGAAACATCGGGAGGTCGTCGATGTGCACGTTGAAGGTCGCGGCGAGCACCTCGCGCGAGTAGGCACTCGCCGATGCGCGGTAACCGATGTCGCCCGGCGTCGGCTGATCGAAGAAGATCGCGAAGTGAATGTTCGGAGAGTCGATCACCTCGATGTGGTGCGGGTAGGCGCGCGGGATGAAGTACACGTCGCCCTGCTTGAGGTGCCAGGTGTCGAGGGTTCCGTCGGGATCCATCACCGTCATCCGAGCGCCGCCGGAGTGCACGTAGCCCAGCTCGGCGGTGATCGGGTGCCAGTGCGGCTCGCGCATGCCGTCCTCGCGGATGCGCAGCGAGTACATCGACAGATCCTTCAGAGCCGGCCAATACTGAAGGCGCGCAAGGCGTGCCGAGCCAACCGCGATGCCGACCGGCGGGCTCTGCGCCTCGACGTTGAACTTGTGCGGGTCCTCGAAGTGCGCCACCGCCGGGACGTCTGGGTCGCCCGCGCGCCGGGCCAGCCTGCGGTCGACGGTGCTGCGGCGCATGGAGGCGAAGTCGGCGGCGGGGAGGTCATAGGTGTTGCCGAGCACGGCGTCCGTCATCGCGCCGAAGGCCGCCGCCAGGCCGAAATCCTCGGGCCGCTCGCTGCGGAACGAGAGGATGAACTCCGCGGGATCCTCGCCGATGTTCTCGATGTGATGCAGTGAGCCCGAGTCGATGTGGAACATCTCGCCCGCGCTCACCGTGAAGCTCGCGAACTTGCTGTAGCTGTCGATGACGGAGACCAGCGACAGGCCGGAGACGCAGTAGGTGAGCTCGTTGCAGTTGGCGTGCCAGTGCGGGGTCCGCATGGCGCCCGGGTTGATGACGATCCGCTTGATCGACATCCCGGACAGGATGGGCAGGTTGTCGGCGGTGACCCGGCGGATCGACCCGAGGTCGGACTCCTCGACGATCTCGCCGTCGATGAGCGACGTGACGTGGCTGCTGTGATCAAAGCCCATGGTGATCCCTTTCGGCGAGAGCGGTTTCCCGGTCGAGGCGTTGTGACTTGTAGACCGACACGTCCGTGCGTGTGATGAGCAGATAGGCGATCCCGACGGTGATCATCGCGCCGGGCAGCACGGAGAACGAACTCGTCATCTCCGCAAGAACACCGGTGCGTGGGCCACGCTGCCGAAACAGGCCATCATCGCCAACACCACGAAAAGACCTGGCCCATCGGGTATTCCGGGCACACCCATGCGGTCGACCAGGAGCCAGATCGACGCCCCGACGAATGCGCCCGATGACGACGCCCGGCCCGAAGATGCCGACGGAACCGCCGGTACCGATCGACGGCGAGGTCTCGACGATCTTGGCGATCGGCAGGACGATGACGATCCACGCCGACACCAGCGCGCCCGAGAGCGTCACCAGCGGGATGGCCCACCAGCGATCGAAATGCGGTGACGCGGGCTGCCCGCCATCGCCGGCGGTCTGGGGAACGTCGTAGCCCGCGAGGGAGCCGAGGAGGAACCGCCCGGCGTAGTCCAGCGCGAGGTAGAACGTGACGGCGCCCAGGCCGGCCATGAAGCCGATCGCCCCACCGCCGTATGAAGCCACCGATGGGCATGGCCGGATGCTAACTCGTGGTCGGTAGATTTGCGGTTGACGTTCGACGTTTCGCCTTATTGGGCATAACGGTGGACGGAACTGGCAACTATCGAGACGGGAGCCCTTCTGCGACGCATCGCTCTCCTGGCCATCGCGGCGCCGCGTCTCATCATCGCGGCAACGGTCCTCCTCGCTATCTGCGCAGCCTTCTTCGGAATATCCGTCACGAAGAGCCTGTCGGCGGCCGGTTTCCGCGATCCCCATGCAGAGTCGTCCCGGGCCATAGACCTGTTGTCGAGTGAGTTCGGCCAGGGCGATCTGCAGATGATCTTCGCGATCACCTCCGACGAAGGCGCACGAAGCGCCCAGTCGCGGGAGGTCGCGGCCGACGTTCTCAGCCAGTTGCGGACGTCGCCCTTCGTCTCGGGTGTCGCCTCCGCGTGGACCGGGCCGCCGCCCGTCACCAACCAGCTGATCAGCGACGACGGCAAGACCGGGCTCATCGCCATCGGCATCAACGGCGGTGGCAGCGCCGCGCAGCGCAACGCGAAGGCGCTCGCCGACGACATCGTCGGCGAGCGCGGCGACGTCACCGTTGCGGCGGGTGGGCCCGCGATGGCCTACGTCGAGATCAACGCGCAGTCCGAACGCGACCTGCTGCTCATGGAAGCGATCGCGATCCCGCTGAGCTTCGCGGTGCTGGTGTGGGTGTTCGGCGGGTTGCTCGCCGCGATGCTGCCGATCGCGGTCGGCGTCCTGTCCATCGTCTGCTCGATGGCGGCGCTGCGATTCGTCACGCTGTTCACCGAGGTGTCGACGTTCGCGCTGAACCTCACCATCGCGATGGGCCTCGCGCTCGCGGTCGACTACACGCTGCTGATCGTGAGCCGCTACCGCGACGAACGCGCCGATGGCATCGCGCCCGACGAGGCGTTGATCCGCACGATGGGGACGGCGGGCCGGACGGTGGCCTTCTCGGCGCTGACGGTCGGCCTCTCGATGGTCGCGCTGGCCATCTTCCCGATGTACTTCCTGAAGTCCTTCGCGATCGCGGGCATAGCCGTAGTGGGCCTGACCGCCTTCGCCGCACTGGTCGTGACGCCCGCGGCGATCGTGTTGCTCGGGGACCGGATCGACTCGCTGGATCTGCGGCGGCTGGGCAGGCGCATTCTGGGCCGCCCACCGGCTCCGAGGCAGCAGCCGATCGAGAAGAACTTCTGGTACCGGTCGACGAAGCTGGCCATCCGATTCGCCGTTCCCCTCGGCATCGCGATCACCGCGCTGCTGTTGACGCTGGGCTCTCCCTTCCTGCACCTGAAGTGGGGCTTTCCGGACGACCGGATGCTGCCCACCTCGGCCGCGTCGCGCCAGATCGGCGACGCGCTGCGCGAGGACTTCAGCAACGACTCCGATGCGTCGCTGACCGCGGTGATACCCGACATGAGCGGGATCGGTCCCGTCGAGCTCGCCCGCTATGCCGCGGACCTGTCACTGATGCCCGACGTATCGCGGGTGTCCGCGCCGACGGGCACGTACGTCGACGGGGCGCGCGCGGGTCCGGCGTCGGCGCCGACGGGGCTGACCGACAAGGCCGCGTTCCTCACGATCAACAGTGAGGCGCCACTGTTCTCCGACGCCTCGGAGTGGCAACTGAGCCGGCTTCACCTCGTGATCGGTCCTGGCGGCAAGGACGTGGTGTTCGGCGGCACCGCGCAGGTGAACCACGATAATGCCGAGGCGATCAGCTCCCGGCTGCCGACCGTGCTGGCGGTGATGGCCGCCATCTCGTTCGTGCTGCTGTTCCTGTTGACCGGCAGCCTGGTGCTGCCGATCAAGGCGCTGCTGCTCAACGTGCTGTCGCTGACCGCGACGTTCGGGGCGTTGGTCTGGATCTTCCAGGACGGGAATCTGGGCGCCCTCGGCACGACGCCCGTCGGCACACTGGTCGCGCACGTACCCGTTCTGCTGTTCTGCGTGGCGTTTGGGCTGTCGATGGACTACGAGGTCTTCCTCATCTCGCGCATACGCGAGTACTGGCTGACCTCGGACCGGACACCCGCCGACAACGACGAAGCCGTGTCGCTCGGGCTGGCGCGCACGGGCAGGGTGGTCACGGCAGCGGCGCTGCTGATGTCGATCTCGTTCGCGGCGCTCATCGCCTCCAACGTGTCGATCATGCGGATGTTCGGCCTCGGTCTCACCCTGGCGGTCCTCGTCGACGCGACGCTGGTGCGGATGCTGCTGATGCCCGCCTTCATGCACGTGCTCGGCAAGGCGAACTGGTGGGCGCCGCGATGGATGGTTCGGGTGCACGAACGATTCGGATTCAGCGAATTGCCGACGCCGGTGCGACACGACCCCGAGAGGCCGGTCGCCACGTGGTCGGCCGACGAGCCGCCGGACCCCGGGCCGCCGGTCGACGACGACTACGAGCGGCCCGTGCCCGTGCCGTACCGTCCGCCTGCGATCAGGCCCGTCAGGCGTGACCATTCCGTCGAACATTCGGGCGGGCGGCATCGTCGCGCGTGACGTCGAGCACCAGGATCTCGCCGGTCGTCCCGTCGACCTCCACCAGCGCGCCGGGTGACAGGCGGCGCGTGGCCCCGCGGGCGTTCACGACACACGGAAAGCCGAACTCCCGCGCGACGATCGCCGCGTGCGACATCGGTCCGCCCAGGTCGGTGACGACGGCCGAGGCATAGGCGAACGCCGGTGTGTAGCCGACGTCGGTGACCTTGGCGACGAGTATCTCGCCGGGCTGCAGATCGTCGATGGTGTCCGGTCCGACGATGCGAACACGGCCGCGGACCCGTCCGCCGGACACGCCGATGCCGTAGAGCCGGTCGCCCTCGGTCAGCACCGCGGCGAGCGGGGTCGCCGGATGCCAGTCCCCGCTGAACGCCTCGGGCGGAACGAGCCCCTGCAGCCGCAGCTGCTCGGCGCGCCTGCGGGCGACCACGCCGGCCACGTCGGGCGGCGGCGCGTCCAGCTCGTCGACCAGAAGGAAGAACACGTCGTCGGGGTCGTCGAACACACCCGCAGCGACGGCCCGTGCGCCGTAGTCGCGTAGCAACCGCCGAAGCAGCCAGATGGCGCGCACCATCTTGTCGCGGCGGATCTCGCGGTCGCGGAGCTGACGCGACGCCAGCGCCGCGACGGGCCTGACCCAGAGCGGAATGGGGGAGTGCTGCACTTCGTCGGGTTCGGGTGAGCTGACGGCCTTCGCGACCATGCGCAGGAGCAGCTCGGGATCGTCGGCGTAGGTGGGCGATGACATCTCGACCTCGCCGGGGCCGCGGTGGCCCATCAGAGCCAACTCGCGAACCAACACGGCGTGGAACGACGGCGCTCGTCGCTCCAGCGTCTCGAGGTACGGTCCCGGCTTGCCCAGCAGCGCAGCGACTCCCGCATCCTTCTGGGCAGCGCTCACCAGCCGGTGCATCGCCGACAGCGACTGCGCGCTCACCAGACTCGGCCCGGCCGCGGGGGTGATGTCGCGGCCGGACAGCACGCGCAGGATCACGCCGTATGCCGCGCACACCATGATCGACGCCGACGCGAGCACCCAGCCGTGGACGACGTGATCGCGGGCCAGCAGGATCAGGCTGCGCAGCCGCGCGTCGTCGAGTGCGGCGGGGTCGGCAGCAAGCCCTTCCAACGCGTCGACGTCGTCGACGAAGACCTTGGTGTCGCCGGTCGCACCCGCGGACAGTCCGACGAGGTTCGCGCCGAAGGTGCCCACGTTGCGCAGCTGTTTGACCAGTCCGGTGCGCTCCTGGGCGGGGCGCTCGGTGCCGAACACCGGCAGGTTCTCGACGGTGCGGCCGAAGAACTGGGTGATGACGAGGCTCGGGTCGATCAGCGGCACCGTCTCGGCCATGAAGTGTGCCGACGTGATCGCCGCGTACAACCGGTGCCCGAAGACGCCCGTGGTGCGGCGCGCCATCTCGCGTTGCACTGCGCCGCCGGGCCGCAACCGTTCGGAGATGGTGACGCCACCGGCCCGGGCGCCCCGCACCGTCACCGAGGCCGATGACGGCGTGAACGGACCGGGCAGCGCCTCGGAGAGGTTGGTGGCGACGTACGCGGGGAAGCGCGGGTCGATCGGTGTGTCGAATTCGCCGTTGCTGCCTTCGATTCCGGCCAGTACGGGCGTGACCCCGTCGGCGGACGCGGCGTCGACCGCGGGGATCTCGCGGACGCGGGCGAGCCGCCACGGCAGGGCCGCGACGGTGGACCCGAGCGCGACCCGGCCCCGCGCAGCCCGCGCGAAGTCCTCGATCGTGGCCTCGGCGGTCCACGCGGGTGAAAAGTCCCAGTCGTCGCGGAGCCTGCTGGTGTCGATGACCGCGGGGGTGTCCTGCGGCGCGAAGCGGCGCGGCACACGGACCAGCGGGCGGCCGATGGCCCTGGCGATGGCGCGGACCGTGGTGTCCGCGGTTGCGGCGATGCCGACGACCCCGACCGGCGGGTCCTGCCGCAGGGCCGCCGCGACCGTCAGGCGGACGACATCCTCGGTGTGGACCAGTTGAAGGGGGCGGTCGGCGGACCCGCCATCGCCGTCCGAGGCGTCGAACAGCACTGGCGCCGTGAACCTTCGGAGCACCAGATCGTCGACGTCGCGGCCCATCACGACGGCGGTGCGCATCGCGACCCAGGTCAGGCCGCTGTCGGAGATCGTCTGTTCGGCGCGCTGGGCCTCGGCGTCCCCGGTCGACACGAACACGACTCGCGCGTCGGCGTCCAGCGCTTTGAGCACGGCATCCAGTCCGGCCACCCGCATGTCGAGACCGTGGATCGCCACGTCGACGCCGTCGAGCGCACGCTTCACGACCTGCGCGTCGCGGAGATCGGTGACGACGAATTCGACTGACCCCGGCCAACTCTCGGGCCGACCGGCGCCCAGGCCGAGGACGTCATGGCCTCTGCTCACCAGCCGCGCCGCGACGCTGCGGCCGAGGACGGAGTCGGCGCCGGTGACCGCGATGCGCATGCGGCCGCTACTCGTCGTCATCGTCGAACGCCGCGACCAGCGAGTCGAGATCCATCTCGGCGATGTCCTGCTCGCGGTCCTGGGCAGCGCCGCCCGCGGCGTCCTCGTTGGCCAGCTTCAGCAGGATCTCGAGCACGCCCGCCTGCCGTAGCCGCTTGATCGGAATCGACGACACGGCCCTGAGCAGCTCCGCCTCGCCGGCGTCCAGCGCGGGCTCGCCTGCCGACTGCGCGGTGCCCGCGATCTCGGAGTGGAAGTAGCCCGCGAGGGCGTTCGGGTTCGGGTAGTCGAAGATCAACGTCGGCGAAAGGGCAAGGCCCGTAGCGGCCTTGAGGCGGTTGCGCAGCTCGACGGCGGTGAGCGAGTCGAAGCCGAGTTCGGCGAACGCCATGTCGGGTGCGATCGACTCGACGGTGGGGAGCCCGAGAACCGTCGCCATGTGCGAGCGCACCAGGTCGAGCAGCACCTTGTGCTGATCCTCGTCGGAGAGGTCGGCCAACTTCTGCGCCAGAGCGGATCTCGACTGCGCGGCGGCCAGCGAGTCCTCGACCCGCCGCCGCGTCGCGCCGATCAGTTCGACGAACATCGGCGGCAGCGTGCCTGCGGCCGACTTCGTCCGCAGCGCACCGCGGTCGATGCGGGCGGGCACCAGGAACGGTTCGTCCACGACGGTCGCCGCGTCGAACAACTCGAGTGCCTCGGGCAGCGCCATCGCCAGGATGCCGTCGCGGCCGAGCCTGGCGACGTCGGCATCGCTGAGATCGCCCGTCATGCCGCTGGCCTGCTCCCACAGCCCCCAGCCCAGCGACATCGCGGGCAGCCGGTGCGCACGTCGGTGTGCGGCGAGGGCGTCCATGAAGGCGTTGGCCGCCGAGTAGTTGCCCTGGCCGGACGCGCCGACCAGACCCGCCATGGACGAGAACATCACGAATGCGGCGATGTCGTGCTCACGCGTCAGCTCGTGCAGGTTCCAGGTGGCGTCGACCTTGGCGCGCAGAACGGCGTCGAAGCGGTCGGGCGTCAGGGAGGTGATGACGGCGTCGTCGATCACGCCCGCGGTGTGGATGACCGCCGACAGCGGGTGTGCGGCCGAGACCCCGTCGACCACCTTCGCGAGGGCGTCGCGGTCGGCGACGTCGGCGGCGACGAGCTCGACGCGGGCGCCCGTCGCGGTCAGCTCCGCGAGCAGTTCGGCGGCGCCGGGTGCGTCCGGGCCGCGGCGGGAGACCAGCAGCAGGTTGCGCGCGCGGTGGTTCGTCGACGAGGTGGCGGGCGATGTTCGAGCCGGCCATGCCGGTGCCGCCGGTGATCAGCACGGTGCCCGACGTCCACGAGTCGGGCATGGTCATCACGACCTTGCCGATGTGCTTGGCCTGGCCGAGGAAGCGGTAGGCGGCGGGCGCCCGGCGGATGTCCCACGTGGTCACCGGAAGCGGGTGCAGGGATCCCGCGTCGAACATCCGGCCGAGCTCGACGAGCATCCGCTTGATGCCGTCCGGTCCGGCCTCGAACAGGTCGAAGGCCTGATACCGGACGCCGCGGTGGGTGCGGGCGACGGTGTCGGCGTCGCGGATGTCGGTCTTGCCCATCTCGAGGAAGGTGCCGCCGCGGGGGAGCAGCCGCAGCGACGCGTCGACGAATTCGCCCGCCAGCGAGTCGAGTACGACGTCGACGCCGCGGCCGCCGGTGACGGCGAGGAACTTCTGCTCGAACTCGGTGGTGCGGGAGTCGCCGATGTGGTCGTCGTCGAATCCCATGGCGCGCAACGTGTCCCACTTGGGCTTGCTGGCGGTGACGAAGACGTCCAGCCCCCACAGCCGGGCCAGCTGAACGGCTGCCATGCCGACACCGCCGGTGGCGGCGTGGATGAGGACCGACTGCCCAGGCCGCACCGCGGCCAGTTGGCGCAGGGCGTAGAACGCGGTGGCGAAGACCACGGTGACGGCGGCGGCGTCGGCGTAGCGCCAGCCCTCGGGGATGGGCCGATGAGCAGCCGCGCGTCGGTGACCGCTTCGGAACCGGTGCCGTCGGGGAACAGTCCCATGACACGGTCGCCCGTCACCAGATCCGTGACCCCGGAACCCGTCTCGATGACCACGCCTGCGGCCTCGGTGCCGAGTACGGCGTCGCCCGGATACATGCCGAGCGTGATCATGACGTCGCGGAAGTTCGCCGCGATCGCATCGACGTGCACGCGAACGTGGCTGGGTGCCAACGGTTTCGCCGCGTCGTCGATGGTCTCCAGCACCAGGTTGTCGAAGGTGCCCGCCTCGGTGATCGCCAGTCGCCACGGCCGGTCGTCGGGCGGCGGCGACCAGCAGGCTCTCCGCAGCACGGCTCGGGGTGACGCGAGCGATGTGCACGGCGCCGCCGCGGATCGCGGTCTGGGACTCGCCCGTCGCCATCGCCTGGGCGATGGTGTCGGTGTCGAGTTCGCGCGTCGGTGTCGAGAAGGGTGACACGGCCGGGATGTTCGGTCTGCGCGGCGCGGACCAGACCCCACACCGCGGCGGCGGGCAGATTGGTGGCGTCCTCGCCCGCCACGGCGACCGCGCCGCCGGTGGCGACCATCAGGGTGGCCGGGCTGGGTTGCGTCAGCCAGCTCTGCAGCACGGCAAGGGCGGCGTCGGTCGCGGTGTGGGTGTCGGCCACGACGTCGCCGATGCCCAGGGGCGGGCGGTAGAGCACCACGGTCTCCGCGGACAGCTCGCCTGCGTCGGCGAGCTCACTCCAGTCGAGCACCGTCACCGCGGAGGCGTCGGCGGCGGGGGTCTGCGGCCGTCCAGGACAGGTCGAACAACTCGCCGCGGCCACCGACTCCGCCGCCGAGGGCGGCAGCGAGCTGCTCGGCGCTGATCGGGCGGGCCACCATCGAGGACACCGACAACACCGGCAGCCCCAACCCGTCGGCCAGCTCGATGCTCATCGAGTGCGGGCCCGTCGGTGCGATCCGCACCCGCGCCGCCGCGGCACCGGCAGCGTGCAAGCGTCACGCCCTGCCAGGAGAACGGCAAGGCGATCTGGTCGTCGTCGCCGGCGGCCAGCACCACGGCGTGCAACGCCGAGTCCAACAACGCCGGATGGACGCCGAAGCCGCCGACCGAACCGCCTGCCTCCGGGACGGCGACCTCGGCGAAGATCTCGTCGCCGCGACGCCACATCGTCCGCAGTCCCTGGAACGCAGGCCCGTACTGGTAGCCGCGGCCGTTCAGCAGCCCGTAGGCGTCCGCGACGTCGACCGGGGTGGCGCCCGCAGGCGGCCATACCGAAAGATCCGCCGGGGCAGCGGGAGTCGTGGCGCTCAGTACGCCCTCGGCGTGCAGGGTCCAGTCGGCACCTTCGCCCGGGCACGAGAACACCGAGACCGCACGCTTGCCGGTGTCGTCTCCGGGGCCCACGATCACCTGGACGTCCGCACCGGCGGGCGTCAGCATCAGCGGCGCATGAAGATTCAGCTCGTCGACGGATCCGCAGCCGACCTCGTCGCCTGCGCGGATCGCCAGTTCGACGAAGCCCGCGCCTGCGAACAGCACCACTCCGCCGACCGCGTGATCGTTGAGCCAGCCCTGCGAGGACGGCGCCAGCCGGCCCGTCAGGACCACCTGCGAGCCGTCCGCGGAGGCCACGACCGCACCCAAGCAACGCGTGGTGCGCACCCGCCAGTCCCAGCGAGGCGGGATCCGAACCCGCGCCGTTGCCCGGACAGCCAGAAGCGGCGCCGCTGGAAGGCATACGTCGGCAAGCGGCACCAGGACTCCGCCGCCGCACAGTCCGGGCCAGCGCACGCCGACACCCGAGACGAACAGACGCGCGAGCGCGGTGGACAGAGCTGTCGGCTCGTCGGATTCCTTGCGCAGCAAGGGAACCGACAGCACGTCACTGTCTGGGAGAGTCTGCTCGATCGATGCGGTCAGTCCGCTGCTCGGGCCGAGTTCGAGGAATCGGGTGACACCCGCGGTGTCGAGGGTGCGCACGCTGTCGGCGAACCGCACGGCCTCGCGGATGTGCCGGACCCAGTACGCCGTCGAGCCGAAGTCCTCGGCCGCGAGGCCGCCGGTCACGTTGGACACGACCGGAATGTTCGCCGTGCCGACCGTGATTCGCGCTGCGGTGGCCGCGAATTCGCCGAGGATCGGCTCCATGAGCCCCGAGTGGAAGGCGTGCGATACCGCCAGCTGGTGGACGCGGCGACCGTCGGCCCGCATCCGCTCGGCGAGCGCGGCGACGGCGGCGTCGGTGCCGGACACGACGACCGACGTCGGTGCGTTGACGGCCGCGATGTCCATCCCCTCGCCATCGGGCAGCATCGCGACGCACCTCGTCCTCGCGTGCCTGGATGGCGACCATGGCCCCACCCGCGGGTAGCGACTGCATGAGCCTGCCGCGCGCTACGACGAGGAGCGCCGCGTCCGACAGCGACAGGACGCCCGCGACGTGTGCGGCGCTGATCTCTCCGACGGAGTGTCCGATCAGGTAATCCGGTGCTACGCCGAGCGACTCGACCAACCGGAAGAGCGCGACCTCGATGGCGAACAACGCGGGCTGCGCGAACTCGGTGGTGTTGAGCAGATCCTCGTTGGCGCCCCACATGACGTCGCGCAGCGGACGGAGCAGGTGCTGGTCCATCTCGGCGACCGCGGCGTCGAAGGCGGCGGCGAACACGGGGTAGGTGGAGTGCAGCTCCCGGCCCATGCCGAGCCACTGCGAGCCCTGGCCGGGAAAGACGAACGCCGTCTTGCCCTTTGCCGTGGCGTGGCCGCGAATCGCGTTGGCTCCCAGGCCGTCGGCGATCTCGGCGAGCCCGCTCAGGAGGGTCTCGCGGTCGGAGCCGATCGCGACGGCTCGGTGGTCGAACGTGCTACGCCCGGCCAGCGTCCACGCCACGTCGGTGGCGTCGAGATCAGGATGGGAGCGCAGGTGCGTCAGCAGTCGGGTGGCCTGCGCGTTGACCGCGGCCTCGGACTTCGCCGTCAGCACCAGCGGGACGATCAGCGGCTTGTCGGAAACGGCTGTGTCGGAAACTGATTCGGGGACCGCCTCGATGATGACGTGGGCGTTGGTGCCGCTGATGCCGAACGACGACACGCCTGCCCTGCGGGCCGGGCCGTCGGCGGGCCACGGCCGCTCCTCGGTGAGCAGGGACACCGCTCCCGCCGTCCAGTCCACGTGCGGGCTCGGCGCGTCGACGTGCAGTGTCGCGGGCATCGTCTGGTGCTGCATCGCCATGACCATCTTGATGACGCCAGCCACACCGGCGCCCGCCTGGGTGTGGCCCATGTTCGACTTCACCGATCCGAGCCAGGCCGGATGCTCGGGGTCGCGGCCCTGGCCGTAGGTGGCCAGCAGCGCCTGCGCCTCGATCGGGTCGCCGAGCATGGTGCCGGTGCCGTGGCCCTCGATGAGGTCGACGTCGCCCGAGGTCAGGCCCGCGTTGGCGAGCGCCGCGCGAACCACCCGCTGCTGCGACGGCCCGTTGGGGGCGGTCAGGCCATTCGATGCGCCGTCCTGGTTGATGGCCGAACCGCGAACGAGTGCGAGCACCGGATGGCCGAGCCGCCGTGCGTCCGAGAGCCGCTCGAGCACCAGGATGCCGCCGCCGTCGGCGAATCCGGTGCCGTCGGCCGCGCCAGCGAACGCCTTGCAGCGGCCGTCGGACGAAAGGCCGCGCTGCCTGCTGAACTCGACGAAGATGTCCGGCGTCGCGTTGACCGTGACGCCGCCCGCCAGGGCCAGATCGCATTCGCCGAGCCGCAGTCCCTGTACCGCCATGTGCATGGCGGTCAGCGATGACGAGCACGCGGTGTCCACGGACACCGCGGGACCTTCGAGCCCGAGCACGTAGGAGACGCGGCCGGATGCGACGCTCGCCGCCTGCCCGGTGAGGCGGAAGCCCTCCGCGCCGTCGGACGACATGCCGTAGCCCTGCGCGATGACGCCCGCGAAGACGCCCGTCGCGCTGCCGCGCAAGGTCGGCCGGATCGAACCCGGCCCGCTCCAACGCCTCCCACGACAACTCCAGCAGCAATCGCTGTTGCGGATCCATCGCCAGTGCTTCGCTGGGCGAGACCCCGAAGAACGCGGCGTCGAAGTCGGCGACGTCGTCGACGAACCCGCCGGTCTTCGTGTAGCAGGTGCCGGCCACGTCGGGGTCGGCGTTGTACAGCTTCGCCAGTTCCCAGCCGCGGTCGGTGGGGAAGTCGGTCAACACGTCTCGGCGCGCGGCGACCATGTCCCAGAGCTCTTCTGGCGACGCGACTCCGCCGGGGTAGCGGCACGACATCCCGACGATGGCGATCGGATCGTCGGCGACGGACCTGGAGTCGGTCGCCGGTGCGACCTCCTGCGGCGCGCCTGCGAGTTCCTGGCGGATGTAGCCCGCCAACGCGAACGGGGTCGGGTAGTCGAAGATCAACGTCGGTGAAAGGGCAAGGCCCGTCGCGGCCTTGAGGCGGTTGCGTAGTTCGACGGCGGTCAGCGAGTCGAAGCCGTGGTCGGAGAAGGCCAGGTCCGCGACGATCGCCTCGGGCTCGACGGTGCCGAGCACGGCGGCCATGTGCGAGCGCACCAGGTCGAGCAGCACCTTGTGCTGCTCCTCGCCGGACAGGCCACGCAGTCGCTGGGCGAGCGCGGACATCGACTTCGCGGCGGCCAGCGAATCATCAACGCGGCGGCGGGTATTCACCTTCACCAGCTCGGCGAACATCGGCGGGAGCACGCCTGCGGCGGCCGACCGGGTGCGAAGCGCAGCGAGGTCGATGCGCGCGGGCACCAGCAGGGGTTCGTCGACGACGACGGCCGCGTCGAAGAGATCCATGGCGGCGGGCACCGACATCGCGACGATGCCGCTGCGGCCGAGCCGGGCGATCTCGGCCTCGTCGAGGTGCCCCGTCATGTCGCTGGCCTGGTCCCACAGTCCCCAGCCGAGCGACATCGCGGGCAGCCGCTGCGCGCGCCGGTGTGCGGCGAGGCCGTCGAGGAACGTGTTCGCCGCCGCGTAGTTGCCCTGACCAGCGGAGCCGAGAACGCCTGCCATGGACGAGAACATCACGAACGCAGACACATTGAGGTCTTTGGTCAGGTCGTGCAGGTTCCAGGCCGCGTCGACCTTGGCGCGCAGCACCGTGTCGATGCGCTCGGGGGTCAGCGAGCCGATGACGGCGTCGTCGAGCACGCCCGCCGTGTGGATGACGCCGGAGAGCGGGACGCGCAGCCCGGCGAGCACCGTTGCGAGCGCGTCGCGGTCGGTGGCGTCGACGGCGGCGATCTCGACCGTCGCGCCCGCCGCGGTGAGCTCGTCGGCCAGCGCTGCGGCGCCTGGCGCGTCGGGGCCGCGGCGGGAGACCAGCAGGAGATTGCGGGCGCCGTGGTTGGCGACGATGTGGCGGGCGACGTTGGAGCCCGCCATGCCCGTGCCGCCGGTGATCAGCACCGTGCCCGACGTCCATGCGTCGGGCGTGGTCATGATGATCTTGCCGACGTGGCGCGCCTGGCTCAGATAGCGCAGTGCCGCGGGTGCCCTGCGGATGTCCCAGGTGGTCACCGGAAGTGGTGCCAAGACATCCGCTTCGAACATGCCCGCAAGGTCGAGCATGTACTCGTGCATCCGCGGCCTGCCCGGTTCGAACAGGTCGAAGGCGCGGTAGTGAACGCCGGGGTGCGCGAGGGCGACGGCGTCGGCGTCGCGGATGTCGGTCTTGCCCATCTCGAGGAAGGTGCCGCCGCGGGGGAGCAGCCGCAGCGAGGCGTCGACGAATTCGCCTGCCAGCGAGTCAAGGACGATGTCGAACCCGCGCCCACCCGTCACGTCCAGGAACTTCTGCTCGAAGTCCAGCGTGCGGGAGTCGCCGATGCGGTCGTCGTCGAATCCCATGGCCCGCAACGTGTCCCACTTGGGCCTGCTGGCGGTGACGTAGACGTCGAGGCCCCAGAGCCGGGCCAGCTGAATGGCGGCGATGCCGACACCGCCGGTCGCGGCGTGGATCAGTATCGACTGGCCGGGCTGGACCTTCGCGAGTTCCTTGAGTCCGAAGTAGGCCGTGGTGAACACGACCGAGACGCCTGCCGCCTCGGGCGTCCGACCAGCCGTCGGGGATCGGGATCAGCAGGCGGGCGTCGGCGGCGACCAGGGTGCCGGTGCCCTCGGGGAACAGTCCCATCACGCGGTCGCCGACGGCGAATCGGCTCTCGTCGGGGTGGACCTCGACGATGACGCCCGCCGCCTCGCTGCCGAGCAGGGCGTCGTGGGTGAACATGCCGAGGGTGATCATGACGTCGCGGAAGTTGGCGCCGATCGCCTTGATCGCGACGCGCACGTCACCCGGCGCCAGCGGGGCCGTCGAGTTCGGCACGGGTTCCAGCGCGAGGTTGTCGAACGTGCCGGCCTCGGAGATGCCGACCCGCCACGGCGCGTCGCCGGGCGGCGGCGTCAGCAGCGTGTCCCGGTTGCGGCACGATGCGTGCGGTGTGCGGCACGCCGCCGCGGATGACGACCTGCGGTTCGCCGACCGCCAGCGCGAGCGCGGCGTCGGGGTCTGCGGCGTCGGTGTCGAGAAGCGTTATGCGGCCGGGGTTTTCGGTCTGGGCGGCGCGGACCAGACCCCAGACCGCGGCGGCGGGCAGGTCGGTGACGTCCTCACCGGCGACGGCGATGGCACCGCGGGTGGCGACCAGCAGGGTCGCTGGGCTGGTGCGGGTCAGCCAGGACTGCAGCACCCTCAGGGCGTCGTGGGTGGCGGCGTGCGTGTCGCCGACGACGTCGCCGGTGCCGGTCGGCGGCCGGTAGAGCACGACCGCACCATCGGGGAGTTCGACCGCGTCGGTGAGGTCATTCCAGTCGGTCACGGTCACCGCGGGCGTCTCGGCAGGGGTGCCTGCCGCGCTCCAGGTCAGCTCGAACAACTCGCCGCGACCCGCGCCACCGGCCATGGCGGCGTGCAGCGCCTCGGTGCTCACCGGGCGGGCGACCATGGAGGCCACCGACAACACCGGCAGGCCCAGCCCGTCGGCCAGTTCGATGCTCATCGCGTTCGGGCCCGACGGGGCGATCCGCGCCCGCGCCGCGGCCGCGCCTGCCGCGTGCAACCTGACGCCCTGCCAGGAGAACGGCAGCGCCGTCTGTCCCTCGGGGGCGGTCAGCGCGACCGCGTGCAGCGCCGAGTCCAGCAGCGCCGGGATGGACGCCGAACCCGGCGACCGAACCACGCGGCCTCGGGCACCGCGACCTCGGCGAAGATCTCGTCGCCGCGGCGCCACACCGCGGTCAGGCCCTGGAACGCGGGCCCGTACTCGTAGCCGCGACCGGCCAACACCGCGTAGGCGTCGGAGGCGTCCACGGGCGTGGCGCCCGCCGGGGGCCACGCCGAAAGATCCGCAGGCTCGGCGCCGGCGGGGGTCGGGCTCAGCAGCCCTTCGGCATGCAGGACCCAGGCACCGTCCTCGCCTGCGCGGGAGAACACGGACGACCGGCACGCGGCTCCGGATCGCCTCTGTGCCGCCGACGATCACCTGGATCTGGACGCCCGCCGGACCCAGCATCAGCGGGGCGTGCAACGTCAGCTCGTCGACACACCGCGCAGCCGACCTCGTCGCCGGCGCGGATCGCCAACTCGACGAACCCCGCTCCGGGGAACAGCACCACCCCGGCCACGGCGTGATCGTTGAGCCAGCCCTGCGATGACGGTGCGAGCCGGCCCGCCAACACCACCTGCGAGCCGTCCGCGGAGGCCACCACGGCGCCCAGCAACGCGTGCTCGGCGCCGGCCATGCCGAGGCCCGCCGCATCGCCGCCCGCGGTACCTCCGGACAGCCAAAACCGCCGCCGCTGAAAGGCATACGTCGGCAGCTCGACCAGCGTGCCGCCGCCGGACAGCCCGCGCCACCGCCACGCCGACCCCGGAAACGTGGGCCTGCGCAGCAGAGGTGAGGAAGCGGTCGAGGCCGCCGTCGTCGCGACCGAGGGAGGGGACGACCAGTGGTTCAGCGTCGCGACCCGAGGCAGTCGGCGACGGTGTCCTCGATGCCCGCGATGAGCGCGGGGTGGGGGCTGGACTCGATGAACGCCCGGTAGCCCGCGCCGCAGGCCGTGCGCACGGCCGCGTCGAGTTCGACGGTCTGGCGGATGTTGCGGTACCAGTACTCGGCGTCGAGACCGGCACCGTCGACGAGTCCGCCCGTGACAGTGGAGAAGAACGCGATCTTCGACGACCGCGGTTCGATGTCGGCAAGGGCGGCGACGAGGTCGTCGCGGATCGGCTCGACCTGTGCGGAGTGCGACGCGTAGTCGACGTCGATGCGGCGGGCGCGGATCTCGAGAGCCTCGCACTGGGCGACCAGCTCGTCGAGCGCGCCACTCTCGCCGGAGACCACGACCGCGGCGCGGCCGTTGATCGCGGCGATGCCGACACGATCGCCCAACGGGGCCAACAACTCTCGGGCGCGGTCGGCCGAGCAGGCCAGCGACACCATGCCCGCGGAGCCGGTCAGGGTCACCAGCAGTCGGCTGCGCAAGGCGACCACGCGGGCGGCGTCGCGCAGGGACAGCACGCCTGCGACGCACGCCGCGGCGATCTCGCCCTGCGAGTGGCCGATGACGGCGTCGGGGGAGACGCCGATGGACCGCCACAGCTCGGCCAGCGAGACCATCACCGCGAACAGAACGGGCTGGACGACGTCGACGCGGTCCAGTGCGGGCGCGCCGGGCGCTCCCCGGAGGACGTCGACGAGCGACCAGTCGACGAACTCCGCCAGCGCCGCGTCGCACGCCGCGATGTGCTCGGCGAAAACCGGTGCGGCGTCCATCAATTCGACGCCCATGCCGACCCACTGCGAGCCCTGGCCTGGGAAGACGAAGGCGGTCTTGCCCTTGACGCCGACCTGCCCGCGGACGACGTGGTTGCCCATCTCGTCGGCGGCGGCCCGAGCCAACGCCGCGAGCAGTGCGTCGCGGTCCGTGCCGAGCACGACGGCGCGGTGGTCGAACGTCGACCGCCCCGCCAGCGTCCACGCCACGTCGGCGACGTCGAGGTCGGGGTGCGACTGTCAGATGGTCGAGCAGGCGGGCCGCCTGTGCGCTGACCGCGGCCTCGGTCTTGCCCGAGAGGACCCACGGGATGACGGCGGGCCGGGCAGCGGCGGGAGCCTCGGCGGCGGCCACCGGCGGAGCGGCCTCGATGATGACGTGGGCGTTGGTGCCGCTGATCCCGAACGAGGACACGCCGGCCCGTCGCACCGGACCATCGGCGGGCCACGGCCGCGGCTGCGACAGCAGGGACACCGCGCCCGCCGACCAGTCGACGTGCGGGCTCGGCGCGTCGACGTGCAGCGTCGCGGGCATCACGTCGTGCTGCATGCCCATGACCATCTTGATGACGCCCGCCACGCCGGCCGCAGCCTGCGTGTGACCCATGTTCGACTTGATCGAGCCGAGGAATACCGGGTGCTCGGCGTCGCGGCCCTGCCCGTAGGTGGCCAGCAACGCCTGTGCCTCGATCGGGTCGCCCAGCGGCGTACCGGTGCCATGCCCCTCGACGACGTCGACGTCGGCCGTGGACAGGCCGGCATTGGCAAGCGCAGCGCGAACCACCCGCTGCTGTGACGGGCCGTTGGGCGCGGTCAGGCCGTTCGACGCGCCGTCCTGATTGACCGCCGAACCACGGACCAGGGCGAGCACCGGATGGCCGAGGCGCTGCGCGTCCGAGAGCCGCTCGACGACGAGGACGCCGCCGCCCTCGGCCCAGCCGACGCCGTCGGCGGCGCCCGCGTACGGCTTGCAGCGGCCGTCGGTGGCCAGCCCTCGGTGCCGGGCGAACTCGACGAAGATCGTCGGCGTCGCGTTGACCGTCACGCCGCCCGCCAGGGCGAGGTTGCATTCGCCGGTCCGCAGCGACTGCACGGCCATGTGCAGTGCCATCAGCGACGACGAGCACGCGGTGTCCACCGATACCGCGGGACCCTCGAGCCCGAGCACGTAGCTGACCCGCCCCGACGTCACGCTGGACGTCATGCCCGTCAGCCGGTAACCCTCGATGCTGTCCGACGATCATGCCGTAGCCGCCGGAGATCACCCCGGCGTACACGCCGGTGGCACTGCCGCGCAGATCTGCCGGATCGAAGCCGGCCCGCTCCAGGGCCTCCCACGACAATTCCAGAAGCATCCGCTGCTGGGGGTCCATCGCGAGCGCCTCGCTCGGTGCGATGCCGAAGAATCCGGCGTCGAAGTCCGCGACGTCGTCGACGAACCCGCCCGAGGTGGCGTAGGTCTTTCCCGGTGCGTCGGGATCGGGGTCGAACAGGCTCGGCACGTCCCAGCCGCGGTCACCGGGCATCTCGGTGATGACGTCGCGGCCGTCGCCGACGACTCGCCAGAGGTCCTCCGGCGACTCGACGCCACCGGGGAACCTGCAGGACATGCCGACGATCGCGATCGGTTCGCCCGCCCGCTCCAGCAGATCGCGGTTCTTCGACTTCAGGCGCTCGACCTGGACGAGTGCCTTGCGCAAGGCGTCCGTGGCCTGCTCGAGTTGGTTAACCATGTCGCAGTCCCCTACTTGGGCTTCCGTGGGTCCGGCGCGGGTCCGGCGCGTGCCTGGGATGCTCGACCGGTGTGTCGGATCGGCGCATCAGCGGCAGCAGAGTTATCCCGTGGTATTAGAGATTCGGTCTGCCGACAGTACCGTCCCCGGTGACCACACGGTAAATCCGTCCGCGTGACGACAGAGGTTCGTCACCAAATCGCTTCTCTAAGAATCCGGCGAGACCTTGGTGGCAAACTGCCGCTGCCCGAATTTGCCAGCAAACGGATGGCGCGCGCTGCCCGTAGCAAAACGGCGCGTCAGCTCCGCCGTGATGTTTGTCTCGCGCGCCGTCCGGACCGTCCTCGGACGCCTGATTGAAAATCCAAGTGCAGCAACGAGATCCGGCGACCCGCTGGATCGCCGCCTCGCGCCTGCCGAAGCTAGTTAGGTTCGACTAAGTTGGCATGTCAGGCGGTGTTTGTCATATCGTTTCACCACTCGTGGCGAGTGGGGCCCAAGCCCGCCGTTCAGTGCTGCACGCAGGCGCACCCATCGCCAGGCTGGAGCCGTCGTTGACGGCTGCCATGCTCACGCGCATCCGAAGGGTTAGGTGGGAATGACGCCCCAGAAACAAGGGCTGTACAACCCCGCGTATGAACACGACTCCTGCGGTGTCGCGATGGTCGCCGACATTCACGGTAGGCGCAGCCGCGACATCGTCGACAAGGCGATCACCGCGCTGCTGAACCTGGAACACCGCGGTGCACAGGGCGCCGAACCGAACACCGGCGACGGCGCCGGAATCCTGCTGCAGGTGCCCGACGCCTTCCTGCGCGACGTCGTCGACTTCGAACTGCCCGAGGAGGGCTCCTACGCCACCGGCATCGCGTTCCTGCCGCAGTCGTCCCGCGACGCCGCCGCAGCGTGCGAGTCGGTCGGAAAGATCGTCGAGGCCGAGGGCCTGACCCTGCTCGGCTGGCGTGACGTCCCCACCGACGACTCGTCCCTCGGCGCGCTCGCCCGCGACGCCATGCCGACCTTCCGCCAGGTGTTCATCGGCGGCGCCAGCGGTATGGAGCTCGAGCGCCGCTGCTTCGTGGTGCGCAAGCGCGCCGAGCACGAGCTGGGCACCAAGGGCCCGGGCCAGGACGGCCCCGGTCGGGAGACCGTCTACTTCCCGAGCCTGTCCGGCCAGACGTTCGTCTACAAGGGCATGCTCACCACCCCGCAGCTCAAGGCCTTCTACCTCGACCTGCAGGACGACCGGCTGACCAGCGCGCTCGGCATCGTCCACTCGCGGTTCTCGACCAACACGTTCCCGTCGTGGCCGCTGGCACACCCGTTCCGCCGCGTCGCCCACAACGGCGAGATCAACACCGTCACCGGCAACGAGAACTGGATGCGCGCACGCGAGGCGCTCATCAAGACCGACGTCTTCGCGCCCGAGGCGAGCCGGAGGGGCGACGGCGCCCGGGATCTCGACAAGATCTTCCCCGTCTGCACCCCCGGCGCCTCGGACACCGCGCGCTTCGACGAGGTGCTCGAACTGCTGCACCTCGGCGGGCGCTCGCTCCCGCACGCCGTCCTGATGATGATCCCCGAGGCATGGGAGCGGCATCGAGTCGATGGACCCCGCGCGCCGGGCGTTCTACGAGTACCACTCGTCGCTGATGGAGCCGTGGGACGGACCCGCGGCGGTGTGCTTCACCGACGGCACGGTGATCGGCGCGGTCCTCGACCGCAACGGCCTGCGCCCGTCGCGCATCTGGGTGACGAACGACGGTCTCGTCGTGATGGCCTCCGAGGCGGGCGTGCTGAACCTCGATCCGTCGACCGTCGTCAAGAAGATGCGCCTGCAACCGGGCCGCATGTTCCTGGTCGACACCGCGCAGGGCCGCATCGTCGACGACGAGGAGATCAAGGCCGACCTCGCCGCCCAGGAGCCGTACCGCGAGTGGCTCGACGCGGGGCTGTTCCACCTGGACGACCTGCCGCCCGGCGACTACGTGCGCATGCCACACCACCGCGTGGTGCTGCGCCAGCAGATCTTCGGCTTCACCTACGAGGAGCTCAATCTTCTGGTCGCGCCCATGGCGCGGACCGGCGCCGAGGCGCTCGGCTCGATGGGCACCGATACGCCGGTGGCCGTGCTCTCGGCGCGGCCGCGGATGCTCTACGACTACTTCCAGCAGCTGTTCGCTCAGGTGACGAACCCGCCGCTGGACGCCATCCGCGAAGAGGTGGTGACCAGCCTGCAGGGCACCGTCGGTCCGGAGGGCGACCTGCTGACCCCGGACGCCGACTCGTGCCGGCAGATCGTGTTGCCCGGCCCGATCCTGCGCAACGCCGACCTGTCGAAGCTGATGTGCGTCGATCCCGACCACGAGATCCGCGGGCACAAGCACGGACTGCGCGCGGCGGTCATCCGCTGCCTGTACCCGGTGGCCAGAGGCGGCCAAGGGCTCAAGGAGGCGCTCGACGACGTCCGCGCCAAGGTCTCCGCCGCCATCCGCGACGGCGCCCGCATCATCGTGCTGTCCGATCGTGAATCGAACGAGTCGCTGGCACCCATCCCGTCGCTGCTCAGCGTGTCGGCCGTGCACCACCACCTGGTCCGGGACCGCACCCGCACCCAGGTCGGGCTCGTCGTCGAAGCGGGTGACGCCCGCGAGGTGCACCACATGGCCGCGCTCTGCGGCTTCGGCGCGGCCGCCATCAACCCGTACATGGCCTTCGAGTCGATCGAGGACATGTGCGACCGCGGCGTCATCGCGGACATCAGCAGCGATCAGGCCAAGGCCAACTACACCAAGGCCGCGGGCAAGGGCGTGCTCAAGGTGATGTCGAAGATGGGCATCTCGACGCTGGCGTCCTACACCGGGGCGCAGCTGTTCCAGGCCATCGGCGTCAGCCAGCAGGTGCTCGACGACTACTTCGGCGGGTTGAGCTGCCCCGTCGGCGGCATCGACCTCGAGGACATCGCCTCCGACGTCGCCGCCCGGCATGCGCTGGCCTACCTCGACCGTCCCGACGAGCGCGCGCACCGCGAGCTCGAGGTCGGCGGGGAGTACCAGTGGCGACGCGAGGGCGAGTACCACCTGTTCAACCCCGACACGGTGTTCAAGCTGCAGCACTCCACCCGCACCGGGCAGTACTCGGTGTTCAAGGAGTACACGAAGCTGGTCGACGACCAGAGCGAGCGCTACGCATCGCTGCGCGGGCTGCTCAAGTTCCGCACGGGTGACGACGCCGTGCGCGAGCCGATCTCCATCGACGACGTCGAGCCGGCCAGCGAGATCGTCAAGCGATTCTCGACGGGCGCGATGAGCTACGGCTCGATCTCCGCCGAGGCGCACGAGACGCTCGCCATCGCGATGAATCGCCTTGGTGGCCGGTCGAATTCGGGCGAGGGCGGCGAGGCCGTCTACCGCTTCGAGCCGGAGGAGAACGGCGACTGGCGCCGCAGTGCCATCAAGCAGGTCGCCTCGGGGCGATTCGGCGTGACGAGTCACTACCTGACCAACTGCACCGACATTCAGATCAAGATGGCGCAAGGCGCGAAACCCGGTGAGGGTGGCCAGCTTCCGGGTCACAAGGTGTACCCGTGGGTGGCCGAGGTTCGGCACTCCACGCCTGGCGTCGGGCTGATCTCGCCGCCGCCGCATCACGACATCTACTCGATCGAGGATCTCGCGCAGCTGATCCACGACCTGAAGAACGCCAATCCCGGTGCGCGCGTGCACGTCAAGCTCGTCTCCGAGAACGGCGTGGGGACCGTTGCCGCCGGCGTCTCCAAGGCGCACGCCGACGTGGTGCTCATTTCCGGGCACGACGGCGGCACCGGCGCCACGCCGCTGACGTCGCAGAAGCATGCGGGCGCGCCGTGGGAGCTCGGCCTCGCCGAGACGCAGCAGACGTTGCTGCTCAACGGTTTACGCGACCGCATCGTGGTTCAGGTCGACGGTCAGCTCAAGACCGGCCGCGACGTCGTCGTCGCCGCGTTGCTCGGGGCCGAGGAGTTCGGCTTCGCGACCGCGCCGCTGGTGGTGGCGGGCTGCATCATGATGCGTGTCTGCCATCTCGACACCTGCCCGGTCGGCGTCGCGACGCAGAATCCGCTGCTCCGCCAACGGTTCGACGGCAAGCCGGAGTTCGTCGAGAACTTCATGCTGTTCATCGCCGAAGAGGTGCGGGAACTCATGGCGCAGTTGGGCTTCCGCACGGTAAACGAAATGGTCGGCCAGGTCGGGGCGCTCGACACGACGCGGGCGGCCGAGCACTGGAAGGCTCACAAGCTGGACCTGCGCTCCGTGCTGCACGAGCCCGAGTCGGCGTTCATGAACCAGGACCTGTACTGCAGTTCGCGGCAGGACCACGGCCTGGACAAGGCGCTCGACCAGCAGCTGATCACGCAGAGCCGCGAGGCTATCGACAGTGGCAGCCCCGTGAGGTTCACCACCGCGATCGCGAACGTCAACCGCACGGTCGGCACGATGCTCGGCCACGAGGTCACCAAGGCCCATGGCGGGCAGGGACTTCCGGACGGCACCATCGACATCACGTTCGAAGGTTCCGCGGGCAACAGCTTCGGGGCCTTCGTGCCACAGGGCATCACGCTGCGGGTGTACGGCGACGCCAACGACTACGTCGGCAAGGGGTTGTCCGGTGGTCGTCTGGTCGTGCGGCCACCCGAGGGCGCGCCAGCGGACTTCGTCGCCGAGGACAACATCATTGCGGGCAACGTGATCCTGTTCGGCGCCACCAGCGGACAGGCCTTCATCCGCGGCCAGGTCGGCGAGCGCTTCGCGGTGCGTAACTCGGGCGCGCACGCCGTGGTCGAGGGCGTCGGCGATCACGGTTGCGAGTACATGACCGGAGGCAAGGTCGCCATCCTCGGTCCCACCGGCCGCAACTTCGCGGCGGGCATGTCCGGCGGCATCGCCTACGTCTACGACCGGCACGGCACGCTGTCGGACAACCTGAACACCGAAATGGTCGAACTCGAGCGCCTCGTCGACGACGACGTCGAGTGGCTGCGCGACATGCTCCAGGCGCACGTCGATGCCACCGACTCGCCTGTGGGCCAACAGATCCTGACCGATTGGGATGGGCACATGAAGCACTTCGTCAAGGTGATGCCACGCGATTACAAGCGCGTGCTCGCCGCCATCGCCGATGCGGAAGCAGCGGGCGTGGACGTGGACACGGCGATCATGGCGGCGGCCAGTGGCTGACCCGCGCGGCTTCCTCAAGATCACCCATCGCGAGACCCCGCAGCGCCGGCCGGTCCCGCTGCGTCTGCGGGACTGGAACGAGGTCTACGAGGACTTCTCCCACGACGCGTTGCAAGACCAGGCGGCCCGGTGCATGGACTGCGGAATTCCGTTCTGCCACAACGGGTGTCCGCTGGGCAATCTGATCCCCGAGTGGAACGACCTGGTCTACCGGGACCGCTGGCGCGACGCCATCGAGCGGCTGCACGCCACCAACAACTTCCCGGAGTTCACCGGCACGGCTGTGTCCCGCACCCTGCGAGGCGAGCTGCGTGCTCGGCATCAACCAGGACGCCGTCACCATCAAGCAGGTCGAGGTCGAGATCATCGACAACGCCTTCGACGAGGGCTGGGTGGTGCCGCTTGCCCCCGGACCGGATGACCGGCAAGAAGGTCGCCGTCGTGGGGTCGGGTCCCGCAGGGCTGGCGGCCGCACAGCAGCTGACCAGGGCCGGGCACACGGTGACGGTGTTCGAGCGGGCCGACCGCATCGGCGGACTGCTGCGCTACGGCATCCCCGAGTTCAAGATGGAGAAGCGGCACATCGACCGGCGGCTCGAGCAGATGGAGGCCGAAGGCACCCAGTTCCGAGCCAGCGTCAACGTCGGGGTCGACCTCACGGTGGCCCAGCTTCGGCTGAACTACGACGCCGTCGTCCTGTCCGGCGGCGCCACCGACTGGCGTGACCTGCCGATCCCCGGCCGCGATCTCGACGGCATCCACCAGGCGATGGAGTACCTGCCGTGGGCGAACCGCGTCCAGAACGGCGACCCCGTCGTCGGCGACGACGGCGAGCCACCGATCACGGCCAAGGACAAGAGGGTCGTCATCATCGGCGGCGGCGACACGGGTGCCGACTGCCTCGGCACCGCGCACCGTCAGGGTGCCGCGAGCATCCACCAGTTCGAGATCATGCCGCGGCCGCCCGAGGAGCGGGCCGATCTCGACGCCGTGGCCGACCTACCCCCTGATGTACCGGGTGGCCTCGGCACACGAAGAGGGCGGCGAGCGGGTCTTCTCGGTCAACACCGAGGAGTTCGTCGGCTCCGAACGGACACGTCGAGTGCCTCAAGGTGCACGAGGTCGAGATGAAGGCGGGCAAGTTCGAGAAGGTCGAGGGCAGCGACTTCGACCTGGACGCCGATCTGGTGTTGCTGGCCATGGGCTTCGTCGGCCCCGAGAAGCCGGGTCTGCTGACCGACCTGAGGGTCGAGATGACCGACCGCGGGAACGTCAAGAGGGACGACGACTTCCAGACCTCGGTGCCGGGCATATTCGTTGCCGGCGACATGGGGCGCGGGCAGTCGCTGATCGTGTGGGCGATCGCCGAGGGCCGGGCCGCGGCTGCGGGCGTCGACCGCTATCTGATGGGTGAGACGGCGCTTCCCGCGCCGATCAAGCCGACGGCGGCGCCGCAGCGGTAGATGCTGAGGCTTGGTTCGCCTCGTACGCGTGCGGCCCTGACGTTCGGATAGCGGTGGCGAGCATGGCTACTCGCACTTCTTCTGCGTGAGCGCTATTTCAACGCCGCGCGTTGCGTGGTGGCTGTGCCGGTCACTCCTATAACACTGAGATCGTCGTCGTATGGATCACGTAGGGATTTGCCGCGCTGCCGTCGCCGGTTTCGGTGGCGAAGGTCGCGGCGGTCCCGTCGGCATTCATGCTCGAGTGGACCGCGAGGCCATCCTGGTGACGTGACGCTCCTCTGCGCTCCGTCGGGTCGGCGCACCGTCACCGTGGATTCGACAGGACCGTTGTCCGTCTCCGGGAAGCTGGTCGTGATCTGGGCGACGGTGCCGTCTGCGAACACTTGAGCAGCTTCGTTCGGAAACTGAGAGGTGCCGGCGAACGACCCGCCGATCGTGGCTACCGTCCGGCCGGGTGATGAGAACAGTGGTGACAGACAGGGTGCTCCGGACCGTCGTCACTTGTGGCAGTGGTCTGGGCGAAGGTGCCATCGGCGCCGACCTGCGCTCCCTGCCGCGGCCGCCCAACCACGGATTGGACGTTGCGGCTGCCGTCGGGGTGAATCACCGTGAGGTGCATGACGAACCGCTCGGCTTCGGTCGGACCGTCTTCGGTGTAGGTGGTCTGGGCGATGTCCCCGTTGTCGGCGATCTTCACTCCGCGGTACGCGAAGCCGTCGATGACGTAGTTGGCGTCGTTGGCGCCGGGGCGCAGCACGATGCACCGTGGTTCTGGAATCGGCTCGGTTTCGGTGTCTCCTCGGTCGTAGACGGTCGACTGTGCGACGGTCCCGTTGGCGTTTATCTGGAGCGGATCCTGCGGGTGGCCGGCCACGGTGACGTGTTCGCGGCTTCCGTCTGACCGGATCACGTTGATGATCGTCAGTGAGCGTGTCTATTCCAGTCCCCTCGCCTGACCTGCCGGCCAGAGCGGCTGTTCCATCCGGACCGACCACGACACCCGTGACGTCCAGCTGCCTATCGCTCGTGTACTCATCCGTCGAGCCGTCGGTATGGATCACCGTCAACTTGCTCCGGTACGGGTCCTCATCGGTGCCGTTACCCAGTTCGGTGGCCAAGGCAACCGTGCCATCGCTACCCACCTGCGCAGTGCTATCCACAGATCCTGTGATGGTGTGGGTTTCGCGTTGACCGTCGGGGCGTATCACGGCGACGATCGTGGGGTTGCCGTTGTCCACGTAGGCCGTCTGCGCGACCGTCCCGTTGGCCCCTATCTCCGCTTGCTCCCCCGATGGGCTTCCAGTGAACGTGTAGCTGTCGTCTCTGCCGTCGGAGCGGATCACCGTCACCGTCGTCTCGCGGGGATCGCCGTCGGTGTACGTGGTCAGCACGACGGTCCCGTCGTCGCCAACCTGCACCTCGCCTTGCTTGTAGCCGTCGACGGAGTACTCGTGCAGGGTGCCGTCGGGTCGAACCACCGTAATCGTGTTGGTGGGGAAGGACGCGAGGCTGGAAAACGCCGCCATCCGAGCGAATGCGGGCCGCCCGCTACTGGTGGTGGACTGCGCCACCGTGCCATCTGCGCCCACGACGACGGTGCCGGTGAGTGTTTGGCTGGAGCCGAACGAGCCGTCGGGGTTCTGCACCGTCACGATGGTCTGTCCGAGCTCGTTCTTCGTGATGACGACCGCGGAGCCGTCGGGCCGCCGCACCACGGTGGGCGATTCGGTACTGACGATCTCCGGACTGGTCTGGGTGGGAGTGACGACCACGTCGGCCGCCTTGACGGTCACGTTCACGGTCGTCGTGTCGGTATGGGCCGCACGCGGGTTGAACAGGCTCGCGAGACCGTGCAGGTGAAATCCGCTCGCGGCGTCGCTCGCCGTCATCACGAAGGTGTCAGGGCCGGCGTAGCCCGCGTCGGCGGTGTAGGTGACGGTGCCGTCCGCCACGGTGACCGTGCCGTGCTCTGGCCCGCCGACGGCGCCGCGTTCAGGTGCGGAGTAGGTCACCGGATCACCGTCGGGGTCGATGCCGGCCTGCTGCGGAACTGCGACCGATCCGCCCGATTTCACGCTCAAACTCGTTGTTTCACTGCTGAATTGAGGCGCCCGATTGAAGAAGGTGTGTTCGATCTCGCGGCGTACCAGCTGCAGCAGCGCCACGACGCTGGGCATCGGCACTCGAGGTGGGCTGTCGTCACCTACCGCCGAGGGCGTGATGCCCAACGCCGTGAGAACGGCCGACACCGCCGCATGAATCGGCCCAACCCGTGGATTCGCCTGAGGCGTCACCGCAGCGACGATCGGGGTGCCGAGAGTCTCGGTTGCCCGCTGGATGCGCGCGGGGGCTTCGTTGGGATGGAACGTCGTGCCCGAGTTGTCCTCTGTTGCCAAAGGCCGCGTAAAGGATCGGTCGACGGCAGTCCTGCCCGCACTCGCTTGCCTCGGTCTGAAAGGGCTAATGTCCAATTTGGCAAAGCCTGCAGGCTCATGCGACTGGCTTGCGGTCGCTCTTCGTCCGACCAACCCGTTCCCCGTGGCGCTGAATCCCCGTTCGTGATCGCCTCGGTCCTCGACCTGTGCCATGTCTTGGTTCTCGGTGGCACGATTCCCCGGGCCAACAGCCGGGTCGTTTCCATCGCGACCGAACGCGCCGAGTTGACGGAGTCTCGCGCGCACGGAGGTCCCCGCGACTCCTGGTTCGGAAGTATCGTCCGCGGCAGGTCCTGGCCGAAGGTGCGTCAGCGTTGAATGCCGTTGTATGCCAGCTGGTTTCAGGTGCGGGTTCGGCGGACTGTCGGATTCTGAAGTGGTGGTGGGCGTGTCGGCACGAGCAAGCCCCTGGCTGCTCGTTACCGCGAGTCCGATCCCCAGTGCCACGGCCAGTGCACCGACCCGACCCACGAATCTCCCGGCGCTGGTTCCCGTCGCCGAATTTGGTGCCAATTCCAGTGAGACATGCTTGCCACAACACCCCATGATCGAAACTCCCCCAGTGAATTGATCGCGAAGGCCCCCAGCCTTCCCGCAGGATATTAACGGACTTCTCCGTCGCTAGCGTTAGTTTTTCGGCAAACGGTCGCGAGCGGAACGGCGTTTGCTACAAGATCAACCCGTCTCATCGGCCGTAAAGCGCGCTGCAAGCTGCGAGTAAGTGCCACCAAGCGCACTGGGCGCCTCACCAACCCCATTGGTCACACCAGAAACAGCATATCTTTGTCGGCGCGCCTCGTAGTGTTACCTAGATCACAGGCGTCTAATGGTCGCAGTTCATTAGCCCGACGCAGGAGTGAGCACCGTGTACATCAACCCAATAGTTCCATCACGGATGGGCCAACTCGTAAGGTCATTCTTCCGCCACGCCGCACGGGGTCGCGAGTTCCCGGCACGCAACGAACGCCTGATCACGGCGGCCGAACTGGTCCGTTACGGCGTCTGACCCGGCGCCACCAGCACAAACCGTTCGCGGTTCTAACGTTAGCCAGAAATCCGGTTTGTAAAAAACTAAGGGTTTGGTAAGGTGCGTTAGTCGCATGTTTTGGAACGCTGGAGTGTAGGAGGGGCGCGATGATCCTGAACCACAGGACTCGGTCTCGAGTTAGTCGTATGGCCTGGTCACTGCTCCGTCACCCGCTGAGGACCCGCGAGTTTCCCGCCAAGCAGGAGCGTCTGATCACCGCGGACGAACTGCTTCGCTTCGGCGTCTGACCCGACCCCGCCGGCATCCGTCGGCGCTTGGACTGCAGTACCACAAGTTTGCTTAGGTTAACTACCTTCGCGTCAGTTAATTAATCGCGCCCGGTAGCGGGATCTTTTGCAAGTCTTTTCGCCGTCCCGGACGGACCGCGGTGCTCGGTTTGAGCACGCGCTGCGGCTCTTGGTGTCTCGATCACCGCCGAGGGCGACGGGTTGCCCGCTGCTGCAAGACTTTTGGATGACTGGCTCGTCACTGCCGAGCCCACACGCGGCGGGGCCAGCCGCGAGGGCGATCGGTTCGGTCGACCGTAGGTCGAGCTAGCCGCGTGGTCTCTACGTCCTCGTCACTTCCGCGCGCGCACACGGGCGGGTATGGGACGAGCGGCAACCGTCGTGAACGGCGTGGCGAGCGGAAAGTCATCCTCGAGCGATCGAATCTCGCGTCGGCGGATGATGGTGGCCAGCGCGAGCGTCAGCTCGAGCATCGCGAAGTGGTCCCCGATGCAGGACCGCGGTCCGGCCCGAATGGCAGGTATTGCCAGCGATCCCGGCCCTTGGAGTTGACGCGGCTGAACCGTTCCGGGTCGAACGTCAGCGGGTCGTCCCACAGTGCCGGGTCGCGTTGCACGGCATAGATGCCGACCACCAAAGTCGCGCCCTTCTCGACGCGATGGCCGTCAACCTCGACGTCCTGCATGGCCACCCGCCCGAGGGCGGCGGCCGGAGGACACAGACGCAGCGCCTCTTGCAGCACCGCCACGGTGTATTCGAGGCGAGGAACGTCGTCGGGTGTCAGTTCGCGGTCACCGATTTCGGCGATCTCGGCGACGACGCGGTCCTGCAGCTCGGGGTGATGACCAAGCGCCCACAACGCATAGGTCAGCGCGGTTGCCGTGGTGTCGTGCCCGGCGTTCATGAATGAGATCAGCTCGCTGCAGATCTCCTCGTCGGACAGGGTTTGGCCCGTTGTGGGATCGGTGGCCACGATCAAGGCCTGTACGAGGGGTGCCTCGCGGGTGGGGTCGGTGCGGCACGCGCGCAGGACGTCATCGGCGAGGTGGCGCAGCGCGGCTGCCGCCGCACGGGCACGGCGCCGCGCCGGAGTCGGCAACCAGTGTGGGGCGCGGATCGGCGCCAGTGCCCGGTCGGCGATGTACTTGACTGAGGTTTGCAACGGTTTGGCCAGCGACTCCGCGCGTTCGTCCAGGTCGAGTCCGAGCACTGACCGGCCGAGCGCGCGCAGTGTCAGTCGGCGGCATTGCGCGTCGAGGTCGATCTCACCGTCGGGTGCCCAGCTGGCGGCGATCGTCTCCGCGGCTTGCGACATGTCGGCACCGAACGCGCGGACGTGGCGTTTGGTGAAGACCGGTTGAATCGCCCGTCGGCGCGGAAGCCATTGCTCGTGAGGTGAGATCGATAAGTTGCCGCCCAACAGGTGCCGCATCTCCGTGGCCATGATGTTCTTCTCGACGAACAGATCCGAGCGGCCAGAACGTCCTGGATCTCCCTCGGCGACGTCACGAGCACCAGCGGCGCGACGAGCCACTTCGGCGCAAGGACCACCCTGGTGACCTGGCCGCCTGCGTCGCGCAGCGCTTCGTAGCCGGTGTGAAAGACCCGGACTGCACGCAAGCGTTTTCGATACCCCAGTGGATTCTTCGGCACCGCCGGTGAGAGTGCTAAGTCGACGTTGGAGTCCGATTCCGTCAGGTCGCCACCATGGCGCCACCTCCTTCTTCCGCACTGACGCTATGAGCGTGCGCTAGAAGAGAAATCGGGAGATTACCCTACGATTCGTCCACGTCGGGTTGATCGATGACGGCGGCCGAGTTCGGCGCGGGAGCGGATCCCGAGCTTGTGATAGACGTGGCCGAGGTTGGCCTCGACGGTTTTCGGACTGATGAACAACGCGGCCGCGACGTCGCGGTTGGTCATTCCCGACGCGGCGAGCTCGGCGACCCGCTGCTCGGCCGGGGTCAGGCCCGAGGTGCTTCGCGGCGCGACGTCGACCGCTCCAGCTCGACCCGTGCCGCTCGGCCCACAACGGAGTGCCGATGGTCTCGAACGCCGCCAACGCTTCGCGAAGAGCCACTGACGCAGCGTCCTTCTGTCGATCACGACGGTGAAGCTGGCCGACCAGCAGCTGAGTGCGAGCGCGTTCGAACGGCATCGGCAGACGATCGTGTTCGGTCATCGCATGCTGCGCTGCGAGATTGCGCGTATCGAGGTCGACCTTCGGCTGCCAGCAGCATGGCGCGGCAGCGGGCGCCGATCGCCAGCATCCAGGGCCGGTCCAAGCGAGCGCCGTTGCGTTCGAGCGCGGCGATGAGCGGCTCGGCCTCATTGAGACGGCCGAGCGCAATGAATGCCTCGACGGCGTCGGGAATGAAGGCGCCGACAACGATCTCCCTCGCTCTGGCGCCGAGTCTACCATGAAGCCACCAACGGCGCCAACGCGGCCAGCGCGGCGTCGTAGCTGCCCAGCGACACCTCGAGAAGGCCGAGAGCAGTCAGCTGCAACCCTGCCAGGAACACTGCACCCGACCGCTGGCTCGCCGCGAGCGCCTGCGCGACGTCGCGTCGAGCCTCGTCGACGCGTCCGGCGCAGGCGTAGGCGGTGCCACGCGACCGTCAGCCCGAAGATCAGCGCCGGGTCCCCACCCATTTGCAGGGCCCGTTCCATTGCATCCTCGGCGATGTCCATGGCGTCGGAGAGGTTCCCGCGGTATGACTCGGCGATGACGTAGTACAACCCGGCGAGGATCAGCTAGAGTCTCTTCACCGCGTTCGAGGCAGCGCGCCCGCATCGCCGACGCCATCCTGACACGCCTCGTCGAGCCGGCCGGTGCCAGCCAGGATGATGATGTTCTGCATGCTCGGCCGGACGAGAGGCATGGGCATCCGCGTCGCGGTCCTCCAACTCCAGAGCGCGTCGCAGTCCGATTTCGTCGACGCCCATTCCGGACGCCACGCCCATCGTGACCCGCATGCTCAATGCCTGGCTGAGCAGCTGTGCCTGCCCGAGTCGCTCCGCGCGGGCCACGGCCTCCTCAGCGCTGGGCAGCGCAGCAGCGACGTCGCCACATGCTGAAACGAGCAGAAGGATGCGTTCGTCAGGACCTGCACGCGTAACGCGAGGTGCTCTCCGACCTCAGCCAATGCCCGTTCGAAGCAATCGCGTGCTTCGACTTGCCGCTATCGGCACCCATGTGGAGGAGGCCGAGCTGGCTGAACGCCTCGGCTCGCAGGATGCCGAGGGAAAGCTCCTCGACGGTCTGCTCGAGCAGGCCCCCAGTCGCCTGACATCGCCGGCGTCGTGGCGACGATCTGCGGAACGGATCCGACGCTCGGGTGTATCGCCCCCGAGGCCGATGGCCAGGTCGAGTAACTCGGCAGCGGCGGCAGGCGCGCCACGACGACGGGCGATCTCGGCGGCGTTGTCGAGGGATAGACAGCGTCAACGGGTCAGCGCTGGTGGCCGCCAGCGCAAGGTGCCGGGCGTGCAGTTCGCGTTCGGTGACGATGTCGGCCAGTCGTCGATGCATACGGCGCCGCCGCGCGGGACTGACACCGCGCAGACGCTCTGAGTCAGCAGTGGGTGTGTGAAATGTATTGTGCACCCACTGATTCCGATGATGTCATTGTCCTCGACCTCCTCTAGAAGACTCGACCACGCGGGCGGCGTCCGTGCTCGTGGCGCGCGCGATGAGTTCGACCGTGGGTGTGGCGCTGCAGGCGGCGGCGAGCAGCGCCTCCTGCACCGCTTGGTCAGGCCACCGATCCTTGCCTGCACCAACCCGGCCAGTGTGACTGGGCAACGCTGCCTCGGCGAGCATTGCGTCACCTTTCAACGCACGCGCCAATTCGATTGCATAGAAGGGGTTTCCACCCGAGATCTCCTGGATACGACGATCGTCGGCCGCGGAACGACCGGCCCAGCCGCTCGGACAGCGCCGCATGCAACCCGCCCAGGCTCAGCGGCAGAACCTGGATCCGCCGCACGGCGTCGGGGCGGGCCAGGCGCAGCCACGCCGCGGTCTCTTGCGAAGCTGGGCTCGTTGCGCTAGAGCGCCGAGAACACCCACGGGTCCCGCCAGCCGTCGTACCGCAAACGCCACTACGTTCACGGTGGAGGGGTCCAGCCACTGCAGGTCGTCGATGGCCAACAGCACAGGGGAGTCATCGGCGAGTCGCTTGATGACGGAGAGAAACCCCGCCGCGACCGCGCGCTGGTCGGTGGCCTGGCTGCCTGCCTCCGTCCGCATCAGCACTTGGTCGATCGCGAGCCGCTGCGGCGCGGGCAGGTTCACCCAGGAGTCCGGATCGACGCCCTGCAGCAAGTCGGCTAGCGGCGCGTAGGCCTGAACCGACTCCGCGGCGGCCGGCTGCGCCGACAACACACGGAACCCCTGCTGACGCGCCTGCTCAACGGCGGTCAGCCACAGCGTCGTCTTGCCAATTCCGGCCTCGCCCTCAATGACCGAGACCGAGGGTCCGACAGCGTGATGCGTTCGAGGCTGCGTCGGGCGCTGCCGGTCTCCGCGTCGAAGAAGTACGTGCGCTCGGGCGGCATCGCCAGGCCGATCCGAGTGCCGGGCTCCAACTCGGTGCCTGCCGGGGCGTGGACGATCACGCGTGTCTCGTCGACGAAGGCGGTGACGAGGACGTGGCTGCCGAGCGGCTCGATGAAGTCGACCCGCGCGGGCACCAGCCCGTCGCCGCTAGAGTGTCGTGCAGCAGGAGGTGCTCCGGGCGCGCGCCCACCGTCACCGGCCCGTCGGGCTCGGTCACGGCCGTCAACGCCGCGCCGCCGACATGCAGCACGCCCGACGCGAATGATGCCGGGCAGCAGGTTCATCGGCGGACTGCCCATGAATGCCGCGACGAAGGTGTTGGCCGGCCGGTTGTAGATGTCGTCGGTGGTGCCGATCTGCTGCACCTCACCGTTCGACATCACGCACAGCCGGTCGCCGAGCGTCATGGCCTCGACCTGATCGTGGGTGACGTAGATGGAGGTGACGGGAAGCTCGCGATGCAGGCGCTTGAGATCGCCCCGCACCTGGTTGCGCAGCTTGGCGTCGAGATTCGACAGCGGCTCGTCGAGGAGGAACGCCTGCGGCTTGCGAACGAGCGCACGGCCCATGGCGACTCGTTGGCGTTGGCCGCCGGAGAGCTGGCCCGGCTTGCGGTCGAGCAGCTCGCCGATCTCGAGCAGTTCGGCCGTCTCGCGCACCCGCTTGTCGATCTCGGCGCGCGGGGTCTTGCGCTGCCGCAACCCGTAGGCAAGGTTGCGGTAGACCGTCATGTGCGGATAGAGCGCGTAGTTCTGAAACACCATCGCGATGTCACGCTCGCCGGGCGTCAGGTCGTTGACCACCGCCCCGCCGATTCGGATCTCGCCCGACGTCGGCTTGTCGAGCCCGGCCAGCAGTCGAAGCGCGGTGCTCTTGCCGCATCCCGACGGCCCGACCAGGATCAGGAACTCCCCGTCGGCGACCGTCAGATTGAGGCCCTTGAGCGCGACGTGTCGTCCCGCCCGGGATAGCGACGCGTCACGTCGCGGAACTCGACTTCTGCCAAGATCTTCCCTCTCAACCCTTGATGCCGGTGCTGGCCACCGATTGCACGAAGTACCTCTGCGCCCCGATGAACACCAGCAGCATCGGCAGCAGGCTCATCACGTTGGCCGCCATCAGCAGCGGCCACTTCACCCGGTGGGCGCCCTGGAAGTAGCTGAGCCCCAACGGAATCGTCATCTGGTCCTGCGAGGTGATCACGATCAACGGCCACAGGAAGTCGTTCCATGACGTCAGCACGGTGAGGGCGGCGAGTGTCGACAGCGCGGGCAGCGACAGCGGCAGCACCATCTTGAACAGCACGCCGAGCCGTGAGGTGCCGTCGACGCGGGCGGCCTCCTCGAGTTCGACGGGAACGGTCATGAAGAACTGGCGCAGGAAGAAGATGCCGAACGCCGTCGCGAGGTTGGGCAGCATCAACGCGCCGATGTGGTCGATGCCGAGAACCGCCCAGACGTTGTCGCCGAACCACTTCACGATCAGGAACACCGGGATCATCGTGACCTGGAACGGCACCATCAGCGTCGCCATCAACGTGACGAAAAGTGCTCCGCGACCGAGGAATCGGATCCGGGCGAACGCGTAGCCGGCCAGGCTGCAGACGATCAGGTTGCTGACGAGCACGACCAGCGTGACGAGTGCGCTGTTGAGGAAGAAGTGTCCGAACGGCGCCTCGGCCCACGCCTCGGCGTAGTTCTCGAACCGGGGCTGTGCCGGGAAGAGGACCGGCGGAAAGTGGTTGGCCTCACCCTCGGTCTCCAGCGACGTGATGAGCATCCACAGCAGCGGGACGATCAAGCAGGAAGCACAGCGGAATCAGAACCAGATGCCACGGGCTGAACGGCAGCCGGAGCCGCCGCAGTCGACGCGTCGGCGAAAGTGGTTGCGGTGCGGCCGCTTCGATGTCGGGAGCGCGGTGATCGTCATGAGTAGTGCACGTACCTCCGGGCGAGCGGAACTGCACCGCGGTGATCACCAGGATGACGACGAACAGCGCGTAGGCCATCGCCGCCGCATAACCCGCGTCGAAGTGCACGAAGGCGCGGTCCCAGAGGTAGTAGACGATGACGGTCGTCGCTCGCAGCGGGCCGCCGCGGGTGGTGACGTACACCTCGTCGAACAGCTGCAGTGCGTTGATCGTCAGCCACACCAGCAGGAAGAGATTCGCCGGCCCCAGCAGGGGCACGGTGATGGTGCGGAAGCGGGTGAACGCGCTCGCGCCGTCGATCGACGCAGCCTCGTGAAGCTCGGCGGGAACTCCCTGCAGCGCAGCCAGATACACGATCACCGCAGAATCCCGTCCAGCCCCAGATCGTCATCGCCACGATCACGAACAGCGCCTGCGAAGGCGAGGCCAGGAACCCCTGCGACGGCACGCCGACGGCATTGAGGGCCGCGTTGACCAGACCGTAGTCGCGGTCGGTCAGCCACAGGAAGATGATGCCCTGCGAGATCGTCGAGACCGCCATGGTGATGTAGGCGGCGGTGCGGTAGACCGAGATGAAGCGCAGCGAGCGGTTCATCGCCGCGGCGACCAGCAGACCCGACCACCATCGTGCCCGGCACGAACAGGGCGGTGTAGATGATCGTGTGCTTGATCGCCTCGATGAAGACGGGGTCGTCGGCCAGCTTCCGGTAGTTCTCGAATCCGACCCACGGAGTCTCCGGCGTCAGCAGGTCGGAGTGCTGAAACGACAGCTGCAAGCGACATCAGCACCGGCAGCAGACCGAAGATGCCGATCAGGACCACCGCTGGACTCGCCAGCGCCCAGCCCGCCACGCTCTCCGAGTCGCGACGGCGGAGCACGCGGCCGAGAGGCATCGAGGTCTATTTTCCGGCCAGTGCCTCGTCCGCTGCCTTCGCAGCGGAGTTCAGCGCATCTGCGGGCTGATCCTTGCCCAGCATCACGGACACGATCGCCTGGCCCAGCGCCTCGGAGATGTCCGGGTACTGCTCGACGGTCGGCCTGATCTTCTTCACGTTGGACAGATTCTCCACGAAGGTCTTCACGCCCGGCAGGTTCTCGTTCATCTTGTCGACGACCGCGTTGTCCTGGCCCACCGACGTGCGGGTGGGCAGATCGCCGGTGGCCAGCGAGAAGGTCTTGACCTGCTCCGGTGCCGTCAACCACTTCACGAAGTCGATCGCCGCCTGCTTCTTCTTGTCTCCGTTGTCGAACGTCACCCAGTTGTCCGGGCCGGAGATCGTCTGATGAGCGCCCGCCGAGCCTGCGAAGGTCGGCATCACCTGCACGCCGTACTCGATGTCGGTCAGCGGAACTGAGATCCCACGGCCCGGTGATCAGCATCCCGATCTTGCTGCTGTTCATCAGCTTTGGGCCGGTCTCGTTGGTGGTGTCGAGGTACATCGACTTGTCGGTGACCGCCATCTGCTGCAGCGTGGTCAGCGCCTTGACGCCGGCCTCGGAGTTGAACACGGCGTGCTGATTGTCGGAGGACAGAATGTCGCCGCCGGCCTCCCACAGCATCGGAAGGTAGTGCCAGACGGTGTCCTCGCTGCCGTCGGCGGGAATGAGCGCGCCGTACTGCCCCTTCGACGGGATCGGTGAGCTTGGCGGCCGCGGCGCGGAAGTCGTCCCAGGTCCAGTTCGGCGTCGGGGGAGCGATCCCGGCGTCGGCGAAGAGCTTCTTGTTGTAGACGATCGCGAGGTTGTCCACCAGCGCCGGTACGCCGACGACCTTGTCGCCGACGGTCGCCGCGGTCCGCTCGGCCGGATAGAAGTCGTCCCACTTCCAGTCGGGGTTGGAGACTTCGTCGGCCATGTCGACGACCTGCGGGATCTGCGCGATGTTCGGCGACCACGACCCGAACATGTACGCAACGTCGGGCGCGCTGCCGCCGCGCACCGCGGTCAGGACCTTCTGCAGCACCAGGTCGTTGGAGGAGTACAACTCGCTCACCTTGACGTCGGGATGGTCCTTGTTGTACTGGGCGACAAGGGATTTGAAGGCATCGCCCTCGGTGTCCTGGTAGCCGTGCCACACCGCGATCTCGGTGGGGCCGGATGACGACGAGCCGCCGCCCCCGCATGCGGTCAAGGCGACGGCCAGGATGGCGGCCAAGGCGATGCAGAATCTCCTGCGGATCATGAGTGATGCTCCTTTGTTGGCGGCGTGCGAAGGGCTTCGGGCAGCAGGTCTCCGTGAGCGGCGGTGAGTTCGTCGCACAAGGTCCAGATCTGGTCGACGGTCAACGTGGCGGCGGTGTTGGGGTCGACCATGGCCGCGGCCCGCACCAGCCGCGGATCCCCGTCCAGGGCGGCGCGGACGGCGAGCTCGACCGGGCCGAGGAAGTTGCGGTTGAGTGCGGCGCACTGCGGAGGCAGGTCGCCGACCCTCATCGGGTGGGCGCCCAACGCGTCGATCACGGTGGGCACCTCGACGGCCAGGCCGTCCGGAAGATTGGTGATCAGGCCGGTGTTGACGACGTTGGCGGAGATCACCCTCGTCGTACCAGTCTCCAGCGAGTGGATCACCTGCGGCGCGTACTCGGTCGAGTCCGTGTCGATCTCCAGCGACTCGGCGTCGGCCAATTCCGCACGGACGCGGGCGTATTCGGCCAGGTTTGCCGCACTGATCGAGACGTACTCGCCGACGTTGAGGCGCAGCCGGTCGACCTCGTCGGGATGCCGCAGATACCAGGGGACGTACTCGCTGCTGTGCTCACTCGTCTCGGTGGGGTAGTAGCCCAAGCGGCGATACATGTCGACCCGCACGCGCCTGCTCAGTTCCGGGTCGGCGGCGATGCGCTGGTCGAGGAGCGGATACAGGTCCTGGCCGCCGCGCTCCCACCGCAGCACCCACGCCTGATGGTTGACGCCTGCCGACCAGTACGAGACGTCGTCGAACGGCACGTCGACGAGCTCGCACAGGCCGACCATCGTCCAGTACACGGAATGGCAGAGCCCGAGCACCTTGAGCCTGGGCGCGACGTGGCCGAGGAACGTGATGTTCATGGCCATCGGGTTGGTGTAGTTGAGCAGCCACGCGTCGGGGCACACCTGCGCCATGTCGCGAGCGATCGCGGCCAGCACCGGGAAGGTCCGCAGACCGCGGAAGATGCCGCCGATGCCGATGGTGTCGCCGATGGTCTGATGCAGTCCGTAGGACTCGGGGATCTCGAAGTCGCGGACGGTGGCGTCGTGCATGCCCACCTGGATGACGTTGATGACGTAGTCCGCGCCATCGAGCGCCCGCCGGCGGTCAAGGGACGCAACGATATCCGGCTGGGCACCAGCTTCCCGAGCGGTGGCGCGGGCGATGGCTTCGGCCGTCTCCAGGCGTTCGGTGTCGATGTCGTGCAGGACGACGCGAACCGACCCGAGCTCCGGGAACGAGAAGATGTCGCCGAGCAGTTCTCGGGTGAACTCGACGCTGCCTGCTCCGATGATGACGATCGTGGGCTTCATGACTCCTGGCTCTCGGCCGTGATGAGGTGGTGCTTCGAGCGAGCATTCAGCGGATGGCCGCTGCGCTTGGCGGCGTACAGAGCTGCGCCCACCGCGGGATCGAGAAGGGGTGGACGCAGGTCGTAGTTGGCGGACAGTCGTTGCAGGGCGCCGCCGAACAGCGCGAGAAAGTCGTCGTCGCAGAACATTCCGCCGGAATGGGACACGGGCACCGGATCCCGTTCGACCAAAGCCGATCAGTACGCGCGTGGTATCGACGAGGGCCGCCAGCTCATCGGTCGCGGCTGCCAGAATCCCCGCTGCCGACTCGTCGTGCGCGCGGGCCGCATCGCACACCGTGGTCGCCAAGGCGGCGATGGAGCTACGGTCTCCGCCCCAGTTCTCGATGATGAGCCCAACGGCATCGAGGTCGTTGGAGATCTCGAGCCGGTCCTTGAGGAGGTCGTACAGCGGGCCGCGCTCCAGCCTTCCGTCGCTCATCCTGCTGAACGCGTTAAGTCCGCGTGTCGCAATCCAATACGCAGATCCCTCGTCACCGAACAGCTCGCCCCAACCACCGACCCGCGCGCCCGTGCCCGACCGCTCACCGTAGGTCATCGAGCCGGTTCCGCTGATGACGTTGATGCCGTCCTCACCCGCGAGGGAACCCGCCCATCCGCAGACCATGTCGTTGTCGCAGCCGTAGCGGTCGTGCCCGAGCACCCGTCCCGGTAGGGCGTCGAGGTGCTCGACGTCTGCGCTGGCTTCGCCGTAACCGGGTAGCCCGAAGAACGCCGAGTCGATCTCGCCGGCACCGATGCCGGCCTGTTCGCAGATGTCGGTGATGCCTTGAGCCAGAACCTTTTCGACGACGTCGAGGCCTGCGTTGAAGTGATACGAACTCGTTGCGATGGCACGGGCCAGCAGGCGGCCGTCGGCGTCGATGAGCGCGAACGCGGTCTTCGAACCGCCGCCGTCGACGCCCAGATAGAGAGGGCTCATCTGTCGGTCACCGCCCGTCGTCGACCGCCATCGGGTGAATGGTCACCCCTTTCACCACCCGGCTCACCTCGCCGGCTGGGAACGGATTGTCCGGTGTCTTACCGTATTCCAGCGCGGTGAACAAGGCGAGGTACTGCGCGAACACCAGATAGGCCAACGCGACCGACGAGTCGTCGAGGCCAGCGAGGCCGGGCAGGACGACGGCATCGCCGAGTGCAGCGGGAATCGGTGCGGTCGCCAGCACGGTGACGCCGTCCGGTCCGAGTTGGGCGCGGATCTCGGCGACGATGTCCAGGTCATAGCGCCGGGTATACGGATCGGCGGAGACGAACACCACGGCGAGCGTGTCCGCGTCCATCACCGACTTGGGTCCGTGGCGGAAGCCCAGCGGGGAGTCGAAGTAGCTGACCACTTCACCGGCCGTGAGCTCCAGGAGCTTGAGCGCCGATTCCTGGGCGAGACCCCTCAGCGGACCGCTGCCCAGGTAGACGCACGCGTTGTCGCTTCGACTGCGCGAGAGCGCGGATGGCGGGCTGCCGATCCATGACGTGCTCGGCCGCGCGGGCGAGTACCTCGGTGTCGCCGCGTTCGGCGGGGCCCAGCAGCAGCAGACACGACAACAGCATCGACGTGAGGCTTGAGGTCATCGCGAAGCCGACGTCGTTGGTGCGTTCCGGCATGCAGACGACCAGCGAGTTCGGCCGTTCGCGATGGGCGCGGGCCAGTTCCCCGTGCCCGTCGCACGTCAGCACCAAGTGCCAGACGTCGTCGATCAGATCGTCGGCCAGCGCGGTGGTGGCCACGCTCTCCGGGCTGTTACCCGATCGGCCGAACGAGACGAGCAGCGTCGGGGTGCGCGGCTCGAAGTAGTCGCGCGGACCGGCGACGATGTCGGTGGTCGCGATGGCGTCGACGCGGCGGCCGAGGTGGCGGCGTATCGCGGGTGCGGCGATGTCTCCGATGAACGCGGAGCTGCCCGCACCGGTCAGGATCACCCGCAGGTCGGGTCGGAGCATGGCGTTCCGCGAGGAAGTCGGCGACCTCGTCGTCACGCGTTCGCGGCGATCTCCCGCCACACGTCGGGTTGCTGCCCGATCTCGAGAATCGTTGCGCCACCGTCCGTCTGGGCGGGTACGGGGTAACTCGTCATCGGGTTGCTCCAGTGGTCAGGCACGCGCGGGCGTAGGGGCGAAGGGCATCGCGGACGCGGTCGAGCACCAGCGCCTGCGGGCTGGGTTCGAGCAGGCCCTGCGCGAATCCGGTCGTACTGTCCGGGGAGGAACTGGCTGATCAACGGCAGCGGCACGCCGGTGCGTTCGAGATTGGCCAGCAGGGACTGACGGGCGGCGTCGACCTCGCCGTCGGCCCAGTAGTAGCGCAGCCGGTCGCTGTAGCTGTATCGACGGGATGTGCGCTGGGCCAAGCGGATTGCCCTCGTAGTAGCCCTCCAGTGCGTGGGATCGGCCAGCATGCGGCGCTCGACGACCTCGATGAGGTTCGACCGCGACGGGCGCGCAACGAGTTCGGTCTCGATCCGCGCGAGCGCGAAGAGCGCCTCGCGCATCGCGAATGTCAGTGCGGGACCGACCTTCAGGATCGCCCAGTGGTCCTCCACGAGCTCGCGCAGTTGCGCGGGCCGCTGGTAGTCCGTCGAGTGTGCCTCGAAGACCAGGTGGGGCTCGGTGTCGAGCACCCGTCGCAGATCCACGGTGGCGCCGCGGTCGTAGTCGATGACGTTGTCGTGATCGAACTCGACGCCGGGTTGCACCACCAGCGCGATGACCCTGGGCCACACGTCGTCGAGTTCGAGTGCGGCGAACGCCGAGCGGTGGGCAGCGATGGTGCGCCGCGCCCGGTCGGCCGACGTCGGGGTCAGATGGTGCAGCGTCTCGTGGGCGCCGCCGGGGACGGGCACCTCGGTGCCGATCACGTAGACGGGGCTCTCGATGGCGAGGCGGTGCGCGGCCCGTTCGGCGACCTGCAGCAGCCGGGCGCTGCGGGCGGCGACGACGTCGTCGGACAGCACGGCCGGATCGTCGGCACACGACATGCTGCAGTCCAGGTGGATCTTGCTGTAGCCGGCCTCGACGTAGGCGGCGATCAGCACCTCGGCCTCGGCCATCGCCACGTCGGCGGGCCGGTCCTGCCAGCGGTTGGGGCCGAGGTGGTCACCGCCCAGCGTGACGCGCTCGCGCGGAAAGCCGTATCCGTCGGCGATGCCGAGCACCAGTTCGCGGAAGTCGGCGGGCCGCAGACCGGTGTAGCCGCCGAACTGGTCGACCTGATTGGACGTCGCCTCGATCAGGACCTGGCTGCCGTCGTGCGCGGCCTGCGCGATGGCGGCCTCGACGACCGTGGGGTGGGCCGAACAGACCGAGTAGATGCCGACGGGTTGACCGGCCTTGTGTCGTTCGATCAACTCGCGCAACGGATTTGCCCGCAACGAGGTGGAGACGCCAGAGCTCATCGCGCTCCTCCCTCGGCACGATGTCGCCGGCAGCCCGGCTCGCGTCGATACGCTCCGGTGAGGGGGCTGCGACAACACGGCACAGGTCCGCGACGGTATCGCCGATCGCCCGTCGGGCGGCCTTGAGGTAGCCGCGCGGATCGGCCGCAGAGGGGTTGGCGGACAGGTTGTTTCGAACGGCAGACGTGTAGGAGACGTTGAGGGCCGTCCCCACGTTGATCTTCCGGATGCCGGCGTCGACGGCCATGCGGAGCTGATCGTCGGGGACGCCGGAGGACCCGTGCAGGACCAGGGGAACCGGGACGGCGGCCGCGAGCGAGCGGATCAGGTCGTGGTCGAGTTCGGCGTCGCGGGTGGTCATGGCGTGCGTGCTGCCCACCGCGACCGCAAGGGCATCGACCTCGGTCGCGTCGGCGAAGGCCGCCGCTTCGGCGGGATCGGTGCGCGCTCCCGAGGCGTGGGCTCCACCCTTGCCACCGATCTCACCGAGCTCGGCCTCGACCCAGAGGCCGGCCTCGCGAGCCGCACGGGCGAGGGATCGGGTCCGCCCGACGTTGTCCGCGTAGGGGAGGTGAGCGGCGTCGACCATGATGGAGGTGGCGCCGAATCGGCCTGCCGTCGCGATGGCCTCGGTGACCAGGTCGAGGTCCTGGAAATGGTCCAGGTGGATGGCGAGCGACGCGGAGCTGTCCTCGGCGATCTGCGCGCAGGCCGCCAGCAGGGGTGCGATGCGGCCGCCGTGGAAGATAACCGTGTTCTCGCTGAGCTGGATGAGTGCGGCGGCCCCGGCGCGCTCGACGCCCTCGGCCACCCCCTCGGCGTGCTCGACGGTGATCACGTTGAACGCCATGACCGCGGTACCCGCCGTGGTCGCCGACGCGACGAGGTCGGAGGTCGCGGAAAGTGGCATGCGTCGATCATGGGAAGATCGCTCAAACTGTGCAATGCAAACCGGCCAAACGATCAGTAAAACTGATCGTCTTCATCGTCACCCGAGGAGTTACGAGCGTTGTCGATCAAGCGCACCGACCGCATGCGTGAGGTGTTGTCGCTGCTTCGCGACAGGGGCGAGGTCGCATCCCACGTGCTCTGCGCCGAACTCGGCGTGTCGGCTGCGACACTGCGTCGCGACCTCAGCGAACTCGAGGATCAAGGGCTACTGCTGAGAACCCACGGCGGCGCCAGGGCGCTCGATCCGAGCGGTAGTGAGATCCCGGTCCGGCTGCGCGACCACCGGATGCTCGCGATCAAGCGCCGGATAGCCCAGCACGCGGCGGCCCTGGTGCCGGCGGGTCCGCAGGCCGTCGCGCTCACGGGCGGCACCACCACCGGTGAGGTCGCGCGGGCACTCAAGGGCAGACCGAACATGACGATCGTGACGAACTCGCTCACGATCGCGGCCGACTGCGCGGTGGACGCACACATGAAGGTCATCGTCACCGGAGGGCTCGGTGAGGGCGAATTCCCTTGAGGCCGTTGGCCCGATGTCCGAACACGCGTTTCAGGTCATCACCGTCGGCACCGCGATACTCGGTGCCGACGGGATGTCCGCAGAGGTCGGTGCGACGACCTTCGACGAAGCCGAGGCACGAACCGCAATCGCCATGGCCACCAACGCCCAACGCGTCGTGGTGGCCGTCGACGGCTCCAAGATCGGCAAGGTCACGCTCGCGAAGATGGCCGCCCTGGATCAGCTGGACCACCTGGTGACCGACTCGACGGCCGACGCCAAGCAACTCGAGCGGATCGCCGAATACGGTGTGCGAGTCCACGTCGTGGACGTGCGCGACACCTAGGGCGTGCTGAGCAACCCCGAGTCCCTGATCGCCTCGGCCAACGGCTCCAGCACGGCGGGATCGTACGGCGGTGGCAGGTAGATGATCGCGAGATCCAAGCCCTCTGAACCGAGGGCGATGCAGTCCTCGACCACCTTGCGGTAGTTGCGATCCTCGCCCAGCCGCACATGCGCGGAGAGCGTGATCTCCTTGGGGTCGCGGCCGATGTCCTTGCAGCGGGCGGCGAGCACGTCGCGCTTCTGCGCGAACTCCGCAGGGGTACCGCCGACGAAGTTCCAGTGGTCGGCGTACTTCGCGGTGAGCGGCAGCGTCCGCTTCTCGCCGCTGCCACCGATGCAGATCGGCGGATGCGGCTGCTGCGGGCCCTTGGGCTCGTTGCGGGCGTCCTTGAGTTGGTAGTACTTGCCATCAAACGTCGTGAGCTCGTTGGTCAGCAGGCTGGTCAGCACCTCGCAGGCCTCCTCGAAGCGGTCGAAGCGCTCCTTGATGGCTGCCGAGTTCGATGCCGTAGGCGCCCGACTCCTCCTCGTTCCAGCCTGCGCCGATGCCGAGTTCGAGCCGCCCGTTCGAGATGACGTCGAGCGCCGCGGCCATGTTGGCCAGCACGGCGGGATGCCGATAGTGGATGCCGGTGACGAGCACGCCGACCCGGAGCCGCTTGGTGGCCTGCGCCAGCGCGGTCAGCGTGATCCAGCCCTCGAGGCATGGACCGGTGGAGTCGGAGAAGATCGGATAGAAGTGGTCGAAGGTCCAGCCGGACTCGAAGACCTCGATGTCGTCGGCCGTCTGCCAGATCGGCAGCATCTCGGCCCATGTCGTGTTCTGCGGGGATGTCTTGAAGGCGAATCGCACTCTTTTCAGCGTAGTCCTGGGAGCTGGCATGTGCCTGAGGTGCCGCGGCACACTGGATGCCATGGATCCAGTAGTCGCCCTGCGCCAGATCGCGTTCTACAAGGACCGCGCCCGCGAGGAGTCCCGGCGCGTGATGGCCTATCGCAACGCCGCGGACACGATCGAGGCGCTCGACGAAGCGCAGCGTGAGAAACACGGCAAGGCGAACAGCTGGCAGTCGCTTCCCGGCGTCGGGCCGAAGACCGCCGCCGTGATCGCTCAGGCCTGGGCGGGGCGCGAACCCGACGTCCTCGTCGAATTACGTTCGAAGGCAGGCGATCTCGGTGGCGGCGAGATCCGCAAGGCGCTCAGGGGCGACCTGCACCTGCACTCCAACTGGTCGGACGGCTCGGCGCCCATCGAGGAGATGATGGCCGCCGCGAAGTCCCTCGGCCACGAGTACTGCGCTCTGACCGACCACTCGCCGCGGCTGACGATCGCCAACGGGCTGTCGCCGGAGCGGCTGCGCAAGCAACTCGACGTGATCGACGAGCTGCGCGACCAGTTCGCGCCGATGCGGATCCTGACCGGCATCGAGGTCGACATCCTCGACGACGGCACCCTCGACCAGGAACCGGAACTGCTCGAACGCCTCGACGTGGTGGTCGCCAGCGTGCACTCGAAGCTCAAGATGGAGTCGGCGGCGATGACCCGCCGCATGGTGCGCGCCGTATCGGAGGGGTACGCCGACGTGCTCGGCCACTGCACCGGCCGGCTGGTCACCGGCGGACGCGGCACACGGCCCGAGTCCCAGTTCGACGCCGAGAAGGTGTTCACCGCCTGCCGCGACCACGGTACGGCCGTCGAGATCAACTCCCGGCCGGAGCGGCGCGATCCGCCGACGCGACTGCTCCAGCTCGCGATGGAGATCGGCTGCGACTTCTCGATCGACACCGATGCGCATGCCCCGGGGCAGCTGGACTTCCTCGGCTACGGCGCTCAGCGCGCGTTGGACAACGGCGTGCCCGTCGAGCGGATCGTCAACACCTGGCCGGTGGAGAAGCTGTTGGCCTGGGCCGCTTCGTGATTCAGGAGTAGAGCTCCTCGAACTTCTTGATCGAGTTCTCGATGTCGCCCTTGACCGCGCGTGCCGCGGCGATCCCGATCGGGCCGAACAACGGCCGTCCGCCGAGCTCGATGGTGAGCGCGAACTTGGATCCTCCCGAGCCGGCGGGACTGACGGCCATCTTCAATGCGTACTTGGTTCCGCCGACGCCCTCGCCGGTGATCTTCAGCAGCTTCGGCGGGTCCATCTCGCGCACGGTCCAGGTGACCCGGTTGCGCATGCCCTTGGCGCCGGCGACGCCGACGAGCGTGGTCCCCACGGAAAGCTCGTCGGGCAGCTCGCAGCGCCAGCCTTGATGCATCACCAGCCAGTCGCCCAGCTCGGACAGGTCCGACGCGTGCTCCCACGCGACCTCGGGATCAAGCTTCAGCTCACGGGACAGCTCGAGTTTGGCCATTCGCGAATGCTAGCCGTGCCATCAGTCCGGAAGCATGGGCATCTCCAGACCGGGATCGCGGCCTAGCAGCACACCGCGCATCACCGCCGCGTTGCCGAAGCGGGTGCGCACCAGATCCACGGCGGAGTCGAGGGCGGTGAGGTCGGTCTCGCGGCGGGAACGGCAGCTCCAGCTGCTGCGCCCCGTCGCGATCGATGTTCGACACGGCGAAGCCCACCAGCGTCAGGCCGCGTTCGGCGATCAGGGGCGCAGCGGCAACCACCAAACCCCTTGCCGCGGAGAGGATCGCGTCGGTCGACGCCGTGGCCCGCGGCAGCGTGCACGATCTGGTGGCGCGGCCGAAGTCGTCGAAGCGCAGCCGCAGCACGACCGTCCGACCGGTACGGTCCGCCTTGCGCATGCGACGGGTGATCCGGTCGACGAGATTCACCACGACGGCGTCGACCTCGATGGGCGACATCGTGTTTCCGGCCCGACCGAGCGCCCGCTGCGCGCCGACCGAGCGTCTGCGCACGCCCGTGACCACGCGGCGTCGGTCGACGTTGTGCGACAGCGCGAACAGTTGGCGGCCCATCGCCCCGCCGACCAGTGATGCCAACGTCGTCTCGCCAAGCTCCGCCACGTCGGCGACGGTGTGGATGCCGTGGACGTGCAGCTTCTCCGCGGTCTTCGCGCCCGACACCCCACAACCGGCGCACCGGCAGCGGGTGCAGGAAGGCGAGCTCGCGGTCCGGTGGCACCAGCAGCAGTCCGTCGGGTTTGGCCTCCTGGCTGGCCACCTTGGCGAGGAACTTGGTCCTGGCTATGCCGACCGTGATCGGCAGCCCCACCCGGTCGCGAACCTGCTCTCGCAGCCGCGCTCCGATCTGCACGGGCGTGCCCGAGACCCGTGCGAGGCCGCTGACGTCGAGGAACGCCTCGTCGACCGACAGCGGTTCGACGAGCGGACTGGTGTCCCGGAACACGTCGAAGACGTCAGCGGCTGGCCTGCGAGTACGCCGACATTCTCGGTGGGACGACGATCGCCGCCGGGCACAGTTGCCGAGCGAGGCGACCGCCCATCGCGGTGCGCACGCCGTAGGCCTTGGCCTCGTAGCTGGCCGCGAGAACCACTCCGCCGCCGACGATGACGGGCCGGCCGCGCAGCGCGGGATCGTCACGCTGCTCGACGGATGCGTAGAAGGAGTCGAGATCGGCGTGCAGGATCGAGGCCGAGGTACGAGGCCGACCAGAAGGCGAGCGGGCTTCGTCACTACCGGACACGAACACATGTTCGCATCCCGGTCTGACAGGCAGCCGTGAGAGGTTTAGGGGAGGCGGCCGTAGACGCTGCTCACCCAGATGTGAGCCAGCGTGTCGACGATGCGCTCGCGCGCCAATCCGGGCTGTTCGTCGGCGAACGCGCCGAACATCATTCGCTCGTTCATGAGGTTGAGCGATATCGCGAGATCGGCGGCCGGAATCGTCACGGGTGCCGCGCCGGCTTCCCGCTCGGCCTCGATGGACTGCGGTGGTGTAGTCGATCCACTTCTGCATGAAGCGCGACCACATCACGGCCATCTCGGGGTTGTTCGTCCTCGCCGCGTGGCCCGCGAGCATCACGGCGCGGTGCTCACCGAAGCCCTCGAACAGCGCACTGATCGCTCGCCAGACACCGGCCGGATCGACCGCGTTGTCCTTCTCGCCGAGCGCGGCATCGGCTTTCTGGTCGACCTTGCGGATGACCCTGTCGAGCAGCGTCTGCAGCACCGCGTCCTTGGAGGGGAAGTAGAAGTAGAACGTGGGCCGCGACAGGCCGGCGCCCTTCGCGAGGTCGTCGACCGAGATGTCGGCGAAGGTCTTGTCCTCCAGCAGGCGTTCCAGCGTCGTCGAGGATCGACTGCTCGCGGTCGTCGCCGGATGGGCGCGTTCGCGCGGCGGCCGCGATGGCGGGGTTGACTGACGGCGGTCACGGCGCTGACTTTACACGGTGTTGAGTTTTTCAACACACTGTTGACCAATTCGACACGGTGTTGATAATCTCGCCGCCATGACCGAACACCTCGACGTCCTCATCATCGGCGCAGGCATCTCCGGCGTGAGTGCCGCGTGGCACCTGCAGGACCGCTGCCCCACGAAGTCCTACGCGATCCTCGAGCGCCGCGAAGGACATGGGTGGCACCTGGGACCTGTTCAAGTACCCGGGCATTCGCTCCGACTCCGACATGTTCACCCTCGGCTTCCGGTTCAAGCCGTGGACGTCCGACATCGCCATCGCCGGCGGCCCGTCGATCCTGGAGTACATCAAGGAAGCCGCCGCCGAGAACGGCATCGACAAGAACATCCGCTACAACCACCGCGTCGTCGCCGCCGACTGGTCGGACGCCGACAACGTGTGGACCGTCACCGTCGACCGCGACGGCGTGCAGGAGAAGATCACCTGCTCGTTCCTGTTCGCGTGCAGCGGCTACTACAACTACGACGAGGGCTTCTCGCCCAAGTTCGAGGGCGCCGAGGACTTCGCGGGCACCATCGTGCACCCGCAGCACTGGGACACCGAACTCGACTACGCGGGCAAGAAGATCGTCGTCATCGGCAGCGGCGCGACCGCCGTGACGCTGATTCCCGCGCTGATCAAGAACGGTGCCGGGCACGTCACGATGCTGCAGCGCACGCCCACCTACATCGCCTCGCAGCCCGAAGTCGATCCCATCGTCACGCAGATCAACAAGTTCCTGCCGGAGAAGGCCGCCCACGTGGTGAACCGCTGGAAGGCCATCGGGTACAGCACGATTCAGTACCAGCTCGCGCGAAAGTTCCCCAACTACTTCCGCAAGATCCTGCGCACGATGGCCGAGCACCGGTTGCCGGAGGGCTTCGACTTCGACAAGCACTTCAGCCCGACCTACAAGCCGTGGGATCAGCGCGTGTGCGTGGCCCCGAACGGCGATCTGTTCAAGGCCATCCGCAAGGGCACCGCCGACGTCGTCACCGACACCATCGAGCGGTTCGTCCCGGAGGGCATCAAGCTGAGCTCCGGTGAGGTGCTCGACGCCGACATCATCGTCACCGCAACGGGTCTCAACATGCAGCTGCTCGGCGGACTTGATCCCGACGCGCAACGGCGAGTCGATCGACCTTCCGTCGCTGATGACCTACAAGGGGCTGATGTTCTCCGGCATCCCGAACTTCGCCATCACCTTCGGCTACACCAACGCGTCGTGGACGCTGAAGGCCGACCTGGTGTCCGAGTTCGTCTGCCGTCTGCTGAACTACATGGACGAGAACGGTTTCGACAACGTCGTGCCCGAGCATCCCGGTGCCTCGGTCGACGAACTGCCGTTCATGGACTTCACCCCCGGCTACTTCCAGCGCTCCATGCACCTGCTGCCGAAGTCCGGTTCGAAGGCGCCGTGGCGGCTCAAGCAGAACTATCTGCTCGATCTGCGCACCATCCGCCAGGGCAAGGTCGACGAGGAGTCGCTGCACTTCACCAAACACCGTGCGCCGGTGGGTGTTTAAGACTCAGCCTCGACCCGCGACGACGACTATCCCGTCCTCGTCGCAGTAGGCGATCTCGCCGGGATTGAACGTCACACCGCCGAAGGTGACCGCGATGTCGCGGTCACCTTCGCCGGTCTTGGTGCCCTTGCGGGGATTGGTGCCCAGCGCCTTGATGCCGACGTCGATCGTCCGCAGGGTCGACGCGTCGCGCACCGCACCGTTGACGATGACACCCGCCCAGCCGTTGTCGGCGGCCAACCCGGCGATGACGTCGCCGACGAGCGCGGTGTGTAGCGATCCGTCACCGTCGACGACCAGCACGCCGCCGTCGCCTGGCTCCGACAGCACGGACTTCAGCAGCGCGTTGTCCTGGAAGCAGCGGACGGTGGTGATCGGTCCGGCAAACGCCATCCGTGCGCCGTAGTTCTGCAGCTGCAAGATCGCAACTGCGGACGTCCGGATAGATGTCGTCGACGAGATCGGCCGTCGGCCGCGGTGTGACCGCCACGGCGCTCAGTCGTCGGATCCGCGGCGCGCCAGCAGTACCACCAAGATGGCGAGCACTCCCGCGGCGACCGCGGCGGCGATGGGCATCCGGGACGAGGCAGGGCCGGGCATCTGGGGAATGATCGGGATGTCCGCTGCCGCGACCGTCGACTTCGCTTGCGCGGCAGTCTCCTTCGCGCCGTTCGTCGATTGCCGAGCGCCGTTGGTGGCCGGCGCGGTGGCGAGGCGGGAGCAGGCGGTGGAGGGGGGCGGCTGCCGGTGGCGGCGCAGGAGGTGCTGGCGGCGGCGGTGGCTCTCTCGGCGGGCGCCTTCTTCGCGGGGCCTTCTTGGCGACCGGGGCCTTCTTCGCGGGGGCCTTCTTCGCGGTTCGGCGGCACTTCTTCGCTACCGCCTTTTTCGCGGCGCCTTCTTCGGCGGGCGCCTTCTTGGCGGGTTCGGGCTTTGTCGGCCGAGTCGTCCGGTGGATTCTGCGGCTCTGCCATCGGGCTGCTCCTTTGCAGTTTCTCGTCCGTTTCGATCTGTTCCCATCATGCCAGTCGGGGTTCGTTGCTAACCGGTGACCGCCAGACCGGCGGCCAAGGTCAGGGCGACGGCCATGCCTGCCAGCTCGATTCGGGACCGCAGTAGCGACACGCGGCGGTGACGCGGTGGGCCCTGGCGGCGGGCAACCACCACGTGCGATTGCGCCACGCGAAGATCGTCAGGCCAAGCGTGACCAGGATCTTGGCGGTGAGCATCCGCCCGTAGCCCTGTGCAGCAGCTCGGCGGGGGAGCCCAACGCCACCGCCGCCGCCGCGATCCCACACACCGTCAGCACCACCACGCAGGCCAAGCGAAAGCGGGAGAAGCGCGGTAGCACCCTCGCCCACCGGCCGCGATGCTCGACGATGAGCACCAGGGCGGCCAACGACGCCACACCACACCGCCGCGGCGAGTGCATGCGAGCGCGATCGCGATACCGCCCCACGGGCTCGCCGACAGGTGGCCGACGAGGGTGCGGCCGACGACGCCAACCGCGGCCGCGCCCGCCGCGAGGACTCGCGCCTCGGCCACAGCGGCGCGCCGCGATGACGAGACAGCGGCCGCCGCCACGCAGACCAGGCCCGATCGGCCCGCCGACGTAGCGAACGCGAACTCCACTGCGGTGCGCGCGCCGACCCGTGGCACCGACGTCCCCGCTGCGACGGCCGCGTTCAGCAGCAGGCGCACCATCTCGGCCAGCACCCACGGCGCAGACCCGACGATCAACGGCGTGCGGGCGCGCCGCAGCGAGCTCCTCGCGGTATCTGGGTACGTCCAGCAACGGGACCACCGCCAGGCCGAGGCTGACGACGGCGGCGCAGTCGGCGATGCCGCGAACGAGCGTGGCGCTCAACGGGTTCTGCGGGTAAGCCCGATGGCCCACGTCATGACGGTCGCCGCGGCGACGACGACTGACGCCCGCCGCCGACCGTCAGCAGGCGGGTCACGTTCGTCGCCGCGCCGCCCACAGCGCTCCCGCACCGACGATCACCGCGGCCACCACGGCGAACGGCCACACCGGCAGGTCCGCCGTCGCCATCGCTCGCCCGCCGCCGACCGCCGGCGGGCCGGGGGTTCCGGTTCCCGCCGTCGTCAGACGAAACGACCACGACCCCGATACGACGTGGCCGTCGGCGGACGTCACGCGGTAGTTCACCGTGTAGGTGCCCGCCGGTCCGAGCGGCAACACCGCGACGCTGGCGATCGCTCCCTCGATCTGCGTGTCGCCCGACGACCACAGGTTGCCGTCAGGACCGACGACCGTCATCGCGGCGAAGTCCTTCTGCAGCTGCTCGTTGAACGTCGCGCTGACGCGCGCCGGTCCCTTGGCGAGTGCGGCATCCTGCGCGGGATCGGTCGCAATGCGGACCGCGTGCGCGGACGCGGTCCCGGCGGTGGTCATCATGACCACCGCCAGGAGCGCGCCGATGCACGCAGCGAGTGCGTGCCTTCCGATCACGTCCGCCGACGCCCGATCATGACCACCGCCAGGCTCACCGCGGCGAGCACCAGCGCTCCGCCGGCCAGCCACCGCGCGGGTCCGTCCGCGGATGCGGCGGGCTCCTGCGCGGCCGCCTCGGGTGCCGCCTGCGGTTGCTCGTGGGCCTCACCGCCCGCGAGGTTCAGTGCGGGGACGGGATGCTCCGGCTCATCGCCGTTGGCCAGCGGCGGCTGATCCCACTTGACCACCTGTCCGTCCGAGTACGTCTGCGTCGCAGGGAAGTTCACGACCGACTGCTGGTCGGGCAGCTTGACCGAGATGCGAAACAGCGCGAACTGGTCCGGCGGTATGCCGGTCGACGGTGCGGCGGTCCACGTCACCGATCGGACGGTCCCGGCCGCGGTGTCCCGGTCGAGCCGTGCCGTCCATCCCGGCATCGCCTCCGTGCTGGCGGACGCGACGTTGGGCAGGTCGACTTTGAGCTGGGTTGTCAGAGCGCCCTTTTCGGATTCGTTGGGCACGTGAAACGTCGAGCGTCGCGTAGCTGCCAGGGGCGGCGTCGTCGGCGTCCACGTGGACGTGCGCCCACGCGGGCGCGGCACCGAACAGAAGGGCCGCCGCGGCGGCCGTAGACGTGATGAGGGCGCGCAGGGGCGCCCTGTGAGTGAGCCTCATTTGTGGTTGTGCTTCTTTCATGTCGTCAGGGGGAGGTGGTCAGGGTGCGAGACTGACCGGAGGTCCCCGATGTGACATGGACGCCGCGAGCAGCAGCGAGGAGCGCATGGGTTGATCGGCGCTGCGTCTGACGACAGCCGTTGCTGCGCAAGGCAATTGAGCGGGTATGGGCTCTCGCGGTGCGGACGGCGCGCGAGACCGCCGCGCAGAGGTGCTCGCCCGCTGCGATCAGAAGGGCTCCGATGACGACCGCCGCTAGGTGCGCGGTCCACATCGGCGATGGCAGGCGGTGCGGCGTGCGCCGAATGGTCGTGGCCGCCGACCCCGAGCAGGAGGTGACCGAGCAGCTGACCGGCGGCGAGGAGTGACCAGCAGCGCGCCGGTGCCAGCGCGCACCGTGAAGGCGATCGCGCCGATCGCGGCCGCGAGCACGCACCAGCTCTGCGACGGCGGCGCCCGACGGTAGACCCCCGCCCGCGGCCGCATGCGCCGATGCGGCCAGGGTCGCGGTGACCGCCGCGGTCCCCAGACCACGCAGGCGCGCCGCGGCGGACACCCTCAGGCCACGCCGAGGCGAGCCATGAGGTCGGCGTCGATGCCGTTGAGCTGATCGCCGATCGCCGTGTGCGCGGCGCGTCGCTGCGACAGCGGCATGTTCTCGGCCGCCGTGACCGCCGCAGACAGATCGGTGAGCCGGTCCGAGATCGCCGAGACGAATTGCTTGGTCTCCGCGTCCTTCGGCTTCTTCGCGGCGACCTGGCGCAGCGACTGCTCGGCGCCGGAGATTCGCGCCGAGAGTGCACCGCCGGTACCGGAGAACTGTCCGATCTGGCTGAGCGGAACGCCGAGCCGATCGGCGCGACGTTGATCCACCAGACCCCGCGCGGCGATCGCGGCCCGGTAGACCACCGGCACGATGACGGGCGCGAGCAACCGCGAGATGGTCATACGCCCGGCGAATGCGCGCGGGCGACAGCAGCTTCCCGTCTCTGACGGCCTTCAGCTGGGTCTCAGCAATCTTCAGGGCGGCCTTGTCGCTGTCCCGCTGCGCCTTCAGGCCGGCCTTGGCCACCTTTGTCTGCCGTCGCGCATCGGCCTTGATCCGCCGAGTCTCGTTCTTCGCCGCGAGCTTGGCCTCGAGCTTCGCCTTGGCCTTGATGGCGCGGGCCTCGGCCCGACGCGTTGCGCGGCTCTTTCGCCGCGTGAACAGGGCCATTCGGCTGCCTCCCGGGTTCCTCGCTGCGCTGGTGCCGCCCACACTATCGCCGAAGCGACGACGCGGGTGGCTTCGCCCCCGGTCGAACAGCGATTTTCGCTGCTCCAGCAAACCGGCGGGCGCGGTTGTGCAAGAATTGTTCAGGCACTGCGAATACGGCAAGGTTCAAGGTCGGTGTCTTGAGGGTAGTTAGGTTGGTATGGGTCGACATAGGGCGCGAGGGCGGGGTGACTTCGTGACTTCGCGGGCTCGCGTTGCCGCTGCGGCCTGCGTTCTCGCATCTGGCCTCGTCGTAGTCGCGGCTCCCGCGACGGCGTCCGCCGGGCCAGGCCACGGACCGAGCGAGACCGGTCAGAGCCGCGATGGCGGCCACGACAACGGCGGCGCGCCACGCGACGCGCCGCGACGGCAAGGACGAGTCGGGGACCAAACCCGGGCCCCGGCCAGGCGGACATGACGACGGTTCGACCCCCAGCAAACATCGGACGGCCCCGGGCGCGGCCCTGGGCAAACAAAGCCGACGAAGCCTGGCGAACATCGAGCCGAGGCCACGGCGAAGGCCAGGCCAAGTCGCCGGCCACGGCGAAGGCCACGGCGAAGGCCACGGTCCCAAGCCGCCGGGCCACGGCGAAGGCCACGGACCCAAGCCGCCGAAGGCACGGCGAAGGCCACGGCCCCAAGCCGCCGTGGTCACGGCGAAGGCCACGGTGAAGGTCATGGTCCGGCCAAGCCGCCGTGGCGATGGCGGCGGTGGTGACGGTGGCGGCGGTGCGGCGGCGGCGGTGCGGCGGCCGGCGGCGTCGGACAGCCTCCTGGTCAGCCCGGCCGGCGGCGGGGATGGCCAACCCGGCGGGCAGCCACCCTCGCCGCCCGAGCACCTACCCGGTGGCGGTGGCTTCCCCAACGGACTGCCAACCGTGTCGACCGAGCCCGTCGTCGCCGCAGGCAGTGCAGTGGCGGTCGCCGCACCGGCACTGGTGCCAATCGCGTTGCCTGCCATCGTCCTACCGGCCATCGGCCTCCCGTCCCGCGGGCGCTTCCCGGCGGTGCGGCGGCGCCATCGGCCAGCCCTCCGCCGCCGCCTCCTCCGCCACGCGCGCCGGCTCGGACATCGGCCGCCGCCGCCACCGGTCAGAGTCGGGCAGCTGACGCTCGCGCCGGCATCGACCTTCCGCGCTGGCTACGGCGCATATCTGCGATCGGCCGGAATCGGACAGGTCGCGTCGATCGCGCTGCCTGGATTCGTCGGCATCCTTCTCCTCACAGGCGCAGGAGGGCTGATCGGTTATCGGCAGGCAGGACCGGTCGGGCAATGAGGGCCGGCGGTATGGAGCGATTCGTGGGTTGATTGGTATTCGTCTGCTGCCACGGCCCCGGACACGTCATAGTTGAAGATGACGAAGGGGGTGGACATGCCGGCCAGCCGACGAGTAACGCGCGCCGTTAACGAAGTACTCGCTCTCGCTCCTCGCCGCGGGGAAGTGTCTCTCGGGCGTCTCGTGGAGGCGATCGCGGACGATCGAGGGAGACCGATCGAACTCACCAACGCGGATCTGCCGCTCTGGCGTGTGCGGTCAGTGGCGGCAGTACGCCGATCGCGACGTGTTCCTGATCCAGAACGGCCTACCCGCGGGCGATCGCACGCTCGCCCACGAGCTCGGGCACCTCGTTCTCGGCCACGAGGGCATCTCGGTCGACCGAAGCCGCGCGGGAGAACGTCGAACTCGCGAGCTCCGAGCTCATCGGATACATGCTCAATCAACGGACCGGTTGCATGGGGCCCAGCGGTGAGGACCTCGAGCAGGAGGCAGAGGACTTCGCCGCGCTGCTCATCTATCGCCTCGGTCGCCTGCCCTCCGATCGCTCGTCGATCGTCCAGGTGCGCCTCGGAGAGGCATTTGGTTGATCGTGTGGGTGATCGCCGGTCTCCTCGGACTGGCGACCGGCCTGCGAATCGGCTGGGCATTGGTCAACAAGCAGTCGTTGGTCAGTGCCGCAATGATCCTCGCGCTTGGCAGCCTCGGCCTGGTTGCCGCGCTCAACTGGCAGCCGTTGACCCTGCTGATCGACACCGCGCTCGGTTGGCCGAACGTGTCGACGGTGCTGAGTCAGGTCGCGTTGATCGCTTGTGCCGCAGGCAGTTGCGTCATGATCACGTCGGCCTCCTCGGGTCGCAAGCCGGCCACGATCCGTCGTATCGCGATCATTCAGTACGTGCGTCGCCGTCGTCATCGCCGCGTTGACGCTGGTCGCGTTCTTCACCGCGCCCCAGCAGCCCGAGATGGCCCCCGAGGAGTACCTGCGCCAGAACCTGGGGTCAGGCGGCACGTCGCTGTCGTGGTTGTTGCCACTGCTTTACGTGCTGCTCGCGCTGACCTTGGTCGCGTGGGCGGGGGCGCGCCACTCCAATCGAAGTCGACGTGGCCGGGCGCTTGTTCCTGTTCACCGTCGGCGTCGCGCTGATCGTTCTGGCCAGTGCGTTCTTCATGCTGCGGGCCTTCGGTGACACGGAGGTCATCGGTGTTGGCGCAGCAGCCACGCTGCTCGGCTGCGCGATGCTCGTCGTCGCGAGCGGATCGCTGCTGCCGAGCGTCGAGGACTGGTTCGGCGCACGCCGCGAGCTGAGGATGATCCAGCCGCTGCTCGACGAACTGAGTAGGCGTCATCCCAATGTCGGCATTGGGATCAGGCCCGCGCGGTCCGCTGCTGTTCCGCGTCGCCGAGCAGATGTCCCTGATTTCCGATGCGCTGTACCTCGAGGCCACTCAGTGCGCTGGCTGCGAGCGAGTCCGACGCGGCGGCCGACGGCGACAGTGCCGACCGTGCCGTGCGCGGGAGCAGGCACTGCGGATCGCCCAGTGGATTCACGCGGGCGGCGAGGATGCCGGGATGGCGCGCCGAACGTCGGCATTTCCTGGGCCCTACTGGTTACGTCAGCCACCGCGTATTCGGATCGCGAATGGATCCTTGCCATCGCCGAGAGCTATCGCGGGCTGACCCGCAAGTCGAGATGCTGCGTCGTCCTGAGGCGGCTCGGAGACACTGGCCGGACCCGATCAGGCCGGCCGGGCTAATCGTCCAGGTGCTCCGGGCGACGAAGCTCGTCGACCTTCTGAACGAAGTCCTGCTGCGCCTCGGGGGACAGCCCGACGGTGCGCGCCGCGATGCGACGGATGCCCTCGTCACGCATGTCGGCAAGCCAGGTCAGCTCCTTGTCGAGCTTCTCGTAGTACTCGTCGTCGGTGAAGTACGCCGGCTTGATACGGAAGAAGTTGGCAAGGGCCGCCATGGTGGCGACGGACGGGTTGGTCCGATTGCCCGAACGCAGCTGCGACAGGTACGGCGCCGACATGGTCACGCCCTCTGCCTTCAGCGCAGCGATGACTTCGGCAGACGTGTGAGGACCGCGTCCCGGGGGGTAGACGGTGTCGAAGAGACGGTTCAGTCGGGCGGAGAATGTCATGCTCATCGATTTGTCCTCACTTGATTTCTTAGCGGCGTGCGTTGTCGGCGTATTTGCTGACCATCGTAGCGAGTGATCCGCCGACAGCCAAGTGCAAACCGCAGAAAATCACGATCAGCCGCTTGTGTTCACTACCTATTGCATGCCATCTAGCAGCAGTTCTGTCGTCAGATGTGATTGCCGCCATGTCGCGCGGCGAACCAAATAATAACGCTCGAGTTGTTTTGCCCGCAACGTGGGGGGTGGGTACTCGACAGCGAACCCGTGCACCTCGGCAACCGCGGCTCTCGACGACGAGCTGATCCATTCGTTTGCCCAAAGTAGCTCAGTCACTTAACAACGGGCACTGTCCGTCGACGTGTCGGGTTCCTCGCACGTAGTCCGCGCCGGCGCGGACGTTCGGACGCCGAGGGCAGCCGTTCGACCGACGGTAGCCAGCGATGGCGTGGACGGGCAGTGATTCCGTCCCGCCGGCAATTGCGGAGGCGTGTCGCCGGGCGCGGAGGATCCCCCGGGCTGCCGCGACGAGCGCCGCCACGGCAACGCGACCGTGGAGACGATGGCCACCGCACCCATCCAGCCGAGCGCGTTGGCGAAGAGCAGCCACAGGCCGAACAGAAGGAACAGCACGCTGGCCAAGCGATGGAGGAAGCTGCTCGGGTAACCGCTTGTGCAGCAACGCACCCGCGGCGATGGCAACGCCATCGGCGAGCACCATGCCGAGCGTCGCTCCGAGCCAGACCCCGGCCCAGTTGTGGTCGCTGGCGAGCGCGACGGTGGCGAGCATCGTCTTGTCGCCGAGTTCGGCGAGGACGAAGGAGGAGATGACCGCAAAGATCACGAAGCGCGGCTCGGGTACCGCTGCCTCGCCGTCGTCGTCGGCTCTTGCGGGCATCGCGCCACGTCCACGCGGCGAACAGGAGGAAGGCGATCGCCGCTGCGAAGGCGATCGGGCGCTCCGGCAGCGTCAGGCCGAGAAAGTGGCCGATCATCACCGACAGGCCGTGGACGAGGAACGCCGCGATCGCCGACGCCGGAGAGCACGACCCACCACCGATGTCGGAGGGCGTAGGTCATGGTCATCAGCTGCGACTTGTCGCCCAGCTCGGCGAGGAATACGACCCCGAGGCTGACGAGCGTGGCGGAGAGCATGTGACGACCTTTCGACTTGGCGCCTGCGAGCCGATGTCATCGGCCGCTCAGGCGTTTCGTCGAAGGTCTCGCCCACCGCTCGATGCGGTTCGTCTGCCGGGCTGTACGCCAGTATGTCGACACGACGATTGGGGGCTACTCCCCTTCGCTGATGACACGAACATAGCGGTCATCGCACGAGGTCGCCACCTCTGGCGGAGGATTCGGGCACCCGAATCCATGGGATTCGCCCTACTGAATCAATGATGCGAATTGCCTTATGCCGCAAGCAGCATGGCGAGGATGGCGGTATCGGGATGACTGATCGGGTCGACGCCCACCCGGCTCACCATCGACGTGATGGTGCCGTCCGACTCCGCCTCGACCCATGCGGCGCGATGCTCGAGGCCGAGGTGGGGTAGGCCCGGCAGCAGAACGCAACCCGATGCGGCGCCGGAGCATTCGGGCAGTGACGGCATGGTCTCCGACGGCGGGTGGAGCATCAGCAGGGCAGGCGGCAGGTGCTCCGCGAAATGGCCTGGCGCGACGGCCGATTCGCCGAAGATCGTGCCCTCGGCGAGAACCAGCCCGACCGTGCCGGGTGCCGGCTCGTCGGGGAGTTCCTCGCGCGCACCGAAAATCGTTGTGGTGGAAAGCAATCCGGGTAGGGACGCGACCCGGACCGCCACGATCAGCAGCTGCGCCCATTCCTTGGTCGAATCGGGCCACCGCCCCGAGACGACGAAACCCTTCAGCGCACCGCCGCAATGGAACGGAGAGATCTCGACGGCTCCGCCAGATCCTGTGTCCATCTGTCGCCTCCCGCATCGGCCCGCAGCACATTTGCCTCCGACACGGCTCTGGGTCGATCACGTCAGCATGGGCCTGTAGTGGCTGGCACGCAAGACGACACGACTGCCAGCGCGCCATCAGTTGCGGTCGGACGCTGCCCCGCGGACCGTCCACACCACGCGGTAGGAGTCCGCCGCAGGCACCCAGCCGAAGTCGTGGGAGTCGCGGCGCCGGCGCATTGCGGGTTGTCCGAGCGGGCCTCGAACGTCGCGCTGCTCTGCGCCGCGGAACACGTCGTCCACGCGCTTGACGAGCCACCGCGTGGACATTCGTCGGGTCACGGAACAGGCGCAACTGGCCGCGCCAGGCGACGCCTCCGCGCGATGCGCGAGGAGTCCGTCGCCCGGATTGAGAGTCGGGCCGCATCGAGTCCTCGACGACCCTGAACACTCGCAGCGGCCAGCGTCGCGAAGCGATGGTTATCGCCCATGGCCAAAGGGTAGGTTAAGGCCATGCTTGCATCGAATCTTCCACAACGCCACCCCTGCCCATGCCCACTGCGACCTGTACTGCGGTGTCTACGACCCCGCTCAGGCCAAGATCGAGGCGCTCTCCTGCCTGAAGACGCTGAAGAAGTACCACGACTCCGACGACGACCACTTCAAGACGCGCGCGATCATCATCAAGGAGCAGCGCGCCGAAGAGGTCAAGCATCACCTGATGGTGCTGTGGGCGGATTTCTTCACCAAGGACCACTTCGCGCAGTTCCCGAACCTGCACCAGCTGTTCTGGGACGGCGTGCACGGTGCGGGTGACGTCAAGAAGTCGCTCGACGTCGCCGTCGCCGAGAAGCTGCTCAAGACGATCGACGAGATCTCCGACATCTTCTGGCAGACCGACAAGGCCAAGGACATGGGCGTCTACCCGCCCGCCAAGTAAGCACTCGACGACGAAAGGCCGGCCTGAGCGTTCGCGCTCGGTGCCGGCCTTCGTTCGTTTGGCGTGTCGGTGACTTGGCCAGGCTCAGAACAAGACGATGAGCGCGAGAACGCCGAGCAGCACGAGCGCGATGAGCGCCTGCCCGCATGCAGGCCATCAGCTGTCCGCGGGTGTAGGCATGCGCGGAGGGCTGCCACTCCGACGGCGGGCATGGCCGAACCTGGATGCGATGCCATCAACAGCTCCTGACCTGCACGTTCAATGTTGCCCCCAGTGAGATCTGTCACAACCTGTGGTAGTGACGCCGATCATAGCCCCGATGCCACCGTCGTGAAAATCAAGCCCGCGTCGCGGACACCGATACCCGGAGTCCACTGCGACTCCAACCGGCCTGTTGATCGAACCGGCGCGCCGAGTCACAGCGCTATCCCCAGCTCGTTTCAGCGTGCACCAAGATTGAGCGCGTCAGACGCGCATCCGGCGCGCTCACGGCCTGTGGATGAACCTGTGGAAAGTGTGCATAGGCGTCGGTTGATCCCCACGTTGCCGTGCGTGCCAGCATGGACGCCATGGAGTGCGCAGATGGATGAGTCGGGGTCGACGAGGCCCAACTCGCCGAACTGCCCACTGAATTCGACGCCTCGGTGGTGCTGCTCGACGTCCGCGAGGACGACGAATGGGCGCGCGGCCACGCCGCGGGTGCCCGCCACATCCCGATGGGCGAGGTCCCGGCGCGCATGGGCGAGATCGATCCCGAGGCGCCAGGCTCTACGTCGTGTGCGCGCGTAGGCGGGCGATCGGCGAGGGTCTCCCAGTACCTCGCCCGCAACGGGTATTCGCCGATCAACGTCAGCGGCGGGATGCTCGCGTGGGTCGGCGCGGGCCGCCCCGTCGTTACCGACGACGGCAGCGCCGGCACGGTGTAAGGCCCGATACTCTGGTCGAGTGATCCAGATCTGCTCTCAGTGCGGAACGCGGTGGAATGTCCGCGACCGCCAGCGGCACTGGTGCCCTCGTTGCCAAGGCCAGCTGCTCCCGCCGTCGTCGGGCCCGACGGATCAGCAGTGGGGTCCGCTGCCAGGGGTCGTCGTCGGCGACGACCGCCACCCCGCACGCTCCGCAGCAGGCTGCCCGCCGGCTACAAGCTGGATCGCGGTGCGGCCGGGTGCTGCGCCGCCGCAGCGGCCTGCGCGCGTCCCGCTGGGACCGACCCCCCGCTACTCGCGCGATCCCGCGCTGGGGCCTCACCGAACACTTCGACGGACCGGACAACCCGGCCAGCCGCGGTCGAGGCGGAGCGCGACGGCAGTGCGCCCGGTCCGTCGGCCGGGATGGTCCGCATGGTCGCCATCGTGACGATGGCGCTGCTCGGCGCGGCCGCGATCGTTCAGGTCGGCGCCTACGCCTTGCTGCTGATCAACCGGACCATGCTGCTGAACCCGTGGGTCGCCGGGGTGGCAACGTGGTTGGGAGTCGCGCTCAGCGTGCTGGCCGCGTTCGCGGTCGTCGGCGAGCGCCGTGGTTCTGACGAACTGGCTGATCGCGCGCCGCGCTGCCGCGTTCGCGAGTCGCGGCGACGAGGACCATCGCAGCCCGTTGCAACTGCGGGCGGGGTGTCTCGTCCCGGTCGTCAATCTCTTCTGGGCCCCGGTGTACGTCATCGAACTCGCGAAGATCGAGGGCAGGACTGGCACGGCTGCGGCCGGCATCGTCGCCTGGTGGTGCGTGTGGGTTCTGGCCACCCTGGTGTGCGGCATGGTCGATCGCCACCAGCTTCACGCACGGATGCTCAGGGCATCGCCGACAACACCGTCACGACCATCATCGCGTACGTGTCGGGCCTGGCGGCGCTGGTGCTGGCCGCCCGGGTGTACTTCGGCTTCGAGCGGCAGCCCGTCGACCGGCCGTCAAGCGCTGGGTCATGGTCGCCGCCGAGTCGACCGAACGCCGAGGCGAGGACGTCGCCGCGCGAATCGCCGGTTGCGGTTGAGTCCGAGCGGCGAGAACCGGCAGCATAGCCTCATGAACTCGGGCGAGGCGGCGCTCGGTGGCCACCCGTTCGTGGTGGCGCACCGGGGTGCGTCGGCGGACCGGCCGGAACACACCGATCGCGGCCTACGAACTCGCGCTGCGGGAGGGCACGGACGGCGTCGAGTGCGACGTGCGGCTGACCCGCGACGGCCACCTGGTGTGCGTGCACGATCGCCGGGTGGACCGCACGTCGACGGGCACCGGGCTGGTCAGCGACATGACGCTCGCGGAGCTGCGCGAATTGGATTACGGGCGCTGGCATTCCAGCTGGCGCGACGACGGCAGCGCGGGCGACACCGGGCTGCTGACGCTCGACGCCCTGCTCACGTTGGTCCTGGACTGGAACCGGCCGGTCAAGATCTTCATCGAGACCAAGCATCCCGGTGCGCTACGGCGCGCTGGTGGAGAGCAAGGTGCTGGCGCTGCTGCACCGCTACGGCATCGCGTCGCCGGCATCGGCGGACCTGTCGCGGGCCGTCGTGATCTCGTTCTCGGCGGCCGCGGTCTGGCGGATCCGCCGCGCCGCGCCGATGCTGCCGACGGTGCTGCTCGGTGACACGTCGCGCTACCTGGGCGGCAGCGCGGCGACCACGGTCGGCGCGACCGCGGTCGGCCCGTCGATCGCCACGCTGCGCGAGCACCCCGAACTGGTCGACCGCGCCGCCGCGCATGGCCGGGCGCTGTACTGCTGGACCGTCGATCATTACGAGGACGTCCGCTACTGCCGCGACGTCGGGGTGGCCTGGGTGGCGACGAACCACCCCGGCCGCACCAAGGACTGGCTGCAGAACGGGCTGACCGGGCCGGCCGCGATCAGCCGGAGGGCTAGCGCGTTAGAGATTGCCGCCTGCGGCCTTCGGGGCGCGTCGCGATCGGCTCCGCGCCGCCGAGTCTCGCGGGCGACGAAGTCCTCGAGGTGGAACAGGTCGGCGCCGGCCCGCTCGCTGATGCGCACCAGGGTGGTCATCAGGGCGACCTCTTCGACCTGCTCCTTGAGGAACCACTGCATGAACTGCTCGCCGAGGTAGTCGCCCTCGTCGCGGGCGACGGCGGCCAGCCGGGTGATCTGCTCGGTGACCGCGCGCTCCTGATCGAGCGCGAGGCGCAGGGCCTCGGTCGGCGAGTTGAACGTGTTGTGTACCGCGTCGGTGCCGGGGATCTCGACGTCGACGTCGCGGTCGAGCAGGTACTGCACCAGCATCATGGCGTGGTTGCGCTCGTCGAGGGCCTGCGCGTAGAAGTGCTTGGCCAGCTGCGGCAGGTCGGCGGCGTCGAAGTGGACGGCGATGGCGATGTATTGCTGCGACGCGGTGAACTCGATGCGGATCTGCTCGGCGAGCAGATGGTGGAACTTGGTGTCGTGGGTCGTCGCATCAGTCATGAGCGGAACAATAGTGCAGATCAGAGGCCATTGTCATCAAAGGTATGCCTAATTAAGGCGAGGGTTACCTAAGCACTGTGACCGCCGTAACGGGACCGGCTGACATGGCAGAAGGAGTTTGCTGGCTAGCCATTGCCCGCGTCGAGCACGTCCTGCGGGACCGGCGCGTCGGCCGCCAGCGCGTCGAACAGCCGGGCGGCGGCGTCGCTGTCCCAGACCACGACCGATCCGAGTCGCTGCTGGTGAATTCGCCGATCGGGACCGTCGTCGTGGTGATCGTCCGTGCAGCGCCCAGGCCAGCCGGGCCAGATCCCAGACGTGCGCGCCCTCGTCGACGGTCACCGCGCCGGACGCGGCATGCGCCATCGGATACCAGCGCAGCGGGTTGAGCAGCACGGCGGGGCTGGCCGCGCGGTGCATCAGCGCGGACATGAACTCCCGCTGATTGGTCATCCGGTCGAGGTCGGCGCGCGGGGTGGCGCGGGTGCGGACGTAGCCGAGCGCAGTGCGGCCGTCGAGTTCCTGGCAGCCGGCGGGCAGGTCGATGCCGGCGAGCGGATCGCTGATCGGCTCGGCGGGGCACATCGTGACGCCGCCGACCGCGTCGACCAGCTCGGCGAAACCGTCGAATCCGATCTCGGCGTAGTGGTCGAGCCGGATCCCGGTGGCCTGCTCGACGGTCTGCGCCAGCAGCGGCGCGCCGCCGAAGGCGAACGCCGCGTTGATCTTGTCCTCGCCGTAGCCCGGGATGGGGACGTAGGAGTCGCGGGGGAGCGAGACCATCGTGGTCGGGGCGCTCGAGTCCGAGGCCGGGCACGTGGACCAGCAGGATGGTGTCGGTGCGGCCGTTGCCGATGTCGCCGCCGGTGGCCAGCTCGGCCTGCTGCTCGGGGGTCAGGCCCTGGCGGCTGTCCGAGCCGACCAGCAGCCACGTGGTGCCCCTGCCCGGCGGCGGGCCGGTCGGGGTAGGCGGCGAGCGCCGGGATCGCGGTGCAGCGACGTGTCGATCCAGACGCCGGCGCCGACGATCGCCAGCGACGAGCGACCAGACGAGCGATCAGCAGATGCGGCCCCAGGTGACGACGGCCCGGCTCCGGCGCGCGGCTTGCGGCCGGGGCTGGCGGGGCGGCGCCGGGGTCGGGGGTGGCGGCGGGCGGCGGTGGCGGCGGCGGTGGGCGGTGGCGGCGGTGGCGGTGGTCGGCCGGCGCGCGGCGGCGACGGCGGTGGCGGCGGCGGTCGCATCGGCGGCGGCGGGCGGCGGCCGGTAGATCGGGTCGCGGCGGATCACCTGCGACGGTTCGCGGCGCGGATCCGGCCGCCGGGGTCGCGCCCGCGATCGGCGGCCGGTTGTCGTTCACAGTACGAATGTACGGCCAGCGGACGCGTGTGCCTACCGCAACCAGCTCAGGTGCCCGGCAGCAGCGCATAGCCGACGAACGCGACGGCGTCGATGAGGCCGTGCGCGACGATCAGCGGCCACAGCCGGCCGGTGCGCTGCCACACGTAGCCGAACACCAGGCCCATCACGATGTTGCCGAGGCCCGCGCCGAAGCCCTGGTAGAGGTGGTAGGCGCCGCGCAGCAGGCTGGAGAGCACCAGGACGGCGACCGGGGTGAAGCCGAGCTGGCGCAGCCGCGTCATGAGGAACGCGACGACGATGATCTCCTCGGCCCAGCCGTTGGCGAACGCGACCGCCAGCAGCACCGGTATCCGCCACCAGGTGTCGTTCAGTTCGGCGGGCACCACCGCGACGCCGATGCCCAGCGCACGGCCCGCGACGTACAGGCCGAGTCCGGGAATGCCGATCAGCGCGGCCAGGCCGAGGCCGCCGAGCAGGTCGGGGCGCCAGCGGAAGCGGCCGAGGCCGATGCTGGCTGGGCCGAAACCGCTGCGCCACAACAGGTAGAGGCCGAGCGCGCCCCAGGCGAGCAGCTGAAGACCGACGCCAGGTTCAGGCCGAGGTCGATCAGGTCGATCGGGGAGAGCTTCGCGGTTGAGCGCGACCTTCTGGCCGGCCAGTCCGAGCAGGACGGCCTCGATGAGGCTGAGCGGTGCGGTGTAGGCGGACAGGCCGAAGGTGACCGCCAGGACGACGGCGATCTCGATCCGATAGCGTTCGCCGCTGCGGGGCGGTCAGCTCGTCGGGCGGCCCGGTCACCGGCGCTACGGTAGCGGCGGCGCGTCAGATGCGGCGGGCGCGCAGCCCGTTGAGGAACGGGCAGCCCATCAGGACCCGGATGGCCTGGCTGAGCCCGGTGACGTCGTCGACCGGCTTGGCGAACGGCAGCCGGACGTCGTGGTCGCCGTCGGCGGTTCTCTACCCGCAGCTGCACGCCGTAGCGGTCCAGGCCGAGCGGCCGGACCCGGCCGCGGCGCAGCGGCGGCGGAAGCCGGTCGGCGAGGCGGTCGACCACCTCGCGGTGGGCGGACTCGAGGTGTTGCAGCCAGCAGGACTCGAGCGCGCAGAACGGATCGGGTCGCGCGTCGAGCAGCGTGCCGACGCCGACGGACTCGGCGCCGGTGGAGTCGGCGACCACGACGGAGTCGATCTCCAGCCGCATCAGCGCATAGGGCGTGTCACCGCCCGCGGCTGGGCGTCGGTGTTCACCTGCAGCAGAGCAGGATTCGGGTTCTCGGTGGCGATCAGGTCGAGCAGGCCGGCGACGTCGCGGACGGGACGGGATGCAGTCGGCCGCTGATCCACACCAGCGAGCGCACCGGTTCGCGCAGGGGCAGCGGCGCGTAGTCGGTCATCTCGAGCACGGCCTGAATCCCCGCGGCGCCCGCGGCGACGACCATGCCCGCCAGCAGTCCGTGGCGGGCACGGTGATGGCGAACGAGCCGTCGTCGAGCAGGTGGTGTACCGGCGTGGCGGCCGGTTCGAGGCCCTCCACGGCGAGCATCGCGCCGCCGCCGCGCACGCAAGCGCTGCGGATCCGCTCGGCTGTCGTCGGTGCCGCCACGGTCATCGCGTCGCCTTCCGTTAGTGAGGTAAGCCTAACTTAACTACGGCCTGATCGGACGCAAGGCTTCCGTCAACACGCGCGGGGCCGGCCGGCCGAGCCGATAGGGTTGGCCGCGTGCCACGCGTCGCCTACCTCGGTCCGGAGGGGACCTTCACCGAAGCGGCGTTGCTGCAGATGTCGGCCGCGGGACCGTGCCCGGCGGGGACGCCGGCGTCGATCAGTTGCCGTGCGACAGCGCCGCGGCCGCGCTGGCGGCGGTCCGTGCCGGCGCCGCCGACTACGCGTGCGTGCCCATCGAGAACTCCATCGAGGGCTCGGTGCTGCCGACGCTGGACAGTCTGGCCGCGGGCACCCCGCTGCAGATCTACGCCGAACAGACCCTCGACGTGGCGTTCAGCATCGTCGTCCGACCCGGCACCGCGGCCGCCGACGTCGCGACCGTCGCCGCGTTCCCGGTCGCCGCCGCCCAGGTCCGGCGGTGGCTGGCCGACGAACCTTCCCGCGGCGCGCATCGTGCCCGCCAACTCCAACGCCGCCGCGGCGCAGGACGTCGCCTACGGCGCGCCGACGCGGCGGTCAGCACCGCGCTGGCCGCGCAGCGCTGGGCTGGCGACGCTGGCCGCCGGCGTCGTCGACGAACCCAACGCGCGCACCCGCTTCGTGCTGGTCGGACCGCCGGGGCCGCCGCCCGCGCCACCGGCGCCGACCGAACGTCGGTGGTGCTGCGGCTGGACAACGTGCCCGGCGCGCTGGTGGCGGCGATGACCGAGTTCGCCATCCGCGACATCGACCTGACCCGGATCGAATCCCGGCCCACCCGAATCGAATTGGGCACGTACGTGTTCTTCCTCGACTGCGTCGGGCACATCGACGACGATCCGGTCGCCGAGGCACTCAAGGCGCTGCACCGGCGTTGTGCAGACGTGCGATATCTGGGTTCGTGGCCGAGGGATCGGCAGCAGCGGCGGCACCGCCGCCCGCAGACGAGGCGCGGGCTGGTTGAGCGGCCTTCGTGAGGGGACCGTGACCGGCCGGCTGGTCCTGGTCCGGCACGGCAGTCCTACGGCAACGTCGACCGACGGCTCGACACCCGGCCGCCGGGCGCCGCGCTCACCGACCTCGGCGTCGAGCAGGCGCGCGACCTTCGCCCGCGAATGGGACCACCCCGTCGGGATGGTCGCGCACTCGGTGGCCTTGCGCGCGACGGAGACCGCCGCGCGATCGGTGGCACCTGTCGATGGCGACCCACGAGCTCGAGGGCATCCACGAGGTGCAGGTCGGCGACCTGGAGAACCGCAACGACGACGCGGCGATCGAGGCGTTCGAGGCCATCTACCGGCGCTGGCACACGACGGTGAACTCGACGTGTCGCTGCCCGGCGGCGAGAGCGGGCGGCAGGTGCTCGACCGCTACCTGCCGGTGCTGACGCAACTGCGGCTGCGCTACCTCGACGACCACGAGTGGACCGGCGACATCGTCGTCGTCAGCCACGGCGCGGCGATCCGGCTGGTGGCGCGGCGTCTGGCGGGCGTCGACGGCGACTTCGCGCTCGAACATCACCTGGCCAACACCGAATGCGTCGTGCTCAGCCCCATCACCGACGGGCGCTGGAGTTGCGTGCAGTGGGGCAGCGCTGCGCCGCCGTTCGAACCGGACGGCCCGTCGACGACCGTTCGACGAGCTTCAGACCGCCGACCCGATGGGCTGATGCGCGACTCGCGATCACCGCGCACGAGCATCCGATCGCGTCGCAGTCGATGCTGAAGGCGTGCGCGACATCCGGGCGTCTGGCAGTCGGCTCGGTGCACTCCGGCCCGAACGCGTGCAGGATGACGGTGCCATGGCAGTGGTCCAGACCGTCGCGGCACCGCTGACATCTCGTCATGACCCGTTCATAGCACCGCACCGACGATGGCCGGCGGCACGCTGGAGTTCAGGCCCAGCCGAGTTCGTGCAGCCTGTCGTCGTCGATGCCGAAGTGGTGGGCGATCTCGTGGACGACGGTGATCGCCACCTCCTCGACGACCTCGTCCTCGGTCTCGCAGATGTCGAGCAGCGCGTCGCGGTAGATCGTGATCGTGTCGGGCAGCGAGCCGGCGTAGGACGAGTCGCGTTCGGTCAGCGCGATGCCCTCGTAGAGGCCAAGCAGGTCGGGCTCGTCGGGATGGCGGGCCTCGACGAGGACGACGACGTTGTCGAGTGCCGCGGTCAGTTTCGGCGGGATCTGGTCGAGCGCGTCGGATACCAGCTCGTCGAACCGTTGCGGGCTCATCCGCACGGCCATGGCGGCTACTGCCCGGCGGCGGCGGGACCGGGTCGGCGGGCGCCGGCGCCGGCCGGGCGGGCCCGGGCGCTGCCCCGGCGGCGGCCGCCGGCGGAGGCGGGCGTCACCGGCGGTGGCGGAACGTCTCCCGGCGGCGGCGGCGCACGGCGTCGCGGGCGGCGGCGGCGGCGTCGGCGGAACGGTTGCCTGCGGCGGCGCCGCTGACGGGCGTCGGGGCTGGTGCTGGCCTGGCCGGGAAGGTGCTGGTTGCCCGTCGACTGGGTCGGCTGCTCTGAGCCTCTGCTGTTGGAACTGGCCGACGTCTGCGACGACGTGTCTACGGCGGCGGCAGCGGGATGGGCGGCAGGTCGAGCCGCTCCTCCGGGATGTCGGGCGGCGGCACCGGCGGCTGACCGTTGATCAGCAGCGGGCCCTTGGCGCTGTTGAGCAGGGTGGACCAGCCGCCGTTGCCGAGCGTGGCGCCGATGCTGCAGGACACCTGATGGCTGCCCGCCGACCAGCTCGGCAGCGAGATCGTGCTGTAGATCAGCGTCAGCGTCGTCGTGCGGAGCTGGACGGCGCCAGGTAGGCGTCGGTCATCTTGGTGCAGGTGTCCTTGACGAAGGCGTCCTGATCGGCTCGGCGGGCAGCGCGCCGGGGAACTTCTCGCCGAGGTTGACCGCGCCGGTGACCTCCATGGCATGCGGCGCCGCGCAGTCGATCGGGATGTCGGTCGGCTGGTTGGTGGCCGGGTCGATGCCGAGGCAGGTTCCCGCCGGCCACACCTTCGACTGGTCGACGTCGGCGACCTTGCCCTTGAACGCCAGCTGCTGGTTGTTGGGGCCCGGCAGCTGCAGGCCGCACAGCATCCGGCGCTCGCCGGACTGGCGCCACGCCTTGTCGCCCGACCACAGCAGGCTGACGATGAAGCGGCCGTTGGGGTCGAACTTCGGGCCGAGGTGCTGACGCGCGGCGGCCTGGCACTGTTCCTGGCTGATCTGCTGGATCCGGGCCGGCGACGGCGGCGCCGCGTCGGGGCCGTACTCGCTGCCGGGGAAGGTCCGCATGTCGATGGCTTCGGCGACCTCGAAGCGGTGTTCGTCCTTGCAGTTCGACGAGCTGCGCGGCGTCGGGCGTGCGTCCGGCCAGTTCAGGCAGTCGCCGCTCTTGGCCTGGTCGAAGGTGTCGTTGCCGCGCGAGCCCGTGCCGACTTGCCGGAGCTCAGCCCGACGGGCTCTTGCCGTCTGGCCGGGTGGAACTGCGGTGATCAGCCCGGCGATCAGCAGTCCGCCCAGTGCCGTCAGCAACAGGCCGCGGCTCGTCGAGTGGCCTGCAGGCTCTGCCACCACGGCGGCCGCCTGCGGCGTGTCGGCCTCGTCGGCGAGTTGGTCCTCGCGCTCGGGTGCGTCCAACATCGGTTCCATTGTGACAGGCGCGCCGAGCGCTGTGACAAGTGATGCAGTTGTAAAGTTATGAGGTTGTGCTGCGGACTCGCCGCGCATCGGTCGGCCCCCAAAAGTAGGGTTGCGCCGTGATCGACCTCAAGCTGCTGCGTGAAGACCCGGACCGGGTACGCGCGTCGCAACGGGCCCGCGGCGAGGATCCGGCCCTCGTCGACGCGCTGCTGGCCGCCGACGCCGCGCGTCGGGCCGCCATTTCGACCGCCGACAACCTCCGCGCCGAGCAGAAGGCGGCCAGCAAGCAGGTCGGCACGGCATCCCCCGACGAGCGGCCCGCGCTGCTGGCGCGCGCCAAGGAACTCGCCGACCGGGTGAAGGCCGCCGAGGTCGAGCAGGCCGCCGCCGAGGCCGCGTTCACCGCCGCGCACATGGCGATCTCCAACGTCATCATCGACGGCGTTCCCTCCGGCGGCGAGGACGACTTCGTCGTGCTGGACACCGTCGGCGAACCGCCGGCGATCGAGAACCGAAGGACCACCTCGAACTCGGTGAGGCGCTCGGCCTGATCGACATGGAGCGCGGCGCCAAGGTGTCGGGCTCGCGGTTCTACTTCCTGACCGGCTTCGGCGCGCTGCTGCAGCTCGGCCTCATGCAGCTGGCGGTCCGGCTGGCGACCGAGAACGGGTTCACCCTCGTGATCCCGCCGGTGCTGGTGCGCCCCGAGATCATGTCAGGGACGGGCTTTCTCGGCGCGCACGCCGACGAGGTGTACCAGCTCGAGGCCGACGACATGTACCTCGTTGGGACGTCGGAGGTTCCGCTGGCCGGCTACCACGCCGACGAGATCCTCGACCTGTCCGAAGGGCCGAGACGCTACGCCGGCTGGTCGTCGTGTTTCCGCCGCGAGGCGGGCAGTTACGGCAAGGACACCCGCGGCATCATCCGGGTGCACCAGTTCGACAAGGTCGAGGCCTTCGTCTACTGCAAGCCGGAGGACGCCGAGGCCGAGCATCAGCGACTGCTCGGCCTGGAGCGGGAGATGCTCGCCCAGATCGAGGTGCCATACCGCGTGATCGACATCGCCGCAGGCGATCTCGGGTCCTCGGCGGCGCGCAAGTTCGACATGCGAGGCGTGGGTGCCGACGCAGAAGACCTACCGGGAGTTGACGTCGACGTCGAACTGCACGACGTTCCAGGCGCGTCGGCTGTCCACCCGCTACCGCGACGAGAACGGCAAGCCGCAGATCGCGGCGACCCTCAACGGCACGCTCGCGACCACCCGGTGGCTGGTCGCCATCCTGGAGAACCACCAACAACCGGACGGCAGCGTGCGCGTGCCCGATGCGCTGGTGCCCTACGTCGGAAGGTCGGTGCTGGAACCATGACTGACTCAACATGATCGAACTCGATGAAGCCGAACTGCGGACGTGGTTCGGCTTCGGGGTGGCTGGCAACTTCGCCGGCCATCTGGAACAGGCGGGCGAGGCCGCGGACTTCGTCAACGTGACCTCCGAAGGAACCGCGCCGAAGGGGATATTCCCTTGGTACGCACCGGGATACGACAGCTTCCTCGGCGAGTTTCCGCTGTCGCACGACGCGATCAAGCTGCCCGAGAGTGACACCCCGCTGAACCTGCAGATCGAGCCCGAGGTGGGACTGGCCTGCGAGGTGAGGTGGCAGGGCGACACCGTCGTGTCGTTGCAGCCGTTCGCGCTCGGCGCGTTCAACGACTGCTCGATCCGCCGGCCCAACGCACCGAAGATCAGCCACAAGAAGAACTGGGGTCCGGCGTCCAAAGGCGTTGCCGCGCAGTTCTTCGACATCGGCGACCTGACCCCGGACGGCCCGACCTCCACCCTGCGCCTGGTCTGCCATCTGCGCACCGCCGACGGCCAGGAGCACGAGTACGGCGTCGACAGCCCGCTGCTCGGCTACTCGTACTACGGCGAAGTGCTGCTCGACTGGATCACCGAGCGACTCGCCAACCAGAAGGGCTCTGCCGACACGCCATTGGAGGACGTCGGGGCGCTGATGGTCGCCAGCGGCCATCCGGAGACGCTGCTGATCGGCATCGGCGCGACGCGCTACACCGCACTCGGCGAGTCGACGTTCCTGTAGCCGGGCGACCAGGCGATCGTGCGGGTGTACGACACCGAGTCCGACGCCATTCCGAACTGCGGCAGACGGTCGGGTAACGCCCGATGGCCGACGTGACGGTCGCCGAGCTGTGGCGCTTCCCGGTGAAGTCGATGGGAGGCGGGCAGGTCGAGAAGGTGCGCATCGACCGCCGTGGCGTGCATGCCGACCGACTGTGGGCGGTTCGCGACATCGAGAAGGGCGTCACCGCGTCGGCACGGCGGGTCCCCGTCCTGCTCGGGTGTTCGGCGCGCTACCTGACCGAGCCTGCTGAGGACGCCGGACCTGGTCACGTTCCCGGCGTGGTGATCACGTTCCCCGACGGGCGTGAGTTGCCCACGACGATCCCGCCATCGACGACGCGCTGTCGGAATTGGTCGGTCGGGAGATGCGACTGGTGGCGCTGCCGCCCGCCGACGACACCAGCCAGCACCGGATGACGATGCAGGACTCGATGGCGAATTTCGCGCCGCGCAGGTGCGCAAGGACTTTGGTCTGAACGACACCGAAGCGCTGCCCGACACGTCGGTGTTCTCGACCAAGGACATCATGACGCTGGCCCGCTACTCGACTCCGCCGGGCACCTTCGTCGACCTCAGCCCGGTGCACCTGCTGAGCACTGCGAGCCTCGCGTCGCTGGCCGGGATGCGGCCGTACGACGTTCGTCGGTTCCGGCCCAACGTCCTCGTCGACGTCCGAACCGAGCGAGTTCCCCGAGTCGGCCTGGGTGGGCGGCACGGTGACGCTCGGAACGGCCGTGCTCGACGTGGCAATCCCTACGATCCGATGCGTCGTGCCGACCCGCCCACAACCGGGAATCGAGCTGGACCGTGCCATCACCCGGCAGCTCGCCGAGCGGACCAACCGTTTCCTCGGCGTATATGCCGACGTCGGGACGGCGGGCGTGGTGAGCGTGGGTGACGTCGTACGAGTCGAGCACCGAGCCCGCCAAGCGGCGCGTCGCGTGGCGACGGCGGCCAACAAGTGGTGTGCGGAAGGGCAACGCTGCTGGAGGCCACGGTGCTGCGCGAGCGGAGCTAGTCGGTCAGCAGCTCGTCGAGCAGCGCGGTGAATTCGCGTGGCCGCAACGGCGTGAACGCGGGGCTGGGCCTGGTGCCGACACGTCCAGCGTCACGAGCGTCGACTTGATGGGCCGCCACACGTCCAGCGGCAGCCAGCGCCGCAGGTCTGGCCTACCCCAGATGCGGAAGCGGTTGACGAGCAGGCCCAGCGACTCGGTCTTGTAGCCCTGGATCGTCGTGCAGCGGAATGACCTTGGTGGTGCCAGAAGGAAAGTGGTAGCGGCGCAATGTGATTGCCTCGCGGTCCAGTTGGACAGGCCGTCGTCGTAGTGACTGCGCCGCGGTGCGGCTCACGTGCCTCGTCGCGCTCCTCAGCTCGTGACCCTTGGACGTCAGGCATCGGCCGTTGTCCAGGTTCCACTGCCAGCCGTGCAGGTTGCACGTCAGCGTCGAACCCTCGACGACGCCGAACTTCGAGAGGTCGGCCTTTAGGTGGGGGCAGCGACGCTGAATCTCCCAGCCGTCCAACGTGATCGATGCGGTGTCGTCGTGTGCTTCGGCGAACCAGCCGTCCGCATAGGCGATGCGCTCGTCGGTCAGGCACTTGAAGAACGTGTACAGGTACTCGTTGTAGCCGCCGACCCGCCAGGCTTTGAACCGGGTGGACAGGAAGATGGTGTTCACCCAGTCGGGTTCGCCGTCGCGCAGCACGGTTCGCACCAACTCCGGTGCAATCTCGAACCCGTAGCGGAACTTCTCGTCTGGAATGGGTTCGCGCACAGCCCGTTTCGGGAAGTCGAGCACCACGGTTTCGGCGGCCGATGCGCAGTTCGACCGGGTAGCCGATGCCGTCGCAGATCTGGTCGCTCGGCAGCATGATCGGCTCGAAGGCCGGCCGCAGCGGCTCGAGAAGCGACTCCCCGGCGGCAGGCGCCCAGCTGGCCTTTATCGCGGCCAGCACCGGGGCCATCCGCTGCGCGTAGGCCTCGATGTAGGCGGCCTTGCCGGTGGTGAAGATCGCCTCCGCCTCGTCGTCGGGAACCGGGTGCGTCAGCGAATTCAGTTGGGAGCCGGTCGAAATCCGCCGTCGACCCCGGGATCATCAACAGCCCGCCGTCGTGGCCGTTGCTGCGCATCTGGTCGAGGAAGACCACCTGATCGGGGAAGATGTTCGCCGGGTCGCCGTGGTCGTCGTTGAGATCGCGCAGTTCGGGGTCGAGGAAGCACGGCGGGCCCGCCGACGGGACGACCCACGTCGCGTCGACCTGCGCGATGTACTGCCGGCAGCGATCCATCTGCCGCTGGCGCTTCTGAATGCCGAACGACTCCTTGGCGCGGGCGGGCATGTCGTAGACCATCGGGTACCAGATCGCGCCCGAGTACTGGAGCATGTGTACGTCGACGTGGCCGAATTCCGCGTGCAGGACGTCCAAGTCGACGGGGCGCGCGTCGTTCATGTTGAAGGCGACGGTCTCGCCGTCGGAGACCACCAGGCCCGAGTCGCCGATCGGCCCGTCGGCGGGGGCGCGCAGCGCGATGATCATGACGTCAAGGTCGCCCTTGGGCCCGCTGACGCGGTGCTTCACGGAGTCCGTCGTCTCGAAGAAGCGGTGGAATCCCAGCTTCTCCAACTCGCGTCGCAGTTCCGGCACGGGGAAGTCGGGCAGCAGGACGACGGCGTCCTTGTTGACGTTCCCCCGGAGGTGGACGGGATCGAAGTGATCCTTGTGGAGATGGCTGACGTAGAGGTAGTCCACGTCGCCCAGGGCCGCCCAGTCCAACTGGCTGTTGTCGGGGAACGGGAACCACGACGCGAAGTAGGCGGGGTTGACCCAGGGATCGCAGAGGATGCTGCCCGCGGTGGTGTCGATCCGGAATCCGGCGTGTCCGACGCTGGTGACCTGCACGAATGCCTCTCTACCGAAACGATGATTCGCGACGAGTCTATCCGGCCGCGGGCGGGGCCTGCTCCCAGCGCGCCCGGTAGTAGGCGATGCGCTGATCGTCCCGGGTGACTCCGTAGGCGTCGAGCAGGACGTCCTCCTCGATGGCCGGGTAGTTCCAGCCCAGCGACAGCGTCGCGATGGCCAGGTCGGCCCACCGGTCGGCGACGCCGAGGTCGCCGAGATCGACGTGCCCGCTGCACCGGCCGTCGTCGCCGATGAGGGTGTTGGGCGCGCAGGCGTCGCCGTGGCAGACGACCAACTGATCGGCGGGCGGAGCGTCCGATGCCCAGGACGGTGCCCCGAACGGGCAGTCGGTCACCGGCAGGGCGTCGTGAAGGAGCCGTAGGCCCGCCCCGATGGCGTGCGCGGCGGCCGCCGGTCGGTCAGCCCAGTACGGGTCGACGGCGCTGCGGCCGGGTAGGCCTGCGGTGTGCAGCCAGCCAGGGCCGCTCGACAGCGCCCGCGGTACGACGGCGAAGTCGGCGGCCCACGCGAGCCGCATCTCCTCGGCGGCGAGGAGCGGGGACTCGGCGTCGGGATACAGCTTCACGTACTCCTCGCCGGCACCGATCCGAAACGTCGTGCCACCGATCTCGTTGAGCCAGACCGCCGCGACCGGGCGGCCCGCCGCGATCCGTCCGACGACGTCGGGAACCGACGGTTGCTCGTCGGGAAGGTCACCGTGCTCGTCGATCCATTCGGTGGTGAAGGACGAGATCTCGTAGATCCACGAGCTCAGCTGGCTGCCGATGAAGCCTTCGATCGCGCCGCCGATCAACGGGACCTTCACCGAAACGGTTGCGGTGTAGGCCAACTGCGTGCCCGTCGCGCTCGTCGCCAATGAGCCGGCTCCGCGCGCCGACAGGGGGAACCCGTTGACTTCGACGTTGACCTCTCCGCGGACGCGTCCGCCGTCGATCCGACTCCACGTTTTCGTCGTGCACCATCTGGAGATCGCCGAGGCGCAATTGGTTGACCACCTTCGGCAACCCGTCGCGGAGCAGCGTGAACGTCGTTCGCACGCTGACGGCGCCGTCGTCGTCGACGTCCATCGAGTCCAGCCGCCCGTTGTCCATGGCGGCAAGTCGAGCCCGCCAGTACGCCTCGTCGCCGAATGCCGAACGGAATTGTTCGATGCTGGAGGAGGATTCGGCCTTCAGGTCGAACGTGCGTGGCATGCCGGGTCCCTGCTAGTCGATCGTGCCGGTCAGGTCGAACGCGGCCAGCGTCTGCGCCGCGAACTCGCTCAGTGCCGCCTTCGAGTTCGTTCCGACGAGATGGTAGGCGATCACCGTGATGAACATCTTGCCGCCGATCCGTCCGCTGCCCAGGAAGAACTTCTGTTCGACGAGCTCCCGCGTCACCTTCTGGCCGACGCCGCGGGCGCTGCAGCAGGGCGCGGGCAACCTCGCGGACTTACAACATGCTGCTCATCTCCCGGTTGCGGGAGGAATCGTGGTCGGGCATTCGCACCGGGCGTCATCCGCACGGTCGGCTCGACGGGCGGAGTCATCACGTCGGCGGGTGCCATCTTCGCCGCGTCGATGTTCGGGCTGGTGTTCGGCAGCGTCGCCACGATGGTCCAAGCCGGCTTCATCATGGCGGCAGGCCTGATGCTCGACACGTTTCTGGTGCGGACCATCCTGGTGCCTGCGATGGCCGTCATGGTCGGGAAGGCGAACTGGTGGCCGTCGAAGCGGGCGTCGCCCAAGGTCGAGCCGAAGAGGGCCGACCTTCGCGAGGGTCAGTTGAGCCTGTTCTGAACAGTCCCGATCCGCGGTGAAACCGCCGGGACTAGGCTGGTCAACCGTGGAGCCGGTATACGGAACTGTCATTCAAGTCGCCCGATTGGTGTGGCGCATGCAGGGGCTGAAGTTCACGATCAGCGGTGTCGAGAACCTGCCCGTGAACGGCGGCGCGGTGATCGCGATCAACCACACCAGCTACTTCGACTTCACGTTCGCCGGCTTGCCCGCCTACGAGCAGCATCGCGGCCGCAAGGTCAGGTTCATGGCCAAGAAGGAAGTCTTCGACAGCAAGGCGACCGGCCCCATCATGCGCAGCCTGCGGCACATCCCCGTCGACCGTGGCAGTGGCGCGCAATCGTTCGACGAGGCCTGTCGTCAGCTCAAGGAGGGCGAGTTGGTCGGCGTCTATCCCGAGGCGACGATCAGCCGCAGCTTCGAGATCAAGGAGTTCAAGTCGGGGGCGGCCAGGATGGCGATCGCCGCCGACGTGCCGATCATCCCGCACATCGTCTGGGGTGCCCAACGCATCTGGACCAAGGGCCATCCGCGAAACATGTTGCGCCCCAAGGTGCCGATTGCCGTATCCGTCGGTGAGCCGATCTATCCGACGCTGCCCGCCACCGAGTTGACCGCGCTCCTGCACTCACGCATGCAGCACCAGCTCGAAAAGGTTCAGGACACGTTACGGCCCGCACCCGGCCGGTGAGTACTGGGTGCCGCACCGGATGGGCGGCGGCGCTCCGACGCTCGCCGAGGCCAATCGGTTGGATCTGGAAGAGGCCGCCGAGAAGGCGGCGCGCCGCGCAGAACGGACGGCGCCAGACGAGCAGTCCGGATAGGCCCCGAGATGGCTGCACTCCGATCTGCGACTCCGTCGGAACCGGTCTTCCGCGCCTTGGAGATCACGGCGAAGACGCTGGTGTGGGCCACCGGCACGCAGATCACCTATCGGGGTCTTGAGCACATCCCCTCGGCGGGTGGTGCGGTGATCGCCATCAACCACACCGGTTACGTCGACTTCCTTCCGGCGGCACTCGCGGTGAAGCAGCGCGGTCGGCGCATGCGGTTCATGATCAAGGCGGAGATGGCCGACGTGATAGCCCGTCGGCTTCCTGATCAGGCATACCAAGACCGTCCCGGTGGATCGTCGGGCCGGCGCCGACGCCTACGCGGTGGCCGTCGAACGGCTGTCCGACGGCGAATTGGTCGGCGTCTATCCCGAGGCGACGATCAGCCGGAGCTTCGAATTGAAGGAGTTCAAGTCCGGCGCCGCTCGGATGGCGATCGATGCGCAGGTGCCGATCATCCCGCTCATCGTCTGGGGTGCCCAACGGATATGGACGAAGGACCACCCTAGGAGATTGGGCCGCAACAAGATTCCCATCATGGTCACGGTCGGCGAGCCCTACCGACCGTCGGGTACGGTCGATGAAGCCATGGCGCAACTGCGCACGGCGATGACCGCTTTGTTGAACCCGATGCAGGATGAGTATCCGCATCCGCCGGGCGAGCACTGGGTACCGCGCAGACTCGGTGGCAGCGCTCCGACGCTTCAGGAGGCCGTGGTGCTCGAGGACGCAGAAGCCGCAGCACGAGCGCAGAAGCGCGCGCAGAGGAATGACCGGTAGTGCTGCCCACGCTGATTGCCAGCGACGTTGACGGCACACTCCTCGACGAGCACGAACGCGTCACCCCGCGGACGCGGGCCGCGGTCCGGGCGGCCGTCGAATCCGGCGCCCAATTCGTCCTCGCGACCGGCCGGCCGCCGCGATGGATCGCCCCCGTCGTCGACGCGCTCGGTCTCACGCCGATGGCGGTCTGTGCGAACGGCGCCGTCATCTACGACTCCGCGACCGACCGGATCCTGTCCGCCCGCACGCTGTCGACCGAGGTGCTGGCCGAGCTCGCCGAGGTGGCGACGCGGGTGATCCCGGGAGCGGGCCTGGCCGTCGAGCGAGTCGGCCGCAGTGCACACGACTCGGCGACCCCGCAGTTCGTCAGCTCACCCGGGTACGAACACGCGTGGCTGAACCCGGACAACACCGAGGTCTCGCTGGAGGACCTGCTCAGCGCGCCCGCGGTCAAGCTGCTGATCCGCAAGGCGGGCGCGCGCAGCGGCGACATGGCCGCGGCGCTCGCCGAACACGTCGGCCTTGCGGGCGATCTGACCTTCTCCACCAACAACGGGCTCATCGAGGTCAATCCGCTCGGGGTCAGCAAGGCCACCGGCATCGAGGAGGTGGCGCGTCCGCTCGGCATCGTCGCCGCCGACGTCGTCGCGTTCGGGGACATGCCCAACGACGTGCCCATGCTCCTGTGGGCGGGGCTCGGCGTGGCGATGGGGAACGCCCATCCCGATGCGGTGGCCGCCGCCGACGAGGTCACCGCGCCCAACACCGAGGACGGGCTCGCGAGGGTGCTCGAACGCTGGTGGCTCTAACTCTGATTGCCTGACTCGCCGAGTGCACGCTTGTTGACGGGCCTTCTCGAGGTTTGCGTTCAACAACCGTACTTTCGGCGGGTTGTTTCGACCGGCGGGCGCTAGCTCTGATTGATCGGGGTGAACCGTTCGATCTGCACGGGCGTGTCCGCGCTCATCGAAGCGGGCAGCTCGAGGGGAACACCGTCGATCACCCTCGTCACCTTGCCCGTCTCGCGGTCGAAGTTGAGCGTGCCGTGCTGGAAGTTCTGGACGACCCACTGCGGCTGCTGGGTCTCACCGCTGGTCGGCAACCCGAGGGCGCCGCGTTCGAAGCCCAGCGCAGCCCACGCGTCGTAGATCGCGCCGGTGACGGGCTCGGCGCCGGTATCGGTCGACCAGTACATGGCGCCCTTGTCGAACGTGACGTACCGCGTCGCTCCTTCGCCGAAGGCCTCCGGCGTCTTCGGCGCGCCGAGGGGGCTCGCGTTGCCGCCGATCTTGGTCCACTTGTCGAAGATGGCGCCGCCGCGCAGCTGGTCGAGGAGGTCCTCCGGGCCCAGCGGCCTGTTGAAGCGTGCCGCGATGTCGCGCAGCGCGCCCATCTGCGCGTAGGCGGCGTTGCCCGGACAGTCGGTGTTGCCGACGTCGCGGTGGGTGAAGATCGTCGGCAACGTCGCGACGACGCCGCGGGCGAAGTGGGTGAAGGGGCCGCCTTCGGAGGCCATGGCGACCGTGCCCTGGGGATCCACGCCGTCGAGCCCGAGGCGCCAACCCAAAAGTCTTGCGGTGGTTCGCAATTGAATGGGAGTGGGCGCGACGACGTCGAAGTCGCCGAGCATCGCCACCGACCACGTGTCCGCGTTGAAGCCGCCCGTCGCCGCGCTCTCGACGGGCTTGTCCATGCCGCCCGCGCGCCCCTCGAAGACCTGGCCGTACTTGTCGACGAGCGCGTTGTAGGCGATGTCGCACCACCCGAGCGTGCGTGCGTGGTACGCGAAGATCGATCTGACGATGCCCGCCGAATCCTCGGGTGCGTAGTCATTGCTTCCCGCGGTGTGGTGCACGACCCCGGCTCGAACGCCCTTGTCGTACTGGGGTGCGCCGCACTTCCACGACTCGTCGGCACCCCACTGTGCGCGGCTGATGACGTTGGGCGCCTGGCCGGGTTGGACCAGGGCGGTCGGGGGCGTGAACTGGGTGTCCGCCGGCGCCAGCGGCGGGCTGATCAGCACGGCGCTGAAGTTTCCCCCGAGGGGCAGTTCGACATTGGCGGGCACGTACCCGAGGGGTTGCTTGGGCGCACCGGGCGTGGGCGGCACGGGCGCAGGTGCGGGGCCCGATGTCGCCGCCGGGGCGAACCCGACGGGCGCGGCCCGGTGCACCGCGATCTGAACGTCCGTGGTCCGGCCGACGAAGACGGGTTCGGTGCCCTTCACGCCGTTCGGTGACTGGACGCCGACGCCATCGAGGTTCTCGGACTCGTACCAGGGACCCCACGAACCGTCCTGCCGCTTGGCTCGCACGCGCGCCGACGTGCCCGTGAGGTCCTCCGCCGTGAGGGCGACCATCGAGAAGGGGGTGTCCTGGTGCACGTCGCGGATGGTCTCGCCGGAGCCGATGCCGTCGAGTGGGCGCTCGACTATCAGGGGCGTGCTCGCGGCGGGTGCTTCGGCGCGGTCACCCGGCAATCCGTCGGCCGCCATGGGCACGATCACGACCGTGGCTGCCAGCGCGGTGAACAGCAGCGACGGCAGCGACGACTTCGCACGACGACACGGCACGGCCTGATGTTACGTATGAGACTGGTGTTACCAGAGTTTCGACACGGTTTCGTCGACGAGCAATGTGTCGCGCCACGCGCAACGGCACCGCAGAGTCGGCTTCTGGCTTCTGCGGTGCCGTTTCGTCGCGGGTTCTTAGGCGGCGGGTGCCGGCGGGACGGCCGCCGCTGCCGCAGCAGCGGGAGCTGCCGTGGCGTTTTGCATCGCACCGGTGATCATCGGCATGACCATGCCCTTGAGCAGGTCGATGGCCTGGCTCGCGCCCAGCGTCTGGGCGGCGCTGCTGAGATCGCCCAGCAGCCCACCGCTGCCACCGGTGGCGGCGGGCACTCCCAGGCCCATCGAGGGATCGCCCAGCATCGGGTAACCCGCATCAAGGCCGACCGGAGCCGAGATCGGCACCTCGTTGAGTCCGAGCCCGGTGGCCGGCGTTCCGAGGGCTCCCAGTGGCGACGGTGGCAGGGGTGCGCCCGGCAGGGTGTTGAGCGGGCTGGTCAGCGCCGGGTTGGTCAACGCGGGATTGGTCAGGCCCGCATCGGTCAGGCCGGGCGTGGTCAGGCCGGGCGTGGTCAGGCCGGGGGTCGTTGCCGACACCGGCGGCACGGTGAGGCCGGGGGTGGTGGCCAGCGGGGTCGCGACTCCCGGTGCGGTGAGCCCGGGCGTGGTGAGCGTGCCGGGCGTCAGCGCCGACGGCGCCGTCAGGCCTCCTGGCGCCGTCAAGCCGGCGGGCGGCGTCAACGCGCCAAGGCCTGCCGGGGAGGTGAGGCCGGGCGCCGCCGTGGGGGAGGTCCCCGTGAGAACGCCGGTAGGCAGAGGCGGCAGGTTGACGCCGAACTGCGAGAGGCCCTGCGACAACGCGCCGAGCAGCTCATTGGGCAGGTCGGTGACGAGTGCTGCCTGAACGAATTGGCGATGCTGGGGCGTGGTGTCCGCGGACAGCTGGGACAGTGCGACAACTGCAACTGGACTTGCGACGGCCACGGCAGCGACTGCGCGCATGGCTGTCGAGAGCTTGCGTCGACGTCGGTTCGGCACGGGAAAGTCTCCTTGCGTATCTGACTGCGTGTGTGTGGAGCTGGTGTATCTACTGACGCTGTCGATGGTACGTATGTGATTGGTGAGACTGGAGTGACGATGCGGAATCGTGAGCGAATCGCGACCTGCCCGTGCGACGCCACCGACCCACCGCGCATTCGGTCGCGGAGACACCGGTCGGATACCCTTGCTGCCGATGACAGCCCGCTTTGACCTCCTCGTCGTCGGTTCCGGATTCTTCGGGCTGACGATCGCCGAGCGCGTGGCGACCCAACTCGACAAGCGAGTTCTCGTGGTCGACCGACGTCCGCACATCGGCGGTAACGCCTATTCCGAAGCGGAGCCGGAAACCGGCATCGAAGTGCACAAGTACGGCGCCCACCTGTTCCACACCAGCAATCAGCGGGTGTGGGACTACGTGCGCGGATTCACCGAGTTCACCGGCTACCAGCATCGGGTGTTCGCGATGCACGAGGGCCAGGCCTACCAGTTCCCGATGGGGCTCGGTCTGGTGTCGCAGTTCTTCGGCAAGTACTTCACGCCGGACGAGGCGCGCCGACTCATCGCCGAGCAGGCCAGTGAGATCGCCACCGCCGAGGCCTCCAACCTCGAGGAGAAGGCGATATCGCTGATCGGCCGCCCGCTCTACGAGGCGTTCGTCAAGGGCTATACCGCCAAGCAGTGGCAGACCGACCCCAGGGAGCTGCCCGCGGCCAACATCGCCAGGCTGCCGGTCCGCTACACGTTCGACAATCGCTACTTCAACGACACCTACGAGGGTCTCCCCGTCGACGGGTACACCGCGTGGCTGGAGAACATGGCCGCCGACGACCGCATCGAGGTGCGGCTGGACACCGACTGGTTCGACGTCGGCGACGAACTGCGCGCCGCCTGCCCCGACGCGCCCGTGGTCTACACCGGCCCGCTGGACCGTTACTTCGACTACGCCGACGGCCAGCTCGGCTGGCGCACCTTGGACTTCGAGCTCGAGGTGCTGAAGGACTGTGGCGACTACCAGGGCACGCCCGTCATGAACTACAACGACATGGACGTGCCCTTCACCCGCATTCACGAGTTCCGCCACTTCCATCCGGAGCGGGCCTACCCGACGGACAAGACGGTCATCATGCGGGAGTTCTCCCGCTTCGCCGAGGATGACGACGAGCCCTACTACCCGATCAACACCGACGCCGACCGCGCGGTGCTGGCGGCCTACCGCGCCAGGGCCAAGCGTGAAACCGCTTCTGCCAAGGTGCTGTTCGGTGGTCGGCTGGGCACGTACCAGTATCTCGACATGCACATGGCGATTGCGAGCGCGCTGAACATGTACGACAACGTCCTGACTCCGCACCTGCGCGACGGAGCACCGCTCGACGACGGCGGCGCGGAGTGACCGGCATCGCGGTGAGCCTGCTCTCCCGCGTCATCCTGCCTCGTCCCGGCGAGCCGCTGGACGTCCGCAAGCTCTACGTCGAGGAGTCGACGACCAACGCCCGCCGCGCCCACTCCGCGACCAGGACGACGCTCGAGATCGGCGCGGAGTCCGAAGTGTCGTTCTCGACCTACTTCAACGCGTTCCCCGCGAGCTACTGGCGGCGCTGGTCGACGCTCACGTCGGTGGTGCTGCGCGCGGAGCTGACCGGTACCGGCCGGGTCGACGTGTACCGAAGCAAGGCCACGGGTGCCCGAATCTTCGTGGAGGGCAGGCCGTTTCACCACGACGGCGACGAGCCGCGCGGTGTCGAATTCGAGATCGGGCTGGAGCCCTTCGAGGACGGCGGCTGGATCTGGTTCGACATCACCACCGACACCCCGGTCACCGTGGCGAACGCAGGCTGGTACGCGCCGGTGCCCGCACCCGGCACCGCGAACGTCGCCGTGGGGATCCCGACCTTCAACCGGCCAGAGGACTGTGTCGACGCCCTGCGCGCACTGACGTCGGATCCATTGGTGGACAAGGTGATCGGCGCGGTGATCGTGCCGGACCAGGGCACGCGCAAGGTGCGTGCGCAACCCGACTTCGCAGAGGCGTCCGCACCGCTCGGGGATCGCCTGTCGATTCACGACCAGCCCAACCTGGGCGGCTCCGGCGGCTACAGCCGCGTGATGTACGAGGCGCTGAAGAACACCGACTGTGAGCAGATCCTGTTCATGGACGACGACATCCGCATCGAGCCCGACTCGATTCTGCGTGCGTTGGCCATGAGCCGGTTCGCGAAGACGCCAATGCTGGTCGGCGGTCAGATGCTGAACCTCCAGGACCCGGCGCACCTGCACGTGATGGGCGAGGTCGTCGGTCGGCATGACTTCATGTGGACCAACGCGCCGCACACCAAGTACGACCACGATTTCGCGCGAAAGCCGTTGAACGACAGGTATTCCGACAGCAAGCTGCTGCACCGTCGGATCGACGTCGACTACAACGGCTGGTGGATGTGCATGATCCCGCGGGCGGTCGCCGAGGAACTCGGCCAGCCGCTGCCGCTGTTCATCAAGTGGGACGACGCCGACTACGGGCTGCGCGCCGCCGAGCACGGCTATCCCACGGTCACCATGCCGGGTACAGCGATCTGGCACATGGCGTGGAGCGACAAGGACGACGCCATCGACTGGCAGGCCTATTTCCACCTGCGCAACCGGCTGGTGGTGGCCGCGATGCACTGGGACGGCGACGTGCGCGGCCTGGTCCGCAGCCACTTGAAGGCCACGCTGAAACATCTTCTCTGCCTTGAGTATTCGACCGTCGCCATCCAGAACAAGGCGATGGACGACTTCCTCGCGGGCCCGGATCACATCTTCTCGATCCTGGAATCGGCGCTGCCGGAGGTGCATCGGCTGCGCCGCCAGTACCCCGACGCGGTGATACTTCCGTCGGCGACCGAGCTCGAGCCGCCGTCCGGCATCGTGGGTCGCGTCGGGGAGCCACGCACCCCGCCGGGCAAGGTGGGTCGGCTCATCCGCGGGATCCTGCACAACCTGACGGCGGCAGACCCCGCGCACCACACGCGGCCGCAGCTGAACGTGCCCACCCAGGACTCCCGCTGGTTCCTGCTGTGCACCGTCGACGGGGTCACCGTCACCACCGCGGACAGCCGCGGAGTGGTCTACCGGCAGCGCGACCGCGCGAAGATGTTCGGTCTGCTGAGGGAGTCAGTGCGCCGACAGCTGTTGCTCGCCCGCAACTTCGACCGCTTGCGCAAGGTGTACCGCGACGCACTTCCCGTGCTGTCGAGCAAGCAGAATTGGGAGACCGTGCTGCTACCCGATGTCGAAGTGTCCAAATGAGCTCCTCGTGAGCGTGGCCATCACCGATTCGCCGAGCGGTGAGGACGCAATTCTCGTCGCCGTGCAGTCGGCGATCGCCAACCGCCCCGGAGTGCAGCCGACCGCGCGCGCCCTGTCGCACTTCGGTGAACACAGTGCGGGCTGGGTCGCGGTCTCGCTGCTGGGAGCAGCCGTCTCGCGCGAGCGCAGGCGCGAGTTTCTCGCGGCCGGTGCAGGCGCGTTCCTCGCGCACGCCGCCGCGGTGGTGATCAAGCGGGTCGTCAAGCGGACCCGGCCGGACCATCCGGCGATCGCGGTCAACGTCGGTACGCCGAGCAAGCTGAGCTTCCCCTCCGCTCACGCCACGTCCACGACGGCGGCGGCCATCCTGCTCGCCCGCGCCACGGGACTTCCGCTGCCGTGGGTGCTGGTGCCGCCGATGGCGTTGTCGCGGTTGGTTCTTGGTGTGCACTATCCCAGCGACGTCCTCACCGGTGTCGCGGTCGGGGCCGCGGTGGCCAAGGCAGTCGAAGCGGTGTCGGATCGCGGTGCGCCGAGAGTAAGAGGTGGTAAGCGATGAGCGAGGAACCGGCGCCGGTCGGACATCCGCCGAAGAACCTGGCCACTGGCCTGGTCAAGGCGATCCGGCCCAAGCAGTGGGTGAAGAACCTTCTGGTGCTCGCGGCGCCGCTCTTCGCGCTCGGCGGCGGTGTCACCTATGACTTCCGCGAGGTCTTCATCAACGTCGGCCTCGCCTTCGTGGCGTTCAGCCTCGCGGCGTCGTCGATCTACCTGATCAACGACGCTCGCGACGTCGAAGCCGACCGGCAGCATCCGACCAAGCGGTTCCGGCCGATCGCCGCCGGCGTGGTGCCGGAGTGGCTGGCCTACTCCCTGGCGGTGGTGCTGGCGGTCTGCTCGCTGGCGTTGTCCTTCTTCACGGCAAGGGATCTGGCGATCGTCATCGCCGTCTACATCGTCATGCAGCTGGGGTACTGCTTCGGGCTCAAGCACCAGGCCGTGCTCGACATCTGCATCGTCTCGTCGGCGTATCTGATACGCGCCATCGCGGGCGGAGCGGCGACGGGCATCGTGCTGTCGCAGTGGTTCCTGCTCGTGATGGCGTTCGGTTCGCTGTTCATGGTGGCGGGCAAACGCTATGCGGAGCTTCAACTCGCGGAGCGCACCGGCGCCAAGATCCGCAAGTCGCTCGAGAGCTACACGAGCACCTATCTGCGCTTCGTGTGGACGCTTTCGGCCACGGCGGTCGTCGTCTGCTACGGACTGTGGGCCTTCGAACGCGACCGTGCGACGGACGGCTCGTGGTTCGCCATTTCGATGATCCCGTTCACGATCGCGATCCTGCGCTACGCCGTCGACGTCGACGGCGGCATTGCCGGGGAGCCGGAGGAGATCGCGATGCGTGATCGGGTGCTGCAGTTGCTCGCCGTCGCCCTGATCGGAACCCTCGGTGCCGCAGTCCTTCTCAGCTAGCCGCGCGGTGCGGCTGGCGGCTCGCCGTCTCGAGGGCTGGCCCGCGTTCCCCTATGGCGTCACGGCGCGCGTCAGCCTGTGGCTGAGCGTGGTCGTGGTCGCCGGTCTGTTCGGTTGGGGTGCATGGCAGCGTCGCTGGATCGCCGACGACGGCCTGATCGTCCTGCGGACAGTGCGAAACCTGTTGGCGGGCAACGGTCCCGTGTTCAACCAGGGCGAGCGGGTCGAGGCGAACACGTCGACCGTCTGGACGTACCTCGTGACGCTCGGCGGGTGGGTCGGTGGGCCCGTACGGCTCGAGTACGTGGCGCTCACCCTTGCGTTGACGCTCAGCCTGGTCGGGATCGCGCTGGCGATGTTGGGCACGGGCCGGCTGTATGCGCCGGGCCTTCGCGGTCGGCGCGCGCTGCTACTCCCCGCGGGTGCGTTGGTGTACATCGCCATTCCCCCCGCCCGCGACTTCGCCACCTCCGGGCTCGAAAGTGGTTTGGTGTTGGCCTATCTCGGCCTGCTCTGGTGGATGATGGTGTGCTGGTCGCAGGCGCTTCGCGCGCAGCGGCGCGACGGGCCGGACCCCAACGCCACCGGCGGACTGTTCGACGGCACGCTGGCATTCGTCGCGGGCGCGAGTGTCCTGATCCGTCCGGAACTGGCCTTGATCGGCGGGCTGGGGCTGGTGATGATGCTGATCGCCGCGCGGGGTTGGCGACGGCGAGTGCTGATCGTCGTCGCCGGGGGACTGGTGCCCATCGCCTATCGAGGTGTTCCGGATGGGGTACTACGGGCTGCTGGTGCCGGGGACGGCGGTCGCCAAGGACGCGTCGGGTGCCAAGTGGCAGCAGGGCTTCATCTATCTTGCGAACTTCAACCGGCCGTACTACCTGTGGGTGGCCGCGGTGCTGCTCGTCGCGCTGGCGGTGGTGCTGCTTGCGCTCCGCAACAAGCCGTGGTGGACGCCGACCCGCTCGCGGCCAGACCACGGCCGGCTTGCGCGGGCAGTCCAAAGCCCTACTGCCGCAGTAGTATTCATGGTCGTCAGCGGCCTGCTGCAGGGGGTGTACTGGATTCGCCAGGGCGGTGACTTCATGCACGGCAGGGTGTTGCTGACGCCCGTGTTCTGCCTGTTGGCGCCGATCGCCGTCATCCCGATCGTCGTTCCCGACGGTGCGGCGCGGTCCCGCGAGGTCGGTTACCTCCTTGCGGCCGCCACCAGCGTGCTGTGGCTCGGGGTCGTCGGTTGGTCGGTGTGGGCGGCGAATTCGCCGGGGATGGGATCGGACGCGACCCGCGTCACGCACTCCGGCATCGTGGACGAGCGCAAGTTCTACGCGCAGGCAACCGGGCACGCGCATCCGCTGACGGCCGCCGACTACCTCGACTACCCGCGGATGCGTGCGGTGCTCGCCGCGATCGACAACACCCCTGACGGCGCGCTGCTGCTCCCGTCGGGCAACTACGACCAGTGGGACGTCGTCCCCGCGATACCGGGCGCACTCGAGCCGATCGGGCAGGCCCTCGGACGACCACCGAACGAGCCGGCTCCGCACACCGTGTTCTTCACCAACCTGGGGATGCTCGGGATGAACGTCGGCCTCGACGTCAGGGTCATCGACCAGATCGGCCTCGCGAACCCGCTGGCGGCGCACACCGCGCGCCTGGACGACGCGCAGGATCGGCCACGACAAGAATCTGTTCCCGGACTGGGCCGTCGCAGAGGGTCCGTATCTGAAGGAGCCGCCGTTCATCCCGTCGTATCTGGACGAGGACTGGGTCGCCCAGGCCGGGGTGGCCCTCGAGTGCCCGGAGACCGACGCGATGCTGACCTCGGTGCGGGGCCCGTTGGGGGCGCGGAGATTCCTGTCGAACGTGCTCCACGCTGCGCAGTTCACCCAGTATCGGATCGACAGGGTGCCGCTCTACGAGCTCGCCCGGTGTGGGCTGACGCCGCCTGTGCCCAAGATCACGCCGTACGTGGGGCTACCGGCAACGGGGCCCTGACGTGCGCGTCAGCGATTTGTGGGGAACGCGGGTTGTCTGCTTTGCTGACGCCTTGAGTCGTCGTGAGTAACGCCATGGCCATGTCGAGGCGATAGCCAGTCTGTTGATTGAACGCTTGCCACGAGCTGTGCCACGGAAGCTGCCGCGCCTGCGGCGCCGGACATATGAAATTGGATGGTAAGAGCAGCACATGCGGATGACATCACTGCGGACGCGAGGAGCGTTTCCGCGCCAGCTCGGCGTCGTGATCGCGGCACTCCTACTGCTGCCGGGGTTGGGCATTCTCGGTGACGGAGCAGGCGGCACGCCGAAGGCCTCGGCCTTCTCACGTGAGGGCCTTCCGGTGGAATACCTCGACGTGCCATCGCCGTCGATGGGCCGAAACATCCGCATCCAGTACCAAGGGGTGCCCGCGCCGACGCCGGCCACGCCGCCCGTCGACCCGGCAAATCCGTCGGCCACCGCGACGCCCGCGCCGGAGACGCCACTTCAAGGCGCAGGACCGGCTCCTGGCCCGGCGACCAGTGCGGTGTCGAGCAAGGCCGTCTATCTGCTCGACGGACTGCGCGCCCAGGACGACTTCAACGGCTGGGACATCAACACCAAGGCGTTCGAGTGGTTCTACCAGTCGGGTATCGCGGTCGTGATGCCCGTCGGCGGGCAGTCCAGCTTCTACACCGACTGGTACTCGCCGTCGAACCGCAACAATCAGACCTACACCTACAAGTGGGAGACGTTCCTCACCAGCGAGCTGCCGAGTTGGCTGGCCACCAACAAGCAGGTCTCGAGGACCGGAAACGGAATCGTCGGTCTGTCGATGGCAGGCGGCGCCGGGCATCATCCTCTCGGCCTACCACCCGTCGGAGTTCACCTACGCGGCGTCGCTGTCGGGGTTCCTCAACCCGTCGACCCTGTTCATGAAGCAGGCGATCCGGCTGGCGATGATCGACGCGGGTGGGTACAACGTCGACAACATGTGGGGCCTGCCGTGGGACGACGCGTGGAAGCGCAACGATCCCGTCGAACAGGTGAAGCGCATCGTCGCCAACGGCACGCGACTGTGGGTGTACTGCGCGCCCGGCGGCGGGCCGCTCGACGAGGGCGTGCCCGAGGACCAGCGGTTCAACGCCGACAGCCTGGAATCGCTTGCCATCGGCAGCAACAAGCGGTTCCAGGAGAAGTACACGAAGGCCGGAGGCAACAACGCGACCTTCGTCTTTCCCTCCGAGGGAAACCATTCTTGGGCTTACTGGGGCGCGCAACTGCAGGCCCTCAAGCCCGATTTGATCGCCACCCTCAACGGTGAGTGAGGCAATCATGACGAAAAGGCTCCATAGAGAGGAACCACGCACACGTGTGGTTGACTACACGAGCGTCCGTCGAGGTCTCTCCTCGCTTTCCGGGCGCGGCATACAACAGATTGGATAGGTAGCAGCATGGGTTTCGTAGGGAAGATGCGAGGGGCTTGGGCGCGCCGGTTCGCGGTCGCGGCCCTGGCAGCCGCAACGCTGCCCGGACTCATTGGCGTCGCCGGAGGTTCGGCGACCGCGGGAGCTTTCTCCAGGCCAGGTCTGCCGGTCGAGTACCTGATGGTGCCGTCCGCGGGTATGGGCAAGGACATCAAGATCCAGTTCCAGAGCGGCGGCGCAGGAGCGCCCGCCCTCTACCTGTTGGACGGCCTGCGCGCGCAGGACGACTTCAACGGCTGGGACATCAACACGGCCGCCTTCGAGTGGTACAACGGCTCCGGCCTTTCGGTGATCATGCCGGTCGGCGGCCAGTCCAGCTTCTACAGCGACTGGTACTCGCCCGCATGCGGCAAGGCGGGCTGCTCGACCTACAAGTGGGAGACGTTCCTGACCCAGGAGCTTCCCGCCTACCTGTCCGCCAACAAGTCGGTCAAGGCGACCGGCAGTGCGGCGGTCGGTCTGTCGATGGCCGGTTCGGCCGCGCTGACGCTGGCGATCTACCACCCCGACCAGTTCATCTACGCGTCCTCGCTGTCGGGCTTCCTGAACCTCTCCGAGGGCTGGTGGCCGGGTCTGGTCAACACCTCGATGGGTGACGCGGGCGGCTACAAGTCCAAGGACATGTGGGGCCCGTCGAGCGATCCGGCGTGGAAGCGCAACGATCCGATGGTCAACATCGCGCAGCTGGTCTCCAACAACACCCGGATCTGGATCTACTGCGGTAACGGCACACCGAACGAGCTCGGTGGCAACAACATCAACGCCAAGTTCCTCGAGAGCTTCACGCTCCGCACGAACAAGACGTTCCAGGAGAACTACATCGCCGCGGGCGGCCGCAACGGGGTCTTCAACTTCCCCGATGCCGGCACGCACGACTGGGGCTACTGGGGCTCGCAGCTCCAGCAGATGAAGCCAGACATCCAGCGGGTGCTCGGCGCAACTCCGACGGCGTAGCAGATCTAGCAACACACCGACAGTGGCTGACGGCGGCGATCCCTTACGGGACGTCGCCGTCAGTCGTTCCGGAGCAAGGGGCCTCGGTGATGTGATTCACTACAACGCGGGGCTGGTGACGCGTGACCCAGAAGACCCAGAAGACTCAGAAGCGGTAGGGAAGAGGTAGGGATGAGGCTGCTCTCGGTGGTTCTTCGAGCGACGTGTGCGCTGACGCTGGTCGCGGGGATGTGGGCGGCAAGCCCCACGACCGCGAAGGCGGCGGGCGTCGAGAAGCTCATGGTGCCCTCGGCGGCGATGGGACGCGACATCCCGGTCACCTTCATGGCGGGCGGCCCGCACGCGGTCTTCCTGCTCGACGCCTTCAACGCCGGACCCGACGTCAGCAACTGGGTGACGGCGGGCAACGCGATGAACACCCTCGCAGGCAAAGGCATCTCGGTAGCTGCCCCGGCCGGCGGCGCCTACAGCATGTACACCGACTGGGAGGCCGACGGCAGCAAGCAGTGGGACACCTTCCTATCCCAGGAGCTCCCCGACTGGCTGGCAGCCAACAAGGGCCTCGCGCCGAACGGCCACGGCGTCGTCGGTGTGGCCCAGGGTGGCTACGGCGCGATGGCGCTGGCGGCCTTCCACCCCGACCGGTTCCGCTACGCAGGGTCCATGTCGGGTTTCCTGTCCCCGTCGCAGACCACTCTGAACGGTGCGATCACGGCGGGCATGGCGGCGGATGGCGGCGTGAACACCCAAGCGATGTGGGGCGCAGCACAACTCGGCCGCTGGAAGTGGCATGACCCCGACGTCCACGTCGCGCTGCTCAACGACAACAACACCCGGCTGTGGGTCTACAGCCCAGCGGTAATGACCTGCTCCGATCCTGCCGCGATGATCGGCGTCTGCGATCAGGCCCAGGGCAGCAACCGCACGTTCTACCAGCACTACCGCACCGTCGGCGGCCACAACGGTCACTTCGACTTCCCGACCGGCGGCCAGCACGACTGGGGCAGCTGGGGCCCGCAGCTCGGCGCGATGTCGGGCGACCTCGTCGCCGCCATCAGGTAACGGTTACTCCGCAAAGCGTCTGACCTGGGCGTCGGCCCGTCAAAAAGGGTCAGCCGGTACCTTGGAGACGTGCAATACGACGTGCGGCTGGCGGTGAGCCAGACAGCTGGCTTGGCCGCCCTGACTGCGGTGTTGGTGAGCGGCTGCGGGATGAGCGACGACGTCGTCTCCTCGATGAGCCTGCGCACGCTGGAGACGGTTCCCGCAGACGGGCAGCTTCGCAGCGCGATCGAGGCGCCTCTCGGGCAGCCCGGCGCAGTCGACGAGCGGCTTCAGATCACCCCTCGGCAGCGGGAGTATCTCGACGCCCTCTCCGGCGTGGGTGTGAAACCGTCCAGCGAACTGTTTGCACTGACGCATCGGGTCCTACGTGTGTCAGGCCCTGGCGGCCAACCAGAGTGATCAGGCGGTATGGGACTTCGTCGTGCCGATGGTGCGGGGGGACGTTCGCGATGCCGATTCGGGCGAGCCGACACCGCCTGTCGGACAGGTCAACTCCGTGACGGCCGACTACATTCGCATCGCCACCGAACGACTCTGCTAGTCAGGACATCATGGCCAACTCCAGCCGCCGCGCGCGGCATCGCATCCTTGCCCTGGGCGCTGCCCTGTCGGTGGCCGTGCTGGTCGGGGTCGCCGTCGTCTTCCTGTGGATCTGGGTGCGTGAGCCCGACATGCCGACCGCGGTCCCGCCGAGCATCGTGCCTCCGACGACCGGGCCCTCCGGTGCGCCGGGCACGCCGTCGAAACCGCGACCCGAGTTTCAGGACGCCAGCTGTCCCGACGTGATGGTGTTGTCGATTCCCGGGACCTGGGAGTCGTCGCCTCAGCTGGATCCCGTGAACCCGGTGCAGTTCCCGATCGCGCTGCTGCTCAACGTGACGAATCCCGCTCCGCGGGGACTTCGGCGAGGACCGCATGGCGATCTACACGGTTCCGTACACGGCGCAGTTCCACAATCCGTTCTCGGCCGACAACCAGCTCTCCTACGACGACAGCCGCGCCGAGGGAACTCGCGCGTCCGTGAAGGCGCTCACGGACATGAACAACCGGTGCCCGCTGACCAGTTACGTCATCTTCGGGTTCTCGCAGGGCGCGGTCATCGCGGGCGACCTCGCCAGTGACATCGGCAACGGCAGGGGCCCGGTCGACGCGGACCTCGTCCTCGGCGTGACGCTCATCGCGGACGGCAGGCGGGAGAAGGGCGTTGGGCAGGACATCGGCCCCAACCCCGAGGGCCAGGGCGCCGAGATCACGCTCAAGGACATGCCTCTCGGGATGTTCGGACTGTCGATGACCGGCCCCCGCCCAGGCGGTTTCGGCACGCTGAACGACCGCACCAACCAAATCTGCGGCAGGGGAGATCTGATCTGCTCCGCGCCCCCGGACGCGTTCTCGATCACGAACCTGCCCAGGACCGTGGAGATCCTCAGCGGCGCTGCGGGCCAGCCGCGTGCACGCGCTGTACAACACACCCGAGTTCTGGGTCCTGGACGGTGCACCGGCTCCACAATGGACGCTGGGGTGGGCGCAACGCCTGGTCGACGGGGCCCCACATCCAAAACACGGGTGAGTCGATTTGGCCCTCTTCGGGTGTTCGCCTAACATTAAGAGATAACTAAGAGCAGTGTCGGGGCGGCGCGGACGAGTGCACGACCAGGCGTCCCGTCTCGGGAGGCGGATGCTCGGTACGATCTTTCGGGGTTTTGGCATCAGTACTGATGGCCACCCGCGTGACGCTCGAGAAAACGGGCTTTGACAGGAGAGTTAAATGGCGTTCCACAACCCGTTCTTGAAGAACGGTCTCCTCGTATTTCCCGACAACGGCAGCGTCGTGCGTCACGTCGAGAAGTGGGCGAAGGTGCGCGGCGACAATCTCGCCTACCGCTTCCTCGACTTCTCCACCGAACGCGACGGCGTCCCACGGGATCTGAACTGGGCGCAGTTCAGCGTCCGCAACCGCGCGGTCGCGGCCCGGCTGCAGCAGGTGACCCAGCCCGGTGACCGCGTGGCGATCCTCTGCCCGCAGAACCTCGAATACATCATCGCGTTCTTCGGCACGCTCTACGCGGGCCGCATCGCCGTGCCGTTGTTCGACCCCTCCGAGCCCGGGCACGTCGGCCGTCTGCACGCGGTGCTCGACGACTGCCAGCCGACCGCCATCCTCACCACCACCGCAGCCGCAGAGGGGGTGCGGAAGTTCTTCCGCAGCCGCCCCGCCAAGGAGCGGCCGCGCGTCATCGCCATCGACGCGGTGCCCGACGACGTCGGCGCCACGTGGGAACACGTCGACGTCACGATCGAGACCATCGCCTACCTGCAGTACACCTCGGGTTCGACCCGCATCCCGACCGGAGTGCAGATCACCCACCTCAACCTCGCGACGAACGTCGTGCAGGTCATCGAGTCGCTCGACGGCGAGGAGGGCGACCGCGGCGTCACCTGGTTGCCGTTCTTCCACGACATGGGCCTCATCACCGCGCTGGTGGCGCCGATGATCGGCCACTACGTGACGTTCATGACGCCCGCGGCGTTCGTGCGCAGGCCGGCTCGCTGGATCCGTGAGATGGCGCGCAAGCCCGGCGACATCGGCGGCGTCATCTCGGTCGCGCCGAACTTCGCGTTCGACCACGCGGCGGCCCGCGGCCTGCCCAAGGAGGGCGAGGAGCCGCTCGACCTGTCGAACGTCAAGGCCGTGCTGAACGGCAGCGAGCCCATCTCGGCGGCCACCGTCCGCCGGTTCAACGAGGCGTTCGGGCCCTACGGCTTCCAGGAGAAGGCCCTCAAGCCGTCCTACGGACTTGCCGAGGCCACGCTGTTCGTGTCCACGACGCTGCCCGGCGACCCGCCGAAGATCGTCAACGTCGACCGCGACGAGTTGAACAACCACCGCTTCATCGAGGTGCCCGCGGATTCGCCGAATGCGGTACCGCAGGCCTCGGCGGGCAAGGTCGGCATCGCCGAGTGGGCCGTCATCGTCGATGCCGAGTCGGCCTCCGAACTGCCCGACGGTCAGATCGGCGAGATCTGGATCAGCGGCCAGAACATGGGCACCGGGTACTGGAACAAGCCCGAGGAGACCATCGCGACCTTCCACAACATCCTCAAGTCGCGGACCAACCCCAGCCACGCCGAGCGCGCGCTCGACGACGCGACCTGGGTGAACACCGGTGACTACGGCGCCTTCTACGACGGCGACCTCTACATCACCGGCCGCGTCAAGGATCTCGTCATCATCGACGGCCGCAACCACTACCCGCAGGACCTCGAGTACTCGGCCCAGGAGGCCAGCCGCGCACTGCGGACCGGGTTCGTCGCGGCGTTCTCCGTGCCCGCCAACCAGTTGCCCGACGAGGTGTTCGCGAACGCGCACGCCGGGCTCAAGCGCGATGCCGACGACTCCAGCGAGCAGCTGGTCATCGTCGCCGAGCGTGCGGCGGGCGCCAACAAGATGGACCTCACTCCGGTCGTCGACGACATCCGCGCCGCGATCGCCGTGCGCCACGGCGTGACCGTGCGCGACGTGTTGCTCACGCCCGCGGGTGCGATTCCGCGGACGTCGAGCGGCAAGATCGGCCGACGCGCCTGCCGTGCCGCGTACCTCGACGGCAGCCTGCGCAGCGGGAAGGTCGCCAATGCCTTCCCCGACGAATCCGACTGACGGCTTGGACGACAAAGTGGCTGATACAGAAGACAATTCGCAGGTTCCCGAGACTCCCGAGGCTGCGGTACCCGACGCCCCCGACGTTTCCTCGACGGCCGCACGCACCGACATGACCGTCGCGGAGCTGCGCGAGTGGCTGCGCAAGTGGATCGGCAACGCCACCGGCCAGTCGCCGGACGGCATCGACGAGTCCGCGCCGATGGTCGAACTGGGGTTGTCGTCGCGCGACGCCGTCGCGATGGCCAGCGACATCGAGGACCTCACCGGCGTCACGCTGACGGCCACCGTCGCGTTCCGGCACCCGACGATCGAGGCGCTCGCGACGGTGATCGTCGAGGGCGAGCCCGACGACGTCGACCCCAGCGGCGACGACGAGGACTGGTCGCGCACCCTCCACGTCGACGACGGCGAATACGACGTCGCGATCGTCGGCATCGGCACCCGCTTCCCCGGTGACCTGAACACCCCGGAGCAGATGTGGCAGGCGCTGCTCGAGGGCCGCGACGCCATCACCGATCTGCCGGAGGGACGCTGGGAGGAGTTCCTCGGCGAGCCGCGGATCGCCGCCCGCGTCGCCAAGGCGCACACGCGCGGCGGCTACCTGTCGGACATCAAGGGCTTCGACGCCGAGTTCTTCGCACTGTCGAAGATGGAGGCCGACAACATCGATCCGCAGCAGCGGATGGCCCTCGAGCTCACGTGGGAAGCGTTGGAGGACGCCAGGATTCCCGCGTCGAGCCTGCGCGGGGGATCGGTCGGCGTCTACGTCGGCACCTCCAACAACGACTACACCATCCTGTCGGTCTCCGACCCCGCCGTGGCGCACCCGTACGCCATCACGGGCACGGCGAGTTCCATCGTCGCCAACCGGGTGTCGTACTTCTACGACTTCCGCGGCCCGTCGATGGCCATCGACACCGCCTGTTCGTCATCGCTCGTCGCGGTCCACGAAGGGGTCAAGGCGCTGCGCGCCGGAGACGTCGACGTCGTGGTCGCGGGCGGCGTGAACGCCCTCATCACCCCGCTGGTCACCATCGGCTTCGACGAGGTCGGCGGCGTGCTCGCGCCGGACGGCCGGATCAAGTCCTTCTCGTCCGACGCCGACGGCTACGCGCGGTCCGAGGGTGGCGGCATGCTGGTGCTCAAGCGCGTCGCCGACGCCCGTCGCGACGGTGACGAGATCATCGCGGTCATCGCAGGCAGTGCGGTCAATCACGACGGCCGGTCCAACGGCATGCTCGCCCCCAACCCCGACGCCCAGGCCGAGGTGCTGCGCAAGGCCTACAAGGACGCGGGCATCGATCCGCGTACCGTCGACTACGTCGAGGCCCACGGCACCGGCACCATCCTCGGTGACCCGATCGAGGCCGACGCGCTCGGCCGCGTGGTCGGCAAGGGCCGTGCCGCAGACAAGCCGGCCCTGCTCGGTGCGGTGAAATCCAATGTGGGACACCTGGAGTCGGCCGCAGGCGCGGCCAGCCTCGCGAAGATGGCGCTGTCGCTCAAGCACGACAAGCTGCCGCCGTCGATCAACTACGCCGGACCCAACCCCTACATCGACTTCGAGAAGGTTCGGCTGCGGGTCAACGACACCGTCGCCGACTGGCCTCGCTACAGCGGCCACGCGATCGCAGGAGTGTCCGGATTCGGCTTCGGCGGCGCCAACGCCCACCTGGTGCTGCGCGAGGTGCTCCCGAGCGACCTCGTCGAGCCCGAGCCGAAACACGAAGTCGCGGAAGACAAGCCGTCGAACGACGACGGAGCGCGTCTATGTCGGCGGCGTGCGGATGGACGAGTACGGCGAGTTCATCGACGATGATGCCGACGACTACGGCGACCCGGCCTTCACCGCCGCAACGCTACGACGACGACGCCGCCGAGCTGCCCGGCCTGACCGACGAGGCGCTTGCGCCTGCTCGAGATCGCCCGCGAGGAGCTCGCGGCGCAGCAGGCCGCAGAGCCCACGAAACCCCTGGTGCCGCTGGCGGTTTCGGGATTCCTCACCTCGCGCAAGCGAACCACTGCCGCCGAGCTGGCGGACTGGCTCGAGAGCCCGGAAGGCCAGGCCGCGTCGCTGGAGTCGATCGGCCGTTCACTGTCCAAGCGCAACCACGGCCGCTCCAGGGCGGTCGTTCTCGCCCACGATCACGACGAGGCGATCAAGGGCCTGCGGGCGCTGGCCGACGGTAAGCAGAGCCCTCTGGTGCTCGCCGCCGACGGCCCGGTGACCAATGGTCCGGTGTGGGTGCTGGCAGGCTTCGGCGCGCAGCACCGCAAGATGGGCAAGAACCTCTACCTGCGCGACGAGATCTTCGCGGAGTGGATCAACAAGGTCGATGCCCTGGTCCAGGACGAGCTCGGGCTACTCGATCGTCGAACTGATCCTCGACGACGAGCAGGACTACGGCATCGAGACCACGCAGACCGTCATCTTCGCGATTCAGGTGGCGCTCGGCGAGACGCTGAAGGCGCACGGCGCGAAACCCGGTGCGCTGGTTGGCCAGTCGCTCGGCGAGGCCGCTGCGGCCTACTTCTCCGGCGGGCTGTCGCTGGCGGACGCCACCCGCACCATCTGCTCGCGTGCCCACCTCATGGGCGAGGGCGAGGCGATGCTCTTCGGCGAGTACATCCGCCTGATGGCGCTCGTCGAGTACTCGTCCGACGAGATCAAGACCGGTGTTCTCGGACTTCCCCGATCTCGAGGTCTGCGTGTACGCCGCGCCCACCCAGACGGTCATCGGAGGCCCGCCCGATCAGGTCGACGCGATCATCGCCCGCGCCGAATCGGAGGGCAAGTTCGCCCGCAAGTTCCAGACCAAGGGCGCCAGCCACACCCAGCAGATGGACCCGTTGCTCGGCGAGCTCGCTGCCGAGCTGCAGGGCATCGAGCCGTTGCCGTTGCACGTCGGCTACTTCTCCACCGTGCACGAGGGCGGCTTCATCCGCGCCGGGCGGCGAGCCGATCCACGACGTGGACTACTGGAAGAAGGGCCTGCGGCACAGCGTGTACTTCACGCACGGCATCCGCAACGCCGTGGACAACGGCCACACCACCTTCCTCGAGCTGGCGCCGAACCCGGTGGCGCTCATGCAGGTTGGGCTCACGACGGCGTCGCGCCGGGCTGCACGACGGGCAGCTGATCCCGACGCTGGCGCGCAAGCAGGACGAGGTCGACTCGATGACGTCGGCCATGGCGCAGCTCTTCGTGTACGGCCACGATCTCGACTTCCGCACGCTGTTCAGCCGGGGGACCGGCGCGGCCGACCACGCCGCCATCCCGCCGACTCGGTTCCGCCGCAAGCCGCACTGGCTCGACGTCCGGTTCTCCGGTGACGGCTCGACGATCCTCCCCGGCGCCCACGTCGCCATGCCCGACGGCAAGCACGTGTGGGAGTTCTCGCCGCGCGGCGAGACCGATCTGGCTGCGCTGGTGAAAGCCGCTGCGGTGCAGGTGCTTCCGGATGCCACGCTGACGGCATACGAGCAGCGGGCGCTTCCGGCCGCCGATGCCCGACTGGTGACGACGCTGACCCGGCACCCCGGCGGCGCCTCGGTGCAGGTGCATGCCCGTATCGGTGAGTCATTCACCTTGATCTACGACGCGATCGTGAGCCGCGGCGGCCAGGCCGTCGGCGGACTGCCCGTCGCGGTCGGCGCGGGCGCCGCCGTCGCCGCACCCGCCATCGGCACTGCGGTCGCGGAGGCCGAGCCCGAGGACGACGCGGCGATTCTTGCACGACAACCTCACCGCCGGTGCGGGTCTCGCCGCGGGCTTCGCGAAGTGGTCGCCCGAGTCGGGCGAGCCGATCTCCCAACGCCTCGGCACGATCGTCGGCAGCGCCATGGGTTACGAGCCCGAGGACCTGCCGTGGGAGGTGCCGCTCATCGAGCTGGGCCTCGACTCGCTGATGGCCGTGCGGATCAAGAACCGCGTCGAGTACGACTTCGACCTGCCCCCGATCCAGCTGACCGCCGTGCGCGACGCCAACCTGTACGCCGTCGAGAAGCTGATCGAGTACGCGATCGAGCATCGCGACGAGGTCGAGCAGCTCGCCGAGGTGCAGAAGACGCAGACCGACGAGGAGATCGCCGCGGCCCAGGCCGAGCTGATGGGCGGGGCGACGACCGTCGCCGAGCTCGAGGAGATGCTCGCCCAGAAGGCCGCCGAGGAACCCGAAGCCGCGGCCTCCGAAGCCGTGCCCTCCGAAACTCCGCCGCCGCCAACGAATCCGCGGGTCCGACGGCCCGACGGCTCCGGCCCCGCCCGCCCAGAGCGCGGCGGGCGCCGCGGCTGCGGCGCTCAACCAGCAGGCCGTCGCCGACGCACTCAACTCCGACGTGCCGCCGCGCGATGCGTCCGAGCGGGTCGCGTTCGCGACGTGGGCGATCGTCACGGGCAAGTCGCCGGGTGGCATCTTCAACCCGCTTCGACGCTTGTCCGACGAGGACGCGCAGAAGATGGCGCAACGCGCTCTCGGAGCGCGCCGAGGGACCGATCACGGTCGACGACGTGAAGAAGGCGCAGACCATCGAGGAGCTCGCCACCACGGTGCGCGAATACCTCGAGGCGGGCGAGCTCGACGGCTTCGTCCGCACGATCCGGCCTGCCGAGGACGACGACCGAGTCCCGGTGTACGTCTTCCACGCCGCAGGCGGTTCGACGGTGGTCTACGAGCCGCTGCTGAAGCGTCTGCCCGGCGGGCACGCCGATGATCGGCCTCGAACGCGTCGAGGGCTCGATCGAGGAGCGCGCCGCGCAGTACGTGCCGAAGCTGCTGGAGCTCAACGGCGGACAAGCCGTTCTTCCTCGCCGGATGGTCGTTGGGTGGTGCGCTGGCCTACGCCTGCGCGATCGGGCTGAAGCAGGCGGGTGCCGACGTGCGCGTTCGTCGGGCTCATCGACTGCGTGCTGCCCGGTGTGCCGATGCCGCAGACCAAGGAGGAGACGCGCAAGCGCTGGGATCGCTACGCGAAGTTCGCCGAGAAGACGTTCAACGTGCAGATCCCCGAGATCCCGTACGAGGAGCTCGAGACACTCGACGACGCGGGCAGGTGAAGTTCGTCCTCGACATGGTGAGCCAGAGCGGCGTGCAGATCCCCGGCGGCATCGTCGAGCATCAGCGCACGTCGTACCTCGACAACCGTGCGCTCGACACCGTCGACATCCAGCCGTACGACGGTCACGTCGTGCTCTACATGGCCGACCGCTACCACGATGACGCGATCACGTTCGAGCCCGCGTACGCCACCCGCAAGCCGGACGGCGGCTGGGGCGAGTTCGCCTCCGACCTCGAGGTGGTCCCGATCGGGGGCGAGCACATCCAGGCCATCGACGAGCCGTACATTGCCAAGGTCGGCGCACACATGAGCGAGGCGATCAGCCGGATCGAGAGCGAGCACAAGTGACTGAACCCGTCACGGTCAGCAAGGCCCACACGACGCCGAGAAGCTCGCCGAGCTCCGCGAGAAGCTCGAACTCGCCAAGGATCCCGGCGACGAGAAGGCCAGGGCCAGGCGGGACAAGAAGGGCATCCCGAGCGCGCGGGCGCGCATCCACTCGCTGCTCGACCCGGGCAGCTTCTTCGAGATCGGCGCGCTGGCCAAGACGCCCGGCGATCCGAACGCGCTCTTCGGCGACGGTGTCGTCACCGGCCACGGCACGATCGACGGCCGTCCGGTCGGCGTGTTCAGCCACGACCAGACGGTGTTTCAGGGAACGGTCGGCGAGATGTTCGGCCGCAAGGTCGCGCGGCTGATGGAGTGGGTGGCCATGGTCGGCTGCCCGATCATCGGCATCAACGACTCCGGCGGCGCCCGAATCCAGGACGCCGCAACGTCACTCGCGTGGTACGCCGAACTGGGCCGCCGCCACGAGCTGCTGCGCGGGCTGGTCCCGGAGATCTCGCTGATCTTCGGCAAGTGCGCGGGCGGTGCGGTGTACTCGCCGATCCAGACCGATCTCGTCATCGCCGTGCGGGACCAGGGCTACATGTTCGTCACCGGTCCCGACGTCATCAAGGACGTCACGGGCGAGGACGTGTCGCTCGACGAGCTCGGCGGCGCCGACGCGCAGGCCAGGTACGGCAACATCCACCAGGTCGTCACCTCCGAGGAGGAGGCGTTCCAGTACGTCCGCGACTACCTGAGCTTCCTGCCCTCCAACACCTTCGACGACGCGCCGATCGTCAACCCCGGCCTCGAGCCCGAGATCACGCCCCACGATCTCGAACTCGACTCGATCGTGCCGGACGCCGACAACACGGCCTACGACATGCACGAGGTTCTGCTGCGGATCTTCGACGACGGCGACGTGTTCGACGTGGCCTCGAATGCCGGGCCGGCGATCATCACGGCCTTCGCGCGGGTCGACGGTCGCCCGGTCGGGGTGATCGCCAACCAGCCGATGTACAACGCCGGGCGCCATCGACAACGAGGAGTCGGACAAGGCCGCCCGGTTCGTCCGGTTCTGCGACTCGTTCAACACGCCACTGGTGTTCGTCGTCGACACCCCCGGCTTCATGCCGGGCGTCGGGCCCGAGAAGGGCGGCATCATCAAGCGCGGCGGCCGGTTCCTGAACGCCGTCGTCGAGGCCGACATTCCGAAGGTGACGATCACCGTGCGCAAGTCCTACGGCGGCGCGTACGCCGTGATGGGGTCCAAGCAGCTGACGGCGGATCTGAACTTCGCCTGGCCGACCGCGCGCATCGCGGTGATCGGGGCCGACGGCGCCGCGCAGCTGTTGGTGAAGCGGTTCCCCGATCCGAATACGCCCGAGGTGCAGAAGATCAAGGCCGACTTCATCGAGGGCTACAACCTCAACCTGGCGACGCCGTGGATCGCCGCCGAGCGCGGCTACATCGACGGCGTCATCGAGCCGCACCAGACCCGGTTGCTGCTGCGCAGCGCCATGCGGTTGCTGCGGGACAAGCAGATCACGCGCGTGCAGCGCAAGCACGG
>CAWCTU010000006.1:0-175985 GCA_963798405.1 uncultured Actinomycetota bacterium
TACCGTCGAAGTCATGGTGGCAGGTCGAGTCCGATTCGCGACGACGCCCGTCGACGTCCGCAGGATGGGCACCGTCGACTACGTTGCCGCCTGGGATCTGCAACGCGAGGTGGCCCAGGAACGCATCGCGGGCGGCCCCGACACGCTGCTCCTTCTGGAGCATCCCGCCGTGTACACGGCGGGCCGACGCACGGAGCCACACGAGCGGCCGGTGGACGGTCAGCCCGTCGTGGACACCGACCGCGGCGGCAAGATCACCTGGCACGGCCCGGGCCAGCTGGTCGGCTATCCGATCGTCGGGCTTGCCGAGCCGATGGACGTCGTGAAGTTCGTTCGCGTACTTGAGGATTCGCTGATCGCCGTGTGCGCCGCCGTGGGCCTGGCTACCGGCAGGGTCGAGGGCAGATCCGGCGTCTGGGTGCCCGCTAGCGATGATCGGCCCGCCCGGAAGATCGCCGCGATCGGCATCAGGGTGGCCCGCGGCACGACGATGCACGGTTTCGCACTCAACTGCGACTGCGACCTCGGCGCGTTCTCGTCGATCGTCCCGTGCGGCATCGCCGACGCCGGCGTGACCTCGCTGACCGCGGAGCTGGGCCGCCGGGTGACGGTCGACGACATGGCCGGCCTGGTCGCCGACGCGGTGCGCGACGCCCTCGACGGCCGTCCAGCGCTAGCATCGTTGTTGTGAGCGTGCTGCCAGAAGGTCGGAAGCTGTTGCGCCTCGAGGTGCGCAACTCCGAGGTGCCGATCGAACGCAAGCCGCCGTGGATCAAGACCAAGATGAAGCTCGGCCCCGAGTACACGGAACTGAAGTCCCTGGTCCGCCGCGAAGGACTTCACACCGTGTGCGAGGAGGCGCGTTGCCCCAACATCTACGAATGCTGGGAAGACCGCGAGGCCACCTTCCTCATCGGCGGCGAGCAGTGCACCCGCCGCTGTGACTTCTGCCAGATCGACACGGGCAAGCCCGCCGAGCTGGATCGCGACGAGCCACGGCGGGTCGCCGAGAGCGTGCAGGCGATGGGGCTGCGCTACTCGACGGTGACCGGCGTCGCGCGCGACGACCTGCCCGACGGCGGCGCGTGGCTGTACGCCGAGACGGTGCGACAGATCAAGGCGCTCAACCCGAACACCGGCGTCGAGTTGCTGATCCCCGACTTCAACGCCATCCCCGAGCAGCTCGAGACCGTCTTCGAAACGCGCCCGGAAGTGTTGGCGCACAACGTCGAGACGGTGCCGAGGATCTTCAAGCGGATCAGGCCGGCGTTCCGCTACCAGCGAAGCCTCGACGTCATCACCGCGGCGCGCGACTACGGCCTGGTGACCAAGAGCAACCTGATCCTCGGCATGGGCGAGACGCCCGACGAGGTGCGCACCGCGCTGACCGACCTGCACGAAGCGGGCTGCGACATCATCACCATCACGCAGTACCTGCGCCCGTCGGTGCGGCATCACCCGGTGGAGCGCTGGGTCGAGCCCGACGAGTTCGTGGAGCACGCGCGGTTCGCCGAGCAGCTCGGCTTCGCCGGCGTGCTGTCGGGACCGCTGGTGCGCTCGTCCTACCGGGCAGGCCGGCTGTACGCGGAGGCGGCGCGACTACGGTCGACCGACCGCCCACCCGTATCCTGATCCGATGGCGAAGACTGACCCGCCGCCAACAAGGCGGCCAAGGCCGAGGCGAAGGCTGCCCGCAAGGCGGCGTCCAAGCAGCGGCGCAGCCAGCTGTGGCAGGCGTTCCAGATGCAGCGCAAGGAAGACAAGCGCCTTCTGCCGTACATGATCGGCGCGTTCGTCCTGATCGTGGCGGCTGCCGCGGTGGCGGGCGTGTTCAGCGGCAGCATCTTCACCCTCGTTGCGCTGATCCTGCTCGGCATCGTTCTCGGCGCGCTGGTGGCGTTCATCATCTTCGGCAGGCGTGCGCAGAAGTCCGTCTACCGCAAGGCCGAGGGCCAGACCGGAGCGGCGGCGTGGGCGCTCGACAACCTGCGCGGCAAGTGGCGGGTGACCCCCGGGGTCGCCGCGACCGGCCACTTCGACGCGGTTCACCGGGTGATCGGCCGACCCGGCGTGATCTTCGTCGGCGAGGGATCGCCGACGCGGGTCAAAACCCTTCTCGCCCAAGAGAAGAAGCGCACGGCGCGCGTCATCGGCGACACCCCGATCTACGTCGTCGTCATCGGCAACGGCGAGGACGAGGTGCCGTTGGCCAAGCTGGAGCGGCACCTGACGAAGCTGCCCGCCAACATCACCGTCAAGCAGATGGACTCGCTCGAGTCGAAGCTGGTTGCGCTCGGAACGAAGGTGGGGCCCGCCGCGATGCCCAAGGGCCCGCTGCCTGCCACCGCCAAGATGCGCGGCGTGCAGCGCAGCGTCCGTCGCAAGTAGGCCGTGCTACGCCCTAGCGCCGGACCACGGCCGTGTTGGTCGCCCGGTCCTGCAGGCCTCGTAGATCCGTGTCGGTGATCAGCGGCGGGATCACCAGCGCGATCAGCAGCCCGCGGACCACTGCCCTGCCCAACCCGGCGTGCGCCGGACCGTCGACCGGCACCACCTTCAGCCCGAGGCGAGCTGGCCCGGCGTGAATCCGAACAGCCGCACCGAGACGGCGCCGAGAACGAACCACACGACGAGGACGGCCGTCGACAACGTGGCCATCGAGACGATGCCGATGGACATGCCCAACGCGGCCAACCCGTAGCCGATCAACCAGTCGATCATCAGCGCGCCGAATCGACGACCCGACCGGGCCAGGGAGCCGGGCCCGGCCGCAGGCAAGCCAAGCCGTTGGCCCGGATATTCGTTGAGCGCTTGGCCCGGTACCCCGGCTCGGAGGGCGGGGGTCCGGATAACCAGGAACTAAACGCGCGGGCCATGTAAACAGCATAGGGTCGCGACACGATTGCGTAACCTCGACGACAATCTATGGTTGATCGGGGGTGCAACATGCGCTCCCTAGCGTCAATCGGCGGATTACCCAGACATTAAAAGGAGAAGACTCAGTGGCAGAAAAGACGGCCGACGACATCTTCAAGATGATCAAGGACGAGGACGTTGAATACGTCGACATCCGGTTCTGCGATCTCCCCGGTGTCGTCCAACACTTCTCGATCCCGGCCTCGGCGTTCGACAAGAGCGTCTTCGAGGACGGACTGGCCTTCGACGGCTCGTCCGTCCGCGGCTTCCAGTCGATCCACGAATCCGACATGATGCTGCTGCCGGACGCCGACACCGCCCGCATCGATCCGTTCCGTGCGGCCAAGACGCTGAACCTCCAGTTCTTCGTGCACGACCCGTTCACCCGCGAGGCGTACTCCCGCGATCCGCGCAACGTCGCCCGCAAGGCCGAGAACTACCTGACGAGCACCGGCATCGCCGACACGTGCTTCTTCGGCGCCGAGGCCGAGTTCTACATCTTCGACTCCGTGTCCTTCGACTCGAAGATGAACGGCACCTTCTACGAGGTGGATTCGGAGTCGGGCTGGTGGAACACCGGTGAGCCTTCGAGGCCGACGGCAGCCCCAACCGGGGCTACAAGGTGCGCCCCAAGGGCGGCTACTTCCCCGTCGCCCCCTACGACCACTACGTCGACCTGCGCGACGAGATGGCGACGAACCTGCAGAACGCGGGCTTCACCCTCGAGCGCGGTCACCACGAGGTCGGCACCGCCGGTCAGGCCGAGATCAACTACAAGTTCAACACCCTGCTGCACGCGGCCGACGACGTGCTGCTGTTCAAGTACATCATCAAGAACACGGCGTGGGCCGAACGGCAAGACCGTCACGTTCATGCCCAAGCCGCTCTTCGGTGACAACGGCTCGGGCATGCACGCCCACCAGTCGCTGTGGAAGGACGGCAAGCCGCTGTTCCACGACGAGTCGGGCTACGCGGGGCTTTCCGATCTGGCCCGGCACTACATCGGCGGCATCCTGCACCACGCGCCGTCGCTGCTGGCGTTCACCAACCCGACGACGAACTCCTACAAGCGACTGGTTCCGGGCTACGAGGCGCCGATCAACCTGGTGTACAGCCAGCGCAATCGCTCGGCGTGCGTGCGCATCCCGATCACGGGCAACAACCCCAAGGCCAAGCGCCTGGAGTTCCGTTGCCCGGACAGCTCGGGTAACCCGTACCTGGCGTTCGCGGCGATGTTGATGGCAGGCATCGACGGCATCAAGAAGAAGATCGAGCCGCTCGCTCCGGTCGACAAGGATCTGTACGAGCTGCCTCCCGAGGAGGCCGCGAACATCCCGCAGGCGCCGACGTCGCTGTCGGCGGTGATCGACCGTCTCGAGGAGGATCACGACTACCTCACCGAGGGCGGCGTGTTCACGCCCGATCTGATCGAGACCTACATCGCCTACAAGCGGGAGAACGAGATCCTGCCCGTGCAGATCCGGCCTCACCCGTACGAGTTCGCGCTGTACTACGACGTTTAAGTCGTCGTGACGATTGGGGCCGGGTGGCGTTCGCGCCGCCCGGCCCCTTCGTTTCACAGCGATCGTTCAGACCGGGTCGTAGGGTTGGCGCATGACCGCGAATCTGGATGCCCGTCTCAACCCGCAAGCTCCCGCCGTCCTGAGCCTGTTCCGCGTCATCTTCGGACTGCTATTGCTCTGCCACGCAACGCAGAAGATGTTCGGCTGGCCGCTCGGGCCTGCGGCGCCGGTCGGGCACCTGGCCCTACTGGTGGGCAGGCCTCATCGAGCTCGTCTGCGGGATCCTGATCACCCTTGGGCTGTTCACCCGCATCGCCGCCTTCGTCGCCTCGGGCGAGATGGCCTTCGCCTACTTCACGCAGCACTTCCCGAAGGGCTTCTGGCCGATCGAGAACGGCGGCGAGCTGGCAGTCATGAACTGCTTTGCATTCCTGCTGCTCGTCTTCACCGGTGGCGGTCTGTACGCCTTGGATTCCCGGATGGGCCGAAGCCGCGTCGCCCGGAGCACCGCAACGCCGCGTCGACGGTGGGGGCGGGGCTAGCACTCAGTCGAGGCGCGAGGTCCTTGCGGAAGCGCTTCATGCCGTCGATCTTCTCGGCCAGTGAGGCCTGCGGCCCGGAGTAGAACATCCACGGCATGGTGATGATGCCGTCGATTCCGCCGGCCTCGGCGCGCTCGAAGTGCTCGGGGGTGAAGGCGTCGGTCAATGGCGTCAGGACCGTGAAATCATCCATCGTCAAGCCCTTTTCGGCCCGCATGTCGCGGAACCTTGTCGACCGACGCGATCGCCCGGTCGGTGGTGATCAGGTCGCCGATCCAGCCGTCGTTGCGCGCGGCGCGCCGCAGCGCGATGTCCGACAGCCCGCCGACGTAGATCGGGATGTGCGGCGGCGTGGGCTCCATCTCCAGTCGCGGCGTCGGATAGAACTCGCCGGAGAACTCGGTCCAGCCCGGCTGCCACAGCGCCCGCATCAACTCCAGCATCTCGTCGGTGCGCTTGCCGCGGCGGTCGAACCGTTGGCCCATCAACGTCGAATTCTTCCTCGCACCACCCGACGCCGATGCCGAGTTCCAGCCTGCCGTCGGCCAGACATGCCGCCGTGCCAATGGATTTCGCGGCCGAATAGGGATCGCGCATGGCGGGCAGGTACACCGTGGTGACGAAGCGCAGCCGGCTGGTGACCAACGCGATGGCCCCGATCATCACCCACGGATCGGGCCAGTGGGTGAACGCCTCCCAGCGCCTCGCGCCGTCCTTGGTGTACGGGTAGGGCGTCTTGAGCGTCTCCAGGTTGATCACGTGATCGGGGATGCCCATCCCGTCGTACCCGAGATCGTCTGCAGCCTTGGCGATTTCGACGACGTCCTTGATGTCCAGGAACGCCGTGCTGACGTAGAACTTCATCCGGCATCCCTGCGCCCACGCTGGCTGGATGAAGACCCCGTCGGCCTCGACCGTTACGCCCTCGGCGTCGCTCAGATGGCCACGGGCGTAGGTCTTGAAGCCTCGGTGCTTTCGATGAATGCCTCGGCGCGCAGCGGCCCAGCGGCGTCCCGCGCAGATACGCAGGGTGATGGTTCCGGTGAAGAGTGGCTTGGTCAGACCGTCGCTGGCGGCCTCGCCGAGGAGGTGGTCGAGCACCAGTGCGCAGATGCCGCCGTGCACCAGTCCGGGCGGACCCTCGTAGGCCACGCCAAGGTGAACTCGGCCCAGCACCGACCGTCGTCCCCGTGGACTATCTCCATCGGCGGCGCGATCGCATTGCGCAGTCCCACAGCGGGATTCGCCCACGGCAGCGGCCTGCCCGTGCCCGCGTGGCGCAGGGTCGACGTCGTCTCGCGCTGCGCGCTTCGCAGACTCTCGGCCGTGACCGCCTCGATGGCGGCCTGCGCCTCCAGAACGGTGGCATCGTCGACGTCGGTGCGGATGCCCGCGTCGATCAAGTCGCGCATCGCGTCGCGTCAGCGGCCCATATAGGGCGCGCAGCCGGTCGTACTCCTGCGCTGATGACGTGTCGAACGTAAAGTCCATGCTCACGCGCCGAAGACCTTTCTCACCACCGTCTTTGCCCGACGGGTCACCCGAAGGTAGTTGTCGAGGAACTCGCTGCCGTCGTCGCTGTCCCAGCCCGCGGCGAGGGCCACGGCGTTGAGTTGGCGGCCCGGGCCGGGCAGCTGGTCGGTGGGCTTGCCCTTCACCAGCACCAGCGCGTTGCGGGCACGCGTGGCGGTCAGCCAGGCCTGACGGAGCAGGTCGATGTCGCCCTCGGCGATCAGCTCTGCCGCGCCAATGGCGTTGAGCGACTCCAGGGTCGACGTGTTGTGCAGCGCCGGCACCTTGTGCGCGATAGCGCAGCTGCAGCAGCTGCACCGTCCATTCGATGTCGGCGAGGCCGCCGCGGCCCAGCTTGGTGTGCGTGTTCGGATCAGCGCCGCGCGGCAGCCGCTCGGCGTCGACCCGCGCCTTGATCCGCCGGATCTCCTGCACGGCCTCGGCGGACACCCCGCCCGGCGGGTACCGGATCTCGTCGACCATCAGCAGGAACCGGTGGCCGAGATCCTGGTCGCCTGCGACGCGGTGGGCGCGCAACAGCGCCTGAATCTCCCATGGCTGCGCCCACTGCGCGTAGTACGCCTCGTACGACGCCAGCGTGCGCACCAGCGAGCCGCTGCGACCCTCGGGACGCAGGTTCGCGTCGACCTCCAACGGCGGGTCGGCGCTGGGCGTGCCCAGCCGCGTCCGCACCTGTTCGGCGATGCTGACCGCCCAGCGCACGGCGGCCGACTCGTCGACGTCGCCGATCGGTTCGCAGACGAACATCACGTCGGCGTCGGATCCGTATCCGAGCTCGCCACCGCCGAGCCTGCCCATGCCGATCACCGCAATGCGCGCGGGCGCTCCGGATTCCGGGGTGTTGCCGCGGATCACGGCGGCCAGCGAGGCCTCCAGCACCGCGACCCACACCGACGTCAGCGCCTTGCACACGTCGGTGACCTCGAGCATGCCGAGCAGGTCGGCCGACGCGATCCGCGCGAGCTCGCTGCGGCGCAGCGTGCGGGCGGCCGCGATCGCGCGAGCCGGGTCGGCGTACCTGCCCGCCGAGGCGACCAGCGCGCGCGCCAACCGCGTCGGGCTCGGACGTCGAGCAGCTTGGGCCCTTGCGGACCGTCGGCGTACTGCTGGATGACTTCCGGTGCGCGCATGAGCAATTCGGGGACGTAGGCCGACGTGCCGAGCACCTGCATCAGCCGCTTGGCCACCGCACTCTCGTCGCGCAGCGTCGAGAGGAACCAGCGCTGATCGGCCAGCTCCTCGCGATATCCGCCGGTAGGCCAGCAGCCCCGCGTCGGGATCGGGTGTGTCGGAGAGCCAGTCCAGCAGGGTCGGCAGCAGCACCTGCTGCACCCGACCGCGCCGACCGCCGTGACTGGTCAGCGCGGCGAGGTGGGTCAGCGCGCTCTGCGGGCCCTCGTAACCCAGTGCGGCGAGCTGACGTTCGGCCGCCGCGGGCGTCATCGCGGCCGCAAGGTCGGCGGCGGGGCCGTCCACCGATTCGAGCAGCGGCTGGTAGAAGAGCTTGGCGTGCAGCCGCGAGACGCGCAGGCTCTGCCGCTTGAGCTCCTCGCGCAGCACGCCGAGCGCGTCGTGCTGGCCGTCGGGCCGCATGTGGGCGGCGCGCGCCAGCCAGCGCATCGCCTCTTCGTCGTCGGGTTCGGGCAGCATGTGGGTGCGCTTGAGCCGCTGCAGCTGCAGGCGGTGTTCGAGCAACCGCAGGAACTCGTAGGACGCCGTCAGGTTCGCGGCGTCGTCGCGGCCGACGTAGCCGCCTGCGCCGAGCGCGGCCAGTGCGTCGACGGTCGACGCCACGTGAAGCGATTCGTCGTGTGCGGCCGTGCACGAACTGCAGCAGCTGCACCGCGAACTCGACGTCGCGCAGGCCGCCGGTGCCGAGCTTCAGTTCGCGGGCCCGCACCCCGACGGGTACCAGTTCCTCGACGCGACGGCGCATGGCCTGGACCTCGGGCACGAAGTCCTCGCGCTCGCATGCCGTCCACACCATCGGCATCAACGCGTCGATGTACTGCGGCGCCGAGCTCGGCGTCGCCCGCCATCGGGCGCGCCTTCATCAGCGCCTGGAATTCCCACGTCTTGGCCCAGCGCTCGTAGTACGCGACATGGGATTCGAGCGTGCGCACCAGCGGCCCTGCTTGCCCTCGGGTCGCAGCGCCGCGTCGACCTCGAAGAAGGCGTCGGCGCCGAACCGCATCGTCTCGCCTGCGACGCGGGTGGCGATCGCGTCGGCGGTCTCGGCGACGAAGATGACGTCGACGTCGCTGACGTAGTTCAGCTCGCGCGCACCGCACTTGCCCATCGCGATGATCGCCAGCCGCGGGCGGCGGAGTGGCCTCACCGCACACCGTCCTGGTGCCGACGATCAGCGCGGCGCCAAGGGCGGCGTCGGCGAGTCGGAGAGGTGTTCGCCGACCGTCGTGAACGGCAGCACGGGTTCGTTCTCGACGTCGAGGCCAGGTCGAGCGCGGCGAGCACCAGCAGCCGGTCGCGGTAGAGCGTCCGCAGCGATCGCAGACTGCAGACCGTTGTGTCCGTGGCACATTCGGGCGACGGCAGCGAAGTCGCGGCGCAGTTCCGCGCGCGACGGCAGCGTGACGTCGCCCGCGAGCGAGGTGCCACGACTGCGGCGTGGCGACGAGGTGGTCGCCGAGCGCCAGCGACGAACCGAGCACGCCGAACAGCCTGCCCCGCAGCCCGCGGTCCTTCATCAGGGCGCGGCTGAGTTCGTCCCAGCCGCCTCCGAGCGCGTCGGCGAGCCGCACCATCGGCGCGCAGCGCGCTGTCGGCATCGGGCGCGCGCGACAGCGACCACAGCAGTTCGACGTGCGTCGTCGGTGTTCCAGCCGAGCCGGTCCAGGTCCGCGCGCGCAGGGGGTTCGACCAATCCGAGCCTGCCGACGCTCGGCAGCTTGGGTCGCTGCGTCGCGGGTTTGGCCACGCTCCGAACTTAGCGCAGCGATCGTCGCGATTCGTGCACAGCCTCGGCGTGCGTACAGAGCGACAGGTATGCCTTCAGCTCGAACGGCGTGACGTGGCTGCGGTAGTTCTCCCACTCGGCGCGCTTGTTGCGCAGGAAGAAGTCGAAGACGTGCTCGCCCAACGCTTCCGCGACCAGCTCCGAGTACTCCATCTCGGCCAGCGCGACGCCGAGGCTGCCGGGAAGCTCCTTGTACCCCATCGCGCGCCGCTCCTCGGGGGTCAGCGTCCACACGTTGTCCTCGGCCTGCGGGCCGAGCTGGTAGCCCTTCTCGACGCCGCGCAGGCCGGCGGCCAGCAGCACCGCGAATGCCAGGTACGGGTTGCACGCCGAGTCGGGGCTGCGCACCTCGATGCGGCGCGACGACGCCTTGCGCGGCGTGTACATCGGCACCCGCACCAGCGCGGAGCGGTTGGCCGCGCCCCACGACGCTGCGGTCGGCGCCTCGCCGCCGTGGACGAGCCGCTTGTAGGAGTTCACCCACTGGTTGGTGACCGCGCTGATCTCCGACGCGTGCTCGAGGATGCCTGCGATGAACGACTTGCCGACGTCGGAGAGCTGCAGCGGGTCGTCTGGGCTGTGGAACGCGTTGGTCTCGCCCTCGAAGAGGCTCATGTGGGTGTGCATGGCCGAGCCGGGGTATTCGGCGAACGGCTTGGGCATGAACGACGCCCGCACGCCCTCCTTGAGCGCGACCTCCTTGACGACGTAGCGGAACGTCATCACGTTGTCGGCCATCGAGAGTGCATCGGCGTAGCGCAGGTCGATCTCCTGCTGACCCGGCGCGCCCTCGTGGTGGCTGAACTCCACCGAGATGCCCATCGACTCGAGCGCGTCGATCGCGTGGCGGCGGAAGTTGGGCGCGGCGTCGTGGATGGCCTGGTCGAAGTAGCCGCCGTTGTCGGCAGGAATGGGCGGCGTGCCGTCGTCCTCGCCGGGCTTCAGCAGGAAGAACTCGATCTCGGGGTGCACGTAGCAGGAGAAGCCGAGATCGCTGGCCTTGGCCAGCTGCCTGCGCAGCACGTGGCGCGAGTCGGCCCACGACGGGGAACCGTCGGGCATCGTGATGTCGCAGAACATGCGCGCGGAGTGGTGCTTGCCACGCGCTGGTGGTCCAGGGCAGCACCTGAAAGGTCGACGGATCCGGCCGCGCGACGGTGTCGGATTCCGAGACTCTGGCGAAGCCCTCGATCGAGGAGCCGTCGAAGCCGATGCCCTCTTCGAACGCGCCCTCGAGTTCGGCGGGAGCGATGGCGACGGACTTGAGGTATCCGAGCACGTCGGTGAACCACAGCCGCACGAACCGGATGTCGCGCTCCTCGAGCGTGCGGAGCACGAATTCCTTCTGCCGATCCATGTGCGCAGCGTAGGCATCCGCTGTTAATTCTGTGTTACATGGGGGATGCAGTGTCGTGTTGGCCCACTACGGAGCCGTCGAGCCACCCGAGTCGATCAGCACTGCAGGTTCGGCGGCGGCGCGACGGAGTCGACGAGGAAGCGCACCACCGCGGGGTCGACGCAGGCGTTCCCGTTGAACACGACGGTGTGCTGCGTGCCGTCGAAGGTGATGAGCGACGCGTCGAGTTCGCGCGCCAGGTCGACGCCGGCGGTGTACGGCGTGGCCGGATCGCGGGTGGTCGAGACGACGACGACCTTGCCGGGACCCGGCGAGGTCACCGGGTGCGGCGTCGACGTCGGCGGCACCGGCCACATCGCGCAGACGTCGCGCGGGGCGTACCCGGTGAACTGCCATAGGACATGAAGGGTGCCGCCTGGCGAGCCTGGCGATCGGCGTCGGCCCATACCGCGGGATCGGTCGGGAACGGCGCGTCGACACATCGAATCGCGGTGAATGCGTCCTGCTGGTTCGGGTAGTCGCCCCGACTCGTCGCGGCCCTGGTAGTCGTCGGCGAGCAGCAACAGGTCGCCGGCATCGGTGCCGCGCTGCAGGCCCAGCAGCCCACTCGTCAGGTACTTCCAATAGCGCTGTGTGTACAGCGCATTGACCGTGCCGGTGATCGCGTCCTGATAGCTCAAGCCGCGCGGGTGGCGACGTCGCGGCCGGGCTGTTGCACCAGCGGGTCGACCAGCTGCTGGTAGCGCGCGACGAACTGGGCCGGGTCCGTGCCAAGCGGGCAGCCGGTGGACTTCGCGCAGTCGGCGGCGTAGACGTCGAACGCCGTCTGGAATGCCGCCACCTGGCGGAGGCTTTCGCCGATCGGATCGGTGCGAGGGTCGACCGCACCGTCGAGCACCATGGCCCGGACGCGGTCGGGGTAGCGATCGGCGTAGTCGGCGCCGAGTGCCGTGCCGTACGAGAAGCCCAGATAGTTGATCTGGTTCTCCCCCAACGCCGCTCGCACGGCGTCCATGTCGTGAACGGTCGACGCGGTGCCGACGTTGGCGAGGAAGTCCTGGCCCGTCCGTTCGACGCAGCCCTGCGCCAAGTTGCTTGTAGACGTCCTCGATGTGCGCGACGCCCGCCGGGCTGTAGTCGGCCATCGGCTCCTGCCGGAAGGCATCGAACTCGGCGTCGCTGCGGCAGCGGATCTGCGGCGTCGAATGGCCGACGCCGCGCGGGTCGAATCCCACCAGATCGAACCGGCGGGTGATCTCGGTGTCGGCCAGTCCGGAGCCCATCCCGGCCACGGTGTCGACGGCGGACGCGCCGGGACCGCCCGGGTTGACCATCAACGCGCCGATCCGGTCACCCGTGGCGGGGATCTTGATCACCGCCAACTGTGCTTGTGCGCCCTTGCGGATTCGCGTAGTCGACGGGGACGGACACCGTGGTGCACTGGGCGGTGGGAATTCTGCTGACGTCCCCGACGACGGCCGTGCAACAGCCCACGCCGGACCGACACCGGACTGCTGAGACGCCTGGCCTTCCGGAGACGCGAGGGCGGCCGGGCACGTCATGGCTGCGGCGACCAGTATCACGAGCGGCACCGCCGTCAGCCTGGATGCCCGCCACATGGCGAACATGGTCGCATGCGAGCGGCACCGGATCGGCCGCCGAATCCAAGCAGAGACACCGCAGCAATCAGACGGTGACCTAACGCCGCCGACGGCGAATCAGGCAGCGAGCACCCGGCGGCGGCACCGACAGGTCGACCAGGTACTTGGCCGCGATGTCGTCGACGCACTGGTTGCCCTGGAACACCACCGTGTGTTGGGTGCCGTCGAAGGTCAACAGCGCGGCGCCGAGTTGCTTGGCCAGATCGACGCCCGCCTGATACGGCGTGGCCGGGTCGTTCGTGGTGGACACCACCAGCATCGGCGGCAGACCCGACACCGAGATCTCGTGCGGCTGCGACGTCGGCGGAACCGGCCAGAACGCGCACGTGCTCAAGCGGCGCGTGACCGGTGAACTCGCCGTAGTTCATGAACGGCGCCGCTTCGCGGTACCGACGGTCCTTCTCGGCGGTCACGGCCCGGTCGGTCACCGGCGGCCGGTCGACGCAGTTGATCGCCGCCCTCGACGTCGGTGGAGTTGTCGTAGTGACCATTGCGTGCGGCCCATGTACAGGTCGGCGAGCCTGAGCATCTGGCTGCCATTGCCGTCGCGCAGCGACGGTCAGACCCCTGCTTGAGGAGGCGCCAGAGGTTCGGCGAGTACAGCGGCAGGATCGTGCCGACGAGCGCGTCGCTGTAGCTCAGACCGCGGGGGTCCTCCCCCGTCGTCGCCGGGCTGCTCGACCAGCGGATCGACCAGGTCGTGGTACACGTCGACGGCCTTCGCGGGGTCGGTGCCGAGCGGGCAGGCGGGATCGGTCGCGCAGTCGGTGGCGAAGTCGTCGAAGGCCGTTCTGAAACGCCGTCGCCTGGCGGATGTCGGCCTCGGTCGGATCCGCATTCGGGTCGATCGCGCCGTCGAGGATCATCGCCCGAATGTTCTGCGGGAACTTCTCGGCGTAGAGCGCGCCGATCCGCGTGCCGTAGGAGTAGCCGACGTAGGTCAGCTTGTCGTCGCCGAGCGCCGCGCGCATCGCGTCGAGATCCTTTGCCACGTTGGCGGTTCCGACGTTCTCGAGAAAGTCCTTGCCGATCTTGTCGACGCAGCGCTGCACGAAGTCCTTGGTCTCCGACTCGAGGTGCTCGACGCCTGCGGGCGAGTAGTCCACGCCGGGTTCGGCGCGCAGCCGGTCGTTGTCGGCATCGGAGTTGCACCACACCGCGGGCGTCGACTTGCCCACGCCGCGCGGGTCGAAGCCAACGAGGTCGAAGCTGTCGCGCACCGACTGCGGCATGCGTCCGCACCAGGGAGGCGGCCGCTTCCACGCCCGACTTCCCAGGACCGCCCGGGTTGAGGAGCAGCGAGCCGATCTTGATTCCGGTGGCCTTGAAGCGGATCAGCGCAAGCTGGGCACGTCACCGTCTGGCTTGGTGTAATCGACGGGAACCGAGAGCATTCCGCATTGGGCGCTGGGCGGAATGGCCGCGCTCGCCCGCCGAGCCGGGCGGGCACGTCGACCACTCGACGGGCTTGATGACCCGCTCGGCGGCAGATCCCGGCTTCGGCCCACCCATGACCGCGTGGCCGCTCAACAGCACGCTGCAGCCTGCCACCGCCATGGCCACCAGGAAGGCGGCCAGCAGCCCGCGCAACAAGCTCATGGCTGACCATGCTGCCATGGCCGTCATCGACTGCTGATCAGCGCACTAGCGCGTGGCGTCCAGCAATTCGTCGAGGGCGACGCGGAAATCGTCGGCCATGTCCCAGAGGTCGGGCAGCAGGTCTGGGCAGGAGATCAGCCCGACGTCCAGAGTGCCGCTGAGCGACATCACGGTGATGTTCAGTCCGGAGCCGTGGAAGATCGGGCCGAGCGGATACATCGCCTTGACCTCGGAGCCCAGGAAGTAGAGCGGGATCTGCGGGCCCGGCACGTTGGAGATCACCAGGTTGTGCACCGGCCGGGCGCCACTGAGGTTGCTGCGCGCGAAGACCCGCATGGCCACCCCGAACACGGCGGGCGCGGCGAACTGTGACCAGTCCTGAAGCAGCGTCGCGCCGATTGCCGAACTATGTTGTTTGGCAACGGAATTCGCCTCGGCGATGGCCTTCAGCCGCGCTCCGGGATCCTCGATGGTGGTCTCCAGCTTCGAGAACATCCCCGAAACCTGGTTGCGGCCCGGCCGATCCGACTTGTCGTGCACCGAGACCGGCACCATCGCGACCAGCGTGCTGTCGGGAAGCTCGTCGCGATCGAGCAGGAAGCGCCGCAGCACGCCGGCCACCAGCGCCATCACGACGTCGTTCACCTTGACGCCGAAGTGGTTCTTCACCGTCTTGATGTCCTCGAGGTCCAACTGCGCGAAGGCGACGTTGCGGCGCCCGGTGACGTTGGCGTTGAACGCGGTCTTCGGGGCATTGAACGGAGCCGCCATGCTCAGTCCGCTGCGTGCCCGCTTCACGGTGTCGACGACCGTGGAGATGCGTCGACGGCAGCACGTTGGCCAGCTTCAGCGGGCGGGTCGCGAACTTGACGGCGCCGCCGACCGCGATCTCGAGGTCGGACGCGCCGCCGGCGCCCGCGACCGGATCCGGCGGTGGCGCATCGGGTTCCGTGGAGCACAGCTGCGACATCAGGTTGGCGCCCGTTACGCCGTCGACGCCCGCGTGGTGGACCTTGGTCATCACCGCCAGCCTGCCGCCGTCATGCGCGTCGGTGCCCGCGACGTTCTCGATGACCCACATCTCCCACAGCGGGCGGCTCCGGTCGAGCGTCAAAGACGCGATGTGGCCGCAGATCTCGGCGAGTTCGACACGACCGCCCGGCGCAGGCAGGCCGATGCGGTGCAGGTGTCGGTCGACGTCGAAGTCCTTGTCCTCCACCCACACCGGGTGGTCGAGGTTCAGCCGGTTGTCCGCCAGCTTCTCCCGGAACTCGGGCATCGCCTTGATCCGCAGTTCGAGAGCGTCGCGCAGCCGGTCGAACGTGTAACCGCCGGGCATGGTCGAGGTGTCGATCTCGAGGATCGAGCACACGTGCAGTGGCTGCGCGGCGGTTTCGAGGTAGAGGAAGCTGGCGTCGAGTCCGCTGAGCCGTTGCATGTCGCCGATGGTAGGCCGGGCGGGTGGCAGCGGGTGACCGATCCGTCCAACCGTGACCTGCCGACGAGCGATCCGTTGGCGTGCAGTTTCATGATCAACGCGATCTCGTTCGAGGCCGTTTTGCTCAGTGTGAGGAAATCCACTTCATGGGAGTTCACTTCAGCGCGACCGGAGTGACAGACTGGTGAGTAGTCACACGACCCGGGGACCCGAGATGGGCCTCGAGGATCTCAAGACCAGATGAGGGACGATGATGTCTGAGCAGACGGTTTATGGTGCCGCTAGCGATTCGGCCGCGGAGGCAAAGCCCCGGATCAAGGTCCGTACCCACCACCTACAGAAGTGGAAGGCCGAGGGCCACAAGTGGGCCATGCTGACGGCCTACGACTATTCGACGGCTCGAGTCTTCGACGAGGCCGAGATCCCGGTTCTCCTCGTCGGCGACTCCGCGGCCAACGTCGTCTACGGCTACGACACCACCGTGCCCGTCACCGTCGACGAGCTGATCCCCTTGGTGCGCGGTGTGGTTCGCGGCGCCCCGCATGCGCTGGTCGTCGCCGACCTGCCCTTCGGCAGCTATGAGGCGGGCCCGCAGCAGGCGCTCGAGACCGCCATCCGATTCATGAAGGAGGCGGGCGCCGCCGCGGTGAAGCTCGAGGGTGGCGAGCGGGTGGCCGCCCAGATCGCGACGCTGACCCAGGCGGGCATCCCCGTGGTGGCCCACATCGGCTTCACGCCGCAGAGTGTCAACGGACTGGGCGGATTCCGCGTTCAGGGTCGTGGCGACGCCGCCGAGCAGACCGTCCACGACGCGATCGCCGTCGACGAGGCGGGCGCGATCGCGGTCGTGCTCGAGATGGTGCCCGCCGAGCTGGCCACCCAGATCACCGGCAAGCTGACCATTCCGACCATCGGCATCGGCGCAGGCCCCAACTGCGACGCCCAGGTGCTGGTGTGGCAGGACATGGCGGGGATGACGAGCGGCAGGACGGCGAAGTTCGTCAAGCGGTTCGCCGACGTCGGCGGCGAGCTTGGCCGCGCGGCCACGCAGTACGCGCAAGAGGTCGCCACCGGCGCGTTCCCCGCCGAGGAGCACTCCTTCTAGGGGTCAGCCGAACGTCGGCGCGCGCTTGCCGACGAACGCCGCGATGCCCTCTTGACCGTCGGCGGACTCTGCGTTCTCGGCGAGCAAGCGGCCCTCCAGCTCCATCTGCTCTTCGAGTCCCGTTCGGTAGGTGCCGAGCAGCAGCTTCTTCACCGCGGAGTTGGACGTCCGCGACGTAGCCGCCATGGTCTGCGCCAGAGCCTCTGTGCGGGAGGCCAGTTCGGCGTCGGGCACGACCTCGGTGAGCAGTCCCCAATCCAGAGCTTCGGCGGCGGTCAGCGTCCGGTTCGTCAGCATCAGCTGTTGCGTGCGCCGGATGCCGATGAGCCGCGGCAGGTAGTACGAGGCGCTGCCGTCGGGGCTCAGCCCGACCTGGGTGTACGCCATGGTGAACTTGGCCGATTCTGCCGCGAGAACCAGATCGCCGGTCGCGGCGAGGCTGAAGCCTGCGCCTGCGGCGGTGCCGTTGACGGACGTGATCACCACGGCGTCCATGCGGGCGAAGGTCGACAGCGCGCGGTGCAGGTCGTTGGCGAGGCCCTTGATGAACGCCCCCGCACTCGGGGCTGCGGCGAACGCCTTCAGGTCACCGCCAGCGCTGAAGAATCGGCCCGAACCGGTGATCGTGACCACCTTCGTCGCGGCGGAATCGCACAGCGTCGCGGCGACGGCGAGTTCACCCAACATCGTGTCGTTCATCCCGTTGGCGGCGTCGGGCCGGTTCAGCACGATGCTGGCGATGGGTCCGGACTTGGTGAACGTCAGCGTCTCGAAATCGGTCATGTTCCAAACCGTATTACGTCAGCGCTTCGGTGTGTAACGCGAGCCTGGCTGCCGTCGAGCGGCGCAGTGCGGCGAGGTCGCCGTCGTGACCCAGGGCCCGCAGCGCGCCGTCGGCGATGATCCAAGGTTGGTCGGGCGGACAGACACCGTCATCGGAGCGACGGTTGATCACCGACTCGACCAGCCGGAAGGGCAGTTCCTCGGCGTCGAGGGGACCGTCGCACTCGGCGAGCACTGCGACCGAAAGTCTCCGGTACCGATCGCGAAGTTCGTTGCGGTGCAAGCGGAATCCCTCGAACCTTTCCACCCGCAGTTCGGGTAGCAGATAGAGGGCACCGAGGTTCCAGGTGCTGTTGCACAGCTGGGTGGCGTCGGCGACGGCAAGTGCGTGCAGCCGTGGCGCGGCCGGACCCACCTCTGCGATGAGTTCGGCCGCCAGGCGCAACGGTTCGTCGACCGTGCCGGTCAAGAGTGCGTCGAGGATGTCGTCCTTCGTCGCGAAGTGGTGATACAGCGAAGCCTGTCGGACCCCGACGGCATCGGCGATCCGACGGGTCGAGGTGTTGGCGTACCCGCCCGTCGTGAACAGCTCCGCCGCGGCGTCGAGGATCTCGTCGCGTGCGGTCTTCCCGGGCCTGCGGGATCGTTCCAGCCGTGGCCGGCCACGGCCGTCGCTTTGCATGGCCACATTGTGGCACCAGCGTTCACCGTGCCATATTTCCTATCGTTTGATAGAAATAAGTCTCAACGCGCTCGTAACAGCGACGACACCGCTGCGAACCGCGAATTCGATAACTTTCGAGTGACAGTTAAGGAGGCCAGTCATGTCGAGCACGAACTCGACCGACGGAGCGCGGTCGCATGCCCGCGACCAAGCAACGACCGCCAGGATGCGGGTACCGAGGTCGCCCGACGCCGATGGCGCGGTGTGGGCCGAAGTCATCCCGGCCGGGTCGTACGCCACCGCGGTGCTGGGGCGCGGTACGCGACTCCGACTCTCAGACCCCGAGGGCGGTGCCTGTGCGCACCTGCTGCTCTTCCGCGCCGGCGCGACCTGGGAGCGACTCAACGTCGCCGACACCATGAAGGTGCCGTGGCAGGCATACCTCGGCGCGGGGCATCCGTTGCTGTCCGATCAGGGCCGACTGCTCGCGACGATCGCCGCCGACACCTCGGGCCACCACGACATGCTCTGCGGGATGACCGACGCCGGTCGCGCCCAGATGCTGCTCGGCGTGCACAAGCACGGCATGGACGTCCGCGACGTCGCACCGTCCGCGTCCTTCTTCGAAGGCGTTCGGGTGGCGGATGACGGCGGCTTGACCTTCGTCGGATCGGCGGGCGCGGGGAAGTCGGTCGACCTGCTGATCCACCTGCCCCTGGTAGTGGTACTCGTCAACGCCGCCCACCCGCTCGACCCCTCCCCGGAGGTCACCGATCTGGACGTCCTCGCGTGGCCGGCGGGCACCGAACTGACCGAACCTGTCAACGCAGAGCCCGAATACCTGCGTGCCCTGTTCAATACCGAAAGTGTTTGGGCCACTGCACAGAACAGCGAGGCAGTCCGATGACGACCAATGTCGCGGCAGCGACCGGCCCCGTGGTCTCCGACGAGATCGTCGCGGCGTGCGCGCCGTGGTCGGCGGTGGTGAAGGCCGGTCAGCAATTGCAGATCATCGACGTGAACGGCAACCAGGCCGTCGACACGCTCTTCTACGCCGCGCACGACCACGCCATCCGCTACAGCGCGCAGGCAACGGTCCTCGGTCAGGGAAACATCTTCCTGACGACGGGCTCGGTGCTGCGCGCCGCGGACGGCACCGCGCTGATGACGATCGTCGCCGACGAGGTGGGCAACCACGACACCATTGCGGGCGCCTGCTCGAAGGAGTCGAACACGCTGCGGTACGGGCACCACACCGTGCACCAGCACGCGTGCGCCGAGAACTTCCTCGCGGAGGCCACCAGGTGGGGCATGGGCAAGCGCGACATCGTCTCGAACGTGAACTTCTTCATGAACGTGCCCGTCGAGTCCGACGGCACACTCGGCATCGTCGACGGATTGTCGGCGCCAGGTAAGTCGCTGACGCTGCGTGCCGACATCGACACCCTGGTCCTCGTGTCGAACTGTCCGCAGATCAACAACCCGTGCAACGGCTTCGACCCCACACCGGCACGGATGGTCATCACGGACCCCGCGCGATGACGAGAACCATCGAGGTACTTCGCCAGGGCCTGCTGACCTCGGTCCAGGACTGGCCGGGCCGAATCGGTTTCTGGCACATCGGAGTTCCGCCGTCAGGGCCCATGGACGATCTGTCGTTTCGGATCGGCAACCGGGTACTTGGCAACGGCGAGGGCGTCGCGGGCCTCGAATGCACGCGGGGAGGGCCTGCCCTGCGGTTCCCCGACGGCGGCCGGGTATGCGTGGCCGGTGCGCCGGTGACGGTGACGGTCGACGGGACGCCCACGCCACAGTGGCAGTCGGTCGACGTCTCCCCCGGCGGCGTGCTCGACGTCGGCATGCTGAACGGACCTGGCATGCGGTGCTACGTGTTGGTGGCCGGCGGCATCGTCGAACCCGAATACCTTGGCAGCACGGCCACGTTCGCGATGGGCGCGTTCGGCGGGCACTGCGGTCGCTCGCTGCGCGACGGTGACACGCTGACCGTCGGCGATGATCCCGGACCGCACGAGATGTGGCCGGACCGTGCCGCGCGCGCGGCGATCGACGAGCAGCCGAGCATCGGCCATCGGTGGGAGATCGCCGTGACCGAGGGCCCCCACGCTGCACCCGAGTTCTTCACCCGCGCCGACATCGACACCGTATTCGGCACCGATTACACCGTGCACTTCAACTCCGATCGCACGGGCGTGCGGCTCGAGGGCCCGAAACCGCAATGGGCGCGCAGCGACGGCGGAGAGGCCGGTCTGCACCCGTCGAACATTCACGACAACGCGTATTGCGTTGGTGCACTCGACTTCACGGGCGATACCCCAATCATTCTCGGGCCGGATGGTCCGAGCCTCGGCGGATTCGTGTGTCCGGTGACCGTGGTCGGTGGCGACCGGTGGAAGCTCGGCCAGATGGCCCCGGGCGACACCGTGCGGTTCGTGCCGGTGCGCGCAGACAACGCGCCGTCGCTTCGCACGATCGACGTCGACCGACGCGCGTCGTTCCCCGCGGTGCTTTCGACGTCGAGCGACGGTGACGACGGCGTGCTCAGCAGATTCACCGCTCCCGACGGAACCGCGGTCACACTCCGGCGCGCAGGCGATGGTGGCGTGCTCGTCGAATACGGCCCGATGACGCTCGACCTCGCGATGCGCGCGCGCGTGCACGTGCTGGACGAGCAGCTGCGGGCGCTCGAGCATCCCGGAATCACCGAGATCACGCCCGGCGTGCGATCGCTTCAGGTGCAGTTCGACCCCGTCACCCTTCCGATGGCCGACGTCGTGGACTTACTCGGCCGACTGGACGGCGAACTGCCACCATCGGACCGACTGGTCGTACCGAGCCGTGCCGTGCGGTTGCCGCTGTCCTGGGACGACCCCGCCACGCACGAGGCGATCGAGCGCTACATGCACGGCGTCAGGGCCGACGCACCGTGGTGTCCCGACAACATCGAGTTCATCCGACGCATCAACGGACTCGACGACGTCACGGCCGTGCACGACATCGTGTTCGACGCGCAGTACCTGGTGCTGGGCCTTGGCGACGTCTATCTGGGCGCGCCCGTGGCCACGCCGCTGGACCCACGCCACCGCCTGGTGACCACGAAGTACAACCCGGCGCGGACCTGGACACCGGAGAACGCGGTCGGCATCGGCGGGGCATACATGTGCATCTATGGCATGGAGGGGCCCGGCGGCTACCAGTTCGTCGGCCGGACCACGCAGGTGTGGAACCACTGCCACCCGCGCTCGGCGAGCGGATTCTCCGACGGAACACCTTGGCTGCTGCGCTATTTCGACCGGATCAGCTTCTATCCGGTCAGCGCCGAGGAACTGCTCGACCTGAGAGCGGACACGGCCGCGGGGCGCGGTGTCGTCGACATCACCGATGGCGAGTTCTCGCTGTCCGCATACCAACGGTTCCTCGCGGAGAACGCGGAGGGCATCGCGGAGTTCCGTGAGGTGCAGGCCGGCGCCTTCGCCGCCGAGCGGGCGAGGTGGGATCTCTCGGGCGAATTCCAGCGCGCAGGCTGACCGGTCGGCAGGCTCTAGCTGCTCGTTCATCTGGATGTGGCACTCTGTTCACGAATTTCGACGAGTATTCACGTCCTACTGAAGGCGAAATGGCAGCTGACAAGCGTAATCCGGACCGGCACACGGAGATCGAGCGCAAGTTCGCAGTGACCGAACGCAGCGTGTCCCCGTCGTTCGATGGCCTGGCATCCGTTGCCGCAGTCGATCGCTCACCCACTCAGCACCTCGAAGCCGTCTACTACGACACACCCGAGCAAGCTCTCGCCGCGCGGAAGATCACCCTCCGCAGGCGCACCGGTGGGCCGGACGCTGGTTGGCACCTCAAGCTGCCTGCCGGCTCCGACGCCAGGACCGAGATCCGGCTGCCGCTCGGCGACGACGACGGCGCGGTGCCCGCGGAACTCAAGGACATCGTGCTCGCCATCGTCCGCGATCGGCCGCTCGGTCCGGTCGCGCGCATCGCGACCACCCGCGTCGTCGACGTGCTCTACGGGCCGTCGCGAAACCCGCTCGCCGAGTTCTGCGATGACCAGGTGACGGCCTCGGCGGGCACCGACGCCGAACCTCAGCACTGGCGAGAGTGGGAACTCGAGCTCGTCGAGGGCGTGGAACCCGACTTCGGGGCGGAGCTGTTGGACCGGCTGTCCAACCGCCTGCTGGACGCGGGAGCCGAGCCCGCGGGGCACGGATCGAAACTGGCGCGGGTACTGGCGAATTCGCACGGCGACGCGCGGGCCGAACCGCCGGCACGACTCGTCCGACCCCGTGCACCGCGCCGTCGCCGAGCAGGTGGGCGAACTGCTGGTGTGGGATCGCGCGGTCCGGGCAGACGCCTGGGACTCCGTCCATCAGATGCGCGTGGCAACCCGCAAGATTCGCAGCCTGCTGCAGGACTCGGAGGAGTCGTTCGGCATCGCCGACGGCGACTGGATCCTCGACGAACTGCGCATGCTCGCCGGGATCCTGGGCGTCGCGCGCGATGCCGAGGTGCTCGCCGAGCGCTATGAACGCGTGCTCGACGAGCTGCCCGCGAACCTGGTGCGTGGGCCGGTCCGGGCGCGACTGGTCGATGGCGCGAAGCGACGATACGACGTCGGGCTGAAGCGTTCGCTGACCGCGATGCGCTCCACCCGTTACTTCCGATTGCTCGACCGACTGGACGAACTGATCGCCGTCGAGCCGCCGACCTCGGCGTCGGGTGACGCGCCGGCACCGGTGAAGGTCGACGCGGCGTACAAGAAGGTCCGCAAGGCCGCGAAGGCCGCCGATGCGGCCACGTCTCCCGAAGAGCACGACGAGACCCTGCACCGGATTCGCAAGCGCGCCAAGCGACTTCGCTACACGGCCGCCGCGACCGGATCGGGATCGGTCGCCGAGAAGGCCAAGGGGATTCAGACGCTGCTGGGCGATCACCAGGACGCCGTGGTCAGTCGCACGCACCTCATCGAGCAGGCCGACGCCGCGCAGGCCGCCGGCGAGGAGACGTTCACCTACGGCCTGCTCTTCGAGCGCGAGCACGATGTGGCGGTGCGCGCGGCCGAGCAACTCGGCGACGCCCTCAAGCAGCTGAAGAAGGCCGTTCGAGCGGGCTAACGTGCGACGAGCAGCAAGCCGCCGCCTCACGGCATCGCGATCTCGAGGCGGGTGGCGGGCGGACGAGTTGGCCTGTAAGCCGGATTCTGTCCCGTACGCCTTTGGCGACCAAAGACGCACAGTGGCGACCATCCATCTGGACACACCGTCGCCGGGTGCCTCGAGCGGCCTACCCGCAGGCTCGGGCGAGCAGCCCTCGAACGCCTGCGCGACCGCAACCAGGTTGCGGCCTTCTTGGCCTTGCTTCGGGTGGGGTTTGCCTAGCCACTCCGGTCACCCGGAATGCTGGTGCGCTCTTACCGCACCGTTTCACCCTTACCACCGCCTCGCCCGAAGGCTCAGCGGTGGCGGTCTGTTCTCTGTGGCACTTTCCCGCGAGTCACCTCGGATTGCCGTTGGCAATCACCCTGCTCTGTGAAGTCCGGACTTTCCTCGAAATCCAGGCGAACCTGGCGTTCCGCGGCCGCCCGGCCAACTCGTCCGCGCTGATCACCGTACTCTGAAGCGCATGCCGCAGGTGCCACCGGCTCGATATCTGCTGCGCGCCAGGGACCTCGTCGACGCCCGATACGCCGAGCAGATCACCGTCGACGACCTCGCCGCTGCGGCCGGCCTCTCCCGGGCGCACTTCTCGCGCCTGTTCACCCGCACGTTCGGCGAATCGCCGCGGGCGTACCTGCAGACGCGACGCCTCGAGCGCGCCGCGGCACTGCTGCGCCATACCGACCGCTCGGTAGCCGACATCTGCGTGATGGTCGGCCTGGCGAGCGTCGGCTCGTTCACCACCAGCTTCGCGCGGGTGTACGGGAAGCCGCCGGCGGCCTATCGGGCCGCGATGCCGCCCGCAGTCACCCGCGCCCGGGTGCCCAGCTGCGTGCTCCAGCGCGACACCAGGCCGGCTGCCGATAGTCGAGTGAAGACAGCACACGGGGAGAAGACGACCGTCGATCGCCGACCGTAGCGTCGGGCACGTGATGAAAATTGGAAGCACCCACCTGTGGGTCCACGATCAAGAAGTCGCATGCAAGTTCTGGACCGAGAAGGTCGGGATGGAGGTGCGCGAGGACGTGTCGTTTCCCGAGGAGATGGGCGCGTTTCGGTGGCTCACCGTCGGGCCGCCCGGGCAGGACGACGTCAGCATCGTGCTGATGGCGGTTCCCGGCGAGCCGGTGATGGACGAGGAGACCCGCAAGCAGGTGCTCGACCTGACGGCCAAGGGCTTCGCGGGCACGGTCTTCCTCACTACCGACGACGTCCAGGCGCGGTACGAGGAACTGACCGCGAGGGGCGTCGACTACAACGAGCCGCCCAACCAGATGCCCTATGGCATCGACTCCGGCTTCCGCGATCCGTCGGGCAACAGTGTCCGGCTGACGCAGCTCCACCCCTAGGCGGCGTGTAGTACGAGGCGGACGCCGAGGGCGTGTTCGATGTCGCTGGCGGTGACGGTGTCGATTTTGCCGGGTAGTGGCGGTGCGTTGGATCTGTGGCGGGCGCCGGTGGGGGTGGTGAATTCGGCGGTGTGCGTGCCGGTGTCGTCGGTGTGGGTGCACACCCGCCAGCCCGGCGCCTCCTTGGCGTAGTTGCATGCCTCGCACAGGCCGAGCCCGTTGGCGGCGCTGGTTTGCCCGCCACGGGAGTCGGGCTGGGCGTGGTCGCGATGGCGGATCGGCGCGTTGCAGTACGGGGTGCGACACGTGTCATCGCGCAGATCGATGAATCTGGCCAGCCCCTTGGGAAACTTGCGAGCCCGCGACTCCATCGCCACCAGGGCACCGGAGCGGGGATGCTTGTAGAGCCTGCGCAGCGTGGCGCGTGACATTTTGTTGCCGGCCGCGGCCGCGATCAGCCGCCGCGCGATCGCCGCGGGGATCGGCCCGTACCCCTCGACGCGAGCCGGCGCGGGATCGTCGGCGAACAGGCTCTCGTCGGAGAGGGCGACGTTGACCGCGACCGGCACCGGGACCTCGGCGGGGCGTCCGGTGACGCGTTCGTAGAGGGTGTCGGCCATGACTTGGCCGCGGGTGCGGTCGTCGTAGGTGGTGTCGGCCTGCTTCTTGAGGGCGGCGTAGACGGCCACTCCTTGCGGCATGGGTAGCAGGGCGGTGAGGTAGGCCATGTTGTCGGGGGCGGGGCGGCTGGTCACGGCGCGTTCGGATTCCGCACGCACCGCGCGGTCGACGATCGCTTGCGGGTCGAGGCGGTAGGCGATCGTCTTGGCGTCGGCTTCGATGCGCTTGTCGCCCTTGCCTTCCAGGCTGGTCTGATCGGCGCACAACTCGGCGTCCAGGGTGGCGCGGTCTTCGACGCTCAGGCAGGCCGATTCGCGCACGATCAGGGTGGCCCGCCATTCGGTGAGCACTCCCGCCTGCAGTGCGGCCAGGGTGTGGGGCATTTCGTGGACCAGGGCGCGGGCGAACCCGAGGTGGCGTCCACCCTGGTTCGGGGAGGCGAGCCGCGCCAACGCGATCTCACTGCCCAACCCCTTGCCCCGCTTGGCCGCGGGCACCCCACGGGCAGCCTCGGCGGCGCGGCGTTTCTCATCGAAGGCGACCGTGGCCCGGGCCTGCTCGGCCGCAGCGGCCGACTTCGACCGTTCCAACTCCCTGATCCGTTCGGCGAGGGCAGCCTCGTCGAGATCTTCGAACATGCGTTTGATGGTAAAGAATGGGTCCGACACATTTCTGTCAGCGCGTTCCAGCCAGCCTTGCGCCGATGCCATCCACGCATGCGCACCGCGGTTCGAGGAGCGATCTGGTTCGGTGCCTACGTCGCGGTGGTCGTCGTCCCGCTCATCTTCGCAACGATCGGCATCGTGGACGACGACAGCGGCTTCTGGCGAGAGTTCGCGGTGGCATTGGGCTTCGTCGGTCTGTCGATGATGGGGCTGCAGTTCGTTCTCGTCGCGCGACTGCGGACAGTCGCATCACCGTTCGGTGAGGACGCTCTCGCTGCTGGTCGTGATCGGGACGTCGATATGGCGGCATGCCCTGCGCATGTCATACGAAGTGTGGCAGGGGATTCACCTGGTGCTGTCGACGGTCGCGATCACGGCCGCACTCGTGCACGTCGAATTGATTCACCACTACGTCAACCAGCCATGGAAGCGAGTGCTGTGGGCGGTGATGACGCTCGGCTTCCTCGCGATCTTCCTGTGGGTCCGCATCGTCAGACCCGTCGTGCGCATGCGGCGGCCGTGGTCGATCGTCTCGATCCACGCGGAACGCGGCGGCGTGAACACGGTCACGATGCAGCCGATCGGCCACGGCGGCTTCACCTTTGCGCCGGGCCAATTCGGCTGGCTCTCAGTACGACGTTCGCCATTCGCCCTGACTCAGCACCCATTCTCGTTCTCCTCCAACGGAGATGATGCGTCGTCACTGCAGATGAGCATCAAGGAGCTCGGTGACTTCACCAAGACGATCGCTCCATCACCCCGGGGACCGTGGCCTATGTCGACGGTCCGCACGGCGTGTTCTCGCCAGACCACTACCCGGGTCCCGGGTGCGTGTTCCTTGCGGGCGGCGTCGGAATCGGCCCCATCATGAGCATGGTGCGCACCTTCGCCGACCGCGGCGACCCACGGCCGTGCTACCTGTTCTTCGGCTCGAAGCACCTCGACGATGCGACCTACCACGAAGAGATCGCACGGTACGCGGCCGAACTGCCGCTCACCGTGATCCACGTGGCATCCGATCCGCCCAACGACTGGAACGGCAAGCGCGGCTACGTCGAGAAGCTGCGCCGCCTTCTGCCGTCCAATTGCGTTGGCCTGCAATACTTCATCTGTGGTCCCGGCGCGATGCAGGACGCCATGGAGGACGCACTCGCCGAGCTCGGCGTTCCGGGCGACCGAGTCCACACCGAGCGCTTCAACTTCGTCTAGGAAGCAGATCCCACGTGCGACACAAGTACACCCAATGGACCGCCATCGCCGTCGCCGCGCTGATCGTGGTCGCGCGCATCGCCTTCGCGCTCATCCAACGCTGACTAGTCGCGCCGCCGCAGCACGATCACGTTGTCCTTGAGCGTGACCTGTTGACCGTCGGGGGCCGTCGCCTCGCGCTCGACTTCCTCGACCCTCGCCCGTTCCCACTCGGACGGCGCCAGGTCGAGACCGTCGATCACTTCCTCGGCGCTCGGGAACGGGTGGTCGTGCGGCACGTTCTTCGAAAAGGGCGGTGCTGCCCCGTGATCGACGATGACGAGCACGCCTCCTGGGTCGATGGCCTCTGCGGCCTTGCGCAGGATCTGGGGCCGCTCCAGTCGAACCAGGGAATGAAGGAACTGCGCCGAGACGAGGTCGAACCGTCCGGCGGGAAAGCTGTCCGAGAGGTCATGGCGCTCGAACTCGATGCGGTCCACCAGCCCGCGCGCCCTGGCCTCGTCGGCAGCGCGTCGCAACGCGGTCTCGGCGATGTCGACCGCCTTCACCTGCCAACCCCGTTCCGCGAGCCAGAGCGCATCGCCGCCCTCACCGCAGCCGAGGTCGAGCGCACGGCCCGTTGGTAGACCCTCGACGATCTCCGCAAACTGCGCGTTGACCCGGCCACTCCAGATGCGGTCGCGCTCACCGTAGCGCGCCTCCCAGTACGCCTGCGGGCTCTGCTCGTGCTCAGACGTGTGCATCGGTCTTCTCCTCATTGTTGGTGATGACGGGGTTGTGAGTCGTGACGGGCCATGGCGGAATCGGCAGCCCGACGTCGTCGGCGAGCAGGCTCTGCACGATCGCTGCGGCGGACAGGGATCCCGCCGCGATCGCGGCGGCGACCTGGGGCATCTGGGCGCTGACATCGCCTGCGGCGAACACGCCAGGCACCGAGGTGCGATGGAATGGGTCGATCACGATGGCGTCCTCGCTCACCGGCCCTGGCGGCGCGATCGCGACGCCGAGTTGAGCGGCCAGCGTCGACCGCTGGCGCAACGTCGAAGCGACCAGGACACCGCTACGGTCCAACCTTGCTCCGTCGGTGAACTCCACGGCTGTCAATGCGCCTGCCGCCGAGATGAATTGAGCAATCGCGCGTTCATCGACCTCGACATCGGCGTCGAACCCGGCCGGCCCGTTGGTGAGCACGACGACGTCGTCGGTCCACCCCCGGAGCATCAGTGCCATGTGCGCTGCCCGATCACCGCTGGCAAGCACCGCGAGTGGTTTGTCGCGCATCTCCCAACCGTGGCAGAACGGGCAGTGGAACGCCGAGGAACCCCATAGCTCGTCAAGTCCGCGAAAACTCGGCATGCGGTACTCCATGCCCGTCGCGAGCAATACCCGCCGCGTGAGTGCGTGCGAGCCGTCGGCCAGGTCGAGGACGAACCCGTCGGCGCGCGCGACGCCGGTGACGACCTCCCCCGTGCGGAACTCGACCGTCGGATACTTCCGGAGTTCCACGCGGCCTCGTTCGTACAGCTCGGCGGGCGGTCGACCATCGTGGCCGAGTAATCCGCCGATGCCGTGCGCGGCCAGATTGCTTTGATTTCCCGCGTCCACGACCAGCGTGCGACGTCGGGCGCGCCCGAGTACGAGTGCCGCACTCAGTCCAGCCGCGCCTCCTCCGACGACGACGCAATCCCATTCGGTGTTCATGGACTCCACCTTGCCGACCCAGACGCAATCTGCCAACATCATTTGCCATGCAGGCAAAAACCGACACCGGCGAGGACTTCGATCTTCGCGTGCGCCGGCGACTCCGCGATCTGCGCACCCAGCGCGGGCTGACTCTCGAAGAGGTGGCGACCCGCGCGGACATCGACGTCTCGACACTCAGCCGTCTCGAATCCGGAAAGCGCAGACTCGCCCTGGACCACCTGCCACGCTTGGCGGCCGCGCTGTCGGTGAGCACCGACGATCTGCTTCGCGCGCCGGACGCCGAGGACCCCCGCGTGAAGGGCGCGTCGCACACCCGAGACGGCGTCACGTACTGGCCGTTGACGCGCGGCGGTCCCGCCGGGGGCCTGCACGCGTTCAAGATCCGGGTCAGCGCGCGGCGGCGCACCCCGCCGACCGACCTACGCGTGCACGACGGCCAGGAGTGGCTCTACGTCCTGTCCGGCCGACTGCGGCTTCTCCTCGGCGAGCGCGACTTCGTGATCAAACCCGGTGAGGCGGTGGAGTTCTCGACATGGACACCGCACTGGTTCGGCGCCGTCGACGGACCGGTCGAAGCCATCGCGCTATTCGGCCCGCACGGAGAGAAGCTCCACGTTCGGAGCGATTAGAGGCCGTCCAGATAGGCGGTCTGGTTGACCAGTTTCACCGACGACGGACCGTCGGGGTAGAACTCGGCAATGCTCAATGACGCGAGGTCGAGATGCAGCCGGTGCAGGATGCTGGCACCCGCATCGAGGGCGAACTGCAGCATGGTCTTGATCGGCGTCACGTGCGACACCACCAGCACGGTCGCGGCGCCGTGCTCGGAGATCAGCCGGTTGCGTGCACGCCGAATGCGTTGCGCCACCGCATCGAAACTCTCACCGCCGGGTGGCGTGACGCTGGTGTCCCTCATCCAGCGCCCGTGCAGCTCGGGGTCCCGTTCGGCGGCCTCGGAGAACGTGAGACCCTCCCAGTCTCCGAAGTCGGTCTCGATGAGGTCGTCGTCGACGGTGACCTCCAGGCCGAGTGCAGCGGCCGCCGCCTCCGCAGTCTCGCGGGCACGTTGCAACGGAGAGCTGACCACGGCGGTCACGCCACCGCGCGGACCCAGATACCCTGCGGCCGCTGCGGCCTGACGGCGACCCAGCTCGGTGAGCGCTGGATTGCCCCGCCCGGAGTAGCGGCGGTTGACGGAAAGCTCGGTTTGCCCGTGCCGCAACAACAACAGCCGCGTCGGCGCGCTGCTCACACCCCTCCAGTCGCGTAGCGATGCAGGTTCGGGGGCCGGCACCTCGGGCACCTCCGGCGTCGTCTCCCCTGCCGCGTCCATTGCCTCGTTGGCAAGCCGATCGGCATGCGAGTTCTTCTCCCGCGGGATCCAGGAGTAGCTGACGCGCTCGAAGCCGGCAGCGAGCCCTTTCGCCTGTTGGTGCAACGGAATGAGGTCGGGGTGCTTGACCCGCCACCTCCCGGACATCTGTTCCACCACCAGCTTCGAGTCCATCGACACGGCGACGTCGACGACGCCGAGCGATGCGGCCGCTTCCAAACCCGCGATCAGACCGCGATATTCGGCGACGTTGTTGGTGGCGATGCCGATCGCAGCCTTGCTCTCGGCAAGCACCCTCGACCGATCTCCCGAGAACACCACCGCTCCATAGCCCGCGGGTCCTGGATTCCCCCGCGATCCGCCGTCGGCCTCGACGATTACCGTCACTGACCTGATTCCTTGAACCGCAACAGGATTGCGCTGCACTCCGGGCAGCGAAGCACCTCGTCCTCCGCTGCGGCCGTGATGCGGGCCATTTCGCCTCGGTCGATCTCGATCCGGCAGGCGCCACATCGACGTCCCTGCAACAGGCCGGCGCCCGGTCCGCCACGGCTGCGCTGGCGATCGTAGGCCGTGAGTCAGATCGGCATCCAGTACGGCCGCCAGCTGGGCGCGATGCGACGACAGCTGGTGTCGCGACTGTTCGATCGCCACCATGGCCTCGTCGCGCGTCGACTGCGCCGCGGACATCTTGGACTGGAGCTCGTCGATGACGCTCAACTGCGCGGCCTGGTCGTTCTGCAGCTCTTCGCGACGCTCCATGACCTCGAGCAGCGAATCCTCGAGACTCGACTGGCGCCGCTCCAGGGTCTCGAGTTCGTGCTGCAGTTCCGTGAGCTGCTTGGCGTTCACGGACCCCGAGTCGAGCGCCGTGCGGTCCTTGTCCTCGCGTTGGCGCACCGAGTCGATCTCCGCCTCGAACTTCGCGACCTCGGCGTCGAGATCCTCGAGCGCGATGTTCGTGGTGGCCAGGCGATCGTTCGCCTCGCCGTATTCGGCAACCACGGCATCGAGCGCCTGTTGTTCGGCGAGGTTCTTCGCCCGATGCTCGAGGCGGCCCACCTCGGCATCGAGATCGGTCAGTTCGACCAGTGAACGTTGTTGTACGACGTCAGCTTTCATACTTCTCTCTTCATGGCGCAGGGGTCTTGACGTTCCAGGGATCGGTGCGGACGGAACTGACCCGCACCTCTACGGACTCGGCGAACCGGCGACGCAGGAGCGCCGCCGCTTGGCCGCACCACGGATACTCACTCGCCCAGTGTGCGACGTCGACGAGTGCAACGTCCGATGCTCGGCGATGCTCGTCGGCGGGGTGATGGCGCAGGTCGGCCGTGACGTACGCCTGCACGTCGGCGTCGGCGACGACGTCCAGTAGCGAATCGCCCGCTCCTCCGCACACCGCAACGCGCGAGACGACCGCATCGGGATCCCCTGCAGCGCGAATCCCCCAGACCGTTGTCGGCAAGGCAGATTCGACACGGGACACGAAGGCCGACAACGGCTCTGGTTCGGGCACAGTGCAGATCCGACCGATTCCCACGGCGCTGGGCAGCGGTGCCGCGGAGAAGACGCCGAACGCCGGCTCCTCGTACGGGTGTGCCGCGCGCATCGCCGCCAGCACGGCTCCGCGCAACGCCGAGGGTGCGACGAGCTCCATGCGCTCCTCGGCCAACCGTTCGAGGGAACCGACGGTGCCGATCGTCGGGGACGCACCCGTCAGCGGAAGGAACTGTCCCGTCCCTTGAACCGACCAGCAGCAGTGGGAGTAGTCGCCGATCTTTCCTGCGCCCGCCTCGAACAGGGCTTCCCGCAAGGCATCTGCGTCGGCGACCGGGACGTACACCACCCAGGTATCGAGCCGGCCATCCTCGCGCGCCGGCGACAACGGGCCGTCCACGGTGAGGCCCAACGTCTCGGCCAGCGCATCGGACACCCCCGGCGATGCGGCGTCGGCATTGGTGTGGGCGGTGAACAGGGCGCTGCCGCCGCGAATCAGCCGGTGCAGCAGGGAGCCCTTCGCGGTGCTGGCGGCAACGGTGTCGACCCCGCGCAGAAGCAAGGGATGGTGCGCCAGCAGCAGCCCGCGTTCGGGCACCTCGGCGACGACCTCGGCGGTCGCGTCGACGGCGATGGTGATGGAGTCGACATCATCGTCGGGGTCTCCGCACACCAGTCCGACCGAGTCCCAATCAGCGGCGAGGTGTGGCGGATAGGCGCCGTCCAGCACGTCGATCACGTCGGCCAGCCTGACGCTCACTGCGTCACCTCCACGATCGCGTCGAGCAGGGTCCGGCCATTCCCGTCGCACCGCGACGCGCAGATGATCGCCGTCGAGTCCGACGAAGGTGTCGCAGCGCCGAACGGCGATTCCCTTGGCATGCAGCTTCTTTCGCATGAGATCGGCGTCGGCGACACGCGAACAACACGTAGGGGGCGCGGCCGTCGACGACGTCGAGCCCAGCTGCCGAGAAGGCCGCCGCCATCTCGGTCCGCATCGCTGCCAGCCGAGCGGCGCAGTCGGCGGCCTCGGCGACGGCCTCCGGCGAGCAGCACGCCGCGACAGCTTCGAGTTGCAGCGTGCCCAGCGGCCAGTGCGGGCGCTCGTTCGTCAACCTGGCCAGCACGTCGGCGGCGCCGAGCGCGTAGCCGACGCGAAGGCCCGCCAGTGCCCACGTCTTGGTGAGGCTGCGCAACACGACGACGCCATCGCTCGGCATGCCGCGGCAAGCGATTCGGGCTCGCCAGGGATCGCATCCGCGAACGCCTCGTCGACGACAACGATGCGGCCGGGCCTGCACAGCGCCAGGATCTGGTCGCGGGTGTGGAGCACCGACGTCGGATTCGTCGGATTCCCGAGCACGACGAGGTCGGCACCGTCGGGAACGTCGGCCCCCGCCAACGAGAAGGGCGGATCGAGCACGACGTGGTGCACCGGCACGCCCGCGGCCACCAGAGCAGCTTCGGGTTCGGTGAACGACGGCGCCACCAACGCCGCAAGCGGGGCCGCAAGCGTGGCAGCAGTGCGAATCCCTCGGCGCCGCCGGCGAGTAGGGCTACCTCGTCCTCGCCGCGACCGTGCCGGAGCGCAACGGCCCTGGTGGCGCGTCGAACGTCGTCGGCACTCGGGTAGTGCGCGAGATCGCGCAGCCGTGCGGCCAGGCGCTCGACCAGCCAGGACGGCGGCTCCTCGGAGCGCACGTTCACGGCGAAATCCAGCATGCCGGGCGCGGCGGCCTGATCACCGTGGTAGCGGGCGGCGTCCCGTGGCTGACCCACATCACGACAGTAGTGCGCCGACTCCGGGCCCAGGCACATCGGGGACAATGGCGGGTGTGAGCCCCGAACTGGTGATCTTCGACCTCGACGGAACGCTGACCGATTCGGCCGAGGGAATCGTCTCCAGCTTCCGTCACGCCCTCGGCGAGGTCGGCGCGCCCGTTCCCGACGGAGACCTGGCGGGCCGCATCGTCGGGCCACCCATGCACGTCACCCTTACGGCGATGGGCCTCGGGGCGCGCGCGGACGAGGCGATCGCCGCCTACCGGGCCGACTACACGACCAGGGGCTGGGCGATGAACAGCGTCTTCGACGGCGTCCCCGCACTGCTCGCCGATCTGCGAGCCGCCGGGGTGCGGCTGGCCGTCGCCACGTCGAAGGCCGAGCCCACCGCCAAGAAGATCATCGAGCACTTCGGGCTCGACGACCACTTCGAGGTGATCGCGGGGGCGAGCCCGGACGGGGTGCGATCGTCGAAGTCCGACGTGGTCGCCCATGCGATCGCCCAGTTGGAGCCGCTGCCCCTGCACGTCCTCATGGTCGGCGACCGTGCCCACGACGTGGAGGGTGCCGCCGCACACGGGATCGACACCGTCGTCGTCGAATGGGGTTATGGCGCAGACGATTTCGATCGATTACGTCTCCGCGATGCCGCTGAAGCACGTGGCCACCGTCGCCGATCTGCGCGAGGTGCTCGGTGTCTAGCGCGGGCCCGCTGCACGTGACCTTCGTCTGCTCGGGCAACATCTGCCGGTCCCCGATGGCGGAGAAGATGTTCGCCCACCAGATCGACGAGCGCGGCCTCGCGCACGTGGTCAGGGTGTCCAGCGGCGGCACCGGCAGTTGGCACGCGGGTGGTCCCGCCGACGACAGGGCCAACCAGGTGCTTCGGGCGCACGGCTATCCGACCCAGCACAGCGCCGCGCAGATCCACGACGACCACCTGGCCGCAGACCTGATCGTGGCGATGGGCCGCAACCACACCCGGATGCTGCGTGAACCTCGGCGCTCCCCCGACTCGGATCCGGATGCTGCGCTCGTTCGACCCCCGCTCGGGGGCACACGCCCTGGACGTCGAGGATCCGTACTACGGCACGACGGACGACTTCGAGGAGACCTTCGACGTCATCGAGACATCGCTACCCGGCCTGCACGCGTGGGTGGACGAACAACTCGCCGAGCGGGGAATCGCCAGCTGATGGCGCGCTTCGGGTTCCTGCTGCGGCCGCAATGGCTGGCGCTCTACGTCGTGGTGCTCGGGTTCGCCTATCTCTGCTTCACCGTGCTGGCGCCGTGGCAACTCGGCAAGAACACGAAGACCTCGCGTGAGAACGACCAGATCACCAGCTCGTTGTCCGCAGACCCCGTGCCGGTGACGACGGTCCTACCGCGACAGGACTCGTCCGCCCCCGACGACCAGTGGAAGCGGGTCACCGCGACGGGGCGCTACCATCCCGCAGTCCCAGGTGATCGCCCGGCTTCGGATGGTCGAGGGCGAGCCGGCATTCGAGGTGCTGGCGCCGTTCACGGTCGACGGCGGCCCCACCGTGCTGGTCGACCGCGGCTACGTCCGACCGGATCCGGGCTCGAAGGCCCCGGACATGGCCGCTCTGCCAACGGGGACCGTGACCATCGTGGCGCGACTGCGGGACTCCGAAGCCGTCAACCCCGGCAAGGACCCGTTCCGGCAGGACGGCTGGCAGCAGGTCTATTCGATCAACACCGATCAGGTCGCCGCGGTGACGGGTGTCCCGCTCGCCGGCTCCTACCTGCAGCTCGTCGACGATCAGCCCGGCGGCCTCGGCGTCATCGGCCTGCCACACCTCGATGCGGGCCCGTTCCTGTCGTACGGGATCCAGTGGATCGCCTTCGGCATCATCGCGCCGATCGGGGTCGGCTACTTCGTCCTGGCCGAAGTGCGGCAGCGACGTCTGGAGAAGGCTGCTAGCGACGACGTCCGTCGCGGCCGCCAAGGAAAGACCGCCGACTGCCGAGGAGAAGCTCGCCGACCGGTACGGCCGACGGCACTGACCGTCACCGCGACGACGACCGCGAGCGCGACCACGACGCGCGACAGCACGACCGACCCTCGTCAGGTCGTCGACGCCCGGAGATGCGGCCGTCGCCGAGCGCGGGCCTGAGCTCGAGGCCGTGGGCGTACTGCGTCGGCCCGCCAAGGCGTACGTCCAGCGCCCCCGCGAAGCCTGCCTCCACCACGCCCGCGTTCGGACTCGGATGGCTGGCCGCGTCGCGGCGCCACGCGGCCAGCGAGGTCAGTGCCGAACCACCGACGATGGGCGCGCACTGCGGCCACCAGCAGACCCGTCATCCGCGCAGGCAGGTAATTCATGACGTCGTCGAGTCTCGCTGCAGCCCAGCCGAACCGGCGATATCGGGGAGATCGGTGACCGATCATCGCGTCGAGCGTGTTGATGCCGCGATAGGTCAGCAGTCCGGGCACTCCGCCCACCGCGCCCCACCACAGCGGCGCCACCGCGGCGTCAGAGGTGTTCTCCGCGACGGATTCGAGCGCGGCCCGCGCCAGGCCCGCGGCGTCCAACGACTCGGGGTCGCGACCGCACAGGGACGGGCAGCAGCGCGCGCGCCGAGGCAACGTCGTCCCGCTCCAGGAGGTCTGCCATCTCGGCACCCGTTCGCGCCAGGGACGTGCCGCCGAGGGCGACGTACGTCGCCGCGGCGGTACACGCCGTGGTCCACGCGGCACCTCGCCGACTCGCCACCCGCTCGCCTGCCACGCCGGCCGCCGCGAGCCCACCGATCAAGACCCCCACGTGCGCAACGCCCGGCCATCCGGTTGTCGGCGTAGGTCAGCCGCTCGAGGCGCGCCGCGCCGCTGCCGAACAGCGCCACCGGATGTCCGCGACGCGGGTCGGCCAGTATCAGGTCCGCCAGATAACCCAGTGCGATACCGACCGCTCGGCCGCTGCGCATCGGTACGAGCAGTCCGGCCACAAACACTTCGGCAGGGTCTCACGAGGTGATGTACTCGACCTCATGAGGTTCGGTCCTGCACGGCGGCCGAGGCGGGTCGTCGACCTGCTCAACCCCGCGGCGGCACTTCTTCCCGCGGCGAACGTCATCATGCAGCTGTCGTCACCCGGCGTCGGATATGGCGTGGTCGAGAGCCCGGTCGACACGGGCAATGTCTTCGAGCATCCGTTCAAGCGCGCACGCACCACGGGCACGTATCTCGCCGCGGCCACCCTGGGCACCGACGCCGACCGCGCCCTGATCCGCGCCGAAGTCGACAGGGTGCACGCCCAGGTTCGATCGAGTTCATCAAGCCCGTTGTCCTACAACGCATTCGATCCGAATCTTCAACTCTGGGTGGCGGCGTGCCTCTACCGGTACTACATCGACATGCACGAGTCCCTCTACGGACCGCTGGACGACGACGCCGCGGACGCGATCTATCGGGATGCAGCCAGGCTGGGCACCACGCTTCAGGTCCGCGCCAGCATGTGGCCCGCCGACCGGGCGGCGTTCGCTGAGTTCTGGAAACGATCGCTCGACGAGCTGCGGATCGATCCGCCCGTTCGCGAACACCTATACGGCGTAGCGGCACTCGCCTTTCTGCCCGCTCCGCTAAGACTGCTCGCGGGCCGGTTCAATCTGTTCGCGACGACCGGATTTCTTCCACCGGAGTTCCGCGAACACATGCGTCTGTCATGGACGCCGAGCCAGCAGCGGCGATTCGACTGGCTGCTGTCGGGGTTGCGCATCGCCGACCGCGTCATACCCCGCGACCTGTGGATCCTCGGCTACCAGCTATACCTGTGGGACATGCGAACGCGCGCACGCCATGGCAGACCGGTGGTCTAGACGTCGCGAGATCGTGACCGAATGCGAGAATGTTAATTCACTGAAATGCTGCGATACTTCTCAGTACGTACTCGAAAAGCTGGTGCGCTGACCGGAACGTCAATAACATTCCGGCAAACTGCCGACCTCGCGATGTGGATTTCATCGCACGAACTGACAGGGTGACTCAATGGACTTCGGGTCATTGGACTTCGAGACGTGGCGGCTCGTCGGACTGGGTTTCCTGACACTGGGCGCGCTGGCGACCGTCATCGCGATCGTGGCGATCATCATCATGTTCCGCGATGGCGGCACCGATGACGGTCGCCGATACAGCCGAAGCGCAGTACGACGACGACGAGGCCGACGAAGACGACCGAGACGACGTCGAGGACGCGACGACTGACGAGGACGACGATCGGCGAGGACGACGACCACGACGTCGAGGACCGGCGCACGAAGGTCTCCGCCGGGCCCACCTCACGCGAACGCGACAGCGGCCCATCGTCCACGTCGTTGGGCCTCACCGGTGCGCGCGAGAGCCTGTTCACCGTGCCGTCGAGCGATTCGCCACGCCAGCCGATCCGCTCTACGCGAGACGAACCCCACGTCCCGTCGCCCGACTGGTACGAGTATGCGGACGTCGTGGACCCCAAACCCGTCGGTGACCTCGATGACGACCTGGTCGAGGCACTCGAGGCCACCGCCAGGCGGAACCGCCACCCGCGCCACCCGTACCGCCTGCCGCTGCCGGTATCGGAGCAATCGGTTGCGCCGGTACGTCCAGAGCCTCGACGGGCCTCTCGCTGGTTCGAAGACGCCGCGGGCGACGGGGATGAGAAGGCTGGCTCCGACCCGGCGCCGGCAGTCTCCCCCGTGAAGTTCCCGTGGGAGCAGACCCCGGCGCAGACGAGCGTGGCACCGGAGCGACCCGTCGCCCCGACGCGACGAGAAGAACCGCAGCCGCCCGCACGAGCGGCCCGAAGAGCGCGCGGACACCAGCGTCATCGAGGCCGTCCCCGACGGCCCCCTCACGGCACTCGGAGACCCGCACCGCGACACCGGAGCCGCCCGCTCGCCAAGAGGCTCAGCAGCCGCGCCGCCGAGCAGTACGTCGACCGCAGCCGACACCGGCGCCACCGAAGCGGTCCCCGCCGCAGTCTCCGCCCGTCGGAACGCACGCCCACCGATCACCGCATCCGCCGCTGCCGGAGCGCGAAGAGTCGGACTCGCCCGCGGCCGACTGGTACGACGACCCCGATGGTTCTGGCGGCGAACGATGGTGGGACGGGAAGGGCTGGACGAGGCACCGCAGGCCTAGGTCCGGATCGCCTGCGACGACGGACACCGGTCGGCTGCGTGCCGCCAGGCCACAGGCAGCCCCGCCCACGCTGCCGACGCGCGACGGAACGCCCCAGCGACGGGACCTGCCGACGCAGGGTGGCCAGGCCGCCTCGCGTCCGCCCGGGCTGGTATCGGGACCCGTCCGGCTCAGGCGACCGCCGGTTCTGGGACGGCTCGCAGTGGACGAACGGAACTGACTCAGCGGGCAACGAGCTCATCGCGTGTTCAGCGCGACGGCCTCGCGGATGAGTCGCCTTGAACGCCGTTCTGATCGATCGTCGTCGGTCTCGCAGACGTCGATGGCACGCCTGGCGTTGCCGTCGAGGCTCGAGTTGAACAGTCCCGCGGGGTCGTCCAAGCGAGGCGCCCTTGGCGAACGTCACCTTGACCTTGTCCTTGTAAGTCTCACCCGGTGCAGAGCATTCCGTCGTGATACCACGTTGGAACGCCCCGCCACTTCCACTCCTCGACGACGTCGGGGTCGGCCTGCTTGATGAGCTTGCGGATCAGGGCCAGCGTGTCGCCGCGCCAGTCGCCCAGCTCCTTGATCCTGCGCGTCGATCTTCTGTGCCGGTGCGTCTCTCTGCCATCAGCGCAACTCCTGGATCTTGATCATGTTGCCTGCTGGGTCGCGCACCGAGCAGTCGCGAATTCCGTACGGCTGTTCGGTCGGTTCTTCGACGATCTCGGCGCCGTCGGCCTGCAGTTTCGCGAACACTCCGTCGAGGTCCTTGGTCGCCAGCATGAGGATCGCGTAGGTGCCCTTGGCCATCATCTCGGTGATGGTGCGGCGCTCGTCGTCGGTGATGCCAGGGTCGACGGCGGGCGGCGTCAGGACGATGGCGGTGGCGGCTTCATCGGCGGGGCCGACGGTGATCCAGCGCATCTTGCCGCCGCCGACGTCCAGGCGGACCTCGAAGCCCAGCGTGTCGCGATAGAACGCCAGGGACGCCTCCGGGTCGTCGTGCGGGAAGGAAGGTGCTGTGAATGCTGATGTCCATGCGAGTCACGATACGAAGGGCACCGCGAGTGGCGCTTCTCGATTCCTGATCGGTCTCGTCACCTGCTTGGCGACGCACGCAGGCATCCCCGCGGTGGCGTCGGCCGACTGGTCGCGGTAGGTGCTGGGAGGCATGCCGACCAACTCGGTGAAGCGCGTGCTGAACGTGCCGAGCGAGGAGCAGCCGACCGCGAAGCAGACCTCGGTGACGCTCAGGTCGCCGCGGCGCAGCAGCGTCATCGCGCGCTCGATGCGCCGCGTCATCAGATAGGCGTATGGCGACTCGCCGTAGGCGAGGCGGAACTGGCGCGACAGGTGGCCCTGCCGACATGTTCGCGCCACGGGCGAGGGCCTCGACGTCCAGCGGCTGCGCATAGTCCCTGTCGATGCGGTCGCGGACCCTGCGCAGCAGCTTGAGATCGCGCAGGCGTTCCGCTCTGCGCTGATCACCCTGAGCGATGCGTGCCACGTCGCGCATAGGTTGTGCATGTGGTGTTCGAACGTCGACGCGATTCGCGCTCATTTTCCCGCGTTGCGGGACGGCGCTGCGCATTTCGACGGACCCGGCGGTTCGCAGACGCCTGACGTCGTCGCCGATGCCATCCGCTCGGCGATGCTGAGCCCGCTGGCGAACCGCGGGGTGACGACCGTGGCGGAGCGCAACGCCGAGGAGATCGTCGGCCAGTGTCGTCGCGCCCTCGGCGACCTGCTGAACGCCGATCCCGACGGCGTGATCTTCGGGCGCAGCATGACGTCACTGACCTTCGACCTGTCCCGAACGCTGTCGGCGACGTGGCGCGCCGGCGACGAGATCGTGGTGTCCCGGCTCGACCACGACGCCAACGTCCGGCCGTGGGTCATCGCCGCCGAGCGGGCAGGTGCGGTGGTGCGATGGGCGGATTTCGACCCCGCGACCGGCGAGCTGCCCGCCGCCAACGTCGAGGCGGTGCTCTCCGCGCGCACGCGGCTGGTCGCCATCACCGCCGCTTCCAACCTGATTGGCACGATGCCCGACGTGAAGCGCCATCGCGGCGCTCACCCACGGCGTCGGTGCGCTGCTCTACGTCGACGGCGTGCACTACACGGCGCACCACGCGGTCGACGTCGTCGACCTGGGTGCCGATTTCTATCGCCTGCTCGCCCTACAAGTTTCTCGGGCCCGCACTGCGGAGTGGTCGCGGGCCGTCCCGAGCTTCTGGAGGAGCTGCATCCCGACAAGCTGCTGCCCTCGACCGACCGGATCCCGGAGCGCTTCGAACTCGGCACGCTGCCGTACGAGCTGATGGCGGGCACGACGGCGGCCGTCGAGTTCCTGGCCGGGATGGCCGGGGAAGGTGGCGATCGCCGCGCGACGGCTGGTGGCGAGCATGGACGCCCTGGCGCACGTCACGAGGACGACCTCCGCGACACCATCGAGGCGGGTCTGCGGCGCCTCCCCGGGGCCACCCTGTACTCGCGGGCGGAGCGCCGGACCCCGACGCTGTTGACCACGTTCGCCGGCCACGACCCGGGCCGAGATCAGCGCATTTCTCGCCGATCGCGGCGTCAACGCCCCCGCAGGGACGTTCTACGCGTACGAGCCTGCCCGGCGCCTCGGGCTCGACGCCGCGGGCGGCGTCCGAATCGGCTTGGCGCCCTACAACAACGCCGACGACGTCGACCGGCTGCTCGAGGGTTTGGCCGACTTCTTCGACCAGCATTCGACCGCCTGATCGTCAGCCCTTCGCCGCCGCGGCGTCCCGCAGGATCTGTTGCAATCGGTCGAGCGGGTCACCCGCCCCGGGGTTGAGCCGCAGTCTGGTGTCCTGGTCGGGCGGCGTGGCACCCGCTGGAGGTGGCGGGGGCGGGGGCGCAGCGACGGGTGGCGGCGGCGGAGGCGGTGGCGGCGCGACCCTGGCGGCGTCGATCTTGTCGTTCAGCCTCGACGCGGCGTCGTCGGGAAAGCATCCCGCCGGAGCGCCCTGCACGACGGCCAACGCGCCGAGGTAAGCCTTCGCCGCCGCATCGCCGTCGAACGATGGCGACGGCCTTGTCTCCCAACGCCTCTCGCACCAGCTCGAGGTTCACCCTGGCGGGACAGGACTCGGCGGGTTCCGTGCGGGCCACGGCCTGGGTGAACTGCGCGTCGGCATCCGGGAGTCGACCCTCGAGCACGGCCAGCGCCCCAGCGGCGAAGTAGGCCTTGCCCGGTTCGACGACGTTCAGCACATTGAGCACCGCGACGTCACCCCGTAGTGCCGCGGCGTCGCGATCCGCGAAGTCGGCGACGGCCGAGTCTCCCGCGATGCCGACGGAGACCAACTTCACCACCGCGACGGCAGACCACCGCCGCGACCGGCGCGGAGTACGTCAGCAGCCGCCGTCGTAACCGCAGCCGCGGCGGTCCGCTGCGCCACCAGCCCACGACGCTCACGCGATCACGTCCGCGGTGGTCATGCGCGTGCGCCGGAACTCGCGAAGCACCAGATACAACTCGACGAGGATCAACGCGGCCGCCGCGGCCGCGAATGCCCAATACAGTTCGATCCTCTCCGCCGCGCGGGCGACGGCGGCGGGTTCGGCCTCGGCGGGAGCGTCGGGAGGCAACGCGTCGGCCAGCGGCGACCGTTCGTTGCGCGACGCGTAGGGAACGCCGATCTGCTCCGCGACGGGGCGCAGGGAATCCGCCGCGGGTCCGTAGCCGAGTACGGCTCCCCCATCGACCGCACCCTCGGGCAGATCGAATTCGCTTGTCGGCACGCCCGATTCGAGTGTGCCTGCGCCGAGATAGAACACCAGGTTCCTGGCCCGGGGATACTGCTGCACGGCCCCGAAGAGTTGGTAGCGCAGGACGTTCGCCGCCGCCCCGACGTTGGTCGGCGCCGTGGCGTCGGGGGCTGGCGGGTACGGCACGAGCGCCGCCACGACGGGTCGCAGACTCCACGTGTCCGGCGAGAGCGGCCAGTCCAGTGCTGCCCGAGAACCGAACGTGATGACCGCAACGCGGGCGCCGGGATAGCGGTCGATGAGCGCGGCGGCGTCGTCGCGTGCCTTCGACATCGGCGTCCCGCCGTCGCCCGGATCGTCGACTCCCATGTCCGGCGAGCGGTCCACGACCAGAAAGACGTTGGGCGCGTACGGGTCCGCAACCTGCTGGACGTCGCCGACGTCGCTCCCGAGTACGGGTCGCGCCGCAGCGCCGAGCAGCAGCAGCGCCGTCGCCGTGAGTCCGACCCAGCGCCACAGCGCAATTCGGGTCCGGTCGGTTCCCGCCGTCCGGCGTAGCGTGACGACACGCACGATCACGATCGCCATTGCAAGCGCGGCGAGCAGCAGTGGTGGCAGAACGGGCTGGAAGGTCATCGGCGCGCCACCACCGGCCACACGGCCAGCCCGAAGGCGGCGAGCAGCGCGATCGAGAGCGGAATGTCCGGCGAGTCAGTCGGTGTGGTGGGCACATCGGCAACGGCCGCGACGGGCGGTGGCCGGTCCCGAATCTGTGCGATGTGTGCGCCGACGGAGTCGTTCGCCGAGAAGACCTGCCCGCCGCTGTCACCCGCGAGCCGCGCGAGGCCGCCTTCATCGGAGCCGGTGATCAGCGCGTTCACCTGGACACCTGCGGCACTGGCCATGTCCCTGACCCGGTCGGCAGTGAACAACGACGGCCGCGGATCGTCGGGTGCCCGCAGCGAATCCGGGCCGACGTAGATCAGCGAACGGCGTTCATCGGACTTCTCGCCGAAGCCCGGGAAGCCCGTGAGACACAGCGCCAGCAGGTCATCGACACCCTCGGCGTAGTCCACGTAGGACACCGGCGATACGAAGTCTGCCCCTCCGGACTTGCCGGGCAAGCGCACCGAATTGGGCTGCGGCGTAGGAGTAGTCGCGGGTCAGTGGAATGATGCGCCGGTTTGGTGAGGTCAGGCCGATGCGCTGGGTGTCAAGGGTCATCGCGTGCTGGGCGAAATAGCCGAGCGCCGCGGCCGCGGCGGGATCGGTCGCGGGACCCGCCATGCACACCATGATGTCCTCGGGCGCACTGGCCGCGGATTCGGTTGTCCACGTGGGCAATCCGGTTGGCCGGGCGGCGGCGATGACGACGCGGCGCCGAACATCACGCACAGGAGGACGATCGTGACGACGGCTGCCACCGTGCGCAGTCGGGCGGCGCGGACGTACTCGGGCAGTTCGGTGAGCCGACTGACGTTGGCCAAGGGACGCAGCGCACGTCGTTCCGCGGTCATCGGCCGCAGGAATGCGGCAGGCGACGCAGAGCGCCAGCCCGAGCAGGCCGACGATCGCGGCGAGCCACCAGGTCAGGTCCACGACCGGATCAACTCCTCGGCAGCGGTGCTGACCACGCCGACGTCGACGTGCGACTCGTCGTTGAACTGCGCGTCGCCCAGCTCGCCGAAGATCGGCGCCGCCGGCGCGAGGGCACCGTCGTCCGCGATGTCGTCGAGCTGCAGGTATTCGACGCGCACGCCGGTGACGGAGTGGAGGAATCCGCGCAGTTCGCCGCTCAGCGCGGCGGCGGCAGCGTCGGCATCGAGTTCGCCTGCGCGGTAACGGTCGCCGATGTCGCGGACCGCCCTGGCATGGCGGTGCCGTGCGAGCCCTTCGCGCAGACCGCCGATCACGCGGCGTGTCCCGCAGCCGTCGGCCCGGCATGGTCCAGAGCAGAACGCCTGCGTACCAGGCGATCAGAGCCACCGACAACAGCAGCGCCAGCCACCACCACGCCGACGAGTACGCCGTCGGGCCGATGACGCGCTGGAGCAGGTCATCCGGCACTGGCGAGCACCCCGGTCATGGCGTTCAGCCCGGCCCTGATGTCCGCGCTGCCCGCGATCGTCGCGTGCGGCACGCCATGGGTGATCATGAACTCCGAAAGCCGTTGCCGCCGTTCATCCTCGGCGCGACGGTAGGCGTCCACTACCCCGGCTCCCACTGCGGCGGCGCTGAGCACGAAGCGTCCGCTCGACACGTCGCGGCCGTCGTCTTCGTCGTCGCCGGAGCCGACGGCGGGCAGATCGGCGACCATCGCCCACATCACGTCGTGTCGCGCGGTGAGCCGTGGCAGCACGCTACGCAGGCCGTCGCGCAGGTCGGGTTCGTCGGAGACGACGAGCACCAGGTGGCGCCGCCGGTAATGGCTTGCCACCCAATCCAATTGGACGGCGATGTCGCTGGCCGCCGGGCGGCTCGTCGTCTGCTGGTGGAACCTGTGCAGCATGTACTCCACATGAGTCTCGCCGCGGCGCAGGCGGATGTCGACGCATCCACGCACGTCACCGAACACCATGCCGATCTCGTCGGAGCGTCCCAGCGTGATCAGCCCCATGGCGCCGATGACGTGAGCGGCGACGTCGCGTTTGAACTCCCACGATGCGGCCAACGCCGTCATGTTCCGACCGGTGTCGGCGACCACCAGGATCTTGTGGTGCATCTCGGAGACGAAGCGTTTGATCAGGACCTCACCCGAGCGCGCCGTGGCCTTCCAGTCGATGTCGCGGACGTCGTCGCCCGGCACGTACGGCCGCAGGTCGTCGAACTCGAGACTGCGGGTGTGCACCAACGCATGGCTTCCGCCTTCGAGGAGGCCCTTGGTGTCGCCGCCGAAGACCGCCCTGGCCTGGTCGAGGTGCTTGCCCACGGTGTCCGTCTACCCGCGCCTCAGGGCACCCGGACGGCCTGCAGCACCGCGTCGACCACCACGTCGGGGGTGACGCGGGCGGTGGCAGCCTCGAAGCCGAGGATCAGGCGGTGCCGGAGCACTCGGTGCGCAAGGCTCGCGACGTCGTCGGGCAACACGTGACTGCGACCTCGCAGCACCGCAAGTGCCCTCGCCGTGCGGCAGAAGGCGATGGTGGCCCTCGGGCTCGCCCCGTACTCGATGAGGCGCGCCACGTTGGCGGGCAGGTCCTTCTCGGGGGCTCGGGTGACGGCGACGAGCGTGCTCGCGTACTGGATCAGCGCGCGATCCATGTGAACCGTCCGAACCAGCTGCTGAGCGCGCAGGACGTCGCCGGCTCCGACGACCGGCGCGGTGTGATGGTCCTTGTCGTACAGGCCCGCGTCCATCCGCGAGATCACCTCGACCTCTTCGGCGACCGACGGGTAGTTCACCACCTCCTTGAGCATGAAGCGGTCGGTCTGGGCCTCGGAGAGCGGATAGGTGCCTTCCTGATCGACGGGGTTCTGCGTCGCGATGACCAGGAAGGGTTCGGGGATCGGGTACTCGACGCCCGCGATGGTCGTCTGGCGCTCCTCCATCGCCTCCAGCATCGCGCTCTGAGTCTTGGCGCTGGAGCGGTTGATCTCGTCGAGCAGCACGACGTTGGCATGAACCGGACCCAGCTGGGTGACGAACGAGTTCGCGGCCGCGTCGTAGATCTGCGTGCCGATGATGTCGCTGGGCAGCAGGTCCGGCGTGCACTGAATGCGCCGAAAGTCACCCCTGATGGCTTCGGCGACGACGCGCGCCGCGGTGGTCTTCGCCAGCCCGGGCACGCTCTCGATCAGCAGGTGCCCGCCCGCCAGCAGGGAGATCAGCATCGTCTCCCGCAGGTGTGGCTGTCCGACCACCTTCGCGGAGAAGGCCCCGGCGACCGCGTCCGCGACGCGTAGCGCGTCGTCCAAGTCGCCCCGACGGGCCTGCGAACCTCCGGCTGTCATGTGTCCTTTCCACGAGCCTCGACCCATCGGGTCTTCCCCGGCGCCGCCGTTTTCACGCCTGAACGACATCAGGCCGGCCCCGCGAGGGACCGGCCTGATGCCGTTTCTACGGAGAACAGATCACTTCAGGTCGAACCGATCGTTGTTCATGACCTTGACCCACGCCGCGACGAAGTCCGTGACGAACTTGTCCTTGGCGTCGTCCTGGGCGTAGACCTCCGCGATGGCACGGAGCACCGAGTGCGAGCCGAACACCAGGTCGTTGGCCGTGGCAGTCCACTTGGTCTGGCCGGTTGCGCGGTCCACTCCCTCGTAGACGTTCTCGCCCGTGCTGGCCGACTTCCACTCCGTGCCCATGTCGAGCAGGTTGACGAAGAAGTCGTTCGTCAGCGTGCCCTTCTTGTCGGTGAACACCCCGTGCGAGGTGCCGCCGTGGTTGGCGCCGAGCGCACGCAGGCCGCCGATGAGGACGGTCAACTCCGGCGCGGTGACATCCAGCAGGTACGCCTTCTCCAGCAGATGCTTCTCGAGAGGCTCCTTCTCACCGGGGCGGACGTAGTTGCGGAAGCCGTCGGCCCGCGGTTCGAGTACCGCGTAGGCGTCCGCGTCGGTGTCCTCCTGCGAGGCGTCGGTCCGGCCAGGAGCGAAGTGCACGTCGATCTCGTAGCCCGCGTCCTTGGCGGCCTTCTCGACCGCTGCGGAGCCCGCGAGCACGATCAGGTCGGCCAGCGACACCTTCTTGCCACCGGCACCGTTGAAGTCCTGCTGGATCTTCTCCAGAACCGGCAGCACCTTCTGCAGCTCGGAGGGCTCGTTGACCTCCCAGTTCTTTGCCGGCTCGAGGCGGATGCGCGCCCCATTGGCCCCGCCGCGCTTGTCCGTGCTCCGGAAGCTCGACGCCGACGCCCATGCCGTCTTGACCAGCTGCAGGCACCGAGAGCCCTGACTCGAGCACCTTGCCCTTGAGGGTCGCGATGTCGGCCTCGTCGATCAGCTCGCCCTCGACGGCGGGTACCGGGTCCTGCCACAGCTGCGGCTCGGCCACCCAGGGGCCGAGGAAGCGGCTGACGGGACCCATGTCGCGATGCAGCAGCTTGTACCAGGCCTTGGCGAACGCCTCGTTCAGCTCCTCGGGATGGTCCAGCCAGCGCCGGGTGATCGGCCCGTAGATGGGATCGACGCGCATCGAGACGTCGGTGACCAGCATCGTCGGCTTGCGCGGCGCGCCACCGAACGGATCCGGGATGATCGCCTCGGCGTCCTTCGCCTCGAACTGGTACGCGCCGCCGGGGCTCTTCGTCAGCTCCCACTCGTTGCCGTACAGGATCTCCAGGTAGGCGTTGCTCCACTGCGTCGGCGTGGGCGTCCACACGACCTCGAGCCCGCTGGTGATGGTGTCGCCGGCGTTGCCGGAACCGAAGGGGCACTTCCAGCCAAGACCCTGCTGCTCGATCGGCGCACCCTCGGGCTCGGGGCCGACGTTGTCGGCACTCGCACCGTGGGTCTTGCCGAGGGTGTGACCGCCGACGATCAGCGCCGCGGTCTCCTCGTCGTTCATCGCCATCCGGCCGAACGTCTCGCGGATGTCGATCGCGGCGGCCAGCGGATCCGGCTTGCCTTCTGGGCCTTCGGGATTGACGTAGATGAGGCCCATGGTGGTGGCGCCGTAGCGCTCCTCGAGCTGCCGCGCGGAGGCGTCGGCGCCCGCGTAGCGCTTGTCGGTGCCCAGCCACTCTTCTTCCTCGCCGAAGATGACCTCTTCCGGCTCCCAGAAGTCGGGGCGGCCGAAGGCGAATCCGAACGTCTCGAAGTTGGCCGACTCGAGCGCGCAGTTGCCGGCGAACACGAGCAGGTCGGCCCAGGAGATCTTGCTGCCGTACTTCTTCTTGACCGGCCACAGCAGGCGGCGGGCCTTGTCGAGGTTGGCGTTGTCGGGCCAGCTGTTCAGCGGAGCGAACCGCTGCATGCCCTGGCCCGCGCCACCGCGTCCGTCGAAGGTGCGGTAGGTGCCCGCGGCGTGCCAGCTCAGCCGGATCATCAGGCCTGCGTAGCTGCCGTAGTCGGCGGGCCACCAGTCCTGCGAGGTGGTGATCGCCGAGATCACGTCGGCCTTGAGGGCCTCGACGTCGAGCTTCGCGAACTCCGTCTGCGTAGTCGAAGTCTTCGCCGAGCGGATTGCCCTTCGGAGAGTGCGCGTGCAGCATCGACACGTCGATCTGGTTGGGCCACCAGTCCTGGTTCTTCAGCGGTGCGCCCGCCTTCAGGGTCGGCGAGTCGATCGCCGGGTTCTCGCTTTCGCTACCGCTGCTGTGAGTCGCCGCCTCGGGGTTGGGAGGACGGCTGTCGGACGTATCGGTTGACACTATTTTTCCCTTTCATCAATCGGTGACGGGGCTGGCGATCACGGGTGTGATCAGGGAGTTCGAACCTTGGAACAATCAGCGCAGAGGCCCCAGTAGATGACCTCGGCCTCGTCGATGGTGAAGCCGTTGTCGTCGGAAGCGACCAGACAGGGCGCCGTCGCCGACGGCGCAGTCGACGTCGGCGATGACGCCGCACGTTCGACAGACCACGTGGTGGTGGTTGTCGCCGACGCGGGACTCGTAGCGCGCCACCGAACCGGCGGGCTGGATGCGTCGAACCAGACCGGCGGCGCCCAGCGCGTTGAGCGCGTCGTAGACGGTCTGGTGCGACACCTCGGGCAGGTGCTCGCGCGCGGCGCGGATGATCGATTCGGTGTCGGCGTGGGGGTGCGAGTACACCGCGCGCAGCACGGCGATCCGAGGTTGGGTGATTCGCAGCGCGGCGGCGCTCAACAACTGCCGGAAGTCAGCTGCGGCATCCACACGGACAGTGTCAACCCTTTTCTGGAATCAGTCAAGAGATGGTGGGCTCGACGTTGCGCCACAAGGCTTTCCAGGACCAAGTACCGCAATTGCAACCAGATCCGGGCTGCTGCGGCAACGTCGGATTCCTTCCGCACAGCCGCTCAGGCACGCCCTCCCGGGTTCGTCGGGTATCGGAAAGGGCTTTCAATAGCGCGTAGCCGGTCCGGTACGTCGGGATCGTGTGAGGGCAGTAGCAAGCCCGCACCGCGCAGCCGGGCCTGCAGCGCACGGACTTTCCTGAGGTCGGTGTGAATGCCGGCGGTCGGGGCGCACGGGTCCATGCCCGCCGCCGTGAACGCGGTGTCACCGGTGAACCAGACGTCGGTCTGATCAGTGCGTAGTCGCACGGTGATCGAGCCCGGGGTGTGCCCTGGAGTATGCATCGCCTGCAGCGTGCGATCGGCGGTAAGGCTCACCGTCGGGCCCAGCTCGCCCGGCGCACCTTCCACATCGACGTGTCGGATCCTCGTGGCGGCATCACGCCATCGCCATGGAAGCGCGCCGATCCGGCTCGCGGCAGCGTCCTCGGCCAGGGTGGTCCACACGTCGACGCCATCGAAGGCCGGAACCGTGCCGGTGTGGTCGATGTGCTGGTGGGTCAGTACCACGGCGCGCGCGTCACCAGCGGGCAGCCCAACGGCTCCCAGCCGGTCGGGCAACGTTCCACCGTCCCCCACGTCGAGTCGAATGAAGGACTGAATGATCGCGCGGGTTCGGGGCTCAGCCCGCCACGACCGGGGATCGTTGTAATCGGTCGCAGTCCCGGTGTCGATCACGTAGACCCCGTCGGGGTGTTCGACCGCATAGCTCCAGATGGGCATCGGCGCAGCGAATCGACGGTCGGCGAGGATCGTCAGAAACCGCAACGCCGACGGGGTGCGCTCCGGCAGTGGACCCTGGGCGTGACTGCGCTTGACGGTCACCGTGCCGGTGTGAAACGCGTGAACCGTCACCGGTCGCGCGTTGACGGTGAAGCTGGCGGCTGCGCTGAGGTCGTTCATGGCTCCCCATTCGACCGGCGTGTTGGACGGTGTTCATCTTGACTCCTGAGATGAACACTGTCAACCATGGTCGGATGAAGCGAAACGTCGGTCAGCACCACGGTGATCTTCGAAGCGCCTTGCTCGCCGCCGCTCTGGAGTTGGTTGCGGAATCCGATGTCGAAGGCGTGACGCTGCGTGCAGTCGCGCGTCGGGCAGGGGTGTCCGCCGCCGCTCCGTACCATCACTTTCCCGACAAGGATGCGCTGCTCGCAGCCATTGCGCGCGACGGCTTCGACACCTTGGCAACGGCGCAGCATGCAGTTCTAGGTGGCGCAGGCGCGGCGCCCGATCGGCTGGAGCGATTGGTGACGGAGTACGTCGTCTTCGCATTGCGGCACCGCACTCACTACGGAGTGATGTTCCGCGCGCTATCGGCCGACGTCGGCGGCGTCGAAGGCGAGGCGTTGCGGGCGTCGGCAGTACTGACCTTCGGCCTGCTCGTCGATGCCGTCGCAGCGGCGGCTCCACAACTCGAATTCAACGAAGCAACGAACAATGCTGTGTTGGCTTGGTCGTTCGCCCATGGCGCAGCCGATGTTGGGCGGTGGGGATCGACTCTGCAGCCTGGCTTGGATCCCGAGATCCTCGCCGCCGAGGTCGGTTGCCAGGTCAGGCGAATGGTGGTCGGGCGCTAGGTTAGCCCCGTGCCGGGATGCCACTCGACATGTCGACGAACAACGGGGCGCAGCGACAGCGCACGGGCGATCAGGTCGCCGAGCGGCGGTGACACCGCCTCGACTAGCAGCAGCACGTTGGCAATACGTGGCAGCATGACGCGCGGGGTTCCGTAACGCACCGTGTCGGAGAACGCGGATACCGCATGCATCACGATCGCGTGGGACCCGAAGCGCGCGAACGCCTTTCGCGACATGACCGAGGACAGGTCGACGATGGCGCCCGCACCCTGCTTCCGAAGAATGGGCAGGACCTCTTAACCGCTCTGACAGCAAAGACAATGGTGGGCGCGGAGGGTTTCGAACCCCGGTATCGAACCGCCGACCGCTGGTGTGTAAAACCAGAGCTCTACCACTGAGCTACGCGCCCGTCGCAGGAAAGGTACACGCCGACCGCGTCCGGGATACCGGAAATCAATCAGCCCGCCCGCAGCGTCGCCAATGCCGCGGTCCACAACGTCTGGTCGCGCGGCTCCCCCGGCTGCTTGCACTCGGCGAACCGGATCACGCCGAGCCGGTCGATCGCGAACGTCCCGCGATTGGCGAACCCGGTGTCGTCGTTGAACACGCCGTAGGCCTGCGCCACCGCGCCGTGCGGCCAGAAGTCCGACAGCACGGGAAAGGTGAACCCGCTCGTGTTCGCCCACACCTTGTGCGTCGGCGGCGGGCCCACCGAGATCGCGAGAGTCTGCGTCTCGTCGTTCTGGTAGTCCGCGAGGTTGTCCTTGACCGCGTCGAGCTCGCCTTGGCAGATGCCGGTGAACGCCAACGGGAAGAAGACCACCAGCACGTTCTTGGTCCCGCGAAACGAACTCAGCGAGACCGGCTGACCGTGTTGGTCCTTCAGCGTGAAGTCGGGGGCCTCGCCGCCGACGTCGAGCATCAGCGCGTCTTCGCCTGCGACTTCGGCTGCACCAACCTGCTGGCGATCCAGTCGCCGAGATTGGCCGACGACGTCTGCGTCAGCCCTGCCGTCGGAGCCGACTCCGCGATCTCCGCGGGCAGCACGTGCCCCGGCTGGCCTGTCTTCGGGGTGACGACCCAGATCACGCCGTCCTCGGCGAGCGGCGTGATCGCGTCCATCAGACGATCGACGAGGTCTCCGTCGTCGTCACGCCACCACAGAAGCACGACGTCGACGACGTCGTCCGAGTCCTCGTCAAGCAGCTCGCTGCCTGCGACTTCCTCGATGTCCAGGCGGATGTCGTCGTCGCTGTCCTCGTCCCACCCCAACTCTTGGACAACCTGATTCTTCTCGATGCCCAGTTTTAGGGCGTAGCCCGGCGAGTCCGCCGCTACCACCGTGTCCTCCTTCAGCCTGCGAATCTGCTCGGCCTTATAGTCGCACGCCCACCGCACCGACTCACGCCAGGCGGCGAGGTTTGGTCAATACCCGGCGTCGCACAGCTGCAGCGCGGTCCGCCTCGTGTCGTTCATCCGACCGCTCGAGGCGTTGAATTCGTTGAACCCGGCATTGTTGGCGATGGTGCCCGAAACCGCCCTCGCGGCGGTCACGTAGTCGTTGAGCGCCGCCGACAACTGCGGCGAGAGCGTCGACGACAGGTTGGTCGTGACGACGTCCGCCGTCCGGTTGAGCGCATCGATCGCGGGTTGCTTCTTGGCCGCGGCGTCGCCGCTCTGGGCGTTGTACGCGCGGACGTACTCGTTGACCGCGTCGATCGCATCGACGCTGCTCGAGCTCAGCGCGTCGCAGGCAGAGTGCAGCGCCTGCTTGGACAACGTGACGAGCCGTTGGGATTCGCGCGCGCTGGAACTGGACATGGAGTCCTCGATGGATGCCGACACCGATGCGCGATACATCGGGGCGTCGGCGCGGTCGATCGTCGACGTTCCCTGCGTGACGGCCTCGCATCCCACGACGACCATCGCAACGGCGGCAAGCACTCCCGCCAGGAGCGTCACCGCGCGCAGGGAGGCCCGTCGACGCCACCAACCGATCACAGCCTCCAGACGGTACCGGTTGCACGTGCCGGTCGCCGGTTCATCCCAGTACGTCACCCCCCGGCCGCATCTACGGCACGATAGGGGGACGATGGGACAGCGATCAGCACCCCATCCCGCCAACCGAGGAGTAGCGCGTTGACGACCGAGTTCGCACGCCAGGACCTTGCCCAAAACTCCACCACCTCAGGCGAACCCGATCGCGTCCGGGTGATCCGCGAAGGGGTTGCCTCCTACCTGCCCGACATCGACCCCGACGAAACCAGGCGAATGGCTGGAATCGTTCGACGAAATGCTCGAGCGGTCCGGGCCTGCCCGGGCGCGTTATCTGATGCTGCGTCTGCTCGAACGCTCCGGCGAGCAGCGCGTGGCGATCCCGGCGCTGACGTCGACCGACTACGTCAACACGATCCCGACCGAGCTCGAGCCGTGGTTTCCTGGCGACGAGGACGTCGAGCGACGCTATCGCGCCTGGATCCGCTGGAACGCGGCCATCATGGTGCACCGCGCGCAACGACCGGGAGTTGGTGTCGGCGGCCATATTTCGACGTACGCGTCGTCGGCCGCGCTGTACGAGGTCGGCTTCAACCACTTCTTCCGCGGCAAAGCGCACCCCGGCGGCGGCGACCAGGTGTTCATCCAGGGCCACGCCTCCCCCGGCATCTACGCGCGCGCCTTCCTCGAAGGCCGGCTGACCGCGGACCAACTCGACGGCTTCCGCCAGGAGCACAGCCATCCGGGCGGCGGACTGCCGTCGTACCCGCACCCGCGCCTGATGCCCACGTTCTGGGAGTTCCCGACGGTGTCGATGGGGCTTGGCCCGATGAACGCCATCTACCAGGCCCGCTTCAACCACTACCTGCACGATCGCGGCATCAAGGACACCTCCGACCAGCACGTGTGGGCGTTCCTGGGCGACGGGGAGACCGACGAGCCCGAGAGCCGCGGCCTGGCCCACGTCGCCGCCACTCGAGGGCCTGGACAACCTGACGTTCGTCATCAACTGCAACCTGCAGCGCCTCGACGGCCCGGTCCGCGGCAACGGGAAGATCATCCAGGAACTGGAGTCGTTCTTCCGCGGCGCAGGCTGGAACGTCATCAAGGTGGTGTGGGGCCGCGAATGGGACGCGCTGCTGCACGCCGACAAGGACGGCGCGCTGGTCAACCTGATGAACACCACGCCCGACGGTGACTTCCAGACCTACAAGGCCAACGACGGCGCCTACGTCCGCGACCACTTCTTCGGCCGCGACCCGCGCACCAAGGCACTGGTCGAGCCGATGTCGGATCAGGAGATCTGGAATCTCAAGCGCGGTGGTCACGACTACCGCAAGGTCTATGCCGCGTACCGGCAAGCGGTCGAGCACAAGGGTCAGCCGACGGTGATCCTGGCGCACACGATCAAGGGCTACACGCTGGGCGCGCACTTCGAGGGCCGCAACGCCACGCACCAGATGAAGAAGCTCGCGCTGGACGACCTGAAGAACTTCCGCGACGCGACCCGCGTGCCCATCTCCGACGAAGCGCTCGAGGAAAACCCGTACCTGCCGCCGTACTACCACCCTGGGCCCGGACGCACCGGAGATCCGGTACCTGCTCGACCGGCGCCGGACCCTCGGCGGGTTCCTTCCGGAGCGGCGCAACAAGGCGAAGGTGCTCACGCTGCCGGGCCCCGATGCCTACAAGCAGGTCAAGAAGGGATCGGGAACGCAGGCGGTCGCCACCACCATGGCGGTCGTCCGCACGTTCAAGGAGTTGTTGCGGGACAAGGAGATTGGCAAGCGCATCGTCCCGATCATTCCGGACGAGGCCCGCACCTTCGGCATGGACTCGTGGTTCCCGAGCCTGAAGATCTACAACCGCAACGGGCAGCTGTACACGGCGGTCGACGCCGAACTCATGTTGGCCTACAAGGAAAGTGAGATCGGCCAGATCCTGCACGAGGGCATCAACGAAGCGGGGTCGACGGCGTCGTTCACCGCGGTCGGCACCTCGTACTCGACCCAGAACGAGCCGATGATCCCGATCTACATCTTCTACTCGATGTTCGGGTTCCAGCGCACGGGCGACGGTCTCTGGGCGGCCGCCGACCAGATGGCGCGCGGGTTCGTCCTCGGCGCAACCGCAGGGCGGACGACGCTGACCGGCGAGGGCCTGCAGCACGCCGACGGTCATTCGTTGTTGTTGGCGTCCACGAATCCTGCTGTGGTTGCCTATGATCCGGCGTTCGCCTACGAGATCGCCCACATCGTGGAGAACGGCTTGTCGCGGATGTACGGCGAGAACCCGGAGAACGTCTTCTACTACATCACCATCTACAACGAGCCCTACGTTCAGCCGGCCGAGCCCGCCGACTTCGATCCCGAGGGCCTGCTGCGCGGCATCTACCGCTATCGCGCCGCGAAGGAGAAGCGTTCCAGCACCGCGCAGATCCTGGCCTCGGGGGTCGCCATGCCCGAGGCGATCCGTGCGGCCGACATGCTCGCCGCCGACTGGGACGTCGCCGCCGACGTGTGGTCCGTGACCAGCTGGGGCGAGCTCAACCGCGACGGCGTCGCTGCCGAGAAGGAGCAGTTGCGACATCCCGAGCGCCCGGCGGCGGTTCCGTACGTCACGAAGGTCCTCGCCGATACGACCGGACCGGCCGTCGCGGTCACCGACTGGATGCGCGGCGTGCCCGAATTGATCCGACCGTGGGTGCCCAACACCTACGTCACCCTCGGTACCGACGGCTTCGGCTTCTCCGACACCCGCCCTGCCGCGCGGCGCTACTTCAACACCGATGCCGAATCGGTGGTCGTGGCGGTTCTCGAGGCGCTGGCGCGCGACGGTGAGATCGACCCCTCGGTAGGGATTGCGGCCGCCAAGGAGTACAAGATCGACGACGTTCTGGCGGCGGGCGTGTCCTTCGCCGACACCGGGAGCGCCTGAGCCCAGCCGCTCACGAAGCCGCCGCGCCCCGTGCATCGCTCCGTTTGGAGGAATCCGCTAGAAAAGGGGCGTAGCTTTTAGGGATGGCTGACAACACCGGGGCGAGCGAAGCGACGGGAAAGGCGCAGGGGCGAGCGAAGCGACGGGAAAACCCGAGCGGGCGACGGCGCAAGCCTCGCTCGAACTGCTGAACGCCATCCCGGAGTCACTGCTGCGTCGCGTCAAGCAGCACTCCGGGCGGTTGTCCACCGAGGCCGTCCACGTCATGGGTGAGCGGCTGCCGTTCTTCGCCGAGCTCGAGGCCTCCCAGCGCGCCAGCGTCCAGCTCGTCGTGCAGACCGCGCTGGTCAACTTCGCCGAGTGGACGCGCAACCCCAGCGGCGACGTGGGGTACACCGCCGAAGCGTTCGCGCTGGTGCCCCAGGAACTGACGCGACGGATCGCGCTGCGGCAGACCGTCGACATGGTGCGGGTCACGATGGAGCACTTCGAGGACGCGGTGCCCATGCTCGGCCGCAACCCCGAGCAGGTGACGGCTCTGACCGTGCTGATCCTGCGGTACAGCCGCAACCTCGCGTTCGCGGCGGCGTCGGGATACGCCGATGCCGCTGAGGCGCGCGGCGCGTGGGACACCCGGATGGAGGCCAATGTCGTCGATGCCGTCGTCCGCGGCAAGGTCGGGCCCGAATTGCAATCGCAAGCGGCAGCGCTGAATTGGGACGCGACCGAGGCGGCGACGGTCATCGTCGGGTTGCCGCGCCCCGATCGGGTCGACCTGGCCAGCGAGGACGTCCACGAGATCGTCAACCGCAACGGCCGCGCGGCACTGTCCGACGTGCACGGCACGTGGCTGGTGGCGATCGTGTCGGGCCGCCTGTCGCCCACCGACCGCGACCGCTTCCTCGCCGAACTGCTCGAGGTGTTCGCCGACGGACCCGTCGTGATCGGACCTACGGCCTCATCGCTGACGGCGGCGCACCACAGTGCCGTCGAGGCGATCGCGGGGATGAATGCGGTCGCGGGGTGGAGCGGTGCGCCGCGCCCAGTTGCGGCTCGCGAGCTGCTGCCGGAGCGGGCGTTGTCGGGTGACCCCACGGCGATCGCCGCGCTCCGCGCGGAGGTCATGCACCCGTTGTCCGACGCCGGTCCGGCGCTCAGCGAAACCCTCGATGCGTACCTCGACTCGGGAGGCGCGATCGAGGCGTGCGCGCGGCAATTGTTCGTTCATCCAAACACCGTCCGATACCGGCTCAAACGGATCGCGGATTTCACCGGGCGCGATCCCACGGTCCCCCGTGATGCGTACGTTCTGCGGGTGGCCGCGACGGTCGCTCGCATCGGTCGCCAGGCAGCACTTTCCAGCACGCCAAATGGCATTGTGATGCAGGTAACTCCTGGCGTTTTGGGTCCGTTCGGGCAAGTCCACGCAAGATCAGTAGGTCGCGGTTCGGTGTCGACAACGTTGCATGACCGGCCGTTTTGTGGACTACCTACAAAAACTTAAGACGAGGTTCATAATCTCTTACACCGCGCAAACCCGTCTTCACAGTGTTTTCTTAATCCGTGCCCCAAGAACCCTTAATTGCGCTGCTCGCTCCCGGACAGGGATCGCAGACGCCCGGCATGCTCGTGCCGTGGCTCGAGCTGGCCGGTACGGGCGAGCGCATCGCGACGTGGTCGGAGATCAGCGGCCTTGACTTGGCCCGGCTCGGCACCGTCGCGACGGCCGACGAGATCACCGATACGGCGGTCACTCAGCCTCTCGTGGTGGCCACCACCCTGCTTGGCGCACGAGGAGCTGACCAAGAGGGGCCTGTTGGCGAACGCGTCGACCATCGTCGCGGGCCATTCCGTCGGCGAGATCGCCGCCTACGCGATCGCCGGACTGATCACGGCCGACGAAGCAGTGTCGCTGGCTTCCGTTCGCGGCGCCGAGATGGCCAAGGCCTGCGCGAGCGAGCCGACCGGCATGGCTGCAGTGCTCGGCGGCGACGAGGCCGAAGTCCTCGCCCGCCTCGACGCACTCGACCTCGTCGCCGCCAACCGCAATGCCGCTGGCCAGATCGTCGCCGCGGGCGCGAAGTCGGCCTTGGAGAAGCTCGCAGAGGATCCTCCCGCCAAGGCCAGGGTCCGGGTGCTCGCGACGGCCGGCGCCTTCCACACGCATTACATGGCGTCCGCGCTCGACGGGTACTCCGCCGCCGCTCGGGGCGTCACGGCCGGCGAACCGACCACCAGCGTGCTGTCCAATCGGGACGGTCAGCCGGTATCCTCTGCCCAAGACGCGATGGAGAAGCTCGTCGCGCAGTTGACCAGCCCGGTGCGATGGGATCTGTGCACCGAGACCATGCGTACCCGCGAGGTCACGGCAATTGTCGAATTCCCGCCTGCCGGAACGCTTGTCGGCATCGCGAAACGTGAACTTCGGGGTGTGCCGACGTACGCCGTCAAGACCCCCGCAGACCTGGATGGGCTCGCCGAGCTCACACAGACCTGATAGCCGGCTCCGCCGGAAAGCAGTAACAACCGCAGGAAACGTCAAGATCGGCACTCCACCGTGGAGTGCCTGACCACGAAAAGATAGAAGGAGCCACCATGGGCGCCAGCCAGGCAGAAATCATCTCGGGTCTCGCCGAGATCATCGAAGAGGTCACCGGCATCGAGCCGTCCGAGGTCACCCCGGAGAAGTCGTTCGTCGACGACCTGGACATCGACTCGCTGTCGATGGTCGAGATCGCGGTGCAGACCGAGGACAAGTACGGCGTGAAGATCCCCGACGAGGACCTCGCGGGTCTGCGCACCGTCGGTGACGTCGTCGCCTACATCCAGAAGCTCGAGGAAGAGAACCCCGAGGCTGCCGCAGCGCTGCGCGATAAGTTCGCACAGTGACCCGTCCTTCCACTGCCAACGGTGGTTTCCCCAGCGTCGTCGTGACCGCCGTCACGGCGACCACTGCGCTCGCTCCGGACATCGAAAGCACGTGGAAGGGTCTGCTGGCGGGCGAAAGCGGCATCCGCGTGCTCGATGACGCCGTTCGTCGACAAGTGGGACCTTCAGGTCAAGATCGGCGGGCACCTCGCGGAGCCCCTCGATCCCCTGATGTCCCGCCTGGAACACCGTCGTATGTCCTACGTCCAGCGGATGTCGAAGTACGTCGGCAATCAGTTGTGGGAGAACGCCGGTAAGCCCGAGGTCGATCCCGACCGTTTCTCGGTCGTGATCGGCACGGGTCTCGGCGGCGGCGAGAAGATCGTCGAGATGTACGACGCGATGAACGAGGGCGGCCCCCGCAAGGTATCTCCGCTCGCCGTTCAGATGGTCATGCCCAACGGTGCGGCCGCGGTCGTGGGTCTCGAACTCGGGGCCCGCGCCGGGGTCATCACCCCGGTGTCGGCCTGTTCGTCGGGCTCGGAGGCCATCGCTCACGCGTGGCGTCAGATCGTGATGGGTGACGCGGACTTCGCCGTGTGCGGTGGCGTGGAAGGCATGATCGAGGCATTGCCCATCGCGGCGTTCTCGATGATGCGGGCCATGTCGACCAGGAACGACGATCCCGAGGCTGCCTCGCGACCGTTCGACAAGAACCGTGACGGATTCGTCTTCGGCGAAGCCGGGGCGATGATGATCATCGAGACCGAGGAGCATGCGAAGGCCCGCGGCGCCACGCCGTTGGCCAGGATCATGGGTGCGGGCATCTCGTCGGACGCGTACCACATGGTCGCGCCGGCACCGGATGGTCTGCGAGCCGGGCACGCAATGAAGCGCGCCATGGAAACGGCGGGGTTGTCGCCTTCGGACATCAACCACGTCAACGCCCACGCGACGTCCACGTCGATCGGTGACGTGGCCGAGGCGAATGCCATCAGGAACGCAGGCGTCCAACACGCTGCGGTCTACGCGCCGAAGTCGGCGCTGGGCCACTCGATCGGTGCGGTAGGCGCCCTGGAGTCGATCCTGACCGTGATGGCGCTGCGCGACGGCGTGATCCCTCCGACACTGAACTACGAGACGCCCGACCCCGAGATCGATCTCGATGTCGTCGCGGGTGAGCCTCGTTACGGCGACTACCAGTACGCCATCAACAACTCGTTCGGTTTCGGTGGACACAATGTCGCTCTAGCCTTCGGGCGTTACTGACAGAGAGGGATGTTCAGGAGCAGTAATGGCAGGGTTGAGCACAGGGAATGGACTTCCCGATGTAGTCGTCACCGGATTTGCCATGACGACTGCCCTGGCAACGGATGCGGACAGCACCTGGAAGGCACTGCTCGACGGACAGAGCGGCATTCGCACTCTGGATGACCCGTTCATCGAGGAGTTCGACCTGCCGGTCCGCATCGGCGGGCATCTGCTGGAGGACTTCGACGGAGAGCTGACGCGGGTCGAACTGCGTCGGCTCTCCTACCTCCAGAAGATGTCGACGGTCATCAGTCGGCGGGCCTGGGAGCACGCCGGGTCCCCCGAAGTGGATCCCAAACGGTTGATGGTGTCGATCGGCACCGGTCTGGGCTCCGCCGAGGAACTGGTCTTCGCCTACGAGGCGATGCGGGCCAACGGACTGCGGGCGGTGTCGCCACTGGCCGTGCAGATGTACATGCCCAACTCGGCGGCAGCCGCCGTCGGGCTGGAACGACACGCGAGGGCAGGGGTCACCACGCTGATCTCCGCCTGCGCATCGGGTTCGGAAGGCATCGCGAACGCCTGGCGGCAGATCGTGCTCGGCGAGGCCGACGTCGCGATCTGCGGTGGCGTCGAGACCAGGATCGAAGCGGTGCCCGATCGCAGGGTTCGCACAGATGCGAATCGTGTTGTCCACCACCAACGATGACCCGGCAGGTGCGTGCCGGCCCTTCGATCGGGACCGCAACGGTTTCGTCTTCGGCGAGGGAGGTGCGCTGCTGGTCATCGAAACCGAGGAACACGCAAGGGCGCGTGGGGCCAACATCCTCGCCCGTCTGATGGGCGCCAGCGTCACCTCGGACGGGTACCACATCGTGGCGCCCGACCCCAACGGTGAACAGGCCGGGCATGCCATCACCCGCGCCATCCAGCTGGCCGGTCTCACCCCTGGTGACATCGACCACGTCAATGCCCACGCCACCGGCACCTCCGTCGGCGACGTCGCCGAGGGAAAGGCGATCAACAACGCCCTGGGCAGCAGCAGGCCCGCGGTGTACGCACCGAAGGGTGCGCTCGGCCATTCCGTCGGAGCGGTCGGAGCCGTGGAGTCGATCCTGACCGTCATGGCGCTGCGGGACGGCGTCATTCCCCCCACACTGAACTTGCGCAACCTCGACCCGGAGATCGATCTGGACGTCGTTGCCGGGGAACCCCGCGTCGGTAACTACCAGTACGCGGTCAACAACTCGTTCGGATTCGGCGGTCACAACGTAGCGCTCGCCTTCGGGAAGTACTGACAAGGAAGTTCCAAGTCGGCGCGTCCAACCTTGACCTAGCTGACTCGAAACACAATCCACAGGAGACCAGATGACGATCACCGCCCCCGAGAAGGTCGGCGAATCGCTCGACCCCCGGGACCCGCTGCTGCGACTGGAGACGTTCTTCGACGACGGAACCGTCGAACTACTGCACGAGCGCGACAAGTCCGGCGTGCTGGCCGCAGGCGGCACCGTCAATGGCGTACGCACCATTGCCTTTTGCACCGACGGCACCGTCATGGGCGGCGCGATGGGCGTCGACGGCTGCAAGCACATCGTCGACGCCTACGACACCGCCATCGAGGAGCAGAGCCCGATCATCGGCATCTGGCACTCGGGCGGAGCCCGGCTCGCCGAGGGCGTCAAGGCGCTGCACGCCGTCGGCCTCGTCTTCGAGGCGATGATCCGCGCGTCGGGTTACATCCCGCAGATCTCCGTCGTCGTCGGGTTCGCCGCGGGCGGGGCCGCCTACGGTCCCGCACTGACGGACGTCGTCATCATGGCGCCCGAGGGCAGGGTCTTCGTCACCGGTCCGGACATCGTCCGAAGCGTCACCGGCGAGGACGTCGACATGGCCTCCCTCGGCGGGCCCGATACGCATCACAAGAAGTCCGGCGTCTGCCACATCGTCGCCGATGACGAGCTGGACGCCTACGAACGCGGTCGTCGACTGATCGGATTGTTCAGCCAGCAGGGGCATTTCGACCGCAACAAGGCCGAGGCCGGCGACACCGACCTGCGCGCACTGCTGCCCGATTCGGCTCGTCGCGCCTACGACGTCCACCCCTTGGTGTCCGCCCTTCTCGACGACGACGCACCCTTCGAGGAGTTCCAGTCCAAGTGGGCGCCGTCGATGGTGGTCGGCCTGGGCCGGTTGGCAGGCCGAAGCGTCGGCGTGCTGGCCAACAACCCGCTGCGGCTCGGCGGCTGCCTGAACTCCGAAAGCGCCGAGAAGGCCGCGCGTTTCGTGCGCCTGTGCGACGCGTTCGGCATTCCCATCGTCGTCGTCGTCGACGTGCCCGGCTACCTGCCCGGCGTCGACCAGGAGTGGGGCGGCGTGGTTCGTCGCGGCGCAAAACTGTTGCACGCCTTCGGTGAAGCCACCGTTCCGCGCGTCACGCTGGTCACCCGCAAGATCTACGGCGGGGCCTACATCGCGATGAATTCCCGGTCGCTGGGCGCGACGAAGGTGTTCGCGTGGCCGAACGCCGAAGTCGCCGTGATGGGCGCGAAGCCTGCCGTCGGCATCCTGCACAAGCGCACGCTCGCCGCGGCCGCGCCCGAGGACCGCGAGGCCCTGCACGAGCAGCTCGCGGCCGAACACGAGCGCATCGCGGGCGGGGTGGACAGCGCCATCGAGATCGGCGTCGTCGACGAGAAGATCGACCCAGCGCACACGCGTAGCCGGTTGACTCAGGCACTCGCCGAGGCACCTGCACGCCGCGGCAGGCACAAGAACATCCCGCTGTAAGCCGCACGAGCTCGCGGTGGCTCCGCGAGTGTGCCGATTTGAACGCATCGCCCGAGAGCGTGCGGACGAATCCGCACGCTCGAGGATGTCAACCGCTACGCCTTGGCCTTTGCCGCAAACTCACCGGCGACGTCGATCACCCGGTCGCGGTCGGACTTCACCAGCCCGATGCGGGTGCGGCGGTCGACGATGTCGTCGACGCTCAATGCGCCCTCGTGGGTGACGGCGTACTCGAATTCGGCTCGGGTGACGTCGATTCCGTCGGCGACACGCTCGATCGGTCGATCGCACGTTGCGCGGGCGATGACGTTGGGTGCTTCCGCGCCGTACCGAGCGACGAGCGAGGACGGCAGATCGACCGGCGACCGCAGGGTCGCCACCGGGTTCGCGGGCGCACCGACGAGGGGAAGGTTTCGCGTTCGGCACGCGGTCGCGGTCAGCCCGCGCAGTGCCAACGGCCCGGTCGAGCACGTCCTCGGCCATGTACCGATATTCGGTGAGCTTGCCGCCGATCACGCTGATCACTCCGTCGGGCGATTCGACGACCGCGTGATCGCGGGACAGGTCGGCGGTGTTGCCCTCGCCGGTGTCGATCAACGGCCGCAGACCCGGCATACGAGCCGATGACGTCGTCGGGTCCGAGAGCGACGTCGAGTGCGGTGTTGACGGTGTCGAGGAGGAACGTCACCTCGTCCGAAGTCGGTTCCGGCACATCGGGAATGGGCCCTGGCGCGTCTTCGTCGGTAAGCCCGAGATAGACCCTGCCGAGTTGCTCGGGCATCGCGAAGACGAACCGGTTGAGTTCGCCGGGAATCGGAATCGTCAGCGCCGCAGTCGGATTGCCGAACGTCGCGGCGTCGAACACCAGATGGGTGCCGCGGCTGGGGCGCAGTCGGATCGACTGGTCGACGTCGCCGGCCCAGACTCCCGCGGCATTGATCACGGCCTTCGCCGACACGGTCAACGACTCTCCGGTCAGCTGATCGGTCAGTCGGACCGAGGTGCCGGTGGCGTCGGAAGCGCTGACCCTGGTGAGGATTCGCGCGCCGTGTTGCGCCGCCGTGCGGGCCACCGCCGTGACGAGGCGTGCGTCGTCGATCAACTGGCCGTCGTGGGCGAGCAGTCCGCCGTCGAGGCCCGCCCGGCGCACGGTCGGCGCCAACTCGACGGCGCGTCGGGCGTCGACGCACCGCGAACGAGGCAACGTCGACGATGGCGTGCCTGCCAAGATGCGCAGGCCGTCGCCTGCGGTGAAGCCGACCCGCACCAAGGCGCGGGACGCGGTGCTCATCGACGGCAGGAGTGGCACCAGCTGCGGCATGGCCTTCACCAGGTGAGGTGCGTTGCGCGTCATCAGGATTCCGCGCTCGACGGCACTTCGGCGGGCGATCCCGACGTTGCCGGTGGCGAGATAGCGCAGGCCGCCGTGGACCAGCTTGCTGCTCCATCTGCTGGTGCCGAACGCGAGGTCGTGCTTCTCGACGAGGACGACGGAGAGGCCACGCGTCGCGGCGTCGAGGGCGATGCCCGTCCCCGTGATGCCGCCGCCGATGACCACGACGTCGACGGTGCCGTCGTCGGCGAGGGACGCGAGCTCGGCGGTCCGACGAGTGGCGTTCAGTGCAGTGGAGACGGTCATGGCCTGAGGTATCCGTTCAATGCGTTGGCGAGTTCGACGGCCAGGGCGTCGGCGTCGAGGACGGGTTCGACCATGTCCGCGGACTGGATCGTCGACTGGGTGATCAGCAGGCACATCGCGGCCATCTGGCGGGCGTCGCCCGAGCGCACGCTGCCCTCGTCCTGGCCGGACTTCAAGTCCCCTGCCACGGCGTCGAGGAGGATCTGCTGGCTGGCACCCATGCGTTCGGCGATGTACACCATGGCCAGATCGGGCGCCTGGTGCAGGACCGACATCACGACCTCGTCGTGGCGCAGGCGTCCCGCGAAGGCGACGATGCGCTCGACGAGCGGCTCACGCCCGACACCGCGGGACGGCACGTCGTCGAGGGCGCGCGTGATCCGTGCGGTGAGCAGGGACGCCGAGGATCGAGCGGGTGTCGGGCCAGCGCCGATAGATGGTCGGCCGGCTGACGCCTGCCCGGCGTGCGATCTCGGCGAGGGTCACCCGGTCGACGCCATAGGCGTGCACGCAGCTCGCCGCCGCGGCGAGGATCTCGGTCCTCGACCGTCGCGGATTCATCGTTACTGATTGACAGCATCTGTAATACTGTAACGCATGACGCACGACGACGCTACGACTCCTGCCCCCGATGAAGTGGAATGCATGGGGCGACCCCGCCGCCGCCAAGCCGCTCTCCGACGGAATCCGCGCCTTGCTCAAGGGCGCCCTCGGCGTGGACGGCCCGACCTCGGTCGAACTCGACGCGAGACGAGGTACGCCTGCGGCCATCGGCACTGCCCGACGCCGATCGCGAGGCGCTCTCCGCCATCGTCGGCGCCGAATACTGCGTCGTCGACGATCTCGACCGGCTGCTGCGAGCAGGCGGTAAGTCCACTCTGGACCTGTTGCGCCGCAAGGACTCCGGCGCCCAGGATTCGCCGGACGCCGTGCTGCTGCCCGGCGACGAAGACGAGGTGGCCACGATCCTGCGCCTACTGCGCAGAGCGGGGCATCGCCGTCGTGCCCTTCGGCGGCGGCACCAGCGTCGTCGGCGGCCTCGACCCGATCCGTGGCGCCTTCACGGCCGTCGTGTCGCTGGACCTGCGTAGGCTGAATCAGCTGCACGGACTCGACGAGATATCCGGTGAGGCCGAACTCGGGGCGGGACTCACCGGCCCGCAGGCCGAGGAACTGCTTGGTGCGCTTGGCTTTTCGATCGGGCACTTCCCGCAGAGCTTCCAGTTCGCCAGCATCGGCGGCTACGCGGCGACGCGGTCCTCCGGCCAGAACTCCGCGGGATACGGACAGGTTCGACGACATGGTCCGCGGCGTCCGCGCGGTCACCCCGGCGGGCATCCTGGACCTCGGCCGCGCACCGGCATCGGCCGCGGGACCCGGACCTGAAGCAGCTGATCCTCGGCTCCGAGGGGGTGTTCGGGGTCATCACGAGGGTGCGGCTACGGGTACACCCGGTGCCAGAGGTCACGCGGCACGAGGCGTGGTCCTTTCCGGACTTCGCCACCGGCGCCGCGGCTCTGCGCGCCGTCGTCCAGACCGGCGCGGGTCCGACCGTGATCCGGCTGTCCGACGAAGCCGAGACGGGCGTCAACCTCGCCACCACCGAGAACATCGGCGAGCAGACCATCACCGGCGGCTGCCTCGGCATCACCCTCTTCGAGGGCACCGCGGAGCACGCCGCGAGCAGGCACGCCGAGACCCGTGCGGTGCTGGAGGCCCACGGCGGCACCTCCCTCGGCGAGGCGCCCGCCCTGGCGTGGGAGCACGGCCGCTTCGGTGCGCCCTACCTTCGGGATTCCCTGCTGTCGGCGGGAGCACTGTGCGAAACGCTCGAGACGGCGACGAGCTGGTCGAACCTCGACGCGTTGAAGGCAGCCGTGACAGAGGCGTTGACGGCCGCCGCTCGCCGAATCGGGCACGCCCGCACTCGTGCTGTGCCACATTTCGCACGTGTATCCCACCGGGGCTTCGCTGTACTTCACCGTCGTCGCAGGACAGCGAGGAAACCCGATCGAGCAGTGGCAGAAGGCGAAGACCGCCGCCTCCGCGGCGATGGTTCGATGCGGCGCGACGATCACGCACCACCACGCCGTCGGCGCCGACCACCGGCCCTGGATGCGCGACGAGGTCGGCGATCTCGGCGTCGAGGTGCTGCGCGCAGTCAAGGCGGTGCTCGACCCCACGGGAATCCTCAACCCGGGCAAGCTGATTCCGTGACCATCCAGGGACGCGTCACGCTGCTGACCAACCCTGCCTCGGGGCACGGCACCGCGTCGCATGCCGCCGAACGGGCCGTCGCACGCTTCCACGAGCGCGGCGTCGACGTCGTCGCCATCGCGGGCACCGACGCCGAGCATGCCCGCCGCCTCGTCGAGGGCGCGCTCGAGCGCGGCATGGACGCGCTGGTGGTGGTCGGCGGCGACGGCATCGTGTCGCTCGCCCTGCAGGTGCTGGCGCAGACCGACATACCGCTCGGCATCGTCCCCGCCGGGACGGGCAACGATCACGCCCGCGAATTCGGCATTCCCACAAAGGATCCCAAGGCGGCAGTCGACGTCGTCGTCGACGGCCGGAGCGAGACGCATCGACCTCGGGCGCATCCGTGGCGCCGACGGCGTCGACCGCTGGTTCGGCACCGTCATGGCCGCGGGCTTCGACTCGCTGGTGACGGACCGCACGAACCGCATGCGGTGGCCACACGGTCGGATGCGCTACAACGTGGCGATGGTCGCGGAGTTGTCCAAGCTGCGCCTGCTGCCATTCCGGTTGACGTTCGACGGCGGTGAAGAGGTGGTCACCGAGCTCACCCTCGCCGCGTTCGGAAACACGAAGACCTACGGCGGCGGCATGCGGATCTGCCCCAACGCCGACCCCACCGACGGGCAGCTCGACGTCACGATGGTGGCATCGGCGTCGCGCACGAAGCTGATTCGCCTGTTCCCCACCGTGTTCAAGGGCACGCACGTCGACCTCGACGAGGTGCGCACCGCGCGCGCCAAGACCATCACCGTCGAGTGCGCAGGCATCAATGCCTACGCCGACGGCGAGTTCACGAGCCCGCTTCCGGTCGAGGTGTCGGCGGTGCCGGGTGCGCTGAAGATTCTGCGGCCGTAACGTATTCGACCGTGCAGTGGGAGTTTGATGCCGAGGTATTCCAGTGGCGCGGGCCTTCGCCGTACTTCTTCGTCGAGACTCCCGACGACGCCGACGCCTTCCTCCACGATCACTCGGCGGAGTTGACCTACGGCTGGGGTGTGATCCCGGCGCGTGTGCGGATCGGTGACACCGAGGTCACGACCTCGCTGATCCCCCGCGAGGACGTCTACCTCGTTCCGCTGAAGGTGGCACTGCGGAAGCCCGAGCAGATCGATGACGGCGACGTCGTGCGGGTGCACCTGTCGATAGACAAGTTCGACGCACGGTAGCGGGATGCCTACCTCGCGCCTGCCAAGGCGGGCATGCGGCGTCCCGAGCAGATCGACGCGGGCGAGGTCATGTGGATGCACATGCGCGACTCGGCCTGCCGTGGCGGACGTCCACCCGCGGCTGCGGCGACCGCCGACAGCATCGGCCGGAGAATCTCGAACAGCCGCGGCTTGTCGGCCAGGTAGAAGTGCCCGCCACGAAGCGTGCGCACCGAGAACTCCGCGGAGGTGCGCGAGCGCCACTGCCACAGATCGGCTTCGCTGACGATCGGATCGTCGCTGCCACCCAGGACGTGGATCGGAACGGGGAGCGGCGCGACGTCGGAGTCGTCGTCAGTCATGCACAGCCGCAGGTCGTTTCGGGCGACCTGGACGACGCTCTCGCGCAGTGCAGGCCACCTGGTCATCTCGGCGGGCAGTCCGCCCAGATCGCAGAGAAGCGTGCCCAGCTGCTCGTTGTCGAGGTCCTGGACCATGTGCAGCGGCGGCCCGAGGTGGGGCGGCGCATACGACGACAGGAACATCGCCCGCGGCAGTGGGGAGTTCTCGGCGGCGCGCAGCCGCGCCAAGCGGTAGGCGACCAGGGCGCCGAAGCTGTGCCCGAAGAACATGAACTGGCCCTCGAGTTGCGGCGCGAGCAGCTCGTTGACCTCGTCGACCAGCTCGCTCAGCGTGGCGAATCGCTCGCGGTTGGGGATCTCGACCGGGATCACCTCGAACGCGGGGCTCAGTGATCGCTTCCACGCGTTGAACGCCATCTTGCCACCGCCTGCGTGGTGGAAACAGAACAGCCGCATGGTCACGGTCCTTTCGAGAGGTGCTTGCGCTTTCGTTGAACACACGATCGCCCGGGCCTCTTGGAAAGTTCTTGATGCGTGCTTGGGGCCTGCCCTTTAGAAAGCTCCAAGGCCTGCGCCACACACTCGGTTTCCCAGGTGGCTCCCGTAGCCCATCGAACGCATTGGACCGGAAGGAGTTTTACGACATGTCGACGAACGATCTCTTGCTCGCCCATCCCCGTGAGACCGACTCGCGGGTTCAGGCCGAGATGCGGACGATGACGTTGCACGGCGACCGCGTCGCCTACCGTGACGAGGGCGCAGGCGAGGTCCTGCTGCTCGTCCACGGCATGGGCGGAAGTTCGTCCAGCTGGCGTGAACTGGTGCCGAAATTGGCGAAGAAGTATCGCGTCATCGCACCCGACCTGCTCGGCCACGGCCTGTCCGACAAGCCGCGCGGTGACTATTCCGTCGGCGCCTTCGCCGTCTGGCTGCGCGACCTGTTGGACACCCTCGGCGTGCCGAAGGCGACGATCGTCGGCCATTCGCTCGGCGGCGGCATCGCCATGCAGTTCGCTCACCAGCACCGCGACTACTGCCAGCGGTTGATTCTGATCAGCAGCGGCGGGCTCGGCGCCGACGTCGGTGCCCTGCTGCGGCTCCTGTCACTGCCGGGCAGTGAACTCCTGCTGAATGCGCTTGCGTCGCGGCCGGTGCTGCATGCCACCGACGTGCTGCGGGTCAAGCTGTCGCTCGACGGCGAGGTGACGCGATTCAGCGAGACCTTGCGAGCGCAGGCGTGGCTGACCGACCGCGACAGCCGGCGCGCGTTCCTGCGTACGCTCCGCTCCGTCGTCGACCATCGCGGCCAGGCGGTGTGCGCGCTGAATCGCCTTCACTGCAACGCCGATCTGCCCGCGTTGATCATCACCGGAGACCAGGACCGCGTGATTCCCGGTCGCGCATGCGCACGCCGCGCACGCCGCGCTGCCCGGCAGCCGCCTCCACGTTCTTCCCGATGTGTGGCACCACCCGCAGGTGGAATGCCCCGACACGGTGATGGCGCTGATCGACGACTTCATCGCGGCGTCCATGGCGTACTCGGTTCGTTCGGTTCGCCAGGAGCCGGCTCAGGCCGCGTGCGGCCGGACGAATCAACGGGTCGTCCACACCGACCGGTCGAAGTCGGTGCGGCGCAATCGCATCGCCAGCCAGTTGCGCTCCACCGCGCGTGAGGATTCGGCCTTGCGCCGAAGCACCCGCCGACACGTGAGGGGATGACTCGGTTGCCGCCGCCGACTCGCCCGATAGCGGTTCTGTGGCGGATACGCTGGGTAGTCATATTGCGGAGGTCTGGCAATGACGACTTTGATGGCGGCCGACGTTCAGTCCCGACAGGCGACTTCGCCAATTTCTTCTGGGGAGCATTGATCTTCCTCGCGGTGTTCCTGGTGGGATTCGCAGTGTGGAAGGCCGTCGAATGACTGCGCGATCGGATGGAGACCACCGCGGAGCGGCGCCAAGCCAGCTCGAGACCACGAAAGACTCTTGGGAGCAGGCGATTTCGCGACCAGCCGGGGATCGCAACTATGCCTCGCTGATCGGTGAGCGGTGAGCATGGGCGGCCTCGCAGGCATGACCCAACGCGAGCAGGAGATCCTCTTCTCGACCTATGCGCCCCGCAAGGTGCGCAAGGAGATGAAGCAACGCCTCAGGGCGCGCGAGCGAAAGGCAGCGCGGGCGCGGTTAGCCGACCCCGCGATTGAGCCAGGTCATCTCGCCGGCGTCGCCGCCTCCGCGGTAGGCCTCGAGCGCCTCGTCCCACGCGGTGCCGAGCACCGTGTCCAGTTCGGCGGCGAGGGTGTCGGCGCCCGCGGACATCAGTCCGCGCAGCCGTTGCTCCCCCACCATCACGTCACCGTTGGCGCTCATCGCGCCGCTCCACAACCCGAGCTGCGGGGTGTGGCACCAGCGGTGGCCGTCCACTCCCTCGCTCGGATCCTCGGTGACCTCGAACCGCAGCACGGACCACGATCGCAGGGCATTGGCCAGCGCGGCGCCCGTGCCGACCGGGCCGATCCAATTGGTGACGGCACGGAGCTGACCCGTGAGCGCCGGCTGCGGCGTCCACTTGAGATTGGCCCTTGCCGACAGGGTCGACGAAAGAGCCCACTCGACATGTGGGCATACCGCCGCGGGCGAGGCGTGGACGTACACCACGCCAGTGGTCGCATCGGCGAACTGGTTCGACGCACGCATCATCTGCTCCTTCGGCTTTCACAGGGACGTCTTCCCCAACGACCTGGTGAAATGTGGAAGGTAACGATGCAGTTGTGTCGCGCGTGTCTATTGTGCCCCCTGTGGCACCTGTTGCGCTAGTGTGCCTCGAATTCTCTCAGCACTCCATCAGAGAGCCCAGGCCACAGCGGGTAGGCCCAGTTGTCGAAGTCCAGATCCGTCAGCACGACCAAGGCCAGGTCAGCGGCCGGATCGACCCAGATGAACGTGCCCGTCTGACCGAAGTGACCGAACGTCCGCGCCGAGTTGCGCGAACCCGTCCAGTGCGGTTTCTTGCCGTCGCGGAGCTCGAAGCCAAGGCCCCAGTCGTTCGGTCGCTGCACTCCGAAGCCGGGCAGCACGCCGTCCAGCCCGGGAAACTGAACCGACGTGGCGTCTGCGTGCATCTCGGGCGACACGACATTCGGCCGCAACAGGTCGGCGGCGAACGACGCCAGGTCGGCCACCGTCGACGTCCCGCCGTATCCGGCTGCCGCGCCCCCGCCTGCCAGGTCGGAGGTCGACATCCCGAGCGGCTCGAAGACCGCCTCGGTCAGGTACCGGTCGAAGGCGATGCCCGATGCCTCCTCGACCGCCTCGGCGAGCAGGCCGAAGCCGTAGTTCGAATAGACGCGTCGCTTCCCTGGCTGCGCTCGCAAATCCGCCGTTCTGCATCGACACCCCCGACGCGTGCGCGAGCAGGTGCCGGATGGTGGAGCCGGGCGGGCCCGCGGGAGTGTCGAGATCGACGACGCCCTCCTCGACCGCAACCTGGACCGCACGCGCGACGAGCGGCTTGGTCACCGAGGCCAGAGCGAAGCGACGGTCGACGTCGCCGTGCTGGGCCAGGATTCCCGACGGCCCGACGACCGCCGCGGCCGCATGGGGGACCGGCCAGTCGGCGATGACTCCGAGGGCAGACATCCTGCGGAGCCTAGCTGGCCGTCAACGCCTCGAACATCGCCGCTACGTGGCGCGCATCGGTGCCACAGCATCCGCCGACCACCGCCAACGCAGGCAGGCTCTCGCGCAGGGCCGGGTGGCGCGCGCCCAGATCGGCGGGGTCGCCCTCATCCAGTTCGGTCGATTCGTCGAGCTCGGCGTGGCTCCTCGTCGACGCGTTGGCGCGCAAGCCCGCTACTCGTTTGCAGCCAGGCGCCGTCGTCCTTCAGAACGTCGGCGAAATGCGTTGGGTGCGCACAGTTCACCATGAAGTAGACGGCTGCCCCGTCGGTCGCCGCGTCGACCTGTTCGATCGCGTCGCGTAGTCGCTGGCCACTGGGAAGTCGCCCATCGGTCTCGGTGGTGAAGGAGATCGCCGCAGGGATGCCCGCGGCCGCGGCTGCCCGAACCACGCCGGTCGCCTCCTCCGCGTTGGTCATCGTGAGCGCGGTGACCTGATCGGCCGTCGTGGATGCGAACGTCCCGATCTGGACCGCGTGATAGCGCTCGGCGTCCTCTGGTGTCATCGCGGTTGCCGCGTCGTAGCCGTCGCCGCGTGGACCGACACAGCCACTCACCACCGCGGTGATGCCGTCCGCCGCCGCCGCTGCCCGGACCTCCTCGGCGAGCGCCACCGCGGAGCGGTTGACTGCGTCCAATTGGTCTGCGGCGTAGCCGAGTTGGGTGGCCCAGTCGGGGTTCGCGCGCCACGTGGGCGTCTCGATCACGAACCCCAGCCGGTGCCTTCGGGCGATGGCCAGATACCCGTCGTAGTAGCGCCGCAGTCGGGTGCGACCGTTCGCGTCGTCGAGCAACGGAAACGCCGCAAAGCATGGCAGGTCGATCCCGTCGTGGAAGACCAGCTCGGTCTCGAGCCCGCCGTCGGTGACGAAGAGCTGATCGCCAGAAAGCTGAGGGAGGGTTGCCGTCATTGCGTGCCGCCGCACTGCAGTTCGTCGAGCAGGTGCACCGCGACTGCGTCGAGGTCGGCGATTTCGCGGCGAAGAACGTCGGCCCGTCGGCTATCGGACGGCGATCCGGCCAAGCGGAGCAGGTGTACCTCGTGGATCGCCCGATAGACAGCGGAGTCGACGATGTCGCTCCATTGCCCCATCGATTCGATCCAGGTCCGAACGTGTTCGCCTGCACCATGTCGCGCGCCGATCCGGAGCACGAGCCGATAGGCGTCACCGCCCCACTCGACGGGCACGTTCGGGCCGAGCACCGGCAACAGGGCACCATCGAGCAGACGGCAGCCGTCGCCGATACGCCCGTCGAGCAGCGCCGCTACCCCACGGACGACGTCCGCCAGGACCGCTATCCCTGGGTCGACGTCCCGGCCGACCTGATCCAAGGTACTGCAGTTCCTTGGTCAAGGCGTCGGCGTCACCGAGATCGGCTGCGGACACCGCCGCCACGTAGGCGACGTATCCGCGTACCGGGCTAGTCGGTGCTCCGGTGAGCAGTTGTCGCGCCTTGTCCGCCCAGTCGGACGCGATGTCGCTCGTGCCCACGCGACCGCCACATCATCGACAGGCTCGCCGCTTTCATTGCGGCAGCAGCAGGATCGGTACGTGCCGACCGGTCGTACACCCGCTCTGCCAGTCGGGCTGCCTCACGTCCGTGACCGAGCAGCCACGCCGCGGTGGCGAACGCATCGAGGTCGTCGAGCGCCATCGAGCCCACGGCGTCCGCGCGCACGAACGCCGTGTAGCTGGCGCTCCATTCGCGCCGCCGGTAGGCGCTTCGCGCCATGCTGAGGTGGTCGGTCAACGTGTCCATCGGTCCCCCCATCACACCAGTTGAAGGGATCTCTTGGCGCGCGAGTTCGGAGATCCAGCGTCGCGTCCGGATCGATCGTGTGGACACCTTTCCGCATCCGTCAATGCGGGCACTAGGTTGTAGGGCATGAGTCAGACGGTGCGAGGTGTCATTTCACGGTCCAAGAAGCAGCCGGTCGAGATCGTCGACGTGGTGATCCCCGACCCGGGTCCCGGCGAGGTCGTCGTCGACGTCATCGCGTGCGGCGTCTGCCACACCGACCTGACCTATCGCGAGGGCGGGATCAACGACGAGTACCCCTTCCTGCTCGGCCACGAGGCGTCGGGCACCGTCGAGGCGATCGGCGAAGGCGTCACCAACGTCGAGGTCGGTGACTTCGTGATCCTGAACTGGCGCGCCGTGTGTGGCCAGTGCCGGGCGTGCAAACGCGGCCGTCCGCAGTACTGCTTCGACACCCACAACGCCGCCCAGAAGATGACCTTGACCGACGGCACCGAACTCACCCCCGCGCTGGGTGTCGGGGCGTTCGCCGACAAGACGCTCGTCCACGAGGGCCAGTGCACCAAGGTCGACCCCGAAGCGGACCCTGCGGTGGCAGGCCTGTTGGGCTGCGGCGTGATGGCGGGCATCGGCGCGGCCATCAACACCGGCAACGTCGGCCGCGACGACACCGTCGCCGTCATCGGCTGCGGCGGTGTGGGCGATGCCGCGATCGCCGGCGCCGCCCTGGTCGGCGCGAAGCGGATCATCGCCGTGGACACCGACAACAAGAAGCTCGAGTGGGCCCGCGAGTTCGGCGCTACCCACACCATCAATGCCAAGGAATTCGACGTCGTCGAGACCATCCAGGACCTCACCGACGGCAACGGCGCCGACGTCGTGATCGATGCGGTCGGTCGGCCCGAAACGTGGAAGCAGGCGTTCTATGCTCGCGATCTTGCGGGAACCGTTGTGCTGGTTGGTGTTCCGACGCCGGACATGACGCTCGAGATGCCACTGGTCGACTTCTTCTCGCGCGGCGGATCACTCAAGTCGTCGTGGTACGGCGACTGCCTGCCCGAACGCGACTTCCCCACGCTGATCAGCCTGTACCGACAGGGCCGACTTCCGTTGGAGAAGTTCGTCTCCGAGCGCATCGGCCTGGACGGTATCGAGGACGCCTTCCACAAGATGCATGCCGGTGAGGTCCTGCGCTCGGTGGTGATCCTGTGACGATCAAGATCGATCGCCTGGTCACCAGCGGCACGTTCGAACTCGACGGCGGCAGCTGGGACGTCGACAACAACATCTGGCTCGTCGGCGACGAGTCCGACGTCATCGTGTTCGACGCCGCACACGTGGAGCAACCGATCATCGACGCCGTCGCAGGCCGCAACGTCGTCGCCGTCGTCTGCACGCACGGTCACAACGACCACATCACCGTGGCGCCCGAACTCGGCAAGACCCTCGACGCGCCGGTGCTGCTTCATCCCGCCGACGACGTGTTGTGGCGAATGACCCATCCGGACAAGGACTTCCGATCGTTCGAGGACGGTGCGACGCTTACCGTCGGCGGGGTCGAGCTGCGCGCGCTGCACACCCCGGGGCACTCGCCCGGCTCGGTGTGCTGGTACGTACCCGACCTCAACGCCGTGGTCAGCGGCGACACGCTGTTCGAAGGCGGACCCGGGGCCACGGGGCGGTCGTACTCCGACTTCCCGACGATTCTCGACTCCATCTCGAAGCGGCTGGGCATGCTGCCCGGCGAGACGGTCGTCTACACCGGCCACGGCGACACGACCACGATCGGCGACGAGATCGTCAACTACGACGAATGGGTCGCGCGAGGGCACTAATGCCCGTCGAGCACCCGCTTCGTCTCGGCCTGGTACTCCTCTTCGGTGAGAGCCCCTGAGTCCCGAAGCTCCGCGAGCGTCTTGAGGGTCTGTTGGCGCACACCGCCGTCGGATGACGGCACGCCCTCCAGGGTTGGCACGTAGGGCAGGGTCGGCGCGGCCTGCTGCGGCGTTACTGCCGGTCTACCCGGCGATGCCTGCTGCGTCGGCACGTTGGGCAGGGTCGGCGCGGTCTGCTGGGGCGTCACGACGTGCTCGGGCGAAACCGCTGGATGCGGCGAAACTGCTTGCTGCGTCGGTACTTTCGGCAAGGTCGGCGGCTCTCGCGGATAATCACCCACGGGCATTGCCGGTGCGGGCGCGAAGCCCGCCTCGACCGGCGGCAGCTGAGCGACGACGGAGGTGCGCCTCACCCGCGCTGCCCACACTCTGGCGATGATGAAGACCACGACGGCAAGACCGAAGGCCACCCCGAAGGCCAGCGGAAGTACTCGGTAAGCCGTCTCACGGCCGAACGCAAGCCGTGGTTGGTTGAAGGCGCTGACGTCGCCATCGACCTTGATGTCGTACCTGGTGCCTTCCTGGGGCACGTCGAGGTGGCCGATGCGGACGTGGTCGTCCTTGCCGACGGTCGTCGAATCGCCGCGGTCCTCACTCATCGCGTCGTCTCCCCCACCGGGCACGGGAACGCGGAAGTGCAGACCGGGAATCGTGATCCCGCCTCCTACGCCGTCGACGTGGACGGTGTGCAGATAGACGGTCACCTCGCCCGCGGGCAGTGGCGGACTGCTGGTCGCGCCCGCGGTCATCGGCACCTCGCCGAAGGCGTCGAAGTCGTCGTACTTGTCGAAGACGTACGCGTTGAGGAGCAGGCTCGCGATGAACCCGATACCCGCGACGATCATCGTCACGATGCCGATCGTGGTCAGGATGCGCGGAGCGGTCTGACGACTCATGAACGGCAGTGTGGCACGCAGCGGGCGCCGACGTGACTGATCGGCAACGGTTTACGTGCCGGCGTTCACTTCAGTTCCATGTAGGGCGGCGGCGGTTGGTCGAACACGGGCGCGCGCCTGACCCGCGCCGCCCATAGCCTCGCGATGACGAGGACGACGACGGCGCCACCGAAGGTCACCCCGAAGATCAGCGGAAGGTTTCCGTACGTACTGCCGTGTCCGAACGCCAGGCTCGGGCTGAGGTAGGCGCTGACGTTTCCGTCGACGTTGACGTCGTAGGTGCCTTCTTCTGCGACGTGCAGGTATCCGATTCGCACGCGGGCGTCGTTGTTGACCGTCGTCGTGGCGCCGTAGTCCTCGCGCAGCACGGGAACGTCGACGCCCTCGGGCGCGCTGATGCGGTACTTCAGCGGCGGGACCGGCAGGCCATTGCCCGCCTGGCCGATGAGGATGGTGTGGAACGATACGGTCGCGTCGCCTGAAGGCAGGTGCAGACTGGTGGCACCGGGGATCGGCACTTCGCCGTAGGCGTCGTATTCATCGAAGACGAACGCATTGAGTATCAGGCTCGTGACGAACCCGATGCCCGCGACGACCATCGTCACGATGCCGATCGCGGTCAGGATGCGCGGGCCGGTTTGACGACTCATGAACGGCAGTGTGGCATGCTGCGGGCCTCGACGGCGGTGACCGGCTAGCGTTTCCATATGCCCGAGTCGAGCATCGTCGTGCAACCTGAGCCGTCGGACGGCGCCACCAGGTCGGCAAGCAGGCGGCTGCAGGCCGCCGGGTTGCGCAAGGCGATCTCGCTCTTCGAGCAGGCCGCCGAAATCGTGCCGATCCCGCGCTCGCCCCGTCCGATCGTCATCGCCGACTACGGCGCGGGGACGGGACACAATGCACTACTTCCGATCGGCGCAGGCATCGCGGTGCTGCGCAAGCGAACCCGTCCGGAGCATTCGGTTCTGGTGACCCACACCGACGTCCCCGAGAACGACTTCACCACGCTGTTCCGCACGTTGAGCGAAGATCCCGACACGTATCTGGTCAAGGACGGCGCAACGTTCGCCTCCGCGGTCGGCCGCTCGTATCTGCGCCAGATCCTGCCGTCGAACAGCGTCAACCTCGGCTGGTCGTCGTGGGCGATTCAGTGGCTGAGCCGGGTCCCGATGCCGGTGAGCGACCACGTGCACGTGGCATGTAGCCGCGACGAGCAGGTGCGGGCCGCGTACGCCAGGCAGGCGGCGCACGACTGGCACGAGTTCATCGCCTTTCGTGGCCGTGAGCTGTGCCCCGGCGGTCAGACTGGTCGTGATGACGATGGCGCTCGACGAAGCGGGCGAGCCTGGCTTCACGCCCCTACTCGGCGCCATGGTGGACACGCTCAACGAGCTCGTCGCCAGGGATGTGATCACCGACGACGAGCTTCGTGACATCTCGATTCCGATAGTCGGTCGACGACCACGCGACTTCCTCTCGCCGTTCGCGCCGTCGGGCACCTTCGAGAAGTTGTCGATCGCTCACCTCGACGTGTTCGACGCCGAGGATCGCTTCTTCAGCCAGTTCCACATCGACCACGACGCCAAGGCATTCGGCGCGCGCTGGGCGGCCTTCACGCGGATGGCGGTGTTCCCCTCGATCGCCGCGGGCCTTGCCGGTGGGGCGACGGATCCTCGCCGAACCACGCTCTTCGACGAACTCGAGGCGGGCATCGCGGTCCGGCTCGCGGCCGCGCCCGAGCAGACGCAGATCCCGATGGCGCAGCTCGTGGTCGAGAAGCGGCAACACGCCCACCACTGACCGTCGGCGGCCGGGCCGGTTACGGGATCGGGGGTGCCACGGGGATCGCGGGCACGTCGGGAACAGGAGGGGGCGCAGGAGCTTGTGGGTTCGGAGGCGCGGGAGCTTGCGCGTTCGGAGGTGGAGGGACTTCCGATGACGGCGGCGGAATCTCGGACGACGGCGGTGGCGGAGCCTGCGAGGATTCGCTGGCCGACGGCGACGCCGGTGGCGCGGGCGGCACCACCTCGGTGGACGTCGGTGGGGTGTACTGCACCCGCGGGGGCTGCTCGACGACGGTGTCCAGAGGCGACGGCGGCGGCGGCGGAACGATCTCGGTGGACTCGGCGGGCGGTGCGGGCGACGCAGACGGCTGTTCCCGTGGCGGTTGAGTTGTCGTCGTCGTCCGACTGGTCGAGATCGTCGAGATCGGCGCAGGAGAATCGTCGCGAACCAGTACGACCACCGCTGCGGCCACGGTGACGGCCAACACGAGGCTGACGCCGGCCGCGAGGAGCGCGAACGGATGGCGATACCAGGGCGTGGGCGGTTCGTCGTCCACGTCGTCGTCGTCGAACTCCAGGCGCGGCCCCGGGTCGGCGATCTCGTCGTCGGCAACCCGGACGGGACCCGAGGCATGCTTGGCGCCGGACCACGCCAACTCGCGAGGACCACTCGGTCGGGGCGCTGTCCGGAGCCGGCGGGAGGCTGCGCACCCTGGGAACCTGAGACGTGAGTCGCCGTCTTCGACGCTTGCGTGCCGGCCTCTGAGACCCGCTCCGATCGCACCGTTCAACTCGGGATGTCCAGTCGTGACTACCGGCACTCGCAGATGCTCCGAAAGCGTGTTCGTGATGATCGGCATGCGGGCTCCGCCACCCACCGAGGCGACCGCCACTAGATCGTTCTGATGAATTCTGTTGCGCCGCAGGATGTCGTAGAGAATGTCGACGAATCCTGCGAGCGGTTCCTCGAGCCCGCCTTCGAGCTCGTTCGCGCGTCAGGCGGACCTCGGTGCGGGGACGTCCCGGCAGGTCGACGGGCAGCGAGGTGGCTGACGACGTGGACAGTCGCTCCTTGGCCGCGCGGCACTGGCTGCGAAGTCGGGTCAACGAGCCGATCGCCGAAGTGTCCGAGAGGTCGACGGTCCCTGCCGCCGCGAGGTCGGCGATGACGTGGGTGAGCAGCGCCTGATCGACGGCGTCCCCCGACAGGTCGGCATCCCGCACGGGCGCCGCGATCGGCTCGAAGTCACGGGCAGCGTCGGCGAGGGTGATGCTGGTGCCGGTCGCGCCGAAGTCGCAGACGACGATGATGCCGCTGGTGGGTACGCCTGGGTCATCCTGCAGCGCCGTCAACGCCGCCACGGCGTCGGGCACGAACGTCACGGGACGCGCTCCGCTGAACTCGGGCAAACCCGCAAGCGCCCGTCTGAGCGCGTCGACGGAGGACGGACGCCAGTGCACCGGATACGTCACCCCGATCGGGTCGACCGGCGCCTGTCCGCGAGTGACGGCGTACAGCAACGAACAGAGCGCGTCGGCGAGCAGGTCGGCGGCCAGGTACGACGAGCCGTCCGACGCGACGATCTCGACCGGATCGCCGACTCGGTCGACGAAGTCGGTGATGATCAGCCCACGTTCGTCCAGTTCGGGATTCTCGCTGGGTAGCCCGACCTCGGGTGGCCGGTGCGGGAACCGCGTGAGCACCGCGGAGCGCGTCACCGCCGCCCTGCCGACCGCCACTCCCGCCAGCCTGGCGGACCCCACGGAGAGTCCTATTGCGTGTGCCACGTCATCGAATTGTGCCGTGTCCGGCAATCAACGGCAGATCCAGCGGGGTCACCCAACCCGGCGGTAGGTCGTTGACGGCGGGCACGGCGTTCAGCGCCCGCAGCCCCGTCGCCAGGCAACCTGCCGCAGCGGCATCGCGCCCGGAACCGTCGGTGAACCGGAAGCCGGTTTCCTGGAAGATGCTCGGCGTGCCGTCGATGTCGACTCGGTAGACGTCGTTCTCGACGCCCTTGGGCCAGTCCGGGGCGGAGTCGGTGCCACGCGGTTCACGTGCTCGAGCTGGATGCGGGTCTCACCGTTGTAGACGCCGTTGATGGTGAACCGCACTGCGGCGACGTTGCCCGGCGCGATGATGCCCTTGGCCGTCTTGATCTCGTGGTCGGTGACCCACTTGTCCCACGTGGTGGTGATCTCGTCGAGTTCGATTCCCGCCGCGTGGGCGATCATGGGAACCGTTGCGCCCCAGGCGAAGATGAGGATGTCGGGGTTCTCCAGCATCGGGCGGTGCTCGGGCGGCTTGCCGATGCCCATCTCGAACTCGTAGTCGCCCTCGTAGTTGGTGTAGTCCAGAAGTTCCGACGCCCGCACCGTGCGAACCTCGGCGGTCAGACCCATCAGCGTCATCGGGAAGAGGTCGTTGGCGAAACCGGGGTCGATGCCGGTGGTGAAGCACGACGACTGACCCACTTCGCAGGCCTCGGTGATCGGCTCGATCCAGTTCGGCGGGTTCAAGTGCATGGCCGGCCACACCCACGGGGTCATCGAGGTCGAGCACACGTCGATGCCCGCTCGCAGGAAGCGGGTGATGAGCCGGATGTTCTCGTCGGCCTGGGCCGCCGTGGGGCCGTAGTGCACCAGCGCGTCCGGCTTGAGCGCCAGCAGTTCGTCGACGTCGTCGGTGGCGATGAGCCCCAAGGACTCACCGAGCCCGCAGATCTCGCCGACGTCGCGGCCTACCTTCTCGGGATTGCTAACCCCGACACCCACCAGCTCGAAGAGTGGGTGCTTGACGATCTCGGGGATCATCATCTTGCCCACGAACCCGGTGCCCCAGAGCACGACCCGCTTGGTCATCTGCCGCCTTTCGCATCGCCTTCTCCGTGCCCCCGGATATCTTCACCATAGGCGGGGTCAAGATCGGCGGTGATGGACCTGCCCAGTTTGCGGATCTCTTCGCGCAATTCCTCGATGTGCGCCGCGGTGGCGATCTGGCTCGCGGTGTCCTCTGCGGACACCTTCTCGACGATCCACGACGCCAGCGTCGCGGTGACGACACCGAGCAGGCTCACCCCCGCGAGCATCAACGCCACCGCAACCACTCGACCCTCCCCGCTGACCGGAGTGACGTCGCCGTACCCGACGGTCGTCACCGTGGTGATCGCCCACCACAGCGCATCACCCAGGTCGTGAATCTTGGTGCCGGGCTGGTAGCGCTCGATCTGGAGGATTGCCAGAGACGCGGTGTAGACGATGGTGACGGCGCCACCCACGGTGTAGACGATCACCTTTCCACGGAAGGTGTCTCCGACCGCGCGGCCGAGCACCTCGATCACGACGGCGAGGCTGAGCAGACGCAGGGGACGCAGGAATGGCAGCACGATGATCGCGAGGTCGAACAGATGCCGGACGAACCACCTTCGTCGCGGATCGGCCAAGTACAACCGGATTGCGTAGTCGACGACGAACACCAGGTAGGTCGCGAACATCGTCCATCGCACGACTCCCGCGTAGACCCCGTGCGGCTGGACGAGCACCTGGACGGTGTAGAGCCCGAGGAACATCAAGGCGACTGCGGCCAAGGGCCATTCGGTGCGGCTCTCGAACCGCTTGAGGCGGGTTTGCATCACGGAGACCTCGGATCGGGCGCGGTCGTGGTGTCGCGCAGCGTCACGTTGAATTGCATTGCCCGGTAGGGCCATCCGGAGTCGGTGCGCCACTGCGACACGACGAGGCCGACGCCGCCCGGGATGTCGAGCTGCGACCCCGGCAGGACGTAGCCGCCGTAGACCTGGGCGACCCTGTTCTTGCGCGTGATTCTCCCCGCGCCACCCCGCGCCGAACACCGGAGTCTGCAGCGGCGCCGCGGACAGTTCGGCCGTCGGTGCGCCGATGACGCGGTAGCCGAGGGCGTAGCTCGACGAGAGGAATCCGCCGAGCACCCATTCGCCGGTGATCAGGCGACGCAGCGTCAGCTCACCCCACGTCTCGTCGTCGGGCGTGATGGGGGTGGCCCGGCGTCCCCACGACCATCCGTCACCGGAGGATCCCCACGCCCAGTACCTGGACCGATCGCCGATCTGCGCGGGCCGGACCCGCTGCAGGATGATCCCCTTGTCGCGCTGAAAGCCCGTCGAGACCACGTAGACCCAATCGGCCCGCTGGTCGTAGTCCCACGACCAGCACTGGGCGTAGCCGTCGTGCAGGTCGGCGGGAAACTTCTCTCCCATGTTCGTCCAGGAGATCCCCGAGTCGTCGGAGCGCCAGATCTCCGTCCATGCGACGTTGCCGAAGCCGCGGTTGACGATGACGTGTAGGTACAGCGCGTCGCGAACGCGCAGAAGGTCCGAGGGAATGACGGTGCTGATGCCGCTGCGCGTCCATCCGGAGTCCGGCCCGTCGTGGTCGTAGTGCCATAGCTGGCGGGCATAGTCCGGATCGGGACCACCCGCGCGTTCGTAGACGATGCGGTTGCTTGCATCGCCCCGCCCGATCAGGATCACCGGCGAACGCCAATCTCCGCGACCGACCTTGCGCCCCGAGAAGGTGTCGCCGAAGACCGACACCAGCGTGCCGTTGGGAGCCGTCACCGAGGCGCCGAGATCAGCGCACGTCACACCCCAGCGTCCCGTGCGCCGGGGCCCGGTGAGGTCGGCGCGCTTACCCGTGAGTACCTGGACTCCCCTCGGCGCTCAGAAACACCGCTTGAGGCCGCCCGGCTCGCAATACAGCGGATACCGGTCGACGGGAATCGGCAGCGGCTCCTTGAACGCGAGCGTGAAGGGCATGGTGGCGATCGTCGGCTGGAGGTCACAGACGGCGTTGTGGATCACCGAGCGGGTGCCGCTCAGGGTGTTGCCGTCGAACTCGTATGTCTCCTGGATCGGCGCCAGAGTGCCGTCGGCGCACTCCAAGCCATCCTTCTTGTTGGTGGAGAACATCCACATGTCTCCCGTCAGACGCGCGTCACCACCGCTGACGATCGGCGACGAAGGACCGACGTGCAGCCTGCACGCGACGGGCAACTCGAGATTGTCGCGCAGGTCGCCGACCGTCGGAACACAGACCGGGTAGATCGTCCACTCCGCGACGACGGCACCCTGCGTGTAGGTGTAGACGCCCTCCAACATCTGGTCGGCGCGTGCGGGGCCCGCGAATCCGATGGCCACGCTGACGAGCGCTGTGGCTACGGCGAGTGCGCGGGTGAGGAGCATGCCGATGAGTATCGCAGTGTCGTTCGCTGAAGTCACCGATTTGATGCACCGGCGGGCGCGGACGTCGAGGTGCATGTCGCCGCCGGTGCGGCTCCGGGTTGCATGAGAAGGTCGATCCATGACTGCACTCGATGGGAAGGTCGCACTGATCACCGGCACGTCAGCCGGGCTCGGCGCGGCCACGGCCAGACTGTTCGCGCAGCGGGGCGCGTCGGTGTTCGGAATCGCCAGGGACGCAGAGCGGATGGCGACCGTGTTCGCCGACGTGCCCGGCGGCAGATATGCCTCGGTGGACGTCACGACACCGACCGCATGTGCGCACGCGGTGGCGGAGTGCGTGGACGCGTTCGGACGCCTCGACGTGCTGGTGAACGTGGCGGGTTTCCACCAGATGCGCCATACGCAGACCATGACGGACGCCGAGTGGGAACACGACCTCGCCGTGAACCTGCACGGCCCGTTCTATCTGTGTCGCGCCGCACTGCCGCACCTGTTGGAGGCGGGCGGCAACATCGTCAACGTGGCATCGATCGCGGGCGTCGAGGGCGAGGTGTACTCCGCGGGGTACTGCGCCGCCAAGCACGGCCTCGTCGGGTTGACCCGCGCACTCGCCGTCGAGTTCACCAAGGAGAAGCTGCGCGTCAACGTCGTTTGCCCAGGCGGCATGCCGACCGCGCAGACCACCGAGTTCACCGCGCCCGAGAATGCCGACTGGGACCTCATCATGCGAATCGCGTCTCCACGCGGATTCATGGAGACCGACGACGTCGCGAAGGCGATCGCCTTTCTCGCCAGCGACGATGCCGCAGCCATTCACGGCGCCGTCTACCGCGTCGACAACGGCAAGGGCGCCGGATAATCGGGCGTTCACCTCGGCGTCGTCTGCAGCGAGTGCGCAGTGCACGCTCACCTGCAACAATCGCGCGGTGACCGACGTCGTAAATGCAAGCACCGCTGCCGAAGCCTCACATGTCCGCACCGGGTTGGACGCCGCCGACCTGCAGGAGGCGATCACCGACCATCTGCGTTACACGATCGGCCGCCCCGCAGCTGCCCTCAGACCTGAGCACTACTACCGGGCCCTCTCGCTCGCCGTGCGAGATCGCATGCAGGACAACCGAGTAGCGTCAACGCAGGTATCGCTCGACCTCGACAAGAAGGTGACCTGCTACCTGTCGGCGGAGTTCCTGATGGGGCCGCAGCTCGGCAACAACCTGCTGAACCTCGAGATCGAGGCGGCCGCCCGCGCGGCGCTCGGCGCGTTGGGCCAGGACTACGACGAGGTGCTGGCGTGCGAACCCGAGCCCGGGTTGGGCAACGGCGGCCTCGGCAGGCTCGCGGCGTGTTACCTCGACTCCCTGGCCACGCTGGAGCGGCCGGCGATCGGCTACGGCATCCGCTACGAGTTCGGCATCTTCAAGCAGGAGTTCTCCGACGGCTGGCAGATCGAGCACACCGACAACTGGCTGGTCAACGGAAACCCTTGGGAGATAGCCAAACCCGACGTCAACTACCTGGTGAACTGGGGCGGCCACACCGAGCACTACGTCGACGACGCCGGCCTCGATCGCATCCGGTGGGCGCCGAAGCAGGTGATCAAGGGCGTCGCCTATGACACGCCGATCCAGGGCTACGGCGTGCACACCTGCAACGTGCTGACGCTGTGGAGCGCGCGGGCCGTCGAGTCGTTCGCGCTCGACGCCTTCAATACCGGTGACTACTACAAGGCCGTCGAGGAGGAGGTCACGTCGGAGACCGTCACCAAGGTCCTCTATCCGAACGACGAGCCAGAGGCGGGCAAGCGGCTTCGCCTGCTACAGCAGTACTTCTTCGTGTCGTGCTCGCTGCAGCACATCGTGCACATCATGGACGACCTCGCGGACGCGTCGTTGCACGACCTGCCCGAGCGCTTCGCCATCCAGCTCAACGACACTCATCCGTCGATCGGGGTCGCGGAGCTCATGCGCATCCTCGTCGACGAACGGCGTCTCGCATGGGACGAGGCGTGGACGATCACCGTCGCGACATTCGGCTACACCAACCACACTCTGCTGCCCGAGGCGCTGGAGAAGTGGACGTTGGGCCTGTTCCGTGAGTCACTGCCGCGGCATCTGGAGATCATCTACGAGATCAACAGCCGCTTCCTCGACGAGGTCCGCTCGAAGTTCCCCGGCGACGTCGAGCGGGTCCGCCGCATGTCGATCATCGGCGAGGACGGCGGCCAGACCGTGCGCATGGCCTACCTCGCGACGGTCGGCAGCCACGCCATCAACGGCGTCGCGGCACTGCACTCGGATCTGTTGAAGTCCAGCACGCTCAAGGACTTCTACGAGATGTGGCCCGAGCGGTTCTCCAACAAGACCAACGGTGTCACGCCGCGGCGCTTCATGGCGCTGTCGAATCCCGGGCTCCGCGATCTACTCGACCGCACCATCGGCGACGGCTGGCTGACGCACCTGGACCGTTTGCGTGGCCTGGAGGCCTTCGTCGACGACCCCGCGTTCCGCCAGGAGTGGCGGAACCGTGAAGCGCGCCAACAAGGCTCGGCTCGCCGACTACGTGTCCGCTACGCTCGGCATCGATCTGGACCCCACCTGGATGTTCGACATTCAGGTCAAGCGCATCCACGAGTACAAGCGCCAGCACCTGTCCGTGCTGCACATCGTCAGGCAGTACTTCCGGCTGAAGATGGACCCGTCGCTCGACCTCGCGCCGAGGGCGTACGTCTTCGGCGGCAAGGCCGCGCCCGGCTACTTCATGGCCAAGCGCATCATCAAGCTGATCAACGCCGTCGGCGAGACGATCAACAACGACCCCGACGTGAACCGGGCCATGAAGGTCGCCTTCATCCCGAACTTCAGCGTGAAGAACGCGCACCTCATCTATCCCGCCGCGAACCTGTCCGAACAGATCTCGACAGCAGGCAAGGAAGCCTCGGGCACCGGGAACATGAAGTTCATGATGAATGGCGCCCTGACCATCGGCACGCTCGACGGCGCCAACGTCGAGATCCGCGAAGAGGCAGGCGCCGAGAACTTCTTCCTGTTCGGATTGACCGAGACCGAGGTCGAGAAGGTCAAGCGCGACGGCTACAAGCCGTCGGACTACATCGACGGCAACGACGAGCTGAAGAGCGTCCTCGACTTGATCGCCAACGGGCAGTTCTCACACGGCGACACCGAGGTGTTCAAGCCGCTGGTGGACAACCTTCGCTACGACGATCCGTTCCTCGTCATCGCGGACTACGCGGCCTACGTGGAGTGCCAGGACAAGGTGGCCGCGGCCTGGCAGGACCGCGACGCCTGGTCGCGGATGTCGATTCTGAACGCCGCCAGAAGCGGCAAGTTCAGTTCGGATCGTGCCATCGCGGAGTACTGCGACGACATTTGGAACGTGTCGCCGGTGACCGTCACGGTGTGACGGTCGGATCGGGGCGGACCCCGTCGAAGGCGGGGTCCGATTCGGCTAGGTGCCGGCGACCGACGCGAGAACGTGCTGCTGGTCGGGGCAGTAGGTAGCGATGCCAGCGGCCATGAACTGATAGGTCGCCTGCTCGTTGGTGCCCTTGGGCAGGTTCAGGTGCAGGAAGGTGGCCGACTCGGCCGCGTTCGCGTCGAGTCCGGTGCTGAAGCGCTTGCACATGATCTTGCCGATCCAGGCGTTGTAGTCCTTCGGACCGTAGATGCCATAGGTGTGCAGCTGGTTGGAGAAGTCGGTGTCGGGGTCGGCCTGGGCAGGCGCAGCCAACGCAATCGTCAGGGCACCCATCACCACGAGCATCGCAGTCTTCACAACCGGTATCTTATTCCTGCTCACTTCGAACGGTCACCTCAATCGATTCAACGGCCGGTTCGCTTGTGCTGCAAACCATTTAGCTCTACTCGACATGGTGGCCGTGGGTTCCGTCACGTCGGCGTGACGGGGTATGGTCACCGTGATTAACTTACCCAGGCTAATCTATCAGTTATACCGGCTAATATGTGGCCCGAACGTGACGAAAAGAGGTGGGTATGGGGTCGCTCCTCAAGCGGGCGTGGATTCCGATCCTCATCGTCATCGTGGTCGTCATCGGCGGACTGACCGTGTACCGGATCAGGGGTTTCTTCGGCGCCGGCGATGCCGGCAGTGTGTCCTCGGCCAAGGTCGACGACACCAAACCGTTCAATCCCAAGGTAGTGAAGTACGAGATCTTCGGCAACGGTTCCTACGCAGACATCAACTACCTGGATCTCAGCGCCAAACCCCAGCGCGTCGACGGCGCCTCATTGCCGTGGACACTGGAGCTGTCGACCACTGCGCCGTCCGCCTTCCCCAACATCGTCGCTCAGGGGGACGGTGACACGATCAGCTGCCGGGTCACCGTCGACGACGAGGTCAAGGACGAGAACACCACGGACGGCCTCAACGCACAGACCTTCTGCCTGGTGAAGTCGGCATGACCTATCCCCCCAGCGAGGCGAGGACCGAGGGGTTCCCCGTTCCCCCCTCGCACAGCAACTCCCACACCAAGCGCGACCGCATCCCGAGGCTGATCCGAACGCCTCGCCGTCCCGGTCATCCTCGGGTGGATCGTCATCATCGCGATCCTCAACGTCGTCGTGCCGCAGCTCGAAGTCGTCGGCCAGATGCGATCGGTCTCGATGACCCCCGACAATGCGCCGTCGGTGATCGCCATGAAGCGGGTTGGCACCACGTTCGACGAGTTCAAGTCGAACAGCTCGGTCATGGTCGTACTGGAGGGCCAGGAGCCTCTCGGCGAGGATGCGCACGCCTTCTACGACGAGATGGTCACGAAGCTCGAGGCCGACACCAAGCACGTCGAGCACGTCCAGGACTTCTGGAGCGACCCACTGACGGCGTCGGGCTCGCAGAGCAACGACGGCAAGGCCGCCTACGTCCAGGTGTACCTGGCGGGCAATCAGGGCGAGGCGCTGGCCAACGAGTCCGTCGAGGCCGTCCAGAAGATCGTCAAGGCAGAGATCGCCGCCGAACGGCGTGAAGGCCTACGTCACGGGTCCTGCCGGCGATCGCCGCGGACCAGCACATCGCCGGCGACCGGAGCATGACGCTGATCACGATGACCACCTTCGTCGTAATCATCATCATGCTGCTGCTGGTCTATCGATCGATCGTCACGCTGCTGATCGTGCTGGTCATGGTCGTGCTCGAATTGTCCGCAGCGCGCGGCTTGGTGGCGTTCCTCGGCTATCACCAGATCATCGGACTCTCGACGTTCGCGACCAATCTCCTGGTGACCCTGGCGATAGCCGCGGCTACCGACTACGCCATATTTCTCATAGGCCGATATCAGGAAGCACGCGGTGTGGGCGAGGACCGAGAGTCCGCCTACTACACGATGTTCCACGGCACGGCCCACGTGATCATGGGCTCCGGCCTGACGATCGCGGGCGCGACGTTCTGCCTGCACTTCACGAATTTGCCGTACTTCCAATCGCTCGGTGTGCCACTGGCCATCGGCATGATCATCGTCGTCTTCGCCGCACTCACCCTCGGCCCCGCGGTCATCACCGTGGCGAGCCGGTTCGGCCTGCTGGAGCCCAAGCGGGCGATGCGAGTCCGAGGGTGGCGCAAGATCGGGGCCGCGGTGGTCCGCTGGCCCGTGCCGATTCTGGTTGCGACGACGGCACTTTCGCTGATCGGCCTGTTGACCCTGCCTGGTTACAAGACGAACTACAACGACCGGAACTACCTGCCCGCGGATCTGCCTGCGAACGAAGGCTATGCCGCCGCGGACAGGCACTTCTCGTCAGCGCGGATGAACCCCGAGCTGCTGCTCATCGAGAGCGACCACGACCTGCGCAACTCGGCCGACTTCCTCGTCATCGACAAGATCGCCAAGACCATCTTCAGGGTGCCGGGGATCTCGCGCGTGCAGGCGATCACCCGGCCTCAGGGCACGCCGATCGAGCACACGTCGATCCCGTTCCAGATCAGCATGCAGGGCACCACCCAGACGATGAACCAGAAGTACCTGCAGGACCGGATGGCCGACATGCTCAAGCAGGCCGACCAGATGCAGGTCATGATCGAGAACATCGAAAAGATGATGGCGTTGATGACGCAGCTCAGCGGCGTCACGCACGACCTGACCATCAAGACCAAGGAGATGGTCGAGACCACGAACGAATTGCGAGATCACATCGCTGATTTCGACGATTTCTTCAGGCCCATACGCAGCTACCTCTACTGGGAACCGCACTGCTACGACATCCCGGTCTGCTGGTCGATCAGGTCGATCTTCGACACGCTGGACGGCATCGACGCCATCAGCGATCAGCCGGTGGCTGGTCGTGAACTTGGATCAGCTCGACGCTCCTGATGCCGAAGCTGCTCACGTTGCTGCCGCCGATGCTCGAGACCATGAAGACCATGAAGGTCATGATGCTCACGATGTATCAGACCCAAAAGGGCATGCAGGACCAGATGGCGGCGGCGCAGGAGAACTCGACCGCCATGGGTGAGGCGTTCGATGCGTCGAAGAACGACGACTCGTTCTATCTGCCGCCAGAGACGTTCGACAATCCCGAGTTCAAGAAGCGGCATGAAGAGCTTCATCTCGCCCGATGGCCACTCGGTGCGCTTCATCATCTCCCACGACGGCGATCCGATGACGCCCGAAGGCATCTCGCACATCAACGGCATCAAGCAGGCGGCCAAGGAGTCCATCAAGGGCACCCCACTCGAGGGCTCCAAGATCTATCTCGGCGGCACGGCGGCGACGTTCAAGGACATGCAGGACGGCTCGAACTACGACCTGCTGATTGCCGGAATCGCTTCGCTCATACTGATTTTCGTCATCATGCTGATCATCACCGAAGTGTCATCGCGGCTCGGCCGTCATCGTGGGGACGGTGGTGGTGTCGCTTGGCGCGTCCTTCGGACTGTCGGTGCTGATCTGGCAGCACATCGTCGGCATCGAGCTGCACTGGATGGTGTTGCCCATGGCGGTCATCATCCTCTTGGCCGTCGGCGCCGACTACAACCTGTTGTTGGTGGCGCGGTTCAAGGAGGAGATCCACGCCGGGTTGAACACCGGGATCATCCGCGCGATGGGTGGCACCGGTTCGGTGGTGACGTCGGCCGGTTTGGTCTTCGCGTTCACCATGATGTCGATGTCGGTGAGCGAGCTGACGGTCATCGGTCAGGTCGGCACCACGATCGGCCTTGGTCTGCTGTTCGACACCCTGGTGGTCCGCTCGCTGATGACGCCGTCGATCGCCGCACTTCTCGGGAAGTGGTTCTGGTGGCCACAGATGGTCGGCAACGGCCGGTGCCGTCGCCGTGGCCGTCGCCGCCGCCTGCCGAAGGATCCGCAACCGGCTGCCGGTGACGTGAATGGTCAGATCACCCGAAGTCTTGAGATAGTTGATCGACGAATCGAGGAGGAACCCCATGGTGAACAGATTGCGTGCTCTCGTGCTCCGTGGCGGTCTGGCCGCGGCGGCCATCGGTGTGGCGGCGACGACGTTCGCCGGACCTGCGGCGGCCGACTCGACCGAGGACTTCCCGATACCGCACCGGATCATCATCACGACGTGCGACACCGAGCAGTACATGGCGGCCGCCCGCGACACCAGCCCGGTGTACTTCGAGCGGTACATGATGGACCGGCCAACCGACCGCCCGAGGTCCAGCAGCAGGCCTTCGACCGCATCCACTGGTTCTTCTCGCTGGACTCCGTCGCGCGTCGTCAGTACTCCGAGGACACCGCCACCAACGTCTACTACGAGTTCGTGGCGACCCGCTGGGGCAACTGGGCGAAGCTCTTCTTCAACAACAAGGGCGTCGTCGCCAAGGCCACCGACGTCTGCATGAATTACCCGCCGGGCGACATGTCCGTGTGGGACTGGCCCGTCGCACGCTGACATTGCCGGTCGCGCTACTGCCTGGCCATCGCCAGGTTGAAGCGGTCCTCCGCGGTGATCAGGTGATCGTGGCCGTCCTCGCCGATGTCTAGCTGCACCCACTCGATCTGACCGGTGAAGCGATTTCCGGTCGGGCCGTAGTCCGGCGAGGCCGGCGAACCGGTGTCGGAGCCGACGTCGCAGGCCTCGTCGGCGGAGTAGCCCATCGGAATCGTCTGCTCCACCCGGCCCTTGCCGACCGGCTTGCCGTCGTAGTACAGCGTGACGTCGCCGCCCTTGGCCAGGCCACCGCCGTCGTAGGAGAACTCCATGCGCACCTGGTGCTTGCCCTTGGGGATCGGCTTCTTCGCCTCGGTGATGTAGTGCTCGATGCCGAAGAAGTTGAAGCAGTACTTCAGCTTTCCCTCGTGCGCGTACAGCGACCAGCCGCCGACACTGCCGCCCTGCGTGACGATGACGCCTTCGGCACCGGACTCGGGCACGATGATATTGGCCGTCACAGAGTGAGACTTGTTCTTCAGCGTCAGGATGCAGCACTCGCTGACCCGCATCCCGTCGAAGAGCAACTGAGTATTGCCGCTTGATCAGTTGCGGCCGGCCCGCGATGTCGGCGTTGATCCGTTCGAAGCCGCGATCGTCGAGGGCACGACGTTGTACTTCACCGCCTCGATCAGCCAAAGCCGTTGCAGTTCAGCTAGTTTCGCGGGGTTTTCGGCTGCCAGGTCGCGCGCCTGCGTCCAGTCGTCGGGGCCGTAGAGCTCCCACACGTCGTCATCGAACGGCGGCGGGGTTTCGGCCTTCCACGGCGTGCGGTGCTTGGTCACCGCTGTCCAGCCCTCGTGGTAGATGCCGCGATTGCCCATCATCTCGAAGTACTGAACGACGTGTGTCTCCGGTGCCCCGCCGTCGCGCAGCGTGCCCATCATGCTGACGCCCTCCAGCGGAGCTTGGGCAATGCCATTCACCAACGTCGGCGCCGGCATCCCGCGGCCTCCAGAATGGTCGGCGCGACGTCGATGACGTGGTGGAACTGGTTGCGTACTTCGCCCTTGGCGGCCAAGCCCCTTGGCCAGTGCACGATGGTGCCGTTGCGGGTGCCACCCCAGTGCGACGCGACCTGCTTGGTCCACTGATACGGCGCGCACAATCCGTGCGCCCAGTCCACGGCGTAGTGGTTGTAGGCGTCCGGAGTGCCGAAGTCGTCGATCTTGGACAGCAGAACTTCGGTCGTCTCGATGCCCGGCATGCCGTTCAGCGTGGTCATCTCGTTGAAGCAGCCGTTGAGCGTGCCCTCTGCCGATGCGCCGTTGTCGCCGATGATGTAGTAGATCAGCGTGTTGTCGAGGAACCCGAGATCGTCGATGGCGTCGACGACGCGGCCGATCTCGTGGTCGGTCTGTTCGAGGAATCCCGCGTAGATCTCCATCTGGCGGGCGAGCACCGGCTTCAGTTCGTCGGGCATGTCGTCCCACGACGGGATCTCGTCGTGCCGCTTGGTCAGTTCGGCGTCCTTCGGTACCACGCCCAGCTTCTTCTGCTGCTTGATGGTCTTGTCCCGCAATACATCCCAGCCGTCGTCGAACTTGCCCTTGTACTTGTCGGACCACTCCTTGGATACCTGGTGCGGCGCGTGGGTGGCACCGGGCGCGAAGTACATGAAGAACGGCTTGTCGGGCACCAGGGCCTTCTGTTGACGACCCAGGTGATCGCTCGGTCGGCGAGGTCCTCGGTGAGGGTGATAACCCTCCTCCGGTGACTTCGGCGGCTCGATTGCCGTGGTGCCCTCGTACAGTCCCGGGTAGTACTGGTTCGCCTCCCCGCCGACGAAGCCGTAGAAGTACTCGAACCCCGATCCGGTGGGCCACTGATGGAAGGGCCCCGCGGGCGAGACCTCCCACACCGGTACCTCGTGGCACTTGCCGAACTGCGCCGTCGAATACCCGTTCAGCTTCAGGGTTTCGGCGATCGGCGCCTTCTCCTTGGGCCGGATGCTGTTGTTGCCTGGCGCGGAGGTGGCCATCTCGGTGATGGCGCCCATGCCGACGGAGTGGTGGTTGCGCCCGGTCAGCATAGCCTGCCGGGTCGGCGAACACAGTGCGGTGGTATGGAATCGGTTGAGTTTCACACCGCCTGCCGCAAGCCGCTCCGCGACAGGGGTGTTGCACGGGCCGCCGAACGCCGACGAGGCGCCGAACCCGACGTCGTCGATCAGCACGATGAGCACGTTAGGCGCATCCGCCGGCGGCCGCAAGCTCCGTGATCGGCGGGTAGTTCGTGTCGGGTCCTTGGCGTCGTAGGTGGTCAGCCCGACGTGCTTTCGGGTCGGGGATGGGCAGCTGTTCGCGGGCCAAGATGTGGTTCCGGCGCCGCGACGGACGGTGCCACCTGCGGACTCGGTGCGCCGCCTTCTTGGCTGGAGCCTTCTTGGCCGGGGCCTTCTTCGCTGCCATGATCAGCCTTCGAATTCGCGTGCTCCGTGCGCGGCATCGAGTCTTCAGACCACCGCGAGCATCGACGATATTGACGTCAAGATCAACTTACCGTCAGTTCGCCGCCCGATAGCGGCGTTCGGGGCGACCGGTCCCGTACTGCAGCCTGAGTTCGAGCAGCCGTTGCCCGCAGAAAGTGTTCGAGGTATCGACGGGCGCTCACCCGCGAAATACCCACCACGATCGGCACATTCGGCCGCGGACACCTCTCCCGCTTCCCGGACCGCGGCAAGCACCAGGCGGCCGGTCTCGACGCCGAGTCCCTTGGGCAGCGGCCGCGGTGCCGGCCCCGGTGGCCGGTACTCCCGAACAACGAGTCGATCAGCGATCTGATCGGCGCCGCCCGCGACTTGAGCGCGTCGGAGCGGGCGGCGAAGGACTCGAGTTTTGCCTGCAGCTGCCCGAACTCGAACGGCTTGATCAGGTAGTCGGCGGCGCCGCCGTCGAGCGCTCCGCTGACGGTGTCCAGTTCTCGCGCCGCGGTGATCATGATGACGCCGACGGTGTCGCCGTCGGTGCGCAGTCGATGCAGCACCTCGAGTCCCGTCATGTCGGGCAGGTAGACGTCCAGCAGGATCAGGTCGGGTCTGCAGCGTCTCGCGCGGCGTCGAGCGCTTCGGCTCCATTGCGTGCGACGCCGACCGCGCGGAAGCCGTCGACCCGCTCGACGAATTTCGGTGGATCTCGGCCACCATGAAGTCGTCGTCGACGACGAGGACGTCAAGCACGGCGACTGTTCCTTGGCGAGCGAAGCGACGGGTGCGGCGACGGGCGTCGACCCGCGGAAGCGTCACCTCGAACAGCGCTCCCCCACCCGCGCCGTCGCTGACGGACGACCGAGCCGCCGAGCTGGGCGCTGACCAACCGGACGAGCGCAAGTCCGATGCCGCGCCCGCCGGGCACGTCGGGCTTGGAGGTCACCCCGCGGGCGAAGATCGACTCGCGAAGGTGCTCCGGCACGCCGGGTCCGGAGTCGGATACCGAAATCGTCAGTCCATCAGCATCATTCACGCCGACGGTGACGACTTCACGGTCCGATCCCTCCGACACGTCGACCGCGTTGTCGATGAGATTGCCGAGCACCGTGATGACGTCGGTGGCCAGCGCGGGATCGAGCGCGGCGAGGTGACTGCGATCGTCGAGCTGCAGCGCGACGCCACTCTCGGCGGCCAGGGTGGTCTTGGCGATGACGAGCGCCGCCACGGCGGGGTCGGCGATGTGGCGCGTCACGGCGTCGCTGATCTCGGCTCGGCGCCGGGTGAGGGCGCCGACGAGATCACGCACGGAGTCGTATTCGCCGAGCTCCACCAGTCCGGAGATGGTGTGCAGCTGGTTGGCGAACTCATGGGTTTGGGCGCGCAAGGTGTCGGTCACGCTCTTGTGGGATGACAGCTGACCCTGCATCGAGGCCAGTTCGGTGCTGTCGCGCATCGTGGTGACCGTACCGATCCATTCGCCCCGCGTGCTGGCCGCCCGCCGGTTGAGCGCGAGCACCCGCGTGCGCGTGGTGATGACGACGTCCCTGACCGTCGTCGTCGGACAGCAGGAATTCCTCGACGGCCGGGTCGAGACCGACGGAATCGACGCGCTCGCCCCACGGCGCCCGCGGTCACACCGAGCAGTTCTTGGGCGCTGTCGTTCAGCAGGGTGATGACGCCCTTGGTGTTCACCGCGACGACGCCCTCACGGATGCTGTGCAACAACGCTTCTCGGTGGTCGGCCAGGCCCGCGATCTCCGCCACCTCGAGGCCGCGGGTATGGCGCTTGATGCGTCGGGACAATATCCAGGATGCCGCGAGACCGAGCGCCGCGCCGAGGCCGAGGTAGACCAGCAGTCGCTCGCCCGCGCCGCTGAGCAGTTGCCACACCGACGGGTACGGCTCGCTCACCGAGACGACGGCCATCACCGCGCCGTCCGTCGACAGGATGGGGACTTGACCGACGAGGGAGTGCGTGCCATCGACGTCGAGGTCCCCGGACCACGCGCGGCCCTCGTCACGCGGCTCTCTCCGAAGTCGACGCGATGGCCCACCCGGGACGGTTCCGAGGACGCACGGACCACACCGTCGGGACCGATGAGGTCGACCAGCTGCGGCGCCGGACAACGCGATCGCGCGATCGACGTCAGGTGCGAGGAATTGGGCCGCGAAGGGATCGGCGTACCGGTCGCGGACGATCGGCGTCGACGCGAGGTTCTCGGCGACCGCGATCATCCGCTGGCCGCGCACGTCGCGGAACTCACGGGTGGACTGGGCCACCGACACCGCCGCCACGGCGCTGAGCACCACGGCCACGACCAGCACCTGGAACACCAGGAACTGGCCGGCCAGGCTGCGCGCGGACAGCTTCCTCATGCGGGAGCGACGCGTCGGTTTTCACAATGACCACAACTTCCTTTGGTTGCACAAGAGTGACCTGAGTCACCTCAGGGAACAGTATTGCCGAGGGATCACAATGACCGAAGGAGTCGAGCAGTGTCGAAAATTCGACGGTGGGCGGCAGGGGCGGCGGCGCTGTTGCTGCTCGCGACGTTCGCCACCGGGTGCGGCGTGACCCGGGGCGACGACCCCTCGGGCATGCACCGCTTGCGAATGATGGTGCCCAACAGCCCCGGCGGCGGGTACGACCTGACCGCGCGCACCGCGGTGAAGATCATGGAGGACGACGACATCACCGGTCGCGTCGAGGTATTCAACGTGATCGGCGCAGGCGGCACGGTCGCGATGGCCCGGCTGATGAACGAGCGCGGCAACGACGACCTGATGATGACCATGGGACTCGGGGTGGTCGGCGCCACCTACACCAACGGCTCCAACATCAAGGCATCCGACGCGACGGCCATCGCGAAGCTGATCGAGGATCCTGGTGCCATATTCGTGCCCGCCGACTCGCCGTTTCGGACGGTGGCCGACTTCGTCGAGGCGTGGAAGGCCGATCCGTCCAAGGTGACGATCGGTGGTGGCTCGTCACCGGGCGGACCCGATCACCTGTTCCCGATGGAACTGGCGAAGGCGGTCGGGGTCGACCCGAAGAGCGTCAACTTCATCACCTACGACGGCGGCGGCGACCTGCTGACCGCGCTGCTCGGCAAGAAGATCACGGTCGGCACGTCGAGTCCCGGTGAACTCATCGACCAGATCGAGGCAGGCCAGCTGCGGGTGCTCGCCGTGTCCAGCGAGAAGCGTGTCGAGGGCGTCGACGCTCCCACCCTCAAGGAGTCGGGAATCGATCTGACGTTCTCCAACTGGCGTGGAGTGCTTGCGCCACCGGGGATTTCGGACAAGGCCAAGAACGCGATGGTGAAGGTGCTGGAGGACATGCATGGTACGCCGCAGTGGAAGGAGGCATTGGTGAAGAACGGATGGACCGACGCGTTCGTGACCGGTGCGCAGTTCGAGCAGTTCCTGAAGGACCAGGACAACCGGGTCTCGACGACGTTGACCGAATTGGGGCTGTTGTGAGCACCATCGAGGAACGATCAGAGGAGTCGCCCGATCTCCGGCCCGACTACGCGCAGTACCTCGTCGTCGCCGTGCTGGCGCTCGTCGGCGGCTTCCTGCTCTACAGCGCGCTCACGCTGCCGGTGGGCTTCGCCAAGGTGGATCCCGTTGGGCCCCGGTTCTTCCCGATGGTACTCGGCATCGCGGCACTCGTGCTCGCGGCGATCCTCGCCATCGCCATTCCACGCGGCAGCAAGGGAGAGGCCGATGCGGGCGAGGACGTCGACCCCGACGCACCGGGCGACTGGCGCACCGTCGGTCTCCTGGTGGCGCCTCTTCGTCGCGATGATCCTGCTGGTCAATCTGCTGGGCTGGGTGATCATGAGCACGCTGTTCTTCGGCGGTGCCGCAACGATTCTCGGTAGCAAGCACTACGTCCGCAACTTCGCCATCGGCCTGATCCTGGCGTTGGCCAGTTTCTACGCCTTCTACTCCGGGCTCGGAATCCCGCTGCCCGCAGGCATTCTCGACGGGATTCTGTAAACATGGAGAACTTCGACTGGCTGATGCAGGGCTTCGCCGAAGCCGCAACGCCGATGAACCTGTTGTACGCCTGCATCGGCGTGCTGCTTGGCACAGCGGTGGGGGTGTTGCCGGGCATCGGTCCGGCGATGACCGTCGCACTGCTGCTTCCCATCACCTACAACGTCAGCCCCAGCGCGGCCTTCATCATGTTCGCGGGCATCTTCTACGGCGGCATGTACGGCGGGTCGACCACGTCGATCCTGCTGAACACGCCGGGCGAATCCTCGTCGGTAATCACCGCCATCGAGGGCAACAAGATGGCCAAGGCCGGACGAGCGGCGCAGGCATTGGCGACGGCGGCCATCGGGTCATTCGTGGCAGGCACCATCGGCACCATCCTGCTCGCCGCGTTCGCGCCCGCGATCTCCCGTTTCGCCGTCACGCTCGGTGCGCCGTCGTACTTGGCGATCATGCTGTTCGCCCTGGTGGCGGTCACCGCCGTGCTGGGTTCCTCGAAGCTGCGCGGGGCGATCTCGCTGGTGCTCGGCCTCTCCATCGGCATCGTCGGCATCGACTTCCTGACCGGCCAACCGCGTGCCACGTTCGGCATCCCGCAGTTGTCCGACGGCATCGACATCGTCGTCATCGCGGTGGCGATCTTCGCGCTCGGCGAGGCGCTGTGGGTCGCTGCCCACCTTCGCAGACGACCCGCCGACGTGATCCCGGTCGGGCGCCCGTGGATGGGGCGCGACGACTGGAAGCGGTCGTGGAAGCCGTGGCTGCGCGGCACCGCGTTCGGATTCCCGTTCGGCGCACTGCCCGCCGGCGGCGCCGAGCTCCCGACGTTCCTCAGCTACATCACCGAGAAGAAGTTGTCGAAGCACCCGGAGGAATTCGGCAAGGGTGCCATCGAAGGCGTCGCGGGCCCGGAGGCAGCCAACAACGCCTCGGCCGCGGGCACACTGGTACCGATGCTGTCGCTGGGGCTGCCCACCAACGCCACCGCGGCCGTGATGCTGACCGCGTTCGTGTCCTACGGAATCCAGCCCGGTCCAACGCTTTTCGCGAAGGAACCGTTGCTGATCTGGACCCTGATCGCCAGCCTCTTCATCGGAAACTTCCTGCTGCTGGTGCTCAACCTTCCGCTGGCCCCGCTGTGGGCGAAGCTGCTGCGCACGCCGCGGCCGTACCTGTACGCGGGCATCCTGTTCTTCGCCACCCTCGGCGCGTTCGCCGTGAACGTGCAGGCGCTCGACCTCGCGCTGCTGTTGGTGTTCGGACTACTGGGCCTGATGATGAGACGCTTCGGACTCCCGGTGTTGCCGTTGATCATCGGCGTCATTCTCGGGCCGCGGATCGAACGTCAGCTGCGGCAGAGCCTTCAGCTCGGCGGCGGCGATTGGGGCAGCCTGTTCACCGAGCCCGTGGCGATCGTCACCTACGTCTGCATGGTGGTGCTGCTGCTCATCCCGCTGGTGCTGCGACTGCTGCACCGCGACGAGGAGGCGTTGCTCGTCGTGGAGGACGACAAGGATCAAATAGAGAAGGCGAAGGCATGATCGTCATCGGTTACACCGCAGATGAGTTCGGCAGAGCAGCGCTCGACGCCGGCATCGAGGAGGCGCGCCTTCGCGACACCGACCTGTTGGTCATCAACTCGACGAAGGGCGACTCGTACATCGACGCCGCATTCGCACAACCCGCGCAGGTCCGCGACGTCAATGCGCGGCTGAGCACGTGCGGCGTGCCGTTCGAACTGGTCCAGCCCGTCGGCGTCTACCCCGCCGACGCGTTGCTGGAGGCGATGGAGCGGCCCGAGGCGGAACTGCTGGTCATCGGACTCAAGCACCGCAACCCGGTGGGCAAGTTGCTGCTGGGCAGCGTGTCCCAACAGGTGCTGTTGGAGTGCCCCAAGCCGGTGCTCGCGGTCAAGCCGGCCGAAAGCGTGTAATCCGGCCCCGCGCAACCAGTTCCGCGGTGACCGCCACGGCGCACGTCTGAGCCAGCAGCAGGGACACCAGCACGAGTACCTGCACGGCACCGGCCTGCGCGGCGGATCCCGTCGCGAGCAGCACCCCGACGAACGCGCCGGGCAACGCGACCAAGCCCGCCGTGCGAGCTTGATCGACATTCGGCAGCAGTGCGTCCGGAACCGTCGCCGCGATGACCTCCATTCGCGAATCCCGTTCGGAGAGTCCGAGACTCAGCGCGGCCTCGACTTCACCCGAGCGCGTGCCGAGCGTGTCCAGGGCGCGTCGCGCGGCGATCGCGGCGGCGGTCATCGTCCCGCCCAGGACGATCCCGAACAGCGGGACGATCGCGAAGCCCGTGGCAGGCACCACCCGGGACAACACCAGCAGCGGCAGCACGGCCGCCAATCCCACGGCCTGCGACGCCGCGAGCCATGCGGACCCACGGCTAGCCTGGCTGCGACGGGCGGCGGTCAACGCAGCGACCACGAACATCACGAGCAGCACCAGGATCGACGACCAGAGATGGGACATCGCCGCGGCCAGGACGGTCGCCACCGCGGCGAGCTGTACGGCGGCGCGCACCGTGGCGCGAGGCACCACCCACGGCGAGCCGAGTGCGCTGGCGCGGTAGACGATCGCCGCGGCGATCGCCATCACCACGCAGACGATGACGAGGGCCGGGCTCAGGATCGGTTCTGAACTGCTCACCGTTGCAAGTCTGAGGCTTCAGGACCGAATCCCGTACAGACGCGACTCAACGCGCACATAGGGTGCGAACCTTGATCGTTTCGTGTTGCGGCTGTGACATTTGTCAATCAGTGTTGCAAAAGTTACTGGATTGACTCCATCGCCATTCATCATCCTGAGGAGCACGGCATGCCCACCATGAGAATCCGACGCACGTGGATCACCCGTGCGACGGCACTGTCCGTCGGGGTCGTTGCCGCTGCTGCGACCCTGGCCGCCCCCGCCCAGGCGGATCAGAGCAGTGACTTCCTCGGAGCGCTCAACTCCGCGGGCGTCAACAACCTCGATCCGAACATGGCGTCCTCGCTCGGACAGACCATCTGTCCGATGCTGTCCAAGCCCGGCGGCTCATTCGCCAAGACCGCATCCCAGGTCAGGGGCGACACCGGCCTGACCCCCGACATGGCGGGCATGTTCACCAGCATCGCCATCTCGATGTACTGCCCGACGATGATGACGCAGTTCGCCAACGGTGACTTCTCGGGCCTGGGGGCGATCCCCGGGTTGGGTAGCTTCCTGAGCGTCCCCGGGCTCTAGCCCTTCGCCCGCCGACGGCCGACCGCCATGCTGAGGAGTACTGCGCCGAGGCTCAGGACCCCCATCGACGCCGCAGCCACCATCAGGTAGACGTCGCGTCGGCTGAGACCGGCCGCCGACTCGTCGGACGCCAGGCTCAGCTGGTAGTTGCCGGGCAGCGGACCCTGGGCCGGCTCGTCGAGGCCCGGGTACTGCTGCGTCCTGTGCACCTCGAACTGGCGCTCGCCGTTGCCGGACTGCGTCCACTCGCCCCAGGCCGGTGTCACGCCGTCGAGCAGCACCTTGTTCTCGCCGTAGACGGAGTCGTTGCCAACGTCGACGATCTGGTTGACCCGGAACGGCTGGTAGACGTTGTCCGAGTACCGCACCTGGACCGGGACGTTGTCGTATCGGCGCAACGGGGGTGGGGGCGGCGGATACGGCTGCCCGGCACCGGGGTAGTAACCGCCGCCGAAGAAGGTGCCCACGGCCGCGTCCACCAGGTTCGCGCCGGTGTCGACCACGGTGTTCACCACGTTGGCCGCGGTGTCGACGACCGCCGTGAAGCTATAGGCGCCGAGCGCCGCCACGTCGAGGGCGACCCTGGCCAGCGGCGGGATGTAGACGATGCGCGGCGCGCCCAGGTAGACGTAGACGACCCGGACTGGTGCGCGGAACGGGTTGCAGATGATCGGCCGGTAGTACTGGTCGTACTGCACCCAGTCGCGGTCCCACTGCCGTGGGCCACGACGATCGTGATCACGGTCGTGATCCCAGTCGCGATCCCGATCGCGGTTCTGATCCCGGTCCCGGTCGCGGTTCTGATCCCGGTCCCGGTCGCGGTTCCGATCATCGTTCTGATCGTTGCCGTCCGGTCCGCGCGGCGGTCCGTTCTGACCGTCGCGGTCGTCGCTGCCCCTGCCGTCGCGATTCTGGCCTTGGGTCGCGACCGCGCTCCGCAGTGCGACGACGTCACTGTCCGGTGCCGGATCCGGTTTCGCCTCAAGGGGTTCGGACTTCTTGGCGGCGATGACGTCGTCCGCTGGTGCCTCGAGCGTCTGGGGCCGCAGGGTCTTGACCTGCTGCGCGTCGGGGGCGTCGCCGTCCGAGGACGGGGCTACCGAGGGCGTGGTCTGGGGACCTGCTCCGGGCTGGCGGGCCTCGACCTGCTGCTCCGGGTTGCGGCGTCGCCGCTTCACCGGGGATGGCCGGCGGGAGGTTGGCCGCCTCCGGCGCCGGAGGCGCCGACGGCGGCGCCGCGAGCCCGGGCGACGGCGGAAGCGCGGCGATCGACGGCGCTGCGGAGACACTGGCGTCGACCGGCTCCTGCGCTGCGGGACTCGCGACGGCCGGGGGCGGCGTCGCGTTTTCGGCGCTCGGAGGGGGCGTCCTTCGCGGTGCCGGCGGCGGATTCGAGTTCGACACCGGTGGTTTCGATTCCACCACAGGCGGTTTGGCTGGCTTGGCCGGCGCAGGCTCCGGCGTGTCCACCGGGGCGAGTGCGGGCGCAGGTTTACGGACCGGGGGCGGCGGCGTGACGGCGGACGGCTCGATCTCTGCGTCTGCGTCTGCGTTTGGGGGGCGACCACGGGGGGCGGCGTCTCGACCCTCGGCGGCGTCGACGGAACGACGGGCACCAACGGCGGTGCGACGGGTGGAGCCTCGGCGATCCTGGTCTGCTCGGGCGCGACCCTGGCGCGGGGGCCTCGACCGGCACGGGATAGAGCGTCGTCTTCGGTGCACCGGGCCCGCCGGGGTCGCGACCGTGACCACCGCCCGGCTCGGCGATGGCAGGTGACACTCCAACGGTGAGCGCCGTCAACGACAGCACTGCGCCCGACGCCAGTGCCGAGACGACGTGCCGACGATGACGAACCTCACGGGATGTAGCCATTGAGAATCGACTCCTGTGATCTCAAGGAGCGTGGCGATCGTTCTGCCACCGCTGCCATGCGCAGCCGTCTCCCCCAACACTGGTCCGGGACCAGCAGCTGCCGCGGCGCTTATGTCTTGAAGACCGAGCCGCCGCGTGAACCGCTGCGGTGATCTGGTCTCAGCAGTCTTATCGCCGCTTCGGCCGAGGCGTTACAGCACACGGCGGGCTCCTAGAGGAATGTGCTGAATACCTGGAATCGGCCTGATCGCCATTTGAAACCTCATGCCTCGCAACAGCCCTACACTCGGGGGGATATCCGTTGCACCGGGCTCAAAGGGGAGCGAACAAGATGACGATGATTGACGCAGGCGTCGATGCGCGCACGGCGTTCGAGGACGACATTGCCGCGACGCAGCAATACTTCGACAGTCCGCGCTTCGACGGGATCGTTCGCCTCTATACCGCCCGCCAGGTGGTGGAGCAGCGCGGCACGATCGCCGTCGACTACACCGTGGCACGAGACGCGGCAACCGCGTTCTACGCCCGGCTGCGCGAGCTGTTCTCCAACAAGAAGAGCATCACGACGTTCGGCCCCTACTCCCCCGGCCAGGCGGTGACCATCAAGCGGATGGGCATCGAGGGCATCTACCTCGGCGGCTGGGCGACATCGGCCAAGGGCTCGCTGAGCGAGGATCCGGGACCGGACCTCGCGAGTTACCCCCTGAGCCAGGTGCCGGACGAGGCCGCGGGGCTGGTGCGGGCGCTGTTGACCGCCGACCGCAATCAGCAGTATCTGCGCCAACGGATGACCGAAGCGCAGCGCGCCGCGTCGCCCGCGACCGACTATCGTCCGTTCATCATCGCCGACGCCGATACCGGCCACGGCGGAGACCCACACGTGCGCAACCTGATTCGACGGTTCGTCGAGGTCGGCGTTCCCGGGTATCACATCGAGGACCAGCGGCCGGGCACCAAGAAGTGCGGCCATCAGGGCGGCAAGGTTCTGGTGCCGTCCGACGAACAGATCAAGCGCCTGAACACCGCGCGCTTCCAGCTCGACATCATGCGGGTCCCGGGCATCATCGTCGCCAGGACGGATGCCGAGGCGGCCAACCTGATCGACAGCCGCGCCGACGAACGCGACCAGCCGTTCCTCCTTGGCGCGACGAACCTGAAGGTGCCCCCGTACAAGTCGTGCTTCCTGGCGCTGATGCGCAGCTTTCACGAGCTGGGCGTCAAGGAGCTCAAGGGCCACCTCCTCTACTCGCTGCCGGACGGCGAGTACGCCGCCGCCGATGCGTGGCTCGAGCGCCAGGGCATCGCGGCGATGGTCGCGGAGTCGGCGGCCACGTGGCGGGACGGCAAGGAGACGTCGGTCGACGATCTCTTCGACAAGGTCGAGTCGCGGTTCGTCGAAGCCTGGCAGGCCGATGCCGGCCTCGAGACCTATGGCGACGCCGTGGCCGAACTGCTCGAGTTCCGTGAGCGCGAGGGTGAGCCGAGCGACACGAGCGCTGCCGACTGGCGGCAGTTCGCCAAGACGGCGTCGCTGTATGCCGCCCGCGAGAAGGCCAGGGCGCTCGGCGCGGACGCGGCCTGGGACTGCGAGCGTGCGAAGACGCCGGAGGGCTACTACCAGGTGCGCGGCGGCATCCCGTACGCGATCGCGAAATCGCTTGCGGCAGCGCCGTTCGCGGACATCCTGTGGATGGAGACCAAGACCGCCGACTTGCACGATGCCAAGGAATTCGCCGACGCCATTCGCGCTGTGTATCCGGACAAGATGATGGCGTACAACCTGTCGCCGTCGTTCAACTGGGACACCACCGGCATGTCCGACGACGAGATGCGGGCCTTCCCGGCCGAGATCGGCAAGATGGGCTTCGTCTTCAACTTCATGACCTACGGCGGACACCAGATCGACGGCGTCGCATCCGAGGAGTTCGCCAGCGCGCTGCAGCAGGACGGCATGCTGGCCCTCGCCCGGTTGCAGCGAAAGATGCGCCTCGTCGAATCGCCGTACCGGACGCCGCAGACGCTGGTCGGCGGACCACGCAGCGACGCCGCGCTCGCCGCCTCCTCCGGCAGGACCGCGACCACCAAGTCCATGGGCAAGGGTTCGACGCAGTCCCAGCACCTCGTTCAGACCGAGGTGCCGAAGAAGCTGCTCGAAGACTGGCTGTCGATGTGGGGCGAGTACTACGAGATCGGTGAGAAGCTCCGCGTCGGGTTCCGGCCGCTGCGCGCGGGCGGCGAGGTGCTCGAACTGGGCATCTACGGCCAGGGTGACGGTGGCGAGGAGAAACTCGCCAACGTCCTCGTCGACCCCATCAAGGACCGCAACGGGCGCAGCATCCTGACGGTGCGCGATCAGAACACCTTCTCGGAGAAGTTGCGCAAGAAGCGCCTGATGACGTTGGTCCACCTCTGGCTGATCAACCGGTTCAAGGCCGATGCGGTGTACTACGTGACGCCGACCGAGGACAACGTCTATCAGACCGAGAAGATGAAGAACCACGGCATCTTCCGCGACGTGCACAAGGACGTCGGCGAGATCGTCGTCGCCGACGTGAACCAGCCCCGCATCGACGAGCTCCTGGCTCCCGACAAGGAGGCGCTCGGCCGGTTGATCCGCAAGGAGGACTAGCGCCGGAAGCGCAGGCCGCCGACCGCAAGAAGGATGCCGACGATCGCGATGATCGGGCCGAGCACGGACCACGTCATGGTGCCTGTCATCGGACTGCCGCCGACGATGCCGACCCCCTGCAGCGTGAACAGGACACCGAACAGGGCAACGATGACGCCGACGACTGCAATGGCTATGCGCACGCCTCCACAGTAGGCGGGATCGAGACCGCACCCGATGTCGCGTGACAAGCTGGGGCCGTGCGCAGTAACCGTGTGGTCGGCCCGGTCGTCCTTTGCCGCGGCGTTGTTCACGCTCATCGCGTGCTCGGAATCGGTGCCGCCGTCGGCCACGCCGACGGTGGCAGGCTCTGCGCCGGTGACCGCGACCAAGCTCGACGAGACGACGGTGTCCTCCCCTGCGAACGTCGCCGTGGGCGCTCAGCCGCGGCTGGCGACCGACCCTGCACGGTTGGCCGACGATCTCGTCGCCGACGAGCAGGCTCTGCGCGCTCCGTCGACGCCGGAGTCGGCACTCGTGGCAGCGGCGCACCGACAGCAAGCGGCCTACCGCGCGATCGGCAGGCACCCCGAATGGGACTCGATCACCCGTCCTCGAATCCCGGCGTCACTGCTGGCCACGTACGACGGAAACATCGATGCCCGTAGACAACTCACCGCGATGACACCGCCGAAGGATGCGGTCCCGCCGTGGCGCATCGTGGCGCCCGCTCCCGCTGACGAGTTGCTCGGCTACTACCGTGACGCGGAGGCGGCGACCGGTGTCGGCTGGAACTACCTGGCGGCGATCAACCTGATCGAGACCCGATTCGGCAGCATCGACGGGCTGAGCAGCGCCGGCGCCCAGGGCCCGATGCAGTTCCTGCCGTCGACGTTCGCGGCCTACGGCGAGGGCGGCGACGTGCACTCGCCCCGCGACTCGATCATGGCGGCGGGCCGCTATCTTGCTGCGAATAACTTTGCGGGAGATCACGATAGCGCGATCTACCGGTACAACCACGCCACCGAATACGTGCGCGCGGTCAACGACGTCGCCACGGTGTTGGCCAACGATCCAGGCGCGTTCGCGGGCTACTACCGGTGGGACGTCTACTACAGCACCACTGCCGGTGACGTACTGCTCCCGATCGGCTACCTCGAGACCTCGCCGGTTCCGGTCGGCGACTACCTGGCGACCCACCCGCAGTAGATCGCCGGCCCCGGCTTCAGTTCAATGCCGTCAACAGCTCGTTCAACGCCTGCTTCTCGGCGTTCGGATCCGGGCTGGACTCCCGCATCGCGGTCAGCACGGTGTCGATGCGGCCGTCGATCGCCGTCCAGGTCGTGTCGTCCAAGGCCTGGAGCTTCGGCTGCGCGTCGTCCCAGCTGGTCTCCAGATCCTTGACTCTCGCCGTCGCCCCGCTTTGGTCACCTGCCTGCAACTTCGTCAGCGTGTCCTGGGTGATGGTGCGGAAGCCCGCGACGTCGGAAGCCGGAAAGTGTGCCACGGCCTGGCCTGCGGCGATCGGGACGACGACCGTGGGCCCGCCTTCGGCCTCTGCCGACGGGGCCGAATGTGGCTGACCGTTGGCCCAGATCATGAGCGCTGCGGTGGCGACCGCCACGACCGCGTAGTAGCCGAGCATTGCCCGCTCACGGGCGGGGGCTGCGGTCGGCTCGGGTGCCAGCTGGGGCCCTTCGATGACGTCGGCGCGGGTCATCGTGAGGTACACGACGATTGCGAGGATCGCCAGAAGGAAGATCACGCTCGTCATCGCGGTGCCAAGGCCCAGTCCGCGCTCGGACGACGAAAGACCCAGCCAGTCGCCGAGATTCGCGCCGAGTGGCCTGGTGAGAATGTAGGCAAGCCAGAAGGACAGCACGGCGTTGGCGCCCAGCCGCCAGCCGATCGCGATCGCGGCGATCAGGCCAGCGGGTAGGAGCACCGCGACGCCGGGCGCCCAACCGGTGAGTTCGAGGGTCCAGTCGCCAACCGCGGTCCCCAGCGCGAAGGTGACCAGGACGGCGATCCAGTAGAAGACCTCCCTGGGAAGGGTGACGATGCTGTGGATCGACAGGGTCCGTTCTCGGGCGTACCAGATGCCGAAGACGACGGCGAGGACCACCGCAAAGACCGTCGTGCTCAAGGCCAGCGGAACGCCGAGGCTGTCGGTGAGGATGTCGGTGTAGAGCGTGCCCGTGACGCTGAGCACCACCACCGTCAGCCAGTAGACGAACGGCACGTACCGATCGAGGGTCAATTGTCGTGCCAGTACCACGACGAGCACCCCCGTGAAGATGACCGAGGTCGGGACCAGGCCCACACCGAGTGTCATGTTGATCCAGTCGGCGAAGCTCTCCCCCACGGTCGTGCACAGCACCTTGATGACCCAGAACCAGACCGTGATCTCGGGCACCTTGCTCAACGTCACGCGCGCTGACTTGCTCAGCGCCGAACTCGTCGTCTCACTCATGAGGACGGAACCTATGAATGGTCCGCTGAGAGCACGCTGAGACGGCTGCGGCCGTCACACCCCTGGGTGGCATGATCCGCAGGGTGCCCCACTCACCGCAGCCATGGACCCGGTGGCGACCGCGGTACTGGGGTATCGCCGTCCGCTCGGCGATCGTCTCGGCGACGGTGGTACTGGTCGCGTTCGTGATCGCCGGGCTGGGTCTCTCAGTGCTGCTATACAACTCGTTGCTCGACGGCGTGAACGGTGCAGCGGCGGGCCGGGTCAGGGACATCGTCGGCTGCGCTGCAGTACGACGCCATCACGGAACTGGATGGCGCGCTGACGATCACCGATCAGCGCATCGTCTCTGTGCAGGTCATCGACCGGGCGGGCAACGTGGTCCTGCGATCGGACTCCGCGCCCACATCGCCGCTCGTGGCGCCGAGCAGCATCGGCGAGGCGATGGTCACCGGACTGCGCGAACACGGACTAGATGATGACGACGTGCGCATCAGCGGTCAGACCGTGGACGGCCTCGACGGGCGGTACACCGTGCTCGTCGGGGCAGGCAGCGAGGCAATCGAATCCACGGTCACGACGGTCCTGATTCTGCTTGCGGGAGCATCGCCGATCGTCACGGCGGTATCGGCCACCGTCACCTACCTCTTGGTGACCCGCTCGCTGCGATCGGTCGACGCGATCCGGAGACGAGTCGCCGACATCAGTACCTCCGATCTTGGCGAGCGCGTACCGGTTCCCGCCAACCACGACGAGATATCCGCACTCGCCGTCACGATGAACGAGATGCTTGCTCGCATCGAGGCGGGCCACGACGTTCAGCGACGGTTCGTCGGTGACGCCTCTCACGAACTGCGCAGCCCCGTCGCGGCGATCCTGTCAGCGCTTGACGTCGCCGCTGCACATCCCGAGTTCCTCACCGAGGAACTCGCAACCTCCACACTGCGACCCGAAGCGCAGCGGATGGAGTCCCTCGTCGAGGATCTGCTCCTGTTGGCCCGCGCCGATGAGCGTGGACTCGCGTTGCAGCGCAGGGACGTTGATCTCGACGACGTCGTCTCGAACGAGATGGGACGGCTGCTTCGGGAGACGGCGCTGACGGTCGATGCCGATATCGCCGCGACGCGCTTGATCGGCGACCCGGGCGGGTTGTCGCGAGCCGTGCGCAACCTGCTCGAGAACGCTGCACGGCATGCGACGTCGCGCGTCGAACTCCGGGTCCGATCCGACCAATCCCATGCGGTGCTGACGGTGGCCGATGATGGTCCCGGTATTCCCGAGGCACGACCGGGAGCGAGCCTTCGACAGGTTCGTCCGCATCGACTCCGCCCGCGCGCGCAGTGACGGGGGCGCCGGACTCGGGCTGGCGATCGTCGCCGAAGTCGTTGCCGCACATGGAGGAAACGTCACGATTGGTGATCGACCCGGAGGTGGCGCGATGGTGACCCTTCAGCTGCCGTTGCAGTATTCGCCGGAGTCCAAGCGATAGCCCGCTCCGCGCACGGTCTGAATCGTATTGGTGCCGAACGGCGCGTCGATCTTGCGACGCACGTATCCGACGTACACCTCGACGACGTTGTCAGGGCCCGAATAATGGGCATCCCAGACGTTTTGCAGCATGTCGTTCTTGGTCACGACGGTGTCCTTGTGCCGCATCAGGTATTCAAGGACGCCGTACTCCCGTGGCGTGAGCTCAATCGGAGTCGAATCGCGTTGCACGACGCGACGAGCGGGGTCGAGAATCAGTGTGCCAGCCGTCAGGACGACCGGGCGGTGAGGAGCACCGCGGCGAAGGAGCGCCCGTAGCCGGGCCAAGAGCACGATGAACGCGAATGGTTTGCTCAAGTAGTCGTCTGCACCGAGGTCGAAGGCGTCGGTCTGGTCGTAGTCGCCATCCTTGGCGGTCAGCATCAGAACGGGGGTCCACACCTCTTTCGCGCGCATCTTGCGCAGAACCTCGTAGCCGTTGAGCCCGGGCAACATGATGTCCAGGACAATGACGTCGAACGTATTCTCCGTCGCCTCCCACAGTCCGTCGACCCCGTTGGAGGCGTGCACGACGACGAAGCCCTCGGCTCGCAACCCCATCGACAGGGTGGCAGCGAACCGGGGTTCGTCCTCGACGATCAGAACCTTCACGGATCACATCCTCTGACAGTCCGGCGATTGTCGGCGCGGGGTTTGCCAATCTGGTGCGTCGCCTTAAGGCCGACGACGACGAGTCCCAGCCTGGCAGCGTGAGGCTGAGAGAACGCTGAGGTCCGGTTACACGCAAGCCATCGCGGATGCGATGGAGTAGGCAAACGACGAACCGGCCCCAGCGTTGTGCGCTGAGGCCGGTTCGGTTGTCGGGCAGACGATGTCGCGTCAGGCGGCGTTGCCCTTGAGCGCATCGCGAGCCCTGTCGAGCAGTGAGGCGAATGGCCCAACGGCGAAGTTGACGAACGCCGACTCCACGCCGGCGTGCGGGTGGGTGGGGGCGATCCGCTCGGCCACCTCGGCGGCCGTGGCCAACTTCGCGAGTTCGTCGGCGCTCAGGTGCTCTTCGAGAAGGGTGAACTCCTCGGCCTCCTCGCGTTCGGCGTGCGCCAACACCGCGCGCTGAAGATGAATCAGCTGCTTGGTGAACTCGGCCGTGCCGAAGGGAATCTTCTCCAGTTCGGTCAAGGCCACCTTCGAGTCGTGCTCCTCGGTCAAGAGTGCGTCGACGATCGCGTCGCCACCGTCGATCTTGCGGCGCACGCGCGGGTGCACCATCATTTCCTCGGCGGTCTCGTGCACTGCGAGCAGAGTGCGGAGCCGGCCGAAGGCATCCTGCTGATCCTCGGCGCTTGCGGCATCGAGCGTTTCAATGAAGAGGGCCTTGATCGCTTCGTGCTGGTCCGTGAGATAGGTGACGACGTCGGTGGACGTCGTGATGGGGGTCCGAGCCATGCGGCATTGCCTCCGGTTTATCGGGATTATCGGGCTGATTCAGCGCGAGGGCTAAGCGCTGACCCTTCGACTACCCGGCTCGAGTTGGAGGAAACATCGCTCGCCGACTACGTCGGCACCTGACGCGACTTGGGATCTTCGTAGCCAGTCGGCGTGCGATTCACCTCGAGGGTGAAGACGTCCTGCGGGTTGTCGCCCCGCGTGAATCTGGCACGCGCCCAACGTCCCATACAGATCAGGTTCAGCTACCAAGATCGGCGATATCACATCAACAGGCGCCGTCGGTCGCGGCGCGCCGGCCCGTCAGCTTCAGAGCTCTGACGTCAACGAGAGTTACATACGGGCGTAGCGACTGCGGATGAACAGATAAGCGCCGTAGCAAGCGATGCCGAGCGCGGCGACGATGAGCAGGACCTTGCCGAACGGCGCGTTGCCGAGCGCCTTCACTGCGGCGTCCACACCGCTGGCCTTCGCCGGGTCGGACGTCATCGTCGCAACGATGACGAGAAGCCCGGCGCCGGCGAGCGCCGAGCCCTTCGCGACGTAGCCTGCGACGCCGACCACGTGATGACCGATCCGCCGGTGACGCTGAGGTCCTTGAGAAATTTCTTGCTGACACCTTGTAGACGTGGTACCCGCCGACACACAACAGGACGAGGGCGACTACCACCAAAACGGCCTTGCCCCAACCTGATTGCATCTCTGCGCGCTCAACCCGGCATTCTGACTGCCGCTGGACTGCCCACTGCCCATCGCGAACTTCGCCGCCGAGACCCCCAGCGCGAGGTACACCACTCCGACCGCGCCCGCCTTCACCCGGTCCTTCGCGTCGTCCTCGACGAACACCTCGAAGAGCTGCCAAACACCCAGCACGCCGAGCGCGACCGCCGCCACCCAGAGCATGACCGCGCCGCCCGGCTCGCGGCCAACGTGGCCAACGCCCCGGACTGGTCAGCGTTGCCTCCGCCACCGAGTGCCAGCTCAGGACGATCAACGCGATGAGCAGGTGCAATACGCCGCTGGCGGCGAAACCGCCGCGTGCGACGCGCTCGAACCAGTCGTTGTTGCGAACGTTTCCGCTGCCGTGCGGGTATCGACCATTCATGGTGACTACCCAGCGACCTTCCAGACCGAAACCAACAATTGACGCCGATGTAGGAATTGGCCGGAAATCAGTCGAGAGGGCTGCACCGCCAAAGAGGGCGACCAGATCCGTACCGAATCCCGTCGCCCTCCGGCGAGAATGAACGAGCTACTACTTGCTGGCGCTGGCGCCCTTTTCGCGTGCCTCGGCGACCTTCTCGGCGCCGCGGGCGACCTCAGCCTCGCCTTCCTTCTTCGCAACATCGCGCTGCGCCTTGGCCTTGTCCTGCTGCGCACGGCCCTCTTCGCGCAGGCTGTCGTGATCGATGACGATCCCGATGATCTCCTTGACCTTGCCCACGACGTCTTCGACGATTCCCTTTACTGCTGACACTGGTCCACTGTCGGACATTTAGCGTTCCTTTCCTCGGAGGTCGTTGGAGTACCCAGGGCTCGGCCGAATCGGAACGCGATGTGACATCACTCACGGCTCAACCCCAACGGAGACGTCCGACTGGTCTCCGAATTCCATTGCAGTGCAGACATTTTCGTCACGTCTCCCGCGGGTTGGGCAAACCGAGCGTGAAGCAGCCCACTTCCGCAAGGAACGCCTTGACGGCGTCGGAACGGCTCGTCGACGTGCAACACCGCTCGTCACATGTCCATAACGGCGGCGTGGCTGTCCGAGCAGTGAGCCACGTCACGGTAAATACTCGACAGCGCCGCTTCCAATTCGGCGCTCAGCTGCGAGCCCGGATCCGAGGAGCCAAGCGCGAGGCGAGGACGGCACATGAATTCGAGCACCGATGCCATCGGATCGCGTTCCATGACGGTCGATCAGGCCCGGGTCGCACAGCGGCCCACCTCGTTCGCGAGCCAGCTCGCATTCGACATCCACGTGTTGACCACCGATGTCGGTGGCTACACGTGTGACCTCACCGAGTAGGAGGTCGCCTCACGCGTCGCCTTCCGCGCCGCGGTCTACGACCAGCTCGACGAATGACGCCCGCCCTGCGCGTCCATCGCCGCCAGCGCGGAGTGCAGATCCTTGATCACGTCGGTCACCGCTTCGGCATACGGTCTGCGCGAATGTCTTCCGAGACTTGGCGCTTCCTCGGTATGGACGTCAGCCGTCACCGCGCCGTCGTGCAGCGTGACGACCCGGTCGGTCTCGGCGGCGGCCTCGAGGTTGTGCGTCACCATGACGACCGCCCGTTCGGCGCCGATGCCGTGAGCGACGTCGCTGAGCAGTTCGAGGATTGCGGTACCGGTCGCCGAGTCGAGATTGCCGGTCGGCTCGTCGGCAAGGATCAGCGGCGGATCCATCATCAACGCCCGTGCGACGGCGACCCGCTGCATCTGTCCGCCGGACAGTTCGGCAGGCCTGTGGTCGATGCGCGAGCGCAGTCCGACGAGGTCCAGCAGCCGGATCGCGTCCGCCTTCACGGTGCGTGGCTTCTGCCCGTCGAGGAGCATCGGGATCGCGACGTTCTCCCACGCCGTCAGCGTCGGCAGCAGATTGAAGAATTGAAAGATGAAGCCCACCTTGCGGCGCCGGAACGTCGACTGCTGATCGTCGGTCATCGTCGCGATGTCGATGCCGTCGAAGCGAATGGAACCGGAGTCGGGCGAGTCTAGTGCCCCCAGGAGGTGCATCAGCGTGCTCTTGCCTGCGCCGGACGGCCCGACGATCGACGTGAATTCTCCGCCGTAGATCTGCAAGGTGAGTCGGTCGAGTGCCCGGACGGCGTGTCCACCTGCGGTGTACTGACGCACGACGTCGGTGAGTTCGACCCTTAGTGCCACGTCAGCGCTCGGCGACCAGTAGCTGCCCGATACGAATGAGGTCAGTCACTTGGCGTTGCCGCCCCTCAGATCATTGGCATTGATCGGGCCAACGAGTACCCGAAATCGGCCCCACGCGCGTGGGCTACCCGCGACCATGCCATTCCTCAGCCGTGGACACAAACGCAGGAATCGCGCTGCTCAATGAACCCGCGCGCTGCCGCCAAGCGCAATCTCGAGGACGCTGCCGGTGACGACGCCGGGATCGGTGACCAAGTAGAGGAGCCCACGACTGACGTCCTCGGGCTCGATCCACGGCTGGGGAACCGGATTGGCTCGCATCATCCTTTGGACCAATTCGTCGGGGACGTCGTCGGCACCCACGGGCTGCACCATCGGCGTGTGCACCGTGGTCGGGCAGATGACGTTGACGGTGATCCCCTCCTTCGCAACCTCCAGGGCAAGGGACTTCGCGAGCCCGATGACGCCCCACTTCGTGGCGTTGTACGGGCCCAACTCCGGGATGCCCATTCGGCCACCCATCGACGAGGTGACGACGATGCGGCCGAACCGCTGCCGTCGCATGACCGGCACGACCGCGCGCAGAGTGTGAAACACGCCCGTGAGGTTGGTGTCGACGAGCTGGTGCCAGGTCTCGTCGGTCACCTCGTCGAGCGGCCCGGTGCTGACGATCCCGGCGTTGGCGACCAAAATGTCGAGACTGCCCAGGCTGCTTACGGTTTCGTCGATGGCGGCGGAAACCGCGGCGGCGTCGCGCACGTCCATCGCGATCGGGAGGCATCGGCCGCCGAGCTCCTCGACCTCCTTGGCCGTGCGCCGAAGATCGTCCTCGGTGCCCAGTGGGTACGTCAGATTCATCGGACGGGGCGCATCGGCGACGACGACGTCTGCGCCTTCGGCGGCCAACGCCAGGGCATGTGCGCGGCCCTGCCCGCGTGCTCCGCCGGTGATGAAAGCGACCCTGCCATCCAGTGCACCCATGGCTAGCGACCTTAACGGGCCGGTCGCGGAGAAGATGCTCCCGAGCCGTGCTTATATGACCGCACGTCAATTGGACTCAAAGCAACGAGCTGATACCAGCTAAGGTGTCGCTAGTCCGAGCGCGACATCGGTCCCGTCTTCCGAACGCGATCCGGCCTCTGTTTAAGACCGAAATCACCAAGGTATCCACCACGCGTCCCGGGACCGACGACTTCAGGGCATCGCCCGTTAGGACGGAAGCTCGTGTCGAATTCGGCAGACGTATTCGCGAAGGCCCGCATCCATGACCGCATGGAGCAACTGAAGACTCTTCGCGGTCTCGGTGCCTTGCCGTTCTTCCGTGTGCTCGAGGGCGCGACGCAACCGGTCGTCGAGATGGAGGGCCGCCAGCGGATCATGCTCGGGTCCAACAACTACTTGGGCTTGACCTGCGATGAGCGGGTCAAACAGGGTGCGCAAGATGCGCTGGCCAAGTACGGAACGGGGCTGACGGGGTCACGATTCTTGAACGGCACGATCGATCTGCACGTCGAGCTAGAGCATGAACTCGCCGAATGGATGAACGTCGAATCGGCGATCGTCTTCACCACGGGACACCAAGCGAACATCGGCGTGCTCGGCACCATCCTCGGTCCGGACGACACCGTCGTGGTGGATTCCGGCGACCACGGCTCGATTCTCGACGGCTGCGTCCTGGCCAAGGCGAAGGTGCGGTCATTCCGGCACAACCGACTCGACCGGCTCGAGCACACGCTCAAGCGAGCCGCGCACGATCGCGGTGGCGTTCTGGTGGTCGTCGACGGCGTCTTTTCCATGGAGGGCGACATTGCGCCGCTACCGGAGATCGCCGATCTGTGTGAACGCTTTGGCGCCAGATTCATGGTGGACGAGGCGCACGCCATCGGTGTATTCGGTCCTCGCGGGGCGGGTGTCTGCGAACTGTTCGGCGTCGAGGACCGCGTCGATCTGCGGATGGCCACGTTCTCCAAGGCGCTGGCGTCCTGCGGCGGGGTGATCGCAGGGCCTGCGGACGTCATCGACTATCTGCGCATCCACTCGAGGCCGTTCATCTTCACGGCGTCCGCGGTGCCCGCCGCGATCGGCGCCGCACTGGCCTCGGTACGGATCTGCCGGTCGGACGAGGGCCGCGAGTTGTTCGCCCAGGTCCTCGACAATGCGCGCTACCTGCATGCCGGGCTCCAGTCGCTCGGGTTCCGTGTGGTCGAACCGACGAAGCTGCCCGATGGGACCGAGGTCATCACCCCGGTGGTGCCGGTGTTCATCGGCGACGAGATGCAGACCGTGATGCTGTGGAATCTGCTCTACGAGGCGGGTGTGTTCGTGAACGTCGCGATCCTGCCTGCCGTGCCGTATTCCGGGCGCTGCTGCGCACCAGCGTGATGGCCTCCCACGACCGGGCCACGCTGGACCCGGCGCTATCGATCTTCGCCGATGTCAAGAAAATGTTCGAGACCCATCACGGACCTCTACCCGCTCCCAAGCGCTAGGAGGCTGGGACGCCGATGCGTCCCGTCTCGGCCAACCATGCCAGCGTCGGAGCGAGGGTGTCGCGGGCGTTGCGGAAGGTGGCACCGAGCTCCGTGCGGGCCTTCCGGTTGTCCATTAGCCAGAACAAGGTGGCATACGGAATGACGTTGGGGTCGACGGGGAACGGCATCTTCAGGGCCTGTGCGGTTCTTCCCGCCGCCCGGACCAATGGGTTGGGCAGCTGCGCGACGGGTCTCTTCGTGCCAAGGATGTCCAGCGTCAGATGAGCCAGTTCCGCGACCGACAGGTTGTCCCCGCCGAGGATGTAGCGTTGCCCGGCAACGCCACGCTCGAAGGCCAGAATGGTGCCCTCGGCGACGTCATCGACGTGGACGACGCTGGTGCCGCCCTTGCACACCAGCACCGGATTACTCCTCGCGAAGTCGACGAGGTTCCCCGCCGTATTCAGTGCGGTGTCATTCGGTCCGTACACCTCGGTCGGGTTGACGATCGAGACCGGTAGTCCCGCCTCGGCCGCCGTCCGGCACGCGGCCTCGACACGGCGCTTGGCGCGGCTGTAGTGGAATTTGTTCAGGTCCAGGGTGCAGTCGCTGTCCTCGTTGAAGACAACCGCCGACGTGGAGCCGTTGACCGCCGCTGCGGTACTGACGAACACCATGCGGACGTTGCCCGCACGCTGGGCGGCGGCAAGCACATGGCGGCTGCCGGTGACGACGACCTCGTCCATGAGCGGGGAGTTGATGTCACCCCAGTTCGACAAGCCCGCCAGATGGATGACGCCATCACATCCCTGCAGCCCCTGCTCAACGGAGGCCATGTCACGCACGTCGCCTAGCGCGGTTTGATAACTCAGGCCCGCGATGCGGTCGGTATTGCTATGCGGACGCACTAGGCAGCGAACGGCGTATCCGCGCTCCAGAAGTTTCCGGACGACCACCGAGCCGATGAAGCCGTTGCCGCCGGTGACGAATATCGTCGCCATCAAATCGCCTGCCGGTGAATCACATTCGCGCGCAATACATTTGATCGTTCAGTCGGCACTGATTGCCTCGACGATGTTGAGCCTCGCACCGCGCACCGCAGGCGTGACGGCTCCGAGAAGGCAGATCATGATGGCGAACAGCGCGATGAAGATCATCATCGGGCTGGCCTCCCACGCGACATCGATGCTGAGCACGTTGGTCATCGCGACCGAGATCAGGTATTGAATTGCACCGCCGAGAATCAGGCCAAGTACGCCACCGACGATGCCGATGCCCGCGGCTTCGGCCAGGATGGCGTTGCGGGTGAAGCGGCGAGTCGATCCGATCGCGCGCAGCACGCCGATCTCCCGACGACGGTCCAGCACCGACAGCATCAGGGTGTTCAACAGGGTGATGGCCGACACGACGACGACGATCCACCCGATGATCGCGATGACGGCGGTCACCTGTGTGAGCGCGCTTCGGATGCCGGCCAGCGCCTCCGCGCCGGAATAGACGAACACGTCTCTTGTCGACGATGCCGCGGATCTCTGCCCGGACGGCGTTGGAATCCGCCCCCGGTTTGACGTGGACCTCGAGGTCGGTGGCGCCGGGTCGAAGGAACCAGGTCTGCACCGACTCCAGGTTCATCGCGATGGTGCCGGTAAGCCCGGAGAAGTAGGGGACCAGTTCGAGCACGTGTACTCGGCGCTGACCGGTCGGGGTCTGCAGCACGATCTTGTCGCCCGCGGAAACACCCATCGCACGACCGAGGTCTCGGGACAGGGCGACACCCTCTCCGGCGAGCAATTTGTCGCGATCCCGCGCCGACATCGACGTGTAAATGTTCCGATTCGAGCCGGCGCGACCCCGAGCAACATCACCCTGGTCTCGCCGACCGTGGCATAGGCCATCTGATCCGGTATGACACGGTCGACGCCGGGGACGGCCAACACCTTCGACTCGGTGTCTGGCGGCAACAGCTTGGTCGAATAGTCCTGCGGCGGAGCCGAACTCAGCCAGACGTCGACGTCGGCCACCGAGGAGAACGACTCGACGGTGGAGTCGACGGCGTTGGCCGTGGCACCGGTCACCGCGACGGTGGTGACGACCGCGGTGAGGACCGTCATCATGGCCACCCACATCCGTTGCGGCGCACGCTCGATGGTGGCGGCCGCCAAGATGCCGGGGGCTCCGAACAACCGGGCCACGGCGGATGCGGCGCCGATGATGGGTCCGGAGAAGGCGAAGCAGAGCAGGCTACCTCCGACGAAGGCCAGCGCTATCGATGCCATCGCGATTTGACCAAAGTCACCCGTGATGATGACGACCGTCGCCGCCAACAGCAGAACCGCGGCAATCCCCGCCGCGATCCGAAGCCCCTGCGAACTCGCCGCTGACGTCGTGGCGCCGTTGGGCGCGAGCGCCTCGATCGGCGCGACGCCATGAACCTGCCGGGCGGCCAACGCCGAGGCCACCACGCTAGCGACGATGCAGGCGGCGATGGCCAACGGTACGACGTAGGGGGCCAACACGTATTCAATGCGGGCATCCAAGGACTGCACCAGCGTCGAGGGCAATCGGGCGACGGCGAGGTGGCCGATGACCACGCCGCAGAGCGAACCAAGGACGCCACCAACGAAGCCGAGAATGGCCGCCTCGCCGAGCATGTCGGAGACGATTGTTCGGCGCTTACCACCCAGGGCGCGCATCGTCGAGATGCTTGGGCGGCGCTGGGCGATGGCGATGCTCATCGCGTTGTAGCTCAGGTAGGCGGCGACGACCAAGGAGACCGACGCAGCCAACAGCGTCATCGCCTGAAGAATCGCAAACGAGCTACTGGCTTGTGCGGCACGGAAACTCGGGGTGGCCACCACGGCTCGTCCGTCGATCGCCGTGGACACTGCCGACCGAACATGTTCTACGTCGGCGTTCGGAGTAGTAAAGAGCAGTATCGAGTCCACTCGGCCAACGCGGCCGGATATCTGCTGGGCGAGCGCGAGCGACGTGATCACGAAGTGGGCGTCGTTCAAACGCCGTGCTGCCGGGCCGTCGACCACGGCGACTGCGGTGACCATGGTTGACGCCACCTGGAACTCCGCGCCCTTGGCGATGCCGAGGCCGGCGCCTACGATCACGCCATTGGACGCTCCGGTCACGGGCGACCCGGCGTCGAGTTCGTCCTTGATCGCCGTCTGCAGGTCGGAGTGCAGTTCGGAAGCGTTCTGCCCAAGGCCGATCAGCAGCACCTGTTGCGCGTCGGCAGTCGTGCGCATCCGCACCATCGGGACCGCAGCAGTGACGTTCTCGACCCGGCTCACGGTGTCGGTCAGCGCTTCGTCGACACCATCTTCGGTTATACCGGACACTTCGAGGTCGGCGTCGCCGCCGATGCTCGTGGCCAGGCGGTCGATGGATCCGGTGATGGAGCCAGACACGCCGAGGACGGCGACGAGCAGTGCCGCGGAGACCGCCACCACGGCCACCGACGCCACCGCGCGTCCCCAGTGCGTGCGCAATTCGCGGATGTTGAGCAGCCGCAGCCGGCTCAACGCTGCGGACGGCACCTAGCGAGCCTAACCCTCGGTCGGGTCGACGAAGACCGGCTTCTCCCCCGACATTCCCGCCACCACCGCGGCGATCTGGTTGGGCTTGCCGATCAGCGCGAGCTGCAGCTCGGATTCGCGGCGCAGGGCCGCCGCGGCGTCATCGCTGACCCACGTCTCGTCGTAGAGGCGCTTGGCGGCGCGGACGGCGTCGGGAGACTTCTGCGCGATCTCGTCGGCGAGTGCCAGCGCCGAGGCCAGCGGATCGTCACTGTTCCGCGTGACCAATCCGAGCGCCAAAGCCTCACTGCCGGAGACGATGCGGCCGGTGAACGTCAACTCCTTGGCAACGTCGATGGGTATCAGTCGCGGGAGTGACTGCGTGATGCCCATGTCGGGAACGAGGCCCCACTTGACCTCCATGATGGACAGCTTCGCGTCGGGCGCGGCGATCCGGATGTCGGCGCCCAGCGCGATCTGTAGACCGCCGCCGTAGCAATTCCCGTGAATCGCGGCGATGACGGGCGCAGGCACCAGCGACCAGTCGTAGCTCACGCGCTGAGCGAAGTTGGCCAGCCGGTCGCCGTCGCGCTCGAGCAGCACGCCGGTCCCACCCTTGCCGGACATGAAGCTGGCGATGTCGAGGCCCGAGCAGAAGCTCTTCCCCTCGCCGTGCAGCACCACCGCGCGAACCGAGGGGTCGTCGGCCAGCTGCGCCGCGGCATTCATCAGGCCCTCGAACATGGCTTGGTCGAGCGCATTGTGCTTGTCGGCGCGCACCATCGTCACCGTTGCCACGCCACCGGCGCCGATCTGCACCCGAACTCTGTCTTCGCTCACCGGTGGAACCTACCGCGGCATCGACGTCGATAAGCCAGCGCGGCCGTCGTCTGCCAGATAACGTACAGGTCCGGGTCACGACGCCGCCTTGCGCGCCGTCCGACTCGTACTGACTGGACGGCTGAAAGGCGCTCGCGTGCAACCGACCTCAACATCCGCTCACCACACCTCGTCACGATCGCTCGGGCTGTGGGCGATCGTCGGCCTCGGCCTCGGCTACATGACCCCGATGACCGTCTTCGACACGTTCGGCATCGTCTCGGAAGAGACCGACGGGGTCGTCCCCCTCGCCTACATCGTCGCGTTGGTGGCCATGGTGTTCACCGCCATCAGCTACGGCCGGATGACGCGCGTCTACCCGTCGGCGGGATCGGCGTACACCTACGCATCCGAGGTGATCCACCCCAACGTCGGCTTCCTCGTCGGATGGTCCTCGCTGCTCGACTATCTGTTGCTGCCGATGGTCAACGCGGTCATCGGCCGGATCTACTTCGAGTCGTTCTTCCCCGACGCACCGTCGTGGATATTCGTCATCGTCTACGTCGCGATCGTCACGGCGCTCAACGCCTGGAGCATCAAGGGCACGTCGAACATCAACGGGATACTCGTCGTCTTCCAGATCGTGCTCATCGGCGTGTTCATCGTGCTGGCCTACAACTCGATACGGAACGGACTTGGGCAGGGCACGATATTCACGCTCGAGCCGCTCTATCACGCAGGCGTGGACATGGGCGCGGTCATCGCCGGCGCCACGGTGGTGTGCTTCTCCTTCATCGGATTCGACGCGATCACGATGTACAGCGAGGAAGCCAAGACGCCGAGCACCGTGCCGAAGGCGATCGTCCTGGCACTGCTGATCGGCGGCGCGATCTTCTTCCTCGGGGCGTGGTTCGCCCAGACCGCGTTCCCCACGCTCGACGGCTTCGAGGTCACCGACGACACGCTCCCGGAACTCGCCTTGAAGGTCGGCGGCGAATTCTTCAAGATCCTGTTCGTCTCCTCCGCACTGGCCGCCATGTTCGCGTCGAGTCTGTCCTCACACGCGAGCGTCTCTCGAATGATCTACGTGATGGCACGCAACGGCACGGGCCGCATCCCGCGCTTCCTGTCCTACATCCACCCGAAGTTCCTGACGCCGTTGCACGCCGTACTCATCGTCGGCGCAGTGTCACTGCTGGCCTTCAAGTTCACGCTCGAATTCGTGTCGGCGATGATCAACTTCGGCGCGCTCATCGCGTTCACCGTCGTCAATCTGACCGTGCTCCTCTACTTCGCCGTCCGGCTGAAGCAACGGAACACACCGCGTGCAGATCCTCACCAACATCGTGCTGCCGATCATCGGCATGTCCCTGACGGCGGTGCTGTGGATCAACCTGCACTTCGACGCCCTGCTCTACGGCGCGATCTGGTTCGTCGTCGGGCTGATTCTGCTGGTCTACATCACGCGCGGCCTTCGCAAGCCGATGACGATGAAGATCGAGGAGGAGACCCTCGCCGAAGAGGGCACGCCGATCCCCCACATCGACCACGGCAAGGCGGAGTGAGACCCGATGAAGCTGGTCGTCGGTTATCTCGCGACATCCGGTGGTGCGGACGCGATTTCGCTCGCAGTCCGGCTCGCGAGGACCCTCGGCGCCGAACTGGAACTGCGGATGGTGCTGGCCCCCGACGACGTCACCACTCCACGCGTGACGTCCGACAAGTTCCACGACGTGCTCGCCGAACAGGGTTCGGAGTGGCTCGACGGACGCGCTGCGCCTGGTGCCCGACGACGTCACGGCCCGAGGCGCGGTGCTCATCGACGACTCGGTCGCCAGTGCGCTCAGCGAGGAAGCACTTCGGCTCGGAGGCCGAGGCCATCGTCGTCGGCGGATCGGGAGGCGGGCTGGCCGGCAGCCTGTCGCTGGGGTCGCTCGTCGACGACCTGCTGCACTTCGCGCCCGTTCCGGTCGCGGTCGCTCCGCGGGGCACCCGACACTCCGACGTGGAACGCGTGCGAGCCGTCACCTGTGCCATCGGCGATCGTCCTGGCGCGGCCCGTCTCCTCGACACCGCGTTGCGGGCGAGCAGGGCGACCGGGGCGCCGCTGCGGTTGGTCTCGCTCGTCGCGCTCGACAAGCACGGTGAGCAGGGTGTCGAGGCGGCCGCCGAACACGCCTACGCCACACTCGAATCCGCGAAGGCAGCGCTTCCCGAGGGGTCCGACGTCACCGCCGTCGTCGCCGACGGTGCCACGATCGAAGCCGCCGTCGAGGGGCTCGACTGGAAGGACGGCGATCTCCTGATGCTCGGCTCCAGCCGGCTCGCCCCGCCGCGGCGCCTGTTCATCGGCTCCGTCGCCGCCAGGATCCTCCGCGTCCTGGACCTGCCGATCGTCGTGACTCCCGGCGAGGACGGCTAGGAACCCTCAGTCCGTTACGCCGAATCCCGACGCGTAACTCTCCTTGACGACCTGGAGGTGTGCCCAGGTCTCCATCTCGTTGACGCCGGGAAGCGCTCGGACAGTGTCGAGAAGTTCGACGAGCTGGCCGGGCGAGAACGCCCTCACGGTCACCAGCAGATCGAAGCGTCCAAGCGTGCGCGCCACGAAGATCACCGACGACATGGCCGCGATCCGGTCGACCACCTCGCGATGTTCGCCGGCCAACCGCAGCCCAAAACCCATGGCGCTCTGCCTGTCCTGTCCCGAATGGCGAACGACGGCGCCGATCCGGACGACCTGCGACTCGATCAGCCGGACGACGCGACGACGAGCGCCTGCAGCAGAAAGGCCCACGACGGCGGCGAGGTCGACGTAGGACGCCCGGCCATCACTCTGAAGAGCCCGCAGCAGCGCCATGTCGACGTCATCGACCTCGGTTCGCACGTCGCCCACCGGCCCGATCACGTCGCGCACCACTTCGACGTAGATCAGGGTGTCGACACCGGCGACACCGTCGAGCGAGCGCAGTTCCGACACCGTCCGGTCGACGTCGCGGGCCGACGGAACCCGCACCTCGGCGACGAGGCCGTGATGCCCACTCGTCAATGACAGGAACGGCACGTCGTCACGTCGAGCGATCTCGGCCGCCAGCGGCGCCGCCGGACCACGCACGACGACACCGACGTGCGCCAGCGATCCGCGGCCGATGACCGCCGGATGGACGGCGCCTCGCACGACCACCTGGCCGCTGGCGATCAGCCGTTGCACCCGCGCGGCCGCCGACGACCGAGACAGGCCCGCCGCGCGGGCGATCTCGCGGTGCGTCAGGCGCCCGTCCACCTCGAGAAGTTCCACGATCGCCTCGTCGACCTCGTCCAACGTGCCCCTCCAGCCAAATTCATCGAAAGATTTTTCGACCCGGCCGTCCGACAAAAAGAGAGTCATTCGAGGTCATTATGCCACTTGTGTGTGGATGATCCCGCAGATGCTGGCAGATCCTGATCGGAAGCACCTGCGATAACGAACGAACTGCTTGCAGCGAGTTGGTTCGCCTCTTAAAGTGACGCACACCACACCACCGACGAGAGGCCGCCATGGCCACGCTGACCAGCGACCAGATCGGCTCGATTCCGAGGAGGTCACCGCATGACGACCGTAGGTCCCATCGACGCATCGAAGACGCCGCGATTCGCGGGTCCTGCCTCGTTCGCCCGTCTGCCCCGGCTCGATCAGGTGCCGCGCGCCGACATCGTGGTCGCCGGAGTCCCCTTCGACTCCGGGGTGTCCTACCGCCCGGGAGCGCGGTTCGGCCCGACCCACGTTCGCGAGGCATCGCGACTGCTGCGGCCGTACAACCCGGCGATGGACGTGTCGCCGTTCGAGATCGCACAGGTCGCCGACGCCGGCGACATCGCGGTGAACCCCTTCAACATTCACGAGGCCATCGAGACGATCGAGGCCGCCGCGGTCGAGCTGACCTCCGACGGCACCCGCCTGGTCACCATCGGCGGCGACCACACCATCGCGCTGCCGCTGCTGCGGGCGGCGGCCCAGCAGCACGGCCCGGTCGCGCTGGTGCACTTCGACGCGCACCTCGACACCTGGGACACCTACTTCGGCGCCGAGTACACGCACGGGACGCCGTTCCGCCGCGCGGTCGAGGAGGGCATCCTCGACACCGAGGCGCTCAGCCACGTCGGCACCCGCGGTCCCCTGTACGGCAAGAAGGACCTCGAGGACGACCGGCGCTTCGGCTTCGGCATCGTCACCTCGTCGGACGTCTACTACCAGGGCGTCGTCGAGGTCGTCGACAAGCTGCGGCAGCGCCTCGGCGACCGGCCGGTGTACGTCTCGATCGACATCGACGTGCTCGACCCCGCACATGCGCCGGGTACCGGAACCCCGGAGGCCGGCGGCATGACGAGCCGCGAGCTGCTCGAGATCCTGCGCGGCTTCCGCGGACTGAACATCATCGGCGCCGACGTCGTCGAGGTCTCCCCCGCCTACGACCACGCCGAGATCACCGGTGTCGCGGCGTCACACGTCGCGTACGACCTCGTCTCGCTGTTGGCGCTGAGGCACGAGGAGACGGCGGGGTGACGCGCAACGGTGGCGACGTCGTCGTCGAAACGCTTGCGGCCTTGGGTGTCTCGCACGTCTTCGGCATTCCCGGCCAGCATGCGCTCGGCCTGTTCGACGCGATCCGGCGCAGCGATCTGACCTTCGTCAGTTCGCGGTCGAGAACAACTCGGCGTTCGGAGCCGACGGATACACCAGGGCCACGGGCGAAGTCGGGGTGCTGTTCCTGTCCACCGGCCCTGGTGCGCTCACCGCGCTCGGCGCCTTGCAGGAGGCGTACGCGACGGGCGTGCCGCTGCTCGTCATCACCAGCCAGGTGCCCCGGGCGGGACTCGGGCTGCGCCGCGGCATGCTGCACCAACTCGACGACCAACAGCGCAGCGCCGTCAACGTCACCAAGAGCACCGCGGTCGTCCGGCAGGCGGCGGAGATCCCCAGTCTCCTCGCCGACGCGTGGGCGCTCGCGCAGTCCGCGCCTGCCGGACCGACGTGGGTCGAGATCCCGCAGGACGTGTTGCTCGAACCGACCGACGTGCCGCCGGTCACGTCGGTGGTGACCGCACGTCGCGGATCGACCGCCCCGCGCCGAACTCGTCGACGCGGCGGCCGCGCTGTTGAATTCGGCGACAGCGTCCGGTCATCCTGGCCGGCGGTGGCGTACGCCGCTCGCCGGGCGGGCCCGAGGCTCTTGCCGCGCTCGCGGAACTGCTTGACGCGCCGGTGGTCTCGACCGTCGGCGGCAAGGGCGCGATCGCCTTCGACCATCCGCTGTCCGCGGCGTCGTGGATCGAGGACCGCCACACCACGGAGCTCCTGGAGGACGCCGACGTCCTGCTGGCCGTCGGGACCGCGATGGGCGAGGTGACGAGCAACTACTTCACCTTCGCGCCGCGAGGCCGGCTCATCCACGTCGACGCGGAACCCCGCGTGCTCGAGGCGAACCACCCCGGCCTCGCCATCCACGCCGACGCGGCGCTGGCGCTGCAGGCCATCGCCAAACAGGTTGACGCCGCGACCGAGCACCGCGGGCGCTCGGATCGCGGCCGAGCTGCGCGACGCCGTGCTGGCGCGGCTGGCCACGCAGGATGTCGACGACCGAGCTGACGCTGATGAACGACCTTCGCGCCGCGGTCCCGCCGTCGACACACACGTTCTGGGACATGACCATCGCGGCGTACTGGGCGTGGTCGGCGTGGGATCCGCTTGCAGGGCAGTTCCATTCGGCACAGGGCGCGGGCGGTCTCGGGTTCGCCTATCCCGGCTGCGCTCGCCGCGGCGATCGGGACCGGCCAACGCACTCTCGCCGTCTCCGGGGACGGCGGCGCGATGTACTCCATCGCCGAACTCGCCACCGCCCGCCAGCACGACGCCGACGTGACGTGGCTGATCGTCGACGACGGCGGCTACGGGATCCTGCGGGAGTACATGACCGGACGCGTTCGGCCAGGCCACCGCCACCGAGCTCGCCCGACCCGACTTCGTCGCCCTGGCAGAGAGTTTCGGCGTCACCGCCCACCTCGCCAGCCTGGACACCGTCGGCGACGTCGTCGCCGAGACGTTCCAGACCCGCGGGCCCGCCGTCGTCGTCCTGCCCGCCGTCCTGCGCATGTTCGCCCCCACCCACCTGCAACCCACCACCGAGGAGCATCACCATGGGTAAGCCACTCGACATCGCCATCATCGTCGTCTATCTCGTCGCCATGCTGGCGTTCGGCTTCTGGGGCAAGTCGCGGACGAAGGACTCCGCCGACTTCCTCGTCGCCGGACGGAGACTCGGCCCGGCGCTCTACACCGGCACGATGGCCGCGGTCGTGCTCGGTGGCGCGTCCACCGTCGGCGGCGTCGGTCTCGGCTACAAGTTCGGCATCTCCGGGATGTGGCTGGTGGTCGCGATCGCCGTCGGCCTGCTCGCTGCTGAGCCTCGTCTTCGCCGGACGCATCCAGCGACTGAAGGTGTACACCGTCGCGCAGATGCTGCGACTGAGGTACGGCATCGACGCGACGTCGTCGTCCGGAATCGTCATGGCCGCATACACATTGATGCTGTCCGTCACGTCGACGATCGCCTACGCGACCGTCTTCAACGTCCTGTTCGGCACCGGCCGGACGGTATCGGTGATCATCGGCGGCGTCATCGTCATGCTGTATTCGTCGATCGGCGGCATGTGGTCCATCACGCTGACCGACATGGTGCAGTTCATCCTCAAGACCATCGGCATCTTCTTCCTCCTGCTGCCGTTCACGTGGAACAAGGCGGGCGGCTTCGAGGGCATCCGCGAGCGTGCGGGTGACACGGTGTTCGACCTCGGCGCCATCGGAACCTCCACGATCATCACGTTCTTCGTTGTCTACAGCTTCGGAATGCTCATCGGACAAGACATCTGGCAGCGGGTGTTCACCGCCCGCTCCCCCGGCGTCGCGAAGTGGGGCGGCACCACCGCGGCGGTCTACTGCCTGTTCTATGGCGTCGCGGGCGCACTGATCGGCACGGCGGCGTCGACGTTCCTGCCGGACGTCGAGGCCAAGGATGACGTGTACGCCCAGATCGCCGAATCCATTCTGCCGGTGGGGATCAGCGGCATCGTGCTGGCCGCCGCGGTCGCGGCGATGATGTCCACCGCGTCGGGTGCGTTGATCGCAACCGCGACGGTGGCCAAGACCGACGTCAAGCCGTTGCTGCTCAGGATGATTGGCCGCAAGGACGCGGACGAGAGCGTGGACGCCGAGCGTGACGTGCACTCCGACCGGCTCTACGTCGTGGTGCTCGGCATCGCGGTCATCGTCGTCGCCGCACTGCTGAACGACGTCGTGGCAGCGCTCACGGTGGCCTACGACATCCTGGTCGGCGGCCTGCTGGTGGCGATCCTCGGTGGCTTCGTGTGGAAGCGCGCGACGGGTACCGGCGCGCTGTGGTCGATGGCGGCAGGCACCGTCGTCACGCTCGGCACGATGGTCATCGTCGGTGACGTGCTGGCCAACGAGCCGATCTACTACGGCCTCGGCGCCAGTCTCATCGCGTACGTCGTCGGCAGTCTGCTGACACCGCGCACCCCGGCCGACGTGCTGGCCGTGTGGGATGACCGGTTGGCGGGCCGCGACGACGTCACCGCGGAGCAGGCGGCGACTTAAGGGCGCAGCAGATCTGCGGATCCCACTGCTCGGCCGTATCCCCGTCGCGCGGGGGAACTCAGAGTGCCCGCAGGCCGACCAAGGTCCTCGTCATGAGGTCACGGCGTTCGTCGATCGACATCGCGTCGCCTAGCGGGGCGCACACCCGCAGGTAGCCCTGTGTCACCAGGTCGTCGACCAGATATCGCGTCGAGCCGAGTGGTAGGGACAGGCGCGCGGCGAGCTCGGCGATCGTGCTGCTGTGCACGCACCACGCCAGGATCTGGGTCCGGACGTCGTTCTTCGGCCAGCGCATCTGATTCGCTGCGGTGTCCACCGCGACCACCGGAGTCTCGAGCGCCAATTCGATGCCGGAGTCGATGCGGTCGGTCAGCGCGTACGGCTCCACCACGTCCGGCTCGTCGGAGGTTCGCGGTTCTCTCGAGGTTGCCGGTTCTTCGAACCAATCTGCGGCGGACTCGGCCTTGACCGGTTCGGCGTAGGCGGGTTCGACCCTGGCCGGTTCGACCTCGAGCGGTTCGGCCTTGACCTCCGGCGGCTGAAGCGCGTGAGTGTGCCGTACGTGCGGCGGACTGTCCGGCACCTCGCGGTTCTCCAGGAACCACAAGGCCTGGTCGGCGTGTACCGATGCCCGCACCTCATTGGAGACGACCTTGATGACGGTGCGGTCGGTGTCGATGACGAACGTGGTTCGCTTCACCGGAAACAGCCTGGGCAGAAGGCCGCGGCGCCGAGTGTGCCGGCTGTGCCGGGACGCCTGACGCGCGACGACGGACTTGCGCAGCTTGGCCAACCTGCCTCGGCGCACCCCGAACAGCTCGGACACGACACCGTCCGCGTCGGAGAGCAGCGGATAGTCGAACGAGCGCTGTTGGGCGAAGTGGGCCTGCCTGTCGACCGTATCGGTGCTGATGCCGACCCGCTGGGCGCCGACCGTGGCGAATTCGTTGCTCAGATCCCGGAAATGACAGGCCTGCGCGGTACAGATCGGTGAGGACGCGATCGGGAAGAAGAACAGCACGACCGGCCCCTTGGCGAGGAGCGCAGACAGCGTCCTAGGCCGACCGGTGTGGTCGTACAAGGTGAAGTTAGGCGCTTTGTCGCCCGCAATCATCGGCAAAGAGTATCGCGGGGAAGCTCGGCGTGCGGCTGCGCTGGGATTATTCGGTCAAGCGAACAATTTGCACCGAGTGTGGGAGCCTGACGGATGCCGCTCCTGCGCGAGGTCTTCGACAGTAGTAACCGGACGTGATCGGCCGACGAAGACTGTTGCTCCTCGCCGGTGCCGTGGGCGCCGAAGCTGCACTCGTCGCCTGTGCGAGCGAGCCCCGACCGCAGGGTGGTGGGGCAGACCCTTCGATACCCGGATACGCACGAGCCCTTACCGAGCAGATGCCCGCGGTCCTGAAGGACAACGGGATCCCCGGGGCCATCGTATTGATCCGCAGTCCCGAAAAGGGTAACTGGAAAGCCACATTCGGCGTGGCCGCAGTCGGCACGGACACACCTCCGTCGACGGACGATCACGTCCGCATCGGCAGCATGACCAAGATGATGACGGCCACGGTCATCCTGCAGCTCCGGCAGGAGGGCAAGCTGGCGATCACGGACACGATCTCCCGCTACGTGCCTGGAGTGCCCAATGGGGAGGACATCACGCTGCATCAGCTGGCCGAGATGCGCAGCGGGCTCTACAGCTACACCAGCGACCCCGGTTTCGCCGCCACGCTGGAGAGGCATCCCGAGACCGTCTGGACCCCAAGGCAGCTCCTCGACATCGCGTTCGCCCATCCGCCCAACTTCGCGCCCGGCAGCGACTACGAATACAACAACACCAACTACGTGTTGCTCGGGTTGGTGATCGAGAAGCTGACGGGGATGTCTGCGTCGGCCGCGTTCCAGACCAGGATCTTCGATCCACTGGGTCTGCGGAATACGGCGTTGCCTGTCGCCGTGGACTCAGCGCTGAGATCCCCGCACCCGCGCGGGTACATGTGGGGACCCAACGAATCCTTCGAGGGTCCATTGCCCGAGGCTCAGCTCCAGTCGGCGCTGGCCGGTGACCTGATGCCAGCCGATCACACCGACGACAACCCGTCCTGGGCGTGGACTGCCGGTGCCGTCATATCCCGGGCTGAAGACGTCGCCGACTTCACCGAGGCGATGGTGTCGGGATCGCTCCTCGACCCCACGACCCGGCAGTGGCGGCTGGCCAACCTGAAGCCCATGAATGCGTCCGCTCCCGGCGACGCGGCCCATCGGGGATTCGGAACCTACGGCTTCGGGATCGAGGGGGCCGGCCCGATGTACGGGCATCCCGGGAACATGGTCGGGTTCTCAGGGCTCGCGGTACACGATCCCACCGCCGGGAACACGGTGGTCGTCTTGGCGACGGTGTATCTCACTCCGCAGGGTGACCCACCGCAGAACGAGCTCTTCAAGCCGATTTTTGCTCAGCTCTATCCAAAGATCGACGAACAGCTACGCGGCGGAGGGTCTGCAGATCCGTCGAATCCTGCGCTACCCGGGAGCACGTCGACGGCCCCTAGCCGCTCGAGTAAGCCAGGTGGGTGATGTGCAGCCGCGACATGTACCAGTAAACTTGGAGCTCAAAGCAATTGGCGTAAGCGATCAGTAACCGAAGTACACCGCGGCCATGTCGTCGTCGCCGTGACCGGCCTCGCTGGCAGCGTCGAATGCGGCGCGGACGCCGTCGACCAGTGCGGTCGACAGCCCTGATGCCGCGATTGCGTCCCTGATCAGTCCCGTGTCCTTGCGAACTCCGTCGACGCTGAACTGCGGGGCGTACGACGACTCGATGATCGCCTTGCCCTTCATTTGCAGGTATGCCGAGCCCGCTGCGGCTCCGTCGAGCGCGTCGAGCATCAGCTGTTGGTCCAAGCCGAGGCCCTTCGCGAGGGCGAAGGACTGACCGACGGCCGCGGCCAGGGCGCCGATCCACGCGTTGCAGACCAGCTTGAGCTTCGACCCGAGACCGAGCTCGGCTCCTACCCAAATGGTCTTGGTTCCGACTGCGTCGAACGCTGACTGCACCCGCTCCCGCAGGGCGGGGTCGCCAGAGGCCAACATCACCAGCTTGCCCTGCTCCGCGGGCGCCTTCGTGCCGAGCACCGGACAATCCAGGAACGCAACGCCATGCTCGGCCGCGACGACCACAGCCTGCGAGGCGCCCTCGACGCCGACGGTCGCGCACTGGACGAACACCGCGCCCTCTTTCATCGCCGGCAGCACCGTCGCCATCACGTCGAGTGTCGCCGCAGCATCGAACAGCATCGCGAACACGACGTCGGCGCCGGCGACTGCCACGGTCGGATCGAGCGCTACCGCAGCACCATCGTCGGCCAGCGGCTCGGACCTCTCGGCCGTACGGTTCCACACCGTCACCTCGAACCCCTCGCGCAGCAGTGACCGCGCCATGCCGGCGCCCATGGCGCCCATACCCAGAACCGTGACTCGCATGATTGCCATTCTGCCGCTTCCATCACGGTCTCGTTCAGCGAGCGCAGCGCGTCGTCAATCGCGAGACGGGCTACGACGGACGATGGATTGTGCAGGAGACGCTCTCGGCAAGCGACGCTGTTTGCGCGGCTCCCGGTCGCGCTAGGGCCTGGCCGGCGTGGCTAGTCCCGCAGCGGCGCACTCGGTGGGGTAACGGGTCGATCGCGCCGCGATGCAGCGGCGGAATACTATCCGTGCGTCTCCAGATACGTTGCCAGACCGAACTTTTCGACGAGGATCTGCCAGTCCCCTCCCGTCACCGAGTACTCAGCCGGATCGTTGACCCGCTGCGGCACCTCTCCGCGCCACGAAAACCGGCCCTTGAGCGACGAGACCCCGGCCGCGTCGCGGCAGGCGATGGTCAGCGGCGGCATGCCGGCAACGTTGATCACCATTTCGGGTGTCTCCGAGAGGGCGTGCGTGAGGCGCCCACTCACCGACAGCATCCCAAGCCGCGACACACCGTACTGGTAGGTCGCCGGCGTCGCGGTCCACTGCCCGTTTCCGGCTGAGATCACGTGCGCATTGGTGCCGAGGTCGATCACCCGAATGCCTTGCGCATCAACGTCGATGGCCAGGACGGCACGCGAAGCCGCCTTCCACAGCTGTCGCTGATTTCGGACCGCGGCGAAGCCCCCCATCTGCTGGACCCGCATCGCGTTGGGAAACAGCAGGCAGCGCACTGGGCCCTCCGGGGTCACCGAACGCACGTCCAGACCGCTGTTGGGACGCACCATCCCTAGAAGCTCATCGAATTCTTGGGCGGTCAACCAGGCGTCCACCCCGATGATGGGTGGCTCGTCGAGCCGTGTTCCCCGACCGACTCGGTGATCCCGACCGCCAAGAACGAAGCGGTTCGGACCGCTGTGTAGGTGAAGCACGGTTCCCGTCGTCGCGTCGTTCATTCCCCACAGGCCCAGCCGGGCGTCGCTGAATTGATAGGCGTCGCCGGGGCGTGTGCTGATCGTCAGGGCGTCGTCGGCGACGGAGACGACGAATCTTCGGCTGTTGCGCCACCAGTACCAGACAAACCAGCCCACGATGAAAAGTCCCAGTCCGACACCCATCACGGGCGTCGCGTAATTGCTGAGGATCTTCCCGAGCTGCGGGCTGCCACCCAGCACACCGAAGGCCAGCATGGGCAGCGCAAAGATCGCCACGAACCCGTACATGAGAAGGGAACTGCGTTTGGCGCTCCAATTGGGGCCAACACCCGCAAAGCCCGGCAAGGCCACGAACTGGCGTGACGCCGAAGTTTCTGGGTACATGCGTTCTCCCCCCGAAGTGTCGTGCCCGGGGCGAGTAGCAAACCCTTCGACGATCGCATCAACGATAAATGAGCGATTCCCCGCAGGCAATGATCTTGAGCCGCGAGAATGTCACGCATCGAACTGACATCGATGCCGTCGCCAGCAATTCGCCCCGCTTAGCGCGAGGAGCTGGCATTGGAGGCCGACGGGCACGGCACGGACAGTGCGGCGGTGAGTAGTCGTTCCTGCCCGCGCCCCGGGGAGTGCGGGCACGCGAAGTACTCGCCGACCCGGATTACCGCTGTCGGTGAACCCACTGAGGGCTGACGCTGGCAACCTCAGCGCTGACGCCGACGTCAATGCGGCCGTGTCAAACCATGACCGCGGCAGTGGGGAACCCGTCACCCGAGCCTCCACTCGGGCAACGGTACGGAGCGGTTACTGCGCCCGGCCTGCTACACGGGCGCGCCGCACGTTAATCTGTCGTCCGCGGCGCGGTGCCGCGTCCGCTAGGAGGTTTCACCATGCGCACTCTCAACGTGGCCATGCTCGCCACGGCCGCCACCATCTTCGCTTCTTCTGGCGTGGCGGTGGCGGCGCCGAAGGATTACTGCGCCGACCTCAAGGGCGGCAACACCGGCACCTCCTGCGTGATCGGACTCTCCGACCCCGCGTACAACGTCAACATCAGCATTCCGCTGGACTACCCCGACCAGAAGTCGGTCGCCGACTACGTCTCCCAGACGCGCGACGCGTTCATCAATACGGCCAAGTCTGGCCCGTCTGGTGCTACACCGAATTCGCTGACCATGACTCCGACGGAGTACACCTCGTCGGTTCCCCCGCGTGGCACTCAGGCCCTGGTGTTCAAGGTGGTGCAAAACGTCGGCGGCGCGCAGCCGCAGACGACGTACAAGGCGTTCAACTGGGACCAGAGCTATCGCAAGGCGATCCTCTATACAGCCGCGCCAGACGACAAGCAGAGCACGCCGCTATGGCGGGTGGACGATCCGCTGAAGACCGTGGCGCCGCTCGCCCAGTCTGGACTGCAGGAGCAGTTGGCGCCGCCGCCGCCCGTCGCGCCTCCCACGCCGCCGGCGGAAGCTGGACAGCCGGCCGCGGCCACGCCGACTTCCTCGACGACCACCCCGCCCCCGCCGCCACCGCCGTTGCCGTTCGCCACCGGCGCGCTGTTCAACCCCGCCAACTATCAGAACTTCGCGGTGGTCAACGACGGGGTGATGTTCTTCTTCGACCAGGGCGTGGTGTTGCCCGCCTCATACGGGGCGGTGTCGGTGCTAGTGCCTCGGTCGGCGATCGACCCGATGATCGCGTAGCCACGCGTCGCGGACGTCGAGGCGTTCCAGAGAGGGTCCGCCGGTCGTGACGTCTCAACGACTCCTACTTCAGCACGTGGGCTCGGTCAGTGAGCCGTACGTAATCGATCGAGATACTCCGCGGATGTCGGGAACTGGATAGGGGCGCCCCGTCATCGCGTTGCCGGCGTCGACTTGCTGGACCATGCCGACCACGATGACGTCATTGGTCGGGTCGACCCAGAGCACACGGCCTTCACTCATCAGTCGAGATCGAAGGCGTGATGAATCGCCGTTGTCAGCAAGTCCTCTTGATCTGGAAGGAAGAACCCGATCTGGCGCCTCAATGCCGTTACCGGAATCGTCACGATATTGTCGACGCTGACGACGCAATCCTTATCGAGCCCGTTGCGAGCGCCGACAGGAACTTCGGTCGACAGGCCGCGAATCGTTCCGGTGATCGGTGCGACGGTGACTCTGGTTAGGTGAGGCCGCACGACCTCCCGCGTCAGGACGAGAACCGGTCGAGCCTTGTCAAGTTGGGCGACATGAATCGGTCTCAATCGAAATCCAGTCGGAGGGTAGAGACGTGCGCAGCTAGCGCATCGAAGTCATCGTCCGCGGTGGCCTCGGCGAGAATCTCCGCGTCGCGGGCGGCGATCAGCCGGCGTCGCTCACGTTCGAGCGCCTTGAGCACGAATGACGCGCGGCTCTCGACATGCCGCTGGTCTACTTCCCGGTCGATGAAATCGACGACTTCCTCGGGAAGCCGAACGGCGATCTGCTTGCTCATGGCTTCAAATGGTACCGGTATGGGATGCAGATTGCTACCGGCTGCCGTCTGACGTGTCATATTCCAGAGACCTTCGTTCAGCACCAAAGATATCGACTGGCAATAGACCTCTGACGTGAGCGGTTGCGGTGCCAGCTCCCCTGCTTGACTACCTAGCTGCCGAGGCCACCGCAGACCTGAAGCGGAACGGACCACGGTCTGCAATGGCCGGGCAGCTGAAATAGCTTGTGTGACAATGAATTCAGCGGCTAGCTTGGCTACGACAAGTGACATCGCCAAGAGGTCGACGGAATGGAAGAAATTTTGTGAAGCTGGCGCCAGCCGGCGGGAGGCGGCTCACTCTATTTTGGTGACCTTCAGCGGCATGTTGAGCACGAGGGAACGATTTCTTCCGCAGTTTCCAGTTATGCCGGTGGTTTGGTCTTCGCCGGTCCACGTCGTGGACGCCATATCCTGCATGCCGGCGTCATTGGCGCGGTAGAACTTGTACACCTGCAGGCCGGGAGCGGTGGTGCCGTCCGGGCACGGAATCCATTCGGGCACTTCGTGCTTGACGAACCAGTCGTCGCCCGAGGTGGTGTAGATGTCTTCAGTCCATCCGAGAGTGCTGGTTACTTTTCCTTCGCAGGCGTACGCCGAGGAGCAGGTACTGGTCACAACCCAAGTGCTTTTGACCGTCGGCTGATCCTGATAACGATCGTTCATCTTCGCCCATTCGCCATTGGCGACCACGGCAAACGTCCCGTTCATCGCGTATTGCTCATATTCGGCACACGCTTGCTGTGCCGTCGCGAGCATGGTCGATGCTGCAATGGCGAGCACTGCACTCCCTGCGATCATTCGTCGTGCCACATGTCTCCTTGATGACCTAACTTCCGCCACAGCCACATTCGTTTGTTCTGGTCGTGCAACACGATCTTCGTACTGCGAGTCATGCACGCCGGTTACGACGAGCCGGCGGACGGTCGTCTCCCCCGTCGGATGCCGTCCACCATGGAGGGCGTCGCACTTGCAACTTCACTCGACCTCCACGATGTTGACGGAAACAGGACTCCCGGGGGCCAGGTCGACGGCGGCGGTCCAGGCAAGTCCCCCGAATGAACACCCGTCTTGATTGTTTGTCAACCGGCAATCTGGCTTCGGCAGATTCGTTCGCCACCCGGCTGGTTTGCGAGGTGCTCGGTGATGCCGCGCCAGCCGAGGTACTCAAATAGTCACGCGCCCAGGTTGCTTCGCGGCATGGCGACCGCGGCGATGACCAGCACGGCGCCTCCGGTGCGCACTCCGTCAGCGGTGGTGATCGATGAGGCCAGCGATTGCCTTCTGCGCATCACCGACGTCGAGCGGCAGCGTTGCGAACATCTCTGCGATCATCATCGCTACCGGCGTCGTCCAGAGCAGCATGCCCAAGGCGATGGCATGTTCACGATCGGCGCCGGAGTCCAAGCGTTGAAACAGGCCGGCAAGGGCCGAGCCCAGAGAGTCCATGTGCTTGCCATCGAGGCCGCGACGCAACTCCTTGGTGGAGATGAGAATCTCCAGTCCGGCCATCGCCTTGGGATTGGCGAATGCCTCCCATGTCGCACGCACCAGCTCTTCGGTACTGCCTGCCTGCGCAGGTTCGGACAACGCGTCGAGCGTTTCGACGAGGCGGTCAACGGCGTCTTCTATTACCGCTGTTAGCAGGCCATCTCGGTCACCGAAGTGATGCTGAATGACTCCCCAGCTGACGCCAGCTCGCTCGACGATGTGCCGAGCGCTGGCAGCGGAGAACCCCTCTTCGCGGATACACCGAACGGTCTCGTCGATGAGTAGCTGACGGGTTCGGTCGCCTCGCTCTCGACGCCCGGTGGCCGGGCGACGTGGCACGGAACGCCCGCCCGACGTCACCGTCGCAGTCCGCTCTGCCCGCCGTGTCGCAACATCCGCCCAGCCTATGACACGACCAACAACCGAGGATCTGCCACGCAGTAGACGCCTCACCTGCACAGAGCGGGCCGAAACCCTTGCCTCTCTAACATTGCATGTGCAATGCTACGGACCGTGCACCCGCCACACCGCGAACGGTCCAAGTCATGACGGAGACGGCAATCACTGCCGACGACAAGCACGCCTCGTCGGCGAGGCACGGCTTCTCGTCTCTACAGAAGGCGCTCTTCGGCGTTCTCGCGCTTTTCTTCCTGATCCACGTGGTGTTCTGGTACCTCGAATTCCACGCAGGCGTATCCCACGTCGTCGCATCGACCACGCTGGTTCTGTTCGTCGTGCTGTGTTTCGTGACGGCACTCGCGCTGCCGTGGCTGCCGCTTCCGGATCAACGTGACCGCACGAAGTCCGAGCGACTGGGCGCGATGGTCATCGTCTGGGTCTTCATCGCCCTGATACCGCGATTCATTTGGGAACTGCCGTGGCTCTTGGCCTTTGACCAAATCAGAGCGGGTGTCGAAAGCGGATCCTTATGGACGTACATGTGGTCGCCCATCCTGCTGGGCGGCGATGCTCGCTACCTGAACGGCGATCCACTCATCGTGGTTCTCGAGTGGATCGCTTTCTTCATTGGACTGTTCGAGGCATACGCCATGGTGCAGTTCTTCCGAAATGGCAAGCGCTTCACCAGCACCCAGCTCTCCTTCATCATGGGCGGGATGATCGTCGAGGTCACGCTACCCGCGGTCTACTTCGGAGTGGAGATCGCCAACAATCTGCAAAGCATGACGAGTCCCGTCGAGATGTGGGTCAAGTTCGTCGTCCTGAACCTGCTGTGGTGCACGATGCCACTGGTCACCTACTTCTGGGGCGTTCGCCGGTTGACCCGACAAGATCTCGCGGTCAAGTTCTAAGAAATCGACTCGATTCAGTTCCGGCCGGTCCGGCGTCTAGCTCAATATTCCAAAGCTGCGCAAAAGGATTGGACGCCACAGGTGTACCCGCAACAGCCGGTGAGGAGGATCAACGTGGTCATTGATGTTCAGACCAACGCAGGGTGGTCCGCCACCGCAGCCATGAGCAGGGTCCAGTTCGTTGGCCCCGGCCTGAATCTCCACGCCAACCGCCCCCGGTATTCATCGACTGATTACGGGCGCGTCCGTGGCACGGCGCGTCGCCCGACGGGGACGTCAAGCCGTAATCTTGGCGCACGCGGCTTCGCAGCTCGATGAGAGAACATGCACGTGCACTCGCCGGATTGGCAACGGTGCTGACGATCGTGGCCATCGTGGCGCTGGCGGTGGCGTTGTTCACCGGAAGCATCGCCGACACCGTGCCGTTGACCGTGATGTCGCAGCGCGCGGGCCTGGTGATGAATCCCGATGCAAAGGTCAAACTTCTCGGCGTGCCGGTGGGCAGGGTCGCCTCCATCGAGCAACGCGCGAACGGTCAGGCGGCCATCCACCTCGAGATGGACCCGGTGCAGCTCGCGCAGATCCCGGACAACGTGGTGGTCGACATTGCGTCGAACACGGTGTTCGGCGCCAAGTCGATCGAACTGGTGCCTCCGGCCAACCCGTCGGCTCGCACCCTTGAGCCGGGGCAGACCCTCGACGCCGACCACGTCACCGTCGAGTTCAACACGATCTTCCAACAACTCACATCGGTGCTGTCCACCATTCAGCCCGAGAAACTCAACGAAACACTGGGCGCGATCTCGTCTGCGGTCAACGGTCGGGGACGACAACTCGGCCAGACGCTCAGCGACTTCGATGCCCTCCTCGCCACATTCGAACCGAGCCTGCCCAATCTCGAACACGACAGCGAGGTCGCTCCGGTGGTGTTCAACGCCTACGCCGACGCAGCGCCGGACCTGGTCAAGATCCTCGACAACACCACCCGAATCGGCCAAACGGTGGTCGACGAGCAGCACAACCTCGACGCATTCCTGATCAGCACGATCGGGCTCGCCGACATCGGCAACGACGTGCTCAGCACCAACCGTGCCGGCCTGACCGACCTACTGCACGTCCTCGTTCCCACCACCGACCTGACCAACCAATACAACCGCGCCTTGACCTGCGGCCTGGGCGCGGTGGCCACCCTCAGCTCGGGCCCGCCGCTGGAATTTCCCGGCATCACCGACTCGGTCGGTCTGATGCTGGGCCGCGAACGCTACCGATACCCGACCAACCTGCCCAAGGTCGCCGCCACCGGCGGCCCGCAATGCACCTCCCTGCCCACGGTCCCCTACGACACCGGACCGCCGTTCGTCATCACCGACAACGGCACGAACACAGCGCAATACGGCAACCAAGGAATTCTGCTGAACTCCGACGGCCTCAAGCAGGCCCTGTTCGGTCCCCTCGCCGGTCCGCCGCGCAACAGCGCTCAGATCGGACAGCCGGGATGAGCGGCACGCGTGGTGTTGTGCTGAAGTTCGGCACCTTCGGCGTCGTGATGGCCGTCTTGACCGCGTGCCTCTTTCTGATCTTCAGCCAGTACCGCACCGGCTCGACCAGCGGGTACTCCGCGGTGTTCACCGACGTCTCCGGCCTGACCAAGGGCGACTCGGTGCGAGCTGCCGGATTGCGCGTCGGCACCGTCAACGAGGTTTCAATGCGTCCGGACCACACCGTCACCGTCGCCTTCGACGTCGACCCCGCGGTCCCGTTGAGCAGCGGAACCAAGGCCGCCGTACGGTACCTCAACCTCGTCGGCGACCGATTCCTCGAGCTCGTCGACGCACCAGGTTCGACTCGGCTGTTGCCCAAGGGATCTGAGATTCCCGTCGACCGCACCACACCCGCACTGGATCTCGACCTCCTCGTCGGGGGACTCAAGCCGGTGATCCAGGGACTGAACCCTCAAGACGTCAACGCCCTGACCGCGGCGCTGCTGCAGGTCTTCCAGGGGCAAGGCGGCACCCTGCAGTCGCTGCTCTCCCAAACCTCCTCCTTCACGGGCGGTTTGGCCGACAACAGCCAGGTGATTCAGCAGCTGATCGACAACCTGAACAACGTCGTGGGCACTCTGGCCGACAACGGAAGTCAGCTCTCCGACACCGTCGACCGCTTCGAACGCCTCGTCACCGGACTGGCCGCCGACCGCGACCCGATCGGCAACGCCATCGAATCCCTCGACAACGGAACGGCGTCTCTGTCCGATCTTCTGGGTAGGGCACGTCCGCCGCTTGCCGGAACGATCAACCAATTGAGTCGACTGGCACCACTGGTCGACGATCAGAAGGGCCTGCTGGAAGCTTCCCTGCAACGGGCACCGGACAACTACCGCAAGCTGGTCCGACTCGGCGCCTACGGCAGCTGGATCAACTACTACATCTGCGAACTCTCGGTACGAGTGTCCGACCTGCAAGGCCGCACCGCCGTCTTCCCATTCATCAAGCAAGACAACGGCAGGTGCACCGAATAGTGCTCAAATACCGTGGCTCTCGACTCGCTCGCGCCGGATTCATCGGCGTCGTCACCATCGTCCTCATCATCGCCGTCGGCCTGCAACCCGAGCGACTCCTGCAGTGGGCGAACGCAGCCCGGTATCAGGCCGTGTTCACCGAAGCCGGCGGTCTCGCCACCGGCGATGACGTCAGGATGTCGGGACTCAAGGTCGGGTCGGTATCGGCGGTCGAGTTGGACCGCGGCAAGGCGCTGGTCTCCTTCACCGTCGACAGCACCACCACCCTGGGTTCGGACACCACCGCACACATTCGGACCGGAACGCTTCTGGGCAAACGCATCCTGACCCTGGACTCCGCCGGCGCCCGGGCGATGCACCGCAATGACGTCATCCCGGTGACACGCACCTCGTCACCGTATTCGCTGACCGAAGCAGTCAGCGACCTCACCACCAACACCGCGGGTACCGATACGCAGTCCATCAACGGCGCCCTGGACACGCTCGCCGACACCATCGATCAGATCGCGCCGCAGCTGGGCCCCACCTTCGACGGACTGACTCGTCTCTCTCGAACGCTCAACGGCCGCAACGACACACTGCGCGACTTGCTCAAGAGCGCGAGCACCGTCACCGGCGTGCTGGCTGATCGCAGCCAGCAACTCAACGCGCTGATTCTGAACGCCAACGACCTCGTCGGGGTGCTCAACGACCGCCGCGAAGCCGTCATCGGCCTGCTGGGCAGCACCTCGGCGCTGTCGAGGGAGTTGTCCGGGCTGGTGGCGGACAACGAGGAGAAGCTGGCTCCGACACTGGAGAAGATCAACTCGGTGACCGCCATGCTGGAGAAGAACCGTGACAGCATCGGCAAGGCGCTGCCGGGCCTGGCGAAATACCAGGTGACTCAGGGCGAAGCCGTCTCCAGCGGGTACTACTACAACTCGTTCGTGCCGAATCTGGTGCCGTCGCAGGTTCTGCAACCGTTCCTGGACTACGTCTTCGGCTTCCGACGCGGAGCCAACAATGGGCGACCCCCGGACACCGCGGGGCCCCGTGCCGAGATTCCGTTGCCCTACAACGCCATTCCCGGCGGGTCGCGATGAACGCGGGACGTCTGAGGGCGGCGATGGCAGTGATACTGGCGGCGTCGATCGTCGGAGGTGTCGGGGTCGTCGCTGCGCGAGGCATTCTTCGCGCCGAACTCGATCACCGCGTACTTCATCAGTGCGACCGGGATCTATGCCGGTGACCAGGTGCGGGTGGCCGGGGTGAAGGTCGGCACGATCGCCTCCGTCGAGCCGGCGGGCGGGCAGGCCAGGATGACACTGCTCGTCGACCGCGGAGTGCCCGTTCCCGCCGATGCCAAGGCCGTCATCGTCGCGCAGAATCTGATCTCCGCGCGCTACGTCGCCCTCGCGCCGGCGTATGAGACGACCGGACCGACGATGTCAGACGGGGCGGTCATTCCGATCGACCGAACCGCCGTTCCGGTGGAGTGGGACGAGGTCAAGACGCAATTGACCCGGCTGGCAACCGATCTCGGTCCACACAGTGGCGTATCGGGCACGTCGCTATCGCGGTTCATCGACAGCGCCGCCAACGCGATGAACGGCAACGGCGAGAAACTCCGCGAGACCTTGGCGCAGCTATCCGGCGTGGGGCGCATCCTCGCCGACGGCAGCGGCAACCTCGTCGAGACGCTGAAGAACCTGCAGACCTTCGTCACCGCACTGCGCGACAGCAATCAACAGATCGTCCAATTCCAGGACCGGTTCGCCACGCTGACCAGCGTCATCAACGACCAAGCCGACCTCGGCGCCACGCTGACGGATCTGTCCGAGGCCGTCGTCGACGTGCGGCGGTTCGTCTCCGGGAGCCGGGAGCAGACCGTCGAACAGCTGCAGAGGCTGACCAACGTCACCCAGACCGTCGTCGACCACGAGACGGATCTGCGCAACATCCTGCACGTGGCGCCCAACGCCATCGCGAACGGCTACAACATCTACGATCCCGACACCCACAGTCAGATCGGCGCCTTCGTGCTGAACAACTTCGCCAACCCCACCGCCTTCCTCTGCGGCGCGATCGGCGCCGTCGCCGACGTCACCTCCCCGGAGACCGCGAAGCTCTGTGCCCAATACCTCGGCCCCGCACTGAATTCCGTCAGCCTGAACTACCTACCCGTGCCGTTCAACTCCTATCTGATGAAGTCACCGAGCCCGGAAAACCTGATCTACTCCGACCCCGCCCTGGCACCAGGGGGCTCCGGACCTACGCCCGGCCCGCCGGAAATTCCACCGGCCGTCTCGGCATACACCGGTCTCGACGGCGATCAACCGCCACCACCGGGCTACGGACCACCATCCGCGGACCCGTTGCCGCCCAGTCGCCTACCAGCGGAACCGTCACCCGCGTTGTTCCCCGGCGCACCAGTGCCTGGGCCGACGAACCTGCCCAACATGCTGCTGCCCGCAGAGGCGCCCCCACCGAGTGAGGGGACACCGGCACCATGACCATCGCAAGGAAAATGCGCACTGCAGCCGCCGCCGCCATCTGCGCCGTGCTCACGTTGACCGGATGCACGTTCAGCGGGCTGAATTCGCTGCCGCTGCCCGGTGCCGTCGGGCATGAGTCAGGCGCTGCGACCTACCGGGTCCAATTCACGAATATCGGTACGTTGGAATCGAATTCCCCCGTCCTGATCGATGACGTGGTCGTCGGCAGCGTCGGAACGATGACATTTTCGAACTGGCACGTCGACGTCGAGGTAAGGGTTCGACCCGACGTCGTAGTGCCAGCCAACGCCGTGGCCACGGTCGGTCAGACCAGTCTCCTGGGCTCCATGCACGTCGCTCTCGGGCCGCCCCTGGGCGACGCGCCCTCCGGACGGCTGGCACCCGGGGCCACGATCTCGACCGACAAGACCTCGACGTTCCCCTCCACCGAGAGCACGCTGTCGTCGCTGTCCGCCGTCGTCAACGGAGGCGGTCTCGGTCAGATCGGTGACATCGTGCACAACTTCTCGGCGGCGCTGACCGGGCGAGAGGGCGACGTCCGCGATCTGCTCACCCGACTGGACACCTTCGTCGGCACCCTCAATCGTCAACGCGACAACATCGTCGCCTCCATCGCCGCCCTGAACCGGCTGGCCGGCACGCTGGCCGACCAGCGCGACGTCGTCACCCGAGCCCTGAACAAGATCCCCGCTGCGCTGGACGTGCTCATCCGGGAGCGACCCCGGATCACCACCGCGTTGGACAAGTTGCGCGTATTCAGCGACACCGCAACCGGACTCGTCAACGACACCCAGGACGATCTGGTGACAAACCTTCAGAATCTCGAGCCGACGCTGCGTGCGCTCGCCGACGTAGGACCCGGCCTGGACCGCGGACTGGCCTTCGCGTCGGTATTCCCCTTCGGTCAGAACCTGATCGACCGAGGGCTCAAGGGCGACTACTTCAACTTCTTCGGCCAGATCGACCTGACCGTTCCACGGCTCAAGCGATCACTGTTGTTGGGCACCCGTTTCGGAGACGAAAAGGCCCCGCTGATCTCCGCGCCGGGCGAACCGTACTACCTCAAGAACGGCTACGACCCCCAGGGCTATCCGGTCGCGCCGCCACCTCCGGGAGGACCGCTCTCCGCCATCCCCGGCAACCCACCGACCCCAGCCCTCAACGCACTTCCGCCGGGCCTAGTCCTTCCGGTGACACCACCACCATCGGTGGCAGACGCCCAGATCCCACCTCCGCCCGGACAGCCAGCACCGGTGTTCGCAGGCCCCTACCAAGACCAATCCCACTCACCACCTGGTGGTGGATGATGCTGACCCGGTTCGTCCGAATCCAGTTGACCATCTTCGCGATCGTGTCGGTGATCGGCATGACGGCCATGATCGTGGTCTACATGCAGGCCCCCACCCTGCTCGGCCTCGGCCACATCACGGTCACACTGCAACTGCCCGCATCGGGCGGGCTGTATGAGTTCAGCAACGTCACCTACCGCGGCGTCGAAGTCGGCAAGGTGACCGAGGTGAAGACAGTCGACGCCAAGCGCGTCGAAGCCACGATGACGCTGAACTCCTCGCCCAAGATCCCCGCGAATCTCACGGCACGCGTTCGCAGCGTCTCCGCGGTCGGCGAACAATACGTCGACCTCCTGCCCGCCGACGAGTCACCGCCCTACCTCCACGACGGGTCGGTCATCACCAGCGACCACGCGACCATCCCGCAGCGCGTCGGCCCGATGCTGGACCAACTCAACGCACTGGTCGGATCCATTCCCAAGGACCAGCTGAGCTCATTGCTCGACGAATCATTCAAGGCCTTCAACGGCGCCGGCTACGACTTCGGATCCCTGCTGGACTCGTCGTCGACGGTGGCTCGAGAACTCAACGGTATCGCCGACCAAACCCGGACGCTGATCGACGACTCCGGTCCGCTCCTGGATGGACAAGCCCAAACCGCGGACTCACTGAGACTGTGGGCGCGCAGCCTCGCCGGCATCACCGACCAAGTCGCACAACACGATCCACAAGTACGCAGCCTGCTGCAAACCGGCCCGGACTTCGCCGACGAAGTCTCTCGGCTGCTCGCCGAGGCCAAACCCACCCTGCCCATCCTGCTCGCCAATCTCACCAGCGTCGGGCAGGTCCTCGTCACCTACAACAAGTCGGTCCAACAACTGCTCGTCCTGCTGCCGCCCTACATCGGGGCGATCCAGGCCGCCACCCCCGTCAACAATCCGACGGGCCGAGCACTGGGCGACTTCGCGATCACCATCGGCGACCCGCCCGCCTGCACCGTCGGGTTCCTGCCGCCATCGTCGTGGCGCTCCCCCGACGACATCACAGAAGTCGACACCCCAGATGGGTTGTACTGCAAGCTTCCTCAGGACTCACCAATCGCCGTACGCGGGGCACGCAACTATCCGTGCATCGAACACCCCGGCAAGCGCGCCGCCACCGTGCAGGACTGCGACAGCGACCGACCGTTCGAGCCCCTCGCCACCCGCCAGCACGTCTTCGGGCCGGCACCGTTCGACCCCAATCTGGTCTCACAAGGCATACCACCCGACGGTCGCGTCGACTCCGGAGACAACCTCTACGCACCGGTCGAGGGCACACCACTGCCCCCGGGTGCCATGCCGGCAGGCACCCCGCCGGATGCTTCGCCACCACCGGACACCCCGGCACCATCCGGGCCTCCGCCAACCGGCGAAACACCAATACCGGCCACGTTCTCAAGCTCATTCACAGACAACGGTTCCGCGCCACGGCCAGCGGTGGCGGTGGCTCGCTACAACGCACGGTCCGGTGCCTACATGGCCTCCGACGGGCACATGTATCACCAATCCAATCTCATGCAAGGAAAGACCGAGACGAACTGGACAGATCTCGTACTGCCTGAAGTCTGATCGGGGCACGCTCGACGGGACCGACCACCTTGGTCACCACGTCTCGATGACTCAGGACAAGTACATGAGCCGGGGCCGAGTTCACACGCAAGTGGCCGACCTGCTCGACCGGCCGGCAAACCGAGTCCGGAGGCCTATGCCAGGAGTAGCCTTGCCCGACATTCTTGTAGCGTGAGTATGCGTTTCGTAGGCGACAGACATACGAAATGCATACTCAAGGACTCGAGATGACGCGGAGCCGCAGCACGCCGATCCCGGCCGGGGTCGCGCAGGCAGCGATGAAGACCATCCGACCGCGCGATGCCGGTGGCATCTACGCGCATCCGCGGGCCGAGTTCGCCCGACTGAGTGAACGCGGACTTCTCCACCGCGTCGCCGACGGTTACTACATCGTCGTCCCGCAAGACAAGGTGGGCCGCGCCTCAATACCGGGCCTCGAGGCCGCCGCTGCAGGCATTACAACAGCGATCTACGGCCCGGACGACGCCATCGTCACGGGGCCGATCGCTGCTCGCCTCCACGGTGCGATCCCGCGCGCCCTGGCAGTCGCGACGATCGCCGCGGCCCGCCAACACCGCGAGGTCGAGCTGTCGCACAGGCAGGCGGTCGTCCGGTTCGTCAAGCGCGCCAGCACCTGTCGCGAGTGCTTGGATGAAGAGGCGGAGGAGGAAGCCGACGCTATCGCTTCGATTCATCGACCCACTCAGCGCGTCCACCGGATTTCCTACTCCGCCGGAAACGGACGCGCCGCAGTCCGAACTGATTGATCTTGGCTTCCCGCCTGGGCGTCGCGACTATGGCAAATTCTCTTCGAACGCTACTTCCGGGACATATTCAGTGGGCTGGGGACAATTTCCCTCGGCTTCTTGGGATCGGTAGCAACCTTCGGCTGATGTACTGTACGTGCTGCGACGCCGAACCGAGCGGCGCCTACAAAAGGATGGCAAGCAATGAGCATCGTGCCCGCACCCATCGAGAAAACGGTCCGCAATATCGACCCCGCAAAGGCCCGGAAGTACGGGATCGGCTGCGCGATCGTTGCGGTCTTGTCCGCCATCCGTCTGGTCGTTGGGGTGTACAACACAGTGGCCTACGGCATTGACTTGTTTCTCATTCTTCAGATCGTGGTTTGGGCGGTGCTCGGTGTCGTCACGGGGATCTACGCCGTCGCCTATCTTGAACGCGCCAAGCAGCCCTAAACCCTGGACCGGAGAACGGCCCAGAGTCTGAAGGTTCACGTGGTCGCCGCAACAAGCACTTTCGATTGAGAGGTTGGAGCGCCCGTGTTGACTGTGCTCGATTCGGTGATCGTCTAGCGCAGCTGTTGGATGCCGGTGTGGCGGCGTGGGAGATCGTGCCGAGGTAAAACATGCCAAGTTGGTGGGGCGGGTGGGGCTCGAACCCACGACCAACGGATTATGAGTCCGCGGCTCTAACCGACTGAGCTACCGCCCCGATGCGCTGACGCGCGGCCACCATGTTCGCATAGGCATGCGGAGGCAATCGCGTGCGCCGCGTAAGTCGCTTGCTTCGGGGATGCGGCTACGCAGGCCCGGTCAGGTTGCCCTGGCGAACGTCGTCACGGCACTCCTGGCGCGTCTGCTCGGTCTGCTGCACGCACACCTCGACTTGTTCTTCGATACCCGGAGCGTAAGGGGTATCGGTGGGACCGGCGGTGACGGTAGGCGAGGGAACCACGGTTCCCGGCACCAGAGACCACAGAATGTCGCCGGTCGCAGGCAACCGCGCGCAGTAAGCCTGCTGTCCCGTTCTCGCTCACGCCAGCCGCGCCAAGCGTGGCGCAATCGGCGCCGACGAGCACCACCGGGACGGTCGGGTTCGGCGCGGGCGCAGGCGCAGACGCAGGCGGCGGCGGCGGCTGTGCAACGCCCCGATCGTCTTGCCGTGTCAGGAAGAACGCCGCGAGACCGCCGCCGACGAGAAGCAGCGCCACCAGGGCAGCGGCGGGCATGCGCCACTTCCGCTTCTCGGCGGCCTTGCCTTGCTTGCGCGCCTCGAGCTTGTGCCACGCCACCGTGCCCTGGTCGGGGTCGAACTCGTCGACCTCGCCTGCGAGGTGGCGCGCCAGCGCCCTGGCGAAGTCCGTGCAGGTGTCGTAGCGGTCCTCTGGCGACTTCGCGAGGGCCTTGGTCAATGCTGGGCCGAGGTTCGAGAGCTCCGGCTTGTGGTCCGCGATGGCCGGCGGCGGTGCCGTCACGTGCTGACTGATCACGGCAGCTGCGCTGCGTTCGGGGTACAGGTGCGATCCGGTCAGTAGTTCGAATGCCGTTGCAGCAAGGGAATATTGGTCGGCACGCCCGTCGAGGGGCAGGCCCATCAGTTGTTCCGGTGCGGCGTAGGCGACGGTGCCGAGCGCGATGTTGCTCTGCGTCAGTCCGGTCGAGTCGTCGACGCGGCGCGCGATGCCGAAGTCCGCCAGCATCGCTCGCCAGCCGCCCGAGTCCAGTTCGGCCAGCAGGATGTTGGCCGGCTTGACGTCGCGGTGCAGAAGCTGGCGGCCGTGGGCGTAGTCGAGCGCATCCGCGACCGCGGTGATGATCCGCACGACCTCGTCGGGGGGCAGACCCTTGCGGTACTTCCTCGTCAACAGATGAAGCGCATCGGTGCCCTCGACGTAGGCCATCGTCAGCCACAACCTGCCCTCGAACTCGCCGCGGTCGTAGACCGCCACGATGTTGGGGTGCGACAGGGTGGCCGCGTTCTGCGCCTCGCGGTTGAATCGCTCGCTGTACTCGGCGTCGTCCGACACCTTCGGCGCCACGACCTTCAGCGCGTCACGGCGCGGTAGCCGCGGATGCTCCGCGAGGTACACCTCGCCCATCGCACCTTCACCGAGCTGCCGCACGATCGTGTACCCGGCGAAGACCTGGCCTTCGGCTAGCGACATGCGGGGAATGGTACAGAGGGCGAGGGCACGGAGTACGTCATGCGGAGACGGGTTGGCCGTCCAATCCCAACACGAATAGTTCGACGCCCTCCTCGACGAGCGGCGCATCGGCGCCGAAGGCGACCATGATCTTGTTGGCGGCGTTGCGCATCACGTCGAGGGTGATCTCCAGGGCCTCCGCATCGCTGAACTGCGCCCGCACGCCGGCCGCGACGTCGGCGCCGATGGTCGACGGCGTCCAGATCATCGCGTCGACGAAGCGCAGGGCCGCCTTCTGGCGCTCGTCGAGCAGGGTCGACGACTCGTAGCGTTCGATGTCGTCGTAGAGCGACTCGCTTCCGCCGGCGTCCATCGCCGTGACCTCACGCCTGGACTTGCACAGCCGGCAGTCGTGCTGGGCGGCACCGCGCAGCCGGATCACCTCGGTCAGGACGGGGTCCAGCGCTCGCCGGGCACCGACCATCGGCACGAAGCCGTTCAGCACGAGGTCGACGGGCTCCGCGGCGTGGTCGAACGCGGTCGGGGCGGGAATCGGCGGCAGGCCCAGCGCGGCTAGCGCCGCCTGAACCCGCGGCACGAAGTCGGCGACGAAGATCAGCGCGGTGATGCCGAAGGCCTTGGCGCCCAACGTCTTCGTGAACGACGCCCGTTGCGCGGGGGTCAGCGACGACACGTCGATCGCGAACTGCTCGGCGAAGTCCGCCACTGCGGGTTCGTCGGCGGGAGCGTCCTCGGCGGGTAGCGCAGGCAACGAGAGCGCCTGCGCACACGTGCGCGCGGACCAGGGCGTTGATCGGCCCGTCGCCCTCCGGCGAGAGCGCGATGAGCCGGGTCAGCATGCCGTACAACTCGTCGTCCATGACGCGATTATTGCGCGAGGAGATTCACCAGTCTGCCGAACACCGGAGGTAGCGCCTCGGCGGCGGGCACGATGCGCGAGCGCACCGGACCGCACGCGCTCGCCCGGATCAGCGCCGCCGTGAGAAACCGGTAGCGCCGCGTCATCCTGCGCCACTGCCGGTCGTAGTCGCCAGGCCGGTCCGCGCCGACGCATCTCACCGCAGCTCCGCGGCGCCGAACGCCAACCCCAGTCCCTCGCCCGTGAGCGCGTCGATGTAGCCCGCCGCGTCGCCGACGAGCAGCACCCGACCCGCCGCCCGGTTCGAAACCCGTTGCCGCAGTGGACCTGCGGCCCGATCGGGGCCGTGCGAGACGCCCGTCGATGCGCTCGCGCAGGGCCGGGAACTCCTCGAGGTGGTGATCGAATCCCCCGCGCTCGGATTTCAGCAGCGCGATGCCGACGCAGTCGTCGGCGACCGGGGTCACGTACGCCTCGGCGCCGCCGGCCCAGTGCACCTCGACGTGGTCCGACCACGGCGCGATCTGCACGTGCCTGCGGATCCCCCACCGCCGCGGCCCACGGCTCGGCAGCTCCAGGCCGAGCGATCGACGGATCGGCGAGTGCAGTCCGTCGGCCGCGGCGAGGTAGCGGGCACGCAGTCCCGCGGCCCGCACCGACGTCGTCGTCCTGCGTGACCTCGCCGACGTCGCCGTGGACGAACTGCACGCCGGCCTCCTCGGCGGCGTCCCGCAGCGCGGCGTGCAGCACGGTCCTGCGCACGCCCAGTCCCGCGTCGCCGCGGAACGTCGCGTCGGCCCGGCGAGACGCCGGCGAGGTAGGTGATCCCGCGCAGCGGCCTGCCCTTCGGGACGATCCCGAGCCGGTCGACGTGCGCGAGCGTGTGCGGCATCATGCCCTCGCCGCACGCCTTGTCCAGCACTCCCTCGCGCCGTTCGACGACGACGACCTCCAGGCCTGCCCGCGCGCCGTACAGCGCGGTGGCCAGGCCTGCAGGACCGCCGCCTGCGACGAGGAGGTCGATCACGTCAGGCTCGCCAGCGCGTCGTTCTCGACCTTGATCCGGGTGTGCAGCAGCACCGCATTGAGCACCGTGAACACCATGCGCGGTGATCCACGCGCTGTGCACCAGCGGGAGCGCGATCCCCTCGAGCACCACCGCGACGTAGTTCGGGTGCGGCAGGAACCGGTACGGGCCACCGGTCACACGCGGCAGCATCCGAGATGACGATGACGCGGGTGTTCCATTGCGAGCCAAGCGTGGTGATGCACCACCAGCGCAACACCTGCGCGGCCACCACGACCGCCGAGCATCGGCCAGCCGAGTGCGGGGATGAACGGCCGGTTGCATGACGAGGGGCTCGACCAGGCAGCCGACCAGCAGGCCGACGTGCAGCACCACCATCACCGGGTAGTGGCCGGCGCCGAACTCCGTGCCACCGTGGCCGCGGCTCCACTCCCGATTGCGATTGGAGACGACCAATTCGGCCAGCCGCTCGCGGCGATCACGCGCGATCAACAGCACGTACCAGGTCATGTCGTCACCGCCAACGCAGCAGGACGAGCTCGGAGCAGAAGCCCGGACCCATCGCCATCATCAGGCCGGGGGTTCCCGCCTCGGGCCGCTTGGCGATGGTGTCGCGCAGGACGTGCAGCACCGACGCCGACGACAGGTTGCCGACCTCGGCCAGCGAGCGCCACGTCAGCTCCAGCGCGTCGTCGGGCAGTCCGAGGGTCGCGGTGATGGCCTCGATGACCTTCGGGCCGCCGGGATGGCTCACCCACGCTCCGACGTCGTCGATGTGCAGGCCATGGCCGCCAAGGAATTTCGTGACGTCGTCGCCCAGGTACCGTTCGACGACCTTGGGTACGTCGGGCGAGAGCACCAGCCGGAAGCCGGTGGAGTCGACGTCCCAGCCCATCGTGCGCTGCGAGTCCGGGTACAGGTGGCTGCGCGAATCGAGCACCTCGGGACCGATCGCGTTCAGCTGCTCGGCCCGGCGGGCGCCGACCGCGACCACCGCGGCGGCGCCGTCGCCGAACAGGCTGCTGCCGACGACGGTGGCCATCGACGGATCGCGCTTGGGGATCAGCGAGCACAGCTCGACGGCGAGCAGCACCGCGACGTCATCCGGCGCGCCACGCAGATAGTCGTTGAGCCGGGCCACCCCGGCCGCACCCGCCACGCAGCCCAGCCCGAACAGCGGCACCCGGCGCACGTCGGGGCGCAGGCCGATCCGAGCGGCGATGCGGGCGTCGATCGTCGGCACCGCCAGGCCGGTGACCGTCGTCGTGAAGATCACGTCGACGTCCGACGGCGCGAGGCCGGCCTCGTCCAGCGCGGCCAGCGTTGCGGCACAACCCAGTTCGACGGCGTGTCTCGATGAAGATGTCGTTGGCCTTGCCGAAGTCGTCGAGCCCGGCGTACTCCTCCAGCGGCAGCACCATGTGGCGGCTGTCCACCTTGGCGCTGCGGTGCAGACTCCGGATGGCGTCGGCGTACTGCGCGTAGCCGGGGATCGCGAGCAGCGCCTCGGTGACCTCGTCCTGGGTGTAGCGATGCTCGGGTAGCGCGCCTTGCACCCCGGCGATCACGCTGCCGGTCTGCTTGGCATGAAAATCGTTGGTGCTCATGGCTGAATCAATCATTGTTCTCGACCTTTCTCGTAGGTGCGTGCATTGCCGGCGTCGTTGCCGTTCCCGAGATGTGCTGCTCTCCTTCGCTGATGCCGAAGCGGTCGTGGAGGCGGGCCAGCGACGTCGGCGCCCACCAACACCAGGTCGCCCAGACACGCGCATGAATGCGGGCAGCAGCACCATGCGCACCAGCGTCGCGTCGACGATGACGGCGAGCGTCAGCCCGACGCCGAACATCCGCATGAACGACACGTTGGAGGCGATCAATGCGGCGAACGAGATCGACATCACCAGGGCCGCGGCCGTCACCACCCGACCGGTGCGCGCGATGCCGAGGGCGACGCTCTCGTCATGGTCCTGACGCGGCCTTCGATGCCGAGACGCGAGCCAGAACTCGCGGATCCGTGCGACGACGAAGACTTCGTAGTCCATCGCCAAGCCGAAGGCGATGCAGAACAGCAGCACCGGCACGTTGGCGACCAGCGTTCCGGTCGAGGTGGTTCCGAAGCCGCCCAGATGATGGTCCTGGAAGATCCACACCATCGCACCGAACGCCGCGGTCAGCGAAAGCACGTTCAGCACAAGCGCTTTCAGCGGGATCACCACGCTGCCGGTCAGCAGGAAGAGCAGCCCGAACGTGATCACCGCGATCAGACCCAGGACGAGCGGCAGCCGCGAGGTGATGGCGTGGACGCTGTCCTGTTGGTCTGCGCGGTGCCGGTGAGCTCGACCGTCGCGCCGCCGGGGCCGGGCACCTCGTGCAGGCCGGCGCAACTGCGCCTCGGAGCCGTCCGAGAAGAGCGGGGCGCGTGCTGCTGACGGTGAGAAACGCGCTGCCCTGCGCCAGCCGGTGGGCGCCGAGGGCGGACCGACGAGCGCTCCCCCGACGAAGGTACCCACCGGCGCCGAGACCGCCGACACGTCGGCACGCGCGACAGATCGGCTGAGTACCTTGCGAGTTCGGCTTCGGTCACGCCGCCGGCGTCGGGGAGGACGACGTTGACCGCCGTCGCGGCGTCGTTGGCGAAGTCGCTGCGCAGCTGGTCGCCGACCTGGCGGGCGGACGCCGACTGCGGCAGCACGCGGTCGTCGGGAAAGCCCCACCGCACGCCGAGGAAGGGAGCGCCGACGAAGAGGAGCAGCGCGACGACGGCCAGCCCGACGGACCAGGCGCGGCGCATGGTGAACGTCGTTGGCGCGGTACCAGAACTCCTGCTCGACGGGACCGCTGACCGGCTCCGGCCTGCCGAGCATCCGGCGCGCCAGCCGTCGAACGTCGAACGCGTTCAAGCGATCCCCGAGGAGGACGATGGCTGCGGGCGTGACGACGACGGCGGCGATCGCGGTGAACGCGACCGTGGCGATGCCCGCGTAGCCGAACGACTTGAGGAAGTGCATCGGGAACAGGATCATCGCGGCCATCGACAGCGCGACGGTCGTCGCCGAGAACAGCACCGTGCGTCCCGCGGTGGCCATGGTCCGTGACGAGGGCGTCGTCACGCGTTGCGCCAGTGGCCATCTCGTCGCGGTACCGGCTGATGATGAGCAGGGTGTAGTCGATCGCCAGAGCGAGGCCCAGTGCGGTGCTGAGGTTGAGCGCGAAGATCGACACGTCGGTGGTGAACGTGATGACGCGCAGCACCGCGAGCGCGCCGAGGATCGACATTCCGCCGATGGCGACCGGCAGCGCCGCCGCGAGCAGTCCGCCGAACACCCAGACCAGCACCAGGAAGCTGAGCGGAACGGCGATCGCCTCCATGACGACCATGTCCTTCTGGGACTGCTCGGTGATCTGCGCGTTGACCATCGCGACGCCGCCCGACCGAACGGTGACGCCGTCGCGGTCGTGCGCAAACCGTTGCGACAGAGCGTCGGCGTACTTCTGCGCGTTGGCCTCTCCGCCGCCGATGCCCGCGACGATCAGGCCCGACCGGCCGTCCTTACTGATCAAAGATGCCTGCGGCGTCGGGCGGCACGGTCCACGCCGACGTCACGCTCGTCACGTGTTCCGAGCGTGGTCGAGTTGTTCGGCGATGTCCGTGCCGACGGTGCGAGCGTCCGCGCTCGTCGATGCCGTCGGGTGCGGTGACGACGAACAGCAGCTGCATGTCGCCCTGGCCGAACTTGTCGGTCAAGATCTTTGCGGCTCTGGCCGATTCAGACGTCGGGTCCTGAAACCCGCTGGCCGACAGGCTCTTCGCGACTGGCACGCCGAAGATTCCCGCCGCCGCCACGAGGATGGCCGCGACGGCGAGGACCCGCCGCGGCGCCGCGATGGCGAGCAGGGCGATGCGTTGCAGCAGGCCGCCGCGCGCTGGGGGCGTCGGCCGTCGGTGGGCGGCTCCGGAGCGCGGCCTGCTCGCTCGTTCGATCTCGATGGTCATGAAATCACCGCCCCTTCAGAGGGTCTAATCACCATGCGGTGACTTTTGTAATCAGTCGTTGACTTAGGAACGTACGCTCGGCTGACGGCAGAGTCAACAGTCGGTGACATACCGACGGCATACAGTTCTCGGGTGCGTACACAGAGGCCCCGGCACGCCGCGCAGACGCGGGCGGACATCCTCGCGGCGGCGCGCCACCGATTCGCTTCGGATGGGTTCGAGCGCACCACCCTGCGGGCCATCGCAGCGGACGTCGGGGTGAACGCGGCGTTGGTCACCCGCTACTTCGGCAGCAAGCAGGACCTGTTCGCAACGGCCACCGAGTTCAGGATCGATCTCCCGGATCTCAAGGCCGCGGGCCCGGACGACATCGCCGCCAAGCTCTTGCCGAGATACTTCGCGGTGTGGGAGGACGACCAGTCGTTCCTGGCGCTGCTGCGGTCTGCGGGGACCAGCCAGGTGGCGGCGCAGACACTGAACAAGACGCTCGCCACACACGTCGCGCCGGCATTGAGGGCTGCGACTCCGGACAATCACACACACCCGCATCGCGATGACCGATGCGTTCGTCATCGGGCTCGCGATGACCAGATCGGTCCTCGCCAACGGGCCGATGACCAGCCTCAGTCGCGAGGAGCTCAGCCGCTGGGCCGCCCCGATCTTCCGGCAGCTACTGGTCGGGCCCGCTCCGCACGTAAGGCCGTCAGGCTGCGCGGGTCAGGCCGGACGGGCGAAGCCGAGATCGTCGCGAATGACCGTGGCCGGGCCGATCGGCAGCACCTCGGACGTGTCGACGCCGATCGGCACCTCCGCAGCCTTCTCCGGCCATCTTCACGAAGTCGATCTTCTCCCTCCACACCTTTCGGAGCAGATCCTCGAAGACCATGATCGTGAGTTGCTCGCCGGGGCAACGGCGATAGCCGAAGCCGAACGGCGCGAATCCGGCGTAGTCACATACCGGGAGGGGTTTGCCGTCGGCGACTCCGAAGACGGTGCCCCATCCGCTGTTGCGCAGCGATGCCTTGCGTCCGTCCTTGACGTCGAACGACGTCAGATCGAACGGGCACTTCGCCAGCCCGATCTGATTGATTCTCGCTTGGTCGACGTCCTGGCTCGTCGGCTTGCCCAGATACCGCGAGGGATCGAAGGCATCGGGGTTCGCCCACTGAACGGGGCTGAGACTGGTCGACGTGTGCGGGCTGACGATGTAGGCGTGCCGCTCGAACTGCGGCGGCCTGGTTTCCTCCAACGCCGAGATGCTTCCGCCGTTCGGCGAAATCGTGCGGAAGAGCTCCATCACCAGACGCTCGAGCGGCGGGAACGTCGACCCGTCTGCCGTCGAAGTTGCCGGACATCGTCGTGGTGAACGAGTTCTTCACCTGCGCTTCGCCGGTGTCTCGGCCCAGCTTCTTCATCACGTTGTAGAGGCTGTTGCCCCATTGGCTGAATGCCACGAAGTTGTGGAAGCACTCGAAGACGACGTCCTGCTGCTGGAAGAACTCGCTGCCCGCGCTGTTCTTCAGCCAGTAGAAGGCGAACGTCTTCTGCGGTTCCGGCGTCTTGCCGGATTCGATGTCGGCGAGCCTGTCGGCGATCCACTTCTTCAGGAAGTCGCGGTTCCGTCGGACGACCAGGTAGTTGTCGTACACGATCTTGAGCGTCGGATCGCGGTACGCCAGAACGGTGTTGAAGCTTGCCCCGATCTGCCGCACCGGGTCCGGGATGTCCTTGCCCTTCACGCCCAGGTGCAGATCCCAGTAGAGGTCCCAGAACGTGTCCAGATAGATCCGCATCAGCGGCTTGCCGGCGTTCTGGGGTCCGAACAGCTGGTCCCAGAAGGCAACGACCTTGCCCCGGTACATCTGCGGGTAGAGGTCCGGGCGTGACGGCCGACATGTAGATCCGTTTGCGCCGATTGTCGGGACCGCGCTTCTCCAGGCCCTGGAGGAACACCGTGACGCCCTCCTCGGGGGCGGGCTTCCAGGTCTTGCTGAGCAGACCCCAGAGGTCGTAGGGCAGCGCGTTTTCCTTCGTCAGCGCGACGTCGATCATGGGCATCACGGGGCGCTCGCCCTCGGCGACCGTATTCCGGAAGAAGGGCAGGATGACGTTTTCGACGTAGTCGGCATCGAACTCGGCCAGGTACTGGGTGCGCAGCTTCGACACCGCGTCGAGCTGGCTGTCACCGGGTAGCGGCGCACTGGGTGCGGGCGCAGGCGACGCGCACCCCGCCTGCGTCGCCAACACCGCTAGCGCACCTGCGCCAGCGCCTCCGGCCAGAAATGCACGACGCCTCATGACGATTCCGCTCTCTTCGGCAACTCCCGGCTACCTGCGGCTGGATCACCGGTCTGCGACCATGACGGCCGACAGAAGCGGAGCCTAGACGCGCAGAGACGAACAAGATCAACCGCTGCCGAACGAGTTGGCGGGACCCCATGGCGGGATGCCGTGCAGATGAACCGATCTCGGCAAACGGCCAGCGGCGTTCTCCCGCTTCGAGCTACTCGGGTGGGGTGTCGTCGTCCTCGTCGTCGGCCTCGGTGGGCAGCGCCTGCGCTCCCGGGGTGGCGGGCGTGCTGATCACTTCGTCGATTTCGCTCTCGGACTCCGGGGATGTCATGGCATCCGCGATACCCGCATTGCGGCTGCCGTAACCACCTCTTCGTGCATGTCGGTGCTCGGTGGCCTAGCGCAGCGACTACCGTGCGAACATGCGCGACGAGGCGGAGCGGATCTTCCGCGGCGGAACGATCCTGACGATGGACGACGCGAATCCACGGGTGGAGGCCGTCGCGATCGCCAACGGCCGAATCCTCGCCGCGGGCACGGAGGCCGACGTGATGGCCACCCGCGGCGACGCGACGGAGATCGTCGAGTTGGGCGACAAGACCCTGATGCCGTCGTTCATCGACGCGCACGGCCACTTCGCCAATGCACCGCAAATAGTCAAGTGGGCCAACGTCTCTGGCGTGCCCGCGGGACCCGTCACCTCGCATCGCCGACATTCAGGCGGTTCTCGCCGACTTCGTGACGGCCAACGCCGTGGCGCCCGGGGAATGGGTCGTCGGGTACGGCTACGACATGTCGAATCTGTCCGACGGCCGCCAGTGCACCCGCGACGACCTCGATGCGGTGTTGCCCGACCACCCCGTGATGCTGATCCACAGCTCCAACCACGGCGCGGTCCTCAACTCGAAAGGCTTTGCGGCGGTTGGGTATGACGCGTCGACCGCAACTCCGGCCGGGGGCCTGATCCTTCGCAGACCAGGCACCAACGAGCCCGAGGGGCTGATCATGGAGACGGCCTTCGTGCCGATCTTCGGGAACATGCCGCAGCCGTCCGAAGCAGGACATGCTCGACACCTTCGACGCGGCCCAGCAGCTGTACGCCTGCAAGGGAATCACCACCATGCAGGAGGGTGCCACCCACGCCAAGGATCTCGACCTCATCCGCAAGGCCGGCTGACCAGGGCCGCCTGTACCTCGATCTGGTGGTCGTGCCGCTGGTGCATCGAGGTGCCCAAGCTGGTCAAGGAGTACTTCCCCGACTTCACCGGCGGCCCAATGGAACTCCCGGACACCGCAGCCGAATCGTTCGGCACCTATCGCAACCGGGTCAAGCTGCAGGGCATCAAGTGCATCGTCGACGGCTCGCCGCAGGGCAAGACGGCGTTCTGGACCGAGCCGCTGCTGACGCCTGGACCCAACGGCGAAGCCGACTGGCGCGGCCAGCCGGTGTTCCCCGAGGACCTCATCGAGCAGATGATCAAGCAGATCGCCGATGCGGGCATCCAGATCTTCTCGCACTGCAACGGTGACGCGGCGATCGACGTCATGATCGCCTCCTGCCGGGCCGCAGGCATGAAGGACGCCGACGACCGCCGCACGGTGATCATCCACTCGCAGTTCATGCGCCCCGACCAACTCGACGACTACGTCGAACTCGGTTTGACCCCAAGCTTCTTCACCGTGCACACGTTCTTCTGGGGTGACCTCCACAAGGAGAACCTGGGCGAGCAGCGCGCCTACTTCATGAGCCCGATGGCCTCGGCCGTCGCGAAGGGTCTGCACTGCTCCAACCACAACGACTTCTCCGTCACGCCGATCGACCCCATGCGCATGGTGTGGAGCGCCGTCACCCGCCAGTCGCGCTCGGGCGAGATCATCGGCCCCGACGAGCGGGTCGAGCCGTGGCAGGCGCTCAAGGCGCTGACGATCGAGGCGGCGTGGCAGATCCGCGAGGAGGACACGAAGGGCACCATCGCCGCGGGAAAGCTCGCCGATCTGGTGATCCTCGACGGCGATCCCGACCGCGGTGCCCACCGATCAGCTGCTCGACATCGCGGTCGTCGAGACCTTCAAGGAAGGACGCAAGCGTCTACTGCGCCTGACTCACCGACGACATGTGGAAGTCGGGGATCCGCAGCGACGGCATCGCCGCGCGGGTGGCCCAGTCGCCCCACTCCCGCGGCAGGGTCACCTCGCTGACGCCGGCCTCGGTGGCGCGGCGCAGCAGGTCGAGCGGGCTCTCGTTGAAGCGGAAGTTGTTGACGGCGGCCGTCACTTCGCCGTCTTCGACGAGATACACGCCGTCGCGGGTCAGTCCCGTCAGCAGCAGCACCGTCGGGTCGACCTCGCGGATGTACCACAGCGTGGTCAGCAGCAACCCGCGTTCGGTGCGGGCGACCATGTCGGCCAGGCTCGCAGTCCCGCCGGTCATCAGCAGGTTGTCGGCGAGACACCGCTGCGGGGGCGCCGAATTCGGCCGCCGCGGCCCTCGAGTAGGCCAGCGCGTTGATGGTGCCGTCGCGAATCCAGTCGACCCGATCGACGTCCATGCCGTTGTCGAACACCGACGTACGCTCCGACGAACTGGTCGCCATGAGGAACGGCGCGCTTTCCAGGCCGGCGGCCGCCGGGTCGGAGAACATGGTGAGCCCGAGATCGGTGAGCTTCTCCCCCACCCGCGTGCCCCCGGGCGCGGACAGCGAGGTGCGGCCCTCCTGCGCACCGCGCCCGTCCATGTTCCACGTGAGGTAGATCATCATGTCGGACACGGTCGACGGCGGCATCAACGTCTCGTAGCGGCCCGCGGGAAGCTCCACGGTCTTCTCGGCCCACCCAGTCGCGTCGACAGGTCCTCGAGCATGGAATCGGTTGGTAGGTCGACGAAGTCGGGGGTGCCCACGCCGACCCATGCGCTCGCACCGTCGCGCTTGGCGTTGATCTCGACCGAGCCCGTCGGCTGGGTGTAGCGCCGCCGCAGACCGCCCGAGGTCGCCAGCAGGGTCGTGTCCAGCTCGTGCCGGGCGAAGCCGTACAACCGGTCCGCGCCGCGGAAGCCTCGCGCCAATGCCTCCTGCGACGGAGCCGAACACGTCGGCACCCGTCGTGGCGGCGGGTGCATCCCAGTCAGCTGGGGCCGTCCGTACCGGGCAGCGCTGGTAGCGGCGTCGCTCGCCTCGGGTGCCGTGCGGGCGGCCTCCTGCGACGCGGCGACCAGACCCGAAATCGACTGCGGATCGACGTCGCTGGACGTCATCGACCCGACGTAGGCCTTGTTCGCTTGGCGGACGATCGAAATCACCGTGGTGCTTCTGGTCCACGACTCGCCGTTGGTGGTCATCGAGTTCCCCGCCCACCGCAGGGATGCAGTCGACCGGTCGGTCACCAGGACGATCGTCTCGTCGGCCCGCCCCAATCGTGCCGCCTCTGCGAGCGCCGTCTCCACGACCTGCGCTGCGCCGATCATGACCGACCCGCCTCGTCGCGCGTGTTGAGCACGTTGACCCCTCGGAACAGAGCCGACGGGCAGCCGTGACTGACCGCAGCCACCTGCCCGGGTTGCGCCTTGCCGCAGTTGAATGCGCCGCCCAACCGCCACGTGGACGGGCCACCGACGGCGTCCATCGACCCCCAGAAGTCGGTGGTGGTGGCCTGATACGCGACGTCACGCACCTGACCGTCGAGCTGGCCGTTGCGAATGCGGAAGAAGCGCTGGCCCGTGAACTGGAAGTTGTAGCGCTGCATGTCGATCGACCACGATCGATCACCGACGACGTAGATCCCGTCGTCGACGCGCGCGATGAGGTCAGCCGTGCTCAGGTCGTCGGTGCCCGGCTGCAGCGACACGTTGGCCATCCGCTGGATCGGCACGTGGTGCGGAGAGTCCGCGTACGAGCAGCCGTTGGACCGCTCGACGCCGAGTCGCGGGGCGAACACCCGGTCCAGCTGGTAGCCGACGAAGATCCCGTCGCGCACCAGGTCCCAACTCTGGGACGCGACGCCCTCGTCGTCGAAACCGATGGTGGCCAAGCCGAATTCGACGGTCCGGTCGGCGGTCACGTTCATCAGCGGCGAGCCGTAGCGCATCGTGCCCAGTTTGTCGGGCGTCGCGAACGACGTCCCGGCATAGGCCGCCTCGTAGCCGATGGCGCGGTCGTATTCGGTGGCGTGCCCGATCGATTCGTGGATCGTCAGCCACAGGTTGGTCGGGTCGATGACCAGATCGGTGGGGCCTGCGGTCACGCTCGGCGCCTTGACCTTTTCGGCGAGCAGGGTCGGCAGTTCGCGCCAACTCCGTCGTCCAGTCCCACACGTCGTCTCCGGCGACCGCCTCCCAGCCCCGCGCCGGTCGGCGGGGCCAGGGTGCTCATCGACTCGAACGAACCCTCCGCGGCGTCGACGGTGGTCGCCGACAGACTCGGCTGCACGCGCACCCGCTGCTGCGTGATCGACGAGCCGAAGGTGTCTGCGTAGAAGGTCTGCTCCTTGACCGCGTCCAGGCTCGCCGACACGTGATCGACTCCGTCTGCGGCCAACAGCCGGCCGGAGTACTCGTCGAGGAGCGCGATCTTGTCCGACGTGGCGACGTCGAACGGGTCGATCAGGTAGTCGGACACCCAGCGCGCATCCGAATAGACCGGCTCGGCCGCCAATTCGATGCGCTCGGCGTTCAGTGGCGCGAGCATGGTCGCGACCCGGACCGCTCGGCGCGCCGTGTCCGCGGCGACGGCGGGATCGAGCTCGGCGTGCGAGGCGAACCCCCAGGTCCCGTCCACGATGACCCGCACGGCGAACCCGATCTCGCGGTTGAGCACTGCGGTCTCGAGTTCGCCGTCGCGCAGGTGGATGAACTCGGTGGTGATCCGGTGGATCCGCAGGTCGGCATAGCTCGCCCCGGCCGCCCGCGCCGCGCTCAGCGCGGCGTCTGCGAGTGGCCTCGCCGCGGGAGTGCTAGGAAATCGGGATCGACCTCTCGGCGCGTTGTCACGCCCTAACCGTAGGCACGGAGAGGTAGGAGCCGGGCATGCACTCACTCCCGGCTCAGGGGAACCGCTTTAATGAATCGATGACGACGGGGCGCGGGCAGCGACGTCAGGTGGCGACGGCGTACCTGCTGCTCGCGCCAAGCCTGTTCGGCGTGGTCACCTTCCTGCTGTTGCCGATGCTCGTGGTGCTCTGGCTGAGCCTGCACCGCTGGGATCTGCTGGGGCCGATCGAGTATGTCGGACTGGCCAATTGGCGCTCGGTTCTCGGCGACGCGACCTTCGGCACCTCTCTCGTGGTGACGGTCCTGTTCGTCGCCATCGTGGTGCCCGCTTCAGTCGGTGCTGGGCCTCGCGGCGGCGGCGATGCTTGCCCGTGGACTGCCCGGCACCGGACTGTTCCGCACGCTGTACGTGCTGCCCTGGATCTGCTCGCCCCTGGCGATCGCCATTCTGTGGCGCTGGATCCTGGCCCCGACCGACGGCGCGGTGAGCACCGTGCTCGGCAGGCACATCGAATGGCTGACCGACCCGGACCTTGCCCTGCCGGTCGTCTCGGCCGTCACCGTGTGGACCAACGTCGGCTACGTGACGCTGTTCTTCCTGGCCGGAATCCTGGCGATCCCCGCCGACGTCCACAACGCCGCCCGCACCGACGGCGCGAGCGCCTGGCAACGCTTCTGGCACATCACCCTGCCGATGCTCCGCCCGACGACGTTCTTCGTCCTCGTAACGGGAATCGTCAGCGCCGCACAGATATTCGACACCGTCTACGCCTTGACGGGCGGAGGTCCGCAGAACCGAACCGATCTGATCGCACACCGCATCTACGCGGAGGCCTTCGGCGCGGCAGCGATCGGCAGGGCCGCGGTGATGGCGATCATCCTGTTCGTGCTGCTGGTCGGCATCACGATCGTCCAACAGCGCTACTTCCAGCGGCGAATCACCTATGACCTCACCTAGCCGAGCGGTCTCGGCCGCCGCGATCTACGCCGTGCCTGCGGCGTCGGCGCACTGATCACGCTCGTTCCGTTCGCGTTGGGGTTGCTGACGTCCTTCACCTCGGCACGCCAGTTCAACACCGAATCACCGCTTGTCCTGGCCGAATCCCGTCACCGGGGAGAACTACGCGGGCCTGGCGGATGCCGGGTTCGGCCGCGCGCTGGCGGTGACGGCGTTGATGACGGCGGTGATCCTCCTCGGGCAGCTCACCTTCTCGGTGTTGGCCGCCTACGCCTTCGCTCGACTCGAGTTTCCCGGGCGCGATGCCCTGTTCTGGGTGTACCTCGCCACGCTGATGGTGCCTGCGACCGTCACGGTGGTGCCGCTGTATCTGATGATGGCCGAGGTCGGGACTCCGAAACACGTTCTGGGGCTTGGTCTTGCCCTTCATGTTCGGCTCGCCGTACGCGATCTTCCTGCTGCGCGAGCACTTCCGCACGATTCCCACCGACCTGATCAGGGCCGCATGGATCGACGGCGCCAGCACCCTCGACGTCTTCGTGCACGTGGTCCTGCCCGCCAGCCGCCCGATCCTCGTCACCCTGGCGTTGATCACCGCGGTGTCGCAGTGGAACAGCTTCATGTGGCCGCTGGTGATCACCAGTGGCAGCAAGTGGCAGGTGCTGACGGTGGCGACGGCGGGTCTGCAGTCGCGCTTCGATGCGCAGTGGACGGTCGTGATGGCGGCGACGACCATCGCCATGGCGCCGCTGATCGTGGTGTTCGTCGTGCTCGGCAGACACGTGGTGCGCTCGATCGTGGTGACGGGGCTCAAATGAACGCAGTCAAGCCGAAGTTCTCCACGGTGTTCGTCACCGCGCTCGTCATCGTCTTCGTCGTGCTTCTGGGCGCTGCGGTGGTGTTGGGTCGCTCCGCGGAACCCGCGGGCCGAACCGTGGTGACCGTGCGGCTATGGGATGAGCAGGTGGCGGCCGCGTACCGAAAGTCGTTCGACGAGTTCAGCCGCGAGCACCCCGACATCGAGGTGCGGGTCAACGTCGTCGCCTACTCGTCGTACTTCAACACGCTGCGGACCGACGTCGCCGGTGGGGGTGCTGACGACGTCTTCTGGCTCTCGAACGCGTACTTCGCGGGATACGCCGACAACGGCAGGCTGCTGGACGTCGGCCGGACGCTCGGACCGGACGCCGCCGAGCGCTTGGGATGCCTCGGTGGTCCGGCAGTTCACCCGCAACGGCGTGGTGTGGGGCGTGCCCCAGCTCACCGATGCGGGCATCGCCGTCTATTACAACGCCGATCTACTCGAAGCCGCCGGGGTCGACGCCACGGCGCTGTCGTCGCTGCGATGGTCCCCCTCGGCTCAGCCGGAGGCGACACGCTCAGAGCGGTGCTGTCCAGACTCACCCTCGATGCCGACGGAAACCGCGCGGGCACAGCACGGTTCGACCCCGATCGGATTCGCCAGTACGGCTACAACGCCGCCAACGATCTGCAGGGCATCTACCTGAACTACGTCGGGTCGGCAGGGGGCGTCTTTCAGGACGGGGACCGGTTCGCGTTCGACAACCCCTCGGCCGTAAAGGCATTCGAGTACGTGGTCCGCCTCATCAACGACGACCACGTGGCACCTGGCGCGTCGGACACGAACGGTAATGGCGACTTCTCCCGCAACCAGTTCCTGCAGGGTCGCATGGCACTGTTCCAGTCCGGCACCTACAACTTGGCGGCGATCGCCGATCAGGCCCCATTCCACTGGGGCGTGGCCATGCTGCCGACTGGACCAGCGGGTCGGGTGAGCGTCACCAACGGCATTGCTGCCGCTGGCAATTCGGCGACTCCGCACCCGGACGCCGTCCGCGCCGTGTTGGCGTGGATGGGCAGCACGCGCGGCAATCAATACCTCGGAGCCTCCGGCGCCGCGATTCCCGCGGTGGTCGCGGCCCAACCGGTGTACCACCAATACTGGGCGAAGCGAGGCGTCGACGTCAGCCCGTTCTTCTCGGTGCTCGACGGGCCCCGCATCCCCGCGCCCGGCGGACCGGGGTTCGCCGCCGGATACCAAGCCTTCACACCGTACTTCGACGAGATGTTCCTGGGCCGAAGCAATGTGGCGAGCACACTCGCGGCGGCCCAATCGGCCGCGAACGCCGCCGCAGACCGCTAGGTCGCTTTGAAGCGGCGAAAGTACGGTTGTTGTACGCATCGCCCGAGTGGACCCGCCAACAACCGTACATTCGGCAAGCCCTGTGATCGTCGCATACGCCCGCACACTGCCAGTCCGCGATTTTCTTCGGCGAAGTGTGACTTACTTTGGGGACCACCCGATGTGAGAGGAGCGGTGAGATGCGCGTTGTCGTCATGGGAGGCGGCCCCGCCGGCGTCTCGGCAGCCCTGCACGCCGCAGAGTTGGGGGCCGAAGTCACGCTCATCGAGAGAGGACGAGTCGGCGGCACGGCCTTCAACAGCGGCCCGGCACCGGTGCGCACGCTTGCCCGAGCCGCACGCCTGGTGCGTGACTGGAACTCGTGGGAAGCGTTCGGTCTGCGCGGGCAAAGACCGGAGGTCGACGTCGCCGCGACCCTGGCCAACGCTCAGCGGGTGGCCGGCTACCTCCACGAGCGCAAGCGCGTCGCCGAGCACATCCGGGCCGCAGGCGTCGACCTCGTCGAAGACGCCGGCAATGCGCGCTTCGCCGACGCCAACACGATCACCGCGGACGACGGTCGCACGTGGGCCGCGGATCGGGTGATCATTGCCGTCGGCGGCAGACCCGGACGGTTGCCCATCCCCGGGGCCGAGTTCGGTCTGACGTACGAAGACCTGCGCAGCCTCACCGCGCTGCCCAAGCGGGTCTGCGTCATCGGCGCGGCAGACACCGGCTGTCAGCTCACGTCCATCCTGGCCGACTTCGGCTGCGAGGTAACACTTGTCGAATACGCGCCGCGCATCGTGGCACGGGCGGACGTCGACGTCTCGATCGCCCTCGAGGCCGCGTTCCGGGGGCGCGGCATCGACGTGATCACCAGTGCCGCAGTCGAACGACTCGAGCCGCTCGAACCCGGAGTGCGTATCGCGTACCGCATCGGTGACGAGGCAAGGACGGTCGACGTCAACGCGGCCTTCTTCGCCGTCGGTTGGCCGGGCAACGCCGACCTCATCGACATAGCCGCTGCGGGCGTGGTCACCAATCGCGGTTACGTGACGGTCGACGCGTTCGCCGCCACGAACGTCCCCCACATCTTCGCCGCCGGGGACGTCGACGGGAACAGCATGCTCGTCAGCAGCGCGACACTCGAGGGACGCGTCGCCGCCGAGAACGCGGTGCTCGGCTCCCGTCGCAAGGTGGTCCACGAGATCGTCCCCGCCGGCAGTTTCACCGACCCCGAGTACGGCAGTGTCGGACTCACCGAAGAGCAGGCCCGCGCCCGCTACGACTGCGCCGTCGCCGTGGCCCGCTACGAGGACATGCTGCGGCCCGTCGCCGACGGACAGCCCGAAGGGTTCTGCAAGCTGATCGTCGAGACGGCCCGACGACAGATCGTCGGCGCCCACGTGTTTGGCGAGTATTCGGCCGAAGTGATCCAGATGGTCGCGGCCTGCATGGCCGCGGGAATGCCCGTCGAGGACGTCGCCGAGCTTCAGTTCGCCTTTCCCACGTTCACCGAGGGAGTCAGCCAGGCCGCCACGATGGTGGTGAATCAGCTTGGCATCCGCCCGATGCCTCAACTCTGGAGCAGTCTTGGCTCGACGCCCTCGGTACTGGAATAGGTCGCAGGGCTCCTACGCAATGGCCAGGAGCGCCGAGGTCACGAGCATGACTGCTGCGGTGACGCCGTGCACCCCCCAAGCAATCGACTTGGCACCGCCGTTGCCGAGCACGATCGCCGCGTCGGCGAGCGGAATGATCGTGGCGGCCAGTATCACCCAGCCGAGCAGGTGGGTGGCACCTGCAGCGATGAGCACCAACACGATCAGCCCCGACGCGATGTCGCGTACGCCCTTGACACTCAGGTAGGCGCCAGCAGTTCGCTGGCCGAGATCTGGCTGCACACCGTAGCCGGCGGCTGCGACACGCGGCGCGACGATGAACCGAGCGCCGATGAAGATGATGCCCGCCGCAAGGAGTCCTGCGAGCGTGTATCCGATGGTGGTGATCATGTCGAATACTCCTGAGGTGCTGTCGAATTGGCGAGAAGGAGGTCGGGGTCAAGCAATATCGACTGAACGTCGACGATCTCGTGGACGTCGAAGCCGGCCATGTCGGCGGCGAATTCTGGGCTGGCCATGATGTGCCGCGCGAGTTGTTCGGGGTCTGCGCCGGGCGGGTAGCGGATGATTGCGACGAGTCGATTCGCGGTGCCGCCTCGTTCGGTCCACACACCGTGGGTGGTAACGCCGAATTTCTGGAAGGTGGTCAGGTGGCGAGCCCAGTGAACCGTCGCGTACTGCCGGAGGGCCTCGGGCGACCGTAGGGTGTAAGTCCTGAGTTGAAACATCGAATCAGCTCGCCAACGCCACGCACAGCGCTGTCACGGCCAGCCCCTGCAGCATCGCGCGGGCGCCAATCACCCGGTCCCAATTAGCTTGCAACGCACGCCCGTTCGGCAGTGACTGCCCAGCGTCGGTCGCCGCCGTCAGCCGACGATTGATGGGTGCACTTACCCGGGCGTAGAGCACGATCCACACCGACAGCAGGACCGCTGCGATGCCTGCCGCGACGGCCTGCGCCCAGTGCGCGGTAGCCGTGGCCAGTGCCACGCTTGTCAGGGCGGCGACGATTCCGAGCGCTCCCGGCACGGGCATTCTTCGGTCGCCGTATCGATGCACGCTTCCCATCACCGCGACCAGCGCGTCGTCGCCGATCGACGCCAGGGCCGGTCGCATCACGACTGCACAGAAGACGTCCGTGCCATAGACCACGGCGGTACTCAACACCGCGATCAGGACGGCGCCGCGGGTCATCAGTTCCAATGTCATGTCGCAACTCCTTTTAGGCCGACCGCTAGCAACGCTAACCCCACGAGGTTCTGACGTCAATAGCACTGCTAGTTTTTCTAGCTGTGGTACGGTCCGGCATGGCCATCGAGGATCGACGCGAGCGAGAGCGAGCCGCCCGCCGGCACCTGATCATCACGACGGCCCGCAGGGTGGCCGAGGCAGAAGGCTGGGAGGCCGTCACCACCCGTCGGCTATCTACCGAGATCGAATACAGCCAGCCCGTCTTGTACAAGCACTTCTCCGGCATGGAACAACTTGCCGATGCCATCGCCATCGAGGGGTTCGGCGAGCTCGCGGAGGTGACTCGAGACGCCCGGCTTGGCGCCGAAGCGGGCAGCGACACCCTGACCCGAACCGCGCGCGCCTACCTCGACTTCGCCCGCGACAACCCGGCGGTCTACGACGCGATGTTCGCTCGCGCGACCACCTTGCGCTTCGCCGATCAGGACACACCGCCTCAGCTGAATGCGGCCTTCGCCGAGTTGCGCGAAGCGGTGGCCGCCGTCGGCAACGAGCACGACGCGGACGCGCTCACCGAAGTGTTCTGGGCCGCACTACACGGACTCGTCACCCTTGGCCGAACCGGTCGACTGCGCCGCGACTACGAGTCCGAGCGCCTCCACGTCCTCGTCGATCAGTTCAGCCGCAGACGAGACACGATGCGCTAGGCGCTAGGCAGCCGGACACGCGCAGCGGGCAGAATGTGGGACGCCAGCCCAAAGGCCGCCGAGCGCGAGTTCGTGAAGCGTGTTCGCGATCGTGCGGCGTCGTGCACGGTGCGGGTCACCCGCAGCCGCGAGATCGCCGCCACCTGTCGGCAATTGGCCGCACAGGAATAGCCGACAGCTGATGCCCTCGGTGGCTATGCCACCTCGTCATCGGGTGGTGCGGGGCCGCCGGGTTCGGTAGAGGCGTCTGCCCAGAGGCTGGAGGGCTCTGATGCGGCTGGCTCGTCTGGAATGTCCTCCGGTGGTGGGGATTCGGATTCGGCGGTGTGGTGGTCGGGTGCCGTGGGTTCGACGGGCCGGTCGGCGACCATGGGGTGGTCGGGGATGTCAGAGATCACGGAGTCGAAGGATTCGGGTTCGGGTGGCTCGCCCGGCTGAGGCTCGGGTGCTCGGCATTGGGCGGTGTAGTCGTCGGAAGGTGTGGGTTCGCCGGGTTCGGTGTCCTCGGGCGCCCAGGGGTCGAACGGTTCCGCTGGATCGCGGTCTTCGTCCGGATCGGGTTCGCGCAGCGGTGAGGCGGATACCGAATCGGTGCGGGTGACATCAGCCCAGGGGTCGAACGATTCCGGCGCGGAGTCCTCGGTGTTGTCGTCGCCGGTGGTGTTGTCGGCGCGGGTTTCAGGGTTGTCGTCTCCGACGGGCTGTGGATCGCAGTCGTGGGCGGCCTCTGGTGAGGCCGGTGGGTCGGGCTGCGCGGGTTGAGGTCCCGGGGTGTCGTCGTCGGATAGGCCGAGGAGTCGTTCGGGGGTGTGGTGGTAGTTGATGCGGCTTTGGCCGGTGTCGAGATGTGGTGGGGGGATCCATTCGACGTCGTGTTTGTCGCTCATCTGGGTGGTCCAGCCGCCGTCCTTGCCGACCATCCGGTTGTCCGGTCCGCAGGCCAAGCCCATGTCGTCGACGTTGGTCTGACCGTCATCAGCCCAGTCGGCCGTGGCGTGATGCACCTGGCAGCCATACGGGCCGACGGTGCAACCCGGTTTGGTGCAGCCCCCCTCACGGCCGATCAGCATGATCCGTTGGGCCAGGGACGCGACACGGCGGGCACGGAACAGGTCCATCGCCGAACCGGTGGCCTTGTCGAACACCGCCAGGAACAGGTTCGAGTGCCCGGCCAGGCGCAGCACATCCTTGACCGGCATCTTCGTGCCGCCACCGGTCACGGCGATCCCGGCGCGGGACTCGAGGTCTTGCAAGGTGGTGCGGATGATGATCGACACCGGCAGGCCGTTGAGCTGACCGAGTTCACCACTCATCAGGGCGATGCGCCCGACCACGATCATGGCGTCGTGTTGGCGTTGGGCCAGGCTGCGGTGATCATTGTCGATCTGAGCCTGCGATGGCGTGCCCGAGGTGCAGGGCTCGGGATCCTCGGGATTGCACATGCCGGGCGCGGCGTACTTGGCCAGGATCGGTTCCCAGGTCGCCCGAGCTTCCGGGGTCAGGCATGCGGTGGCTTGACTGGTGCCGTCGCGGCCCTGTCGGCCGATGGAGAAGCCCCGTTTGCGCTTCCGTTCGGTGTCGTCGGGTTCCGGACCGTCCTGATCGAGCAGGAACAACCGCAGCTCGATGCCGTCGAGCAGCTCCTTGGGACCGACCTTCACCGCCAGGCGCGCCCAGTCGACTTCGATCTGAGTGCGGGTGGCCGCGTCGACGAACCCGGGGATCTTGGTCATCGACTTGCGGATGATGTCGACATGCTCGGCGGTGATCAGGCCGTGGGCTTGAGCGGCGGCCGTCGCGGGCAGCGCCGGTTCCAACGGTTCGCCGGTCAACGAGCGCCGCGGGCCCAACAGTGCGGCCAACGCCAACCGCCGACCCGCCTCGGCCGTCGAGATGCGCCACCGGGTCGTGAGCACGTCGCGCCAGGACTTGGCGCCCAACGCCTTGGCGGTGGTCTCGACCTGCAACCGCGCCAGCACCCGATGCGACTGGGTGGGCGCTTGGCGGGTCAGGGTATCGACCTCATCACCGATTTCGAGGAGTTCGGTGGCCGTGAGCAGGTCGATGTCGCAGACGGCAAACGCGTCGTACGCGGCGCGCGCCACGCGGCCACCGCTTCCCGTACGTCCGTCCCAGACATATCTAGAACATACGTACGACCACCGACAAGAATCCGTCGCGTTGAATCGCCTTTTATGCGCGCGAACTGGTGATTCGTTGCCTCATCGAAAATGCGCGCACGCGGCGCGCCTACCTGGGGGATCAGCGGCGTCCTCGGTAGGCCCTAATGATGGGGTTGACGTTGGCAGAGCGCAGGAAAGTGACCGAGATGACCGCCATCCGCTACGCGGTGGCCGACAGGGCCGTGAAGAGCAGAATTCTCGACGAGTTGTGCGCCAACACCGGTTGGCACCGCAACCATGCCCGCAAAGCACTCAAGGCGGCGTTGCAGCCCAGGGCGGTGGCGCCTAGGCGAAGTCCGCGCCCACCCGTATACGGGCCGAATGTCATTGCTGCGCTTACGTTTTGCTGGGCTAGTCCTAGGGATGCCGGCCGGCAAGAGGCTGGCGCCGATGCTGGGCGAGCTGGTGGCGGTGTTGCGGCGGTTCGGCGAGTTGATCATCGATGACGGCACCGCTGAACTCCTGGTGTCGATGTCGGCGGCCACCATCGATCGTCGCTTGGCCGGTGAACGGGCCAAACGCCAGGTTAAGGGGCGTCGAGCGACCAAGCCGGGGTCACTGCTGAAAAGTCAGATCGCGGTGCGCACCTGGGCCGACTGGGACGACGCCAGGCCGGGGTTCGTGGAGGTCGACCTGGTCTCCCACGATGGTGGAAACGCCATCGGGCCGTTCGCATTCACACTCACGGTCACTGACATCGCCACGGGTTGGACCGAGAACCGCTCAGTGCCCAGTAAGGAGGCTAAATGCGTCTTGAGGGCCTTGGAAGGCATCGCGGAAAGCATGCCATTCCCGATCCTGGGGGTGGACTCCGACAACGGAACCGAGTTCATCAACGTCTACCTGTTCATCTGGTGCAGAAAGCGCGAGATCACCTTCACCCGATCGCGGCCGTCGAACAAGAACGACGGCTGCCACGTCGAGCAGAAGAACTGGGCAGTGGTACGAACCGTGGTCGGCTACCACCGCTACGACACTGCCCCAGAGTTGTTTCTACTCAACGAGATTTGGCAACTTCAATCCAAACTGACCAACTACTTTCAACCACAGCAGAAACTGATCTCCAAAGTACGAACCGGCGCAAAAGTGTCTAAGAAATACGACACCGCCACCACCCCATTCCGCCGCGCGATCGCACATCCAAGCGTCCCCGACGACCGCAAAGCGGCGATGACCCGAACCCACGCCCTAATCAACCCTGCCGCCATCCAGCGTCAGATCCAAGCACTGACCGCCCGGCTCCTCAGAATGACCACCAGTAAGCGCGGATTCACCACCAGAACCAGAATCCCCAAACGCGCACAATCACACGAGGCAACGAAACCGCCCAAGCGCGCATCTTGACGTGAGGCAATACGTCCGTCAAATGTGACCACAGAAACCAAAGTGACACAAGAGAATTCAATGAAACCAAAACGGCAAGTCAGCCCGTCGGCGCGACTGGCGAACCAGGGGCTCTACCCGGGCACACCTCCAGAGCCTCAGAGCAATTCGTAGGCGAGCGATGCGACGCACACTGCCAGCACGACCGCAAAGGCAACGGCGTCACGCCATTTCGGCCTTGACGGCGCCGCGGAGATCTGACCGGATCCTCCTCGTGCGGTGATCGCATCACCCATCTCGTCGGCGCGCCGCAACGCCACGGTGATCGCCGCCGTCAGCAGGTCGAGGATCTCGTTAGCCCAACGCCGTCGGCGATCCTGTCCGTCGAGGCATCCTCACGCGGCCGCAGCTTTCGCGCGGCGAACAGAACGCGGAATTCGTCGATCAACATGGGAAAGCCCGCAAGGCGAGCGCCAGTGCGACCGCCCAGTCATCGACCGGAAGGCGCAGCAGACGCAGCGGCCGGCCCAATGTGGCTACCGCAGGAGCGATTTCGGCGACATTCGTGGTCCACGACACCAGCGCGCCCAGTCCGAGCAGCACGATCGACAGCGCCGTCAGGTGCAGGAAGTTGAGCAGGCCGCCCGAGGCGAACCGTGACCGGAACCGACCCCGAGCGACCGGACTCCGCCGGCGAAAGTGGCCGTCAGACCGCCGAGGAAGAGCAGGAACCACAGCCAGCGCGGCACCGAGGGCAGCGCCCCACGGGAATGCGGGCCAGCAGTGCGGTGGCGAGCACCAGAGCCGCAACCGCCGCAACCGGAACCCAGCCCGGATAGAACGTGAGCAGCAGGCCGACTCCGGCGACGACGAGCAGCTTCGTGCCGGCCCAGAGTCGGTGGATGACCGTCCTGCCTGGCACCGGGCGCAGCAGCACGACGGGTCTGCGCTGCCGTCCTGCGGGAGCGGTCACGACGCACCTCCCGTGGTGGTAGGTGTCGGGGCAAGGCCCGTCCTGAAGGTGCAGTGTGCGGGGGCACAACTCCTCCAGGCCGGAGAAGTCATGCGAGATGACGACGACCGTAAGCCCCGCGTTGCGACGCAGGTCCTCGAGCAGCCGCAGCAGACCGCGCTGACTGACGGCGTCGAGCCCGGCGAGCGGCTCGTCGAGAATCAGCACGCGCGGCGAGCGGGCCAGCAGCCCCGCGAGGACGAGCCGCCGCATCTGTCCGCCGCTGAGCTGGTCGATGCGCCGCAGCCCCATCGCGGGGTCCAGGCCCGACCGCTGCGAGTGCGCGAACGGTGTGTGAATGGTCGTGGTAGTCGAACCCTGCCGCCGAGGCGAGCTCGAGATCGACTCTCGCCGCGCATCAGCTGCAACCGCGCCGCCTGGAACGAGATGGCCACGGCACCAACCTGATCCACGACCGGCCAACCGTCGAGCAGACAGCTGCCGGTGGTCGGCGCGATGAGTCCAGCCATGATCCACGCCAGCGTCGACTTGCCCGAACCGTTGAGGCCGTGGATCAGCAGCCCGTCGCCTTCATTGACGACGAGATCGATGTCCCTCAATGCGGTTGACGCCCAAGGTGTTCCGCTTCCGTACTCGTGCCCGACGCCGCGGAGCTCAAGCAGAGCGGAACCCCCGCGCCGGACGGCAGCGCTCGCAGCGGGGCTGGCGCAGTCGGCACCATCTCGACGTTGTCGGCCGTGCCGCCATTGCCAACCAGGTTCACGATTCTGTCCGCGGAATCGGCCTCGTCGTTGTAATGGGTGATGTGCACCAACGACATTCGATGACGTTGCGTCAAACCGGACAGGACCGACATGAGACCTTCTCGGCCCTGCTGGTCGACCATGCTGGTGACCTCGTCGGCGATCAGCAATGCAGGTTCGCGCGCCAATGCAGCCGCGACAGCCAACCGCTGCAACTCACCGCCCGAAAGGCCGCCGGTGTCGCGCTCCTCGAGGCCGTCGAGGCCGACCTCGGTCAGCAACTTCCCTACGTCCGTCTGCGTGCCTGCCGGGAGCCCCCAGACCACGTCGTCGGCGACCCGGGTGCCGAGCACCTGACTTTCTGGATGCTGCAGCACCACCGCGGTACCGCCAGGTTGACCGAGGCCGACGGAGCCAGGCCTCTCGATGACCCCCGCGGTCTGCTTGCGGCCTGCAAGGAGCAGCATCAGGGTTGTCTTGCCCGAGCCGTTCGCACCGGTGACGGCGACGTGTTCACCGCGATCGATCGTCAGCGACACGGGGCCGAGCGCATCGTGATCCGCACCGGGATAACGGAATCGAACGTCGTTCAACGCGATGGGCACCGGCCCGACACCTTCACCGTCGAGCACATCGCGCCCGACGTCCAACTTGTGCACGTCCGGCACGCCCAAGAGACGAGCGAGCACTCTGGAGAGCGCCCACCAGCCGATCAGCGTGATCATGACGATGCTCAACACCGACGACCCCATGATCAGCACCGGCCAGTAGCCGAGCATCGTCGCGAAGTCGTCCTTCAGGCGCTGCGCGGCCGCCTCGAGACCCGGGATGTGCGACATCACCGTGGCGATGCCATTCACGTTTGCGGTCATCGAATCGAAGATCAGGTGACGAAGCCGCGAAAAGAGCGTGAGCGCGACCACCCCTGCCGCACCGAACACGACGCCTGCGCCCACCGCCGCAACCGCCACGGTCGGGGTACCGCGACCTCGACGCTTGACGATGCCGGTCAATCCCCCGATGTACGCGCAGTCGACGACGGTCATGAAGCCGCCCGCACCAGCAATCAGGAAGGCGATCGTGCCGCCAGCCACCGTGGCGGCGATCAACACGCGCAGGCGATAGCGGTAGGCGAGAAGTCCCATCGGGACGGTGCCGAGCAGGGATAGCCCTGCCGCGAAGGGTATGACGACGGCGATGATCGCGGTGGCGGCGCACAATGCGGCCATCACGGCGGCGTGCGCAAGCTCGGCCGGATGCAATGGCCCGTGACGTCGAGGTTCACTCGAACCGATCACTGCCATTTCACGATTCTGCCAGTCAGCACGCGTGAACCTCACCGCGGCGCTGTGACCATCGACACCACGCCGCCAATGTGGTGTACATAGAACTTCTATGTAAACTTGCGTCCATGGCTTCCTCACCTGCGACGGACACCACCCTCGCGGCCGATCTTCTGGCGGCCGTAGCAAGACTCAATCGGCTCGCGACGCAGCGCGTCAGGATGACGCTTCCCTACGCACAGGCCCGTCTGCTCTCGGCGATCGAGGATCAAGGGTCGGCCCGCATCTCCGACCTCGCGGCTCTCGACCACTGCTCACAACCGACCATGACGACTCAGGTCCGCAGGCTCGAGGACGCAGAGCTGGTCTCCCGCACCAGCGATCCCGCCGATGCCAGGGCCGTCCTGATCAGCATCACTGAAAAGGGCGTGGCCACGCTGGCACGAGTACGCACCGACCGCGGTGCCGTGGTCGATCCCTATCTCGAACGACTCGCCGAGGCGGATCGCCAGACCCTCGTCGACGCAGTGCGCATCATGCGCAGTCTCCTCGAGGACGCACAACAACCTCGCTGAATTTCGCTGTCCACCAACTGAACAGGAGTAGCCGCCTCATGTGGCGCCAACCCAAGGCCGTCTGGGCCGTCGCCTTCGCATCCGTCGTCGCCTTCATGGGCATCGGACTCGTCGATCCGATTCTCAAGCCGATTGCCGACAACTTGAACGCGTCGCCATCCCAGGTCTCGCTGCTCTTCACCAGCTACATGGCGGTGATGGGCATCGCGATGCTGATCACCGGCGTGGTGTCCAGCCGAATCGGGCCGAAGCGGACCCTGCTGGTCGGGTTGGTCATCATCATCGCGGGTGCTGGCCTGGCCGGGTTGTCCGACACCGTGCTCGGCATCGTCGGTTGGCGAGCGCTGTGGGGCCTTGGCAACGCGTTGTTCATCGCCACCGCGCTGGCCACCATCGTCAACTCGGCCCGCGGGTCGGTGGCGCAGGCGATCATCCTCTA
>CAWCTU010000007.1:0-60595 GCA_963798405.1 uncultured Actinomycetota bacterium
GTCAGCGTTCCATTCGCCCTGCACAACGCCAACAAGCGCAGCGCGGTCGTGAACACCTGCGAAGAATTCCTCGGGTTGGCGGAGACCGCGGACATCGTCGTCGACAGCGGGCGGACGCCGGCGTTCGGCATGTCCTGCGCCCAGCTCGCCGACCAATTCGATCACCTGGTCACCATGTCGGTCACCGACTTCGGCACGACGGGACCGCGGGCAGGCTGGCGTGCCACGGATCGGTGCTCTATGCGATGTCGACGGCGCTGTCCGCTCAGGACCTGCGACGGGAACCCCGGTGCTGCCGCCGGACGGCATCGCGTCGGCGACCGCGGCCGCTCAGGCGGCCTGGTCGGTGATGGCCGCCTACTACCACCGGATGCGTTCCGGCATTGGCGATTTCGTCGACTTCTCCCGCCTCGAGGGTGTCCTGCTGGCCCTCGATCCGCCGTTCGGATCGATGGGCCAGGCGGCCGCCAACCAGGTTCGCCCGACGACGTGGCGGGGCAGGCCTCGCAATCAGGACGTGTATCCGATATTCGCGTGCGCCGACGGATTCGTGCGGATCTGCGTGATGTCAGGGCGGCAGTGGCGCGGCATGCGAGCGTGGCTGGGGGAGCCCGCCGAGTTCGCAGGATCCAAGTTCGAGAGTCTCAGCGCGCGGATCGTCGCGACCCGCGAGATCGGCGCGATGATCGGCGATCTGTTCTCGAGGCACACCATGGCGGAACTGCTCGACGGGGGCCAGCGCCACGGCGTCCCCATCGCTGCCGTGCATACCCCCGCGGAGGTCCTGGCCTCCGACCACTTCCGGACGATCGGAGCCCTCACCGAGATCGTCTGCGACGACGGCATCGAATTGACCGCTCCAGTGGGCAATTTCGTGGTCGACGGCCAACACGCGGGCATTCGCCACCCGGCGCCGGCCGCGGGTCGCGACACTGCGGATGGCTGTCACGACCGCACCAGGCGACGGGGAGCGGACCTCCGCGCTGCGACCGCTCGAGGGACTCCGGATTCTGGACATGGGCGTCATCGTCGCCGGCGGCGAGCTGGGCAGGCTGTTCGCCGACCTCGGTGCCGAGGTGATCAAGATCGAAAGTGCCTCCTACCCTGACGGATTGCGTCAAACCCGGGACGGCCAGCCGATGGGCGAGACGTTCGCTCTGACCCATCGCAACGAGTACGGCCTCGGCCTGGATCTCGCACCTCGACGGGCAAGGACATCTTTCGCCGCCTGATCGCGCAATCCGATGCCGTGTTCGCGAACTTCAAGCCGGGAACCCTTGCAGCCCTTGGCTTTTCCTACGAGCAGATGCGCGCGATCAACCCGCGGATCGTGCTCGCCGAGAGCAGCGCCTATGGCGCCGCCGGGCCATGGAGCACCCGAATGGGCTATGGGCCGCTCGTCCGCGCCAGCACCGGGGTCACTCGGCTCTGGACGGCGCGGATGCCGAATGCGCTGGGCGGCCGGCATTCAGTGATGCCACCACGGTCTTTCCCGACCACGTGTCCGCCCGCATCACCGCGATCGCGGCGCTGGCAGCACTCGTCCGTCGTGATCGCAGCGGTGTGGGCGCCCACGTGCACGTATCGCAGGCTGAAGCCGCGATCAACCAGCTCGACACCCTGTTCGTCACCGAAGCCGCACGGACGGCGGGACAGGTGATCGACGACGACCCGGGAATTCACGCGGTCTATCCGTGCGCGGGCGACGACGAGTGGTGCGTGATCTCCATTCGCTCCGACGAGGACCTCGCAGCGATCGGCGCCGCAATGGGCCGGGCATCTTCCCGCCGATCGTGACGCTCTGCGGTCTGAAATCGCCTCGTGGACAAGCCGACTGGCCAATGACGTGGTCGTCGATCAGCTTCAACGGGCCGGGGTGGCCGCCGGGGCGATGTGCCGACCTCCCGACGTGCTCGCCGATCCACAGATCCTCCTGCGGCGGGTGTTCAGCGAGATGGTCCATCCGCTGCTGCCTACGCCGCTGCCGAGTGAAGCGAATTGCGCGCCCTTCCGCAACATCCCCGTTGCCGAGCAGCGCCCCGCCCCCATGCCAGGCGAGCACACCCGCAGATCTGCCACGAACTGCTGGGCATGGACGCCGACGAGACCGATCGCCTGATCGCCGAGGGCGTGCTGTTCACCTGGACCGAACCCGACCGAGGACGAGGAGTTCCATCATGATCGACCCCAGAACGCCGGTACTCGTCGGCTACGGCCAGGTCAACCAACGCGAATCCGACCCGGCAACCGAACCCATCGACCTGATGGAGCAGGCTGCGCGGGTCCCGGCGGACCCGCGTGTGCTCGAGTCCGTCGACTCGGTCCGGATCGTGAACCTCCTGTCGTGGCGTTATCCCAACCCCGGTCTGCTTCTCGCGCAGCGCATCCGGGCCCAGGATGCGGAAAGCCGTTACACGCCGATCGGCGGCAACGTCCCACAGTCGCTCGTCAACCAGGCGTGCATCGACATTCAACGGGGAAGCGTCGACACCGTTCTGATCGCGGGCGCCGAGACATGGCGAACGCGAACCAAGGTCCGCCGGGCCGGAGGCACGCTGGACTGGACCAAGCAGGACGAATCGGTCGCGGCTCCGGTTGGCGGGGACGAGCAGTTCGCGATGGCGGGTCCCGTCGAGATCAAGATTCACCTGGACCGACCGGCGTTCGTCTACCCGCTCTTCGAGCAGGCGCTGAGGATTTCGGCGGGTGAGACTCCGGAGGCCCATCGTCGCCGCATCGGTGAGCTGTGGGCGCGGTTCAGCGAGGTGGCGCAAGGGAATCCGCATGCCTGGACCCGTGAGGCCGTGTCGGCCGAGGAGATCTGGCAGCCGAGTCCCGACAACCGGATGATCAGCTGGCCCTACACCAAGCTGATGAACTCGAACAACATGGTCGACCAGGGCGCCGCACTCGTGTTGACGTCGGTGGAGAAGGCCACCCACCTCCAGATCCCCTCCGATCGCTGGGTGTTTCCGCTATGCCGGAACCGACGCACACGACACGTACTTGATCGGCGAGCGTGCCGAGTTGGACCGTTCACCCGCCATCAGGATCGCCGGTCGACGAGCACTCGAGTTGGCTGGCAAGGGAATTGACGATGTCGATCTGATCGACGTCTACTCGTGTTTCCCGTCGGCCGTCCAGGTCGCCGCGCGCGAGCTCGGGCTCTCGACCGAGGATCCCGGCCGGCCGCTGACCGTGACGGGCGGCTTGACGTTCGCGGGCGGCCCGTGGAACAACTACGTTTCGCACTCGATCGCGACCATGGCGGAGAAGTTGGCCGCCGCGCCGGGCACGCTTGGCCTGATCACCGCGAACGGCGGCTACCTGACCAAGCACAGCTTCGGCCTCTACGGGACGGAACCGCCCCAGCACGAATTCCGTTGGGAAGACGTGCAATCGACCGTCGACCAGGAGCCGACCAGGGAGGCGGTCGAAGACTGGACGGGAGTGGGCACGGTCGAGTCCTGGACCACGCCGGTCACCCGCGACGGTGAGCCGGAGAAGGTGTTCGTCGCGGTGCGAACGCCGCAGGACGCCAGGGCGCTGGCCGTGATCACCGACCCGACCGAGGCGCTGACCAGCACTCGCGACGACATCGCAGGGGCGAAGGTCGAGGTGCGCGCCAACGGATCGGCCAGCCTGCAGTAGATGGACTCGCGTTCCTGCGATGAGTTCCGCGGTCCTCGGCGGTCGGTATTGGTGACCCCTACGAAAGGTTGCACCATGACCATCGAACACGTGCTGGCCGTCGTGCCCGTGTCGGACATCGACGTCGCAGCAGCATTTTACGAGAAACTGTTCGGCCGCCCTGCCGACAACAATCCGATGCCCGTCCTCGTCGAGTGGCAGGTGGTTCCCGGCGGCTGGGTCCAGGTGTTCATCGACGAGGAGAGAGCCGGATCGGGGCTGGTGAACTTCGCCGTCGACGATCTGGCCGGACACGTTCGAGGCGCTCGCGAGAACGGCCTGGAACCGGGCGAGATCGAAGGCGTGAACAAGGGCGTCGAGCTGTCGACGCTGACTGACCCGGACGGGAACGTGATCCGGCTGATCGGCAATTTCCGGGTCGAGTACTGACCCGATCAGCTTTTAGCGCGGAGGTTACACGCACCACACGGTGACGACACGTGACCGCAGTACTCGTTGACGATGACGGACACAGAGATCGACTCCGCAGAGGACGTACCGACGAAGTCGCGTTGGTACACATCACTGTTCGCGCAACTGCTGGTCGCCATCGTCGCAGGAATCGCGGTCGGGTGGTTATGGCCCGGATTCGGCGCGGACCTCAAGCCCCTCGCCGACGCCTTCATCAAGCTGATCAAGATGCTGATCGCGCCGATCATCTTCTGCACGGTCGTGATCGGCATCGCCCACGTCGGCGATCTGAAGTCGGTCGGCCGGATCGGCGTCAAGGCGTTGATCTACTTCGAGGTCGTCACCACGTTCGCGCTGCTCTTCGGGCTGTTGATCGGCAACATCGTCAAGCCGGGCGCGGGATTCAACATCGATCCGGAGACGCTGGCGAACGGTGCCGACGCCGTGGCCGCGAAGACCGGAAGCGGGGAACTGCCCCACACCGTGGAATTCCTGCTCAACATCATCCCGACGTCGATCATCTCCGCGTTCGCCGAGAACCACTGCTGCAGGTGCTCTTCTTCGCAGTACTGTTCGGCCTGGCCCTGGCGAAGTTCGGCGAGCACGGCCCGCCCGTCGTGTTCGAACTGGTCGAGCACCTCAGCCGTCTCTTCTTCACGATCATCGGCTGGATCATGAAACTGGCGCCGCTGGCCGCATTCGGCGCGATGGCCTACATCATCGGCCAGTACGGGATCTCGTCGCTCGGCAGTTACGCAAAGCTGATCGCCGCCTGCTATCTCGCCGCGGCACTGTTCATCCTGGTCCTCGGCGCCATAGCGTGGTACTTCGCGGGCGTGAACCTGTGGCGGTTCGTCGTGTACATCAAGGACGAACTGTTCCTCGCGCTGGGAACGGCGTCGACCGAGGTGGTCCTGCCCCGAATCATGGACAAGTTGATCTTCGCCGGATGTTCGCGCACGACAACAGGTTTGGTGGTACCGACCGGCTACTCGTTCAATCTCGACGGCGCGACGCTGTACCTGTCGATCTGCGTGCTGTTCCTGGCTCAGGCACTGGGCGTCGACCTCAGCCTCGGCGAGCAGATCACTGCCGTGCTGGTGCTGATGCTCACGTCGAAGGGGATGGCCGGAGTGCCGGGTTCGTCGTTCCTGGCGCTGTCGGCGACGGTGGCCGCCATCGGGCACGGCGCGATTCCCGGTCGCCGCGGTGGCGTTGTTGCTGGGCGCCGACAGGATCATGGACTCGATGCGGGTCTCGGTGAACCTGCTCGGCAACTGCGTGGCCACGATGGTGGTGGCGCGATGGGAGGGCCAGCTGGATTCGGATCGCATGAAGCAGGTGCTCGGCGGCGAGGTGGTCGAAGGCATCGACTTCGAGGACGAATCCGAGGATGCCCCCGAGCCCGTGGTCTCGGCGCGCTAGGGCGTCGAGCTACACGGCGCGAGACACCGGCCGAATCGATTCGGGTGCAGTCATTTTCAAAAGCGTCAGTTCCTCGACCACATCGCGCGCCAGACAACTTCTCACGTAAGCATCGACGCGTCTCAGCAGCTGCCTCGGCGTGCATTCGGTCGTGCCATCGAATACCGAGGTCATGAATGGCCAGCTTGGGTACGGCGGCACGAACTCGATCGCCTTGTAGCCAGCCGTGAACCGGCGCTCGACGATTTCTCGGCCGACTTTGGGGTCGTGCAGTGGTTTCAGCGTCGCGGTGGCGCGAAAACGGTCGGCGGCCGTGCCGATGGAGCGGGAGCCGATCGATTCCCACACGGTGGGCTGGCACGCGACCACTGCTGCCGTGCGCCGCATGGTCTGCCTGATCGACATGAGACCGTGCGCGACGCGCTCGAGGTCACGATTAAAGGTTGCACCGTCGAGCGCCGAAGCGCAGTCCAAGGGCGGCGCAAGCAGGGTGTCGATCTGGTCGATCGCCAGGACCGCGGGCCCCGCGATGGCGACCAACTGCGAGATGTCGCGTACAGCCTCTTGCGGCGTCAATGTCGAAACACCGATTCCCCAGATTCTGCGGCCGGTGTCATCGAGATCCTCGGCCGAATGCAGGTAGGCCTGCCCGACGTCCTGGACGCCGGGGTCGTTCGCCCCCAGCAGCACCAGCGCTCGCAAAGTGTGGTGCGTCCGGCGAACCATCTCGCCCTTCGACTTGTGCAGCATGTTGAGGAACTTCGACAGGGTCTCCGGCGTGAGATCAGCGTCCCCGACGACGGAGCGCCTTTCGGCGTGGGTAAGGTCGGGCGCGGTTGCCGCGAGGTCCCGCAGGAGCTTCTTCAACTGGGTTTCGGAGTTCGCAGCGGGCCTGAGAAGGCTTTCGAGGACGCCGCGACGGGCCAAGTCCCAAAAGCCGGTGGCGTCGAGTGGCTCCACGAGGAAGAAGAATCCGCCGCCGGCCTGAACTCGTTCCCGCACCTGACCGAGAAGGTGGCTCTTGCCCGATCCGGCTTGACCCCTGACCACTACGCCGAGCGGGCAGGAGTCCATGCGGCGATCGGCGTCCGTGAACGCTGCCAGCACCTGATCGAACGCCGCGTCGTTTAAGCCGGGCACGTGCAGCGCACCCTGCGAATGCCAGATATCGTCCGCGGTCGCAGCCCAGGACAACCGGATCGAGCCCAGCGCGTCGCGTGTACGCGGATCCATCAGTTGGCCATCTCCACGGCGGCAGGACGTGCTGTCAGCAGTCAGCGTCTGTTGGTTTTCATCCGGGGAGAGGCTGACTCTTCGGTTGCGGTACATGCGAGTCAACGCGGTATCCAACTCCTGCCTCGACACTTCGGGAGGTTCGGCGCATAACCGGACCCGATCCACCCAGCAACTGTCGTGGGCGGCGAGCTAAACATACGCGGCACGGACACGTGCGTGATGTCACCACGCGGCAGGAAGACACCGCCGGAGCGAGAGACGTAACTGGACGGCACCGGTTCCCGAATCACTGCTTCTGGTCAGGGCTTCGGACCGATCGGCCGCTTCGCGAGTTCTAACACTTCTTCGGTGGTGAGCGGGCTATGCGGGTGATACGACAGGCACCAAGGCGCGGTGATCTTGTGGAACGGGGTGCCCTCCAGCGCGGCGTAGAAGTTGCCTGCCCGCAACTTGCTGATCTCCGGCACGTGTCCGCCCTTCACGCGCGCGAACTCCTTGGCCACCGTGATCTGTGTCGACGAGTTGAGCAGCCCATAGAACTGTGTTGCCGCGTTGCCGGGAATGTTGTTGTCGATGCCCCTCGGTGCCTGCGTCGCGAACACGAGGCCCAAGCCGTACTTGCGCGCCTGCGACGACAATGCCCGCGTGCTCTTGGTCGCCGCGGTAGTCCCGACGGACGGCGCGAAGTTTTGCGCCTCATCCATCACCAGCAGCCCGCCGAGCGGCTTGTCACCTGCCGGGTTCCGCTTGATCCAGGCGAACAACGCCATCTGCAACTGATTGACGAACCCCGCACGTTGATCGTCGTTGGAGAGCCCGATCAAGCTGATCACCGACACCCTCGCGCGATATCCGTCCGATGGGGTGATGCAACAGGCCCGGGATCGACCGGAGTGCCGCCGCCGCCGAACATCGGATCGTTGACCTTCGCGGCCCGCAGGTTCTGACCCGAGGCGGCGGCCAGTTCGTCGGCGCCCGCAATCGCGCTGATGCCGTCCGGCAGCTCGGCGAGCAGCTCGATGAAGCCGTCAAGGCTCGTACCTGGTTGGCGCCCATACCAATTCAGCGCCTCGCGCAGCACCGCTCTCGAGTAGTCCGCCTTCGCGGTGTTACCGGAGATCAGAGCGCGGGGCTCCAGCGCGGAGAAGGCGGATTCGACGGCCACCTCGTACTCGTCGGCGTCGTCGACGACGCTGGAGAAGTCGGGCAGAGGCTGGAACGACAGCGGTCGACCACCCGCGCGCCGAGGCGTCCACACGATGACCTCGGTGTTGGAGTGGTAGTCGTCGGCGCGCATCGTGTCGGCTGGGTCCCAGCCACTCGGAGGGTCGGGCCAGGCAAGCCCGAGCCGGGCCAGGTCATTGTTGGGGTCCAGCACGATCGATGAAACCCCGCGCAGAGCGCACTCCTCCACCAGCCGGCGGATGAGCACCGTCTTGCCTGACCCTGAGCCCGCGAAGATCGCGGTGTGCTTGCGCAATGCGAGCAGTTCGACGTCCAGCAGCTTTTGCGTGGTGTCGTCGACGCCGAGGGGGACGGCGGTGGGGGAGTGTTCGCTGGTCGACGGATTTGGGTTTCGGCGGTTATCGATCTGGCTCGGCGTCTCGGATGATCGGGGCTTGGGTTCACGCGCTGAATCTGTCTTGGACTCGTCTGGGTATGACCGTGGGCGGCGGCTCGACACCGTTGAGCGAGTGCATCGCGCATGAACTGCAGATGGTGCGCGGGTTTGCGCGCGACCAGCCAGCTCCGAAGATCGGGATGGTCGTCGTCGAGAAAGTCCACGCAACGCGACGACGGTGCGTAGGTCGGCGTTGGAGACCGCAAGCGTGCGACCACCCCCTGCCTCGAAGTCGGCGACCATGGCGGCAGTCTTCACGCCGTTTGGCCACGCGCTTGTTGCGCAAGTAGGAACAGCCTGCGCTTATCGATATTGGATCCGAAACCCGTTGCAGCACAGGCATTCTTGATCCGGCTCTGCACGGCTGTCGCATTGGCGCTGGCGATCGCCCGGAAACCCCAGTGCCGCTCGTCCTCGGTCGCGGCGTCGATGCTCTGCCTTAGCCGCCCGTGCATCAGCACCCGCTTGCCGGGCGGCGGGTCGAACCAGAACAACTGGTCGGCGTCGCCGTTCTCGATGATCCACGCCTGCAGCGCAGCGGACAACAGGCTCGGCACCGTGGTGTCCTCGGCGTCGTGGTCGAGGACCGCGGTGACCACGGCGCGATCTCGGTAATCGGCGAACACGCCGGTCGAGATCCTCGAGGTCATCGGGATCGGCGGGCCCAGGCTTCTGGACCTCGTTCGTTCAGATGCGTCGAGCTCGTCGACGACGTTGCGGTCGACGCAGCTTCGGACGTGGGCGTCGGCGCGCTGCAGAAGCCCGCGCGGCGTGTAGTCCGGCGCGTCGTCGAAGGCCTAGGCCTTGATCGGCCAGCTCGGGTAGTCGGGCTCGAACTCGATCGCCCGATAGCTCGCGGTGAACCGACGCTCGAGGATCGCTCGGCCGATGTCGGCGCTCGGGTAGCGATTCCAGCGGCGGCGGTAGCCGGAATCGGTCGGCGACGCTTGCCGATTGCTCTGCATCTGATCGCCTCCCACGATGCGGGCAGGCATGCCACGACTTCCGCCGTGCGGCGCATGCTCTGGCTGATCGACATCATCCCGCCGTGCGACGTGCTCGAGGTCGCGATTGTCGGTCGTGGTCGCCGACGCCGTTGCGCGATCCGTGGACTGCGCGAGCAGGCCGTCGAATCTGGTCGATCGCCAGCACTGAGGGCCCTGCCAGTGCGACGAGACGGGAGATGTCCCGCACGCATTCCTGCGCGGTCGGCGTCGGCTTACCCCGATATGCCCCACGTCCTTGAGGTCGGTGTCGTCGATGTCGTCGGTGGAATGAGATACGCCTGGCCGATGTCCTGCACGCCCAGATCGTTCGCGCCGAGCAGCACCAACGCTCGCAGAGTGTGGTGCGTCTGGTCTTCACGGACTTGCGGGCTGCGCCTTGTGCAGGGCAGTGACGAAGGCGGACAGCATCTCCGGGCGTGAGATCGTCGTCGCCGATGATGGCTCGACGCTCGGCACGACTGATGTCGCCAGGACCGTCGTGTGCGATATTCGTCAGTCGCCACAGCAGTTCCTTGAGCTGGGTTTCCTGTTCTGCGGCAGGACGGCCAAGGCTGTCGAGGATGCCGATGCGGGCGGACTCCCAGAAGCCTGCTGGCGTCGAGAAGGGGCACCAAGAAGAAGAAACCCCCCGCGCCTGGACCCGCTCGCGACCTGGCCGAGCAGATGGGTCTTGCCCGGTTCCGGCCTGCGCCCTGCACGACCACCCCGAGTGGGCTGGAGTCTGGTCAGCGATCGGCGTCGACGAAAGCCTCCATCACCGGTCGAGTGCCGCGTCGTTGAAGCCGGGCACGTGAAAAGCACCCTGCGCATGCCACAGATCGTCGGCGGACGGGGCTTGCAGGTGCACGACCGCAGGGCGTGCCGGTGCTCCGCGTCATGGTGGTCTCGCGCCATCAGCTCTGGATCGCGATCAGATGCTTGTGCTGGTTGCCGATCTCGACGGCGGCGGCATGGTCGTCCGCGGTCAGCGTCTTCTGGTTCTCCTCGCGCATGAGGCTGACGCCGGGCATCCGGTACATGGTCGTCAGCGCGTCGTCCAGATCCCGCTTGGACACGTCGGGGAGTGCGGCGCGCAGGCGCACCAGGTCCACCCAGCCGCCGGCGTGGGCGGCGAGCCCGACGTAGGCGGCCCGCACCCTGGCCTCGATGTCATCGCCGATCGGGTCGGGGTCGCCCTCCGGCGGGCTCCGTCGAGCGGCAGGAAGACGTCGCCGGGCGCGAGGTCTTCCCGATCGAAGTATCGGCGCAGCGCGCGGAGCACGGTGTAGAGCGCCTTGCCTTGACCCGACGGTCTGTCCGGCGTCTCGGCGCCGATCGATTTCGGGCACACGTCCTCGCGCCCTTGTCGGTCAGTTCGAGGACCATCGATCGCCCGTGCTTGGTGATCTCGATCAGCCCGTGCTGCAACAGGCGATCGCGCTTATCCGCCTTCCAATTCCGGTCCCAAGCGTGGACAAGTTCGGGATTCCGGACTGGCCGCGCCTCAGCCATCAGAACCAGCAGAACCGCCTGCTCGGTACCGGTCATTTCTTCGGGTTCGAGGCTCACGACAGCTTCCCTTCGTCGTTTCGCTTCTTGACCAACAGTCTCTCGATCGTGGCGAGCACCCGCTGCGGGTCGTCGGCGATCTCTTCGTTGGTGAACCTGTAGAACGACGAAACCGTCGAGCACAAGGCCGTTGTCGCGTCGACGGTCGTCTGCATATTGGGTCCGCTCGCGATGTTCGGGCCCGTCGATCTCGACGACGACCCGTTCGTCGCGGCCACATCAGGTCGACGCGAATCCGCGGGGCCAGCGGACGGCGCTGCGTACATCGAAGTTCCAGACCCGGCCCGAGCGCCCAATCGCAGCGGTCCAGGAGTCGCGCGAGCGTCTGCTCCGATCTCGCTGTGCGGCAGACCAGCCAGCGCGGGATATTCGACCGCTGCGGCGACTCGGTGTCCTCCGAAGGGGACATCCGCTCGACGACGGCGGGAACCGGCAGCAGCTACGTCGCGAACCGATCGACGGCCGTCAGCGCGTCGCCGGTGAGCCAGACGCCGAAGCCGCCGTGCGCGGCCAGCCATTCGCATGCGGCGGCGACGCGTCGTTGCTCGGCGTCGTCAAGCGCCGTCCGCCGGACTCCACGAGCAGGACGACGCCGGCACGGTCGTAGGCGTCGCGGATGATCCTGGCCAGCCCGCGCGCCCGCGTCTCGGGTTCGAACCGGCGGGCCGTGTCCCGACCGGCACAGCGCCGCCTCGGCGACGTCGGCGACGAACGGACCGAAGTGCTCGGTGGTGGCCGCCATCCGACGGGCCAGACTCCCGAACCACTCGCCGATCGAAGTCGCTGCTGGTCGTGATCGACGTCCGCCTCGGGCAACCACGCCGGAAATAGCTCGCGCGCAACCACTTCCAGCCGGTCGAGGACGTCGTCGACGACCGCCAACGGCGAATCGGGAGCCGTGGTCACGCGGTAGCGGATGACGGCGGGCGCCTCGGAGGGCAGCGGATCGAGACCGACCGCAAGCTGTTCAGCGGACGGCCCGGCGATCCGCACCACGCGATCCGTGGGGACGTGCGACAGCGACAGTCCCGCATGTCAGTGTGCTCACCCGACCCCCTGCATCGTTGGACGATTCGGGCCGATCATGCCATGGCCACCAGCATGTTTCAGCAGCGGTGCAGCGCCGCGGTCAGTCGACGTTCACTTGGCGGGCAGGCTCTTGGCGTGGTCGACACCGCGGGTCACCCACGACTGGAGTTGGCGCTTCGTCTTCACGCCGTCGTCGGACACCCGAACCCAGCCTCGCGTCTCGCGGCCTGCCATCACCATCGGGTCGACGTGGTCGCGCGTGAGCAATTCCTCGGTGTCCTCGGGCGGTACGCGAACCATCAGGCCGCCGCGTCCGCTGGCGGCGACCGACATGTTCCCGTTGATCAGAAAGGCCAACCCGCCGAACATTCGCTTCTCTTCGACGCCGCGCTCGGAGGCCAGCAGTTCACGGATGCGGTTGGCGAGATCCTCGTCGTAGGCCACGGCACCGACGCTAACCGCTCACGTCCGACACCGCGTGCCGCACGGCATCGTCCAGCGAGGCGCGCACCAGCGCAGCAGCCAGCCTCGCATTGCCGTTCGGCGCGAGGCCGGCGAGTTTTCCGGGGTCGGTGGGCAGTCCCAGCTTCCTGGCGGCCTCGAGCGCGCGCTCGTCGAAGTACGGCCGCACCCAGGACCAGGTGTCCTGCACTTCGCGCAGGAAGATGTCGGCACCAGTTTCGCCGATGCCCTTGAAGCTCTGAGCAGCGTTCGCCGCCCGCCGCGGATCGCCCCGGCGGCGTCGGCGAGCGTTGCGAAGGTCACCGCCGTAGTCGGCGGTCACTGGCCTGAGCAATCTCGACCAGCCGGGTCGCCGAGCTTTCGTCGTAGCGGGCGTAGCTTGCCCGGCCGAACGCCTCGATCATGGTTGCGCGATCGGCATCGATGACGTCCTTCGGGGTGCGCAGGCCGCAATGAAACAGCTCGCGTGCGGCGCCGACGGCAATGCCCGCATCGATCGGCTTGCTCGCCAACATGCACAGCACGAGCAACTGAAACAGCGGCATCGGCGTGTCCTTGAGCGTGATTCCGGCCTCTTCGGCGTAGGTGATGCTGGCTTGCTCGATCAGCCGCCGCGCGACTTCTTCGTGTTGTGACTCGTCGTTTGACACGAAAATCGCATACCCAGGCATCTCGAGGACAAACGACGGGGCTTACGCCGCGCCCTCGCCGTGGCCCGGTTCCCAGCCGAGGCGGGGCCCTAGCTTCTCGGCGAGATCGGAGACGATTTGGCGGTAGTCGTCCTCGGTGAAGGTGAAGGGCAGCGCGAAGGCGACTTCGTCGGCACGCTGGAATCCCGCGTGTGCGTGCAGCCGATCCGCGAGCTCGTCGGATGGGCCGACGAGGTCGGGGGAGAACATCATGCCGCGCGCGCCCTGCGGCGTCGTCGTCCTCTCGTAGCGGCTCGCCGCGTAGTCCCGGTATCTCCTCGTCTGCGCGTCGGTCGCCGAATCGGTCGGAATCACCACGAGCCCTTGAGATACCCGGGGCACGCGCCCGGACTGCGCATGGTGGGCGTTGAACGCGCTTCTGAACGCGTCGATGTTCTGGCCCTGAATCGTGGCGAAGTCACGCGAGTCGGTGCCCTCGACGCTGACGACGGAACTGGTCAGGTAGTTGATGCCCTGCTCGCCCGCCCAGGCCGCCGAGGACATTCCACCGCCATACCAGACGCGGTCGGCGAGGCCAGGGGAGTGGGGTTGGATGCCGTCGGTGAACTCCTCAATGCCCACGGTGCCCGCGAAGTCACTGACGGCCTCGCCGCGCAGTCCCCTCAGCAGTCGCAGTACTCGCTCCTTCGAGAAGTCCTCCACGTCATGGGTATTCGGGTACACCGACTCCTTGAAATGGTCGTAGAGCATCGGCGTGCCCACCGACACCCCGGGATTCACCCGGCCGCCGGACATCAGGTCGACGGTGGCCAGGTCCTCGGCCAGCCGAAACGGATTCTCCAGCCCCAACGGGATGACGGCCGTACCGAGCTCGATGCGTGAGGTTCGTTGGCTGGCCGCCGCCATGACGGCGACCGGCGACGAGATGCCCGGCTGCAGGTGACGACACCGCAGCCAGACGCTGTCGAAGCCGAGGGCCTCCGCGCGGGTGATCACCTCCAGCGTCTCCTCGATTCCCGGCGCCGGGTTCGCCGCGTCGAAACGACCGATCGTCAGGAATCCGAGCTTGCGCAACGGTTCTCCGCGTCGCGGCATGGCAAGTCACCCTTCTCGTGCTCGTGCAAACGAACGCAAAGTGCCCTCAATCTTGGTGATTGAGGGCACTTTGCTGACGCTTGCGGCTCACGCTATTCGGTTCTTAGGCAGCGACGGTCGATGCCTCGGCTGCTGGCTCGAGCGCCAGCGCGATGATGTCGGCGACGTCGGTCATCGGCTTCACCTCGAGCGCGTCGAGCACCTCGGCTGGCACGTCGTCCAGGTCGGGCTCGTTGCGCTGCGGAATGAACACCGTCTTCAGCCCGGCTCGCTGCGCGGCAAGCAGCTTCTGCTTGACGCCACCGATCGGCAGCACCCGCCCGTTCAGCGTGACCTCACCGGTCATGCCGACGTCGGCGCGAACCTGCCGCCCGGTCGCCATCGACACCAGCGCCGTCACCATCGTGACACCGGCCGAAGGACCGTCCTTGGGCACCGCGCCCGCGGGCACGTGCACGTGGATCTGGCGGTCCAGCGCCTTGGGGTCGACGCCCAACTGCTCGGCGTGCGCCCGCACGTAGGAGAGCGCGATCTGCGCGGACTCCTTCATCACGTCGCCCAGCTGACCCGTCAGCTTCAGCCCCGGCTCCCCGTCGTTGGCGTTGACCTCGATGAAGAGCACGTCGCCACCGAGTCCGGTGACGGCAAGGCCGGTCGCCACACCGGGCACCGCCGTGCGTTCCTCCGACTCCGGGGTGAAGCGCGGACGGCCAAGGTAGCCAACGAGATCCGGCTCGTCGACGATCAACGGGGTGGGGTCGGCCGCCAACTTCGTGGTCGCCTTCCGCATGCGCCTTGGCCAGCAGCCGCTCGAACTGCCGGACGCCCGGTTCCCGGGTGTAGTCCGCCGCGACCTTGCGCAGAGCGGCGTCGGTGACGGTGACCTCTTCTTCGGTCAGCGCCGCGCGATCGCGTTGCCGAGGCAGCAGGAAGTCGCGTGCGATGGCGACCTTGTCGTCCTCGGTGTAGCCGTCGATCTGCACCAGTTCCATCCTGTCCAGCAGTGCCGACGGGATGTTCTCGATCACGTTGGCCGTCGCGAGGAACACGACGTCGGACAGATCGAGATCGAGATCGAGGTAGTGGTCGCGGAACGTGTGGTTCTGCGCCGGATCCAGCACCTCGAGCAGTGCCGCGCTCGGATCGCCCCGGTAGTCGGAGCCGACCTTGTCGATTTCGTCGAGCAGCACGACGGGATTCATCGATCCCGCCTCGCCGATGGCGCGCACGATGCGGCCGGGCAGGGCACCGACGTAGGTACGACGGTGTCCGCGGATCTCGGCCTCGTCGCGCACGCCACCGAGGGCGACGCGAACGAACTTGCGGCCGAGCGCCCGCGCGACGGACTCACCCAGCGACGTCTTGCCGACCCCGGGAGGGCCCGCCAGCACCATCACCGCGCCGGACCCGCGGCCACCCACGACCGCCATCCCGCGCTGGGAACGACGGGCACGCACCGCCAGGTATTCGACGATGCGATCCTTGACGTCCTCCAGGCCGTGGTGGTCGGCGTCGAGAATCTCGCGCGCCGACTTCAGGTCGGTGGAGTCCTCGGTGCTGACGTTCCACGGCAGGTCCAGGACGGTGTCCAGCCAGGTCCGGATCCACCCGCCCTCGGGGCTCTGCTCGCTGGAGCGTTCCAGCTTGCCGACCTCGCGCATCGCGGCCTCGCGCACCTTCTCGGGCAGCTCGGCGGCCTCGACACGGGCGCGGTAGTCATCGGAGCCGTCCGGTTCGCCCTCGCCGAGCTCCTTGCGGATCGCCGCGAGCTGCTGGCGCAACAGGAATTCCTTCTGCGTCTTCTCCATGCCGGAGCGGACGTCGTCGGCGATCTTGTCGTTGACCTCGACCTCGGCCAGGTACGTGCTGGTCCAGTCGATCAGGCTGCGCAGCCGCTCGGCCACGTCCTCGGTCTCCAGCAGTTGCCGCTTCTGCACGTCGGTCAGGTAGGACCCGTATCCCGCGGTGTCGGCGAGCGCGGACGCGTCGGTGATCTTGTTGACCACGTCGACGATCTGCCAGGCCTCGCGGCGCTGCAGCAGCGCCAACAGAAGCTTCTTGTATTCGGCGGCGAGCGCCTTGGTGTCGTCGTCGGTCTCGGACTCGGCCACTTCATCGACCAGGACCCACAGCGCGGCACCCGGGCCGGTCGTTCCCGATCCGATGTGCGCGCGCCGTTCGCCGCGCACGACGGCGGCGGCGCCACCGCCTGCCACGCGTCCGACCTGCACGATCGACGCGATCACGCCGTAGGTGGGGTAGCGGTCGTCGAGCCGCGGCGCGATGAGCAGCTTTCCGCTCTCGCTGGCCTGGGCGGCGTCGACCGCGATGCGTGCGGTGTCGTCGAGCTCGATCGGCACGACCATTCCGGGCAGCACGATCGGTTCGCTGACGAACAAGACCGGCACTGAGATTGCTTCAGCCATCAATCCTCCAAAGTTGAACCTGATGCGCTCAACCTTGGTGGCGTCCCGTTTGTTCCCGCCGTCAGGGCTCGCCGTGACCGCCGGAGCGGCCGTGGCCGCTGCACGTCGCGACACGACAGCGTGGCCAGCACGAGAGCCCCGATCACCGGCAACGTGATCGCCGAGTTCACGCCGTTGGCGACGTCGACCGGGAACCTCGCGATCACCACGAGGCGTACAGCCACCTCGACCAGTAGTCCGATGCCCCACATCGCCGAGAGCTGAACGTGGATGCGTCGACGACGCCGCGCCAGCTCGGGGTCGTCGTCGGATTGCGAGCGTGTCAAACCGGTCGCCGACGACCTGGGTCAGCGGGGTGCCGACCACGCAGCTGCCGAGGAAGATCAGAGCGCCGATGCCGTTGACCAGGGTGTTGCCGACCAGGATCAGCTTCGGATCCGTCGTGGCGAGGCCGACGGCGAGGCTCAGGCCGAAGGTCAGCAGAAGATAGGCGGCGAAGGGATCGAGCCGCCGGCTCTTGACCACGCCGTAGACGACCCGCACTCCCGACAGCACCGTCGCGGACAGCAGAGCGGCGTATTCGGACGCGCCCGCCGCACGCAACCCGTAGTAGGCGACCAGCGGCGGCGCCACGTCGAGCAGGATGGTCTGGAGCAGCGGTCGCATCGAGCGATGCTGCGCCGCGGCGGAATCGCTCACGACGGCCACTGTATGGACGCGCACCTGACCTACTTGCTGTGCGGGAATAGGCATCGCCGCCGACCTGTCATAGCTCTCATGAGCAAAGCAGTTCGATTCGACGCATACGGAGACATCGACGTGCTCGAGGTACGCGACGTGCCCCGACCGGTTCCCTCGACGGGCGAAGTACTCGTCGCCGTGAAGGCGGCCGGGATCAATCCCGGCGAGGCGATGATCAGACGCGGCGGGATGCACGACATGTGGCCGGCCACCTTCCCGTCCGGCGAGGGCAGCGATCTGGCAGGCATCGTCGCCGAACTCGGCGAAGGCGCAGACGGGATTCGCGGTGGGCGACGAGGTGCTCGGCTTCTCCCTGACGCGCTCCAGCCACGCCGAGTTCGTCGCCGTGCCCGCCGATCAGCTGACGCCGAAGCCGGAGGCGGTGTCGTGGGAGGTGGCCGGAGGCCTGTACGTCGCAGGGGCCACCGCGTACGCCGCGGTGCGGTCGGTGAACCTGACGGCCGGGGACGTCGTCGCGGTGTCCGGAGCCGCGGGCGGAGTTGGCGCGATCGCCGTCCAACTCGCAAAGCGGACTGGTGCAACGGTTCTCGGCATCGCTGGCCCGTCGAACGACGGATGGCTCGTCTGGCCATGGCGTGATTCCCGTCAACTACGGGGACGACCTGGCGGACCGACTCCGGGCCGCCTCGCCCACGGGCCGGGTCGATGCCTTCCTCGACCTGTTCGGCGGAGGCTACGTCGCACTCGCCGTCGACGAGTTGGGCATCGCACCCGACAGGGTCGACACCATCATCGATTTCGCCGCCGCCGAGCAATTCGGCGTCAAGAGCGAGGGCAGCGCCGACGCGACGAGCGCGGCCGTTCTCGCCGAGTTGGCCGGCTCTGATCGCCGCGGGGGAGCTGGAGGTGCCGATTGCCGGCGTCTTCCCCCTGGACGACGTGCGCGAGGCCTATCGCGCCCTCGAGGAGCGGCACACCCGCGGCAAGCTCGTCCTGAGCATGCAGTGACGCCGAGTGACGCCAGACGCGTTGCGGGGCAAGGTCATTGCCATCACGGGAGCGAGCAGCGGGATCGGCGAGGCAACGGCTCGCCTGCTCGCGGCGCGCGGTGCCAAGGTGGCGCTGGGTGCACGCAGGACCGACCGGCTCGATCAGGTCGCCGACGAATTGCGCGCCGACGGCGCTTCGGCGCTCGTGGTCACCACGGACGTCACCCGTCGCGAGGATCTCGACCGCCTCGTCACGCGCTCGGTCGACGAATTCGGCGGCCTCGACGTCCTGGTCTCCAACGCGGGCATCAGCGCGATCGGGCCGATCGCCGACGGTGACCTGACCGGCTGGTCGGCGATGATCGACGTCAACCTGCGTGGGGTTCTGCACGGCATCGCCGCCGCGATGCCGGTGTTCCGCAGTCAGGGTCGCGGGCACTTCGTCACGACCGTGTCCACCGCCGGGCTGAAGGTCGTGCCCGACATGGGCGTGTACGGGGCGACGAAGAACGCCGTGCGCACCATCATGGAGACCCTGCGTCAGGAGTCGACCGACGGCGTCATCCGCACGACGTCCATCTCGCCCGGCTACGTCCGCACCGAACTCGCGGCGTCCATCACCGATCCGGCGGTGCGGGCCCGAATCCGTTCCAACATGGACGCTTTCGCGCTTCCGCCGGAGGCCGTCGCCCGGGCCATCGCCTTCGCGATCGAGCAACCCGACGACGTGGAGATCGGCGACCTCACGATCCGGCCGACGGTTCAGGGCTAGCGCGCTCGAGCGCAGACGAACAGGGAGCCTGCCGTGGGGGATACGGCAGGCTCCCTGGGTCTAGCGGGTCGAGGTGGGGCCTACGTGGCCGCCTGCGCCCCCAGCACCCGCTGCACGTCGGGCATCATCTGCTGCAACTGCTGACCCCAGTAGCCCCAGCTGTGGGTGCCCGTGGCCGGGAAGTTGAACACGCCGTTGGTGCCACCCGCGGCAAGGTAGTTGTCGCGGAAGGTCACGTTGGTCCGCAGCGTGAACCCCTCGAGGAACTGGGCCGACATCAGGTTGCCGCCGTCGGTTCCACTGTCCAGATCCGACGGTGTGCCGGTGCCGCAGTAGACCCAGAGCCTGGTGTTGTTGGCGACCAACTGGCCGATGTTGACCATCGGATCGTTGCGCTTCCACGCCGGATCGGTGGAGGGTCCCCACATGTCCTCGGCGTTGTAGCCACCCGCGTCGTTCATCGCGAGACCGATGAGCATGGGCCACCAGCCCTCGGACGGGTTCAGGAAGCCCGACAGCGAAGCCGCGTAGATGAACTTCTGCGGGTAGTAGACCGCGTAGGTCATCGACGTGCTGCCTGCCATCGAGATGCCGACGATGGCATTGCCGTCCTGCGACACCCCGTAGTTGCTCTCGAGGTAGGCGGGCAGCTCCTGGGTCATGAACGTTTCCCACTTGTACGTGTAGTCCTGACCGTTGCCCTGCGAAGGCCGGTACCAGTCGGTGTAGAAACTCGACTGGCCGCCGACGGGCATCACGACCGACAGACCCGAGCCGTTGTACCACTCGAAGGCGGGGGTGTTGATGTCCCAGCCGTTGTAATCGTCCTGGGCGCGAAGGCCGTCCATCAGGTAGACGGCGTGCGGGCCACCGCCCTGGAACTGCACCTTGATGTCTCGGTTCATCGAAGCCGAGTGCACCTGAAGGTATTCGACCGGCAGGCCGGGTCGGGAGAACGCTCCTGCGGTCGCCGAACCCCCTGCGAAGCCGATCAGCATGGGCAGCGTCACAGCCGCGACGACGCCCAACACCAGACGGCGCCACCACGTACCGCGAATCTCTCTGATCATCCTCATAACGGCAACCAACCAACCTTTCTGAAAGTTCTAAAGCAATCACCCTGCTTTGCGAGCGCAAGTGAATCACGTGGATGTGGTTCGTTCCCTGCCCCAACGCCGAGTTGTGACATCGCATTTGGCTAACGATCAGGACTCGGCGCAGAGACCTGAACCGGTTGCTGGAGGCGAATCTGCCGTGTGACCTGTGTGAATGGAGTGATTATTGGGACTGACGCGAGCTAGGACTCGCGGGGTCCGAAACGCCGCAACTGGGTGACGTGGCGCGGCGTCAACTCGTCGAGACACGTCACGCCGAGCAGCGCCATCGTCCGCTTGACCTCCGACGAGAGGATGTCGATCGCGCGATCGACGCCGGCCTCCCCGCCGGCCATCAGTCCGTAGAGGTACGCCCGGCCGACCAGGGTGAACCGGGCACCGAGCGCGATGGCCGCCACGATGTCGGCCCCGGACATGATGCCGGTGTCCAGCAAAATCTCGCAGGACCCGCCAAGTTCCCGCGCCACCGTGGGCAACAGGTGGAAGGGCACCGTTCCGCGGTCGAGCTGGCGACCGCCGTGGTTGGAGAGCACGAGGCCGTCGACGCCGAGATCGGCGACCGCCCTGGCATCGTCGAGGGTTTGAATGCCCTTGACCACCAACCGGTTCGGCCACTGCGACTTGATCCAGGCCAAATCGGAGAAGGTGACCGTCGGATCGAACGTCGTATTGAGGTACTCGGCGACCGTGCCCGGCCAGCGATCCAGTGACGCGAAGGACAGCGGCTCGGTGGTCAGCAGATCGAACCACCACCTCGGATGCGGAATCGCGTCGAGCACCGTCCGCGCCGTCAGGGCAGGGGGGATGGACATGCCGTTTCGCGTGTCGCGGTGGCGGGCACCTGCGACGGGAACGTCGACCGTGACCAGCAGCGTGTCGAAGCCGGCGGCGGCGGCGCGGTCGACCAGTGCCATCGACCGCTCGCGGTCCTTCCACATGTACAGCTGGAACCAGTTCCTGCCCGAGGGATTCGCGTCGCGGACGTCCTCGATCGCCGAGGTGCCCAGCGTCGACAGCGAGAACGGGATGCCCGCCCGGCCTGCCGCGCGGGCCCCGGCGATCTCACCTTCGGTCTGCATCAGCCGAGTGAAGCCGGTCGGTGCAATGCCGAAGGGCTGGGCGACTCGAGCACCGAGCACCTGTCTCGACGTGTCGATCTCGGAGACGTTCCGCAGGATCGTCGGATGAAACTCGATGTCGCGGAACGCCTGTCGGGCGCGTGCCAGCGAGAGCTCGTCGTCGGCGGCGCCGTCGGTGTAGTCGAACGCCGCCTTGGGCGTGCGACGCTTGGCGATCCGGCGCAGATCCTCGATGGTGAGCGCGGCGGCGAGCCGTCGGGCCGTTCGGTCGAGCTGGGGCTTCTTGAATTGCAGGAGCGGCGCGAGCTCGCGCGGTCGGGGCAGTCGCCTGTCCATGCCGGGCACCTACTCCTCGGCCGCCGCGAGCGCCCGCCGCACGTCCTCGCGGCGCTCTTCGATCGAACGGCCGATCTCCTGCAGCAGCAACGGCTTTCGCATGACCAGTTCCGCGAGGTCGGCGCGCTCGATCTGCAGCACGGTGACCTCGTCGGCGGCATAGGCGCCCGACTTGACCTGTTCGCGGGTCAGCGTGGTCGAACCGACGAAGTCGCCCTCCTCCAACGTCCGAATGGGAATCCGCTCGCCGTCCTCGCCCGTCGCGATCAACCGGATGTGGCCGTTGACGATGAAGGACATCCGCTTGGGCACCGTTCCCTGAAACTGAATGACCTCGTCGGTGCCGTAGCGCGTGATCCGGATCCGGGGGAGCAACTCCTCGCGGTCCTTGTCGCTCAACCGCAAGATCGGCGCGATGATCTTGAGCGACTTCTCCAGCCGCTCCTGGCTCCCGAAGTCGTCGTCGACGCCGTCGAGGTGGAGTTCGGCGCGCCGTGCGGCGTACCAGATCCAGCGCAGAAACGTTGCCCGTGCGGCGGCCGTCGTCGGCAGGTGACCGCAGCGGTATCGACGTCTTGTACTCGGTGGTGCCGCCCGTGACCGCCGACGGCGCCGACGGGACCGTCGACGGCGCGGCACCGCGGCGCAGGTGCCGGCAGCGTGCCTGCGACGCCGGTCAGCACGCTGCACACGTCGTCAGGTGGATCGTTGGCACCGAACTGGGTGATCACCACGATCGAGTGCTCGCCCGGCGGCCTGCTGAGGTTGGTGAAGGACGACAGCGCCAGCACCGAGTTCGGAATGATCTGCAGGCCGCTGCCGGTGTCGATGTGGGTGGCGCGCCAGTTGACCTCGACGACGCGGCCCCGCGCCGACGGCGTGTCGACCCAGTCACCGATCCGGAAGGGCTGCTCGAACAGCACGAGCAGGCCCGAGATGATCTGGCCGACGGAGTTCTGCAGCGCGAGGCCGAGCACGATCGACGTCACGCCGAGGGCGGTGAAGAGGCGCGCCGACGTCGGCGCCCCAGATGAAGGAGAACATCAGCCCGACGCCGATCGCGATCAGCGCGAACCTCGCGACGTCGAGGAAGATCGACGGAATCCGCTTGCGCCAGCTGCCTTCCGGCGCGCCCTGAAACAGGGTGGCGTTCAGGCCCGACAGCAGGAGGATGAGCACGACGAGGCCGAACACGGTCGACACGATGCGGACCGGCGTCGCCTCCGCGGACACCTCGGTCGCCTTGACGAGCAGCAGCAGTAGCGCCGCGAGCGGCAGGAGGTAGTTGCGCACCAATCCGACCGGCCGGGTGAGCACGCTTCCCCGACGCGCAAGGGCAGCGCGAACCTCGGTGAGGATCACCAGACCGATCGGAAGCCCGATGGCCACGCCGACGGCCCAGTAGAACCACGACTGATCCACGGCCCTGATCACGACTGGCGCTCCACCAGTCGCCAGACGGGGGTGCCGACCCCGTCGACGGTGATCTCGGTGGCGGCGGTGAACTGTCTGCTGTCACGCATCGCGTCGTACACGTTCGACGACACGTAAACGCCGGGTTCCGCGGTCCCGCTCTGCACCTGATAGGCGAGATCGACTGCGGCACCCCACATGTCGTACGCCAGGCTGGACCGGCTGACGAGTCCGCTGCTGACCGTTCCGGTGTCGATGCCTGCGCGCAGCTTGAGATCGTGGCCGGTCTCGCCGTTGAACCGGTCGATGATGCGGTGCATCTCGACCGCGAAGTCGACCGTGCGCCGGACGTTGTCGAGGCGCGGCACGTTGAGTCCGCAACTGGCCAGGTAGCCGTTGTGCAGGGTGCGGACGCGTGTCGACGCCGAGATTGTCTGCCGCGGCGTCGAACTGGCGCATCAACTTGTTGACGATCGACAGCGACTCGTCGGAGCTGAGGCCCTGATCGAGTTCGTCGAGACCCACGATGTCGGCGAAGATCACCGTCACGTCCTGGTGGTCCTGGGCGATGGTCTCCTCGCCGTCGCGGTAACGCTGGATCACCGGTTCCGGCATCATCGACAGAAGCAGTCGGTCGTTCTCCTGGCGCTGCTCGTTGAGCAGGTCTTCCTTGATCGACGAGATTCCGGCTCATGTCGTTGAAAGCGACTGTGAGGTCCCCGAACTCGTCACGGGATGCGACGGGCAGCGTCGACGCCGTAGTCGCCGGAGGTGATCTGGCGCGCACCGGCCTCGAGCCTGCGGATCGGCCGCACGAACAACCTGGCCAACAGCATCGCGGCGATGCAGACCACGAAGATGATCGCGGTCGTGGACAGCACCAGCTTGCGGGTGAACGCCGAGACCGGGGCGAAGGCCTCCGACGTGTCGATCTTGGCGATCACGCTCCAGCGCAGCCCCGGGATGTCCGCGGGCGCATAGGCCTGAAGCGTCTCGTGGCCGAGATAGTCGTCGGCGATGAGGGTGCCGCGCTGCCCGCGTTGGGCCAGCTTGGTCGCCTCGGTGGCCACCGGCTGGACCAGCGTGGTGCCGTGCTGACGGATCGAGTCCTCCGCGACGTCCGGAGGCGTGCCCGCGTCGATGACGTCGCGCTTGAACGCCTCGGGATCCTCGATGAACAGCCGGGAGTCGGACCGCATCAGGTCGTCGGGGCCGACGATGAACGTCTCACCCGTCTTGCCCATGCCGGATTCCTCCCAGCGCCCGCCCATCGTCATCAGATCGTTGATCTTGGAGATCGGGAACTGCAGCGCGAGCACGCCCTCGGTCCTGCCCGGGGGGCCGACCGGAGACACCAGCCATGCGGTCGGTTCGTCGGCGGGCTGGTAGTCGCCGAAGTCGGTGATGCCGACGTAGTTGACGTCGTTGGACGCCAGCGCCTCCTGGTAGGCCTGCGTCGAGCCCGCCTGCTCTTGTACGGCCCGGTGAGGATGTTGGTGCCGAGGTCGACGCCCTTGTATGCGGAGTAGATGACGTTGCCCGCGGTGTCGAGCAGCAGCGCGTCCTCGAAGGCGAAGCGGTTCACGATCTGTCGGAAGAAGTCGTTGTACCTGGCGTTCGCCGCGGACCACGCGCTGCCGTCCCTGGCATCGTCCACCTTGATGGCCTGATTCCAGTCGGGATAGGGCGCGGTGTAGTTCGCCTGCAGATACTTCTGCGCGTTCGACGTCGGCAGGATCGCGTTGACGTCGACCTGCTCGCCGGTCTGCGCGTCCTCTTCCTTGGCGAACACGGTGTTGTAGTAGTTCACGATCGCCTGCTGCTGAGCGGGATCGATGGTCGCGTTGCCGAGCTGGTTGAAACCCGCGCTGAACGCCTCCACGGCTTCCGTCGCCGTTGCGCCCTTCGAGTAGATCACCAGCGAGTTCTTCAGATCGGACAGTTGACCCTGCAACTGCCTGCTCTGCGACTGCCGGATCTCGGTCAAGCTGTCGAAGGCGGCGTTCCTCAGCGAGTTACGGCCCGACTGGTAGCCGATGAGCGCCGACGATCGCCGCCGAGAGGATGCTCGTCATCAGCAGCATGACCAACAGCTTCGACTGGATGCTGACCCGCGACAGTGGCACGCGACGCAGGCGCTTCCGGGGCGTCGGGGGCGGTGGTGAGTCGGCGTGAAGTTCGCTATCGGTGGGGCTCGTCATCGCTACAAGAGAGTAGCGTGGCAGCGGCAATCGGGCGGCGCTCACTCGAGGAATATCCGTCGCGGGACAGCGCAGACGTGCCACCGTGATTCATGCACGATCCGTTCGACCTGAACCGCTTCGTCGAGGCTCAGGCTCGCGTCTACGACGACCGTCCTCAGCGAGCTTCGGGCCGGGCGCAAGCGAACTCACTGGATGTGGTTCGTCTTTCCACAGCTGAGGGCACTCGGCAGGAGTCCCACCGCGCGCCTCTACGGCATCGGGTCGCTGGACGAGGCCAGGGCCTACCTCGCACATCCCGTGCTCGGGCGCCGGATTCGCGAATGCGCTCGGTTGGTGGCCGCCATCGAGGGCTCGGCACATCGAACGCATCATGGGCTCGCCCGACGATCTCAAGCTTCGTTCCTCGATGACGCTGTTCGCTCGAGCGGGGGCCGATGACGCTCGCGACTTCCTCGACGTGCTGACGAAGTTCTACGGCGGTCCGGATCCGGCCACCGATGAGCTACTTTCCTGAAAACGATTGGGCAGCTGGATCATTCGACCGAGACGATGAGCCAGCCGTGCGGGTCGACGTCGATGCGGTCGACGCCGTCGTTCGGCGGGCGCCCCCGAACCGGCGACCACGCGACCGCCGCCGACGCCCAACTCGTCCAACGACACCTGCAGGCGTGCGTCGTCGAGGTTCAGCGCCACCAGCAACGCGTTCGATCCCGCACTGGTTCGGTAGACGTACTGGCCGTTGGTCAGGCTCAGTGCCGTCGTCCGTGCGGCGGTCAGCCACGGGTGGCTGCGACGCAGCCCGATCAGGTGCTGGTGCAGCCGGAGAACATCGGTGCCGTCGGCAGATTCCGCTGGGCGAGAGCCGAATTCGGGGCGAACCGCATCGTCGCCACCGAAACGTTCCTCCTTGACGCCGAGGTAGCCCCACTCGTCGCCCGCGTAGATGCTGGGCACCCCACCGACGGTGAACAACACCACCAGCGCGTGCTCCAGGTGCCGCGAGTCGGAGATCTTGCTGGCGATCCGCGTCACGTCGTGGTTGCCGACGAACGTCATCGGCACGAACGTGTCGAGGAACTCGTCGTGCCGACTGAGCGCGTGGTCGAGTTCGTGGAAGTTCACGTCGTTGAGGCCGCTCCAGATCGCCTTCCACAACTCGTACTGGGTGACGGAGTCGAACGTCGACTCGGTCACGATCGCGGAGTAGTCGCCGTGGATCACCTCGCCGACGAACCACGCGTCCGGGAAGTCACGGCGCACCGACGGCAGGACCTGCGCCCAGAACCGCTCGGGCACGGCGTATGCGGCGTCCAGTCGCCAGCCGTCGGCGCCGCGGCCGCAGCCAGTGCGACATGACGTCGGCGGTGTAGGCGACGACCTCCGGATTGCCGTGATCGAGGGCGATCAGTCCGTCGTGGCCCTCGAATGTCGCGAAACCGTTGCCTCGCTTGCGAAACCAGCCGTCGTCACCGCCGCTCAACGCCTCTTGGTATCGAGCGAAGTCCACGCCGACGTGGTTGAACACGCCATCGAGCAGGACGCGCAGGCCACGACTGTGTGCCTGCTCGATCAGGTCGTCGAAGTCGGCGTCGTCGCCGAGTCGCGGGTCGATGCGGTAGTGGTCCGTCGTGTCGTACCCGTGGGTGCGCGACGCGAACACCGGCCCGAGCGCAAGACCCGAGGCGCCGAGTTCGACCGCGTGGTCGAGCCATTCGGTGATCCTGCCGCAGCCGGTGCTCCTCGGGCGTCGGCGCTGGGTCCGCCGGGAACGCGCCGACGAACCCGAGGGGATAGATCTGCCACCAGATCGCGTGCTCCACCCACGCCGGGCCGTCGCAGACGAGCGCTCGCGCGACGACCCGTCATCGCCGAAAATTCGCTTCGTGCAAGGCCTTCAACTCGTCGGCGAGGTCGGGCGCAGGCCCGTCCACCGTGATGGCGGGTGCCACCGTGGTGACCGGGAGCGCCGCCACCGGCCCCGCGGGAGCGCCCCACTCGGCGCGCCAGTCGGTCAGCTGCGACGACGACGCGGCGTACACGATGCGGCCGAGCCCTACCCACGCATGCGCCGCCGAGCACATCGGACAGTGTTCGCCGGAGGTGTACACCGTTGCGCGACTGCGGTCCGGCGGCGCGAGATTCGCCGCCGCCCACCGCGCGATCGCGAACTCCGGATGGCGGGTGGCGTCGCCGCCGTGGGGCCCGTCGGTCACCCGGTTGCGATCCTCGAACAGGGTCTCGCCGTCGGCACTGACCAGGACCGAGCCGAACGGCTCGTCGCCCGCCTCGAGCGCCTCCCTCGCGAGTTCCACGCAGCGCCGCAGGTGCCCGAGGTCTTCAGGATCGTCGTCGCTGATGGCCACAGGCGGAGTGTACGCAGTCGGCGTGCACCCGACGCCGTCGCGTCAGCGGGTAGCAGGCCAGCCCGAGCAACGAGCGCGCAGAGGTGCCCGAAGGCGGTGAAATTCGGTCGAAGGGCGACTCCGCATGCGGCGACGAGGAGCAGCGAGGCCAGATAGAGCCAGCGCCAGCGCCGGGGAATCCGGTAGAACAGCACTCCGGCGATACCGACGACGAAATAGCTCACGCCGACGTCGCGGGCATCGATCAGCCGAGGGGAGGCCACGGGCCTCCTGAATGGTCCAGTACAGGAACCCCTCGCTCAGGTATGTCGCGCAGACGTGGCAGACGAGCCCGACGACCAGCCAGCGGAGATGGCCCAGCCACCGCTCGGCGGGCGCCAGGAACACGGTGAAGATCACCAGGTAGGGCCACCAGTACCTGCCGTCGATCCACAGAAGACTGTTGATCAGCACCCGAACGGGATCCGACGCGAGGTGGTGCAGGTTCGTCGACGTCGATTGGAGAAGCGAGCGCAGCAGTCGGTCGCTCAGCGAGTGCTGCACGACGGTCGTGGCCAGCAGGACGACCAACCAGGCATAGGTCAGGGGAGCACTTCGCACGTAGCGTCGGACCTCGCGCAGGAGACGCTTCACGTCTACTCACGATAGTGAGCAGGCGCTCGCGATGACTTCGACGCGCTGGGGAAGCCGAAACGGATGTGAGTCGGCACTGTCACGCTCGAGGCGATCGACGTTCGCGCTGGCGGAAGGGCTTCAGTCGCAGCAGCCACCGTCGGCCGACGTCCAGCCGGCACGCGCACGAGGCGAGGATCGGCACGTCGGCACGTGCGCGGGCCAGCTCGAGCTGACGTCCGATGGTCGTCGCTTCGGCATTGCGGCCCAACAGGTTCAGGCATTCGTGATAGCCGTGCAGGCTCCATACGTTGCCGGGATGTTGGCACGGCCGGCTCAACGTCGAATCCAGGCCGAGGTCGGCGGCGTAGACGGCGGCAGCCTCTTCGACGTGCCCCTGCTCGAGCAGCAGCGCCCCATAGGCGTGGCGGGTCGGCTGCATCCATCCCCACGGCTCGTCGTAGGGCAGTGCGTCGTCGATCTCGATGGCCGTGCGCAGACTGGCGAACGCATCGTCGAAACGGCCTTCGCGGTAGGCGATCTCACCGTCGAGCATGGCTGCGGCTACGGCGAGGATGTCGCGGGCGGTGTTGTTGAAGAGATATCGGGTCTCCGGGATCGCGCGCGTACGCGGCCGCGAATGCCTCCCGCTCGGCGCGGGCCAGCTCCAGCTGCCCCGTTGCGGCGTAGGCGACGCCACGGCCGTAGTGGATGGTCGCCGCGGTCGTGCAGTACAGCTCCAGGTCGTCGGGCAGCGGTTCGGCGATCAGGGCGTCCCAGCGTCCGAACCGGACAAGTACGTGAATGCGCAACGGCACGAACGCTTCCAGCCAGTCCGCCATCGGGGGAGACTGGATGGCGAGCAGCTCCGGCGTCAACTGGTTCGCGAGTTCGTCGGCGGCCTCGAGCGCCACCTGCGACTGACCTTCGAACATCGCCGAATACACCACGAAGTGCAGATCGTGGGCGCGGTAGAGAGAGTAGAAGTTCAACGGCCCCTCTCGCTCTACGAACCGCCGATCTGCTTGCACGGCAACCTGATTCGCGACGATCGAGCTGCGATAGTCACCGCACAGGACGTCGATGTGACTGGGCATGTGCTGCAGATGTCCCGCATCGGGTACGAGCCCGCGCAGCAGGTCGGCCGCCGGCAGCGCATCCTCGGGATGGGCCGACATCTCCATGGCGTGGAGGTAGAGGTGCAGCGCCCCGGGATGTGCGCGTCCCGCATCGGTGGCCAGCACGTCGTCCAGAATCCGCTTCGCCTGCACGACGCGCGAACCGGGTGCGGGTTCACCGGTCGAGGTGTCCCACAGCGCCCATGCGGTCACGTTCAGCAAGCGCATCGGCGGCCAGTACGCGGACGTCCACGTCGGCGGGATGCTCCGCCGCCAGGGCGACCATGGCGTCGGCGTAGCCGGCATGGCCGGCGATCAGCGCGTCCGTGTCGTCGGGATCCGCGGTGGGAAATCGGGCCGCGAGTGCGTCGATCAGTCCCCGCTCGAGCGCCGTCGCCCTGCCTGTCTCGGCGCGGGCGAGTTCCGCCCTGGCCCGCGCCAACGAGTCCGCGAGGTCGACGGGGTCGAACGCCTCCCACGCCTTGTTGTAGTTGGGCCCGATCGCGTAGGCGATGCCCCAGCGAGCGATGGCCAGTTCGGGGTCGAGCGAAAGGGCGCGCTCGAAGCAGCGGATGGACTCCTCGTGGTTGAACGCGTACGCCCAGATCAATCCGCGGTCGAACCACAGCTGCGCCTCCGGCGATGCCGTGTCAACCGCGCGGTGATAGGACCCGAGGTCGTAGTACGGCGCGTCTGTCCGGACTGATGGATCGGTGGGAGTCATGCCTCGCACGATAATTCGTCATCGCCTTCGGGGCGAGCACCGCGATCACGGCGAGTGCGAGTCCGACGGCACCCCAAATCGCCAGGGTGACAAACGGTGTCATGGCTCCGTTGCCGCCGAAGTACTCGATGCTGCGCAGAAGCGCCACACCCGATCCCTGGGGGACGATCGCGTTGAACGTCGTGTAGAAGCCCGAAAGCAGTGGCAGTCCGACCGGACCCGCCGCCGCCGCGTTGCCGATGATCATCAGGAAGAGCGTCACGACGACCGACGCGACCGTGCCGAATGCCGCCGCCACGCCGGTCACCGCGCCGCCGACGGCCATGGCGTACAGCCAGAGCACGCCGAACACCTGCCAGGTGTGGCCGACGAGCGCGCCGAGTACGACGTCGACGTAGAGGGTCACGCCGCCGGCGAGCAACGCCGAGTAGGCGGCCAGGCTGAACGTGCGCAGCGCGAACGTCCAGTGGTGGCGCACCCGGCCCGCAAGCCAGCCCAGTGCGCTGGCGCCCAACGTCGCGCCGATCGACAGGAAGATCACGGCATAGAACTCGACGGTGCCTTGGGGATCGGCGGCCGATGGCGGCGCGACGTCCTCGACGGCCGGCGTCAGTCCCGCCTTGGTGGCGATCGCGCGGCCGACGGTCTCCGCGGCGTTGGCGACGCTGCGCCCTCCGCCACCGGCCACGTAGATCGTCAGGTCACCGGTCTGACCGACGACGAAGGCGGCGTCGGTCTTGCGGTCGAAGACCTGGTCGCGCGCGGCGGTCGCATCGGCGACCTGGGTGACCGAGAGCGCGTCCTGCGCACTGATGGCGTCGACCACCTGCTGCGGTCCGGCGACTGCGACGTTCAGGTGATGCAGGGTCGGCTTGGCGAAAGCGCCCGAGTAGCTGGCGATCATGGCGACGACGAACACCGTCAGCGCCGCCATGGCGAGCGCGATGTTGCGCACCTGGGTGCGTGATACGCGCCCGCCGGTGTCGAAGTCCTCGGTTGTTGCGTGCTTGCCCACGGTGAAGTCCTTTCGTGTGTGGGTATCTGTCAGAGTTCGTTGGCGCGCAGGCCCAGTAGCGCGTTGACCGTGTCGAGCGCGGCGCTCACGCGGGCGGGCAGGTCGGTCGCGTCGGCGTCTTCCATCCAGGACCGCAGAACCTCTTGGAAGCCGCCGACCAGGAAGCGGCTGACGGCGTCGGGTTCGAGTCCGGCGATCGCGCCGACGACCGGCATGCCCTTGGGCGGCGATCTCGTCGCATGCGGGCGACAGTGCCTCCCGGAACGCCGCGACGACGGGTTGGGTGACGGCGCTCGGCACGACGTTTCGGTACATCGCGCGGTGTTCTGCCGCGAAGGCGAACAACGCCATGATCCGCGACCGGGGATCACCCTCGATGTCGCTGGTCGCCGCGGCGAACTCGTGCGCGAAGGCCGTGGCGACGGCGTCGTCGCGGTCGCGGAAGTGCTGGTAGAAGACCTGCCTGCTGACGCGCGGCGCGGGCGACGAGGTCGCCGACGGTGATCTCGTCGACCCGCATCTCGTGGGCCATCGCGAACGCGGCATCGCGCAACAGGGTGCGGACCCGTTCGGCGCGGGGATCTGCGCTGTGCGTTCGTGCGGCCATGTCCACAGCCTAGGCCACTTCGTAGACACGTGACTACGAAAAGCTAGGTCATCTAAGACACGTGTCGGGCGTGCGTGTGACGGCCGTCTCGCCGGCCAACTACGGTGGCGACATGATCCGTTGCGTCCGGCTGTCGACGGGATCGGATGGCGCCTCGCACGTCGAGATCGGCCGTCTCGACATGCAGCCGGGCCGAAACGCAGACCTGGTGTCGGCCGCCGATGGCGGCAGCCCACGTGACGGTCGAGGAGACCGCAGGCGGCGGCTCGCTGGCCTGGCACACCGCACCCGTCCGCCAACTCGTCGTCACGCTTGCAGGCGACCTGTTGTTCAGCACCCGCGACGGCGAGGAGTTCGCCCTGCGCCCCGGCGACGTGCTCCTTGCCGAGGACATCTCGGGCTCGGGCCACCAGTGGCAACTGCAGGGCACCGATCCGTGGCGGCGGATGTACGTCGTCCTGGCGCCCGGCACCGAGGTCCGTTCGTTCGCGACTAGACCGCCTCGCGCAGGTCTCACGCTCTGCCTCGCGGACGTAGTGCGCGCTCGTGCCGCCACGATATCGGCCTCGTCGATCACCACCGGATCCTTGGCACCGGGCAGGAACGAGTATGCGGCGCAGACGATTCCGAAGAACAGGTAGCCCAGCGCGATCGACGGGCTGGCCGCCCACGCCACCTGGGGTGCGTGGATGAGGCCGATGAACGACAGCACCGCACCGACGAGCGACGCGATCGCCGCGTACAGGAACTTCTTCTCCAGGATGAAGGTCACCATCGTGCCGAGGATCAGGCCGACGAGGACGGCGCCCTCGCCGAGGTGCAGCAGGCCCTCGTAGACGACGCCCGCGCCGTTCAGCTTGTCCATCCCCACCTCGGTGGCCGACGTGCCCGCGGCGTTGAGCGCGTTGTCGATCAGGCCGCTTGCCCACTGCGCGAGGTTGGGCAGGATCGCCGCCACGACGGCGACGGCGTGCAGACGCGGCACGGCCTGGAAGGCCTGAGCGCCGATGAGCAGGCCGATGTAGAGCAGGATCGGCACGATCGCGGGAACGGGGAGCAGCGCATCCAGAACCCCGAAAAGGCCGAGGAAGCAGAAGATTCCGATGACCACACCGCTGGCGAGCGAGTATCCGGCCCGGCCACCGGCGTCCTTCCAGCCGGGATGGCCGATGTAGACCGCGGGCGGGAACGGCGAGCCGAACGCCGATCCGATGCAGGCACCGGCACCGTCGGCCAGCAGCACGCTGCGCAGGTTGTAGCTGTCGCCGGCGGCCGATGCACTCTCGACGTTGCTCATCGCCTCGGTGAAGTTGTAGACGCCCAACGGTATTGCGGTGCCCAGCAGTGGGGCCAGCTCCTTGAGCCCGTTGAACAGCATGTCGACCCGCAGATCCGGGACGCCGAGCGCGATGTCGGACACCGCCTGGCCGACGTCGGGAGCCGACATGTAGCCGCCGATCCAGCCGATCGCCGTGCCGACCAGCAGCGCGGCCAGTCCGACCGGAATGCCGAACGGCAGCTTCACGTCGGTGAAGAAGCCGATCAGGATGATCGCCATCACGGGAAGGCCGATCCAGGCCGCCTCCCACATCTGCGCGGCGGGCCGCATCGAGATGAACGTGATCGAGATGCCCGCCAGGGTGCCGAGCATCGCGGCACGCGGGGTGAGCTTGCGGATGTAGGGCCCGACGAACGCGCCGATCATCACGATGATGCCGATCATGAACGCCCACGCGAGACCGGCCTGCCAGGCCTGCATCGCATCCTTGGTCTTGAGGTAGACGGGCAGCATCACCACGAACACCACGATGAACATGTGCGGCACGCTCGGCCCGTACGGCAAAGCCGTGACGTCCGTGCGCTCTTCGCGCTTCGCAAGCCGTCGCGCGAGGAACGTGTAGTACAGGTTGCCGAGGATCAGCGCCACGCCGAGGGCGGGCAGCACGGTGCCGAGCACGTCGCCGGCGGGCACCTTGACGACGCCGATCATCAGACCGGTCAGCGTCAGAACGTTGACCAGGATGTTGAAGCCAAGGCCGAAGAAGGCGTTGGTGTCGCCGCGGGTCCACCACGGAATCGACAGCGGCTCGCTTCTCCGCGCTCTCGACGGGCGGATCGGCCGGGGGATCGGTGACTTCTGTGCTCATCTGGGACTCCTCTTAGGCGGCGGTGGTGGTGAGTTGACGAAGAGCCGGGATGACGGCAGAGGTATCGGCGACCCATCCGAAGATGCCGCCCTGCGCCTTGATCATCTCGAGGCCGATGCGCTGGAATTCGGGGAAATACGAACCGACGCAATCCGATACGACGAGGCACTCGTAGCCGCGGTCGTTGGCCTCACGGGTGGTGGTGTGCACGCACACCTCGGTGGTGACACCGGTCATCAGCAGTTGCGTGATACCCGCTTCGACGAGGATGTCCTGTAGCTCGGTGGCGTAGAAGGCGCCCTTGCCGGGTTTGTCGATGACGACCTCGCCCTCGATGGGCGCGAGTTCGTCGACGATGTCGTGGCCGTACTCGCCGCGAATGAGGATGCGGCCGTACTTCCCTGGATCCCCAATGCGTTTCGACGGCGCGCCGCGAGTGAGCTTCGCCGGTGGGCAGTCCGCCAGGTCGGGCTCGTGACCCTCCCTGGTGTGGATCACCATGATGCCGGCCTCGCGCGCTGCGGCGATCAGCGCGGCCAGCGGCGGGACCACCTTCGCCAACTGGTCGACGTCATTGCCGAGACTCGAACCAAAACCGCCCGGCAGCAGGAAGTCTCGCTGCATGTCGATGACGACGAGCGCCGTCTTGCCTGCGACGATCGAGAACGGCGAGGGTTCCGCGGGTACTTGGGTCGACTCGGTCATGTGCGCTCCTTCGAAGGGTGGGGTGGGGGTAGACCGCTTCTCTTGGTCGGATCGAGCGGTTCGGTCGGGATCTCGTGGTTCGTCGAGAATCTGTGCGGCAAGCTGCAATACGGTGTCGTCGGTGAGCGCGCCGCCCAGGAGCATCGCGCTGAAGGGTCGGCCGTCCGCGCACGTGCCGACCGGCACGGCGACGCCGAGCAGGTCGAGCAGATTGCCGAAATGGGTGTAGTGGCCGAGCATCGTGTTGCAGTCGATGGGCCTGGCCAACACCTCGTCGACGGTGAACGTCGTGCCGATCGTCGGGACCACCAGGACGTCGATGTCACGCCACACTCGCGACACCTCCGCCTTCAGTTCCTGGAGGCGTTGCAACGCCGCGAACGCATCGACGGCCGTGTACTTCTCGCCGCTGCGGAAGATCTCGCGCACCACGGGATGAATGGACTCCGGTTGGGTCTGCGAGGAAGTCGCCGAACTCGACGAGCCGTTCGGCGACCCACGGTCCCTGGTAGAGCAGCGAGCCCGCCGCCATGAAGGGCGCGAGCGACACCTCGACGACGCTCGCGTGCCGCGCGAGATGGTCGCGGAAGCCCAGGTGGGCATCGCGCATCGCGTCGTCGCCGAAGAACTCGAGCTCCTCGACCGGCGGCAGACCCGACGCGGATGGGTGAGCCGTCGTAGACCGTTCCGCGGTCGCGCGACCACGCATCGGCATCGTCGCGGCCCACCATGACGTCGAAGACCCGGTCGACGTCGTCGATCGAACCGGCCATCACGCTGATGCAGTCCAGCGACTTGCACGCCGGTACCAGTCCGACGGTGCTGATCAAGCCCGCGCGACGGCTTGAACCCGATCACGCCGTTGAGCGCGGCGGGAACCCGCCCCGAGCCCGCGGTGTCGGTGGCCACCGCGAAGGGCACCTGACCGAGCGCGACGGCCAGCGCCGATCCGGAGCTCGACCCACCCGAGATCATCTCGCCGCCGTAGACGCTGCGCGGCACCGTGTACGGCGTGCGGGTGCCGTTGAGTCCGGTCGCGAACTGGTCGAGGTTCGTCTTGCCGACGTAGAGCGCACCCGCGTCGAGCAGCCGCGGCCACGGCGGGCGCCGTCTCGGTCGCCACGTAGGCGTAGTCCGGGCACGACAGGGTGGTCGGCACACCTGCGACGTCGATGCTGTCCTTGACCCCGAACGGGACGCCGTAGAGCGGAAGCGTCCTGGCGCCCGGGCGATTCTCGATCTCGGCGGCGGCGGCGAGGAGTTCGTCGCGCGGGACGGTCGAGAGCCAGGTCCCGTCGTCGCCGCGGGCGGCGATCGCGTCGGCGACCCGGATCGCGGTCTTGGTCGGCGACCCGGTGCCCGCGGCATGCGAGTCCAGGACCTCGGCTACCGACGGACCGATCGATGGTCCGTGCACGTCATGACCCATAAATGTCGATTGTCGACAAAAAGATGGCGATCTCGGTACGTGCGTGTGTCGATCGTGTTAGCGATCGTGAGCGCGACTCCGCCGTCAGATGTCCAGGTAGTGCGTCTCGCCGTGGTCATCGAGCGCGGCCATGGCCGTGACCGGATCGTTGGTCGCCAGCGCCGCGACGATCGCCTGGTGCCTGCGGATCCCGTCGTCGGCGCGATGGTGCTGCGCCTCGTGCGCGGAGATTCATCGCCATCGGCAGTTGCAGCTTGAGCAGGATCGGCTCCAGCGCGATGTCGAGTTGACGATTGTCGGCGAGTTCGACGACCGCCGCGTGAAATCGGCGATGCGCGTCGTCGCGGCCGAGTTCGTCAGTCGCACCACGCATCCGTTCCAGTGCGGCGCGGACCGGTTCGAGCGCGGTTTCCGGCTCGTCCATCGGCAGCGCGGTCTCCACGGCATGGCGTTCCAGCACGTGACGCAGGGCGAACAGCTGCAGGATGTCGGACGGGGACCAGTCGGTGACGCGGGATCCGCGCCGGGGGAGATGTTCGACGAGTCCCTGCTGGCTCAGCAGTCGCAGCGCCTCGCGCAGCGGTGCCCTGCTGATGCCGAACTCGACGCACAACTGCTCCTCGAGCACCTTCTCGCCCGGCTGCAGGCTTCCACTGAGGATCGCGTCACGGAGCCGGTTGGTGACGACTTCGACGAGGGTCGCGGGCAGGTCTCGCCGCGAGCCGTTCGCCCGCGCCACCGCCATCCGCAACCGCCTCCGCTCGCGTCGGATCTTCGAAGATTGTCGACAAGCGTAGGAACTTTTCGGCTCCCGTGCTTGATCGGGCGGTGTGCCGTCAGTCGCCGTAGGCACGAACCAGCGCTGCAGCCAGTGGTTCAGAGGGCGTCTCTAGGCCATCACCGGCGGGGCGGCGCCGTGACGACGGCGCAATCACGTCGGCGGTAGACCGCAACAATCGCGCAGACCCGCGACGTCGACGTGACCTGCCCAAACCGATTAGACACCGTTCCGCCGAACGTGTTCTAGTGCACAGATGTTGGACTTCCCCGAGGCGGACCTCAGCGCCGAGGACGTCGAGCGTCTTCGCCGCACCTACGAGCCACTCACCCAGGCGGTCCGCGAACTGATCGACGCCACCATCCGGACCGAGGTCGACGCCGACGAGGCCGACGCGGCACGGGCCGAGATCGAGGCGGTGACCGCCCGCTTGCGGGCACGCCAACTCGACGGCGCATTCGGCGTCAGGTTCAGTACGGACGGCGAGCAGATGCCGTGGGGCAACGTCGTCATCGGAACCCGCAACCCGGTCGCACCGCCGCTGGTGATCGAAACCGCAGACGACGGCAGCATGTTCGCCGACGTCCATCTCGGCGCGGCGTACGAAGGGCCGCCAGGACACGTGCACGGGGGAGTGGCGGCGCTGATCCTCGACCACATCCTGGGGGCGGTCGCCAGCCCCATCAGGAGTCCGCGGCTGACGGGCACCATCACCCTGCGCTACCTGCGGATGACACCGCTCGGCGACGTGCGCGCCGAGGCACGCATCGTGCGCACCGAGGGGTACAAGACCTTCGCCGCAGGGCATCTCGCCGACCACGACGGCGTCTTCGTCGAGGCCGAGGGCGTGTTCATTGCGCCCCGGTGGGCTCGGGACTGAAGACCGGGATACCCAACACGTTTCGCGTGATCGTGCCGATCTCGGACACCAGGACACGCCCGGCCGCATCGTCGGGACTGAGGTGGACGGCGGCGGCGCGCACCTGCGCGAGCGCACCGGCCAAGTGCTCGGCGTCGATGCTCCACGGCGCCCCCGGTGTGGGAGGTTCACCGCACAGCACCTCGACGTATTCGTCGACGGCCGAGACGAAGTCGTCGCTTCGGTTGGCGGGAGGTTCGCCCGGCAGGCTGGACTCCAATGTCGTACACGCCGTGGTGACGGCATTGAGCGCCGCCCGGTAGGACTTCATCCAACGCCGGATGTCGCGCTCCTCGACCCTGGTGGCGCCTGCCGCGGCTTCGAAGGCCGCCCGCGCGCGGAACGCTCGCTCCCACGCCGCGGCCAACGCGTCTTCCGGATGGTCGAGCCGGTGCACGAAGGCCTTGATTACCGTTGCCGCATAGTCGATCTCGGTCTTGAGCAGTTCGCCTCCGCGCTGCCTCAGCCGGGTTCGCGAATGATCGGGCAGCGCCACGTGCGCAAGCACCGCCAGCGCGCCCCCGATGAGCGTCGCCACCAGGCGGTCGCCCATGGTGGCCGCGTCGGCCGACCCCGAGACGTCGATCAGGAACACGATCGTCGCCGCCAGCGCCGCGCTCAACGCGAGGTATCCGATACCCGAGACGACGTAGGCCACCGCGAGGAACAGCACGGCAAACCCCGCCGCAACCAAGCCCGTCGGATGCCACATCGACGTGACCACCGACGCCAGTCCGATTCCGATGACGTTGCCCGCCAGGCGACCTGCGCAACGGGTGTACGTGTGCGCGGTCTCGGGGCGAAGCACCATCAATATCGTGAGCGGAATCCAATAGCCGTGCGGCACATCGGCAAAACGCATGATCGCGATCCCGGCTCCAGCCACCGCGCCGAGGCGAACGGCGTGGCGCAGAATCGGTGAACTCCACGTGAGGTGAATCTCGCCGAGGTTGGTGATGGTCATCATCGACGTCAGCCCGTCGCGCCGTCGAAGCTCGCCCAGCTCGTCGGTTGTCTTCATTCCGGCTCGCTGCTCACCGAACCGCAGTGCTGCCGCGTCCCGAAGTTGTTCGGACAGACGTCTCGCCAGCGTTTTGCTCGGTTCGGCCGTAACGGCCACGGCGGCGTCGACGCGCTCCATCGCTGCGAGGGCGTCGACGTCTGCCGTCGTTACCCGGCCGGGCGACGACGTCCAACACGCCGCCCGCGGCAACCAGCAGCCCGGACACCGTGGGGTCGCTCGCCCTACCTGCCAGCGCACTCAGCGTGACGGAGATCCGCTCCGGGAGTCCGTACCAGCTCCGGTAGGCCAGCGGTCGGCGCCGCGCCTGTCGCTCGGTGAGGGTGAAGGCGTCGCGCAACCAGATCAGCGGCTCGGGATCGACCTGTGCATCCGGTTCCTCGGCCAGGCGTCGAGCATCGTCGGCGAGCGAGCCGTAGGCCCGGGCCAACGCGACGCGCTGCACCCGCCATCTGCGCCGCGGCCACAGCGCGACGAGGACCGCCTGCACGAGACCTCCGAGGACCGCGAGACCCGTCGCCCTCGCGACAGACGACACCGTCGGTTCGATCGGTGGCGCCGTGACGAGCAGCGCCCCGGCAGCCGCCGCGACCAGCCCCGCGTTGGCGCTGACCGCCCACTGCAGGCCCGCGCCGAAACACCATGCCGCCACCACGACCACGTACACCAGCGTGTACGCCGACGTCGACGCTCCCAGCAGCACCGCGAGACCCATCTGCGCCGTCACGGCCAACACCAGGGGAAGGCGACCTCGCGGACTGTCCTGCAACGCGGTGGCGCCCGCGATCGCGGCAGCAGCTGCGGCGGCGGTCGCCGCTCCAGCCGACCCCCAGTGCAGCCCCGCCGCCGCAGCAAGCAGCACGCCGAGCAGACTGCGTGCCACTGCGCCGACGTCGGGAAGCGACAAACGCAGGGCGAGGCCCTTGATCACGGATCCATTGTGGCCGTTGCGCGCCGGTTCCCGGTGATCTTGGTTCCCGGACGCCGGTGTTGCGATCCCGTGGGGTTGTACGTTCGTCCCGTGGAGAAGGTCATCATCACGATGCGAAGGTCCGTGCCGGACGAGGCGTGGTGCGAGCGGATGAGAGGCCCGGTGGCGTCAGCCCTGCTGGATCTCGGGCTGCCCGGCGTCGCCGTCAACGTTCGCGACGCCGCGGTGCGGGACTCGATCATGACGCTGACGACTCTGGATCCACCCGTGGTCGCGCTGGTCACCGCGTGGGTCCAGCAGTCCTACGGCGATCAGGTTCGCGCAGCCGTCGATCTGCTGGCCCGCGAATGCGATCTCGTCGCCGCCTACCTGGTGACGGAATCGGTACCGCTACCGCCGCCCGAGACTGCGGCAGGCGAACGCACCGAGGGATTCGCCAACGTCGCGCTGCTGCGGCGACCCGACCACCTCGACGTCGAAACCTGGTTCACCCGTTGGCATGTCGACCACACGCCGGTAGCCATCGAGACGCAGTCGACGTTCGGCTACACGCAGAACGCCGTGGTCCGCGCCCTCACGCCCGACGCACCGGTGCTCGCGGCGATCGTCGAGGAGCTGTTCCCCATCGAGGCGACGTCGGACCTGCACGCGTTCTTCGGCGCCGAAGACGATGCCGACCTGGGTGACCGGATGAACACGATGGTGGCCAGCACGGCCGCGTTCGGCGCGAACGTCGACGTCGATACGGTGCCCACCAGTCGCTACGTGTTCCGAACTCCCATGCGCTCGGAGGTCAACCGATGATCACCCTCAGCGACGCGGTAGCGCTGGCCGCCGATGACAGCGGTCTTGCCGTGGTGTCGACGGCGCGAGCGGACGGGAGCATCCAGGCCTCCTTGGTGAACGCGGGTGTCGTCCCGCATCCGCTGACGGCGGACCCGGTGCTGGGCTTCGTGACCTACGGCAAGGTCAAGCTCGCCAATCTTCGTGCACGCCCACGGATCGCCGTCACGTTCCGACAAGGCTGGCAGTGGGCGACGGTGGAGGGCAGTACCGAAATCGTGGGACCGGACGATCCGCAGCCGTGGCTCGCGGGCCCCGACGCGTTGCGTCTGCTCCTGCGTGAGGTCTTCGCCGCGGCGGGTGGCGCCCACGATGACTGGGCGGAATACGACCGTGTGATGGCGCACCAGCGTCGTGCCGTCGTGTTGGTCGCACCCAGCCGCGTGTACAGCAACGGCGGATGAATACGCTTCACCCGTGCTAGTGGAGATCGACGACGCCGCAGGGGTTCGTACCCTCACCCTCAACCGCCCCGAGGCGCTCAACGCGTTCAACGAAGCGCTCTACGACGCGACGACGCTGGCGTTGCGCGCGGCGTCCGACGACCCGACGGTCGCCGTCGTCCTGTTGACGGGAAGCGGACGCGCGTTCAGCGCGGGTAACGACCTCGTCGAGATGCAGGCTCGGATCACCGATCCCGACTTCCGGGGCGGCGAGTACGGCTTTCCCGGCATGATCCAGACGCTCACTGCGTTCTCCAAGCCGCTGATCCTGGCGGTCAACGGCCTCGGCGTCGGCATCGGTGCGACCATCATCGGCTACGCCGACCTGGTGTTCATGTCCTCGACCGCCCGCCTGAAGTGCCCGTTCACGAGTCTCGGCGTCGCGCCGGAGGCCGCCTCGTCCTACCTGTTGCCGCAGCTGATCGGCCGTCAGAATGCGGCGTGGATGCTGATGTCGTCCGAATGGGTCGACGCCGACGAGGCGCACCGGATGGGTCTGGCGTGGAAGGTGTGCGAACCCGACGATCTCCTGCCCGAGGCCCGGCGCCATGCCGAAGTCCTTGCCTCTCGGCCGATTCCGAGCCTGAAGGCCGTCAAGGAGACGATCGTCGAGCCGACCCGGGCCGAGATCACCGCCGCGGCGGCGCGGGAGTACGCCCATTTCGAGCAGTTGCTCGGCGCGGCAGCCAACGCGGACGCCCTCACGGCGTTCGCCGATCGACGCGAGACGCCAGGCAGTTAGTTGGCGATGCGTTGCGGGCAATCGGCCGCGTGAACCGCCGCGATGATGGCGCGCACGGTCAGACGGCACCGGCCACAGTCCGCACCCGCACCGCACGCATCGGCGATCTGCTTCGACGATGACGCCCCAGCCGCGACGAGGTCCGTCACCGTTTGACTGGTGACCCCCGTGCACAGGCAGACGAACATCAGCAAGCCCCCGAAGCGGCCGACGGGGTTACACGCCGATCTGATTTCGCGAATGGGGCGGTCAATTGCGCGCCTCGCGGTGAATCGTCACATGACATGTGATTCGCGACTAATTCCCGTCGGATTTCCGTCACACGGTTTCGCGCCACGGATTGGCGGCGACAGTCACTATGGGGAGCGGATGAGCGCGAGCAATTCTCACTCATCGAGGCCTCCTCGCATCCGTAACGCGCGACGGGGTCCAGCCCCGTCTTAGTGGGTTAGCGGAGTCTAACCTTACTAAGGGCAGCCAGTCCATAATCCGTGGCCAGGGGCAGGTAAGGCTAAGCGACGAAGCTGGTCCCGAGATCGTTCGGACACGCCGCGAAGGGGATGAAATCCGGTCGCTCCACTGCCTCGCGTGGACTAGGTTTGAGTGCGTCGGACAGCCCCGACCACTCGATAGCACGCCCGTGTCCTAGGAGCGATCATGCAAGGCGATCCCGAGGTTCTCAAGCTTCTCAATGAGCAATTGACAAGCGAACTCACGGCCATCAACCAATACTTTCTGCATTCCAAGATGCAGGACAATTGGGGCTTTACCGAATTAGCGCAGCACACCCGTGACGAGTCGTTCGACGAAATGCGCCACGCCGAAGTCATCACCGACCGCATTCTTCTGCTCGATGGCCTGCCCAACTATCAGCGGCTGTTCTCACTGCGCGTGGGCCAGACGGTTCGCGAGCAGTTCGAGGCGGATCTCGCGATCGAGTACGAGGTGCTGGCCCGGTTGAAGCCGGCGATCGTGTTCTGCCGCGAGAAGCAGGACGCCACCACGGCGAACATCTTCGAGATGATCGTGGCCGACGAGGAGAACCACGTCGACTACCTCGAGACGCAACTGCAGCTGATGGAGAAGCTCGGCGAGCAGCTCTACCTCGCACAGTGCGTGTCGCGTCCGCCGGGATCGCAGGGCGCGCACGGGGGATAGCCTCCCGGATCACCGCCGGGAAAACTAGAACGTGTTCCAATTCGATGCTCGCGGGCGTACGATCCGGCCATGAGCAGAATCGGAGACTTCCCGGACGACGACCCCGCGGGTTGGGTGGTCAAGTCGCCCGCCATCGGCACGGCGATGGCCAAGTTCACCAACGCGGTCTACACCAAGAATCGCCTGCCGATGCGCGTGCGCGAACTCGCCCGCATGGTGATCGCCCTCGACAACGAGTGCGTGGTGTGTCAGAACACCCGCGACTCCGAGGGCATCGCGGCGGGCGTCGACGAGGACCTCTACGACCACGCCACCGAGTGGCGGACCTGGCCGGGGTACAGCCCGCAGGAGCGCGTGGCCGCCGAGTTCGCGGAGCGCTTCGCGGCGGATCACACCGGTCTGCGTGACGACGAGGACTTCTGGGACCGCTGCACCGAGCAGTTCGACGACGAGCTCCTGACCGACCTCGCGCTCTCCTGCGCGATGTGGTTGGGCATGGGCCGGATGCTGCGCACCCTCGACATCGGCCAGAGCTGCAAGATCACGCTGTAATTCACAGCAGCCGCTCGGGCAAGAATGGTTGCATGACAGCCACTCCCGATACCGAAGCAGCGATCTCAGCACTCGAGTCCGACGGCGTCACCACCGTCATCGGGACGGTGATGAATCCTGCGGGACTCACCCACGCCAAGACCATCTCGGTCGCCCGGCTCGGGGCGTTCGCCGATCCCGGGCTTGGCGCGAGCCCCGTGTGGCACGTGTTCGCCATCGACCAGGCAGGCGTCGTCGTCGGTGACGGAATCAGCCCCGTCGGCGACGAGCGGATCCGGATCGACCTGTCGGAACTGCACGTCCTCGGCGACGGATTGGCCTGGGCGCCAGGCAGTTTCTTCCATCAGGACGGCTCGCCGGATCCGTACTGCAGCCGCGGCGTCCTCGACCGCGTCGAGCAGCGGTTGGCGGCGGCGAACCTCGAGGCGCTTGGTCGGCCACGAGATGGAGTTCGTGCTCGTCGGCCCGGATGGATCGGCACTGCCCTCGGGGCTGTGGGCGCAGTACGGCCTGGCAGGCGTACTCGAGTACGAGGGCTTCGTCCGGGACGTCACCGAGGACGCCGTGCGCTGCGGCGTGGCCATCGAGCAGTTCCACCCCGAGTACGGCGCGAACCAGTTCGAGATCTCGCTGGCTCCGCGAAGCCCGGTGACCGCGGCGGACCATCTGGTCTTGACGCGCATCATCGTCGGCCGGGCGGCCAGGCGACACGGAATGCGCGTCAGCCTGTCTCCGGTGCCCTTCGCGGGCAAGGTCGGATCCGGTGCGCACCAACACTTTTCACTGCGAGGGGCCGACGGGCCACTGTTCTCCGGCGGTCTCGGTGAACATGCCATGACCGCCGCGGGGGAGTCGGCCGTCGCCGGACTGCTCGCGGGTCTGCCCGACGCCCAGGGCGTGCTGTGCGGTTCGATCCTGTCGGGGCTGCGGATCGCGCCGGGCATGTGGTCGGGCGCCTACGTCTGCTGGGGCACCGACAACCGCGAGGCCGCGGTCCGATTCGTTCCAGGCGGACCGTCGAATCCGCACGGTGCCAACGTCGAGGTCAAGATCGTCGATCCTTCTGCAAACCCCTATCTCGCGAGCGCGGCGATCCTCGGACTCGCCCTCGACGGCATCGAGCGACAGGCCGCGCTCGGACCGGAGACGCTCGTCGACCCCGCCACGATGACCGACGAACAACGCGACCAAGCGGCCATCCGCCTGCTCCCCGCGGGTCAGGCCGAAGTCATTGCCAGCCTTGCCGGTTCATCCCTCGTGCGCGGCATACTCGGCGACGAAGCGGTCAACGCCATCGTGGCCGTTCGCCGGTACGAGCACGAGAACTTCGGCGAGCTCGCCGTCGACGAACAGGCCGAGAAGTTCCGCCTGGCATGGAGCGTATGAGCGGCCGTACGTCAGGACACCGATTGGTCCTGAGCGACAGGGCATGTCGACGCCGCCGGCGGCTGGGCCCGACGAACCGCGTTCACGCGAATGCGAGCGCCGCGGTGCGGCACCAGAATCACGGCCTTGACGCGTTGACGTTCGTCGGGCGCGGTCGTCGTCGCCAGTTCGACCCTGCGCAGCACCTCCCTGAGCACGACCCGGAGTTCGACCAAGGAGAACGTCGCTCCGAGACACCGTCGATTTCCGCCGCCGAACGGCAACCAGGTCGTCGGGCTGAGGGAGGCACCGAGCATGCGGTCGGGATCGAACCGCTCCGGGTCGGGATACACGTCGGCGCTCGCGTGAATCAGACCGATCCCCGGGCGCGACCATCACGCCGGCGGGGAGTCGATATCCGGCCACCTCGGTATCGGTGGTCAGCACCCGACCGACGTCGAAGACGACCGGGCGGATCCGGAGAACCTCCTTGCCGAGCGCGTCGAGGTAGTCATCGCCGGAGGCATCGCCCGCCGCGCTCGCGTTCGCCGCCGCGACAGCCTTGGCGAGGTGCTGCGGATGTCTGGTCAGCCGCTCCAGCGTCCAGGACAGCGCGGTCGCCGTGGTGTCATGGCCCGCGACGAGCAGCGTCATCAGTTGGTCGCGGAGTTCGACGTCGCTCAACGATCGTCCGTCTTCGTTCGCCCTGATCAGCATCGCCAGCGCGTCGGTCCGCTCGGCAAGATGGGGATCGGCACGCCGCTCGGCGATCTCGGCGTAGAGCAGCCGGTCGGCGGCGTCGATGCGGTCGCGGACCTTGCGCCACGGCCGACGACGCTGCAGCTTCGGGTTGGCGATCGCCAGGGTCTCCCACGCGTTCAGCGTGAGGAGCTTGGGCATGATCTCGCGCAATGCGGCGAGCCGTTCCGCATCGCTTGCACCGATCACCGTCCGCAGGATCACCTCGAGCGTCAGCTGCGACATCCGCGGTGCCGCGGGAAATTCGCGACCGACCGGCCACCCCGCGATGTTCTCGGCGGCGATCTCCGCCATGACTCCCGCCTGTTTCGCGACGGCATCGCGCTGGAAGGGAGCCATCATGAGGCGGCGCCGATCGCGGTGGACGTCGTCGTCCACGACCAGCACGGAGGTCGAGCCGAGCAGGCCACGCGAGCATGGAGTTCGCCTCGCCCGCGTGAAACACCGAGGGATCTCCCGCGAACACCGTCTTGACGTCGGCGGGGTCGTCGACGTAGACGATCTTGCCCAACCCGGCGATGTTCACGGTGAACACGCTGCCGTAGCGGCGGCGGCAGGCGGCGATGAAACGGGGCCAGTATCGAAGCACCAGCGCCGCCTGCACCGACGCTGGCAATCGGGGTCCCGGCGGCATCGACGTTGCGCTCATGACGCCGAGCCTATGAGGCTGCCGGGTGGCCTCTCAACGGATCAGACCAATCCCGTCGCGTCGAAGATCCACGACATGTCGCCGGTCATCAGGTCCTCGATCCAGGTGGCGGGCGCGTGACTCTGCAGGCCGGCCATGTCCCAGTAGTCCTTCCAGACGGTGACCTTGCCGTTCTCGACGCGGTGCACGCTGACGAAGTTCAGGGTCGCGGTTTCCCCCGACGTCCATACCCACGTCTCGGAGTGCTCGTACATGACGTTCGGCCCGTCGCTGACCAGCAGTCCCTCGTGGTTCTCGTACGACGCGAGCGGTGCGATGCCGAGCTTCAGCCGTTTGAGGATGCCCTCGGGGCCACGCGCCGCCAGTGTCGGCCCGGTGGGCACGTCGATGTAGATGCAGTCGTCGGAGAGGAACGACGAGAGCGTCTCCCAGTCCCGCGCCGATAGTGCCTTCCAGAGCCCGACAACCGTGTCCTCAACCGTCATTCCGCCATGCAAACAGCCCGCGTCCCCGATGTCAACGAAAAAGTGAACACATCTCGAGAAATGTCTACTACTCGCTCCACGGGTCGGGACGGCGGCCGTCGAGATCGGTGAAACCGTACTCGCGGGCGAGCTGCATCGACGTCGCCGACCGCTGATTCCATCGCGCCCGATCGGGGTCGGCCGCCAGCGCGGCGACACCGCGTCCGACGAACCGTGGTGTCTCCGACTCGGCGAACGCTCCGGGGGCGACCGCGCCGCCGTCCCGACGATCGGGGTCCATCGCCGTTTCCCAGTCATCCGCGGTCACGCCGTAGTTGTCGAGCATCATCTCCGAACGCAGCCAGCCGGGCGTCACCGAGACCGCCGTGCAGCCGAACGCCGCGAGCTCGTGGCCCTGACTGAAGGCGAGCCGGTTCACCGAGACCTTCGCCAGGTCGTAGAACACCGACAGCCGATAGTTCTCCGCATTGAACTCGGCCGTCCCGTCGGTCACCTCGACGAGTAGTCCACCGGGCCTTGCCACCAGGAGGGGGAGCAGGCAGTGCGACGTGATGAGGTGCGTGTCGACGCCGAGGCGCAGCGTCCGCAGGCCGTCGTCGAGACTGAGTTCCCAGATCGGGTGGTTCCACGTCGGTGGCGGTCCCTTGAGAATCTCGGCGCCCCAGATGTCGTTCACCAGGATGTCGATGTGGCCGTACTCGCTTCTGACGTGATCGGCGAGGGCACGGACCTGTTCGACGTCGAGGTGATCGGTGGGCACCGCGACGCCAACGCCCCCGAGATCGGTGACGAGTTGCGCTGTCTCCTCGATGGTTTCGGGGCGGTCGTAGTCGGAGCGAAGGTCGGCGACCGAGCTGCTGCGGCCGGTGCAGACGACGGTGGCGCCCGCCTCTGCCAGCCCGGCGGCGATCCCGCGCCCCGCGCCGCGGGTGGCTCCGGCGACCACCGCCACTCGACCCTGCAGGGAGGTGGGTTCGAGCGAGCGCGACATGCCGTTGAGTATCGCCCGGCGGCAACACCGAAAAGGTCGTGTTCGGAATTCCGCGGCATACTTGCCCAGGTGACTCCATTGCAGCGCTACATCGCCGAAGAGATCGCCACCGACCATGTCGACGGTCTGATGTCCAGACGCGAAGCCCTGCGCAGGCTCGCACTCGTCGGGGTTGGCGCCGCTGCGGCGACGTCCCTGATCGCCGCGTGCGGCGGCAACGACAAGCCGACGGCCGACGTACCTGCGACCGCCACCGGCGCGGCGACGGTGAACGCCCCGCCCCCTGGCATCGAGAACGCGATCGAGACGACGCCGATCACCTGGGCTGGGCCGCGTGGCGAACTGCAGGCCGCATGGGCCGCGGCCAACGCACCCAAGGGCGCGGTTCTGGTCATTCACGAGAACAAGGGCCTCACCGATTGGGCCCGCTCGGTCGCGGGTCGGTTCGCAGGAATCGGGTACTCGTCGCTCGCGGTGGACCTGCTTTCGGGCCAGGGTGGGACGGCGACCTTCAAGGATCCCGCCGAGGCGACCGCCGCCCTGAGCAAGATCTCGCCACAGGACTTCGTCGCCGACATGAAGTCAGGAGTCGAGGAGTTGCAACGGCGTACGCCGGGAGTGAAGGTCGCGGCCGTCGGATTCTGCATGGGCGGCGGACTCGTCTGGCAGCTCCTCGCATCCGGCGAACCGCAACTGGCGGCCGCCGTCCCGTTCTACGGGCCGCTACCCGACGGGGCGGACTTCAGCGGATCGAAGGACACCGCGGTGCTGGCGTTCTACGGCTCGAAGGACGCCCGCGTGATGGCGACGAAGGATGCCGCACAGCAGGCGCTGGACAAGGCCGGTCTGGTGAACGAACTCGTCGTCGAGCAAGGCGCGGACCACGCGTTCTTCAACGACACCGGCGAGCGCTACGACGCGACGGCCGCCGGCGATGCGTGGGAGCGGTTGCAGGGCTGGTTCACCAAGTACGTCGGCTGAGCGCCTGGCTGCTATTCACGATCCGTTCAGACCGCCGTCGACCCACCGTTCGTGACCGCACACGCGATCCCGTTCTGATGAGTCATGCGGGTTGTGCAGGTCGCGAACTTCTACGGTCCGCGCTCCGGAGGTCTGCGGACGGCGGTGGATCGCCTGGGCGCGGAGTACTGCGCAGCCGGTCACGAGGTGTACCTCCTGGTGCCGGGAGCAGAGCCCGCCACCCGACGACTACCATCCGGAGTCAGACGAATCTCGTTGCCGGCGCGGCAGATTCCGTTCACTGGTGGCTACCGGGCCGTTTTTCCCGGTCCCGTCGTGGCACTGCTGGAGCGCCTTGAACCCGATGCGCTCGAGGTCTCCGACCGGCTCACATTGCGATCGCTGGGCCCGTGGGGCCGCAGGCACGACCGTCGCCACCGTGATGATCTCTCACGAGCGCCTTGATCGCCTTGTCGGACAACTCCTTCCACGGCGGCTGGCGCGCATGATCGCCGACGAGGCCAACCGCCGAACAGCCGCGAACTACGACGCCGTCGTCTGCACGACGGCATTCGCGCGCGAGGAGTTCGACCGCATCCACGCTCCGAACGTCGTCACGGTGCCGTTGGGCGTCGACCTCGACCAGTTTCATCCGCGCCGCCGATCCCCGCAGGTCCGCAGCCGCTGGGCGTCACCCAGGGCAGACGCTACTGGTGCACTGCGGCAGGTTGTCGGTCGAGAAGCACGCCCACCGAAGCATCGATGCCGTTGCTGCGCTTCAGGATTCGGGCGTCGATGCCCGCCTGGTGATCGTCGGCGAGGGGCCGATGCGAGCCCGACTCGAGCGGCAGGCCGCACGACTTCCCGTCGACTTCACCGGCTTCGTCGGATGTCGCGACACCGTTGCGTCGATTCTGGCCTCCGCCGACGTGGCACTGTCTCCCGGGCCGCACGAGACGTTCGGGCTCGCCGCACTCGAGGCGCTCGCCTGCGGCACGCCCGCCGTCGTCTCGAACACCTCGGCTCTGGCCGAGATCCTCACCGACGACAGCGGTGCTGCGGCCGACAACGATCCCGACGCCATCGCGCAGGCCGTGACCTCGATCATCAGCAGGCCGGAACGCCTGCGCAGGGACGACGCTCGGCGGCGCGCGGAACAGTTCCCCTGGCCGAGGTCGGCCGCCGGCATGCTCAGCGCCCTGGGCGCGGATTGACCCGGGAGGAGCACGGAATCCGACAGCCACCGTTAGGTTGTGGGCATGGCAGGTGCGCCAGTCGGCCCCGAGGACACCGATCGCGTGGCAACCCTCTGGTTCGCCCTGCTCCTCACCCTCAGCAACGGGTTCATGGACGCACACACGTTCGTGGTGCGCGGCGGCGTCTTCGCCAACGTCCAGACCGGCAACGTCATCTTCGCCGCGATCGATTCTGCGGAGGGCAAGTTCGGGCGCGGCCATGGCGCACGTGTGGCCCATCCTGGCGTTCACCGTCGGCGTGACGCTGGCCTCTCACATCAAGTCCGGACGGGTCGAGCAATTCCTGTCGTACCCGCTGCGGTGGACCATGGCCGTGCAGGTCGTGGTCCTCTTCATCATCGGCTTCGTCCCGCTCTCGGTGGCCCACAACTACGTGACCGTGCCGATCGCGTTCATGGCGGCGATGCAGATCGGCCTGTTCCGCAACATCGGAGACCTGGCCTATCTGCCGGTGGCGACGACGGGCAACCTGATGCGGTTCCTCGAGTCGGGATACGACGGCATCGTCGACAAGACGCCCGGTGCGCTGCGATCCTCCGGCATCTACGGCGCGCTCATCGTCGCGTTCGCCGCCGGCGCCGTCCTCGGCGCCGTGGCGAGCGACGCCTGGGGGGCCCACGCCGTCTGGGTGGCGGCGGGCATCCTCGCGGTCACCCTCATTCTGTTCGTCATCGACGAGCGTGTTCTCGGGTTGGACGAGAAGTTGTCGTGACGTGGCATGAATCGAACCGAACCGTCACCGACAGCGTGTCTACTGAAGGCACAGAGCCACCTAGGGAACGGGACGCAGATGACCAAGATCGGTTTTGTACTCGGCGTTTTCCTTCTGATCGGCGCAATCGCCACCGGATGCAGCAGCACCGACAAGCCCAGCGCCTCGTCGAGCTCGAGTAGTTCCGAGATCGCGATGACGGGCGCGCCACCGGCCGCCGACGAGCCGACGATCACGATCTCCGGGATGGCCTTCGGCGCTCCGCTGACGGTAGCGCCCGAGGCGACGATCACCGTCGTCAACGAAGACACCGCTGAGCACTCGGTGACCTCGGATCCCAAGGGAGCGTTCGACACTCACGTCGACGGCGGCGAGCAGAAGACCTTCACGGCGCCAGACAAGCCGGGGGAGTACCCCATCATCTGCGTGTACCACCCCAGCATGCGTGGCACGCTGATCGTCAAGTAACCGCTAGCGCGGCGTCCAGGCGACGGGCAGCCGCTTGATGCCGTGAATGAACGCCGACTGCAGGCGGTCCGGTTCCTCGGTGGCCACCAGGTCGGGCACCTGACGCCGCAGCTCCTCGAACGCGACGGTGATCTCACGCCGCGCAAGGTTGGCACCGAGGCAGAAGTGGGCACCGCCGCCCCCGAAGCCCAGATGCGGGTTGGGGTGGCGGCGCACGTCGAACTTCCACGGATCGACGAACTTGGTCTCGTCGCGATTGGCAGAGCCGTACCACAGCGTGAGCTTGTCGCCCGCGCTCAACTGCACGCCGCCCAGCTCCACGTCGACGTTGGCGGTGCGTCGCATGTACGCCACCGGTGAGGCCCATCGGACGACCTCCTCGACGGCCGTCGGCGCCACCTCGTCGTAGTTGTTCCACCAGTCGTCGCGCTGATCCGGATAGCGGCTCAGCGCGAGGACACCGTGGCTGATCGCGTTGCGCGTGGTCTCGTTGCCCGCAACCACCAGGAGGATGAAGAACGACGCGACCTCGGCGGACGTCAACCGCTCACCGTCGAGTTCGGCCAGCACCAGGCTGGTCGTCAGATCCTCACCCGGATGAGCGCGTCGATCGTCGGCCAATCGCAGCGGCGTACGCACCGATGTCCATCGCCACCGTCAGGAAGTCCGTCGTAGTCGGTCGCGATGTCCGGATCGCCGAACCCGAGGATCACGTTGGTCCAGTGGAAGACCCGCGCGTGGTCTTCCTCGGGGATGCCCATCATGTCGCAGATGATCTGCAGGGGAAGGGGACCCGCGAACGAGCTGACGAGCTCACCCGTGCCGTCCGGGTGGTCGGCAACCAGCGCGGCGACCAGACGCTGCGCCCTGTCGCGTACCGAGTCCTCGATGCGCGCCAGCACGCGTGGGGTGAAGGCGCTGCGGACGATGTTTCGCAGCCTGGTGTGGCGGGGATCGTCCATCGCGATCATCGAGCCGAAGTACTCCGCGAGCTCGGGCGTCGAATCGCCGATCGTGATGCCCTGCGCCGAGCTGAAGATCTCGGGGTGTCGACTCGCGTGGAAGACGTCGTCGTAGCGGGTCACCGCCCAATGCCCCGGGCCCGGTTCGATGCCGTCGGCGGCGAACTCGGTATGACGCGACATCGGAGCCTCGCGCCGAAGGGTGGCGAACGCGCCGTCGCGCACGTCGTCGTCGAGAGCCCAGAAGTCCCACGACCCGAGGTCGACGTCCTCCCGCGGCACCTCGGGCGGTGTCGCCCCATTGACCCGCGTCACGATGCCCACGGCACATCACCTCTTCATCGAGAAACTGACGTCGTCCAACCTTGCTCCACCATAGAAGGTCGCAGGCAGCCCGGCTCCGTCGAGCGTAGTGCTCGCCGTTTCCGCCGATGGCCTGCGCGCGCAAGACGTCAGGTGGTAGATACCGAACCGTGCGCAACCCACATGCAGGACAACCCTTTACGAACACCGACGAGCAAATCGCCGAGGCGCTGCTCGACGTCAGCATCCCCACGTTGATGCTCTCACTGGTTCACATGTCGGGCGATCCGGCACACATCAGGGGTGCGTTGAAGCCCGCGGGCCTGTTCCTCAACGAAGTACAGGGCTACATGTCGGAGGACGACAAGGCAGCCGCCCGTGAGATCGCTCTCGAGGTCATCGCCGACTACCGCGACCGCGGCTGCCCAGAACCGGAACCCGTCGGACCGGAGCTACTCAAGGAGATGATGGAGTGGCTCGTCTGCGAACCCGTGCCCGACGAATACGTGCCGATGGTGCTCGAGGAGATGGAACTCGACGGCCGCGACGCCCGGTCCACGGGCATGGTCTGACGATCCCGCCCGCGACGACTTCCCCGTCGTCGTCATCGGATGCGGCGAGTCGGGACTGCTCGCCGCCATCCGCCTCAAGGAGGCCAACATTCCGTTCACGGTGCTCGAGAAGAACGCGGGCGTCGGCGGTACCTGGTACCAGAACACCTACCCGGGAGCACGGGTCGACGTCGGAAATCACTTCTACTGCTACAGCTTCGAGCCGACCGATCAGTGGACCCACTTCTTCGCAGAACAACCCGAACTGCAGGCCTACTTCGAAGGCGTGATGGACGGACACGGCATCGGCCCATACGTGCAGTGGGAGACCGAGGTCACCGAGATCACTTGGGACGAAGCCACTTCGACGTGGACGGTGACGGCGCGCACGAAGGACGGTGCGACGACGACGTCGACGGCTCGCGCGGTGATCAGCGCCGTCGGGCAGCTCGACCGACCCAACATCCCGGCCTTCCCGGGGCAGGACGACTTCGACGGGCCCGCCTTCCACTCCGCGGAGTGGGACCATTCGGTGGACCTGCGCGGCAAGCGCGTCGCTCTGATCGGCGCGGGCGCCAGCGGTTTCCAGATCGCGCCGGCAATCGCCGACGACGTCGAACACCTCGATGGTCTTCCAGCGCACCGCGCAGTGGATGTTCCCCAATCCCGAACTATCACGAACCCGTCGGCCCCGGCGTGCAATGGGCGCTGCGGCATCTCCCGTTCTACGGCAGGTGGTACCGGTTCCTGCTGTTCTGGCCGGGATGCGACAAGGGACTCGGAGGCCGCGCGCGTCGATGCCGACTACCCGGACCAACAGCGCGCCGTCAGTGAGATCAACGAGATCACGCGAATCATGTTCACGGAGTGGATCACCAGCCAGCTCGGCGGCGACGAGGAGCTCGCGGCCAAGGTCGTGCCGGACTACCCCGCCACGGGCAAGCGAACATTGCAGGACAACGGCAGCTGGCTGCGCACCCTGACCCGTGACGACGTCGACCTGGTCCGCACGCCGATCGCGCGCATCGAGCGCGACGCCGTGGTCACCGACGACGGAGTCCGCCATCCCGTCGACGTCATCGTCTACGCCACCGGATTCCAGGCGACCAAGGTGCTGTGGCCGATGACGCATCACCGGCCGCGACGGGCAACCGCTGCACGACCGCTGGGGCGAGCGCCCCTACGGCCTACCTCGGCATCACCGTGCCTGGCTATCCGAACCTCTTCTGCATGTACGGACCGGGTACCAACCTCGCGAGCGGCGGCAGCCTGATCTTCCATTCCGAGTGCCAGATGCGTTACATCACAGGCTGTTTGGAGCACCTCATCGCCGGAGGACACCGGTCCATGGAGCCTCGGCAGGACAAGACCGACGACTGGGTCCGCCGCAGCCAGGACGAGATGCGCAAGATGGTCTGGTCGCAGCCCTCGATCACGCATTCGTTCTACAAGAACGCCTACGGCGAGGTGTACACGCTGAGCCCGTGGCGGCTCGTCGACTACTGGACGTGGACCCGTGAACCGGACCCGAACGACTTCGTCTTCGGCTAGGCGAGTTCCCAGCTCATGTTCTTGGCGAAGACCCGGGCGTCATCCGAGAGCGTCCCCAGTTCGTGGCAGCGCTGCACGTAACCCTGGATCATCATCAGGAAGTTCATCGGGTTGTACGCGTCCTCTTCGTAGCTCCACTGGTCGTCACCCGCGTAGTGCAGAACCGTGATGACCTCCGCGCCGTGCACGCTGCCGTCGCCGGGGTCCTTCATGGTGTTCACGTTCTTGAAGATGACCCAGCCCTTCTCGACGTCGATCGAGTACCACGGCACGGGATAGACGGGCATCTCGTTACCGGGAAAGATGTTCATCTGATTGACGATCCAGTCGCGGATCGCGGCGACGGCCGGTCATGTCGCCCAAGCGCGTGTTCGTGATAGGTGGCGTCTTCGGTGAAGATGTTGGCGTAGCTGGCCCAGTCCCATGTCTTGCCGACCTCGACGACCTGGTCCTGGTACCTGGCCCAGGCTTCCTCGAGCTCCTCGCGCGACCATCTAGTTGGTGGACGACCCCGACGACACCATGGCCCTCACTCCTTCGGCTTCGACGAAACTAGAACTGTTCTACCAAAGCGCGCGGCGGTGCAGGAGCCGATTCAGGCCTCGACGACGGCCTTGATTCGCTCCAGCGTCTTGCGCATGTCGCGAATGTTGCGCCGCTTGCGCAACTGACCACCGAACAGCCCGAACAGCGAGGTGAACAGACCCTCGTTCATCCGGAACGACTCCGTGACCTCGGTCCCGTCGCCGGCGGGGGTGAAGAGGTAGTGCCAGTTGTTCACGGCGCGGTCGCCGACCAGGACCTCGAAACCGAATTCGCGGCCGGGCTCACACGCCGTGACGCGGCACGTCGTCCAGTACACCGGTCCAATCTCGTTGCGCTTCACGTGGCCACGAAACTTCGCACCGAGTGCCGGACCCGTCGCGCCGTCGAGCCATTCCGCCTCCATCACCTCGGGGGAGAACTTGCCGGTGTTCCTCACGTCCGCGACGAGGTCCCACACCTGCTCCGCTGGAGCGTTCATCGCAACGGTGACCGATGCCTTCATGACGAGACCTTCTCTTCCGCAGTCTGGCGCAGGGGAGCGCGGAACCCATTCAACGCGGTCGTGGCGATGCAGTCGATGGCCGGGTGGTGCTGTGCAAGGATTCGCCTGTGATCGACTGGAGCGGCGACGACTACGCGGAGATCAGCGGGCTTCAGCGCGCGATGATCACGGATGCGATGGCCGGCTTGGTGTTCTCCCACGATGAGTGGGTTCTCGACATCGGTTGCGGCGACGGATTTCTCACGCGCGCCATCGCCGGCCATGGTGCCCGATGGGTACGCCGTCGGCGCGGATGCCTCGCACCGGATGATCACCACGGCCGCCTCGGCCGCCACGCCGGAAACCTCGGGTCCTCGCTTCGTCGTGGCCGACGCGCGCAGGCTCCCGTTCGGCGAGTCCTTCGATGCGGTCGTGTCCTTCAATGCGCTTCATTGGGTACCGCAGCAGACCGAGGCCCTGCAGCAGATCGCGGCGAGCCTGCGGCCCGGAGGGCGGGCAACCATTCAGATGGTCTGTGCGGGCCCACGCGCCAGCCTGGAGTCGGTCATGATGGACACCAGCCAAAACCCCTCCTGGGCATCGCGTTTCGTCGGCTTCAGCGCGCCGTTCGTCCACGTCGATCCGGACACCTACGGCGCGCTGGCGGCTCGGCAGGCCTGACGCTCGAGAAGCTCACCGTCACGGACCGCGAATGGGACTTCGGTTCGCGAGAGGCGTTCCAGCGTTGGTGCGGGGTCGGCTCGACGGCCTGGACCGACAGGCTGCCAGAACCCGACCGCGACAGGTTCGTCACCGAAGCGGTTGACGACTACGAACCGATCGCGGGTCGGCCCGGACTGTTTCGGTTCACTCAGATGAGAGCCGAACTTCGCCGATGAAGGTGCGATTCGGGGTGGGCCTCGGTGCCGACACGTCGCCCGCGGAACTGGCGGGCGTCGTCGACCGCCTCGAGGACCTGGGCATCGATTCGTTGTGGTTCTCCGAGTTGGTCTACTCGGAGGCAGTCGATCCGTTCATCGGCATGGCCTACGCACTGGCTCGGACGACCAACCTCAAGGTCGGGACGTCGGTGGTGGTGCTGCCGGGCGGACGCCATCCCGTGCTGATCGCCAAGCAACTTGCGTCACTGGCGGCGCTCGCTCCGCGTCGGGTGCTTCCGGTGTTCGGACTTCGGTCGGCGATACCCGCCGAGCGGGAGATCTTCGCGGTGCCCGAGGGCCAACGCGCCGCGGTGTTCGACGAGTCCCTGCAATTGCTGCGGTCCAGCCTCGAGTCGGATTCGGCATTCTCGGGCGAGTTCTTCACGGTCTCCGCGACCGGGGTGGCACCTCGGCCTGAACGCCCGTTGGACATCTGGCTCGGCGGTTCCGCGCCTGCGGCATTCAGGCGCATCGGTCGCCTGGCCGACGGGTGGCTCGGCAGCTTCCTCACGCCGGCCGAGGCCAGACGCGGCCGGGAGGCGATCCAGGAAGCGGCCGCCGAGGCCGGCCGCGTCGTCGAACCCGATCACTTCGGCATCAATCTCGCGATCAGCGAAAGCGGGTTGCCCGCCGACATGCTCAACGCCGTGCACCGCCGTAGGCCTGAGGTCGACCCGACCGAACTGATCTCCGACGGCTGGGCGCAACTGCACCGAAGGTTGGACGAGTACATCGATGCCGGATTGACCAAGTTCGTCATCCGGCCCGTCGGTGCGGATGACGACATGGCCGGGTTCACGGCAAGGTTCGCCGCCGAATTGCTGCCGCGGGAGAACTGAAACTCCAGCGGATGGAATTGCGGCCCAAGGAGTCTCGCCGGTACACGCCGGCGAGATCCTCAGCCTGCTTGGTGGTCGGGCGGCGCGGGTCCGCCGGGTTCGTCCGGCGCGCCAGGCCCCCACGACGCAAACGGATCGGCTTCTGCTTGCTGGCCCTCATCGAGTTCGGCTGGCTCCGGTGCGACGGCGTCGCCGTCAGGCGGGATGACGGGGGAGTCGGGTCCCCACGGATCAAAGGGCTCGGGTGTGGGTGGTTCGTGGGACTGGGGCTGGGGCTGGGGTGATCGGCATTGGGCGGTGTAGTCGTCGGGTGGTGCGGGTTGCCCGGGGTCGGTGAGGGTGTCGGGTGCCCAGGGGTCGAATGGTTCTGATTCGTCGCCCTCGTCCTCGTCCTCGTCCGGGTCGAGTTCGGGCGATGGGGGTTCGCCGGGTTCGGTGTCCCGGGGTGCCCAGGGGTCGAGTGGTTCCGGCGCGAAGTCCTCGGTCGCGTCTGCTGCGGGTTCGGGCTCCGGCACCGACGATGCGCCGTCGCCGGTGTCGGTGTCGGTGTCGGCTGTCGTGCGGTGTCGGTGTCGGCTGGTGCGGTGTCGCCGGTGTCGTTGTCCTGCTGCGGTTCTGGGCGCTGTTCTGCTGCGGTTGTGGGTCGTCGTCGTCGGTGAGGCCGAGGAGTCGTTCGGGGGTGTGGTGGTAGTTGATGCGGGTTTGGCCGGTGTCGAGGTGCGGTGGGGGGATCCATTCGACGTCGTGGTTGTCGCTCATCTGGGTGGTCCAGCCGCCGTCCTTGCCGACCATCCGGTTGTCCGGTCCGCAGGCCAAGCCCATGTCGTCGACGTTGGTGCTGACCGTCATCAGCCCAGTCCGCGATCGCGTGATGCACCTGGCAGCCATACGGGCCGACGGTGCAGCCCGGTTTGGTGCAGCCCCCCTCACGGCCGATCAGCATGATCCGTTGCGCCAGGGACGCGACACGGCGGGCGCGGAACAGGTCCATCGCCGAGCCGGTGGCCTTGTTGAACACCGCCAGGAACAGGTTCGAATGGGCGGCCAGGCGCAGCACGTCCTTGACCGGCATCTTCGTGCCGCCGCCGGTCACACCGATCCCGGCGCGGGACTCGAGGTCTTGCAAGGTGGTGCGGATGATGATCGACACCGGCAGCCCGTTGAGCTGACCGAGTTCACCGCTCATCAGGGCGATGCGCCCGACCACGATCATGGCGTCGTGTTGGCGTTGGGCCAGGCTGCGGTGATCATTGTCGATCTGAGCCTGCGATGGCGTGCCCGAGGTGCAGGGCTCGGGATCCTCGGGATTGCACATGCCGGGCGCGGCGTACTTGGCGAGGATCGGTTCCCAGGTCGCCCGAGCTTCCGGGGTCAGGCATGCGGTGGCTTGACTGGTGCCGTCGCGGCCCTGCTCTGCCGATGGAGAAGCCGCGTTTGCGGTGCGCGTTCGGTGTCGTCGGGTTCCGGGCCGTCCTGATCGAGCAGGAACAACCGCAGCTCGATGCCGTCGAGCAGCTCCTTCGGGACCGACCTTCACCGCCAGGCGCGCCCAGTCGACTTCGATCTGCGCGCGCGGTGGCCGCGTCGACGAACCCGGGGATCTTCGCCATCGACTTGCGGATGATGTCGACGTGCTCGGCGGTGATCGCTCCGTGGGCTGCAGCGGCCGCCGTCGCGGGCAGCACCGGTTCCAGGGGTTCGCCGGTCAGCGAGCGCCGCGGACCCAACACGGCGGCCTCGGCCAGGCGCCGGTTGGCCTCCCGCGTCGAGAGCCGCCACCGGATCGTGAGCACGTCGCGCCAGGATTTGGCGCCCAACGCCTTGGCGGTGGTCTCGACCTGCAACCGCGCCAACAACCGATGGACTTGGGTGGGCAGTTGACGGGTCAGGGTTTCCACGCTCGTCGCCGACCTCGAGCAGTTCGGTGGCGGTGAGCAGGTCGATGTCGCAGGCGGCCAACGCGTCATAGCGGCGAGAACGCGCCACCGCGGCCACCGCGTCCCGTACGACCGTCCCAGACATATCTAGAACATACGTACGACCACCGACAAGAATCCGTCGCGTTGAATCGCCTTTTATGCGCGCGAACTGGTGATTCGTTGCCTCATCGAAAATGCGCGCACGCGGCGCGCCTACCTGGGGGATCAGCGGCGTCCTCGGTAGGCCCTAATGATGGGGTTGACGTTGGCAGAGCGCAGGAAAGTGACCGAGATGACCGCCATCCGCTACGCGGTGGCCGACAGGGCCGTGAAGAGCAGAATTCTCGACGAGTTGTGCGCCAACACCGGTTGGCACCGCAACCATGCCCGCAAAGCACTCAAGGCGGCGTTGCAGCCCAGGGCGGTGGCGCCTAGGCGAAGTCCGCGCCCACCCGTATACGGGCCGAATGTCATTGCTGCGCTTACGTTTTGCTGGCTAGTCCTAGGGATGCCGGCCGGCAAGAGGCTGGCGCCGATGCTGGGCGAGCTGGTGGCGGTGTTGCGGCGGTTCGGCGAGTTGATCATCGATGACGGGCCGCTGAACTCCTGGTGTCGATGTCGGCGGCCACCATCGATCGTCGCTGGCCGGTGAACGGGCCAAACGCCAGGTTAAGGGGCGTCGAGCGACCAAGCCGGGGTCACTGCTGAAAAGTCAGATCGCGGTGCGCACCTGGGCCGACTGGGACGACGCCCGGCCGGGGTTCGTGGAGGTCGACCTGGTCTCCCACGATGGTGGAAACGCCATCGGGCCGTTCGCATTCACACTCACGGTCACTGACATCGCCACCGGTTGGACCGAGAACCGCTCAGTGCCCAGTAAGGAGGCCAAATGCGTCTTGAGGGCCTTGGAAGGCATCGCGGAAAGCATGCCATTCCCGATCCTGGGGGTGGACTCCGACAACGGAACCGAGTTCATCAACGTCTACCTGTTCATCTGGTGCAGAAAAACACGAGATCACCTTCACCCGATCGCGGCCGTCGAACAAGAACGACGGCTGCCACGTCGAGCAGAAGAACTGGGCAGTGGTACAAACCGTGGTCGGCTACCACCGCTCGACACTGCCCAGAGTTGTTTCTACTCAACGAGATTTGGCAACTTCAATCCAAACTGACCAACTACTTTCAACCACAGCAGAAACTGATCTCCAAAGTACGAACCGGCGCAAAAGTGTCTAAGAAATACGACACCGCCACCACCCCATTCCGCCGCGCGATCGCACATCCAAGCGTCCCCGACGACCGCAAAGCGGCGATGACCCGAACCCACGCCCTAATCAACCCTGCCGCCATCCAGCGTCAGATCCAAGCAGTGACCGCCCGGCTCCTCACCATGACCACCAGTAAGCGCGGATTCACCACCAGAACCAGAATCCCCAAACGCGCACAATAACACGAGGCAACGAAACCGCCCAAGCGCGCATCTTGACGTGAGGCAATACGCCGTCAAATGTGACCACAGAAACCAAAGTGACACAAGAGA
>CAWCTU010000008.1:0-57367 GCA_963798405.1 uncultured Actinomycetota bacterium
GCAAAAATACTTCTGCACCCAGTCCTCGACGTCGGCCCGCGTTGCCGGATTGCTCATCTCGCCGAAGGACTCGACGACCGCGAGCACCTCCAGATACGTGGCCGTTCCGAGCTCGATGAAGAGCTGCGTCTTGTCGGCGTAGTAGTAGTAGAAGTTGGCTCGCTGTGACGTCCGCCGGTTCGGTGATGTCCTTGATCGTCACACCGGAGAAGCCCTTGCGGGCGAAAGCGTTTCGTGCCGCGGCGAGAATTCGTTCGCGCGTCAGGTCCGACTTGCGGGCGACATCGCTCACCGAGCGGCCGTCTCCATGGCCTGCGGATAGAAGCTGCTGGCCCACTGCCGCAGCTGCTGGAAGCCCTCAGCCTCCGACGGCGCCAGCCCTGGTTTGTCGAGGTACTGCTGGTGCTCCCAGATCCGAATGTCGTCGGGCAGCGCCACCTTCGCGGCTGACAGTCGCTCATCGAACGCGCCGCCCTCGTCGTCGATCCAGTAGCCGGCGAAGATGTCCGAGGTGGCATCGTCCACCGGCGTCGCGCATATCGAAATGACCCTGACGCCTTCGCGAATGCGCTCGCCGTTGAAGCTGACGCCGAGGCCCGACCAGTAGATCTCGATGGTGTTCATGGTGCCTCCGGTCGGTCCTGCCCTTCGGCCCAACGCCTGCCGAAGCCGACCTTCGCCGACCAGGTCGACTCGTCGATGTGCTCGCGCAGAACCACCGGGCTGATCGGTGTGCCGTGGACGAACCTGAAGTGATGCGGATCCACCGCGTTCTCGGCGATCACCTGCGGGTGGACGGAGACCTTCTCGTGCAACGTCCGACAGTTCGCGTCGAGCGGGTGGTAGGTCCGCGAGGTGACATGCGGCCCCAGCACCGCCATGCCGTCGGGAACCTCCCACAGCGGATCCCGACCGTCGGCGTCGTGCCAGACGTAGATCGAGTCGTTGAGTTCGGTTACCGGATAGGCGCGTACGCGACGGCCCTTGTTGGGTCGACTTTCGTAGGGGATGGGACGTTTCGGCCCTGACCGTTCCACACCCAGCCGTGGAACGGACATTGGATTCCATCGTCGACGACGCAACCACCGAAGGCGAGGTTCGCGCCCAGGTGTTGACAGTGCGCGTCGAGGACGTGCGCCTTGCCATCGGGCGTTCGGAAGCAGACGAGTTCCCTGCCGAAGTAGTGCAGCGGGATGACGTCTCCGACGGCGACGTCGGCGCTCCACCGCACCTGGAACCAACCGGTCGGCTGCATGCTGGGCAACGTGGTCATCGGACCTCCCTTGGTGGACGTGACGCCATCGAGCTTATCGTTTTAGACACATGTGTCAAGAATTTAAGACGGGCTAGCGGAGCAAAAAGAGTTCGTCGATTGAGGTTTCGCTAGACCTTCGACGCATTCGTCGAAATCACTGGATTAGTTGGTCGGCTGACCTGTCGCGGGCATTAGGCGGTCGACGGTCGTGTCAGGCCTGCTCGGATGGGGCGCAGCGTGTAGGCCATTCTTCGCCGGTGCAACGCTGCCGATTGTCGTGCGGTGTCGGCGCGATTGGCCACCGCGGATCGAGTCGGCAACTCGTCGGGTGGACTGGTGTTGGTTCTCGTCCGCAGGTCGAGTCGCTCGGACTTCAGGATCAGCACCGTCTTTCCCTCGACGACGATCCAACCGCGCTGTGTGAATTCAGACAGCGCCTTGTTGACCGCATCCCGCGAGGCGCCCACGAGCTGTGCAATCTCTTCCTGGGTCAGGTCGTGCGGCACTCGCAGAACCCCCTCGGCCTGCTCGCCGAACTGCTGGCCAAGCAACAGTAGCTGCTTGGCCACGCGTCCGGGCACGTCGGCGAAGCTGAAGTCGGTCATGGTGTCAGACGTTCGACGCAGACGGCGCGCCAACACCCGCAAGAGCTGTTCGATGATCTCCGGTCGTCGTGCCATCAACGCCGCCAACGCATCACGGTCCATCTCGACGGTGCGAACCTTGGTGATGGTCGTGGCGCTCGCAGTTCTTGGACCGGGGTCGAAGATCGACAGCTCGCCGAACATGTCCGACGGTCCCATGATGGTCAGGAGATTCTCGCGGCCGCTCGCCGTTCGCTTGCCGATCTTCACCTTGCCCTCGAGGATGACGTAGAGCCGCTCGCCGAGGTCGCCCTCGGCGAAGACGACATGTCCGCTAGGAAGATTCACCGCTTCGAGGTGCTCGGCAGCTGCGGCAATCGCTTCCGGGTCATCCCCGTGGAAGATCGCGGACCGGGCAAAACCGCGGCGTCGGTGAATCTCTGTGGCATGCGAATCGTCCCACCCGTCGACGTGACTCTCACCTCTACTATTAGTTATTTGTTTAACTAATTCAAGGTGGGTGTGTGCTCAAGCGGATGACCGACGGTGTAGGCCTTCACTTCGGAAGCGTCGGCTCGTTAGGTCATGATGTCGCGGACCTTGACGTTTTCTTGGCCGTGCAGGGTGAGTTCGCGTGCGGTGTCGAGGTGGCGGCGCCAGTGGGCTTCGGCCTCGTCGGCATCGTGGTTGCGCAGGAGTTCGATGAGGTGTTGGTAGGAGCGGGTGAGTTTTTGGTAGTTAGCGTCGGTGACGCGTTTCTTGCGGACGGTTTCTGCGAGGTGGCGTTCGGTGATTTCGTGGAGCATGCCGGCGATGATGGTCAGGGTGGCGTTGCCGGACAGTTCGACCATGCGGCGGTGGAAGTGTGCGGTGACGTCGGCGACGTGCCCGGTGGCGAATCCCTCTGGGATGTCGTGGTCGAGCAGGTGTTGTAGTTCGTCGTAGTTTTCGGTGGTGCCGTGTTGGGCGAGTAGACGTGCGGCCAGTGGTTCGACGCCGGTGCGGGCAATGAGGACGTCGCCGATGGTGGCGCCGGAGACCTCCAGCAGCAACCCTGCGGGGCGGGCGACGATTTCGGGTCCGGGGACGCGGACGCGGGCGCCGGTGCGGGAGCCGCGCCGGATTTCGACGAGGCGGTCGGATTCCAGGACGCGGATGCCTTCGCGCAGGGTGGGTCGGCTGACGCCGAAGTGGGTCATGAGGTCGGATTCGTTGGGCAGGAAGTCGCCTTCCTTGAGTTGTCCCGTAACGATCATCTTGCGCAGCGTTTGGGCGACGAGTTCCGCGGTCTTGGGGTGCGCACCGAGGCAGGCCGTGTGCCGTCGTTGCCGTCGCCGCGCATCAGTGGTGACAATTCCGTGGCTCGAGCCACCGGGCCCCTCCAATCCTGGGTCACTACGACCACGCGTGGTCAGTTATGACACCAAGTACACCACGTCGGACACTGGCGGCGCGGGATCCGATCGGTCCGAGGCGCGGAGCGGGGCTCAGCCCGCGGAAGGAACTGCCGCCCATTCGCCGATCAGTTGATCCACCGTGGTGAGTCGGCCGAGTACCGAAATGGTGTTGTTCAGTACCTGTTCGGCGTACTCGGCAGGGGTGCCGCCGACGCCGTCACGGGGAACGACGAGGTCGAAATCGGCCTGGGTCACGTGTCCTGCGGTGTGGGTGATCGCCAGGTTGAGCGACACCCCTACGAGCACGATGGTGTCCACGCCGAACCCCTTGAGCACGGGCAGCAACTCTGAATCGAGCGTGGGGAACAGTCCGTGATGGCGGGGCAGCACCAGATCCCGGGGGTCGAGCAGCGCGGCGACGACCGCGGTCTCGGCGCTGCCTGGCTGCCAGTGCTCGGTGGCCGGCCCCAGCGCGCGCCACAGCCGGGCGGTCCCCGTCGGCTGGCCGCCGAGGTTGCCCTCATAGGTGGCATGCACGACGCGGGCACCGAACGGCGCGCGGCCTCGAGGAGTCGGCGCAGGTTGGCGACGAGCTCGGAGCTGTCGGATGCCAATGCGGGCAGGACCGATTGGGGTCCGAGCACACCGTTCTGGCATTCGACGCAGAGGACGGCCGTCGTGGCGGGGGACCATGTTCTCGGCGCCACCGTCACCCGAATTTCAGTGGCAGGCGTTCGATTGCGAAAGTCTGTGCGGGGAACCTGATGTGGGGCTCGTAGCCGGCTGCCACCGAGAACTCGGGGATCCGCTTGAGCCACTCGTCGAGGACGAGCGTGAGCTCCATGCGGGCCAGGTGCGACCCAAGGCAGCGGTGCGGTCCACCGCCGAAGCCCCAGTGCCGGTGCACCTTTCCGTCCATCACGACGTCGTTGGTGGAGATCTCGTCGCTGTCGTCACGGTTGATCGCGGCGACGCACAGTCGCACCCTGGTGTCGGCGGGCAGGGTGACGTCCCCGATGGTGACCTCCGCGGTGGTGACCCGGGGCAGCATCGGCGCGGGCGGCTCCAGCCGGACGATCTCCTCGACGAAGACGCTCATCTGGTCGGGATCCTCGCGCAGCATCTTGCGCAATTCCGGATTGCGGGCGAGTTCCAGCAGCGCCGAGCGTCATCGCCGCGGTGACGGTGTCGAGCCCGGCGAGCACGAAGAGAAAGCTCAGGCCCATCGCCTCGGTGTCGTCGAGGGCGTCGTCGCCGGTGAGCACCTGCGAGAGGATGTCCGGTCCTGGGTTGGCCCGTCGCTCGTTGATCGCCTCGGCGAGGTAGGCGAGCAATTCCATTGCGGGGGTGAGGTCGACGCCCTCGAGCGACGGTGACTCCGCCAGCGCGATGACCGCATCCTTCCACGGCGACCAGCCTGTCGCGATCCTCCAGCGGCAGCCCGAACAGCGTCAGGAACACCTGCGACGGGTAGGGGATCGCGAGGTCCGCAACGACTTCGCACTCGCCCTTCTTGGCGATCTCGTCGACGATGTCGATGGCCTGCTTCTGCAGTGACGGCAACATCTCCTTCAAGCGTGTGGGGGCTGAAGAAGGGCTGCAGGATCTTGCGGAACCGGGTGTGTTCGGGCGGATCGAACGACGATGGGCACCAGCGGGATGGGGCTGCCGAGCATGTCGAAGGCCTTCTTCGACGAGAACAACTCCGGATTGCGCAGCGCGGCGAGCACGTCCTCGCGGTGGGACAGGTAATACCAGCCGTCGATGAACACCACCCGCCCGGCATCGCGCACGCGCCTTCCACCCGACGCCGCGGTCGGCGGCCATCGGCAGGCTGGCGAAGTGGAGTTCCGGTGCGCCAAGGGTTTCCACGTGTTCTCCTAGGGTCTAGAACGCCGACCGGTGCAAGCCACCGTCGACTTCGATCCAGCTGCCGGTGAGGTATCCGGCAGGTTCCGAGCAAAGATAGGCGATCAGCGAGGCGATCTCGTGTGGTTTGCCCATGCGGGCCGCGGGCACCCGGGCCTGGGTGAGCATGAAGTCGCGCCGCTCCTGCTCGGTGCTCGCACCCAGATGTTGCTCCAGATACGCCAGCGCGTTCTCGGTCTCGATCCAGCCGGGCGCGACGGTGTTGACGGTGATGCCGTGTTGGGCGTACTCGTCGGAACGGTCTTGAGCAGGCCGATCGTCGACGGCCGACTGGTGTTGGCCACCGCGTGGTGGATGTTGCCCGCAGGCTCCTTGGCGGTGGCGGACCCGATGTGCACGAAGCGACCCCAACCCGCCTGCTTCATCGCGGGCAGGACTGCCTGTAGCAGGAGAATCTGGCTCATCGTGTGCAATTCGAAGGACTCGCGGTAGACGTTCACGTCGGTGATGTCGGCGAAGTCTCCGGGCCGCTGGTACTTGGCCTGGCCGATGACGATGAGGGGCGGCCCGTGCTCCGCCGTCACGTCACGCACCGCGTCGCTCGAGTTGCTCCGCGTTGCTGACATCGGCGGTGACGCCGATCGCCGTTCCGCCCTGTGGCGCGGATCGTCTTCGACCGCAGCGTCGACGTCGGTCTTGGTTCCGGCCAGCACAGCCACGCGGGCGCCCTCGGCGGCAAGCAGTTTGGCGACCTCGAAGCCGATGCCCTTGCTGCCGCCGACGACCAGCGCCGACCGTCCGTCGATTCCGAAGTGCATCGTTCGCGACCCGGCTAGCGCCGCACGTCCATGCCGGCGTCCACCTTCAGCACGCTGCCGGTGAACGTGCGGCCGGCGTCGCTGATCAGGAACAGGATGGCGTTGCTGACGTCGCGCGGTTCGATCAGGGGGAGGTCGGGCAGCGCGGTCTGACATCGCGTTGACCAGATGCGGGTATCTCCTCGATCACCTTGAACAGTCGCCGGGTTCTCGGTGATCATCGGCGTCGCGCAGTTGGTGGGGGCGACGGCGTTGACGCGGATGCGGTCGCGGTGCAAGCAGAGTCGCGTACGCGCGGACCAGGCCGGTGATCGCGAGCTTGGCCATCAGGTAGGCATCGGTGCCGCCACGGCCGTCGGTCAGGTCCAGCAGCGCGATCATCGAGCTGGTCGCGATGAGGTTGCCGCCCTTGCCGCGCTCCTTCAGGTGCGGGATCGCGACCTGGAAGGCGTTCCACACGCCGATGAGCATGATGTCGATGTCCGAGCCGCAGCGCCTCGGAGGCGTCGCGCTCGTCGAGCGTTGGTCAGGATCACACCGGCGTTGGCGATCACGGTGTCGACGTGACCGAACTTGCTCGACTCCGGCATCGAAGACCTTCTGGAGCGCGGCCAGGTCGCGGACGTCGGCCTTCTCGAAGAGCATCTCCTGCCCGGTCTTCTCGACCAGGCGAGCGGTCTCCTCGAGATCGTCGAACGTGCCCAGCTTGTAGGGCACGACGTCGAGGTCTTCGCAGATGTCGACTCCGACGATGTTCGCGCCCTGCTCGGCACACATCACTGCATGCGAACGGCCCTGCCCGCGAGCCGCTCCGGTGATGAAGACGACCCGGCCGTCGAGTGAACCCATTGCGTATTCCTCCAGTTGTCGTCGGTGTTCGCCGCGCTCGTCAGGTGCAGTGCGTATGTGACGTGTGCCACCACGTGGATGCTACGCCCGGCAGTTGGAATCATACAACTATATGGCTAATTTGAGCAGTAGTATGACAGTCCACTGTCAACCGATGGAAGGGATCCCTCTGTCCGACAACCCCCACGGCGGCCCGCGCCCACCCGACGGCGATTGGCTCGGCACGCCCTTCCTGACGTTCACACGCGATGGCGCGTTCGCGATCTGCACCCTGGACCGGCCTCAGGCGCGCAACGCCATGATGTTCACCGGCCGGACGTTGACCGCCCAAGAGGCCATCGAGTGGGGCATGGTGGCCAGGGTGGTGCTGCCCCCGACGTGGGTTCACCCAGAGCTTCAGGTGGAAGGCCGGCTGTAACGGCTCGTCGAAAGTACGGTTGTTTGCGGTGCTACTCGCGAAACGTGTTCAACAACCGTACTTTCGGCGTTCGTCCGGCCTATTACTTCGGGGTGAAGCGCTGCGCGCCGTCGAGGCGCATGACCTCGCCGTTGACGTAGCCGTTGGTGAGCAAGAACGTTGCTGCGTCGGCATATTCGGCCGGGGTGCCGAGCCGCTTCGGGAACGGCACGTTGGCGGCGAACTTGGCGATGGCCTCTTCGCCAACGGACTCCATGATCGGGGTCTTCATCGTTCCCGGCGCGATGGTGTTGACCCGGATGCCCACCGAACTCAGGTCGCGTGCGGCCGCGATGGTCAACCCGATGACACCGGCCTTGGCTGCGGCATAGGCGCTTTGCCCGATCTGACCCTCGTAGCCGGCGATCGACGCGGTCAGCACCAACGCTCCCCGCTCGCCGTTCTCCAGCGGCTCCGCGGCGGCGACCGACGCCGCGACCAGCCGGGCCATGTTGTACGTGCCGTTGAGGTAGAGGTCGATGGTCTTGGTGAAGGCGCCGAAGTCGGCAGGACTACCGTCGCGCTGCACGATCCGTTGTGCGACACCGTAACCGCCGTGCGCGACGACGGCGTAGCGCAGTTGGCCGAGTTGGTTGGCCTGCTCGATGGCGGCGAGAATGCTGTCCTCGCTCGTCACGTCGGTGCTGGCGAACAGCGCCCGGCTGCCCAGCTCGTCGGCCAGTGCCTTGCCCTTGTCGGCGGCGAGGTCGGCGATGACGACGCCGAGGCCGTCAGCATGCAGCCGACGCACCGTCGCCTCGCCGAGGCCGCCGGCCCCGCCGCTGACGATCGCGGATGCTCCCTCAAATGCCGTTACGGTCACTGCTTCTCCTTGGTTGTCGTTTCTCGGTCTAGCGGTAGTGCTATCCCCAGCCCTGCAGGTCGTTGCCAATCAACAGATCCCAAGCGTCGCCGTCGGAACGGCTTGCGGCGATGGCCGCCCGGCCAAGGCGGCGCGCGTAGTGGCCCGTGCTGCCGAACTCCTCGATCCAGCTGAGCGCCCGCATGGTCGACAGCCACAGCTGGTGCTCGATGGTCACCCCGATGGCGCCGTGCAGCTGATGCGCGATGGTGGTCACGGGATCGGCCACCCGGCCGACCACGATCTTGGCCACCGTGACGGCGTAATCGGCTTGCGCGCTGTCGAATCCGTGATCGGCGGCGGCAGCGACGGCCAGAGTCACGGCGGCGCGTGCCCGCTCGATCTCGCCTGCCAGTTGGGACAGCGAGTGTTGCACCGACTGAAACTTGCTCAACGACCTTCCGAACTGGGTCCGCTCCTGGGTGTAGGCGACCGACAGTTGCGCTGCGGCATCCAGGGTCCCGACGGTCTGCACGCAGCGCGCCCACGCGCCACGGCGGATCAGCTCGTCGCCCACGGCGGCATCGAGTAGGACGCACTGATCGGCGGCGACGTCGAACGCGACGCTGTCGCGCGGTTCACCCGCGAGGTTCTGCCGGTCGGTGACGTTCGGGTCTGGCAGGAAGCCGACGTGCAGGCCGTCGTCGGTGCGCGCGGCGAGCAGTACTCCGCCGCCCGCGAGGGCCGCCCGGGTCCACGGCACGTCGTGCGCCGTGCCGACCAGCCGGCCGTTGGCGGACTCGGCGTGTCCGACCGCGACGGTCAGGGGACCGGATGCGGGCACGTCCAGGTCGGCCTGGTTCGCCAGCCAGGCCGCGAGCAGGTCCGTCTCGGCGATCGGCACCGAACCCGCATGCCGGGCGAGGCCGCTGAGCACCGTGGCGAGTTCGACCGGTCCTGCGTCCAGGTCGGGCGTGCTGGTCAGCCGCGCGAGGCCGGTCTGCTCGAGATTGCGCCCAGAGTGCGTCGTCGAACTCGTCCGGGCGTCCGCGTCGGCCCTGCCTGGCCTCGAAGGCCTGCCTGCCGATGTCGTCGACCAGCTCGTGCAACTCGGTGTCGTCGTCCGCGGCACTGGTACCGAAGACCCCTCCCGCAAGCGCGGTCACGGCGCTCATCGCAACCCCATTCCTCGGGCAACCACGCCGCGCAAGACCTCATTCGTGCCACCGCGAAGCGTGAACATCGGCTTGTGGACGCGTGCCGTCGCCAGCATCGCGCGCAGGCCCCAGTCGGGCGGGTCCTGCGCGTCGGCGAAGTCGAGCAGATCGGCTACCAACTCGACGGAGTCCTGCTCGAATATGGTCCCGAGGTCCTTGACCAACGCGGCCCGATTGGCGGCGTCCTTGCCCTCGGTCAGCGCGCGGGCGACCGAGACCGACAGCTGCCGCAGTGAGATGAGGCGGGCCAGCAGATCGCCGATTGCCGCCGCGGTCCGGTCGTCGACTTCTTCGGAGCGATTGGCCAAGACGCGCACCGCGGCGGTGATGAGCGGCGCGGTGGACAGGATGCGTTCGGGGCCGCTTCGTTCGAACGACAGCTCGGAGGTCACCTGGTGCCAACCGGCGCCGATCTCGCCGAGCACGTCGGCGTCGGGGATGAAGACGTCTTCGAAGACGATCTCGTTGAAGTGGTGTTCACCGGACATCAGCACGATCGGGTCGATCGTGACGCCCGGCGAATCCAGCATCACGATGAACTGGCTGAAACCCGCGTGCCGGTGCTCGGGGTCGAGCGGGCTGGTGCGGGCGAGGACCACCGCCTGGTGCGCGTGATGCGCTCCGCTCGTCCACACCTTGCGGCCGTTGAGTATCCAGCCGTCGTCACCGTCGGCGCGGACCGCCTTGGACGAGACGGCGGCGAGGTCCGAGCCGGCCCCCGGTTCACTCATGCCGATCGCCGAGAAGTATCTGCCCGCGGCGATGCGTGGCAGCAGTCGCTGGCGCTGCTCTTCGTTTCCGTAGGCCAACAGCCCCGGCGCGACCTGTCGGTCGGCGATCCAGTGCGCCGCAACCGGCGCACCGACGGCCAGCAGTTCCTCGGTCACCACGTAGCGGTGCAGATGTCCGAGTCCGTGTCCGCCGTACTCCTGCGGAATGGTGAGGCCGACGAAACCGGCGTCACCGAGGCGGGCGCTGAACTCCTCGTCCCAGTTCCCGAGCCAGGAATCGACTGCGGATTGCCAGCCGAACTCGGCGCGGTCGGCGACCAGGTATTCGCGGATGGAGGTTCGGAGCTTGGCCAGCTCTGGTTCGTTCGCGCACAGCGCGTCGTATTCGCTCACTTGGGTGTCCGGATCTTCGGTAGCGGAATATCGGGCAGATAGAAGTTCGGCGTCAGATCCTCATCGCGTGCGGCGAGCCGGTACGCGGTGAAGTCGACGACTCCTTCTTCGGCCAGTATCTCCTCGTCGGTGTAGAAGCGGCCGGTGCACCCTGCGGCAGGCCTGGTGACCAGTGCGTGCGTCGCGTCCGCCATGATCTGCGGACTGCGCGCCTGGGCGCGCACGGCCTCCTCGCCCATCGCGACCATCATCCCGGTGCTCGCGACCGTCGTGGCCGGCCACAGCGAGTTCGCGGCGATCGGTATCGAGGCGAATTCGGCCGACCAGCCCAGCGTCAGCAGGCTCTCTGCGTACTTGCCGACGGTATGCCCGACGTGGGCGCCGACCCACGCCGGTTCGAGATTCAGCGGCGGGGAGACGTTGACGATGTGCGCGTTGTCGGATTGGCGCAGATGCGGGAAGGCGGCCTGTACCAACGCGAATGGGCCAATGACGTTGACGGCGAGCAACCGGTCGAAGTTCTTCGTCGGCAGCTGCGGAGTGCCACGTAGATCAAGTGCGCCAGCGTTGTTGATGACGACGTCGATGCGACCGAAGGCATCGACGAGCGCTGCCACGGCGGCGGCCACGCCATCCGCGTCACGGATGTCGCAAGCGACTGGCAGTGCCTCTCCACCCGCGGCGACGACCAAGTCCGCGGTCTCCTGAAGCGTGCCTGCAATCTTCGGGTTTGGTGTATCGGTCTTGGCGAGCAATGCGACCTTTGCGCCGTCGGCGCCAGCTCGAACCGCGATCTCGCGCCCGATGCCCCGGCTGGCGCCCGACACCACGACGACTCGGTCCTTGAGTGATCTCGTCGACTGATAGGCCGTGGCCACCGAGGATCCCTTCTTCGTCGAGGAGACGTACTGGAGCCGGAGGTCGCCGACGGCGCACCTACCTTGCCCGGAATGCTATAACTATATACCTTATTTGATGTGTGGCGATCAACGCCCAGCTGGTGAGTGCGAGGTAGGCGAAACCGTGAGTGACATCTGTTCGATAGGCACGTATCTACCGCCGTGGGTGAAGGGCAAGAGTCGGGTCAAGGGGCCCGACGAGGACGCGCTGACCATGGCGGTCGCCGCAGGCCGTGTTACTGACCCAGGTGCGACGGCTCAGCGGGTGGTCCTGGTGTCGCGCGACTTCCCGCTGTTGGAGGGTGGCAACGGTGCGGTACTGCTCGCCGGACTCTCGCTCTCGAGCGACGTGCCCGTCAGCGAGGTGCTGGGTGGGGCGCCCGCGGTGCTCGACCAGATCCTCGGTGCGATGGATGGAACCCTCGTTCTTGCCGCTGACGACTCCGCGGTCAGTCGCCGCAGCAGGGGCCGTCCTGATTGGTGGCGGGAGGCGCAAGCGTGACGGCGGTCGCCCGGCAGACCCGCAGCCTGCCCACCACCGTGCGCGGTGAGGACGGCACCCGTCGGGAGTACGGCGACCCACGTCTGCAGCGTGAGATCGGCGTCAAGTCGACCGTCGCTCGACTTCAACTGACGAACACGCGGCCCGTGGCGGCGGTCGTCGGGGTGAAGGCCAAGGAGCTCGGCGGCGACCTCGACGTCTCGGGGGCGGTCGAAGATCCGGTCTCGTCGGCGTCCGGTGTCATTCGCGCACTGGCCACGCTGGTCGAGACGGGCGGCCCAGGGGGCCTGTTGCTGGCCATCGAGCAGTCCAGCGTGACGGCGGCCGACGTAGCGCCGTCCTCCTCGGTCATCGTGACCCGCAACGAGGTCCCGGCGCGCGAGCTGCCCAAGTTCCGCACCGCCGACGGTAACGGCATCCCGATCTCACTGCCCGCCTACGCCCGCGCGTTCGAACCGAAACTGCGTTGGGAGGCAGCGGTATTCGAGGAGCGGCCAGGCATCGACACCGCACCCCAGTTTCCGCCGCGAGCCCGGGTCGACGACGACGGTGGGCTGGTCACCGATTATCGTCTCGAGCCGTTGCCGCGCACGGGAACCGTCTACACCCAGACCACGATTCAGATTCCGGTGCCCGATCTGCCGAGCCCGTACTCGATCGCCGTCGTGCAGCTCGACGGGAGTCCGGTCCGGGTGCTGATGAAGGTCACCGGCGTTCCCGCGGGTGAGGCCACCATAGGTCAGGGCGGCTCGGTGGTGCTGCGCAAGATCGCCGATCGCGCAGGCATTCCCGACTACGGATACGCGTTCCAGCCCGCCACGTCAGAGGGAGTTCCCGCATGAGGAAGGTAGCGATGGTCGGAGCGGGGATGACCCCGTTCGGCGAGCACTTCGACCTCGGCATCAAGGACCTGATCCCGATGGCCTATGCCGAGTGCGTCGCCAACGTCGACAAGGGCATCAAGAAGTCAGACATCGAGGCGGCGTGGTTCGGTGAGTTGTCGACCACCGACGGGTTCCCGTCGGGCATCCTCGCCGACACTCTCGACCTCACCGACATTCCCGTCAGTCGTCTCGAAAATGCCTGCGCCACAGGCAACGACGCGATTCGCCACGGAACCATGGCCATCGCGTCAGGCCTCTACGACGTGGTGTTGGTGCTCGGTGCGGACAAGGTCCGCGAGACGGCGTCGAGCAGCACGTTCTGGGACTGGGCGGCGATGACGCGCGACAACGCCTGGGACTATCCGCTGGGTCTCGTCGCACCCGCGAACTTCGCGCTGCACGTGAACCGGTACCTCCACGAGTCGCCCGCGACCAAGGAACACATGGCGATGGTGGCCGTGAAGAACCACTTCCACGCGCTGACCAACCCCAAAGCCCAACTGCGCTACGAGATCACCGTCGAGCAGGCGTTGGCCGCGCCGATGGTCGTCGACCCGTTCGGGCTATACGACTGCACGCCGCAAAGCGACGGCGCCGCGGCGGTCATCCTCGTCGCCGAGGACGTCGTGGACCGCTACACCGACCGGCCGGTCTGGGTGCGGGGCGTCGGCATCGGCATGGATCGCGTGATGCATCAGCACAAGACGGACATGACGACGTTCCCGCCGACCGTCAAGGCGGCCAAGGCCGCGATGAGCATGGCCGGGGTGACGCCGCGCGACATCGACGTTGCCGAGGTGCACGACTGCTTCACCGGCGTCGAGTTGATCAGCTACGAGGACCTCGGTTTCGCCGAGCGCTTCGAGGCCTACAAACTCGTCGAGGGTCGTGAGCACTACGTCGGCGGCTCGATGCCCGTCAACCCCAGCGGTGGGTTGAAGGCCAAGGGGCACCCGCCAGGCGCCACCGGCGTCGCGCAATGCTACGAATTGTTCAACCAGCTTCGCGGTGAGGCCGAGAATCAGGTAGACGGGGCGCGAATCGCCCTGGCCCACAACATCGGTGGCCCGACCGCGGTCTCCGCAGTCACCATCCTGTCCAACGAGAAGAGCTGATATGACCACGTCGCCAGACCGCCGCCACCCTCGCCGGCTACGAGCAGTTCGCTCCGTGGCTGCTGGTCGAGAAGCGCGGCAACGTCCACCTGGTCAGCATCAACCGCCCCGAGGCGCTCAACGCGGTCACCGAGGAGGTGCACCACGCGTTCGCCACCATCTGGAAGGTGCTCGACGCCGACGACGACGTCAAGGCGGTCGTCACGACCGGTGTGGGCAAGGCCTTTTCGGCGGGTGGGGACATGGTGATGTTCGGTCGCCTCATCGAGGACGAGGTGGCGCGGGCGTTCCAGATCCACGAAGCCCGAACGGTTTTCCTCGAGGTCATCAACTTCCCCAAGCCGCTGGTGTCCGCGGTCAACGGCCCCGCCGTGGGTCTCGGGTGCTCGATCGCGCTGCTGTCCGACCTGCTCGTGATGGGGGAGAACAGCTACCTGGCCGACCCGCACGTCGCGATCGGACTGACCGCGGGTGACGGCGGCGCGGCGATGCTGCCCCTGCTGATCGGCATGATGAAGGCCAAGGAGTTTGTCCTGCTTGGGGATCGGATCACCGCGCCGATCGCAGAGAAGCTGAACCTGGTCACCAAGGTCGTCGCAGACGACTCGGTGCTGGACGAGGCGCTGGCCCTCGGCGAGCGGTTCGCGGCCCTGCCGCCGCAGGCTCTGCGGTCGTCGAAGGTGGCGCTCAACATGCATCTCGCCCGCGCCGCGCAGGGCGTGTTGGAATACGCGCTCGCCGAGGAGTTGATCTCGTTCAGCACACCCGAGTTCAAGGAGCGCGTCGCGGCCTTCCGGGCACGCTCCAAGAAGTAGTGATTTCGGCGAAGGGTTAGCGGTAGGCCGTCACCCTCGCGATGAGCGCGACCTTGCCGTCGTCGCCGACGGCCTGCGCATCGCCGATCGCGGAGTTTCGGCCCACCCGCAGTGCCGTGCCCTCATAGCGCGTGTTGGCCCCGGCGATGAACGGGCGCATGAAGTTCACCCGTAGCGAGGCGGTCTGCAGTGGCGCCGCGGCGCGACCCGCGTTGATCGCCGCCGACGCCGCGAACTCGAGGCCGGCCGCCGCGACGCCGCCATGGACGATGTCGAGCTCGTTGTTCAGGTTTGGATCGACCCGCTGCGACAGGACGTGGCCGACCGCATCTCGCCGGACGTGCACGGCCATCCGGTCGGCGATCGGACGTCTCGGCCGAGAGATCCAATGTCTCCGAGGGCCATTCGGAGGAACGGGCGTCGGCGTTGACGAAGAACGATCGAACGGTGCCGCCGCCGATCACGGTGCCGTCGTAGGACAGCGTGCAGATCCCGAGCGACGTCGAGCCCAATGGGCTGAGTGCGTGCGCCGTGGCCAAGCACCGGGCCGTCGAGGTCGCCGATACCGTCGAGGTTGACGTCCATCGACAGCTCGCTGGACACCGTCCACTGGCCGGGGCGCCTGCGATAGTGGTTGACGATCCCCGCCGCCGCGTCGACCAGGATGGCCAAAGGTCCGATCGTCGGTGCTCCGGTGAACGGATTTCGATAGCGCGGCATCGCCATCGTCATGGCCGCGGTCGCGGCCGCGGGGTCGGATTCGAGGTAGGTGATCCCGAAGCGCACCTGGATCGAGTCGGGCGTCTCGAGATCGTGCTCGTTGACCACCCGATCGTCGACACCCGTCATTCGAGGAGGTCGACGACCGTCGAAAGTTCTGAACCGGCCAGCACGTACTCCTCGGCACCCTTGAGGTGGCGGCTCCAGAGCTCGCCGGCCTTCTCGGCATCGCCCGCCTTGATCAGGTCCACCAGCATGCGATGGGTCTTGCCCGAACGGCGGTTGGCCTGGTCGGCCTTGGCTCCCGCGGTGGGCTGCAGCGATCGGTTGGCCTTCTCGATGATGTGGTGCAACATCGCGCTGACGATCTGCAGCGTCTTGTTGCCGGACAGCCTCGCGATGGCGGCGTGGAAGTCGGTTCGCGCGTCGACACCCTCGGCGCCCTCCACCTCGGCTTCGCGGGCGACGATCTGTTCGAGTTCGGCGATGACCTTCGGATCCTGGTCCATGGCGAGCTGGACGACCATCGGCGTTTCGAGTGTCGCCCGTGCGTCGAAGACGTCCTTGAGCGTGACGCCCTCGTACTCGAGGATCAGCCCGGCGTAGCGGGCGAGCGTCTCGCGCTGCGGACGGGTAACCCGCGCGCCACCGCGCACACCGCGCTGGACCTGGATCAGGGACTCGGACTCGAGCACGCGGAATGCTTCCCGCAGAGTCGGCCGCGACACTCCGAAACGCTCCATGAGCTCTGATTCCGGCGGCAGCATCGTGCCCTCGGTGATCTCGCCGCGGATGAACATCCGGCGGAGGACCGTGGCCACTCGATCCGCCATCTTCGGCTCCCGAAGACTGGTGACCTCCATTACAACCTCCACGGTTTCTGTCAACGCACGAAACAACTAACTATTTAGCAGGTTAAGCCGAACCCTCGGGGCGAGTCGGGGATTGGCGACCTGCCAGTGACCAACGTCATCGCTAATACCCCATCGCCCGACCCATGAGGTCCTTCATGATCTCGGTGGTGCCTGCGTACAGCCGCTGCACGCGCGAATCGCGCCACAGTCGGGCGATTTCGTACTCGTTGATGTATCCGTAGCCACCGTGCATCTGCAGGCAGCGGTCGATGATCTCCCACTGCACCTCCGAGGTCCACCACTTCAAGCCCGCGGCGTCCGCGTCGCTCAGCGTGCCGTCGTTGACCGAGAGCACGCACTGGTCCAGGTACGTCTGGGCGGCGTCCAGCTTGGTCTGCATCTCGGCGAGGAAGTGCCGGTTCACCTGGAACTTGCCGATCGGCTGCCCGAACGCCTCGCGCTCCAACGCGTAGGTCTTGGTCAGCTCCAACGCCTTTCGCGCGGCAGGCAAGCGCATAGCAGGCGACGCCGACGCGTTCGCTCGGCAGGTTCGAGACCAGATGGTAGAAGCCGCGATTCAGCTCGCCGACGAGGTTCTCCTTGGGCACCTTGACGTCCTCGAAGAACAGCTCGGCGGTGTCGGCGGAGTACTGGCCGATCTTGTCCAGCTTGCGGCCGCGGGTGAAGCCCTCCATGCCGTCTTCGATCATCAGCAGGCTGATGCCCTTGTGGCGCGCGGTCGGGTCGGTCTTGACGGCGGTGAGGACCAGCCTGGATTGCAGCCCGTTGCTGATGAACGTCTTGGAGCCGTTGACGATCCAGTGATCACCGTCATCGCGTGCGGTGGTCTTGATGCCTGCCAGGTCGGAGCCCGCCGCGGGCTCGGACATCGCGATGGAGCCGATGAGCTCGCCGGCGACGAAGCCGGGCAGCCAGCGCTCCTTCTGCTCGTCGGTGGTGAGATTGTTCATGTACGGCATCAGGATGTCGTTCTGCACGCCGAGACCGATGCCGACGGCACCCGTCATGAACATCTCCTCGGAGATGATCTGGTTGAACCGGTAGTCCTTGACCCCGAGGCCGCCGTACTTCTCGTCGAACTCCCAGCCGATCAGTCCTGCGGCTCCCGCGGCGCGCCACGCCTCGCGGCTGACCTTGCCGTCCTTCTCCCACTTCTCCGTGTTCGGCACGCATTCGCGCTCGAAGAACGACCGCGCCGTCGCGCGGAAGTCGTCGTGAACCTCTTCGAAGATGTTGCGGCGCATGGTTTCCTTCTTTAGACGGCGGCCAGGTCGACGATCGCGGGAAGCGCGCCGCCGGTGGAGTGACTCTCGAAGAAGCGTTCGTGCGAGCAGCGCTTCGAGTTGTTGGTACGAGCCGAACAGCGAGTCGATCTGGAAGCCGCGGGTGACGTACCGGTGCAGGTCGTGCTCCATCGTCAGCCCGATCGCGCCGCATACCTGCATCGTCGCGTCGGATACCGCCCGATGCGCTCGCCCCGCCGCGGCCTTGGCCGTCAGCGCGGCAGAATTCACCGCCGTCACGCCACGCCTCGGCGAGCAGCGCGCGCGCGCCCTCCAGGTTCGCCGCCGCGTCGGCGAGCAGGTGCCGCGGCGACTGGAAAGAGCCGATGGGCGAGCCGAATTGGATGCGGACGCTGACGTGTTCGACGGCGATCCGCAGCGCTTCGTCCGCCAGTGCGACGAGTTCGGTGGCCAGCGCCCGGTACGCGGAGGTGACTGCGCGCTGCCATTCGTCCGACGCGTCGACGGGCGTGCCCGTCGCACCGGCCCGGTGACCTGGGTCCAGTACGCCGAGGAGTCGAAGGTGTCCAACCGCTCACCCTCGAGGCCGTCGACGTCGACGACGGCAATCGACACCGAGCCCGTCGGACCTGACACCGGCACGCAGAGCCTGCCGCTGCTCGGCAGCGGCCCGAGCAGGATTCCGCTGACGTGTTCGGCATCCGAGCTCGGTGCGCTGCCGCCGGCAAGGCCGGGCAACACGACGCCGTCGACCGGTCCGTCGAGCAGCGGCGCCAGCTCAGCCAGGATGACCTTGTCGAGGCAGTCCGCGTTGATCAGCGATCGGCCCTGGGCCCGAAACAGCAATTCGCTTGCAGCAATGGGGTATTCGGCCTCGATGTCGGACCAGCCGAGTTCCTCCAGCGGTGGTCCGATCGCGACGTGCTCGCCGGGCTTCTTCGCGGCGAGCTCGTCGAACAGGCGGAAGACGGCCTCCTCGATCATCGGCCACGACTCGTCGGGAGCGCTCACTTCTTCTCCTTCGGGAGTCCGAGAATGTGGTCCGCGATGATGCCGCGCTGCACCTCGGCGCTGCCGCCCATGATCGTCGCCGCGCTGGTGTACCACCACTTGGCCCGAAGAGCATCGAGCTCCTTGTCGCCCGTGCTGGATGTCGCCGCCGGCGGCTCGACGCCGGTCAGCATCCATTCCCGACGCACGTCGAGGATCAGGTCGTTGATGTCCTTCTCCGCCTTGGCGAAGAGCAGCTTGTCGATACTGCTTCCGGGGCCGACCATCTGACCGTCGGCCAGCGCCCGCACCGTGGTGGCGCCGCGTGCTTGCGCGGCCATCACCGCCACGTAGATCCGCGCGAAGCGCTCGCGCGCGGACTCCGACGCGCCGTGCGTGACCATCGCCTCGCGCAACCGGCCGAGCTCCGTCAGTGCCGTGGTCGTGACGGCGTAGCCGTACATGCCGCGTTCGTACTGCATCAGGTACATCACGACGGCCCAGCCGCCGCCGGCATCGCCGATCAGCCGGTCGTGCGGCACGCGGACGTCGTCGAAGAACACCTCGGCCAACTCGCGGCGCCCACTGGCCAGCGTGATGGCCCGGACCGTGACGCCGGGGGTGTCGGCGTCGACGAGGAACGTGCTCAGCCCGCGATGCCTGCTCTCGGGCGTCCCCGTTCGCGCCAGCACCATGAACCGCGTGGCGGTGGGGCCCTGGCTGGTCCAGATCTTCTGCCCGTTCAGGACGTAGCCACCTGCGCCGTCGTCGGTCGCCCGGCACCGCAGGCCGGCCAGGTCGCTGCCCGATTCCGGCTCCGAGAAGCACTGCCCCCACCACTCGGCGCCGCGAAGATAGTTCGGCAGGAACTGAGCGGAGAGGTGCGGCGCGTAGTGGTGAGTGGCGGGCCCGATGACCTCCAGCGTCCAGTGCTGTTCGGGAACCGGCAGCATCGCCGCCGCCAACTCCTCGAAGTAGACCGCGCGGTGGATCTCGGTGCCGCCAAATCCGCCGGCTTCCTCGGGCCAGCCGTACCTGTTCCACCCGGCGTCGTGGACGCGGGACAGGATCGTGGCGTGGTAGGCGAGCTCGTCTTCGGCGGTGTCGAAGTGGGCGGAACGCCACTCGTCGGCCCACTCCAGGTCGGCTAGCCAGTCGCGGAAACCTCGGCGGTACAGCGCAACGTCCGCGAGATACTCGTCGTGACGGTGGCCTGGTCGTGGCGATGTCGGCAGGGGCGGACAACCCGTTTCCCCCTTCGTGGGTGCTGCGGATCCGGCCTGAACGTCGAATCCGCTAAACAGTTATCTATAAGAAGGTACAGTAACCCACACCGATACTTCAGTGAGAGGGTTCGCCAATGACGGCTTCACCGGTCGCGGCAAGCACGGTTCAATTCAATCCCGAGACGCGCTTGTACATCGACGGGCAGCTGCGTGAGTCGTCGACGGGCGAAGACGGCCGACAACATCAACCCGGCCACCGAGGAGGTGCTCGGCGTCGCCGCCGACGCCGTGGCCGAGGACATCGACGCCGCGATCGCCGCGGCGCGGCGGGCCTTCGACACCACCGACTGGTCGACCAACCGGGAGTTCCGCCAGCGCTGCCTGATGCAGCTGCACGACGCGCTGCAGCAGGACAAGGAGGACATGCGCGCCGAGGTCGTCGCCGAGGCGGGTGCTCCGTTGGGCATGACCTACATCGCTCAGCTCGAGTGGCCCCTTGCCGATGGCATTCGGTGGCCTGCGCAGTACATCTCCGAGTTCGCGTGGGAACGGCAACTCGACGAGGCCGCCCTGATGGGGGCACCCTACAACCGCGTCGTGGTCAAGGAGCCGGTAGGCGTCGTCGGTGCGATCACCCCGTGGAACTTCCCGATCGAGATCATCACCAACAAGGTGGGCCAGATTCTGGCCACGGGTAACACCATGGTGCTCAAGGCGCCGATCGAGACCCCCTGGACGGCTCTCCGGTGGGGTCGGATCATCGCCGAGAAGACCGACATCCCGGCTGGGGTGGTCAACATCGTGACCGCGTCCGACAACGAGGTCGCCCAGCGACTGGTTACCGATCCGCGCGTGGACATGATCTCCTTCACCGGCTCGACCGCGGTCGGTGAGCTGATCGGGCGACTGAGTGCAGCGACGATGAAGCGCAACCTGATGGAGTTGGGTGGCAAGTCGGTGTACCTGGTGCTCGAAGACGCGGACCTGGAGACGACCGTGCCCGGCTGCATCGGTGCTCTCATGCACTCCGGTCAGGGTTGCGCGCTGACCACTCGAATGCTGGTGCCGCGCAACAAGTACGACGAGGCAGTCGAGATGGCGACCGCGACATTCGGCGGCGTCACCGTGGGTGACCCGACAGACCCCGCGAATTTCTGCGGGCCGCTGGTGTCCGCCAAGCAGCACGCGAGGGTGCTGGACTACATCCGGATTGCCAAGGAGCAGGGTGCCAGGGTGACCGTGGGCGGCGGCAGGCCCGATGGGCTGGACCGTGGATACTTCGTTGCGCCAACGATTCTCGCCGACGTCAGACCAGAGCACCGAGTGTTCCAGGAGGAGATCTTCGGACCCGTCATCACGATCACGCCGTATGACGGTGGCGACGACGGTGCCGTCGAAATGGCCAACAACTCGATCTACGGATTGGCCGGAACAGTGCTCGGCGACCCCGAACGGGGGCATGGCCGTCGCCCGCCGAATCCGCACCGGATCGGTGAACGTCAACGGCGCCATCTTCTACGGGGCCGACGCTCCCTTCGGTGGGTACAAGATGAGCGGCGTCGGCAGGCAGAACGGCATCGAGGGCTTCGAGCAGCACCTGCAAACCAAAGTCATCGCGTACTGAACCTCGGAATCGAAGGAAGCAATGACCGACATTCTCAATGGCATCCGCGTCGTCGAGATCGCGGCGTGGACGTTCGTCCCGGCGGCGGGCGCGGTGCTCGCCGACTGGGGCGCCGACGTCATCAAGGTCGAGCATCCGGAGACCGGCGATCCGCAGCGCGGGCTGATCAGCTCGGGTCTGGTCACGGGCGCCGGCGGGGTCAATCACTTCGTCGAGCAACCGAATCGGGGCAAGCGCAGCATCGCGGTTGGACACATCGACTCCGCAAGGTCTCGAACTGCTGATGAAGATCGTCGAGACCGCGGACGTCTTCCTGACCAACCTGCTGCCGGACTCACGCGAGCGGATGGGCATCGATCTCGACCAGATCCGAGCCCGCAATCCGAAGATCATCTACGCCCGCGGCCACGGCTACGGGACGCGCGGAGACCTTGCCGCGCAGGGCGGCTTCGACCTCGCGGCCTACTGGGCGCGCGGCGGCATCGCCGACGCCTATTCGGCGGGCGACGGCAGCTATCCGCCGATCCAGCGCCCCGCGTTCGGCGACTCCTACGGCGGGCTGTGCATCGCCGCAGGCATCGCGGGGGCACTGCTGAAGCGGGAGCGCACCGGCGAGCCATCGGTGGTCGACGTGTCGCTGCTCAACGCCGCGATCTGGCAGCTCGGGCCCGACATCGTTGGCGCAGGGGTCACCGGTCAGGACATCCCGAAGTTCGATCTGTCGGAGATGCCAAACCCGGCGGCAAGCATCTACAAGACCAAGGACAACCGCTTCATCGCGTTCGTGCTGCTGCAGGCCGACCGGTTCTGGGCGGACTTCTGCACCAGGCTCGGCAGGCCAGATCTGATCAGCGACGAGCGGTACGCCAACGCGCCCGTGCGCTTTGCGAACCGCGCCGACTGCATCGTCGAACTGCGCAAAACCTTTGGCGCCGAGGATCTTTCTCATTGGGAAAAGGCGTTCGAGGGGTTCGAGGGCGTGTGGGATGTCATGCACACCGCGCACGAGGTGCACAGCGATCCGCAGGCCATCGAGAACGGCTATCTGCCGCGTGCCACGAACACCAGCGGCATCGAGTTCGCGCTCGCCGCCAGCCCGGTGCAGTTCGACGAAACGCCGCTGGACGTGGAGCGGGCGCCGGAGCACGGCGAGCACACCGACGCGTTGCTTGCCGAACTCGGCTTCGACGAGGAGCAGATCATCCAGTTCAAGATCGACTCGGTCGTCCTGTAGTGGTCTCGGAGGATCTCGCTCGGCGCTTCCTTCACGTCAACCTCAACTGCGAATCATTGGATGCCACCGAGGGGCTGTACGCGGGTCTGCTCGGGCTGTCCGCGCGGATGCGGACGGATCCCAGAATCGCGACCGATGGCAGCATCCTCGGATTGGATGGCGAGACCTACTGTGAGACATCGTTTCTCTACGACTCGCGTGGTGGTCGCGGCGGATGTGCGCTCGAGGCCATCGAGTATCGCAGCCCGGCGCTGAAGCGCGACCCGGACAGCGATCCAGCCCGTCCGGGCATCCGATCGACGCTGCTGAGCGTTGCCAACCTCGACGCTGCCATCACCACCCTGCGCGACTCGGGTGTCACGGTCGGCGCGCCCGTCGACGGCCTGATCTCTGGGGCCAAGTCAGTGCTTGCGATCGATCCCGACGGTGTCGTGATCGAAATCGCCGAAGGCCCAAGCGAAAAGCCCGGGGCACTGTTCAACGGGATTCGCCTGGCCGCCGATCGATGCGGTCGCGACGGGGGAGTTCCTCACCGCTATCGGCTTCGCTCGAGGTGGAGGCGCCCGCGCTGGCCGAGGTGTCCGGCGAACAGCTCGGTCCGGGCGGGTCGACGGCGGAATGCGTCGTGGCGCGGTACGCGGTGCCCGAGGATGCCCACCAATTCAGCCTGGTCGTCGTCCAACATCCGGACACCCGTGGCGCCGAGCCGGTGCCGTGGGGCGGAAACCACCAGGGGCTCTACCGCTGCGCGATGCGGGTCGAGAACACCGAGAAGGCCATGGCCTTGCTGCCGGATTCCGTTGAGGTGATGGGTGATCCGGTGTGGTGCCCGCTTCCTGGGACCAAGATCGAGGGGCTCTACATTTCGTTCCTGCGGTCGCCGGACGGCGTGGTCTTCGAGTACGTCGAACGGCCGCTGAGCTTCTTCACCAAGCGCTAGGGGCTGACCGGTGGACCTGCAGATGACGGGCAAGGGCTACGTGGTCGTCGGCGGAACGGCGGGCATGGGACTTGCTGCCGCGCAGGCGGTCGTGGCCGAGGGTGGAGCCGTCGTGGTCGTCGGACGTGACGAGGCCAGAGCCAAGGACGCAGCAGCACGGCTTTCGGAATCTGGCGGCTCGGCGCACGGCCTGGTCTACGACGCGAGCAAGCCGGGTCAGGCCGTCGCTGCCGTCGACGAGGCCGCCGCGATCCTCGGCAGACTCGACGGCATCGCGATCACCATGGGCACGGCGGGGATGATGCCGATCGACTCCGACGACGACGCCTGGGACAACGCGTTCCACGACGTCCTTCTGGCGACCACCCGCAGCGTGCAGGCGGCGCTGCCGTACCTCGCCGTCAACGGTGGCGCCATCGTCACCACGTCCGCCTACTCGTCGCGTGCGCCGCACGAGCCGCGCCTGCCCTACGCCAGCCTCAAGGCCGCGGTCTCCACGTTCACGCGCGGAATCGCACGCACCCATGGACATTCCGGCATCCGTGCCAACAGCATTGCACCCGGCGCGGTGGAAACCGATGCGCTGCATGCCATCCGCGAACACGTTGCCGACAGCAAGGGCTACCCCTACGAGGAGGCGCTCGAGCGGGCGCTCGTCGAGGACTTCGGTTTCGATGCGGCTCTCGGTAGGCCAGGGCAACCCGGTGAGATCGGCGCGCTGATCGCCTTCCTGCTATCGGATACCTGTGGGTTCCTGACCGGGCAGACCATCTTCGCCGACGGCGGAGCGCCGTAGCGGTCTCCACGAGAGCGCCGACGTCGCACTGTTGCCGATTTATGCTTCATGCATACATCACCAACATTGGGAGGTCGAGTTGGCGGTAACCCAGATCGACCTGGATGACGAAGCGTTGGCCGGGGTCATGCGGATCGCCGGCGTGCACACGAAGAAGGAGGCCGTCAACCTCGCGATGCGCGATTACGTCGAGCGTTTCGAGCGCATAGAGGCACTGGCTAGGTCTCGCGAGCAGGCGAAGGGCTGGGACTACGAGGGCTGGCTCGCCGCGCGGGCCGACGAGAAGGCCGTCGGGACTTGATCTCCTTCCTCGTCGATTCCTCTGCGGTTTGGCGGCTTCAACGACATTCGGACCTCACCGAGGACTGGAATTCGTCGCTTCTCAGTGGGGCCGTCGGGTCATGCGAACCACAACGAGTAGAGTTTTGTCGATCTGCGCGAAATGCTGCCGAATTCGATGACATGAATCAGGCGTTTCGGGATGTGTATCCCGATGTGCCAGTGCCGAAGTCCGTTTGGCGATGGATGGATTCGGCCCAACACCGGCTTGCGATGGTCGGTGCGGCGCGCGCGCTCTCGGTCGTCGACCTATTGATCTGCGGCACAGCGGCGGCCGCAGGTCTGGTGGTACTCCATGACGAACGAAGTCGCCGAACGTCACCTCCCCGACGTCAGAGCGCGCCGAGTCGTTACAACGAACCGGTAGGGGCTTGTCAGGACACGGGCAAGGGTCCGGCCAGTCCACGCGGGGACGTGCCATACAACCAGCTGACGGCCTGGCCGACCTCCGAAAACGTCAGGGCAGAACCGTCTTTGGCGTGATACGCCACAGGAGCTTCGGTAAAGCCCTCGATCCGGGTCATCTTGCCGCCGTCGATGCGCAGGATCTGCCCGGTCAGCCAGGATGATTGCACCGATTGCAGCCAGGCCACCACGGCTGAACTTCTCGCGGGATCCAGCGCAGGATCGTCGGCACGCGCCCCGAACACGTCGGCGGTCATGCGTGACATCGCGAGCGGAGAAATCGCATTGACCGCAACGCCGTAACGCTGGGCCTCCATCGCGGTGACGGCCGTCAGGTTAGCGATCGCGGCCTTGGCGGCGCCATAGGCGCTCTGTCCGACGTTGCCCCACAAGCCCGCGCCGGACACCGTGTTGACGATGTGCGCGTCAATCGGGTTGCCCGCCTTGAACTGTGCGCGCCAGTACTCGCACGCGTGCCGGGTGACGGCGAAGGTGCCCTTCAGATGCACGGCGATCACGGCGTCCCAGTCGGCCTCGCTCGACGTGGCGACCAGGGAGTCGCGAAGGATGCCTGCATTGTTCACCACGCCGGTAAGGGAGCCGAAGGCATCGACGGCGGTGGAGATCATGTCGGCGACGTCGTCCCACACCGATACCGAACCCGTATGTGCGACGGCCTTTCCGCCCGCGGCTTCGATCTCTGCGACGACGTCGGCCGCCGGACCTTCGCCGTCTCCGCTCGAACCGTCCCGGCCGACACCGGGGTCGTTCACGACGACCGCCGCGCCCTGGGCGGCCAGCTCCAGACAGTGGCCGCGACCGATTCCGCGTCCGCCGCCGGTGACCAGGACGACCTTGCCGGTCAGTGGTCCTTCAGGCATTGCTCGTTATCTCCTTGATCATGAGAACAATTCGGTGATCATGCGTTGGCGCTGTGACCAGCTGGCTCCGCGTAGGTCGGCGTGGCCGAATTCGGTGACGATCAGGTCGACGTCGTGAGCGGGCGTCGACGCGGGTCGGCTGAGCCGCTCGACCAGGGGAGAGCGGCCATTGGTCGCGGACGGCACAGCGATGATCGACAAGCCGCCGCGGCTCATGTGGGCGGCCGCACAATAGTCGGGATGTCCGCCGATCCCGCCGATCACCTTGTCGCCGACTCCTTCGGAGTTGACCTGGCCGTACGTATCGATCTCGATGGCAGTGTTGACGGCGATCAGTGGGACTCCGCGCGACAGCCGAGTGAAGTCGTGGGTGTAGTCAAGGCCACGCAGGATGGGTCGACCGTCGGCCCAGTCGTAGAGAGCTTGGCTGCCGAATAGGTAAGTGGCCGAGGCTGTTCCAGCCAGCAGCCCGTGCCGATCGAGGTCGATGACACCGTCGGTGATCATTCCGGTGTCAATATGCAGCGGCACCTGCGCCCGCCGTAGCAACGCGACGCCGAGTTGGCCTGGCCCATACTGCAACCGGGCGCCTTCGGGAACCCACCGCAACACTGCATCGGCCAGCGCATCGTGAACCGGTTCGGGCTCGCGTGGCGGCACGCACACCAGTCCGCCGTGGCTCGTGCCGAGTACTTCGACGTCGGCAGCGTCCATCACACTCTCACCCGAAGCCGCGGGGCCGGTGGTGTCGAGCACACCGAGTGTCCTTGCCTCGCTTCCGATCACCGTGCGCTGCCATGACACTTCCGAGCCGAATTGAAGCGCACCGTCACGGTGTATCAGGCGGGTGAGCATCAGATCGGGCCGCAGCACGTCGGTCAGCAACGAGGGGACGCCGGAAAGTCGTGTCGGAACGAAGCGCGCGTTCGGGCTCTTCAAGACGTCGCGAAGACCCCACCCTGGCATCAGCGCGATCACCTCCGCGAACGCATCGGGGTCGAGCCCGTCCATCGGCGTCGGCAGCCAACCCAGGACGAGCCGGATCGAGCCCGTCTCCCGGGCAACGGCGCTCAGCGTTGCGCCGATCGACGTCCCGTCGTCCAATCGGCACAACTGGCCGACGCCGTCGCCGAGGGCCACCGTCACACCCGGCCGCAGTGCATCACGCAGCGCGCCGGTCAGACGTTGTTCCGAGACCGGCGTTTTGGGACGGGTGCTCACCGTGGCTCTTTGGGGAGCCCTAGCACCCGCTCGCCGAGGATGTTTCGCTGAATCTCGCTGGTGCCACCGAGTATCGTCTGAGCCCGTCCGACCATCATGTGGTGCACCAGGTCGTCATCCGCGGGGTCGACGCACGCATCCATGCCGAGCACCTCGGTGGCCATGTCGCCGAGGTCCTGATCGGTCTCCGACGTCATCAGCTTGAGTACCGAGAAGGCCGACGAAGTGAGGTCGCCGGAGTCGACGGCGCGTTGCCAGGTGTAGCGCAGCAGCCACATCCGCGACCACAGCTTGGTCATCGACCGGGTTAGAACGGGGTCGAGCAGATCGTGTTCGCGGGCGGCGTCGACCATGCGCTCGTGAAGCTTGAACATCGCAACCGCCTGGGTGCCCAACGTAAGTCGCTCGCGGCCCAGCGTGACGATCGCAAGCGTCCAGCCCTGCCCGACCTCGCCGATCAACGCGTCGTCGCCGAGTTCGGCGCCGTCGAAGAAGACCTCGTTGAACTTGCTCTCGCCGTCCATCTGGGTGAGCGGACGCACGGTGACGCCGGGTGTGTCCATCGGCACGACGAACATCGACAGGCCGCGGTGCTTGTCCGGGCTGGTGCGGGCGAGCAGCAGGCCGTAGTCAGCCGAGGCCGCCGCCGAACTCCACACCTTCTGCCCGTCGATGCGCCAGCCCGTTGCCGTGCGCTCGGCGCGCGTGCGCACGCCCGCCAGGTCGGAGCCTGCGCCAGGTTCGGAGAACAGCTGCGTCCAGACCGCTTCACCGAGCCTGATCGGCTCGAGATACCGGTCCTTCTGCTCCTCGGAGCCGAACTTGATCAGGACTGGGCCGACCAGGTCAGCGCCCGTGATGTTGAGCTGACGAGGTACACCCGCGCGGGCGCATTCCTCGGCGAAGACGGCCTGGTACGCGACTGTTGCTGCGGCGCCGCCGAATTCAAGCGGCCAGTGCAGGCACGTGTAGCCGTGGTCGGCGAGATGGCGGTGCCACGCTCGACCTGGCTCGACGTCGTCCGCGGTGGGCGTGGGGCCGTAGTTCCGGAGCCGGGCAGGCTTCGGCGCGGCGTCGAGGAACTCGCGGAACTGCGTCCGCAAGGCGTGGACGTCCTCGACGACGTCAGGAGAAGTCGACATGTTCACTCATTTCCGCCGAGGTATCAAGTCGGCCGTCACAGGATCTTCGTCAACGTGGGGAGCCGGTCCCAGTGCTGTGCAGGCGCGCCGAGGATGACCTCGTCGGTCCGTGCTCGCCGGAAGTACAGGTGAGCGGAGTCCTCCCAGGTGAAACCGATGCCGCCGTGTATCTGGACGTTGGCCGCCACCATGCGGCGGAACGACTCCGAGCACACCGCCTTCGCCATGCAAGCGCGCCAACCCGCTTCGTCGGCGATCCCGACGCCCTCGGCGTCGTCGAGTGCTTCGAGCGCCGCTTGCGATGCCGACCGCGCCCATTCGAGGTCGACCAGCATGTCGGCGCACTTGTGCTTGATCGCCTGGAAGCTACCGATCGGCCTGCCGAACTGCTCTCGGGTGCTGGCGTAGGCGGTGGCGATCTCGAGCACCCTTTCGGCGGCGCCGACCTGCTCGGCCGACAACACGGCCAATGCCACATCGACGTTGCGCTGGATGACGTCGTCGACCGGTCCATCACCCGAGAGTCGCACGGCGCGAGCCGCATTCAACGTGATGGTCGCCATCGGCCTCGTTCCGTCGAGCACGTGTTCGGCCTCGGCCACGACGCCTGCGCCCGTCGGGTCCACTAGGAAGATCGCTGGTTCGCCGTCTGCTGTGGCGACCACGACGACGTCATCGGCGGCGGCGCCACCGAGGACATGGCGCACGGTGCCGTCGACACTCCAGTCCTCGCCAGACCTCGACGCGATCAGTTTCACCGCGGACCGGCGCCAGAGCCCGCCGTCCTCGGTGAGGGCGGTCGCAGCGGTCCGCCTGCCTTCGACGAGGCCGGTGAGGCGCTTGTCGGAGTCTGGATCGCGCTCAGCCAAGTCCAGCAACAGCCCCGTGGACAGCACGGTGGAGCTGACGAAGGGCACCGGTGCGAGTGCGCGGCCCAGCTCGCGGGCCACCACGCCCAGCGCCGACGGGCCATAACCGGCGCCGCCCAGGTGCTCCGGCATGGCGATGGCGGTTACCCCGACCTGATTGCACAGCATGTCCCACAGGACGGTGTCGAAGCCCGCATGCGCATCAGCGCCGCCGCCGTACGCGACGGCGCGTACCCGCTCCTCCGATGCTGCACGTTCGCACACGGCGCGCACGGAACTTGCCAGCTCCCGACTTTCGTCGGGGGTCAACGCCGTCATGTGGTGCCTCCTGAGATCAGCTGGGCGAGTTCGGCCTTGGCGACCTTCCCGAGCCCTGTCAGCGGAAACTCGTCCACGACGACGAGCCGCTCCGGCCACTTCTGCTTCATTAGTCCGCGCTCGTCGAGGAAGGTGCACAGCTCGGCGAGCGTGACGTCGCGGTGGCGTGCCGAGCGCCGCACCACGGCGCAGACGAGTTCGCCGCGGAGTTGGTCCGGCTGGCCCAGCACCGCGATCTCGTCGACGAGGGGGTGCGCCAGCAGTTCGTTCTCGATCTCGTCGGGCGCGATGTTCTCGCCCTTTCGAATGATCAGATCCTTTGTCCGGCCCGTCAACACGATTCGGCCGTCGGCACGCAATCGGCCACGGTCGCCGGTGCGAAACCAGCCGTCCTCCGTCGTTGCGCGTGCCCATTGCTCTGCGTCAACGTATCCCGGTGTCAGGTGGTCGCCGCGCAGCTCGATCTCGCCACTGTCACTGACCCGGACCGCCGATCCTGGAATCGGTCTGCCCGAACTGTTGGCCAGTTGTTCGTCGGAGTCGGTGGCCTCGCTGACGCAGACCATGGGCGCCTCGGTCATGCCGTAGGCATGCACGATCGGCACTCGTAGGTGGTGCCGTACCGCCCGGTGCACCTCCGGCGGGCAGGGAGCGCCGCCGCCGATCAACATGCGTAGCGAAGGCATCAGCAATTCCTCTGTCGGCGAGGCCATTTGGGCGGCCAGTAGCATCTGGTAGAAGGCCGTGCTGGAGCCCGTGACCGTTACCCGATGCTCGGCGAGGAGCCTGGGCAGTCCCTCGGCGGTAACCTTGGGGACGAGCAGTACCGGAAAGTCGCCGAGAAGCGCGCATGCGAGGTACACCATCCCGCCGATGTGAGCGATCGGGAAGGCGATGGTGCCCACTTCATCGGGACGGCCGCCGACACCGAGATGGGCGACGTAGCCGCGCGAGGCGCTGAGCAGGGTGGCATCGGTGTGGCGCACGGCCTTTGGTCGCCCGGTGGTTCCCGAGGTGAAGTACACCCAGCTCGATTCCGAACGAGTTTGATTCTGGTGCCGCGTCGGTTGGGTCGATGCCGCGGAGTCGCTCGAGCAGATCCGGAGGCACGACGATGGTGCGTATTCCGGCGGGTGCACTTTCCGCCGTCGACTCGTCCACCAAGAGAACGTCGGCCGCGGCGACCTCGAACGCTGCGCGGACTTCGCGCTCTCGGTAGAGATGGAGCACCGGAGCCTGGACCACGGCAATGCGGGCGAGCGCGAGCATCAGCACCGCTGCGTTGACGTGGGACGGCAGCTGCCAGGCCACGGTCATGCCATCTCGCACGCCGGCATTGCGGAGCCAATCCGTGGCTGCCGCCGACAGATTGGCGACCTGCGACACGGTCCATGTGGTCCCCGAAACGTCGCGCAGCAGCGGACGACGGGGTCTGATGGCAGCGCAGTCGTCCAAGAGTCCAGCGATCGTGCGAGGAATCACCGCATGGTCCGTGTTGGTCAACTCGTTCGTGGACCAGGCGTGAACGTGATCGGTAACTTGTTGACGGCGTGCACCTCGCCGGCGTCCTCGAAGCGTTCGAACTCGCCGGCGAGTTCGAAGTCGGGCAGCCGCTCCAGGATGGCGGTGAGCATGACCTGGAACATCATCTTGGCGTAGTGCGAGCCCAGGCAACGGTGGATGCCGACACCGAACGCCATGTGCTTCTTCGCATTCGCGCGGTCGAGATCAAGCTCGTCGGGATTCTCGAACACTGCGGGGTCGCGGTTGGCCGCCGCCCACATCAGGATCGCCCGGTCACCCTCGCGCATCGGCTGGCCGTGAAACTCGGTGTCGCGAGACACGGTGCGGGCCAGGCCGAGTGTCGGCGTGAACAGTCGCAGCAGTTCGTCCGTGCCCTGCGTGATCATGCTCGGGTCGTCGATGAGGCGCTGTCGCAATGCGGGGTCCTGGCACAGGCGGAGCAGAACGTTGCCGGTGAAGCCGCTGGTGGTGTCCATCCCGCCGAGCATCATGAGGAAGCCGTACATCGTGATCTGGATGTCGTCGAGCGGCTTGCCGTCCAGGGTGCCCCGCAGGATGTCGCTGAACAGGTCGTCACCCAAGCCCTCGGCGCGCCGCTGCTCCAATTGCTTGTTGATCTCACCGAACATCGCCATGCCCGCCATGGCCGCACCGTCGGGGTCGTGCGCGCGGTCGTGCACAGTGGTGTGCACCCACTTCACCCAATCCATGTAGCGCGACTCATCCCACTTCAGTAGGCGCAGGATGAGTCGAGCCGGCATCGGAGTGGTCAGTTCGGCGATGATGTCGCACTCGCCGCGCTCGATGAATTCGTCGATGACCTCGTGCGTCATCTGGACGGCCATGTCTCGCGCCTTGTCGGCCGACCCGGGTGAGAACCGCCGCAGTGTGGCCTGTCGAAGCTCCATGGTGTGAGGCGGATCGGACTCGATCGGCAAGATGGGAAACGGCATGCCGCTGGCGGGTACACCGATTGACGGGCAGGAGTTGAAGAGTTCGTCGTCGCGGGTGGCTTCGAACACCGAGGAATAGTCGACGAGTGCCCAGAAGCCTTCGTGGTGGTCGGAATGAGCAACGGGACAACCTGATTCGCGCATGTCGCGGAACCGACCGTACGGGTCCTCGCGGAACTCGGCCGAGTGGTGGTCGAGGTCCACTTCGGCCCGCGAGCGCGACTCCGCCCTGGTGTCGGTCATGGGCACTGCTCCCTTCGTTGGGCTACTTGGAGAGGATGGCGACGGCGGCGGTCCCTGGCGAGCCGTAGAGCTGAGCAAGTGCGACCCGTGGGTCGTTGGGGACCTGCCGATCTCCGGCGGTGCCACGCAGCTGGTGCACCAGTTCGTAGACCTGGCGTAGGCCAGACGCGCCGACGGGCTCTCCGTTGGCGAGCAGGCCGCCGTCGGTGTTGATGGGCAGACGGCCGCCGATCTTGGTGACCCCGTCGGCGAGAAGCGCCTCCTGCTCGCCGTCCTTGCACAGACCCGTTTCGGCCATGTGGATGATCTCGGAACCGGCGTCGGTGTCCTGAAGCTGGGCGACGTCGATGTCGTCGGGACCGATGCCGGCCTGCTCGTAGGCGGCCTGGGCGGCCTCTGCCGTCGTGCCTCGCTTGATCGGGAGTTCGATTGAGGTGCGAAGCAGTTCGTAGGCGCCTTCGCGGCGGCTGCGCAGCGCGGACGCGCGCAGGTAGATCGGAGTGTCGGTGTATTGCTTTGCCTTATCGGCGCGGCAGACCACGACTGCGGCGGCGCCCTCATTGGGGTTGCAGTACATGAACTGGCGCAGTGGCGCATTGACGACCGGTGAGTTGAGGATCGCCTCGATGCTCATGGGCTTGCGGCGCCACGCGTGTGGGGTGATCTCACCGTTCTCCATGTTCTTGGCCGCGACGCGGGCCAGCGTCTCCTCGCTGATGCCGTGGTCGTGCATGTAGCGCATGATCTTCGTGCCGAAGTAGTGCGTGGTGAGGAACATGCCCTGATCGCCGTACCACTGGGGAAGCCCAGCGACGGCCGGGTCGGCGCCGAATGCGCCGCGGGGATGCTTGTCCAGTCCCACGCCGATCGCGATGTCTGCATTGCCGAGTAGTACGTCTTGTGCGGCCAGGGTCAGCAGCGAGTTGCCGGTCGCGCAGCCGCTCAGTGTCGCTCGTGCCGGGATCCCCGTCATGCCCGCGAGTCCGGTGATCGCTTCGGGGTTGGCCACCTCCAGGCTGCCCGCGTACAGGCTGCCGACGTCCGAAAAGGCCACGCCGGCATCCTTCAACGCCCTGCTGATCGCCACGGCGCCCATCTCCAGGGCTGACCTGTCCTCATACCGTCCGAACGGATGGAGGCCCACGCCGATGATGGCGATCTCGGGCGTGCTGCTCATTGACTTCCCTTCGGCATGCGCCACCCTCGACCGCTTGGCTTGGGAGCGCGCGTTGACTCGGATGCGGCTAAGCATATAACTATATAGCGGATTCTAAACTGCAGTCTAGAATCCCCAAGATCCGGAAGTGAATGCTCCTGGAGCGAGCGGAGCGACGGGGAAGGGCGAACTTTGAGCATTTCGTTGTTGTTGGAGATGGCGGCGTCGGGCGACCCCGACCGCATAGCCCTTGTCGATGGCGCCAACCGGATGACCATCGGTGAACTCAGCGCACTGGCCGACGGGGGTGCGGGCGTAATTGCCGCGTCCGGCACCAAGCACGTCGCATACGTGGGCGCCGGCGGAGTGATGCAACCGCTGTTGATCTTCGCCTCGGCGCGCGCCGGTGTTCCGTACACGCCGATCAACTATCGCCTGAGCGCTGACGGCATTCGGGAGTTGGTCGACAGGCTGCCCGATCCATTGGTGATCGTCGATGATCGCTATCGCGACATGATTCCCGACACGGGCACGCCCGTGTTTACCGCTGAGCGGTTCCTTGCCGAAGCGCGTACCGCGGAGCCCGCCGCGGAGTTCGCCGACCCCGAAGACGTGGCCATCGTGCTCTTCACCTCGGGCACGACGTCAAAGCCGAAAGCCGTTGAACTGTCTCATGGCAACCTCACCAGCTACATCACCGGCACCGTCGAGTTCGATTCGGCCGATACGTCCGACGCCGCACTCATCTGCGTGCCGCCGTATCACATCGCAGGAGTCAACGCGGCGATGTCAAACCTGTACGCGGGTCGAAAGATGGTGTACCTGACCACCTTCGACCCCGTCGACTGGGTGAGGCTCGTCGCCGACGAGAAGGTGACCACCGCGACCGTCGTCCCCACGATGCTGGACCGCATCGTCACGGTGCTTGAGCGGCAGCCGATCGAGCTGCCTTCGCTGCGCAACCTCGCCTACGGCGGCTCGAAAGTTGGACTTCCCCTGGTGCGCAAGGCACTCGAGCTACTCCCCGGCGTCGGATTCGTGAACGCGTACGGCCTGACGGAGACGAGTTCGACCATCGCGGTGCTGACGCCTGACGACCACCGCGTCGCTCACGGCAACGCCGACGAGGTCGCGGCCAAGCGACTCGGCTCGGTAGGTCAGCCAGTGCCCGGCATCGAGGTACAGATCCGCGACGGCGACGGTGCCGTGCTCGGCCCGGGCGAGACGGGCGAGTTGTTCGTCCGAGGCGAGCAGGTGTCGGGCAAGTACACCGGCATCGGATCGGTTCTCGACGCCGAGGGATGGTTTCCCACCAAGGACATCGCGACGCTCGACGACGCCGGTTACCTCTTCATCACCGGACGCTCGGACGACACGATCATCCGCGGCGGTGAGAACATTGCACCGGCCGAGCTCGAGGACGTCCTCGTGGAGCATCCGCACGTGCACGAGGTCGCCGTTGTCGGTGTGCACGACGAGCAGTGGGGCCAAGCGATCGTGGCCGTGATAGTTCCGAAGGAAGGCGTCGATCCGGACGCCGACGAGCTGCGTGAGTACGTCCGGAGGGCGCTTCGCGGCTCGCGCACCCCAGATCGGGTGGTGTTCCGCGACGAGTTGCCCACCAACGCCACCGGAAAACTGCTCCGCCGCGAAATCGTGGCGAGCTTGAGCGATGCGAACATCGAAACATAAAGGGAGACAACGTGGTAAAGAATGGAACCCGCCTACGGAGCCAGGTGTGTGACACCCAGGTGATCGTCGTGCGGGCAGCGGAGAGTCTCGACGATCTCAGGTGCGGCGGCCAGCCGATGCTGACGCTCGATGCCGAGGTGCCCGTCGGCGGTACGCCCGATCCCGACTTCGCGGGTGGCACCGCGATGGGTAAGCGCTACGTGGACGACGGTGGCGCCGAAGTACTCGCCACGAAGGCAGGCGCGGGGTCGCTGAGCGTCGGCAGCACGCTGCTCGTGCTCAAGGAGGCCAAGCCGCTGCCCGCCAGCGACTGACCGTCAGGCGTTGGCGAGCTCTGGCGCCTTTGCGGCAGCCGGATCTGGGTTCGCCAGTGGGAGGCCCATGAAGCGGCGGGCGTTGTCGCCCATGAAGTCATAGGTGCGCCGGACGTCCATGCCCTCGGCGTACTTCCAGTAACCCTTCGGCTCGGCGAGGCCCTCGGGATGCGGCCAGTCCGAACCGAACATGACCTTGTCCCATCCAACGGTCTGGACGACGTCGGCGACCGAGCCCTCCCAGAACGGGCTGACCCAGCAGTTGCGGCGGAACACCTCGTGCGGATGCTCGGGGAAGTTCTGCGGCATCTTCTTGTAGGTCATGTCCAGGTCATCGAAGAGTGGCTTGATCCAAGCACTTCCGTTTTCGACGCTGGCGATGCGCAGCTTCGGGAACCTCGTCAGGGTGCCGTGGCAGATCAGACTGGTGATCATGTCGGCGATTTCGCGATGGCCAAGCGCGGTCCACTTGAACGCCGACATCTCGAAGGCGTTGGAGGTCGTCGGCGGCTCCCACTTGTCGATGTACTCCTGCAGCGGGGGCTGGCTGGCGTGCAGCACGATCGGTAGCCCGGCCGCTTCGACGTCGGCCCAGAACGGGTCGAACTCGGGCAGTGCGGGGGAGCGCCACCCCTTGAAGCCATACACGGGCGCGGGCTTGATCAATGCCACCTTGGCGCCGTTGGCGAGCAGGTATTCGAGCTCGCGGCGGCCCTCGTCGACGATGCCCAGGTTGATCACCGGCGTCGAGTAGACGCGGTTGGCGTGGCTGAAGCCCCAGTGTTCGAGCATCCACTGGTTGAGCGCGTGGATGATGGCCGCGGTGAGCTCGGGATCCTCGGCAGACGAGTGCTCCACCAGGTTGGCCAACGTCGGGTAGTTCAGGCACGCGTCGACGCCTTGGGCATTGAGTTCGGCGATGCGATCCTCGGGGTTGCGAGCTCCTGGCGGCGTGTCGATGCCGCGGCCCGACATCTCCCGCATCGTCAGGCCCTCGGGGTTCTGGCCGGAGTAGAACTTCTCGTGCGCGCCGGGGGCGGCGACCCTCTCGAAGGTCGGGTTGGGCATGTAGTCCGTGATCTTGTTCAGGATCGCGATTCGCGTGTGCCTGCCGATCTGGACGAATTGCACCGCCTTCTTGTACTGCTCGGGCAGGTACTTGAGGAGCGCGTCGGGCGTCTCGTACATGTGCTGGTCGGCGTCGAAGATCGGTGCGTCCTTGAACTGGGTCATCGGTATGCCTTTCTTGCCGTACATCGGCCTTGGGTACGAGCTTGGCGGAACTTGACATTTGTGTCAAGTGACGCGGAGTTTCAGTCGAAACTTGCTTGTTCATCAGGGTTGATGGCCCTTGACAACCTCGTCATATAGGGTCGTCGGCATGACGGCGGCCTCGGGCGTTCCCGCGGCGGTCCGGGCGGACAGCGGCCGCGGCGAGCGAACCCGGTCGGCGATCCTCGAAGCCAGTCGGCGCCTCTTTCTGGAGCGGGGTTACGCAGGAACGCCGATCAACGCGATAACCGAGGCGTGTGGAATTTCGCGGGCGGGCTTCTACACGTATTTCAAGGACAAGCGGGAAGTCTTCAACGCCCTGGGCGAGACGACGTACCACGATGTCCTGGCCGTGGTCGCCAAGTGGGATGACTTCGGCGCCGACTACGGGATTGAGGTTGTCCGCGACTGGGTGCGCGAGTACTTCGTCTACATGGACCGCCACGGCGCGTTCGTGACGGCGTCATCGCATTCTGCTCCGACCGACGAAGCATTCCGACGGTCCCGCAACCACATGCAGACCCGAGTCGCGTGGAAGCTCGGTCAGGCCATCGCCGGCAATGGCGCCCATTCGCCGGAAGTCGTCGGGGTGGTCGTACAGGGGATGCTCGACCGCGCTTGGCATGCGGCCCAGACCCAGTCGGTGGCCGTCGATCAGAACGAGATGATCGCCGTGCTTGCCGAGATGATCGTGGCGATGGCCCACCGCTGATTGAGCCGCGCCATTCTGGCTACCCATGCTCTGAACCCGAAGGAGCAGAAGATGTCAGGATTCGACACCAGCCAACCGCTCACCGACGAGGCCGTCCTCGACGGCGCCGAAGACGACGCCAAGGCGGCCGAGCCGAAACTGGCAGACCCGCCCGCCGATGAAGACGTATTGGGCGACGCTACACCGGGGCCACGCTGAGCCCAAGGAGTCACGCCCGATGTCAGTTCTGCGCGAGGTGGATCGCGGCGGCGCCGGCACGAAGGTCGGCGCGGGTGTCAACGGCTAGGGACACATGATCGCCGAGCGCCATGTCGAGCGCAGATGCGCGCGCGACGTAGCGGTGCAAGCGGCTCTCCATGGTCGGCTCCATCTCTGCGAGCACTTGGACGGCTCGGTGCATGACAACTTGCGCGCGGCCAGCGCGTATCTTCGCGATCCGAGCGGCCCACGCTTCCTGCTCAGGACTCGCGGTGCTCTGCCACGCAGAATCAAGGCTCGCCCGGGCTGACGAGATCGCTAGGTGGGCTTCGGCCAGTCGATGCCGGAGCGCCTGAAACGACGCCGGCGGCCCGCCGTTTCGATGACGAACTCTCATGTGGGAGGCCGCCAACTCCACTGCCGCGGTGCATAATCCGCATATCTCTGCGACGAGTGCACGTCTACCCGCAGCCTGCGCTCGGCGCCAGCGGAGATTGGCATCCCAGATGGGCGTGACTTTCTGAGACAGTTCCGTACGGTTTACGCGGTACCACCCGAGCATTGGATCCAATCCGACGATGACGTCCAATGACTGGTCAAGCGCTTCTGATGGCAGCACCGCAACGCATCCTGTCTTTCCACAGCGCAGGGGGACCACGACTTCGGTGATACCGGTCAGGTCACCCATCAGCATGCCTCGCAATGGACCAGGAAATTCATACGGCGCCGCCTCAGCGGAATCCGGATAGAGCACTGCCCGTTGGCCGCCCGCGATGGGCAGGACAGGTGCGAGCTCACGGAGAATGACCTCATCGAGGATGCGCGAATTGGCAAGTGCTCGACCGTGTTCGGCGAACAGGATCGTCGTCGCGCCAGCTGGGTCTGCTTCGAACAAGCCGTCCCAATTAAGCTCCTCGAGTGCGCGCCTCACACCGTTGGCCGTTGGGTCCGTGGCGAAGAGGTCTCTAAGCGATCCGGTGAGCAGTGCGGTCTTGCCGGCATCGAGTTCGTTGCCTGGGTTTGTGGATGTCATGAACTCGACTCCCGAGTTAGTTCACGGACGTGGTTGCCGATGATCGTGAGCTGCGCATCGCCGGGCCCACCGCGGGGCGTCGCGGAGCGGCCCGCTTGGCCAGTTCGGTCGCGCCACGTGTCTCCCTGATCGTCAGTGGTCGTCTGGTTGCTTGGCGGGCGCGCTGCGAGCGGCTAGTAGCGTGCCGACGTCGTCAATGAGTGATGCCAGCGGAGGCTGCCCATCGCTGATCTGAGGAGTCCTCACCGACCGTGTAATGCTATGAGTCGCCGGATGTCGCGCACGTGTCACTTCTCGACACACCATCGACATCCGAGGGCAACGATCCTGGCGATCGGGAACTTCCTGCTCCACGAACGGTTATTCGGTATCTCGAAAGCCGCTAGTGGCGACGTCGATGTGCATCCCGCGTCAACCCTTCAGGTCGGATCCGTTGCGTAGTCGCACTATCAGATGGCAAAGGTAAAGGAGCATCGTGCCGCTTCAGGATGAACATCAGATCGTGTCGGTCGACGATCATCTCGTCGAGCACCCGCGGGTATGGCAGGACCGTCTGCCGCAGAAGTACCTCGAGCAGGGTCCGCGGATCGTCGAGGAGAACGGCATGCATCTGTGGCATTACGACGGCCAGGTGTTCCCGACGATCGGCCTCAACGCGGTCGCGGGTAAGCCGCCGGAGGAGTGGGGGATGGACCCGGTCCGCTACGAGGACATGATCCCTGGCTGTTATGACCCGGTCGCCCGTGTGGCGGACATGGATCTCGATGGTGTGCAGTCGGCGCTGTGTTTTCCGTCGTTTCCTGGTTTCGGGGGCGGCACGTTCCAGCGCGCCGACGACAAGGATCTGGCGCTGCTGTGCACGAAGGCGTGGAACGACTTCTACATCGACGAGTGGTGCGCGGTCGCGCCGGAACGCTATGTCCCGCTGGCGATCCTGCCGACGTGGGACATCGATGCGTGCGTGGCCGAGGCCGAGCGGGTCGCCGCCAAGGGTGCGCGCACCATCTCCTTCCCGGACAGCCCCGTGCCGCTGGGTCTTCCGTCGTTTCACTCCGATCACTGGGATCGGTTGTGGCAGGTCTGTTCTGATGCCAAGATTCCGGTCTCGCTGCACTTCGGGTCGGGCTCCTTCGTGCCGGGCTTCTCGTTCTCCACGACGAAGGCGGTCCCGGGTCAGATGGTCGCCCCGGATGCGCCGTTCGCGGTCGCGACGACACTGTTCTCGACGAACTTGATGTGGTCGACGGTCGACTTGTTGTTCTCGGGCAAGCTGCAGCAGTTCCCAGAGCTTCAGTTCTCGTTGGCCGAGGGTGGCATCGGGTGGGTGCCCTACATCCTGGAGCGCACTGACTACGTGTGGGAGCGGCACCGCTACTACCAGAAGATCGACTTCGACACCCGGCCCTCTGATCTGTTCCGCAAGCACTTCTGGGGTTGCTTCATCGATGACGAGCACGGGCTGACCAACCGCCACGCGATCGGCATCGACCGGATCATGCTGGAGATCGACTTCCCGCACAGCGATTCCAACTGGCCCAACTCGCGCAAGCGCGCCGGAGAGGTGCTCGCGCGAGGTCCCCGACGACGAGTGCTCGTTGATCGTCGAGGAGAACGCCCGCCGCATGCTGAACTTCCCCCGAGTGCCGGACGGCAACGAGTGATCGACTGACGTCTGGCGCTACTCGACACCGCCGGAGCCGAACCGGTTGCCGCCCATGACGTCGAGGACTCGTTCGCTTACCGCGCCGAGCGGCGGCCGGAGGTCAGGGGGCGCAGCACTCAACGACGCAGCATCGTCCTTGGGCGGACACGACGAACGAACCCGAACGGAAGGCAATTCATGGGACGAGTACAGGACAAAGTGGTCTTGGTTACCGGTGGCGCACGCGGCCAGGGCCGCAGCCACGCGGTCAGATTGGCCGAGGAGGGGGCGGATGTCATCCTCTTCGACATCTGCCACGACATCGAGACGAACGAATATCCGCTGGCGACGCCGCACGATCTTGAAGAGGCTGGTCTGGAGGTGGAGAAGACCGGGCGAAGGGCCTACACCGCCGAGGTCGATGTCCGCGATCGTGCCGCGGTATCCATTGAACTAGCAAGAGCAGTAGCGGAATTCGGTAGGCTCGACGTGGTGGTCGCCAATGCGGGCATCTGTCCACTCGGCGCACACCTTCCGGTTCAGGCCTTCGTCGACGCTTTCGACGTCGACTTCATCGGCGTTGTCAACACCGTGCACGCCGCGTTGCCGCACTTGAAATCCGGCGCGTCGATCATCGCAACCGGGTCAATCGCAGGGCTCATTGCAGCGTCTCAACCTCCCGAAGCGGCTGGCCCAGTGGGCCCCGGTGGAGCCGGTTACAGCTATGCCAAAGAGTTGGTCGATTCCTACACTGTTCAGCTCGCGCGCCAACTGGCCCCACAGTCGATTCGTGCCAACGTCATTCATCCCACGAACGTCAACACCGACATGCTCAACAGCGAGCCCATGTACAGGCAGTTTCGCCCGGACCTACAGGAACCAACACGCGATGATGCACTGCTCGCATTCCCCGCCATGCAGGCGATGCCCACGCCCTACGTCGAACCATTGGACATCTCGAACGCCGTTTGCTTCCTGGCGTCCGACGAGTCCCGTTTCGTCACCGGTTCGCAGTTGAGGGTGGACGCCGGCGCAATGCTCAAGTTCTGAGCGCAGAACACGGCGACGGGACCGAAAGGTCAACTACCAGCAGGAGTCTTGTGCGATGCGCTACAACCTGATATTTCCGATGAAAGCCGTCAAACACTGGAATCGGTGGTGCGAGGGCGCAAGCATCGGGGACGTGGCAAAACTGGTGGAGGAGGCCGGCTTTGACGCATTCTCCATGACCGAACACCCGTATCCGGACAAGGACTGGCTGGCCCACGGCGGCCATCACTCATTCGATCCGTTCGTGTCGCTGAGCTTCGCCGCGGCCGCGACGACCCGGATCCGGGTGATGACCTACATCTTGGTGTCGGGTTACCGCAACCCGTACTTAGCGGCCAAAGGGGCCGCAAGCCTCGACCTGCTGTCAGGCGGGCGCTTCACTCTGGGCACCGGCGTCGGCTATCTGAAATCCGAATTCGAAGCGCTCGGTGCGGATTTCGGCCGTCGCGGCAAGCTGCTCGACGAGGCGATCGCCGCATGGAAAGCGAGCTGGGCCGGCGTCGACCACACCGGATCGGAGTTTGGAGTAAACGGTCACATCGCCCTCCCAGGTCCGACGACGCCGAATGGCCCACCGATCTGGATCGGTGGCAACGGTGCAGCAGCGCAACGCCGCGTCGTCGAGGTCGCCGACGGCTGGATGCCGCTGGCCGCCTCGGGCGCGCTGGCCGCGAACACCGGCATGCGACCGCTTGCCGAACTGCAGACACTCGCTGAATGGGTGGCGGGGGTGAACAAGCGGCGCGCAGACTTGGGCCGGGGTCCTGCCGACGTCGCGTTCCTCCCGTTTGAGTCCGCGTCGATCGTCAGCGGCGATTGTGCAGCGTTTTGTTCGGCCGTCAGCCCTCAGGTGGCGGCCTATGCCGAAGCCGGCGTTACCTGGCTCTCCGTCGAGCCGGCGAGTCGGAGCTTCACGGACTTTCGCACCGACGTCGAAGTGCTGGCCTCACACCTACTTCATCGTTGACCTGGTACCAGCCATCGACGGATGAATGAACTCGGCACCGACCAGCACCAGGGCAAAGTATTGGAGCACCCAATGGTAGGCAACGAAACCCGCGATCTTGGCGTCGTGCGCTACGAGCGGGACGGTGCGGTCGCTCGCATCGTGTTGAACTGGCCGGCACGCGCGAACGCGCAGTCCTCGGAAATGGTGCACCAGGTCGATTCCTGCCTCGATGAGGCCCGCCGGGACTATGGGGTCAAAGTGGTGATCGTCAAGGGCAGCGGCAAGGGCTTCTGTGCCGGACATGTCATCGCCCCCGACGCCTATCCCGAGTTCGCGGAATCGCAGGCCAATATGGGCAATAACTTCCAGGGCAGCAAGGAGCTCTTCCTGTGGCCCACCCTACGGTTCTGGGAGTTCCCGAAGCCGATGATTGCCCAGGTGCACGGATACGCCATCGGTGGCGGCACGTACTGGGCGCTGCTGCCCGAGATCACGATCGCCTCCGAGGACGCGTATTTCCAGATGCCGTTGGTCCCGGGGCTCGGCTTCCCCGGTGGTGAGACGATGATCGAACCGTGGGTGTTCATGAACTACAAGCGGGCTGCGGAGTACCTCTACACAGCTCAAACCTTGTCAGCCGATGACGCCCTGCGAATGGGTTTGGTGAACCGTGTCGTGGCCCGCGAAGATCTCGAAGATGTGACTGAGGCCCTGGCGGCCAATATCAGTCGGGCACCGCTGTCCACTTTGATGGCGACCAAGACGATGCTGGTGCGAGCCTGGGAGCAGATGGGCATGCGTCAGCATCTCCAATTGTCGGCCGATCTGATGTCGGTGCTGGAGAACACATCTGACGCCCAGGCGCTTCGAGCCGATCTGCTGGCGCGTGGCCGGCTTCCCCGCCAGCATGCCGGCGAGGACTAAGGTCCGGCAAACATTCGCTTGGATGTTTGTCGGTACCACCGCAGCCGTGTATGCAAATCGGAGGCGCGACGCGACCTCCAAAGAACAATCCGATCCGGAAGTGTCTGTGGGAGAACCTAAGTGGACAATCCCATGAGTAACCTCTGGCCCGACGTCGGTTGCGAGTGCCGAACTTTCATCGTCGCAGCCCACGGGCTTCGACCGTCGACATCCACGTGACATCCTTGCTTCCCTAGGGTCGGTTGTGACCACCGTCGGCCACCCCACCAACGGCGAAAGACTCATCTGCAAACTGAATCGGGCACCGATACGGCCGGATCATTTGGACTAGTCGCGGTCATCGACCCGCTCAGAGCATGCACATAGATAGCGAGGTTCCGGTTATGCCGCCAAAACCAATGGAAGGTATCCGCGTTCTGGAGGTCGCTCAATTCACCTTCGTGCCGGCTGCCGGCGCCGTTCTGGCGGACTGGGGTGCGGACGTCATCAAGGTCGAGCACCCCGAAACCGGAGATGCCCAGCGCGGTTTGGTGAAGGTGCTGGGTCACGACACCGTGGTCAAGGGCTCGTCATTCGTGCCGATCATGGAAGGTCCGAACCGGGGCAAGCGCAGTATCGGATTGGCGCTGGATAAGCCGGAGGCCATGTCTGTTCTGCACGAGTTGGTCAAGGCCAGCGACGTGTTCCTGACGAACTTCTTGCCACGGGCGCGGGCGAAACTGGGCATCGACATTGCCGACATCCAGGCGGTGAACCCGAACATCATCTACGCATTGGGCAGTGGGTTTGGCTACACCGGTCCAGAAGCCGGCAAGGGAGGTTACGACAGCACGGCGTACTGGGCACGGGGTGGTAGCGGCGACGCTGTGACGCCGCCGGGCTCGGATGCGTTCATCGGCATGCCCACCGGCGCGTACGGCGATTCAATAGGTGGAATGACCATCGCTGGCGGTGTCGCTGCTGCGTTGTTCGCCCGCGGTCAGACCGGGCAACCGTCCGTTGTCGATGTGTCGCTGCTCGGAGTCGGTGCGTGGGCGACGCAGTTCAAGACGAACCTCTCGCTGATGGCGGGCGGACCGCTGCCGAAAGTGTTGGCGCCCAAGCATGGTTCAGCCAGCAACCCTTTAGCGGCGGCCTACCGGACCGCCGACGATCGGTGGCTGATGTTGACCATGCTGCAGCCGGGGCGATACTGGCCGGAGTTCTGTCGCGCCGTCGGGCGCGAGGAGTTGGCGACTGACGAGCGTTTTGACTCCGCTGAGAAGATCATGGCCAACGCGGTGGAGGCCAGCGAGCTTGTCGCGCACATCATCGCTGGACGGACGAAAGACGAGTGGGTGCAGGCCTTTACCGGAATGGAGGGTCAGTGGTCCGTTGTCCAGAACGACTGGGAGGTGGGCAACGATCCGACCCTGCAGGCGCTCGGCCAGATCTCCGACGTCACCGATGCCGACGGCGTGCCACGGCGATTGGTGGCGAGTCCGGTGCAGTTCGACCGGACTCCGCCGCAGCTAACCCGTGCGCCACTGTTCGCCGAGCACACCGACGACATTCTGCGCGAACTGGGCCGCTCCGACGAACAGATCATCGATCTCAAGATCGCTGGAGCCGTCAACTAGGACGCCACCAAATTGCGCGCGGCGCATTCAGCCAGTCGGCATCCAATCGCGGTTGGTATGACAGGCGTCGACGTGGGGGCCGGGTGTCCTCGATGGCTCGCAGCACCGCCTCGAGCGTGAAATCCAGTCCCGTCACTTGCGTGTAGATCGGCGTCGGTCCCATTCATCGCGCACACCTAGGAATCGGCATTGAACGGACATTGGGTCTGCCACGATCGCGATGACCTCGAATTCAGTCGCAGTGTCGACTCGTGCCACGGTCGGTGTGGTCCACAGAGCTGACATGGCACCGACATGGAACTGGCCCGACACTCGTCGGAGGTAGCAGCCCGCTTGGAGTCTCCAAAGATCTCGTTGGTGGTGATGCTAACTGTCGGGCGGCAATGTGGACGTGCCGCTTTTCTTCAGTGCAGGGAGCAAGGCATATTGGCGCCATGAAGGATGAGTTCCATTGTGCAAGACAATGACTGAATCAGCCGCGGGTAGCCGGCCGACACGCTGCTGCCCGTGGCCGCGGTGAACCTCGGCAAGTCCGCCTGCAGGCTGTCGCCACCTCGTCTGCCTGCCGTCAAGGCGACCTGCCGCGAGCAGTTCGACAAGCCGTGGTGACAATCGTGACGAGAACGGAGTACTGCCAATGCCTTTGGCGATAACCGAGGACCACCGCGCGCTCGCCGACGTCGCCAAGTCGATTGTCGCCAGCCGCTCGGGCACGGCGGGTGCGCGCCGCATCCTGCTCGAGCCAAATGACGCAGGGTCGCTGGTGGCTAGACGACGGCCTGTGGAAGGAGATCGTCTCCACCGGATGGCTCGGCCTGCACGTCGACGCGCAGTTCGGCGGTGAGGGGTATGGACTGCCCGAGTTGACGGTCGTGCTGGAGCAGCTGGGCCGCGCCGCCATCGCCGGCCCGTTTCTGCCGACCGTCGTTGCGTCGGCGATCATCGCCGAAATCGGGACCGCCGAACAGTGCCAGCGGTGGCTGCCGGGGCTGACATCCGGTGACATCGTCGCGGGTATCGGCACGACCAGCGCCGCGTCACAGTCGGATTCGGCCATCAACGCAGACTCGGTCGCCGCTCTGGCGGAATCGGCAGCGGACTTATTCCTGATCCCCGTTGGCGGTGATCTGGTGCTGGTCGAGGCGGGTGATGGTGTCACGACACGAAGCGTCGACTCCGTCGACCAGCTCATGCGACCGATCGTCGAGCTGAGCTTGTCGTCGGCTCCCGTCGCTGACGTCTTCCCGAACGCCGCCGCCATCGCTGCCCGGACCGTTCGGCTCTTGGCCGCCGCCGAGGCGGTCGGCGGTCTCGCCGCCTGCACCGATATGGCTACGGCGTATGCCGCGACACGCGAACAGTTCGGCCGTCCGATCGGCTCGTTCCAGGCTGTCAAGCACCATTGCACCAACATGCTCGTCGACACCGAACTTGCGGTGGCCGTCACGTGGGATGCCGCGCGGGCGTACGGGTCCGAGGCCGAACTGGCCGCGACGATGGCCGCTGGCTACGTGCTGCCTGCCTATCTGCGGGTAGCGTTGCAGAACGTACAGTTGCACGGCGGGATCGGCTACACCTGGGAACACGATGCCCATCTGTTCATCCGGCGGGCAGCAGTGCTGCTCCTGTTCGCGGGCGGCCAGGACGCGTTGCACGACAAGGTGATTGAACTGCAGAAGGACGGCCAACGTCGGCGCCACTCGATCGATCTGCCACCGGAGGCAGAGCAATATCGCAGGGCCGCCGAGGAATTCCGGGTGGAACTGATGCGCACCGAAGCCGCCAGAGCGACGGAAATTCTGGGCCCGCAGCGGTTACCTTGCGCCCCATTGGCCGAAGCCCTATGGCAGAGCCGCCGACTCCGTCGAGCAATTGATCATCGAGGAAGTGCTCGACGGGATCGAGAAGCCCAGTCTCGGACTGGGAGGGTGGGTTCTGCCGACGCTGTTGCAGCACGGCAGCGACGAGCAGATCGAGCGCTTGATGTGGCCCAGTCTGGAGGGTGAGCTGCGCTGGTGCCAGCTCTTCAGTGAGCCGGGCGCGGGTTCGGATGCGGCGGCGGTGGTCACCAAGGCCAAGAAGGTCGACGGCGGCTGGTCGGTCACCGGACAGAAGGTGTGGACCAGCGAAGCCATGACCTGCGAGCGGGGCGTGGCCACGGTGCGCACCGATCCGGATGCGCCCAAGCACAAGGGCATCACCGCGATGATCATCGACCTCGCCGACCCCGGTGTCAGGATCCAGCCGCTGACCGAAATCACCGGCGAGACATTGTTCAACGAGGTGTTCTTCGACGACGTCTTCGTGTCCGACCGCGACGTCGTCGGCGCCGTCAACGCCGGCTGGGCCGTCGCGATGGCGACGCTGGGCAACGAGCGGGTAACGATAGGCGGCACATCGGTGACCATGTCAGCTGATGCGCTGCTCGACTTGCTCGCCCGCCACCGGCCCGACGACGACGGCCTGGCACGCGACGTCGGCGCACTGCTCATCGAGTCGTATGCCGCTGGCACGCTGAGCCTTCGGCAGGCCGCTCGGGCGGTGTTCGACTCCGGACCCGGGATAGAGGGCAACATTGCCAAACTGTTCGGGGCCGAGCACGCTCAACGGGTCGCAGAGCTGGCGCTGCGCATCGCGGGCTCGGCGCTGCTTACCGGAGCGGAAGGCGACGTGGTGCACGACTATCTGTTCAGCCGGTGCCTGACCATCGCGGGCGGGACGTCCGAAGTCCTCAGAAACCTCATCGCCGAACGCATACTCGGGCTGCCCCGAGAGCCGATGGCAAGGTAAGCGGAGCGAGATGCCCACCCTAAGAGTCGTTGACCCGACCGCGCCGCGGGTCGCTGTCGAGCGCCATCAGATGTCGGACCGTCCAACCACCGTCAACGGCATGGTCGTCGGTTTCCGCGAGTTCTGGGCCAAGTTCGACGTGTTCACGCAGGCCTTCGAGGAGCTCATCTCGGCCAAGTACGACGTGCGCGGCTCGGAACGGGTCGACGGCACGCATCCGCGTTCCGGGGCGGTGCTAGCGCGGTGGCACGAGTTCGGGCGCACCGTTGACTGGGCAATCTCAGGCCTCGGCGGCTGCGGGGGTTGCGCACCATGGGCTGTCATGGACGCGTGCGAGCTGGAGGCCCGCGGCGTGCCGACGGTAACGCTGATTACGCCCGACCTCGTCGGCCTCGCCCGACGCACCGCGGAGGCACGTGGCTGGCCCGATCTCCGTATCGTGACCCTGCCGCAGTTCCTCGACGACCTCACCGACGACGATGTCCGCATCCTCGCCGAAGAGAAGTACGAGCAGATCATGGCGGCACTGACCACGCCGATCGGTCCCTAGTTCCGTGCCTGCGGCGACGAACACGGTCGACCTCACGGTCGACGGCGACGGCTTCGAAATTCACTGGGAGGCACTCCTCGACAAAGGCTGGTCCGACGGTCTGCCGGTCGTGCCGCCGACGCCAGAACGCGTCGACGCCATGCTCGGTGGACGCGATCCGGGCCAGGTGCACGTGACCCTCGGCGGTGATGTACCCGGCGCGATGTACAGCCTGGGGAACGCCAGCACTCCCGCGACCAACGTCCAGATCGCCGCGAACGCAGTGATGGCCGGTTGCCGGCCCGAGTACTTTCCCGCCGTGCTCGCCTCGCTGCAGGCCATCACGGCGTCGGGCAACGGGGCCGAATTCCTGGCAAGCGCGGCGCCGCTGCTCGTGTTCAACGGCCCCGTCCGCCACGAGCTCGGCATCAGCTCGAGTCACGAGATGTTGAGCATGGTGCACCGGGCCAATGCCACGATCGGCCGGGCGGTACGTCTGGTTCTGCGCAACGTCGGCGGCGCCACACCTGACCGCCTGTTCGACGTGCAGTTCGGGATGCCAGGGCGCACCGCGATGGTGATGGGCGAGCACGAGGAAGAGAGCCCGTGGGCGCCGTTTGCCGGAGGCGGTAGTGCTGTCACCGTATTCGCGGCCTCCGGCACCATGCCGGTCAACTATCACCAGGTACCGCAGCGAGTCGAGGAGCTGTTGCTGATCCTCAGCAGGTGCCTCGACTACGTCCGCGGTAACCGGCTCGGTCCGTGGCCGGATACCAGTGCGCTGTTCGTGCTCTCACCGAAGCACGCGCGCGCCTTTTCCGCCAAAGGGTGGACGAAGGAGCGCGTCGAGGACGAGCTGACCGCGGTCATGAATGACCACTATGACATCGAGCTGCCGTCGATCAAGGAAAAGCTCGAGCTCATCAACCGCGGCCGCGACCCGCACGAGCCGCCGATGACCATCCCCATGCCCGAGGACCGCGTGCACATCCTGGTGGCCGGCGGCGTCGCCGGGTGGCACTCACTCATGATCCCGACGCACGCGTTCACGGTGCCGCAGACAGCGCCCATCGTTTGATCGAACCGATCCCACCCGCGTCGGCGAATCCCTGCGCGACGCGTCTCGCAGGGACAGGCCGAGCCGGGAGATGGCCTGGGGGAGCACGCAAGTGAAATCAATCAAGAGCGACCTGTGGCTGGTGTCGGTTTGTGTCGACCTTTCAACTTCGAAGCCAACGGGCCTTGGTCACCGACATTCAAGTGACATTTTTACTCTCGTAGCGTCGATTCACTAGCAACTGACACTCGGAGGGGCGCATGACCGCGATCTTGACCGGCGAGAGCCGGATGCTTATCGACGGCAGCTTGACCCCGGCCAGCTCGGGCAAACTCTACGACAACATCAATCCCGCTACCGAGGAAGTGCTTGGGCAGACCGCGGATGCAACCGCCGATGACATGGACCGCGCCATTGCCGCTGCACGGCGGGCCTTCGACGAATCGTCTTGGGCCACGGACCGTGAGTTGCGCAAGCGGTGCCTGATTCAGCTTCAGCAAGCCCTCGAGGACGAGAAGGAGGCGTTGCGCGCAGAACTCGTGGCCGAGGTGGGTTCCCCCGTCGCGGTCACATACACCGCCCAACTGGAATGGCCACTGGCGGAAGCGCTCAAGACGCCGATCGCGATGATGGACACCTTCGCGTGGGAGCGCGCGCTTCCTGACACCAACTTCTTCGCGCCCAGCCGCCGGGTGGTGTGGCGCGAACCGGTGGGCGTGGTCGCCGCCATCGCTCCATGGAACTTCCCGCTCGAGGTCACCCTGAACAAGCTCGGCCCGGCCCTCGCGACGGGGAACACGGTCGTGCTGAAGCCGGCGCCGGACACGCCGTGGAACGCCACCCGGTTGGGACGACTTGCCGTCGAACGCACCGACATGCCCCCCGGTGTGCTCAACGTGGTACCGACGTCGGACAACACGGTGGCCGAACGGCTGGTGACCGATCCGCGGGTGGATATGGTGTCCTTCACCGGCTCTACCGGGGTTGGGCAGCGGATTGCGCGGCTCGCGACCGACACGATGAAGCGATCGTTCCTCGAGTTGGGTGGAAAGTCGGCAATGATCGTGCTGGACGACGCGGACTTGGACGCGGTGCTGCAGCAGGCCGCGCTCGTGGGAAACATGCACGCAGGGCAGGGCTGTGTGATCAACACCCGGATGCTGCTCCCGCGCTCCCGCTACGAGGAGGCGGTAGAAATCCTCGGTGCCGCGGTAGGGACGGTGCCCTACGGCGATCCGACTGACCCGCAGACGGTTTCGGGCCCGCTGGTCAATAGCCGCCAGTTGGATGTAGTGCTGAAGTACATCGAGAAGGCCAAGGCTGAGGGCGCCCGTGTGGTTACCGGTGGAGGCAGGCCGGAACACTTGGAGCGAGGCTACTACGTCGCGCCAACGCTTCTGGCCGATGTCGATAACGACATGACCGTCGCCCGCGAGGAGATCTTCGGACCGGTGCTCTGCGCCATCCCGTACGACGACGAGGATGACGCGGTGCGGATCGCGAACGACAGCAAGTACGGCCTAGCCGGTGGCGTGGCGTCCGCATCGCAGGAGCGAGCGATGAAGGTGGCCCGGCGCATCCGATCCGGAATCATGTCTGTCAACGGTGGTGTGGCGTACGGCGCGGACGGGCCGTTCGGCGGCTGCAAGATGAGCGGCTGGGGCCGACAGGGCGGCACAGAGGGATTCGACGAATACCTGACTGTCAGAACCATCGGCTACCCCGCCTGACGGCGGAAACCGACTCGTCTTCACCCTCGTCGTGGCACCGACACGGGGTCATCATTCGCCAGTCGTCAGGATCATCCAAATGCTCAGAGTAGGCGCACGGATAGCGAAGAAGATCGACAAGGCCACCCTCGTACACCGGGCGGCCAAGACCATCACGACAGGATGCTGACCCACCCGGCCGTCGCGCCGCCAACACCGTAGGCAGGTCCGCCCCCTCGTCCAGTTCCACGACCGCCGCGACGTACCGCACCAACTACTCGATTACTGGGATGTCGGGGACCGCGATCAATAGACCACGCAGTGCGTCGCCCCGCCATCGACGGCAATGGTCTGTCCCGTCACAGCTCCAGTCAGTGGAGACGCGAGGAAGACCGCCATAGCGGCCACGTCGGCGGGCTCGACCATCCGTCCCACCGGAACCTCCTTGGCTCGTATGGCCTCGGCCTCGCTGAAGCTCACGCCCAAACGCGCTGCGAGCTCGGCGATTCGCGGTGGGTGGCGATCCGTGTTGGTCACCCCGGGATGGATCACGTTCACGGTGATGCCATCCGAGGCGACCTCGACGCTCAGGCGCTTGGCGAAATTGGCGACGAACGCATTGCCCAGGCCACTCGCAAACCCGCCTCCTGGCCCGGCCACCGCGCGGGCTGACGTACCGCCGAGCAAGATCACCCTGCCATGACCGGACGCTCGCAGGTACGGCAATGCCGCGCGAGTCACACGCACAGACGTCAAGCCCTTACCGTTCACCCTCTCCATGAGCTGGTCGTCGGTGACCACCTCGAGGTCGGCCGGGTGAGAGTCGACGTTTGTCGATGCGTTGCTGACGAGGATGTCCAATCCACCGAACGCCGACGCGCACTCGTCAGCCGCACGCCGGCAGCCGTCGGCGTCCAGCAGATCCATGACGATCACCGCACTCTTGACTCCCTCGGCCTCGACGAGTTCGGCGGTCGCCTCCAGCGGCTCGCGCGTCCGTCCGCACACCGCCACGTGAACGCCCTCACGCGCCAACGCCACCGCGATCGCCTGGCCTATGCCACGACCGCCGCCCGTGACCAGCGCGGCTTCGTTGTTGAGTTGCAGATCCACAGCTCTCCTCTTTCTCGGTGTCGATACCTATATCTACGAGGCGCACCATTTCGCCGACGTTTCCGTGCACGTTCGCACGGCAGCCCGACCGCCGCGGGGGACCTGGCGAGGACGCCGTGACGTAGGTGGGATCGACTCGGCCTACCGGCGGTCGTAGCGCTGAGCAGCGGCTCGGACGTGGGTCAATTCCCACGCTCGATCGAAAGGCACACGAAATGTTCCCGCTGCCATAGTCGCACCATGACGCGACCGCTCGATCGTCACGACCGGGGGAACCGGCACGAAGCCCAGTGCCAGCGGGACAATGCCCTCCGCCGTCTCTTCAGCCTCGACTGCGGTGGGACGCGATGACTGTCACCGCAGGAGCTCGGCTGCGCGTCGGGATGCACATTGGCGGCGAGGAGGTGTCGGCCGTAGGCGGCCGTTGGTTCGACAGCATCGACCCGTTCACCGGCCAGGCGTGGGCCGAGGTCGCTCGGGGCGACGCCCGCGACGTCGAGCGGGCCGTCGCGGCCGCGCACGCTGCCTTCGTGGACGGCCCATGGTCCGAGATGACCGCGACCGCCCGGGGCAGGCTGCTGCATCGAGTCGGTGATCTGGTGCTGGACCACCTCGACGAGCTGGTGGCGGCCGAGAGCCGCGACAACGGAAAGTCGTATGCCGAACTGCAAGCGGCGCTGCGGACGATGGCTGGCTGGTACCACTACTACGGCGGCCTGGCCGACAAGATCCAAGGTGACGTCATCCCGGTCGACCGGGCCGACGTGCTGAACTACACGCTGCACGAGCCGTACGGAGTGGTGGTCGCCATCCTCCCGTGGAACTCGCCGCTGCGGCTGGCGTCGTGGAAGCTGGCGCCGGCCCTGGCCGCCGGCAACACGGTCGTCGTCAAGCCCTCGGAGCACACCTCGACGTCGATCGTCACGATGATGGGCCTGCTCGCCGAGGCGGGCGTGCCGGACGGCGTCGTGAACGTTGTGAGCGGCTTCGGTCCCGACGTGGTGCCGCCGCTCGTAGAGCATCCGCTCGTCCGCAAGGTTTCGTTCACCGGCGGGGCGGTCGCCGGCACCGTCGTCGCCGAGCTCGCCGCTCGCGCTGGCAAGCCGGTCACGCTCGAGCTCGGCGGGAAGTCTCCGCATCTCGTCTTCGCCGACGCCGATCGGCAGCGGGCGGCTGCCGGTGTCGCCGCTGGCGTGTTCTCCTCCGGCGGCCAGACGTGCCTCGCAGGATCACGACTCATCGTCGCGCGGTCGGTGCACGACGAGCTCGTCGAACGGGTGGTCGCCATCGCCGAGAAGGTCCGCTTCGGCGATCCGTCCGACCCCGCCACCGACGTCGGGCCGGTGGCGACCGAGAAGCAGTTTGAACACATCGTCGGCTTCATCGACCGGGCCCAGGCCTCGGGGTCCACGCTCGTCACCGGCGGGCGCGCGGTCGAGGCGGCCGGGTGCCCGCGCTTCGTCGCACCGACGGTGTTCACCGACGTCGACCCCGCCAGCGAGCTGTTCCAGGAGGAGGTGTTCGGTCCGGTCCTGGCCGTGACCGCGTTCGACAGCGAAGCGGAGGCGGTAGCGCTTGCCAATGGAGTCGCCTACGGTCTCGCCGCCGGCGTCTGGACGCGCGACCTCAGCCGGGCCCACCGGGTCAGCCGCCGGTTGCAAGCAGGGACGGTGTGGGTGAACGGCTACCGCTACACCACGCCGCAGTCGCCGTTCGGCGGCTACAAGGCCTCGGGCCTCGGCAGGGAGAGCGGTGTCGATGCCATCGGCGAGTACCTGCAGACCAAGAGCGTGTGGATCGACCTCGGCGACACCGGGGAACCAGAGGCGGCCAGCGATGAGTGATGACGTGTATGAGTTGTACGCCATCCGGTACGCCACGAACCCGCGTCGGCGGCGAGTCGAGAATTTCATGTGGGTCGCGCCTGACGATCCCCACGACACACCGATGCCGATGGACTTCTTCGTCTGGGCGGCCGTCTCGTCATCACGTGTGGTCGTCATCGACACCGGCGCCGACGAGCGCACCTGTGTAGCCCGCGGTCACCAATTCCTCCGTTGCCCGACGGAGGGCCTCGGCCTCATCGGCATCGACGCCACAGAGGTCCAGCAGGTGGTGACGACACACCTCCACTGGGATCACGCCGGCAATCTGGCCTCGTTCCCGAAGGCGCAGCTGCACGTGCAGCGCAACGAGCTAGCGCACGCGTCCGGCCCGTGCATGGCCCGGCCGTTCCTGCGACGCCCCTACGACCCGGAACAGGTCGCCGCCTACCTCCGACGCGCCTACGCCGGGCGCGTCACCTTCCACGACGGCGCCGACGAGATCGCGCCGGGGCTGTCGATCCACGCGGCAGGCGGCCATACGCCCGGCATGCAGGTGGTGCGGGTCAACACCCGGCGAGGCCAGGTGGTGCTGACGTCCGACGCGTCTCACTTCTACGAGAATCTCTACGCCGAGAACCCGTTTCCGGTGCTGGTGAGCACCATCGACTACGTCGAGACGTTGCACCGCTTGCGGCATCTGGCCGAAGGCCCCGACCACCTGGTCCCGGGGCACGACCCGTTGGTTCTCGCAAGCTATCCGCCGCCTCGGCCCGAGCTGGCTGGCGTGGTCGCCCGCCTCGACGTCGACCCGACGAAGCCTACGGAAGCGGTCCCAGCATGAAGGTCAGGGCAGCGATCCTGTGGGAGCAGGGGCACCAGCCCCACGAGAGCGGCCCGCTCGCCGTGGAGGAGGTCGACCTCGACGGTCCCGGCCCCGGCGAGTTGCTGGTGCGAATCACGGCTGCGGGACTGTGTCACTCGGACTTGTCGGCCATCACCGGAGACCGGCCGCGCACCATGCCCGCCGTCATCGGCCACGAGGCGGCCGGCGTGGTGGAGGAAGTGGGAGCGGGCGTCGATGGGCTGGCCGTCGGTGACCAGGTGGTGATGGTCTTCGTCGCCAGCTGCGGCCAGTGCGAGTTCTGCGGCTCCGGCAGGCCGAACCTGTGTCAGTCATCGTGGTCGGCTCGCACCGCCGGGACGCTGCAGACCGGGAGCCGGCGTCTTTCGATCGACGGCCGGTCGCTGCACCACTACAGCGGGATCTCCGCCTTCGCCGAGCGGGCGGTGGTGGTGCCGAGTTCGGTCGTGCGGATCGATCCCGACGTGCCGCCGGAGGTGGCCGCGATCTTCGGCTGCGCGGTGATCACGGGCGTCGGTGCAGTGGTCAACACAGGGCGCGTGCCGGCCGGTGCGTCGGTGGCGGTGGTGGGCCTGGGGGGCGTCGGCCTGAGCGCGCTGTTGGGATCGGTAGCCGTCGGCGCAGGACGCATCGTCGCAGTCGACACCAACGCGGCGAAGCTCGAGCTGGCCCGCACGCTGGGGGCCACCGACGTCTTCGACGCCACCGACCCGTCGTGTGCGGAGGCGATCGTCGATGCGCTGGACGGCGGTGTTGAGTTCGCGTTCGAGATGGCGGGCGCGGCGGCCGCCGTCGAACTGGCGTGCGCGGTGACGAGACGAGGTGGCACGACGGTCGTCGCGGGCCTGGCGAGGCCGAGTGAGCGGCTCGCGCTCCAGTTGTCCGCGATGGTCGCAGACGAGAAGGTGCTGCGCGGCAGCTACATGGGGAGCTGCGTGCCGCGTCGTGACATCCCTCGCTTCGTCGAGCTCTACCGGCAAGGCCGTCTGCCGGTCGACCGGTTGCACTCCGCCACATTGCCACTCGACGAGATCAACGCCGGCTTCACTCGGCTGGCGGCCGGCCAGTCGGTGCGAGATGTGGTGGTGCCCTAGGAATTCCGGGCGGCCCGGCAGACACCGGCAGGGGCGAACGTCACCCGAGACGAAACGTTGGGGACATGGGTGCGTAGGTACGGTCGCAGGACATTGGGACTCGTCAGGACGACGGTCCAGCGTAGGAGGCATGCTGAGATGGACCATCTGGACGAACGTGGGAATCTGATCGGAGTGGTCGCGTGACGGGCGATCCGCAGATGACGTCGTGGTCCGACGACCTGGCTGCCGACGTCGTGGTGGTCGGCGGCGGCAACGCCGCCATGTGTGCCGCCCTCGCCGCCCGCGAGCGCGGTGCCAAGGTGCTCGTGTTGGAGCGGGCGCCCGAACACGAGCGGGGTGGGGACACGGGGTTCACCGCCGGGGCCATGCGCGTCGTCTACGAGTCCGTCGATCAGCTGCGGGAACTGGTGCGCGACCTGAGCGAGGACGAGCTGGCCACCACGGACTTCGGCGTCTACTCGGCGTCGGCGTTCTACGACGACATGGCGCGGGTCACCAAGTACCGGGCCGACCCCGACCTCGTCGCAATGTTGGTGGAACAAAGCCACGCCACTCTCCGGTGGATGGCCGACCTCGGCATCCGGTTCGTCCCCGCCTACGGCCGCCAGGCATTCAAGGTGGGCGACATCATGCGATTTTGGGGTGGACTCACGATCGATGCCTCGGGCGGCGGGCCGGGGCTCGTCGAGGCGGAGCACACCCTGGCCGCCAAGGCAGGCATCGAGATTCGCTACGGTGCGCCGGTGCGGCATCTCCTCGCCGACGGTGACGGAGTCCACGGTGTGTCGGCAATGATCGACGGGCAAATCGTCGATGTGCCGGCCACCGCCGTGGTACTGGCCTGCGGCGGCTTCCAGGCGAACGTCGAGTGGCGCACGCGCTACCTCGGGCCCGGCTGGGACCTGGCCAGGGTGCGGGGCACGCGTTTCAATACCGGCGAGGGGCACCGCATGGCCTTCGAGGTCGGGGCGTCGCCTGCCGGCCACTGGTCCGGCTGCCACGCCGTGGGCTGGGACCGCAACGCCCCCGAGTTCGGCGACCTCGCGATCGGGGACGGTTTCCAGAAGCACAGCTATCCGCTCGGGATCATGGTCAATGCCGAGGGCCGCCGTTTCGTCGACGAGGGCGAGGATTTCCGCAACTACACCTACGCCAAGTACGGCAGCCGCATCCTGGCCCAGCCGGATCAGTTCGCGTGGCAGGTCTTCGACGCCAAGGTGTTGCACCTTCTGCGAGACGAGTACAGGATCCGGCAGGTGACCAAGGTGCAGGCTGACACGCTCGAGAAGTTGGCCGCCAAGCTGGAGGGCGTCGACGGTGAGCAGTTCCTCGCCCACGTCGCGGAGTACAACGACGCGGTGATGACCGAGGTGCCGTTCGACCCCTCTGTGAAGGACGGGAGAGGGACCCGTGGCCTGGCGGTGCGGAAGTCGAACTGGGCCAATCGTCTCGACGAACCGCCATTCGTCGCCTTCCAGGTGACGTGCGGCATCACCTTCACCTTCGGCGGCCTGCGCATCACGCCTGACAAGGCGGCGGTGGTGTCCAACGAGGGCGTACCGATCCGCGGTCTCTACGCCGCGGGTGAGATCGTGGGCGGGCTGTTCTTCCACAACTATCCGGGCGGCACGGGTCTCACCGCCGGGTCGGTATTCGGCCGTATCGCCGGCACGGCGGCCGCCGAGAGCAGCG
>CAWCTU010000009.1:0-89296 GCA_963798405.1 uncultured Actinomycetota bacterium
CCCGAGGCAGATCCAAACCCCGAAGTGGCCGCACCCGCTGCGCCACCGGTGACGCCGACGCCCCCGTCGCCAAGGACGCTGCGCCCAGCGAGCGCTCCGGATCGCTGTCCGGCATGGTTTTGCCGGATCTGCGCGCGCTCGCCAACCAGGTTGGTGTGAAGGGCGCGTCCGGCATGCGCAAGAGCGAGCTGATCGCGGCGATCCGCGAACAGCGCGGCGAGACCAACGGTGCCGCTCAGGCTGCGCCCGCCGCGAGCCCGCCGGCCCGCGGTCGCCCAGCCGCCGCCAAGGACGCCCAGCCCGCCGAGGACGCCCAGCCGCGCCGAAAGACGCCCAGCCCGCCACCGACGCCCAGGCCGCGCCGCCGACGCGTCGGTGCAGGCAGAGGTGGCGACGAGCAGGCTAGCCAAGCTCCTCCCCGCGCACGTCGTGAGCGACGCGGCGCGAACCGTCGGGCCGGAGCCCCGGAGGCGGGCGACGAGGCAGGTCAAGCAGACGACCGTCGCCGACGACGACAACGAGCCCAAGCGCAACCAGCAGAACAAGAACAACGATGGCAATAAGACAACGACGGCGACACGGCGGAAACAACCGCAACGCCAACAACCAGAACGAACAACGCCAACAAGAACAACGGCAACAACCAGAGCCAGCAAACAACAACGCAGAGCAACCAGAACAGCGGCAACAACCAGAACAACAGCAACAACAACGACGACGATGACGACGGCGACGGTCGTCAGGGTCGGCGTGGCCGCCGCTTCCGCGATCGCAGGCGCCGCGGCGAGCGCGCCGGCGGTGAGGGTGGCGGCGGCGGCGACCGCGACACCGAACTTCGCGAAGACGACGTCGTCCAGCCGGTCGCAGGCATCCTCGACGTCCTCGACAACTACGCGTTCGTGCGCACCTCCGGCTACCTGGCGGGCCCGAACGACGTCTACGTCTCGATGAACATGGTCCGCAAGAACGGCCTGCGTCGCGGCGATGCCGTGACCGGTGCGGTCCGCGTGGCCCGCGAGGGCGAGACGGCGGCGGAGGACAGGGCGGCGGCAACAACCCGCGCCAGAAGTTCAACCCGCTGGTTCGGCTGGACACCGTCAACGGCGGCCCGGTCGAAGACGCCAGGAATCGTCCCGACTTCACCAAGCTCACGCCGCTCTACCCGAACCAGCGGTTGCGCCTGGAGACCACGCCGGACCGGTTGACCACCCGCATCATCGACCTGATCATGCCGATCGGCAAGGGTCAGCGCGCCCTGATCGTGTCGCCGCCGAAGGCCGGTAAGACGACGATCCTTCAGGACATCGCCAACGCGATCACCGTCAACAACCCCGAATGCCACCTCATGGTCGTGCTCGTCGACGAGCGGCCCGGAAGAGGTCACCGACATGCAGCGCTCGGTCAAGGGTGAGGTCATCGCCTCGACCTTCGACCGGCCGCCGTCGGACCACACCCAGGCCGCGGAGCTGGCCATCGAGCGGGCCAAGCGCCTCGTCGAGCAGGGCCGCGACGTCGTGGTGCTCCTCGACTCGATCACCCGCCTCGGCCGCGCGTACAACAACGCGTCGCCCGCGTCGGGCCGCATCCTCTCCGGTGGTGTCGACTCGACCGCGCTGTATCCGCCGAAGCGGTTCCTCGGCGCAGCGCGCAACATCGAGTTCGGTGGCTCGCTGACGATCATCGCCACGGCGATGGTCGAGACCGGCTCCACCGGCGACACGGTGATCTTCGAGGAGTTCAAGGGCACCGGTAACGCGGAGCTCAAGCTCGACCGCAAGATCTCCGAGCGCCGCGTGTTCCCGGCCGTCGACGTCAACCCGTCGGGCACCCGCAAGGACGAGCTGCTGCTCTCCAGCGACGAGTTCGGTGTCGTGCACAAGCTGCGCCGCGTGCTGTCCGGTCTGGACTCGCATCAGGCCATCGACCTGCTGATGAGCCAGCTGCGCAAGACCAAGACCAACTACGAGTTCCTGGTGCAGGTCTCCAAGACCACGCCGCAGATGGCCAACGACGACTAACCGCTACGATACCGCGACGCAAATGCCCGTTCGATCAGGGCCATACGCTGTTCGCGCGGTGTTGGTCACACGTTGGGGTCGGCCCTCAGCCCGGGCATGACGTAGCGGCGGACGTGCCTCAGCACGGCCGAGTGGTCGGCGGGGTCGAGCCGCGCGCCAGGGACCGTCGCCAGCGAAATGATCGCGCGCGCAACCCATTCCGATGCCTCGGCGATGTCGAGGTCGGGATGGAGGTCGCCACGGTCGCGCGCGGCGATCAGGTAGCGCGACCAGAATCGCGCGAGGTCGGGCACCAGACCCTGCACGCCCGCCCCGGCGCACGCCGCGAACTCCTCGGGCTCGTCCATCCGCAGCTTGAGCAGGATCGCGCCGGGATCGTCGTACGCGGTGCGGCCGTGGCGGATGCCCGCGGCGAGCTGCCGATCGAGGCCGTCCACCCCTTCGAGCAGGCGTGCGCCTCCGACCAGTAGGCGTCGTTGAGCCGCACCAGCGCCGCGCCCAGCAGGGAGATCTTGTCGGGGAAGTGCCGGTAGAGCCAACCCCTCGACACCCCGGCCACCTCGGCGACCTCGGACACCGTCGTCGCGCGAATGCCCTTGGCGCGCATGCACTCCTCGGCCGCGTCGATGAGCCGATCGCGGACGGTCTTCGGCGTGGTCGCGCTGGTCACGTGCCGCTCCTGATGGTTTTGCCGCCAAGCGGCGTACTGAGGAAGATCATTGTGCCAAGTGCCCGACGGTACGCCCGCCAGGCCAGGCATGGTAGACAGTTTCCGATATCTGTTCACTATCCGGACGAAGGCAGCCAACGATGGCGGATACCTTGCAGCAGCTGATTCGCGAGCGAGCCGATCAGGACGGCACCGCGATCAAGTATGGCGACCGGACCTGGACGTGGCGCGAGCACGTCGCCGAGGCCACGGCGCAGGCCGCGACGCTCATCGCGATGGCCGACCCCGTCGCGGCCGCTGCACGTGGGCGTACTGATGGGCAACACCCCCGACATGCTGACCGCGATGGCCGCCGCCGGCCTGGGTGGCTACGTGCTGTGCGGGATCAACACCACTCGCCGCGGCGACGGGCTCGTCCGCGACGTCAATCGCGTGGACTGTCAGTTCCTGCTCACCGATCCCGACCACCGGCACCTGCTCGACGGTCTGGACCTCGGCGCGGTGACGGTCATCGACGTGTCCTCCGACGAGTGGGCCACGTCGACGGCCTCGGCGCCGGCACTGGTCCCGCATCGCGAATCCGCGCCCGACGACACCTTCATGATGATCTTCACCTCCGGCACCAGCGGTGACCCGAAGGCGGTCGTGGTGCCGCACGCGATGGTGCTGTTCGCGGGCATGGCCCTCGCGCAGCAGTACAAGGTCGTCAGCTCCGACGTGTGCTACCTGGCCATGCCGCTGTTCCACTCCAACGCCGTGTACGCAGGGTGGAGCGTGGCGGTCAACGCGGGCGCCGCCATGGCGCCCGCCGCCTTCTCGGCCTCGCGCTTCCTGTCCGACGTCCGACGCCACGGCGCCACGTACATGAACTACGTCGGCAAGCCGCTGGCCTACATCCTGGCCACCGCCGAGCAGCCCGACGACGCGGACAATCCGCTGCGGGTCGCGTTCGGCAACGAGGCCGCCGATCGCGACATCACCGAGTTCGGCCGCCGGTTCGACTGCGTCGTCACCGACGGCTTCGGCTCGACCGAGCAGGCGGTGATCATCACCCGGTCCGACGACTGCCCCTCCGGCTCGATCGGGAAGGGCTTCCCCGGCGTCGCCGTCTACGACCCCGAGACCGTGCAGGAATGCGAGGTCGCGCGCTTCGACGAATCCGGCGCCCTGATCAACGCCGACGCCGCCACCGGCGAGATCGTCAACACCACCGGCAGCGGGATGTTCCGCGGCTACTACAACGATCCCGGCGCCACCGACCAGCGGCTGCGCCACGGCATGTACTGGTCGGGCGACCTTGCCTACCGCGACGCCGACGGCTGGATCTACCTCGCCGGGCGTACCGCCGACTGGATGCGCGTCGACGGCGAGAACCTCACGGCCGCGCCCATCGAGCGAATCCTGTTGCGGCTGAGCGCAATCAGCAGGGTCGCGGTGTACCCCGTGCCCGACGAGTACGTCGGCGACCAGGTGATGGCGGCCATCGTATTGCGCGACGACGCCGACGCTGAGCCCCGCGGAGTTCGCGGAGTTCCTTGCGGCGCAACGGGATCTGTCGCCGAAGGCCTGGCCGCGCTACGTATGGTTGGCGAAGGACCTGCCGAGCACGGCGACCAACAAGATCCTCAAGCGCGAGCTGGTGGCCCGCGGGACCGATCCCACCGGCCGCACGGTGTGGAAGCGCGACGGCAACGGACTTCCATCCCGTCGGCGGCGACGGCCGTCAGCGGCTCGGATCGGTGACCTCGCGCAGCGACATCAGCATCTCCCGCAGGTGCTGATACGCCGCCGGCGCCGAACTGGCTGCGCCACGCCTCTTCGATCTTGGCGACCTCGGCCGCCGCCGCGGCGCACAGTCTCGCGCCCCCTGGCGCTGAGCACGACCAGGCGCGCGCTGGCGTCGGCCGGGTCTGGCTCTGCGTTCGACGTAGCCGCTGCGTTCGAGTTCGTCGATCAGCGCACCTGCGGTCTGCTTGGTGACACCTGCCTGCTCGGCGAGATCGGTGATGCGAATACCGTTGGGGCTCAACCGTTGCGCGATGCGGCACTGCGCGACCGTCAGATCGTCGAACCCCGCTGCCCGCAGGGCATCCATGACCTTCGTCTCGGCGGCCCGGTGCACGACGAACAGAAGCGTTGCGGTGCTGGGCTCGGTCACCGCCACCGTTGACTTTAGTACGTTTCCCTGACTATATTTCGTCAGGAATCCTGACTAATTGGAGGGCGACATGGACACCGACGAGACTGGCGGCACATCGATCAACAGCGAGCAGACCTCGCCGACTTCCTCGAGACGCTCACGGCCGAGCAGTGGGCGACGCCGTCGCTCTGCCGGGTTGGACGGTTCGCGACGTCGGCGTGCACCTCACCCAGTCCGCGGCACCATGGCCGCCGATGGCGTGGGAGGCCGTGCGCTCCGGGCTTCCGGTTCAACGACATGGTCGCCCGGACCGCGCGGGAGGACCGCGAGCACGCCCGATGAGGTCGTCGCGGCGTTGCGTGCCATGGTCGGCGGGCGGCGACGGCCACCGGGCACCGCCGTCGCCGACCCACTGATGGACGCCCTGGTGCACGGTCAGGACATCGCGATTCCGCTCGGCGTCGAACGGAGGATGCCCACCGAAGGCCGCCGGCGATCGCCGCGCATCGGGTGTGGGCGATGGGGTTCCCGTTCCACGCCCGTAAGCGCTTTCCCGGGCGTGGAATCGTCGCCGACGACGCGGACTTCCGCGTCGGCTCAGGAGAGCGGGTCACGTGGTGTCGATGTCGGACATCCTGCTGGCACTGGTCGGCCGCACGGCCGGACTCGACGGTTTGTCGGGCCCGGTGCCCGCAGTGGCATCCGTCGATTGACCAGCGCCGGAATAGACGCCGGTCGGCGCACGTTTATGACTCTGACGGCTGACCTGGCATAATGGGCCGTCGACCTCGGTTCCGGTTCACGTCTGAAGACCACAGGTCAGAACTCAGGCGACCCGGCGGCCAACGATTGAAGAGGACCAGAAAATGAAATCGGGCATTCACCCCGCCTACGGCGAGACCAGCGTGGTCTGCGGCTGCGGCAACTCCTTCCAGACGCGGAGCACCAAGGACGGCGGCCACATCGTGGTCGAGGTCTGCTCGCAGTGCCATCCGTTCTACACCGGCAAGCAGAAGATCCTCGACAGCGGCGGCCGCGTGGCTCGCTTCGAGAAGCGCTACGGCAAGCGCCCGAGCCAAGAAGACCGGCGAGAACGCCTCGTCCGACAACTAGCTACGCCATCGGCGCCCGTTCTGTCTCTGGCATCTCGCCAGATTCGGGATCGGGCGCCGATTTGCGTTTGCACGAGGAGGCTCATGTGACAGCCGCATCAGGCTCGCAGATCGAAGCACTCCTGGCCGAGCACGCCGATCTGGAGCGTCAGCTCGCCGACCCCGGCCTGCATGCCGACGCAGGCGCGGCGAAACGCGTCGGCCGCCGGTTCGCGAAGATCTCGCCGATCGTCTCGACCTATCGCAAGGCGGAGACCGCCCGCGGTGATCTCGACGCCGCCAGGGAATTGGCCGTCGAGGACTCGTCGTTCGCCGCTGAGATCCCCGACCTGGAAGCCCGCGTGTCGAAGCTGGAAACCCAGCTGACCGATCTGCTGGCACCACGCGACCCCCATGACGGCGACGACGTCGTTCTCGAGGTGAAGTCCGGTGAGGGCGGCGAGGAATCCGCATTGTTCGCCGCCGACCTCGCCCGCATGTACATCCGCTACGCCGAGCGTCACGGCTGGACGGTGACGGTGCTCGACGAGACGTGGTCCGATCTCGGCGGCTACAAGGACGCCACGATGACGATCGCCAGCAAGGGCGACTCGGCCGACGGCGTCTGGTCGCGGCTGAAGTTCGAAGGCGGCGTGCACCGCGTGCAGCGCGTGCCCGTCACCGAATCGCAGGGCCGCGTGCACACGTCGGCCGCCGGCATGCTGGTGTACCCGGAGCCCGAGGACGTCGAGGCGGTCCAGATCGACGAGTCCGACCTGCGCATCGACGTCTACCGGTCATCCGGCAAGGGCGGCCAGGGCGTCAACACCACCGACTCGGCGGTCCGCATCACGCACCTGCCCACCGGCATCGTCGTGACCTGTCAGAACGAGCGCTCGCAGCTGCAGAACAAGGCCCGCGCCATGGTGGTGCTCGCCGCCCGGCTGCAGGCCCTGGCCGAGGAGCAGGCCTCGGCGGACGCGTCGGCCGACCGCGCCAGCCAGATCCGCACCGTCGACCGCAGCGAGCGCATCCGCACCTACAACTTCCCCGAGAACCGCATCGCCGATCACCGCATCAACTTCAAGGCGCACAACCTCGACCAGGTGCTCGACGGTGATCTCGATCCACTGCTCGACGCGCTCGCCGACGCCGACAAGCAGGCGAAGCTGCAGAAGGCATGACCCGTCTGCGTGCGGAGCCATCGACGAAGCGACCGAAGCGCTTTCGGCCGCGGGCGTCGGCACGCCGCGCGTCGACGCCGAGTATCTGGCGGCTCACACCGCGGGAGTCGACCGCGGACGGCTGGCGTTCTCGGAGCCGGACGAGTCGTTCTTCGACCGCTACCGCCACGCGGTCGAGGCCAGGGCTCGGCGGATTCCGCTGCAGCACCTGATGTCGTCGGCCGCGTTCGGTCCGGTGACCGTCACCGTCGGCCCAGGTGTCTTCATTCCGCGGCCGGAGACCGAGTCGCTTCTGGAATGGGCGGTCGCGACAACCGATTCCGGCACGGACGCCGCTGATCGTCGACCTGTGCACGGGTTCGGGAGCGCTCGCACTGGCCATCGCGACGCGCGGCCCGGGGCCGGGTCATCGCCGTCGACGACTCCGCCGGAGGCGCTGGCACTACGCCGACGCAATCTGCGCGGGGACCGGCGTCGAACTCGTCGAGGCGGACGTCACGGCCGCCGAGCTGCTGGCCGATCTGCGACGGCACGGTTGATCTCGTCGTCGCCAATCCGCCCTACATTCCCGATGGCTGCGCCACTGGAACCCGAAGTGGCCGAGCATGATCCAGCGACACGCACTGTTCGGCGGGCCGGACGGCATGACGGTCATCGGCCCGATGGTCGAACTGATCGCAGCGGCTGCTGCGCGACGGTGGGCACGTCGGCGTAGAGCACGACGACACCACCGCGTCGCAGACCGATGGCGGTCTTCGCGCGAGCGGGCGCGTTCGCCGACATCGTCTCCCGGCGCGACCTCGCCGGACGACCCCGGTTTGTCACCGCGATGCGCAGAAGAGGTGAAGTAGTCGCATGACTCGAGCGGAGGACAGCCGACGCCGAACGTGTTCGACTGCTCCGACGCCGACCAGCGTTCGACGGGCATCGCCTCGGCGATCAGTGCCGTCAAGGGCGGCCGCCTGATCGTCATGCCGACCGACACGGTGTACGGGCTCGGCGCGGACGCGTTCGACGGCGCGGCCGTCGCCGCGCTGCTCGCCGCCAAGGGGCGCGGGCGGGACATGCCGGTGCCCGTCCTCGTCGGGTCGTGGCACACCATCGACGGCCTGGTGTACTCGGTCCCGCACGCCGCGCGCGAGCTGATTCACGCGTTCTGGCCAGGCGCACTGAGCCTGGTGGTTCAGCAGGCGCCATCGCTGGCCTGGGACCTCGGCGACGCGCACGGGACCGTCATGCTGCGAATGCCATTGCACCCGATCGCGATCGAGCTGTTGCGCGAGATCGGGCCGATGGCGGTCTCGAGCGCCAACATCTCCGGACGAACCGCCGCGACCACCGCCGCCGAGGCGCACCAGCAGCTCGGCGATCTGGTCGAGGTGTACCTCGAGGCGGGCCCGTCGGCACGGCAGGCGGCATCCACGATCGTCGACCTCACCGGCGCTACGGCCGAAGGTCCTGCGGCAGGGGCCGATCACCGCCGCGGCCATCGCCAGGTGCTCGGCGTCGACGAAGAGACGCTGACCGACTGACGTGTTCTGGTCTCAGAATCCTCAAGTACGGTTCACCCCGTGGTGAGGACGCGGACGGCGCTGGCGTCAGGCTGCTCGCACTGTCCGAACGCGGCGCGGGCGTCCCGTTGCGCGAGCTGGCCCTCGTCGGCCTCACGGCGGCCATCATCACGTACTTCGCGACGGGTTGGGTCCGGGTGCTCGCGAGGCGGGTCGGGCGCGGTCGCTCATCCCCGCGAACGCGACGTCCACGTGCAGCCGACTCCTCGGATGGGCGGCCTCGCGATGTACGTCGGCGTGGTCTGCCGCCGTGCTGCTCGCCTCCCAACTGCCCGCGCTGACAAGGGGTTTCGTCTACTCGTCCGGCATGCCTGCCGTCGTCGTGGCGGGCGGCCTCATCATGGTGATCGGCTTGATCGACGACCGCTGGGGCCTCGACGCGCTGACGAAGTTCGCCGGGCCAGATCACCGCGGCCAGCGTCCTGGTCACGATGGGCGTGGCGTGGAGCGTCCTCTACATACCGATCGGCAGCGTCGGCACCATCGTGCTCGACCAGGTGTCGTCGATCCTCCTGACGCTCGCCCTGACGGTGGCGATCGTCAACGCCATGAACTTCGTCGACGGCCTCGACGGGCTTGCCGCCGGACTGGGCCTGATCACCGCATCGGCGATCTGCATCTTCTCGATCGGCCTGCTGCGCGACCACGGCGGTGACGTCCTCTTCTACCCGCCCGCCGTGATCTCGGTCGTCCTCGCGGGGGCATGTCTGGGCTTCCTGCCGCACAATTTCCACCCAGCGCGGATCTTCATGGGCGATTCCGGGTCGATGCTGATCGGCCTGATGCTCGCTGCGGCGTCGACGACCGCGGCAGGCCCCATTTCGCAGACCGCCTACGGCGCGCGCGACGTGTTCGCGCTCCTGTCGCCGTTCCTTCTCGTCGTCGCGGTGCTATTCGTTCCGGCGCTCGACATGTTGCTGGCGATCGTCCGCCGGACACGTGCCGGCCGCAGTCCGTTCAGCCCGGACAAGATGCATCTTCACCATCGACTGCTCCAGATCGGGCACTCCCATCGTCGGGTGGTGCTGCTGATCTACCTATGGGTCGGCATCGTCGCGCTGGGCGCGGCGAGCACGATCTTCTTCGACCCGCGCTACACCGGCGGGAGTCATGTTGGCGGCCATCGCGGTGGCGATCGTCATCACCCTCATTCCGTTGTTGAGGCGGGGTCGAGGCCTGACAGGCGACGTACAGAAAGAGTTGTACGACAAAAAGTAGTAGTTCGCGTTTTGGGCCACCTACCATGTGGTACTTTACTGGCAGAACCCGAAAAACCTCGCGGGTTGCCGGCCCCGGCCCATCGATTCACAAGATCGATCGGCGCCGATTTACGACCGACATAAGGGAGCTACCCCTTGGGTGATTCCAGCGCGTGTTACGCCCTCCGTTACGCTCGGCGGGCACGCACCGGAACATCGCTCGTCAAAGGGGACGGCTTCCGTGAAAGCGGGATTGAGGTGACGCAGTGACGACGCCAGCGCAGGACGCGCCGTTGGTGTTCCCTTCAGTGGCTTTCCGGCCGCTTCGACTGCTCCTCATCTGTGTCGCCCTCACGGCGCTGGCCGTCGTTGCGGCCGCCTACGCGGGACATCCCTTCTTCGGCGTCTTCCTCGGTGTCGGCCTCGCTACTGGGTTTGCTCAACGCCCTGTTGGTGCGCCGCGCGGTCGAGGCGATCACCGCAGGCGACCACCCGCTCAAGAAGAAGATGGCGGTCAACTCCGCCACGCGGTTGATCGCCATCACGGCGGTCGGCCTGGCCATCGCCATTCGTCTTCAAGAAGCACGACGGCCTGGCCGTTCTGTTCGGACTCGCGCTCTTCCAGGCGCTGCTGGTGATGTCGACCAGCATCCCGGTGATGCGCAAGATCCGCGCCAACGGACTCGAGGTCCTGGAATCGGAATCGAAGGATAGAGCAGACAGCAATGACTGAGACCATTCTCGCCGAGGCCGCGATTCACGTCGGTGAGCACGACCCGGTCTGGCACTTGTTCGGCTCCGACAGTCGGTGGTTGACGATCAACGGCGACACGGTCATCTCCACGTCGATCGCGGCGATCATCGTCATCGCACTCGCCTTCTTCCTGAAGTCGAAGGTGACGTCGACCGGCGTACCCGGTGGCGTGCAACTCTTTTGGGAAGCCATCACCATGCAGATGCGGAGCCAGATCGAGACGGCGATCGGCATGAAGATCGCGCCGTTCGTGCTCCCGCTGGCGGTCACCATCTTCGTGTTCATCCTGGTGTCGAACTGGTTGTCGGTGTTCCCGTGGCAGTACGGAAGCGGCGAAGGCCCTCCCGGCGAGGTGCTCAAGCCGCCCGCCGCCGACATCAACTTCGTCTTCGCCCTCGCGGGCTTCGTGTTCATCGCGTACCACGCCGCCGGATTCTGGCGCCGCGGCCCGCTGGGCCACGTGTGGAAGACGCTCAAGGGTCACGTCGTCTTCCTGATGCCCATCAACATCGTCGAGGAGATCGCCAAGCCGATCTCGTTGTCGCTGCGACTCTTCGGCAACATCTTCGCCGGCGGCATCCTGGTGGGCCTGATCGCCTTGCTGGGCGCCAATTTCGGCCCGGCGGCGATGGCCTTACCCAACGCCATCTGGAAGACGTTCGATCTCTTCGTCGGCCTGATCCAGGCCTTCATCTTCGCGCTGCTGACGATCCTGTACTTCAGCCAGTCGATGGAACTGGACCACGAAGATGGCCACTGAGAGCTGACCAGACTTAACGCCCGTTAGGACCACGAAACCCCTGGTAGAACCCCTACCAGATATCAAGGAGGATAGGAAAATGGATCCCACTATCGCTGCCGGAGCACTCATCGGCGGTGGATTGATCATGGGTGGCGGTGCCATCGGCGCCGGCATCGGTGACGGCATCGCCGGCAACGCCCTGATCGCCGGAATCGCCCGGCAGCCCGAGGCTCAGGGACGGCTGTTCACTCCGTTCTTCATCACCGTCGGTCTGGTCGAGGCCGCGTACTTCATCAACCTGGCGTTCATGGCGCTGTTCGTCTTCGCCACCCCGGTTGGCTAATTCAGCACATGGGTGAACTGACTGCAACGATCCTGGCCTCCGTCGAGGCAGCGGGAGAAGAGGGCGGGAAGAAGGAGATCTTCCTTCTTCCCAACGGCACCATCTTCGTCATCCTGCTGATCTTCATGATCACGCTCGGCGTCATTGCCAAGTGGGTCGTGCCGCCGGTCGGCAAGGTGCTCGCCGAACGGGAGGCCATGCTCGCCAAGACCGTCGCCGACAACCGCAAGTCGGCCGAGCAGGTCGCGGCCGCCCAGGCGGACTACGACGAGGCGATGGCAGGCGCACGCACCGAGGCATCGGGTATCCGCGACGAGGCACGCACGGCTGGACGCCAGGTGATCGACGAGAAGCGGGCCGAGGCGTCCGGCGAGGTGGGCGAGACCGTGCGTGCCGCGGATGAGCAACTGTCTCAACAGGGTTCAGCAGCGCAGTCAGAACTCGACTCCTCCGTGGATGGACTATCGGCCACCTTGGCCAGCCGCATCCTCGGCGTCGACGTGAAATCGGGACGGAACAGCTAGATGTCGATCTTCATCGGAAACCTGATCGGCTTTGCGATCATCGTCTTCGTGATGTGGAAGTGGGTCGCTCCGCCGGTCCGCGCCATGATGCAGAAGCAGCAGGAAGCCGTTCGCGTGGCGCTCGCCGAGAGTGCCGACGCTGCAAAGAAACTCGACGATGCCGACGCGATGCACGCCAAGGCGGTCGAAGATGCCAAGGCTGAGGCGGCAAAGGTCACCGACGAGGCCAAGCACGACTCGGAGAAGATCGCCGAGCAGCTGGCGGAGCAGGCGGGCGTCGACGCCGAGCGCATCAAGGCCCAAGGTGCGCAACAGGTTCAGCTGATGCGCCAACAGCTCATCCGCCAACTACGGCAGGGGCTCGGCAGCGAGTCCGTGCAGAAGGCCGACGAGCTCGTCCGGGCCCACGTCTCCGATCCGGCCGCGCAGTCGGCCACCGTCGACCGTTTCCTGGCCGAACTGGACGAAATGGCGCCGTCCGACGCCGTCGATCGAGACGGGGGCAACTGCCCGGTTGCGCGCTGCCAGCCGTGCGGCGCTTTCGGCGCTGTCCGACGAAGTTCGACGACGTGGCAGGCAGACTCAGGGAACCCGGTCTGACCACGCTGGCCGACGAACTCGCTGCAGTCGTCAAGCTGCTGATCGCCGAGCCGTCGCTGACGAAGACCCTTGCGACCCCGACGGACAATTCGGCCGCCAAGACCGCGTTGGTGGACCGAGTGCTGACCGGCAAGGTCGACGACCACACGCTGGAGATTCTGCGCACCGCGGCATCGCAGCGGTGGTCCGCCCAGGACGACCTGATCGACGGCATCGAACACACGGCCCGGCTGGCGCTGCTCAAGCGTGCCGAGGTCGCCGGTGAGGTCGACGAGGTGGAGGAGCAGCTGTTCCGCTTCGGTCGGGTGCTCGACTCGGAGCCTCAGCTGTCCAGTCTGCTGAGCGACTACACCACACCGTCGGACGGTCGGATCGCACTGTTGGACAAGGTCTTCGACGGTGTCTCCGGAGTCAACGGCACCGCCGCGGCGCTGCTGTCCCAGACCGTGGGCCTGCTTCGTGGCGAGCGAGCGGACGAGGCCGTCATCGACCTGGCCGAGCTCGCAGTGTCTCGTCGCGGCGAGCTGGTCGCACACGTGACGGCCGCAGCGGATCTGTCGGATGCTCAGCGCACCCGGCTCACCGAGGTGCTCACCCGCATCTACGGGCATCCCGTTTCGGTGCAGCTCAACGTCAATCCGGAGTTGCTGGGCGGTCTTTCGATCGCCGTCGGCGACGAGGTGATCGACGGATCCATCGCATCACGCCTGGCGGCCGCACAGACTCAGCTGCCGGACTGACCACAGACTCACCACCCAAGACAACAAGGTAGGAAGACGAGAAACCATGGCAGAGTTGACAATCTCCGCTTCTGACATCGAAAGCGCCGTCGAGGACTACGTATCGTCGTTTTCCGCCGAGACCGAGCGCGAAGAGGTCGGCACCGTCATCGACGCCGGTGACGGCATCGCCCACGTCGAGGGCCTGCCCTCGGTCATGACGCAGGAGCTCCTCGAGTTCCCCGGTGGCGTGCTCGGTGTGGCGCTGAACCTCGACGAGCACAGCATCGGCGCGGTCATCCTCGGCGACTTCGAGAAGATCGAGCAGGGCCAGCAGGTCAAGCGCACCGGCGAGGTGCTTTCCGTGCCCGTCGGCGACGCCTTCCTCGGCCGCGTCGTCAACCCGCTAGGCCAGCCGATCGACGCGCTGGGCGACATCGAGACCGACATCCGCCGCGCGCTCGAACTCCAGGCTCCGTCGGTGGTTCAGCGTCAGGGTGTCTCCGAGCCGCTGCAGACCGGCATCAAGGCCATCGACGCGATGACCCCGATCGGCCGCGGCCAGCGCCAGCTGATCATCGGCGACCGCAAGACCGGCAAGACCGCGGTCTGCGTCGACACCATCCTCAACCAGCGTCAGGCATGGGAGACCGGCGACGAGAAGCAGCAGGTGCGCTGCGTCTACGTCGCGATCGGCCAGAAGGGCACGACGATCGCCAGCGTCAAGAACGCCCTCGAAGAGGGTGGCGCGATGGAGTACACCACCATCGTCGCCTCGCCGGCATCCGACCCCGCCGGCTTCAAATGGCTTGCGCCGTACACGGGTTCGGCCATCGGCCAGCACTGGATGTACGAGGGCAAGCACGTCCTCATCGTCTTCGACGACCTCTCCAAGCAGGCCGACGCCTACCGCGCGATCTCGCTGTTGCTGCGTCGCCCGCCGGGCCGCGAGGCGTTCCCCGGCGACGTCTTCTACCTGCACTCCCGCCTGCTGGAGCGCTGCGCCAAGCTGTCCGACGAACTGGGCGGCGGTTCCATGACCGGGCTGCCGGTGATCGAGACGAAGGCCAACGACATCTCGGCGTTCATCCCGACCAACGTCATCTCGATCACCGACGGTCAGTGCTTCCTGGAGTCCGACCTGTTCAACCAGGGTGTACGGCCTGCCATCAACGTCGGTGTCTCGGTGTCCCGCGTCGGCGGTGCCGCCCAGATCAAGGCCATGAAGGAGGTCGCGGGCTCGCTGCGACTGGACCTCTCGCAGTATCGCGAACTGGAATCCTTCGCGGCCTTCGCCTCGGACCTGGACCCGACCTCCAAGGCTCAGCTGGAGCGCGGTAGTCGGTTGGTCGAGCTGCTCAAGCAGCCCCAGTACAGCCCGCTATCGGTCGAACAGCAGGTCATCGCGATCTTCCTCGGCACCAAGGGCCATTTGGATTCGGTTCCGGTGGAAGACGTTCAGCGCTTCGAGACCGAACTGCTCGAGCACGTGAAGGGCAGCCACGAGGCCATTCTGAGCGACATCCGGGAGAGCAAGAAGTTTCCGGAGGAGGCCCAGGACAAGTTGACCGAGATCGTCAACGAATTCAAGAAGGGCTTCGCCGCGACGGACGGTAGCTCCGTGGCCGTCAACGAGGCAGAGACCGGTGCGATGGACGAAGAGGACGTCGAGAAGGAATCGGTCAAGGTCCGCAAGCCGGCGCCGAAGAAGTAGGCAGGCGAAGACATGGCAGCCACACTGCGCGAGTTGCGAGGGCGCATCCGCTCCGCCGGGTCGATCAAGAAGATCACCAAGGCCCAGGAGCTCATTGCGACGTCGCGAATCGCCAAGGCACAGGCTCGAGTCCAGGCAGCTCGGCCCTATTCCGACGAAATCACGAACATGCTCACCGAGCTTGCGAACGTGAGCGCGCTGGATCATCCACTGCTCGTCGCCCGGGAGAACCCCAAGCGGGCCGGGGTTCTGGTGGTGTCGTCGGACCGCGGGCTTTGCGGCGCCTACAACGCCAACGTCCTGCGTCAGTCGGAGGAGCTCTTCTCGCTGCTCCGCGACGAGGGCAAGACGCCAATCATCTACGCCGTCGGCCGGAAGGCGCTGGGCTACTACAGTTTCCGGCAGCGCGACGTGATGGAGTCGTGGACCGGCTTCTCCGAGTCGCCCACCTACGAGCAGGCACGCGAGATCGCCAACACCCTCGTCACCGCCTTCATGGCGGGCGCCGACGACGAGGGTGACGATCCTGGCGAGGACGGCATCCTCGGTGTCGACGAACTGCACATCGTGTTCACCGAGTTCAAGTCGATGCTGTCGCAGTCGGCGGCAGCGAGGCGTGTCGCACCGATGGTCGTCGAGTACGTCGGCGACGACGAGCCAGAAGAAGGCCCCCACACGTTGTTCTCATTCGAGCCCAACGCCGAGGAACTCTTCGACGCTCTGCTGCCGCGCTACATCGCCACCCGCGTGTACTCGGCTCTACTCGAGGCGGCGGCATCGGAGTCCGCGTCGCGTCGCCGCGCGATGAAGTCGGCCACCGACAACGCCGATGACTTGATCAAGGCGCTGACGCTCGAAGCGAACCGCGAACGCCAAGCCCAGATCACCCAGGAAATCAGCGAGATCGTCGGCGGCGCAAACGCGCTCGCGGACGCCAAATAGTCCTCGATAGACACCACCCGGAAGCGAAGAGAAGCGAAGAGAAAATGGCTGCCACCGCAGAAGATTCCAAGACCGCAGGTCGCGTCGTCCGCATTACCGGCCCGGTCGTCGACATCGAGTTCCCGCGAGGGTCAGTGCCGGAGCTGTTCAATGCCCTGCACGCCGAGATCACCTACAAGCAGATGGCGAAGACCCTCACCCTGGAGGTCGCCCAGCACCTCGGCGACAACCTGGTGCGCAGCATCTCGATGCAGCCCACCGACGGACTCGTCCGCGGAGTCGAGGTCACCGATACCGGCACGGTCGATCTCGGTGCCCGTCGGCGACGGTGTCAAGGGCCACGTGTTCAACGCGCTCGGTGACTGCCTCGACGAGCCCGGCTACGGCGAGGACTTCGACCACTGGTCGATCCACCGCAAGCCGCCGCCCTTCTCCGAGCTCGAGCCGAAGACCGAGATGCTCGAGACCGGCCTGAAGGTGGTCGACCTGCTCACCCCGTACGTGCGCGGCGGCAAGATCGCCCTGTTCGGCGGCGCAGGCGTTGGCAAGACGGTGCTCATCCAGGAGATGATCAACCGCATCGCCCGAAACTTCGGTGGCACTTCGGTGTTCGCAGGCGTGGGGGAGCGCACCCGTGAGGGCAATGACCTCTGGGTCGAGCTGGCCGACGCCGACGTGCTCAAGGACACCGCGCTGGTGTTCGGTCAGATGGACGAGCCGCCCGGCACCCGTATGCGCGTCGCGCTGTCGGCGCTGACCATGGCGGAGTACTTCCGCGACGAGAAGCAGCAGGACGTGCTTCTGTTCATCGACAACATCTTCCGGTTCACGCAGGCCGGCTCCGAGGTGTCCACGCTGCTCGGCCGCATGCCGTCGGCCGTGGGTTACCAGCCGACGCTGGCCGACGAGATGGGCGAGCTCCAGGAGCGCATCACTTCGACGCGTGGCCACTCCATCACCTCGATGCAGGCCGTGTACGTGCCCGCCGACGACTACACCGACCCCGCTCCGGCGACGACGTTCGCCCACCTGGACGCCACCACTGAACTGTCCCGCGCGGTGTTCTCCAAGGGCATCTTCCCGGCGGTGGATCCCGCTGGCGTCGTCAGCTCGACGATCCTGGACCCGGCCGTGGTCGGCGACGAGCACTACCGCGTTGCCCAGGAAGTCATCCGGATCCTGCAGCGCTACAAGGACCTTCAGGACATCATCGCCATCCTCGGTGTCGACGAACTGTCCGAGGAGGACAAGCAGCTCGTCTATCGGGCGCGGCGTATCGAGCGCTTCCTGAGCCAGAACATGATGGCGGCCGAGCAGTTCACCGGACAGCCGGGTTCCACGGTGCCGCTGAAGGAGACCGTCGAAGCGTTCGACAGGCTCGCCAAGGGTGAGTTCGACCACCTGCCCGAGCAGGCGTTCTTCCTCATCGGTGGACTCGAAGATCTGGCGAAGAAGGCCGAGAGCCTCGGCGCGAGCATCGACGGCGGCAAGAAGAGCGGCGGATCGAAGAAGGACGCCGACAAGAAGGATGCTGACAAGAAAGATGCCGAAGCCAGCGATGACGAATAGCCCCGCCGGCTCGGAAAGGTGATGACAGATGGCTGAAATTCACGTCGAGATCGTCGCCGTCGAGCGCGAACTCTGGTCCGGCGAGGCGACGTTCGTCTTCACCCGCACGACGGCTGGCGAGATCGGCATCTTGCCGCGACACATCCCTCTGGTCGCCCAGTTGGTGGACGACGCGATGGTGCGCGTCGAACGCGAGGGCGAAGACGATCTGCGCATCGCCGTCGACGGCGGATTCCTCTCGGTGACAGAGGAAGCCGTGCGCATCCTCGTCGAGAACGCGGAGCTTGAGTCGGAGATCAACGCCGACGAGGCCAAGCAGGATTCCGAGTCGGACGACGAGCGGACCGCGGCATGGGGCCGGGCTCGACTACGTGCTCTGGGACAGATCGACTAGATGCATACGAGCGCGCCCATGGTGATCATGGCCGTGCTCGTCTGCGTCCTCCTGCTGGTAGTGGTAGCGCTGAGCTACCGGCTCTGGAAGCTTCGGCAGGGCGGGACCGCCGCGATCTTGCGGGACATCCCCGCCGTCGGGGGTCAAGGCTGGCGCCATGGCGTAATCCGTTATCGCGGTGGTGAAGCCGGCTTCTACCGGCTCTCGAGCCTTCGCTGGTGGCCCGACCGCAGACTCTCCCGCAGAGGACTCGAGGTCATCTCGCGAAGGTCGCCCCGCGGCGACGAATTCGACATCATGACCGCGGAGATCGTGGTGCTCGAATTGAAGGACTCGAGCCCTGAGCGACGCCGCGGTTACGAGATCGCCCTCGATCGCGGTGCCCTGACGGGCTTTACGTCGTGGTTGGAGTCGCGGCCGTCACCGCGGACGCGCAGGCAGTCGCCGTGAGCGCCTAGCCGCGCCGTCTGGCCTTCGCGCAGGCGCTCATCCGCCCGGCTTCCACAACACGTCGCCTTCCGGGTTCGCCGCGCGGCACAGAATGAACAGCAGATCCGATAAGCCGGTTGAGGTACTTCGCCGGCAGCACGCTGACCGAATCCCCATGCGCCTCAACGGCGCGCCACGCAGAGCGCTCTGCTCGACGCGTCACGGTCCTGGCCACCTGCAGGAGTGCGGACAGCGGGGTGCCCCCAGGCAGGATGAACGAATTCAGTGCGGGCAGTGGCTCGTTGAACTCGTCGCACCACGACTCGAGGCGGTCGATGTAGGGCTGGGTGATACGCAGCGGCGGGTACTCGGGATCCTCGACGACCGGCGTAGAGAGATCCGCCCCCGCGTCGAACAAGTCGTTCTGGACCTGGCGCAGCACGGCGAGAATCCGCTCGTCGGGCGAGCCCAGCGCTACGGCCACCCCCAGCGCCGCGTTGGCCTCGTCGCAGTCCGCGTAGGCCTCCAGTCGCGCATCGTTCTTCGTGACCCGGCTGAAATCGCTGAGTCCGGTCGTTCCGTCGTCACCTGTGCGGGTATAGATGCGGGTCAGATGGACTGCCATGGTCAAACCGTACCGCGCACCCTGGCCGCCAGACTGACACCGGCCCCCTGCGCTGTTTACACTGGCCCGCGTGAGCGAGCGATTCCTGGTGACTGGCGGAAGTCGGTTATCCGGCGAGGTCGCCGTGGGGGGCGCCAAGAACAGCGTGCTGAAGCTGATGGCAGCCTCGCTGCTGGCCGAGGGCACCAGCACCATCACCAATTGCCCTGACATCTTGGACGTCCCGCTGATGGCCGAGGTGCTCCGCGGCTTGGGGGCCAATGTCGAGCTCGACGGATCGACGGTGCGCATCACCTCGCCCGACGAACTGAAGTACGACGCCGACTTCGCCGCCGTCCGTCAGTTCCGTGCTTCCGTGTGCGTGCTCGGACCGCTCGTCGGCCGGTGCAAGAAGGCCAAGGTGGCACTGCCAGGCGGCGACGCGATCGGATCGCGCCCGCTGGACATGCACCAGGCCGGGCTCCGCCAGTTGGGAGCTCGCTGCAACATCGAGCACGGTTGTGTCGTCGCCGAGGCAGATCACCTGCGCGGCGCCGAGATTCAGCTGGAGTTCCCGTCGGTCGGTGCCACGGAGAACATCTTGATGGCCGCGGTGCTCGCCGAGGGCGTGACCACCATCCACAACGCTGCGCGTGAACCCGACGTCGTCGACCTCTGCACCATGCTCAAGCAGATGGGCGCGCAGATCGTCGGCGACGGTTCGTCGACGATGATCATCACCGGCGTCGACAAGCTGTATCCCACGGAGCATCGCGTGATCGGCGACAGGATCGTCGCGGCCACGTGGGGTATCGCGGCGGCGATGACGCGCGGCGACATCTCCGTGACGGGCGTCGATCCGCAGCACCTCCAGTTGGTGTTGCACAAGCTGCACGCCGTGGGCGCCACCGTGACCCAGGACGACGACGGCTTTCGGATCGTCCAGTACGAACGGCCCAAGGCGGTCAACGTCGCGACGCTTCCCTTCCCGGGTTTCCCAACGGACTTGCAGCCCATGGCAATTGGGCTGGCGTGCATCGCCGATGGCACCTCGATGATCACCGAGAACGTCTTCGAGGCGCGGTTCCGCTTCGTGGAGGAGATGATCCGGCTGGGTGCCGACGCGCGCACCGACGGCCACCATGCGGTCGTCCGTGGCGTGCCACAACTGTCGAGCGCTCCCGTATGGGCGTCGGACATCCGTGCAGGTGCCGGCCTGGTCTTGGCCGCCCTGGTGGCCGACGGCGAGACCGAGATTCACGACGTCTTTCACATCGATCGCGGCTATCCGTTGTTCGTCGAGAACATGGCGGTTTTGGGTGCAGAGATCGAGAGGGTAAGGTCTTCGTAAGTACCTACGGCCCCGGCCTGAAAGGCCGGCGGACGGGGTTTGACGTCAGTCCTCAGGATGTAGTACAGTCGTGGGGTTGCCCATTCACAGGGCGTGTTGTTTGAGAACTCAATAGTGTGTTTGGTGGTTTTTGTTTGTTTGTTTTTGGCTGCCTGTGGTGGGGGACTCCCCGTCTTCCTTTTTTCTGCGGGTGGTTTGTTTTTTTGCCAGTTTTGACTGGTTGCTTTTGTCAGGCTTGTTCTGATTCGAATTCACCTGCCGGTTTTGTTGGTTGGGTTGTTTTTGTTTGGAGAGTTTGATTCTGGCTCAGGACGAACGCTGGCGGCGTGCTTAACACATGCAAGTCGAACGGAAAGGCCCTTCGGGGTACTCGAGTGGCGAACGGGTGAGTAACACGTGGGTGATCTGCCCTGCACTTTGGGATAAGCCTGGGAAACTGGGTCTAATACCGAATATGATCATGCTCTTCATGGGGTGTGGTGGAAAGCTTTTGCGGTGTGGGATGGGCCCGCGGCCTATCAGCTTGTTGGTGGGGTAATGGCCTACCAAGGCGACGACGGGTAGCCGGCCTGAGAGGGTGTCCGGCCACACTGGGACTGAGATACGGCCCAGACTCCTACGGGAGGCAGCAGTGGGGAATATTGCACAATGGGCGCAAGCCTGATGCAGCGACGCCGCGTGGGGGATGACGGCCTTCGGGTTGTAAACCCCTTTCAGCACAGACGAAGCGCAAGTGACGGTATGTGCAGAAGAAGCACCGGCCAACTACGTGCCAGCAGCCGCGGTAATACGTAGGGTGCGAGCGTTGTCCGGAATTACTGGGCGTAAAGAGCTCGTAGGTGGTTTGTCGCGTTGTTCGTGAAAACTCACAGCTCAACTGTGGGCGTGCGGGCGATACGGGCAGACTGGAGTACTGCAGGGGAGACTGGAATTCCTGGTGTAGCGGTGGAATGCGCAGATATCAGGAGGAACACCGGTGGCGAAGGCGGGTCTCTGGGCAGTAACTGACGCTGAGGAGCGAAAGCGTGGGGAGCGAACAGGATTAGATACCCTGGTAGTCCACGCCGTAAACGGTGGGTACTAGGTGTGGGTTTCCTTCCTTGGGATCCGTGCCGTAGCTAACGCATTAAGTACCCCGCCTGGGGAGTACGGCCGCAAGGCTAAAACTCAAAGAAATTGACGGGGGCCCGCACAAGCGGCGGAGCATGTGGATTAATTCGATGCAACGCGAAGAACCTTACCTGGGTTTGACATGCACAGGACGTGCTCAGAGATGGGTATTCCCTTGTGGCCTGTGTGCAGGTGGTGCATGGCTGTCGTCAGCTCGTGTCGTGAGATGTTGGGTTAAGTCCCGCAACGAGCGCAACCCCTATCTTATGTTGCCAGCGCGTCATGGCGGGGACTCGTAAGAGACTGCCGGGGTCAACTCGGAGGAAGGTGGGGATGACGTCAAGTCATCATGCCCCTTATGTCCAGGGCTTCACACATGCTACAATGGCCGGTACAGAGGGCTGCGAATCCGTAAGGTGGAGCGAATCCCTTCAAAGCCGGTCTCAGTTCGGATCGGGGTCTGCAACTCGACCCCGTGAAGTCGGAGTCGCTAGTAATCGCAGATCAGCAACGCTGCGGTGAATACGTTCCCGGGCCTTGTACACACCGCCCGTCACGTCATGAAAGTCGGTAACACCCGAAGCCGGTGGCCTAACCCCTCGTGGGAGGGAGCCGTCGAAGGTGGGATCGGCGATTGGGACGAAGTCGTAACAAGGTAGCCGTACCGGAAGGTGCGGCTGGATCACCTCCTTTCTAAGGAGCACCACGAGACCACGGCCGGCCCGCATATCGCGGATCACCGAGACCGTGGGCGAATCGTTGGATGGCCTCGCCCTGTAGTGGGTGGGGGTCTGGTGCAATGAATCAAATTGAGACAGCAACGCCGGTGGCCCGTTCGCCTCCTTTGTGGGGCGGTCGGGTGTCGGGGGCGTCATCAGACACACTGTTGGGCTTTGAGGCAACAGGCCCGCTCGTTCTTCGTCCCCGTGTGGGAAACCGGAGCGGTGCGTGCCATCCCCGGATCAGGGGGTGGTGGTGAGTTTGTTTCCGCTCCACTTGGTGGTGGGGTGTGGTGTTTGATTCGTGGATAGTGGTTGCGAGCATCAAGATGGCAGGAGTGGTTCGTGCCTTCGGTTGGGGGTTGTTGTTGGTTTTGTTGTGGTGTAATTTTGTGTTTCTATGTTTGAAATTACTCAAAGACCTTGATTGTGGTTTTTTGTGTTGTAAGTGTTTAAGGGCGCATGGTGGATGCCTTGGCATCAGAGGCCGATGAAGGACGTGGGAGGCTGCGTTATGCCTCGGGGAGCTGTCAACCGAGCGTTGATCCGAGGATGTCCGAATGGGGAAACCCAGCACGAGTGATGTCGTGTTACCCGTCACTGAATACATAGGTGGCGGGGGGTAACGCGGGGAAGTGAAACATCTCAGTACCCGTAGGAAGAGAAAACAATAGTGATTCCGTGAGTAGTGGCGAGCGAAAGCGGAGGATGGCTAAACCGCATGCATGTGATACCGGGTAGGGGTTGTGTGTGCGGGGTTGTGGGACCCAATCTCATCGGGGCTACCTCCCTGGTGGGCAGTGAGAAAGCGTCGTGGTTAACCGAAGTGGTCTGGGATGGCCTGCCGTAGACGGTGAGAGCCCGGTACGTGAAAACCCGATGCCTGCCTTGATGGTGTTCCCGAGTAGCAGCGGGCCCGTGGAATCTGCTGTGAATCTGCCGGGACCACCCGGTAAGCCTGAATACCTTCTGATGACCGATAGCGGATTAGTACCGTGAGGGAATGGTGAAAAGTACCCCGGGAGGGGAGTGAAATAGTACCTGAAACCGTGTGCCTACAATCCGTCAGAGCCCTCCTTCGTGGTGGGGTGATGGCGTGCCTTTTGAAGAATGAGCCTGCGAGTCAGGGACATGTCGCGAGGTTAACCCGTGTGGGGTAGCCGCAGCGAAAGCGAGTCTGAATAGGGCGTATCCAATCCAGAGGGTTTGGTGTAGTGGTGTGTTCTGGACCCGAAGCGGAGTGATCTACCCATGGCCAGGGTGAAGCAGCAGTAAGATGTTGTGGAGGCCCGAACCCACTTAGGTTGAAGACTGAGGGGATGAGTTGTGGGTAGGGGTGAAAGGCCAATCAAACTCCGTGATAGCTGGTTCTCCCCGAAATGCATTTAGGTGCAGCGTTGCATGTTTCTTACCGGAGGTAGAGCTACTGGATGGCCAATGGGCCCTAAAAGGTTACTGACGTCAGCCAAACTCCGAATGCCGGTAAGTGAAAGTGTGGCAGTGAGACGGCGGGGGATAAGCTCCGTGCGTCGAGAGGGAAACAGCCCAGATCGCCGACTAAGGCCCCTAAGCGTGTGCTAAGTGGGAAAGGATGTGCAGTCGCGAAGACAACCAGGAGGTTGGCTTAGAAGCAGCCACCCTTGAAAGAGTGCGTAATAGCTCACTGGTCAAGTGATTGTGCGCCGATAATGTAGCGGGGCTCAAGCACACCGCCGAAGTCGCGGCAATTCGAGACTTGATCTCGGGTTGGGTAGGGGAGCGTCCTGCATCCAGTGAAGCCACAGAGTGATCTAGTGGTGGAGGGTGTGGGAGTGAGAATGCAGGCATGAGTAGCGATAAGGCAAGTGAGAACCTTGCCCGCCGAAAGACCAAGGGTTCCTGGGGCAGGCCAGTCCGCCCAGGGTGAGTCGGGACCTAAGGCGAGGCCGACAGGCGTAGTCGATGGACAACGGGTTGATATTCCCGTACCCGTGTGTGCGCGCCCGTGACGAATCCATTCTGCTAACCGTCCAAAACCGGGATCACCAATCACCTTCGGGTGTGCGGGGTTCTCGGGGCTGCACGGGACCCGGGTGGGTAGTAGTCAAGCGACGGGGTGACGCAGGAAGGTAGCCGTACCAGTCAGTGGTAATACTGGGGCAAGCCCGTAGGACGAACGATAGGCAAATCCGTCGTTCACATAGTCCGAGAGGTGATGCATAGCCGAGTGAGGCGAATTCGGTGATCCTATGCTGCCAAGAAAAGCCTCTAGCGAGTGCTCACACGGCCCGTACCCCAAACCAACACAGGTGGTCAGGTAGAGAATACCAAGGCGTACGAGTGAACTATGGTTAAGGAACTCGGCAAAATACCCCCGTAACTTCGGGAGAAGGGGGGCCCCCATACCGTCATGGCACCTTGCGGCCGGCAGCGGGAGGGGGTCGCAGAAACCAGTGAGAAGCGACTGTTTACTAAAAACACAGGTCCGTGCGAAGTCGCAAGACGATGTATACGGACTGACGCCTGCCCGGTGCTGGAAGGTTAAGAGGACCTGTCAACCCCCTCGGGGGTGAAGCGGAGAATTTAAGCCCCAGTAAACGGCGGTGGTAACTATAACCATCCTAAGGTAGCGAAATTCCTTGTCGGGTAAGTTCCGACCTGCACGAATGGCGTAACGACTTCTCAACTGTCTCAACCATAGACTCGGCGAAATTGCACTACGAGTAAAGATGCTCGTTACGCGCGGCAGGACGAAAAGACCCCGGGACCTTCACTACAACTTGGTATTGGCGCTCGATACGGTTTGTGTAGGATAGGTGGGAGACTGTGAAACTCGCACGCCAGTGTGGGTGGAGTCATCGTTGAAATACCACTCTGATCGTATTGGGCTTCTAACCTCGAACCGTATATCCGGTTCAGGAACAGTGCCTGGTGGGTAGTTTAACTGGGGCGGTTGCCTCCAAAAAAGTAACGGAGGCGCCCAAAGGTTCCCTCAACCTGGACGGCAATCAGGTGTTGAGTGTAAGTGCACAAGGGAGCTTGACTGCGAGACGTACATGTCGAGCAGGGACGAAAGTCGGGACTAGTGATCCGGCACCTCTGAGTGGAAGGGGTGTCGCTCAACGGATAAAAGGTACCCCGGGGATAACAGGCTGATCTTCCCCAAGAGTCCATATCGACGGGATGGTTTGGCACCTCGATGTCGGCTCGTCGCATCCTGGGGCTGGAGCAGGTCCCAAGGGTTGGGCTGTTCGCCCATTAAAGCGGCACGCGAGCTGGGTTTAGAACGTCGTGAGACAGTTCGGTCTCTATCCGCCGCGCGCGTCAGAAGCTTGAGGAAACCTGTCCCTAGTACGAGAGGACCGGGACGGACGAACCTCTGGTCTACCAGTTGTCCCACCAGGGGCACCGCTGGATAGCTACGTTCGGACAGGATAACCGCTGAAAGCATCTAAGCGGGAAACCCCCTCCAAGACCAGGCTTCTCACCCATTAAGTGGGATAAGGCCCCCCGCAGACCACGGGATCGATAGACCAGACCTACAAGACTAGTAATAGTCCAGGGAACTGGCACTAACCGGCCGAAAACTTACACACACCCCCACCAAAAGGGGGGTAACAAAACACCACAACAAGATGTTTTGAGTGTAAGAAACACAGACGCACCACAACGCGCACGCAACCACACATCCACACATGGGAACACCACCCCCACCACCAAAAACACCTCCCCACCCCCACAACACGGGGGACCAGGGGACACTCAAAAAAGAGTGAATAAAGTTACGGCGGCAACAGCGGCAGGGAAACGCCCGGACCCATCCCGAACCCGGAAGCTAAGCCTACCAGCGCCAATGATACTGACCCCACGGGTCGGAAAAGTAGGACACCGCCGAACACAATTAAAGTCCGATGCCCCCCAACCACGATTGGGGGGCATCGGCATTTGTAATTCATGTATTCGTATCGTTGAATGGCGTTAGTCGAATAGCGTCGCTACTGGAGCCACGCGATTCTTTTCCATGTCGAGCAGACTCTTCTTTCGTTCCAGTCCGCCGCCGTATCCGGTAAGGCTGCCATTCGCGCCGATCACGCGATGGCACGGCACGATGATGCCAATCGGATTGTGGCCATTGGCCAGCCCCACTGCGCGTGATGCGCCGGGTGAGCCGATCTGTAGGGCTATCTGGCCGTATGACCGCGTTTCGCCGTAGGGAATGGTCAGTCAGCGCCTCCCAGACCCGCCGTTGGAATTCGGTGCCGACCATGTCGAGGTCGAGATCGAAGTCCATCAGTTCGCCGGCGAAGTACGCCTCGAGCTGGGCGACGGCGTCGGTGAATGCCCCGTCGTCGCTGATCCAGCCGGCCCGGTCGGGCTCGTAGGTTTGGTCGACCATCCGCAGGTGCCTCAGCCGGCCGTCTACGCCGGCCAGCGTCAGCGGACCCACGGGGCTGTCGACAGTGCGTGATTGCATGGTGTCCATCATCGTTCCTCTCTTCGCGGCCGATCTCGGCGGCCATTGGTTGACGTCGTGATCGAGGGCCGTCCACAAGTGCTGGGTCGCATATGCCCGCCACGGTCGCCAGCGGGCGCCGTGTTCGGTCACGGGTCGTCGCCGAGACCCAGTTGCTTGGCGGCGAGTTGAACGCCGAGGTCTGTTGCGGGGAAGGCGTCGGGATCGCCCAAGCCCCGCATGGCGATCACCTCGGCGGTCCAGGGGCCGACTCCCGGCAGCGCAAGCAACTGCTCGCGCGCGCGATTCCAGTCGCAGCCTGGGTCGAGGACGACGTCGCCGGTTGCGAGCGCCTCGACCAGCGCGACGACGGTGCGCTGGCGCGCCTTCGGGAAGGCCATGAGCGCGGGGTCGATGTCGGCAAGCTGCTCGACGGAGGGAAACGTATGCGTCAGAGCGCCATTCGCGTCGGCAATCGGCGACCCGTAGGCCTCGACGAGTCGCCGTGCGTGCGTCCGCGCAGCCTTGTCGACACCTGCTGACCGAGCACCACCCGCAGCGCCAGTTCGTTCTCGTCGACCGTGCGGGGGATCCGCTGTCCGGGCGCCTTCGCGACCAGCGCGCTCAGGTGCGAGTCGGCGCTCAGCACGTCGATGACGGCTTCGGGGTCGGCGTCTAGGTCCAGGAGTCGTCTGCACCGTGCGATGGCGGTCGACAGATCGCGGAAGTCGTCGAGCGCGAGTTCGCATCGGACGTGGTCAACCTGCGGTGTCAGGCTGACGATTCCGTTGCCGGAGGGCAGCCGCAACGTTCGCCGGTACGCGCCGTCGCGCACCTCCTCGACGCCGGGCACCGCGGTCGCGGCGAGGTGGCCGAACACGCCCTCGTAGGCGAAGGGCGTGCGGACGGGCAGTCGCACCGAGAGAACTCCCGCGCCGGTGGTCTCGCCTCGTCCCGAATCGAGCGCGCGCACGCTCGCGCAGCTCCGTGGGGGTGAGCGCGTACGTCGACCTGACGGTGTCGTTGAATTGCCTGATGCTCGAGAAGCCCGCGGCGAACGTCACGTCGCCGAAGGGCAGGTCCGTCGTCTCGATCAACACGCGCGCAGTCTGGGTGCGCTGGGCGCGGGCCAAGGCCAGCGGATTGGCGCCGACCTCAGCCTGAAGCAGCCGCTCCAACTGTCGGGTGGTGTAGCCGACGCGGGCCGCCAAACCCGTGACGCCGTCGCGGTCCACCGTGCCGTCGGCGATCAGACGCATGGTGCGGGCGACGACGTCGCCGCGGACGTTCCACTCGGGGGATCCCGGCGACGCGTCGGGACGGCAGCGCTTGCACGCGCGGAATCCGGCCTTCTGCGCTGCCGCCGCCGTCGGGAGGAAGCGGACGTTGCGGGCGAAGGGCGGACGGACGGGGCAGCTTGGCCTGCAATAGATCCCGGTCGTGAGTACGGCCGTGACGAACCAGCCGTCGAACCGCGCGTCCTTGGATTGGACGGCGCGGTAACAGCGGTCGAAGTCTTCGTGCATGACTCCACACTGACATGCCGACACCGAGATGACTGGCGGAAAACCGACATCGCTGTGAGGCAGACGAGTGAGCGTCGACGAATCCGTCGGTGGGATTCAGTCCGCCGGAGGGCCACGATTGGCGGCATCCAGGATGTCGAAGGTGACGGGTTCGGGGTCGATCTTGGTGACGATCTGTTCGGGCTGATTCGTCATGGGTTCGATTCCTGGTGGTCATCTGCGATCTGCTCGGCATGAGAGTGCGCGGGTACTGCGCGGGCCTTCACCTCGATGCGGATTTGTTTGCCGATCATCCCTGGTTTGCCAGTGACGCCCAATTCGCGGCGGTCGAGCGTGGCTTGGACGTGCAGGATGAATCCGTCGGCGTCGACGATGTCGGGTGTGACGTCGACGACGACTTGGTGTTGCTGGCCGTGGACGGTGAGTGTGCCGCTGGCTTGCAAGGTGCCATCCGTGGCGTCGGCGTTGGCACCGAGCTGTTCTGCTGTGAAGGTGATGTCGGGCCAGTGGTCGGTGTCGAGAAGGCGGCGGCCCCGGACGTCGCGGTCGCGGTACCGGTTGCCGGAGGCGAAGCTGGTGGCGTCCATGCGGACCTCGACGCGGGATGCGGCGATCGGGTCGGCGACCTCGATCGCGCCGCCTGAGAGGTCGACGGTGGCCTCCACGGTGCCGAGGCCGAACAGGTGGGAGACGGTCAGGCGGGCCGCAGCTGCGCCCGGTTCGAGGACGTAGCGTCCGGCGTCGGGCAGTGAGCGGGTCGGAGTCGTTCGGGTCATCGATTCTTCCTCCTGAGGCGGAGGTGCGGATACTGCGCGGCGTGTATCGGCAGCCACCGAGCCATCGGCGCGACGGGAGTACCCGCGCAGGTGGGTGGCGAGCGCTTGCGTGTCGTCGGCGCCAGCGATGTAGGCGATGTACCCGTCGGGGCGGACCAAGATCGCAAACGGTCCTGGGTGGGCTACTGCTTGCCGGAACGAGGGTTGGGGTCCGGCGAGCAGCCGCAGTTCGATTGGCAAGGCGAAGCCCTCCAACGTGGACCGCCACCGGTCGCACGCCCCGGCGAGCTCGTCTTCGCCCGTTTCACCCGAAACGACGATCAGGACGTGATGGGGCGCTGCGAGCAGGTCGTGACTGGTGCCACCCTCATCGAGGGGTTGGTAGGGCAGCCGGTCACCGACGACTGCGCCGGTGCGGCGGCGTTGCCTAATTGCCGCGAGCCAGGGCGTGGGTGCGCGGTAGCTGGTAGCGATCTGGGACAGCCGATCGAAGAACAGCCGGCGTGCCGTAGGGGTACTCGACAGGGAGGTGGCCAGCAGCGGAAGCAGTCGGATCCGGGCAGCGCCGGCCAACCGACTCGGGCTGGCTTCGATGCGGAAGAGCTGGTCGGCTTGGTGCAGGACCTTGCGGGCTACCGGCGCCCGCTCCGCGTGATAGGTGTGGAGCAGCCCCGGGTCGGCCTGGCCGTGCACCACGGCGGCGAGCTTCCACGCAAGGTTGATCGCATCCCCGATCCCGGTGTTCATGCCCTGTCCGCCGGCCGGGCTGTGGATGTGAGCGGCGTCTCCGGCCAGAAAGATCCGTCCATGGTGGTAGTGCTGAACCATCCGCTGGTGGATGCGGTAGCCGGTGGCCCAGCTGACGTCGCGCACCGTTACCGGCAGGCCGGTGACCGCCAGCAGCCGCTCCAGGCCTTCCCGGTCGATGTCACCGGTGGCGCCGAGCCCGTCCCCAACTCCGACGTAGCGAGTAACCTGCTCGGGCTGCAGTGTGCCGATCACCCGCCACCGCTCATCCCCGGCCATCGGGAAGAAGGCGTGGAAGTCGGTGCGGGTGGCCGAGATGTAGATCCGGTCGTGGTCGAGCGAGGTATCCAAGGTGGTGTCGGCGAGAAAGAAGCTGGCTGCGTAGGTTCGTCCGTCGAACGAGCCGCCGACGAGGTGACGTACGGTGCTGGACGCACCGTCGGCGCCGATCAGATATCGGGCGTGCACGACCGTCGAGCCGCCGTCGGCGTCGCGGACGTCGGCATGTACCTCGTCGAGGCCTTGGATGAGACCCTCCAGGGTGTGGCCCCAGTGCGGTCGCACACCGTGCTTGTCCAGCGCGCCGAGAAGTAGCCGCTGGGTCTTGGATTGCTCCAGCACCAGGCCGTGCGGGTAGCGCGAACGTCCGATGCCCTCGTACCACAGGGCACCGCAGGGCGCCCCCTGCGCGTATACCTCGACCCGCCGCACCAACTGGCCCTCAGTGACGGCCCGGTCGCCAACGCCGAGTGCATCGAAGTGTTCCAGCGTGCGGGGCTGCACCAGCAGTGCGCGCGACTGCGAGGTCGGACCAGGATCGCGTTCGAGGACCTCGACCCGTACCCCCGATCCGGCCAGCGCGGCGGCCGCGGCCAAGCCGACCGGGCCCGCCCCAACGACGAGGACGTCGGTACTCCGGTGCGCCTGCGGCGCGTGGCGAATCGGTGATGAGTTCATGGTCCGTCTGCCTCGATTCCGTACTTCAGTACGATACAGTATCGTACTGTAATTGATGCGAGAGAATGTGTCTATGTCACGAGTCGAGCAGGTTCCGGACCCTCGGGTGATCCGCACGCGGGCGGCGGTCGTGGACACCGCCGCCGATCTCCTGATCGAAGGCGGCGTCGCGGCCGTGACCATCGAGGCGGTGGTCCGGCGCAGCGGGGTCGCTCGCTCGACGATCTACCGGCACTGGCCGACCCGAGGTGATGTCGTGACTGCGGCCTTCACGCACCTGATGCCGCCAACGCACGAGGCCCCCGAGCACGGGGATCTACGCCAACGATTACGGGCCGTAGTGCTCCCCAAGGCCAATGAGATGAGCAGCCACCGCTACGTAGCCCTGGTGCCGTCTCTGCTCAACGAGGCCGCCCGCGACCCGGAACTGCGCAAGGTCCACGAGCGCTTCGTGCACCTTCAACAGGCGCCGCTGGCCCGCGTGCTGACCGACGCGATCGACGCCGGCGAACTACCCGAGGATCTCGACGTCGACGAGGCCTGCGCCGAACTACTCGGCCCAGTGCTGTTCCAGCGCATCATCATTGGCCAACCGATCCGTCCCGAGTTCGCCCCGCGCCTGATCGACGCATTCGTCACTCGCCACGGCACGGACTGCGGGGAACGACGCACGTCGCCTTGAGACCGCCGATAGCCGGCCACCACAGTCCCACGGCGTCATCTTGTCGACTGCCGCATCTCGAATCGACGCAGTCTTCCCGCACCCCGCACCCCCTGACACCGCAGCACCCGCCGGATTCCACGATCACTCCGCCGTCCATGAACACCACGACGTCGGCGATGCCACTCGGACATGCGCATAATGCTGTTCCGTCGTAAGAAGGACGAAGTCTGTCCTGCCGGAATGGCGCCCCGAAGCCGACACGAGCAGCAGACCGTCGGGGTCAGCCGCCGTCGATAGCAGAGATCCCGCGGACAGTCCGTCATCAACAACGCGTGCAAGCGACTCAACACCAACGCGGCGAATCGATCTCGGCCACTTTCGAGCAACCCGTTCGACGAGAAACTGGAAGTCCTAGTCGCCCGACAGTCCGACGACGGTGGCGCAAGGTGACACGGAGTTTGAGTGCCTACACCGTCCTAGAGAATTCGACTGCGCAAGAACGTCATTGAGCGTCGGGGTCGACACCCTCTGCCGACGCGCTGCGCCCCGCGAGGGTGGTGGAGCCCTCCTGCACGGTGTCACCGTCTTGATTGGTGATGCGACTGCCCAGCACGAGCACGTCGGCGCCAAAGGCCTGCCGCAGCGACTCGATGGTCAGGTGGAGGAACAGCTTGTCGCCGGCCTTGATCGGCTTGATGAACTTCAGACCTTGCGCGGACTGAACGACCTGCAAGCCCTCGACCGGAATGCCCGCATGCACGAAGAACGCCATCTGAGCCTGGAAACCGAAGATCGACGTGAACGTGAGCGAGGCGAGGATCGCGTCGTGTCCCAGATCGGCGGCGGCCGCCTCGTCGAAGTAGGCGCCGTCCTCGTTCTTGACCGCCGTCGCGTACTCGCGGACCTTCTCCCTCCCGACCTCGTAGTGATCAGGATGGGTATACGTCAAGCCGACGATGTCCGGTGACAGTGCCACGATGTCGAACCTATCTGCCCGCAGCGCCCCGGCCAATTTCGCGCGGGTGACGGCGACCGGCAATGATCGACTGATGAGCCTCATCCCGCTGCCGACCGCCACGATCGACGACGCCGACGTGGCCGGTGCGTTGCGTCGCGCGGTCGGCATCATCAATCCGGTGCTCGATCTGCTCGCCAGCGTCGACGTGCTCGGCCTGAAGAAGCGCACCCACACGCTCGGAAGCTCACAGGCGGCGGGCGACAAGGTGCTCGACGCGGCCGCGTGGGTGCTCAACGCCGTCGACGTGCCGGGCACCGAGGCGTGGGACGACATGGACCTCGACGACCGGATCAACTGGTGGGTGAGGCGTGTAGGCGCTCTGGACACGATCCTCGTTGCGGCCCCCGGGGTGTTCGGCGTGATTGCCGACCGACTTCCGGTGCAGGACCTGCTCGGGTTCGCGAACCAGTCGCTCGTGCTCTGCGCGGTCGCGCGGGAGCTGGGTGTCACCGATCGGCGAGAGCAGGTCCGCCTGCTGGGCGCGGTCATGTGCGACCGCGACCTCGACGAGCTGGACACCAGCGACGCCGTGGACGCGCCCGAGGCCGATTCTGCCCCCATGGATTGGACGCCGATGGGTCTGGCGAGGGCGGTGTGGCAGCTGGCCGGGCTCATGCGTGCGATCAGCGACGAACTCGTCAAGCGACCGCGTCCGCGCAGTATCTTCCGCTACCTCGGCATGTTGCCCGCAGCAGGTGCCCTCGCCGATTACCTCGGCGAGTACGGCGCACTCGTGCGCGCGTCCAAGGAGGGGCGCGAGTGGATGGCGCGGCAGAAGGCGACAGTCGGGGCCTGACGACGCAGTCGCCGTCAATGGGCGGACGCGCAACCTACAATCCGACACGTGGCCGAACTGGTGCAGCAGTACCTGGACCGGATTCGTGCCGAACACGCGGGCGTCGCCGAGGGAGCGCTCGCCAGCTACATCCCCGAGCTGACCCAGGTCGATCCCACCGGGTTCGCCCTGTCGCTGTCGTCGTCGGACGGCTTCGTCTACGAATCCGGCGACGCGGCAGTCGAATTCACCATCCAGTCGATCTCCAAGCCGTTCACCTACGCGTTGGCGCTGGACCGGATCGGCCAGCAGGCCGTCGACGCGAAGATCGGCGTCGAACCCTCGGGTGACGCGTTCAACGAGATCAGCGTCGACAAGACGACCAAGATGCCGAAGAACCCGATGATCAATGCAGGCGCGATCGCGGCGGTCTCGCTGATCCCCGCCCGCACGCCCGACGAGAGATTCGCGCAGATCCAGGACTTCTACTCCGCGTTCGCGGGCAGACGGCTCGAGCTGGACCACGACGTCTACGCGTCGGAGAAGGCCACTGGCAGCCGAAACCGCGCCATCGCGTACATGCTGCAGAGCTTCGGCGTGCTCGACGACGATCCCGACGACGTGCTCGACGTCTACTTTCGCCAGTGCTCGTTCAACGTGACGTCCACCGATTTGGCGCGGATGGCCGCGACGCTGGCCCGCGGTGGTCTGAACCCGATGACGGGCCGGCGCGTCACGAGTGCCGAGGTGGTGAAGCGCACCCTGTCGGTGATGGTCACCTGTGGCATGTACGACGGGGCAGGCGACTGGGTCAGCGCCGTCGGAATGCCTGCCAAGAGCGGGGTCGGCGGCGGCATCGTCGCCGTGCTCCCCGGGCAGCTCGGGATCGGTGTCTACTCGCCGCTGCTGGATGCCAAGGGCAATAGCGTGCGCGGAGTTCGGTTGTGCCGCAGCCTGTCCGAGCAGCTCGGGTTGCACTTCCTGACCGTGTCCCGCGACTCCCGCGCGACGCTGCGGGCCGTCTACCAACCGCACGACAACATCAGGGTCTACGAGACCCACGGCGATCTGCTGTTCGCCGCCGCCGAGCAGGTGGTGCGCACCGTCGACCGGGACAGGGACCGGTTCGACGTCGCGATCCTCGACGTGACGCGGGTCGACGACATCGACGATGCGGCGCGGTCGCTGCTGTCGGGGATGACGGCGGCGCTGCGCGCGCAAGGCAAGGACGGACTTCTCGTCGACCCCGATCGAATCGTCATTCGCAACGAGCTCGAATACGAAGCCGTCCGCTACGCCACCGTCGAGGACGCGGTCGCGGCGGCTCAGGAGCTGCTGCGCGAGGGCTTCGCCAACTAGATCGGCGTCGCCAAGCCGGGTCGGCTCGTCGTGCCCGCGCAGGGTGACGCTTTCACCCAAAGTCCAACGCGCAGACTCGCCTTCGTGTGCATTGGCCACTGCCGTCGACGACGCGACCAGATGGCCGTCGATCTCCTTCGACAGCTCGCACAGTCGGGCGGCTTCGTTGACCGGCTCGCCGATCACGGTGTACTCGAAGCGGTCCTTGGCCCCGACGTTGCCCGCCACCACCTGACCCGACGCGACGCCGATACCTGCCTGGCACTCGGGCACTTCGACCCGCAACCGCTCCGCCATCGCACGTGCGGCTGCAAGGGCCTCGCCATCGGCGTCGTCCAGGGACACGGGAGCGCCGAACACGGCGAGCGCCGCGTCACCCTCGAACTTGTTCAGCAGTCCGTGATGTCGGTCGACCTCGTCGACGATCACCTCGAAGAACCGGTTCAGCAGGGTCGACGACCTCGGTCGCGGGCCGGCTGGTCACCATCGAGGTGGATCCGATGATGTCGACGAATATCACTGCGGCATGGCGCTCTTCGCCGCCCAGCTGCGGGCGCTCCTTCTCCGCGAGCGCGGCGACGTCCTTCCCGACGTGCTGACCGAACAGGGCGCGTACGCGTTCCCGTTCGCGCAGCCCGACGACCATCTTGTTGAAGCCTCGTTGCAGCTGGCCGAGTTCGGTGCCGTCGAACACGACGAGCTCGGTGTCGTAGTCGCCCTGCTCGACCCGATTGAGCGCCGCCCGCACGCTCCGCACCGGGGTGGCGGTGAGCCAGGACAGGATCCACATCAGGATGAAGCCGAACACCAAGGCGAAGAGCGCGAGAATCATGACGGCGAAAGTGAATTGGGTGGGGGAGACGATCTGCAGGGACAGCGTGATGATCGCGGCGAGCAGTATGCCGAGCACGGGGACGCCCGAGCCCAAGCGCCCACACCGTCAGCGTGCGGCCCATGATGCCGGGTGCGAAACGCTTTGGCGGCGGACGCGAATTCGAGCGCCTGCGCCGCGACGGGGCGCAGCGCGAACTCGGTGAACAGGTAGCAACTCGCCGACACGACGATGCCGGGAAAGCTGACGCCGAGCAGCACCTTCGGGATGAAATTGGTGTCCTGAAGTCCGTAGAGCAGGGTGAGCACCGTGGTTCCGCCGCCCCAGAGCACCAGGAGTACGCGCGTCAGCCGCCACGGAGCGGAGAAGGTGTTGCGCACGTCCTTGACGTGACGGCTCGCGCTCCTCGAGCGCCCACCGCACGTTGTTGATGACGCGGTTGGTCGCCCAGATGACGCCGACGACGAAGGCCAGCCCGATGTAGGACGGGCGCGACGGCGAACGTGATCCACAGGACGTCGGAGTCGAACACGCTCGGGACCGGGAAGGTGATCGTGATGACGAGGAGCGCAACGCAGACGCCGATGAGGTTTGCGATGAGGATGAACGTCGTCAGGATGACCTGAATGCGGACGCGGCGGCGGCGCTGGCTCTCCGAGACGCGGCCGAGGATCCACGATCCGAACTCGGGTGTGGTGGGCCCCCGGCTGCTCTGGCTGGTGACCTTCTCCAGCACCAGGCCGAGGCGCTGGGCGTTGTTCTTCTTGTCCGACATCGTGGCGTTAGCCTAGTAACCGCACCCGCCCCCTATGGTGGTGCGGTGCGCCTCGTCATCGCCCAGTGCACCGTCGACTACGTCGGTCGCCTCACGGCTCACCTTCCCTCCGCCCGCAGGCTGTTGTTGGTCAAGGCCGACGGCTCGGTGAGCGTGCACGCCGACGACCGTGCCTACAAGCCGCTGAACTGGATGAGCCCGCCGTGCTGGGTCACCGAGGAGAGCGACGGTCCCGCTCCGGTGTGGGTCGTCGAGAACAAGGCCGGTGAGCAGCTGCGCATCACGCTCGAGGACGTCGAGCACGACTCCAGCCACGAGCTGGGTGTCGATCCGGGTCTGGTCAAGGACGGCGTCGAGGCCCATCTGCAGGCGTTGCTCGCCGAGCACGTCGAACTGCTCGGCGTCGGCTACACCCTGGTCCGCCGCGAGTACATGACGGCGATCGGGCCGGTCGACCTGATGTGCCGCGACGAGTTGGGCCGGTCGGTGGCCGTCGAGATCAAGCGGCGCGGGGAGATCGACGGCGTCGAGCAGCTCACCCGCTACCTCGATCTCCTCAACCGCGACACCGTGCTGGCGCCCGGTGAGCGGGGTCTTCGCCGCGCAGCAGATCAAGCCGCAGGCGCGAACGCTCGCGATGGATCGCGGAATACGCTGTGTGACATTGGATTACGATCAGATGCGCGGTATGGACAGCAGCGAGTTCCGGCTGTTCTGACGGCCTAGACTGGTCGCATGGCCAGGCGCCGAACCCCACCCCGCACGCAGCGACCGCTTCCGCCGCTGCCGTCGTCACCTCGGGTGGAGCCCGGCCCCGACGGCTTCGACTACCAGGTGCGGCCGGTGCGCTGGGTCGCAGGGCGACGAAGACCTACCGCTGCCCGGGGTGCGATCACGAGATCAGGATCGGCATCGCCCACGTCGTGGTGTGGCCTGCCGATCTGGGCGAGTCCGCCATGGACGATCGGCGACACTGGCACACGGCCTGCTGGGCCAACCGCGCGACGCGGGGGCCGACGAGGAAGTGGAGCTGAGAGGCTCAGTGCTCTTCGGAGGCAGGCTCGACGAGCTCGACCAGCACGCCACCCGCATCCTTGGGGTGGATGAAGTTGATCCGCGAGTTCGCCGTGCCCCTGCGCGGCACGTCGTAGAGCAGCCGGATCCCGTCGGCGCGCATCTTGTCCGACAGCGCGTCGAGATCGCTGACGCGGTAGGCGAACTGCTGCAGGCCGGGGCCGCGCTTGTCGAGGAACTTGGCGATCGTGGAGGTCTCGTCGAGCGGGGCCATCAGCTGAACCTGGGTGCTGCCCTTGGGCGCTCCCCGTACCGACAGCATCGCTTCGCGGATGCCCTGATCCTCGTTGACCTCTTCGTGCAGAACGATCATGCCGAGGTGGTCGTGGTACCACTTGATCGCGGCGTCGAGGTCCGGAACTGCGATGCCGACGTGGTCGACAGCGGTCACCAGGGCACTGGCGAGCACTGGACGTGCATCTACCTGCTCGGTCGTCATTTAGTCACGGTAACCTTTACGCAATCGTTTGAATATGTTAAATCGGCCACACGGACCGCATCCACGCATTTGGAGGTAGGAAATGACCACGTCGGTGATCGTCGCAGGGGCACGCACGCCCGTCGGCAAGTTCAGCGGCTCGCTCAAGGACTTCTCGGGCAGTGACCTGGGCGCCATCGCCATCAAGGGCGCGCTGGAGAAGGCCAAGGTGCCTGCGTCGGCCGTCGAGTACGTGATCATGGGCCAGGTCCTGACCGCGGGTGCAGGCCAGATGCCTGCTCGGCAGTCGGCAGTGGGCGCAGGGATTCGGTGGGACGTGCCGTCGCTGTCGATCAACAAGATGTGCCTGTCCGGGATCGATGCGATCGCGCTGGCCGATCAGCTGATCCGCGCAGGCGAGTTCGACGTGGTGGTGGCCGGCGGCCAGGAGTCGATGACCCAGGCGCCGCACCTGCTGATGAACAGCCGCGCGGGCTTCAAGTACGGCGACGTGACCATGCTGGACCACCTGGCCTACGACGGGCTGCACGACGTCTTCACCGATCAGCCGATGGGCGCGCTCACCGAGCAGCGCAACGACGTCGACAAGTTCACCAGGGCGCAGCAGGACGAGTACGCCGCACTGTCGCACCAGCGTGCCGCCGCGGCGTGGAAGGACGGGGTCTACGCCGACGAGGTCGTGCCCGTGTCGATTCCGCAGCGCAAGGGCGACCCGATCGAGTTCACCGAGGACGAAGGCATCCGCGCCAACACCACCGCGGAGTCGCTGGCCGCGCTCAAGCCGTCGTTCCGCAAGGACGGCACCATCACGGCGGGGTCGGCGTCGCAGATCTCCGACGGCGCATGTGCCGTCGTCGTGATGAACAAGGCCAAGGCCGAGGAGCTCGGGCTCGAGCTGGCTCGTCGAGATCGGCGCCCACGGCGTGGTCGCGGGTCCCGATTCGACGCTGCAGAGCCAGCCTGCCAACGCCATCAAGAAGGCCATCGCCAAGGAGGGCATCTCGCTCGACCAGCTCGACGTCGTCGAGATCAACGAGGCGTTCTCGGCCGTCGCGCTCGCCTCGACGAAGGAACTCGGCCTCGATCCCGACAAGGTCAACGTCGACGGCGGTGCGATCGCCATCGGTCATCCGATCGGCATGTCCGGCGCGCGGATCACCCTGCACGCGGCTCTTGAGCTGGCCCGGAAGGGATCGGGATACGCCGTCGCGGCGCTCTGCGGCGCGGGCGGCCAAGGAGATGCGCTGATCCTGCGGCGCCCCTGAGATCAACTACTCCGCGTAGTAGCCAGCTCGGCATTCGGGCACAATGGCGCCATGACGAGCACCTCTGGCATGCGCGGCGCCGCGCGGTGGTTTCGCTTCATCGCGTTCGCGGAGGCCGTGAGTTGGGTCGGCCTGCTGGTCGGGATGTACTTCAAGTACCTGGGCAGCCCCCGCACCGAGATCGGCGTGAAGGTGTTCGGCATGGCCCACGGACTGATCTTCATCGCGTTCATCGTGACGGGTCTGCTGGTGGGCATCGCGGCCAAGTGGGGTCTGCGAACGTGGTTGCTGGGGTTGCTGGCGAGCATCGTGCCGTTGGCCAGTGTGATGTTCCTCATATGGACCGAGCGCACCGGTCAACTGGGCGCGCGGCGTCGCGGAACCGGTCTCCGTCGACGCCCGGCGCGGCATGACAGACTTGGGCTACGTGACACGTCCCCGACCTTCCATGGGCGCCGGTCTCGCCGGCGCGGTCGATCTGTCGGCGCTCAAGAAGCCGCCCCCGGGTGCTGCGCCCGCCGCGAGTGCTCCCGGCGGTGTGGAGGTGACCGAGGTCAACTTCGAGGCCGAGGTGCTCGTCCGGTCCAGTCAGGTACCGGTCGTGGTGCTCCTGTGGTCGCCCCGCAGCGCGTCGAGCGCACAGCTCGGTGCGTTGCACTGGGCGACCTGGCGGATGCCGACGGCGGACGTGGGCGCTGGCGACGGTCAACGTCGACACCGTGCCTCGCGTCGCGCAGATGTTCGGCGTGCAGGCCGTTCCCACGGTGGTCGCCATCGTCGGCGGTCAGCCGTTGTTGAGTTTCCAGGGCGCGCAACCGCCCGAGCAGCTGCGGGCCTTGATCGACTCGCTGCTCAATGCGGCGGCGGGCAAGCTCGAGGGCGGGCCCGAGGATGCCGAGGCGGCTGACCCCGAGCTGACTGCGGCACGCGACTACCTCGACGCCGGCGACTTCGACGCCGCGCTCGCGGCGTACCGGGCGATTCTGGAGACGAAGCCCAACCACGCCGAGGCGACGGCCGCCGTCCGTCAGATCGTGTTCTTGCAACGAGCGACGGCGCGCGAACCGAGCGCGGTGCTCGCGGCGGACGCGAAGCCCGACGACATCGAGATGGCATTCGCCGCTGCCGACGTCGAGATCCTGCAGCAGGAGGTGGCGGCGGCGTTCGGCCGGTTGATCGGGCTGATCAAACGCACCGCGGGCGACGATCGCACCACGGTCCGCACCCGGTTGATCGAGCTCTTCGACCTGTTCGATCCCGCCGATCCCGAGGTGATCGCGGGCCGTCGCAATCTGGCGAACGCGCTCTACTAGCGCCGATTCGGCCATTCAGGCGGGCTCGAACCACAGCGCGGACAGCGGCGGCAGCACCATCACCGCGGACGCCGGCCGGCCGTGCCACGGCTCGTCGGTGGCCTCGACCTCGCCGAGATTGCCCGCGCCCGCGCCGTTGTAGATCGTGGCGTCGGTGTTGAGCACCTCGCGCCAGGCCCCGGTGTGCGGCAGGCCGAGCTGGTAGCGGGAGTGCTCGCTGCCGGAGAAGTTGAACACGCACGCCAGGATCGAGCCGTCGTCGCCGAAGCGAAGGAAGCTCAGCACGTTGTTGGCGGAGTCGTTGGCGTCGATCCAGGAGTAGCCCTCGTGCTTGGTGTCCTGTGACCAGAACGCCCGCCGCTCGCGGTAGATGCCGTTGATGTCGTGGACCAACCGCTGGATTCCGCCGGAGAAGCTGTTCTCGTCGAGCTGATACCAGTCGACGCCGCGATCCTCCGACCACTCCGCTCGCTGGCCGAATTCCTGGCCCATGAAGAGCAGTTGCTTGCCGGGATGGGCCCACTGGTAGGCCAGCAGGCTGCGCAGTCCGGCGGCCTTCTGATGGTCGTTGCCGGGCATCCGTCCCCACAGCGTGCCCTTGCCGTGCACGACCTCGTCATGGCTGATGGGCAGGACGAAGTTCTCGCTGAACGCGTACAGCAGCGAGAAGGTCAGCTCGTGGTGGTGATAGCTGCGGTGGATCGGATCGCGGGCCTCGAACGCCAGCGTGTCGTTCATCCACCCCATGTTCCACTTCATCGAAAAGCCCAGTCCGCCAAGGTTCGTCGCCCGAGTGACGCCCGGCCACGAGGTCGACTCCTCGGCGATGGTGACGATGCCGGGTGCGCTCTTGTGCACGGTGGCGTTCATCTCCTGGAGGAACTGCACGGCCTCGAGGTTCTCCCGACCCCCGTAGATGTTCGGCGTCCATCCGTCCTCGGGCCGCGAGTAGTCCAGGTACAGCATCGACGCCACGGCGTCCACGCGCAGACCGTCGATGTGGTAATCCTGCAGCCAGTACAGGGCGTTGGCGACCAGGAAGTTGCGCACCTCGGGTCGGCCGAAGTCGAAAACGTAAGTGCCCCAGTCGAGTTGCTCGCCGCGGCGGGGGTCGGAATGCTCGTAGAGCGGCGTGCCGTCGAATCGGCCGAGTGCCCACTGGTCCTTGGGGAAGTGGGCGGGCACCCAGTCGACGATGACCCCGATGCCCGCCTGGTGCAGCGAGTCGACGAGGAACCGGAAGTCGTCTGGCGTGCCGAGTCGTGACGTGGGCGCGTAGTACGACGTCACCTGGTAGCCCCACGAAGGGCCGAAGGGGTGTTCGGCGACGGGCAGCATCTCGACGTGGGTGAAGCCCTGCTCCACGACGTACTCGGTGAGCTGGGTGGCCAGCTCGCGATAGGTCAGGCCCGGTCGCCACGACATCAGGTGGACCTCGAGCGTGCTCATGGGTTCGAACACGGGATTCGTCCGTGCGCGTTGGTCCATCCACGCCTCGTCGCTCCACGTGTAGTCGCTCGCGTACACCCGCGAACCCGTCCGCGGCGGCACCTCGGTGGCGAAGGCGAACGGGTCTGCGCGGTCGATCACCGATCCGTCGGCGCCGCGCACCCTGAACTTGTACAGGTCGCCCACCACGAAACCGGGCCAGAACAGCTCCCACACGCCCGACGAGCCGAGCATGCGCATCGGCGCTTCGTTGCCGTCCCAGTGGTTGAACTCGCCGATGAGGCTGACGCCCTTGGCATTTGGCGCCCAGACCGCGAACGAGATGCCCTCGACGACGCCGTCGGGCGTGGTGAAGCTGCGTGGGTGCGCGCCGAGCACGTCCCACAACCGCTCGTGACGTCCCTCCGCGAACAGGTGCAGGTCGATCTCGCCGAGCGTGGGGAGGAACCGGTAAGGATCCGCAATGGTGTGCGCGTCGACGCTCTCGTCCGCGCCGCGATAACCCACTTCGAGCCGGTAGTCGGCCAGGTTGGTGAACGGCACTGCGCCCGCGAACAGGCCGCCATCGACGTGGGTGAACGAGAACCGCTCGCCGCCAACGATGGCGCGTACTCCCACCGCGTGCGGGCGCAGGACCCGGATCACCGTGTGGTCGCCGTACTCGTGCGCGCCGAGGATCGAGTGGGGATCGTGATGCTCGCCGGCGAGCAGCCGATGCAGTTCGGCGGCGATAGGGCCGAAGGTGTTCGCTGGTGTGTTGCTTGACAGTGGTCATGGGAAGTCATTCCCTCCTCAACAGGTTGAGACGCTTGTCGTGCGGAATGGCCGGCATGTTCAGGACGTGGGCGACCGCCCGTGCGGGATCCAGGCGGACGAAATTGCTCTGCCCCCATTGGTATTCCTCGCCGGTGATCTCGTCGCGGACCCAGAACCGGTCGTAGTTCTCCCTGCCGAGCGCGGCCATGTCGATCCAGAGCGTGCCCTCCTCGGGGCCGAACGGGTTGAGAGTGACCACCACGAGCACGCAGTCGCCGGTGATCGGGTCGAACTTGCTGTAGGCGATCAGCGCGTCGTTGTCGATGTGGTGGAACTTGATCGTGCGGAGCTGGGCCAGCGCGGGGTGCAGCCGGCGAATCTCGTTGAGCCGCGACAGGAACGGCTCCAGTGACTCGCCCCTGCTGAGCGCGGCTTCGAAGTCGCGCGGCCGCAGCTGGTACTTCTCGGAGTCCAGGTACTCCTCGCTGCCCTCTCGGACGGCTTGGTTCTCGAACAGTTCGTAACCCGAGTAGACGCCCCACGCGGGACTCATGGTCGACGCCAGCACGGCGCGGATCGCGAACATCCCCGGACCGCCGAGCTGGAGGCTCTCGTGCAGGATGTCCGGCGTGTTGGGCCAGAGGTTCAGTCTGGCGTGGTCGGCATGCTCGGCGATCTCCTCGCCGAACTCCGTGATCTCCCACTTCGCGGTTCGCCAGGTGAAATACGAATACGACTGTGTGAAGCCCAGTTTCGCAAGTCCGAACAGGCGCGCGGGACGCGTGAAGGACTCGGAGAGGAACAACACGTCCGGGTCGTCGTTCTTCGCCTCGGCGATCAGCCATGCCCAGAAGTCGGGTGGCTTGGTGTGAGGGTTGTCGACCCGAAACACCTTGACGCCGTGAGACATCCAGACCCGAACTACGCGCAGCACTTCTTGGTAGATGCCCGGCCGGGTCGTTGTCGAAGTTGACCGGATAGATGTCCTGGTACTTCTTCGGTGGGTTCTCCGCGTAGGCGATCGTGCCGTCGGGCAGCACGGTGAACCACTCGGGGTGATCCTTCGCCCACGGGTGGTCCGGCGCGCACTGCAGCGCGAGATCGAGGGCGACCTCGAGACCTTGGTCGCGGGCTGCGGCGACGAATTCGTCGAAGTCGTCGAAGCTGCCGAGCTTCGGGTGGATCGCGTCGTGGCCGCCCTTGTTGCTGCCGATGGCCCACGGCGATCCGACGTCCTTCGCCATCGCCGTCACGCTGTTGTTGCGGCCCTTGCGGTGCACCTTGCCGATCGGGTGGATGGGCGGCAGGTAGACGATGTCGAAGCCCATCTTCGCGATGCGAGGCAGGGCCTTCGTCGCGGTGGCGAACGTGCCATGCACGGCGTTGCCCTTGCCGTCGGTGCCTCCGGTCGATCGCGGGAACATCTCGTACCAGGCGCTGAATCGGGCCAGGCCACGGTCCACCCAGACGCCGAACTGCTCACCGCGAGTGAGCAATTCGCGCAGCGGATATTGCGCCAGAAGTTCGGTGATGTCGGTTACCGAGCGCCGCGCCCGCGCGATCGTGTGGATCGCCGGGCGCACGAAGTGCGGCCGCCGCATCGAGCAGCGGCATGCGAAGTTGGCGCGGGACGCCGGTCGCCGCCCGCTCGAGCAGCTTCGCGCCGATGAGCAGATCGTTCGACAGTTCGGATTCGCTCTGGCCTGCTTCCAGCTTGGCGGTCACCGCGTGCCGCCACGTCGCTAGCGGGTCGCCCCAGCCGTCCACCCGGAAGGTCCACAAGCCAACGGCGTCCGGAATGAACTGGCCATGGAACACGTCGGGTGTCCGGCCCGGTCGACATCGCGGACACCAGTGGCTTCACCCTCGCCGGAGTGCGACAACACGGCCTCGATCGGCACCGCGGGAAGCGACACGCCCTGCGGTCCCGTCGTCAGCCGCGGGTACGAGGAGCCGTGATAGCGGACGACCAGCGTCGCGGCGACGGCGTCGTGGCCCTCTCGCCACACGGTGGCCCGCACCGGCACCACCTCGCCGACGACGGCCTTGGCCGGAAACCGTCCACCGGATACGGCGGGCTCGATGTCATCGATCCCGATACGACCGGTCAACACCAACTCCTCACGCAGGCGTGGCCCGCGTGGCCACGCGGTGACTTACGAATTGCGATCGCAACCCTTCGTGCCGCATACCCACCGTAGTGTCCGGCTCAATCACGCTGCGGCGAATGACCGATCAGAAGGCCAATTCACGAGACTGCGGTCACATGCCAGCGTGGAACGTCAGTAAGCTGAGCGCGTGTGAAGGCCCTCCGTCGGTTCACCGTCCGCGCCCATCTGCCCGAGCGCCTCGCGGCGCTGGAGAACCTTTCGATCAACCTCCGCTGGTCGTGGGACAAACCGACGCAAGATCTGTTCGGCGACATCGACCCCGAGTTGTGGGAGCAGGTCGGTCCGGACCCGGTGGCACTCCTCGGTGGGGTCAGTCCGAAACGGCTCGACGAATTGGCGGCCGACGATTCGTTCGTGGGGCGCGTCGACCGTCTGGCCGCCGATCTCGACGACTACCTGCGCCGGCCGCTGTGGTACCAGGAGAGGCAGGACGACGAATCCGCCGGGGTGTCGATGCCGCGGGGCATCGCCTACTTCTCGATGGAGTTCGGGGTCGCCGAAGTACTGCCGAACTACTCGGGCGGCCTCGGCATCCTGGCGGGCGACCACCTGAAATCGGCGTCCGACCTCGGCCTACCGTTGATCGCGGTGGGCCTGTACTACCGCTCGGGCTACTTCCGTCAGTCGCTGACCGCCGACGGCTGGCAACGCGAGACCTACCCGTCGCTGGATCCGCAGGGGTTGCCGTTGCGACTGCTTGCCCACGCCTCCGGTGAACCCGTGCTCATCGAGCTGGCGATGCCCGATTCGGCCCGTTTGTGTGCGCATGTCTGGATCGCCCAGGTCGGTCGAATTCCGTTGCTGTTGTTGGATTCCGACATCGGCGAGAACGAACACGAACTCCGCGGCGTCACCGACCGCCTGTACGGCGGCGACCAGGAGCACCGAATCACGCAGGAGATCCTCTGCGGAGTCGGCGGCGTGCGGGCGATCCGGGCGTTCACCGAGATCGAGGGGCTGCCCGCACCCGAGGTGTTCCACATGAACGAGGGGCACGCGGGATTCCTCGGCGTCGAGCGCGTCCGCGAACTCACCGACGCCGGACTCGACTTCGATACCGCGTTGGCGGTGGTGCGATCGTCCACGGTGTTCACCACCCACACGCCGGTTCCGGCGGGCATCGACCGGTTCCCGGTGGACATGGTGACGAGGTACTTCGGGGCAGCCCCCGGCCAACCGGCGGGTGCGACGTCGCGGCTGCTTCCCGGCGTACCGCTGGACCGCATCCTTGCGTTCGGGGCCGAGGACGATCCGTCGAAGTTCAACATGGCGCACATGGGTCTTCGGCTGGCGCAGCGCGCCAACGGGGTGTCGCTGCTGCACGGGCAGGTCAGCCGCGGGATGTTCAACGAGTTGTGGCCGGGGTTCGACCCCGAGGAGGTGCCGATCGGGTCGATCACCAACGGCGTGCACGGCGCCGACCTGGGCGGCGCCGCTGTGGCTCGACCTTGCTCGTGAGCTCGCGGGCGAGGAAGGGCTGCGGTCGCTGTCCGATCCGGCCGTCTGGGAGCGCGTGCAGCAGGTCGATCCCGGCCACCTGTGGTGGATCCGCTCGCAACTGCGAGCGCTGCTCGTCGACGACGTTCGCGCCCGGCTGCGCCGATCGTGGCTGGAGCGCGGCGCGTCCGAGGCCGAATTGGGCTGGATAGCAACGGCGTTCGATCCGGGCGTGCTGACCATCGGGTTCGCCCGCAGGGTGCCGACGTACAAGCGGCTCACGCTGATGCTGCGGGACCCCGAGCGGCTGGAGAAGCTGCTGCTCGACGAGAAGCGTCCCCTTCAACTCATCGTCGCCGGCAAGTCCCATCCCGCCGACGACGGTGGCAAGGCCCTGATCCAGCAGGTGGTGAGATTCGCCGACCGGCCCGAGGTTCGGCACCGCATCGCCTTCCTGCCCGACTACGACATGTCGATGGCCCGATTGCTCTACTGGGGCTGCGACGTCTGGCTGAACAATCCGCTGCGGCCGCTGGAGGCGTGCGGCACCTCCGGGATGAAGAGCGCGCTCAACGGTGGCCTGAACCTGTCCATCCGCGACGGCTGGTGGGACGAGTGGTATGACGGCGAGAACGGTTGGGAGATACCGACCGCCGACGGTTTCGCCGACGTGGAGCGCCGCGACGACATCGAGGCGGGCGCGCTCTACGACCTGCTGGAGAAGTCGGTGACGACGACGTTCTACGAGCGCGACGAGCACGGCACCCCGACGCGCTGGGTCGAGATGGTGCGGCACACCCTGCAGATGCTCGGCCCCAAGGTGCTCGCCACGCGCATGGTCCAGGACTACACGGAGCGGTACTACGTCCCGGCCGCTCAGTCGCTGCGCAGGGTCATCGAACCGGGAGCTGACGGCGACGGCGTTCCCTTCGGTGCGGCGCGCGAGCTCGCCGAGTACCGGCATCGGGTGGAGGAGGCGTGGCCGCGGATCCAGGTGACGGACGTGGACAGCTACGGGCTTCCGGACACCCCCATCCTCGGTTCCGAGCTGACGCTCACCGCGACGGTCCACCTGGCGGGCCTCAACCCGACGAGGTGGCGGTCCAGGCGGTGCTCGGCCGCGTCGACGGTGGCGATCTGCTGCAGGACCCCGTCACCGTGACGATGGCTCACACCGGCGGCGCGGATGGCGGCAACGAGGTGTTCTCGACGACGACGCCGCTGCCGGTGGCGGGTTCGGTCGGCTACACGGTTCGCGTGTTGCCGCACCACCGGCTGCTGGCGGGCGACAACGAGCTTGGCCTCGTGACCGTCGCGTGAGCGAGCAATCCGGAGTCCGTGGCGTGAGCCGGGTACTCGAGGTAGCAATCGACGGCGGACCGTACGCGCTGGCGGCCGGGCCCGACGGCGCCATGTGGGTCACGCTGGTGCACGCAGGGGCGATCGCCCGGGTCGGCGGCGACGGCGTGGTCGACCTGCACCCCGTCGCCGCGGAGGCGAGGCCGTCGCTCATCACCGCGGGGCCCGACGGGGCGATGTGGTTCACCCGGGCAGGTGACGACCAGATCGGTCGGATCGCCCCCGACGGCGATTCTCAGCGCCTACGAATTGCCCAGCGGCAGTGCCCCTTTCGGTATCACGGTCGGTCCCGACAGGGCGCTGTGGTTCACCGCCATGACGTCGGGAGTGATCGGCCGGATCAGCGTCGACGGCGAGGTCACCCAGGAGGCCGTCGTCGGCGGGATGCCGTCGATGATCACGACCGGACCCGACGGCGCGCTGTGGTTCACGCTGAACAAGGCCAACGCGATCGGCAGGCTCGAACCGGGCGGCCGGGCGTGACGCTGCGGCAACTTCCGACCCCGAACGCCGGACCCGTCGGCATCGTCTCCACCCACGACGACACGGTGTGGTTCACCGAGATCCTCGCCGAGCGACTGGGCCGCATCCCGATGAACGACGCCATCCAGGAACTCGACATGCCCGGCAAGCCGCACGCGGTGGTCGCCGACCCGGACGGCGGCGTGTGGGTCAGCTTGTGGGGGACCGGTCAGCTGGCCAGGGTGAGCGCCGACGGCGAGGTCTCCACGATCGACCTGCCCGCGGGAAGCGAGCCGCACGGCTTGGCGTTCGCATCCGACGGTGCGCTCTGGGTGGCGCTCGAGTCGGGGTTCGTGCTGCGCTTTCCCACCTGACCGTCGTGCCGTGAAGGTGACGAAAATCGCGACCCCGCGCTCGTCGGCAGGCGAGGCGTTGTAGGTTCCCGAGAGTGCCCAGAAAGGGGAAAGCCGTGGTTCGTCGTCCCCTCGCCGCCGCGATGGCGTGTGTGCTCCTCGCGCTGCTGACCGCGCCCGCCTCGGTGGCTGACCCCGAGACGGACACCGGTCCAACCCGTCGTCGCCGAGGCGCCTCTGCCGGAGGCCGCACCGGTGGATGACGGTCGCGTCGCGTCACCGCCGCCGCAGGTACTCAAGACTCCCGACGGCTGGACGCTGACGGTGTCGGCGAAGGACGAGACGCAGAGCGCCGAACGCCCCGCTGACGACGGCGCTGTCGTCCCGGGAGTACACCGTCGGCGGCACGTACAACGGCAAGCTGTCCGGCCCGCAGGACGGCGAAGGGCCCGCGGGGACCATCGAGGTCGGCTACCAGATCGGCTGCGGCATCGACATGAGCACGTCCAACGGCGTCTCCCTGACCGGCACCGCCGGGCTCAACGCGTCGGTCGGCGTCACCGACATCGTCACGCCGCTGCCGTCGGGCATCCTGCCCGGGGTCGGCGCCAACATCGGCGGCGGCGTCACGGTGGGCCTCAAGCCCGGCATCATCAACGTCGTCCCGGTGACCAAGAAGGAGTTCGAGGGCGCCGAACCGTGGGTGATGATCAGCAACTTCCACGTCAAGATCGACGGCTGCGTGGGCCAGTCGTTCATCCGGTCGTACGCGTTCCTGACCCGTTCGACGAAGATGTCGGACGCGATCGTCGCCTACTACGGCGAGACCAAGTCCGTCTGAACTACGTCAGGCGAACCGCTTGAAGCAGCGGTCCTCGTCGCCGAGCACGCCGACCCGGAACGCGTCGATCCGCGAGAAGCCCGACGGCACCGAGTCGCCGTTGACGTCGCTGGCGGCCAGGCCGTTGACGAGGATGCCCGACACCGCCTCGTCGATGTCGCCCGCGGTCAGCTGGATGGTGTCGCCGCCGGGCGGGGTGACGCCCTTCGACATCTTCACCGTCGCCACCCCCGTCAGGCACGCGGTGCGCAGCGCCGCCTGCGGCGGTGTCGAGGGCTGACGCCGCGCTCGTGCTCGATGGCCTGCATGTAGCGCGACACCAGGATCGAGTAGGCCGTGTTGTCGCCGATCGACGAGCCCGGTCCGGTTGCTGCTGTCGGCTCGCCGCGCCGATCTTCTGCAGCGCGGGCAGGTCGACGATGATCGTGTTGCTCGACGGGCAGTAGGTGACGGGCTCGTGTATCCGGGCGTCGGAGCAGTCCTGCGAGTCGAACGTCAGCTTCGGGGGATCCTTGGGGGAGAACAGGATTCCCATCGAGTCGACGATGGACCGCACCGATCTCTCGGTGACGGGCAACTCGCCCTCCTGACCGTCCGGCAGCAGGACGGGCAGGTCGCCGCGGCGTCCGTTGATCTCGGTCATGTTGATCGCCTCGCAGGACGACGGTCCGTCGGTGAAGCCGAACTGGAAGGCCGAGATGCGCTCGAACGCCGAACCGTGTTCGTTGCCGACCGCCGCGGAGTCGCTTTCGTTGAACAGCGGGTCGCGGAAGCTGATCATCGCCGCGAGTAGCTTGTTGAGCCCGTCGCCCGTGCTCAACGTGAACCGAGGCGAGTTGCCCTCGGCGACCCAGCGCATGTACACGCCGGACAGGCAATCGGCCTGCTGTTCCGAGACCAGCGTCTGGGTGCCCGTCACCACCATCTTCGCCTGCTTCTGGACGGAGTGGCCGTACTCGTGGGCCAGCACCATCGTCACGGCGATGTCGCCGTTGGCCTCGCGCAGCTCGGGTAGCAGTTCGCCGCGGTCCCAGCCGATCTTGTTCTGCGGAACGCAGAACGCCGCGTTGACGACGCCGTACGTGTCGGCGCCGCAGAACTCGCCGTCGAACCCGCCGGAGTCCCACGACACGAGCTCCTTGACCGGCTTGAACGTCCCGTCGAAGTTGTCGCCCCAGACGGAGTCCCAGAACTGCTCGATGTCGACGACGGAGCTCGCCGCGAGGTTGTCGATCTCGCCGCCGTCGGTGCCGGTGACGTCGCGATCCGGCGGCTCGGCGTCGTCCCGCAGACCCGTCGGGCCGTCGGCGGCAGGCAGGCCCGCCACGCTGAAGGGATCACCGACGGTCGACATCGGAGTGCCCGTCACCGTGTTCGCGCACGAGGTCGCGAGGAGCACCCCGCAGAGTGCGACCGCGACGCGAGAGTCGATGTCGACGGATCAACGGCTGAGCCTTTCGGATTCTGCTGGCGGCCAGAGCCCGCTCGCGCTTCGCTGTCAGGATAGTGAACGAATGCCGTCAGTCAGGTGAGCGCAGCCTCGCCAGCGCCTCGCGCACGCGGGCGGAGTCCGTCGTCGCCCAGAACGGCGGCAGCGATGCGCGCAGGAAGCCTGCGTATCCCGCGGTGGCCATCCGGGAGTCGAGGACGGCCACGACCCCCTTGTCATCGGACCGCCGAAGCAGCCGACCGGCTCCCTGGGCCAGCAGCAGCGCGGCGTGGCTGGCCGCGACTTCCATGAATCCGTTGCCTCCGCGCGCCGCGACCACGCGCTGGCGCGCGGTGATCAACGGGTCGTCGGGACGCGGGAACGGGATGCGGTCGATCATCACCAGCGACAGGGACGGACCGGGGACGTCGACGCCCTGCCACAGGGACAGCGTGCCGAACAGCGACGTCTCGTCGTCCTCGGAGAACTTCCGCACCAACGCCGCCGTCGCGTCGTCGCCCTGACACAGCACCGGCGTGTCCAGACGCTCGCGCATGACCTCCGCCGCCGCCTTCGCGGCCCGCATGGACGAGAACAGGCCGAGGGTGCGGCCGCCCGCCGCGGTGATGAGGCCCTCGATCTCGTCGAGCTGCTCGGCGGTACCACTGCCGTCGCGTCCAGGCGGTGGGAGATGCGCGGCGACGTAGAGGATGCCGGACTTCGCATGCGCGAACGGTGAGCCGACGTCGATCCCGCGCCAGCGCAGCTTCGTGTCCTCGTCTGCCAGGCCCCACGACCGCGCCATCGCATCGAAGGTGCCCCCGATGGTCAGCGTGGCGGAGGTGAGGATGACCGTGGACTGCCCGAAGATCCTGTCGCGCAACAGATTCGCCACCGACAGCGGGGCCACCTTGAGGACCGCCCTCGTGCCCGACCGGCTGACCTCGTGATCCAGCCACACCACGTCGCTGCGGTCGGGAATCGACGGGCCGAACGACGACAGGATGCGGGTCGCGACGCCACTGATGTCGTTGAGCGATGTCACCGCCTCGGTCCGCGCGGCAGCGGCCTTCGGGTCGCTCGGGGAGGTGTCGATGGCACTCCTGACCTTGTCGGCGGCATCCCGCAGCACGGTCAGGTAGGTCGCCATCTCGTCGTCGAGTGCGTCCCTGCGACCAGGTGACCCGTCGTGGATCGCCGACGAGAACGTCGCCGCGGCCGCATCGAGGCGTTCTGCGACCTCGGGATCGACGAGCCGCGCCGCCCGACGCTGTGCCACGCCGAGCGTGGTGGCGGACAGCTCGGCGGTCGCCACGCCCGTCACTCGGTCGACCAGCTCGTGCGCCTCGTCGACGACGAGCAGGTCGTGTTCGGGCAGCACCGTGGCCTCGGCGATGGCGTCGATGGCGAGCAGGGCGTGATTGGTGACGACGATGTCGGCCGAGCCCGCGCGGTCCCTGGCCTTCTCCGAGAAGCAGTCGGTGCCGAACGGGCAGCGGGTCGCGCCGATGCACTCCCTGGCCGAAACGCTGACCTGACTCCACGACCGGTCCGGCACGCCGGGTGCGACCTCGTCGCGGTCGCCCGTCTCGGTGTCCGAGGCCCATGCGGTGAGCCGCTGTACGTCGCGGCCCAGCGCCGTGGCCGCCACCGGGTCGAACAGCTCCTCCTGGGATCCGTCCTCGCCGGGCGCCTCGGCGGCTCCGTTGTGAACCTTGTTGAGGCACAGGTAGTTTCCCCGTCCCTTGAGCAGCGCGATCGCCGGCTTGCGGGGCAGGTGACCGGCGAGGGCATCGGCGAGCCGCGGCAGGTCGCGGTCGAACAGCTGGCGCTGAAGGGCGATGGTCGCCGTCGAGACGATGACCGGCTGGCCGGTTTCGATGGCGCGCGCGATCGACGGCACCAGGTAGGCAAGCGACTTGCCGGTGCCCGTGCCCGCCTGGACCGCGAGATGCTCACCCGTCTCGAAGGCGTGGTCGACGGCCTCCGCCATCTCGACCTGACCGCTGCGTTCGGTGCCGCCCAGCGCGGCGACCGCCGTCGCCAGGAGTCCGGTGACCGCGCGGTCGGGTGTGGGCACGTGCTCTAGTGTCCCCGGCGGGCCGACGAAACCATGCGAGTGGGGATCGCCGGCTCGCCGCGGGACAGCTTCAGGCCATCCCACGGCAGGCTCGTCAATCCCGCGGACACCCGCTCGCGGGCGGCGTCCAAGCCGAAGTCCGCGACCGCCTCGCCCGCCCGGACCATCGGAACCGCCAGGGTCCGCGCCGTCGAGCCCGGCGGCCGCGGCGTGGAGGCTCGTCCGCCGGATGGACGATCTCCTCGACGACGGTCCCCGTCGACTTCGCCAGCCGCAGCGCGTGCTTGCGGCCGCCATGGGATTCCTTGTGGCTGCTGCGCTTCTCGACGGGAATGCCGTCGACCTCGACGAGCTTGTAGACCATTCCCGCAGTGGGCGCGCCGGACCCGGTGACGAGCGAGGTGCCGACACCGTACGCTGTCGACGGGCGCGGCCGCTGAGCGTCGGAGATCGCGAACTCGTCGAGGTCGCTCGAGACGACGATCTTCGTGTTGGTCGCGCCGAGGTCGTCGAGTTGGGCGCGGACCTGATGGACCAGGACGCCGAGGTCGCCGGAGTCGATGCGCACGGCGCCGAGTTCGGGGCCCGCGGCGGCGACGGCGTTCGCGACCCCGGTGGTGATGTCGTAGGTGTCGACCAACAGCGTCGTCCCACGCCCAGCGCGGCGACCTGCGCCCGGAACGCGGCGGGCTCGTCGGGGCCGTCGGCGGTGGCGTACAGCAGCGTGAACGCGTGGGCGCTGGTGCCGAGCGCGGGCACGCCGTATCGACGCTGCGCCTCGAGGTTGGACGACGCGGTGAACCCGGCGATGTAGGCCGCGCGGGCGGCGGCGACGGCGGCCAGCTCGTGAGTCCGACGCGAACCCATCTCGATCAGGGTGCGCCCGTCGGCCGCGCTCACCATGCGGGCCGCCGCCGATGCGATGGCGGAGTCGTGGTTGAGGATCGACAGTGCGAGGGTTTCCAGCAGCACGCACTCGGCGAAGGTGCCATGCACGGACAGGACCGGCGAGCCGGGGAAGTACAGCTCACCCTCGGGGTAGCCGTCGATGTCGCCGCTGAATTGGTAGTCCGCGAGATAACTCAGCGTGGCGGGGTCGAGGAACTCGCCGAGCATCGCGAGCGCGTCGTCGTCGAACCTGAACTGCGGCAACGCTTCCACCAGCCGTGCGGCACCTGCCACGACGCCGTAGCGGCGGCCCTTCGGGCAGTCTGCGGGCGAACACCTCGAACGTCGCGCTGCGCTCTGCGGTGCCGTCGCGCACCGCGGCCGCGAGCATCGTCAACTCGTACTTGTCGGTGAGCAACGCCGTGTCATACGCCTCGCGCGAGCCGCGCAACGCTCTCGGAAGTCACACCGCAACCGTAGCCGTTCGGAGAACGGGAACGACCCCCGCTATTCTGGCGTCATGGTTACGCCAGCGCGGACCCGCCCGGGTACTCGCGAGGAACGTGGTTCCGAGGTCGTCGAGGCGACCGACAGTCCATGGGTGTCGATCGTCTGGGACGATCCGGTGAATCTGATGTCCTACGTGACCTACGTCTTCCAGAAGCTGTTCGGCTACAGCGAGCCGCACGCGACCAAGCTGATGATGCAGGTGCACGACGAGGGCAAGGCCGTGGTGTCGGCGGGCAGTCGGGAATCGATGGAGGTCGACGTGTCCAAACTGCATGCCGCTGGTCTGTGGGCGTCCATGCAGCAGGACCGCTGAGCCTCGGGAAGCGGAGTGCGCAAGTGGAAGCGGGTGGAGACCGCCGGTGGCCCCCGTTTTCGGTCGGCACTCGACGCCCACGAGGCCGTGCTGCTGAAGAACCTGGTGACGTCGCTTCTCGAGATGCTCGACGATCGCGAATCAGCCACGCCGACAGATGAACTCGAAGAGCTCACCGGCATGCGGACCGGTAGTTCGGTGCCGCCCGAGGACGAGACGATGAAGCGGCTGCTGCCCGACTTCTATCGACGCGCCGACCGATCACCCCGCCGGCTCGGGAACCGCCGAGAGCCTCAACGGCGCGTTGCGCAGCCTGCACGAGCCCGCCATCATCGACGCCAAACGTCAAGCGGCGCAACGTGTGTTGATCACTTTGCCCGAGGGTGGCGGCAAGTTCGAGCTCGCAGAGGACGACGCGCATTGCTGGGCGGCCGCGGTCAACGACGTGCGACTCGCACTTGGGCACCATGCTCGAGATCGGGCCAGATGGTCCGGAGATGTTCCCAGCCACCATCCGATGTCGGGCCATCTCGACGTGTACCAGTGGCTGACGGCACTGCAGGAGTACCTGGTGCTCGGCCTGATGGGGACAGCGCGATGAGCGGGTCGATCACCGACGTCTCGGGCATCCTCGTCGGCCACCATCACCGCCTCGACCCGGACGCCTCGCTCGGTGCGGGATGGGCGTGCGGCACGACGGTCGTGCTCACCCCGCCGGGAACCATCGGTGCGGTCGACGTCCGCGGCGGCGCGCCGGGCAGTCGTGAGACCGACCTCCTCGATCCGGCCAACAGCGTGCGCTACGTCGACGCCGTCGTGCTCACCGGTGGCAGCGCCTACGGGCTGGCCGCCGCCGACGGTGTCATGCAATGGCTCGAGCAACACGGCCGCGGCATCGCCATGGAGGGCGGCCTGGTGCCGATCGTTCCCGCCGCGGTGATCTTCGATCTGCCGGTCGGCGGATGGCAGTGCCGCCCGACCGCGGAGTTCGGTTATGCCGCGATCGACGGGGCGGGAGTCGACGTCCCCGTCGGCAACGTCGGCGCAGGCGTCGGCGCGCGCGCAGGCGTTCTCAAGGGCGGGATCGGCACGGCGTCGATCACGCTCGACGACATCGGGGTGACCGTCGGCGCGATCGTCGCCGTCAACTCCGCGGGCAACATCGCGGACTCCGGCGACGGGCTGCCCTGGATGGCCGATCAGATCTCGAGTTCGGGCTGAGTTCGGCCGCCCGACGACCAGATCGCCGCCTTCGCCGAGCGCGATGCCGAACTATCGCCGCTGAACACCACGATCTGCGTCGTCGCCACCGACGCCCTGCTGAGCAAGGCGGCGTGCAAGCGCGTCGCGATCGCCGCGCAGGACGCGCTGGCCCGCACGATCCGACCCGCACATACGCCGCTGGACGGCGACACCGTCTTCGCGCTGGCCACCGGGGCCATCGAGGTCGAGCCCGCTCAGACCCCGGCAAGGACACCCCGCCGGGATGTCGCCAGAAACCAAGCTGACGACAACTATTGGCGCGGCGGCGGCGGACTGCTTGGCTCGCGCGGTCATGGTCGGAGTTCTTGCCGCCGAATCGATCGCCGGAATACCGACCTACCGTGACATGTTGCCCGGAGCGTTCGCCTAGTGATGATCGGAGCTTGAGGTGCTGGTGATTCGTGGTGACCTGGTCGACGCCATGGTCGCCCACGCGCGCGCGGATCACCCGGACGAGGCGTGCGGGGTGATCGCGGGTCCAGAGGGCAGCGACCGGCCGGAGCGATTCATCCAGATGCAGAACGCCGAGCGGTCGCCGACGTTCTATCGGTTCGACTCGAGCGAGCAGTTGCGCGTGTGGAAGGCGATGGACGAGGCCGACGAGGTGCCCGTCGTCATCTATCACTCGCACACCGCGCACCGAGGCCTACCCGAGCCGCACCGACGTCTCGATCGCCGCGGAACCCGACGCGCACTACGTCTTGGTGTCCACCCGCGATCCCGTCGAGCACGAGCTGCGCAGTTATCGCATCGTCGACGGCGTCGTCACCGAAGAACCCGTCAAGATCGTCGAGCAGTACTAAGGCCCAGAACAGAGAGAGCCAGACCATGTCAGTCACCGTTTCGATCCCGACCATCCTGCGCACGCACACCGGCGGCGAGAAGCGCGTCACCGCCGACGGCGCCACGCTCGCAGGCGGTCATCACCGATCTGGAGAACAACTACTCGGGGATCACCGAGCGGATCGTCGATGGCGAAAAGCTTCACCGCTTCGTCAACGTCTACGTCAACGACGAGGACGTCCGCTTCTCCGGAGGGTTGGCCACCGAGATCTCCGACGGCGATTCGGTGACGATCCTGCCTGCCGTAGCTGGTGGCTGAGATTGGCCCGCTACGACTCACTCCTCGGCGCCCTCGGTAACACGCCGATCGTTGGGCTGCAACAGCTTTCGCCGCGCTGGGGCGACTCCGAGGACGGCCCGCACGTTCGGCTGTGGGCCAAGCTCGAGGACCGCAACCCGACGGGCTCGATCAAGGACCGGCCTGCGCTGAGGATGATCGAGCAGGCCGAGACGCGACGGTCTGCTCACGCCGGGAGCCACGATCATGGAGCCGACGAGCGGCAACACGGGCATCTCGATGGCGATGGCGGCGCTGCTCAAGGGCTATCGCATGATCTGCGTGATGCCGGAGAACACCTCGATCGAGCGCCGGCAGCTGCTCGAGCTCTACGGCGCGAAGATCATCTACTCGCCCGCCGAGGGCGGTTCCAACACCGCGGTGGCGATGGCCAAGCAGCTGGCACACGAGAACCCCGACTGGGTGATGCTCTACCAGTACGGCAACCCCGCGAACGCCGCCGCGCACTACGAGGGCACCGGGCCCGAAGTTCTGGCCGACCTGCCCGAGATCACCCATTTCGTCGCGGGCCTCGGCACCACCGGCACGCTGATGGGCACGGGCCGCTATCTACGGGAGCAGGTGCCAGGGATCCAGATCGTGGCCGCCGAGCCGCGCTACGGCGAGGGCGTGTACGCGCTGCGCAACATCGACGAGGGCTTCGTTCCCGAACTGTATGACCCCGACGTGCTCACCACCCGCTTCTCGGTCGGCTCGTTCGAGGCCGTCAAGCGCACCCGCGAACTGGTCCAGGTCGAGGGGATCTTCGCGGGCATCTCCACCGGGGCGATCCTGCATGCCGCGCTCGGCATGGCCGCCAAGGCGATCAAGGCCGGCGAGCGTGCGGACATCGCCTTCGTCGTGTGCGACGCCGGATGGAAGTACCTGTCGACCGGCGCGTACGCCGGTAGCCTGGATGATGCCGAGGACGCGTTGGAAGGGCAGCTATGGGCATGAACGGGGAGCGGGAACAGAAGCGATTGCTCGTGACCATGCCGACGACCGCGCCGAAGAAGCCGGCGACCTGGAAGGTCGCCGGTGTCACGATCGTCGCGTTCGTCGTCCTGCTCTACGTCATCGAGATCATCGATCAGCTGTCCAACAACCGGCTCGACCAAGACGGCATCCGGCCGCTCGAGGCCGACGGGCTGTGGGGCATCCTCTGGGCGCCGGTCCTCCACGGCGGCTGGGACCACTTGTTCGCGAACACCGTTCCGGCGCTGGTGCTCGGCTTCCTCGTCGGCTTGACCGGCCTCGGACGCTTCATCTCCGCGACGGCCATCATCTGGATCCTCGGTGGCCTCGGCACCTGGCTGATCGGCAACATCGGCGTCCAGTGCCCCTACGTCGGCGTGAGCTGTACGTCGACCCACATCGGCGCGTCGGGGCTGATCTTCGGATGGCTGACGTTCCTCATCGTGTTCGGGTTCTTCACCCGCCAGGCGTGGCAGATCATCGTCGGCGTCGTCGTGTTCTTCGTCTACGGCAGCGTCCTGCTCGGCGTGTTCCCCGGCACGTTGGGGGTGTCCTGGCAGGGCCATCTGTGCGGTGCCATCGCCGGTGTCGTCGCCGCGTACGTGCTGTCCGGTCGCGAACGCAAGGCCAGGGAGAAGCGCAAGGCGGGCACCGCGTCGCCGTTCACGACCTGACCGCGTTCGGTGCTGAGTCGTGCGGCCACAGTCCGCGCGGATTTGCGGTGAACGCCTCGGTCGGCACTGACCCAGCCTCGCGCGTCACGAAATGACACGATCATGAAACTTGTCGCCAAAAGCTGTGATGTTTTCGTCACACGGCTTATAGGGCATGGCAAGCTAGTGAGCGTGCGAATAACCGTACTGGGTTGCTCCGGCAGTGTCGTCGGACCAGATTCGCCAGCTTCGGGTTATTTGGTCACCGCACCTGATACACCGCCACTGGTGATCGACTTCGGCGGCGGCGTGCTGGGCGCGCTGCAGCGGCACGCCGATCCCGGCGCCGTCGAGCGTGCTTGTTGTCGCACCTTCATGCCGATCACTGTCTGGATCTTCCCGGCCTTTTCGTCTGGCGCCGCTACCACCCGTCGCCGCCCAAGGGACGCGCGCTGATGTACGGCCCCGAGGCCACGTGGGCGCGCCTCGCGCGCGGCGTCATCGCCGGAGGCGGGCGAGATCGACGACTTCTCCGACATCTTCGACATCAAGACCTGGGTCGACGAACGAGCCGGTGCAGATCGGTTCGCTCGACGTCGTGCCGCGACTGGTGTGCCATCCGACCGAGTCCTACGGCATGCGCTTCACCGACCCCGATGGCGCCACCTTCGTCTACAGCGGGGACACCGGCTACTGCGACGCGTTGATCGATCTCGCGCGCGGCGCCGACGTGTTCCTGTGCGAGGCGTCGTGGACGCACTCGCCGGACCGGCCGCCGAATCTGCATCTCTCCGGCACCGAGGCGGGCCGGGCCGCGGCGAAAGCCGGCGTGCACGAACTGCTGTTGACCCACATCCCGCCGTGGACGTCCCGCGAGGACGTCATCAGCGAGGCCAAGGCGGAGTTCGACGGCCCCGTGCACGCCGTCGTCTGCGAAGAGTCGTTCGACGTCGTGCGTCACTGACGAACGCCTGCCCGCTAGGGTTGGCGAGTGTCCAGACGAGAAGACGGCCGCCTCGACGACGAGCTGCGTCCGGTAGTCATCACCCGCGGCTTCACCGCACATCCCGGCCGGATCGGTGCTGGTCGAGTTCGGTCAGACCCGCGTCATGTGCACGGCCAGCGTGACCGAGGGCGTGCCGCGATGGCGCAAGGGGTCCGGCCTGGGTTGGCTCACCGCGGAGTACGCGATGCTGCCCGCCGCCACCCACACCCGCTCCGACCGCGAATCGGTGAAGGGTCGAGTCGGTGGCCGCACCCAGGAGATCAGCCGACTGGTCGGGCGCTCGCTGCGGGCGTGCATCGACCTCGGCGCGCTGGGGGAGAACACCATCGCCATCGACTGCGACGTGCTTCAGGCCGACGGCGGCACCCGGACCGCCGCGATCACCGGCGCCTATGTGGCGCTCGCCGACGCGGTGACGTACTTGTCCGCCGCCGGTCGGCTCAGTGATCCGCGTCCGCTGTCGTGTGCGATCGCGGCGGTCAGCGTCGGCGTGGTCGACGGCCGGGTGCGCACCGACCTGCCGTACACCGAGGATTCGCGCGCCGAGGTCGACATGAACGTCGTCGCGACCGACACCGGGACGCTGGTCGAGGTTCAGGGCACGGGCGAGGGGGCGACGTTCCCGCGCTCGACGCTGGACAAGTTGCTCGACGCCGCGCTGGCGGCCTGCGATCAGCTGTTCGTGCTGCAGCGCGAGGCGTTGGAGCTGCCGTATCCCGGCGTGCTGCCCGAGCCGTCGGGGCCCGCGAAGAAGGCGTTCGGAAGCTGACCGATCTGCTGGTGGCCAGCCGCAATCCCAAGAAGCTGGCCGAACTCCGCCGGGTGCTCGATGCCGCGGGCGTCTCGGGCCTGCGGCTGCTGTCGCTCGACGACGTCGCCCCGTTCGACGAGGCACCCGAGACCGCGGCGACGTTCGAGGACAACGCCTTGGCCAAGGCCCGCGATGCCTTTCGCGCGACGGGCGTGGCTGCGGTCGCCGACGATTCGGGGTTGGCGGTCGACGCCTTGAACGGCATGCCGGGCGTGCTGTCGGCGCGGTGGTCGGGAAGCCACGGCGACGACGTCGCGAATCTGCAGTTGCTGTTGGCGCAACTGAGTGACGTGCCCGACGACCGACGCGGCGGCGCGTTCGTGTCCGCGTGCGCGTTGGTGTCCGCGGCGGGAGAGACCGTCGTGCGGGGCGAGTGGTCGGGGGAGATCGCCCGCGAGCCGCGGGGTGACGGTGGCTTCGGCTACGACCCGATCTTCGTGCCGGTGGGCTCCTCGCGTTCGGCGGCCGAGCTGAGTGCGGCCGAGAAGGATGCGGCATCGCACCGCGGCCGGGCGCTGGCGTTGTTGGTGCCCACGTTGCGCGAGCTCGCCGCGGCTGACCAGCCCCGACGATTTCGTATAGTTGGCCTAACTAATGTAAAGTCGGCCCGTGGATCGTGACCGCGTCGGCAACGCCTTCGGCGCCCGCGTCGACGGCTCACCCGACCGTTCTCGTCGCCGTGCTGTCCGCGGCGGGCATCGGCGTCTCGTTGATGCAGACGCTCATCGTCCCGCTGATTCCCGGAACTTCCAACCCTGCTGCACACCAGTGCATCCAACGCGTCGTGGGCCATCACGGCGACACTTCTCACGGCGGCCGTCGCGACGCCCGTGTTCGGCCGTCTCGGCGACATGTACGGCCCGAAGCCGATGCTCATCGCATGCGCGGTGATTCTGATCGCCGGATCGCTGCTTGCGGCGACGACGAGTTCGCTGCTGCCGCTGATCGTCGGCCGCGGACTTCAGGGCTTCGGCATCCCGATCATCCCCTTGGGCATCAGCGTGCTGCGATCGTGCGTGCCTGCCGAAAGGGTAGGCAGCGCAATGGGTTTGATGAGCGCATCACTGGGCGTCGGCGGCGCGCTGGGCCTTCCGCTCTCTGCGGTCATCGCGCAGCACTACGACTGGCGCGTGCTGTTCTGGTTGGCGACCGCACTCGGTGTCGCGGCCCTGGTGATGTTCGCGGTGCTGGTGCCACACGTCCCACCCCGGACGGCCGACAAGCTGGATCCGCTTGGCGCAGCTGCTGTTGGCGGGCGGGTTGGTGACGCTGCTGCTCGGCATCTCCAAGGGCCAGAGCTGGGGCTGGACGAGCACCCTGACGCTGTCGATGTTCGGCTCGGCAGTGGTGATCCTCGCGGTGTTCGGCTGGTGGCAGCTTCGGGTGTCGTCGCCGACCGTCGACCTGCGGACCACCGCGAAGCGTCCGGTGCTGACCACCAACATCGCGTCGATCGCCATCGCGTTCGGGATGTTCGCGCTGTCGTACGTGGCACCGCAGATCCTCGAGTTGCCGCCGGAGACCGGCTACGGAATGGGCCAGTCGCTCCTGTGGACCGGCCTGTGGCTGGCACCGGGCGGGCTGGCGATGATGGTGACGTCGCCCCTCGCGGCGCGGGTGTCCGCGGTCCGGGGCCCGCGGTTCACGCTGGTGACCGGTGCGGTGATCATCTCCGCCTCGTACACCGCGGGCCTGTTCCTGCTCGCCGCGCCGTGGCAGATCATGATCGTCAACGTGATGGTGGCCGTCGGCGTCGGCTTCGGTTACGCGTCGATGCCCGCGCTGATCAATGCCGCCGTGCCGATCTCCGAGACGGCGGCCGCCAATGGGATCAACGCGCTCGCGAGGTCATTGGGGACGTCGATCTCCAGCGCCGTGATCGGCGCGATCCTCGCCGGGATGACGATGTCCTTCGCCGGCCGCGACGTCCCGACCCTCGAGCGGATTGCGCGTCGCGCTGATGGTCGCTGCGGGCGCGGCCGCGTTGGCCGCGGTGCTGGCGCTGCTGATTCCCGTGGCGAAGCGCGAGCCCGACGAGGCCGTCGAGGTCGCGGATGACCCGCTACCGGTCGAGGTCGACGACGTCCGCGTCGCGAACACGATGGTGATCGTTCTGGACAACGAGGTGACGGCCGTCATGCCTCCGACGCCTCCCCGCCACCCGAGGCGGCGATGCCGCTGCTCCCGCGCACGGTCGCCAGGCCGTACGTCGCGGGCCCGCGGCGCGCGCCTTCGCAGGAACTCAACGCCAACCTGCTGCTGAGCCACATCGACGAGGCGGGCGAATTGTCGCTGCGCGAGTTGGCCGACGCCTTCGGTACGGACATGGAGTCCGTCAGCCCCCACGTCGGCAGCCTGCTGCGCGACGGGTTGGCGACGGGCGCCGGACGGACGTCGGGCGGCAGGTCGCCGTTGTTCTGCCTGACGCCGCGCGGCGTCGATCGGCTGTACGGCCGGCACGTTCCCGCTACAGCCCGAACTGAGCCTTGAGCTTCTTGGTCTGGAAGTGCTCGACGATGATGCCCAGTAGCGGGATGGTGCCTGCCAGCAGCACGCCGATCGTCTTGCCGATCGGCCAGCGCACCTTGAGCGCCAGGCTGAACGTGGCAAGCAGGTAGACGAAGTAGACCCAGCCGTGCACGACGCCGATCCAACTCGGCGGATCCTCCACCTTGACGATGTACTTGAGCACCATCTCGTAGCAGAGTGCGATCAGCCAGATGCCCGTCGCCCAGGCCATCACGCGGTAGCGCAGCAGGGCCTTGCGGATCGCGTCCGTGGCCGCTGCGGGCTTCTGTGGCGCCGGGTCGTCGGCCTGCTGGTCGCGTGCTCGGCGCTTCGGGATCGGGGCTGCTCATCGGGCGGTCCTGTCGTCGGTGTCGGATTGGGCGAGCTCGGCCAGGTAGGCGTTGTACTCGCGCAGAGTGGCGTCGTCCTCGGATGGCGTTGCGGCCTTGGGTCTTTCGGGTAGCAGGCCCGCGGGGATCTCGGTGGGGGAGCCATCGTCGGAGCGCGCCGTCGGCGGCGCCTCCTCGTAGCGGACGAACTTGTAGTAGCCGTAGAAGCAGAAGCAGGCGAACATCGGCCACTGCAGGGCGTAGCCGAGGTTCTGGAAGGAACCCGACGTCGACTCCCAGCGGGTCCACTGCCACCACGCCAGCAGCAGGCAGCCGCCGGCGGCGAGACAGACCAACGCGATGAGCGCGGGTCTCCTACGCCGTGTAGTGGGCATCGTTCCACGGTACCGCGATGGCCTTCGGCCCAATGAACGTGTCGAGGCGGGCCGTGTCGGCCTTGCGGTAGATGGAGACGATGTACTTCGTGGACCGCGTCCAGTGAATACCGAGGTTGTCCAGCGCGGCCGTGAACAGGCCGATGATGTCCTCGGATCTGTTCGAGAAGTGATAGCGGATGCTGCGGACGCCGCGGTCGTTGGCGACGACGCGGCAGCCGTCGCTGTGGATGAGGCCGATGACGAACTCCTCGGTGGCCTGGTCGACGAGCGCCTGCTGCCACGGCTCGAGGGCGATGCGCCGGTTGTGCTTCTTGCCGGGACCGTGCTGGGGAAGGAGGCACGGCCAGTGCTTCGGAACAGTGCGACACGTCCGCGCACCCATCTTCGCGACGCACTATCCCCGCCCGCTGTCTGGGGAACATGACGTCGATGGCCTGCTCGGCATCGGGCGATGATCGCGGGATACTTCGCATCGCACGTTATCCGTAGGTGGAACGTCCTCTGAGATGGCGAGAGATGCAGCCGTCTCCGAGGTAGAGCCCAAGGAGGTATGCGTAGCGCGCCGCTGGAAGGGTGGCGAAGTCGTGGTCGATCCCGCAGTCTGAGGAGCCTGCCACGTTTCTCGGGCGCACACCCGGTCGCCGTCGCCACTGCCACACGGTCTTGCGTGGGATGCCCGTTCTTCGCGCGATGGCGCAGTCGTTCAGTGCCTGTCGCGATGAGGCTGTTGTACCTCGTCGAATTCCTCCGCAGACCGCATGCACCGTCCCTCCTTGCAGATGTAATCCCAAGGTAGGTAGCACCACCGACAAGATTGGGCCGTCAGAAGGCGGGTACGATTGGCGCACTTGCGGGCGTGGTGGAATTGGCAGACACCCGGGCTTTAGGTGCCCGTGCTCGAAAGAGCGTGGGGGTTCGAGTCCCCCCGCCCGCACTCAGTTTCGGGCCGCCCAGCGGTCGGGGCGTGGTGAGTTCGTCCACGCATGGGTGTCGTAGGCGGGCTGTATGAATGGCCACATGGCCGAATCCGCAGGTTGGCAGCCGTTCATGGACACGTACGCGACATATCGGGCAAGCCGGAACAGCGCATCCGGACCTAGCCAACTTCTACCGCCGCCGGTACGACGTGTCTCTGCGATCTCGTCGGTGTCGATCCTGGTCGAACTGAGGACTTCGACTGGAGGGCAACGGGCGGTGCGGGAGCTTGCTCGACAGATTCGCGGCCGCGATCCCGGGGCTGAACTCGCCGTTCAGCGCATACCTGGAAGCTCCGTCGTCCATCATCGGGCTTTACGACTCATTCGGCCCAGGCATCAACGAGCTGTTCGCGCGGCAGAAGCGCAACTACCTGGACGTGATGGCCGCCTGCGCAGCGGAGCTATGGGGCGCCTGCCCGGTCGAGGTAACCGACGAGGACTTGTGTCGATACGGCGTGGGACGACGAGCATGAGCCTGACGAGTTCGACTACTTCTAAAGACCAACGGGCGCAGCGCAATTGCACGCTTCATGAGCGACAGCCTTCAGCCATGGGTGGGTTCGCCGTCGGTGGTGACCTCGAACGTGTTGAGGAAATTGCAGACCAGTTGGTAGAAGCCGACGGTCATCACGAGGTCCGCCAGCTGCGTGACGGTGAGCAACTCAACGCGGCGTCGCGCTCGGCGCCTGTCAGCGGTGGTCGTCGAGCAGCCGGTCCGTCCACTCGATGATGGCGCGCTCGTCGTCGGGCAGGCCGTCGGTGGAGCCGGAGGCGGCAGCGGCGATCGCGTCGGCGGACAGCCCCGCGTAGCCGGCGATCATCACGTGCTGATGCGTCTCGTACGGCGCGTCGTAGCGGTATCCGACGCGCAGGATGGCGAGCTCACGCAGATGAGGCGGTAGCGAATTGGCTTGGAACATCGCGTCGGCCATCACGAAGAACCCCGGCGCCAGTCCGGGGGAGTGCATGACCATCTTGTAGATGTTGACCGGGGCGTGCTGCGCGAGCGTGTCCTTGAGGTTCTGGGGCAGCGCGTCGACGTCGGGGTAGTCCATCGCGGTCACGCCCGTCCGCGGATCGGGTCGGAGCCGTCCCAGTCGGCGGCCACGCTCCGGATGTATTGGAAGAATTGACCTTTGGGTCCGCTGATGTCGGAGAGCTCGATGACGGTGCCCTGTTCGCGCTCGGTGTCGAGGTAGGCGAAGCGGCCCTTCTCGCCGCCGATGCTGCCCTCCTGTCCGATGACGTAGCCGTCGGCGATCGCCGCGTCGAGCACGCTCTGGTAGTCGTCGGTCCAATAGGCGATGTGCTGCATGCCTTCTCGGCCGGAGTCGAGGAACTCCTTGTACATCGACGGCGCGTCGTTGCGCTGCTGGATGAGTTCGAGCTGGACGTCGCCGGAGTTGGCCAGCGCCACGCTCATCTGCATGTCGGAGTCGACGCCGCGATGGCGGAAGAAGTCGGTCTGGACGCGGTCGACGTAGAACCATGGGCCGACGCCGTGGCGCACCCAGTTGTCCATCGCGGCGTCGATGTCGCGGACGACGTAGCCGATCTGGGCGATCTTGCCGAACTTGGTGCTCATTTCCTGGTGTCCTTCTTCTGTTTGGGCAGTGGGGCTTTGAGGTTGAGCCGAGCGGTGAGCAGCTTCTCGATCTCGACGCGGCAGGCCTCGAGGTCGACCTGATCGTCGAGAAGTGACTCCAGCGCCGTGCCGCGCAGCATCGCGATGATCACGCTCGCGAGGCCGTGCCGCGTCGACGTCGGCGGGGAAGTCGCCGTCGGTGATCCCGCGCTGGATGCCTGCGACGAGGGCCTTGCGGAAGTCGCGGTCGGCGGCGATCATCGCGGGCCGGACGTCGGGTGACGGCGTCGCGACCGCGTCGGCCCACAGGACCAGGCGTGCCCGGTTGACCGGCTTGAGGTTCGGCCATGGTCTGGAAGTACGTGTCGATGAGATTGCGGAGGACTGCCCATCGCCGAATCTGCCTGGTGCTCAACGAAGATCGACACCTGAAACTCGTCGGTCACGTTGTCGACGAGGCGCTGCATCATCGCGCCCTTCGACCCGAAGTAGTGGGTGGCCAGGCCGCGGCTGAAGCCGGCGCGTTCGCCGATGTTGGCCAGGGTCACCCCGGCCGGGCCGATCTCGCCGATCAGCTCCGCGGCCGCGCCGAGCAGTCGCTGCTCGGCTTCGTTGCGCCGCTCCTCCTGGGTTCGGCGGCTTGGCGTGTCGGGCATGGGCTCTTTCCGGTCGGAATGCGCGATCTGTGGAGTGGAATCAGCGCTCACCGCTGGAAATACTCCACAAATCGCGAAGGAAGCGGCGAGTGTCGGGCGAGCGGTCAGTAACTTCCTTGTTGATCAACAAGTTATCAGGATTGCGCGGCATGTCAAGGACGGGAGGCTCGGCGGCCGAACTGTCGCGGTCGCTAGAGTCGGGCCATGCCGTCCGAGGCCCTGATCGCGTGGCTCCTGGATTCCGACCCTGCGCTGCGGTGGCAGGTCGAACGCGACCTCGTCGGGGAGCCGCCCGCGGTCTGGGAGGCGACGCGGGCGAGGATCGCGACCGAGGGCTTCGGCCAGCGGCTTCTCGCGCTGCAGGACGCCGACGGCCAATGGGCTGGCGGCGCCTTCTTCCCCAAGGGCTTCGACTTCGACGGCCCCGAGGGCGAGGAGGGCCAGCCGTGGACCGCGACGACGTGGACGCTCAAGACGCTGCGCGAGTGGGGCCTCGATTCCTCGATCCTGCGCGAGCGTCGCACCGCCGAACTGCTGGCCCAGAACTCCCGATGGGAGTACGACGACTCGCCCTACTGGGGCGGCGAGGTCGACTGCTGCATCAACGCCTGGACCGTCGCCAACGGGCTGTGGCTGGGCGCCGACGTCACGGGCATCGTCGACTGGTTCGTCGCGCATCGGCTGCCCGACGGCGGCTGGAACTGCGAGTGGGTCGACGGCTCGACGCGGTCGTCATTCCATTCGACGCTCAACTCGCTGAAGGGGCTGCTCGCCTACGACGTGGCGACCGGCGGTACCGACGCCACGCGCGAGGCTCGCCGCTCCGGCGAGGAATACCTGTTGCAGCGCGGCCTGATTCGCCGACTGTCCACCGGTGAACCCGTCGGGCCGTGGGTGGATCACTTCGCCTATCCGATGCGCTGGGTCTGCCAACGCGCTCAACGCCGCCGAGTACTTCCGCCAGGCCGCGCTGCTCGACGGCACCCGGCCGGACCCGCGCATGGCCGAGGCGATCGAGCTCGTCCGCGCCGCACGTCAGCCGGACGGTGCCTGGCTGCAGGCGGGTCGCGATCCCGGCAGGGTGTGGTTCGAGGTCGACGCTCCGACGGGTGAGCCGTCGAAGTGGTTGACGCTGTACGGAACTCGCGTACTCGACTGGTGGGACTCCGCATAGGCCTAGGCTGCTGCGGTGATACCTGGTCAGCGTGCGCGCGTGGCGACGGCGCTCGGGCGCGCCGGATGCGTTGCGGTGCTCGCGATCGGCACCATCGACGGGCTGCGGCGCGCAAGAAGTTCGAACGCAGGACACCTCCGGCAGCGTTCGTCCCTGGCGGCGGAGACCGTAGCGGACTGGTCGACATCGGCGGCGGCCGCACGATCTATCTCGAGTGCAGCCGGATCGGGTTCTCCAACAGTCGTTTTCATCTCCGGTGCCGGGGTGGCGGCAGACAACTGGAGCTACGTCGGCGTCCCGCAATGACGAGGCCGATCCGCCGTCCGTTCGGACGATGCCGTCTATCCGCGGATGGCGCGGATCGGGCAGAGCCTGCGCCTACGACCGGCCCGGGACCGGACGAATGGACGACTCGCCGAGCCGATCGAGCCCGGTGCCGCAGCCGACCACGGCGCAGGACGGCGTCGCGGACCTCCACGCCGCGTTGACCGTCGCGGAAGTCGCGGGGCCATACGTGCTCGGTCGGTCACTCCTGGGGCGGGATGATCGCGGCCACCTACGCGAGGACGTTCCCCGATGACGTATCGGGCCTCGTGCTCGTCGACCCCGGCTCGCAGTATCTCCAGTCGGCGTTGCCCAAGGAGGTGTGGCAGCAGTGGATGACTCGATATCGCGTCGGCCGGGAACCGAAGCCACGACGCCGAGACGCCTGACTATCCCGCGACCATCGAGGCGCTCGAAGCGACGGCGCCGCAGAAGCCGATGCCCACGGTGGTGCTCACGTCCGACAAGCCGTTCGACTATCTGGGCCGCGGCGACCCGGACCGGTACTGGCCGCAGTGGCTCGACGCGGGCAGGCAGTTGTCCGTCGCGCTCGATGCCAGACCACGTCACCCGTACGGCCAGCGGCCATTTCATCGAAAACGAGAACGCCCCGCTGGTGCGTCTCACAGATCTGTTCGGTGATGACTCCGCCCCGTGCGGGTGCTGACACCTCTAGTCGTCCGCGGCAGCGACCAGCGAACTCAGGTGCACGTCGGGGTTGTCGCGCTGGAAGCCCTCGAGGCGCCACTTCGTGGAGAACAGGGCGAGCATCACGCCGTCGGTTCGCGTCAGCACCTCGGCCGACGGCTGCTTGTTGACGAAGTCCGCGTCGGCGGGGTCGACGATCCGCGCGACGCTGTACGGCAGCGACTCCAGTGCGATCGGCGCGCTCAGTTCGGCGGCCATGCGATGGCTGGCCACCTCGAACTGCATCGGCCCGACGGCGGCGAAGACGGGCGCCTGCTCGCCGCGGCGGTCCGAGCGCAGCACCTGCACGACGCCCTCCTGCTCCAGCTGCTCGATCCCCTTGCGGAACTGCTTGTGCTTACTGGGATCGGTGCCGCGGGCGACGGCGAAGTGCTCGGGGGAGAAGCTCGGGATCGGCGGGTACTGCACGGGGACGTCGCGGTAGAGCGTGTCTCCGGGGCGCAGGACGTTGGCGTTGGCCAGGCCGATCACGTCACCCGGCCAGGCGGTGTCCAGCGTCGAGCGCTCTCGTCCGAACACCGATTGCGCGTACTTGGTGACGAAGGGCTTGCCCGTCGTGGCGTGCGTGAGCACTTCGCCGCGTTCGAACGTGCCGGAGCACACCCGCGCGTAGGCGATCCGGTCGCGGTGCGACGAGTCCATTCCGGCCTGGACCTTGAAGACGAAGGCGGAGAACGGCGAGTCGGCGGGACGACTGTGGCCGTCGACGTCGATCTGCCCGTTGGGGCGACGGCGCGAGCTGGACGAGGACGTCGAGCAGCTGGTTCACCCCGAAGTTCAGCGCGGCCGAGGTGAACAGCAGCGGCGTCGACTCGCAACCGAGGAACGTCTCGCGGTCGTAGTCGGAGCCGTCGGCCTCGAGGAGTTCGGACTCCTCGACCGCCCGGTCCCAGTCGACGCCCGCGGCGGCGTGCGCCTTGTCCGGCGGGATGTGCTCCTCGGGTGCGGCGGTGGCGCCACCCGCCGTGCGGGTGAAGCGGATGAAGTTGCCCGTGCGCCGGTCGAGGACGCCCTTGAAGTCGCCCGCGATGCCGACCGGCCACGTCAACGGTGTGGGACGCAGCCCGATGCGCGACTGGATCTCGTCGAGCAGTTCGAGCGGATCGCGGCCCGGCCGGTCCCACTTGTTGATCACCGTGATGATCGGGATGCGGCGATGGCGGCACACCTGGAACAGCTTGAGAGTCTGCGGCTCAAGGCCTTTCGCGGCGTCGATGAGCATCACCGCGCAGTCGACGGCGGTGAGCACGCGGTAGGTGTCTTCGGAGAAGTCGGCGTGGCCGGGGGTGTCGAGCAGGTTGATGACGCAGTCCTGCCCGCTCGGGGCGATGTAGGGGAACTGCAGCGCCGTCGAGGTGATCGAGATGCCGCGGGCCTTTTCCATCTCCATCCAGTCCGACACCGTGGAGCGTCGACCGGTCTTGCCGTGGATGGCGCCGGCCTCGGTGATGACGCGGGCGTGCAGCGCCAGCGCCTCGGTCAGCGTCGACTTGCCTGCGTCGGGGTGGCTGATGACGGCGAAGGTTCGGCGACGGCTCGCTTCGGCGGAGATCCGGTCTGCGGATGGCCCGCCTGGCGCGACGGTCGCACTCGGACTGTTCGGGGCATTCATTCTCGCACCGATGATATTGGCGATCAGCCACAAACCCGTAATCGAGCGGGGAGTGGCGATTAAATCGCTTGCTCGCCGCGGAGGGCCGTTGCTACCGTCGCGCCCATGTCCGCTCACCTGAGTTCGAGTTCCTCCCTGCGGCTTTCGTAGGGGGAGGGCGGCTGCCCTCCGTCCAAGGAGGGTGAGCACGAGGCGTGCAGGCGGTTTGCTATCTCGATGCGGTAACCATTCCGTGGGGTTCGACTCCTCCGCCCTCCGCATCTGATGTCGCCGCCAGCGCGGCTCCGCCATGGAGACCCGCTCAGCGCCGAAGCCGGCCCAGCACCTGGCGCACGATGCCCGGCGACTTGCCGGTGGGCGGCTCGCGATCGGCATAGGGCCACGGCTGATTGCGCTCCGGCACCGACGTTGCCCTCGCCTGCTTGAGCTCCATCCGCAGGTGCTGACGCAATTCGAGCAGGTCGGGGTCGGTCCACCGATTGTCGGCTTCGATCGGGTCGGACGTCAGATCGTAGAGCTCCCACTGATCGTCGAGCGGGTCGCTGCGGTAGGCCTCGCCGCCGAGGCCGTTGGTGGCCAGGTGCCGCACGCCGGGTTCGGTCCAGGTGGCCGGATCGTCGAAGGTGCGCACCAGCTTCCACAGGTGGCCGGCCCCGCCCACGGCTCCTCGTCAGGTGACCGCGCACGACCAGGCCCTCGAAGTTGGAGGCGACGTAGGCCGGGATGCTGATCCGCAGCGGCTTCGGCGGATTCACCGTCTGTCCGAGCGCCCGCGCGGCCGCCGATGCGCCGGTGTCGCCCTCGAGGACGTTGTCGCGCGTCATCAGATAGACGGCCCTGCCGTCATCGGCCTGCGCCCCGTCGACCACCGGCATCAAGTCGTGGCCCGGCAGCGGATGCACCTCCGAGAACGTCTCCGGACAGGAGCGGCCTCCACCTCGTCGACGTCGATCCCGGCCGCGCCCAACAGGGTCGGCACCAGATCGACGTGCGACGTCGGCGCCGAGACGGTGCGCGCCTCCGTCGCTCCCTCGCCGATGCGGGCGATCACGAACGGCACGCGGGTGGCCTCGTCGTAGAGGTTGAACCACTTCTGGTGCAGGCCGCCGTGTGCGCCGAGCAGGTCGCCGTGATCCGACGTGCGCACCAGCACGGCGTTGTCGGATCCGCCGTCGATGACCGCGCGGAGCACTCGGTCGAGCGGACGGTCGACCTCGGCATGCAGCCGGTAGTAGAGGTCGCGGTACTGCTGTGCGTTCTTCTTGTAGCTGCGGCGATCACGGCGGCCGGCCCGTATCCGGAGTAGTAGGCCTCGCGGAACGCGATCTGCGCGGCCGGCTTGGAGCGCAAGATCCTCGTCCGCCGTGGGCGGGGCGGGAACGTGTGGCGGATCCATGGTGGCGGACGGCTCGAGCGGACTGCGTCGCTGCCACGCAGGAAACAGGACGATGTCGTGCGGGTTGACGAAGCTCGCCACCAAGAGGAACGGGCGCAACGCGGCCTCGTCACCGGCGCGCCGCCTCTCGTAGCGGTCGGTGAGCCATGCGACGATCCGGTTGGCGAACAGCGGGTCGCGTCGAAAACCGCTGTTGGACATGGCCGCTCCGTGCGGCTCGGGACCTACCCAGCCGGAGAATCCGTAGGGGCCCAGCGGGTCGGCGTCGAGGTAGGCCTGCACCGCGGCCTGGTCGACGACGCCGTCGTCATCGTTGGTCGCCAGTGATTCGCCGGTGGCGGGGTCCTCGAGATCGGCGTGCGAGATGTGCCACTTGCCGTCGTAGTGCGTGTCATAGCCGGCTGCGCGGAACCAGTTGCCGAGTGTGGGGACCTCGCCCTTGCGGAGCCAGCGCAGCCGCGAATCGTCGTAGCGCTTGCCGATGCCGTCGGTCTGGGTGACGCCGTGCAGATCCGGATACTGGCCGGTGAAGATCGTCGGGCGGCTGGGAACGCACGCGAGCGACCCGGTGTAGTGCCGGGCGAAGCTGACGCCGTGCTCGTCGAACCACCGGCGACAGGCCAACGTGTTCTGCCGCCAGGCGAGCAGGTCTGCCGACTCGTAGGGCGGGACGGCCCGCTCCTCGTCGGTCATGAGAATGACGATGTCAGGGTGCTCGCCATCGAGGTTTCTCCATTCGCGTCGCGAGTCCGGCGAGCAGTGAGTCGGACTGTCTTGGCCATGCCGCGAAGGGCCACCCACTCCGCAGCGGCGGCCAGTGGGTTGTACCCGTGCCCCATCGCGATCGTGCTGGTGAGCGTGACGAGTGTCGCGGCGCCTTCGGGCTGCAGCGTCCACCTGTTCGCGACCTTGCCGAGGATGCCCGGCAGACCCTCGACGTCGTAGGCGATCGCCGTCGGCGGGTCGTACGTCCTGATGCGCTCGACCACGGCGTTGCGACCCAGTTGGACGCGACGCGTGGCGCCGAGCAGCCCGCCGTCGGGACCGAGGTTCAGCAGTGCCGAGTGGTCGACGTCGCGCGCCCACGCGCTGATCGCACCGAAGTCGGCGAGCACGTCCCAGATCGCTTGCGGCTGGGCGGCAATCGGGCGGCTGCGGCTGATGTCTGCCACTCCGTCATCCAACACCATCTCGGCGCGCGAGGTATCGAGACTGCGGTCAGATCATGTCGTTGGCGGTCAGCCAGCGCATCACGGGCCAGCCGATGAACACCGGCAGCCAGCACGTCAGGACCCGGTACAACAGCACCGACGGGACGGCGACCGCGGGACTCACGCCGAAGGCGGCGAGGCCGCCGATCAGTGCCGCTTCGACGGCGCCGACCCCGCCGGGAGTCGGCGCAGCGGAGGCCAGCGTCCCGCCGATCATCGTCACCACGGTGACGGTGATGAACGTGGTGCCGCCGCCGAAGGCCTCCGACGCTGGCCCACAGTGCCAATGCCGCACCGAGAGTCGTTGTCGCACAACCCAGCACGATGATCGACAACCGCTTCGGCTCGCGCATCAACTCGATCAGCTCGGCGCCGACCTCCTTCAGTCGAGGCCGTACGGCAGTGCCGAGCCACAAGCGCAGCCTCGGCACGAACATGAACGTGCCGACGACGCCGAGTGCCACGCCGCCGATCAGGTAGAGAACGGTCGGGCTCGGCACGAAGTGCGAGAGGTTCGCCGACGTGCCCGCGACGATGCTGAAGAAGATCAGCAGAGCCACGTGTGTGATCACCTGAACCGATTGCAGGAGCGCGACCGCGGCGGTGGCGCGAAGCGCGCCGAGTCCGCCCTTCTGGAGAAACCTCGTGCTGAGCGCAAGGCCACCGACCCCCGCGGGCGTGGTCGTCGCCGCAAAGGTGTTGGCGACCTGCATGATCGTCAGGTTGCGGAAGCTCACCGTGCCCGACGCGCACGCCCACAGCGCGGCCGCGGCGCCGACATACGTCAGCGCCGAGACGGTGAGGCCCAGAAGTGCCCACCACCAGTTCGCCGTTCGCAGTTCGGCGAAGAACGCGGGAACGGTGCTGATGAAGGGGTACGCGACGTACACCAGGCCGACCAGCAGCACGAGCTGGATGATCTGGGAGCGCGTGAACCTCGTGATGGTCTCGGCCTTGATCTGATCCGCGCCGGTCTGTCGCTTCACCTCGTCGCGGGCGGCGGCCATGACGGCGCCTGCATCGGTCACCGATGCCCGAATGCGCTTCGGCACAGCGCTTTTCGTCAGTCGTCGGGATGCGGTGAGGACGGCGTCCTTGTCGAAGACCTCGATCGCCGCGCGCACCGCGGTTTCGGCGTCGAATATCGCCGTCGTCGTCACCAGCAGTGCGGCGATGTCGGCCTGCATCTGCGCTTCTGTCGCGCCGAATTCGGCATTGCCGAACCCGCCGAACAGCGCGATGTCGTCTTCGATGGTGACTTCGTGGCCACGCAGGTCACCGTGAGAGATCTGGTGGTGGTGCAGGGCGCCGAGCGCCTTCCACACCGGAAGCGCCAGCGCATCGTCGGCGGACGTCACGTCGACGGCGATCCCGCGCGGCGGGGTGTGCGCGTACAGGGTCCAGCCCCGATCGAGCGCGGCCAGCGCCATCGTCCTCGAGTTGGCCAGACCGAGGTCGCCGATCGCGACCGCCATCAGCGCACGGTGCTCGACGGCGCGTCGCATCGAGGTCTGCAGCGGAGCCGACTCGGTGTTGCGCAACCTCAGCCAGCGCCAGACCTGACGGACCGCGCCGCCGCTGCGCTGATTCGGGCCGTACAGCTCGACGAGGACGGTCTGTTCCGCGTCCTCGACGTCGGGGGTTGACGACGCCGCTCGTCCCGCCGCCGACAGGACCAGAGGCCCCGACCCCGCCGGCCGCACGACCGCGAGGCGGGACACCACGAATCCGCGTCGGGCCAACGCCCGGACGGCGCCGTCGAGAGGCACCTCCAGCGCAGGCGTTCCGACGACGAGCACCGTCAGCGCGCCGACGAACCAGCCGACGGCGAGGCCGAGCAATGACCGCGCGGGAACCACCGCGCTGACCACCAGGTGGATGGGGACGAATGCCAACAGCAGGGCCCACCACCACCGGCGCCAGCGGGCGGGCAGCCACGGACCCGACACCGTGAGGACGGCGGCGAGCATCGCGATCCACCGGGGGTCGTCGAGGAACTGCGCCAGAAGCGTGTGGAGTCGGTCGATCTCGTCGAAGTGCCACCGAGGCGCCGAGATGCCGTTGCCGGTGATCGACAGCGCGAGGATGGCGATCGCGCCTGCGGCGGCATACGCGGCGAGAAGCTTCCACTGCCTGCCCGCGATGAGCCCGATCAGGATGACGAACGGCAGGATGAGGATCGCGACGCCGTACGCCAGATACACCAGGTTCGACTGCGTGGGCGTCAGAACGCCCCGACGATGCGCGGATATCGACTGCTCGAGCGACACCCATTCGTACCGGGTGATCAGTGAACTCGCGACGATGACCGCGAGAAAGGCCGTCGCGAGCGCCAGCCGGAAGATGTCGTTGGTGCGGCGGGTCAACGGCTGCAGCAGATCGCCCGAAACGGTGACTTCCCGTCCGTCAACTCGCATGGCTCAACCTAACCGAGCACATTCGTGTCGCTCACATGTGTGTGCCGCCGTCGACACGCACCTCGGTGCCCGTGACCCAGTAGGCATCGGGGGAGCCGAGCATCGCGACGACGCTGGCCACCGCGTCCGGCTTCGCGAACATGGCGCCGTTCTCGAGCGGCAGCATGGCCATGATCTTGCCGAGCAGTGAGAAGTCCATGTCGTCGGGCAGGCCGGGCCCGATGCTCTGCTTCGATTCGCCGGTCCCGTCGGTCATTCCGGACGAGACGGAACCAGGCTGAACGCAGTTGAACCGGATCCTCTCCTTGCTGAACTCCAGCGCCAGGGCATGCGTCATCGCCTGAACGCCGCCCTTCGACGCGGCGTAGGCGGACATGTACGGATGCGCGAAGGCTGCCGACGTGGAGCTGAAGTTCACGACGGCGGCGTCGACGCCTTGGCGCAGTGCGGGAATCGCCTCGCGGGTGACGAGGAAGGTGCCGACGAGATTGATCCGCAGGACCTGCTCGAATTCGGCGAGGGTGGTGTCGACGAAGTGCGCCGACCGCAGGATGCCCGCCGCGTTGACCAAGGTGTCGAGGCCTCCCGCGGCGGCGATCGCGTCGGCGACGCCGGCTTTCACCGATTCTTCGTCGCCGACGTCCATCTGCACCGTCGAGAGCCGGTCACCGTGTGCCTCGGCCTTTGCGGTCGTGTCCTTCAAACCGGACTCGCTGATGTCGGCGGCGACCACCCGCCCGCCCTCGTCGAGAATGCGGAGGACCGTGGCCTGGCCGATGCCCGAGCCGCCGCCGGTGACGAGGACTCGGCGATCGGCATAACGCTGTAGATACGACATGCGCCCGATGATGCTCCACCGCGGGCGGCCGTGTCCGCTGAACCTCGGATCAATCTGCGGCGCGGCCCGCCATGTCGAGTGCGGCGAGATGACTGAACAGCATCGACGCGCCGATCGGGTTCCCGCCGCCCGGGTAGGTGGTTCCGCTGACCGCGGCCATGGTGTTGCCCGCGGCGTACAGGCCACGTATCGGCTGCCCTTCGGCGTCGAGGACGCGGGCGCGGGCGTCGGTGCGCAGGCCGCCCTTCGTGCCGAGGTCGGACAGCCCGAACGCGGCGGCGTGGTACGGCGGCCGGTCGATCGGCACCAGGGGTGGCTTGCCGCCGGAGAACGCGCAGTCGTAGGCCTCCTGGCCACGTGCGAAGTCGGTGTCGGCGCCGCCTGCCACCAACTCGTTGAAGCGCGCCACGGTCGCCACCAGTTCGGTTGGCGGAACGCCGATCTCGGCGGCCAGCTCCTCCAGCGTGTCTGCGGTGTGCCACAGTCCTGCGTCGCGGTAGAGCGCTGTCTCCGCCAGCGACACGCTGGCCGACTTCACCGGGGGTATCTCGCCCTCGCGGTCGTCGTAGACCATCCAGAACGGTAATTGCATTGCGCCCGAGTCGATCCGGTCGATGACGGCGCGACCGATCCGGTCGTAGGCAGCGGACTCGTTGACGAACCGGCGTCCTTCGGAGTCGACGAAGATGCCGCCGGTGAACCACAGCGAGAACGTCGAGCGGCCGTCCGGATGGGTCAGCCCCGGCGACCACCACGCCTGATCCATCAGGTCGGTGTCCGCGCCCACTCGCATGGCCGCGCGGTGCGCTGCGCCCGTGCTGCCCGGCCCGCCCATCGTGTCCTCGGCGCGTGCCCGGGACGGCGAACGTCTCGCGCATCGCCTTGTCTTGTTCGAAGCCGCCCGCGGCGAGCAGCACGCCACGGCGCGCGCGGATCCGGACCTGCTCGCCGTCGCGCTGCGTGATCACCCCGACGACGGCGCCGTCCTCGGTGATGAGGTCGGTCAGGGGGGAGTCGAGATGGGTTGTCGCGTCGGGGAATTGGCGCAGGGCGGCGAGGAACCGTCCGATCAGTGCCCGCCCACCGGTGAGCAGGTCGGGCGCTGGCGTGCCGAACCTCTCGTTGTCGAGCGGTCCGCGGACCGTGCCTGCGTTCGGGCCGAGCGCGTCATCCGGCAGCGGCTTGCAGACGATGTGGCGCATTCCGTCGAGTCGAGCGCCGGGTGCGCTGCCGAAGTAGTCGGGCCACGGCAGCACCGAGAAGGCGAAACCTTGGTCCTCCTCGAGGTATTCGATCAATCGCGCGCCGCCGCGGACGAACGCGTCCTGCAGCTCGCGCGGTGTGCGGTCGCCGACGACGGCGTGGAAGTAGGTGAGCGCATCCTCGATGGTGTCGTCGGCGCCCTTGCGTCGCAGTACCGGGTTGCACGGGAACCACATCCCGCCGCCGCCGGAGAACGCCGTCGTCCCGCCGAACTTGTCGGTCGCCTCCAGCAGCGCGACCGAAAGGCCCTCGCGTGCGGCGGTATAGGCACCGGTGACGCCGCCACCGGAGCCGACGACGACCACGTCGACGACCTCGTCGAACTCGTCGTCGTCGTCATGTCAGATCATCGCCCTGTCGATCACTCGGTCGCCCATGGCACCGATCATTCCGGCCGCAGGAACGGATTTCCGCGCTTTCGAAGACCGAAGTTCCGTCAGCGACGCAGGAACGCCAAGGCCACGCTCTCGAATGCGGCCTTCTGCTCGATCATCACCCAGTGCCCGCAGTTGGGGAACGTGTGGAACTCCGCGTTGGGGATGGTCCGCATCGGGATGAGTGCCATGTCCATGGGGCTGACGCGGTCGTCGCGGCCCCACGTCAGCAGCGTCGGCGCCTTGACCTTGTGCATCATCGCCCACGGCGGAGGCGCATCGGAGGCGGCGGCCATCTTCGCGTACTGCGCGAAGACCTCCTTGCCGTACATCCGACGTGCGGCGGCAAGGGTCTCCGGATCGGTGGCCAGCGCCCAGCGCTCCTCGATCAGTTGCTCCGTCACCAGGGCCGGGTCGTAGACCATCGAGTGCAGCCAGTCGACGAGCCGTTGTCGCGTCGGCTCCTCGGTGAACTCCTGGAGCAACTTGATGCCCTCGCCGGGGCCCGGGCTGAAGATGTTCGTCCCGATGCCGCCGATGGTGATGAGGCGTCGGACCCGGTCCGGATGCTTGATCGCGAAGTTGATGCCGACGCCGCCGCCCATCGAGTTGCCGATGACGTCGACGCTCTCCAGGCCCAACGCGTCGACGAACGTGACGACCGACTGCTGTGCCGTGAGCATCGGGTGACCGCCGAAGTCGTCGCTGACGCCGAAACCCGGGAATTCGAGGATCAGGCAGCGGAAGTGCTCGGCGAAGACACCGAGGTTGCCGCGGAAGTTGCGCCAGCCGGTGACGCCGGGACCCGAACCGTGCAGCAGCAGCAACGGCGGTCCGTCGCCGGCTTCGTGATACCGAAGCACGCCCTTGTCGGTCGTGAGCTCACGGGCCGTGCCGTCATGGCTGACGTCCAATGTCGCCGGCAGCCCGGCTCCGGCGTCCAATGTCGCCGGCAGCCCGGCTCCGGCGTCCAATGTCGCCGGCAGCCCGGCTCCGGCGTCCACGACTACCAGACGCGTACGTAGTCGACCAGCATGTCGGCGGGGTAGGTGCCGCCGCTGGGATCGCCGCCGCCGGAGCCCGCGATCGCGAGGCCCAGGATCGGAAAGAGTTGGTAGCCGGGGGTATTGAACTGCCAGTCGGGTAGGTCGCTCGGCACGGCGCTGAAGTAGGGGGCGGCGCCGTCGGTGTAGTCCTTCCAGAAGCGCATGCCCGCGTCATCCCACTGGACCCGCCAGGTGTGCCATGCGCTGTCGACGGTGATGTTCTGGCTGACGTGTTCGCCGCCGTTCAGCTTGGCGTGGATCGCGGTGCCGGCGGCCCACTGGCCGTTGCCGTACCACTCCATGATGTCGACTTCGCCGCCGTTGTCGGGGTTGTTGTTGGCGAGGTACCACGCGGGCCACGCGCCGGGTGTCAGGCAGTTCAGCTTGATCCGCGCCTCCCAGTTGTGGCCGATGCCGCCGCGCCACTTACCGAAGACCTTGCCGCTGTAGTAGGTCTTGCCGTCCTTCGCGGCGTGCAGGACGAGGTTGGACTTGCCGTCGACGTAGAGGTTGCGGCGGTCGTCGCGGTACTGGCCGACGTTCTCGGGCAGCTCCCAGAACGTCGGGTCCTCCATCGTCTCGCGCTCCGTCGCGGCCTCCCATTTCGACGCGTCGGGCGCTGAACCCGCTGGTCCGTCGAATTCGTCGGCGAAGATGTACTTCCCGCTGGGTGGTGGCGCAGCGGGCGGAGATCCGTCCCACGGCGCCGCGAGGGCCTCGGGGATGGCGGTCCCTGCGGCGAGCAGGCCCAACCCCGTCATTCCCGACATCATCATCATCTGGCGACGATCCATTTCTGGCATGTACCCATAGAAGCCGCTAGGTCATGCCCTGCGCAAATCTTGACGGTCGGCCAGAACTGCTCGCGAAGAGACGCAAACGGCCCTGAAGTGCGGCGATTCAGGGCCCTATACGTCTGCTCGCGGGAGTAGGTTTGGCGCGCGACCCTCAGTACGTGCGAATGCCGAATCCCGCGTCGAGAGGCCACGACGTGCCGGTGATGAACTCGGCTTCGTCGGACACCAGCCAGGCCACGGCGGTCGCGATCTGCTCCGGCTGCAGCAGCACGATGGGCAGTGCGTTCTGCTGCGTGGCGAGCCACGGGTCGCCGGCCTGCGACAGCCCGAGGGTCGACTCGTTCATGATCATGTTCGTCGCGACGCCGCTCGGGTGGATGGTGTTCACCCGGATCGAATGCGGTGCGAGCTGGCTCGCCCAGCCCTGCATGAGCGCCACCAGCCCGCGCTTGGATGCGGCGTAGCCCTGCAGCCCGGGTCGCTCGGTGCCCGACGCCTTGATTCCCGCGGTCGAACTCGCCAGCACGATGGATCCGCCGCGACCCCCTTCGATCAGTGCGGGTATGGCGGCGTCCACGGTGTTCCACGCGCCGATCAGGTTGACGTCGACGACGTCGCGGAACGTTCGGCGCGGATCGTCGCTGTCGGTCAACCGGATGATGCCCGCATTGGCGATGACGATGTCGAGCCTGCCGAACTCGGCGAGGCCGTCGGCGACGACGGCGTCCACCGCCTGCGGGTCGCGGACGTCCGCGACGCGCGCGACGATCCGGCGTCCTTGGGCTTCAACGAGTTTCACCGTCGCGTCGAGGTCCTCGGGCGTCGATCCCGCGTAGTCGGTCGATTCGAACTCCCCGCAGATGTCGAGGGCGATGACGTCGGCGCCCTCGCTGGAGAGTTTGACCGCGTGCGCGCGGCCCATGCCGCGCGCGGCGCCGGTGATGAATGCGACCTTGCCGTCCAATCGGCCCATCAGGATCCCTTCGGGAAGTTGACGTCCTTGGTGACCGCTTCCCACTCGTCGATCGACGCCGTCAGCGCAGAGAGCTTGTCGCGCATCGCCTTCAGCACGTCGCGGCCGAGCAGCAGTCGCAGCGGAGGCTCGTCGAGCGTCGTCACCATCACGACCGCCTCGGCCACCTTGCGCGGATCACCGGGGAGATGGTCGGCGAAGTCCTTGATCAGATGTCTTTCGGGTACCGACGTTTTCCTCGTAGTCGCCGATCGGCGTCGACGATTCCTTCATCGACCGCTTCGCCCAGTCGGTGCGGAAGGCGCCGGGCTCGACGGCCGTCACCTTGATGCCCAGCGGCTTGACCTCCTGCGCCAGTGCCTCCGTGAGCGCTTCGAGCGCGAACTTGGTGGACGAGTAGTACGCGTTCGGCGGGTTGGCCACCAGGCCCGTCATCGAGGAGATGTTGACGATGTGGCCGGATCCCCGCTCACGCATGGCGGGAAGCACGGCCTTGATGGTGTCGACGACGCCGAAGTAGTTGGTGTCGAACAGCTTCCGGACTTCGGCGTCGTCACCCTCCTCGACCGCGGACATGTACCCGTAGCCGGCGTTGTTGACCAGCACGTCGATGCCGCCGAACGCTTCATCGGCAGCGGCCACCGCGTTGGCGATCTGGCCCTTGTCGGTGACGTCGAGTTCGACGGCAATGGCGCTCGGCTCGAATTCGTCGACGATGTCCTGCACCGCATCGAGCTTGCGAGCGGTGACGACGACGTCGTGGCCGGCTTCCAGGGCGGCGCGAGCGATCTCGCGACCGATGCCGGTGGAGCACCCGGTGATCAACCAGCGGGCCATGTCAGATCGTCCCTTCGGGCAGGCGATGCAGATATGCCGAACGGCGCTCGGCGATTTCGGCTGCGCGCTCCTGCGCCGATACACGCCGCAGCGTGGGCACTTCGGCTTCGAGGTCGTCGAGGTTCACGACGCGGCCCCGCGCGCCGAGGTCTTCGGTCGGGCCGTCCGGGCCGAACTCGGCCATCCGCAACGTGAGGATGCCCTCGGTGAGCCCGTCGGAGTCGATCCAGTTCTGCACGCCGGGGTCGGTGGGGGAGATGACGTAGGTGTAGCTGCCGTCCTCGTTGGCGACGGACTGGGCCTTGTTGAGGCTGCCGGTCCGGTCGACGAGTTCCAGTGTCGTGCCCCAGATGTTGCTCAGCGGCACGGTGAAGTACTCGGCGCCGCCGTCGCCGACGTCGACGACGAACGCCTCGCCGGGGGACAGGTCGAAGCGGCCCATCACGTACACCTGGTTGCGCATGGCGCCGACCTTGTCCGCCGACCACGCGAGGTTGAAGTTGTTGGGCGCCATCTTGTAGACGCCGTGGCTGAGCTTGCCGGTGAAGTTGGCGAAGTACGCCATCATGTCCGCGGTGGCCTCGGCCTGCTCGTCGAGCGTGCGCGCCGGCGTCGACGGCGCGGAGCCAAGCCGTTGCACCTCAAAGTGATTCGGATCGTCGCCGGCCCCAGTCCAGCAGCACGTCGCGGATGTAGAACTCGTGCGCCTCGGGGGTGGACTGCACGTGGTTGGGCCGCCCGCCCGCCGGATCGGAGTCGACGGTGATGGTGAATGAGCCGTCGGATGCCACGTCCATGGTCCTGCCGTTGAGGACGGCGACGGTGCCCATGTTGGCGTCCCACAGGGTGAAGTAGTTCTCCGTCATCCGGTGCTCGCCGACGCGGCCGTGGATCTCGTAGCGCTCGTCGCCCGAGATCGGGATGACGCGGTAGACGCTGTCGGGATTGTCGATGCCCCAACGTGATCCGGGAACGGCGCGGCCGTCCACCGGGTGTGCCAGTCGGGTGATGCAGCTGACCTTCGGCCGCAGCTTGTCCTGATTGGACGACCACACCGCGGCAGAGAACATCACTTCGGCGAAGGCGTCGTCGAACCGAGCGCGCATCGCGTCCGACGGTTTGGCGCGCCCGAGCCAGGTCTCGGCGACGCTGCGGTACGCCGCCTTCACGGTGGGATGCTCGATCAGGTCCAGCGCCGCCAACTCCTGTTCGTGTTGGGCAGGCGGTGGCCACGGGGTGCTCAGGCAATGTCTTCCTCCTCGAGATTTGGCGCCGGATCGAAACCGGGCGTTGTACGCGGCGAAGCGCTCGTCGATCTGGTCGTTGGTGAGGCCGTAGGTTTCGGCGGTGTAGGACGGCCGCGCCTGCTCGCGCGGGCGCTCGGCCAGCCATCGCCGCATCGCCGACTCGGCGTCGGCCGTCAGGGGAACGCCGATGGCGTCGTACACACGGGCGACCTGCCCGACCGGATCGGCGACGGCGTCGGCGAACTCGATGTCGGTGACCCGCGAGGCGTCGTCGACCCAGCCGTCGCGGGTCGCCATCGCCCTGTCGTTGGTCCAGCCCATCCGCTCGATCCACTCCGCGCCGACCCGTCGGACGTCGACGTCGTCGGCGTGCATCGCGTGCAGGGTGGCGTTGAGGCTGGCGCCCGACGGGATGGTGTCGCGGGGGTCGCGGTGCATGTGCACGACGTGAAGGTCGGGAAACCGCGACGCGCAAGCGCATCGAGATACCCCAGGTGCGCGGGCGACTTCAACACCCATCGCTGGGCGGTGCGGCCGGTCTGCCGCTTCTGCCACTGCAGGAACTGCAGCATCCGGTGCAGGTAGTCGTAGGCCGGCGTGAAGTCCTGCCCGTCGATCCAGGAGCGGTATTCGGGCAGGTGCGCACCCGCCTCCGGCACGTGGGACAGGAACGCGTCGGACAGGAAGACGATCTCCTCCTCGGGTTCGCGCGCGTACATCGGATGGATCGCGAACAACTCGGGAGCCATCTCGCGCGACGTCGCCTCGCGCTTCTCGCTGATGACGATGCGCGGATCCTCGGCGTCGGACCAGGCGTAGTCGAGCTTGGGCGCGACCTCGACGACCTCCCAGCCGTAGGCGCAGTGAAAGCGCGTGTCGGCTGCCAGAAGTCGCTGCAGCAGCGTGGTGCCGCTGCGCATCATCCCGACGACCACGATGGGCGCGGCGATGGTCTCCTGCGTGATCTCCGGATGCCGGCGGATCCACTCCTGCGCGCGCAGTCGCATCCGCAGGCTGTGCACGATTCCCGATCGCAGGATGTAGCGCCCGATGTCGTTGAGGTCGGCCGCCGCATAGCCCTCCGTCAGCTTCGCCAGCGGTGCCTCGAACGCCAGCGGCCCGAAGTCGGCCAGCCCCTCCTTCTGCTGGGCGGCCGACAGCAGTCGATCGGCGTCGAAGGGGGTTTGGCTCGTCACGCCGCTCAGAACTTCAGGTGGTGGCTGGTGTCGCCCACCTGGTCGACGAACATGATCCGGGTGTCGAACCACCACTCGCCGTCCACGCGGTGGAAGGTGTCGAGGTAGTGGCCGGTGACGATGACCTGCAGGGGAAGGTCCGGCGTCGCCTGCGTGACGAGGTAGTTGGTCCTGCCCGACGCCGTCCCAGCCGCCTCGTCGACGTCGATGCGGACGTTGCTCGTCATGTGCTTGGTCTTCGGCGTGCCGTCCTCGTAGAGCTTGGTGGCCATGCCGTACATCTGACGGACGCGGGTGGTCCCTTCGAAGACCGTCTCCGGCGGGCCGTTCTCCACGCCGCAGATCCGGCCGTGCGCGAAGAGGTCGGCCACGCCGTCCAGGTCGCCCGCATCGATGCGCTCGGCGTAGGTGTAGAGCAGGTTCTCGATCTGGCGGGCGCTGTCCGTCATGGGGGAGCTGGCTCCTCATTGAGCATGGTGGGTACCGACGTCTGAATAAGTTGGTAGAGCTGACCGGATTTACGGTCAATTTCAGTCAACTAACCAGCCGGGGCGGATCGATGTCAACGCTAGTCTCGGGGCGTGACTTCACAGTGGTCGCCGACCCGACTCGGCAATCTGACCGGCAAGCGCATCATCGTGACGGGTGCGACCAACGGCGTGGGCTTCGCGACCGCACGCGCCCTCGCCCGCGCGGGTGCGCACGTGATTCTCGCCGTCCGCAATCTGGAGCTGGGCGCGCAGCGCGCCGCGGAGATCGGCGGCGACACCGCGGTGCTCAAACTCGACCTCGCCGACCAGTCGTCGGTGAAGGCCTTTCCCGACCTGCTCGACGGCGACGTCGACATCCTGATCAACAACGCGGGCGCGGTGGCTCAGCGGCGCTCGGAGACCGTCGACGGTTTCGAGATGACGCTCGGCACCAACTTCCTCGGGCCGTTCGCGCTGACCAACCTGATCTTCGATCGGGTGCGCTCGCAGATCATCAACGTGGGCTCCGACGCTCACAAGTCGGGGAAGCTGCGCCTCGACGATCTGCATCTGCGCACCAACAAGTTCTCCCCGATGCCCGCGTACGCCCGGTCCAAGCTGGCGGTGATGCTGTGGGGGCTCGAGCTGGATCGGCGGCTGCGGGAGGCGAATTCGCCCATCACCACGTACCTGACGCACCCCGGTTGGGTGGCATCCAACCTGTCCAACGTGTCCGACAAGGCGCTGATGTCGGCGTTTCACTCGGTGGTGCAGGCGGCCGCCAACGCGCTGGCCAACGACATCGACGCCGGTGCCGCGCCGACGCTGTACTGCATCACCGAGCCGATCCCGCCGGGAAGCTACGTGGGCATCGACGGCTTTCGCGGATTGCGGGGCGGCCCGACCCTGGCCGGTCGTACGCCGAACGCCTGCGACTACGCGGACGCGGCAGCGCTGTGGGCCTTCGCCGAAAAGGAAACGGGCACAGCGCTTTCCGATATAGCCGGGTCTCTGGCTGGCTAGCCCCTGTTCATCGCCCAGCGAATGCCGCCGACGAGCGTCCGCCCGGCCACGCGCACGGCGGTGGCTTCGACAGGAGGCAGGTACGGCAGCCTCAGCGGCATCCTCGCCCAGGGCGGCAGCATGGCGACCGAGCTCGAGGCCAGCACGGCATAGGGCGGCCGGGCCAACAGCGGTAGCGGGGGAGTCACCAGCAGGAAGCGGGCGGCCTCGCGTGCCGCGGCGGTGCCGTGCAGCTCCGGTCGGTATGCCTCGATCCGGTCCTTGAGCTCTTGCTCGGTGCGCGGTGGGTCGACGACGCCGAGGGCCTCCGCGACGCGGGCGGTGTCGGCGACATAGCCGTCGCGACCGTCCTGATCGAGTGGCTTGGCGCCGTAACGCTGGTGCGCCAGAAGGAAACTGTCGATCTCGGCGATGTGCACCCATTCCAGAAGGTGCGGGTCGGATGCGGAGTAGACTGCGGCCGTCGGCGGCGGTCCCGTTCACCCTCCGATGGATGCCGCGCACCTTGTCGACCGCCCGTTGAGCGTCGTCGGCGGTGCCGAACGTCGTCACCGCGAGGAAGGTGCTGGTGCGCTGCAGGCGGCCCCACGGGTCGCCGCGGTAGTCGGAATGTCCTGCGACGCCTGCCATCGCCAGCGGGTGCAGCGACTGCAGCAGCAGTGCGCGAAGGCCTCCGACGAACATCGATGCGTCGCCGTGCACCCGTCGGATCGGGCGGTCCTCGTCGAACCACCGGGGACCCGGCGTGTCGTGGATGCGGGCGCGGTTGGCTGGGCCGTCGGGGCCTGCGACCAGCCCGAACAGCTGACGGCCAACGGTGTCTCGAATGCTCGTCAAACCCGGTACTGCCACGTCACCGACAGTACGCGTGGATCGTCGGCCGAAAAGTCAGGCCCGCACCCACTCGACCTCGAGTTCGTCCTTCTCGCCGAATCGCTCGAGGTGTCTGCCCATGTCCTGCCGCTCCTGCGCCGCGGCCATCGCGGCCGCGGCGGGCGGGCTGACGGCCGCGATCACGTCGGCGAACACGTCCTCGGTCGCCTTGGGTTCGGGCAGGCCGCGGGCGGCCGAACTCCTCGGCGTGCACCGCCCACGACACCGGCCGCCGCTCGCGCCGAGCCTGCTGTTGCGCAACTCCGGTTCCGGCCCGAATTCGTCCACGTAGCCGACGCGCAGGTAGGCGTTAACATCCAGGCCACCGGGCAGGCCCAGCTCGTTCGCCAGCTCACGCCCGGCGAAGAAGCTGACCCAGCCGACACCCAGGCCCTCGGCCCGGGCCGCCAGCCACAGGTTCGCCACGGCGAGCACGCTGGAGAAGTCCGCGGCTTGCGGCGGGGTTGCCCTGGCCGTAGCGGTGCCGCCCGCCCCGGGGTCCTGTTCGGCACGTCACCACGACGTTGACCGGGGTGTCCAGGATCGAGTTCCATCTTGAGCTCGTTGAACGCGGCGGCTCCGCTGGGCGGGCAGGGCCGCGGCGGCGAAGTCGTCGCGGCGCCGGGTGGCCAGTGCCGCGATCCGCTCCCGCCTGGTCCGGTCGGTGATGACGATGAAGTCCCACGGCTGCGACAGGCCCACCGAGGGCGCCTGGTGCGCCGCGGTCAGCACCCGGGCGAGCACGCTGCCGGGCCCCGGCCTCCGGCCGGAACCCGCGGCGGACGTCCCGCCGCTCCGCGATTACCCGTGGAACGGCGTCCCGTTGCCCCGGTGGGCAGGGTGTGACCTTGTCCCTGACCGGTTCGCTCACGAATCACCTTCCCCGCTGGGCCCCGACCAGAATACTGTTCCTATTTGAGCCCCCAGGGGATGGTCCTGTCGCCAGCGGCCCCTAATGGTTCTCTGGTGGGCTGGTCGGGCGGGCTGGTGGGGCGGCCTTCGTCGGGCGGGCTGGTCGGGCTGCCTGGTCTTGGCCGCCTGGTCCGCGGGCCGCCGCCGGTCACACCTGCCCGTCGCCGCGCCCGGTGGCCGCGCCCGCGCCGTGCGCCGAGCGCGAATGTCTTCGCCCCATCACCACCGCGGCCGCGTGATGGCCGCTGGCAGGGACCGGGATAACTGGTCTTGCCGCGGGCGGAGCCAGCGCCCGCGGCCCCACCGGGAGGTGTAGGCGGGGGTCGGTATGGCGTTTACCGCCGGCCGCCGCGGCATCACCGGGAAGGGTTGCGCTCCTTGACGTACGAGCCGGGGCGGATTGGTGCCTTTCAGTTCCTCCTGGAAGTTGCCGGAGGCCGCCCCATGTCGCCGCGCCGGCAACCCGCAGGCGTCGATCTCAAAGGCCATCCGCGGAAAATGCTAACGGTGCACGACCACGGGCTGGAGGAAGTCGGCGTGGCCGTCGGCTCTCGTCGAGGGCCGTGTGGCTCGAATGGATGGTGAAGCAGCCCTGCTGGACGTCTATCCTTAGGTCCGTCTCGGCCGACATCACGGCCAGGACCTTGTCGTTTTCCTCGGCGTTGTCGCTGAACGCCTGCGACAGGACGCCCCCGGACACGTCGGGGTCGATCGGCGGCGTCACCGCCCTGGAAGCCCTGGCGCGCGTTGAGGATCTCCGGGTGCAGCACCCAGATGGCCGCGTCCCGGAGGCGCTGACGGCCGGTTCGGGCGGGGCGGCGGCCAGCGCGAAGTAGGCCGCGCTTGAGCGGCGACCGGTTCCAGTTCCCCAGCCCGGTCCGCAGCCCGTAGTGCTGCATCAGGCTGAGCGGAGCTCGCCGTCGCGGCGTAGTCGGGCGCCGGGGAGTAGCGGATCGAGGCCCGGGAGCGGAACCGGTTCGAAAAATTCGCTCCTCGGCCGGGCTGTAGCCCCGCCAGATCGACGGCAGCACATCCCAGCTGGCCTGGCTGTGGCCGCGTACCAGAGCACGTACCGCCCGGTGGACATGTCGGTGACCGCGCTGACCAGCTCGCCGACCGTGGTCACTAGATTGGCTCGACCTCCGCGGTGATGCCGCCCATTCAGCTGCTCGCCGGACCCACGCGCCCGGCTTGGTGCCCAGGGGCACAGGCGCGCCCAGGTTCCCCTGCGGTGGCCGCTCATGCCCTCGGCCACCGGCACCGGGATCTGCCCCTCAACGGCGAGCAGCTGCGGATCGGCCCAGGCCAGCAGCTGCCCCCTCGATCTGGCTCGAGGAAACGTCCATGGTGACCACGCTATTCAGGTAGAGGAGAGGCTCCCCGCCGCGGTGAGTCCGTCCAGGAAATTCATGTTCGGCGGGTATCCCGGGGTGGGGGCGATATCCACGGGGGTCGCGAGCCCGGGCCTGACCCCCTCCGGGCCTCTTCCGCCAGGGGGCGAACCCGGGGTCGCGTCCCGAAACGGGCTCCCGCACTCATCAGGTAGAGCAGTTCACCGCCCGGCTCCAGGCGATCGCGGACGTAGCGCAGAGGCTTCGAGATTGTAGCTTCCGGCCGCCGGATCGCCCGGCGAGTTCCCGCGCTGCTCTGCTCACCTCCACCGCGGGTAGAGGTCAAGGTCCCTGTCCCGGCCAGCCGCTCGCCGATCACGCCGGCCGCCAGCCCGGTCCATCCGCACCCGGTCCTCGGCGCCCCTGGGCAGGCCGGGTCGCGGGCTGCTTGCTGATGGATCGCGCCGGGTAGACGGGCAACGAGGAGCACCAGGGAAACCTCGTATCCCCGGTCGTCGAGCTCGGTGACGGTGGCTGTCACGAGATCGATGTGCCCCTCTGGCCGGCCGCGGGTTCGCCGACAGTCCGGTAGAAGAAGGGTGAACA
>CAWCTU010000010.1:0-527498 GCA_963798405.1 uncultured Actinomycetota bacterium
GGACCGTGATCGCCGTGCACGTCGTGTAGCCCTGTTCGTCGAACTTCGGCGGGTCCGCGTGGGCGATCCCGGGCAGGCAAAGGCCGGCGGCAAGCAGAGCCATCGTCGTCGTCGCGACGTGAAGACGCCGTGCGGGGATGGTGCCGGCAGATGTCATGCCAGCACGCTACCGAGAACCGCGGTGCGGCGTCGCGGATACCTCCGAGGCGATGGCTGCGACGATCAGCTGCTCCCTGCGGTGGTGGCGGCCTCCAGTTTGGCCATCACCTGCTCGAGGCTGAAGCTTGCCGACTTCTGCCGCTGTGGGAACTCGATCAGCGTCTGGAGCATCTGGGCCACGTAGGCCTGAGCAGGCACGAAGAGATAGATGTGGTCGAGCATCCAGTCGTAGTAGGTGTTCGACGTCTGATCGGCCTTCTCGTACGGATCAGTGCGCAGGTTGAAGAGCTTTGGCACCCGGAGCTCGGTGAACGGCTCGGCCCAGATCTGCAGTGTGCCGGTGCAACGCTGCTCGAGGAAGACGAACTTCCAGTTGTCGTACCGCAGCGCGGTGAGATCGCCGTCGTCGGAGCAATAGAAGAAGTGCTGACGCGGGCTGACGTCGACTTCGCCTGTGACGTAGGGAAGCTGGTTGTGGCCATCCAGGTGCACCTTGTACGTGGTGCCGTTCAGGTCTGCGCCCTTGACGAGCTGTTCGGCGATGTCGGGCACCCCTGCGGCAGCCAGCAATGTGACGAACCAGTCGTTGTGGCTGACGATGCCGTTGCGCACGCTTCCCGTCGGGATGTGCCCGGGCCAGCGCACCATCGCCGGAACCCGGTATGCACCCTCCCAGTTCGAGTTCTTCTCGTTGCGGAACGGCGTCATGCCCGCGTCCGGCCACGAGTTCATGTGCGGTCCGTTGTCCGTGGAGTACATGACGATCGTGTTGTCGGCGAGGCCGAGCTCGTCGAGCAGGTCGAGCAAGCTGCCCACGAGCTTGTCATGATCGATCATCGTGTCGTGGTACTCGGACTGCCATCGACCGGACTGCCCGATGCTCTCCGGCTTGGGGTGCGTGCGGAAGTGCATATGGGTGGCGTTGAACCAGACGAAGAACGGAGTGTCTGACTCGGCCTTGTCCTTGATGAAACCGACTGCAGCGTCGTGGAATTCGTCGTCGACGGTTTCCATTCGCTTCTTGGTCAACGGGCCGGTGTCCTCGATGCGCTGGGTGCCGTCGCCGTTGGCCCAGGTGTGCAGGACGCCCCGGGGGCCGAACTTCTTGCGGAACTCCGGATCCTTCGGATAGTCGGGCAGCTCGGGCTCCTCCTCGGCGTTGAGGTGGTAGAGGTTGCCGAAGAACTCGTCGAAGCCGTGCATCGTCGGCAGGTGTTCGTCGCGGTCGCCGAGATGGTTCTTACCGAACTGGCCGGTGGCGTAACCCTGCGCCTTCAACGCCGTCGCAATGGTCGGATCCTGGTCCTGCAGGCCGAGCGGGGCGCCGGGTAGCCCCACCTTGGTGAGGCCGGTTCGGTAGGGGTTCTGGCCCGTGATGAATGCTGCGCGGCCGGCGGTGCAGCTCTGCTCCCCGTAATAGTCGGTGAAGATTGCGCCCTCGGCGGCGATGCGGTCGATGTTGGGAGTTCGGTAGCCCATCACGCCGTTGCTGTAGCAGCTCAGGTTGCTCTGGCCGATGTCGTCGCCCCAGATGATGAGGATGTTCGGCTTGTCCGCCATGCGATGGCCCCTTTGCCATTTGGAGGCACCACCTCTTGACGCCCGCGTCAGCGATCGTAGACGAGCATCTCGTCCGCAGGGCGGATCCCGCAGGAACGACACCGGATCGGTGCGGGGCCGGGCGTATCGTCGGCGCCGGCGGGTGATTCCGACGTGGAAGGCGAGGCATGACGGACGGCGAAGACTTCAACGCGAAGAACATTGCGGAGTTTCGGGCCAACCACGGCCGCGTTGGTGGCCAGTTCGAGGGGGCGCCGCTCCTGATCCTGCACACCGTCGGCGCTCGAAGTGGGGAGCCACGGACCAACATCATGATGTATCTGGCCGACGGTGATCGATACCTGGTGTTCGCGTCGAACGCGGGCGGTGACAGCCATCCCGCCTGGTACTTCAACGTCAAGGCAGATCCGCGGGTGCGCATCGAGGTCGGCGACAAGGTGTTCGAGGCAGAGGCCGTCGAGGTACAAGGCGATGAACGCGACCAGAAGTACGCGGAGCAGGCTCGCAGATACCCGGGCTTCGCCGACTACGAGAGCAAGACCACGCGAACGATTCCGGTCGTCGCTCTCGACCCCGTGTCGTGACGGCGTGGCGTGAAGCGAATTCGGCTTGGCGACATAACGATTCGATCACGGATCTCGCGACTCTCGCCTGAGAGGACTTTGAGAGATCTCAGAGTCACCGGCGGACTCTTGGCGAGATCTCAGATGGCACCGCACTTTTGCGGCCAAGCTCACACCGCCAGCGCGTAACGCCCACGTACACCCACCTGGCGCCGTTCCGCGGCGAAGTTTCGTGGTCTGGGGCCTGGGTACGTTGAAAGTAAGTCGGGGGATGACCATTCGCAACGCAAGGAACTCACACATGAACTCAACTGACTTCAGCACGCCTCGCCGTCTCCTCGGAATCGGCGTGACCGCACTGGCTGGCGGGCTCGCAGCCGCCACCATCGCCGCTCCTACGGCGTCGGCAGCCGACGACTGCAGCGCCGACGCGCTCTCGTCGACCGTCAGCTCCGTCACCGGATCTGCGCACCAGTACCTGGACGCGCACCCTGGAGCCAACCAGGTGGTGACCGCCGCATACGGCCAGTCACCTGCCGATGCGGCATCCAGCCTGCGCGGCTACTTCACCGCTCATCCGGGGGAGTACGTCGAGTTGCGGGGCATTCTCGCGCCGATCGGTGACAAGCAGCGGCAGTGCAACGTGCAGCTGCTGTCGCCCGCGCTGGCCGGGGCCTACAACCAGTTCATGGCGGGCTGACCCCAAGACTTCTTGATGCCCGCTCCGAATGGGAGAAGCCCGGATGGCAAGCTGTTGAGGAAACTGTCCGCCATACGGTAAGGGGCTGAGTTGACCTCCCAACTGACCAAGGTGATGCAGGGCGTTCGCGTCCTCGAGGTCGCCCAATTCACCTTCGTGCCCGCCGCTGGGGCGATTCTGGCGGACTGGGGCGCAGACGTCATCAAGGTGGAGCACCCGATCCGTGGTGACACCCAGCGTGGATTCATCAACATGGGCGGCATCCAGCTCGACCCCGATCGGCATCCACTCATGGAGCATCCGAACCGTGGCAAGCGCAGCGTCGGCATCGACGTGTCCAAGCCGGACGGTCAAGAGGTCCTCTACGAGATCGCCAAGACGGCCGACGTCTTCCTGACGAACTTCATGCCCGCCGTCCGGCAACGGCACAAGTTCGACGTCGAGCACATCCGCGCGGTCAACCCGAACATCGTGTACGCGCGGGGTAGCGCTTACGGCGACAAGGGGATCGAGCGTGACACCGGCGGCTTCGACGGCACCGCGTTCTGGACGCGCAGCGGCGTGGGCCACGCACTCACCCCTGAGGCGTTGGGTGGCGCACTGGGACAAGGGATTCCGGCGTTCGGAGACTCGATCGGCGGGATGAACATCGCCGGCGGAATCTCCGCGGCTCTCTTCCACCGGGAGCGCACCGGCGAGGCGGTCGAACTCGACGTGTCCTTGCTCAGCACGGCGTGGTGGGCGGCGGGCGCGAGCGTGACGCAGGGCATGGAGACCGGGCAGACGATGCGCTCGACGATGCCCAATGAGGCAGTCCCGTCGGTAAACCCCTTCATCGGCAACTACATGACTTCCGACGGCGGCACGATCAATCTGTGCATCGTCAGCCCGACCGGGTACATCCGCGATGCGTTCGAGCATCTGGGACTCCCGGAGGCGGCCGACGACCCGCGCTTCTCCGACGTCATGCCCCTCATCGAAAATGCCGCGGCAGCAGTCGAGTTGATCACCGCGTCCATCCGGAGCAAGCCCTTCGAGTACTGGCGTCAGCACCTCAAGACGATGAGGGGGCAATGGGCGCCGTTCCAGAGCCTGATCGACCTGAGCACCGACGAGCAGGCCATGGCCAACGACATGATCGTCGAGGTCGAGGCGGCAGACGGGGGAGCCCCGTTCAAGGTCGTCCGCGGCCCGGTGCAGTTCAACCACGAGCCGCTCGAGACCACACGCGCGCCGCAGGCATCCGAACACACAGAGCTGGTGCTGATGGACGTCGGCCTCGACTGGGACCGGATCGAGGAACTCAAGGCCTCGGGCGCGATCGCCTGATCGACAGGTGTGTTACATCGACTAGCATCGATGTAACGATGGACCAGCGGGTCAGCAGAGGAGCGGTCAATGCCACGTGAGCCCGATCCGACCTTCGGCGACGTCGACGATGCGGGGCTGCCGCTCGCCGTCCTCGTCCACGGCTTCCCCGATACGCCGCACACCTGGCGTCACCTTGGGCCCATGCTCGCCGACGCCGGCTACCGTGCGGTGGCGACGTGGTTGCCCGGATATCGCGAGGCGGCAACGGGTCCCATCAGCGTCGGCACCTACGTCCGGCACGTCCTCGACGTCGCGAAGTCCCACGGTGGCGACGAGCGATCCGTCTTGATCGGACATGACTGGGGCGCCATCTCGGGATACGGCGCGGTGGCTACCGACCCCGCAGCGTTTCGTGCGTACGTCGCGTTGGCGGTGCCGCCGACTCCCGCCATCGGTGCTGGCCTGTTTCGCTATCAGCAGCTTCGTCGGTCGTTCTACATCTGGTTCATCCAGCAGGTCGGCCTGGCCGAGATGGCGTTGCTCGAGCCGGGATTCTGGGAGTCGCTGTGGTCGGACTGGTCGCCCGGATACGACGCGGGTGAGGATCTCGAGGCGCTGCGGCGCCACGTGACCGCCGAGACGATCGCCGGCGTCGTGGCCCATACCGGGCGTCCTTCAACCCGGACTTCGCCGACCCGGACGCGATCACCGAGGCGACGGCGGCGTTCGGTGCGCCACCGATTCCCACGCTGTACCTGCACGGAGCCAATGACGGGGCGATGGGTGCAGAGCTTCTCGACGACCTCGCGGCCGATGTCTCGACCTACCTGCCCGCGCCGGGATCGGCGTTCGAACTAGTCGACGGCGTCGGGCACTTTCTTCACCTGGAGCGCCCAGAGGTCCTTGGCTCCAAGATCATTGGCTGGCTTGCGGGCTGACGCCTCCGCGTTGGCCTTGCCTCGACGCGCTCGCGGTTCGAGACCGGCGGCATGGCGGAGCTCGGCGAGAAAGGTGCTGCGGTCGTTTCCGCCGACCAGGTAGTGACATATCGCGATGCGCACCACTGCCGCTGCGGCACGTCGGGGTCGTCGCCAATCATGATGTGGCGCATGCCTTCCTCCATGGCCGGAAGCACGCGCTTCATCTGCGCTATCGAGTGGCCGGGCTCCATCTCCACCAACACCGCCAGCGAGTGCGAGAACTGGTGGTCGACGATGAACTGCAAAGCGGCGTCGATCCGCTCGGGTCCACGAAGGCCCGCCGTGGCGCGGGCGACCCCGGCGGTGAAGTTGTCCTGCTCGTAGAGCGCGAACGCCTCGAGCAGGCCCTCCTTGGATCCGAAGTGGCGGTATACGGTCGGGCGTGACACGCCGGCTTCGGCGGCCACCTCCATCAGTTGGAGCTTCTTGCGTCCAGTGCGTGAGAGCACGACGAAGGTGGCGTCGAGCATGCGCTTTCTGATCGACTGCTCGGTCTCGACGGTGATGTCGACCTCCTCCCGTGCTTTACACACAAGCCCTCAAATGTCACACTGATCATACCCAGTAATCGAGTCTCGGGTGAGTGTCCGCAACATTCGGCGCCTCATCGACGAGGCGGCCCGACGGAGGTGGCGACCCATGACGGATCTGGTGGTACGCAAGATCCGCTGGGAGTTCGACGACACGGTGCCGTTCCTGTGGCAGCCGGCGAACCCCAACTTCGGCATCTTCTGCAACGTCTTCACGTTCATCGCGGTGCCGTTCGAGAAGTACATCATCAAGGCCTTGCGCCAGGCCCAGGACAGGTTCGATGCCTCGCCCGACATCGCTGCCGAGGCGGATGCCTTTCTGCGACAAGAGGGTCAGCACGCCTCGGCCCACCGCAAGCACATGACGGCCCTCGTCGATCAGTACCCCGAACTCGAACGGGCATACGAGGAGGCCACGCGTTCGTTCGATCAACTCATCGAGGCACATCCGGTCGAGTTCCATGCGGCGTACATCGCCAACCTCGAAGCCACGTTCACCCCGTTGTTCAAAGTCATTCTCGACAACCGGGATTCGCTGTTCCGGGGATCAGACCAGCGGGTCGCGTCCCTGATGACGTGGCATTTCGTCGAGGAGATCGAGCACCGCAGTTCGGGCCTCATCCTGTATCGCCAACTGTGCTCCGACCCGTGGTTTCGCGTCAAGAAGATCCGCGCCACCTTCGACCACATCGGACAGGTCGCAGCGGACATCGCCAAGATCGTCGACGACGTCGTGCCCTTCGAGGAGCGCGGAGCCTCGGCGGTGGACCTGATGTCGATCGGACTGTTGGTCGACGAGTTCAAGTTCCGTGGCCCTGGCGGGAAGCGACGCCGCGCGCGTCGCGTCGGAGCCCCCACGCTGTTCAACGCGGTGCCCACCGGCGACCTCGGCGAAGATGGCGTGGCGGCTTGCGCTGTCCCAGACGCCGAACCACGACCCGAAGGAACAACCCCTGCCCGACTGGGCGGACACCTGGATGGCGGAGTATGCCCGCGGAGCCGACATGACGGCGTTCGCAGGCGAGCCGTTGCCCGGGCACGCGCAGTGAGCCCGGAGCACCACGAGCCGACCATCGGCGTGATCGGGGCAGGGCCAGGCGGTATCGCCATCGGAGCCCGACTCGCCGAGGACGGCTACGACTTCACCATCTTCGACAGGGCCTCGGGCTTCGGTGGAACGTGGCGCAACAACACCTATCCGGGTGCGGCATGCGACGTGCCATCGCACTTCTACTCGTATTCGTTCGCGCTGAATCCGCGGTGGAGCAAGACCTACGCCAACCAGCCCGAGATCCTCGCCTATCTGGAGCGGGTGGCCGTCGAGCACGGGTTGGCCGATCGACTCGTCGCGAACACGCGGGTGACGGAACTGCGGTGGTCGGACGCCGATCGGCGCTGGACCCTGACCACCGAGTCCGGGGCGTCATACGAGTTCGACGTCGTCGTCAGCGCTGTCGGAATGCTCGACGTACCGAACATTCCCGACATTCCCGGTGCGGAACGGTTCCGCGGCCGGGTCTTTCACTCGTCGGACTGGGATCACTCGAAATCGACTGCAGGCGAACGGGTTGCGTCGATCGGCACCGGCGCCAGCGCAATCCAGTACGTCCCGGCCATCGCCGCCGAGACCGCGCATCTGACCGTCTTCCAACGCACGCCGATCTGGGTGTCGCCGCGTTTCGACGAACCGTTCACCGCCGAGCAGCAGGAGCTGTTCGAGCGAGATCTGGACCTGGCGCGCAGCGTTCGCGATGCCGCCTTCCAACAGTACGAGGCGGCGAGCTTCATCGAAGACGGCGATCAGACCAGTGGCGCAACGGAACTGGCGCGCAGCTATCTGCACCGCAAGATCCTCGATCCCGAGTTGCGGGCCAAGCTGACCCCGAACTATCCGGTCGGATGCAAGCGTCCGCTTCTCTCGCGCGCGTGGTTTCCCACGTTCACGCGACCCAACGTCACGCTGGAGACGTCGCCGATCGTCGAGTTCACCGAGAACGGTCTGCGCACGGCAGACGGCAGCGAACACGTCGTCGATACCGTCATCTACGGGACGGGATTCAAGGCTGCCGACTACCTTTCCAGCCTCGAGGTGTACGGCAGCTCCGGTGCGCGACTGCGCGATGACTGGCGCGACGGCGCGGAGGCCTACCTCGGCACCGTCATTCCCGGGTATCCCAACCTCTTCACCCTCTACGGGCCCAATACCAACGGTGTCACGTCGATCATCTACATCCTGGAAGCCCAGAGCCGCCTACATCGGGCGCCTGCTGAACATCATGAGCGAGCGGGGCTGGCAGACGATCGAAGTCAAGCGCGACGTCCACGACGCGTTCAACGCCGAGATCCAGTCGGCGATGGTCGGCTCCGTCTGGATGGCCAACTGCAACAACTACTACCGCCACCCGAACGGCAAGGTCGTCACCCAATTCCCCTACAGCGGAAAGACCTTCGCCGACCGTCTGGCCGACATCGAGCTGGACGACTACCGCTGTGCTCCGCCGATCCAGACCCCGAGGGAAGTGCTGTTGCCATGAGTCCGGAAAGCCGTCCCGTCCATCACGCCGCGATCGTGACCTCCGACGTCGACCGGTCGCTGCGCTTCTGGCGCGACGGCATGGGTCTGGTCCAGATGCTCGACCACACGTTCACGGGTGACTGGCCAACGCTTTTCGACGCCGACACCGACGTGCTGCGGTCCGATCTTCCTCGGCGACCCCGAACGCCCCGACTCCGGGATCGTCGAGCTCGTCCACTTCGACGGTGTCGAGAGCGCAGACGGCGATCCCGGCAAGGGTCCGCGACCCGGCTTCTTCCTGCTGTCGCTGGAACGGGACGTCGAACCGACGCTTGCCGCACTGGCCGAACTCGGCTTCACCGACGGCGTGCGCCGCATCTCGATGCCCGCGCCGCAGGGCAAGACGGTCGCGATGGCGGTGATCACGGCGCCGGACGGCGTTCGCGTCGAGTTGATCGGGGCGCCGTCGTGACCGCCGTCGTCGTCGGGGGAGGGTCCGGGATCGGCCTCGCGGTCGTGAACCGACTCCGTGCCGCCGAACGAGACCGTCACGGTGTGGGACCTGGTCGGCGGCGACATCGCCTGCGACATCAGCGATCCCGACTCGGTGACCGCTGCGATGGCCGAGACGGTGAGTTCGGTTGGCACACCCGATCGCTTCATCACCTGCGCAGGCGTCGGTGCGTCCGGGATGCTGCTCGAGCAGAAGCCCGATGACTGGCGGCGCGTTCTCGACGTCAACCTCACCGGAACCTGGCTCGTCATGCGCGCCGGCGCGCAGGCGATGATCGACGCGGGCCACGGCGGCTCGATCGTCGCGGTGTCGAGCATCAGCGGCACGCTCTCCGATCGCGACATGGGCGCCTACTGCGTATCCAAGGCGGGCATCGACATGCTGGTGCGGGTCGCCGCCGCCGAATGGGGTACGCACGGAATCAGGGTCAACGCCGTCGGGCCGGGCGTCACTCGAACGCCCATGTTGGCCAAGCCCGAACAACTGCCGGGTTGGGTCGAAGGGCTGAGCGAGCGGACCGCGCTCGGACGCCTCGGCGAGGCCGACGACGTCGCCGAGGTCATCGTCGGACTGTTGGACATGGCGTGGGTGACGGGCCAGACCCTGTTCGCCGACGGTGGTCTGGCGCTGCAGAGCCCCATCGACGCCTACGGCCAGGTGCAGCGGCTGATGCGCAAATCCCAGCGATGACTGGCGATTTGTGGAGTCTAATCAGCGCTCACCGCTGATGAGACTCCACAAATCACAAGGGAAGCTAGGCGCTCGCCACCGCGTCGGCGAGCAGCTTCGGGTCGTGCGCGGAGACGATCAGCAGATCCGGCTCCTTGCGCGCGTAGAGCTCGGCGAGGCGGGCATGGTTGTCCTGCACCCGCTTTCGGTCGAACGCGATCAGCGACTCCGACGCCTTGATGGCGTTGGGCACCGTCGATCGACCGTCGATGGTCCCCGCGTAGTAGAACGCGTCGCCACAGTGCAGCACCCATCGGTGACCGGCATCGACCGCGATGCAGGCGTGACCGCGACAGTGTGCCCGGCAGTGAGACGAGGACGATGCCGGGGGAGATGGCGTCGAGTTCCTTCGCGGCGGCGAACCCTCGCCACTTCTCGCCGTCGGGGTCGTGCTCGACGATGTTGGGGCCGTGCGACCACTGCGCTGACCGATAGCGGAACTTCTCCATGCGCGTCGGTGGCCTCATCGCGCCGAGCACCTCGGCCGAGGTGACGTGAACCTGCGCGTCGGGGAAGTCGGCGAGGCCGCCGATGTGGTCGATGTCGAAGTGCGTCGTGATGATGTGGCGGACGTCGTCGCGTCGGAAACCGAGCTTCTCCACCTGGCGGGCGGCGGTCTCGTCGACGTCGAACGTCGGCCGCAGCAGGTGACGCGAGGGGCCGATGCGGGTGGGATCGGCGCAGTCCTCGAGGCCGAAGCCGGAGTCGACGAGCACCAGCCCGTTGTCGGTCTCGACGAGCAGCACGTGGCACACGATGGCGGCGCCCGGTGCGTCCATGGTGCCGCAGTTGAGGTGATGGACCTTCATGCGCATGACCCTATCCACGGTCACCTCTCTGGTCGCCCGAACGGACGCTTGGGCGAAGAAGTCCGAGCGCGGGCCGCCAGATCGTCGATCTCGACGCAGTCATCAGCGGTGCGGTCCTATTACCCGAGGGGTAATCGATTTCGCACTCCCAACGCGCAACACTCGTCCTCGTGAATACCGAGCGGCCACCAATCCTGCTCCTGCACAGCGTGTTCGGCAGCCCTGCGCTGCTGGCGCCGTGGACGCGCTACCTCGAGTCCGCGGGATACCCGGTGCACGCACCGGCGATGCCCGGTCGCACTATCACCGCAGCCTGCCGCACTGGATCATCGCCGAGTCGGCGCTTGACGGCGTGGCGCCGCCCGTCCTGGATTGGCTGAGACGAACCCCGCGCTGAGTCAGCTCGCCTTCGGGCTCGACCGGAGCAGGCGTTCGAGGACGTCGTCGAGGGTGATGAGCCCCATCACGCCGCCATCTTCGGTGACGGTGCAGAGGTGACTTCGCGTGTCGCGCATCATCGCCAGCGCCTCGTAGACGGGTACCGAGACGTCGAGAGTCAGTGCGGGGCGCATCAGGTCGGCGGCGGTGACCTCCGAATCTCCCTGCAGGCTGTCGCGGACGTGCACGACGCCGTCGACGTGCCCGTTTCCGCGCACCAGTAGCCGTAGGTGGCCCGTGCGCTTCGCCGCCTCCTGGATCATGGCGCGGCTGGCGTCGGGCGGCACGCTGCTCGGTTGAGCGTTGGGCCGGACCATGTCGCCGACGGTCAGCGCCTGCAGTTCCAATGCACTGGTGAGGTGACTGCGGTAGCGCTCGTCGAGCGTGCCGACGGTCGCGGAATGCTCGACGAGATGCCTTAGCGCGTCAGGGTTCTGGCCGGTGCCCACCTGATCGACCGGGTCGACGCCGACCTTGCGGAGGCACCAGTTGGCCAGGTTGTTGAGGTGGACGATCACGGGCCGTGTCAGCCAGATGAAACCGCGCATGGGGATCGCCAGCATCGTCGCCGACGTCTCGGGGTGCGCAATCGCCCAGGACTTCGGGGCCATCTCACCGACCACCAGGTGCAGGAAGGTGACGACGAGCAGCGCCAGCACGAACCCGGCGACGTCGGCCACCCACAGCGGCGCGCCCCACACCTCGAACGCGGGGGTGAGCCAATGGTGCACTGCGGGTTTGGTCACCGCGCCGAGTGCCAGCGTGCACACGGTGATGCCGAGTTGGGAGCCGGCCAGCAGGACCGACAACTCCGCCGCGCTGCGCAACGCGGCGCGTGCCGCGCGACTGTGCTGGGCGGCGTCCTCCAGTCGTGATCGACGGGCGGCGATGAGGGAGAACTCGACGGCGACGAAAAACGCACTCGCGGCGATCAAGCCGATCGTCACCGCGAGAACGATCCACGGGTTATCCATGGTCGGCGGCTCCCTTGCCTGCGGTGTCGTCCGACCGAACCGCGACGAAGACCGATGCAGGGACGTGGTGGTCGACGGCGCGGACCTCGGCGACCACCGGTGCGCGTCGGTGGCGTCTCCGCGCGAGCCAGGTCGGCGGGGTCGGGGTTCAGCGGGATTTCTACGCCGTCGCCGACGGCGGGGAGGCCGCCGAACTCGGCGATGACCAGCCCGGCCAAGGTTTCGTAGTCACCCTGCGGCAGGTGGTGGCCCAGCGTCCGGGCCACCTCGTCGAGGTGCACGTCGCCGCGGATGAGCCAACCGTCCTCGATGACGGCGATGTCGTCGTCGAGGAGGTCGGGATCGTGCTCGTCGGCGATCTCCCCGACGAGTTCTTCGGCCATGTCCTCGATGGTGAGCACGCCGGCGAATCCGCCGTATTCGTCGATCACGAGCGCCATCTCCTCTTTGGCCTCGGTCAGTTGGGCCAGGATCGAAGGCAGCGGCAGTGTCGTCGGCACGATCACCGCTTGTCGGCACAGCGAGCCTGCGGTTGCGTCGGTGACGGCGTCGAGCAGATCGTGCAGGTGCACCACGCCGAGCAGATCGTCCGGGGAGGTGCCGGTCACGGGGTAGCGGGTGTGGCCGTTGGCCATCTTCGCGAGCACGGACGCGACGGGCTCGTCGGCGGCGACGACGTCCACTCGAGCTCGCGGGATCATCGCGTGTTCGGCTGTGCGGGTGGGGAAGTCGAGGATCCGGTCGAGCAGGGTCGACAGCTCCCGGGGCAGGTCGCCCGCATCGCGGGATTCGGCAACGATGTGTTCGAGGTCGCGCGGAGTCGCCGAGTGCTCGACGTCGTGCACCGGTTCGATCCGCAACGCCCGCAACAACAGATTCGACGAGGCGTCGAAGAGCTTGATCAACCAGCCGAACAGCTTCAGGTAGATCGTGGTGGACCGCGAAAGCCAGCGGGCGAGCTGATCTGGGCGGGCGATCGCCAGGTTCTTCGGGAAACAACTCGCCGAAGACCATCTGCACGACCGTCGAGAACAGCACTGCCAGCACCGCGCCGACGGCGATGCCGACCGCCGTCGGGATGCCAACTCCGCCGAGCAACTCGCCAAGACCGCGGCCGATCAGCGGTTCGGCGACATAACCGACGACCAGGCCGGTGAGAGTGATCCCCAACTGCGCACCAGACAGCATGAACGACGTGCGGCGGGTAATCGACAGCGCGCGGTTCGCGGCGCTGTCACCGGCCTCCGCGCTGGCCTTCAGCCGGGACCGGTCCACCGCCATGTAGGCGAATTCCTGGGCGACGAAATACCCGGTGAGCGCCGTGATCGCCAGCACGACGAGCATTCCGAGGGCGATGCCGAGTGCCGTCACCACTGGCGGACTCCAGGTGCTGCAGCATGGGGGTCGTCAGGCTCGGGCCGGGGTCTTCGGGGTTTGCGCTTGGCGCGTCTCATCGCTCTTTCGGGTGTGTCGTGGTTAGACCGTCGGTTACCTGTAACGACGAACGACGGGCGCTTCGAGTTCCCGCCGCTGGCGATCCCGTCGCATCTGCTCGACCGCGAGACGGTGGCGTCCTACACCGCCGCCAAGTAGCGCGTGCTGATCAGGCGTTGCATCAGCGACGTCACCGGCCCACCGAGCCTGCTCCACCACGTGCCGTGCCTCGAGAACGCCGCGACCTCGGCGTACACCTCGTCGGTGGCGGGGTCGTAGCGCACCGCGAACAGTTCCTCGCCGGTCTCCGGATGCCCCGGCAGCGTGCCGTAGGCGAACCCCCGACGGTCGGGTTCGTCGACGACGTACACCACGCGGCACGGTGCACGGATGGGGCCGAGGCCGACGAGCACCTCCGAGCCGACCTCCGCGACCTCGGTCGTCGCCTCCACCCCGACGCCTGCGCCGCGCAGCATGCCCCATCGCATCACCGCATCTCCGGCCTGGGTGAACCGCGGCCGCCCGTGGCCGATCACCGCGGACCGTTGCAGATGGTGGTAGCCGTCGGGCAGCGGTCCCGCGGTGGCGCCAACTTCGGTGTAGGTCAACGAGAGTGTGGCGAGGTCGGTCAGCTTCACCCGTTCAGCTTGGCACCACCGGAGTAAGTTCGTTCCGGTGACCACACCATCCATTGCGCAGGAATCCGGAACCTTCGTCATCGGTGGCGATCTGACCGTCAACCGGCTCGGATTCGGCGCCATGCGCATCACCGGAAAGGGCGTCTGGGGCCCGCCCGCAGACAAGGACGAGTGCATCCGCGTGCTGCGGCGCGCGGTCGAACTCGGCGTGAACTTCATCGACACCGCCGACTCCTACGGGCCGTACGTCTCCGAGGAGCTGATCCGTACGGCGCTGCAGCCGTACGCCGACGACGTCGTCATCGCCACCAAGGCGGGCCTGCTGCGGACCGGCCCCGACGTCTGGGAACCGCTCGGATTCCCGGCATATCTCCGCCAGGAGTGCGAGATGAGCCTGCGCCGGCTCGGCGTCGACCGCATCGACCTGTTCCAGCTGCATCGCATCGATCCGAAGTTCCCGGCCGAGGACCAGCTCGGTGAGCTCGTCGCGTTGCAGCAGGAGGGCAAGATCCGGCACATCGGGCTGTCCGAGGTGAGCGTCGACGAGCTTGCCGCCGCCCAGAAGGTGGCCACCATCGTCACGGTGCAGAACATGTACAACCTCACGATGCGTGGCTCGGAGGCCTTGCTGGACAAGGTCACGGCGGAGGGCATCGGGTTCATCCCGTGGTTCCCGCTGGCCTCGGGACCGCTGGCCGCTCCCGGCGGCCCGCTGCAGAGCATCGCCGCGGACCACGACGCCAGTCCTTCGCAGCTGGCGCTGGCGTGGCTCCTCAAGCGATCGCCGGTGATGCTGCCGATCCCCGGCACGTCCAGCGTCGCGCACCTCGAGGAGAACGTCGCCGCCGCGGCGATCACCCTTTCCGATGAGGAGTTCGACACGTTGAGCAAAGCCGGTGCCTCGGGCTGACGGTCCAGGCAATACGGTACGAAGCGTGGCACCAGACGACGTCGACGAGCATGCAGGCGGCGGATTCAACCCGCCGGTGCCGACCACCCGCGGTGGACCCGACTACGGGCGGTTCGTCGAAGCGGTCCGCACGCTGCAGGATCTGACCCGCGGCGCCGACGCGCCCGACGACGTCGTGACCAAGGTCGCGGGCCTGATCGAGGAGGCGAACCGCCTGCTCGCACCCCACGAGGCCGACGAGTGGCACTCGCCGTCGGGTCGGCGGTGGGACCTGCCCAACCGGGGCAGCATCCTGTCGATACCGGTCGACCTCTCCGTCACCGAGGACGGTCGCATTCGCGGGACGACGTGCTTTCGGCGCTTCCATCTGGGACGCAACGGGGCGGTGCACGGCGGCTCGCTGGCGCATCTGTTCGACTCGGTGCTGGGCTTCACGGCGTTCAAGCTCAGCGGAAGCCGCAAGCAGCGGACGGCGTCCCTGCACGTCAACTACCGCAAGATCACGCCGATCGACAAGGAATTGCAGGTCGAGGCACACATCGACCGGGTGGAGGGCCGCAAGATCTTCATCACGGGCCGCCTCCTCGACGGCGACGACGTTCTCTGCGAGGCCGAGGCGTTGTTCCTCACACTGCTGCCGGGCCAGCCGTGAGCGACCGGACGCGCCGATGGGCGCGCTGGCGCGACAGCCTCCGCGGCAGGCCTGCCGCCGAGCTCGCCTACCGCATCGGCGTCGGGGTCGTCGGACTGGTCCTGCTGGTGGTCGGCATCATCGCGATCCCGTACCCAGGTCCCGGGCTGGGCGATCGTGTTCGTCGGCCTGGCGATCCTTGCCACGGAGTTCGAATGGGCGCAGCGCGCGCTGCTGCGCCTACACCCGCAGCGATACGACGCCGTCGATGGCGTGGTTCCGCGGCCAGGGGACGGTGGGTGCAGGCACTCGGCGCGGCCGCTGACCGCCGTCGTCGTGGTGGCGACGCTATGGGTGTTCGGAGTGCTCGGCTGGACGGCGAGCATGTTGGGCTACGAGCGCGCCTGGTTGAACAGCCCCATCGGCCTCGGGTCCTGAGTCCCTCACGGATAGCATGGTCGCGTCCGTGATCGCCCCCGCACCGAGGAGAACCTTCGATGAGCCCCGCCGCCAGCCCCGCCCCCGCAGCCCCGGTCCGGGTGGCTGCCGGGACCACCGCTGGCGCCGCGGTTCGTGAGGCGGGGCTGCCGAGCCGAGGGGCGCCGGACGCGGTCGTCGTCGTTCGAGACGCCGACGGTCGGTTGCGCGACCTGTCGTGGGTGCCCGACGCCGACGCCGACGTCACGGCCGTCACCGCCGACAGCGACGACGGCCGCAGCGTCATCCGGCACTCGACGGCGCACGTGCTCGCCCAGGCGGTGCAGGACCTGTTCCCCGAGGCGAAGCTGGGCATCGGCCCTCCGATCACCGACGGCTTCTACTACGACTTCGACGTGCCGCGCGCGTTCACTCCGGAGGACCTCGCGGCGCTCGAGAAGCGGATGCGCACGATCGTCAAGGACGGCCAGCTGTTCGACAGGCGCGTCTACGAATCCAAGGATGCGGCGCGTGAGGAGCTGGCCGGCGAACCGTTCAAGCTCGAACTCGTCGACGACAAGTCCGGCGATCCGGACGTCATGGAGGTCGGCGGCGACGAGCTGACCGCCTACGACAATCTCAATCCCCGCACCCGCGAACGGATTTGGGGTGATCTGTGCCGCGGCCCGCACATCCCGACCACCAAGTACATCCCCGCGTTCAAGCTGACCCGTAGCTCGGCGGCCTACTGGCGTGGCGATCAGGACAACGCCAGCCTGCAGCGCATCTACGGCACGGCGTGGGAGTCGCAGGAGGCGCTCGACCGCCACCTCGAACTGCTCGAGGAGGCGCAGCGGCGCGACCACCGCAAGCTGGGCGTCGAACTCGACCTGTTCAGCTTCCCCGACGAAATCGGTTCCGGGCTACCGGTATTCCATCCCAAGGGCGGCATCATCCGCCGTGAGCTCGAGGACTATTCGCGGCGCAAGCACATCGAAGCGGGCTACGAGTTCGTCAACACCCCGCACATCACCAAGGCGCAGCTGTTACATCACGTCGGGGCACCTCGAGTGGTACGCCGACGGCATGTTCCCGCCGATGCACATCGACGCCGAGTTCAACGAGGACGGCACGGTGCGCAAGCCCGGGCCAGGACTACTACCTCAAGCCGATGAACTGCCCGATGCACCACCTGATCTTCCGGGCGCGTGGGCGGTCGTACCGCGAACTTCCGTTGCGGCTCTTCGAATTCGGTGCGGTGTACCGCTACGAGAAGTCCGGGGTCGTGCACGGGCTGACCACGCGTGCGCGGGCTGACCATGGACGACGCGCACATCTTCTGCACCCGCGACCAGATGCGCGGCGAGCTGACGTCTCTGCTGCAGTTCATCCTCGAACTGCTCGGCGACTACGGCCTCGACGACTTCTACCTCGAGCTGTCCACGAAGGATCCGAAGAAGTTCGTCGGCTCCGACGAGGTCTGGGAAGAGGCGACCGACGACGCTGCGCCGAGGTCGCCGAGGCGTCGGGGCTGGAACTGGTGCCCGATCCGGGCGGCGCCGCGTTCTACGGGCCGAAGATCTCGGTGCAGGTCACGCGACGCGCTCGGCCGCAGCTGGCAGATGTCCACCATCCAGCTGGACTTCAACTTGCCCGACCGGTTCGACCTCGAATTCACCGCCGCCGACGGAACCCGGCAGCGGCCGGTGATGATCCACCGCGCACTGTTCGGGTCGATCGAACGGTTCTTCGGCATCCTCACCGAGCACTACGCGGGCGCGTTCCCGGCATGGCTCGCGCCGGTGCAGGTGGTCGGCATCCCCGTCGCCGAGCCCCACGCCGAGTACCTGGAAGACGTTGCCGCACAATTGAAGACAGCGCGGGATTCGGGTCGAGGTGGACGCCAGCGACGACCGGATGGCCAAGAAGATCGTCAACCAGACCAACCAGAAGGTGCCGTTCATGCTGCTCGCGGGTGACCGCGACGTCGAGGCGGGCGCCGTCAGCTTCCGGTTCGGCGACCGGACCCAGATCAACGGAGTGCCGCGCGACGACGCCGTGGAAGCCATCGCGAACTGGATCGAGCCGGCGCGAGAATGCCGTCCCCACAGCGGAACTGGTCAAGGTGTGACGGTGGATCCGGAGCGTTCGATCGTCGACAGGGGCTTCGGCGATCCCGACCATCTGCAGCGGCTGTGGACGCCGCACCGGATGAGCTACATCGCCGAGGCGGTCAAGGACAGGGCGGCTCGGCGGCGTCGACCGAACCCTTCACCGACATCCCGAACATGGCCGACGAGGACGGGTTGCTGGTGGCCCGCGGCGAACTGGTCTACGCCGTGCTGAACCTGTACCCGTACAACCCCGGTCATCTGATGGTCGTGCCGTACCGGCGGGTCTCCGAGCTCGAAGATCTCACCGATGCCGAGAGCGCCGCCCTGATGTCGTTCACGCAGAAGGCGATTCGCGTGATCAAGGCCGTCTCGCGTCCGCACGGGTTCAACGTCGGCTTGAATCTCGGCCATTCGGCGGGCGGCTCACTCGCCGAGCACCTGCACATGCACGTCGTGCCGCGGTGGGGTGGCGACGCCAACTTCATCACGATCATCGGCGGCTCCAAGGTGATCCCGCAACTGCTGCGCGACACCCGCGAGCTGTTGGCCACCGAGTGGACGAAACAGCCCATGAGCGACTTCTACCTGATGACCCGCGCCGCCTACGCGAAGCTCAGCCGGCCGGTCGCCAGGGCCGCGCTGTGGGCGGGGCTCACTCCCGACAGCGTCACGATCATCGGCACGGCGGGCACCGTGATCGCCGCGCTGACGCTCTTCCCGATCGGCCAGCTGTGGTGGGGCGCGTTCGCGGTGTTCGTCTTCGTGCTCGCGGACATGCTCGACGGGGCGATGGCACGGGAGCGTGGCGGGGGAACGCGCTTCGGCGCGGTGCTCGACGCCACGTGCGACCGGATCGCCGACGGCGCGGTCTTCGCGGGCCTGCTGTGGTGGGCCGCCGTGGGAGTGCACAGCGCGTCGCTCATGGTGGCGACGCTGATCTGCATGGTGACCAGCCAGGTGATCTCGTACATCAAGGCGCGTGCCGAGGCCAGTGGGCTCCGCGGCGACGGCGGCCTCATCGAGCGGCCGGAGAGGCTGATCATCGTCCTGGCTGGGGCGGGCCTTTCCGGCGCTGCCGTTCCTTCACGTGCCGTGGCTGCTGCTCGTCGCGATGTGGGTGCTCGCGGTGGCCAGCCTCGTCACGCGTCGGTCAGCGGCTGCACGCCGTGCGGACCTCGCCCGGCGCCATGGATCCGATGGAATCGCCCGCCGAGCCCAAGGGTGATGCGCGCGAGGAGGCGAGCGACGCGTGAGCACACCCTCGGCCGGGCTGCCCAGCGTGCGCGGCTTCACCATTCCGTTCACCGGTCAGCTCACCGACCTCGGGTACGCCACGGGGTGGCGAGTGGTGCGCGCGATGCCAGAGTTCGCTGCGCGCAACATCTTCGACGCAGGTGCGCTCTATGCGGCGCGCGGCGGCGGGCCCGAGCAGCTGCGCAAGAACCTCGCGCGGGTGCTCGGGGTGCCCGCCTGCCGAGGTGCCGGGGAGCCTGATTCGTGCTTCGCTGGCCTCCTACGCCCGATACTGGCGGGAGGCATTCCGATTGCCCACGATGGATCACCAAGCCGTGGCGCGACAGGTGCAGGACACCGGCACGCGGCAGCGAGCACGTCGCGGATGCGCTGGCTGCGGGCCGCGGCGCGATCCTTGCGCTGCCGCACAGCGGCAACTGGGACATCGCAGGCGTGTGGCTGACCAACACCTACGGCAAGTTCACCACCGTCGCCGAACGGCTGAAGCCCGAGTCGCTGTACCAGCGGTTCGTCGACTACCGCGAGAGCCTGGGTTTCGAGGTGCTGCCGCTGACCGGGGGAGCGCGGCCGCCGTTCGAGGTGCTTGCCGAGCGGCTCCGTGACAACCGCCTGGTGTGCCTGATGTCGGACCGCGACCTGACCCGCTCCGGCGTTCAGGTCGACTTCTTCGGGGAGCCGACCCGCTTTCCCGCGGGCCCGGCCAAGCTGGCGGTGGAGACGGGCGCGGCGCTGCTGCCGATCCACAGCTGGTACGAAGCCGAAGGACTCGCGGCTCGACCTCTACGCGCCGCTGGACACGTCGTCGGGCGACGTCGCCGCCATCACCCAGGCGCTCGCGGACCGCTTCGCCACCTGCATCGCCGCCCATCCCGCCGACTGGCACATGCTTCAGCCGCAGTGGCTCGCCGACCTGTCCGAGGAGCGGCGGTCGCGCCTCGCCGGTGACGGGATCTCGGGGAGAGCGGCGGGGCGGGCGGCGGGTAGGTCTGATGCGCATCGGCATGGTCTGCCCGTATTCGTTCGACGTGCCCGGCGGAGTCCAGGCGCACGTGCTGCAACTCGCCGAGGTGATGCGCGAATACGGCCACGAGGTCAGCGTTCTCGCGCCGTCGTCTCCGCACGTCTCGCTTCCCGACTACGTCGTCTCCGGCGGCAAGGCGGTGCCGATTCCGTACAACGGGTCGGTCGCCCGGTTGCGATTCGGCCCGGCCACCCACCGCTAGGTGAAGCGGTGGCTGCTCGACGGCGAGTTCGACGTCCTGCACCTGCACGAGCCCAACGCGCCGAGCCTGTCGATGCTGGCGCTGATGATCGCCGAGGGGCCCATCGTCGCGACGTTCCACACGTCGACCACGAAGTCGTTGACGCTCAGCGTCTTTCAGGGAATTCTGCGGCCGTGGCACGAGAAGATCGTCGGCCGCATCGCCGTCTCCGACCTCGCGCGTCGGTGGCAGATGGAGGCGCTTGGGCTCCGACGCGGTGCAGATCCCCAACGGCGTGGACGTGGAGTCGTTCGCGTCGGCGCCGAAACTCGACGGCTACCCGAAACCCGGCAAGTCCGTGCTGTTCCTCGGCCGGTTCGACGAACCCCGCAAGGGGATGGACGTGCTGCTCGGTGCGCTACCCGGACTGGTCGAGGCCTTTCCCGAGATCGAGATCCTCGTCGTCGGACGCGGGGACGAGGACGAACTGCGCGAGGAGGTCGGCGAACTGGCCGGGCATCTGCGCTTCCTCGGTCAGGTCGACGACGCCGAGAAGGCCTCCGCGATCCGCAGCGCCGACGTGTACTGCGCACCCAACACCGGTGGCGAGAGCTTCGGCATCGTGCTGGTCGAGGCCATGGCGGCGGGTACGCCCGTGGTGGCCAGCGACCTCGACGCGTTCCGCAGGGTCCTCGAGGACGGCGCCGCGGGACGGCTGGTGCCGGTCTACGACTCGCAGGCGCTGGCCGCGGCGTTGATCGAGGTGCTGGCGGACGACGCGGAGCGCGAGCGCTTCGTCGAGGCCGCGACCAAGGCCGTGCAGCGCTACGACTGGTCGGTGGTGGCGCGCCAGATCCTGCAGGTGTACGAGACGGTCGCAGGGCGCCGGCGTGAAGGTGCAGGTGGCATCGTGACGCTGGCTCCTGCGTCGTCGTCCTCGTCCTGGTGGCCCTGGCGGTGGTCGTCGTCGGCGTCTGGGCCTACCTGACCGCCAACCGACTGAACCGGCTCCACGTCCGCTACGACCTGTCCTGGCAGGCCCTCGACGGGCTCTTGGCCCGTCGCGCCGTGGTTGCCCGTGCCGTCGCGACCGACGCCTACGGCAGCGGTCGCCGCGGGCAGGCACCTGGCGTCGCTGGCCGATGCGGCCGAGCGTGCGTCACGACCCGAACGCGAAGCCGCCGAGAACGAGCTGTCGGCGGCGCTCGCCCTGGTCGACCCCGCCGCGCTGCCCATCAGGCTGGTCGCCGAGATGGCCGATGCCGAGGCCCGGGTGCTGCTGGCGCGCCGGTTCCACAACGACGCCGTCCGCGACACCGTCGCGCTGCGCGAACGACCCATGGTGCGCTGGCTGCACCTCGGCGGAACCGCGCCGATGCCAACATATTTCGAGATCGCCGAACGGGCGTCGCGGCGTTCCGTCGGGCAGGTCAGCCGCCGCACGTCCGCACGGCTCGTGCTGCTCGACGACGACGGCTGCGTGCTGCTGTTCTGCGGGTCCGACCCGGCGGTGGAGCGGGCTCCGCGCCGCGGTGGTGGTTCACCGTCGGCGGCGCCGTGCAACCGGACGAATCGCTGCCCGATGCGGCCGTGCGCGAACTGATCGAGGAGACGGGCCTGCGCGTCGATCCCGCCGACCTCATCGGGCCGGTGTGGCGACGCGACGCCGTCATCGACTTCAACGGTTCGGTGATCCGCAGCGAGGAGATGTTCTTCGTCTACCGCACGTCGCGGTTCGAGCCGTCGACCAGCGGCCACACCGCGCTCGAACGCCGCTACATCCACGGCCACCGCTGGTGTGACGCGCCGGTGATCAGGGAACTCGACGGCCGGTGGTGAGACGGTCTATCCGCTGCAGCTCGGCGAGCTGCTGGCGGAGGCGAACGCGCTGGCGGCGGCCGGGCACGGGCCGAGCAGGCGCGGGAGTCTGCAATCGATTCGCTGAGCTGCGGATTAATTCGATTTGGCTCGAGCTACTAGACTGGATCGGTACTGATTTGGAGGAGATAGCAGTGGATATCGCAGCGCCGAACGGCTCTGCGGAGGCACAGACCGGCACCGCCCGCGTCAAGCGCGGCATGGCCGAAATGCTCAAGGGTGGCGTCATCATGGACGTCGTCACCCCCGAGCAGGCCCGCATCGCCGAGGGCGCCGGCGCGGTGGCGGTGATGGCGCTGGAGCGCGTTCCCGCCGACATCCGCGCGCAGGGCGGCGTGTCGCGGATGAGCGACCCCGACATGATCGAGGGCATCATCGCCGCGGTCACCATCCCGGTGATGGCCAAGGCGCGCATCGGCCACTTCGTCGAGGCGCAGATCCTGCAGAGCCTCGGCGTCGACTACGTCGACGAGTCCGAGGTGCTGACCCCCGCGGACTACGCCAACCACATCGACAAGTGGAAGTTCACCGTGCCGTTCGTGTGCGGTGCCACCAATCTGGGTGAGGCGCTGCGCCGGATCACCGAGGGTGCGGCGATGATCCGCTCCAAGGGTGAGGCCGGCACCGGTGACGTGTCCAACGCGACCACCCACATGCGCACGATCGGCGGCGAGATCCGTCGGCTCGAGTTCGCTGTCGGAGGACGAATTGTTCGTCGCGGCAAAGGAATTGCAGGCGCCCTACGATCTCGTGGTCGAGGTGGCGCGGGCGGGCAAGCTGCCGGTGACGCTGTTCACCGCAGGTGGCATCGCCACGCCTGCCGACGCGGCGATGATGATGCAGCTCGGCGCCGAGGGCGTGTTCGTCGGCTCGGGCATCTTCAAGTCCGGCAACCCGGCGGAGCGTGGCGCGGCCATCGTCAAGGCCACCACCTTCTACGACGACCCCGACGTGCTGGCCAAGGTGTCGCGCGGACTGGGGGAGGCCATGGTCGGCATCAACGTGGAGGACATCGCGCAGCCTCATCGGCTCGCCGAACGCGGCTGGTGAGACGCTAGCGCGTGGCGATCGAACAGATCCTCGATCTCGAACAGCTCGAGGTCAACATCTATCGCGGTGGCGTGTTCAGCCCCGAATCCGGTTTCCTGCAGCGCACGTTCGGCGGCCACGTCGCCGGCCAGTCGCTGGTGTCGGCGGTGCGCACCGTCGACCCGCAGTATCCAGGTGCACTCGCTGCACGGCTACTTCCTGCGGCCGGGTGACGCCAAGGCGCCCGCGGTGTACATCGTCGAACGACTCCGCGACGGTGGCTCGTTCTGCACCCGGCGGGTGAACGCGATCCAACACGGCAAGACCATCTTCTCGATGTCGGCGTCGTTCCAGACCGACCAGAGCGGCATCGAACATCAGGACGCCATGCCCGCGGCGCCGCCGCCCGACGACCTGCCCGGATTTCGGTCGGAAAGGGCAGTGTTCGACGACGCCGGATTCGCGCAGTTCGCCGAATGGGACGTCCGCATCGTGCCGCGCGACCAGGTGAACGCTGCTGCCGGGCAAGGCGTCGCAGCAGCAGGTGTGGTTCCGACACACCGACCCGCTGCCCGACGACCCGGTGCTGCACATCTGTGCGCTGGCCTACCTGAGCGACCTGACGCTGCTGGGTTCGGCGCAGGTCAACCACCCCGAGGAGCGCAAGCACCTGATGGTCGCGTCGCTGGATCACGCGATGTGGTTCATGCGTCCGTTCCGCGCCGACGAGTGGCTGCTGTACGACCAGTCCTCGCCGTCGGCGTGCGGCGGGCGTGCGCTGACGCAGGGCAAGCTGTTCAACCAGTACGGCGAGATGGTCGCCGCGGTGATGCAGGAGGGGCTGACCCGCTATCAGCGCGACTTCACGCCCCCCGGCAAGTGACGCGCGCGCGTCGGTGTCCTTGCGCTGCAAGGGGATACCCGCGAGCATCTCGCCGCCTTGACCGAGGCGGGTGCCACCGCCGTCACGGTGCGGCGGTCCTCCGAGTTGGATTCCGTTGATGCGCTGGTGATTCCGGGCGGCGAATCGACGACGATGAGCCACCTGCTGCGCGAGTTCGAGCTGCTTGGAGCCGCTGCGGGCGCGGCTGGCCGACGGCATGCCCGCCTACGGGTCGTGCGCCGGAATGATCCTGCTGGCCAGCGAGATCGTCGATGCCGGCGTGCCGGGCCGCGAGGCGGTGCCGCTCGGCGGGATCGACATGACGGTGCGCCGCAACGCCTTTGGTCGACAGGTGGACTCGTTCGAGGACGACATCGACTTCACGGGCCTCGACTCGACCGTGCACGCGGTCTTCATCCGCGCGCCGTGGGTGGAGCGCGTCGGCGCCGGACGTCGAGGTATTGGCGAGGGCGGCAGGGCATCCCGTCGCGGTGCGGCAGGGCCGGATGCTCGCGACGTCGTTTCATCCCGAGATGACCGGCGACCGCCGCGTGCACCGACTCTTCGTCGCCTCCCTCTAGCCAACCCCCGCGATTCGTGGAGTATTTCCATCGCGGACCGCTGGAAATACTCCACAAGTCACTATGGGGCGAGGACTGGGAGCAGCAGGCGCGACGACGAGCGGACCGTGTTCAGGCTGCTGGTGCCGACGCTGGCGTGGCGGAAGTTCATGATGGCCGGCGTCGCGGGATTCTGGTCGTCGCTGGCGAGCACCAACCGAATGCGATGACCCGTTGCGAAGCGGCGGGCATTGGGCACCAACGGGATTCGGTACTCGACGTCTTCGCCGATCGGCACGGCAACGGGAACGCGGCACGGCAGTGCGGGGGCGCCTGGGGAGCTGGCCGCCTCGTCGACCTCGCGCAGGCTGGCGCGCAACCACCCTGCAGTGACGTCGGTGACCTCGCCGTCGGGAGCGACGTCCTGCAGCGTGGCGATCCACGCCGTGTCGGCGGCGGTGGCCGACGCGACGAGCCGCAGTTCGATGTCGCCGACGACGTCGAGGTCGGCATCGAGCGGCGCCGATGGTCCAGGTGAGCGTGGCGGGCGGGTCGATCTCGCTGGCCTTCACCCGGCCGAGGCCCGCGCCGAGCACCATGTAGTCGACGCGCGCCGGGCGCGCCCTCGTCCTCGTCGAGTGATCCGTCGGCGCGCAGCGCGAACTCGCGATAGTCCGCCGCAGGCGGCCACGTCGGGCTTCCGCGCCATCCGTCGGCGCCGGGCAGCGCGTAGCGGATCGGGTCGCCGTCGAGGATTCCGGTGTCGCGGCCCTTGAGCCAGTGGTCGTACCAGGCTAGCGCCTCGACGTGCAGGCTCTCCCACGGCCACGTCAGCCCGAACTTGTCCAGCATGCCCATCTGCACATTCGGGTTGTGCGCCAAGCCCTTCCACGCAATGAACGTCGAGGGCAGGTGTAGCGGGACGTTCTCCCAGTCGCAGCCGAGGTAGACGGGAATGTCGACGTTTTTCAGCAGCGGCGTCGAGATCTCGTTCGTCCCACCATTCGTCCCGCACGGGGTGGTTGACGAAAACGTCGAGCCACAGGTCATCCCACGGATGCGGGTCGTGGGGGAGCTTGAGCAGCTGGTGCATCATCGTCACGCGCCGCCTCGCCGTTCATCGTGCCGAACTTGCGGTGCAGCGGCTGGAGGTTGAGCACCTTGCGTGCAAGTTGCAATGGAAGGCTGCGCCAGAAGTCGTCGCTGCGCGCCGCGGTCAGACCGATCATCGACAGGAAGGGCGTGACGAACGCCGAGCTGACAAGGCCGTGGTGCGAGGCGGCCTCGAACAGGTCGGCCGTGACGGCCACGGGGAAGATCGCCTTGAGGTGCGGCGGTCGTTCGACGGCGGCTTCGAGTTGGGTCATCGCGAAGTAGCTGATGCCGATCATGCCGACGTTGCCGTCGCACCACGGTTGCGCGGCGGCCCACTCGACGAGGTCGTGCATGTCACGGCGTTCCTGGGCGTCGAAGAAACCGAATTCGCCACCCGAACCCCCGGTGCCGCGGACGTTGGCGATGACGTGGACGTAGCCGCGCGACACCCAGAAGTCGGTATTGCCCGCCTCGATGAATCCCATTGGGGCGCCGAGGTCTTGGATCTGGCGTGGATAGGGGGATGCGGCGATGAGCGCCGGAAAGCGGCCGCCGCCGGCGGGTCGGTGTACGTCGGCCATCAGCGAGATCCCGTCTCGTACCGGGATGGAGACGTTGACGTCGTGGTGGACGGTGTGCTCGGGCGTGCTCAGATTGCGGTAGTCGCGGCCGGTGGTCTGGGGGCCGTTCAGCGGTGTCGTGCTCATGAGTCTCACGCTACGTTGAAACTAGTCTCAACGCAACGTGAAATTTCTGTTAGGCTCGCCGCGTGCCCAAGAAGCCGCCGCCGGGACCGCGCGACGAGCGGGGTGTGCTCGCCGCGCGCATCCTGAGCGCCGCGCGTGACGAGTTCGCCCAAAATGGCTTCGCTGGAACCACGATTCGCGCCGTTGCCCGGTCGGCCGACGTCGATCCCGCCCTGATCTACCACTACTTCGGATCCAAGGAGGCGCTGCTCGATGCGGCGACCACGCCTCCGCAGCGCTGGCTGGAAGGCGTCGTGGAGACGTGGGGCACGCCAGTCGACTCACTCGGCGAGGCGCTGCTGCGCTTGATGCTCGGCGCATGGGCCGATGACGAGATCGGCCCCGTCTTGCGTGCGGTGCTGCTGACGGCCGCGCACGACGAATCGACTCGCGAGAAGCTGCGCAGGGTCGTCGAAGGCCAGTTGATGGGGATGTCTCAGCTTGGCGCCGACGAACGCGGCCGACAGCTGCGAAGTGGCTTGATCGCGTCGCAGCTGATGGGTTTGGCGATGATGCGCTACGTCTGGAAGATCGAGCCGGTCGCGTCGATGGGCGAGGACGAACTGGTTGCCGCCGTCGCACCCAATCTGCAGCGCTACGTCGCTGACGACCTGACGTGATTTGGGCGCGCTGATCCGCCGTCGATATCGTTCCACGTAGACTTGTCGATCGGACTTCGCAGAACAGAAGAATGAGGTAGTACCTGCATGAGCGGCCATTCCAAGTGGGCCACCACCAAGCACCAGAAGGCCGTCAAGGACGCGCGCCGCGGCAAGGAGTTCGCCCGGCTGATCAAGAACATCGAGGTCGCGGCGCGGACCGGCGGCGGTGATCCCAGCGGCAACCCCACGCTCTACGACGCGATCCAGAAGGCCAAGAAGACGTCGGTACCCAACGACAACATCGAACGGGCCCGCAAGCGTGGCGGCGGTGAAGAGGCGGGTGGCGCTGACTGGCAGCCGATCACCTACGAGGGTTACGGACCCAACGGTGTCGCCGTGCTCATCGAGTGCCTGACCGACAACAAGAACCGGGCCGCGAGTGAGGTCCGCATCGCGATGACCCGCAACGGCGGCAACATGGCCGATCCCGGCTCGGTGTCCTACCTGTTCACCCGCAAGGGTGTCGTCACGCTGGAGAAGAACGGCCTCACCGAGGATGACGTGCTGACCGCCGTCCTCGACGCCGGCGCCGAGGACGTCGTCGACAACGGGGACAGCTTCGAGGTCATCTCCGAACCCACCGATCTCGTCGCCGTCAGGACAGCCCTGCAGGCCGCGGGCATCGACTACGAGTCCGCAGACGCCAACTTCCAGCCCTCGGTGAGCGTTCCGGTCGACCTGGACGGCGCAAGGAAGGTGCTCAAGCTCGTCGATGCTCTCGAGGAGAGTGACGACGTGCAGGACGTCTGGACCAACGTCGACATTTCAGACGAGGTCGCTGCGCAACTCGACGAGGACTGACCGCGAGCGGCGCCACTAGGGCGTCAGGATGACCTGGTAGTGGCGGTGGGAGAACACCCATTCACCGTCGACGCTGACGAGTTCGTCGGTGTATTCGCCGACGACCTGTCTGCTGGAGCCGTCGCGCAGCTTCATGAACTCCAGGCAGTAGGACCGCGCGGTCGCACGTTGGCCGTCCACGGTGATCGAGGCGAGCTGGGGGAAGAACGCCATCTGCTCGATGGCTCCGAAGATGCCCGTCCAATGTGACCGGAGCTCGGCCTTGCCGTTGCATTCGCCTCCGGCGCCGGTGCGGCGACCGCCCTCGGACCAGCAGGCCAGATAGGTTTCGAGATCCTGGCGGACCACGGCGTCGCTGTAGGTCTCGTGAAGATCCCTGATGTCCTGCATGTCCTCGCGGGACCCGGTGAATGCCATGCCGAATGGTAAGTGCCGCGATGGGCTAGCGAGCCAGTGCCGACACCGCGTCGGCGATCGGGGTGTCACCGGAGATCACTTCGAAGGTAACGCCGCCGGTGGCAGGCGCGTCCAGCAGTGCGACGAGCACGGCTGCGACGTCGGCGCGGGGGATGCTCCCACGCCCGGTCGATTCGGCCACGCGAATGCGCCCGGTGCCCGCTTCGTCGGTGAGCAGTCCCGGACGAACGATCGTCGAGTTGAGCCCGCTCCTGGCGCGCAGCGCGGCGTCGGCGGCGGCCTTGGCGCGCAGATACGCGGCGAAGACCTCGTCGCTCCCGCTCGCCGCCGTGTCGTCGTCAGCGCCCATGGCGGAGATCATCAGGTAGCGCCCGACTCCCGCAGCCTCGGCGGCGTCGGCTAGCAGGATCGCGGCGTCGCGGTCGACCGTCGCCTTCCTGGAGACCCCGCTGCCCGGTCCTGCGCCAGCGGCGAACACCACCGCGTCCGCACCGGTGAGGTGTCGAGCGACCTGGTCGACCGACGCGTTCTCCAGATCGAGGACGAGCGCCTCGGCGCCTGCGTCGCGCAGGTCGTCGGTCTGGGCCGGATTGCGGATCAGACCGGCCACGGTGTCGCCACGGTCGGCGAGGAGCTTCTCCAGGTGCAGGGCGATCTTGCCGTGTCCACCAGCGATGACGATCCGCATCACGCAGCTCCTTCGGTCGCGAATACCTGGCCGTCGTCCGCAAAGGCCTTGAACTCCAGGGCATTTCCTGCGGGATCGAGCAGAAACATCGTCCATTGTTCGCCGGTCTGCCCCTCGAAGCGCAGGTACGGCTCGATGACGAACTCGGCATCGTGGGTGCGCAGTCGTTCGGCCAGCCGATGGAATTCGGCGACGCTGAGCAGCAGGCCGAAGTGCGGGACCGGGACGTCGTGGCCGTCGACGGGATTGTGTATCCGCCGGGACTCGGTCGGGGCCAGATGCGTGACGAACTGATGCCCGTGCAGGTTCCAGTCCACCCATCGGTCGGCACTCCGACCTTGGCTGAGCCCCAAGATGTTTCCGTAGAAGTGTCGGGCCGCGTCGAGGTCGTCGACGGGCACCGCGAGATGAAATCGCGGCAGCGGTGGGGGAGCGGGGGAGTCGGCAGGGCTCACCCGTCCAAGTTATCTCGTCGGGATGCGCCGATGTCGCGGGCGGTCTACAGGCTCAGCGATGGCCTCCCATGCCGTGGCCGCCACCGATGTGGTGAATGAAGATGGGGCCGCGGTCCAAGTACGGGTACTGCGGCCCGTACTGCACTGCGGGCGGTGCCGCGGTCAGTTGGACGTTCCCCGGCGACTCGCAGAGAGTGTTTCCCCCGCCGTGATCGACGCAGGACATGTGCGGTGCGTCGGCTGCCGATGCCGCGGGAGCAGCGAGGATGGCCAGTGCCGCGGCGCCGGTGAGAACGGCTGGAGCGAGGTGGCGATGGATGGGGAACATGACGGATCTCCTTTCGAAACTGAACGTACAGTTTCGAAATGTGCAGCGCCGTTTGGGGGCGAATTGTTCCGCCCAACATCGTGGTTTGAGTCACCGTGTCAGGCCACGCATTACTGCGGCGATGAGGGCGTCGGCGGTCGCGTCGTCGAGCGGGTCGTGGGAGGCGACCAGTCGATACATCGCTGGGCCGAAGATCAGATCGAGTGCGATCTCGACGTCGACGTCGGGGCGCAGTTCACCGCGCGCGACGCCGCGGACCCAGATCTGGCGCCCCACGTCACGCCGCGACTGAATCAGATGTTCGCGCAATTCGACCTCGACGACGGAGTCGGACTGGGCCTGTCCGACCAGTTCGGCGAATATCCGACCGCCTTCGCTGGCGTAGAACCGCATCACCCCGCGAAGCACTAGTTCGAAGTCGTGGACGGCGGAACCGGTGTCGGGGTCAGCGGATTCGGTGTGCATCTCCGAGAGAAATGCCTCTACCGCGACCGCGAACTTGTTGGGCCACCACTTGTAGATGGTCGCTTTGCCTGTACCGCTCTGGTTGGCGATCTGCTCGGTGGTCATCGCGTTCAGGCCGACTTCGCGCATCAACTTCGACGCCGTCCGCAGTACGGCCGCCCTGGATTGCTCGCTGCGGGGCCGGCCGAGGCTTGCGCCCGAGCGCTCATTGTCATTGTGGCCGTTGGGCATTGCTCACCTCCTCGAGCTGGAAACGGGCGCGTCGCACCTAGTATGTCGCAGCGAGGTGACCTTTCAACCTTCGCGTCGGTACGCCGGGGTCGGACCGACAGTGCACGTCGCGATGTTCGGTATGTCGTTATCTCGCCAGGAACGCACCGATCTCGCGGGCGGTCTGCTCGGGGGCGTCGAGCATGATCAACACATTGGCGTCGTCGACGTAGCGCAACGAACCCTGTGTCAGGTCGGCCAACCGCGTCGCATGGTCGTCGGGCATGACGGGGTTGTGGCTCCACAGCACCAGGACCTCGCCGGTCGAAGTCGGCCATCCGCTCGGTGGCCCGCATCAGTTCGGTCTTCACGAACCTGGTGCGGCAGTACTTGATCAGGTCGCGCCGAATTCTCTTGTCCTGCAGCGCTGATTCGAACCAGCCATCGACGATGCGCTGGGGGATCGGCTTGTTGGCCATCATGCCGAACATCAGGTACCGATTGCGTATCCAGCCAATGCGCAGCTGCCGCATCGCCATCGCGACGGTCCACGGCGTTCGAGTCACCAGCCAGGTGACCTTGCCTGGCAAGCCGGGCGGGAAGTTCTCGAACGCCTCCGAGGGGCAGATCACCATCTTGGCCACGCGTTTGTCGCGACCCATGTCGGTGAGGAAGATCGGGCCGCCCCAGTCCGTGACGACGAGCGTGACGTCGGTCAGGTCGAGCGCGTCCAGTACGTCGGCGACGATGCCGACCATCCCCGGCATGGTCAGGTCGGCGTCTTCGCGCATCGGCACGCGGTGCCCGCCCAGTGGGAGCACGGGCAGGAGGTAGCGGTATCCGGACGGCAGCAGGGGCAGCGCCAGATCCCACTGCCGGTCGTTCATCAGCACACCGTGGAGGAGGACGACCGGCGGTCCGTCGGGATCACCCTCGTCGCGGTATTCGACGGTCCCCGCGGCGACGTCGACCGATTTCATCGCAAACCTCCATTAGAACGTTGATTCTAGAATGTATGCTCTAGTCTGTCGGGAGGAGGCAGAAATGGCAAGGTCGACGAGGGAATCGATCCTCACCGCCGCCGCGGAGCTGATGCGGCACAAGGGTTACGCAGCAGTCGCGATGAAGGACGTCGTCGCCGCGCTCCGGTGCGCCCATCGGCTCGCTGTATCACCACTTTCCCGGCGGCAAGACCCAGATCGCGCGGGAAGCACTTCTCAATGCGGGTGCGGCATACGGCCTGCTGATCCCGACGGTGATCGACCCGCACGACGACCTCGGTGATGCTCTCGAAGCCGTGTTCGTCCAGGCCGCGGAGGACATGGCGTCGACGGGGTTCGCGAACATGTGCCCCGTCGGCAGCGTCGCGGGCGAGGTGGCCGACACCGTCGCAGGAACTCCGCGATGCTACCGCGGGCATCTTCACCGCCTGGCTCGACGGCGGCACGGCCTACTTTCGCTCGCGCGGCGTGCCGGAACCGACCGCTCGCGACGTCACGGTGGTGCTGGTCGGCGCGCTCGAAGGCGCATTCGTCCTGGCGCGGACACTGCGAAGCACCGAACCGCTTCTTGGCGTCGGGCCGCGTGCTGTCGCCGCAGTATCGGGGAGTCGCTTTGGTCGGCAGTCAGTCGCGCGCGTTGGATCCGCCTGCGATACCGACGAATTCGTCGTCGTAGGAAGCGGTCTCGTCGAAGTCGCGCGCGCGCCGGTCGGCCTCGGGGCTTCCGGAGAACAAGCCGGAACGCGACCCGTCTCGACTCTCCGCGATCGCTGCGGACCTCCGGTCCGGTGGCAGACGAGGCAGGCTCGATGCGCTGCGTCGGCACCACACCCGGCGTGCGCTGAACCCAATTCACCATGCCCTCGCGCACCGCGCACCGAAGGTCGAAGAGCGCGCCAGCGTTCGGGGCGCTCACCATCATCCGCACCCGCACGACGCCGCCGACGGCATCCGTCACCTGCAGGACGCCCCGCCGGCCGTCCCATTGCTCACTCTCGGCGAGCAACCGGTCCAGTTCGGCGCGCATTGCATCGAACGGAACCGAGAAGTGCACGTCGAACTCGACGGTGCCCATGATCTCGGTCGCGTTGCGGGTCCAGTTCTCGAACGGCGTGGTCGTGAAGTAGGTGCACGGCAACACCAGACGGCGCTCGTCCCAGAGTCGGACGACGACGTAGGTCAGGGTGATTTCCTCGACGCGGCCCCACCACCTGCCCTCCTCGAGTTCGACGACATCGCCCACGCGGATCGCTCCCGAGAACGCGATCTGCATGCCCGCGAACATTGCGCCCAGCGATGTCTGCGCGGCGAGGCCCGCGACGACCGACAGCACGCCTGCAGAGGCGAACACCGTGGTGCCGATGTCGGAGAACGAAGGGAAGGTCATGAGAATCGCGGCGATGCCCAGCACGACCACGCCGGCGGTGGCGAGCCTGCGCAGCACGGAGGTCTGGGTACGCACCCGACGCCATCGGCGGTCGGCATCCGAGATTTCGTCTTCGCCGCCGCCGTACCGCGCGATCGTCCGCCGTTCGGCAACCTCGACGAGGCTGGTCATCGTCCACGTCAGCGTCGCGATCAACATGATCAACAGACCGTGGTCGACCCAGCCGCGCCAGCTGTCGCTGGATTGGGAGGTCCGCTGCACCGCCATGGAGGCGGCGAAGACCATCAGCGAGGCACGCACGGGCATCCGCGTCAGCAGCGCGATGTCGTCGAGCACGGCGCTGCGGCGGCCGAGGCGCCTGAGAACCCAGGTCAGAATCACGCCAAGCAGATAGGCGGCCACTGCGGAGCCTGCGCTCCAGGCCAGCGTGACGGCGAGATTTGTTGCGGATTGCAGTTCGTTCTCGTCGGGCATCGTGTGAGTTCAGCTCCCACCTGTCGGCGTCAGAGGTCGTCCGCGACGGTAGCGTTCGTCGGCGTCGTCGTCACGTCGTCGTCGCCCGCCACGACCACGTGTACGCGGGCCCATCTCATAGCCGAAGAGCGCGCGGATTTCGGCTCCGCGCAGGCAACGATGAGTGCATAGCGGTGGTAACTGACGGGGTCGGGAAATTGCCGTGAAGTTGCTTCCTCTGACGCCGACGGTTCACTACGGCGGCGACCGGACCACGGCGTCAGGCGACGTCCACTCACGAGACCGCCGCAACTTGGCGCTGACGGCTGGTGGCGTGTCTCTGCCCGGTCAGGTGACTCGAGGCATTTAAGGTATCGAACAGCTGTTCGTAACCGAGGGAGCCAGCGTGCGTGTGATGGGCGTCGACCCGGGCCTGACGCGGTGTGGGCTGTCGGTCATCGAGAGCCGAGGCGGACGTCAGGTCATCGCGCTGGACGTCGACGTCGTCCGCACGCCCGCCGACGACCCGCTGGCGCACCGGCTTCTCGCCATCAGCGACGCCGTCGAGCACTGGATGGACACCCATCATCCTGACGTGATCGCGATCGAGCGCGTGTTCGCCCACCAGAATGCGAACACCGCGATGGGCACCGCGCAGGCGGGCGGCGTCATCGCGCTGGCCGCGGCGAGGCGCGACATCGACGTGCACTTCCACACGCCGAGCGAGGTGAAGGCGGCCGTCACCGGCAACGGTCGCGCCGACAAGGCGCAGGTCACCGCGATGGTGACGAGAATCCTTGCGCTGCAGACGAAGCCGACCCCTGCCGACGCCGCGGACGCGCTGGCACTGGCGATTTGCCACTGCTGGCGGGCGCCGATGATTGCGCGGATGGCCAAGGCGGAGGCGATGGCGGCCGAGCAGAAGAAGAAGTATCAAGCGAGATTGAAGGCGGCCAGATGATCGCATCCGTACGCGGCGAGGTCATCGACATCGCCCTCGACCACGTGGTCATCGAGGCCGCCGGCGTCGGCTACAAGGTGATGGCCACGCCGTCGACCCTCTCGACGCTGCGCCGCGGCGCAGAGGCCCGACTGATCGTCGCGATGATCGTGCGCGAGGACTCGATGACGCTGTACGGCTTCGCCGATGCGGACGCCCGCGACTTGTTCAGCACGCTGCTCGGAGTGTCCGGCGTTGGCCCCAAGATCGCGCTTGGCGACGCTGGCCGTCTACGACGCGCACGCCTTGCGGCAGGCGCTGGCCGACGGCGACGTCACCGCGCTGACCCGGGTGCCCGGCATCGGCAAGCGTGGGGCCGAGCGTTTGGTGCTGGAGCTCCGCGACAAGATCGGGCCCGTGTCCCCGACGGGTGGCATGGTGGCCGCGCTGGGGCACGCCGTTCGGAGCCCCGTCGTGGAAGCCCTTGTCGGCCTTGGCTTTGCGGCCAAGCAGGCCGAGGAAGCCACCGACAAGGTGCTCGCGGAGGACGCCGAGGCCACGACGAGCAGCGCGCTGCGGGCGGCGCTGTCGATCCTGGGGAAGAAGTGATCAGCCGATGAGCCGGTTCGACGAGGAGGAACACGAGGACACCACCGACCGCGAGGTGTCTGCGGCACTCACGGTCGGCGAGGGCGACGTCGACGCGAGTCTGCGGCCCCGGTCCCTCGGCGAGTTCATCGGGCAGCCCCGGGTGCGTGAGCAGCTGCAGTTGGTGCTCGAGGGCGCGAAGAACCGTGGCGGCACACCCGACCACATCCTGCTGTCGGGACCACCGGGACTTGGCAAGACGTCGCTGGCGATGATCATCGCGGCCGAGCTCGGAACGTCGCTGAGGGTGACGTCCGGCCCGGCGCTCGAGCGGGCCGGCGATCTTGCCGCGATGCTGTCCAACCTCGTCGAACACGACGTCTTGTTCATCGACGAGATCCATCGGATCGCGCGACCTGCCGAGGAGATGCTCTACCTCGCGATGGAGGACTTCCGCGTCGACGTCGTCGTCGGCAAGGGGCCTGGGGCGACGTCGATTCCCCTCGAGGTCGCGCCGTTCACGCTCGTCGGGGCCACGACTCGATCGGGGGCGTTGACCGGCCCGCTGCGCGACCGCTTCGGCTTCACCGCCCACATGGACTTCTACGAACCCGCCGAACTGGAGCGGGTGCTGTTCCGATCGGCGGGGATTCTCGGGATCGAGCTCGGCGGCGACGCGGGTACGGAGATCGCCCGACGGTCGAGGGGGACACCCCGCATCGCGAATCGCCTGCTGCGCCGCGTCCGCGACTTTGCCGAGGTGCGCGCCGACGGCGTGATCACCCGTGACATCGCCAAGTCTGCGCTCGCGGTCTACGACGTCGACGAGCTCGGCCTCGACCGACTCGATCGGGCGGTACTGACGGCGCTCATCCGAAGTTTCGGCGGCGGACCGGTCGGCGTATCCACGCTTGCGGTCGCCGTTGGCGAAGAGGCCACGACGGTGGAAGAGGTGTGCGAACCTTTCCTGGTGCGCGCCGGAATGATCGCCCGCACCCCGCGTGGCCGCGTGGCGACGGCGACGGCGTGGACGCATCTCGGGATGCGACCTCCCGTCGGTGCGGCCGGGTTCGGCCAGGCGGGGTTATTCGAGTGAGACTGGGAGCCAACGGATATGAACAGCACAGCGGTGCGCCTCGGCGGCCTCTGCGGTGTCGGCGCAGCGGCGACGGCGATCCCTGCGTACGTCGTGGGGTCACCGGAGTTGCCGGACACCTCCGCGAAGTTGGAGGGTTACTACGCAGAAGGCCGAGACCTTCATCGCCGCAAACGGGACGATTCCGTTGGTCCACCTGTTCCTCGGCATCGTGTTCATCGCGGTTCTGGTGGCCATCCTGCGCGCCGCCCTGGGGCCCGAGCCCGCCGTCTACATGGCGCTGCTCGGTGGTGCGGTGTTCATCGCGCTGACCGCAGCCGGACTCGCGGCCGAAGTAGCCATACCGGCCGTCATCGCCCGATTCGGTGAGACCGTCTCCGTCGAGGTCTTTCGGCCGTACCTCGCGCTGTCGGCGTGGCTGTACCACTACAGCCAGATCGGCTCGGCCGTTCTGATGTTCGCGACGTCGTACGCGATCTGGCGCACGGAAGTGCTGCCCAAGTGGACCGCAGCGCTCGGCGTCCTGGGTTCGTGGCGTTGGCGCACACCTGGATCGGACTTCCCGCGGCCTATGGCACGGTCGCGTGGGTGGGCGTCATGGGTCTGGTTCTCGTCGCGTCTCCTCCCGCGGAGCCCATGCCCGCGGCCCGGGTGACCAGGGAGGCAGCGGTGCCGCCGGTTCAGGCGCCCGTGGTGGTACCGCAAGACGAGACGACAGAATCCGGTGACGCGTCTGCGTCGTCCGAGGCTTCAGACAAAGAAGGGTCCAGCTAAATGATCATCGCCGGATTGGTCTTCGCGGCGCTCGCCGCGGTGCTCCACGTCTACATCTTCGTGCTCGAGTCGTTGCGGTGGACCGCCCCTCGCACCCGCGCCACCTTCGGCATCACCGAGGAACAAGCCCTGGCCACCAAGGAGATGGCCTTCAACCAGGGCTTCTACAACCTGTTTCTGGCGATCGTCACGGCAGTGGGCATCGTCGTGGCATTCGCAGGCTGCGGCGCCGTCGGGCTGGCGCTCACCTTTGCCGGCGTCGGCTCGATGCTCGCCGCGGCTCTCGTCCTCGGGATCTCCTCACCCGACAAGGCGCGTTCGGCGATCGTGCAGGGAGCGTTTCCGCTGGTCGCGGTCGTCCTCCTGGTCGTGGGCCTCGCGATCTGATCTTGTCCTCGGACCGATTGTTCGACCGGCTTAGTGGGTAGTCGAGTGACTAGATCGGTCGACGACACGGCCGATGCTCATCGCTCGAGGAGGGCATCATGGCGCACACGGACATCGAGGCACCTACACGCGGAGGCAGGCTGACGATCGCGCGCAGTCGCGGCGCTGCCAGTGGGATCCTGCTGATCATCCTGGGGTTGTGGGGCGCGTTGATCCCCTTCCTCGGTCCCGTTTTCGACTTCGCGTACAACCCGAATCAAGGCTCGGCGTGGAGCGCTTCGAGGGGCTGGCTCGAAGTCCTTCCGGGCGTCGTCACGGTCATCGGGGGGCTTCTTCTGGTCGGCTCGCGCAATCGGGCGACGGCGATGCTCGGTGCTTGGTTGTCGATCGTGGCGGGAGCATGGTTCGTTGTCGGCCGCGTGGCTGCTACCACCTTGACCATCGGCGAGATCGGTCGCCCAGTCGCCCCGACAGACGCCAAGGCGGCATGGCTGGAGCTCTCGTACTTCTACGGTCTCGGTGCGCTGATCATCTTCCTCGGCGCGACCGCATTGGGCCGCGTATCGGTTCGGAGCGTGCGCGACGTGGCTGCCGATTGAGCGGGCCGCCGTCGTGCACCATCCCAGGGACGAAGTGGTTAGGGAGTCGAACACCGACAGCGAGCCCGCAGTCGTGGAGGAATCGACGACGACGGGCGAGCAGACCGTCGGCGAGTCCGACGAGCAGCCCAGGCGGAGCTGGCGCAATGGCTTTCGCGAGTCCTCGGCACGAAACCGTCGACACGCCCGCCGCGCGCTGACTCGACCGTCGCTCAGGGGGCACTCGTGTGTAACTGCCGGGTGGCCTCCTGAGCGAGCTGTACGCGCGAAGTCAGTCCGACCTTGTTGTAGACGTGGCGCAGATGGGTTTGCACGGTTCTCGGTGAGACGAACAGCCGCGTGGCGATGTCCTTGTTGGGGATGCCCTCGGCTACCAGGCGGACGACGTCGAGCTCGGTCGGGGTGAGCGAACCCCAGCCGGTCGACGGTCGCTTGCGTTCGCCGCGCCCGCGCTGTGCGTAGGCGATGGCCTCCTCGGTGGACAGAGCGGCGCCCTCGGCCCATGCGTCGTCGAAGTCGTTGTCGCCCAGAGCGTTCCGCGCCGCGGTGACCGCTGTGTCGTGTTCGGCGTCAAAGACCTTCAGTCGAACTGCCCCCATCCGCTGCCTCATGGCGTTCCCGGCGCCGAAGAGCCTGGTCGCGTCGTGATATCTGTCGGACTCACAGGCCATTCGGGCGAGGGATTCGAACGCATCGGGGATGCATAGAAAAGGTGTCACTCTTGATGGCAACGCCAAGCGCCTGGTGTAGTTCCTCCTCCGCCGGCCGCGATTCACCACCTGCGATCTTGACGTGTGCTCGGGATGTCAAGGCGAAGGCCAACCAACAGCCTCTCGCATTGGCGATGGCTGTGTCCGCAAGCCACGTCGCAGTCGCGAATTCGCCTGCGGCCATCGCTGCGTAGACCGCCCAGTTGATGTTCACCGCGTTGTAAAGATGTGTGATCGTCGGGATGGCGAGTTCGCACGCCTTCCACGCCGCCGAAATGTCGCCGGCGGCGAGGTGCGCCAACGCGACATTGGGATAACACGCGCTCTCGAAGTAGCTCGCCGACCTCCGATGCCTCCTGCGAGCGCGGCGGCAATCGCGGCTGAGCGCCGGGTCGACGTCTCCCTTGCAGCGCTGAGGCGATCGATTCGGACATCAGGCCGGTCATCTCCGACAGCAGGTCGTGAGCAGCACTGGCCTCGGACGATGGTCTTTCGCGCCTGGGTCGGCAGCCGCCGTCGAGCTCACCGCGAACGAACAACGCACCCGCGATGTAAATACCGCATTGATGCGACGTCAGGCGGTCGCCGATTGCGAGTGCGCGAGATCGCTCCCTTCACGCGCTGACGAAATAGCGCCGTGCACATCGCCCGCCACGAACAACGCCCGATAGGCCTGTCGCCCAAGGATGTGGGTCAGCCGCAGCGCGTCTCCAAGTTCGCGCGCCAGATCGGCAGCCTCGGTGAAGTACGGCTCGGCCGAGTCGTCGTCGTAGAGGACGACGCAGCCCCTAGCCATGAGCGCCCGGATGAGCAGTGCGCGGTCATCGATACCGCGCGCAGCTTCCAACGCCGCTTCGATTACTTCGACGTCCGGCGATGTCAAGGAGCCGTACCAGGAGTCGAGCAGCGCCCTGTCAGAGAGCGCTCGGACGCGCGCCGCGGTCATCTCGGCGTCGACTATCGCGTCGATCCGCGAGTGCAGCGTCGAGCCATGCCAGCCCTTCACGAATTCGGCCTCGCACCGAGCCACACCGACTGAAGCCATGCGGCGAGCTCCAATGCCTTTGCATTGTCGCCATTTTCGAGGCTCCATACGAATGCTGCCCGCAGGTTGTCGATCTCATTCAGCGCCTGCGTCGAGTCGTTGCTCGTGGCCGCTGGTCGCGGGCGCATCGAGTATCGCTGCCATCGACCAATAGTGGTCGCGGTGCCGTCGCGCGCACGTCGTCGGCTTCGCCCGATTCGCCGAGTTTCTCCAGCGCATACTGACGCACGGTCTCCAGCAGTCGGTACGGGTTGGGCCTGCTGGCGCTTTCGGCGACGACGAGCGACTTGTCGACGAGCAGGCTGAGCTGGTCGAGACCTGGAAGCGTTCCATCTCGGTGTCGCCGGCAACGGCCTGGGCAGCGTCGAGGTCGAAGCCGCCCATGAACACGGCCAAGCGTCGGAACAGGATTCGTTCGGGTTCGGTGAGCAGTGCGTGCGACCAGTCCACCGACGCGCGCAGGGTCTGCTGGCGCCGCACCGCCGTTCGCGCGCCGCCGGTGAGGAGTCGGAACCGGTCGTGCAGGCTGCCGACGATCTCGTCGAGCGACAGTGAGCGTATCCGCGCGGCGGCCAGTTCGATAGCCAGTGGCATGCCGTCGAGTCGACGACAGATTTCGGCCACCGTCTCGGAGTTGTGCGTCGTTGACCGTGAAGTCGGGGCGAGCTCGTCGGGCGCGGTCGGTGAACAAGTCGATGGCCTCGTCGGCCAGCGACAGTGACGGCACCTGCCAGTTCACTTCGCCGGCCACCATGAGAGGTTCACGGCTCGTCGTCAGAATCGTCACTTGCGAGCAGCCCGCGAGCACGTCGTTGACCAGGGTCGCGCTGGCCTCCAGCAGATGTTCGCAGTTGTCCAAGACCAGCAGCAGCCGCCGGTCGCGGACGGAACGCAGGAGCGTCTCCGTGATCGAGCGGCCCGGTTGGTCCGGCAGCCCGAACGCCCGAGCCACCGTGAGCGGCACCATCTCTGGATGGGTGATCGGTGATAGATCGGCATAGCAGATGCCGTCCGGGAACTGGCCGCCCGCCTGGCCCGCGATCTCGATCGCGAGACGTGTCTTGCCTGCTCCACCTGCGCCGGTCAGACGTGACGAGGCGGTCGTCGTCAAGGAGCGACTGATGTCTGCGATCTGACGCCGCACGGCCGATGAAGGTCGTCAGTTGAGACGGAAGATTGTGAGCAGCAACGGCATGTCGCTGTCCGTAGCGGCGGGAAGTCGTTGCGCAGGTCGGGATGGCACAGCTGTGAGACCCGAACGGCGCGGGGGAGATCGCGCAACGTGTGGCGGCCGAGATCGGTCAGCCATGCGTCGGCGGGGAGCTGGTCTTCGACCATCTCCTCGGTTGCGCCCGAGATGACGGTCTGGCCGCCGTGGGCGAGGTCGCGCAACCGGGCGGCCTTGTTGATGGTGGTGCCCGCGTAGTTGCCCTCGTCGCGCAACTGCACGTCGCCGGTGTGCACCCCGATGCGGAGGTTGATCGGCGCTAGCTCTGCCCGCTGCAAGTCCAGTGCACAGGCCACGGCGTCGCCGGCGCGGGCGAAGGCGGCGACGAAGCTGTCGCCTTCGCCCTGTTCGACGGGGCGGACGCCGTCGTGCTCGGCGATCAGCGTCGAAGCGGTCTGATTCATGCGCGCGAGCGCCGCCGTCATCGGCTCGGGCTGGGTCTCCCACAGCCGGGTCGAACCCTCGACGTCGGCAAGCAGCAGCGTCACCGTACCGGTCGGCAACAGTTCGGCCATGTCCCCGCCCGCGTTCAGATCGGTCCACTCTGTCGTGCTCATGCTGCCAGCATCCGGCCTCGCACACCGGCAAAACATCCGCCCAAAGGCGTAACTACGCCCTCCCTCACAGCGCAATTACGCCTCAGGGCGGATGGTCGGACGTCAACGAGGCCCGATAGTCGATTCAGTCCAGACCGACGAAGGGACCGCCATGACCAACACCGATACCAGCCAACATTCGATCGCCGCTGTGTGCGAAGCGCTCGGGGTGCCCCGAGGCGACTGGCACCTGTTCTCAGGCTGGGCCGCGGGGCCGAACTCGAAGGCTGTCGATGCGTTGTACGCCGACGTCGACGTGATGATCGCCGATCGTTGCAGACGACCCACCGACGATCTGGTCTCCAAGCTGATCGAGCTGGAGGTCAACGGCGAAGACCTTACGGTTGACGACATTCGCAAATTCGTTGCCGCCTTGGTGATCCGTCCCGGTTAGTGCGTGAGTCCTACGGTGCGACGTCATCGAGGAGCAGTCGATCCGCGAATTCTGGCAGGCGACAGAGTGATTCGTGGAGTCTTAGCAGCGGTGAGCGCTGGAAATACTCCACAAATCGCCAGGGCAACGCGAGCGCAGCTAGAGATCCTTGAGGACGAGTTCCAGCACGTCGAGGCCCTCGTCGAGCAGCTCGTCGCTGATGGGCAGCGGCGGCAGGAAGCGCAGCACGTTGCCGTACGTCCCGCAGGACAGCACGATCACGCCCGCGGCGTGGGCGCCCGCGCACAGTGCCTTCGTGAGGTCGGCGTCGGGCTCGGTGGTTCCCGCCTTGACGAGCTCGACGGCGATCATCGCGCCGCGCCCGCGCACGTCGCCGATGCGGTCGTCGTCGGCCTGCAACCTGCCCAGCCGATCCTTCATCAGCGCCTCGATCGCCTGGGCGCGCGCCACCAGCCCGTCGGCCTCGATGGTCTCGATGGTGGCCAGTGCCGCGGCACACGCGACCGGATTGCCGCCGTACGTGCCGCCGAGCCCGCTGACGTGCGGCGCGTCCATGATCTCGGCGCGACCGGTGACCGCCGACAAGCGGCAGTCCGTCGGCGATGCCCTTGGCCGTGACGATCAGATCGGGGTCGATGCCCTCGTGCTCGCACGCGAACATCGCGCCGGTGCGGGCGAATCCGGTCTGCACCTCGTCGGCGATGAACACGACGCCGTTCTTGCGGCACCAGTCGAGCAGTGTCGGCAGGAAGCCCTCGGCGGGCACGATGAACCCGCCCTCGCCCTGGATCGGCTCGATGATCACGGCGGCGAGATTGTCGGCGCCGACCTGCTTGTCGATGATGCTGAGGGCGCGCTTGGCGGCGAGCTCGCCGTCGGTGGCCAGCTCCTTGCCGAACTCCGCGTCGCGGAACGGGTAGGACATCGGCGCGCGGTAGATCTCGGGGGCGAAGGGGCCGAAGCCGTGCTTGTAGGGCATCGACTTCGCCGTCAGCGCCATCGTCAGGTTGGTGCGGCCGTGATAGGCGTGGTCGAAGGCGACGACCGCCTGCTTGCGCGTGTAGGTCCGTGCGATCTTGATGGCGTTCTCGACGGCCTCGGACCCGGAGTTGAACAACGCCGACCGCTTTTCGCCGACGATCGGGGTGAGCCGGTTGAGGTGCTCGCAGACGGCGACGTACTCCTCGTAGGGCGTGACCATGAAGCAGGTATGCGTGAACTCGGCGGCCTGCGCGGCCACGGCGTCGACGACGCGGGGCGAGGCGTTGCCGATGGTCGTGACCGCGATGCCCGAGCCCAGGTCGATCAGCCGGTTGCCGTCGACGTCCTCGACGATGCCGCCGCCCGCGCGGGCCGCGTACACCGGCATGGTGGTTCCGACGCCACGGGATACTGCGGCGTTCTTGCGCTCGATCAGCTCCTTGGACCGCGGACCGGGGATCGCGGTGGCTAGGTAGCGACTCTGTTCGAGGGTGCTCAACTGACGCCTCCTGATGACCGGTGGGTTCCGCGCACACGAGAAGCAAGGGGCTCCTGTGCCGCGAACGAGCTTAGTCGGCTGGGCACCGATCTGATTGGAAACCTGGGCAGCTCTGCGCGGGTTCGCCCGTCCGGCGGGACTGGGGCGACGGATTCCGTCGCGTGCAGGGCAATCATGAGGGCTAGCTGCAGCAAGTGGGTCTGGCACCGAGCGGACGCGGACGTCGGCAGTGTGGATCGCCTGAAGCCGCCGCTCGCGACCCGTCAGCGCCCTTCGCCGTGGTGGGGGCAGCGATGGTCGATGCATCACAATGGCACACTGGTGCACTACGAGGCCTTGCCGCGACACGAGTCCGGACGCCCCTACCCAGCTCGACCGAGACGAAAGACGATTGCTGCGATGGAACTGGTCACCTTCCTCCCCCTGCTCATCATCCTTGGCGCCTTCATGTGGTTCGCGTCTCGGCGTCAGAAGAAGGCCATGCAGGCGACGGTCGACCTGCACGACTCGCTGAAGGTCGACGACCGGGTGCACACCACGTCCGGCCTGCAGGCCACGATCAAGGGCATCACCGACGACACCGTCGAGCTGGAGATCGCGCCCGGCGTGATCACCACCTGGATGAAGCTGGCCGTCCGCGACCGCATCGAGCCCGCGGACGAAGACGACGACGATGACGACGACGACGAATACGAAGACGATGACGACGCCGTCGACGACGCCACGGACGACGTGTACGTCGACGGGGTGACGTCATCGGCCATCGAGGCTCCGTCCGATCCCGACAACGAAGAAATAGGCGTCAGGTACGACTGACGCCTGAGCACTCAGCACCACCACGTACCCTTTGCGGTGCTGTCGTACTGATCTGAGGAGACCCAAGCAACGTGGCATCGTCTTCGCCGCCGGTGCACCCGTACCGATACCTGGCGGTATTTCTCGTCCTGCTCATCGGCGCCTATGCCTTGGTATTCCTGACCGGCAATAAGCAGCCCGACCCAAAACTCGGCATCGACCTGCAGGGCGGGACGCGGGTGACGCTCACCGCGCGCACGCCCGACGGGTCCAAGCCGACGCGTGAATCGTTGATTCAGGCGCAGGACATCATCAGCGCCCGCGTCAACGGCCTCGGAGTCTCCGGCTCGGAAGTCGTGGTCGACGGTGACAATCTCGTCATCACCGTGCCCGGCAACGATTCCAGCGAGGCCCGAAACCTCGGCCAGACGGCGCGCCTCTACATCCGGCCGGTGATCCACGCGATCCCCGCCGCCGGTCAGGGGCAGCAGCACCGCCCGGCAGCGCCAGGGTGCGCCAGGAGCGCCAGGAGCGCCGGGCCTTCCCGGTGGCCCACTTGGAGCCCCGGGCGTGCCGGTGGTCTGCCGGGTGCTCCTGCCGGAGCCCGGGTATGCCGGGTGCGTCGCTGCCGGAGCGCCGGGGGAGCCGGCCAGCCCGCGACGCACCGCTGGCACCGCAGCCACGCCCGTTCCCGCAGGAGCCGGTCCCGAGCCCCGAGACGCCGTCGCCCGCACCGGAGACGCCAGTGCCATCCGACGAGACGCCTGCGCCGACCCCGCAGAACTCACCGGCTCCGCCGGCGCCCGCGCCGGCGCCGCCGGGCCCTCCGAAACCAGGAGCCGACCTGGCGCAGCGCATCACCGACGAGAAGGCGCTCCGCCAGAGCACCGAGCAGCAGATTCAGGTGCTGGCCATGCAGTTCCAGGCCACGCGGTGCAACGACGAGGACGTCTTGGCAGGCAACGACGATCCCAAGCTTCCCCTGGTGACGTGCTCGCAGGACAAGAAGACGGTCTATCTGCTTGCCAGCCGTCGATCATCAGCGGCGAGGGAATCAAGAACGCCAGTTCCGGGCTCGACCAACAGCGCGGCGAGTACATCGTCGACCTGGAGTTCAAGAGCGACGCGTCCAACGTCTGGGCGGACTTCACCGCCGCGAACGTCGGTACGCAGACGGCGTTCACGCTCGACTCGCAGGTGGTCAGTGCTCCGGAGATCCAGGAGGCGATCCCAGGCGGACGCACCCAGATCACCGGCCGGTTCACCGCCGATACCGCACGTGAACTCGCCAACGTACTGAAGTACGGCTCGCTGCCGCTGTCGTTCGAGTCCTCGGAGGCCGAAACAGTTTCTGCGACACTGGGTCTGACGTCGCTGAAGGCGGGTCTCATCGCCGGTGCGATCGGCCTTGCGCTGGTGCTGCTGTACTCGTTGCTCTACTACCGCGTCCTCGGGCTGTTGACGGCATTGTCGCTTGTCGCCTCTGGCGCAATGGTTTACGCAATCCTGGTATTGCTGGGCAGATACATCGGCTACACCCTCGACCTTGCAGGCATCGCGGGTCTGATCATCGGCATAGGCACGACGGCCGACTCGTTCGTCGTGTTCTTCGAGCGCATCAAGGACGAGATTCGCGAAGGGCGTTCGTTCCGGTCCGCAGTACCGCGAGGTTGGGTACGCGCCCGCAAGACGATCCTGTCCGGCAACGCCGTCAGCTTCATTGCTGCCGCGGTGCTGTACTTCCTCGCCGTCGGTCAGGTCAAGGGCTTCGCGTTCACGTTGGGCCTGACCACCGTCCTCGACGTCGTGGTGGTGTTCTTCGTGACCTGGCCACTGGTGTACCTGTGCTCGAAGTCCACTCTGCTGTCGAAGCCGGCGTTCAACGGCCTCGGTGCCGTGCAACAGATCGCCCGCGAACGTCGCGCCGCCACGTACCCATTGGGAAGGCGGTAACGCCATGGCCAAGATCGAAGACGACGTCGACGACGTCGAGCTCTCAGCCACCGGCGAGGAGCTCACCGGGACTGCGTCGACTCTGCCCAAGCATGGCTTCTTCGTCCGGCTCTACACCGGCACCGGGGCGTTCGACGTCATCGGCAAGCGAAGGCTGTGGTTCGCCATCAGCGGCGCCATCGTCGCCATCGCGATCATCAGCATCGCGCTGCGCGGCTTCACCCTCGGCATCGACTTCGAGGGCGGCACCAAGGTCTCCATGCCCCGCGGTGAGGTGACGACGCAGCAGGTCGAGGACGCGTTCTCCAAGGCGATCGGCAACGCGCCCGAATCCGTCGTGGTCGTCGGCGCAGGCCCGTCGGCCACCGTGCAGATCCGTTCCGAGGCGCTGACGGAGCCGCAGATCGAGACGCTGCGGACGGCGCTGTTCGACGAGTTCCACCCCAAGGGCCCCGACGGCCAAGAGAGCAAGCAGCAGATCAGCGACTCCAAGGTCTCGGAGACCTGGGGTGGCCAGATCACGCAGAAGGCGCTGATCGCCCTCGTCGTGTTCCTGGTGCTCGTGACGCTCTACATCACGATCCGCTACGAGCGGTACATGGCGGCGGCGGCGCTCGCGGCCTTGGGATTCGACCTTGCGGTCACCGCGGGCGTCTACTCCCTGGTCGGGTTCGAGGTCACACCCGCGACGGTGATCGGCCTCCTGACAATTCTCGGCTTCTCGCTCTACGACACCGTCATCGTCTTCGACAAGGTCGAGGAGAACACGCACGGTTTCGAGCACACGACGCGCAGAACCTTCGCCGAGCAGGCCAACCTGGCGATCAACCAGACCTTCATGCGGTCGATCAACACCAGCCTCATCTCGGTGCTGCCGGTGCTGGCACTGATCGTCGTCGCGGTGTGGCTGCTGGGCGTCGGCACGCTCAAGGATCTCGCCATCGTGCAGTTGGTGGGCATCCTCATCGGTACCTACTCGTCGATCTTCTTCGCCACCCCGCTCCTGGTGAGCATGCGGGAGCGAACCGAACTGGTCCGTGCGCACACCCGTCGCGTGCAGAACCGGCGCCGCGGCGCGTCGAGCAGGGCGACCGCAGCCGCGGCCGCGGTGGATGCCGAGCCCGCGACGGTCGCGGCGTCGAGGCCGGGTGCGTCGGCGCTCGCCAATACTCAGGTCGCGCCCGACAAGCCTGCCCCTGGTGCGAAGCCGAACCGTCCGACCGGCAGGCCGTCGGGTAAGCGAAACACCAGGCGCTAAGCCGCCATGACTGCCCGGTCCCGGCGACGCGCGATTGCCGCAACGATGCTGGCCTGCGTCGTCGCGTCGAGCGTGTCATCGTGTTCGGACACCGCCGGTGAGATCGACTACGCCGTGGACGGTTCGTTCGTCAGCTACAACACCAACACGGTGGTGGGTGCCGCATCGGGCGGACCGCAGGCGTTTGCCCGCGTGCTCACCGGCTTCAACTACCACGGGCCCGACGGACAGGTGGTGGGCGACCGCGACTTCGGCAGCATCTCGGTGGTGGGCCGAACACCGCTGGTTCTCGATTATCAGATCAATGACCAGGCGGTGTACTCGGACGGAAAACCGGTCACGTGCGACGACATGGTGCTCGCCTGGGCAGCGCAGTCGGGGCGCTACCCGGCGTTCGACGCGGCGAGTCGAGCGGGTTACCGAGACATCGCGGCCGTCGACTGTGCGCCGGGTGCCGAAGAAGGCGAGAGTGTCGTTCGCGCAGGACCGCCCCTTCGTCGACTACGGACAGCTGTTCGCCGCGACCTCGATGATGCCGTCGCACGTCATCGCCGACGAGCTCGGCGTCGGTGACGGTGCGGTCGCCACGGCCCTGCAGGCGGGTGACGGCCCGACCATCGACCGCATCGCCAATGCCTGGAACACCATCTGGAACCTGTCGCCGGACATCGATCTGAAGCGGTTCCCGTCGTCGGGGCCATACAAGCTCGACGAGGTCACCTCCGAGGGAGCGGTCGTCCTCGTCGCGAACGACAAGTGGTGGGGACCCAAGCCCGTCACCGCCACGATCAAGGTGTGGCCGCTGGCCGCGGACATTCAGGACCGACTCGATCAGCGCTCCTACGACGTCGTCGACGTCGCGACGGGATCGTCGGGAACGCTCAGCCTGCCCGATGACTACGCGCGCACAGACACCCCGTCCGCCGGCATCGAACAGCTCATCTTCGCCGCACGGGGACCGCTCGCCGATCCGGCGGTCCGACGGGCGGTCGCGTTGTGCACTCCGCGCGACGTGATCGCACAGGGCGCCCAGGTGCCGATCGCCGACAGCCGACTGAACACGGCGTCCGAGGAGGCGATCACGGCTGCCGAGACCGAAGCAGAGGGTGACGCAGTTCGAGGCCGCGAACCCCGACGGAGCCCGCGACGCAATCAACGGTCGGCAGGTCGCCGTCCGCATCGGTTACCAGACGCCGAATTCACGCCTGGCCGCCACGGTGGGTCTCATCGCCAAGTCGTGTGGCGCCGCCGGTATCGCGGTGACGGATGCCGCCGACGACGGAATCGGCCCGCAGGCGTTGCGCGACAACAAGATCGACGTCCTGGTGGCGAGCTACGGCGGCGCCAGCGGCAGCGGGTTCTCGGGTTCGTCGACCACGGACGCCTACGCCTTCCACAGCGGCAACGGAAACAATCTGCCGGGCTACGTGAACGAGCGAATCGACGGGGTCATCGACGCAATGTCGATCACCTCCGATGCGAAGGAGTTGGCCAGGTTGCTGGCGGAGGGCAGCCCCGTCCTCTGGGGTGACATGCCGACGTTGCCCCTCTACCGTCAGCAGCGAACCCTGTTGACGTCGAAGAAGATCTTCGCGGTCAGCAGCAACCCGACGCGGTGGGGCGCCGGTTGGAACATGGACAGATGGGTGCTGAACGAATGACTGACGTCTCGGCCTTGATCGCCTCACTGACCCGCGAGGTGGCCGACTTTCCCGAACCGGGCATTCAGTTCAAGGACCTCACCCCGGTGCTCGCGGATGCGCGAGGACTCGACGCCGTGACCGAGCGCGCTGGCCGAGATCTCTTCGGGCGCCGATCTGATCGCCGGCGTCGACGCCCGCGGCTTCCTGCTCGGGGGCGCCGTGGCAACGCGACTGGGCATCGGCGTGCTCGCGGTCCGCAAGGGCGGCAAGCTGCCGCCGCCGGTCCACAGCGAGACCTACACCCTCGAGTACGGCACGGCGACGCTCGAGGTGCCCGCCGACGGTCTCGACATCGCCGGCCGCAACATCATGATCATCGACGACGTGCTGGCCACCGGTGGAACCCTCGCGGCGACTGCGCGACTGCTGACCGCCGCGGGCGCGACACTCACCGGTGCCGCGGTCGTGCTCGAGTTGGCCGCGCTCGGCGGTCGTGCAGTGATCGAACCGCTGCAGGTGACGAGTTTGCGGACGATTTGACGGCTCCGAGCTTCGGCGGCGGCGCGGGACCGCGTGAGGCGTGATGCCGCGTCGGTGCTCCGCTGGGATTACTACGGGATATCCTCGAGTTCTAGGGTCTGAGGAGGTGGTGACGTGGCCGACGATCACGCTTTGACGCAGACCCAGCCGATGCCGGTGATCGTTCCCGACGCTCCTACCGACACCCCCAAGACCACCAGCAGTGCTTCGCGTCGGGTGCGCGCCCGGCTCGCCCGCCGGATGACGGCGCAGCGCGGTGCGGTGAACCCCGTGCTCGAACCGCTGGTCTCGGTACACCGCGAGAGGTTCCCGAAGGCCGACCTCGCGATTCTGCAACGCGCCTACGAGGTGGCCGAGGAGCGGCACTCCGATCAGCTGCGGCGCTCGGGCGATCCGTACATCACGCATCCCCTGGCCGTCGCCAACATCCTGGCCGAGCTCGGCATGGACACCACGACTCTGGTCGCGGCACTGCTGCACGACACCGTCGAGGACACCGGATACACGCTCGAGGCACTGACGGCGGAGTTCGGCACGGAGGTCGGCCACCTCGTCGACGGCGTGACCAAGCTCGACAAGGTCGAGCTGGGCAACGCCGCCGAGGGCGAGACGATCCGGAAGATGATCATCGCGATGGCGCGCGATGGACGCGTGCTGGTGATCAAGGTGGCCGACCGGCTGCACAACATGCGCACCATGCGTTTCCTGCCGCCGGAAAAGCAGGCCCGCAAGGCCCGGGAGACACTGGAAGTCATTGCGCCCCTTGCGCATCGGCTCGGCATGGCGACGGTCAAGTGGGAGCTCGAGGACCTGTCGTTCGCGATCCTGCATCCGAAGAAGTACGAGGAGATCGTCCGGCTGGTGGCGGACCGGGCGCCGTCGCGCGACACCTATCTGGCCAAGGTGCGCGCCGAGATCGGTGCCGCGCTCGGCGCGATGAAGATCGGCGCGACGGTCGAGGGCAGGCCCAAGCACTACTGGTCGATCTACCAGAAGATGATCGTCAAGGGCCGCGACTTCGACGACATCCACGACCTGGTGGGCGTGCGGATCCTGTGCGACGAGATCCGCGACTGCTACGCCGCCGTCGGTGTCGTGCACTCGCTGTGGCAGCCCATCGCGGGACGGTTCAAGGACTACATCGCGCAGCCCCGCTACGGGGTGTATCAGTCGCTGCACACCACCGTCGTCGGCCCCGAGGGCAAGCCGCTGGAAGTGCAGATCCGCACCATCGACATGCACAAGACGGCCGAGTACGGCATCGCCGCGCACTGGATGTACAAGGAAGCAAAGGGGCGCAACGGACTTCCGGCCGGTCATGCCGCAGCGGAGATCGACGAGATGGCATGGATGCGCCAACTTCTCGATTGGCAGCGGGAGGCCGCCGATCCCGGCGAGTTCCTCGAGTCGCTGCGCTACGACCTCGCCGTACAGGAGATCTTCGTCTTCACGCCGAAGGGCGACGTCATCACGCTGCCCACCGGCTCGTGCCCCGTGGACTTCGCCTACGCCGTGCACACCGAGGTCGGGCACCGGTGCATCGGTGCTCGGGTCAACGGACGCCTGGTGGCGCTCGAGCGCAAACTCGAAAACGGCGAAGTGGTCGAGGTTTTCACCTCGAAGGCGCAGAACGCCGGTCCGTCACGCGACTGGCAGACCTTCGTCGTGTCACCGCGGGCGAAGGCCAAGATCCGCCAGTGGTTCGCCAAGGAACGGCGTGAAGAGGCGCTCGAGTCTGGCAAGGACGCGATCGCCCGTGAGGTACGCCGCGGCGGACTTCCCTTGCAGCGCTTGATGAATGCCGAGTCGATGGGCGCTCTGGCGCGGGAACTCCGCTACGTCGACGTGTCCGCCCTCTACTCCGCGGTGGGTGAGGGACACGTCTCTGCCCGTCACGTCGTGCAGCGCCTATTGGCTCAACTCGGCGGCGACGACGAGGCCGAAGACGAGATCGCCGAGCGGTCGACGCCGACGACGATGCCGGTGCGGCAGCGGACCAGCGATGACGTCGGTGTCGCCGTACCCGGTGCACCGGGGGTTCTGACCAAACTGGCCAAGTGCTGCACCCCGGTACCCGGTGACAACATCCTGGGCTTCGTCACCCGCGGCGGTGGAGTCAGCGTGCACCGCACGGACTGCACCAACGCCACCTCCCTGCAGGAGCAGGCGGAGCGCATCATCGACGTCAAGTGGGCGCCGTCGCCGTCGTCGGTCTTCCTGGTGGCCATCCAGGTCGAGGCGTTGGACCGGCACCGGCTGCTGTCGGACGTGACGCGCGTGCTGGCCGACGAGAAGGTGAACATCCTGTCGGCGTCGGTGACGACGTCCAACGATCGCGTGGCCATCAGCCGCTTCACCTTCGAGATGGGCGACCCCAAGCATCTAGGGCACGTCCTCAACGTCGTGCGCAACGTCGAGGGCGTCTACGACGTCTACCGAGTGACGTCGGCGGCCTGAGGTACGTCGACGACGTCGGTGCGCGACGTGATCGCGCCGACGAGGGCCGCGGCGAGGCATGCGAACGCCACCGCTCCGGCGAACACCGGAAACACTGTCGCCAGCGGCCATCGCGTCGCCGCCCAGCCTGCGGCGATCGTCGGCACCGCCATCGCGGTATACGCCAGGAGGTAGTACGCCGACATGGTCTCGCCGCGGCGATCGGCGGGCACGACGTTCGACAGGTGCCGCAGTGAGCCGCCGAATCCGAGCCCGAAGGTTGCGCCGAGCAGTGCGGCGGCGGCGAGTACGAGTGGCCAGCTGGTGGGTTGTCAACGCCGGCACGGTGAGCAGCAGCGCGATCGCCATGCCCACGTCACCGGCGATCGCCGCGATGCGGGCCGGCACGCGCGAGGCAAATATCTGGACGATCGCGGCAGCCAGCGCGGTACTGCCCACGACCGCACCACCGAACGCGAGGTTGTGGATCTCCGTCTGGTGAGCGGCTAGCGACGGATAGAGGGAGAGGAGGACGCCGAGCACCGACCACGATGCCATGACGCCCAGGGCTGCGAACCAGAAGTCAGCGCGAATCTCGCGCGGCACAGCGGGTTTGGTGATCCGAATGGGTCCACGCGACTTCGCGGCGTGCGGCTCGCGAAGGGCCACGACCCCGACGCCCACCACCGCGCACAGCACCGCGACGACGGCGTACGGCGTGCGCATCGGGTGGGGAGCGTACTGCGCCAGCACCGACGAGCCGACGATCGCGACCGTCATCCCGATGTTGAAGCTGACACCGCTGAGCTGTCCCGCCCTCGCGCCGTGGTCGGGGCGCAGGTCGAGAAGGGCCGCCGCTCCCGCGACGACGATCGAGCCCACTGCCGCGCCGTGAATGACCCGCGCCACGATCAGCGTCGCCATGTTGTCGGCGACCAGGAAGACGCCCAGTCCGACGATCATCGCCACCAGGGCGCCGAGCAGGACCGGCTTGCGGCCGATGACGTCCGAGACGCGGCCCGCGACCAACACCGCCGCCAACGCGGCCACGGCATAGACGGCGAAGACGATCGTGGTGGACAGCGGCGAGAGGTGCCAGACGTCCTGGTACATCCCGTACAGCGGTGCGGGTACCCCCGAGACGCCCAGCGCCACGCCGCTGAGGATCAGCAGCAGCGAGTACGCCCCACGTTGGCCCTCGCGAACGGTAGGACTGACAGCGGCCGCCGTCACGGCAACACCTGGATGGGCATACCCACCACAAACCCGGTACCGGCGACGCAAATTCCGCATCGCGAGATCTGCGGGCGCCGAGGAGGCCGATCGCGACGGGTTAGGACCTCTTCTCCCGCCAGGCCCGCTCGAACGGCAACCGCCACGCGTTGGGCGCGATGAGCTGGTGGATGGCGTTGGGACCCCATGTCCCGGGCGGGTAGATCTTGACCGGCGGCGGGTCCTCCAGCAGCGGCGCCGAGCGCTCCCACAGCGACTCGATGCCCTCGGCGGTGGTGAACAGGGTGTGGTCCCCGCGCATCGCGTCGAGGATCAGCCTCTCGTAGGCCTCGAGGACGTCGCCCTGGGAGTCGGTCTCCTGAGTGGAGAACTGCATCGAGAGCTTGTCGAGCTTCATGCCCGGGCCGGGGCGCTTGCCGTAGAAGGACAGCGAGACCTTGGAACTGTCGGCCAGGTCGAAGGTGAGGTGATCCGGACCCTGTGAGCCCACGCCGGAGCCGGCGGGGAACATCGTGCGCGGGGCTTCCTTGAACGCAATCGAGATGATGCGCATGCCCTCGGCCATCTTCTTGCCGGTGCGCAGATAGATCGGAACCCCGGCCCACCGCCAGTTGTCGATCCCGACCTTCAGTGCGATGAACGTCTCGGTGTCGGAATCCTTTGCGACACCGGACTCCTGGCGGTAGCCCGCGTACTGCCCGCGCACGACGTGGTCGCAGTGGATCGGCAGCATGGAGCGGAAGACCTTGTTCTTCTCCTCGCTGATGGCCCGCGGTTCCAGCGCCGTCGGCGGTTCCATCACCACGAACGCCATCACCTGGAGCAGGTGGGTGACGACCATGTCCTTGAACGCGCCGGTGCTCTCGTAGAAGTTGGCCCGCTGGTCCAGGCCGAGCGTCTCCGGGATGTCGATCTGGATGTGGTCGATGAAGTTGCGGTTCCAGATCGGCTCGAAGAGTCCGTTGGCGAATCGGAACGCCAGAATGTTCTGCGCGGCTTCCTTTCCGAGGAAGTGGTCGATGCGGAAGATCTGCCGCTCCCGGAACGTCTCGTGCACGAAGTCGTTGAGCTTGATCGCGCTGGCGAGGTCGGTGCCGAACGGCTTTTCCATCACCACCCGCGCCCGCTCGACGAGGTTCGCCTCCTTGAGCATGGTGATGACGGCCTGCGCGGCCTTGGGTGGAACCGAAAGATAGTGCAGGAGATGCGTGTTCGGGCCCGAGCTTCTCCTCCGCGGCGGCGACCGCCTTCGCGAGGGCCTCCGGGCCGTCGCCCTGCGGCACGTAGCTGAGCGTGCTCGCGAAGCTGTCCCACTGCGCGTCGGTGAGCTGGTGGGTTCCGAACGACTCCACCGCTTCCTTGGCCAGCGCGCGGAATTCGTCGTCGGTGAGATCTTCCAGTGAGGTGCCGACGACCTGGATGTTGGGAGCCAACTCGGACTGGTCCAGGTAGGCCATGCCCGGGATCAGCTTGCGCTTGGCCAGGTCGCCGGTCGCGCCGAACAGGACGATGACGTGCGGTGCGATGGCGTCGTCGTCGCGGCGCAGACGGGCGGGCACCCGGTGCGGGATAGCGCGATCGTTTGGACGGCTTCCTGAGGTTTCTTCGTGGCCACCCCCGGCATACTTCCATCGCCGGATGACCGTCGCGCGACGAACACTCGACCAATCGGGGTCTCGTACTTCACCGTCACCGACTGGATGTTCACGCTCGTCGTGGGCTTGCCGTCGTCGGTTCCGCCCTGCACTCCGCCCGCCGCGACCTTGTCCACCACGGCGAGTCCGGCCGCGTCGATGGTGCCGAACACGGTGTAGGTGGGCGGCAGCATCGAGTCCTTGTAGACGAGAAAGAACTGGCTGCCGTTGGTGCCGGGACCGGAGTTGGCCATCGCGAGGGTGCCGCGGGGATACTCCACGGGCTGGCCCATCCGAGGATCCGTCAGCCGGTATTGATTGGTGGGGTACTCGTTGGGGAATCGGTAGCCGGGCCCGCCGGTGCCCGTACCCGTCGGATCACCGCACTGCAGCACCCCGAGTGCGTCCGACGTGGTCAGCCGGTGGCACGGCGTGCCGTCGAAGTAGCGCTGCCTGGCGAGGCTGGTGAAGTTGTTCACCGTGCACGGCGCCTTGGCGTTGTCGAGCTGTAGTCCGATGGCGCCGCCGTTGGTGACGATCGTGGCGTCGACGATCGCGCGGCGTGGTCGAGATGCGGCCGGTCTGCGGCGGTGTGACGGGCTTGCTGGCCGGCTCGGTGGTGGCCGGGTATTGGCAGTTGCCTCCGAGTGTGGCGGGCGGAGTGAACGTCGGGAGGGGCTCGGCGGGGCCCGTCGGGAATGCGGTCGCGTACGGGTCGTCCGTGGGGTAGTACCGGTCGCGGAAGCGTTGGTCGACGGCCTGGAACACCGCCACGGTCCACACGATGGCGACGACGATGACGATGGCGCCCAGCACCGTGAACGCGTAGCCCAGGACCAACCCCGCAATCGCGAGACCGTGCCCGTCCTGCCCCGAGCGCTTGATCTGCGACAGGGAGATGTGGCCGAACAGGATGGCGAGCGGTGCGAACACGAACGCACAGACCAGCGACGCGATCGCCATGCCGTTGGTGGACCGCGGCGGCGGCGCGCCGTATCCGCCGCCGTAGGGAGGGGGAGACGGGTACGTCCCGTAGGGCGAGGGGGGAATCGCCATCACGACCTCGGCGCGGGTTCTGTCAGTCCAGCAGGATCGACTTGATCTGGACGGCCTGCTTGGGTGCGCCGTCCCCGCTGCCGTCGGCGACGCCCGCCGCGCCGACCTTGTCGAGGGTCTTGAGGCCCTCGTCGTCGATCGTGCCGAAGGCGGTGTAGCCGGGGGGCAACTGCGAATCCTTGTAGACGAGGAAGAACTGGCTGCCGTTCGTTCCCGGCCCTGCGTTGGCCATCGCCAACGTGCCGCGTGGATAGACCACGGGTTGCTGCAACGCGGGACTGTCGGGCTGGAATTGGTTGGTCGGATACTCGTTGGCGAACTCGTAGCCGGGGCCGCCGGTGCCCTTGCCGGTCGGGTCACCGCACTGCAGCACCGAGAGACTCGGCGACGTGGTCAGGCGATGGCACGGCGTGTCGTTGAAGTAGCCCTGCTGCGCGAGGCTGGCGAAGCTGTTGACCGTGCACGGCGCCTTGGCGTTGTCGAGCTGAAGGCCGATGTTGCCCTGGTTGGTGCTCATGCTGACGCTGATCTGCGCGGGATCGGTCGGGACCTTGCCGGTACGCGGCGGCTTGTTCGGCTTGCTGGCGGCCTCGGCGGCCGGGTACTGGCAGTTCGCGCCCAGATCGGCGGGCGCGGCGAACGCGGGCAGCGGCGGCGTCTTGCCGTCGGCGGGCGGCGTCGGGCCAGCCTCGGAGCTGGGTGGGGTGCTCGTCGACGCCGAGGCGGTGTCGGTGTTCGAGCCCTTGTTGGTGACGATCACGGTCGCGACGATCGCACCGATGACCACGACCGCCCCAACGGCCGATCCGATGATGGTCAGGAGCCGTCGCCTGCGCGCCGCGGCCGCCCGGCGTTCGAGCTGACGCTCGAGTTTGCGCTTGGCCGTCGCCCGTCGCTGTTCGTTGGTCGGCACGCCCACGTCCTCCTGATGATCGGCATTGGTCGCTCCCGAGTGTGCCAGGCATTGCTGACCGTGGGCGCCGCGACCCGTGCGCAACCGGGGGTGGGAAACTGGACGCGTGTTGATCAAGTCGTTTCCGGCCGGGATGCTGCAGTGCAACTGCTACGTCCTTGCGCTGCGGCCCGGCGCCGACGCGATCATCGTCGATCCGGGCCAGCGGGCCTTCGCGCCGTTGCGCCGGATCCTCGACGAGAACCGCCTCACACCAGCGGCGGTGCTGCTGACCCACGGGCACATCGACCACATGTGGTCGGCGCAGAAGGTGGCGGACACCTACGGCTGCCCCGTCTACATCCATCCCGAGGATCGCTTCATGCTCACCGACCCGATCGCCGGGATCGGTCCGAAGATTGCGCAGATGGCCCTCGGCGCGATGTTCCGCGAGCCCCGACAACTCGTCGAGTTGGACCGCGACGGCGACAAGGTCCAGTTGGGCGGCATGACGGTCACCGTCGACCACACGCCGGGGCACACCAGGGGCTCGGTCGTCGTTCCGGGTGGCCGGCGGGCAGCTGGAGGACTCGGGAATCCTCGCCGACGGGCCGAACGACATGCTGTTCAGCGGTGACACGCTGTTCAAGCAGTCGATCGGGCGCACCGACCTGCAGGGCGGTAGCGGGCGCGACCTGCTGACCTCGATCGTCGAAAAACTGTTGGTTCTCGACGACGACACCGTGGTACTACCGGGACACGGCCCGATGTCCACGATCGGACTGGAACGCCGCTTCAACCCGTTCCTCGAAGGATTGGCCTAATGATCGGTATCCAAGCGCCTTGACCGAGTTTCAGGCGCCCAAGGGCGTCCCGGATTACCTGCCGCCGGAGTCCGCGCAGTTCGTCGCGGTCCGCGACGGCCTGCTCGAGGCTGCCCGCCTCGCCGGTTACGGCTACGTGGAGCTGCCGATCTTCGAGGACACCGCGCTGTTCGCGCGAGGCGTCGGCGAGTCGACCGACGTCGTCTCCAAGGAGATGTACACGTTCGCCGACCGCGGCGAACGGTCGGTGACGCTGCGTCCGGAGGGCACCGCGGGCGTCATGCGTGCGGTCATCGAGCACGGCGTCGACCGCGGGCCCCTGCCCGCAAAGCTGTGCTACTCGGGGCCGTTCTTCCGCTACGAACGCCCGCAGGCGGGCCGCTACCGGCAGCTGCAGCAGGTGGGCGTCGAGGCGATCGGCGTCGACGACCCGGCGCTGGACGCCGAGGTCATCGCCATCGCCGACGCCGGCTTCCGGTCGCTCGGCCTCGACGGCTTCCGTCTGGAGATCACCTCGTTGGGCGACGACACCTGTCGCCCGCAGTATCGGGAGCTGTTGCAGGACTTCCTGTTCGGGCTCGACCTCGACGAGGACACGCGACGGCGCGCCGAGATCAATCCCCTGCGCGTTCTCGACGACAAGCGCCCGCACGTCCGCGAGATGACCGCTGACGCGCCGCTGATGCTCGACCACCTCTCCGAGTTCGCCAAGGAACACTTCGAGACCGTTCGCATCCACCTCGATGCGCTCGGCGTCCCGTACGTGATCAATCCGCGGATGGTCCGCGGCCTGGACTACTACACCAAGACGACCTTCGAGTTCGTCCACGACGGGCTCGGCGCACAGTCGGGCATCGGCGGTGGCGGTCGCTACGACGGTCTGATGGCTCAGCTCGGCGGTAAGGACCTGTCCGGCATCGGCTTTGGCCTCGGCGTCGACCGCACAATTCTGGCGCTGAAGGCCGAGGGCAAGACCGTCGGTCCGACGAGTGCCGTCGACGTCTTCGCCGTACCCCTCGGCGACGCCGCCAAACTGGAGTTGGTGAAGCTGGCGGCGCAGTTGCGCGCCAAGGGCATTCGCGTCGACCTCGCCTACGGAGACCGCGGGCTCAAGGGAGCGATGCGGGCCGCCGACCGCTCGGGTGCGTCGGTGGCCGTCGTCGCCGGGGACCGCGACATCGCGGCGGGCACCTTCGGCGTCAAGGACATGTCGTCGGGGGAGCAGGTCGACGTCGCGGCCGATGCCGTTGTGGCCGAAGTCCTTTCCCGTCTGCGTAGCTGAGGGCGTCCGCTTCGAAGGGGACTTTCCGCGCTAGCGGTTCGGGCCGAACACCAACGCGTTGAGGACCTCGTCGAGATTGCCGATCCCGCCATTGAACGGGTTGCCGCGCTTGAGGATCCGGGTACCGCCAGGTGTCACCGCGACCAGCATCGGCGAACTCGACGTCACCTGCGTCCGGCGTTGGAAGCGCGTCTGATCCAGCGGCGCGACGACGACGCCGGCCTCGACGAACACCCGGTTGGCCCGATCGAAGACCGCGACCGGAGGGTAGTCGCTCAGCGGCTTGGTCCTCGCGCCGCGGATCCGCGCCACGACGGCGATGGCGCCGCCCGCAGTGCCGATGCCGACCAGCAGAAAGATCGCGCACAGCCACCAGGGCAGGGCGGCGTTCGCGCGGGCCGACAGCGATAGCGCCACCGCACCGAAGCCGCCGAAAACCAGGGCGACGACGCCCAGCACGAACGCGACCGTGGCCCAGGGCCCGGTGCCGCGGTCGACGACCAGCACCAGCGGTCCCTGCTCGGCGACCGCAAGCCCACCGACTTCGGCCACGATGCGCGGCTCGGCCGCCGGTCCGGTCATGCCCGGAGTCTGCCACGCCGACGGACCCGCGTGGCAGCATCGATCAACGTGCGGGTCTTGGTGCAGCGAGTGACGTCGGCGAGGGTGGTGGTCGACGGAAACGTGGTGGGGCGGATCGCTCCGAAGGGCCAGGGCCTGGTGGCGCTCGTCGGCGTCACCCACTCCGACGACCTGCCCGTGGTGCGGCAGATGGCCGAGAAGCTCTGGCGCCTGAGGATTCTCGACGGTGAGGCCAGCGCCGCCGACGTCGGCGCACCGATCCTGGTGGTCAGTCAGTTCACCCTGTACGCGGACACCAGGAAGGGCCGCAGGCCGTCATGGAATGCCGCCGCGCCGAGGCCCGTCGCCGAACCGCTCATCGACGAGTTCGTCGAAGCGTTGCGGCAGTGCGGCGCACACGTGGAGACGGGTGTCTTCGGCGCCGACATGCACGTGGCCCTGGTCAACGACGGTCCGGTCACCGTGATGCTGGAGCTCTAACGAGCGATGCCGACCGCCGCTCTTTGACGACAAGGCTGCGCGACAGTAACGATCCGGTAGCGTCGGTCGATGTGACTGGCATGCGAACAGCTGAATCGAAGGTCGGGGCGGCACTCGGTGCCGCGGTGTTGATGGCGTCCGTTGGATTGGCGGCCGGCGCGGCTACGGCGAACGCCGAACCTGAAGGCCATACCGTGGTGTACACGCTCACGACCGAGGACGCCTGCGGATTTCGACCTCTACTACATGGAGACTCAGCCGCCGAGCAAGGCGGCCTACGACGCCGACGCCTATTCCTACCTGAAGAAGGCGCCCGTGAGCCTGGGGCCGGATGCGCCGTGGTCGTTCACGACCACGCTGGCCGACCCGCAGTGGGCGATTCTGACCGTCAGCAGCACCACGCATGGCGGACGGGCCGCGCCGAATCCGCACTGCGACATCAGTGTCGACGGCCAGTCCGTCGTGGCGCTGAGCGCGCCGTACAACCTGCAGTGCCGCATGCCGGGAAGCCAGATCTAGCTAGTCGGCGCGCGAGTAGTAACACGAGACCCACGCTCGCAGAGCGAACCCACCCCGCCGGTAGTCGGCGACTTCATCGTCGCGACCGAAGGTGGCGAGCCGCACCGGGCTTGACGAAGCCTGCCGCACTGTCGCACGGCTGGAGCAGGCGTCCGACATCCCGCATTCATTGACCGGCTAGACGGGCAACTACCGCCTGAAAACGACTGTGGGCTGGCAAGGTTCAACCTTGCCAGCCCACAGAACGTCAAGTCTTTAGATCGCGGTCACTCCGGTGGCCTGCGGTCCCTTGGCGCCCTGTCCGACATCGAACTGAACGCGCTGGTTTTCCTCGAGCGAGCGGTAACCGCCGCCTTGGATCTCAGAGTAGTGGACGAAGACGTCCGGGCTACCGTCGTCGGGAGCGATGAAGCCGAAGCCTTTTTCGCTGTTGAACCATTTCACAGAACCCTGTGGCATATCTCTTCTTCTTTTTGTCGATCACATACGGATGCATGAGTACATCCACGTGCGGATGTGTCTTACATCCTGGTGGAAGCATACTGCACGAACGCGCTGCTGCTTTCGTTTCTTCGACCCGAATCCTTGATGTTCATTCGAATATGTGTTCGAATCAGGTCATGCGATGGGACGGTCAGAGCGTGGATCTCGACGACGGGGCGCTGCCGGGACTGCAGCGTATCGGCCTCGTACGCACCGTGAGGACGCCGCAGTTCGCGGGAATCACGTTCCACGAGGTGCTCTGCAAGTCCGCAATCAACAAGGTGCCCGATTCGTCCAATCTTCCCTTCAAGTTCACCGTCAACGCCTACCGCGGCTGCAGTCACGCCTGTCGATACTGCTTCGCGAGGCCCACGCACGAGTACCTCGACTTCGACAGTGGGGACGACTTCGACAACCAGGTGGTCGTCAAGACCAACGTCGCCGAAGTCTTGCGTCGCGAGCTGGGTCGCAAGTCCTGGATGCGGGACGCCGTCGCGCTCGGCACCAACACGGACCCGTACCAACGCGCCGAGGGGCGTTACGCGTTGATGCCCGGAATCATTGCGGCACTTGCTGATTCGGGTACGCCATTCTCGATCCTCACCAAGGGCGTCCTCTTGCGGCGCGACCTGCCGCTGATCGTCGACGCCGCGCGTCGCGTCGACGTCAGCGTCGCGGTGTCGCTGGCCGTCGGCGATCCCGAGGTACATCGACGGTCGAGCCCGGCACGCCGACGCCGGACGCCAGGCTCGGGCTGATCAGGGCGATCGCCGATGCCGGGCTGCGGTGTCACGTCATGGTCGCGCCGGTGCTGCCGCTGCTGACGGATTCCGTCGAGCAGCTCGATGCGCTGCTCGAGCGGATCGCCGCACGCGGGTGCGACCGGCGTGACGGTATTCGGCCTGCATCTGCGGGGGTCCACGCGCGGCTGGTTCATGGCGTGGCTCGAGAGCGCGCATCCTGATCTGGTCGCCGACTACCGGGCGTTGTACGGCCGCGGCGCCTACCTTCCCGCGGGTTATCGCGACATGCTCCGTTCGCGGGCCACGCCGTTGATCGCCAAACACGGCCTCGGGGCCGACAGTCGTCCATTTGCGATGCGCAGCGCCCCGGCGGCTCAGGCTGCCGGGGCGTTGCAGCCCACGTTGTTCTGAGCGCTGACGCGGCTCGCGGCGAGGCGATGGCGCAGGCTTCTCGCCCTGCGTTCGCGATCGCTGGGTCGGACCAGTGGGGGCCCTTGTGCCCGCCGGTACCAACGCGTACCGTTGCGGTACTCCTTCGTACCGAGACAGAGGTGGATACATGGCCGAGGCGACGACCGATCCGGTGCGGCTCCCGCCGACACCGCGGATTCCGAAGCTGGTTCAGGGCATCGGCTTCCTGGCGAACCGGGACAAGGCCGTCGCGGCCATGGGTCGGCGGTACGGTTCCGAGTTCACCCTGAACCTCCCCATCTTCGGCAAGACCGTGGTGATCAGCGACCCAGCGCTGGTCAAGGAGCTCTTCACCACCAATACGGATCTCATCGCCCGTGCGGGCAACCTCGGCGAAGTCCTCGGGCCCGGGCTCGACGTTCAGCCTCGACGGCACCGATCACCGGCTGCGTCGCAAGCTGCTGGTTCCGCCGTTTCACGGCAAGCGCATGCAGGGCTACGAGCACATCATCGACGAAGAGGTGTTGCGCGAGATCGCCACGTGGCGCGACGGCGAGGAATTCGCGACGCTGCCGTCGATGATGCGGATCACGCTCAACGCCATCCTGCGGGCGGTGTTCGGGGCCGATGGGGCGGCGCTCGAGGAACTGCGGGAGCTTCTGCCGCCGATGGTGCTGCAGGCATCGCGGTTGACGGTGATGCCCAGGGCGGCCCGGCGGGACTACGGTCCGTGGAGTCCATGGGGTCGGGTCGACAAGCTTCGGCGCCGCTACGACGAGATCATCGCCGGGCTGATCGCCGACGCCCGCCGCGATCCCGCGTTCGAGGAGCGCACCGACGTCCTCGCGATGATGCTGCAGGCGCGCTACGAGGACGGCTCGCCCATCTCCGACGACCACGTCGCCGACGAGTTGCTGACCCTGCTCGCGGCGGGACACGAGACGACCGCGACCACGCTGGCGTGGGCCGTCGAACGGCTGCGGCGGCATCCGCGGCTGCTGACCCGACTCGCCGACGAGGTCGACGCCGGAGGGTCCGAACTGCTGCAGGCCACCATCTTCGAAGTGCAGCGCACGCGGCCGGTCATCAACGTCACGCTGCGGACCACCAAGCAGCGGATCCGGCTGGGCCAGTGGGTGATTCCGGAGCACCATGCGATCATGGTGAGCATTTCGATGGCCCACGCCGCCGAGCGGCAACTACCCCGACGCCGCGGCGTTCAACCCGGATCGCTTCGTCGGCAACCCGCCGGACAACTACGCGTGGGTCCCGTACGGCGGCGGCATCCGTCGCTGCATCGGCGCGGCGTTCGCCAACATGGAGATGATGGTGACGCTGCGTGTCCTCCTGCGGGAGTTCGAGTTCGGCACCACCTACGCCGCGGGTGAGCCCGCACACTCGCGCGGTGTCGCGAGCGCTCCCGGCCGCGGTGGCAGGGCGGTCGTCTACCGTCGCCCGCCACGCGTACCGGAGCGTCGTGCTCGACGACGCGAAGCGCAGGTGTCGGCATGACGGCCTCCGAGGCGGTCGTGCCCGTCGGTCGCGGCATCGACCTGTGTTACGACGAGTTCGGCGACCCGGGCCACCCGCCGATCGTGTTGATCGCCGGTCTCGGTCAGCAGAAGCACACGTGGCCCGAGGAATTCGCGGCGGCGCTCGCCGAGCGGGGTTACCGGGTGATCAGGTTCGACAACCGCGACGTGGGCCGGTCGACGCACTCGTCCTTCCCCGCCCCGAAGCCGTTGGCAGTGCTGCGGGGCGGCAATGACAAGCGGCAGTACCACCTCGGTGACATGGCGCGCGACACCGTCGGTCTGCTCGACGCGCTCGGCATCCGCAGCGCACACCTCGTGGGCGTGTCGATGGGCGGCATGATCGCCCAGACGGTCGCCGCGCACTACCCAGGGCGGGTCCGCACGCTGACGTCGATCATGTCGACCACCGGGGCGCCGCGGATCGGGCGGCCCGCGCCGTCGACGTGGTTGCGGATGGCGACCGTGAAGCCGCCGCGCAATCGTGCCGAGGCGGTCGACGGCGCGGTGGGCATCTTCCGGCACATCCGTTCGCGCGGATTCCCCTTCGACGAGGCCTGGGTGCGCGACAAGGCCGGCATCGCCTGGGATCGCGACCCCAGCTCCGACGGCATGCCGCGCCAGCTGGCGGCGATCTTCGCGTCGGGGGACCGCACGGCAGAGCTCGGCCAGATCGACGTGCCAACCCTCGTCATCCACGGCGACCGCGACCGCATGGTCCATCCGACCGGTGGCGCTGGCAACCGCCAGGGCCATCCCCGGTGCGCGACTGCAGACCATCGACGGCATGGGGCACGACCTGCCCCGCGGTGCGTGGGACCGCCTTCTCGGCCTCATCGCCGAGCACGTCCACACAACGTCAGAGCACAGCACACAGGCAGGGGAGACACGATGAGCAAGTCGTCCGCACACGTCATCAGCGGCCGAACGGTGGTGATCACCGGCGCCGCATCGGGTATCGGTCGCGCTCTGGCGCAACGGCTTTCGGCGCACGGCTGCCCGGTGGCGATCGCCGACGTCGACGAGGTGGCGTTGAAGGAGACGGAGGCGGCCCTCGCGGGGCAGGCGCTCGCCCGCGTGCTCGACGTCCGGGATGCGCAGGCGCAGTACGCCTTTGCCGACGAGGTCCGCGACTGGGCGCCTGCGCCGCTGGGTGCGGTATTCAACAACGCGGGCGTGGCGGTGTCGTCGAGCGTGCTCGACACGGTGCCCGAAGACGATGACTGGTTGTGGGACATCAACTTCCACGGCGTCGTCAACGGCACCAGGGCGTTTCTTCCGATCCTGGCGGCGCAGGACAGCGGCGCGATCGTGAACACCTCCAGCGTGTTCGGGCTCGTCGGCATGCCGAACCAGAGCGCCTACTGTGCGGCGAAGTTCGCGGTGCGCGGGTTCACCGACTCGCTTCGACAGGAGCTGAGGGGCACCGGCGTTCGAGCCGTCAACGTGCACCCTGGTGGCATCAACACCAACATCGTCCGCAACGCCCGGTTCCGGAAGGATCCCGAGGGCCGCGGCCGCAGCCACGACCAGATGGTCAAGGAGTTCGCCGCCATCACCATGACCGAACCCGCGAAGGCAGCCGAGACCATCCATCGCGGAGTGGAGCGGGGCAAGGCGCGCATCCTCATCGGGCCGGACGCGTATCTGTTCGATGCGCTCGCGCGGGTGGCCCCGACGCACTACTACGACATTCTCAGCCAGTTCGAGTCCCGGCTGCGCGGGCGTGCTCGCGCCGAGGTCACCACCGACCCGCGCAGGATTCGCGGGTGTGAGGCTCCCGCGCACGCGGCAACCGCGTGCCCTTAGTCGAGTGTCGCCCAGAAGTCCGTGAGCGCCTCGGCGCCGCGAGCCGGGTCCTGCACCATCCACCAGTGCCCTAGTTGGTCGAGAACGGCAGTCTGTGCGCCGGCTCGGTCGGCGGCCCTGCGTCGGTTGTCGTCGGGACCGATGTAGGGATCCTCGGTGGCAAGCAGCGAAAGACCCGGTCGAGCCGCGGCGTTCTCCAATGCGCGGCCCGCCTCGGCCATCGCCGGCTGGCGGGCCGAGCGGTACAGCGCCAGGATCGCCCGGCCCATCTCCGGACCTTGGGCCGCCGCGATCGTGGTCGCGATGTCCGGTGGAATGCCAAGCGCCGAAAGCTGTTCCGCGCGGCTCTCGATCGTCCCGCCGAGCATGGTGTCCACCAATTGCTCGCCATCGCCCTCGGTCTGCCAGACCTGCGCGAGGTCATGCCACACGTAGTCGGCGTCGAACAATCCCACCGCGTCGCTGGCCCAGCTGCGGACCAGCTCGGGTCGGTGCATCACGACGTTCATCACGTGGCCGCCGCCCCAGTCGTGTCCGACCAGGTCGACCGGTTCCTCGATGCCCTCCAGCTCACCTTCGAGCCAGTCCCGGTAGGCCAGATGGGTGGCGGGAAACCCGTCGGGCAGTGGGGCGCCGAAACCCGGCGGCGAGAGCCGAACGACGTCCGTGCGTCCGAGGGCGTCGACGAGTGGACCCCATAGTGCGTCAGTTTCCGGATTGCCGTGCACCAAGACGATCGTCATGACCGCCATCCTGACACGACGGCCGCGAGCGGCTACCGACTGACGCTGATTTCGTTAGGTGCGGCCGCGCTTCACCTGATTGAACGGGACGCCGCGGTCGGCGGCATGCTCGCGCGGGAACCCAAGGATGCGTTCGCCGATGATGTTCTTCGCGATTTCGTTGGTCCCGCCGCCGAGCGAAGCCGCCTGACGAGACAGGTACCTGTCGCCGAACTGGGTCAGTCCAGACCCGTCGTCGACGACTCCGGCCGCACCCGCGATGGCCAACGAGGTATCCATCTCGCACTGAACGGTTTCGGCGTGGAAGATGCGGATGATCGATCCGCCCGCCGGCGGCAGCGATCCATCGAGCACCGCGTGATAGACGTGGTCGATCAGCTGGTCCTTGACGGCGCGATGCACCAGCGCCCGGCCCGCCATCTCCTGCAGGCGCTCGTTGTCGGCCTGTCCGAGGGCTTCCAGCAGCATCGGATAGCGCGATCGGCTGCTCTGACTTGCCTTCTGCGCCAATCCCGCTCGCGAACTCGGAGCCACCGCCGACGGCGCGGCGTTCGTGATAGAGCTGACGCGAGGCCACCGCCCAGCCGCCGTTGACCTCACCGACGACCGCGTCGTCACCGAGTTCGAGGCCGTCGAAGAACTCTTCGCAGAACTCTTCGCCGCCGTCGACCTGCTTGATGCGCCGCATCGTGATGCCGGGACTCTTGATCGGCACCAGGAACATGGTCAGGCCTTCGTGCTTCGGCACGTTCCAGTCGGTGCGCGCCAGCAGCAGGCCGTAGTCGGCGGCGAACGCACTGGTGCTCCAGGTCTTCGCGCCGTTGACGATCCACTTGTCGCCCTTGCGGTCGGCGCGGGTGATGACGCCCGCGAGATCGGAGCCGCCGCTGGGCTCCGAGAGCAACTGCACGAGGATCTCGTCACCGCGCAGCACGGCCCGAATGCGTTGCTGCTTCTGCTCTTCGGTGCCGGTATCCAGAAGCGTCGCCGCACAGATCGTGAACGTCGGCGTGTTGAGGATGATCGGGAATTCGTACTTGCGCGTCTCGTTGTCGAAGGCCTTCTGGTAGGCGTAGGGCAGACCCAGACCGCCGTACTCCCGCGGGAAGCAGATGCCGGCGAAGCCGCCGTCGTAGAGCATCTTCTGGAGTTCCCGGGCACGCGGCCACGGTTCGTCCTTGCCGCGGTCGACGTCGGGAAGGTTGTTCGGGTCGACGGGCGGCATGTTCTCGGCAAGCCACGCCCGTGCGCGTTCGGCGAACTCGGCGACCGACTCGTCGGTATCGGTGCGTACCGATGTCGTCTCGGTCACGAGGCGGACTCCAATGCCTTGGTCAGCGCGTACACGCGCAGGTTGTGCTCCTCGGGCGTGCCGAACATGGAGCGGTACAACGTCGTCCGGCGCAGATACATGTGGAGGTCGTGCTCCCACGTCACGCCGATGCCGCCGTGCAACTGGACGCAACGCTGAAGCATGGGGGCCGCATGTTCCCCGACGTAGGACTTGGCGATGCTGACCGACAGGTCGGCGGTCGGCGTTCGCGCCGCCACGTCGGCGATGGCCGCGCCTGCCGTTGCGCGGCAGGCCTCCAGCCAGATCTTCATCTCGGCGTACTGATGCTTGAGCGCCTGGTACGACGCGAGGGGCCTGCCGAACGAGTGCCGGTCGAAACCCCACTGCACGGTGAAATCCATGACGGTGTCGAGGATGCCGACGACTTCCGCGCACTGCAGGATCTGCGCGATCTGGCTCTGACGTTCGATCAACGTCGCGGTCTGTTCCGCGGTTCCGACCGCAGCAGACTCGGCCACCTCGACGCCGTCGAAGGTCACCTTCGCGTAGCGCTTGACGAGGTCGATCGACTGCTGAGGGGTGACGGTCACGCCCGCCGCATCGGTGGGAACCAGGAATTGGCGAAGAGCGCCTTCGCAATTCGCGACGACGAGGAGCACGCCGCTCTCGAGGCCCGCCTCGACGCGGTCCTTCACGCCGTCGATGCGAAAGCCCGGTCGCCGTCGGCGTCGCGGTCGTCGACGCCGTCAACGGTGCCCACTGCCTGCCCGGCTCGTAGACCGCCCACGAGGCGATCAGCTCACCAGACACCAGTGCTTCGATCGTGTCCGAATGGCTTTCGGCGTCATCGGCGTCGACGAGACCGGCCAGCACCGTGCTGACCGGATGCAGTGGGCCTGGCGCGACCGTCCTGCCGATCTGCTCGGCGATCAACGCGAGGTCGGAGACGCCGTCGCCCGACACGCTGCCGCCGCCCAACTCCTCGGGCACCAGCAGGCTGGCCCAGCCCAGCTCGGCAGCTCGCCGCCACCAGTCGGCCTCGAATGAGGTTCCGGCGGCGTGCAACTCGCGCACACGGCTCAGGGACGCTTCCTTCTCGAGGAAGGCCTGGGCCGTGGACGCGAACAGCAGCCGTTCGGGGGATGCGACGTCAGTCACGCTCTCGTCACGCCTTTCCTCGTGCTAGCTCAGGCGAATTCGAGCGCAGGCACGTCGGGCTTGTGCACGATCTTGTTCGGGACCTTGAACAGGTCGATCATGTTGCCGCCCATGACCTTCCGCTGGCCTTCCTCGTCGAGGCCCTGAAGGTCGTCGACCAGGGTGATCGGATCGGACATGCCTTCCGGGTGCGGCCAGTCGGAGCCGAAGATGATTCGGTCGACGCCGCACAGGTCGGCCATCTCGGCGAAGTCGTCCTCCCAGAACGGCGCGACATACACACCGCGCTTGAACGAGACGATCGGGTCCTCGAGGAACTCCTGCGGCATCTTCGAGTAGACGTCCTTGAACTGCTTGAAAAGCGTGGGTACCCATGATGCGCCGTTCTCGACGGAGAGGATGCGCAGATCGGGGTTGCGGGTCAATGCACCGTGGCAGACCATCGCCGCCATGGTGTCCTCGATGGGCCGCTTGCCCATCGCGACCATCCGGAAGGACGTCGGCGAGAACGGCTTGAACTCGCTGGCCGGCTCCCAGTCGTTGAGGTACTCGGAGTAACCCGAATCCGATGCGTGCATCGACACCGGGATGCCCGCCTTGACGCAAGCGTCCCAGAACGGGTCGAACTCCTCGACGCCCATCGAGCGGCTGCCGCGGTAGCCGGGCACCGGTGCGGGCCGGACCAGGACGGTCTTGGCGCCGCGCTCCAGACACCACTCGAGTTCTTCGATGGCCCGATCGACGTTCGCCAGGTTGATGACCGGGGTGGAGAAGATGCGGTCCTCGTAGTTGAACTGCCAGGTCTCGTACATCCACTGGTTCAGCCCGTGGACGATGTCGAGGATGAGGTCGGGGTCGTCCTTGAGCCGCTCCTCGACCAGGCTGGCCAGCGTCGGGAACATCAGCGTGTAGTCGAGACCGAGGCTGTCGAGGACCTCGAGGCGCGCCGCGGGGTCGCGGAAGGCGGGGATGGCCTTCATCGGCTTGCCCATGACCTCGCGGAAGGTCTTGCCGCCGCTGCCGTGCCGGAAGTAATCCTCCTGGGCGCCGGGCCGGGCGACCACCTCGAAGGTCGGGTTCGGGATGTAGTCGCTGACCTGGTTGCGGACCATGATCTTGGTCCGGCCACGGACGTCGATGTAGTCGATGACGCCCTTGCGGTGCTCTGGCAGGAACTGCGTCAGCGCCTCCTTGGGCTCGTAGAAGTGGTTGTCCGCATCGAATATGGGATATGGCATCACGCGTGATGGCATTTTCCGCCTCCTGAGAGTGGGCTTTGTCGGAAGTGGTAATGACGTTACCACGTTCCGGCGATGAGCAGAACCACGGCTTCGTCACATGCTTGCCGTGCAGGTCAGAACGCTATTTGGCTACTTCCGCACCGCGCGAATGCAGAAGTCGTAAATGTGCTCACCGTCGATGGGGATGCCGTGGATTTCGGCGCCGAGAACGCGCAGCCGCAGCGCACCCATCACCGTCTGCATGATCAGCGTCGCCGTGGTGTCGACGTTCAGTTGGTCGTAGAAGACATCCTCGGCGATGCCCCGCCTGAGGATGTCGCCGATGAGGACGTGCAGCGGGGAGAGAACTCTGGCGTACTCGCCGGGCAGCGATTCGGCGAGGTGGTCGTTGTAGTACGTCAGACCCCGGTTGATGCTGTCCTGCGTGGTCGAGGCGGCGGGCGCGCTGATCCGTTCGATCAGTCGGTGCAGCGCGGTCGTGGCGTCGAGGCCGTCGGTGTCCTCGCGCCACCTCGCCGTCGACTCGACCATGATCCTGTCGATCAGGGCGAGGAGCAGCTCGTCCTTCGTAGAAAAGTGCTGGTAGAAGGATCGAAGTGACGTCTTCGAGCGCTCGACGACCTCGAGAACGGTGAAGTCGGTGCGCCCGGTCTCGCCGAGAATCGCCAAGGCCGATCTCATGAAGCGGCTGGAGCGGGACTCCTCCTCGACGGTGCCCGCCTCGGCCGCGCCTGGCTCCGCTCGTCCGCTCGGCTTCCCCATGAGAATGACGTTACCGCTTTCGTGGAACTGATGGTGTGGTTGCGGCTAAGGTTCGCTCCGATGACTGAATGGTTCCTCTTTCTGCCCCAGGTCCGCATGGACATTCCCGACATCGTCGAGCGTGCGCGCGCGGCCGAGGCCAGCGGCTTCGACGGCATCGCGTTCATCGACCATCTCGAGCCGCCCGGCGCCACCGACCAAAGCATCTGGGAGGCAATGACTGTCGCCACGTGGGTGGCCGCGCGGACCGAACGGATGAAGATCGGCCACCTCGTGCTGTGCGACGCGTTCCGTCATCCCGCCGTGCTGGCCAAGGAGGCCGTGACCCTCGCCGAGGCCTCGGGCGGACGATTCGAACTGGGCATGGGGTGGGGGTCGTGGCCTCAGGAGTTCGACAGATTCGGACTCGCCGACGGCGACAACGCTCCCGCGCGCGTGGCGCGTCTCGACCGCGATCTTGCGCTGATCCGCCAGTACTGGGGAGAGGGCTCTGATGCCGACGCGGACGGTCCAGGAGCCGCGCCCGACGAACCGAATCCCGTTGGTGCTCGGCGGAACCGGTAAGAAGACGATGGAACTCGTTCGCCGGTACGCGGATTGGTGGAACGTGCCGTCGCACCAGTTGGACCGACTGCCCGACCTTCTGCCGACCGTCGGGTCGGTCAGGGTGTCCCTGCAGCAGATGGTCGGCTTCGTCGGAGCGCACGCCGATCGTGCGAAGGTGACCGAGGTCGCCACCCGGCGGTTCGGATATCTCGGCAGCGGACTGGTGTGCGGCGACGCCGCGGACCTCGCGGAGCATTTCTCCGCATTGTCCGCGCAGGGGGTCGAACGGTTCTACGTCTGGTTCGCCGACTTCGCAAAGCCGGAGACCTTGGCCGAATTCGCCGACACCGTAATGACAACGACGAGAGGTACAGCATGACCGAGACAACCGAGACAGTCGCAGTGGACCGTCGAGGGCCTGCTCGACCTGTTCGACGTCCAGCCCAGTGGAGATGACACGTTCGTCGGCCGGACCGGAATGGCAGGCGCCGACGAGCGTCAGGTGGTCGAGGGTACCCAGGTGCTCGCGCAGGCCATCGTGGCCGTCGCCAAGCGCTTCCCCGCGAAGTCGGTGCGTTCGGTCTACGCGGTGTTCGCACGGGCGGTCGTCGTCGGCCCGCCCGTCGAGTTCTCCATCGACGTTGTCGCCGAAGGTCGTTCGACCGCGACGGCCGTCGTCAGCGTGACGCAGAACGGCAAGCGGTGCATCACCGTGACGGCGTTCACCGACGTTCCGTCCGCCGACGTGATTCGCCATCACCTTCCCCGGCCGGACGTGACGCCGCCCGCGGAGGCCAACCACTCCGAGATGCCGATGGTCGGGCGCCAGCTTCGGCTCGTCGACGTCGTCGACGTCAACAGCCCCGACGAAGTCGGGCCGCCGGAGCTCTTCGCCTGGCTGCACTACGACCCGATCCCCACGCGCGACGACCTGGCCAAGGCGCTGATCGCGTACTTCACTGGGCACCTGGGGATTTCGACGACGATGCGGGCGCACGAGGGGATCGGAACCGCCCAGGCACACCTGACGGTGTCGACTGCGCCGATGACGATCACGGTGAGCTTCCACGAACCGTTCGCGTGGGACGGCTGGATCCTCTACTCGCACGACAGCACTCAGGTGGGGGCGGGGATGTCGTACGTGCGCGGCGCGGTGCACACCGAGGCAGGGCGAGCTCATCGCCTCGTTCGCGCAGGACGCGATGATCCGTCCGCTGCGGACCACCGACACGTCGATCGGCGCGGAGTCCCGGCTCTAACTCCGCCGAGCGCGCGCAAACTCGCCCATCGGGACGGCGTGTCGCGTGCAGACACGCGCGCTCGCGGGGGAACTAGATCTTGAGGTAGCCCTTGTCGGCCGGGATCTGGGCGGCGGTCACCAACGACGATGCGTCGCTGGCCAGCCACAGGACGATGTCGGAGATGCAGGTCGGGCGCGGCGAGCGAGTCCGTCGGCAGCGCGCCGGGGGAGAAGCTGTGGATGTAGGTCTGGTGGTCGGCGAAGATCTGGTACATCGAGGTGTCGTTGCCCATCGGCGTGTCGGTGCCGTACGGATGAACGGAGTTGACCCGAATTCCGTACTCGCCCAACTCGATTGCGAGTGAGTTGGTCAGGCCGACCACGCCGAACTTGCTGGCGCAGTAGTGCCCGCAGCCGGGCACCGCCTTGATCCCCGCCGCCGAACTGATGGTGATGATCGACCCGCCGTTGCCCGCCTCGATCATGGGCGGCACGACCGCCTTGATCGTGTGCCACAACCCGGTCAGGTTGGTGTCGAGGACGTCCTGCCACTGCTGCGCCGAGATCTCCCACAGCCGGCCCCAATTCATCACCCCGGCGTTGGCGACCACGATGTCGAGGCGGCCGAACTGTTCGACGGCCTCGGCGACCACGCGCTGTTGGCCCTCGAGGTCGCGAACGTCGACCTCCTTCGCCACGATCTTGCGGCCCTCGCCCTCGACCAGACTGACGGTCTCGGCGAGGTCCTCCGGCGTCGCATGCGCGTAGCCGTTGTGTGCGGCCACGGGCCCGCACGCGTCGATCGCGACGACGTCGGCGCCTGCGCGGGCGAGCCGCACGCAGTGCGAACGACCTTGTCCGCGTGCCGCTCCCGTGACGTAGGCGACCCGTCCGGCCAGTGGTTTGTCAGTCTCGGTCATTCGTGCCCTCCAGAATTTTCGGTGTGACGTCCCAGGCGTGATGGACGATGTCGTGAAGGTGATAGAGCGCGATGGAGCCGACGGTGAACTCGCTGCCGTTGCTTCGGAAGCCCCGCCGGGACCAGGCATCGCCGCCGACGCCCGCGTAGGTGTCGGCGACCGTGTTGGCCGCTGCCAGAAGCTCGCCCGCGACGGTCGCGGGTACCTGGGACGCGTAGTCGTCGGCCACCGCGGTCTCGTCCTGATCCCAGTTCGGAAAGCGTGGATCGTCCTCGGTGAGCATCAGGTCGAAGGCGATGGTCGAAGATGCGGTGGACGTCGCGAACGTGGCAGCCGTACTCCAGCACCGACCAGACCGTCGGCGACGGCCGAGTCGCGGCACCCGGCGCCCGCAGTCGATCGACCCAGGCGAAGGCATCGCGGCGGATGTGATCGGGGACGTCGTCCCGGCGTACGCTCGCCGCGTCGAAACCGCAATCGGGACAGGGTCGTTGCAGGACCCAGGTCCAATCCTTGGTGTCCGGTTCGAGCGCGTCGCCGGCCGATGTCATCGCGGCGCCCGGCCTGTCGGCGCTAGCCGAGGTCGCTCACCGCGAACGTGTCGCACTTGTTCGGATCGCCCGTCTGGTAGCCGGTGGTGAACCACTTCTGCCGTTCCGCCGACGAACCGTGCGTCCAGGACTCGGGATTCACCCGGCCGGTCGAGGACTGCTGAATCCGGTCGTCGCCGACCGACGATGCCGCGGACAACGCGTCGTTGATGTCCTTGTCCGACAACGGCTCGAGGAAGGTGACGTCCGTGCCCTCCTGCTTCGTGATGGACGCGTAGTGCGCCCACACGCCCGCGTAGCAGTCGGCCTGAAGCTCGGTGCGAACGCTGCCGCCCTGCGAGCCCTGGGCGCCCTGCTGGGCGCGGCCGAGAGTGCCCTGGAGGTTCTGGACGTGGTGGCCGAACTCATGGGCGACGACGTACTCCTGCGCCAACGGTCCACCGCTGGAACCGAATTGGTCGACCAGCGTCTGGAAGAAGCTGGTGTCGAAGTAGGCCGTCTGATCGACGGGGCAGTAGAACGGGCCGACATCGGTGGTGGCGGGGCCGCATCCGGTTTGGACCTGCTCGCTGAAGATCCGAACCTTCGGCCGGGTGTAGCCCTTCAGCAGTTGGGACCACACGCCGTCGACCGAGTTGCCGGTGGCGATGATGCGGCATCCGAGGATGTCGTTGGCGTCCTTGCCCGTCTTGCACTGGCTGACGTCGAAGCCCGGAGCCTCGACGCCCTGGGTGTCGTATTGGCCGGAGCCGCCCTGGGGGAGCACCGAGCCCGGGTCCACGCCGAGGAAGAGCGCCAGGACGACGACGAGGAGTCCGCCGAGGCCGCCGCCGATGGCGATCCCGCGCCGCCGCCGCCACCACCGCCGCCGCCGCTCGTCGACGTCGTGCTGGTGTCGATCTGCATGCCCTCGTTGAAGGTCATTCCATCGGTCCTTCCGCAGTCCTACGCGACCTGTCGACACCCGCCCGAAAGGCTGGGCTTCAGCCGCGTTCAGCTTCCCACACTACGATTCGCACCGTGGCTGCCCAGGGCGAAACGGATGATTCCCCCTCGCTCGCTCGACCCCCGGGAGCCGACTCCTCGACCATCGCGCACACCTCCGCGGGAACTCTGCGGGGTACCACCGAGGGCGGGGTGAACGTCTGGCGCGGCGTCGCCTATGCCGAACAACCGGTGGGTGACCGGCGGTTCCGGGCACCCGCGCCGCTGCGAACCGTGGACCGGGCGTGCGCGATGCGGTCGAACACGGCCCGCTGCCGCCGCAGGGCCGATCGTTCGTCGGCGGCGGGCGCGACGACCCGAAGATCCGCGACGAGGCGTGCCTGACCGTGACGGTCTGGTCTCCCGACGTACGCGGTTCGCTGCCCGTCATGGTGTGGATTCCCGGCGGCGCCTTCGTCTACGGCGCGGGCCAACTGCAGCTCTACAACGGCTCGAGGCTGGCGGCCACCGGCGACGTCGTCGTCGTGAACGTGACCTATCGACTTGGCGTGTTCGGTGGCTTCGAGCTCGAGCGATCTCGGGCGAGGGCTTCGACGACAACCTGTGCCTTCGGGATCAGATCGCGGCCCTGGAGTGGGTGCGGGAGAACATCGGCGCGTTCGGCGGCGATCCCGATCGGGTGACGGTCTTCGGTGAATCGGCCGGTGCGACATCGGTGTTGGCGCTGCTGGCCAGCCCGGCCGCCGACGGGTTGTTCGCCCGCGCCATCGCCCAGAGTCCGGCGCTGCCCCTGATCGCGGACCGCGAGACGCAGGGCGCGTCAGGCCCGACACTTCCTCGAACGCCTCGGTGTTGGCGTCGACGAGGTCAAGGGGTTGCCGCAGCGCCAACTGCGGCGCGCGGCGGGGGAGTTGCAGGCGATGAGTGCGGCCGCCACCCCGACGCTGGCCTTCGGCCTCACTCACGGCGTCGATCTGCTCCCGCGGCATCCGATCGACGCGGCAAGGGCGGGCGACGTCCTGCGCGTGCCGCTCATCATCGGCACCAACAGCCACGAGGCATCGATGTTCGCGTGGGGCAAGCCGCCGATGTTGCCCACGACGCCGGCGAGCATCGACGCGTACTTCGAGCGGACGGCCCCGGCGAGCAAGCAGCGGGTGCTCGCCGCCTATCCGCGCTATCCACGCCGAAATGCGCTGATAGCCATCGGATCCGACACCATGTTCAGCGCACCCGGTGTGGGCGTTCGCCGACGCGTACGGCGCCCATGCCCCGACCTACGTCTACCGCTTCGACCACACCACCTGGACCCTGAAGGTGTTGGGTCTCGGCGCGACCCACGGCAGCGAGATCGTGCACATCCAGCACAGCTACTCGTCGTATCTCGGTCGAAAGTTGCACCCGCTGGGCCGTCGGGTGCAGCCGTCGGTTGGCAGGCGCATGCAGCGGACGTGGCTGAACTTCGCCACGGGCGAGCTGGGAAGCGACTGGCCGAGATACGACGCCGAATCCCGTCGGACCCGCGTCATCCGATCGACCCGCGACGACACCGTCGAAGACCCGGATGCCGTCAGGCGGTCGGCGTGGGAGGGTCTGTACTGACCCGAGCGAGTAGCGAAGCGGATCGCGCATCTGCTAAGCGCTGAGGCAAACCGCTCGTCGGTGTAGCGGCGCAGGTTGTGCAGGAACCGTTGGAACAACCACGTCATCACCGGCTGTCCCATCATCATGCCGAGCCGGCCGGCGATGCCGCTCGGCTTCATCGCCATCACCCAGGTCAGGTGGCATCCGGTGGGCGTCTCGACCACCCGATAGTCCTCGGCGAAGGCCGAGATGGCGTTCGACGTGCTCTGGTTGAAGCGGAAGGCCATGTGGGAGAACGGCTCCCACGCGGTGAACTCCTCGTCGCCGACGATGTTGCCGCGCATGCTGACGGTGCGGGTGGTTCCGACGCCGCGTGGCTCCGGGCTGGTCCACACCACCTTGGTGATGACGGTGGCCCAGTGCGGCCAGGACTCCGCGTCGGCCAACACCTCGAACACCTGCTCGGGGGTGATGGCGAGGTCGACGGTGCTGACGAATCGGAAGGGTGCGGTGTCGACGAAGCTCGGGTCGACGAGTTCACACGGGTACGTCTTGGCCACGAGTAGACACTCTAAGCGTTGGTGTCTAGCCCGGGCCGTCGCTGGCGGCGGCCAGCAGAGGGCACCACCACGTCGCCGATCGGCGTGGGGAGCCCGTGCAGTCGCCGCCTTGCGGACGATGACGCCGTTGCGGATCTCCCACTCCAGCGGCTCTGCCGTGCTCGCGGTCGGTCAGGATCGACGTCGTCATGTCCTCGGGGACCGAGGTGAACATCTCGATCACCTGATCGACGACGTCGTCGGCGAGGTCGGCGCCTTCCGCGCGTGCCACCGCGAGGCATTCGACGAGGTAGTCGCGACCGAGAGCGGCGAGGTCGGCGCGATGGAACATCCCCGACTTGCGTCCCGTCAGCACCATGAGCCCGGCGACGGCGTTGACGAGCAACTTGTGCCACGCGACGGCGATGAAGTCGGGGTCGGCCTCGATGGAAAGCCGTGGCCCGCGAAGCATCTCCGCGAGCCGGTCGGAGGCCGGCCCTTCGGGCAGCGCCAGGCGCACGGGTGTGCGCAGGCGAACCCAGCCCTGCGGCTCGGTCTCGGCGGAGAACCACACGGCGCAGGGCAGCACCGTGGATTCGGGGCAGAGCGGGCCGACGCGTTCGACCTGTTCGACGCCGTTCTGCAGCACGCACACCACGGTGTTCGCGTCGCAGAGCCGGGCCAGCCACGGTGCCACGGCCGCGTTCTCGGTGTCCTTGACGGCGAGCAGCACGACGTCGACCGGTGCCGCGATGTCGGCGGGATCGGTGTGCACCGGACCGGGGACGACGATCGGGTCGCCGTCATCGGGCCTGAGCTCGAGCGATGGCCGCGGCGTGCGGCCGCACAGCACCACCTGATGACCCTCGGCGTGCAGCAGTGCAGCGATCGTCGTTCCGATGGCGCCGGGGCCGACGAGGGCAATGGATGGGGCTTGGCCGTCCGGGGGTTTCGCCACACTGGCCAAATTACCGATGGACCGGCACCTCTAGACTGTGCAGTCGGTCCCACCCCACATTTCGCGAGGAGTATTCAGTGCTGCGCAGCCATGCCGCCGGTTCGTTGCGGTCCACCGACGCCGGTCAGAAGGTGACGCTGGCCGGATGGGTGGCGCGGCAGGCGTGACCACGGCGGTGTCATCTTCATCGATCTGCGCGACGCCTCGGGCGTGGCGCAGGTGGTGTTCCGCGACGCCGACGTGCTCGAGCAGGCGCACCGGCTGCGGGCCGAGTTCTGCGTGGCCGTCGAGGGCATCGTCGAAACGCGGCCGGAGGGCAACGCGAACGCCGACATCCCGACCGGCGACATCGAGGTCAACGCGACGTCGCTGACGGTGCTGAGCGAAAGTGCGCCGCTGCCGTTCCAACTCGACGAGACCGCGGGCGAGGAAGCGCGGCTCAAGTACCGCTACCTGGACCTGCGCCGCGAGGGCCCGGGTAACGCAATCCGGTTGCGCTCCAAGGTCAATGCCGCCGCGCGCGGGGTGCTGGCCGAGCACGACTTCGTCGAGATCGAGACGCCGACGCTGACCCGGTCGACGCCCGAGGGCGCCCGCGACTTCCTGGTTCCCGCTCGGCTGCAACCCGGTTCGTTCTACGCGCTGCCGCAGAGCCCGCAGCTGTTCAAGCAGCTGCTGATGGTGGCGGGCATGGAGCGGTACTACCAGATCGCCCGCTGCTACCGCGACGAGGACTTCCGCGCCGACCGCCAGCCCGAGTTCACCCAGCTCGACATGGAGATGAGCTTCGTCGACTCCGACGACGTCATCGCCATCTCCGAGCAGATCCTCAAGGCGCTGTGGGCACTGATCGGCTACGACCTGCCGCTGCCGATCCCGCGGATCAACTACGCCGACGCGATGCGGCGGTTCGGCTCGGACAAGCCCGACCTGCGCTTCGGCCTGGAGCTCGTCGAGTGCACGGAGTACTTCTCCGACACCACCTTTCGCGTCTTCCAGGCGCCGTACGTGGGTGCGGTCGTCATGCCGGGCGGGGCGTCGCAGCCGCGTCGCACGCTCGACGGCTGGCAGGAGTTCGCCAAGCAGCGCGGCCACAAGGGCCTTGCCTACGTGCTCGTCGCCGAGGACGGGACGCTCGGTGGCCCGGTCGCCAAGAACCTCACCGACGCCGAGCGCGACGGCCTGGCCGCTCACGTCGGCGCCAAGCCCGGGGACTGCATCTTCTTCTCGGCCGGTTCCGCGAAGGCCGGGCGTGCGCTGCTCGGCGCCACACGCATCGAGGTCGCCAAGCGGCTCGACATGATCGACCCGGCGGCATGGGCGTTCACGTGGGTCGTGGACTGGCCGCTGTTCGAGGCCGCCGACGACGCGACGGCGTCAGGCGACGTCGCCGTCGGCTCCGGAGCCTGGACCGCCGTGCACCACGCCTTCACCTCGCCAAAGCCCGAGTCGGAGGCCACCTTCGACAGCGATCCGGGCAGCGCGCTCGCCAACGCGTACGACATCGTCTGCAACGGCAACGAGATCGGCGGCGGCTCCATCCGCATCCACCGCCGCGACGTCCAGGAGCGGGTGTTCGCGATGATGGGCATCGACCACGACGAGGCGACCGACAAGTTCGGATTCCTGTTGGACGCCTTCACCTTTGGCGCGCCACCGCACGGCGGCATCGCCTTCGGCTGGGACCGCATCACCGCGTTGCTGGCCGGGGTGGACTCCATCCGCGAAGTCATCGCGTTCCCCAAGTCGGGCGGCGGGATCGACCCGCTTGACCGATGCGCCTGCACCGATCACCGCGCAGCAGCGCAAGGAATCGGGCATCGACGCCAAGCCGAAGGCGCCCGGGGGCCAACCCGCCTAACCTCGGCGATTCGTGGAACATTTCCAGCGGCCACCGCTGCAAATGTTCCACGGATCACGGCGTGGGGGACCAGTCGCAGCCCGTCAGCTCCGCCGACAACTCCCACAGTCGCGCGCCGACACCGGGTCGACGGCCTTGGCGCGCAGCTTGGTCGCCTTCGGCTTGCCCCACTGATTGAAGCGCGGCGCCAGATAGGTGCCGCTGGGCAGCGTCGTCGTCACCGCTTCGAGGCTGGCCCGCGCCCCCTGTGCCGGGGTCTGCAGGTAGGGCCGCGGCAGTGGAAGCGAGTCCACCCAATTCATCAAACCCGTTCCGTGCCTGGCGATGTCGGAGTCCGTCGCGCCAGGATCCGTCGCATACGCGCGGACGCCTCGCCTGGCCAACTGGGAGGTGAAGAGCAGGATCGCGAGCTTGGACTCTTCGTATGCCTTCCACTTCGAGTAGGTGCGGGTCTGCCAGTTCAGGTCGTCGAGCGTGCATCTCGCACAGCGCGTGCATGGCGCTGGTCACCGAGATCACCCGATCGCGTGATGCGGTCGCCGAGCAGGCACGTCAACGCGAAGTGGCCGAGGTAGTTGGTGCCGATCGTCGCCTCGAAGCCGTCGACGGTCCTGGACAGCGGGAGGCCCATGACGCCCGCATTGTTGATCAGCACGTCGACGTCGCCGACGGATGCCGCGAAGGCGCGCACGCTGGCAAGGTCGGCGAGGTCGAGGTGGGCGACCTCGACGTCGCCGGTCATCTCGGCCGCGGCGCTGCTCGTGCCTTCGGGCATCGTTCGGGCCGCGATCACCACCGAGTGGCCCGCGGCGGCCAACGCGGCCGCCGTCGCCTTTCCGACGCCGCTGTTGCCGCCGGTCACGATGATTCGCATCGCTTCAGGATGGCACTCGCCGGCGCAGTTGCGGAATACTCGACCCGCGAAGGAGGCTGGACGAACGATGACCCAAGTACCCGACGCCGAAACCCTCAAGGCGTTCAACACGCAGATCGTCGACGAGTTCCGTGCCAACGCAGGCAAGGTGGGCGGCCAGTTCGAGGGCGCCGACCTGCTTCTGCTGACCACGACGGGCGCCAAGTCGGGTGAGCCGCGGCTCGCGCCGCTGGCGTACTTCACGATCGACGGCAGGCTGATCATCATCGGCATCGAAGGCTGGGGCCGACACCAATCCCGACTGGGTGCACAACCTGCGGGCCAACCCGCAGGCGCACGTCGAGGTCGGCACCGACGCCTACGACGTGAACGCCCACGAGTTGCCGCAGGCCGAACGCGACGAGATCTTCGCCAAGGTCGTCGCCGCCGCGCCGAATTTCGGCAAGTACCAAGCAGAAGACGAAGCGCATCATCCCGCTGTTCGAGCTGGTTCGGGCGTAGCTTCTTTGGTGCTTTCGTCGCCGATAATCGCGACGGGTACCTAGCGAGCCGCTCGATGATCGTGGCGTTGGCCATGCCGCCGCCCTCGCACATCGTCTGCAGCGCGTAACCGGCCGCCGCGCTGTTCGAGCGCGTTGACCATCGTCGTCATGATGCGTGCGCCGCTGGCGCCCAGCGGGTGACCGATCGCGATCGCGCCGCCGTTGACGTTGGTCTTGGCCAGGTCGGCGCCGGTGTCGCGGGCCCACGCCAGCACGACCGGGGCGAACGCCTCGTTGACCTCGAACAGGTCGATGTCGGCCATCGTCAACCCGGCGCGGGCCAGCACCTTCTCGGTCGCCGGGATGACGCCGGTCAGCATGTACAGCGGGATCGGACCCGACCACGGTCATGGTGTGGATCCGCGCCAGCGGCTGCAGGCCCAGCTCGCGGGCGGCCTCGCCGCTGGTGATCATCACCGCGGCGCTGCCGTCGGAGAGCGGCGACGAGTTGCCCGGCGTGATCTCCCAGTTGATCTGCGGGAAGCGCGCCGCGTAGGCCTCGTTGTAGAACGCCGGCCTCAGACCCGCGAGCGTCTCGACCGTCGTGCCCGGGCGAATGATCTCGTCGGTCGCCAGTCCCGCGATCGGTGCCAGCTCGTTGTCGAAGCGGCCCTCCTTCGTTGCGCGCGCGGCCTTCTCGTGGCTGCCCGCGGAGAACTCGTCGAGTTCGGTGCGCGACAGCCCCCACTTCGCGGCGATCAGCTCGGCGCTGATGCCCTGTGGGACAAGGCCGTCCGGGTAGCGCTCGGCCATGCCGAGGCCGAACGGGTCGCTGCCGGGCAGCACGCTGCTGCCCATCGGGACGCGGGACATGGACTCGACGCCGGCGGCGATCACGATGTCGTAGGAGCCGGCGATGCACGCCCTGCGCGGCGAAGCTGATGGCCTGCTGGCTGCTTCCGCACTGGCGGTCGACGGTCGTGCCGGGCACGGTCTCGGGGAAGCCGGCGCCGAGGAGCGCGTTGCGGGCGATGTTGACGGCCTGGTCGCCGACCTGGGTGACGGCGCCGGCGATGACGTCGTCGACTCTCGCCGGGTCGACTCCGGTGCGGGCGACGAGCTCGCGAAGGCTGTGAGCGAGTAGGTCGACGGGCAGCACGTCGTGCAGCGCGCCGTTGGCCTTGCCCTTGCCGACGGGGGTGCGTACGGCACCGACGATGACGGCGTCGCGGTCTGAATATGCGGCCATGATTTCTCTCCTAGTGACTCGTCGCTGAGTACTGCTCTCTATACTTAGGTGTAACACCTAGGTCTACTCACAACAACCCAGCTAGCGGAGTGATGTCCATGACAGTCCTGCAGGGCGTCCTCGCCGACCGCGATGCGTGGTCGGCGGTCGGTGAGTGCCCGATCGAGAAGACGATGGCGCTGGTAGGGACGAAGTCGGCGATGCTGATCATGCGAGAGGCCTACTACGGCACGACGCGGTTCGACGACTTCGCGCGGCGCGTCGGCATCACCAAGGCCGCCACGTCGACGCGGCTGTCCGAGCTCGTCGAGGCCGGGCTGCTCGCCAAGCAGCCCTACCGGGAACCCGGGCAGCGCAGCCGCGACGAGTACGTGCTGACCGAGGCGGGCACCGACTTCATGCCCGTGGTGTGGGCGATGTTCGAGTGGGGGCGAACGCATCTCAACGACACCGGGCTGCGGCTGACACACCTCGGGTGCGGCGCCGAGGCGACCGTCGAGATCCGCTGCGCCGACGGGCACGACGTGCCGCCCGACGAGCTCGCCGTCGGGCTGGCCAGAAACCAGCTGACCCCATGCCTCGGTGTGGGCTCGGCCGGTCCGGCGGTAGTCGCGCGACGATGCCGTCCGACGTCCGTCCAGGTGGCCACGCGTCGATCTTCCCAGCCGTTATGGTGCGGCCGCGTGCTGCATTTGCGGGTGATCTCGCCCGAAGACCTGCGCGACGACGTGATGACCGTTCTGCGCGACAAGCCGGGCGTGGCCAACATGCTGTTATACACCGTGACGCTGCTGTGGAGCCCCGGGGTGACGAGATCACCGCCGAACATCGCCAGGGAATCCGCCAACGACGTCGTCGACAGGCTCAAGGAACTCGGAGTCAAGGAACGCGGCGCGATAACACTCGACGTCGTCGACACCGTGATGTCGACCCGCGCATACCGCGCCGAGGAGGACGCCGACGGGGACCCTGCCGACGCGGTCGTCTGGGATGAGTTGATCGCCCGCACGCGCGAGGAATCCACCCTCGACTTCACGTTTGTGGTCTTTCTCATGCCTGGCATGTTTGATTGCCGCGGTCGGCGTCGTGACCGACTCGACCGGTCACCGTCGTCGGTGCCATGGTGGTGGGCCCGGAGTTCGGCCCGCTGGCAGCGCTTGCCGTTGGCCTGGTGCAACGCCGGCGGTACCTGGCCCGTCGCGCGGCGTTGGCCCTGCTCGTCGGATTTCCCATTGCGATGGCTCGTCACGGCCATCGGCGATGCTCGGCCGGCGAAGTTGCTCGGATGGATCGAGCATCGCCAGCATCCGACAGCTCACGCCAGGTGGACTTCATCTTTCAGGTCGGCCCGCTGTCGTTTGTCGTTGCTCTTTTCGCGGGCGCGGCGGGGATGTTGTCCATCGTCTCCTCGAAATCCGCGGCACTTGTCGGCGTATTCATCTCGGTCACGACCGTGCCTGCGGCCGGCTTCGCCGTAGTCGCGGCGACCATCGGCGACTGGACGTCGCCGCGCGAGTCGGCCGCGCAGCTGGTGGTCAATCTCGTCGGCATCATGATCGCCGGAGTCTGGTCGTACTGTGGGTGCTACCGGCTGCGGCGCGACTGCGTCGCAGACTGAACCCACGCGACTGCGACAGCCACCGTGTTGTGGTGGGATCGGCGGTTATGGGCATCAAGGTGGCGCTGGAGCATCGCACCAGCTACACGTTCGACCGGATGGTGGAGGTGTACCCCCACGTCGTCCGACTGCGTCCCGCGCCGCATTCGCGCACGCCGATCGAGGCCTACTCGCTGCACGGTCGAACCAGCCGACCATTCATCAACTGGCAACAGGATGCGTTCGGCAATTTCCTCGCCCGTCTGGTCTTTCCGAGCCGCACGCGCAGTCTGACCGTCACCGTCGGCCTGATCGCCGACCTCAAGGTGATCAACCCGTTCGACTTCTTCATCGAGGACTGCGCCGAACGGATCGGCTTCGAATACCCCAAGGCGCTGGTCGAAGACCTCAAGCCTTATCTGCGACCGGTCGACGAAGACGACGAGGGCTCCGGGCCCGGGCGAGCTCGTCGCAAGGCGTGGGTGAAGAACTTCTCCGTCGCGACCGGGCACCCGCACCATCGACTTCCTGGTGGCGCTCAATCAGCGCCGTCAACGCCGACGTCGGCTACAGCCTCCGCATGGAACCTGGTGTGCAGACGCCGGACTTCACGCTGCGTACCGGGATCGGCTCCTGCCGCGACTCGGCGTGGCTGCTGGTGTCGATCCTGCGCCAGCTGGGCCTGGCCGCCCGGTTCGTGTCCGGCTACCTGGTGCAGCTGACCTCCGACATCGAGGCGCTCGACGGGCCGTCGGGTCCGGCCGCCGACTTCACCGACCTGCACGCGTGGACCGAGGTCTACATCCCCGGCGCGGGCTGGATCGGGCTGGATCCCACCTCGGGGCTGTTCGCAGGCGAGGGCCACATCCCGCTGTCGGCCACTCCGCACCCGGCGTCGTCGGCACCGATCACCGGCGCGACCGAGTCCGTGCGAGACGACGCTCGACTTCTCCAACGTCGTCACCCGGGTGCACGAGGACCCGCGCGTCACGCTGCCGTACACCGAAGCGGCGTGGGATGCCATCTGCGCGCTCGGCGCCCGCGTCGACGAACGGCTGACGGCGGGCGACGTCCGTCTCACGGTGGGCGGCGAACCGACGTTCGTGTCGATCGACAACCAGGTCGACCCGGAGTGGACCACCGACGCCGACGGGCCGCACAAGCGTGAGCGCGCCTCCGCGCTGGCCGCGCGGCTCAAGAAGGTCTGGGCGCCGCAAGGACTGGTCCAGCGCAGCCAGGGCAAGTGGTATCCGGGAGAACCGTTGCCGCGCTGGCAGATCGGGCTGCTACTGGCGGACCGACGGCGAGCCGCTGTGGCATGACGATGCGCTGCTCGCCGACCCGTGGGCGCCGAGCGACGCAGCGGCGTCGCGCCGGCGACGCCGGCCGTCAGCTGCTGCGCGCGATCGCCGACGGGCTCGGGCTGCCCGCCGTCCCAGGTGCGGCCCGCCTACGAGGACGCGCTGGGCCGGCTGGCCGCCGCCGTGCGGCAGCCCGCGGGTGAGCCCGTCGCCGCCGAAGACGATCTCGCGGCCGACGCCCCGACGCCCGCGCGGCGCTGCTGGCCCGGCTCGAGGAGCCGGTCACCGAGCCCGCCGCCTACGTGCTGCCGCTGCACCGCCGCGAGGACGACGCCGGCTGGGCCAGTGCGGACTGGCAGCTGCGCCGCGGCCGCATCGTGCTGCTGGACGGCGACTCGCCTGCGGGCCTGCGGCTGCCGCTGGACTCGATCAGCTGGCAGCCGCCGCGCGCCGACGTTCCCCGGCCGACCCGCTGGCCGCCGCGCGGCCCGCTGCGGACCGAGCCCGAAGAGCCGACGCCGATCGATCGAGGAGGCCGACGACTCCGCCGCACCACGGCGATGGTCGCCCAGGTCCGCGACGGGCTGCTCTACGTCTTCCTGCCGCCCACCGAGGAACTCGAGCACTTCGTCGACCTGATCGCCGGATCGAGGCGGCCGCCGCCGAGATCGGACTGCCCGTGGTGATCGAGGGCTACGGGCCGCCGCCGGACGCGCGGCTCACGTCGATGTCCGTCACCCCGGACCCCGGCGTCATCGAGGTCAACGTCGCGCCGACGGCGAGCTTCGCCGAGCAGAAGCGAGCAGCTGGAGACGCTCTACGAGCAGGCCCGGCTGGCGCGGCTGTCCACCGAGTCGTTCGACGTCGACGGCACCCACGGCGGCACCGGCGGCGGCAACCACATCACCCTCGGCGGTGTCACGCCCGCCGACTCGCCGATGCTGCGCCGCCCCGACCTGCTGGTGTCGATGCTGACCTACTGGCAGCGCCATCCCGCGCTGTCGTACCTGTTCTCCGGCCGGTTCGTCGGCACCACCTCGCAGGCGCCGCGCGTCGACGAGGGCCGCGCCGAGGCGCTCTACGAACTGGAGATCGCGTTCGCCGAGATCGCCCGGCTCGGCCGGGAGTCCGACGGACAGAACGCGCGGCAAGCCGTGGATCACCGACCGCGCGCTGCGCCATCTGCTGACCGACATCACCGGCAACACCCACCGCGCCGAGTTCTGCATCGACAAGCTCTACAGCCCCGACAGCGCCCGCGGCCGGCTGGGCCTGCTGGAACTTCGCGGCTTCGAGATGCCGCCGCACTTCCAGATGGCGATGGTGCAGTCGCTGCTGGTGCGCTCGCTGGTGGCGTGGTTCTGGGACGAGCCGCTGCGGGCCCCGCTGATCCGGCACGGCGCGAACCTGCACGGCCGATACCTGTTGCCGCACTTCCTGATTCAGGACATCGCGGACGTCGCCGCCGACCTGCGCGCGCACGGCATCGACTTCGACACCAGCTGGCTGGACCCGTTCACCGAGTTCCGGTTCCCGCGCATCGGCACCGCGGTGTTCGACGGCGTCGAGATCGAACTGCGCGGCGCGATCGAGCCGTGGAACGTGCTCGGCGAGGAATCGACCGCGGGCGGCACCGCCCGCTACGTCGACTCGTCGGTCGAGCGCATCCAGGTGCGGCTCATCGGCGCCGACCGGCATCGCTACGTCGTCACCGCCAACGGCTACCCGATCCCGCTGCTGGCCACCGACAACCCCGACATCCAGGTCGGCGGGGTCCGGTTCCGCGCCTGGCAGCCGCCGAGCGCGCTGCACCCGACGATCACCGTCGACGGGCCGCTGCGGTTCGAGCTCGTCGACATCGCCACCGGCACGTCGCGCGGCGGCTGCACCTACCACGTGTCCCATCCCGGCGGCCGGGCCTACGACAAGCCACCCGTCAACGCCGTCGAGGCCGAGTCGCGGCGCGGCCGCCGCTTCGAGGCGACCGGATTCACCCCGGGCAGGTCGACATGTCCGACATTCGCGAGAAGCAGGCGCGCCAGTCCACCGATGTGGGCGCGCCGGGCATCCTGGATCTGCGCCGGGTGCGTACCGTTCTGCGTTGATGGTCCTTCGCGCAAGCGGCCCACCCGAGCCGTTTCTTCAGCCGGCGGTGCCGACAGATCCGACTTCGTCGGCGGCGCAGGCGATCCCCGACGCCGACAACGTGCTCGCCGGTACCGCACCGCGCGCGCCCAGGAGGCGCTGTTCGACCTGCGGGCGGCGCGGGCACCGGTTACGACGAGTTCGTCGACGCCGCGGGCAACGTCCGGCCGGCCTGGCAGGAGCTGGCCGAATGCGTCGGCGAGCGGGGCCGCGGCGGGCTGGACAGGCTGCGGTCGGTCGTGCGCAGCCTCGTCGACAACGACGGCATCACCTACGTCCAGGTCGGACCGGCACGGCGACGCCGTCACCGAACGGCGACGGCACCGCGGCGCCGGGCCCGTGGCACCTCGACGCGCTGCCGCTGGTGATCTCGTCGCCGGACTGGGACGTGCTGGAAGCCGGCCTGGTGCAACGCTCCCGGCTGCTCGACGCCGTGCTGACCGACCTGTACGGCGCGCGACGATCGATCACCAGCGGCGTGCTGCCGCCGCAGCTGCTGTTCGCCCACCCCGGCTACGTCCGGGCGGCCCGAGGCATCGAGGTGCCTGGCCGCCATCAGCTGTTCCTGCACGGCTGCGACATCAGCCGCAGCGGCGCACGGGGAATTCCTGGTCAACGCCGACTGGACGCAGGCACCGTCGGGGGCGGGCTATGCGCTCGCCGACCGGCGCGTGGTCGCGCACGCGATCCCCGATCTCTACGAACGCATCGGTCCGCGGCCCGCGTCGCCGTGGGCGCAGGCGCTGCGGCTCGCGCTCATCGACGCCGCGCCGGAATCCGCCGAGGAGCCCGTCGTCGTGGTGCTCAGCCCGGGCATCCACTCCGAGACCGCCTTCGACCAGGCCTACCTGGCCAGCGTGCTGGGCTTCCCGCTGGTGGAGAGCGCCGACCTGGTGGTGCGCGACGGCAAGCTGTGGATGCGGTCGCTGGGCACGCTCAAGCGCGTCGACGTGGTGCTGCGCCGGGTCGACGCCGACTACGCCGATCCGCTGGATCTGCGGGCCGACTCGCGGCTGGGCGTCGTCGGCCTGGTCGAGGTGCTGCGCCGCGGCGCGGTGACCGTCGTCAACACGCTGGGCAGCGGCATGCTGGAAAGCCCTGGGCTGCTTCGCTTTCTGCCCGAGCTGGCCGAGCTGCTCCTCGGCGAGACCCGCTGCTGCCCACCGCGCCGATGTACTGGGGCGGCATCGACGCCGAGCGTTCGCACCTGCTGACCCACCTGTCGTCACTGCTGATCAGGCCGGTCACCGGCGGCGAGCCGATCGTCGGCCCCGCGCTGTCGGCCGCGGCAGCGCGACGAACTGGCGGCGCGCATCGCGGCCACGCCGTGGCAGTGGGTCGGTCAGGAACTGCCGCAGTTCTCCTCGGCGCCGACGGACTACCAGCCCGGCGGGCTGTCGGCGGGCAGCGTCGGCATGCGCCTGTTCACCGTGGCGCAGCGCGGCGGATACGCGCCGATGATCGGCGGCCTCGGCTATCTGCTGGCGCCGGGCAACGCGGCCTACAGGATGAATACCGTTGCCGCCAAGGATATCTGGGTGCGGACGCCCACACGGGTGACGGCCGAGCGGACGCCGACGCACGTCGGTCGGATCTGCCCGCGATGACGCCGAGCCCGACCCGCGCCGTCAGCTCGCCGCGCGTGCTGTCCGACCTGTTCTGGCTGGGCCGCTACTCCGAACGGGCCGAGAGCACGGCCCGGCTGCTGACCGTCACCCGCGAGCGCTACCACGAATTCCGTTACCGGCAGCGACATCGCGGGCAGCGAGTGCGTGCCCGTCCTGCTGGCCGCGCTCGGCGCAGATCACCGGCACCGACACGGGGGCCGACGGCGACGACGCCGAGATGGTCGCGACCGCCCCGACCACGCTGTGGTCGTTGACCGCCGACCGCCACCGCGCCGGCTCGCTGGCGCAGTCCGTCGAGCGGCTCGGGCTGTCGGCGCGCGCGGTGCGCGACCAGATGTCCAACGACACGTGGATGGTGCTGGCGGCGGTCGAGCGCGCGGTGCTCAATCCGACTGTCGGGCCGCCGGATTCGCAGACCGAGGGTGAGGCCTACCTGGCGTCGGCGCACAGCCAGACGCTGGCGGGCATGCTGGCGCTGTCGGGCGTGGCCGCCGAGTCGATGGTGCAGGACGTCGGCTGGACGATGATGGACATCGGCAAGCGCATCGAGCGCGGGGCCTGGCTGACGGCGCTGCTGCGCGCGACGCTGACGACGGTCCGCAGCCCGGGTGCCGAGCAGACGATCACCGAGTCGACACTGGTGGCGTGCGAGTCGTCGGTCATCTATCGCAGGCGCAAGCTGGGCAAGGTGAGCGTTGCTGCGGTGGCCGACCTGGTGCTGTTCGACGAGGAGAATCCGCGGTCGCTGGCCTTCCAATTCGAGCGGCTGCGCGCGGACCTCAAGGCGCTGCCGTCGTCGTCGGGTTCGACGCGGCCCGAGCGGCTGGTCGACGAGATCGCCGCGCGGCTGCGCCGGCTCGACCCCGCCGACCTCGAGGACATCACCGACGGCACCCGCGCCGAACTCGCCGAACTGCTGGACGGCATCCACGCCGACCTGCGTGAGCTGTCCGGCCTGATCACCGCGACCCACCTGTCGCTGCCCGGCGGCATGCAGCCGCTGTGGGGGCCGGACCAACTGCGGGTGGTGCCGTGACGTCCTTCGCGGACGGGCCGACAGCGGTGGCCGGTGCAGCTACGAGATCACCCACCGCACACGTATACGCTACTCCGACGTCGTCACCAGCTCCTACGGCCGCGGGTTCCTCACCCCGCGCGACTCGACCCGGCAGCGTTGTCTGTCCCACGAGCTGATCATCGAACCGGAGGCGGCCGACAGTTCGACGAGCCGCGACGGCTACGGCAACATCAGCTCGTACTTCCACGTGACCGCACCGCACCGCACGCTGACCGTCACCAGCCACTCGGTCGTCGAAGTGGATCCTCCGCCGGCGGATCTGTACGCCAGCGGGTCGGCGAACGCGCCGTGGGAGATCGCCCGTCCGGTCGGCGCGGACGGTGCGCTGGCGACCGAGTTCACCCTCGACCTGCAGCCCGCCGAGATCACCGACGAGCTACGGGCTACGCCGCACCCAGTTTCGAGCCGGGCCGCCCGCTGATCGACGTCCTGCGCGACCTGAACGCGCGGATCAACAGCGACTTCACCTACCGGTCCGGCTCGACGACCGTGTCGACCCGCGTCGGCGAGGTCTTGAAGGCCGCGAAGGGGTATGCCAGGACTTCGCCCGGCTGGCGATCGCCTGCATGCGCGCCAATGGCCTTGCCGCGAGCTATGTCTCGGGTTATCTGGCGACCGACCCGCCGCCGGGAAGGGAACGCATGGTCGGCGTCGACGCCACCCACGCGTGGGCCTCGGTGTGGACGCCGCAGAATCAGTGGCTCGGCCTCGACCCGACCAACGATCAGATGGTCGACGAGCGCTACGTCGTCGTCGGCTTCGGCCGTGACTACGCCGACGTGCCGCCGCTTCGCGGGATCATCTACACCGACTCGGAGAGGAGCGTCATCGACGTGTCGGTCGACGTGGCGCCATTCGAGGGGGGAATCCTGCGTGCGTGACTTCATCTGTCCCAACTGTGGGCAGCATCTGGCATTCGAGAACTCGGTGTGTCTGTCGTGCGGCAGCGCGCTGGGCTTCTCGCTGGACGACATGGCGTTGCTGGTCATCGCGTCGGCGCCGAGAGCGAGCACGGCGGCGCCGTCGACGAGCGAGTATCAGCTGTGCGCGAATCTGCATGCGGCCGAATGCAATTGGCTGGTCGGGGTGGAGCCCGTCGCGACGGCTCTGCACGTCGTGCGCGCTGACCCGAACCCGGCCCGCTGACGGCGACACGACGGCGATGGCGGCGTTTGCGGTCGCCGAGAAGGCCAAACGCCGACTGATCGTCGAACTCGTCGAGCTGAAGCTCCCGATCGTCGGCCGCGACGAGGACCCAACTACGGGCTGGCGTTCGACCTGCTGTCCAGCGAGCGCGAGAAGGTCTTCACCGGTCAGCCAACGGCGTCATAACCCTTGATCTGGCCGAGGGCGACGACGTCCACCGCGAGCAGCTGCGCATCGCGATGGCCGAGCCGTACCGCACGCTGCTCGGCCACTTCCGCCACGAGATCGGTCACTACTACTACTACCGGCTGGTCGGCCCGTCGCGGCAATCGGGACAAGGTCGCCGAATTGTTCGGCGATCCGAACGCCGACTATCAGGCCGCGCTCGACCGGCATTACAGCGAGGGCGCGCCCGCGGATGGGAAAGACTACGTCTCGTCCTACGCCACAATGCATCCCGCCGAGGACTGGGCGGAGACGTTCGCCCACTACCTGCACATCCGCGACACCCTGGACACCGCTGCGGCGTTCGGATTCGCGCCGTCGGGCGCAGGCTTCGAGCGACGAAGTTGGGCCCCAGCGGATTCGACACCATCATCGAGATGTGGCTGCCGCTGTCGTGGGCGCTGAACATGGTGAACCGGTCGATGGGCAACGACGACCTGTACCCGTTCGTGCTGCCGACCAGGGTGCTGGAGAAGATGCGGTTCATCCACACCATGATCGACGGGTTGGCCTGAGGGCAACCGATTTTGGTGGTACTGAACTCGGGATCGACGAGTTTCTCAACTGCACGAGTTTCCCTATTGACCGCTGCCGATCGCGTATAGCAACATGACGCACCATGACCCGAACTCTTCGTGTGCGCCTCGGCGCGGGCCTCTTCATCGGTGCGGCAGCCCTGTCGCTGCCGGCTTGCGGCCCGACCATCCAGCCCGAGGGTGCTGCGCAGTCCGTCGTCGATATCGTCTCCGAGAAGGCGGACTTCAAGCCCACCGACGTCAAGTGCCCCGACGGCATCGAGCGGAAGGTCGGCATGACGTTCGACTGCAAGTTCACCGCACCGGACGGCGACTACGTCGCACACATGAAGATCGTCAAGGTCAAGGGCGACACCGTGCACTACGACATAAAGACCGAACTCGACAAGTAGGTCTCAGCCCGGCGAGCCGCCGGGAATTCCGGCCGAACGTTCCTAGGATCGCTCGGGTGGATGATCGATACGGTTCCGACGTGCTGGCCCGTGACCCGCACGGTTCGAGAAGGTCCGGTCGACCGAGAGGCTGCTGAAATCGGGCTGGTCGTCGAGGATGCGGAGACCGGATACGTCGGCGCGGTGGTGCGCATCGAGTACGGCCGGATCGAACTCGAGGATCGAAGCGGTAGAAGACGACCATTCTCCATTGGACCCGGATTCTTGATCGACGGAAAACCCGTCATCCTCACCGCGCCCCGAAAACCGGTCCGGCTGCCCCGGCCAAGACTGCGTCGGGATCGGTCGCGGTGCGGGAGTCGGGCTCGGGTGGCGCTGCCCAGTCGGATCTACGTCGAGGGTCGCCATGACGCCGAACTCGTCGAGCAGGTCTGGGGTGACGACCTGCGCGTCGAAGGCGTCGTCGTCGAATACCTCGGTGGCGTAGACGATCTCGTCGACATCGTCGGAGAGTTCGACCCGAACCGAAGCGTCGGCTCGGCGTGCTGGTCGACCACTGTGACTGGTTCGAAGGAAGCGCGGATCGCCGACGCCGTTCGGCGCGGGCCTGGCGGGTCGGACACGTTGGTGGTTGGCCACCCGTTCATCGACATCTGGCAGGCGGTCAAACCCGCTCGGATCGGGCTGCATGCCTGGCCGGTCATCCCGCGCGGCGTCGAATGGAAGCACGGCATCTGCGATGCGCTGGGTTGGCCGCACGCGCAGCAGGCGGACATCGCGAGGGCTTGGCAACGGATCCGCGGAACGGTTCGGGACTGGAATGACTTGGAGCCCGCGCTCATCGGTCGCGTCGAGGAGCTGATCGACTTCGTCACCGCAGCGTTGAGGAAGCCCTGCCTCGAGGCGAGATTCGGTATCCGACTTCGAGACTGATGGTCAGGCCGAGTCCCTTGAGCTGACGTACCCGACGCTTGAATCGGGCTGTCTCCTGACCCACTCCGCTCGCCACTCTGGGCCCCCCCCCCCTCCCCCTACCCGTCATCAACCACTCCTTCCTTCATCCACGGCCCGAGCGAGCTCCCACCCTCCCAGCCAAACGCCTGACGCAGCCCCGCCAGCGCCGATCTGTCGGCGGAGTTGCCTTAGAGCCAACCGGCGTTGCGCGCCTGCGCTCTGGTGACGACGTAATCGGCGGGGTATTCGCGAACTCGGTCGATGCGAATGGTTCCTGCGGGCGTTCGCTGGGTCCCACCGACCTTGGCTCGGGGCGCGTCCCACCGTCGCAGCACCACGGTGATATGCCGTCGGCGATCCCGGCTGCGGTCGCTTGGTTGATGAGCATGTCGACAATGGTCCCGCAGGCCGTGGTATGCCTGAGGGGTGTCCGACGGTTTGTTCGATGTCTCCCCGGAACCCGGGCGCCCGACCGGTATGCCCGGCGCGTCGCCGTCCTCACCCCTTGCGGTGCGGATGCGTCCCGCGTCGCTCGACGAGGTCGTGGGTCAGGCGCACCTGCTGAAGCCGGTTCGCCGTTACGACGCCTCGTCGACGGGTCGGCGCGGCTCGGTCATTCTGTACGGGCCGCCGGGACGGGCAAGACCACACTGGCTCGCTGATCTCACAGGCGACGGGCCGACGCTTCGAGGCGTTGTCGGCATTGTCGGCGGGGGTGAAGGAAGTCCGCGCCGTCATCGAGAGCGCGCGATCGGCGCTCATCCGAGGACAACAGACGGTGCTGTTCATCGACGAAGTTCATCGGTTCTCGAAGACGCAGCAGGATGCGTTGCTGGCCGCCGTCGAGAACAGGGTGGTCCTCCTCGTGGCGGCGACCACCGAGAACCCATCGTTCTCCGTTGTCGCACCATTTCTTTCGCGCTCATTGATCCTGCAACTTCAACCCCTGGGCCCGACGCCGTTCAAGAGGTGATCGAGCGGGCGATCGCTGATCCGCGTGGCCTCGGCGGCAAGGTCGCGGTGGACCCCGACGCGGTTGAGCTCCTGGTGCAGCTTGCCGCAGGCGACGCCCGGCGGGCTCTCACCGCGCTCGAGGTCGCGGCCGAGGCTGGCGAGCAGGTCACGGTTGACGTCATCGAGCAGTCCCTCGACAAGGCCGCCGTGCGCTACGACCGCGACGGAGACCAGCACTACGACGTCGTCAGCGCGTTCATCAAGTCGATGCGCGGATCCGATGTCGATGCCGCGTTGCACTATCTCGCCCGCATGCTGACCGCGGGGGAGGACCCGCGGTTCATCGCGCGACGGCTGATGATCCTGGCGAGTGAGGACATCGGCATGGCCGACCCGACTGCGTTGCTCACCGCAGTCGCCGCGGCGCAGACGGTGCAGCTCATCGGCATGCCCGAGGCGCAGCTGACGCTGGCACATGCCACCGTGCACCTGGCCACCGCGCCGAAGTCGAACGCGGTGACGATGGCGCTGGCGGCGGCGATGGCCGACATCAAGGCGGGCAAGGCAGGTCTGGTGCCCCCGCACCTGCGCGACGGCCACTATTCCGGTGCCGCGGCACTCGGCGACGCGGAGGGCTACGCGTATCCGCATGATGATCCCGATGGCATTGTCGCGCAACAGTATTCACCCGACGAGGTCGCGGCACCGACTACTACCTACCGACGACTCAGGCGCCGAACGCGAGATCGCCGGGCGACTGGACAAGCTCCGCGCCATCCTCCGCACAAAGCGCAGCTGGCGGCTCACCCCGCTGCGTGCACTCGTCTTGACATCGACCCGGCCTGCGCGATGCGTCGCAGCTTACCGAGCGTGCGTCCACTTCGGCAAGGGGAAGAACTCTTGACACTCGCGGATGCCGCCCTACGTTGGTAGTCAATCAATTGGTTGATCAATGAAAGAGTTAAAATTGAAAGGCGACGAAGACGCGCAAATCGGACTGACCGGGCCTTTCTGGCCTTGGCCGACCCGATCCGTCGGGCGATCGTGGCGCGATTGTCGCGTGGCCCTGCCACGGTCAACGAGCTGGCCGAACCCTTCGACATCACCAAGCAGGCGGTGTCGAAGCACATCGGGGTGCTCGAGCAAGCCGGGTTGGTAACGCGAAGCCGCGACGCCAGCGCAGGCCCGTGCACCTGGATGCAGCGGCGCTCGAGCAGCTGACCGCATGGATCGACCGCTATCGGCTTGACGCCGAACGTAATTTCCGCCGACTGAACGGCCTGCTGGCGGCCAGGAAACCACTGGAAGAGAGAGGCAAGACTGATGACCAACGCACTCAACCTGATCGCACCCGTGGACACCCTGGCGATGGACTTCACCCGTGAATTCGACGCACAGCTGGATGCCCTGTTCCGCGCACGCCGAGCCCGAGCTCGTCAAGCAGTGGCTCGGTCCGGCGAAAAACGAGATGTCCATCGAGCGTTGGGATTTCCGCACCGGCGGCGGCTACCGCTACCTGCACCTCGGCCCCGATGGCGACGAGTATTGGTTCAACGGGGTGTTCCACCTCGTCAGGGATAACGAACTCGTCATCCAGACCTTCGAGTTCGAAGGTGCACCGGACATGGTCAACATCGAATTCCTGTGGTTCACCGACCGCGGAGGCCGCGGCAGCCAACTGCGAGGCAGGTCGATCTGTCCCAGCATCGAAGCCCGCGACGCTCTGTCGAATCGGGCATGGAGGGCGGCATGACCGAGGGCTACGACCGCCTCGACGCGCTGCTGGTCGGTGTCTGATGGATTGGACGCTCGAGGTGGTGGTCGTTCCGGTCGCCGACCTCGACTGGGCCATTGCGTTCTACCGCGATCAGGTCGGGTTACGCTGGACTCGTGACACAGGCGGCGGCCTGCGCAGTTCGCCCAGGTGACGCCGACGGTTCGGGGTGCTCGATCAGCTGATTGGCCGACCCGCCGCCGATGACACCGGGCTCGCTGCGGGGGCTGCAACTGGTCGTGTCCGACGCCGAGGCGCCAGGCGCATCTGCTGAAAATGGCGTTGCCGCCGGGGACGTCAACGTCATCGACGATCGTGATGGGGGCACGATGTTCGACTTCGTCGATCCCGACGGCAACGCCTGGGTGGTGCAACAGATCAGGGCCAGGGCGGGGGAGCCTCTACTGCCGCACGAAGGGGCTAGCGGAACAAACCCGAGCGACGGCTGCCGCCGAGCAGCCCCGTGCGGCGACGACCCGTCATGCCGGACACCAGCGCGACGCCGAGCGCGGCGACGGTGACCTGAACGAGCAGTTCGAGCCAGTCGATGCCGTTGGTGACGGTCGGGATCGATCGCGCGGGCAATAACGTGCCGAAGAACGCCGAACGATGCCGACGAGGACCGTGACGAGCATGCCGATGTTCTGCTTGCCGGGGAGGACGAGGCGGGCGAGAACACCGACGACGGTGCCGATGAGAATTGCGGTGATGATGCCGGTGATGGTCATGTCTTTTCCTCCAGGGAGAGCGGTTGGTGCGACAGCAGTACCCCGTCAGGGACTCGTAATAAACACTGGCGTCAATCATCGTCGTCGGCTCGTACGCTGACGGCGTGGACTCCCAGGTGCTGGACGTCGATACCGCCAGCGGCGGACGGTGGACCTCACCGACGAGGTGCGGGCGTTCTGCGCCGGTCGCGGTGACGGGCTGTGCAACGTCTTCGTCCCCCACGCCACCGCAGGCGTGGCGATCATCGAGACGGGCGCAGGCTCCGACCACGACCTGGTCGACACGCTCGAGCGACTGTTGCCCCGCGATGACCGTTACCGGCACGCTCACGGCTCGCCGGGCCACGGGGCGGACCACGTGCTGCCCGCCATCGTGGCGCCGTCGGTCACGGTCCCGGTGCAGGGCGGGGAGCCGATGCTGGGTACCTGGCAGAGCGTCGTGCTCGTCGATCTGAATCGCGACAATCCCCGGCGCTCGGTGCGGTTGAGCTTCGTCAACGGCTGAGCCGGCACCAGTCGGGGGTGCCGTTCGTTGCGCTTGTGGCCGTGAACGCGGGCCGGTACTGTAATGCGGTCGAGAAGACCCCGGCATCCCCAAGAATCGCGAAGGACAGCAAGCACGTGCAGACACACGAGATCAGGAAGCGCTTCCTCGATCACTTCGTGAAAGCGGGCCACACCGAGGTGCCCAGCGCGTCGGTGATCCTCGACGATCCGAACCTCCTGTTCGTCAACGCCGGCATGGTGCAGTTCGTCCCGTACTTCCTCGGCGCGCACCCCGCCGTGGGATCGCGCGACGAGCATTCAGAAGTGCATCCGAACCCCCGACATCGACGAGGTCGGGATCACCACCCGGCACAACACGTTCTTCCAGATGGCTGGCAATTTCTCCTTCGGCGACTACTTCAAGAAGGGCGCCATCGAGTTCGCATGGACACTGCTGACCAATCCGCAGGATCAGGGCGGCTACGGCTTCGACCCCGAAAAGCTTTGGGCCACCGTCTATCTCGATGACGACGAGGCGATCACGCTGTGGCAGGAGGTCGCCGGGCTGCCGCCGGAGCGCATCCAGCGCCGCGGGATGGCCGACAACTACTGGTCGATGGGCATCCCCGGACCGTGCGGGCCGTCCTCGGAGATCTACGTCGACCGCGGACCGGAGTACGGCATCGACGGTGGTCCCGAGGCCAACGAGGACCGCTACATCGAGATCTGGAATCTCGTCTTCATGCAGAACGAGCGCGGCGAGGGCACCGGCAAGGCCGACTTCGAGATCCTCGGGCCGTTGCCGCGCAAGAACATCGACACCGGCATGGGCGTGGAGCGGGTGGCGTGCCTGCTGCAGGGCGTCGACAACGTCTACGAGACCGATCTGGTGCGACCGGTCATCGACCTCGTCGCAGGCATCGCGCCGCGCGGGTACGGCGCAGGCAATCACGAGGACGACGTGCGATACCGCGTCATCGCCGACCACAGCCGGACCGCGGCGATCATCATCGGCGACGGGGTCAGCCCTGGCAACGACGGCCGAGGTTACGTGCTGCGCCGGCTGCTCCGTCGCGTCATCCGGTCGGCCAAGCTGCTGGGCATCGACACCCCGATCGTCGCCGAGCTGATGGCGACCGTCCGCGACGCGATGGGTCCGTCGTACCCGGAACTGGTCACCGACTTCGACCGCATCCAGCGCATCGCGGTCGCCGAGGAGACGGCGTTCAACCGAACCCTGGCCTCGGGTTCGAAGTTGTTCGACGAAGCGGCGACGCCACGAAGTCGCGGCCGGACACGTGCTGTCGGGCACCGACGCGTTCACGCTGCACGACACGTACGGCTTCCCGATCGAACTGACGCTGGAGATGGCCGCCGAGGCCGGGCTGGCGGTCGACGAGGAGGGCTTCCGCGGCCTGATGGCGGAGCAGCGGCGCGCGCCAAGGCCGACGCCGCCGCTCGCAAGCACGCCCACGCCGACCTGACCGCCTACCGCGAACTCGTCGACGCCGGGCCGACCGAATTCACCGGCTTCGACGAATTGGTCTCCGAGGCAAGGATTCTCGGCATCTTCGTCGACGGCAAGCGGGTTCCCGTCGTCGCACACGGTGCCGCCGGCAGGCGGGCGCCGACCGCGTCGAACTGGTGCTCGACCGCACCCCGCTCTACGCGGAGTCCGGCGGCCAGATCGCCGACGTCGGCAACATCACCGGCACGGGCTCCAGCGCACGGCGAAGGCCGCGGTCACCGACGTCCAGAAGATCGCCAAGTCGCTGTTCGTGCACCGGGTCAACGTCGAGTCGGGCGAGTTCGTCGAGGGCGACACCGTCGTCGCCGCCGTCGATCCCAAGTGGCGCCACGGTGCCACCCAGGGCCACTCCGGCACCCACATGGTGCACGCCGCACTGCGGCAGGTGCTGGGTCCCAACGCCGTTCAGGCCGGCTCGCTGAACCGGCCCGGCTACCTGCGGTTCGACTTCAACTGGCAGGGCGCGCTGTCCGACGAGCAGCGACGCAGATCGAGGAAGTCACCAACGAAGCGGTCGAGGCCGACTTCGCGGTGAACACTTCAACACCGAACTCGACAGGGCCAAGGCGATGGGCGCCATGGCGCTGTTCGGCGAGAACTACCCCGACGAGGTTCGCGTCGTCGAGATCGGCGGGCCGTTCTCGATCGAACTGTGCGGCGGCACGCACGTGCACAACTCGGCGCAGATCGGACCCGTGACCATTCTCGGCGAGTCGTCGGTCGGGTTCGGGCGTGCGACGCGTCGAGGCCTACGTCGGGCTCGACTCGTTCAGGTACCTCGCCAAGGAACGTGCGCTGATGGCCGGGCTGGCGTCGTCGCTCAAGGTGCCGTCCGAGGAGGTGCCCGCCCGCGTCGCCAACCTCGTCGAGCGCCTGCGCGCCGCCGAGAAGGAAGTCGATCGGATGCGGCTGGCCACCGCCGTGCGGCCGCCGCGAACGCCGCCGCAGGAGCCGAGCTCATGGGTAAGGTCCGTGTCGTGGCACAGCGGATGGCCGGTGGAATCTCGGCGGCCGACCTGCGCAGCCTCGTCGGTGACATCCGCGGCAAGCTCGGCTCCGAACCCGCCGTGGTCGCTCTGATCGCGGAGGGCGACGGTGACTCGGTGCCGTACGTGGTCGCGGTCAACCCCGCCGCCCAGGACCTCGGCCTGTGCGCCAACGAACTGGTCAAGGCGTCGGAGCGGCGGTGAACGGCCGCGGCGGCGGCAAGGCGGAACTGGCGCAGGGCTCCGGCAGCGGCGCCTCGGGCATCGACGCGGCACTCGCCGCGTTGCGTGCCGAGGTAGGCCGGAGCTAGCTGGGTGACCGACAGCGAGCGACCGCCGCCCGACCGGCCCGGTGCGCCTGAACCTCCCGACCCCGGACGCGGACGACGGCTCGGCATCGACGTCGGCACCGTGCGCATCGGCGTCGCCGCGTGTGACCCCGACGGGATTCTCGCCACTCCCGTCGAGACGGTGCGCCGCGACGCACCGGACCGGCACCTGCGCAGGCTGGCGCACTGGTCGTCGAACTCGGCGTCGTCGAGGTGGTCGTCGGACTGCCCCGAACACTGGCCGACCGGACCGGGCCGTCTGCGCTGGACGCGATCGCCGTGGCCGATGCACTGGCGCGCGCATCACCCCGACACCGGTGCGGCTCGCCGACGAGCGGTTGACGACGGTCACCGCGCAACGATCACTGCGTGAGGCGGCGTCCGTGCGAAGGGACAGAAGGCGATGATCGATCAGGTGGCCGCGGTCGGCATCCTGCAGACTGGCTGGACCAGCGGCGGCATGCGCCCTCGCGCAGAACAGTGGAGTGCAGATGCCTAGCGAATGGGGTCGCCAACGCAGCCGAACCTGGCGGTCGGGCGGCCGCGCGCGCGGGATGAGCCGCGTCGAGCGGGTTCGCGCGAAGGACGTCGCCGCAAGCGCAGGTTCAGGACCAGTCTCGCGCTCGTCGCGCTGATCGCGTTCGTGATCGGGGCGGTGTTCCTCGGTTCGCGCATGTGGCACGGCATGTTCGGCAGCGATGACCGACTATCAGGGGGACGGCGTCAAGGACGTCGTCATCGAGGTACACAACGGTGACTCGACGACCGCGATCGGTCAGACGCTGCTCGACCATCAGGTGGTGGCGACGGTGCCCGCCTTCGTCGAGGCCGCGACGGGCAGCAGCGCGATCGGTTCGATCCAGCCCGGTTTCTACAAGGTTCGCACCGAGATTCCGGCGTCGGACGCCGTTTCGCGGCTTTCAGATCCGCAGAATCGGGTCGGTCGTCTGGTGATACCAGAAGGTCGCCAGCTCGACGACATCATCGACGTGAAGACCAACGGGGTCACGAGGGCATCTTCGCGCTGATCTCGGCGGCCACGTGCATGGATCTCGATGGAACGCAGCACTGCGTGAAGCCGACGACCTGCGCGCAGGCGGCGGGAACGGCGGAGCCGTCGGCGCTGTCGGTCCCGGAGTGGGCGCTCGAGCCCGTCAAGGCGCTCGGCAAGGACCATCGGCGCCTCGAGGGCTTGATCGCACCGGCACGTGGAACGTCGATCCGTCGGCGCCCGCCCAGGACATCCTCTCCGGCCTGATCGCCGCGGGCACGGGTCAGTACGAGGCGAACGGCCTCCTCGAGGCGGGCAAGGCGGCGAACATGTCGCCCTACCAGATCCTGACGGTCGCATCGCTGGTGCAGCGCGAGTCCAAGCCCGACGACTTCGCGAAGGTCGCCCGGGTCATCTACAACCGACTCGTCGAGCCGGACCACAGTCGGCTCGAGTTCGACTCGACGGTGAACTATCCGCTGGATCGCCAAGAGGTCGCGACCACCGACGCCGACCGCGCGCGCGCGACGCCGTGGAACACCTATGTGCGCGAAGGGCTTCCGGCGACGCCGATCTGCTCGCCCGGCCAACCGGCGTTGGCCGCCGCGGAGAATCCCGCGCCGGGGGACTGGCTGTACTTCGTCACCGTCGACCTCCAGGGCACGACGCTCTTCACCCGCGACTACCAGCAGCACCTGGCCAACATCGAACTGGCGAAGACAAAACGGTGTCCTCGACAGCGCGCCGATGACCGCGCGCAGGGCCGCGGTGCTGGGATCGCCGATAGCGCACTCCCGGTCGCCGCAACTGCATCTCGCGGCCTACCGCGCGTTGGGACTCGCCGACTGGAGCTATGACCGCATCGAGTGCACCGCCGCCAATTGCCCTCTCTGGTAGGCGGTTTCGGCCCCGAGTGGGTGGGGCTGTCGGTGACGATGCCGGGCAAGTTCGCCGCCCTGCGGTTCGCCGACGAGCGCACGCCGCGCGCCGAGCTGGTGGGCTCGGCGAACACATTGGTGCGAACCGGCGGTGGGTGGCGCGCCGACAACACCGACGTCGACGGGGTGACGGGCGCGCTCGGCGTGGTATCGGCGACAGCGGCCGCGGCGCGCGGTGCTCGGCTCCGGCGGCACCGCGCCTGCCGCCGTCGTCGCCCTCGCTGAGCTTGGGGTGCAGGACATTTCGATCGTCGCCCGCAATCCCGGACAAGGCCGCGCCACTGCTGCGAGCTCTGCGCTCGGCTGGGCGTCGACGACTGCGGTGCGTGCGAATTGGGCACGCCGCTGGCGGAGTCGACGTCGCGGTGAGCACCCTGCCCGCCGACGTGGCTGCGCTGCACGCCGACACGGTCGCGGGGGTGCCGGTGCTCCTCGACGCGATCTACGAGCCGTGGCCCACGCCGCTGGCGGCTGCGGTCGAGGCGGCCGGCGGTGTCGTGATCAGCGGCCTGCAGATGCTGCTGCATCAGGCGTTCGCGCAGGTCGAGCAGTTCACGGGTCTGCCGGCGCCGAAAGAGGCGATGAGAGCGGCACTCGACGCCGCTTAGCCTTCGATCATGGGGGCGGGTGGCCGTGGTGCTGGCGTCTGCGTGCTGGCCTGGTTCGCGGCACTGAGCGTCTACGACGTCCGGCAGCGTCGGCTGCCGAACTGGTTGACGTTGCCCGGTGGGATGATCGTGCTGGCGGTAGCAGCGCTGTGCGGTCGCGGCGTGGCCGCTGCTCGCGGGAGCCGCCGCGCTGACGGTGCTCTACCTCGTCGTCCACCTCGTCGCGCCCGCCGGCGATGGGAGCCGGTGACGTCAAGCTGGCGATCGGCGTCGGCGCACTCACCGGTGCGTTCGGCGTCGACGCCTGGGTCTTGGCGGCGCTCGCCGCGCCGCTGCTGACTGCAATGTGGGCCTCGCGGTGGCTGTGCCGCGGCCGACGGATCGCACTGTGCCGCACGGTCCGTCGATGTGCGTGGCCGCCGCTACCGCGGTCGCCCTGCGGTATCTCTAGTAAGCCGATTACCCGAACGCTGACGATACACGCCGAGATCGCGGACACTGATCGCCGTGCTCACCGCACGCCGTAAGCGCTGGGCCGGTCGACTCTTCGCTGGTGGATTGGCGCACTCGACGACGCCTGCTCGGCGGATTACGCTGGGAACCCGCCATGGGAAGATGGGACGCGTGTTGCGATGGACCACAGCTGGTGAATCCCACGGCCGCGCCTTGGTGGCCGTGGTCGAAGGCATGGTGGCCGGCGTGCACCTCACGTCCGAGGACATCGCGGCGGAGCTGAAGCGGCGTCGACTCGGCTACGGCCGCGGCGCGCGGATGAAGTTCGAGGCCGACGAGGTCACCATCCTCGCCGGGGTTCGCCACGGCGTCACGATGGGCGGCCCGATCGCCATCCAGATCGGCAACACCGAGTGGCCCAAGTGGGAAACGGTGATGGCCTCCGACCCCGTCGATCCTGCCGCGCTCGACGGCGACGCTCGCCCGCAACGCACCGCTGACCAGGCCAAGGCCCGGGCACGCCGACTACGCGGGCATGCTCAAGTACGGCTTCGACGACGCCCGGCCCGTCCTCGAGCGCGCCAGCGCCCGCGAGACCGCGGCCCGCGTCGCCGCCGGGACGATCGCCCGGGCATTCCTTCGCCAGGCGATGGGCGTCGAGGTGCTGTCGCACGTCATCTCGATCGGCGCATCGAAGCCCTACGACGGCCCGCCGCCGCAGCCGCACGACCTGGACGCGATCGACGACAGCCCGGTGCGGGCATTCGACGAGCAGGCCGAGAGCGCGATGATCACCGAGATCGAGGCCGCCAAGAAGGACGGCGACACCCTCGGCGGCATCGTCGAGGTGGTCGCCGACGGCCTGCCGATCGGACTGGGCTCGTTCACCAGCGGCGACAACCGGCTCGACAGCCAACTCGCCGGCGCGGTCATGGGCATTCAGGCGATCAAGGGCGTCGAGATCGGCGACGGCTTCGAGACCGCGCGGCGCCGCGGCAGCGTCGCCCACGACGAGATGTACCCGGGCCCCGACGGCGTGATGCGCTCGACCAACCGCGCAGGCGGCCTCGAAGGCGGCATGACGAACGGTCAGGCGCTGCGGGTGCGGGCCGCGATGAAGCCGATCTCGACGGTGCCGCGCGCACTGGCGACCGTCGACATGGCCACCGGCGAGGAGGCCGTCGCCATCCATCAGCGTTCCGACGTGTGCGCGGTGCCCGCGGCGGGTGTCGTCGTCGAGACCATGGTCGCGCTGGTGTTGGCCCGTGCTGCACTGGAGAAGTTCGGCGGCGACTCGCTGACCGAGACCCGGTCCAACATCGACGGTCTACCTGCGCGCCGTCGCCGCTCGCGACGGCGGGTCCGATGCCGCCAGGGCGTCGGGCTGATGTCGCCGAAGGCGGTGCTCGTGGGCATGCCCGGCTCGGGCAAGTCCACCATCGGGCGCCGGCTCGCGAAGGCGCTCGACCTGCCGCTGCTCGACACCGACGCCAAGATCGTCGAGACCACGGGCCGCACCATCGCCGAGATCTTCGTCGAGGGCGAGCAGGAGTTTCGTCGCATCGAGGCCGACGTGGTGCGGGCGGCGCTGGCCGAACACGACGGAATCGTCTCGCTCGGCGGCGGCGCGATCACCTCGCCGGACGTGCGCGAGGCGCTCGCCGGTCACACCGTCGTCTACCTGGAAATCAGTGCGGCCGAAGGGATTCGGCGCACGTCCGGGGGAGTGGGCCGCCCGCTGCTGGCCGGCGGCGACCCCGCCGAGAAGTTCCGCACCCTGATGGCCCAACGCGTCCCGCTGTACCGCGAGGTCGCGACGATTCGGATCAACACCAACCGGCGGAACCCGGGCGCGGTGGCCCGCCAGATCGTGCACCGACTCGAGCAGCGGCGTCGCAGCCGCAGCCGCGGCGGCGCAGGCGATCGACCTGGCGCAGAATGCCGACGGTCCTCAATCCCGAACCGACCACGGAGGCACCGCCGAGTCCGGCGGTGTTGGCCCGCCAAGCGGAAGCCCGCCATGAGTGAACCCGTGACCGTCGACGTCCTCGTCGAGCGTCCCTACCCGGTGATCATCGGGACGGGGCTGCTGGACGACCTCGCCCGCGTCCTGACCGGGCGGCACAAGGTGGCGATCCTGCATCAGCCGGTGCTCGCCCAGACCGCGGAGGCGATCCGGCACCGCCTCGCCGACGAGGGTATCGACGCCCATCGCATCGAGATCCCCGACGCCGAGGCGGGCAAGGAGCTTCCCGTCGTCGGATTCGTCTGGGAAGTGTTGGGCCGCATCGGTATCGGCCGCAAGGACGCCATCGTCAGCCTGGGCGGGGGAGCGGCGACCGACGTCGCCGGCTTCGTCGCCGCCACGTGGCTGCGTGGCGTGGACATCGTGCACGTGCCCACCACGCTGCTCGGCATGGTCGACGCGGCCGTCGGCGGCAAGACCGGAATCAACACCGACGCGGGCAAGAACCTCGTCGGCGCGTTCCATCAGCCGCTCGCGGTGCTGGTCGACCTGGCGACTTTGGAAACGTTGCCGCGCAACGAGATCGTCGCGGGGATGGCCGAGGTCGTGAAGGCGGGATTCATCGCCGACCCCGTCATCCTCGACACGATCGAGGCCGATCCCGAGGCGGCGATCGATCCGACGGGCGCCGTGCTTCCCGAGCTGATTCGCCGTGCGGTCGCCGTCAAGGCCGAGGTGGTCGCCGCCGACGAGAAGGAATCCGCAGCTGCGCGAGATCCTCAACTACGGCCACACCTTGGCGCACGCGATCGAGCGGCGCGAGCGGTACCAGTGGCGGCACGGGGCCGCGGTATCCGTGGGTCTGGTCTTCGCCGCCGAACTGGGCCGGCTGGCGGGGCGACTCGACGACGACACCGCCGACCGGCACCGCTCGATCCTGACGTCGTTGGGACTGCCCGTGACGTACGACCCCGAAGCGTTTCCGCAGCTGCTCGAGTACATGGCGGGCGACAAGAAGAACCGTTCTGGCGTGCTGCGCTTCGTGGTGCTCGACGGCCTCGCCAAGCCGGGCCGTCTCGAAGGACCAGACCCGTCGCTGTTGGTGGCGGCCTACTCGGAGATCGGAGCCGGCGCGTGACGGGCAAGGTCAACGTGATCAACGGTCCGAACCTGGGTCGACTCGGCAAGCGCCAACCCGAGGTCTACGGCAGCACCACACACGCACGATCTCGTCGCTCTCATCACGGGTGAGGCCGCGACCCTCGGACTCGACGTGTCGATCCGGCAGAGCGACAGCGAAGCCGAACTGCTGGGGTGGATTCACCAGGCCGCCGATGACGGCGAGCCCGTCGTGTTGAACGCAGGAGCACTGACCCACACGTCGGTGGCGTTGCGGGATGCCTGTTCAGAACTGCGGGCACCTTTGATCGAGGTTCACATCTCGAATGTCCATGCGCGAGAAGAGTTTCGGCACCATTCGTACCTGAGTGCGGTGGCGACCGGCGTGATCGTCGGGCTCGGCGTGCAGGGCTATGTGCTGGCGCTGCGCTACCTGGCGAACCTGCCGAGCTAGGCCTTGTTCTCGTAGGCCGTAGGCGCGGCCTCGGTGGCCCCTTCTTCGGCATGGACGGCGGCGAACACGTCGGTGTCGGCGCGGTCGTAGTCGGCACCATGGCGCTGAACCGGCGGAGCCTTGCGGTCGATCAGGAAGCGACCGACGCTGACGCCGATGATCGCCGAGACGAAGACGAGCAGTGCCGTGAACGCGGCGAAGGTCGTCACCTCGTTGATCAAGCCCTCGGCGTAGAGGCCTGTGTAGAACAGCGAGATGAACCACGAGACCAGGCCGCTCACGACGCCCGCGAACAGGCCGGCGAGCAGCCAGGTCATCGCGTAGTCGTCGCGGCGATCGGGATCGGGGTTGGCCCGCGCGTCAGCGCGGCCGTCGACGTAGCCCCAGAACACCGCCCCGAGCGCGAACAGTACGACCAGCGTGACGCTGATCCACAATGCCTGGGTTTCCCACAGATTGATCAAGGCGCCCTGAATCAAACGGACGATGACCATCGACGCCGCGAATACGAGTCCGCGCAGCAACCACCTACTCATGAGGGGACAGCGTAGCGAGTAGCGTCAAGCCCTGTGACGATTTCACAGCGCCGGGACCGTCTGAGCCGCAGTCTGGCAGCGGCCGACCTCGACGCAATGTTGGTAACGGACCTGGTCAACGTCCGATACCTGTCGGGATTCACCGGATCGAATGCCGCACTATTGGTCTACGCCGACGGGCGGCAAGCCGTGTTGGCGACCGACGGGCGCTATCGGACGCAGGCGGCCAACCAGTCGCCCGGACGTCGACGTGAAGATCGACCGGGCATGCGCGCTGACGCTGGCCCATCGCGCCACCGTCCATCGCGTCGAGCGGCTGGGCTTCGAGAGTCATGTGGTGACCGTGGACGGCTACTCGTCGCTGGCGGGCGCCGTGGGCGACACGGAGCTGGTTCGCGCAGCAGGAACGGTCGAGGCGTTGCGCGAGGTCAAGGACGCCGGCGAGATCGCTCTGCTCCGCCTGGCCTGTGAAGCTGCCGACGCGGCCCTGATGGACCTGGTGAACGGCGGCGGTCTGCGTCCGGGCCGTACCGAGAAGGAGGTCGGCCGTGAGCTGGAGTCGCGGATGCTCGACCACGGCGCCGACGGCATCTCCTTCGAGACGATCGTTGCGGCGGGGGCCAACTCGGCGATCCCGCATCATCGGCCCACCGACGCCGTGCTGGCGGCGGGGGACTTCGTCAAGATCGACTTCGGTGCGCTCGTCGCCGGATATCACTCGGACATGACCCGCACCTTCGTGTTGTCGCCCGTGGCGCAGTGGCAGACGGAGCTCTACGACCTGGTCGCCACCGCCCAGCGTGCCGGCCGAGACGCGCTGGTTCCCGGGGTCGCCCTCCGCGCGGTAGACGAGGCATCGCGCCAGGTCATCGCCGATGCCGGGCATGCGGAGGACTTCAGCCACGGCCTGGGCCACGGGGTCGGCTTGCAGATCCACGAAGCGCCGGGGATCAGCGCCTCGGCCGCCGGTACACTGCTTCCTGGCTCTGCGGTGACCGTGGAGCCGGGTGTCTATCTGCCCGGCCGTGGCGGCGTCCGCATCGAGGACACGCTGGTCGTGGGCAGTGACGGAACACCCACACCCGAACTGCTTACCCGGTTCCCGAAGGAACTGGCAGTCATCGACTGACGTCTAGGAGAGAAACACACCGTGGCATCGACCGCAGACTTCAAGAACGGGCTCGTCCTCCAGATCGAGGGACAGCTCTGGCAGATCACCGAGTTCCAGCACGTCAAGCCAGGCAAGGGCCCGGCCTTCGTGCGCACCAAGCTCAAGAACGTGCTCACCGGCAAGGTCGTCGACAAGACGTACAACGCGGGCGTGAAGGTGGAGACCGCGACGGTCGACCGGCGCGATGCCACGTACCTGTACCGCGACGGCAGCGACTTCGTCTTCATGGACTCGCAGGACTACGAGCAGCACCCACTGTCCGAGTCCCTGGTGGGCGACAACGCCAACTACCTGCTGGAAAGCCTGCCCGGTCCAGATCGCCTTCCACGACGGCGCGCCGCTGTACCTCGAGCTGCCGGTCACGGTCGAACTCCTCGTCGCGAGCACCGAGCCCGGCCTGCAGGGCGATCGCTCCAGCGCGGGCACCAAGCCAGCCACCATGGAGACCGGCGCCGAGATCCAGGTGCCGCTGTTCATCAACACCGGCGACAAGCTCAAGGTCGACTCCCGGGACGGCAGCTACCTAGGCCGCGTGAACGCCTAACCATGCGCGACCGCAAGCCGGACAAGGGGCGGCACCAGGCCCGCAAGAGGGCCGTCGACCTGCTCTTCGAGGCCGAGGCGCGCGGACTGAGCGCCGCCGACGTCGCCGACGGGAGAACTGCGCTCAGCGAATCGCAAAGTGATGTCTCACCGCTGAATCCGTACACGGTGACGGTCGCCCGCGGCGTCGCCGAGCATGCCGCTCACATCGACGATCTGATCTCTGCGCATCTGCAGGGTTGGACCCTCGAGCGGCTGCCCGCCGTCGACCGCGCCGTGCTGCGCGTGGCGGTGTGGGAGCTCCTCCACGCCGACGACGTCCCGGAGCCGGTGGCCGTCGACGAGGCCGTGGAGCTCGCAAAGCAACTGTCGACCGACGACTCGCCGGGCTTCGTCAACGGCGTCCTCGGTCAGATCATGCTGGTCACGCCTCAGATCCGGGCAGCGGCGGAAGCCGTCCGCGGGGCACCCGAAGGCTCCTGACCATCGCCCAAACGCACACGGGCGGAGAAGTTCGAGTGATCCGCCATTTCGTCGATTCGAGGCGTGGGACTAGCTCGGATAGTCGGGCAGGACGAAGTCCTCGGCCTTGCTCATCCATTTGCGGTCGGCATACGACCGGAACGGCCAGCGCTGCATCCACTTCATCACCTGTGCGGTGATCACGATGTTCGCGTTGGAGTTTGGCGCGAAACCGTCGATGCCTGCGGGGAGGTTCTGCGCGTTGGTCACGTACGGTCGCAGCTTCGTCTCGTAGGCACCGAACGCGCGCTGCAGATTCTCGGGCGACGGGTCGCCCACCGCGCCGAGTTCGCCCGCCAGCACGTAGGCGCCGACCAGAGCCAGCGCGGTGCCGAGGCCGCTGAGCGGCGAGGGGCAGTAGGCGGCATCGCCGACGAGGGCCGCCCGCCCCGACGACCACGAGTCCATGTGAACCTGCACGAAGGAGTCGAAGTAGAAGTCGTCGGCGGTGTGCGCGGCGGCGAGGAGGGCCGCGGACTCCCATTTCGCTCCCGCGAACCGTTCGTCGAGGATCGCCAGCTGGGCGTCGACGTCACGCCTGTCGTATGTGAGTGGCTCTGAACGAAATGCCAAGCCGGCCTTCGACGATTCGGGTGAATGGTCGGGCCGCATCGATGCCACCAGACCGGGCTCCTGGTAGAGGAGATACCAGCCGTCCAGCCCGACGTGGTCGGGCGCGGTGAACCACGCGTGGTAGCCGCCGAGAGGTGTGACGTAGTCATCCTCGGGTCCCCATGTCAGGCGTCGCACTGCTGAGTGCGCGCCGTCGGCCCCGACGACGAGGTCGGCCTGCACGGTGCTGCCATCCGACAGCGTCGCTTCGACGCCATCCGCCGGATCCTGCGTCAGGTCGGTGATTCTGGCGTCGAAGCGGTAGTCGACGTCCGCCGAGGTGGCGGTATGCAGGACATCGGCGATGTCGCCGCGCAGAATCTCGAGACTGCTGATGAGCCCGTTGCCGTTGAAGGCCTCGACCGGCATCTCGGCGCGCCGACTGCCGTCGGCCTTGATCCATGCAGCGCCCTTCTGGGCGAGGGCACGCTGCGTCATCGCCTCGAGCAGACCCATCCGTTCGATGACTCCGCGGCCCGCCCCGCGGAGGTCGACCGTCTGTCCACCCGGTCGCACGCCGGCGGCGATCTCGACGACGATCACCCGAAATCCGTAGCGATGCAACCAGAACGCGAGAGTAGGCCCGGCGACGCCCGCGCCGCTGATGAGGACGGTGGGCTGATCCATGCCGCCAGGTTAGGGGATGAACCTTAGAGGTCCAGCGCCTTGTAGGTGCGCCTGACGAACCGCGGCTGGGCCGACTGAAGCTTGGCCAGCGACGTGTTGCCCGCGACAGCGGCGGCCGCTGCTTCGTCGCTCAGGTCGGGAAGGTTCTGGATGAGATACATGATGATCAGGTCCGCCGAAGGGTCCGCCTGCCACCACGTTCCGTATGCGCCCGGCCAACTGAACGTGCCGACGCCCCCGGGTCCGTAGAACTGGCGGGACTGCTCGGGGTCGGTGACGACCGAGAGGTTCAGCCCGAATCCGCGCCCGCGCCAAAACGGCATGCCGAGGAACGGGAACTTCTTCTGCTCGTCGGTCAGTCGGTCGGTCCGCATCAACTGCACGGACTCCTCGGACAGCACCCGGACGCCGTCGACGGCACCGCCGCCGAGCAGCATGCGGACGAAGGCGAGGTAGTCGTCGGCGGTCGACCACAGGCCCGCGCCGCCTGCGCAGAACTCGGGCAGTCGCACCTGCGCAGGCCCCATCGCGTCGTCGTGCAGGGTGCCGTTCGCGTCGAGCTTGTACATCGTCGCCGCGCGCCTGCGGCCCTCGAGCGTGACCGCGAAGCCGGTGTCGGTCATGCCGAGCGGATCGAGGATGCGGGCGTCCAGCACCTCGGCGAGTGGTTTGTCCTCGATCCGGGACAGGGCGATGCCCAACACGTCGGTGGCGTGGCTGTAGGTCAGTCGCTCGCCCGGCTGATGGGCCAGTGGAAGGCTTGCCAATTCGGCCAGCCACCGGTCCTGGTGCTGGCGGTGCATCAGCCTGCTGTAGGCCTTGCCCAGCGGCGGGCCCACCGAGAAGGCGTACGCCAAGCCGCTGCGATGGGTCATCAGGTCGTCGAAGGTGATGTCGCGCTGCAACGGAACGGTCTTGTCCAGTGGACCCGACGGATCGGCCATCACGCGCACGCCTGCGAGCTCCGGCAGAACACTGACGACAGGGTCGGTCAGCGCGAGCTTGCCCTCCTCGATCATGGCCATCGCGGCGGCGACCGTCACCGGCTTGGTCATCGACGCGATCCGGAAGATGGTGTCGCGCTGCATCGGCAGTCCGGCGTGGACGTCGCGGTGGCCGAGTTCGTTGACCTGCAGCACCTTGCCGCCCTGCCAGACCAGGGTGAGCGCGCCGGCGAGCAGCCCCGCGTCGATCGCCTCGCGGATGGATTCGGAATTGCCGTCGAGATTCACTCGGCCCAGCGTAGTCAGCGGTTCGGAGGGGACCGGCGGGTGCTAAGCTGCCCGGCAGTTCGACGTCCTTTAACGATCCGTCCCGAGAGGCGGAGAAGGAGGTCCAGGTCGCTTGGAAGCTCCAGAAGTTCCAGACCGGGAGTTGATGTCCGCCGCCGATGTCGGCAGGACGGTCTCGCGCATCGCGCATCAGATCATCGAGAAGACCGCGTTGGACGGCGCCGACGCGCCGCGCGTGGTGCTGCTCGGCATCCCCACCCGCGGGGTCACGCTGGCGGCTCGGCTCGCCGACAGGATCCGCGAGTTCGCCGACGCCACCGTCCCTTACGGCGCGCTCGACAACACGCTCTATCGCGACGACCTCGACACCAAAGCCGCCTCGGGCGCTCGAGGCGACCTCGATCCCCCCGGGCGGTATCGACGACGCGCTGGTCATCCTCGTCGACGACGTGCTGTACACCGGGCGGTCCGTGCGGGCCGCTCTCGACGCCCTGCGCGACATCGGCCGTCCGCGGGTGGTGCAGCTCGCGGTGCTGGTCGACCGCGGTCATCGTGAGCTGCCCCTGCGGGCCGACTACGTCGGCAAGAACGTGCCGACGTCGCGCAGCGAGAACGTCAAGGTGCGTCTGGCCGAGGACGACGGCCACGAAGGGGTGTCGATCGCACCGTACGGAGGTCCGAAGCGCTAGTGAGTACACGACATCTGCTGTCTGCGGCGGACCTGACGAGGGACGAAGCGACCGCGATCCTCGACGATGCCGACCGGTTCCGCGAGGCGCTGGTGGGGCGCGAGGTCAAGAAACTGCCGACCCTGCGCGGCCGCACCATCATCACGATGTTCTACGAGAACTCGACACGGACCAGGGTGTCGTTCGAGGTCGCGGGAAAGTGGATGAGCGCCGACGTGATCAACGTCAGCTCGTCGGGTTCATCGGCGGCCAAGGGCGAATCGCTGCGCGATACGGCGCTGACACTGCGCGCCGCCGGTGCCGACGCGCTCATCATCCGGCATCCGGCATCCGGTGCAGCGCAACAACTTGCGGAGTGGACGGCCGAGGACGAAGGTGGCGGCCCGAGCGTGATCAACGCGGGCGACGGTACCCACGAGCACCCCACGCAGGCGCTCCTGGACGCGCTGACCATCCGTCAGCGGCTGGGGAGCATCGAGGGCAAGCGGGTGCTCATCGTCGGCGACGTCCTGCACAGCCGGGTGGCCCGCTCCAATGTCCTGCTGCTGGCGACCCTCGGCGCCGAGGTTGTCCTGGTCGCCCCGCCGACGTTGCTGCCGGTCGGTGTCGACGGGTGGCCGGTCACCGTGTCGCACGGTTTCGACGGCGAACTGCCTGCCGCCGACGCCGTTCTGATGCTGCGGGTGCAGGCCGAGCGGATGAACGGTGGCTTCTTCCCGTCGGCCCGCGAGTACTCGGTGCGCTACGGGCTGTCGGAGAAACGGTTGGCTCTGCTGCCGGAGCGACTCGGTCGTCCTGCACCCCGGCCCCATGCTGCGCGGGATGGAGATCTCGTCGTCGGTGGCGGATTCATCGCAATCAGCTGTCCTGCAACAGGTTTCCAACGGCGTGCACGTTCGGATGGCGGTGCTGTTCCATCTCCTCGTCGGCGCCGGGAGAGAGGCGATCAGCGCATGACGCAGCACATTCCCGGGTCGCTTCGCTCCTGCGCGCCGGTCCTGATCCGCAGCGTCCGACTCTACGGCGAGGGCGACGCCCGTCGACGTGCTCGTCGGAGACGGCCAGATCCTCGAGCATCGGTACCGGTCTTGCCGCTCCGGATGACGCCGAGGTCTTCGACGGCAGCGGCCAGATTCTGTTGCCGGGGTTCGTCGATCTGCACACGCACCTCCGCGAGCCGGGCCGCGAATACGCCGAGGACATCGAAACCGGCTCTGCTGCCGCAGCATTGGGCGGCTACACCGCGGTCTTCGCGATGGCCAACACCAATCCGGTCGCCGACAGTTCGGTGGTCACCGACCACGTCTGGCATCGCGGGCAGGAGGTGGGCCTGGTCGACGTCCATCCTGTCGGCGCGGTCACGATGGGCCTCGAGGGCACTCAGCTCACCGAGATGGGCCTGATGGCCGCCGGCGTGGGACGGGTGCGCATGTTCTCCGACGACGGCATCTGCGTCGACGACCCGCTGGTCATGCGTCGCGCCCTGGAATACGCAACGGGCCTCGGGGTGCTGATCGCCCAGCATGCCGAGGAGCCTCGGCTCACCGTGGGGGCCGTCGCGCACGAGGGTCCGAACGCGGCCCGTCTTGGCCTTGCCGGTTGGCCGCGGGCGGCCGAGGAGTCGATCGTGGCGCGCGACGCGCTGCTCGCGCGCGACGCAGGCGCTCGGGTGCACATCTGTCACGCGTCGACCGCAGGCACCGTCGAGATCGTCAGATGGGCCAAGGAACAAGGCATTTCGATCACCGCCGAGGTCACGCCGCACCACCTTCTTCTGGACGACACGCGGCTCGCGACCTACGACGGACGCAACCGGGTCAACCCGCCGCTGCGGGAGGCCGACGACGCCGTCGCACTTCGCCAAGCGCTCGCGGACGGGGTCATCGACTGCGTGGCCACCGACCATGCCCCGCACGCGGAGCACGAGAAGATGTGCGAGTTCGCCTCGGCGCGCCCGGGAATGCTCGGGCTGCAGACCGCGCTGTCGGTGGTCGTCGAAACCATGGTGGCGCCGGGCCTTCTGACGTGGCGTGACGTCGCCCGCGTCATGAGCGAGTCGCCTGCCAGGATCGTCGGGTTGCCCGACCAGGGAAGGCCGCTGGAGGTCGGGGAGCCCGCCAACCTGACCGTGGTGGACCCCGATGCGACCTGGACCGTGAGTGGCGCCGACCTCGCCAGCCGGTCGGACAACACGCCCTACGAATCGATGACGTTGCCCGCCGCGGTCACGTTGACGCTGTTGCGCGGCAAGGTCACTGCACGCGAGGGGAAGAGCCCCGCATGAACACCCCGACGTTGGTCGCGTCCCTGATCATGGCGCTGGTGGTGGTGCTGATCATCGCCTTGCGTGATCCGTCAGATCATGCGCGGATGGCTGCGACGTGCGCACCGGCAGTTGGAACTCATCGGGCGGTTGCCTGCGCTGCCGGACTCCGTCGGGCCCGCGATCATCCCGGCCACCAAGGGCCTCTACGTCGGCAGCACGCTCGCGCCACGATGGCTGGACCGGGTCGCCGTCGGCGATCTGGGCTTCCGCAGCAAGGCGACGCTGACGCGCTTCCCGGAGGGAATCATGCTGCAGCGCAGCGGCGCAACCCCGATCTGGATCCCCGACGAGTCGATCACGGCGATACGCACGGAACGAGGCAATCGCGGGCAAGGCCCTCACGCACGACGGAATTCTCGCGATCCGGTGGCGACTGCCGTCGGGTACCGAGATCGACACCGGTTTCCGCGGCGACGACCGTCGCGACCTGGCCAACTGGGTGGAGGAGAACGCGGCATGAGCGCGGGCAAGAGCAGTCCTCGTTCTCGAGGACGGACGAGTGTTCACCGGCACCGAATTCGGCGCTGTAGGGCAGACATTGGGGGAGGCGGTGTTCTCCACCGGCATGTCCGGATACCAGGAGACTCTCACCGACCCCAGCTATCACGGACAGATCGTGGTCGCGACGGCGCCGCAGATCGGCAATACCGGCTGGAATCAGGAGGACGGCGAGAGCCGAGACGACAAGATCTGGGTGGCGGGCTACGCGGTCCGCGACCCGTCGCCGCGTGCCTCCAACTGGCGCTCCACCGGAACGCTCGACGATGAACTCGTCCGCCAGGGCGTGGTCGGCATCGCGGGCATCGACACCAGGGCCCTCGTCCGTCATCTCCGCACGCTCGGGTCGATGAAGGCGGGCGTGTTCTCGGGCGCCGCGCTCGCCGACGCCGACGAACTGGTCGACCGCGTGGTCGGCCAGCCGTCGATGCTCGGCGCGGATCTCGCCGGACAGGTCAGCACCGACGCCACCTACATCGTGGAACCCGAAGGTCCGCAACGGTTCACCGTTGCCGCCCTCGACCTCGGCATCAAGACGAACACCCCGCGTAACTTCGCCCGTCGCGGTATCCGCAGCCACGTGCTGCCCGCGTCGGCAACGTTCGACCAGATTGCGGACCTGAAACCCGACGGGGTGTTCCTCTCCAACGGGCCAGGGGATCCCGCGACCGCCGATCGCGTCGTGGACGTGACGCGCGAGGTGCTGGCCGCCGGAATTCCCTTGTTCGGAATCTGTTTCGGCAATCAGATCCTGGGTCGGGCGTTCGGTCGCTCCACCTACAAGATGGTGTTCGGGCACCGCGGCATCAACATCCCGGTGATGGATCACGCGACCGGGCGCGTCGCCATCACCGCGCAGAACCACGGCTTCGCCCTCGAGGGTGAGGCGGGCGAGGAGTTCGACACCCCGTTCGGGCGCGCCGTCGTCAGCCACACCTGCGCCAACGACGGCGTCGTCGAGGGAATCAAACTCGTTGACGGAAGGGCGTTCTCGGTGCAGTACCACCCGGAGGCCGCTGCGGGCCCGCGCGACGCGGAGTACCTGTTCGACCAGTTCGTCGACCTGATGGCGGGGGAGCAAGTAGTCCCCCGATCACCGCGAGCGCGCGTGTCTGCACGCGACACGCCGCATTTCCGACAATGCGCACGCTCGCGCAGAGGGGGAGCGCTAGATGCCGCGCCGGACAGATCTCAACCACGTGCTGGTCATCGGCTCTGGCCCGATCGTCATCGGTCAGGCCTGCGAGTTCGACTACTCGGGGACGCAGGCGTGCCGCGTCCTGCGTGCCGAGGGGCTGCAGGTCAGCCTGATCAACTCCAATCCGGCGACGATCATGACCGATCCCGAGTACGCCGACCACACCTACGTCGAGCCGATCACCGCGGCGTTCGTCGAGAAGGTGCTGGCCCAGCAAGCCGAACGGGGCAACAAGATCGACGCCGTGCTCGCGACGCTCGGTGGTCAGACGGCGCTCAACACGGCCGTCGCCCTCTACGAGAACGGCGCGCTGGACCGGTGGGACGTCGAGATGATCGGCGCCGACTTCGAGGCCATTCAGCGCGGCGAGGATAGGCAGAAGTTCAAGGACATCGTCGCCAAGGTCGGCGGCGAATCCGCGCAAGTCGCGCGTGCTGTTTCACGATGGACGAGGTGCGGCAGACGGTCGCCGAACTCGGACTGCCCGTCGTCGTGCGGCCGTCGTTCACGATGGGCGGGCTTGGATCGGGTATGGCGTACTCCGCCGAGGACGTCGAGCGGATGGCGGGTGACGGGCTCGCCGCATCGCCGAGCGCCAACGTGCTGATCGAGGAATCGATCTACGGCTGGAAGGAATTCGAGCTCGAGCTGATGCGCGACCACCACGACAACGTGGTGGTGGTGTGCTCGATCGAGAACTTCGACCCGATGGGCGTGCATACCGGCGACTCGGTGACGGTCGCTCCCGCGATGACGCTGACCGACCGCGAGTACCAGACGATGCGGGACCTGGGGATCGCGATCCTTCGCGAGGTGGGCGTCGACACGGGCGGATGCAACATCCAGTTCGCGGTGAACCCGGCCGACGGCAGGCTGATCGTCATCGAGATGAACCCGCGCGTGTCACGGTCGTCGGCGTTGGCCTCCAAGGCGACGGGCTTTCCCATCGCGAAGATCGCGGCGAAGTTGGCGATCGGCTACACGCTCGACGAGATCGTCAACGACATCACGAAGGAGACGCCTGCCTGTTTCGAGCCGACGCTCGACTACGTCGTCGTCAAGGCGCCGCGGTTCGCCTTCGAGAAGTTCCCAGGCGCCGACCCGACCCTGACGACCACGATGAAGTCGGTTGGCGAGGCGATGTCGTTGGGCCGCAACTTCATCGAGGCGCTCGGCAAGGTGATGCGCTCGCTGGAGACCGGTCGCGCCGGGTTCTGGACGGCACCCGATCCCGACCTCTCGGTCGACGAACTGTTGGAGGGTCTGCGGACCCCGGTCGACGGCAGGCTGTACGACATCGAGTTGGCGTTGCGGCTGGGTGCCTCGGTCGAGCGGGTGGCAGAGGCCTCGGGTGTCGACCCGTGGTTCGTCGAGCAGATCGCCGGGCTGGTTGCCCTGCGGGCCGACCTCCTCGACGCGCCGGTGCTGGACGAGGAGCTGCTGCGCCAGGCCAAGCACAACGGCCTTTCGGACCGCCAGATCGCCGCGCTGCGACCGGAACTGGCTGGCGAGGTCGGCGTGCGGGCGTTGCGCAGGCGGTTGGGCATCCATCCGGTGTACAAGACCGTCGATACCTGCGCCGCGGAGTTCGAGGCCAAGACGCCCTACCACTACAGCAGCTACGAGTTGGATCCAGCCGCCGAGACCGAGGTCGCGCCGCAGACCGAGAAGGCGAAGGTGTTGATCCTCGGCTCCGGTCCCAACCGGATCGGCCAGGGCATCGAGTTCGATTACAGCTGCGTGCACGCCGCGACCACGTTGAGCGAGACGGGTTTCGAGACCGTCATGATCAACTGCAACCCCGAGACGGTGTCGACCGACTACGACACCGCGGATCGGCTGTACTTCGAGCCGCTGACGTTCGAGGACGTCCTCGAGGTCTACTACGCCGAATCCGCCTCTGGCGAAGGTGGTCCCGGTGTCGTCGGGGTCATCGTCCAACTCGGCGGGCAGACGCCGCTCGGACTTGCGCAGCGGCTCGAGGACGCCGGCGTGCCGATCGTCGGTACCAGCCCCAAGGCGATCGATCTGGCGGAGGACCGCGGCGAGTTCGGCGAGGTGCTCAAGAACGCCGGGCCTGCCTGCGCCCCGGTTCGGGATGGCCACCAGCTTCGAGCAGGCCCGTCGCATCGCCGCTGACATCGGGTATCCGGTCTTGGTCCGGCCGTCGTACGTTCTCGGCGGACGCGGCATGGAGATCGTCTACGACGATGAGACGCTGCAGGGCTACATCGAGCGCGCGACCCAACTGTCGCCCGAGCATCCGGTCCTCGTCGACAGATTCCTCGAAGACGCCATCGAGATCGACGTCGACGCCCTGTGCGATGGCACCGAGGTGTACATCGGTGGCGTGATGGAGCACATCGAGGAGGCGGGCATCCATTCCGGCGACTCGGCATGCGCGCTGCCGCCCGTCACTCTGGGACGACAGGACATCGAGTCGGTGCGACGGGCAACGACGGCCATCGCGCACGGGATCGGCGTCGTCGGCCTGCTCAACGTGCAGTACGCGCTGAAGGACGACGTGCTCTACGTGCTCGAGGCCAACCCGCGAGCGAGCCGCACCGTGCCGTTCGTCTCCAAGGCCACCGCCGTCCCGTTGGCCAAGGCCTGTGCGCGAATCATGCTGGGCGCCACGATCGCCCAACTCCGCGAGGAGGGCCTGCTGGTCAAGTCCGGAGACGGCGCCAGCGTGTCACCGCACGCGCCGATCGCCGTCAAGGAAGCCGTGCTGCCGTTCAACCGCTTCCGCAAGGCCGACGGCTCGCAGGTGGACTCGCTGCTCGGGCCGGAGATGAAGTCGACCGGCGAGGTCATGGGAATCGACCGCGACTTCGGCAGTGCCTTCGCCAAGAGTCAGACCGCCGCCTACGGGTCGCTGCCGAGCCGAGGGCACCGTCTTCGTGTCGGTGGCCAACCGGGACAAGCGGTCGTTGGTCTTTCCGGTCAAGCGCCTGGCCGACCTCGGCTTCCGCGTTCTGGCCACCGAGGGAACGGCGGAGATGCTGCGCCGCAACGGTATTCCTTGCGACGAGGTGCGCAAGCACTTCGAGCCGCCGAGCCCAGATCGGCCCGCCGCGTCGGCGGTGGACGCGATCAGGGCCGGCGACGTCGACATGGTGATCAACACGCCGTACGGAAACGCCGGTCCGCGCATCGACGGCTACGAGATCCGAGCGGCGGCGGTCGCGATGAACATCCCGTGCATCACGACGGTGCAGGGTGCGTCGGCCGCCGTGCAGGGGATCGAGGCGGGCATCCGCGGCGACATCGGGGTGCTGTCACTGCAGGAGCTGCACAGCCAGCTGGGCGCGGCGCACTGATGGACTTCGGTGCCCGGGCGGCCGCCTCGATGGCATCCCGTGGTCCGCTGTGTCTCGGCATCGACCCGCATCCCGAGCTGTTGGCGGCGTGGGGACTTCCCGGCGGCGTCGACGGCCTGCGGCAGTTCTGCGACGTCTGCGTCGATGCCTTCAGCGGGTTCGCGGTCGTGAAGCCACAGGTCGCCTTCTTCGAAGCCCATGGCGCGGCGGGCTATTCGGTCTTGGAAGACGTGATCGCTGCGCTGCGGGATGCCGGCGTCCTCGTGCTTGCCGACGCCAAGCGGGGCGACATCGGCACGACGATGGCGGCCTACGCCGCAGCCTGGACCGGTGACTCGCCGCTGAGCAGCGACGCCGTGACGGCATCGCCGTACCTGGGATTCGGCTCGTTGAGACCGCTTCTGGACACCGCGGCCCAGAATGGTCGAGGTGTCTTCGTCCTGGCGGCGACGTCCAATCCGGAGGGCGCCAGCGTGCAGCTGGCGGAGTCGGACGGGCGGTCGGTGGCTCAGTCGATCGTCGACGACGTGGCCGAACGAGAATCGCACGGCCGGAACGGGTTCGGTGGGCGTGGTGGTGGGTGCCACGCTGTCCGCGGTGCCGGATCTGAGCGCTCTGGGCGGTCTGGTGCTCGTCCCGGGCGTGGGCGCCCAGGGGGGCGTCCGGACGCGCTGCGCGGCCTCGGGGGCGCCGCGCCCGGGACTGTGCTGCCTGCGGTGTCTCGCGAGGTGTTGCGTGCGGGTCCCGACGTGGCCGCCTTGCGGGCGGCGGGGGAGCGCATGCGCGACGCGGTCGCGTACCTCGCCGATTGAGCGCCAAAGCGGCTGCAGGCTCCACAGCGGCGGCGGGCCACCGGAACGGTGACCCGCCGCATCGTCGGTGTGGTTACAGCGGAATCCACATTCCCAAGAACCAGAATCCCCAGCCCGCACCGTTGCCCGCGGGGACGGGATTGACCTGTACGCCGTTCCAGTTGAAGGGCTGATGGTCCTGGCGTCCCTGGTCGATGCCGCGACCGTGCCAGTCTGGCTGCCCTTGTCGCCACCGTTGTTGTCGCCCGGCCCGTTGTCGTCACCTGGACCGTTGTTGTTCCAGCTGTGGTCCTGTCCGCACGGTGGCTTGCCTGGCGCGTTGCACGGCCGGGATTCGCCGACGCCGATCCGAGGCCCACGCCGAACAACCCTGCGAGTCCGACTCCAGCAGCCAAGGTTGACGCGCATGCGACTCGCTTGAAAGTCATTCCGTCACTCCATTTCTCGTCAGTGCGACGTTGATTCGTCTCACTCGACACGACGGTATGGCGGCAAGGTGGGGTCGCTCTGTGGTGAGGGTGGGTGGGCGCTGTGCAATGGGTAACGGGTTGAAAACCGTTTGCTCTCAGGAGGATTGCGGGAGTCGAGAGCTGAGGAAGAACAGGAGCATCGGCAACGCCAGCTCGATGACCAGCATCGCGGAGTAGAACGCGTTGGGCGGTCCCGATACGGCGATCGAGACGAGTCGGGCAAGGCCGCCAACCAGGAACATTGCGGCCAGGACGTTGATCGTGGCGCTTCTTCGTCTCGATCGCGGGCACGCACCAGAGGAACGCAAGGCCGTAGCAGACGAAGAGGGCTGCGAAGAACCGGTGCTCACCCTGTGCGGTCGCGTTGAGCGGGCTGCCGCCGATGACGGCGGCTCCGCCCAAGATCAGGTGCGCCAGACCGATTCCGACCACCGCGACACCGGTTACTGCCACGAGAGCTTGAGTCGTACGTCGCATCGCGATCACTCCTGGTATCTACTACGCAGCGTAGTTGATCCCTCGGATGGGCGCAATGGCCTGCGGCCGGTGCTGTCATCAGCACCGGCGGCATCTCGCTCATTGCTTGGTCGGGACGTCACAGCGGAACCCAGACGCCGAGGAACCGGAATCCCCAGTTGTCGAAGGCCGGACTGTAGATCGGCTCGACTCAGTTGCCGTCACACGGGTCCCCGCCGCCTTGATCGTGTTGCTGCGGCGGCCCCTGGGGGACCGCCCTGAGGGCGGCTGGTCCACCCCGGCAGTCCCCGGCCTGTGGCGAGCATGGCGGGGGTGCGGCGTTTGCTACGTTCGCGTCCATGGTCAGCGCGGATGCGCCGATGCCGAAGGCGATGACGGACGCACGGGTCACGCGCCTGATATGCATGGCACTCCTCTCGGGGTACGTCGGCGGGTGCTCACCGACCCGACGACCGGACGCTAGGTCGCGATCCATGCGTGGGCTGTTCTCCGGTTATGAGTCGCCTTCGACGGTGCTGATGTGACGGACGTCACTCGAGTGACTGCGTGGTTTCGCCAGTCGTAGCTCGGTCCCGCCGACACGCCCGACACGCCGTGACCAGCGAAAATTTCTCTGCGAATCGGCCGGATGTCTCGACGTTCGACACGTGCGGCTCACGCCCGCGCCGTTGCGCACCGCCTTCCGAAGCCGCCAAAACCCTTGATACGCAGGCAGATCGATGATTGCCAGGAAGAGTGCCGCGCCTGGTGCGCGTCGGATCGGGCCTCGTTCGACGATCCTTCGCGTGCCTTACACGCTGCAGTTTCGGTGGCGTTACGGGGGGTGGGGTTAGCTTTCGTCACCTGGCGTGGGTACGGTCGTCGTCGCTGGCTGGTTCGGTGACCAGTCAAGACACAAGTAAATGACGGCTAGAGACGGAGGAACCCCGTGGCCCTTCCCCAGTTGACCGACGAACAGCGCGCGGCAGCGTTGGAGAAGGCTGCTGCCGCACGTCGAGCGCGAGCTGAGCTCAAAGATCGGCTCAAGCGTGGCGGCACCAACCTCAAGCAGGTCCTCAAGGACGCCGAGTCCGACGAGGTCCTCGGCAAGATGAAGGTTTCCGCGCTGCTCGAGGCGTTGCCCAAGGTCGGCAAGGTCAAGGCGCAGGAGATCATGACCGAACTCGAGATCGCCCCGACCCGCCGCCTGCGCGGCCTCGGCGATCGGCAGCGCAAGGCCCTGCTGGAAAAGTTCGACTTCACGGCGGATTAAGCGCCGGCGGAGGGCCGGACAGCGATGAACCACGTGGGCGATGAGCCGCAAGCGGTCGCAACGCACGTGGTCGTGCTGTCCGGTCCCTCTGCCGTCGGGAAGTCCACCGTCGTCCGCTGCCTGCGCGAACGGGTGCCCGACCTGTACTTCAGCGTGTCGGCCACCACCCGATCGCCCCGTCCCGGCGAGGTGGACGGCGTCGACTACACGTTCGTCACCGCCGAGCCAGTTCCAGCAGCTGATCGACGACGGCGCGCTGCTCGAATGGGCCGAGATCCACGGCGGACTGCACCGGTCCGGGCACCCCGGCGGAGCCGGTTCGCGCGGCCGCTCGCGCCGGGAAATCCCGTGCTCGTCGAGGTCGATCTCGCCGGCGCGCGCGCCGTGAAGGCCGCCATGCCCGAGGCGATGACGGTCTTTCTCGCCCCGCCCAGCTGGGACGCTCTGGAGAGCCGGCTCGCCGGTCGGGGCACCGAAACCCCCGAGGTGATGGCCCGTCGGCTGGACACCGCGAGGGCGGAACTGGCCGCTCAGGACGGGTTCGACAGGGTGATCGTCAACAGTCAATTGGAATCTGCCTGCTCAGAATTGGTATCCTTGCTGGTGGCCCGTCGAGAGTTCGAGTTCGACACGCCGCGCGAACCGACCCGAGCAGCTAGCTAGACCTCAACGAAAACGCCAGGAGATCTCTTCGTGACAACCCCAGTCGAGAACATGGATTCCGACGCTGCCGACGCCTACGACACCCCGCTCGGCATCACCAACCCGCCGATCGACGAGCTGCTCGCGCGCGCGTCGTGCAAGTACGCGCTGGTGATCTACGCGGCCAAGCGCGCGCGCCAGATCAACGACTACTACAACCAGCTCGGCGACGGCATCCTCGAGTACGTCGGCCCGCATGGTCGAGCCGGGCCTGCAGGAGAAGCCGCTGTCGATCGCGATGCGTGAGATCCACGCCGACCTGCTCGAGCACACCGAGGGCGAGCACGCGGGCTGAGTCCGATGAGCCACTCGGGCGAAGCGCGCGACATGACCGAGCGCAAGCGGATCGTCGTCGGCGTCGCCGGCGGGATCGCCGCCTACAAGGCGTGCACGGTGGTCCGCAACTCACCGAGGCCGGTCACGCTGTCCGGGTCATCCCGACCGAGTCCGCGCTGCGGTTCGTCGGTGCGGCCACCTTCGAAGCGCTGTCCGGGCAACCCGTGCGCACCGGCGTGTTCGCGGATGTTCGCCGAGGTGCCGCACGTTCGCATCGGCCAGGAGGCCGATCTGGTGGTCGTCGCTCCCGCTACCGCCGATCTGATGGCGCGCGCGGTCGCCGGCCGCGCCGACGACCTGCTGACCGCCACGCTGCTGACCGCTCGATGCCCGGTGCTGTTCGCGCCCGCCATGCACACCGAGATGTGGTTGCACCCGGCCACCGTCGCGAACGTCGACGACCCTGCGGCGACGCGGTGCCATCGTCCTCGAGCCCGCGTCCGGTCGGCTCACCGGCGCCGACACCGGCCCGGGCCGGCTGCCCGAGGCGGAGGAGATCACGCGCTCGCCCAGCTGCTGCTCGAACGCCCCGATGCGCTGCCGTACGACCTGGTCGGGCGTCAAGGTGCTCGTCACCGCCGGTGGCACCCGCGAGCCGCTCGATCCGGTGCGGTTCATCGGCAACCGCAGCTCGGGCAAGCAGGGATACGCGATGGCGCGGGTCGCCGCCCAGCGCGGCGCCGAGGTCACGCTGATCGCGGGCAACACCGTCGGGCTCGATCGACCCGGCGGGCGTCGAGGTCGTGCACGTCGGCTCGGCCAGCCAGCTGCGCGACGCGGTCTCCAAGCACGCCCCCGACGCGGACGTGCTCGTCATGGCGGCCGCGGTCGCCGACTTCCGGCCCGACCCACGTCGCCACCACCAAGATCAAGAAGTCCGCACGAGCCGGCGCACGCCGATGCGCCCGTCGATCGAGCTGACGCGCACCGACGACGTCCTCGCCGGCGTGGTCCGGGCGCGACCGACGGTCAGCTGCCCGACATGCGCGCCATCGTCGGTTTCGCCGCCGAGACCGGTGACGCCAACGGTGACGTGCTGTTCCACGCGCGGTCGAAGCTGGAGCGCAAGGGCTGTGACCTGCTCGTCGTCAACGCCGTCGGCGAGGGTAAGGCGTTCGAGGTCGACAACAACGACGGCTGGCTGCTGGCGGCCGACGGCACCGAGGCCGCGCTGGAGCACGGTTCGAAGACTTTGATGGCCAGCCGTATCGTGGACGCGATCGTGGGCTTCCTGCACAACGGCGGGTGACGCGTAGCACAGCCACACGCTGCGCGTAACGGTTGCGCGCTGCACGGGCTGACACGCTTGGCTGCAGCAGGGCACCGATATGATTCGCTTAACTAAGTTATCAGTGAGAAGGGATGAACCGTGAGCAATGGTCGGCTGTTTACCAGTGAGTCGGTAACAGAGGGGCACCCCGACAAGATCTGTGACGCCATCAGCGACTCGGTCCTCGACGCCCTGCTGGCGCAGGATCCCAAGTCCCGCGTCGCGGTCGAGACCCTGGTCACCACCGGTCAGGTGCACGTCGTCGGTGAGGTCACCACGACGGCCAAGGAGGCCTACGCCGACATCCCGAAGACCGTGCGCGAGCGCATCCTCGAGATCGGCTACGACTCGTCGGCCAAGGGCTTCGACGGTGAGACCTGCGGCGTCAACATCGGCATCGGCGCGCAGTCGCCCGACATCGCCCAGGGCGTCGACACCGCGCACGAGGCGCGCGTCGAGGGCGCAGGCGATCCGCTCGACGCCCAGGGCGCCGGCGACCAGGGGCTGATGTTCGGCTACGCCATCAAGGACACCCCCGAACTGATGCCGCTGCCGATCGCGATCGCGCACCGGCTGGCCCGCCGGCTGACCGAGGTCCGCAAGAGCGGCGTGCTGGCCTACCTGCGGCCCGACGGCAAGACCCAGGTCACCATCCAGTACGACGGCACCACGCCGGTGCGGCTCGACACCGTCGTGCTGTCCACCCAGCACGCCGCCGGCATCGACCTGGACGGCACGCTGACCCCGGACATCCGCGAGAAGGTCGTCAACACCGTCCTGGCCGACCTGAACCACGACACGATGGACACCTCGGACTTCCGGCTGCTGGTCAACCCGACCGGCAAGTTCGTGCTCGGCGGCCCGATGGGCGACGCCGGGCTGACCGGCCGCAAGATCATCGTCGACACCTACGGCGGCTGGGCCCGTCACGGTGGCGGCGCGTTCTCCGGCAAGGATCCGTCGAAGGTGGACCGTTCGGCCGCGTACGCGATGCGCTGGGTGGCCAAGAACGTCGTCGCCGCCGGTCTGGCGGAGCGCGTCGAGGTCCAGGTGGCCTACGCGATCGGCAAGGCCGCCCCCGTCGGCCTGTTCGTCGAGACGTTCGGCAGCGAGACCGTCGATCCGGCCCGCATCGAGAAGGCCATCACGTCGGTCTTCGACCTGCGGCCGGGCGCGATCGTCCGCGATCTCGACCTGCTGCGTCCGATCTACGCGCCGACCGCCGCGTACGGCCACTTCGGCCGCACCGACATCGACCTGCCGTGGGAGCGCACCGACAAGGTCGAGGAGCTCAAGGCCTCCGTGTAGTCCTGTCTGACAGACGTCGAATACGCGCAGGCTCATCACGTCTCCTGCGATAGTCGGCGTGTGTGCCCGCAGGTACAGCAGATGAAGCCATGGACCACGTCACGTTCATCCCGACGGTCGAGCAGCTGACGTTCACCTTCGGTGGCGCCACCCCGGTGATGCGGATCAGGCCGGGCACGGTGCTCACGCTGTGGACCGAGGATGCCTACGGTGGCCGGATCACCAGCCGCGACGACGTGGCCAGCGCCGCGTTGGACACCGAGGACCTCAACCCGCAGACGGGGCCGTTCTTCATCGAGGGTGCCGAACCCGGAGACACGCTCGCCGTCCACCTCGTCGACCTCACCCCGGCGCGGACGTGGGGCGCGTCGACGCTCATTCCGTTCTTCGGCGGGCTGACGAGCATCCCGGTCAGCCCGACGCTTCAGGATCCGCTGCCCGAGCGCACCTACATCTACGACTACGACGCGGGCACCGAGACGCTGGGCTTCTCGGCGCACGCCAGCGACTTTCGAGGTGCGGCTGCCCGCCAACCCGATGCTCGGCACGGTGGGCGTGGCGCCCGCCCGTCGCGAGGTGCGCACGTCGCTGGTTCCCGACTGCTTCGGTGGCAACATGGACACCCCCGAGATGGCCGCTGGCGCAACGTGTTATCTGCGCGTGAACGTCGAAGGGGCACTGTTCTCGCTCGGGGACGGCCACTACCGGCAGGGTGAGGGGGAGTCCTGCGGTACCGCGGTCGAGGGTGCCATGCACGTGACGGCCGATCGTCGACCTGATCAAGGGCGGCGGGCCAGCATGGCCGCGGCTCGAGACCGACACCCATCTGATGTGCATCGGATCCGGGCGGCCGCTCGAGGAGGCGTGGCGGGCCAGCCAGGTGGAGATGATCACCTGGCTCGGCGAGTTACACGGCCTCGACCGGCTCGATGCCTACCAGTTGCTCACCCAGATCTCGCAGGTTCCGATCGCCAACGTGGTCGACACCAACTACAGCGCGGTGACCAAGATCGACAAGCGACTGCTGCCTCGCGCCCCGGCCTTTGGCGGCATCCACGACGAACTACGCAGCGCGGCAACCACACTGGGCTCCGTCAACTACTGATCGATGCGAAAGCGAAGGAATCATGGAACTTGGACTGTCGGGCAAGCGCTTTCTCGTCACGGGCGGTACCCGCGGCATCGGACGTGCGGTGGTCGAAGGATTGTTGGCCGAAGGTGCGACCGTCGCCTTCTGCGCACGCACCCCTGATGCGGTGACCGCCGCGCAGTCGGAACTCCTGGCAAACGGTGCCACCGCAATCGGGACTCCGGTGGACATCGGTGACGCTGCGGCTCTGGCGAACTGGGTGAACTCCAGCGCTGCCGCTCTCGGCGGCATCGACGGCGTGGTGGCGAACGTCAGTGCACTGGCAATCCCCGACAGTCCGGAGAACTGGCGGACGAGCTTCGAGGTCGATCTGATGGGCACCATCGGCCTGGTCGAGGCGGCGCTACCGCACCTCGAGAAGGCGGACGCGGGGTCGATCGTCACGATCTCGAGCGTGTCGGGCCGCGAGATCGACTTCGCCGCAGGACCCTACGGCGCGATGAAGGCCGCGATCATCCACTACACGCAGGGACTGGCGTACAACCTCGCGGCGAAGGGCATTCGGGCGAACACCGTCAGTCCGGGCAACACGTACTTCCCGGGTGGGGTGTGGCCGTCGATCGAGCAGAACGACCCCGAACTGTTCGCGACGGCACTTGGCCTCAACCCGACGGGTCGGATGGCTACACCCGTCGAGGTGGCAAATGCCGTTGTCTTCCTCAGTAGTTCGGCCGCCAGCTTCGTCACCGGCACCAACCTCGTCGTCGACGGCGCGCTGACCCGCGGTGTGCAGTTCTGAGTCAGGCGCTGAATTCGTAGTCCTCCAGCGGGAAGCGGCGGCTGCGCCACTGTGCCTCCAGCGTGGTGGTGGGCCGCAGCGGAACGTCGCCGTTCTTGTCGAAGTAGTAGCTGTTGGCCAGGCTGCAGCTGTCTTGCCAGAACACCTGGCGATGCCGCTTGCGCATCATCTCGGCGAAGTACCGGTCGTTGGCATCTTGGGAAACCTCGATCCGCCTGGCGCCCTGGCGTTTTGCCCGTTCGAGGCAGCGGATCATGTGATGGGTCTGCGTCTCGATGAGGGCGAAGTAGGACGAGCCGACGTACCCGTAGGGCCCCATGACGGAGAAGAAGTTGGGGAAGCCGGGCACACTGACGCCTTCGTAGGCCTGCATTCGGTTCTGCTCCCAGAAGTCGGCGAGGCTGCGTCCGCCGCTGCCGGTCACGTCGAACGTCAACGCGTCGACGTCCATCACCTTGAAGCCCGTCGCCAGGATCAGCACGTCGACGTCGCGCAGCGCGCCGTCGCTCGTGGCGACGCCGGAGCCGGTCACCTTGTCGATGGGTTCGGTGACGAGTTCGACGTTGTCGCGGTTGTAGGTCGACAGGTAGGTGTTGTGGAAGGCCGGACGCTTGCACCCGACGGCGTACCGCGGTGTCAGCTTGGCGCGGACCTCGGGATCCTTGACGTGACGCTTCAGATACGACCTCCCGAGCCGCTCTGAGCGCTTGGCCAGCGGGAAGACGCTGTAGTACTGCGCAGAGATGGGGAACGTCACCTCGACGTAGGCCTGGCTGAGCAGCCGTTGGATGGCCTTGCCGCCGGGGATGCGCATGGCCCACCGCGCGGGAGCGGGCAGTGGCCAGTCGAACTTGGGGAAGCACCAGATCGGCGTGCGCTGAAAGACGGTGAGCTGCTGTACCTTCGGCGCGATCTCCGGGATGAGCTGGACGGCCGAGGCACCCGTGCCGATGATCGCGACGCGCTTGCCGGTGAGGTCCTGGGTGTGGTCCCAGCGCGCGGTGTGCATGGTGACACCACCGAAGCCGTCGACGCCGTCGATGTCGGGTGGCTTCGGAGTGGTCAGTACGCCACTGGCGTTGATCAGATACCGGGCGGTGATCGTCTCCCCGGAATCGAGTGCGACGCGCCACGCGTCGGCGTCCTCGTCGAACGTCGCTCCGTGCACCGTCGTGTTGAAGCGCATCTTGGCGCGCAGGCGGTACTTGTCGACGCAGTGGTCGGCGTAGGCCTTCAACTCGCGCCCCGGCGCATAGGTGCGTGACCAGTCGGCGCTCTGCTCGAACGAGAACTGGTAGGAGAACGAAGGGATGTCCACGGCGATGCCGGGGTAGGTGTTCCAGTACCAGGTGCCGCCGGGCTGCTCGCCCGCCTCGAGGATCAGGTAGTCGCCGAAGCCGGCCCTGTCGAGTTCGATCCCCGCGCCAATGCCAGAGAATCCCGCACCGATGATGAGCGTCTGGAAATCGGGTGAATCCGTCACGGTTGCCCTCCTGCGTCGAGTTCGACTCAAAGTACGCCGCAGACCAGATATGCGGTACCCCGGGTACCGGTTACGTCGGCCGTCGTCCGCAGGGCCCGTGGACGACCGATCGTTCGGCGTGGGCCGCGGTCACGGATGCAGTGCGGCCTTGAGCGCGGCCAGTGCGCGTTCGGCGGACTCGGTGGCTGCGGGCACGACGCCTGCGTAGCCGAGGTAGCCGTGCACCAGGCTCGCGGCGTTGTGGACCTCCACGGGCACTCCGGCGGCGGCGAGCAGCTCGCCATAGCGCACGCCGTCGTCGCGCAGCGGGTCGTATCCCGCGACCGCGATGTACGCCGGTGGCAGGCCGCTGAGGTCAGCCGCGCGAGCGGGCACCAGCGTCGCGGGCGGATTGTCCATGTCGATACCGTCGGCGTACCACCTGGAGAACTGGGCGGTGGCATCGCGGTTGAGGATGGGAGCGTTCGCGTTCTCGGTGAATGACGGCAGCGACGTGTCCCACGTCGTCGCGGGGTACCAGAGCAGCTGGAATCGGATCGGCGGCCCACCGGCGTCGCGGGCGAGTTGCGCGACCACCGCCGCGAGGTTTCCGCCCGCCGAGTCTCCGGCGACGGCCATGCGATTCGGATCGCCACCGAATTCCGCCGCATGGGCGCCGATCCACTGCGTGGCCGCCCAGACGTCGTCCACCGCTGCGGGATACGGGTGCTCCGGGGCGAGGCGGTACTCCACCGACACCACGATGGCGTCGCAGGAAACGGCGTGGAGTTGCGCCGAAAGGTCGTAGGTGTCGAGGTCGCCGACGACCCACCCGCCGCCGTGGAAGAACATCACGACGGGCTTCTCGACCTGCGGAGTCGAGTCGTCCGAGTCCGACGGCCAGTAGAGCCGGATCGGAATCGGCCCCGCCGGACCGTCGACGGTGCGGTCCTCGACGCGGAGGCTGGGATCGAGGGGCTGGCGGGGTACGTCGCGGAAGCGTTGCCTCGACGCCTCCGGACCTCCCTCGGCCGTCAACTGGAAGGGGACCACTTCCAGTACCTTCTGCAGGATGGCATCGAGTGCGGGCTTGTCATCGGAATCCGCCATGGGAACACGGTACGCATCCCGTCGGACGATGCTCCCATGGGTCGCGGCGGCCGTCGTCGCCGCTGGATACGGCGTCTTTCTCATCGTCACGGCGGCGCGGCTTCCCTCGGGTGCCGAACTCACCGGTCAGTTCGGTGGGCAACCTGCGGTCAAGGCGGTGCCTGCCGTACTCCTCGCGGTCGCGGCGCTTGGCCACCCGATCCCGCGCGAACGTCGCTGGCTCGTCGCGGCGCTGATGTTCTCCGCGGCCGGTGACTTTCTGCTGGCGATGCCGTGGTGGGCACCGTCGTTCGTGCTGGGCCTCGGGGCATTCCTGATCGCGCATCTGTGCTTCCTGGCGGCGCTCGTTCCGCTGGTCGCGCGTACGACGGCGCGACTGGCGGCGGCCGCGGTCGTGATCGCCGCGTGCGTCGCGCTTCTGATCTGGTTCTGGCCGCGACTGGTCGCCGAGGGCATGGCGGTGCCCGTCACCCTGTACATGGCCGTGCTCGGTGCGATGGTCTGCGCCGCGCTGCTGGCTCGCCTGCCGACGCCGTGGACGGCGCTCGGAGCGGTGTGTTTCGCGGTGTCGGACGGGATGATCGGGATCGGCAAGTTCGCCTTGCAATCGGAGGCCCTCGCCGTACCCATCTGGTGGGCGTACGCGGCGTCCATCCTGTTGATCACCGCCGGGTTTCTCTTCGGCCGCGCGCGACGCCCGTCGGACGACTCTGCTACACAACCTGCGTGACCGCGACGAGGCAGGCGGCCGAGCACGAGCCGATCGCTCGGGTGCTGCCGATGCTGTCCGTGCCGCACCTCGATCGCGACTTCGACTACCTGGTCGCGACCGACCAATCCGATGACGCACAGCCCGGCGTGCGGGTGCGGGTTCGGTTCCACGGCCGTCTGGTTGACGCCTTCATCCTCGAAAGGCGTTCGGAGACAGATCATCCCGGCAAGCTCGGCTGGCTCGACCGGGTGGTTTCCGCGGAACCGGTGCTGACGTCGGACGTGCGGCGCCTCGTCGACGCGGTCGCCGCGCGGTATGCGGGGACCAGGCCGGACGTGCTTCGGTTGGCAGTTCCTCCGCGCCACGCGAACGTCGAGAAGCAGGCCGTGCCCGATCCCCCACCGCCGACGGCGACGCCCGTCGACGCGACGGCCTGGTCGTCGTATGCGCGCGGCGAGCAGTTCCTCGATGCGCTGGCGCAGGGCCGCGCCGCCCGCGCGGTGTGGCAGGCGCTGCCGGGGGAGTCGTGGACCGATCGGTTGGCCGAGGCGGCCTCGGTGGTCGTGAACTCCGGTCGCGCGGCGCTGATCATCGTGCCCGACCAGCGGGACGTCGACGCGGTGCACGCCGCCGCGCTCCGACACGTCGACGAGGCGCGGGTGGTCGCCCTGTCGGCAGGCCTCGGTCCTGCGGCGCGATACCGCCGCTGGTTGGCGGTCCTGCGCGGCCACGCGAGGCTCGTCGTGGGCACCCGCAGTGCGGTGTTCGCGCCCGTCGTCGACCTCGGCCTGGTGGTCGTGTGGGACGACGGCGACGACAGCCTGGCGGAACCGCGCGCCCCCTATCCGCACGCCCGCGAGGTGGCGATGCTGCGCGCGCACCAGTTGCGGTGTGCTGCGTTGATCGCCGGCTACGCCCGCACGGCGGAGGCGCAGGCGCTGGTGCGATCGACGTGGGCGCACGATCTGGTGGCCGACCCGGCCGGTGACCCGAGCGCGAACGCCGCGGGTCGTCGCGATCGAGGACAGCAGCTTCGCCCAGGAACGCGACCCCGCCGCGCGCACGGCGCGCTTGCCGTCCATGGCCCTCAATGCGGCGCGGGCCGCGCTTCAGGCCGGGCATCCCGTGCTGGTGCAGGTGCCGCGGCGCGGGTACGTGCCCGCGCTGGCCTGCGCCAAGTGCCGCACCATCGCTCGCTGCAGACACTGCACGGGACCGATGTCGCTGCCCGACCGCGACACCGCGGGAGGGGTGTGCCGGTGGTGCGGCCGGCACGAACCCACGCTCCGATGTGTGCGCTGCGGTTCGGATGCGGTGCGTGCGGTCGTCGTCGGCGCGCGGCGCACCGCCGAAGAACTCGGGCGGGCGTTTCCGGGCACCAGCGTCATCACGTCCGGCGGCGACGCCGTGATCCGTCGGTCTCCGACGCGCCCGCGCTCGTCGTGGCCACCCCGGGCGCGGAACCCGTGGCGCGCGGGCGGCTACGGCGCGGCGCTGCTCCTCGACGGGTGGGCGCTCCTCGGGCGACAGGACCTGCGTGCCTCGGAGGACGCCATGCGTAGGTGGATGGCGGCGGCGGCGCTGGTGCGGCACCGCGGCGACGGCGGTGTCGTCGCCGTGGTCGCGGAGTCGGCGATACCCACCGTGCAGGCGCTGATCCGCTGGGATCCGTTGGCACACGCCGAATCCGAACTCGACGCGCGCGTCGAGGTGGGCCTGCCGCCCGCGGTACACATGGCGGTGGTCGACGGCGGTGTCGCCGAGGCGGCCACGCTTCTCGACACCGCACGTCTGCCCGACGATGCCGACGTACTCGGCCCCGTCGACCTGCCGCCGGGCGCGCGGCGCCCCCCGGGTGCCGACCCCGACAGCTCGCCGATCCGGATGCTGGTCCGGGTGCCTCTCGACGGCGGGCTGGCCCTCGCGGCGGCGTTGCGTCGCGCGACTGGCGTGCTCAGCGCCCGTCACGACCAGCAACCCGTTCGTGTGCAGATCGACCCGCTGCACATAGGGTGATCCCGACACGAGTGCATCGAGTCCAGCGGGAGGTGGCATGCGGCGGTTCTTCGGCTGGCTGATCCTGTTCCTGCTCACCGCCGTTGGACTTCTGTGGCCTCTCGTCCTCAGCAGCGCCTCGAGCGCCGGCGACGATCCACCGATCCCGTCGTCATCACCGACTATGTCGTCGACTACACGGTGAACGCCGACGGCCGACTCGACGCGGTCGAAACCATCACGGGCGACTTTCCGTCCGGTCGCCACGGCATCTTCCGCTACTGGGACGTGGCCAACCAGAACAGCCCTCGGGTCCGGCAGGTGCCCGACATCACCTCGATACTGATGGACGGCGAGCCCGTCCCCTTCGGCGATGTTGTGGGAGGACGGCGATCGATTCCGGGTCGCCAAGATCGGTGACCCCGACAGCACGGTGTCGCCCGGCGCACACACCTATGAATTGCGTTACTCGATCCCCGGAGTGCTGGATCCCGGAACCACGGGCGAGAACCGGCGATTCGCCGATGCGGTCGGCGAGCCCACCTCGAGGTCGGCCTTCTACTGGAACGTGATCGCCCCGTCGTGGAACAACTACATCAAGCGGGTCGACGTCCAGGTGACGCTGCCCTGCCGACGTAACGGGCGCCCAATGCTCGGTGGGAACCGGTGTGGGGCGCGCCTGCACCAACCTGACCGTCGACGGAAACACGGTGCGAGTTCACCGCCCGTCAACTCGAACCGCGGACCCCGGTCACCCTGCGGGCGGGCGTCGACGTGGCGACCCCGCCGCGCTCGAGTCTGCCGTGGGACTACGACTGGGATCGGATCCTCGGCAGATCGGTCACCGGTGTCGCGTGGGTGGTGGGCCTGTGCGTCGCTGCCGCGCTCGGTGCGTTCTTCTGGTACCGAACCACCGTCGAACCACCGCCGGGATTTCCCGTGCAGTACGCGCCGCCGCCCGGACTCGGCCCAGTCCAGACCGAGTACATCCGCACCGAGTCGGTTCCCAAGGACGGGCTGACCGCGACGTTGTTCTATCTCGCAGAACGACAGCTCGTCGACCTCAGGCAGGTCAACGCCAGCGAGTGGACCGTCCGCGGTACGGCAGGTCACGGGGCGTGGGCCGACGTCGACCCGGTGAGCGTCGCGATCGGGTCGGCGCTGAAGATCATGGGGCCCGGTTCTGAGTTCGAGGCGAAGAAGTCCGTCAAGTCGGGCGAGAAGCTGACTAAGGCCAAGGCGGAAATGGCTGCGGCCGTTGCGAAGTGGGCGATCGACGACGGCCTGATGATCAAGCGCAAGAAGGAACTCTGGGTGCGCACGGCCAATCTGCGTCGCTGCCATCCTGGCCATCTGCGGCTTCTTTCGCTGGGGTTTTCCCACCACGATGTGGGGCCTGCCGTTCATCGCGTTCTTCGCCTTCTCCGTGCGATCGTGGAAGAGACGGCGTCGGCACCCGCCGCACCGAGTCGGGCCGCCAATTGTGGTCGCAGGCTGGTGGATTCCACCGCCTGCTGGCCACCGATTCCGCTGAGAGCCGGTTCGACTTCGGGGCCCGCAAGGACCTCTACAGCGCCTACGTGCCGTTCGCCGTCGCGGCGGGCAGCGCGGCGCTATGGGCCAAGAAGTACAAGGACGCCACCGGAGCCGTTGCCCCGCAACCGACGTGGTACCACTCGCCATCCCATGCGACCAGTAGCGGCGGTTTCACCGGAAGTTCGGGCGGCCCCAACTTCGACAGCTTCGAATCGGCGTTGTCGTCGTCGATCGGTGCGTACACGGCATCGCAGTCCAGCTCGTCGTCCTCCGGCGGCAGTAGTAGCAGCAGCGGTGGCGGCGGTGGCGGCGGTGGCGGTGGAGGAGGAGGCGGTTCCTGGTGACGACGTTCCTGCTCGTGGTGGTGCTGGCGATCGCGGTGGCGGTACTCGTCGGCTTCGTGTTGGGCTTCAACAAGATTCGTACCGCCGACGTCCGGGTGTCCGAGGCGCTGAGCGGGATCGACGTCGAGTTGACGCGGCGCGCCTCGCTGATCCCGAGTCTCGTGCAGACGGTGCAGACGTTCGCCTCGCACGAGAAGGCCATCCTCGACCAGGTCAGCGATGCGCGAGCGGCGTTGACGACGGCCACCGGCGGCAGGTCGGTCGCCCAGCGCGGCGCCGCGGAGAAGGACCTCGACACCGCGGTGCAGCGGACCCTTGCGCTCGGCGCCAGCTATCCGCAGCTGAACTCGTCGAGCAACTTCCTCAACCTGCAGGACAACCTCGCCGACACCGAGAACAAGCTGGCGTTCGCCCGTCAGTACTACAACGATGCGGTGGCGACGCTGAACCGATTGATCGGCAACATCCCATGGAACCTCGTCGCACCACTCACCGGGCGTGTCGGCAGCGCGAGTACTACAAGATCCCGAGCTGAGGACCCCAAGAGCATGCGCATCGTCTTCGCCGGGACCCCCGACCCGGCACTGCCGTCGCTTCGCCGGCTGATCGAGTCGCCGCGCCACGACGTCATCGCGGTGATGACGCGCCCCGACGCCGCCTCGGGACGACGCGGCAAGCCGTCGCCGTCGCCGGTCGCGCAGCTGGCGCTCGACCACGACATCCCCCTGTTGCGGCCGGAACGGCCGAACAACGACGAATTCGTCTCCGAACTCACCGATTTGGCGCCGGACTGCTGTGCCGTCGTCGCCTACGGCGCGCTCCTGCGCGACGGCCTGCTCGCCGTGCCACCCCTCGGCTGGATCAACCTGCACTTCTCCCTGCTGCCCGCATGGCGGGGTGCGGCACCCGTGCAGGCCGCCATCGCCGCGGGCGACGGGGTGTCCGGTGCGACGACGTTCAGGATCGAGCCGAGCCTCGACTCCGGTCCCGTGTTCGGCCTGGTCACCGAGACGATCCGGCCGACCGACACCGCGGGCGATCTGCTCGATCGGTTGGCGGTGTCCGGAGCTGGACTTCTGGAGACGACCCTCGACGGCATCGCCGACGGAACGCTGCAGGCGGTACCCCAACCGGCCGAAGGCATCACCGTCGCGCCGAAGGTCACCGTCGATGGTGCGCGGGTCCGCTGGGATCTGCCCGCCCACGTCGTCGAGCGGCGCATCCGCTCCGTCACACCGAATCCGGGTGCATGGACCATGATCGGAGACCTCCGGGTCAAGCTCGGCCCGGTCATGCTCACCGGCCGGGAGTCGTTGCCGCCCGGCGTGATTCAGGTCGACCGCGACGGAGTACACGTCGGCACCGCATCGCAACCGGTGCGGCTCGACAGCATCCAACCGCCCGGAAAGAAGCCCATGGCGGCTGCAGACTGGGCACGTGGTGCACGACTGGACGAGACGGCACGCGCCCAATGACGAGACCGCACAACCGCAAGCCGCCCCGACGCACGCCCCTCGACCCGGCGCGCCGCGCGGCATTCGACGTGCTGCGCGCGGTCTCCGACCGCGATGCGTATGCCAACCTCGTCCTGCCGGGGCTCCTTCGCGAGCGCGGAATCACCGGGCGTGACGCCGCATTCGCCACCGAGCTCGCCTACGGAACGTGCCGCAGCCTGGGCCTGCTCGACGCCGTGATCGAGCGTGCGGCGGACCGGCCGACCGATCGCATCGATCCCGTGCTGCTCGACCTCCTGCGGCTCGGCGCATACCAGCTGCTTCGCACGAGGGTCGAGCCTCACGCCGCCCTCGACACCACCGTCGATCAGGCGGCCATCGAAGTGGACTCTGCGCGAGCGGGTTTCGTCAATGCGCGTGCTCCGCAAGATCTCGGCACGCGATGAACAGTCGTGGATCGCGGAGCTCGCGCCGCCGATGGCCACCGACCCCGTCGGACACATCGCCTTCGCGCAGGCGCATCCCCGGTGGATCGCGCAGGCGTTCACCGACGCGCTCGGCGCCGACGCCGGCCAGTTGGATGCGCTGCTCGCCAGCGACAACGCGCGGCCGCAGGTCCACCTTGCCGGCAGGCCGGGCGTGCTGACTGCGCAGGCTCTCGCCGACGAGGTGGACGGAACGGTCGGCCGCTATTCGCCGTTCGCGGTGTACCTGTCGGGCGGTGACCCCGGCCAACTCGCTCCGGTGCGTGGGGGATCGGCGTTGGTTCAGGACGAGGGCAGCCAGCTGGTCGCCAGGGCGCTGACCCTGGCGCCCGTCGGCGACGACACCGGCCGCTGGCTCGACCTGTGCTCGGGCCCCGGCGGCAAGACGGCGTTGATGGCCGCGATCGGAGCCCAGTCGGGTGCGCGGGTGACGGCGATCGAACCGACCCCGCACCGCGCGGACTTCGTCGAGCAGAACACCGCGGGCCTGGGCGTCGAGGTGCTGCGGGTCGACGGCCGCGAGTCCGGCCTGCCCGCGGGCTCGTTCGACAGGGTGCTCGTCGACGCGCCGTGCACGGGCCTCGGCGCGCTGCGGCGCAGACCGGAGGCGCGGTGGCGCCGTCAGCCCAGCGACGTGCCCGTGCTGGCGAAGCTGCAGCGCGAGTTGTTGGCGTCGGCGATCGCGCTGACCCGGCCCGGCGGCGTGGTGCTGTACGCGACGTGTTCGCCGCATCTGTCGGAGACGGTCGGCGTCGTCGCCGACGCCCTTCGCCGTCACCCGGTCCGAAGCGATCGACACCCGGCCGCTGTTCGATCCGGTCGATGGGCTCGGCGACGGACCGTACGTGCAGCTCTGGCCGCATCGCCATGGCACCGATGCGATGTTCGCCGCGGCGCTGCAAGTAATCTGACCGCCATGGCAACACCGCTGATTGCGCCGTCCATCCTCGCCGCCGACTTCGCGCGACTGGCCGACGAGACCGCCGCGGTCGTCGGCGCCGACTGGTTGCACGTCGACGTCATGGACAACCACTTCGTGCCGAACCTGACGCTCGGCCTGCCCGTCGTCGAGAGCCTGCTCGCGGTCACCGACATTCCGATGGACTGCCATCTGATGATCGACGACCCCGCGCGGTGGGCGCCGCCGTACGCCGAGGCCGGTGCCTACAACGTGACGTTTCACGCCGAGGCGACCGACGATCCGATCGCCGTGGCCCGCGACATCCGCGCGGCGGGCGCCAAGGCGGGCCTGGCCGTCAAGCCCGGCACCCCGATCGAGCCATACCTGGAGATCCTTCGCGAATTCGACACCCTGCTGGTGATGTCCGTGGAGCCGGGATTCGGCGGCCAGAAGTTCATCCCGGAGGTCCTGCCGAAAGTCGGTACCGTGCGGCGACTGGTCGACGCGGGTGAGCTGGTGATCGTGGTGGAGATCGACGGCGGGATCAACGCCGACACCATCGAGGCCGCGGCGGAGGCGGGCGTCGACTGCTTCGTCGCGGGCTCGGCCGTCTTCGGCGCCGCCGATCCCGCGCAGGCGATCGAGTCGCTGCGTCGGCAGGCCGGTGCGGCGTCCAAGCACCTGGCGGTATGAACCTCGAGGCCGCGATGCGGCTGGCGATCGAGCAGTCCGAGCTGGTGAAGGGAACGACGTACCCGAACCCGCCGGTGGGTGCGGTGATCCTCGACCGTGACGGCGAGGTGGCCGGTGTCGGAGCGACGGAGCCGCCGGGGGAGCACACGCGGAGGTGATCGCGCTGCGCCGTGCGGGGACCCGCGCGGTCGGCGGTACGGCCGTGGTCACGCTGGAGCCGTGCAATCATCACGGGCGAACGCCGCCATGCGTGGATGCGCTTGTCGCAGCTGGTGTTTCGTCGGTGGCCTACGGTGTCGACGATCCGAACCCCGTTGCGGCGGGCGGGTCGAAACGTCTGGCCGACGCGGGCGTGCGCGTCGTGTCCGGTGTGCTCGCCGACGGAGTGGCCGGCGAGCCGCTGCGCGAGTGGCTGCACAAGCAGCGGACCGGAAAGCCGCACGTGACATGGAAATTCGCCACCAGCATCGACGGCCGCAGCGCGGCGTCCGACGGCAGCAGTCAATGGATCACGGGCGAAGGCTCCCGCGCCGACGTGCACCGACGCCGGGCCGTCGCTGACGCGATCGTGGTCGGTACCGGGACCGTCCTGGCGGACGACCCGACGCTGACCGCGCGGCCCGGCGGCACGCTGGCCGAGAAGCAGCCCCTGCGCGTCGTCGTCGGTGAGCGTGAGATATCGCAGGATGCAAGGGTTTTGAACGACGACTCGCGCACGATGATCCTGCGCACGCGCGATCCGCACGAAGTGATCCGCACGCTGACGGATCGTACCGACGTGATCGTCGAGGGTGGCCCGACCTTGGCGGGCGCCTTTCTGCGTGCCGGCGTGATCGATCGGATCCTGGCGTACGTCGCACCGATCCTGCTCGGTGGACCGATCGGTGCGGTCGACGACGTCGGCGTGCTCACCATCGCCTCTGCCCAGCGCTGGCGGTTCGACGGCGAGGTACGAATCGGACCGGATCTGCGGCTCAGCCTGGTGCCTGGCTGATCCGCAACCGCTGGCGCTGAGATCTGCAATGCCTTTCGCCCTCAACGTGACTCGCGTCACCTCTGAAATCCGTCCGTTCGGCGACTCGTTACCGCTTCGAGATCGAAGGGGCCCGGTTGGCGCCGGTTCTTGACGGGGCGCGTCCGTAAACTTGAGGTCGAGCACGGGCCACCGGCCCGCTCGGCACGTATCGCGCCTTCACCGACGACGTCTTGCGCGACGGTAAGCACGAACAAAGGACGAAGAGCATGACTGCACTGCAGGACTGGCTCAGTTTTCGCCCGGTCGATCAGAGTGTCGTCAGGGAGATGGTCTGCCGACCATTCCGCGCGGTGCTCGGCACCGTGGACGCGGCCAATGGGGTCGAGGGAATCGAAGAACTGAAGCTGTTGACCCCCGGCGTAGAACGCTGCTGAAGGCGCCGGACCACCTCGTCGGAAATCAGTCAAAGGCGTTGTCGTCAAACCTGTTTGGTTGCCCGCGTTCTGTGCCCCCGGCCCGGGGAGACTCTTAGTGAGTCTTTTCCGATTCGCCCAGCGCGGCGTCGGCGGTTTCATCGGTCGCCGCGAGCGCCTCGTCGGCATGTTCGTGTCGTCCCGCGATGAGCAAGCCGAGGGCGGCACCCACCAGACACACGACCATCGTGATCGTGAAGATCGAACCGAACTGATGGACGTATGCCGCTTCGAGTTGATCCGAGACGCGCGCCCTGAGCGTGCTCACGTCACCGGGTGCTACCGGGTGCGTCCGGATGTACTGGTTGAAGAAGTACAGGCCGAAGGCGCTCAGGGACGAGATGCCGATGAGCATGCCGATCATCCGGGCGACCACGACGGCGGCCGATGCGATGCCGTGCTGCGCGGCGGGCACGACGCGCAGCGTCGCAGACGTCAACGGTGCGATCACCAGTCCCAATCCGACACCCGCGAGTAGGAGGTCGGTGCCGAACGTGGGGACGGTGAACAGGCCGAGATCGTGGCGGGCGGTTTCCACGTCGGGGGTCCACAGCGACACCAGCCAGTAGGCGGCGGCCGCGATCAGCAGTCCTACCACTGCGACGATGCGGTCGCCGATCTTGCTGGCGACGAATCCGCCGACGAGTGCTCCCACCGGTAGGGCGCCGAGGAACCAGATGAGCAGGAAGGCGGCCTGGTTTTGGTCCCTGTCCAGCACGAAGCGGCCGAACAACTCGATGTTGACCAGGGTGACCATGAGCGCCGCACCCGTGGCGAACGATGCCCCGAGCGCCGCGAGGAACGGCCGGAATCTGACGCCGGCCGGTTCGATGAGTCGCGTGCGCGCACGCTTCTCCCACACGAAGAAGATGATCGCGACGACCACTGCTGCGCCCAGAACCGGCAGGCCCCAGCTGGGGAACACCTGTTTGCCGTCGGGTTTCGGGTTGTACATGCCCACGACGGCGAGACCGAGGACCAGCGCGAGGAGCAGGCCCCCGACGACGTCGACCTTCTCCGGAGGGTCCGACTTCTGCCGTGACGGCAGGCTGAAATGAATCATCACCATCGCCAGGGCCGCCAGCGGCAGGTTGATCCAGAAGACCGATTGCCAGTGGTGGAACAGCCACACGCCACCGATGCCGTACAGAGGCCCGAGCACACTGCCGAGTTCCTGCGCGGCGCCGATTCCGCCGAGTACCGAGGCGCGGTTGCGCTGCGCCCACAGGTCGGCGGCCAGCGCCAGCGTGACCGGCAGCAGCGCCCCGCTGGCGGTGCCTTGAATCACGCGTCCAATGACCAACATGACGAGGTCACTGGACAGGGCGGTGACCACCGAGCCCACCGCGAATCCCGCAAGGCTGATCTGGATCAGCAGCTTTCGGCCGAAGCGGTCGGACAGGCGGCCGAGCAGCGGCATCGCCGCGATGTAACCGAGCAGATAGCCGGTGATGATCGGTGTGACCTGCTGGAGCTTGTTGATCGGGATGCCGACGTCTTTCATGATGTCGGTCATGATCGTGACGACGACGTAGGTGTCGAGTGCGCCGAGCAGGACGGCCAAGCCGCCCGCCGTGATTGCGAGTCCCCGGTTGGTGCTCGGGGCCGCTACGGCGTGCGACATCAGACCCCTTCGGGCTTGGTGACGGTCACCGGCTTGCCCCAATCGGTCATCGTCATCTGAACGACGTTGCCGGGGGTGGGCTCCAGCGTCGCCTGCAGGAGTTCGTGGTCGCCGTCCTCACGGATCCACGCCGTGGCCGGAACCGGGCCCGTGGCCTCGATCTGCGGGGCGATGGCGTTGACGGCCTCGGGGGTGACCTTGCCGGTGATCTTGACGCCCTCGGTGCCGCCGACGGCTTCGCGTCCCTCGGCCTTCGGCTCGGAGAAGTTGGCCAGAATGTTCGCGAGTCCCTTGTCCGGGCTGAGGATGGCCGAGAAGTCGAAGAGATCGGCGGCCGGGCCGAAGTCGGTGAAGGTTCCCGGGGAGAGGGCGTCGGCGTAGAGGTTGCCGTCGATCACGACGAACGACACGTCCTCGAGCTTCGACCCGAGCGCCTCGATGTTGGCCTTGCCCGACGCCGCCACCGCTGGCTCGTTCGTCAGGTCGCCCGTCACCAGGCTGATCGGGAGCTTCTTGATCTTCCCGGTGACGGTCAACACCAGGTGGACGCTGTGCTGGTCCTTGGTGGCGTCGCTGGACTGCTTGATCAACCCCGCGGCGTCCGGCAACGGGCCGTCGTTCTTCTTTTCCGAGGAGGAGCATCCCGACGTCAGAACGAGGGCTGTCATCAGCGCAGTGAACAGGGACAGGAGCACGGCAAGCCGAGGGCGCGTCTGCATGACTGCATCGTAGTGGGTACCGACGACTGGACCCGTAGCGCGGGCACCCGGTAGTAGTGGACTCGTGGCTACTGAACTGGACTTTCGTTCCGTACCCGTCGACGAGGGCGACGGTGTGGCGCTGGTCGAGGCCATGATCGAGGAGATGCGCGAGCTGTACTGGGACGTTCGCGGCGGACTCGACCTCAACGCACCCGACATGCCGAAGGCCGGACCGGCGGAACTCGGTCCCCCCGGCGGTGTGTTCCTCGTCGGCTATCGGGATGACGTTGCGGTGTGTGGCGGCGGCGTGAAGCGATTGCCCGACGGTGCCTGTGAGATCAAGCGGATGTACGTGGTTCCCGCCGAACGTGGCAGGGGGCATGCGCGCGTCCTACTTCACGCGCTGGAGGAGGCCGCCCGAGCACTCGGCTACGACGTGGCGCGGTTGGACACGGGACCGCGACAGGAGCACGCTCAGCGGCTGTACGAAGCCGAGGGGTACGTCGGGATCGGCAACTTCAACGACAATCCGGTGGCGACGTTCTTCGGCGAGAAGCGGCTCTAGGCGTCCGGCGGGCGGGTGCGAAGCCACCCGGGATTAATCTTCAGTCATGTTCACCGGCATCGTCGAGGAGTTGGGTGAGGTCGTCGGCAAGGAGGACCTCACCGACGCCGCCCGTTTCATGATCCGCGGTCCACTGGTCACCAGCGACGCGGGGCACGGTGATTCGATCGCAGTCAACGGAGTGTGTCTGACGGTCGTCGACGTTTTGCCCGACGGCGCGTTCACCGCGGACGTGATGGCGGAGACCCTGAACCGGTCGAGTCTGCGCGGCGTCGACGTCGGCAGCCACGTCAACCTCGAACGCGCGGCCGCGCTCAACAGCCGCCTCGGCGGGCACATCGTGCAGGGCCACGTCGACGGCACGGGCCACGTCGTCGCGCGCACGCCGTCGGAGCACTGGGAAGTGGTCAGGATCGCTCTGCCTGCCGCCGTGTCGCGGTACGTCGTCGAGAAGGGGTCGATCACGGTCGACGGGATCTCGCTCACGGTGTCGGCGCTTGGTGACGACTGGTTCGAGGTCTCGCTGATTCCCACCACCCTGGAGTTGACGACGCTGGGCCGGGCCCCCGTCGGTACACCCGTGAACCTGGAGGTGGACGTCATCGCCAAGTACGTCGAGCGACTGCTCGGTGCGAACGGCGGTGCCGGCGGCTGAGCCTGCCGGCAGATGCGTCGTCACTCCACGCCCTCTCCCGACCAACCCGCTGGTCGGGAGCAGGCAACAAAACGTCCTGGTTCGTGGTTCATACTGATGTCGATTGTTCGAAGCGGCCCCACGCTGGGGCGACGAGTAGGTGGCATACATGACGAGGCTTGATTCCGTCGAGCGGGCGCTAGCCGACATCGCGGCGGGCAAGGCCGTCGTCGTCATTGACGACGAAGACCGCGAGAACGAAGGCGATCTCATCTTCGCCGCCGAGAAGGCCACCCCGGAACTCGTCGCGTTCATGGTGCGCTACACCTCCGGTTATCTGTGCGTGCCGCTGGACGGCGAGTCATGTGACCGGCTGGGGCTGCTGCCGATGTACGCGGTCAACCAGGACAAGCACGGCACCGCCTACACGGTGACCGTGGACGCGAAAGCTGGTGTCGGAACGGGTATCTCGGCATCGGATCGGGCCACGACGATGCGCCTACTCGCCGATCCGGATGCGGTCGCGACCGATTTCACCCGACCCGGTCACGTCGTTCCCCTGCGCGCCAAGGACGGCGGCGTGCTGCGCGTCCCGGCCACACCGAGGCCGCGGTCGACCTGGCCCGCCTGGCCGGCCTGCAACCCGCCGGGGCGATCTGCGAGATCGTCAGCCAGAAGGACGAGGGCGCGATGGCCCAGACCGACGAGCTGCGGGTCTTCGCCGACGAGCACGGTCTCGCGCTCATCTCCATCGCCGATCTGATCGAATGGCGTCGCAAGCACGAAAAGCACATCGAGCGCATCGCCGAGGCGCGCATCCCCACCCGGTACGGCGTGTTCCGCGCGGTCGGCTACAAGAGCATCTACGACGAAATCGAACACGTCGCGCTGGTTCGTGGCGACATCGCAGGGCCTGAGGGCGATGGCCACGACGTGCTGGTGCGCGTGCACTCCGAGTGTCTGACCGGCGACATCTTCGGATCGCGTCGTTGCGACTGCGGGCCGCAGCTGGACGCCGCCATGGCCATGGTCGCCCGCGAGGATCGCGGCGTCGTGCTCTACATGCGTGGACACGAGGGTCGGGGGATCGGGCTGATGCACAAGCTGCAGGCCTACCAACTGCAGGACGCAGGCGAGGACACCGTCGACGCCAATCTCAAGCTGGGGCTGCCGGCCGACGCTCGTGACTACGGCATCGGCGCACAGATTCTCGTCGACCTGGGCATCCGCTCGATGCGGCTCCTGACGAACAACCCGGCCAAGCGCGTCGGTCTCGACGGCTACGGCCTGCACATCATCGAGAGGGTGGCGCTGCCCGTGCGTGCCAACTCGGAGAACATCCGCTACCTGATGACGAAGCGCGACCGCATGGGGCACGACCTCACGGGCCTCGACGACTACGACGAGGCGGTGCAGATGACCGGGTACGACGAGGGCGCCTATCTGCTCGGCGATCGTCTTCCGCCGACGGCAACCGACTCCGGCGGCGCGCAGTGAGCGGCCAGGGCGGAGCGCGACGATGAGTGGCGGCGCGGGTGTTCCCGACCTTCCCGCGATCGACGCCACCGACCTTCGGTTGGGGATCGTCGCCAGCACCTGGCACTCGCAGATATGCGATGCGCTGCTGGACGGCGCGCTGAGAGTGGCGAAGGACAGCGGCGTCTCCGACCCGACCGTGGTGCGGGTACTCGGCGCGATCGAGATTCCCGTGGTGGCACAGGCGTTGGCAGCACGACACGATGCGGTGGTGGCGCTCGGCGTCGTCATTCGCGGCCAGACACCACACTTCGACTACGTCTGCGATGCCGTGACCGCCGGCCTCACCCGGGTGTCGCTCGACGAGTCGACTCCCGTGGCCAACGGTGTTCTCACGACCAACGACGAGCAGCAGGCGCTAGACCGCGCAGGATTGCCTGGGTCCGCGGAGGACAAGGGTGCCCAGGCGGCCGCTGCGGCGTTGTCCACCGCCTTGGTCCTGCGCTCGCTGGGCGATCGCCCGTGACCGAACCCGGCGACCCGGCTGCAGGCAATCCCGGCGGCTGGGATCTCGAGGTTCGTCCTTATCTGACACCGTATTTCGCGTACGGTGCCGCATTCGTGATCGCGGCTGCGCACATCGCCGTCGGTGCGCTGCTGAAGATCAAGTCCAGCGGAGTGATCTTCCAGACCGCGGATCAGGTGGCCATCGGGCTACTCGGGGTGATCATCGCGTGCATCGTCCTGCTGTTCGCGAGGCCTCGACTTCGCGTGGGTCCCGCGGGTGTTGCGGTGCGGAATCTGTTGACCTTCCGGCTGATTCCGTGGTCCGACCTCGTCGGCGTGTCGTTTCCGGTCGGAGCGCGGTGGGCGCGGGTAGATCTTCCCGACGACGAATACGTGCCCGTGATGGCCATTCAGGCGGTCGACAAGGGACGCGCCGTAGAGGCCATGGACGGGCTTCGTGCACTCCTGGTTCGGTACCGCCCCGACCTCAGTCAACACTCAACGACATGACGAGTTCGTCTGTCCTGCTGGCGGATGCGCTGGGGGAGCCGGCGACGGTGACCTGGAATCCCAGTCCCTCGTAGACGCCGCGAGCGGCGGCGTTGTCGACGTTGACCCTCAGCGTGACCGCGCGCGCCCGCTCACCCCTGGCCCACTCGACCGCCGTCGACACCAAAGCCCGCCCGAAGCCGCGACGGCGTGCACCGGGGTCCAACCACAGGGAGTACAGGTAGACCGTTACGGCATTCTCGCGCTGGGCACCGATGAGACCGATGCCCCGATCGTCGATCGTGACGGCGAACTGCGCGTGTGCGCGCAGACGTCGACGCCACTGCGCCGCGGTGAACGAGCTCTCGTCGCGATACTGCGGGTCGCCTGGGCCGAGGGTGTCGGCGAGCGCACGCAAGCGCAGCTGCGCGAAGGTTCGCCAGTCGGACTCCGTCAGACGGATGATCCGTGGAGCGTCCATCGCATGTTCCGGGGGACGTCGATGTTCGAGCGTCATGGCATCCAGTATCACCAATTCTCGCTGCGGTAGGATCGCCACGTCGATGACTACCTTGGATTTCACGTCAACCTCGGCCGATGGACTACGGCACGCCGCTGACCCGCTCATCTCGATCACCACGATCGTCGCCAATCTCGGTGGCCATCCAGTCGTCACCTTCCCCCTGATCATCGGAGAGAATTCCGACGTGGACTGGGTGTGGGACTACCTCGAGGAGCCCGCCGATTTCTTCGGAATCGCGATGCCGCCGCGGGACGAACTGCGGTCGGCCCATGAACGGTTCGTCGCGTCGGCGTCGGCTGGCACTGGTCGCCCACTCCTAGCGGTGACGGTCATGCTGATCGAGGCGCACGGCCGCCCCCAGTTCGTGATCACCGGTGCCCCCGCGCGACGGTTCGATTCCACCCCCGTTCGCATCGCCGTCGACACCGTCGTGCCGTGGCCCGGCTCGCACGCAACCGATCCGCAATGGCGAAGGATGGCGGCGCGCACCACCAGCAGAGGTGATGTCGACCAGCTTCGGCGTTGGCTGAGCGGCAACGGTTTCGTCGACCTCGTGCATCGCCGGGAGGAGTCTTCGATCGGGTCACCTGCGTTGGGAGCACTGGTCTTCGACCACGCGGGTCGCCTCACGGGCCTCGACGATCCGTACCCCGTGAGCATCTTCGGGCTCATGGAAGGGTGCGGAGCCGTACGCGCCGGGATGACGCGGCAGACCGAATTGGCCGGATTCGAGCAGGCTTCCTCGACGTGGTGGATCTCGCCGTTCTTCGAGGTGCATCCGGTGGAACAGATCGGCGATGTGAGTTACGAGACCGATTCGCCCCCAACATTTCTCGGGACGACGTCGTGAGCGCGGTGTTCCGACCAGACGACTACCGGGCCATGACGATCGACGGCTACGAGGTCACCGACGGCAGATTCGTCGGCACCTACACGTTGCGCGGGACCGACCCGGCAGACGACGTGAGCTTCTCCGAGGTCGTCGACTTCGGCAAGGTTCTCACCGACCCGCCCGATGACCGAATGCTGAGACTGCTCACCCTGACGTGCTCGCCGAGCTACTACAAGGCGGCGGCTCCGCCTCGCATCGAGATCGCCTTTCCGACATTCGAGTTCGAGAAGGAATACCTGCGCCAACTGCTCGCGGGTGGACTCGGCGAATTCGCGTATTGCAACTCCCTGCCAGACGCGTTGACGCCGGACGTCAGCGGCCCCGATGCGCAGCCGCCCGAAGACGCCGTCGGCGACGGGTGGGACGGCGACGGCGCCCCATTGGTTCCCGTCGGCGGCGGCAAGGACTCGGTGGTCACGATCGAGGCCCTGCGACGGCACGGCTTCGGTCCGATGTTGTTCAGCGTCAACAAGTTCGATCCCATCGACCGATGCATCGACATCAGTGGTCTGGACAGTCTGCGCGTGACCCGGACCATCGACCGGCGGTTGATCGAGGTGAATGCCGCGGGCGCCCACAACGGTCATGTGCCCGTCACCGCCATCAACAGTGTGATCGGCTTGATCATTGCCGACGCCAAGGGCTTGGGGCCGGTGGTGTTCTCCAACGAGAAGTCGTCGAACGTCGGCAACGTCAGTTGGATGGGTCGAGACGTCAACCACCAGTGGTCCAAGAGCATCGAGTACGAGTCGTTGCTGCGAAACACGCTGTCCGACTTCGGGTTGAATCCCGATCGCTACTTCTCGCTCCTAAGGGGTCTTTCCGAATCCGAGATCGCCGACCGCTTCCGCGACTGCCCGCAGTACTTCCGCGCATTCATCAGTTGCAACCGACCGTTCGCCCTCGATCCCGATCGTCGTGCCGCGTCGTGGTGCGGGCATTGCCCCAAGTGCCTGTTCGTGTTCGCCCTGATGGCACCTCGTCTGGGGCGGACCGAAGTCGAGGCGATCTTCGGCCGGAATCTGTTCGAGAACAACGACAATCGCGCCGGTTTCGAGGACATCGTGGGGCTGGGGGAGCACAAGCCCTTCGAGTGCGTCGGCGAGTACTACGAGGCGGCCGAGTCGTTGTTGGCCGTCCTCGACGATGACGAGTGGGGCAGTCTGCCCATCGTCGAAGAGATGCGGCCTAGGCGCTCGGAGATCGAGGCCGTGGCCACCAAGCATGACGACGGCTCGGACGTCGAGTACGTGCCCGAGCGATACAGGGCCGCACTGAGCGACGCCGATGGGTGAGTCGGACACCGAACTGACGGGTCGGGCCGTCGGGATCTGGGGCTTCGGGCTGGAGGGCCTCTCGATGGCGAGGACCGCCTCGGCCGCAGGCGCCGCCAGCATCGTGGCGGTCGACGACGCAGGAAGCCGGCCTCTCGACGTGCCCGACGGCATCGAGGGTTTGACGGTGTTTCGGGGACCGGAACAGCTGACCAGGTTTCGCGATTGCGACGTGGTCTTCGTCAGCCCGGGTATTCCATGGCGTCACCAGTTCTTCGAGGAGTTGCGGAGTTCGGGCAAGAGAGTCTCCAACGCCGCCGACTGGTACATGGCGCGCCACGGCAGCCGGACCATCGGTGTCACGGGAACCAAGGGCAAGAGCACGACGGCGTCGTTCCTCGGCCACCTGTTGTCGTTGCTGGGCGTCAACGCGGTCGTCGCAGGCAACATCGGCACCCCCCTTTCCGACCTTTCTCCCGAGCCCGATGCCGTGGTCGTCGCCGAGCTGTCCAGTCAGCAGTGCGCGCTGCTCACAACGTCGCCGGCCGTTGCCGTGATCACGAATCTCTTTGAGGATCATCTGGATTGGCATGGCGACATCGACGCCTATCACCGCGCGAAGGCCAACGTCTTCCGCAACGGCGCGCGGTCACTCGTGTGCACGAGCGACGCGCTCACCGTTCTCGAGCGGATGGGGATCACGACGTTTCCGCCCGCGCTGCGCGTCCTGGACCCGGACACCGTCGCCGCCGTGTCCGGTGAGTCCGTGATGACCTACGAGCACAACTTGGTCAACGGTGCGCTTGCCGTCATTGCCGCCGAGGAGATGACCGGCAGCGCCGTCACGCAGGCGCAGACCGATGCCGCGGTGCGGTCGTTCGACGCACTGCCGCATCGGCTGCAGACGGTGCGCACCACGGGATCGACCCGCTGGATCGACGACACCCTGGCGACCACCGGCGAAAGCGTGGTCGCCGCGCTCAAGGCGATGCGGCCGGGCGAGCACGTCGCGCTCATCGTCGGCGGGATGGACAGGGCGCTGAACTACGAACAGGTCGACGACTACCTTCGCAGCGGCGCACGGCGGGTAACACTCATTCAGGCGCCGACCAACGGTGCCGCGATCGGCGTCGCGTACGCCAGACGAGCACCCCGCCGATACGCACGTCGTCGACAGCCTCGAAGACGCGGTGCGCACGGCCGCAGGGCTGCCCGACGTCGACGTGGTGCTGCTCTCACCGGGAGCGGCGAGCTATGACCTGTTCCCCAACTACAAGGCGAAGGCCGCAGCGTATTGCGGCTTCATCGACGGCCTCACGGGTGCAGTCGGTCAGCGCCACTAACCTGGACCCGTGCCCGATCCCGCGACCTACCGCCCAGCGCCCGGGTCCATCCCGGTCGAGCCGGGCGTCTACCGGTTCAGGGATCCGCACGGCCGCGTCATCTACGTCGGCAAGGCGAAGAGTCTTCGCAGCAGGCTGAACTCCTACTTCGCGGACCTCTCGGGGCTCGCGCCGCGCACCCGGCGCATGGTGATGACGGCAGGCAGCGTCGAATGGACCGTCGTCGCGACGGAGGTCGAGGCGCTCCAGCTCGAATACAACTGGATCAAGGAATTCGATCCCCGGTTCAACATCCGCTACCGGGATGACAAATCCTATCCGGTGCTCGCCGTGACGCTGAACGAGGAGTATCCGCGGCTGTTCGTCTATCGGGGCCCGCGGCGCAAGGGGGTGCGCTACTTCGGCCCCTACTCGCATGCGTGGGCCATTCGCGAGACGCTCGACCTGCTTACCAGAGTCTTTCCGGCTCGCACGTGTTCAGCGGGAGTCTTCAAACGCCACAACCAGATTGGCAGGCCCTGCCTGCTCGGTTACATCGACAAGTGCTCGGCACCCTGTGTCGGACGGGTGAGTGCCGACGAACACCGCAAGATCGTGTTGGACTTCTGCGACTTCCTGGCGGGCAAGACCGACAGGCTGGTGCGCGACATGGAACAGCAGATGAGCGCGGCGGCCGAGCAACTCGACTTCGAGCGGGCCGCCCGCCTGCGGGACGACATCGGTGCACTGCGAAGGGCACTGGAGAAGCAGACCGTCGTGTTCGGCGATGGCACCGACGCCGATCTGGTCGCATTCGCCGACGACGAGCTCGAGGCCGCAGTTCAGGTGTTCCACGTTCGTGGTGGCAGGGTCCGCGGCCAGCGTGGCTGGGTGGTCGAAAAGTCCGATGAGCCAGGCGAAGCCGGGCAGAAGCAATTGGTCGAGCAGTTCCTCACCCAGTTCTATGGCGATCAGGCCGCGCTCGATGGAGCGAGCGACGCCGGCGGCGACGAGGCCACCAACCCGGTCCCGCGTCAGGTGCTCGTGCCGGTGCTGCCCGACAACTCCGAGGAACTGGCGACCTGGTTGTCCGGACTGCGCGGGTCGCGTGTGCAGTTGCGTGTTGCGGTACGCGGCGACAAGCGTGCGTTGGCCGAGACCGTGCACCGCAACGCCCAGGACGCGCTCCAGCAGCACAAGCTGAAGCGGGCAGGCGACTTCAACGCGAGATCGGCAGCGCTGCAGAGCATTCAGGAGTTTCTCGGCCTGGCGGATGCACCCCTACGCATAGAGTGCATCGACATCAGCCACGTGCAGGGCACCGACGTCGTCGCGTCGCTGGTGGTGTTCGAGGACGGTCTTCCGCGGAAGTCCGACTACCGTCACTACGCGATCCGCGAAGCCGCAGGCAACGGCCGCTCCGACGACGTGGCGTCGATCGCCGAAGTGACTCGCCGCCGATTCGCCAGGCACGTCGCCGACGCCGAGCGCCCACTGATCGAGGACGGCAGGACACGACGTTTCGCCTATCCGCCCAACCTGTTCGTCGTCGACGGTGGCGCACCGCAGGTCAACGCCGCGGCATCCGTGCTCAGAGAGCTCGGGGTCACCGACGTCGCCGTGATCGGGCTGGCCAAGCGTCTGGAGGAGGTGTGGGTGCCCTTTGAAGCAGGTGAGGTGGCCGAGCCCATTATTTTGCCGCGCAACAGCGAAGGGCTGTACCTGCTGCAGAGAGTGCGCGACGAGGCCCACCGCTTCGCGATCACCTATCACCGCAGCAAGCGGTCCAAGCGCATGACCGCATCGGCACTCGATACCGTTCCGGGGCTCGGGGAGCACCGCCGTAAGGCATTGGTCACGCACTTCGGGTCCGTCGCGCGCATCACGGAGGCTAGCGTCGAGGAGATCACCGCGGTTCCGGGTATCGGCGTCGCCACGGCGAAGGCGGTGTTGGACGCGCTGGCCCCACTGGCCGAATCGGGTACGCCCGCCGCACTGATCGACAATGATCGACACGGGGCATCACGATGACGGGCCGGGGCATGAGCGAGGATCTGCAGGACGACACGCACGACGGGGGAACCACCGACCACTCGGCCGGCGGTATCGACGTCGTTCTCGTGACCGGCCTGTCCGGTGCGGGCCGGGGAACCGCCGCGAAGGTGTTGGAAGATCTCGGGTGGTACGTGGCCGACAATCTGCCGCCCGAGTTGATCACCCGGATGGTCGAGCTGGGCCTGGCGGCCGGCTCTCGGATCACGCGTCTCGCGCTCGTCATGGACGTTCGCTCGCGGGGGTTCACCGGCGACGTGGAGTGGGTTCGCAATGACTTGGCCACCCGCGACATCACGCCCGCGGGTGTTGTTCCTCGAGGCGTCGGACGACATTCTGGTCCGACGATACGAGCAGAACCGTCGAAGCCATCCACTTCAGGGGAATCAGACGCTGGCAGAAGGTATTTCGGCTGAACGAACGCTGCTGGCTCCGATCCGTGCGACGGCCGATCTGGTGATCGACACGTCGGCGCTGTCGGTGCCCGCGCTGCGCGAGAGCATCGAGCAGGCCTTCGGGACGGAGGAGACGTCCCACACCAGCGTCACCGTCGAGTCGTTCGGGTACAAGTACGGACTGCCGATGGATGCCGACACCGTCATGGACGTCCGATTCCTGCCCAACCCCCACTGGGTGGACGAGTTGCGGCGCCACACGGGACAGCACCCCGCGGTGCGTGACTACGTGCTCGGTCAACCAGGGGCCATGGACTTCCTCGACACCTACCATCGACTGTTGGACGTCGTCATCGACGGGTATCGGCGGGAGGGAAAGCGCTACATGACGGTGGCGATCGGGTGCACCGGCGGCAAGCATCGCAGCGTCGCCATCGCCGAGGCCCTCGCACATCAGCTGCAGGACGACCACTTGACGGTGCGGGTCCTGCACCGGGATCTGGGTCGCGAATGAGTTCGCGAATCGTTGCGCTCGGTGGCGGGCACGGGCTGTACGCCACGTTGTCTGCCGCCCGCAGGCTCACGCCCTACGTGACGGCCGTGGTGACCGTCGCCGACGACGGGGGATCGTCGGGCAGGTTGCGCAGCGAGTTGGACGTCGTGCCGCCTGGAGACTTGCGAATGGCGTTGGCGGCGTTGGCGTCCGACAGCCCGCAGGGTCAGTTGTGGGCGACCATAATTCAGCACCGGTTCGGCGGGAACGGGGCGCTGGCCGGCCATCCGATCGGCAACCTTCTCCTTGCCGGGCTCAACGAGGTGTTGGCCGATCCCGTTGCGGCACTTGATGAATTGGGCCGGATGCTGGGCCTGAACGGCCGGGTGCTGCCGATGTGCCCACTCGCGCTGCAGATCGAGGCCGACGTGGCAGGTCTGGACAGCGATCCGCGGATGAGCCGGGTGATCAGGGGCCAGGTGGCCGTGGCGACGACGGTGGGCAAGGTGCGGCGCGTTCGCCTTCTCCCTGGCGATCCGCCCGCCACGCCGCAGGCGGTCGACGCCATCATGAGCGCCGATCTGGTCGTACTGGGGCCGGGTTCGTGGTTCACCAGCGTCATCCCACACGTGCTCGTGCCGCAACTCGTCAAGGCTCTCGATCAGACGACGGCTCGGCGGGCGCTGGTGCTGAATCTGGTGTCGGAACCGGGGGAGACCGCAGGCTTCTCGGCGGAGCGCCACATCCACGTGCTCGCGCAGCACGCCCCCGGTTTCCGCGTGCACGACATCATCGTCGACGCGGCAGGCGTCCCAGGAGACCGCGAGCGCGATCAGCTCAGACGCACCGCGGCGCTCCTCGAAGCCGAAGTCGAGTTTGCTGACGTCTCCCGACCTGGTACACCATTACATGACCCGGCGAGATTGGCGGCGGCGCTCGAGCGGGTGCGTCTGCGAGGGACGGCACCCGACACCGTGAGCGATCCGACGCCTGCTCGATCGAACGACGGCATCCAACTGGATCCGACTCTTCATGGACCGAGAGGTGGCGATTCGTGGCGATGACAGCCGAGGTCAAGGACGAGCTCTCTCGTCTGGTGATCAACTCGGTAAGCGCTCGTCGCGCCGAGGTGGCGTCCCTGCTGCGGTTCGCGGGCGGCCTGCACATCGTCGCGGGTCGGGTGGTGGTCGAGGCGGAAGTCGACCTCGGCATCATCGCCCGCCGGCTGCGCAAGGACATCCACGACCTGTACGGCTACAACGCCGTCGTGCACGTGATGCAGGCGAGTGGTCTGCGGAAGAGCACCCGCTACGTGGTCCGCGTCGCTCAGGACGGGGAAGCGCTCGCGCGGCAGACCGGGCTGTTGGATCTGCGCGGTCGACCGGTGCGCGGCCTGCCCGCTCAGGTGGTGGGCGGTAGCGTCGGCGATGCCGAAGCCGCTTGGCGGGGAGCATTTTTGGCGCATGGCTCGTTGACCGAACCCGGGCGCTCGTCGTCGCTCGAGGTCAGTTGTCCCGGCCCGGAGGCGGCGCTGGCCCTGGTGGGCGCGGCACGTCGACTCGGCGTCAGCGCCAAGGCCAGGGAGGTGCGTGGCATCGACCGCGTCGTCGTCCGCGACGGTGAGGCCATCGGCGCGCTGCTGACGCGGATGGGCGCCCAGGACACCCGGTTGACGTGGGAGGAACGCCGGATGCGCCGCGAGGTGCGTGCGACCGCCAACCGGCTCGCGAACTTCGACGACGCGAATTTGAGGCGCTCGGCCCGCGCGGCCGTTGCGGCGGCCGCTCGGGTGGAACGGGCGCTCTTCATCCTCGGTGACACCGTGCCCGACCATCTTTCCGCGGCGGGCAAGTTGCGCGTCGAGCACCGGCAGGCATCGCTGGAGGAGCTGGGCCGCATCGCGGACCCTCCGATGACGAAAGATGCCGTGGCAGGCCGCATTCGACGCCTGTTGTCGATGGCCGACCGCAAGGCCAAGCAGGACGGCGTTCCCGATACCGAGTCTGCGGTGACGCCTGATCTGCTGGACGACGCGTAGCAGCGCGTGCCCGATTACCCGGAAGAAGTCGCCGACTACCCGGAAGACACCGACGCGGATCGCGGTCGCGCTCTGCTCGCGCGCCTCGACCGGGTACCCGTGTGGGCCTTGCCTCGGCACTACCTCGCGATCATCGGCATCGGCTATTTCTTCGTCTTCTACGACATCGCCGACATCGGCTACGCGCTGCCCGCCATTTCACGGGAATTCGGTCTGACGGGTTCCGAGGCGGTGTTCATCGCGGTCGCGGTGGGGCTGATCGGGTACGTCGTCGGCTCGGTCGGGATCGGCTCGCTCGCCGATCGGTTCGGGCGCTACCGGATGCTCATACTCGACGATGTCGCTGACGGCCGTCGGGGCGTTCGGTGATGCCGCGGCTCAGGGCCTCGTATCGCTGGTGGTCTTCAGGTTCATCACGGGAATGGGCGTGGGGGCCGACCTGAACCTGGTCTCGACCTATGTCAGCGAGATGGCACCCGCGCGGGTGCGCGGCACGGATCACCGTGCTCACCTTCCTCGTCGGCATCATCGGCCAGGCCGTGACGCCATTCATTGCGCTTGCGCTGGTGCCCCAGTTCAGCTTCGGCTGGCGGTTGATGTTCGTGATCGGAGGCGCCATTGCGCTCCTGGGTCTCGGCGTGCGCACGGCGCTTCCCGAATCTCCGCGATGGCAGGTGCTGCACGGACGGCTCGACGAGGCGGAGGGCACCGTCAGCCGCATGGAACGGGCCTGTGAGGCAAGGGGTATCGATCTGCCCGAGCCCGAGCCTCCTTTGGCGGCGGCGGTCACAGAGTCCGAGGTCGGTGTCCGGTTCGGGCCGGTCTACGAACGGCGACTCGCCGTGCTCAGTGCGATGTGGTTCCTCTGGTACATCGGGAACTACGGATTCCTGGGCGACGCCGCGCAGCTGATCACCGAACGTGGTGACGCGATCGGTGGATCCATCCTGTTTCTGGCCATCGGCGCCGTCGGGTATCCCGTCGGCGCCGCACTGATGCTGGTGTTGGTCGACCGCGTCGAACGCCGACTCCTGATACTCGGGGCGAGCGTCATCTGGCTGATCGGCATGCTGATGATCGGGTCGTTCGCCGGCGACGTCGTCATCTCGGCGGGGGCATTCCTGGCTGCTGTCGCACTGGGCTGCTACCTCCAGGTGGCCTACACGTACACCGCCGAGAGCTTTCCCACCCGGATCCGGGCCACGGGGTTCGCCCTCTCCGATGGAATTGGGCACGGGGGCGGTGCAATTGGCGCGCTCGCGCTGCCGCTCGTCGTCGGCTCGTTCTCGTTCTTCGCCGGATTCGCGGCCATCGGCGTCACGGGCCTGCTCGCCGGTCTCGTCGCCCTGCTGGGGCCCGCGTCGACGGGACAGCGGCTGGAGTCGGTCTCGGGCTGACCGCGCGGGTACTAGCGTGTACACGATGGCGACCCTGAGAGTCGGAGCGGCTCTTCCCGACCCGCCGTTCAACGGCATGCCCGGCGGCGGGGGCCTCGACATCGACCTGATCAATGCGATCGGCGCCGCGCTGGGCATGACCGTCGAGCTCGTCGCCTACGGCGGCGCGGACTTCAACGACATCTTCGGCGGTCTCGAATCCGGCTGCTACGACTGCGTCATCGCCGGAACCACGGTCACGCCGGAACGCCAACGGAGGGCTGCGTTCGCCGCGCCCTACCTGATCTCGGGGCAGTCGCTCGCCGTCAACACCGACCGGCTGCGAAGTGTCAGCTCGATCGACGACCTCGCCGGCCTGACGATCGGCGTGCAGCGGGGCAACACCAGTCAACCGATAGCAGAAGACCTGGTGGCCGCGCGGCAAGGCGGCGGCCGTGCGGCTCTACGACTACGGCGACATCTCGCACGCGATCGGCGACCTGAACAGCGGCGCCTGCGACGCGTTCATGAAGCTGGGGCCGGTGCTCACCGAGCTGGTCCGCGACGTAGCCGATGTCGAGGTGGTGCAGCGGGGCATCTCCGGGAGCCGATCGCGATCGCGGTCACGCTCGGGGACAAGGCAATGCTTGCCCGCATCAGCGATGCTCAGGCCGAGCCTGGAGGCTGACGGCACCCTGCAGGGCATCCGACGCAAGTGGCTTGGCAACCCGTACATCGACCAGAGCCTCGCTGCCCACTAGACCAGCCTGCGCGACGTCAACCGGGCACTACTAGGCTGACCCAGGTAATCAATCAACATCAAGGAGCGATGACAGTGACGGTTCGGGTAGGCGTCAACGGCTTCGGCCGAATCGGACGCAACTTCTTCAGGGCCCTGGACGCGCAGAAGGCGCTCGGCAACAACACCGACATCGAGATCGTCGCGGTCAACGACCTCACGGACAACGCGACACTCGCGCATCTGCTGAAGTTCGACTCCATCCTCGGCAGACTGCCCTACGACGTCAGCCTCGAGGGCGACGACGTCATCGTCGTCGGCGACACCAAGATCAAGGCGCTCGAGGTCAAGGCCGGTCCGGCCGAACTGCCATGGGGCGATCTCGGCGTCGACGTCGTCGTCGAGTCCACGGGCATCTTCACCAACGCCGCCAAGGCCAAGGGGCACCTGGATGCGGGCGCGAAGAAGGTCATCATCTCCGCGCCTGCCACCGACCCGGACATCACCATCGTCATCGGCGTCAACGACGACAAGTACGACGGCAGCCAGAACATCATCTCCAACGCGTCGTGCACCACGAACTGCCTCGGCCCGCTGGCCAAGGTGCTCAACGACGAGTTCGGCATCGTCAAGGGCCTGATGACGACGATCCACGCCTACACCCAGGATCAGAACCTGCAGGACGGCCCGCATAGCGACCTGCGTCGTGCCCGCGCCGCCGCGCTCAACATCGTCCCCACCTCGACCGGTGCGGCCAAGGCCATCGGCCTGGTGCATGCCCGAACTCAAGGGCAAGCTCGACGGCTACGCGCTGCGGGTGCCGATCCCCACCGGCTCGGTCACCGACCTCACGGTCGAGCTGGCCAAGTCCGGCACCGCCGACGAGATCAACGCCGCGATGAAGGCCGCGGCCGAGGGCAAGCTCAAGGGCATCCTGAAGTACTACGACGCCCCGATCGTCTCCAGCGACATCGTCACCGATCCGCATAGCTCGATCTTCGACTCGGGTCTGACCAAGGTCATCGACAACCAGGCCAAGGTCGTGTCCTGGTACGACAACGAGTGGGGCTACTCCAACCGCCTGGTCGACCTGGTCGCCCTGGTCGGCAAGTCGCTCTAGCCGAGATGGCCGTCAAAACTCTCGACGACCTTCTGGCAGAAGGGGTTTCGGGTCGCGGCGTACTAGTGCGCTCCGACCTGAACGTCCCGCTCGACGGCGAAGGCAACATCACCGACCCCGGGCCGCATCATCGCCTCGGTGCCCACGCTGAAGGCGCTGGCCGATGCCGGCGCAAAGGTCGTCGTCACGGCACACCTCGGTCGGCCGAAGGATGGACCCGACCCGAAGTACTCGCTGGCACCCGTCGCGGCGGCGCTCGGCGAGCACGTCGGCAGGCACGTGCAGCTTGCGGGCGACGTCGTCGGCACCGACGCGCTCGCCCGGGCAGAGGGCCTGACGGACGGCGACGTGCTGCTTCTGGAGAACATCCGCTTCGACCCTCGGGAGACCAGCAAGGACGACGCCGAACGGTTGGCGCTCGCGAAGGCGCTGGTCGAACTCGTCAGCGCTCCGGACGGCTCGCCTGGGGCGTTCGTGTCCGACGGTTTCGGTGTCGTGCACCGCAAGCAGGCCTCGGTGTACGACGTCGCGACGCTGATCCCGCACTACGCGGGTGACCTGGTGGCCGCCGAGGTCAAGGTGCTCGAGCAGCTCACCAGTTCCACGGAACGGCCGTACGCGGTCGTTCTCGGCGGGTCGAAGGTGTCGGACAAGCTGGCCGTCATCGAGAACCTCGCCACGAAGGCCGACAGCATCATCATCGGCGGCGGCATGTGCTTCACCTTCCTTGCCGCACAGGGGATTTCGGTCGGCACGTCGCTTCTGCAGGAAGAGATGATCGATACCTGCAAGGGTCTTCTCGAGACCTACGGTGACGTCATCCACCTTCCCGTGGACATCGTCGTCGCCGAGAAGTTCGCCGCCGATTCCCCGCCCGAGACGGTTCGCTCCGGCGACATTCCGGACGGCACCATGGGCTTGGACATCGGACCGGAGTCGGTCAAGCGGTTCACCGCGTTGCTGTCCAATGCCAAGACCATCTTCTGGAACGGTCCGATGGGGGTGTTCGAGTTCCCTGCGTTCGCCGCAGGCACCAAGGGCGTCGCCGAAGCGATCATCACGGCGACGTCCAAGGGCGCGTTCAGCGTCGTGGGCGGCGGAGATTCGGCGGCCGCGGTCCGCCAACTCGGCCTGCCGGAAGACGGCTTCTCCCACATTTCGACCGGCGGCGGCGCGTCGCTGGAATACCTTGAGGGCAAGACACTTCCCGGCATCGACATTCTGGGATAGTCCAGCCCTGGAAGAAAGGCCCCTCGTCTTGGAAGGTACCGAAGCATGAGCCGCAAACCGTTGATCGCCGGCAACTGGAAGATGAACCTCAATCACTTCGAGGCCATCGCCCTGGTGCAGAAGATCGCGTTCTCGTTGCCGGAGAAGTACTTCGACAAGGTCGACGTCACCGTCATTCCGCCGTTCACCGACCTGCGTAGCGTCCAGACTCTCGTCGACGGCGACAAGCTCAAGCTCACCTATGGTGCGCAGGATCTCTCGCAGCACGACTCGGGCGCCTACACCGGAGAGATCAGCGGGGCGTTCCTGGCCAAGCTCGGCTGCAGCTTCGCCGTGGTGGGTCACTCGGAGCGGCGCACGTACCACGGCGAGGACGACGCGCTCGTCGCCGCGAAGGCGGCCGCGGCGCTGAAGCACGGGCTCACGCCGATCATCTGCATCGGCGAGGGGCTGGAGATCCGCGAGGCGGGTGACCACGTCGCCTACAACGTGACGCAGCTGCGCGGCTCGCTCGCGGGGTTGTCCGCCGAGCAGATCGCCGCGTCCGTGATCGCCTACGAACCGGTGTGGGCCATCGGCACCGGTCGCGTCGCAAGTGCGGCGGATGCGCAGGAAGTGTGCGGCGCCATCCGCAAGGAGCTCGCCGAGATCGCTTCTGTCGACGTCGCGGCCTCCGTCCGGGTGCTCTACGGCGGGTCGGTCAACGCGAAGAACATCGGCGAGCTCATCGCACAGGAGGACATCGACGGCGCGCTCGTCGGTGGAGCCTCGCTGGACGCCGAGCAATTCGCGACGCTGTCCGCGATCGCCGCAGGCGGCCCCCTTCCGTAAATCGCACTCTCGATCGCCGCGATGTGCTGTCCGGTGCACGCGCCGCGAGGCGGTTTCGGTGTGAGCGCCCTCGCCCGGTAGGCTGACCAGCATGATGTTGGGTTTGCAGATCACGCTCATCGTCACCAGCCTGTTGATCGTGCTGCTGGTGCTGTTGCACCGCGCCAAGGGTGGTGGCTTGTCGACGCTGTTCGGTGGTGGTGTGCAGTCCAGCCTGTCCGGCTCGACCGTCGTCGAGAAGAACCTCGACCGCCTGACGTACTTCGTCGTCGGAATCTGGGTCGTCTGCATCGTCGGCATGGCACTACAGATCAAGTACGGCGTCTAGCCGCTCGATCGAGCATGCCTTCACCCCGACTGCCGCGATCAGGCGAGGGCATCGCCATCACGTCCGAGTACCCCCGGGTGTCGCGGACCTTCGCGCTCGTCAAGCCGAAGATCGAGGTGGACGGCCAGGAAGTGCCTGATTCCGGGTGGGGTCGCACCGTCATCCCCGTCCCGCCCGGGCACCATCAGGTCCACGTGCACACGCCATACTTCCTTCCCCGACGCGTCGGTCGGGCGGACTACACCGTCGCGGTGCAGCCGAATGAGTGGGTTGAATTGGAGTACAAGACCCCGGTGTGGCACTTCAGTCCCGGCGCACTCGGCCCTTCGCCCCAGAAGTACAACGGGATGTTTTTGGCGGCCGTCGTCGCCGTGCTCGTGGTCCTCGTCACCGCCATCGTGGTCTTCGGCGTTCTGCCTTCGCTCTGAGCTCACTCGGCGGGAAACCAACGACCGTGTATGCACGTGTCACACAACGATTTTGCCGGACATGGGCAGGGACCACTCAGCGTCGGCCCATACGATCGGCGCGGCGCCCGTGTCGAGGGACCGGGCCTTCGACGGGCGTGCGTGAGGGCGGTTCGTGTTCAGACTTGTTCGTGCGGGAGCCGTCGCCGCGTCGATGCTGTGCGTCAGTGCTGCCGTGGCGAACGCCGACCCGATTCCGGTCGCCGACGTAACCCAGTCCGCGGACACCGACGACGGCTGGCACCTGAGCGCCTCGCTGACCCGGATGGCCATCAACTCCGTGCCCAACATGGCGGCGACGGCGTTCACCAGGGAAGGTTTCGTCACGGGGAAGGCCGCCGCCATCATCGACGGCAACGGTAGTGCGGCGGTGAATTCGGGCACGCTCGTGTTCGGCCTGCAACTGGGCTGCCAGGTCGACCTCAGCGAGGGCGGCAGCATCGGCGGCGACCTCGATGCCGGCATCAGCCCAGGGTTCAATGGCACGGGCGGTGCGCTGAGCAGCATCGGCCCGTACGCCGACATCGGCGGCAACGCGTCGATCAACCTGCTGCCAGGGACAATCACGAATCTGGGGCTCGGCAAGAAATCGCTCAAGGGCCGAACCGGCGAGATCGTGGTGCACGACGCTCACGTGAAGGTCGACGCATGCGGAGGACAGGTCTCGGTCCGCTTCTTCACCTCGGTGATGATCGACACCGACAAGTCCGATGACAGCGTCAACGTCTACGGGGACATCCTGTCGCTGTGAGCGCGCCAGGGACGGTCGGCGGTGGCCGCTGCAGGAGATGGATGGTCACGGGCCTTGCCGTTGGTGCGGTCGCCAGTTGGCTGGTCGCGTTACCCGCGGCGGTCGCCAACGCCGACTGCACGGGATCCGACTTCGGCGCAGGCTCCGGGTGTCCGCCTCCGGACGATTCGTCGGGGTCGGGCGGCGGCGAGAGTTGGCCGCCGACTGCTGTCGATTGGCCGCCGTCCCAGAGTTCGGAATCCGGTGGCAAGGGCGGCGACAAGGGTGCGGCGACGCCGATCGTCATGCCCGACGGGCAGCCGACGCCGGTCGAACCCCCGGCGAGCGGGAGCGATTCGGACGCCTCCACGACTCCGCCGACACCCATCGTCCCCGCAGGCGCGGTGTCCACGGACCCTGTTCCGACGGTGATCGTGACTCCGACGACGTCCTCCCCGTAGCCCCTCGCCATGCGCCGCGCTGCAGTGACGTCGATACTTGACCCCATGGCCGACGTCTCCGACACCACGCTGGCACCGATTGGTTCGGTGCGTCGCACCCAGGTGGGACGCGAGGCTACCGAGCCCATGCGCGAGGACATTCGCCTGCTGGGCACGATCCTCGGCGACACCGTGCGGGAACAGAACGGGGACGAGGTCTTCGACCTGGTGGAGCGGGCCAGGGTCGGCTCCTTCCAGGTGCGTCGATCCGAAATCGACCGTGCTGAACTAGCGAGCCTGTTCGACGGCATCGACGTGCACAAGGCCATCCCGGTGATTCGTGCGTTCACCCATTTCGCGCTGCTGGCCAACGTCGCCGAGGACATCCACCGGGAACGGCGCCGCGCCGTGCACGTTGCCGCCGGTGAGCCGCCGCAAGACAGCAGCCTCGCCGCCACGTACCTCAAGCTCGAATCGGCCGCGCTCGATTCGGCGACGGTGGCCGACGCCCTGACCGGCGCTCTGGTGTCGCCGGTGATCACTGCGCATCCGACCGAAACCAGGCGTCGCACGGTATTCGACACCCAGCACCGGATCACGGAGCTGATGCGACTGCGGCTGCAGGGACGCGAGACAACCGACGACGGCCGCAGCATCGACCTCGAATTGCGCAGGCACATCCTGACGCTGTGGCAGACCGCTTTGATCAGATTGTCCCGCTTGAAGATTCAGGATGAGATCGAAACGGGTCTGCGCTACTACCGGGCCGCCTTCTTCGAGGTCATCCCGCAGGTCAACGCCGAGGTTCGAACTGCGTTACAGGCTCGCTGGCCCGATGCCCACGTCCTCGAGCAGCCGATCCTGCGGCCCGGTTCCTGGATCGGCGGCGACCGCGACGGCAATCCCAACGTCACCGCCGACATCGTGCGACTGGCGACGAGCAGCGCCTCCTACACAGCTCTATCGCGCTACTTCGTCGAGCTCACCGCGCTCGAGGAGGAGCTGTCGATGTCGGTGCGGCTGGTGAAGATCACCGATGACCTCAAGGCGCTCGCCGACACCTGCACCGAGCCGGCCCGGGTGGACGAGCCCTACCGGAGGGCGCTTCGCGTCATCCACGGTCGCTTGACGGCGACGGCGGCAGCAATTCTCGATCGGCAACCGGAACACGAGCTCGACCTCGGCATGGACCGTTACGAAGCCCCTGCCGAACTGGTGGCCGATCTCGACGTCATCGATGCGTCGCTGCGTGCGAACGGCAGCGGGGTGCTCGCCGACGATCGCCTAGCCAGGCTGCGAGAAGCCGTGCACGTCTTCGGGTTTCATCTATCCGGACTCGATCTACGGCAGAACTCCGAAGTGCACGAAGAGGTGATGGCCGAGCTGCTGGCCTGGGCAGGCGTGCATCCCGACTACCTGTCGCTGTCGGAGCCGGATCGCGTGGCGCTGCTGACCGCCGAATTGGCGACGAAGCGACCCCTGGTGAGTCCAGGCGCGGAGTTGTCGGAGCTGGCCCGCAAGGAGCTCGACATCACCGCCGCTGCGGCCAGGGCCGTTCGGGTGTTCGGTCCCGAGGCGGTACCGAACTACATCATCTCGATGTGCCAGTCGGTGTCGGACATGCTCGAGGCGGCCGTCTTCCTGAAGGAGGCGGGTCTGCTGGACGCGTCAGGCGAGGAGCCGTACTGCCCCGTCGGCGTCGTGCCGCTCTTCGAGACCATCGACGACCTGCAGCGAGGATCGGCGATCATGGAGGCGGTGCTCGACATTCCGCTGTACCGGGCGGTGATTCACGCCCGCGGCGAGCAGCAGGAGATCATGCTCGGCTACTCCGACTCGAACAAGGACGGCGGCTACCTCGCCGCCAACTGGGCGCTGTACCGCGCCGAGCTGGACCTCGTCGAGATGGCCCGCAAGACCGGAATCCGGATGCGGCTCTTCCACGGTCGCGGCGGCACCGTCGGACGCGGCGGCGGGCCGAGCTACGACGCGATCCTCGCGCAGCCGCCCGGCGCGGTGAAGGGCTCGCTGCGCATCACCGAGCAGGGCGAGGTCATCGCCGCCAAGTACGCCGAACCGACCATCGCGCATCGCAATCTGGAGACTCTGCTTGCGGCGACACTGGAGTCGACGCTCCTCGACGTCGAGGGACTCGGCGACGCCGCGGGGCCCGCCTACGAGGTGCTGGACGACCTCGCCGCGCGAGCGCAGCGGGCCTACTCGGCGCTGGTGCACGAGACGCCGGGCTTCGTGGAGTACTTCAAGGCGTCGACGCCGGTCAGCGAGATCGGCTCGCTGAACATCGGCAGCAGGCCCGCCTCCCGCAAGCCCACCACGGCGATCTCGGATCTGCGTGCCATCCCGTGGGTGCTGTCCTGGAGCCAATCGCGGGTCATGCTGCCCGGCTGGTACGGGACGGGTTCTGCATTCGAGGAATTCGTCGCCGACGTGCCGGAAGGCGAAGACCGGCTCGCGGTGTTGCAGGACCTCTACGAGAAGTGGCCGTTCTTCAGCTCGGTGCTGTCGAACATGGCCCAGGTTCTTGCGAAGGCGGACATGGGACTGGCGGCCAGGTACTCGGAGCTGGTCGAGGATGAGGCGTTGCGGCACAGGGTGTTCGACAAGATCGTCGCCGAGCACGACCGGACCATCAAGATGCTGCGGCTGATCACCGGCAACGACGATCTGCTCGCCGACAACCCCGCGCTGGCGCGATCGGTGTTCAACCGGTTCCCGTACCTCGAACCGCTCAACCACCTCCAGGTCGAATTGCTGCGCCGGTTCCGCGCCGGGGACGAGGACGAACTGGTTCAGCGCGGCATCCTGCTCACCATGAGCGGGCTCGCGACGGCGTTGCGCAACAGCGGCTAGTTCTTCCGCCGACGCGGGGTTACCGTCGGGGGATGCCACGCATCCAGCCCATTCCGATGGACGAGTTGAGCCCGCAGTCACGCGAGATCGTCGAGGCCGGAGTCGCCGACGGCATGTACGCGACGCCGGTGCCGCTGCAACTGTTCGCCTATCGGTCCGCCCAATTCGCTCAGGTCAACATGGCGAGGACCCACATGGGTGCAGGCACTCTCCTGGGCGGTCGCATCCTCGAACTGCTGCGCATCCGCAGCGCTCAACTCGGCGAATGCGAACCGTGCAGCCAGTCCCGCAAGCACGAGTCGATCACCGACGACGACGTGGCATGCCTTCTCGCGCCAGGGCACGGCACCCTCACCGAGCAGGAGCAGATGGCCGTCGAGTTCATCGACCTGCTGTCGGCCGATCACCATGCCATGGACGACGAGTTCTACCGACGCCTCGGCGAGCACTTCACCGCGGCGCAGATCATCGAACTCGGGTTCACCTGCGCCTCGTCGATGGGTCTTCATCGGTTCCTGCACACCCTCGACGTGTACGGAGACAGACCGCCCGTCATCTCCTACGCACCCGATCAGGTGGACAACGCGTTCACCGCGTGATGGCGATCTGGGCTGAATACGCTTCTTTGACAAGGAGTTTCGCCGATGTCCGGCGACCTCGTGTGACCCCGGAACCGGGCAGGCATTGACAATCGCCGCCGCGAGGTGTGATAGTCGGACTCGGCTTACTGAAAACGCTATTTTCACTTGTCGGTGCACTTCGCCGATGGAGACGGAGCAGACGTGACCGACGGGTCCAATCCCACGGCGTGGAAGAACCCGATGGCGTGGCTGCCGTTCTCCATCGCGGAGTTCGCACTGTCGGGAGCCGAGGGCCACGACGACCCCGAACTTGTCGCGGCCTGGGCTCACCTGCAGGAACGACTGACGGCCGCTCAGCAGCTCGTCGTGTCGACGCCGGTGAACAAGAACCGCGTCGACTTCGCGTCGGGCATGCGCCACCTGATGGTGCTGCTCGCCGTCGGGATCGACATGGCGCTGCGCGTCGATCCCGATCCGGTGCTCGTGGTCAACCGCGCCAAGATGGACGACATCGTGACCTGGGGTCTGGAATGCCCGGACTGCGTGTACATGAACGCGAGCTTCCGGGCGGGTGAGACGTACCGGCTGTTCGGCAACCGGGGGACCGCCCGCTACGTCGGTCTGCAGACGATGGACGGAATGGCCGCCACCACCAACGTCCTCGTCGACGAACTCGAGGTGGACGCCGACGGCAACTTCGAGGCCATCATCTCGGCTGACGAACACGACGGAAACTGGCTGAAGCTGGCCGGTGATCACCCGACCCTGACCGTCCGAAACTTCCTGTACGACTGGGACACCGAGGTGCTCGCCTCGCTGAAGGTCGAGCGCATCGGCGACGAGGTCGAGCAGAAGGACCGCTCGGTGGCACTCGACGTCTCGGTGGCGCGTCAGCTGCACGCGTTGGGGGAGTTCGTCTACGACAATCTGAAGTTCTTCCTCGACTTCGGCGCGATGCCGCAGGCCAACGACTTCATCCCGCCGATGGACATGTCGTCGATGGGTGCGGCGGCCGAGAACCGGCCCGTCATAGGACAGATTCGAGCTCGAACCCGATGAGGCGCTGATCCTCGAGTTCGAACCGCCGAAGGGCGTCTACTGGAGCATCTCGCTCGGCAATCCCTGGCTGGAGACCATCCACTACGGGCGCCACCAGTCCAGCCTCAACGGTCACCAGGCAGTGCAGCGATCCCGACGGAAGGGTCCGGTTCGTGCTCAGCGCGCGCAGGATCCCGGCGTGGCCAACTGGCTCGACACCGCCGGGTTACAGCAACGGCGCGATGCTCTTGCGTTGCGTGCGAACCGAAACCGCGCCCGTCCCGAGCACCCGCGTCGTCAAGGTCGACGAGGTGCGCTCGGCGTTGCCTGCCGAAACCACGATGACCAGCCCCGACGAGCGGGCCAAGGTCATCGAGACGCGCCGCCGCGCCGTACACGAAAGGTTCTACCGATGAGCTTCTCCGCCGACGAACTCGAAGAAGGTGCCCGCGCCGCAACGGGTCTCGACGACTTCGGATCGACCTACTACCGCGAGGGCCTCGAACGCACCGTCGACGGGTTGAACAACGAGGCCGACCTGAACGAGCTGGGCAACGTCATCCAGCACGCCACGATCAGCAACGCGCTGATCCAGCGGCTGAAGATCATCGACACCTACAAGCAACATCCCGAGATCGCCGACGAGGTCGTCGACGGCCCGGTCGTCATCCTCGGGCTGCCCCGCACGGGCACAACGGCATTGGGCCATCTGGTGGCCAATGACCCGCAGTTCCGGTCGCTGCGCACCTGGGAGTCGCAGGCGCCGACACCGCCGCCGGAGGCCGCGACGCAGTACACCGATCCGCGGATCGCGCAGGCCGCCGAGGGCATCGCGATGATCGACAGCATGTTCCCGGATTTCAAGGCCATGAACATGACGCGGGGCCGAGGCGGCGACCGAATGCCAGGACCTGATGGGCATGAGCTTCCGGACCTATCACTTCGACGGCGTGGTCCGTGTCCCCAGCTACATCGAGTGGCTGCTGGAGACCGACATGCGCGAGACCTACGAGTACCACCAGCAGGTGCTCAAACTCCTTCAGTGGCACTGCAAGCCGAACCTGTGGCACCTGCGCACACCGGTGCACATGTTCGCGCTCGATGCCTTCGTCGAGGTGTACCCCAACGCCAAATTCCTGTGGAGCCATCGCGATCCGGCGAAGGTGCTGGGTTCGGTGTGCAGCCTGATCTCCTACATCCGCAGCTGGAGCAGCGACCGCAAGGATCCGCACGAACTCGGCGCCGAGCAGTTGGCCTGGTGGGCCAAGGGTATCGGGCGCGCCATGGACTTCCGCAAGAAGTTCGGCGACGACCGCTTCGTCGACGTGTCCTTCGCGGACCTGCAGACCGACTCGGTCAAGACGGTGGCCGACAGCTACGACAAGCTGGGTCTGGAGTTCAGCGACGCCGCGCGCGCGAAGGTGCAGGAGTGGGCCGACGGGCAACAAGCCGGCGCAACGCGGCACGCACACCTACGAATTGGCCGACTTCGGGTTGACCGAAGGCCAGGTGCGCGAGGCGTTCGGCGACTACCTCGCGACCTACGACGCATCGGCTTGATGCCGTGACGGACGATCGCCGCACGGTCCGGCCGCCGCCTGGACCCCGACCCTCGGGTGCGCAAGGCCATCGTGGCCGCGGCGTCGAAGGTCGTCCGCGAGGACGGAGTGCGGGCGCTTGAGCGTCGCGCAGGTCCTCAGCCGCGCGAACATCGGCACGCGCGCGTTCTACCGCCATTTCGAGTCCAAGGACCAATTGGTGTCGGCGGTGTTCCTGGACATGGCCCGCGCCGAGACGCGCAGGCTGCGCAAGCGGATGGCCACCAGCCCGGATCCGGTGCGGGCCGTCGTCGCCTGGATCGACGGCCGACTGGATCTCGCGTTCAGCGACGCCATCAAGTCCGATCTGCGGCAGATCTCGCTGGAGGCGCAGTCGCAGATGTTCGCGTCGCCCGAGGTGATCGGCGACGCGTACGCCGAGATCCTGACGCCCCTGGTGGAGCAGCTCGAGCGGGGAGTGAACGACGGCTGCTTCACCGACGTCGATCCCGCCGCGCATGCCCTGTCGATCCAGGGCGTGCTTGTGGTCCAGCGTCGAAAGGCAATGGGCAGGAGGCGATTGCGATCGCGCGCGACGTGCGACGGGCCGTCCTGCAGTTCTGCCTCCGCGGGCTCGGCGTCGCGCCGGCATCGATCGCGGAAGTTCTCACCGAAAGCACCACCCACCTCGCCGCGACGCGGCACGACGGATAGCAGGAGAAGCATGGATCTGGGCCTGAGTGGATCAGCGGCAGTCGTCACCGGCGGGAGCAAGGGCATGGGCCTCGCGATCGCCGAAACCCTGGCCGCCGATGGCGCCCGCGTCGCGGTGATGGCGAGAGGTCAAGCGGCACTGGACTGCTGCGGTGGAATCGTTGCTTGCCGCAGGAGCACCGGATGCGATCGGCATCAGCGTCGACATGACCGACGCCGACTCCATCGCCGCCGGTTTCGCCACCGTGGCCGATCGGTGGGGTGAGCTGAACAGCCTCGTCCACACCATCGGGCCCGGCGACGGCTACTTCGAGGAGATGACCGACGCGGACTGGGATGCGGCGTTCGCGCTGGGCACGATGTCCGGTGTGCGGTCGATCCGCGCGGCACTGCCGATGCTCCGCAAGGCGGAATGGGCCCGCATCGTGACGCTGTCCGCACACTCCATCCAGCGGCAGAACCCGCGGATCGTCGCCTACACGGCGTCGAAGGCGGCGTTGAGCAGCGTCACCAAGAACCTGTCGAAAAGCCTTGCCAAGGACGGCATCCTGGTCAACTGCGTGTGTCCCGGCACGATCGTCACTGCCAGCTTCACGGAGAACCTCAAGGACATCCTCGCCGCCGACGGACTGGATGCCACCAACCCCGTCGACGTGATGAAGTGGATCGACGACAACTTTCACCAGCCCTGCGATCTCGGCCGCGCCGGACTGCCCGAGGAGATCGCCTCGATCACCACGTATCTGGCCTCGCGGCGCAACGGCTACGTCACGGGTGCCACGGTCAACGTCGACGGCGGCAGCGACTTCGTGTGACCTGTAGACCAGTGATTTCGGCGTGTTCACCGGCGCTGACCGACGCTGCACACGCCCGAAATCGCGCTAGAGCTTGGTGGGGCCGAGGACGTACTCGCCGGTGTCGGGGTGGTGTGACCAGCCGGAGGACGCCTGCGTGCCGCCGTCGACGTGGATCGTCTGTCCCGTGATGTAGCTCGACATGTCCGACGCGAGAAACACTGCGGCGCGGGCCATCTCGTCGACGTGTCCCGGCCTGCCCATCGGAATCATCAGCGAGGCCCGCTCGTCCGTTCCCGGCGGCGAGATCGATCTGATGCCCTCGGTCATCGTCAGATCGGGCGCAAGCGCGTTGACCCGGATGCCGTGCGGCGCGAGTTCGAGGGCCGCGGTCTTGGTGTAGTTGATGACGCCCGCCTTCGCCGCGGCGTAGGTCGCGTAGCCGGGTGCGGCGCGCACGCCTTCGATCGAGGTGACGCTGATGATGCTGCCCGACAGCTTCTGCTCGACGAGGCTCGACAGTGGCGGGCGACGCGCTGCGTGCACAGGTAGACGTGCCGCAGATTGGACTTGTACAAGGCGTCCCAACCGTTTTCGGTGGTGTCGAGGATCCCCGACCAGAACACACCGCCCGCGTTGTTGACGAGGATCGTGACGGGGCCGAGTTCGGCGACGGTCTGCGCCAGCGCGGCGTCGACCTGGCCACTGTCTCGAACGTCGCACGTGATGCCCAGCGCGCCGGTCTCGTCGGCGGCGGACGCGCACGGTTCGGCGTTGCGTTCCCAGATGGCGACCTTCGCGCCGAACGCGGCAAGGCCCGCGGCGATGCCGCGCCCGATGCCCGAGCCGCCCCCGGTCACCACGGCGACTCGGTCGGTCAGAAGTACGTCGGAAGGAGCTATGGACATGATCAGAATATAGGCGCTAGATTACGTCTATTACAAGTAGACGTTCGATTCGTAACGTAATGCATTGAACGTGGGAAGGAAGCTCAAATGACTGACATCATCTTCGTCACCGGCGGCACCGGGCTCACCGGCGCCAACGTCTGCGAACAGCTCATCGGCCGCGGGGATGCCGTGCGTGCTCTGGTCCGCAATCCCAGCGACGCGGAAGCGCTGACCGCGATCGGCGTGGACGTCGTACAGGGCGACATCGCCGATGCCGAGGACGTCGTGCGTGCGTCGAAGGGATGCGATGCCACCATCCACTGCGCGGCGCTGCTGGGCGGAGCGAGTCAGGACCTGGCGGACTTTCACGCCGTCAACACCGTCGGGACGACGAACGTGCTCGATGCCGCGAGGGCCCACGGCATGCGACGGGTGGTCGCACTGAGCACCGCCACGTTCATCGACCTCTCCAGCGATCTGCCGTTCGAAGAGGCGCCGGTGCTCGACGATCCGCCCGACGACCCGTACACCGTGACCAAGCTCGCGGCGTTCCGCGAAGCCCACGCGAGGGCTGCGGCAGGGGAGGACGTGCTCACCTGCCACCCCGGCGCGATCTACGGACCGGGCCTGGTCGCCGCGCGGGCCCTGCACCGCACCAGCTTCAACCGCGTGCTTCTCGCGGGCATGCGCGGCAAGCTCACCGGGTACCTGACGTTCCCGGTGACATGGGTCGCCGCGCACGACGTCGCCGCGGGATCCATCGCCGCGCTCGACCGCGGCGTCGCGGGTGAGCGCTATCTGTTGATCGGCAGGCCGGAGGACACCGTCAGCACCGCCGCCGGTTGCAACCGCGCCTGCGAGATCGCCGGAATCGACCATCGCGTAGCCGATCTCGACTACCGCTCCGATCCCGAAGGGCTGACGGCGATGTTCGGGCCCACGCTGATGGCCATCGCCGCCGCGGCCGCCAGGGACGTGCGTCCCCCGAGGTCTGCCGACAACCTGACCAGTCGCAGGCTCGACTACGCACCGATGAGCCTCGACGACGGACTGAGGCTCCTCATTCCGTGGCTGCGCGAGCTCGGTCGCCTGTGACGGAGGTCAGCGATCGCGCGAGCCTGGCCGACCGCATCCTGGATGCGGCGCAACGACTCGTGCTGCAGACGGGTGCCAGGAGACTGTCGCTGACCGAGGTGGCGAAGCTGGCGGGAGTGGCACGGCCGACGCTCTACCGCTATTTCGTGACCAAGGAAGAACTGGTCGACGCGCTGGGCAAGCGTGAGCGGGCCCGCTTCACCACCGCGATGGCCGACGCCGTGTCGGGCACGTCCGGGGTGGCCCGCGTCGAGGCGGCGATCGACGTCGTCGCGGCCTTCCTCGGGCATCAGCCGCCCCGCCACCTGATCGATCTCGAGCCCGGATTCGTCAACGAACAGATGGCCCGGGTTCTGCCGATGGTCCAGGCCGCGCTAGCCGAGGTGCTGCATCCCGACGTTGCCGGTGCCGTGGCGCGAACATCCCTGAGCCACTACATCTTTCCCGATTCTGATCCCGATGCGGCGCGTCGTCAGCTCCGGGCCGCGGCAGGCCTGCCGCCGGGGATCTGAGTCAGTCCCGCGCCAGCAGCTCGACCACCATGTCGGTGGGCATGACGTCGCCGAAGGTGGTCTCGTGGTGTCAGTGTCGTACGTAGTCGACCGGACAGGGCCCCGCAGCGCGCGCCACGCCGCCGATCTGGGCGGGCACGGGCCGCGGATACTCGCCCCAGCTCGGCGTCATGTCGTATCGGCCGAGCAGTCGGGTCATCGCCATCGTCATGGCGGACAACGAGAACGGTTGCGCCGGGCAGGAATGCCTGCCGTGCCCGAAGGCGGTCACCAGCATCGGCGACGCCAGCGCGCTCGCATCGGCGAGGCGATGTCGGCGCCACCGGTCGGGATCCCAGACGTCCAGACCCGGCGCCGCCGACGTGTTGAGCAGCGGCAGCAGGGTCGCGATCGTCCACCCGGCGGGAACGTCGACGACGCCGATGCCGGTGTCGAAGCTGACCGTCTCCAACACGGCGCGCGCCATGATCGAGCGCTGAGCCAACCGCGTGCTCTCCAGCGCGCAGCGCTGCGCCAGGTCCTCGTCGCCCGCGGCGACCAGGCGGAGTTCGTCGGGATGCACCAAGAGGTCGACGATCGCCCAGCCCAGCGCCGCCATCAGGTTGGACATCGAGGCGATGTGGATCAGCGCGACGTCCATCGCGATGCCGCGGCTTCGTACGTCTGCTGGTTCGGACGCCCATGCGTCGACGATCCGGCCGAACAGCCCCGTGTCGACCTCTGGAGCCGAATCATATTGGTGCAGAGCAGTTTCGATGACGCGCGCGATGTCGTCGAGTGCGGCGCGTTCGGCCTTCTTGTTCGATGCGGCGACGGCGGCCATGGCGTCGGGGTGCACGAACGCGTCCGAGCCGTCGAGCGCGTCGAACGCACGCACCAGCCGTTCGAAGGCCTCGCCGTCCGCGCAGCCCGGCGCCGCCCACGACGCCAACCCCATCCGATGGCCCAGCCGTCGGGTCATGGCGAACAGGTCGACGGAGCCGCGCTCGCCGAGCTCGACCTCGGTGGCGTCGAGGGCGCGGTCGAGGTTGGCCAGATACGAGGTGACGTCGTCGCGACGGAACAACGAACCCGGCAGCAGGCGACGGCCCGCGAAGATCTCGTCGGGCAGCTTGCGGCGCAGCATCATGAAGTCGGCGACGCCCTTGCTCGCCGATTCCTCGAGGAGTGCGTAGAACGACTCGACGCCGGTCGGGGAGAAGGTGAAGAGATAGTTGCCGCCGCCGCTCTCCACGAGGAACGTATCGCCGCAGCGCTCGCGCGCCTCCGCGATCGCGGCAACGGCATCGTCGACCGCGACGTCCCATGGCAGTCCGGCTCCCACGGCCGTGGGCAGGGCCTCGACGGGTGACGGCACTTACAGGCCGGTGCTCTTCCGAACCGCATTGACGGCGCCGCGCACCGCGTTCTCGGTCGCCGTCCACGGCGCCATCACCTGCTCGCCGAGGCCGACGATCTTCTCCACCCGGTCGACGATGGCCTCGAGACGCTCGACGACGCCGATCAGCCGCGGCGCCAATTCGTCGATCCGGCTGATGGTGTCGTTGAACCGAACCAGCGTCGCGTCCAGTCCGCTGGTCGACGCGTTGAGATCGGTCAGCGTGTGCCCGAGGTCGGCGAGCAACGTATCGACCTGTTCCACCGTGGCGTCGGCGTTCAACGCCGCCTGTGTCAGCGTCTTGATCCGCTGGCGCGCTGGCGCCGGTCGGCGGCGGCCGTCCCCTGTGTCTGCCATGAGAGTCAGTATGCGTCGGTTACAGCTTGCTCGCGGCGGCTTCGTCGAGGAGCCACACCGTGGCCTCGCGTCCGACTCCGCCCGCGGCGGGCACGTCGACTGGCGCGGCGCCGCCGACCGCGGCGGCGACCGCGTCGGCCTTCTCCGCTCCGGCCACCACCAGCCATACCTCGCGTGAGCGCTGTACGGCGGGCAAGGTCAGGGTGATGCGCCGCGGCGGCGGTTTGGGGGAGTCGGTGACGCCGACCACCTGGCGGACCGTCTCCCGCACCGCGGGGGTGTGGGGAAACAGCGAGTTGACGTGGCCTTCGCCGCCCATGCCGAGCAGGTGCACGTCGAAATCCGGTGTGGGCGCGCCCTGTTGGGCGTTTGCCGCCAAGACCTGCTCGTAGGCGAGGGCGGCGGCGTCGATGTCGTCACCGAACTCGCCGTCGCTCGCCGGCATCGCGTGCACGTTCGCAGCCGGGATGTCGATGTGGTCCAGCAGTGCTTCGCGGGCCTGCTTGTCGTTGCGATCGTCGTCGTCGGCGGGCACGTAGCGTTCGTCGCCCCAGTACAGGTGGACTGCCGACCAGTCGATCGCCTCGCCGTGATCGCCGAGGTGCTTGAGCAGCTTGACGCCGGTGCCGCCGCCGGTGAGGACGATGTGGGCGACGCCGCGATCCGTCGATCGGCGGCGACGATGGCCAGTACCAGCCGGTCGCCAGCCGCAACCACCAATGCGTCGGCGTCGGCGTAGCTTCTCGATGATCGTGGTCACAGGTACTGCACTTTCTCGATGCCCTGCAGGGCGGCGAAGTAGATCTGGTCGGCGTCGAGTCGACGCATGTCCTCGGCGAGGCAGTCGCGAGTTTCCCTGCGCGCCAAGGGAAGCATGGCATCGGGCGTCGCGGTGCGGGACAGCGTCGCGGTGACGCCGTTCTGCGGCCGGCTGAGCGTGATGGTCTCGCTGGCGCGGACCAGCTCGACCTTCAGGTCGCCGACGGCGCGCTGCACCGGGCCGTCGATCCGGCTCGCGAGCCAGCCGGCCAGGACGTCCAGCGCGGGCTCCTCCTTGCGGCCGGAGACCAGCGCCGACTGGATGTCTTCGTGCGGTCCCTGGTCCAGCGCCGAGGTCAGCATCGCCCGCCAGTAGGTGATCCGACTCCACGCCAGGTCGGTGTCGCCGGGGGTATAGCCCTCCAGCCTGCTCTTGATGCAGGCGAGCGGATCGGTGCCGTAGGTGGCGTCGGTGATCCGCCGGATCGCCAACTGCCCCAACGGATCCTTCGGCCGGGTACGGCCGGTGCGACGTCGGGCCACCAGGCCACCACCGGGGTGTCCGGCAGCAGGAAGGGCATCACGACGCTGCTGGCCTGGCCCGCCAGCGGTCCGGACAGCTTGAGCACCACGACCTCACCCGCGCCCGCGTCGCCGCCGACCCGAATCTGGGCGTCGAGCTTGGCGTCGTTGGCGTCGCGATCCACGGGCAGGACCACGATCACCCGACAGGGATGTTCGCGGCTGGCGGCGTTGGCCGCCTCGATCGACTCCTCGAGGATGGCCTCGCTGTCGGGGGCGATCACCAGGGTGAGCACCCTGGCCATCGTGAACGCGCCGCCTTCTTCGCGAAGGCCGTCCAGTTTCTTGTTGACCGCGTTGGTCGTGGTGTTCTCGAGATCGACGATCATCGGAGTCCTCGGTTCTTCGTGCAAGCACTCATCACGGCCTCCGCCATTCGCGGCCGGTCCGCTGCAGCATCTCGAACGCGGAATCGGGGCCCCAGCCGCCGGACTCGTAGGGATCGGGTTTGCCGTGGCTCGCCCAGTACTCCAACGCGGGATCGAGTATCTCCCAGGACAATTCGACCTCCTGGTTCACCGGGAACAGCGACGGCTCGCCGAGCAGCACGTCGAGGATCAAACGCTCGTAGGCCTCGGGGGAGTCCTCGGCGAACGCGGAACCGTAGGAGAAGTCCATGTTGACGTCGCGGACCTCCATCGCGTGGCCCGGCACCTTGGAGCCGAACCGAAGCGTGATGCCCTCGTCCGGCTGCACCCGGATCACCAGTGCGTTCTTGCCGAGTTCGTCGGTCATCGTCGCGTCGAACGGCAGATGTGGAGCGCGCTTGAAGACCAGGGCGATCTCGGTAACCCTGCGGCCCAAGCGCTTTCCCGTGCGCAGGTAGAACGGCACGCCCGCCCAGCGTCGGGTGTCGACCTCGAGGGTGATGGCGGCGTAGGTCTCGGTGGTGGAGGTCGGCGAGAAGCCCTCCTCCTCCAGCAGGCCGACGACGTGCTCGCCGCCCTGCCAGCCCGCCGTGTACTGACCGCGAGAGGTGTTCTCGTCCAACGGTTCCACCAGCCGGGTCGCCGAAAGCACCTTGATCTTCTCGGCCTGAAGCTCGGCCGGTGTGAAGCTGACGGGCTCCTCCATCGCGGTCAGCGCGAGCAGTTGCGTCAGGTGGTTCTGGATGACGTCGCGGGCGGCACCGACTCCGTCGTAGTAGCCGCCGCGTCCACCGAGACCGATGTCCTCGGCCATCGTGATCTGCACGTGGTCGACGTAGTGGGCGTTCCAGATCGGGTCGAACAGCTGGTTGGCGAAGCGCAGCGCCATGATGTTCTGCACCGTCTCCTTGCCCAGGTAGTGGTCGATGCGAAACACCGACGACTCGGGGAAGACGTCGTTGACCACCTTGTTCAGCGAGCGGGCACTGTCGAGATCGTGGCCGAAGGGCTTCTCGATCACGACGCGGCTCCACCGATCGCCCTCGGGTCGGGCCAGTCCCGACTTGGACAGCTGCTCGCACACCGTGGGGAACGCGTTCGGCGGGATCGACAGGTAGAAGGCGTGATTGCCGCCGGTGCCGCGTTCCTTGTCCAGCGTGGCGAGCGTGTCCTTCAGCCGAACGAAGGAGTCGTCGTCGTCGAACGTGCCCTGGACGAAGCGGATGCCCTCGTTGAGCCGATCCCAGACCTCCTGGCGAAACGGCGTGCGAGCGTGCGCGCACACGGCGTCGTGGACGATCTTGGCGAAGTCCTCGTGCTCCCAGTCCCGCCGGGCAAACCCGATCAGCGCGAACGTCGGCGGCAGCAGGCCGCGGTTGGCGAGGTCGTAGATCGCCGGCATCAGCTTCTTGGTGGCGAGATCGCCGGTGACGCCGAAGATCACGACTCCGCACGGCCCCGCGATCTGGGGCAGCCGCTTGTCCAGCTTGTCCCGCAGCGGGTTCTGCCACGCGTCGGAGGCACGCGCTCATTTCTTGGCGGCGTCGAGCTGACCCTGGGTTGCCTCGAGGAGCTCCTGCCATGACTTCTCGAACTTGTCGACGCCTTCGTCCTCCAGCACGATGAAGACGTCCGTCAGATCGATGCCGACGGCCTCGAGCTTGTCGAACACGGCCTGCGCGGCAGCGCTGGTGCCGGTGATGGTGTCGCCGGTGATGACACCGTGATCGGCGACCGCCTCCATGGTCTTCTCCGGCATGGTGTTGACCGTGTTGGGGGCCACCAGTTCGGTGACGTAGAGCGTGTCCGAGTAGTCGGGGTTCTTGACGCCGGTCGATGCCCACAGCGGACGTTGCACCGTGCGCGCCGTCGGCCGCGAGCGCGCCGAACCGGTCGCCACCGACGAAGACCTCCTCGTACGCCGCGTAGGCCAGCCGGGCGTTCGCCACGCCGGCCTGACCGCGCAGCGCCAGCGCTTCGTCGGAGCCGATCTTCTCGAGGCGGGCTTGTCGATCTCGGTGTCGACGCGCGAGACGAAGAACGAGGCGACGGAGTGGATCTTCGACAGGTCGTGACCGGCCTCCTTGGCCTTCTCCAGGCCCGCGAGGTAGGCGTCGATGACGAGCTTCGTGCCGCTCGACCGAGAAGATCAGCGTGACGTTTACCGAGATGCCCTCGGCGATGACCGCGGTGATCGCGGGCAGGCCTGCCTCGGTCGCCGGGATCTTGATCAGCACGTTCGGCCGGTCGACGATCTTCCACAGCTCGATGGCCTGCAGAATCGTCTTGTCGGTGTCGTGCGCGAGGCGGGGATCGACCTCGATCGACACCCGACCGTCGACGCCGCCCGAACTCTCGTAGGCCTTCGCGAGCACGTCACACGCGTTGCGGACGTCGTCGGTGGTGACGGTGCGGATCGTGGCGTCGACGTCGGCGCCGCGCTCCGCGAGCTCCTTGACCTGGTCGTCGTAGGCGTTGCCCTTGGACAGCGCGGCCTGGAAGATCGACGGGTTGGTGGTGACGCCCACGACGCTTCGCGTATCGATGAGGTTCTGCAGGTTGCCGGTCTGCAGCCGCTCGCGCGACAGGTCGTCGAGCCATACGGATACGCCCGCGGCGCTCAGCGCCGCGAGGTTCGGGTTCTGAGTCATTGCTGCTCCTAGTCGATGTGGGTCGTGGTTGACGTTCAGTTGTCCATCGTGCGTTCCGCTGCGGCGACGACGTTCTCGGGCGTGAAGCCGAACTCGCGGAACAGCGTCTTGTCGTCGGCGGATTCGCCGTAGTGCTCGATCGACACGATCTCGCCGGTGTCGCCGACCAGCTTGTGCCAGCTCATCGCGACCGCCGCCTCCACCGCGACGCGGGCCGACACCGACGGCGGCAGCACGCTGTCGCGGTACTCCTTCGGCTGCGACTCGAACCACTCCACGCATGGCATCGAGACCACGTAGGCGTTGATGTCCTTCTCCGCCAACAACTTCTTCGCCTCCACCGCCAACTGCAGTTCCGAACCGGTGCCGATGATGATCACGTCGGCATCATCTGCCGGGTTGCCACCGCCCAGGACGTAACCGCCCCTGCCGACGCCCTCGAAGTCGGTTCCTTCCAGCACTGGGATGCCCTGGCGGGTAAGGATGAAACCAACCGGGCCGCTGCCGTTGCCGCGCGCCACGATGTTGCGCCAGGCGTACGCCGTCTCGTTCGGGTCGCCGGGCCGCACCACCGACAGATTCGGAATCGCCCGCAAGCGCGGCGAGGTGCTCGATCGGTTGGTGGGTCGGGTCCGTCCTCACCGAGGCCGATGGAGTCGTGGGTCCAGATGTAGATGGTGTCGATGTCCATCAGCGAGGCGAGCCGTACCGCGCCGCGCATGTAGTCGGAGAACTGAAGGAACGTGCCGCCGAACGCGCGGGTCGGTCCGTGCAGCACGATGCCGGACAGGATCGAACCCATGGCGTGCTCGCGGATGCCGAAGTGCAGCACGCGGCCGTACCAGTCCGCGGTGAAGTCCTCGGTCGAGATCGACGGCGGGCCAAACGATTTCACGTCCTTGATGGTCGTGTTGTTGCTGCCGGCAAGGTCGGCCGAGCCGCCCCACAGCTCGGGGAGCTTCGGCGCGACGTCGTTGAGCACCTGGCCGAACGCGGCGCGCGTGGCCAGCGGCTTGGACCCCGGCTCCCAGTAGGTCACGTCGGCGTCCCAGCCGTCGGGCAGCTCCTGCGCCAGCAACCGGTCGAGCAGCTTCTTGCGCTCGGGCTCGCGCTCGGCCCACGCGTCGAACTCGGGCTGCCACTTCTCGTGGGCCTCCCGGCCGCGGTCGACCAGCTTGCGGGTGTGCTCGATGACCTCGTCGCGCACCTCGAACTTCTTGTCCGGATCGAAGCCGAGCACCTTCTTGGTCGCGGCCACTTCGTCGTCGCCGAGCGCCGAGCCGTGCACGCCGCCGGTGTTCATCTTGGTGGGCGCCGGATAGCCGATGATCGTGCGGACCGAGATGAACGACGGCTTGTCGGTGACGGCCTTCGCGGCCTCGATGGCCTCTTCGATGCCCGTGACGTTCTCGCCGCCCTCGACCTCCTGGACGTGCCAGCCGTAGGCGCGGTAGCGAGCGGGGACGTCCTCGGAGAGCGCGATGTTGGTGTCGTGCTCGATCGAGATCTGGTTGTGGTCGTAGAACACGATCAGGTTGCCGAGCTGCTGGGTGCCCGCCAGCGAGCACGCCTCGCTGGTGACGCCTTCCTCCATGTCGCCGTCGGAGGCGATCACGTAGATGAAGTGGTCGAACGGGCTGGTGCCCGGCGCGGCATCGGGATCGAACAGGCCACGCTCGTAGCGGGACGCCATCGCCATGCCGACCGCCGAGGCCAGGCCCTGGCCGAGCGGGCCGGTGGTGATCTCGACGCCCTTGGTGTGGCGGAACTCCGGGTGTCCAGGCGTCTTGGACTTCCAGGTGCGCAGCGACTCGATGTCGGCGAGCTCGAGGCCGAAGCCGCCCAGGTACAGCTGGATGTACAGGGTCAGGCTGCTGTGCCCGCAGGACAGCACGAAGCGGTCGCGGCCCAGCCAGTGGACGTCGCTCGGGTCGTGGCGCATCTGCCGCTGAAACAGCGTGTACGCCAACGGCGCCAGGCTCATCGCCGTGCCCGGGTGGCCGTTGCCGACCTTCTGCACGGCGTCCGCGGCCAGCACGCGCACGGTGTCGACGGCTACCGAGTCGACGTCAGCCCAGTCATCGGGATGGTGGGGGCGGGTGAGGGCGGAGATCTCTTCCACTGTGGTCACGAAAATTAACCCCTCCGGTCGACAGCCTGATTCGGTACCACCCTAATGCGGAACGCCGCGCCGCCGCAGGCCGCATGGGCCAAGTTTGGCGGCCGTTCACGCGAATCGACCCTGCGGTGTTCGCCGTGCCCGAGCTCGGTCTACCATCGTGTGTAGTAGAAGCTGCGCGCTGCCGCGAAACAACGAGGAGTCAACTGCGTGAGCATTCGCGAGCGCCGGCTCTTCGGCGAGGCGCCGGGCCGAGTACGCACAACGCTCTTGGCGTATGTGGCGCTTACCAAACCGCGCGTGATCGAGCTGTTGCTGGTCACCACCATTCCTGCGATGTTGCTGGCACACCGCGGTGCGGTCGACCCGCTGCTCATCCTCAACACGCTGGTCGGCGGCATGCTCGCCGCCGGCGGGCGCCAACACCCTGAACTGCGTCGCCGACGCCGACATCGACAAGGTGATGAAGCGGACGGCCCGTCGGCCGCTGGCCCGCGCAACGGTACCGACGCGGCATGCGCTGATCTTCGGTCTGGTGCTCTCGGTCGCGATCGTTCGCCTGGCTGTGGTGGGCCACCAATCTGCTGTCGGGCGTGCTCGCGGTCGTCACGATCGCGTTCTACGTGTTCGTCTACACGCTGCTGCTCAAGCGCCGGACGTCGCAGAACGTGGTGTGGGGTGGCGCCGCGGGGTGCATGCCCGTGATGATCGGCTGGTCGGCCGTCACCGGCACCATTGGGTGGCCCGCCCTGGTGATGTTCGCGATCATCTTCTTCTGGACGCCGCCGCACACGTGGGCGCTGGCGATGCGCTACAAGGACGACTACGTGGCGGCGGGCGTGCCGATGCTCCCCGCGGTGGCCACCGAGAAACAGGTCACCAAGCAGATCCTGATCTACACCTGGCTGATGGTGCTGGCGACGCTGGCGTTGGCGCCCGCGACGGGCTGGCTCTACGTGTCGGTCGCGGTCCTTGCGGGCGCGTGGTTCCTGGTGATGGCCCACCAGCTCTACAGCGGCGTTCGCCGTGGCGAAGAGATCAAACCGCTGCGCCTGTTCCTGCAGTCCAACAACTATCTGGCCGTCGTGTTCTGCGCGCTCGCGGTCGACTCTGCGTTCGCACTTCCGACGGTCTTCGGCCGCTAGCCGTCAGAAGCTCAGGGAACCAGAACGACGGACCCGACGGTCTTACGGCCCTGCAGATCGGTATGCGCCCGAGAGGCGTCGGCGAGGTCATAGCGATTGCTCACCGTCACGTTGATGGTGCCACTCGCGATCGCATCGAGCAGTTCGCCTGCGCGCCAGGAGAATTCGTCTGGACTCCGGGTGTAGTGCGCCAGGGTCGGTCGAGTCAGGAAGAGCGACCCGCCGCTGTTGAGTCGCTGTGGGTCGAACGACGGAACGGGTCCACTCGACGCGCCGAACAGGGCGAGCGTGCCACGGACCGCCAGGCTCGCCAGACTGGCGTCGAACGTCGAAGCGCCAACACCGTCGAACACTGCCGCGACGCCGTTGCCGCCGGTGAGCTCGCGGATCTTCGCGCCGAATTCCGCAGGGTCCTCGGGGTAGTCGAGAACTTCGATGGCACCCGCCTGACGGGACAGCTCCGCCTTCGCGCGCGTCGACACCGTCGTGATCACCTTGACCGCCATGCTGGTCGCCCACTGCGTGAGAATCAGACCGACCCCGCCGGCGCCGGCATGGACCAGCACCGTGTCACCCTGTTGAACGGGATAGACCGACTTGATGAGGTAGTGCGCCGTCATGCCCTTCAGCAGCGCCGACGCGGCAACGTCGGAGGGCACCGCGTCGGGGACGTAGGCGACGAAATCCGCAGGTGCGACGGAGTACTCGGCATACGCGCCGTTGGCCTGCGCGGTGACCACCCGGTCGCCGACGCTCAGCGCCGCGACGTCGTCACCGACCGCGGCGATCGTCCCGCAGACCTCGGTGCCCACGATGAACGGGACCTCGCGCGGATACTGGCCCGACCTGAAGTAGGTGTCGATGAAGTTGACGCCGATGGCGTCGGCCTTGATGAGGACCTCCCCGGGGCCTGGCGACGGATCGGGCTTCTCGACATAGGTCATGACGTCGGGTTCGCCGGTTTCTGTGACTTCGATGGCGTGCATGCCACCTATCATCCCTAACGTGAAACTCGCTCGGCCAGACGTTCGTCATCCCCTCATCGTCTTCGCAGGATGCAGCGCCCTCGTCGGCGGTGACGGAGACGATGCAGACCTGGTCGACGCCTTGCGTCAGCGGGGTCTGCACGCCAGGTGGCTGTCCTGGGACGATCCCGCCACACTCGACGCGGACCTGGTGATCCTTCGGGCCACGTGGGACTACACCGAGCGTCTCGACGAATTCCTGGCCTGGACCAAGCGGGTACGGAATCTGCTCAATGCGCCGCGCGTGGTGGCGTGGAACTCCGACAAGCGGTACATGCTGGACCTGGAGGCAGCCGGCGTGCCGACGGTTCCGAGCCGCTTCTACGCGCCGGACGAGACGGTCGATGAACTACCGCCCGTCGAACTGGTGGTGAAGCCCGCCGTCGGCGCGGGATCGGTTGGCGCGCAGAGATTCACCGATGCGGACGACGCGCGATCCCATGCCGTGTCCCTCCAGGAGGCAGGTCGCGCGGTGCTGGTGCAACCGTACGACGCGAGGATCTCCGACGGCGAGACGGCACTCGTGTTCCTCAACGGTCTGCAGTCGCATGCCTTCACCAAGGGCCCGCTGTTGCCGCCGCCGGGCAGCAAGCCTGCGATGGACGACTCCGGCACGTTCGCCGAGGAGTCCCTGCAACCCGCAGAGCCCGATTTCGAGCTGTGGGACGTCGGACACGCTGCACTGGCCGCCGCCGCCGCCGCGGTGGGCGTGGAGCCGGACGAGTTCCTCTACGCCCGCGTGGACGTCATCGGAGGGGCCGACGATCCGCGACTGCTCGAGCTGGAACTGGTCGAGCCGTCCCTGGGTTGGCGTCAGCTCACCACATCCGAACGCGATCTCGCCCAGCGCGAGTTCGCGTTGGGCGTCGAATCAGCGCTCGACCGGCTCGGGCTCGGACCCCTGACGAGTTGACCGGGGCCGCATCGAGGCCCACAGCGCCGCGGTGGCTGCGGTGCACACGGCGGCGCCCGCGACGTGGACGGCCACCAGCGCTGCGGGAACTCCGGTGAAGAACTGCACCGTGCCGACCATGCCCTGAACACACACCAGGATCAGCAGCGTGACCACTTTCAGCGTCACCGGGCGGGGCGCACGCACCGCGAGCAGCCCGAATGCAAGGCCGATCAGAAGTGCCAAATACGTCGCCACGAGAGCGGAGTGGCGGTACACCAGCGTGACGATGTCCAACCCGAGTCGAGGCACCGGCGCGGTGACGCTCTTGTCGCCCGCGTGGGGCCCGGCTCCGGTCACCATCGTTCCGGTGATCAAGACCACCGTGAGGGTGACGGCGCTCAAGAATGTCAACTGGCGCAACGGTTTCGGTACGAGGCGCTCCGGAACCCCGTCGTCGGGCTCGCCGACCTTCACGTACAGCAGAACCGCGAGCCAGACCATCGTCATCGAGACGAGAAGGTGTATGGCGACGGTCCACCACAGCAGGCCGGTCAGCACCGTGATGCCCCCGATGACGGCTTGCGCGACCGTGGAGGCAGGCATCAGCCACGCATAGATCAGAACCTCCCGACGCCGCCGGGCCCGCATGACGGCGAGAACGGCGAGCACCGCGGTCAGTACGACGAGGAACGTGAGCAACCGATTGGTGAATTCGACCGCCTGGTGTACGAACGGCACCTCCGCGACGGGTACCGGGGTGAAGCTGCCCGGAAAGCACTGAGGCCAGGTAGGGCAGCCCAGGCCCGAGGCGGTGACGCGCACGATCGCTCCGGTCACGGCGATGCCGCCCTGGGTCAGGACGACCGCCGCGGCGACGATGCGCTGGACGCGCAGGCTGGGAAGGGGCAACACGTCGACGAGCCTTGCGCAGCTGTCGTCCGATGGGCATCGCCCGATCGTAGAGGAACGACAACTACGCGCCGTAGTAGGGGAGCGAAGGTTCAGGTCCGGGGCGCCACGAACGGCACCAGCACGTCGTCCACCAACGCGACGATGAGGTCGTCGTCGATGGGGTCGCCCGTGACGAGCAGGCGGTGCCACAACACGCTCTGACCCAACTCGCGGGCGATCTCGATCGGCACGTCGGCGCGGACGTCGCCTCGAGCCACGCCACGGGCCAGCAGCGCCGACATCTCCTCCTTCCGCCAGCCGATGACGTCGCCACGGAATGCCGCTGCCAGATCGGCGTCGTGCGCCATCGCGGCGATGATCTCCGCGACGACTGCGGCCTGTGGTGCGGTGAATAGTGCCGCCCAGCCGCGCAGGACGGCGAGCATGTCGCCGCGGTAGCTGCCGGTGTCCTCGGCGGGGATCGACGTGCGTGCGACGCCGAGCAGGGCGCCGCGAAGCAGTGCCCGACTGTCCGGCCACCGGCGGTACAGCACCGGTTTGCTGGTGTGGGCTGCCGCGGCAACGGCTTCCATCGTCACTCCGCGGGGGCCGTCACTGGCGAGCAGCGACAGCACCGCGGCGCGAATCGCCGTTTCCAATTCCTCGCCGTGCCGACGCGCCATCTCACTCCTTCAAGAAACGCTTGCGTATCTAGCGGGATCAGTCTAGCGTGGGTGTCAAGAAACGAATCCGTATCTTAGGAGGCCTTCGTGAACGCACGTCCCGTCATCTATCCGCTCCGCTCCGTCGACACCGCGATCGTCAGGCACACCGCGGGTCCGCGCGGCCGGCGGCGCATCACCATCGACCATCGTCCGCTCCCCGGCGTCACCCCGCAGATGCTGCTCGACTGGTTCACCCACCTCGACGGCACCATGGTCTACGGCGACTCGGTCGTCGATCGCTACCTCGCGTGGCATCCGATAGACCACATCCGATGGGAATTGGCGCGTCAGGCACCCGCTGGCGGTGCCGCCGAGGGAGCGAGATTCCGCATGGTCGAAGCCTTCGGTGGCAGACCGGAATTCACCATCGACGAGGTTGCCCGTGTCGAGAAACTCGACGAGACCGGCATCCGGCTCGCACGGCGAATTGCGGGCGTCGCCGTGTTTCAACTCGAACACACCTGGTCAGCCGGAGCCGAGGGCGTCCACTACGTCACGGTCATGGACCTCGGAGTACGCTCGCCGATCCTGTCGCCCATCAACGGGATTGTGCGCCAACGCTTTCCCGAGGAGAAGGTGCACGCATGGGTCAAGCACAACATCGAAGAGGTCGGACAGCTCGAATATCTGCTGCCGTTGTTGTCAGCTGAAGCGGAACCAGCGCAGCGCGCATAGCGCGGCAACCGCTCCCCACGTCGCCAGGACGGCGATGCCGAACCAGTCCACCGACAGTGTCATCGCCTGAGACAGGGCCGATGTCAGTGCGCCGGAGGGCGTCAGCCGTGCCACCGAACGGACCGCGCGGGACACCATGTCGCCCTCGATGGTCAGCGCACCGAAGGCGGCGAAGACGAACCACAGGAGGTTGGCGACGGCGAGCACGATCTCGGCCCGCAGCGTCCCACCCAGTAGCAGGCCCAGCGCAGCGAACCCCGCCGTGCCCAGCGCGATGATCACCGCGCCGAGCAGCAATCCGACCACCGAGGGCCGCCAACCCAGGGCAAACCCGATGGCTCCCAAGAGGATTGACTGGAGAAATACGACGGTCACGACCGCGAGCGACTTGCCTGCGATGATGCCCCATACCGGTAGTGCCGTGGCGCCGAGCCGCTTGAGCGCGCCGTACCGCCGGTCGAACGCGACCGCGATGGCCTGCCCCGTGAAGGCGGTCGAGATGACGGCCAGCGCCATGATGGCGGGCACGAACGTCGCCGCGCGGTTCGGCCCGAACGAACCGAGGGGCAGCAAGGTCAAGCCGACCAGCAGCGTGATCGGGATGAACATCGTCAGCAGAAGTTGTTCGCCGTTGCGCAGCAACAGCTTCAGCTCGATGCCGAACTGTGCGGTCAGCATCGTCTGGATGGTCGCGGGTCGCGGGTCTGGGGAAAAGGTGCCGGGGGCAAAGCGATTCACGATCTGAGCTCCCGCCCCGTCAGGTCCAGGAAGACGTCCTCGAGGCTGCGTTGTTCGACGCGCATGTCGGTGGCGAGCACGTCCAGGCGCGCGCACCATGCGGTCACGGTGGCCAACACCTGCGGATCGATGCGACCTTCGACGAGGTATTCGCCCGGCGCGACCTCGGCCGTCGAATGCCCCTCGGGTAGTGCGGCCACCAGCAGCGACAGGTCCAGCTTCGGCGGGGCGGAGAACCTCAGCTGGTTCTCCGCGCCTCGCTGCGTCAGCTCGGCAGGGGTTCCCATGGCAACCGTCGCGCCGTGGTCGATGATCACCAGGCGATCGGCCAGCTCCTCGGCCTCCTTGAGCTGATGGGTCGTCAGCACGACGGTCACGCCGTCGCGACGGAGGGCGTCGATCAGCTCCCAGACGACGATGCGGGCATGGGCGTCCATGCCCGCCGTCGGCTCGTCGAGGAAGACCAGTTCGGGCCTGCCCACGACCGCGCACGCCAGGGCCAGCCGCTGCTGCTCGCCGCCGGACAACCGCCGGTAGGTGGTCCGCCCACATTCGGTCAGGCCCAGCGTGTCCATGAGCCACTGCGGGTCGAGCGGGTTGGCCGAGTACGCCGCAACGAGTTTCAGCATCTCGCCTGCCCGCGCAGCGGGATAGCCCCCGCCGCCCTGGAGCATGACGCCGATGCGCTCACGCAGCCGCGCGTTGTCCGCGATGGGGTCGAGGCCGAGGATCTCGATGGTGCCCTCGTCCGCTCGGATGAATCCCTCGCACATCTCGACGGTCGTGGTCTTGCCCGCACCGTTGGGGCCGAGCAGGGCCAGCACTTCGGATCTGTGCACGTCGAGGTCGAGCTGGTTCACCGCCGTCGTGGACCCGTACCGCTTGATGACGCCGCGCAGTTGCACGACGTCGTCGGAACGGGAGGTCACGGGGACTCAGCGTAGGCGTCCGGCCTGGAGGCTGGTGGTCGGGAGTCCGGCGGGCCCGGATCGGTGTCGGTCGGTTCGGGTAGCGCGCGCCACGGCAGCCGGTTGTAGGTGAGCATCACCAGGATGATCACGATCACCACACTGGCCAGGGTTGCGTCGACGATCTGGAAGATCGCGAAGCGATCGCCGTTCGCCGTCGGCCCGAAGATGCCGATCACCAGCGTGAGGGTGATCGCCGTGCTGCGGAACCCGCGCCGCGTGGCCCACGTCGCCAGCGGGATGATCGCCCACAGCAGGTACCAGGGCTGCGCGACGGGAAGCAGCAGCACCGTCGCGCCGAGGGCGGCGCCGAGCCCGCCCACCGGGATGGAGCCGTCCGCGGAACACCGCGAGCAGCAGCAGTGTGACGAGGACCGCAAGGACGGCCACCCCCATCACGCGGGTGATGCCGAGGATGGCCGTGGTGTGGTCGCCCAGCCCGAGGAGGATGCCGACCTGACCGGTGCCCAGGGCGACCAGGGTGGGTGGCGACATCCACGATCGGACGACGTTCGCGGTGCCGAGGGTGAAGAGCCAGCCGAAGCCGAGGCCACTTGCCCATCCGATCAGTGCGATCACCGCCACCGATACGGCCGTCAGCGCCCCGCTCGCCAGCACGAACGCCTTGAGCGTTCCGCCCATCCGGTAGGCGAGAGCCATCGCCACGAACCCCACCGCCAGCAGCGACGGCAGCTTCACCTGGGACGACATGGCGATCAGCACGGTCCCGACGAGCAGCATGGCCATCGGCTTCCAGCGGACCCAGTCGTCGCGGGTGCGTGGCCAGTGCGTCGGTCGGGGGATCAGCGGGCCGGCGGCATCGATCCCGCGCATCGCGAACTCCGTGCCCACCAGCATCAGGCCCAGCATCAGCGCCTCGTTGTGGATGCCCCCGAAGAGGTGCATGAAGACGAGCGGGTTACACGGTCCCAGCCACAGCGCGCTCACCTCGGCGACTCCGCAGCGGTCGGCCAGCCGCGGCGTGGCCCACACGATCAGCAGCACCCCGATGAGGACGACCAGGCGGTGCGACAGCACGCCGGCCACGATGTTCTCTCCGGTGAGCGTGGAGATGCCGCGACCGATCCACAGAAAGAGCGGGCCGTACGGGGCGGGGGTCTCGCGCCAGATGCTCGGCACGGACAGCGTGAAGATGTGGTCGAGCCCGAGGCCGGGAGCAGGCCCCACCCGATAGGGGTCGAGACCGATTCGGGCGATCTGGCTCTGCGCGAGGTAGGAGTAGACGTCCTTGCTGTACATCGGGGGCGCGATGAGCAGGGGCATCGCCCACAGAAGCAGGGTGCGGTCCAATTGGCTGCGCGACATGCGACGGTCGCCGAGCGCGAAGCGACCGAGCATCAGCCAGGCCACCGCCATCATCACCGCGCCGGTGGTCGTCATCGTGAGTGACACGGTCTGGATGCGGGACGGCAGGTTGAGCAGCCGCACCCCGAACGTGGGATCCTGCACCACCGGCCGGGCGCCTGCGCCCAGCGCTCCAATCGCCATCAACACCGTGCCGGTGGCGCCGAATACCCTGGTGCGCCTCAGCGAGGCGACTTCGGCGACGTTGAGCGGGGACCCGACCGTCAGCTCGTCGGCGTGCCAACGTGCGATTGCCGAGCCGAGTGACGGTAGGCGGGCTGCCATCACAGCAGCGTAGCCGGGGACCTAAGGGTCACCTTGCTAGACCGGGTTGCCGAATTCCGACACAATGGTGTTGTGAAAATACCTCCGGAGGTGTCGAGTGCGGCGTTGGCCGACTCGCCTGCCTCCGTCGGTGTCGTTCCGAACTCCGGACGGTCAGACCCGCCGCGCAATCGTTCAGCTTCTTCTCGAAGGTCCCAGTCACCGCAGGTGAGATCGGTGATTCGCTGGGTATCTCCGCAGCGGGAGTACGTCGGCACCTCGATGCGTTGATCGAGGTGGGCGATGCGGAATCGAGCGCCGCAGCGTCCTGGCAGCACCACGGCAGAGGACGGCCCGCGAAGCGGTACCGGCTCACGGCTGCCGGCCGAGCCAAGCTCGGTCACACCTACGACGACCTGGCGATGGCGGCGATGAGACATCTGCGCGAGATCGGTGGCGACGACGCCATCCGCACGTTCGCGCGCCGACGCATCGACACCATCCTGACCGGCGTAGCGAAGGCAACGAAGGCCGCCGACGTCAAGGCCACCGCGGACAACGTCGCCGCGGCACTGACCAGGGCCGGGTACGCCACCACCACGACGCCGGTGACGGGACCGATCGACGCCGTGCAGATCTGTCAGCATCACTGCCCGGTTTCGCACGTCGCCGAGGAATTTCCGCAGCTGTGCGAGGCCGAACGGGACGCGTTCGCCGAGATCCTCGGCACGCACGTTCAGCGGCTCGCGACCATCGTCAACGGCGACTTTGCGTGCACCACACACGTTCCCACCGGTTCAGACAAGCAGTCATCCACCATTCGGCGCCCAGCCCGCGCCGAAGCCACACAGCAAGGAGCGTCGACATGACGACCACCCCCGAGATTCCGCTGACCCAAGACGAGGCCATCGCGTCACTGGGAACCTACGGGTACGGCTGGTCGGACTCCGACGTCGCCGGTGCCAGCGCGCAGCGCGGGCTGTCCGAGGCCGTCGTGCGCGACATCTCGGCCAAGAAGAGCGAGCCCGAGTGGATGCTGGCCAGCCGCCTCAAGGCGCTGAACACCTTCTACAAGAAGCCGATGCCGAACTGGGGTTCCGACCTCGAGGGCATCCACTTCGACAACATCAAGTACTTCGTGCGCTCCAGCGAGAAGCAGGCCGCCACATGGGATGACCTGCCCGCCGACATCAAGAACACCTACGACAGGCTCGGCATCCCCGAGGCGGAGAAGCAGCGCCTGGTGTCCGGCGTTGCGGCGCAGTACGAGTCCGAGGTGGTGTACCACTCGATCCGCGAAGACCTTGAGGCGCAAGGGGTTATCTTCCTCGACACCGACTCGGCGCCTCAAGCAGCACCCGGAGCTGTTCAAGCAGTACTTCGGCACCGTCATCCCGGCCGGCGACAACAAGTTCTCCGCACTCAATACCGCGGTGTGGTCGGGCGGGTCGTTCATCTACGTCCCCAAGGGCGTGCACGTCGACATCCCGCTGCAGGCGTACTTCCGCATCAACACGGAGAACATGGGCCAGTTCGAGCGGACGCTGATCATCGTCGACGAGGACGCCTACGTGCACTACGTGGAGGGCTGTACCGCGCCGATCTACAAGTCGCGACTCGCTGCACTCCGCCGTGGTCGAGATCATCGTCAAGCCCGGTGGCCGGTGCCGCTACACGACCATCCAGAACTGGTCGAACAACGTCTACAACCTGGTCACCAAGCGGGCGCGTGCCGAGGCAGGCGCCACCATGGAGTGGGTCGACGGCAACATCGGCTCCAAGGTCACGATGAAGTACCCGGCCGTGTGGATGACCGGCGAGCACGCCAAGGGCGAGGTGCTCTCGGTGGCGTTCGCCGGCGCGGACCAGCACCAGGACACGGGCGCCAAGATGCTGCACCTGGCGCCGAACACGTCGAGCAACATCGTGTCCAAGTCGGTCGCCCGTGGCGGCGGCCGGACGTCCTACCGCGGTCTGGTGCAGATCAACAAGGGCGCACACGGATCGCGATCGAGCGTGAAATGCGATGCCCTGCTGGTGGATTCGATCAGCCGCAGCGACACCTACCCGTACGTCGACATCCGCGAGGACGACGTCACGATGGGACACGAGGCCACGGTGTCCAAGGTCAGCGCCGATCAGCTGTTCTATCTGATGAGCCGCGGCATGACCGAGGACGAGGCAATGGCGATGGTCGTGCGCGGCTTCGTCGAGCCGATCGCCAAGGAGCTTCCGATGGAGTACGCGCTGGAGCTCAACCGGCTGATCGAGCTGCAGATGGAGGGCGCAGTCGGATGACCCGTTCGAACCTGACCGATTCCGTCAGAGGGGATCATCAAGAACAAGGGCGAACTGTTCAGCTCCTTCGACGTCGACGCCTTCGAGGTGCCCGGCGGCCGTGACGAGCTGTGGCGCTTCACCCCGCTCAAGCGGCTGCGCGGCCTGCACGACGGCATCCGCGCCGGCGACCGGTAGCGCCGTCATCGAGGTCAGCGAGCAGCCCGGCGTGACGGTGGAAACCGTGCGCCGCGGCGACGAACGTCTCGGCCAGGCCGGTGTTCCCGCCGATCGTGTTGCGGCCCAGGCATTCTCGTCGTTCAACACGGCGACGATCGTCACCGTGCCACGGGACACCGAAGTCGCCGAACCCATCGAGATCAACATCACCGGCCCCGGCGCGGGAGCGACGGCGTACGGGCATCTGCAGATCCGCGTCGAGGAACTCTCCAGGGCCATCGTCGTCGTCGACCTGCGTGGCAGCGGCACCTACGCCGACAACGTCGAGATCATCGTCGGCGACTCGGCGGGACTCGGCGTCATCTGGATCGCCGACTGGGCCGACGACATGGTGCACGTCAGCGCCCATCACGCACGCCTCGGCAAGGACGCGGTGCTCGGGCACGTCGCCGTCACACTCGGTGGCGACGTCGTCCGAACCTCGGCGACGGTGCGTTTCACCGCTCCCGGCGGCGACGCCCAGCTGCTCGGCACCTACTTCGCCGACGACGGCCAGCACTTCGAGTCGCGGCTGCTCGTCGATCACTCCCAGCCGAACTGCAAGTCCGACGTGCTGTACAAGGGTGCGCTGCAAGGTGATCCGGACTCCGACAAGCCCGACGCCCACACCGTGTGGATCGGCGACGTGCTGATCCGTGCGGAGGCCACCGGCACCGACACGTTCGAGGTCAACCGCAACCTGGTGCTCACCGACGGCGCCCGCGCCGACTCGGTGCCCAACCTGGAGATCGAGACGGGTGAGATCGTCGGCGCCGGACATGCCAGTGCCACCGGACGTTTCGACGACGAGCAGTTGTTCTACCTCCGCGCCCGCGGCATCCCCGAGGCGCAGGCCCGCCGGCTGGTGGTGCGCGGCTTCTTCGGCGAGATCATCGCCAAGATCGCCGTCCCCGCAGTGCGCGAGCGCCTCACCGAAGCCATCGAACGAGAACTAGCCATCACCGAATCAAGGAATAGCTGACATGACCACATTGGAAGTCAAGGACCTGCACGTCTCGGTCGCCTCGCCCGAGGGCGGCGCCGACATCGAGATCCTCAAGGGCGTCAACCTCACCGTGAAGTCGGGGGAGACCCACGCGATCATGGGCCCCAACGGATCCGGCAAGTCGACGCTGTCCTACGCGATCGCCGGCCACCCCAAGTACACCGTGACGTCCGGTTCGATCACGCTGGACGGCGAGGACGTCCTCGCGATGAGCGTCGACGAACGCGCCCGTGCCGGACTGTTCCTCGCGATGCAGTACCCGATCGAGGTACCCGGCGTCTCGATGTCGAACTTCCTGCGCACGGCCGCGACCGCGGTCCGCGGCGAGGCGCCCAAGCTGCGGCACTGGGTCAAGGAGGTCAAGTCGGCGATGAGCGATCTCGACATCGACCCGACCTTCTCCGAACGCAGCGTCAACGAAGGCTTCTCGGGTGGCGAGAAGAAGCGCCACGAGATCCTGCAGCTCGGACTGCTCAAGCCGAAGATCGCGATCCTCGACGAGACCGACTCGGGCCTCGACGTCGACGCGCTGCGCGTGGTCAGCGAGGGCGTCAACCGCTATGCCGAGGCCGAGCACGGCGGCGTCCTGCTGATCACCCACTACACCCGCATCCTGCGCTACATCCAGCCGCAGTTCGTGCACGTGTTCTTCGACGGCCGGATCATCGAGTCCGGCGGCCCCGAACTGGCCGACGAACTCGAGGCGAACGGCTACGAGCGCTTCACGCAAGCGGTCAGAGGCCTGACATGACCAGCGGCGTCGAAGACGCTTGATCTGACGCGCATCCGGGCGGACTTCCCGATCCTGAGCCGCGTGATGCGCGGTGGAAACCAGTTGGCGTACCTGGATTCCGGTGCCACGTCGCAGAAGCCGCTGCAGGTGCTCGACGCCGAACGCGACTTCCTGACCACCTCCAACGGTTCGGTGCATCGCGGCGCGCACCAGCTGATGGAGGAGTCGACCGACGCCTACGAGCAGGGTCGCGAGGACATCGCCGCGTTCGTCGGCGCCGACTCCGACGAGCTGGTCTTCACCAAGAACGCCACCGAGTCGATCAACCTGGTGTCCTACGCGCTGGGGGACTCGCGGTTCGAGCGCGCGGTCGGGCCCGGCGACGTCATCGTCACCACGGAGCTCGAACACCACGCCAACCTCATTCCGTGGCAGGAGCTCGCCCGCCGCACCGGCGCCACCCTGCGGTGGTACGGGGTGACCGAGGACGGCAGGATCGACCTCGATTCGCTCCAACTCGACGAGCGCGTCAAAGTCGTTGCCTTCAGCCATCATTCGAACGTCACGGGTGCGATCGCTCCCGTCGGCGAGCTCGTCGCGCGGGCCAAGGCGGTCGGTGCGCTGACGGTGCTCGACGCCTGCCAGTCGGTGCCGCATCAGCCGGTCGACTTTCACGCGCTCGACGTCGACTTCGCCGCATTCTCGGGCCACAAGATGTTGGGCCCCACGGGGATCGGCGTGCTCTACGGCCGGCGTGAGCTGCTGGACGCCATGCCGCCGTTCCTCACCGGCGGCTCGATGATCGAGACCGTCACCATGGAGGCCACCACCTACGCGCCCGCCCCGCAGCGGTTCGAGGCGGGCACCCCGATGACGTCACAGGTGGTCGGATTGGCCGCGGCGGCACGCTATCTGACCGCCATCGGCATGGACGTCGTCGAAGCGCACGAAGCCGAGTTGGTCGGCGCGGCGCTGGCCGGCTTGTCGGCGATCGACGGCGTCCGGATCGTCGGGCCGATGTCGCTCGAAGACCGCGGCTCGCCGGTGTCGCTTCGTCGTCGACGGCATCCACGCCCACGACCTCGGCCAGGTCCTCGACGACGAGGGCGTCGCCGTGCGCGTCGGACACCACTGCGCATGGCCGCTGCACCGCAGATTCGGGATTGCCGCCACGGCGCGGGCGTCGTTCGCCGTGTACAACACGCTCGACGAAGTGGACCGCCTGGTTGCCGGCGTCGAGCGCGCCATCGAATTCTTCGGACGGTCGTAAGTGCGCACTGGAGCAGATGTACCAGGAAGTGATCCTCGATCACTACAAGCACCCCCACCACCGCGGGCTGCGCGAACCGTTCGGCGCCGAGGTGCATCACGTCAACCCGACCTGTGGTGACGAGGTGACGCTGCGGGTCGCGCTCTCGACCGACGGCGAGACGGTCACCGACGTCTCCTACGACGGGCAGGGTTGTTCGATCAGCCAGGCGGCGACCTCGGTGCTCACCGACCAGGTGATCGGGCAGACCGTCGGCGATGCGATGAAGACGGTCGCGGCGTTCACCGAGATGATTTCGTCCCGCGGCAACGTCGAGGGGGACGAGGATGTCATCGGTGACGGCATCGCCTTCGCCGGTGTCGCCAAGTACCCGGCCAGGGTGAAGTGTGCGCTGCTGGGGTGGATGGCGTTCAAGGCCGCGCTGGCGGAGGCCAGGCCATTCGAACGAGCAGTGGCGCAAGCCAGTGACGATGTGGAGGAACGATCATGAGTGACACCGCGAGCGACGAAGTGCTGGCCGACCTGGAGGAGGCCATGCGCGACGTCGTCGACCCCGAACTCGGGATCAACGTCGTCGACCTTGGCCTGGTCTACGGACTGGACATCGAAGAGGGTGACGCCGGCAAGGTCGCGTTGATCGACATGACGCTGACATCGGCCGCGTGCCCGCTGACCGACGTGATCGAGGACCAGTCCCGCAGCGCACTGGTCGGCGCGGGCCTGGTCAACGAGATCAAGATCAACTGGGTGTGGAACCCGCCGTGGGGCCCGGACAAGATCACCGAGGACGGCCGCGAGCAGCTCAGGGCGCTCGGCTTCACCGTCTAGCTCCTCGGTGTGCCTGGCGGCCTACTTCTTCGGCTCGGACGCCACCTTGAGATCGAATGCCACGTCGCCGCCGTCGACCTTGGTGACGGTGACCGTCGCGTCGTAGCTGGCGCCCTGGTCCGTCAGGGTGCAGACGAGGCTGGCGCCCACCTTGGCGTCGAGGTTGGTCGGGCAGGCCACGGCGTCGGGCGGCCGGCCGACCTGTGTCTGAAGCTGCGTGCTGATCCGTTGGGCAACGTCGACCCTGTCGACCTGGTTGGGGCCCACGAATACCGAGCAGCCGCTGACGGCAACGCCGACCGCCAGCGCGAGCATCGTCGAACGGGCAGCCTTCATGTTCTCCCTAACTGTCGGGGGAATGTCGGAGGGACGATACCGCGACGGCGCGTGCGTCGGCAGCGATGAGAGCGGAAAACGCGAATGTTCCGTGCAACGTGCCTAGCGCAGTGCGCCGAACGTACGATTGCTGCGACCGCGCAGTGAGCGAAACGATCAGCCCGTCCCATGGGTTCGAAGTGTTTCGCGCGCATCGTGTGGCCGTGGAAGGTGCCGACGCCGCAGCGGCGTCAAAGCTGTTGGGAGGCAATTCTCATGACGGATACGGGTGGAAGCAGCCGCGATCCCGAGGTGCGACCGAGCAAGTTCGGCGCGGGGTATACCGTCGGCGCCCCTCCGGCGGCACCGGCGCAAGCAGTCGGGCCCGCCGCCCCACCGCCAGCCCCGGGAGCACAGGTCCAAGGAGCGCCTCCGCCACCGCCGCCAGCGCCCGGCAGCAGCAAGCCAAGGGCGCCGCCACCGCCGCCTCCGCCGCCAGCGCCCGGAACAGAAGCCAAGTCGGCCCCTCCGCCTCCGCCGCCCGCTTCGACGGGGTCGCCGCCGGCGTCACCCCCACCGACGGGGTCACCGCCGGCGTCACCGCCCGAGGACGGGGCCGATGCCGACGATCGCGGTGCGCAAGGCGGGTCCCGCCACGGGCGCGATCCCTCAGATCAGTTCTCCGCGGCCTCAGATAGCGCAAACGCCGACACCGGCCGCCACGGCCGTTGCCGTCGATGCCGATGCCGGATCCAACAAGCTCGCCAAGGTTTCGATGGCACTCGTGGTGATCCTCGGGGCACTCATCTCCCCGATCACCCTCATCATGGCTTTCATCGCGCGCGCACAGATCAAGCGGTCGGGACAGGGTGGCGCAGACGTCGCGATCGCCGCGCTCGTCGTGAGCGGCTTCTTCCTCGGAATCGGGGTGCTTTCGGTGGCGCTGTTGAGATTTGGGGCGATCTGACGGCCGGACTGGGGTGACCTAGACGGTGGCGTCGGATCGCAGTCCGCATTCGTCGCTCCGCCGCGACCGCCTCTATTTCGACGAGGCGCTGACGATCTTGGGCGCGGCGGTCGCGGGCGGAGCGGGAACGTCGTCCATCTCGGCGATCGCCTCGATTTGGCGCAACCTCAACGCCGCCGCGGCGACGAGCAGGGCCAGAATGCACAGCACGACGTGGAAAGTCGCGGTGATGTGCGACGCGGTGAGGACGATCTCGGAGGCAAGCCTGGCATCGGTCAGTGCGAAGAGGAGGCCGAACAGGATGACGATCAGGGTGGTTACGGCCGTGGACTTCAGGAGGACACGCATCCACAGGGCGAGTGCTGCTATCGCCACGTTGACGATGATGAGGGTCGCGGTGATGCCCGCAGCGAGGCTGACGTCGCCGGCCGCAGCCAGCGCGAGGTAGACGATCCGAACCGCGATCTGTCCGACGCTCCACACGCCGATCAACAGCAGGCAGAAACGCAGCGCCTCGCGCCATGCGGCGGTGTCGATCGTCTTGCGGGACAAGGTATTTCGCAGAGTCAACGGTGCAACGATGGCCGCCGCCGCCGCCCATAGCAAGTAGCCCTGAAAGCCGATCCCTGCAGTGGTGTTGTTGACCGCGCCGCGGAACGGGACGATGCCGAGTCCGCTGTCGGACGCCCACACCACCAGTGCGGTGACCAAAGTCGCGACACCGAGACCGGTGATGGCAAGCCGCGACGCGTCGGTGTTCTTGATCATCCAGGAGGCCGCGATCACCACTGCCGCAAGGGACATGAGCCCATAGACCGCGGCAGAGGCGACGAAGCCGGCCTGCTGAGCTCCGACAGCTCCGACAGCGGCCTCGGAGCCGAGGGACCGGACGCGCCAGAACATGTTGAACAGAAACGATTGCACGCCGACGGCCAAGGCGAGAAACCCGATCACTCGGCTCGCGGAGAACCAGCGTCGCTGTGTCGCATCGTCGGCCACGTCGCCCAGGTCGGCTGAGCGCAGAGCAGCGCGCCCGCGACGCCGATCCATGCCCCGGGTCCGACGCCGGGCGGAATGGTGTCGACCGCACCGAAGATCACGCTGAACACCGTGTCGCCCACGACGATGAAGGCGACGAACAGCAGGTATCCGATGTTGAGAAGCAGACGAACGTTGGCGCCGTTGGCGAAGATCGAGGCCAACGACAGCACGGTCACCGCGACGAGCACGACGTACGCGATCGTGTTCGAGCCGTCGATGCCCAACCCGAAGCGCACATTCCATGGCAGCAGCAGCGCGAGCAGCAGCAACACGGCGCCACAGTGCATTGCGGGTCGCATTCCACCGCGACGGTGACGAGCCGATGGCCTTCGAAGCCGTAGCGGCTTGCCGATCCGTCATGTGAGGTCATCCCCCTGAAAGAGTGCCAAGGCGTCGCGGCGCTTGCCGGTCGGCCCAGTTAACAACACCGGCGGCCCCTCCGCTGCATGTATCCCGGATGTCATCCGCTGGGGAGACAGTCTAGGGGCGCGTTCAAGGAGCACGTCCGCCGTGCGCCGATTCGAGCCGACGATGGCTATGGAATCTGCCGAGCCGTGAGCGGTGGCAGCACGTCAAAGCCGATGGTGGGGCAGAGGTCGTGCGGCAATCGGTCGCCCGCGTCTCATCGGCGGATCGCGCAGAGTCCGCCGGCATGCATCAGCCGTGGCGCGACACCGGTGTGCCGGTGCAATCGAGCGCGGTCCTCGCGAGACGCACGCATGCACCAACCGCGACATCATGGGACGACCCGATGCGGATGCGAAGCCTTTTCACCCGTTTGCGGCGAGCTGCGACGAGCCTCCGATAAAGCCGACGGCAGCAAACTCACGTCGCGAGCGGCGGCATTGCAGGTTACGGCCCGGCGTTCGACTGCGCGGCCAATTTGAATCGATGTAACCTCATCGCGACCTAATTCGATACTGTTGTGAGGGGTCGTCCAGGCAGCTCGAAGGTCATATACATCGCGCAGTCGCGATGTAGCAACAGGTACACACAACGGGAGACTCGATGGATGTCGTATTCACGGTAGCTGTGAACGATAGAGCCGCTCATCTGACCTTGAGCGAGGCTCACGGGGGCGAGCGCTTCGACGACTCCTTCATCGATCTTGCCGCCGTCGCCGATCCGATCAACGAACTCGTCTCGACCATCGCCAGCACCGATCGCGGACTCGCCGAGGGCGGCCATCGCCTGGTCGGCACTCGCGTGTCCTGGTCGGATGTCGGGGGCGGCAACGCATTGTGCGGCGCCCTAGTCTCGGCAGGAATCCAAGGGGTCACGTACGACTCCGGCTCGCACCGCGACGAATCCCCTCTCGCAAACTGCGACTGGCCTGGCGCCGGCGGTCCCCGGCTCTTCGTTCGGCGACGGACCGCCGACTGCCATGGGTGCGCAAATCGGTTCGCAGCTGGCGTATTCGCAGGTACCGGATGAACCCGCCGAGTCGGGATACGGCACCGGCGGGGTGGCGTACGACACCGGCGGAACGCCGTATCCGACTGGTGGAATGCCCTATGCCACAGGTGGAACGCCGTATCCGACCGGTGGAATGCCTTATCCCACAGGAGGAATGCCGTACGAGATAGGCGGCACGCCATATGACACCGGCGCCGCAACGGCGTATGGCCCGGGGTATTCGGGGCTCCGAGTTCGGGTCCGCTTCAAGCACCGTTCGCGCCAGCTGGGCGCCGAGTCCGATGTTTCCGCCGCGGTTCGAAGCCGCGTCTGCTACTGGTCGGCAGCAGCCTTGCGGGCGTCGCCGTGGTGGCCATGGCCGCCGCCGCAGTGTCGGTCGCCATCAACGTGCGCCCCACGGCAAACGAAGTTGCGGCCGAACCCGACGCCGTTCCCGCGGTCTACGCACCGTACGTGGGCGCTGTCCCGGATGCGGAGGGTCAGTCCGTGGTGGTGGTGCCCCCGCCGCCCGCGGAACTCGTTCCGAACCCACCGCCTGCGGTGGTGTACTCCAACGCCGTCGTTCCCTCGCGCAACCAGGGTGGCGGCGGGCCAGTGGTGCGCCGGAACAACCAAGGCCCGGTGAACCAGCCTGACCCGCGGATTTTCGAACCGCGACCACAATTCCAGCAGACCGATCCCTTCGGGCGACCGATCCCACCCGAGCCGAATCCGTTCGCCGGCGTCGACGCAACTCAGATCGTGAGCACGGTAACCATCGGTGTCGTTGGTGGTCTCGAGGCGCTGAACCAGATCAATCAGAATCCGATATTCAATCCGTTTGACCCGTTCAACCAAAACAAGCCGAAGCCGGGCCAGCAGTCCAACCAGGGGACACGGCACCAGCGGAACGAGCGGTACGACCGGCACCAGTGGGACCGCTGGAACCAGTGGGACGGCCGGAACCAGCGGTACCGCGGGCACCGGTGGTACGACCGGGACCAGCGGTACGAGCGGTGGGGAGACCACCGGCACCAGCGGTACGAGCGGTGAGGAAACCACTGGCACCAGCGGAACCAGCGGAGCGGGACCACCGGCACCGGCGGCAGCGGAACCACCGGCACCAGCGGTGGGGACGGCCGGCACCAGCGGTACGAGCGGCAGCGGAACCACTGGGACCGGCGGGACGAGCGGTGGGGAGACCACCGGCACCAGCGGTACGAGCGGTGGGGAAACCAGCGGGACGAGCGGGACGAGCGGTGGGGAGACCACCGGCACCAGCGGGACGAGCGGTGGGGAGACCACCGGGACCACCGGGACGACTGGGAACCACCGGGACCACTGGAACCACCGGGACCTCTGGAACCACTGGGACCTCTGGAACCACTGGAACGAGTGGGACCTCTGGAACCACTGGAACGAGTGGGATCCCCGGCACGAGTGGCAGCAGCGGGACTGGGACCAGCGGGACTGGGACCACCGGCACGAGCGGAACCGGGACCAGCGGGACAACTGGTACGGGTGGCAACCCGATCATCCCGAAGCCACTGCTCCCGGTAGCTCCGCCGGTCGTGCCCGCGCCGGTGGTACCCGCGCCCGTTGCTCCGCCGGTCGTGCAGGCGCCCGTGGTGCCCGCACCCGTAGCTCCGCCGGTCGTGCCGGCGCCGGTCGTGCCTGCGCCCGTGGAGAATCCCCGCACCCGTGATCCCGAAATTGCCGACGTTCCCAGGATTTGGCGGCGGCGGGGGCTCGGGGTCGGGATCGAGTTCGGGTTCCAGCTCGGGTTCGGGTTCTGAATCAGGTTCGAGCTCGGGCACGAGTTCGGGTTCAAGTTCTGAATCGAGTTCAGGTTCGGGTGGTGGCGCTCTGTGCCCGCCGCTTTGCACCCCCTGATTGCCATACCGCTCTTCGGCAGCGAGGCAGTTGGGCGCGAATCCTCTGCCGTTCGCAATTTTCGGGGCGGCTCAGAGTCGCGTGGCCGAGCAGAGCGTTCAGTCCACGAGCCGGCGCGGCTCTACGCGGGCGGGGGGAGTGTTGGACCCCGTCATGGCGTAAGACCGGCGCGTGAGTGACATGTTCCGCCCGCTGACCGTGCGATCGATGACGGTCAGAAATCGATTCGCCATGGCGCCGATGACGCGAAGTGCCTCACCCGACGGCATCCCCGGGGCTGACGTGGCCGACTACTACGCACGCCGTGCCGCCGGCGGTGTTGGCTTGATCATCACCGAGGGTGTGCGACTCCCCGACCCCGCGGCGGGCTGGCCGAACAGCATTCCGACCCTCGCGGGCGGCCGAGGTGCTGGAGGGGTGGCGAGCCGTTACCGAGCGCGGTCCACACCCACGGCGCGGCGATCGCCGCACAGCTATGGCATCAGGGCGCGGAACGCGATGAGCGAGACGGTGTGGTGGCGGTCAGCCCATCGGGCGTCAACGGCCGTGGCGAGCCGAAGGGGCGCGGGTTGCGCACCGACGAACTCGCCGAGGTCGCCGAGTCGTATGCCGCGGCGGGTCGCAACGCGCGCGAGGTGGGGTTCGACGCCGTGGAACTGCATGGTGCTCACGGGTATCTGCTTGACGAATTCCTCTGGCGCAAAACCAATCTGCGCGACTGACCGCTACGGCGGCGAGCTTGGCGATCGGACGCGATTTCCCGCCGAGGTGGTTGCGGCAGTGCGTGCAGCCGTTGGACCGGACTTTCCGATCATCTACCGCTTCTCACAGTGGAAGCAGAGCGACTATGCCGCATCGATCGCCGAGGACCCGGCGCGGCTGCAGGAGCTGCTGGGCCGCTGGTCGACGCCGGTGTCGACATGTTCCACCCGTCCACGCGACGGCACTATCAGCCGGCGTTTCCGGATGCGGATCCAGTGCTCAGTCTTGGCGGCTGGACCAAGAAGGTCACGGGCGTCCCGGTCATCGCGGTCGGCTCGGTGGGGCTGGAGACGGAATTCACGCCCGGCATGGCAGGCGGACTCATCTCACCCGCACCCGTCGACCGGCTGCTGGAGCAGTTCGCTTCCGGCGAGTTCGACGTCGCGGCGCTAGGACGAGCGCTACTTGCCGACCCGACGTGGGTCAACCGGCTGCGCGACGACTCACTCGACGGGTTCAATGGCTTCGACGCCCAGACCGCGTTGGCGCACTTGAACTAGCGCCCTCGCCGGAACAACCAGCTGGGCCATGACGTTGGGATATCTGTGAGTACACAAGACATCACTGCAGCTGAATTCAGCGACACCCTCGCGGACAACGACATCGTTCTGGTCGACTTCTGGGCATCCTGGTGCGGTCCGTGTCGCGCGTTCGCGCCGACATTCGCCGCGTCGTCGGACAAGCATCCCGACGTCGTGCACGCGAAGGTCGACACCGAGGCCGAACAAGGTCTGGCGGCCGCGGTCGAGATTCAGGCGATTCCGACGCTGATGGCATTCAAGAAGGGCCACATGGTGTTCCGGCACTCCGGGATGTTGCCGGCTCAGCAACTCGACGAGGTCATCGAGACGATCAAGGCGTTCGACATCGACGCGGCCATCGCCGCGAAGGCAGACGCCGAGCAGGTCTGAGGCGACGCTCGCCGACTCGACACTCGCAGCCGACGATGTCGAATGCCTCCGTTCGCCGGTGACGTGAGCACGTGCGACGACGTTTGCCTTCGGGCCATCCGTTACGCCCCACCCGCGACCGCAGGTGTGTAACGCTGCGGTCGGCTAGGCAAACATCGTTCGAGAACGGGAAGGAGCCGGGATGCAGGACGAGTCGACAGCCGTCTACGTCGCAACCCGCCGACAGCTGCGGGGCGTGGCGGAATCGCTCATCGCCGGGCCGCAGTATCGCGCGGCAGGGACCATCAAACTGGCCGTCCGCGCCGACGGATTCACTGGCGTCGCGGTTCCGCTCAGAGTGCACGGCGACCAATTCGTCTGGGGCCCAGACGGTGTGCCGTTGGCCGGGTTCGGTGAGCGACATCGCCGCGGCGGCCGGCGTGCAGCCCGGCCCACCCGACGGCGTGTACGAGATTACGGACCCGCTGCCCGTCGACGCAGTCCTGGACATCGATCGCGCCTCTGCCGACTTGGTGTACCGCAGCCTCTATGCGGGAGGCTTCGCCCTCGAACGCGTTTTGCCGGGCGGTCATCCAGTGCTCTGGCCCGAACACTTCGACGTCGCCGTCACCGTTGACGAAGTCAACTATGGCGTCTCCGCGGGCGACGACTACCACGCCCTGCCGTATGCATACGTCGGCCCGTGGAAGCCACGCACCGGGGAGTTCTGGAATGCCCCCTTCGGTTCGGTCTACCCGTTGGAGACGACTCTCGACGTGGATGGCCTCGCGGCATCGATCGCCGACTTCTTTCACCGTGGCCAAGACGAACTCGGAAGCGGGCGGTGAGCCATCGGTACCGTCGCTGAGGCACTAACATCACGGCTTGATGACCGAGACCGTGGACGACGAGGTGGCGATGCTCGCCGCACTGCGGCGAGGGGACGAGGCGATGTTCGCCGCCGTGGTCGATCGGCACACCCCGGCCATGTTGCGGGTCGCTCGCGGCTACGTCCCGAGTCAGGAGATCGCCGAAGAGGTGGTCCAGGAGACATGGATCGCCCTGCTCAAGGGCGTGGAGAAATTCGAGGGCCGATCCTCGCTTCGCACTTGGCTTTTCGCAGTGATGATCAACATCGCGAAGGGGCGTGGGGTCCGGGAGCGCCGCGATGCGGATGCCGCGATCGCGGCCTACACCGGTGGCACGGTGGACCCGGCGCTGTTCCGCGGTCCGAACGAGGAGTGGCCGGGGGACTGGAAGAACTGGGAGCAGTATCCGAGGGCCTTCCCGGAGACTCCCGAAAGCTCCTTGCTGGCAACCGAACTCGTCGACGTGGCGAAGGCCGAGCTCGACAAGTTGCCGGATCGGCAACGGATGGTCGTCACGTTGCGCGACATGCTCGGGTTCGATTCAGGTGAGGTGTGTGAACTGCTCGACATCAGCGCGGCCAACCAGCGGGTGCTACTGCACCGCGGTCGGGCGGCGCTGCGACTGGTTCTGGAGTCGTACCTGGGGGTGGGGCCATGAGTGATGAAGACATGACCTGCAAGGAGCTCGTCGAACTGGTGACGGCCTATCTCGACGGCGCCATGGACGTCGACTCGAGGGCGAAGTTCGATCACCACCTGACGCTGTGCGACGGCTGCCGCAACTACCTCGAGCAGTTCCGGGTGACCATTCGCACCGTCGGACGGATCGAGGACGACGACCTCGAGCCGGCGTTCCGCGATCGCCTGCTCGAGGCCTTCAGGAACTTCGGCTAGCCGGCCGGAGGCGGACGAATCTGGCTGCGGTGGCCATGCGCGATAGCGTGCAGTCCGTGAACGCACAGAACTCCAGCGGGGACCCGTTAGTCCTCGTCGACCGCCCCCGGGCGGGCGTGGCGTTGGTCACGTTGAATCGGCCCGATCGGATGAACTCGATGGCGTTCGACGTCATGGTGCCCCTCAAGAGGGTGCTCGACGAGCTCACCCACGACAACGACACCCGCGTGGTGGTGCTCACCGGTGCCGGTCGTGGATTCTCCTCGGGGGCAGACCACAAATCTGCGGGATCCGTGCCCCACGTCGCGGGCCTCACCAGACCGACGTTCGCGCTGCGGTCGATGGAAGTGCTCGACGACGTGATTCTCGCCATACGAAAGATGCACCAGCCCGTCATCGCCGCGGTCAACGGCGCCGCCATCGGCGGCGGGCTGTGCCTGGCGCTGGCGTGCGACATCAGGCTCGCGGCGGCTGGCGCCTACTTTAGGGCGGCGGGCATCAACAACGGTCTGACCGCCAGCGAACTGGGGCTTTCCTACTTGCTGCCCAAGGCAATTGGCACGTCGCGGGCGTTCGAGGCGATGCTGACAGGGCGCGACATCGACGCCGAGGAGGCCGAGCGCATCGGGCTGGTGTCGCGGACGGTGCCCGACGAAGACCTTCTGGACACCTGTTACGAGATGGCCGAACGCATCGCGTCGTTCTCGCGGCCCGGCATCGAGTTGACCAAGCGCACGCTCTGGAGTGGACTGGAAGCCGGTAGCCTGGAGGGTCACATGCAGGCTGAAGGCCTGGGACAACTCTACGTGCGCCTGCTCACCGCCAACTTCGAGGAAGCGGTCGCTGCGCGCGCCGAGAAGCGGGCCCCGGCCTTCACCGACGACAAGTAACGAGTAACGAGGAGTGCCGCGTGATCACAGCAACGGACCTGGAGGTCCGCGCTGGCGCGCGCACGCTGCTGGCCATCGAGGGCGCCGCACTGCGGATTCAGCCCGGCGACCGTATCGGCCTCGTCGGCCGCAACGGCGCGGGCAAGACCACCACGATGCGCATCCTCGCAGGCGAGAGCGAGCCCTACGCGGGCTCGATCGACCGGACCGGTGAGATCGGCTATCTGCCACAGGATCCCAGAGAGGGCGACCTCGACATGCTGGCCCGCGACCGGGTGCTCTCGGCGCGGGGTCTCGATACCCTTCTCTCCGATCTGGAGAAACAGCAGGCGATCATGGCCGAGGTCGCCGACGACGCGGCAATGGACAAGGCGGTCAAGCTGTACGGCCAACTCGAGGAGCGGTTCGCCGCCCTCGGCGGGTATGCCGCCGAGAGCGAGGCGGGCCGCATCTGCGCGAGCCTCGGCCTTCCCGACCGAGTCCTGACGCAGGCATTGCGGACGCTCTCCGGTGGCCAGCGGCGTCGCGTCGAGCTGGCCAGGATCCTGTTCGCGGCATCGGACACCGGCTCCGGCTCGGACACCACGCTTCTGCTCGACGAGCCGACGAACCACCTCGACGCCGACTCCATCGGCTGGCTGCGCACGTTCCTGCAGGGGCACACCGGCGGACTGGTCGTCATCAGCCACGACGTGGGCCTGCTCGCCGACGTCGTCAACCGAGTGTGGTTCCTCGACGCCGTCCGCGGCGAGGCCGACGTCTACAACATGGGTTGGCAGAAGTACCTCGACGCCCGCTCCACGGACGAACAGCGCAGGCGCAGGGAACGCGCCAATGCCGAGAAGAAGGCGTCCGCACTGCGGATCCAGGCTGCCAAGATGGGCGCGAAGGCCACCAAAGCCGTTGCGGCACAGAACATGCTGCGGCGCGCCGAACGCATGATCGCCGAGCTCGACGACGAGCGGGTGGCCGACAAGGTCGCCAAGATCAGGTTCCCGACGCCCGCGGTGTGTGGTCGCACTCCGCTGGTGGGGAAGGGGCTGACCAAGACGTACGGCTCGCTGGAGATCTTCACCGGCGTCGACCTGGCGATCGACAAGGGTTCCCGCGTCGTCATCCTCGGGCTCAACGGCGCAGGCAAGACCACGCTGCTGCGGATCCTGGCCGGTGTGGAAAAGGCCGACGCCGGTGCCATCGAACCTGGTCACGGTCTCAAGCTCGGATACTTCGCGCAGGAACACGACACGATCGACGGATCGGCATCCGTGTGGGAGAACATTCGCCACGCCGCACCCGACACCGGCGAGCAGGAGCTGCGGTCGCTGTTGGGGGCGTTCATGTTCAGCGGTCCACAGCTCGAGCAGTTCGCGGGCACGCTCTCGGGCGGCGAGAAGACCCGCCTGGCGCTGGCCGGCCTCGTCGCGTCCACGGCAAACGTGCTTCTGCTCGACGAACCGACCAACAACCTCGATCCGGCATCGCGTGAGCAGGTGCTCGACGCCCTGCGCAGTTACTTGGGTGCCGTCGTGCTGGTCACGCACGATCCTGGAGCCGCCGAAGCGCTGAATCCCGCAGCGTGTCGTCCTGTTGCCCGATGGAACCGAGGACTTCTGGTCCGACGAGTACCGCGATCTGATCGAACTGGCCTGACGCCAAAATTGACGTCACCGTGCATTTCTGGCTAAGCGCCTTAAGTTTCCACGATTGAACCAACTCCGCGTTGGGTAAACGAGTCTTCATGGGGAACGACAAGCAGACCATGACAGCCGAGTTATCCCGCGACCAGTTGCTGACGGAGTTGCGCCGCGACTATGAGGGCGGTGCCAGCATCAGATCGCTGGCGGCATCCACGGGACGCTCATACGGAACCATCCACAGCATGCTGCGCGAATCGGGTGCGGTGATGCGCGGTCGCGGCGGCCCGAACCACGTCCGTCGCCCGCACTGACTAGCGCTGACGAACCGACGCTTCGACCAAATCGAGTACAGCGCTGAGCTTGTCCGGGTCATCTCCGGACGCCAGGCGCGCGACCAGTCCGTCGAGTACGAGGTCCAGATACGTCTGCAGTACGTCGCCTGGCACGTCGTCGCGTAGCCGTCCCGCCTGCTTCTGTTGACGCAGTCGTTCGGCGGTGGCGCTGGACAGTTCGGCCGACCGCTCAGTCCAACCGCGGTTGAACGCCGGGTCGTTTCGCAGCTTGCGTGCGATCTCCAGCCGGGTGGCCAGCCAGTCGAACTGGTCCGGCGCCGCGAGCATGTCCCGCATCACTTGAATCAGGCCCTCGCGCGACGCCACCTCGGCCATCCGCTCGGCATCTTCGTGGGCGAGCTCGAAGAACAGGGTGTCCTTGTCCTTGAAGTGATGGAAGATGGCGCCGCGCGACAGCCCGATGGTCTGTTCGAGCCGCCGCACGGTCGCCTTGTCGTAGCCGTGTTCGGCGAAGCACCGCCGCGCGCCATCGAGGATCTGGCGACGGCGCGCGGCCAGATGGTCCTCGCTGACTCTGGGCATGGGCGCGACGGGCTTCGCTGCTAGCCGGACTTCAGCATGTTGCGCAACACGTACTGCAGGATGCCGCCGTTGCGGTAGTAGTCCGCTTCGCCGGGGGTGTCGATCCGGACCACGGCGTCGAACTCGACCTTGGAGCCGTCCTGCTTGGTGGCGGTGACGTGCATCGTCTTCGGCGTCTTGCCCTCGTTGAGGTCCGCGATCCCCGCGATGTCGAACGTCTCCGTGCCGTCCAGCTTGAGGCTCGCCGCGGACTCGCCCGCGGGGAACTGCAGGGGGACCACGCCCATGCCGATCAGGTTCGACCGGTGAATGCGCTCGAACGACTCGGTGATGACGGCGCGCACGCCGAGCAGGCTGGTGCCCTTGGCCGCCCAGTCTCGCGAGGACCCCGAGCCGTACTCCTTGCCGCCGAGCACCACCAGCGGAATGCCCTGCTCCGCGTAGTTCTGCGCCGCGTCGTAGATGAACGCCTGCGGGCCGTCGTCCTGGGTGAAGTCGCGGGTGTAGCCGCCCGACACGTCGTCGAGCAGCTGGTTGCGCAACCGGATGTTCGCGAACGTGCCGCGGATCATCACCTCGTGGTTGCCGCGCCGCGAGCCGTAGGAGTTGTAGTCCTTCTTGTCCACGCCGTGCTCGTCGAGGTACTGCGCAGCCGGCGTGCCGGCCTTGATGTTTCCGGCCGGCGAGATGTGGTCGGTCGTCACCGAATCGCCAAGCAGCGCAAGGACTCTGGCGCCGGTGATGTCGGTGACGGGCTCCGGCTCGGCGGGCATGCCCTCGAAGTACGGGGGCTTGCGCACGTACGTCGACTTCGGGTTCCAGTCGAACGTCTTGCCCTTGGGCGTCGGCAGGTTCTGCCAGCGCTCGTCGCCCTTGAACACGTCGGCGTAGCTGTCGGTGAACATCTTCTGGTTGATCGACGACGCGATGACGTCGGAGATCTCCTTCGACGACGGCCAGATGTCCTTCAGGAACACGTCATTGCCGTCATTGTCCTGGCCGAGCGGCTCGGTCTCGAAGTCGAAGTCCATGGTGCCCGCGAGCGCGTAGGCGATCACCAGGGGCGGCGAGGCCAGGTAGTTCATCTTGACGTCGGGGGAGATGCGGCCCTCGAAGTTGCGGTTGCCGGACAGCACCGCGGTGACGGAGAGGTCGTTCTCGTTGATCGCCTTCGAGATGGCGTCGGGCAGCGGGCCGGTGTTGCCGATGCAGGTCGTGCATCCGTAGCCGACCAGGAAGAAGCCCAGCTTCTCCAGGTACGGCCAGACCCCTGCCTTCTCGTAGTAGTCGCTGACCACCTGCGAGCCCGGCGCCATCGACGTCTTCACCCACGGCTTGGAGGTCAGGCCCTTCTCGACGGCGTTGCGCGCCAACAGTGCGGCGCCGAGCATCACCGACGGATTGGAGGTGTTGGTGCACGACGTGATCGCCGCGACGACGACGGCACCGTGGTCGAGCACGAACTCGCCCTGCTCGTCGGACTTCACCGTGACCGGCTTGCTCGGCCTGCCCTCGGCGCCGTTGGCGGCGGACTGCGACGTCGATCGCGCCATCGTCGGCGAAGGACAGGGAGACCGAGTCGCTGGCCGGGAACGATTCCTCGACGGCCTCGTCGAGCTTGGTCTCCGGCGCCGGGTGGTTCTCCTCCACGTAGTTGTGAATGTCCTTGCGGAACGCGACCTTTGACTCCGACAGCAAGATGCGGTCCTGCGGGCGCTTGGGGCCGGCGATCGAGGGCACCACGTCGCCGAGGTCGAGTTCGAGGTATTCGGAGAAGACCGGTTCCTTCTTGGCGTCGTGCCACATGCCCTGCGCCTTGGCGTACGCCTCGACGAGAGCCAGCTGGTCGTCGGTCCGGCCGGTGAGGCGCAGGTAGTCGACGGTGACCGAGTCGATCGGGAAAATGGCTGCGGTGGAGCCGAATTCGGGGCTCATGTTGCCGAGCGTCGCGCGGTTGGCCAGCGGCACCTCGGCGACGCCCTCGCCGTAGAACTCGACGAACTTGCCGACCACGCCGTGCTTGCGCAGCATCTCGGTGACGGTGAGCACCACGTCGGTGGCCGTCACGCCCGGCTTGATCTCGCCGGAGAGCTTGAAGCCGACGACGCGGGGGATCAGCATCGAGACGGGCTGGCCGAGCATGGCTGCCTCGGCCTCGATGCCGCCGACGCCCCAGCCCAGCACGCCGAGGCCGTTGACCATCGTGGTGTGACTGTCCGTGCCGACGCACGTGTCCGGGTAGGCGACGCCGTCGCGCGTCATGACCGTGCGCGCCAGGTATTCGATGTTGACCTGGTGCACGATGCCGGTGCCGGGCGGCACCACCTTGAAGTCGTCGAAGGCGCCCTGACCCCAGCGCAGGAACTGGTAGCGCTCGCCGTTGCGCGAGTACTCGATGTCGACGTTGCGCTCGAAGGCGCCTGCGTTGCCGAAGACGTCGACGATGACGGAGTGGTCGATGACCATCTCCGCGGGCGCCAGGGGGTTGACCTTGTCGGGATCGCCGCCCAGGTCGCCGACGGCCTCGCGCATGGTGGCCAGGTCGACGATGCAGGGCACGCCGGTGAAGTCCTGCATGATCACGCGGGCGGGGGTGAACTGGATCTCGATGCTCGGGTCGGCCGAGGGGTCCCAGTTGGCAATGGCCTCGATGTGATCCTTGGTGATGTTGGCGCCGTCTTCGGTGCGCAGCAGATTCTCTGCGAGGACCTTGAGGCTGTAGGGGAGTTTCTCCGTTCCGGGGACGGCGTCCAATCGGTAGATCTCGTAGCTCTGGTCCCCGACCTTCAACGTGTCGCGGGCTCCGAATGAATTAACGGAATCCTTGGTGCTCACATCAACTCCCGGTTTAGTTGTCGCCGCGGCGGGCTGTGCCGCGGCATGCCTAAGTCTAACAGTACGCTTGTCCTTTTAACCATCCCGATCCTGAAGATTCAGTCTCGTCCTGATCCGCCGGTACTGCCAGTCGCCAGGCGAGTCGCGCGGTCTACTCGGGCGTCCGAGCAGGTAGCGTGCCCTCTGTGTCCGGACCGCACGCCATTCCCGATTACATTCCCCCCGACGTCGACATGGTGGCCGTCATGTCGGCCATCGGCGCCGACGGGGTGAGCGCACCCCGCGACCGACGTCGCGCCGCTGAAGGAGGTCGTCGCCGATGCCCGCAAGGACGGGATCGATCTCAAGATCGTGGTGCATCCCGACGAATCCGCCGATCGACACCCCATTGCGGGATATCGCCACCGAGGTCGGCCACACGTACCCGGATTCCACGGTGTTGGTGATCAGCCCGTTCTTCGCAGGCACGTACAGCAAGACGTTCGACCGCGTCACGTTGGAGGCGGGCCAGGACGTGGCAAAGACCGGCGATCCGGTGTTGTCGTCGAAGAATTTCGTCAATCAGTTGGGGACGCCCGAATTCCCCTGGACGCCATTGACGATCGTGTTGGTCCTCGGTGTTGCCGCCGCCGCGGTTGCCACGCGCTTCCTGCAGGTTCGTGCCAGGCGCGCGACCGCGGGCGAAGTACCAACGACCCCTGAGGATTAGCGCGAATTCGCGTTCACGGTAATTCGAACATCACCATTCGGTAACGCTCGATTCAATTACAACTTTGTAATTCGATATTGACGTTTCTTTGGCGCTCGATGTGACGTACGGTGCAGAAGGTATCTGTTGTTGCAGGTGTGATTTTTGTGACCCTTGTGACTCCAGATCCCGCGAACATGCCGACACGTTCGCCTCGAGCCTTAGGAGACCTCAGTCCGATGAGCCGCACCCTCGGCGCCTCCGGTACCCGCCTGCGGGACCGCCTCGGGGCATGCTGCCTGGCGCTCGGCGTCCTCGTGGTGACGGTCTTCGCTCAGGGCCAGGGGATCGCCACCGCCCAACCGGGAAGCCCCGACGGAATAGCCGGCCTCGTCGCCGCCGTGGCGGACGCCAACCAGAAACTGCAGGATCTCGGCGCGGCGATCCAGACCGAGCAGGAAACCGTCAACAAGGCGATCGTCGACGTGGAGTCGGCTCGCGATGCCGCCGCAGCAGCGCAGCACGAGGTCGACGCGAGCCAGGCGAGTCTCGCGGACGCGAACGCGGCCATCGGCGCCGCGCAGCAGCGTTTCGACACCTTCGCCGCCTCGACCTACGTCAACGGACCGTCCGCGTCGTACGTCACGGCCCGCGACCCGTCCGACGTCATCGACACCGTCGCCGCCGGGCAGACCCTGTCCGTCAGCTCCCAGCAGGTCATGACGGATCTCCAAAGGGCCCGCACCGAGCAGGTCAACCGGGAGTCGGCGGCGCGACTGTCCAAGCAGAACGCCGACGCAGGCCGTCGTCGCCGCACAGGCCAGCCAGGACGCGGCCGTCAACGCGCTGAAATCGGCTCAGCAGACGTTCGCGTCGCAGCAGGCCGAACTGGACCGGCTCACGGCGGAACGGTCTGCGGCACAAGCCAAACTCGACCAGGCGCGTCAGTGGTCGGCGCCCGTGCCCGGCCAGCAGACGGCGCCGACCGCCAGCCCGCTCGACAGATCCCGGCGGCGAACTGGGATCGCGCGCCGACCCAACCCGCACCGGCCGCGGCGAACTGGGACACCGGCTGGGATCCGACGTTGCCCGCGATCCCCAGCGCCTTCGTCAGCGGCGACCCCATCGCGATCATCAACGGTCTCCTCGGGATTGCCTCCACCTCATCTCAGGTCACCAGCCAGATGGGCCACAACTTCCTCTCGAAGCTCGGATTGCTGCCGACCGCAAGCGGTTTCACCAACGGTGCGATTCCGCGCGTATACGGCCGCCAAGCCTCCGAATACGTCATCCAACGCGCGGGTTCACAGATGGGCGTGCCGTACTCGTGGGGCGGCGGCACTGCCGCAGGGCCGGGTCGGGGGCATTGACTCCGGAGCGGGAACGGTCGGCTTCGACTGCTCGGGTCTGATCCTGTACGCCTTCGCCGGAGTGGGGATCAAGCTGCCCCACTATTCGGGCGCCCAGTACGACATGGGCCGCAAGATCCCGGCGTCGCAGATGCGGCGGGGTGACGTGATCTTCTACGGCCCCGGCGGCGCTCAGCACGTGACGCTGTACCTCGGGAACGGGCAGATGCTCGAGGCCCCGTATACCGGCTCCAACGTCAAGATTTCGCCCGTTCGCACCAGCGGCATGACCCCCTACGTCGTCCGCTACATCGAGTACTGAGGTTGATCGTCTTGCATTCCACCGTGTTTCGTTGCGTCAAGGTCCTGGCGCCGCTCGTCTGCGCGCTCGGCGTGATGATCGGCGCCGCGGTGCCCGCAGTCGCGGATCCGGACGGTGGCGGGTGGGATCCGACGTTGCCGAAGGTGGCGAGTTCCGGCGCGCCCGGCGACCCCGTCGCCATCGCCAACGCATCGTTTCAGGTGAGCCAACTGGCGCTGCAGACCACGCAGAGCCTCGGTCAGCAGTTCCTCTCCAGCATCGGACTCGGCGGAAGCCCTGCGGCCGCGCTGCCGGGCGGCCGGGTCCGGGGACCGCAGGCCATCGAGTACGTGATCCGTCGCGGCGGTTCACAGATGGGCGTGCCGTACTCGTGGGGCGGCGGCTCTCTGAACGGCCCGAGCGCAGGGGTCGACAGCGACGCGGGCAAGATCGGCTACGACTGCTCGGGCTTCACCCGCTACGCATTCGCCGGCGTCGGCGTGCAGATTCCGAAGTACTCGGGCGACCAGTACAACTCCGGCAGGCCGATCCCGCCGTCGCAGGCCAAGCGGGGCGACCTCATCTTCTACGGACCGGGCGGCAGCCAGCACGTCACCATCTTCCTGGGTGGCGGCAAGATGCTGGAGGCGTCGGGTAGCGCGGGGAAGGTGACCGTCAGTCCGGTGCGCACCGCAGGCATGTCGCCGCACTTGGTCCGGTTCATCGAGTCCTGATCGAGACCCGCACGGGGACCCGGCACGTCGACGGATTCCGAACTGCCTGGAATAGTTGAGGAACGGCGTCCGCGACATGGCTCGGACGCCAGCATGACCAGCGATCAGAGTGAACAACCTGGAAGGGTGCTTGATGACGTCACCGAGTGGACCGCCGCAGGGCGCCGGAGGGTATCCCGCGCACGGCCCAAACCAGGGCTACCCTGCAGCAGGCCCTTCGCAGAATCAGCCGGTCAACGGCGGTCTGCAGAGCGAAGTGCACACGTTGGAACGGGCGATCTTCGAGGTCAAGCGGATCATCGTGGGCCAGGACCTGCTCGTCGAGCGGATGCTGGTCGGTCTCCTCGCCAAGGGCCATGTGCTCCTCGAAGGCGTGCCCGGCGTCGCCAAGACCCTGGCGGTCGAGACGTTCGCCAAGGTGGTCGGCGGCACGTTCGCCCGCATCCAGTTCACGCCTGACCTGGTTCCCACCGACATCGTCGGCACCCGCATCTACCGGGTCGGCAAGGAGGAGTTCGACACCGAGATCGGTCCCGTGATGGTCAACTTCCTGCTCGCCGACGAGATCAACCGTGCGCCCGCCAAGGTGCAGTCGGCGCTGCTCGAGGTCATGGCCGAGCGCAAGGTGTCCATCGGCGGCAAGACGTTCCCGCTGCCCAACCCCTTCCTCGTCATGGCGACGCAGAACCCGATCGAGCAGGAGGGCGTGTACCAACTTCCCGAAGCGCAGCGCGACCGCTTCCTGTTCAAGCTCAACGTCGGCTACCCCTCACCCGAGGAAGAGCGCGAGATCATCTACCGGATGGGTGTCACCCCGCCGCAGCCCAAGCAGATCCTCGACACCGGCGATCTGCTGCGGATGCAGGAGGTTGCGGCCAACAACTTCGTGCACCACGCCCTCGTCGACTACGTCGTGCGCATCGTGACGGCCACCCGCGAGCCGGAGAAGTTCGGCATGCCCGACGCCAAGGCGTGGATCGCCTACGGCGCCTCGCCGCGTGCGTCCCTCGGCATCATCGCGGCCTCGCGGGCACTCGCCTTGATCCGCGGCCGCGACTACGTCATCCCGCAGGACGTCGTCGAGGTGATCCCCGACGTGCTCCGGCACCGTCTCGTGCTCACCTACGACGCGCTGGCCGACGAGATCTCCGCGGAGACCGTGGTCAACCGCATCATGCAGACCGTCGCCCTGCCGCAGGTGAATGCCATTCAGCAGCAAGGCCAGTCGGCACCTCCGATGATGCCCACTGCGGCAGCGGCTAGCGGTCGGTGACCGAGTCGGGCGGCTGGACGGTCGACCTGCCGTCACTTCGGCGCGGCCAGATCCGCGACCCCGAACTGACGGCAGCGCTGCGCAAGCTCGAGCTGACGGTCCGCCGCAAGCTCGACGGTGTGCTGCACGGCGACCATCAAGGCCTGATTCCTGGGCCCGGCTCGGAGCCGGGTGAGTCGCGCATCTACCAGCCCGGCGACGACGTGCGCCGGATGGACTGGTCGGTGACCGCGCGCACCACTCATCCACACGTTCGGCAGATGATCGCCGACCGTGAACTGGAGACGTGGTTGGTGATCGACGTGTCGGCGAGCCTGGACTTCGGCACGACCGGCTGCGAGAAGCGCGACCTCGCGGTCGCGGCGGCCGCGTCCATTGCGTTCCTGAACAGCGGCGGCGGCAACCGCCTCGGTGCGGTGATCACCAACGGCGACACCACGCGACGGGTGCCTGCGCTGTCCGGTCGCATCCACGAGCAGGAGTTGTTGCGCGCCGTCGCCACGATGCCGAAGGCGCCGGTCGGGGTCAGGGGCGACCTGGCCGTGGCCATCGAGACGCTGCGCAGGCCGGAACGGCGTCGCGGCATGGCCGTGATCATCAGCGACTTCCTCGGGCCGATCAACTGGATGCGGCCCCTGCGGGCCATCGCCGGTCGGCACGAGGTGCTCGGGATCGAGATCATCGACCCCCGCGACGTCGAGTTGCCGGATGTCGGCGACGTGATCCTGCAGGACACCGAAACCGGGGTCACCCGCGAATTCACGATCGACGCGGCGCTTCGGGACGACTTCGCGAAGGCGGCGAACGCGCATCGCGCCGAGGTGGCCCGCACGCTTCGTCGCTGCGGCGCGCCGCTGATGACGCTGCGGACTGATCGAGACTGGATCGCCGACGTGGTCCGGTTCGTGGCGACGAATCGTCGACGAGGTGCCCTGGCGGGCGGCCGATGAGCGCTTGCGCGAAGAGGAGACCGTCCCGATGAGCGCCCGCGCGAAGAGCAATGGAACCAACGATTTCTGAAATGACAAGCAGCACATGACTTTACCGTTGCTCGGGCCACTGAGCCTTGTCGGGCTTCGAACATCCGTGGGCCTTCCTCTTCCTGTTGGTCGTCCTGGCGCTGATCGGTGTCTACGTCGTCGTGCAGATGGCCCGGCAGAGACGGATGCTGCGGTTCGCCAACATGGAGCTGCTGGAGAGCGTCGCGCCCAAGCGGCCCACCAAGACACGGCACCTGCCCGCGATCCTGCTGGTCCTGTCGCTCGTGCTGTTCACCATCGCGATGGCCGGACCGACCAACGACGTCCGGATTCCACGCAACCGCGCGGTGGTGATGCTGGTCATCGACGTCTCGCAGTCGATGCGCGCCACCGACGTTCCGCCGAACCGGTTGGCAGCAGCCCAGGTCGCGGCCAAGCAGTTCGCCGACGAACTCACCCCTGGCATCAATCTGGGCCTGATCGCGTACGCGGGCACCGCAACGGTATTGGTTGCGCCGACGATCAATCGCCAGGCCGCGAAGGCGGCCATCGACAAGCTGCAGTTGGCGGACCGCACGGCGACCGGCGAGGGCATCTTCACCGCACTGCAGGCGATCGCCACCGTGGGCGCGGTGATCGGCGGCGGCGACGAACCGCCCCCAGCCCGGATCGTGCTGCTGTCCGACGGCAAGGAGACCGTGCCGTCGAATCCGGACAATCCCGAAGGGCGCCTACACGGCTGCGCGCACGTCGAAGGACCAGGGCGTTCCCATCTCGACCATCTCGTTCGGTACCCCGTACGGCTACGTCGAGATCAACGACCAACGTCAACCCGTGCCGGTCGACGACGAGACGCTGAAGAAGATCGCCGAGCTGTCGGGCGGAAGCTCGTACAACGCGTCGAGCCTGGAACAGCTCAAGGAGGTCTACTCCACGCTGCAGGAACAGATCGGCTACGAGACGACCAAGGGCGACGCCAGCAAGGGCTGGCTGAGGCTGGGCGCTCTGCTCCTCGCGGTGTCGGCTCTGGCGGCTCTGCTCCTCAACCGCCGCCTGCCCGGCTAGCGGGCCGATTTCGGCCCGACGTGGCCCAGACGATAGGTTGGCGGGCATGCCCGAATTCGTATCGCGCTCCGTGCTGGTCACCGGCGGCAACCGCGGCATCGGTCTGGCGATCGCCCAGCGACTGGCCGCCGACGGTCACCAGGTCGCCGTCACACACCGTGGGTCCGGCGCCCCGGAAGGACTGTTCGGCGTCGAATGCGACGTCACCGACAGCGCAGCCGTCGACCGAGCGTTCAAGGAGGTCGAGGAGCATCAGGGGCCCGTCGAGGTGCTGGTGTCCAACGCCGGTATCTCCCAGGACGCCTTCCTCATCCGGATGACCGAGGAGCGCTTCGAGAACGTCATCAACGCCAACCTCACCGGAGCGTTCCGGGTGGCTCAGCGGGCGTCACGCAGCATGCAGCGCAAGCGCTTCGGCCGGATCATCTTCATCGGTTCGGTCTCCGGGATGTGGGGCATCGGCAATCAATCGAACTATGCGGCCGCCAAGGCCGGGCTGATCGGCATGGCCCGCTCGATATCGCGTGAGTTGTCCAAGGCGGGCGTCACCGCGAACGTCGTCGCACCCGGCTACATCGACACGGAGATGACCCGCGCGTTGGACGAGCGCATTCAAGAAGGCGCACTGGAATTCATCCCCGCCAAGCGGGTCGGCACCGCCGAGGACGTCGCGGGGGCGGTCAGCTTCCTGGCGTCCGAGGACGCCAGCTACATCGCCGGCGCGGTGATCCCCGTCGACGGCGGCATGGGCATGGGCCACTAGGCCACGAGGAGTAAAGGACTGATATGGCAGGGTTTCTCGAAGGCAAGCGCATCCTCGTCACGGGGATCATCACCGATTCGTCGATCGCGTTCCACATCGCAAAGGTCGCCCAGGAGGCCGGCGCGGAGCTGGTGCTGACCGGGTTCGACCGCATGAAGCTGATCCAGCGCATCGCGGACCGGCTGCCGAAGCCGGCCCCGCTGCTGGAACTCGACGTGCAGAACCAGGAGCACCTCGACTCGCTGGCCGACCGCATCACCGAAGTGATCGGCGAGGGCAACAAGCTCGACGGTGTCGTGCACTCGATCGGCTTCATGCCGCAGACCGGCATGGGCATCAACCCGTTCTTCGACGCGCCATTCGATGACGTCGCCAAGGGCATCCACATCTCGGCCTTCTCCTACGCGTCGCTGGCCAAGGCGACGCTGCCGGTGATCAATCCCGGCGGCAGCATCGTGGGCATGGACTTCGACCCGACTCGCGCCATGCCCGCCTACAACTGGATGACGGTGGCCAAGAGTGCGCTGGAGTCGGTCAACCGCTTCGTCGCGAGAGAGGCGGGGCCTCACGGCGTTCGGTCGAATCTCGTTGCCGCAGGCCCCATCCGGACCCTGGCCATGAGCGCGATCGTCGGCGGTGCGCTCGGTGAGGCGGCAGGCGAACAGATGAAGCTTCTCGAGGAGGGCTGGGACCAGCGCGCCCCGATCGGCTGGAACATGAAGGATCCCACCCCTGTCGCAAAGACGGTGTGCGCGTTGATCTCCGACTGGCTGCCCGCCACGACGGGGACCATCGTCTACGCCGACGGCGGCGCGCACACGCAGCTGCTCTGACGATGGGCGTCGTCGACGTCGACGCCGTCCTCCTGCTCTCGTTCGGAGGGCCGGAGGGGCCCGAGGACGTCCGGCCCTTCCTGGAGAATGTCACCCGCGGACGCAACATCCCGCCGGAACGGCTCGACGACGTCGCGCAGCACTACCTGCACTTCGGCGGTGTGTCGCCGATCAACGGAATCAACCGTGCGCTGATCGAGCAGCTGAACCTCGAATTCGACCGACGCGGGGAGCACCTCCCGATCTACTTCGGCAACCGAAACTGGGCCCCCTACGTCGAAGACGCCGTAGCGCAGATGCGTGACGACGGCGTACGCCGTGCGGCGGTCTTCACCACGTCGGCCTGGGGTGGGTACTCGAGTTGCGAGCAGTACCTCCAAGACATCTCGCGTGCCCGCGCCGCCGCGGGCGCCGGTGCGCCCGATCTGATCAAGCTTCGCCACTACTTCGACCATCCGCTTTTCGTGGAACTGTTCGCGGAGGGAATTCGGGCCGCTGCGGAATCGCTGCCTGCGGATTTGAGGGCGGACGCCAGGCTGGTGTTCAGCGCGCACTCGATCCCCGTGGCGGCCGACGAAAGTCACTCGCACCGGCTCTACAGCAGGCAGGTGGCCTATGCGGCGCGGCTGGTTGCCACGGCCGCGGGATACTCCGATTTCGACCAGGTGTGGCAGTCACGGTCGGGACCGCCTCGCATTCCGTGGTTGGAACCCGATGTGGGCGAACATCTTTCGGCGTTGGTTGAATCCGGCGTGAAAGCGGTGATCGTGTGTCCGGTGGGCTTCGTGGCGGATCACATCGAGGTGGTGTGGGATCTGGACGACGAGCTCCGGCAACAGGCGGATGCCGCCGGAATCGCCATGGCCCGGGCCAGCACGCCGAACGCCGATCCGCGTTTCGCGCAGTTGGCCGCGGGTCTGCTCGATGAGCTACGCACCGGGGCCGCTCCCTCGCGGGTCGTCGGACCGGATCCGGTGCCGGGCTACGGATTCAGGCTGAACGGAACGCTGTGCTCGCCCGACTGCTCAGGCGCGCTCAGCGTTCCCAGGCCGACTGCAGAATCGCGCTGACCGCGGACCATCCGCGCCGAGCGCACCACGCTGGCCAGCGGTCGCAGAGCGTCGTTGGCGATCTGGATCTCCGAGGAGGTCTGCAAGCCGATCGGCATGAGGCCAGCGCTGACCGTCATGATCGCGTCGACGTGAGCGGCGTTCTCGAGGACGCGCAGTGCCCGGGACGGCGCATGATCGGGGAGAAGATGCTGGTGTCCGGCCTCGAGTAGTTGCTCGACGAGACCGCGTGGGTCGTCGATGTCGGCCCCCGCGGCACCGGCGCGCAGCGTTCCGAGCGCGTCGGCGGCCGACCGCACGGCGGCGCGGAGTTCGTACTCGGCCTCGCCGAGATCCAGAGGCACGTCGGGCGGGACGGCGGGCAACGAGTACACGGTCCACGACAACGCCGTCGGCTCGGCTTCGTACTCGGAATCCTCGTCACCTTCGGCGTACTCGAAGTCGGGAACGACGCCGACGGTGCCCTCTTTGTCTCCCGGTCCCCGCGACACGATGATCGCCTCGCCGGCAGTGACGGCATCGCGCTGAAACTGCGTTCCCGCCGCGAGTCCGCGCACGTCCCCTGGCACGGGGAACGCCACCGCGATCGACGATCTGCCCGCCGCCGGGCCCGCCGCGGTGCGCAGGGTCTGAAGCAGGGTGACCGCGCCTGCATTGGTGAGGTCGGGCCACGGTAGACCCGTGCAGCCGGCCGCGACCGAGTCATAGGCCGTGACGGAATGTCTTGGCGCCCACAGCGACAACGCGTCCAGCACGTCATCCGGCGCGGCGACGCCTGCGAGCCAGGCGTTGGCCCATACCGAGAGCGAGACACTAGGGCACCACATAGTGCTCGCAGTGTAGTTGTTGCCGACTCGCCGAGCGGGATAGGAGATACCCTGTTTGCATGCCCCTCCCGTTGATCTGGCTCATCGTGGCCGTGGGGTTGGCTGGCGCGGAGGCATTGACCGGCGACCTGTTCCTGTTGATGCTCAGCGGCGGCGCCTTCGCCGCGGTGGGATCGAGCCTGCTGTTCGACGAGTTCTGGATCGACGGTGTCACGTTTGCGGTCGTATCGGTGCTTCTGCTGGTCCTGGTCCGGCCGATGCTGCGTCGTCGGTTTGCCGCAGGCACGGGCCAACTGCTGGAGCCGGCGAAGGCTCTCGAGGGCAAGAGTGCGCTGGTGCTCGAGTCGGTCGCGCGGCACGGGGGCTTGGTCAAACTCGATGGTGAGGTCTGGACGGCCCGTCCATTCAACGACGACGATGTATACGAATCGGGTGACCACGTCACCGTCATGCGCATTGATGGCGCGACCGCGGTCGTCTTCAAGACCGTCTGAGCTCAGGAGGAGAACACCGTGGGGACAATTGCCGCCCTCGTCTTCGTCGCAGTGTTGGTGCTTTTCGCCGTCATCGTGGTCGCCAAGTCGGTGAAGGTGATACCGCAGGCCGAGGCGGCGGTGATCGAACGGCTCGGTCGGTACAGCAAGACCGTCTCGGGTCAGCTCACGCTGCTGCTGCCGTTCATCGACAAGATCCGCGCCAGGGTCGACCTCCGCGAGCGGGTCGTGTCCTTTCCTCCGCAACCGGTGATCACCGAGGACAACCTCACGGTCAACATCGACACCGTCGTCTACTTTCAGGTCACCGATCCGGCGAAGGCCGTCTACCAGATCAGCAACTACATCGTCGGTGTCGAGCAGCTGACCACCACCACGCTCCGGAACGTGGTCGGCGGTATGACGCTGGAGCAGGCGCTCACTTCACGCGATCAGATCAACGGCCAGCTTCGCGGCGTCCTCGACGAGGCCACCGGCCGGTGGGGCCTGCGCGTTGCGCGAGTTGAGCTGCGTTCGATCGACCCACCTCCCTCGATTCAGGACTCGATGGAGAAGCAGATGCGCGCCGACCGCGAGAAGCGAGCGATGATCCTGACCGCCGAGGGCAACCGGGAAGCATCCATCAAGCAGGCCGAGGGTCAGAAGCAGGCGCAGATCCTGTCGGCCGAGGGTGCCAAGCAGGCCGCGATCCTGGCCGCCGAGGCCGACAGACAGTCCCGGATGCTGCGTGCTCAGGGCGAGCGGGCCGCGTCGTACCTGCAGGCACAGGGCCAGGCGAAGGCCATCGAGAAGACGTTCGCCGCGATCAAGGCGGGTCGACCGACGCCGGAGATGCTCGCCTACCAGTACCTGCAGACGCTGCCCCTGATGGCCAAGGGTGAGGCGAACAAGGTCTGGCTGGTGCCGAGCGACTTCGGCTCGGCTCTGCAGGGCTTCACCAAGATGCTCGGAGCCCCGGGCGATGACGGTGTGTTCAGGTACACGCCATCGCCGGTGGAGACCGACCTGCCCAAGCCGGAGGACGACAGCGACGAGGTCAAGGACTGGTTCAATACCAAGACCGATCCCGAGATCGCTCAGGCAGTCGCGGCCGCCGTCGCCGATGCCCGCACCCCGGTCATGGGCGTCCTCGAGCCGTCGCACGACGATCCGCCGCCTCCGCCGGTGCATTACCCGCCGCTGTCGCAGCAGCGTCCGCCCCCGCCGGGGTCAGGCAGCGGGCGCCACGGCGGCCCCGCGCAGTAACGATGTCGGTCCAGTTGACGTCGAAGCGGGTCTATGCGGTGCTGGCCGCGGTTCAGGTCGGCGACGCGGTGGCGTGTGCCATCCCCGTCCCGCCGATCAAGAAGGCGCTCGACGACGTCGGGCTGGCCGAGAATCTTCGGCCAGTGCTGCCAATCGTCAAGGCGGCGTCAGCCATCGGGTTGTTGTCGGTCTACCGGTTCCCGGGCATTGCACGCTTCACGACGCTCATGCTGACCGTCTACATGGCGTTGGCCGTGTCGTTCCACGTGAAGGCCAAGGATTGGAGTGTCGGGCTGGTCGCGGCGACGACGTTCCTCACGCTGTGGGCGACGATGACGGCGAAGGGGCCTTCGGCTACGGCGTGACCGCCGGTTCGGCGTCCCGATCCGTGTCCTGATCGGAGTGGTCATGCCGCCGATGCGTGCGCGCCTCGTGCACGAGGCCCGCGATGCCGAGCCCCGCAGTGCACGCCGAAACCAGGAAGAGCAACGGACTCACGTTTCCGGTGAGTGCATCGCCAAGGATGACGACGGCGGCGGTGCCCGGTAGGAGCCCGATCAAAGAGGCGAGTGTGTAGGGCACCACCCGCACCGCGGACGCGCCTGCCGCGTAGTTCAGCACGGAGAACGGCACCGCCGGGATCATCCGCATGGAGAGCACGGTCGGCCAGCCGCGCAGCCGCAGCCGCGCGTCGAGTGCGGCGACCCGGGGATGGGGGGTCAGACGGCTCAATTGCCATCCTGCCGCTCTCACCAGCACGAGCGCGAGTACGGCGCTGATGGTGCTTGCCGTGACGGCGATCGCGATGCCGAGGGCTGGGCCGAACAGTAGGCCCGCGGCCAAGGTGAACGCGGTTCGGGGAAACGGGAAGATCGTGACGACCACATGGGCCGCGAGGAACGCCATCGGAAACCACGGACCGACCGACGTCGCCCAGTCGCGGAGTTGCACGGCCGTGGGTAGCGGCACGAGGAGCGCGACTGCGACGAGAATCACAACGGCCGCCGCGATCGCGATCGCGCGGCGCCTCGAAACCTGAGCCGCCGTCGCCACCACCGCCGCGAGGGCGGCGCGGACTCCGCGCAACGCGTTGACGACGGGCTTCACGCCTGTCAACAGTACGTGCCCGCGACGCTCTGTTCTCGTCGCCGCCCCGGCATGTCCCGTCGTTGAGCGCGCCCCGGTGGCGAGTCGTCTGCCCGCCGGACACCTGTCCGAGGGTGATCATTTAGCCTGATGGCCGGTAGGTAAGTCACATGCTGCAGCAACAGGAGATACCAGTGTCGGAGATGGCGACGGATCTCGCGAGCTGGCGCACCGCGGTGGCGGGAGTGCTGGCCAAGAGCAACAGGAAGGACCCTGCCGATCTTGGGTCCGAGCCCGAGCGGCTGCTCGATTCGCCGACCTACGACGGATTCCCGATCCGCCCCCTCTACACGGGCCTCGATGCGCTGCCCGAATCGCCGCTTCCCGGCCAGTGGCCGTTCGTCCGCGGCGGGGATGCGCTGCGGGACGTGAAGTCGGGCTGGAAGGTCGCCGAGTCGTTCCCGACCTCGATGGGACAGGGGACTGCCGAAGGCAACGACGTCGTCCTCGCCGCGCTGTCCGACGGGGTCAGTGCGCTGGTCCTGCGAGTCGGACGCGACGGTGTCGCGACGCGGGAGCTCGACCGGCTGCTGGAGGGCGTGTTCCTCGACCTGGTACCGGTGATCCTCTCTGCGGGAGCCGACTACGTCGCCGCAACGGATGCGATCCTGGCGCTCGTCACGGACCTGGACGACGGGCGCCGCAGCCGTCTCTCGATCGACCTGGGTGCGGATCCGCTGACGGCGCCTCTGGTCTCGCGATCGGACGCCAGTCTCGACGACGTCGTCGCCACCGCGGCCAAGGCCTCCGCCTACGACGGCGGCGTGCGCTCCGTGATCGTCGACGGCAGTGCCTTCGACGAGCTCGGCGCGAGTGCATCGTGGGAGTTGGCGGGTGCGGTCGCGGCTGGTGTCGCCTATCTGCGGACGCTCGGCGAGAGCGGCCTTTCCGTGCGGGATTCATTGGGGCAGATAAGCTTTCGCCTCAGCGCCGATGACGACCAGTTCATGACGATGGCGAAGTTCCGTGCTGCGCGGCAGCTCTGGGCTCGGGTCGCCGACGTCGTCGGGGAGCCTGACGCAGGGGCGGCGACGATCAACGCCGTGACGTCGGTTCCGATGATGACGCAGCGGGATCCATGGGTGAACATGCTCCGCTGCACCCTCGCGGCGTTCGCCGCGGGCGTCGGGGGAGCGGACAGCGTTCTCGTGCTTCCCTTCGATGCCGCCATAGAGGGTGGGATGCCCGGCGTTGCAAGGAGTTTCGCGCTGCGGATGGCGCGCAACACACAGCTGCTGCTGTTGGAGGAGTCACACGTCGGCCGTGTCCTCGACCCCGGTGGCGGGTCATGGTTGGTCGAGGACCTCACCAAGCAGCTCGCCGAGACGGCCTGGGCCCACTTTCAGGACGTCGAGTCCCGCGGCGGCTTCGTCGAGGCCCGCGATCACATCGCCGAGGAGATCGCCCGAGTCGGCAGCCGTCGCAGCGACGACGTCGCACACCGACGAACCGCCATCACCGGCGTCAACGAGTATCCGAACCTGTCCGAGCCTGCCCTTCCCGCGTCGGAGCCGGTATCGGGCTCTGTGCGGTACTCCGCCGCGTTCGAGGCCCTTCGGGACCGGTCCGACGCTCATCTGGCCGCGACGGGATCGCGACCGAAGGCAGTGCTCCTGCCCCTGGGGCCATTGGCGGAGCACAACATCCGCACGACCTTCGCGGCAAACCTGCTCGCATCGGGGGGAGTGGAGACGGTCAACCCTGGAACCGTGGATGCTGCGGGGGTGGCCGCGGCGCTCGCGGATGCGGGCAATCCGACCGCCGCCGTCATCTGTGGGACCGACGCGCGATACGCAACGGACTGTTCCGACGTGGCCGAAGCCGCCCGTGGGGCCGGCGTCGCGTACGTGTATCTCGCGGGGCCGGAGAAGGCCGTCGGCGACGCCGTCACGAAACCGGACGAGTACCTCACCGCCAAGATCGACGCCATCGATGCGCTGTCGACCCTGCTCACCCGATTGGGGGCGTGACCATGACGGTTTCCAATGTCGCCGGCAGCCCGGCTCCGGCATCCAATGTCGCCGGCAGCCCGGGCCCGGCCACCAAGCCTGGCATCGGCAGCTTCGCCGACATCCCACTGCACACCGACAAAAAGACGGAGCCAGCCACCGAGGCTACCGTCGACGGGTACGTCGCCGCCGCCGCCGCAGCCCACGGCTACACCCCCGATCAGATGGACTGGGTCACCCCCGAGGGCATCGACGTCAGACCCGTGTACACCGCCGCCGACCGGGATGCCGTCGTCGACGCGGGGTATCCGCTGGACACGTTCCCCGGCGCGCCGCCGTTCATCCGCGGCCCCTACCCGACCATGTACGTCAACCAGCCGTGGACCATCCGCCAGTACGCGGGGTTCTCGACGGCTGCGGAATCGAATGCCTTCTACCGCCGCAACCTGGCAGCCGGCCAGAAGGGTCTCTCGGTGGCATTCGACCTTGCCACTCACCGCGGGTACGACTCCGACCATCCGCGCGTGGCCGGCGATGTCGGAATGGCCGGTGTCGCCATCGATTCCATCCTCGACATGCGTCAGCTGTTCGACGGCATCGATCTATCCGCGGTCTCGGTGTCCATGACGATGAACGGTGCGGTGCTGCCGATCCTCGCGCTCTACGTCGCGGCCGCCGAGGAGCAGGGCGTTCCTCCGGAGAAGTTGGCGGGGACCATCCAGAACGACATCCTCAAGGAGTTCATGGTCCGCAACACCTACATCTATCCGCCGAAACCCTCCATGCGGATCATCTCCGACATCTTCGGCTACACCAGCGTCAAGATGCCGAAGTACAACTCGATTTCCATCTCCGGCTACCACATCCAAGAAGCCGGAGCCACAGCGGATCTCGAGCTCGCCTACACCCTCGCCGACGGTGTCGAGTACATCAAGGCGGGCCTGGCGGCGGGTCTGGACATCGACAAGTTCGCGCCGCGACTGTCGTTCTTCTGGGGTATTGGCATGAACTTCTTCATGGAGATCGCCAAGCTGCGGGCGGGTCGGCTGCTATGGAGTGAACTCGTCGCCACGTTCGATCCCAAGAGCGAGAAGTCGCTGTCCCTTCGCACACACTCCCAGACGTCGGGTTGGTCGCTGACGGCGCAGGATCCGTTCAACAACGTCGCGCGCACGTGCATCGAAGCCATGGCGGCGACGCAGGGTCACACGCAGTCCTTGCACACCAACGCCCTCGACGAAGCGCTCGCACTGCCCACCGACTTCTCGGCGCGCATCGCCCGCAACACGCAGCTGCTGTTGCAGCAGGAGTCCGGTACGACGCGACCGATCGACCCATGGGGCGGTTCGTATTACGTCGAGTGGCTGACCCATCAGCTCGCCGAGAAGGTCCGTGCGCACTTCCGCGAGGTCGACGAGCACGGCGGCATGGCCCAGGCCATCGACGACGGCATCCCGAAACTCCGCATCGAGGAGGCGGCGGCGCGCACCCAGGCCCGCATCGACTCCGGTGCGCAAACGGTCATCGGGATCAACAAGTATCAGGTCGACGAGGATCAGGCGATCGAGGTCCTCAAGGTCGAGAACAGCAGGGTGCGCACCGAACAGCTCGAGAAGCTGGCCCGGTTGCGCGCAGACCGCGACGACGCCGCGACGCACGCGGCGTTGGCCGAACTGACCCGCGCCGCAGGCGAGTCCGGCCATGCGGGGGACGACGGTCTCGGCAACAACCTGCTGGCGCTCGCGATCAACGCCGCCCGCGCGCACGCGACCGTCGGCGAGATCTCCGATGCGCTGGAGAAGGTCTACGGACGCCACCAGGCCGAGATCCGCACGATCGCCGGCGTCTACCGGGATGAGGTGGGGAAGGTCAGCAACGTCACTGCGGCAACGGAATTGGTCCAGAGGTTCGCCGTGGCGGACGGTCGCAGGCCACGCATCCTCGTCGCCAAGATGGGGCAGGACGGACACGACCGCGGCCAGAAGGTCATCGCGACGGCCTTCGCCGACATCGGCTTCGACGTCGACGTGGGTTCGTTGTTCTCGACTCCCGACGAGGTTGCCCGGCAAGCGGCCGACAACGACGTCCACGTCGTCGGCGTCTCGTCGTTGGCGGCCGGTCACCTCACCTTGGTGCCCGCGTTGCGCGACGCCCTCGCCGAGGCGGGGCGGCCGGACATCATGGTCGTCGTCGGCGGCGTGATCCCGCCGGGCGACTTCGACGAGCTCTACGCGGCCGGAGCGACGGCGATATTCCCCCCGGGCACGGTCATCGCCGACGCCGCGATCGGCCTGCTGGAGAAGCTGGCCGAGCGACTGGGTTACGACCTCGGCCAGTGATTCCCTCTGATCGCCGAAAGTACGGTTGTTGGCCGCCGCACTCGGGCGATGCGCGCACAACCGTACTTTCGGCTTCGGCTGTGGCAGGCCCTAGATGAGTCCCTCCGATCTCGCGGCGGCCGTCCGCAGCGGTGACCGTGCTGCGCTGCCGAAGGCCATCACGTTGGTCGAGTCGACACGCGCAGACCATCGAAGGCAGGCCCAGGAACTGCTGCTCGAGCTGATGCCGCACGCGGGTAGCGGCCTGCACGTCGGCATCACCGGGGTTCCCGGTGTCGGCAAGTCGACGACGATCGAGGCGCTCGGCATGTACCTCATCGAGCAGGGGCATCGGGTTGCGGTGCTCGCCGTCGACCCCTCCTCGACGCGCACCGGCGGATCGATCCTCGGGGACAAGACCCGGATGGCGCGGTTGGCGGTGCAAGAGGATGCCTACATCCGGCCTTCGCCGACGTCGGGCACGCTCGGCGGAGTGGCGCGGGCCACCCGCGAGACGATCGTCCTTCTGGAGGCCGCCGGGTTCGACGTGATTCTGGTGGAGACGGTGGGCGTGGGGCAGTCCGAGGTCGCGGTCGCCAACATGGTGGACACGTTCGTGTTCCTGACGCTCGCGCGCACGGGAGACCAGCTCCAAGGCATCAAGAAGGGCGTGCTCGAACTCGCCGACATCGTGGTGGTGAACAAGGCGGACGGCAAGCACGAGGTCGAGGCCAAGGCGGCGGCTCGCGAGCTGTCGGGGGCGATTCGGCTGATCTACCCGCGCGAAACGCTATGGCGGCCACCGGTACTGACCATGAGTGCGTTGAACGGCGACGGTCTCGTCGAGCTGTGGAACACCACACTCGAGCACCGTCGCGTACTCACCGAGGCCGGCGAGTTCGAGGCAAGGCGCCGTACCCAACAGGTCGAGTGGACGTGGTCGATGGTCCGCGACACCGTGCTGGACCGGGTGATGTCCAGCCACGGTGTGAAGGCGATCCGTGCCGACGTGGAGCGCCGCGTCCGCGAGGGAGAGTTGACCCCCACGCTCGCCGCGGAAGAACTTCTTCGCGCCGCCGACTGAGCGACCGGCGGGGTGTGCTGGCGGCCGATGGCGAGTCGATCAGCGGCGTTACGGCAGCCGCGAAGACTGTCAACGAGGAGGGCATCGCCCCCGCCCTCGAGGTGCGCGACGGAACGCTTGGACACGCCGAAGGGCCCAGGCTGTTAACGAATCGGTAACCCGTTGCCTAGTTAGCCGGGGTTGCAGGTAAATTGACTGAATTGTGACCCAAGCAATGTCTCGAGAGCGCAGCGCGGCGCTTCCGAATGGTGTTCAAGGCGCAACCGATCCGAGCTTCTTCTGTGCGGTGAACGCGTTCTCCCGGCTCTTTCCACATCCTCGCTTCGGTGGCGGCGCACTATCCGTCTATCTCGACGGGGTGCCGGTGGTGGACGTGTGGACTGGTTGGTCCGATCGCAAGGGCAAGCGGCGTTGGAATGCCGACACCGGGGCGATGGTCTTCTCGGCCACGAAGGGCATGGCGTCCACCGTCATCCATAGACTCGTCGATCGCGGCTTGATCGACTACGACGCGCCGGTGAGCGAGTACTGGACCGAGTTCGGGGCGAACGGAAAGGCACGCCTCACGGTCCGCGACGTCATGGCACATCGCGCCGGATTGTCGCATCTGAGCGGCGCGACGGTGACCGACCTGATGGACCACGTCCTGATGGAGGAGCGGATGGCCGCTGCCCCGATGGGCTGGATGCAAGGGCGACCGGCCTACCACGCGCTGACGTACGGCTGGCTCGTGTCGGGTCTGGCGCGCGCCGTGACGGGCTGCGGGATGCGGGAGCTGATCCGCACGGAATTGGCCGGACCCCTCGGCACCGACGGGCTGCACCTCGGCAGACCGCCCGCCGACGCGACCGACGCAACCCGCCCGGATCATCGGGCCGCAGTCGCGGCTGCAGAATCCGATCGTCAACTTCTTGACTCCCCGGCTCGCCGCGCTGCCCATCTCCGTGGGCCTCGGCTCGCTGTACTTCCCAGGAATGAAATCCGTTGTACAGGGCGATATTTCGCTGCTCGACGGCGAGCTTCCAGCGGCGAACGGCGTGGCAACGGCGCGCGGGTTTGGCCCGGATGTACGGCGCCATTGCCAACGGCGGCGCCATGGGCGGCAAGGAGTTCCTGTCCGCGGAACTCGTCGCGGGGCTGACCGGGCGGCGCAGCCTGCGTCCCGATGGCAGCATCCTCATGCCGATGGCATTCCATCTCGGCTACCACTCGTTGCCGCTGGGAGGGATTCTGCCGGGTTTCGGACACGTCGGACTCGGCGGATCACTGGGCTGGGCAGATCCCGCCACGGGGCTGTCGTTCGGGTTCGTGCACAACCGACTGCTGACCCCGTTCGTCGTCGCCGATCAGGCTGGGTTCGTCGCGACGGCTGCGCTGATCCGCCGCGGCGTCACGCAGGCACGCAAGGAAGGGTTCACCTCGGTCGGCGAATTCGGCGCACCGTACGCGAAGCTGAGGACCGTTGCAGGCTAGCCCTTGTACGGTGAGCGCAGGCTCGGTGTCCAATGTCGCCGGCGGCCCGGCTCCAGCGTCGTAGCGTTGGCCCTCAGCGGCGGAAGGGGGTGTCGTCGTGCCCGATGCGCCGCGTGAGTTCGATCCAGAAGCGTTGCGCGAGCGCTACTCCCAGGAGCGGGCTCGACGTCTGCGCGCCGACGGGATGTCGCAGTACGTCGAGGTCGACGGCGCGTTCCGGCGATTCGCCGACGATCCCTGGGCCGATCCGAACTTCACGCGGGCGCCGCTGCACGACGAGGTGGACGTGGCGATCGTCGGAGCCGGCTTCGGTGGGCTGCTCACGGGGGCGCGGCTGCGCGAGCTCGGCGTCGAGAGCTTGCGCCTGATCGACAAGGCCGCCGACGTCGGCGGAACCTGGTACTGGAACCGCTATCCGGGCATCGCCTGCGACGTCGAGTCCTACGTCTACATCCCGCTGCTCGAGGAGCTGGGTTACGTCCCGACCGAGAAGTACGCGAAGGGGCCCGAGATCTTTGCCCATTGTCAGCGCATCGCCGAGCGGTACGACCTCTACCGCGATGCCTGCCTCCAGACCGAGGTACGCGAAATCCGTTGGAGCCCGGATGATTCCCGATGGATCATCTCCACCAACCACGGCGACGCCATCCGGGCGAGGTTCGTATCAATGGCCAACGGATACCTGCAGCGGCCGAAACTGCCGGGGATAACAGGCATTCAAGCGTATGGCGGCCACACGTTCCACACCAGCCGATGGGACTACGACTACACCGGTGAGGACCTGAGCGGGCTGGCCGACAAGCGGGTGGGCCTCATCGGCACCGGCGCGACGGCCGTGCAATGCGTTCCGCACCTTGCCGCGGCGGCCAAGCATCTGTCGGTGTTCCAACGCACGCCGTCGACCGTCGACGTTCGCGGCAACCAGCCAACCGATACGACATGGGCCTCGGGTCTCGAACCGGGATGGCAGCGCCGCCGCATCGAGAACTTCCAGATTCTCACCGCGGGAGGGGAGTGCGACGAGGACCTGGTCGGTGACGCCTGGACCAGCATCACCAAGCTACTGGTCGGTCAGCGTGCCGGCGCACCCGAGATGGCGGACTTCGCCAAGATGGAGCAGATTCGGGCGCAGGGTCGACGACATCGTCGAAGACCCCGCCACCGCCGAGGCGCTGAAGCCGTGGTACGGCTACTTCTGCAAGCGCCCTTGCTTCCACGACGAGTACCTGCAGGCCTTCAACCGCGCAAACGTCGAACTGGTGGATACCCGCGGACTGGGCGTAGAGCGCATCACCGAGTCGGGCGTCATCGTCGACGGCACCGAACACCGAGTGGACTGCCTCATCTTCGCGACGGGTTTCGAGGTGGGCACGGACTACTGCCGGAGGGCTGGCTTCGAGGTCATCGGTCGCGACGAAGTGACACTAACCGAAACGTGGCGCGACGGTGTGCACACGTTGCACGGAGTCTACGTCCGCGGCTTCCCGAACTGCTTCGTACTGAGCATCGCGCAATCCGGCTTCACGGTGAACTTCCCGTATCTGCTCGACGTCCAGGCGACCCACGTCGCGTGGGTGATCGCGTGGGCACTGGCAAACGACGTGGACGCGCTGGAGGTGGCTGCCGATGCAGAGGCGGCGTGGGTCGACACCGTAATGCAACGATCGACCGGGAGCGTCGACCGAGCGAAGTCGTGCACGCCGGGGTATTACAACCGCGAGGGCGAGTACAACGCGAAGACGCGGCAGGGAAGCTTCTTCTTCGGTGGGCCAACCGAATACGCCGAGACGCTGCAAGCATGGCGCGACGGCGGGCGCCTTCGAGGGGTTCGAGGTCCACGAGGCAAACCGTATGGGTCGCCCATGACCGAGAACCGATCACCGACCGTGGCGATCATCGGGGCAGGGTTCGGCGGCATGGCCGCCGCGGCGGCGCTTCGAAGAGCAGGCATCGACGATCTCACCATCATCGAGCGGTCCGACGGCGTCGGCGGAACCTGGCGGTCGCAACACGTATCCCGGAGCGGCATGCGACGTACAGAGCCATCTCTATTCGTTGTCGTTCGCGCCGAATCCGGAGTGGTCGCGAACCTATGCTCGCCAGCCGGAGATACTCGCCTACCTCGAGTCGGTCGCCGACGAATTCGAGCTGCGCAGCCACCTGATGACTCGGCACCGCGGTACGGCGCGCTCACTGGTGCGAGCGGACGTCGACGCAATGGCGAGCTGCAGCTCGAATCGGCCACGGTCGTCAGAGTTGAGCGATCGATGTCGTGGTCAGCGCGGTCGGGTTGTTCAAGGAGCCGCGACTGCCCGCGATCGAGGGACTCGGCGACTTCACCGGTCCGGTGCTGCACACCGCCCGCTGGGATGACGCCATCGCGTTGGCGGGCAAGCGCGTCGCAGTGATCGGCACAGGCGCCAGCGGCGTACAGGTGATTCCCGAGATCGCCGAGATCGCCGACCGCGTGACGGTGTTCCAGCGCACCCCGCCGTGGATGGTGCCCAAGGACGATCGTCACTTCAGTGCCGAGGAATTGGCGCGCTTCCGAGACGATCCCGCCGCGGTGTCGGCGGAGCGCCAACGGATCTGGCAGGAGTTTCACGCCAATACCGCGGTCGCCGCCGACGATCCGCTGGTGGCCGGTCGGCAAGGCTATGCCAAGGCGTTCCTGGACGCACAGGTCGTCGACGAACGGTTGCGCGATCGACTCACGCCGGACTACCCGTTTCGATGCAAACGGGTGCTCCTCGGCGATGGCTACTACCAAGCGTTGCAACGCGATCGGGTCGAACTCGTCGCCGATCCGATCGCGCGGGTTACCGACCGCGCGGTCGTCACCGCGTCCGGCCGTTCCTTCGAGGTCGAGGCGATCGTGCTCGCGACGGGTTACGAGACCAGCCACTACCTTTCGGGCCTAGAGGTGATCGGTACCGGTGGTCGCAGCCTGCACGACGACTGGGGGGACGACCCGCAGGCGTACCTCGGTGTGGCCGTCAACGGCTATCCGAACTTCTTCATGCTCTACGGGCCCAACACCAATCAGGGCGGCAACTCGATCGTCTACGTCCTCGAGGCGGCGGCCCAGCTGGTGGTCGACGCCGTGCAGAGGTTGGCGCGGCGCGGGGGAAGCCTCGAGGTGACGGCCGAGGCCCAGGCGTCGTTCAACGAGCGGATAGACGCCGAACTTGAGCGCTCGGTGTGGACGAAGTGCGACAGCTACTTTCGTTCACCGTCGGGCCGCATCGTCACGCAGTGGCCCTACGCCGAAGTCGAGTACGAACGCGCGACGCGTCAGCTGGAGACTGCGGATTGGATGCACCGACCGGCCTAGTCGATGTCGAAATCGATGACACCGCGGATCAATTCGCCGTCGAGCAGTGCCTCGTAGGCATCGTTGATGTCGTCGAGACGGTATCGCCGGGTGATCATCTCGTCGAGCTGCAGCCGACCGGCGCGGTAGAGCCCAACCAGCAGCGGGATGTCGGACTTCGGGTTGCAGGATCCGAACACCGTTCCGCGCAGGCTCTTGTTCATCAACGTGAACTCCTGCACGTTGAGCTTGATGGACTGCGTCATGGGGGTGGCGAGCCCTGTCACGACACAGTTTCCGCCCTTGCGGGTGAGCGCCAACGCGTCGCTGATGTCATCCTCGCCGACGAGAGAGAGGGACAGGACGACCCCGTCGGCCATCACACCGTGCGTGAGGTCGCGAACCAGGTCGACGGCCTCCGCGACGCTTCCCACCGCGTGGGTCGCGCCGAATCCGAGCGCCGAGGTGCGTTTGAAATCAACGGGATCCACCGCGACGACGGTCGCCGCGCCACCGATGCGCGCACCTTGGATGGCCGCGGTCCCGATCCCGCCTGCGCCGATCACGACGACCGTGTCGCCACCGCGCACTTCGGCCTGGTGAACCGCCGAGCCGTAGCCGGTCGGAATCGCGCATGCGAGAAGCGCTGCGGGGACGAGTGGCACGCCCTCGTCGACCTTCACGATCGAGTCGGTCGAGACCACCGTGTGCTCCGCGAACGCCCCTATCTTGGAGACGTGACCCAGGTCGAGACCGTCGAGGGTGTGATGCCGGAACGTGCCGTCGGTCGGCATCCCCGGCTTCATGATGCCCGCTCCGAGTCGCACAGATACTCCATGCCCGTTGCGCACCAACGGCATTGGCCACACGCGGGAACAAACGAGGTCACGACGTGGTCGCCCGGCGCGAACCGAGTGACGCCCTCGCCGACGGCCATCACGATGGCCGAACCCTCGTGGCCGCCGATCGTCGGTGGGCGTCGCGGCGCGGGGCGGCCCGGCTCCGGCGGTGCGTTCACGTAGCCGTTGAGGATGTGGGTGTCCGAGTGGCACAGTCCCGCCGCCGCCATGCGGAGCAGAACTTCGCCGGCGCGTGGCGGATCGAGTTCGAACGCTTCGACGGACCACGGCCCGCCGACGTTGCGCAGGATGGCGGCGCGACTCTTCATGGCCTTACTGAACACCATCGGCGAGCCTGGAGACCATGATCGTGACCGCACTGGTGAAATAGGTCGGCGCCAACCGGCTCGTGCCCGCTACCGTCGGAGTTGGCCGTGCGGGCATCGGACGCATTGCTCGCCAGTGCGGGCGGGTCGGGGATCGTGACGTCGTCCATAGCGCAACTGCTGGCTCGGGAAGCGATGTTCACGCTGGTTGCGTCGATTCGCCCCGCGCTGAAACGGTCCATGTTGCAGCGCTTCCCGCAGCGCGTCTGACGGCAACGCCCTCAGCGTGCGACTAGTGGTTCGCCTTGGTGAACCACTTGGTGCGGATGCGCCACGAGTGTGCAGAAGCGAGCGCGAAGCCCGCGCCACACATGCAGGCGAACACCCAGACGAAGGTGCCGCCCTCCACACTCTGCAGCGATGGCACCAAGGCGGTGACGATGCGGACGCAACACGCCGCGATTCCGCTGACCGATGCCACCAGATACACGTTCGCGATCCGTCTCGACCGAGGGTCCTTGCGCAGGATCATGAGCGCCCGGCAGCCGTAGGACAGCAGGTATATGAGCATCCCGCAGAGCAACAGCCAGTAGACGGTCAACCAGAAGTCAGTGGGTACCTCGAAGAAGTCGGCGCGGTAAATCCGTGCGCCGTTGCCGAGCGAGAACGTTGCTAGCAGCAGTGGAATGCAGATCGTCGCCGGTCGCTCGACGAACTGTTTGAACGTGGCCTGCATCGCGTGATCGTCCTGCAGCCGGCCGAGCGCGTTGTAGACGACCGCTGACGCAGCGACGATGTACATGTCGTGGCCGATGTAGTCCTCGAGATTCCACATGCCGGTTGCCGCATGCAACCAGTGGCCCGACGGTCTCGGAGGCGATCGGAGACATCAACAGCACCGCGGCGCCCTGGAGCGCGATGTTGAGGGTGGCCGCAACCTCCCAGCGACATGACCAGGTGACCCGGCGGATCCACAAACTCCACGCGATACACGCCAGCGTGATCGCAATGAGAACTGCTAGAGCCATGGGGATCGCCTTTGAGCTGATTGCGTTTTAGCAAATTCTACAGCTAGAGCGGCGGCGCGTCGGGTCTTGGATGGAGATCCGACAGCTTGGGCCGCCGGACGATCCGAGTGTCCGTTGCGGTGTCGGTGGCCGTCGCCACCATCACCGGTGCGGACTCGAGGTAACTCCACACCTCTTCCCGGCTCATCAGGCCGAATCGAACCTGCAGGTCCGGGTAGCTGAGCGCGAATCGGTCCGCTACCTGGCGCAATTCCTCTGCGTTGGGGTAGTCGGCTTCCTTGATGCGGCGGTAATAGGTACTGCTCGAAGTGCCCAACGCGTCATAGATCGCCTTCGCGTCGACGTCGCCGTCGAGCAGGTAATCGAGCAGGGCTTTGAGCTGCCGGCCGTTCTCGTCAGTGCGGGGCATCTGTCTACCTTATTACATGCATCCCACCTATGGGTACTGGCAACCGCAAAAAGGAATGCTGACCTTTAATTGACATGGCCGTCACAGTTTTGGCAGATCTATCCCATTTTTGGGAATCCATGTAACATCTGGTCCATGACGCACGCAAACTTGCAGGTGACCGACTATGACGCTGTGGGCGGCCCGCAGTTCGATGATCTCTTCGTGCTTTCCGCACCTCTGTCAGAGGTTCTGACCCAGGAACTCGATGGCGCGTGCCTCGCCCTCGGGTTGACTCCCGACGAAATCCTGCTCGCAGCCTTGGGGCGGACGATCCACCGAACGATCGGTTCCGGCACCGTGGGCGTCGACGTTCCCGGCTACGGCACCAAGGTCTACCCGGTCTCGTTGACTTGCGAGGGCCCCGACACCGTGACTGCCAGTGAGTTGCTGGCCGGCGTGCACCACACCGTCGGCGCGCTGTCGATCCACCGCGCCGTCTACGGCGTTCCCGTCGACAATCAGATGCAGCCCGAGTCCGACGTTCTCTTCGTCTACGGAGACAAGGCCTCTGACCTGGCAGGAACCGGGCACCTCCTGGAACTCCGCGCGCACCGCAGCGGCGAAGTCATCGTCCTCGATTGGCGATACGACACGCGCAGCTTCGAGGCCTACACCGTGCAGGAGCTCTCGGAGCAGTTCTCGTACGGGCTCATCGAGCTGACGTCGGAGGCCACTGCGCCGATCCTTGCCAGCACCGAGTTGGCGATGGCCCGTTAGCCACTAGACTGGCTGGCAAGGGCATCGATCCGGCCATCACCGGGGAGCCTTCGGAAGAACGGCCGAACCCTTTGCGGGTTTGGGCTCAGTAGAACCGAACGGGTTGGGTCCGTCATCACCCGATAACGAGCGGCGTGCTCCGGCGCGCAAGCGGGGTGGTACCGCGGTGTTCGCGCACGATGTGCGGCATCGTCCCCGTGCCTGAACGAACCTGGGCACGGGAGATGCACTTGACCACCTATCCGAAACCTGCGGGCGGATCGCCCAACTTTCCATCGCTCGAGGTCGACGTTCTGCAGTACTGGAACGACGACGACACGTTTCGCGCCAGCATCGACCGGCGCGACGGGGCAGAGGAATTCGTCTTCTACGACGGCCCGCCCTTCGCGAACGGACTTCCGCACTACGGTCACCTGCTGACCGGGTACGTCAAGGACATCGTGCCGAGGTATCGCACGATGCGTGGCTACAAGGTCGAGCGAAGGTTCGGCTGGGACACCCACGGGCTGCCTGCCGAACTCGAGGTGCAGCGCCAATTGGGCATCACCGACAAGGCGCAGATCGAGCAGATGGGCATCGCCGAGTTCAACGACGCGTGCCGGGCGTCGGTGATGAAGTACTCCGACGAGTGGCAGGCCTACGTCACCCGCCAGGCCCGGTGGGTCGACTTCGACAATGACTACAAGACGCTCGACCCGACCTTCATGGAGTCGGTGATCTGGGCCTTCAAACAACTCTGGGACAAAGGCCTTGCCTACGAAGGCAATCGGGTGCTGCCCTACTGCTGGAACGACGAGACTCCGCTGTCGAGCCACGAGCTACGCATGGACGACGACGTCTATCAGAGCCGGCAGGACCCGGCGATCACCGTCGGATTCACACTGACCGATGGGCCGCTCGCCGGCAGCTACATCCTGGTGTGGACGACGACGCCGTGGACGTTGCCGTCCAACCAGGCCGTCGCGGTCAATCCCGACATGACCTACGTCCAGGTGCAGGTCGATGGCAAGAGCTACGTGCTGGCACAGGCGCGGCTGGCGGCGTACGCTCGCGAGCTCGGTGAGGAGCCCGAGGTTCTCGCGAGCTTCACCGGCGAGCAACTCCTCGGGATGCGATACCTCCCACCATTCCCGTACTTCATGGATACGGGCAACGCGCACAACGCCTTTCAAGTGCTGCGCGGCGATTTCGTCACCGCCGAGGACGGTACCGGCATCGTGCACATGGCGCCCGCCTATGGCGAGGACGACATGGCGACCACCGACACCGTCGGCATCGTCGCGGCCACGCCGGTGGACTCCAGGGGCCGGTTCGACGCGACCGTTCCCGACTACCAGGGCCAGCACGTGTTCGACGCCAACCCGCACATCATCAGGGACCTCAAGAACGGCACCGGGTCCGCCGCGGCCAACGGCGCGGTGCTGATCCGGCACGAGACCTACGAGCACTCCTATCCGCACTGCTGGCGCTGCCGCAACCCGCTGATCTACCGGGCGGTCTCGTCATGGTTCATCAAGGTCACCGAGTTCCGCGACCGGATGGTCGAGTTGAACCAGCAGATCACCTGGTACCCCGAACACGTCAAGGACGGCCAGTTCGGCAAGTGGCTGCAGGGCGCCAGAGACTGGTCCATTTCCCGAAACCGCTACTGGGGCAGTCCGATTCCGGTGTGGAAGTCGGACGATCCCGCGTACCCGCGCATCGACGTTTACGGCAGCCTCGACGAGCTGGAGCGCGACTTCGGCGTCCGCCCGACCAATCTGCACCGGCCCTTCATCGACGAGCTGACCCGGCCCAATCCCGATGACCCGACCGGCACGTCGACGATGCGGCGCATCGAGGACGTCCTCGACGTGTGGTTCGACTCGGGGTCGATGCCCTTCGCGCAGGTGCACTACCCGTTCGACAACCAGAAGTGGTTCGACGGGGTCAGCGGCGAGAACGGCGAGTCCGGCGTCGACGCGCACTTTCCCGGCGACTTCATCGTCGAGTACATCGGGCAGACCCGCGGCTGGTTCTACACCCTGCACGTGCTGGCCACCGCGCTGTTCGACAAGCCGGCCTTCCGAACCTGCGTCGCGCACGGCATCGTGTTGGGCAACGACGGCCAGAAGATGAGTAAGTCGTTGCGCAATTACCCCGACGTCAGCGAGGTCTTCGACCGCGACGGCTCGGATGCCATGCGCTGGTTCCTCATGGCATCACCAATCCTGCGGGGCGGCAACCTGATCGTCACCGAGCAGGGCATCCGCGAGGGCGTGCGCCAGGTACTGCTGCCGTTCTGGAACGCGTACACGTTCCTCGCGCTGTACGCGCCGAAAAAGGGCACCTGGCGAACCACGTCGACGAACGTCCTCGACCGCTACATCCTCGCCAAGCTCTCCGTTCTGCGCGACGACCTGACCGAGTCGCTCGACGTCTGCGACATCTCGGGCGGGTGCGAGGAGCTTCGTCAATTCTCCGAAGCACTGACGAATTGGTATGTGCGACGGTCGCGTACGCGGTTCTGGGATGAGGACCCCGACGCCATCGACACGCTGCACACCGTGCTGGAGGTCACCGGACGGCTGGCGGCGCCGCTGCTGCCGCTCATCTCCGAGGTGATCTGGCGCGGTCTCACCGGCGAACGGTCCGTCCATCTGACCGACTGGCCCGAGGCGGGCGTCGTGCCTGCCGACCGCGATCTCGTGACGGCGATGGACCAGGTCCGCGACGTGTGCTCCGCCGCGTCGTCGCTGCGCAAGGCAAAGCAGCTGCGCGTGCGACTGCCGCTACCGAAACTCACTGTCGCAGTGGATGACCCGGAGAAGCTGCGGCCCTTCGTCGGCCTCATCGCCGAAGAACTCAACGTCAAGGCCGTCGAGTTGACCGGACGACATCGCTGCCTACGGACGCTTCGATCTGACCGTCAACGCCAAGGTCGCCGGGCCGCGGCTCGGCAAGGACGTGCAGGCCGCGATCAAGGCGGTGAAGGCGGGCGAGGGCGTCGTCAATCCCGACGGAACGCTGACGGCGGGTCCAGCGGTGTTGTCGCCAGAGGAGTACAGCTCCAGGCTGGTCGCTGCCGACCCAGACCTCACCGCTGCGCTGCCCGACGGGGCAGGCCTGGTCGTCCTCGATGACACCGTCACCGAGGAGTTGGAGGCCGAGGGCTGGGCCAAGGATCGCGTCCGCGAACTCCAGGACCTGCGCAAGTCCACTGGCCTCGACGTCTCGGACCGAATCTCGGTGGTGATGTCGGTGCCTGCTGAGCGGGAGGCGTGGGCGCGCACGCATTGCGACATGATCGCGGGGGAGATCCTCGCCACCAGTTTCGAGTTCGGCGATCCGACCGATGGCTGCGACATCGGCGACGGGGTCTCGGTGGCGATCGAGAAGGCCTGACCCGCTCGCCTCGGTCAGCCGCCCGTGACGCGGGCGGACTGGTCGCCGAAATCGACTGTGTCGCCATGTCGCAACTGCCTGCCGCGACGGGTTTCGACGGTGCCGTTCACGCGAACCGACCCGTCGGCGATGACGGCCTTCGCGTCGGCACCGCTGTCGATCAGGTCTGCGTACTTGAGGAACTGACCCAGCCGGATCGATTGGTCCCGGATCAGCACGTCGCGGGCATGTTGCGCCATGAACGTCAGGCTAGCGGTCGAGTGGATACCTGGTCCGTCCTGTAACGCATGTCTGTGCGGCGCGTGGCGCGATATTGATGCGCGTTCAAAGCGCGATGACGAGGTGGCCAGGCCGTTTAGTGTCCGGGCATGGATCGGATCTGGCAGTGGGCGTGGGGTCGGTACGGAGCGAGATACGCATTGGTGGTCCAGGCAGTCTTGTTCCCCTTGTCATTGCCGGTGTATCTCTTCTGGGCGTTGGTCGTCGTCGCTGTCGAACGGTCCGGTCACTACGTCGCGGCGGCCGCCGTCACCGTTGTGGGCGCGCTCTTGCTGCACTGCGTTGGAGCAATCGTCGACCGTCGGCGGTTCCGCCCTGCCGAGCAGTGGGCGGCTGGCCGCGAGGTCGATCGGGCAACAGCCCTCGAGGCCACCTACACCTATGCTCGGAGGGCGGTGCCCCGAGCGCTCTGGAGTACGGCTCTTTGGTTCGCCACTTTGTTTGTCATCGTCGGTGCGATCGCCGGGGCGAACGGATCGCGGCTAATCGAGTACGGGATCCTGGGAGCCGCCGTCGGAACCGGGGTTCAACTGATCGGCGTGCACGGCCTTTTGGAGGCAGCCATGCGGCCAGCGAGAGTCGCGATCGCCGGCGACTCGGGGATCGGTGACTCGCTTCCCCGTTCTGGCCCGACGTTCGCGACGTGGTCAAGCGTGGCCGTGCTCGGGACCGTGTTCGCGTTCACAGTCAGTGGCGCGATGTTGGCTGCCGCGTTCGATCTGGCCGGTGGGGATGCCGTTTTCTTCCTCTTGATCGGGTGTGCATCGACGGTGGGATTCGGGTTGCCGATAACCGTTGGCGTCGCGTTCTCCCCGTCCGTACGACCGATTCGAGAGCTCGCAGCAGCCACTGAACGTGTAGCGGCCGGTGACTACGGTCGACGCGTCCCGGTGGTGCAGGACGATGACCTCGGTGCACTAGCGGCGTCATTCAACCGAATGCAGGCCGGTTTGGCTGAGCGACAACGGCTTCAGGCGGCATTCGGGAGTTACGTCGATCCGGCACTGGCGGCGCGACTACTCCAGCAGGGCGATGACGTATTCACCGGTGAGCGTCGAGAGGTGACGGTGATGTTCGTCGACATCCGTGACTTCACCCCGTTCGCCGAGTCGAATACTGCCGAGGACACGGTCGCCCGACTCAACGCGCTGTTCGAGATCGTGGTCCCCGCCGTCGTGGACGCCGGAGGGCACGTCAACAAATTTCTCGGCGACGGGGCGCTGGCGGTCTTCGGCGCCCCGAACGGCCTCGCGGAGCATGCCGACGCCGCTCTGCACGCCGCGATGCTGATTGACCGCCGTGTCGCCGAGGGATTCGGCGGGGAGATTCGCATCGGCATCGGGATCAACACCGGTGTGGTGATCGCCGGAACCATCGGCGGCGGTGGCAAGCTCGAGTTCACCCTCATCGGTGACACCGTCAACGTGGCCGCCCGCGTCGAGCAACTCACCAAAGCCACCGGCGACACGATCCTTCTCACCCGCCAGTGTGTCGATGCTCTAGCGTCTTCGCGGCCCTCGCTCATCGATCGGGGTTTCCACGCACTGAAGGGAAAGTCGGCCGCGGTGCAGGTCTTCGGGATCGACCAAGGGACCCCTGATGCGCGTAGACACGAGACCCGATTTCGTTGATCCAATCCGCATCTAGGCGCGGCGTCTGAAGCCCGTACGCGATCGCACACGTGGTGCAATGAAAGCGAGGAGAAAGATGTGGGCACGCCCCGGGAGCTTCGGATGTCGATAGCCCGTCAGGTCGCGACGTTGCAGACCGGCGCCGGAATTGCCCTTGGCTCATCGAAAGTGTGTCGCAACAGCAGGCAGTGGTGGCCATGGCCGTTTCCTCCGCGTAGATAGAGATGAGTGCATGACACGCTGGGTCCTGCACCTGGACATGGACGCGTTCTTCGCGTCGGTCGAGCAGCTGACCCGTCCCACGCTCCGGGGACGGCCGGTGCTCGGTGGGCGGCCTCGGAGGTCGGGGCGTGGTCGCGGGTGCCAGCTACGAGTCCCGCGTGTTCGGTGCCAGGTCTGCGATGCCGATGCATCAGGCACGAAGAATGATCGGGGCGACCGCCGTCGTGCTGCCACCCCGCGGCGTGGTCTACGGCGTGGCGAGCAGGCGGGTGTTCGAGACCGTTCGCAGCCACATCCCGGTGTTGGAGCAGCTCTCGTTCGACGAGGCGTTCGGTGAGCCGGTCGAGTTGATGGGCGCGTCCGCCGACGATGTCGAGACGTTCTGCGAGGAGCTCCGGGAGAGCATTCGCAACGTGACCGGACTGGTCGCCTCAGTCGGCGCGGGCTCGGGCAAGCAAGTCGCGAAGATCGCGTCGGGTCTGGCCAAACCGGACGGCATCCGCGTGGTGCGTCGCGACGAGGAGCGCTCACTTCTTGCCGGGCTGTCCGTACGCCGATTGTGGGGGATCGGGCCGGTGGCCGAGGAGCGCCTGCACAAGCTGGGGATCGATACGGTCGGGGCGCTTGCCGCGCTGACCGGTTCCGAGGTCGCCGACGTCCTCGGCACGACCATCGGGCCCGCGTTGCACCTGCTGGCCCGCGGCATCGACGACCGCCCGGTCGCGGAGAACGGACCGGCCAAGCAGATCAGCGCCGAGTCGACGTTTGCCGAGGACCTGACGACGCTCGAGGCGCTTCGCGAGGCCACCAGTTCCATCGGCGATCACGCCCATGCCCGACTGGAGAAGGACGGCCGCGGCGCCCGCACGGTCACCGTCAAGCTGAAGAAGTCGGACATGAGCACGCTGACCCGTTCGGCGACGCTGCCGTACGCCACCGACGATGCCGCGACGCTGACCGCCATGGCCCGCAGGCTGCTCCTCGATCCGCTCGACGTCGGCCCGATTCGCCTTGTCGGCGTTGGCTTTTCGGGACTGTCCGAGGTCCGCCAGGAATCGTTGTTCCCCGATCTCGAACTGATGGCGGAGGACGTGTCGGACGCTCGACTGCCTCCGATTGCCACCGACACCGCGACCGCCGCCCCCGTCTGGCGCGTCGGCGATGACGTCGCGCACACCGCGCACGGGCACGGGTGGGTTCAGGGCGCCGGGCATGGCGTGATGACGGTGCGGTTCGAGACGCGCGGCACGGGACCGGGGCCCGTTCGCACTCTGCGCGTCCGACGACGCCGACGTGACGAGGGCGAATCCGGTCGACAGCCTCGACTGGCCCGACTACGTCGCGAGCTCTGACCGCGCGCGACCTGACTCAGCCCCACTCGCCGAACGTGTCCTCCACCGATCTGCCCGCCGCGAGCGCCGCCATCAGGAGGACGCGCGCCTGAGGGGCGCGCAGGCTGCGCACGGGCACGGCGCCCGCGTCGACCAACTGGCGGCCGGGGCCGTATCGCGGTGCCACGCGCGCTCCCGGCACCCTGGTCGCGATGACCACCGACACCCCGGCGCTGCAGGCGCGACGCACGCCGTCGATCACGGCCTCGCCAGCGTTTCCGGCTCCCAGTGCTTCGAGGACGATTCCTCGTGCGCCTGCGTCGATGCACGCATCCATCGCCACGGCGTCACCCCCGACGTAGGTGGCGATGACGTCGACCCGCGGGGCGTCGGCCGCCTGCAGCGCGCCGAGGAACGGACGACGCCGCGCCGCCACGGGGACCTCCGTGCCGACGAACCCCGACCCAGTCTTGCTCAGCCCCAACGGTTCCCACACCTGGCCCGCCAGGCTGACCACGACGCCCATGTCCTTGGCCGCCGGGCGCTGCGCCGCCAACAGCGCGTCGCGCAGATTCGTCGGACCGTCGGCGTCGGGGGCATCGGAGCTGTGCATGGCGCCGGTGAGAACGATGGGCGCGCGACGGTCGTAGGTGAGGTCCAACCAGAGCGCGGTTTCCTCCATCGTGTCGGTGCCGTGAGTGATGACGATCCCGTCGGCGCCCGAGTCGGCCGCAGCCACCGCGGCGGCACCGATCCGATCCCAGTCCGCGGGTACCAACTGTGAACTGTCCACCGACATCAGGTCGACGACGTCGACGTCGATGGGGGAGTCGATGCCCGATATGAGGTCCGCGCCCGCCAACGTGGGGCGCGCGACGCCGTCGTCGCCGGTGCTCGTCGCGATGGTGCCTCCGGTGGTGATGACGACGAGGCGGCTCATGCGCCGATTGTTCACCATCATCTGTTTGGGATGATGTGTGAGTGACCGATGAATCAACGGAGTCTGCGGACGCCGTGGCCGAGCCCAAGGCCTCGGCCGAAGCCAACCCGACGCCGCGCAACCGGCTTCGCCTGCTGCTGTCGGTCGCCGCCGTCGTGCTTCTTCTCGACATCGCCTCGAAGGTGGTGGCGGTCAGGTATCTGACGCCTGGTCAGCCGGTATCGATCATCGGCGACACGGTGACGTGGACGCTGGTGCGCAACAGCGGCGCGGCGTTCTCGATGGCCACGGGCTACACCTGGGTCTTGACGCTGATCGCCGTCGGCGTGGTGATCGGCATCCTGTGGATGGGACCGCGGCTGGTGTCGACCTGGTGGGCGCTCGGGCTGGGAATGATCCTCGGCGGCGCGCTGGGGAATCTGATCGACCGGTTCTTCCGTTCGCCGGGTCCGCTGCGCGGCCACGTCGTCGACTTCCTGTCGATCGGGTGGTGGCCGGTGTTCAACCTGGCCGATCCCGCGGTCGTCGGCGGGGCGATCCTGCTGGTGGTGATGTCGTTCCTCGGCTACGACTTCGACACCGTCGGGCGGGCGAGCAGTGCCGAGACCCCGGCCGACCTCACGGGCGACGGCACACTAGTGACGACTCGTTCGATGCCGGTCCCCGAGGGGCTGGCGGGGATGCGTGTCGACGCGGGACTCGCGCGGCTGCTCGGGCTGTCGCGGACCGCAGCGGCGGCCATCGCGGAGGACGGCGGAGTCGATCTCGACGGAGTGGCGGTCGGCAAGTCCGACCGCCTGGTTGCGGACGCCTGGCTCGAGGTGCGGCTACCGGAAGATCGCTGCGCCACTGGACAATCCGCCCGTCGCCATCGAGGGCATGGAGATCCTGTACGCCGACGACGACATCGTCGCGGTGGACAAGCCTGCCGGCGTTGCCGCACATGCATCCGTCGGTTGGACCGGCCCGACGGTCCTCGGCGGGCTGGCCGCAGCGGGTTTCCGGATCACCACGTCCGGGGTGCCCGAACGCAAGGGCATCGTGCAGCGACTCGACGTCGGCACGTCGGGCGTGATGGTGGTGGCGATCTCCGAGCGCGCCTACACGGTCCTCAAGCGGGCGTTCAAGGCGCGCACCGTCGACAAGCGCTACCACGCACTGGTTCAGGGACATCCCGACCCATCGAGCGGCACGATCGACGCCCCGATCGGGCGACACCGAAGCAATGACTGGAAATTCGCCGTCACCGAGGGCGGCAGGCACAGCATCACCCACTACGACACGGTCGAGGCGTTCGCGGCGGCCAGCCTGCTCGACGTTCACCTGGAGACGGGTCGCACGCACCAGATTCGCGTGCACTTCTCGGCGCTGCATCATCCGTGCTGCGGCGACCTGACCTACGGCGCTGATCCCACACTGGCGAAAAGGCTTGGGCTGGAACGTCAATGGCTGCACGCCAGGTTCCTGGCCTTTGCGCACCCCGCCGACGGCAGGCGAATCGAGATCACCAGCCCCTACCCGGCGGACCTGCAGCACGCTCTCGACGTCCTCCGTCACCACGAATCGTGAGCGACGAGTCGGCGGCGTCATCACATCGCTCCGGCGTGCTGCTCGGCATCGGCGCCTTCGCCTGGTGGGGGCTGTGCCCCGGGTTCTTCCCCCTGCTGCTGCCCGCGGGCTCGATGGAGATCCTCGCGCACCGCATCGTGTGGAGCGCGGTCTGCATGGTCCTGGTCCTCGTCGCTGGCACGCCGGTTGGGCGATCTCCGTCGACTCAGCGCGCGGACGTGGCTGCAACTCGCGGCGGCGTCGGTGCTGATCTCGATCAACTGGGGCCTCTACATCTACGCGGCGACCCACGGCCACGTCGTCGACGCGGCGCTCGGATACTTCATCAACCCGCTGCTCACGGTCGCGCTGGGCGTGGTGGCCTTCCGGGAGCGCATCGGCCGGTGGCAGTTGGTCGCGCTGGCACTCGCGGTGGTCGCGGTCGTGGTGCTGACCCTGGAGGTGGGCGAGCCGCCCTACCTCGCCGTCGCGCTCGCCCTGAGCTTCGCGCTCTACGGCGTGGTCAAGAAGGTGGTGAAGGCGGATCCCCGGGTCAGCGTCGCCGTCGAGACGCTGATCGCGCTGCCGCTGGCCTGCGGCTACCTGGTCACTCTCCAATCGCTCGGCCAGGGCCACTTCGTGCACTACGGGTCGTGGCACACCGTGCTGCTGGTGCTGGCGGGTCCGGTGACGGCGATCCCGCTGCTGTTGTTCGCGGCAGCGGCCCAGCGTCTCCCACTGGTCACGATGGGGTTGTTGTTCTACTTGAGCCCTGGCCTGCAGATGGCGTGGGGGGTCCTGGTCGGACACGAGCCGATGCCCGTGGGCCGATGGATCGGCTTCGCGCTGATCTGGATCGCCCTGGTCGTGCTCACCGTCGGATCGCTGCGAAGAGAAGTCCGAAGATCCGGTTCGCGGAAGTGTCGATTCCGTCGCATCCTGATCGTCATCACGGTGGCAAGCTCGACTCACGACGACCACGTGAGGAACACACGATGCGTTACTGCCTGCTCATGCACTACCAGGAGGGTCCCTCCGTCGGCCTGACCGAGGAGGACATGGCGCCCGCGATGGCGGCGTTCGCCGCGTACGCCGACGATCTCTCCGCGGCCGGGGTGCTGATCACCACCGAGGTGCTCGACTCGGTCGACGCCACCACGACGGTCACCGCGCGCAACGGCACGCCCGAGATTCAGGACGGTCCGTTCGCCGACACCAAGGAGAAGCTCGGCGGCATCTTCGTGATCGACGTGCCCGATCTCGACGAGGCGCTGAAATGGGCTCAGCGCAACCCCGCCAACGGTTGGGGCTCGGTCGAAATCCGGCCGGTGGCACGGACATACGTTGCGGGCCAAGGGTGGGTCAGCCCCTGACCGGGGACGGATCGCGGGTGGGTGCGGCGCTCGCCGTCGGTCACCCGCGATTCGTACGGCCGGCTTCTGGCGTTGCTCGCCGCTCCCGGTCGGGACATCGCGATGGCCGAGGACGCGCTGGCCGATGCCTTGGAGCGTGCGCTGACCGACTGGGCCGACGACGACATGCCGGCGAATCCCGGAGGCGTGGCTGTACACGGTGGCCCGAAATCGACTGCGCGACAACTGGAAATCAGCGGCGTACCGGCGACGCGTTCCCCTCGACGAGACGCAGTTCGGCGCTGGAGTCGCATCGGACGCCGATGCCGTCGATTCCCCGATCGCCGGCTCGAACTGATGCTGGTCTGTGCGCACCCGGCGATCGCGCCGTCGATCCGCACGCCGTTGATGCTGCAGGCGGTGCTCGGGGTCGATGCCGCGGCGATCGCGGCGGCGTACGCCGTGGAACCCGCGACGATGGCGCAGCGGCTGGTGCGCGCCAAGAAGCGCATCCGCGACACCGGAATTCCCTTCGCCGTGCCCGAACCCGAACACCTCGCCCAACGGCTGCCCGCGGTCCTGGAAGCGGTCTACGGCGCGTACGCGATCGACTGGCAGGTCGCGCCCGATGGACTACCGAGCGAGTCGCTGGCCGCCGAGGCGCTCCACCTGGCGACGGTGCTGGCGGAACTCCTGCCGGACGAGCCCGAGGTGCTGGGGTTGGCGGCGCTGACGTGTCTGTCGGAGGCGAGGCGGGCGGCGCGCAGGGCCGACGACGGACGTTTCGTTCCGCTGGACGAGCAGGACGCCGACGCGGTGGGATCGCGGCCTGATCGATCGTGGCGAGCGGCTGCTGGCCCGGGCCCACGATCACGGTCGGCCTGGCCGGTTTCAGTACGAGGCGGCCATCCAGTCGGCGCATTGCAGCCGCATCGGCGGCGGCCCGGTGGACGCCGAGACGCTGCGCAAGCTGTATCGCGCGCTGATCCGAATGGCGCCGTCGCTGGGTGCCGAGGTCGCCCTCGCGGCGCTGGACGGTGAGATCGACGGTCCCGCAGCGGGTTTGCGGACCCTGGATGCGCTGACCGATCCGGCCGTCGAACGGTTTCAGCCCGCGTGGGCGGTGCGCGGTGATCTGCTCGCACGCTCGGGGCGGACCGCCGAGGCTGCCGGCGCATACCGCCGGGCGATCGACCTGACGGGTGACGACGCGGTTGCGCGATACCTCGTCCGCGCGCGGTCGGCCTGGGATGCGGGCTTGACCAGCCATTTGTCGATGCAATAACGTGCTGGCCGCGAGGCCATCTCTCGCGGTGGGGGTCACGACATGCAACCGGATGCTGTTCTGGAGACGGCGACCCGCAAGCGGGGGCGCCCGGTCGGGTGCAGATGCGGCCGAGACCCGGAGTCGGATTCTCGACGCCGCCCGCCACGTCATCACGCGACAGGGCTATCAGGCCGCCACCTTTCAGGCCATCGCGATCGAGGCCGGTCTGACCCGCCCCTCGGTGCACTACTACTTCGCGTCGCGTGAGCAGATCTACGACGACGCTTGCCGCCGAAGGCCGTGCCGTCATGGCCGATTGCATCGCGGCCGTGCAAGGAAGCGACACGTTGAGGGCGCAGCTGGCTGCGCTCGTCGGCGCGCTGTACGAGGCGGGACAGCGCGACCGGTCGCAGATCGCATTCCTGGTCACTGCGCGGATGGAAGGCGTACGCAATCCCGAGTTGAGCAGTCGGACGCGGAGTCGGCATCAATGAGCTCCTCAAGGGGATGATCGGCGAGGCCGTCGAGCGAGGCGAACTTCCCGCCGACACTGCGGTGGACGCCGTCACCGACATGCTGCAGGCCCTGTTCTGGGGGCTGGGCTTCTACGCCGGATTCATCGACATGGCGGCGGACATGGCCCCCATGCACCGAGCTACTCGACCGGGTGATGTCGCATGGGTTGCTCGCCGCGGCCGCCTGCGCCGGATCTCTGCGCGCGACACGTCCGGCGACACGCCGAGGGCCGTCGTAGGGCAGCCCTAGACTGGCCTCCCTATGAGCAACTCCGTTCGTGCATCTGCACAACCACACCGAATACTCGATGCTCGACGGTGCGGCGAAGGTCAAGCACATGTTCGCCGAGGCTCAGCGGCTGGAGATGCCCGCGATCGGGATGACCGACCACGGAAACATGTTCGGTGCCAGCGAGTTCTACAACGCGCGCAGCCGACGTCGGCATCACGCCGATCATCGGCGTCGAGGCCTACATCGCTCCCGGTTCTCGGTTCGATACCAAGCGCATCCTCTGGGGGGATCCCGGCCAGAAGGGCGACGACGTCTCGGGCAGCGGGTCGTACACCCACATGACGATGGTCGCGGAGAACGCGACTGGCCTGCGCAACCTCTTCAAGCTGTCGTCACTGGCGTCGTTCGAGGGCCAGCTCGGCAAGTGGTCGCGCATGGACGCCGAGATCATCGCCGAGAACGCCGCGGGCATCATCGCGACCACGGGTTGTCCGTCGGGCGAGGTGCAGACCCGACTCCGGCTGGGCCACGACCAGCTGGCGCTCGAGTCGGCCGCCAAGTGGCGCGAGATCTTCGGGCCCGAGAACTACTTCCTCGAGTTGATGGACCACGGCATCGAGATCGAGCGCCGCGTCCGTGAGGGCCTGCTCGACATCGGCCGCAAGCTCGGCATCCCGCCGTTGGCCACCAACGACTGCCACTACGTCACCAAGGAAGCCGCGCACAGCCACGAGGCGCTGCTGTGCGTGCAGACCGCGAAGACGCTGTCAGACCCGACGCGCTTCAAGTTCGACGGCGACGGCTACTACCTGAAGTCGGCCGCCGACATGCGGGCGCTCTGGGACGACGAGGTACCCGGCGCCTGCGACTCGACGCTGCTGATCGCCGAGCGGGTGCAGTCGTACGCCGAGGTGTGGGCGCCCAAGGACCGGATGCCGATCTTCCCGGTGCCCGACGGCCACGACCAGGCGTCCTGGTTGCGGCACGAGGTGGCGGCCGGGCTGGAGCGCCGGTTCCCGTCGGCGGTGCCGCAGGACTACGTCGACCGCGCCGAGTACGAGATCACGGTCATCTGCGACAAGGGCTACCCGTCCTACTTCCTGATCGTCGCCGACCTGATCAACTACGCCCGCTCGGTGGACATCCGGGTGGGCCCTGGCCGCGGATCGGCCGCGGGGTCCCTGGTCGCCTACGCGCTGCGGCATCACCAACATCGATCCCGATCAAGTACGGGCTGCTGTTCGAGCGCTTCCTCAATCCGGAACGCGCATCGATGCCCGACATCGACATCGACTTCGACGACCGCAGGCGTGGCGAGATGCTTGCGGTACGCGGCGAACAAGTGGGGCAGTGACCGGGTCGCCCAGGTCATCACCTTCGGCACCATCAAGACCAAGGCGGCACTGAAGGATTCGGCCCGCGTGCACTACGGGCAGCCGGGGTTCGCCATCGCCGACCGCATCACCAAGGCGCTGCCGCCGCCGATCATGGCCAAGGACATCCCGCTGTCCGGCATCACCGATCCCAGCCACGAGCGGTACAAGGAAGCCGTCGAGGTCCGCAATCTCCTCGACACCGATCCCGACGTTCGGACCATCTACGAGACTGCGCGCGGGCTCGAGGGCCTGGTCCGCAACGCGGGTGTGCACGCGTGCGCGGTGATCATGAGCTCCGAGCCGCTGATCGAGGCCATCCCGCTCTGGAGGCGCCCGCAGGACGGCGCGATCATCACCGGCTGGGACTATCCGTCGTGCGAGGCCATCGGCCTGCTGAAGATGGACTTCCTCGGGCTGCGGAACCTGACGATCATCGGCGACACGCATCGAGAACATCAAGGCCAACCGGGGCATCGACCTCGACCTGGACGCGATGCCCCTCGACGACCCTGCGACATTCGAGCTGCTGGGCCGCGGTGACACGCTCGGCGTGTTCCAGCTCGACGGTGGGCCGATGCGGGATCTGTCTGCGCCGCATGCAGCCAACGGAGTTCGAGGACGTCGTCGCCGTCATCGCGCTGTACCGGCCCGGACCCATGGGCGTGAACGCCCACAACGACTACGCCGACCGCAAGAACGCCGGCAGGCCGATCAAGCCGATCCATGCCGGAGCTGGCCGAGCCGCTGCGAAGAGATCCTCGCCGAGACGCTACGGCCTGATCGTCTACCAAGAGCAGATCATGCGCATCGCGCAGAAGGTGGCCGGCTACTCGCTCGCCCGAGCCGACATCCTGCGCAAGGCCATGGGCAAGAAGAAGCGCGAGGTGCTCGACAAGGAGTACGAGGGCTTCTCCGACGGCATGAAGGCCAACGGCTTCTCGGCGCCGGCCGTCAAGGCGTTGTGGGACACCGTGCTTGCCGTTCGCCGACTACGCGTTCAACAAGTCGCACGCCGCCGGCTACGGGCTGGTGTCGTACTGGACCGCGTATCTGAAGGCCAACTTCCCCGCCGAGTACATGGCAGGTCTGCTCACCTCGGTCGGCGACGACAAGGACAAGGCCGCGGTCTACCTGGCGGACTGCCGCAGGCTCGGCATCACCGTGCTGCCGCCGGACGTCAACGAGTCGGTGGTCAACTTCGCGTCGGTGGGTACCGACATCCGCTTCGGGCTCGGCGCCGTGCGCAACGTCGGCGCCAATGTCGTTGCCTCCCTGATCAAGATGCGCACCGAGAAGGGCAAGTACACCGACTTCTCCGACTACCTCAACAAGATCGACGTCGCCGCATGCAACAAGAAGGTGACGGAGTCGCTGATCAAGGCCGGTGCGTTCGACTCGCTCGGGCACTCCCGCAAGGGGCTGTTCCTGGTGCACACCGACGCCGTCGACTCGGTGCTCGGCACCAAGAAGGCCGAGGCGATGGGTCAGTTCGACCTGTTCGGTGGCGCGGACACCGCCGCCGACGCGGTGTTCACCATCAAGGTGCCCACCGACGAGTGGGAGGACAAGCACAAGCTCGCCCTCGAGCGGGAGATGTTGGGCCTCTACGTGTCCGGGCATCCGCTCAACGGTGTCGCGCATCTGTTGGCCGCCCAGGTCGACACGCAGATCCCCGCGATCCTCAACGGTGACGTCGCCAACGACTCGCAGGTCCGGGTCGGCGGCATCCTGGCGTCGGTGAACCGGCGGGTCAACAAGAACGGGATGCCCTGGGCCTCAGCGCAATTGGAGGATCTCACCGGCGGCATCGAGGTGATGTTCTTCCCGCACACGTACTCGACGTTCGGCGCGGAGATCGCCGACGACGTCGTGGTCCTCATCGGCGGCAAGGTCAACATCCGTGATGACCGGGTCTCGCTGATCGCCAACGAGCTGGTCGTGCCCGACTTCTCGAGCGCTCAGGTGGACCGACCACTGGCGGTCAGCCTGCCGACGCGGCAGTGCACCATCGAGAAGGTCAGCGCGCTCAAGCAGGTGTTGGCGCGCCATCCCGGCATCTCGCAGGTGCACCTGCGGCTGATCAGCGGAGAGCGGATCACCACGCTCGAGCTGGATCAGTCGCTGCGCGTCACCACGTCGTCGGCGTTGATGGGGGACCTCAAGGCACTGCTGGGTCCCGGCTGCCTCGGCGGCTAGAGCCTCTGGCTCAGCCCAGAGACGTTGACCGCGCGGGCGATGACCAGGGCGATCGTCGACATCGAGACCAGCGACTGGACGGTCATCATGCCCTTGGCCCAGCGCGCCAGCGGCATGGTGTCGGTGGGGGAGAACGCCACCACGTTGGTGAAGCTGACGTAGAGGTAGTCGACGAACGTCGGCCGCCAACCCGGCTGGGCATTGTTCGGATCCGACATCTGCGGGAAGAGGAAATCGGGGTAGGGCTGCTTGCCTTCACGCCTCGCGAAGGGGCCACCGCGGTCCAGTTCCCAGTACCAGAGGCCGAACGCGATGATGTTGGTGACGAAGATGGCGGCGCCGCTGCCGAGCAGCACCGCGGCGTTGTTGCTCACCTCGCCGCTGAGGATCCGCTTGTCGAGGATGACCGCCGATGCCGTGTTGTCGATCGTGATGGCCGCCGTCAGGACCAGGCTCGACCACTTGCCGATCGTGGTCGACCGGGACAGTCGCACCGGGTTGATGAGGACCAGCACGACGAGCAGCAGAAGCTCCATGATGATCAGCGGCCAGCGCGGCAACACGGTGTACTGCAGGGGAATCGAGCGCTGGATCACGATCACCGCGACGATCGCGATCAGAACGGGCCAGCGGTTCTCGGGATCGCCGGGCCGCAACCACGACGGGACGTGGTGTTCGGCGTCGGAGGCGATGTGCTCGGCGCGCCGGACGAACGCCTCGACCGGGGGAACGGGTTCGGGAGTGTCGGGCATCGAACCCAGTGTGTGCGTCACCATGGAGGAATGGACGACGACACGACGGACACGCTTCCATCGCTGCCCGAGTCGCGACACGTCAGCGTCTGGATGAACGTCGCGCCAGAGGTGGTCTACGAATTGGCAAGCGACATCGACCAGATGCCCCGGTGGGCGGCGGGCCTGGCCGATCCGGCACTTGGCGACGTGCAGGTCCGATTCGTCGCGCGACAACGAGTTCGGAGTGCTCGACCACGTGGTGCGATTGCCGTCCGGCGACGAGGTCTACAACCCGATGCGGGTCCTCCCGGACGCCATCGGCGCGATCGCGATGTGAGGTGGTCTTCACCGTGCGTCGACTTGCGGGGATGACCGACGAGCAATTCGAAGCCGATGCGGCTGCGGTGACAGCCGACCTGCAGACGCTGAGGCGGTTGGTCGGCGGCTAGCTACCGGTTGTCGTGGCTGAACACGCCCAGACGCCAGCCAGACGACCGTCGCCGCGGCCGCTGCCGCCACTACTGCGTGTCCCATGGTCGTCGTGGCGAGGCCGACGATGACGAGGACGACCACCCCGACGGCCAGCGCGACCAGCTTGTACATCGGCCAGGGCACTCCGGCGATGCGGACTTCGGTCGGCGTGGTCACGAGTCGACGATAGCTCGGATCAAAAGATTCGGGTAGCCGAAACGCCGGATACGGATTGTGCTTGCGGCGAGACTCCCAGACTGGCTGGATGCGTCGAACGGAGCTAGGGCATCGAGCTGAGGCCCTTCACGCTCACCCCGGTGAGCTAAACCCGTTTTCCCTGCACAACCATCAAGTGGCACCATTGACCGGTGTCCGCTGAGCTGAGCCAGAGTCCCCGAACATCGACGCCGCTGTCTGCGGCCGACATCGACGAGGCTGCGCAGCGAATTTCCGGGGTGGTTGGCGTGACGCCCCTGCAGTTCAGCGACCGGTTGTCGGCGCTCGTCGGTGCGCGCGTCTATCTGAAGCGCGAGGATCTGCAGGCCGTGCGGTCCTACAAGCTCCGGGGCGCCTACAACCTGCTCAAGCAGCTGACACCCGAGGAGATCGCCGCGGGAGTCGTGTGCTCGTCGGCAGGCAATCACGCGCAGGGCTTCGCACTCGCCTGCAGGTCGATGGGCATCCACGGCCGCGTGTACGTACCTGCCAAGACGCCGAAGCAGAAGCGCGACCGAATCCGCTACCACGGCGGCGAATTCATCGAGTTGATCGTCGGTGGAAGGACCTACGACGTCGCGGCCGCGGCCGCGCTCGACGACGTCGCGCGGACGGGGGCGACGCTGGTCCCGCCGTACGACGACCCCCGCACGATGGCCGGCCAGGGAACCATCGCCGTCGAGATCCTTGCTCAGCTCGACGTCGAGCCCGACCTCGTCATCGTTCCCGTCGGCGGCGGCGGGTGCATCAGCGGAATGACGACCTACCTCGCGGCCCGCACGACGAACACCGCGGTCCTGGGCATCGAGCCTGCGGGGGCGGCGGCGATGGTCGCAGCATTGGCCGCCGGTGAGCCCGTGACGCTCGATCACGTCGACCAGTTCGTCGACGGCGCGGCGGTGGCGAAGGCGGGGGCGCGGCCGTATGCCGCGCTGGCGGCCGCGGGCGACATGGTGTCGCTCACCACCGTCGACGAAGGCGCCGTCTGCACCGCGATGCTCGACCTGTACCAAAACGAGGGCATCATCGCCGAGCCGGCGGGTGCGCTGTCGGTCGCGGGACTGCTCGAGGCGGACATCACGCCGGGTTCGACGGTGGTGTGTCTCATCTCGGGCGGCAACAACGACGTGTCCCGCTACAACGAGATCCTGGAACGCTCGCTGGTGCATCTCGGCCTCAAGCACTACTTCCTGGTGGACTTTCCGCAGGAGCCGGGTGCGCTCCGCCGCTTCCTCGACGAGGTTCTCGGGCCGAACGACGACGTCACCCTGTTCGAGTACGTCAAGCGCAACAACCGCGAGACGGGCGAGGCGCTGGTCGGTGTCGAGCTCGGCTCGGCCGCGGACTTCGACGGCCTGCTGGAGCGCATGCGCGCCTCCGACATCCACGTCGAGGCGCTCGAGCCGGGGTCTCCGGCGTATCGCTATCTGACCTGAGCCGGCTCGAGCAGAACCAACGCCTCGTCGTTGGCTCGGAAGATGGGCTCGACGGGCACGCCGAAGGTCTGCGGCCGAGGACGTCAGCGCCGCGCACCACCGACGGTCGTCGATTCGACACTCCACCGCGGCCCGGTCGGCTCAGCAGCAGCGCGACGGTGTGTCCTTCGCCAAGCCCGTCGACCACCGTGCATCCAGCCGCGACATCAGGCCGTCGATCGCCCGGCGGCTCGGTCGCACGCCGATCTCGACGTCGGTCAAGACCTTGAGCAGCCGACGATCGGGCCCGACGAAGACGAACCTCAGCAGTCGTTCGCCGAACCCGAGTTCTTGCATCAGCGCGCGCCAACGCTGCTGTAGGTCTGCGGTCGAGCCGATGGGGTCGGTTGCGGTGTCGACGGGTGGGATCGGGAGAAGGGTCATGCCCGAATCGTCTGCGGACCGCACGCCGCGGGCAACGCGTCATCCCCAGGGGGCGGCGCTGTGGATGACTACTTGACAGAACGCAGAATCGCGAACGAATGACCCTGCAGCACCGTTGATTCGCCGATCACGGGGTCCGTCGACGCCAGAACCACGTCACCCGTCGCAGGCACCGTGGCCGGGCCTTCGCCCAGGTTGCACGCGATGGCGAGGCTGCCGCGGTGCAGGACGATCCAGCGCTGCTCCTCGTCGAAGTCGATTCGCATGTGGTCAAGCCACGGGTCCGCCAGGTCGGGCTCGTCGTGGCGAAGCGCGATGAGGGCGCGGTACAGCTCGAGCAGCCGCGCGTGATCGCCGGTGCCGACCTCGTCCCAGTCCAGCTTGGAACGCCGGAAGGTCTCGGGGTCCTGCGGATCGGGGACCTCGTCGGCATCCCAGCCGTGCTCGGCGAACTCCGCCTTGCGTCCCTCTGCGGTGGCCCGGGCCAACTCCGGCTCCGGATGGGAGCGTGAAGAACTGGAACGGGCTCGACGAGGCCCACTCCTCACCCATGAACAGCATTGCGGTGTAGGGCGATCCGAGCACCAGCGCAGCCTTGACCGCGAGCTGGCCGAAGTCCAGGTACTGCGATGGCCGATCACCGACGGCGCGGTTGCCGACCTGGTCGTGATCGGAGGTATAGGCGAGGAGCCGGGTGGCGGGGATCGTCGCCGTGTCGAGGGGACGGCCGTGCCGCCGACGCCGGAACGAGGAGTAGGTGCCTGCGTGGAAGTAGCCGTTCTTCAAGGTGTTCGACGAGCGCCTCGAGAGAACCGAAATCCGAGTAGTAGCCCTGCCGTTCGCCCGAGACCGCCGTGTGTATCGCGTGGTGGATGTCGTCGTCCCACTGCGCGGTCATTCCGTACCCGCCGCGGTCCCGCGGTGTGATGAGCCGCGGGTCGTTGAGGTCGCTTTCGGCGATGAGCGACAGTGGGCGGCCCAATTGCTCTGACAGCGCATCGGTTTCGGTCGACAGTTCCTCGAGAATGTGAATCGCGGTGTGGTCGGCCAGTGCATGCACCGCGTCGAGACGCAGACCGTCGGCGTGAAAGTCCCTCATCCACCGCAGAGCACAGTCGAGGATGTAATTGCGCACCTCGTCGGCGTCGGCGCCGGCGACGTTGATGCCCTGACCCCATCCGGTGTTCGCCTCGGTCAGGTAGGGCCCGTACTTCGGGAGGTAGTTTCCCGAGGGGCCGAGGTGGTTGAACACCGCGTCGATCAGCACGCCGAGCCCGCGGGCGTGGCACGCGTCGATCAGCCGGGCCAATCCGTCTGGGCCGCCGTATGTTTCGTGGACGCTGTACCAGAACACCCCGTCGTAGCCCCAGCCGTGGGTGCCGCTGAAGGAGTTGACCGGCATCAACTCGACGAACTCGACGCCGAGATCGACCAGATAGTCGAGCCTGTCGATCGCCGAGTCGAACGTGCCGTCCTGCGGTGAACGTGCCGACGTGGACCTCGTAGATGACGGCGCCCTCGATGGAGCGGCCCGTCCAGTCGGCATCGGTCCACGTCACCGCCGACGGCATCCCAGAGTTGCGACCGGGCATGCACGCCGTCGGGCTGGCGGGGGGATCGGGGATCGGGCAGCACGGTGTCGTCGTCGTCGAGGAGAAAGCCGTAGCGAGCGTCCGGCGGGAGCGTCGATGGTCGTGCGCCACCATCCGTCGTCGGAGCGCGTCATCGGGTAGCGCGTGCCGTCGACGTCGAGGCGCACCAGCGCGGGCTTGGGCGCCCAGACCGCGAACTCGTGGTCAGCCATCGGTCTTCTCCAGCAGTGTCACGGGTAGTTCTGCGAAGAGGGCGGCGACGTCGACGCGACCGGTGAAGTCGCCGGCCGGTCAAGCGGTCCGTCCAGTCGCCCATCCGGTAGTTGCAACGTCGTATCGGCCCAACCGGTTTCGGCCAGCCTCACCGTCCACCGGCTGACGGCCACCAACACGTCGTCGCCGCGTACGTAGGCGACCACGTGCTCGCGTGCCTCGCCGCGGGCGAGAACCGGCCGGTGTCCGCCGGACAGGAAGGTCTCCGGCCGTTCACTTCGCAGCCGCAGTGCGCGCGGACGTGACACGGATCTTGGGGTGTTCGAGCGTCCGCAGCGCCTCGCGGTGCGCGGCGTAGTCGACGGCCCTGCGGTTGTCGGGGTCGACGAGGCTGTCCTCCCAGAGTTCGGTGCCCTGGTAGACGTCGGGCACCCCGGGCGACGGTCAGCTGAATCAGCTTCTGGCCCAATGCGTCACCGTGCCCGTACGCGTCCAGACGGGCGACCAGGGACGTCAACTCTGTGCCGACGGGGCCGTCGAAGACCTCGTCGAGCCAATCGTGCACGGCCGACTCGAAGCCGTCGTCGGGGTCGTTCCACGTGGTGTGGGTACCCGCTTCGCGGATCGCCTTCTCGGCGTAGGCATGCAGGCGCGTCGCGCAGCTCCTCGGTGACCGTCGCCGTCGGCCGGCCACACTCCGAACACGTTCTGCAGCAGGAAGAGTGCAGTCGCCAGGTCGGGGGGAGGCGCGGCCGCGACCCACTTGGCCACCAGCTCGCCCCACAGCGACGGCACCTGCGACAGCACGCCGATCCGGGCGCGGACGTCCTCGCCGCGCTTGGTGTCGTGGGTGGACAGCGTCGTCATCGCCGACGGCCACTGGCGGGCCCGGACCGCGGCGCCGATCGTGAAATTCGGCGGCGCCGACGCCGAACCACTCGGGTTCGCCGCCGACTTCGTTGAGCGAGATCAGCCGCGCGTCGCGGTAGAACAGGCAGTCCTCCATCGACTTGGCGGTCGCGGCGCCGCACAGCTGTTGCAGCCGCGCCGCGACCTCGGTGCTGGTCGCGATCGCGACGGCGATGATCGCCAGCGGCTCGGCGAAATGTGGTGCCTCGTCGGCTGTTTCGGCTAGGGCCACCGGCAGCACCGTCGCCAGCGACAGGTAGTCCGACCGGTACACGCCGATGTGGCTGAGAAGCGCCGCGACCGCCGCGGCAAGGTCGGGATGGTCGTCGTCGGCGGCCGCCACGATGGCCCGGCACAGCCTGCCCAACTCGCTGCGCAACGTCTCGTTGATCGCGTCGATCTTCAGCTCGCGAGCGACGACCGGCGTGAGCGCGTAGTCGCCGCCTGCGGAGTCGACGAGTTCGGTCAGCGCCTGCTTTCCCGTTGGGTCGACGAAGAGGCCGCCGATCTCACGCAGCGCGTCGTAACCGGTGGTCCCTGCGACGGGCAACGTCGGATCGAGGGCCTCGTCCACGGCGAGGATCTTCTCGATGACGATCCATGCGTCGGGTCCGGTGAGTTCGCGCAGCCACCTCAGGTAGCCGGCGGGATCGGAGAGTCCGTCGGGGTGATCGATGCGGATGCCGTCGACCAAACCCTCTGTGAACCAACGCTTTACCTCGACGTGGGTGGCATCGAAGACCGACCGGTCCTCCTGCCGAAGCCCGGCAAGCGAGGTGATGGAGAAGAACCGCCGGTATCCGCAGACGTTGCGCTTCCAGCCGATGAGCCGATAGTGCTGCCGGCCGTAGACCTCCGCCGCGGAACCGTGCACCGGTGCCGGGCGCGATCGGCCAGGTGCGGTCGCCTAGCCGCAGCACGTCGCCGTCCACGGTCAGGTCATCGACGTCACCGTCGTCACCCAACACCGGCAGCACGATCCGTCCGTCTGGATCGAGGGTCCAGTCGATGTCGAAGTAGGACGCATACGCCGACTCTCGGCCGTGGGTGAGCAGGTCCCACCACCACGCGTTCTGCGTCGGATCGTCGACGCCGACGTGGTTGGGGACGATGTCGACGATCAGACCCATCCCGCGGTCGCGCACCGCGGCCGACAACCGGGCCAGGCCCTCGGGCCCGCCGAGCTCTGCCGACACCGTGGTGGGGTCGGTCACGTCATACCCGTGCGAGGACCCCTTCGCCGCCGTCAGGATCGGCGACAGGTAGACGTGCGAAACGCCCAGCTCGGCAACGTAATCCACCAGGTCCACCGCGTCGGCGAACGTGAACGCCTGGCCACTTGCCGGTCCGCGCATCTGGAACCGGTAGGTCGAAAGGACGCTCACCGAGTCAGGCCGTCTTGCGGAGGACGACGACCGAGCGTCCCTCCAAGGAGAACGTCTCACCCGCCTTGACCACCAGGTCGGTGCTGCCCGTCGGCGTGGCCGTGTCGAACGCTGCCGTCCACTCCGCCGCGTAATCGCCTTCGGCGGCAACGAATTCGACGGCGTCGGCGTGTGCGTTGAAGCACAGCAGGAACGTGTCGTCGACGACCCGTTCGCCGCGACTGTTCGGAGCGGGTATCGCCTCGCCGTTCAGGAAGACGGCCAGACTCTTGAACCCCGAATTCCAGTCGTCGTGCGTCATCGGTATGTCCGGCCCTGGTCAGCCAGGCGATGTCGCGGATGTCTTCGTCGCCGCTGCGGATCAGCTTGCCGTCGAAGAACCGTCGGCGACGAAACACCGGGTGATCCTTGCGCAGCGAGGTCACCGTGCGCGCGAACGCCATCAGGTCGGCGTTCGTCTCGCACAGCGACCAGTCCATCCACGCGATCTCGGAGTCCTGGCAGTAGACGTTGTTGTTGCCGCCCTGAGTGCGGCCGATCTCGTCGCCGTGACTGATCATCGGGGTGCCCTGGCTGACCATCAGCGTGGCCAGGATGTTGCGCATCTGCCTGGCGCGCAAGGCCGAGGATCTCGGGGTCGTCGGTGACGCCCTCGACACCGCAGTTCCACGACCGGTTGTGGCTCTCGCCGTCGCGGTTGTCCTCACCGTTGGCCGCGTTGTGCTTCTCGTTGTAGGACACCAGGTCCGCCAGCGTGAAGCCATCGTGGGCGGTGACGAAGTTGATGCTCGCGCTCGGCCGTCGACCCGTCGCCTCGTAGAGGTCCGAGGACCCCGTCAGTCGGGACGCGAACTCGTTGAGTGTTGCGGGTTCTCCCCGCCAGTAGTCACGCACAGTGTCGCGGTATTGCCCGTTCCACTCGGTCCACAAACCTGGGAAGTTTCCGACCTGGTAGCCGCCCTCGCCGATGTCCCACGGCTCGGCGATGAGTTTCACCTGGCTGATCACCGGGTCCTGCTGCACCAGGTCGAAGAACGCGCTCAGTCGGTCGACGTCGTAGAACTCGCGCGCGAGGGTAGAGGCGAGGTCGAACCGGAAGCCGTCGACGTGCATGTCGAGCACCCAGTACCGCAGCGAGTCCATGATCAGCTGCAGGGTGTGGGGGTGGCGCGCGTTGAGGCTGTTGCCCGTTCCGGTGAAGTCCTTGTACAGCTTCAGGTCGCCGTCGAGCAGGCGGTAGTAGCGCGGCGTTGTCGATGCCGCGGAAGTTGATCGTGGGGCCGAGTTGATTGCCTTCGGCGGTGTGGTTGTAGACGACGTCGAGGATGACCTCGATGCCTGCCTCGTGGAACGACCGCACCATGCCCTTGAACTCGGCGACGGCGCCGCCTGCGCTCTGATTCGCCGCGTATTGGTAGTGCGGGGCGAGGAAGCCGAATGTGTTGTAGCCCCAGTAGTTTCGCAGGCCAAGGTCGAGAAGTCGGTGGTCGTGCATGAACTGGTGAACCGGCATCAGCTCGATCGCGGTGATGTTCAGCGACTTGAGGTGCTCGATGATCACCGGGTGGCACAGGCCGGCGTAGGTGCCGCGCTGGTCTTCGGGGATGCCCGGATGGGTCTGCGTCATGCCCTTGACGTGAGCCTCGTAGATGACGGTCTCGTGGTACGGCGTGTTGGGCGCTCGGTCGTTGCCCCAGTTGAAGAACGGATTGATCACGACGCTGGTCATGGTGTGGCCCAGTGAGTCGACCATCGGCGGCGTGCCGGTCGCCGTGGGATCAGCCTTGGCGACGGCCAGGTCGTAGGAGAACAGTGCCTGGGTGAAGTCGAAGTCGCCGTGGAACGACTTGCCGTAGGGATCGAGAAGCAACTTCGAGGGATCGCATCGATGCCCGGCGTCCGGGTCCCACGGTCCATGGACGCGAAACCCATAGCGCTGCCCCGGCGTAACGGTCGGCAGGTACGCGTGCCAGACGTAGCCGTCGACCTCGTCGAGGTTGACCCGATCCTCGCTACCGTCCTTGCCGATCAGGCACAGTTCGACCTTCTCGGCGACCTCGGAGAACAGCGAGAAGTTGGTGCCGGCTCCATCGTAGGTGGCGCCCAACGGATAGGCCGTGCCCGGCCATACGGTCGTCACCATCGATTACCACCATCCGGTAGCGGCCGCGATCTGTCGTCCGAGTTCGTTGGTCATCGTGCGCATGTACGTGGCCGAGATGTGGTGAGAGTCGTGGTATATCAACACATTTCCCTCCACGGCGCGACAGAAGTCTGGGCGGCACACCGCATCGCTCATGTCGAGCGGCTTCAGCAGTGGGAACTGTGCGATGAAATCCAGAGTCGGGTTGTGGTCGGACAGTACCTTGGAGCGTTCGATGCCGCAGGAGATGGCATCGCCGTCCCTTGGCCAGGCAGTCGGACGGGAAGTATGGCTTGCCCTTGCGAACCAGCCACGGGGTGTCGCGCATCGCCAGCACGGGAATGCCTGCGTCGGCGAAGGCTTGCCAGATGCCGATGTAGGTACCGGGCATGACGTCGCCGGGCTTGATGTTCCACGGTCTGCGTGGAAGTCGTGAACACGAAGTCGGGATGATCGGCGATGAGCTCGGGCATCACCCGCTGATTCCACTCGTGGCAGAGCGGATAGGGCCGATTGTCTCCCATGACGAGCGGGACCGTCTCGGTGGTCAAGGGGCAGCCCATCTTCAGGTAGGTGACGATCTTGAAGTGGTGTGCCTGGCCGAGCAGATCGAGCGCGGTGATCCAGTGCTCCGCGTGCGAGCCGCCTGCGAGGCGATGGTGCGGGTGGCGGACTGGTCGCCGTAGGTGCACTTGATGACCTCGACGCTAGTCGAAGTCGGCTGATGCACCCTGCGGCGGTGGTCTCGGGAATGTCGTCCTTGGCCTCCAGACGCGGTCGGGTCGCATCGGCAGCTTGGGCACTCTGGCGTCATTCAGCAGCGCGCGTGCACCGGGATAGTCCTGCGACGAGAGGTCGACAGTTCGTTGCCCTTGGCTCGCTGAATCACCATGTGCTCGCGCCACGTGAAGGACGTGGCGGTCAACGCGACCGCGAGCAGCGTCACCCCGGTGCCCAGCACGATCGTCGGGCGGCGCAGCCGCGCCTGACGGGCACGGCACGACACGGGCTTGGGCGTCGGGCGCCGCGGAGGCGAAGCGGATCCTCGACGTAACTTGGTGGTCAGCCACGCCAGCACGCCGGATACGAGCAGCACGCCCAAGCCCTGGAGGAAGTTTGCCTTGGTGTCGCCGGTGTAGGCCAGGAAGAAGATCAACAGTGGCCAATGCCATAGATAGAGGGAGTAGGCCATGGCGCCCGAGCGCGACGAAGGGGCCAGCGGCGAGCAGACGGTTCGGGGCGGGCATGCGGCCGTCGACGTGCGGGTCGGCCATCCGGTTGGCTGCGCTGAGGATGAACAAGATCGTGGCGCCGACGGGCACGAGCGCCCATGGGCCGGGGAATTCCTTGACGCCGTCGATCAGCGCGCCGCAGGACAGGATCGCGGCCAGTGCCACGACGGCCGCGATGGTTCGCAGCCACATGGGCCAGCGGATCATTCGGCACCAGCGCGCCGACGAGAGCGCCGAGCAGTAGTTCCCAGCCGCGGGCGAAGCTGTTGTAGTACGCGGCGACCTGGTCGGTGTTGTGGGCGAAGATCGCGTAGACGAACGAGGCGATCGTCAGTGCGCTCAGCAACACGATGAGTGCGGTGCGGCCGTGCTTGGCGAGGACCCCGCCTGAGGATGTAGGCGGAGCCGAAGATCAGTGCCAGGAAAGCGATGTAGAACTGGCCCTGAACCGACATCGACCAGATGTGCTGCAGTGGGCTGACGGCCTCGCCTGCCCTCAGGTAGTCCGACGCGGTGTTGGCCAGTTCCCAATTCTGGTAGTAGCCAAGGCTTGCGATGCTCTGGTCCGCGAAGGCCTCCCAGCGGGTTTCGGGCTGCACCAGGATCGTCAAGATCGTCGACGCCGCGAGCACGACGATGAGGGCGGGCAGACAGTCGCCGGACGAGCCTCGTGATCTCGGGAGCGGGGGACAGCGAAGCGCTCGGGGTTCAGCGCCGCGCGCAGCAAACGGCCACCGAAGAAGAATCCCGACAGGGCGAGGAAGACGTCGACGCCGCCGGACACCCTGCCGAACCAGATGTGGAACACCGCGACGAGCAGGATCGCGACGCCGCGAAGACCATCGAGATCGTGCCGATAGAAACCCGACGTGCGGGTGCCCATGACGGCGGCGGCGGCGGAACCCGAATCGACAGTTGGAACGCCGTCCGGGGTGGGGCGATGGTCAGCATGGTCGACGGTCAATCTACCGAACCGTCGGGAGTATGCGCGTTTTGCGATGGGCGAGGGCTGCACGGCGAAGATGACTCCGGTGCCTGCGCTGACGCCCGCCGAGATCCTCGCCGATCGATGCCGCGCACGTGTGGCATCCCTACAGCACGATCGGTGCCGAATCGTTGACTCCGGTCGTCGCGGTGGGGGCCAAGGGCGTCTCGCTCACGGTCGTCGATCCCGACGACGAGCAGGGCCGACCATCGAGGTGCTGGACGCGATGAGCTCGTGGTGGACGGCCATCCACGGCCACGGCCACCCGACGCTCGACGCGGCGATCACCAGGCAGCTCGGCACGATGAACCACGTCATGTTCGGCGGCTTGACCCACGAACCTGCGGCGCGGCTGGCTCAGTTGTTGGTGGAGATCACCCCAGCCGGCCTCGACAACGTGTTCTTCAGCGATTCGGGATCGGTCGCCGTCGAGGTCGCGGTCAAGATGGCGCTGCAGTACCACCGCAGCCTCGGTCGCGGCGCCAAGCATCGGCTGATGACCTGGCGGGGTGGATACCACGGCGACACGTTCACCCCGATGAGCGTCTGCGATCCGGACGGCGGCATGCACGAGCTGTGGACGGGGGAGAACTCGGTGCTCGCCGCCCAGGTGTTCGCGCCGCAGGTGCCGAGCCGACTACGACCCGGCCTACAGCGCCGCGTTCGAGAAGCAGCTCGCCGAGAACGCCGACGAGCTGGCGGCCGTCATCGTCGAGCCGGTGGTGCAGGGCGCAGGGGGTATGCGATTCCACGATCCGCGGTATCTGACCGACCTGCGCGAGGCCTGCACCCGGCATGACGTGCTGCTGATCTTCGACGAGATCGCGACGGGGTTCGGACGCACGGGTGCGCTGTTCGCCGCCGACCACGCTGGAGTCAGCCCGGACATCATGTGCGTCGGCAAGGCGTTGACCGGTGGTTACGTCACGCTGGCGGCCACGCTGTGCACGGCCGACATTGCGCGGCACGATCAGCTCCGGCGAGCCGGGTGCGCTCATGCACGGACCCACGTTCATGGCCAACGCGCTCGCATGCGCGGTGTCCGTCGCGTCCGTCGAACTGCTGCTCGGACAGGACTGGCGGCAGCGCGTGCGCGCCATCGAGCAGGGCCTCGTGGAGGGTTTGGCGCAGGCACGGTCGGTGCCGGGTGTCGCGGACGTCCGCGTGCTCGGCGCGATCGGGGTGATCGAGATGGACCGACCCGTCGACATGGCCGTGGCGACGGCTGCCGCCTTGCGCCATCGGGTGTGGCTGCGGCCCTTCCGCAATCTCGTGTATGCGATGCCGCCGTACGTCTGCACGCCGCGCAGATCGAGCAGATCACCTCGGCGATGGTCGGCGTCGCCCGTGCACTAACCTGAACGGTGTTCAATTGTCGAGGATCGAGGGAGCCCGCGTGACACGCACACGTCTGTCGCCGCTCGCCTGGCTCGACGAGGTGGAGCAGCAGCGCAGTGCCGCCGGCTTGCGCAGGGCACTGCGGACGCGCTCGGCCGTCGGCGCCGAACTGGACCTCGCCTCCAACGACTACCTTGGGCTCTCGCAGCACCCCGACGTGATCGATGGCGGCGTGAAGGCGCTCCGGACCTGGGGCGCGGGTGCGACCGGCTCGCGACTCGTCACCGGCAACACCGAGCTGCACGAGGGCTTCGAGGCCGCGCTGGCGGATTTCGTCGGCGCGGAGTCTGCGCTGGTGTTCTCGTCGGGCTACACCGCGAATCTGGGTGCGGTGGTCGCGCTGTCGGGCCCCGGTTCGCTGATCGTGTCCGACGCGTTCACCCACGCATCCCTCGTCGACGCGTGCAGGCTGTCGCGGGCGCGCGTCGTGGTGACGCCCCACCGCGACGTCGATGCCGTCGAGGCGGCGTTGCGAGGTCGCGCCGAGGAGCGCGCCGTCGTCCTGACCGACTCGGTGTTCAGTGCCGACGGCGCTCTGGCGCCGCTGACGTCGCTGCACGAGGTGTGCGCGACGCCATGGCGCGCTGTTGATCGTCGACGAGGCGCACGGTCTCGGCGTGCGCGGTGAGGGTGGCCGCGGTCTGCTCGACGAGGTCGGCCTGGCCGGGGCAACGGACGTCGTCATGACCACCACGCTCTCCAAGGCACTTGGCAGCCAGGGCGGTGTCGTCCTTGGTGCGGCCGCGGTGCGCGCTCATCTGATCGACAGTGCGCGCCCGTTCATCTTCGACACCGGTCTGGCGCCGGCCGCGGTGGGCGCGGCGTGGGCCGCGCTGCGCGTGTTGATCGCCGAACCGTGGCGTGCCGACGCGGTGTTGGCGCATGCCGCGACGCTCGCACGATTCAGCGGCGTCGCAGAGACCCCTCGACTCGGCCGTCGTGTCCGTCGTTCTCGGCGAACCCGAGGTGGCGCTGGCCGCCGCCACCGCATGTCTGGACCGGGGTGTCCGCGTCGGTTGCTTCCGACCGCCGACCGTTCCCGCGGGCACGTCGCGCCTGCGCCTCACGGCCCGCGCCTCGTTGACCGAGGACGAGATGGCGATGGCTGGTCGGGTGCTGGAGGAAGTCCTCGCGACGGCCCGTCAGTGACCGTCCTCGTCGTCACGGGAACCGGCACGGGCGTCGGGAAGACGATCGCGACAGCCGCCTTGGCGTGCCACGCGAGGCTGGCCGGAATCGACGTTGCCGTGTGCAAGCCGGTGCAGACGGGGTCCGCGGACGGTGACGACGACCTCGGCGAGGTGTTCCGCCTTGCGGGCGTCGCGGAATTGGTCTCGGGGTGGCGCTATCCGGAACCGTTGGCGCCTGCCGCTGCCGCCTCTCGGGCGGGTATGCCTCTGCCGACCCGGGCGGAGCTCGGCGACCTGATCTCGAGCGTCGACCGGCCGGGCCGGCTCACCCTCGTCGAAGGTGCGGGCGGCCTGCTGGTCGAGGTCGGCGCCGGGGGTGTGACGCTGCGGGACCTTGCACTCGACCTTGCGGCGCCGGTGCTCATCGTCGTCGCGGCCGGACTCGGCACGCTCAATCACACGGCCCTCACCGTGGAATCGCTTGCCGTGCAACATGTTTCGTGCGCCGGCTTGATCGTCGGCGCCTGGCCGGACCGGCCGGGCCCTGCGGAGTCGTACAACCGCGGGGAGCTCGCGCGTCTGGCGCCGTTGCGCGCGCTGCTTCCCGAGGGCGCCGGCGCGCTGACCGCCGGCGAGTTCGAGGCGATGAGCACGGCGGCATTCGACACCGCGTGGGTACGCGATCTGGTGGGATGACGTGATGCATTCGATCGAGCTGCTCTTCGATCCCGACACCGAAGCTGCGATCCGCCGGATCTGGGATGACCTGGCCGCGGCGGGACTTCCGAGCCAGGCAGCGCACCGGTCGCCGTCCAACCGGCCGCACGTGACGTTGGCCGTTGCCGAGTCGATCGCGCCCGCCGTCGACGACCTGCTCGCCGGTGTGGCGGCGCGACTGCCGCTGCGCTGCGTCGTCGGGGCTCCGCTGCTGTTCGGATGGTGGAAAGCGGTCCTGGCGCGACTGCTCGTCCCGTCCGCGGAGCTGATTGCTGATGCAGGCCGAGGTGGCGCTCACCGTCTCTGGAGCACATGCGTCCCGGCCCGGTCGAGCACACGCTTCCGGGAGCCTGGACACCGCACGTCACGCTGTGCCGACGACTGGCTCCGGCCGATGTCGCTGCGGCCCTGGACGTGATTGGATCCGACGACATCACGGGAACCTTTGCGGGACTGCGCCGCTGGGACAGCACCGCCAGAACCGAGCATCCGATCACCTGAGGCGTCCGAGGGTCGTCGACAGCTCGTCGAGGTCGACGAACTGGCGGCCGCTACTCGGAGATCTTCTGCGAAACGTCGGTTTGGGCGTGGTGGTGGGCGCCGATGCCGTCGACGAGCAGCTGCAGTCCGAAGGCGAATCGGCCGTTGGGGTTCGTCTCGAGCACCGACTGGCCGTCGTCGAGCGCGCCCGCCGCGTCCCACTGCAGGCGCGACTGTTCGTCGGCGGTGAAGCCGAGGACGTAGTACACCAGCGTCCGAGCGGTCAGGTCGGAGTTCACCGGGTCCATCCCCGCCTCGGCGGCGGCGGCGGTCAGCGAGGCGAGAACCTCGGCGAGCCTCTCGGTCTGCCCGGAGGCGAAGCTCGCCGAGACCAGTTCGGCACCGTCGGTGGACGACAGCAGGGCATCACGCACCGCCGAACAGGTCGCGAGGATGCGTTCGCGCCACGACGCCTCGCACGACGGGGGTGGACACGGGGTCGAGGATGCGGTCGGCGACGGCGCCGAGCAGCTGCTGCTTGTTGGCGAAGTGCCAGTAGAGGGCGCCAGGGGCTGACGTTGAGCTCTTTGGCGAGCCTGCGCATCGTCAGGTCGGCGATGCCGTAGTCGTCGAGGAGCTGTGTGGCCTTGTCGACCACGTCGCGTCGGTGCAGCTGCACACCTGTAGCCTAAACACCGTTCAAGTTGAGGCTTTACGGAGGTGTGTGTGACGCAGGCGACCGCGGACGCGAGGAGCGAAAGCAGCCCCGTCGATGTGTTGGGTGTGGCCCGAGAGCAGGTTCTGGAGCGCGGCGAAGGCCTGACGCAGGATCAGGTTCTCCAGGTGCTGCAGCTGCCGGACGACGCCCTCGAGGATCTGCTGGCACTCGCGCACGACGTCCGGATGAAGTGGTGCGGTCCCGACGTCGAGGTCGAGGGCATCATCAGCCTCAAGACCGGCGGCTGCCCCGAGGACTGCCACTTCTGCTCGCAATCCGGACTGTTCGCCTCGCCGGTGCGCAGCGCGTGGCTCGACATTCCGAGCCTGGTCGAGGCCGCCAAGCAGACCGCCAAGTCCGGTGCCACCGAGTTCTGCATCGTCGCCGCGGTTCGCGGGCCCGACGAGCGTCTGCTGGCCCAGGTCGCCGCAGGGATCGAGGCGATTCGCAACGAGGTCGACATCCAGATCGCGTGCTCGCTCGGCATGCTGACGCAGGATCAGGTCGAGCGGTTGTCGGCGATGGGCGTGCACCGCTACAACCACAACCTGGAGACCGCGCGCTCGTTCTTCGGCAACGTCGTCACCACTCACACGTGGGAAGAGCGTTGGGGCACTTTGGAAATGGTTCGCGAGGCCGGCATGGAGGTCTGCTGCGGCGGCATCCTCGGCATGGGGGAGACGCTCGAACAGCGCGCGGAGTTCGCGGCCAACCTCGCCGAACTCGACCCGCACGAGGTGCCGCTGAACTTCCTCAACCCGAGGCCGGGAACCCCGTTCGGTGATCTCGACGTGATGCCCGCGTCCGAGGCGCTCAAGGCCGTTGCGGCCTTCCGGCTGGCCCTGCCCCGCACCATGTTGCGCTTCGCGGGTGGCCGCGAGATCACCCTCGGTGACCTCGGCGCCAAGAAGGGCATTCTCGGCGGCATCAACGCCGTGATCGTCGGCAACTACCTGACGACGCTGGGTCGCCCCGCGGAGGCGGATCTCGAATTGCTCGACGATCTGCAGATGCCGATCAAGGCGTTGAACGCCAGCCTCTAGTGACGGCGCCGAAGTTCAACGTTCACACTGGCGAACCTGCCGGTGGTGAGATCCCCGCGGCCGCCCGACTCGGGCTGGAGCCGCCGCGGTTCTGCGCCGAGTGTGGCCGACGGATGATCGTGCAGGTGCGGCCGGACGGATGGTCGGCCAAGTGCTCACGGCACGGGATGCTGGACTCGAAGGACACGGAGGAATTTCGATGAGCCTGTCGGGCGAAGAGCAGAGTGGTGCGATGGGCCCCGTGGGCGATGCGCAGAGTACGCCGACGATTCACCGGTACTCCCCGCCACCACTCAATGACGTTGAGCCGCCGCGCACTTCGCTCAGAAGGGCCGCGGCGACCGTCGTGATCGGACTGACGCTCGCCGGCGTTCTCCTCGGCGCGGTGTGGGCCTGGATCGCTCCACCCGTTCAAGGCATCGTGGCGTTGACGAAGAGTGGCGACAGGATCACCACGTACCTCGGCGACGAGTCGGATCACCTGTTCCTCGGGGCGCTCATCATGACCGGCTTGCTCGTCTGGCTCGCCGTGGTGTCGGCCGCCCTGGTCTGGCAATGGCGGGCGCACCGTGGACCGGTGATGGTGGCCGCGTTGGCGATCGGCTCGCTGGTCGCGGCCGGGGCCGCCATGGGTGTCGGTGCAGCGTTGGCCCTGTGGCGCTACGGATCGGTCGACGTCGCGGGCGCTCCCGTGACGCCCGAGCACCGCGTGCACTACGTCACCGAGGCGCCCGCGGTGATCTTCGGACACTCGCCGCTGCAGATCGCCGCGATGATCGCGGTGCCTGCGGGCGTCGCCGCCTTCGTCTATGCGCTGTGCTCGCTGACGACGCCGCGGGACGACCTGGGTGCGTGGCCGCCGATCGAGCCGGTGTTCCTTACTGGTCCAGTACCGACAGCGGTTGGCGTTCCACTCGCCGACCCGTCATCACCTTCGCGCTGATCAGCGGCGAGCCGCAGCATGCCCCGGTAGGTCGAGGGATTGAGCAGCGTCGGCCACTTGGTTCGCGTGCGACGGGTGGACAGTGGCCGGCCGGCGAACCGGTCGCGCAGCCAACGCAGCGTCATGGGCGCGGACATGCGGATGCAGAAGCAGGTGCTCGCTGAACATGTCGCGGTGATAGGTGACGTCGGTTCCGCCTGCGGAGTAGACCTCGGCGAGCTCGTCGATGTTCTCGACCGAGATCAGTTCGTCGTGTACGGCCTGGACGATGAGCACGGGGATGCTCGGCGCCGCGGTGCCGAGTTTGATGCTGTCGAAGACGTGTCGGACGGCAGGGCTGTCGAGGATCTGATCCAACGGTTGATCGACGAGCGTGTCCATGTCCTTGCGTGCCATCCGAATCACGGCCCGCGACGTGGTCATCTCCTCGATGCTCTGCAGCATCGCCTTGCCCTCGTCGGTGACGTGATCGGTGATCACCTGATCGAGATCGGGGTACACGTGCGCGAGTGCGGCGACGACCAGGGCGGGCAATCCGGAGAACAGGGTGCCGTTGAGCCGGCGGAAGGTGTGACCGAGATCGCCGACGGGGGAGCCGAGCACGGCCCCGACGACGTTGAGCTCCGGGGCGTAGGCGGCGTACACCTCGGCGGCCCACGCGGTGGCCAGGCCGCCGCCCGAGTAGCCCCACAGTCCGATGGGCGTATCGCTCGCGAGGTTGAGTGCGTCGTGGTTCAGCGCGGCGCGCAGACCGTCGAGCACGTGATATCCGGGCTCGAACGGCGCACCCCAAATCCCTTGCGGCCCTTCGTGGTCGGGGATCGACACCGCCCAGCCCTCGGCAAGCGCGGCCGCTATGAGGAGGAATTCGAGTTGTGCTACCGCGCCGACGGCCTTCGAGCCCCTGCGGAGCGCGTAGGACGGGAAGCAACTGCTCGCCACCGCGTCGATTGCGCACTGATACGACAGGAGGGGACCCGCGGCTCCACGCGGCCCGGTCGGCGGGTACGACCACCGTCGTCACGGCGGCCTGGGGCAACCCGTTGAGGTCGGTGGAGCGGTAGAGCAGCTGGGTGGCGGTGACCTTCTGTGGGACGAATCCGAGAAAGGCGAGCTCGACGTCGCGGCTGCGCAGCACCGTGCCGGGCCGGGAGTGTTCGAATCCCTGGGGAGGGACGTAGAACGGGTCGTTGGCAGGCAGTTCAGGTCGCACGCGGCGCTGCAGCGCTTCGTGCGGTGCCTGGCCGATCCACTCCGCACCGGTCGACATTGCCGCGCTGCCAATTTCCATCCGGCCATTCTCTCTTAGGAAAGCCTTAAAACAAATTGTGGCGCGCTCTGATCTCGTGGTTCACGGCGGCGGTCGCAGGGCGGCGAACTCGTCGGTGACTCGATATCGCGATTCGGTGAAGCGGTACAGCGCCGCGGGCCTGCCCCCGCTACGGCCCGACCTGGCCGTCGTGCCCGTCGGTGTGATCACTCCGCGACGAACCAGGACGCGCTGCAGATTGGTGGCGTCGACTTGGTAGCCGAGCGCGGCGCCGTAGACGTCTCGCAGGGTCGATAGTACGAATTCCTTTGGCGCCAAGGCGAATCCGATGTTCGTGTAGGAGAGCTTGGCCACCAGGCGGGCGTGGGCGTGGGTCACCATCGGCCCGTGGTCGAACGCCATCGGGGGCAGCGCGCTCACGGGATGCCATCGGGTGTCGGGTGGGAGCTCGGGGGTCGCAGGGGAGGGCACGAGGCCCAGATACGTCGAGGCGATGGTGCGTGCGCCCGGCACCCGCTCGGGATCGGAGAACACGGCGAGCTGCTCGAGGTGGGCCAGTTGGCGTAGGTCGACCTTCTCGGCGAGTTGACGCCGAACTGAACTCGTCATGTCCTCGTCGTGACGAAGCTGTCCTCCGGGCAGTGACCACGCGCCGCGCTGCGGGTTCCATCGCCCGCTGCCACAGCAGAACGCTGAGCTGCGGATTTCGCGTCGACAGCTGCCGAACTTGGAAGACGACGGAAAGCACTTCGTGTGCAGTGCTACGATTGGGCATGTTTTCGATCATAAGTCGAAAACCCCGTCAGGATCAAAGGAGACGGCCATGACGGTATTGGACCTCACTAATGCGTCGGGTGGCGGCTGGGCTGCCCAGATCACGAACGGCCCCGGCGGATACGGCGGCGTCATCGCCGACGAGGAGTGGGCTGCGGAGATCCGCAGGTTGGCCACCGAGCGCAACGCGACGCTGTTGGCCCACAACTATCAACTCCCCGCCATCCAGGACGTGGCCGACCACGTCGGAGACTCGCTGGCGCTGTCGAGGATCGCCGCCGAGGCTCCCGAAGGCACCATTGTGTTCTGCGGCGTGCACTTCATGGCCGAGACCGCCAAGATCCTCAGCCCCGACAAGACGGTTCTGATCCCCGATCAGCGCGCCGGATGCTCGCTCGCCGATTCGATCACCGCCGACGAACTGCAGGCGTGGAAGGACGAGCACCCGGACGCCGTCGTCGTCTCGTACGTCAACACGACGGCGGCCGTGAAGGCGCTCACCGACATCTGCTGCACGTCGTCCAACGCCGTCGAGGTGGTGGAGTCGATACCTGCCGACCGTGAGGTGCTGTTCTGCCCGGACCAGTTCCTCGGCGCCCACGTCCGTCGAATCACGGGGCGAAAGAACCTTCACGTCTGGGCGGGCGAATGCCACGTCCACGCGGGCATCAACGGTGACGAGCTGACGGCTCAGGCGAAAGCGCATCCCGATGCCGAGCTGTACGTCCACCCCGAATGCGGTTGTGCGACTTCGGCTCTCTACCTCGCGGGCGAGGGTGCCTTCCCTGCGGACCGGGTGAAGATCCTCTCCACGGGCGGCATGCTCGACGCCGCGCGGGAGACCCGGGCGCGTCAGGTGCTGGTGGCCACCGAGGTCGGCATGCTGCACCAGTTGCGCCGTGCCGCACCCGATGTCGACTTCAGGGCCGTCAACGAGAAGGCCTCCTGCAAGTACATGAAGATGATCACCCCCGCCGCATTGTTGCGCTGCCTCGTCGAGGGCGCCGACGAGGTCAACGTCGATCCGGAGACGGCGCGACTGGCCCGGCGCAGTGTGCAGCGGATGATCGAGATCGGTCAGCCCGGCGGAGGCGGCGAATGATGCCTCGCTGGCATCAACGCGCCGACGTCGTCGTCATCGGCACCGGCGTGGCCGGACTGATGGCCGCATTGACCGCGCACCGGCGGGGCAGTCGGGTGGTCGTGCTCAGCAAGGCTGCCGAGACGGCGACGTTCTACGCCCAGGGTGGCATCGCGGTGGTGGTTCCCGACACCGACGACTCGATCGAGGCGCACGTCGCCGACACGCTCGCTGCAGGTGGTGGACTCTGCGACAGGGCCGCGGTGGAATCGATCGTGGCGGACGGCTACGCGGCCGTCGCCGAATTGGTCAGCGAGGGAGCGCGATTCGACGAGGCAGCGCCGGGACGTTGGTCGCTGACCCGCGAAGGCGGCCACTCGCGGCGGCGGATCATCCACGCCGGCGGTGACGCAACGGGCGCGGAGGTTCAGCGTGCGTTGGACGGCGCGGCGGCGACGGTGGACATCCGCCGGAATCACGTCGCGCTGCGTGTGCTGTCCGAGGACGGTGCCGTCACCGGCGTGCTGGTGCGCAACGACGACGGAATCGGGATCGTCCACAGCCCGTCGGTGATCCTCGCCACGGGCGGGCTCGGCCACCTCTACTCCGCGACCACCAATCCGGAGGGTTCGACGGGTGACGGTGTCGCGCTGGCACTTTGGGCGGGCGTAGCCGTCAGCGACATCGAGTTCATCCAGTTCCATCCGACCATGCTGTTCGACGGTCGCGCAGGCGGACGGCGTCCGTTGATCACCGAGGCGATCCGCGGCGAGGGTGCGGTTCTCATCGACCGAAGGGGAGCGTCCGTGACCGCGGGGGTGCATCCGATGGGCGATCTCGCTCCGCGTGACGTCGTCGCGGCCGCCATCGATGCACGCCTGGCTGAGACCGGAGATCCGTGCGTCTATCTCGACGCGCGCGGCATCGCCGGTTTCGAGGAGCGCTTCCCGACGGTGACGGCGTCGTGCCGGGCCGCCGGTATCGACCCGACGACGCAACCGATTCCGGTCGTGCCGGGAGCGCACTACAGCTGCGGCGGCGTCATCACCGACATCGACGGACGGACGAGCCTGGCCGGTCTGTTCGCCGCAGGGGAGGTGGCCCGCACGGGCATGCACGGCGCGAATCGGTTGGCGTCGAACAGCCTTCTCGAGGGTCTGGTCGATCGGTGGCCGAGCGGCACGCGCTGCCGTTCTGCACGCCGTCGACCACGGCCCGGCGGAGGCCGCGACGCCGCCGCCGCTGAGCACGCCTGCGCTACCGCGCCCCGAGCTGCAGCGTGCCATGACGCGCGAGGCCGGCGTGGTCCGCGATGGCGCAAGGGCTGCAACGTCTCTCGGATCTGCTCGCCGGCGCGCCCATGCGCGAGGTGAACGATCGCACGGACCTCGAGGACGTCGCCCTCACCGTCACCGCGACCGTCGTCGCGGCGGCCGCGCAGGCGCGCACTGAGTCCCGCGGCTGTCACCACCGTTCCGATCATCCGGGTGTCGACCCGGTGCAGGCGGTCAGCACGGCGGTGGGTCTCGACGCGACCGGGCGACCGGTCGTCGTCCTGCCCGCGGGCGTGTGCTGATGCGGCTGTCCGACGTCGAGGTCGAGGAGGCCAAGGCCGCCATCCTTCGCGCGCTCGACGAGGACCTCCGCTACGGTCCCGACGTCACGACGATCGCGACGGTGCCTGCCGACGCGATGGTCACCGCGTCGATGGTCACGCGTGAGCCCGGGGTGATCGCCGGCGTCGAGGTCGCGCTCCTGGTGCTCGACGAGGTCTTGGGGCCTGACGGATATCGGGTCATCGATCGCGTCGAGGACGGCGCCCATCTGAACCCCGGTGACTCGCTGCTGACCGTGGAAGCCGATACCCGCGGGCTGCTGACCGCCGAGCGCACCATGCTGAACCTGGTGTGCCACTTGAGCGGAATCGCCACAGCCACTGCGCACTGGGTCGAGGCGGTTGCGGGGACGAATGCGGCGATCCGCGACACTCGCAAGACACTGCCGGGGCTGCGGGCGCTGCAGAAGTACGCCGTGCGCGTCGGCGGAGGTGTCAATCATCGGATGGGCCTGGGCGATGCCGCGTTGATCAAGGACAACCACGTCGCGGCGGCGGGCGGTGTGGTCGCTGCCCTGCGCGCGGTCCGAGAGGTCGCGCCCGGTCTGCCCTGCGAGGTGGAGGTGGACTCACTCGAGCAGCTCGACGAGGTGCTCGCCGAGGACGTCGAGCTGGTGCTGCTGGACAACTTCCCGGTGTGGCAGACGCAGATGGCGGTGCAGCGCAGGGACTCTCGCGCAGTGCGGACCAAGCTGGAGTCGTCGGGAGGTCTGTCGCTGGAGACGGCGGCCGAGTACGCCGGCACCGGCGTGGACTTCCTGGCGGTCGGCGCGCTGACGCACTCGGTGCGGGTGCTCGACATCGGCCTCGACGTCTAACGCCCTCGAACGAAAGCAGCCCCGGTGCGAACACCGGGGCTGCTTCTCGTGCTACTTCGGCGTTGTTAGCCGCCGTTGTTGCCGGGTGAGCCATTGGCGCTGCCGGAGCCTGCGCCACCGGTGCCGGTGCCTCCCGAGCGCAGCCGCGCCTCCGCCAGCGCCGCCTTCGCCACCCTGGCCGCCCTGGCCCTTCGAGAACTGTCCGCCGAGCGAATTGGCGGCACCGTCGCCGCCCCTGCCGCCGGGTCCGCCGCTATTGCCGCCGAAGAAGTTCCCACCCTTGCCACCGAACCCGCCAGTTCCGCCGGTCGCCGTGCTGGGCGCGAGCACGGTGCCAATCGCGGTGGAGATGGCTTTTCCGCCATTTCCGACCCCTACCGCCGGTGCCGGTGAGTGCGCCAGCAGCTCCGCCCCTGCCACCCTTGCCGCCGTTGGAGTTGACGAGACCGGTTGCCGCGCCGGCATTTCCGCCGTTTCCACCGTCGCCGGTGAAGTCGCCGCCGTCGCCCGCGTCGCCGCCGCTGCCAGCAGTGGCGTCACCGAGAGCGTTTGTCACGCTGCTGCCCCGGCCGCCACTGCCGCCCTGACCGAACAGGCCGGCACTGCCGCCTGCGCCGCCGTTCGAGCCGACGATCGGCGATGCGAGCGCGGCGATGACGTCGGCCGCGTTGCCGCCATTGCCGCCGTTGCCGTACACCTGGCCGCCGTTGCCGCCCTTGCCGCCGCTGTAGTCGTTGTTCAGACCGAACAGGCTGCCGATCCCAGCGTTCCCGTTCCCTGCGTTGCCGCCGTTGCCGAAGAACCCAGCGTTTCCGCCGTCGCCGCCAGCGCCGCCGACCAGGCCGCCGCCATTACCGCCGGTGCCGCCGTTGCCGAAGACCTGGCCTCCGTTGCCGCCGTTTCCGCCGTCGCCACCCATGAGCCCGGCACTGCTGCCGTTCCCGCCGTTGCCGAACAGGCCCGCGCTACCGCCGTTGAATCCGTCATTGCCTGCAAGAGAGGTTCCGGCGTTACCGCCGTTGCCAGCGATCAGTCCGCCGTTGCCGCCGTTGCCGCCGGTCGTGGTGACGCCGTTGACCAGCAAGTACCCGTTGCCGCCGTTGCCGATGAGGCCGGCATTTCCGCCGTCACCGTTGAGGTTGTCGGCACCGTTGCCGAGGAGGAAGCCTCCGTTCTGGCCGGTCCCGGGGATGCCATTGCCGATCAGCGAGCCGCCGGGGCCGATCAGGCCGCCCGTGAAGAGGGTCGCGCTCGCGGGTAGGAAGGCCAGGCCGGTGCCGGCGATGCTGCCGAGGCCGGTGCCGAGACCGCCGGCGCCCCCGATTCCACCAAGGACCGGCGCGAGGATTCCGCCGGCATCGGGAAGGCCGCCGGTACCGCCGCCGAGAATCGGACCGAGAAGACCGGTGACGGGGTCGAGCGCAGCCGCCGGGTCGGTGGGCAGCGGTAGGTCGCTGGCTCCGCCACCGAGAAGCCCGGTGACGGGGTCGAGCAGGCTGGTCACCGCGGAAGGGTCGGTGGGGATCGGGAGTTCGGGAACCGATGGCGTTGCGCCACCACCGCCGCCGACATTGGTGAGCCCGGCGAGAATGTCGGTGAGGGGTGCGAGGCCATCCGCTGGATCGGAAGGCACTCCGGGGACGGTGGGAACGCCGCCGCCGAGGAGGCCAGTGAGCGGGCCGAGCAGCCCGGACGGGCTGGGGGCCGATGGCAAGCTGGGCGCAGCGGCACCGCCGAATAGCGAGGCGAGGTTCAGACCGAGACCGAGGTCGGCGGCCGCGGTGGGCGGGGGCGTGGTCGGCGCGGCGGCGGGTTGGGCGCCACCGCCGAGGAGGCCGGTGACGGGTCCGAGGTCTATGCCGGTACCGAGTAGGTCGGCCGACGCGGTTCCCGCTCCGACGCCCGCCGCAACACCCGCGGACATTGCGGCACCGACGACTGCGCCGCCCGCGACTCGCTTGGCTGCACGAACTTTTGCAGATTCGGGTGCCCGGTGCCTCGCGGCGATCTTTGCCCTGCTCATGAAACGATTCCCTCCGGTAAACCCCGACGATTTACTACAAAGATGAGACAAGCCGCGAGCAAGATAACACTTTGCTAACGAGGTTGCGCAGCGTGACGCTACACGGCTCAGAGTCGGTCGCCGTCACTCAGTCAGCAAATATCAAGATTGTCGTTGACGACAATAAGCGGTCGTCGGTTTCGTGGCGTAACGGGCAGGAAGCCTGGTCGTTGTTATCGTGGGCGACGTGCCGAAACGAACTGAGCGTGGTCAGCGTGCCGACAGTGCAACCGATAGCCGCCCTGGCAAGGGCGGCAAGTGGGCGCTGGTCGCCGTCGCCGTAGTGGCCATCGCGGCACTGAGCTTGGCCGGATGGCTACTCCTACGTCCGGCGCCCGGCGCGACACGGTCGGCATCCGATTACAGCGACTCACAGCAGGCCGACGCGAAGGCGAAGATTTGCGCCGCTCACGTCGTCGTCAGCAACGGTGTCAGCATAAACACCAAGATGGCGCCCCCTGGTGGGGACGGTGATGTCACCGGCGCGCTCGCGGTTGCGGCTAATGCCCGGATGTCGCTCTTCTTCGGTGGCGAGTACCTCCTCGCCAAGCTCGACCCGGCGACGCCGACCGACCTGGCGGAGCAAGTGCGGACATTCGCGAACAATCTGATGGACATCGGCGCCGCCGCCACCGCCGGAGTGGCGAATGGTGATCCAGAGCAGTCGGCCCGACTCAAGGACACCGACGCGATCAACAACAAGATCGTCGAAATGTGCAAATGAGTCTCGCTGCCGATCGCGAATAGCCCTTCAGGTCGTCACCGTCCTTCTTCCGAGGCGACCTCCCGCAAACTCCTGCACCGGCGTTGGGCACCGGCGCGCGTCGGATCGGTCGCAGATTGAGAATTTGCTCTATTGACGTCGTTGTTTGCCAATTACCTGCACGTCAACCGATTGACGACCCTCACTCGTGTCGAGTACGTGACGTTTCCCCGGCTATCTGTAACTCGCTCGCGCCAACCGCCGTGCGTCTAGCCCTGCCGGTCGAGCAGGGTCCTGGCCGCGACCTTCGCCGCATCCAACGTGGCGCGATCGCCGGCGACACGCGAGAGGATCAGCGCACCCTCGATCAGGGCGATGACCGAGCGTGCGGTCTGCTCCGCCTCGGCGTCCCTCCATCCGTCCGATCGGAGCCTGGCCGCGACGGCGTCGTACCACCGGGCGAATGCGCGGGCCGATGCCGCGCGCACCTGAGCGCTCGCGTGGACGGACTCGGTGGCGATCGGTTCGATCGGGCAGCCGTCGCGCCCGTCGCCCGCCAGGCCCGCGGCGAGCAGGTCGATCCACTGTTCGACGACGACGGCGGCGGGCGTGTCGGAGGCGAGGAACCGGCTGAGCAGCTTCTCGATGTCGGCACCGACACCGTCGACCACCGCTGCCGCCAGCTCGGCCTTTCCGTCGGGGAAGTGGTGGTAGAGCGAGCCGGCCTTGACGTCGGCGGCCTCGAGGATCTGGTTGACGCCGGTGGCCGCGTATCCCTGACGACGAAAGAGCAGGGCCGCGCTCTCGACGAGGGCGGCGCGACTGCGATCGGGGCGGGGCACCCCTTGACAATACTAGAAAGGTCACTCAAGAATACTTGAAAGACCACTAAAGAAGGACGTCCGATGCGTGAGCTGACGATCGAAGGCCGGGACCGCTGCACGTGGCGGGACGTGCCGGACCTCGTGATCACCGACGCCGGGGCAGGCGCTGGTGCGGCCGTTGGCGGTGGCGTGCTGCGACCTCGACGTCGCAGTGTCAGAGGGTCGGTTGCCGATCGCGCCGGGCCACGCCGTCGGGCACGAGGGCGTGGCGGAGGTCGTGGCGGTCGGCGAGGACGTCACGTCGGTGAAGGTGGGAGACCACGTGGTCGTGCCCTTCCAGATCAGCTGCGGAACTTGCTCGGCATGCAGGCGCGGCGTGACGGGTTCGTGCGCGTCGCTTCCCCTGATGGCGATGTACGGCATGGCGCACATCGCGGGCCTCGACGGCGGTGGCTTCATGGCCGACCTCGTCCTGGTCCCCTTCGCGGACGCGATGTTGGTGCCGCTGCCCGAGGGCATCGACCCGGTCGCCGTCGCCTCGCTGTCCGACAACATCCCGGACGGCTGGCGCACCGTGGGCCCGTACCGCGAACAACTGTCCGCCCTCGATCCGGTCGATCGCCGAATCCTCGTCGCCGGCCGAGTGTCGATCGGCCTGTACGCGGCGGCGTTCGGGGTGGCCCTCGGCGCACACGTCGACTACGTCGACACCGACCCGCAGCGACTTGCCGTCGCCGAGAAACTCGGCGCCGTCGTCCACGACCGGAAGAAACCGGACAGGTCGTGGACGCCGTATCCGGTGACCGTGCACACCACGGCCGAACCCGACGTGCTGTCGGCGATGCTCCGCACCACGTGGCCTGACGGCGTGTGCACCGACACCGGCCTCTTCATGGCGCCGGTCGAACTGCCGCTGCTCGCGATGTACACCAGGGGAGTCCGGTTCGTCACCGGCCGGGTGAACGCGCGCACCGTCATTCCGGAGATTCTCGAATTGATCAGTGCAGGTTGCGATCTCGGCCCCGTCGTCGACCGCGTCGTGCCCTGGGAGGACGCCGACTCCGTCTGGCCGACGATGACCGGCAAGACGGTGTTCAGGCGCGGCGAGTAGCGCTCAGGCCGTCGCCGCGCGGCGCAGGAGCGACAGCGCCACCGCCGTGGCGGCGAACAAGCCCGAGAACATCCGATTGGCGATCGTCTGTTGGCGTGGGGAGTGCAGCCAGCCGAGCAGGCGTGCCGCCAGACCCGTGTACAGACCCATGACGACAAGGTCGACGGCGATCATCGTCGCTCCGATCGTCAGGTATTGCGGCGTCAGGGGAGCCGTGGGCACCACGAACTGCGGCACCACCGCAAGGAAGAACACCAGGCCCTTCGGATTGGTGGCGTTGACCAGGAAGCCGCGCACCCACAGCGCCAGTCGGCCACCGTCTCCGGCTCGGCCCATCTGCTCCGCAGATCGATCCGGTGCGATGGCGCCCAGGCAGGCGCCACGCGACTGAACTAGACCGAGTCGAGGCCGAGATGCTCCAGTAGCCGCGTCGCACGCCGTGGGTCAGGCCCCGTGGCCATCGATTGGATGGCACCCGGCCCGGGAAACACCGCGATGAGGATCGCCGCCCCGACGAACGTCAGCCACGCTTCCCACGTCATGAGGCCGAGTCTGGCGGCTGACCGACGGTCAGCTCAAACGAGTTTCAGGCGATGTCGGCGACGAACGTGCCCTGCCGCTTGGCCAACTTGGCAGGGACCTTCGGGAGCGTGGGATCGACGGTGCCTGCGGGCAGCACGCGGGCGTTCACCAGATGCAGGTCCTTGCGGCCGACGCGGATCTCGGCCTCGCCCGTGGCCAGGACGTTCTTCACCCAGTTGGTCTTGCCGTGCATCAGTCCGATCGCCAGCACGCTGTCCTTGCGGTACGCGGTGACGATGGTCTCGTACTCCTTGCCCGACGTGCGGCCGCGGTGCTTGATCACGGCGAAGCCCGGCATCCACTTCGAGATCGGCCGCAGCAGCGGATTCACGAACTTGATCTGGAAACGCTCCAACGCCGGAGGCATCAGCATGGGGACGCCAGGGGCGTTGTTGGGGTGGTCTTCCCGTGACGATGACGCTGACATGACGGCTCCCGAATTCGATTTGTGCTGCTCTGGGACAATAGTGACGTGAACGTGTCGCCGCCCGCCATTGTCCCGCATCGATCTGCGGGGCGACCAGCTGTCCGCGGCTCGGCTGCGTGCCGTGCTGCCCCGCGGCGGCGTCGACGTCGAGACCGTCGTCCCGAAGGTGCGGCCGATCATCGACGCCGTCATCGAGCGCGGCGCGGAAGCCGCCCTGGACTACGGCGAATCCTTCGACGGGGTGCGTCCTGCAACGGTCCGCGTGTCCGCCGCGCAGCTCGCGTCCGCACTGGCTCGACTCGACCCCGCCGTGCGCACCGCGCTGGAGGTGGCGATCGACCGCACCCGCGCCGTTCACGCCGACCAGACGCGCACCGACACCACGACGACACTCGCGCCGGGCGCCACGGTCACCGAACGCTGGGTACCGGTCGAACGCGTCGGTCTCTACGTTCCCGGCGGGAATGCGGTCTACCCGTCGAGCGTGGTGATGAACGTCGTGCCCGCCCAGACCGCCGGGGTGGACTCGCTGGTCATCGCCAGCCCGCCGCAGTCGGAATTCGACGGGCTGCCGCATCCGACCATCCTGGCCGCGGCCGCGCTGCTGGGCGTCGACGAGGTGTGGGCCGTGGGCGGCGCTCAGGCAGTCGCTCTGCTGGCCTACGGCGGTACGGACACCGATGGCGCGCGAACTCGCACCCGTCGACATGATCACCGGCCCAGGCAACATCTACGTCACCGCGGCAAAGCGGACTCTGCCGCTCGCAGGTCGGCATCGACGCCGAGGCCGGGCCCACCGAGATCGCGATCCTGGCCGATCACACCGCAGACCCCGTGCACGTCGCCGCCGATCTCATCAGCCAGGCCGAGCACGACGAGATGGCCGCGAGCGTGCTCGTCACGCCCAGCGTCGAGTTGGCCGACGCCACCGACCGGGAGGTCGCCGCGCAGCTTCTGACCACCGTGCACCGCGAGCGGGTGACGGTGGCGCTGTCCGGGCGCCAGTCGGCGATCGTGCTGGTCGACGACGTCGACGCCGGGATCCGCGTCGTCAACGCCTACGCCGCCGAACACCTCGAGATCCAGACGTCCGACGCCGTCTGCCGTCGCGGGCCGAATCCGTTCCGCCGGTGCGATCTTCGTCGGGGCGTGGTCGCCCGTCAGCCTCGGCGACTACTGCGCGGGCAGCAATCACGTGCTGCCCGACGGCCGGGTGCGCACGGCATTCCAGCGGCTTGTCGGTTCAGACGTTCCTGCGCGGCATCCACGTCGTGGACTACTCGGAGGCGGCGCTCAAGGACGTGTCCGGCTACGTGATCACGCTGGCCCAGGCCGAGAACCTGCCCGCGCACGGAGAGGCCGTCCGCCGGAGGTTCGAGCGGTGATCGCACACGGAAAGATCACGCTCGACGACCTGCCGCTGCGGGACAACCTGCGCGGCAAGTCGCCCTACGGCGCGCCGCAGCTGTCGGTTCCGGTGCGGCTCAACACCAATGAGAACCCGCACCCTCCGACGCAGGCGCTCGTCGACGACGTCGCGGCATCGGTTCGCGACGCCGCATCCGATCTGCACCGGTACCCGGATCGTGACGCGGTCACGCTGCGGGCCGACCTCGCGGCGTACCTGAGCACCCAGACAGGTGTGCCGCTGACCGCCGAAAACATCTGGGCGGCAAACGGATCCAACGAGATCCTGCAGCAGCTGCTTCAGGCGTTCGGCGGCCCTGGACGCAGCGCGATCGGCTTCGTACCGTCCTACTCGATGCACCCCATCATCTCCGACGGGACACAGACCGAATGGGTCGAAGCCGCCCGGGGAGAGGACTTCGGGCTCGACATCGACGTAGCCGTGGCGGCGGTTCGAGCGAACCAGCCCGACGTCGTCTTCCTCGCCAGCCCGAACAACCCATCGGGGCAGAGTGTTTCGCTCGACGACCTGGCCCGGCTTCTCGACGAGGTCCAGGGCATCATGATCGTCGACGAGGCGTACGGCGAGTTCTCCTCGCAACCGAGCGCGGTTCACCTGCTCGAGCGCTATCCCGCGAAGCTCGTCGTCACCCGCACGATGAGCAAGGCCTTCGCCTTCGCAGGCGGTCGACTCGGGTACTTCATCGCCGACCCCGCCGTCATCGACGCGATCCTGTTGGTGCGGTTGCCCTATCACCTGTCCTCGGTGACGCAAGCCGCCGCGCGCGCCGCCCTACGTCACGCCGACGACACCCTCGGAAGCGTCGCGAAGCTGATCGCCGAACGCGACCGCGTCTCACGGGAACTGACCGAGTTGGGTTTCCGCGTCATTCCCAGCGACGCAAACTTCGTGTTGTTCGGCGGGTTCGCCGATGCCCCGAGGGCATGGCAGAGGTATCTCGACGAGGGCGTCCTGATCCGCGACGTCGGCCTGCCCGGATATCTGCGAGCGACGACCGGCCTGGCCGACGAGAACGATCTCTTCCTCGACGCCAGCGCACAATTGATCGGCGAACTCACTACGTCGGCAGGGAATGCCGCGCCCAATCTTCAAGGAGCACAATGACGATCTCGGCGAACCGCCGCGCGCGAATCGAGCGCAAGACCAAGGAATCCGACATCGTCGTCGAACTCGACCTCGACGGCACGGGCCGTACGGACATCAGCACCGGCGTCCCGTTCTACGACCACATGCTCACCTCGCTGGGTAGCCACGCGAGCTTCGACCTGACGGTGCACGCCAAGGGCGACGTCGAGATCGAGGGACACCACACCATCGAGGACACCGCGATCGTGCTGGGCCAGGCGCTTGGCGAGGCGCTAGGGGACAAGAAGGGCATCCGTCGCTTCGGGGACGCGTTCATCCCCATGGACGAGACGCTGGCCCACGCCGCCGTCGACGTCTCCGGCCGCCCGTACTGTGTGCATACCGGCGAGCCGGATCACATGCTGCACTTCACGATTGCCGGGTCGGAGGCGCCGTACCACACCGTGGTCAACCGCCACGTCTTCGAGACCATCGCCATGAATGCGCGCATCGCGCTGCACGTGCGCACGCTCTACGGCCGGGATCCTCACCACATCACCGAGGCTCAGTACAAGGCGGTCGCCCGTGCGCTGCGGCAGGCCGTCGAGGCGGACCCGCGGGTGTCCGGGGTGCCGTCGACCAAAGGCACTCTGTGACACAGAAGTCCGTCGTCGTCCTCGACTACGGGTCAGGCAACCTACGGTCCGCCCAGCGCGCGCTGGAACGCGTCGGCGCCACGGTGGAGGTGACGGCGGACCCGGGAGCGGCGGCCGCAGCCGACGGCCTCGTCGTACCGGGGGTCGGCGCCTACGAAGCGTGCATGGTCGGGCTGCGTGAAGTCGGCGGCGAGAAGATCATCGGTGACCGGCTGGCGGCCGGCCGGCCGGTCCTCGGAATCTGCGTGGGCATGCAGATCCTCTTCGCGCGCGGCGTCGAGTTCGGCGTCGAGAGCACGGGCTGCGGGCAGTGGCCCGGCGCCGTCGTCCGACTCGACGCACCGGTGATTCCGCACATGGGTTGGAACGTCGTGGACGCCGCCGCGGGCAGCACGCTGTTCAAGGGGCTTGACGCCGCCACGCGGTTCTACTTCGTGCACTCCTATGCCGCGCAACGCTGGGAGGGGAACGAGGACGCCTTGCTGACGTGGGCGACGCATCACGTACCGTTCCTGGCTGCCGTCGAGGACGGGCCGTTGTCCGCCACGCAGTTTCACCCGGAGAAGAGTGGCGACGCCGGCGCCACACTGCTGAGCAATTGGGTCGAGGGGCTCTGACTGATGACTAGTGATCTTCCGCTGATACTGCTGCCTGCCGTCGACGTCGTCGAGGGGAAGGCCGTGCGGCTCGTGCAGGGGGTGGCGGGCAGCGAGACCGATTACGGATCCGCGCTGGACGCCGCCCTGCAGTGGCAGCGTGACGGTGCGGAGTGGATCCACCTCGTCGACCTCGACGCGGCGTTCGGTCGCGGCTCGAACCGCGAGCTTCTCGTCGAGGTGATCGGCAAGCTGGACGTCGCGGTCGAACTCTCCGGCGGCATCCGCGACGACGAGTCGCTGACCGCTGCGCTGGGAACCGGCTGCGCCCGAGTCAATCTCGGCACCGCTGCCCTGGAGAATCCGGAGTGGTGCGCCCGCATGATCGCCGAACATGGTGAGAAGGTCGCGGTCGGACTCGACGTCAAGATCGTCGACGGCCAACACCGCCTGCGGGGCCGAGGCTGGGAGACCGACGGTGGCGAGCTGTGGGAGGTACTGGATCGTCTTGACCGGGAGGGGTGTTCGCGGTTCGTCGTCACCGACGTCACCAAGGACGGCACCCTCAAGGGGCCGAACGTCGAGCTGCTCGCCGAGGTCGCCGGTCGGACGGACGCTCCGGTGATCGCCTCGGGCGGGGTGTCCAGCCTGGACGACCTGCGAGCGATTGCGGCGCTGACGAACCAGGGTGTCGAGGGAGCCATCGTCGGCAAGGCGCTGTACGCGGGACGCTTCACGCTTCCCGAGGCGCTGTCCGCGGTGAGTCGGTAGGACGGGATGGGCCAGGACCGCATCGACCTCGAGGCGTTGGTGGCTCAGGCCACCACCGTTCTCGACGAGGTCGCGGGACCGTTCGTCGCGGGACACCGCGCCCAGTCCGCTGTCGCCAAGTTGGGCAACGACTTCGCGACGGAAGTGGACCTGGCGATCGAACGTCGGGTCGTCGAGGCGCTGAACGCGGCGACCGGCATCGGCGTTCACGGGGAGGAGTTCGGCGGCGCGCCGATCGACTCGCCTCTGGTGTGGGTACTCGATCCCATCGACGGGACGTTCAACTACGCCGCCGGTCTGCCGACGGCCGCAATCCTGCTGGGACTCTTGCACGAGGGCGAACCGGTGGCCGGCTTGACCTGGCTGCCCTTCACCAACGAGCGCTATACGGCGATCGTGGGAAATGGGTTGTACGTCAACGGTATCGAGCAGCAACCGCTGAAGACCTCCGGCCTGTCCAATGCCGTGGTCGGGCTGGGAACGTTCAACATCGACTCGCGTGGGCGTTTCCCCGGTCGCTATCGGCTGGCCGTGATGGAGCAACTCAGTCGCGGGTGCTCGCGAATGCGAATGCACGGTGCGACCGGGTCTGGACCTCGCCTACACGGCGGCCGGAGTCCTCGGTGGAGCGATCAGCTTCGGCCATCACGTCTGGGATCACGCGGCAGGTGTGGCGCTGATCCGCGCAGCGGGCGGCGTCGTGACCGATCTCGCGGGTGACGGATTGGACGCCGGCATCGCGTTCTGCGCTGGCGGGCGTGCCCGGCGTACACGGCGAGATCCTCGAGATCGTCGCATCGGTCGGACTGCCGGAGGACTTCTCGATGAGTGTCGCGGTTCGGGTCATTCCCTGTCTCGACGTCGACGACGGCCGGGTGGTCAAGGGCGTCAACTTCGAAAACCTCAGGGATGCAGGCGATCCCGTGGAGCTTGCCTCGCGCTACGACGCTGAGGGCGCCGACGAGCTGACGTTCCTGGACGTCACGGCCTCGTCGTCGGGCCGGGCGACGATGCTCGACGTCGTTCGACGCACCGCCGAGCAGGTGTTCATCCCGCTGACGGTGGGCGGCGGGGTGCGGTCGGTCGCCGACGTCGACACTCTGCTGCGAGCCGGGGCCGACAAGGTGTCGGTGAACACCGCGGCGATCGGGCGCCCGGAGCTTCTCGCGGAGTTGTCGCAGCGGTTTGGCTCGCAGTGCATCGTGCTGTCCGTCGATGCTCGCACCGTCCCCGCGGGTTCGAAACCGACCCCGTCGGGGTGGGAGGTGACCACCCACGGTGGACGCACGGGCACGGGCATCGACGCGGTGGAATGGGCAGCCCGCGGCGCAGAGTTGGGCGTCGGCGAGATCCTGCTGAACTCGATGGACGCCGACGGCACGAAGGCGGGCTTCGATCTTCGAATGTTGCACGCCGTCCGCGAGGCGGTGACGGTGCCGGTGATCGCGAGCGGCGGCGCGGGGGCCGTCGACCACTTCGCGCCTGCGGTCGAGGCGGGCGCCGATGCGGTTCTGGCCGCCAGCGTCTTCCACTTCCGCGAACTCACCATCGGCCAGGTGAAGGCGGCGATGGCTCGAGAAGGGATCGTGGTGCGATGAGCTTGGATCCTGCGATTGCGGCGCGGCTGAAGCGCGACGGTGATGGCCTCTTCGCCGCCGTCGTCCAGGAACGGTCGACCGGGCAGGTGCTCATGGTCGCGTGGATGGACGACGACGCACTGGCTCGCACGCTGGAAACCCGTGAGGCGACCTATTTTTCGCGGTCGCGAGGAGAGCAGTGGATCAAGGGCGCCACATCGGGCCACACCCAATTGGTGCACTCGGTGCGGCTCGACTGCGACGGGGACACCGTTCTGCTGGAAGTGGATCAGGTGGGCGCGGCCTGTCATACCGGTGAGCACACCTGCTTCGATGCCGATCTGCTGCTAGGGCCCGAAGGCTAGGCTCGCCGCATGAAGCGAGTGGCCGCAATCGGCGGACTTGCATTCGGCGGCCTCATGGTTCGGCGGTACCTGACGTCGCGGAGCGCTCTTGCGAATGTGGCTGTCGAGCTTCGCAATCCAGTCCTCCCGTTCCTGTCGTTCTCCTTCAACGCGCGCACCTTGCCGCTGTTGAGGGCGGTCATGCGGCGCAGCACCCAGCCGGGCAGAGGGGTGACTCTGACCGAGCGCACCGTCGGTGAGCCCGCCGTCCGCGTCCTGATCGTGCGGCCGTTGGAGGCCGACGGGCTCCTACCCGCCGTGCTGTGGATCCACGGCGGCGGAATGATCGTCGGCTCGCCGCAATTCGAGGCTGGCGGGGCTGGACGGCTTGCGCGCGAACTCGGTGTAGTCGTGGTGTCGCCCGACTACCGGTTGGCGCCCGAGCATCCGTTCCCCGCGGCGAGTGGACGACTGCATGGCGACCTTGCGGTGGATGGTGCTGAACGCCGATGAACTCGGCATCGACCCAGCAAGGATCTCGGTGATGGGAGCGAGCGCCGGAGGTGGGCTGTCCGCAGCCGTCGCACAACGCAGCCACGACGAGGGGATCGTCCTGCGGTCGCAGGTACTCGTCTATCCGATGATCGACGATCGCACCGTCCTTGCCACGGACCACGGAGGCCGTGGCGAGTTCGCGTGGACGCCCTGCATCGAACCGCTACGGCTGGACCGCTTATCTCGGTCGAGAGCCGCGGCTGTCCGATGCTCCCGAGTACGCCGCACCGGCTCGCCGCGAGGATCTCACCGGCCTACCGCCCGCCTGGATCGGCGTTGGCGATCTCGACGTCTTCTACGAGGAGAGCGTCACCTACGCGGAAAGGCTTACGGCGCAGGGGGTTCCATGCACCCTGAAGGCCGTTCCCGGCATGTATCACGGTGCGGACGGCCTTGCCCAGAAGGCGGACTCGATGGTCGAGTTCCGCGCCAGCATGATGGACCACCTGCGCGCTCACCTCTAAGACGAGAAGCGGGATGCCTTCGCCCGCGCCGTCCACCGACCGTCGACGAACCCCACCTGCACGGGGTGGGCAAAGGCGGTCGAGACGTTCTCGGTGGTGACGACTTCTCGCGCCGTGCCGCTTGCGACGGTGCGCCCCTCGGCGATCAACAACGCATGCGTCGTCGTGGTGGGGAGTTCCTCCAGGTGGTGGGTCACCAGGATCGACGCCACGTCGGGGTGCGTCTCGCCAAGAGAGTCCATGGTCTCGAGGAACTGCTCGCGGGCGGCAACGTCCAGGCCCGTGGTCGGCTCGTCGAGAAGGAGCAGTCGTGGATCCGAGATGAGTGCGCGGGCAATGAGCGTGCGGCCGCGTTCACCCTGGGACAGTGTCGGCCACTGGGCGTCGGCCTTGCGGGACAGGCCCACGGACGCGATCATCGCGTCGGCTCGCTCAACCTCGTCGCGAGCTGGCGGTCCAGCGCATCGGAAGGTCGATCGTCGCGGTGATGCCGGTCAATACCACCTCCCGCACGGAGAGCGAATACTGAAGGCGGTGGCGGGGATTCACGTGGCCGATGGAGTGACGCAACCGCGCGAGGTCGACTCTGCCCATCCGCTCGCCGAGCACGTGCACGGAACCCGAGGTCGGAAAGGTAACGGCAGCACAGAAACCCAACAGCGTGCTCTTGCCTGCGCCGTTCGGGCCGAGCAGCGCCCAATGCTCGCCCTCGAGCACGGTCAGCGAGATCCCGTCGATGATCTGTTTGCCGTCGCGACGGAACGTGACGTCCGCCAGCTGCAGAACCGCTGTCATGACGTGCTCTACGCCGACTGGCGTTGGCGCAACACCTCGAGTGCCTTGTCGGCGTGCGTGTTGAAGTTCAGCTCGCTGGAGATGACGTCGAGCACGGTGCCGTCGGTATCGATGACGAAGGTGGTCCGCTTCACCGGAATGAGCTTGCCGAGCAGCCCCCGCTTGACGCCGAACTGCGTCGCGACCGCTCCGTCGGAATCGGAGAGCAGCGGGTAGTCGAACTTCTCCTTCTCGGCGAACTGGGCCTGCTTGTCGACTGAGTCCGTGGAGATCCCGACGCGGTTGGCCCCGACCGCCGCGAACTCCGACGTCAGATCGCGGAAGTGGCAGGCCTCCTTGGTGCAACCCGTGGTCATGGCGGCCGGATAGAAGAACAGCACGACCGGACCGTCGGCCAGAAGGCTCTTCAGGCTCCGTACCGTGCCCGTTTGGTCTGGAAGTTCGAACTCGTCGACGCGGTCGCCACGTTTCATGGGTGTCACGCTACGCCCCGGCGCGGTGGGGCAGCCACCGTGATCGAGGTCGCGGCACCGGGAACGCGCCCGAGCTATGAAAATCATTGGTGCGACGGGGGTTTCCGTGACAGGCTCGAAGCGATGGTTGATGTCGACGAGTTCATCGCCGACGGCTACGTGAAGGTCGAGGCGGCCGTGCCGCGTGCCGTCGCCGACCACGCGCGCGCACTGCTGTGGCAGCGCCTGGGACTGGCTCCGGATGCTCCCGACGAGTGGAGCTCGCCCGTCATCTGGATGTCCGACTACACCGGCGACGGCCCGTTCGGTGAACTCGTCCGCAGCCCGAGGGTGTCGTCAGCGCTGGACGCGATCTGCGGCGCGGGCGGGTGGAAACCCCGTGGCGCGTTGGGCAACATCCCGGTGCGCTTCCCCGTCTCGCCTCCCGCCGACGATCGGGGTTGGCACATCGACGCCAACACGCCGATGGCCGACGGAACATGGGCCGTGACCCGACGGCCACACACCGTGCTGTTGCTGACCCTGATGTCCGACGTCGGCGCCGACGACGCACCGACCCGAATCCGCGTTGGTTCCCACCGCGACGTCGCGCGGGCACTTCCCGGCGAGACGCCGCTCGACCTGGCGGAGATGGGCAAGGCGGTCGAGTTGGCGAGCGCCGGCCGCGGCGTTGCCCATGCGACCGGCGGTCCCGGCGACGTGTACGTCCTGCATCCGTTCACCGTGCATGCCGCGGACGCACACCGCGGACGCACACCGCGATTCATGGCTCAGTCACCCGTCATGCTGACCAGTCCGGTCACACCCGCGACGCCGTCATCGCTGGCCCGTGCCTTCACGGGGTGATCGCCGCGCCGTCCGTCTCGACCGGTCTGGGAGGATCGTCCCGTGCAAGAACGTTCGCCAGTCCCTCCGGCCAAGCCCGCCGCACCGATCGCCAACCTCGCCGCGACGACGTCGCGTGAGGACTTCCGGGCACTGGCCGCCGAACACCGCGTCGTGCCGGTGACGCGGAAAGTGCTCGCCGACAGCGAGACGCCGGTGTCGGCGTACCGGAAGTTGGCCGCCAATCGGCCGGGGACGTTTCTGTTGGAGTCCGCAGAGAACGGGCGGTCGTGGTCGCGGTGGTCCTTCATCGGCGCGGGGGCTCCGTCGGCGCTTGACCGTGCGCGACGGAGAGGCGGTCTGGTTGGGCACGACGCCGCAGGACGCGCCGAGCGGCGGAGATCCGCTGAGTGCACTGCGCACGACGCTGGAGCTCCTCGAGACGGCGGCGGTGCCCGGTTTGCCGCCGCTGTCCAGCGGGTTGGTCGGCTTCTTCGCCTATGACCTGGTGCGGCGGCTCGAGCGCCTGCCCGAGCTCGCGGTCGACGACCTCGGCCTGCCCGACATGCTGCTGTTGCTCGCCACGGACGTCGCGGCCGTCGACCACCACGAGGGCACCATCACGCTGATCGCCAACGCGGTCAACTGGAACGGGACCGATGACCGCGTGGACTGGGCCTACGACGACGCCGTCGCCCGTCTCGACGTGATGACGGCCGCGCTGGGCGAGCCCCTTGGCTCCTCGGTCGCGACGTTCGGACGGCCAACGCCGCAGCACCGCTCGCAGCGCACGGTCGAGGAATACAGCGCGATCGTGGAGAAGCTCGTCGGCGACATCGAAGCGGGCGAGGCGTTCCAGGTCGTCCCGTCGCAGCGGTTCGAGATGGACACGCCGGCCGACCCGATCGACGTGTACCGGATGCTTCGCGTCACCAATCCCAGCCCGTACATGTATCTGCTCAACGTGCCGAATAGTACTGGAGGACTTGACTTCTCGGTCGTGGGATCCAGCCCCGAGGCGTTGGTGACGGTTCAGGACGGCAAGGCCACCACGCACCCCATCGCCGGGACGCGCTGGCGCGGCGGGACGGAGGAGGAGGACGTCCTGCTGGAGAAGGAGCTGCTGGCCGACGAGAAGGAACGCGCCGAGCATCTGATGCTGGTCGACCTCGGGCGCAACGACCTGGGCCGGGTCTGCGTGCCAGGGTCGGTCCGGGTGGAGGACTACAGCCACATCGAGCGCTACAGCCACGTGATGCACCTCGTCTCGACCGTCACCGGGCAGCTGGCCGAGGGGAAGACGGCGCTCGACGCCGTCACCGCATGCTTCCCCGCGGGCACGCTGTCGGGCGCACCGAAGGTTCGGGCGATGCAGCTGATCGAGGAGGTCGAGAAGACCCGTCGCGGGCTCTACGGCGGCGTGCTGGGGTACCTGGACTTCGCCGGTAATGCGGACTTCGCGATCGCCATCAGGACTGCGCTGATGCGCGATGGCACCGCCTACGTCCAGGCGGGTGGGGGAGTCGTCGCCGACTCGAACGGCCCCTATGAGTACAACGAAGCGGCGAACAAGGCCAAGGCGGTGCTGAATGCGATCGCCGCTGCCGAAACCCTCACGGAGCCATGATCCGAATCGGGCAGCTCCTCCTGGTGGTGTCGGCCGCGGCACTGTGGCTGGCGTCGCGCATGACCTGGGTCGAGGTGAGCTCGTTCAGCGGACTCGGGCTGCCGAAGACCACGGCGCTGTCGGGCGCGCAGTGGTCGGCCATGCTGGTGCCGCTGGCGGTGATTCTGGCGGCGGCCGTCCTCAAGTCGAGCCTGGGTCCGACGTGGCAGCTGCGTCTGTTGGCGGTCATCGTCGGCGGAGTGGGCGCCGTGACGGGCTATCTGGCGATCGAGCCTGTTGGTGAGCGGTGACATCGCCGGCACGGCTGCTCGGCTCGCCGACGTTCCGGTGGCCGACCTCCTCACGGCACAGCGCCACTACGGGGGAGCGGTCATCACTCTGTTCGCCGCGGTCGCCACGCTTGCAGGTGCGGTACTTCTGCTGCGTTCGCCGGCCAGGGACCGCTCCGCGACGGACAAATACTCGGCTCCGGCACGGCGGCGGGAGGCGGCCCGGCAGCAAGATCCCGACGGCGCGCCCTCCGAACGGATGATCTGGGATGCCCTCGACGAGGGGCGGGATCCGACCGATCCCGACAACGAGGGGCGGTGACGGTGGATGCGGCGCTTCCGGCTACCCTTCGTTAAGGAATTTCGGGGATCGCCCGGATCACCTTGGAAGGGAATCGACGGCTCATGAGTTCGGGTACCGTGCTCGACTCCATCATCGAGGGAGTCCGTGCCGACGTTGCCGCTCGTGAGGCGGTCGTCAGCCTGACCGAGATCAAGGAACTGGCCAAGAAGGCCGCGCCGCCACTGGACGTGTTGGCCGCGCTGCGTGAGCCGGGCATCGGCGTCATCGCCGAGGTCAAGCGTGCCAGCCCTTCGCGTGGCGAGCTGGCGTCGATATCGGATCCCGCCGAACTGGCCAGGGCATACGAGGACGGCGGCGCCCGCGTCATCAGCGTCCTCACCGAACAGCGCAGGTTCAACGGTTCCCTCGACGACCTCGACGCCGTGCGTGCCGCGGTCTCGATTCCCGTGCTGCGCAAGGACTTCATCGTTGGGCCGTACCAGATCCACGAGGCGCGCGCCCATGGCGCGGACATGCTCCTGCTGATCGTCGCGGCACTGGAGCAGTCGGCGCTCGCGTCGATGATCGATCGCACGGAATCGCTGGGCATGACGGCTCTGGTCGAGGTCCACACGGAGGCCGAAGCCGACCGTGCGCTTCAGGCCGGTGCCCGCGTCATCGGCGTCAACGCTCGTGACCTCAAGACGCTGGACGTGGATAGGGACTGCTTCGCACGCATCGCTCCCGGGTTGCCGTCCAACGTCATCCGGATCGCCGAGTCGGGGGTGCGGGGCACCGCCGATCTGCTCGCCTACGCGGGCGCGGGCGCTGACGCCGTGCTCGTCGGCGAGGGTTTGGTGACCAGTCGCGATCCGCGCAGCGCCGTCGCTGACCTGGTGACCGCGGGAACGCACCCGTCCTGCCCGAAACCCTCCCGCTGATCTGTCGATGAGCGCTTGCGCGAAGAGTATTGCTGATGGCTGACGTCGCAGGGTCCGGATCTGCCGCTTGCAAGTGCGGGCATCGCGGAAACCTCTCCTCACGATCCCGACGCGAAGGGCCACTTCGGCGCCTACGGCGGACGACTGGTCCCCGAGGCGCTGATGGCGGTGATCGAGGAGGTCACGGCCGCCTTCGAGAAGGCCAGGACGGATCAGACCTTCCTCGATGAGCTGGATCGCCTGCAGCGGCACTACGCGGGCCGACCCTCGCCGCTCTACGAGGCGACGAGGCTGAGTGAGCATGCCGGCGGCGCCCGGCGTGTTCCTGAAGCGAGAAGACCTCAACCACACCGGCTCCCACAAGATCAACAACGTGCTCGGGCAGGCGCTGCTCGCCAAGCAGATGGGCAAGACCCGCGTGATCGCCGAGACCGGCGCCGGTCAGCACGGCGTCGCCACCGCAACGGCGTGTGCGCTGCTCGGCATCGATTGCATCATCTACATGGGTGCCGTCGACACCGCCCGGCAGGCGCTCAATGTCGCCAGGATGCGGCTGTTGGGGGCGCGGGTCGTCTCCGTCGAGTCGGGTTCGAAGACGCTCAAGGACGCGATCAACGAGACATTCAGGGACTGGGTCGCCAACGCCGACGACACCTACTACTGCTTCGGCACGGCGGCAGGACCGCATCCGTTCCCGACCATGGTGCGCGACTTTCAGCGGGTGATCGGGCTAGAGGCGCGCGCCCAGATGCTGCATCAGGTCGGTCGGCTGCCCGACGCCGTGACCGCCTGTGTCGGTGGAGGATCCAACGCGATCGGGGTATTCCACGCATTCATCGACGATCCCGGGGTTCGGCTCATCGGCTTCGAGGCGGCCGGCGACGGCGTGGAGACCGGCAGGCACGCCGCGACCTTCACCGGAGGAACGCCAGGAGCATTCCAGGGCTCGTTCTCCTACCTGTTGCAGGACGAGGACGGGCAGACCATCGAATCTCATTCGATCTCAGCAGGTTTGGACTATCCGGGCGTCGGGCCCGAGCACGCCTTCCTCAAGGATCTCGGCCGCACCGAGTACCGGCCGATCACCGACACCGAGGCGATGGACGCGTTCGCACTGCTGTGCCGCACCGAGGGCATCATTCCGGCGATCGAATCCGCGCACGCGGTGGCGGGCGCCCTGCAGCTCGGGCGTCGAGCTCGGTTCCAGCGCAGCGATCCTGGTGAACCTGTCCGGCCGCGGCGACAAGGATGTCGCGACTGCCGCGAAGTGGTTTGGCATCTTGGACGACGAGGAATCGACGCCCGCGTCATGACGAGTCGACTGGCATCGACGTTCGCGGCGTGCAGGGCAGAGAACCGATCGGCGCTCATCGGCTACCTTCCCACCGGCTTTCCCGACGTTGCGACGTCCATCTCCGCGATGACGGCGCTGGTCGAATCCGGCTGCGACATCGTCGAAGTCGGCGTGGCGTATTCGGACCCCGGAATGGACGGCCCGACGATCCAGGCAGCCGCCGAAGTGGCGCTGCGCGGCGGCGTCCGGGTCCGCGACACGTTTTCCGTCGTGGAGGCCATCAGCAATGCCGGTGGCCGCGCCGTGGTCATGACGTACTGGAATCCCGTGCTGAAGTGGGGCGTGGACGCCTTCGCGCGCGACCTCGCCGCAGCAGGCGGCGTCGGCCTGATCACCCCCGACCTGATCCCCGACGAAGCCGATGAATGGATGGCTGCCGTCGCAGGCGCACGATCTGGACCGGATCTTCCTCGTGGCGCCGTCATCTACTCCAGAGCGGTTGGCCGCCACGGTCGAGGCCTCGCGCGGATTCGTCTATGCGGCTTCGACGATGGGCGTCACGGGCGCGCGAGACGCCGTGTCCGACGCGGCGCCCGAATTGGTGCGGCGGGTCAAGGCGGTATCGGACATCCCGGTCGGGGTCGGACTAGGTGTGCGGTCGGGTCGGCAGGCGGCGCAGATCGGCGCCTACGCCGACGGGGTCATCGTCGGCTCCGCGTTGGTTTCCGCGCTCGGCGACGGCATCGCGGCCGTGCGGGCGCTGACCGAGGAACTCGCCAATGGCGTGAGACAAAGGATTTCAGAGTGACGACATCCCTGCTCGCCTACATCCCCAGCCCATCGCAGGGAGTGTGGCATCTGGGATTCCTGCCGATTCGGGCGTACGCACTCTGCATCATCGCGGGGATCGTCGCCGCGCTGGTGATCAGCGACCGGCGCTGGGTGGCCCGCGGGGGCCAGCCCGGCATCATCTACGACATCGCGCTGTGGGCGGTACCGTTCGGCCTGGTCGGTGGACGGCTGTATCACGTCATGACCGACTGGCCCACGTACTTCGGTGAAAACGGAGCGGGATTCCTTGCTGCACTGCGGATCTGGGATGGCGGACTCGGCATCTGGGGTGCGGTGGCTCTCGGCGGGGTAGGTGCATGGATCGGGTGCCGACGGGCAGGCATACCGTTGCCAGCCTTCGCGGACGCGGTCGCGCCGGGCATCGTGCTGGCACAGGCGATCGGCAGGCTCGGCAACTACTTCAACCAGGAACTCTACGGGCGAGTCACGACTCTGCCGTGGGGTCTGGAGATCTTCGAACGACGCGACGCCAACGGGGCGCTGGACACGCTCAACGGCGTCTCCACCGGCGAACAGATCGCGGTGGTGCATCCCACGTTTCTCTACGAACTGCTGTGGAACCTCCTGATTTTCGCCATCTTGATCTACGTCGACCGGCGGTTCAAGATCGGCCACGGCCGGCTCTTCGCGCTGTACGTCGCCGGATACTGCGTCGGTAGATTCTGGATCGAGCTCATGCGCAGCGACCACGCCACCGAGTTCGGCGGGATCAGGGTCAACACCTTCACCTCGACGTTCGTCTTCATCGCTGCGGTGGTCTACATCATGGTCGCGACCAAGGGCCGCGAGGATCCGGCGTCGCTGGCAGGCAACGAGATGGACGAGGACTCGGAGCGCTCGCTGCCCGAGAAGGTCGCGGTCGGGGCAGGTGCGGCCGGTGTCGCCGCTGCTTCCGTGGTCGCGGACAAGGGCGACGGCGGGTCCGAGACTGCAGACGCGCCCGACGACGATGACGCCAAGGCTGACTCCGAAACCGAGGGCCTCGGCTCGGTGGACGGTGACGAGGTGGCAGCGGCGACCGAGGATGCAGCGGATGCCAATGCCGCGGCCGTCGAGAAGTTCCGCCGATGCCGACGAACTGGCTGCCGAGGTGTCTGAGCCGGAAGCCGACGTCGAACCCGAAACCACGCCCGAACCCGAAACCACCTCCCCGTCCGAAGCCGAACCCGAAGCCGATGACATCGGTTCGGTCGACGGCGACGAGGTTGCGGCCGCGGTCGCGGCCGCGGCCGGAAGCGAATGCCGCAATCGCCGAGGATGCAGCCGACGCCGGGGAGTTGGCTGCCGAGGTGGCCGAACCCGAGGCGGAGACCGAGCCCGAGTCCGACGCCGAAGACATCGGTGCTGTGACGGGCGACGAGGTTGCGGCCGCGGCGGGGGACGCACCGGAGGCCAACGCCGCGATTGCCGAAGGTGCAGCGGAGGCCGACGAGCTTGCTGCCGAGGTGACTGAGCCTGAGCCGGATCGCGACGACGAGGTCGATTCCGACGTCGAACCAGAAGCCGAGTCCGACGTAGAAGCAGAAGCCGAATCAGAAGCAGAGGCCCGAACGCCGAAGCCGACGACATCGGTTCCGTGGCGGGCGACGAGGTCGAGGCCGCGGTGGCAGGTGCTCCCAAGATCCACAAGGCGGCAGTGAAGAAGGCAACGGAGGCGGACGACCTCGAGGCCGAGGTGTCCGAGGGTTCCGCACCGGATGCTGCCGGCGAGAGCGACGCCGAGTCCTCGGAGACCGAGGCCGACGAAGAAGACAACCCCAAGGCCACCTGAAGCTTCCCGACCTCACACACACTCACCGTCGATGTGAGCACACCGTGACGGGTGCTTCACATGGCGTGCGGTCGGGCGAAATATCGCCTCCCTAGCGTCCATCGCATGGTTGCGCGTAGGGATGTCGTCGTGGTGGGTCACGGCATGGTTGGACACCGCTTCGTCGAGGCCTTGCGAGCCCGCGACCGCAGTGCGAGTTGGCGGGTCACCGTTGTCGCCGAGGAGCCCGACGCCGCGTACGACCGGGTGGGGCTCACCGGCTACGCCGAGCACTGGGACCGCTCGCGAATGGCGTTGACGGGCAATGACTATGGCGGCGACGACTCCGTGCGCGTGGTTCTGGGCGACCCCGTGACGCGGATCAACCGCGGCGCCAGGTACGTGACGACGAAACTCGGTCGCCGGATCTCCTACGACAAGCTGGTGCTGGCGACGGGCTCGTACGCGTTCGTTCCGCCGATACCGGGCAACGATCTGCCGGGGTGTCACGTCTATCGCACGCTTGCCGACCTCGATGGGATACACGCTGACATCCGACGCACGACCCGCATGGGGACCAGAACCGGAGTGGTCATCGGAGGCGGTCTGCTCGGGCTCGAGGCCGCCAACGCTCTGCGACGGTTCGGTGTGGCGACGCACGTGGTGGAGTTTGCCCTCGGCTGATGAGTGGACAGCTCGACACGATGGGAGGCGCGCTCCTGCAACGGATGGTCGCGGCATTGGGCATAGCGGTACACGTCGGCGTCGGTACGGATGCGATCGAACGGGCCTGCGCCGACGCCCTGCGGGTGTCGTTGTCCGATGGCATCGTGATCGACGCGGGCATCGTCGTCTTCGCGGCGGGCGTCCGGCCCCGCGACGAACTGCGCCAGGAAGGCCTGGCTGCCCATCGGCGAGCGCGGCGGCGTGCTCACCGACTCGACATGCGTGACAGAAGACTCCGATGTCTATGCGATCGGCGAGGTGGCGGCGATCGACGGCCGCTGCTACGGCCTCGTCGGCCCGGGATACGCCAGCGCAGAGGTAGTGGCGGACCGACTCCTCGGTGGCGCAGCAGAATTCGGCGAGGCTGACATGTCGACCAAGCTGAAGTTGCTCGGTGTCGACGTCGCAAGCTTCGGCGACGCCATGGGCGCCACTCCGGGTTGCCTCGAGGTGGCGATCAACGACGCGGTCAACCAGACCTACGCCAAACTGGTGCTCTCCGACGACGCCAAGACCCTGCTCGGCGGCATCCTGGTCGGCGACGCCTCCGCCTACGGTGTACTGCGCCCGATGGTCGGCGAGCAGCTGCCCGGCGACCCCCTCGCACTCATCACCCCAGCCGGATCAGATCCGGGGGCAACACAATTCGGCGTCGGAGCGCTCCCGGATGCCGCCCAGATCTGTTCCTGCAACGGCGTGTCCAAGGGCGACCTGACGGATGCCATTGCAGGAGGCTGCACAGACGTGCCCACGCTCAAGGCCTGCACGGCGGCGGGGACGTCCTGCGGCTCCTGCGTGCCTCTTCTCAAACAGCTGCTCGAATCGGCGGGAGTCGAACAATCGAAGGCGTTGTGCGAACACTTCGCCCAGTCGAGGGCCGAACTCTTCGAGATCGTCTCGGCCACCTCGATCCGCACCTTCTCCGGGCTGATCGACCGCTTCGGGAGCGGGCGCGGCTGTGACATCTGCAAGCCCACCGTCGCGTCGATCCTGGCCTCGACGAGCTCGGATCACATCCTCGACGGCGAGCAGGCTTCGCTGCAGGACTCCAACGACCACTTCCTGGCGAACATCCAGCGCAACGGCAGCTATTCAGTGGTGCCGCGGGTACCTGGCGGCGACATCAGCGCCGAACAGCTGATCCTCATCGGCGAGATTGCGCGAGACTTCAACCTGTACACCAAGATCACCGGCGGCCAGCGCATCGACATGTTCGGCGCGCGCGTCGATCAGCTGCCCGAGATATGGCGACGCCTGGTCGACGGCGGCATGGAATCGGGTCAGGCGTACGGGAAGTCGCTTCGAACCGTGAAGAGCTGTGTCGGCAGCGACTGGTGCCGCTACGGCCAGCAGGACTCGGTGCAGATGGCCGTCGATCTCGAGTTGCGCTATCGCGGACTGCGATCGCCGCACAAGATCAAGATGGGCGTGTCCGGATGCGCGCGCGAATGCGCGGAGGCGCGGGGCAAGGACGTCGGCGTCATCGCCACCGAGAACGGCTGGAATCTCTACGTCGGCGGCAACGGAGGCATGACGCCCAAACATGCGCAACTGCTGGCCAGTGATCTCGACGACGAGACGCTGATCCGCTATGTCGACCGCTACCTGATGTTCTACATCCGCACTGCCGACAGGCTGCAGCGCACCGCGCCATGGGTCGAGGCACTCGACGGCGGAATCGACCATCTGCGCGACGTCGTCTGCAACGACTCCCTCGGGCTCGCAGATGAATTCGAGGCGGCGATGGCCCGCCACGTCGACGGCTACTCCTGCGAGTGGAAGGGAGTCCTGGACGATCCCGGCCAAGCTGTCGCGATTCGTGTCGTTCGTCAACGCACCCGACGCGGTCGACCCGACCGTCGACGTTCACCGAGCGCTCGGCCGGACGGCTGGTTCCGATGTGGGATGCCGAGGGTTCGCGCCCGTGACAGTCGTCGACGACCTCAGGGTGTGGACCAATGCGTGTGACTACCACCTGCTGATACCCGGTCGCGGGGTCGGCGTGCTGCTCGACGACGGCACTGCAGGTGGCACTGTTCCGGCTCGACGACGGAACGCTGCGCGCACTCGGGAACATCGACCCGTTCTCCGGCGCATCGGTGTTGTCCCGCGGCATCATCGGCGATCGCCGTGGTCGCGCGATGGTGCAGTCTCCGATCAAGAAGCAGGCGTTCGCCCTCGACGACGGAACGTGCCTGGACGACGCCGGCGTAGCGGTGCAGGTGTACCCGACCCGCATGTCAGCCGAACGGCGTGGTGCAGGTCGCGAGGTAGGCGGGCGCGGCGGAACCGGCTGGCGGCGATCAGCCGAACCGTGCCTGGGTGCAGGCCGAGCGGCCCGGTGACGACGTCGGCTCCGGAAGCTCGCAGCCGGTCCTGAAACAATCCCTCGGCCAGCAGGTAGGACGCGACGAAAACCCGGCGCGCGCCGTGGAGTCGCGCCGCCGTCACCGCCTCCGCTACTCGTGGCGAACCCGTTGCGGCGAAGGCGAGCTCGACCCGCGCCCCGGTCATGGCGGACAGCAGCGTCGCCGAGCGCGCGCAGATCGGTCATGGCGGTCGGATCCGAGGTCCCCGCCGCCGCGAGGATGACCGAATCGCCAGGGCGCCAACCGGACTCGACGAGGCGCTGCGCCACCACGCGCACCATCTGAGGGCTCGGCCCGAGCGGGTCGGTCACGGTGACGTCGGGGTGCCCGCTTGCCGCGACGTGGGCGGGAAGGTCGACGTTCACGTGGTAGCCACGTGAGAGGAACGCGGGTATGACGATCGTCGGGCGTTCGAGCATCGCGGCCGAGCTGAGCACGTCGGTGGGCGTGGGACCGAGGACGTCGAGGAACGCGACGTGGACCGGCCGCTGCAGCGTGGTGCCGACGCGTGCGGCGAGGTCGGCGACCATCTCGAGGCCCGCCTGCTTGCGGGTGCCGTGAGCGACCAGGATCAGATTCACCGCACGACCGCCAGTGGAGCCCGGTGCCCATCGGCGTCGTCATCGACGGTCAGCCGGTAGCCTCGCTTGACCACGGTGGAGACGATGTTCTTGTCGCCCAGGGCCGTTCGCAGCCGAAGCACCGCCGTCTCGACGGCATGAGTGTCGGTGCTGGTGCCCGGGAGGGCAGCGAGGAGATCGCTCCGGGGCACCACAGCGCCGGGGCGGTGCGCCAGCGTGCGGATCGTGGCCATGGCCGCGGGGGAGAGCGACTTGACCTCGTCGTCGACCAGAACGCAGGTGCCGCGGATCTCCAGCGTGTGACCGGCGACCCGGACCGTCCGTGATTGCAGCAGCGGCAGTTCGTCGGTGATGTGGCGGGCGAGCGCGCCGAGGCGCATCCGCTCGGGCGCCGACGTCGGCACGCCCAACCTGACCAGTGGCCGTGCGGTCACGGGTCCCACGCACATGGCGTGCACCCCGTTGCGAAACGCCGAGAGAACCTCGTCTTCGATTCCCATGTCCTTGGCCCGAAGCAGAATCGCCGCCACGGCAGGGGCCGACGTGAAGCTCACCGCATCGAACTTGCGCTCGGCGATCTCCGCGACGAGTTGGTCGAAGTCTCCGTCGCGGGGCGAAGGCCGCCACCGATAGACCCGGATGGGGACGATCTCGGCGCCCGCCGCGCGAAGCTCGTCGAGGAATTCGGGAAACGGGTCCCAGTCGTCGGTGGCGCCGTGCAGCTGCACCGCGATGCGCTGCCCGGCGATGCCCCCCTCGACCAGATATCGCAGGACCTCGCGCGACGACTCGGACTCGGGTGACCACTCCTCGGGCAGGCCGGTGGCCCGCAGGGCTCCGGTCGCCTTCGGCCCACGCGAGACCACCCGCGCCCTTCCGAGGGCGGCGACGAGGTCGTCGGCCAACCCCCAACCGTCCGCCGCCGCAATCCAGCCGCGCAGGCCTATCCCGGTGGTGGCGACCACGATGTCGGGCGGCGTGGCGATCAGCGCCTCGGTGTGCTCGCGCAGTTCGTCGTCGTGAGGAAGCGGCACCATCCGGATCGCCGCCGCGCTCGTCACCGTGGCGCCGCGCTTGCGCAGCAGCGCGCACAGCTCGTCGGCGCGGCGTGCAGACGTGACCGCTACGCGGAAGCCGGTGAGCGGTGCCCAGGCCGGCGTCTCTGGCGGTGTTGCAGTCATGGTGCCGTGTCTATGCATCCGGAGTTTCCAAGTCGTTACCCGACAATTTCGGGCGGGTCTCGCGCTGCGGGCTGATCATGTGGACGTCAGGTTAGAAGTCCATTGTTGCCCCGCCGCGCCACGGCGTGACTCCATGGTGAATTTTCCCTCACCGGCACGTGAGACCGATGTGAGGAGTGGAGCGGACACCGTTCACCTCCGATCGTCCTCAATCCTTCTGACGACCGTCGGCCTCTGGCATGCTGGGAACATGACCGAGCCTCAGTTCGGTGGCTACGAGTCGGGAGCCACGCCGCCACCGCCGCCACCTGGCTACCCGCCGCCACCTGGCTACCCCCCGCCGCCCGGATACCCGCCTCCTCCTGCTGGCCCCGCGTACGCCGACCCGTCGGCCCCGTACGGCCGCCATCCCGTTACCGGAGAACCCTTCTCGGAGAAGTCCAAGGTGGTTGCGGGGCTGCTACAGCTGCTGGGCCTGTTCGGCCTCGTCGGCATAGGACGGATCTACCTCGGTCAGACAGGCCTAGGCATCGCCCAACTCGTCGTCGGCCTCGTCACGTGCGGTGTGGGAGCCGTCATATGGGGCATCATCGACGCGATCCTGATTCTCAGCGACAAGGTCCGAGATCCCCAGGGACGTCCGCTGCGCGATGGAACCTAACGAGACCGCCACCGACGGCCGAGGCCGGCTGTACGGCGCACTCGGCACGGGTGCGGTGCTCGCCGGCGGGCTTGTCTACATCGGGCTGGGCGATCCGCACAGCCACGGCTTCATGTTCCCCGGCTGTCCGTTCAAGATGGTCACCGGTCTCAACTGCCCGGCCTGCGGTGGACTGCGCATGACGCACGATCTCCTGCATCTCGACTTCGGCGCTGCCGTCGTCGACAACGTCTTCCTGTTGGTCGGCTTGCCGATGCTGGCGGCCTGGCTCCTGGTGCGGTGGAAGCGGGGGCAGAAGCTCATGCCCGTGGCCGCGACGGTAGTGGTGATCATCGCGGCGATCGTGTGGACGGTGGTCCGCAATCTGCCGGGGTTCCCGCTGGTACCGACGCTTCTCGACGGGTGATCGTGCCCCTCCGTCGATACCCGGGCCAAGCCGTGCCCAGTTCCTCCGGCCGCCGTCTGAACCGATTCACGACTATGCTGAGTCGCCGTGACTAGACGCGGAAAGATCGTCTGTACGCTCGGCCCCGCCATCTCCTCCGATGAGATGATGCGTGCGCTGGTCGAGGCCGGTATGGACGTAGCACGCCTGAACTTCAGCCACGGGGACTATCCCGACCACGAGACCAACTACAAGCGGGTGCGGGCGGCGTCCGAAGCCACGGGGCACGCCGTCGGCATCCTGGCCGACCTGCAGGGCCCGAAGATCCGCCTCGGCCGCTTCGCCGATGGCCCCACGGTCTGGACGGCCGGCGAGACCATCCGGATCACCGTCGAGGAATTCGCGGGCACCCACGGCCGGGTGTCGACGACGTACAAGCGACTCGCGCTGGACGCCTCGCCCGGTGACCGCGTGCTGGTCGACGACGGCAACATCGGCCTGGTCGTCGAGCACATCGATGGAAACGACGTCGTGTGCTCGGTCACCGAGGGCGGCAAGGTCAGCAACAACAAGGGCATGTCGCTGCCAGGGATGAACGTCTCCGCCCCGGCGCTGTCGGAGAAGGACATCGAGGACCTCGAGTTCGCACTGCGCCTCGGCGTCGACCTGGTCGCGCTGTCGTTCGTTCGCTCACCCGCCGACATCGAACTCGTCCACGAGGTGATGGACAGGGTCGGGCGGCGGGTGCCGGTCATCGCGAAGCTGGAGAAGCCGGAGGCGATCGACAATCTCGAGGCCATCGTGCTGGCATTCGACGCCATCATGGTCGCCCGCGGCGACCTCGGCGTCGAACTGCCTCTCGAGCGGGTCCCGCTCGTGCAGAAGCGCGCCATCCAAATGGCACGGGAGAATGCCAAACCCGTCATCGTCGCGACGCAGATGCTCGAGTCGATGATCGAGAACTCCAGGCCGACGCGTGCCGAGGCGTCCGACGTCGCCAACGCCGTGCTCGACGGCGCGGACGCAGTCATGCTGTCCGGCGAGACATCGGTCGGCAAGTACCCGTTGGAAGCGGTACGGACCATGGCGCGGATCGTGTCCGCCGTCGAGGAGAACTCCACCGCAGCGCCACCGCTGACACACGTGCCGCGCACCAAGCGCGGCGTGATCTCCTATGCGGCGCGCGACATCGGCGAACGGCTCGATGCGAAGGCACTCGTCGCCTTCACGCAGTCGGGTGACACCCTGCGGCGGCTGGCGAGGCTTCACACCCCGCTGCCGCTGCTGGCGTTCACGCCATTGCCGGAGATCCGCAGCCAGCTGGCCCTGACCTGGGGCACCGAGACCTTCATCGTGCCCCACATGGAAACCACCGACGGAATGATCCGTCAGGTCGACGAGTCGCTGTTGTCGCTCGGCCGCTACAAGCGCGGCGACCTGGTGATCATCGTCGCTGGTGCACCACCCGGCACAGTAGGCTCGACCAACCTGATCCACGTCCATCGGATCGGCGAGGACGACCACTAGGAGACGCGTGCCGGGCAGCAGCAACTCGGATCTCGAGGAGCTGTTGGGCGTCCTCGAGCTGCGCCGGGTCGACGACGACACCTTCACCGGATCGCACCCGAGCAAGAACCCGATCCGGACGTTCGGCGGGCAGATGATGGCGCAGGCGTTCGTCGCTGCGTGCCGCACGCTGAAGCACGAGCTGCCCCCGAGCACGCTGTCGGTGCACTTCATCGCAGGCGGAAACCCCGAGCAGGACCTCGAGTTCCACGTCGTGCGCCTGCGCGACGAGCGCCGCTTCGCCAATCGCAGGGTCGACGTCAGGCAGGGTGACGTTCTGCTCGCATCGGCGTTGGTCGCCCACATGGCGGGGGGCCGCGGGCTCGAGCACGGCGTCGACGCACCCGACGTGCCGGACCCGCTGTCGCTACCCCGCATCGAGGATCTGCTGATCGGCTACGAGGAGACGGTGCCGCACTTCGTCGCCGCCCTCAAGCCCATCGAGTGGCGGTACGCCAACGATCCGGCCTGGGTGATGCGGGACAAGGGCGACCGACTCGCCCACAACCGCGTCTGGCTCACCGCCAAGGGCGACGATGCCCGACGACCCGGTGATCCACGCCGCCGCCCTGGTGTACGCCTCGGACACCACCGTGCTCGACTCGATCATCACGACCCACGGTCTGTCCTGGGGGTTCGATCGCATCTTCGCCGCGTCGATGAACCACTCGGTGTGGTTCCACCGTCCGGTCCTGTTCGACGACTGGGTGCTGTATTCGACGTCGTCGCCGGTGGCGGCCGAGTCGCGCGGTCTGGGCACCGGACACTTCTTCGATCAGTCGGGCAGGGTGCTCGCCACCGTCGTGCAGGAGGGAATCGTCAAGTACTTCCCCGGCTCTCGCTAACTCGGCGGGGTCACCTGGATGCTGAGCCGGCTCTCCAGCTGGTCCTGGAACTGGTTCGCGCAGCCTTCAACGGCCTTCGGGTCGTTCCCCGCCTTGGACACGCAGTCGACGTAGTCGTTGCCGCCGATGTCGCTCCAGGCGCCGTACCAGATGGCGATGAAGGTCAGGGAGACGACGATCGCCAGCGCACCGAGGACGATCCCTGCCAATGCCACGCCACCGTTGGACGCCTCGCCGCTCTTGACCCGCCCGCGGCCGACGAATCCGAGGATCACGGCGACCACGCCGAGCGACGATGCCGAGGACCACCGACCAGCAGAACACCAAGCCGAGGATGGCGACGATCAACGCCGCGATGCCCAGTCCGTCCTTGCGCGCCGGGGCGGGCGGGAGCACCTGTGGGTACGGTCCGTAGGGCTGTGGCGGCGGGTAGTAGCCGCCGGGGTACCCGCTCATGACTGACGAGCGTACTCGTCACGCCCCAGGACCAGAGTGGGAAAGGCGGTGGCGTCGGGGAGGTGGTGCGTCGCGACGACGACCGTGCGCTCGGGCGCGAAGAGCCCTCCGGGAGTGAGTAGGCCGGCGAGGATTTCGTCGGCGGCCGCCGCGTCGAGGTGTTCCGTCGGCTCGTCGAGCAGCAGGATCGGCAGGGTCGAGAGGAGTGCGCGCGCAAGGAGCAACCGCCGACGCTGGCCTGCCGACACGGCCTCGGCCCCACCCACGAGCACCGTCGTCAACCCGTCGGGTAGCCCGTCGAGCCACTCCCGCAGCCCGACGCGATCGAGTGCGGCGGTGAGTTCGTCGTCGGTGGCGTCTCCGCGCGCGACCCGCAGATTGTCGCGGACCGTGGTCGCGAAGATGTGCGCATCCTCGGCGAAAAATCCTGCGGTTGGCGGTGATTCGTAGCTCTCGGCGATCGCCATCAGTAGCGTCGTCTTACCGCTGCCGCTGGGCCCGACGACCGCCAATCGGTCGCCGGGCCGAAGTTCGACGGGGGTCGCCTCCGGACGCTCCCGATCCGACGGCCCTGCGTCGGCCAGGTCGCACGAGTCGCTGGGCGGCGATGGTGGCCCTGGTGAGGTGGACGGCGGCCTGAGGCAGTCCGGCGATCGCCTCGAACGAGGAGAGGGGCAGCAGCATCAGGATGGCCAACGTGGTGGGGGAAACCGTCTGAGCGAGCGCGATTCCCGCGACGAGGGCACCGAGAACGCTTGCGCCGAGCGCGGCGGTCGGCGCTGCCGATGCGACGGCGGCAGGGGATGCGGCGCGGTCGAGGGCGCGGCCCCAGTTACGTTGCTCCCGAACTGATTCCGCGATGAGGTCGTCGAGGCGACCGCCGACCCGGAGTTCGGGTGCGTGGTCGAGTGCGAACACCGCAGCGGTGTCGCGCCGGGAATGGTGTCGAACCGCAAGCGCTTCGCCTGCGGCAGCTGCGCGGGCGGCAAGTAGGGGGGCGGCGAAACCGGCGATGAGAAGGCAACCGGCAAGGACCAGCGCGGCCACCGGCGAGATGACCGCGATCACGGCCACGGACGTCAGCGACAGGACGGTGGCAACCGCGATCGGCAGGGCGGCTCTGACGAGCACGTCGGCCACCTCGTCGACGGATGCCCCGATCCGCGAGACCAGATCGCCACCGTGCATTCGCAGAACCGCGTCGACGGGTCCGGCCGCAAGTCTCTGGTACAGCCGAGTTCGCGCCGTTCCGGCGGCGCGAAGGGCGGTGTCGTGAGACGCAAGGCGCTCGCAGTAGCCGAGCACGCCGCGAGAGATGCCGAGGGCGCGGACCGTGACGACGGCAATCGCGAGGTCGAGCACCGGAGGCATCTGCCAAGCCCGCGTGATCAGCCAGGCAGAGACTCCCGCCAGTGCGAGCGCACTTCCGAGGGCCAACACGCCCAAGGTGATCGCGAGCCCCAACCGCTTCAGCCGCGGTCTCAGCGAGGTGCAGGACCGAAAGAAGGGGATGGGTGCTAGACAAGGACCTCGCCGCCCATCCGAATCACCTGGTCGCCGATCGCCGTCACGGAGCTACGGTGCCCGACGACGACGACCGTCGAGCCTGCCCGAGCCCGCGCCGCTACCGCGTCGAGAACACCGGCCTCCGTGTCGACGTCCAGATGCGAGGTCGGTTCGTCGAGCAGGACGACGCGTGCCGAGGATCCGAGCACGCGCGCCAGCGCCAGGCGCTGACGCTCGCCGAGTGACAACCCGGTGCCGCCCCGCCCGATCACGGTGGCGAGTCCCGACGGGAGCGATGCCAGGACGGCATCGAATCCCGAGAGCCGACAGGCAGTTTCGAGATCGTCGAGTGGACCGAACAGATCGAGGTTGTCCCGCACCGTTCCCGCCACCAGGACGGGGCGCTGCGGCAGCCACGCGACCTGAGCCCACCACGCCTGAAGATCCACGTCGGCGATGTCCTTCTCGCCGATGAGGATTCGACCGCTCGTGGGCGCCGACGAGCCCGAGTATCGCCTCGATGGCCGAGCTCTTTCCCGCACCGTTGGGACCGGTCAGAACCGTCACCGTGCCCGGCCTGGCCTCCATCGAAAGGTGTTGGGGGGCCATGCCGTCGCGTGAGGCGATGCCGAGATCGTCGAGTCGGATCGACGCCGGCCGTAAGACAGCCGTCACCACCGATGGGGGGCCCGCTCGCCCGACGGGACCGCGGTCGATGAGGTCGAACGCACGACCCGCCGCCGTCTTGCCGTCCTGCGCTGCGTGGAACTCCGCACCGACGCGGCGAAGCGGCCAGAACACCTCGGGTGCAAGCAACAGCGCGGTGAGCGCGGTGGCCAGCGCCACGTTTCCGTACACCAGGCGCAAGCCGACGTCGACGGCGACGAGCGCAACACCGAGCGTCGCGAGGAGTTCCAGGACGAGCGCCGAGAGAAAGGTGATGCGAAGCGTCGCCATTGCCGAACGGCGATGTGCCGCACTGAGTTCGTCGATCCGACGAGCCGACCCTTCGGCGCGTCCGAGAGCGCGCAAGGTGGGCAGCCCTGCGATCAGATCGAGCAAGCGGGCCTGCAGGGTGCTCATGGCCTGCAGGGCTGCCGTCGATCGCTCGGCGCTGACGAGCCCGATGAGGACCATGAACAGCGGGACCAAGGGCAACGCGACCAGAACGATGGCCGCCGATCGCACGTCGTAGCAGGCCATCACGATCACCGCGGCCGGGGTGAGCAGACCCGCCATGATTGCCGACGGCAGGTACCGGGTGAGGTAGGGCCGCAACCCGTCCAGGCCGCGAGTCGTCAGCACCATCGCTTCGTCACGGCACGCCGCCAGCTCCCGCGGCGGAAGCGACGTCGCGACGGTCAGCACCCGTCCGTTGAGCTCGGCGATGACGGCGGTGGCGCCGCGCTGGCTCAGCCTGCCTTGCAGCCATTGGGCGAGCACGCGAACGACCCACAGCACCAGCAGGATTGACAACGGGCCCCACCACCGATCAATGGTCCGCGCAGCGGGTTCGGTGATGACGCCGGCAACGACGTGTGCCACGACGACGGCGATCGCGATGGCGGTGGCGGCGATGACCACTCCGCAGCACACCGCGGCGGCCAGGTAGCGTCGCATCGCCCTGGTGGCGTGGAGGCCGGTCACGTCAACCGGGGCGCAAGGCCGATCGAGTCAGGGATCGCCTTAGCCGAAATGCGTTGCCGGAAAACCCAATACGTCCACGCCTGGTAGGCGACGACGAGCGGGGTGAAGATCAGCCCTGCCCAGCTCATGATCTTCAACGTATAGGGGGAGGAGGATGCGTTCTGAATGGTCAGGCTCCAGTCGGGATTCAGCGTGGAGGGAATGAGATTCGGGTACAGGCACGCGAAGAGAAGCGCCACCACCGACGCGACGACCACTGCCGTGCATCCGAAGGCCCATCCGTCACCGCCGCGGCCCCAGACAAGCATGACGGCCCAGAGTTGCGCCACCACCGCGAGTCCCAGAATCAGCCACGTCCAGTCATTGCCGTGCGCCAGCTGGGTCCAGATCCCGAATGCGGCGACGATGGCCGTGACCGGCGCGGCCAACCGACTTGCAAACCTGGTGGCGTCGTCACGCATCGGCCCCTCGGTCTTCAGCCGGGCGAACACGGCGCCGTGGAAGGCGAACAATCCCGCGGTGGCGAGTCCGCCGAGCAGGGTGTACGGGGCGAGAAGGTCGGGGACGGTGAGCTGAATCTGCTTGTCCGCGTTGACCGGTAGGCCGGAGACGAGGGCGGAGAACGCCACGCCCCAGAGGACTGCAGGCACCCAGGAGCCGACCGCGATGGCGACGTCGGCGGTTCTGCGCCATTTCGAATCATCGATCTTGCCACGCCATTCGATCGCACACACGCGGACGATCATCGCGACCAGGATCGCCAGCAGGGGTAGGTACAGCCCGGAGAACAGCGTGGCGTACATGCCGGGGAACGCCGCGAACATCGCCCCTCCGGCGGTGATCAGCCACACCTCGTTGCCGTCCCACACCGGGCCGATCGTGTTGAGCGCGGCTCGCCGGTGCTGCTCTGCGTCACCGTCGGGTGCCCGCCGCCCGAAGAACTCCATCAGCATTCCCACCCCGAAGTCGAAGCCTTCGAGGACGAAGAAACCGACGAACAGCACGGCCAACGCGATGAACCAGAAGTCTTGCAGCCCCACGATTCCTCCTCGGTGCGAGCCTCAGTACGCGAACGACAGTGGCGCGACCTCGTCGTCCCCGGGTGGTGCGGGGGCGGCCGGTTCGGCGTCGTGGTCCAACGGTCCCTCGATCACGTACCGACGAATCAGCCAGAACCAGACGACGGCCAGCGCGCCGTACAGCAGCGCGAAGACCGTCAAAGACGTGATGACCAGGCCGGCCGAGTGACCCGACACCCCCTGATCGACGGTGAGGCGCAGCATCTGATCACCGGTCGGGTTGGGCACCACGACCCAGGGCTGACGACCCATCTCGGTGAACACCCAGCCGGCGCTGTTGGCCAGAAACGGAGCGGGCAGCGAGAACAACGCGAACCAGGAGAACCACCGCTGGTGCGGAATTCGGCCGCGACGGGTCAGCCAGAGCGCAACGAGGGCGAAAAGGACTGGTATGGCAAGCAATCCGATCATCGCCCGGAAGGCCCAATAGGTGACGAAGAGGTTGGGCCGATAGTCTCCCGGGCCGAACGTCGCCTGGTACTCGTCCTGGAGGTCCTGCACGCCCTGCAGCGTCACGCCGGTGAAGCGGCCCTCGGCGAGGAACGGCAGCACGTAGGGCACCTCGAGCACCCGCGTGACGCTGTCGCAGTTGTTGTGCGTGCCGACGGTGAGCACGGAGAAACTCGGGTCGGTTTCGGTGTGACACAAGGACTCCGCGGAAGCCATCTTCATGGGCTGCTGTTGGAACATGAGCTTGCCCTGCGCGTCACCGGTGGCGACCAGTCCCACGGTGGCCACCAGGGCGACCCAACACCCGAGGATCGTGGCAGGCCGGTACAGGGTCCGTGCCTCGTCCGTGGTTCGCGCCCGCACCATCCACCACGCGCTGACTCCGGCCACGAAGGCCGCCGCGGTGAGGAACGCCCCCGCGACGGCGTGCAGGAATGCTGCTTGCGCAGTGTTGTTGGTGAATAGCGCGACGATGCTGGTGAGTTCTGCGCGACCGGTTTGCGGGTTGAACCGGGCGCCGACGGGATGCTGCATGAACGAATTCGCGGCGATGATGAAGAAGGCGGACATGTTCACCGCCACGGCCACGACCCAGATGCACGCAAGGTGGACGTACCGATTGAGGCGGGTCCAACCGAAGATCCATAGGCCGATGAACGTGGACTCGAAGAAGAACGCGACGAGCCCTTCCATGGCCAGCGGGGCGCCGAACACGTCACCGATGAAGCGGGAGTACTCGCTCCAGTTCATCCCGAACTGGAACTCCTGGACGATGCCGGTGGCGACACCGAGCGCGAAGTTGATCAGGAACAGCTTCCCGAAGAACTTGGTGAGCCGGTACCAGGACGCGTTGCCGGTGACGACCCACACGGTCTGCATGACGGCGATGAGCGGCGCCAAGCCGATCGTGAGCGGGACGAACACGAAGTGGTAGACCGTCGTGATCCCGAACTGCCACCTCGATACGTCGAGCGCATCCATGTGCACCATCTCCTACGACGCAGTGTAGTAGCAGATGGCTGTTAGGGCTAGGGGGCGGCGGGCTCGATCGCCTCGCTGATCACCTTGCCCGACTTGCGCATGCCGATCGCGACGATGACCTCCATGACACCGAGCACCACCAGCCAGATCCCGACGACGAGAGCCAGCGTGGCGAGCGACTCGAACGGCGAGGCCAACACCACGACACCCGCGATCAGGCTGACGAGGCCGAAGAAGATGTTCCAGGCGCGGCCGGGCAGCGTCGGATCGCTGATGGCCGAGACCGACGTCGCGACGCCTCGGAAGATGAATCCGATCGCGATCCAGATCGCCATCAGAAGGACCGCGTCCGCGAGGTGACGAAAGGCCAGCACGGCGAGAATCAGCGAGGCGGCACCGCTGATGAACAGCAGAACGCGGCCGCTCGCGGCGATGTGCAGGCTGAACGCGAAGAAGACCTGCTCGATCCCACTCAACAGCAGGTACGCGCCGAAGAAGATGGCGGCGACGGTGATCGATATGGCGGGCCACGCGATCATCGCAATTCCGAGAGCGACGGCCAGTACGCCGGAGACGAGCGCCGATTTCCAGAAGTGCGGCAAAAGGCTTGGAAGTGCAGGGTTGGTCATGTGGGCAGTGTTCCACGAGGCATCGCGGTCGCGTCCCGAGTCGCGCGTTGTTTTTCCCCGCAGCGTTCGCACGGCACGGATCGACTACCGGCGTTAAGTTTCACCTACTAGAGCGCGGCCATCCCGCTAGTGTTCGTTCACGTCGTCGCCTAATTGACCATCACGGCGACCCGGTGCAGAAAGAAGAGACAAGTGGGATCAGGAATCAAGGACCGTAGAGCGGGATCACGCTGGTGGCGCGGCGCTGCGGTGGTCGCCGTGGCCGGCACTCTCGTGCTGTCGGGCTGTACCAAGAACGAGGACACCACGGGCCCGGCAAAGGAGACGACGGCGGCCCAAGGCGGCCAAGGTCGACGACATCGCCAACACCGTTCCCGAGGACATCAAGTCCTCCGGCAAGTTGGTCGTCGGCGTGAATGTCCCGTACACCCCCAATGAGTTCAAGGATGCCAGCGGCAAGATCATCGGCTTCGACGTCGATCTCATGAATGCCATCGCGTCCACGCTCGGTCTGACGGCCGAGTACCGGGAGGCGGACTTCGCCAAGATCATCCCGTCGATTCAGAGCGGCACGTTCAACGTCGGCATGTCGTCGTTCACCGACACCAAGGAACGTGAAGCGACGGTCGACTTCGTCACCTACTTCTCCGCGGGCTCGCTGTGGGCCAAGCCGAAGGGCTCGACCATCGACCCCAACGACGCGTGCGGCAAGAAGGTCGCGGTGCAGTCGACGACCACCCAGGAGGTCGATGAACTCCCGGCGAAGAGCAAGGCGTGCACCGACGCGGGCAAGCCCGCCATCACGATCGTCAAGTTCGACGGTCAGGACCAGGCCACCAACGCCGTCGTCCTCGGCCAGGCCGATGCGATGTCGGCGGATTCGCCGGTGACCCTGTACGCGATCAAGCAGAGCGCCGGAAAGCTCGAGCAGGCCGGCGAAACATTCGATTCGGCGCCGTACGGTTGGCCCGTCAAGAAGGGCTCCCCGCTGGCGCAGTCGCTCCAGAAGGCTCTCGAGCATCTGATCGAGACCGGTGACTACAAGACGATCGCGTCGAACTGGGGTGTCGAGGCAGGCTTGATCGACAAGCCGGTCATCAACGGCGCAACCAGCTGATCGCCGAATAGACCATGAGCGTTGACGTGTCGTCGCCACCCGAAAGTCCAGCCGCCATCGATGCCATCCCGCTGAGGCACCCATGGCGGTGGGTGGCGGCGACCGTCATCGTCGTCCTCGCCGTGCTGTTCCTGTACGGCGCAGCCACCAACGAGGCCTATGGCTGGGCCACATTCAGCAAGTACTTCCTCGACGAACGGATCGTCTCCGGGGTGGGCGTCACCCTCGTGTTGACGATCCTGTCGATGGTGCTCGCGATCGTGCTCGCGGTCATCCTCGCGGTGATGCGGCTATCGCCGAACCCCGTGTTCAGGTCGGTGTCCTGGGTCTATCTGTGGATCTTCCGCGGCACACCGGTCTACGTACAGCTGGTGTTCTGGGGACTGTTTCCGTCGATCTACAAGAACATCGTGCTGGGCATTCCGTTCGGGCCGTCGTTCTTCACCCTCAACATTCAGGATCTGGCGCTGTACTTCTGGCTCGCGGTGGTCGGCCTCGGCCTCAACGAGGCGGCCTACTTGGCGGAGATCATCCGGGCGGGGATCACCTCGGTTCCAGAAGGGCAGTCGGAGGCCTCCACCGCTCTGGGCATGTCATGGATCATGACGATGCGGCGTACCGTTCTACCGCAGGCGATGCGGGTGATCATCCCGCCGACCGGCAACGAGTTCATCGGCCAGCTGAAGACGACCTCGCTGGTCGCCGCGGTGCCCTACAGCTTCGACCTGTTCGGGCGTCAGCGCGACATCTCGGCGGTGCTCTTCCAACCGATCCCGCTGCTCTTGGTCGCGGCCGCGTGGTACCTGATCATCACGAGCATTCTGATGGTCGGTCAGTTCTACCTTGAGCGCTACTTCTCCAGGGGCGCCTCACGCAAGCTCACCGCCAAACAACTCAACGCAATTGGCCGAGGCGCAGGTTCTCGGAGAGGTGGGGCACACATGAGTGCTGTCGCGACGCGGTGACCACGCCGATGGTCAAGGCCGAGAGCGTGTGCAAGAACTTCGGAGCACTGAAGGTGCTCAAGGGCGTGACGTTGGAGATCGGCCGCGGTCAGGTATCTGGTCCTGGTGGGACCGTCCGGTTCGGGCAAGTCGACGTTTCTGCGGTGCATCAATCACCTCGAGGAGGTCAACGGTGGCCGCCTCTACGTCGACGGCGACCTGATCGGCTACCGCGAACGTGCAGGCAAGCTGCACGAGATGCCGCCGCGCGACGCGGCCAAACAGCGCCGCGACATCGGGATGGTGTTCCAGCACTTCAACCTGTTTCCGCACCGCACTGCACTCGGGAACATCATGGAGTCGCCGGTGCAGGTCAAGGGCGTCAAGAAGGACAAGGCCAGGGCTCGGGCAATGGACCTGCTCGACCAGGTGGGACTGGCGGACAAGGCGACGGCCTACCCCGCCCAGCTGTCGGGCGGACAACAGCAGCGGGTGGCGATCGCGAGAGCTCTGGCGATGGACCCCAAGCTGATGCTGTTCGACGAACCCACCTCAGCGCTGGACCCCGAGCTGGTCGGCGAGGTACTCGGCGTGATGAAGAAGCTCGCCAGCGAGGGCATGACGATGGTGGTGGTGACCCACGAAATGGGCTTCGCCCGCGAGGTGGCCGATCAGTTGGTGTTCATGGACGGCGGCGTCATCGTCGAGAGCGGCAATCCGCGCGAAGTCCTGAGCAATCCTCAGGAAGATCGCACGAAGTTGTTCCTGTCGAAGGTGATGTAGCTCCCGAATCCGCTACGTGAGGCCGGCGAGTGCCTCTGCCACCGCGGCGGCGGTGGGCGGCCGGTTCTCCGCTGGCGCGAGACACGCCTGCACCAGCATCGCCTCGGCGTCCCTGAGCTTGCGCGACGCCTTGGCCTGTCCGGACATCGCGGCTCTGATCGCCACCAACGGCTGACCTGGTGGCAGTTCGCCGTAGAGGCCCTCGCCCGTCAGCGCTCGGTTGATCGTGGCGCCGAGCGCAAAGATGTCGGATGCGCGCGACGGAACCGCCCCCTGCAGCAGTTCGGGATCGATGAATTCGACCGACATGGCCGGGGCGAAACTCGTCACCGTCGCCTCCGAGTTGAGAGTGCGGACCAAGGCCGAGGTCGGATAGTTTGCCGCCGGTCCCGTCGAACATGATGTTGGCCGGTTTGACGTCGCCGTGCACCAGTCCGTGTTCGTGCAACTCGTGAACCGCGAGCGCGGCGTCATGGAGGGTCTGGATGATCTCGCCGCGGCTCAGTTCGCGCGACGGCGATGCCAGGGAACCGAGGGGAAAGTACTCCATCGCGTAGAAGAAGCGTTCGTCGAGAACCGCGTCGAAGATCTGCACGAGGCGCGGCGACTTGACCGCGGCGAAGGCACGCAATTCCCTGACCCCGCGCCGGTAGGCGTCTTCGGTGATCTCGTTGTGAAAGACCTTGAGCGCTACCTCACTCTGCTGCAGGCCGAGGCGGGCGGGTGCATGGGCGAGATAGAACTTCCCATGGTTGCCGTCGGCGAGGAGGCGCACTATTCGGTAGTCCGCTATGGCTGCGGGACTGGTCGTCGAGTCTAGGGGCATCGCAGGTCTCCAGTTCGTCTGGAACTCAAAGCATGGCTGCTTACCTTGATGTTAACTGGTCAGCGTGGGGCACACCTTCGCGTTCATCATCCTCGACATCGCGGTAATCATCGTGGTGGCACGCCTTTTCGGTCGGCTCGCACTCAAGCTCAAGCAGCCCGCGGTGATCGGGGAGATCGTCGCGGGGATCGCGCTCGGCCCCAGCCTGCTGGGTTTGCTCCCCGGTGACCTCGACGGGCACCTGTTTCCGGCCGACGTCGTCCCGTATCTGAAGATCCTGGCGCAGCTGGGCCTGGTGTTGTTCATGTTCATCGTCGGGCTCGAACTGGACATCGCGCTCATCCGCGGTCGCGGACGGAGGGCGGGCATCATCTCCCTGTCCTCGATCATCCTGCCGTTCGCTCTCGGTGCTGCGGCGGCGCTGGCTCTGCACCCGCTGCACGACACGGTGGACGGCAAGGGGGTGTCGCTGCTCGCGCTGATGCTCTTCATGGGAGTTGCCATGTCCATCACGGCATTTCCCGTGCTGGCCCGCATCCTCAACGACCGCGGCATGCACCGGACCAGCGTGGGTGTCATCGCGCTCGCAGCGGCCGCAATCGACGACGTCTTGGCGTGGACGTTGCTGGCCTTCGTCTACGCCGTGGCCAGCGGCAACAGTCCGCTGGCGGTGGTGCGCATCGTCGCGCTGACGGCGGTGTTCGCCGCGGTGATGTTCCTCGTCGTCAAGCCGCTTCTTGCGCGAATGCCGAACTGGTACAAGAACTCTGGCCGGATTACGCCCGACATCTTCGCGGTGGTCCTGGTGGGGATCCTGCTGTCCGCACTGGCGACGGAGCGGATCGGCATCCACGAGATCTTCGGCGCATTCGTCTTCGGCGCGATCATGCCGCGCGAGGGGGCGCAGGAGTTCACCAGGGAGATTCTGGAGCGTCTCGAGCAAATCAGCGTTTCCCTGCTGCTGCCGATCTTCTTCGTCATCGCCGGATTCGGCGTGGACCTGACACAGTTCAGCGACGTGAGCCTGATCTGGCAGCTCTCTGCTGATCCTGGCCGTCGCCATCGGCGGAAAGTTCATGGGAGCGTTCGTCGGTGCCCGTCTGCAGCGGATGCCGGTGCAGCAGAGTGCGGCGGTCGGCGTGCTGATGAACACCCGCGGGTTGACCGAGTTGGTGATCCTCCTGATCGGCAAGCAACTCGGCGTCCTCGACACCGCGATGTTCACGATGATGGTCGTCATGGCGCTGGTCACCACCATCATGACGGGCCCGCTACTGAGCGTCGTGTATCCGCCGAAGGCGGTGGAGCGCGACATCGAGGCCGCCGAGAGGGCGGCGTTGGGCACGCCACAGACGTATCGCGTACTCGTGCTTGCCGATTCGGTGCCGAATGCATTGACCGACCGGATGCTGAGGCTGGCCGACGCGGCTCTCGCGGACCGGCGGCCAGGGGAGATCCTGCTGTCGCGGTTCCTGGTGACGGACGACACGACGACGCTCGAAGTGGGTTCCGGTGGGCTGCCGGACCTCGCGGCCCTCGCCGAGGCCGTCGACGGGTTGAAGAAATACATCGCCGAGGTCGACGTGACCCGTGCGACCGATTCGGCCTCTATGCCGGTTCGGCTCGACCTCGGGCGACGACCTGCTGCGCCAGATCTCGTCCACCGAGGCGGATGTGGTGGTCATCAGCGAGGATTGGGTGCGTCGTCATCCGCAGCCGTATTCCGAGCTCGACGGGGTCGTCGTACTCATCGTGCCCGCCGAAAGCCCTTCGGTGTGGTTTCAATCGGGAACATCACCGGCACTTGGCATTTCGGATGAGCAGCTCATCGCGCGCGACGACGGAAGTGCGACGGGTGCCCGCGCCGTCGTCACCGCCGCCCGGGCTGCACTGCAAACCGGTCGCTCGTTGAACGTCGTGGTGGCCGACGGTGACGCCCGGACCCAGCGAAGACTCCAACATGGTCTCGAGCCGCTCGAATCCACCAGCGTCTCCGTTTCGGTGGGGCCCGCCGCCCATGCGAGGCGATCGACCAGGGTGCGGTTCTGGCGTCCGCCCGGGTGGAGGACCGTGTCGGCCGTTCCGAGGTCGGACTGCGAGACGACGTCAGCGAGGTCGTCGATCAGCTCCGTCCGCGGGTCTAGATCCGAGCGTTCGCCGAGTCGAACTTCAGGACACGGCCGCCGATCGTCACCTCGGCTCCGGGCACCAACGTGATGGCGTTGCCCGCGGTGAGCCGCCGCGGTTGTGGATCGCCGGGAAGCCGGACGAAAGTCCCGTTCGTGGAACCGAGATCGACCACCATGACCTCCCATTCGACGAGTCGCACCTCGGCGTGCGCGCGAGACATCTGCCCCGACTGATCGGGCAGTCGAATGGGCGTCGCCCCACGCCGGGCGGACTCGGACCTCTCGGGTTCGCGACCGAATACGCAGCTTCCGTGGAGGACGATCGCGCTGCCGTCGTCGACGACGAGCACGCCGAGCGCAGGCCGTTCGCCTTCGACGACGACCTTCGTGTGATCCATTCGACGACCGCACACCCGGCAGAACGACGCCTTCGGGATCGTTGATGTGCCCGATGGAGCAGAGGACGCCGTGGACTCGGCGATCGTTCGGCGTCGCGGCCCGAGGGTCCGGCGTGTTCGGACGGCCTTGTTGGACGTTGACCGGCGGAACCGGGCGCGGGGGCGCTGGCGGTGCTTCGCGAACGGGTGGCAGCGGCGGGCGCTGCGGCGGAGGCTTGTCATCCTCGTGAAAGCTCTCGAACACCTTCGGCGGCTGCAGGTCGGGGACGGGTAGCGAGTCGGGCTTGGCGAACGCGATGTACCCCGGGAAGCGTGCCCTGATCGCCGATGGAACGAGGGTTACCGGTGGGACCGAATTTGTCGGCGGAGACCGAGTGGACCGACGGAGGCCTTGGGGATCGGCGGAACAGGCGGGGCGGCAACGGGTTCCGGAGTTTTTACGGGATCGGGGGCTCTGACCAAAGCGGGTTCGGAGGCCCTGACGGGCTCGGCCGGCTTGACCGGGACGGGATCAGGGGCCTTGGCCGGATCGGGCGCCTTTGAGACGTCGGGAATCTTGGCATCGGCGGCGGTCCCCAGGTCGGGGGACGGATGCAGGCGCGTCATCGGCCTCGACGACCGCGTCGGAGCCCATCCAGAGGACGGCGCCGGCGGCCTGGGCGAGACCTTCGACGATCGATCCGAAGCCAGGCTCCGTCGGGATGTCCGGGTCGCGGTCGGGTTCCTTGACGAATACCGCCGCCCGCCCACTCGGCATCGGAATCAGGTCGACGAACGGCGCGCCCTTCACGCCGATGAGGTCTTCGGCGCCGTTTGGATGCTGGACCGACACGCCGATCTCGCCGCGCAGATAGATCGAGATGCCGGTGGTCGCGGGCGCAATGCAGGCGAATTCGACGTCGCTGCTCTGATCCTTGGACCAACGATCGACCAACCTGGTGAACGTCTCGCCGAAGTATTCGCCGGCGAGGCCGATCGCGTCGTCGACGATCCGCACCAGTGCCGTCGCCGTGGCTGCGGCGGTCGACGAACCGTCGAGCCTCGACGCATCACGGTGGGCGACCGCGATCACCGCGCCCTTCTTGACGGCGACGAGGTGAGGTCCGGGAATGAGTTCGATCTGGTTGCCGCTCACAGGTATCGCCCGCCTTGGAAGCGCCAACGGTGGAAGGGGACTCGCATCGGTCCGTTGACGATCAGCCAGAACGTCAGCCACGTCACGACGAACTGGATGAAGAACGCAGCGAACGACGGTCGCAGGTATTCGGGCACGATGATCGTGGTGTAGCGCAACAGGATCCAGATCAGGATGCCTTCGTTGATCGCCGTCACCAGTCCAAACAGCGTCGGCCAGTCCTTCTCCCAACGGAACTGCTGCAGGAAGTGGTAGAGGAACTCCCACAGGACGCCGACCAGCATGACGGCGAGCAGCACGCTGAACGTGACGCGGTAGCTCTGTCCGAGCGTGAGGTCGCCGGTCGGCAAGACGGGCGTGATGACGAACGCGACGAAGAACCCGATGACGCCCAAGGCGATCAATCGAGTCTGGATACGGCCGCTGAGAGTGGGGAGCATCAGATCTTCTTGTTCTGTACCCAGGCCCACCACTGCTGGGTCGAGCGAATCGGTCCCATCCTCTTGCAGAAGCCGTTGGCGGCAAGGTCGTCGGCGATTTCCTGTGCGGCGATCTGCAATCCGAGGAACGTATCGACACCGGGGAAGTACCCACCGAGCGTCGCGGTACCCGATGCGTAGATCCGGCCGGTGCCACTGCGGGTGCCGATGAGTTCGAATGTAGTGTCGACGTCCAGCCGGTCCTTCGGGTTGCGTCCCGCGCCAGTGTGATCGAGAAGATCTGCCAGCAGACGGTGCTCGCGGATGTCGGCCTCCAGCCCCGTGCAGTCGACGACGTAGTCAACCCCGACGTCGAACGGTTGGCTCGGTGGTGGATAGGGCAAAGGCGCCCGGGGATCGGGGACGATCGTCGATACGACGCCGGAACCGTTCGTGGCAGGTCGCAGATCTCTCGCCGACCCTGCCATCACGTGGTACCACCCTTCGCGGCGTCCGCGGCTGAGCTGTTCCTGCCAATCCTTGCGGACCGGGGTGTTGGTGCCGCCCATGAGGTCGTAGGCCTTCGCGCGCTCCTGGCCCTCGAGCTTTCGCATCTTCGCCTTGAGCTGTCCGCCCCACACCGACTTCGGGTAGTTGAAGCCCTGGTAGGCCCAGCCGTCCTTGCCCTTGCGCCGGTTGAAGACGTCAGGTCCGTGAGGGGCCGCGACGTAGGTCCGGAACAGATGCAGGATCCGGGTCTGGAGATGGTGTTTGTCGCGATCGTCGATGAGGCGTTGCAGGACTCGGGATGCGACGATGCCGCTACCTCGGATCAGGACCGTGCCCTGCCGCCGCTGCAGGGACTGGTACATGTGCTCGTGCGGCTCGTACGCATTGACGACCTTCGTTGGGTCGTTGTACTTTTCGCGATACTCCTGCAGGTCGGGCAACATCTTGAGGCCGGGATAGCCGACGGCGATGTGGACGTACGTGAACTGCGGAAGGCGACCCGTTTGGGCTGCCCGGGGCCTTCCGGCGTCAGGATCGTGAAGTAGCCGCCCCCGTGGCGGCGGCGCACCATCCGGACGGTGCCCTTGTGCAATGACGCCGCGTAGCCCACCCGGTGGTATTCGCGTTCCATCGACTCGAATGCGTGCCCGGCCTTCGGGGTGTAGTAGTTCGAGAAGATCGGCTCGGTGAGGACGTTCCACAGCGGGCTGACGAAGCCGCCGAACGACTTCGCCGAGAATGCCTCGCGGACCGCATAGGAAGGAAAGCCCCAGATGTTGTCGGGTGTGGACGCCGAGTCGGACCTCAAGCGCTCCTCGCGGGGGATTTGCGACACCCGGGTCAGGTACTCGTAGCTCGACCATGGCACGGTCTGGGTCCCGAGGACGGCCATCGCCTGTGCGGGCACGCCGTAGATGCGCAGCGTGTCGAAGGTGACGAAGGAGCCGATGCCGCTGCCGATGGTCACGAACGGGACGTCGACGATGGGAATGCCGGCCTGCTGCACCAATTCGTCGGACCATGTATCGGTGTCGATCATGACCGGAGTGAGATCGCCATGCACACCGGAATATTACCGGCAGCGTCCAATCCTGCCGTGAGGTTGGCTAGGGCAGATTCATTGCGGGCGTGACATGCCGACGCTGAGTCGCGACTCGCCGACCTATGCTGACGGAATGTGGGCTGGTCCCGATCCCGTCACGCCATTGTGGCGGGCGGCGCAGGTGTTTCGTCTGCTGAGTTGCATTTATGCGTTGGGTTTTCAGATCGCGGTCAACGCGGATCTGGATCGCCCCGCACTGGGCTGGTTGTTGTTCGCCGTGCTGATCACGTGGAGCGCGGCGTGCGCCGTGGCGTATCTGAGGGGCTTCGGACGTCGGTGGGAGTGGGTGATCGCAGAGGTAGCCGTCGTGTTCGCCCTCGTGTTGTCCACCCGCCTGGCGGCATCGGTGCAGTGGATGGCGGACAACCAGTCGTTGCCCACCACGCTGTGGGCCACGAACGCGACGATCTCGGTCGCGCTCCTGTTCGGACCCATCGGGGGGATGGCCACCGGTCTCGCGGTGATGGCGGTGAGTGCGACGTTGAAGGATCACCTCACGATCGACCTGGGCCGCAATGCGAACATCATCGTCGAACTCGCGGTGGGGCTCGCGATAGGCATGGCGGCGCAGACGGCGCGACGAGCGCACACCGAGTTGGACCGGGCGGCGAGGCTGGCGGCGGCCACCGAGGAGCGGGAGCGATTGTCCAGAGAAGTTCACGACGGCGCGATTCAGGTGCTCGCACTGGTATCGCGTCGCGGGCGTGAAATCGGCGGTGCCACAGCGGAACTCGCCGAGTTGGCGGGTGAGCAGGAACGGGCGCTTCGGCGACTGGTGAGTTCCGGGAACGCCGGGCTGTCGGCAGCGGAGGGCACGTCGAGGGACCTGGCGGCACTCCTGCGGGCGCGCGAATCCGATCGCGTGTCGATGAGCCTGCCCGCGGATCCGGTTCTCCTGGACGGCGTGGCGGCGGCCGAGGTGGACGCCGCCGTCGGCAACGCGCTGGACAACGTCGCAGCCCACGCGGGCATCGACGCACGGGCGTTCGTCCTGCTCGAGGATCTGGGGGATTCGGTGGTGGTGACCGTCCGCGACGACGGTGTGGGGATAGCGACGGGCCGGCTTGAACAAGCCGCTGACGAGGGGAGAATGGGCATCGCGAAATCGATTGTGGGGCGCTTGGATTGGCTCGGCGGGAGTGCGCGGTTGACCACCGGCTCCGACGTTGGGACCGAATGGGAGCTCACCGTGTCGCGGGATCGACTCCGGCGATGACCGAGACGGGCTCTGGCTTCACGGTGATGGTCGTCGACGACCACCCGATCTGGCGCGACGCGGTGGCCCGCGATCTCGAGGAGGACGGGTTTCGTGTCGTCGCTACGGCGGACGGCGTCGGGTCGGCGACCCGACGGGCCGGCGTCGTCAAACCGGACGTCGTCGTCATGGACATGCAGTTGTCCGACGGCACCGGCGTTCAGGCCACGGCCGAGGTGCTCGCGGTCTCACCGTCGTCTCGAATCCTGATCCTGTCGGCCTCGGGCGAGAGGGGTGACGTGCTGGAGGCGGTCAAGGCGGGGGCGACGGGATATCTGGTGAAGAGCGCGTCGAAGGGGGAGCTCGCCGACGCGGTCCGGGCTACCGGGGAAGGGCGGGCCGTCTTCACGTCCGGCCTGGCCGGACTGGTGCTGGGGGAGTACCGGCGGATGAGTGCGGACGCGAAGAGCAGAGACAGAACGGGAGGATCCGACGTCACCACGCCGATTCTCACCGAACGGGAGACCGAGGTCCTCAGACACGTGGCAAAGGGGCTGACTGCCAAGCAGATTGCCGAACGGCTTTCGTTGAGCCATCGCACGGTCGAGAACCACGTTCAGGCGACGTTCCGCAAGCTCCAGGTGGCCAACCGCGTCGAGTTGGCCCGGTATGCGATCGAACACGGTCTCGACGAGTAGCCACCACGGGTAGCGAGCGGTTCGAGGTTTTGTTGGTCAGTGTTGGATGGGCGGATTGAATGTCAGACCCGTCTAGGAGACTTTCGATATGACCAATCTCAGGCTGCGACAGTGGCGTGGGGTGTTACCGGTTGCGGCGCCGTCGGGGGTGGCGGTCGGTACTCGATTGCGCACCACGGTGGCTGAGGATCGGAGGACTGCTGCACTACACCCGAAGGCACGGCATCACCACGATCGCGGTCGAAGACCTCAACTTCGCCGATGCCCGCACCACCGGCCGGGAAACCATGGGCAGCGGAGCCCGGGGGAGACGGTTTCGCCGCACCGTATCCCAGGATGCCGACCGCGGTGTTCCGCAACCGCCTGGCCGCCATGACCAACCATGCCGGTATCGAACTCTTGGCGGTCAACCCCGCCTGCAGCAGTATCTGGGGCGGCCAGCACTGGCGACACCCCTACCCAAACGTCACCCGACATCAGGCCGCGGCCACGGTGATCGGGCGTCGCGCTCAAGGCTTGTCGGCCCGGCGACGGAAGGGTGTGACACCGCGGCGACCAGAGGATCGCCCAGTGAGAGCTACCAACCAGGCCAGACCGAACAGCCCCACAGCGACTGGTAGCCGACAAGAGCCAGGGACACGGGGAACCACATCCCGGCGCCCCAACTTGAAGCGAAAGCGGCAACCAGGCCGGGCAACCGTTACCCCGGCACCATTGGCCAACAGCGGCCAACTCCAGTAGTACCGGTAGTACTACTCATCCGCTGAGGCCACCGAGGGTGCGACCATGGCGCCATGACCGAACCGGATCAGGCCCTGATCGGCAGGCTCTCCTCGGACCTTGCGGTGATCTCGAGCTACATGGCGCGTGCGACCGCGGACATGGCCGAGTTGCAACGCATCGTTGCTTCCCGCGCCGCACAGACGATGCCTTACGCGGCGACGCCTCCGGCGTACTGGCAACCGCAGGTGGCGCAGCCCGCGACGCCAGGGATGCCGGTGCAACCGGGGATGCCTGCGGAGCCCAACATCCCCGTCGCTCCCGTCGAACGCACGCCTCGCTCCGACGGCTGGATCGGCAAGGCGCTCGCGGTCGCGGGAGTCGCCGTCACCCTCGTCGGCGTAGTGCTCCTTCTCGTCCTCGCCGCGCAGGCGGGCATCCTGCGGCCGGAAATCCGCGTCGGCGGAGGCGCGCTCCTCGCACTGGGCCTGGTCGGCGCGGGATGGTGGCTGCAGCGACGGCCCGGTGGGCGCGTCGGCGCGATTGCGTTGGCGGCCACGGGCATTGCTGCCGCGTACATCGACGTCATCGCGGTGACGACGGTGTACCACTGGGCACCTGCCGCCGTTGGACTACTACTGGCCGCTGCGGTCGCAGGCGGAGGCCTGACGTTGGCTCGACGGTGGAACTCCGAGCATCTCGGGCTGCTGGTGTTGGTGCCGCTGATCGTGCTCGGCCCAGCCGTCGGCGACGGGGTGACCGTGCTCGTCATCGGATTCATGCTGGCGTTGTCCGCGGCGTCGTTGCCCGTCCAGTTGGGTAGGGACTGGATCGGCCTGCACGCGGCGCGCATCGCGGTCACCACACTGCCGCTGCTCGTCGCCCTGGCTGGAGTGAATCACGGCTCGGGACAAGCTCATTGGTTGGCGGGTGCGTGCGCGGCGGCAGCGGCTCTTGCCCTCGCGGGCGGGCTGATCCTGCTACCGAAGTGCAGTCGTCCCGTCGGCATGGCCCTGCTCTCAGTGGCCGGAACGGTACCCGTCCTGCTCGTGTCGGCCGCCGTGGACCGAGTCGTGGCCGCGCCGATGGCGGCCGTGCTCGCCATCGTCCTGCTCGCGTTGGCGATCGTGGGTGGCCGACGGTTCGGCATCGTCCGCGCCGTCGGTCAGGTGTGGGCCGCATCGTCCGCGGTCGCCGCACTGGTCGCCGTGACGGTCGCGTTCGACGGCCCGGTAGCGGGCCCGATCCTCCTGGCGATCGCGCTCGTCGTCGCCTACCTGGGGCGGCGCACGGCCGTTGCCCGCTGGTCGGCCGCAGGCTTCGGCATCGTCGGTGCGACGTACTACCTCGGCACCGCCCCGCTGAGCACCCTCGTCAGCGCGCACGCACTGCCCACGCCAACGGCGGTGTCGACCCTGCATCTCCAGCTTGCTCGTCATTGGTTGCGCGGTCGTGATCACGTGGTCGTGGGTCCGCGCCGAGGCGAGTCACGTCGACGACGACGTGGCGCGCATTCTGTGGGCGTCGGCCGCAGCGGTCGCGATGTACGCGATCACGATGTTCACCGTGACCGCGGGCGTGCTGCTCGGCGGCGAGGAGACGGGGTTCTTCTCGGGTCATGTTGCAGCGACGATCTGCTGGATTGCGTTGGCGGCCTTCGCGTTCGGATACGCAACCAGGATCCCGAAGGCTCAGCGCTCGCTGCCGATCGCCGGTGGCACGGCCCTCGTGGTTGCGGCGATGGCCAAACTGTTCCTGTTCGACCTGGGAACGTTGGACGGCATCTTCCGCGTGATCGTCTTCATCGTCGCCGGCTTGGTCCTGCTCGCGATGGGCGCAGGCTACGCGCGGATGCTGGCGCAGCAGGACGAAGAGTCGTGAGGCCTCAGCGCGCGGGCTCTTCCGAGTCGTGGCGATGGCCGGTGAGATACCAGGTGTGCATGACGCCCTTGCCCTTGACGTCGATGTCTCCGCGATCCTCGAACGCGAAGTCCCTGCAGAGGCGTTCATAGACGTTCTGCGGCACCTGAATTCGGCCCTCGACGTCCGTCGACTCCATCCGCGCCGCGACGTTGACGGCGTCGCCCCACACGTCGTAGAAGAACTTGCGAGCTCCGACGACACCGGCCACCACTGGACCCGCCGCCATGCCGATGCGCAGAGGTACCTCGCGGCCCTGTCCATCGGTCAGACCGCTGACGGTCTCGGCCATCTCCAAGGCCAGGCTCGCGAGCGCCTCGAGGTGATCGGGCCGTTCGTGAGGCACGCCGCTGACGACCATGTAGGAGTCGCCACTGGTCTTCACCTTCTCGAGACCGTGCTTGTCGACGAGGGCATCGAGATCGGTGTAGAGAGCGTCGAGGAAGCGGACGAGCTCGGTTGGCGACGTGTCACTGGCACGCTTCGTGTACCCGGCGATGTCGGCGAACATTATCGACGCGTCGTCGTACTTGTCGGCAATGATGGTGTGCGCCGGGTCCTTCAGCCGTTTCGCGATCGACGCGGGGAGAATGTTGGCGAGGAGCGACTCGGAACGTTGATACTCGGCTTCCATGGCCTGCTCGGCGCGCGCGGTCTCGCGCATCGTGAACCAGACGGTCGCGACGATCAGCACCCACACCGAGAAGGTGTTGATGACGAACCCGAGCTGGAAAGCCCACTCCGGCTGTACGCCCGTGTTGTGCGGCACCCACAACTCGAGCGCGATGACGGTTGCCGCGCCGAATGCGGCGACGACGATGGCGATGACCATGTGTTCGATGCCGAGGATCAGAACGACGATCGCGGCAGCGACGACATAGTAGAAGTGAAGGCCGATCCCGCTGCCGATGTAGGTGCTGACGACGGTGAGAACGGTGTAGGCGGCCACGATGAACACGAGCGGCCCGACGAGCTCGCCGAACCGGTACAGCTTGGGGATCGCCAAGAAGATCACGGCAGCGGTGAGGTTGACGAAACCCACCCAGTAGGCGCTCTGGACGATGAAGAACTGCTGGATGCCGAAGAACAGGCTGACCGCGGCGCCGATGCGGGTCACCAACGTCAGGATGCGAAGCTGTCGTGAGGTGTTTTGTGCCTGATGTCGGGCGTGCCCCTCCTTCAGCGCGTCGATGGCGACGGTGGGAAGGCACGCCGCCCGGCGGAGGGGCAGCCTGAGGCCCCCCGGGTTCGCGCCGACGTCACTGACCGCCACGACGTCAGACTAGCTCCGAGGAGTACCGCGTTGCTGGCATCGCAGGGAATCGCACCCCTGCGACCCCCAAGGGCTAGCGCGGCGGTGGGAGCTGCGGCGCCCGCGGCGACGGCGGCAACTGAGCCGGACCCTGCGGAGGGAGTTGACCCGGCGCCGACGGAGGCAACTGACCCGGACCCTGCGGCGTCAGTTGACCCGGACCCTGCGGCACCTGCGGGCCGCCCAAGCCTGGCGGCGGCGCGGGCACCCCTTGCGGCCCCAGTTGCGACCCCGGCGGGATCTGCGGTGGAGCCGGGGCGATGGTCTGCCCGGGTGACCAATCGAGGTTTCCGCCGAATAGACCCCAGTTCACGGTCCCGAGCACCATCCAGGCCATGACACCGGCATAGATCAGTCCGGCGATGGCGAGTGCGCCCACCGCCGACCATGCGACCGTGTTGAACCGACGTGCCTTGTCCATGAGGTCCGGAGTCTAGCGGTAGAAGGATCGGGTCATTCACAGCTCGACTCGAGACCCGTCGCGTCAGGGCACCGACGTCGCGTTGCCGTTGCCCTTCGTGCTGGGGCCGGAGGTGTACTCGTAGACCAGAGAGAAGTCCTTGCCTGCGGCATCGGCGAGGGTGGCCGTCGCCGTGCCCTCGATCGCTCCGCCGGTCAGGGTGCATTCGACGGTGGCACCCTCCCTGGCCTCGACCGGGCCTGGGCAGTCGGCATCGACGCCTGGCAGTTGGCCGTCGGCCAGGAACGCGGTGATGCGCGACTCGATGTTGGCGAGGTCGACTTCGCCCGCCGCCGCCTTCGTCGTCGTGGCGGTCGTGGGCGTGGGCGTACTGGTGCTCGACGCCGTAGTTGGCGTCGTCGTCGTAGACGCCGCCAAGGGTGTTCCGTCCGTCGAGCCGCCGCAGCCGACCAGTACTGCGCCGACAGCCGGTACCACCGCAAATGCGCGCAGGGACCGCATCATTCCTCCTAGGATTCTGGCAAGACGCTAGCAGCGCGTTGTGCATGTCCTTGGAGAACGGCGAGAGTGTTTCGGCGGATACCGATTCCGTCCGCCCGAGCCTTGCGCCGGGCGATCGATTGGTCTTTCTGGTGCCCTCGGTGAGACTCGAACTCACACTGCACGGGTTTTGAATCCGTTTCCTCTGCCAATTGGGATACGAGGGCGTGCCGACGAGGATGTCGATGCGGATTCCCACCATAGAGGATTGTCGAACACGGCCGTCACAGCCCCGAGGTCGCTGATCCGCTGCCCTCGCGACACAATGTGCACCATGACCGGGTCACCGACGGACGCCGTGAAGGCGCGCCGTGTTCTCATCGCCGAAGACGAAGCACTGATCCGCATGGATCTTGCCGAGATGCTCCGCGAGGAGGGCTACGAGGTCGTCGGCGAGGCCGGCGACGGGCAGGAGGCCGTGGAACTGGCGGAGAGCCTCAAACCGGACCTCGTCATCATGGACGTGAAGATGCCCCGCCGTGACGGCATCGACGCGGCGGCGGAGATCGCGTCGAAGCGCATCGCGCCCATCGTGGTGCTGACGGCGTTCTCGCAGCGTGAACTCGTCGAGCGGGCCCGCGACGCCGGAGCGATGGCCTACCTGGTCAAGCCGTTCTCGATCACCGACCTGGTTCCGGCGATCGAGGTGGCGATGAGCCGCTTCAGCGAGATCAGCGCTCTCGAACTGGAAGTAGCCACGCTGTCGGATCGCCTCGAGACCCGCAAGCTCGTCGAGCGGGCCAAGGGTTTGCTTCAGGCCAAGCAGGGAATGACCGAACCCGAGGCGTTCAAGTGGATTCAACGGGCAGCGATGGATCGCAGGACCACCATGAAAAGGGTCGCCGAAGTCGTGCTGGAAACGCTGGACACCCCGGCCGCCGAGTAACGACTTCGTTTCCTAACCCGCTGTTTGGGCCGATCGCACAGCAGTTGTCCAGTTCGCATTTCCCAACATCACGCACTACGGCCATGGGTTGGCTATGTTCTACCCGAAGCATCGACGCCCCTGCGGATAACCGCTGCGTCGCCGATGCCGATGACAACATTCACACGGAGGTAGAACGTGCGCGGTCGCATTGCACTCAGGGCATTTGCTCTTGGTTGTGCGGGCTTGATTGTGGTCGGCGTTGCCGGCTGCAATCAGTCCAAGCCGGAGGAGAGCTCATCGCAGGGCGATCTCAAGATCGTCGAACAGGTCCAGATCGACCAGAACGGTGCGGAGGTCAAGACCGCCGCCGGCGCCGAGCCTGCCAACCCCAAGGGCGACGGCAAGGCCACCTGCCCGCCGTTGTCGATCGCGATGGCGGGTGCGCTCACGGGCCCCGACGCCGCCTTGGGCATCAACATCAAGAATGGCGCGCAACTCGCCATCGATCAGCACAACGCTGCCAACCCCGGCTGCCAGGTTCAGCTGAAGCCGTTCGACACCGAGGGCGATCCGCAGAAGGCGACCGGCATCGCGCCGCAGATCGTCGACGACCAGTACACCGTCGGTCTCATTGGACCCGCATTCTCGGGTGAGACCAAGGCGACCGGAACGGTCTTCGATCAGGCTGGTCTGGTCGCGACCACGGCGTCGGCCACCAACGTCACGTTGAGCGAGAACGGTTGGAAGACCTTCTTCCGCGGTCTGGCCAACGACGGCGTGCAGGGTCCTTCGGTCGCGAACTACCTGAAGAACACGCTGGGCTACAAGAAGATCTGCGTCATCGACGACAGCAGCGACTACGGTCTCGGTCTTGCTCAGGCGGTCCGCGAAACGCTCGGGCCGGTCGCCGACTCGGGCTGCAACATCTCGACGAAGAAGGACGACAAGGACTTCTCCGCGGCGGTGACCCAGGTCAAGGGCGTCGGACCCGACGCGGTGTTCTACAGCGGGTACTACGCCGGAGCCGCGATCCTGGCTCAGCAGCTCAAGAACGGCGGCGTCACGGCGACGTTCGTCAGCGCCGACGGCACCAAGGATCCCGAGTTCGTCAAGCAGGCGGGCGCGGCATCCAAGGATGCGATCCTGGCTTGCCCGTGCGGCCCGGCGACGGGCACGTTCGCCGAGGACTACAAGAAGGCCTTCGGCCAGGATGCAGGCACCTACAGCATCGAGGGTTATGACCTGGCCACGATCCTGCTGAAGGGCATCGATTCCGGTTCCATCACTCGGCCGGCGCTGCTTGACTACGTCAAGAACTACGACGGTCAGGGCATTGCGCGTAAGTACCAGTGGACGGACAAGGGTGAGCTCACCACCACCCTGATCTGGATCTACAAGGTTCAGTAAGCACCGATGGCGAGGCGCGTCCGAGACCGAAGGGCTCGGGCGCGTCTCGCATTCCACACATTCCACCAGGAGCCCGCCACCGGATGATCCACCAGTGCGTCGACCAATTCGCCTGTCAGGCAGCGAACATCAACTTCAACGTCGATGGCCTGCTGAATGGGTTCTGGCAGTTGACGATCGACGGGTTCGCCTGGGGCGCGATCTACGCCCTGGTAGCGGTTGGATACACCCTCGTCTTCGGCGTTCTGCGCCTGATCAACTTCGCGCACTCCGAGATCTTCATGCTCGGCATGTTCGGCGCGTACTTCTGCCTTGACTTCATCCTCGGATTCAGCCCGAGCGGCAACGCCTACAACAAGGGCGTGCTGCTGACGATCATCTACCTGGGGATCGCGATGCTCTTCGCGATGCTGGTATCGGGCACGGCCGCCGTGGGGCTTGAATTCGTCGCCTACCGCCCCCTGCGAAAACGCAATGCCAAGGGGCTCACGTTCCTGATCACGGCAATCGGAATGTCGTTCGTCATCCAGGAATTCGTGCACTTCATCCTGCCGCACATCATCAAGGGGTACGGCGGATCGAACGCGCAGCAGCCGATCATCCTGGTCCAGCCGAAGTCCCAGTTCACCATCTTTGGCGCGTCGGTGACCAACGTGACCCTGATGATCGTTGCCGCCGCGTTGGTCCTCGCGGTGCTGACCGACGTGGCGATCAACCGCACGAAGTTCGGCAGGGGCATCCGCGCGGTCGCGCAGGATCCGACGACGGCAACGCTGATGGGCGTCTCCCGCGAACGAATCATCTTGACCACGTTCCTCATTGGCGGTCTCCTCGCGGGCGCGGCAGCGCTGCTCTACACGCTCAAGGTGCCGCAGGGCATCATCTACTCGGGTGGATTCCTCCTAGGTATCAAGGCCTTCTCGGCGGCGGTCCTCGGTGGGATCGGTAACCTGCGCGGTGCATTGCTCGGCGGTCTGCTCCTCGGTGTGATGGAGAACTACGGTCAAGCGCTCTTCGGCACCCAGTGGCGCGACGTCGTCGCCTTCGTCCTCCTCGTCCTGGTGCTCCTGGTCCGACCGACCGGCATCCTCGGCGAGAGCCTCGGAAAGGCGCGCGCATGACCGGCAAGCGACGTGCTCAGAGCGAATCGGCGGCCAGCAGGCTCCTGGCGCCCGGCGATGGGATTCGCGACTGGTGGGCCGGCCTCGGCCGGGTGCAGAAGTGGGGCTTCGGCGTCATCGGGTTCACGCTGTTGGCGCTGCTGCCGCTCTACACCCCGGCCTTCCTCGACACTCCGGGAATCAGCTTCGGCGGCACCATGGCTCAGTTCGCGATGGTCGCGATCATCGCCATCGGCCTCAACGTCGTCGTCGGTCAAGCCGGCCTGCTCGACCTGGGCTATGTCGGTTTCTATGCCGTCGGCGCGTACACCGTCGCACTGCTTACCAGTCCCGACAGCCCGTGGAAGCAGATCGGAGAAGACGGATTCCTCAGCAAGGACTGGGCGTGGCTCGCGTGTGTCCCACTGGCGATGGCGGTCACCGCCCTGGCTGGGCTGATCCTCGGCATCCCGACGCTTCGCCTGCGCGGTGACTACCTGGCGATCGTGACGCTCGGGTTCGGCGAGATCATCCGGCTGCTTGCCGACAACCTCGCCGACGTCACGAACGGTTCACGCGGGTTGAACCAGATCGCCTATCCGAGGTTCGCCCAGAACGACAAGTTCCCGAACGGAGCGTTCTCGAGCGCGAACTCCGGTGGCGACGCGAACTACGGAACCTGGTGGTTCTGGCTCGGTCTGGTGCTGATCATCGGCATTCTCCTGCTGGTCGGCAATCTGGAACGCAGCCGTGTCGGCCGGGCATGGGTGGCCATCCGCGAGGACGAGGACGCCGCAGAGGTCATGGGCGTCAACACCTTCCGCTTCAAACTGTGGGCATTCGTCATCGGCGCGGCCATCGGCGGCTTGTCCGGGGCGCTCTACGCCGGGCAGGTGCAGTACGTCGCACCGACGAACTTCAACATCATCAACTCGATGCTGTTCCTGTGCGCGGTCGTCCTGGGCGGCCAGGGCAACAAGCTCGGCGTCATCTTCGGCGCGTTCATCATCGTCTATCTGCCGAACCGGTTGCTCGGTGTCGAATTCCTGGGGATCAACATGGGCGACCTGAAGTACCTGTTCTTCGGATTGGCGCTAGTGATCCTGATGATCTTCCGCCCTCAAGGCCTGTTCCCCGCCCGGCAGCAGCTCCTCGCCTACGGCAAGTCCGCGAGGACTCTGCTGCACAGCGGCCGCGACAGCAAGGTGGAGGCATGACAGAACCCGCCCCCGACGCACCGGTCATCGACGAGGAGCTCGCCGCGCTGCATCGTGAAGTTCACGCGGCCGAGGGCGAAACCCTCTTGGCGACAGAGGATTTGACCGTCAAGTTCGGCGGCCTGACGGCGTTGGACTCGGTGACCTTCAACATCAAGCGCGGTGAGATCCTCGGCCTGATCGGGCCCAACGGCGCGGGCAAGACCACCTGCTTCAACGCGATCACCGGCGTCTACCGGCCCACCTCGGGCACCGTCCTGTTCGACGGCGCCCCGCTAGGCAAGATCAAGCGATACCAGATCACCCGCCGGGGGATCGCGAGAACCTTCCAGAACATCCGGCTCTGGAATGAGATGACGGCGTTGGAGAACGTGGTCGTCGGCACCGATGCGCGACACAAGACCTCGGTTCCCGGCGCCTTGATCCGCTCGCCGCGACACCGACGCGAAGAGCGCGACGCCATCGAACGTGCCGCAGCGCTACTGGATTTCGTCGGCATTGCGCGATCGCGGCGAGGAGAAGGCGAAGAACCTGCCCTACGGCGATCAGCGCCGGCTGGAGATCGCCCGCGCACTGGCCACCGAGCCGAAACTTCTGTGCCTGGACGAGCCCGCCGCGGGTTTCAATCCCAGCGAGAAGGCAGCGCTCATCGATCTCATCCGCAAGATTCGCGACGACGGCTACACCGTTCTGCTCATCGAACACGACATGCGCCTGGTCATGGGCGTCACCGATCGCATCGTCGTCCTCGAGTTCGGTCGCAAGATCGCCGATGGCCTGCCCGCCGAGATTCGCGATGACCCGAAGGTCATCGCCGCATACCTGGGGGTACCCGATGACGAACTCACCTGAGACCACAGATGCGACCGCGGCCGATGAGCGGCCGGTTCTGCTCGAGGTCCGCGATGCCGTGGTGCACTACGGCCGCATCGAGGCGCTGCACGGGGTTTCGCTGGTGGTGCGCGAGGGCGAGTTGGTGACGCTGCTGGGATCGAACGGCGCAGGCAAGACCACCATGATGCGCGCGATCTCGGGCCTGCGCCCGCTGTCGTCCGGCTCGGTGTGGTTCGACGGCGCGGACATCTCGAAGGTGAAGGCACACCGCAGGGTGACCGACGGACTCATCCAGGCTCCCGAGGGTCGCGGCGTGTTCCCCGGTATGACCGTCATCGAGAACATCGAAATGGGTTGCTACGGGCGGAAGTTCGCCTCCAAGGCCGAGCATCGCGAGCGGTTCGACTGGGTCCTGGAAACCTTCCCGCGACTCGCCGAACGCCGATCGCAGGTCGGCGGCACCCTCTCGGGCGGCGAGCAGCAAATGCTCGCGATCGGTCGGGCACTGATGGCGCGGCCCAGGGTACTTCTGCTCGACGAGCCGTCGATGGGTCTGGCGCCCATGGTGATATCGCAGATCTTCAAGATCATCTCGGAGATCAACAAACAGGGCACGACGGTCCTACTGGTGGAGCAGAACGCCCAGCAGGCACTGAGCAGATCAGACCGGGCCTACATCCTGGAGACCGGCAAGGTGACGCGCAGCGGCGTGGCGCGAGATCTCTTGGCCGACGACAGCATTCGCGCCGCTTACCTGGGCGTGGCCTGACTGGCGAGTGCCGACACGGTCTTTCGCATTGCGACACCGAGCGCGCCACGGCCCTGTCCTACCGCGTGAAATCCTTTGCGTCCGTAGAGATGCACTGCGGGGTTTCTGACGTGAACGTTCAAGCAAATTGCCTCGTACCGGCCGGTGCAACGCACTGACAATTCGTCCAACAGCAAGCCGCCGACACCCCTTCGGCGAAACTCGGGCGAGACGGCCATGACGAGTTCCGGCAGGGCCGCGGCGTCGATGACGAGCGGCGGATCGTGGCGAAATGTCCACACCGCGCCGAGCAGGGTTCCGGCGGTGTTGGCGGCCACGACGACCACGTCGCCATCGCCGGGCAGGACGCTACGGGTTTCCTCCGAACCGGGCTCGGGCAGTGGCCAGTCCTCGATGACGCAGGCATGGCGAGCCATCTCGACGACGAAGGCGTCGTCTGCCTTCGTCGCCGTGCGCAACCGCACCTCGATGGACGATGTCACGCTCCAATGATCACAGAGGCATTCCGGGGCGACCCGATCACGGTGAGCGAAACCCGTGGCAGCTGTCGGAGGCCGCGGCACAATTCTCGACACAACGCGGGTGTGGCCGAGAGTCGGGGGAGCACCGGCCTGCACAGCCGTTTACCCGGGTTCGAATCCCGGCACTCGCTCGCGTATCAGTGCAGGACCATCATGCCTCGGCGTCAACAAGTGCCGTGTCTTCCCAGGCGCTTACCGTGGCACCATGGCCGAGGTGGATGCGCATTCGGGTCCGGATCTCAACGATCCGTTCGAACAGTCGATCGACGATGCACTGAACTCCCTGCCTGCCGAGCTTCGTGCGGCGATGAGCAACGTCGTGATCGTCGTCGAGGACGAGCCTCCCGACGGCCAGCCGTTGCTCGGCCTATACCGCGGCGTACCGCTCCCGCGAAGGACGAGCTCGTACAGCGGAGCGCTCCCCGACAAGATCAGCATCTTCGCCGGACCGATCACACGACGCACCGGGGGCGACCCCGATCGCCTACGCCGCGAGATCAGGCATGTCGTGCTCCACGAGATCGCGCATCACTTCGGGATCAGCGACGAGCGGTTGATCGAGCTCGACCGCTACTAATTGGCCACTGCTCGCCCCGCACCGACGCGAGTTGTCGGTGGTGGCGGGCAAGATCGTGCCGCAACCGCGGTCACTCTCCGCCGCGGTCGAGACCCGAAGAGGATGGCCCCGATGAACAGTCGCGACCAAGAGCTAAGCCCGCGTGACGATCGAAGCGTCGAAACCCCCATGGGTAGACGGTCGTTGGCGGTCACCCGCGTGGCGGCGGTGCTCATCACCGTCGGCATCGGCGCGGCGAGCTTCGTGTTGTCCTTCGCGGCGCTGCGCGATCTCGCAGCGCGCGCTGGCATCCCGAGGCAGCTGGCGTGGCTGTGGCCGATGATCGTCGACGGCACCATCCTGCAGGCCACCATGGCCGTCGTTGCGCTTGCGGGCCACGGCGATCAGGAGCGCAGTCGCCGCTACTTCTGGATCGTGTTGTCGTCGTCGGCAGCGGTCAGCGTGGGAGCCAACGCGCTACACGCCGTCATCCCCGGATCTTCGCCCTTGAGCCCCTGGCTTGCGGCCGCCATCGCCGTGGTGGCGCCGGTCAGCCTGCTGGCGACGACTCATGGCCTGAGCCTGCTGATCCGGGTGCCGAGGCGGCCGGAGACGGTCTGGTGGCCGATCGAAGCGGCCGATGACGAAGGGGCAATGGATGATCCTGCGCCGTCGCTCGCGCGCCCCGCGGTCGTGATCACCGATCCGAACGATCCCGGCGAGCCTGAGCATCGGATCGCGCCGGTGGCCGTTGCCGCCCTGCAGCCGTGGGAGGCCATGGCCGAGGTGATCGCGTCCCGCGAGGGCGCGAAGGACGTCGAGGTCGCAGAAATCGCGAGCGTGCTGCACCTGAGCTATGAGCGGGAGGTGCCTCACCAGGCGATCGCACGTCATCTCGGCATCGCTCACCGAGCGGTCGACGAGATCGTGTCGGCCAGTTCCGAATTGCTCCGCTCCGGAGACGTCAGCGTCGAACGAGTGGCCGTGTAGGTCGGTCGACCGGCGCCCGAGACCATCAACACGCGCCAAGATCGCTCAACGGGTGTGGACGCGGAAGTACAGTGCTCGTCGTGGGAAGTAGCGGGTTAGCCAATGGCCGCGGCCGATGGCTGGCGATCGGGGCCATGATCGTCTTGTCTGCTGGCATGCTCTACGCCCAGAACGCGGACTCCCACAAGCATCCTCCGGCCTCGGCGGCAGCCCCGACCAACACGCCCGTGGCGGCCGCGCCGACTACTCCCGCCGCCGACCTGATGGCCGCGAGCGTCCCCGTTCCCGCGACCGACGTCGAGCTGTCTTGCCGAAGGGTGACGCGCCGGAGAACGGACTGCAGGTCAAGACCATCTGGGCGGCCCGCGCCATCAGCGTCATGTTTCCCCAGATCACCACCATCGGGGGATACCGTCAGGATGCCCTGAAGTGGCATCCCGAACGGGTTGGCGATCGACGTGATGATCCCGAACTATCACAGCGAAGCGGGCATCGAACTCGGCAACCAGATCGCCGGATTCGCGCTCGCGAACGCCCAGCGGTGGGGCGTGCTGCACGTGATCTGGCGGCAGGGCTTCTACCCGGGCATCGGCGCGCCGAGTTGGACGGCGGACTACGGCAACGAAACCGCCAACCACATGGACCACGTGCACATCTCTACCGACGGTGGCGGCTACCCAAAGGGCAACGAGCAGTACTACATCGGCTACATGGATCCCGCGCCGCCGAGTTGATCGGCGAGACTGCAGGAAATGATGGAATTCGACGGAAAATCCATCACTTTCTGCAGTCTCGATACCTGACTCTGAGTCAGCGCGCGACGATCACCGACGAGCCGTGGCCGAACAATCCCTGGTTCGCCGTCACGCCGACGGTGGCGCCTTCGACCTGCCTGCCGGTGGCCTGACCCTTCAGCTGCCAGGTGAGCTCGCAGACCTGAGCGATCGCCTGTGCGGGGATGGCCTCGCCGAAGCAGGCCAGACCACCCGACGCGTTGACCGGGACCCGGCCACCGATGGTCGTGGCGCCGCTGCGCAACAGCGATTCGGCCTCGCCCTTGGCGCACAGGCCAAGGTGCTCGTACCAGTCGAGCTCGAGCGCGGTGGACAGGTCGTAGACCTCGGCCAGGCTGACGTCCTCTGGTCCGATGCCCGCCTCGGCGTACGCGGCGTCGAGGATCTGGTCCTTGAAGACGCGCTCGGGTCCGGGTACGACGGCGGTGGAATCGGTTGCGATGTCCGGCAATTCGGGCAAGTGCTGCGGATAGCGCGGCGTGACCGTGCTCACGGCGCGCACCGAGGGCACGCCGTCGAGCGAACCGAGGTGCTTCTCGGCGAACGACTTGCTCGCCACGATCAACGCCGCGGCGCCGTCGGACGTCGCGCAGATGTCCAGCTGCCGCAGCGGATCGGAGACCACCGGGCTGGCCAGGACGTCCTCCACCGCCGACTCCTTGCGGTAGCGGGCATTCGGATTCTGCAGGCCGTGGCGGGAGTTCTTCACCTTGACCTGGGCGAAGTCCTCCGACGTCGCGCCGTAGAGGTCCATCCGACGGCGGGCGAGCAGGGCGAAGTACACGGGGTTCATCGCGCCGATGAGGTGGAATCGCTGCCAGTCCGGATCGTTCTTGCGTTCCCCGCCGACCGGCGCGAAGGCGCCCTTCGGCGTCGTGTCGGCGCCGACGACCAGGGCGACGTCGCAGAACCCGGCGAGGATGTGCGCGCGGGCGCTCTGCAGGGCCTGGGACCCGCTGGCGCACGCCGCGTAGCTCGAGCTGACCGGGACGCCGTTCCAGCCCAGCTTCTGGGCGAACGTCGACCCGGCGATGAAGCCCGGGTAGCCGTTGCGGATCGTGTCCGCGCCTGCGACGAACTGGATCTGCTGCCAGTCGAGACCGGCTTCGGCCAGCGCTGCACGCGCGGCGACGACGCCGTACTCGCTGAAGTCGCGGCCCCACTTGCCCCACGGATGCATGCCCGCGCCGAGGATGTAGAGCGGTTCCGGGGTGATGCGAACACTTGCACCGGTCGCGATCCTCCATGCGTAGACGCTGCGAACGAATCCGTCCTCGTCGGTGTACAGCGGCATGGTCGTCAACTCCATCTCCATGCCGACCTTCAGGTCGGCCGCCAGAGTGCCCTCGACGACCTTGCCCAAGATGATCAGCCCCTCGTCGGCGAGTTCGACGGCGGCGATGGCGAACGGCTGGAAGTCGTCCGACGCCGGATAGGGCGCGGGCGGGGGATAGCGGTTCTCGGTGTAGCTCCAGATCTTTCCGCGGCGCGACAGCGGGACCTGCTCGAGGTCGTCACCGACGCACGCCGGGTTGGGGCAGTTGTTGGCCCGCGGGGGGAACACGTACGTCCCGCACTGCGTGCACTTGCCCGCGATCAGATGGGGAAGTCCGGCATCGGTGGTGGCGAACCACCCTTCAATCGCCGGTAGTTGACTGGCGTCGGCTTCTGCTGGCACGGGGTCAGACTACGCGATCAGGACCCCCGAACTGAAACGTGTTCCAGTTTTGCGGGCCGCCCACGTCGTTCCGATGGCCCGGCGCCTCGTGCGCGTCGGTGCCGACCAATAGAGTGAGGGCGTGAGCCCAGCCGCGACCGACACCAAGCCCACACTCATGCTGCTGGATGGCAATTCGCTGGCGTTTCGCGCGTTCTACGCCTTGCCCGCCGAGAACTTCAAGACGCAGAGCGGGCTGACCACCAACGCCGTATACGGCTTCACCGCCATGCTGATCAACCTGCTGCGCGACGAGAAGCCCACCCACATCGCCGCGGCATTCGACGTGTCTCGGCAGACGTTCCGCAAGGAGAAGTACCCCGAGTACAAGGAAGGCCGCTCGGCCACGCCCGACGAGTTCCGCGGCCAGATCGACATCACCAAGGAGGTGCTGGCGGCGCTCGGCATCACGGTGCTCGCCGAGGCGGGCTTCGAGGCCGACGACATCATCGCGACGTTGGCCACCCAGGCGGAGAACGAGGGCTACCGGGTGCTGGCGGTCACCGGCGACCGCGACGCGCTGCAACTCGTCAGCGACGACGTCACCGTTCTGTACCCGGTCAAGGGCGTCAGCGAGCTGACGCGGTACACGCCCGAAGCCGTCGCGGCGAAGTACGGGCTGACCCCCGCCCAGTACCCCGACTTCGCGGCGCTGCGCGGCGATCCCAGCGACAACCTTCCCGGCATTCCCGGCGTGGGGGAGAAGACCGCCACGAAGTGGATCATCGAGTACGGCTCGCTGCAGTCGCTGGTGGACAAGGTCGACGAGGTGCGCGGGAAGGTCGGAGATGCCTTGCGCGCCAACCTTTCCCACGTCATCCTCAACCGCGATCTCACCGAATTGGTGAAGGACGTGCCGCTGGCCCAGACACCGGACACACTGCGGATGCAGCCCTGGGACCGCGATCAGATTCACCGACTGTTCGACGACCTCGAGTTCCGGGTGCTGCGCGATCGGTTGTTCGAGACGCTGTCGTCGGCGGATCCCGAGGTCGATCAGGGCTTCGACGTCCGTGGTGGAGCACTGGCGTCCGGGGAGTTGGCCGCGTGGCTGTCCGAGCGCAGCGACGGAAGCCGGTTCGGGATGGCGGTGGTGGGCACCCACCTGGCGTTCGACGCCGACGCCACCGCGCTGGCAATCGTGGCGGCCGACGGCGACGGCCGCTTCATCGACACCACCAATCTCGGTCAGGACGACGAAGCGGCGCTCGCCTCCTGGCTCGCCGATCCCGGGCAGCCGAAGGCCCTTCACGAGGCGAAGCTGGCGATGCACGACCTCGAAGGTCGCGGCTGGACGCTGGCCGGCGTCACGTCGGACACGGCGCTGGCGGCCTACCTGGTCCGGCCTGGGCAGCGCAGCTTCGCGCTCGACGACCTGTCGCTGCGGTACCTGAAGCGCGAGCTGCGCGCGGACAATCCAGAGCAACAACAACTTTCACTGCTCGACGACGAAGACGGCGTCGACGACCAGGCGGTGCAGACGCTCATCCTGCGGGCATCGGCGGTCGCCGATCTCGCCAACGCCCTCGACGAGGAACTCACCCGCATCGATTCGTCCGCGCTCCTGGGCCAGATGGAACTGCCGGTGCAGCGCGCGCTAGCCCAGATGGAGTCCGTCGGTATCGCCGTCGACATGGACCTCCTCGGGCAGCTGCAGAGCCGATTCGCCGATCAGATCCGCGATGCCGCAGAAGCGGCGTACGCGGTGATCGGCAAGCAGATCAACCTCGGGTCGCCGAAGCAGCTGCAGGTGGTCCTCTTCGACGAGCTCGAGATGCCGAAGACCAAGCGCACCAAGACCGGCTACACCACGGATGCCGACGCGCTGCAGTCGCTGTTCGACAAGACGGGACACCCGTTCCTGCAGCACATGCTCGCGCACCGGGACGCGACGAGGCTCAAGGTCACCGTCGACGGGTTGCTGAATTCCGTCGCCTCCGACGGGCGGATCCACACCACCTTCAACCAGACGATCGCGGCCACCGGCAGGCTGTCGTCCACCGAGCCGAATCTGCAGAACATCCCCATCCGCACCGAAGCGGGCAGAGAGATCCGCGACGGGTTCGTCGTCGGCAGCGGATACGCCGAGCTCATGACTGCCGACTACAGCCAGATCGAAATGCGCATCATGGCTCACCTGTCGCGCGACGAGGGACTCATCGAGGCGTTCAACACCGGCGAGGACCTGCATTCGTTCGTGGCCTCGCGGGCGTTCGGCGTGCCGATCGACGAAGTCACCGCAGAGCTGCGCCGACGCGTCAAGGCGATGTCGTACGGGCTTGCCTACGGTCTCAGCGCCTACGGACTGGCGGCGCAGCTCAAGATCTCGACCGAAGAGGCCAAGGTTCAGATGGACGCCTACTTCGCGCGCTTCGGCGGGGTGCGCGACTATCTCCAGTCGGTGGTCGATCAGGCCCGCAAGGACGGCTACACCTCGACGGTGCTCGGGAGGCGGCGGTACCTGCCCGAGCTGGACAGCAGCAACCGCAACGTCAGGGAGGCCGCCGAACGGGCCGCCCTCAACGCGCCGATCCAGGGCAGCGCCGCCGACATCATCAAGGTGGCGATGATCAACGTCGATTCGGCGCTGCGGGAGGCCGGACTGAATTCACGGATGCTGCTGCAGGTGCACGACGAGCTCCTGTTCGAGGTCGCCGACGGCGAACGCGATGCCCTCGAAGAGCTGGTCCGCACCAACATGGGCGGCGCCTATCCGCTGGACGTCCCGTTGGAGGTGTCAGTCGGTTACGGACGCAGCTGGGATGCGGCCGCCCACTAGACTACCGGGAGCGCGGTAGGCGGCGAGCCGCTGAAGCTCGGGGGCGGCGGCGCGTGCCGCGTGCACTCCGTAGGCCTCCTCGTTGAGCAGGGCCTGCACCGCGCTCGTCGCCGAATCCTCGGTCGATGCGGTCGCGCACGAAGGCCAACTCGACCACCTGGGCGGCGAAGTCCTTGACGGACTTTCCCGCCGCCTTTCCGCCCTGCCGGGTCGCCTCGCCGACGACCAGTTTCCGTGTCTTGATCGAGCCGAGCCACGTCGCCTCGTTGGGCGTGACCAGGCCGGCCGCCACCATGTTCGGCAGCTTCTCCGTGACGATGCGCTGCTCGCGACGGCGGCTCCGCACGCGCGAGCACGATCGCCAGGACGAAGATCGGCACCATCCAGAACACGTACACCAGGAAGTAGGCCTCGATGCCCACCACCGAGGAGCCGTTCCACAAACCGTGCATGATCACCGCTCCCAGATACCCGAGAAGGATGCAGCCCGCCTTCGCCAGCGAATTCCGTTGATGCAGGGCGAAGTAGACGCCGATCCCGGTGAACGTGGTGAACAGCGGATGCGCGAACGGTCCCATGATCAGCCGTAGCGCCGCGGTGATCAGCGAACCGCCCAGGTCCTCGCCGCCCCCGATGTACGCGATGTTCTCCACCCAGGCGAAGCCCGCCGCGGTGAGGCCCGCGTAGACCAGGCAGTCGGTCAGCGAGTTCATCTCGTTTCGTCGGAGCCCGGTCATCATGATCAGGAGAAAGACGCCCTTGAGGGCCTCCTCGATAATCGGGGCGCCGACGGCGAGGGTGATGAAGCCACCCGTGTCGGCCTCATCGGTCGGAAACAGCGTCCCGAAGAACAGCTCCAGGCCTATCGACACGACCACGGCGACCGACGCACCCCACAGGAAGGCCAGCACCAGGAGGCGCGGCGGCTCGGGTTCCCACCGGTCCAGCCACAGGTAGCAGAGCAGAACCACCAACAAGGCCACGGTCGCGAGGACGAACCCGATGGCCGTGCCGACCGGGTTGACCGCCGTCAGGAGGATGATGATCAGCCCGGCGACGGTTCCCATCGCGATGATCGCGCCGAGCGGCGCGCCCACCTTGCGGATCCGCTTCGGCAGGGGTGGACCGACCCGCTGGGATGGGTGCGGCATCGCTGCGTTCGACACGGGAGCAGCCTAACGGTGGGGAGGTGTCCGACGGGTCTGGGCGGGTCCGCGACCAACGATCGCACAACCGAGTTTGTCCAGCGTGTACCCAGTCGAGTAGTCTCTCCGAGTACTCGTGTGTGCACTATCGCGGGTGCTCTCGGCGCCAGCGCCGAATCCAACAGCAATTGTCCCTACGATTAAACCTGTCAGGACCAACCCAACAATATGCCTAGCCCCACCGTCACCTCGCCGCAAGTAGCCATCAACGACATTGGCTCGGCCGAGGACTTTCTCGCCGCGATCGACAAGACCATCAAATACTTCAACGATGGCGACATCGTCGAAGGCACCATCGTCAAGGTTGACCGTGACGAAGTCTTGCTCGACATCGGCTACAAGACGGAAGGGGTCATCCCTTCCCGCGAACTTTCGATCAAGCACGACGTGGACCCCAGCGAGGTTGTGTCCGTCGGCGACGAGGTCGAAGCACTGGTCCTCACCAAGGAGGACAAAGAAGGCCGCCTGATCCTGTCCAAGAAGCGCGCGCAGTACGAGCGCGCCTGGGGCACGATCGAGGAGCTCAAGGAGAAGGACGAGGCCGTCAAGGGCACCGTCATCGAGGTCGTCAAGGGCGGCCTGATCCTCGACATCGGCCTGCGTGGCTTCCTGCCCGCATCGCTCGTCGAGATGCGTCGTGTCCGCGATCTGCAGCCGTACATCGGCAAGGAGATCGAGGCCAAGATCATCGAGCTGGACAAGAACCGCAACAACGTGGTCCTGTCCCGCCGTGCCTGGCTGGAGCAGACGCAGTCCGAGGTGCGCAGCGAGTTCCTCAACCAGCTCACCAAGGGCGCCGTCCGCAAGGGTGTCGTGTCCTCGATCGTCAACTTCGGCGCGTTCGTCGATCTCGGCGGCGTCGACGGTCTGGTGCACGTCTCCGAGCTGTCCTGGAAGCACATCGACCATCCGTCCGAGGTCGTCACGGTTGGCGACGAGGTCACCGTCGAGGTGCTCGACGTCGACATGGATCGCGAGCGGGTTTCGTTGTCTCTCAAGGCGACTCAGGAAGATCCGTGGCGCCACTTCGCGCGTACCCACGCGATCGGCCAGATCGTGCCGGGCAAGGTCACCAAGCTGGTTCCGTTCGGTGCGTTCGTCCGCGTCGAGGAGGGCATCGAGGGTCTGGTGCACATCTCGGAGCTGTCCGAGCGCCACGTCGAGGTCCCCGATCAGGTGGTCCAGGTCGGCGACGACGCGATGGTCAAGGTCATCGACATCGACCTCGAGCGTCGCCGGATCTCGCTGAGCCTCAAGCAGGCCAACGAGGACTACACCGAGGAGTTCGACCCGTCGAAGTACGGCATGGCCGACAGCTACGACGAAGCGGGCAACTACATCTTCCCCGAGGGCTTCGATTCCGAGACCAACGAATGGCTCGAGGGGTTCGAGAAGCAGCGTGACGAGTGGGAGGCCCGGTACGCCGAGGCCGAGCGCCGCCACAAGATGCACACCGTGCAGATGGAGAAGTTCGCCGCCGCCGACGCGGAGGCCGCCAGCAGGCCGCCCTCCAACGGTGCGACGTCGTCCTCTTCGTCCAGCTCGGACGAGCCGGCCGGAGGATCGCTCGCGAGCGACGCTCAGCTGGCCGCGCTGCGGGAGAAGCTCGCCGGCAACGCGTAACCAAGACCACTCAAATCGCCCGAGTGAAGAACGCGCAGGAAGTCGAAAGACTTCCTGCGCGTTCTTATTTCGAAGGGGTTGCCCTGTGCTGCGTATCGGATTGACCGGTGGGATCGGTGCCGGAAAGTCGACGGTGTCGGCCACGTTCAGCGACCAGGGGGCCATCGTCGTCGATGGGGACGTCATCTCCCGCGAGGTGGTCGAACCCGGGACCGAGGGACTCGCCAAGCTGGTCGAGGCGTTCGGGTCGGAGATCCTGCTGCCCGACGGTGCGCTCAACCGGCCTGCGCTGGCGGCAGTGGCATTCTCCGACGACGAGAAGCGTGCGACGTTGAACGGCATCGTGCATCCGTTGGTGGGTGCCCGGCGCGCCGAGCTCATCGCCGCTGCGCCAGCCGACGCCGTCATCGTCGAGGACATCCCGCTGCTCGTGGAATCCCAGATGGCGTCGATGTTCCCCCTGGTCGTGATCGTCAATGCCGACGCGGAACTTCGGGTCGCCCGGCTCATCGAACACCGCGGCTTCAGCGATGCCGACGCCAGGGCGAGGATCGCGGCACAGGCGACGGAGGAGCAGCGCAGGGCGGTAGCCGACGTCTGGTTGGACAATTCGGGCAGCGCGGACGATCTCAAGCGGAGGGCTCTGGAACTCTGGCAGGACCGGATCCTGCCCTTTGCGCACAACGTCCAAGCGGGAGAGACTGTTTCGCCGAAGCCCGAACTGGTGCCCTACGACCCCACCTGGCCCGCTCAGGCGCAACGGATCGTCAAGCGCATTCAAACGGCCTGCGGTGCCAAGACGTTGCGCGTCGACCACGTCGGCTCCACCGCAGTACCCGGCCTGGAGGCCAAGGACGTCATCGACATGCAGATCACGGTCGCCTCGCTGGAGATTGCCGACGAGATCGCCGATGCCCTCACCGCCGCCGGTTATCCGCGCGTCGCGCACATCACCACCGACGTGCCCCACACTGCGGATACCGCGTTGTGGCACAAGAGGTTTCATGGCGCGGCCGACCCGGGGCGCCCCACCAACGTTCACGTCCGCGTCGACGGCTGGCCGAACCAGCAGTTCGCTCTGCTCTTCCGCGGCTGGATGATCGCCAACGTCGGCGAGCAGGCCGCGTACCTCGCGATCAAACGTGACGCGCTGTCGGCGCAGGACTACGCCGACGCCAAGGAACCGTGGTTAGCCGATGCGTATGCCCGCGCGTGGAAGTGGGCCGACGCGACGAAGTGGACTCCGTAGGTCAGGTCGTCGGCGGCGGGGGCGGCACGTCCGGATCGGCGGGCGGCGGTGTGTCGACCAGAACGCCGGGGTCTGCGGTGGCGAAGTTCGTGACCGTTCCGCAGCTGAGCACGCCGTAGCCCGGGTCGTTCTCCTGCGGGAGCAGACGCGGTGCGACGAATTGATCCGCCTCGGCGGTGATCTGGTCGTTGACCTGGATCTCGCAGTGCAGGCTCGCCGAGTAGGGCCACCGGATCGAGACCTGCATGCCCGCGGTCTGCGCGTCGTCGAGCACCGCATTTGCTTCGAAGACCCGGCCGGGCACCATCGTCGGGTTGGCCGTATCGATCTGATTGCCCGCCATGACGTACGAGATGATGGCTCCGCGCGACACGCCGTCCACGCGTGCCCTGTAGGTCACGTTGTACGGGCCCGGGCCCAGGTCGGGCGCCGCCTGCGCTTCGGGTGCCGCGGCGTCGTCCTGGACGTTGGGCGCCGGATCGGTGGCCGGGTCGGCTAGGGCAACGGCGACGTGTGGTTGTACGCCGACGAGCGCTACCGCGGTTGCCGCGGCGGCGACCCATCGGCGCGTGGTTGAACTCATGGCGTCAAACTTTACGCGGTGCGCCAGGTCAGAACCATTCCGCGGTCGGCCAGCCAGCAACCCACGTCATAGTCATACCTGGCCAAACCGTCTATCGCGGTGGCGGCCGTGTGCACGGCGCGCTGCGCAGTGTCGGGTGTCACCAGGCCTTGGCGCACGGCTGCCATCAGTTCGTCGACGTCGATCAGGTCGACGCCGACGCCGGTCTTGACCACCAGGTCGAGGTAGAGATCCTCGGCGTGCCATGAGGCAGATCCCGACGAGTACTCCCCGACGTCGAGATAGAAGTCCTGGTCGCGCTCATACCCCTCGTTGAAGTGAAAGACGGTGACCCGCAGGCCCATCGTCGGCAGCAGCCACGACTCGAGGTAGTGGAACTGGGCGCGGCCAGGCGCGGGACGCGCCATGTACAGACCCCACGGCGTGACGGTGTAGACCTCGACGTCCCGAATGATGCCCTTGGGGTCGGTGTTGGTATGCGCGACGAGGTCGAAGGTCTCGCGTTTGGGCGGGTGCACCGTCGCCGTCACGAGCGCCTCCGTGTGAGTTCCACCACGGGTGGAGAGCATATCGGCGTCATTGCCCCCGCAGAGATGAATGTGTCAGTGCCCGCGCCTAACCTGGTGAACATGGCCTTCGCTACCGAATACCCCGTTCTGGCGCACTCCGAGCATCGCCCCGTCGATGCTCTGGTGCGGGCAGGCGGCGAATTCGAGGTCGTCAGCGAGTTCGAGCCGGCGGGCGACCAACCCGCCGCGATCGCGGATCTCGAGAGGCGCATCAACGCGGGCGAGCGCGACGTCGTCCTGCTCGGTGCCACCGGAACGGGTAAGTCCGCCACCACGGCGTGGCTCATCGAAAAGCTCCAACGCCCCACGCTGGTGATGGCCCCGAACAAGACGTTGGCCGCACAGCTCGCCAACGAGTTGCGAGACATGTTGCCCAACAACGCGGTTGAGTACTTCGTCTCGTACTACGACTACTACCAGCCCGAGGCGTACATCGCCCAGACAGACACGTACATCGAGAAGGACAGCTCGGTCAACGACGACGTCGAGCGGCTGCGCCACTCGGCCACCTCGAGCCTGCTCTCGCGGCGCGACGTGGTCGTGGTGGCGTCGGTGTCCTGCATCTACGGTCTGGGCACCCCGCAGTCCTACCTGGACCGCTCCGTCGAGCTCAAGGTCGGGGACGAAGTGCCGCGCGACAGCCTGCTGCGGCTGCTGGTCGACGTGCAGTACGCACGCAACGACATGTCGTTCACCCGCGGGACCTTCCGGGTTCGCGGCGACACCGTCGAGATCATCCCGTCGTACGAGGAACTCGCCGTGCGCATCGAGTACTTCGGCGACGAGATCGAGGCGCTCTACTACATGCACCCGCTCACCGGTGACGTCGTCCGCAAGGTCGACTCACTGCGGGTCTTCCCGGCCACGCACTACGTCGCGGGTCCGGAGCGGATGGCCCACGCCATCTCGTCGATCGAGCAGGAGCTGGAGGACCGGCTGGCCGAGCTCGAGGGCCAGGGCAAGCTGCTCGAGGCGCAACGCCTTCGGATGCGGACCAACTACGACGTCGAAATGATGCGCCAGGTCGGGTTCTGCTCGGGGATCGAGAACTACTCCCGCCACATCGACGGTCGAGGTCCTGGAACGGCACCCGCCACGCTCATCGACTACTTCCCCGAAGACTTCCTGATGGTCATCGACGAGTCACACGTCACGGTGCCGCAGATCGGCGGCATGTACGAAGGCGACATGTCGCGTAAGCGCAACCTCGTCGACTTCGGGTTCCGGCTCCCGTCGGCAGTCGACAACAGGCCGTTGACCTGGGAGGAGTTCGCCGACCGCATCGGCCAGACCGTGTACCTGTCGGCGACCCCGGGGCCGTACGAGATGAGCCAGACGGGCGGCGAGTTCGTCGAGCAGGTCATCCGCCCCACGGGACTCGTCGACCCGCAGATCGTGGTCAAACCGACCAAGGGTCAGATCGACGATCTGATCGGCGAGATCCGCAAGCGCACGGCGGTCGACGAACGCGTGCTGGTGACCACGCTGACGAAGAAGATGGCCGAGGACCTGACCGACTATCTGCTGGAGACGGGCATCCGGGTGCGCTACCTGCACTCGGAGGTCGACACCCTGCGGCGAGTCGAGCTGCTCCGCCAGCTCCGGCTGGGGGAGTACGACGTACTGGTCGGAATCAACCTGCTCCGCGAGGGTCTCGATCTTCCCGAGGTGTCGTTGGTGTCGATCCTCGACGCGGACAAGGAGGGCTTTCTCCGGTCGGCGCGCAGCCTGATCCAGACGATCGGTCGCGCGGCCCGAAACGTCTCCGGTGAAGTGCACATGTACGCCGACAAGATCACCGACTCGATGCGCGAGGCCATCGACGAGACGGACCGTCGGCGGGCCAAGCAGGTCGCCTACAACACCGAGCATGGCCTCGATCCGCAGCCGCTGCGCAAGAAGATCGCCGACATCCTCGACCAGGTGTACCGGGAGGCCGACGACACCGAGGCGACCGTGGACGTCGGCGGATCGGGGCGCAACGCCTCGCGGGGTCGACGTGCCCAGGGCGAGCCCGGCAGGGCGGTGAGTGCGGGCGTGATCGCCGGCCGAGACACCGCGAACATGCCGCGCGCCGAGCTCGCCGACCTGATCAAGGACCTCACCAACCAGATGATGTCGGCAGCGCGCGATCTGCAGTTCGAGCTAGCCGGCCGCATCAGGGACGAGATCGCCGACCTGAAGAAGGAGCTCCGCGGCATGGATGCCGCAGGCCTCAAGTAGATCGGTCTGACACGTCGTCGGCGCCGTAGGACTAGTCGACGTGAGAAAGGTGTTGATCTCAACCGTGGTTGAGCTCCTACGGTGGTCCTCGTGACTGAGACTGAGGCGATGCCCGTAGGTGGATGGCGAGAGCTTCTCGGACCGAAGAACCTCGGAGCCTCGACCGTGCTTGCCGGCGGCGTGGCGCTGTACGCCACCAACGAGTTCCTCACCATCAGCCTGCTCCCGAGCACCGTCGCCGAGATCGGCGGCCAGCGCCTGTACGCCTGGGTGACGACGGTCTACCTCGTCGCCTCGGTCGCCGCGGCCACCACGGTCGGTGCGCTGTTGTCCCGGTACGGGCCGCGGAAGGCCTATCTGTCCGCGCTCGTCGTCTTCGGGGTGGGGAGTGCGGTGTGCGCGACGGCGCCGACGATGGAGTTCCTTCTGCTCGGACGCGCAGTGCAGGGTGCCGCAGGAGGTCTGCTCGCCGGACTGGGGTATGCCGTCATCAATTCAGCCCTGCCGCAATCACTGTGGACCAAGGCATCGGCTCTCGTGTCGGCGATGTGGGGCGTCGGCACCCTGCTCGGACCCGCGGCCGGTGGTCTTTTCGCCCAATTCGGTTCGTGGCGTTGGGCATTCGGGGTCCTCGCGGTTCTGACGGTGTCGATGGCGGTTCTGGTGCCGTTCGCGCTTCCCGGGCGCCAACCCGACGACCTGCTGCCCGAAGCGCAACGCATACCCGTGTGGTCGCTCCTGCTGCTGGGGTTGGCGGCCTTGTCGATCAGCGTGGCGGGGATTCCGAGCGACGTCGTCGGCACCGTGGCGCTGGTGGCCCTCGGTGCCGCCCTCGTGGCCGTCTTCGTGCTGCTGGACCGTCGGATGAGCGCATCGGTGCTTCCGCCTACCGCCTTCCGGCCCGGGCCGCTCAAGTGGATCTACGTGACTCTTGGTCTGCTGATGGCGGTGACCATGGTCGACATGTACGTACCGCTGTTCGGCCAACGTTTGGCGCACCTGACTCCGTTGGCGGCGGGTTTCCTCGGGGTGTCGCTGGCCGTCGGATGGACGATCAGCGAGATCCTGAGCGCGTCGGTGACGACGCAGCGCGTCATCGTGCGGTTGGTCGCGGTCGCACCGCTGGTGATGGCGCTCGGCCTCGGCTTGGGCTCGGTGAGCCAGGTCGAGGATGCCCCACTCGGCGTGATCGCGGTCTGGGTCATCGCGCTGATGATGACGGGTTTGGGCATAGGCGCCGCGTGGCCGCACCTGTCGGCATGGGCGATGGGTTGCGTCGACGACCCGTCCGAGGGTGCCACCGCCGCCGCGGCGATCAATACGGTTCAGCTGATCTCTGGTGCGTTCGGCGCCGGGTTGGCGGGCGTCGTCGTCAACATGACCGACAGGGGAGACGCGACGGCGGCGCGGTCGTTGTTCGCCGTCTTCGCCGTTATGGCCGCCGTCGGTTGCGTCGCGTCCTATCGCGCCAGCAGGCAACCGGCTGACCGGTAGTAGCGCGCCAGGGACCGAAAGCCTGTTGTGGCGGTGATGAATATCGCATCAGTCTGGGTCGTCGTCGAGTTGGCGGATCGACGTGACGCCGTCAATGGTCGCCAGCGCCGAAGGAGCCGCGAGGACGCCGTTGCCGGTCAGGGTGAGGACGACGCCGCCGGCCTCATCGGTGGAAAGCTCGCTGAGCTGCCAATTGCGCCGATCACAGGCGCGTAGGACGTTCGTCATCACGCTGCGGCCCTCGACGTAGGTGACGTGGACGCGGATCGAACCAGTGAGCCGGGCTGCGAGGCGACGGGCCAGCGGCATGAACCCCACCACGATGAGAAAGTGCATCGCGGTCACCGTGCAGGCGAGAAGCATGAGACCCGCACCGGCCGCCATGCCGATGGCCGCGGACTCCCAGATCGCCGCCGCAGTGGTCAACCCGTGCACGGAGCCGCGCCGGAAGATGATGATGCCCGCGCCGAGAAAGCCTATGCCGGAGACGATTTGGGCTGCAACGCGCGATGGATCGACGACCACGAGGCCTTCGGCGACCACGTCGTTGAATCCGTACTTGCTGACCAACAGGATCAGCGCTGCGGCCGTGCCGACGATGGTCTGGGTGCGCAGCCCGGCACTCTTGCCCTGGATTTCGCGCTCAAGGCCGATCAGAGCGGTCAGGCCGAAGGCGACGAACAGTTCGACGAGCTGACGGGTGCCCTGCCCAGGTCCACTGAAGAACCCCGCATCGGCGAGCCAAGTGGTCACGGGGTGAATCTATCGCGAGCCGAACGTCGCGAGATCGACGAATTGGCTGGCTTCCACTCGCGCTTTCCCGCTGAAACTCACGTTTGGGCGGGGTGCGCTATCAGTTGGGTGGGCTGTCCGGGCTCGTGCTCGGGGGGCTTCCCGCGGGGGGAGCTGAGCCGACGCGCGGCAGCAGGAAGGTGCCCAACTGGCCGAGTATCTGCGCAGGAGAACCCGCGGGGGTTCCGCATCCGGACGAGCAGTCGGTGGGTTGCCAGGGCTGGCAGCCCTTGGTCTTGAATGACTTCGCGTCGGCGCCGACGGTGCACCACCTGGGGTTTCTTGGTGAAGACGGTGTCGTCGGTGTTGTCGCGCATTGACGACCTTGTAGCTGCACGCGCCATCGCCGACGGGGCCTGCCGTGCTGTAGGAGCCCGGGGCGATCTGCGTTCCCACCGAGTAGGTACCGTCGGCGTCGATCGTGGTCTTCAGTGCCGGTGCACGGTGAGGGCGCTTGAGTCGGATCTGCGCCGGCGATTGCCGGCCACGCACCGCTGACGGCCAGCGAACAAGGCCGCAGCGGTCAACACTTTGTTAGTCGACCTCATGTCTTCCAGAGTAGGCCACGTGCGTGCGGCATGATGCCGGGGTGACTTACCGGCCCCCATCGCTCACCGAGGTGATCGCCACCCTGCAGGTCGACCAGATCGACGACGAGCGCTTCGTGGCGACCCAGCTGGACAACCCGAGCCACCACATCGTCGGTGGTCACATCGCTGGTCAGGCGCTCATGGCCGCGAGCCGGACCGCGCCGGGCCGCATTCCGCACAGCGTGCACGTCTACTACCTGCGGGCCGGTGATGCCAGCCGCTCGGTCGACGTCCACGTCGAGAAGGCGCGCGACGGCGGGACCCTGTCGACCAGGCAGGTCACGGCGCGCCAGGACGGCGAGATACTGCTCGAGGCGCTGGCCTCCTTCACGGTGCCGGTCGACGGGTTCGCGTACCAGGAACCCATGGCCGACGTGCCCGACCCGGAGACGCTTCCGTCGGTTCAGGAGCTGTTGGCGCCGTACGCGGACGAGTTCGGCGGCCGTTGGACGTCGCCGCTGCCCTTCGACCTGCGGTACGTCGACCCGCCGCCACGGCTGGCGCTGGACACGCCTACGCCGTCGCCGCGCATCCGGCTGTGGTGGCGTCCCACCGAACCCGTGCCCGACGACCCGGTGCTCGGCAGCTGCCTCCTGACGTATCAGACGGGCACGATGATGCTCGAGACCGCGATGGTCATGCGGCACGCGACGCCGCAGTCGATGTTCAACGCGCTGATCGACCACGCGCTGTGGTTCCACCGGCCCGTCGACTTCACCGATTGGGTCCTGTCGGATCAAACCTCGCCGAGCGGGGTCGGCGGCAGGGGACTCGCGACCGGGCACGATTCACAACCGCGCCGGTCAGCTGGTGTGCATCGCCACTCAGGAGTTGTACTTCGGCCGGAAGTAATGCGGCGCGATGTTCTCGGATCTGGTCACCTGCGCGAAGTTGAACTGCCAGCGTTCGACGATGCGGAACCCCAGGCTCTTCGGCACTTGATACGCGGGGGCCCGTCCGAACACGGTTCCCGGCTTCAGGTTCGACGCCGACATCATGGCCGGGCAAGGCTCTGTCCCGTCTCGAAACCGTCCAGAGCACCCGGCAGTCATTGACCTCGTCTGCAACGTCGAAGATGAGACGGGGCGCATCCCAGAGCTCACCGCCCTCATCGCGCAGCTCGCCTCGTCCCGGGTCGACGAGCTTCTCGTATGCCGCTGGCCGCGCCGCGGTGAGCGCCCGGATCGGCAGTGTCAGCCACCGCACGGTGTTGTCGAGAAGCAGGCAGTCGCCGGGTTGGGCGGTGGTACCGATCAAGTCGGCCACCTGGCTGTAGTCCATCCCTTCCTTGCCGTACGGGCCACGTTGCACCTGAAGGTAATTCGGGAGGGCCGCAAGCGTCAGCAGGATGAAGACAGCGCCACTGCGCCACGGGCCGCGGGCGATCGTGAGCACACAGATTCCCAGCACGATGGCCATCGCCGGTGTCGTGAAGTACAGGTACCTCGGCGTGTACATGTGCCTGCCGAACGCCGTGACGACCAACAGCACGGCGGTGGGCAGCGCCATCCACACCGCACACACGAGGACGAGCTGTCGCGTGCGGTGATCCCACCGACTGCGCGGACGCGCCTGCAGCACCACGGCGAGTGCAATGACCACGCCTGCCGCCACCGCGAAGGGAATGCTGTCGTCGAAGTACTGGTCGGCGAAGACGTCCTGCCAGGTGCGCGCACGCAGAGGCAGCACCCAGCTGATCTGGGCTATCTGGCTGAGACTCAACAGAATCAGCGGTGTCACGGCAAGAAGTGCGCCGCCCGTCGTCGTGGCCCACCGCACCGCGTTGGCTCGTGATCGGGTCAGCATCCAGAGGAACACGCCGTACACCAGCACCAGCAGCACCAGGTACATGTTGAGTACCGCGGCGACGAAGAGGACGCCGCCGTACTGCACACCAGGTTCGCGGCCGCTCGCTGCGCACCGCCGCGACGAACAACACCGTCAACCACACCGACACCAGCGCCTGGAAGGCGTACGACCGAGCCTCCATGCCTGCCCACGTGGTGCGCGGCAGGATGGCGAATGCAATGCCCGCGCAGAGGGCGGCCGCACGGCCGGTGAACTGCCTGGCCAGGACGACGACGCCGGCGGCCGCGATACCGACGGCCAGCGCACTGGGCGCACGCGACCAGAACTCGGTCGCCGGAAAGACCGCGAACCAGGCCTTCATCAGCAGGTAGTAGAGACCGTGGACGGCGTCGACGTTGCCGAGCAACGCGAACAGGTCGGGCAGTGACCGCGTCGCGGCGCTGACCGTCGCTGCCTCGTCGTACCAGAACGACGGACGGGCCGCGCCCGCGGCGCTCACCGCGATCGCGAAGACGGCCACCACGAGGGTATCGAGCCGTCCGGCGACGGGCAGCGGCGTCCGCTGGACCGGTGGAGCGTCGACTACTGCGACCGCGAGGTCCACGGGTCCGCTACGACTCGTCGGGTACGACTGAATTGCCATTCCACCGTTTGATACCGGCAATCGTGACGTCGAGCAACTCGAGAGCGCGGGAGACGGTCTGATCGACGATGTCGTCGACTGATGTCGGGCAACGCGTAGAAGGCAGGAACCGGGGGCATGATGATCGCGCCGCTGGCGGTCGCCCTGGCCATCAGGTCGATGTGGCCCGCGTGCAACGGCGTCTCGCGCAGCATCAGAACGACCCGTCTGCGCTCCTTGAGGCAGACGTCGGCGGCCCGCACCACGAGTTCGTCGTTGTAGGAGTTGGCGATTCCGCTCAGCGTCTTGACCGAGCACGGCGCGACCAGCATGCCGTTGGTGACGAACGAACCCGACGACACCGCCGCGCCGATGTCGCGCGGGTGGTGGGCGTGGTCGGCGAGTCGTCTCACGTCGTCGGGTCGGAAGTCGGTCTCGTGGGCGATGGTCCGGTTGGCCGAGGCGGTCACGATGAGGTGGGTCTCGACGTCGGGCACGTCCCTGAAGCAGTTGGAGGGCGCGGATGCCGTAGATCGCTCCGGACGCACCGGTGATCGCGACGATGACCCGTCTCATCTACGCCGCCGCGATCTGCCGGCGGCGGCACGGGCCACGACGTCGATCGCGGCGCGTTCCTCGGCGCTCGGCTCCCGGCTCGTGGCGTCTCGGACGACGACGTGTCATTGCGGCGCAGGCGCGTTCGGCGGCGTCACCGCTCGGCCGCCGGACCGTCGAAGAGCAGCGACGAGCTCGGCCAGTTCGGCCAACTCGATCATCTCGGCTTCCAGTTCGATCTGCTTGATCCTGTCGCGCAGGGCGGTCGTCGTCGGGGTCGGGGCCGGCGCGGGCCCGTTCTTGAGTTGCCTGCGGATCGTGCGCAGTGGGATGACCACGGCCCGCTGCCACTGCTCGACACGGTCGCTGGGCGGCGCGCACGTCATCCGGTCCGAACGAGCGGCCGCGCTCGGCGCCCATGAAGGCGGCGAGCAACAACACGTTGACGTCGACGCCGCCTCGGTCCTGAAGCAGGATCGCCGCTTCCGAGACGCCGTCACACCGATAGACGTTCATCGCAAACATCGGGAAGTCGTCTCGCGGCTCACCCATGCAAGGTCTCGCGCCGACCGCGGCCCGTCTGGCAGGATGCAGCGGGGTAGATCTTGACTTTGCTGGCCGCCTTCACGCTGAGAGTATGGAGCATCCCACTGTGCCGTTCCAGGATTTCCGCGAGTTCCTCGACGCGTTGCGTGCGGCCGGTGAGCTCATCGACGTCGACCGTCCCGTAGCGCTGGAACTCGAGGTCGCCAAGGCGATGCGCAAGAGCGCGTCGGTCGCGGGCCCGGCCATCGTGTTCACACAGAACGGCACCCAGTTCCCACTGGTGGGCGGCGTGTACAACTCGAACGCCAAGGCGCTGATCGCCTATGGCTGCACCCAGGAGAACGCGTTCGACGAGATCGTGAAGCGGCTCGGACACCCGCATTCCGGCGAAGCACGTCGACGACGGCCCGGTGCACGAGAACGTCATCCTCGGCGACGACATCGACCTGTCGATTCTGCCCGTCCCGCGCTACAGCCCCGACGACGGCGGCCCGTACATCACGCCGGGCTTCGTGGTCAGCCACGACCCCGAGACCGGCGTCCCGGACATCGGCCACTACCGCTGCGAGATCATCGACTCTCAAGACGATGTCGATGATGGCCGCCCCGAGCCACCGGTTCGCCAAGAATCAGGCCAAGGCAAAGCTGATGGGCCACAAGACATTCAAAGCCGCGCTTCGTGATCGGCGTCGACCCGATGATCGCCTACACGTGCCCGATCCAGGTTCCGGAGGACACCAACGACTGGGAGGTCGTCGGCGGCATGCGCGGCGAGGCCGTCGAGCTCGTCAAGTGCCGCACCAACGACGTCTGGGTGCCAGCGCACGCCGAGGTGGTCATCGAGTTCGAGGTCGACTTCACGCAGACCGTCGAGGAAGGGCCGTTGGGGGAGTACACCGGCTACTACACGCCCGCGTCACCGAAACCCGTCGTCCGACCGACCGCCATCACCCACCGCAACGGCGCGTACTTCCAGGCCCTGCTGACCGGCAGGCCCACGACCGAGAACCACATCCTCAAGCAGCTGTCGTTCGAGGCGTCGTTCTACGACTCGTTCCGCCAGCAGTTCCCGACCGTGACCGCGGTGGCGATCCCGCCGTCGGGGGGTGTCTACTTCCGCCTGGTCATCGCGATGCGGCCGCGCTACTCCGGCGAGGCCCGCAGCGCGATCCTCGCGGCCATGGGCAGCAACCTGCGACCGAAGACGGTGGTCGTGGTCGACCCCGACATCGACGTGCACGACTCGGAACAGGTCGAGTGGGCGATGGCGTTCCGCACTCAACCGGCGCGGGACGTGATCATCGTGGACAGCCTGCCCGGCGGGGTGCTCGACCCGACGGCCGACGAGTCGCTGCCCGCCGATCAGCGCACCGGGTCGGCGATCGGCATCGACGCCACCTACCCCTATGGCACGGTGATCAAGACCGTGGGCGATCTGTGCGGGCCGGCGTCGGAGGAACACGGCGGACACGTCGTCGAAGTGGCCGACGTCCCCGGCTGGCGAGACTACGACTTTCCCGAACTCGACGGCCCAACGAAGTAGGAGCGCACGTGCCCGAGATCGACCACGAGATAAAGATCGACGCCACGCCGGAGCAGGTCTTCGCGGCACTGACGACGCTCGACGGCGTCAAGGGCTGGCACACGCCCGACGGCGACGGGAAGCGGTGAGGTCGGAAGCGAGTGGGTGTTCTCGTACGCCGACCACCCGGAATTCGCCTGGGAGGTAACGGAATCGGACGCGCCGAGCCGCGTGGTGTGGCGATGCACTCGCGGGCCCGGCGATTCGGTCGGGCACGACCGCGACCTTCACCGTCGCGCCTGCCGACACCCGGACGCTGCTCGAGCTGCAGCACGGCGGGTGGCCCGGCACGCACGGCAACTTCCGCAAGTGCAACACGACGTGGGGCGTGCTGTCTGCACCACCTGCGTGACTACGTCGAGACCGGCACCGCCGCAACGGCATTCGAGTAGAGGACACCGCCATGCCGCAGCAGAGCCTGAGCGACTTCGTCGACGACATGGAGAAGGCGGGCCTGCTGGTCCGCATCACGGAGGAGAAGCGGGTCGACGAGCTGCCCGCGGTCATGGAGGCCAACCCGCTGACCGCGGTGCTGGTGGAGAAGGTCACCGACTGCGAGTTCCAGTTCCTCGCCAACGCCTACTCCAACCAGGACCAGACGGCCTGGGCGCTCGGCTGCGACAAGAGCGAGACCGGCCGTCGGATGGTCGAGCTCGGCAAGGGCCGGATCAAGCCCGAGATCGTCGACACCGCGCCGTGCAAGGAGGTCATCCTCACCGGCGACGACGTCGACCTGACCCGGCTGCCGCTCTTCCTGCATCACGACCGCGACGGCCACGCCTACACCAACGACAACCTGGTGGTGACCAAGGACCCGAACACCGGCGTCTACGACTGGGGCATCTACCGCAGCATGTTCCGGACGAAGAACGAGAAGCTGTTCGACATGACGTGCACGTCGCACCGTGCGCGGCTGAATGCCCAAGCGGCACAGGCGAAGGGGCAGAACCTCGAGCTCGCGATCGTGCATCGGCGGACCGCTGATGGACAAGGTGGCCGCGCTGACGGGCGTGCCGCCGGGCACCGACGACTTCGAGGTGCTCGGCAACTTCTACGGCCATCCCGCGAAGCTCGTCAAGTGCGAGACCATCGACCTGCTGGTGCCCGCCAACGCCGAGATCGTGATCGAGTGCGAGCTGATGGCGACCGAGGGCCTGATCGCACGACGAGGGCCCGTACGGCGAGTTCACCGGGATGTACGGCGGCGGCATCAAGCACAACTTCCGCGCGGTCGTGAAGGCGATGACCTTCCGCAAGGGCGGCATCTTCCAGCACGCGACCATCGGTGGCCTGCACCCCTGGTACACCGACAACATGCTGCAGCTGCCGATGATCGAGTCGGACCTCTACGGCGGGCTCGCCATGGCCGGGCATCGACGTGAAGGAGGTCCGCGCGCCGCTGGGCGGGCTGTCGAACATCGCCTACGCGAAGATCAAGCCGAGGGGAGCGGGAGACTCGAAGCAGGCGCTCGGCGTGATGCTGACCTGCTCGAAGCAGGGGCTTCCGAAGATCGCCATGGTCTTCGACGAGGACGTCGACATCTGGGACGACAACGCCGTGCAGTTCGCGATGGCGTACCGCTACATGCCGCACCTGGACACGGTGACGCTGCCGCTCGGCAACACCATGACCGTCGACCCGATGATCGCCGAGGACGCGGCGCCGGGCACCGCATCCAAGATCGGGCTGGACTGCACGATCCCGATCAGCCCGAAGTTCAACCCATCGCACTTCGACCGCAGCACCGTGTTCGAACTCGGCGATCCGCCGCCGGACGTCGTCGTGATGACCGAGGAGGAGCTGACGGCGGCCATGGGGCGACTTCATCCGCGAGGCTCCCCGGACGTGGAAGGAGATCCTGCAGCACTTCATCGGTCAGCCCTACAAGGTCGTCTACGGCGCGTTCAGCAATCTTCGCCACCAGCTCGGGCGGCGCGACGACGAACCGTGGTACCGCTACACGTTCTCCGACACCGACTTTGCGGTCGACCCCGAGGCTGCCCCGTCGTCGAATTTCGACCCCCGACATCGCACGGAGTGACGGTGCTGCGAATATCCTTGGCGTCGGGCCGGTTTGGCGTGCACGTGCATGCCCACCATGATCTACGTCACCCACCGCGGTGCCATGCGATCCGGCCCTCGCACGCTCGATAGGCCGTTCCGTTGGTCACGAAAGCCCCGATGAGCGGGGCCGATGTGGTTACGATCGTGCCGCGAGAACCGTGGCATCCGAGCGAATCGCACCCTTCCCGCTGTGTGGCGGGTTACTGTCTCGGGTGGCGTTTCAACTGACTTTGGGAGGGCTTGCAATGACTGGCTATCAGACCGTGGTGGTCGGCACGGACGGTTCGGATTCGTCGCTGCGTGCGGTGGATCGGGCTGCCCAGATCTCGGCCGGCTCGGGCGCCAAGCTCGTCGTTGCGACCGCCTACTTCCCGCAGAGCGAGGACCAGCGGGCCGCCGACGTGCTCAAGGACGAGGGCTACAAGATGTCGGGCAACGCCCCGATCTACGCCATCCTGCGCGAGGCAAGGGACCGTGCGCACGCGTCCGGTGCGGAGAACGTCGAGGAGAAGGCCGTCGTCGGCGCCCCCGTCGACGCACTCGTCGACCTCGCCGAAGAGATCAGCGCCGATCTGCTGGTCGTCGGCAACGTCGGCCTGAGCACCATCGCCGGCCGTCTGCTCGGATCCGTGCCCGCGAACGTCGCGCGACGTTCGAAGATCGACGTCCTCATCGTCCACACGTCCTGATAGTCCGCGGGCTCGAGCTCGCATGACACGGTGACTGGTCATGACTGACGATCGGCGCTTCGTGCTGACGTTGAGTTGCCCCGACCGCACGGGCATCGTGGCACGCATCTCCGGTTTTCTCGCCGACATCGGCGGCTGGATCACCGAAGCCGCCTATCACTCCGATGGCGAGTCCGGTCAGTTCTTCACGCGCCAGGAGATTCGGGCCGATTCGGTGCGAATCGACGTCGAGGAGCTGCGCCGCCAGTTCGGTGCCGTGGCAGGCGATCTCGCCGCGGATGCACTGGCAGGTCGCCGACACCGCCGATCGGAAGAAGATCGTCGTCCTGGTGTCCAAGGACGGGCACTGCCTCTACGAACTCTTGGCTCGTTGGCACTCCGGGGAGCTGAACGCCGACATCGGCGTCATCATCGGCAATCACCCCGACCTCGAGTCGGTGGCGGTGATGTTCGGACTGCCGTTCGTCCACGTTCCGATCCAGAAAGCCGAGATGGGCAAGGCCGCCGCGTTCGCACGGATTCGTGACGAGGTCGACGCCCACGCACCGGATGCGATCGTGTTGGCGCGCTTCATGCAGGTGGTTCCTGCCGATCTGTGTGACGCATGGGCGGGCCGGCTGATCAACATCCATCACGGCTTCCTGCCGTCCTTCCGCGGGGCCCGGCCCTACCACCAGGCCTACGCCCGCGGCGTCAAGATCATCGGTGCGACGTGCCACTACGTCACGGCGGAACTCGACGCTGGTCCGATCATCGACCAGGACGTGATCCGGGTCGATCACGCCGATTCACCGGCGGACATGGCACGCCGAGGCCGAGACATCGAGAAGGCCGTCCTGGCAAGGGGCTTGACCTATCACCTGCAGAATCGCGTGCTCCGCGACGGCGCTCGGACCATCATCTTCAGCTGAGCTGGCTGCTACCAGCCCATCGAGCCCGGAATGCCCTTGAACGGGCCGGCGACCGTACTGGTGATCCAGCCGCCGTAGAAGCCGCCGGGTTGCGGCTGGACCTGCTCGCCGTTGACGGTGCAGCGGTCCACCTGTGCGGCCATCACCGCGAGCGCGCCTGCGAGCGGCTCGAAACCCCGCGTCGGCGTCGGGTACGTCCACGCCGCGCGATCGGCGGTAGCGGCGTCCGTGACCAGGTCGTAGTAGCTCGCCTGGCCCTTCCACTCGCACCACGACGACCCGGCGCCGCCCGCAGCACGCCATCGACGAAAGCCGACGAACGGCAGGTAGTACGTCGGCGGGTGGCTGGTCTCCAGGACGCGCCAACGCCCGGTCGGTCGAGGCGATGGTGCGCCCGCCGAGCTCGATGGTGATCGAGCCGAGGAATGTTTCGAGCCGGGGTGGGCGCGGATAGTCCCAGACCGATTCCTGGCCAGGGCCGGGCTTGTCAGGTGTGGGCCAACGACTCATGGTTCGATCCTGTCGCCGGGTGGGGCCTCAGTGCGAACGAATCAGCGAAATGTCGCAGTGGCGTCACATTCGGCGAACCTCACCAGCCGCGTTCCCTCCATTCGGCGAGGTGCGGACGTTCGGCGCCGAGCGTCGTGTCGTCGCCGTGGCCCGGATACACCACCGTCGAATCCGGGTAGACGTCGAACACGCGGCGGGTGACGTCGTCGAGCAGGCGGTCGAAGTCGCCGTCCTTCCAGGTCTTGCCGACCCCGCCGGGGAACAGGCAGTCGCCGGTGAACAGTTGCACCGCGTCACCCGCGGCGGCGCCGCCGAGAGCCAGCGCCACCGATCCCTCGGTGTGGCCCTGCAGGTGGATGACGTCGAAGGTCAGCTCGCCGATCGTGATGGTGTCGCCGTTGGCGAGGATTCGGTCGGGCTTGACCGGCAGCGGCTCGGCATCGAGCTGGTGCGCGGCGGTGGGCGCCCCGGTGGCCGCCGCGACCTCGGCCAGCGCCAGCCAGTGGTCGGGATGCTGGTGGCTGGTCACGATGAGGGACAGCGTCGGGCGCATAGCGATCGATGAGCTCGAGCAGGACCGCCGCGTCGTTGGCCGCGTCGATGAGCAGGGTTTCGCCGGTCGCGGAACAGGTTATGAGGTAGGCGTTGTTGTCCATGGGGCCGACCGACGCCTTCACGATGGAGGCGCCTGGCAACGTCCGTCTGGCGCCGCTGCCCGCATCGACATGGCCGGAGTAGTTGTCTGAGACGACGGTCATGGCAGCCACGGTATCGGGCTTGTCGGTGGGGCGACATAACATGACTGCGGACAGCGTTCTGCGGGTCCGGGACCAGGAGAGTTAACAGTTGGCTGACCGCCTGATCATCAAGGGTGCGCGCGAGCACAACCTGCGCAGTATCGACCTCGAGCTACCGCGAGACGCACTGATCGTGTTCACCGGGTTGTCCGGCTCCGGCAAGTCGTCGCTCGCGTTCGACACCATCTTCGCCGAGGGCCAGCGGCGCTACGTCGAGTCGCTGTCGGCCTACGCCCGCCAGTTCCTCGGCCAGATGGACAAGCCCGACGTCGACTTCATCGAGGGTCTTTCGCCCGCGGTGTCGATCGACCAGAAGTCCACCAATCGCAACCCGCGCTCCACCGTCGGCACCATCACCGAGGTCTACGACTACCTGCGCCTGCTCTACGCGAGGGCGGGCACGGCGCACTGCCCGGTCTGCGGTGAGCGCATTGCGCGGCAAACGCCGCAGCAGATCGTCGACCAGGTGCTCGCCATGGAGGAGGGCATCCGCTTCCAGGTGCTCGCGCCGGTGGTCCGGACCCGCAAGGGCGAATTCGTCGACCTCTTCGAGAAGCTCAACGGCCAGGGCTACAGCCGCGTGCGCGTCGACGGCGTCGTCCACTCGCTCACCGATCCGCCGAAGCTGAAGAAGCAGGAGAAGCACGACATCGAGGTGGTCGTGGACCGCCTGACCGTCAAGGCCAGCTGCCAAGCAGCGGCTCACCGATTCGGTGGAGACCGCGCTCGGGCTCGCCGACGGCATCCTCGTGCTCGAGTTCGTCGACCAGGACGAGGATGCGCCGCAGCGCGAACAGCGATTCTCCGAGAAGCTCGCCTGCCCCAATGGGCATCCGCTGGCGGTGGACGACCTTGAGCCACGGTCCTTTTCGTTCAACTCGCCCTACGGCGCCTGTCCCGAGTGCGCGGGTCTGGGCATCCGCAAGGAGGTCGACCCCGAACTGGTCGTGCCCGATCCCGAACTCACCCTCGCCGAGGGCGCCATCGCGCCATGGGCGATGGGCCACACCGCCGACTACTTCACCCGGATGCTCGCGGGGCTCGGCGAAGCGCTCGGCTTCGACGTCGACACGCCGTGGCGCAAGCTGCCCGCCAAGGCGCGCAAGGCGATCCTCGAGGGCTGCGACGAGCAGGTCCACGTCAGGTACAAGAACCGCTACGGCCGCACCCGTTCGTACTACGCCGACTTCGAAGGCGTGATGGCGTTCCTGCATCGCCGCATGGAGCAGACCGACTCCGAGCAGATGAAGGAGCGCTACGACGGCTTCATGCGCGACGTCCCGTGCCCGGTGTGCGAGGGCACCCGGCTGAAGCCCGAGATCCTCGCCGTCACGCTGTCCGCCGCGGACGAGGCCAAGTCGATCGCGCAGGTCTGCGAACTGTCCATCGCCGACTGCTCGAAGTTCCTCAACGCGCTCACGCTCGGCGTCCGGGAGCAGGCGATCGCGGGCCAGGTGCTCAAGGAGGTGCAGTCCCGGCTGGGGTTCCTCCTCGACGTCGGGCTCGACTACCTGTCGCTGTCCCGTGCGGCGGGCACGCTCTCCGGTGGTGAGGCGCAACGGATTCGGCTCGCAACGCAGATCGGCTCCGGTCTCGTCGGCGTGCTGTACGTGCTCGACGAACCGTCGATCGGCCTGCATCAGCGGGACAACCGCAGACTGATCGACACGCTGGTGCGGCTTCGAGATCTCGGCAACACGCTGATCGTCGTCGAGCACGACCTCGACACCATCGCGCACGCCGACTGGGTGGTCGACATCGGCCCGGCGGCAGGCGAACACGGCGGGAAGATCGTCCACAGCGGCACCTACGCGGATCTCCTCAAGAACCCTGAATCACTCACTGGCGCTTACCTTTCCGGTAAGCAGAGCATCGAGGTTCCTGCGATTCGCAGGCCGATCGATCGCAAGCGTCAGGTCACCGTGGTCGGCGCACGCGAGCACAACCTGCGCGAGATCGACGTGGCGTTCCCGCTCGGCGTGCTGACGGCGGTCACCGGCGTATCGGGCTCGGGCAAGTCGACGCTCGTCAACGACATCCTCGCGTCGGTGCTGGCCAACAAGCTCAACGGTGCGCGCCAGGTTCCGGGGCGGCACACCAGGATCAACGGCATCGATCAACTCGACAAGCTGGTGCGCGTCGACCAGTCGCCGATCGGCCGCACACCGCGGTCCAACCCGGCCACCTACACCGGGGTGTTCGACAAGATCCGCACGCTGTTCGCCGCGACCACCGAGGCCAAGGTGCGCGGATATCAACCGGGCCGGTTCTCCTTCAACGTCAAGGGCGGCCGCTGCGAGGCGTGTTCCGGCGACGGCACCATCAAGATCGAGATGAACTTCCTGCCGGACGTGTACGTGCCGTGCGAGGTCTGCCACGGGGCTCGGTACAACCGCGAAACACTCGAGGTGCACTACAAGGGCAAGACCATCTCCGAGGTTCTCGACCTCTCGATCGAGGAGGCCGCGGACTTCTTCGAGCCGATCACGTCGATCCACCGCTACCTGAAGACGCTGGTCGACGTCGGTCTCGGCTACGTGCGGCTCGGGCCAGCCCGCGCCGACGCTGTCCGGCGGTGAGGCGCAGCGCGTCAAACTCGCCGCCGAACTGCAGAAGCGGTCGACCGGGTCGCACCGTCTACATCCTCGACGAGCCCACCACCGGCCTGCACTTCGAAGACATCCGCAAGTTGCTCAAGGTCATCAACGGCCTGGTCGACAAGGGCAATACGGTCATCGTCATCGAGCACAACCTCGACGTGATCAAGACCTCCGACTGGATCGTCGACATGGGTCCAGAGGGCGGCGGAGGCGGCGGAACCGTGGTGGCGGCAGGCACGCCCGGAGGACGTCGCGGCCTGCGCGGAGAGCTACACCGGGCAGTTCCTCGCGGAGATGCTGGCAGTCGCCCGCGCCCGCGAAGAAGCGGCGCAAGGTCAGCGCTTGAGGAGCTGCCTGGCGCGAGCGCTCGGTGACGGTCCCGCCTTCGACAGCGGCGACGGGAATCGCGGGTTGATCCGCGTTCCGTCGAGCCATTCGGTCAGTTGCTTCGCCTTGCGCGTCAGCGCCTTCGTGGCGCGGGTGCCGACGTCTTCGAGCAGGTGCAGGACCACGTCGGCCGTCGGGATCCTGACCCCAGCCGCCGACCACCCGTCCGTGCCACCACGCGGTCGGCCCGCCGTTGCCGTTGCGGTCGAAGACCTGGCTGCGGTGACCGCCGAGATACCAGTCGCGGTCCTGCCAGCCCATCGTCGTCACGTCGAGGCCGGGCAGCAGCGCACCCCACGGGTTCGGCAGGCGGCTCGGGTTCGAGATCGTCGGGCAGCGCGTATCCCGGTGTGCCTGCCATGTCGACCTCGACGGCTTCGAGGTCGCGCAACGCGTCGCGTGCCCAGGTCAGCGTGTTGCCGAACCACCACTTGACGTCGTTGACGGTGGCAGGCCCGAAGGTCCTGAGCCACGTCCCGACGAGTTCCGCGCGCGCCGCCTCCGGCGCGAGCGGCACCGGTTGCGCACCCAGCCAGTCCGCGGTGGCCACCCACCTCGGCCGCGACGACGTCCAGACGCCCTCGTTGTGCCCGCGGATCGACGTCGCCGCGGACGCCGAGCACCGTGATCACCCGCGGCGAGATGGGACCCGCTCCGCCCCAAGTCTTTCCGGGCGCGGGGTCGTAGTTGCCCGCGAGTTCCGGCAGCGCGGCGCGCAGCTCGCGCGCGCTGGCGTGTCCGCGCGTCGGCGAGGTGACGCAAGCACCGCCGCGCCCGCCGCCTCGAGCCACGCGTCGCCGTCGGCCGCGATGCCGGCCTTGACGACGTCGGCGGTCAGCTTCTTGTGCTCGTTCGCCGCGACGCGGTCGCTCGCGGCGGACTGGACGGCAGGCAGGTCTGCGACGTCGAACACCCACAGCGTCCGACGCATCGCGAGATGCTTGGCCAGCCGTGCGGTCGTCGTAGAGCGCGGCGTCGAGGTCGGTCTGCTGGAATCCGGGTACGCGCGCCCACAGCGACAGATACGGCGTCGCCGGATCGGTGGCGTGCAGGCCGACGAAGCGGTGCGCGACCTCGGCCGGCGACACGTCATCGGATCCGGCGAGCAGGTGGCGGCGCGCGAGTCGGGCCCGCCGCTCGGCGACGGTGAAGGAGCGCACGCTCAGGCGTTGTCCGACGCGTCGCCGTGCATCGACTCCCGGATTTGCGCCAGTCGCTCGGCGGCCGCCTTCTGCCGGGCCTCGTACTGCTCCTCCACGCTGCGCCCCTCTGGGGTCTCCGCGGCCAGTTCGGCCGCGCCGATGGCGGTGCCGAATCTGGTCTCGATCTTCTCGCGGGCGTAGTCGAACGTCGGCACTCCGCCGGCGGTGTAACCGGTTTCGACGGGCGCGACGGCCGGGGCCAGGCCGGCAGGAGCCGGGGAGCTGACGGCCGGCGCCGGGGGAGGAACGGATTGGTGTGCGGCTTCGCCGGCGACGATGTCGGCGGCGGTGACGCCGTCGGGAAGAACCTCGTCGGCGGCTGGATCGTGGGCACCTGCGTCTTCAGGCATGAGCCCACGGTACCCGTCGCCACCCGTCGCAATTGTTGGGATCGGTAGCGATTCGGCGCGCCTGTACTTGGTTCACGACGACGCCACCGAGGCGACGCGACGAACGAAGGGAAAGTTGCACATGATGCGAGTTCTGGTTGCCGGTGCAGGCATGATCGCCGCCGCCGCAGTGTTGGTCGGTTGTTCGAGCGGGGCGCCGGACGGCGTGAGCACGGGCGGCGACGCCTCGGTCAAGGTCGAGGGCAAGGATCTCTCGGGTCTCGACCTCAAGTCCGTGACGTGCGTCAAGCAGGGCGGCAACTTCGTCGTCGCCAGCGCGGCCGTCGGCGGTCAACAGGGCCTTGGTGTCACGATGACGGACGCCAACCCCCCGGTGGTCCAGACGGTGAGCCTCGTCGTCGACGGCACCGCGCTCGCCGTGTCCCAACTCGGCGGCGTCAAGAACGGATCGGCCGACGTCAAGGCCGACGGCAGCACCTACACCATCAGCGGGCGAGGCCGTGGGCATCGACACCAAGAACCCGATGGCGGGTCAGATCAGCAAGCAGTTCGAGATCAAGGTGAGCTGCAGCTGACCCGTCCCACGGGAGGCGGCGGACGTGCATCGCACGTCCGCCGCCTTCGTGCTCGTGGCGGTTTCTGCTCCGTCCGCCCGCCGGCGCCGACTTATGATGCAGCAGTGTCGATCCCCGGCGAGTTGGAGCGGGCCCGCCACCTCGCGTTCGCCGACGACGAGGTGGCCGCCAAGGAGGTCCTGCTCGCCCTGCTGCCGCAAGTCGAGGAGGCGGACCGGGACGACCTCTGCCTCGAAGTGCTCGCCCAACTGGGCGAGCTCTACCTCGTCAGGACGGCGTACGACGGCGTTCGCGAGGCCGTGCGCCGGATCCGCGACTGCGTGGCGATCTATTCGTCGATCCTGGATGGGACGGCGGCGCCGGAGATCGCGGCGCAGTCGCCGTTCGACGATCGCGAGATGCGACACCTGGTCTGTCGCTACACGCGTCGCGCTCAGTTCCTCGAGACCGGTCTGGCAGCGGCGATGGGGGATCACGACGGCGCGGTCGCGGCGACGGCGGTGCTCGACGCCATCGACGGGGAGTTCGCCGGACCTGGTCGACGAATTCGACTACCTGAAGACGAATGCGCGCCTGGTGTGCGCGAGTGCGCTGTGCGAGGACGACATGTACGTCCGCTCTGCGCCCCTGTGGCAGAGGGTGATCGACGACATCGGTGAGGCGTCGGGTGGGAGCGAATCATCCGACCGACTATGGGTGAACGGGGCGCTGGGGTACGCGCGGTTCTGCATCGAGACGGGCAGGCGGGCGGAAGCCGAGCCCTGGCTGCGCAGGGCCGGTGCTCGCGCCGAGGCGCGCGGATGGGAGATGGCAACGGCGCGAACTCAATTGGAACGCGCCACGGCCAGCTGGTCGCTCGGCGACAACCTGGGCACCGAACGTCTGGTGACCGAGGCGTACTCGGTCATCCATCGCTACGCCCGCGCCAACGACGTGTCGCGGTGCTGGCTGTACATGGGCTTGACCAGGATGGCCGCGGGCGGGCTGCACGCCGCCGATCAGTGTTGGGAACACGCGGAGCGGCACTGGCGCGAACTTGGCAGGCCTCTTCACATCCACCGTATTCTGCTGCAGCGCAGCTGGATCGCCATCGTGCGTGGTCGATATCAGGACGCCATCGACATGGTCGAGCAGGCACGGGACTGCCTGAACTCATCGCCGCGCAGCAGCTGGCTCGCGTATGCGCGGCTCGACGATCACCTCGGCAACATCTGGCGCGCAGATGCGCTCGCGGACCTCGGGTTCGACGCGGCGGGCGACCCGGACGAAGACTGGACCGAAGCCGAAGCGCGGTACCGGACGTCGTTGGGTGTCACGCGCGCCGAGCGCGGAACACCCGAGTACGACAGCGCCTTGGCCAAGCTGGCCAAGGCGGCCGAGCTGAAGGTACCCGCTGCGCTGGCCGTCGATTCGGTGCGCTATTCCATCGCCGATGCCGAGGCCAGGTCCCAGTGGGCGACGTGCGTGTCGGCCCGTCTGCTTGCCGGGGCGTTCGCCGTCGCGTGGGAGTCGGAGAACGACGAGCTGATCGGTGCGCTGATCGAATACCACAGCGCCCGAGGAACGTTCAGCGCTGAGCCGCCCGCTGCCGATGGGCTCGAGTTCTCCCGCGTGGCGACCGCGGCGTCCCCGATGGTCGACTCAGAGGAATTGGCGCTCGTCGCGGGTGGATCGTCGTCGGCGCACGGTCCGTCGCTGACGAGACTGGGTCCGCTGCCACCGCTGCAGATGGATCCGACGGGTGGCCCGCTGCTTGCGGAGTACCGCGAACTGGCGTTGAAGCGGTACGGCCAGCAGGTCACCGCGGCTGAACCCGCATGGTCCACGTGGCCCTGACCCTGGTTCTTCGCTTCGCCGACGTCGGCATCGCGACCTATGGAAGCCTGCGGATCGTCGGCCAACCCGAACACACCGTGACGTGGGTGGTGGAAGAACCGCTACTGCTCTCCGCCCTCGCCGAACTCGACGGCGCGTTACCCGAGCCCACGCCTGGCGAATCTCCGGTCGACGCCCTGCAACGCGCCCTCTCGGTCGGGCCATTCGCCTCGCAGGCAACGGAATTGACGTTGGCCTACCGCCTCGGCGTCCTGCTGCTGTCGGACGCCGCGTGGCGGCTCCTGGTCGAGAACGTCGTCGACGCCGAGAGCGGTGTTGTTCGTCTCGCCCAGCGCCCGCCTGGCCCGCGTCCCGTGGGGGCTGCTCGCCGTGCCGCTGGTTCGGCCGTCGCCCGACGAACTGGTCCGCGCGCGGGTCGCGGCGATCACCCAGGAAGGTCCTACCGCCGCTCGAATTCCCTGGCCCGCAGCGGACATCGACGACGTTGACCGAAGGCCATCGCCTGATGGAGTTGGTCGAGGTTCTCATGGCGGTGCCCGCCAACATCGAGAACGCACCGCGCGCGTCCCTCGCGTGGAGCCGCCGCGCCGGACGCCCCCCGTTGCTGGTGCTCGATCCGCGGGTGCCCAACCAGCGTCCCGATTCGTCGCTCGGCTCGGTGCTCGGGCGTCCACGTCCGGATACGTTGTTGGCGCGGCACTTCGGTCGGCTGTTGGCGGAGACTGCGGTGCTGCCGACCGTCGCCGCCTCAGTCGAGTTGTTTCGGCGCACCGACTCCGACCGGTCCTGGCTGGCCGCGATGCTGGCCGACGAACCGAGTCGGATGTTGTTCGTCGGCCACGCCACCGCAGCGGACTCCGGGCGCGCGGACCAGGCGGCGCTGCACCTGGCCGACGAGCGGCCGCTCACCGCGTCGGATCTCATGGCGCTGCAGCTGACGATGCCGCCTCGAGTGGCGTTGTTGGCGTGCGCGTCCGGCGGCGACTACCGATTCGACGAGGCCACCGGTCTCGTCGCCGCCATCGTCCTCGCGGGTGCCCAACTCGTGACGGCCACGCTGTGGTCGTTGCCGACGACTGCGGGCTACCGGCAGTTCGCGCGATCGCCCGATGGCGACCCGATGGGGGAGGCGATCATCGCGGTGGACGAGGCGCATCAGGCCGAGGAGGCGGGGTGTGCGGTCAACAGGTGGCAACGCGCCCAGATGAGACGGTGGCGCGACGGTGACGCCACCGCAAGCCCGGTCTACTGGGCGGCGTTGGTCACGTTCGCGGTCGACGGGGCACGGTGATCGCTCAGGACGGCGGCACGCAGACCGCGACGACCGACTCGTCATCGCGCCGGTAGTACGCGTCGATGACGCAGCCGGGTTTCACCTCGGCGAGTGAGGACGCGGGAACGAGAGTCCTCTCGTGCGCGGGAAACTGGCCGCCGCCCGGCCTGCGGACCATCAGGTCGATCTCCACCTCGCGGTGGTCCTCGCGCTGGGCGCCGGTCGCGCGCATGCCGGTCACCACGCCGCGCGACCTGACGCCATGGCGGATCAGGTCGAGCTTGTCGGTGGTGAGCAGCCCCTTGCCGATCAGCATGCGGTCGAACTCCGCGCTCACCGCCGCGATGTCGTCCGCCAGCGAAAGCCGTTCGCGCACATCGGGATCGAAGGTGACGAGCACGACGGTGCCCGGGCGCAGCGCCGACATGACCGGATCGGCAGAGCGACGCAGCCTGCCGACGAACCGCTGCCCCGACACGCTCTCCACGTCCACGACGATGGCCCTGGAGGCCTCGGCCACGGTGCGCACGGTTCCGATGCCGACGGTGGCTGCGGCATCGGGTCGGCTCGGCAGGGTCGCGGGTCGATCGGTGCGTCGCGACGAGACGGTGACGGAGAGGGCACCGATCGCGGCGCCGACGAAGGATCAGGAGAGCTATCAACAGGGTGTCGGACATGGCACTAGGTTCGCCGAGCGCGCGCGCTACCGAACCCAACTTCTTGGCCGGACTTTGCCACGTTGGCCGCCTATCCTGACCAGATGCGCACGGAGTCGAGGGCGGTGACGACGGTCGCCGTCGACACGCCACGTCGCGCGGTCATCGATGCGGCGTGGCGGGCGATCGGTCCCGGTGTCGAGGTGCTCAGCAGCGACGATGGTGGTCCGCTGCGCCGAACGGTGAAACGGATCCTCGATCCGCTCGGTGTTCCGGCTGAGGTCCAATCCGCAGTTCTCCGCGCCGCTGCTCGCACCCGACGTCGCATCGGCCATGCGGGATCTCATCGTCGAGCACGCCGCGGCACTGCGGGCGGCCGCTGCCTGGTTCACCGTGCTGAAGACCGAGCGGCGCCGGCTGCGGATCACGACGGGCAATGCGCAGGAGTTGTACTTTCCGGTCTGCTTCGAACTGGCGGTCACCAGGGGAGCGCCTGCGCACGATCGATCAGGCCGCCGCCGAGGCGGTGCTGCGCGGAATCCACGACGACCACGACCGGACGGCGGTCGAGGTGCTCAACCAGTACGTCGCGAGCGAACAGGTGATCGCCACGCTGTCGCGTCAGCTCGAGGAGAGCTGGCGCGACGTTCGGGCCGACGACGGCATCACCGGACCGTTCCTGGCCGGGTTGACCACCGTGCTGGGGCGGGCGGAGGGCCACAACGCCGAAATGGCCAGGCAGCGAGTCTGGTCCGCGCTGATCGCCGACGCGACGCCGTACAACTTCGGCGCGAGAATCCGCACCGACACCAAGGATCTGCCATGGTCGATCGTCGAGATCGGTCTCAGTTCGGTTGCGCCGCAACCATGTCCATCGGTATGGGCGGGGTCCGACGGTGACCGGCCGCTCGATCGCAGCGTGGTCGATCGCGTGCGCTCGACGTTGCGCCGCGCGTTGGATCGCGACGAGCTGCCCGACATTCCGCTGCTGTGCGCCGAGGAGGTGGACAGGGCGTGTGCGCCCTGGGGGCTGCTGGCCGAGGACAAGCAGGCGACTCTGGTCGCCGGCATCGAGATCGCGGTGAATCTGGCTCCGCTGAGAGACTCGACGCTCGGCGAATCGCCCTCGGGTTCCTATGAACTGGCCCGCACGATCCAGTCCCGCCTCCAGAAGGAGGCCTACGTCCTGCATGCCCGGCGCTATCTCGCCGAGAGTGGCCCACTGCATCCACGGCAGCGCCAGGTGATCGATGATCTGGCGGGCTTTGCACGCCCGTACCTGTCCAGGTTGTGGGCGCGGCTGCACGGCCGCGACGTCTGGCAGGAGTCGTGCGGCGACGTCGACGACGTGCGCGCGCTTCTCGAGGGTGTGGCGAGGTCGGTCAGCCTGGATCACCGACAGCGGATCAAGGCGATGCTGGAGATCGAGGTGGCCAGGTGAAGCTGCTTGCCGAGTCCGGGCTGTGGAGCACCGGTCCGACCGTCTCGCCAGCACCGGCGGTCGCCGTGCTCGAAGTCAGCGGCGCAGTCCTTGCCTGGACGGTCGACGATCCGCCTGAGTCAGCAGCAGTCCGCATCACGTTCACGGATGTGCTTGCTGCCGAATGGCTTTGGCGCCTGATCGGGACAGCTGGCCACGCCGCCGTGGTCGGAGCCCTCGACGGACGAGGGATCGCCGACGAGCCATCGACGTCGGCGGGATCGACCTCTTACCGGAGCCGGTGAACGAGCTGCGACGACTTGCCCTTGGGCACTGGTTGCGCAGATGGTGGCCTGCGAGTGCACGCGATGGCATCGCAGGGCTGGACCGGTCACTTCTCGACGCCGAAGTGGCGCTGCTGACGTCGGCCGCGCAGGACTACTTCGCCGAGGACACGTTCGACTCCGACGTCGTCGAACTGCTTGCGCCGCACAGGATTTCCTTGCTCGCGCACGAGCGCGGCGGCGATCCCCGCGTCACCGACCTGGTCCGGGCGTGCACCGAGCTTGCGGGCGAGGTGGGCGCATGGGATCCGTCGGATTCGATGGAGGACGTCGAGAATTCGAGCGTCCGGCGTCGCGACGACTACGCACTGGCCGCGGGCGCGGAGTCGGGTGGCTCGACCCCTACCGCACATGGCGGTCGGCGTCGGCTCCGTGAACTGGATGGCGGTGCCGCCCGGCGTATTCGACGCGGCCGACGAAACCGTCGAGTGGTCGATCGAGATGGCGGAGTCGACAGCGGCAGCGCTGGTCCGAGTCGCCACCGCTGGGCCAGGCATCGTCGACCGGCATTCCGGTCAGGGTGAGCTCCGGACCGGTCAGCGGCACCGGCATTCTCGACGCACGCGGTCGAGCCACGGTGTCGCTGATGGACGGGGGGCACCGCGTACTGGCGGAAGGCCCTGCCTGGAACCACGATTGGTCGACGACCACGGTGGCCGTGGGGGCGGACGTCCCCGAGTCCGCCGAGGCCGCGGAGATTCGTCAGCGGATTCGTGCCTTCGCCCGTCGCAGGCTGGCGTCGCCGGGCGACGACGCCTTCCTCGCCGAGACACTCGCCGCCGAATCCGACTACTGACTCCCAGCCCTACCTGGCGGCGGCCTGAATCGACACCCTGCTGCGGACCGGGTTGCGGCAGCGAGACCATCTCCACGTCCGGGGTGCCGACGTGCCAGGCGAGCCATGGCAGGGCCGCCGCGAACGCGTTCTCGGCGAACGGCCAGTCATGCTTGCCCGGCTGTGCGATGACACCGCATTCGATCCCGTTTGCCTTGCCGCGTGCGCACAGCGAGTTCGCCGCTGCGGTCTGGTCGCTCGACCTGCTGTTGGCCGCCGCCTGGATGGACGGCGGGATGCCTGATCCATTCACGTCGAACCAGCCCGCGATGCCCGCATAGGGTCCGTGCCGGGACATCACCGTCGCCGGGTCGAACGATGCGTACGCGGCGGCATTGCCGCCGAACAGCCGCGCGATCGTCTGGTCCTTGGTGCCGGTGTTGGGCGCGATGTCGCCCGCGATGTCCTCGAACGCGGTGAACATGTCCGGGTGCATCACGGTCAGGTCGACCGCGCAGGTGCCACCCATGGACCAGCCGACGATGCCCCAGTTGGCCGGGCGCGCGCTGACTCCGTAGGTCGACTCCATGAACGGCACCACGTCCTTGGTCAGATGGTCGGCCGAGTTTCCCTTCGTACCGTTGACGCACTCGGTGTCGGTGTTGAAGGCGCCGCCGGAGTCGACGAAGACGAGCACGGGTGCACTGCCGTGGTGTGCGGCCGCGAACTCGTCGGTCGTCTTGATCGCGTTGCCCGCACGCAGCCAGTCGGCGGGAGTGTTGAACTCTCCGCCGATCATCATCAGCGTGGGCAGTTTGGGCGGTGGATCCGAGGCGAACCACGCCGGCGGCAGGTAGACCAGCTCGTCGCGGTGCCTGAATCCCGATGCCGCAGCGCTGATCGTCACCGGCACGACGGATCCGCTGCTGGGGATCTGGCGCGCCCTCTGCATGGCCACCACGGTGGCCTGATCGGTCTGGTCGGGCAGAGGTCCTGCGGTGAGGTCGTTCCAGGCCACTTGGACGGTGGGGAAGTAGCCGACCCACAGATTGAGCGCGAGAGCGGCGCACAGCAGCGACAGCGGCACCGCGAGCACGGAGGCCCCACGCCGCCACCATCGGCTGCGGCGCCAACCCACCACCAGAGCGACGGCGGCAGCACCCGTCGCCGCGATCCAGATCCACAGGATGATCGGCGCGGGTTCGCCGCCGGAGAGGCCCTCGGATTGCATGTACAGGTACGTGGCAGCGGTCAGGGCTGCCCCCACGAGCGGCGCACAGGGGAAGCCAAATCCGTTGCCAGCGCCGATTGCGTCGGGCGATCGGCGATCAGCAGCACGGCGACGGCGACGGCCTGCACCGTCAACGGCAACCAGCCGTGCATCAGCGAAAGATGGTGTTGGCCATATGCCCCGGGCGGGTCCGCATACAGAGTCACGGACCAATCGTGGAGGTAGATCCTGACCGAAGGCTGTGAACACTCGGCGGTCAGGGCGTAGCTACCCAGAAATGTCGCGGGCTACCTGGGCTTCGCCAGTGGGAACGGCAGCGTCTCGCGGATGCTGCGTCCGGTGATGAGCATGACCACCCGATCGACGCCGACTCCGAGTCCTCCGGTCGGGGGCATCGCGTACTCCATCGCCTGCAGGAAGTCCTCGTCGAGTTCCATCGCCTCGGGGTCGCCGCCCGAGGCGAGCAGTGACTGTTCGTGCAGCCGGCGACGCTGCTCGACGGGATCGGTCAGCTCGCTGTACGCGGTGCCCAATTCGACACCCCACGCGACCAGATCCCAGCGTTCCGCCACGCCGGCGCGGCTGCGATGGGGTCGGGTCAGAGGCGACACCGACGTCGGGAAGTCCTTGTAGAAGGTGGGTTCCTGGGTGTCGCCCTCGACGAGGCGTTCGTACAGCTCGAGGACCACCGCACCCGCGTCCCAGTGGGTCAGGTAGGGAACCTCCGCGCCGTCGCAGAGCTTGCGCAGCGCGGCGAGATCGGTGTCCGCGTCGATCTCGACCCCGAGTGCCTCCGACACCGCGCCGTGCACGGTCTTGACCGGCCACTGCGCCGGAGATGTCGACTGCGGTCAAGGCACCGTCGGGTCCGTCGGGCCGCATGACGACCTGGGCTCCGTTCGCGGCGGCGGCGGCGTTCTGGATGAGCTCGCGGCAGCCGTCGATCCAGACGTTGTAGTCGGCGTGCGCCTGATAGGCCTCGAGCAGGGTGAATTCGGGGTTGTGGCTGAAGTCCACGCCCTCGTTGCGGAACGCCCTGCCCAGTTCGAACACGCGCTCCACGCCGCCGACGCACAGGCGTTTCAGATAAAGCTCGGGGGCGATGCGCAGGTACAGGTCGAGGTCGTAGGCGTTGATGTGGGTCATGAACGGCCGGGCGTTGGCGCCACCGTGAATCTGTTGCAGAATCGGCGTCTCGACCTCCAGGAAGCCCTTGCCCACCAGGGTTTCCCGGATCGAGTGCAGGATGGCGCTGCGCGCGGTGATCAACTCGCGGGCCTCGGTGTTGATGGCCAGGTCCACGTATCGGGTCCGGACGCGCGCCTCGGGGTCGGTCAGGCCCTTCCACTTGTCGGGCAGTGGGCGCAGGCACTTGCCGATGAGTCGCCATTCGGTCGCGATCAGAGATCGCGTCCCCGATCTGCTCTGGCCCATGACGCCCGTCACCTCGATGAGATCGCCGAGGTCGATCGCCGACGTGAAGTCGGCCGTGCACCCTTGGGTGAGTCGGGAATTATCAAGCAGCAGTTGGACTTCCCCCGACCAGTCGCGCAACTCGGCGAAGAGCACCGCACCGTAGTCCCGGATGCGCAGCACGCGACCCGCCACCGTGACGGTCGTGTCGTCGGCGGCCTCGATGGCCTGCGTGACGGTGTGACTGGGCGCCTGGCCGACGGGGTAGGCGTCGATCCCGTTGGCCTGCAGGGTCTTCAGCTTGGCCATCCGAACCCGCACCTGTTCGGGTAGACGCTGGCGTACGTCGTCGTCCGACACGTCGAGATCGAGGCCGGTGAGGTCCGGCGCGCCGCCATCGTGGCGCAGGCGCCCCGAGCTGACCAAGGTGTCCGGCGCCGAGATGTGTTGGCCCGTATGCGGCTGTCGGCCGCGGCGACTGAACGGCAGCACCAGGAAACCCTCGGCGATCACCGAGGCGATGCCGACGCGTGGGATCAGGCGCGCATCGTCGTAGCAGGCGAATCGGGGGACCCATTCGGGCATGTACTTCATGTTCGATCGGTACAGCGTCTCGATCTGCCACCATCGCGAGAAGAAGACCAACAGCGCGCGCCACAGCCGTGCGACCGGGCCCGCGCCCAGCTGCTCGCCTTCTTCGAATGCGGAGCGGAACATCGCGAAGTTCAGCGAAATACGGCTGATCCCAATGTCTTCCGCCTGCATGCACAGCTCGCTGACCAGCAGTTCGTTGGTGCCGTTGGGGGAGTCCGGCGAGCGGCGCATCAGGTCCAGCGACGCACCGTTGGTGCCCCACGGCACCAACGACAGCATGGCCACGACCGCGTCGTCGCCCTCGACGTCATCGCGGATGGCCTCGACGAGCAGGCAGTCGCCGTCTGCGGGATCGCCGATGCGGCCAAGGGCCATCGAGAATCCTCGCTCGGTCTCGGTGTCCCGCCAAGCGTCGGCACGCTTGACCGTCTGCGTCATCTCGTCGGGCGACAGATCGCGATGGCGGCGGATCCGCACCGTCAGGCCCGCCCGCCGAGCCCTCGTGACAGCCTGTCGCACCGGCTTCATGTCCGGACCCGACAACCGGAAGTGGTCGGGATGGAGGATCGCCTCGTCGCCCAATTCGAGTGCGTTGAGACCGGCCTCGCGAAAGGCTTGCGCGCCTACCGAACTCGCGCCCATCACGCCGGGCGCCCAGCCGTAGGACTCGCAGAGCTTCAGCCAGGCATTGATCGCGGCGGGCCACGCCCGCGGATCGCCTATCGGGTCACCGCTGGCCAAGCACACGCCCACCTCGACGCGATAGGTCACCGCGGCGCGCCCATTCGGAGCGAAGACCACCGACTTGTCCCGTCTGGTGGCGAAGTATCCGAGGGAGTCGTTCTTGCCGTACATCTCCAAGAGCCCGCGGATGGCCGACTCGTCCTCACCGGTGAGCGCGTTCTCGGCCCGTTGGGACTGGAACAGCACGACCGCGGTGACCATGAGCGCCACCGCACCGAACAAGCCGAGAAGTGCGTTGACGAACACGTGCGGCTGGCCGGAGAACGACTCCTTGCCGACTCCCGCGAAGGCGCTCACCCGGTTGAGGGCGTAGAGGAAGCGGTCCTCCCTGGCGAGCGAGCCGGGGAACATCTCGAGAAGGCCCCAGCCGATGAGAGTGCTCACCGCCATGGCGACGACGAGTGTCGCCGCAGCCTTGAAGAGCGCGCCGCGGCGGACCTTTGCCCAGAATTCGCCACGCGCCAGGATCAGTGCGCCGATCGCCGCGACGTGAAAGACGAGCCCAATGGTCTCGCCGATTTCTTCCATGACGGTATTGCCGCCGGCGACCAGATCGACCACGTTCCACACGGCGGCAGCAACCATGTACACGACGAGGATCCACCAGGCGATCCGCTTGCGTGCGGCGAGCGCGGCGGCAAGCAGCACGAGGACGAACGCCCACGCGAAGCTCGTGTCGGGAAAGTTGAAGACGTAGTCGTTGACGAACTCGCGCGGGATCCTGATGACGAAGCGCACCAACGGCGACACGCTGGCGATGAGGCTCAGGGTGGCGATGACGCCGACGGTCCAACCGGCCGCGGCGGGGACCCACCAGGATCTGGAACGCTGCTTCTTGACCGAGGTCACCGTCATAGGCCGCGAGGATATGCGCTCAACCGAGGAAATGGGTGAGAGTGCGGCCCCCGGAGCAACCGTCGGTGGTTACCAGACTGGTCCGGTGTACTTTTCGCCCGGACCGTGACCGGGCTCGTCGGGCGCGGCGCTGGATTCACGGAACGCCAACTGCAGGCTCTTCAGACCGTCGCGCACGGGTCCCGCATGCGGCCCGAGGAACTCCGCGGACGCGGTCACCAGGCCGGCGAGTGCGGTGATCAGTCGTCGCGCCTCGTCCAGATCGCGGTGCGGGCTATCGTCGGGGTCTGCGGCGGACAGTCCGAGTTTCTCGGCGGCCGCGCTCATGAGCATGACTGCCGATCGGGTGATGACCTCGACGGCGGGGATGTCGGCCAGCTCACGGACGGCGGAGCCGTCCATAGGTCCTGAGTCGGCGGAGGCGCTCGAATCGCCAGAGTCGGCGGAGGCCCACGAATCGCCCGTGTCAATAGGATCCGTCATGCCTGGTAGACTCCCATGCGCGACCGTCCCGGCGAACGCCAGGACAGCAAGAGGAGTCCCACTCCCACCGTTGGCCACCGAACTCGTTTCAAGGCCCAACGGTCCGGTCACAGGCATCCAGCATGCCTGTTCTGTGCTTTGCGCAGGCGGCGGCAGCCGTGATCGGTCGGCATTGGGCCCTGCTACGTGCAGGGCCTTACTGCTCTATTGAGCAGGGTGTTGATGGTGTGTGCCTCCCAAATGACTACGTAGGAGGCCCCATCAGCACTGAGACACGCATCAACGAACGCATTCGCGTACCTGAAGTTCGCCTGATCGGACCTGGCGGTGAGCAGGTTGGGATTGTGCGTATCGAAGATGCACTCCGCGTCGCCGTGGATGCCGATCTCGATCTCGTCGAAGTAGCCCCTGATGCCAAACCGCCGGTTTGCAAGATCATGGACTACGGCAAGTTCAAGTACGAGACGGCTCTGAAGGAGCGCGAGTCTCGCAAGAATCAGCAGCAGACCGTCGTCAAGGAACAGAAGCTGCGACCGAAGATCGACCCGCACGACTACGAGACCAAGAAGGGTCACGTCGTCCGCTTCTTGGAAGCAGGGTCCAAGGTTAAGGTCACGATCATGTTCCGTGGACGCGAGCAGTCGCGGCCCGAGTTGGGCTATCGCCTGCTGCAGAAGCTGGGCGCCGACGTTGCCGATTTCGGGTTCGTCGAGACGTCCGCCAAGCAGGACGGTCGCAACATGACGATGATTCTGGCCCCGCACCGCGGTGCGAAGACTCGCGCGCGTGCGGCGCACGACGCCGACGCGCCCATCGCGCGACCGGCTGCCAGCGCGGCGACCACTCCGGAGGCCCCCGCCACAGAAGTACCGCAAGCACCAGACGTACCGCAGACCTGAAAGAAACCGAGGATCCATGCCCAAGGCCAAGACTCACAGCGGAGCGTCCAAGCGCTTCCGGAAGACCGGCACCGGAAAGATCGTGCGGCAGAAGGCCGGCAAGCGCCACCTTCTCGAGCACAAGTCGAGCAAGCGCACCCGTCGCTTGGACGGCCGCACGACTGTTTCGGCGAACGACGTCAGCCGCGTCAACAAGATGCTGAACGGCTGAACTAGCCCTTACTTCAGGCCCAGCCTGACCTGCACGAGAATAGGAACACCGCAATGGCACGCGTCAAGCGCGCACTCAACGCTCAAAAGAAGCGGCGCACCGTCCTCAAGGCCTCGAAGGGCTACCGTGGACAGCGCTCTCGGCTCTATCGCAAGGCGAAAGAGCAGCAACTCCACTCATTGACCTACGCCTACCGCGACAGGCGGGCACGCAAGGGTGAGTTCCGCAAGCTGTGGATCACTCGCATCAACGCTGCCGCCCGAGCCAACGGCGTCACCTACAACCGGTTGGTCCAGGGTCTCAAGGCCGCCGGCGTCGAGGTGGACCGCAAGAACCTCGCCGAGATCGCCGTCAGCGATCCGGCGGCGTTCACGGCGCTGGTCGAGGTCGCCAAGGCCGCGTTGCCGGAAGACGTCAACGCACCTGCGGGCGAAGCTGCCTGATCCGGCGGCGAATCAACCGCTGACCGAGCGTTCGGCCCGCGTGGTCGCAGCGGCAAAGCTGCTGCGCCACGTGGGCCGCCAACGTGCTGGTCAGTTCCTGGCGGAGGGGCCCAACCTCGTTGAGGCGGCTCGCCAGAGGGGACTCGTCGTCGACGTCTTCGCGACGGAGTCCGCGCACGCCCGGTTCGAGAGCCTGCTCCGGCGCGTGCCGATCAACCTCATCACGGACAAGGCTGCAAAGGCGTTGTCCGACACAGTCACTCCGGTCGGACTGTTTGCCGTGTGCACCATGCCCGAGGGACGATCAGTCGAATCGGTCACCTCGCCTCGCTTGGTGCTCGTCGCGGTGGAGACGTCGGAACCCGGGAACGCGGGCACGTTGATCCGGATCGCCGATGCCACGGGCGCCGACGCGGTCGTACTCGCGGGCGACGCCGTCGACCCCTACAACGGCAAGTGCATGCGGGCGTCGGCGGGCAGCATCTTCGCGCTGCCGGTCATTCGCGATCCGGACGCGACGGGCGTCGTCTCCTCGCTGAGGGCGGCGGGGCTGCAGGTGCTCGCCACCACCTTGGACGGCGAAACATCCCTGGACGACCTGGATCTCGCGATCCCCACCGCGTGGATGTTCGGCTCGGAGGCGCACGGACTGCACCCGGAATTGGCGTCAGTGGCTGACGCGCGGATTCGAATACCGATGCGTGGCAGCGCCGAGAGCCTCAACGTCGCTGCCGCAGCGGCCATCTGCATGTACGAGAGTTCGCGGGCCCTCGTCTAGCCGTTGCCGCCGCCGGGAGCACCAGCGCCGCCGGAAGATCCGGCGCCACCTGAAACACCGGTGCCGCCGCTGCCGAGCCGCCGCCCGCATCGTTGCTCGCGGTGGCACTGGGATTGTCCGGCGGCGCCGCCGACACCGGCGGAGTCGCCTCGTTGCCGCCACTCACGACAGGGCCCGGCGGCGTATTGGCCGAGCTGCCTCCGGTCGCGGGCGGCGCCGCCGGTGCGGCCGATCCACCCGGTGCGCCGGATCCGCCCGGTGCCCCCGAGCCACCCGGTGCCACGGTGGTCGCAGGCGCCGACGACGGAGCGGTCGTCGTGATGGACGTCGACGACGTAGTACTGGTCGAACTGGTCTCGCCAGAGTCGCCACTGCTTCCGCAAGCGACTGCCAGCGGCGCGAGCACCAAGGTGAAGGCTGCACAGGCGATCATCGATCCGCGATGGGAGGTCATCTCAAGCGTCCTCAATTCTGCTTTGAAACCGGGCTGTCCGATTCGGCGGACCACGACGTCTCGCCTGCTGGACCCATACCCATTAGCTGGACGATCTATACAAAGTTGCTGAACTATCGCCACCCGGCCGTCGCCGGTGGCGAGGGTAGCTGCGGGTGTTAAAGTGCGCGATACAACTGGAGCACTATGTGTAATGCCCGCTCCTCGAGCGAACCGGGGTTGAGATGACTCGATACGACTACATCGTCGCAGGCGCCGGATCCGCGGGCTGCGTGCTCGCCAACCGACTCTCGGCCGACCCAGGGACCACGGTCTTGCTGATCGAGGCGGGCGGCGTCGACCGTCATCCAATGCTGCACGTGCCGAAGGGCTCGGGGCTGCTGATGGAGAACGAGAAGTACGTGTGGCGCTACGCCACCACGCCGTTCGGCCCGAACAAGCGCTCGGAGTTTTGGACTCGCGGCAAGGTTCTCGGCGGCTCGAGCTCGATCAACGGAATGGTCTACAACCGCGGCAATCGCGCGGACTACGACGAATTGGAGCGCCTCGGCAACAAGGGTTGGGGGTGGAACGACATCCTGCCCATCTTCAAGTCGTTCGAGGACAACGAGTTCGGCCCATCGCCGACGCGCGGAGTCGGTGGTCCGCTGCACATCTCGGTGGGGCGTGACGTGGATCCGCTGTGCGGCGAGATCATCGCCGCCGGTGCGAATCTGGGGCTGAGCGAGCAGCAGGACATCAACGAATCCGACGACGAGCGCATCGGCTACTCCACCGCGACGATCAAGAACGGGTGGCGGGTCAGCGCCGTCAACGCGTTCCTGAAGCCGGCGAAGCGCCGCGCCAACCTGACCGTGATCACCAACACGACCGTCCGTCGCATCATCCTCGACGGCGACCGCGCCGTCAGGGGTCGAGGTCGACGACCGCAGACGGGGGCACCGCCGAGTTCACGGCCAACCACGAAGTCGTCGTCTCGCTCGGCAGCATGGGCAGTCCAAAACTATTGCAGCTGTCCGGGATCGGACCGCGCGAGGTTCTCGAGCGAGTCGGTGTTCCCGTCGCCCTCGATCGCGAGAACGTCGGACGGCGCATGCGCGAACACCGATGCTTCGCGTTGAAGTTCAGGCTGAACCGAGGACCTCGGATACAACCGCCAGCTCGTCCAACTGGCCTCGGGCCAGGCGAAGACCGCGGCCAAGTACCTGGCCACCCGCAAGGGCATCGATGGCGACGCCGACGTTCGACGTGCTCGCCTTCCTGAAGTCCGTACCGGAGGCGGAGCGTGTCGACGGGCAGTTGTTGTTGGGCCCCTTCACGATTCCGGCCTATCAGGTCGGCGAGCCGGTCTCCATCGAGCGGGAGCCCGGTCTGTCCTGTCTCGGCTACGCGCTGCGCCCGACCTCGGAGGGCAGCCTCGAAATCACCTCCGCCGACCCCGATGCCGCACTCCTCCTCGATCCGAACTACCTGACCACCGACTACGACCGCACGACGACGGCCAACCTGCTCCGCCGGACGCGCGAGCTGTTCGCAGCAGTCACCGATCGCCGATCGAATCAGTCACGAGACGTTCCCCGGTCCGGCAGCGCAATCCGACGACGAGATCGTCGACTCCGCGCTGGACGGTGGCTACACCGGCTACCACGCCGTGGGCAGTTGCGCGATGGGCCAGAGTGACGACGACGTCGTCGACGGCAGGCTCAAGGTCAGGGGAGTGGACGGCCTGCGCGTCGTCGACTGTTCGGTGCTACCAATCATGGTGGCGGGCAACCTCAACGGACCGATCATGGCGATGGCGGCGCGCGCCTCGGAGTTCATCCTCGAGGATCGCTGAGCAATCCCTTGGCGACGTGGGTGATCTGCACCTCGTTGCTGCCTGCGTAGATCATCAGCGACTTCGCGTCGCGGGCCAACTGTTCGACGCGGTACTCGGTCATGTAGCCGTTGCCGCCGAACAACTGAATGGCCTCCATGGCGACGTCCGTCGCGGCCTGCGAGCAGTACCACTTCATTGCCGATGCCTCGGCGAGCGAGACCGGCGCCCCCGTCTGCATGGCCTCGATGACGCGGAACAGCATGTTGCGCACGTTCATTCGGGCCACCTCCATGCTGGCCAGCTTGAGCTGGATGAGTTGGAACTGGCCGATCTCCTTGCCCCACAGGGTCCTGGTCCTGGCGTAGTCGACGGATAGCCGCAGACATTCCTCGATGACCCCGAGCGCCATCGCCGCCACCCCGATCCGCTCGGCGGAGAAGCTGGACCGGGCACTGTCGCGGCCGTCGCCCGCCTCGTTGTCCTCGGTCTCTCCGAGCAGTCGGTCGCGCCCGAGGCGGACGTTGTCGAAGAACAGTTCGCCGGTGCGTGAACTGTGAATCCCCATCTTGTGGAACGGTTTCGACTGGACGAACCCCTCCATTCCGCGATCGAGGACGAAGGTCAGGACCTTGCGATCCCGCTTGTCGACATTCGGGTCGCCTTCGTCCAATTTGGCGTAGACGACCACGACGTCCGCGTCCGGTCCGTTGGTGATGAACGTCTTCTGCCCGTTGAGGATGTAGTCGTCACCGTCGCGCACGACGTAGGACTTCATGCCGCCGAACGCATCTGAGCCCGAGTCGGGTTCGGTGATCGCCCACGCGCCGACCTTCTCGTAGGTGACGAGGCCGGGTAGCCAGCGTTCCTGCTGGGCGAGGGTGCCGCGCGACGTGATGGTCGGGACCGTCAGGCCGAGACTGACGCCCATGCCGGTGACCACGCCCATGCTGACGCGGCACAGTTCGCTGATCACGACGAAGCCCATGCCCGCGGAATCCGCGTCGCCGCCGAACATGCCACCCGAGGAGGACCGGCCCGACGAAGCGCTGCCGTCGCGCATCTTGGCCAGCCGCTTCTCGAGGGCATCCTTGGCCATCGCATCGATGCCGAACGTCGCGAAGAGCTTGCGAATGATCGGGTAGGGCGGCATGTCGCCGCTCTCGAGGTCGTCGACGTGGGGCCGAATCTCCTTGTCCACGAACTCCCGAACCGCGTCGCGCACGGCGATGTCGACGTCAGACCATTCGAGCATGTATCAGGCTGCCTTTCTCGGTCCACGTGCTCGCTTGCCGCCGCGGATCCCAGCGAGCGAGAACGTGGTGTGCACCAACGAGCCGGCGCGTTCGATCAATGACTTCTGTCGGGGGACATAGTGCATGGGTAGCGCACGGCGATCCCGCGGGGGTGCCGTGAAAGCCGGCGCTTCCACCAACGGAGCGTCTTCCGACAGTCGACCCTCGGCCCGGCGGTACGCCGCGAGTGCTCTCGGGTGCAGGCGGATTTCGTCGGGCACCGCGATGAATGCGAGTTCGACCAGCTTGCCGAACAGCCGCAGCAACATCTCGTCGCCGGGCGTCCACCTCATGCCCGCCTTTTCGCGGACCTCCTGGTCGAACAGACCCGCGGCGATCCAGCGCTGCCCCGCGACCATGGGACGGAACATCTGGTCCCATATCGCGGTGGGCACCAGGACGAACCACGGCTTCGGTATCCGGATGGAGAAGATGTCCAGCGTCGCCTGGTTGATCTCGAGTTCGTCGCGGCAGACGTGCTGCCAATAGACCTGAAAGTCCTCCCAGGTGTCGGGCACGGGTCGCATGCTCATGCCGTACATCCGGTACCACGCGACGTGCTCGTCGAACAGTTGGCGCTTCTCGGCTTCGGTCAGTCCGCCGCAGAAGTACTCGGCGACGTTGATGACGAGCATGAAGAACGTGGCGTGCGCCCAGTAGAACGTGTCGGGGTTGAGCGCGTGGTACCGACGTCCCCGTGCGTCCGTGCCCTTGATGGTGGCGTGGAATCCCTTGACCTGTGCTCCGGTCTGGTGCGCGCGATCGCCGTCGTAGACCACGCCCATGATGGGGTAGACCGAGCGGGCCACCCTTTGCAGGGGCTCGCGCAGCAGAATCGAATGCTCTTCGACGGCGGCGCCGAGTTCGGGATACATGTTCTGCAGCGCCCCGATCCAGATGCCCATCATGCCCGTGCGAAGGTCGCCGAAGTACTTCCAGGTCAACGAATCGGGTCCGAGTGGGTCGGCCGCCGTCGCGCGCGCCCCGTCGGGATGTTCGTGGATGGTCGAGGTCGTGGTCGATCTCGCGGTCATCTGTGCCCTCCGGTGAATGCGCTGGATGCCTGCCCGCTGGGTCTTTCGTCAGAATATGCTTGACAACATACGTTGTCTACGACCCTCGGCGGCGCGTCGCACGTAGGTGACCAGCGAGTTCGTGGGCAAGAGACGCTCACCTCCCGCATCGAGTGGGCTCGCGATTCGACCCATGTGCTCGACTATTGCGGCGGCTGTGACGGAAAGCCGCCTTGGCGAGGCGATGTGGGCTTCGTCTCGCGGCCCATCTGCGCCGACGTCCTTCAAGATCGCCTCAGCAGCAGGTTTGCCCCGACACATCGTCGTAGACGCGCCGTGTCCGTTGCCGGTCGTCAGAATGGGCACCTAGTGTGGCTGGTGTGGATGTCGATTCGTTCGAGGAACGAGACGGCGGCCCGCTTGGGTGGCTGAAGGTCACCAACCACAGCCCAGCAGTGATCGAGTTCGTGAAGCGTGCGCGCCGCGCACTTCCCGGCGATCCCGAGTTCGGGGATCCCTTGACCGCGGCCGGGGTGGGTGGTCCACAGGCCGCCGCCCGTGCCGCCGATCGCCTGCTGGAGCGCGACGCCGCCTCCCGTGAGGTGAGCCTGGCGGGTTTGCAGATCTGGCAGGCGCTGACCGAACGAGTCTCGGGCAGGCCGACTTACAAGGAGATGACCGTCGTCTTCACCGACCTCGTCGGCTTCTCCGACTGGTCCCTGTCGGTGGGCGACGACGCGACTCTGAAGCTGTTGCGCCGCGTCGCGCAGGTGATGGAGCCACCGCTCTTGGCTGCGGGCGGCCACATCGTGAAGCGGATGGGCGACGGCGCGATGGCGGTGTTCTCCGATCCGGCGACTGCGCTGCGGGCCGTCGTCGTGGCCATCGAGGCCGTGCACGCCATCGAGATGGACGGCTACACGCCGCGGATGCGGGCGGGGATCCACACCGGACGTCCGCAGAGAATCGGCTCGGACTGGCTCGGCATCGACGTCAACATCGCCGCCCGGGTCATGGAGCAGGCGACCCGGGGCGGCCTGGTCGTGTCGCAGGCGACCCTCGACCGCATCCCCGTGGACACTCTCGAAGAGCTCGGGGTGACGACGAAACGCGTTCGCAAGCAGTTGTTCTCGGCCAAGATCGCGGGCGTACCCGAGGACTTCGTCATGTATTGGGTGAAGATTCGCAGGGATCTGCCAGGCGGCGACCCCGAGGACGGCGAGCCGTCGGGGGCATAGTCGACCGTGATGGTGTCGACCTCGTGGTCCCGGCTTCTCCGGGTGCGGATCACCGTGGCGTACGCGGTGATTTTGATCTTCGTCAGGACCGCGATGTCGAATCTCGCTCCATCGGAGCAGGAGTGGGTGTTCCGAGCACGCAAGTACCAATTTGCGCAACCTCGGCCACGGCCGCGTGGCGACGCTGCTCGATAGCGCATTCGTGGTCGACGCGGGTTCCATCTACGAGTGGCTACCGGGTCTGGTCTGCCTACTCGGGCTCGCTGAATTGCCGTGGCGCAGTGGCGCTGGTGCTCGCGAGTACGGAGCCGCTCTTCGTCGCGGCAGGGGCCGGCGCCATCGGAGCGTCACTCGGCGCGGTCGTCGCCCTGTACCGATACCTGCCGTTTCCCTCGCGACATCGGAGGTCGCGAACGCCGGAGGCGGTGGGTCCGCTGGGGCGAACAGTCAGCGGAATTCGTCAGCGGAGGCCTCGATCCAGTCGGACCGCCATGATTCCGGCGGATCATCGAGAAGCTCACCCGGCATCAGCCACTCGTAGATCTCGGCATAGGTCCTCGTCCGCTGGCCCTCGATCCGGCGGTTGAGCATCGTGGGCGACAACTCGTGAAAGCCCGACAACCCCATCGACGCCACGATCTGAGCGGCACTCGCAACGGTCGCACGTTGGAAGTTGAACACGCGAATCGCCTTGTCCGGCACGTCCAATGCCCCTGCCCGAGCCGGGTCCTGAGTGGCGACGCCCGTCGGGCAGTGATTGGTGTTGCACTTGAGTGCCTGGATGCACCCGACGGCGAACATCATCGCCCTCGCCGACATCGTGAAGTCTGCTCCCTGACACACCCGGCTGACGATGTCGACGCCGCTGGCCACCTTCCCCGATGCGCCGATGCGGATCCGGTCCCGCAGGCCGGTGCCGACGAGGCTGTTGTGGACCAGCATCAGTCCCTCCGTGAGAGGCATGCCGACGTGGTCCTCGAACTCCTGCGGCGCCGCCCCGGTGCCGCCTTCCGCGCCGTCGACGATCACGAAGTCCGGGGCGATCCCCGTCGCGACGATCGCCTTGCAGATCGACAGGAACTCGGTGCGGGCCCCGATGCACAACTTGAAACCGACGGGCTTACCGCCCGACAGGCGGCGCAGCGTGGCGATGAACCCGACGAATTCGGTCGGCGTCGAGAACGCACTGTGCGACGGAGGCGAAATCACCGTCACCCCGACCCGCACACCGCGGGTCTCCGCGATCTCGGGACTCACCTTCGCGCCGGGCAGCACGCCACCCAGCCCGGGCTTCGCGCCTTGGGACAACTTGATGGAGATGGCCTTGACGGATTCCAGCCGTGCCTTCTCGGCGAAGGCGACGGGATCGAATCGTCCATCGGCGTCGCGACACCCGAAGTAGCCCGAACCGATCTCCCAGATCAGGTCGCCGCCCCCGCGCAGGTGATAGGGACTGATGCCGCCCTCGCCGGTGTCGTGGGCGAACCCACCCCGCGCGGCGCCACCGCTGAGCGCCTCGATCGCATTGCCCGAGAGCGCACCGAAGCTCATCGCCGAAACATTCAGCAGCGCAATGTCATAGGGCTGCTGGCAGTCCGGCCCGCCCAGCCGGACCCTGGGTTCGAGGTCGTCGGCGAAGTGCGCCCGCAACGACTGCCGGAGGAATTCGTGGCCGATGGCGTAGACGTCGCGTTCGGTGCCGAACGGTTCGTCGCCCTTGGTGCCCTTCGCCCGCTCGTAGACCATGTCGCGGGTCTCCCGGTCGAACGGCGTGGCCTCGGTATTGGACTCGATGAAGTACTGCCGGATCTCGGGGCGGATCAACTCCATCAGGAACCTGACGTGGCCCAGGATCGGATACACCCGAAGAATCGTGTGACGGGTCTGCACCAGATCCCAGGTGCCCAGCACGGCCAGACGACAGAAGGACAGCGGCAGGCACCGCCCAACCCCAGGACACGGTCACGGCCGCCGCCGCGGCCAGGAGCCCGCCGATCCACACCGCTGCAACGATCATGGGCCGCAACAACACGGCGTGACTGTAACGCGGGTCACTGTGAGTCCGTGGCTATGATCGCCGAGTGGCTGACCAGCCCGTGCCATCCGAAGAAGCGCTGACTGCAGCCGTCAGCGCTGCTAGGCACGCCTTCGACACGGCGGCTGATCTCGACGCGCTGGCCAAGGCCAAGACCGAGCACCTCGGCGACAAGTCCGCGATTGCGCTCGCCCGGCAGGCGCTCGGGTCGCTGCCCAAGACCGAACGTGCCGACGCGGGCCGCCTCGTCAACGTGGCACGGACCGAAGCGCAGAGCGCGTACGACGCCCGCCTCGAGGTCCTGCGCGTCGAACGCGACGCGGCGGCATTGGTCGCCGAGCGCATCGACGCGACCCTGCCGTCGACGCGTCAGCCGCTCGGAGCCAGACACCCGATCAGCATCCTGGCCGAGCACGTCGCCGACACGTTCGTCGCGATGGGGTGGGAGCTGGCCGAGGGGCCCGAGGTCGAGACCGAGCAGTTCAACTTCGATGCGCTGAACTTTCCGCCGGATCATCCCGCCCGCAGCGAGCAGGACACGTTCCACGTCGCCCCCGACGGATCGCGTCAGGTGTTGCGGACACACACCTCGCCCGTTCAGATCCGTGCCCTGCTCGAGCGCGAACTGCCCGTCTACATCGTGTCGATCGGACGCACGTTCCGCACGGACGAACTCGACGCCACCCACACCCCGGTGTTCCATCAGGTCGAGGGCCTTGCCGTCGACCGCGGCCTGACGATGGCCAACCTGAAGGGCACGCTCGACGCGTTCGCGCGTGCGGAGTTCGGGCCGCAGGGCCGCACCCGCTTTCGGCCGCACTTCTTCCCGTTCACCGAGCCGTCGGCCGAGGTCGACGTCTGGTTCGAGAACAAGAAGGGTGGTCCGGGCTGGGTGGAGTGGGGCGGCTGCGGCATGGTCAATCCGAATGTGTTGCGCGCCTGCGGGATCGATCCCGCAGAGTATTCGGGCTTCGCGTTCGGCATGGGATTGGAACGCACGCTGCAGTTCCGCAACGGCATCTCCGACATGCGCGACATGGTCGAGGGTGACGTGCGCTTCTCACTGCCGTTCGGAGTCAGAGCCTGATGCGCGTTCCGTACAGCTGGCTTCGCGACGTCGTCCGGGCCGGTGCGCCCGGCTGGGACGCATCGCCCGACGAGCTCGAGCAGACGTTCATTCGGATCGGCCACGAGGTCGAGGACGATCATTCCCGTCGGGCCCGGTGACGGGCCCGCTGACCATCGGCCGCGTGACCGAGATCGAGGAGCTCACCGAGTTCAAGAAGCCGATCCGCGCGTGCAAGGTCGACGTCGGCGAGCCCGAGCCTCGCGACATCGTCTGCGGTGCAACGAACTTCGCGGTCGGTGACCTCGTCGTCGTGGCGCTTGCCCGGGACCACGCTGCCCGGCGACTTCACCATCGCCAAGCGCAAGACCTACGGCCATACCTCGGACGGCATGATCTGCTCGGCGTCCGAACTGAACCTCGGCACCGACCACGCCGGAATCCTCGTGCTGCCGCCGGGGACCGCCGAGCCGGGTGCCGCTGCCGCCGACGTCGTCGGACTCGACGACGTGGTGTTCGACCTCGCGATCACCCCCGATCGCGGATATTGCCTCTCGATCCGAGGCATGGCCCGCGAGCTCGCGTGCGCCCTCGACCTCGACTTCGTCGACCCCGCCGACGTCACCCCGCTGCCCGCCGACGGCGAGGCGTGGCCGTTGACGGTGCAGCCGGGCACCGGCGTCCTGCGCTTCGGGCTGCGCCCCGTCACGGGCATCGATCCGACCGCGGTATCGCCGTGGTGGATGCAGCGCCGACTGCTGCTCAGCGGCATACGGGCGATCTCGCCCGCCGTCGACGTCACCAACTACGTGATGCTCGAGATCGGCCATCCCATGCACGCCCACGACCGATCGCTGATCACCGGGGCGTTCGACGTGCGGTTCGCCGAGCAGGGCGAGACGGTCGTCACCCTCGACGACGTCACCCGCAAGCTCGACTCCGGCGACGTGCTGATCGTCGACGACGTCGCCACCGCCGCGATCGGCGGGGTGATGGGTGCGGGCACGACCGAGGTCCGCGCCACTACCACCGACGTGCTGTTGGAGGCTGCGGTCTGGGATCCGGCTGCGGTGTCGCGGACTCAGCGCCGACTGCACCTCGTCAGCGAGGCCGGCCGGCGTTACGAGCGCACCGTCGATCCGGCCATTTCCGTTGCTGCGCTTGATCGTTGCGCGGCGTTGCTTGCGGAGATCGCACACGGCACGGTCGAGCCGACGCTCACGGACTGGCGTGGGGATCCGCCACGCGACGACTGGTCGCCCGCGCCGGTGAGCATGCCCGTCGACCTACCGGACCGCACCGCAGGCTTGGCCTACCCGGAGGGCACCGCCGAGCGCCGCCTGACCCAGATCGGCGGAGTCGTCGAGACGTCCGGCGACGCGCTCGTCGTCACCCCGCCGAGCTGGCGGCCGGACCTCAAGCAGCCCGCCGACCTCGTCGAAGAGGTACTTCGACTCGAAGGCCTCGAGAAGATTCCGTCGGTCCTTCCGTCCGCGCCGCCGGGCCGGGGGTTGAGCGCCTGCTCAGAAGCGGCGCAGGGCGATCGGAAAGTCCTTGGCGCTCAACGGCTTCGTCGAGGTGCTGCCGACGCCGTTCCTGCCCGCAGGCATCTTCGACAAGTGGGGGCTTGCCGCCGACGACGCGCGACGCTCCACGATCTCGGTGCTGAATCCGTTGGAGTCCGAGCGACCGCAACTCGCGACGACACTGTTGCCTGGCTTGCTGGAAGCCTTGGGCCGCAACGTTTCTCGCGGTGCCGTCGACGTAGCGCTGTTCGGCATCGAGCAGGTGGTCCAGGCCACGCCCGAGACCAAGGCCATCGATCCGATCCCGGTCGATCGGCGGCCAAGCGCGGCCGAGATCGCCACCATCGACGCCGCACTGCCTCGGCAGCCGCTGCACGTCGCCGTCGTGCTGAGCGGTCTGCGCGAGCCCGCGGGCCCGTGGGGGCCCGGCCGCCGCGTCGATGCCGTCGATGCGTTCGAGGCGGCGCGCGTCATCGGACGAGCGTGCGACGTGGAACTGACGCTGCTCAACCAGCACCAGGACTTCCCGTACCTGCCGTGGCATCCGGGCCGGTGCGCGGCGGTGTCGATCAACGGGGCCGCGGTCGGTCACGCCGGCGAACTGCATCCCGCCGTCATCGAGCGGATGGGGCTGCCCAAGGGCACCTGTGCGGTGGAACTCGACCTCGATGCGATACCGCTCGTCGAGCCGCTGCCGGTGCCGTCGGTGTCGCCGTTCCCCGCGGTGTTCCAGGACATCAGCCTGATCGTCGACGCCGAGGCGGATGCGTCGGCGGTCGTGGAGGCCGTCCGCGACGGTGCAGGCGAACTGCTCGAGGACGTCCGACTCTTCGACGTGTACACCGGCCCGCAGATCGGCGAGGGCCGCAAGTCGCTGACCTTGGCGCTCCGCTTCCGCGCGCCGGACAGGACGCTGACCGAGGACGAGGCGAGCGCGGCGCGCGATGCCGCGGTGGCCGTCGCGAGCGAGCGCGTCGGGGCCGTGCAGCGCGCGTGACTATCGCCGGCGACCGATGCCGAACGTCCCACCTGCTGATCTCTGAACAGTCCCATCCGTGGTGGCCAGAAGGTGGTCGCGCACAGCACCAACGCCGCGAGATGAATGCCGCGATGCCGGCCACCGTCCCACTCATCGGGCCGATGGGATCTCGAGCAACGGCATATCCGACATCCCCTGCCGCCGCCCACGTCGCCGCAGTGAGCGTCATTCAACAACGATAACGGCAGTGGACCATTGATTTGCAACTAAATGCACAACCATGCATGATCATCCGGTGACTTCTGTGGCGGTGGCAGGTGCGAGCGGCTATGCGGGCGGAGAGATCCTCCGGCTGCTCCTTGGTCACCCCGCGTACGCCGACGGACGACTGACGATCGGTGCGTTGACCGCCGCCGCAAGCGCGGGCACGACGATCGGCGAACACCACCCACACCTTCTTCCGCTGGCCCAGCGCGTGCTGGAGGACACCACCGTCGAGGTGCTCGCCGGCCACGACGTCGTGTTCCTCGGCCTGCCGCACGGCCACTCCGCGGCACTGGCCGAGCAGCTCGGGCCCGACGTCCTGATCGTCGATTGCGGCGCCGACTTCCGGCTCACCGACGCGGCGGCCTGGGAGCGGTTCTACGGCTCGCCGCACGCGGGCAGCTGGCCGTACGGATTGCCCGAGCTGTCTGGCTGCCGCGAGGCGCTCAAGGCGACGAAACGCGTTGCGGTGCCTGGCTGCTACCCGACCGCTGCACTGCTCGCCCTGCTGCCGGCCGTGGCCGCCGATCTCGTCGAGCCCGCCGTGACCATCGTCGCCGTCAGCGGCACGTCGGGTGCCGGTCGCGCCGCCAAGGTCGACCTGCTTGGGCTCCGAGGTGATCGGCTCCGCGCGGGCCTACAACATCGCGGGCGCACACCGGCATACGCCCGAGATCGCGCAGGGCCTGCGGGCGGTCACCGATCGCGACGTCACGGTGTCGTTCACACCCGTGCTGATCCCGACGTCGCGCGGCATCCTCGCCACCTGCACGGCGCGCACCGAAGCGTCGCTCCTCCGAGATTCGCGCCGCCTACGAAAAGGCCTACGGCGACGAGCCCTTCGTCTACCTGCTGCCCGAGGGGCAACTGCCCAAGACGGGCTCGGTCATCGGCAGCAACGCGGCGCAGGTCGCCGTCGCGGTGGACGTCGACGCCGGGGTCATGGTCGCGATATGCGCGATCGACAATCTCGTCAAGGGCACGGGGGGAGCCGCGGTGCAGTCGATGAACCTAGCGCTTGGCTGGCCGGAGACCGAGGGGCTATCGATCGTGGGAGTGGCGCCGTGACCGATCTGAGCGACACCGCCAAGCTGGTGCGCACGCAGGGCGTCACCGCGCCCGCGGGATTCCGTGCGACCGGAATCGCTGCGGGCATCAAGGCATCCGGCAGGCCCGACCTCGCGCTGGTGTTCAACGAAGGACCCGACTACGCGGCGGCCGCGGTGTTCACCCGCAACAAGGTGAAGGCCGCCCCGGTGCTGTGGACGCAGCAGGTGATCACCACCAAGCGGCTGCGCGCCGTCATCCTGAATTCGGGTGGCGCGAACGCGTGCACCGGGCCAGGCGGATTTCAGGACACGCACGCCACTGCCGAGGCCGTCGCCGCGGCGCTCTCGGCATGGGGTACCGAGACCGGCGCCATCGAGGTGGCGGTCTGCTCGACCGGTCTGATCGGCGACAGGCTGCCCATGGACAAGGTGCTCGCAGGGGTGACCGCGATCGTCCACGAGATGGCGGGCGGGCTGACGGGCGGCGCGGAGGCGGCGCAAGCGATCATGACCACCGATACGGTGCCGAAACAGGTTGCGCTGCATCACCCGGACAACTGGACGGTGGGCGGCATGGCCAAGGGGGCGGGGATGCTCGCGCCGTCGTTGGCGACCATGCTGTGCGTCATCACCACCGATGCCGTCGCCGATGCCGACGCGCTCGACAAGGCGCTGCGCTCGGCGGCCTCCCGGACCTTCGACCGCCTCGACGTCGACGGCAGCTGCTCCACCAACGACACGATCGTCCTGCTGGCATCCGGCGCCAGTGAGGTCGACGCCGCACCAGGACGATCTCGACGCCGCCATGCTGGCGGTGTGCGACGACCTGTGCGCGCAGCTGCAGGCGGACGCCGAGGGGGTCACCAAGCGCGTGGCCATCACCGTGTCGGGTGCCGCCAGTGAGGACGAGGCCGTCGTCGCTGCCCGCGTGATCGCCCGTGACAGCCTGGTGAAGACCGCCCTGTTCGGGTCCGATCCCAACTGGGGCCGGGTGCTCGCCGCGGTCGGCATGGCGCCCGTCGACCTGCAGCCGGATCGGATCAGCGTGTCGTTCAACGGTTTCCCGGTCTGCATCGACGGCGTCGGCGCGCCTGGCGCTCGCGATGCCGACCTGTCGGGTGACGAGATAGCGGTCGTGGTCGACCTTGGCGTCGGCGCGGGTGAGGCCACCATCCGCACCACCGACCTGTCTCACGCATACGTCGAAGAGAACTCGGCGTACAGCTCGTGATCGATGAGCGCTCGCGCGAAGAGCACGTGAAGGCCGACACTGCCACCAAGGCGGCGGTTCTCGCCGAGGCGCTGCCGTGGCTCAAGGCGCTGCACGGCAAGATCGTCGTCGTCAAGTACGGCGGCAATGCCATGACCGACGACGTGCTCAAGCGCGCCTTCGCCGCCGACATGGTCTTCCTGCGCAACTGCGGAATCCGCCCCGTGGTGGTGCACGGTGGCGGCCCACAGATCAGCGCCATGCTCAAACGGCTGGGCATCGCCGGAGACTTCAAGGGCGGATTCCGGGTCACCACACCGGAAGTCCTCGACGTCGCGCGGATGGTGCTGTTCGGCCAGGTCGGTCGCGAGCTGGTCGGGCTGATCAACGCGCACGGTCCGTACGCCGTCGGCATGACGGGTGAGGACGCACACCTCTTCACCGCCGTGCGACGCACCGTCCTCGTCGACGGTGTCGCCACCGACATCGGACTGGTCGGCGACGTCGAACACGTCAATTCCGCGGCAGTGCTGGATCTCGTTGCCGCCGGACGGATTCCGGTGATCTCGACGATCGCGCCGGATACCGACGGCGTCGTGTACAACATCAACGCGGACACCGCTGCCGCTGCGCTGGCCGAGGCGCTCGGCGCGGAGAAGCTGCTGATGCTCACCGACGTCGAGGGTCTCTACAGCCGTTGGCCCGACCGCGGATTCGTTCGTCAGCGAGATCGACGTCGTGTCCCTGACGAGGCTGCTGCCGAACCTCGAGTCCGGCATGGTGCCGAAGATCGAGGCGTGCATGCGCGCCGTCGGGGGCGGCGTGTCCAAGCGCCCACGTCATCGACGGCCGGGTCGAGCATTGCGTGCTGGTCGAGCTGCTCACCGACGAGGGTTCCGGAACCAAGGTGGTGAAGTGAAGTGAGCAAGACCGAAGACCTGAAGACCGTTGGTCGGCCGTGATGATGAACAACTACGGAACGCCGCCCGATCGCCCTGGTCAGCGGTGACGGTGCCGTCGTGACCGACGCCGACGGCAAGTCCTACGTCGACTTCCTCGGCGGCATCGCGGTCAACGTTCTCGGCCACCGCCACCCGGCGATCATCGAGGCCGTCACCCGCCAGCTCAACACACTCGGGCACACCTCCAACCTGTATGCCACCGAGCCAGGCATCGAACTCGCTGAGGCGTTGGTGGCGCATCTCGGCGGCGACGTCCGTGCCCGGGTGTTCTTCGCGCAACTCCGGCACCGAAGCCAACGAGGTGGCATTCAAGATCACCCGTCTGACCGGTCGGACGAAACTGGTTGCCGCCGAGGGCGCCTTCCACGGCCGCACGATGGGATCGCTCGCCTTGACCGGTCAGCCGTGCGAAGCAGGCGCCGTTCGAGCCCTTGCCTGGCGACGTCACCCACGTGCCGTACGGCGACGTCGACGCGCTCTCCGCGGCGGTCACGGACGAGACCGCCGCGGTGTTCCTGGAGCCGATGATGGGGGAGAGCGGCGTCGTCACCCCGCCGCCCGACTACCTCGTCGCCGCGCGCGAGATCACGGCGAGCCACGGCGCGCTGTTGGTGCTCGACGAGGTGCAGACCGGGGTCGGCCGCACGGGGACGTTCTACGCCCACCAAAGGGAGGGCATCACACCGGATCTGGTCACGCTCGCCAAGGGACTCGGCGGCGGGCTGCCGATCGGCGCGTGCCTCGCCATCGGCGACGCCGCCGATCTGCTGACCCCAGGACTGCACGGCAGCACGTTCGGCGGCAATCCCGTATGTGCACCGCCGCCGCGCTCGCCGTGCTCAAGACGCTCGCCGACGACGACCTCATCAACGCACGCCGACGCGCTGGGCAAGACGCTGAGCCACGGCATCGAGGCCCTCGGTCACCCTCTGGTCGACCACGTGCGCGGCCGGGGCCTGCTGCTGCGGCGTCGTGTTGACCGCACCGCACGGCAAGGCCGTCGAGACGGCCGCACGCGACGCGGGCTTCCTCGTCAACGCCGCTGCACCCGAGGTCATTCGGCTGGCACCGCCGCTGGTCGTCACCGAGGCACAGGTCGCAGTCGCTGATCGCCGCCCTGCCCGCCATCCTCGACACCGCCGTCGCGACGTCAGGACAGAGCTCGTGACGCTTCGACACTTCCTGCGCGACGACGACCTGACTCCGATCGAGCAGGCCGAGGTCTTGGCGTTGGCCGCCGAACTCAAGGCGGCGCCCATGAGTCGGCGCCCGCTGGACGGGCCCCCGCGGCGTCGCCGTCATCTTCGAGAAGAACTCCACCCGCACCCGGTTCTCCTTCGAGATGGGCATCGCGCAACTCGGTGGACACGCCGTGGTCGTCGACGGCCGCAGCACGCAACTCGGTCGCGAGGAGACCCTCGAGGACACCGGCCGCGTCCTCTCCCGCTACGTCGACGCCATCGTCTGGCGGACGTTCGGTCAGGACCGCTTGAGCGCCATGGCATCCGGCGCGACGGTGCCCGATCGTCAACGCGCTCTCCGACGAGTTTCACCCGTGCCAGGTGCTTGCCGATCTGCAGACGCTCGCCGAGCGCAAGGGGCGGCTGGCGGGTCTGCGGATGGCCTACCTCGGCGACGGCGCCAACAACATGGCGCACTCGCTGATGCTGGGCGGCGTCACCGCGGGCATCGACGTGACGATCGCCGCGCCGGAGGGCTTCGAGCCCGATCCGCGGTTCGTCGAGGCTGCTCGCGGCCGCGGCGACGACACCGGTGCGACGGTGACGGTGACGTCTGATCCGCGGTCGGCGGTCGACGGCGTCGACGTCGTCGTCACCGACACGTGGACGTCGATGGGGCAGGAAGGCGATGGACTCGACCGCGTGGGCCCGTTCCGGCCGTTCCAGGTGAACACCGAGCTGATGGACCTCGCCGACCCTGAAGCCGTTGTCCTGCACTGCCTCCCGGCTCATCGCGGCTACGAGATCACCGACGACGTCATCGACGGATCCCGCAGTGCGGTGTGGGACGAGGCGGAGAACCGGCTGCACGCGCAGAAGGCCCTGCTGGTGTGGCTGCCTGGAGCGACGCGGATGACCCGCGGGATGGCCACCGCCAGCAGGGCGGGTCGGCAGGCGCGGATCGTGACGCTGCTGTCGAGCAATTCGATCAGCAGCCAGAGCGAGTTGGCGACCATGCTTGCGACCGAGGGCATCGACGTCACGCAGGCGACGCTGTCGCGAGACCTCGAGGAACTCGGCGCGGTCAAGTTGCGCGGCGCCGACGGCGGCGTCGGCGTCTACGTCGTTCCCGAGGACGGAAGTCCGGTGCGCGGCGTCTCCGGCGGTACCGACCGGGTGTCCCGGCTTGCTCGGCGAACTGCTGGTGTCCACGGATGCGAGCGGCAATCTGGCCGTGCTCCGTACGCCGCCCGGCGCCGCGCACTACCTCGCCAGTGCGATCGACCGGGCGGCGCTTCCGTACGTGGTCGGCACGATCGCCGGCGACGACACGATCCTGGTGGTGGCCCGTGAACCGATGACGGGCGCGGAGTTGGCCACCAATCTCGAATCCCTGCAATGACTTTCAACAGCCCCAAAATCAAAGGAGATTGATTCATGTCCGAACGCGTCATCTTGGCGTATTCCGGCGGTCTGGACACCTCGGTCGCGATCAGCTGGATCGGCAAGGAAACCGGTCGGGAGGTGGTGGCGGTCGCCATCGACCTCGGCCAGGGTGGCGAGGACATGAGCGTCATCCGGCAACGCGCTCTCGACTGCGGCGCGGTGGAGGCAGTCGTCGTCGACGCCCGCGACGAGTTCGCCGACGAGTACTGCCTGCCGACGATCAAGTCGAATGCGCTGTACATGGACCGCTACCCACTGGTGTCCGCGATCAGTCGGCCCCTGATCGTCAAGCACCTCGTCGACGCGGCCCGCGAGCATGGCGGCGGGATCGTCGCCCACGGGTGCACGGGCAAGGGCAACGACCAGGTGCGCTTCGAAGTGGGGTTCGCCTCGCTGGCACCGGATCTGGAGGTGCTGGCACCGGTGCGCGACTACGCGTGGACGCGGGAGAAGGCGATCGCGTTCGCCGAGGAGAACGCCATCCCGATCAACGTCTCCAAGCGCTCGCCGTTCTCGATCGACCAGAACGTGTGGGGTCGCGCGGTGGAAACCGGCTTCCTCGAGCACCTGTGGAACGCGCCCACCAAGGACGTCTACGACTACACCGAGGATCCGACGGTCAACTGGAGTTCACCCGACGAGGTGATCATCGGCTTCGAGCGGGGCGTGCCCGTGTCCATCGACGGCAGACCCGTCTCGGTGCTGGAGGCCATCGTCGAGCTGAACCGCCGGGCGGGCGCGCAGGGTGTCGGGCGCCTCGACGTGGTCGAGGACCGGCTTGGTCGGCATCAAGAGCCGCGAGATCTACGAGGCGCCGGGAGCGATGGCCCTCATCACGGCGCACACCGAACTCGAGCACGTGACGCTGGAGCGTGAACTCGCGCGGTTCAAGCGAACCACCGACCAGCGGTGGGGCGAGCTGGTGTACGACGGGCTCTGGTACTCGCCGCTGAAGCGGGCGTTGGAGACGTTCGTCGAGGACACCCAGCAGCACGTCACCGGCGAGATCCGGATGGTCCTGCACGGCGGGCACATTGCCGTCAACGGGCGGCGCAGTTCCGAATCGCTGTACGACTTCAACCTCGCCACCTACGACGAGGGCGACACGTTCGACCAGTCCAGCGCCAAGGGCTTCGTCCACGTGCACGGCCTGTCGTCGAAGATTGCCGCGCAACGGGACCTGAAAAAATGAGCGTTTCGCGGCGAGCGCGCGTGTCTGCGGCCGACACGCCGTGTCAAGTTCGGAGTTTGCGCGCGCTCGCGAGTAGGACGTGAGGCGATGAGCACCAACGAGGGTTCGCTGTGGGGCGGCAGGTTCGCCAGCGGACCGTCGGAAGCCCTTGCCGCACTGAGCAAGTCCACGCACTTCGACTGGGTCCTTGCGCCGTACGACGTGACGGCGTCCAAGGCGCATGCGCGGGTGCTGCACCGGGCGGGCCTGCTGACCGACGAGCAGCGCGACGGGCTGTTGGCCGGTCTCGACAGTCTCGGCGAGGACGTCGGCGACGGCAGCTTCCTGCCGCTGCCCACCGACGAGGACGTCCACGGCGCACTCGAGCGTGGCCTGATCGAGCGGGTCGGCGACGACCTTGGCGGGCGGCTACGAGCGGGCCGCTCTCGAAACGACCAGGTGGCCACACTGTTCCGCATGTGGCTTCGCGACGCCATGCGCAGCATCGGCAACGCGGCCCTCGATCTGGTGTCGGCGCTCGCCACCCAGGCCTCTGCGCACCCCACCGCGATCATGCCGGGCAAGACGCACCTGCAATCGGCGCAGCCGATCCTGCTGGCCCATCATCTTCTGGCACACGCACATCCGCTTCTGCGGGACGTCGACCGCATCGTGGACTTCGACGATCGCGCCGCCATCTCGCCGTACGGATCCGGCGCGCTCGCCGGTTCGTCGCTCGGCCTGGACCCCGATGCCATCGCCGAAGAACTCGGGTTCACCGCCGCGGCCGACAACTCGATCGACGCCACCGCCTCGCGCGACTTCGCCGCCGAGGCGGCCTTCGTCCTGGCGATGATCGCCGTCGACCTGTCCCGCCTCGCCGAGGACGTGATCCTTTGGAGCACCACTGAATTCGGCTATGTCACGCTTCACGATTCGTGGTCGACGGGCAGCTCGATCATGCCGCAGAAGAAGAACCCGGACATCGCCGAACTCGCCCGCGGCAAGTCGGGCCGATTGATCGGCAACCTCGCCGGGCTGCTGGCGACGCTGAAGGCGCAACCGCTTGCCTACAACCGCGATCTGCAGGAGGACAAGGAGCCGGTGTTCGACTCCGTCGCCCAGCTCGATCTGCTTCTTCCCGCCATGACGGGCCTGGTCGCCACCCTCCGATTCGACACCGACCGCATGGCGGAGCTTGCGCCCCTCGGCTACACCCTTGCCACCGACGTCGCGGAATGGCTTGTCCGTCAGGGAGTTCCGTTCCGGGTCGCCCACGAGGCGGCCGGTGCCGCCGTGAAGGCCGCCGAGGCTCGGGGAGTCGGGCTCGAAGAGCTCACCGACGACGAGTTCGCCGGCATCCATCCCGGCCTCACCGCGGACGTTCGCGAGGTGCTGACGATCGACGGATCGGTGAACTCCCGCGACTCCCGCGGCGGCACCGCGCCGACGCAGGTGGCCAAGCAGCTCAACGTCATTCGCGACAGCAGTGACCGACTGCGGATCGGGTTGCGGCGCTAGAGCGTGCCGAGCGGCGTCAATCGTCGGCCAGTGCCAACCACTCCTCCTCGAGGGCTTCCTGGCGCCCATGAAGGTCCCGCAGTTGGTCGTTGAGCTCACTGACCTTCACGTGGTCGGCGGCCGCCTCTGCCATGGTGCCGTGCAGCTTGGCAATCTGCTCGTCGAGCTTGCGCAGCTGACTCTCGATGCGGGACAACTGCTTTCCCGCTTTGCGCTCGCGGGCCGACGCCGTCTCGGACTGGTCGTTCGGACGGTTCGCCGAGGTGCCGTTGGCGGTGGGCCGCTCGGCGAGGTACTGCTCGATGCCACCGGGGAGAAGCACGCAGCGGCCGCCGCCGGGCAACGCATACGTGACGTCGCTGACCCGCTCGAGGAAGTAGCGATCGTGGGTGACGACGATCAGCGTGCCCGGCCAACCGTCCAGGTAGTCCTCGATGACGTTCAGGGTGTCGATGTCGAGGTCGTTGGTCGGCTCGTCGAGCAGAAGCACGTTGGGCTCGTCGAGCAGCAGCCGCAGGAACTGGAATCGGCGCCGCTCACCACCGGACAGCTCGGACAGCCGCGTCGTCAGCTTGTCGCCCGTGAATCCGAAGTCCTCGAGCAGCGTCGAGGTACTGACTTCCTTGCCGCCCGCGAGCTCGGTGATCCGCTTGGCGTTCTCCACCGCGTCGAGGACGCGCTCGTTGCCGTCGATCTCCACCAATGCCTGGCTGAGATAGCCGATCCGCAAGGTCTTCCCCCGCTTGACGGTGCCCGACGTCGGCGCAATCTCGCCGGTCAGCAGCTTGAGCACCGACGTCTTTCCGGTGCCGTTGACGCCGACGAGGCCGATGCGCACGCCGGGCCCGATCGACCAGTCCAGCTTGTCGAGGATCAGCTTCTCGCCCGCCTGCAGCGACACGCGGTGGAGGTCGAATACGTCCTTGCCGAGTCGGGCCGTCGCAAAGCGTTGCAGGGCAAGGGAATCGCGCGGCTCCGGTTCGTTGGCGATCAACTCGTTCGCGGCCTGGATGCGAAACTTCGGCTTCGACGTGCGCGCGGGCGGGCCTCGCCGCAGCCACGCCAGTTCCTTGCGCATCAGGTTGCGCCGACGGGCTTCGGTGCCTGCGGCCACACGCGAACGTTCCGCCCGGGCCAGCACGTACGCCGCGTAGCCACCCTCGTACGCGTCGACGGCGCCGCCGTGCACTTCCCAGATGCGCGTGCAGACCGCGTCGAGGAACCACCGGTCGTGACTGACCACCACCAGCGTCTTCGACGTCTGCTTGGAGAGGTGGCCCGCCAGCCACCCGATGACCTCGACGTCGAGATGGTTCGTCGGCTCGTCGAGCACCAGGACGTCATGGCCCGCGAGCAGCACCGCCGCCAGCGCCACCCTGCGGCGCTCGCCTCCGCTGAGGTTGCTCACCTCGCGGTCGAGCGACACCTCGGTCAGCAGGTTCTCCACCACCGACCTGGTCTCCGCATCGGCGGCCCAGACGTGGTCGGGCCGCCCGTCGACGATGACGTCGCGGACGGACGCCTCCGCGGCGAAGTCGTCGGCCTGATGCAGGTAACCCACGGACAATCCGGAGGTGTGGGTGAATCGGCCGGAGTCGGGCCCGCGGGTGCCGGTGAGCACCTGCAGCAGCGTGGTCTTGCCGTCGCCGTTTCGCCCGACGACGCCGATCGCGTCGCCTTCGTCCACGCCGAGGCTGACCCCGTCGAGCAGGGTGCGCGTGCCAAAGCTGACGGTCGCGCGTTCGAGGTTGATCAGGTTCGCCATCAGCCGCCGATCATAGGGGCCTCGGGGGATGTCGGCGGACACTGCGATCCCCGCAGGACGCCGAACTTCGCTGTGCCATGATGACCACGGCAATCAGAGGGTTTCGGGGGATCCCCAGAGGGGAGCGCACGGTGGTGGATCTTTCGGCACTCACGAAGCCATTGGGACGGTTGGTGGCGACCGCCCAGAACGGCCTGGAGGTGCTGCGGTACGGCGGGCTGGAGACGGGCGCCGTGCCGTCGCCGTTCCAGATCATCGAGAGCGTGCCGATGTATCGGCTGCGGCGCTACTTCCCGCCGGATGCCCGACCTGGCGCGAAGCCTGCCGGGCCGCCGGTGCTGATGGTGCACCCGATGATGATGTCGGCGGACATGTGGGACGTCACCCGCGACGAGGGCGCCGTCGGCATCCTGCACGCGTCGGGCATCGATCCGTGGGTCATCGACTTCGGTTCCCCGGACCAGATCGAGGGCGGCATGCAACGCAACCTCTCCGATCACGTCGTCGCGCTGAGCGAAGCCATCGACACGCGTGAAGAAGGTCACCGACCGCGACGTCCACCTCGCCGGCTACTCGCAGGGCGGCATGTTCTGCCTACCAGACGGCCGCGTACCGACGGTCGAAGGACCTCGCGAGCATCATCGCGTTCGGATCGCCCGTCGACACCCTGGCCGCGCTGCCGATGAACTTGCCCGCAGGCCTGGCGGTCGGTGCCGCCGACTTCATGGCCGACCACGTCTTCAGTCGCATCGACATTCCTGGGTGGATGGCCCGCACGGGGTTCCAGCTACTCGATCCGATCAAGACCGCTCAGTCGCGATTCGACTTCGTTCGTCAGCTGCACGACCGCGAGGCGCTTCTGCCCCGCGAGCAGCAGCGCCGCTTCCTCGTCTCCGATGGCTACATCGCGTGGTCGGGCCCGGCGATCGCAGAACTGCTCAAGCAGTTCATCGCCCACAACCGGATGATGAGCGGCGGGTTCTCCATCCGAGGCGACCTCGTCACGCTCAGCGACATCGACTGCCCGATCCTCGCCATCGTCGGCGAGGTCGACGACATCGGGCAGCCCGCGGCGGTGCGCGGCATCAAGCGCGCCGCACCACAGGCCGATGTCTACGAACACCTCATCCGCGCAGGACATTTCGGCCTGGTCGTCGGATCGAAGGCGGCCAACCAGAACTGGCCGACGGTTGCGGGCTGGGTCAACTGGATCGACGGCACGGGCGAACTGCCCGACTCGGTCGTGCCGATGGCCCTGCAGCCCGCCGAGACCGGCGACAGCGGGGTGCCGTTCGCGTCGCGCGTCGCGCACAGCGCCGCTGCTGCGACGGAGATGACGTTCACCCTTGCCAGGACGGCCGCCGACGCCCTGTTCGCGGCGAACAAGTCGGCGCGCGCACTCGTCGCCGAAACCGCCCGCACGCTGCCCCGCCTGGCGCGGCTGGGCCAGATCAACGATCACACCCGGATCTCGCTCGGACGGATCATGGGCGAGCAGGCCGACTGCGACGCCGGACGGCGAGTTCCTGCTGTTCGACGGGCGGGTCCACACCTACGAGGCGGTGGACCGCCGCATCAACAACGTCGTGCGCGGCCTCATCGACGTCGGCGTCCGGCAGGGCGCCCACGTCGGCGTGTTGATGGAGACGAGGCCCAGCGCGCTCGTCGCCATCGCCGCGCTGTCACGCCTTGGCGCGGTGGCCGTGCTGATGCCGCCCGACGGCGACCTCGTCGAAGCGGCCCGAATCGGCGGTGTCTCCGACGTCATCGCTGATCCGGTGAATCTCCCTGCAGCTCAACAGCTTCCGCTGCGCGTACTCGTCCTCGGCGGCGGCGAAACGCGCGCGCTGGATCTGCCCGCGGACGCCGACGTCGTCGACATGGAGCAGATCAATCCCGACGTCGTCGAGCTGCCCGGCTGGTACCGACCCAACCCCGGCTTCGCCAAGGACCTGGCCTACATCGCGTTCGCCACCGTCGGCGGCGAGCTCGTCACCGCGCCAGATCACCAACTTCCGCTGGGCGCTGTCGGCCTTCGGCACGGCATCCGCGGCCAATCTCGGCAGCGGCGACACGGTCTACTGCCTCACCCCGCTGCACCATCAGTCCGGACTTCTCGTCAGCCTGGGCGGCGCGGTGGTCGGCGGGACGCGCATCGCGTTGTCCCGCGGACTGCGACCGGACCGGTTCGTGCACGAGCTGCGGCAGTACGGCGTCACCGTCGTGTCCTACACCTGGGCGATGCTGCGCGACGTCATCGACGATCCGTCGTTCGAGCTGATCGGCAATCACCCGGTGCGGCTGTTCATCGGCTCGGGCATGCCGACGGGGTTGTGGAAGCGCGTCGAGGAGGTGTTCGAGCCGGCCCAGATCGTCGAGTTCTTCGCGACGACCGACGGCCAGGCGGTGCTCGCCAACGTCTCTGGCGCCAAGATCGGCAGCGAGGGTCGGCCGCTTCCCGGCGGCGGCCACGTCGAGCTCGCCGCATACGACGTCGACGACGACCTCATCCTCGAGGACGATCGCGGCTTCGTCCGGCTGGCGCGGCCCAACGAGGTCGGCGTGCTGCTCGCGCACCCGCGCGGTCCGGTCGACCCGACGGCATCGGTCAAGCGCGGGGTGTTCGCGCCCGCGGACACCTGGGTGTCCACCGAGTACCTGTTCCGGCGCGACGACGACGGCGATTTCTGGCTGGTCGACAATCGCGGGTCCGTGATTCGCACCGGCCGCGGGCCGGTGTTCTCCGCAGCGGTCAACGACGCGGCCGGGCGCGTCGGCGCCGTCGATCTTGCGGTGACGTACCGGGTCGTCGCCGAGGGACAGACGCTCGCCGTCACCGCCCTCGCGCTGTCACCAGGAGGAAGCGTGCCGACGGCCGACCTGAACACGGCGCTGGCGAAGTTGGCGGTCGGCAACCCGCCGGACGTGGTGCACGTCGTGCCCGACATGACGCTGAGCGCGTCGTACCGTCCGCTACTCGGTCCACTTCGGGCGGACGGGATCCCCAAGGCGTCGCGCAACGCGTGGTACCTCGACGCGGAGACCAACCAGTACAAGCGGCTGACGGCGGCGGCTCGCGCGGAGCTGACGTAGTAACGCAGCACGGATGTGCACCGATGACGAGGTCATGCTGCGATCGACCCCAACTGTTAGGCTCCCTGGTGCAGCGGGAAGCCGCCTAGGTCGGGCCAGGCTCGGCAATGGAGGATTGATGACATCGCAGACCAGCAGCAAACTCGGGCTGGAAGCGCGCCGTGACCGTCGTCGTGGCCGCCGGCGCACTGGCCGCGGGCCCGTTGGTCGGACTCGCTCCGACGGCGTTCGCCGCGCCCGCCGACTCCGCCTCGGGTGCGACGGGCGCCGACCCCGACGCGCCGCCGCCCAAGACTGCCGACCAGGTTCTCGCGATCATCCAGGCGGATTACGACACCGGCGCCGGTGGCGGTCAGCTCTCGAACCTGATCCACTCGGTGATGAAGCTGCGCGGCACAGGGATTCATGCCGTCGAACGCGAACAAGGACGCCATCGTCGAGGCGTTGGACCACCGCCCGAACCAGGCACCCCTGATCGAGGCCCTCCAGGCCACGCTGAACACCCAGCGGCGCGCCCAGGCGCGCTCACAGGCGGCAGCACAGCCGCCGTCGTCCGTGACCATCGGACAGAATCAGCCCGGCAACCAGTACGACCCCAACGGCAACCGCAACCAGGACGCCGGCGGCATCACCATCACGCAGCCGGTCGGTTAGCGGTCGCGGTGCTCGATCAGAAACTGCTCGACATCCTCGTGTGCCCGGCGGACCGCGGACCGCTGACTGCTCGTCGACGGTGCTTCTCTACAACCCGCGGCTGCGGCGCGCCTACCGCATCGATGACGGCATTCCGGTGCTGTTGATCGACGAGGCCACCGATGTCGACGACGCGGAGCACGCCCGGTTGACGGCCGCCGCAGGCCGGGCGCCTGATCAGCTCAGGCCCGGCAGGTCTCCGGTCAGGTATCGCTGCAGGTTGGGCCCGATCGTCTCTGCGATCTGCTCGACGGGCAGCGACTTGAAGGGTTCGAGCTCGAGAATGTAGCGCGCCATCACGACGCCGACGAGCTGCGACGCCACGAACTGAATCCGGATGGCACCGGAACCCGGCGGATCGTCGACTCGCGGACCGATTTCCGCGGTGATGATCTCCTGCAGGAACGACCGGATCAGCCCGACGTCGCTGCCGGCGAGCAGCGACCGCATGGTGGCGATGATTCCGGAGCCGAGCTCGGAGTCCCACAGCGGCAGCAGCAGCGACGGGAGCGCTGAGCCCAAGTTCGTCCACCGGCGTCTCGCGCAGCGGGCCGAGAACCATCATCGGGTCGATCGGAATGTGGATGGCGGCGGCGAACAGTTGCTGTTTGGTGCCGAAGTAGTGATGCACCAGCGCGGCGTCGACTCCGGCGGCCGCCGCGATCGACCGGATCGAGGTGTTGTCTATTCCGTTGCGGGCAAACAACTCTCGCGCACTCGCCAGGATGCGATCCCGAGTGTCGGACGTGCCGGGCGGGCGGCCGGGACGCTTGTCGCCCGCAGGACTCACGGCGTCCTACGCCGCAGCGTCGCCGCGGCCAGGCACAGCGCGACGACGGCGAAGCCGATGACGACGGCGATGTCGCGGACCGCCGTGGCGGTCAGGTCCGGATGCGCGCCGACCTGCTGCAGCGCCTCCAGGGCGTAGCTGGCGGGAAGCGCGTTGCTGATCCACTGCAGCCAGTCCGGCAGGAGTTCCCGCGGCACGATGATCCCGCACAGAAGAAGCTGCGGCGCGATCACGACCGGCATGAACTGGACGGCCTGAAACTCGGTTCGCGCGAACGCACTACACAGCAGCCCCAGCCCGACGCCGAGGATGGCGTTGATGATCGCGATGAGAAACACCCAGAGCGGACTTCCCGCGGTGTCCAGGCCGAGCAGCCAGAACGAGATGACGCACGCGAGGGTGGCCTGCGCTGCCGCCGCGATGGAGAACGCGGTGCCGTAGGCGGCGAGCAGATCGAGTCGGCGCAGGGGAGTGGTGAGGATTCGCTCCAGCGTCCCCGACACGCGTTCCCGCTGCATCGTGATCGACGTGATCAGGAACATCACGATGAGCGGAAACACGCCGAGCATGATCAGGCACGCGTTGTTGAACGGCGACGGCGTGCCCGGCCGGTGCGGGGCGTTCTGAAACATGAAGTACATCAAGCGTGATGATCGCGCTGGGCACGACCACGATCATCGCGACACTCCGGTGATCACCCGCGAGCTGGCGCAGGATCCGGCCGGTCGTGGCGAAGTACGCCGCCGGGCTCAGCCTGCTTCGCCGCTTCAGGCTGCGGTGCTGTGCCGAATGATGGACAGAAACGCTTCCTCCAGTGACAGACATCCGGTGTCCTCTCGCAGTCGGGTCGGAGTGGTGTGGGCAAGCAGGCGGCCCTCCCGCAGGAGCAGCAGGTCGCCGCAGTGGTCGGCTTCGTCCATGACGTGGCTGGACACCAGAAGAGTGGTGCCACCGCGGGCCAGCGCGTGGAACTGTTCCCACAGGTCGACCCGAAGGACCGGGTCCAAGCCGACGGTGGGCTCGTCAGCACGAGAAGATCGGGGTGGGACACCAATGCACAGGCGAGCGACACGCGCGTGCGCTGCCCGCCGGACAGGTTGCCGCACATCGCCGTCCGGTGGTCGGTGAGGCCGACGGTCGTCGATTGCCTCCTCGGCCGCCGTCGGCGCCGAAGCCGTACAGCGAGGCGAAGTAGCGGACGTTGTCGATGACGCGCAGGTCGTCGTAGATGGTCGCGGCTTGGGTGACGTAGCCGACGCGATGGCGAAGTTCGGCGGATCCGGCGGGATGTCCGAGCACCGTCACCGTCCCCGACTCGACGATCTGGGTGCCGACGATGGCGCGCATCAACGTGGTCTTTCCGCAGCCCGAAGGGCCGAGAAGTCCGGTGATGGTGCCCCGCGCGATGCGCACCGAGACGTCGTCCAAGGCGGTGCGCTTGCCGCGGACCACCGTCAGATGCTCGATCGACACGGCGGGTCGCGCCGCGATCGATTAATTCATCACGTGATGAAGTCATCATGCGATGAATATGCGCCCCGTGAGCCTCGCTGTCAACGTTGCGGGGCAGAATCCTCGACATGAGCGCGGATCTGCTGGCCACGGATCCCGTTACGGCCGCTCAGCGACTGCTCGGCGCGCGGCTCTTCGGCCGGGAGGTCTCCGCGGTGATCCTCGAGGTCGAGGCCTACGGCGGACCTCCCGACGGACCGTGGCCCGACCCCGCGTCGCACTCCTATCGAGGGCCGCGGGTTCGCAACACCGTGATGTTCGGCCCGGCGGGCCCGCTCTACGCCTATCTCAGTCACGGCATTCACGTGTGCGCAAACGTCGTCACGGGCTACGACGGCGTGCCCAGCGCCGTGCTGCATCCGCGCGGCGGCGGTCGACGACGGTGCCGACGTCGCCCGTGCTCGCCGCGGCGGGTGCTAGCGCGGTCGGATTGGCTCGCGGTCCTGGCAACCTGTGCGCCGCGCTAGGAATCACATTGAGCGACAACGGAATCGACCTCTTCGACACAGCGAGCCCGGTTCGGTTGATGCTCGGCGAGCCACCGCGCACGGTGGCAAGCGGACCGCGGGTGGGCGTCAGCACGGCCGCCGACCGACCATGGCGGTTCTGGCTGCCCGACCACCCCGAGGTGTCCGCGTATCGACGCAGCCCACGGGCGCCCGCTCCCGGCGACAGCGACTGAGCACCAACGGTCGAGGAACGACTTTCAGGGTGCCGCGATGATCGGGCAGCGTCGGTGGGTAAAGATCATGGTCATGGGCAGCACCATCCTCGACGAGTTGCAATGGCGAGAGCTGATCGCGCAATCCACCGACATCGACGCGCTGGGCGCGGCACTGGCCGCAGGCCCGCTGACGTTGTACGCGGGTTTCGACCCCACCGCGCCGAGCCTGCATGCCGGAAACCTGGTGCCGCTGTTGGCATTACGGCGATTCCAGCGCGCCGGGCACCGGCCGATCGTGCTCGCGGGCGGCGCCACGGGCATGATCGGGGATCCGCGCGACGCGGGTGAACGCAACCTCAACACCACGGACACCGTGGCGGAGTGGGCCGACCGGATCCGGGGTCAGCTCGAGCGATTCGTCGACTTCGACGGCTCGCCGACGGGCGCGATCATCGAAAACAACATCACCTGGACCTCGCAGCTCTCGGCCATCGAATTCCTGCGCGACGTCGGCAAACACTTCTCCGTCAACGTCATGCTCGACCGGGACACGATTCGCCGGCGCCTCGACGGCGAAGGCATCTCCTACACCGAGTTCAGCTACATGCTCCTGCAGGCCAACGACTACGTCGAACTGCACCAGCGGCACGGCTGCGCGCTGCAGATCGGCGGGTCCGACCAGTGGGGCAACATCATCGCCGGCGTTCGACTGGTCCGCCAGAAGCTGGGTGCGACGGTGCACGCCCTGACGGTGCCGCTGGTCACGGCCGCCGACGGCACCAAGTTCGGCAAGTCGACCGGAGGCGGAAGCCTGTGGCTCGACCCGGAGATGACCAGCCCCTATGCCTGGTACCAGTACTTCGTGAACACCGCCGACGCGGACGTCATCCGGTACTTGCGCTGGTTCACCTTTCTGTCGGCGGACGAACTCGCGCGAACTGGAGGAGGCGACGACCTCGCGCCCGCACGAACGCGCGGCGCAGCGTCGGCTGGCCCAGGAGTTCACCACCTTGGTCCATGGTCAGGCCGCGACGGATGCCGTCGAACTTGCCAGCCAGGCGCTGTTCGGGCGAGGCGAGCTGTCCGGCCTCGACGAGCCGACCCTCGGCGCCGCACTCCGCGAGGCATCGGTCGCCGAGCTGGCCCCGGGCGAGCCCGACGCCATCACCGACCTACTGGTCGCGAGCGGCCTCGAGAAGAGCAAGGGCGCCGCACGCCGCACGGTCGGCGAGGGAGGCGTCTACGTCAACAACGGCCGGATCACCGACGAGCAGTGGGCGCCCCAGCCCTCCGACTTCCTGCACGGCCGCTGGTTGGTGCTGCGCAAGGGCAAGCGGAATATCGCTGGGGTGCAACGCGTTCAATGACTGGTACGGATGTACCGATGCGCCGGAAGGCGCGTCTACCAGGGGATTTGACTCCCCGTTATCCCTGACGTAACTTATGGAAGTCGTCGCGACGCGGTCCAGCCGCTGAGCGCGACGGCATCCCAGAGGAGGATCCGCTTCGGCGGGGTTTCCTACCTGTCCGCTCTACACGGCGCGATGAAAGCCGCGGGTGTGTTTGCGCGGCCAGGGATGGGGCGTGTTGTTTGAGAACTCAATAGTGTGTTTGGTGGTTTTTGTTTGTTTGTTTTTGGCTGCCTGTGGTGGGGGACTCCCCGTCTTCCTGTTTTCTGCGGGTGGTTTGTTTTTTTGCCAGTTTTGACTGGTTGCTTGTTGTCAGGCTTGTTCTGATTCGAATTCACCTGCCGGCTTTGTTGGTTGGGTTGTTTTTGTTTGGAGAGTTTGATTCTGGCTCAGGACGAACGCTGGCGGCGTGCTTAACACATGCAAGTCGAACGGAAAGGCCCTTCGGGGTACTCGAGTGGCGAACGGGTGAGTAACACGTGGGTGATCTGCCCTGCACTTTGGGATAAGCCTGGGAAACTGGGTCTAATACCGAATATGATCATGCTCTTCATGGGGTGTGGTGGAAAGCTTTTGCGGTGTGGGATGGGCCCGCGGCCTATCAGCTTGTTGGTGGGGTAATGGCCTACCAAGGCGACGACGGGTAGCCGGCCTGAGAGGGTGTCCGGCCACACTGGGACTGAGATACGGCCCAGACTCCTACGGGAGGCAGCAGTGGGGAATATTGCACAATGGGCGCAAGCCTGATGCAGCGACGCCGCGTGGGGGATGACGGCCTTCGGGTTGTAAACCCCTTTCAGCACAGACGAAGCGCAAGTGACGGTATGTGCAGAAGAAGCACCGGCCAACTACGTGCCAGCAGCCGCGGTAATACGTAGGGTGCGAGCGTTGTCCGGAATTACTGGGCGTAAAGAGCTCGTAGGTGGTTTGTCGCGTTGTTCGTGAAAACTCACAGCTCAACTGTGGGCGTGCGGGCGATACGGGCAGACTGGAGTACTGCAGGGGAGACTGGAATTCCTGGTGTAGCGGTGGAATGCGCAGATATCAGGAGGAACACCGGTGGCGAAGGCGGGTCTCTGGGCAGTAACTGACGCTGAGGAGCGAAAGCGTGGGGAGCGAACAGGATTAGATACCCTGGTAGTCCACGCCGTAAACGGTGGGTACTAGGTGTGGGTTTCCTTCCTTGGGATCCGTGCCGTAGCTAACGCATTAAGTACCCCGCCTGGGGAGTACGGCCGCAAGGCTAAAACTCAAAGAAATTGACGGGGGCCCGCACAAGCGGCGGAGCATGTGGATTAATTCGATGCAACGCGAAGAACCTTACCTGGGTTTGACATGCACAGGACGCTGGTAGAGATATCAGTTCCCTTGTGGCCTGTGTGCAGGTGGTGCATGGCTGTCGTCAGCTCGTGTCGTGAGATGTTGGGTTAAGTCCCGCAACGAGCGCAACCCCTATCTTATGTTGCCAGCGCGTCATGGCGGGGACTCGTAAGAGACTGCCGGGGTCAACTCGGAGGAAGGTGGGGATGACGTCAAGTCATCATGCCCCTTATGTCCAGGGCTTCACACATGCTACAATGGCCGGTACAGAGGGCTGCGAATCCGTAAGGTGGAGCGAATCCCTTCAAAGCCGGTCTCAGTTCGGATCGGGGTCTGCAACTCGACCCCGTGAAGTCGGAGTCGCTAGTAATCGCAGATCAGCAACGCTGCGGTGAATACGTTCCCGGGCCTTGTACACACCGCCCGTCACGTCATGAAAGTCGGTAACACCCGAAGCCGGTGGCCTAACCCCTCGTGGGAGGGAGCCGTCGAAGGTGGGATCGGCGATTGGGACGAAGTCGTAACAAGGTAGCCGTACCGGAAGGTGCGGCTGGATCACCTCCTTTCTAAGGAGCACCACGAGACCATGGCCGGCCCGCATATCGCGGATCACCGAGACCGTGGCGAATCGTTGGATGGCCTCGGCCTGTAGTGGGTGGCGGGTCTGGTGCACATGACGAACCTCAAAAACCCCGCTCGTGTCTGGTTGGTCCTTTCGGGGCTGGCGGTGAGGGGTTGGGGGGTCATCAAACACACTGTTGGGCTTTGAGGCAACAGGCCCGCTCTTCACTTCGTCCCCGTGGGGAAACCGGAGCGGTGTGTGCCATCCCCGGTTCAGGGGGTGGTGGTGAGTTTGTTTCCGCTCCACTTGGTGGTGGGGTGTGGTGTTTGATTCGTGGATAGTGGTTGCGAGCATCAAGCTGGCAGGAGTGGTTCGTGGCCTTCGGGTTGCGGGGGCTGTTGTTGGTTTGTTGTGGTGTAATTTTGTGTTTCTATGTTTGAAATTACTCAAAGACCTTGATTGTGGTTTTTTGTGTTGTAAGTGTTTAAGGGCGCATGGTGGATGCCTTGGCATCAGAGGCCGATGAAGGACGTGGGAGGCTGCGTTATGCCTCGGGGAGCTGTCAACCGAGCGTTGATCCGAGGATGTCCGAATGGGGAAACCCAGCACGAGTGATGTCGTGTTACCCGTCACTGAATACATAGGTGGCGGGGGGTAACGCGGGGAAGTGAAACATCTCAGTACCCGTAGGAAGAGAAAACAATAGTGATTCCGTGAGTAGTGGCGAGCGAAAGCGGAGGATGGCTAAACCGCATGCATGTGATACCGGGTAGGGGTTGTGTGTGCGGGGTTGTGGGACCCATCTTATCGGGGCTACCTCCCTGGTGGGCAGTGAGAAAGCGTCGTGGTTAACCGAAGTGGTCTGGGATGGCCTGCCGTAGACGGTGAGAGCCCGGTACGTGAAAACCCGATGCCTGCCTTGATGGTGTTCCCGAGTAGCAGCGGGCTCGTGGAATCTGCTGTGAATCTGCCGGGACCACCCGGTAAGCCTGAATACCTTCTGATGACCGATAGCGGATTAGTACCGTGAGGGAATGGTGAAAAGTACCCCGGGAGGGGAGTGAAATAGTACCTGAAACCGTGTGCCTACAATCCGTCAGAGCCCTCCTTCGTGGTGGGGTGATGGCGTGCCTTTTGAAGAATGAGCCTGCGAGTCAGGGACATGTCGCGAGGTTAACCCGTGTGGGGTAGCCGCAGCGAAAGCGAGTCTGAATAGGGCGTATCCAATCCAGAGGGGTTGGTGTAGTGGTGTGTTCTGGACCCGAAGCGGAGTGATCTACCCATGGCCAGGTTGAAGCAGCAGTAAGATGTTGTGGAGGACCGAACCCACTTAGGTTGAAGACTGAGGGGATGAGTTGTGGGTAGGGGTGAAAGGCCAATCAAACTCCGTGATAGCTGGTTCTCCCCGAAATGCATTTAGGTGCAGCGTTGCATGTTTCTTACTGGAGGTAGAGCTACTGGATGGCCGATGGGCCCTAAAAGGTTACTGACGTCAGCCAAACTCCGAATGCCGGTAAGTGAAAGTGTGGCAGTGAGACGGCGGGGGATAAGCTCCGTGCGTCGAGAGGGAAACAGCCCAGATCGCCGGCTAAGGCCCCTAAGCGTGTGCTAAGTGGGAAAGGATGTGCAGTCGCGAAGACAACCAGGAGGTTGGCTTAGAAGCAGCCACCCTTGAAAGAGTGCGTAATAGCTCACTGGTCAAGTGATTGTGCGCCGATAATGTAGCGGGGCTCAAGCACACCGCCGAAGCCGCGGCAATCCAGCACTTGCTGCTGGGTTGGGTAGGGGAGCGTCCTGCATCCAGTGAAGCCACAGAGTGATCTAGTGGTGGAGGGTGTGGGAGTGAGAATGCAGGCATGAGTAGCGATAAGGCAAGTGAGAACCTTGCCCGCCGAAAGACCAAGGGTTCCTGGGGCAGGCCAGTCCGCCCAGGGTGAGTCGGGACCTAAGGCGAGGCCGACAGGCGTAGTCGATGGACAACGGGTTGATATTCCCGTACCCGTGTGTGCGCGCCCGTGACGAATCCATTCTGCTAACCGTCCAAAACCGGAATCACCAATCACCTTCGGGTGTGCGGGTTTTCGGGGCTGCACGGGACCCGGATGGGTAGTAGTCAAGCGACGGGGTGACGCAGGAAGGTAGCCGTACCAGTCAGTGGTAATACTGGGGCAAGCCCGTAGGACGAACGATAGGCAAATCCGTCGTTCACATAGTCCGAGAGGTGATGCATAGCCGAGTGAGGCGAATTCGGTGATCCTATGCTGCCAAGAAAAGCCTCTAGCGAGTGCTCACACGGCCCGTACCCCAAACCAACACAGGTGGTCAGGTAGAGAATACCAAGGCGTACGAGTGAACTATGGTTAAGGAACTCGGCAAAATACCCCCGTAACTTCGGGAGAAGGGGGGCCCCCATATCGTCATGGCACTTGCTGCCGGCAGCGGGAGGGGGTCGCAGAAACCAGTGAGAAGCGACTGTTTACTAAAAACACAGGTCCGTGCGAAGTCGCAAGACGATGTATACGGACTGACGCCTGCCCGGTGCTGGAAGGTTAAGAGGACCTGTCAACCCCTTCGGGGTGAAGCGGAGAATTTAAGCCCCAGTAAACGGCGGTGGTAACTATAACCATCCTAAGGTAGCGAAATTCCTTGTCGGGTAAGTTCCGACCTGCACGAATGGCGTAACGACTTCTCAACTGTCTCAACCATAGACTCGGCGAAATTGCACTACGAGTAAAGATGCTCGTTACGCGCGGCAGGACGAAAAGACCCCGGGACCTTCACTACAACTTGGTATTGGCGCTCGATACGGTTTGTGTAGGATAGGTGGGAGACTGTGAAACTCGCACGCCAGTGTGGGTGGAGTCATCGTTGAAATACCACTCTGATCGTATTGGGCTTCTAACCTCGAACCGTATATCCGGTTCAGGAACAGTGCCTGGTGGGTAGTTTAACTGGGGCGGTTGCCTCCAAAAAAGTAACGGAGGCGCCCAAAGGTTCCCTCAACCTGGACGGCAATCAGGTGTTGAGTGTAAGTGCACAAGGGAGCTTGACTGCGAGACGTACATGTCGAGCAGGGACGAAAGTCGGGACTAGTGATCCGGCACCTCTGAGTGGAAGGGGTGTCGCTCAACGGATAAAAGGTACCCCGGGGATAACAGGCTGATCTTCCCCAAGAGTCCATATCGACGGGATGGTTTGGCACCTCGATGTCGGCTCGTCGCATCCTGGGGCTGGAGCAGGTCCCAAGGGTTGGGCTGTTCGCCCATTAAAGCGGCACGCGAGCTGGGTTTAGAACGTCGTGAGACAGTTCGGTCTCTATCCGCCGCGCGCGTCAGAAGCTTGAGGAAACCTGTCCCTAGTACGAGAGGACCGGGACGGACGAACCTCTGGTCTACCAGTTGTCCCACCAGGGGCACCGCTGGATAGCTACGTTCGGACAGGATAACCGCTGAAAGCATCTAAGCGGGAAACCCCCTCCAAGACCAGGCTTCTCACCCATCAAGTGGGATAAGGCCCCCCGCAGACCACGGGATCGATAGACCAGACCTACAAGACTAGTAATAGTCGAGGGAACTGGCACTAACCGGCCGAAAACTTACACACACCCCCACCAAAAAAGGGGGGTAACAAAACACCACAACAATGGTTTTGAGTGTAAGAAACACAGACGCACCACACGCGCACGCAACCACACATCCACAAATGGGACACCACCCCCACCACCAAAAACACCTCCCCACCACCAACAGCGAGGGGACACTCAAAAAAGAGTGAATAAAGTTACGGCGGCAACAGCGGCAGGGAAACGCCCGGACCCATCCCGAACCCGGAAGCTAAGCCTACCAGCGCCAATGATACTGACCCTAAGGTCGGAAAAGTAGGACACCGCCGAACACACATTAAAGACCGATGCCCCCCAACCACAATTGGGGGGCATCGGCATTTGTAATTCAATTGCCAATCATTGCACATTCATTGCCAAATCGGCGATCGAATAGGGGGAGTCGTCGCCGATGCCCCTGCCGCCCCGTATCCTTGCTGATCGGCGCGCAGAAAGCGGGAAGAGTCACGTGGCACAAGACAGGCAGGGCGGCAGCGACGAACGGCGCGGGCGCCCGACGTCCAACTCCGGCGCGGCACGTCGAGGTCCCCGCGACGGGCGCAAGCCGCCGTGGTCGGGTTCCGATAGCGCACGCAGGTCCCAACCCAGGGACGCGAACGACGCTGCGGCACAAGCTGGTCCGCCGATTCCGGCCGAGATCGAGGCCAAGCAGCTGGCCCCCGAGATCCGCGGCGAGCTCACGACGTTGGACAAGCTCGACGGCCGACATGGTCGCGCGTCACCTCGTCGCCGCAGGTGAGCTGCTCGACGATGATCCCGAGGCCGCGTTGGAACACGCCAAGGCCGCCAGAAATCGGTCGGGCCGGATCGCCGCCGTCCGCGAAGCCGTGGGTATCGCCGCCTACCGCTGCGGCGACTGGGCACAGGCTCTCGCGGAATTGCGCGCTGCCCGCCGAATGGGAAGCAAGTCACCGCTTTTGGCGCTGATCGCCGACTGCGAGCGAGGCGTGGGCCGGCCGGAGCGGGCCATCGAACTTGCCAAGGGCCCGGAGGCGGCCGAGCTCACCGGCGACGATGCCGACGAGCTGCGGATCGTCGTGGCCGGCGCACGGACCGATCTCGGGCAGCTCGAGCAGGCCCTTGCGCTGCTGTCGACACCGCAGCTGGATCCGAAGCGGACCGGCCAGACGGCTGCGCGACTCTTCTACGTCTACGCCGAGACCCTGCTGGCCCTGGGCCGCACCGAGGAGGCGACGAAGTGGTTCCTCCACGCGGCGGCCGCGGACGTCGACGGCGTCACCGACGCCGAAGAGCGCGTCGAGGAATTGGGCTGACGTGTCGACGCTAGCCGACGAACACGACTGCCTTCTGCTGGATCTCGACGGCACCGTCTTCCGCGGCAAGGAGGCGACGGAAGGCTCGGTCGAAACCTTGGCCGACTTGCCGGCGCGTGCCCTGTACGTCACGAACAACGCATCGCGGGGGCCGGGTGAGGTCGCCGAACATCTGAAGGAGCTCGGGTTCACGGCGTCGCCCGACGACGTGGTGACGAGCGCTCAGAGTGCGGCTCGCCTGCTCGCGGACCAATTGCCTAGCGGCTCAAAGGTTCTCGTCATCGGAACCGAGTCGCTCGCCGCGGAGATCCGCAACGCCGGCATGGAGCCGGTCCGGCTGTTCTCCGACGAGCCCGTCGCGGTCGTACAGGGTCATTCAGCCGAGACCGCGTGGGCCGACCTCGCGGAGGCGGCACTGGCAATCCGAGCCGGCGCGACGTGGGTTGCGGCCAACGTCGATCGGACGCTGCCGTCCGAGCGCGGACTTCTGCCCGGCAATGGATCGATGGTCGCCGCGCTGCGTGCCGCCACGGACCGTCAGCCGCAGGTCGCCGGAAAGCCGCAACCCACGTTGATGAACGATGCGCTCGCCCGCGGGAGTTCGAGCGGCCGCTGGTCGTGGGCGACCGCCTCGACACCGACATCGCGGGTGCCAACGCCGCCGGACTGCCCAGCCTTCTCGTCCTCACCGGCGTCAGCACTGCGGCCGAGATGGTCCACGCGATCCCCGAAGAACGACCCACCTACGTGGCGCCGGATCTGCGGTCGCTCCACTCGGACGTCGCGGCCGCTCGAGATTGGGCCGCATCCCGCATGGAAGGTCGAGATCGGTCCGCGTGCGCGTGACGGTGCATTCCACGGGCGTGGACGTCGAGGACCCACTGGCCGTGGTGCGAGCGACGGCGGACGCCGTGTGGCGATCGAGCGTGGACGAGCGTCCGGTGGAGATCACCGCAGGCGACGACACGGCGCGTGAGGCACTGGAACGCTGGTCACTTCTGCCTGCATCCGATCGGTTAGCGTGAACGGCGTCATGACTACCGACCCAGACCAGATCCGGTCCACCATCGCGACGTTGCTCGCGGCGCTGCCGGAGTCGGACGCTGCCGATGCCGACCTCGAAGCCATTGCGGTTCGACTCGAGGAGGCGCACGAACACTTGGTCGGGGCGCTGGAGGCGGTCGAGCGTGGCGGCTGCGGGGGCAGACGCGTTGCGGCCGGGGAGATGGGGCCGACGAGTGAGCCGACGTGACGCGGCGCGCCCGTGTTGATGCCGAGTTGGTGCGACGGGGGCTGGCCCGCTCGCGTCAACAGGCGGCCGAACTGATCGACGCGGGCCGGGTTCGCATCGACGGAATGCCCGCCGCCAAGCCGGCAACCGCCGTCGCCGTGGACGCCAGGCTCACCGTCGCCGGCGCCGAACGCACGTGGGTGTCGCGCGGCGCCCACAAGCTCATGGGAGCGCTCGACGCCTTCGGCGTGTCCGTCGAAGGTCGCCGATGCCTCGACGCGGGTGCGTCTACCGGCGGATTCACGGAAGTCCTGCTGGACCGCGGTGCGCGGGAAGTCGTCGCCGCCGACGTCGGCTACGGCCAGTTGGCGTGGTCGCTGCGGTCGGATGCACGGGTGACGGTGATGGAGCGGACGAACGTGCGTGGCGCTGACCGCCGAGCAGATAGGTGGCCCCGTCGATCTGGTGGTGGCCGACCTGTCGTTCATCTCGTTGTCCACGGTGTTGCCCGCACTCGTGTCGTGCGCGTCGGTGGACGCCGATATCGTTCCCATGGTGAAGCCACAGTTCGAGGTCGGCAAGGACCGGGTGGGGCCGGGCGGGGTGGTCAGCGACCCCACGCAGCGGATCGACTCGGTGTTGGCGGTCGCTCGGCGCGCCGCCGAACTCGACTGGCATGCGGTCGATGTCACCGCCAGCCCGCTGCCGGGCCCGTCGGGCAACGTCGAGTACTTCCTGCGACTGCGCGCACGTGCCGATGACCCGCTGCGGGGTGACGCCCTCGAGCAGCGAGTTCGTCAGGCCGTGGCGGAGGGGCCGCAGTGAGCGAGCGCACCATATTGCTGGTCGTCAACACCGGTCGCGACCAGGCGACCGAAACCGCCCGACGCGTCAAGAAGGTGCTCGGTGACCATGGCGTCGGCCTTCGCGTGCTCGCGGCCGAGTCCGTCGACCACCAGCCGTTGTACCTCGGCCTCGACGAGATGACTGCGCTCGGATCCGAGATCGAAGTCGTCGACGCCGACGAACGCGCCGCCGAGGGCTGCGAGATGGTGCTCGTCCTCGGTGGCGACGGCACGTTCCTGCGTGCGGCCGAGCTTGCCCGCAACGTCGAAATCCCGGTCCTGGGAGTCAATCTCGGACACATCGGCTTCCTGGCCGAGGCAGAAGCCGAGGCGATCGACAGCGTGCTCGAGCACGTGATCAAGCACAACTATCGCGTCGAGGAGCGCATGACACTCGACATCGTCGTGCGGGTCGACGGCCGCATCACGCATCGCGGGTGGGCGCTCAACGAGGCCAGCCTCGAGAAGGGGCCGCGGCTCGGCGTGCTCAGCGTGGTGCTGGAGGTCGACGGGCGCCCCGTCTCCTCGTTCGGCTGTGACGGTGTCCTCGTCTCGACGCCCACCGGGTCCACGGCCTACGCGTTCTCGGCCGGCGGCCCCATCCTCTGGCCCGACCTCGAGTCGATCCTGGTGGTGCCCAACAACGCCCACGCCCTGTTCGCCCGGCCGATGGTCACCAGTCCGAGTTCCTGCATCGCGATCGAGGTCGAGGCGAGCGGCTACGACGCGATGGTGTTCTGCGACGGCCGTCGGGAGATGGTGGTGCCCGCGGGGGCGCGGCTCGAGGTGGCCCGCTGCGGCACCCCGCTGAAGTGGGTCAGGCTCGACAGCGCGCCCTTCACCGACCGGCTGGTGCGCAAGTTCCGGCTTCCGGTCACGGGTTGGCGCGGACAGTAGTGCTCGCCGAAATTCGCATCGAGGCACTCGGGGCCATCAGGACCGCGTCTGCCGAGTTCGATCGCGGGCTGACGGTGTTGACGGGGGAGACCGGCGCGGGGAAGACCATGGTCGTCACCGGCTTGCACCTGCTCGGCGGTGCCCGTGCCGATGCCACGAGAGTCAGGTCGGGATCGGATCGCGCGGTCGTCGAAGGTCGCTTCACCACGGTCGAACTCGGCGACGGTCTCGGGGGCCGAATCGACGCCATCCTCGATTCCTCGGGCGCCGAGCGGGACGACGACGGCAGCGTCATCGCCGCGCGCTCGGTCAGCAAAGACGGCCCATCGCGGGCATACCTGGGCGGGCGCAGCGTGCCCGCGAAGTCGTTGAGCACGTTCACCACCGAACTGCTGGCACTGCACGGTCAGAACGATCAGCTTCGGTTGATGCGACCGGACCAGCAGCGTGTCGCGCTGGATCGATTCGTCGACCTCAGTGCCTTGCTGTCCCGCTACCGCGGCGTTCGCGACGATTGGCTCACGGCCCGGCGCGACCTCGCCGACCGTAGGCAGCGAGCCCGCGAGTTGGCGCTCGAGGCCGACCGCTTGCAGTTCGGACTCGACGAAATCGACGCCGTGACACCACAACCCGGGGAGGACGACGCTCTGGTGTCGGAAATCCGACGGTTGTCGGAACTCGATGCGCTGCGCGACGCGGCTCAGACTGCGCGCGCGGCCTTGTCCGGCGCCCTCGACGAAGAACCGACCGACACCTCCTCGGCCGTCGACGGCGTGGGTCAGGCCATGACGGCGTTGCAAGGCACCGACGACAAAGCGCTCCGGGCACTGGGTGATCGCCTCGGTGAGGCGATGCTGATCGTCGGCGACGTCTCCACCGAGCTGGGCGACTATCTAGCCGAATTGCCCAGCGATGCAAGCACATTGGAGACGAAGCTTGCCCGTCAGGGCGAACTTCGCGGTCTCACCCGCAAATACGCCGCGGATATCGACGGCGTTCTCGGCTGGGCGCGCGATGCCCGCGACAGGTTGGCGCAGCTCGACGTGTCCGAGGAGGCGCTCGCGGGACTCGCGCAGCGGGTGGACCAGTTGGAGGTCGCGCTGATCGAAGCGGCGGCGGCGATCACGAAGGCCCGCACGAAGGCTGCGAAGTCGTTGGCCAAGGCGGTCACCGAGGAGTTGGCCGGACTCGCGATGACCGGCGCCGCATTCAGCATCGCCGTCGGCCCGCTGGCGGCCAGGGGAGATGACTCGGCGCCGCTGCGGCTGCCCGGCGGCGAGACGGTGCACGCCGGACACGACGGTGTCGACGCCGTCGAGTTCGGCTTCACGCCTCATTCCGGTTCCGACGTGCTGCCGTTGGCCAAGAGCGCCTCGGGCGGCGAGCTGTCGCGGGTGATGCTGGCGCTCGAGGTCGTCCTCGCGGCGTCGGCCGAGGGCACCACCATGGTCTTCGACGAAGTGGACGCGGGGGTCGGCGGCCGTGCGGCAGTCCAGATCGGGCGTCGGTTGGCGCGGCTGGCGCGCACGCACCAGGTCATCGTGGTCACCCACCTACCTCAGGTGGCGGCATACGCCGACGTCCACCTGGTGGTCGACAGCGGAGCCAGTAAGGGAAAGGCCAGTGAGGTCCGCCGCCTCGACGCCGACGCTCGGGTCGCCGAGCTGGCGAGAATGCTGGCGGGGCTCGGCGAATCGGACAGTGGACGGGCCCATGCTCGGGAGCTGTTGGAGGCCGCGCAGCAGGACTTGGCGTCCTGAGCATGTGATTGGTGTGACGAAAGGTAACTTCTGAGGCTGATGTTACGGCGCGCCTACACCTCAACTTGAGGGTTGGCCGACAGAATCGGACCCCATGAAGATGTCAGCGCTGCTCTCGCGTAATGCCGGCCCACGACCCGGAGTCACCGGTGTCGCCCGCGTCGACCGTGACATCGATCGACTGCTCCGTCGCATCCGACCGGGCGACATCGTCGTGCTGGACGCGCTGGACCTCGATCGGATCACCGCCGACGTGCTGGTCGAAGCGGGCGTCGCTGCCGTCATCAACGCGTCACCCTCGATCTCCGGTCGGTATCCGAACCTGGGACCCGAGGTGCTCGTCGGCAACGGGGTGACGCTCATCGACGAGACCGGGCCCGACGTCTTCAAGAAGGTCAAGGACGGCGCGCGGGTCAGGCTGAACAACGGCGGCGTCTATTCGGGAGACCGCCGCATCGCGTTCGGCAAGGAGCGCACCGAGGAAGAAGTCCACGAGCTGATGGTCGAGGCGAAGACCGGCCTGGTCGCGCACCTCGAGGCATTCGCGGGCAACACCATCGAGTTCATTCGCAGCGAGAGCCCGCTGCTGATCGACGGCATGGGCATCCCGGACATCGACGTCGACGTGCACCGCAGGCACGTCGTGATCGTCGCCGAGGAGCCCGACGCGTTCGACGACCTCAAGGCACTCAAGCCGTTCATCAAGGAGTATCAGCCGGTTCTGGTGGGCGTCGGTTCCGGTGCCGACGTGTTGCGCAGGGCCGGGTACCGTCCGCAACTGATCGTCGGCGATCCAGAGTCGATGAGCGTCGAGGTGCTGCGATCGGGCGCCCAGGTGGTGCTGCCCGCCGATGCGGACGGCCACGCGAAAGGCCTTGAGCGCATACAGGATCTAGGGATCGGCGCGATGACGTTCCCGGCGGCGGGGTCGGCCGCCGACCTCGCACTCCTGCTGTGCGATCACCACGGCGCGTCGCTCATCGTCACTGCCGGTCACACCGCGAGCATCGAAGAGTTCTTCGACCGCACCCGCCAGCAGAGCAATCCGTCGACGTTCCTGACGCGGCTGCGGGTGGGCGAAAAGCTCGTCGACGCGAAAGCCGTTGCGACCCTGTACCGCAGCCGGGTGTCGGGCGGGGCCATCGCGATGCTCGTCATGGCGATGCTCGTCGCCGTCATCGTCGCACTGTGGGTCTCACAGGCCGACACCGCCGTCCTCGATTGGGTACAGCAGTACTGGAACCAGTTCATGGTGTGGGTCCAGGGCTGGGTAGCCTAGAGATGATGTAGCGAGATGATATCTCTTCGCTCGCATGCGATTTCGCTGGCGGCGGTCTTCCTCGCACTGGCGATTGGCGTGGTGCTGGGCTCGGGCGTGCTGTCCAACACCCTGCTATCCGGTCTCCGCGACGACAAACACGAACTGCAGAATCAGATCAACGGTCTGACCGACGACAAGAACCAACTCAACGAGAAGCTGAACGCCGCAGGTGAATTCGACGCGCAGATGTCGCCGCGGATCCTCCGCGACACGTTGAAGGGGAAGTCGGTCGTGGTGTTCCGCACTCCGGATGCCGCACAGGACGACGTCGCGGCCCTGACCCGGCTGGTGGGCGAGGCCGGCGGAACGGTCTCGGGCACGATCGACCTCACCCAGCAGTTCGTGTACGCGAATTCCGCCGAGAAGCTCTTGTCGGTGGTCAACTCGCCGATCGTGCCCGCGGGTCGAGTGCTCAGCACCAAGCTCCTTGATCAGGGTTCTCAAGCCGGCGACCTCCTCGGCATCGCCTTGTTGGCGGGACGGGAGCCAGGCGCCCCCGCCGTCGACGACATGCAGCGCGACACGGTGCTGGCCACTCTGCGCGATACCGGCTTCCTGACCTATGGCGCTCAACACATCGGCGTTGCGGACGCCGCACTGATCGTCACCGGGGCGTCGATGGATGACGGCGCGGGCAACCAGGGCGCCACCGTCGCGCGCCTGGCCGCCGGCCTGGCCCCCCACGGCATGGCGACCGTCGTCGCCGGGCGGGACGGCTCGGCGACGGGTACGGCCGCGGTGGCAGTGACCAGGTCGGACGCGGGGTTGAAGGGTGCGGTGAGCACCGTCGACGACATCGGCAGCCAGTCGGGCCGGATCACCGCGCTGCTGGCGTTGCGCGAAATGATGGACGGCGGGCGGCCCGGTCAGTACGGAATCGGGCAGGGCGCGACGTCGGTGACGGTTCCGCAGTAGGACCGCCGTGCGGCGCGTCAAACGCGACTTGTCGGAGTCGGTGTTAGGGTGAGATTCCGTGGGTCGGCAGGCCACAAACGAGTGACACCGTCATCCTGCCCCATTGCCACGGAGGTTGCTCTTGCCATCGTTACGCCGGCACCCGCAGACCACGACCAAACATCTCTTCGTCAGTGGTGGCGTGGCGTCGTCCCTGGGCAAGGGGCTCACCGCGAGCAGCCTCGGCCAGTTGCTCACGGCGCGCGGTCTGCAGGTCACGATGCAGAAGCTCGACCCGTACCTCAACGTCGACCCCGGCACGATGAATCCGTTCCAGCACGGTGAGGTCTTCGTCACCGAGGACGGCGCCGAGACCGATCTCGACGTCGGACACTACGAGCGATTCCTCGACCGCAACCTGTCGGGCATCGCGAATGTCACGACGGGACAGGTGTATTCGTCGGTGATCGCCAAGGAGCGTCGCGGTGAGTACCTCGGCGACACCGTCCAGGTCATTCCGCACATCACCGACGAGATCAAGAGCCGAATCCTGGCCATGGCGGAACCCGACGCCGAGGGAAACCGGCCCGACGTGGTGATCACCGAGATCGGCGGGACCGTCGGCGACATCGAGTCCCTGCCCTTCCTCGAGGCCGCCCGCCAGGTCCGCCACGAAGTGGGCAGGGAGAACGTCTTCTTCCTTCACGTGTCGCTGGTGCCCTACCTTGCGCCGTCCGGCGAGTTGAAGACCAAGCCGACGCAACACTCGGTCGCCGCGCTGCGGAGCATCGGCATCAGCCCGGACGCTCTGATCCTGCGGTGTGACCGCGACGTACCCGAGCCGCTGAAGAACAAGATCGCGTTGATGTGCGACGTGGACATCGACGGGGTCATCTCGACGCCGGACGCACCGTCGATCTATGACATCCCCAAGGTGCTTCACCGCGAGGAGCTCGACGCCTACGTCGTGCGGCGCCTCAACCTGCCGTTCCGGGACGTCGACTGGACCGAGTGGGACGATCTGCTGCGCCGCGTGCACGATCCGCAGGAGACCGTGCGGATTGCCTTGGTGGGCAAGTACATCGACCTCTCCGACGCGTACCTCTCGGTGGCCGAGGCGCTGCGGGCGGGCGGATTCAAACACCATGCGAAGGTCGAGATCCGCTGGGTCGAGTCCGACGCATGCGACACCGATGCGCGCGCTGCCGCGGCACTCGACGACGTGCACGGCATCCTGATCCCCGGCGGCTTCGGCATCCGCGGCATCGAAGGCAAGATCGGCGCCATCCGATTCGCCCGCAAGCAGCGGCTACCGGTGCTGGGGCTTTGTCTCGGCCTGCAGTGCATCGTGATCGAAGCGGCCCGCAGCGTCGGAATCAGCGGCGCGAATTCGGCCGAGTTCGATCCGGACACCACGGATCCGGTGATTTCGACGATGGCCGATCAGCGCGAGATCGTCGCGGGCGAGGCCGACCTCGGCGGAACCATGCGCCTCGGCGCCTACCCCGCCGTGTTGGAGCCGGGATCGATCGTGGCGCAGGCCTATCAGACGACGGAGGTGTCCGAGCGACACCGGCACCGCTACGAGGTCAACAACGACTACCGGGACCGGATCGCCGAAAGCGGGTTGCGGTTCACCGGCACCTCACCCGATGGGCACCTCGTCGAATTCGTCGAGTACGACGCCGAGGTCCATCCCTACCTCGTCGGTACCCAGGCCCACCCCGAATTGAAGAGCAGGCCGACGCGTCCGCACCCGTTGTTCGTCTCGTTCATCGGCGCAGCCCTCGACTACAAGGCCGCCGAACGCCTGCCGGTCGAGATCGCGACGCAACGATCGAACGGGGCCGAGCACGCGGAACTGCAAGAGCCCGTGCGCCGTGGCTGAGCACGACTTCGACACCGTCGAGAGCGAAACGCTCTACGTCGGAAAGATCTTCGCGCTGCGAGGCGACGAGGTGCGGATGCCCGGCGGCACCACCGCACGCCGCGAAGTGGTCGAACACTACGGTGCCGTCGCGATCGTGGCGCTCGACGACGAGGGAAACGTCGTCCTCGTCTACCAGTACCGCCACGCACTGGGCAGACGACTGTGGGAACTTCCCGCCGGCCTGCTGGACATGGGCGACGAGGCGCCGCACCTGACGGCCGCGAGGGAACTCGAGGAAGAGGTCGGCCTGGCCGCCGGACACTGGGGGGTGCTCGTCGACGTCGACACCTCGCCCGGCTTCAGCGACGAGAGCGTGCGCGTGTTCCTTGCGACGGGGCTCACCGACATCGGCAGGCCCGAGGCGCACGACGAGGAAGCCGACCTGACCGTGAAGCGTGTTCCGCTGAGCCGAGGCCGTCGAGATGGTCTTCAAAGGTCAGATCGCGAATTCGATTGCCGTGAGCGGGATTCTGGCCGCCAGCCAGATCAGGGACTATCGACGCATTGCGACCCGTGGACGCGCCGTGGCCCGACCGTCCGAGCGCGTTCCGGACGCGCACGTCGTGACGACGCTGCAGGATCCGATCGCAGGGCGCCCGGCCCCTGCCGTCAGAAGCGTGCTCGACGGCCAACTCCAGGGCTACCTCGATCACCTCAGCATCGAACGTGGCGTGGCGTCGAACACGCTCAGCTCCTATCGTCGCGACCTGCGCCGCTATGCCGAACACCTCGGTTCCCGCGGAATCAGCGAATTGGGCAAGGCCAGCGAGTCAGACGTCAGCGACTTCCTGGTGGCGCTGCGACGTGGCGACGCCGATTCGGGCGCAACGCCGCTGTCCGCCGTCTCCGCGGCCCGCGCGTTGATCGCGGTCCGCGGGTTTCATCGCTTCGCCACTGCCGAGGGGCTCACGGATCTCGACGTCGCGCGCGCGGTGAAACCGCCGACCCCCAGCCGGCGGCTGCCGAAGAGCCTCCCCGTCGACGACGTGGTGGCGCTGCTGAACGGAGCCGGTGGCGACAGCGAGGCCGACGGCCCGCTCACCCTGCGAAATCGTGCGCTGCTCGAGGTGCTGTATTCGACGGGCGCGCGCATCTCCGAAGCCGTGGGGTTGGACGTCGACGACGTCGACACGCATTCGCGTTCAGTTCTGTTGCGCGGCAAGGGCGGTAAGCAGCGGCTGGTCCCCATCGGGCGACCCGCGGTCGCTGCGCTGGACGCCTACCTGGTTCGAGGCCGACCCGAGCTCGCCCGCCGTGGCAAGGGGACGCCTGCGATCTTCCTCAACGTCCGCGGCGGACGGTTGTCACGGCAGAGCGCCTGGCAGGTGCTTCACGACGCGGCGGAGCGGGCAGGATTGTCCGCGACCGTGTCGCCGCACACGCTGCGCCACTCATTCGCGACCCACCTGTTGGAGGGCGGCGCCGACGTCCGAGTCGTGCAGGAATTGCTCGGCCACGCTTCGGTGACCACGACGCAGATCTACACGCTGGTGACGGTCAACGCGCTGCGCGAGGTGTGGGCAGGGGCTCACCCGCGGGCCCGATGACGTCGCGCGCCACGCGCACGGCCGCGGTGCTGATGGCTGCCGGACTGGTTGGCGCATGCACGTCCACCTCATCCCCGACGTCGACGGCGCCATCCTCGGCGACGCCGTCCGGCTCGAGCCTCAACGGGATCTACACGATCGAGACCGGGCCCTATCAGGAGTACGTCAGTCCCAAGACGCGTCCGGTGGACTCCTACACGGTGGCGTTCAGATCGGCGTGCACGGACAACGGATGCGTCGCCACCGAGATCGTCCATCGGCAACGACGACAAGCCGGCGGCGGGACAACCCGCCCGAATCTTCGACTTCATCGACGGGAATTGGCGCTGGGCCGGTGACGTCGAGGGGACGTGCAGCCAGGGCGGCTCCGACGCCACCCTCGACACGCAGTACTTCAAGGCCATGTCGCTGTCTCCGCAGCCCGACGGCACGCTCACCGGCACCCTGGTGACGCTCGGGGGAGACGACCCGTGCCAGGTGGCCAACCATGCGCCGGTCAGGGTGACCCGGGTCGGTGACGTCGACCCGGGTGTTTCGCTGCCCGATCCCTCGTCGCTGGTCGCTCCCGTCGCGTCGCCCGCAGGTGGGCTGCACGGCGCCTACGACTACCACTACACCGACCGCAAGTTCGGAACCGAATTGCCCGTCACCCGCGCCAGAGTGTCGACCTACTGCCTTCGCACGGGGACGAGGTGTTCGACGCTGCTGCTGATCCTGAACGACGACGGCAAGCCCGGCAAGTTCCAAGTGCTCACCTATGCCGATCAGCACTGGACGCAGACGACGGGGGGCGGCGACGCGCCGTGCACGCCACCCGTCGGTGGCACGGCCACGAAGAGCGTCGTCTCGGATTTCCCCCTGCCGGATCCGCCGACCGATCCGATCGCGAGGCTGGCGGGCGTCGAAACGACGAAGTGGGTGGGTCCCTGTCCGGCCGAACGCGCGAACGACGTCCTCCTCAGCCGCACCGGCGATTGAGCATCCGGTTCGCTCAACTGAGTTTTTCGGCGCGGGTATGGCGTATCCGGTGTTCGTATCCCGTTAAGCTTTCCGGGATGTTCGCCAAGCCCGTGGATTGCCCGACAAGCGACCGTCTCGCATGAGCGACGACGGTGGCGCCGACGTCGCCAATCTGACCGGGCGGTCGCCACGGATGATTCCCGATCCGAAGCCCAAGAGCGTGCACGGCCCGGCGAAGGTCATCGCGATGTGCAATCAGAAGGGCGGCGTCGGCAAGACGACGTCGACCATCAATCTGGGGGCGAGCCTCGCCGAGTACGGCCGCCGGGTGTTGCTGGTCGATCTCGATCCGCAGGGCGCGCTGTCGGCGGGTCTTGGCGTGCCGCACTACGACCTGAACCACACGGTGCACAACGTGCTGATCGAACCGCGGGTGTCGATGGACGACGTGATCGTCCACACCCGCGTGAAGGGCATGGATCTGGCGCCCAGCAACATCGATCTGTCGGCAGCCGAGATTCAACTGGTCAACGAGGTGGGCCGCGAGCAGTCGTTGTCCCGGGCACTGCACCCGGTTCTCGACCGCTACGACTACGTGCTGATCGACTGCCAGCCGTCGCTCGGCCTGCTGACCGTCAACGGGCTGGCCTGTTCCGACGGCGTGATCATTCCGACCGAATGCGAGTACTTCTCGCTCCGTGGCCTTGCGCTGTTGACGGACACGGTCGCGAAGGTGCACGACCGGCTGAACCCGAAGCTGAGCATCAGCGGCATCCTCATCACCCGCTTCGACCCGCGCACGGTGAACGCCCGCGAGGTCATGGCCAGGGTGCTGGAGAGATTCGGCGATCTGGTGTTCGACACCGTCATCACGCGGACCGTCCGTTTCCCCGAGACCAGCGTCGCCGGCGAACCGATCACTACGTGGGCCCCGAAATCTGCGGGCGCCGAACAGTATCGGGCGTTGGCGCGTGAGGTCATCGACCGGTTCGGCGCGTGACCGTCGAGCAGTCCGAGGCACCAAGCGGATTCCAGGTCCGGCTCACCAACTTCGAGGGACCGTTCGACCTGCTGCTGCAGCTGATCTTTGCGCACCGCCTCGACGTCACCGAGGTGGCGCTTGCACACGGTGACCGACGACTTCATCGCCTACACCAAGGCCTTCGGCCGGCAGCTGGAACTCGACGAGACGACGGCGTTCCTCGTCGTGGCGGCCACGCTTCTCGATCTCAAGGCCGCGCGCCTGCTGCCCGCCGGGGACGTGCACGACGAGGAGGACCTCGCCCTGCTCGAGGTGCGCGACCTGCTCTTCGCGCGACTACTGCAGTACCGGGCGTACAAGCACGTCGCCGAGATGTTCGCCGAACTCGAGGCGGCAGCACTGCGCAGCTACCCGCGCGCGGTGGCCCTGGAGGAGCGGTACGAGGCGCTGATACCGGAGGTGATGCTCGGCGTCGATGCCGAGAAGTTCGCCCAGATCGCCGCTTCCGTATTCACGCCGCGCGAAGTGCCGACGGTGGCGCTCGAGCATCTGCACAACCCCGGCGTATCGGTGCAAGATCAGGCGAAGCGCCTCTTGGGAATGCTCGAAGCACGCGGTGCCGGGCACTGGGCGACGTTCTCCGAGCTGGTGTCCGACTGCGAGGACGGGATCGAGATCGTGGGGCGATTCCTGGCGCTGCTCGAACTGTTCCGGACGCGGGCGGTAACATTTGACCAGGTTGAACCGCTTGGAGTGCTGAAGGTTTCGTGGACCGGCGACCGGCTGAACAACGATGACCTGGTAGCGGCGGTAGAAGAGCGAGACACATGACGGACGACTACTCCGCACGAAACGGCGCGGAGAGCACGGTGGACACCGCCGTCGACGACGCGGTCGATGCCATCGACCGTGCCGTAGCCGAGGGCGCGACGACGACAACGACACAGCGGTCGTCGATCTCGGCATCGACGTCGCGGAGGTCCCCGAGCTGGCGGACTCCGAACTGGGCGCGACGCTGGAGGCGCTACTCCTGGTGGTGGACAGTCCCGTTCCCGCGGACGCGCTGGCGGTCGCGATCGAGCAGCCCGCCTACCGGGTGGCGGCGAAGCTGCAGCTGATGGCGCAGGAATACACGGCGCGCGACAGCGGCATCGACCTGCGCGAGGCAGGCGGCGGTTGGCGGATGTACACCAGAGCGCGCTATGCGCCGTACGTCGAGCGGCTGCTGCTCGACGGTGCCCGGTCCAGGCTGACGCGTGCGGCGTTGGAGACGCTGGCCGTCGTCGCATACCGGCAGCCCGTGACCCGGGCGAGGGTCAGCGCCGTCCGCGGCGTCAACGTCGACGCGGTGATCCGGACGCTGCTGGCGCGCGGTCTGATCACGGAGGCCGGAACCGATCCCGATTCGGGCGCAGTGGCTTTCGCGACCACCGACCTGTTCCTCGAGAGACTCGGACTCTCGGAGCTCGGCGATCTGCCCGACATCGCGCCGCTACTACCCGATGTCGACGTGATCGACGACATCACCGCATCACTCGGCGACGAGCCGCGGTTCATCAAACTCGGCGGCATGCCTGCCACCGAACAGCCGCTGGCCTTCGACGTGGATCGAGACTGAAATGAATGAAGCAGAGGACGGGGTCCGGCTTCAAAAGGTGTTGTCGCAGGCCGGAATTGCGTCGCGCCGGGTTGCCGAGAAGATGATCCGGGACGGCCGGGTCGAAGTGGACGGTCGGATCGTCACCGAACTGGGCACGCGGGTCGATCCGGATGCGTCGGAGATCCGTGTCGACGGTGCCAGGGTCCAGGTGGACGACACGATGGTTTACCTGGCCATCAACAAGGAGCGCGGCATGCACTCCACGATGTCGGACGATCAGGGCAGGCCGTGCGTCGGCGACCTGGTCGAGTATCGAGTGCGGGGCAACAAGAAGCTCTTTCACGTCGGCCGCCTCGACGCCGACACCGAGGGACTGCTGATCCTGACCAACGACGGCGAGCTCGCGCATCGGCTCATGCACCCGTCCTACGAGGTGCCGAAGACGTACCTCGCGACGGTGCTCGGCACCGTGCCCCGCGGCCTCGGCAAGAAGTTGAAGGAGGGCATCGACTTGGATGACGGGCCCGTCCGCGTCGACGACTTCGCGGTGGTGGATGCCGTGCCGGGCAAGACGATGGTGAAGGTCGTTCTGCACGAGGGTCGCAAGCGCATCGTCCGACGCATGCTGTCCAAGGTGGGCTTTCCGGTTCAGGAGTTGGTCCGCACCGACATCGGATCGGTGGCGCTCGGCGAGCAACGCCCGGGCAGCATTCGGGTGTTGACCCGCAAGGAGATCGGCGAGTTGTACCAGGCGGTGGGAATGTGAGCAGCTCGGTGACCATCGCCATCGATGGGCCCGCGGGAACCGGAAAGTCTTCGGTATCAACGGGTTTGGCACGGGCGCTGGGTGCGCGCTACCTCAATACCGGGTCGATGTACCGGATCGTCACGCTGGCCGTTCTGAGGGCCGGTGTCGACACCGCCGACGCGGCGGCGATCGAGCGAATCGCTTCCGAAGCCGACATGGCCGTCGGATTCGACCCCGATCGCGATCAGTCCTTCCTTGGGGGAGAGGACGTCTCGGCGGAGATCCGCGGCGACGCCGTCACCGCCGCCGTGTCCGCGGTATCCGCGGTGCCTGCGGTGCGGACGCTGCTCGTCGCACGTCAGCGCGAACTGGCGACGGGCTCCGACAGCGTGGTGGTGGAGGGTCGGGACATCGGCACCGTGGTGCTTCCCGATGCGGACGTGAAGATCTTCCTCACCGCATCCGCCGAGGAACGGGCCCGTCGTCGCAACGACCAGAACGTCTCCAACGGACTCGGCGACGACTACGACGCCGTGCTCGCCGACGTGCGACGCCGCGATCACCTCGACTCGACGCGAGCGGTGTCGCCGCTGCGCGCCGCCGACGACGCGATCGTCGTCGATTCGAGCGACATGAGCGAGACCGAGGTCGTCGCTTACCTTTTGAACTTGGTGCAGCAGCGAGCCGGGGCTTGTCGATGAGCGCTTGCGCGAAGAGAAGAGAGCCCGCATGAGCGAGACCGATTCGGACGGAACGTGGACCGACGAGGGCGATTGGGAGCTCGGCGGTGAAGACCTCGCGGCCGATCTCGAGGAGGAATTCGCACCGCCCCCGGTAGTCGCGGTGGTCGGTCGACCCAACGTGGGCAAGTCGACATTGGTGAACAGGATCCTCGGCCGTCGTGAGGCCGTGGTGCAGGACATCCCCGGGGTGACCCGCGACCGCGTGTCCTACGACGCGAGTTGGCTTGGGCGCCGGTTCGTCGTGCAGGACACCGGCGGCTGGGAGCCCGACGCCAAGGGCCTGCAGGGGTTGGTGGCCGAGCAGGCGAGCGTCGCGATGCGCACCGCCGACGCGATCATCCTGGTGGTGGACGCCGTCGTCGGCGCGACCAGTGCCGACGAGGCCGCGGCGAAGCGTCTGCAGCGTGCCGGCAAGCCAGTGTTTTTGGCGGCCAACAAGGTTGACACCGAACGGGGTGAGTCCGAGGCGGCCGCGTTGTGGTCGCTCGGCCTCGGGCAACCGCACCCGGTCAGTGCGATTCACGGCCGCGGGGTGGCAGATCTGCTCGACACCGTCATGGAGGCGTTGCCGGAGGCGTCGGCGGTCGCATCCTCCGGGAGCGGCCCGCGTCGCGTCGCGTTGGTCGGCAAGCCGAACGTCGGCAAGAGCTCGCTGCTGAACAGACTGTCGGGCGACGAACGGTCGGTGGTGCACGACGTCGCGGGCACGACGGTCGACCCCGTCGACTCCCTGATCGAATTAGACGGCAAGACATGGCGTTTCATCGACACGGCCGGTCTGCGCCGCAAGGTCGGCCAGGCCAGCGGACACGAGTTCTACGCGTCGGTTCGCACCCGCGGTGCGATCGATGCCGCCGAGGTCGTGATCGTGCTGATCGACGCCTCGCAGACGCTGACGGAGCAGGACCTGCGGATTCTGTCGATGGTCATCGAGGCCGGACGTGCGCTGGTGCTGGCGTTCAACAAGTGGGATCTCGTCGACGAGGATCGGCGCTACCTGCTCGACAAGGAGATCGACCGCGAGCTCGTGCAGGTGCAGTGGGCCCAGCGCGTCAACATCTCCGCCATGACCGGCCGGGCTGTGCAGAAGCTGGTGCCCGCACTCGAGGGTGCATTGCAGTCGTGGGACGGCCGCGTCCCGACCGGCAGGCTGAACACGTTCATCAAGGAGCTCATCGCCGCCACGCCGCCCCCGGTGCGCGGCGGCAAGCAGCCCAAGATCCTGTTCGTCACGCAGGCGACCACGCGCCCACCGACCTTCGTCCTCTTCACCTCGGGCTTTCTCGAGGCCGGGTACCGCCGGTTCATCGAGCGGCGGCTGCGCGAGACGTTCGGGTTCGAGGGCAGCCCGATCAGGATCAACGTGCGGGTGCGGGAGAAGCGCGGCACCAAGCGCTGACTTGCGATCACGCTGATCGTGACCCTGCCCGTCGCCCCTGAACGCCGCTAGCGTCGTTGGGAACATGCGGTCACTCATCATCTTCACGTTGGTCGGCGTCGGGGCTCAGCTCGTCGACGGCGCGCTCGGCATGGCCTTCGGCGTCACGGCCTCCACGCTCCTGGTGCTCAGCGGCGTCGCGTCGGCGCAGGCGAGCGCCGCCGTTCACCTCGCCGAGGTGGGCACCACCTTCGCGTCAGGGCTTTCACACTGGAGGTTCCAGAACGTCGACTGGCACGTCGTGCTGAAACTCGGCGTGCCGGGGGCGGTGGGAGCGTTCCTCGGCGCGACCGTGCTGTCGTCGCTGTCCACCGAACACGCGGCTCCACTCATGGCCGCGATTCTGCTGGGTATCGGTGTCTACGTTCTTGTGCGCTTCTCCTTGCGAACACCGCCGAAGGTCGAGGTCGGCGAGACCAAGCACGGCGCGAAGTTCCTGGCACCGCTGGGTCTCCTCGGCGGGTTCATCGATGCTTCCGGCGGTGGCGGCTGGGGTCCGGTGACGACCAGCACGCTGTTGTCCAGCGGCAAGACAGCACCCCGCACCGTCATCGGCTCCGTGAGCGCCTCGGAGTTCCTCGTCGCGGTGTCCGCGTCACTGGGCTTCTTGATCGCCCTCCGCGAGGAGTTCCTGGACAACATCGTGATCGTTCTCGGGCTAGCGGTCGGTGGGGTCATCGCCGCACCGTTCGCCGCGTGGTTGGTCAGCCGCGTCAGCCCTGCCCTGCTGGGAACCGCCGTCGGCGGCGTGATCGTGCTGACGAACTCGCAGAAGCTGGTGAAGTACTTCGGACTGGTTTCGCCATGGTCGACGTTGATCTATGCCGCCATCGTCGTTGCGTGGGCGTCGTTCGTCTACCTCGCGTGGAAGATCTCCAAGGCGCCGGCGTTCGTGCCCGACGAGTTGGCGGCCGAGGTCGCGGAAACCGACGGGGCCGACGAGCGGTCTACCGAGGCAGTCGACGACGCGCGCTGATCGTGGGCGGTTAGGCATGCTTTAACGTTTGGGCAGTGTCGGTTGCCCACATGATTCTCATCGCGCTGGCCGGCGTCGGAGCCGGAGCGATCAACGCGATCGTCGGCTCTGGCACCTTGATCACCTTCCCGACGCTGGTCGCGCTCGGCTATCCGCCGGTCACCTCGACGATGTCGAACGCCGTCGGACTGGTCGCGGGCGGCATCTCGGGAACGTGGGGCTACCGCAAGGAACTGCGGGGCCAATGGGACCGGCTGCGGTGGCAGATCCCGGCGTCCTTCGTGGGCGCGATATTGGGTGCGTGGCTGCTGCTGCATCTGCCGGAGAAGGTATTCACCGCTGTCGTTCCGGTGCTGCTCATCGGCGCGTTGATCCTGGTGGTGCTCGGCCCCCGGATCCAGGCGTACGCACGTCGGCGGGCCGACGATTCCGGCCGGTCGGTCGAAGAACGTGTCGCCGGGGCGGATGGCGGCGTTGGTCGCAGGCACGTTCGCCGTCGGCATCTACGGCGGCTACTTCACTGCCGCGCAGGGCATCCTGCTGATCGGCGTAATGGGGGCGTTGCTGCCCGAGTCGATGCAGCGGATGAACGGCGCGAAGAACCTGCTGTCGTTGGTCGTCAACGTGGTCGCGGCCGTCGCCTACACGTTGGTGGCGTTCGACCGGATCAGCTGGGAGGCGGCCGGCCTGATCGCCGTAGGCTCGCTGATCGGCGGCTGGCTCGGCGCGCGATACGGGCGAAAGCTCTCCCCGAATGCGCTGCGCATCGTGATCGTCGTCGTGGGACTGATCGGGCTGTACCGCCTGCTGACCGTCTAGAACCGCCGGCGTCCCGCCTCCTGTTCGAGCACCGCGTCGAGGTCGGTCAACCGGTCCATCGTCGACACCGAGCGTTGCGTGCGGTTGTTGTGCGCGAGCAGTTCCCGATTCCGGTGCACGAAGGCCCAGTAGCCCGCGGTGAACGGGCACGCGTCGTCGCCGACGCGCTTCTTCGGGTCGTAGGCGCAGTCCCGACAGTGGTTGCTCATCTTGTTGATGTAGGCCCCACCCGAGGCGTACGGCTTGGTCGCGAGCAGGCCGCCGTCGGCGTGCTGGCTCATGCCCGACGACGTTCGTGGGCATCACCCACCGGAATCCGTCGACGAAGGCCGTCGCGAACCATTCGGTGAGGTGGTCGGGCCGGTATCCGCGTTGCAGGGCGTGATTGCCCAGGATCATCAGGCGCTGGATGTGATGGGTCCATCCCCGATCGCGGACACCTTCGAGCGCACCGCGAAGGCACGCGGCGGTCACGGCGTCCGAGTCGAGCTCCGCCCACCAGTCGGGCAGCCGCTTGTTCGCCGAAAGTTCGTTCTTGTCAACATAATCCGGCCCGAAATGCCAGTAGAGATGCCACATGTACTCGCGCCAGCCGATGATCTGTCGGATGAATCCCTCGACGGCGGCCAATGGCGCATCGCCGCTTCGGTAGGCGTCTTCGGCGGCCTCGACGGCGTCGAGGGGGTGCAGCACGCCCAGGTTCAGCGGGACCGACAGCAGCGAATGCGACATCGCCCAGTCGTCGCCCATGATCGCGTCCTCGTAGCGCCCGAAGGACGAGAGCCTGAGCTCGATGAAGCGTGCCAGCGCCCGCTTCGCCTCGGCGGGAGTGACGGCGAAGAGGCGCGGTCCGTCGGCGCCGACGGTATCGAGGTCCATGGCGTCGAGATCGCGTCGCACCTCCTCGTCGATGTGGTCCTCGCGCGGCTTGTACGGCGCGGGCACGTCGAGGGCGGCCTGCTTCTTGGGCGGCGGCTCGCGGTTGTCCTCGTCGTAGTTCCACCGGTTGCCGACGGGCTTGTCACCGTCCATCAGGATGCCGAAGCGGCGGCGCTGTTCGCGGTAGAAATCCTCCATCCGGAAGCGGGTCCGGTCGGCGGCCCATGCTTGAAAGTCCTTGCGGGGCAACGCGAAGGTCGGTGTGGGTAGAACCTCCGCGATCAGACCTCGTTCGTGCATGTCGTGGACGAATCGTTCGGCGGCGAACGACGTGGGCTCGTGCACGAGGACGGGCCTGCCGTACTGCTCGAGCGCATCGGTGTAGGTGTCGGCCGCGCAACAGGGTCGCGCGGTCGCCGAGATCGTCGTCGGCGTGACGCAGCGCCGAGAGCACGAGGTGCAGCTTCTGCCGGTGGTAGCGGCGCTTGCGGAACGCCGCTTGCGACTCGACGAGCAGGATCTCGCGGTGGGAGTGCTCGCCGCCGTAGGTCGATGGGCCGAGCTGGTCGGCGAAGAGCCACAGGGGAGTGTCGTCGCGGGTCACCACACCCACCGTACGACCCCCATCGTGGTGCGATTCGGGGAGTGGCCAGGGGCTGCGGTAGCATTTCGACCGCTGCCGGGCGATCCTCGGCAGCGTCGCGGGCTGTGGCGCAGCTTGGTAGCGCACTTGACTGGGGGTCAAGGGGTCGCAGGTTCGAATCCTGTCAGCCCGACCGAAGTTCTAGCAGGTAGAGGCGGTTTCGGAGAGGTCCGAGACCGCCTTTCTGCTATCCGAAGGCCACGCGGCACCTCGACCCGGGTGCCGATCCACTGACTGTCTGTAGGCTTTCACTCGCCGAGCTGCTCTCGGCGAGCGATTTCGCGGGCGGGTCGGTGGTGCGTCGTGAGTGCACGATTCGAGGTCCTCGACTGGACCGAGACCCCCATGGGCGTCATCAGCTTGCGCAGGCGGGTCGAGCCTTCGCTGAACGTCGACGTCTACGAGGTCAAGCTCGGCGACGAGTTCCTGATGTCGAGCCTGTTCACAGCGGCCGAGGTAGAGCTCGCGCGCCTCGGCCTGGCCCAGGCCATCAGCGGCTCTCTGGACGTCGTCGTCGGGGGACTGGGTCTCGGCTATACCGCGCAGGCGGCGCTCGACGATCCCCGTGTTCACTCGCTCGTCGTGGTCGAGGCGCTCGGCGAGGTCATCGGCTGGCATCAGCGTGCGTTGCTCCCCGACACCGCCGAACTGGCGTCGGATCCGCGGATCCGCCTGCAACACGGCGACTTCTTCGCCATGGCCGACAGCGACGCCGGATTCGATCCGCAGGCGCCGGGCCGTCGCTTCCACGCCATCCTGCTCGACATCGACCACACACCACGGCACGTGCTGCACCCGAGCCACTCCGCGTTCTACACGCCCGCGGGACTGGAAAGGCTCGTCGAGCATCTGCATGCCGGCGGCGTCTTCGCGCTGTGGTCGGATGATCCGCCAGACCCTGACTTCGAAGCGGTCCTCGCCGAGGTCTTCGACCGGTCCGAGGCATCCGTCGTGGAATTCCCCAACCCGCTGACCGGCGGGTATTCGACCAATACGGTCTACGTCGCGCGTTAGACGTAGCTCCCCGCCGTTCGCGAGGCTATTTCGGAAAGCCCAGACTCCAGCCGCGGTAGGTCCAATTCTTGCCGATGTTCGGGGTGGGCAGAATTTGAATGTCGTGCTTGTCGCCGTACCCACGCGAGAGTCCTTGGACTCCAGCCGAGACATAGGTTCCGTCGCCGCGAGCGAGGTCGATGTGGGGGCCGTCGGACCCCCTGCTGAACACGAGCGCTCCCCGCGGTGCATTCATGTCGGTGTGAATCAGACCCTGCTTCAGGAGGGTCTGGTACATCGTCTCGGATGCACCGTCCCAGCCGTACTTCCCCTGCGGCACGTCGTAGGCGTAGGCCACCAGTGCCTCGCATCCGTAATGGCCGAATCGGTCTGTGCCGACCAGGCTTTCGGCCCTCGCGACGGCGGCATCCGCTCCGGGAATCGTTGACTCGGGCTCAGCCGCGGCAGTAGGCGCGAGCAGGAGTGCAGCGACCAGGGACATGACTGAGAGCAGCAGAGAGATTCGAGCGTTCAACGAGTGTGGCTCCGGTCTGACGAATTCCGCCCACAGGCACATGGGTCGCTTTGTTCACGAGTTGTTCGAGGAACTCATCGTGCGGTACGTCAGAGTGCCTGGCAACCGCAGCCGCGTGAAGTCCGAAACGTGGACCATCCCCACCGCCGTGGCCTATTCCAGATAGACGAGCGCATCGTTGCCACCCTGGCAGACCGAGCCGGCGGAGGTGCATGTCATGGTGTACGTCTGGCCCGTCACCGGGCTGTACACGCCGAACGGTTCCGATCCGTTTCCGTAGAGGTGGTAGGCCTCGGCGGTGTTCATGGCGAACTGGCACGACGTTCCGGCGTTGCCGGCGTACACCGTCGCTCCGCGGCTGGACTCTCCGCACCAGGTATCGGCCACAGCGGTCGGGGCCGCGGTCACCATGAGTCCTACGGCGACCGCGAACACGGCAGGAACTCCGAGAACTCGCGTGATCAGCACGGGCATCCTTCCTCGCAGGCTGCAACAACCTGACAGGAATTCAGCCGGATTCGCAAGGCTCATTCGGTGCCAACGTCCAGACGCGGGCCTTCGGGCGATGACCCTTTTCGGCGCAAGCCCGCTAGGTGGTCGGAGTTACGCTGTACGACAGCGCATTTCGGGTCTGTTCCGAGATCTCGGCGGTGAGAACCCCGATCAACAGATCGAACAACTCGTTGACGTGTACGGCCAGCGAAATCTGCGCACTGCCTCGATGACGGCGGCGTTCTCGCACGGCGCACGCGTGCAGACACAGGCTGGTGGCGTGCAAGAGCCGTCGCGAGAGCATGGGCTCTGGAACGTCGGGGAGCAGCGCACCGATCCGGTCTTCGTACTCGCGGTAGCTGGTCAGCGCATCCGCAGGAAGCTGCTGGAACGTCGGCTCCGCGGAACCCCGGAGGTCGAGTTGCTCGAGGAACGTCATGTAATGGCTGTCCTGAAACTCGGCGACTTCCGCCACCGGGAGGAACTGGGCCTCGACAGCTGCGCGCAGGTCTCCGGCCGGCGCCTGTGCCCAGAGCAGTCGTCTGCGCTCGGCGAGGTAGGGCGCCCGGTAGTCGACGATCGCTCGGACGAGGCCGGCCTTGGACTCGAAGTGGTACGTCACGGCTGAGTTGTTGGCGACGCCCGCCTCCGCCAGGATCTGACGGATCGACACCCCATCGATCCCGTGCGCCGCGAACAACCGCTCGGCGACGAGCACCAGAGCTTCCTTGGTCGAAGGCGTCGGCCCGATCGAGTAGCCGGGCATCACGACTGCGCCACCGCCGCGTGCGCCCCTAACAGGAGGTGATCGAGGCGTCGGGCAACGATCCACCCAAGGTAGACCGCGATGTGCATGACGACCTCTTGCAGCCTCGCACGAAGGTGAGATCGCCACTGCGCAAGGCAGATTCGAGCTGATCGGTGGTCTCCGCATCGATCCCGATCGCCGCACAGCACGAGATCGCGATCAGTCGTCGATCCCGTCGGGTGAGGTATTCGTCGCGACTCCAGACCTCGCCGAAGAGGTAGTCGAGTTCTCCCACGCCCTGGAACGCGGTGCGGGGCGGGGGTGGCGTCACGTCGTGCACGGCCTCGTACGCGGCCTCGCCCCGGGCACGGCGGGCCTCGTCGCCGACCGGATCGGCCCACGGGACGTAGGTCGCGAGGGTCATCGCCTCGCCGTTCTCCTCGGCGATCTTGGCGTTCGCAGCCATGACGTGCAGGAGCATCGCCGAACCCTTGGGCCATCCCGCCTGCGTGGCGAAGAAGAGCAGGAACTCGTCGATCTCCTCCTTTGTCACCTCACCGCTCTTCAGCGCGGCGTAGGTATGGGTCTCCATGGGGAGTGCGGCACCGGCCATCCCGACACACGCGAGGGTGATCCAGCGACGATCGCGCGGCGTGAGCACTCCTCGGCGCCACATCTCGCCGAAGACGAAGCCGGTCACCCCGGCGTCGGCGTAGGCGCTGATCGGGGCGGGCGCCGGAGTGCACATGACGTGCTCGTACTCGGCCATGGCGACGCGCTCACGATGGTCGCGATCGATCCACTCACTCACGCCGACAACGTAGTGGGGTTGTGCGAGTAGGTCAACCGACTTACGATGCAGGCACATTGCTTAAACGAGCGGTGGAGCGTTCCGCCGAGGTTCGAGGAGACCGTGCCGTGTCAGCGTCGACCAGCCATGATCGGCCGAGACCGACCGTCGATACCCGCACCCGCGGCGCCGCCGAGCCCAAGTCCCCCGATGCGCTGGCGTTCTGGGAGACCGACTGGAAGCGCGCCATCGCCCGCAATGGCGAGCGCGCCGCCTCCGATGCGGAACGTCTCGACCTTCCGCCCCTCGGGTTGATCGGTCGACGGTCGGGGCTGGACTCTCCGGCGAGGCGATCGCACCCTCGACGTCGTATCCGGCTGCGATACGCCGCTGCGGGTGACCCTCGACGGTGACGCGTTCGCCGATCTCGTCGGCGAAAGGCGAACGGCGATCGGTCTCATCGTGGCGGGAAGGGTCGATGGCGACGGCGAAGCGAAAGCGGCGTTCTTCGCCTGGGATCCCGTGTTGCGCTCCGCACTCGACGGCCGCGGCGTCCATCGGCTCGGGCGACGTCACCCTGCAGGCGTCCGACGGCTCACCGCTGGACCTCGACCAGCGGTTCCGCCTCGGCGATCCATCGGCAGAGGCCGCACACTTCCTCGCCGAGGCGGGCTTCCTGCTCCTGCAGGAGGTGTTCACCAGCGCGGAGATCGCCGCGGTCGACGCCGACCTCGCCACCGCGATCGACGCGGCCCGTCCCGACGATGGCCAATCCTGGTGGGCATCAACCGAATCCGGCGAGCATTACCCGTGCCGGATCTTGGACTTCGCCGACCGATCGGCAACGCTTCGCGACGTGTTCACCGACCCGCGCTACCTCGCGATCGGAGAACTGCTCGGCGACGGCCATCGCCCAGGGGACCCGTTCGGCGAGCACTTCGCCGACGTGACCGCCGAAGGCCTCGTCAAGAAGGTGGCCTCGACCGACGGCCTGGTCTGCCTGCCGTGGCACAAGGACTGCTCTCGCGGCGGCCACTCGATGTACTGCTCCGGCCTCACGGTCGGCATCTGCCTCACACCCGTCGACGAAGCCCATGGCGGTCTCGACGTCATCGCCGGTTCGCACCGCGCCAACATCGCCAGCAGCCAGGTCGACCGCGGCCTGGACCTACCCGCGGTCAGCCTCCGGGCAGAGCGCGGTGACGTCACCGTCCACATGTCGTGTGCGCTGCACCGCTCGACCCACCCGATCAGCCAGGAGCGCCGGGTCGTCTACAGCGGGTTCGCATTGCCCACGCAGTCCGGCCACCACGCGAATCGAGACGCGAAGCAGCGGCTCCGCAACGAGCGCGCCGCCGTCGGGAATCAGAGCATTCCTTGACCACCGTGTCCGTCGTGACCGGTGGCGCCGGCGCGATGGGGGCCGCGTGCGCGCGCACACTGGCGCGAGACCGTCGACGCCGTGCTGCTGACCGACTGCCACGGGAGCAGGCTCGCATCGGCCGCCGAAGAACTGGGGAGGGAGACGAGCGCGACGGTCGCCACCCTGACTGGCGACGTGAGCGACCCGACGTTCGTCAACGAACTCGTCTCGCGTACAGGCGAACTCGGTCGCCTGCACTCACTGGTGCACACCGCAGGCCTGTCGCCCTCGATGGCCGGGTGGAAGGACATCCTGCGCGTCGACCTGGTGGCGAGCGCTCGACTGCTCGATGCCTTCCTGCCGTGCGCCGCACCAGGCAGCGTGGCGATATGCGTGGCCTCGCTCGCAGGTCACGTGGGAACCTTCGAGCCTTCGATGGACGCGCTGCTCGACATGCCGTTCGACGCCGACCTCGAATCCCGGTTCCGCAGCACTCACCGGTGCCGAACCCGACCCCGGCACGACCTATCGCCTGGCGAAGCGCGGCGTCATCCGACTCTGCGAGCGGGCTGCCGTGACATGGGGTGCGAAGGGCGGACGCGTCGTGTCGGTCTCCCCGGGTCTCATCGACACCGCGATGGGCCGCCTCGAGCTCCAGAACAACCCGATCAAGCAGTGGATGGCCGCAATGACACCCGTCGGCGGTGAGCGATCGGGTACCGACACGGTGCTCCCCGGTCTCGTGGACGACATCGCCGACGTGGTGACGTTCCTGTGCTCACCCAAGGCGTCGTTCGTCTCGGGGTGCGACGTACGTGTCGACGGTGGCCTGACGGCGGCCATGAACAGCCAGGGAACGGCGGCGCCCGCCGAGGAATAGTTCACGTCCCGTCGACCACCCGAAGTCTGGGGGTGCCCGTCGACGGGAGTCGCCCGTGAGGCTGTTTGCTCAACGATCACATGGGCTCGAGGGGGCCTGCAGTCCGGACCGCATCCCCTCTGCTCGTGACCTTACTCCGCCAGACCCTCTCGGACGACCATGGAGTTTGGCGACGCGCGCATTCAGCCGATCAGCCCCTGGGCGCGGGCCCACGTTTCCACTCCCGCCATACCGTCATCGAGTGAGACGAGCGGCTCATAACCGAGGATGCGCCGTGCCTTCTCGATCGAGTACGTTCCGCGTCGGTTCAGCATTCCGATGGTCGCCGCCGTCAGTTCGCTCTGCATGCCAAGTCTGCGTTGGACGGTGCCAAGGACCATGGTGAGGGCCAGCGCTGCCGGGGTGGGTAGCGTGCGCACCCTCGGCCAGCCATCGCCGCCAGCCTGCCGAAGTACTCGGAACACGAAATGCCCACGCCATCAGTCAGATTGAAGATCTGTCCCACGGCTTCCTTCGACGCGACGGCAAGCACCACTCCGTCCACCAGGTTGTCGATGTGAACTGGACTGAACACCCCTTTGCCATGCGCAGGCAGGACCAGCTGCCCCTTGGCGATCATCTCCAACGGAATGATCGTCCACGGCCTCGATGCGGGTCCCCAGACGTCGCCGGGCCTGATGATCGTGGTCGCCATCTCGCCCGCCGCCTGGGCCGCGAGGACGACGTGCTCGGAGTTCACCTTGGTGTCGACGTAGCTGTATCCGCTGACACTGACCGGGTCGCGCTCGTCGACGCCGTCGTCGAAGTCGAAGCCGTAGACGGCGATCGACGAGATGTGCACGAAGCGGCCCACGCCGGCTTGGACGGCGGACCGCAACACTCGTTGGGTGCCAAGGACATTGACCTCCCACGCCTCATCCAGTGGGGCAGCGTTGGACACCAGTGCTGCGGTGTGGACCACGACGTCGACCCCGGTCAGGCGATCTTCCCAGGGACCCGGCTCCACGGTGCTTCCCGCGACGACGTCGTCAGCGGGCGATGACACCAGATCGACACCGCTGACCTCGGCACCAAGCTCGCGTAGCCGCGCGGCGAGGCTGCGGGCGATGAAGCCATTGGCGCCGGTGATGAAAACACGGTCGGGAACTTCCGGGGAAGGACGTACCGTCATGTCAGGTCGCGCCGCCGACACCACGCCCCGGCGGGCGAAGTACGGTGCCCGAAGTTTCTGATGCCATCGCCCTGCGCCCCTCGTCGGTGCCGTAACCCAAGTCCCCGACGCTACTCGCGCGCCGCACTGCCGATCGACTGCCCGGCCAGCGCGAGGTACGCAATTCTTGTCCGGGCTTCTCAGTGTGCCCGTCGGCGGCATATTGTTCGGCGTACGAGCAAGAAGCGCCGAAATACCATGCGCAGAACCTCTCGGAGGGTGCGACGATGTCGGACAGCGCGGATGCGTACGTCAGCCCTGAATGCTTCCGTGCCTACGTCAGCGCTGAGATCAAGATCCCCAACACTCTCATCGCGGTGGGTCCCTACGTCGGCCGGGCCGCGCTGTCGTCGCTGTCCTCGGGCGACGATCTCGGGCCCGCCGTGACGCGCTTTGCCACGACCTACTCTTTCAGCAGTTCTCAGATGAAGAGCGCGAGCAGGACGGTTGGCCTGCTACACGGAAAGCTGGGGATACCAGTGCTTCCCGACGGTGCGGACGTGCAAGGCAAGGGCGAGATAAGACTGTTTCCCCTTCAGAGATTCGAGGTCGTCTACATGGAGGGGGTGATGAACATCCTCGAGGCGATTCTGCGATTGCACGGCGAGCGGGGGACGAAGGGTTCACCACGCGAACCCCGACTGACGCATCTCTTGGGAGATCCCGGCACGTTGGCAGCGACGCTGACGGCGTTCGCCGCAGCGGAGAGCGCAATCGACAGTGCGGTATCCACGGAGCTGTCGGAGGCGTTCAAGGAGAAGTTCAACTTCACCAGCTCGGGCGAGAAGCCCCGCGCCATGGCCGCCGCGGAGAAGGACGGCATTCAGGCAGCGGTCATCCCGTTCATCGATGCTGCGGTCAAACAGGCACTGGCTGAAGGAAATTCGGTGAAATCAGCCGACCAGGTCGACGACTTCGTGCGGGTGCTGACGAGTCCGGAGCTTCACGACGAGGCGGTATAGGCTTGCGCATACGTAGAGCAGATGGGCGTTAGATGCGTAGTCCTACTCATCCCGATCGGCCTGCGGCCCGGCATGCTCATGGCATGCCTTCAACCAGTTCCGGACTCGACGCCCGCTCCGGCGCCGCCGACCAAGAGCCCGCTGCCGTCAAGCCCGACCGCGACCGTGCGGTTGACGTCGCGCGACTCTCCGCCCTCGTCATGGTGATGTTCGGCCACTGCGCGTTGCTGCTCGCCACCATCGACTCCACGGGCCTTCGCATCGGCAACCTCCTCGCCGAGGTGCCCGCGCTCGAGCCGCTCACGTGGGTCGCCCAGGTGATGCCGTTGTTCTTCCTCGCGGGCGGAGCCGCAGGCGCGTACGCGTGGCGCTCCGGAACGCCCTGGGGCGCATGGCTGTTCACCCGGGCACAGCGCCTGTGCCGGCCGGTGTTCTGGTACCTCGCGGCGTGGACCGTAGGGCTGCTCGCGGCGAGGCAGATCCTCGGCCCGGGGTCTGCAGTCGACCTCGGACGCGAGGTCGTCGCGCTCCTGTGGTTCCTCGGCGTGTACTTCGTCGTGCTCGCATTCGTGCCTGCCCTGACACGTCTGCAGACCGGTTGGGGGCTCGCCGTCGTGGTCGCGTCGCTCCTCGGCGCGGCGACAGCCGTGGATGCGATTCGATTCGCCGTCGGCACACCGACCTCGGGTGTCGCCAACTTCCTCTTCGTCTGGCTCATCCCCGTGGCGATCGGGGTCGCATACGCCCGCTCGCTGGTCAGCGTGCGCGCGGCGCTCGTCGTGGCCGCACTCGCCCTTGCCGCGCAAGTGACGCTCGCCGTCGTCGGCACATACGACGTCTCTCTCGTCGTCACCGGGGTCGAACGCATCTCGAACGTGTCGCCGCCGACACTGTTGCTCGCGCTGCAGTGCACGTGGATGTCGTTCGCGTTCGTCGCCGCCGCCGGAGCCATCCGACGCGTGGCCGCGCGACCCTCGGGTCTGGCGCGTGGTGGCGGTGGGCAATGGGGGAGCCATGACGCTGTACCTGTGGCACATCCCGGCGATTGCGGTGGCCATGTTCACGCTGCACGCCGTCGGGTTGGACGCGTACAACGTGCACGCGCCGGGCTTCGTTGGCCTCCTTGCTCTTCGTGCGATCGTGTTCGCGGTGGTGATGGCGGTCGCCTTCAAGGTGCTGTCGCCGCTCGAGCATCGCCGGTTGCCGTGGTGGGACGGGCCGGTTGTCGCCACCGGCACACGTTCGACAGTCGCCGGTGTGCTCATATGCGTTGCGGGCGTTGCCATCCTGTTGCTCGCCAAGAACGGCATGGGTGACGTCGAGGGGTGGACCTCGCTCGGTTGCTTCGTCGCTGCCGTCGTGGCCGCGCGGCTCAGCATCGGGTCCCCGTCCCGCTCGTAGCGCGAGAATCGCCGACGGCGCCTACAGCCGATCCGCCGCGAACGCGGCGGCCTGGGCGACCATCCCGGTCTGGACGTAGGCGCCATGCGCGCGCATGTCCCTGCCCCCTTCGAAGCAGATCGGGTCGTTGGGGACACATAGATTGATCGTCTTACCGGCGTAGGGCGCACCGATCGTCGGCAACGGGCCCGGCGACAGCGTGTCGGAGAAGCTGCTCGACGGTCCGCCGAACAACGCCGCCGCCGCGACGTTGCCGGCGGCCTCCGGTGTCGCAGTGGTGGCCAGGTCGATGACCGCGGCGCCTTGGGAGTACCCGCCGAGGACCATTCGCGTGTTCGGGCAGTTGGCCGCCATCGAGCGGAGATGGGCGCTCGCATCGTCGGCACCGGCGGGGGTGCTGCGGACGAAGTCGTTACTGGCCGGATAGTTCACCGGATATACGCCAACCGAACGCCCACCGACATTCGATCGCAGCGAGTCGACGAAGACCTGCCCGATACCGCCTACACCGGGTGGCTCAGTCGTGCCGCGAGCGAACACGACCTCGATGTCAGGGCAGGGAGCAGCGTTGGCATGCGGTGAGGCCACCACGCTCAGCGGGAACACGCCGGCCACGGCGACGGCGACGCAGAGCGCCCGCGTCAGGAGGCGTGCAATCAGATTGTGCATACCGGGTTGTCGCTCGCGGGCACGCGGATGTGACACCGACGGATGCCGGCGTCAGATCGTCGTCAACCCAAGCCGGGGTCAACCGCCAAGGTCCCGACCTCGGTCTCGGCGGCATCGACCTCGGGCTCCAACCCGCTGACCGCTTCGCCGCGCGCCGCGTCGGGCGCCACGGCCAAGGCAATCAGTCGCGCGTCGAGCTCCCGAATGCGTTGTTCCACGGCGGACCTGCGCTCGATCGATGGCGCGTCGCCGAGCGGCAGCGCGATCAAAGTCCTTGCCAACGAGGTCAATCGGCGGTGCAGTCTCGCCTCCGGCGACTGCGCGAACGCCCAGTCCCGCGGCGCACCCTCTGGCATTCCTTGCGGGACTTCGAGAGTCGCCGCGAGCTGCCTCTTGCTACGTCGGGCCAACGCCACGACGAAGACCGACCCCACGGCGATGATGATCAACGGCACCAGCAATACCAAGACCGTCCACGTGCCCACCGTCAGCCACCCTTCACGGCGAGGAACGCCATCAAACCGGCCAGCAACACGATGACGACCAGGGTGATCGTCAGCGCGATCTTCACCGTGCTGTACGGGCGCCTGCCCTGCACCTCGCCCGTAAAGCCGTTGATGCACACCTGAAATGGCTTGCCGCCGTAGACCACGGTGAGAAGCCAGATCGGCAGCAGTACGTGCTTGAACGTCATGTCGTACCAGGTGCTGTTCTTGCCGTGCACGCGCTGTTCGTCGCCGCCGATGTCGCGACGCACCGTGTGGTCGATCGTGCTCTCCATCGTCGACTTCGCCACCTCGAACGCCTGCTCGACGGTGGTGTCGTACGTGCGGCTGAGGTGACCGGCGATGTACTCCGCCGAGAACGGCCGAACGTATTCCGTCGGCCACGGCTCGAGCTCGCGGACCTTCTGCTCGTCGAGGCCGGTGTTGGCCAGCACCGGCAGGTCGTCGAACGTGTTCTCGACCCGACCGCTGACGTATGTCCAGTCCGTCCGGGTCTCGGTGCGCTCGTCGTCGCCGCTGCCCACCGTGACGGTGTAGTTCCGACCCCGTTCACCGGTGTAGTCGGTGACGGCCTTGGCGTCATAGGTGAAGTAGGCGACGTAGATGCTCGAGAACGACCCGGTGTCGTTGTACTTCTTGAACTCCGACGGCGCAAACCAGCGGCCGTTGATCCACTTGTCCACGGCAGCACGGGCATTCGGCTCGTCGAGCCGGAACGGCAGCACCGCGTCGACGGGCAGGCGGTCGGGCGCCTCGTGGACGTCGTCGCGCTGGATCGGCGTCGCACAGTACGGACAGCGGATGGCGGTGAGCGTCCCCGTGAACGTGGTGTGCCCGCCGCAGTTCTGGCAGACGATCTCCTTCTTCGCCTCCTGCCCGCCCGAGCCGGCGAACCGGGACACCGAACTGGACTGCTGCTGGCCCCACGCGGCGCGCAGGTCGTGCTCGACGACCTGGCGGCCTGCGTCTTCGACGATCGGGACCACGGTGCCGCAGCTTGGGCACTTCAGCTGCTGCGAGCGAATGTCGAAGACCAGCTGCGCGCCGCACTGGTGGCAGGGATAGGTGCGCGTCTTCTCGGTGGACTGCAGGGACGCCCGCACCGGTGGCGGCTGGGGGCGGTGGCCTGCTGGGGTGGGCCCTGCCGGGGTGGCGGAGGTGGGCGGTGGTGCTGCTGGGGATACGGCGGCGGATATCCGGAGGCGGCGGTGGAGCCTGCGGCTGCGGTGGGTACGGCTGCGCGGATACGGCGGGGGAGGGTACGGCGGCCGGCCCTGCGGCGGGCCCGGTGGCCCCTGCGTCACGCCGGCGCTCCTCGCGGGGGCAGGGGCGGCGGAGCGGGCGGAGCGAACAATCCGCTCAGGGCCGGAACAGTCTGCGCGGGAACCCAATTCGGCGTGCCCGGCGCCCACACGTTGGAGTTCGGGTTCAGCTGCCCTGCGGTCACGTACTGCCGCAGCTGATCGATCGTGAAGGGGCCTGCCGCCTGGCCGTTGATCTCCGCGTGGAAGGTCTGCGCCTGAGGCAGCGGGGGCGGCCCAGCGGGTGGCGCGTAGCCGCCCTGCTGCGGCTGGCCGTAGCCGCCCTGTTGCGCCCCGGCCATCACGTTGCCCATCTGCTGGCCCAACGCCAAACCGAGTCCAGCGCCCATGAAGCTGCCCGCGCCGCCGCCAGGGTTCTTCGCGGCCTCGACCATGGCCTCGGCCGCTGCACCCTGTTGCAGGCGATCCATCGGTCCGACGTTGTCGAGGTACGCCCCCTGCTCGACGCCGCGGGCGACGCCGCGCGTCATCGCCTGAGTGATCTCCTCGGGCAGCGTGATGTTCATCGTGACGCTGTCGATCTTGAGGCCGAACTCGTCGTCGACCCGCTCCTGGACGAAGTCGCGCAGCTTGTCGGACAGTTCGACCTGCCGACCCTGCAGTTCGATGGCACCCATGCCCGGTCGCCATGATCATGTCCGAGAAGGCGAGCGTGATGATCCGTCGCAGAAGTTCGGCGATCTCCTCGGTGGTGACCGTCGAATCGGTACCGATGACCTCGCGCAGGAAGATCGACGGGTCGGCGATGCGCAGTACGCACAGGCCGTTGGCGCGAACCTGAACCATCTTGAAGTCGGGGTCGCGCACGGTCACCGGCGACGGCGTGCCCCAGCGCAGATCGGTGACCGGCCGGGTGTTGATGAAGTAGACCTCGCTGCGGAACGGGCTGCGGAAGCCGTGCGGCCAGCCCTGCAGGGTCGACAGGATCGGCAGGTTCTCGGTGACCAGCGGGTAGTGGCCGGGCCCGAACGTATCGGCGAGCTGGCCCCGGTAGACGAAGACCGCCCGCTGGCCCTCGCGGACGATCAGCTCTGCGCCGTTCTTGATCTCGTTCTGATATCTGGGGAATCGCCACGCCAGCGTCGACCTGGTGTCGTCGAACCACTCGATGATGTCGACCAGTTCGCCCTTGAGCTTGTCCATCAGACCCATGACATCCCCCTTGGCGGAGTTGTGAAACAGCGCACGACCGGCAGTTCCGGAGTGTAGTTGCCGTTGGGAGAGCGCGGCGCGCCGGTCGCTGCGGCATCACGACTGAAAGTGGGTCCGCGATCACCCCTCGCGTCATACGCTGCGAGCCATGCCGATCGACCGTGCTGGACTGGTGGCGGGCAGCATCCGCCTCGCCTCCGGAATCTCCTTTCTCGTCGACCCCGTCAAGGCGAACAGACTGTGGGGTTCACCCGAGGAGCCAACGGGCACCCACCGCCTGCTGTTGTACTCGATGGGCTACCGCGACGCTCTCATCGGCGGCCTGCTGACACTCGCCGCCGTGCGTGGCCGCAACACCCGCGGTTGGTTTCTCGCCTCTGGTGGGGCTGACGCGGCCGACCTCATCGGCGGCTTGAGCGTGCACGACCAGTTGACGAAGTCGGAGCGCGTCATCGGCCTGGGTGGCGCTGCCGTCGGCATCGGAGTCGGACTCTGGGGCGCGACGCGTCGACGGCCCACGACGCAGGCCGACGCGTTGACGATCTAGCGCGGAAGCTCCTCGCCCGCCTGCTCGCGCACCATGTACTCGGCGTACCAGGCCGCCCAGTTCGCGTCGGCCTTCGCCCGTGCGCTCCTCGTGCCTTCCGTGTGCCGCCGCGCGACGGATGGCCTCGGCAAGGTCGTTGACCGACGCAAAGGTGGTGTCGCCCGCCACGCGACCGGGCAGACGCGTCGTGATCTCCTGGAACAGCCAGCCGTTGCCGTCGGGATCGCTGAACGAGGCCAGCGAGCGGTAGCTTCCGCGGTCTGGGTCCGGCCCGGGGACACGGCGTCGGCCGAACGGGTAGGGCACGTCCGCCCGCGACCACCGCGGGTGCGATTGGCACGAATCGCAAGTGGCGGCGATGCGAGTCGGCGGCGATGCCACCAGGCCCGTTCGATAGGCTGACCTGCCCGGTGGAGCGCGACCTGTAGCCACGGTCGAGCCCGGGCGACGACGTTGATCGCCAGACGAGAGCAGGTTCGTGACCCTCAACACCATCGCCTTCGAGCTCGTGCCGCCCAATACCGAACTCGGGCCGGAACGGGCCTTGGAGGATGCCCGCAAGGTGCTTGCATGCTCCGCGGACGCAGGTCTGGGCGGCCGGATCAGGCACGTGATGATGCCCGGGATGATCGATGAGGACGACGACCGGCCCCTCGAGATGAAGCCGAAGATGGACGTCCTCGACTTCTGGTCCCTCATCAGGCCCGAGCTGCCCGGAGTGAACGGGCTGTGCACTCAGGTCACCGCGTTCATGGACGAAGAGACTCTGCACCAGCGTCTGACCGATCTCGGTGCCGCCGGGATCGAGGGCATCGCGTTCGTGGGAGTACCCCGCACGATGAGCGACGGCGAAGGCAACGGCGTCGCACCCACCGATGCCCTGTCCATCTACGAGGATCTCGTCGACAATCGTGGCGTCATCCTGATCCCCACGCGCGACGGTGAATTCGGGCGCTTCAACTTCAAGTGCGACCAGGGCGCAACCTACGGCATGACGCAGCTGCTGTACTCCGATGCGATCGTCGATCTGCTCACCGAGGTCGCCCACACCACCGAGCATCGGCCGGAGATCCTGCTGTCCTTCGGCTTCGTGCCTCAGGTCGAGAATCGAATGGGCCTGATCAACTGGCTCATTCAGGATCCGGGCAACGCGGCCGTGGCCAGGGAACAGGAGTTCGTCAGGACGCTCGCAGCCACCGAGCCCGTGGCACGGCGGCAACTCATGGTCGACCTCTACAAGCGCGTCATCGACGGTGTCGTCGATCTCGGGTTCCCGCTGAGCATCCACCTCGAGGCCGCCTACGGCGTGAACAAGGCAGCGTTCGACACCTTCGCCGCGATGCTCGACTACTGGGCGCCCGACACCGCCGACTAGCGGCAAACCGCTGCTTCTTCGCTAAATTCGACGCACGCAGACCTTCAGTACGAGGAGATCCATGAACACAGCGCTCTGGATCGTCGCAGGGCTGCTCGCCGTCGTCTTCCTGGGTGCGGGCGCGCTCAAGCTCGTCCGGTCCAAGGACGCCCTGGCCGCCAGCGGATTCACGTGGGTACAGGACTACTCGGCGAACCAGGTAAGGCTCATCGGCATCGCGGAAATTCTGGGCGCCATCGGCCTGATCGTTCCGCCGCTGGTGAAGATCGCCCCGATCCTGGCGCCGATCGCCGCCGACCTGCTTGGTGGTCGTCATGATCGGCGCGACCTACACGCACGCGAAGTTCAAGGAGTACCCCCAGGTGGGGGTGACCATCCTGTTCGTGCTTCTTTCGGCATTCGTCGCCTGGGGACGTTTCGGCCCCTACGCGTTCTGAGGTCGACCACGCGCGATGTGATGCGTTTCAACCGACGGACGACCACGCGGGCAGCGAGCCAGCGGGGCAGTTGCCGCCCACCGGGTTAGACTTCGCGCACACTAGGCCCCTCGGTGACGGCGATTCCCATCGTGATCGTCGGTCCGGAACGCGGGGGATTCCGTGAGCCGATTTACCGACAAGATGTTCAACAGCGCTGCTAGCAGCGCCAAGGGCATGGTCACCGGTGAGCCGCACGCTCCCGTCCGACACACCTGGGCCGAGGTGCACGAGCGGGCCCGCAGGATTGCGGGAGGCCTCGCGGCACACGGTGTCTCCCACGGCGACCCGGTCGGGGTGCTGGCAGGCGCACCCGTCGAAATCGCCCCGATCGCGCAGGGATTGTGGATGCGTGGCGCCAGCCTGACGATGCTTCACCAGCCGACACCACGTACCGACCTCCAACTCTGGGCGCAGGACACGCTGAACGTCGTCGACATGATCGCGGCCAAGGTGCTGATCGTGTCGGACCCGTTCCTCGCTGCCGCTCCGGTGCTCGTCGAGCACGGCCTCACCGTGCTGACATTCGAAGAACTGTTGGCGCACAACCCCATTGATCCCGTCGAGACGGCCGAGGACGACGTCGCTCTGATGCAGTTGACGTCCGGGTCCACGGGATCGCCCAAGGCGGTGTCGATTACGCACGGCAACGTGGTCGCCAACGCCGAGTCGATGTTCATCGGCGCCGGGTTCCAGATGGACACCGACGTGATCGTCAGCTGGTTGCCGCTGTTCCACGACATGGGAATGACGGGCTACCTGACGGTGCCGATGTACTTCGGCGCCGAGCTCGTCAAGGTCACGCCCATGGACTTCCTCAGCGATATCTTGTTGTGGGCCAGGCTGATCGACAAGTACAAGGGCACCATGACCGCGGCGCCCAACTTCGCGTATTCACTCTTGACGAAGCGCCTCCGACGGCATGCCAAACCGGGCGAGTTCGATCTCTCGACGTTGCGGTTCGTGCTGTCGGGCGCAGAACAGGTGGAGCCCAACGACGTCGAAGAGTTGATCGCTGCCGGAAAGCCGTTCGGACTGAAGCCGGAAGCGGTGCTGCCTGCCTACGGCATGGCCGAGACGACGGTGGCGGCGTCGTTCTCCGAGTTGGGCGCAGGGCTCGTCATCGACGAGGTCGACGCCGACCTGCTGCAGGCGCTCCGCAAGGCGGTCCCGGCCACGGTCGGCAACACGCGAAGACTGGCGTCACTGGGTCCGGTGCTGGGTGGGCTGGAGGCCAGGATCGTCGACGACGACGCAAACCTTCTCCCGGCGCGCAGTGTCGGTGTGATCGAGCTGCGGGGCGAGTCGGTGACTCCGGGCTACATCACGATGGCGGGATTCGTTGCGAGCCAAGACGATCAGGGCTGGTATGACACGGGGGACCTAGGTTATCTCACCGAGGATGCCCACATCGTGGTGTGCGGCCGCGTCAAGGACGTCATCATCATGGCCGGACGCACCATCTATCCGACCGACGTCGAACGTGCGGCCAGCCGCGTCGAGGGAGTCCGGCCAGGATGCGCGGCTGCCGTGCGGCTCGATGCGGGGCATACCCGCGAGTCGTTCGCGGTCGTGGTGGAGTCGAACAAGTTCGACGATGCCGCCGCGGTACGCCGTATCAAGCGGGAGGTGGCCCACGAGGTCATTTCCGAAGTCGACGTGCGTCCCCGCAAGGTCGTCGTCCTTGGGCCGGGCGCCATTCCCAAGACGCCGTCGGGCAAGCTACGCCGTGCGCATGCCGTCCCACTCGTGACCTGATCGCCGCCGACCTGCACCCTCGCACGAGTGCGTGATGGCGTAACGTCCAAGACGAGCCGTTTCGTTGTCCACGGTGGTCCTCGAGCCATGACGGCACGAACGAGATCAATGGACGGCGCGATTCCTCCGCCGTCCCGCACCTCAGGGCCGGCGACCTTCTGCGAGGGGTTCCCGATGGGTCGCACCGAGCCGTTCGCGACAGCACGATGACGAGTGCGGCCGAGCGGCGCATGTCAGGCCCGGTCCGCCTCACCGTGGCGGCTGAACTGGGTCATGGCATCGACGGCGCCTGGTGGCCGCGCACGGTCCGGATGGCGTTGGAGTTGCCCGAACTCATCAACGTCCTCGGCTCACGCCTTGGCGAGATCGTCGACATCAACGTGAACTGGACGACGTTGCAGCGCGCGCCTGACTTCAATGCCCTCGGGTGGGAGGGCAAGCAACAACACGTCATCACCCTCGTCGGCAAGGACGCTCGGGTGAGCCTGCTGGTCGTTCCCCATGCCACCAGCACCGCGCTGGCGGTGATGGTGCTTCGGCGGGCGGCCGACCTACCCATCCTCAGCGACCACCGCGACACCCAGGTGTTCCGGACTGCGGACAGCATCGTGCGTGCTGCCCGCAGCGAGAACGCGCCGGGCGCGCTGCGCGGAGGCGCGACCTAGCGCGTGCCCTGCGGGCGGTTGGAGCGTCGACGCTCTCCGGTCCGCGGTGCGCGGACGGCGTTGCGGTGTGACGCACCAGCGTCCGAGCGAGGGGTCTCGCTCGAGCTCGAGGCGTGTCCGGTGCGCGGACGACCCCTGCGTGCGTTGGGGTTCGACGAGCGAGGCGCCCGCGACGGACGCTGCGTCGACTGCTGATTGACCGGCCTCACGACGGGCGCTTGGTAGGCAGCGAGCTCGCCGACCAGTTCCTGCACGGCGGGGGAGTCGGCCACGACCTGCTGCGGCGCCACGTTGATGCCGGCCTTGCGCATCAACATCTGCGTCTCCCTGCGCTGCTCGGGGAGGACGACGGTCACGACGTCACCCGCGCTGCCGGCCCGCGCCGTGCGTCCGGAACGGTGGAGATATGCCTTGTGCTCGGCAGGCGGATCGATGTGGACGACCAGCTCGACTTCGTCCACGTGGATACCACGCGCTGCAATGTCAGTGGCCACCAACACCTTTGACTCACCCGAGGAGAATGATGCAAGGTTGCGGTCGCGCGCCGGCTGAGAAAGGTTGCCGTGCAGGTCAACTGACGGAATACCGGCGTCGGTTAGCTGCTTGGCAAGCTTGCGCGCCTGATGCTTGGTGCGCATGAACAGAATTCGTCGGCCGGTACCCGATGCGAGCCGGTGAACCAGCTCGCGCTTGGCGTCGGCTCCCGACACGTGAAAGACGTGGTGGGTCATCGCCGCGACGGGGGCATTCGCCTCGTCGACGGAATGCAGGACCTGGTTGCGCAGGAACCGCGTGACCAGCTTGTCGACGCCGTTGTCCAGGGTGGCGGAGAAGAGCATCCGTTGGCCGCCCTGGGGCGTGGCGGCGAGGATCCGGGTGACTCCGGGCAGGAACCCGAGGTCGGCCATGTGATCGGCCTCGTCGATGACGGTGATCTCCACCGCGTCGAGAGTGATCAACCGCTGCTTCATCAAGTCCTCGAGCCGACCGGGGCATGCCACGACGATGTCGGCACCCGCCTTGAGGGCGGCGACCTGTCGGCCCTGCGGAACGCCTCCGAAGATGGTGGTGACGGTCAGCCCGCAGGCCGTGGCGAGAGGTTGCAGCGTCGCGGTGATCTGGGTGGCCAGTTCCCTGGTGGGGGCCAGCACGAGACCCGAGGGCCGCGATGGGCGCCGCGTGCTGTCGGCCAGCCCACTGACCAACGGAATCGCGAAGGCCAGCGTCTTGCCGCTGCCCGTCTTGCCGCGGCCGAGGACGTCCTTGCCTGCGAGCGTGTCCGGAAGGGTGGCGATCTGAATCGGGAAGGGCTGCGTGATGCCCTGTGCGGTCAGCGCGCTGATCATCGAGGGGCGCACGCCGAGATCGGCGAACGTATTTTCGGTAGTCACGGTTCGGTGCCTTTCGGGCATCGGTCGTGCTGGGTTGGACCTCGACTCGAGGTGACCTCGAGAGGCGTGGTCGCGTGGTCCTCAGCACGTAGGTGGCGAGATTGCCGGTGGGCAAAATCGATCGCCGCGGTGCGAGTTCGTGCTGGCTGCACGGATCAACAAGCCCGATGTATCCAGGCCCGAAGTGATCAGGGCCCAGAGCTCGGTCTCCGAAATCCGGCGTCCGAGCGGGTGGGATGAAGCTCTCCACGACGTGCCGGGCCCGCATGGTGCGGGTCCGACGTTGGGCTCAGCTTAGCGCACCCATCGAACAGAACCGGCGAGCAAACCCTCCTCACCGCTGTGACGTCGACCGCGCTTGAGCGAGAGAAGCTGCCGCTCAGTGCTTGTCGTGCGGTGATGGTCGGGAATGCCCGCCGGTGTGATCTGTGTCGCTTGTCGAATTGTGCGTGTCGGAATCCGTCGGATTCGGTGTATTCGGATTCGGGTGCCGAAACCGAAGCGTGCGTCAGGCCCCGAACGGCGGCGGCGGTGGCGGCAGCTCTTCGAGAGGCGGAAGCGGTTGCAGGTTTCCTGCATCTTCGACGATCGGCAGGTCGCCGGGACCGGCTGGCGGAGGCGGTGGCGGCGGAGCCATCGGATCCAACGGCGCAGCCACGGGATCGAATGGCGGAGGAGCATCGTTCATCTCGCCCTCGGACTCCATCGGCAGGTACATGTGGTGCGTGAACTGCTTCTGGAAGGCACCGCCGCCGCCGACCCTCACGCCGACGCCGCCTTCGCCGCTCGACACGGGGGTGCCATCGGGCAGGGTGGCCGCGGTGTGGCCGCCGTTCCATCCGACGTTCAATGCACCGGGAGCGGTTCCGTACTTGAAACCCCTTGCCAGCAGCGCCGCTTCCTCGTTGCCGGTGTTGAAGCGGCTGCCGTAGATCGGCCGGCCGGTGGCGGCGTTGGCCACGAAGGACACCAGGCCTGAGCAGTCAGTTCCGTGTGGGCTGTCTCCCCCGCGGACGTACGGGGTACCCGACATTCCGTTGACGATGGACAGCAGCGTTGCGGTTGCAATACCAATCATGTCGTCGGAGGCTACCGACGCTCTAGAGAGGCCGCCAAAATCTGTGGCCCCCATCACGATTCGCGAGAAGGACGTGTTAGACAACAAAATTTCGGTTGTCAGCGTTTGCTTTTCGCATGATTTCACGCTGTGTCTTGTGTACACAACTGAGCGAGAGCAACTTTCGGTTGCCGTCTTGTCGTGGACGCAGAGAAACACTGCGCTACCAGCGGTTTGAAGGGTGCCCTTAGCCGAATGAGCGCATCATCTTGGCCTACTGACGATCTGACCTCGCGTGACCCGCCAACGCGTCGACCACCCCAGCGGGCATATCCCCGATGGTGAATCGATCAAGTGGACCAGCAGCCCCGAAATGCGCGTCCGAAATGTGGCCTATGTCACTAAGTAGCGGGTGATAATGCCTGCTACTCGATCGAACACGCAGCGTATGAGCGGTTTTGGTCGGGATGCTCGCGGAATATACCCAGGTCAGATGTGTCTCAGCAGTTTCCGACGACTCGGGGTGGAACGAGCCAGAGAGACGCGGAAAACGTTGATTCACGTCAAGAATTGCCACGTCGCTGCAACGCCGGCGATTCAATTGCCTTGCGTTGTAGGCAAGGTTGCATTCACCTGGCTGCAGTCAACGCACACGCTCACCGCTTGAGTAGGTGAATACTGTTGATGAACAACATAATTCGACCGAACTTGACTCAATGATCAAGGACTACAGGGCAATTCAGCGGTAGACGCCCATACCGCCGTCGACGTGGATCGTCTGGCCGGTCAGGTACGCGCCGTCGTCCCCGATGAGGAAGGCGACGACAGCTCCGATGTCCTCACGCGTACGGCCGACCCGCCGCAGCGGCACCGACCGCAGTGCCTGCTCGAAATCCTTCGGCGCGATCTCCCGCCAGAACTTGATGCCTTCGGAATCGGCAAACGGGCACACGACGTTTACCCGAACGTTGTCGCGTGCCCACTCCAGGGCTGCGGCCTTGGACATGCCCCGAATCGCCTCCTTCGCAGCGGCATAGGCAACGAAGCGCGGCGACCCGCCCGTGCCGGACGCCGATCCGAGGTTCACGATCACGCCGCCGCCGGCCGCGGCCATCGTGGGATACACCGCCTGCATGAGGAAGAACGTCGCGCGTGGACCGGTGTCGAAGACAAGGTCGTAGTCGCCGATGACGACGTCGACCATCGGCTTCGGTTCGTTGGTCGCGACGGCGTTGTTCACGAGCGCGTCGACCCGGCCGAACGAGGCGACGGCGGCATCGACGATGCGCCCTGCGCTCCCAAGGTCCCTCAGGTCGGCGGCGAACGCCGTGCCATTGAGGCCTGCGGCGTCGAACTCGTCCACGGTCGACGACAGCTTGGCGGCGTCGACGTCGACCATCAACACGTCGGCGCCGCGATCGAGCAGGGCACCCGCGATCCCCTTGCCGACTCCCTGCGCGGCGCCCGTGACGATCACGGCGCGACCGGCAAGCGACCGCGAATGCGAGTAGTCGGCGGGAGAGTCCGTCATGCGGTCAAGCTACCTGGCCGACCCGGTTACGCTCGCCGGATGGCAGGACAGGAGAACTGGTGGATCACCCGCTCCGAACACGCGCTCGTCCAGACCGTGCCCGCGGCACCCGCCGTGGTCCGCGACTTCTACGTCGACCTCGACAACATCAAGGCCGTGCACCCGCTGGTCACCGCGGTGGATACCATCGCCCGGGAAGAGACGCCGGACGGCTACACCCAGACCTACCGCGTCCGCGACCGCATACCCCTGGGGCCGGTGAAGCTCGGAATCGCCTATACCGCGACGATCCGCGTCCCCTCGGGTGACGAACCCGTCGGGGACGTGCACACCGACGCCCGGCAGTTTCCCAGAGTGAGGCTGACCGGCGTGGTGTCCTTCGAGGCGATCGGGGGCGGTACCCGATTGACCGAACGGCTGACGATCGAAGCGCCACGCCCACTGGCCGGGACGACCGTCAGCCAGGCACTCGCAGCGCACGTCGACATGCTTGCGGGCATCGCACGACGCTTTGAATGACCGGGCCTCAGTGACGAGCAGGGCGATTGGCAGCTTCCCCAGCTAAGGTTTGAGACGGCGTACGGCGGGTACACCTGCCGGCGAGTCGAGCACCTCTAGGAGCGCCCATGGCAACGAAGAACCACAGGCCAATATTGACGCCCCGGTTCGAAAACATTCAGGCACACTACGATTTGTCCGACGAGTTCTTCCGACTCTTCCTCGATCCGACCGAAACGTACAGCTGCGCGTACTTCGAACGTGACGACATGACGCTGGAAGAAGCTCAGATCGCGAAGATCGACCTCTCGCTCGGCAAACTCAATCTGCAGCCGGGAATGACTCTCCTCGACATCGGATGCGGCTGGGGCGCGACGATCAAACGGGCCGTCGAGAAGTACGACGTCAACGTCGTTGGGCTGACGCTGAGCCGCAACCAGGCCGCGCATGTCGAGAAGCTCCTCGCGGGCCTGCCCAGCGACCGAAGCAGGCGCGTGGAACTGCGCGGCTGGGAAGAGTTCGACGAGCCCGTCGACCGAATCGTTTCGATCGGCGCGTTCGAGCACTTCGGTCATGACCGCTACGACGACTTCTTCACCATGGCCCACGACGTCCTGCCCGACGACGGCTCCATGCTGCTGCACACGATCACCCGCGCCGGACCGGAGGAGCGCGAGCTGCTCGGTCTTCCCGTCACGATGACCCTGCTCCGATTCACCAAATTCCTCGCGGACGAGATCTTCCCCGGTGGCGAGATACCCCTCATCGGCCAAGTCAAGGAACACGCGGTCAAGGCCGGGTTCGACGTCACCCGGACTCATCAGCTGCGCGAGCACTACACCAAGACGCTCGACATCTGGGCCGCTGCACTGGAGGCGCGTCACGACGATGCGGTCGCACTGCAATCGCAGGAGATGTACGACCGGTACATGCGATACCTGACCGGCTGCGCCGATTTCTTCCGTGCCGGATACACCGACCTCTGTCAGTTCACGCTCCAAAAGGGTTGAGCAACAACCCACTTCAACCCCGAGCGGCGGATCTCGTTACGACGGAAGCGGTGTGACACCCGCACTGGCGAGTGCCTTGGCCCAGCGGTAGTCGGCCTTGCCCGCCGGTGAACGCATGATCTTCGGCGAGCGGATGAACGCCTTCGGAATCTTGTACCGGGCGATCGCCTTTCGGCAGACCTCGGCGAGTTCCTCGTCGGTGGCAGACGCCCCGTCGGCGAACTGGACGACCGCGACCACCTCACTGCCCCAGCGCTCGGAGGGCCGACCGACGACGACGACGTCGTACACGGCGGGGTGTGCGGCGACGGCTCGCTCGACCTCCTCGACGAAGATCTTCTCGCCACCTGAGTTGATGGTCACCGAGTCGCGACCCAGCAGCTGGATTCGGCCGTCCTCCAACACGTTTGCCCGATCGCCCGGCACCGACCACCGGACGCCGTCGATGGTCGGGAAGGTCTTGGCGGTCTTGGCGGCATCGCCCAGGTAGCCCAGGGGGATGAGATCGCGACGGGCCAGCCAGCCGGATCCCTCGCCGGGCTGGAGCACGCGGTCGAGGTCTGCGGACACGACTGCGGTGTCCGACTGCGGGCTGAAGGTCGCCGCAGCGGTCTCGGTGCCCTTCATCGTGAACGTGCTCATCTGCGCGCCAGACTCCGAGGCACCGACCGCATCGAGCAGCATGATGTGCGGCAGCGCGGCGAGCAGGCGATCGCGAACGGTCGGCGACAGCGGAGCCCCGCCGTTGGTGACGGTGACGAGACCCGACAGGTCGTAGTCGCCCGCCTCGATCTCGTCGAGCAGTGGGCGGGCGATCGCGTCGCCGACGACCGGGATGCTCACCACCCGTTCACGCTCGGCAAGCCGCATCACCTGGGCGGGCCGCAGCCGCTCCACGTCGTCGGGGACGACGAGACGCCCGCCCATGGTGACGGCGTTGTAGGCGGCCCACTGGGCGGCGCCGTGCATGAACGGCGGGATCATCATCATCGACATCGCGCCCGCAGAGGCAGCGGCCTTCTCTGCGAGTTCCTCGTAGGACGTCATGGCCTGGTCACTGCCGAACGGTCGGCCGCCCATCGACGACAGGAAGATGTCGTGCTGGCGCCAGAGAACGCCCTTGGGCATGCCGGTCGTGCCGCCGGTGTAGAGGATGTACAGGTCGTCGCCCGACGGTTCGGGCAGGCCCGCGGCGGGCGCTGGCGTCGCGAGGATGGTCTCGTAGTCCACCGCCCCCGGCAGAAGGGCGTTGCCGGATTCGTCGGCGACCTGGATGAGAACCTCGAGGTGCGGAAGGTGTTCGCGGATCGCCGCGACGCGAGGGGCGAACTCCGCGGGGTAGACCAGCGCCTTGGCCTTCGAGTCGGTCAGCAGGTAGACCAGCTCCTCCTCGACGTAGCGATAGCTGACGTTGAAGGGTGCGACGCGGGCGCGGTAGCTGCCGATCATCGCCTCGAGATACTCGTTGCCGTTGCGCAGATAGATGCCGAGATGGTCCTGTCCGGACTCGTGTCCCTGCAGGGATTCGCGCTCGGTATGGCAGCCGAGGCCGACCGATGCCAGGTAGTTGGCGAAGCCGTCGACTCGCGCGTCGACGTCGCCGTAGCTCAGTCGACGGTCACGCCAGACGAGGTAGGTGTGGTCCGGAATCGCCGCGGCCACCGTGCTGAACACGTCGGAAAGGTTGAAGCTCACGCCAGCCGCTCATGACTCAGGACCATACAGCGACGGGTTACATGTATGGTCCGCGCATGGCCTAACCGGGGAAGAAGCCGGCTCCGGTCAGAGTGCCCGGCTGCCAGCCCTGAGCCCCGAGGCAAACCATCGGGCGCCCATCGGGTGCCTGCGAGGCCGACTTCGGGCTGGCGCACGGTGCGCCGATGTCGTGGGGCCCGACGAGCGGGTAGGACGCCACCCAGAAGCCGGTGTAGATGGGCGGCCACTGGTTGGGAATCCAATGGCAGGCCAGCGTTTCGCCGCCTGTTCCGCGACCGAACGTGAACAGCTGGTAGTTGTCGCACGGCCCGTTCAGATGGGCGTCGTAAATCATGCCCGGCACGTCGGTGGCGTAGTGGCCGGGTTGGTCGTAGTAGTCGTTGGGATGTGCGCCCGCTGCGGGTGCCAGCACAACCGCTGCACCGGCAGCACCGGTGATGGCGGCGATCGTCAATTGGCGAATCATCCTGCTGGCCTCCTGCTGGGCGATGAGCGCTTGCGCGAAGAGCAGAGCTGGCGATGAGCGCTTGCGCAAAGAGCATGCTCGTTTGCGGCAAAGCCTAACGGGTCGGGGCCGAGCGCTCAGCAGTTTGGGGCGCGGCGGCCCTACTCGTGCGCGTCGAGGGCGCTCACGCCGATTCCGTAGGGCAGGAATCGGACCTTCCTGGCGGAGTCGGTGTTGTTCTTGTTGGCGCGCAGAGCATCCAACTCGTTGGGGTAGACCTCTTCGATGCTGGCTCCGCCGTCGGCGTCGACGGTGTAGATCGCCCACACGCCGTCACCTGCCTCGCCGGTGGTCTCCGGCTCGGTCTTCGGCCTCGCCGACCTGGTCACCTCGTCGATCAGGGTGGCCCAGCCCGCTTGCTTGCCGAATCGGCTGAGCGCGTCGCGCAGACCGTCGCCTGCTTCGCGGAAGACTCGGTCGAGGTCGTCGGGGTCGAATCCGAACGGTCCGTTTTGGCTCATGAACGTCCTCCTTCGATCGGAGCGTCTGCTCACAGTCACTCACCAGTGTGCTCGCGAATGGCGAAGTTCGCCACGCCCCCCGGATCGTCGATGCCCGGTGGTACACGATGGGGTGATGAGCAAGGCCCTCCGACACGCGCCGACCTGCTCGCCGTCGTCGAGCGATCCCCTGATGCGCTGCTCGCACACGACCGCGATGCCTGGCTGGCGGTGTTCGGCCCGGAGGGCAGGTCGAGGATCCCGTCGGTTCCCGGCCGCACCGGGGACCCGACGAGATCGCCCGCTTCTACGACACGTTCATCGGCCCGCGCGACATCGTCTTCCATCGCGACGCCGACCTCGTCGTGGGCACGACCGTCATCCGCGACGTGGATCTCGAGGTGACGATGGCCGCGCGGGTGACCATGCGGATCCCCACCTATATCCGATACGACATCGACCACGACGGGAACGTGGTTGCGCTCCAGGCGGTTTGGGAGCTTCCCGCCATGGTGCTCCAGTTCGCCAAGAGCGGATTGGCTGCGATACCGGCGGGCGTGGCGCTGACCCGGGGCCTGCTGCGAAACCAGGGCCTAGGCGGCGCCGTCGGGTTCCTCTCCGGCTTCCGCGGGGTGGGTCGTGCGCGGGCGGCGCCTGCTCGCCGACCTGCTCGACGCCGCATGCGCTGGTGACGAGGTTGCGGTCACGGGGTCGCCTCGGCGACGCACGTGCACGTCACCCTGGGCGCCGATCACCGACTCTCCACCTCCGAACTGGTGGCGCGGCTGGCCGGCGGACGCCACGGCAAGATCCTCGCGGCAGGGCAACACCGTGGCGGCCAGGGTCGACATCGGCGGACGGCGCAGCGTCGTGATCGCGGAGATGACGCCCGCCCCGCTGTCGATCTCGCGGATCAGGCTGTACGCCGAGGACGAATGAATTCGGCCACCCCGCACAGGATCGTGGCGCCGACGTGAGAACGTATGAACACCATGTCTGACCCTGAATACATGACTTACGAAGAGTTCGGCCGGAAGTTCTTCGAGATCGCCGTCACCGAGGAGCGCATCGCCGACGCGATCGGCACCATCGCGGGCGAGGGATTCGAGCTGGGCCCGATCGCCCAGGGCCCCGGCAAGATCGCCAAGGTGACCGCGAAGGTGAAGATCCAGGCCCCCGTGGTGGCCCGGCACATGGGGGAGCAGCTCACGTTCTCGATCCGCATTCCGCTGGAGATCGACATGATGATCGACCTGAAGATCGACCGGCCACGGTTCATGGTGTTCGGGGAGATCGAGTTGAGCGCGACCGCGTTCGCCGCCGCGCCACTGGTGCTGATCCTCGACGTCGGCAAACCGCGACCCTCGGACATCTCCATCCACGTCACGTCCAAGTCGCTGCGCGCAGAGGTACTTCGCGTCGTCGCGGGTGTCGATGACGAGATCAAGCGGTTCATCTCCGCGCACGTGTCGGGGGAGATCGACAGCCCAGACGCTCACAAGGCCAAGGTCATCGACATCGGCGGTCAGATCGCCGAGGTGTGGACCGGCGTCTGAATCCGGTTACCCGGTCTCCGAGGCCATCGCGACGGGTTCCAGACTGCGGACGCTTCGGACCTCTGCCCCTGCCGTTGGACAGCCCTCTGAGCAGCCGCCAGAACCACGGCACCATCATGTTCTGGGCCCACAGCGCCTGCGAGTACATCCTCGACCGGAAGCCCGGCCTCTCGACGTCGAGGCGGACCCGTGCCCAATCATGGTTGCTGCCAGGGAGATTCAGCGCCTCGGCCACGGCGTCCGCGAAGAGCGCGTGGCCCTTCGGGGAGCCGTGCACCCGATCTGGGCTCCACACGTCGGGGTCGCCCATCGACTCGGCCGCGTACAGGTCGACCAGCCTGAAGCCGTGGCGATCGGCGGCCGACCGGATCACGTCGTTGATCCTGATGACTCGCTTGGTGAGCAGTCGACCCACGGGCATGATCCGAGCCAGATCGGGAAACGTCGTCGTCACCACGGTCGCACCCGACTCGGCGAGCCTGGCGTGCAGCAGGTCCAGATCGACCAACGCACGCTTGAACGCCCGCCCGGGCCGGATGACGTCGTTCATGCCGATGCACGAGGTGACCAGATCGGGTGCCATCTCCAATGCGGGCGGTAACTGGTCGACGAGGACGTCGAGAATCCTCTTGCCGCGAACCGCCAGGTTGGCGTACTGGACGCCGGGCTGCCGTGCCTCCAACATCGCGGCAAGGCGATCGGCGAATCCGTGCACGCCCGACGTGTCGTCGCCGTCCCACAGTCCCTCGGTCTGGCTGTCACCGAGTGCGACGTATCGGTAGTAGGACGCCATCAGCGGTCCCGGCTCGGCCAGATCAGAGTCAGCGGACGTCCGACGGCGCTGAGCGCAGTGATGGTGTCCTCCAAGCGAGTTCGCGGCAGATCCATCTGCCATTCGGACAACGTGCCGGTGAGCCGCACCACGCCGGGGCCGAACTCGACCGACGTGAGCCTCAGACCGTGGGGCAGCTCCGGCAAGGGGACGGGATAGCCGGGTGTGCGCGCGGGCAGACGGCGGCGCTTGCTTCTGACGATGGCCATGGGCTGCAGCCACAGCGTCGAGCCGTTGAGGCGCGCCTCCACCTCGACGTGGCCGAACCCCCTGCGGCGGGCGAGCCGTATCCGGGCCACCCCATCGGGGCCGACCTCGCCCGATAGCCGGGGTGCGGTCATCCGGAACAGCTCGTCGAGCACCGGTGCAGGCACCTCCAACGTCAACTCGACGGGCGCGGCGACCAACACCGGCGGCACCGTCGCCCGAAGGTGAACGTTGTGGAGCACCGCGGTGGCCCGGTCGAATCCGTGGCCGTTCCATTCGAGGTCGGAGGCGCCCAGCCTGACGTCGTTCAGCTGGCCGACGCGCGAGTTGTCGCAGGTCCAGCCGCGAATCGAACTCGGTGATGGTCAACGCCAGCACGCCGTCGTCGGTATTGACCGACATGCGTCTTCCGACCACGATCCGCCTCAGCGTGAAGAAGAGGGTCCGGTACGCCACGGCGGCCCCGGTGTCGATCGGGCGAAACGGATCCCACCGCCGGATCGGCCTCGGACGCGTCACCGGTCCAGCATCCTCGATCGCTCCGCGGTAGCCAACTCGGGTAGAGAAAATCGGAGTGGCACAGAGTCTTTCGATGCCTGTCCGGAGCCTTCCGATACGCGGCGATTTGCTGCCGGAGATGGCGTCACACCCTTGATACGCTCTGACGATGGGTCAGCGGGATGCCGGGCGTCGCCGATTCCGCGGGGCATCGGCAGCGATGGTGACGATCGTCTCCGTCGACGGCGGGATGTTCCGATGCGACGGCCCCGAGCCCGCCTACGTCGAGCGCCGCCACCGAGTCGACGCCGGCTCCCGCAGTCGGCGACCGCCGCCACTCCCGCGCCGACCCCAGCCGCCGGACTGGCTGCCGAATTCGAACAGTTCGCCGGCGAACTGAACGCCAACGTCGGAGTGGTTCTCACCGCCGTCGGCGACGGGACGCCGCCCGTGGCACTGGGCACGTGGACGCATGGACCCGCCTGGTCGACGATCAAGGTGCCGCTGTCGATCGCCGCCCTCCGCGAATCACCGGCGGCCGGCGTCACCGACGCGATGAGGGGCGCGATCATCCGATCGGACAACGCTGCCGCAGATCAGGTTTGGCAGAGCCTCGGCACCCCCGACGTCGCAGCGAAGAGAGGTGGAGGCGGTGCTGAGCGATGCGGGTGCTCCTGCCACGGTTCCAGCCGTGCGAACTCGACCGGAATTCAGTGCGTTCGGCCAGACCGACTGGTCGTTGACGGACCAGGTCCGCTTCTTGTCGTGGGCGAAGTGCACGGCGGCGACCGGGCCGATCTTCGACCTGATGGGGCAGGTCGAAGAGCGACCAACAGTGGGGCCTCGGAGTCTTCGACGAAGTGGGAGATCAAGGGCGGCTGGGGACCGTCGGCCAGCGGTAAGTACCTCGTTCGCCAGATGGGCGTCGTCGACACGCCACAGGGGGAGACCGCCGTCGCCATCGCGGCAGAACCCGCATCCGGGTCCTTCGGCGACGGAACCCAGGTTCTCACCACGGTCGCGAACTGGTTGAAGGATCACTCGTCCGATCTCCCGGGTGGTCAGTGTCCCGGCGGCAATCCTTCCACCGAGGCCAGTTCCACGGTCGAGAGTCCCGCCGCCACGGTGAACACGCCCTCCGTCGGCAGTTCACCCACGGGCAGCGCCCCCGCGGTCACTCCGCCGTGAGGATCAGAAGATGTACACCCGGGCATTCCGCCCGCCCGTGCAGGTGACGTAGGTCTGACCGGAGAGCGCCTGGCACTGCATCAGGAAGTTGTTGCCATCGCATCCCTGGCCGTCGGTGAGGACGGTGCCGCACGCGACGGCTCCGGGGGCCGACACCACCCGCGCTTCCGTTGTGGGCCTACCGAATTGGCTCCAGTACGCATCGAGAACACTGCCTGCAAACTTGCACGACGTCTCCGGGGTGCCACGTCCCGAGTGGCTGCCGAAGCCGGTATCCGACTTTCGCACCCAGCCGAAGTCGCAGGTGTCATGGGCTTCGCTGAGATCGGGTCCCGTCACCAACGGGGGCGGCGGGCCCTGCGTCGGCGGAGGAGGCGACGGAGTGCTGACCCCGGAGGTCGGGGGTCGGGCCTGGCCCTGACCGGGGCTCCCCACGGGGGACAGACTCGACTGCGGGGATGCGGTGCCCGACGTCTTGTCCTCGTTGCTGGTCTGCGTGAAGATGACGACCCCGATCGCACCGAGAATCAGTAGCGCCGAAACGGCGATCACCGTCGGAAGCAGCCACGGCTTCGGCGCCGGTCCCGCGCCGGTCTCGGGCGGGGGAGCCGCGGGGGGCGGCGAGTACTGTCCCGGGGCGGGGTACTGCTGATAGGGGGCAGCCTGCGGCGCGGCGTAGTACTGGGGTTGAGATCCCGTCGGCGCGCGCATCGTGTGCGGGGCGCCCATCGCGTACGGGTCGGCTGCCATCGTGTGCGGAGCGGATCCCATCGCGTACGGATCGGCGCCCATCGCGTTGGGCGCGTTCACCGTGGGCGCGCCGTAATTCTGTATCGGCGCGGTGCCAGGGGCCGACGTCGCCGTCCCACCCTCGAGTGCCCGCTTGGCGGCGCGAGCCAGCGCGCCCGCGCTGCCGTAGCGGTCGTCGGGCTCCTTGGCCATTCCGCGGGCGATCACCGCGTCGAGCGAAGCTGGAACCGCGTGGTTGGCCATGCTGGGCGACGGCGGCGGCGCCGACAGATGCGCGACCATCGCCTGCTCGAGGCCGATCATCCCGCCCTTGGTCGGGAAGGGGGTCGCGCCGGTCAGACACTCGTACAACACGCAGGCCAACGAGTACACGTCGACGGCCGACGTTGCGCCCCCTTGCCCGCTGAACCGTTCCGGCGCCATGTAGTTGACGGTGCCCACGTAGGTCCCGGTCATGGTCAGCCCGGAATCGCCTTGGGCTTCGGCGATGCCGAAGTCGACGAGGTAGGAGAAGTCGTTGGGCGTGACAATGATGTTCTGCGGCTTGACGTCCCGGTGGATCAGCCCGGCCGCGTGTGCGGCATCGAGGGCCGCGGCGACCTGGCGTGACGAGCTCGACGGCGCGGGCAGGCTCGATCGGTCCCTTCTCGAGCAGGTCCTGCATGGTCGAACCACGGACCAGCCGCATGTCGATGTAGAGGTTGCCGTCGATCTCGCCCCAGTCGTGGATCGGAATCACGTGCGGCTCTTGAAGTATCGCCGCAGCGCGCGACTCGCGCTGGAACCGCGTCCGGAAGCTCTCGTCATCCGAGAACTGCGCGGAGAGGATCTTCAGCGCGACGGTCCGACCCTTGTTGGTGTCCTCTGCCTCGTACACCTCGCCCATGCCGCCCTTGCCGAGCATGCCGACGATCTTGTACTGGCCGAACATCTGACCGACGCGTGATTGCGATGCCACCTGGCGCCCACCTACCTCCCTGGTCCTTGAAGTATCCATCTGCTCGCCCGACCGTGCGCGACTTTGCAGGTCATCTCCTGACACCGAACGGATCGGCGGATCCGCACCTGGCGGTGAGTTGTCGATCGGTCACAGGTCGGGCGGGCATCCGCATAGGCTGACGGCGTGCCGAAGCGCAGTGCGGGTCTGCTGTTGTACCGAATCGAGGGACGGCGTCGTCGAAGTTCTCATCGGCCATCCCGGCGGGCCCTTCTGGGCGCGCAAGGACGACGGCGCGTGGTCGATCCCCAAGGGCGAGTACGCCGACGACGAGGACCCGTGGGCCGCCGCGCAGCGGGAGTTCACCGAGGAGATCGGCCTGGAGCCTCCCGATGGGCCACGCATCGACATGGCGCCGCTGAGACAACCCGGAGGCAAGGTGGTGACCGCATTCGCGGTCCGCGGTGATCTCGACGTATCCGACAGCGTCAGCAACACCTTCGAACTGGAGTGGCCGAAGGGTTCGGGAAAGGTCCGGCAGTACCCCGAAATCGACCGTGTGGGTTGGTTTTCGGTGGCGCAGGCGCGCTCGAAGCTGCTGAAGGGTCAGCTTCCGCTGCTGGACTCGCTCATGTCGAGCGCTGCGGTGGCGGGCTCTGCCGAGGGTGATCCCTGAGGCGTCGGACGGGACGCGTCTCGATGGCGTTGATCGTGAGCGCACGCCCGTGTATGCGCCACCCGGACGGCGTGCGCAGGTATTCGTCGTCGTAGCGCAGGTGCCACACCAGATCCGTGACCTGATCGGCGTGCCGCGTCCAGTGATGCGCGATGCACGTGATGCGACCCAGCGCGTAGTCGGGTTCCGGGCCTGCGGCATACACCTCGCCGACGATCGCGTGCTCGGTGCGGTCGACGGCCGCGAGGGCTGCCATCGCCGTGCGCACACCGTCGCGACCGCGGTGCGTCCGCACCGGTTCGAGTGCATTCGGCGGATCGGGGAGACGCAATTCGGCTGTGTCGGTGAACAATTCGAGGACATCGTCGAAACCGGCGGTCGTCGACGCTGGCGGCGTACAGGTGAACCAGGTCGGCCAGCGCGAGCCGGTCCGAGGCAGTCAAAGTCACGTGTTCAACGCCAGACGTTGCGCGCACGCCGAAAGCAGGTCCTTCGCCTCGTCGATGTCGGCGCGGCCCGGAGCCACCACGGCGAACTTCGGCACCGCACTCACGGTTCTGGGTCACCGTCCGACGTGGTGGTGGCGGCCGTGGTCGCCGTGGGCGCCGTCGTCGTCGTGGTCGCCGTCGTGACGGCGGTGGTGGTGGTCTCGGCGGTCGTCGACTCGCTGGTGGACGACGACTCCTCCAGCGGAGGAGGCACGGGAACAGGAGACGAAACCGGTGGCGATGTGACGGGCGACGTGGGTACCGAGGTCGCCGACGTCGTCGTGGTGGGGGCTTGGGGGCTGTCGTCATCCGCGCGACGCATTTCGAACAGCGCGAAGGCGATCGCGGCGATCAGCAGGATCGCCAGCACCGCGGCGACGACGACGGCGGGCCGGGGTGTCGACCTCGCCGGGGCGGGCTTTTCGTGGCGTCCCGACGTGTGGACGATCTTGCGGGCGGTGGTCGCCGCGTTGGCCTGTTTGGCTTTCCGGGCCTCGACGATCTCGACGGCCTTGGCGATTTCGAACGGGCGCGTCGCGTTCGCGTCATCGACGACGTCCAAGTGATGGCTCAGCGCAGTCGCGAAGTCGACACAGCGCGCGAACCTGTCCCCGGGTTCCTTGGCCAGCGCCTTCGCCAAGGCCTCGTTGAGCTCGGACAGGTCGGGCCGACGGTCGCCGATCACCGGTGGTGCCGCCGTCAGGTGCTGGCTGATCACGACAGCGGGATTCGAATGTTCGAACGGTGGCGTGCCGGTGAGCAGATGAAAGGCCGTGGCCGCAAGGGCGTACTGATCGGCTCGGCCGTCGATGGGAGAACCCAACAGCTGCTCGGGGGCCGCGTACATCACCGTCCCGACGGTCATGTTGGTCGCGGTGAGATTGCTCGTGTCGTCGGTCCTCCTGGCGATGCCGAAATCGGCCAACAGGACTCGCTCGTCCTCCAGACCGGGACTGGCGATGAGGATGTTCGCGGGCTTGACGTCGCGGTGCAGGAGGTTTCGCTGGTGTGCGTAGTCGAGCGCCTCGGCGACCGCGGTGACGATCTTGACGACTTCGTGTGGCGGCAGTCCAGCGAGATACCGGTCGCCGAGCAGGCTGTCCGCATCGGTCCCGTCGACGTAGTCCATCGACAGCCACAGCTGGCCGTCGAACTCGCCCGTGTCGTGCACCTCGACGATGTGCGGATGCCATAGCCCGGCGGCGATGTCGGCCTCGCGGTGGAACCGCTCGCGGTACTCGGCGTCCGCGGACACGTCCGCGCGGAGGATCTTCAGCGCGTCCTGACGGGACAGTCGCGGATGTTTCGCGAGATAGACCTCGCCCATTCCACCCGTGCCCAACCGGCGAACGATGGTGTAGTCGGCGAACGTCGTCCCATCGGCCAACGGCATGCGCGAATCCTAGTCTCGCGCCCTCGAGCTCACAGATCGAGGATGAGCTCCGTGTCGCCGGATGCACGCGAGACGCAGACGAGCATCATCCCCGCGTCCCGCTCGGGGTCGGTGAGCAGAGTGTCGCGGTGCTCGATGGACCCGGACAGAACCCGGGCGCGACACGTTCCGCAGAAGCCCTGCTGGCACGAGTACGGGGCGCGCACGCCAGCCTTGTTCAGCGCTGTCAGCAGCGTCTCCTCGGCCGCGCACCCGCAACGACGTGCCAGACGATGCGATCGAGACCGTGAATGCGTGCCCGTCCACGACGGGTGCGGCGGCGAAGCGTTCGAAGTGCAGCTCGACGTCGTCTCGCCCGGCCAGTTCCGCACGGATGGCGGTGAGCGCGGGTGCGGGCCCGCACGCGTACACCGTGGTGCCGTCGGGACAGCCACCGAGAAGTTCGGCCGCCGAGGGCAGACCGGATTCGTCATCGGTGCGGATGTCGATGCGATCACCGAATCGCGCAAGCTCGTCGAGGAAGGGCAGGCTGTCGCGGCTGCGGCCGGCATAGATCATCGACCAGTCCACGCCGAGTCGCTCCGCCTGGGCGAGCATCGGCAGGATCGGCGTGATCCCGATGCCGCCCGCGATGAAGCGGAATCGCTGGGTGGGGGACCCGTAGCCGGGAACCGCAAGCGGGAACGCGTTGCGCGGACCGCTGGTGGTGAGCGTCGAGCCGACGGCCACCTCGTCGTGCACCTCGAGCGACCCGCCGCCGCCGCCGGGGATGCGGCGAACGGCGATCCGGTAGGCGTCGGTGACGGCGGGATCACCGCACAGCGAATACTGCCGGACCCGGCCGCTTGGCAGGTGCACGTCGATGTGGGCGCCGGGGTGCCACCGCGGCAGCGACGCCACGGTCCGGTGCGACGAGCGTCAGCGCGATGACGTCCTGATCGTGCGCGACGACCTGTCGGTCGGCCACCTCGAGCGTGATGCCGCGCTCGACGTCCAGCAGCGGAGCCACGTCGCGGATCGCACGCCGTGAGCTTGAAGAGTTTCGCGGCGGCGACGTCGACGAGCCCGATCATCGGGTCGTGCCGGAATCGGCCGAAAGCACTCGGCGGCACGCGCCGCGGGCGGGACGACACGGCTGTTACAGGTGTGCCGTGCGGGCTGCGGGAGAACTCGCCAGGTAGGCGACGGCCTGTGCCGTCGAACCCATCTGCTCCGGCGAGAACCCCGGCCGGAAGTACATCAACGTGTTGGAGCCGAACAGCTTTCGATACTTGGGCAGCAATCCGAGCTTGGAGTCGCGCATGCGCAGCCGCTGCAGCTTGAACCACCCCATGGGGGCCTGCGGGTCGGACTTCGCCAGATACTTCCCGCCCCGCTGGAACAGCACGAACATCATCATGCAGGCCATCATCATGGCGTTGATGCGATCGACATAGCTGTCGTGGAAGTAGACCGCCACGTCATGGGCGACGTTGCGGTGTTCGACTTCTTCGCTTCCGTGCCAACGGAACAGGTCCACCATCGTCGGATCGGCGCCGTAGTCATCCCATGCGGAGTTCAGCGAGAAGTCGCCCAATACGGCGGTGTAGTGCTCGATGGCGGCGATCAGCCACAGGCGGTCGCACAGGTGATTCAGCCGGACCTTCGGATCGGTGGAATCGGTTGGCGCCAAGACCTTCTCGAAGACGTACTCGATCTGGTCCAGGATCGGCTTCGGGTCGACACCGTGCGCGACCATGTACTCGTTGAGCACCTTTTCGTGCACGTCGGCGTGCGTCGCCTCCTGGCCGATGAAGCCGCGGATGTCCTCGGCGAGCTTGGGGTCGCGCACCAACGGCAGCGCTTCGTTGTACGTGGCCACGAACCAGCGCTCGGCCGCGGGGAGCACGATGTTGAGCATGCCGATGACATTCGAGGCGGCGGGGTGACCGGGGATCCAGTGCAACGGGACGTCGTCGACGTCGAAGTGCACCTTGCGGGCCTGGATCTGGATCGGGCCGGGATCGACCTCGGTCTCGAATCGTTGTGGTCGCAGCATGGCTAATCACCCCTCCTGGCTTGAGTGACAGGGAGAGTCTACGACGGTTATGTGGGAACGGCGGTAGCGGGTTCGCTGCGGTGTTACGTGCCGCCGGGGTGGATCGGGCCGCCACCGGCCGCCGCCGCCGACCGGCGTCGCCGTCACGGTGGTGATGCCGTTTCCACCGAGGTTCGCGGGTCCTGGCGATCCGGCGGGTCCGCTGTTCCCGGCATCTCCCGGCCGCGGCCTGGTGCAGTTGAGCATCAGGATCATCTTGCCGCTCGGGATCACCTTCTGCTGATCCACGATGCACTGCGCCTGCGGCAGATCACTGCCGACCGAGCCGCCGAAGGTGCCCTTGACGCCCTGGCTCTTCAGGATCCCCATGGCCTTGCCGTACGGCTCGCCGACGACGTTCAGGGACGCGGCACTGGCCGGGTCGGAAGTGGCGACGCCGGTGCTCAGCACAGTTGCCGAGGCAGCGGCGGCAGCGGTGACCGCCAGCAGAACGAGCTTCTTCACGTGACCTCCGTGTGTAGCGGTACTGTGCGACCGTCGAGTGCGAACATAGCGCAAAACCAGCCTCTCGAGAAACTTCGATCATGACTCGCGCTGGCGTTACCGATGCCCGCATGACCTGCGCCAAGGCGGCCGCGCGGGCATCTTCGAAGACGTCCTCGATGCTCATCCGCCGTCCGTCGGGATCGGCCAGCGGCACCCGCCAATTCGGATATTCGTCGCTGGTCCCCGGTTGATTCTGGGTGCGGACGTCGCCGACCGCATCCGGTAGGGCGAGCGCCAGCAGCCGCGACGGCGTGCGGCCGAGATACTCGTAGAGCGCGACGACGACCTCGTCGACCGTCGGATCCCGACCCAGCAGCCCGACGCGGCGAAGCTCGGCGAACCACGCCGCCTGGTGCTGCCTTGTCGTCGGCCAGTTCCTCCTCGGCCGGGCGGGCCAGCAGCCCGAGCTCCTGGCGGATCCGCACGTGTTCGCCCGCGAGGTATCCCGCGGTCGGCGGCAGATCGTGCGTCGTCACCGACGACAGGCAGTACTCCCGCCACCACTGCGCCTCCAGCGGGGCGCCGTTCCTCCAGCGATCCTGTTCGAACCAGAGGATCGACGTGCCGAGCAGGCCCCGCTCCAACAGGTAGTCGCGCACCCAGGTCTCGACCGTGCCGAGATCCTCGCCGACCACCACCGCGCCCGCGCGCTGCGCCTCCAGCGCGACGATGCCGATCATCGCCTCGTGGTCGTAGCGCACGTAGGTGCCGTCGGTGGGTGGCGCGCCCTTCGGGATCCACCACAGCCGGAACAGGCCGATGATGTGGTCGATCCGTACCCCGCCCGCATGCCGCAGCGTGGCGTTGACCACGGCCCTGAAGCGGCTCGTAGGACAGTTCGACCAACTGATCGGGGCGCCACGGCGGCTGCGACCAGTCCTGCCCCAGCTGGTTGAACTCGTCGGGTGGGGCACCGGCGCTGACGCCGAGCGCCAGAACGTCCTGCAGTGCCCACGCGTCCGCACCGTTGGGGTCGACGCCCACGGCAAGGTCGTGGATGACGCCGAGGGCCATCCCCGACTGGATGGCCGTGACCTGAGCTCCGGTCAGCTGGTCGTCGAGCTGCCACTGCAGCCAGCGATGGAAGTCGACCAGATCGGCGTGCTCGGCGGCGAAGGCCGCAACCGCCTCGCCCGCCGGGTGCCGCAGCTCCTCCGGCCACCGGTGCCAGTCGTTGCCGTGCTCGTCGGCCAACGCGCACCACGTGGCGAAGTCGTCGAGGCTGCGCGCCCTCACGGGCCCGGTAGGCGGCGTAGGCGAGCTCGCGCCCTGCCGACCGCTCCACGCTCGTGGACGCTCTTCAGCGCGGCGCGCTTGATCGTCCACACCGAGTCCCGGTCGATCAGGTCGGAGGCGTCCGCGCCCGCCTGAGCCGCATCCCGGGCCTTGCGCAGACTTCCGCGGTGACGGACGTAGGCGAACTCGGGGATGGCCTCGATCCGGAGGTAGAGCGGGTTGACGAAGCGTCGTGAGGTCGGCAGGTACGGCGAGGGCTCCATCGGGGCGGCCGGCGACGCGGCGTGCAGCGGGTTCACCAGGATGAAGCCCGCCCCGTGCTGACTCGCAGACCACACGGCGAGATCGGCCAGGTCCACCAAATCGCCTATGCCCCAAGACTTGTCGGATCTCACACTGTAGAGCTGAGCGGCCAGGCCCCATGACCGTCCACCGCCGAGCGCGGCGGGCAACGGCGCCGTCGCGGGGGAGACGATGAGGGTGGCGCTGGCCTCTTGGCTCGCCAGCCTGCACGTGCAGCGTGTGATAGCCGAGCGGCAGATCCTCCGGGATCCCGAACGTCGCCTCTCCGATCCGGCGCCCATCGAGGTCGTACGGCGGCGTGTTGTTCTCGAGTTGGTCCAGACCCGCGCGAACCGTGCCGTCCTCCAACCGAATCCACACGCCGACGGTTTCACCGTGGGTGACGTGCACCCAGAACGAGGCGGGCCGATCGCGTGCGGCTGACCACGGTCGGGTGCCACCATGCGCTCCCAGTGAGCGCGATCGAGGTCGAGAAGTGCTGCAGCCCTGTCCTCTTCGCCGCGCCGCGGGCACCCCCAACGCACCGAGCACGTCGATCAGCGTCGACTCGGGAACGACCCGGCGGACATCCGCCCAGTCGAGGTACTCGGTTGCCACGCCGTAGCGGTGCGCAAGTTGGACCAACGACCACGCCGGCTCCGTCATGACGACAATCTTGCCGGTTGCGCGGTCGGATACGCGTGTCAGGTGCCGGCGTCAGCCACCGAGCGGGGGCAGCGGCGGAAGGAACGGGGGAGGCGGCGCGCCCGGATCCGGCAGTCCGTCCACCGGCCCCACCGGGATGTTCGTTCCCGGCGGCGGGGCCGTACCCGGCAGCGGCTGACCGAGATCGCCGATCGGCATCCGGCCGATCGCGCCGTGTGCCATCGAGTGCGCGCCCTTGAACGCGTCGATCCGCGCGAACGGACCAGGAGGTGTCCCCTCGGTCAGCGCGTACGGCGACGGCGAATCCTGATCGGGTGACGGCATCCGGTAGTTCGAGCGGCAAGAGGAACTGCCCGGAGTCGAGCACGTCCGGGGTCTGGGCGGCGGGCACCGCCCCGGCACCGTCCACCGACGGAGCCGGATTCTGGCCCAGCAGGTAGTCCTGCGCTCCCGCCCCACCGCCCGCGAGCGCCCCGAGCGGGCCGAGCGCAGTAACGCCGGGTTTGCCGGAGGGGGCGCATCGACGATCATGTTCGGGTCGACGGGACCTGCGAGGAGCCCTGCCCCCGGCGGCAGTGGGAGGCGCGGGGAGCGGCTCCTCCGGGATCGGCTGAGGCGAACCCCGCCGAGCCGACCGCCACGCCCACCGCCATCACGCCGCCGAGCAGCTGCCTCGACCGCGAATCGCTTGGCCGACGACGGCTTTCGGTGTCGTACCCAAGGTCAGAACGTCTTGGTGACGCCGTAGTAGGCGACGATGTCGTCAGCGTCGGTACCCGAGCTGGTCAGCACCGCGTACGACCGCAGCGACGACGCCCCGACGCAGTTGTCCACCTTGATGTGGATGTCCTTGACGGTGACGCGGGTCGTGTTGCCCTTGTACGTCTTCTTGTCGACGATCACGTTGGTGATCGTGCCGGGGCGCGGCTCGACCTCGACCTGACCCTGGATCGGGAACGGTGAAGCTGCGTCGGGAAGCCCGACGACGCCCGCGCCACTCAAGGCTGGCGTTGCCCAAGACCGAGGCCGATCGAGCCGTTCAGCTTGATCTTGTCCATCTCGATGCCGCAGCCGATCTGGTACCCGACCTCGAGCGTGCCGCCCTTGACCTCACCCATGCCCGAGCCGGTGAACGTCGCGCCGACCAACCATTCACGCGACGACAGCGACGTCGTCAGGGGTGCGATCGGAAGCTGGGTCTCGTCCTTGGCCACGACCGTCAGGGTCCGGCCGTCCGGGGTGTGGGCGATGCCAGGAACCTCGGAGGCGACGACGCCGTTGTCCAGTGGCGGTGGAGGGGGCAGCATCGCCGTCGTCCGCCATGGCGATCGGAGTCGCTCCCAGCGGAAGAAGCATGGCAACTACAACCACATTGGCAAAACGATTCAACATGTCCTTTTGAGCCCTTCGTGTCTCGATGTTGTGGTCAGGCTATGAAAGTGGTTGTAGCTAAACGACCTTGGTGACGCCAAGGTAGGTGACCACGTCGTCGGTGTTGTCCGTCGAGCTCGTCAGGGTCGCGTACGACCGGATGAAGGACTGTCCCGCGCAGCCGTCGATCTTGATGCGGAAGCCGGTGATGGACACGCGAGAGTTCGTGCCCTTGTACGACTTCTTGCCGACCGGGACGATGTTGACGGTGCCGGGCTTGAGGTCGATCTTGATCTGTTGCGATAGCGACGAGAGCCCGAGCGTGATCGGGAAGAGCGCATTGCCGCTGACGAACGGAATGCCGGCGCCCGGCGTGATGCCCGGCCGAGGTGATGGACTCGATGTCGTCCTGGATGATGCCGCAGCCGATCTGGTAGCCGGCCTCGAGCGTTCCGCCTGCGAGCTTCGTGCTCCCGCCGCCGCTGACCGTGCCGAGGAAGGTTCCGTCGACGATGTACTCCCGCGAGGTCGGTGCGCCGGTGAGCGACGCGACCGGCTCCAGGGATTCGTCCTTGGCGACTGATGTTCAGATTCCAGCCATCGGGTGTCTTCATGAGGTTCCCGGCAGGGGCCGACGGCACGGGCCCGGCAGGACCCCAGGCGCAGGAGCAGGGGCGGCGGCGTTGCTGCAGTCGTCGGCGGGCGGATCTCCGCCAGCGCGACGGGGGCCACTCCCATCGGAATGAGCATGCATACAGCAGCCGCGGTGGCGAAACGATGCAACATGTGGGTCGGTGCCTCTCTATCGTCTCGATCCCGGCGGGATCTGTCATGAGGAATCTTTAAGGAAGCGGGTGTCCGAACGGTGAACACACGGGTAACTGTTGCCACCGGATGGCCATCTACCGAGCATCTTAAATGGACGTTTCCACAGCGAATTGACAGCAAAAAGTTAATCCAGTTGCGCCACCTGCGCTGGACGCGGCCTTACGGGACAGAACGAGAGCCCATTGGCCGCACAACCGGCCCGAGCTGTTAAGTGTCCGTTCACTATTTGGTCAGGTCCTGGCTCGACCATCGTCACAGCTGTGTCTCGATTCGGGGGCGCTGCTGGAGACGCTTTGGATCGGTGCACTGAGCACGGAATCTGCACACAGTTCCTTCCGAGGAAGCTCGAGACGGCCACCCTGAGAGGAACGCGATGACGTCATCACACACCCCGGGGCGCGCGCTGTACCGGCCTTGCTCATTGCAGGTGGCATCGCGTTGGCCGTGGCGCCACGGCGTCGGCGGATCCCGGCAGCATCCGGCTCCGGACGATTCCACGACCGGCCCGGCGGTCGAACTCCCCGGGGTGAGTGCGATGCCCGTCAATGGCGACGCCGACCCAGGGCGTTGCCGATGCATGCAAGGCAGTTCTCCGTGGCGCTGAACTACGCGGCGTCCAACTACGAGGACTTCGCCTACAACACCGCCGGCGGCGGGAACACGGTCAACTACGCCGACGGGTCCGTGGATATCCGCCAACTCCACCGGTAGGACGGCGCTGCGGCAGGCCGCGTCGCATGGGGATGTACGGCAGCCAGTACACCCGGGCTGCCGGCCGACATCGCAGGACGCCGATGCGGAGCCTGGTCGCTGCGGGCGGCGAAGCTGGTCCTGGTCATGGGACTGCACGGCGGCGGCGAGACCCTGAACAGCACGGCTAGCGACATGAACACCAACGCCCACGACGTACAAATGGCGTGCGCGAAGGCTGGAACGGCCGTCTGACCACCGCCACTCGCAGTCCGCGACAACGCATTGGCGCGGCGCCCTCCTCGTGGAAGGGCCGTGCCGCGTCGAGGACTCGGCAGAGCCGAGCACCGAGCTGATCGGCGTGCTCGCGGTCGGTGGCTGCGCGTCGGTGCCGCTGGTCATGCACCGCCGGCGGCAGCGGACCCACCGCCACCCGACGTGCCAGCGGATCCCCGCGCCGCCGCCTCCACCGCCCCGTACGTCGGCGCACTGCACAGCGCTCCGCTGGCTCAGTCGAACGACCCGTCGCCGGGCATCGCCGGATTGCCGGACCTCGCCGCGCTCGGCAACGGCATGCTGCTCGGCCAGACCGCGACGCCTGCGCTGCCTGGCACCGATCCCGGCGCGATGCCAAACCCGCAACGCGCTCAACAACTCCTACTTCTGCCGCAGAACCTGGAGCCCTCGGCGCCGGGCCAGGGGCAGATCTTCGGCGTCGACCCTGGCCAGGAGAACGCCGACATCAAGCGCAGCGAATACCTGCATCGGCTGTGGGCGATGTATCAGGCAGGGGGCCTCGACGGCGCGCTCCTTGGCCAGCGGCCCGCGTCGCAGCCCGAGCCGTTGCCTCCGCCGCCACCCGGCTGATCCGGGTCGACGCCACCGCCGCACGGGTCGCGGGTTCCATCCAGCTCCCAGTATCGTCGCGACCATGGCATCCGGCGGTCGTGATGCGATTCGCAATCGCCGGGCCCGGATCGCGGTGGCGGCCCTGTTCCTCACCAACGGAGGCATATTCGCCAACCTGGTGCCTCGATTCCCCGAACTCAAGGCCGACCTGGCGCTGTCCAACACGGCATACGGCATCGTCGTGGCGGCCTTCCCGGCCGGCGCGCTCGTCGCCGGCGTGGCCGCAGGCGCCGTGGTCCGCCGATTCACCTCCGCACGTACGTCATTGGCGTGCACCGTCGGCATCGCGGTGCTGGTGTTCGCGGCGGGCACTCTCGACGGCGCCCGCGCTCCTGGCCTTGGTGCTGTTCGCCGGCGGCGCGTGCGACGCCATCGCCGACGTCGTCACAGAACACCCACGGCCTGAGGGTCCAGCGGGTGTTACGGACGGTCGATCATCAACTCGCTCCATGCCGTGTGGTCGGCGGGCGCGGTCCTCGGCGGCGCGATGGCGGCCGCAGCGATCGCCCTTCACGTGCCGATTGCCCTGCACCTCGGCGTGAGCGCTGCGGTGTTCATCGGCGTTGCGGTGGTCGCGTATCCGTTCCTGCTGCCGGGCCCCGACCAAGAGGACCACCACTCGCCGGGCGCTCGGAGAGAGGGCAGGCCAGACCGTCGCGTCTACGTCGCATTGCTTCTGCTGGTGGTGATCGCCACCGCGGGTGCCGTCGTCGAGGATGCCGGAAGTTCCTGGGCGACACTGTATCTGGGGCAGAATCTCGGCGCCGCCGGCGCGGTGGCGGCGCTGGGGTACATCGCACTGCTCGGCTTTCAGTTCATCGGGCGACTGACCGGGGACCGGTTGGTGGACCGCTTCGGCGAGCGCGCGGTCGTGCGCACCGGCGGACTCGTCACCGCGGTGGGCATGGGACTTGCGCTGGCGTTTCCGAGCGTGCCGTCCACGATCGTCGGATTCGCCGCAGCGGGGATCGGCATCGCGACCGTCGTGCCCGCCGCGATGCACGGCGCCGACCAACTACCGGGTCTGCGCGCGGGTAGCGGACTCACCGTGGTGAGCTGGCTGATGCGCGTCGGTTTCGTCGCGTCCCCGCCGATCGTCGGGATGATCGCGGATGCGACCAGCCTGCGCGTCGGCCTTCTGGTGGTGCCCGCAGCCGGAATCGCGGTCGTCATGGCCGCGGGCGTGCTCAGTGGACGGCGCCCGCCAGTTCGATCGTGAGCACGCCAGCGATGATCAGGCCGATGCCGCACATCATCTTCGGGGTCAGCGTGTCACCGAACAGATAGCGCGCGACGACGGCCACGGCAGCGACACCGCACGCGGTCCAGACGCCATAGGCGATGCCGACCGGCATTCCCAGCGCCAAGGTGAGCCACAGCAGGTAGAACGACGCCAGATAGCCGACGAGTGACCGGAGCGATCCACGCCTTCTTCCTGAGTCCGTCGGACGCGCGCAGCCCGAGCGTCGCGAACACTTCGATGCAGATCGCGCCCGTCAGGACCACCCACATGTTCACGACTCCTGCACCTGGCCCTCCGGGTGCGAGCCGATCTCGACGAGTAGGACGCCCGCGATGATCAGGCCTATACCTGCGGCGATCGCCCAGGTGAACGGGTCGCCGAAGATGACGGCGCCGAGCACCGCCGTCACCGCCGTGCCTGCTGCGCCCCAGATGCCGTAGGCGACGCCGACGGCGACGCCCGCACGCAACACCATGGTCAGCAGTGCGAAGGCCGCGACGTATCCGACGACGACCACCGCCAACCAGGCGCCGTGATCCTGGGAGGCTCGCAGGGACAGGGTGGCGGCCACCTCGGTGACGATCGCCGCGGTCAACAACCACCACTTGTTCACGGGACCAAGCTACTGGCGCTTCAGGTCAGCGTCGGTCACCGCTGCCGCTGGGCCAGAGTTGATGCCCGTGACTGTCGGTGGCCGTCGGTAACCTGGAGGGATCGGGCGCCGCCCACAGCCATAGCCGTCAACCTCGGAGGAGCACCCATGACGGATCCCCAGAAAGCACTCATCGCCGTTCTGCTCGACCGCTCGGGATCGATGGAGTCCATAAAGGCCGACACCGAGGGCGGGTTCAACGCGTTCATCGACGAGCAGCGCAAGGACCCGGGCGAGGCGCGCGTGACATTGGCCCAGTTCGACACCGAGTACGAGGTCGTCTATGCCGATCAGCCCATCGCCACCGTCGGGCGGCTGGAGTTGCAGCCGCGCGGCGCCACCGCACTGTACGACTCGCTCGGTCGTCTCATCACCGACGTGGGCGCGGCGTTGAATGCCACGCCGGAAGCCGAGCGGCCGGGCAAGGTCATCGTGCTGGTCATGACCGACGGACACGAGAACTCGAGCCGTGAATGGACCCACGACGCCGTGAGCAAGGCGATCAAGCGTCAGGAACGCGACTATTCGTGGGAGTTCATCTTCCTCGGCGCGAACATGGACGCGGTCGCGATCGGACAGCGCCTCGGGTTCGCCGCAGACCGCTCCATGACCTATGCGACCACCTCGGCAGGCGTGGGCAGTTCGTGGGAGTCGAACAGCAGATTGGTGTCACGGATGCGCTCGGCACCCGCCCGACAGCGAGCCGATGGCTATACGGACGACGAACGTCGGGCCGCTCAACGGTGACCGCGGATACCGGCGCAGCGGGTGTGCGCAACCAGCCCGTAGTCGACACGACAAATGGCCCCGTGCGGGGCATCGACGACGGAATCATCAAGGTGTGGAAGGGAATTCGGTACGCTGCGCCGCCGGCCGGAGAGCTGCGGTGGCGTGCCCCGCAAGCGCCGGACAGGTGGACCGAGGTGGCCGACGCGACGGCCGTCGGGCCCGCATGCCCGCAACCCACCGACCCGAGAATCCCGATCGACCTCGGCGCGCCGCAGGGCGACGACTGCCTGACGCTGAACGTGTGGGCGTCGTCCGGCACCAGCCCGGGCTCCGACACGCCGGTGATGGTGTGGGTGCACGGCGGCGCGTACATCCTCGGGTCCGCGGCGCAGTCGCTGTACCGCGGGCGGGCGCTCGCGGCGGGCGGCGACGTCGTCGTCGTGACCGTGAACTACCGACTCGGCGCGCTTGGCTTTCTGGATCTCTCCTCGTTCGACACCGGGCGCACCGGCTCCGACAGGAGGTTCGACACCAACCTCGGCCTTCGCGACGTCCTGTTCGCTCTGCAGTGGGTACGGGACAACATCGCCGCGTTCGGGGGCGATCCGGGCCGGGTGACGCTGTTCGGAGAGTCGGCGGGCGCAGGCGTGATCACCACCCTCCTCGCCAGCCCCGCCGCGACGGGACTGTTCTCGGCGGCGATTGCGCAGAGTTCGCCGGTCACGTCCGTGTACGACGCCAACCGGTCGCGAACCGTCGCCGAGTCGTTCCTCGATGCCATCGGCATGGAAAGCGGCGACGTCGACGAACTGGTGAATGCGCCCATTTCGGCGGTTCTGGCGGCGTCCAAGCGCGTCTTCGACGAGGTTCCGCTCCGCACGCCGGGAACGTTGGCGTTCGCGCCGATCGTGGACGGCGACCTGGTGCCCGACTATCCCGTCGCCGCGGCGCGGGCCGGTCGAACGCTTCCGGTTCCCCTGATCATCGGGACGAACGAACACGAGGCCGCGCTGTTCAAGTGGATGAAGTCTCCGCTGATGCCGATCACTCCCGAGGCGATCAAGGAGATGTTTGCCGGAATCGCGGCCGAACAGCCGGATGTACGGCTGCCCACCGAGGCCGAGCTGGGCGCCACCTATCGCGGACGCGGGAAGACACCCGGCATGGGCGTGGCCCGCGACATCGGCTTCCGGATGCCGTCCATCTGGATGGCCGAGGCGCACGCCGCCGTCGCACCGGTCTACCTCTACCGGTTCGACTTCGCGACGCCGATGCTGCGCATGCTGCGCCTCGGTGGCGCGCACGCGACCGAATTGCCCTACGTGTGGGGCAATCTCGTTGCTGGAGCAAAGGATCCGACGTTCAAGCTCGGCGGGCTCAAGGCAGGCACCGCCGTCTCGGAGCGGATGCGGACGCGATGGCGCAACTTCGCGGTGCGTGGCGAGCCCGCGGGACTCCCCGGGGATCCGCAGTGGCGGCCGTACACCGCCGAGGATCGCGCGACGCTCGTGATCGACAAGCAGGACGCCGTGGTCGACGACCTGGACGCCCAGCTGCGGTCCGCGTGGGGACGGGACGTGCTCAGTTTCCGCTGAGTACCGGGCATATCTGCTACCGCCGCGCTGCCCGCCCGGCTACGCTGCCGTGGGAGATGTGGAGGTGACGTGGACCTAGTGGCTGGTTTCTCGAGACTGCTCTCGGAGGTGCTGCCGCCGCTGCTGCACGACCCGGTGATGTACGCCGTGCCGTTCTTCGTGCTGATGCTGGTCATCGAGTGGACGGCGGCCCGCAAACTCCAGCACGTCGAGGCCGAGCGGGCACCCGCCGGGGCCTACATGAAGTCGGACGCCTGGGCGAGCATCAACATGGGCCTCGTGTCGATCGCCACGACGGGCCTGCTGAACGGCATCGCCCTCGTCGGATATGCCGCGCTGTACGCCTACGTGGCGCCGTGGCACCTGCCCGCGACGGCCTGGTACACGTGGGTCATCGCCATCCTCGGCGTCGACCTTCTCTACTACGCCTACCACCGGATGGCCCACCGGGTCCGGCTGTTCTGGGCCACCCATCAGGCGCACCATTCCAGCCAGTACTTCAACTTCGCCACCGCCTTGCGACAGAAGTGGAACATCAGCGGCGACGTCGTCCTTCGGGCGCTGCTCCCGCTGCTCGGCGTTCCTCCATGGATCGTGTTCGCGAGCTTCTCGATCAACCTCGTGTACCAGTTCTGGATCCACACCGAGCGCATCGGCAAGCTTTGGCGCCCAATCGAATTCGTCTTCAATACGCCGTCGCATCACCGTGTGCACCACGGAATGGACCAGCAGTACCTCGACAAGAACTACGGCGGGATCCTGATCGTATGGGACCGGCTGTTCGGCAGCTTCGCCGCGGAGACGTTCCGGCCGCACTACGGCCTGACCAAGCAGGTGGACACCTTCAACGTCTGGACGCTGCAGACCCACGAATACGTGGCGATCGCCCGAGACCTCCGCCGGGCGCGACGCTGGCGGGACCGCTTCGGCTACACCTTCGGGCCGCCGGGGTGGTCGCCCGCGACAGTTGCCGATGTTCCGGCTCCGATGTCGCCAGCCCAGTAGGCTCACGCGTCGTGGATACGGTGTTCGATCGTCACGTCGACCGCGCGCTGGTCGAACGGTCCCTTTCCGCAAGCACGTTCGGGTCCATGTGGCTGGACGTCGACCGGCCTCGGTATCCCGGCGCTGCCCGGCCCGATCACGTGCGATCTCCTCGTCGTCGGCGGCGGCTACACCGGTTTGTGGACCGCCCTGCATGCCGCGCAGCGCAATCCGGACCGGCGCATCGTCCTCATCGAGGCCAATCGGATCGGCTGGGCGGCGTCGGGACGCAACGGCGGGTTCGTCGACGCGAGCCTCACCCACGGCGCCGTGAACGGAAAGTCGCGGTGGCCCAACGAGATCGATCAACTCACCGCGATGGGCCTGGAGAATCTCGATGGCATGCAGGACGAGATCCAGCGCCTGGGCCTCGACGTCGAGTGGCAACGCAGCGGCATGCTGTCGGTGGCGACAGAGCCGCATCAGGTGGGCGGCCTCGAACAGTCCGCCGACGCGGGGGAGGGGCTGCTGCTCAGCGGTGAGGACCTCCGCGAGGAGGTCCGGTCGCCCACCTATCTCGCAGGCCTCTTCCAGCCGGACACGTGCGCCATCGTTCATCCGGCCAAGCTGGTGTTCGAGCTGGCCCGCGCGTGCACCGAGGCGGGCGTTCTCGTCTACGAGGACACCAACGCGACCTCCATCGACTCGGGTGGCGCCGCGCTGCGCATCGACACGGGCAAGGGCGTCGTGACCACGGCACAGGCCGTCCTCGCGACGAACGTGTTCAACCATCTCCTTCGGCGCAATCGGCTCCACACGGTGCCGGTCTACGACTACGTGCTGGCGACCGAACCCCTGACCGATGTCCAGCTGGATCGCATCGGCTGGCGGAACCGACAGGGAATCGGCGACTGCGCCAACCAGTTTCACTACTACCGCCTCACCGAGGACAACCGGATCGTCTGGGGCGGCTACGACGCGGTGTATCACTTCGGGGCCCGCGTCGACCCGTCTTACGAGGACCGTCCCGCGACCTACCGCAGGCTTGCCGAGCACTTCTTCATCACCTTCCCGCAGCTCGACGACGTCCGCTTCAGCCATCGGTGGGCAGGCGCCATCGACACCAATACGCGGTTCTGCGCGCACTGGGGTCTGGCCCGCGACGACCGGGTCGCCTACGTGAACGGATTCACCGGACTGGGCGTGGCGGCGGCCAGGTTTGCCGCCGACGTATGCCTCGATCTTCTGGACGGTCGTCCGACGCCACGCACCGAGCTCGAGATGGTCCGCAAGCGACCGCTGCCGTTCCCGCCCGAGCCGTTGGCCAGCATGGGAATCCAGGCCACCCGATGGTCACTCGATCGTGCCGATCACAACCTCGGACGGCGCAACGCTTTGCTGCGGACGTTGGACGCGATGGGTCTCGGCTTCGACTCCTAGCCAACGCCCAAAGAGTTCGCCCGACCCGCAACCGGTTGTTCGCCAACCGTTTTGCTCGCGCCGCGTCGAACCGCACACGAACCCCGTCGGCGTCAGTAAGCTCGGTCAGGTCGATCTTGGAAAGGGACGAACATCATGGGAGACAGACTCCAAAAGGGTGAAAAGCTGGAGGTTGGGCAGTCGTTGACGTCGAGCAACGGCGCGTACAACGTGAAACTTCAGGACGACGGCAACCTGGTGCTGTACTCAGGCGACACGGCGGTGTGGTCGACCGAGACCAACGGCCAGCCCGTGGTTCGCGCCGAGGTGCAGGAGGACGGCAACTTCGTGCTCTACACGGCGGACAAGCCGGTGTGGCATTCCGACACGAAGGGCGCCAAGGACGTTCGCCTGATCCTTCAGGACGACCGCAATCTCGTGCTCTACGGGTTCGACGGTGTGGCGTGGTCCTCGAAGACCAACACCGACGAGGCACCGCCGCGCGCCTCCGCCGGTCGTCGAGACCGAGGTGACTCCCGCCGTCGCGGAGGAGCCGCTTCCCGCCGAAGAGCCGGCACCGCCACCGCCACCCCCGCCGCCTGCGCCGCGGACCTACACGGTGGTTTCCGGTGACACCCTGTGGGCGATCTCCGAGCAGTTCTACGGCGACGGTAACAAGTATCAGCAGATCGCCGATGCAAGTGGCATACCGAATCCTGATCTGATCTACCCCGGCCAGGTGCTCACGATCCCGTAGGGAGCGTGACGAGGCGGCCCGGCTCAATTGGCCCGGGCCGCCTTTGCCGACGGTAGGGTAGACGATTCATCGACCCGCACCGATCGGAGATGGCGTTGCGCGAAATGTGTTTGCGCGTACACGCGGTGGCAACCGCCGTCGCCATGGCGGCGGCACTCGCCCCGTCGGTCGCGAGCGCGGCCCCGAGCGGTCCGGTGTTTCCCGGCATGGAGATCCGCCAGGGCACGAACCTGTGCACGCTGGCCTTCGTCGACATGGCGACGCGGACCGGCTTCACCGCGGGACATTGCCGCGCAAGCGGGGCGGTCGGGGACAGGGACGGCAACGTCATCGGCCACCAGACGATGTTTCGGGACAACACGCCCGACGGTGCCACCATCTCGACCGATCATCAGATCGCCGACTGGGAGGCGTTCCAGTTCGAGCCCGACGTCGCGCTCAACAACGTGCTCCCGGGCGGTCGGGTCCTGGTCTTCGACCCGGCCGTCGTCCCGACGCCGGGTCTGCGGGTGTGCCACTTCGGCGTCGTGACCGGCGAGAGCTGCGGCACCGTCGACGCGATCAACAACGGCTGGTTCACCATGGTCAACGGCGTGGTCAGCCAGAAGGGTGACTCCGGCGGTCCGGTCTACGCGCCGACCGACGACGGTCGCGCGGCCATCGTCGGGATGTTCAACAGCACGTGGGGCCAATTCCCCGCCGCCGTATCCTGGCCGTCCATCGATCAACAGGTCCGCGACGACGTGTACACCACCTCGTCGGCCACGGCGGGGGATCCCGCCAACCCGGTCGCCCGCACCGCCCCCGCCGACCGCTCCGGCCTGAGGCCGTTGCAGACCCGATCAGGAGTACGGATGCAGGGTTCATCGCAGCGATGGTCCAGCCGCAAGATCGCCATCGCCGTGATGGCGTCGTTGGGGATCCTCGGTCTGGTCGCCACCACGCTTGCCGCGGTGTTGATGCCGTTGCTGGCCAATGACTCCGACTCGAAGTCGTCGGCCGACGTGGCGGCACCGGCTCCGACCGTGCCCCCGATCATCGGACGTCCGCTGTCGATTCGGCCCGTGCTCGAACAACCCCTCGTGGCACGCCCGGACGAATGCAATCCCGTCCCTCCGCCTCCACCGGCGCCGACCGACCCGATCTTCGCCTGCGATCTGGACAAGAAGGCGCGGTATCAACTGGGCCCGGTCGGATTGCAGCTCAACCTGACCAGCGCCTCGTCGGCGCAAGTTCCGTTGACGGACGCCTACGGCGTGCAGATCGGGTTGGACATGGCATCGAGCGCCGACTTCGCCCAGTACACCGGCGCCAACATCGGCAAGCAGGTGGCGTTCATCCGAGATGGCGTGGTGCTGGCCGCGCCCAAGATCACCGCACCGATCAGCGGCGCCTCGATTCAGCTGTCCGGCGAGATGAACGCCGAGACCGCCGAGAAGATCGCGCGCATGGTGCGCGACGGCACCTGAGTCGCCGTCAGGCCAGGGTCAGTTCGAACACGGGTATCGACGGCGCCGCCGAGCGTAGTTCGTCGTCGGTGGAATCGGGTGTCAAGCCGGCGACGTGCCCCTTGACCTCCCAATACCACCGATTTAGGTAACGCTGGAGCAGATCGGGCTTGGCGCCGTCTGCGACCTCCTCGATGGCCACGACGTGGCTGCCGCCAGCGAGGGCCGATCTCGACTTCGCCTGCGGCACGCGCATTCTGAGCCCACTGCGTGTTGCCTCTCGGCGAGACGACGAAGTCGCGGCCGTCGACCGTCAGGACGTTGACCACGACGCCCCGGCGCTTGCCCGTCTTGCGACCGCGCACCCGAAGTGCGCGCGTGCCCGCGACGCTGATGCCCGCCTCGGCGAGCCAGCGGAACACCTCGTTGAAGGCGCGTGAGGCGAGATTTGGCTGGTCGTAGCGAGTAGTCATCGCTGCTTCTCCTTCTGTTTGATCACTCTGAGAGCACTGCTCTCGTATAATCTTTGACACGACATGGAGGCGAAATCAAGAGCAGTGATCTCGTTTTGTGCAACACTCGGATCGATGGGCAAGCGGCAGGACACCCGCGACAAGATCGAGCGCGAGATCATCGAGCTGGGCCGTCGCCACCTGTTCACCGCCGGCGCCGCAGGACTCTCGGTGCGGGCCATCGCACGTGACCTCGGCATGGTCTCCTCGGCGGTGTACCGCTACGTGTCGAGTCGTGACGACCTGTTGACACTGTTGTTGGTCGATGCCTACACCGAGCTGGCCGATGCAGTCGACGAGGCGCGTGCGTCGACGAACGGGCAGTTGGCGCGAGACGTTGCTCGGCATGGCATCTGCAGCCCGCGCATGGGCGGTGGCGCATCCCGCCGCCTGGGCACTCTTGTACGGCAGCCCGGTCCCCGGATACCACGCCCCGTCGGAGTCAACCGTCGGACCGGGCACCCGCGTGGTCGGCGCACTGTTCGCCGTGATCGCCGAGGGCATCGCCGAAGGGCGACATCACGTCCAGCGAATTGCCCTTGTCCCAGAACCGATGTCGTCACGACTTCGACGCGATTCGCGCCGAGTTCGCCTTCGCTGGCGACGACGCCACCGTGACGAAGTGCTTTCTGCTCTGGGCCGCACTGGTGGGTGCGATCAGCCTCGAAGTGTTCGGCCAGTACGGCGACGACACGTTGACCGATCCGGCGGCCGTCTTCGAGGTCGCAGATCGAATTGCTGGTGGCCTCGTTCACGGCGAAACACGCGTGAAACTAGAACACGTTCTAGCCAGGTGGTGTCAGCCGGAGATATCCTCATGGCGATGCATGACCAGACACCTGTCCAGATCGCATGGGTAACGCGCGACATCGACCGCACGGAGCACGCGTGACAATCGAGAACCCAGACACCGTCGACGCCGCGGACGTCACGGACTGGTCCGACGAGGTCGACGTCGTCGTGATCGGCTTCGGCATCGCGGGCGGCTCCGCCGCGGTCAGCGCCGCGGCCGCGGGCGCCCGAGTGCTGCTGCTCGAGCGGGCCGCCGAGGCCGGCGGCACGACGTCCATGGCGGGCGGGCACTTCTACCTCGGTGGGGGTACCGCGGTCCAGCAGGCGACCGGGCACGACGACACGCCCCGAGGAGATGTACAAGTACCTGATGGCGGTGTCGCTCGAGCCCGACCCCGAGAAGATTCGCGCCTACTGCGACGGCAGCGTCGAACACTTCAATTGGTTGGAGGACTTGGGCTTTCAGTTCGAGCGGAGCTATTGGCCGGGGAAGGTCGTCGTCCCGCCCGGCACCGAGGGGCTGTCCTATACCGGCAACGAGAAGGTGTGGCCGTACTTCGAGCGGGCCAAGCCGGCGCCGCGTGGGCACTCGGTGCCGGTGCCCGGCGAGCTCGGCGGCGCGAAGATGGTGATCGATCTCCTGGTGAAGCGGGCCGACGAGGTCGGGCGTGCAGGTCCGCTACGAGACCGGGCGCGACCAACCTCGTCGTCGACGACGGCGCGGTGGTCGGCGTGCGCTGGAAGCACTTCGAGCGACACCGGTGCGATCAAGGCGAAGGCAGTGATCATCGCGGCGGGAGGCTTCGTGATGAACCCGGAGATGGTCGCCGAGTACACGCCGAAGATCGCGGAGAAGCCGTTCGTCCTCGGCAATACCTACGACGACGGCCTCGCCATCCGGCTCGGCGTCTCGGCGGGCGGCGCGACCAAGCACATGGACGAGGCCTTCATGACCGCGCCCGTCTATCCGCCGGAGATCCTGCTCACCGGCATCGTCGTCAACAATCTCGGCAAGCGGTTCGTCGCGGAGGACTCCTATCACTCCCGCACCTCGGCGTTCGTCATGGACCAGCCGGACAACGCGGCGTTCCTCATCGTCGACGAAGCGCATCTGGAGCGACCCGAGGTTCCGCTGGTGCCACTGATCGACGGCTGGGAGACGGTCGAGGAGATGGAGAAGGCGCTCGGCATTCCGGAGGGCAATCTCGTCGCCACCCTCGACCGCTACAACGAAAATGCGGCGTCGGGCGAGGACCCCGACTTCCACAAGCAACCGAGTTACCTTGCGGCCCAGGACAACGGACCGTGGGGTGCGTTCGACCTGTCGCTGGGCAAGGCGATGTACTCGGCGTTCACCCTTGGCGGACTCAGCACGTCGGTCGATGCGGAGGTGCTGCGCGAGGACGGCAGCGTCGTGCCGCGGCCTGTACGCGGCGGGCGCGTGCGCGTCGAAGCTCGTGCAGGACGGCAAGGGCTACTCCAGCGGAACGCAGCTCGGCGAGGGCTCGTTCTTCGGCAGGCGCGCAGGAACGCACGCCGCACGGCTGACCTGAACGGCCGCAACGCCTTTCGCGGCCGACGCTATACCGGCGCGTCCTGGACTGTCGTCCCACCGGCGATGTCGCTGAGCTCCCACTCGCCGTCGCCGAGCAGGCGCAGTTCCTTCGTGTGATGCTGCTCGACCGTGCTGCGGTGGCTCACGCTGACCAGGATCGTGTCGGGCAGCTCTCGCCGGACCAGCCTGGTAGAGCATCATCTCCAGGCCCTCGTCGAAGGCCGACGTCGCCTCGTCGACGGAAGACGGCCTTGGGCTTGGTCAGCAGAATGCGGGCGAACGCGATCCGCTGCTGCTCGCCGGGGGAGAGCACCTTGGCCCAGTCCTGGACCTCGTTCGAGGCGGTCGATCAGATGCGGCAGCGCCACCCTCGTTCAGCACCGAGTGCAGCTCGTCGTCGTCGACCGTGCCCTCCTCCTTGGGGTAGGAGACGACGGCGCGTAGATCACCGAGCGGGACGTAGGGCATCTGGGACAGGAACATCGTCTCGTTCGGTCCGCACGGCCGTGTCAGCGTGCCCGACGTGAACGGCCACAGCTCCGCGAGGCTGCGCAGCAGCGTGGTCTTGCCGCTGCCCGACTCGCCGGTGACGACCAGCGTGTCGCCGACCTCCAGGCGCAGATCGAGCGGGTTGATCGAGTTGGCGTCCGTCGGGTGTGCGAACCTCGATCTTCTCGAGGCTCGACCGTGCCGTCGACGCAGGCCGCCGTGGTGACTTCGGGAAGCGCCCTGCCCTCCTCGTTGGCGATGACGAGGCCGTGGAGACGGACGATCGCGGCGCGGTAGCCGGCGAACTGGTCGTAGGCGTTGCGGAAGAACGACAATCCGTCGGTGATGCTGCCGAACGCCGAGGCGCTCTGGGACATGTCGCCGAGCTTGATGTCGCCCGCGACGAACCGCGGAAACTGCAGCACATAGGGCAGCGGCACGATGACCTGGCTCATCGACAGGTTCCACCCGTAGAACCCGATCATCCTGTTGACGTACTTCTTGTAGTTGGCGACGACGGAGGAGAACAGGCGCCGCAGTCCGGTGCGCTCCGCGACCTCGCCGCGGTAGAAGGCCACCGCCTCGGAGGCGTCGCGCAGCCGCACCAGCGCATAGCGGAAGGCGGCGTTGTACTTCTCGTTGTTGAACGCCAGCCAGATGATCGGCTTGCCGATCCAGAACGCGAAGACCGACGCGAACACCACGTAGAAGATGCCGATCACGAACATCGCCTTCGGGATCTGGATGCCGAAGATGTCCAGCGTGCCCGAGAGATTCCACAGGATCGCCGTGAACGAGATCATCGAGGCGATCGCCGAGACGGCACCGAACAACAGGGTGGCGCCCGTCGTGTTGTTCGGGGTGTTGGGCAGCGGCCCGACTCCGGCGGTGAAGATGTCGATGTCGGTCTGGATTCGCTGGTCGGGATTGTCGATGGTGTCGTCGATGAAACGCGACCGGTAGTAGGCCTTTCCGTCGAGCCAATCGCCCGTCAGCCGATCGGTCAGCCACGCACGCCACGCCAGCATGAATCGCTGCATCAGGAACAGGTCCAACATGATTCGTGGCCACGTGGATCACGGCGAGGATGCTGAAGACGGCGATCGAGAACCAGAAGCCGTGCACCCCCGACGCCCTGACCGTCTGCGTCGTCGCCTGCGACGCCCGAGGCCACCACCTGGAAGCTGGTGGACATGTCGTTGCCCTGATAGCTGAAGAGCACGTCCAGACGCACGCCCGCGATCACGATCAGCATCAGCACGGCCAACCACACCCAGATCTTGATGCTCTCCCGGCCGGTGAAGTACGCGCCGGTGATGCGCCAGAACTGGCGTCCCCACGTCGTGAAGCGGCCGATGAGGACCAGCACCAGCAGGGTGGACGCCGATGCCATCGCCCAGCCCTTGGCGATCCACCACAGCGATGTCAGAAGCTCGTTGCCCCAATCCAGCGTCGGGGTCCACATGTCCATTCCGGCAAGGTACACGGATGACGTGCGGCGAGCCCGCTCGCACACCGTCCTCAACCGGGGATGGTCAGCCGATCCAGCCGCCATGCGCCATCGCCGAGCAGTTCCAGCTGGCGGTCGTGATGCTGCTCCACGGTGTCTCGGTGGCTGACGCTGACCACTATCGATTGGGGCAGCTCGGCCCGCAGAAGCTGGTACAGGGTCAACTCCAGGCCCTCGTCCAGTCCCGACGTGGCCTCGTCGAGGAATACCACCATCGGCCGGTTCAGCAGAATGCGGGCGAACGCGATGCGCTGCTGTTCGCCGACCGACAGCACCTTGGCCCAGTCCTTGATCTCGTTGATCCGAATGATCAGATGCGGCAGCGCCACCTTCAGCAGAGCCTGTTGGACCTCGTCGGTGCTGACGTCGTCGGGTGAACTGGGATAGGCCGCGATGTCTCGGAGATTGCCGAGCGGCAGGTAGGGCAGCTGGGAGACGAACATCGTGTCCATGGCGTCAGCGGGCAGGCGGACGCTGCCCGACGCATACGGCCACATGCCCGGCCAGGCTCTCGAGAAGAATCGTCTTTCCGCCGCCCGAGCGCCCCTTGATGGTGACCCAGTCGCCCGGTTCGAGCCGCATGTCGAGACCCTTGACGAGTTGGCGCCCGTCGGGAGTTCGCACCTCGACGTCCTTGAGCCGCACTCGCCGTCCGGAGGACTTCTGGATCTGCCAACTGAGGCAGTGTCCGTGCGCGGGTGTTGGCGTCGATCAGACCGTCCAGCCTGATGAGCGCGGCGCGGTAGCTTGCGAAGCGAGTCGTAGGCGTTGCGGAAGAAGGACAGGGCGTCGTGAATCGCCCCGAACGCCGCGGCCGACTGCATCACGTCGCCGAACGAGATCTGCTGCGCGAAGAGCCGTTGCGCCTGAACGATGTACGGCAGGGGATTGATCGCCTGGCTCGCCGTGACGTTCCATCCGAGGAACAACATCATGCGGCGCAACCACTGCCGGTAGTTCGCGATGATCGCCGTGAGCCTGCCGTTCAACTGCGTGCGTTCGACGCCCTCGCCGCGATAGAGACCGACGGCGCTGGCCGCGTCCTTCACCCGGATCATGGAGTAGCGAAAGCTGGCGTTGCGCAACTCATTCCAGAAACTCAGCTGAATCAGCGGTCGACCGATCCAGAACGCGATGATCGTCGCGAGGAGCACGTAGGTGATCACGATCCAGAACAAGGCCTTGGGCACCGTCACGTCGAGAATCGTCAGCGGGCCGGACAGGTGCCACAGGATCACGCCGAACGACGCCACGCTCAGAACCGACTCGACCGCGCCGAAGAGCAGGGTGCTGCCCGAACCGTGTGCGGGAGTGTTCGGTTCGCCCGTCATCGTGGTGACGATGTCGATGTCCTGCTGGATGCGTTGATCGGGGTTGTCGATCGGTTTCGCCGCCAGCTGCCCTCGGAAGTAGGCGTAGCCGTCGAGCCAGTCGTCGAGCAGCCGACGGCTCAACCAGACGCGCCATCGGATGGCGAAGCGCTGCATGACGTAGAGGTCGACGAGCACGCGCACCGTCGACACCGCCGCCAGGATGGCGAAGATCCAGATCGACCGCCAAAAACCTTGAATACCAGTCTGTTTCAAGGACTGATCGGGTGAACCACTTCCCTCGAATGCCACCTGTAACGCCGTGAAGAGGTCGTTGCCGTAGTAGCTGAGCAGAACGCTGATCCGCACCGATACCACCGCGGACAGAAGCAGAATGGCGAGCATGATCCACACCGGCAGGCTCGGGCCGCCCGACGAAGTACCTACCGGTGATGCGCCAGAACTGCCGGCCCCACCGGGTGAAGCGACCGAGCAGGACCAGCACGACGAGCACGCACACCGCCGCGATGCCGAAGGCCTTCAACACCCACAGGGTCGACGCGACGAGTTCGTGGTTCCAGTCGACCGATGGTGCGAATCTCTCCGAATCCATCCGGGCGACACTCCTCTGACGGGCTGGGGCGACACCACCCCTGCGGCGAAGCTACCGCAGCGGACGCCGACTTCAGGCGAAGACGGTGCCGAGGTGCTGCAGGGTTTCCCGGACGCCGTCGTCGCCGACGTCACTCGACGCATGGCCGAGGTAGCCGTCGGGTCGCACGACGAACACCGATGGCGCGTCCACGCCGTAGCCCCTGGCGAAGTCGCCTGAGCCGTCTCGGATGAGCGGCAGGACCGTCGCGTCGACGTCGGCGTCGGGCGCCGCGACCAGGTAGACGTCCATGTGCCCGCGAGCGGCGAGGACCGCGGCGTCGGCCAAGCCCTCGAGCCGCTCGAGCTGCGTCGCGGTCGTGTTCCCGTCGGCGTAGAGCAGAAGGGTGTGCCCGCGCCGGCTCAGCAGCGAAAACAGGCGCACGGGTCCCGTGACGGCGGCGCGGGTGAGGCCCGTCGCATCGGGCGCGCGGCGGCCTGCTCCGACCTGGGCGAGCGAAGCGAGGGAAGAGGAGCCGGCCACGATCGGACTGCCCGCATAGTCGATGAGCAGCTGGGCCTCCCTGCGGATGACGAAGTCGGGGTCGGTGGAGTCGGCACCGATGCCCTCCCTGGCGCTGCGAACCGTGCGGCCCACGACCTCCTCGCCGACCGGCCGCCGCTCCGCGTCGTAACTGTCGAGCAGTCCCGCCGAGGCATCGCCCGTGACGGCCAGCGCCACCTTCCACGCCAGGTTGTGCGCGTCCTGAATCCCCGTGTTCATCCCCTGCGCGCCCGTCGGGGGGTGGATGTGGGCCGCGTCGCCCGCCACGAAGACCCGACCCCGCCCGTAACTGTTCACGATGCGGTGGCTGATCCGAAACACCGACGCCCACCGCATGTTTCGGGCGGTCGTCGGCTCCGGGGAGAGCTGGTCGAGAACCGCCTGGATGTGCCTCAGCTCGGGTGCGCGATCTCCCGTGAAGCCGTGCTCCACACCATCGGTGGCCGATGAGGTAGTCGACAACTCGTCGGGCACCATCATGGACATCCGGTAGCGCTTCCGACCCGGCAGCGGGATGCACACCAGCAGGCCGTCGGTGACGCCATCGGTCTGATGCATCGCCCTGACCGCATATCCCGACGGCATCGACCAATCCACCTCGACGTCTCCGAGCATGTACTGCTCGTCGAACGCCCCGCCCTCGAAGGTCAGCCCAAGTGTCTTCCGGACGATGCTGTGTGCGCCGTCGGCTCCGATCAGATACGACACGCGCATGGTCTCCTCGCGCCCGTCGGTGGCCAGGGTGGCGGTCACGCCGTCGGCATCCTGGTCGAAGGCGCCCAGGCGGACGCCCTCGATCGACCTCGACTCCGTACGAGGCCAACTCCTCACGCAGGATGCGCTCGGTTTCGTACTGCGGGATCGCGATGAACCCGAATGGCACGTCCGGCGGCACCGCGAACTCCACCCGCGCCGACTGCTCGCCGTTGACGTAGACGATCTGACCGTGCATGGGAGTCGCCGCGTCCAGGACGCGCCGAAGCACACCCATCGTCTCGAAGACTTCGAGTGTGCGAGGTTGCACGCCAACCGCTTTGGCGTAGAGCGGTGGTTCGAGCAGAGGGTCGACGATTCGGCACGCAATGCCGCGACGAGCCAGTTCGATGGCAGCGGTCAGGCCGATCGGCCCTGCGCCTGCAATGAGCACCCGAGGGTCGGAAGCAGTGGTCACGTCGTCATTATGGGACCGCCGCAGCCGTCGGGGCGACGTATCCGCGTACCGTGAATGGGTGCCAAAGACTGAGCCGAAGACCGGAACGAAGACCAAGACCGGCTCGCCCAAACGGGTGGGCAACCGATTCTGGAAGTTGCTCGGCGCCAGCACCGACAGGGATCAGAACCGGTCCTCGTCGCAGGTAAGGGCTTCCGAGGAGTTCGACGAGAAGGCCGCGAAGCTCGACGACGACCAGCTGCGCAAGGCGGCAAAGTTGCTCATCCTCGACGAGCTCGCCGAATCGTCGGACATTCCTCAGTTCCTCGCCATCGCCCGGGAAGCATCGGAGCGTGCAACCACCCTGCGTCCGTTCGACGTTCAGCTGCTCGGCGCGCTCCGGATGCTGGCGGGCGACGTCGTCGAGATGGCGACGGGCGAGGGCAAGACGCTCGTCGGGGCGATCGCCGCGGCCGGATACGCCATCGCAGGCCGCCACGTGCACGTGATCTCCGTCAACGACTACCTCGCCCGCCGCGACGCCGAATGGATGGGGCCACTCCTCGAGGCGATGGGCCTCACCGTCGGCTGGATCACCGCCGAGTCGACGCCCGACGAACGTCGCGCGGCCTACCAGTGCGACGTCACCTACGCGTCGGTCAACGAGATCGGCTTCGACGTCCTGCGAGACCAGCTGGTGACCGACGTCGAGGACCTGGTGTCACCGGACCCGGACGTCGCGCTGATCGACGAGGCCGACTCCGTCCTGGTCGACGAGGCGCTCGTGCCGCTGGTCCTGGCCGGCACCACGCACCGGGAGACACCGCGACTGGAGGTCATCCGGCTGGTCGGCGAGCTCGATCCCATCAAGGACTACGACACCGACGCCGATCGCCGCAACGTGCACCTGACCGATGCGGGGGCCCGCAAGCTCGAATCGGAGCTCGGCGTCGACCTGTACTCCGAGGATCACGTCAGCACGACGCTGACCGAGGTGAACATCGCCCTGCACGCCCACGTCCTCCTCCAGCGCGACGTGCACTACATCGTGCGCGACGGCGCAGTGCAGCTGATCAACGCCTCGCGCGGCCGGATCGCCCAACTGCAGCGGTGGCCGGACGGCCTGCAGGCCGCCGTCGAGGCCAAGGAGGGCATCGAGACCACCGAGACCGGTGAGGTCCTCGACACGATCACCGTGCAGGCACTGATCAACAGGTATCCGACGGTGTGTGGAATGACGGGTACGGCTCTGGCCGCGGGCGAGCAGCTGCGCCAGTTCTACCGCCTCGGCGTCTCACCGATCCCGCCGAACACCCCGAACGTCCGCGAGGACGAGACCGATCGTGTCTACATCACGGCGGCCGCCAAGAACGACGCCGTCGTCGAGCACATCACGTCGATCCACGAGACGGGTCAGCCGGTCCTCGTCGGCACCCGCGACGTCGCGGAGTCCGAGGAACTGCACGAACGCCTGATCAAGGCCGGGGTCAACGCGGTGGTGCTCAACGCCAAGAACGACGCGGAGGAAGCGGCGGTGATCGCCGAGGCAGGCACGCTCAGCACGGTCACCGTCTCCACGCAGATGGCCGGTCGCGGTACCGACATCCGGCTCGGCGGCTCCGACGAGTCCCACCACGACGAGGTAGCCGAACTCGGTGGTCTGCACGTCATCGGCACGGGGCGGCACCACACCGAGCGGTTGGACAACCAGCTGCGTGGCCGCGCAGGCCGCCAGGGCGATCCCGGCTCGTCGGTGTTCTTCTCCAGCTGGGAGGACGACGTCGTCGTCTCGCACCTCGAACCTCAGAAACTGCCCATGCAGACCGACGACGACGGTCGGATCGTCGGCGACAAGGCCGCGCAGATGCTCGAGCACGCGCAGCGCATCGCCGAGGGCAGGTTGCTCGACATCCACGCGAACACCTGGCGCTACAACCAGCTCGTCGCCCAGCAGCGCGCCATCATCTCCGACCGCCGCGACAAGCTGCTGCGGACCACGACGGCGCGCGACGAACTCGAGGAACGCTCACCCGAACGCTACGAGCAACTGGTCGACGAGATCGGGGAGGAGCGACTCGAGAAGATCTGCCGGCTGATCATGCTGTACCACCTCGACCGCGGATGGGCCGATCACCAGGCCTACCTCGCCGATGTCCGCGAAAGCATCCACCTGCGGGCGCTGGCGCGGCAGAACCCCCTCGACGAGTTTCACCGGATGGCGCTCGACGCCTTCGCCTCGTTGGCCGCCGACGCCGTCGAGGCCGCGCAGCAGACGTTCGAGACGGCCAACGTCGTCGACGACGAGCAGGGACTCGACCTGTCCAAGCTGGCCCGGCCGACGTCGACGTGGACGTACATGATCCACGACAATCCGCTTTCGGATGACCCGATGTCGGCGCTAAGCCTGCCAGGGGTTTTCCGCTAGATTCATCGCATGGACCCAGTGGTCGGTCGGGGGGGTCTCCCGCGTGCGGGAGAGAACGAGCCTGCGCCTCGCGGAGCCGAGCCGCAGGCTTCTCGCGGCGATCGGGTGCTGACCATTCCGAATGCGCTCAGCGTGTTGCGGCTGCTGCTGGTCCCGGTGTTCCTGTACCTGCTGCTGAGCGCGCACGCGATCGGCTGGGCGGTGGCCGTTCTGATGTTCAGCGGCTTCTCCGATTGGGCGGACGGAAAGATCGCACGACTGGTGGCCAACCAGTCGTCCCGGCTGGGCGCGCTGCTGGATCCGGCGGTGGATCGCGTCTACATGGTCGTCGTCCCGATCGGGCTGGCCATCGCGCACGTCGTGCCGTGGTGGATCGTCCTGACGATGATCGGACGGGACGTCCTGCTGGCCGCGACCCTGCCGATCCTTCGCAGCCGCGGGCTCACTGCGCTGCCCGTTTCCTACATCGGCAAGGCGGCGACGTTCTCGCTGATGTCGGGTCTGCCGTTGATTCTTCTCGGACAGTTCGACGCGCTCTGGAGCCGGATCATCCTGGCGTGCGGATGGGCGTTCCTCATCTGGGGCCTGGCGATGTACCTGTGGTCGGGCGTGCTGTACCTGATCCAGATCGCCCTGGTGGCGCGGCGGATGCCACCGCGGCGAGCCGCGACGACGACGCCGCGGGAAGCCGGAAGGTAAACCGCGGTGGACGACGAAGAGCGCGCACTCGGCGGCTACAGCCCTGACGCTGGCCGCAACGTCCACCAGGCCGACGCCCCCACCCTGATCCCCGTGCCGTCGCTGTTGCGGTCGCTGCTGTCGGATCATCTCGATCCCGGCTACGCCGCCGCCGCGGCACGCCGCGAAGAAGGCGCGACGCGAGGCAGGGCGTCCGAGTGGGGTTGGCGGGTGTTGGCGGGCGTGGCCGTCGCGGCCGTCTTCGCCTGTGCCGCGGCGCAGGCGCGTTCCGTTGCGCCCGCCACCCGTGAGACCCAACAGGTGCTCGTCGACGGCGTGCGCTCGGCGGAGACCGGGGCCGATGACGTCACCGTGCGGCGCGACGCCCTGGCAGGAGAGGTCGAAGCCGAGCGGCGCGGCCGTTTGGAGGGCGACGCACTCGGACGGAGGTTGTTGGCCGATCTCGACGCCGCCGAGTCCGTGGCGTCGGCCACGCCGGTGCACGGTCCCGGGCTGACCATCGTGATCACCGAGCCGCCATCGATGCCCGATCTCACCGATGTCTCCAAACAGCAGCCGGAGGGCCGCAGGCAGGTGATTCTCGACCGCGATCTGCAATTGGTGGTCAACTCGCTGTGGGCCAGCGGCGCGGAAGCGGTCTCCGTGGGTGGGGTTCGCATGGGGCCCAACATGACGATCCGACAGGCGGGCGGAGGCATCCTCGTCGACAATCGACCCATCACCAGCCCCTATGTGGTCCTCGCCGTCGGACCTCCGCACGGGATGCGGGAGGCCTTCGACGGCAGTCCCGGGCTTCAGAGGATTCGGCTGCTCGAGGCCTCCTACGGCGTCGGCGTCACGGTCACCGAGAACGCTGAACTCGAGGTGCCAGGGGGCTCGGCCCGAGACCTCAACTTCGCCAAGGGGATTGGGCCGCCGTGAGCGGAGTCCAAGCGAACGAAACTGAGGTGATCGGACCCATATGATCGGAATCGTCGCGCTGGTCGTCGGCATCGTCCTCGGCCTGGTGTTTCACCCGAGCGTGCCCGAGGTGATCCAGCCCTATCTGCCCATCGCGGTCGTGGCGGCACTCGACGCGGTATTCGGTGGCCTGCGGGCCTACCTGGAGAGAATCTTCGACTCGAAGGTGTTCGTCATCTCCTTCGTCTTCAACGTGCTCGTCGCCGCGGTCATCGTCTACGTGGGTGACCAGCTGGGCGTTGGCACGCAGCTGTCCACCGCGATCATCGTCGTGCTGGGCATCCGCATCTTCGGCAACGCCGCCGCCCTGCGGCGCAGACTCTTCGGGGCCTGAGCCATGTCTGATAACCGCACGGCCGACACGCGATCACGGCAGGCACGAACTGCCTCCCGATGAACCGGTCCGTCCGATCGGGGACCTGCAGCCCGGAGGCGTGGCGGGAATTCTGCGCCGAGGTCGGTCGCAACTGGTCTTCGGCGCGCTCGGAGTGCTTCTCTGCGTCGTGCTCGGCGTGGCGATCGTCACCCAGGTGCGCCAGACGGATTCCGGGGATTCGCTCGAAACGGCCAGGCCCGCGGATCTGCTGGTACTGCTCGATTCGCTTCAGCAGCGTGAGGCCGCACTCAACACCGAGGTGACGGACCTGCAGCGCACACTCGCGACGCTGCAGTCGTCCGGCAGCAGCGACGAGGCCGCCATCGACAACGCCAAGTCGCGATTGGCAGCCCTGTCGATACTGATCGGGACCGTCGCGGCGACGGGCCCCGGAGTGACGCTGACCATCGACGACGTCGCCCCCGGCGTGTCCGCGGAGACGATGCTGGACGTCATCAACGAGTTGCGGGCGGCAGGAGCGGAGGCCATCCAGATTTCTGGCGCAGGTCAGTCCGCGGTCCGCGTGGGCGTGGACACGTGGGTGGTCGGTGAGCCGGGCGCTCTCGTCATCGACGGCGTGACCACCAGACCGCCGTACTCTGTGCTGGCGATCGGCGACCCGCCGACGCTGGCCGCCGCGATGAACATCCCCGGAGGGGCGATGGACGGCATCGAACGGGTCGGCGGCACAATGGTCGTGCAACAGGCCGAGGCAGTCAACGTCACGGCATTGCGACAACCCAAACCCCACCAATACGCTCAGCCCGTCAAGTGAGCTGGCACAGGACTGAGCCGCAGACCCGAAGAGGAGCGCCGTGAGCGAGATTCCCTCCGACTTGTTCTATACCGCCGAGCACGAATGGGTGAAGCGGGTCGGCGACGACGTCGTCCGGGTCGGCATCACGGACTACGCGCAGGCGGCCCTCGGTGACGTGGTCTTCATCGACCTGCCCGAGGTGGGTGCCGACTTCGCTGCGGGGGACGAGTTCGGCCAGGTCGAATCCACCAAGTCGACATCGGAGCTGTACAGCCCGATCGCGGCGAAAGTCGTTGCGGTGAACGGGGATCTGGTCGATGCCCCCGAGCTGGTGAACAGCGACCCGTACGGCGGGGGCTGGCTCATCGAACTGCAGGTAGACGCCGCGAGCTTGAGTGAGGCACTCGCCGATCTGCTCGACGCGGACGGCTACCTCGAGAAGACCGACGAATGAGAATTCCGGCGGGGGCGGATACACCGGAGACGACCGCGCGGTACGGTCGTCACCAGGCCCGTGACGGTCGGCATAGTGCCGGCTGGCCGGGCGGGACATCGCCACAGCAGCCAGTGAGGAGCAGCGGGTGACGGATAACGACACCAGTTCGGGAGCTGATCAGTCGGGTGAGAACTTGACGGTCGAGACCACGTCGGTCTTTCGGGCGGACTTTCTCAACGAATTGGATGCCCCTGCATCAGCGGGTAGTGACAACACCGTCTCGGGAGTCGAGGGACTACCCCTCGGGTCTGCCCTTCTCGTCGTCAAGCGTGGCCCCAACGCGGGTTCGAGATTCCTGCTCGATCAGGCCACCACGTCTGCGGGTAGACACCCCGACAGCGACATCTTCCTCGACGACGTCACCGTCAGTCGCCGCCATGCGGAATTCCGCCTCGAGACAGGCGAATTCCAGGTCGTCGACGTCGGCAGCCTGAACGGCACGTACGTCAACCGCGAACCGGTGGACTCCGCCGTGCTCGCCAACGGCGACGAGGTGCAGATCGGCAAGTTCCGCCTGGTGTTCCTCACCGGGCCCAAGACCGACGACGGCAGCCCGGTCGGCTGACGGGGCACGCGAAGCGACGGGGATCGAGCCGAGGATAGTCATGACACAGCCCGACACCCCAGCACTGGCCGGGATGTCGATCGGGGCTGTCCTCGACCTGCTGCGACCCGACTTCCCCGACGTCACCATCTCGAAGATCCGATTCCTGGAGGCGGAGGGTCTGGTCACGCCGGACCGCACGGCGTCGGGGTATCGACGGTTCACCGCATACGACTGCGCACGACTGCGATACGTGCTGACGGTCCAGCGGGATCAGTACCTTCCGCTGAAGGTCATCAAGGCACACCTCGACGCTCAACCCGACGATGAACTGCCCCGAACCGGATCTGTTTACGGCGTACCGCGTTTGGTGCCCGCCTCCGGAACCGACTACGGGGTCGACCAATGGCGCACGGGATGCAGCGGCAGTGGCGCCGACGGCGGTCCGGCTGAGTCGGGAGGACCTGCTGGCCCGGTCCGGCGTCGACGACGCTCTGCTCACCTCGCTCGTGAAGGCCGGCGTGATCACTACCGGCCCAGGCGGTTTCTTCGACGACCATTCCGTGGTGATCGCGCAGTGCGCTCGGGCGCTCGCCGATTACGGCGTCGAGCCGCGTCACCTGCGTGCGTTCAGGTCTGCGGCCGATCGCCAATCCGATCTGATCGCGCAGATCGCCGGGCCCGTGGTCAAGGCGGGCGCCCGCGACCGAGCGGATGACATCGCCCGCGAAGTGGCGGCGCTCGCGATTACGTTGCACACGTCACTGATCAAGTCCGCCGTACGCGACGTACTCGATCGCTGAGGACTAGACTCGGCTGAAGAGATTCAGGGCGTGGAGGGCAGACACTGATGGGCGAGGTTCGGGTCGTCGGCATTCGCGTGGAACAACCTCAGAACCAGCCGGTGTTATTGCTGCGTGAGTCGGACGGCGATCGCTATCTGCCGATCTGGATCGGCCAGACGGAGGCCACCGCTATCGCCCTGGAACAGCAGGGGGTCGAGCCCGCGCGGCCGCTCACCCACGATCTGATTCGAGATTTGATTGCCGCCCTTGGCCATTCGCTCAAGGAAGTGCGGATCGTCGATCTGCAGGAAGGCACCTTCTACGCCGATCTGGTCTTCGACCGCAACATCAAGGTGTCGGCACGCCCATCGGACTCGGTCGCCATCGCGCTACGTGTCGGCGTCCCCATCTTCGTCGAGGAGGCCGTGATGGCCGAGGCGGGCCTCCTCATCCCCGACGAAACGGACGAAGAGGGCAACGGCACCGTGCGCGAGGACGAGGTGGAGAAGTTCAAGGAATTCCTCGACAGCGTTTCGCCGGACGACTTCAAGGCGACCTGATCATTTGTCACGGATGCGTCTCATCTGCGTGCGCTCGTTCGACACGCGGACGAGGTTTCTCCGAATCCGTGAAATGGAGAGCCATACTTTGATGACGACGGGGCAGTAACCGCCCGGCCGGGAGCGTATGCTCGACACATTCGAGCTTGGGCAAACGCACCGCGCTGGAGTTCAGTTGCGTGCACGAGGCGAGCACGATTCGGCGAGAGGATTGGCAGTGGGCGACACGCCAGGTCAAGAGCAGTTGGATCTGTCTTCGAGTGATACCCCCGCACCGACCACCCCACGGGCTAGCCAGCGAACCCGTTCAGGGCAAGTTGTTCCCCGACGACTCCGTCCCCGACGAACTCGTCGGGTATCGCGGGCCGAGCGCCTGCCAGATCGCAGGCATCACCTACCGCCAGCTCGACTACTGGGCGCGGACCTCGCTGGTCGTGCCGTCCATCCGGAGCGCAGCGGGTTCGGGCAGCCAACGGCTGTACTCGTTCAAGGACATCCTCGTCCTCAAGATCGTGAAAAGACTTCTCGATACCGGGATTTCGCTGCACAACATTCGCGTGGCAGTCGACCACCTGCGGCAGCGCGGCGTTCAAGACCTTGCCAACATCACATTGTTCTCCGACGGCACCACGGTGTACGAGTGCACGTCCGCCGAAGAAGTCGTCGACCTCCTCCAGGGTGGCCAGGGTGTCTTCGGAATCGCCGTCTCCGGTGCGATGCGGGAGCTCACCGGAGCCATCGCGGACTTCCCAGGCGAGCGTGCCGACGGCGGCGAATCGATCGCCGCGCCCGAGGACGAGCTGGCATCCCGCCGCAAGACCCGCGACCGCAAGATCGGCTAACTCGGCCGGCAGGGCCTCACCGCCCGTCGGGCGGTAGACTCGAGCAGTGCATCGCCCCTGCGCGGGAGAGTTCCGTGGCCGCCAGCCACGGACGCCGAAGGAGCAATACCTCTCCGTCAACCTCTCAGGCACCCAGGACCGCCCGGGGCCCCGATGCCTCTGGAAAGTGGCCCGCTTCGGCAGGCTCGCCCATGGGGAAAGGTCAACTTCGGCCATCGGTGTCTTCCGAATGGTCGTAGCACCGAATCTCTCAGGCGCCCGGTCCGGGTCGACGACAGAGGGGGAGGGCTAGTTGAGTCGTCGAAGGCGATGACCGCCCCTGCCCGAGAGGACCCTCGTGTCCGATACTCACCCCCGTCCATCCGACGAGCATCATCGGGCCCGCTTCGCCGACCGGCACATCGGTCCCGACGCCGACGCGATCGCGACGATGCTCGACGTCATCGGCGTGGATTCGCTTGGCGCACTCGCACAAAGGGCCCTTCCCACGGGAATCCTCGACGCGCTGTCGGCTGACGGGCTCGCGCCGGGACTGGATCACCTGCCTGCGCCTGCGACCGAGGAGGAGGCGCTCGCCGAACTGCGGACGCTGGCCGACAGCAATACCGTCGCCGTGTCCATGATCGGCCAGGGCTACTTCGACACGTTGACTCCACCGGTGTTGCGCCGCAACATCCTTGAGAACCCGGCCTGGTACACCGCGTACACCCCGTATCAGCCCGAGATCAGTCAGGGCAGGCTCGAGGCGCTGCTCAACTTCCAGACCATGGTCGAGGATCTGACGGGTCTCGAGGTGGCCAACGCGTCGATGCTCGACGAGGCCACCGCGGCCGCTGAGGCGATGACCCTGATGCATCGCGCGGTGAAGGGTTCGGCGAACCGGCTCGCCGTCGACGCCGACGTCTACCCGCAGACCGCCGCGGTGCTCGCCACCCGAGCGGCGCCGCTCGGCATCGAGATCGTGACCGCCGACCTGCGGCAGGGTCTGCCCGACGGCGACTTCTTCGGTGCGATCGTCCAACTGCCCGGCGCCAGTGGGGGCGTCGTGGACTGGGCGGAACTCGTCGCGCAGGCGCACGAGCGTGGTGCGCTCGTCGCCGTGGGGGCTGACCTGTTGGCGCTGACCCTCATCGCACCGCCAGGAGAATTCGGCGCCGACGTGGCCTTCGGGACCACCCAACGCTTCGGCGTACCAATGGGATTCGGCGGTCCGCACGCGGGATACCTGGCGGTGCACACCAAGCAGGCCCGTCAGCTCCCCGGCCGCCTGGTGGGCGTGTCCGTCGACGCCGACGGCACCGCCGCCTACCGGTTGGCGCTGCAGACCCGCGAGCAACACATCCGCCGTGACAAGGCCACCAGCAACATCTGCACCGCGCAGGTGCTTCTCGCCGTGATGGCCGCGATGTACGCCAGCTATCACGGCGCCGACGGGCTGAAGGCGATTGCGCACCGCGTCCACGGCAACGCGCTTGGCGTGGCGACGGGGCTCGCCACGGCGGGCATCGAGGTGGTCCACGAGCAGTTCTTCGACACCGTGCTCGCCCGTGTTCCCGGCCGTGCTGACGAGATCCGGACCGCGGCCAAGGCGCAGGGCATCAACGTCTGGATGGTCGACGCCGACCACGTCTCGGTGTCGTGTGACGAGGCCACGACCGCAGGACACGTCGAGAAGGTGCTGTCCGCGTTCGGCGCCACCCGCGGCGGACATCACTGGGCCGGACCCGAAATCGCCACCCGCACTACTGGTTTCCTCACGCATCCCGCGTTCACGCGGTATCGCACCGAGACCGAGATGATGCGCTACCTGCGCTCCCTTGCCGACAAGGACATCGCGCTCGACCGAAGCATGATCCCGTTGGGGTCGTGCACGATGAAGCTCAACGCCGCCGCCGAGATGGAACCGATCACGTGGCCCGAGTTCTCCCGCCAGCATCCGTTCGCACCGGCGGCTGATACGCCGGGACTTCGGCGGCTGATCGCCGATCTCGAGGAATGGCTGACGGCCATCACCGGATACGACTCCGTATCGCTACAGCCCAACGCGGGCTCACAGGGTGAATACGCGGGGTTGCTCGCCATCCAGGCGTACCACCTGAGCCGCGGTGACGACCAACGCAACATCTGTCTGATCCCTTCCAGCGCGCACGGCACCAACGCCGCATCGGCCGCACTCGCGGGCATGCGCGTCGTGGTCGTCGCGTGCCGTGAGAACGGCGACGTCGATCTCGACGACCTGAAGGCCAAGATCGCCGAGCACGGAGATCGGGTCGCGGCGTTGATGATCACGTATCCGTCGACACACGGAGTCTTCGAGCACGACGTGGCCGACATCTGCGCTGCCGTCCACGACGTCGGGGGTCAGGTATACGTCGACGGCGCCAACCTGAACGCCCTGGTGGGTCTGGCCAGGCCGGGCCGGTTCGGCGGCGACGTCAGCCATCTCAACCTGCACAAGACCTTCTGCATCCCGCACGGCGGTGGCGGTCCCGGCGTCGGTCCGGTTGCGGTGCGCGAGCATCTCGCGCCCTACCTTCCCGGGCACCCGCTCGCCGACGAACTCGGCGACGAGTACACCGTTTCGGCCGCCCCCTATGGATCGGCATCGATTCTGCCGATCTCGTGGGCGTACATCAGGATGATGGGCGCGCACGGTCTGCGTGCCGCCACCCTGACGGCGATCGCGTCGGCCAACTATGTCGCCCGCAGGCTCGACGAGTACTACCCGGTGCTGTACACGGGGGAGAACGGCATGGTCGCCCACGAGTGCATCCTGGATCTGCGCACCATCACCAAGACAACCGGCATCACAGTCGATGATGTTGCAAAACGGTTGGCGGACTATGGTTTTCACGCTCCGACGATGAGCTTTCCGGTGTCCGGAACCCTCATGGTGGAGCCGACGGAGAGCGAGAGCCTCGCCGAAGTCGACGCGTTCTGTGAGGCGATGATCTCGATCCGCGCCGAGATCGACCAGGTCGGTTCCGGCGCCTGGCCGCTGGAGGACAACCCGCTTCGCGGCGCACCCCACACGGCCGAGTGCCTCCTGGTGGCGGAGTGGGATCACCCGTACAGCCGGGAGCAGGCGGCCTATCCGCTGGGCAAGGGGTTCCGGCCGAAGGTGTGGCCTCCGGTTCGGCGCATCGACGCCGCGTACGGCGATCGCAACCTGGTGTGTTCGTGCCCGCCGGTGGAATCGTTCGCCTGACGACACGACGTGATGTCGGCGCGCTCCGTCGCGATCAGCGCGACTGAGCGCGCCGAACGCACGGTCAGCCGAGCACGGTGGACAGCGCCGTCGCCAGGTCGGGACCGGTGGAGCTGCCGACGTTCTGGTATGTGCCGCCGCTGATCTGCGCGACGGCCTCCCAGGTCGACCGGTCGGGGTCGGCGCCGAAGTCGATGACGTTCACCGCGACCGGCCTGCCCACGTTGAAGGTCTGACGGATGAACGCCTGGAGCCCGGCATCGTCGAGGGATTGATCGGTATGCGGACCAGACGTGATGACCAGTACTGAATTCGGTTGTCCGTCACGGAAGTTTGCAGTGGCTTCGGCGTAGAGAGGTTTGAGCGTGGTGTAGGACACGGCACCTCCGGTCGTCGCCACCTGCCCGTTGAGGTTCGACTGGAGGACGGCCGACCGCGGTTGTCCTCCGATCGGATCGCCCAGGGGCCCTGTCGGCACCTCAGACTGGCCGGCGACACCGTCGAACGTCCACAGCCCGACGTCGGAATTGGGAGGAAGCGCCTGCAGCCGCGAGTTGATCGCCGCCGTGACGTTGACCAGCCTGGGCTTGCCGCCCTCGACGACGTCCATCGACTGATCGAGCATGAGCGTCACGACCGGGCTTTGCGACGGCGCGCTCACCGAACTCGCCAGGGTGGCCCGGGTGCCGTTGTCGCCGACCGAGACGGTGGCGGGGAGCGCACCGAAATCGGTGACGTCACTCGTCGGGGCCTTGCCTCCGTCGGTGCGGAAGCCAGCCTTGGCGAGTTCTTCCAGCTGGCTGGGTTTGCGCAGATATCGGGCGAACTCGCTTGCCGCACTCACCTGCTCGGGGGATAGCCACGTGCCTGCCAGCAATACGGTCGGAAAGTCGGCCAACGCCGTGGCACCGGGAGGCAGCCAGGAGGCGAGCTTGTTCTTGGCTTCCGTGAGCGTCGTGCCGCGCTGAAAGAGCTGCTGTTCGGTGGTCACCACCGCGTGCACCGGAGCCGACGCGAGGTCGGTGCCCTGAAGGAGCGCATCCATCGCGGTGCCGAGGTTGGTGTCGGCGAGCTTGGGTTGGCCCTGCATCACCGTGCGGATCGCGGGGGCACCGGCGCTGGCGGGCGTGCCCGCAGGGACGGCGGCGGCAGCGATGGCCTCCGCGGCCAGGTAGGTGGCGTCACTGTCGCCGCCCAGCGGCAAGGCCATCCGTAGCGATCCCCAGCCGGGAAGATTCAGCCCGTCGAGCGCCGCGGGATTGGTCTGCAACGCGGGCAGCGTCGACCAATTCTGCTGTGCCAGAGCAGCCTTCAGCTGCGGGCGCACGGCAAGTACGACGGGTGAGGTGACCAGCGAGCGGCTGTCGCTGATGGTCTCCTTGCCTGCCGCGGCCTCGAGCCGTGCTGCCGACACGGAGCTTCCCGGAATCCACAGCGCCGGACGCTCACCGAGGTCCGCGGGCCACGTGCCGATGAAGCCGTTCACGACCGCATCCGAGTCGGCCGCCTTGACACCGACCTTGACGCAGCGATCACCCACCGGCGCGGCGGTCTGGTTGTAATGCTCGGCGAGCGGAGTGATCTCGTCGACGATCGACGGGTCGACGAGAACCGCGATGCCGACTTCGCCATCCACACAGCGCGCCGCGGCGGCCTCGCTTCTGCTGGACAGGGCGTCCCCGAAGAAGCGCCACAGGATGATGACGCCGACCAACACGACGACGGTGACCAGTGCACCGATCACGGCCGGGCTGACGCGGCGTCTGCCCGCCGAGATCGCGCGGTGACTGCCGGTCCATTCGCCGCCGTCCCAGTCGCCACCGTGCTGACGACCGCTCGGCGGTTTCGGCGGGGGCGGTGAAACTACCGCGGAGATGACGCTCGTCGGCGAGTCCATTCCGCGCTCGTCGACGTCATCGTCGTCGTAGCCCGCGTCCAGGTCCGATTGCCAGTACTCGTCGTCGTAGCGGGGGTCTCGACCTGCGGGTGCCGGGTACGGCTCGTCGTCGGGATAGTCCGAGGCGGGGTACTGCGGATTCGGAAACTCATCGTGGTACCGGGGATCGGGGAAGTCCTCCGAGTACTCGTAACCACCCTGCTGAGGCTCTTGGTACCGGCGCCTGGGATAGCCGTAATCGGGTTCCGAGCCACGCCCCCCGACGTCGCTCCCGCCGACCCAGTCGGGTTCCTCGTCCGATGGGTCGTCGGGAGGACCGCCGCTGTGCCTACCCATCCCTGACCTCTGTGCTCATCAATTCGCCCGCCCGACTGAACCCCGTCGAAATTCTAGTCACTGGGTCGATTGGCGCGCTTTGAACTCCCGGCGGCGACGGTGCAGGATCGGCTCGGTGTAGCCGCTCGGCTGGGTGGTCCCCGACAGAATCAACTCTTGGGCGGCCTGGAAGGCGATGCTGGCGTCGGGGTCCGGCGCCATCGGCAGATACGAGGCGTCGCCCGAGTTCTGCTCGTCGACCACCGCTGCCATTCTGCGCAGGCTTGCCTTGACGTCGGATTCGGTGATCACACCGTGCCGCAGCCAGTTGGCGAGCAGCTGGCTGGAGATCCGGAGCGTCGCGCGATCCTCCATGAGCGCGACGTCGTGGATGTCGGGCACCTTCGAACAACCCACGCCCGCGTCGATCCAGCGCACCACGTAGCCGAGAATCGACTGGCAGTTGTTGTCGACCTCCTCGCGGATCTCCTCGGGTGCCCACGCCAGCTCCTTGGCCAGTGGGATGGTCAGCAGTTCGGAGACGGTGGTCCGCTTCTTGCCTGCGAGTTCCTTCTGCACCTCGAACACGTCGACCTGGTGGTAGTGCATCGCGTGCAGCGTCGCGCCGGTCGGCGACGGCACCCACGCCGTGGTGGCACCCGCCTTCGGCTGGCCGATCTTCTGTTCGACCATGTCGGCCATCAACTCGGTCATGGCCCACATGCCCTTGCCGATCTGAGCGCGACCGGACAGCCCCGTTGCGAGACCCGCGTCGACGTTGGCGTCTTCGTACGCCTTGATCCACGGCTGGCTCTTCATGGCGCCCTTGCGCACCATCGGCCCGGCCTCCATCGAGGTGTGAATCTCGTCGCCGGTGCGGTCTAGGAACCCGGTGTTGATGAACACCACGCGATCGGCAGCGGCCTTGATGCACGCCTTGAGGTTCAGCGTCGTGCGCCGCTCCTCGTCCATGATGCCGACCTTGACGGTGCCCTGCGGCAGACCGAGTACGTCCTCGACCCGACTGAACAGCTCGCACGTGAACGCGACCTCGTCCGGGCCGTGCATCTTGGGCTTGACGATGTAGATCGAGCCCGTCCGACTGTTGAGCAACGGACCGTTGCCGTCATCGGACTTCAATCCGTGCATCGCGATCAGGCTGGTGAACAGAGCATCCTGGATGCCCTCCGGCACCTCGTTGCCTTCGGCGTCGGTGATCGCGTCGTTGGTCATGAGGTGTCCGACGTTGCGGACGAACAACAGGCTGCGCCCCGGAAGAGTGAGCTCGCCGCCGTCCGGAGCCGAGCCGTCGGCGACATCGGGCCGAGCCGTGGCAAAGGTCCGATCCTCACTCAGGACGCGGGTGAACGACTTGCCGCCCTTGCTGACCTCCTCGGTCAGGTCACCGCGATTCAGGCCCAGCCAGTTTCGGTAGCCGAGCACCTTGTCGTCGGCATCGACCGCGGCGACGGAATCCTCGAAGTCCATGATCGTGGTGATCGCCGACTCCAGCACGACGTCCTTGATGCCCGCCTTGTCGGTCGAGCCGACCGGCGACTCCGGGTCCACGAGGATCTCGATGTGCAAACCGTGGTTGACCAACAGGACGGACCAGTCGGGGGCGCCGAGCGTGCCGGTGTATCCGACGAATTTCTCGGGGCTTGCGAGGCCGACGGATCCGTCGGCCGTGGCGACCTCCAGCGTGCCGTCTTCGACGCTGAGACCGGTCGCGTCCGCCCAGGAACCACTCGCCAACGGAACCGCACCGTCGAGGAACTCCCTGGCGTACGCGATCACCTTGTCGCCGCGAATCCTGTTGTAGCTGCTGCCCTTGTCCGCACCGTCGGTCTCGGGGATGACGTCGGTGCCGTACAGCGCGTCGTACAGGGAGCCCCAGCGTGCGTTGGAGGCGTTGATCGCAAATCGCGCATTGAGCACGGGCACGACGAGCTGAGGTCCCGCGGTGCTGGTGATCTCCGGGTCGACGCCCGAGGTGGTGACCGTGAAGTCGGCGGGCTCGGGCTGCAGGTACCCGATCTCGGTGAGGAACTGCCGGTACGCCTCGACGTCGAGAGGCTCGATCACGCGCTGGCGGTGCCATTTGTCGATCTGGGCCTGCAGGTCGTCGCGTCGGGCGAGCAGGTCCTGGTTCTTCGGCGCGAGGTCGGTGACCACCTTGTCCACACCGGCCCAGAAACTGTCGGGGTCGACGCCCGTGCCGGGCAGGGCCTCGTTGGTGACGAAGTCGTGCAGCACCTTGGCGACCCGCAGATTGCCCACGGTCACACGTTCGGTCATGTTGTCCTCCTGAAGCGTCGATCAAGCTTACCCGCGGGTAACGGCAGCTAACCGGGGCCCGCCGCGCCCAGAAGCAGCTCGCAGCGGTCGGCGAGTGCAGTCCGCAGTGGCGCTGCGCGATCGGCGACGTCCTGTTGCAGTCGGACGTACTCGGCTCGCCCCGCCGGCGTTTCGACCGCGATCGGCTCGAAACCGTAGGCGGTCAGGTCGTAGGGGCTCGCGCGCATGTCGAGTGCCCGCGCGTCGGCGGCAAGCTCGAGGCAGTCGGCGAGCAGTGCCGAGTCGATCAGCGGTCCGAGCTTGTACGCCCACTTGTAGCAATCCATTGCGGCGTGAACGCAGCCCGGCTGTTCGGTGGCGACCTGGGTGTCGCGACTCAGGGTGTCCACGTTGAGCGGCGCGGCCGCGGGGGTGAAGAAGCGGTAGGCGTCGAAGTGACTGCACCGCAACGGAATCGATTCGACCACGGCGTCGGTCCGATCCGGCCCCAACCGCAACGGCACGGCGCCGTGGCGCACGGCGGGCGTGCGGTAGACCATCGCCCACTCGTGCATGCCGAAGCAGTTCAGCCGCGCGGGTCGTCGCGCCGTGGCACGCAGGAGGTCGCCGATGAACTCGATCGTGTCCAGTCGGCTCATCAGATAGTCGTGCGTGACCGAGACCGTTTGACCCCTTTCGCCGTATCCCGTGCGGCCGAGAAAGCGGCGGGCCGAACCGCCCGCGAGCGCCACCCCGAACCCCGGGTGCCACCGACGCAGCTGCCGAGGCCGCAGGCTGTAGTAGCTGAACAGGAAATCCCATACCGGGTGAGCTTCACCACGTTTCGCGCGTTGCTCGCGCGCCTCCACGAACGGCGCCACCCGTGCGAGCGTGACGGTCTTCCCGTTCGGTCCAGACGGGCTCGTCGAGAACCAGCTCAACCATGGTGGGAAACGTCGCGAACGGTACCCATCAGATCCTGCACCAGGTCCTCGAGCGCGACGATGGCGCTTACCTAGCCGCCGCTGGTGACGAGGGCGAGGTGACTGTTGTCCCTCCGGAGCCGCGACAACGCGTCGGGCAGCGGCAACGACGCGGCCACCTCGGGCAGCGGCCGCACCAGCGAGCGGTCCACCACCGCATCCGGATCGCCCACCAGCGGCAGGACGTCCTTGATGTGCAGGTAGCCGACGTACTTTCCGGCTACGTCGGTGACGGGGAACCGGGAGTATCCGGTGTCGGCAAGCGCCCGCTCCACCGCGCTGACGGTCGGGCCCGTGCCGTCGGCGGCGACGGGCACCGCCCGGACCTGGGTCAGCGGGATCGCGACGTCTCCGACGACCCGGTTGCGGATTTGCAGCGCCCGGGACAGCCGGTGGTGCTCCTCGCGGTCGAGCAGACCCTCCGACAGCGATTCGGCGATCATCTCCGACAACTCGATCGTCGACACCGTGTTCTCGAGCTCGCTCTTGGCCTCGACGCCGAACGCGCCAAGCACCTTCTGCGCGAACCAGTCGTAGACGGCGATGAACGGCTTGGCGATGCGAATCCAGAAGAGGTAGGGCGGAACCAGCAGCATCGCCGCCGCCTCCGGCCCCGCGATGGCGATGTTCTTCGGCACCATCTCACCGAGCAGCACGTGCAGGATCACCACGACGGTGATCGCGACGAGGAAGGACACCGTGTGCAACACGGCGTCGGGCACGCCGAACAGGTCGAAGGGCTTCTCCAGCAGGTGCGCGACGGCAGGTTCGCCGACGCGGCCCAGCAGGATGGAGCACACCGTGATGCCCAGCTGAGCGCCCGCGAGCATCAGCGGCAGGTTCTCGCCTGCCCGGATCACGGCGACGGCCGAGCTCTTGCCCTGCTCGGCGAGGGCCTCCAGCCGGTCGCGGCGCGCGGAGATCAGCGCGAACTCGGCAGCGACGAAGAATGCGTTGGCGGCCAGCAGCACGACGGTGAACAGGACGCCGAACAGATCATTCATCGTCCGGCCTCCTCGTCGGCGCTCGAGCTCGGACCAGCTTGATCAGGTCGATGCGGCGGCCGTCCATGCGCTCGACGGTCGCCCGCCACCGCACCTGCTCGTCGCTCGGCGAGTCCGGGTCGAACTCGCGTGAGCTCGACCGACTCGCCCTCCTCCGGGATGTGGCCGAGCTCTTGGAGAACCAGCCCGCCGATGGTCTCGTATTCGCCGTGGTGTGCGCGGAAGGGCGTCTCGGTATCGACCTCGTCGATGCGCAGCAGACCCGACACCACCCAGTCGTTGCCGGTTCTGACGACGTCGGGGCTGACGTCGTCGTGTTCGTCGCGGACGTCGCCGACGATCTCCTCGATCAGGTCCTCGCCGGTGACCATGCCCGCGATTCCGCCGTATTCGTCGGCGACGAGCGCGGTCTGCAGCGTGCTGGCCAGGATCTGCGCCATCACCGCATCGCCGTCCAGCGTCGACGGCACGACCGGCACGGGTTGCGCGATGCTCGCCAACTTGGTGTGCGCCCGCTGCGCCGGAGGTATCGAGAAGACCTGTTTGACGTGGACGATGCCCATGGTCTCGTCGAGGTCGCCATCGATGATCGGGAACCGCGAGTAGCCCGTCTTGATCGCCTCGTCGACCAGGTCGGCGACGGTGTCGTCGGCCTCCCAGCGCCTCGATCTTGCTGCGCGGCGTCATCAACTCCTCGGCGGTGCGGGTGCCGAATCGCAATGATCTGTCCATCAGCGTCGCCGTCGTGATGTCGATCGACCCCTGGCGGGCGGAGTTGCGCACCAGCGACACCAGCTCCTGCGGCGAACGAGCCGACCGCAGTTCCTCGGCGGGCTCGATGCCGAGTCGGCGCAGGATCCAGTTGGCGGTGCCGTTGGTCAGAAAGATCAACGGCCTGGTGAACATCGAGAACAGCAACTGGGGTCCGGCGACGACGCGCGCCGTCGCCATCGGCTTGGCCACCGCCAGGTACTGGGGGACCAGCTCGCCGAACACCATCGACACCGACGTCGCGATCAGCAGCGCCAGCCCCAACGAAAGACCTTCGGCCATGCCCTGTTTCAGCGACATCGCGGTGAACAGCGGCTTCAGCAGTTCCGCGAGCAGCGGTTCGGCCAGGTAGCCGGTGATCAGCGTGGTGATCGAGATGCCGACCTGGGCGCCCGAGAGCTGGAAGGACAGCGTCTTGTGCGCCCTGCTGCACGAGCTTGTCGCGGCGCCCTCCGGCTGCGCGCGTTCGCGTCGACCGTGCTGCGCTCCAGCGCCGTCAGCGAGAACTCTGCGGCGACGAAGACCGCGGTGCCTGCGGTGAGGACGATGAAGCCGAGCAGCGCAGCAGGGTAAAGACGAGGCTCATCGAGCGCTCGCCATTCGATCGCCGGGCGATTGGCCCGGCCGCACTACTGGAGGGCTCGGCGTCGTCCGGCTCGGATGCGGGGGCCGTCGAGGGCACCAGCGGCACGTGATCCCTTTCCTTGGCCGGCGTCATGAAAGCACCATGTTAGCGGTCTCCGGCGCGAGCCGACGATCGACGGTCACCAGCCGCTGGGCAGCGGGTGGCCCTCGGCGAAGCCCGCCGCCGACTGCACGCCGAGCACGACCTTGTCGTGCAGCTCGGGCAGGGTCGCGGCGCCGACGTAGGTGCAGGTGCTGCGCACTCCCGAGGTGATGTGGTCGAGCAGGTCCTCCACACCGCCGCGAGCCGGGTCCATGCCCATCCGCGACGATCGAGATGCCTTCTTCGAACAGCCCCTTGCGGGCGCGGTCGAACGCGCTGTCGGTCGCGGTCCTCGCGGCCACCGCCCGCTTGGACGCCATGCCGTAGCTCTCCTTGTAGAGCTGGTCCTCGCGGTCGTACATCAGGTCGCCTGGCGACTCGTACGTGCCTGCGAACCACGATCCGATCATCACGTTGGAGGCGCCCGCCGCCAGCGCCAGCGCGACGTCCCTGGGGTGGCGGACACCGCCGTCGGCCCAGACATGCCCACCGAGTTCCCTTGCCGCGGAGGCACATTCGACGACGGCGGAGAACTGCGGCCTGCCGACGCCGGTCATCATGCGAGTGGTACACATCGCGCCGGGTCCGACGCCCACCTTGACGATCGACGCGCCCGCGCTGATCAGGTCCCGGGTGCCCTCGGCCGACACCACGTTGCCCGCCGCCAGCGGCACGCCGAGGTCCAGCGAGGCCACCGACTTGATCGCGTCGAGCATCTTGACCTGGTGGCCGTGCGCGGTGTCGATCACCAGCAGGTCGACACCCGCCTCGACGAGCGCACGCGCCTTCGCGCGCGACGTCGCCGTTGATGCCGACCGCGGCGGCGATCCGCAGCCGGCCCGCGCCGTCGACCGCGGGGGAGTAGATGCCGGCACGGACCGCGCCCGTGCGGGTCAGCACGCCAGCCGAGCGTGCCGTCGGGTTCGGTCATCACCGCGACGCCGACGTGCGCGTGCTCGAGCAGGTCGAACACCTTGCGCGGGTCGGTGCCGACCGGCGCGGTGACGAAGTCCGACACCGCGACGTCCCGCACCCGCGCGAAGCGGTCGACGCCCGCGCACGACTGTTCGGTGACGAGGCCGATCGGGCGACCCTCGAAGACGACGACGGCGGCGCCGTGCGCGCGCTTGTGGATCAGCGCGGTCGCATCGGAGACCGAGTCGTCGGGCGCCAGGATCACCGGGGTGTCCACCACCAGATCGCGGCTCTTGACGAAGTCGACGGTGTGCTCGACCGCCTCGATCGGAAGATCCTGCGGCAGAACGACGATGCCGCCGCGCCGGGCGATGGTCTCGGCCATCCGCCGGCCCGCCACCGCCGTCATGTTGGCGACCACCACGGGGATGGTGGTGCCCGATCCGTCGACGGTCGACAGGTCGACGTCGAACCGCGACGTGACGTCGGAGCGGCCCGGCACGATGAAGACGTCGTTGTAGGTCAGGTCGTAGGGCGGGGTGTGCCCGTCAAGAAACCTCATGCCTAGGCCGGCGCCTCGCTGCGGTCGCCGCTCCACTGGGTGTGGAACTTCTTGTCGCGGTCCTCGTCGATGCGGCCGTAGGTGTGCGCGCCGAAGAAGTCGCGCAGACCCTGGGTGAGCGCGGCGGGCAGCCGCTCGGTGCGCAGCGCGTCGTAGTAGGACAGCGCCGAGGCGAAGCCGGGGATCGGAATGCCCAGTTCGGTGGCCTTGACCACGACGCGGCGCCAGCTGTCGATCCCGGCCTCGACCGCGTCGCGGAAGTACGGCGCGGCGATCAGGGTGGCCAGCTCGGCGTCCTCGTCGTAGGCCTCCTTGATGCGGTTGAGGAACTTGGCCCGGATGATGCAGCCGCCGCGCCAGATGGTGGCCATGTCGCCGAGGGTGATGTCCCAGTCGTACTCGGCGCTGCCCGCCTGAATCTGGTTGAAGCCCTGGGCGTAGGCGATGATCTTCGACGCGTACAGCGCCTTGCTGACGTCGTCGATGAACTGCGCGGCATCGGTCGGGCTTGGCGCCGAGGTCGCCCGAGGCCAGGCCGGTGGTGGCCTTGCGTTGCGCGACCGAACCCGACAGCGCGCGGGCGAAGACGGCCTCGGCGATACCGGTGACCGGGACCCCGAGATCGAGCGCCGACTTCACGGTCCAGCGGCCGGTGCCCTTCTGCTCGGCCTCGTCGAGGATGACGTCGACGAGCGGCTTGCCGGTCTTGGCGTCGACCTGCTTGAGCACCTCGGCGGTGATCTCGATGAGGTAGCTGTCCAGGTCGCCCTTGTTCCACTCGGCGAAGATGTCGGCGATCTCGGGCGCGGTCTTGCCCAGCCCGTCGCGCAGCAGCTGGTAGGCCTCGCCGATGAGCTGCATGTCGGAGTACTCGATGCCGTTGTGCACCATCTTCACGAAGTGCCCCGCCCCGTCGGGGCCGATGTGCGTGCAGCACGGCACGCCGTCGACGTGCGCGGAGATGTCCTCGAGCAGCGGGCCGAGCGACTTGTAGGACTCGGCGGGGCCGCCGGGCATGATCGACGGGCCGTTGAGCGCGCCCTCCTCGCCACCGGAGATGCCCGCGCCGACGAAGTGCAGGCCGCGGTCGCGGATCGCCTTCTCGCGGCGGATGGTGTCGGTGTAGAGGGAGTTGCCGCCATCGATGATGATGTCGCCTTCCTCCATCGCGTCGGCGAGCTCGTTGATCACGGCGTCGGTGGGGTCGCCCGCCTTGACCATGATGATGACGCGGCGCGGCTTCTCAAGGGCGGCAAGGAATTCCGGGATGGTCTCGCTGCGGACGAAATTGCCCTCCGAGCCGTGGTCCGCGAGCAGCGCGTCGGTCTTGGCGACCGACCGGTTGTGCAGCGCGACGGTGTAGCCGTGATGTGCGAAGTTGCGCGCGAGGTTCGAGCCCATCACGGCGAGGCCGGTGACCCCGATCTGCGCGGTGCCGTGGGTCGGAGGAGGCGGAGGTTCGGACGAGTCACGGGCAGCCTTTCGTTTTAGTTGTGGCACTGAGGTTCTGGCGTCGATGCGGCGGGTCGGTCAGGCGGCGAAGAGTCGCTGCAGTTCGGTCAGCCACGGCACCGCCAGCGCGATGGTGGGCACGACGAGCACGGCCGCGGCGGACAGGTACGCCGCCGCCGACGAGTACGAGGCTGTTGGGCCGGCCGCCCAGCCGCCGCACCCGCAGCACCGTGGTCGGACCGCCTGCGGCGAGTGCGCCCGACGGCGTGCGGCCCGCGGCGCATGCGACCAGGGCGCGGGCCAGGGGAGTGGGACCGGCGACGCGGACGGCGGCGTCGTCGGCGAGCAGTTCGATCAGCAGTCGGACGGCGTCCAGCGCGCTGGCGCTGCGGACGAAGCGGGGGAACGCGGCGTGGACGGCGGTGAACATCTCGAGAACGAGGTCGTGGCGGGCGCGCAGGTGGGCCCGCTCGTGGCTGAGGATGGCCGCGATCTCGGCGTCGGAGAGGGTGGTCAGCGTGCCCTCGCTGACCACGACGCGGCTGCGCACGCCGGGCAGGCAGTAGGCCAGCGGCTGGGCGACGTCGAGGATGCGCAGCCCGCTGGCCCGCGTACAGACCTCGGGCGCGGAGTCGTGCGAGCTGCCGAGCAGGTCGACCATCATCCGGTGGTGGGCGCGTCGCCGTCGGGTGGCGATCGCCACCTGAACGACGGCGACCACCAGCCGCGCCCCGACCAGCAGCGGTCAGCGCGAAGACCGCCACGTAGAGCAGCCAGAGCGGCCAGCCGAGAGCCTGCGATCTCGCTGGTGATGGTCGCGGTGGGACGGCCGTCCGGGCCCGGCACGAAAAGCCGGCTGGCGATCGCGATTCCGGCGCTGAACGCGGACAGGACGGCGGCCAGGGCGATCGACTGCCACAGCACGATCGCGGCCCGCGGCGCCCGCAGCGGCCAGGACGCTCGCGCCAACATCGCCGGCACCGGCCCGACGAGGAACAGCGCGACGATGGTGAAGGCCAGCGCGGACACACTGTCAGTGTCCCTCAGTCGGGGCCCGGATCGCTAGCCGGACGGTGAGTGCGGTGTTTGGCCTCGAGTTCGGCCAGCGCACGGCGCAGCGCGTCGGCCTCGTCGGCGCCGACCCGTTCGACGAAGTGGACCAGCGCGGCCTCGCGGCTTCCCGAGTCGGATACCTGGTCAAGGGCGTCGACCATGAGTCCCGCGACCAGTTCGTCGCGGCCGTGCGTCGGTGCGTAGCGGTGGGCGCGATCGTCGCGGTGCTGGACGACGAGATTCTTCTTGGCCAGCCGCTGCAGCACGGTCATGACCGTCGTGTAGGCCAGGTCGCGTTGCGCCGAAAGCGCTTCGTGCACCTGGCGCACGGTCTGGGGTTCGCGCGAGGACCACAGGTGGTCCATCACCGCGCGTTCGAGTTCCCCGAGTCGCGTCAGCTTTCGCCATGGTCCGTTCATCTCCTGAGCAATGGATTCAGGGTACTACGCGACTTACTACCGGGTGTCGTATCCAGTTTCGGGCACGCGACAGCTCGTGGCGCTCGCGAGCCAACGCCGGTCAACCCCGGCTGTTCCCACGTCGTTGTGAGTCCGGTCACAAGGGGTTTCCCGCTCTGTCACCCTCACTATAGTAAGGCTAACCTAACTATGGAGGTGCTCATGACGGTCGTGGTCGACGACCCACTCATCTCGCGGATGGCAATCAGCCGGACGCTGCCCCTGCACGAGTCCAGCCGGCGGCTGCGCGAGCTGTATCCCGAGTGCCCGCGGGTCTACGGCGTGGCCGTGATGGGCGACCTGACCCGACGACGGTGGTGGCCGCTGGCCGACGCGCTCAGCGCCGACCGACTGCAGGCGATGTTCGACTCGGCGGCCGCCGAGACCGACAGCCGGGTCGCGGTCGCGCAGCAACTGGCCGCGACGCTGTCTCACGTCGTGATCGGCCGGGTGGTTCCCCTGCTCGTGCTCGAGGGCCGGGCGTGGGACACCGGTCTGGAGAACCTCTGGGTGCACGTCGACTCCGAAGGCGCGATCGATTGGGTCGGCGTGGTCGACCCCACGCTGCGTGCGCTGCCAGAGGATCCGCACTTCGATCCACGGGCTGACGCGACGCCATCCGCAGCCGCTCGGGACCGCATCGTCGCGCTGCCGAGCGAGGCCGCGTTGACGACGTGGGTCGCCCACCGCAGCCACCGCGCGCTCGAGCCACTGTTCGACAGGCTGTTCGACGTCAGCGGCGGCGCTGCTGAGCATCGCGGCGATGTGGCACGTCGTCGGCGCCGCGGTCGTCGGCGCCGCCACGCACGTTCCGCTGCTGGCGGGGACGAGCGAGCTGACGAGCATGCGTCGGGCGCAGGCCGTGCTGGATGCGCTGGTCGGCTTCGGCGCGCCGGTTCGCGGATCGGATCGAACCTGCCCGGCGAAGCCCTTGCTAAATTAGGGCAGCCTTGCCTATTATTTAGCGCACGGGCGACACGTCGCCACGAACCAACGGATCGCCGCGGAGTCCAGAGGGCTGCTGAGACCCCCGGTCCACTCGAGGGAGGGCCCCGCATCTTCGGTGCGGGGCCCTCCCGCATTTTGGGGCCATTCGACCGGCCAACGACAGCGTGTAGACAACTGACCGTGACTTCTTCCGTGCCACAGGGCCTCGGCGCCGGTTTCGACAGCGAACTGGGTTGACCTTCCTCGAGGTCACACCGGACGGCGGCCGGCGCAGTTGACGATCAACGACAAGCTGCTTCAGCCATGGGGCATCGTGCACGGCGGCGTGTACTGCTCGATCGTGGAGAGCCTCGCCAGCGTCTCGGCACACGTCTGGCTGACCGTCGACGGCGGCGGAGGCACGGTCGTCGGGGTGAACAACAACACCGACTTCCTGCGGGCGATCTCCTCGGGCACCGTGACCGCGGTGTCCACGCCGATCCACCGCGGCCGGCGCCAACAGCTTTGGGTCATCACGATCACCGACGACGAAGGACGACTGGTGGCGCGCGGACAGGTGCGGCTGCAGAACATGCCTCCCGACGCGCTAGCCGCACCGCAGGGCGACGCCGCCTGATCGCGTGCGCTGCTGACTGCCGCGTGCCGTGGCAGGATCGCGCACTATGCGACTGACCCCGCACGAGCAGGACCGCCTGCTCATCTCGTACGCGGCCGACCTCGCCCGACGCCGGCAGGCGCGTGGCTTCGGCTGAACCATCCCGAAGCGGTCGCCGTGATCACCGACCACATCCT
>CAWCTU010000011.1:0-456829 GCA_963798405.1 uncultured Actinomycetota bacterium
GCCGAGAGGCCGCGAGTCGTTGAACGCCCGGAAACCCTCCCGCGCCTCGGGGCCGAACATGCTCGTACTCATGCCGATGCGGTCGAACAGCCCTAGGTAGCCATCCAGGCTGGACTTGATCACGCCGCGTGCCCCTGGGGCGGTCCGGCAGCATTGCGCCAGAAGCTCTTTCGCGACGGTGAGCAGATCGTCGTGGGGCACCACCCTGGTCACCATGCCCCACTCCATGGCCTCTTGGGCGTTCAACGTCCGACCGGTGAACATCAGATCCTTGGTGCGCACGGGTCCGATCATGCGGGCCAGCACCTGGCTGTAGTAGGTGTCGGCGATGCCGCGAAACAACTCCGGCACGCGGAAGGTGGCGCGCTCGCTGACCACGGCCAGATCGCTGCACATCGCGATCTGCAGACCGCCGCCCTGGCACAGTCCATTCACCGCGGACACAACGGGTTTCGGCGACTGCCGCAGGACGTCGAAGGGTGTGACGTCCATGCCCATGGTGACGGCGAAGTCCATCCAGTTGTCCTCCGCCGCCTGACCGAGGTCGCCGCCAGGAGCGAAGACGTCACCGGTGCCCGTGATCAGCAGACCAGCGAGGTCTGGGTCTGCGTTGACCCGACTGATCGCGTACCTGATGCCGAAGTACATCGCGGGAGTCATGGCGTTGCGCGCCTGTGGCCGGTCCAGGGTGCAGATCGCGAACGCACCATCGCGTGTGAACGTCAGGAAGGGCGTCCCGAGCCAATCGCCGTCAGGTGGGCGCGGGCCGCCGTGGGGGTTGTCGGACATGAGGGATCCCTTCCATAAGTTGGCAGTCAACTGTCATAGTACTGCCTCAAATCAGCAATATAGTTGTATGATTCCGAAGGCCGGGCGTAGCATCCACCTGATGGCACACGTCACAGGCCACTGCACCTGACGAGCGCGGCGAACACCGACGACAACTGGAGGAATACGCAATGGGCTCACTCGACGGCTGCGTCGTCTTCATCACGGGAGCGGCTCGCGGGCAGGGCCGTTCGCACGCGGTGATGTGTGCCGAGCAGGGTGCGAACATCGTCGGAGTCGACATCTGTGAAGACCTCGACATCGTGCCCTACAAGCTCGGCACCTTCGACGAACTCGAGGAGACCGCTCGCCTGGTCGAGAAGACCGGTCAGGAGATGCTCTTCGAGAAGGCCGACGTCCGCGATCTGGCAGGTCTCCAGAAGGTCTTCGATGCCGGAGTGGAGAAGTTCGGCTACATCGACACCGTGATCGCCAATGCCGGTGTGGTGCTGACGAACGCCGACGAGCGCGATGCCTCCGAGGCGTTACGGCTCGGGCTCGACATCATGCTCATCGGCGTATGGAACACGTTTCAGGTCGCGATCCCGCACATGAAGCAGCGCGGCAAGGGCGGCAACCTCATTGCGACCAGTTCGATGATTGCGCTACTCGATCTCACCGACGGACGTGGCGGCACCGATGCCTACCTGACGTCGAAGCTCGCCATCACCGGCCTGGTCCGCGCGTACGCGCTCATGCTCGCCCCCGACCGTATCCGCGTCAACGCCGTGGCACCCACCAACTGCGCGACGCCGATGATCACCGAGAATCCGGCATTGTTCAAGGTGATCGAGGAGAACCCGCACCTGGTCAACGCGATGTCGACGGCGCTGCCCGACTTCCCGATGATCGAACCGCGCGACGTCAGCAATGCGATCCTCTTCCTGATCAGCGACGCGGGCCGCACGTTCACCGGAAGCCTGCTGAAGGTGGATGCCGGCATGGACGTCAAGCGCTGAGGCGCTGTCACCCATGCACTTTGGAATCGTGCACATCGGATCCGCGACGGCCAAGGAACCGGCGGGCAACATCCACCACGCGGTGGCCAACACCAGCCGTCCGTCGACGATCGGCATGCTCAAGACCGTCGCAGACGAGTACGCCCAGCACGGCATCACCGTCAACACCGTCGCGCCGGGCTGGATCGAGACCGAGAACGCGCTGGCCTATCTGGACCAGCACCTCGGTGCGAGCAGCGAGGTAGAGCGGCGTGACTTCATGCCCACCACGGCCCGCGGGCCCGCCGCCCGAATGGGCAAACCACACGAGATCGCCTCGCTGATCGCTTACCTTTGCTCGGAACCTGCCGGCTACCTCACCGGCAGCTGGATCGAAGTCGACGGTGGACTGCACCGATCGGCGTTCTAACTCTAGGAGAACACGTGGAAACCCTTGGCGCACCGGAACTCCACTTCGAAAGTCTGCCGATGGCCGCCGACCGTGGCGTCGGGTGGAAGGCGGTGCGAGATGCGGGACGGGTCGTGTTCATCGACGGCTGGTACTACCTGTCGCATCGCGATGACGTGCTCGCAGCGCTACGCAATCCCGAGCTGTTCTCGTCGGAGAAGGCGTTCGACATCTTGGGCAGCCCCATCCCACTGGTGCCCATCGCGTTCGATCCACCCGAACACACCCGATTCCGCAAGATCCTGCAACCCTTCTTCAGCCCGCACACCTTGAAGGAGATGTTGCCGTCGCTCCAGAAGCAGGCCATCGACATCGTCGACGAGATCGCCAAGAAGGGTGAGTGCGAAGTCGTGGCGGACCTTGCGATCCCCTACCCGTCGCAGGTATTCCTCACGCTGTTCGGCCTGCCGTTGAAGGATCTCGACCGTCTCGTCGTCTGGAAGGACGCGGTGATCGCGCTGGCGGACTCACCAACCCTCGAGGGGCACGACCTCACGCCCGCAATGGAATTGGTGGCCTACCTCGCCGAGGCGATCAACGAGCGGCGAGCCAATCCAGGACCGGACATCCTTTCTCAGGTGCTCAGAGGCGACGATGCCCTCGACGACACCGAGGCGATGGGCCTGAGCTTCCTCTTCGTACTTGCCGGACTCGACACCGTGACCGCGGCGATGACGTCGGCGCTGCTGGAACTCGCTCGCAAGCCGGAGCTGCGCAAGACGCTGCGCGAAGATCCCGAACAGATGAGCGTATTCGTCGAGGAGATCGTCCGGCTGGAGCCGCCCGCCCCGATGCTGCCCAGGGTCACCACGGCCGAGGTCACCATCGGTGACGTCACCTTGCCGGCCGAAACCATGGTGCGCCTGTGCGTCGCCGCCATCAACCGTGACGACAGCGACGAAATCTCCACCAACGACGTCGTGATGGACGGAAAGGTGCACCGGCACTGGGGCTTCGGCGGCGGACCGCACCGATGCCTTGGATCGCACCTGGCCCGCATGGAACTCACGCTCGTCCTCGACGAATGGCTCAAGCGCATCCCCGCGTTCTCGGTGGCAGACGGTGACGAGCCCCATATCAAGTTCCCCGCGCAGACTTTCGCGATCGAACGCCTGCCACTGAAGCTTGGATGACGATGGCTGCAAGAACGTGGTCCCCCGACTCGACGGCCATCCTTTGCGTCGAATGCCAGAACGGGGTGCTCGGGCCCGATTCGGTCTTACCCGCCTTGGCATCCGACAGCTCCGAACTCATCGGCAACGTGCGCCGTCTTCTCGACGCCGCACGCGGTTACGGTGCGCGCGTCGTGCATGCCACCTATGAGGGCCATCTCGGTGGCCAGCCCACGGGGACGGCCCGACTGTGGCGTGCGCTGGGACCCGCCACCGCACATTGGGCGCCGGGCAGCACCGAAACTGCCGTCGTGGCCGAATTGCTGGACCCTCGCGATCTAGTGCTGCCCCGTCATCACGGCCTGTTCCCCACACTCGACTCCGAACTGCTGCCCGTACTCAAGGGCTTGAACGTCGGCACCGTCGTGCTCGTCGGGGTGTCGCTCAACCTGGCGATCACCCACACCGCGGGACACGTGACGCAGGCCGGTTTCGACCTCGTCGTACCCCGCGACGGCGTCGGCGGAACCCCCGCCGAGTACGCCGAACAGGTATTGAACAACACCATTTCCGTGCTCGGCCGACTTACCACGGTGGATCAGCTGATCGACGAATGGACGGCAGTTCATTCCGCGGGTTGAGCACCGTCGCGCACTCTCGACGCCTCGCGTCCGGCGTCACTTCTAACGGACGTGGTGTACTTGGTGTCATAACTGGCTGAAGGGCCGGTGTGAACCAGGATGGGAGGGGCCGGTGGCTCGAGCCACGGAGTTATCGCCACTGATGCGCGGCGACGGCAACGACGGAGCACGTTCGCAGGCGGTGCGCACCCCCAAGACCGCCGAACTCGTCGCCCAAACCCTGCGCAAGATGATCGTGTCCGGCCAGTTGAAGGAAGGCGACTTCCTGCCCAACGAATCCGACCTCATGACCCACTTCGGCGTTAGCCGGCCCACCCTGCGTGAAGGCATCCGCGTCCTGGAATCCGACCGCCTCGTCGAAATCCGTCGCGGCTCGCGCACCGGAGCCCGCGTGCGCGTCCCCGGACCCGAAATCGTCGCCCGCCCCGCAGGCCTACTCCTCGAAGTCTCCGGCGCCACCATCGGCGACGTCCTCATCGCCCGCACCGGCGTCGAGCCCCTCGCCGCACGCCTGCTCGCCCAACACGGCACCACCGCGAACCACGACGAATTACAAGCCCTGCTCGACCACGACATCCCCCAGGGTTTCGCCACCGGGGCAGTCGCCGACGTCACCGCACACTTCCATCGCCGCATGGTCGAACTGTCCGGCAACGCCACCCTGGCCATCATCGCCGGCATGCTCCACGAGATCACCGAACGCCACCTCGCGGAGACCGTCCGCAAGAAACGCGTCACCGACGCCCACTACCAAAAGCTCATCCGCTCCTACCAACACCTCATCGAACTCCTGCGAGCCCACGACCCCGACGAAGCAGAGGCGCACTGGCGCCGCCACCTCGACACCGCACGCGAACTCACCCTGCACGGCCAGGAGAACGTCAAAGTCCGCGACATCATGACCTGACGACCAGCCGTACCTCGGCACCTCGTGACGGACACCCTTTAAATTAGTTATACAGTTAACTAATATAGACGGTACTTCCCATCGACGAAGGACCACGCATGCCAGAGGGAGCCATGGACAACGCGGTTCTGGCCCGGTCCGCGATTTTCCACGGCGTCGCCAGCGCTGCCATCGCTGCGGCCGCCGAGCAGCTGCGCACGGTGAATCTGCCAAGCGGGCATGCCATTTTCGCCGAAGGAGACCTCGGCGATCGGCTTTACATCATCCTCGACGGCAAGGTGAAGATCGGTAGCCGCACACCAAGCGGACGCGAGAATCTGCTGACGATCATGGGGCCATCGGACATGTTCGGCGAGCTGTCCGTCTTCGACCCCGGTCCCCGAACCGCGAACGCCACGACCGTCACCAGGGTTCGCGCCGTCGAGATGGACCGTGATGCGTTGGCGGCGTTGATGACGCGGCGACCGGAGATCACCGAACAGCTCTTGCGCGTGCTGGCGCGCCGCCTGCGTCGCACCTGCGACACCATGACCGACTTCAGCTTCGCCGACGTGCCGGGCCGCGTAGCCAAGCAGCTACTGCTGCTCGCTCAGCAGTTCGGCATGCGGGCCGAGGGCGGGCTGATAGTGGCGCACGACCTGACCCAGGAAGAGATCGCACAACTCGTCGGCGCCTCACGGGACGCGGTCAACAAGGCTCTGTCTGACTTCGCGAAGCGCGGTTGGATCGTCGTCGAGGGTAAGACGGTGACGATCCTGAACTCCGAGCGACTCAACCGCCGGACGAAGTCCAGCGCCGTGCCACGCGACGAAGCAATGGTTCGGCCCCCAGCGGCGACGAGGACCGACACCGGACGTCAATCGGCGGCGTTGCACCAACGACGAGTGGCATACACGCTGCGGCCCATGCGAACCGGCCTGCTCCCCAGTCCGTAGGCACCGACCGCATGCCGCCGTGGTGGCTCATCTGTGGATTCGACACCCGTGTCGTAGGTGGACCCTAAGTCGTTGCAAATTATCCACTTATGCCGCAGCCAGGGCTGAACAATTCTTGACACATGTGTCTAAACCACTAGGCTCGAGGGCGTCACACACCCACCGTCGGAGGCCCGATGACCACATTGCCCAGCATGCAGCCCACCGGTTGGTTCCAGGTTCGGTGGAGCGCCGACGTCGCCGTGGGAGACGTCATACCCCTGCGCTACTTCGGCAGGGAGCTCGTCTGCTTCCGCACACCCGACGGCAACGCGCACGTCCTGGACGCGCACTGCCAGCACCTCGGGGCCAACCTCGCCTTCGGCGGTTGCGTCGTCGACGACGGAATTCAATGCCCGTTCCACGGCTGGGTGTGGAACGGCCAAGGCCGAAACGTCCACATCCCCTACGAGCCACGCCCCAACCGCGGCCGTCGAGTGCGCGCCTATCCGGTCACCGAACTCAACGACTCGATCTACGTCTGGCATGACGCCGAAGGTCGAGATCCGTTGTGGGAGGTGCCCGATGGCATGGCGGTGCTGGGACCGCACGTTGCGTCGCGGACCTACCACCCGCTCGACGCGGACTGCAGGACGCTGCACGAGAAGGTGTCCGTCCACCCGCAGGTGATCGCCGAGAACGCCGTCGACCCGCATCACTTCAGATTCGTCCACAAAACGCCGATCAGCCCGGTAGTGCTGCGCGAGCACATCGACGAGTCGACCTGGTCGGCGAAGGTGGGCTTCGGCAAGCGCTGGGCCGACGGACAGGACCGCACCGACGACACCATGAACACCATCGAGATCTACTGGTCGGGCCTCGGGGTCAGCTTCAACGGCGAACGCGTCCGCGAAGGCATCCGGGTGATCTCGATATGTGCGACGCCAGTGGACGAGTCGACGTCGGACATCTTCGCCGGCTACTGGATTGACGACGATGGCGGCGCCTTCGAGGAGAGGCTGTCCTCCGCCAAACTCGCACTGCCCGATGACATCATGATCTGGCAGCATCAGCAGTACCTGGAGAAGCCGGGGCTCGCACCGTCGGAGGCCGCGGGGTTCCAGCAGTTGCGCGAGTGGGCCAGCGGCTTCTATCCACGCACGGCGGAGACGGCCGCGCGGTGAGCGACGTCGGCCGAAAGTCGGACCTCACCCGCGAACGCATTCTTGCCGCAGCACGAAACGCGTTTGCCCGCAAGGGGTTCTCCGGTGTGACGATCAAGGACATCACCGAACCGGCGGACGTCACGCGAGCGAACTTTTACTACTACTACACCGACAAGACGCAGGTCTTCATCGAACTCGGAACGGCCACGTATCTGGAAGTGCTCGCGGTCGTCGAGTCCTTTGGAGAGATCAGCAGTCCGGCCACCCGAGCAGACGTCGAGGATTGGGTGGAGGAGTACCTTCGCTACCTGGATCGCAACGGCGCGTTCGTCATCCGCTCCTCTGAGGACGCGCCCACAGATAGGCGCTTTAGGGCAGCCACCGCACGGTCGCACCGCAGAACCGCGGAAGCTCTCGGCTACCGGATCGCCAAGCTGGCCGTAACGACACCCGAAACTAATTCGCATGCAATGGGATTGGTCGTCATGTCCATGCTGGAGCGGACGTGGCTGCTGCTCCAGGGCGATGTGGGATCAAAGCCATCGCAGGAGAGCGCAAAGGCCGCCCTGTGCGAGGTGATTCTCAAGCTGCTGAGCTAACACCGCCGAAGATAGTGGATCAGGGATTGACTATGGCCAAACCCGGTGCTTATGGTGACCGCGTCTCATCAGGCGTCGACGTCGCGACAGAGGAGTCCGCAATGCACGTGAGGATCGAGAAGACCGCCGCCTGGTCCGGCACCGGCATGCTCGTCGCCTTCCTGGTCATGTTCTGGTTCATCGCCGGGGTCATCCCTCCGATCGATCCGAACGACACCGCTGCCGAGGTCGCCGCCCGGTACACCGAGGACAGTCTCCGCATCCGCTTTGGCCTCGCGCTGATGATCTTCTTCGCCTTCGCCTGGGCGCCGTTCTGGGCCCTGCTCGCCAGGCAGGTTCGCCGGATCGAGGGCTACTGGGGCGTCATGTCGATTACGCAGATCCTGCTCGGGGTGACGTTCCCGTTCGGCTTCTCGCTGTGCGCGGTCTTCGCGGTTGCCGCAGGCTACCGTCCGGACCGCAATCCCGATGTGACACAAGCGCTCAACGACATCTTCTGGTTCATCTTCGTCGGACTCGTAGGACCGCTGATCACCCAGGTGGTAATCCTCGCGTTCGCCGTCTTCATCGACAAGCGGGTCAGGCCGAGCTTCCCGCGCTGGTTCGCCTACTTCAACATCTGGTACGCGATCCTCGGTGTACCCGGGTGCGCGATCTACCTCTTCAAGACCGGCCCGCTGGCATGGAACGGGATGTTCGCGTTCTGGATACCACTCACGGTGTTCTGCATCTGGCAGATCGTCGCGTCGGTGATGCTCGCCAAGGCGGTCGACGTGGAGGCTGCCGAACGCGCCGAACACGAGGCCCAGCACACCTGGGAACCCGCGGCGTGAGCGATACGACCACCCGACCGGATGCGCCCGCTGCGACACCACGCGGCCGGCACATGCCGGGAGAGGAAGGCACGTGGGTCTTCCTGTTCGGCGACATGCTCGTCTTCGGCGTCTTCTTCGCGACGTTCATGTACCAGCGTGCGCAGGCGCCCGAGCTGTTCGACCAATCGCGCCAGACTCTCAACGGCGGCATCGGCCTTGCCAACACCCTGATCCTGCTGACGAGTTCGCTGTTCGTCGTCACGGCCCTCGGCGCGATCCGCTTGCGCAGGCGAGTTGCCGCGCAGCTCTTGCTGATTGGCGCGATCGCCTGCGGCCTGGCGTTCGTCGGGCTCAAGGCGGTGGAGTACACCGCGAAGGTGCACGAGGGCCACGTGCCCACCCAGAACGCCTTCTATCTCTACTATTTCATCCTGACCGGCATCCATCTGATCCACGTGTTGATCGGGATCGTGATCCTGGTGCTCATGTTCGCCCAGGCGCGCCGCACCGAACTCAGCGCCCAGCGGACCGCGCTCGTCGAGGGCGGCGCCTGCTTCTGGCACCTCGTCGATCTGCTGTGGATCGTCCTGTTCCCACTCCTCTACCTGGTGAGCTGATCATGTCCACACCACTGCTGCGTCCCCGCCCCACCATCGTCTGGGGAGTGCTCGTCGCCGCCACGATCACGTCGTGGGCCGTCGGCGCAGAGCACGGCACCGGCGCGACTGTGATCGTGCTCGTCCTCGCCATCGCGATGATCAAGGTCCGCTTCGTCGGCCTCGACTTCATGGAACTGCGAAACGCACCCGTCGTCTTGCGCGCGATGTTCGAGTTCTACTGCGTGGCACTGTTCTTGGTCCTCGCCGGAATGTACCTATGGATGTGACAGCCGCCCAGCCCGACCAGTACTAGGGTTGATCCCGTGACGACAGCTCGCAGAGGACCTCGCGTCCCTCGCGGCAGCGCGCCAAATCTTCTCCGCGATGCGGCGCGAGAAGTCTTCGCCGAGAATGGATATCGGGCCACCACGCGCGACATCGCCGAACGAGCAGGCGTGTCACACGATCTCATCTTCCGCTACTTCGGTAGCAAGGAGAAACTGTTCTTCGACGCCGTCGCAAACCCGCTGCTCGATGCGGTGGACGGACTATATCGGCAGCGCCAGGAGGACCCTACACTCGCGACGGCCAGCCAGGAGGAAGTCACTCGCCGCTTCACCGCGGATTTCTACGGCTTCGCGTCGCGGAACCTATCCATCACGCGGGCGATGACCCATCTGTTCACGGAGCCGTCCACCGGGAGCGAGCTGAACCTGCTGCGCAAGAGGATATCTCAGACTCTCGCGACGATGGTGGCACCCGGCGACGACGCCTCGGAAGGATCGCGCGGACTTCAGATGCGCATCATGACGCTCCTCGTGGGCGCAGTCGCCACGTTCATCGCGAACACCTACCAGACCGACGACGACGTGCCTCCCGACGAACAGATCATCGACGAGCTGGCCCGCTTCATCTACCAAGGCATGCGCAACGGCTGAAACCACTACTGCACAGGCGTTCTCGGCGCGATCACCGGCTCGATGAACAATCGGAATCTGCGGCCAACGGCCGCCGCCGACCGATCGATGGCATGCGTCGCCAGGTAGGACTGTTCGAAGAGGTACTCGAGGATGAGCTCGAGGTCGATGTCGGCGCGGATCTGGCCCGACCGCTGACCTTCCAGCAGTGCCGATGACATGAGGTCGGAGGCGATCTGGTGAACCTCGGGATCGACGACCGACCCGGGGCGGGATATGAGCGCGAGAACGATCGGTTCGTTGGGCAATTCGCGTGCGGCAAAGATCATCGCGGCTTCGACCTTCGCCAGCGCGCCGCCCTCGCGATCCATGGCGTCGCGCATCCCGCCGAGGTACTTCTGTACCCGCCGCAGTCCCACCTGAGTGGACAGCTCGGCGATGCTGCCGAGTTGGCGGTACGCCGTCGCACGGGAGACTCCCGCGCGCCGCGCCACCGCCTCGAAACGACCGGTCAACGAGCCGTACTCGGCAAGCTCGACATCCGCGGCCTCGATCAGCCGACCGCGCGCTGTGCTTGCCCGGTCGTCAACACGACTATTCATCGGAGACACCGGCAGAACCCTCAACGCGGCGAACGACACCGCGCCCCCAGTCGTGGATGCGAGCCCACAGCAGCTCGCGGGAATTCGCGAAGTTGTGCATGTGGGCAGCACCTTCGAGTCGCATGGTGTCAACGTCCGGCGATCCAGTGTATTGCGCCGCCTCCGCCTCCAGATCGAGGTTGACGTCGATCTCGGCCGCCACGACTAGCACGGGAACATCAACTGCTGGTGCGTGATTCGCGACGACGCCGGGGGCGAGCATGGACACCGCGGCCGGCGGCACGGTCGCGCTGGCCCACGTCGGCACACGGCCGTCGGGACGTAATGGATAGCCGTCGACGTCCTCGGTGACCAGCCAGCTGGGCTCGTCGGGAAAGTGAAAGGCGTAGGTGGTGAGGGCTCGGGTGATGTGAGTCGCCGCATCCTCGAGGGACAGTCCTTCTGGCATCTCGTAGCCACCCTCCGGAGCAGGCAGGACGGTGTGAATCGCGCTGAAGCCGAGCACGGCGATCGCGTCGAACGTTCTGTGTGTGGCCTGCTGCTGAATCACCAGGCAACCGCCCATCGACTGGCCGGCCCCGAGCACCGGCCCCGACGGCTGCAGGCGCTCGCATACCGCCGTGACCGCCGCGTGGTTCGCGTCGGCGAGTTCGTCGAATCCCCACGCGGCGGGATCGGGCATGCTGCTGTCCCCGACGCCGAGGTGATCGCAGCACACGACCGTCCAGCCGCGGACGGCATGCCACTCCGCCTGGCTGTATCCACCGGCGAAGTCGAGGTCGAAGTACCGCCGGCTGTAGCCGCCGCCAGGGAACGCGAACAGGATCGTGCCGTCCGGTTTTGCGGGCGATACGATCGTCACCGCGGTGTTCAGTTCACCGCCGACGGAGACGCGGAGTTCGGTCCGCGTGTACGCGGGTGAACCGGGCATGGCATCACTTTACGCGTATAGCTGAGCCGCGGTGCGGGAATCCGTCGACGACCGCAGGCCTCAGCCCGGCCTACGCTGACCGGCCGCCTGGGGCGACACCGCGGGCTCGATGAACAATCGAAAACGCTTCTTCACCGCAGCCTCGGACCTGTCCTGTGCATGGGTCGCGAAATAGGACTGCTCGACGACGTAGTCCATGATCGCCTCGACGTCGACATCCCTGCGAAGCTCTCCCGAGCGCTGACCGTGGGCGACCGTCGGCCGGAACCATCCCGTTGATTATCTCGTACACCTCGGGATCCCGACCGGAGGTGTATTGCCGTGCAATCAGACGCATGACGATGGGATCGTCGGGCAACAATCGCGCGCCGTAAACGATTGATGCCTCGAGTTTCGCCAGCGCGCCCGTTTCGCGATCCATCACCTCTTGTACGCCCGCAAGGTATCTGCGCGCCCGCAGAACACCCACCTGGGTCAGGAGTTCCGAGATGCTGCCGAGCTGGCGGTAGGCGGTGGCGCGCGACACCCCTGCCCGGTGGGCGACTGCTTCGAACCGGCCGGTCAGTGTCCCGCACGCCGCGAGTTCCTCATCCGCGGCCTGGATCAGGCGATCACGGACGCTTTCCGCCTTCGCCCGCACGAGACCGATCCCCATCACCACCCTCCTTCCCGGCGAAGTAGCGAGACAGCGACTCGGACCACCGCGGTATCGACATGCTCCTCCATTCAATTGCCCGTGGGGCGCGTCTCGCCGAAAACGTCGCATCGTTCCTCGCACCGCGAGTTGACGGACCGCTCGACTATCGAGAGTACGGGGAGCACTCTGGTAGATAACTATACATTTAACTATTTACAGACGGGTGGACCTCGTGCTTCGTCAGGCGCCGGAGAACGTCGGGGCACGCTTCTCGCTGAAGGCGGTAATGGCCTCCAGGAAGTCTTCGGAACCCAAAAGCGGTGCCTGCATTGCCGTTTCGGTCTCCAGCGATTCCGCGAGGCTGGTTGGCAGCCCGGTGAACGCCTTCTTGACGGCCGCGATGGCCAGCGGCGGTCCGGCGGCCAATGTCATCGCGACCTCCGTCGCGCGCTCGAGTGCGGCACCCGGTTCGGACAACTGGTCGACAAGTCCGATGCGCAAGCGCTTCGTCGGCATGGACCATCTGCGCCAGCAACATCATGGTGCGGGCGCGCGCAGGCCCGACGCGCTGAGGCAGGGTGAACAGCACGCCGATGTCCGCGAACAGCCCCACGTTGACGAAGGCCGCCGACAACCGCGCATCGGCGGCCGCCACGATGTGGTCGCACGCGAGCGCGATCCCGAGTCCGGCCCCGAACGCGATTCCTTCGACGGCGGCGACGACCGGCGTCGCGCCGGTAGCGATGCTCCGCGCGACGTTCTGGATGGTTTCGACACGCGCCCTTGCCGATTCGAGATCCGTGAGCTGCTCCATCCCCTTCACGTCTGCGCCAGAACAGAACGTGCCTCCCGCGCCGGTGATGACGATGGCGCGCACGTCCGGATCCGCGTGCGAGTCGCGCATCAATTCGGCCAGGATGCCGCGCATCGGCACGGTGATGGCGTTCTTGCTCTCGGGCCGATTGATGGTGACGGTCCGCACCCCGCGCTCGTCGGCATGGTGGATGGTGTCTGGCGACATGTCGCTCCTAGGTCGGGGCCGCGGGTCAGCCGAGTAGGTCCAGGACCGTCTTCACGTCGGCCCGTAGCAGGTAGTCCCTTGCCTCGGTCAAGTGCTTGCGCCACAGCTCGGTTGCTCCTGCGACGCCTCCACTCTCGATGAGGTCGACGACACGGTGGTGTGCATTGAGCCCGCGCCGGCTGGCCGTCGCATGCGCGGGCGTTCCCGCGTCGGACTCGACGTGCTTCCAGTTGGCGAGGCTGATGATGTGTTCGATCATGCCGGTCAGCACCTGCAGGGTCTGATTGCCGGTCAACTCGATGAGAAGCGCGTGAAAGGCGGTATGCGTGCGGATGGATCGGAGCGGATCGTCGACCAGCGCATCGTGTTCCTCGAGCGCGGCCCGCAGTCGAACCAGGTCCTCCTCGGTGCGCTTGGCCGCCAGCAAGCCCACCGCCGCGGGTTCGATGACGATGCGTGCCTCGTAGAGGTCGTCGAGGGTGGTGGCGCGGTATTCGAGGATGACCGCGGCATAGCGCGCAGCGACGTCGGTGTTCGGCAAGCGCACACGCGCACCGCCATGTGCGCCGCGGCGCACCGAGATCAACGACTCCGACTCCAGGATCCGAAACGCCTCCCGAAGCGTCGGCCGCGAAACGTTGAAGCTGGTCTGCAGCTCCTGCTCCGACGGCAGGACATCACCCTCGGCGAGTTCTCCGCGGACGATCTGACGCCGGATGTGATCGGAGATCATCTCGGCCATCTTCGGGACGCGAAATGTCTGACCAGGTCGACCATCGGCCGAATCAGCCGTCATCGCACACGCTTCCCAGAGCAGTAACAGGTAGACGATTTACCTCTACATGCTAACAGCCGACTGGGCCTGACCTGCGGTACTCGCTCGAGCATCTACTGGATACGGTTATTCGTTTAACTATTTTGTGTCGGGCCCGTCGCCCGCCCGCTCCCGCGCGAGGTCTCCGCGTCTGATCTTGCCGGCATCGTTCCTCGGTAGCCGCTCGACGAATTCGATCGTCTTCGGCACCTTGTAGGCGGCAAGCCGCTCGCGACAATGTCCCCGCAGGTCGTCGCCGGTCGGCGGCACGTCGGGATTGGGCTGGACCACGGCGTGCACCCGCTCGCCCCACTCGTCGTCCGGTAGCCCGATCACCACCGCGTCCGCGACCCCCGCGTGCTCGGTGAGGGCCGCCTCGACCTCGGCCGGGTAGACGTTCGCACCGCCGGAGATGATCATGTCCAGCCGGCGATCGGCGAGGTAGAGATAGCCGTCGTCGTCGAGCCAACCCAGATCGCCGAGGACGGTGAAGCCGTCGGTGCCGGTGCTGCTCGGCACGTCACCGAGATACCTGAAGACCGGAGCCGAATCCCCCGGTCGCCGCATGTGGATCATCCCGACCTCGCCGGGCGGCAGGTCGCGACCGTCGTCGTCGCGGATGCGCAGTTCGGTGTTCACCGGCCGTCCGACGGTGCCCGGCCGCGCCAGCCACTCGTCGCCGCGGACGAAGCAGGTGCCGGCATTCTCGGTCGATCCGTAGGCGATGAAGAAGCCTGTCGGGCCGATGCGGTCGATCCAGAACCTGGCCAACCACTGCGGCAACGGCGCGGCGCCGTGCAGTAGCGATTCGACCGAACTCAGGTCTCGCGTGTCGATGTCGGGGCTGCGGGCCATGCGCTGCAACATGATCGTCGTCGCCGTCAGGGTGTTCACCCGGTGTCGTTCGATCAGCTCGAGCGCGAGGTCCGCGACGAATCGTTCCATGATGATCAGCGACTGGCCCTGCAGCAGTGCGGTGAAGGTGATCAGCGACCCGTTGGTGTGATAGAAGGGCGCGGGCACCAGTTGGACCTGTCCGGCGTGCTGACCGAGCGCGTTGGCCGCGGAGTTCTCGATGGCGGTCGGCATGTAAATTCCAGATCCACTGCCGCAGATCACCTTTGGGACACCCGTCGATCCGGAGCTCGCGATTGCCCGCGCCGGATCCGGAATGCGGTCGGGCAGCGGATCGGCGCCCGACCCTGGGTCGTCGAGAAGCTCTGGCGCGGCCAGCTGCCACGGGCCGTCCTCGGTTCGCCTGCCCACCACGATCGCCGGCTCGGCGACCGCGAGTACCCGCTCGCGCTCCCATGCCGGGAGGTCCCAGCGCAACGGCAGTACGCAACCACCGACCTTCCACACCGCGAATGCCGCGACGACGTGTTCGACCGAGTTCGGCAGCTCGATCACCACCATGTCGCCCTGGCCGACACCGCGCTTGGCCAGCCCGCGGGCCACGCGGTTGCTCCGGTCCTCGAGCTGACGCCACGTGACCGGCCATTCGGATCCGTCGGTCGTGACGAAGATGAAGGCCGTTGCGTCGGGTTGCATTTCGGCGAGTTCGGCCAGCCGCCTGCCGTAGGAGACGGGCTGTGCGCTGGTCTCGTCAGTCGTCATGCCAGCAGCTTATTCACCGGCAACTGGGCACAACCCGCGATTCGGGCGGGGTCAGGCGCGCTCACCGCGAGGGACCGCGCCGACGCCACCGTTCGGATACCGTCGTCCCATATATATCTACCTTATTGTACTATTCTCACGTGAGGATCGATGCCAAGCTGACCTGGCCCGCCGACGCCGGGCAGACCGTGCAGGGCATCGCCGAGCAGGGGCGCGCCGCGGAGGCCGCCGGCTACAGCGGGCTGTGGAGCACCGAGTCCGCACATGACCCCTTCCTTCCCTTGGTGGCGGCGGCGCACTCGACGTCCACTCTCGAACTGGGCACCGCGATCGCCGTGGCGTTCGCCCGCAGCCCGATGTCGCTGGCCTACTCCGCACATGATCTCCAGGTGCTCACCGGCGGCAGATTCATGCTCGGACTCGGCAGCCAGGTGCGCCCACACATCGAACGGCGCTTCGACATGCCGTGGAGTAAGCCAGCCGCCCGAATGCGCGAGTACGTCGAAGCACTGCGGGCGATCTGGTCGTCATGGGCGACAGGGGACAAGCTCGACTTCCAGGGCGAGTTCTACGGCCACACGTTGATGACGCCGTTCTTCTCTCCCGGTTCGTGTCCATGGGGCCCGCCAAAGGTCTACGTCGCGGCGGTCGGCGAGCGGATGACGGAGGTCGCCGGCGCCGTGTGCGACGGGCTGATGCCGCACCCGTTCACCACCGACCGGTTCCTTCGCGAGCGGACCCTGCCGACGGTGGAGCGCGGGCTGCGTGACTCCGGTCGTACCCTGGACGACTTCTCGATCAGCCTCCAGGGATTGATTGCAACTGGACGCACCGAAGAGGAGATGGCTACGGCCATCCGCCGCGTGCGTGAACAGATCGCCTTCTACGGCAGCACCCCCGCCTACCACCAGGTGCTCGAACTACACGGGTGGGACGAACTCGCCCGCGAGCTGAACACTTTGTCCCGCAGCGACGATCGCGACCGATGGGTCCGAATGGGCGAGCTCATCGATGACGAGGTGCTCGCCGCCTTCGCGATCGTGGCCGAGCCCGACCGAGTCGCCGACGCGATTGCCCAGCGATATGGCGACGTCGTCGACAGGTTCAACTTCTACGCTCCGTATCCCCACGACCCCGACGTGTGGAAGCCGGCGATCAACCAGCTCTCCCGCCCGGACTACGAAAGGCCACGTCAGTGAACGCAATTCCGCCGCAGGTATCCAGCTCCGACGTCGAGCCCCTGAACAAGGGCCTCACGTGGGAGCAGATGGTCGTCGGCTCCGCGTTCAAGACCGCCAACCGCACCGTGACCGAGGCGGATCTCATCCAGTTCATCACGTGGGGCGGCTTCAACGAGGCCCTGTTCTACGACGCCTCGCACGCCGCCGCGGGCGGCTACACCGGCCGGCTGGTGCCCGGCGCCATGACCTACTGCATCGCCGAGGGGCTCATCGTGCAGACGCACGTACTCCAAGGCACCGGCTTGGCGTTCATGAACATGGAGCTGTCGGTGAAACGGCCGGTTTACGTCGGCGACACCATCCACGCGATCGTCACCACCACGGAGTCGCGGCAGTCGAGCAAGCCGGGTCGCGGCGTCGTGAAAGCCCATGTCAGCGTGCGCAACCAGCGCGACGAGGAAGTGCTGGTGTTCACCCCGGTGCGGCTCATCCGCGGCGCCGACTTCACCGAAGCCGATCACTGAGTGGGCCCGCTTGCGGGAATCCGGGTCGTCGAGCTCGCGGGGATCGGGCCCGCGCCCTTCGGATGCATGCTGCTGGCCGATCTCGGCGCCGAGGTGGTCCGCGTCGAACGCGCGATGCCCGCCGACCGCCGCGCGGCGGTCGACGACGGCGGCAGGTCGCAGTCCGACGCGAGTCGCTACGTCCCACACCGCGGACGGAGATCCATTGAGCTCGACCTGAAGTCGGATGAGGGCCGCGAGGCCCTGCTGCGCCTGATCGAGCGGGCCGACGTGTTCGTGGAGGGCTTCCGCCCCGGCGTTGCCGAGCGTCTCGGCGCGGGCCCCGACGTGTGCTTGGCCCGCAATCCGCGGCTGGTGTACGCGCGCATGACCGGCTGGGGACAGACCGGACCGCTGGCGCAGACGGCGGGCCACGACATCAACTACATCTCCATCGCGGGCGTGCTCGACAACCTGAGGCGGACGGGCGAACGCCCGCTGGCCCCACTGAACCTCATCGGCGACATGGGCGGCGGCGGAATGCTTCTCGCATTCGGGATCACCTCGGCGCTCGTGCACGTCGCCCGCACCGGCGAAGGCCAGGTGGTCGACGCCGCCATGGTGGACGGCGCGGCGATCCAACTGGCCACGACGCTCGGCATGCGTGCGCAGGGCCGGTGGACCGGCGAGCCCGGCGAGAACATGTCCGACTCGGGCGCGCCGCTACTACGAGGTCTACGAATGCGCCGACGGCCGCTTCATCGCCGTGGGCGCGATCGAGGGCCCGTTCTGGGCCGACTTCCTGAAACTCCTTGATCTGCAGCCTGATGCGCTGCCACCGCGCGAGGACCACGCGCAGTGGCCGAAGGGCAAGGCCGTGCTCGCGGAGGTGTTTCGGGGCCGCACCCGCGACGAGTGGGCCGCGCTGTTCGATGGCAGCGACGCCTGCGTGTCGCCGGTGCTGAGCCTCGACGAGGCGCCGTCGCATCCTCATGCGCTTGCCCGGTCCGCGTTCGTCGACGTGGGCGGTGTGGTTCAGCCCGCGCCCGCACCCCGGTTCAGCGCGACTCCCGCCGGCGTGCCGAGCGCCCCACCCGAGCGCGGCGCCGATACCGCAGAAGTGCTGCGCGACTGGGGTGCCCAATCCGTGCGCCTCGCGCTACACCGCTGCTCGCGATTTCGTGGATCATGATCAGCGCTGAACGCTGATTATCGTGCAGCAGATCGCTACGGCTGGGCCAGCTCGCGCAGCTGGTTCTTCAGCACCTTCATGCTCGCGTTGCGCGGCAGGTCGTCGACGAACAGCACCCGGCGCGGCACCTTGAAGTTCGCGATCCGCTCGCTGCGCCCACGCCAGGAAGTCGTTGTCCGACAACGCTTCTCCGGCGCGCAACACCACGAAGGCCACCGGGACCTCGCCCATCCGATCGTCGGGAACGCCCACGACCGCAATCGCGGCCACCTGGGGATGGGCGCCGAGCAACCGCTCCACCTCGGCGGGGTACACGTTGAAACCGCCCACCACCACGACGTCCTTCTTGCGGTCGACGATGCGGACGAAACCACGATCGTCGCGGACGACGACGTCACCGGAGTGCAGCCATCCGTCGGGGGTGAGCGCCTTGGCGGTCTGCTCGGGATCGTCCCAATAGCCCTGCATCACGTTGTAGCCGCGGATCAACAGTTCGCCCGCCGTGCCCGCGGGGACGTCGACGCCGGACTCGTCCACCACCCGCAGCTCGACGTCGAGTGCGGCCCGGCCGACCGAGTCGATCACGTCGGAGATCTGGTCGACGCCCGAGATCGTGGTCGTGACAAGCGACGTTGCCTCCGTCAGGCCGTAAGCACTCATCGTCACCTCGGCCTCGAGATCGTCGATCATCCGCCGAACCAGCGCAGGCGGCACGGACGCCGCCGATGCGACGGCGACCCGCAGACTGGACAGGTCGTGGGCGCCGCGGTCCGGCGCGTCGAGGATGTCGGAGAACAGCGTCGGAGGTCCCATGAGCATCGACACCTTCTCCGCCGCCATGGTGCGCAGAACCTCGCCGACGTTCAGCACGCGCTGCGGTATCGCCGTCACGCCGTGCACGATGCACGCCATCCAGCCCGCCTTGTAGCCGAACGTGTGGAAGAACGGCGGGACGATCAGATAGCGGTCGCCAGCGCCGGAAGTCGAGGACCTTCGTCAGCCAGCCGTGCGCCCGCAACGACTGACCGTGGGTGAGCATGACGCCCTTCGGGTTCCCGGTGGTCCCCGAGGTGAACATGATGTCCGACAACGTCTCTGGCGTGATCGCGTCGATCGTCGCGTGGGCCTGCTCGACGCTGACCGATGCTCCGGCGGCGATGAAGTCCTCCCACGACAGGTCGCCCGGCCGCGTCCCCGGAGGCGACGACCACGCGCTGCAGCGCCTCGGTGTCGTGGAGCCGCGGCCCGAAGCATGCCGAGATAGTCGTTGCCGAGGAAGTCGGTGACGGTGACGAGTGCGGTTGCCCCGCTGCGGTTCAGGATGAAGGCCGCCTCCTCGCCCTTGAACCGGGTGTTGATCGGCACCAGAACGCCTCCGGCGCCCAGGATCGAGAGGGCCGCCAGAATCCACCGCGCGCTGTTGGGTGCCCACAGCCCGACCCGCATTCCCGGGCGGATGCCCAGGGCGATCATGGCCCGTACGCCGTCGATCATCGCCGTCTCGAGTGCGGCGAACGTCAGCCTGAGCATCACCGTCGACGACGGCCTCGATGTCGGGATGTCTGCCGGCCGTGATGCGGACGGCATTCGGGATGCTGACGAATTCCTGGTCGTACCGGATTCGTAGCTCGTCGGGGATGTAGTCCCAGCGATCATGGCCGCCGGCTGCCACCGCGGTCTCCTCACTTGCCTTTGTAGACTTGAATGATCTAACCAATTAGGGTTCGCGTCAAGGCTCGCGGCGCACTAGCGAGAGCCAGAGGGAGACCACACGATGACGATGACACACGAGTTGGTGACGCGGGAGATCTCCGACGGCGTCGCCGTGCTCACCTGGAACCGACCCGAACGCAACAACGCGTGGTCGGTCGACATGGAGACGGTGTACTACCGACTCCTCGCCGAGTGCGCCGAGGACGAGAACGTCCGGGTCATCGTCGTCACCGGGGCGGGCAAGAGCTTCTGCCCGGGAATGGACTCGGCCGTCCTGAGCGCCTCGGCGAACGATGGCGTGTCGACGGACCCGCACCTGCGTCCGCCGATGACGTTCCCGCGATCGATCCCCAAGCCCGTCATCGCTGCGATCAACGGCGCCTGCGCGGGCCTCGGGCTCGTCGCCGCGGTGAACTGTGATCTCCGATTCGCCTCCGCGACAGCGAAGTTGACGACGTCCTTCGCGCAGCGCGGGATCATGGCCGAGCACGGCATCGCCTGGTCGCTGCCCCGCCTGATCGGCGTCTCGAAGGCCATGGACCTGCTGATGTCGGCGCGCGTGGTGAAGGGTCAGGAGGCTCTCGACCTCGGTCTCGTCGACCGGATCTTCGAGCCGGACGAGCTGATGGACAAGACCCTCGAGTACGCGAAGCACATGGCCGCCAACAGCTCGCCGTTGGCGCTCGGCATCATGAAGCGACAGGTCTACGAGGCCGAAGAGGGCTCGCACGAGGCGGCGCGAACGCTGGCCATCCGCTACTGGTACGACACCGTGCGCGACCACGGCGACTTCAAGGAGGGCATGGCGAGCTTCCTCGAGAAGCGTCCGCCGCACTTCGCGCCGTGGAATCCGGCGACCACCACCGACCCGGCTCCGCTACCGAAATAGGCAGATGATCACACTCAAAGGACTGACATGACACTCGAGGGCCGCACCGCCATCGTCACCGGGCGCCGCAGGCGGCATCGGCACCGCCATCAGCACCCACCTCGCCAAGGCCGGCGCCAGCGTCGCGCTCTGCGACCTCAACGGCGAAGCCGCGCAAGCTCTCGCGGCGCAGCTGCCGGGGACGTGCGCCGGCTTCGCGATGGACGTCACGGACAGCGCGGGCGTGGCCGCGACCGTCGCCGCTGTCGAGGCCGACCTCGGACCCGGTCGACATCCTGGTCAACAACGCGGGCATCGACATCATCGAGCGGTTCATCGAGTCGACCGAGGACACGTGGCAGAAGATCGTCTCGGTCAACTATCTCGGCACCGTCATCGTCACCCGCGCGGTGCTCGACGGCATGATCGAACGCCGGTCACGGCCGCATCATCAACATCGGCTCGGACGCGGGCCGGGTCGGCTCCTCGGGCGAGGTCGTCTACTCCGGAACCAAGGGCGCGGTGATCGCCTTCGGCAAGGCGCTGGCGCGCGAGACCGCCACCAAGGGCATCACGGTGAACATCGTCTGCCCTGGGCCGACCGACACGTCGCTGCTCGACCAGATCGCCGAGAAGAGCCAGGGCATGTACGAGGCGCTCGGCAAGGCGGTGCCGATGAAGCGCATCGGGACGCCGGACGACGTCGCCCCCGCGGTCGTGTTCTTCGCAGGCGACGGCGCCGCCTACATCACCGGCCAGACGCTGTCGGTCAGCGGCGGCCTGACGATGTCCTGATCCGTTGCGATTTGTGGAAGAAAACCAGCGGTGATCGATGGTTTTGCTCCACAAATCGCCTGGGGACTAGATGCCGATCAGCGTCGCGAGCCGCTGCCGGTGCAGGTCCGAGCTGCCGAGGAACGACTGCGCGTTCTTGGCCCGCTTGAGGTACAGGTGCGCGGGGTGCTCCCAGGTGAACCCGATGCCGCCGTGGATCTGGATGTTCTCCCCGCTCGCCGCGAGATAGGCGTCGACGCAGAACGCCTTCGCCAGGCTGGCCACCTTCGGCACCTCGTCGTCGTCCACCGACACCGCCCACAGCGCGTAGTAGACGGCGGACCGGGACGACTCCAGGTCGACGAGCATCGACGCGCACTTGTGCTTGATGGCCTGGAAGGAACCGATGGGCCTGCCGAACTGCTCGCGCACCTTCGCGTACTCGACCGCCATGTCGAGCACCTTGGCCGTTCCGCCGAGCGACTCTGCGGCAAGGGCCACCATCGCGTGGTCGAGCATCACGCCGATGGCCGCGCAGCCCACGTCCAGTGAGCCGACGAGGCGGGCAGGCGTCTTGGCGAATTCGAGGCGCGCCTGCTTGCGCGTCTGGTCCATCGTCTCGAGCGCGATCCTGGTCAAGCCACTCGCGTCGGCGTCGACGGCGAAGACGCCGACCTCGTCGCCGACCCGCGCGGCGACCAAGCAGCAGCCGGCGATCGCTCCGTCGAGCACGTAGTTCTTGTGGCCGTCGACGATCCAGCCGCCGTCGGATTCGCTGGCGGTCGTCGCGACGTCGGCGGGCTGCCACGATCCGGAGTCCTCGGCCAAGGCGACGGTGGCGATCAGCTCACCCGACGCGAGCTCCGGCAGGTACTCGCTGCTTGGCCCCCTCGTCGCCGAGCGCGAGCAACAGCTCCGAGGCCATCACCGCGGAGGCGAAGAACGGCGAGACCGTCAGCGCGCGGCCCAGTTCCTCGAGCGCGATGCCCAGTTCGACGAAGGTGAAGCCGCTGCCGCCGTACTCCTCGGGGATCGCGAGGCTCTGCAGTCCCAACTCGCCGGCCATCTGGCGCCACAGCGACTCGTCATAGCCGGCGGGATCCTCCATCTGTTCACGGACCGCGCCCTCGGACGACTTGGCGGCCAGGAAGTCGCGCAGACTGTCCTGCAGCATCTTCTGCTCGTCGTTCAATGCGAAGTCCACACGCGCCTCATGTCCGGTCGGGCCTAGATCGGTATATGGTTAGATAATAAACCCCTAAGCCGCCGCAGCTGTCCAGAGGAGGTCCGATGCCCGGGAATTCCTCCAGCGACACCGGCTTCCCCACGTGGACGCAGCGGGTGGTGGCCCATCTTCAGTCCGATCCTGGCGCACCCGCCCTGTTCTCCGTCACATCGGACCGGGTCGACAGCTGGACGCGGGCCGAGCTCGCGTCAATGACGAGCGGCGCCAACGACGTTCTCGACGGCCGCGGCGTCGCCGAAGGTGAACTCGTTCCCGCGCTGCTGTCGAACCGCCCGATGTCGGTCGCCGATGCTGCTGGCGGGCGCACTGTCCAACCGACCGTTGGCCCCGCTGGCACCACGCCTGACCCGCCGTGAACTGCTGGCGTGCGTCGAACGCATCCCCGGCGGCGTCCTGCGTGACCGAGCCCGAGTGGCTCGACATGGCCACCGATCTCGCTGCGGCGACAGGCAAGCGGGTCTGCGTGCGTCACCGAACCGGTGTTCGGCTCCGCGCCGCTCACGGCACGCGACGATCCCGACGGCGTCGCGTTCGTGATGCACACGTCGGGGACCACCGGACTGCCGAAGCAGGTCTGGGTGCGAGAGGCTCCGCTATCGCATCGCGCCGAGGTCAACGGCGAACTGCTGCAATCTAGATTCGGACTCACGGTTCGTGACGGCCGCACTGTTCCATCACGTCGCCGCGATCGGCAACGTCGCGGCGTCCATGGCCAACGGCACCGCGCTGGTGATGTTTCCCGCGTTCAGCGTGGACGCTTGGCGCGCGCTCGAGGCCGCCGCGCCCACCCACACCGTGCTGGTGGTGTCGGTGATCGAGGCACTCTTGCGCGAGGACGCACTGGCGCTGCCCAGCTTTCGCGTGATCGGCTACGGCGCGTCGCCGATTCACCCTGACACCCTGCGCCGCGTCCTGAATCTCCTTCCGAACGTCGACTTCGTCAATCTCTTCGGCCAGACGGAGGGCAGTCCGCTCACCGTACTGACCCCCGACGACCATCGGAAAGCCGTTGCGGGGCAAGAGGAGCTGCTCAAGTCGGTCGGCAGCGCCGCCCCCGGAGTGGAACTGCAGATCCACGATGCAGGGCCCGATGGTGTCGGCGAGATCTGGGCCAGATGCGGCCACTCCTTCGTGGTCGACGACGACGGCTGGCAGCGCACCGGCGACATGGCCCGTCTCGTCGACGGCTACGTGTACCTGGCGGGCCGGCGGGGCGACAAGATCATCCGCGGCGGGGAGAACGTTTTCCCTTAGAGGTCGAGCAGGTGCTCGAAGGCCATCCGGAGGTCGCCGAGGCGGCCATCGTCGGCGTACCGGACGCGCGCCTTGGCGAGACCGTCGCGGGCTTCGTGGTACCGGTGCACGCCGACTCTCCGCCCGACACCGAGGAACTGCGGGCCTACTGCCGGGAGAGGTTGGCCGGCTTCAAGGTGCCGGTGCAGTGGACGTTCGTCGATGCACTGCCCCGCAACGCAAACGGCAAGCTGCTACGCCGGGAACTCGTGTCTGCCATCCGGTGACGTGTTGCCCTCGTTCGTGATGGGGTTGTCGAGTGCGTCGCGGTGACGGCTGGCGAGGTCGCCGAGGGCGATGATGCCTTCGACGATCTGCCGAGCCATCTCGGTCGGGTCGTCGCCGATACGGCCGCGAAGGTTACCGGTGCGCCACAGACTCGCCAACCCGTGCGACATCGACCATCCCGCGATGACCACGCCACTGACGTCCTGCTCGGGCGACGCCCCAACGCTGGTTCGCGCGCTGCCGTACAGGATGGAAAAAGCCGCGTCGCGGGCTTCGACGAGGTTCACGTCGTCGTCGCCGTAGAGGTCGGGGCGAAACATCACCTCGTAGTAGCCCGGGTGGGTGAGCGCGAAGACGACGTAGGCGATCCCGCCGTTGAGGAAGCCCCCGGGGCCCGCGGCTGCTGGCCCGATGGCGGCGGCTGCCAGACGGAAGCCTTCGGTCGCGACTGCGGTGAACAAGCCCGACTTGTCGCCGAACTGGTAGGCCAGCGCTGCATGCGTCACGCCGGCTCGGCGGGCGATCTCGCGCATGCTCACCCCGGCGGCCCCGACGCGCTCCACCTCGGCGGCTGCCGCCTCGATCGCCGCTTGCCGCAGGTGGCCGTGGTGATAGGGCCGAGGATTGGCCGTCATCCCGTGATCGTAGCCCAGGATCTAACCATTGATAAGTTGCACAACCTCAGGCAAACTATCCACTGGTAAGTTACTTCGGATCGAGGTGTTCCCATGCAGAACTTCGACGTGGTGGTCGTCGGCGCGAGGTGCGCGGGCTCGCCAGTGGCAGCGATGCTCGCGCGTCGGGGGTTGAGCGTGTGCGTGGTGGACAAGGCGCGCTTTCCGTCGGAGACGCCATCCACCCACGTCATCCAGCCCTGCGGGGTGGCCATCCTCGAGCGCCTCGGCGTGCTCGACGCTCTGTTGAGTGCGGGTGCCGTGCCGATCGACCGCTTCACGCTCGTCAACGAGGACGTGCGGATCGACGGCGCGTTGGACCCCACGGCGTTCCCCCAGCCTGGCCTGTCGGTGCGGAGACTCACCCTCGACGCGGTGTTGGTCGAGGCGGCAGCGGCGGCGGGAGCGACCGTGAGAACCGGGGTGAAGGCAACCGGCTTGCTGACCGTGGATGACCGGATAGTCGGTGTCGAGACCGAGCAGGGAACCATCCGTGCGCGTCTGGTCGTCGGCGCCGACGGCAGGCATTCGAGGGTGGCCGCGTCCGCTGGTGCATGGGAGTATCTGGCCGTTCCCGGCGGACGCGTGCCTTCCTGGGCCTACTTCGAGGGCGTCGCCGACAGGGAGGGCCGGCTACGCATCGGGCGCCTTGGCGATCGTGCCTATGTGGCGAGCCCCACCGATGCCGGGCTATACATGGCCTGTGTCGCGACCGGTGGCGGCTTGGGTGCGAACCGCGATGCGGAGTTCGACGCAGGCATCGCCGCCTGGCCCGAACTAGCCGACCTGCTCGCCGGCGCACGACGAGTCGGTCCAATCCGGGTGATGACCAAGTGGCACGGCTACTTCCGACAGTCCGCAGGACCAGGCTGGGTGCTGATCGGCGACGCCGGGCACTTCAAGGACTTCTCGCCCGCACAGGGCATCGCCGATGCGCTGCGGCAAGCGGAGCGACTCGTCGCGGCACTGCCCGATGATCTCGCTGACTACCGGGCCGTCGACGCGGCTACCCAGCGCTGGTGGCGCTGGCGGGACCGCGATGCGCTTCCGATGTACTGGTTCGCCACCGACATGGGCGTTCCCGGATCGGCGACCCCGTTGATCACCGAGGTGCTGCGCGACGTCGCCGCGACCCCGGAGGCGACCCTCACGCTGCTGAAGATCCTCAACCACGAGATCCCGCCGGCGCGCTTGATGACACCTAGACGGCTGGCTGTCGCCACCGCGCGTGCGCTTCGCGATCACCCCGGCCACCTCGGCTCGACCAGCAAGGAGATCGTGGGCGCAGTCCGCGACGAGATCCGCCGCGCACGCTGGACCAGACGCTCGCCGCCGGGTTCGTCGGCGGCGTAACGAGCTACGTCTTGTAGTCGGGCGGCAACGGCCGCGCCAGCGCCTCCTGCACGGCCGTCATGACGAGGTCGCCGTCCGGCGTGTACACGTGCGCGATCGACAACCCTCGCCCGCCCGCCGCCGCGGGCGAGTGGTGGTCGATCAGATTCCAGTCCGATGCCCGGTACGGGCGGTGGAAGTACACCCCATGGCTCAGGGTGGTCATCAGATGCGTCTTCTCCGTAGGTGATTCGTGCGGCAGCCGGATCGACGCGATCATGGTGAAGTCACTCGCGTAGGTGGCCAGCGCGGTCTGCAGCAGCGGGTCGTCGGGACCGTCGTAGCGGATGCGAACCCAGAACAGGCGCCGCCCGGACGGGATCGCCGTAGTCCGGTGCGACGACGCGCATCTCGAGCTCGGGATTGCGCGCCGCCCACGGAATCCACGCCGTCCCCTCGGCGTCCGCGATGCCGGGCAGGTCAGTCGGGGGCTGGGGCGTCGGGCATGGCGCGTCCGTGCTCGAACCCGGCTTCGGGCACGTGATAGCCGACGGTCGCGGTGAGCGCCAACCGGCCGTCGTTGTGAACGTCCACCTTCCTGGTGGAGAACGAGCGGCCGTCGCGGATCCGGGTCACCTCGTGCTCGAGCGGATGGTCCGGGTCGCCGCCGGACACGTAGACACACTGGAGACTGTGCGGAAGCCTATCGTCGCCTACGGTGCGGTTGGCCGCGGAAAGTGCCTGCGCCGCAAGCTCTCCCCCATACATGCGCACCGGCGCACCCGGCGCGTGTCCGACGAAGCGATCCTCGCCGACCTGCTCGAGCGCTAGCCGCTCGGCCAACCGATCCATCAGGTGCGCCTCGGTTCACGCGGCAAGCCCAAGGGTGCGTTCGGCGAGGACGTTGAGCTGAATCTGCGTGGTGCCGCCGTAGATCGACTCGGCCCGGCTGGACAGCATCACCTGCTGCAGACGATCGAGACCGTAGTCGGGGCCGACGAGCTCGCTGCGGGTCCCTTGGCGCGCATCGCGATCTCGCCCATCCGTTGATGTGCGGCGCTGGCGAAGACCTTGCTGATCGAGGCCTGCGCAGAGGCGCTGGCGTCGTCCTTCTTCAGCGCGGTCATCAGCCGGAAGCCGTTCCACCTGACCACCTGCGCGTCGACTCCACGCCCGCACCAGGTCGGCGCGCATGACGGCACTGCGTCGCTCGCCCGACCGCGCACCGTCGGCGATCATCGCGTCGACCTCCGTCTGAAATCGCAGGTGCTCGGACAGCAGCGTCGTGCCGCGCTCGGTGCCCAGCGCACCCATCGCCACCTTCCAGCCGCCGTCCACCTCGCCGACGACCATGTCGGCGGCCGTCCGCGCGCCGGTGAAGAACACTTCGCAGAAGTCACTGCCGCCCAGGATGTTCCGGATGGGCCGCACCTCGACGCCCGGCTGGTCGACCGGCACCAGCAGCATCGAGATTCCGCGGTGCGCCGACGCAGTGGGATCGGTCCGGCACAGCACGTACATCCAGTCCGCGTGCAGGCCCATCGACGTCCAGATCTTCTGCCCGTCGATCACCCACTCGTCGCCGTCGAGCACGGCCTTGGTGCGCAGGCTCGCGAGGTCCGAACCCGACCCGGCTCGCTGAACCCCTGGCCCCACATCTCCTCGACGGCGGCGATCTTCGGCAGGAACCGCGCCTTCTGCGCATCGGTCGCGAAGGTCAGCAGCATCGGGCCGAGCAGGTCCTGCCCCTGGATGGTGGCGCGGTAGGGCGCATCGGCGCGGGCGTACTCGATCTGGAAGACCAGCTGCTCGTCGACGCTGGCCGCACGACCGCCGTACTCGGTGGGCCAGCCGAGGCACAGCCAGCCACCGGCCGACAGCTCCCTGTCCCAGGCCAGGCGGACGTCCCAGGCGGCGTCGTCCCAGGAGAAGCCGACGCCGCGGTGGTCGGCGAACTCGCCGACCAGGTGCTCGTCGAACCAGGTGCGGACTTCGTCGCGGAAGTCACGCAGTTCAGGGGTCAGGTCGAGATCCATCGTCGGTCCTCGATCAGAGCCGCTCGATGAGCGTCGCGGTGCCCATGCCTCCGCCGACACACATGGTGACCAGGCCGTACCGGCCACCCGTCCGCTCCAACTCGTTGAGCGCCTTCGTCAGCAGGACGCCGCCCGTCGCGCCGAGTGGATGGCCGAGCGCGATGGCGCCGCCGTTGACGTTGACGTTCGACAGGTCCGACTCGATGCTCGTGCGCCCAGGCCAGCACCACCGACGCGAATGCCTCGTTGATCTCGACGACGTCGATGTCGTCGAGGGTCAGGCGGGTGCGTTCGAGGATGGCCTGCGTCGCCGGGATCGGGCCCGGTCAGATTCAGCACCGGGTCGCTGCCGACCACGAGCGAGTCGACGACCCTGGCGCGAGGCGTCAGGCCCAGCTGCTCGGCGCGCTCCGGCGTCGTCAGCAGCAGCGCGGAGGCTCCGTCGGAGATCTGGGACGACGTGCCCGCGGTGTGCAGCGCGCCCGGCCGGTCCTTCTGGTTGAGCCGCAGCCCGGCGAGGCCCTCGCGGGTGGTGGGACGCGGACCCTCGTCGACCGCGATGGTCGTCGTCCCCGTGTCGACGCCTGCCGTCGTCGACGACGGGCGCTTCGATCGGCACGATCTGGGCGGTGAACCGTCCTGCCGCAACGGCTTCGGCGGCACGCGTCTGCGAAAGCACCGCGAACTCGTCGAGCTGGTCGCGGGTCAGACCCCATGCCTCGGCGATGCGGTCGGCGGCCTCGAACTGCGTCGTGATCTCGTAGTGCTGTCTCATACCGCGGTGTGCGTCGCGGGCCCGAAGTCGGGCAGCGTGCTCGATCCCATCGGCACCTGGTCCATCGACTCGACGCCGCCGGCGACCGCGACGTCGTGCACGCCGCCCGCGACGAGGCCGTAGGCCAGGGTGAACGCCTGCTGCGACGAACCGCACTGCGAGTGGATGGTCGTGCCGGGCACCCGGTGGTCGAGGCCCGCGGCAAGCCAGGCGTTGCGGGTCACGTTGCCGCTCTGCTGGCCCACCTGGCTCACGCAGCCGCCGGTCACCTGCCCGACGATCCGCGGAGTCGATGCCCGCGCGTTCGATCAGCCCCGCGAGGACGTCGCCGAACAGATCGGGGGCCAGGCAATGAGCCAGCCCGCCCTTGCGCTTGCCGACGGCCGACCGAACGGCCTCGACGATGACGACGTCTGGCATGCGATCCCTCCGCGCACGATTAACCCTTTAATCATTTAACCTTATCGGCCGAGGAGATGATAGAACTGTGAGCATGGTCGACCCCTACGAAGATTTTCCGAGTCTGCGGTTCGAGCAGGCCGACGACGGCGTCCTGCACATCGTGCTGGAGTCACCCGGGCTGAACTCGGTGAGTCCGCAGATGCACCGCGATCTCGCCGACGTCTGGCCCGTCATCGACAAGGACGACCGCGTCCGGTCGGTGCTGGTCTACGGCGCGGGCAAGGCGTTCTCCTCGGGAGGCAACTTCGACCTGCTCGCCGACATGATCGACGACTACTCCAGCCGGGTCCGGATCATGCGCGAGGCACGCGACCTCGTCATGAACATCATCGCCTGCTCCAAGCCGATCATCTCGGCGGTCCGCGGACCCGCCGTCGGCGCGGGCCTCGTCGTCGCGATGATGGCCGACATCTCCGTGGTCGGACGCAAGGCCAGGATCATCGACGGCCACACCCGCCTCGGCGTCGCCGCAGGTGATCACGCCGCCATCTGCTGGCCGCTTCTGGCCGGGATGGCCAAGGCGAAGTACTACCTGCTGACGTGCGACGAACTGCTCGGCGAGGAGGCCGAACGCATCGGCCTGGTGTCGAAGTGCGTCGACGACGACGACGTCATCACCGAGGCGAACCGCATCGCCACCCAACTGGCCGCGGGCGCGCCGACGGCGATCCGCTGGACCAAGCACAGCCTGAACCACTGGTACCGGATGGCCGGGCCGGCGTTCGAGGCATCGCTCGGCCTGGAGTTCATCGGCTTCGGCGGCCCTGAGGTGAAGGAAGGCCTTGCGGCGCATCGGGAGAAGCGGGCGCCCGACTTCACCACTCGACGAAGGCCGACTGACACCGATGGGTACGCAGGTCACGAGCCGCGTCGAGGGGTCGGTCGGCTGGATCGAACTCGACGGCGCACGGCAGCTCAATGCCATCGGCACCGCGACCTACACCCAGCTCGCCGCGGCGATGCGCCAACTGGAACAACGGGATTCGGTTCGCGCGGTCGTCGTGCACGGCGCCGGCCGGGCGTTCTGCGCCGGAGCGGACATCGAGGAGATCCAGACCTTCGGCGGCCGCGACGATTTCGCCACCTTCGTCCACGGCTTCACCGACGCGCTCGACGTGCTTCGCGCGAGCCCGCTGCCGGTGATCGCCGCGATCCACGGAAGCGCGCTCGGCGGCGGTCTCGAACTGGCGATGGCCTGCGACCTCAGGATCGCCACGCCCGATGCGCGACTGGGACTGCCGGAGGCCAAGCTCGGCGTCCTGCCCGGCGCGGGCGGAACTCAGCGGCTGCCCGCGGCTCGATTCCGGTCGGCGTCGCCACGGAGATGTTGATGCTCGGCAACGTCATCACTGGCGAGCGGCGCCTACGCAGCTCGGACTCGTCAATCGGCTCAGCGAGCCCGACCGCCTGCTGGACGACGCAAAGGCGCTCGCCGAGCAATTCGCTGGCGGGGCAAGCCACGTCGCGGCCGCGACCAAGGAGCTGCTGCGCCGCACCGCCGGCTTTCGGTCGTCCGACGGCATCGACGTCGAACGCGAGGTCGTCTCTGATCTGTTCGACACCGCCGACGGCCGAGAAGGGTTCGCCGCATTCGTTTCTCGGCGTGCCCCGAAGTTCGGCGGTGCCCGGTGAACCCCGAGTACTCCGCGGAGACCGAGGAGTTCCGCGACGAGGTTCGGCAGTTCGTCGACGCGCAACCTGTCCGCCGAGTGGGAGGGCCTCGGTGCGCTCGATACCGATGCGGCACAGGCGTTCACCGAGACGTGGCGGCAGCTTCTCGCGCGGCACGGCTATCTCACGCCGGCCTGGCCCAAGGAGTACGGCGGCGCCGGCCTGACGAAGCTGCAGCAGGTCATCCTCGTCGAGGAGTTCGCTAAGGCGGGCGTGCCGGTCAACGGCGACAACGACAACTTCAGCATCAAGATGATCGGCGGCCTGCTGCTCAAGTTCGGCACGCCGGAGCAGAAGCAGCACTTCCTGCCCGCGGATCGTCAGCGGTGAGGACCGCTGGTGCCAAGGCTTCTCGGAGCCGGGCGTCCGGATCGGACCTGGCCAGCATTCGAACCAGCGCACGCCTCGACGGTGACGAGTGGGTCATCGACGGCCAGAAGATCTGGACGTCGGAGGCGACGCGCCGCGAACTGGATCTTCATGCTGGCGCGCACCAACCCCGACGGCGTCGCGGCACCGCGGCATCTCGATGCTGCTCGTCCCGCTGGACCAGCCGGGCATCGAGGTGCGCCCGATTCGGACGGTCACCGGCAGCGGACGCCTTCAACGAGGTCTTCTTCACGGCGCCCGCACGCCGATCGAGAACGTCGTGCTCGGCGTGGGCCAGGGGTGGAAGGCCGCGATGGCCCTGCTCGGACTCGAGCGCGGCGACGAGGCCGCCACCAACCCGATCTTGTTCCGCGCCGAGGTGGACCGGCTCGTCAAGCTGGTGCACGAACGCGGGCTCGCCGGCGACGAGGTCGTCCGCGACCGGGTCGCCCGGGCGTACACCCAGGCCGAGATCATGCGCTACCTCGGCAAGCGGATCCTCACCGGCTGGCTGCAAGGGCGACGCCCCCGGACGTGGAAGCGTCTGTCTCCAAGCTGTACTGGAGCGAGCACCACCGCGAAGTGACCGACCTCGCCATGACCCTGCTCGGGCCCGCCGCGATGGTGACCGAGGGCAGACCGCCGATGCGGCACTTCCGCACCGACGACCCCGGCGCACCCAATTCGACGGCGTCCTGGTCGCACACGTGGCTGACCGCCGTCTCGGGCACCATCTACGCGGGCACCTCGGAGGTGCAGCGCAACATCCTCGCCGAGAACGCGCTTGGACTCCCGAGGGAGCCGCGGGCCTGACGGATGGTTACCGCCACGACTTCTGCGCCACGGTTGTCAATTTGCGCAATCAACAGCCCTCGTGCAGAAGTCGTGAACGTCCTTGGTCCGCCTGCCCCACCTCGATGAGACCCTCGAACAGCTCGTCGTTGAAGGCGTTGAGCACGTCGGGTCGGTTCAGCCGGACGTCCGCGACCCCGTCCGCGACGTTTACGGAAACGACGTCGGACAGCGTCAGTAGCTCCGCAGGCCCATGCTGCGAGCGATGCCGTTGCGCTGGATCTGGCTGGTACCCCCGGAGATCGGCGCGACGATCGACTCCCGCCAGCGGAAGCTCATGACGCTCTCGGTGGAGAATCCGTGCCCTGCGCAGATCTGCATGCCGAGTCGGGCCGCCGCCACATAGGTCTCGGAACCCTTCAGCTTGGCCATCGCGCCCTCCCGCGAGCACGGCCGGCCCTGCGACAGCATCCATGCCGCGCGGTAGGCGAGCAGTCGGGCGGAGTCGATCTCGACCTGCATGTCGGCCATCGCGTGCGCGAGTGACTGGAAGTTGCCGATCTGCTTGCCGAATGCGGTGCGCTCCTTCGAGTACGCCAACGCCTCGTCGAGGGTCGACTGGGCCACGCCCACGTAGCCGCCGCTCATGAGCACGCGCTCGAGCTCGAGGTTCGACAGCATCACCGTCCACCCTTGGTCCTGCTCGCCGACCAGATTCTCCTTGGGCACCACGACGTCCTTGAGGAACACCTCGTAGGTGCCGAGGATGTGACGCGCCAGGGTCGGCGCCTTGCGCAGTTCGACGCCGGGGGTGTCGGCGTTGACGATCAGCGATGCTGATGCCGTCGTGCTTGCGTTCCGAGCGCGAGGTGCGGACGTACATCATGATGTCGGTTCCCGGCAGACCGGCTCCGGTGCACCACATCTTCTCGCCGTTGATGACGTAGTGATCGCCGGCGTCGACCGCGGAGCACCGCAGCGCCGCGGCATCGGAGCCGGTGTCCGGTTCGCTGATGGCCACCGCGAAGCGCGAGTGGCCGGGGATCATGTTCGTCTTGATGGCCTCGCGCTGCGCGTCGGTGCCCCACCTGTAGACCGTCAGCGCCGGGATCAGCGATCCGATGTAGCACATCGCGATGTCGAGGCTCGCCGCTCCCAACTGCTCCGCGATGATCGTCAGCTCCATGGGGCTTCCGTCGTCACCGCCCGCCTCGGCGGGGAACGGCAGGCCGATCCAGCCCATCGCCGCCATGGCCTTGAACAGTTCCGCGGGGTACGCGGCTGCCTCGTCCCATGCCTTCGCCTGCGACGGCGGGGCAGTGCCGCTCGACGAACTGACGGGCGACGTCCTGCAGCGCAGCGTGCTCTGGGGAGAGACCAAAGTCCATCACGATCTCCTCGCATTAGGTTAGATGATTGTACTATAGTCACACCGTTCGACGACGAGCTGCGAAAGGAGCCGGCATGGACCAGGTTCCATCCGGGCGCGTCGCGATCGTCACCGGCGGCACGCGCGGCATCGGCCAAGCGGTGACGCGCCGACTCGTCGCGACGGGTACGCGGGTGGTCGCGGTGTATCGCGGGGACGCCGCTGCCGCCTCCGCCCTGGCGACCGAGCTGGACGTCGACACGCGACAGGTCGACATCGGCGACGCGGCGGGCTGTGCCTCCCTCGTGGCGGGCGTACTCGACCGCTACGGCCGGGTCGACCACCTGGTGAACAACGCCGGACTGCTGCTGGAGGCGCCGTCGACGGACACCGACGCGATGGGATGGGAACAGGTCGTCAGCGTCAATCTGTCTGCGGCGTTTCACCTTTGCCGAGCGGTGATCCCGCCGATGCGCGACGCGGGGTTCGGCCGGATCGTCAACATCAGCTCGGTCACCGCGGTGATGGGCAGCCCGACCGAGGCCGCGTACGGCGCGGCGAAGGCCGGACTGCACGGCCTCACTCGGTCCCTCGCCCGCGAGACGGCCCGCGATGGAATCACCGTGAACTGCGTCGTACCAGGAGTTTTCGAAACGGAGATGACGCTGTCGATGCCCGAACGCACGCAACAGGCCATTCTGCGGATGATCCCGGTCGGGCGCCGCGGCTCGCCCGACGAACTGGCCCGCGCCGTTGCGTTCCTTCTCGACGACGACGCCGGTTACGTCACCGGTTCGGTGCTGACGGTCGACGGCGGTCTGAGCATGGGCGGGTGACGGCGTGAACGCCTACGAGACCATCACCTACGTCGTCACCGATGGCGTCGCGACGATCACTTTGTCTCGTCCCGCAGAGCGCAACACCGTGACCTACGCGATGCTCGACGAACTGATCGGCGTCTTCGACCGCATCGACGCGGACGCCGCGGTACGGGCGGTCGTCGTCACCGGAGACGGGGAATTCTTCTCCGCTGGCACCGACCTCTCTCGCGGCTCGGGCGGATTCGACGCCGATGCAACGGGTTTCAAGCCGCTGCGCGGCGGAACGCGCGACGTCGGCGGTGAGCTCGCCCTCCGCATCTTCGCCAGCACGCGACCGGTGATCGCCGCGGTCAACGGTACAGCGGTCGGCATCGGCATCACCATGATCCTGCCGATGGACATCCGCATCGCCGCAGACTCCGCACGGTTCGCCCTGCCCTTCACCAAGCGCGGCATCGTGCCGGAGTCGTGTGCGACGTGGTTCCTGCCCCGCATCGTCGGCATCGCGACGGCCGTCGACTGGGCCGTCACCGCAAGGACTTTCGGCGCCGACGAGGCGCTGGCCACAGGGCTGGTCCGCGAGCTACGTCCCGCCGCGGACGTGCTACCTCGGGCCATGGAGATCGCCCGCGGCATCGCCCACGACACCTCGGCGGTGTCGGTCGCCCTCACCCGTCAGATGCTGTGGCGTCAGCTCGGTGAGCCGCACCCGATGTCAGCGAATCGGCTGGAATCCAAGGGGTTGCTCGCGCTCGGTTCGATGGGTGACGCCCGCGAAGGCGTCGCCGCGTTCAAGGAGAAGCGGCAGGCCGAATTCCCCTTGACGACGGACGATTTGCCCGACTTCTATCCCTGGTTCGACGAGCCACCGTTCGATGACTGACCCCGATCGCACCGTCGACCCGACGCTCCTCACCAGGCTGCTCGCGGTGGACCGGCCCGGCGTGGAGGTCCAGAACGTGAGGTGTCCGCGACGCCACCGACGGCAGCGCGAGCCGCATGCGCCTGTCCGTCGACTACGCGCCGGGTGCCGACCACGGCCTGCCCCCGACGATGTTCCTCAAGCGCAATCTCGCGCGGTTCAGCTTCCCCGCCGAGATGTACTCGACCGAGGTCCGGATCTATCGCGACGTGCTGCCGGGCCTCGCGATCGCGAAGCCGGACGTGTACGCGATCGACGCCGCCGACGACGACATCACCTTCACGATCCTCATGGAGGACCTCGGTGCGCGACCGGGTGCGCGCCTCGGAATCGTCACGGAGCCAACCACACCCGACGAGGTCGACGGCGTGCTAGCCACGCTCGCCGTACTGCACGCCGCGTGGTGGGGCGGCGCACGACTGGACGCCGAAGCACCGTGGCTGATCGCGGCGCCGTCGAATCCGGCGATGGCGTTCTGGACGGAGATCGGGCCGCGGCTGAGCCGCAAGCACCGCAGCGTGGGCCACCGCGCGGCAATGGTCGATCCCGATCGATGGCCGGAGGACCGGATCTGGTCCGCGTTCAGCGCACTGGTCGCCGCCCTGGACACCGGGCCGCCGACGTTGCTGCACGGAGACGTCCACGCGGGCAACGTGTTCTACGCCGACGGGGGCACCCGCGGCGGCCTGCTCGACTGGCAGCTGTCGCTGCGCGGCAATTGGTCGCTCGACGTCGGCTACATCCTGCACACCGCGTTGACTCCCGACCAGCGCAGCATGCACGAACGCGAACTGCTCCGCGGCTACCTGGCCCGGCTTAGCGCGCTCGGCGTAGCCGGTGCGCCCACCTTCGACGACGCATGGCTACGCTACCGGCAGTCGGCGCTGTACGGCATCGCCATGTGGCTCATCACCCCAGGCGGAGTGCACTCCGACGAGGCGCAGGCAGAGAACCTCCGCCGCTGCCTCGCGGCCGGCGACGAGCTGGAAACGCTGGCCGCCCTGGGTTTTTAGCGATTCGGGCGTGATAACCGTCGCTGACCAACGGTTATCACGCCCCAATCGCGGTTAGGTGCTGGACAGATGGCGGCCGACCTCGGCGCTCACCGCGATCACCGTCGCCTCGTCCTCGGCGACCCCGTTCAACATGACGTCGTGAAAGCCCAAGCGGACGAATGGCGCAATCGCCTCGGCGATGTCTTCCGCTGTCCCACAGGGGGTGTACTTCTCGAACCGCGCGAACGGTGTCTTGTAGATGCCCTCCATCACGGGAGCCACCAACGACCGTCCGTGTTCGACCGAATTGCCTAGCCCACACCACACCATCAGCACGTTGCGATCGGGCCGTGGCCGCCTGAACGCGTCGGCGTAGTCGGCGATCGTCGCCAGCGCAGCCTCGGCGCGCTGCGGGTTCATCCATATCGAGATCCAGCCATCGGCGGTGCGCGCCGTCCGCTTGAGCGCGGCATCGGACCTCCCGCCGACGAGGATCGGCACCCGGGGTTGCGGAACCGGCCGGATGATGGCGCCGGGGATCGAGAGGAACTCGTCGTCGACCGTCACCTCCTCGCCGGCAAGGAGGGCGCCGACCACGTCGAGGTGCGCATCGAGCCGTCGGCCTCGCCGCTTGGGGTCGACTCCGCAGATCTCGAGTTCGTGCGGATCTTCACCGCCCAGTCCAACCCCGAACACGAACCGACCGGGCGCCAGCGACGACAGGGACGCCACCTGGCGTGCGACGGCCACCGGGTGACGCAGCGCCAGCAGATACACCGCCGTCCACACGGTCAGGCGCTCGCTGGCGGCGGCCACCGCGGTCGCATGGATCAGGCCGTCGTATCCGGTGCCGTCGTGGAAGCTGACGTGGTCGCCGGAGAACACGCCGTCGATGCCCGCAGCCTCCACACCGGCGACCCACGTGCGCAACTCGGTGGCGCTGCTGCCGGTCATGCCTCTCGGCGTCCGGACGATGATCCTCGGCGTCGGCACGCATCGAACCTTACTTGTACAGGCGTGGCGCCGAGACGAGACCCGCGCTGGCGCAGTAACCCTGGGCCGGCCGGCTCGGATAAACGAGTACCCGACTACTTAGCCCCGCCGCCCGCGTCGCGTTCAAGATCAGAGAGGACCGCAGCTAGGGGCCGCGGCACGGATTCCCGGAGGAGTTCTCATGGTCGAGGTCGCTGAGAAGATCGACGTCAGCAGTCTCCCGCTGGCGCCGAAGAATCCGACGCCCTACCTACGACGCGTTCAGGCCGTGAGAGCGCACCACATCGGGATGGAGACCCTCCGCGACGCCGGCGGACCGGTCAGCCGTGTGAGCCTCGGCCCGAAATGGCTGTTTCCTCCGTTGGTGGTGGCGGCTTCACCGCGGGCGATCCGCGACGTCCTCGGTCGCAAGGACGGCCTCCTCGAGAAGACGGTGATCCACGAGGAGATGCGTGGCCTGATCGGCGGAAACCTGTTCGATCTCACCCACGACGAGTGGTTGCCGCGACGACGCGCCCTGCAGCCGGTCTTCACGAAACAACACGTCCGCCAGTTCGGTGGCGACATGGCGCAGGCCGCCCAGATGGTCGCTGACGATTGGCGCGACGAGGACACCGTCGACCTCGACGCGGAATGCCGCAGGCTCACGCTGCGTGCGCTTGGGCGGTCGGTGCTCGGGACGAATCTCGACGAGCACGGCGACGTCGTCGGCGAGTCGTTACAGGTCGCGTTGAAGTACATCGCCGACCGGGCGCTGCAACCCGTTCGGCTGCCGCGATGGATGCCGACGCCAGCGCGCCGACGTGCCTACGCCGCTCGAGAGGAGTTGCGCACGCACGCCAAGGACATCCTCGATGGCTGCCGGGTCGATCCATCCCGGGAGGCGCCACTGGTTCGGGCGTTGATGGCCGCCAAGGATCCCGTCACCGGAGATGGCTTGTCCGACGACGAGATTCGCGACGAGCTGATCGTCTTCATGATCGCCGGACACGACACCACGGCCACCCTGTTGGCATACGCACTGTGGGCACTCGGCCGCGCACCCCACTTACAGGAGCGCGTCGTCGACGAGGTGGCCGAGTTGGGCGATCGCGAACTGACGCCCGACGACATGTCACGGCTGGGTTATACGGTCCAGGTGCTCCACGAAGCGCTGCGGCTGTGTCCGCCAGGCGCCACGGGCGCGCGAATGGCGCTGCAGGACGTGGACATCGACGGTTACCGCGTCGAGGCGGGCACCATGCTGCTGTTCGCGATCATGGCGGTTCAACGAGATCCCGCCCTGTGGGACAGGCCGCTCGACTTCGACCCCGACCGGTTCAGTCCCGAGAACGCCAAGGGTCGCAACCGTTGGCAGTACCTGCCGTTCGGCGGCGGGCAACGGTCGTGCATCGGTGACCACTTCGCCATGCTGGAGGCGACGCTGGCGTTGGCGACCATCGTTCGCAGCGCCGAAATTCGCTCTGTCGCAGACGACTTCCCGATGGCGGTGCCGTTCACCACCGTCGCCGCGTCGCCGATTCTTGCCCGCGTGCGATCGCGCCACTAGCGCGCCTCGCCTCGGCTCACGATCGGCGGGTGGTCAGGTAGCCGATGTTGCCGACCGCGATCAGCCGCTCCGTGTCGTCGGTCACCCGTACGGTCGCGGCAACCGTCGAGGTGCCGATGCGGTCGATCGTGGTCGTGGCGCGCAACGTGGAGCCCTCACGGGCCGGCGCAAGGTAGCGGATGAACACATCCGTCGTCGACCCTGAGCCGCCGGTGAGGTAATAGATGCCCCACCCCGCCGCCCAGTCGATCAACGTCGCCGTCGCGCCGCCGTGCACCACTCCCAACAGGTTCAAGGTGTGTGGCAGGGCTGGCATCTCGGCGGCCCACCCACCGTCGGGGTGTTCGGCCGCGGGGCGCAATCCGAGAAAGTCCGCTATCGGGATCGACCCGTCGACATTCACGCGGTCACCCCAAAACCGCTCTCTCGTCGAGCAATTCGCCGATCTCCGATTCGGAGTAGCCGACCTCGGCGAGGATTTCCCGGGTGTGCTCACCAACGGCCGGGCTGGCGCGGCGAATCTGGTGCCGCTCGTCGTCGAACTGAATGGGCGCCGCGGCCAGCCGAAGGTCGCCGTGGTCGGGGTGCGCCATCAGATAGCCGTTCTCGACGATGGCGGGATCGGCGAGGACGTCGGTCGGCGTGGCGAAGAACGAGAAGATGCACGCTCCTGCCCGCAACCTCTCGGCCAGTGGGTCGCGTTCCAGCGCCCCGATCGCCTCGGCGATACGCTCAGAAAGGTTTTCCCACACCGCCTTTCGGGACGCTACGTCGGCGCCATGTTCGGCGAATCCGTCGATGCCCAGCGCTTCGGTCAGCGGAATCCAATACCGGGCCTCGTCGATCATCATCAGCGCGATCCAGTACCCGTCGGCGGTCTTGTACTGCCGCATGAGTGGCGACATCGGCTCCCGGCCCGTCATCGTGAGTTGCTCGCCGGCGAGCGACGCATACGCGAGATCGGGTGACAGCGCCCATGTCGCGCCGGCCAGGAGCGAGCTGTCCACGACGATGCCCTTGCCCGTCCGCAGCACGTGCACCAGGCCCGCGCACACTCCGCCCGCAAGGAACATCCCGGTGGGAAAGTCGCCCATCGCCGGTCGTTGCTGCGCTGGATGGGTGGCGTCGGGAGCGGTGAGGACGTGCGCGACGCCGCCGCGCGCCCAGTAGGAGACGCCGTCGAAGCCACCCGCCTCGGCGTCGGCGCCACGTTGGCCCTGACCGTGGCCCTTGGCGTACACCAGCTTCGGATTGATCGCCATCAGGTCGTCGGGTTCGGTGCGGAGCTTCCGTCGCACGCGGGGAAGTTGATTGGTGATGTACACCTCGGCCCAGCGGACGAGCTTCTCGAAAACGGCACGCCCACTGTCGGTTTCGACGTCGATGCAGATGCCCCGCTTGTTGCGGTTGCAGAACTCGAACAGATAGTCATAGCCGTCGACCGTGGGCACGATGCCATGGGCGATGATCGTGCGCATCGCGTCGCCGGTCGGACGTTCGATCTTGATGACGTCGGCTCCGAAATCGGCGAGCGCCGCCGCGGCGGATGGCACGTACCCGTGCTCGGAGAAGTCAAGAACCTTGATGCCGTCGAGTGGTTTGGTCATTCGCGCGCGATCCTTCCGGCCGTCGTTGCCCGAGAGCCCAGTGTGGGGTCATGGCGACGAAAGCGCTAGGAAAGCGCTAGCGCCGTGGGGCGCGGATCTCCCTCGGCAGGGTGAACACCAGCGTCTCGTTGGCGGTCGTGACGGGCTGCACGGTTGCGTAACCGTGCTCCGCGAGCCGCTCCAGCACCCCGCGCACCAGGACCTCCGGGACGGACGCGCCCGACGTCACCCCGACGGTCGTTACGCCGTCCAGCCACGCCGGGTCGATGTCCTCGGCGTAGTCCACCAGATACGAGGCATCGGAGCCCGCGTTCAGCGCGACCTCCACGAGTCGCACCGAGTTCGAGGAGTTGCGCGAACCGACCACGATGACGAGCTCGCATTCGGGCGCCATCGCCTTCACGGCAACCTGCCGGTTCTGCGTGGCGTAGCAGATGTCATCGCTCGGGGGATCCTGGAGCTTGGGGAAGCGCTCGCGTAGCCGCTTGACGGTCTCCATCGTCTCGTCGACGCTCAGCGTGGTCTGTGACAGCCAGATGACCTTGTTCTCGTCGCGCACCGTCACGCTGTCGACCGAGTCGGGACCGTCGACGAGTTGCACGTGGTCCGGGGCCTCCCCGGCCGTGCCGACGACCTCCTCGTGGCCCTCGTGGCCCACCAGCAGGATGTCGTAGTCATCGCGGGCGAACCGCTTGGCCTCGTTGTGGACCTTCGTCACCAGGGGGCACGTCGCGTCGATGACCCGAAGCTGACGTTCGGCCGCCGACGTGTGCACCGTCGGCGCGACACCGTGCGCGGAGAACACCACGATCGCGCCCTCCGGCACCTCGTCGTTGTCCTCGACGAAGATGGCACCCGCCTTGGCCAGCGTTTCCACCACGTGGCGATTGTGGACGATCTCGTGGCGGACGTACACGGGTGCGCCGTGCTTCTCGAGTGCGCGTTCCACGGTTTCCACGGCCCGATCGACCCCTGCGCAGTATCCGCGGGGCTCCGCCAGCAACACCCGCTTGCCGACGGAGGGTTCGACGACCGAGCTCGAGGCACCTGGAATGCCCATGTTGATCGTCTCCTGCATGGCTCTCAGGGTACTGACCCGCAACGCGAACCGCCCAGCCGTACTCTTGCAGCCATGCCAACTGCACCGTATGGGGTCCGCCTGCTGGTAGGCGCGGTGGTGACCGCGCTCGACGAGACCCGAAGAATTCCGCAGACGATCCTGACGTACCCGATGACCGCCGTCAGCCAGGTCGCGCAGCTGGTCATGAAGGTGCAGCAGGACGTCGCCGACCTGGTCAACCGCGGTGACGAGACGCTCGACCACCTGTTTCCGCCCAAGGACGAGCAGCCCGAATGGGCCACGTTCGACGAGGACGACGATGACGGTGGTGACGACGCCGCAGCCGGCAAGGACGGCGAACGGCTGACCGAGGGCAGATTCGCGCTGTTCACCTCCGGCGAACCCGACGCACGGGACGACGAGCCCGCCAAGCCCGCGAAGGCCCCGACCGCCGCACCGGCCATCGTCGCCGACCTGGACTACGAGTCGCTGACGTTGGCACAGCTGCGCGCCAGGCTGACGTCGCTGCGCGTGGGCGACCTCGAGGCGCTGCTCGCCTACGAAGGTGCGACGAAGTCAGCGTGCGCCGTTTCAGACGCTGCTCGCCAACAGGATCACCCGCGCGTCGGCCAAGTGACGACCCCAGCGGGCTGGGTAGATGACTGACGCCGAGCAGGGCAAGTCCCCCGACAACCCCTGGCCGGTGCGGGCCGTCGCCACCCGCGTCGCGAAGTACATCGACCGGCTCGGGACGGTGTGGATCGAGGGACAGCTCACCGAGCTCAAGGTGCGGCAGTCGACGGCGTGGATGGTGTTGCGCGACCCCGCTGCGGACATGTCGCTGTCGGTGAGCTGCCCGCGCGACCTCGTGGTCAACGCCCCGGTGCCGTTGGCCGAGGGCACGCAGGTGATCATGCATGGCAGGCCGCAGTTCTACACCCGCAACGGTTCGTTCAGCTTGCGCATCCTCGAGATTCGCGCGGTCGGCATCGGAGAGCTGCTCGCCAGGATCGAACGGTTGCGCAAGCTGCTCGATGCCGAAGGGCTCTTCGACGTTCGGCTGAAGCGACCGATCCCGTTCCTGCCCAACGTGATCGGCCTCATCACCGGCCGCGCCTCGGACGCCGAGCGCGACGTGATGACGGTGGCGGCGGCACGGTGGCCCGCAGTCCGATTCGCCGTCCGCAACACGAATGTCCAGGGCCCCAACGCGGTACCGCAGATCGCCGAGGCGTTGCGTGAGCTCGATGCGGACCCCGACGTCGACGTCATCGTCGTCACCCGCGGCGGCGGCAGTGTCGAGGACCTGCTGCCCTTCTCCGACGAGACCCTGTGCCGGGAGATCGCCGCGTGCACCACGCCCGTGGTCAGCGCCATCGGCCACGAGCGGGACAGTCCGCTGTGCGATCTGGTGGCCGACGTCAGGGCGGCGACGCCGACGGATGCGGCCAAGCGCATCGTGCCCGACGCGGCTGCCGAGCAGGCGCTGGTCGCCGACCTCCGTCGCCGAAGCGCGCGGGCCCTGCGCAACTGGGTCAACCGGGAGCAGGAGAAGTTGGGCCAGTTGCGCAGCCGCCCCGTGATGGCGCAGCCATTGGCCGCGCTCGACGCCCGCTCGGAGGAGATCCACAGGGCCAGGGTCGCGGCGCGGCGCGACATCACGCGTCTCGTCGGCGCCGAGGCCGACCGCGTCGGGCACCTGTCGGCCCGGCTGACGACACTGGGCCCTGCGGCCACCCTCGCCCGGGGGTACGCCGTGGTGCAGAACATGTCGGGAGCGTCGCGGGTCTTGCGTAGCGTCCAGGACGCTCCGGCCGGTACGCGGCTGCGAATCCGCGTCGCCGACGGCGCCGTCATCACCGTCAGCGAGGGAGCAGAATGAAGCCCATTAGTCAGTTGGGATACGAACAGGCGCGCGACGAGCTGATCGAGGTCGTGCACCAGCTGGAGCAGGGTGGACTCGATCTCGATGCGTCGCTGAAACTCTGGGAAAGGGGCGAGGAACTCGCCAAACGCTGCGAAGCGCACTTAGCGGGAGCGCGCGAGAGGATCGAGAAGACGCTGGCGTCCGACGATGGCGACGAGAGCTGAGATCCGGCCGAATCCAGCCGAAGTGGTTGAAAACTAGAACACGTTTCAGTTACCCTCTGCGGCATGGGTGATTCAACGCTGACCACTGAACTCGGCCGCGTGCTGGTGACCGGAGGCTCCGGCTTCGTCGGCGCCAACCTCGTCACCGAACTGCTCGCGCGGGGCCTGGAGGTACGGTCCTTCGACCGCGTGCCATCGCCGCTGGCGGGCAATCCGCGACTGCAGACCGTCGTCGGCGACATCACCGATACCGCCGACGTGGCCAACGCAGTCGACGGCATCGACACCGTCATCCACACCGCCGCCATCATCGACCTGATGGGCGGCGCATCCGTCACCGACGAGTACCGGCAGCGCAGCTTCGGCGTCAACGTCGGCGGCACGGAGAACCTGGTGCACGCCGGCCAGAAGGCAGGCGTGAAGCGGTTCGTCTACACCGCGTCGAACAGCGTCGTCATGGGCGGTCAGGTCGTCTCGGGCGGCGACGAGACGCTGCCCTACACCGAGCGGTTCAACGACCTCTACACCGAGACCAAGGTGATCGCCGAGAAGTTCGTGCTGTCCCAGAACGGCGTCGGCGGCATGCTGACCTGCTCGATCAGGCCCAGCGGCATCTGGGGCCGTGGCGACCAGACGATGTTCCGCAAGGTGTTCGAGAGCGTGCTCGCCGGCCACGTGAAGGTGTTGGTCGGAAGCAAGGACGTCAAGCTCGACAACTCCTACGTGCACAACCTGATTCACGGCTTCATCCTGGCCGCCGAGCACCTGGTCCCCGGCGGTACGGCCCCCGGTCAGGCGTACTTCGTCAACGACGGCGAGCCGATCAACATGTTCGAATTCTCGCGGCCGGTCGTCGAGGCGTGCGGCGAGCCCTATCCCAAGTTCCGCGTCCCCGGTGCCTTGGTTCTGTTCGTGATGAAGGTCTGGCAGTGGCTGCACTTCCGCTTCGGTGTCGCGAAGCCACTGATCGAACCGCTTGGCGTCGAGCGAATCACCCGCAACAACTACTTCTCGATCGCCAAGGCCCGCCACGACCTCGGATACGAGCCGTTGTTCACCACCGAGCAGGCGATGGCCGAGTGCCTGCCCTACTACACCGACCTCTACGACCGGATGAAGGCGAAGGGCGCGGCACTCGCGGCCGCGCCCGCGTAAGTATCGACTGAGAAGTTCGGCCAAGGCCTGACAATCGCCCTCGCGCGCGAATAGCGTTGTCCTCGTTCGGGGATTCGACGTTCGGAAGCGATACGAGGGAGTAGACGTGCCCAACGGTAAGCCCAACATTCTGGTCATCTGGGGCGATGACATCGGCATCAGCAATCTGAGCTGCTACAGCGACGGCATGATGGGTTATCGCACGCCCAACATCGACCGCATCGCCAGCGAGGGGATGCGCTTCACCGACTCCTACGGTGAGCAAAGCTGCACCGCGGGCCGCGCGGCGTTCATCAGTGGCCAAAGCGTGTACCGCACCGGCATGAGCAAGGTCGGCGTGCCCGGCGTCGGACATCGGCTGGGCCGCGGAGGATCCGACGATCGCCGAACTGCTCAAGCCGCTCGGGCTACGCCACCGGGCAGTTCGGCAAGAACCACTTCGGCGACCTGAACAAGTACCTACCGACCGTGCACGGGTTCGACGAGTTCTACGGCAACCTCTACCACCTCAACGCCGAGGAGGAGCCCGAGAATTCGACTATCCGCACAAGGACCTGTTTCCGAGGCTGTACGAGCCGGCCCTGCCGCGCGGCGTGCTGAGTGCAAGGCCACCGCCGAGGTGTCCGAAGGAACCCGACGACGAGAAGTTCGGGCCCGTCGGCAAGCAGACCATCGAGGACACCGGCCCGCTGACCACCAAGCGCATGGAGACCATCGACGACGACATCGCCGACCGCACCGTCGAGTACATCAAGCGTCAGCACGACGCGGACAACCCGTTCTTCGTCTGGTGCAACTTCACCCACATGCACCTCTACACGCACCTCAAGCCGGGCAGCAAGGGCCAGGCCGGGCTGTGGCAGTCCGAGTACCACGACGCGATGATCGACCACGACAAGAACGTCGGCACGGTGCTCGACGTGCTCGACGAGCTCGGCATCGCCGACGACACCATCGTCATCTACTCCACCGACAACGGCCCGCACCGCAACAGTGGCCTGATGCGGGCACCACGCCGTTCCGCAGCGAGAAGAACACCAACTGGGAGGGCGCCTACCGGGTGCCGGAGCTGATCCGCTGGCCCGGAAAGATCAAGGCGGGCAGCATCTCCAACGACATCATCCAGCATCACGACTGGCTGCCGACGCTGCTGGCCGCCGCGGGTGACCCCGACGTCGGCGACAAGCTGAAGAAGGGCTTCAAGGCCGGGCCGATCGGCGACACCGAGTACAAGGTCCACATCGACGGGTTCAACCTGCTGCCTTACCTGATGGGCGAGGTCGAGACACAGCCCGCGGCGCGGGTTCTTCTACTTCAACGACGACGCCGAAATGGTCGGCATGCGGTTCGAGAACTGGAAGATCGTGTTCGCCGAGCAGCGCTGCCAGGGCACGCTGCGGACCTGGGCCGAGCCGTTCACCGCGCTGCGGGTGCCCAAGCTGTTCAACCTGCGCACCGACCCGTTCGAGTACGCCGACATCACGTCGAACACGTACTACGAGTGGTTCCTGCGGCGCGACTTCTTCGTCTTCTACGCGACCGCGATGGCCTCGAAGTTCCTCGACACGTTCAAGGAGTTCCCGCCACGGCACCAGCCGGCCAGCTTCAGCGTCGACCAGATCGTCAAGAAGCTCGACGACGTTTCTGGCGGCAGACTAGATGCTGGAGTCATGGACCGACGGGCCCACGAAGTCGGCGATCGTCGACTTCGTCGGGCGCGTCACCACCGAGGGTGGGCCGGATTTCGTCACGCCAGAGGAGCGTGTCGCCGTCTTCGACAACGACGGCACGCTGTGGTGTGAGAAGCCGATGTACATCCAGCTCGACTTCCTGTTGCGGCGGTTCAAGGAGCAGGCCGAGGCCGACCCGTCGCTGCGCGAGAAGCAGCCGTACAAGGCGGCCTACACCGGCGACCTGAAATGGCTTGGCGACGCCGTCACCAAGCACTACCAGGGTGACGATACCGACCTCAAACCGCTTATGGCAGCGATACTTACGTCGCAGCACGAGATCACGGTCGACGAGCTCAGGGGCCGGTTCGAAGCATTCTTCGCCGACGCCAAGCACCCGACGCTGGGGCGGCCGTACACCGCGTGCGGCTACGCGCCGATGGTGGAGTTGCTGCGGTACCTGGATGCCAACGGCTTCACCAACTACATCGTCTCGGGAGGCGGGCGCGACTTCATGCGCCCAGTCACGCAGGGCCTCTACGGAATTCCGCCGGAACGGGTGGTGGGCAGCTCGGTCGGCCTGGTCTACCGCGACGGGCATCTGTATACGACCGCGACGCCGGAGTTCCTCGACGACGGGCCGGTCAAGCCGACGCGGCTGTGGAGCCGCATCGGGCGCAGGCCCATCTTCGCGGCGGGCAACTCCAACGGCGACATCGAGATGCTGCAGTTCAGTCAGGCCGGAACCCTGCCCTCGCTGCAGCTGATGGTGCTGCACGACGACGCCGACCGCGAATTCGACTACGTCGCAGGCGCGGAGAAGGCGCTGGACCTCGCCAAGACCCAGGGCTGGGTGGTTCCGAGCATGAAGAACGACTGGACGACCGTCTTTGCCTGACAACCACATTGCGCCTGACAGCCACATTGAGATAGCCCTCACGCAGCGGGCTACTCGCACTTTCGCTGCGTCACTGCTATCTCAACGAAGGAGGTGGCGGTGTGGCTGACGGCGGTGTCGGCGTGGCTGACGACAACGACGGCTTGGTGTGGATCCCGCCGCAGACGACCACCGTCGGTGCCGACAACGACTATCCGGAGGAAGGACCAGGCCACGCCGTCACCGTCGACGGGTTCTGGATGCAGACCCACCAGGTGACCAATGCCCAGTACGCCGCATTCGTCGACGCCACCGGCTACGTCACGATCGCCGAGAGCGAGCTGAACCCCGCCGACTATCCCGATGCGCCGCTGGAGAATCTGCAGCCGGGGTCGATGGTCTTCACCCGCACGGCGGGCCCCGTCGACCTGCGGCACATGAACCTCTGGTGGACCTGGACCCCCGGCGCGTCGTGGAATCACCCGCGCGGACCGCGCTCCTCGGTCAAGGCCCGCCAGAATCATCCCGTCGTCCACGTCGCCTTCGACGACGCCGCGGCGTACGCCGATTGGGCGGGCCTGGCGCTGCCGACGGAAGCGGAATGGGAGGTCGCAGCGCGCGGCGGCCTCGACGGGGCGACGTACACGTGGGGCGACGAACCCGAACAGCCGCGCCAGCGTCTGGCCAATTACTGGCACGGCGAGTTTCCCTATCTTCCCGACACCGGCTACGGCACCACCGCGGAGGTCGGCAGCTTTCCCGCCAACGACTACGGCCTGTTCGACATGGCGGGCAACGTGTGGGAGTGGACCACCGACTGGTTCGGACCGACGCGTGCGGACAGCCCGTGCTGCGCAGAGGACACCTATGACCCCGAGCAGCCGCAGTTCCAGATCCCCCGCCGGGTGATCAAGGGCGGTTCGTTCCTGTGCGCCGACGGCTACTGCCTGCGCTACCGACCGGCAGCGCGACGCCCACAGATGATCGACACCGGGATGAGCCACATCGGCTTCCGCTGCGTCAAGCGATGAACCGTGAAGCACCTGGTGTAGAACTGGCTGCTGGGTCGCCCGTCGCGGGGAGTCGTTGCAGTGTGTGAAGGAGTCAGATGAAGGTACTGGTCACGGGGGCATTCGGCCTGGTCGGTTCGGCGACGGTGCGAAAGTTGGCGTCCGACGGCCGAACCGTCGTCGCGACCGACCTCGACATCCCGGCCAATCGCAAGGCCGCCGAACACCTTCCCTCCGGCGTGACCGCGCAGTTCGCCGATCTCACCGACCCCGCGGCCGTCGACGATCTCATCGCGTCGGTGTCCCCCAGCGCGATCATCCATCTCGCGGCGATCATCCCGCCGTTCATCTATCTGCGCCGCGATCTGGCCCGCAAGGTCAACGTCGACGGCACCGCAGCGCTGTTGGCCGCCGCGCAGAAGCAGGCCAATCCGCCGAGGTTCATTCAGGCCTCCAGCATCGGGGTGTACGGATCGCGAAACCCGTATCGCGTCATCGAACTGCTCACCGCGGACACGCCCGTCAACCCGGCGGACGTATACGGCCAGCACAAGGTGGAGGCCGAAAACCTGGTCCGCGCATCCACTTTGGACTGGGTGATCCTGCGCCTGGGTGGCGTGCTCGCCGTCGACATCGGGTCCTACATGAAGCTCGACAACATGTACTTCGAGACCCTTCTACCGGTGGACAACCGGGTCCAGACGGTCGACGTCCGCGACGTCGCAACGGCGTTCGCCGCAGCCACCACCGCAGACGTCGTCGGCGAGACACTGTTGATAGGCGGCGACGATTCCCACCGCCACGTCTATGGCGAAGTCGCACCGTCGTTCGCCGCGGCGCTGGGCCTGGTCGACGGTCTCCCCACCGGGCTCAAGGGCGACCCCGAGGATGACGACTCCTGGTTCAACACTGATTGGATGGACACCGAGCGCGCCCAGGAAGCCCTTGACTACCAACATCATTCGTGGGCGGACATGTTGATCGAGGCCTCCGACAAGATGGGGTGGAGGCGTGGCCTGCTTCGCGCCGTCTCCCCGATCGCACGTTTGGTCACCACCCGTCGAGCCGCGTACTACGGCTCCACCCAGACCTATGCCGACCCCTGGACCGCCATCGCCGAAAAGTGGGCCGACCCACGACCCGACGCGAGCGCGACGTGAACGATGTCCGCGTGACGTCCACGGTCACCAGACATATTCACTGAAGCCAGACATATTCACTGAAGCCTGACAGGATCGGCAACGTGGCCATGGAAACCGCGTTCACCGCATCGCAGAAGCGTGCCCTCGCCGTCGCCACGGCCGTCGCAATCGCCTTCGGCGCGTACTTCCTTCGCCAGTACTTCATGCTCATCGTGGTGGCCGCCGTCGCCGCGTACCTGTTCAATCCGCTGTTCGACTGGTTCCAGACGCGGTTCGGCAAGGGCCTGTCGATCGCGTTCACCGTACTGGCGGCGCTGTGCGCGGTGATCATTCCGCTGGCGCTTCTCGTCCTGCTGGCGGTCGTTCAGATCACCGCCATGGTCCGCAGCGTGTCGGACTGGGTGTCGCAGACCGACCTGAGCTCGCTGGGCGACCGCACTCTCGCGTTCGTCAACGACGCGCTGGGCAGGATTCCGTTCCTCCACGGCGTCAACGTGACACCGGAACTGTTGCAGCAGAAGATGACCGGGTTCGCCCAGAACGCAGGCGAGTACGGCCTCGGGCTGCTGCAGGGCGCGCTCGGCGGGCTGGCGGGAGCCGTCACGGCGGCCGTTCTCTTCATCTACGTCTTCGTCTCGCTGCTCTCCAACCGCGAAGGCGTCCAGACCCTGATCCGCAAGCTGAACCCGCTGGGTGAAGAGGTCACCGATCTCTACCTCGCGAAGATGGGCGCGATGGTCCAGGGGACGGTGTTGGGCCAGTTCGTCATCGCGCTGGCGCAGGGTCTCGCGGGCGCCGTCTCCATCTACATCGCCGGCTTCCACGAGGGCTTCTTCATCTTCGCGATCCTGCTCAGCGTGCTGTCGGTCATCCCGCTCGGCGGCGGCGTCGTGAGCATCCCGTTCGGCATCGGAATGATCCTGTTCGGCAACGTGTTCGGGGGCATCTTCGTCATTGCCTGGCACCTGATCGTCGTCACCAACATCGACAACGTCCTGCGGCCGATCCTGGTGCCGCGTCAGGCCCGCCTCGACTCGGCACTGATGCTGCTCGCGGTGTTCGCGGGCATCACCATGTTCGGCTTCCTCGGCATCATCATCGGCCCGGTGCTGATGATCGTCATCGTCACGACGATCAGCGTCTACCTCGCCGTGTACAAGGGCGTGCCACTCGAGGACCTCGACGATGAGGACGATGACGACGACGCTGCGAAGAAGCCGGGCCGCCTGAGGGTGCTGCTGGACAGGATCCGCAAGCGCGCCGAGGTCGACAAGGCCGTCCAACGGGCCGCCGTCGCGGATGCCAAGGCCGCCCCCGCCAAGGACTAGGTCAGCCGCTCCTTGAGGAACTGCACGACCCGCTTGCGCGCCTCGTAGGCAGGGTGGCCGTCGACTTCCCTGACCTCCAGGGTCAGCACGGAGTGGGCCATCTTGCCGAAGCCGTGTTCGTTGCCCTTCGCCGAGCTGATCTCGATGACCTCGAAGGCGTCGCCCAGTCGGTCCTTCAGCGTCTTGAAGCGCTCGCCGGGAGACAGAATGTCCCCACTGAACCGCAGGCCGAGGGCGCACAGTCCGTCGTTCTTCGCCCGTCTCTCGATGACCTGCAACTCACCCTCGGATAGTCCGGGGTCGCGCTTCTGCTTCAGGGTCAACCCGATCGGCACCGACGGCTGGCTCAGCACCGGCGCCAGCACGCTGTCGTCGACCGCGGCCGCCAGGGCGAATCCGCCCGTGAAGCACTGGCCGATCACGCCGACGCCCTTGCCCGGCGTCTTCTCGTTGAGGTCGCGCGCCAACGCCCGCAGGTAGTGGGCGACCGGCCGGTCGGCGTTCGTCGCGAGGCCCGCGAACTCCTTGGCCACGCAGCCGCGCACCATGACGGGCACCGCGCCAGGGCGCATCCCCGGCGCACCTGGAGTCCCGAACAGCGACGGGCATGCCACGGTGAAACCGTTGTCCACCAAGTAATTTCCCAAGGCAAGCACACCGGGATGGATGCCAGGCATCTCGGGGATCAGCACCACCCCCGGGCCTTCGCCCTTGCGATAGACGTCGTGGGTGTAGCCGGCGGCGGTGAACGGCTCGACCGTCCATCCAGTCAGGTCGGCTTCGGGAGCCGCACCGGCGGGGACATTGGATTCGGCTCCTGGCATCGCTGCTCCTAGCTGACGGGCAATGGCGGCTGCGTCTGCGTCGCTGCGGCCAGCGTACGGTACTCGTTCGTACCGGCGGCGCCGGTTATCGCAAGCTGGGCCGCACCCTGAGGCACCGTCAGCCGCGTCGTCCACACCGGACGCCCGTCCGCGGCGCCTTCGTAGACGACCCACGTCACGCCATCGACGTTCTGCGTACCCGTCGGGGCGAGGCCGGTATCGATCGACGACACCAGCGCGGATTCCTCGGCATCGCTCTGCGTCAGGCTCACGAACATGCCCGTCGGCGCGAGGTACCCCACCCTGGACGTCACGGCTCGGGCGGGCTTGCCCGACGCATCGGTGCGTCCGCCGTCGATACCACCGCGGCCGCCGGAGTTCGGCTGCCAGCCCTCGGGCACCTTCGGCAACCGGATCGGGAACTTGAGCGCAGCCGCGTCGGCCTTGAGCGCCGCCGCCGCATCGAACGTCGGCACCGGCCCCACACCAGGACCGTTCGGGGCGAACGAGCACATGCCGAGGACGCCGGCAAGCACGATGCAGGCGAGGACCAACGGCGCCATGGACCAGAACATGTCGCGGCCGTCCTGCAACAACCTGGACTTGGCCGGCTTGGGGGCCGGAGCGGGTTCCGGCGTAGGGATCACGTTCGCCAGTATCCCAGCTCCCGAAGTCAGGTTCGGTAATGGGACAATCTGCGCATGACGCCATCGCGCCGAGAGGCACCCGATCGCAACCTCGCCCTGGAGTTGGTCCGCGTGACCGAGGCGGGAGCGATGGCGGCAGGCCGGTGGGTCGGCCGCGGCGACAAGGAAGGCGGCGACGGTGCCGCCGTCGACGCCATGCGCGAGCTGGTCAACTCGGTGTCGATGCGCGGCGTCGTGGTGATCGGCGAGGGCGAGAAGGACAACGCCCCGATGCTCTACAACGGCGAAGAGGTCGGCAACGGCGACGGGCCGGACTGCGACTTCGCCGTCGATCCCGTGGACGGAACCACGCTGATGAGCAAGGGCATGCCCAACGCCATCTCGGTGCTCGCCGTCGCCGAACGCGGGGCCATGTTCGATCCGTCGGCGGTGTTCTACATGAACAAGATCGCCGTCGGACCCGATGCCGCGGACGTCATCGACATCACCGCACCCATCGGGGAGAACATCCGCAGGGTCGCCAAGGTGCGCAACTACTCGGTCGCCGACGTCACCGTCTGCGTGCTGGATCGCCCCCGGCACAACAAGCTCATCGAAGAGGTCCGGCTCAGCGGCGCGCGGATCAGGCTGATCTCCGACGGCGACGTCGCGGGCGCCATCTCCGCTTGCCGCCCCGAATCCGGCACCGACATGCTGGCCGGAATCGGCGGCACGCCCGAGGGCATCATCACCGCCGCGGCCATCCGCTGCATGGGCGGCGCCATCCAGGCGGTGCTCGCGCCGACCGACGACGCCGAGAAGCAGAAGGCGATCGACGCGGGCCACGACCTGGACAAGGTGCTGACGACCGAGGATCTGGTGTCCGGGGAGAACGTCTTCTTCTCGGCGACCGGGGTCACCGACGGCGACCTGCTGCGCGGTGTCCGCTACTTCGGCGGCGGCTGCACCACGCAGTCGATCGTCATGCGCTCCAAGTCCGGAACGGTCCGCATGATCGACGCCTACCACCGGCTGTCCAAGCTGAACGAGTACTCCGCAGTTGACTTCACCGGCGACACGTCGGCCGCATATCCCCTTCCCTGACCCCCAACCACTCACATACCGAGGGAGCACATGACCACCGACAGCGTTGTCGACAGCGGCGCCGAATACCGCATCGAGCACGACACCATGGGAGAGGTGCGGGTGCCCATCAACGCGCTCTGGCGCGCGCAGACCCAGCGGGCCGTCGAGAACTTCCCGATCTCGTTCCGCCCGCTGGAACGCACCCAGATCCGCGCGCTCGGGTTGCTCAAAGGCGCTTGCGCACAGGTGAACAAGGACCTCGGCCTGCTCGCGCCGGAGAAGGCCGACGCGATCATCGCGGCGGCGGGCGAGATCGCCGACGGCCTGCACGACGACCAGTTCCCGATCGACGTCTTCCAGACCGGTTCTGGCACCAGCTCCAACATGAACGCCAACGAGGTCATCGCCTCCATCGCGGGGCGCAACGGCGTGACGGTCCACCCCAACGACGACGTCAACATGTCGCAGAGCTCCAATGACACCTTCCCGACCGCGACGCACATCGCCGCGACGGAAGCCGCTGTGCGACACCTGATCCCGTCACTCGAGGTGCTTCACGAGTCGCTCGCGGTCAAGGCCCGGCAATGGCGCACCACGGTCAAGTCGGGCCGTACGCATTTGATGGACGCGGTGCCGGTGACGCTCGGCCAGGAGTTCGGTGGCTACGCCCGGCAGGTCCAGGCGGGCATCGAACGAGTCAAGGCCACGCTGCCCCGCCTCGGCGAACTGGCGATCGGCGGAACCGCCGTCGGCACCGGCCTCAATGCACCCGACGGCTTCGGCGCCAAGGTCGTCGAGGTTCTGGTGAGCCAGACCGGGATCGCCGAACTGCAAACGGCCAAGGACTCCTTCGAGGCACAGGCGGCGCGCGACGGTCTGGTGGAGGCGTCCGGCGCACTCAAGACCATCGCGGTGTCACTGACGAAGATCGCCAACGACGTCCGCTGGATGGGGTCCGGTCCGCTGACCGGCCTCGGCGAGCTTCAGCTGCCCGACCTGCAGCCCGGTAGCTCGATCATGCCCGGCAAGGTCAATCCCGTGCTGCCCGAGGCGGTGACGCAGGTGGCCGCGCAGGTGATCGGCAACGACGCGGCCGTCACCGTCGGCGGTCTCTCGGGAGCATTCGAGCTCAACGTCTACATCCCGATGATGGCGCGCAACGTGCTCGAGTCGTTCACGCTGCTGGCCAACGTGTCGAAGTTGTTCGCCGAGAAGTGCATTGACGGTCTGATCGCCAACGAGAAGCATCTGCGCGAGCTGGCCGAGTCGTCGCCGTCGATCGTGACGCCGCTGAACTCCGCGATCGGCTACGAAGAGGCCGCCAAGGTCGCGAAGGAAGCGCTCAAGGAGCGCAAGACGATTCGCCAGACGGTCATCGACCGCGGCCTGATCGGCGACAAGCTCTCGGAGGCCGAGCTGGACAAGCGCCTCGACGTGCTGAAGATGGCCAAGGTGAAGGACGGGGACTGATCCTCGTGCTCGCCGAGGGTGAACCTCACGACGTCCACGCGCGGATTTCGTCGTGACGTTCACGCTCGGCGACGAGGTCCGCGTAGGCGTCACGCGCGCTGATGACGACGTATCAGTACCTGGCCGACACCGGCAAGGTCGAGCGGCTCGCGCAGCTGTTCGCCCCCGACGGCGTGCTGGAACTCGCAGAGCGAGAAGTTCACCGGTCCCGACGAGATCCTCGGCCTATTCACCCGCACCAGTGGACAATTCACCGAGGCCGACTTCCTGCCTGCTCGTCATCACCTGAGCTCGATCTACGTCGAGCCGCTACCCGACGGCAGTGCGAAGACCTACGCGTGCTTCCAGTTCATCGGCACCCGCGGACTCGATCACTGGGGCACCTACCGCGACGTCGCCGTGCCGACCGAGGGCGGCGACGGCTGGCGGTTCAAGCACCGCCGGGTGATCGTGGAGGGGTTTGCGCCAGGGTCTCATCTGGCGCCTCCTCCTTCGCAGACTCCACCAGCCACCTGATCCCCGGCCACGCCGTAAGGCTGTGCACGACAAGGCTCAACGTGACCACGACGACGGCCACCTGGGTGATCAGTTGCTCCTGCTCGATCTGCCCGCGGTTGACGATCAGCAGTCCCAGCACGAGCGTGCCGATGCCGCGCGGCCCGAACCAGCCGATGAACACTCGGTTGCGGGTCGGTAGGTTGCTGCGGAACAGCGCCGCCATCACCGCGACCATGCGCACCGCGAACAGTGCCAACACGGCGAAAAGCACCACGCGCCAGCCTGCGTCACGCCAGCCGGCGATCACCGCGTAGCTGCCGAACATCGCGAACACCATCAGTTCCAGAAGCTGACCGGCCGCCTCGGACACCTGCATTGCCGGGCTGACGCCGACACGCTTGGCCGCGAAGGCGAACGCGAGGCCACCCGCGAATGCGGCCACGAAGCCGCTGCCGTGCAGCCGCTCACCCACCTCGAAGCACACCAGCGCAACGGCAAGGGTGGCCAGTTGGGCCCAGATGTCGCTCATCCACTCGCGCTTGAGCGAGCGCGCGATCACCAGACCGCCGACGACGCCGATGCCGAGGCCGACCACGACCGACACGACCTCGGTGCGGACCAGGAACCAGCTCCAGCGGCCGGCATCGGGGTCGGACTGCTCGGAGGCCAGCGCGAGCGCGGCGAGCAGTGCCGCCAGGGCGAACCCGTCGTAGAAGCCGCTCTCGGTGGACAGCGCGTGCCGGACCCGCTCGGGGATGCGCTTGTCCTCGAGGAGCGCATCGATGAGGGCCACCTCGGTCGGCGCGACGATGGCCGCCAGACACACCGCCTCCCACAGCGGCATCACCGGCAAGACCAACAGTGCCGTCAGCGTGCCGAGCACTAGAGCCAGGGGGATGCCGATCACCAGCAGTCGGAAGGTGACCTCGCGCCGCCGGAACACCACCGCGAGGTCAAGTTGGGAAGCCTGGTGGAACAGGATCACCGTCAGCGCCAGCTGGGCCACGACGGTGAAGCTCGCCGCGTCCGTGCCGATGTCGATCACATGAAAGCCGAAGGGCCCCAACATGATCCCGAACAGCACGAAGACCAGGGCGGGCGCGAGGTACCAGCGCTTGACGAGTCCGGAGACCACTGCGTAGCACAGCACCAGGACGGTGAGCACGAACGCGGCGTTGGAGTGCATCGACTCGTCAGGCGCCGTTGTTGGAGCCGCCGGAGTTCGCCCCGGGGATGTCCGTGATCGGGATGTTCGGCATCGGAGCGGGCGACGGGGTGTTCGGAAGCGACGGGATCTCGCCAGGCGGGATGTCGACGAGTTCGTTGGCCGGCGGGCCGTTGTCCCTGCTGCCGTAGCTGCTGCCCGGCGCCCGCTCGCCCAGCATGTGGCTGACGGTGACCATGTGATACCCGTTGGCCTTCAAGACCGGGATGAACTGCTGCACCAGGTCGACGGTCGACGAGTAGGTGTCGTGGAAGAGCACCACCGAGTTCGGCTTGATCTGACTCATCAGCATGTACCGGGTGGCGCCGGTGTTGGCGTCGTTGGCCCAGTCGAAGGGGATGACGTCCCAATTGATGTCGGCCAGACCCTGCCTGCCCGCCTCGGCGAGCACGGCGTCGTTGACCAGACCGCCCGCCGTGCGGACCAACTTGGGGCGTTGGCCCGTGGCGGCCTCGATGGCATCGCTGGCCTTGCGGAACTGCGCGGGGATGTCCTCGGGCGGGATCGTCGTCATGTTGGGGTGCTCCCAGGTGTGCGAACCCAACTCCATGCCCGCCTCCACGACCCGCTTGGCGCCGCCGGGGTTGGCCGCCACCTTGTTGCCGATCTCGAAGAACGTCGCCTTGGCGTCGTTGTCCTTCAGGATCTGCAGCAACCGGTCGGTGTACGGGCTAGGCCCGTCGTCGAAGGTCAGCGCGATGCACTTCACCTGCGAGCAGTCGACGTCATCGGCGGCCTCGGCCGGGGACGCCACCTTGACGTGCCCGGTCAGACCCCCGATCACGACGATCGCGACGCCGGCGCAGACTCCGACGACCATCCGCCAGTAGGACCACGACCGGCTGTCGGGGCGTTTGGGCACGGTGGCAGCCTACCGATGGCTCATGGCAACGCGTCGGGGCTGAACTCCTCCAGCATTTCGGTGACCAGCGCGGCGATCGGTGAACGCTCGCTGCGCAGGAGCGTGATGTGCGCGAACAGCGGGTGTCCCTTGAGCTTCTCGATCACCGCGGCGACACCGTCGTGGCGGCCGACGCGAAGGTTGTCCCGCTGGGCGACGTCATGGGTGAGGACGACCCGCGACCCTGCTCCCAGGCGGGAGAGCACCGTGAGCAGGACGTTGCGTTCCAGCGACTGCGCCTCGTCGACGATGACGAAGGAGTCGTGCAGGGAGCGGCCGCGAATGTGAGTCAACGGCAGCACCTCGAGCATGCCGCGCGCCTGTACCTCTTCGAGAACCGCGGGGCTTGCGAGCCCCTCGAGGGTGTCGAAGACCGCCTGGGCCCACGGCCCCATCTTCTCGCTCTCGCTGCCGGGCAGATAGCCGAGATCCTGGCCGCCGACGGCATAGAGCGGGCGGAAGACCACGACCTTGCGCTGCGTGCGCCGCTCGAGCACCGCCTCGAGGCCTGCGCAGAGCGCGAGCGCCGACTTGCCGGTTCCGGCCTTGCCGCCCAGCGAGACGATGCCGACCGACTCGTCGAGCAGAAGGTCGAGTGCCACCCGTTGCTCGGCGGACCGTCCGCGCAGTCCGAAGACTTCGCGGTCACCCCGGACGAGCTGCACCCGCTTGTCGGCGTTGACGCGGCCCAGTGCCGACGACGTACCGCCGAGGAGCCGAACACCGGTATGGCAGGGCAGGTTCCGCGCCGCCTCCAGGTCGACCTCGCCGTCCGCGAACAGGACGTCGATCTCGTCGGCCGACACGTCGACCTCCGACATTCCCGTCCAGCCCGACGTGACGACGTCCTGGGCGTGGTATTCGTCGGCAGCCAGGCCCACCGCGCCCGCCTTGACGCGCAGCGGAATGTCCTTGGTCACCAACGTGACTCGCTTACCCTCGGCGGCGAGGTTGGCTGCGCACGTCAGGATCCGGGAGTCGTTGCTGTCGCCACGGAAGCCGGCAGGCAGGATCGACGGATCGCTGTGGTTGAGCTCGATGTGCAACGTGCCACCAACGGTGCCAACGGGAATCGGCTGATCGAGCCGCCCGTGCTCGAGGCGAAGATCGTCGAACATGCGGAGCGCTTGCCGGGCGAACCAGCCCAGTTCGTGATGGTGCCGTTTGGCTTCCAATTCACTGATGACCACGAGGGGGACGACGACTTCGTGCTCGGCGAACCGGGTGCATGCCCAGGGATCGGACAGCAGCACGGAGGTATCGAGCACATAGGTCCGAACGGACGAATCAGTCACGTGGCGCTCCTAGGTCCGTGCGGCACCGCACGAACTCCCTCGGCGGAATACCGCGGTACCAGGACCGGGGCCGGCCCCTTCGTCGAAACGACGGGTACCGCCCGGATAGCAGAGCATGTCGGCCATCGAAAGTGACGCTACCCCCGCAACGGAGAGTCCGCTGTCCGGCGCGCCGTGACCTGAATGTGACTACTGGGTGACGAGCCGAGCCAGGTCCGGATGATCGGTCAGACCCCACAGCGCGAGGCGGTCGGAGACGACGCTGCGCAGCGCGGCCTCGTCGAAGATGCCCGCCGCAGCGACCTCGCGAAGCTTGTCCCGATAGGCGTCGATGTCGCCACCGACCGGCTCGAGCGCCGCTGCGCGCGTGGCGATGGCCGCAATGGTCTCGTCGCGGGCGTAGTCCAGGAGGTGCGCGACGAGGTTCCCGAAGAACTCCTCGTGACGCTCCTCGTCCCTGGCGACTCTGCCGACGAGATCCTTGAGCACGGGCTCGTCGATCTGGGCGGCCAGATTGCGGCAGAACACGGCGTGCTCGCGCTCGAAGAACGTCATGAACACCAGCGTCTCGATCTGGCTGAGGGTGTCCGCGCGGTAGCCCTTCATGACGTGCTCGACGCGGACGTCCTCGTTGGCCGCGGGATCGATCTCGCGGGTCACCACCAGGTAGTTCCGCAGCGCGACGGCGTGCAGGTGTTCCTCGGCGGTCCAGCGGCCGATCCACCGACCCCACTTCTCGTCGAGGATGAAGTGCTCGACGAGTTCGCGGTGGTAGCCGGCGAGGTTGTCCTTGGTGATCAGCAGGATCTCGAGGGCGTCCGTCACGGGCTTCGGCAACGTCACCGACGACGGATCCCAGTCCTTGCCGCCGAGGAACGCGAAGTTCTCGCCCTTCTCGAACGGCACGTAGTCGTGTGCGTACCAGAGTTCCTCGGTCGCGATGTGACGCGACAGGTTCTCGTCGACGACCGGCTCGAGTTCCAGGGTCAGCGCGTTGGCTACAGGCTTCAATCCCATGAAAGTAACTGTAACCCGAATTCACATGTTTCTAGAAATCGGGTGCGACGTGTCTCGCGACCAGCGATGGGCCTAGAGCGTCAGCCCCGGGTAGAGCGGGTTCGCATCCAACAGTTCCGCGGCGGCCGCCTTCGCCCAGTCGGCGGTCGAATCGACCAATGTGTACTTGGCCTTGGAGGTGCCCTGCGCCTCCGTATTGGACAGCACCTCGACGACCAGCTCGGCCACCCGGTCGAACTCGGCGGCACCGAATCCGCGGGTGGTCAGCGCGGGCGTGCCCAACCTGATGCCACTGCTGTACCAGGCGCCGTTGGGGTCGGCGGGGATGGAGTTGCGGTTGGTGACGATGCCCGCGTCCAGCAGCGCTGACTCCGCCTGACGGCCCGTCAGCCCGAAGGACGTCACGTCCAGCAGCACGAGGTGGTTGTCGGTGCCGCCGGTGACCAGTCGAGCGCCACGCTTGAGGAAGCCTTCGGCGAGGGCCTTGGCGTTGTCGGCAATGGCTTGCGCGTACACCTGGAAAGCGGGCTGCCGCGCCTCGGCCAGCGCGACGGCCTTGGCCGCCATGACGTGCGACAGCGGGCCGCCGAGCACCATCGGGCAGCCCTTGTCGACGGCGGCGGAGTACTCCTCGGTCGCGAGCACCAGCCCGCCGCGGGGGCCTCGCAGCGACTTGTGCGTCGTCGTCGTCGTGACGTGGGCATGCGGCACCGGATCCTCGTCGCCGGTGAACACCTTGCCCGCGACGAGACCCGCGAAGTGCGCCATGTCGACCATGAAGGTGGCGCCGACCTCGTCGGCGATCTCGCGCATCGTGGCGAAGTTCACGCGTCGCGGGTACGCCGAGTAGCCGGCCACCAGGATCAGCGGCTTGAATTCGCGCGCCGCAGCGGCGACGGCGGCGTAGTCGATCAGACCGGTTTCGGGATCGGTGCCATAGCTGCGCTGGTGGAACATCTTGCCGGAGACGTTGGGGCGGAAGCCATGTGTGAGGTGGCCGCCGGTCTCCAGCGACATGCCCAGGAGGCGCTGGTTGCCCAGCTTGCCGCGCAGCGTCTCCCAGTCGGCCTCCGACAGGTCGTTGACGTTCTTGGCGCCGAGTTCGGCGAGCGCCGGCGCCTCGATGCGGGTGGCCAGGATCGCCCAGTACGCGACGAGGTTGGCGTCGATGCCGGAGTGCGGTTGCGCGTAGGCGTACGGCGCACCGAACAGCTCGCGCGCGTGTTCGGCGGCGATCGACTCGACGGTGTCGACGTTCTGGCACGCGGCGTAGAACCGATGCCCGATGGTGCCCTCGGCGTACTTGTCGGAGAACCAGGTGCCCATGGTCAGTAGCACCGCAGGCGACGCGTAGTTCTCGCTGGCGATGAGCTTCAGCGAATCCCGTTGGTCGGCAAGCTCTTTGCGGGTCGCCGCAGCGATGCGCGGCTCCACCGACTCGATGACCTGAAGCGCGGCCTGATAGGCGGTGCTCGCAGTCTCGGCATATTCGGCGCCAGGTGCGGCAGGGGTGGTCACGGTGGAGTCAGCAGCCATGCCCCCAGCCTATCGCCAGCGCACATCGGCTCCACCCCCGCCGCAGGCGTCAGCCCTGCACGCAGACGCCACACATGATCGCGCCGCGGGGTTCATTCGCGTCGAACGTGCGCGCAGGGCGGAATTCGGCGGGGATACCGCCCTGAGCGCACGTTCGGCGTGAAGGGCAGGCCTCAGCCGGCCCGCAACGCCGACGGAATCAGCGGCTCGTCGAGCAGTCGGCCGAACCGCGCGGTGAGGCTCACGTCGGCGGGTCGGGCGTCGAGCCAACCCCGCAGCAACCGGTAGCCCTCGACGTAGGTGCTGGTGTACGCCCGCCACAGCGGCGAGGACAGGAACCGCATCGACTGCCTGGCCCGCGAATCGTTGACCAGCAGCCACCGCTGGATGAACGCCACGACGTCGTCGACGTCGCGGTGCTCGTCGTGCAGCATCAGCGCGGCGTCCTGCCGGACGTCGGCGAGCGCGGCGGACGCCTCCGAGATCACCTCGGCCCGCTCGCCGTCGAAGCGCAGGCCCAGGTCGGCGTAGACCTCGGCCGCCCAGTCACCCCAGCCGGCGCCGACCACGGCGTAGAGGGCAAGGTCGGCCAGGCCCTCCGCCATCAGGCACTGCGGCGTGTTGACCAGGAACAGGGTCTGCTCGGCTTGGTTCTGCCCGGCCACCAGCCCGGCTTCCTTGCGGCAGTGCTCGGTGTGGTGACCCGGATACGACTCGTGGGCGACCAACCGCGGCAGGTTGGACATCTGCTGCTTGAGGTCGGCGTTGACGGCCACCGTCGAGCGATAGTCGCCCTCGTAGTAGTTGAACCCCGACCACGGCTTGTCGGTCACGATCTCGTAGACGATGGTCTCGGAATCCGGCAGCGGGAACTCGGCACGCACGCGATCCCGCAGGGCACTCGAGAACGCGTGGATGCACTCCTCCAGTCGCTCCGGTGGGATCTCCTCGCCCGTGCGGTAGGCCTGCATCCGGTCGGCGAGCGGGCCTGTGCCGCCCAGCGCGTCGTCGAGCTTCCGGTGCGCCTCGCGGTACCGGTCGGGGTCGCCCTTGGTGATGTCGACGTCGAAGTAGTCGCGCACCTCCTCGACGAACCCCACGTCCTCTCCGGCGAACTTGCGACCCGCGCAGGCCAACGCCTTGAGGTGAGCGCCGAGATAGTCGGCACGCTCGCGCGCCAGTCCGTCGACTCGAGGCAGTTCGGCCATCAACGCCTCGGCGCGACGGGCGAGTGCCGACGGGTCGGGCGGAGGCTCCGACGCGACCGCCTTGCGCAGCGCAGGGTCGCCGGTGAACGAGTCGACGTAGCCGTCCTCGAGGCGATCGAAGCGCAGCCCAAGGAGCAGGTATTCGCGGATCAGCGTCGTCGAGTCCATACCGGAGTCCATGGGCTCTACGGTAAATGCAAGACTGGGCGCATGCCGCGGCCCAGCGAGCCGAGTCCGTACGTCGAGTTCGACCGGAGCCAATGGCGCTCCCTGCGAATGTCGACGCCGTTGGCGCTCAGCGAGGATGAACTGACCGGCCTGCGTGGCCTCGGCGAGCAGCTGGATCTGCTCGAGGTCGAAGAGGTCTACCTGCCGCTCGCGCGTCTGATCCATCTACAGGTCCACGCCCGACAGCGACTCTTCGCCGCGACCCAGGAGTTCCTCGGCGAGCCGCATCAGAACCCGGACCGCCCGGTGCCGTTCATCATCGGCGTCGCGGGCAGCGTCGCGGTGGGTAAGTCGACCACCGCTCGCGTGCTGCAGGCGCTGCTGGCCCGTTGGGAGAACCATCCCCGCGTCGACCTGGTGACCACCGACGGTTTCCTCTACCCGAATGCCGAGCTCGTTCGACGAAATCTCATGCACCGCAAGGGCTTTCCGGAGAGCTACGACCGACGCGGGCTGATGCGATTCGTGACGACGGTCAAGTCCGGCACCGACCAGGCGTGCGCCCCGGTGTACTCACACCTGCTGTACGACATCGTGCCGGGACAAAAGCAGATGATCCGCCATCCCGACATCCTCATCCTCGAGGGCCTCAACGTCCTGCAGACCGGGCCGGCGCTGATGGTGTCGGACCTGTTCGACTTCTCCGTCTACGTCGACGCACGCATCGAGGACATCGAGGGTTGGTACGTGTCGCGATTCTTGGCGATGCGCGCCGGAGCATTCGCCGACCCCGCGTCGCACTTCCACCACTACGCCACGCTGACCGACGACCAGGCCGTGTTCGCCGCCCGCGACATCTGGCATTCGGTCAACCGCCCCAACCTGATCGAGAACATCCTGCCGACGCGACCGCGCGCAACGCTGGTGCTGCGCAAGGACGCGGACCACGCGATCAATCGGCTGCGGCTGCGCAAGCTCTGAACGCAGTGATTTCGGCGTGCGCAGCGACGGTGAGCGCGCCGTGTCACACGCCGAAATCGCGTGGCTCAGGCCCGCATCCGGCGCAGACCCAGGTATTGCAGGTCCGCCATCACCAGGGTGAAGACGCCGCTGCCCAGGGTCAGTACCACGCCCGTCGTCGTCAAGGGCCAGACCCCTGCGACGACGACGAGGACCGCCAGCGCCGTGTAGACCAGGTTGCCGACGACCGCGGCGATGCCCGGCACGCGGACATGCTTCATGCGCGACAAGCCGAACATCCCCGCGCCGTACGCGACGAAGAAGGCGCTCATCGAATACTCGATTGCAGGCGTCGTGCCGGAGACCTCGGCAAGCCACGGAGCGATGGCCAGGCCGGCGAGGCCGCAGAGGCCGCTGCCGATGGCGTCCAGGCGCATGGCGAACCGCAGGAACGAATCCTTGGTGGCGGTGTTGGGAGCGGTGATGGTGGTCATGAAACTTCCTTTCCAATCGGGTGGTTGGGATCGAAGGTTCGAAGGCCGGTGCGGGCCGCTCGCCGTAACCTCTTGCGGCGGGCGACCGCGCACCGGTTCGAAGGGAGTCACGCCAGACGGCGCACTCCGAGGTACTGCAGATAGGCGCATCCGACGACGGTTGCCACGAGCGCCGCAGTCATGGCGACGCCCGCGCCGGTGAGAGGTAACACGCCTGACGCGAGCACGGCGACGGCGACGATCGCGAACACGACGTTCGCGGCGATGATGCCGATCCCGATGCGCCTGATCCCGGGGGCCGCGGCCAGCGAGTAGAGGGCCGCGCCGTATCCGACGAGCGCTGCGCCTGCGATCCACTCGGAGGTGGCGGACAAGCCGGACAATCGCGACAGCGGATCGGCGAGCGCGGCGATGAACAGTCCGGTCGCGGCGCACAGCGTCGCATCGAGACGCATGGCGAAGCGCAGTAGCGAAGGCGAGCTGCGGTGTCGCGGTGGTCGGGTGGCGATGGTGGCGGTCATGGCTGGCTCCTCGTCGTTGAGGTCGTGCTGATACCAACGATGCTGCTCAGATGCCACTGCCAGATCGAGACCAGACGCTGCCAACTACTGCCAAACGCGTCGCGAGATCGACGGTTCGGCGGGATCTACTCGAACTTCAGCCGCCGAGACGTCCGGTTGGGCGGAGTCAGGTCTCGGCGGCGACGGGCGTGCCCCGCAGATCGGCCGCGATCACGCGGGCGGCCGCGTTCTGCCAGTTGTGCAGCGACCGCTGTGGCACCTCGGTGACGAGCCACTGCCATGCCTTGCGCGCCACCGGGTCCAGCCCGGCAGCGGTCGCGTTCTGCGCATATGCCCGCACCCCGACGACGTACGGGAAGTAGAGCGCGTTGTAGTGCCGCCACTGCTCGGTGGTGCCGAAGTCGCCGCCGTCGCGGGGTTTCAGCGCCGCGATGCGATCGGCGAGCAGGGCCTTGAGTTCGTTGGCGCGCTCGAGCGGCTGATCGGGCGCGCCGCGCCGAACGAGCCTGTCGTCGATGGCGGGGAGCGCGGTCAGCGGGCTCGCGACGAGCTTGGAGAGGTCCCCGTAGTGACCGAGCGCGCGACGGGTCAGCCGGACGAAGGTGTCGTCGTCGACACCGTCGAGCGGACTCGCCGAACGCAACGGCAGCGCGGATTCGGTGCGACGCAGCGTCGCTCGATCGGCGCGCAGCGCGGGCGAACGGGAGAACGCCAGCCTGTCGAGCAGCCCGGCCAACGGATCGGCGAGCACGTTGATGAAGATCGCGATCGCCACGCTGGTGAACAGCAGCACCGTCAGCGCGGTCCGGTCGGAGGTGACCGCCATGCCCACCAACGCCTGGCCACCGAAGAGCACGGTGACGACGCCCGTCGCCACGAACGACCGGAACATGTCGGCGCGCAGCGCCTGCCCCTCGTCGAACGCATCCCACAGCGCAACGGCGCCGCCGAGCAGCAGCACGTCGAAACCCGTTGACGCCAAGGCCAACCAACTCGGCACCAGCCCCAGCGGGATCGCCAGGATCGCGTTGCCCAACGCAAAGAACAGCGTGGCGACGACGACGACGCCCGTCACCGAACTCGGTCTTCGCGGCCCCGTGAGCGCCCGCAGCATGGCACCGAGAGTCGCCAACGAGATCACCGCGAACATCACCCAGTGGCCGAGCCGCACCGGCCCCGTCACTCCGCCCGCGAGGGTCGCCCCGCCGAGCGCGAGCGCGAAAACCACACCCGTGCAGACTATTTCGATGGCACGGCCACGCGAGCTGTCGCTGGGCCGCGTCAACTCGAGCAGCACCGCGAACCACGCCACCCCTGGCAGAATCACCAGGTATACCTCGATTCGGCTGAGCAACTCGGCATGCGAACCGCTGGTCAGCCGGACCGCGTCCAGCGCTACCACCACCGCGAAACTGGTCAGGCCCACCGCCGCGAGCACGAGCACGGGCTTGCGCGGGTCACGCGCCAGCAGGTACAGCCCGAGCCACCAGCTCAGCGAGAACACCAGCGCGTACATCGCAGCCATGGCTCAGGTGCCGTACCTGCGGTGCCGGCGAGTGTAATCGCGTAGCGCGCGAAGGAAGTCGACGCGACGGAAGGCCGGCCAGTGCGCTTCCGTGAACCACATCTCCGAATAGGCGCTCTGCCACAACAGAAATCCCGACAGCCGCTGCTCCCCCGACGTCCGGATGACGAGGTCCGGATCGGGCTGGCCCGAGGTGTACAGGTTCTCGGAGATGCCGTCGATGGTGACCGCTTCGACCAGCTGCTCGGCCGTCGCGCCGTTGGCCAGCTCCTTGCTCAAGCAGGGCGCGTACGGCGTCGGTGATCTCCTGACGTCCGCCGTAGCCGACCGCGACGTTGACGTGGAAACCCCCGTTGTGCGTTGTCGAATCCACCGCCTCACGTAGCCGCTTCGCCGTCTCCTCACCGAGCAGCTCGAGGTCGCCGACCGTGCGGACACTCCACCGGTTGGCCGGTGCGCAGATCTCTTCGACGACGTCGGTGATGATCTCGATGAGCGCCGCGAGCTCGGTCGGGTCGCGCTGCAGATTCTCGGTCGACAGCAGGTAGACGGTCGTCATCTCGACGCCGATCTCCTGGCACCAGCGCAGCATCTCGGCAATCTTGTGCGCACCCATGAGGTAGCCGTAGCTGACGTCCTCGAAGCCCGCGTCACGCGCCCAGCGCCGGTTGCCGTCGCACAGGACGGCAACGTGGCGGGGCAGGTCGGTCTTGGATCGCGCCAACTCCTGGCGCAACCGCATCTCGTAGACCCGGTACGCCGGTTCCTTGAGCCGCGGGGGAATGATCTCCACAACGATCCAGACTACTGTGGCTTGCGAGTGCCCCCGTGGCAGTTCAGGGAGGTGACATGACCGCTCCGACCGATTACACCGACCCCGACCGTGACCACGCAACGCGTGACGATGCGGACGATCTTCCCGAGGCCTGGGCCGACGGGGTCGCCCAATTCATCGGAAGACCAAGGGCCCGCGGGTGGATTCACCTCTACTCGGCGATCGTGGCCGTCATCGCCGGTGCCGCACTGGTCTCGGTGTCGTGGTCCATGGAGGGCACCCGCGCCGGGCTGGCCACCCTTCTGTACACGTTCACGATCGTGGCGATGTTCGCCGTCAGCGCGACCTATCACCGGGTGACGTGGGTGTCGCCGACCAAGCGCAAGTGGATGAAGCGGCTCGACCATTCGATGATCTTCGTGTTCATCGCGGGCAGTTACACGCCGTTCGCTCTACTGGCCCTGCCGTCGGAGAAGGGCATGGTGCTGTTCTGGATCGTCTGGGGCGGCGCCATCGCGGGCGTGTTCCTGAAGATGTTCTGGCCCTCGGCGCCGGCGTGGGTCGGCGTGCCGCTGTACCTGCTGCTCGGCTGGGTCGCCGCATTCTTCATCGTGCCGATCATGGACGGTGCGGGCGTTGCGGCGCTGGTGCTGCTGGTCGTCGGCGGTGCGCTCTACAGCATCGGCGGCGTGCTCTACGGCCTCAAGTGGCCAAACCCGTGGCCGACGACGTTCGGCCACCACGAGTTCTTCCACGCGTGCACGGCCGTCGCAGCGATGTGTCACTACATCGCGATGTGGTTCGCCGTCTTCTAAAGCCGCCTCCCGCGATTTCGGCGTGTTCACACGGAGCTCACCGCCGGTGCTCACCGCCGGTGAACACGCCGAAATCACTGAGGGGTTGGGGGCTAGAGCTGGGTGACGTTCTCCGGACCCCAGTACGCCTTCATCGACGCGATCTTGCCCTCATCGTCGAACGTCATCACGCTGATGATCTCGATGCGCATGCCGCCGTTGCCCTCGCCGAAGTCGATCGACAGGCTCCACAGGAACGCCACCTCGTGGCCGAGCGCAGCGCAGCGTGATGATCTCGGTGTCGGCCTTGGGCGGAAGGGCCGCATAGAACCCGCGAATGGCGGTGTGCCCGATGTGCACCTCACCGCCGACGGGGTCCTCGATGGTCGCGTCGGTCGGCGTACAGGGCGGTGACGTCATCGACCTGTCCGGCCGCCGACGAGCGCCAGATAGCGGTTGACGGTGTCCGTGTTCTGCTCGGGGCTGCTCGACATGAGCGGCACGCTACACGGAGCGACCCAGTGCGGCTGCGAGTTCCGGCGCAGTCGTAACCGGTAGGTCGCACGTCCGCCCGCGGCACACGTAGGCGGCGTCGCGGCCACCGATCCTGTCCCGACCAGCGAGCAACTCCGAGGAGTCGACGGCACCGCCGACGACGATCGCTCCGCCCGGCGCAAGCGGCCCGTGCGGACGCCAGCAGCTCCGAATCCCGCGGACTCGCATGCCACCGCGATCTGGAGCGGCCCCCGAACGGCCGCCTCGGCGACCGCCAGCCAATGGCCGCCGGAGCGCGGCGCCTTGCGCCAGGATCGGCGTCGCGCGCGGCCAGCGTCGCCGCGCGGCTGCGCCGTACCGGTCGGCGGACGACGGCGGGCCAAAAGTGCTGCGAGCAGCAGAGCTTCGGCGACCAGCGATGCCCCCGACGGGCGTGGCACCGTCGATCGGATCCGCGGGACGCATCAGCAGACGGCTCGGCGTCGTCGGCGGTGTCGAACCAGCTGCCGGCCAGGTCGGGATCGGCGAAGTGGTCGAGTGCCGTGTCGAGCAACGGCATCGCGGCCGTGCAACCAGCCGCGTCACCGGTGATCTGGTACAGCGTCAGCGGCCGGTCGCGAGCGCGGCGTAGTCCTCGAGAATCGCGGCGGCAGTCGCCGACCACGCCGCCGAGGCTGGCGCGCCGAAGCCTCCCGTCGACCATGTGCAGGTCGACGAGCGCGTCGGCGCACCGCCGCGCGGCGTCGAGCGAATCGGGCTCGCCCAGCGCGATCGGAGGCCTCGGCCAGCGCCGTGATCGCCAGCCGTTCCAGGCGGTGACCACTTTGTCGTCGCGGCCGGGCTGCGGCCGCCGTCGCGGGCGACCGCCAGCGTCGCACGACCCGGTCGAACCGGGCGGCGTCGTCGGGGTCGACGAGCAATTGCAGCACCGAGGCTGCCGTGCTCGAACGTTCCGGCCTCGGTGACCCCGAACAAGCTTGCGGCCCAACGCTCCGTCCTCGTCGCCGAGCACCTCGCGCAACTGCGCCGGCGTCCACACATAGGTCAGACCCTCGTCGCCCGTCGGTGTCGGCATCCAGCGCCGACGTGAACATGCCGTCGCGCTGCGAGCCCGTCGAGATGAACTCGCGCGGTCTCGCGGCAACCGTGCGCGCCAACGGATTTCCGGTCCGCCGCGCCCAGTGCGCGTAGAACCGCAGCAGCAGCGCGTTGTCGTAGAGCATCTTCTCGAAGTGCGGCACCACCCACGACGGCATCGACGCAGTAGCGCGCGAATCCGCCCGCCGAGCTGGTCGTAGATGCCGCCGCGCGCCATCGCCTCGCGGTGCGTCGACGACCGCCGAGCGATCTCGGCGCGCCGGTGCGCTCGTAACTGCGAAGCAGACCCTCGAGCAGTGCCGACGGCGGAAACTTCGGTGCACCACCGAATCCTCCGCGCGTGATGTCCTCGTCGCCGCAGGATCGCCGACACGGCCGCGTCGCAGCAGATCGGCGACGGTGCCGGCCCGCCGCCGCGGAGGCCGGACGCCGTCGCCGCAGTTCCGTGACGATCGCAGTCGAGGCGTGTCGACCTCGTCGCGCCGCGTCCGCCAGGTGTCGGCTATCGCGTCGAGAAGCTGAACGAGGAATCCGTGCGGGCTCGGCGGGTAGTAGGTGCCGCAGTAGAAGGGTGCCGTCGGGGGTCAGGAAACACGTCATCGGCCAGCCGCCCTGGCCGGTCATCGCGACGGTCGCATTCATGTAGACGGCGTCGAGGTCGGGCCGTTCCTCGCGGTCGACCTTGATGCAGACGAAGTTCGCGTTCATCACGGCGGCGATGTCGTCGTCCTCGAACGACTCGTGCGCCATGACGTGACACCAGTGGCACGCCGAGTATCCGATCGACAGCAGGATCGGCACATCGCGCGTCGCGCGCCTACTCCAGCGCCTCTGGCGCCCCACTGCTGCCAGTGCACCGGGTTGTCGGCGTGTTGACGCAGGTACGGGCTGGTGGACTCGCCCAGCGCGTTAGCAGCCGGGCTCAGGCAGCGGCGCTCCTCGGTCTCGGTTCTCGCGTCGCTCGTCGGGAGTCGGTTCCGGCGGCCGGACTCGTCGACGGCGCCGATCGGTGCCCTCGTCGACGGCCTGATCGGGTTCGGGATGCTCCCGATCGAACGTCTCCGGCAGCCGCTTGAGCTGCCGGTTCATCGACCAGACCAGAGCGAACATGCCGATCAGCAGAGCGCACGAGGATCACGCAGGCCGACCGGGGAGGACTTGCCGAATTCCGGGCCGGTGTCTCGGGGCGCGTTGTCGGCCAGAACACCTGACGACCGCCAGCACGACGTCGCGTCACGGTTCGATCCCGGCGAACAGGTCGGTCTCGGGAAGGTCGATCGGGACCCGGGTCCTGGCCAGCTCGAATTCCTCGGTGGGCCAGAGCTGCTGCTGCCACTCGAGCGGCACGGCGAAGAAGAAGCCTTGGGATCGATCTGCGTCGCGTGCGCACGAAGAGCGTCGTCGCGCTGGGCGAAGTACTTCGAGCACTCGATGCTGAGTGGTGATCCGGCTGGCGATGACGTCGAGCTCCGGATCCCAATCCTTGAGCCATTCGTCGAACGGGACCTTCCTGGCCGTTCTTGGCGAACTCGTCCTGGAACAGCTGCATGCGCTTCCGCAGGAATCCGTGCTTGTAGTAGAGCTTCGAGACGCTCCACGGCTGACCGGCGTCGGGGAATACAGCCGGTAGTCGGCGGCGGCTTCGTAGGCGGCCATCGACACCTCGTGGCAGCGGATGTGGTCCGGGTGCGGATAGCCGCCGTTCTCGTCGTACGTGGTGATGCACGTGCGGCTTGAACTCGCGGATCAACCGGACCAGCGCGCTCCGTCGACTCCTCCAGCGGAACGAGCGCGAAGCAGCCCTCCGGCAGAGGCGGCAGCGGGTCGCCCTCGGGAAGGCCGGAATCGACGAAACCCAGCCAGCGCTGCTCGACGCCCAGGATCTCGGCGGCCTTGGCCATCTCGTCGCTGCGAATCTCGTGGATTCGACCGTGGACCTCGGGAAGGTCCATCGCGGGATTGAGGATGTCGCCCCGCTCGCCGCCGGTCAGGGTCACCACCATGACTCGTGCGCCCTCGGCTGCGTATCGCGCCGTCGTCGCCGCACCCTTGCTGGACTCGTCGTCGGGATGGGCATGGACCGCCATCAACCGCAGTTCGCTCACGTGTGCCCGTCCTGATTGTTTGGCATGGCTTTCGTGACGTTTCAACCGTCTCGAGTGGTCCTATAGTTCCAGTCCTAGCGGTTCGCTTCGAACCCAGACCCACGCAGAGCGTCTTGAGGGCACCCCACAGATCATGATCGAGCGTCCCACCTCCCGCTACGGCCAGCAGCGATTGACCCGCCGAACCCGGCGCATGCTCGCCGTCGCTCTCTTCGTCTTGCATCGTCGTCGTCGGGATCGCGATCGCTCTCGTCGCGTACCAGAGGCTGGGAAGCGCAGACGTCAAGGGCGAGTTGGCCGGCTACCGACTGCTCGACGACCAGACCGTGGAGGTGACGATCTCGGTTACCCGCGACGACCCGTCGAGACCGGTCGTGTGCATCGTGCGGGCGCGCTCGATCGACGGTAGCGAGACGGGTAGGCGCGAGGTGCTCGTGCCCCGTCCTCTCAGGCGACCGTGCAGGTCAGCGCCCCCGTAAAGACCAGTCAGCCTCCGGCGATGGGTGACGTCTACGGTTGCGGGACCGACGTCCCCGCCTACCTGGTCGCGCCCTGAGGCCGCTCGTGAATCCGGAGGCCAGGCAACCGGCCGACCAACGCGCGACGGCGAAAGAGTGAAAATCCGCTGACCTGACGGTGCTACCATGGATCGATACACGGTTCCCTGCTGGGACCGTGTATTGCTGCTTTTACACGCGGGAACGCGCTGGAGATCGCGGCAATACACAGCCCACCGTCGCGGTGGAGACACCGGCGCGACGCACGACTTCACACTCGAAACACAGATCGACGACAGGAGCGCGACGACATGACCGACACGCAGGTCACCTGGCTCACGCAGGAAGCACACGACAAGGCCCAGGAAGAACTCGATCAGCTGATCGCCAACCGACCCGCCATCGCCGCCGAGATCAACGACCGCCGGGAAGAGGGCGACCTCCGCGAGAACGGTGGCTATCACGCCGCGCGCGAGGAGCAGGGCCAGCAGGAGGCCAAGATCCGCCAGCTGCAGGACCTGCTCAACAACGCCAAGGTCGGCGAGGCACCCACGAAGTCCGGCGTCGCACTGCCCGGCTCGGTCGTCAAGGTGACCTTCCAGGACGGCGAGAGCGAGACCTTCCTCATCGCGACCCGCCAGCAGGGGATCAGCGAGGCGGCGACGGCAAGCTCGAGATGTACTCCCCCAGCTCGCCGCTCGGCAATGCGCTGATCGACGCCAAGGTGGGCGACAACGTGACCTACAAGCTTCCCAACGGCGGCACGATGACGGTCACGCTGAACAGCGCGGAGCCGTACCACACCTGACGCAGCCGACCGGGGCGGCCTGATCTACGGTCCGTTCATGGCGCAGATCGGTGAAGACCTCTTTCTGCTACTGCTCGACAACGCCTCGCTGGAGCCCGCTCTGGAGCGCGAGCGGCGCGAACGAGTGCTGGCAGCTGCCGTAATCCTGGACTTGGCGTATGCGTGCCGGATCCGTCCTGCGGTGCATGGCGAGCAGGTGGAGGCGGGCAGGCTGCTGGCGCTCGCCGGAGGTGCCCCGACCGACCCCATCGTCGAACCGGCGTATCAGCTGTTGCAGCAGAAGCCGCTATGGCCCGATACCGCGGTGGCCAAACTGCGCAAGGGCGTCCAGGACAGCGTGGCGACTCACCTCGAGCGGCTCGGCGAGGTCAGCCCAGGTCAGCGGTCCCGCGAAGCGATTCGGTAGCTCGCGCAGCTGGCAGCTCGCGCACCGCGAGCGGGCCGGCCTCGCCCGCGCCGCACTGATGTCGGCGTTGTTCGACCGCGAGCCGCCGACGCCGTCGACGGCCGGAATCGTCACGGTGCTGCACTGGGCCGACGGGCTCGGCGCGCTGCTGAGTCTCAACGATCGCGGCTGGCGCTGGGTGCATGCCCGGGCGAGCGAAATCGCCAGTGGCAGTTGGGTTCACGAATACCCGACGGCGATGCCGGAGATGAACCTCGCGGTGACCGCGTCGGCCCTGCGGTCATCCCTCTCGTAAAGCCTGCTCGAGATCGCCGAGCAGATCGGCGATGTCCTCGATACCGACCGAAAGCCGCACCAGATCGTCCGGCACCTCCAGTTGCGAACCCGCGGTGGAGGCATGCGTCATGGCGGCGGGGTGCTCGATGAGCGACTCGACCCCACCGAGCGACTCGGCCAGGATGAAGATCTCGGTGCGCGCGCAGAGTCGACGGGCGGCATCGCGGCCACCCTTCATCCGCACCGACACCATTCCGCCGAACCCGCTCATCTGCCTGGCGGCGACGTCATGGTTGGGATGGCTGGGCAGCCCCGGATAGAGCACCGACGAGACGGCTGGATGGCCGACGAGGAATTCCGCAATGGCGGAGGCGTTCTCGCTGTGCCGCTGCATCCTCAGGGCGAGGGTCTTGAGGCCCCGCATCGTCAGGTACGCATCGAACGGACCGGGCACCGCGCCCGCACCGTTCTGCAGGAACGCGAAGGCCTCGTCGAGTTCCTCGTCGTCAGTCACCAGTGCCCCACCGACCACATCGGAGTGTCCGCCGATGTACTTCGTCGTCGAATGCAGCACGATGTCGGCACCCAGCGCCAACGGCTGCTGCAGCGCAGGCGAGGCAAACGTGTTGTCCACCAACAGCTTCGATCCCGCCGCCGAGGCGATCTGGGCAATGGCGGCGATGTCCGCGATGGACAGCAGCGGGTTGGTGGGCGTCTCGACCCAGATCAGCTTGGTCTTCGCGGTGATCGCCGCGCGGACCGCGTCGAGGTCCGACAGTGGTACCGGGGTGTGGTCGATCCCCCACTGCGCGAAGACCTTGTCGACGAGGCGGAACGTTCCGCCATACGCGTCGTCGGGGATGACGACGTGATCACCGGGCCGCAGCAGGGTCCGCAGCGCACAGTCGGTGGCGGCCATCCCCGAGGCGAACGCCCGACCGAAGGTGCCGCCCTCGACCGCGGCCAGCTGCGCCTCGAGCGCCGAGCGGGTCGGGTTGCCGGTGCGCGCGTACTCGAAGCCGCCGCGGAGCCCGCCGACGCCGTCCTGGGCGAAGGTCGAGCTGGCGTAGATCGGTGCGTTGACGGCACCGGTTGCGGGATCCGGCCGGAAGCCGGCATGGATCGCCCGTGTCGCCGGGCCGTAGGCACGGTAGGCGTCTGCCTTGGAACGCTGCTCACTCATCGTCGATCAGGGTAGACGGTGCCGAATTCCGGCCGAGCCTTGCATCTGGGCCGGCGAGCGGCGCGGCTGGTCGGCCGCGCCGCAACCGGTTACGGCGTGAGTGGAGCCACCTGTCCTCCGCTGAGCTTGCGGTAGGCGTACACCAGGAACAGCGCCGACACCGGCAGGGACACGATGATGCCGATGCCGCATGCCAGGGCGCCAACGGCACCGATCACGGCCGCGACGATGTACGCCAGAATGGCCGGTCCGATGTTCGCCTTCACGATGTCGATGCTCGCCTTGATCGCGTCGATCGGCGAGAGGTTCTTGTCGAGCAGAACGTATGTCGTGAACATCGTGAACAGCGCGACGACGAGACCCGGCAGGTAGCACAGGACCGACCCGATGGACGTCGCCACACCCACGATGAGGGTGGCAAGGATCACCGGGCCGATGTTGCGCGGTTTGAAGAACGACCCGATGGTCACGGGCTGCCCGTTCACGACTTCCAGCAGGCCGCTGACGTACGCGGACGCGATGGCACCGCCGGCGACGATCAACACCAACAAGCCGACGATCATGACGGCGATGCTGGCGAAGCCGAATCCGATGCCAAAACTTCCCGAGTAACCGGAACCGTAGTCGTCGTAGTCATACGAGGACGTAGACGCCAGGGCGATCGCGATGCCGTAGAACACGCCATAGATCACGGCGACGATGAGGCCGTAGACCAGGGTCGGCACGATCAACGCGCCCGCGTTCTTGCTGAACTTGTTCCACGCCCAGGAGAAGGCGTCGCCGACTTCGAACGTTCCGCCCTGACCGGGGTAGCCCGGCTGTCCGTAAGCGCCCTGCGGGTAGCCCGGCGGCGGGTAGCCGCCCTGCCCCGGCGGCGGACCATAGCCCGGCGGAGGCTGTTGTCCGTACCCCGGCGGTTGTTGGGGAGCGCCGTAACCCGGCTGTTGTTGTGGCGGGCCGTAACCCGGCGGCTGTTGCGGCGGCGGATACCCGCCCTGACCCGGCGGCGGACCGTAGCCCGGCGGAGGCTGTTGCCCGTACCCGCCCTGGCCCTGCTGCGCCCCGTATCCGGGGGGAGGTTGCTGCGGGTAGCCCGGAGGAGGTGGGTAACTCCCGGGCGGAGGCGGTGGTTGATCGGTCATGAGCTCTGCTCCCTGTTGGGGTGATTCGGCGCTACTGCGAGGAACTCTAGATCGGAACGCAGACCGTCGTCATGATCTTGTCGGCGAGTGTCTGCCGCTTCGCATCCCACAGCGGGAACAGGTACCCGATGTAGCAGATGATCGCGTCCACGAAGTGCGCCAGCTGCCGCACGATCGACAGGCCGAAACCGATTGGCTGCCAGGTCTTCTCGCTGACGACCTTGAACTTCATCACACCCTTGCCGATGCTCGACCCCGTCGTCCCCTGCTTGTAGCCGTAGTTCCAGATGACGTAGGCGAACGCCGCCAGCGAAGCCAGGCCGGAGATGAGGACGCCGACGATCGAATAGGTCGAAACGCACGACACTCCATACGAGTAGCCGTCGCTGGTGCAGACGTTGTCGGCCGAGGCGATGGCGATGCCCTGCCCGATGCCGACGACGATGAAGATCGGTATCGAGTCGATGAGCCACGCCAGTACGCGGGTGATCCACGGGGTGTACGCATCCGGCGGGAGACTTCCGCCGACGCCTTGGCCGCCTGGCACTGAGTAGTCCGCTGGCTGATAGCCGCCTGCGGGTGGCTCAAAACCGCTGCCCAGCTGAGTCGGAGGCGGCGGGCCGTAGTTAGCCGGCGTGGGCGCCGACGGCGGCGGTCCATAGCTCCCTGGGGGCGGCGGATGGTTCCCACCGGGAGGAGGCGGCGGGTAGCCACCAGGAGGAGGCGGATAGTTGCCCGGGGGCGGCGGCGGGTTGGTCATGGTGCCAGCTCCTGACGAGATGGGAATTGTTTCTAGCCACGAACACCGGCCCGCGGCGAGACGTCGCGGGCCGGCAATCGTGTCGAACTACGTTGTTACAGAGGAAGACAGATGGTCTTCATGATCTTGTCGGCGATGGTCTGCCGCTTGGCATCCCACAACGGGAACAGGTAGCCGATGTAGCAGATGATCCCGTCGACGATGTGTGCGAGCTGGCGCACGATCGACAGGCCGAAACCGATCGGCTGGCCGGTCGCTTCGCCGACCACCTTGAACTTCATGATGCCCTTGCCGATGCTGGAACCCGTCGTACCCTGGCGGTAGCCGTAGTTCCAGACGATGTAGGCCAGCCCGATGACGACCGAGAGCAGGAACGCCGCAACGCCCAGCGTGGAGTTGCCCGTGGCGCAGAAGTCGCCGAGGTCGTAGCCCGAGGTGTCGCTGACGCACACCGTCTCCTGCGTCGCCGCCTCGATGCCGTAGCCGATGCCGACGATGATCAAGTACGGCACGTAATCGATCAGCCATGCCAGCACGCGGGTCAACCACGGCGTGTATGCGTCCGTGGGCAAAGCTCCCCCTGGAGGCCCACCGAATCCCTGCGGCGGCGGGTAGCCGCCACCACCCGGAGGGGGTGGTGGATAGTTCCCCGGCGGCGGAGGAGGTGGGTAGTTCCCTGGGGGAGGTGGCGGTGGGTTCGTCATGGACGCCTTCCAAAGGTGAAGTTAGCTGGGAACGAGCGGTGTAAACCCTACCTGAGAACGCCGTCGCAAAGACGGCCATAACGAGAACTTGATCACAGCTCAAAGTGGCGGAAACCCATCAGGTCATTGCCTTTGCTAACGGACCCCGCGGTGGCCGCAGGTCAAGATCAGATTCGCGCGGACCGACCTAGCGGTAGGCGGCGCCGTCGGAGAGGAATCCCAGCAGATCGTGACGAGTGAGCACGCCGACCGGCTTGCCCTCCTCGACGACCATCACCGCGTCGCATTCGCGCAGTGTCTTTGCGGCCGTGCTGACCAATTCGCCCGCACCGATGAGCGGCAGCGGCGGGCCCATGTGCTGCGACACCGCGTCGGCGAGCTTCGCGCGGCCCTCGAATACCGCCGACAGCAGCTCGCGTTCCGACACGGATCCCGCCACCTCGCCAGCCATCACCGGTGGCTCCGCACCGACCACGGGCATCTGCGACACGCTGTACTCGCGAAGGATGCCGATCGCGTCGCGCACGGTCTCCGACGGATGGGTGTGGACCAGGTCGGGCAACGCACCGGACTTGCGGCGCAACACATCGCCGACGTTCGTCTGCTCGATGGAACCGTCGAGCCTGCTGCGAAGGAAGCCGTACGACGACATCCACGCATCGTCGAAGACCTTGGAGAGGTAGCCACGGCCGCCGTCGGGGAGCAGCACCACGACCAGAGCGTCGGGTCCGGCGCGCTCGGCGACCTTGATCGCCGCGACGGCGGCCATCCCGCACGAGCCGCCGACCAACAGCGCTTCCTCGCGCGCCAGACGTCGGGTCATGTCGAACGAATCGGCATCCGAGACGGCAATGATCTCGTCGGGCACCGACGGGTCGTAGGCCGACGGCCAGAAGTCTTCGCCGACGCCTTCGACGAGGTACGGCCGACCCGTGCCGCCGGAGTACACCGAGCCCTCCGGGTCGACGCCGATGACCTTCACCTGGCCGCCCGACACCTCCTTGAGGTAGCGACCGGTGCCGGTGATGGTGCCGCCGGTACCGACGCCCGCCACGAAGTGGGTGACCTTCCCGTCGGTGTCGGCCCAGATCTCCGGACCCGTCGTCTCGTAATGACTCTCCGGGCCCATCGGATTCGAGTACTGGTCGGGCTTCCACGCGCCGTCGATCTCGGCGACGAGGCGGTTGGACACGCTGTAGTAGCTGTCCGGATCGTCGGGCGCCACGGCGGTCGGGCACACCACGACGTCAGCTCCGTACGCCCGCATCACGTTCCGCTTGTCCTCGCTGACCTTGTCGGGGCAGACGAAGATGCACTTGTATCCGCGCTGTTGGGCAACGAGAGCCAAGCCCACGCCGGTGTTGCCGGAGGTGGGCTCGACGATGGTGCCGCCCGGCCGCAGTTCGCCACTGGCCTCGGCGGCATCGATCATCTTGATCGCGATCCGGTCCTTGGAGCTGCCGCCGGGATTGAGGTACTCGACCTTGGCCGCCACCAAGCCTGCCCCTTCGGGCACAACGGAGTTCAGCCGTACGAGTGGGGTGTTGCCGATGAGCTCACTGACATGGCCGGCGATCCGCATGGGTCCATCGTGTCAGGCCGGGGACTGGCTTACCAGGTGGCCTCTCGGATGTACTCCCCGATCTGGCGCAGCGAGCGCGTCGCTTCCTTGACCGCGGGGGCTCCGAGCTGGAACACGTGCATCTGACCAGGCCACACTCTGACCTCGACCGGCACACCCGCCGCGGCGAGCATGTGCGCGGCCTTTCTCGCGTCGTTGAGCAGAACCTCCGACCCCGACACGTGGATCAGAGTCCGCGGCAGGCCGGGCTCGATGTGGTCGAGCGGTTCGTACACCTCCTCGGGGCTGCCGTCCACGACGTGGCGCTTGGCCGCACCCTCGATCAACGTCACCAGCGCGTCGAACGCCTTCGGCGGGAACATCGCGTCGGAGCCCATGTTGGGATGTTGCGCGCGTCCTTCGTTGTCGATCTCGAACAGCGGCGACATGGTCACGACGGCGGCGGGCAGCTCGCCGTAGGGCTGGAGCTTCTCGGCGAGGGCCAACGACAGATACCCGCCTGCGGAATCGCCCGCAAGGACGATCTGCTCCGGCTCATAACCCTTGAGCCGCAGCCACTTGTAGGCGTCGTGGCAGTCCTCGATCGCCTGACCGATCGAATGCTTCGGGACCATCCGGTAGTTGACGACGAGTACGGGGCTGTCGGCGAACTTCGACAGTGCCTCCACCAACCTGCCGTGCGTGTTCACCCCGCACGTCAGGAATGCGCCGCCGTGCATGTAGAGCACCACGCTGCGCTTGCCGTCGGCCGGCAGAACGCCATCGGCCCTGACGAGCTGCGCGGTGCAGTTCGGAAGCGCGATCGTCGCGCGGATCGTGCCAGGCGAGGGACGCAGTATCCGCGCCGCGACGTCGAGCAGGCCCCAGGGCCACGGCAGCTTGGGAGCGTAGCTGCCCACGGTCAGCGTCGGTTTGATGGTCAGCATCGCGGCAAGAGCAAACAGCCTGCCTGCGATGCTCGGGCCGTCCTCGACGACCTCGACCGGGGCCCCGTCGCTGACGGGGAATCTCCGCGGTTTGTGCGATCTAGCTGGCCTGATGCCAGCGCGGATCGAAGGCTGAACTTCACTGGGTGCCGTCATCGCCACCACTCCTACGCCGTTGTAGTACCTGGGGAATTTACCGTCAGGCAACCCCAGGTAACTTAGCTTGACATCTCCAGAATGTTCAACGTTCAAAGGAATGTCTTTCGTACCAGACTTGATACCGCAACGTGACCGCCCGACGGCCTGCGCCACGCGGAGGTCCTCCCGGTTTCGCCCTAAACTGGGCCGCGTGGTCATTCGTGCTCCGCGAGCATCGACCGTCGCCCTGGCAGCGGCGGCGACACTGGCGTCGACGGGCTCCGCGTATGTCGGAGCCCGTAATCTGCTGAGCGGGCAAGCCGCGAAGACGCGTCAGGTCATCCCGAAGGCGTGGGACGTCCCGCCGCGAGCCGACGGCGTGTACTCGCGGGGAGGTGGCGCCTGCGAGAAGTGGCGCCGCGGAGTGCCATTCGACCTGCATCTGATGGTCTTCGGCGACTCCACCGCGACGGGTTACGGCTGCGTCGTCGCCGACGAGGTGCCAGGCGTACTGATCGCGCGTGGGCTCGCCGAACAGACGGGCAAACGAATCCGGTTGAGCACGAAGGCGATCGTCGGTGCGACGTCGAAGGGTCTCTCGGGCCAGATCGACGCCATGTTCGTGGCCGGGCCGCCACCCGATGCGGCAGTGGTCATGATCGGCGCCAACGACATCACTGCGACGAACGGCATCGGGCCCTCGGCCCGCCGACTCGGCGTCGCGGTGCGGCGACTGCGGGCCAGCGGCGCGGTGGTCGTCGTGGGCACCTGTCCGGACTTCGGTGTCATCACCGCGATCCCGCAGCCACTTCGCACGGTCGCCCGAACTCTCGGCCTGCGCCTGGCCCGTTCGCAGGCCGCGATGGTGCGTGCCGCGGGCGGCGTCCCCGTGCCGTTCTCGGACCTCCTGGCACCCGAGTTCCGCAAGGCGCCGGACATGCTGTTCTCCCCCGACATGTTCCATCCGTCCGCAGCGGGCTATGCGCTGGCCGCCTCCCAACTGCTGCCCGCGCTGGGTAAAGCGTTGGGAGAGTGGACGAGTCCCGCCATGCCCGAGCCGGTGCTGCAGACCCGCTCGGCGGACCCGGCCCGCCCGCTTTCGCGGGTGCGCGAGCTGAGCCGGTTGTGGCGACGGACGACGGGCGTACCCGCGCCGATCGTCGTACCCGCGACGGTCTAGGTTTTCTCGTAGTCAAACTCGCACTTAGGAGACAGCCATGCCCGAAGCCGTCATCGTCGCGACCGCTCGCTCGCCAATCGGCCGCGCCGTCAAGGGATCTCTGGCCACCATGCGTCCGGACGACCTCGCCGCGCAGATGGTGCGCGCGGTACTGGACAAGGTCCCGTCGCTTGATCCCAAGGACATCGACGACCTGATGATGGGCTGCGCCCAGCCCGCAGGCGAGGCCGGCTACAACGTCGCCCGCGCGGTGGCCGTCGAACTCGGATACGACTTCCTGCCCGGGACCACGGTGAACCGGTACTGCTCCTCGTCGCTGCAGACCACGCGGATGGCGTTTCACGCGATCAAGGCCGGCGAGGGCGACGTGTTCATCTCCGCGGGCGTGGAGACGGTGTCGCGCTTCGGCGTCGGCGCTGCCGACGGTGCCCCGAACAGCAAGAACGCGCTGTTCGACGAGGCGCAGGAGCGCACGTTGAAGCAGGCGGAGGGCGCCGAGCAGTGGCACGACCCGCGCGAGGACGGCAACATCCCGGACGTCTACATCGCCATGGGGCAGACCGCCGAGAACGTCGCCCAGTTCACCGGCATCAGCCGCGAGGACCAGGACCACTGGGGCGTGCGGTCGCAGAACCGTGCTGAGGACGCGATCAAGAGCGGCTTCTTCGAGCGCGAGATCTCGCCGGTGACACTGCCCGACGGCACCACCGTCACGACCGACGATGGCCCGCGGGCCGGGACCACCTACGAGAAGATCAGCCAGCTCAAGCCGGTGTTCCGGCCCAACGGCACGATCACCGCAGGCAATGCTTGTCCGCTGAATGACGGCGCGGCCGCGGTGGTCATCATGAGCGACACCAAGGCCAAGCAACTGGGCCTCACGCCGCTGGCGCGCATCGTGTCGACCGGCGTGTCCGGACTGTCGCCGGAGATCATGGGCCTCGGGCCGATCGAGGCGATCAAGAAGGCGCTCGGCAAGGCGGGCAAGAAGATCTCCGACATCGACCTGGTCGAGATCAACGAGGCATTCGCGGTTCAGGTGCTGGGCTCCGCGCGGGAGCTGGGGATCGACGAGGACAAGCTGAACGTGTCCGGCGGCGCCATTGCTCTCGGCCATCCGTTCGGCATGACGGGTGCCCGCATCACCGCCACGCTGCTGAACAACCTGTCGACCCACGACAAGACGTTCGGCATCGAGTCGATGTGCGTCGGCGGCGGGCAGGGTATGGCGATGATCGTGGAGCGGCTGTCCTAGAGGCTTTCGTTCCTCTCCTCGCCATTGACATAGCGCTCACGCAGCGAAAGTGCGAGTAGCGCTGTGCGTCAACGCTATCCATTCGCCCGATCAGCCCATGCGCGCCGCACGCGGTGGACGATCTCGCGCCGCTGCTGCCCAGCGACGACGCGGATGTGAGTCCAGCCGCGGCGGATCAGGTATTCCGACCTGAGGATGTCTCTTCGGACGCGGGATGGCTTGCGATGGTCGTCACCGTCGTATTCAACGGCGATCATCGCGTCCTCCCACCCCATGTCTAGGCGATAGAGCGGGTAGCCGTCGAGCCCAGGTACGGATATCTGTGTCTGCGGTCGCGGAAAGCCGTCGTCGATCAACAACAGCCGAAGCCAGGTCTCCTTGGGCGACTCGGCACCGGCGTCGACGAGGCCGAGCGCCCGATCGACCTGACGCACTCCGGACACGTGCGGGTGACGCAAGGCCAGAGCGCGAACATCCTCGGGCTTGAAATGCGTTGCCCTCGCCAACGCATCGAGGCGCTCGACGGCCTCACCTGCCGGGCCGCGGCGGGCTAGATCGAACGCGGTGCGCTCGGCGGTGGTGATGCCCATTCGTCCGATGAAGGTGACCTCGTCATCGAGCAGCGTGTCCCGGCGGGTGATCACGCTTTTCGGTGGACGGTTGTTCGACCAGGTCAGCTCGATGGGGATGTCATCGTCGACCCACTGGGCTCCCAACATCGCGGAGGCGGCGACGCCCGAAATCACCGCTTCGCGCTTCGACCACAGCCACGCGGCGGTCACCCGATCGTTGAGTGTGAGCTCACCTCGCCGCGGCCCGTACACGTCGGGCATGACCCAGCGGAAGTGCCTCCTGAGGTCGCTACGACTGACCTCGCCGGCGGCGAGCGCCTCGGTACCCACGAAGATTCGCTCCATGACCGCACGGTGGCACGCCAACTGCTGCGCCCGCCGAATCCATCCACAGGGCCGACGAACTCATCCACGGCCTCGTTGAGATAGCGCTGGCGCAGCGGAAGTGCGAGAAAGCCTGTGCGTGAGCACTATCTGAACGCGGGGCGAGAGGGAAACCCAGAACGCAACGCTCCCAAACGAGCGAAAGCCCGCTCGCCGAAGCGAACGGGCTTCCTCTCTAGGACAGCTGCTAGTCCCTGGAGAAGTAACTCAGCAGCTGAAGGATTTCGATGTACAGCCAGACCAGGGTCACGGTCAGGCCGAGAGCGATGCCCCATGCCGCCTTCTCGGGGGCTCCGGCGCGGATCATCTGATCGGCCGCGTCGAAGTCGAGCAGGAAGCTGAACGCCGCGATGCCGATGCAGACCAGCGAGAAGATGATCGCGATCGGGCCGCCGCTGCGCAGGCCGAGGCCTTCACCGCCGCCGACGCCGAACATTCCGAGCACCAGGTTGCCGAGCATCAGCACGAGAACGCCGAACATGCCCGCCACCAGCATTCTGGTGAACTTCGGCGTGACGCGGATGGCGCCGGTCTTGTAGACGACGAGCATGCCGATGAAGACGCCGACGGTGCCCAGGATCGCCTGCCCGATCAGCACACCGGCATTGGCGCCGGAGACGACGAGGTTGGCCAGGACGAACGAGAACGCACCGAGGAACAAGCCTTCCAGCGCGCCGTAGGCCAGCACGATCGCCGGGTTGTCCTGCTTACGACCGAACGTCGCGACCAGGACCAACGCCAGCCCACCGAGCGCGCCGACGAGGGTGAACGGCATGGCCAGCGCCAGATTCGACGCAACCATGAAGTACGACGCGACGGCCACCGTAACCAGGACGGCCAGCGTGATGCCGGTCTTCATGACGACGTCGTCGATGGTCAGCGGGCGAGAAACGCCCTTCTGCTGCTGGTCTGGGTATTGAGTCGTATAGGGCTCTGCCTGCACAGCAGCCGCACCGTAACCGGCGGCTCCTGTACCGAACTGCGCGTATCCACCCTGCTGCGATTTCGGCAAAGTCCGAAATACCGGGTTGCTGCTCTCACGCACCGTCTGGATCCTCTCCTGATGCTGTCGTTCGCCCCATGCGAACAGACTGTCAACGTACGGCGTCGTGGCGTGGTTCCCGCCCCTGACACCATTTCTGTGAACTTCTTGGGAAAGGTTACCCGTCGCGCGACGCCATCGGGCGACGATCTAGATTGCAACCCGTGACCGCCGAAAACGAGGACATCCTAGTAAGTGTCGACGACGGCGTCGGGCTGCTGACGCTGAACCGTCCCAAGGCGATCAACTCCCTCAACCACGACATGGTGACCCGACTCGCCGCTGCTCTCGACGAGTGGGAGGACGACGACGCCATCCACACCGTCCTGCTGTCGGGCGCAGGCGAACGCGGGTTGTGCGCAGGCGGCGACGTCATCGCGCTCTATCACAGCGCCAAGGCCGACGGCACCGCCGCACGCTCCTTCTGGCACGACGAGTACGTGATGAACGCGCACATCGCCCACTACCCCAAACCCTATGTGGCGCTGATGGACGGGATCGTCATGGGCGGCGGCGTCGGAGTAGCCGCGCACGGCAGCGTCCGCGTCGTCACCGATACCACCAAGATGGGCATGCCCGAAGTCGGAATCGGCTTCATTCCCGACGTCGGCGGCACCTACCTCTTGGCAAGGGCGCCAGGGCATCTCGGCCTGCACGCCGCGTTGACGGGAGCGCCGTTCTCGGGAGCCGACGCCATCGTGATGGGCTTCGCCGACCACTTCGTCCCGCACGAAGCGCTCGGCGCGTTCACGGAAGGGTGATCCGCGACGGCGCCGACGCAGCGGTGGCGGCCCACGCGGTCCAGCCACCTGCCAGCGCCCTTGCGGCACAGCGGCATTGGATCGATGAGTGCTTCGCAGGCGAGACCGTCGCCGACATCCTCGCCGCGTTGCGTGGGCACGGGTCGGAGCAGGCGAATGACGCCGCCGACCTGATGGCCACCCGCTCCCCGATCGCGCTCGCCGTCACCCTCGCGGCGGTTCGGCGGGCGGCCAGCCTCGACACGCTGGAAGCCGTTCTCGTCGAGGAGTACCGGACATCGTGCGCCGCGCTGAAGTCGCACGACTTCGTCGAGGGCATCCGCGCCCAACTCGTCGACAAGGACCGCAATCCGACATGGTCGCCGTCGGACCTGGCGCAGTGCGACGACGCCGCCGTCGCCGCCTATTTCGCCCCTGCCGAACCCGACCTGACCTTTCCCGAATAGGAGACACACGTGAATTACGAGACCATCCTGGTGACCCGCGAGGACCGCGTCGGCACCATCACACTGAACCGGCCGAAGGCGCTGAATGCGCTCAACAGCCAGGTGATGGTCGAAGTCACCACGGCCGCAGCAGAATTCGACGACGATCCGGCGATCGGCGCGATCATCCTCACGGGAAACGAGAAGGCCTTCGCGGCGGGCGCGGACATCAAGGAGATGGCCGATCTGTCGTTCGCCGACGTGTTCGCCGCCGACTTCTTCGCGCCGTGGGCGACATTCGCCGCCACCCGCACCCCCACCATCGCCGCGGTGGCGGGCTACGCGCTCGGCGGCGGCTGCGAGCTCGCGATGATGTGCGACCTGCTGATCGCCGCCGACACCGCCAAGTTCGGCCAGCCCGAGATCAAACTCGGGGTGCTGCCGGGCATGGGCGGCTCGCAGCGGCTCACCCGCGCGATCGGCAAGGCCAAGGCAATGGACCTCATCCTGACCGGGCGCACCATCGACGCCGCCGAGGCCGACCGCAGCGGCCTGGTCTCGCGGGTGGTGCCTGCCGACACGCTTCTCGACGAGGCGAATGCGGTCGCCGCCACCATCGCCGGGATGTCGTTGTCGGCATCCCGCATGGCCAAGGAGGCCGTCAACCGCGCGTTCGAGTCGACCCTCGCCGAGGGTCTGCTCTACGAGCGCAGACTCTTCCACTCCGCGTTCGCCACCGAGGACCAGACCGAGGGCATGGCGGCGTTCACCGAGAAGCGCCCGCCGAACTTCAGTCATCGTTAATCTGCCCCTGTGACAGATACGGACGTCGAGACCGACACCGCCGACGATCCGCCCCCGGCCGCAGCGGCCGAAGGCACCGAGAAGGCACCAGCGCGCAAGGCCTGGTGGATCCGCCACTACACGTTCTTCGGCACGGCCACGGGCCTGGTGTTCATCTGGCTGGCGATGACACCGTCCCTGCTCCCGCGCGGTCCGCTGTTCCAAGGGATCCTGAGCGGGGCCGCTGGCTCGATCGGCTACGGCCTCGGCGTGTTCGGCGTGTGGCTGGTGCGGTACATGCGGTCGAAGGACAGCTCGCCCCCGGCGCCGCGCTGGGCGTGGTGGGGACTGCTCGTCGTCGGCATCATCGGCCAGATTCTCGCCATCATCTGGTTCCACGTGTGGCAGGACGACGTTCGCGACCTCATGGGCGTGCCGCGGCTCGCCTTCTGGGACCATCCGCTGACCGCGGTGCTGTCGATCCTCTTCCTGTTCATCTTCGTCGAGTTCGGCCAGCTCGTCGGCAGGCTGGTGCGGTTTCTCATTAGGCAGCTGGATCGCTTTGCGCCGCCCCGGGTTTCGGCCGTCGTGGTCGTCGTGCTGCTTCTCGCCCTCACCATCTCGCTGCTCAACGGCGTCGTGGTCCGGGTCGGGATGAACGTGCTCAATACATCCTTCGGGGCCGTGAACGACGAGTCGGATCCCGACAATCCCTCCCCGACGACGCCGTTGCGTTCCGGAGGACCGCAGTCGCTGGTCAGTTGGGACTCGCTCGGACACCAGGGTCGCGTCTTCGTCTCGGGCGGCCCGACCGAGGAAGCCCTGTCGAAGTTCAACGGCGCCAAGGCGATCCCGCCGATCCGCGTCTACGCCGGTCTCGGTTCAGCCGACGGCATCAGGGCGATCGCCAAGATGGCCGCGGCGGAACTCAGGCGCACCGGCGGACTGAACCGCGCCGTGGTGGCCGTAGCGACGACGACGGGCACCGGGTGGCTCAACGAAGCCGAGGCGGGCGCGCTCGAGTACATGTACAACGGCAACACCGCGATCGTGTCGATGCAGTACTCGTTCCTGCCCAGCTGGCTCTCGTTCCTCGTCGACAAGGAGAACGCACGCCAGGCGGGTCAGGCGCTGTTCGAAGAGGTCGACGAGATGGTGCGCGAGATGCCCGAGGGCAAGCGCCCGAAGCTGGTGGTGTTCGGCGAGAGCCTCGGCTCGTTCGGCGGGGAGGCGCCGTTCCTGTCGCTCAACAACCTGATCGCCCGCACCGATGGCGCGCTGTTCTCCGGCCCGACGTTCAACAACACCATCTGGACCGACCTCACCCGCACCCGCGACGCCGACTCACCAGAATGGCTGCCGATCTACGACAAGGGCGAATACGTCCGATTCGCGGCGAAGCCGGAGAATCTGGGTAGGCCCGACGGCCCTTGGCACGCACCGCGGGTGGCCTACCTGCAACACGCATCGGATCCCATCGCCTGGTGGACCCCCGACCTGTTGTTCTCCCAACCGGACTGGCTGAGCGAACCCAGGGGTTACGACGTGTCGCCGCGGATGGAGTGGATCCCGATCGTGACGTTCCTGCAGGTGTCGGCGGACATGGCCGTCGCCGTCGAGGTGCCCGACGGGCATGGGCACGTGTACGTCCGCGACGTGGCCAACGCGTGGGCCGCGATCATGCAGCCGCCCGGCTGGACGCCCGAGAAGACCGAGCGACTGCGACCGCTGCTGGCACGGGGATATTCGAGCTGAGCTGACGCCTAGTTCAGCTGCGCCAGCACCCCGGCCGACTTGAGCGCCTGGTAGCCGCCGATGACGTCCGTGGCGCGGTGCAGCCCGAGATCGAGCAGTGCCGCTGCGGCCAGGCTCGACGTGTAGCCCTCGGAGCACAGCACGAGCCATTCGACGTCGTCGCCGACGGCCTGCGGAATCCTGGCGTCGCTGGTGGGATCGCAGCGCCACTCCAACACGTTGCGTTCGATGATCAGTGCCGCGGGCACCTCACCCTCTTGGGCGCGCTGGGCGGCGGGCCGGATGTCGACCAGCACCGCGCCGCGGTCGAGGGCGGCAGGGACGTCGTCGGCCGCGACGCGCGACAACCGGTTACGCGCAGCCTCCAGAACGGCGTCGATGCGGCTCACTACTCCCCCTCGGGTTGGTCCGTCAGCTCGGTTCGGTTGCGCCGCAGCGTGTTCTCTCTCGGTGACGTCGTAGTACGACATCGCGGTCAGCGGCGGCGAGTACGCGTGCACGCTGAGGGTAGGCCCGGCCACCAGCGTCGGCTCGGGCGCCCACACGACGTCGTGCACCCAACCGAGCGGGAACGCGGCCTGGTCCCCCGCTTCGAGCCGTCGCTTGCGCAGCCCGTCACCGTCCCAACGGGTCTCCGAGAGCGAACCGGAGACCACCGTGAGCGCGCCGAGAGATCCGCCGTGGTCGTGTAGTTGCGTGGAGCGCTCGGGCACCCAGCTGATCAGCCAGACGTCCAGCTCGTCATCGCCGCGCAGCCTGGTGAACCAGCGGTCGTCGAGCGGCGGGCCGCCTTGCGGCAGCAGGTAGTCGTAGCTACCCGCGAGCAGATCCTCCGTTGCCGTGTCAGTGGCGTGCAGGAGGTCGGGGAGGCGCAGCCGGGTGGGTGCGATGGACGACGAAGAGCGCAGGGACATGGCGTGCCAACTCCAGAAGAAGCGAACGGACAGGGGGCGGGCGTCAAGCCCGACAACACTCCTGGCGCAAGGTCCGCTGTGGCACGTCGGCGAGTGTTGCATAGATTGGCCACATGCGCAGCCACCCTCTCCTCGCCGCGGTAGCCGCAGCGGCGGTCGCCTCGGCGCTCCTCGCGGCCTGCTCCTCGGAGACGAAGACCGAGCCGAGGTCGTCGTCGGCGGCCCCTCCCGCGACGACGACCACCAGCCTCGAGACGCATACCGCCGCCCCGGGACAGATCGGCGTCTCCCCTGGCGGAGTCACCACCGCGGTTGGAGCGCCTGCTCAGTCGACGGAGGACGAATACTTCCAGGCCTGCAATGCCGCCAAGACGTGGATGTCGCAGCAGGGCGGCGATCTGAAGGCTCAGTTCGAGCCATACCTGGCGGATCTGCAGAAGACGGACTCGGCAGGCGTCGGCACCTTCAACATGCCGTGGTCGAAGCTTCCCCCGGACCGCCAGGCCGCCGTCATCGTCGCCGCCGAGGCGGCCTCCGACGCGCTGTGCGGCTAGTCGTCGGCCTTAAAATCACGCGTGTCGGAAACGCCCCCGGAGGCAGCTCGGCTCGTCGCACCGGGTGAGACTGGCCGCATGCCTTGAGGATTCGGACCGGTCGCTCCGGCCATCCGCCGCACGCCGGTCGTGACGACCGCGTGGCATTGGCAACGACGGCAGGCCGTCCAGCCCTCGGGACGGGACTTCCCGATCGTCGACGACCCGAATAGCTCGTTGTGCTAATCAGTTTGGCGACCAAATCCGCTGGTAGGCAAGCAATTAGCGCGTCTACACATAGTGGCGCGAATCACATAATTAGGTACTATGTGTTCCTCATCACTCCTTGAAGGGATGGTCCATGGCCAGAGTGCACGACGTCTCGCGGAACGGTTTACCGCCAGCCGCCGGTGGATCGATCAACGGCATGCGACTGCTCATGGCATTCGTGCTGGTGCTCCTCTTCGTCGCCGCCGTCGGCGGGGTCGTGATGGCGCTCTCCAGCGGGCAGTGGCAGATCGCGCTGCTCATCGGCCTCATCTCGGCCGCCTTCTTCTCCCGGGTGGGCTGCTAACCGCTGGATCCCGCCACGCGCAAGGATGTGTCCATGCGGGTGGCCCTCTGTCTCGGTAGCGGCGGTGCCCGTGGGTACGCACACATCGGCGTCATCGATGAACTGCGCGACCGCGGGTTCGACATCGTCGGCATCGCCGGGTCATCCATGGGTGCCCTGGTCGGCGGACTCCAGGCCGCGGACCGCCTTGATGACTTCACCCGGTGGGCAAGCTCGCTGACGCAGGGCGCCGTGCTGCGACTCCTCGATCCGTCCATCAGCGCGGCAGGGGTGCTGCGGGCGGGCAAGATCCTCGACGCGGTGCGCGAGATCCTCGGCGAAGTGGTCATCGAGGATCTGCCGATCCCCTACACCGCGGTGACGACGGACCTCATCGCGGGCAAGTCGGTGTGGCTGCAACGGGGTCCCGTCGACGAGGCGATCCGGGCGTCGATCGCCATCCCCGGTGTCATCTCACCGCACGTGCTCGATGGACGCCTTCTCGCCGACGGCGGCATCCTCGACCCGCTCCCGATGGCACCGCTCGCAGCCGTCAACGCAGACATCGTCATCGCCGTGAGCCTCAACGGCGGCGACCCGGGCCGAGCGGAGCGCGAGCCGCGCCCGACCGCCGAGTTGCTCAGCCGAATGTGGCGTAGCACAACGGCATTGCTCGATGCGCCCGCGGCGCGCACGATTCTCGACAGTCCGGCGGCACGCTCGATGCTCACCCGGATCAGCGCAACCGACGACGAGCCCGGCGAGATCGAGCCCGGGTCGGTCGTACCAAGGCTCGGCAGCTTCGAGGTGATGAACCGCACCATCGAGATCGCGCAGGCCGCGCTCATGCGTCACACGCTTGCGGCGCATCCGCCGGATCTGTTGATCGACGTCCCCCGCAGGACGTGCCGCAGCCTGGAGTTCCACCGTGCGGCGGAGGTCATCGACGTCGGCAGGGAGTTGGCCGTGGCCGCGCTCGACGCGCTGGACATTCAACGAGCCGTTGGCCGACTAAGAGTCGAGGAAGTCCGCCACGGCGGCGGCCACGGCCCTGCCCTGTTCGCGACCGGCGTTGGCCGACGGGATTCGGCATGCGGGATCGAGCGGATTGCGTCCGAATGCGGCCAGCGATGCGTCGTCGGCGAAGATCGCCAGCGTGGCGCCGGGGAAGGCAGCCACCTCCGCCGCCGTCCCGTCGCCGAACGGCGACGGGGTGAATTCGCCCGACGGCACGAGCACCACCACGGCGTCACAGTCCGCCGCCGCGGCCATGTTGACGGTGCTGCCCACACCGCCGTCCATGAAGCGGCGGGCACCGATGGTGACGGGTGGCCAGGCGCCCGGGACCGCGCAGCTCGCCGCGACGGCTTCGATCAACTCGACACCCGAGTCCCCGTCGAACACCACCAGCTCGCCGGTCTCGACGTCGATGGCGGTGATCCGAAGTTCGCGCTCGGGCCAGTCGTGCGCTGGCAGGCGGTGCACGATCACCTCGCGGCGGACTGGTTCGGCGACGGTATCGGCGGCCAGCGCGGTCGCACCGATGCGTTGCAGCTTCTGCTCCTTCGTGGCGGCGGGGTCCGCCATCGCACCGACGAACAACTCGACGATGTCGTCGACGTCCACACCGGAGTCCAGCTCGTACGGCGCGTCGATGACCTGGCGGCCGAATAGCTCGTCGAGGGGCGTACCGCTGCCGATTTGCGCCGCCACCGCCGACCCCGCGGACGTGCCCAGCAGCACGTCGGCCTCGAGCAGCCGTCGTGCGACATCGGGTGCCGCGTCGGCGATGCCGCGCAGAATGCCGGTCTCCCAAGCAATGCCCGCCAGTCCGCCGCCCGCAAGAACGAGTCCACGCTTCGTCACGGGGATCGAGTGTGCCAGGGTGCAGGTCATGGTCCGCACCGCCCTCGCCTCGGCTGCCTTCGCGATCCTGTTTGTCGCCGGCGCGCCCGCGCCAGCGGCCGTCGCCGAACCGCCCGCCCCGCCGACGCCGATCGTCCCGCCGCCCGTGCAACCCGCGAACATCGGGGACCTGAAGACCGAGGCGATCGCCTACTACGACAGCGGCGCGTACCTGACCGATCTGCAACTGGCCGCGGCGCCCGCGGTGTCGTGGATCGACGAGGAGGCTCCGCGGGTGACCCGTCCCGCAGTGGTGTTCGACATCGACGAGACGGCGCTGTCGAACTGGGACGCCATCCGGGCCGACGACTTCGGCCGAATCATCGACGGGCCGTGCACCGAGTTGCCCAAACGGCCGTGCGGCTGGAACGCGTGGGATCTTCGCTCACAGTCCGCGGCGATCCCCCCGACGATGGACGTGTTCGACGCCGCCAGGCGCAACAACGCCGCGGCCTTCTTCATCACCGGCCGTCCCGAGTCGCAGCGCGGGGCAACGGCACGGAACCTGGAGTCGACGGGCTACACCGGATATGCCGATCTGATCATGGAACCCGTTGGCGCGCAATATAACTCGGCGACGGACTTCAAGGCGCCGCAACGGGCACGCATCGAAGAGCAGGGCTACACCATCATCGCCAACATCGGCGACCAGCCGTCCGACCTCGACGGCGGATTCTCCGAGCGGACCTACCTGCTGCCCAACCCGTTCTACCGCATCCCCTAGTACGCCCAAAACGCACATTTGTGCGGAGAAGGGCTTGCGTCGATCTCGGCGCAGGGCTCTCAGCCGACGAGCTGGTCGGACAGAGCGACTGACGCGCGTGGCCCAGCCACAGCTTCCCGAAGACCGGCAGTATGGGCGCCGCCAGCGACGACTTCGGGTGGATCGTCCAACGCCAGCCGTACCACCGATGGAAGAGTGTGGGCAGCGGGATCGGAACGGTGCCGTGGAACGCAGCCTCCTGCGCCACGGGTATTGCCCGGGATTGCCGAACCACCAGCGGCTGCGCCATGATGGCGACGGTACCCCCAAGTACCAACGACTGCGACGACGGGAGCGGACATGGCCGACACGATGAGGGCCCAGCGGTTCTACGCGGATACCAAAACCATTGCGGTAGAGGATGTTCCCATCCCCGAGCCCGGCCCCGGCGAGGTGTTGGTGAAGGTGGCGTTCTGCGGCATCTGTCACTCCGACCTGAGCCTGATCAACGGCACCTTCCCCAGCCAGCTCCCGGTCGTCACGCAAGGCCACGAGGCGTCGGGCATCGTCGCCAAGCTCGGACCGGGCGTCACCGGATGGGCTGTGGGCGACCGCGTGGTGGTGGCCGCGGGCAAGCCGTGCATGGACTGCGTCAACTGCCGCCGCGGCGACGTGTCGAACTGCCTCCGCATCAGGCTGATGGCATTCGCGTACGACGGGGCCTGGGCGGAGTACACCGTCGCACAGGCCTTCGGCCTCACCAGGATTCCCGACAACGTCCCGTTGGAGCAGGCGGCAATCCTGGCCGATGCAGTGTCCACGCCCTACGGCGCGATCGTCCGCACCGGCAAGGTGGGCATCGGCGAGTCGGTCGGCGTGTGGGGCGTCGGTGGCCTCGGCACCCACATGATTCAGCTGGCGCGACTCGTCGGCGCTGCGCCGATCATCGCCGTCGACATCAAGCCGGCCATCCTCGACAGGGCACTCGCGGTCGGTGCCGACTACGCCTTCGACGCCCGCGATCCCGACCTCGCCGCCAAGATCGCCGAGGCCACCGGCGGCCGCAACATCGACGTCGCCTTCGATGCCGTCGGACTCGGATCAACGTTCGAGCAGGCGCTGAACAGCCTGACCGTGGGCGGCCGGCTGGTCGGCGTCGGCATGAGCGCCGACGCTCCCACCATCGGGCCGACCGCGATCTTCAACCTGTTCAAACGGCAGGTGCTCGGCCACCTCGGCTACCAGAACGCCGACATCGGCACCCTGGCGCAGCTGGTGTCGCTGGGCCGCCTCGATCTGTCGCGCTCGATCAGCGCGGTGGTGCCCCTCGAGGACATCGCGATGGGCATCGAGAAGCTGGACAAGGCCGACGGCGATCCGATCCGGATCCTGGTGCAGCCGTGACTGATTCGAGCGGCAAGAGTCGCACTGCTCACCGGGGCATCCGGCGGCATCGGCAAGGCGATCGGGCGCAGGCTGGCCGACGACGGCTACGACGTGTTCCTGACCTACGGCCGCCACGCCGACGATGCGGCAGAGGTGGCCGAGTACGCGCGCGGGCTTGGCCGTCGCGCCGGGCTCGCCGCCGCCGACCTGTCCGATCCCGACACGCCCGCCGCGCTGGTCGATCAGGCCGAGCGCGAGCTCGGGCGAGTCGACGTCCTGATCGCCAACGCGGGACACGCCGACATAAGCGGTTGGCGGAACATCGATCTCGCGTCGTGGAACGCCACCCTCGCGGTGAACCTCACCGCGCCGTTCCTGCTCGCCCAGCGGGTGCTGCCCGGCATGGTCGAGCGGAAGTTCGGCCGAATCCTGTTCATCTCGTCGGTGGCGGCCTTCAGCGGCGGCGTCGTCGGTGCGCACTACGCCGCGAGCAAGGCGGGGCTGCACGGGCTGATGCACCACCTGGCTCCCCGCGTGGCCGCCGACGGCGTCACCGTCAACTGCCTGGCCCCTGCGCTCGTCGGTGAGACGAAGATGTTCCCCGCCGACCTCGAGACGGGCACGCCTCCGGTGCCCATTCCCGTCGGCAGGATCGGGCGTCCCGACGAGATGGCCGACATGGCCATGACCATGCTCCGCACCGGTTACCTGACCAACAAGGTGATCACCGTTGACGGCGGCCTCATCGCCCGGTAGCCCCGGGTGCCGAGCGTGCGGTCACGGCGAGAATTTGATCGAATCGCCGCCATGGCCGCACGTTCGGCGCGCCAGGCCGCCCCCAGTCGGAAGATCAGCGCAGGTGCGGCGCCGCCTTGCCGCTGATGAGCGGTAGCTCGAGCATGGTCAGGATTCCCGGTTCGGCCGCACACACCGCTGGCACGGAGTTCACGCAGTGCGCCGCCGTACCGACGATGCCGTACTCCGGTCCTTCCCCGCCCACCGACGACTGAAAGCCCTTGACGACGATGGTGAGGTCGGGGTTGCCCCGCACCTCCATCTCGTAGCGCTGCCCCTCGGGCCCGAACGTCCAGGCGGGATCGAGGTTCTCCTCGCCCATCAACCAGTTCACCGTGACGCGGACGACGGGCTCGCCGTCGACGAGCGCCTCCCAGTGGAACTTCCGAGCCGCGACCTGACCCGGCTCGATGATTCCCAGCGGGGAGTCGATCGGCGCCGTCGCGACCGCGATCTCCTGCGTTGACCTGATCTTCGGGTCGGTTTTGAAGCCCATCTCATCGACGCACATCTTGACCGCCTGGATGAATCCGCTGTCCATCATCTTCTGCATCGGCCCCGTCATCGCCTTCTCCGGGACCTCGCCGAAGCCCATGACGTGGCGCAGCACGTCGGGCGCCTCGTACGTCCTCAGGTCGGAGAACTCCTCGGCGCGTGCGAACGTCACCCCCGTGGAGAAGGACGAGAACAGCAGCGGGTACTTGTCGGTGATGCCGCCGGGCGCCAAGCCAGTGCCGTGCAGCGTGGCATTTCCGGAAAGCGCCGCCTCGCGCACTGAGGCCGCACTGCGCTCGCTGGGATACAACCAGCCCACCGGTGTGACGACATTCTTTCCCGATCGCAGCAACGCGATTACCTCGTCGGGGTTGGCCATCAGCGGCGCGTAGATGACCGCGTCCGCGTCGAGAGCCAGGATCTCGTCGACGCTGTTGGTCGCGAGTACACCCGTGGGCTCTCCGCCGACGATGTCGCCAACGTCCTTGCCGCTCTTGGCCTCCGAGTGCACCCAACACCCGACGAGCTCGAGGTCGGGATGCTCCTGCACGCCCTTGATCGCGGCGACGCCGACGCCGCCGGTCGCCCACTGCACGACGCGCAATGCCATGTCGTCACATCCCTTCGCAGTCAAAACTGGAACACGTTCTACTTACATCTACACCACCCGACCAGCGCGGTGGGTAGATTCTCGGGCCGGATCCACTGCAGAATGACCGTGATGGTGGCAAAACGACTGGACATCGGCATTCTCGGGCCGCTGCAGCTGAGCGTCGACGGCGAGGTGATGCCGCTCGGCACGCCGAAGCAGCGGGCCGTGCTCGCCATGCTCGTGGTGAACCGCAATCGCGCCGTCAGCAGTGACTCGCTGGTGAACGCGGCGTGGGAGCAGTACCCGCCACCGGAACCCAAGGCCAGTCTGCACTCCTACATCTCGAACCTGCGCAAGCTCGTCGCTCGCACCGGCCTCGACGCCCGCACCGTGCTGGCCAGCGCGCCGCCGGGATACCGCCTGGCGATCACCGACGAGGATTGCGACATCGGCCGGTTCGTCACCGCGAAGAACGCCGGCGTGCAGGCCGCAGCGGCAGGGCAGTTCGAGCAGGCGTGCCGATTCCTGGACGACGCGTTGGCGCAGTGGCGTGGGCCCGTCCTCGACGATCTCAACGGCTTCGAGTTCGTCGCCCCCCTCGCGACGGCGCTGATCGAGGACAAGGTCGTCGTGCACACCGCACGGGCGGAGGCCCAGATCGCCTGCAACCGCGGCTTTGCCGTCATCGCCGAACTCGAGAGCCTGGTCGCCGAACACCCCTACCGCGAGCCGTTGTGGGCGCAGCTGATCATCGCCTACTACACCGATGAACGGCAGTCCGACGCCCTCGAGGCCTTTCAGCGGCTGAAGACCACCCTGGCCGACGACCTCGGCATCGATCCGGGGCCGACGCTTCAGGCCCTGCATCAGCGGATCCTGCGCCAGGAACCGATGAACGCGAAGAAGGACGCCCAGACCACCGCGGTCCACCAGAGCAACTCGATCGTTCTGCGCACCGTGACGGGCACGAGCAGCGCGGTGGCCCTGCTTCGCGAGTCGTCGGGTCAGAGTCACCGACTTCTGGCCGCCGCCACCCGGATTGGACGCCTGCCGGACAACGACATCGTCTTGGACGACGCCAATGTCAGCCGCCACCACGCCGTCATCGTCGACACGGGCACCAGCTTCGTCATCACCGATCTGCGGTCGGCCAACGGCGTCGACGTGCAGGGCGAGCGGATTCGCGGCACCGCCACGCTGCAGAACGGCGACGCGGTCCGCATCTGCGACCACGACTTCACCTTCGAGGTCCGACCGGATGCCGAGCCCGAATCCCAGTCGTGAGCGACTTCCGTGTAACCCGATCGGCTACCTACTAGGGTGACTAGCACGCACGCCCTTCGCGTGCATCGTCCGCGGTGGGTCAAGGAGACGGCAATGAGCGAGCCGACGTCGCGTGAGGGCACCATGTTTGGTCCCTATCGTCTGCTGAGACTGCTTGGCAAGGGCGGAATGGGCGAGGTCTACGAGGCCGAGGACACCGTCAAGGACCGCACCGTCGCCCTGAAGGTGCTGCCCGCGAGCGTCTCCCACGACCCCGTGTTCCGCAAGCGACTTCAGCGCGAGGCTCACAACGCCGGGCGAACTGCAGGAGCCGCACGTCGTGCCGATCCACGACTACGGCGAGATCGACGGCATCCTCTACGTCGACATGCGCATGATCAACGGCTCCGATCTTCGCAAGGTGCTGAAGAACTACGGCCCGATGACGCCCGCGCGCGCCGTCGCGATCGTGCGCCAGGTCGCCTCGGCCCTCGACGCCGCTCACGAGGCGGGCGTCATGCACCGCGACGTCAAGCCCGAGAACATCCTGATCAACCGCGAGGACTTCGCCTATCTCGTCGACTTCGGCATCGCCAACGCGGCAGGCGACGAGAAGATGACGGAGCTGGGCACCGCCGTCGGCACGTACGCCTACATGTCGCCGGAGCGGTTCACCAACGGTGACGTCACGTACCGCGCGGACGTGTACGCGCTGGCCTGTGTGCTTCACGAATGCCTCACGGGCGCACAACCATTCACCGGCGACAGCGTCAGCGTGCTCATCACCGCTCACCTGATGCAGCCGATTCCGAAGCCCAGCGTCACGCGGCCAGGCGTTCCGACCGGATTCGACAACGTGATCGCGCGCGGCATGGCGAAGAATCCGGAGGACCGGTACCCCACTGCGGGGGATCTGGCGACCGCGGCCACCGAGGCCCTGACCGCCAGCGAGCAGGACCAGGCGGACAGGATCGTCCAACGCGGCGAGGCCGCCACATCGGTTGCTGATGCCATCGGATTCGTTCGCGCCGACCGGGCTGGCCAACACGCCGCCGCCCGGCCCGCCACCACCGCCGCCGGGGTACTCACCGGCGACGGCCATCGCCTCCACCACGCCGCCGCCGTACGGCAACACCACCGCCGCCGCCCGCGTACGGCACCGGCGCGCAGCCCTACGGACGCTCCACCGCCGCCCGCCCATACGGCACCGGCACGCAGCCGCCATACGGCGCACCGCCGCCGCCCCCCGCGTACGGCGCCGGCACGCAGCCGCCGTATGGATCGCCACCACCGCCCGCCGGGCGCACCACAGTTCGCCGGTTCGCAACCCCGGGCGGACCTCCCGCGTGGACTCCGCCGGGCGGGCAAGGATCGACTCCCGGTGGAGGCGGAAAGAAGACGCCGTGGATTCCGATCGCCGCGATCGGCGGCGTCATCCTCGTCGCCCTGGCCGCGACCGGGCTGTACTTCGGGCTGAAGGACGACAAGGACGACAGCTCGGCGTCCGGCTCGTTGAGCACCGCGACCCGCCGTCCGTCGTCATCGTCGTCGAAGCGGTCTTCTCCGACGCGGACGAAGCCGACCAGCCACCGCGGCACGGCCGACGGACGACCCGAGTCGTTCGTCGGCGCAGATCTTCGCGGTCATGCCCGAGCAACTATCCGCAGAGTGCGTGCGAAGCGGTCACGCCTGCAGCGCCCGGCTCATTGGCCACGGTCGACTGCGGTAAGTCGACGCTGCCCGGTGGCCCGAACCTGGCCCGGTACTCGCTCTTCCCGAATCTGCAGGCCTTGAACACGGCCTTCGACAACTCGGTGAAGGCCAACGACGAAGTGTTGCCGTGCCCCGGCAACACCGAACTCGGCGCCGACACCGTGGAACTACACCAACACCCCCGACGAGGATGCCGGCCAGGTGGCGTGCGGCACGTACAACGGCAACGCCGACGTCACGTGGTCGTACAACGAAGAGTTGGTGTTGGCCGACGTGCAGAGCGCCGACCTCCAGACGCTGCACGACTGGTGGAACAACGACAGCTAAGCCTTTCGACCCCTCGTCGGCGCGTTGTATGTTGAGCCGAACGCAGCGCAGCGAAGGGACGTCACATGTCGAAAACCAGAGGTAACCGCGTCTTCGTCGTCGGAGTGGGGATGACGAAGTTCGAGAAGCCTGGCCGCCGCGAGGGCTGGGACTACCCGCAGATGGCCAAGGAGTCGGGCACCAAGGCGCTCGAGGACGCGGGCATCGCCTACACCGAGGTCGAGCAGGGCTACGTGGGGTACTGCTCCGGCGATTCGACCTCGGGCCAGCGGGCACTGTACGAGCTGGGGATGACGGGCATCCCGATCGTCAACGTCAACAACAACTGTTCGACGGGCTCGACGGCGCTTTACCTTGCCGCGCAAGCGATTCGCGGCGGGCTCGCCGACTGCGTGATGGCGCTCGGCTTCGAGAAGATGCAACCCGGCGCGCTGGCCATCGGTGCCGACGACCGCGAGTCACCGCTCGGCAATCACGTGAAGGCGCTGGCCGAGATCGACGAGTTCGCATTCCCCGTGGCGCCGTGGATGTTCGGCGCGGCGGGTCGCGAGCACATGAAGAAGTACGGCACCACCGCCGAGCACTTCGCGAAGATCGGCTACAAGAACCACAAGCACTCGGTGAACAACCCGTACGCCCAGTTCCAGGAGGAGTACACGCTCGACGACATCCTCGCCGCCAAGATGATCTCCGATCCGCTGACCAAGCTGCAGTGCAGCCCGACGTCAGACGGTTCGGGCGCGGCGATCGTCGTCAGCGAGGAGTACGTGGCCAAGCACGGCCTCGCCGAGCAGGCCGTCGAGATCGTCGGACAGTCCATGACGACCGACTTCGCCAGCACCTTCGACGGCAGCGCAGCCAACATCATCGGCTACGACATGAATGTTCAAGCGGCGCAGAAGGTTTACGACCAGTCGGGGTTGGGTCCGGAGGACTTCCAGGTCATCGAACTGCACGACTGCTTCTCGGCGAACGAGCTCCTGCTCTACGAGGCGCTCGGCCTGTGCGGCGAGGGTGAGGCCCCGAAGCTGATCGACAACGGGGAGACCACCTACGGCGGCCGATGGGTGGTCAACCCCTCGGGTGGCCTGATCTCCAAGGGCCATCCGCTCGGAGCCACCGGCCTTGCCCAGTGCGCCGAGTTGACGTGGCAGCTGCGCGGCACCGCGGACAAGCGTCAGGTCGACAACGTCACTGCCGCACTGCAACACAACATCGGCTTGGGCGGGGCGGCCGTCGTCACCGCCTACCAACGCGCCGACCGCTAGCCCCCGAATCCAGAGGCTGAGTTCGCGGGCCTCGAGACGTCGTACTCGCCGTCGGCGTGGCGGGCTCGGATCGTCTTCTTGTCGTACTTGCCGACGCTGGTACGCGGAACCTGGTCGACGAACGTCCACCGCTCGGGTAGCCACCACCGAACGACCTTGTCCGCCAGGAACTCCCGAAGCTGCGCCGGTGTCGCCTCGGCGCCGTCGCGTAGCACGACGGCCGCGAGAGGGCGCTCCTGCCACTTGTCGTCGGGCACGGCTACCACCGCGGCCTCCAACACCGCGGGGTGCGCGATGAGGTGGTTCTCCAACTCGACCGAGGAGATCCACTCACCGCCGGACTTGATGACGTCCTTGGCGCGGTCGGTCAACGTGACGTACGCCGACGGGTCGATGCGGCCGACGTCGCCGGTGCGCAGCCAGCCGTTGTCGAACTTCGTCTCGTCGCGGTTCAGGTAGTAGGACCCGGTGACCCACGGTCCCCGCACCTCGACCTCACCGACCGACTTGTCATCGTGCGGCAGCGGGTCACCCGCGTCGTCGACGACGCGGACCTCGACGCCGCACACCGGCCGCCCCTGCGACGACGCGCATTGCCCACTGCTGATCGTCGGAGACACCGGGCAGCGGCCACGACACCGTGGCCACCGGAGAGGTTTCGGTCATGCCCCACGCCTGCAGAATGAAGACGTCGCGTTCCTGGTAGGCCTGCATCAGCGACAACGGCACGGCCGAGCCGCCGCACGCCACCACCCGCAGCGACGAGATGTCTCGATCCGGCTGCTTCTCAAGGCAATTGAGGATGTCGTTCCAGATGGTCGGCACGCCCGCGGCCATCGTCGGGCGCTGCGACTCGATCAGGCTTGATCAGGACTCCGAATCCATGAATCGGTCCGGGAGAACCAGATCGGCGCCCGCCATCAGCGCGGCGTACGGCCAACCCCACGCATTGGCATGGAACATCGACACGATCGGCAGCACGGTGTCGGCGAGGCCGACTCCCGTCGAATTCGTGGTGCACTGCTGCATCGAGTGCAGGTAGCTCGAACGATGGCTGTAGACAACGCCTTTCGGGTTGCCAGTGGTGCCGCTCGTGTAGCACATCGACGAGGCGGAGTGCTCGTCGAGAGTGGGCCAGTCGAACGCAGGCGATTGCGCCGCAAGCACGTCCTCGTAGCGCAGCACCGTCTTGCCCGAAGCGCGCCACTCATCGAGCTCGCCGTCACCGACCGCGATCACCGTGTGCACGGTCTCCAGCAGCGGCAGCACCGCGGCGAGCTGTGCGGTCACCGACAGGTCGGCGATGATCACCTGATCCTCGGCCTCGTTGGCGATGAAGGCGATCTGTTCGGCCGAGAGCCTGATGTTGAGCGTGTGCAGGACAGCACCCATCGACGGCACCGCCAGATAGGCCACCAGATGTTCGGCGTTGTTCCACATGAAGGTGCCGACGCGTTGGTCACCGGTAATGCCCATGGCGCGCAACGCGTTTGCCATTCTGCCGGCCTGCTCGCCGATGTCGCGGTAGGTGCACGTCCGGTACTCGCCGTCGCCCACCGCGGTGGTGACCGTGCGATCGCCGTTCACGTCGCAGGCGTGGCGCATGATCGTCGTGATCGTCAACGGGACGTCCTGCATCGTGCTGAGCATCGAATCGCCTTCACTTTTCGCGGCCGGTGTGGGCGCGATGCTAGTGGTGCCCCGTGGCGATTTTCGGTGAATTCATCCGAGCCGGGGCCACCGAGGCTCGGCAGGCCGGCCACGAAGAACTCTCGTCAGGCTGAAACGAGTCCGCGATCACAGGCGATACACATTTGAACATCCAGTCAACCCCGATAGGGGGCGCACCGTGCGTCCATCGTTAACTTTCGCCACGCTAGTCACTTTCGTCGCAGTCATGCTGTCGGTGGTGCTCGCACCCGCGGGCCCGGCAGGCGCCATCACCAACGCCCAGGCCACCCTCGACGGCCTCGAGGCCCAGGGTTACGACGTCAACATCGACCGCATCGGCTCGGGCCCCATGAGCGAATGCATCGTCACCAGCGTGCGCAATCCCCACACGGTCACCCGCGTCATCAAGGACTACTACGGCAAGCGGGACAAGAACGGCAAGCGCAAATATCGCTTGATCACGATCGTGGTGCGCAAGACGATTCAGGTCTCGCTCAACTGCACCAGTCGCACGTAGGGACGCGATGGCGTGCAAAAAGCGTTGCCCATGGTGGATGATTCACGGCAAGTCAACGGGAAGGCAGGCTCCATGCGCACGAAATGGGCATTGATCGCGGCGGGTGCGGCGGTCTGTGGTGCGCTGGCCGCTCCTGCGGGGTTCGCCGTCGCCGATCAGTCTGCCGAGGCCACCATCAGCGCGCTCCAGGCGAAGGGCTACACCGTGAACATCGACAGAATCGGCGCAGGCCCGATGGACAAGTGCATCGTGACGAATGTCCGCAACCCGCAGACCATCACGCAGCTCCTGCCCTACCGGGGCCCCGGCGGCGGCGGACGCAACCACGACAGCGTTCTGGTGCCCGTCGTGGTCAGTCAGTCGGTGTCCGTGACCCTGAACTGTTCGCAGACGTAGGCATCGACAGCACAAAAGGGCACGGCCACGTCAGTGTCGCGGCCGTGCCCCTCGCCATCCGTCAGGCCGGGACGGTTTCGCGCACCGGCTCGTCGTCGCGATCGTCGATCATCTGCTGCTCGTTGAACGGGTCGCCGCCGCGGAGTACCGAATCCACCCTGTCGCGGTCGACCGTCTTGGTCCACGTCCCAACCAGCAGCGTCGCGACCGCGTTTCCGGAGAAGTTGGTGACGGCTCGCGCCTCCGACATGAACCGGTCGATGCCCACGATCAGCCCGACACCGTCGAGCAGGTCGGGCCGGTGCGCCTGGAGGCCGCCGGCCAGCGTCGCCAGCCCTGCCCCGCTGACACCCGCCGCGCCCTTGCTGGCGACGATCATGAACACCAGCAGCGAGATCTGCTCGCCGATGGCGAGCGGCTTGCCCATCGCGTCGGCGACGAACAGCGACGCCATGGTCAGGTAGATCGCCGTGCCGTCGAGGTTGAACGAATACCCGGTCGGCACCACGACGCCCACCGTCGTCTTCTCCACGCCGAGGTGCTCCATCTTGGCGATGAGCCGCGGCAACGCGGACTCGGACGACGAGGTGGCGAAGATCAGCAGGTACTCGCGGGCCAAGTAGCGAACCAGCCGGAAGATCGACACGCCGGACACCGTGCGGAGCAGCACGCCCAGCACGCCGAACACGAACACGATGCAGGTGAGGTAGAAGCCGAGCATCAGGGTGAGCAGCTGGGTCACGGCCGCCCACCCGGTCTGGCCGACGACGTTCGCGATCGCGCCGAACGCCCCGATCGGAGCGATCCAGAGGATCATCGCGAGCACCTTGAAGACGAGCTTCTGCAGGTGCTCGATGCCGCGAAGGACCGGCTCGCGGGAGCTCCCGAGAGTCTGGACCGCGAAGCCGACGAGCAGTGCCACGAACAGTGCTTGCAGCACGTTGCCCTCGGTCAGAGACGAGAACAACGAGGTCGGAATGATGTGCTGGACGAACTCGCTCAGACCGCCGGCCTTCTCCGCCTGCTCGGCCAGCTGACCACCCTTCGACGACGTCGCCTCCAGGTTGAGGCCTGTCCCCGGGCTCAGCAGGTTGCCGACCACCAGGCCGATCGCCAGGGCGACCGTCGACATCACCAGGAAGTAGAGAAATGCCAGGCCGCCGACCTTGCCGACGGTGGCCGCCGCACGGACCTTCCCGATGCCGAGGACGATGGTGCAGAAGATGACGGGGACGATCATCATCTTGATGAGGCTGACGAACATCGTGCCCAGGATGCCGACGCTCTTGCCGACGTCCGGCGCGAGTAGTCCGACGATCACGCCGCCGACCACGGCGATGATGACCGCGATGTAGAGCCAGTGCGTCCTGTCCCGCTTCTCCGGTGGCGCTGTTCTCTCGGGCGGCGCTGAGCTGTCCGGTTCGGTGGCCATGGCTGGGTCCTCCTGCTTTCCGTGAATCGTCGGCGAAATGTGGTCTGCAAGCATGGTGTTCCCCGCAGTGACCCAGGTCACTCTTTAGTTCATTAAGTTCGCAGTTCGGGGCCGATCCCGAACGTGAGCAGGTTAGCCGTAGCCGATAACTATCTTGATCAACCGATATTCTTCGTTTGCTGCGACAGGTTCAGAAGCGAGCGCTCGTCGGCGCCCCGGCGGCGATGGCGTCCGCAGGCCCCTCAACCGGGTCCAGCACGGGTTGACGCATGGCTCCGTCGCTGAACTTCTCGGGCATACACCCGCCCCGCCCGGGGCGGGTTGAGCGACACCCGACATGCCGAATGCACGGTATTGCGCCAGAACGCGCAGACCCCAACCGACGCGGCTCGTCGACCCTGTACGTGGGGGCGACTGCCAACTAGATTGCCGTTAGCCAATACTCAAGGTCCGGGGCTCGATCGATCGGTGGTGCGATGCGCAGCTGGTGGCCACGGTCGCTGGCCGGTCAGGCGATCGCCCTGCAGATCGTGGTGATCGCCGTCGTCGTGTTGGCGGGCAGCGCCCTCGCGTTGCTCGACGCCCGGCAGGACGGCGACGCCGCGGCCCGTCAGCAGGTGGTGAGCATCGCGACGGCATTGGCGGACTCCCCCTCGACCGCGGCGGCGATCCAGTCCGGCGAGGCCACGCGGATCCTGCAACCGGTCACCGAGGCGGTGCGGACCAACACCGCGATCGCGTTCATCACCGTCATGTCGCCCAACGGAACCAGATTCACCCATACCGATCCGAGCCAGATCGGCGGGCACTACCTCGGCACCATCGATCCTGCGCTGCGGGGCGAGACGTTCACGGAGGTGTACACCGGCACCCTCGGCCCGTCGATCCGCGCGATCGCACCCGTCCGCGACGCGACGGGTAAGGTCGTCGGCCTCGTCTCGGCGGGCATCACCCAGCAGACCTTGGCGCAGAGGTGGCGCGACCAGTGGCCGACGATCGCGACGGTAAGCGTTGCCGCTCTGACTCTTTCGCTCATCGGGGTGTGGGCGATCCGGCGTCGCCTCCTTCGCCAGACGCACGGCCTGCGGCCCGACGAACTGCGGGTGATGTACGAGCATCACGACGCGATCCTTCATTCGGTGTCCGAGGGACTTCTCGTCCTCGACGGCGACCGCGTGGTGCTGGTCAACGACGAGGCCCGACGGCTGCTCGATCTGCCGCCGGGTGCCGTGACGCCGTCGGACCTGCCCGAGTTCCTCCGCAGCTATCAGCCGGGCGTCCGCGACGAAGTGCACGTCACCGACGCCAGGGTGCTGGTGGTCAACCGCTCCAAGGTCGAGGGAGCCGCACGTTCGGAGGTCGTGACCGTCCGCGACCGCACCGAGTTGCAAGGTGCCCTAGGCGAACTCAGCTCACTGCAGGTGTTGACGGATTCGCTGCGCGCGCAGGCCCACGAGGCGGCGAACAAGCTGCACACCGTCGTGACGTTGGTCGAGATGGACCGCGCCTCCGATGCCGTGCGGTTCGCCACCGACGAGCTGGCCCTGTCCCAACGCCTCGTCGATCGCTTGTCGCAGGACGTCGGCGAGCCCGCTCTGGTGGCCCTGCTGATCGGCAAGACCGCCCAGGCCGACGAACGCGGCATCGCCTTGACCGTCACCGAAGACACCCACTTGCCCTCCGACGCAGGGCAAGTGCCGCTGACCCCGCAGGAATCCGTCACCGTACTCGGCAACCTCATCGACAATGCCATGGACGCGTGCGACCAGGACGACCCATGGGTGGAGGTGACCGTCGCAGAGGATGACGAAGCAGCTCGTGCTGCGCGTCGCCGACAGTGGATCGGGAATGGATGCCGAGGTGTTCGAAAGGGCAATGCAACGTGGCTATTCCACGAAGTCGTCGGACGACGCCGAGCATCACGGCCTCGGCCTGGCGCTGGTGAACCAGGTGGTCAAGCGACGCGGCGGAACGCTGACCGCCGACGTGACCTACGGCTCCGTCATCACCGTCACCGTGCCGAGGGCGTCTCGGTGATCTCGGTTCTCATCGTCGAGGACGATCCGTTGATCGCCGAGGCTCACCGCGCCTATGTGGTTCGGCTGGAGGGCTTTTCGGCGACCGCGGTCGCGCACACCGCGCGCGATGCGATGCGCATCGCCTCCGACCGCCGCGGCCACCGACACTCCGATCGACCTCGTACTCCTCGATCTCGGCCTGCCCGACGCCAGTGGCATCAACTTGGCGTCGGCATTGGCCGGTTTGCGCCCTGCACCTGACATCATCGCCATCACATCCGAGCGCGACCTCGACATGGTCCGTGCTGCGGTGGCTCACGGTGCGCTCGCTTACCTGCTCAAACCGTTCACGTTCGCCGCGTTCCGGGATCGCCTCGAGCGCTACCTGCGCTATCGCAGGTCGCTGCCGTCGGGCGTCGACGCTGCCAGCCAGGCCGAGGTGGACCGTGCGCTCTCGGAGCTACGCGTGACAGCCGATCGCTCGGCATCCCCCAAGGGTGGGGCGACGGAGACCAACGACGGCATCGCGCGTCGGTTCGCGACAGCTCGCACGGCATGACCGCCGACGAGGTGGCCAAGCAGGTCGGGGTCTCCCGAGTGACCGCGTGGCGATACCTCGAGCGTCTCGCCGACGACGGCACCGTCACCAGATCGGTCGACTACGGAGGCGCTGGCCGCCCGAAGACCCGCTATCAGTGGCGCTGAGTTGCTCGATCGTCCTCAGCGGCAGGATCGGCAGTTAACGCCCGCTGCGGCCAGTTCACGAACCGGCGGAACGACGAGCGCCCTCGGGAGGCTGACGGAGCTGCGGGTACAGCATCGGCATCATCGACGCCATCATGTAGGCGGTGACGCCACCGGCGTAGTCGGCGACATAGAGCCGGTCACGATCCATCGCGATGCACGCCGGCCGGGCGCCAACGGAGATGGTGTCGACGACCGCGTGGGTGTCGGTGCACCACACCGCGACGTGATCCCAGTCGACGATGTAGGCACGCGTGCCATCTGCCGAGAGGGTCAGCTGGGTCGGCGTCGTGCCAACCTCGTAGCTGCCGGTGATCCGGTGATCCACGAGGTCGACGACGTGGACGACGCCGCGGGCGGCAATGTCGGAGGTCAGCACGTAGGCGATGCCACCTGCACCAAGGCCGAGGTCCCGGATCGGGGCACCGATCTCCAGAGCGCGGCGGACCCTTGAGGTTTCGAGGTCGATCACGACGAGCCGACTGCCTCGCGAATCCGATACGGCGACCACGAGTCGGCGGTCTCCCTCGTCGACGCGAAGGGCGTCGATGGTGACGTCCGTGCCGTTGGCGACATCGATGACGCTGGGCGTTTCGGTGATGGTGTCGATGACGGCGACGTCGACGCCGTCTTCCTTGACCCGGCCCGCGTAGACGCGCTTGCCGTCGGGGCTGGTGGTCATCGCCGTCACGGTTTCGGCGATCGGGTACGACCCGACGACGACACCGGAGAACGTGTCGATGACGGCGATCGCGTCATATGCCACCGACGCGACACCCACGTAGGCGCGGTCGTGGGCGGCGACCACGGCGAACGGTTCGCCGGCGTCGACGGCCGTGTTGACGGCCAGGCTGTCGGCGTCCAGGACGGCCACGGAGTGGTCGCCGAAGTTGGTGACGACCAGCCTGTCGCCATCGACGGCGAGATCGGCGATCGGGCCTCGCCCGACGTTCACCGCCCCAGAGAGAGCGACGTTCGAGTTCTCTACGGTCACGCTTTGTGCGCGCTCCAGCGATCGGGCCATGTTCATCGGTACCTCCGCCGGCAAGAGATGTGCCAGCACTAGTTCGAATGGTGCTGCGCCGACACGGCGCGGCCTTGTTGAAGCGGCCTTTCGTCAAAGTGTAGCGACCAAAAATCGACTTCCCAGGTTCGAACGCGAGCCCATCGGAGCAATGCGCAGGAAGCTCTCAGACAATGCTTAAGAAACTCTTCGTTATACCATTGTTATGTTTGCCTCGCTAAGTCAAAAACATGCCCCTAGCTGCAGTGTTAACTTTCTGGCAACTTCGCCGGAGTCACCGACCAGAGGTCATACCGGACGCCTTCTTATCATTGGCAACCGAAAGTGAGCGACAAATCACACCGCGACACGACAGCAAACTGACGCCTACGTGAGCAAGGGCTGACGCACGGTACAGATGGGACTCGACGTTCCGCTCCCAAGGCACGGGTGACTCGCCCTCCACGGGGCCCGCGTCGACGGCCAACGCGGCCAGCACCACGAGCACGGTGAACACGGCTCCCGGGTCAGTTCCTCGTGGGAACATCTGAGAATGGACCCGAAGGACGATCCGGAGGCCCGCATCCGGGAGCTGGAACAGGCCAGCGGCGCCGATCGAGCGGTCGAATTGGGCATCGGGCAGTCGGGGCCCACGTACTCCTACGTGCCTCAGGCCCAATCCGAGTCCTACGTGCCTCCGCCGATGCCGAGCTCCTATCCCCCTGCGCCGCCCAGCGCTACGCCCAGACGGGTACGGCCCGCCCAACGGGTACCCGCCGCAGCAGCAGTCATGGACCGCTGCTCCGACTCCGCCTCCGCAGGGCCCCTTCTCCGGAGCGCCCGGCTACATTTTCGCCCGTCCTGGGGGACGGTGCGGCGCACCGGATCGCGGCGACTCGTGTGGATTCCCATCGCGATCGGACTGTTCGCGTTCGGACCCGGCGTGGTCTCGTTGGTCAGCAGCGCGTTCCACGATTCGAAGACCTTCTCCAGCAATTCGAGCGGCTCATCCTCCTCGGGCGGCGGAGGCTTCACCTTCGCGCCGACGACCGCAGCCGCGCCCACCACTCCACCGGCGGGCAGTACCCAGAGCGTCTCGGGCATCGACGATACGAAGACCGTCATCTGCAACGACAACAACCTGATCGTCAGCGGCTCGTCGAACACCATCACGGTCACCGGACAATGCGCGAGCGTGACGGTCGCGGGCACCGACAACGTGGTCGTCCTCGACGCCGCCGAGTCGATCACGGCATCGGGTTTCGACAACAAGGTGACCTACCACTCGGGCACGCCGCAGATCACCAATCCCATTGGTGGAAACGTGATCGAGCGGGGTTGAGCACGCCTCGCTAGTCCGACTTCATGATCTGCTGGCTCACCGCGAGCATCATCCGCCGGGGCGTGTACCGGTAGGCGCTCGCCAGGACGACGTTCTTGAGGCCCGAGACGACGGTGGGCGTGGAGCCGTTCACTGCGCGCAGCGCGGTGTCGACCACCTGCTTGGGCGTCTGCCTGCCGCTGGTGAGGAACTCATCGCCGGTGCGCGCGAAGAACTCGGTCTCCGTCGCGCCGGGACACAGCGTGAGGACCCGCACACCGGTCCCCTTCGCCTCCTGCCACAGCGCCTCGGTGAACGACAGCACGAACGCCTTGCTGGCTCCGTACACGGCCATGCCAGGGGTGGGTTGAAACGCCGCCGTCGACGCGACGTTGATGACGAGCCCGCGGCCCGCCTTCACCATCGCGGGCATGAAGAGCGCGGTCAGCTCGACCAGCGTTCCGCAGTTCAACTGGATCTGCGCGGCATTGGGTTCCGCCTCCTGGTCGACGAAGTCGCCGTGCAGGCCGATGCCTGCGTTGTTGATCAGGATGTCGATCCGGTGGCCGAGTGCGCTGACCTTCGACGACAGGTCGGCAGCCGATCCGGGAACGGAAAGGTCGGCCGAGACGACGTCGACGCGAAGCCCCGGACTGAGCTCGAGCAGCGCTCTCCGTAGCTCCTCCAGCTTGTCCGCGCGCCGTGCGACGAGAACGAGGTTCACCTGACGCGCGGCGAGCTGCCGGGCGAACTCCTCTCCGATTCCACCGCTGGAACCCGTGATCAACGCCGTGTTGTTCGTCAGATCCATGGACTTCTCCTGGTGTTTCGGCGGGCAGGCGGTGAGCGCAATCCTATGGTGGGGGAATGACTTCAGCTCCGGATCAGGACTATCCGCGGATGGCGGCCGAACGGGGCCGCGTCGAGCCTGCACCCCGGCGCGTGCGCGGCTTCGTCGACGGCGATCTGATCTTCGACACCGTCGAGGCCCGGTACGTGTGGGAGGTGCCCTATTATCCGCAGTACTACATCCCGCTGCGCGACGTTCACGCCGAGTACCTGATCGACGACAACCGTTCCGGGAACAGTCAATTCGGGCACTCGCAGGTGGATTCGGTCACCACGTCCAGCTTCACCGCCAAGTCGGCGGCGCGGGTCTTCGACGCCGACGGCGACTCCCCCGTCGCCGGCTACGTCCGGTTCGACTGGAAGAGCATCGACTGGTTCGAGGAGGACGAACGGATCGTCGGACACCCGCGCAATCCCTACGTCCGCGTCGACGCCCTGCGCTCGCACCGCCACGTGAAGGTCGAACTCGACGGCGTCGTCCTCGCCGACACGACAACCCCGGTCCTGCTATTCGAAACCGGTTTGCCCACAAGGTATTACGTCGACCGCACGGACGTCGCGTTCGAACACCTGATACCCACGGACACCGAGACGCTGTGCCCGTACAAGGGGACCACGTCGGGGTACTGGTCGGTTCGCGTCGCCGACACCGTCCACCACGACCTGGCCTGGACCTACGACTACCCTCTGCCGTGCGTCTCGCCCATCGCGGGGTTGGTTGCGTTCTACAACGAGAAGCTCGACATCGTCGTCGACGGGGTGACGCTGCCGAGGCCGAGCACGCACTTCGGTTGACGGTCGCCCCCTCGGCGGTCTCGACGAGTTCACAACTGCAACCCATAATCTGTGCGCACCCGCAGGAAGGCGTGCGCCGACGCAACCCAACTCGCCCGATCCGGTGGCAGGAGAACGACTCTCCCACGCGCACAAGATCTTCACGTCGGACCTGTCCGTCAACGAGTTCGTCCTGCTTCACGCCGAGGTGAGCCGCGTCACCGCGGCGGCACTATCCGGCTCAGGCGGAGTTGCGTTGGTAGTCAACGTGTTTGCGCACGTGCCGGGAGTCATTCATTCGCCCGCGCAGCGCGGCGTCTTCAAGTCGGAGCCCGAACGCATCCACATCGGCGATTGGCGATACGAGGTCGCCCGCCACGGTCGCTCCACGCCTCCCACTTCGTCAACGGCGTCGTGATCGCCGTGGAGACTCTCTCCGGCTAGGCCGTCGGACCGCACGTCGCGGGCGCGCTGGGCCACTCGTCACGTATTACGGCCCCGGGCTCCTCCCGAGCATCGACGCCGCCGTGGAGGCTCTTCGCCTCAGCAGCGGCCGCTACTGCCCGCTCCCATCGCGCCGATTCGCGACGGGACGGGACCCGCGCGGTTAACGTGATGCCTCCATGGCATGTCGAGTTGGGAGGCCAGGATGCGAGCCGAGCGGTTACGACGTCGGAGAAGACCAATCTCGTGGCGGTCCACGAGCAGGGCGGCGGCGCTCCTCGCAGCCACCCTGATCGGCCTGCTAGGCACCGGAATGTTGACTCCCGCCACGGCTTCGGCCGAGGGCGAGAACTACGTCATCGCCACCGACACGACCTTCGCGCCCTTCGAATTCCAGGACGCCCAGGGCAATTTCGTCGGCATCGACATGGACCTCATCCGCGACATCGGCAAGGACCAGGGCTTCACCGTCGACATCAAGCCGTTGGGCTTCGACGCGGCCCTGCAGGCGGTTCAGGCCAATCAGGTCGACGGCGTCATCGCAGGGATGTCGATCACCGACAAGCGCAAGCAGGTGTTCGACTTCTCCGACCCGTACTTCGAGTCTGGCGTGCAGATGGCGGTGTTGGACACCGACAACGACGTCAAGGGGTACGAAGACCTCAAGGGCAAGCGGGTCGCGGTCAAGAACGGCACGGAAGGCGCCACGTTCGCCGACTCGATCAAGGACAAGTACGGCTTCGACGTCGTCTCCTTCGCCGACTCGTCGTCAATGTACGACGAGGTGAAAACCGGAAACTCGGTGGCGGTCTTCGACGACTACCCGGTTCTCGCCTACGGAATCACGCAGGGCAATGGCCTCAAGACCGTGACCCCGAAGGAGAAGGGTTCCAGCTACGGGTTCGCCGTCAACAAGGGCCAGAACGCCGAGCTGCTGAGCAAGTTCAACGAGGGGCTGAAGAATCTTCGCGCGTCGGGTCGCTACCAGGAGATGATCGACGGGTATCTCGGCAAAGGAGCGAGCACGGCCGACAATTCGTTCTTCGGCCTGCTGAAGAGCACGTTCCCGATTCTGATGCAGGGCCTCAAGATGACCATCTTCCTGACGGTCATCTCCATCGCAATTGCGCTGGTGCTCGGCATCATCTTCGGGCTCGCGAGGGTGTCGCGTTCGATCTGGCTTCGAGCCATCGGCACTACCTTCGTCGATGTCTTCCGCGGCACCCCCCTGCTGGTGCAGGCGTTCTTCATCTACTTCGGCATCCCTGCGGCCCTTGGCTTCCAGATGTCGGCGCTTACCGCAGGCATCATCACGCTGTCGCTGAACGCCGGCGCGTACATGACCGAGATCGTCCGCGGCGGCATCCAATCGGTCGACACGGGCCAGATGGAGGCTGCGCGCAGTCTCGGCGTCGGATACCTGCCCACGATGCGCAAAGTGATTCTGCCGCAGGCGATCCGGACGATGATCCCGTCGTACATCAACCAGTTCGTCATCACGCTGAAGGACACGTCGATCCTGTCGGTGATCGGTATCGCCGAACTGACTCAGACGGGTCGGATCATCATCGCCCGCAACTTCCAGTCGTTCTACATGTGGCTGATCATCGGCATCATCTACTTCATCGTCATCATGGCACTCACGAAACTCTCGGACCGACTCGAGAAGAGGATCAACAAATGAGTCAGCTCGTCCCAGAAGATGCTGCAGCCGAACCCGAAGGCACTGTCAAGATCCGCATCGAAGGCCTGAAGAAGTCGTTCGGTGAACTGGTCGTGCTGAACGGCATCGACACCACCGTCAGTAAGGGCGAAGTCGTCTGTGTGATCGGGCCCTCCGGGTCCGGGAAGTCGACATTTTTGCGGTGCTTGAACAAGTTGGAGGACATCACCGGCGGCAAGGTGGTGGTCGACGAGTACGACCTGACCGACAAGAAGGTCGACCTCGACGACGTTCGTCAGCACATCGGAATGGTGTTCCAGCACTTCAACCTCTTCCCACACATGACCGTGCTCCAAAACGTCACCCTGGCACCGCTACTCACGAAGAAGATGGACAAGGCCGCCGCCGAGAAGAAGGCCTTGGAGCTACTCGAGCAGGTCGGGCTGAAGGAGAAGGCGAACGTCAAGCCGGCGACGCTGTCGGGCGGCCAGAAGCAGCGCGTCGCAATCGCTAGAGCGCTGGCGATGAACCCGTCGATCATGCTGTTCGACGAGGCGACCAGCGCACTGGACCCCGAGATGGTCGGCGACGTCCTCGAGGTGCTGCGCGATCTCGCCGCCGGTGGCATGACGATGGTGGTGGTGACCCACGAGATGGGGTTCGCCCGGGAGGTCGCCTCCCGCGTGCTCTTCATGGACGGCGGGAAGATCGTCGAGGACGCACCGCCCGCCGAGCTGTTCGACAGCCCCAAACATCCTCGGCTGCAGGAGTTCCTCTCGAAGGTGCTGTAGCCGGAGACTCGCCCGAACCACGTCTCCACGAACAGGACCGCGCGATTCAGCGCCCGGTCCTGGTCCTTCGGGTGACGGATCGCCGGCCCGTTCGTCGCCCTGAGCCGCATGCACCGCGGCCGCACCTGGAACTGCGCGAGCTGGGTCGAAGACGGAATGAATTGCGCCGTAAGCGAACTGCGCGATGATGCGTGCGCATGACGTCGACGACGAGCTCGCTGTAGCGGTCCTGGTGGAAGGCGATGTCGAAATCGCCGCCGTTCTTGACCATGTCGATGCGCTGACTGCCTGGGTAGACGTAGAAGCGCCCAGCGCCGGCTCCGATGTCCTCGATGGCAATCCAGGCTCCGGTCATGCCGCCGAGCCTGGAGGAATCGAGGTCGTAGGTGTCCTGATGCGCCCACGTCCCAGTGCCGCCTCCCCGTACCTGGCGAACTGGGCGGTGGGCAGGTCTTGCACGTGGAGAATGGGGTTGAGCATGAAGCCGTTCTCGGTGTCGCTCCGGATTGGCCGTCGCCTGGCGGTAGACGTAGTCCGGGTACGGCTTGGCTTCCTCGAGGAACCCCTGGTGGACGGCATCGCAGCTAGCCGACGGGATCAACCCGCGGACGACGACATACCCGTGCTCGAGGTAGTAGCCCGAATCGCCTCGGGTGGCCGCAGCCGTAGGTAGGGATCGGTGTCCGGGTCGACCCGGCTCGGCACGCCGACGACCTCCGGCGGAATCGAAATACGGCGCCGCCGCTGGTGGCCACACGTTCGTGCTTTTGATTAGGCAACCCTTCGGCGTCAAGCGATATACGATTCCACACACCGCAAGCCAGGGGAGCGCAAAATGGCTGATGAACAGACCACGGTCCCGCCGACGGCCGGAGGGGGAATCGCCGCGGAGTTGGCCGCTGCCGGGTTCACGGATGCCAAGGAGGCCGGGCGCGGCGCGTCGGGCGTCGTATACCGCTGCAATCAAACGTCGCTGGGACGAATCGTCGCGGTGAAGGTACTCGGCTCGGAACTCGACGAAGCGAATCGGGAACGCTTCCTGCGCGAGGGCTACGCAATGGGCCGACTGTCCGGCCACCCGAACATCGTGAACATCCTGCAGGTCGGCGTGACGTCGAATGGCCGCCCGTACATCGTGATGCCCTTCCACAGCGCGGACTCCCTGGCCCAACGGCTGCAGCGATCCGGGCCGCTGTCCTGGCCCGAGACGTTGCGCATCGGAGTCAAGCTGTGCGGGGCACTCGAAACCGCGCACAAGGCGGGAACGCTGCATCGCGACATCAAGCCGGGGAACGTCCTGACCACGGACTACGGCGAACCACAGCTCACCGACTTCGGGATCGCCCGAATCGACGGTGGGTTCAAGACGGTGACCGGGTTCTTCAGCGGCACCATCGCCTTCACCGCTCCCGAGGTGCTGTCCGGCGAGCAGCCGACGGTCACCGCCGACATCTATTCGGTGGGCGCGACTCTCTACGCGCTCATCGCAGGCACTGCCGCGCACGACAACAGCACTGGGGAACAACTGATCGCGCAGTACATGCGGATCGTGTCCTCGCCGATTCCCGACATGCGACTGAAGGGCATTCCAGCCGACGTATGCACCGCGATCGAGCGGTCGATGTCGTTGGACCCGTCGAAGCGTTTCTCCTCGGCAGCGGAGTTGGGCCGGGAGTTGCAATCCATTCAACGTCGAAACGGGTTGCCGCCGGACAACATGGCTCTCGCCAGTCCGGGTGGCGAGGACTCGGAGGGCATCCCGACGACCGGCTTCAACCTGTCGGGCATGTCCAATCGGCTAGCCGGCCCGCCGAAGGATTCGGCGAGCACCGCACCGTTTTCGGCTCCGTCGCGCGGCGCCTCGCCGGTGTCGGATCGGCCGAGCGGCCCGCCACCGGTGTCGGATCGGCCGAGCGGCCCACCGCAGTCGGGTCCGCCCAGCGGCCCGCCGCTGACCGGGTCATCCCAGCGGCCCGCCGAGCCACCAGGGCAACCCCCAACCGTGGCATGCGCCCGCGACGTCCATCCCGTCGTTCGAACACAGTGAACCGACGAGTTGGTTTCCGGCCGCGCAGCCGCCCGCGAGTAGCAGCATGTCGTCCCACCCGGCCCCACAGTGGATGTCACCGCCCCCGCAGCAGCCGCCACAGTCGCAGATGCCCGCGGGTCCCGATCCCTCGTCGTCGTCCAACAACCGCCAGAAGCTGTGGATCATCGGTGCGCCGCAGCGGTTGGCCGTGCTGTTGGTCGCCGGCTTGGTCTACCTCTTCACCTCCGGCGGCGACAAGAAGGACGAACAGAACGCGACTCCCCCGACGGCTGGGGAGCCGATCGAGCAACAGGGCCCGTGGCAGCCCATCACCAACGCGCGTGTGGCGCGAGCGGCGGTGTCCGCCACGGAATCCGACGGCACGATCTGGATCTTCGGCGGTCTCAACGGTGACGGCTCGGTCAGCGGGCGCCACGAGGGTTACGACCCCGCGATCGACAGCTGGAAGGGCGGCGACGACCTACCGGTTCCGGTGCAGCATGCGATGGCCGTGACGTGGCAGAGCAATCCGGTCGTCCTCGGAGGCGTGCAGGCCGACGGCACCACGTCCAATCGGGTGTGGCGGGTGGTCAGCAGTCACTGGGTCGAACTGCCGCGCATGCTGCAGCCACGGTCTGCGGCCGCGGCCGCGGTCGTCGGCGATCGCATCATCGTCACCGGCGGTCTTGACGCCAGCGGCAAGCTGCTGAACACCACCGAGATCTTCGACGGCACGACCTGGACGCTGGGCGCCCCGATCCCCACTCCGCGACAGCTGCTGGGCGGCGCGTCGGACGACAAGCTGATGTACACCGTCGGCGGCAAGAACGCGAAGGACGACCTCGCGACGGTCGAGGCCTACGATCCGGCCGCCGACACGTGGACGTCACTACCGGCGCTCGCCAAGGCGCGCAGCGACCTCGGCGTCGCGATCGCCGACAAGCGACTCGTCGCCATTGGCGGCGTGTCCGGGGACCAGGTGCTCAAAAGCGTTGCGGCATTTGATCTCAGCGCCAAGACGTGGGGCGACATGCCGGACATGGACATGGCACGCCACGGCATGGCCGCCGCCGCCGTCGACAAGAAGGTGTACGCGATCGGCGGGTCGACGAGCGCCGGTGACGACCAGGTGACCTCGTCGGCGGAATCGTTGAAGCTCGCCCCACGGGTGCTGCAGCCTGCGACGCAGTGGCGTTCGCTGCCGAACGCGCCGACGGCCCGGCTGATGATGGCCTGGACGGTGCTCGACGGCAAGATCTGGATCATGGGCGGCATGCGCCATGGCGAGACGTTCCAGTTGGTCGAGAGCTACGACCCTCAAACCGGGGCGTGGCAGACGCAGCCGCCGCTGCCGATACCACTGCACCACGCGACGGCGACGACGTATCGCGGCGAAGTGGTGGTCCTCGGCGGCACCGAGGAGAACCTCGCCACGCCGTCGAACAAGGTCTTCGTCCTGCGGGGCGGAACGTGGACGGAACTGCCCGGCCTCACCCATGCCCGCGCGGCGGCCGCGGCCGTGACCGTCGGCGACAAGATGATCGTCATCGGCGGACAGAGCGACAAGAAGCTCGTCCCGCAGACCGAGATCTTCGACGGTACGTCATGGAAGGACGCCGCCGACTTGCCCACTCCGCGTGAGCATCTCGCCGCCGTGACCGATGGCAGAGTACGTCTACGCGGTGGGTGGACGATTCCTTTCCGCCGACAAGAACTCCTCGGCGTTCGAACGGTTCGACCCCCAATCCAATGAGTGGATCAAGCAGCCGGAACTGCCGGAGATGCCGACCCCACGGGGAAGCTACGGCGCCACGTACCTTCACGGCAGGATCGTCGCGGTCGGCGGCGAGGAGCCGACTCAGGTGTTGGCCACCGCGGAGATGTACGACATCGCCGACAAGAAGTGGACGAAGCTGACGCCGATGCCGACCCCGCGCCACGGTGAGGTGGTCGCCGCCGTCGGCGACACCGTGTACGTCATCGGCGGGGCCGACCGACCGACGCACGAAGGACCCGTGGCGGTGGTCGAGGCACTCGACTTCGACTAAAGCGCGAGTGGCTATGGTGGATCAGGTGCAGGCCGAACGGATGACGAGCGGCAAGGGGTTCATCGCCGCGCTGGACCAGAGTGGCGGATCGACCCCGAAGGCGTTGCGCCTGTACGGGATCGAAGAGGATGCCTACTCCTCCGACGCCGAGATGTTCGACCTCATCCACGAGATGCGCTCGCGGATCGTCATGTCGCCCGTGTTCGGTGGCGACCGGGTTCTCGCCGCGATCCTGTTCGAGGAGACCATGGACCGCGACTTCGGCGACACGCCTGCGGCGACCTACCTCTGGGACGACAAGGGAGTAGTGCCGTTCCTGAAGATCGACAAGGGTCTGGCCGACGCCGCTGACGGTGTGCAGTTGATGAAGCCCATCGCCGGGACTCGACGACCTGCTGACCCGCGCAGTGCAGAAGGGCATCTTCGGCACCAAGGAGCGTTCGGTGATCGGCGCTGCGGACGCAACGGGCATCGCGGCGATCGTCACGCAACAGTTCGACGTGGCGCGGCAAGTACTCTCACACGGATTGATCCCCATCATCGAGCCCGAGGTGACCGTGACGATCGCCGACAAGGCCGCCGCGGAGGACCTTCTCCTGGAGCAGATCCGCACCCACCTCGACGACGTCCCCGAGGGCCAACGCGTGATGCTGAAGCTCTCCCTGCCGACGGTGCCGAATCTCTATCAGCCGCTGACCAGGCATCCGCGAGTGATGCGCGTGGTGGCGCTCTCCGGTGGATATTCCAGGGCCGAAGCCGACGCGCTCCTGGCCCAGAACACTGGCGTGATAGCGAGTTTCAGCCGCGCGCTGACCGAGGGATTGTCCGCCCGCCAGTCCGACCAGGACTTCGATGCAACCCTCGATGCGGCGATCCAGTCGATCTACGACGCCTCCGTCGCGGGCTGACGAAGACCCTTCAGCGCCGCCAGAAGTCGAAGCGATCGCGACCAGGACGAAATCCGGCGGCTTCCACCACGTCCACGGCGACGTCGAAGTGTTCACCCATCCGAAACGGCGTATGGGCGTCGCTGCCGAAGGACACCGCATCGCCGCCCTCCTGCCACCACCAGCGCATGAGAGTGGTTGACGACAAAGGGCTTCGCGTGTTGATCTCCAACGCCCGTCCCGATGACGCGAGCGCTCGAAACACTGCGCGGTACTCCTCCTCGAAGTCGACCTCCGCGTAGTCGCCGACCCGGTCGACCGGCCAGTAGCGACGTGGGTAGTCGCAGTGGGCGAGCACGTTGAACACCGACGAGCCGCCGACGAGAGCCACGAGTTCGGCGAAGTAGCGGCGCATCAGGTCCTGCGGGTCGAGTTCCGCGAAGAGCGTGCGGTCGACGGAGGCAAGGGTGCGCTCGTGCTCGATCGCGTGCAGGCTGCCGAGCACGCGTTCGAAGCGCCCCGCTGGAAAGCACGGCAGCCACACTGGCTGGAAACAGGTGCGGCTCACCGGCCTCGATGCCCGAAAGGATGCGCAGTTCGGGGAATTCGTCACGGCACCGCGCGATGTCGGCTGAGTATCCTTCGACGTCGAGCGGCACGACTCGGGGGCGGTCGGCGATGTGCGTGGGTCGGTCCGCCGAACGCTCGGTGGCCTCGAAACCGTCCTCGTGATCCCAGTCGGTGAAGTCGACGTGCTCGGTGAAAGCCACGCCGGGAAGCCCGATCTCGACGGCTCGGGCACACGCGAGTTGCATGGACGACGTGGTCGCAGTGTCCCACGACCACCGCGTGTGGACATGGTTGTCGACCGGCATCATCGCCATCGATGGTGTCACACGTCGCCCTGGAGATCATCCTCGGCAGCGTTCGGCGGCGGGGAGTTCCGTTGTTTGCTAGCTTTTGGCAGTGGAGGGTCAGTGGCCGCTGTCGGGCCGAAGCGCGGAGCTGCGGCTCATCGCCGGTGTGCTGGAGGGACACGACGAGCGTGGCGTGGTCATCGCGGGAGCTGCCGGGGTTGGCAAGACACGGTTGGCGTACGAGGCGGCTGAAGCCCTGGCCGCACGCGGGTGGACGGTGCCGGCGCATCGCGTGCACCGCGACCGGTCGCTCCATTCCGCTGGGCGCCTTCGCCGAATGGGTCGACGGTGGCGGCCAGACGCCAGTTGCCATGGCGCAACGGATGATCGAGGCGATGTCGGAATCCGGAAGCGGTCGGCTGATGCTATGCATCGACGACGCCCACCTGATGGACGAGGTGTCGGCCTTCGTGTTGCACCAGATCGTCGTGCGCGATCTCGGCAGAGTGGTGGCCACGGTCCGCACCGGTGAAGCGGTTCTCGATGCGATCACCGTGCCGTGGAAGGACGGGCTCCTTCACTGGCTGGACCTGCCGCCGCTGGATCAAGCCGCCTCGGCCGAACTCCTTCGGGCGGCACTCGACGCGCCGCTGGCTCAGGTGGACGCGGATCGACTGTGGATCCTGACGCAGGGAAACGTATTGCTGTTGCGTCACTTGGTGGTTCAGGAGAAGTCTGCGGGGCGCCTGAGGCCCCATGGCAACGTCTGGCGTTGGGATGGCGGCGTGATGGTGACCCCGTCGCTGCGTCAGCTCCTCGAATCGCAGATCGGCGCCGTTCCCGCGCGGGTACGCGATGTCGTGGACCTGGTGGCCGTCGCAGAACCACTCGACCGGCGCTGGCTTGCCGCGCTCGCACCCTCGGCGGCGATTGAGGACGCCGAGCGGCGGAACCTCATCACGACCGGCGCCGACCTGGTCCGGGTCGGACATCCGCTTTACGCGGAAGTCCGCCTCGCGCAAGCGCCAACGTCGCGGCTTAGACGTCTTCGCGGCCGGGTGGCAACGGCGATGCAGAACCTGCCGAGCACGCGTTCACCCGATGTCATCCGGCTCGGTTTGCTCTGGCTCGAATCGGACCTGGAACCCGACCCTGACGTCCTTCTCGGGGCGGCCGAATTGGCCGCGGCACGCCAAGATGCCGCTCTGGCGGAGCGCCTCGCACGCGGGGCCGTCGAGGCCGGCGGCGGAGCGAAGGCCAAGCTGCAGCAGGCATACGCGTTGTGCCAGCTTGGCCGTGGCGATGACGCGCAGTTCGTGCTCGACCTGATCGATCCTGCCGACGTGCCCGGTACCGACTACGTGAACGACGCCGTCGTTCGGGCTGCGACGTTGATGGGCCCCTTGCGTCGACCAGAGGATTCATGGCGGGTCATCGATTCGGCGTTGGAGGACTCATCCGGGCCGCGCACCCATCAACTCAGGACGTACCGCGCAGTCCAGGCCGTCATGGCCGGGCGACCGATGGAGGTCGTCGCGGTGATGGACAGTGTCGACTTCAGCCAGCTCGATCCGTTCGGCCAGATCGTCGGATTGAGCTCGCAGACTGCAGCTTTCGGCGAGCTCGGCGATCCTGACGCGGCAAGCGCAGCGGCCGAAGAGGGCCGCCGTGTTCTCGCGAGCGCACCGGGGGCCGTACATCAGGCGACGGCGATCGGCGAGTTTCACACGACGGCCCTCATCCTGGCCGGTCGCGTCGACGAAGCCGTCGCCGTCGCCGACCGATACCTTCTCGACTGTCAGCATGCACCCGGGTTGCCTCTGTCGATGGCGACGGCCGCGGTCGGCACGGCGGCACTCGGCGCAGGGAATCTCGGCGCGGCGACCCTGGGCCTGGATCCCGACCTGCTCGGGTTCGGCCCGTCCGACGACGTCAGCGGTCTGACGCATCGGTTCTGGGCGCTGTACGCCGAAGCGCTTGCACGATCCGGCGAAGTCGATGCCGCGGTCGCGGCGATCACCCGTGCGCGCGCCCTGCGTCACCCGGGCTGGGCCTACGTCGAGCCGACGTATCTGTTGGCGCAGGCCTGGGTGCACGCTGCGCGTGGGCGGGTGTCGGCCGCGCTCGAACTCGGCAGACGGGCCGCTGCCGTGGCTCGCGAGCAGGATCAGCGGGCGCGTGAAGTGGTGTCGCTACAGACGTGTATTCAATTCGGCTCCGGCGGCGGTGTCGAGGTTGCCGACCGTCTAGAAGAACTCGCGCAGAGTGTCGGGGGTCCACGCGTGGGCACGGTGGTCACCTACGCGCGCGCCTTCGCCAATCGGGATGCCGACGGATTATCCGTCGTCTCGGGCGAATTCGAGAACATGGGTGACAGACTTACGGCCGCCGATGCTGCCGCTCAAGCCGCGGTGCTCCATCGTGGCAGCGGCAGACGCGGCGCCGCACTGTCGGCGAGCGGACGTGCAATGCAGTTGGCGGGCAAATGTGGCGGCGCCAACAGCCCCGCCATCATGTCCGCCCACGTGGATCTGCCGATCACCAGTCGTGAGCGCGAGGTGGCCTCACTGGTGGCCGAGGGGTTGTCGAACCGCGAGATCGCCGACGCCATGAACCTTTCGGTGCGCACGGTGGAAAGCCACGTCCAGCGGGCGTGCGCCAAGACCGGAGTGTCCACGCGGCTCGAGTTGGCCGCGCTGGTCGGCGCGAAACTGCCGTAGTCGAAATTTGGTTAGCCGGGGTTCCCAGGGGTGCCATTTTGATCGTTGCCGGTCCCGGCGGTGCCGCCAGCGCCGCCAGGGTGGCCCCCTTCACCGCCGTTGCCTCCGGTGCCCTTGGAGCCGGGGAATGGGGAGTTCTGAAATCCGCTGCCTCCTGCCCCTCCGGCACCCCCCAATGCGCGGAACCCCCCGTTTCCGCCGTGGCCGCCGTGGCCGCCCGTGGCAGAGCCCTGACTGTTCTGGGCGTTTCCGCCGTCGCCGCCGCGGCCACCTGTCGTGAACGCGCCGCTGTTGCCACCCTTTCCGCCGCGGCCTGCGTTGGCCGACCCGGTGCCGCCACGACCACCATTGCCGCCGCCTCCCAGGCCTACGGCGTTTGCGCCGTCACCACCATCGCCGCCGTCGGCGCCAGCTAGACCGCCGCCCGTTACGCCGTCTCCGCCGTTTCCACCGTCACCGCCCTGGCCACCCAGAATCCCTGGGCCGCCGCCGTCGCCGCCGTGGCCGCCGACGCCGCCGTTGCTGGCCCCGCCACCGGCGCCGCCGTCACCGCCATTTCCACGGCCGCTGACGTGCCCGCCGTTGCCGCCTCTGCCGCCCTCGCCTCCCTGGTGGAAGCCGCCGTCTCCGCCGTCACCTGCGTCGCCGAAGAACCCCGTGTTGCCGCCGTGACCACCCGCACCGGCGGCACCGGCGTCGTCGCCGAGATATGTGCGGTCTCCGCCCACACCACCCTTGCCGCCGTCGCCGCGAGCCAAGCCACCGTTGCCGCCATCACCACCCGCGCCGGCGACCTCGACCTCGAACGCCAACGCTCCGCCGCCTGCGCCGCCCGCGCCGCCATTACCGATACCTAGCGCGTGTCCGCCGGCGCCGCCGCTGCCGGCTATCCCGGTGAGCGCCGCGTATAGCGCATCTTGGGTATCGCCGCTCGTACCGCCACCGCCGCCGGCACCCCCGTTTCCGATGAACCCGGATCGTCCGCCGGCACCGCCGGCACCGCCGATGGCCGAGTCGACGCCATTCTCGGTGAGGGCGTTGCCGCCCACCCCGCCTGCGCCGCCGTCGCCGACCAGCAATCCGCCTGCACCGCCGTTGCCGCCCTTACCTGCGCGCACTGACACGACAGAAGGCGTGTCATACGAGAGGCCATTGCCGCCAGCGCCACCCTTGCCGAAAAGCCCTGCACCACCGCCATTCCCGCCGTCCGGATTCGTAGCATCACCGTCGCCACCGCGGCCGCCGTCGCCGGACAGCAGCCCGGCGTTCCCGCCCTTACCACCGTTGGCGCCTGCACCGCCGTTGCCGATCAGCAAGCCACCATTTCCGCCATCGCACGAAGTGGTGCAGCCCGCCGCCGCGTCGACGCCGTTGCCGATCAGCCAGCCGCCCGGCCCGACGATCGGACGGGACAGGTCCGCAGTCGTCAGTGCAAACCCCAGCGACGTCGGCGTCGGCACCAGGGCATCGCCCACCAGACCACCGCCACATCCGGTCGGGAACAAGCACGAACCCACCGACGCCAACTGCACCTGCGCAGTCACGACCGTCGACTCCGGCGGCTGCCCGACCCCGTCGAACAACGCCAAGCCGGCCCCGGCCGCAGCAATCGCCAGATACGGAAGCACCAACTTGCCCATCGGATCTCCACTTTCCCACCGTCGTCGAACGCACCAGGCGCGCTCACCACGCGGATCGTATTTCGTCGGGCAGGCAACGCCGTCCGTAGTCGACTACGGCAATTTACGGGTGGCGGAAGCAAAGCCCTCGTCGTCGTCTACGGCGATCGGTGGGCAATGGTCAGTGCACCTATGGAGGTCACGGCCTAGTGCTGATGCCCGGACATCGGCATGTCGTGCATTGGCATGTCAGGCACGGGGACCGCGTCCCGCGGGATCGCCGCGTCGACGATCCGAAGCCTGCGCATCATCACGTTGTCCTCGTGGTCGGGCATGTGGCAGTGCCACACGTAACCCTGCAGTTGGGTCCCATCGGGCGCCGAGAACGGAGCATCGGGGTCGAAGCCGAGTTCCTCGGCGGTTGGCCAGCGGACGATCACGCGAGTGATCTGACCCCGTGGGCACCGCACGGTGTCCTTCCAGCCCATCTCGTAGGGCGCGGGTGGTTCCAGGGGACCTTGCACGTAGTCCTCCGCTGACGGAGCCCACTTGCGATCGCCGAGATGCCCCGGGCTGTCTTGCTCGTAGACGTAGCGGCGTCGATCGAAGTCCTGCCTGCCGAGCACGCGCATGTGCGCCAGATGGATGTGAATCGAGTGGGTCTCGAGTGACACGTCGGCGTTGACGAGGTTCCACTGCTCGACGCTGCCCGCGCGAGCGATGTCGACCTCGGGAGCATCGAATTCGAGGTTGTCGATGTTCATGTTGACCCGGGCGATCCACTCCCCCTCACGGTTGAGGTTGAGATTCATCGTGTGGGTGACGGGGGGTTCCGTCGGCGTCGCCAGTGGAGGCAGGGCCTTGGGTTGCTTCTTTGCACCCCGCAGGGTGTCGGGAATCCGGGTGTATCGCCCGGGCTTGCCGGTGCCCGTGAACCGCATGACGTCGCGGACCCACGCATTGCCACCGAACTGTCCGAGCCAGGCAATCTGCACGAGGTTGTACAACTCTGCCTGATCGCCCTCTTCGAACTGCGTGAAGTCGACGAGAATGTCGTAGCGTTCCGCCGACGACATGTCCAGCGCCGCAACCTTGACGGGTTTGTCCAATAGTCCTGCGTCGCTGCCAATTACCCAGAAGGGCATGCCGTTGGAGAAGCCGAAGCGGTAGTCGTTGATCGACGTCATCGACGTCAGCCTCAACCGGTAGATTCCCTTGTCCACCATCATGTTCGGCCACGCCCTGCCGTTGACCACCATTACGTCACCGGAAAGCCCACCGTTCCAATGATGTTGGAGGATATTGGTGCGCACGCTGTCGTACCGCAGTCGTCCTTCGCGGGTGAATATCTTGTCGCTGATCACGAGTGGCACTTCGTACTCGCCCGCAGGCAGCTCCAATGGGTTGTCGTCCTCGCCGGTGTCGAACTCGTCGCGGACCCAGTACGGCGCCGCCAGGCCCGCGTAGAGGCTCAACCGCGTGGTCCCCATCGAATGGTCGTGGTACCAGAGCGGTGCGGCTTCCAGGTCGTTGCCGAACGTGTAGTCGATGTATTGGCCCGGACGGATGATGGCGGTCGGGTAGCCGTCGTCGACGGGACTGTTCGGCGCGCCGTGCAGGTGCACGACCAACGGGGGTCGGTCGATGTCCTCGGGAACGACGCCGTGCAGCGAGAGATCGACATAGTCGGCCATGACGTGGCGGCCGAGGCCGTTGACGAAGGTGGTCTTGGTGACTTCGCCGCGCTGGGCTTCGATGACGGGACCGAGGTGACCGACGCCGTCGAATCCCCAACTGGGCGCGGGCGGCATGTCGCTATGGAATTCGTGCAAGGCCTCCGCGGCGACGATGTTTCCGCCCAAGCGGCGGCGCGGCAGGATCGGCAGGTCATCGATGAAGGGGCGGATGTTGCGCGGCGAGTGATAACCCTGAAAACGCAGGTTGGGAAGGAACGGCTGGTCCTTCGCGGTCGAGGGAAGGTACGGCACGTCGTCGTCCGCCCCTGCACTGGACCCGGCCGTCAAGGCAGCGAGACCCGCCGCCGCGCCGAGCAACGCTGCACGCCTGCTGAAAACGCGTCCGCCGGTGGCCACGCCCCGATGATAGGGCCAGAATCAACGTCAACGACAATAATCAGCTAACTGCCGCATATGGCGTGAGGGGGTTGCAGCAGAATCCCAACGATGTCATTCACGGTGATTCAGCGGCTGGCCTCACGGGGTCTATTAGGGCGTTGAGGTGCACGAACACGCGACGCCGGCGTCCCGAATCGACGAGGCCGAGGCCTGACACCGGTGATGCGAGACGCTACATTCGGCAACTGCTCCTGTTGTGGCAGTGCATGCCCCTCTTGCAGGCGTTGCAGTTGCATCCGCACGCTGCCGGGTGCTCGATCGTCACCCGTGGACCCGGACGGTCGCGGTCGGGACGATCAGGACGGTTGGGACGGTCATGTCGCGGCATATTCGCCTCCCTGGTTCGTGCTACTCACGGTAGGCCCGTTGAGCGCCGAAGAACTGGAAATGTCGCAGCCCGCCAAGTTTTGACACCGCGCTCCTTGCCGAGCGCACGCACGCATGTTCGAAGCGAACGTCGTGTGGAGGCGGCGGCTACCTCTCGTCGAACAGCCGTAGTTCGGACGGTTCGCGCAGCAGGTCCTCGAGGATCCTGTTGCCCTCTGTGTTGTAGGGCTGACGCATGTGTTCGTCCCAGGCCGCCCGGGACCGGAACATCTCCAACATGACCCAGGAGTCCGGGTCATCCTGCGGTTGAACGAGATGCATGAAGACACAACCGGGTTCATTCAGCGTATTGCGGCGCATCGACTGCAGTTGCGCCTCCGCCTCGGCGAGTCGATCGAGGCGTGGTTTGATCGCGACGACCAGAAACAACGGGCGGCCGCCATCGGGGCTCGTCATCGTCCGGAGATCGGGACGACTACCGAATTCTGCAGGGTGTCGATGAACGCTTTCTCGTTCTTGCTCTGGACGAATGTCGCCACCGCGTCGTAGAGCCCCTGCTGGAATCCGGTAGGCAGCAACTCGCCGTGGGTGATCGAGAGCAGGATCTTGTCCTCCCACAACGACTTCGAGGCTTGCTGCTGGTACGGGGGGAGCGACGCCACGTCGACGTTGTTGCGGACGGGCACTGAACCCTTGACCTTGTTGAATGCCAGCGACGTCGTGGGATCGACCACCGTGGAAAGGAACTTCATCGCGTTCACTCCGTCCACGGCGTCCGACGCGACGACGAACGTATCGACGATCGCAAGGTACGCACCCTCGGTTCCGGGGTATGCCACGTAGCCGAAGTCCTTGCCCTCGACGGCCTTGTTCGCCTCGAGTTCGCCGTACACCGAATCGTTCATGGAGAGGTACGCGCAGCCACCCGTGGCCAACTTCTTCGCCGCCGCATCCCACGTCATTCCACTGGCGGCCGGATCGGCCTGAGCCACGATCTTGCCGTACTGGCTCAGCGCTTCCTTGAGTTGCGTTCCCCGCCAGTCGAACTTGTCCTCGCGCACATTGTTGAATCCGTCGGGTCCGATCACTCCGAGCAGGGTGTTCTCGAACAGTTCGGTGGCGGTGAAGCGGTCCTTGCCGCCCAAGCACAGCGCCGTCTTGCCCTTCGCCGCCACCTTCGCCAGATCCTCGATGAACGCATCCGTGGTGTAGCCAGGACCAGGAATGGCGACACCCGCGTCGCGGAGCACGTTCATGTTGAACCACAGCACGTTTCCGCGATGCGAACCCGTCGGGACGCCCCACTGCTTGTCCTTGTACGTCAGGGCCTCGAGCAGCGTCGGCGGGAGCGTCGGCCCCAGATTGGAGTCCGTGTACACGTCGGAGGCGTCGGCGATCCGCCCTGCGTCCACCCAGGCCCTCAGCGAACTGCCCAGGAACGTCTGCCATACGTCGGGCGGATCACCGGCACGCAATCGCTCTGCCAGTGCCACTTGAACGTTGCTTCCACCGCCACCGGAGATGGTCCCGTCGATCACGTCGACGCCAGAGTCAGCTGACTTGAACGCGTTCAGCAACACTTCGAAAGCCGGGTGTTCCGAAGGTGATACCCACCACGACACGACCTCCAGTCGGTCGGTCGGCTCGGAGAAGTTGGCCTTCTGGCCGCCGCCGCATGCCGCGAGAACCATTGCCAGCGTAATGATCCAGACGCGCTTCATGCTCGTACTCCCACCGTGTTGGGTGCGGCTTTCAGATCGAAGGCGGCGAAAGCGGTGACCACCGCGAAGCACACCGCAGGAACGATGAAGGAGATCGCCGGGCTCGTCGCGTCGAGGATGGCACCCTGAATCAGCGGCATGATCGCGCCGCCGACGATGGCCATCACCAGGCCGGCGGCGCCGAACTTGGTGGCAGGCCCCAACCCGGTGAGCGCAACGCCGTAGATCGTCGGGAACATCAGCGACAGGCAGAACGACAGGGCGACAACGGCGGTCACCCCAGCGACGTTCGGCGAGACCATGGCGAACAGACACAACAGCACCGCGAGCCCACCGAGTACCAGGAGCACCTTCGTCGCGCGGACCTTGCCGATGAGCCACGTCATGATGAATCGTGAGATCAGGAAGACGATCAGGCTGACCTGCAGAAGGTAGCCACCCAGCTGAAGAGACCCGTTGAGCGCCTGCTGCGAATACTGGATCAGATAGGTCCACGTGCAGACTTGCGCTGCCACGTTGAAGAACTGGGCCACGACGCCGAACACGTATCGCCGATTGGACAGCAGAATCTTGATCGGGCTCTTGTCGCCGAGATCGCCCGACTCGAACTCCTCCACGATGGGCGGCGACTTCTTGATCGCGATCACCAATCCGATGGCGATCAAGACGAATCCGAGACCGAGGTAGGGACCCATCACCGCCCCGAGTTGACCGGCACGGACCGCCTGCTGCTGAGCGGGATCCACATTGGCCATGTTCACGGGCTCATCCAGCTTGGGCAGAATCAGCGTGGCCGCTAGGAACACCCCGATGTTGGTACCGACCGGGTTGAAGGCCTGCGCGAAGTTCAATCGCCGTGTCGCCGTCGCTTCGGGGCCGAGCGACATCACGTACGGGTTGGCCGATGTCTCGAGAATGGAGCAGCCTGCCGCGATGGCGAACAGTGCGACCAGGAACGCCTCGTAGGTCATGATCTTGCTCGCCGGATAGAAGGCGATCGCGCCCGCCGCAGCGAGCAACACGCCACTGAGAAGCCCTGCCTTGTAACCGAATTTCTGGTTGATCATGGCGGCGGGTATGGCCAACAGGAAGTAGGCGCCGAAGTAGGCCAACTGGACGAGCGAGGCCTGGAACGTGTTCATCTCGAAGATGCGCTTGAAACCCGCGACCATCGGCGTCGTGAGGTCCGCGGCCACACCCCATGCCGTGAAGCAACAGATGAGGACGGCAAACAGCACCCACATCTTCGGGTAGACCAGCGGCGGTTTGGAGGAATCCGGCACGGCGGCCGGTTGTTCGGCGTGTTCGGTGGTCGTCATGTTCTTGATGCCTCTCACCATGTAGAACGGCGCAGGCCGCGAATCGTGAACCTGTGATCGGGGTCACAATACTCACGCGGTCCGCCAAAGCAACCGTTCTCGCAGCAGCGTTGCGAACCGGGCGTTTCCAAGATGAATTCGTGTCCGTTCGGGCGCGTTGTGGCGCTTCAGGGAGGATCCGAATGCCCGAACGGGCATGCCCGACAACCGGCTACGCCGCGCCTCGAGCGCCGCGGTGCGGGCATTGGTCGGCGTCGATCGGGGTCACGAAACAACTGGCTCGCCATCGCGGCCCGGCTCTGGGAATCTGCTACCGACGGCCGGATTCGTGGCGTCACCGCCATCCTCGCTAACTCGACGGCCTGACGAGATCTGACAGCTGCTGCGCCGTGAAGCCACCGGGACCCTCGCCGGCATCGGCGGCCGCACGGGCTGCACGGGTCAAGGCGGCATTGATCGGCGCCGAGACACCGAGTCGGTTGGCCAGTCGCACGATCTCGCCATTGAGGTAATCGGTCTCGACGTTACCCGTGCGCCGACTCAGCGACTGGGAGGTGGAATCGCCTGGCGCATCGCCGGATCCGGGGACGTGCCGTGGCATCGGACCGTCTGCGCGCGCGGCCGTGGACGTCTCGAACGACACGAAATCGATTCCCAGCCTTCCCAATACGTCGATCCCCTCTTGCATGACGGCACCCACCAGCTCGTTGACGTCCGCCCCGGGTTCGGACAGCGCGCGGATGACGTTGTTGAGGTTGAGCAGCAGCTTGTTGTACTTCCACGGCGCGACGTCGTCGGGCAGCCGAACGTTGATGCCCGCATCGGTCCACGATGTCTGCAGGCCGGCGAGAAAGTCGTCGTCGTCGGCCGTGGCGATCGCGGCAGGCCAGCGCGAGACGTGGAACTGGCCGACCACGGGCCAGGAACGCGCGATCACCTCACCCGGCTCCACGTGCACCGCCGGGCACCAGATGCAGACGCCGTATACGCGCGCGAAGTAGCGCAGGGCCATCTCCTCCGCGGCAACCCCGTTGAGCGCGGTCAGCGCGGGAAGGTGCTCCCCCGCCGTCGCCACGTCGCCGTCCGCCGTCGTCACCGGCCGGTCGACCCATTCGCGGAGTGCGGCGTCGAGCTGTTGGGTCTTCGTGGCGAAGACCAGTACGTCGGCGTCGGTCAACCGGAGGTCGGCGGACGTTGCGACGGTGACCGGCACCCGGTACGTTCCGTCCGGTGTGTGCAACGTCAAGCCCTGCGCCGCAAGCACTTCGGCGTTGTGACCGCGGGCTACCAGCACGACGGGAACACCCGCGCGAGCCAGCACGCCTCCGATGCACCCGCCGATCGCTCCGGCTCCGATCACGACGTACCTGTGCTGATCCGGCGATCTCACGCACGGCCTCCTCGAAACTCCTGGGCAACGGTCCCACTCGACGCTAGGCATCGTTCCTGTGATCCGGTGTGGCCGCACGCCCACCACGTCGATTCCGCCACCGAATTGGTGCAGGTGTGACAGCATTTATCTCGTGGGCAAGATGAGGCTCGCGGGTTTCCTGGGAACTGCAGTGGCAGTGACCTGGGGCTGGCATGCCTGCCCGGCGCCGTCCGCGCATGCGACACCATGCCCCGACGCCGAGGTCGTGTTCGCGCGCGGGACCACCGAACTGCCGGGAGTCGGCCCCACCGGGGACGCGTTCGTCGACTCGCTGCGGTCTCGCATCGGTGCGAAAACCCTTGGCGTATATGCGGTCGACTACCCCGCCGCGATGGACTTCCCGACCGCAGTCGACGGCATCGTCGACGCACGCGCGCACATTCTGGCCACCGCGGCCAACTGCCCGGCCACCAAGATGGTGCTCGGCGGATTCTCGCAAGGGGCAGCGGTGGTCGGCTTCGTCACCGCGAGCGTCGTGCCCGACGGTGTCTCACCGTCGGACGTGCCCGCACCAATGCCGCCCGAGGTCGCCGATCACGTCGCAGCAGTCGCGCTGTTCGGCAAGCCGTCGCCACGGTTCATGAAGGTGCTCAGCGATCCCTCGATCGTGATCGGTCCCAACTACGTGTCCAAGACCGTCGACCTCTGCGTCGACAATGACCTCGTCTGCGATCCCCACGGCAGGAGTTTCTCCGTGCACAACAAGTACGCGGAGACGGGCACCGTCGATCAGGGAGCGGACTTCGTCGCGGCCAAGCTTCAAGCGAGTTGGGCGATCGACGAGGCGGCTGCTGCGGCGGCCGCTGCGACACCGGCACCGCAGACGTCCTCGCCAGCCACGCCAACGCCGCTCACGGATGCGTCCGCCCCGGTACACCTTGGTGCTCCGGGCCAGACCCTGCCTGGGCCGCCGAAGTTGCCCGGCCCCAATGCAAGTGCGCCTCAGCCAGATTCCGCCACGCCGGTGACCTGAACGGTCAAGCCCCTATCCGCATCAGCCTCTCTGCGTTGCCGTGGCCGATCGCACGACGCTCGTCATCGGCGAGGTCTGCCTGCTCGAGAAATTCGGAGACGTTGTCGCGGACGACATAGGGGAAGTCCTCCGAGTGAATGATCCGCTCGACACCGACTTCGGCCAGATAGAACTTCAGTTGATTCTGGCCGTACATCCCGGACGGCGTGATCCATACGTGCTCCCGGTAGTACTCGCTAACGGGTCGATCCAGATGCTTGGCCCAGCCGATCGTCTCGTCCAGAAGATCGAGCCAGCCCGCGACGAGCTCGCCCCAATGTCCGCTCAGCAACGTGAGTCCTCTCTAGCCAAGGCGGCTGCATCCATGCTGGACAAGATCATCTCGGCGACCTACTGCGAGATTGCTGCATTGCACTTATGGTTCGGCTGAACGTTCACAGCCGTCAGGAGGCATGGGTGGAGGGGACCCCCTTCGGGCGGTACCGGCTGCAGTCGCTGCTTGGCCAGGGCGGAATGGGTGAAGTGTGGCGCGCCCACGACACCGATACCGACCGAGTCGTCGCGCTGAAACTCCTCCCCGAGCACCTCGCCGACGATCCACAATTCGCCCGGCGCTTCCGCCGCGAAGCGAAGGCCGTTGCCGGGCTGAACGACCCGCACGTCGTCCCCATCCACCACTTCGGCGAGATCGATGGGCGCCTCTATGTCGACATGCGCCTGATCGAGGGTCGCGACCTGCACAGCTTGATCGCCGAGGGACCCCTTCCCCCTGCCCGGGCCGTCCGCATCATCGACCAGATCGCCGCGGCACTGACCTCCGCGCACCGGATCGGATTGGTCCACCGGGACGTCAAGCCGTCCAACATTCTGGTCGGCGAACGCGACTTCGCCTACCTCATCGACTTCGGGCTCGCCCGTAAGGCTGACGACACGGGATTGACCCATACCGGAACGCTGATCGGAACCTGGGCCTACCTCGCCCCCGAGCGCATCACCGGCGAAGCCGACCACCGAGCCGACATCTATTCGCTGGCATGTGTACTGCACGAATGCCTGACCGGGCAGCAACCGTTTCCTGGTAAGGGCATCGACCAGCAGATCGGCGATCACCTCAACTCACCACCGCCACGCCCTTCTGCGCTGATCGCCACGGTGCCCCTGCAGTTCGACGACGTCATCGCCATGGGCATGGCGAAGGCACCCGACCATCGCTACCGCTCTGCGACCGATCTCGTCGACGCCGCACGCGCCGCCGCCGCGGGTGCCACCGCAGCAACGTTCGCTGCGCCGGCATCTCTCGGTAGTTCAGGGGTCAAGCAGTCGCAGCCTCGCGACGTCGCCAACCAACCGAACGACGCGGCGGGATCGCCGTCGCCCTCCAGCCCCACCCAACGGCGCGAACCCATCACGCCCAGTCGACCGGAGTCCGAACAGCCGGGTGCGTTCAGCGGCGACCCGCCACGCCAAGGCCGCCGAATTGCCTTCCGCGTGTCTCGCCGTAGTGCCGTCGTGGTCGCTGCGGTCATCACCGCGGCGTTGGCGATCGCCGGGGTCACGATGGCGATGCAGACGACGGATCCGCGTCCGTCGGGGCCGAATACCGATGCCCCGTCACCGACCACGACGCTGAGCAGTCCGACCGTTTCGGCACCGCCGCCACCGCCAACCACGACGACTCCACCGCCGCCGGTGACGACGATCGCGAGCATCCCGCCACCGCAGACCCGGATCACTACGAACCCGAGGCCGTCGCCGAGCACCTTCGCCCCGCCGAGACAGACGCAGGCCCCGCCGCCTCCTATCCCGGTTCCGGAGGCTCCGCCACCCACGGCCTTCACGACGGTCCCGGAGTTTGCCCCCACTACGGCGGCCCCGTTGGCGCCTCCGCCTCCGCCGCCACCGCTCCCGCCTGGTTCCGGGCCTTTGCCGCCTGCACCACCGGGCGGCTTTCTCGAGCCGTTGCCGCCGCCACCGCCGCCGTAACCAGGTACTCGTCGCGGCAGGCCGAACGCTACCGCTCGACGAGGCCCGCAGACTCTGCGGTGGAGACGACGCGCTCCCAGCTGATCACGGCGGCGGCGATCATCGTGATGGCGGTAGCGAAACCTGCGAGGGTCGCGACCACGTGCGCCCATTCGCCCGTCACGTAGACGACGCCGAGAAGGATCGCCAAGAATGCGCCGCCGAGCGCCATCCTGGGCGCGCTCCCCCAGTCGCGGCGATGCGTGCCGGACGCAATACCCGAAAGGCCATTCAATACGGTCATGGATACCACTGTCCGCACGCACACTGAGGAAAGCCGAAGGTTTGCTTGTGGAAACGCACAGACTTACCTCGGCCGAGGGTCGCTAGGCGTTCGACCCGGCGGCGCCGTTGGTGCCACCGATGCCGCCCCTGCCGCCGGCTCCGCCCCTGCCCTGGTTCTCGGTGCCACCGCCGTAGGACGTCGCGCTCTTGCCGTCGCCGCCACGGCCGCCATTGCCACCCAAACCTCCACGCCCGCCTGCGCCGCCGTTGCCGCCGGTAACCGGACCGCCGATGGAGTCTGCGGTGTCGCCGTCGCCGCCCCGGCCGCCACTGCCGCCGAGCTCGCCGCCACGACCACCTGCCCCGCCGGCACCTGCGATGGATGCGCCGGTGGAATCGTTGGCCGCGAAGCCACCCATGCCTCCGTTGCCGCCGAGGCCGCCGAGGAATCCGCCTCGCCCGCCACGGCCACCGGTACCGCCGTTGGCGTCAGCACCCGTCCCATCGACGAAAGATCCACCGGCCTTCGCGCCGGTGCCGCCGTTGCCGATCCCGTAGACATCGCCTCCGCGGCCACCCTGACCGCCGTGGCCGTCGCCATGCGTCCCGTCACCGCGCCCGCCGATGCCGCCGTTCCCGCCGTAGCCGATGACGGCGTCGCCGCCATTGCCACCGGCGCCGCCGAGACCTACAGCGTTGTTGAAAGCGTCGCCGAAACCTCCGGTCGCGCCGTTGCCGCCCGTGCCGACGACGGTGCTGCCACCCCTGCCGCCGGCACCACCCGTTGCGGTGATGCCCAGGGCCTGGTCTTGATTCCGTGCTTGCCCGCGCGCGCCGGTGCCGCCGTCGCCGCCATCGCCGTTGACCGCATCGCCGCCGGCGCCGCCCGCGCCGCCGGTCGCGTTTCCGGAAATGGACCTCGCCTCTCCGCCGTTGCCGCCGTTGCCGCCGTCACCGCCGAAGAGTCCGGCACTGCCGCCCCTGCCGCCGTCGCCACCTCGGGCGTCGATGCCGTTGACGCCCGCGAAGTTGAGTTGGTTGTCCACGCCCCCGTTGGCGCCGCTACCGCCGTTGCCGAACAGCAGAGCGCCGTTACCGCCGCGGCCGCCAGACGTCGCAGCCGACACCAGCACCCCGTTCTGGTACACCGCACTCGCGCCCGCACTGCCCTGGCCGCCGTCGCCGAAGAGCAGACCGGCGTCTCCGCCCCGGCCGCCGTTGGCACCGTTGCCGCCGTTGCCGAAGAGAAGTCCGCCATTGCCGCCGTTGCACGCCGAGCCCTGGCAGTCAGCCGCGGCATTGAGTCCGTTGCCGATCAACCAGCCGCCGTCACCGATCGCCGGCCTCCCGAGAAGTGGACCGTTCGCCGACGCGGCGAAGATCGCCAAGGGCGCGTTGGCCGCCGTCCCGATCAGCGACTGCGGGCCGTTGCCGCCAAGCAACCAGATGTCGGCCGTGCCGGCGTTGAGCGGCAGAGTGAACTCGGTGGACGCCAGCCGAACGTCGACGGTGACGTGGCCGGCCTCGGGGAGTGCTGGTCGATCGATGACGCGTACTGCAGCCCACCGACTCCTGCCGCCAACGCTCCTGCGGCCAAGACTCCCACCGACGCCCGCTTCTGCGACTTCGCGCCCATCACGGCCCACCTCTCCAGTCCCGTGACCCCCCGACGGGATCGAATCGGCTCACGTTAAGACGCGCGAGACACGTGATGACCCGGGCGCGACTACCTGCTTTTGCCGCACGCCCGATGCCAGAACTACCTAGGTGCGCGCAGCACTACCTGCTCTCGGCGCCCAGCGGTGCTTTACCTGGAGGTCTGTGCGCCTGCTCGGCGGCAACGACGCATTCGACGATCTCGACTTCACGCGTGTGGCCCATTCTTGGGATCGGTAGCAGCGCACAAGCCATGTACTTGCCCGACCGAACACGCGGCGTTGCTTCAGCAGCCCGGCGTGGCGTCATCTGAGAACCGGTCGAGAGGACGACGAGATGAGCACTACTCAGAGGCTGAAGCAGGTCGCCGGCGGGGCATTCATGTCGCTGAGCGTCGCGATGGCCGGCTTGGGGTTGGCCAACGGCACCGCCCAGGGCATGCCCGGAATTCCTCTGCCACAGGGGAGTTGGCCCGGGTGTCCGGAGGACCATCCCGAGGGCCCATGCCATTGGTGCCCAGGCGATCCCCCGGTTCAGACCGGCAACATTCGCGTGTATCCGGTGATCTGGGACAACAACGTCTGCCACACCTACTGGTACGTCTACAGCGGGCAGGGCAATGTCGCGCACAACATCTTCGAGGGAGAGGTTCCGCCGGCACCTCCGCCACCGCCGCCGAACCTCACACCGCCGCTACCGCCTGGCTGGTGCTGGTCGCTGTTCATCCCGACGACGTCCTGCCCCAACGGCTGAGCGTCGCCGTCGCGACATCTGGCCGTCGGACGCTCAGCTACTCGCCGCCGAGGTCCTTCTTGACTCCCGCGCCGACGGCCTTCGCCGCGTCGGAGACGCTCTTGGCAACCGAGCCCACTGCGCCGAGGTTGCGCACGCTGCCCGCGGAGACGGTCGTGCCATCGGGCTTGAGCCGTTCCGACCGGAGCACCGGTGATCGACTGCGTGACATGTACTGCGCCGTCCACTGCCGCCTTGGCCACCTGCTGCGGGGTCCCGCCGTCATACGCCGTCTTGTAGACGCTGTTGACTGCTTCGAAACCATTGGTGCGGACCAGACTCTGGACCTGCACGCCCGTCACTCCGAGCCGTCGCGCCGACGACTCCACCGCCTGGAACGTATTGGCACCGGGCACATTGGCGGCGACGAAGTTGTTGGCCACTCGGTCGACGGCGACGATCGGACCCGCGATCACCGCCGGGTTCATCGTGTAAGTGCCACCCGGGGCAGAGTCGGTCGGCGCATAGAACCCTGGATTCTGCGCACCTGGGTCATAGTTGGTGCCCGGCTCGGGGCGCTCCACCGGCGAGACACCCGTGATCTGCGTATCGCCACCGCGGAAGACGTCGCCGATGATGATCGGAATCTGGTTGGTGTCGCGCTGGAAGCCGCCGATGACCTGACTCGGCGCCGCCAAGGCATTCGGCAGCGTCGCATTGATGGCGCTCAAGGAATCGGCGAATCCGTAGGCGAGAATCTGCGCGTTCTGAGCGAAAGCGTTTGCCAGAGCAGCAGTTTGAATCGACGGCACGTGAACATCCGGCAAATCGATCTGCGGGGCCATTGGCGCTACGGCGATCACGGATCCGACGACCGTGGCCGACGCGACCCCCGCTAAAAGTTGTGAACGAACGGTGCGTTGCATGTGGTCTCCCCCTGGAGTTCCTGTTGACCCGACGCGCCAAACCGTACATCACACACGTGCAGGTCGCCACCCACATAGCAAAGTAATTTTACAGACGACTGCCACCAGGAGAACGCGCCCACTCCTCAGAACACTAATTGACGTTCCCGACAGTGGGTTTCGGCGAGTAGTCGAATCAGGCAGACCCCTCGAGCATCGAGGACCCGCACTCAGCCCAGCAACAGCGCAGCGGGAGGTGCGTCGGGGCCAGGCGGCGGTTCCTTGACGGATGTGGCTGGCGTGACGGCCTTTTCGTTGGTTTGGCGGCCATCTACGAGGTCTAGGATTCGGTCTCGTGTCGCGCACCATCACCGAGCCCAGCCGCGAGATCGACGTGATCCACGAGACCGACGTACTGGTCGTCGGGTCCGGCCCCGGCGGGCTCGCCGCCGCCTTGGCCGCGTCACGCGCCGGTGTACAAACGACCCTCGTCGAACGGTTCGGCTGCTTCGGCGGCAACATCACCACCGTCGGCGTCGAGGGCTTCGCCTGGTACCGCCGCGAGCGGACCGTCGAAGCGGGCGGCATCGGCTGGGAGTTCGAGGAACGCGCCAAGGCCATGGGGGCCGCGGTTCCCGAAAGCCAGTCCCTGTCCTACGAACTCGACTCCGAAGGCTTCAAGCTGGTCGCCGATCGACTCGTCGAAGAAGCAGGCATTCACGCGATGCTGCACCGCCAGTTCGTCGCGCCAGTGATGGATGGCGACCAGATCATCGGCATCGTCACCGAATCCAAGGCCGGCCGCGAAGCCATCCTCGCCAAGCGGGTCGTCGACGCCACCGGAGATGCCGACGTCGCGACGCGGGCAGGCGCACCCGTCCACCAGACACCGGTCGAGAACATGATGGCGGCATCGGTGATGTTCCACCTCGCAGGCGTCGACAAGTCGGCATTCCTCAAGGCGTCGCCGAGGATCCACAGACCTACCGCGACTGGGCTGCAGGCGAATTCGCCGCCGAGACCGACGAGAAGGACGCCGACCTCTACTCCCCCTACCTCGGCAAGCCATTCGAGAAGGCCATCGCGGACGGGCTGCTCTCGGCCGACCTGAACACCATCGGCGGCACGTGGGGTGCCATGCACGACACCGGCGAGCTGACCTACATGAACCTCGTCCACCTCCAAGGCTGCGACGGCACCGACCCGAACAGCCTCACCCGCTACGAGATCGAGGGACGCCGTCAGTCGATGCTGGCGATCGAGGCGTTGCGCCGCTACGTCCCGGGCTGCGGGAAGGCGCGCCTGCGCAACTTCGGGATGACCATCGGCATCCGCGACACCCGCAAGATCGACGCCGTCTACAACCTCACCGAGACCGACGTCCGCGAACAGGGCCGGTTCGACGACAGCATCGGCATCTACCCCGAATTCATCGACGGCTACGGCGTGCTGGTGCTGCCGACGACCGGGCGCTACCTGCAGATCCCCTATCGGTCGCTACTGCCGAAGGGCGTCCGCAACCTGATCGTCGCCGGCCGCGCCACCGGGGGCGACCGCATCTCCCACGCCGCGACCCGCAACATGTCGTGCTGCGCCGTCACCGGCCAGGGTGCGGGCGTCGCCGCCGCGTTGTCCATACGCGGGGACCGCGCCATGGACGACGTCGACATTGACGCCGTCCAGGCCGAACTGGTCCGCCAGGACGTGCGGATCAGTTAGCTGATCGCCGCGGCCCAGTTGGCGCCGAGGTAGTCCGCGTTCTTCTTGGTCTGCTCGTCGGTCGCGATCACCGCGGTGCCGTTGACCGGCGGCAGCTTGGCGAGCAGCGCCTTGTCGACGGTGCCGCCCTTCTCCATCGCGTCCGCGCGTACCGGCCGCGCGAGGCCCTTCAGGAAGAGGTTCTGGCCCTCGTCGCTGTAGAGGAATTCCTGCCACAGCCGGGCTGCAGCGGGATGGGGGCCGTCCTTGTTGATCGCCTGGAAGTAGTAGCCGCCGACGAGCGCGTTGTTCGGAACGAACACCTTCCACGTGGGGATCTTGGCGGTCTCGGCAGCGCTCAGGTAGTCCCAGTCGATGACGACGGGAGTCTGACCGGACTCAATCGTCGCGGGCGTCGGGTCGACCGGCAGGAAGTTCCCCGCCTGCTTGAGCCGCTTGAAGAAGTCGACGCCGGGAGCGATGTCGTCGGCCGACCCACCGTTGGCGATCGCCGCCATCAGCACGCCGTTGGCGGCAGCGCTGGCCGTCGTCGGATCGCCGTTGAGGGCGACCTTGCCGCGGAACTCGGGCTTGAGCAGGTCGTTGACGTTCGTCACGTCGGGCACCTTGGACGAGTCGTAACCGATGGACATGTAGCCGCCGTAGTCATTGACCCAGGTGCCGTTGGGGTCCTTGAACTGAGCGGGGATGGAGTCGAACGTCGCGACCTTGTACGGGGCGAACATCGCGGTGTTCGCCAACGCGATCGCCTGGCCCAGATCGAACACGTCGGGCGCGGTGCTCTTGCCCTTCTGCTGATTGGCGGCGTTGATCTCGTCCTGGCTGTTGGCGTCGGGCTGCGCGGAGTTGACCTTGATGCCGTACTTCGCGGAGAAGGTGTCGATGATCTCCTTGTAGTTGGCCCAGTCGGGCGGCAGCGCAATCACATTGAGTTCACCCTCGGCCTTGGCGGCCTCGATGAGCTTGTCCATGCCGCCGAAGTCGGCGGCGGACGTGGCTTCGGCGGCATTCGCGCCAGATTCGGTCTTGGTGCCGGTGGAGTCCTTCTCCGGCGGGGCGCACGCCGCCATGCCGAGGACGACGACGGCCGACGTGACGGCCGCGAGGAGGCGAGATGGGGTCATTGCCGAACCTTCCGATCAGTGTGAGACGCCGCGTGTGCGCAGCGGCCACGGAAGCTGATTGCCGATTCAAAGTGCGTTCGAACCCTATCGCGGCATCTTTTGATTGGCAGGCGGTTGTGGATTGTCCGTACGCGTTTTGCCAGCAGCCGTTTGGCAAGTCGCCATGCGCTGTCCACCGTGCCGATGCCCTTGGCCGTTTCCCGATGGACGAACCGGGCAACGGCCGTAAGCTGACGGCCTTATGGTGCGACGCATCCGAGACGGCCTGCCCCTGTTGCCGTTCCTTGTCTTCGTCGGGATCTTTCTCGTGGTTCCGACGATCACCGTCATCGTCAATGCGTTCGTCGCCGACGGCGCCTTCGACACGAGCCGTATTCAGGCGCTGTTCTCCCCGACGGCGCTGTCCGCGCTGAAGAACAGCGTGGTGCTGTCGCTGACCACGGCGATCATCGGCGCGTTCCTCGGCGCCGTACTCGCCTGGCTGATCGTCAGCAGCCCGCCCTCGTCGGTGTTCCGCAGGGCCGTCCTGTCGGTGTGTAGCGTGCTGGCCCAATTCGGCGGCGTGGCACTGGCATTCGCGTTCCTGGCGACCATCGGACTCAACGGCGTGCTGACGCTGTGGGTGCAGAGCTGGTTTGGATTCAATCTCGCGGGCGACGGCTGGCTCTACAGCCAGACCGGGCTGATCCTCGTCTACACCTACTTCCAGATTCCGCTGATGGTGATCGTCTTCCTTCCCGCTTTGGAGGGGTTGCGCGAACAGTGGCGGGAGGCGGCCGTCAGCCTCGGCGCGTCGACCTGGCAGTACTGGCGTGAGGTCGCGATACCGCTGCTGACGCCAGCGTTCCTGGGCTCGGCACTGCTGTTGTTCGCCAACGCCTTCGCCGCCTACGCGACCGCGGCGGCGCTGGTCAGCCAGGGCAGCCCGATCCTGCCGCTGCTGATCCGGACCGCGATGACCAGCGAGGTGGTGCTCGGACAGTCCGGGTTCGCCTACGCGTTGGCGCTGGAGATGATCATCGTGGTGGCGGTCGTGATGGTCGCCTACAACGTGCTGGTGCGCCGGACGTCGAGGTGGCTGCAGTGACGCGCGCCGGGCGGTGGCGTGGCGCTGGCCGCCTTCGGGTTGTTCTTCTTCTTCCCGCTGTACGCCATGGCGGACTTCTCCACCCGCAATCTGATCTCGGGCGGACGCACGCTGGGCGCCTGGGCCAACCTGATTCAGGACGAGGCGCTCTACCAGGCGATCATCATCTCGCTGATGCTGTCGATCATCACCGTGATCGCCATGCTGGTTCTCCTGGTGCCGACCATGATCTGGGTGCGCCTGCGCGCGCCGTGGGCCAAGGGGTTCATCGAGTTCCTGTGCTTGCTGCCGCTGACGATCCCCGCGCTGGTGATCGTCGTCGGACTGCGCAACGTGTACCTGTGGGTGAACTATCTACTCGGCGAGTCCCCGCTGGTGTTGACGTTCATCTACGTGATCGTGGTGCTTGCCGTTCGCGTATCGCTCCTTGGACGCGGCGCTGTCGTCCATTGATCTGAAAACGCTTTCGGAGGCGGCACGATCGCTGGGCGCGGGCTGGTTGACCACGATCATGCGCGTCGTCGTGCCGAACATCTGGTCGGGCATTCTGTCGGCGTCATTCATCTCGATCGCCGTTGTCCTCGGCGAGTACACGATCGCGTCACTGAGCGGCTATCAGACCCTGCAGGTGCAGATCGTCCAGATCGGCAAGAGCGACGGGCCGACGTCGGTGGCCGCTTCGCTGGCGGTCTTGCTCTTCGCCTTCGTTCTGCTGCTGGGCCTTTCGCTTGCCACCCGGGGACGTCAGCGTCGCGCCGACGCCACCGCCGTCACCACCCCCGCGCCCACCACACCGCCAGGAGCTCCCGCATGACCTCGTCTGGAGGCGTCGCCGTCGACCTCGTCGACCTCACCCGCGTGTACGGAACCGTCAAGGCACTCGACGGACTGACGTTGCGTCTGGAACCCGGCGAAATGGTTGCGCTGCTTGGCCCTTCGGGATGCGGGAAGACGACGGCGCTGCGGATTCTGGCCGGCCTCGACGAAGCGACGTCGGGCACGGTGTCGGTCGGTGGCCGCGACATCTCGAATGTGCCTGCGAACAAACGCGATATGGGCATGGTGTTCCAGGCGTACTCGCTGTTTCCGCATCTGACCGTGCTGGACAACGTGGCGTTCGGGTTGAAGCTGCGCGGCAAGTCGAAGACGGACCGCCTTGGTCGCGCCGGCGACATGCTGGACCTCGTGGGACTGTCAGAACACAAGGACAAGTTCGCCAGCCAGCTGTCCGGTGGTCAGCAGCAGCGCGTGGCACTTGCGCGGGCGTTGGCGATTCAGCCGCGGGTGCTGCTCCTGGATGAGCCGCTGTCGGCGTTGGACGCGAAAGTCCGTGTGTCCCTGCGTGATGAGATCCGCAGGGTGCAGCTGGAGGTGGGCACGACGACACTGTTCGTCACACACGATCAGGAGGAGGCGCTGGCGGTCGCCGACCGGGTCGGCGTGATGAGTCAGGGCAAGTTGGAGCAGATCGCGGCGCCCGCCGACCTGTATGCGAACCCGTCGACGCCGTTCGTCGCGGAGTTCGTGGGGTTGAACAACAAGATCTCCGCCTCGGTTTCGGATGGGCGCGCTGACATTCTGGGGACGTCGGTGCCCGCTCTGGCGGGGTCGATCACCTCGGGAAGCGGGCAGGCGATGGTGCGACCGGAATCGGTGACGGTGACGGCTGATTCCGAGGGCGACCGCAACGGTGACGACGGTCGCGTTCCTCGGCCCGATTTCGCGGGTGCATTGCGCATTGGACGACGGCACCGCGGTGACGGCGCAGATGGCCAGTTCGCAGGCTCAGCAGTTGAGCCCCGGGCGCGCGGGTGCGGGTGGGCGTCGAGCCGACCGGCGTCCTGGTGGTGTAGCCCCTACAGGCGCATCGGGCGCGAAAGTGTAAGAGCGCTGGCTATTTGGCCGTAAGCATCAGATACTGAGCCGCCAGCATCTGCTTCGCGGCGGGCACCTGCGCGGTCTGCACCTCGAAGACATATCGGTCGGCGGCCGCTACGCAGTAGGCACCCCCCAAGGACGGACCCGATAGGCAGCGACCTCCCGGGATGCCGGCCACCGGTGCGGACGGACCAGTCGCCAGCGGGCTGACCTGAGCGTCGAAGTCATCGACGACCTTGGCGGCCGAGGCGGCGTCGGTGGTCCGGTAGACCGTGGTCAGACCGTTGGTGACCACGTCGACGCCGTTCTCGTCGAGTGTCTTGCTGGTTGCGACGGGGTCGAGTTGGAAGTGCAGCGCGCCGCGCCGGTCGTAGGTCGCCGGCCTCGTCACGGTCGCATCCTTGACGGCGATCGGCAGGGTGCGGGCGAGTTGGCCGCTGGGATCCTTGGGCAAGGTCGGGAATTCTGCGACCGGCGTCGGCGTGAACTGGTCGATCAGCGGAATCTGCAGGTCGAGGGTCTTGGCGGTCAGCGCCACCCCGGCGTCGAGGCTGTCGGTGGACTGCACCTGCTGCATCAGGACGAAGGGGCCATGCGGTGTCAGCGACGTCATGTTCGCCTTCCACTCGACCTTCGTCTCCTGGGGCGTGAAGGGATAGTTGGACGCCAGGGCATCGGGATGTCCGGGTATCGACACGACACCTCGAGTGGCGCCATTGACCGGCATGTCGATCTTGGCCTGATTCAGGTCAGCCGCCGCCGATGCCGCGGCCGCGGAATCGGGGAATCGCAGCACCGAATTGGTCAAGATGGTCTTGCCCTCGACCTTGCGGGAAGTCCTGAAGCCGTTGACGAACCCGTTGCGCTCGGCTGCCTCCTTCATGGGCTGGTCGGCGACCGCCCAAATCGCCTTCGCGCTCTTCAACACCATCGGGCCGACCGGGTAGTCGGTGATCAAGCCGGGATCGACCTCCCACGGGCCGGTGACGAAACCGGCCATCCGCTGCGCGTCGAGCAGTTTGCCATCGAAGGGGGTGTTCGCCACGCCCAGCGGGGGCCGGGGCTTGGTCGGATAGTTGCCCGGATCGAGTTGGCCCGCCTCCGGCGCGCTCGTCCCGGACGCTGCGGCCGAGCTCGACGAGGTGGCATTGCCCGCGACGGTGTTCCCGCAGGCCGTCATCACCAGCATCGCCGCAGCGGCCAGTATCGAGCCGCACGTCGCCCGAGTCCGGACCGGATCAAACGTCTCCCGTTTCAGCAAACCCATGTCGGCGAATTTACCGCCTCGACGCACCCTGGCCTTGCACCAATTTCGCGTGGGCGTCGGTTCTCGCAGGGCCGCCCCCGAGGCTTGACGTGGCTCCGGGCGGATTGCCGCGTTAGGTTGCCGTCGCCCCTCTGCCTTCCGCCGTCGCCGCCGCCGCCGTGACCGTGGTGCATCATCGCGGATTCGTGCATCGATCCGCCGCCGTGACCGTGGTGACCGCCGGCGTGGGCGCCCATCATGAACCCGCTCCAGAAGATCGCGGCGATGACGAAGACCGTCGCAGCGAGCGCGCCGACTGCTGCGGCAACACGGTAGATCCTTGGGCGCCCGGCGAACCGACGCCAGCGTGACGCCGGCTCGGCGGCCCTCGGTGGCGCCTCGAGCGTTTCGGTCGGGGCAACGCTTTTGCGCTCAGGTGTCGTCGTGTATTCGGGTGTTTCAGTCATGTGGACCAGCTTGACGAGCAGATCAAGGCGGCGGCTATGGGCTGCCTTTGAATCTGCTGTGCCGCTGACCTCCGTCGCCCGTCAGCTCTCCGGACGGGTGTACCCGAGTGCGTTGCGCAACCCGCCGACGTGGTCGAGGGCATTGCCACCTCCTACGAACCAATGGCCGCCGAGGCACCACTAGCCGGACGCCACAACGGATTCCGAGTGCCACGGCGCAAGTGGCGCACCGCCTTCAGCCTGCAACCCCGCAGGCAGATCTTCGACGACGTGCCATGTGGCGGCGAGGCGCCCCAGTCCGACACAGAAGGCGCAGTGCAAGCCGAGCGCCACAAGCTGGTCCTCGCTGAAATGCGCACGCAGTTCGTCGTATACGGCGTCGTCGATGGTGAGGTGGTCGGTCGCGAACAGGTCTGCGAATCGCAGCGCGGCGCGCTCGGCGTCGGTACAGGTCCGCCGATTCGGCAGGACCGCTCCAACGAACACACGGCGTCCTCGGTGAGCCCATCGTCGATGGCGCTCTGATAGCGGATCGACATACAGCTGCGGCACTGGTTGTGAAAGGCGATCCGCAACCGCACCAGTTCCATCAGCCGGGGCGGCAGGCCTCCGGTCTCGCGCAGCGCCGCAGTCAGCCCACCGACCGCGGCGGCCACGTCGGGCAGCCGCGACATGATGCCCGCGACGCCGATGTTGATCCGGTCGCCCTGCCCTATGTCGGTCAGGGGAATCGCGGCGAACGCGTCCGATTTCTCAATGCGGGCCATCAGATCCTCCGATCGGGCCGGCGAGGCTCGTTTCGCCTCGCCCGCGAGCGAGCGTATACCCGATTGTTGATGGCCATGGGCGGCTCCGATGGCTCAACGATTCATGGCCGTGTTCGCTCGGGCGAATGGTTAACCGCCGGACGCTGATCGATCGATCGAATGATGACCACCGCCACTCCGTGCCTTCGAGGCCTGACGAGTGTCGCGAAGTATGTTCAAGGAGAGCAGACGGACGCTAAGTCCAGCCGCACGTATCCCGACTCTCGCGGTGAAACTGTTCAATGACAACCTATGAGGAGTTCTGGCGACGCCCCTCACGCAAGCCACGCCAGGACGGCGGCTCGCGGGCGTCTCTGACGGACTCGGGGCTTGACTACCACCTGAGACACTGTCATCGTCACTGATCGTACGATCAGGTTTTGTAATGGCGTTGGGCGACGCACACCGATGAGAAGGCGGAGACGGACATGGCAGGGCGGGTAGAGGGCAAGGTTGCATTCATTACCGGCGCAGCTCGTGGGCAGGGCCGCAGTCATGCGGTGCGGCTGGCAGAGGAGGGCGCCGACATCATCGCGATCGACGTCTGCGAGCCGATCAGCAGCAGCAGTGTGATACCAGCCGTCCACCTCCGACGACTTGGCGGAGACGGCGGATTTGGTGAAGGCGCAGAATCGCAGGATCGTCACCGCGCAGGTCGACGTCCGCGACTACGACGGACTCAAAGCAGCGGTGGATGGCGGCGTCGAACAGCTTGGGCGACTTGACATCATCGTTGCCAACGCGGGCATCGGCAACGGGGGCGAGACGCTCGACAAGACCAGTGAATCGGACTGGCAGGACATGATCGACGTCAACCTGACCGGAGTGTGGAAGACAGTGAAGGCCGGCGTTCCGCATCTACTGTCCGGTGGCCGAGGCGGTTCCATCGTGCTGACGAGTTCGGTCGGCGGGCTCAAGGCGTACCCGCACACCGGTCACTACATCGCCGCCAAGCATGGCGTCGTGGGCCTCATGCGCACTTTCGCCGTCGAATTGGGCCAGCATTCCATCCGCGTCAACTCCGTTCACCCCACCAACGTCAACACCCCGATGTTCATGAACGAGGGCACGATGCGGCTGTTCCGGCCGGACCTGGAGAACCCGGGCCCAGACGACATGGCCGTTGTCGCCAAGATGATGCACGTGCTGCCAGTCGGCTGGGTGGAGCCGGTCGACATCAGTAACGCCGTCCTCTTCCTTGCCTCTGACGAGGCGCGCTATGTCACGGGCCTTCCCGTCACGGTCGACGCCGGCAGCATGCTGAAGTAGTCGCGGAGCGCAGGCGCTACCGGGTTCTGACCGGTGGCGCCATCGCGCCGTACTGGGCGATGAAGCGCTCGAGGAACGCGCGCATCTGTTCGTGGCCGTCGGTGACGCCGATCGCGACCTCGTTGCACATGCTCCGTGCCATCTGGGCCAGCAGCATCGAGATCACCACTGGCGGATAGTCTTCGAGATCGACGCCGTGTGCACGCAGGGCAACGGTCGCAGCGGCCGTCTCGATGTCGCGCACGCGCTCGGCGTACGCCTTCAGCTCGGCTCCAATCACCTTGCGATGGTTGGCCAAGGCCATGAACTCCGTATTGAGCCCCGCCTGCCTGGCGTCGGAATTGATGAGCCACAACGCTCGCAGGGGATCGTCGTCGGTGATCGCGCGGCGCATCTCGCTCAGCGCTGTTTCGGCGCCCGCCCGCAGGACGGCGACGAACAGATCGTCCATGGTGTCGAAGTAGTAGTAGACCAAGGCCGGCTTCACGCCGGCCAGCGCGGCCACCCGCCGCGACGTCGCCGCGGCGTACCCCTCGTCGCGCATGATCTGAACAGTTGCTTCGATAAGACGCTGACGCGCTCCCGCGTCCTTGTCCTTCGGCTTCCGCGTAGCGGGCATGGGAGATTCTCCGATCTTCGCTGCAGAGCAAGCATATACGCCGTTGATCGCTCCGGCCTTGACCATCGCGAAGCGGCCCGTGATATCCATGACCATCGACATTATTTGATCGATCGATCAGTTTTGAGAGGTAGTGCAGATGTCTGGGCCGCACCGACGCGTCCGGGTGGACCCTCGACTGTGCGAGGGGCACGCCCTGTGCGTAGAACTCGCACCCGAGGTGTTCGACCTGGGCGAGCGATGACGTCGCCACCTGCGATGCCGCAGCCAGCAGATGCGTTGTGGGAACAGGTAAGGGCCGCCGTCGACGCCTGCCCGCGCGGAGCGATCACCATCGAATCGGAACATCGCCCCTCAGCGCCTGGATCGGACCGGAAGGACCGCCACACCATGACCGACCTCGCCACAGTCGACTACTTCACCGACGCCGCCACCACCCAAGACCCCTACGAGTACTACGAGTACCTACGTAGCCACGGCCCCGTCTATCAGGAGCCACACCAGGGAGTCGTCGCCGTCACGGGTTACGCAGAGGTGATGGCGGCGTTCAAGGACGTCGACGCGTTCTCCGCCGTCAACGCCATCGGTGGGCCCTTCCCTCCCCTGCCGTTCGCACCCGACGGCGACGACATCAGCGACCTCATCGAAGAACACCGCCACGAGTTCCCCATCTTCGAGCACATGGTGGTCATGGATCCTCCACAGCACGAGAAGGCACGGTCGCTTCTCGGCCGCCTGCTGACGCCGCGGCGCCTCCAAGAGAACGAGGACTACATCTGGTCTCTCGCCGATCGACAGCTCGACGAGTTCATCGGCAACGGCCATTGCGAGTTCCTCGGCCAGTACGGCAGACCCTTCGCGACACTGGCCATCGCCGATCTCCTGGGCGTACCCGAGGAGGATCGCCCGAAGCTGCGCTACAACCTCGGTGCCGGCGACGCGCCCGATTCCCGGGTCGGGTCCCTCGACCAAGCACCCGTCGGCAGCAACCCGCTGAAGTACCTCGACGACCTCTTCAGTGGCTACATCGCCGAACGGCGTAGCACTGCAAGGGAAGACGTCCTGACCGGGCTGGCCTCGGCGACCTATCCCGATGGATCCATCCCGCCGCTTCTCGAGGTCGTCCGACCCGCAACCTTCCTCTTCGGCGCTGGCCAGGAAACCGTCACCAAGCTCCTCAGCGCTGCGTTGCGGGTGCTCGGAGATCGACCCGACATACAGGATCGGCTGCGCGACGACCGCAGCTTGATCGGACCCTTCATCGAAGAAGCCCTGCGCTTCGAGAGCCCTACCAAGGTCGACTTCCGGCTGGCGAGGAAGACCACCACGCTGGGCGACGTGCCGATCAAGGCAGGCACCGTACATGATGCTCTGCCTGGGTGCCGCCAACCGCGACCCACGAAAGTTCGCGGACCCCAACGAGTTTCAACTCGATCGCAAGAACGTTCGCGAGCACATCGCCTTCGGACGCGGCATCCACACCTGTGCAGGTGCACCGCTGGCGCGAGTCGAAGGCCGAGTGACGATCAACCGCATGCTCGATCGGATGAGCGACATCCAGATCAACGCCGCCAAGCACGGGCCGGTCGACCATCGGTCGTACCACTACGAGCCCACCTTCCTGCTGCGCGGACTCACCGAGCTGCACATCGAGTTCACCCCGACGACCTAGCGGGTCCGATGGTGACGACCGTGCTGCAAGGCGCCGCAGCGGAGACGAACTCGTCGCCGTAGTGCTCGACGTGCAGCGGCTCTAGCTCATCCCGATGCGAATGTTCTTGGTCTGCAGGAATTCGTGCAGACCGTCGACGCCGCCCGTGCGGCCGAATCCGCTCTGCTTGTAGCCGCCGTAGGGGCCTTGCGGCGAGATGAGGCTCATCTGGTTGACCCACACCGATCCCGACTCCAGCTGACGCGCGAAGCGGTGGGCGCGGGTGAGATCGCGGGTCTGTAAGAAGGCGTTGAGTCCGTACGACGTGTCGTTGGCGATCCGCAAGCGCGTCGGCTTCGTCGCGGAACCTGATGACGGACACGACGGGGCCGAAGGTTTCGTTCTGCGCGAGCGCGGAGGCGTTGTCGACGTCACCGAAGACCGTCGGCTCGATGTAGTAGCCCTCGGCGAGTTCTCCGCCGATCCGTTTGCCACCGAGGAGCAGTTCACCCGAGCGCTGTGCGACGGCGTCGTCGATGACGCCGAGGATTCGGTGTGCCGACGTCTTCGGTGATGACGGGGCCGAAGAAGACGGTGGGGTCGAGCGGGTCACCGACCTTCGCGGCGAGCGACCGTGCCGAGGAACTTGTCGAGGAAGGCGTCGTACACCGACTCTTGGACCAGCACCCGACTCGCACACGCACAGCTCTGACCCGACTGCATCAATGGACCTTGATGTGCTGACATCGCCGCCGCCGCATCGAGATCCGCGTCTTCGAAGATGACGTTGGCGGACTTGCCGCCCAATTCGGCCACCACCGGGGTCAGGTTGGCGGCCGCCGCAACGAGCACACGGCGTGCGGTCTCGTCGCCACCCGTGAAGTGGATCTTGCGGATGCCGGGATGGCGCACCAGCGCCTCGCTTCCCTCGGCATCGGCAGGCACGACGTTGACCAGACCGAGCGGGAGGCCCGCCTCGATGCACAGTTCGCCGAACCGCACCGCCGCCAGCGGCGGCCAATTCCGAGGGCTTCAGCACGACGGCATTGCCCGCCGCCAACGCGGGCGCCACGCATGATGCCGCCACCGCCAGGGCGCCGTTCCACGGAGTGATGACTCCGACCACGCCGTAGGGTTCGCGCTCGATGAGGTTCACGTCGAACGATCCGTTGACCGGCGAACTGATGCCGTGCGGCTTGTCGACGTAACCGGCGAAGTGGCGGAGGAACCACTCCAGCATGTGGGCGGTGCCCTGCGAAGGAGATCGGCACCGCGTAGTCGTGAACGTTCAGCAGTGCCAGTTCATCGAGATGCTCGTGGACGACATCGGCGAGGCCGATCAGCATGTCCCTGCGGCGATCCACCGTCAGCGACATCCACGCCCGCTGTGCGTCCGTCGCCGATGCGACGGCACGATCGATCTCGGCGGGACCGGCGAGCGGAACGGTGACATTGACTCGCCCAGTGGCCGCGAAGACGTGTTCGTAGCTCCCGCCGGAGGATTGGCTGATCAGGTCGCCCCCGATCAGCAGACCTGCCCTGAGCGGCAGCGCCGTACTCACTGCGAGTTCCTCACCGGTCGCTGCGCTCCTGCCCTCCGGAACCTTCAATCCCGGATCGCTGCGCTCCTGCCCTTCGGAACCTTCAATCCGCCATTCCTCGAGCACGCGTTCCTTCTGCCGCAGGATCTCGTCGTTGAGGTGCGAGCCCTTCGCCCATCCGTAGTAGGCCGCGAAATGCAAGGCCAGTTCGTCCATTTCGTCGAACGAGATGTCCCGACTCTTCAATGCTGCGTAGACATGGCTCAAGATCGGGTACGGGGCATCCTGGAACGCCACACACGTGACCGTCGCAAGCCGCCGCTCCTTCATGCCGAGTCCGGGGCGAAGCCACATCTCGCCGAAGACGAAGTTGAGGATCCCCGCACCGGAGTACGGGTTGTCGCGGGTGGGCACGTACGGCACGCAGTTGACGTCACGGAATGCCTGCTCACCAGTGGCCAGTCGCGACTCCGGATCACTCGGCGTGGTGAGGGGCAGCAGCGCATCCGGCGGTGGCGGGGTCTCTCCGCGGTCGCGGTGGATACGCTCCCACTGCTCATCGACGGCCATGTTGAATCGGGATGCCTTCGGCCATCCGCTGTACACCGCGAAATGCAGTACCAGTTCCCGTATTTCGGTGATCGTCAGGTCACCGCTGTTGAGTGCCGCGTAGACGTGGTCGCGCAACGGGCCTTCGGCATCCGCGGCAGCGACGCAGGGCAGCGTCACGAAGCGTCGGTCCCGGCGACTGAGACCCGGCCGATCCCACACCTCGGCGAAGACGAAGTCCACGAGATTCGCCGTTGCGGGCGTGGACGAGTCGGGCGCGGGGAAAGTCATCACGTCGGCGAACGCACGCCTACCGCGCTCGGTCCGCTTGGTGTCCATCGTTGTCATCGCGCCTTCTCTCGGTAATGCGGTTCACCGCAGGGTGACGCCGGCATCGACTTTGAACTCCAACCCGGTCACGTATCGGGATTCGTCGGAGATCAGGAACAGCACGGCGTTGCTGATGTCGATGGCCTCCGCCATGACGACCGGCATGGCGTTGAGGAAGATCGGCACCAGATCCGGCCGCTGTTCCGCCAGCAAGCCGTGCAACGACGCCGGCTGCATCCCGGTCTCGACCCCGGTGGGATGCACGGTGTTGACCCGGATGTTCTGAGCTGCAAGCTCATTGGCGAGAGCCCTGCTCATCCCGACGACGCCATGCTTGGACGCCGTGTACGGGGTGTGCAGTGGCGTGCCCTTCAGTCCGGCGGCCGAGCTGATGTTCACCAGGCTGCCGCCACGCTCCACCAGATGTGGCAATGCGGCTGCACAGGTGTTCCACGACCCGATCAGGTTCACGTCGATCACGGTCCGCCACTGATCTGCAGTGGTGGTGTCCCACGTTCCGACGGTCAACACGCCGGCGTTGGCCACCGACGCGTCGAGGCCGCCCAGCTCGGCCACGCCTTCATCGACGGCACGCGCTAGGGCTGCTGCGTTGCGCACGTCGACGACGTGGACGCTTGCACGCCCGCCGTGCTTCTCCACCAATCGCGCTGTCTCATCGAGGTCTTCCCTCGACGCCATCGGATACTCGACCTCGGGCAGGGATTCGCAGATGTCGACGAGGATGAGGTCCGCACCCTCCTCGGCCAATCGGACGGCGTGGCTGCGCCCCATCCCGCGGGCCGCACCGGTGACCAGGACCCGCTTGCCGGCGACACGGCCGATCTGCGCGCTCACAGCTTGTTGCAGAATCCGGCGTCGACCGGAAACGTCACGCCGGTGACGTATTTCGCGGAATCGGAGACGAGGTAGGCGATTGCCGCGCTGATGTCCTCCGGCTCGAGAAGCCCCACCGGCATCGGATTCTGCAGGTGGGGCCCGACACCGCCTGGGTAGTTTTCCAGGAAGGACGTCATCGCAGGGTTCACCGCCATCATGGTGTTCACGGCCGTCGGATGCACGGTGTTGACTCGGATGCTCTCGGGCGCAAGCGCATTGGCCAGCGTCCGCATCAGACCGACGATGCCGTGCTTCGATGCTGCGTACGCGAGCCCCCCGCCCTGCAGTCCGCCGAATCCCCGCAGTCCGGCGGTCGAACTGGTGAAGACGATCGATCCGCCACGCTGGCCGGCGAGCAGGTGGGGAATGGCCGCCTTCGCGGTGTGGAACGCGCCCACGAGGTTGACGTCGAGCACGTCGGTCCACTGCTCGAGTTCTTCGGTGATGGTCAGTTCGCGGAAGGCCATGGTCGCGATACCCGCGTTGGCGCAAACGATGTCGAGGCGCCCGAAGTGCTCGACGCCCGCATTGAGTGCGGCATTGAGCGCGGCGAAGTCGCGAACGTCGGCAACCGAGCCGAGCATCTTGCCGCCCGCCTGCTCGACCATCGCGATGGTCTCGTCGAGTTCATCGCGGTTGGCCATCGGATAGCCGTTGGAGGGGATGTCGGCGCAGATGTCGACACCGATGATGTCGGCTCCGTCGGAAGCCAGGCGGACGGCATGGCTGCGACCCTGCCCGCGCGCCACTCCCGTAATGAAGGCGACCTTGCCGTCCAGTGAACTCATCGATCCTCGCTCCGTTGCCGTCGCCACGCGCACCAGCGCATGACCTGAGTAACCGTGTTACTCCCGGTACGGTAACCTGGTTACTCGAGAACGGCAAGGGGGTGGGACGCACGATGGTCAGCGTCGACATCAGGCCTGACCGTGCCGGCCCTGCGCGCGATCGAATTCTCGACATCGTCGCGACGATGCTCGAGACCGAGGGCTACGACGCGGTACAACTGCGGGAGGTGGCGCGCCGCGCCCAGTCCTCGTTGGCCACCATCTACAAGCACTATTCGACCCGCGACGAACTCATCCTCGCCGCGCTGAACAGCTGGATGGATGAGCACCGATACTCCGGCTTGGATCACCAGTCCCCCCGTCCGACGAATCCGTCTACGACGGGATGATGCGCCTGCTGCGCACCATCTTCGAACCGTGGGAGCGACATCCGGCAATGCTGACGGCGTTCTTCCGGGCGCGGGCCGCACCAGGTGGACAAGAACTGTTCCGCCGAGGCCTCGACATCACCGTTCCATCGTTCATGCAGGTGCTCTCCGGCGTCGACGAGGAGTTCGTGCGTGATCTGGAGACGATTCTCTCGACAGTCATCTTTGGACTGCTTGGTCGATTCGCCGCAGGTGAGCTCGAGATCACCGACATCGTGCCCGGCCTGGATCGCACGGTGTTCTGGCTGACGACGGGTTACGAAGTCTCCAGCCGGTCGTCAACGACCCTCCGGAAAGGTTGAGCCATCCGATTTTTCGGCTAGCCGAATGCCCCCGAGTACGCGTTGAGTGCGGGTTGGCCACCGAGGTGGGCGTAGAGCACGTTGGATCCGCTGGAAATGGTACCGTCGCGCACCAGATCGAGGAGACCAGCCATCGACTTCCCTTCGTAGACAGGGTCGATGATCACGCCCTCGAGCCCGCCGAGCAGCCGGATCGCAGCGATCGTCGACGCCACCGGAATCCCGTACAGGTCGCCCGCCCACCCCTCCAGGACGACGATCTCGTCATCGCGAATGTCGCGGTCGATCCCGATCAAATCTGCTGTGTGGCGGGCGATCCGCGCGACTTGGTCGCGGGTTTTGTCGATCGTGGCGGACGCATCGATTCCGAGAACTCGTCGCGGCCGATCCTGTCCTGCGAACCCTGCGATCATGCCGGCGTGGGTCGAACCCGTGACCGTGCAGACGACGATGGTGTCGAAGAAGACGCCGAGCTCGTCCTCTTGGCGTGCAACCTCTTCGGCCCAGTTCGCAAACCCCAGTCCACCGAGCGGATGCTCGGAGGCACCCGCGGGGATCGCGTAGGGCTTGCCCCCCGCCGCCTCGACCTCGTGAATCGCCTTCTCCCACGACGACCGGATGCCGATGTCGAAACCCGCCGGGTCCAGTCGGACGTCAGCACCCATGATGCGGGACAACAGGATGTTGCCGACCTTGTCATTCACGGAATCTGGCCAGTCGACCCACTTCTCCTGCACGAGAACGGCTTTCAGCCCTAGCTTCGCGGCGACCGCCGCCACCTGCCTGGTGTGGTTGCTCTGGTATCCGCCGATCGAGACCAGCGTATCGGCGCCCTGGGCGAGTACGTCGGGAACGATGTATTCGAGCTTGCGCGTCTTGTTGCCACCGTAGGCCAACCCCGAGTTGCAGTCCTCCCGCTTGGCCCAGATCCGAACGCCGCCGCCGAGGTGCGCGGTGAGGCGGTCCAGAGGGTGGACGGGACTCGGCCCGAAGGTCAAGGGATACCGATCGAAATCAGATAGCGACATGGTTCGATCCTTCCAGCCTGGCGCGGCCGTGCCTACGATGCGGCCGGCTGCGGTGGCAGCGGCGGGATGCCCGGCGAGACGGGCAGTTCGCTGAGGGACGCCGGGTCGAGCCGAAGACCTCGGGATACTCGTCCGGGTTGGTGTTCTGTTCTGGTTCGGTCGATCGCCAGACGAAATGGCATGTGGGGCAGCCGAAGACGGTCCAGATACCGGCCTGAACCGATATCGCCTTTCGTCGGTGGATTGTCGTTAGGTGGCCCCGCGCGGGGCGGAACGCAGGATCTCGCCGACTCGGCGCAGCACGTCGCGCTGCGCCGGGTTGTACAGGTCGGCCACCGCGTCGTCGATCGCCTTGTCCGCGAAGCGCTTTCCACGCGGGGCGTCAGCGCGTGAGTCGGCAAGCCCGGGATGCGCCTGCGTCACCGACAAGATGTACGGGGCGAGGCGTTCGGCAAGGTCCTCGCGCGTCGCCTCGTCCGCGTCGGCGGGCAGGTGGTCCAGTTCCGAGGCCGCGGGATCATCGGGCGCCTCCCTCATCATGTCGGCATAAACCTGCATGCCGCGCGGTCCCAGGACTCTGCTCAGCACCACGACGAGTGAGCGATCCGCCTCGGTCATCTTTGCCGCGGTAGCCGGCGCGACAAAATCCGTTGGTAGGTCGGTCGGTGCGGAGGACTCAAGGAGCTCGGCGAGCTCCTCACGCGCGCGCTGCAACCGGTCGATCGTCGCGGCCAGTTCCGCGTCGAGCTCTCGCAGCGCCTGCTCGGGGTGGTCGTCAGCATCGTCGAGCGCGGCGATCTGAGGGAGGGAGAACCCAAGGTCGGTCAACCGTTTGATGCGCACCAGCCGGACGAGGTGCGCAACGCCGTACTGCTTGTAGCCGTTGGATCGCCGTTCGGGCTCGTCGAGCAAGCCCACCTGGTGGTAGTGGCGCACCGCTCGCAGGCTGGTGCCAGCCAGTTCCGCGAGTTCACGTGTGCTCCACGCCACGGCTTCCATCATGGCTCACCAGCGCGGCTTGACTGTGCCGTTACGTCCGACTGTGGGATGGCGACATGACCAAACCCGAGCAGATCTCCGTCGCCGACTTGTTCAAGTCGCCCGTTCGAGCAGGGGCCGCGATTTCCCCGGACGGCACCCGCATCGCGTACCTCGCGCCGTGGCGGGATCGCCTGAACATCTGGATCCAGAACCTGGGTGGCGACGACGCCCGGCGCGTGACCGGTGACGAGACCCGCAGCATCCTGCACTTCAGCTGGACCGGCGATCCGCGTTGGCTGCTCTACCTTCAGGACACCGGCGGTGACGAGAACTGGCACGTATTACGCGTCGACCTCGACGATCCCGAGGCGCCGCCCCTCGACCTCACTCCATTTCCCGGGGTCATGTCGGCCTTCGAGTTGCTTCCCGACAAGCCCGGGAAGGCGCTGGTCTACTCCAACAAGCGTGGCCCGCAGAGCATGGACGCCTACGAACTCGACATTTCCTCGGGTGAACTGACGCTGCTGGCCGAGAATCCGGGCGACGTGATCGCGTGGCTGGCGAGCAGGCGCGGTGACCTGTTCGCGACGAAGCTCAACGCGCACGGCGATCTCGAGGTACTGCAATGGGACACCGAGACCAAGTCGCTGCGTTCCATCGCGAGGTACGACGGCAGGGACTACACGATGGGGATGTACCCCATGGTCGTCACGCCCGACGGAACCGGGATCTGGATGGGATCGAACGAGGGCACCGATCGCACCCGACTGGTGCGGCTCGACGTGACCGACGGCAAGCAGCACGCCGTCGACAGTCACCCGACCTTCGACGTCGACACGCGCGCCCAGGTGTGGCCAGGGCTGCCCGAACCACTGATTCGAAGCACGGCCACCGGGGAACTGCTCGGCGTGCGTTATCTCGGTGAGCGACAGGTCATTCACGCGCTCGACCCGCATTTCGCCGACGTACTGGGCGGCCTGGAGAAGCTCTCCGACGGAGACATCGGCGCACTCTCATCCGACACCGGTGGCACGAAGTGGATCGTCACCTTCACCCACGACCGCGAACCAGGAGTGACCTACCTCTACGACCACGACACCCGCGAGAGCCGAGAGCTGTACCGGCCCTACCCGCATCTCGACCCGGAACGGCTCGCGCCGATGCTGCCGGTGACGATTCAGTCGCGTGACGGACTCGACCTGCACTCGTATCTGACGCTGCCCGTCGGATCGGAAGGTGGAGGGCCCCTGCCGCTCGTCCTGACGGTGCACGGCGGACCGTGGGCGCGCGACGGGTGGATGTACGCCGCAGGAGTGCAGCTGTTGGCCAACCGCGGATACGCGGTGCTGCAGGTCAACTTCCGCGGTTCATCCGGCTACGGCAAGGCATTCCAGAAGGCGGCAATCGGCGAGTTCGCGGGCAAGATGCACGACGATCTCATCGACGCCGTCGAGTGGGCCATCGCGCACGGGTATGCCGACCGCGACCGGGTCGCCATCCTGGGCGGATCCTATGGCGGCTACGCGACGCTGGTCGGCGTGACGTTCACGCCGGACGTCTTCGCGGCCGCGGTCGACTACGTCGGCATCTCGGACCTGAGCAACTTCATGCGCACGCTGCCCGAGGTCGCACGCCCGCATCTCGCCAACAACTGGCACCTGTTCGTCGGCGACCCGGACGATCCCGAGCAGTTGGCGGACATGCTGGCCCGCTCGCCGATCACCAAGATCGACCAGATCCGCACCCCGCTGCTGGTCATCCAGGGCGCCAACGACATTCGCGTGGTCCAGGCCGAATCCGACAACCTCGTCGAGGGCCTGCGGGCACGGGGCGTCGAGGTCGAGTACATGGTCAAGGAGGACGAGGGACACGGTTTCGTCAACCCTCAGAACACGATCGACATGTGGAACGCCGTCGATCGGTTCTTGGAGGAACACCTTGGACGTGGCGCATGACACCGCTGGAGCGGATGGGTGGCGTGTCCGGCCTGGTTTACGCCAGCATCCCCACCCTCGCCTACGTCATCGTCAACGCGATCGCGGGTTTGGACGCGGCGGTCGTCGTGGCAGTCGGCGCGAGCGCGGGTCTCATCGTGCTGCGTCTGATGCGCAAGGAGCCGATCCAGCCCGCGGTATCCGGACTGCTGGGCGTCGTCGTCGCGGCGTTGATCGCGTTCTACTCCGGAAACGCCGAGAACTACTTCCTGCCGGGTATCTGGTTTAGCCTGATCGCGGCGGCGGTGCTCACGCTGTCCCTGATCGTGCGACGTCCGCTGGTCGGGGTGCTCTGGAACTCGCTGCGCAGTGCAGGACCAGACCCGGCGTGGCGCGCCGATAAAACAGTACTGCGCGCGTTCGACGTCGCAACGCTGACGTTCGCAGTCGTGTTCGGGGCGAGATTCGTTGTACAGCAGTGGCTTTACGATAGCGGCTTCACCGGGTGGTTGGCGGTGGCACGGATCGGCATGGGCTACCCGCTGCTTGGCCTTTCGCTGCTGGTGGTGTACTGGGCGGTGCGGCGCGCGCATCGGCGGCGCGCGGCAAGGGACGAGTCGAACGAGCGAATGGTCGAGGTGGTGCCATCCTGATCCACCACCAGATCGACGCCGGCTTGCTGCGCGGACTCGCCGAGCTCGAGAGCACCGACCGTGGGTGGCTGCCCCATCGCCTACCGCAGCGGGCCCGCGAACAGTGCGACGATCCGCAGTTGCTCGGTGCGCAGTCGCAGCCGTCCGGGGTGCGCTTCGCGTTCCGGACGGCCGCGACGGTGATCGAACTCGACGTGGTGCGCACGCGGGTCGTGTTGACCGGCGTACCCGAAAGGCCCGACGGCACCGTCGATCTGATCGTCGACGGACTACCCGCCGGACACGTGAGGACCAGTGGCGGCGACGTGGTGACCGTCAACCCGGCGACGGGAGAATCCGGCATTGAGACCGGTCCCGTCGCGACGACCAGGTTCGACGGACTGTCCGCCGAGGAGAAGGACGTCGAGATCTGGCTTCCGCACTACGAGCGGACGCTCCTGGTGGCTCTGCGCACCGACGCGCCGATCGGCGTGCTGCCGGAGGATCGGCAACGCTGGGTCCATCACGGAAGTTCGATCAGTCAGGGCTCGAACGCGGCAAGCCCGAGCACGACCTGGCCCGCGGTCGCCGCGGCGCTTGCCGGGCTGAACCTGGTGAACCTCGGATTCTCGGGCGGCGCACTACTGGATCCGTTCACGGCCCGCGCGATCCGTGACCAACACGCCGACGTGGTCAGTGTCAAGCTCGGCATCAACCTCGTCAACGCGGATCTGTTGCGACAGCGCGCCTTCGGGCCTGCCGTGCACGGTTTCCTGGACACGATCCGTGACGGCCACCCGGACATCCCACTGATCGTGGTAAGCCCGCTGTACTGCCCCATCCACGAGATCACGCCGGGTCCAGGCGCTTTCGACACCGACATGCTCGCCAAGGGATCGCTGCGCTTCATCGCGACGGGCGACCCCGCCGACGGGGTGCGGCCGGGCGGGCTAGGTCGTCTGACGCTGACCTATATCCGCCAGGAGTTGGCCGCCATCGTCGCCCACAGGCAGCGGACCGACGCGCACATCTCCTACCTCGATGGGCTTGCGTTGTACGGGCCGGAAGACGCCGCGAGTGTTCCATTGCCAGACCGGCTACACCCGGACGCAGCTACCCATCTTCTCGTCGGTCGACGGTTCGCCGATGCGGCACTGCGCCCCTTGTCCACTGGCCCCTAGCGGCTACCCATCGGCGCACCCGTCAGTTGGCGTCGGGATCGCGCTCCACCGCGATGACGAAGTCGTCGCCGTGCTCGCATACCCCGGCGATCACCGCATCGTCGATTGCGCCTGCGGCATAGCGCTTTCGGATCATCATGGGATCTCGTCGAAGATCCTTGACCAGTGCGACGGCCAGGCCGACCATCACCAGCACGAACGGCAGCGCCGCGATGATCGTCAGCGTCTGCAGACCATTGAGCGCATCCGAACCGCCGACCAGCAGCATCACGGCCGCCACCGCACCCGTCGCGGCACCCCAGAACACGACCGTCCTCTTCGACGGCTCGATGGTGCCGCGCTCGGAGAGCGATCCCATCACGATCGACGCCGCGTCGGCGCCGGAGACGAAGAAGATGGCCACCAGCACCATCACCAAGATGCTGGCGACCGTAGTGAACGGGAACGTGTCGAGCAACGTGAACAACTGGGTCTGGCTGTTGCCGTCGCCGTAGATGTCGGTGCCGGTTGTCTGCGCGTGCAACGCGGCGCCGCCGAGGATGGCGAACCACACCAGTGACACCAGGCTCGGCACCAGCAGGACGCCGGTGACGAACTGGCGAATGGTGCGGCCGCGGGAGATGCGCGCAATGAACATGCCCACGAAGGGTGTCCAGGACAGCCACCACGCCCAGTAGAAGACAGTCCACGACTGCAGCCAGCTGTCGACGGCCTCGCCTTCGGCGCCGGTGCGCGCCGACATCATCATGATGTCCTGGAAGTAGGTGCCCAGCGCGGTCGGCAGCAGGTTGAGGATGAAAACCGTTGGGCCAACGACGAAGACGAACAGCGCGAGGATCAATGCCAACACCATGTTGATGTTGGACAACCACTGGATGCCCTTGGCGACGCCCGATACCGCCGAGAAGATGAAGGCGATGGTGAGCACGACGATGATGCCGATCAGCACCGCATTGCCGCCGCCGCCGAGGCCCGCGACGATGTCCAGTCCGCTGGAGATCTGCAGGGCGCCGAGACCCAGTGACGCCGCCGACCCGAACAGCGTGGCGAAGATCGCCAGCATGTCGATCACCTTGCCCAGCGGACCGTTGGCGCGGTCACCGATCAGCGGCTCGAACGCCGCGCTGATCAACTGCAGCCTGCCCTTGCGATACACGCCGTAGGCGATGGCGAGACCGACGACGCAGTAGATGGCCCACGGGTGCAGCGTCCAGTGGAACAACGTCGTCGCCATGGCCGTCTGGATGGCCTCTGGATTGCCTTCCGGACCCGTCCCCGGCGGCGGGGTGACCAGATGGGACAGCGGTTCGGCGACCCCGTAGAACATCAGGCCGATGCCCATGCCTGCGCTGAACATCATCGCGACCCACGAGATCGTCCTGAACTCGGGTTCTTCGTCGTCACGGCCGAGCGGGATGGCGCCGAAACGTCCGAGCGCCAGCCACAGCACGAACACCACGAATCGCCGACGCAGTGAGAATGAACAGCCATCCCGTGTTGCCCATCACCCAGGTCAGCGCGGCGCCGGAGACGCTCTTCAACGACGGCGTACTGACGAACCCCCACACCAGGAATCCGATGGCGATGGCCGCGGTGACACCGAAGACGACGTAGTCGATGCCCTTCCTGCGACTGGCCTGCGACTCCTCGTCGACGGAGTAGTGCAGCGCCGGGTGCGGGATCGCCACGGCCGTCGGGGACTTCAACGCCGCCACCACACTGCGCCGCCTGCGCGGCAGTGGCGCGTCGCCGTTGGTGTCGGGCTTCTCTTCGGTAGTCGTCATCTGTGCCGCCCCTTTACTCGCGGTTCAACGGGTGCTCACATTCGACTCCCTGTGAGTTAAACCGTCAACAGCTGTGGACGATCGTTACTTCCGCGCGACCGATGACGTCGGCTACGGACGCTGAAACCGTCGCAGCGCGGTGGCCGACGGGACCTCCGAGGTCGGGCGCAGTGCGAGTGCCAATCGGCCGCGGACCTCAGCGGTGCCGATGCCGGTACCAATGGCGACGAGGCAGTTGGCCGACGGATCCCGAGACCCCGGCGAGACGTGTACCGACAAACCCACCACGTTCACGACGTAGTCCCGCGACCCAGACCGGTGCCGAACGGCCACAACGCCTTTCATCCGTTACACCCCCGCCGGAGGGCCGTCAACACCGCCGGATCGACCGTGCCCTCACTGGTGACGGTGACCGATTCGGCGTGGACGTGGTGATGTTCTTTCACCGTCGCCTGCGGACTCGGCGAGCAGGTCACGAAACGACAGCTGGCCGGCGACATCTCGGGCTGCCGCGACATCGGAACACATGCAATGAGAACGCGCCCCATGTCGCAGTTCCACTGCGTGGATAGCGATTTCCCGGAAGCCGTGCGCCCGGCGGTTCGGCAACGGCTCGCCCTCAGTCATGGCCGCGGAACGCGCGTCACACCAGAAGCCGACTCCCACTTCGAACTCAGTGCGTTTACAGGTTGTGGGTGTTCGCTGACGTATCTGGCAATTCGTGGTCGCCGCGGCGAGGCTGTGACTGCGGGGATGCAACAACGAACATCATTCATCGAAAGCGAGAAAAAATGAAAACAATCTTTGCGGCAACGGCGATCGCAACCACCATCATTGCGAGTGCGCTCAGCTTAGCCGGAACGGCGGCCGCCGATACGTCGACATCGACATCACCTGGCGCGACCGCTACCGACAACTCTCTAACGGTGAAGCCCGCCAGCTCGGCCTCCGCCCCGCTCTACTCCCCGAGCGGTGTCGAAATCTGCCAGGACAACCGTTCGATGGCCTGCGGTGGCGACGGGAGAGACACGCCGTAGATCGTGCCGGTGCCCTCCACGGGCGCCAGAACAGCAGCTTGGAGCCCTTCGTTCCTCGTTTTGCCGCCCACCGTGGCATGAGCCACGTCGACTCCGCGAGTTCCAGGTTCCAGCACCGCTCACCGATGACTTCGGCTACCGTCGCTGCAACCGCCGCAGCGCAGTGGCCGACGCGACCTCAGAGGTCGGGCGCAGTGCGAGTGCCAGTCGGCCGCGCACCTCGGCGGTACCGATGCCGGTCCCGATGGCGACGAGGCAGTTGTCCGACGGATCGCGAGACCCCGGCGAGACGTGCACCGACGACCCCACCACGTTCACGACGTAGTTCCGCGACCCGACCGGTGGCGAACGGCCACAGCGCCTTTCATGCGATACACCCCCACCGGAGGGTTGTCGAGCAATTCTGTCAACACCTCCGGATCGATCGTGCCCTCGCTGGTCACGGTGACCGATTCGGCGTGGACGTGGTGATGCTGTTCGTGATCGCCTGCGGACTCGGCGAGCAGGTCACGAAACGACAGCTGGCCGGCGACATCTCTGGCAGCCGCGACATCGAAGAGCAGCCCCGGATCGATTCGGCCGCCGACGGTGCCGACCACGTGGGCGCGTTGATTGCGTTCGTGGACACGCTCTTTCACGCGCTGCAGGGTGGCTTCACGCCCGCTGGCAGGAATCTCATCCAGCTTGTTGACCACGACGAGCGTGGCGGCGCCGTAGCGGACGGGCGGCATCGAGGTGCGATCAACCGTCTCGAAATGCCTCGACGGCGTCGACTACGTCGATGACCCCGCCGTCGCGGATACCACTGACCTCGCTGAAGCCGATGATCCGGGCAATGGACATCGGTTCGGCCAGCCCGCTCGCCTCCACGATGATCGCATCCAGACGCAAATCCGGGTCGGCCAGCCTGGCCAACGCCACGTCGAGTCCGCCGTCATCGGGCAGACAGCAGATACAGCCGCCCGCGATGGACTCCGGTTCGTCAATCTGGCCGCTGATCAGACCGGCATCGACATTGATATCGCCGAAATCGTTGATCACCACGCCGATCCGGGCCCCTGACGTCCGCAGCACGTGGTTGAGCAGACTTGTCTTGCCCGCGCCCAGATAGCCCGTGAGGGCAATGACGGGAATCGTGCCGGCACGCTTGCGGCTCATCCGGCAAAGCCTAATGGGCAATCCGAGCCCCTCTGGAGCTGGACCGCGCAGACAGGAACACGAGATCTGCCTCCGCGATAGACTCGCCTGCCTAGAGGGGACGTAGCCTAATTGGCATCGGCGGGGCGCTTAAAACGCCTGACATTTGTGGGTTCGAGTCCCACCGTCCCCACCCGTTCTGTCATGAGAAGCTTCGCAGACCATCAGTCGTCCCGACCTCGTCGCCGCGGGTTGCACCGATCCCGGTACCACGACGAGAAGACTGCAATCGCTACGCTGCCGCCGACCCAGAGCGCGAAGATCGCAAGGATGAGGTGCCGCAGGCCGGAGGTCGCCACGAAAGCGCCGAACTGCAGGCCACCCGCCGTCAGGGCGATGGCGGCGAACAGCGCTGCAGCCAGTCGCAGCATCTTTGTCGACACCCTCGAGCCTACGCACGCCCGCTTCGGCGATGGACGCTACTTGGCCTCGGCGCGACTCGGTTCATCGTCGTCGGCCGCCTGCTCACCCGCGTCCTCGGTGTCCCGACGACGCTCGCGAAGGATGAAGGCCGCACCCGCCAACGCCACGACCACCGCACCGAGCGCACCGATCTCGACCACGGCTCTCGAGAATTCCGGCCCGTTCGGAAGGAGTGTCGCCGCCTCGACGGACAGCACCACGATTTCCTTGATGCCAGCCAGGATTCCGACGATGAGGAACGGCTCGGCGACGATCTCGTGGGAGCGCAGACACGACCGCACGGCGTAGAGCAATTCGACGAAGATGAAGATGAGCAGCAGGCCGTCGAGGACTTCCAGCATGACGGTCTTGGTCGGCGCGCTCCGCAGGTGGAGCATGGTGTTGAACTGCGCGACCAGCAGCGCGCCCGAACCCGCGACGAGTACCACGGCGATGGCCCAGTAGATCGCGTCCTCCGCGACGCCCAGGACTCGGTCCGCCAGCCGCTGGCGTGCCTCTTCCTCGCCGTTGGCGTCGGATTCCTTTGCCACGCCTTCACTCCCGTCGCTACCGAGCGCGGCAGGCCCTCATGCTGTGCACTGCCTGTGCACTGTCTGTATCGGCGGCTTACCCGCCAACGTCGCGGACCAAACGAGCGGACGCTCGGCGTGCTCCGCGGGCCCACGGATCCGGCGTGGTTACCCTCGAAGGGTCATGACGAGACGCTTCCTATTGTCACTAATGTCCTGTGCTCTGGTCTTCGGCTCGACGAGTTGTTCGCTGTTCTCGAGCCCCAAGCCGGAAGACGCATTTCACGCCTTTGCCGACGCGATTGGTCGCAAGGACGCGAATGCCGCCGCCGCGAGCACCGACGATCCCAACGCCGCCACCGCCGCGATCACCTCGATGTTCGACGGGATGGGCAAGGCCGCGACGGTCAAGGTCGACGCCAGCCAGTCCGGCGACGACGAGAAGTCGGGCAAGCTGAGCTACACGTGGTCGTTCGGGCCCGACAAGACCCTGCAGTACGACGCGACGGCGACGGCCACGCAGTCCGGCGACGACTGGCACGTCCACTGGTCCCCCGCCGTTCTGCACCCGAAACTGGTGTCCGGCAAGACCTTCCAGTACAGCGACGAGAAGAACTTCCTCACCCCCGTCGTGGACCGCGACGGCCAACCGATCTTGAGCTGGCAGACCATCGGCGTCGTCACGCTGACGCGCGACCACCTCGACTCCGCCGCCCCACTCGCATCGGTACTCCAGCAATTCGACGCCACCACCACCGCCGAATCGATCGCAGGCCAGTTCAACGCAACTCAGGACGACACGGTCACGGTGATCAAGCTCCGCGAGGAGGACCTGGGTAAGGTCGCCGACCAACTCAAGGAGATCCCCGGCGTCGCGGTGGCCGACCAGGGCGCCCTGCTGACCGCCAACCGCGACATGTCCTCTCCTGCACTGGACGGTCTTCCTGCGTTGTGGCAGAAGGCAATCGATGATGCTGCGGGGTGGTCGGTTCGGCTCGTCTCCGTAGAAGGCCAAGACAAGGGGCAGCCCACCGACGAACTGACCTCCACACCGCCGCGCGACGTCGACCCGATTCGCACCACCATAGACACCAGGATGCAGATGCTCGCGCAGCAGGCGGTCGCCGCCGAGCCCCGGCCCACGGTCCTGGTGGCGATCGCTCCGTCGACCGGTGGCATTCTGGCGGTGGCGCAGAACGCGGCCGCGAACGCCCAGGGACCGATCGCCCTGTCCGGTAGCTACCCGCCCGGTTCGACCTTCAAGACCATCACCACCGCCGCGGCCCTGCAGGCGGGCCTGGCGACACCGGACACCCCGGAGGCCTGCCCCGGCACCGTCACCATCGAGAATCGCACGATCCCCAACGAGGACGAGTTCGACCTGGGCACCGTGCCACTGTCGTCGGCGTTCTCGCATTCGTGCAACACGACGATGGCAGCACTGGCGGACAAGTTGCCCGCCGATGCGCTGCCGAACATGGCGCGGCTGTTCGGGATTGGCGTCGACTACGTCATCCCTGGACTCACCACCATCACCGGCAAGGTGCCCAACGCCGACACGCCCGCGCAGAAGGTGGAGAACGGCATCGGCCAGGGCACCGTCACGGTAAGCCCGTTCGGGTTGGCCCTCGCCGAGGCCAGCCTCGGCCACGGATCGACGATCACTCCAACGCTCGTCGTCGGTCAGACGACCACCGCGAACAATCCGTCGCAGCCGATCCCGCCCGCGATCACGGACAGCCTGCGGGCGATGATGCTGGGCACGGTGTCCGACGGCACCGCGACTGCGCTGCGGGACATTCCGGGCCTCGGCGGCAAGACGGGAACCGCCGAGTTCGGCGACAACACCCATTCCCACGGCTGGTTCGCGGGCATCACGGGCGACATCGCCTTCGCGACACTCGTCGTCGGCGGGGACACCTCCGGTCCGGCCGTCACGGTGTCCGGCGACTTCCTGCGGCCGACCCTCGCCGGCTGATACCAAGCATTGGTAGGCGTTTGGGCTCGTGCCCGGGCTCAGAGAGCGCTCAGGAGCACGGCCACTCGCACTTTCGCGGCGTCACCGCTATCTCAACAACGCTGTGGCATCATTCGGTGCCCTGGCCAACTTCATCTGCCCCGAACGATTTTCGAAGTGCCTCTCGCCAATCAACCCTTGACGATCGTGATCGTGGTCCACGCGCCGACGTGAATGCGGTCGCCGTCGGCGAGCGGGGTCTCCACGTTCTTGGCCAGAAGCTCTTCGCTGCCGTTGAGGCTCGTACCGTTCGTCGACCCGATGTCGGTGATGGTGATGCCCGCATCGCTGATGCGCAGCACGGCGTGCTGCGACGAGACACCGCGATCCACTGGCGGGATGCCGAGGTCGATCTCGGGTTCCAGCCCTTGATCGGGCTTCGCCCGGCCGATCAGTGCGGTGTCGTCGTGCAACGCTATTCGGCGCTCGTGATAGAACGCCGGGAAGTCGACGGTGTCCGGACCGTCGCGGTCGAGCACCCGTTGGTGGAACTCGCGGTCGGCGGCCACCACGGCGGTCCACACCGCCGCGGCGGGAGGCGGAGCCACGGCCGCGGGTTCGGTGGCGGGGCGAGCGACGGGTGCGGGCAGCGCTGAATCGTGTCCGCACGCCTCGCAGAAGCGGCCGACGCTCGGCACGCCGCAGGCGGGGCACGGCGTCGACTCGGCCTCGGCCGGCCCGGATACCACCGTCGGGGTCGACGGCACGGTGGCCGCCCCGATCACCACGCCGCACACGTCGCAGTAGTCCGTGGCGACCGAGTCGTGTCCGTCGACGCAGGTGGGCATCAGGACTCCTTTCGTACCCGGGCGGTCTTGGTCGATCGCGCGTCGAGTGCCATCTCGTCTGCTGCCGCGACGTCACGCCGCAGCCTCGCCGTGCCGGTGCGCTCGTCGACCTCCACGACGGCCCTCAGCAGTTTGGCCGTGCCGTCGTTGCCCGACTCCACCGCGAGTTCCATTGCGCGTTGCAGCTTTGCGGTCGCCGTAGCCTCGTCGCCGCTCTTGCGTGCGCTCAGGCCCTCCTTCACCGCCTGCGCCAGTTCCTCCTGGCCGGTGTAGTGCGCCACGCGCTGGCTGATCCGCGTGGACAACTCGGTGTCCGCGGTCCACACCGCCTTCACCATGCCCTCGCCGAGCACCTCGTCACCGGCGACGACGGTCACCCGCATCGCCAGCTTCTCGCGTCCCACCGCGCCGGGCTCGATGTCCACCTGCACGTGGTAGTCACGGTCCTCTGCGCCCCACGACCCCAGCGGATACTCGCCGATCTGGCCGGCATCGACGCGGCGGTGGGTCAGGTCCTCGACGGTCGGCGCCACCTGCTTGACGAATTCGATGCGCGCCCCTGCCGGTGTCCAGACCCGCATCGTCAGGTCGGGAATCGACTTGCCCATCGACGTGCGCATCATCTCGGCGAAGTCCTCGGCGAGATCCTCGGGGTTGGCGACGATGTCGACACTGCCCAACAGCGCCGACGAAATCGAACGCAGCTCCTCGACGTGCCACGCCGTTCCGACTCCGCGGCAGTCACAGGTGAATTTGCCTTGACTGGCCGCGATTTCGCGCTGCAGATCCTTTGCGGTCTCGTGCTCGTCCTTGCCGTCGGTCAGCAGGATCGCGTGAATGAGCGCACCGGGGTGCCGTCCGACGACCTCGCGGACGGCGGCCAGCCAGGTACCCATCGCCGTTCCGCCACCCGGCCGCAGCGCGTCGACGGCTTGCTTCGCCGCGGCCTTCGTCGCCGCACTCGCCGGTGTCGGAAAGCCCTCCCTCGGATACACGGGTCTGGCAATTTCGGTGCCCGCGATGATCGTGAAGTAGGTGCCGTCGACGATTTCATCGATAGCCGCGAAAGTGGCGGCCTTCGCGGCGTCGAACTTGGCGATCGGCGTCTGCATCGACCCCGAGCAGTCGATGACGATGGCCTCCACCCGCTCGGCTGCAGGTGCGCTGACGACGACGTCCGCGCCCGCCACGATGCTGACGATCGCATCCACCGTTCCGCTGCCCTCGGCGAGGTACGGGTTGTGGTCGACGTCCACGGTGATACCGGAATTGCCTTGCTGTCCATCCGAACTCATGCGGGTCCTCCAATCGGGATCACGATGATGGTGATGTTGTCCGAGCCGCCCGCCCGAATCGCGTGGTCGACGAGAGCACGCGCAGCCGTCACGGGATCGGTGCCCTCGAGGAATCGTCCGACGTCGGCCGCCTCGGGCAGATAGTTCCAGAGTCCGTCGGAGCAGAGCAACACCACGCCAGGACCGTGAACGGTGATGGCGTGCACGCTCGAGTTCGCCCATGGCTGCGGCTCGGCATCGGCACCCATCCACCGGGTGATGGTGTGCGCGCCGCGCAGTACCGCCTCGGAATCGGCAGGTAGGCCCGCGGTGATCAGCTCCTGCGACACGGAGTCGTCAACGGTCAACTGCTGCCCTGGCGCCGGCGGTGCCGGGAACCAGTACGCGCGGCTGTCGCCGACGTTGCCGACCGTGATCTGCACGGCGCCTTCGCCCGATGTCGCCGCCAGCGCGGCGCCTTCGACTTCCGGCACCACCGTCACGGCGGTGTAGGTGCACGACGGGGCGGTGGTCGGATCCGTCCGCGCGGCGGCTGCGGCCTTGGCCGCAACCGCGAGCCCCTCGAGCATGGCAGTCTTTGCCGGCCGAGACCCGTTGAGCGCCATCAGCATTGCATCGACGCCAGTCGTGGAAGCGGCGACTGCGGCGGCGCTGGACTCGCGCGACGACGACACGCCATCGCATACGACCGCGGCGATCAGCGCTGGCCGGTCGGCACCACCGGTGACCATGCCCGCGGCGGCGGCGTCTTCGTTGGCGGCGTGTTCCACCCCGCGATCGGTGATCACGAAGACCGTGCCGATCTCCGCCTCGTCGCGATCCGGCAGCGTGCGCCGGTGTCCGCACACGTCGCAGTACTCGCCGAAGGGCTTGGTGTTGCCGCAATCCCCGCACGGCGCCGTCCGTGGCCCGTTCGTGTCGAGGGACTCCCACCTGGCGGATGTCCGCCAGGACGGTGCCGCAGACCTCGCAGAAGCGGTCGGCGCGACCGACGGCGGCGGCGCACTTGGGGCAGGAGGACTCCGGGTCGGTCATACGCGCGTCCTCGGCCGAACGGCATTGGCCTTCTCCACCAAGTCGATCCGCGCCCAGGTGTCGGATGCATCGTGCGCCAGTTCGCGGTAGCAGTTCTCCATTTCGGTACGAAGTCCAGGCTCGTGGAAGACCTGTCCGAGCAGCCGCGGAGCCCTCGGGGCATTTCCCGCCCGCATCCAGTCCAGTGCCGCACCCAACACCTTCAGCCGCATCGTCGCCCGTTTCGCGGTCGACTCCATGTTCAACGACGCCGCGCGATTGCCCGCATCGACCAGCATCTGCTCGTTCAGTGCCCTCGGATCTCCGCCGCGGAGAAGGACTTCGATCGCCGTCGCGGCCGCGGTCGTGAACGACGCCGACGCGGGGGCCACCTCGTCGAGCGCCGTGATCGCTCCCACGACGTCACCCGCGCGTGCGCGTTGCCGTGCCAACCCGAAGGCGGCGCTGACGTAGCTGTGGTCGGTCTGCCACACCGTCTGGTAGTACCGCGTGGCCTCGGCGGGAACGCCGCGCAGTTCGGCGGTAGCCGCAAGCGCCATCTTCGGGGCGAGCTCGCCGGGCAGCGCGGCCAACACGGAGTCGAATGCGATTGCCGCCCTGTCGAAGTCAGCCTCGAGCAGGGCGCACTGGGCGTCGTACCAGGTCAGCCGCCAGTCGCCGGGAATGACCTTGCTCAGCTCGATGATCGCGTCTGCGAGCATCCCCCGTCGACCCAAGCTCGAGTGCCGCGCGCACCAGGCGCAGCGGGATCTCGACGGACGTGCTCCTGCCTTGGCCCCCGCGCGCCACGTTGAGTGCGTGTTCGAGTTGGCCGAGCTCCGTCCCGCTGGCCGTGGCGAGCAGTGCCGCACCCGAATCGGTCGGGTCGACGACGGGCACCGGCAGAGCCGCGATCACCGCGGCGGGGTCCACCCGCTCGTCTATGCCGGTGGCGAAGACGGCGCGCTGCGGGCTGAAGCAGTTCGAGATCCGCGGCCGTTCCTTGCCGCTGTCGAGCGCCGCGATCTCGTGCAGCACGCCGGTCAGCTGGTCGGCTAGCTCCTCCATCGACGAGAAGCGTTGCTCCGGATCGGGATTGGCGGCGCGGCGGATCGCGTAATACAGGGACTCGTACTTCGCGAAAACGGGCTGCGTCTCGGGTCCGGGGAGTTCGGCGACGAACGCACCGCGCTCCTGCGGCATGTCGATGACCAACACGGCGAGCGTCCGCCCAACCGTGTAGATGTCGCTGGCGACGGTGGGCCCGGTCTGGGCGATCTCGGGCGCCTGGTAGCCGACGGTCCCGTAGATCGCACTCATCTGATCGTCCATGGGAATGACCGCACCGAGGTCGATGAGCTTGAGTTGCTCGTCGGACTGCATCACGTTGTCGGGCTTGAAGTCGCAGTACACCAGGCCCTGCGCATGCAGGTAGCCCAGCGCGGGCGCGATCTCCACGATGTAGGCGACGGCCTGGCCCGCGGGAAGCGGGCCGTCGTTGGCCTTGCGGATCTGCTTGAGCGAGGTGCCGCCGACGAACTCCATGACGATGTAGCCGACCGGCCCGACGTCGGGATCGTCGTGCTCGACGAAGTTGTGGATCCGGACGATGTTCGGATGCTCGACCTCGGCGAGGGTGAGCACTTCAGCTGCTGCAGCGGCCATCGCATCGGTGTCGCCGGTGTTCAGCAGGCCCTTGAGCACCACCCAGCGGTTGTGCACGTTGCGGTCGACCGCGAGGTAGATCCACCCCATGCCGCCGTGCGCGAGACAGCCCTGCACCTCGTACTGCCTGCCGACGAGATCGCCCTTGGACAGCTTGGGAACGAACGAATATCGCGTACCGCACTTGGCGCAGAAGCCCTGCGCCAGACCGGGGCGATCGCCGCGCGCACGCCCGACCGCCTGTCCGCAGTCGGGGTTGCCACAGAACCGGTTGCGCTCCGGCACCTCCGGGTTGACCATCATCGCGGCGGCCGGGTCGCCCTTCGGGATACGCGGTATCGCCACGATTCCCGCGCCGAGACGCCCTCGGGAGCTCGTCGACCGCGATGATCCGGTGCGCGCCGACCGTGCCGTCGAAGCGGTCGCCGCCGTAGCGGCCGTCGTCGCGGTGCTCGGTGTCGAGGTGCTCGGTGTCGAGGCGGCGGTACGAACCGACGGCGCGCCGGCGGCCGGTTGGGCACCCGCGGGCGCGGGTGCAGTACCGCAGACGTCGCAGTAGCCGTCGACGATCGTCCCGCCGCATCCTGGTTCAGCACAAGTCATTTCGTCGCCCCCTGCTTCTGCGCGATGAGATTCTGGAAGTCCGTGATGGCACGGGTCACGGCCTGAAGATCACACGGATGCCGCGACACCAGGCCCGCCGCGATCCGTCCTGACGCCAAAAGATCCGAGTCCTCGGCCAAGCCCAGCCGGGCCGCCTTCGCCTGATACACCGACAGCCGCCCCGCGAGTTCGGTGCGGCGGTCGAGCAGACCCTGGGCGAGTTCCTCCTGGTCGCTCACCACCCGCAGTGCCGTCTCGATCCGTCGCCGCAGGGCCGTCAAGGCGGCGGCATCCGGTGTGGCGAGGGACCGCAGCGCCTGCGCGCAGCTCGGGCTCGGCGTCGGTGGGCACGGGCAGCGGGCCGGAGATCACGGTCCGCTCAGCGAGTGCACGTGCCCGCACGGCGCGATCCACGTTGTCCCGCAACGTGTCCAGCAGCGCGGCCGTCGCCGCGATCTCGTGCGGCCAATTCGCCTGCAGCGCAGCGATCTCGGCCAGCTCGGCCGTTCGCTTCTCGACGGCGGTCGCGATGACCTCGACGCGTCGATCGACCTCGAGCGGCGTCAGGGACAGCGGATCGGTCGCGGATACGGTCAACAGATCGATGAGCTCCCTGGGGCTGGCCGCACCCACCGCGTCGAGCCGATCCTGTACCGGCGCGAGGCCGGTCGTGACCGCCGAGTTGATCTGATCGACCGAGTCCAGGAACTCGACCGCGCCACGGTAATCGGTGCGCATCCGCTCGGCGAGGTCGGCGAGACCGGCGTACTCCACCGCTTCGGCCCGCGACGTTATCGAACGCTGCGCCAGGGGGATTCGCTGCCGCGACACCTCCAGCGGACGCTCGAACAACAAGCGGGTGAGCTCGGCGCGATCGTTGTCGGTGACGTTGGAGCGTCGAGCGCGCACCGTCCGCGCTGACTCCAGGATCGAGGTCATCGAACTCAGGTCCTGCCACATCCGGCCCAGCGCTTCCTCGATCGCCACCCAGCGCTGCGCGGTTACGCCCGTCGGCGGATAGCGCTTCACGTGTTGCAGACCCGGATGCTCGTCCAGTTCCACCATCGTGGTCGACATCGCGGCGACCTTCTCAGTGCGCGTGGCGATTTCACGGTCGATCGCCTCGACGGTCTGCGCGGTCATCTCAGTCCTGGTACTGCGCGGGCGGCGGTCCGGGAGATGGACCGAAGCTGCGCAGGTTTGCGTTGTAGAGCGCCTCCCACGTGCCGTCGTCACGCATCCGCTGCAGCACGGCGTTGACGAATCGGACCATGTCCACGTTCTCCTTCTTGATCCCGACGCCATACGGTTCGACGCTGAGGTTCGGACCGACCACGTGCACGTTCGGATCCTGTGCGACCAACCCGGCCAGCACCACACCGTCGGTGCCGATCGCGTCGATCTGGCCCTGCTGCAGCATGACCATGCAGTCGGTCCACTGCGGCGCGCCGAACACCGTCGGCTTGGAGGGCAGCTCCAACAACGTGGCCGCCGACGTCGTCCCCGCAACCGCGCATGCCTTCTTGCCCGAAAGGTCCGCCGCGGAATTGATCCCCGAATCCTTCTTCACCAGGATCTTCTGGTCGGCGTAGAAGTACGTCGTCGAGAACGCGACCTTGTCCTTGCGCTCGCACGTGATCGAGTACGTCCTCAGCACCACGTCCACGTCGCCGCTCTGAAGGAGAGCCTCGCGTTCACCCCCGCTGACCGCCCGGAACTGAATCCGGTCCGGATCGCCGAAGATCGCGCGCGCGATCTGTCTGGCGATGTCGATGTCGAAGCCCTCCATCTGTCCACTCAGCGGGTTGCGATAACCGAACAGGTACTGGTTCTGGTCGACGCCGACGATCAGCCTGCCCCGCTGTTGGATCTCTGCCATCGTCGTCGACGGCGGCATCGCGCCGGGCGGCGGCAGCGGACTGGGCCGCAGGCTCGCCTCGCGATTGCAGTCGTCGGCGGCCGTCGCAGGCGCACCCGCCGCGTCCACCTGCTTCACCTGGGCGGGGGTCACGACGACGGGAGCCACCGTCACCGGAGATGGAGCCGACTGCGTCCCACATCCGGCGACCATCCCGACGACGAGCAGCAGCAGACCGATTCGCGTTCTCACAGGAACTCCTTGAGCCGAGGCCACAGCCCGACGACCGCGGCGACCGCGGCCAACACCATGAGCACCAGCGTCCCGGTGGGGCTGAACGTCAGGAAGGTGCCTGCCTCGAGACGTCGTCACGCAGCGCGGCGCGGGTCTGCTCGATCTCGCCGCGCAAGCCAGCTTCGGTCGCAGCGAACAATGCGGCGGACTCGCTCGGAGCGGTGCCGATCGCCTGATCGACGGCGGCCGCGAAGTCGCCGCCGTTGTACGCCTCGACCTGCTTGCGATGGCTTTCCAGCCAGCCCCGCACGGGGGCAGAGGTCTTCGACGATGCCCTGACCAGCAGGTCGTTCATCTCGTCGATGCGCCCGTTGAACGACTCCTCGCTGGCCTTGACGTCACCGCGGGTGATCAGCAGCAGGGTCTCGTCGGTGCGGGCCTGCTGGGCGATGATGCGGGCCTTGGCAAGGCGTTCGAATTTCGCCGTGCCCTCGGTGCGGCTCTTCTCGATCGAACTCGCCGCAAGCTGAGTGGCGAGGACCATCCAGAGGCCGACGATCACCACGAGCGCGGCGGACGCGACGAGGCCGATGTTGAACTGACGGTTGGTACGGCGGGATACGAGCACCGAGCCGACCGCGATGCCGCCGAGCGCCACCAACAGAAGCGCGAGCCCGACGAGCGGCAGCGAGCCGACGGCGCGTTGGTCCGCGTCGACGGCGGCGAGGTTGCGACCGAAGATCTTCTCGGCACCGGGCAATATCGTCGCCTGCATCAGCGACGACGCCTCCCGCAGATAGGCGGATCCGATCGGAAACCCCTGCCGGTTGTTCGCGCGGGCGGTCTCGACCAGACCCGTGTAGGCGGTCAGTTGCGCCGACACCTCGGCCGCTGCGCCGCGGGTCTCGGCATCGGCCGCGCCCGCGGTGACGTCGGTCAGCGCCGCGGCGGCATCGGCCAGCGCCTGCTGATACCGCTCGCGCATCGGGCCCGTCTCCTCCGCGGAGAGGAACGCCGACGCGGCGGCAGCGTCGGCGGCCGACAGTGCGGCGTAGAGATTCTGGGCCGCGTTGGCGAACGGTTCGGACCGGTCGAGCACGTCGTCGTGCTTGGCGATCCGGCTGTCGAGCTGCGCGGCGGACACGATCCCCGCGACGACGCAAATCGCGGCGACGACGATGGCGATGACGGCGACAACCCCCGGCGTCGTGCGCGCGAAGCGGCGCAACCACACCACCGAGGCCTGTCTGTCCAGTGTGCGCGGAGTATTTCGCTCCGTCGTCGCTGCTTCCCCCACGGCGTGATGGTAATCGCAGACGACGGGCGATTTCTCGATTACGCAGACGGTCTCGGGTAAACCGTGGACACGATGCCCCAGCACGAGGAGGCGGCTAGTTGAGGCCGACGTCCCTGCGGTCGCTCACAGCCGGGGTGAGAATGCCAGTCTCGGCCGCGGAAAGTTGAGCCTGCGGCATGCTTCTTCGGCAGTCGCAACGATCACGGCGGCAGCGGCCCGAGGCGAATCCCCCACCGGCCCAGCCAAACTGATACTGCACGGAATTGTTCCCGACTGAGGCGGATCCGGGCCATCTTCGCCACCATGGCGTCGACGGCCTCGGCGTATCCGTGCGGTGCCACCGCCGCTCGCGCATCCATTCGGCAATGCAACGCGACGAGTTCGAGTCGGTCCGAGCCCCATACCGCGTCGACCGTCTCGTCGAAGTGGTCGGTGTCGACGTCGTCGTCGGCGTTGACGACGAACTGGCGGACCTCGACGTTGCAGGCGCAGCGGATCGGACCCCATTTCGACCCATCGCCGTGCATGACGATCCGCCCGGGCTCGATGCCTCCCGAAACCGCCAGCGCCAGTTCACTACTGCAGTACGCAGCGACGGTGACACCGTGTCGCCTCACCCACCGCGCCGTGTCCGCACCCGCAGCCCCTCCGCGGGCACACGATGGCCATCCCAGGAAAGTCCCCGCGCAGCCGGGAAAGCCTCTGCGCCGTAACGGTCGCGTCGGTCTCGAGCGCAGGCGGGCTCGCCTGGGGTCGTGGGGCCGTGTGCGTCCGAGCGGGGCGAATCAAGTCGGATGGCGTGACGTGCTGCTCCTTGCCGAACCGGCGGCGTTGATGCCGAACCGACGTTGCGGCCCCCCGTAAATAGCCTTGGGCGCGACGTCTACCTCTGCTTTTGTGGGCTGCACCACTGTTTCCGCAAGGACCGCGTAAACGAATCCCTCGCGGGCGTCAAGAAAGTGTCAAGAGCCTCTGTTGCCGCACTGGCCGAGCGTTGAATCCTGAGTCGGCCCGTCCTGTGCGGGCGTTGACTGAAATGGAGACGAGATGTCCGTGGTGGTGTACGTCGTGCTGACGGTGGCGGTCTTCGCCCTGCTCGGCCTGGTGCAGAAGTTGGTCGAGGGACTGTGAGCGTCGACAACGCAATCGGCTTGGCCCTTGCGATCGGTATCGCATTGTTTCTCGTTGCCGCTCTGCTGCTTCCGGAAAGGTTCTAGGTGAGTACCTTCACCGCGGGGATCATCTTCCTCGCCGTTCTGATATTGGCGCTGGCCGCCGTCCACGTGCCGCTTGGCGACTACATGTACCGCGTCTACGACTCCGACGAGGACTCGCGCGTCGAGCGGGTCATCTACCGGCTGATCGGCGCCGATCCCAAGGCGGAGCAGACGTGGGGCGCCTACGCCCGCAGCGTGCTGGCCTTCTCGGCGGTCAGCGTCCTGTTCCTGTTCGTCTTCCAGCTGGTCCAGGGCAAGCTGCCGCTGCACCTCAACGACCCGGCGACGCCGATGACGCCTGCGCTGGCGTGGAACACCGCGATCAGCTTCGTCACCAACACCAACTGGCAGGCGTACTCCGGCGAGTCCACCCAGGGTCACCTCGTGCAGATGGCCGGCCTGTCCGTGCAGAACTTCGTCTCCGCAGCCGTCGGCATGGCCGTCGCCGTCGCGCTGGTCCGGGGCTTCGCGCGGCGTCGCACCGGCGATCTCGGCAACTTCTGGGTCGACCTGGTGCGCGGCATCATTCGCATCCTGCTGCCCTTCGCGTTGATCGCTGCCATCGATCCTCCTCGCCGGCGGCGCGATCCAGAACTTCCATCTGCACGACCAGATCGTCAGCACCCTGGCCGGCGGTCAGCAGACCATCACCGGTGGTCCGGTCGCCAGCCAGGAAGCCATCAAGGAACTCGGCACCAACGGCGGCGGCTTCTACAACGCCAACTCTTCGCACCCGTTCGAGAACCCGACCGACGTGGACCAACTGGGTCGAGATCTTCCTGCTGCTGGTCATCAGCTTCTCGCTGCCGCGCACGTTCGGCCGCATGGTCGGACAGCAGGAAGCAGGGCTACGCGATCGTCGCCGTCATGGGCACCATCGCCATGCTCAGCGTCACCCTGATGAGCTTCTTCCAGCTCCAGGCGCACGGCACCGAGCCCACCGCGATCGGCGCCGCCACCGAGGGCACGGAACAACGATTCGGCGTCTTCAACTCGGCGGTGTTCGCCGACGCGACGACGCTGACCTCGACGGGAGCCGTCGACTCCTTCCACGACTCCTACACCAGCCTCGGCGGCATGATGGCGCTGTTCAACATGCAGCTCGGCGAGGTCGCGCCGGGCGGCACCGGTTCCGGGCTGTACGGCATGCTGATCCTCGCGGTCATCACGGTCTTCGTCGCCGGTCTGATGGTCGGCCGCACGCCCGGAGTACCTCGGCAAGAAGATCACGCCGCGCGAAATCAAGCTTGCGGCAAGCTATTTCCTGGTCACGCCGCTGCTGGTGCTTGGTCGGAACCGCGATCGCGATGGCGCTGCCCGGCCAACGGGCCGGCATGCTCAACAGCGGCCCGCACGGCCTGTCGGAGGTGTTGTACGCCTTCACCTCGGCGGCGAACAACAACGGCTCGGCGTTCGCGGGCATCAGCGTCAACACCGAGTGGTACAACACCGCACTGGGACTGGCGATGGTCCTCGGCCGGTTCCTGCCGATGATCCTCGTTCTCGCGCTCGCCGGTTCGCTGGCCGCCAGGGCTCCACGCCGGAGTCGATCGGGACGCTGCCCACCCACCGGCCACAGTTCGTCGGCATGGTCGTCGGCGTCACCGTGATCCTCGTCGCGCTCACCTTCCTACCCGTCGCTCGCACTGGGACCCCTCGCTGAAGGAATTCACTGAAATGTCCACTCCCACAATTGATTCCACCGGCTTCCGAGCAGCCCGGCGACGCACACCCGAAAGGTGCCGTCAAGGGCGGCTTGCTCGATCCCGAAGATGCTGCTGAAGTCGATGCCCGACGCATTCCGCAAGCTCGACCCACGCACGCTGTGGCGCAACCCGGTCATGTTCATCGTCGAGATCGGCGCGGTGTGGACGCACCGTCCTGGCCGTGCGGGAGCCGACGCTGGTTCGCCTGGTCGATCGTGTTCTGGCTCTGGCTGACGGTCGTCTTCGCCAACCTCGCCGAGGCCGTCGCCGAGGGCCGCGGCAAGGCACAGGCGGAGACGCTGCGCAGGGCCAAGACCGACATGATGGCGCGCCGCCTCAACGGGTGGAGTCCCGGGAGCGCACGGCACCGAAGAGGAGGTCGCCGCGCCGCTACTGCAGCAGGGCGACATCGTCGTCGTCGAAGCGGGACAGGCCATCCCGGGCGACGGCGACGTCGTGGAAGGCATTGCCTCGGTGGACGAGTCGGCGATCACCGGCGAATCCGCACCGGTGATCCGCGAGTCCGGCGGCGACCGCTCGGCGGTCACCGGCGGCACCACGGTGTTCTCGGACCGCATCGTCGTGAAGATCACCCAGAAGCCGGGCGAGAGCTTCATCGACCGGATGATCGCGCTCGTCGAAGGCGCCAACCGGCAGAAGACGCCCAACGAGATCGCGCTGAACATCCTGCTGGCCGCGCTGACCATCATCTTCGTGTTCGCGGTGGCGACGCTGCAGCCGTTGGCGATCTTCTCCAAGGCCAACAACCCCGGCGTGCCCGACACCCAGGCCCTCGACGGCTACGGCGTGACGGGCATCGTCATGGTGCGCGCTGCTGGTCTGCCTCATCCCGACCACGATCGGCGCGCTGCTGTCGGCGATCGGCATCGCGGGCATGGACCGGTTGGTGCAGCGCAACGTGCTGGCCATGTCCGGGCGTGCGGTCGAGGCGGCAGGCGACGTCAACACCCTGCTGCTCGACAAGACCGGCACCATCACGCTGGGCAACCGGCAGGCATCCGACTTCGTGCCGCTCGCCGGAGTCAGCCCGAGCAATTGGCCGACGCGGCGCAGCTGTCCAGCCTGGCCGACGAAACCCCCGAGGGTCGTTCCATCGTCGTGTTCGCCAAGCAGGAGTACGGGCTGCGGGCCCGCACCCCTGGCGAGCTGACCGGCGCCCAGTGGGTCGAGTTCACCGCCACCACGCGGATGTCCGGCGTCGACCTCGAGGACGGCCACCAACTGCGCAAGGGCGCAACAGCTTCCGTCGCCGAATGGGTCCGCGTCCAACGGCGGCACGGTGCCGCCGACAGCTCGGCGACATCGTCGACGGCATCTCCGCCGCAGGCGGCACGCCCGCTGGCGGTCGGCGAGGTTCGGGACGGCACTCGCGTCGGTGCTCGGCGTCATCCACCTCAAGGACGTCGTCAAGCAGGGCATGCGCGAACGGTTCGACGAGATGCGCAAGATGGGCATCCGCACGGTGATGATCACCGGCGACAACCCGTTGACCGCCAAGGCCATTGCCGACGAGGCCGGCGTCGACGACTTCCTCGCCGAGGCCACGCCCGAGGACAAGCTGGCGCTGATCAAGCGCGAGCAGGAGGGCGGCAAGCTCGTCGCGATGACCGGTGACGGCACCAACGACGCGCCCGCGCTGGCCCAGGCCGACGTCGGCGTCGCGATGAACACCGGCACGTCGGCGGCCAAGGAGGCCGGCAACATGGTCGACCTCGACTCCGACCCGACGAAGCTCATCGAGATCGTCGAGATCGGCAAGCAGTTGCTGATCACCCGCGGTGCGTTGACGACGTTCTCGATCGCCAACGACATCGCCAAGTACTTCGCGATCATCCCGGCGATGTTCGTCGCGTTGTTCCCCGGCCTGGACCTGCTGAACGTCATGCGGCTGCACAGCCCGCAGTCGGCGATCCTGTCGGCGGTGATCTTCAACGCGATCATCATCATCGCGCTGATCCCGCTGTCGCTGCGCGGCGTGCGGTACACGCCGAGCAGCGCCTCGAAAGCTGTTGAGCCGCAACCTCTACATCTACGGACTCGGCGGCATCATCGCCCCGTTCATCGGCATCAAGCTCATCGATCTGGTCGTCCAACTTCTCCCTGGGATGTCCTAAACATGAATGTTTCCAACCTCATTCGCAATGCACTGGGCCGCACTCCGCGCGCTGCTGGTGCTGACCGTGATCACCGGCATCGCCTACCCGCTGGTGGTCTGGGCGTCGCCCTGCTCCCCGGCCTGAACGACAAGGCACAGGGCTCGATCATCACGGCGGACGGAAAGCCGGTGGGCAGTTCGCTGATCGGCCAGTCGTTCACCGACGCCGACGGCAACCCGCTGCCGCAGTACTTCCAGAGCCGGCCGTCGGCCGCGGGCGACGGGTACGACCCGCTGGCCACCAGCGCGAGCAACCTCGGGCCGGAGAACATCGTCGACACGCCCGGTGATCCGTCGCTGCCCGAAGCCGACAACGGTTTCAAGCCCAGCCTGCTGACGCTGGTGTGCTCGCGCAGCGCGGCGATCGGCACACTCGAGGGCGTCGACGGATCACGGCCGTTCTGCACCGGCGACGGCGTCGGCGCAGTGCTGTCGGTGATCGGTCCGCGCGACGCAGGCGGCAACGTCGTCCAGCCCACCAAGGTGGTCAGCGTCAACCAGCCGTGCTCGACCACCAAGGCACCGTTCCTCGACCACCTATGAAGGTGTGCGGGTCGAATGCGCCAAGTACGGCGAGGACTACGCGATCGGCCAGATCGTGCCCATCCGCGGCTCCGCCCCGGCCAACCCGGCGGTCCCCGCGGACGCCGTGACCGCGAGCGGTAGCGGCCTTGACCCGGACATCTCCCCCGCCTACGCCGACATCCAGGTGGCGCGCGTCGCCAAGGCTCGCGGGGTCGACGACGGACCAGGTGCGCGAACTCGCTCGCGGACAACACCCGCGGCCGCGACCTGGGCTTCATGGGTGAGCCGCGGGTCAACGTGCTGCGAACTCAACCTGGCGCTCGATCAGAAGTACCCCGTGAAGAAGCTGAGCGCGCGAGGTGGATGATGAGCGATGTGAGCGCCGCACCGCACGGTCAGAAGCGTGGGGAACTGCGCATCTACCTCGGTGCGGCGCCCGGCGTCGGCAAGACCTTCGCGATGCTCGGCGAGGCCCACCGCGGGCTGGAGCGGGGCACCGACCTGGTGGCGGCGGTCGTGGAGACCCACGGCCGCAAGAAGACCGCCGAACTACTCGAAGGACATCGAGGTGATCCCGCCGCACTACGTGGAATACCGCGGCGGTCGCTTCCCCGAACTCGACGTGCCCGCGGTGCTGGCGCGGCACCCCGAGGTGGTGCTCGTCGACGAGCTCGCCCACACCAACACCCCGGGCAGCAAGCACCCCAAGCGTTGGCAGGACGTCGAGGAGTTGCTCGACGCGGGCATCTCGGTGATCTCGACGGTCAACGTCCAACATCTGGAGAGCCTCAACGACGTCGTCGCGCAGATCACCGGCATCGAACAACAGGAGACCGTGCCCGACGCCGTGGTCCGCAGCCGCAGCGCAGATCGAACTGGTCGACATCACGCCGGAGGCGTTGCGGCGCAGGCTCTCCCACGGCAACGTCTATGCCCCCGAACGCATCGACGCGGCCCTGTCCAACTACTTCCGGCAGGGCAACCTGACGGCGTTGCGCGAACTCGCGTTGCTGTGGCTTGCCGACCAGGTCGACGCCGCACTGGCGAAGTACCGCAAGGACCACGAGATCAGCGCCACCTGGGAGGCGCGCGAGCGGGTGGTCGTGGCGGTGACAGGCGGAGCCGGAGTCGGAGACGTTGGTGCGCAGGGCGTTTCGGATCGCGTCGAAGTCGAGCGCCGAACTGATGGTGGTGCACGTCGTTCGCGGCGACGGCCTGGCAGGCGTGTCGGCCCCGGCGATGGGCAAGGTACGCGAGCTCACCGCCAGCCTTGGTGCGACGCTGCACACCGTCATCGGCGACGACGTGTCCGCCGCCCTTCTGGACTTCGCCCGCGAAATGAATGCCACCCAACTCGTTCTTGGGGATATCCCGACGTTCGCGATGGGCGCGCATCTTCGACGAGGGCATCGGCGCCAAGACGGTGCACGAGCTCGGGCAAGATCGACGTGCACATGGTGACCCACGAGCAGGCCAACACCGGGTGGTCACTTGCGAAACTGTCACCGCGCCAACGACATCTGACGTCGTGGCTGGCGGCCATCGCCGTCCCGTCCGCGATCTGCGCGATCACCGCGCTGCTGTTGGACCCCTTCCTCGGCATCGGCGGCGAGAGCGCGCTGTTCTTCGTCGGCGTGCTGATCGTCGCGCTACTCGGCGGCGTCGCACCTGCCGCACTGTCCGCGTTGTTCTCCGGTCTGCTGCTCAACTACTTCCTGGTCGCACCGCGCTACACGTTCACCATCGCCGAACCGGACAGCGCCGTCACCATCGTCGTGCTGCTGGCGGTCGCGGTCGCGGTCGCCGCGTTGGTCGACGGTGCCGCCAGCCGCTCCCGAGAAGCCCGTCGCGCCTCGCAGGAGGCCGAACTGCTCGCCCTCTTCGCCGGCTCCGTCCTTCGCGACGCCGACCTGACCACGCTGCTGGAACGGGTCCGCGAAACCTACGCACAGCGGGCGGTCAGCGTGCTGCGAGAGGGCACCGGAATCGTGGCTTGCGTGGGAACCGACCCGTGCGTCGACGTCGACAGCGCCGATACCGCCGTCGAGGTCGGCGACGACGAGTTCTGGCTGCTGATGGCGGGCAAGAAGCTCGCTGCCCGCGACCGGCGAGTGCTCGGCGCAGTCGCGAAGCAGGCCGCGGGGTTGGTCCGGCAGCGCGAGCTGGTCGAGGAGGCGGGCCAGGCCGCGGCGATCGCACGCGCCGACGAACTGCGCCGCTCGCTGTTGAGCGCGGTCAGCCACGATCTGCGCACGCCGCTCGCATCCGCCAAGGCGGCGGTGTCGAGCCTGCGCAGCGACGACGTCGGGTTCTCCGCCGAGGACACCGCCGAGCTGCTCGCCACCGTCGAGGAGTCGATCGACCAGCTGACCGCGTTGGTCGGCAACCTGCTCGACTCGTCACGGTTGGCCGCCGGTGTCGTCAAACCCGAGCTCCGCCGCGTGTACCTCGAAGAGGTCGTACAACGGGCGCTACTCGGAATCAGCAGGGGGACAGCGTGGATACGGTCGGTGCTGGTCTCGATACGAGTCAAGGTCGAGGTCGATGACGCCGTCGCGTTGGCCGACGCGGGGCTGTCTGGAGCGGGTGCTCGTCAACCTGATCGACAACGCGCTTCGGTACGCGCCCGGACAGCGTGGTGCGGGTCAACGCGGGCAGGGTCGGCGACCGCGTGCTGATCAACGTCGTCGACGAGGGGCCCGGCATTCCGCGCGGCACCGAGGAACAACTCTTCGAACCGTTTCAGCGCCTCGGCGATCAGGACAACAGCACGCGGTGTCGGGCTCGGGCTGTCCGTCGCCAGGGGGTTCGTCGAGGCGATGGGCGGCACCATCGCCGCGACCGACACCCCCGGCGGCGGTCTGACCGTCGTCGTGGATCTCCGCCGCACCCCAGGCAGGTGCCGTGACCGCGACCAAGACTCGGGTGCTGGTGATCGACGACGAGCCGCAGATCCTCCGCGCGTTGCGCATCAACCTGTCCGTCCGCGGCTACGAGGTGGACACGGCGGCCACTGGCGCGCAAGCACTTCGGACCGCCGCCGAGCACAAGCCCGACGTCGTCGATCCTCGATCTCGGCCTTCCCGACATGTCGGGCATCGAGGTGCTCGAAGGCCTGCGCGGCTGGCTCACCGCCCCCGTCATCGTGCTGTCCGCGCGCACCGACTCGTCGGACAAGGTGATGGCCCTCGACGCGGGTGCCGACGACTACGTCACCAAACCCTTTGGCATGGACGAATTCCTGGCGCGACTGCGGGCCGCGGTCCGGCGAGGCGCCGCGGCGTCCGGACACCGACGAGCCCGTCGTCGAAACCTCCTCGTTCACAGTCGATCTGGCCGCGAAGAAGGTCACCAAGAGCGGCACCGAGGTGCATCTGACGCCCACCGAGTGGGGCATGCTGGAGATGTTGGTCCGCAACCGCGGCAAGCTCGTCGGCCGCGAGGAGCTGCTCAAGGAGGTGTGGGGTCCGGCGTATGCCAAGGAGACCCACTACCTGCGGGTGTACCTGGCGCAGCTGCGGCGCAAACTCGAGGTCGATCCGTCGCACCCCAAGCACCTGCTGACCGAGGCGGGCATGGGATACCGCTTCCAGGAGTGACCCACTGGCGATTTGTGGCGTAAATCCAGCGCTGTCCGCTGGTTATGTTCCACAAATCGCGCGGCGAACCTCGGCGATCACGCGCTCGGGGAATTCGGTGAGGTCGAGCCAGGTGAAGCGAAGCACCTGATAGCCGGCCAACGCAATCGCGTTCTGTTTCTTGCGGTCCCGCTCGAAACACCTCGGGATCGCTGTGGAATGCGAATCCGTCGACTTCGATCACCAACTTCGCACGCACGGAACACCACGTCGACCTCGTACCCGACGATTCGCTGGTTGGTCCGCCAACCGGTGATGCGATGCGACCTCATCAGTCGAACGAGGAGCCGCTCGGCCTCCGAACGCGTCCCGTCCTCGACGGCCTGCAAGAGCTCGCGCGCACGCGGAGACCCATGCCGTCCCGCATTGCGCAGATGCGCGCTCCACAGTTGCGGCAGCGCGGCGTGCGTGGCGTTGCAACGCGTTGTCCAGTACCCGTGGACCACCTCCTCGGCGGCTCGCAGCCTCGACGATTGTCAGCGAAACAGGCCGTCGTGCACAGACCGCGGCGCTCGATGAGGTCGACGGACGCGATGTCGCGGCGCCGCAGGCGGGTACCCCGCCGCTGGACGCGTCGGCTTTCGCGGGGCACGGTCACCTCGACGACCTCTGGTGCAAACATCGTCAACCCGAGCCACCACGCAGCGGTCAAACCGCTGGCGGCTGCGCCGCGGCCGTACGCCCCACACCGCGGCGCGAACCCTTGCCGCGTCGGTGAACTCACGATCGTCGCGCGAAGAAGACACCGGGCGTGCGACGACTCCAGCGGCCCGCTCGAACCAGTCGATCGACCGCGTGCGTGCTGAGGCCAACCGTGTGGGCCTGCGCAAGGGTGATGACTCCGTCGTTGTTGCGCAGGTGGTCGTCTAAGAGGCGGGACACGTCGGTACGACGCCCGCTCCCGTCGAATCGGTTCCACGAGCGGCGATTTGTGGCGTAAAACCAGCGCGGTACCGCTGATTATGTTCCACAAATCGCAGGGACAGTACGGTGAAAGCCATGAAATACCTAGAGATCGACGGCGTCGGCCACACCAGCCGGATCGGCCTTGGCACCTGGCAGTTCGGCTCACGCGAGTGGGGCTACGGCGACGGCTACGCCTCGGGCGCCGCTGGCGACATCGTCAAGCGCGCCCTCGCCATGGGGGTCACGCTGTTCGACACCGCCGAGATCTACGGCACCGGCAAGAGCGAGCGCATCCTCGGCGAAGCTCTCGGCGACCAGCGCGCGGACGTCGTCGTCGCCAGCAAGGTATGCCGATCGCGCCGTTCCCCGCGGTGGTCAAGCAGCGCGAGCGGGGCAGCGCGAAGCGACTGCAGCTGGACCGCATCCCGCTCTACCAGATCCACCAGGCCAACCCGCGTGTTCCCCGACTCGGTGATCATGCCGGGCATGCGCGACCTGCTCGACAGCGGCCGCATCGGCGGGGCCGGTGTGTCGAACTATTCGCTCGAGCGGTGGAAGAAGGCCGACGAAGCGCTGGGGCGACCGGTGATCAGCAATCAGGTCGACTTCTCGCTCGCCCGTCCCGGCGCGCTCGAGGACCTCGTCCCCTTCGCCGAACGCGAGAATCGCATCGTGATCGCGTACAGCCCACTGGCGCAAGGACTTCTGGGCGGCAAGTACGGCCTCGACAACCGGCCGCCCGGCGGCGCGCGGGCGATGAACTCGCTGTTCGGCACCGAGAATCTCCGCCGCGTCGAGCCGCTCCTGCAGACGTTGCGCGACGTCGCGACCGAGGTCGGTGCCAAGCCCGCGCAGGTGGCGCTGGCGTGGCTGATCAGCCTGCCTGGCGTCGTCGCCATCCCGGGTGCGTCGAGCGTCGAGCAGCTGGAGTTCAACGTCGCGGCCGCCGACATCGAGCTCAGCGTGGAGTCTCGCGACGCGCTCACCGCCGCGGCCCGGGCATTCAAGCCGGTGTCGACGGGACAGTTCCTCGTCGACACGGTCCGCGAGAAGCTTCCGTTCGGCTGAGTCGCTTGGGACAGCGGTTTGACCGCCTGCAGCGTGTAGGTCATCGGCATCCGGTCACGGCCTTCGGCGAGAACGAACTCGCCCTCGAAGTCCGGGCTCGGAATCATGGCGTCGTCCAAGGGATTCCACGGCACCTCGCGATGTTCCTCGAACGCCGCGATGGTCAGTTCCGCGTCGAGCAGCGCGGTGAAGATCTCGCCCAGGCCGTGATTGAAGATGACCGTCTCGGGCGCGGCCACCACGCCGGAGCCCGCATAGCTCTCGGACTCGACGAAATGGTTCCGTCCGTCTCGAAGTACGGATACTCGAGCACGAGCAACCCGTCGGGCCGCGGATCGCAGATCGCCCACAGCACCGGATGTCCCTCGCGGATGAACAGCCGCCCGCCCGGTCGCAGCAGACCGGCGACGACGTGCGCCCACCGCCGGATGTCGGGCAGCCAGCACAGCGCGCCTATGCCGGTGTAGACGACGTCTGCGCACCGTGCGCCGAGGGCCTCCACTGCGTCGAACACGTCGGCCTCGACGAACGGACGGAGGCACCTGCGCGCCCGGCAAGTTCCCGGCCCGCGTCCAACGCCGATGGCGAGAAGTCGAGCCCCGTCACCGAGCCGGCGCCGAGCCGAGCGAGCGAGACCGTGTCGGTGCCGATGTGGCATTGCAGGTGAACGACGTCGAGGTCGTCGAGGCGGCCGAGCCGGGGCAGGTCGTATCGAACGACCGCCGACAGGTGCGTGGGGTCGTCGAATGCGGCGAGGTCGTATCCGTCGGGACCGGTGTGAATCGGCACCCGCGACTCCCAGTTCGCCAGGTTGATGCTGCGCCAGTCCGTCATGCCGCGATTCTCCTTCGCCCGTTGTGATTTCGGCGTGCTGACCGGCGCTCACCGCAGCTCAGCACGCCGAAATCGCTAGGAGGTAGCTGGGGTGGCCGTCTCCTCGGCAAGCGCAATCAGCTTGGCCCGCACCAGATCCGGATTCTCGTCGGCGACGAAGTGGCCGTACGTCGACCGGATCGAACGTGTAGTCGTCGGCATTCGCGGTCGCGGGGTCCGCAAGCGACCGGTGTACGGCGAAGTCAGCCGTGCCGAACAGCGCGCGAATGGGCACGGTGGCCCGGCGAGTCTCGGGATGCCTTGCCGCCGATGGCAATTCACGTACGAGGAAGGTCCGGTAGGTGTCGCGGCCGGTGCGAGCCACCACCGGGTCGCGGAACCGCTCCGAGTACACCCGTCGGACGTCGGGCGCCAGTCGGTGCTCGCGGGGCCCCACGGCAAAGATGCCCTTCTCGACATAGGAGGTCTTCTGCTGCAGCCACACCCCGATCGTCGCCATGAACGGTTGGTAGGTCAGCAACCGCCAGAAGTGCGGCAGCAGGATGCGCGGGGTCACCCACGGGTGAGCCATGTTGATCACCAGATAGCCGTCGATCCGCTCGGGCGCCTCGAGCACCATCCGGTACCCGACGAAGCCGCCCCAGTCGTGGCCGACGAGAAGCACGCGGTCCAGGCCCATCACGTCCATCAGCGCGAGGACGTCGGCGGCGACGTCGTCCTTGGCCCACTCGTGCGGCGCAGGCCCGGACCATCCGTAACCAGGCAGGTCGGGGGCGATGATCCGCAGCCCGGGCGGCGGATCGGCCAGCAGATCGCGGTAGGCCCAGTGGTGTTGCGGCCAACCGTGAAGCGCAACGACCGGCCGACCGTCCGGCGGACCCGACTCGGTGACGTGGAACCGCACGCCCCTCGCCTCGACGAAGGATCGGCGCACGCCCTCGATCGGTGGTGGTTCGCTAGTCATTCCCTGACCCTAGGCGGAAGGCACTAGCGTGCCGGTATGGCCGGATACGGAGAACTGTTCGACGCCAGCATCGACGACCCCGAAGCATTCTGGGCCGACGCCGCGCGCGCGGTCACCTGGACCCGCGAGCCGCAGCGCATCCTCGACGACACCAATCCCCCGTTCTACCGCTGGTTTCCCGATGCCGAACTGAACACCTGCGCGAACGCTCTCGACCGACACGTCGCCGACGGCCGCGCCGACCAGGCCGCACTGATCTACGACTCGCCGCTCACCGGGACCAAGCGCACCTACACCTACCGCGAACTGCTCGACGAGACCGCGCGGTTCGCCGGCGTGCTGCGCGGCCTCGGCGTCGGCAAGGGCGACCGCGTCGTGATCTACATGCCGATGGTGCCCGAGGCGGTCATCGCGATGCTGGCCTGCGCGCGGCTCGGCGCCGTCCACTCCGTGGTCTTCGGCGGATTCGCCGCCAACGAACTCGCCGCGCGCATCGACGATGCCAGGCCCGCCGTCGTCGTATCGGCATCGTGCGGCATCGAGCCGACGCGCGTCGTCGACTACAAGCCGATGGTCGACGCCGCACTCGAAACGGCCCGCCACGACACCCCGTCGTGCGTGATCCTGCAACGCGAGCAGGGGCCGTGCGAACTCAAGGCTGGCCGCGACGTCGACTGGGCCGACCGCCATGGCGGATGCCGAGCCCGTCGACCCGGTGCCGGTGGCCGCGACCGATCCGCTGTACGTGCTGTACACCTCCGGCACGACCGGCAAGCCGAAGGGGATCGTCCGCGACAACGGTGGCCACGCCGTCGCGCTGATGTGGACCATGCGAGCACGTCTACGACACCCAGCCCGGCGAAGTCTATTGGGCCGCTTCGGATGTCGGCTGGGTGGTCGGCCACTCCTACATCGTGTACGGGCCGCTGCTCTTCGGCGCGACGACCGTGCTGTACGAGGGCAAACCGGTGGGCACACCCGATGCTGGCGCGTTCTGGCGGGTGGCCGCCGAGCACGGGGTGTCGACGATGTTCACCGCGCCGACCGCGATCCGGGCCATCAAGAAGGACGACCCGGACGGCAAGCACCTCGCCGACCACGACCTGTCGGCCCTGCGCTACCTCTTCCAGGCGGGTGAGCGGCTCGACCCCGGCACCTACGACTGGGCAGGCGACAAACTCGGCATCCCGATCGTCGACCACTGGTGGCAGACCGAGACCGGGTGGGCGATCGCCGCGGCCCCGATGGGAATCGAATCGCTGTCCACCAAACCCGGCTCGGCGACCGTGCCGATGCCCGGTTTCGACGTCCGCGTCCTGCGCCCCGACGGCTCCGAATGCGACACGGGCGAGGAGGGTTCGATATGCGTCAAGCTGCCGCTGCCGCCGGGCACGCTGCCGACACTGTGGGGCGATGACGACCGCTACGTCGCGTCGTACCTGAGCGCGTTTCCCGGCTACTACCTCTCGGGTGACGGCGGCTACGTCGACGACGACGGCTATCTCTTCGTCATGGGCCGCACCGACGACGTCATCAACGTTGCGGGACATCGCTTGTCGACGGGATCGATCGAGGCGGCGCTGGCAACGCATCCCGCCGTCGCGGAGTGCGCGGTGATCGGCGTCGCCGACGAGATCAAGGGTCAGGTGCCGCGCGGTTTCGTCGTGCTCAAGGCAGGCGCGTCGGCAGACGGCCTCGCCGAGCAACTCGTCGCCGCGGTGCGCGACAACGTCGGCGCGGTGGCCAGTTTCAAGAGGGTCGACGTGGTCGCTGCGCTGCCCAAGACGCGGTCGGGCAAGATCCTGCGCAAGACGATGCGCGGTATCGCCGACGGCCGCGACGAAGCTCCCCCGTCGACGATCGAGGACGTCGCGGTGCTGGAGGCGCTGAAGCCGATTCTGCGTTCGTGACCATTCCGCTACTGCGCTAGGGCTTCACGCTCGTCACGAGGAGAACTATTGTGATCTGATCACACCGTGATAGGCGGGCGACATCCGCCAGTGCAAGTCGAGCCAACGGAGATGATTCAGATGCGCGAGACCGCGACCAAGCCCCAGCCGGGATGCACCTGTAAGTGCAATAGGTGCGACGGTGGGCGCCACTGCGGCAACCGGCCGAACTGCACCGAAACGCCGAAGTAGACGACCTCTACCGCGACAACCGATTGGTTGGGGGGCACCCCGCGTCGCCCCCCAACCATCGGTTCATGCCGCGCGTCGGCCGTGGTCACACCGGCGACAGTCGACTTCTCACGGCGATGAGGATCTTGTCCGCATGGACGACGGCGCCGCGGGAGGCCTTTGCTTGCAATGACGCGCTCGAACCCGTGCGGTGCAGTGAGTTTCGACATGGCCGCCGGAAGCCTTCGAATCATCGACGATCGAACGAGTGTCGTACCGAGCACGTCACGCCGCGGACATGCGCCGAACGTGCGGCCATGGCGGGAATTCGGGCGAAGTGCGCCATGAGCGCACGTTCGGCGCGGGGAGGCTCGCGAGTCTCGGCGGGTCAGACGATGGACAGCGCGATGCCGTCGAGGATGTCGTGCTCGCTGACGACCAACTCCTCGATCCCCGCCCGAGCGCGGAGTTCGCGGGCCAATTCCTCGACGACGATGGCGCCGCCACCGATGACGTCTGCGCGCCCGGCATGCATCGCGCCCAACGCCATACGTTGCTCGACGGTCATGGCGACCAGGTCGCGGCACACCGTCAGCAGGGGGTCGATCGCCACGCGCGACAGGTGGATGGCGTCGGAGTCGTAGGTCGTCATTCCCTGCGCCAACGCGGAGATCGTGTTCATGGTCCCCGCGACACCCACCCAGGTGCGGGCGCCATCGACGGGGACGACCGCAAGCGCTTCGGAGAGCGCCGCGCGGACGACGTCACGTGCCGCCTCGATCTCCGACGCCGTCGGCGGGTCGGAATGCAGGCAGCGCTCGGTCAGACGCACGCAGCCGATGTTCGCCGAGAAACTCGCCGTCACCTCCTGCTGCCCCAACACCACCTCCGTCGAACCGCCACCGAGGTCGACGACCACGAATGGTGCTGCGGCAGAATCCAATTCGCCGATGGCGCCGCGGAAGGACAGTGCGGCCTCCTCGGTTCCGTCGATGACTTCGGCGATCGCACCGGGCATCACCGCGCCGAGCAGCCGTGCCGTCATCGCGAAGAACTCGTCGCGGTTGGCGGTGTCGCGGGCCGCCGACGTCGCCACCATCCGCACCTTCGTGGCGGAGTGCTCGCGCATCAGGTCGGCGTAGTCGCTCAGCGCCGCCTCGGTGCGCACCAACGCCTCTGGCGCGAATTCCCCTGTGGCATCGACGCCTTCGCCGAGCCGGACGACGCGCATCTCGCGGTGCACGTCGCGTAGACGGCCATCGACGACGTCCGCGATCAACAGCCGAATCGAGTTCGTGCCGCAATCGACCGCCGCGACGCGTGCGTGCTCCGTCATCTCGCCCATCTCCGTTGCTCGAGGATGCCGACCATCGCCGGCTCGGCCGCCAGGGCTGCCAGTGCCTCGTCGCCAAAGGGGTTGACTCCCGGGCCCTTGGCCAAGGAGTGGGCGATCAGCACGTGCAGGCACTTCACCCGGTCCGGCATGCCCCCGCCCGAGTGCTCGGTGCCCAGCGGCTCGATCGCATCCCGTTCGGCGAGGTATTCCTCGTGGGCGCGACGGTAGGCCGACGCCAGATCCGCATCCTGCGAAAGCCTTTCGGTCATGTCGCGCATCAGGCCCGACGACTCCAGCCGACTGGCGGCGGCGGTCAGCGCCGGATGCGTCAGGTAGAACAGCGTCGGAAACGGCGTGCCGTCAGGCAGTTTCGGCGTCGTCTTGACCACGCCCGGTTCGCCGTTCGGGCAGCGGTACGCGATCTCGAGGACCCCGCGGGGGGCGCGGCCCAGCTGGCGTTCGACGGCCGCCAGATCGGCCTGGTCAACCACCGGGCGGCGGGATGGGAGGCGGAACGGCCGGTGGGCCGTCGGGAGGGACTGCGGGCGGGGCGTCCGGCGAGGAAACGGTCGGCGAAATCCCGTGTGGCGCATCGGCGATCGTGTGCCACAGCGACGTGTACCACGGCTGTCCGTTCGCCGCGGGTGCCGTCGCATCGGACCCGCCCGGGACGGCGTTCGGCATCGCCGACGCGGGCAACTGCACCTGGTACGGGATGTCGCCTGGCATGACGAACCCGAGTCGCTCCCGCGCCTGCGACGCGATGTACACGGGATCGTTCAGCTTGGCCTTCTGCCGTTCCAGATCCGCGATCTGGGCGCGCAGCTGCGTCTCGGCCGCAGCGAGCTGCTTGACGTCGGCGCGCTGCGCGAAGTAGGTACGCACGGGACCTGCGATCGTCAGCGTCAACACGCACACCACGGCGGCCAGGATGGCGGCCCGTCGCGCAGCCGACCCGAGTCGCTGCTCGGATTGACGTTCCGCCGCTTCGGCAATCGCCTTCCTGATGGGCTCGACGGCCGGTTCCGGCGCCGCCTCCTCGACCTCGGCGGTGTCTGCAGGCGGACGCGCCGGGATGGCGCGCGGCTCCCGTCGAGCGGGCGACGGGGTACGCGGACGACCGCCCGCCGCCTTACCCGGTCGCGGCGTCTGGGGAGCGCCGCTTCGGGTCCGGCCGCTTCGCGTCGGGCATGAGGAGAAAGTTACTTGCTCTCCGGCACGAAACGGGGGAACGCCAGGTCGCCGGCGTACCGTGCCGCATCGCCGAGCGCCTCTTCGATGCGCAGCAGTTGGTTGTACTTCGCAACCCGCTCGCTGCGGGCGGGCGCACCCGTCTTGATCTGGCCGCTACCCACTGCGACCGCGAGGTCGGCGATCGTGGTGTCCTCGGTCTCGCCGCTGCGGTGGCTCATCATGCTGCGATAGCCGTTGTTGTGGGCCAGGGCGACGGCATCGAGGGTCTCGGTCAGCGTGCCGATCTGATTGACCTTGACGAGAAGCGCGTTGGCCGCGCCCTCGTCGATGCCCCTCTCGAGGCGCTCCGGATTGGTGACGAAGAGGTCGTCGCCGACGATCTGGACGCGGTCGCCGATCGCCGTCGTCAGCGATACCCAGCCGTCCCAGTCGTCCTCCGACAGCGGGTCCTCGATCGAGACCAGCGGGTACGCATCGAGCAGTCCGGCATAGAACTCCGTCATCTGCTCGGCGGTGCGGGTCTCCTTCTCGAAGGCGTAACCCTTCCCGTCGGTGTAGAACTCGGTGGCGGCGACATCGAGCGCCAGCGCCACGTCGGTACCGAGCGTGAAGCCCGCTCCCTCGATGGCCGAGCTGATCAGGTCGAGCGCGGCCTTGGTTCCCGCGATGTCCGGCGCGAAGCCGCCCTCGTCGCCGAGGCCGGTGGCGAGCCCCTGCTTCTTGAGCACCGACTTGAGCGAGTGGTACACCTCGGCGCCCCAGCGCAGCGCCTCCTTGAAGGACGGCGCGCCGATGGGGGCGACCATGAACTCCTGGACGTCGACGCCGGTGTCGGCGTGCGCTCCCCGTTGACGATGTTCATCATCGGAACGGGGAGGATGTGCGCGTTCGGGCCGCCGATGTAGCGGAACAGCGGCAGGCCCGCCGAATCCGCTGCAGCCTTGGCCACGGCCAGCGAGACGCCGAGGATCGCGTTGGCGCCGAGCCGCGACTTGTCGGGCGTGCCGTCGAGATCCAGCAGCGCCTGATCGACGAGTCGCTGATCGTCTGCGCTCAGCCCGATGACGGTGGGGGCGATCTCGTCGAGGACGGCCTCCACGGCCTTCTCCACGCCCTTGCCGCCGTAGCGGGCCGCGCCGTCGCGCAGTTCGACGGCCTCGTGCTCGCCGGTCGACGCGCCGGATGGCACCGCCGCCCTCGCGAACGTTCCGTCGATCAACACGACCTCGACCTCGACCGTGGGGTTGCCGCGTGAGTCGAGGATCTCGCGGGCTCCGACCTGCTCGATGATGGGCACTGGTGTCTCCTCGTCAGTGGGGCGGCTTCACTAAGACTGGCGGTTCGAGCCTAGAGGTTGGCGCGGTTTCGCGTGGTGTACCGAGTGTCCTACAGGCCGTAGTACGCAGGTTCTCCAGGGCCGTTCTACAGGGTGTGCCCCTCGGCGTAGGCCGTCGCCCAGTCGCGCACCGTACGGGCGTACTGGTCGGACAGGTTGTAAGCGCGCAGGGCATCCATCCAACCCCGCGGTTTCGCGAGATTCTTTCCGCGCCAACACAAGTAGCCAGCCGCCGACAGCGCCGCGTCGTCGATGTTGTCGGGGTTGACCTTGCCGTCGTTGTTGGCGTCTACGCCGTAGAGCCGCCACGTCTCCGGAATGAACTGCATCGGACCCATCGCCCGATCCAGGTGGGGGTCGCCGTCGAGCTTGCCGCCGTCGGTGTCAGGGATCTTCATGTTGCCCATCGACCCGTCGAGCCGGACGCCGCGGATGGGAGGGGTGATGTCGCCGTTCGGGGCGATGACGGCCCGTCGGTAGGTGCCGTGGTGACTCTCCACCATCCCGATGCCCGCGAGCGTCGTCCACGCCAGGTGGCAGTTCGGGTTCTCCACCTCGGCGACCCGGGCCGCGTAGGCGTACGCCTCGAGCGCGGTGACCGGAATTCCGAGGCTCGGCGCCCGCTGCGCCGCCCATTCGTGGAGTTGATCGGCCGGCCTGCCCTTGGCATGCGTATCGACCTGCGGCACCGGGTCACCCGGGGGCGGCGGTACGCCCTCGGGTATCGGGATGCCCAGCTGCCACGAGCAGCTGGAGGCCATCAGCAGGAACGCCGCAGTGATCACCGCGACGATCCGCAGCCAACGCACTCGCGACACTGCACTCCCTTGCCCGCCCTCGGTCCGCTCGGCTCGTCCCGTGGTTGCGGACCGCGTATCGACAGACACCGATGCCCCCATTGTTCCCTTCTACGGTAGGCGAGAGCGCAAACCGCGGACCGCCACGCCCGGATCTCGGGCCGTCAAACGTGCCGATGGGAACCCTTAAAGTTCGGTGATGCAACCCTTATTTAGGGGTGCCTACCCTTGCCACGCCTCAAGCTGTAAAGTCACTGCGCGACTACTACAAGGAGGCTCCATGGGACGGCATCTCGGCTGGCCAGTGTCGGTCGTTGCGTTGGCAATGGTTATCAGCGGCTGCTCCGGCGACAAGGCCGACAGCACCGAAACCAGCAGTGCCAGCAGCACCACGAGCTCCGCCGCGGCGGCGCCCAATCCACTCGTCGAGCAGGCGGCCACCGGGTACAAGGAGTACGCGGTCACAGAGGTGGACAAGCTCATCGCGACTCGTCAAGACGTTCACCGACGCGGTGCGCGCCGGAGATCTGAAGGCCGCGCAGGCCGCATACGCCCCGTCGCGCGTGCCGTGGGAGAGCATCGAGCCGCTCGCCGAGCTGGTCTCCGACATCGACGGCGCCATCGACTCCCGCGTCGACGACTTCACCGGCGTCGACGACCCGAAGTTCACCGGCTGGCACCGCCTCGAGTACCTGCTGTTCGCGAAGAACACCACCGAGGGTGGCGCACCGTTCGCCGACGGACTCGACCAGGGCGTCGCACAGCTGAAGACCGAGATCGCCGGCCTCACGGTCGAGCCGATCAACGTCGCGAACGGCGCAGCCGAGCTCATCGAAGAGGTGTCGAGCGGCAAGATCACCGGCGAGGAGGAGCGTTACTCCAAGACCGACCTGTGGGACTTCGACGCCAACCTGCAGGGCTCGCAGGCCGCGGTCAGCCAGCTGACCCCGGCGCTGGAGAAGGCCGATCCCGCTCTGCTCGGCAAGATCAACGGCGGATTCACCGAGCTCAACGCCACCCTGGCTCCGCTGAAGAAGGGTGACGGTTGGGTGCTCTTCTGCACCGAGGGCGACCAGTACCCGTCGCCGCTGTGCCCGGCCGTGACCGTGACCCCGCAGGTCGTCGACACGCTGAAGGCGCAACTCGCATCACTGTCGGAGAACCTGTCCCAGGTCTCGGGAGTGCTAGGCCTCAAGTGACCGATCGACCGCCGCGCCCGGGCATCTCGCGACGGGGTTTCGTCACCGGCGCCGTCGGTGCCGGAGCGGGCGCGGCGGTCGGCGTCGGTGTGGGGCTCGGGCTCGGAGGCTCCTCTCGCGAGGAGCACGGCGCCCATCCTCATCCGGTCGGGTTCGTCCCGTTCGAGGGACCACACCAGGCGGGCATCACCACGTTGCCGATCCCCGAGCAGGGGATGGTGGCGTCGTTCAACCTGCAGACGCGCAACCGGGAGGGCCTCAAGGCCACGCTCGAGGCCATCACCGACGAGATCCGCGGGCTGATGGCAGGCAAGCCGCCCGAGGTACGCGGGCCCGCCTACCCGCCGGTCGACTCCGGCATCCTCGGCGAGAAGCCGCCCCCGGACAACCTGTCGATCCTGGTCGGGGTCGGCGCGTCGCTGTTCGACGACAGGTTCGGCCTCAAGGATCGCAAGCCCAAGGAACTGGTCACGATGCCGTTCCTGGCCAACGACAAGCTCGATCCCAAGCTGTCGCACGGTGACGTCTCGATCATCTTCGAAGCGGGGCACAACGACACCGTGCAGTTCGCCCTGCGGCAGTTGATGCGCCGCACCCGAGGTGAGCTGGTGCTGAAGTGGATGATCGACGGTTACGCCCGAGGAATCGGAGCGGGTCAGGCCTCCGGTGCGCTGACGCCGCGAAACCTGTTGGGATTCAAGGACGGAACCGCCAATCTCGACGTCGACGAGGCGGGCCTCATGGATCGCCACGTCTGGGTGGGATCCGACGACGGCGAGCCGCAGTGGGCGGTCGGCGGCTCCTATCAGGCCGTGCGCATCATCCGCATGTTCGTCGAATTCTGGGACCGCACCCAGCTCATCGAGCAGGAGAATCTGATCGGCCGCAACAAGGTCACCGGCGCGCCGCTGGGGCTGGACGGCGAGTTCACCGACCCCGACTACGCGGGCGATCCCAAGGGTGAGCGGATCAAGCTCGATGCCCACATCCGGCTGGCCAACCCCCGGACCCCGCAGACCGATGAAAACCTCATCCTGCGAAGGGGTTTCAACTACTCGCGCGGGTTCGACGGAGCGGGCCGGCTCGACCAGGGGCTGGCGTTCGTCGCCTATCAGCGCAGCCTGAACAAGGGCTTCCTGACCGTGCAGGAGCGGCTGAAGGGCGAGCCGCTCGAGGAGTACATCATGCCGGTCGGCGGAGGGTTCTTCTTCGTGCTGCCCGGCGTCGTCGGCGAGGACCGGTTCCTCGGCGACGGCCTATTCGCCTGACTCGCCCTCCGCGAGCGCGCGTTCTCCCCGACTCTCCGCGATCTGTGCCGAAGCGACGCGATGTTGTACGCCTCGAACTCCGGTGCAATTGCCCGGCGATGTTCAAGCGTGCGCTCGCGCCTTCCGATCTGAAAGGTCATTCTGCGCAGCATCCCGTCGCCCAGCACCGTGGAGTGCGCTAGCACTGTCGAGACATGCGCCGCCACGATGACCACCAGTGCGTACGCCAGAATCGAGTGCGCCTCGCGCAAGACGGAGAAGACGGTGGCGTCGAACGGCGCAATGGGCGGCAGTCGGAGCACGCCGAACACGCGGACCGGTGTCCCACTCGCCGACACCATCGCCCACCCCACCAGCGGCTGCGCGAGCAACAGCGCATACATGGCGCGCTCGGTCCAGATCACGACCCTGCCCTCGATTCGACCCACGGTCGGTGGCCATGCGGGCGGGTGATGCCTGGTGCGGTTGATGATGCGCAGCACCACGACCACCAGGACGAGTGCACCGATCGACATGTGGATGGTCCTCAGCACCGCATAGCCGGCCAGCCAGTTGACCATGGTGAACCCGATCAGAAGCGCTGCGAAGATCAGGATCGCCGTGAGCCAGTGGAAGATTCGGCTGATGACGGTGAACTTCTGCGGCGGCGGTCGCCGCGGCGACGGTCGCCTCGCCTTCGGACGTCACGGTCCGACCGCGTCGACGTCGACGGCGGATGAACTCTTGGCCTCGCGCGTGCGCACGCGGTAGGACGCCGCGTACACCGCCGACCGCGGACTCAGCAGCGGGTCGTCCGGACGGCTCGATGCCGGGTGGAAGCACCAGCGGGTCGAAGTTGATGTCGCGCGCATTGCCTCTCCGCTCGGTCTCGACGGAGGTCAGCGTCACCGTCCCGGCGTCGATGGTTCGGCGATCAGCGGGCCACGGCAGGGTGGCGTCGTCCAGAGGATCCGACGGCTCGCCAACGGTCAGCATCAGCCTCCACTGCGCTGGGCCAGAACGGATCTGGCGCACGAGTGCGTCGAAGAGTTCGTTCTTCCCGGCGCGTTTCGGCTGTTGCGGCGCAGCGACGGGTACCAGGGACCAGCGGACCGGTGTCCGCACACCGGAATCGTTGACCATGAAGAAGGTATTGAGACTGCGAAAGGTGCTGTCTGCGAAGCCGGGTGACGGGGGGCTCTGGGCGATGACCTTCATCGCCTTGGCGGTCTCCGGGTGAACCTTGAGGAAGGCCGCCATGGCCTGCGGGTCCGGCTTCCCGGTGTCCGCGGAGGCTTTCGACGCGAGCAATCTGTCGTAGAAGCCCTGCGGTGAGTTGTCCGGGAATACGGGCAGATTCAACATCGCAGTCCTCCACTGCGCACCGTCGGGAAAATCGAAGGCAAGGCCGAGTCCACGTGCGGTCGCAATCATGTCGGCGGCGTGCGCATTGCCGCCAGCCAACGAGAATCGGCCCTCTACGGGCGTGCGCCCGACGCGGAACACGGTGGCGGTCGACAACTCGAGACCATTGCCGTTGCCTTCGAAATGGCCAGCCACCGCAACGCCTTTCGCATGGTTCTTGCGAAAGCCCACCTGTTTGCCGTTGACCAATGCGAAGGCTCGGAGAAACACGTCCGGCGTCAAGCGACGGGCACCGTCGATCCAACCGGCGGCGTAGGCGACGGCACCCAGGTCGACGGCCAAGAAGCCGCCGACCGCGGCAAGGCCGAGGAGGATGCCGCGGCGGCGCACCGGAACCCCGCCCCACGTCGGCCCTGGCTCTGGTGACGGCGTCACGTCGGGTCCGCCGAATTGGCGTGTGGTCATGCATCCACAGTGGCCCCATGTGGCGAGGGCGTCCACACGGCTGCCACCCACGGGTCACCCCTGCTAGCACTACCTTGGCCCACCTACTCAGGGGCCACGGCGCGTCGACGTACCTCGCCGAAGAGACGGTTGTCGTACCCATCGCCCGAGTAAGCCCGGCAACAAGCGTGCGCTCGGTCGCCGTGCTAGTCGGCGCGGACTCCTCGGTTCGGGCTCGGCTTCGGCGACGTCCTCGGCCTCGTACGATCCTCAAGCGCCTCAGGCGATTCCGCCTCGAAGACCTCGAATTCTTCGCCCGGCTCGTCCGATTCACGTGCCTCATCGGGCTCGACCGCCTCGACAACCTCGACCACCTCGCCCGCTTCCTCCGCCAAGGGTTGCAGCCCAGGCCAGTGCTCGCGCCACTCCTCCTCGGAGACCGCGCCGAGCTGCGCGACGTCCAACTCCTCCGGCACGTCGTCCGTGCGACGACCGGCGGCCACGGCCGACTCGACCTTGCGCACCGTGTCCATGAACTCCAGCACCGACGAGCGCATCGTGTTCTCGACGTCGACGCCGGGCGTCAGCGTGACGGTGAGGATGTCCGCGGGAATCAGGTCCGATGGCAGACCCGCCGCGGTGACCCGCTCAATGACCTTCTGCGCCAACGCAAGAGCCGGCTGACCCGTCGGCACGTCATCCATGGACGACGTCCGGTTCTTGACCGCGTTCTCCTGGGCCTTGCGTTCTTCCCACTGCGCAAGCTGGTCGTCGAGCGAAATCGGTTCACCCGCAAGCACTGCGGGCACCCGGTTGACGAGCTTGCGGACCAGCGACTCGGCCACGTCGTCGATGCTGAACGCACCGGCGGGCGAATCCTCGGCGATCCTGGCATGAAAGAGCACCTGCAGCAGGACGTCGCCGAGCTCGTCGCGCAGCGATTCCGCGTCGCCGCCGCGAACGGCGTCGAACAGCTCGTAGGTCTCCTCCAACAGGTAGCGGCGCAGCGAGTCGTGGGTCTGCTCCTGCTCCCACGGTCCCGAGGTGCGCAGCTTGTCCATCATGGCGACGGCGTCGACGAGGCGCTCACCGGGCGCGGGATCCGGCACCGAGATCACCTTCTCCCCCGCGGCGATGCGCGCGAGCACCATCGGGTGGTTCGGATCCGACGACAGCAAGTACGGGCGCGTCCTCGCCGTCGTACGCGGGGCGCGCCGCAGGCAAGGACCACGGCACCTTGATCGGCATCTCTTCGGTGTACTGCAGGTCGCCTACGAGCACATCGATCGCCTCGACCGGGACCAGCGACGGATGGCGCGGGTCGACGAGTACGACGGTCATGTGTTTACCGCCTTTCGTTGCGTCCCGTGCCCTTGGCGCCCGCAGCCTTCGCGGGCCCACCTCCGAGGTTGGTTATATCAACATCGGACGCGCTTTCACCATTCAGCGTCAAGAGGAGTCCGGCCACCACACGCACCAATTCGAGGTCGCGGACCCGCGGCGCGGCGACGCCCTCGCCCGCCCGCGGGATCGGGATGACGACGGCCGACGTCGTCGCCCGGTAGGTCGCACTCGGATACATCCGCTTGAGCCGAAGTTGCTGCGAGTCGAGCAGCGTCAGCGGAGCGACGCGCACGTTCGCCGCCGACACCGCGCTGACCTCCGTGACGCCGTACTCGCGGCACAGCAACCGCAGCCGGGCCACGGCAACCAGCAATTGCGCCGGTTCCGGCAGCGGGCCGTAGCGGTCGACGAGCTCCTCGATCACCGATGAGATGGCGGCCTCGTCCGCGGCGGCGGCCAGGCGGCGGTAGCCCTCCAATCGGAGCCGGTCGCTGCCGATGTAGTCCGGCGGAAGGTGGGCGTCGACCGGGAGATCGATCCTCACGTCCTTCGGTTCCTCCACGGAAGTAACGGTTTTCCCGTCGACGGCCGCGCGGTAGGCCTCGACCGCTTCGCCCACCAGACGCACGTAGAGATCGAAGCCAACCCCGGCGACGTGGCCGGACTGCTCTGCGCCCAGCACGTTTCCCGGCGCCGCGGATCTCGAGGTCCTTCATGGCGACGGCCATGCCTGCGCCGAGCTCGTTGTTCTGCGCGATCGTGGCGAGCCGGTCGTAGGCGGTCTCGGTGAGCGGAACCTCGGGCGGGTACAGGAAGTAGGCGTAGCCACGCTCGCGGCTGCGACCGACGCGACCCCGCAGCTGATGTAGCTGAGACAACCCGAAGGTTTCGGCGCGCTCGACGATCAGCGTGTTCGCATTCGAGATGTCCAGGCCGGTCTCGACGATCGTCGTACACACCAGGATGTCGAAGTCGCGGTTCCAGAACCCCTCGACTGTGCGTTCCAGCACTTCTTCGGGCATCTGGCCGTGCGCGACGACCACGCGAGCCTCCGGCACCAGCGCCCTGACCTTCGCCGCGGCCTGGTCGATGGACCGCACCCGGTTGTGGATGTAGAACGCCTGGCCGTCGCGCAGCAGCTCGCGCCGAAGCGCGGCGGCGACCTGCTTGTCGTCGTGCGGCCCGACGTAGGTGAGCACCGGGAACCGCTCCTCGGGCGGGGTGAGGATCGTCGACATCTCGCGGATGCCGGCGAGGCTCATCTCCAGGGTGCGCGGGATGGGCGTCGCACTCATCGTGAGGACGTCGACGTGGGTGCGCATCGACTTGATGTGCTCCTTGTGCTCGACGCCGAACCGCTGTTCCTCGTCGACCACGACGAGGCCGAGGTCCTTCCAGGTGACGCCGGTCTGAATCAGCCGGTGCGTCCCGATGACGACGTCGACCGAGCCGTCCTTCATGCCCTCGAGCACCTTGCGCGACTCGGCGGGGTCGGTGAAGCGCGACAGCCCCTTCACGGTGACCGGGAAGCCCGGCCATGCGCTGGGTGAACGTCTGCAGATGCTGGTCGGCGAGCAGCGTCGTCGGCACCAGGATGGCGACCTGCTTGCCCGCCTGGACGGCCTTGAACGCCGCCCGCACGGCGATCTCGGTCTTGCCGTAGCCGACGTCCCCGCAGATGACGCGGTCCATCGGCATGGGCTTCTCCATGTCGGACTTGACCTCGGTGATGGCGGTCAGCTGGTCGACGGTCTCGGTGAAGCCGAACGCGTCCTCCATCTCGTTCTGCCACGGCGTGTCCGGGCCGAATGCGAAGCCGGGGGCCGCCTGACGCTTGGCGTACAGCGCCACCAATTCACCGGCGATCTCGCGAACGGCCTTGCGCGCCTTGGTCTTGGTATTGGTCCAGTCGCTGCCGCCGAGCTTGCTGAGGTTCGGCTCCTGCCCGCCGACGTAGCGGGACAACTGATCCAGCGAGTCCATCGGCACGAACAGCTTGTCCGAACCGCCGCCGCGTTTCGCCGACGCGTATTCCAGCACCAGGTACTCGCGACGGGCTCCGGACACCACGCGTTCGGTCATCTCGACGAACCGGCCGATGCCGTGCTGGTCGTGGACGACGAGGTCCCCCGCGGACAGCGCCAGCGGATCGACGACGTTGCGGCGCTTGGCCGCCAGCCGCTTGCCCTCGGTCGCGGCGGCGCGGTTGCCCGTCAGATCCGACTCGGTGATCAGGACCAGACCGGCGCCCGCGAGCACCACGCCATCGTGCAGCGGACCCTTCAGCACGCCGACGACGCCAGCGCCCGGCGCGGCTCCTGACGCCAACATCGTTGCGGGAACGTCGGATTCGCCCAACTGCTCGACGACGCGGTGTGCGGTGCCCGCACCGGGGGTCACGATCGCGGCATGTCCGCCGGTGCTCACGTGCGCGCGCAGCATGGCGAAGATCTCGTCGAGGCTGTTCTGCTGACCCCGCGCCGACGGGGCTGGCCTGATGTCGAGTTCGACGGCGTCCGGATTGCCGAGCTGGCTGAGCGTCCACCACGGATGCCCACCGGCGCCTGCGGCGGACCGCACGTCGGCGAGGTCGCGGAAGCCCGACCCGCCGAGCTGCTCGAGGTCGATCGGCGCGTCGGCTCCCATCGCCGCGACCGACCACGACGCCTCGAGGAATTCCCGGCCGGTCTTGACCAGGTCGGCCGCCCTGGTGCGCACCTTCTCGGGATCGCAGATCAACACGGGCGCGCCCGCGGGCAGGTGATCGGTCAACAGCGTGAGCTCGGTCGGTCGCAGCACGGGCAGCAGCGCCTCCATGCCGTCGACGGGGATGCCGTCGGACAGCTTGGCCAGCATCTCGCCGATGGTCTCGCCGACGCGGTTGTCGTCGTGGGGCTGTTCCTCGGCTAGCGCGGCGGCCCGTGCGCGGACGTCCTCGGTCAACAGCAGTTCACGGCACGGCACGGCGATGACGGTCTCGACGTCGAGCTCCGGGATGGTCCGCTGGTCGGCGACGGAGAACATCCGCATCTCGGAGACCTCGTCACCCCAGAACTCGATGCGCACCGGGTGCTCTGCCGTCGGCGCGAAGACGTCGAGGATGCCGCCACGGACCGCGAACTCGCCGCGCTTGCCGACCATGTCGACCCGGGTGTACGCGAGGTCGACGAGGCGCGCCAGGACGTCGTCGAAACCGGCCTCCTGCCCGACGGTGAGGATGACCGGTTCGATGTCGGCGAGGTCGGGCGCCATCGGCTGCAACAGCGAGCGCGCGGTGGTGACGACCACGCGCAGCGGGATGCCGAACCTGCCGTCGTCGGGGTTGTTCAGCCTGCGCAACACCATCATTCGGGCGCCGACGGTCTCGACGCCTGGCGACAACCGCTCGTGCGGCAACGTCTCCCACGACGGGAACATCGTCACGACGTCGCCGAGGACGGCGCGCAACTCCGAGGTCAGATCATCGGCTTCCCGACCGGTGGCGGTGACGACGAGGAGCGGGCCCGCCTTCGCCAGCGCGGAGGCGACGAACAGTCGTGCGGCCGCAGGCCCGACGAGCGCCACCTCGGGAACGCCGTCGGCGGCCTGCGTGGTGAGTTTCGCCAGCCCGGGATCCGTCAGCGCCAACTCGACGAGACCCGCCATCGGGGTCTCGACGTGCTGATGCCCCGGAACGCTCATTGTCCATCCATCCTATTCATGCCGGGCCCCTCCCGCCCAACCGAACAAACGGGCGCGAAAGTGCGAGTGAATTGCGCCATTTCGTTGATTTCGGCGGAGCTGGCCCGGCCGCGACCGCTACTCCCCGTGAAGCTCCGGGTCCGACTCGAGGTGGGTCAGGCCGTTCCACATCAGGTTGACGAGGTGTGCGGCCACGACTTCCTTCTTGGGCTCCCGCGTGTCCAGCCACCACTGCGCCGTCATCGACACCGAGCCGACAAGCGCCTGTGCGTACAGCGGCGCGAGTTCGGGGTCGAGGCCGCGACGGGAGAAGTCGCCGGCCAGGATCGACGCGACCTGGGACACCGCGTCGTTGAGCAGGCTGGAGTAGGTGCCGGTGGCGATGCTGGCGGGTGAATCGCGGACCAGGATGCGGAAGCCGTCGGTGCGCTCCTCGACGTAGGTGAGCAGCGCGAGCGCCACCCGCTCGACGCGAACCCTCGACCGGTTGTTGGTCAGCGACGACGTGATGCCGTCGAGCAGAGCCGACATCTCGCGGTCCACGACGACCGCGTAGAGGCCTTCCTTGCCGCCGAAGTGCTCGTAGACGACGGGCTTGGAGACGTTGGCCCGCTGGGCGATCTCCTCGATGGACGTGCCGTCGTAACCGCGCTCGGCGAACAGCGACTTGGCGATCTCGACGAGCTGCTGACGGCGCTCCGTGCCGGTCATTCGCGCGCGCGGTACGCGCACTTCCTTCTCCGGTGCAGCCACGGCTCCCGAGCTTATTACCAGGGACCCTCAGCACCTACTGACCGTCCGTGGCCCGTCGACTAAAGTCACGACCGTAAAGTGACTCCCGCAGTCCGTCGTAGTGTAATCGGCAGCACCTCTGTTTTTGGTACAGATAGTTCAGGTTCGAGTCCTGGCGACGGAGCGACATTCTTTGCGGCGAGCGCGCGTGAAATGCCACGCTTGACCGGCGAGTCGCGCGCAGACACGCTCGCTCGCGGCAGAGGGAGAATCATGACCACTCGAGGCGAGACCGCCGTCGTCGTCATCGCGGCCGGGGCAGGCACCCGGATGCGTTCGGCCACCCCCAAGGTCCTGCATTCCCTGGCTGGGCGCAGCATGCTCGCTCACGTCCTGCTGGCGGCTACCGCCCTGAAGCCCGCCCACGTCGTCGTCGTCGTCGGCAGCGGCCGCGAACGGGTAGCGGCCGAGGTGCAGCGGATCGCCGAGCGCGCAGGCAGCCCGATCGTCACCGCAGTGCAGGAGGAGCAGCTCGGCACCGGCCATGCGGTCGGCTGCGGTCTGGCCGGCCTGCCCGAGGACTTCACGGGCACCGTGGTGGTGACGGCCGCAGACGTTCCACTGCTGGACGCCGCCACGCTGACCACCCTGATCGGCACCCATCGGGACGGCGTCGCGGCCGGGGCCACCATTCTCACCACGACGCTGACCGACCCCACCGGCTACGGCCGAATCATCCGCGACGCCGATGGGGCCGTCGCCGCGATCGTCGAGCACGGCGACGCCGACGACGACCAGCGCGCCATCGACGAGGTCAACTCGGGGATCTATGCCTTCGACGCGGCCGCGCTGCGCTCGGCACTGGGCCGGCTGCGCACCGACAACGCCCAGAAGGAGCTCTACCTCACCGACGTCATCGCCCTGGTCCGCAGCGACGGAAGACCCGTGCGCGCCGAACACGTCGCCGACACCGCGCTGGTCAGCGGAGTGAACGATCGCGTGCAGCTGGCGGCGCTCGCCGCGGAACACAACCGCCGCACGATCGAGCGCCATCAGCGCGCGGGGGTGACCATCACCGACCCGACCACCACCTGGGTCGACGCCGACGTGGAGATCGGCCCCGACACCGTCATCGCCCCGGGCACCCAGTTGCTCGGGGCCACCGCGATCGGCGCCAACTGCACCATCGGACCGGACACCACCCTGACCTCGATGGAAGTGGGCGACGGCGCCTCGGTCATCCGCACGCACGGCGAACTGTCGGTCATCGGCGACCGCGCCGTCGTCGGACCCTTCACCTACCTGCGGCCCGGCACCCGACTGGGTGCAGAGGGCAAGCTCGGCGCGTTCGTCGAGACCAAGAACGCCGTCATCGGCACGGGCACCAAGGTGCCGCACCTGACCTACGTCGGCGACGCGGACATCGGCGACCACAGCAACATCGGGGCGTCGAGCGTCTTCGTCAACTACGACGGAGAAGCCAAGTCGCGCACCACGATTGGTTCCCACGTTCGCACCGGGTCCGACACGATGTTCGTCGCACCGGTCACCATCGGCGACGGCGCCTACACCGGCGCGGGCACCGTCATCCGCGAGGACGTGCCGCCGGGCGCGCTCGCCGTCTCGGCGGGCCCGCAGCGCAACATCGAGGGCTGGGTGGCGCGCAAGCGCCCGCACAGTGCGGCCGCGGCCGCGGCGGAGGCCGCAGCCGGCGAAGACGCCGACAGCGGTAGCCAACCCGACGCCTGATGTTGGTGCTTCCGTAACCCGCTACGATTGCGGCGTATCGCTCCCCGACCGCGAAGGCAGCCACACAGTGGGCACGGACTGGACCGACAACCGCAAGAACCTGATGCTCTTCTCGGGCCGCGCGCACCCCGAACTCGCTGAACAGGTCGCCAAGGAACTCGACGTCCCCGTCACCGCGCAGACCGCGCGCGACTTCGCCAACGGCGAGATCTTCGTCCGCTTCGACGAGTCGGTGCGCGGTAGCGACGCGTTCGTCCTGCAGAGCCATCCCTTTCCGCTGAACAAGTGGCTGATGGAACAACTGCTGATGATCGACGCGCTCAAGCGCGGCAGCGCCAAGCGGATCACCGCGATCCTGCCGTTCTACCCGTACGCCCGGCAGGACAAGAAGCACCGCGGCCGTGAGCCCATCTCCGCGCGCCTGGTCGCCGACCTCTACAAGACCGCAGGCGCCGACCGCATCGTCACCGTCGACCTGCACACCGACCAGATCCAGGGCTTCTTCGACGGCCCGGTGGACCACATGCGCGCCCAGAAACTCCTGACCGGCTACATCGCCGAGAACTACGGCGACGACGACATGGTGGTCGTCTCCCCCGACTCTGGCCGCGTGCGCGTCGCCGAGAAGTGGGCGGACTCCCTCGGTGGCGTCCCGCTCGCGTTCATCCACAAGACGCGCGACCCGCTGGTGCCCAACCAGGTGAAGTCCAACCGCGTCGTCGGCGACGTGAAGGGCAAGACCTGCGTCATCACCGACGACATGATCGACACCGGCGGCACCATCGCAGGCGCGGTCAACCTTCTGCGGGAGGACGGCGCCAAGGACGTGATCATCGCCGCGACGCACGGCGTGCTGTCCGACCCGGCGGCGCAGCGTCTCGCCGACTGCGGCGCCCGTGAGGTGATCGTCACGAACACGCTGCCGATCGGCGAGGAAAAGCAGTTCCCGCAGCTGACCGTGTTGTCGATCGCACCGTTGCTGGCCAACACCATCCGCGCCGTGTTCGACAACGGCTCGGTGACAAGCCTGTTCGACGGGTCCGCCTAGCCTTGGCTTCTCCGAAGTCGGCGCCAGCGCGCCTCCGTCATTTATCACAACCCGAAGTGTTCGACGTCGCGCAAGACGCTGGACCTGTTGCGGGACAACGGTATCGAACCCGAGGTCGTGCTCTACCTGAAGACCCCGCCCAGTCGTGCCGAACTGGTCGAGCTCATCGCCGACGCCGGCATCGACGTCCGCACGGCCGTCCGCAAGCGCGAGTCGCTCTACGCCGAACTGGGGCTCGCGGATGCATCCGACGACGAACTCCTCGACGCCATGGCGGAGCACCCGATCCTCATCGAGCGGCCCTTCGTCGTCACGCCCAAGGGCACGCGGCTGGCCCGTCCGATGGACGCCGTTCGCGAGATTCTGTGAGGGTTCGACACTGGGCAGTCCCGATCGCCGTGATCGCGATCGCCGCCTCGGGCTGCGCACCGAAACCGCCTGACTACAAGTCGATCTGGTCGACGACGGCCGCCACCACGACGACGGCGCCCAGCACCGATGCTCCCGTGCCGATCTCGGCCTACCTGGCGAACCTGGGCATCGGTGCCGAGGCGGTGGAAGCCGCGAAGCTGACCGACCTGACCGTGACGATGCCGCGACCGAAGGGCTGGGAGCAGTACACGAACCCGAATCTCGCGCCGGGCCAGCTGGTGATCACCGATGGCAGCGGCTATCCGAGCGCGACGCTGCTGACGTATCGGCTCGACGGTGCGTTCGACGTCCCCGAGGCGCTCACGCACGCCGACGCCGAGGCCGAGAAGTCGCAGAACTTCAAGAAGCTCAACGGCTCCAAGGACAAGTTCGGCGCGTTCCCCTCCTCGATGATCGAGGGCACCTACGACCTCAACGGCCAACGGATGCAGACCTACAACCGCATCGTCATCGCCACCGGCAAGCCACCCCAGGCCGGCGTGCCAGGCGCGCAGTACCTGGTCCAGCTGACCGTGACGGGCTTCGCGGACGAGGCGGTCAAGGAGGGCCCCGCGGTCGAGGCGATCATCAAGGGCTTCACGGTCGCCGCGAAGAAGTAGCGGGCCAGCGACCGCGGTCGCTGGTGACCAATAGGCTGAGGCCCATGAGCAACTGGACAGCTGCCGACCTTCCGTCCTTCGCGGGGCGGACCGTCATCGTCACCGGCGCGAACAGCGGCCTCGGCGAGGTCACCGCGCGTGAACTCGCCCGCGTCGGCGCGAAGGTCATCCTCGCCGTTCGCACCACGTCGAAGGGCGACGCAGCCGCCGCGGGCATGACCGGTGACGTCGAGGTCCGCAGGCTCGATCTGCAGGACCTCGCGTCGATCCGGGAGTTCGCCGAGGGCGTCGACGCGGTCGACGTCCTGATCAACAACGCGGGCATCATGGCGGTGCCGTACGCGCAGACCGTGGACGGGTTCGAGAGCCAGTTCGGCACCAACCACCTCGGCCACTTCGCCTTGACCAACCTGCTGCTTCCGAAGGTCACCGACCGGGTGGTGACGGTGTCGTCGATGATGCACCTCATCGGCAAGATCAGCCTCAAGGACCCGAACTGGCAGTCGCGGCCGTACCCGCGTGGCTGGCCTACGGTCAGTCCAAGCTGGCCAACCTGCTGTTCACCAGCGAGTTGCAGCGCCGCCTCGATGCGAGCGGATCCTCGGTGAAGTCGCACGTCGGCGCATCCCGGGTACTCCCACACCGGCCTGCAGGGTCACTCCGAGAGCACGCTCACCAACGCGCTGTTGTCGGTCGGCAACCAGCTGGCCACCGACGCCGACTTCGGCGCCCGCCAGACGCTGTACGCGGCATCGCAGGACCTGCCGGGCAACAGCTTCATCGGGCCGAAGTTCGCGATGCGGGGTCCGACGGGGCCGATCGCGCCGCAGCCCGCTGGCCCGCAACGCGAAGACCGCGGCGGCGCTGTGGGACCTGTCCGAGCAGCTCACGGGCACCACCTTCCCGCTCGTGATTTCGTGATCGCGTGGATTTCCGGAAACGCGGGGGCATCCGCTAACCTGGCTGACGATCACGGCGAGGGTGTGCTGATCAAGCCACCGTTATCGACGGGAACCGATTCGCAGCCCAGCTGCTTCTAGTCGCCCTCACCGTGCCAGACACCAAGCACAGGAGCGACACACATGGCCAAGACCGCGGCCCACGCAGAAAACAACCTGACCGCTGAGGTCCGCACCAAGACCGGCAAGGGCGCGTCGCGTCAGGCCCGTCGCGACGGCAAGGTCCCCGCGGTCCTCTACGGCCACGGCACCGATCCGCAGCACCTGACGCTGCCCGCCCGCGAGTTCGCCGCCGTGCTGCGCAACTTCGGCACCAACGCCGTCCTGACCCTGGACGTCGACGGCAAGGAAGCCCTCGCGTTGCCGAAGGCCATCGAGATCCACCCGATCCGCCGGCTCGATCACGCACGTCGACCTCATCATCGTCCGCCGCGGCGAGAAGGTGACCGTCGAGGTCAACGTCATCGTCGAGGGCGAAGCAGGCCCGGACACCCTGGTCAACCAGGAGTCCAACACCATCGAGATCGAGTCCGACGCCATGTCGATCCCCGAGAGCCTGACGCTGTCGATCGAGGGCGCCGAGGCAGGCACGCAGTTCCTCGCATCGCAGGTTCCGCTGCCCGACGGCGTCACCCTGATCTCCGATCCGGAGCTGTTGGTCGTCAACGTCGTCAACGCGCCGACCGCGGCCGAGCTCGAGTCCGAAGGCGGCGGTGCGTCGCTGGACGAGCAGGCCGAAGAGTTCGCCGAGGCTGTCGCCGAGGCAGAGGCCGAGGGCGGCGACGCGAAGTCAGAGTCCGAATAGTCTTCGGGCTCAGGCGGACTCCCGTCGTGGCCGATCCGCTGTTGGTGGTCGGCCTGGGCAACCCAGGACCGCGGTACGAAACGACCCGACACAACGTCGGGTTCATGGTCGCCGACATCCTTGCCGATCGCCTCGGCGCGGGCTTCAAGGTGCACAAGAAGTCCGGCGCCGAGGTGACGACGGGTCGACTCGCCGGCCGCTCGGTGGTGTTGGCCAAGCCGCGGGTCTACATGAACGAGTCGGGTCGCCAGGTGGGGCCACTCGCCAACTTCTACTCGGTCGCCCCTGCGGACGTCATCGTCATCCATGACGAGCTCGACATCGAGTTCGGGCGCATCCGACTGAAGCTGGGCGGCGGCGAGGGTGGCCACAACGGTCTGCGCTCGGTGGCCCAGGCGTTGGGCACCAAGGACTTTCAGCGTGTGCGGATCGGCATAGGCCGACCGCCCGGCCGCAAGGATCCCGCCACCTACGTGCTGGAGAACTTCTCCGCGGCCGAGCGTCCCGAGGTGCCCCTCATCTGCGAACAGGCCGCCGACGCCACGGAACTGCTGATCCGCGACGGTCTCGAGCCCGCGCAGAACATCGTCCACGCCTGGTAGCCCCCGCGCCCAGAGCGCCATTTCGTCGATCTCGGCGGAAGACGGCAGCTAGCTGCGGCCGCGGATCCCGCTGTCGACGACCTTGGTCGGCTTGTGCGGGAACCGCTTCTCCGCGTAGGCCTTGGCGTTCGAGTCCGGCAGCACGTACAGCGTTTCCTCCTTGTCCTGCAACGGTTTCACCACCAAGTCGATGAACACCTTGCGATTCTCGAGGTACGGCTCGATGACGTCCTCGCCCGCCGGGCACACCGCGAGGCAGTACGCGGCCTTGTAGTTGGCCTTGAAGGACAGGCTCTGCCACATCGACGCGTTCTCGGAATCGCTGACGCGGGAACGGAAGTCCTCGGCGTCCTCGCTGTCGGCGATCGTCTGCGCCCAGTCGGTGAAGCCGCCCATGAACTCCCGGTAGTTGTGCACCGAGCAGGCGACGAAGTCGAATTCGCCGTTCTTGCCGATGGCGCCCACCGGGCAGGCGGCGACGCACAGCTTGCACTCCAGACACGGCGAGTAGTCGAGCGGTTCGCCGTAGCTGGAGATCGGCGCGTCCACCATGACGGTCGCGAGCAGGATGAAGTTGCCGAACCGTGGGTGAATCACGTTGCGGTGGATGCCCATTACGCCGAGGCCCGCGGCCACGGCGACGGGCTTGTGCGCGACGACCCAGATGCGGCCGGGGAACTTGTCCATCTCCATCGGGAACGTCGCCGACGGGTTCAGCGCGCGATACCCGGTGTCCTGCAGCGCGCGCGTGATCCGGTACGCGGCCTCGTTGAGGATCTCGCCGCTGCGATGGAACTCCTGGTTGGCGACGCTTCGCGCTGGCGAGCGGACGTTGTCGCGGTTCATCTTCACCACCAGCGAGATGTAGCTTCGGGCGCCGGGCAGTGCGCCGTCGACGTGCTCGCGCTCGGACGCCAGATCGGGATTGTCGACGCTGGCGAACGCGACGTCGTCGGCGCCCGCCTCGAGGCAGATCCGACGCAGCCAGTCGGCATCGATGACGTCGGGCTTCTCCGTCTTGTGCCCCATCATCTTCCGCACGGTCGGGTGTTGGGCAATCCGCGCGGGCAGCTTGTCGGCCATCATCTGAGTATAGTCAGATATATCTAGCTATCGTCAAGGACCTCCCGCCGACGATGAACGAGCGCGAGCGATCAGTCCGACGTGCGACGCGCGTAGGCCCGCAGCGCGAACGGCGCTAGCACGGCCGTCATCGCCAGCGAGAACAGAATGGTCGACAGGATCGGATAGTGCAGCGGCAGTTGCGCATCCGGCGGCGCGACCGGCCCATTCCCCCACAGCTCCCGCATCGCCTGCGCGAGCGACGAGACGGGATTCCACTCGGCCACCACCCGCAGCCACCTCGGCATCGGCTCGGTGGGGGCAAAGGTGTTGGCCAGGAACGTGATCGGAAACAGCACGGTGAACATCACGCCGTTGACCGCCTCGACCGAGCGCATCACCGATCCGATGAGGATGCCGAACCAGATCATCCCGAACCCGAACACCAGGATCAGCACGAACGCCAGCACCGCATCGGCGACGCCGCCGCGGATGCGCCACCCGATGCACAGTCCGGTGATCGCCATGACGACGACGCCGATCGAGGAGTGGATCAGACTGGCGACGCTGCGGCCGATCAGCACCGAGGACCGCCGGATCGGCAGCGAGCGGAACCGGTCGATGACGCCCTTCTCGACGTCGGCGGTGATGCCGGAGGCCACGACGAACGCCGTGAACACGATGGTCTGCGCCTGGATCCCCGGCAACAGGAACTCGCGGTAGGACGCGCCGCCCGCCGTGGCGATCGACGCTCCGAAGACGAACGCGAAGAGGAGCACGAACATGATGGGCTGCACGGTCACGTCGCTAAGCATCTCGGGCATGCGCTTGGTATGAATCAGGTTGCGCTTCACCATGATCCACGACTGCTGCACGATGTTGGTCTGTCGCGTGGTCGGCCGCTGAGTGGCTACGGACACCTTGGGGGCGACGGCGGTCATGCGCTGATCTCCTCGCTGGTCTCGTCGTCGGCGCGGTGCCCGGTGAGCGACAGGAACACGTCGTCGAGGCTCGGGCGCGACAGCCCGATGTCGTCGACCTCGATGCAGGCGTCCTGCAGCCAGCCCGCCACCCGGGTGAGGTCGGCGATGCCTCCCGCGGCGGCGGTGAGCTGGCGCGCCCCAGCGTCGACGTGGACGTCGACACCCAGCCTGGCGAGCAGGTCGCGTGCCGCGGCAAGGTCGGCGGCCTTCGACACCGTGACGACCAGGCTGGCATTGCCCGCCTGCTGCTTGAGTTGCAGTGGCGTGCCTTCGGCGATGATGCGGCCGCGGTCGACGACGACGATGTGGTCGGCCAATTGATCGGCCTCTTCCAGGTACTGCGTGGTGAGCAGCAGCGTCGTACCGCCGGAAACCAGGCCCCGCAGCACCTCCCACAGATCGCTGCGGCTGCGCGGGTCGAGGCCGGTGGTGGGCTCGTCGAGGAAGAGCACGGGCGGTGACGCGATCAGGCTGACTGCGAGGTCGAGCCGTCGCCGCATGCCGCCCGAGTACGACCTGACGGGACGGTCGGCGGCCTCGGCGATGTCGAACTGCTCGAGCAGCTGGTCCCCCAGCCCCTTGAGGTCTCGGCGCCCGATGCCGTACAGCCCGCCGATCATCCGGATGTTCTCGCGCCCGGTGAGCAGTTCGTCGACCGTCGCCGCCTGACCGGTCAGCCCCATGTTGCGGCGCACCATGTCCGGCTGCGTGCGAACGTCATAGCCGGCGACGCGCGCCGAGCCGCTGGTGGGCTCCGACAGCGTGGTCATCATCCGCACGGTGGTGGTCTTACCCGCGCCGTTGGGTCCGAGCAGGCCGAGCACGGTGCCCTGCGGAACGCTGAAGCTCACGCCGTCGACGGCGGTGAAGTCGCCGAACTTCTTGACGAGCTCGATCGCCTCGATCGCCGGGGTGGTCATGTCAGGAACCGTAACGGCGCGAGCCGACACGATCCATCGCATTTCCTGCGCACGGAGATTCAGACCCGTCGTGGCCGCCGAACTCATCGCGTCGCTGCCTACACTCGGCTCGGTGCTGGTGTGGATCAATGGGGCCTTCGGCTCGGGAAAGACGCAGACCACCTTCGAGCTTTTGCGGCGCGCACCAAGCGCGCACGTGGCTGACCCCGAAGAGATCGGTTTCGCCATCCACCGGATGCTGCCGCGCGCCGCGCGCAACGACTTCCAGCACCGGCCGCAATGGCGATCAGCCGTGGTGGCCACCCTCGCGGACGCGGTGCGGGAGCACGACGGAACGGTGCTCGTCCCGATGACCTTGGTGGAGCGGGCCTATTTCGACGAAATCATGTCAGGCCTGCAGGCGGCGGGCGTCGACGTGCGGCACTTCGCTCTGATCGCATCGCCGGAGACGCTGCGGCGCAGGTTGCGCACCCGTTCGGGGTTCTGGTTAGCCAGGGCTACCGGCCGGCAGGAGACGTGGGCCGAGCAGCAGATCGAGCGTTGCGTGACGTCGCTGGCCGACGATCACTTCGCTGAGCACGTCGACACCGACGACCGCAGCGTCGACGAAGTGGTGGAGGACATTGCCGCCCGGGCCGGCCTGCGGCTCGCGCTCCCCAGGCTGAGTTCGACTCGCTACCAACTCCGCCGTGCGTCGGTGGGAATCCGGCACATCAGGCCTTGACGAGCGCGCGCAAAGTTTGACTTCGCGACGGCGTGTCGGCCGCAGACACGCGCGCTCGCGGGAGGTCGTGGTTGGGGCTAGGTGACCAGCGAGACCGAGTTGGCGCGGCGAAGCTTGCCCGACGGCGTCTTCGGGATGGTGCCGGGGCCGAGCACGACCACGTTGCGCGGCCGAACGTCGACCTCGGTGACGACCTCGTGTGCGACGTCGTGCTCGATGCGGCGAACCTCGACCGGATCCTGCCAGGCGTTGGATTCGACTGCGACGGCGAAGGTTTCGCGAGAGTGCCCCGCGTCGAGGCGGACCGCCACCGCGCACCCCGGCCTAACGCCCTTGACCCGGCCCGCTGCCCGCTCGATGTCGGTCGGGTAGATGTTGCGGCCCGCCATGATGATGACGTCCTTGACGCGGCCGCACACGACGATGTGGCCGTTGTCCATCTGGTAGCCCAGGTCGCCGGTGTCATACCAGCCGTGCTCGTCCTGCGCGGGCAGGTAGCCACCCATCGTGATGTATCCGGGGGTCAGGCACTCGCCGCGAAGCTCGATGACGCCGACGCCGCGCGCGGGCATGATCTCGCCGTTCTCGTCGACGATGCGCGCCTCGAGGTCCGTCAGCAGCGGGCCCAGCGACGCCAGCCGGCGGGTGTTGCCCTTGGTGGACGGCACCGCCCGGCGCAGCGCGGACAGCAGATCCGCGTCGACCTCGTCGACGACCAGCCCGGCACCGCACTCGGAGAACGACACCGCCAGCGTCGTCTCGGCCATGCCGTAGGCGGGCAGGATGCAATTGGGCGACAAGCCAAACGGCTTGCCCGCGTCGAGCAGGTCCTCCACGTCGGCCGGGTCGACGGGCTCGGCGCCCGACAGCGCGAACCGCAGCGTCGACAGGTCGAACTGACCCGGCTCGGCCTGCTTGCGCAGCCGCTTCGCGAACAGCGCGTAGGCGAAGTTCGGGGCCGCGGTCATGGTGCCCTTGTACTTGTCGATGAGCTTCGCCCACAGCAGCGTGTCGCGCAGGAAGTCCATCGGGGTGACCTTGACCAGCTCAGCGCCGAAGTACATCGGGATGGTGAGGAAGCCGACCATGCCCATGTCGTGGAAGCACGGGAGCCAGCTGACCATGACGTCCTTTTCGACGTCGTACTCGGCGCCGATGAACATGGCCTCGGCGTTGGAGTAGATGTTGCGGTGCGTGATCTGGACGGCCTTGGGCGAGCCGGTCGAGCCGGACGTCAGCTGCATCAGCGCGAGGTCGTCCTCGTCGGTCTCGACGGGGTCGATCGGCTCCGCCTCGAGCAGGTCGGTGATCTTGAGGACCTTGATGCCCTTTTCCTCGAGCACCGGGATCGCGACGAGGAACGGCTCGGAGATGACGACGGCGGTGACCTCGATCATGCCGATGATGTTCATCGTGTCCTCGGCCCAGACCACCAGGTCCGTGCGCGGGGTCGGCTGGTGCAGCATCGTCAGGCTGGCGCCACGCATCCACAGCGCCTGGGCGGTCGGTGCGATCTCCACGGGGAAGCCGGCCAGCACGCCGACGGCGTCTCCCGGGCCCACTCCGGCGGCGGCGAGTCCGCCTGCGATGCGGCGTGCGCGCTCGTGCACTTCGCCCCAGGTGTGTCTGACGGGCTCGTACGGCTCGCCGGTGACCATGCCCGTGGTGACGGTGCGGGCATTGTGGAACATCTTGTCGGTGAACCTGCTCACGACGACCTCCTCGGTTTCCGGGCCGCTAGTGCCCGGATGTAATGCTCCGACCAAACCTTGACGCTTTCTTGGAGGCGCGCACACGAGTCGGGAGCGGTTAGGTCTCGAAACGGTGATGGACCAGCCAAGGAACACGACGACCCGGACGACTCTGTCCCGGTGAAACGATCGCGGTCAGCGTCGCCGCCAACCCCATCCGGATGTCCGGTTGGGGGGGCCTGCCGACCGCTCGCATCACCGCTAGCTTTCACCGTCGATCATCTTAAGAGACTCTTAAGTAACTACCAAACCCTCAAAAGAAATGTGGCGTGGGTCACTGCCATCTGCTCTTCGCGCAAGAGCTCATCGCCGTGCTTTTCACACAGCGCTGGGCGGCGTCGGCACCAATCGCGCACCCTGCACCGGTCCGCTGGCGGCCCGCACCGTTCTGCACACGTCTGCACCCGCCAACTGCACGCCGACGTCGATCGCGGCCGACGCCGAGGAACAGAGGAACGCACACGTCGGGCCCGAGCCCGAGACGATTCCGGCCAGCGCGCCTGCATCCTCGCCCGCCCGCAGCGTCCTGCGCAGGTCGCCGTCCAGGCTCATCGCGGCCGACTGAAGATCGTTGCCGAGCTCGGCAGCGAGACGCACCGCATCGCCCGACGCCAGTGCCGCGAGCAGTGGCTCCGGATCATCGAGCCTGGGCGGCGGTTCTCTGCCGTCGTCATCGCGTTGCCTGTCGATCTCGGCGAACACCGCGGGCGTCGACAAACCCTTCTTTCCGAACGCCAACACCCAGTGAAAGGTGTTGCGGGCGAGCACCGTTGCCAACTGTTCACCCCGGCCGGTCCCCAGTGCGGTGCCGCCGTGGAGTGCGAACGGGACGTCGCTGCCGAGTTCGGCCGCCAGGGCATGCAGATCGCGCCGCGGAACCCCGAGTTCCCAGAGTGCGTTGATCGCCACCAGTACCGCGGCGGCGTCGGCGCTGCCGCCCGCCATGCCGCCCGCGACGGGAATCGACTTCTCTACGGTGATCGCCACGTCGGGCGCACGGCCGACGTGATCGGCCATCAGAACGGCCGCACGCCAGGCCAGATTGCGGTCATCGGTCGGCAGCGACTCGGCGCCCTCGCCGGTGTTGTCCACCGACAGCACGTCGGCGTTGCGGACGGTGATCTCGTCGAACAGCGACACGGCGTGGAAGACCGTCGTCAGCTCGTGATAGCCGTCGTCGCGCAGATCACCCACGCCCAGGTAAAGGTTGACTTTGCCGGGCACTCGCACGGTGACGGATCCGGTGGGAACCCACTCGGCGGCAGTACTTCCGTCGGATGTGGGCACGACACGACATTATCGCCGGGACGACATCGACGAGCACGAAGTGGTGAGATACCCCTCGTTGATCCCGCCGCTCGGTACCAGCCAGCCCGGTAACCGCAGACGTCCACGCTAATGTTTGCTCGGAGGGTGTGTCAAGGATCACATTTTGAGCGGACGGGCCGACCCGCAGTGGGACGTCAGTAGACGCGGACGGGCTGGTGCGGCGTGCCGTCAGCGCCGGAGCCGGCGGCCGCTCCAGAGCGCTGGAACAGTCGCACGAAGTCGGCGATGCCCAGGGTCTCGCCTCGGCGAGACGGGTCGATGCTCGCCGACAGCAGGCGTTGGGCCGACTCGTTGCCGGATCCCGCCCACTCGGCGAAAGCATTCCGCGACGTCTTTCGCCGCTGCGAGAACGCGATGTCGATGAGCTCGAAGACGCGGTTGCGGAACTCGGGGTCGGTGGGCCAGGGCGACGTCTCGTAGCGGTCGATGCGGACCAGCCCGGAGTACACCCGCGGAATGGGCCAGAACACCGTCGGAGAGACCATGCCGTAGCGGCGGACGGTGCCGTAGAAGCGCACCTTCGCGCTGGGCACGCCGTAGTCCTTGCCGCCCGGCTCAGCGGCCAGACGTTCGGCCACCTCGGCCTGCACCATGACCAGCACGGTGCGGATCGAGGGGAACTGCGCAAGCAGGTGCAGCAGCGCGGGGACCGCGATGTTGTAGGGGAGGTTGGCGACGAGTGCCGTCGGCGGTTCCTCCAGATCCGAGGACGCCAACTCGAGGATGTCGCGGTGCAGCACGGTGAGTCGGGTGATTTCACTGTGCGAGTGCTGGGCGACGGTGATCGGAAGTTGCCGCGCCAACACCGGATCGATCTCGACGGCCGTCACCCGGGCGCCACGATCGAGGAGCGCGAGCGTCAGCGAACCGAGTCCCGGTCCGACTTCGAGGACGTGGTCATGGCGGTTGATGGTCGAGGCGGAGACGATTCGGCGAACCGTGTTCGCGTCGTGAACGAAATTCTGGCCAAAGGCCTTGCGGGGTCGAAAGTCGAGTTCTTTCGCCAAGTGCCGTATCTCGGTCCGCCCGAGAAGCCGAATCGTCAGGACGCCCCCACTCTCCCACTACACACCGGCCAGGCGCCCCAACCCTGACGCGCCCTTGTCACTTCAGCTATCGCGATCTGCTCTTCCCTCGTCGCCAGATCAGCCCGTGCGGCGTAACGGCCGCCGCCGTTGCGCTCCCACGTATTTTGGTCGAATTGTACACCACCGTAAAATCCGTTACCAGTGTTTATTGCCCAATTGCCACCCGCTTCGCACCGCGATAGGGCATCCCACGTAGCGCCATTACTGACCGGCGGCACCTCGGTTCCCGGCTTGGCGCCCACGCGAACCTCGCCGGGCTGGGCCGGGGTGATGACGACATTGGCTACTGGCAGCCTGCCCGTCTCGACCCCGTTGGTCGTCGCGACCGCGAAGGTCACGTCCTGCGTTCCCGGAATGCCTGGCTGCAAGACGACGCGACGGCTCATGTTGAGCGTCTCGTCGGGGATCTGCTTGTCCTCGGGCACGAGGGGCATCCGCTGAACGACCTTGTCGACTCGGATGCGGGTCACCTGGATCTGCATGCCCTCGATCACCGGGGACGTCGCCGCGGGTACGACGGTGTCGCTCTGCTGCAGGGGCACGCCCGCGGCTTCGAGCAAACCGGCGACGTTGGCTGCGGCCAGCCGGACGGTGCGAACCACGCCGCCGTCGTTGATCTGCACGGTGCGCGCGCTCACGACGGGCAGCGACATCCCCTCGAGCGGCACGCGCGTCCCGCGCGAGGCGGCCGCGGGCGCCGTGTCCGTCATCGCGAGCTGCGAGAGTGCATCCTGCACGGTGGACGCCGTGGTCCAGACTTCCCGGCTGCCCTGTCCGTCGAGCGAGATCTGCAGGGGGCGACTCCTGCCGCAGGACGATGGTGTCGGACTGGTGCACGTCTGCCTCGCCCGCCGGGTAGAGGTCATCGCGGTCACCGACGTCGAGTCCGTACTCCTCGACCACGTCGATGACGTGGGACTTCATCGTCGCCACCGTCACGGACTGGCCGTCGACGGTCAGCGTCACCGTCTTGTGCTCGGCGACGGCGACGGACCCCGCGAAGATCAGTGCGACGAGGAGTGCTGCGACGAGAAATCGCATCGCGGGCGAGCGTGCTTCATCGATTTTGTGCAAGTAGTTCAAGTGTTTAGTCCCGACTAATGGGGTCGGCCACCGAACCGCGGCCGACCGCTTCTATCACAGGACGGTAACCAAAACGCCAGGTGCCAGCAACTTTCCTAGATGCGGAAACCGTAGGTTCGCGCCGCGGTTTCGGCGGTTTCGCGAGCGAGGTCGGCGGCGGGACGGCCTACGACCTCGGACAACGCCCGCACCGTGTAGGGCAGGCAGTACGACTCATTCGGTGCACCTCGGTAGGGATGCGGGGTGAGGAACGGCGCATCGGTCTCGACGAGAAGCTGGCCCGGCGGAATCAGGCGGGCCGCCTCCCGCAGGGCCGATGCGTTCTTGAAGCTGACGGTTCCCGACAGGCTCAGCAGCCAGCCCGCGTCGATGCAGGTCCTCGCCATCTCCGGACCGGACGAGAAGCAGTGGAAGATGACCGTGTCCGGCGCGCCCTCGCCCGCGAGCACGTCGAGCACCTCGGCGTCGGCGTCGCGATTGTGGATCATCAGCGGCTTGCCGGTGCGTTTCGCGAGGTCGATGTGCCAGGCGAACGCTTCGCGCTGCCGCGCGGGGTCGGCGCAGCCGTCGAGCTTGCCCGGCCAGTACATGTCCATCCCGGTCTCGCCGATCGCGACGACCCTCGGGTGAGCCGCCAGCTGCTCGATCTCGGCGCGAGCGTCGTCCGTGAGCGCATCGGCACGCGTCGGGTGCAGCGCCACCGCGGCGTAGACCCTCGCGTCCCACTCCGCGGCCCTGACGGCCCAGCGCGCCGCATCGAGGTCGTCGGCGATCGTGACGACGGCGCGGACCCCGACGGCCTCGGCCCTGTCGAGGATGGCGTGGACGTCGTCGGCGTCGGACGCGCCGCAGGCGTCGAGGTGGGTGTGCGCGTCGACCAACGGACCCAAGCGGTTCCGGGAGCGGGCGGCGCGCTCGCGCTGCCTTCTGGGGGAGCTCACGGCCCACACTATAAGGTGAAGGCCAAATGAGCGAGCCGTACTACATCACCACCGCCATCGACTATCCGAACGGCGCACCGCACATCGGGCACGCCTACGAGAAGACCGCGACCGACGCGATCGCGCGCTTCAAGCGGCTCGACGGGTTCGACGTCCTGTTCCTCACCGGCACCGACGTGCACGGCCTCAAGATGGCGCAGACGGCCGAGGCCGAGGGCATTCCGACCGCGGAGCTCGCGCTGCGCAACTCCGACGTGTTCCAGGGCCTGCAGGAGAAGCTCAACGTCTCCTTCGACCGCTTCATCCGCACCACCGACGCCGACCACGTCGAGGCGTCCATCGCCATCTGGAACGCGGATGAACGCGCGCGGGCGACATCTACCTCGACTCGTACGCCGGCTGGTACTCGGTCCGCGACGAGCGCTTCTTCACCGACGACGAGCTCGAGGAGCGCGCCGACGGCATCCGGTACTCCATCGAGACCGGCACGCCGGTGACGTGGACCGAGGAGCAGACCTACTTCTTCCGGCTGTCGGCCTACGCCGATCGGCTGCTCGCCCACTACGAGGCACACCCGGAGTTCATCGGACCCGACGTGCGTCGCAACGAGGTGGTCAGCTTCGTCTCGGGCGGGCTTCGCGACCTGTCGATCTCGCGCACGACGTTCGACTGGGGTGTGCAGGTGCCCGACCACCCGGACCACGTGATGTACGTCTGGGTCGACGCCCTGACGAACTACCTGACCGGCGCGGGCTTTCCCGACACCGACTCCGAGGCGTTCCGCAGGTACTGGCCCGCCGATCTGCACGTCATCGGCAAGGACATCATCCGGTTCCACACCGTCTACTGGCCCGCGTTCCTGATGTCGGCGGGCATCGAGCTGCCGCGCCGCGTCTTCGCCCACGGCTTCATCAACGTCAAGGGCGAGAAGATGAGCAAGTCGGTCGGCAACGTCGTCGACCCCGTCGATCTCATCGATACCTTCGGCGTCGATCCGGTGCGCTACTTCCTGTCTGCGCGAGGTGCCGTTCGGGCAGGACGGCAACTTCAGCGAGGAGGCGCTGATCGGCAGGATCAACACCGATCTGGCGAACGAGCTGGGCAACCTCGCGCAACGGTCGCTGTCGATGGTCAACAAGAACCTCGACGGAATCGCGCCGCAGCCAGGCGAATTCACCGACGCGGACCGCGAGCTGCTCGCGACTCGCCGACGCGCTGCTCCCCACGGTGCGAGCGCATTTCGACGTGCCGGCGATGCACCTCGCGCTGGAGGCCATCTGGCTGATGCTCGGCGCGGCGAACCGGTACTTCTCGGCGCAGGAGCCGTGGGTGCTGCGCAAGTCCGACGCCGCCGAGGACCAGGACCGCTTCCGCACCGTGCTGTACACGACGCTCGAGGCGGTGCGCATCGCGGCGCTGCTGGTGCAGCCGGTGATGCCGGACTCCGGCGGCCAAGCTGCTGGACCTGCTCGGGCAGCCCGCCGAGCAGCGCGACTTCGCCGCGATCGCGACTCGCCTGGCACCGGGCACCCCGCTGCCGACGCCGGTAGGGGTGTTCCCCGCTACGTCGTCGACCCCGCGTAGCGGAAGTTCCTATAGCGCAGCGACTTTCACTAGCAGATCCGCGGTCTTGCGTGGTTCGGTGATCATCAGGTCATGACCGGTGTCGATGTCCCACAGGCGACCGTCGGCTACGTCCTTGATGCGCTCGACGTCGCGGATCGGCAGTGACGCGGTGCAGCAGACGTGGGTCTGCGGGATCGCCCACAGCGAAGGTTCGCTTACTCGTGGTCCGCTCTTTTAGTGACGTGCACCACATTCGACCACGCCGTGTCACACTTCGGCTGTCCGAGGTGTCTTGAGGTCACACCGGCTCATTGGAGAGCCGACACCTGAAGGAGTTCTCATGACCGGCAAGACCGAAGTCGTCGTCATCGGCGGCGGATACGCAGGCGTCATCGCGGCCAACCACCTGCGGCTCAACGCGAGACGTGGCCATCACGCTGATCAATCCGAGACCGCAGTTCGTCGAGCGCATCCGACTTGCATCAGCTCGTCACCGGCTCGGACGACGCCGTCGTCGACTACGCCGACGTGCTCGGCGCCGACGTCCGACTGCTCGTCGACACCGCAGACCACATCGATGCCGCGTCGCGCACGGTGACGCTCGGCTCGGGCGACACCATCGCCTACGACTACCTGATCTACGCGGTCGGCAGCACCGGTGCCGCGCTGACGGTGCCGGGCGCGGCCGAATTCGCCTATCCCATATCGGATTTGGAGCACGCCGAGACGCTGCGCGCGGTGATGGCAGAGGTGCATCCCGGCGCGCCGGTCGTGGTGGTCGGCGCGGGGCCGACGGGACTCGAGACCGCCGCCGAGCTGGCCGAGGAGGGGCGCAACGTCACGCTGGTGTGCGGCGACGTGCTCGGTCCCTACCTGAGCGAACGCGCCCGCCGGTCGGTGACCAGGCGGCTGACGAAGCTCGGCGTGACGGTCCTCGACGGGGCGGGCGCGAAGGCCAGCGAGGTGCGCGAGGACTCGGTGCTGTTGGCCGACGGCCGCGAGCTGCCCAGCGTGGTGACCATCTGGACGGCCGGGTTCGGCGTACCGGACCTCGCCGCCCGCAGCGGGCTGGCCACCGACGCCATCGGGCGACTGCTGACCGACGAGACGCTGACGAGCGTCGACAACCCCTACATCGTCGCCGCGGGTGACGCGTCCGCGCCGTCGGACTCGCCGCTGCGGATGAGCTGCCAGGCCGCGATCCCGCTCGGCGCGCAGGCCGCCAACACGGTGCTCAGCCGCATCGCGGGCACCGAGCCCGCCGTCGTGAACCAGGCGTTCACCGGCCAGTGCATCAGCCTGGGCCGCAGGGCGGGCACCATTCAGCTGGCGCACCTCGACGACCGCGTGATGCCGCTGTTCATCGGCGGACGCGCCGCGGCGTCGATCAAGGAGGCGGTCTGCAAGGGCACGATCTCCTTCCTGGCCCGCGAGGCCCGCAAGCCGGGTTCGTACTTCTGGCTCAAGGGCGGCAAGCGTGCCGAGCACGCTCTGGCCGGAGCCGGGCTGCCGGCGACATCGGTGCGATGTCGCGAACGAGCACGCCGAGCGGTTCACGCATCTGCGGCCGCTGCTGTTCACCATCGCCTACGAAATCCTCGGCACGGCAACGGAATCCGATGACGTGCTGCAGGAGAGCTACCTGCGGTGGGCCGAGGTCGACCTCGCCGAGGTGACGGACACCAAGGCCTACCTCGCCAAGCTCGTCACCCGGCAAGCGCTCAATGCGCTTCGCGCGCAGGCGCGTCGGCGCGAGGAGTACGTCGGGCCGTGGCTGCCCGAGCCGCTGCTCGTCGACGCCGGCGACGCCTCGGCAGACGTCGTCCTCGCCGAATCGGTGTCGATGGCGATGATGGTGGTGCTCGAGACGCTCGGCCCCGACGAGCGTGCGGTGTTCGTCCTGCGCGAGGTGTTCGGGTTCAGCCATGACGAGATCGCCTCGGCCATCGGCAAGTCCAGCGCTTCGGTGCGACAGCTGGCGCACCGCGCCCGCGAGCACGTCCAGGCACGCCGCAAGCGGTTCGATCCGGTGGACCCGCAGCGGTCGATGGAGCTCACGACCCAGTTCTTCGCCACCGCCGCCACCGGCGACGTCGACGCGCTGATCGCGATGCTGGCTCCTGACGTGGTGTGGACCGCCGACAGCGACGGCAAGGCCAGCGCCGCGCGTCGTCCCGTCGCGGGCGCTGAGCGCGTTGCGCGGCTCATCCTCGGCCTGTTGCGTTTCGCCGGCGACGAGGGGCGCGTCGAACCCGCCTTCTACAACGGCGCGCCCGCGCTGGTGCTCTACCTCGGCGACAGCCTCGAGGGCGTCATCTCCGTCGAGCTCACGGACGGGAAGATCAGCCACTTCTACGCGATGCGCAACCCCGAGAAGCTCGGCGGGGTGATGGTCGAGCGGGAGATCTCGAGGCAGGTCTGACAAGCTGGGCCGATGCGGATCGAGCGGATCGCCTCGCCGCGCAGCGGCCCGGCGATGCTGCGTGCGCTCGCCTCCGCGACATCCCGCCTCGGCCTGCCGCCGCCCGCCGCGCTGACCGGTGACTGGTTCGGCTCCCGCGCCGTCATCGCGCCGAGCGTCTCGATCGAACCCGTCGCCAGCCCAGACGTCTTCGACGTCGTCGACAGGGCCGCCGGGCACCGGCGATGCCGTCGTCGGCGGCGGCTGGATCGGCTATCTGTCCTACCCCGATCCCGGCGCCGACGGTCGCGGCCCGCGGATTCCCGAAGCCGCGGGCGGCTGGACCGACAGCGTGCTACGCCAGGATCTCGGCGGCGACTGGTGGTACGAAAGCCTTTCCGGTGCAGCGCTTCCCGAGTGGATGGCCGACGCGCTGCAGCGCTCCCCCGCCGAGGGTCGGTTCCACCTCGACTGGCAGGGGCCCGACCGCGCCACGCATCGGGCGGGCGTGGCGGCCTGCCTCGAGGCGATCGCCGCGGGCGAGGTGTATCAGGCATGCGTGTGCACTCAGTTCACCGGGCGAATCGACGGCAGCCCCGTTGACTTCTTCGCCGACGCCGTCACCCGGACCGGGCCCGCGCGAGCGGCGTTCGTCGCGGGCGACTGGGGCGCCGTCGCGTCACTGTCGCCCGAACTGTTCCTGCGCCGCAGCGGGGACGTCATCGTCTCGAGTCCGATCAAAGGCACTCTGCCGCTTGGTGAGCCGCCGTCCGCACTGCGCTCGTCGGCCAAGGACGTCGCCGAGAACATCATGATCGTCGACCTCGTCCGAAACGATCTGGGCCGGGTGGCGGTCACCGGTTCGGTCGCGGTTCCCGAACTGCTCGCGGTGCGGCCCGCTCCCGGCGTGTGGCACCTGGTGTCGACGGTGTCGGCCCGCGTCGCCCCCGACGTCCCGATGGCCGCGGTGCTGGACGCGACGTTCCCGCCCGCCTCGGTCACCGGAACGCCGAAGGGCCGGGCGCGTGAGCTGCTTAGCGCAGTGGGAGCCGGTCAGGCGTGGAATCTACTGCGGCACAGTCGGTTTGGCGTCACCGCTGGCGGGTACCGAGCTGAACGTCGCCATCCGCACCGTCGAGTTCGACGCTGCGGGCAACGCGATCCTCGGCGTCGGCGGCGGGATCACCGCCGACTCGGATCCCGACGGCGAGTGGCAGGAGTGCCTGGACAAGGCGGCGGCGATCGTCGGCGTCAGGAGTACCGCCGAAACTCATTGCCGCGAGCGCAGAACCGCATCGTAGAGCTCACGCCGCGACGGGGCGCCCGGATTCGCGGCGACCACCTCGGCGCACGCGTCCTTGACCCTCGCGCCGCCGTCGACCAGTTCCGCGACCTCGGCCAACAGCGTCTCCAGGTCGGCCCTCGGCACGGCGCCCGCCAGCACCACGGTGATCTCGCCTCGCACGCCGTCGATCGCCCACTCCGCGAGCTCGGCCAGCGAGCCGCGCTTCACTTCCTCGTGGGTCTTGGTCAACTCCCGACAGACCACCGCGCGCCGCTCGGGCCCGAGTGCGTCGACGGCGTCGCGCAGACAGTCCGCCAGCCTGCGCGGGGACTCGAAGAACACGCAGGTGCGCTGCTCGCGCGCCAGGGCCGAGAGCCACGTCAGGCGCGCCGCCTGCTTGCGCGGCGCAAAGCCCTCGAAGCAGAACCTGTCCGAGGGCAGGCCTGAGACCGCCAGGGCCGTCGTCACCGCCGAGGGCCCCGGAAGGCAGCTCACCAGCAGGTCAGCCTCGACGCAGGCCGCGACCAGCCGGTAGCCGGGGTCGCTGATCAGCGGCATCCCGGCGTCGCTGACCACCAGCACGGTCGCGCCGCCTGCGATGTCCTCGACCAGCGAGTCGACACGCATCGCCTCGTTCTGATCGAAGAAGCTCACGATCCGCCCTACGGGCCGCACGCCGAGCGCCTGCGCCAGCACGCGGATGCGACGGGTGTCCTCCGCCGCGATGACGTCGGCGTTGCCAAGGGCTTCGATCAGGCGGGCGGAGGCGTCGTTCACCTGGCCCAATGGCGTGGCCGCCAGCAGCAGTCGGCCTCCTGTCACAGTGGACAGCTTACGATCGCAGGCGTGACCGCCTCTTCCGTCGCCCCTGACGTTGATGCCTTGGAAGTCACGGCCACCCCACGCAACGTCCCGGTGATCAGTCCGGAGCCGCTGACGCCGATCCCCGACTTCGGTCCGCTGGACCGCCTGCAGGGCTGGGCGATGACCGCGGTGATCGCCGCACTGGCCGCCGTGACGCGGTTCCTGAACCTCGGGTCGCCGACCGACGGCGGCACGCCGATCTTCGACGAGAAGCACTACGCACCGCAGTCGTGGCAGGTCCTCAACAACCACGGCGTCGAGGACAACCCCGGATACGGCCTGGTCGTGCACCCGCCCGTCGGCAAGCAGTTGATGGCCATCGGCGAGGCGCTGTTGGGCTACAACGGGGTCGGCTGGCGGTTCAGCGGCGCGGTATGCGGCGTGATCATCGTCGTTCTGGTGGCCCGCATCACGCGTCGGATCACCCGCTCGACGCTGATCGGCGGGATCGCCGGGCTGCTCATCACCGCCGACGGCGTCAGCTTCGTCACCGCCAGGACCGCGCTGCTGGACGTCTTCCTGGTGGTGTTCGTGGTCGCGGCATTCGGGGCGCTGATCGTCGACCGCGACCAGATGCGCGAGCGGATGTACGTCGCGCATGATGGAGGGCCGCATCGCCGAGACGCCGTGGGGTCCTCGACTCGGCGTGCGCTGGTGGCGGTTCGGCGCGGGCGTGCTCCTGGGTCTGGCGTTGGCCTCGAAGTGGTCGGGCCTGTACTTCATGGTGTTCTTCGGCGCGATGACGCTGGCCTTCGACGTGGCCGCGCGTCACCAGTACCGGGTGCCGAAGCCGTGGCTGGGCACGCTGCGACGCGACTTCGCGCCGTCGGTCTACGCGCTCGGACTCATCCCCTTGGCCGTGTACCTGGCGTCGTATGCGCCGTGGTTCGCGTCGGAGACCGCCGTCGACCGCCACGAGGAGGGCCGGTCGATCGGCGAGGGCGGCCTTCTCCCCGATGCGATCCGGTCGCTGTGGCATTTCACCTACGGCGCCTACACGTTCCATTCGAAGCTGACCAACGCTGCGGGCAATCACCACCCGTGGGAGTCGAAGCCGTGGACCTGGCCGATGTCGTTGCGGCCGGTGCTGTACGCCTTCGAGCAGAATGCTCCCGGATGTGGCGGACAGGGCTGCGTCAAGGCGGTCCTGCTGGTCGGGCACGCCCGCGATGTGGTTCCTCGCGGTGCCGGTGTTGGCGTGGGCGTGCTGGCGGGCGTTCGTCAAGCGCGACTGGCGCTACGCGGTGGTGCTCGTCGGATACTCGGCCGGCTACCTGCCGTGGTTCGCCGACATCGACCGCCAGATGTACTTCTTCTACGCCGCGCCGATGGCGCCGTTCCTGGTGATGGCGATCGCGCTGATCCTCGGCGACATCCTCTACGCGCACCGGCAGAGCCGAGAACGCCACACGCTCGGTCTGCTGGTGGTGTGCTTCTACGTCGCGCTCGTCATCACCAACTTCACGTGGCTGTTCCCGATTCTCACGGGCCTGCCGATATCGCAGTCCACCTGGGACATGCAGATCTGGCTGCCCAGCTGGCGCTAGAGAGCGTCCCGCGACCTACGTCGCTTCCTTGGCCTCCGACCAGGCTTTCACGTCACGTGCGACCAGGTTCATATGTCACCTGTCGGGTCCTACGCGCCGTTTCGACGTGAGGGTCGTGATTTCCTATCGGCTCTTGCACGAGATGAACGTGCATGAGCCCGACGCGACCCCGACGATCCACGATCTCGACGATTCATCGACGCCGATAACGGACTCGTCGTCGAGTTGACCGCGGTGATCGGGTCGCAGCGCCGGGCGTTGGCGATGATCGATCTGTCGCGCTCGACTTGGCACTACCGCTTCAATCCGCGCCCCCGGTGGCCGATCCGGTGCCGCACCGGGATCGGGCCTACCCCTCGCGTATCGGCGCGGCCGAGCGAGCGGCGATCACTGAACAGATCATCGCCGGCTGGCTGGCGGGGGTGTCGGTGGATCAGTCCTTCGCCACGACCTGGGATGGCGGTGTGATGCTCGCGTCGCGGCGGTCGTGGTGGCGCATCGCGGCCGCGATCGAGGATCAGAGTGTGCGTCCGATCGCGCCGACCCGCTCGACGAACAAGACGCCCGTGAGGCGCCGGTGCTCAAAGCGACGGGACCACAACAGATCTGGAGTTGGGACATCACCGATCTGCGCAGCCCCTGGCGAGGCGTGTCGTTCAAGGCGTACTCGATCATCGACATCTACTCCCGCAAGATCGTGGTCTGGCGCGTCGAGGAACGCGAGTGCGACGACCTGGCCGTCGACATGTTCGAGAACACCTTCAACCGAACACGGACTCCCCGCAGTCGTGCACGCCGACTCCGGCCCGGCGATGCGATCGACGCGTACTCAAAGACCTCCTCACCGATCTGGACGTCGGTCAGACACACAACCGACCACACGTCAGCAACGACAACCCGTTCTCCGAATCGGAGTTCCGCACCATGAAGTACCGGCCGAACTACCCCGGCATCTTCGACGATCTCCAGACCGCACGCGGCCTGGGTCAGCGACTACGTGTCCTGGTACAACCAGCACCACCGCCACAGCGGCATCGCGTTGTTCACTCCCGACGAGGTCCACAACGGCATCGTGGACCCACCAATGGACATCAACGCGATCACGCTCTACAGACCTACTACAACGCCCACCCCGAACGATTCCGCGCACCGCCCGCACCCAACACCCCAAGCCATCGTCGGCATCAACCTGCCCGACGAAAACGACCCCGACCGACTCCACGCAGCTTGACAACGCCCGATCCGGGCGAAATCACAGCCGTGGTGTCGAAAGCTCGCATAGGACTCCCGAAGCGTGCACCCGATCCTGGGTATCGCGGCCGCGCCCGAACCGTCGGCCGCGATCCACAGAGGGGTCGCGTTCCACAGGGAGGACCTCAGACGGGCGGCCCGCAGTCCCCCGAGACGTAGGTTGATGTCGGTGTCGACGTCGACAGTGGTCGCCATGTGGCCGATCATCGGGAGCGAGGAAATCGCCAGCGGAGCACTGACGCGGGGCCAATTGCGTTGGAACTACACCGCAGTTCATCCCGACGTCTACGTCGCCAACGGGTCGACGCAGCGACATGTTCATGAACGCATACGCGGCGTGGCTGTGGACCCGCCGAAGGGGCATCGTCGCCGGCGAGGCCGCGGCGGCCGTATACGGCGTGGACACCGTTGAAGACTCGGCTCGAATCGAATTGATTGGACGACAGGGCAGGCCGCGCCCCGGAATCATCGTGCGCGACGAGAGGATCGACCTCGAGGAGATTCGTGTCATCGCAGGGATGAAGGTCACGTCGCCCGCTCGCACAGCCCTCGACCTCGCCCGACATCGACCCCGCGACGAAGCGGTCGTGCTCCTCGATCACCTTGCGGCGGTAACCGGCGTCGGATACGAACAGGCCGCGTCCTTGATGCTGAGGTACCGCGGAGCCGTCGGCATCCCGCGCGCCAGCGTTGCGCTGGACTTGATGGACGGTGGCACGCTGTGTGCCGAGGAGACGCGTCTGCGCTTGATGTTCCACGATGCCGGCCTGCCTGAACCACGGACGGGTATTCGTCTGCGCGACGGCCTCGACGAGGCGGTCATCGGCATGGGCTGGGACTGGGTGAAGGTCGGCGTCAGCCGCGTGACGGAAGACGACGGCTCGTTGATCCAACGAACCCAACGCCATGAACTGGTGCAACGGCTGGGGTGGTTCGAGATCCAGGTCCCGGACAACGCACCGCCGAGGGGCATCGTGCGCAGGGTCCGCGACGCCTTACGCCAGCGAGAGCGTCGACGCTAGAGCGGATCCCGAGCGACCGGACACGACATGCAGCGTGGCCCACCGCGGCCGGTACCCAGCTCCGATGCGGAGATCGACAACACCTCGATGCCCGAATCCTGCAGCCGCACATTGGTTTCGGTGTTTCGCTCGTAGGCGACCACGACGCCGGGGGCAAGCGCCAGCGTGTTGTTGCCGTCGTCCCACTGCTCCCGCTCGGCGGTCACCGGATCGAGTCCGGTGTCGATGACCCGCAGCTTCTCGATCCCCATCGCATCGGCCGCCGCGTCGACGAAGGGCGCCGCGCGGTCGATCGTCACGCCGTCCGCCATGCGGTGAATCGTGAACGCCGACAACGAGTCCACGATGTTCGGATACATCACGACGGCGTCGACGTCGACCATCGTGCACACCGTGTCCAGGTGCATCTGCGCCCGCTCCTGCGCGATCGGCACCGCCAACACGGTGTGCGCCAGGTCGTCGTCGAACAGGCTGCGCGCCAACGCCTCCGCTCCTGCGGGCGTGGTGCGCTCGCCGACGCCGACGGCCACCACGCCGGGAGCCAGCAGCAGCACGTCACCGCCCTCGACGGGAGCGGACCGCGATTCGTAGGCGCGCCGCACGCCGAGGAACCGCGGGTGATGGGCATAGATCAGGTCAGTCAGCGAGGTTTCGCGCACCCGCGCGGGCAGGGCCAGCGACGTGATCGCCACCCGCGGCCCGATCCAGAACGACGAGTCGCGCGTGAACAGCAGGTTCGGCAGCGGTTCGATGACGAAGTCTCCGCCGTGGTGCATGCGCCGCACCAGCGACAGCTCGCTTTCGCCGAAGGGCAACTCGTTGAACGTCATGCCCGCCATCAGCACGTGCGCCAGCGGCGCGGCCTCCAGCGTGCGCAGGTAGGCCGACAGCTCCTGCGCCAGGGGCAGACCGAGCCGTCGCGCATCGACCGCCGCCGAAATGCCATGCATGCGAGCGGCTCCGCTGGCCAGCGCCTGGGTCAGCAGGTCGGCCAGAAGCAGGACCTCGACGCCGCGGGACCGCAGCAGGTCGGCGAATGCATCGTGCTCCTCCTGCGCCCGCGCAACCCATGGCATGCCGTCGAACAGCAGCCTGTCGTTGTTGCGGGGTGTCAGCCGCTGAAGTTCGGCGCCTGGGCGATGCAGGACGACCGACCCGCAGGGTGCCCACTTCCGAATTCGAGCCCAGCTGGGTGTCCGTCACATCTAGCACCGTAACGACTTCGAGGCTCTACCGTGCGGCGCCTCACCTCAACTATTGTTGAGGTCCATGGACATGCTCGAACTCACACCCGGCGAGATGTCGCACCGCAGCGGCGTTGCCGTGTCCGCGTTGCACTTCTACGAGCGCGAAGGCCTCATCAGCAGCAGGCGCACGTCGGGCAACCAACGCCGGTACGCCCGCGACACCCTGCGGCGGGTCGCCTTCATCCGAATGTCGCAGCGTCTCGGCATACCGCTCGGGCGGATCCGCGAGGCGTTGGCCATGTTGCCGACCGAGCCGGGTGCCGACCAGCAAGGACTGGGCCCGACTGTCCGCCGGCTGGCGCGACGACCTCGACGAGCGAATCCTGCACCTGCAGCGACTGCGCGACAACCTCGCGGGCTGCATCGGGTGCGGATGCATGAGCCTCAAGACCTGCGCCCTCTCGAACCCGGACGACTCGCTGGCGCAGCGAGGGCCAGGACCCGCCAACCTATGAATTTCGAACGTCTGTGCGATACCATCGGGGCGTGTCGCTGTCGGCTCAAGAACCGCTGTCGGTTCAGGGAGCGCTCTTCGACCACGCCGAACGGCTGTCCCTGAGTGACGACGCGTGGCTCGACGTTCGCGCCGGCTGGCTGAGCGGCCACGACGAACTGTTCGACGAGCTCGTGACGGCCGTCCCATGGCGCGCCGAGCGCAGGCAGATGTACGACCGGGTGCTCGACGTGCCCAGGCTGGTCAGCTTCCACGACCTCGCATCCGAACCGGCTCCACACCCCGCGATAGCCAAGCTGCGCGTGCGCCTCAACGACATCTACGCGCGCGAGCTGGGCGAACCGTTCACCACGGCGGGCCTCTGCCTGTATCGCGACGGCGCCGACAGCGTCGCATGGCACGGCGACACCATCGGCCGCAGCAGCACCGAGGACACCATGGTCGCGATCGTAAGCCTCGGAACGACAAGGGTTTTCGCGCTTGCGGCCCCGCTCGGGCGGACGCACGCTGCGGCTATCCCAGGGCCACGGCGACCTGCTGGTGATGGGTGGCTCCTGCCAACGCACCTGGGAACACGCCGTGCCCAAGACCGCGAGGCCGACGGGCCCGCGGATCAGCATCCAATACCGGCCGCGCGGCGTGCGCTAGGACGGCTGCCCGCACCGCAGCCACCGCGGCCACCAGCAGATCCCTGGCCCGCTTGGTGTCGACGGGAGCCGCCGGCTTACCCGGCTGCACCGTCGGATTGGCCGTGACGATCACCAAGGACGAGCCGAAGGTCGCGACGTAGTTGTAGAGCTCGCCGCCGGCGGGCTTCCCGTCGACCATCGTCTGGACGTAGCGGTGGGTGCCGAGCACGTGCACGCCCTCGATCGCGGGCGAATCGGTCACCTCGATGATGCCCTTCGCGCCGGGCCCCGAGTAGGCCACGCGCTGGCAGCCCTGCCCAGGATCGGTGATGGGCAGCGCCTCCGAGGTCTCGACGGCGATCGCGATGAACCGATTGCCCTCCCCCTCGGCGGTCGTCGCGGCCATGTTGCCCTTGACGCCCGCCGGAATCGCGGAGGCCGTCGCGATCTTCGAGCAGTCCGCGGGGTCGAACGTCACCCCCGGCGGAAGTGGCTGCGGCCCAAGCAGATGCGGATCGATGGCCGTCGGCGCGACGGTCGTCACCTTGAATTCGGGCCCGAAGGTCGACTTCACGTCGGCCACCTTGGCGATATCGGCGGACGAGCCGTCGGTCTTGGGTTCGCCGCCGGAGCACGCGACCAACAGACCGGCACACACGACCGCGAGCAGCGTCCTCAGCATCGCCGCCAATCTACCGCCCAGCCCGTCGGCCGCCCGTCAGCCACGCAACGCGGACACCGTTTTGGTGAGAAGCCCCGCCGCGAATTCCGCGTCGAGCAGGGGTCCGACCGCTCCCGGGTCCGTCACGACGGTCACGTAGGTCACGTAATCGCCCAGGTAGGCGATGAACGTGTCGGCGTGCGAGCGGGTTTCAGTGCCTCCCTCGACGCGCGTCGTCGCGTCCGACGCCATGCCCAGGGTCGTCGCGCCGTCGATCGTGGGCGCGGCGACGAGGTTGACGACGCCGCTGGTGTGCCCCGCGGACAGCGTCCAGCTGCCACACTCGCCGACCAGCGCCGGATCCAGCTCGACCCGTGCTTCGGCGACCGCCACGTAGACGATGCCGCCGAGGCCGGACCCCGACCAGCCACGAAACGCGTCGTCGCCGGCCGGTACCGCCAGCGCTCCGCAGCTGCGGCGGGTCCGACACCCAGTCCGGCCCGAAGCCCCATAGCGCCAGCGGTGCGGTCCGGCCCGCGAGGTCGGCCGTTTCATAGCCCTCGGGCAGTTCCCGCTGAACTCTGTTGATGTTGGCGGGGTGACGGGGTTCGGCTGGGCCGGCTGCATCGACGTGTCCGCAGACTGCGACGGCGAGCGCTGCGCCGGGTCGGCCTGACCGCACGCCGCGCACAGCCCCGACGACCAGAGCCACGAGACATGACGCGAAGACACGCACGCCGCCTTGCTACCACGGCTACGCTCGCCCAGTCGATAGGAGAGGCCCGTGTGCACTCGAGTTTTGTGGAATACCAATGAAATCGCGGTGCTGACCGGCCGGACGATGGACTGGCCGGAGTCGACGGAGCCGCTGATCGTGGCATTCCCCCGCGGTCTCGAGCGCGATGGCGGACTGATGCTCGGCGAGGTCGTGGTTCCCGAAAACCCACTGCGGTGGACCAGCACGCACGCCAGCCTGGCGACGACGGTATACGGCATCGGCACCGTCGACGGCTTCAACGAACGCGGGTTCGCCGTCCACGCGCTGTACCTGCAGTCGACCGACGTCGGCGCCCGCGACCCCAAGGTCCCCGGCCTGCACATCGGGTTGTGGGCGCAGTACCTGCTCGATCGCGCGGCCACGGTCTCGGAGGCGCTGGCCCTGATGGACGGCCTGCAACTGGTGATGGTCAGCGCCCACGGGTATGGGGCGACGATGCACCTCGCCATCGAGGACGTCAGCGGCGACTCGGCGATCCTCGAGTTCGACGGCGGCAAGCTCGTCGTCCATCACGGGCGTGAGTTCAGGCTCATGACGAACGACCCGACCTACGCTGAGCAACTCGATTTGCTTGCTGCGCAGGATTTTTCGCACCCGAGCAGTGAGATGGCACTGCCCGGCAACGTCAACGCCGTCGACCGCTTCCAACGCGCGGCCTATTACTCGGCGCTGCTTCCCGAGCCGGCCGACGAGCGCCAGGCCGTGGCGGGCGTCATGGCCATCATGCGCAACGTATCGGTGCCGTTCGGCGCGCCCTATGCCGAATTCGGCGTGTACAACACCGAATACCGCACCGTCTGCGACCTGACCAACCGGATGTACTTCTTCGAGCTGACCACCAGCCCGAGCGTCATCTGGGTCGAACTCGATGCGCTCGCTCTCGGAGAGGGATCGCAACCCCTGGCCGTCGACCCGTACGACGTATCACTGACCGGCAACGTGACCGGTCGATTTGCTCCGCGGCAGATCGGTTTCTGACGACCGGCATCCATTTGGGTGCGCACCCGAGCCTCCGACCGTAGGCTCATCGCTGCTTTCCGTCGACAGGAGAAACCCATGGGAACGCCCAGCAGAGCTTGCGGTATCGCCATCGCCGTCCTCGCCGTAGGTCTTGCGCTTTCGGGCTGCGGATCCGACAAGAAGGCCGAGCCGACGTCGTCGACGTCCAGCAGCTCGTCGAGCAGCTCCAGCGCCGCCGCGTCCACCTCGGCCCCCGCGGGCGAGGCGAACGAGACGATCGCCGACTACATCAAGAAGAACAACATCAACGAGGCGCCCGCAGCCAGAGGCGAAGAGGGATCACCGACGCTCGACCTGCCGGTGCCCGACGGCTGGGAGGGCAACGACGCCAACAAGCCGCAGGGCGCCTACGGCGAGATCGTCTACAAGACCGACGACCCGACGATGGCCGGCACGTCGATCACGGCGATCATGTCGAAGCTGTCGGACAACGCCGTCCCCGCCGAGATCCTCGAATACGCGCCCGGCGAAGTGAAGAACCTGCCCGGGTTCGAGGGCGGCGACGGCGAGAAGGGCCAGCTCGGCGGCTTCGATTCGTTCAAGATCGGCGGCACGTACGAAAAGGACGGCGCCAAGCTGTTCGTCGCGCAGCAGACGGTCACGATCACCGGCCCGAACGGGCTCTTCGTCCTCCAGCTCAACGCCAGGGGCCCGGAGGCGGCGACGGACGCTCTGCTCGCTGCCATGGACGCCATCGACCAGCAGACCACCATCACGCCATGACAGCGCGTATTGGGTACGCTCCCTAGCAAAGAGCTCCCCTGCCTTACTCCTGACAGAATCGAGGCCTGGCACGATGACTGCTGCCCAGCCCCCGTACCCCAGCGAACCTCCCCCGCCGCAACGCGGACTCACCATGGACGAACGCGGCCGCGACGTCAGCGAGGCGCAGGCCGAGGCGGAGGCGCGAGACGTCGGGTTTCAAACGGTGGCTACACATGATGAGCCCGAAGGTTCGTCTGGTCGATGGCCGACGGATATCCGGTGGGCATCAAGCAGTTCCTGCAGTTCTGCCTGATCCTGGTCTACCCGGCCTTCGTGTTCGCCGGTATTGCGGGCGCAGTGCTGCACGGCCTGTTCTACATCACCGTCTATCCGGTGCTGTGGCTACTCTTCTGGCCGGTGCGCGCCTACCAGAAGAAGAACAATCCCGAGGAGTACGCGGCAAACCGGGCGAAGTACAAGGGCAAGAAGTGGTACGAGACCTAGGTGGGCATCTTTAGTCGCGGAGGCGGCGCATCCATCGTCGTGTCACCCGCGGTCGCCTCGCCGCGACAGACGGTTCAGGCGACGGTCACCACCGACAAGCCGATCGACAAGGTCTCGTCGGCCCGCCTGGATTGGGGCTACACGAACTTCTTCAACTACCACTGGGCAGGTCGTGTCGACGCCGCCGCAGCAGCGGGCAACGACAGCGTCTGGACCATGGATCAGGTGGGGACGAACTACGGCGGTGACCGCGACACCGACGAGTGGGTGAGCGTCATCGTCGAGGAGATTCCGATCGCGACCGGCGAATTCACCGGCGCGTCATCGACGTTCCGCATCCCGTCCTGGGCGCCCGCCTCGTCGGAGTCGATCGCCCGCTGGGAATGCCGACTGACCGTCGAGCGCGGTGGCCGCGACGTCGACACCCGCGGCGAGTTCACCGTGCTCGTCGGCACCGCGGACGTCGAGGCCTACGTGGAGCCGATGGAGCTGGTCTCCGGCGCCGCCGAGACCGTCATCGACGTCGCGCTGTCGTCGCCGGTGTATCGGGCGGGCGAGACCATCACCGGCCAGGTGACCCTGACCCCGACGATGGATCTGCCCGACGGCGACCTGGCGGTGTCGTGGCAGCGGGAGCGCGAGTCCCATCCGCTGACGCGAACCCCAAGCCCCGGCGGTCAGCTGGATGGCCGAGTCGTGCACGCTCGGCAAGCGAATTCCGTTGCGCGCCAACGTTCCGGTGGTGCTGCCGTTCGAGATTCCGCTGCCCGCGGACGCGCCACCGACCGCGGCTGCGGTGCACTCGTCGATGAACTGGTTCGTCCAGGCCCGAATGATGTACGCCGGGTTCAACGGCCACCAGCTCGAACGCGTCCGTCGACCGATCGTCGTCGTCAGCGCGGCGCAGTAGAGACGCTCACGCCCGCGAGATCGCCGATGCCTCCGCGATCTGGTCGGCCGTCGGCCGTACCCCGGTGTAGCGCTCGAACTGCTCTGCGGCCTGCAAGGCGATCACCTCAGCGCCGGTGATGACGTCCGACGCCCGCAGACCGCGCCGCGGCGATCAACGGGGTCTCCGATGGCATCGCGACGACGTCGAACACGTTGTGCGCGTAACCGATCGTCGAGGGTCTCGAAGGCGCACTCGTCGGCCTCCGGCGCGCCCGCCATCCCGATCGGGGTCACGTTGACGAGCACCGACGCAACGCGGGAGCCGACCTCGTCGGCGTAGTCGTAGCCGAGCCGCTGCGCAAGAGCGCTGCCAGCCTCGCGGTTGCGGGCGACGATCGTGCCCGCCTCGAAACCCCTGTCGCGGAACGCCGCGCCGACCGCACTCGCCATGCCGCCGCTGCCGCGGATCAGCACGGTGTCGGCCGGGTCCAGCCGGTGCTCGACGATCAGGTGCTGGACCGCAAGGTAGTCGGTGTTCGACGCGGTGAGCCTGCCGTCGTCGTTGACGATGGTGTTGACCGAGCCGAGGACTCGCGCCGATGGCTCGACGACGTCGACGAGCGCGAGGACGTCCTCCTTGAAGGGCATCGACACCGAGCAGCCGCGGATGCCCAGCGCCCGCACGCCACCGATGGCCGCCGCGATGTCCGTCGTCGTGAACGCCTTGTAGACGAAGTCGAGGCCCAACACGTCATAGAGGTGGTTGTGAAACCGGGTCCCGATGTTGCTGGGCCGTGCGGCCAGCGAGATGCACAGCTGGGTGTCCTTGGACAGGGCTGGCTTCATCAGCCGACCACCCGCATGACATGCGCTGCCATGGAACGGATCTGGCGATACAGCTTCGGCGAGAACGACAGGTCCCGCGGCGCGGGAACGTCGAGTACCGCCAGCACCACCCCCTGTTCGTCGCGATGCCACTGGGCTCCGTACTTGTCGAGGATCGCGCGCATCGCGTAATTCTCCGACAGCACCCTGCGCGGTGAACCGACCGACGCCCCCTGCGCGCGCCGCGGCGGCCAACGCCTCCATCAGCAGGGTGCCGACTCCCCTGCCCCTGGTAGTCGTCGCCGACGATGAAGGCGACCTCCGCGACGGCTGGATCGGTCTCGTCGCGCACGAACCGGGCGTCGGCCACCACGGGCCCCTCGACGCCGTCGGTCAACACCCACACGAAGTGATGGACGTAGTCGACCTCGAAGAGGTAGCGCATCAGCGAGGCGGTCGGTGGGCGCATCGTCTGGAATCGGCGGTACAGGGTGTCGCCGGAGAACTCGACCGGCCCGTGCACGACGCGCGCGTTGTCGCCGGGCAGGACGGGCCGCAGGTGTAGTTCGGTGCCGTCGCGCAGGCGGACCGGGATGGGGCGCACGTAGGTGGCGAGGCGCTGACGCGCGGTCCGCAGGAGCCTGTCCAGCATGCACGGCACCTCGAGCATGGTGGCGATCGCATCGCGGCCGCCGACCCAGCCGGATACGTCGTCGATGGCCGTCACCGTCGCGGTCCGCGTGGCGTCGCGGAGAAGGGCGAGCTCACCGACGATCATGCCGGGCCCAAGCTCGACGATGACGACCCCGACGGACCGGCCCCCTCGTGGGTGACCTGGACGCGCCCGGTGCCGATCAACAGGAACGAGACGGCGGCCTCGCCCTGGCGCATGAGCACCTCACCCGGCGCGGCGGACAGCGGGCTCAGTTGAGATGCAATGGGGCCCAACGATTCGACGAGGCAGCCTCCGAAGAACTCCAAGGCGGCCAAGTCGTCCGCACTGACGGCAGCCGATCCCACCACGTCCCGAGGCTACGGGGTGCGCGCGGGGACTGGCAATCACCGCCGCTGGCGAGCGCCGCGGTTCAGCCCGGGGCCAGCGCCGCGAGGACGGCGCGCGACGACTGCCGGTTCCCGATGCTGATCCGCACTCCGCCGTCGGCGTATCCGCGAACGCGGAGTCGTGAATCGTCGGAACACGTCGTCCCACCGAGCCGTAGACGCAGGCAGGTACACGAAGTTCGCGTGACCATCGGTGCTGTAGACGCCCATCGTGCGCAGTCTGGTCCGCAGATAGCGGGCCTCCGCGTTGATCGTCCGAATGCGCTGCTGCAGTTCGGCTTCCGCATCGTATGACGCCGCGACGGCGACCAACCCGGTGATCCCCATGCCGAAGGGCAGTTGCATCGTCCACAGCCGACGGGCCAGCCCGGGTGCACAGAACCCGTAGCCGATCCGCAGCCCGGCCAGCCCGTAGGCCTTCGAAAAGGTCCGCAGGACGACCACGTTGGGGAACCGCTCGACCAGCGCAGGGGCGTCGATGCGATGCTCGGGGGCAAGGAATTCCACGTATGCCTCGTCGAGCACCACCACGGTGTCGGCGGGAACTCTGCACAGGAACCGCTCGACGTCGGCCGCGGACTCGATGGTGCCGGTCGGATTGTGCGGTCGGCACAGGACGACGACGCGAGCGCCCGTCGCGGCGGCGGCCATGGCGTCCAGGTCGTGGTGCCCGTACCTGTCCAGGGCCACGGTCACCGATCGCAGTCGGGCCATCTGCGCGAAGATCGGGTATCCGTCGAAGGTGGGCGACGTCATCACGATGGTGTCCCCGGGGGTGGTCACCGCATGCAGAACCTGCACCACGACGCCGGTGGCGCCCGCACCGATCACGACCTGCTCGTCGCGGACCCCGATGTGAGCGGCGATCAGCGATCGCAGCCGCTCCGGCAGAAACTCCGGATACCGGTTTGCCGCGGTGATCGATGCGGCCAGTGCGGAACGCACCGACGGCAGCGGCGGGAACGGGTTCTCGTTGAGCGACAACGCAAACGGGTTCTCCGCGTCGGGGAGCGCGCCGACGGCATCGGGCAGGGCCAACGGGGAACGCTCATCCGGTGCGTCCGCCCCACTTGATCGCCGCGGCGCCCGCGAAGTCGCCGGCGTGGGCGAAGGCCGCCATCATGACGACGTCGCCCTCGGCGAGCCTGCCGGTGCTGATCGCCCGGTCGAGGTTGACCGGGATACCGGCTGCGAACAGATTGCCGCAGTCCTCGAACGTGTCGACGTGCTTCGAATCGGGCAGTTCGAGCGCCTCACGCCAATTCCTCAGGAACGCGCGGTTCGGCTGATTGGTGACGAGTAGGTCGATGTCTCTGGGCGCCAAGCCGATTCGATCGCAGACCGCATAGGCCACCTCGGGTACCTGACGGTTTCCCCGCGCGAGCACCTTGGTGATCTTGGCCTCGGTGAAGCCGATGCACGCCTCGCCGGGCCCGGCCTGCCACCACTTCGCGGCGGATCGATGGCGAGCGTCATGTCTCCGGCGTATTCGCCGTACGTGCGGCACTCGACGTCGAGGATCGGCGATTCGTCCGACGCGGTGACCAATGCGACCGCTGCCCCGTCCCCCGGCACCGACGCCTGCGCCTTGCGCCGGATGGTCGGCTGGTCGAACGCGGTCCCCGCCGAGTTCTGGGCGACGGCGATCAAGGCGCTGCGCCCCTCGCCGGACTCGATCAGTCGACGCGCCAGCTTCAACGCGAGGACGAACGCCGCGCAGCCGCCGTTGTGCAGGTCGATCACCCAATTCGGTTTCGTGCCAAGGCGATGCGCCATTCCCCCGCCGCCGCCGTAGAACGGCATGTCCGGCATCTGGGTGTGGGTGATCAGGATGTCGGCGTTCGCGATGACGTCGTGACCGTGCCGGTCGACGAGCCCCGCGGCGGCTCGTTCCACCATGTCGATCGCGGTTTCGCCCTCGGCGACGTGGTGACGGAACCTGGGTGCGCGGAACATCAGGTTGTCGCGAAGCTCGTCGGACTCGGCGAACTGGGCGTAGTAGTCGGCGCTGATGGGCTCGCCGGGAAGGTAGGTCGAGACGTCGACCAGGCTGACACTCATGGCGGGTCCTATCCCATCCAGGCCGGCGTGACCGGCAGGCCGTTGTGATGGCGATACTCGGCGATCGCCTTGAGGTTCCTCAGTTCCAGCTCGTGGCCTGCGCCGAACATGTCCCAGAAGTCGCCGACCCACACCGGTCGCTGCGGGGGTGCCGCCTCCGGGTACGGATTCTCGTCATAGAAGGGGTGATGACAGTTCGTCCACAGCACGACCGAGCCGGGCTTGTTCAGCACCGTCTGGGCGTCGACGACGCGCATCAGGTAGATCATCCACAGATGCGTGCCCTGGTCCCACGCGCAGTGGTAGTCGACGGTGCGCGCGTCGCGATTGCGCCACTGTGCGGGTGTAGATCTCGGTCTCGCTGCCCAGCCGGTCGTAGGCCAGCCACAGGCCCGGCTCCTCGGTCGGCGTGAATCCTCGCAGGCTGTAGGTCCACTCCTCGAGACTGCGCGTGTCGGAGAGCCACTCGAAGAGTTCGTCGGGAGGACAGTCGACGTAGGAGTTGACGGTGCAGTACTCGCCGAACACCTGATCGTGCGGGTACACCGACCGCATCATCTCCATGATGATCGGCGTGGCCTTCTCTCGCGGCGCATTCTCGATGCGGATGACCCCGTCAATGGGGGTGACTATGTCGTCAAGCGCGGGCAGCGACATCGTGGTTCATCTCCTTGGTGATCGAATACTGTTGTGAAGCATTGGTTTCCATGGGATTGAGAAACGGCACGAACGGCGGAATCTCGTCGGCGGAACATTCGATGCTGACCACCGACGGCCCATCGCCGCCCATGGCGGCACGCAAGGCGCCGGGGAGTTCGGCGGGGTCGGCGACGTCGACCGACGACAGCCCCGGGAACATCGCGGCGAGCCCCGCACCGAGGCGACTCGGGGTGAACCGGTTGTAGCTGTAGTGGCCGCCGTAGAACAACTTCTCGCGGGTGACGCACATCGCGTGGGCGTTGTTGTTCAGCAGCACGACCGTAATCGGCAACCGGTATTGGATCGCGGTGTGCAGTTCCATGCCGTGCATGAAGAACGATCCATCGCCCGCGACGATGACGGTGCGGGCGTGATGGCCTTTACTTGCCCTGCGCGCGAAGCACATTCCGATTCCCGCGCCGAAGCTGTAGCCCATCCCGCCCATTCCGAGCGCCACCACGAATCGTCCGGACCGCCGAACCGGGAGGTGGTGGACGGCGGCCGCGCCCACGTTGCCCGCATCGACGACGACGTCCGTGGCGTCGGGCAGAACCTCGTCGAGCACGGTCATCACGTCGCGGTATCGGATACCCGGCCCGTCATGGGTGGGTGGCCGTAATTCTTTGCGCGGCAATGGTTCGGCCACACGAAGCCCGCGGGGACGTCCGTTGCCGGTCAGTACCCGAGCCAACTGGGCGAGCGACACCCGCAGGTCGTCGGAATGGACATGGGTGCTCGGGACGTACGGCAGGGCCGAGCCGATCGACATCGTGGAGACCCCGGCGAGCGCATCGTCGAGGCCGGCTCGGGCGGTGGCCGATAGCCGGGTGCCCACCAGCAGGCACAGCGCGCTGCCTGCCACCGCCTCCTCGACCCCGGGATTGCCCATGACTCCGGTGATGCCGATCAACGAGGACGCCCCCAGCCCCGGTGAGCCGCTGGCGTCCTTCGCGTCGGGAACCGTGGCCACCTGCGCACGCAGCACCGCACGGAGGTGCTCGAGCTCGGCCCGAGCATCGTCACGGGCGATCTGCTCCCCGGCGATGATCACCACGGGTCCGATCGCCTGCCGCAGCCCCTCGACGATCGGATCCGGATCACCGACCCACGGATCGGGCAGCACAGGTGCGGTACGGCCGACTCCAATCACGCTCTGCTGCACGTCCTTTGGCAGCAGCAGCACCGCCGGTCCACCTCTACGGGCTGCGGCGAGGGCATTCGGCAGGGCGGTGACGATGTCCTCCGGCGTGCGCACCCGCTCGCAGGACACCGACACCGCGGAGAACAACGCCTCGGCGTCGAGCGAGCCGCCCAGACCGCTGGTGTCCTGGAAGCCGCCCAACCCGTCGAGGCCGGTCGGCGCCTGCCCGACGAGGGCGAGGACCGGTATCCGGCTGGCGTAGGACTCACCGAGCGCCGCGACCAGGTTCAGTGCCCCACCACCCGACGTCGCGGCCACCACGCCGATGTCGGCGGTGACGCGGCTGTACCCGTCGGCCATCGTCGCCGCCGAGAACTCGTGCTTGGCCAGGACGGCGGTGATGTCCTTGCGCGAGTGCGCGGCGTCGTAGAGGTCCTCGATGTTGGCGCCTCCGACGCCGAATACATAGCCCACACCGCGATCCGCCAGCTGCCCGACCATGTGGTCGACTACCCGGTGATGGGACGTCATCGCTCACCCGCTTCCTACTCCTACACGTGACACGTGCGGGTGGGGAGCAGGGTTCAAAGCGGCGCCGAATTCGCGGCAGTGGTGACACTCAGGGCTTACAGCTGGCGTTCGAGCAGAACCTTCCCCGAGTCCGTCGACACCAATTGCACTGCGGCGATTTCGTTTACGTGTAGAGGCGTGTTGCCGCTGGGCAGCGCGGTGGCATTGGAAAGACCCAGCCACGTCGCGATCTGCGTCTTGTTTCCGTCATGCCCGACGACGACCATGCCCAGGTTGCTCGGCGCGGGACCGCCGCCGCCACCCCACTCACCGTAGGAGCACGCCATGTCGATGCGCGTGCCCCACGCGAAGCCGCTGAGCGCGACCGTTGCGCTGAACGGAGTGTGCTCCACCTCGGCCATCGGCAGCTGCGTGGACGCCTGTGGCGTGCCACTCGTCAGGCCGACGATCTCCGGCTGGATCGCAATCACCAACCCGACCGCCAGCAGTGCAGCGGCCAGCCCGACCGCGGCCGACGTGAGCAGTCGCGACCGTCGCCTCCGCCACCGCACGCCGTCCAGCACCGACTTCAGCACCTCGGGCCGCAGTGGCGGCGGTTCGTTCTCCTTCTCCAGAGCGAGGACGTCGTCGACGTCGAGCATCGCGAGCAGCGCGGGCATGCCGCTCAGTTCGGCCACGGCCGCCCTGCAACGGGGGCACGCCTCGAGGTGCAGCTCGTATTCACGGCGTTCGGCGCTGGACAGTGAGCCGAGCACGTATGCGGCATCCCACGTCACGTATGTGTCGCCGTTGATCGGCTCGACACCCTGGGATCCACCAGTCTGCGTCACCTCGTCACCCCCATCTCCTGCAAGTTCAGCCGCAGTGCCCGCACCGCGTAGTGCAGCCTGGACTTGACCGTGCCCTCCGCGATGTCCAGGTCGGCAGCGACCTGGGCAACGCTCCACCCCTGGTAGTACGCGCGCTGGATCACCGCACGATGGTCCTCGGAGAGCTGGCTTAACGCGTTGCCCACGAGGAGCCTGTCGAGCGCAGTGTCAACCTCGTCGGGACCAGCACGATCGGCCACCTTCTCCACGTCGGGCGTACCGGTCTCGTTGCGATACCTGGCACTGCGCCGTTCATCGATTATGAGGTTGCGGGCAACGGTGAACAACCAGGCCCGCGCGGACCTCTCGGCGTCTTCGGTGACCTCTGGATGACGCCAGGCGCGCAGCAGAGTCTCCTGGACGACGTCTTCGGCACGTGCGGCGTCACCGGTGAGCCGTAGCGCATAGCGCCACAACGCCCCGGCGTGCTCGTCGTAGAGAACCCGCATCATCGCGGCCTCCGGATCACTCACGTGCCAACCTCCGTCCTAGATACGAAGTAGGCCGTGATCAGGTTCAACGCGGGCTTTTTCGCGGCCCGTCAGAGGGTGAGGATCCGGGGCCCGTCCTCGGTCGCGGCGACCGTGTGTTCCCAGTGCGCTGCGCGTGAGCCGTCGGCGGTGACGACCGTCCACTCGTCGTCGAGAACGTTCGTGCTGGTGGTGCCCAGTGTCAGCATCGGCTCGATGGCCAGGACCGAGCCCGGCGCGAGGTACGGACCTTTGCCAGGCGCGCCCTCGTTCGGCAGGAATGGGTCCATGTGCATCCGACGCCCGATGCCGTGGCCCCCGTAGCCGGCGACGATCCCGTACTGGCGACCGTGGCTCTTCTCGGCGGCGCGGGTGCCGTTCTCGATGGCGTGCGAGACGTCGGTCAGCCTGTTGCCCGGCACCATGGCGGCGATGCCCGCTTCCATCGACAGCCGGGTAGCGTCCGAAAGCGCCTCGTCGGCCTCGCTCAACGGGCCGACGCCGAAGGTGAACGCCGAGTCGCCGTGCCAACCGTCGAGGATCGCCCCGCAGTCGATCGATACCAGGTCGCCGGAGGCCAGCACGTCGCCCGCGGAGGGGATGCCGTGCACGACGCGATCGTTGACCGACGAGCAGATGCTTGCGGGGTAGCCGTGGTAGCCGAGGAACGAGGGCACGGCGCCTGCGTCGCGGATGACGGCCTCTGCGACGCGGTCGAGCTCGAGAGTGCTGGCCCCGGGCGTGGCAGCGGCATGGACCGCTTTCAGGGCTGCCGCCACGACCGCTCCGGCCGCCGCCATCGCGTCGAGCTCGTCGGCGCTACGTACCGCGACGACCTTGCGGCCGCGCAGTCCAGGCAGGCCGATCATCGAGTTACTTGCCGAGAGCGCGCAGCGCGCGGGCGAACACTTCGTCCATCGTGCCGATGGCATCGACGGTCTTGAGTTCATCGGCGTAGTAGTCCAGGAGCGGCGCGGTCTCGTCCCGGTAGACCTTCATCCGGTTGAGGATGACTTCCTCGGTGTCGTCGGCGCGGCCGCGGCTCTTCAGCCGTTGCAGCAGCTCGTCCTCGGAGACACGGAATTCCAGCACGGCGTCGAGCTCGAGGTTCCGCTTGGCGAGCATCTCGCGCAGGGCCTCTGCCTGCTCCACCGAACGCGGAAACCCGTCGAGGATGAACCCGTCGGCGACGTCGGCGTCGTTGAGGCGGTCGTCGACCAGTCTGTTGGTGAGCGACGCAGGCACGAGGTCGCCCGCATCGAGGTACTTCTTCGCCTCGAGCCCGAGCTCGGTGCCGTTGCTGATGTTGTGCCGGAACAGGTCGCCAGTGGAGATCTGCGGGATGCCGAGCTTCTCGACCAGCTTCTCCGCCTGAGTGCCCTTACCCGCGCCGGGCGGCCCCAGCAGAACCATTCTCACTTGAGGAACCCTTCGTAGTTGCGCTGCATCAGCTGGCTCTCGATCTGCTTCACGGTGTCCAGGCCGACACCGATCATGATCAAGACTGCGGTACCGCCGAACGGCAGGTTCTGCACCGAGCCGGTATTGCCGATCTCGAGGAACAGGTTCGGCAGCACGGCGATCACGCCCAGATAGATGGAGCCGGGCAACGTGATGCGACTCAGGACGTAGCGCAGGTAGTCGGCGGTCGGCTTGCCCGGTCGGATACCGGGTATGAAGCCGCCGAACTTCTTCATCTCGTCAGCGCGCTCGTCGGGGTTGAACGTGATCGACACGTAGAAGTACGTGAAGAAGATGATCATCCCGAAGTAGATGCCGATGTAGATGGGGTCGGCGGGGTTGGTCAGGTGGCTGCTGGCGAACTTGTCCCACCAATTGGTGCCGGGGTTGGGGTTGCCACTCCGAACCAGCTGGGTGATCAGGTTGGGCACGTAGATCAGCGACGACGCGAAGATGACGGGGATGACGCCTGCCTGGTTCACCTTCAGCGGCAGGTACGTCGACGTGCCGCCGTACATCCGGCGGCCGACCATGCGCTTGGCGTACTGGACCGGGATGCGGCGTTGTCCCTGCTCGACGAAGACCACGCCGATGATGATGATCAGCGCGGCGACGCAGACGGCCGTGAAGACGATGCCGCCGCGGCTGTCGAGGATCGTCTTGCCCTCGGACGGGATGCGTGCGGCGATGCCCGCGAAGATCAGCAGCGACATGCCGTTGCCGATGCCGCGCTCGGTGACGAGCTCGCCCATCCACATCACGAGCGACGCGCCTGCCGTCAACGTCAGGACGATGACGACGAGGGTGAAGATCGATGAGTTGGAGATGATGTCGAGCGTGCAACCCTGCAGCAATCCGCCATTGGCGGCCAGCGCCACGATGGACGTCGCCTGCAGAAGCGCCAGGGCGACCGCGAGATAACGCGTGTACTGCGTCATCTTGTTCTGGCCCGCCTGGCCCTCCTTGCGGAGCTGCTCGAAGCGGGGGATCACGACGGTCAACAGCTGCACGATGATGCTGGCGGTGATATAGGGCATGACGCCGACCGCGAACACGGACAGCTGCAGAAGCGCGCCGCCGGAGAACAGGTTGATCAGCGAGTAGATCTGGGCCGAGTCGCCGCCGCTGACCTGTTCGATGCACTTCTGCACGTTCGGGTAGTTGACCCCTGGGGAGGGGATCGTCGCGCCGACCCGGTAGAGGATGACCAAGCCCAGGGTGAACAAAATCTTGCGCCTGAGGTCGGCCGTCCGCAGTGACGAGATGAAAGCCGAGAGCACTCTTCCTCCTGCGCAGCCGAGCTCGAGTCGCGGCGTGCCAATGGGGCTGGTTCAACCAGCGTTTGGTTAAGTCATTCGCGGGCGCTCCGCCGGTTTCGCAGGCATGCCCCACGACCAGCGACGTCGCGCGCTGAACAGTCTACGAGAGTAACAGGACAGGCCCGGCTGACCCGCATCCGATCCGGGCACCGCGACCCGTCCGGGCCTCCAGAATCGAAGCGTACAGTCGGCACCGATCATTACATCAACTAACTAATGATGGGACCGTGTCCATGGCGCGCACCGACAACGACACGTGGGATCTCGCCTCGAGCGTGGGAGCGACGGCCACGATGGTCGCCGCGGCGCGGGCGCTCGCGAGCCGGGCCGACCATCCGCTGATCGACGATCCGTTCGCCGAACCGCTGGTCCGCGCCGTCGGAGTCGACGTGTTCACGCGTCTGGCCGAAGGCGATCTCCCGCCCGCCGACCTCGGCGGCGAAGCGACGATGGGCATGCAGCGCATGACCGACAACATGGCGGTACGCACGGTGTTCTTCGACGACTTCTTCGTCGAAGCGACGGCGGTGGGCATCACCCAGGCCGTGATCCTCGCGTCGGGTCTGGACTCCCGCGCCTACCGTCTGGACTGGCCTGCGGGCACGCTCGTGTTCGAGATCGACCAGCCCGAGGTCATCGAATTCAAGACCCGCACGCTGGCCGAGCTGGGCGCGTCGCCGACGGTCGATCGCCGGACCGTCGCAGTCGACCTGCGCAACGACTGGCCGGCAGCGCTGACCGCGGCCGGCTTCGATCCGTCGATCCCGACGGCATGGAGCGCCGAGGGTCTGCTGGGATACCTGCCGCCCGACGCACAGGACAGGCTGCTCACCACCGTCACCGAGCTCAGTGCGCCGGGCAGCCGATTCGCGACCGAGAGCGTGCCCACGACCGACCCGGCCGAACGGGAACACCTCAGGGAACGGATGGTCGAGCGGATGAGCGAGGTCGCCCGGCACTGGCGCGACCACGGCGTCGATCTCGACCTCGTCGAGCTGACCTACCCCGGTGACCGCAACGAGGCGGCGGAGTACCTCACCGACCACGGCTGGCAGATGGCGGGCGACACGATCAGGGATCTGTTCGCCAAGCACTCCCTGCCCCCGTTCGACGACGAGGACATGGCCGGATTCGCCGACGTCCGCTACGTCAGCGGGGTGCTCGCAGGCGGATCTCGATGAAGCGCACCGAGGCCGACAGCTGGGACCTGGCATCGAGCGTCGGGGCGACGGCGACGATGGTCGCTGCGGCGAGGGCACTGGCGTCGGCGGAGCCGAACCCGTTGATCAACGATCCGTACGCCGAGGCACTGGTGCGAGCCGTCGGAATCGACTTCTTCACCAAGCTCGTCGACGGCAGGGTCTCCGTTGCCGACGGCAGTGCCACGGATGCGGAGATCAGCACTGCCCGGCTGATGACCGACATGATGGCCGTCCGCACGCGCTTCTTCGACGACTTCTTCATCAATGCGGCGCGCGCAGGGGTGCGGCAAGCCGTGATTCTCGCCTCCGGCCTGGACTCGCGCGCCTACCGACTGCCGTGGCCTGACGGCACGACGGTCTACGAGATCGACCAGCCGCAGGTGCTCGGTGCGAAGACCGCGACCATGGCCGAGATCGGGGCCTCCCCCACCGCCGAGCTGCGCCCCGTCGCGGTCGACCTGAGAGACGACTGGCCCGCTGCACTGCGAACCGCCGGCTTCGACGCCAACCAGCCGACGGCGTGGAGCGCCGAGGGACTGCTGGTGTATCTGCCGCCGGACGCCCAGGACCGACTGTTCGACAACATCAGCGCCGTGAGTGCGCCCGAGAGTCACCTGGCGACGGAGTACCACCCCGACGGCGGCGCCAGCATCGGCGAACGGGCGAAGGCCATGCGCGACGAGTGGGGCGACCATGGTTTCGACGTGAACATCGCCGACTTGTTCTACGCAGGCGAGCGCACGCCCGTCGCCGACTATCTGACGTCGCACGGGTGGCAGGTGTCGACGCGGACCCGCCCCGACATGTTCACGCTCTACGGCCGCCCCTTCCCGGATTCGGAACTCCTTGCGGCGATGCGCAACTCCCTTTCCGTGACCGCCATCAGAAAGTAGGTAGCACCATTTCCCGTACCGACAACGACACCTGGGATCTGGCCTCGAGCGTCGGCGCCACCGCGACAGCGGTGGCGTCCTCGCGTGCCATGGCCTCCCGCGGCCCCGACCCGCTGCTGGACGATCCCTTCGCCGAGCCGCTGGTTCGCGCCGTCGGGATCGATACCTTCGTCGATCTCCTCGACGGAAGGCGGCAGACCGACGACCCGCTGCTGAGCCGCAAGGCGATGAACGAGCAGATCACCGTCCGCACCCGATACTTCGACGACTTCTTCACGGCCGCAACCACTTCCGGGATCCGCCAGGCGGTCATCCTCGCATCCGGACTCGATACCCGTGCGTTCCGACTGGACTGGCCAGCGGGCACGGTCGTGTTCGAACTCGACCAGCCCGAGGTCATCGAGTTCAAGAGTCGCACCTTGGCCGAACTGGGAGCCGAACCGACCGCCGACCGCCGCACGATCGGGATCGACCTGCGCGACGACTGGGTGACGGCGCTGGCCGACGCCGGCTTCGATCCCACTGCGCCGACGGCGTGGATCGCCGAGGGACTGTTGATCTACCTGCCGCCTGCGGCGCAGGACAAGCTGCTCGACGACGTCACCGCGCTCTCGGCCCCCGGCAGTCGCCTCGCGACCGAGCAGATGGACATGGACGGCCTGCCCGAAGATTGGGCCGAGAAGCTGACGGACCGCGCTCGCCGCACCGGTTCGAAGATCGACCTGGCCGCGTTGTTCTACATGGGTGAGCGCAGCAGTGCCGGTCAGTATCTGTCCTCCCACGGGTGGCGGGCGGACGTGCTGAAGACCTCGGATGCGTTCGCGGCACAGGACTTCGAGTTGCCCGACGACGAACTGGTGGGCTTCGAGGGCAACGATTCCGGTTATCTCACAGCGACATTGGAGGCGTGATGACGAGAACGGACAAGGACACCTGGGATCTGGCGTCGAGCGTCGGTGCCACGGCGACCATGGTCGCCGGCCAGCGCGCAATGGCCCACCGCGAGGGACTGATCGACGATCCCTACGCCGAGCCACTGGTGCGGGCCGTCGGCCTGGAGTTCATGACGCGGGCGCTCGACGGCGAGATCACCTTCGAGGACATCGATCCGAGCTTCACGCATCGCCTCGCCGCCGAGGGCATGGCGGTCCGGACCCGGCACTTCGACGAGTTGTTCCGCGATGCCGCGACGGCGGGCGTGCGGCAGGCCATCATCCTCGCGGCGGGCCTCGACGCGCGCGCGTACCGGCTGGACTGGCCCGACGGGACCGTGGTCTTCGAGGTGGACCAACCCGAGGTCATCGAGTTCAAGACGACGACGCTGGCCGGGCTCGGCGCCGTACCCAACGGCGACGCATCGGGTGGTGGCCATCGATCTTCGCGAGGACTGGCCGAAGGCCCTGGCGGACAACGGCTTCGACCCCCGCCAGCCAACCGCGTGGATTGCCGAGGGCTTGCTGATCTACCTACCGCCCGAGGCACAGGACACGCTGTTCGACACCATCACCGCACTCTCGGCGCCCGGCAGCAGGCTGGCGACCGAGCGCGTGCCCGACGTCACCGACTTCATCAACGGACGCCCCAAGCAGGTCGCGGAGAAGATGAAGGAACTCGGCTCCGACGTCTCGATGGAAGACCTGGTGTATCAGGGTCAGCGCACCAACGTCGTCGAGCACCTTCGGAAGCTGGGATGGACGGTGACGGAGCAGAACTCCGCGGATGCACACGCCGCCAACGGGTTCGACCTCCCCGACAACGACATGACGCAGGAGTTCGGCAAGCTGAGCTACGTCAGCGCCGTGCTCGGTTAGTCAGCGATGAAGGAGCGTGGGGAAAGGTTTCGGCTTTCCCCACGCTCCACCCCTCGCGTGTGTCCCCCGACGCCCCGGAAACCTCCCCTCAGACTTCCGGGAGGATCCTGCTTGTTTGCTCCTGGCAGCGTAGGACACGACGTGGCCGTGATGGATCAGGGAAAACCCTGAGATTTGCGATGTTCGGCTAAAGCGCCTGTTCAGCACTGTCATCATCCACTACTGTGTTAGTGCCTTCGCGAGATCTGGCAACCTGCGAATCAGGACGCTGCCCTGCTGACAGACCTTCGCGTGAGCCGACCGAGCGTTGCTCCGACCGAGGTCAGCCGTCCGGCTGCTCGGCGTGCAGACGACCCGACAGACGCGATCGCGAGCGGATACCGAGCTTTCGGTAGGCGCTTCCGAGGTGACTCTCGACGGTCTTGATGGAAACCTGCATGTCGACGGCGATCTCGCGATTCGACAGACCGGCCGCGGCCCGCTCGGCCACCTGGCGTTCCCCGCGGGTCAGCGCATCCCCGCCGCCGCGGCCAACCGCGACGCGCGACAAGTCCTCCCGAGCGCGCGCCGCCCACAGCGTGGAGCCGATCGCCTCGAACGTCTCGGAGGCCGATGCGAGCACCTGAGCCGCCCCCTTGTACCGGCCACGCCGCAGGAGCCGACCAAGCAGCAACTGCGTGCGGGCCCGTTCGAACGGCATCGGCAACCGGTCGTGCGCCTCCATCGCCCGCCGAGCCGCGACCAACGCACCCTCGACGTCGCCGTTCGACGCCAATGCGATTGCGCGACAACGTGCTCCGGCGGCGATCATCCACGGTCGATCGAGGCGCTCGCCATTGGCCTCGAGCACCGCGATCAGCGGCTCGGCCTCCGCGACCCGGTCAAGTCCCGCGTAGGCCTCGACCGCGTCGGGGATGAACGTCGCGGAGATGATCTCGGTCCCCGTCGGGGTCGACGGGAACTGGCTGATCATGTCGTCGAGCACGGCGAGTGCCTCGGCATAGTTACCCAATGACGTCTCGAGGAAGCCGAGCATCATCGTGGGCCACTCGGCGACGCGGTGGGCTCCGCAGCGTTCCGCGGCGGCCAGTGCGCGTCGGGCGTGGTCGCGAGTGGCCTCCTGCTGACCTCGGTGTGCGGCGACCGCGGTCTGCACCGTCGTGGCGATCAGCTCGGACTGGTCGCCGCCGAGCTGCTCGGCGCGCGTGACGGCGTCGTGCGCGATCTCATCGGCCGTGGCCAGGTCGCCGCGCCAGATCTCGATCAGCACGTTCTGCACCGCGACGAACAACAGATCGGATTCGGCGCCGCGCTCCTCGCACCGGCCCCGAACCTCGGCGATCTGCGCCCTCGCTCCGTCGAGGTCACCCTTCCACGCCAAGAGCTGCGCATTGTTGGCACTGGCCCGAAACACGATGGGCGCGTTCAGCGCATGGTCTTCGGTGTCGAGCGCCCGCTGCTGGGCGCCCTCGTCGATCCCGTTTCCGCAGACGCAATTGACCATCACCCACATGCTGAGCACCTGGCTCGTCAGGGGCGGCATGCCAAGCAGTTCGGCCTCCGCGACGGCGAGGCCGGCGTTGCGCAGCGACTCCTCGAAGGCCCCGTCGTTGATCTGCGTGAACGACAACATCAACAGCGTCTGGACGCGCAGCAACGGATAATCCGCGGCCTCGGGCAGCGCCTCGAGCAGGTACCCGGTCGCCTCCGCGTAGCCATTGGTGTAAACACACAGTCCCGCAAAGAGATTCAGGGCGGCAGCGCGCATGGTCCCCGGCGGGATCTGCGCCAGCGCAGGCTCCAGCATTGCGCGGCCGCCGATCGCGTCGCCCGCGCCCAACAGGCTGGCTGCCGCGCGGAAACGCCGCATCGGGTCGTCACCGCCACGCTGGATCGCCAGTTCGAACAGCTCTGCCGCGGCGGCCGGAGCGCCCCGCGCGGTAGCGGCGTCCGCGGCCGCATCGAGCGCCTTGAGGGTGTCGGGATCGGCGCTCGTGGTGGCGAGGGCCAGATGCCGGGCCTTCAGTTCGGGGTGGGTCTCGATTCCGGCCAGCACCCGGTGCATACGCCTTCGGCGGGCCGCGCTGGCCTGCATGTAGACGCCGCGGACGAGCAGCGGATGTTCGAAGCGCAAGCGGTTGCCGTCGATCGTCACCACCCCGTCGTCCTCGGCAGCCTCCAAGGTCCGGACGACGCCCTCAGCAGAGTCGCCGGTGGCGGCGGCGACGAGGTCGACAGTCGGATCGGCCACGCACGCGGCGGCCAGCAGGGCGTTCATCGTCGACGCGTTCAGATGGGCCAGTCGCAGCCGGACCACCTCCGCCAGCGTCGCCGAGAGCACCGGCTGCTGATCGGAACTCGGTGCCGCGACATCGATCGAGCGCGCCAATTCCAAGGCGAAGAAAGGGTTCCCGCCCGATACCTCGTGGATCCGCGTCATCGTCGGCCGCGGCAAGGACCGATCCAATCGTTCGACGATCATGGTGTGCAGGTCGGCGAACGACATGGGCTGCAACCGAATCGGCGAGACACCCCGTCCGCCCATGTGCAGCCATGACCTCGCCTGGCCGTCACGATCGGCGGTCGTGCGCTCGGTGACGAGAAGCCCGACCCGTCCGGACAGTCGCCGCGCCGCGAAACCCAACACGGCGCGACTCGACGTGTCCAACCACTGCACGTCGTCCACGGCCAGCAGCACCGGCGCCCGTTCGGAGAGCCGTGCCACGACCGAGGCGAAGGCCGCAGCGGCAACACGTTGATCGGTGGCCCGCCCATCGGCGCGTTCGGCGAGCAACACCCGGTCCACCGCCACCCGCTGCACGGGCGGCAGCGCGTCGACCACCGTGGGGTCGACGTCGGCGAGCAGGTCCGCCACGACGGTGTAGGCCAACACCGATTCCGCCTGCACGGCTCGCGCCGACATCACCTGAAAGTCGAGTTCGCGCGCCTTGGCCACGGCCGCCGACCACACCGTGGTCTTGCCGATGCCCATCGGGCCCTCGATGATCAGCCCGGCGGTGGTGGTGGCGGCATGGGTCAGAACGTGCTCGGCGAGTGCACGCTCATCCGCAGGCTCTACCGGGCGTCCGCTTGGCACCGCCACATCATGACAGCAAATTCTCGGTGAGGGATGAGTAGTTGACTACTCTAGAAGCGCTGATCCCCCAGCCACAGCGCATTTACACCGGTCAGGGATCGTTCCACCTGACCGATCAGCCCTGCGAACGACTGCCCGAGCAACGCCCCCATCGCGTCCGGTAGCGACGCCGCCGCGGGTTGCGACGAGGCCTTCGGCCGCAGCATGTCCATCAGGCCGGAACCGGGGAGCCCGACAACCTTCACGTCGGCGTCCGCCTCGAATCCGGCGAGCACCTTGGCCCGCTCGACTGCCGTCCGCAATCCGCCGAGCTCGTCGACCAGGCCGCGTTCCTTGGCGTCTGCGCCGGTCCACACCCGGCCCCTGGCCACGGCGTCCACGGCCTCGACGCTCATGTCGCGGCCGTCGGCCACCCGCTCGACGAAGTCGGTGTAGAACAGGTCGGCCTCGGCCTCGACGTGCGCATGCTGCTCCTCGGTGAACGGTTGGTTCACCGACCACGCGTCGGCGTTGGCGTTGGTGCGCACCGAATCGGAGCCAACGCCGAGGCGTTCCTTGAGGTCGTGCGCAATCAGCTTGCCGGTGATGACGCCGATCGATCCGGTGATCGTGCCCGCATTGGCGACGATGGCGTCGGCCGACATGGAGACGTAGTAGCCGCCCGACGCGGCGACCGCGCCCATCGAGGCGACGACCGGCTTGCCGGCCTCGCGCAGCCGGACCACCTCACGCCAGATGGTTTCCGAGCCGGTGACCGAGCCACCCGGACTGTCGACGCGAAGGACGACCGCAGAGACGTCGTCGTCGGCACCCGCCTCTCGTAGCGCGGCGGCGATGGTGTCCCCACCCGCTGCCGAGGTGCCCAGCGGCGACAGCTGACGCCCGCCGCGGCCGCTGACGATCGGGCCTGCCAGCGTCACGACGGCGATGGTCGGCTTGCTCTTGCGACCAGGCAGCGCTGGTGTCTGCATTCGGCGCCGCGGCCTTGGCGTAGCGGGACAGGTAGAGCCGCGGCGGCGCGTCCGGGTGGTCCGGACCTGCGGCGTCGGGGTCGCCGCCGGCGAGTTCGGCGATCCTCGCGTACGCCTCGTCACGGAATCCGATGCGGTCGATCAGGCGCCCCGTGACGGCGTCGTCGCGAAGCAGTGGGGCGCGGTCGGCCAAGGCGTCGAGTTCGGCGGGGTCGAGATGTCGCGCCTCCGCGACCGCCGCGAGCACCTGCGCGTGCAGGCTCTCGATCAGCCTGCGGTCGGCTTCCCTGTGCGGCTCGGTGTATCCACCCTCGGTGAACATGTTGGCCGCCGACTTGTACTCACCCTTCGCGATGAACTGGGCCTGGACGCCGAGCTTGTCGAGCGCATCGCGAAGGAACGTCGCATTGGTGGCGAACCCGACGAGTCCAACGGTGCCCGACGGCTGCATCCACACCTCGCGGAACGCCGACGCCAGGTAGTACGACAGCGTGCCGGGATAGGTCTCCGCCCACGCGACGCGACGGCTTGACGTCGCTGAAGGCCGCGATCGCCGACCGCAGTTCCTGGATCGGTCCCGCAGCGGCCGCGGGCAGCTGCACCTTGGCGATCAGGCCTGCGACGCGGTCGTCCTCTGCGGCGCGGTGAATCGCGGCGATGGCCTCTCGCAGCAACAGCGGCCTGCCCGCACCGTTGATGAGCGCGAGCGGGTCGAAGCCGCCGCCGGCTTCCTGCGGTACCGATTGCAGGTCGAGTTCGAGCACGCAGCCATCGGGCACTCCGTGATGGCGCGCGGTGTCGACCTTGCGGACGATGTTGCGGAGCTCGTCGGCGCCGGGGATTCCAGATAGCAGGCTGAACATCCTTCGAGCCTACCGATCGGCGCACACCATGCCTGCCGATCGAACAGACGTAAGGCCCTCAATCGCGTGCGATTGAGGGCCTTCGATGTCTGCTTGCGCAGGAAGCTGACTACAGTTCGGTCGCGGATCCGCCTGCGGCAGTGATCTTCTCGCGGGCGCTACCACTGAACTTGTGCGCCGTGACGTCGACCTTGACGGCCAACTTGCCGTCGGCGAGCACCTTGACAAGGGTGTTCTTGCGCACCGCACCTGCGGCTACCAACTCGTCGACGCCGATCGTTCCGCCCTTGGGGAACAGCCGGCTGATGTCGCCGACGTTGACGACCTCGTACTCGGTGCGGAAGCGGTTCTTGAAGCCCTTGAGCTTCGGCAGCCGCATGTGGATCGGCATCTGGCCACCCTCGAACGTCGCGGGGACGTTCTTGCGCGCCTTGGTGCCCTTGGTGCCACGGCCCGAGGTCTTACCCTTCGAGCCCTCGCCGCGACCCACGCGGGTGCGGGCGGTCTTCGACCCCTTCGCCGGGCGAAGGTCGTGCAGCTTGATCGTCATTCGACAACCTCCACTTCCACAAGGTGGTTCACCACGTTGAGCAGGCCACGGGTCTGCGCATTGTCCTCGCGGACGACGGACTGGCGGATCTTCCGCAGTCCCAGCGTCCGCAGGCTCTCGCGCTGGTTCCAGCGCGCGCCGACGGTGCCACGCACCTGCGTGATCTTCAATTCAGCATTCTTGGATGCCATGACTATGCATTTCCTTCACGTGCGGCCGCCGCAGCCAACGCGTCGGCGTCACGCCGGGCCCGCAGCATGGCGGCGGGCGCAACATCCTCGATCGGCAGACCACGACGGGCTGCGACCTCTTCGGGACGCTGGATCATCTTCAGCGCGGCAACGGTGGCATGCACCACGTTGATCGCGTTGTCGCTACCGAGCGACTTGGCCAGGACGTCGTGCACCCCAGCGCATTCCAGCACCGCGCGGCACGCGCCGCCGGCGATGACGCCGGTACCCGGGCTCGCCGGGCGCAGCATCACGACACCGGCAGCGGCCTCACCCTGCACGGGGTGCACGATGGTGCTGCCGATCAGCGGAACGCGGAAGAAGTTCTTGCGAGCCTCTTCGACGCCCTTGGCGATGGCCGCGGGAACTTCCTTGGCCTTGCCGTAGCCGACACCGACCATGCCCTTGCCGTCGCCGACGATGACCAGCGCGGTGAAGCTGAATCGCCGACCACCCTTGACCACCTTGGAGACGCGGTTGATCGCCACGACGCGCTCGAGGTACTGGCTCTTCTCGCCCCCATCGCGACCGCGATCGCGGCCACCGCGGTCGTCACGTCGGCCGCGGCCGTCACGATCGCCACCGCCGCCGCGCGCGGGACGGGTGTCCGTGTTCGGAGCGGTGGAACCAGCAGTTACGGGCTGCTCGGTCATGATGCAGTCCTTCCGTTATCAGTCATTAGAATTTCAGCCCGCCCTCGCGCGCGGCATCCGCCAGCGCAGCGATCCGGCCGCCGTAGGTGTAACCGCCGCGGTCGAAGACCACGGTGTCGATTCCTGCAGCCTTGGCACGCTCGGCGATCAGCTGACCGACCCGAACGCTGTGGGCCTTCTTGTCGCCGTCGACCGCGCGCACGTCGGCTTCGATGGACGATGCAGCGGCCAGCGTGACGCCCTCGAGGTCGTTGACCAGCTGGACGTGGATGTGGCGCGAGGAGCGGTTGACCACCAGGCGAGGCGTGTCGCCGGTGCCCGAGACCTTCTTGCGAAGGCGGGCGTGCCTGCGCAGGCGTGCCACGCGCCGGGTCTCGGAGACGTTCTGCCCCACCGGCTTCCGCTTCGCGGATGCTTCAGTCTTGGTAGCCATGTCTACTTACCTGTCTTTCCGACCTTGCGACGGATCTGCTCACCCTCGTAGCGGACGCCCTTGCCCTTGTAGGGGTCGGGACGACGCAGGCGGCGGATGTTCGCCGAGATCTGGCCGACCTTCTGCTTGTCGATGCCGGTGATCGAGAACTTGGTGGGCGTCTCGACGGCGAAGGTGATGCCCTCGGGCGCCTCGATGATCACGGGATGGCTGTATCCGAGTGCGAACTCCAGGGTCTGGCCCTTGAGCACGACGCGGTAGCCGACTCCGAAGATCTCCATCTTCCTGGTGTAGCCCTCGGTGACACCGGTGATGAGGTTGGCCACCAGGGTGCGCGACAGCCCGTGCAGCGAGCGGTTGAGCCGCTCGTCGTTGGGGCGTTCCACCACGATGGCGCCGTCGTCGTTGCGCGAGACCGAGATCGGCTCGGCAACGGCCAGTGCCAGTGAGCCCTTGGGCCCCTTGACGGACACGTTCTGCCCGTCGATGTTGACGTCGACCCCGGCGGGAACCAGGACCGGTTGCTTTCCAATTCGCGACATGTCTAACCCCTCACCACACGTAGGCGAGGACTTCGCCGCCCACGCCGGATCGCGCTGCCTGACGGTCGGTCAGCAGGCCCGAGGACGTGGAGATGATCGCCACGCCAAGCCCGCCGAGCACACGCGGCAGATTGGTTGATTTTGCGTACACGCGGAGACCGGGCTTGGACACCCGGCGGAGGCCCGCGATGCTGCGCTCACGGCTTGGGCCGTACTTGAGCTGCACCACCAGCGACTTGCCCACGCGGGCATCCTCGGTGCGGAAGCTCGAGATGTAGCCCTCGGCCTTCAGGATCTCGGCGATGTTCGCCTTGATCTTGCTGTGCGGCAGGGTCACTTCATCGTGGTAAGCCGAATTTGCGTTGCGCAGACGTGTCAAGAAGTCTGCAATCGGGTCCGTCATCGTCATGACAGCGGTGTCACCTTTCTCGCAGCGGTTCCCCTCAAATCAATGTGGGGGCCTACCGCGAACCTTTCTCGAATGGGTCTCAAGTCTTCTTGTCCGTTACCAGCTGGACTTCTGAACGCCGGGCAGTTCGCCGGCATGTGCCATCTCGCGCAAGCAGATTCGGCAGAGGCCGAACTTGCGGTACACCGCGTGCGGGCGACCGCACCGGTTGCACCGGGTGTAACCGCGGACCTTGAACTTGGGCTTCTTGTTGGCCTTGTTGACCAGAGCCTTCTTTGCCATCTGCTCAGTTCTCCTTGAACGGGAAGCCAAGTGCGCGCAGCAGCGCGCGACCTTCGTCGTCGTTAGTCGCCGAGGTGACGACGGTGATGTCCATGCCACGGGGCCGGTCGATGTCGTCGATGTTGATCTCGTGGAACATCGACTGCTCGTTCAGACCGAACGTGTAGTTGCCGTTGCCGTCGAACTGCTTCGGGGACAGGCCGCGGAAGTCACGGATACGCGGGAGGCCGATCGAGACCAGCCGGTCCAGGAACTCCCACATCCGGTCGTTGCGCAGCGTGACGCGCGCGCCGATCGGCATGCCTTCGCGAAGCTTGAACTGGGCGATCGACTTGGTGGCCTTGCGCACCTCGGGCTTCTGGCCGGTGATCAGGGCGAGGTCGTTGACCGCGCCGTTGATCAGCTTCGCGTCGCGGGCGGCGTCACCGACACCCATGTTGACGACGACCTTGACCACGCCGGGGATCTGCATGACGTTGTCGTAGCTGAACTCCTTGTTCAGCGCGTCCTTGATCTCTTCGCGGTAGCGCTGCTTGAGGCGCGGGACCGTCTTGGTCTGCTCTGCAGTCGTCATCTCTAGATGTCCTTGCCGTTCTTCTTCGACACGCGAACCTTCTTGCCGGTCTCGTCATCGACGCGGTAGCCGATGCGGGTCGGGTTTCCGTCGGAGTCGACGACCATCACGTTGCTGACGTGGATCGCGGCCTCCTGCGTGACGATGCCGCCGGACTGCGCGCCACGCTCGTTGCTCGAGATCGCAGTGTGCTTCTTGATCCGGTTGACACCCTCGACCAGGACCTTGTTGCGCGTCGGGTAGGACTCGATGACCTTGCCCTTCGCGCCCTTGTCCTTACCCGAGATGATCAGCACGGTGTCGCCCTTGTGCACCTTCATTTACAGCACCTCCGGGGCTAGCGAAACGATCTTCATGAACTTCTTCTCGCGCAGCTCGCGACCGACCGGCCCGAAGATGCGGGTGCCGCGCGGGTCGTTGTCGGGCTTGATGATGACGGCGGCGTTCTCGTCGAACTTGATGTAGCTGCCATCGGCGCGACGGCGCTCCTTGACGGTCCGCACGATGACAGCCTTGACGACGTCACCCTTCTTCACGTTGCCGCCGGGGATGGCGTCCTTGACGGTCGCCACGATGACATCGCCGATGCCGGCGTAACGCCGACCCGAGCCGCCGAGCACCCGGATGCACAAGATTTCCTTGGCACCGGTGTTGTCGGCGATCTTCACCCGCGATTCCTGCTGAATCACTCGATCTCCTCGATTGCTTGCATGTTCGGCACGGCGAGCAGCACTGAATACACTCGACGTACGCGGTCTTCGTCACCTCAAGGCACGCAGGGCTGTTCCGTGAGGAACGGCCGAGGTCTGCCCAAGGCAACCCCTACATACTAGGTGAGCTCGGGCAATGCTCCAAATCGCTGGTCAGCTGGCCTAATTGCCCCCCGCCAGCGATTTGTGGAGTCTATGCCAGCGCCTCGACGCTGGTTTAACGTCCACGAATCACGCGGACACGACGCAGCGGAAGCCGATGTGCGTCGTCGCGCTGTCCTGCGACTGCGGGGACCTGGCCGACGGCCGGTACCGGTGGCAGTACTCCGGCGCACAGAGATGCGAACCGCCCTTGAGCGTCTGGTTCACCGCGGGGTCCGGATCGCGGGTCCAATTCCCCGGTCGCTTCGCTCCTGCCCTCCGGACGGCGTGCAGCAGCCCTTGGAGCACCGGGGTCGTGGTGTGCCGAGTACGGCGTCGTCGTCCACTCCCACACGTTGCCGATCATGTCGACGAGCCCGAACCCGTTGGCCGCGAACGCGCCGACCGGCGACGTGCCGACCCAGCCATCGGCCCCGTCGTTGCGGTACGGGAATCGGCCCTGCCAGGTGTTGGCCATCAGCACGCCGTCGGGGGCGACCTCCTCACCCCAGGCGTACGTCGTCGACGCCCCACCGCGCGCGGCGTACTCCCACTCCGCCTCCGTCGGCAGTCGGCGTCCCGCCCACGTCGCGTAGGCCGCCGCGTCGACGTAGCAGACCTGCACGACCGGATGGTCGGGTCGGTCGTCGGCGACCGGGCCGCCGCTGCCCGGTCCGAACGGATGCCGCCATGACGCCCCCGGCGCCCAGTCCCACCACTGCTGCCAGTTCCGCAGATCGACCGGGCCCGCGGTCTGCCGGAAGACCAGCGCGCCCGGTAACAGGTCCTCCGTCGCCACACCGGGATACAGCGCCGGATCGAGCGGACGCTCCGCGACGGTCACGTATCCGGTGTCGGCGACGAACTCCGCGAACTGCGCGTTGGTGACCGGATGCCGTTCCACCGCAAGCGATCCCACGGTCGCGGTGTGCACGGGCGCTTCTTCCGGATAGAAGCTCGTCGACCCCATCCGGAAGGATCCACCGGGCAGTTCGACCAACTCGGTCAGCACGACGTCACGGTATGCGGATCTCGAAGTCCCCGGTCAGCGGTTCGCTGATCGTGTCCAAGTCGGTGACACCGACCGGCGCTTCCACGTGAACGGCGACGAGGTAGTTCTTCGTGTTCGTCCAGACGTGCACGATGTGGTCGCTGAATTGGATGGCGTCCTCGCGACGTATTGGACAGGGTGCCCATCAATCTCTGGCCGCTGTAGTCGCACAGTTCACCCGGGAGCAAGCTGAGCGCGCTGATCGCGTACTTGGCCGTCATCTGGTCGGCGTACTCCCGAAATGCCTCTGCCGCTTCGAGTTCCGTGGCGGCGATCGTCACCGTGGCGGTCAGGCCGTCGGGGCCGCCCATCCGCGTCGCGACGTCGCCGGATCCCCTGGCCAACGTCCAGCCCGCGGGCACCGGCGACCGTGACCTTGGGGGCCTGCGGATCGGCCACCTTGGCGACGATCATGATTCCCGGCTTGACGGGTTGCGAGCACGTGACCGTCTGCGCGGGGATGGGCGCGCGGCTCGTCGGAACGACTCCGAAGGGTGGGGCCACGTTGGTGGCGGTGGCCGTCGGCAGCGTCGCCCGTCGGCAGTGCGGTGGCGGTGACGGGTGCGGTCGATCTGCTGACCGGAACGCCTCGCGTCATGTGATCGCACGCCGACATCGTCGTCGCCGCAACACAGATGGCGCCGACTGCAGTCCATCGCCAGAGGTTCATCAGTCCTTCGAGAATGCCTGCGCGAGTTCTCGCTCTACGTCGACATACGGCGTACCCGAGATGTCGACAACCACCTTAGCGATGGTGCCGCCGGTGAACTCGTACGGCGCCTTGTATGCGCTCGACACCGGTTGGCCACCATTGCGGCCCACTGCGATGCCACCGCCTGCGAGGCCGAAACTGCCGGGATGGGCGCGCACCCCCGGCAGGGTGGCGACGGTGTCGCCGTCGACGTGCAACGTGACGTCGCCGAGCGGGGTGTGGCTGCCCTGGACGGTGCCGGTCTTCTCGTAGCGGACACCGAACACGTGGCTGCCCAGGGGAATCGGGTCGGGGGCGGAGAGCCTCTGCTCGTCCTCGCCCATGAAGTTGTAGACGTACTGCAGCTGCCGTCCTGGACGAACAGGACGTGGCCGCCATGTCCGGCGCCCTGCTTGAACAACACGCCCTCGGCGCCGGTGGTGTCGACCGTGACCTCCGCGAGGACGGAGAAGGATTGGCCGCGAATCTCGGCGGCAGCCCCAATGCCCACCTCGGCGGTGCCCGGGTAGTAGGTGAAGTTCTTGCGGTCGACGGACAGATACGGACGGAAGCGGCCCAGAGTCTCGAAGATGTTGAGGTCGCCGAGCGGAAGGCCGTTGTACTTGGCCGCCTCGGCGAACCACAGCTTCTTGAGCTCCTCGAGCTTCTCCGGCTGCTCGGCTGCCAGATCGTGGCACTGGCTGCGGTCGGATTCGATGTGGAAGAGCTCCCAGCGGTCGTCGTCGAAGTGCGACCAACCGGCGGGGCTCGCGGCGTGCACGGTGTTGGCGAACCAGCCCTCGTGCCAGATGCCACGGGTGCCGAGCATCGTGTAGAACTGCGTGTCCTTGCCCGTGTCGGCGGACGAGTCGTCCAGTGCCGCCTTGAAACTCACGCCGTCCAGCGGCTTCTGGGCGATGCCCGCCACCTCGTCGGGCGGCGTGATTCCGAGCAGGTCGTAGACGGTGGGCGTGACGTCGCAGACGTTGACGTAGTTGTCGCGGAATTCACCATGCGCCTTGATTCCCTTGGGCCAGCTGATGATTGCCGTGTCCGCGATGCCACCCTCGTGCGAGGCGTAGCGCTTGAACAACTTGTACGGCGTGTTGAACGCCATCGCCCAGCCGATCGGATAGTGGTTGTAGGTGTCCGGTCCCCCGAGGTGGTCGTAGAACCGCATGCTCTCTTCGACGGTGTCGATGTAGCCGTTGAAGAACTTGTTCTCGTTGACCGATCCGTTCGGCCCGCCCTCGCCGCTGGCCCCGTTGTCCGAGATGGTGACGATGATGGTGTTGTCGAGCTGCCCGGACTCCTCCAGGTAGTCCAGCACGCGGCCGATCTGGGCGTCGGTGTAGGACAGGAAGCCTGCGAACACCTCGGCCATCCGGCTGAACAGCCGCTTCTCCTCGTCGTTCAGCGTGTCCCACGGCCGCACGGTGTCCTGGTACGGCCACGCCTCGCCGTTGGGGCCCTTCACGTCGAGATACGGGTTGACGGGCGACAATTCGGTGTCCTGAGGCACGATGCCGAGCCTCTTCTGGTTCTCGAGGACGATCTCGCGGTAGGCCTCGTAGCCCATGTCGAACTTGCCCGCGTACTTGTCGGCCCAGTCCTTGAACACGTGATGTGGCGCGTGGCCAGCGCCAGGGCAGACGTAGCTGAACCACGGCTTGTCCGGAGCGATCACCTTGGCGTCGCGGATGAACTCGATGGTCTTGTCCGCCAAGTCCTTCGAGAGGTGGTAGCCCTCCTCCGGGGTGGCAGGCGCGGGCACCGGATGGTTGTCGTACACCAGCTCGGGATACCACTGATCGGTCTCCCCGCCCATGAAGCCGTAGAACCGTTCGAATCCGCGGCTCAGCGGCCAATGCCGTTTGGTGGAAGCAAGATTGGACTCCTCGAGCGGGGTCAGGTGCCACTTCCCGACGCAGTAGGTGTTGTAGCCGCGCTCCGCGAGCACCTCGGACAGCAGGGCGGTGTCCGCAGGGATGCGCCCGTTGCAGTTGGGGAAGCCGTCGGTGAACTCCTCGATGGTGGCCATCCCGACGGTGGTGGCGTTGCGGCCGGTGAGCAACGACGCCCTCGTCGGCGAGCACAGCGCGGTGGTGTGGAACTGCGAGAGCCGCACGCCGCGTTCGGCGATGCGGCTCATGGCGGGCATGTCGACGAGTCCGCCGAAGCAGTCCCACGTCGCAATGCCCGTGTCGTCCCACACCAGGTAGAGGACGTTCGGCGCATCCTTCGGCGCCGTCGGCGCAGCGTAGGGTCCCCAGTCCGGCTCGGAATCGCGGATGTCGAGTTCGATCTTGCCCTTGAATTCCGTTGACATCGCGCCTCGTCCCGGTCGTCGACCGCCGCGTCCTCGACGATCGTCGCGAGATTACACCCGCGGCGTAGGGCGAAGCTGAGAAATCAACGACGCCGCCGGGCACTACCTCGGCGCTAGCGGCTCGTTCACCCGGTAGAGCCGCCAGGTGGGTTGACTGTCGCCGTCGTTGGGGATCTCCAGCTCCAGTGTCGCGATGTCGGCACCGGTCTCGTAGAGCGTCGGATACCGCACGTTGAGCGCGTCCGAGATGCCGCGGCCCGTCGGCGGGACGGCGAGCAGGTACCTGACCCCTTGGTCCTCCGGATCGTTGAGCAGGTCGACGAAATCTGGATCCGAGGGCAAGCACAAAGGTTTTCGGCTGCTGCGATGCGGCGATGACCGCGAAGCCGTAGACGGTGTCGGTGATCACCGAACTGTCGCTCAGATTCAACTTCTCCAGATAGTCGGCGATCTGTCGCTCCGTGGAGAATGACGCCGCGATGCTGCGTTCGGTGGCCTTGCGCGCGGCGACGCTGTTCGGGTCGGGCACCAGTACCGCACCGAGAGCGTATTCCTGCGGCGCGTACTTCGGCAGCCCCATGCCCCACGCGGTGACCGGAATCGCCAAGGCCAAGGCGGCGGCGACCGGCAGGTAGGGCAACCACGTTCGGCGGCGAGCCGATGGCGATTCTCGATCGGATGGTGCCGGTGCGTACTTCCCGCGTCGCGTCGCGGCGACGAACACGCCGTCCGGTACCGCCAGCATCGCCAGGCACGCCGACAGCGGGATCGCGACGATGTAGAAGCGCAGGAAGGGAAACGTCGAACCCGAGGCATAGCTGTAGGTCTGGAACACCAGCGCTGCGCCGTAGAGCGCCAGCGGCGGAAGCATGGTCGACCAGTTCGGCCTGCCCCATCGCCGGATCACGGTCCACAGCGCCAGCGGCACCAGGGTGGGCGCCAGCAAGGTGATGCACACCGCGGCGAAGCTGAGGCCTTCGACGAAGGTCGCGGTCTGCTGGCCGGACTGGGCCAGGATGCTGGCGTTACCGTATTGAGAAGTGAACTGGGCGAACGCCTCTCCGGTGATCAACCAGCTGGTCGCGGCCCAGCCGAGGAAGGCGGCCAGGCCGGGGGCGGCGACCAACAGGGTGTCCAGTAACGCGCGCCGGAACCGAGGGGCGGAACGGGCACGCCGGTACGTGGTCGTGCCGACCAGCAGACCCGCGGCGGCGACGCACGCCACCGCGTCGTACCGGGTGAGATACGCCAGCCCCATCGCGATACCGCCCGCGACGACCAGGTGGTGAACGTCGTCGTCGACCATCCACATGATGAGCCGACGCACCGCCCACGACAGGAAGAAGATGAAGGGCGCCTCGCTCATGCCGTTGGCGCCGTAGAACACGATCATCGGATTGAGCGCGAAAAGGGCAGCGATCGCCAGGACGTACGTCCGAGGCAGCCCTCGGTCGGTGCCCATCCCGAGGATCTGCACCACCGCGGCCGCCATGAACAACGCGGACACGATGGTGCCGGAGAACGCGCGCTCGGTCATCTCGGGCCACAACGGGCTGAAGAGGATGGCGGGAATCTGCAGCATCGCGGTCAGCGGGGTGAAGATGAAGCCGATGGCCGCCAGGTGCGGGTCGCGACTGAACACCACGCTCTGCGCGGCCGACACTCGGGATAGAGCGTCGCCGAGAATGAACCCGTGCCGAACCTGGAGCCAGTATCCGACGAACAGGTATGCGGCGAGCGCAAGCACGAAGACCGCGAGCTTCAGTCGACGGTCCGACATTCGGATGGCGGTCGTCACGTCGCGGCCGACTCGTCCTCGAGTTCCGGCCGCTGGGACAGTCCGTGAAAGGTCTTCTCCCAGTAGGACGGATTCCGGATCAACTGGTAGCAACCCTTGGCAGCGGCGACGCTCATCATCAGCCAGAACAGTGGCACCGTGAGGCCGGCCACCAAGAGGTCGGACCGGTCGTCCTCGCGCAGCGAGATCAGGTTCATGTACAGCGTCGCGCCGTTGCCGATGATGAGAGCCACCAGAGCGGGAAAGTAGATGTACGGCGGGAACACGGCGCCGACGAGCGCGGGCTGGCCGAGGAACCAGGTCAGCGTGATCAACCAGAACACCAGATTGAGCACCGCGATGATCGGCGTTCCCGCGAGCACCAGGTTGAACCGGAGAAAGCTGCGAAACCCAATGGTGCGGTACAACTGTCGCGGACGGCGAATGTGCACCAGCCAGGTCTGAAGGTAGCCCTTGTACCACCGCGACCGCTGTCGGATCCAATTGATCGGATCGCTGTTCGCTTCCTCGAGAGTCTCGGAATCGACGACCGCGGTGTGGTAACCGGACGCCGCAATCCGCAACCCTAGATCGGCGTCCTCGGTGACGTTGAACGGGTCCCACGCGCCGATCTTGTCCAGCACCTTGCGCAGCAGGTGATTCGACGTGCCGCCCAACGGGATTGGCGAGGTCGTGCGCATCATCCCCGGCAGTAGGTAGCCGAACCACAATCCGTACTCGGCGGTGAACCAGCCCGTCAGCAGGTTCTGGTGTCCGTTGTGATAGGCCAACTTGGCCTGCACGCACGCGACGTCGTCCGGTAACCGTGCGAACGCGGCGACCACCCGGCGCAGCTGCAGCGGTTCGGGAAGATCCTCTGCGTCGTAGATCGTGACGATGTCGCCGGTGGCGAAGTGCAAGCCATAGTTGCACGCCTTCGGTTTCGTCCGCGGGTCCGCCGGTGGCACCAGGAGGATCGTGATGACGTCGGATTCCCCGCTGGCTTCCGCTGCGGCGATGGTCACGTCGTCATCCGCTTCCAGCAGCAGAAGCACCTGCAACTTCTCCTGTGCATATTCCAGACGGGCCATCGCGCCGATCAGGTCCCCCACCACTTCTGGCTCGTTGTAGGCGGGCACGAGGATCGTGTAGCGCGGGAGGTCGGCGTCCGGGATCGCGCGCGCCTCCTCATCGGTGACGACGATGGGGCGGGACGCCAGACCTTGACGGAAGATCATCACCCGATCGAGCATCGTGAGGACGTATCCGAAGGTGCAGAGGCCGATGAGTGCCACTGCCGTCGGCATCGGCTGCCAGATCGCGAAGCCCACGGTGACCACGAGCAGTCCCCACAGCACGAGCCGCTGCCAACCCATCACCGGTATCGACGCCGACTTCAGCAGGTCGTCCTCCCGCAGTCCGTTGATCGCCCGATCGAGCGCGTGCTGGCGCTCCGCCTCGGTAACGGTGTCGGCCACCAGCCGACCGAACTCGGTGGTCATGTTCTAGGACTAGTCGGATTGGCCTGAGCCGCAATCAGGTCCCGGCCGAAGTACCTGAGTAGCTCGGCATCCTTGAAGGTCGGTGCGTGATCCGCATCCGCGGCGTTGCCTCTGAACAAAATCGTGAAGAACGTGCCGAGCGTGGGCAAAGCACCCCCGGACGGCTCCGGAAAAGGTGCGCCCGGGTCGTGGTTGTCGACGGCGAAGATGACGACCCTCTGGGCAATCCGATCGTTGCCCCAGGCGAACTGAAGCGCATTCCAGCTGACTAGCAGTCGATCGTCCACCACCGAGACGAGTTGGCCCGTGATGCCGGAGCCTAGGTCGACGTCGCGGGGCATGCTGATCCGCGAGCCTGCCGCGTCGTAGAGGATCCGGGCGGGCAAGGATCTGAACGAGAACGGCCGCAGGGTCGTGATGCTGTCGACGATCACGGATCGCGGGCGACCGAACTTGTCCCACTGCGGATTACCGGTGTCGGCGGTGATGCGCTGGCGGATCAGGTCCGCACCCGCGCCGTACAGCCGGTGCACCCAGTCGTAGGTCTGCTCGGAGGTCGAATGCCAGCCGGCAGGTACGACCAGCGGTTGCCGCTGCCGTAGGGAGGTCGGGCTGTCTCTGGTGATGGGTGTCGTACCAGCCGGCGGCGGAAGGGGTACCAGTGCGATGGCGATCGCGATGATCACCACCACGGGGACACCCGCCCACACCTGGCGCGCGGCCAGCGGCTCGACCTTGCGGTCCAACAGGCGCTTCGGTCCGCCGCGGCGGGCCAGCCAGTACCCGCCGACACCGGCGACGCAGAGCGCGGTGAGCGCCGGAATCTGTTGGTAGGCCAGCAGGGGCGCGTCCGGGAAGAAGATCGCCATCGTCGCGAGTACTAGTCCGCCGACCCCCCACGAAATCACCGAGCCGATCAATCCGCGTCGAAAGGTGCGACCCAGTGCGATTCCGGTTCCCACCCCCGAGATGAACAACGTGACGGCGCCTGCAGCAACCTTCCCGCCACCGAGGGAGAACGCCAGGATGTAGTAGGGCAGGGGGATTGCCAAGAGCATCATCAACCACACCGGGGCGAACCTGGTGACTGGGCGCAGCCCGAAGAGGAGGATGCATGCGCTCAGCACGTACATCCAGCATGCGACGAGGTCGAGGCGCAGCAGATGGAAGTACAGCGCATAGCGTCCCAGCAGCACGCCCTGAAGCAACAACGCCAGCACCATGCCCATGAACCCGACGATCACGTCGGTCTGACGATCGTGGATGGGAAGCTCGGTTCGGTGCCTGCGGCTGATGGCGACCGCGACCAGGATCCCCGCTACCGGCACCGTCCAGATGAAGCCGCCCAGTCCGCCGCCCTGGGTCGTCGCCACCATGCTCGCGGTGCTGGCACGGAACGCGACCATCGTGGCTACCACGATCAGCGCCCAGCGGAAGGACAGCCGGTAGGTGGGGTGCAGTGCGTAGTACCAGGCAGCCAGCTTCTGTTGAGCCCGGAGGGGTTCGACTTCCGTGGTTGCCGTCACGTCAGCTGCCTGGTGTCCGCCGTCGGCGATGCCACCAGATCATCGCTGCTCCCACCGCGACGACCACGACGAGCCCGGCACCGGAGAACCAGTACGACAGGCGATTTCGGCCTTCGGGAACGGATTCCGGTTCCTGCGAGAGGTCGACGCCGATCTCCACAGGAGCGCGGCCTGCTGGGGCGATGATGGCATCGCCCGACAGTCGCGACCACCGGTTCGGGGCCGAATCCAGCCACGCCAAAAGCGCATCCAGCCGACCGGGTGCTCCGTTGGAGGTGGCGACCAGCAGTGCCCGCTTCCCGTCGAACACCGTCTGCAGCGAGCCGAACCGTTGTCCCGGATACAGGGTCAGGGTGGTCTCGTCGGCCGGGCCATCGACGCCAATGACCTTGAGCTCGCCGGATGCGCTCGCGGTGACCGGCAGCGTGATCCGCTGGTCCAACTCACCGTCGGAGGCGATCAGTAGCGCGGGCAAGGGTGAGTCGATGGCCTGCTGGAGCGGCATCACCGTCGCGTCCAAGGGGAGGGCGCTGAGGCGTTGGAGACCGACCAGCAGCGACACCGCACGGCGCGTGTCGTCGAACGCATTCGGGCCGATGCCGATGTCGAGCCGGGGCATCAAAGCCTGTGGAAGGGACTGGAATCCGGCCTTCGCGGGCGGCTCTGCCCGCTTGCTCTCCACCACAGTCTCACCGTCGATGGTCAGCTTGATCGGCTGGAACTCGCCGCATCGCCCCGTGTTCCCGGAGATGTCGATGGCCACCCCGAGGTTGGTATAGCGGTCGAGCAGGCGATCCGGGACGTCGACCCACCGGTCGATGACGCCGGAGCCGTCGGTCGGCCACTGGGCGAGGGTCTCCCCGCCGATCGCGACGACGACGCTGCCGCCGACGGTGGGCGGCAGCACGGTGTAGGTGCCGCGCAGGTGCACGCGGACGTCTCGCACGGGTCGACCCAGTCGAGTCTGATCCAGGCCGATCGATACCTGCGGGGCAAGGGCGGTGGCGTTGACACCGGGCTGGCCGAGCTTTCGGATCGTCGTCACGTCGGCGGGCAGTTGAGGTGCCGACTTGAGCGGTCCCACAACGGCTTTCGAGCTGATCGCCAATCGGGAGACGTTGCTCGACAGCAGCCGCGTTTGGTTGACGAGCTGATCGGGCTGTCCACTGATCAACAACCAGGGCACGTCTGCCGCGCCGCTCAGGCCGACCGTGGTCTCGGGGCCTTCGCGGATGACGATCTGGCGCTCCTGTGGCATCGACGGCTGCGGGGGTTCAGTCTGTCCCTCCGCCAACGGCACGACCGCCACTTGCGGGTTCTGCTTGCCGTAGCGGGCCGCGACGGCGGTGGCCATCCGAACCGCTCCTTCGGATTCGATCAACAGTGGCTTCGCGGGAATGAAGATGGTGAGCTTGCGCAATACCGGCGGGAGGAAATCGGCGACCGCTGCGGGCGGTGTCTCTGCTCCGTCGAACCGAATTGCAGTGTTGCTGAGTCGCAGCGGATTGGCCGGATCGATGCAATATCCATCCAACGGTGTGAGATAGCTGCGAAGAACGAGCGTCGCCGAATTCTCTTCGACGTTGACACCAGAAAGCGGAATCGACGATCGGCACCGTGTCACCGTCGGGAAGGCGCACCCGCGATATCGTCCGGTCGTCCTGACGTCACGGTGAGCATGCCCGACCGAAGGTTTCCCGGGCTCTCGACCACCGCCGTTAACTCTGCTGGCAGCAGCCCCTGCGGAATCGGGATGGCCAGCGTCTCGGTGCCCTGCTGGCCGTAGAACGAGATGGTCGAGTTGGCACCTAGATCAGTGAGCGGGAAAGCCGGCGCTACCGTGTCCGTGCCGTCGTCGCCGGGAGCGGCGTGCGCCAGCGCGGGGCTTGTCAATGCCAAGGCGATGGTTGCGAGCGCAACCGCCATCGCGGAGATTCGAGCAGCGAAACGAGGATCCCGGACTCATTGCCGGGGATGTTAGCGACCGCACCGCTCGATCATGGCAGAACAGCAAAACCAACTGGCAGGCTACGACATTTAACAGCCACATTCATTGCGGATGCAAAAACCCCCGACACGCCATCACGCGTGCGGGGGCTTTCGCAGTAGCTGTTACTTGGCGCGCTCGAGAACCTCGACGAGGCGCCAGCGCTTGGTCGCCGACAACGGCCGGGTCTCCATCAGCGAAACCCGGTCGCCGACGCCGGCGGTGCCGTTCTCGTCGTGCGCCTTGACCTTGGTCGTGGTCCGAATGATCTTGCCGTACAGCGGATGCCGGTGACGGGCCTCGAGCTCGACCACGATCGTCTTCTGCATCTTGTCGCTGACCACGTAGCCGATGGCCGTCTTGCGACGTCCGCGCGGCTTCTCGGTGCGGGGCGTGTTCTTCGGGCCCTTGTCTTCAGTCTTTGTCTCTGCCATTACGAATCCTCACCTGCGGGTCCGGAGGCCAGACCCAACTCACGTTCACGCAGCACGGTGTAGACCCGCGCAATTTCCTGCCGCACGACACGGAGCCGGCGGTTGTTCGCCAACTGGCCGGTGGCCATTTGGAAGCGAAGGTTGAACAGCTCTTCCTTCGACTCGCGCACACGCGCGTTCAGCTCGTCGTCGGTCAACTCACGCAGTTCACCGGGCGATGTTCCAACTGCCATCAGAACTGCTCCTCTCGGGTAACGATGCGCGCCTTGATCGGCAGCTTGTGGATCGCGCGGGTAAGTGCATCCCTGGCGATCTTCTCGTCGGGGTAGCTCAGCTCGAACAGGATGCGTCCGGGCTTGACGTTGGCAATCCACCATTCGGGCGAACCCTTGCCGGAACCCATGCGGGTCTCGGCGGGCTTCTTCGTCAACGGGCGGTCCGGGAAGATGTTGATCCACACCTTGCCGCCACGCTTGATGTGCCGGTTGATGGCGATACGAGCGGACTCGATCTGCCGGTTGGTGACGTAAGCGTGCTCCAGTGCCTGGATGCCGTATTCACCGAAGCTGACGGACGTGCCGCCGCTGGCGATACCGCGCTGCCGGGGGTGGTGCTGCTTACGGTGCTTGACCTTGCGGGGAATCAACATGGCTAGCTCTCCGTGCTCTCAGCGGCCGGCGCCTCGGAGGCAGCGGGTGCCTCGGTGGCGACGGCCGACGTATCAGCTGCTGGCGCTTCCTCACTGGCGGCGCGACCGGCTTCGGTGCTGGTCGCGGTGGTGCCCGAAGCGCCGCTGCGACGCGGACGGGTGGCACCCGTCGGACGCTCGCGGCGGGGACGCTCGGCGCCTGCGGGAGCGGCGGCGCTCAGCTCACGCTTGCCACCGACGATGTCGCCCTTGTAGATCCAGACCTTCACGCCGATGCGCCCGAACGTCGTCTTGGCCTCGTAGAGCCCGTAGTCGATGTCGGCACGCAGGGTGTGCAGCGGCACGCGGCCTTCGCGGTAGAACTCCGAGCGGCTCATCTCCGCACCGCCGAGGCGACCGGAGCACTGCACCCGGATGCCCTTGACGTTCGGCTGACGCATCGCGGACTGGATCGCCTTGCGCATGGCACGACGGAACGCGACGCGGTTGGACAGCTGCTCGGCAACACCCTGGGCGACCAACTGGGCCACCGACTCGGGGCTCTTCACCTCGAGGATGTTGAGCTGCACCTGCTTGCCGGTCAGCTTCTCCAGGTCGGTACGGATCCGGTCGGCCTCGGTGCCGCGGCGTCCGATGACGATGCCGGGACGCGCGGTGTGGATGTCCACGCGCACACGGTCACGGGTGCGCTCGATCTCCACGTCGGCGATGCCTGCGCGCTCGAGACCGGTGGCCAGGAGACGACGGATCGCGACGTCTTCCTTGACGTAGTCCGCGTACTGCTTGTCGGCGTACCAACGGGACTTCCAGTCGGTCGTGATGCCGAGCCGGAAGCCGTGGGGGTTGATCTTCTGGCCCATTACTCCGAGCCCTCCTTCGCGTCAGACGCTTCAGCAGTCTTCGTGGCGGCGCGCCTTCTTGGCGGGCGCCTTCTTGGCGGGGGCCGCCTTGGCCGGGCCGGTAGCTTCGGCCTTCTTGGCGGGCGCCTTGGTCGAGGCCGCCTTGCTGCCCTGGGCGCGACGCGCACGCGCGGCGCTGGCCGAGGCGGAGTCCTTGCCCTTGGGCGGACGGCTCTCGACGATCACCGTGATGTGGCTGGTGCGCTTGCGAATCCGGAACGCGCGGCCTTGCGCGCGGGGCCGGATGCGCTTGGCGGTCGGGCCACCGTCGGCGTGGATGGTGGCGACCACCAGGGTCGCCGGATCCAGGCCGTCGTTGTTCTGCGCGTTGGCGGCCGCACTGGCGATCACCTTGGCGACGGGCTCGCTGGCTTCCTGTGGCGCCCAGCGCAGGATGTCCAGCGCCTCCTCCACGGACTTGCCGCGAACCAGGTCGATGACCCGGCGCGCCTTGGTCGGCGACATGCGCACGAAGCGCGCGACCGCCGTCGCGGACGGATATTCAGTCGTCGTAGTCATTACCGCCGCTTCGCTTTCCGGTCGTCCTTGATGTGACCCTTGAAGGTCCGCGTCGGCGCGAACTCACCGAGCTTGTGTCCGACCATCGACTCCGAGACGAACACCGGCACGTGCTTGCGTCCGTCGTGGACGGCGAACGTGTGACCGATGAAGTCGGGGATGATGGTCGAACGACGCGACCAGGTCTTGATGACCTGCTTGCTGTTCTTCTCGTTCTGGACGTCGACCTTCTTGAGCAGATGGTCGTCGACGAACGGGCCCTTCTTGAGGCTGCGTGGCATCGCTGGCTACTCCTAGCGCTTATTCTTGCCGGTGCGCCGGCGTCGGACGATGAGCTTGTCGCTCGGCTTGTTGGGCTTGCGGGTACGGCCCTCGGGCTTGCCCCACGGGCTGACCGGGTGGCGGCCACCGGAGGTCTTGCCCTCGCCACCGCCGTGCGGGTGGTCGACGGGGTTCATGACGACACCACGGACGGTCGGGCGCTTGCCCTTCCAGCGCATGCGGCCGGCCTTGCCCCAGTTGATGTTGGCTTGCTCGGCGTTGCCGACCTCGCCGACCGTGGCGCGGCAGCGGACGTCGACGCGGCGCATTTCACCGCTGGGCATGCGCAGGGTGGCGTACGGGCCTTCCTTGCCGAGCAGCTGGATGCTGACGCCTGCCGAGCGAGCCAGCTTGGCACCGCCGCCTGGCCGCAACTCGACGGCGTGGATGACGGTACCGGCCGGGATGTTCCGCATCGGCAGGTTGTTGCCCGGCTTGATGTCGGCGTTGGGCCCCTGCTCGATCACGTCGCCCTGCTTGAGTCCCTGCGGCGCGATGATGTAGCGCTTCTCGCCGTCGACGTAGTGCAGCAGCGCGATGTTCGCGGTCCGGTTGGGGTCGTACTCGATGTGAGCGACCTTGGCGTTGATGCCGTCCTTGTCGTGGCGACGGAAGTCGATCACGCGGTAGGCACGCTTGTGGCCACCACCCTTGTGGCGAGTGGTGATGCGTCCGTGCGCGTTACGCCCACCGGTGCTGTGCAGCGGCTTGATCAGCGACTTCTCGGGCGTCGACCGAGTGATCTCGGCGAAGTCGGAGACGCTGGAGCCGCGGCGACCGGGGGTCGTCGGCTTGTACTTGCGAATAGCCATGTCTCTATATGTCCTCTGTGCTTCCGCCGGCGGTTAGGCCGGTGCTCCGAACAGGTCGATCGGCTTGCTGCCCTCGGCCAGCGTGACGATGGCGCGCTTGGTGCTCTTGCGCTGGCCGTAGCCGCTGCGGGTGCGCTTGCGCTTGCCCTGCCGGTTGAGGGTGTTCACGGAATCGACCTTGACGCTGAAGATCTTCTCGATCGCGATCTTGATCTGCGTCTTGTTCGAGTCGGGGTGAACCACGAACGTGTAGGTGTTCTCCTCGATCAGCCCGTAGGACTTCTCCGAGATCACCGGCGCGAGGATGATGTCGCGGGGGTCAGTGATGGTTGCCATCAGGCCGAAACCTCCTCGGTCGCAGGCTTGGTGCTGCGTTCGATGTACGCGTTCAGCGCCTCGACGCTGAACACCACGTCGTCGGCGTCGAGCACGTCATACGTGTTGAGCTGATCGGGCGAGATCACGTGCACGCCTGGGAGGTTGCGCACGCTCTTGGCACCGACCTCGTCGGTGCGGCCGATGACCATCAGCACCTTGCGGCGGTCGGTCAAGGTCGCCAGGAAGTCCTTGGCGCTCTTGGTCGACGGCGTCTGCCCGCTGATGATCTCGGTGATCGCGTGGATGCGGTCGTTGCGGGCCCGGTCGGACAGAGCACCACGCAATGCGGCGGCGATCATCTTCTTCGGGGTCCGCTCGCTGTAGTCGCGCGGCTTGGGACCGTGCACGACGCCACCGCCTGCGAACTGCGGCGCGCGGGTCGAACCCTGGCGGGCGCGGCCGGTGCCCTTCTGGCGGTACGGCTTCTTGCCGCCGCCGGACACCTCGCCGCGGGTCTTGGTCGAGTGCGTGCCCTGGCGCTTGGCGGCCAGCTGGGCCGTCACCACCTGGTGCATCAGCGCGATGTTGGGCTCGACGTCGAACAGCTCGGCGGGCAGCTCGACGCTGCCGTCCTTCTTGCCTGCCGGCGTCAGAACGTCAATCTTCTTGGCAGCCATTACTTCTCACCTCGTTTGATCGCACTGCGAACCATGACGAGCCCGCCGTTGCGGCCGGGGATGGCGCCCTTGATCAAGAGCACGCCGTTCTCGGCGTCGACCTTGTGCACCTTCAGGTTCTGCGTGGTGATGCGGTCGCTACCCATGCGTCCCGACATCCGGGTGCCCTTGAACACGCGGCCGGGAGTGGAGCAGCCACCGATCGAGCCGGGGCGGCGGTGCACTGCCTGGGCGCCGTGGCTGGCGCCCTGGCCCTTGAAGCCGTGACGCTTCATGGTGCCCGCGAAGCCCTTGCCCTTCGAGGTCCCCGTGACGTCGACGTACGCGCCGTCGGCGAAGATCTCGGCGGTCAGCTCCTGGCCGACCTCGTACTCGGCGGCGGCAGCGTCGTCGAGCCGGAACTCGGCGATGTGACGACGCGGGTTGACGCCTGCCGCGGCGTACTGCCCGGACAGCGGCTTGTTCACCTTGCGCGGGCTGATCTCGCCGTAGGCGAGCTGCACTGCGCTGTAGCCGTCGCGCTCCGCGGTGCGGATCATCGTGACGACGTTGGGGCCGGCCTTGACGACCGTTACTGGCACGACCTTGTTGTTCTCATCGAACACCTGCGTCATGCCCAGCTTGGTGCCCAAAATGCTCTTTCTAGCCATTTCTCTGGGTCTCCTACTGGATGTTGACGTCGACGCTGGCCGGGAGATCGATGCGCATGAGAGCGTCAACGGTCTTCGGCGTCGGGTCGAGGATGTCGATCAGGCGCTTGTGTGTGCGCATCTCGAAGTGCTCCCGCGAGTCCTTGTACTTGTGCGGGGACCGGATGACGCAATAGATGTTCTTCTCGGTCGGCAGCGGCACCGGGCCAACGACGCTGGCGCCCGTCCGTGTGACCGTCTCGACGATCTTGCGCGCCGAGGCGTCGATTGCCTCGTGGTCATAGGCCTTGAGCCTGATGCGGATCTTTTGTCCCGCCACGCTTGTCCTGCCTCACTATTAACGGGCCCGTGTTCGGGCCTGGTCCTCGTGCGCGCGCCTCCGGGTCTCCCCTTGAGCGCACGCTGGCTTATGCCGCCGCTATTTACCAGTCTCTGGTTCACCGACCCCCGCGCTCGGGTGTGTCGCCCTTACGCACGCTCATCCGCGAACGAAATCGCTCACGATCGAGGTTGGGACCGGATGCACCCGCTAGGGTGCTGGTCGTATGCCCGGCCAGGCGAACCCGGCTCAAGGCAACCTGAACAGTATGCCTCAGATCCGGGCGTGCTCCAAATCCCCGGTCAAGCTGAATTACCCGTGGTCAGTCCCGCGACGGTACCCCGCGCTGCAAGCGCCCCTCAGGACTCGCTGGGTAGATAGAAGTACTCGCGCCAGGCCGCGATCTTCTCGTCCTGCACCTTGCAGCCGCCCCTCATCGAGCTTGCGCATGGCGTCGCAGGCGGTCAGCCGCGGGCTGTGCCTGGCGCTGTCCCGCAACACTCCGCTGGAATCGCTTCCACCGGGATTGACGTCGCTCGCCGCTGCGACCGCCTCCCGAGCAACCGTGGTGCCCATGGCCGTTTCCGCCGTGATCCTCACCGGTCCAGATCGGGTCACTGCTTGCTACGCCGTACTGGTTGGCGGACCAGTTGGTGTTGGTCTTCGCGCCGCCGTAGCCCGTCCCCGCAGCCCACCTGCTGCTGGGAGTCCAGTCGTTCCGGGGACTGTTGCCTGCGGATGAACCACACCACCGCAAGGATGAACATGCGGGCAAGGAAAGCCAAGGCGTTGGACGTCGGCGCCGATCTTACTCATGAGTAAGATCGGCGCCGTGACCACGACGTCGACCTACCGCATGTGGCAGCGATTGTCCGACCGACCGGGAGGCAGCCGCCTGTTCTCCGCTGCGGCGATGGCCCGCGTGCCCTATTTCGCCTCGGTGCTCCCCCACGTCAGGCGCATGGAACCGGGACTGGCCGAGGTCGACGTGCCGAAGTGGTTCTTCGTGCACAACCATCTCTCGACTGTTCATGCGATCGCGTCGTGCAACGCCGCGGAGATGGCGATGGGGATGCTGATGGAGGCGACCGTGCCCACCACCCACCGTTGGATACCGAAGGCGATGAACGTTCAGTACCTGCAGAAGGCGACGACGTCGCTGCGCGCGACGGCTCAGATCGAGGTGCCCGACTTCGACTCGGCCACAGAGGGTTTCGACCTCGTCATCCCGGTCAGCGTCACCGATCGCAGCGGCACCGAGGTGGTCCACGCCGACATCACCACGTGGGTGACGCCAGCGAATTGAGGACCCGCGCGGAGATTACCGCCCCGAACTATCGAACACGAGCAATGTGCTCGATCCGGTGGCGACCAACGCGCCTGATGCATCGGACACGGTACCGGCGGAAAAAGCTACTCGCGAGCCGGACTTCACCACTGTGGCGGTGGCGGTGAGCAATCCGCTGGACTGCTGCACCGCCTTTAGATAACTCACGTTGATGTCGATGGAGCTGAATCCCTGCCCCCGGGACATCGTGGTGTGCACCGCGCCGCCCATCACCGCATCCAGCAGCGTGCACACGAGACCTCCGTGAACCATGCCGGTGGCGTTGTAAGCGGACTCATCGGGCATACAGCTGAACACCACCTTGCCGAACTCAGCAGACACGATGTCTATCTGCATCAGCTCGTACATGGGCGCTGTAGGCAGCTGACGTTGCATGACCGCACGCACCAGGGTCAGGCCGTCCATCGATGCGCCTGCCGCCACGGTTGGCGCCGGGTCGTTCCACCTCGTCACCCGCGATCTCTGAGTCATTGAAGCTCCTCGGTCGTCGGTAATAGACCCACGTCGATGATCCACGCCGTCAGCCCGTCGCAGGCTCAGATTGGCTGAAGCTGCCCGGTCCACTCAGGCGAGCTCGGAGTGCAAGTCCGGCCACAGCTTCGGGGCCGTGGTCCAGGTCCCCACCGTCCCAATACCTCCAGGTTCTTCGTGCACAACCACCTGCGCACCGTGCACGCCATTGCATCGTGCCCGCCGGGACGGCCATGGGCATGTTGATGGAGGCGACGACCGGCCGCATCGACCCGCCCGACTTCAGCGCGATGAGCGAACTCGTTGTGCCAGTGCGCGTTACCGATCGCAACGGCATGAAGGTCATGCACGCTGACATAACGACATGGGTGACGCCAACGAACTGATTTGCGTCGACCGAGGCTGCCCAGCAAATCCCCCAGGTGCGCCGAGCCGACCCAGCGTCGCGAGCGACCTTCGCAGCCCTGCAGCCACATCGTCAGTAGGCGTCACGCGGCATATCCGCAATCTCGGACGTTTGGAGCGTGGGCGTCGTGGTTCGGGGACGACTAAGGGGCGCAACGGGTTAGAGCTGGCCCAGCGGTCGGCAGACGTTGGACAACCCGTTCCAGTACTGACCGGGGCCACAGTTCTCTGCCGGGCGCGGCGTCTGGCACGTATTGGTAATCGGATCCCAAAATTGCCCGTTCACGCAATTGAGTGGCTCTGCCGATCCCGTGCCGGCCGTGAACAGCGACACAGCGGCGATGGGAGCAGCCGCGACGGCGGCGATGGTCGAACGGCGTAGAAGGCTTCGCATGCATTTTTCATGCCCGACAACTCGCGGCCTCAAACGCGGCTCAGCACAAATCACCCAAAATCGCCCCAAGGAGAGACGGGCCGCAGCGTCGACGACCCTGGCGGTGCACGCCATCGCGATGCGATCGGCGTAGTCGGGGTGCGAATCGACATTCACCCGTTATGGACCGATTGGTGTAGAACTAGTTATAGACCGATTCGACCATAACGACCGGAAGAAGCTGAGCGGACATGGGACAACTTGACGGCAAGACCGCACTCGTCACCGGCGCGAGCACGGGAATCGGGCTCGCGACGGCGCGACGGTTCATCGCCGAGGGTGCGCGCGTATACATCACCGGCCGTCGCGAGGCCGAACTCGACGCCGCCGCACGAGACCTCGGACCCTCAGCCGTCCCGGTCCGCAGCGACGTCTCCGATCTGCAGGATCTGGATCGGTTGTTCGAGGTGATTGCGGCCGGCGGGACGGGCCTCGACGTGGTCTTCGCGAACGCCGGCGGCGGCGACCTCGCCTCCATCGACGAGATCACCCCCGAGAACTTCGACCAGACATTCGGGATCAACGTGCGCGGAACGGTCTTCACGGTGCAGAAGGCCCTGCCCCTGCTGAATTCCGGCGCGAGCATCGTGGTGACGGGGTCGACATCGGCACACCGCGGCGTCCTGGGTTTCGGGGTGTACTCGGCATCGAAAGCCGCGCTGCGCCAGTTCGTCCGGGTGTGGGCGGCGGAGTTGGCCCCACGCGGAATCCGCGTGAACACCATCGTTCCGGGTCCTACGGATACGCCTGCGCTGCACGGGCTCGCACCTGACGACGCATCGAAGGCAGCCCTCCTTCAGCAACTTGCCGGCGTCCACGACGATGGATCGGCTCGCCGACCCTTCCGAGATCGCCTCTGCAGTACTGTTTCTCGCCACTGTGGAGTCCAGCTTCATGACGGGCAGCGAGCTCTTCGCCGACGGCGGAGAGGTCCAGACCTACCCCACCCCCTGAAATCAAAGCCGACGCTTGGTACTGCCACGTCGACGTCGTCCTGCGTGAATGGATGAGCGCGAGGGTTACGACGATGCCTTCACGTGTTCCGAGACGCACGATCAGTCGAACGCTGAATCGGAGGCCGAAGGCGGCGCTGTGACAGAATCCAACGGTGAACAGGTCCGCACCGAGAGGCCCGGGACGCCCACCGGCCTCGAACGCGAAGGTGACGCGCGAACTCATCGTGAAGGCCGCGCGGGAGACCTTCAGCGAAGTCGGCTACGACGCAGCCACTTTCCAGGCGATCGCGCGCACTGCAGATCTCACCCGTCCCGCGATCAACCACTACTTCCGTGACAAGCAGACCCTGTATCGCGAGGTCGTCGCGCAGACGACAAGCCAGGTGTTCGAGAGCGGCATGGCACTCGCCAGCAACGAGTCGACGCTGATGGCCCAACTGGTCGCATTCGTCGCCGGAGCCAACGCGATTGGTCCATCCACGGTGGCGTTTCTGGCGACCGCGGCACACGAGTCCCGACGGAATCCAGGCCTTCTGGAGGACGATTCGGATTGCCTGGGGTTCGCCAAGGAATTCGCGGCGTGGGCGATCGATGGCGCCGTCGAACGCGGTGACCTCGAGGCCATGCAATCGGCGGCCGAATCCGCTTCGCTATCAGAGTTTCTCGTCTCACTCCTGTGGGGTATGGAGTTCTACGTCGGCTACGTCGGCTCTCACGACGTGTTGTGGCACGCGGTGCGCGGCTGACGATCGACCGGCTCCCCTGCCGGTTTCCTCTCATCCAGCGCCCCTACGCCGGTCCCCAGGACGGGGCACGTCTCAGAGCTGAGCCCACACCGACTTCGTCTTCAGGTAGGCGTCGATGCCCTCCTGACCGAACTCGGCGCCCCAGCCGGATTGCTTGTAGCCGCCGAAGGGCACGGCGTGGTCAAAGACCAACTGGCAGTTGATCGTGACGGTTCCGGCCTGTAGCCGCTTGCCGAGCCGGTGGGCGCGACTCAGGTTGTTGGTCCACGCGGTGGCCGCCAGCCCGTAGGTGGTGTCGTTGGCCATCGCCACGGCTTCGTCGTCGTCGTCGAACGGCAGGATCGAGACGACGGGACCGAAGATCTCCTCCCGGTAGAGCCGCATCCCGGGATCGACATTGGTCAGCACCGTCGGGTGGACGAAGTAGCCCTTGCGGTCAAGGCGGTACCCGCCGGTCACCACCTCGACGCCCTCTGCCTTGCCTTCGTCGATGAACCCCATCACGCGGGTGAGCTGCTTGGCGCTGATCAGCGGGCCGCTCATGCAGCCTTCCTCGTCAGGGCCGCCGAGCTTCATGCCGTTGGCCACCCCGGCGATGCCCTCGACCACCTGGTCGTAGACCCCGCGCTGCACGAATATCCTTGAACCGCAGACACATCCCTGCCCGGAGTGGATGAAGATGCCCATCGATGCCATGAAGATGGCCTTGTTCAGGTCAGCGTCGTCGTAGATCAGCACCGGCGACTTGCCACCGAGTTCGAGCATCACCTTCTTCAGGTTGCCCGCCGAGGCCCGCACGATCTCCTTGCCGATCTCCGTCGACCCGGTGAACGCCACCTTCTCGACGTCGGGGTGCGCGGTGATCGCCGCACCCGCGGTGTGGCCGTAGCCGGTCACCAGGTTGACGACGCCCTCCGGCACGCCGGCTTCATGGATCAGCCGATTGAGCAGCAGCACCGAAAGTGGCGTCTCTTCCGCGGGCTTGACGACCATGCTGCAGCCCGCGGCCAGCGCGGGTGCGAGTTTGGCGCACGCGTTGAAGATCGGCCCATTCCACGGAAAGATGAGTCCCACAACGCTATACGGCTCCTTGAGCGTGTACGTGTGCATGTCGACCCAGGTATCCGTGGCAATCCCCGCGGTCTTCACGTCGTAGGCGTTGCCGCTGATCTTGGAGCACCAGCCGGCGTAGTAGCGGAAGAACTCGGCACAGTTGGGCAGATCCCAAGGTGGCCTGCATCAGCGGCATGCCGGTGTTGAGCGAATCCAGCTGTGCGATCTCGCCGGCGTGTTCGTCGATGAGGTCGGCGAGCTTCCACATCACCTTGGCCCGCTCACGCCCAGGCAGTTCGGACCACACGCCGGCGTCGAAGGACGCCTTTGCGCGCGCGACCGCTTCGTTGACCGCCTCCTCGCCGCAGTCGGTGAACTCGACGATCTGCTCCTCGGTCACGGGGTTGATGACCGAGATCTTCTCGCCCGTTCCTGGGCGTTCGGCGAGTTCATCCAAGATTGCCTGCAGCGTCATTGCGGCCTCTTCCAGTAGTTCGACGGCATCACTCGGCCGAGTGCTGAGCACTTGCTTAGCACTTGTCGCTCGTCGAGGTCAAGGTCGGTCCAACGCAACGGCCCCCTCGCGCCGAGCACGAGGGGACCGATTGGCTTTGGCGACTAGTCCTAGTCGGCGGACGCATGGTCGGCGCGTGCATGACGCGGTGCGCCGGTCGCGTGACTCGCCGAGTCACGGAGCTTCTTCACGACCGAACCGACTGGGTTGTCGGGGTGGGCACGATGCTTGCCGGCGGCGTCCGACGCCGCTCGAGCCTGCGCCCGCTCCGCTGGAACCCGCCTCCGCTCCAGTGGGATCCGCTTCGCGCCCCAGTGGAACTGGTCGACGAATCGCGTGCCAGGATTCGGCTTCGCCGCCACCAGCGACCGGAAGCCGAGTTGCGCCGCAGCTTGGGCTCGGGCTGGCCGGACCGAGCGCCGGGCTGCGAAGTGTCCGAGTCGGCCAGCTTCAGGTCGCCGTGTTCGCCTTGGGCACCGAGGTAACCGAGGCAAGCCCCAGCGGCGCCGGAACGGGATGTAGCGCTCCCGCGATGGTGTCCCTCAGGTTGAGCAGCCCGGCGAGCAGTCCCGGGATTGAAGCCACCGCCGTTGGCGCCCGGGGTGAAGATCCCCGGGCTCTGGACGTCACCCGAAGAACCGTCGACGACGCCGGTCCCGTTGAGGAAGGCGTTGACCAGTTCGGTCGGCGTGCTGAGCGCTGCGCCCGCGGCGTTGCCCAGGGAGCCGCTGCCGACGGCGTCGACGATCTCCTGTGCCTGATCCCCAAATGCGCTGGTGGCAGCGAAGATCGGCGTGATCGCGGTGAGCCCCAGAGGCAAGGCGGCATTCGGAATCGCGGCGACGACGTTCGCGAAGTTCTGCGCCGCATTGGTCGTGACCTGGAAGATCGGCGGCAGCGCGAACAAGGCGATCGGGAGTGCGAGCCCCAGCGGAATCTGAAACACCGTGTTGACCGCTCCCGAAACGTCGCCGGCACGCAGCTGGTCGGCAATCATCTGAAGCTGAGCGGGGATCTGCGGGATGGTCGTTGCGTAGAAGTCGATCGTCTGCTGGAGACCGGCCCCAATCAGTGCGGCGTTCGCGCCCTGATTCGTGATCAGCTGCCCCAGAATAGAAGCTGGGTCGTTCACGAACTGAGTGCCCAACGCGGTGAGATTGCCCGCGGAAGTGAACAACAGATTCGTCAGCGATTCGAGCGGACTGACCACGGCGTCGAGCTCCACCTTGGCCGACGAGACCGCCTGATGGAACGTCGCCTGGATATCCGGCATCGGCGGCGCCACTGGCGAAACGGCGAGGGCTGAACAGAGCGCAAAAGAGCCGGCTTGGCGGCTGCTACCTCTGCTTCAAGTCTGTTACCAGCGTTAGCTTAACTGCGTTACCAGCGTTAGCCGATGCCAGCGGGTGCAGCGACATCACAGATATGTGCCGTGGCCCTCGCGCACCAAGTCGCCGTCGAACATCAGCACCTCGTTGACGAGACCGCCGCGTTCGTTGCGGTAGTTGATCACCAGTAGCGACTCGCCCTGGTAGACCCCGATCAGTTCGAAGTGCAAGTCCGGCAACAGTTTCAAGCGCGTTGTCCCAGTAGTCGCGCACCGCCGCCTTGCCCCGTACGACGCCCCCCGTCTCGGGAAGCAGCCGCCCCGCGACGGGTGAGGTGAAGACGACATCGTCACGAAAGTGCGCAAGCACTGCCTCGACGTCATGTGCGTTCCACGCTCGCACCCATGCGTCCGCGAACACCGTCCGATCTGGAGTCGGCATCGTCGATCACTCCTTCAGGGTCTCCCAGAACCCGCACTGGTGGGTTTCGTCGAAGTCGGTAATCACCCTGCTGCCATCGGGCTGCAACGACAACCGATTTTCCGGCGCGGGGGCAACGCCGAACCTCGGCCACGCGGGCTGGCCGGCGACGTCGGGATCGCCCGTGGTGATGAAACGACTCCAGTAGTCGACCATCTGATCGGACAGCGCCTGCTGGGCCGGGCTGTGCGGCTCGGCTCCCCCGACGTCGAACAGGTACCGCAATTCGAGGGCATGGCTCGCACCCACGGGGAATGGCAAGGTACGCAACGGCTCCGGGGCGACGGCGCGAGGATCGTTGAACTCGTAGGCGTACACCGCACTCGTCGGCGCGAGGTCACCTGCGATGCGGTCGGCGACGCAGGCGAACACGCCGTCGGTCACGGCGGCGGCGTAGGTCAGCGACACGCTGCCGCGGTACGCGCTCAACGGGTAGTGCGCCGCGACGGCGCCGGCGTTTGCGCCGAATGTCGACGCGAGCAGGCCTGGGTACTCGGCCGCGGTGTACTCCCGTTTGTATCGCAGGTACTGCAGACCGACGAAGAGTGTGAACTCGTCTCGGTTGATGCCGATCAAGACCGGCACCTTCGCCGCGGCTCCGCTGGCGAACGCGGTCATCGGATCCACCGGCAGCGCCGCGGTCCCCGTCACCGGGCCACTGAGCACCTCGTCACCAATGCGGTAGTACTGCACCGGCATTCGCAACTTGTCGGCAGGAAGCGCGCGCAAGCAGGCGGCGGCGGTCGCCGGATCGCCGCACCCGGCCTTGCGGGCGTAGTCGAGGCTGGCCGCCTCCGCCTGTGGCAGCGCGATCTGCGCCTGGCACGGCGCACTCTGCAGGATGGCCGCGTCGAACAGCCCCGCCGATCCGGGTGCCACCAGGTGGTCGCACACCGCGATTCCCCCTGCCGACTCGCCCGCGATGGTGACCCGCGCCGGATCGCCGCCGAAGTCCGCGATGTTGTCACGCACCCAGCGCAACGCCGCCTGCTGATCGGCCAACCCGTAGTTCCCCACGTCGCCGTCGGCGCCGAGCGAAGGGTCGGCAAGAAAGCCCAGCGTGCCCAGTCGGTAGTTGACGGTGACGACGACGATGTCGCCCCTGCCCGCGAAGAACCTGGAGTCGTACATCGCACCATCGCCGTTGGTGAAGGAACCACCGTGGATCCACACCATCACCGGCCGCTTGTCGCCGACCGTCGGCGACGGCGTCCACACGTTGAGAGTCAGGCAGTCCTCGTCGGTGAGCTTGCCGAACTCGGGTGCGGGACCGGTGTCCTGCATGCACCGTGGGCCTGCGCGAGTGGCGTCGCGTACTCCCTGCCACGGCTGCGCGGGCGCCGGTGCCCGGAATCGCAATGCGCCGAGCGGTGGCGCGGCGTAGGGGATTCCGGCGTACAGCCGGTGATCGGGCGTGACGATGCCGCGCAGCTCCCCGTTCGACGTCTTCACCAGCGCAGGGTCACTCGCCGGCGCCGGCGTCGGCGCCGGTCGGTCGTCCTGTCCACACCCAAGCGCCAGCATCGCGACGGCGACCGACGCGAACACACTCTTGGCGAGCCGCCGCACCGGCGAGGGTGGCACGGTTCGAGCGTAGGCGATGACGGATCGGGCAAACCGGCCATCGAGGCTGACCGTCCCACTTAGACTGTGAACTTGACACCCGTCAAGTCGCAGCACGTGAGGAGCCAGGATGAGCACGCCGACGATGGACGAGGCCGCAAAGGTGCTCGCCGACCCGACGGCATATGCCGACGACGACCGGCTCCATACGGCCCTGACCCACCTTCGCGCAACCAATCCCGTTGCATGGGTGGATAATCCGCCGTATCGGCCGTTCTGGGCGATCACGAAGCACGCCGACATCATGGCGATCGAACGCGACAACGAACTCTTTCTCAGCGAGCCGCGCCCACTCCTGACCACCGCCGCGGGCGATGACATGGCCAAGGAGCAACTCGAGGCCGGGATGGGCCTTCGCACCCTCATCCACATGGACGACCCCCACCATCGCAAGGTGCGTCAGATCGGCGCCGACTGGTTCCGTCCGAAGGCCATGCGCGACCTCAAGGTCAGGGTGGACGAGCTCGCCAAGCGCTACGTCGACAAGATGGCTGAGATCGGCCCGGAGTGCGACTTCGTGACGGACATCGCGGTTGACTTCCCGCTGTACGTGATCATGTCGCTGCTCGGTCTGCCCGAGTCGGACTTTCCACGAATGCACGCGTTGACCCAGGAGATGTTTGGCGGGGATGACGACGAGTACAAGCGTGACGGCGGCTCACTCGACGATCAGTTGGCGGTACTGCTCGACTTCTTCGCCTACTTCTCCAAGCTGACCGCGTCTCGACGGGAGCACCCGACCGGCGACCTGGCGTCGGCCATCGCCAACGGCCTCATCGACGGTGAGCCCCTTTCGGACGTCGACACGGCGTCGTACTACGTGATCGTCGCCAGCGCCGGACACGACACCACCAAGGACGCCATCTCTGGCGGAATGCGCGCGCTGATCGACAACCCCGGTGAGCTGGATCGGCTGCGCAGCGACCCCGGACTCATGGGCACCGCGGTCGAGGAGATGATCCGATGGTCCACTCCCGTCAAGGAATTCATGCGAACCGCCAGTGCGAACACCACGGTTCGGGGCGTCGACATCGCCAAGGGCGAGTCCGTGTACCTGGCCTACGTCTCGGGCAATCGCGACGAGGAGGTGTTCACGGACCCCTTCCGCTTCGACGTCGCACGCGACCCGAACAAGCACGTGGCGTTCGGGTACGGAATCCACTTCTGCCTGGGCGCCGCGCTGGCCCGCATGGAGATGTCCAGCCTGTTCACCGAATTGGTGAGCCGATTGGATTCGATCGAGTTGGCGGGTACCCCCGAGTTGAGCGCGACGACGTTCGTCGGCGGACTCAAGCACCTACCGATTCGCTACTCGTTCAAGTGATTACGAGGCCGGCTTCTTGGCGTGCGTCGCCAGGAAGCCGTCGACGACGGCCTCGGTGATCTCGCGGTAGTCGAAGTCGGGCAGGGTGCTCAGCTTGCCGAGCACGATCGGTCCGAGCAGGAGCACGGCGGCCCGCGTCCGATCGATCTCCCCTACCTCGGCGAGTGCGACGGGACTGCTGAAGATGACGTCGAACGGTGCGGCGTACTGTTCGGCGACGCGCTCGCGCAGAGTGCGGACCTCGGTGCTCTCGGCCCGCTTGTCGTCGCCCCACCGAATGTGCTCCAGGTCGCCGCCGAGAGCCAGCCACGACATCGCCGCAAGGCTGATGGGTGCCTCGGCGATGAGATCGGAGAATCCCTCCAACGCCGCGATGAGCCGGTCGCGCAGCGAACCCTCGTCCGTCGGTATCGGCGACGGCGGAATCAGCGCGTGAAACGCCGCCGCCAGCAAGTCATTTCCGCTTGGGAAGTGGCGATAGAGCGTCGCCCGCGCGACGCTCGAGGCACGCGTGACGGCGTCGACGGTCACCGCGCTCGGCCCACCGGACCGAAGAAGCGCCGTCGCTGCTTCGAGCAAACGCGCCCGCGATCGGGCAGGGCGCGGGTCGGTACGCACCGAAGCCATGTTTCCGTCACCTCCACATGGGGAAACAAGACTGTTAGTCTCGTTTGAAGACGGTCAGTCTCGAATCCATCGTATCGGCCGGAAGGAGCGACCCGATGGTCAATACCCTCTCCCGGCCTGGTCAGCCTACCGACCCCAGCCTGGCGGGTTTGTCCGCCAAGGCCCGGACGTGGACGCTGTTCGTCGCATGCCTCGGCGTGCTGCTGGTCATCGCCTCGATGGTCGCGCTGAACACGGCGCTACCCGACATCGCGAAGGCAACATCGGCGAGTCAGGCCGAACTGACCTGGGTCGTCGACAGCTACACGGTGACCCTCGCCTGCCTCCTGCTGCCCGCGGGCGCACTGGGCGACCGGTACGGACGGCGCGGTGCGCTGTTGGCCGGACTGGTGGTCTTCTCCCTCGCGTCCATTGCCCCGGTCATCTGGTCGGACCCCTTGCATCTCATCATCGCCCGCGGAGTGGCCGGAGCAGGTGCCGCATTCGTCATGCCTGCGACGCTGTCGCTCCTCACTGCGGCGTATCCGAAGGACCAGCGCAACAAGGCCGTTGGCATCTGGGCGGGCACGGCCGGAACCGGTGCCGTCGTCGGAATGCTCGGCTCCGGCGCGCTGCTGCACTTCTGGTCATGGCAGGCCATCTTCTGGGGATTCGCAGGCGCTGCCGCGCTGATCTTCGCGCTGACGCTCACGGTCGCGACGTCGAAGGAAGCGGAGCCCAAGCCGCTGGACTGGATCGGCGCCGTCGTCATCGGCGGCGGCGTGGCCGTCCTGGTGGTCGGCATCCTCGAAGCACCCACCCGAGGCTGGTCCGACCCCATCGTGCTCGGATGCATCGTCGTCGGCATCGTGATGTCGCTGGCGTTCGGCGCGATCGAACTTCGCAGGCGTCACCCGCTTCTCGACGTCCGGTTGTTCGCCAATCCCGACGTTCGCGACGGGGGCCGCGGCCATCACCGTGTTCTTCCTCGCGATGTTCGGCTTCTTCTTCATCATGATGCAGCACATGCAGCTGATCCTGGGTTACAGCCCGATCAAGACCGCGATGTCGCTGGCGCCGATCATGGGCCCCGTGCTGGTGCTGTCCGCGACGTCGTTCTGGTACCTGCCCCGACTCGGGCTACGCCTGGTGGTCTTCACCGGTCTGACGCTGATCTCCGCGGGCTTCGCCTTCCTGCGGTGGGTCGAGGTGGACTCGAGCTACTGGGACATGGCCTGGCCGATGATCGTCATGAGCTTCGGAATCGGACTGCTCACCGCACCAACGACTTCCGCGATCATGAACACCGCACCCGACGACAAGCAGGGGGTGGCGTCGGCCGTCAACGACACCACCCGCGAGATGGGAGCCGCGCTGGGCATCGCGCTCGCCGGATCGCTGCTGGCGGCGAAGTACTCCGACGCTCTCCGCCCCCAGCTGGCTGGGTTCCCCGCCCCGGTGCGCGACGCGGCCGTCGACTCCCTCGGTCAGGCCATCGAGGTGGCGCGGCGCATCGGTCCGCAGGGCGCCCAACTCGTCGACCTCAGCAAGGCCGCCTTCATCGAGGCGATGCACACCTCGCAGCTCGCGCTCGCCATCGTGGTGGCCGTCGGCGCCGTGGTGATCGGACTGTGGGCACCGGGCCGCGACGACGAACAGCTGCGCGTCGTGCGCCGTCTGCGCTCGCTCCGCCCATCTCGCCCAAACGAACACACGGGCGCACGAGTCCGAGTAGATCGCACCGTTTCGTCGGTCTCGACCGAATCGCGCACTGGTCGGCACCGCGCGTGACCGGGCCTTAGGCTTGTGGAGTGCGCCTCCTGCTCGTCAACCCCAACACGACCGCCTCGATGACCCGGGACATCGAGGCCAATGCCAGAGCCGCCGCGAGCCCAGCCACCGTCGTCGAGGCCACCAATCCGGTCGACGGGCCAGCGAGCATCGAGAACGACGACGACGAACGGCGCTGCGTTCCTGGGCTTCTCGCGGAGTTCGAGCGAGCCGCATCGCGCCGGCAGAACAGGCCGGACGCGTACGTCATCGCCTGCTTCGGCGATCCCGGGCTGGAGCAGGCCCGCACCCTCGTCGACGGCCCCGTTCTCGGCATCGCCCAGGCCGCCATGCACGCCGCCGCCCTGTCCGCGGGCAGCTTCTCGGTGGTGACGTCCATGTCGGCGACGGTGCCACGCGCGTGGGAGCTCGCCAAGGCCTACACCCCCAGCCAGTGCCTCGGCGTGTACGCGAGCGACATCCCCGTACTGACGATCGACGCCGACCCCGAGACGGTCCACCCGATCGGCGACCTGTGTGAACGGGCCCTAGCCGCGGATCACAGCCGAGCCATCGTCTTGGGTTGTGCGGCAATGGCGAAGTTTGCGGGACCGCTCAGCCGGCGGCTCGGGGTGCCCGTCATCGACGGCGTGGTCGCCGCGACGCTGCTCGCCGAGTCGCTCGTCAGGCTGGACGACCTCAACGCACGATGAACTCGGCGGCGCGGTGGCCGATCATCACGATCGTCGCGTGCGGACCACGGCTGGTGATGGTCGGGCATGATCGAGCCGTCGACGACCCACAGCCCGGCGACTCCGCGAACCCGACACTGCTCGTCCAGCGGCGACGCATCCTCGTCGACACCCATGGGCACCGTCGAGCTCAAGTGCTGCGACGTCGACCAATGCGATTGGCGCGCTTCATAACCCACTCCGGCGAGGTCGTGGGCCAACTCTGCGCCTGCCTCGAGGATGGCGACGTCGGCTGGTTCGCTGTCGTACCGGTGATCGATCGCCGGCTGTACGGTTGGATCCGATGACAGCAACGTGACGGTTCCCCGCGAACGGGGTTGCATCAAGGTCACGCCGAGATGTGGCCGGTCAGCGGGATCGTCGACGCTGCCTCCCGCCATCGCCCCGAAACCCATTGTGTACGGCCGAATCTCCAGTCCATCCTCAGTGACGACCACCGCCTCCACGGGGGGACGCCCCGGCGCCGCAGGCCAGTCGACGGGCAGCACGAACTCGGGATGGTCGGCGCACCTCGTGCCCACGGGAAGGTCCTGCACCACTGACACCCCGGCACGTGTCAACGACTCGGACGGCCCGATCCCAGACAGCATGAGAAGGTGAGCGGATCCAATTGCACCGGCGGACAGCACAATTCGATCCGCAGCGAGATGAGTCGGGCCCTCGGGGCCGATGCAGTCGACGCCGACCGCGCGATCGTTGACGAACCGAACGCGCACCGCCCGCACCCTCTCGAGGACGGTCAGATTCGGCCGATCCATGGCAGGCCCCAGGAATGCGCCTCCTGGCCCGACTCGGGTGCCTGCGTCGATGTTCAACGGAACCGCCGCGACCGCTGACACAGCCCGCTCCGCGACGCTGGCGCCGTTGAGGTCGGCGATCCGATGATAGCCGAGTCCTTCGGCCGCACTCACGAATGCCGCTGCACCCTGGTCGAATTCGACCACCCTACGGATGAGCATCGGGCCATCAGACCCGTGCAGGGGTCCGTCGAAGTCCAGGTCCGTCTCGATGGCCCGGAAATGTGGGAGAACGTCCTGCCACGTCCACCCGGCGAGATTCCAGGATTCGAAGTCGGCGGGCAGCCCGCGACAGAAGTATCCGCCATTGACCGCGCCGGAGCCGCCGACCACCGCGCCGCGCATGATGGTCGTCGTCCGCCGTGGTCGATCGGTGAGAGTCGTCTCGTACCGGCGCACGACCGAGCTAGCCATCCCGATCGGCAGCCGCAGTCCATCGCTGATCTGCGCGAAGACGTCAGGATCAGAAGGGCCGGGACCGGCTTCGATCACCGTCACCCGACACGATGGATCAGACGAAAGGCGCTCTGCAAGAACACATCCCGCACTACCCGCGCCTACGACGAGAACGTCAATGGACAATGCGGAGATTTCAGGTGCGAATCTGAGGTTTGAGCGCGCCGAGGTTTCGCTCACGCACGACGCCCGTCCACAGCCCCAGCCCGTAGGCGATGTCGTCGAGCCGCTTCAGCAGGAGGTAGGCAGGCAGGCTGACCCGTTTGCTCTCGTCCTCGACCTGGCCGTTGCGCGACACCCAGTCGACCACACCGTCGACGATCGCAGCCACGAGGACCACCTGACGGCAGCGGCGGAACAGGACCGCCAATATCAGCGCAATCGGCCAGTAGTGCCGGCAGATCGCGGAGGCCAGCTGCAGGAAGGCCGCCCACAGGCCGTGGGCGGCGACCGCCGCGACCTCCTTGGGCTCGGTGTCGACCGAACTCAACGAGTTGGCGATCCGGCGTCCGGTCACCGTCGCGACGATGGCCGACGCGAAGTAGCCGACCCCGGAGCCCATCGCCAGGAGCACCCACACCAGCAGCGTCCACCCGGAGATCACCAACGGCGCGGTCTTCCCGGGATGGCGCACCGAGAGCGGCGCCGCCGACGTGCCGTAGAAAGCCTTGCGCATGAACCAATCTCGCAATTGCGTGCGGTGATCGTGGCCGACGAGGGCGATGGGTTCGTAGCGCAGGCGGGCACCCGCCTCGATGAACCGCCAACAGAGGTCGACGTCTTCGCCGGCCCTCATGGTCTCGTCGAATCCATCGACGTCGTTGAGCGCCGAGCGACGGCAGATGATGGCGGCGCTCGGAACGTAGGACACCGTGCCGTACGGCACCACGGGCGCCTCGCGCAGACCGAGGTCGAGTGAGGACCGGACCGCCTCGTATCGAGCCATCAGGTTCTCGGGATCGTGCAGACCGACGATCCGCGGCGCCACCAGGGCCACCGCGGGATCGCAGAAGTGGCCGAGCAGCGCCTCAAGCCAGCCGCGGCGAGGGACGACGTCCGAGTCCAGAAAGGCCACGAAGTCGGTGTCGCAGGCGGCCAGGCCCGAGTTCCGGGCGGCCGCGGGACCCCGACTCTCGGCGTGGCGAAGCACCTGAACGTTGCAGTGCAGGCCGTCGAAGTCGCTGACCTGAACGGGCACCGCCGAACCGTCGTCGACGACGATCACCCGCATTCCGCGGAGCGCCCCGACGAGCCGAGTGAGCCCAAAGGCATTGTCCCGCACGGGGATCACGACTGTGACGTCGCGATGCGACGGACCGCTGGCAGGGCGCGGATGAGCGACCGTGGCGTCGAGCAGCGTGCGCGCCAGCTGTGCGCTTTGCGCGTCGTGCACTTCGAGTCGACCGCCGCTGAGCATCGTCTGGGCGGCGGGGGCCAACTTCAGCAGCCTGGTAGGTGATCCCCCGAGAAGTGCCGAGCCCTCGCCAAGTACCTTCACGTGCCTGTCCACCTGAACGGCAAACCCGTCAGGCAGACGCGGTCCGGTCGTCATGTCAGCATCCCGCCACCCCCCGGCGTCCACTCCCCTATTCGGTGGACGCATCCCTGCACCATCTCGTCAAACATACGCGCCCCGTCGGCTGCCGTGGCCGTGGTGGGGTTTCCCAGCACCCCGACCGGGCTGACGGCGCCGATACCCCCGCTCCGCATCCGGGGCATCAGCTCCCGAAGCGGCGCCTCGTTGCCGGGCACGCGATCGTCGAGCCAGACGTGTTCGGGCGAAATATGTAGCAATACAGATGTTTCGGTATGCCCGGCGTGGGCGTCACCGCCCTCGACGGTGCACGGGCACCAGGCCACGTCGCGACCTTCCGAGCGCAAGGTCTCAGTCGCTCCAGCAACGGCCTGCACGTTGCCGCCGTGCCCGTTGACGAAGACCAGGCGGGATGCCCACGATGTGGCGGACCTGCCGTACTCGACCAGCATCAACTGCAGAGCAGCCGTACCGATCGACACGGTGCCGGGGAATTCTTGGTGCTCACCGCTGGCGCCGTAGCAGATCGGCGGCGCCAGCATCCAGTCCCCCGGCAGACGCTCAGCAACCGACCTCGCTACGGCGCTGGCGATGCGCGTATCGGTGTCCAGGGGCAAGTGCGGGCCATGCTGCTCGGTCGACCCGAGCGGGATCAGCAGCCCTGCCGACAGGTCATGCAGCTGCCTCGTCGTTGAGGTCCCAAGTTCTCTGGGGGAAGCCACTCGCCGATCGTAAGCCGAATTCAACTGGCGTGCGCCGATTGTTGACGTATGCGCTGCAATTGATTAACCGATCTTTCGCCCGACGATCGCCGGGCTACCCCGTCAGTCTCGTCAGCCACGTCCGTACCACCGCGCGCGGATCCGCCGGTCAGGAACCGTCGCTTTTCGGCACGCCGAGCGCGCGGGTGAAACCGGGCAGGCACGAGGACGTCGTCAGCAACCAGATCGTGAATCGACGCGCGGCCGAGTCCCCTCAGCGCCGAGTCGATGCCCCCACTCATGATGTCGAGAACGTTCTCCACGCCCGCCTGCCCCTCGGCGGCGAGGCCCCAGAGATAGGCGCGCCCGATCATCACCGCGCGCGCGCCGAGTGCGACTGCCTTGACCACATCACTGCCTCTGCGGATGCCGCCGTCCAGCAACACCTCAACCTGGTCGCCAACCGCCTCGGCGATCGCAGGCAGGCAACGGATCGCCGCCGGTGTGCCGTCGAGGTTGTTACCACCGTGGTTGGACACCGTGATGGCCGAAACACCGGCGTCCACAGCGCGTTTGGCGTCATCGACACGCACCATGCCCTTGAGCAGGAACGGCCCGCCCCAGAGTTCGCGCAGCCACTCGATGTCTTCCCACGTCGGAGGAGGGGTGCCCATCCACTGGCCGTACGCGTCGAAGAAGGGCGGCCCGGGCTCGCCGCGCTTGCCCTGATTGGGAACCCGCAGGCCCGGCGGGCGCATGGTCTTGCCGAAGCTCCACAGCCACCGGGGCTTCGTCAGCACCTCCGGCGACATCCGCAGCATGGTCTTCAAGTCCATCCGCTCGGGGATCTTCGGACTGCCCCAGTCGCGGCCGTGGCTGAAACTCCAGTCGGTGGTCGCAATCAGACCGACCGCACCCGCATCCTTGGCGCGCTGTACCCGCTCGGCGATCTCGTCGCGACTGCCCAGCCAGTAGATCTGGAAGAAGATCTTGTCGTTGACCGCGGTGACTTCCTCCATGGGCTTGCTGGCGAACGATGACAGCCCCATCGCCGTGCCCCGCGCGGCGGCCGCCCTGGCGACCGCCACTTCACCGTCGGGGTGAACGGCCTGTACGCCGGTCGGCGAGATGATGACGGCATCGAAATGTCTTGGCCCATCACCGTTGTCGCCATCTCGCGCTTCTCCGTCGCGCCGATCACGTGCGGCGCGAAGCCCAGCTCTGAGAACGCCTCGACGTTGTCGGAGACGGACACACCCTTCTCGCTGGCGGAGATCAGCGACGAGTACGCCGACTTGGGCAGTCGCTTCTTGGCGCGCTGCTGCGCGATGGCGACGGTTTCGAACCACTTGTCACGAGCCATGGATCAGACAGGACTTTCGTTGCAGAACTTCTTCGGAGGGCGGGCCTCCGCCGACATTGGACCGCGGAGGCATGGTGAGCAGCTTCAGCGGGATCGGGCCCTTGCGTCCACCGCTGCGGGAGTGGTCGACGCTCGACTTCGGCTTGTCGCGCTCGCGGGCAAGGGCGGGCTCGCCGTAACCCTGGACGCATTCGGGATCCGGGCCATCGAGCGGGAGGCCGGTGAAGAACTTGGCGGCCATGCAGCCACCACGGCACGCGTCGTAGTGCCCACACCCGCTGCAGGCGCCGGCGGACTGCGGTTCGCGCAGCTCGCGGAAGAGCTCCGAGTGCTTCCAGACGTGGTCGAATCCGCCGTCGCGCAGGATGTTTCCGGCGAGGAACTTGTCATGGATGGCGAACGGGCAGGCGTACACGTCGCCGATCGGGTCGATCAGACAGACCACGCGACCAGCCCCGCACAGGTTGAGGCCGGCCAGCGCGCCCGGCTCGCCGAGCCCGGAGAGGTGGAAGAACGAGTCGCCGGTGAGCACGTTCTCGCCGCGGGCCACGAGCCAGTCGTAGAGCTGCACCTGCTGCTGGGCGGTCGGGTGCAGTTCGTCCCAGACGTCGGCGCCGCGACCCGACGGCCGCAACCTGGTGATGCGCAGGGTGGCGCCGTATTGGTCTGCGAGCGCCTTGAAGTCGTCGAGCTGATCGACGTTGTGGCGCGTCACGACGACCGAGATCTTCGCGTCCTTGAATCCCGCAGCCGCGAGGTTCTCCAGCGCCCGGATCGCCATCGCGAACGAACCCGGTCCGCGCACCTCGTCGTTGACCTCGGCGGTGGCGCCGTCGAGTGAGATCTGAACGTCGACGTAGTCACTGGCGGCCAGCTTCGCTGCCACCTCGGGGGTGATGCGCACCCCGTTGGTCGAGAACTTCACCCCGACGTGGTGGGCCGTGGCGTAGTCGACCAGCTCCCAGAAGTCCGGTCGCACAGTCGGTTCGCCGCCGCCGATGTTGACGTAGAACACCTGCATCCGCTCGAGCTCGTCGATGATGTCCATGCACTGGCGCGTCGAGAGCTCACGCGGGTCACGCTTGCCCGACGAGGACAGGCAGTGCACGCACGACAGATTGCAGGCGTACGTCAGCTCCCACGTCAGACAGATCGGGGCGTCGAGGCCTCGCTCGAACTGATCGACCAATCTGGGTACGGGCGCGACCGAGGCCGTCATGGTGTCTCCTTGCAGACCAGCATCTTGGATGTGACGAGCACGCTCAGCGCGTGCAGGTAGGGCGCTTGCGCGTCGTCGTCGATTCCGGCGGCGCGCAGTGCCGAGCGGCCGTCGGGGTGGTCGGCCAGCGAGTTGACCACCTCGACGATCGTCGTGTTCTTGAGGAACGAAAGCTTGCGCGTGCCAAAGTGATAGAGCAGCGCCCCGAATGACTCGGGCCGCACGGCGACCTGAGGGTGCAGCCGCCACGCGCGATCGGGATCGAACGCGACGACGTCGACCCGACCCTCGGCCGGAGCCGTCACGGTCAGTAGACCCCGCACATGCCGTCGATCGAGACCTCTTCGACGAGCGTCTCGGTGACGAGCTCTGCCTGATCGTCCGTCTGCTGGTTCGGCTCCATGGGATGGCCCCTTTCGGTTCGTGGGTCTCGACAAGTGTGACCCAGGCCGCAAGAATATGGCATCGAGTGCCGAAAAGGAAGGGTGGATTCCGTGCGACGTCAGGACGCCTTGAGCCGCCCCGTTCGCGACAGCGGGCAACGCTTGGGACGACGGCCGTCGACGAACCAGGATCGCATCGCCGCGGTGGCGCTCGACCTCTTCGCCGCACAGGGGTTCGACGAGGTCAGCGTCGACGACGTCGCCGCTGCGGCAGGCATCGCACGCCGCACCCTCTTCCGGTACTACCCGTCGAAGAACGCCATCCCCTGGGGCGACTTCGACGCCCACCTGGCGCACCTACGCGATTTGCTCGGCGCCGTTCCCGAAGACGCCCCGGTCGGTACCGCTCTACGCTCGGCGCTGTTGGCGTTCAACAGCTTCGACGATGCAGAGGTACCGCGACACCGCACCCGCATGCGAGTCATCCTCGAGACGGCGGCTCTGCAGGCGCACTCCATGACCATGTACGCGGGATGGCGTGCGGTGGTCGCCGAGTTCGTGGCCCGACGAGTTGGCCTCGCAGCCGACGGATCTGCTGCCTCAGACCGTGGCGTGGACCATGCTCGGGGTCGCGCTGTCCGCTTACGGGCACTGGCTGGCCGACGAGTCGGTGTCACTCCCAGAGGCGATCGTCGATGCGTTCGATGCCGTGGCAGGCGGCCTCGGCGACCTCTAGGCCACTCCCCTCGCGATGGGGCGTCAGTGATGGTCGCCGGTGCGGCCGAGAGTCTCCTCGGGAGCCGCGTCGGGGCGGGTCCACTGCGGCACGGGACGGCTGGTGGGCCCCCAGGTCGCGTTGCCGTTCGCGTCGGATCGCCAGAACCAACACGCATCGCGTCCCTCGGGCCAGCCGTCGGGGCTGACCTGCCACGCCTCACCCCGGCCGTAGGGCGTCATGTCGAGCAGGCCCAAGCACACGTCCATCGGCTCGTTGCCACGGCCCGTGGTGGAGTAGGTCAGGAACACGCGGTCGCCGGCGCGCAGAAAGCAAGTGAGATAACCCATTTCGCCACCGATCGGCTCGTCCACATCGCGCACGGAGTACCACGGCTGGGTGTAGCCCATGAATTCGACGAAGGCGGCGACCTCGGTCCAGCGGCCAGTGGTCAGCATGGCGAACGACACACCACGGGCGTTGAGATAGACGGCATCCTTCACGTGCCAGGCGGTGAGGGTGCAGCCCTCGCACTGCCCTTGGTGTGGCGCGCCATCGTGCCACATGTGCTTGTAGACCAAGAGCTCGTCGCGACCGTCGAACAACTCGATGAACGGGACTGGACCGTCGGGTCCGACGACCTCCGCGGTGCCATCGAACTCCACCATCGGCAGACCGCGGCGGGCGGCGGCGATGGCGTCGCCCTCTCGGGTGTGGGCCTTCTCGCGGACCAGAAGACCGTCGCGCGCGGTCTGCCACGTGGCCAGGTCAACGACGGGTGGGCGGCCGCGCAGTGCGGCAGTGGGGTCGTTCGGCGTAATGGTCACGGTGACTTCCTTCGTTCTCTCGAGCGTTTCGCGCCGGGCGGCACCGCGCGACGTTCTGCGGCGGACGTCAGTACCGACTCGCGATCCGATCGGAACTCATCGCGTCGCGTCGTCGCGTTTCCCGCGCGACGTTGCACTTCGGCTGCACATCTCGCACGAAATTGGAGAAGGGCGTCGGAGTTCGGGCCGAAATGGCGACGATAGTGGTGTGAGCCCCACCTTGGACTCCCCCGATGCGCCCCGCGCGCTGCTCGAGCTGTACGACGACGCCCTGCCGACGGTGTACGGGTACTTCGTGCGGCGGTGTGCAGACCGAGCCACGGCCGAAGACCTCACCTCCGAGACCTTCCTCGCAGCAATGGATGCCGCGCGGAAGACGGAGCCGCCGCCCATGACCGTCGCCTGGCTGATCGGCGTGGCGCGCCACAAGCTGGCCGACCACTACCGGAGGCGATCGGACCGGTTCAGCATTCCGGTGGCCGAATTGCCGGAACCGGTCGAGCCGTCCGACGGGTGGGACGCGGAACTCGACCGCATCGTCGCCGAGAGCGTGCTCTCACGCCTGCCAGAACACCACCGCACGGTGTTGTCGTTGCGCTACATGGACGACTGCACCGTGCCCGAATGCGCCGAACTGATCGGCAGAACCGTGCACGCCACCGAGGCACTTCTGGTGCGGGCGCGGCGAGCGTTCAAGAAGGAGTACCCGGAGCCGGAAGGAGGCAGCCGGTCATGACCGATCACAACAACCACGACCCGCTGAGCGTGCTGCACGACGGTGACCTTCCGGTGACGCCGGATCCCGGGTTCTCGGCACGCCTGCGCGAACGGCTGGAACGGGCAATGAATATCTATGCGGCCCAACCAAATCGAACACGAGGAGTAGAGATGAGTGGCACCGATACCGCTATCGCCGAACTGAACGCCCCGACCGTGCCTGCGGCCGAAACCACCGTGCCGCGGCCCGCCGCGCTGCCATATCTGGCAGTGGCAGGCGCGCGCGATGCCATCGCCTGGTACGTCGACGCGCTGGGAGCGACCCTGGTGGGCGAGCCGATCGCGATGGATGACGGCCGTATCGGCCACGCCGAACTCGCGCTCGGCGGTGGCACGCTGTACCTGGCCGACGAGTATCCCGAGATCGGACTGAGAGCGCCGGCGCCACAATCGGTTTCGGTGAGCCTCATGCTGGCCGTCGCGGATACGGACGCGGTGCTGGAGCGCGCACGCGCCGCGGGTGCAGACGTGCAGCGCGAGCCCTACGAGAACTACGGCTCACGCAGCGCCGCCATCATCGATCCGTTCGGGCACAGGTGGATGCTCAGCGGTCCGGTGACCGGTGCAGTCGTACCGATCCAGCACGGCGACGTCGGCTTCGTGTCGGTGTGGACGCCGGACTCCGATCGCGCCACGGCGTTCTACGGCCACGTGCTGGGATGGACCCTCGAGCCGGGAAGTCACCGCGTTGCGAAGGAAGGGCTGCACGCCGGAGTCTTCGCGGGCGATGGCCCACCCGACCTGTTCTGCTGCTACGCGGTCACCGACGTCGCGGCGGCACGCGAGTCGATCCTCGACGGCGGCGGGCAGGTCGGCGAGGTCGAGGAGCGGGAGTTCGGCCTCGTCGTTGATGCCACCGACCCGTGGGGCACCGCGTTCGCGGTCTTTCAGCCCAAGCACGGCGAGCCGCGACCATCGCTCAACGGGGTTGGGCCAGGCGATCTTTCGTACCTGACCTACGAGGTCGTCGACTCCGCGGCGTTCCGGGCGTTCTACAGCAAGTTCTTGTTCTGGTCGTTTGAGCCGGGCCGGGTCGACGACGGCTGGCAGATACTGGCCACCCATCCGATGGCGGGGGTCGCAGGCGGAAGCGCCGAGAACGTCGCGGTGCCGATGTGGACCGTCGCCGACATCGAATCGGCGGTCGCGCGCGTGCGCGAGGCGGGCGGCACGGTCATCGACGAGCCGTCGCAGCAGTCCTACGGCCGCTCCGCCCTGTGCACCGACGACCAGGGCACGCGGTTCTACCTCGGCGAGCTGTAGCCAACCCCTCAACCCTTGGTGATTTGTGGAGTATTTCCAGCGGTTCGCGATGGAAATACTCCACAAATCGCTGACTAACCGGGGAGGACGTCGGCGATCGGGGCGCCGCTGGCGATCTTCCCGCGCGCCTTCATCACCTTGCCCGGCATCCCGCCGCCGACCACGCCGACCACGGCGCCATCGCGCTCGTAGTAGGCGAGGAACTTACGGCCGTCGTCCTCGACCAGGTGCACGATGTCGTCGGCCTCGGGCTCGCCGAGGCACTGGATCTTGACGTCGTACTGGTCGCTCCAGAAGTAGGGCACGACAACGCCCGTCGGAGCATCGGTACCGAGCAGCGCAGGCACGATCGCCCTGGCTTGCTCGGCGACGTTGCTCCAATGCTCGACGCGCACTTGATGTCCCGACGCGTCCTGCCAGGACGCGACGTCACCGATCGCCCACACGTTCGGTGCCGACGTCCGGCCCGCGGCGTCGCAGACCACGCCGTTGTCCACCTCGATGCCACTGCCATGCAGCCAGTCCGTCGACGGCCGCGACCCGATGCCGACGACGACGATGTCGGCGTCCAACTCGGTACCGTCCGACAGCTGAACCTTCTCGACGTGGTCCGTTCCGCTGACACCCGTGACGCCGATACCGCAGCGCACGTCGACACCCTCGGCGCGATGCAACCGAGTCACCAGGTCACCGATCTGAGTGCCGAGCACCGAGGCCAGCGGTGACGGCTGCGGCTCGACGAGCGTGACCGCGACGCCGAGCTTGCGCAGGCTCGCCGCGACCTCGCACCCGATGAAGCCCGCCCCGATGACCACGGCGTGCTTGGCCGAATCCGCGTGCTTGCGCAGCGCCAGGCTCTCGCCGAAGGTGCGCAGCACCCTGATGCCCTCGAGATCGGGGAACGACGGAATCCACTTGGGCACCAAACCCGTTGCGAGGACCAGCTCGTCGTAGCCGATCACGTCACCGTTGGCCAGCGTCACCGTCTGCGCCGCGGTATCGAGCGACGTCGCACCCGAACCCAACAGGAGCGTGATGTCGTTCTCGGCATAGAACTCGGCAGGCTTCAGCGCCACGTCGTCGGTCTCGGCGCGCAGCACTTCCTTCGACAAGCGGCGGACGGTCATACGGCAGATGGTCTTCGTCGCTGACGATCGTGATCGGTCCGGCGAACTCGGCGCGGCGCAGCTGTTCAGCCGTGCGCGACGCGGCGAGTCCACCACCGACGATGACGATGCCCCCACTAGTAGTCACGTGGCCTTTCTTACACGATGGGCTCGCGAGCATGTGCGCCACCCAGCGTTAATCGATGCGCTCACCGGCCGTGTTCGGGCGCGTGCGCTCGATGATGTTCGACAGGACGACGATGCTCTCACTGCGCTCGATGTCGGCGCTGGAGCGGATGCGCTCGAGCGCCACCTCGAGGTGCCGCATGTCGCGCGCGAGCACGTGCAGGATTGCGTCCGACGTGCCGGTGACCGTCGCGGCGCTGACCACCTCGGGAATGTCGACCCAGGCTCGTCGCAGCTCGTCGGGTGCGATGGTGCCGTGGCAGTACACCTGGACGTATGCCTCGGTGCTCCAACCGATTGCGTTCCGGTCGACGATCGTGGTGAATCCGCGGATCACACCGCTGTCGAGCATGCGGTCCACCCGTCGTTTGACGGCCGGAGCGGACAGGTTGACGCGCTCCCCGATCTCCGCGAACGTCGCCCTCGCGTGCTCGCCCAGTTCGGCCAGAATGAGCTCGTCGGTCTCGTCGAGACGGTCCATCCGACAACCCCTCACATTTCGCGCAACAGATCGCCGCAATCATAGCTCTAGAGCAATAGATCACGCATCAATACGCAAGATGTAGCGATTGATTGCGCAGAACATAATCAATATCGTCTCTTTCATGACGATTTCAGATTTCGCCGGCACACCGGCGTTTGATGTCGCCGCAACGACGCCGGGGCGAGCGCAGCGACGGGAAACAAATCCGCACATCCGCACGCCCCGCCTCCGCCGATACGCCATGACGGCGCCCGACATTCTTCACCGTCGAGTACGCCATCAATCCCTGGATGGACACCTCGACGCCGGTGGACACCGCGCTCGCCGTTCGCCAGTGGGAAGAGCTGTTGTCGACCTACCTCTCACTCGGCCACACTGTCGAGCTCGTCGAGCCCGTCGCGGGTCTGCCCGACATGGTCTACGCCGCGAACGGTGGCCTCGTCGTCAACGGCAAGTCCGTCGTCGCCCGCTTCGCCTACCCACAGCGCGCCGGCGAGGCCGCCGCCTACGCCGAGTGGATGAGCGTCCACGGCTTCGAGCCCTCCTACACCCACCACACCAACGAGGGTCAGGGCGATCTGCTGGTCGTCGGCTCGACGATCCTGGCGGGCCATGGATTTCGGACCGACAAGCGTGCCCACGCCGAGGTCGCCCACATCATGGGAATGGCGGTCGTCAGCCTCGAGCTCGTCGATCCGCGGTTCTACCACCTCGATACGGCGCTGGCGGTTCTCGACGATCACACCGTCGCGTACTACCCGCCCGCCTTCAGCGACGAAGCACGGGCGCGACTGCGTCGAGCTGTTTCCCGACGCCATCGAGGTCGCGACCGCCGACGCGTACGTGCTCGGCCTCAACGCCGTGTCCGACGGTCGCCACGTCGTCCTGCCCGCCGCGGCCACCGGGTTCGCCCGTCAACTCGTCGACGCCGGCTTCGAGCCGGTCCCCGTCGATCTCTCAGAGCTGCTCAAGGGCGGCGGATCTGTCAAATGCTGCACGCTGGAGGTGTATTCGTGACCATGCTGGATACCGTGACGACTGAAGGACCAGACATCGCCGCTGGGCCAGCCGACTCCTCGCGCGAGCGCACGTCGGAAGTCATCGCGGTTGTCGATCAGTACGCGGCGCACAACTATTCGCCGCTGCCCATCGTCGCCGAGTCGGCCGAGGGCGTGTGGATCACCGATGTCGAGGGCCGGCGCTACCTCGACTGCCTTGCGGCGTACTCCGCGGTGAACTTCGGGCATCGCAACCCCGAGATCACCGCAACCGCGCATGCCCAGCTCGATGCCGTGACGCTGGTCAGCCGTGCGTTCCACTCCGACCGGTTGGGCCCGTTCTGCGCCGCGCTCGCACAGTTGTGCGGCAAGGACATGGTGCTGCCGATGAACAGCGGCGCCGAGGCCGTCGAGAGCGGCATCAAGGTCGCCCGCAAGTGGGGCACCGACGTCAAGGGCGTGCCAGCGGGTCAGGCCAACATCATCGTGGCGCACAACAACTTTCACGGCCGCACCATCAGCATCGTGTCGTTCTCCAGCGACGAGAGCGCGCGTGGCGGCTTCGGCCCGTTCACGCCGGGTTTCCGCGCGGTGCCGTTCGGGGACGCCGAGGCCGTTGCGGCCGCCATCGACGAGAACACCGTCGCGGTCCTCCTCGAGCCGATCCAGGGCGAGGCGGGCATCATCGTGCCGCCCGACGACTTCCTGCCGCGAGTCCGCACGCTGTGCACCGAGAACAACGTGCTGATGATCGCCGACGAGATCCAGTCGGGCCTGGCCCGCACCGGGCGGACCTTCGCATGCGACCACTGGGGTGTGGTTCCGGATGTCTACCTCCTCGGAAAGGCGCTTGGCGGCGGCATCGTCCCGCTGTCAGCCGTGGTAGCCAACCGCGACATCCTCGGCGTCCTGCACCCCGGTGAGCACGGCTCCACCTTCGGCGGCAACCCATTGGCCACAGCCATCGGGACCACGGTCGTCAAAATGCTGCAACGCGGCGAATTCCAGTTGCGCTCAGAGCAGCTCGGCAGTCACCTTCACGCCAGGCTCCGCGAACTGATCGGCCAGGGCGTGCTCGCCGTGCGGGGCCACGGACTGTGGGCGGGTGTCGATCTCGATCCCGCTTGCGGCACGGGCAAACACGTCAGCATGTTGCTCGCCGAGCGCGGGGTCCTGGTGAAGGACACCCACGGCTCGACGCTTCGCTTCGCTCCGCCACTGGTCATTACCGAGTCGGAAATCGACTGGGCGATGGATCGTTTCGCTGAAGTTCTGGCCGAATAACTACATAAGGGGATCACTGGGCGCACCGGCTGTAGCGCACTGGTTTCACAGATTGGTAACCAAACCGCACTTCACTGCAGCCGCTACGGGCGTAGCGTGACCGGCCGGAACGTTGTCGCTCAACGCCTAGTGATCACACGTAGAAACCAGGAAGGGCACCATGAGTCTACCGAACGGCCTGAGTCGTCCGCCGCTGCTGAAGCAACTATCGCGGCGCAAGCCCGTGGTGATGCAACTAACCGAGCATCAGGGCGAAGAGCTGGAACGCTCGTTGTCGACATTTCAGCTGATGATGTTCGGTGTCGGCGCGACAGTGGGCACCGGCATCTTCTTCGTGCTCAGTGAGGCGATCCCGAAAGCCGGTGCAGCAGTACTTATTTCGTTTGCCGTTGCGGCACTTGCAGCTGGACTCTCGGCATTGTGCTACGCCGAACTGTCCTCGGCCGTGCCGGTCAGCGGTTCGACGTATTCGTACACTTACCATGCTCTCGGCGAGGGGCCGGCGGTGTTCATCGCGGCCTGCGTACTGCTGGAATACGCCGTAGCGGTATCAGCAGTAGCCGTGGGGTGGAGCTCATATTTCAACGAGCTGTTGCACAACACCATCGGCATTGAAATCCCACACGCGTTGCGCGAGACATTCGTGCCCTTCTGCGATCCCAACGACGGCTGGGCGTGCGAGAGTACCAACGGTGGAATCATCAACTTGCCCGCCATTGTCCTGATATTGCTGTGCATGTTTCTGCTGCTACGTGGCGCCTCCGAATCCGCCAAGGTCAACGCCATCATGGTGTTGATCAAGCTGGGCGTGCTGGTTTTGTTCTGCGTCATCGGTTTCAGTGCCTTCCAAGCGGATCACTTCGACAACTTCTTCGCCCAAGCCAGCGGTATCAGCGCCGCGGCAGGGACCATCTTCTTCTCCTTCATCGGCCTTGACGCGGTAGCCACCGCGGGTGAAGAAGTGAAGGATCCGCAAAAAGCATTGCCGCGAGCAATCATTGGTGCCCTGATCATCGTGACGGCGATCTACCTGCTGGTGGCGGCCGCCGGCCTGGCCGCCAAACCAGTCGAATACTTCAGTTCCGCAGAGGCCGCGAGGCCGGCCTATCTCGAATCCTGCAGGATGTCACCGGCAGCACTGTGTGGCCGACCATTCTGGCAGCGGGCGCGGTGATCTCCATTTCTCGGTGACTTTGGTGACCCTGTACGGCCAGACCCGCATCTTGTTCTCGGTGTCCCGAGATGGCTTGATCCCGAAGAGATTCGAAGCGGTCAATCCTCGAACCATGACACCGACGTTCAACACCGTCGTGGTGTCGATAGTGGTGGCCTGCATCGCAGGGTTCGTGCCTTCGAGCTACCTATGGGACACGGTGTCGATCGGCACTTTGATGGCCTTTACGGCCGTCGCCATCGCCATCATGGTGATGCGGCGCACGCACCCCGAGCTGGAACGGCCGTTCAAGGTTCCGCTGTATCCGACGACGTGGCCGCGGCCGGTGGCCATGACGTCTTCGATCGTCGTGTCGCTAGGAGTCATCGGTGCCATGTGGATGTGGGGCGGCTATGCCGAGGACGGGACGCGCGGACTGCTGTGGACGGTGCTGCTCACGGCGATTGCGCTGGCATCCGCCTTCTTGTTCGGCGCCGCGTTCGTACCGATCCTGACTGTTCTGGTCTGCCTCTTCGTGCTGTCCGGGCTGAGCCCGATCACCTGGATCATCTTCGGTGTATGGGTGGCGGTGGTATTCGCCTACTACTTCGGGTACGGCCTGCGCAATGCGACATTGAACCACTACACCTCCCTCGAGGAGATCGCCGAACCCATCCCCGTTTCTAAGAAGGCGGACGAATGACGTACCTAGTGGGCTACAGCTCGCACAAGGACGACACCTGCGCGATCTCCCTGGCCTGCGAGTTGTCTCGGACCACCGGGGTCCCGGTTCATGCGCTCACCGTGGTTCCCCGCGGTTGGCTACCGGTGGCCGGAAGCGCCACCGACGGCGAGTTTCGCGCCTGGGCTGCGGCCAGCGGCGAAGAAGGCGCCAATGAGGCGCTGGCGCTGCTTACCGAACAAGGCATTGAGGATCCCACGGCGACCTGGGTGACAGGCCGCTCGGTCCCCGCTGTCATGGTGGAGCAGGCCGAAGAACTGGGCGCACAGATGGTTGTCGTCGGCTCCGGTCTCGACGGTGCAATTCATCATGTCCGCCTGACCTCCAAGACCACCCGCTTGATGCATTCCTCGCACGTTCCGGTTGCGGTCGCGCCCCGCGGCTATCGGTCCGAACCGGGCTCCAAGTTCAATCGGGTCACCCTGGCGTTCCGCGACGACAACACCGCCTGGCAATTGCTGGATCGAGTTGCCGACATTTGCAAGGAGTCCTCGCTGGCGTTGCGCCTCATGACTATCGTCATAAGGCACCGTGTCATGGTGACTTCACCGGTCCGCGCCGATGAGGACTTGGTCTTCGACAGGGCGATCACCCAGGCCGAGGAGGCCCAGGCCGAGGCGGTAGCGCACTTGAGGGAACTCGACGTCGACGCCGACACCGTCATCGCCAAGGGTGGTTCCTGGTCCGACGCTCTCGATCGAGTGGCATGGTCCGCCGGCGATGTCTTGGTGGTCGGCTCATCGTCCACCAAGGTGCTCGCGCACGTGTTCCTGGGTTCCAGCGCCACCAAGATCGTGCACAACTCACCGGTGCCCGTGATCGTCATACCGTAGCCGGTTCAAGTCGGCTCGCCCCGTGCCAGCGCGGGTACTGCCGAACTAGACCTCGTCGGTGAAGGTCTCGTCCAGGAAGTCGAGCAGGCTCGCCCACGCACGTCTGCGTGTCTTCTCGTCGTACTGGATGCCCCGCTCGGGGGCGTTGGCGAACGGCGCCATGAACGCATGCATCGCGTGGCCGTAGGCGTGCAGCTGCCAATCGGCTCCGCGCTCGGTCAGCTCCGTGGCGAGGTCCACCACGTCCGACGGTGGCGCAAGGGGATCCGCCCAGCCGTGGAAGACCGAGATCTTCGTGGCGATGGGCGCCTCTGAGGGCTCCGGCAGCGGTGTGAGGAGACCGTGGAACGCACCGACGGCCCTGAGCGCCAGGCCATGCCTCGCAGCGTCGAGCACGCAGAGCCCACCGAAGCAGAACCCGATGGCCGCCATGGCGTTGCGGTTGGTCGCGGGGAGTTGTCTGATCGTCTCGACGACTCCGATGATCCTGTCCTCCAATGCCTTTCGATCCTTGAGGAAGCCATCCATGGCCGCCGCGCACGCATCGGGGCCTGCAGCCGACACGTCACGGCCGAAGAGGTCGACCGCCACCGCCTTGTAGCCGACCTCGGCGAGCAGTTGGCAGAAGTCGACCTGCGCATCGCTGCGGCCCTCCATGCCGTGGAACACCAGCACCGTCGGCGCCGAAGGACGTTCGCCGGATACCAGCACGCCCTCGAACTCAAGGCCTGCATGCTCGTAGTCGAAGGGGAGGGTCGTCAATGCGGTCATGCGAAAAACGTACCCGCGCTGCCCGGTCGCCGAAACGGCGTTCGCCCAGCGCTTAGCGGCGAGTGTGGATGGTGTGTAACGATTTTCAGCGCGACAGACCGGATCATGGCGGGTGCCACGACAATTGTTCGTTCGGCGGTGGTCAGTACTTCGCGGTGCCGCGGTCGACGGCGATCTGCGAACCGGAGATCGTCGCGGACCCGTCACTGGCCAGCCAGGACACCACGTCCGAGACCTCCTCCGGCGTCATGAACTCCTTGAGGCCCTTCTTGCCGTCATGGTTGACGGGGTGGTACGGCATCGGCTTGAAGCTGTGCAGGAACGCCGGATACTTGCCGAAGATCTCCATCATCGCGTCGGGCTCGACCATCGGGGTGTCGATCGAATACGGGTGGATCGAGTTGACCCGAATGCCGAACTCCCCCACCTCGATCGCCAACGCATTGGTGATCGCGACGAGGCCGTGCTTGGACGCCGAGTAGTGGCCGTTGCCGGGCGTGGCCTTGGTACCCGCCGACGAGCTCACGATGACGATCGAACCACCGTTGCCCGCCTCGATCATCGCGGGCACTGCGGCACGAACGGTCCGCCACGTCCCATTGAGGTTGACGTCGATGACGGTGTCCCACTGCTCCTCGGACATCTCGAACATCCGACCCCAGCTGAGCACGCCCGCGTTGGCCACCACGACGTCGAGCCTGCCGAACTGTTCGATACCGTCGGCCACCACCTGTTGCAACGCTGCGAGATCGCGGATGTCGACCTCGCGGGCCAGCACCTTGCGGCCCGCCGCCTCGACCAGTCGCACGGTCTCGGCGAGGTCCTCGGACGTGGGCGCCGGATAGGTGATCGTGTCGGAGATCGGGCGGCAGATGTCGATCGCGATGATGTCGGCGCCGTCGGCGGCCAGGCGCGCCGCGTGCGCACGGCCCTGTCCGCGCGCCGCACCGGTGACGAATGCCACCCGTCCTTCGAGTGATCCGTTCGCTGCCGTCATTGCCAGTCCTTTCGAGCGCCGTCTGCCGCGCGACTCAGGCTAGCAGCAGAACTGAAACGTGTTCTAGTTACGCCGACGCTCGGCGGCGATCGACGCGAGCGCGCGCATCTGCGTGTGCGAACGGCGGCGTGCCGGGTGCAAACACGCTCGCTCGCGGGTGGGGAAGGGGCTCGCGGACTGCAGCGGGGTCAGTAGTCGATCGGGTCGCGAATGATCGGGCAGGTCATGCAGTGCCCTCCGCCGCGGCCGCGGCCCAGCTCGGCGCCCACGATCTCGATGACCTCGATACCCGCCTTCCGCAACAGCGAGTTCGTATGGGTATTGCGGTCGTAGGCGAACACCACGCCCGGTTCCACGGCGACGAGGTTGTTGCCGCTGTCCCACTGCTGTCGTTCCGAGTCGTACTTGTTGCCGCCGGTCTCCACCACGCGCAGCGATCCGAGGCCCAACGCGTCCGCGACCTCTTCCACGAACGGCTTGTTCGCCTCGATCACCTCGACACCCGGCGCGGCGTCGCTCGGCATCAACGTGAATGTCTGTACGGCGTCGATGATGTCGGGATACAACGTGACCACGTCGCGGTCGGCGAACGTGAACACGGTGTCCAGGTGCATGGCGGCGCGCAGCTTGGGCATCCCGGCGACGATCACCTTCTCGGCCGCGCCCTCGGCGAACAGCTTCGCGGCAACCTGGGTGATCGCCTGCCGCGACGAGCGCTCGCTCATGCCGATGACGACAACGCCGTTGCCCGGCACCAACACGTCGCCGCCCTCGATCGTCGAAAGCCCCCACGACTCCTCGGGATCGCCCCACCAGACCGCCGAACCCACGTAGTCCGGGTGGAACTCGTAGATGGCCTTCATCAACAATGTCTCGTCGTGACGGGCGGGCCAGTACAGCGGGTTGAGGGTCAAGCCGCCGTAGATCCAGCAGGTGGTGTCGCGGGTGTAGAGCGTGTTGGGTAGCGGCGGCATCAGGTACTCGGTGACACCCGCCGCCTCCCTGGCGAGGGCGCGGTACCCGGACTTCAGCTCCGACGGAAGATCGCGGACCGACATACCGCCGATCAGCAACTCTGCCAATCGATTCGGCGTCAGCGAGTCCAGGAAGTCTCGCGTGTCCTGCACCAGCCCGAGTCCAACCTCGTTGGCGACGATCTTGCGATCGAGCAACCAGTCCTTGGCACCCGGCTGCTGCATCGTCTGGGCCAGCAGATCGTGCAACTCGATGACCTCGACGTCGCGGTCGCGCATCTTGTCCATGAAGTCGAAGTGGTCGCGCCGCGCGTTCTGCACCCAGAGCACGTCGTCGAACAACAGGTCGTCGCAGTTGGTCGGCGTCAGCCGTTCGTGGGCAAGGCCCGGCGAACACACCAGGACCTTGCGAAGCTTTCCGACCTCGGAGTGAACGCCATATGAGGCAGACGGTTTGGTCATGCTCGACACCTTTCGATAGCTCGGTCATCGTTAGATTTCGATCGCACCGGTCGCAAGCGATATCACCCCCGCGATGGCGCCGACGACGATGACTCCGAAGAGCACCGCCTCGGCAGGACTGAAGACCCGCAGACCGCGCTCGCGACGCGCCTTGACGTAGAGGAGCGCACCGGGTGCGTAGAGGATGCAGGACAACAGCAGCTTGTCGGGGCCGGCGGCGTACAGCAGGAACAGCGTGTAGAAGGTCGCAAGCCCAGCGACCAGTGCGTCGCCGAGTACGGACTTGCCTTCGCGATAGGTCTCGCGGGTCGCCGTCAGTTTCAGCGCGTAGGCGGCCGCGAGAAGGTACGGGATCAATGACAGCGCCGCCGTCAGGTCGAGCATGAAGTCCAGTGCGTCGGAGGTGAACAGGATCACGATGAGCAACAGTTGGACCAGGCCTGCCGCCATGATCAACGCCGCGATCGGTGCTCCATGGCGGTTGGTGCGCGCGAGGAACCGCGGCATGTCGTCGGTGGTCGCGGGAATGTAGAGGATCTCCGCCGCCATCAGCGACCAGGCCAGGTAGGCGCCGAGCACCGAGACGACGACACCCACCCTGATGAATATCGACCCCCAGTGCCCGACAACGGATTCGAGTACGGATGCCATCGACGGTTGGCCGACCCCGGCAAGCTCGCTCTGGGGCATCACGCCGTAGGACATCAGCGTGACGAGTGCGAAAACACTGAGCACACTGAGGAATCCGATGACGGTGGCGCGACCGACGTCTTCGCGCTTCTTGGCGAACCGCGAGTAGACGCTGGCACCCTCGATGCCCAGGAACACGAACACGGTGATCAGCATCGTGCCCTTGGCCTGTTCGAAGATCGAGGAGAACGATCTATCGTCGCCACCCCAGAAGTTGTCGGCGAAGACGTCGCCCTTGAAGGCGATGGTCACGATGACGATGAACAGCAGGATCGGCACGACCTTCGCCACGGTGGCGATCCGGTTGATGACCGCAGCTTCCTTGACGCCACGCAGGATCAGGTAGACGAAACCCCAGACGCAGACCGAGGAGACGAGAACCGCGAGCACGGTGTCGCCCGCACCCAGCGCCGGAAAGAGCGCACTGGTCGTCGTCATGATGACCACCCAGTACGACGTGTTGCCCGCGCACGACGAGGCCCAGAAGCCAAACGCCGAGTTGAAGCCGACGTAGTCGCCGAACCCTGCCTTGGCATACGCGAAGATGCCTGCGTCCAGATCGGGTTTGCGGGTGGCTAGCCGCTGAAATACGAACGCCAGCATCAGCATTCCAGCGCCGGCGATCGACCACGCGATGACGGCGCCGAGCACGCCGGTCTCGGTTCCGAAGCGGCGCGGCAGCAGGAACACGCCGGACCCGATCATCGAGCCGACGACCATCGCGGTCAACGTCGGCAGACTGACCTTGTCGGTCACCGGCGTTTCAGCCGTATCCGTTGCGCTCACGACCGCCTCCAGCGTCGTTGGTGGCTCAGACTCTAACCACCTTCACGCCGGGCGGACCCGTAACCGACAACACCTATAGGGCGGCGATGATCTCCTGGCGCTTGGCGGTGTACTCGGCATCGGAGATGGTCCCCATCGCGCGCAACGTCTCCAATTCCTGGAGTCGCTGGGCCGTCGACGGACTGGGCGGCGGTGGCGGCGTGTACGCGGGTGTCGGCGCATACGCCTGTTGTGGGGGCGCCATCTGGGCCGCTGGCGGAGCCTGCTGCGCTCCAGCACGCCGCACGACATCCATTACCTGTTGACGCACAACGGGATTCGACCGCATGTCGATCGAGCCCGTCATCGGCACACCGTTGGCCTTGAGGATCTGCATGATCTCCATCAACGGCCCGGCTTGACCGGAGAGGTCGTAGGTCCGGTTATCCTCGGCGAGGCTGAACTGTGCGGGCGTCATGCCGCTCAGCAAAGCGCTTCGGTTCCAGTCGATTTGGTACTCACTGGTGGCAGGGTCGACGAGCACCGCGAGTTTGCGCGACGTGATCATCGGCAGTCGAGTCACCGACGCGATGCACCGAGTCCTGCGTGTCGAAGGGGGCGATGCCAGGGCCCTCGATGTGCAGATTGATCCTCACCAGCGGCTCGTTGTTGATGCGCGTGCCCGTCTCGCTGATCCCGGTGACCTGCGCCAACGCCAGCACACCGTTCGCTTCGAGCATCTGCGTCTTCGCGGTCGACCTGGCTCCGAAGCTGGCCACGGCGATGGCGGCGAGTACGTCGGCGGCAGTGACGAGCAGGCCCGTCCAGAACATCCACTTCAGGATCGGATCCTGACCGGTCGCGAAGTACACGCCCAGGAAGATCGGTCCGACCAGACCACCGCAGACGAGCACCATCAGCTGGGCCTTCAGATAGCGCCACAACATTTGCCACACTCCTCGATTCAGCACGAAAGCTGAATCAAGATTAATCCCTTCCCCGCCGATTCGGACCCGATGAAGCACCCGTCGCGATGCTGGGTAACCGCTGGCAGCGGAGGTATCGTCTGTCCGTGCCCCTCGAGACGGGAAGTTCACGCTCGCGTTGGGTACTCGCCGCGGTGTCGATGGCGTTGTTCTGCGTGCAGATCGACTACTTCGCGATGAACCTGGCGCTGCCACGCATGGCAGGAGAGCTCGGGAGCAGTGCCACCGATCTGCAATGGGTGATCAGCGTCTACATGCTCACCCTCGGCGCGTTCATGGTGCCCGCGGGGCGACTCGGTGACATCTTCGGGCGCAAACGCACTCTCCTGTGCGGCGTCGCGCTGTTCGGCATCGCCTCGGCGGCGATCGCGCTCGCACCCTCCACCGGCGCGATCGTCGCGTTTCGCGCCGTTCAAGGGCTCGGCGCCGCGCTGATCTTCCCGGTGTCGGTCAGCGTGCTGACCAACGCGTTTCCTAGCGCACGGGCCAGCCATGCCATCGGAATGGCCTACGGCATAGCGGGTTTGGGGAATGCCGCCGGCCCGGTGGTCGGCGGCCTGCTGACCGAGACGATTGGCTGGCGCTGGATTTTCTGGCTCAACGTGCCCCTGACGCTGATCCCGCTCGTCATCGGCGCGCTGAGCATCACCGAGTCGCGCGATGAATCGGTGCCCCGCCGGATCGACGTCAGCGGACTGGCCTTGGTCACCCTCGGGCTCGGACTCTTCACCCTGACGTTCGACCGGGCACCCACATGGGGCTGGCTGTCGCCCCAGACGATCGCTGCGTTCGTCGGATCGGCGGCGCTGCTGACCGCATTCGTGTATGGTGGAGAACAGAATCCGGTGGCCGCTGGTCGATCTGTCGCTGCTGCGCGACCGCCGGTTCACCGTGCTGGTGATTGCGGGCACCATCGCCAACATCGCCTACGGCGTGACGATCTTCCTGTCGACGATGTACCTGCAGCAGGTGCGCGGACTGGATCCACTCGTGGCAGGTCTGGTCTTCCTCGGACCGTCGGCCGGTGCGGCACTCGGCGGCGCACTGTCGGGTCGTCTGGCCACCGCACTGCCGCCGCCACTGACCATGGGAGTCACGACGATCCTCGCGGCGGCCTCTCTGGCGCTGCTCGCCGCGTTCAACGGGTGGGCCGTCTACCTGCCTGCCCTCACCGCGTGCGGTTTCACGATGGGCCTGGTCTACGCGTTCACGACCGTCGCGACGCAGGCCGTCGTCCGACCCGAACGCGCGGGCGAAGCCGCAGGCGTCACCCTGACGTCCTTGGTCACCATGGCGGGCGTGGGCGTCGCGGCGGCGAGCACGTCCTGGAAGTCCTTGAGCGGTCGGGCATCTCGACGGCCAATGCGATCAATGCGATCCTCGGCGGGCTGGCCTGCGCATTGCTGCCCGCGGGCGTCGTCGTGCTGCTCGTCGCGCGTGCCGGCGCGTCGAGGCCCAGCGACCAGACGCTCTAGCCGACCGTCTCGTCGATCATCGCGACCTCGACGATGAGAAACGAGAAGTTGTCGTGCGCACCGTTCGCGCGAATGGTCTCGATGATCCGCGTCGCCGCCTCGTCGAGGTCATCGAGCTGCATCGTCTCACTCAACTCCGCGTCGGACATCAGCCCGCTCACGCCGTCGGAACACATGAGGAACGTGCCGGCCATCAGACCCATGACCACGATTTGCGGGGCCACGACGTTCGGTTGGCCCAGCGACTGCGTGATGACGTTGGTCGGCCTGCCGTCGAAGCCGAAGATCGAGTGGTCGTTCGACATCTGGTCAAGGGCGCCAGCAGATCTCGAGTACACCCGGCTGTCGCCGACGTTGAAGAAGATGAGATTGTCGGCGACGGCGCACAGCCCGCCGATGGTCGTGCCGAGGCCCTGCATGTTGTTCTGGATGCCCATGGCGCGGACCTGATCGTTGACGTCGAGCAACGTCTCGTACACGTCGTTGGCGGACTCCCATGCCGGCGATTGCATCGCCAGGACGGTCAACGCCAAGCGGCTCGCGAGGTCACCACCCGCGTGCCCACCCATGCCGTCGGCGACGGCGCACACGAACGGCGGCGCGGGGCGGAATTCCATTGTGACGACAGTGCCGTCGTGCGTCTGACACAACCAGCCGGACACCAGCACCGCGTCCTCGTTGCGCTTGCGCCGAAGCCCGACGTCAGTGAACGCGCGAACAGTGAACTTCGCCCTCGCCATCCGTGCCTCTCTGATCGACTAGGTGACCCCGCATGTCCGTGAGCGCAGCGTAGCCGCACGCGACCCCAGAACCGTCGAGGACCCCGCAGACGACGTGTGCCCACTCGTGGCAAAACGCAAAAGACCCCCGAAATCGATTCGGGGGCCTTCGCGCTGCTTGCGCAGAAACTACTTGTTGATCTTGGTAACCCGGCCGGCGCCGACGGTACGGCCACCCTCGCGGATCGCGAACCGCAGACCCTCGTCCATGGCGACGGGCTGGATCAGCTTGACGGAGATGTCGGTGTTGTCACCGGGCATCACCATCTCGGTGCCCTCGGGCAGCGTCACGACGCCAGTCACGTCCGTGGTGCGGAAGTAGAACTGCGGGCGGTAGTTGTTGAAGAACGGCGTGTGCCTGCCGCCCTCGTCCTTGGACAGGATGTAGACGCTGCCCTCGAACTCGGTGTGCGGCGTGGTGGTGCCGGGCTTGACGACGACCTGGCCGCGCTCGACGTCCTCACGCTTCACGCCACGAACCAGCAGACCGACGTTGTCGCCCGCCTGGCCCTGATCGAGCAGCTTGCGGAACATCTCGACACCGGTGACCGTGGTCTTGGTGGTCGTCGTCTTGATGCCGACGATCTCCACTTCCTCGTTCACGTTGATGATGCCGCGCTCGACACGACCGGTGACCACGGTGCCGCGGCCGGTGATCGTGAAGACGTCCTCGACGGGCATGAGGAACGGCTTCTCGGTCTCGCGGACGGGATCCGGGATGGACTCGTCAACCGCGTCCATGAGGTCCTCGACGGCCTTGACCCACTTCGCGTCACCCTCGAGCGCCTTGAGCGCCGAGACCTGGATGACGGGAGCGTCCTCGTCGAACTCCTGGGCGGCCAGCAGTTCGCGGACCTCCATCTCGACGAGCTCGAGGAGCTCCTCGTCGTCGACCATGTCGGCCTTGTTCAGCGCGACCAGGATGTAGGGCACGCCGACCTGACGGGCGAGCAGCACGTGCTCACGCGTCTGCGGCATGGGGCCGTCGGTGGCGGCGACCACGAGGATTGCGCCGTCCATCTGGGCGGCACCCGTGATCATGTTCTTGATGTAGTCCGCGTGGCCGGGGGCGTCGACGTGCGCGTAGTGACGCTTCTCGGTCTGGTACTCCACGTGGGAGATGTTGATCGTGATGCCACGAGCACGCTCTTCGGGCGCATTGTCGATCTGGTCGAATGCGCGCGACTCGTTCAACGCCGGGTACTTATCGTGCAGAACCTTGGTGATTGCTGCGGTAAGCGTGGTCTTGCCGTGGTCAACGTGACCGATGGTCCCGATGTTGACGTGCGGCTTCGTCCGCTCGAACTTCGCCTTCGCCACTTCTGTGTCCTCCTGGACTTGTTGGTGCTTTGGTTAAGCAGTTGTGTTGATGTTTTCAGTTGTGCTGGCCGACGGATCAGCCTACAGACCCGTTATTGGCCCGTTGCCTTCGCGATGATCTCCTTCGCCACGTTCGCCGGAACCTCGGCGTACGAGTCGAACAGCATGGAGTAGTTCGCCCGGCCCTGGGTCCGCGACCGGAGGTCGCCGACGTAGCCGAACATCTCCGACAGCGGCACGTTTGCCTTGACGACACGTGCGCCGCTGCGCTCCTCCATGGCTTGGATCTGACCACGGCGGGAGTTCAGGTCGCCGATCACGTCGCCCATGTAGTCCTCGGGCGTGGTGACCTCGACGGCCATGATGGGTTCCAGGATGGTCGGCTGTGCTTGCGCCGCAGCCTTTTTCATCACCTGGGAACCGGCGATCTTGAACGCCATCTCCGAGGAGTCGACGTCGTGGTACGCGCCGTCGAGCAGGGTGAGCTTCACGTTCACCAGCGGGTAGCCGGCCAGCACGCCGTACTGCATGGCGTCCTGCGCACCCGCATCCACCGACGGGATGTACTCGCGCGGGATGCGACCGCCCGTGACCTTGTTCTCGAACTCGTAGGTCGCGCCGTCCTCGCCGCTGAAGGGCTCGATGCTGACGAGCACCTTCGCGAACTGGCCCGAGCCACCCGTCTGCTTCTTGTGGGTGAACTCGACCTTCTCGACCGCGCGCTTGATGGTCTCCTTGTAGGCGACCTGCGGCTTGCCGACGTTGGCCTCGACCTTGAACTCGCGACGCATCCGGTCGACCAGGATGTCGAGGTGAAGCTCGCCCATGCCACCGATGATGGTCTGGCCGGTCTCGTGATCCTGGTTGACCTTGAAGGTCGGGTCTTCCTCGGCCAGCTTCTGGATGGCCAGGGACAGCTTCTCCTGGTCGCTCTTCGTCTTCGGCTCGATGGCGACCTGGATCACGGGATCCGGGAACGTCATCGACTCGAGCACGACCTGGTGCTGCGGATCGCTCAGGGTGTCACCGGTGGTGGTGTCCTTCAGCCCGATCACGGCGTAGATGTGGCCGGCGGAAGCCGACTCGACCGGATTCTCCTTGTTGGAGTGCATCTGGAAGAGCTTGCCGAGGCGCTCCTTCTTGCCCTTGGTCGCATTGATGACCTGAGCGCCGGAGTCGACCTTGCCGGAGTACACCCGGACGTAGGTGAGCTTGCCGAAGAACGGGTGCGTCGCGACCTTGAACGCCAGAGCCGAGAAGGGCTCGGTCGTCGAAGGCTTGCGAACGAGGAGTTCGTCCTCCTTGCCCGGCGCGTGCCCGGTGACGGACTCGACGTCCAGAGGCGACGGCAGGTAGTCGATGACCGCGTCGAGCATGGGCTGCACGCCCTTGTTCTTGAACGCGCTGCCGCACAGGATCGGGTACGCCTCCGAGTTGACCGTCAGCTTGCGGATCGCACCCTTGATCTCGGCGACCGTGAGTTCCTCGCCACCGAAGTACTTCTCGAGCAGGGCCTCGTCGGTCTCGGCGACGGCCTCGAGCAGCTTGGTGCGGTACTCGTCGGCCTTCTCCTGGTACTCCTCCGGGATGTCGATCGTCTCGTAGGTCTCACCGAGCTTGGTCTCACCGCGCCAGACCTTGGCCTTCATCTCGACCAGGTCGACGACGCCTTCGAAGCCGCCCTCGGAACCGATGGGCAGCTGGATCGGCAGCGCGTTGGCGCCGAGGCGCTCCTCGATGGTGCGCACGGTGAAGTAGAAGTCCGCACCGATCTTGTCCATCTTGTTGACGAAGCAGATGCGGGGCACGTCGTACTTGTCGGCCTGACGCCACACCTGCTCGGACTGCGGCTCGACGCCTTCCTTGCCGTCGAAGACGGCGACGGCGCCATCGAGCACGCGCAGGCTTCGCTCCACCTCGACGGTGAAGTCGACGTGCCCGGGGGTGTCGATGATGTTGATCTGGTTGCCGTCCCAGAAGCAGGTGGTGGCAGCGGAGGTAATGGTGATACCCCGCTCCTGCTCCTGCTCCATCCAGTCCATCGTGGCGGCGCCGTCGTGCACCTCACCGATCTTGTAGCTGATACCGGTGTAGTAGAGGATGCGCTCGGTCGTCGTCGTCTTGCCGGCATCGATGTGCGCCATGATGCCGATGTTGCGGACCTTGTTCAGGTCGGTCAGCACGTCCTGTGCCACGGCAGTCTTCCCTCGTTCTTGGGTTGCGTTTAGTTGAAATTGTGTGCGGTGTTCTCGGCTCAGCGCGCCGCACGGGCGCGTGAGCGAGTGATCACCAGCGGTAGTGCGCGAAGGCCCGGTTCGCCTCGGCCATCTTGTGGACGTCTTCACGTCGCTTGACGGCGGCACCCAGGCCGTTGCTGGCGTCGAGCAGCTCGTTGGCGAGCCGCTCGACCATGGTCTTTTCGCGGCGCTGCTTGGAGAAGCCGACCAGCCAGCGCAGTGCCAGCGTGGTCGACCGCTCGGGACGCACCTCGACGGGCACCTGGTAGGTCGCACCACCGACGCGGCGGCTGCGGACCTCGAGGGCCGGCTTGACGTTGTCGAGTGCACGCTTGAGGGTGACGACCGGATCGGTACCGGTCTTGTCGCGGGCCTGCTCGAGCGCACCATAGACAATGCGTTCAGCCAGCGATTTCTTCCCGTCCAGAAGAACCTTGTTGACCAACTGCGTTACCAACTGCGATCCGTAGACCGGGTCGTTGACCAGTGGCCGCTTGGGTGCGGGGCCCTTGCGCGGCATTAGCTCTTCTCCTTCTTGGCGCCGTAGCGGCTACGGGCCTGCTTACGGGCCTTGACACCCTGGGTGTCCAGCGAGCCGCGGATGATCTTGTAGCGCACACCGGGCAGGTCCTTCACACGACCGCCGCGCACCAGCACCATCGAGTGCTCCTGCAGGTTGTGACCCTCGCCCGGGATGTAGGCGGTGACCTCAACCCCGGTGGTCAGCTTGACGCGGGCGACCTTCCGAAGCGCCGAGTTCGGCTTCTTCGGGGTGGTGGTGTACACGCGGGTGCACACGCCGCGGCGCTGCGGGCTGCCCTTGAGGGCCGCGGTCTTGACCTTGGCGATCTTGTCGCGGCGACCCTTGCGGACCAGCTGCTGAATGGTTGGCATCTACCGGCTTCCTGTGTTTCTTCCTACGGTGCTTCTGGCTTACTTCTGTAACGCGGTGCTCATCAAGTCTCTGTACTGCAGTTTTCGCTCGATCGCGTACCCCGCGACCGGGCGTGTCGCACGCGCCCGAGCACCGAATCTCTTCGATGCATCGTGGACATGCGAATTGGCCCGGCGTGCGCGCATGCTTGTGATCTACTCAGCCGCAAGCGCCTAGTCGGCCAGGCACGAGCCACCACGATACCCGCCCGTCGTGGTGCAGGTCAAAGCGCGCGAAACAGCGCCATCGTCCGAGGTGGTCGAGAACATTTCGGCAGCCGCAAACGGGCCCGTCGACCAGCTTAGTACGCCGGGTCCGTCGCGGCCGGGGATTTGCGATCGCGCCGGATTCATTCGCCGATTCTGACCATGACGACGTCGGACACCACCGCGCCCACGCACGGCTGGGGGTAGACCTCTCGCTGAGTGCCGGTGATTCGCGGGAACGGATTGGCGACCGGGTCGGGAAGCACCATTCGGAGTACGTCGTCTCCATCACGCTCGCCCCGCTCGTGCACGTGGTGCGCAACCTGACCTGACCCGTCCAGGTCTTGCCCTGAAACCGATAGGCCCGCACCGAACGGTCCTTGCCTCCCGGCGTCGAGTAGACGGCGTACGTCAGGCAGTGCAGAGCGTTTCGCACGCACGTGGTCGACACGTCGACCTGGACATCCGGCGCCTTCCGCCCGTCCTTGGTGGTGAGGGACTTGGTGTAGCGTCCCCGGAACCCTTCGGCGGCAACCGCTTCAGCGGCGGTTCCTTCGCCGGGTCCGGCATCGTCAGACCGGGGTCGACGTCACCGGTCCTGGTCGCCGTCATCGGCTGCTCGTACGCGCTGCCGCACTCCAGCGAGAAGAAGGCGAGGCGACGGGCGCCCTGAAGCGCGCCGCCGTCGCCGGGCTTCAGCGACCACGACTGCAGGACCGGAGACTGTCCGCCACCGCACGGGTTCTTCCCGCTCACGGTCGAGACCCACTCGCCCTTGACGAAGTCCAGGACCACGACGGGTTGCTCGGCGGGCTGCGTGGGAGCGTCGTCGCGCAGGCGGCGCCCGACGGCGATGCACGCGTCCCCGTCGCATACCGACCGGAATGCGTATAGCTGGGAGAAGGGTTTCCCGGGGTCCGGCACGCCGTTGCGGAGTTGTCGTTGAAGGTCGAAGTCCAGCCGGTACACGCCGTCGAGCATCGCCGACGGGCTTGGCCGCTCTGACGTCGACGGCGACGTGGCTCGGCGACGGTTGGCTCGACGAGGGAGCAGCAGTCTCGGTGCCCGAACACCCGGCGAGCAGGACGACCGCGATGAACACCACTGCGAACAACCGTCCAGACTTCATGCCTCACCCGATGCAGCGCCGGCCGACGTCGAAAGTTCAACACGCCGTGCCTGCGATTGCAGCCGTTTACGAGCGCGCCATCCCCGCGGCCAGCCGCAACACCATGTCGGTGAACACCGCGTCGGTGTCGATGTCGTCCATGACGCCCGTCATCTCCAGCAGGACGAAGCCGTGCAGCGCCGACCAGAACTCCAGCGCGGCGAAGAACGCGTTCTCGCCGTCGAGACCGTAGGAGGTCAGAACCTCGATCACCGGTCCCGCCGCGGCGCGCGTCGCCTCCGTGTACTCGGGATCGTCGCCGCCGAGCGGCATCCGGGTGAATGCCGAATACCGACCGGGATGGTGGTGCGCGTAGCTGCGGTACGCGCTTGCCATCGTCACGACCGCGTCGTCGCGGGTGCGACCGTCGCCGACGGTGTTGAGCATCCCGATGATGTCGCCGATCACCCGCATCCGGACGGTCCGGCGCAGGTCCTCGAGGCTGTGCACGTGGTTGTAGAGCGAGGGACCCTTCGTGCCGAGCTGGGTGGCCAGTGCGTTGATCGTCAGCGCGTCCCAGCCCTCGCGGTCCAGAAACGTCAGTGCGGCGTTGACGATGGCGTCGCGGCTCAGCTTGGTCGTACGCCCGGGCCCGCGTTCGGCCGGCCGGTGCGGCAGCGGCCGACGGCGCCTCCGGCCGAGCTGGCATGTGCTCAAGTCCTTCTATGGTCGACGAGGTCCGCAACTGGGATGGCGAATGACTCTAACCGGTCGCCCTACCGCGAGTCAGTTCACGCGATCCTGGCTGAGCTGCGCGAGTTGATCGGTGACCTTGCACAGGTTGGGCAGCATCGACGGGTTCAGGGTCTGGATCGACCAGGTGATGACGTCGCCGCCCCTTTGGACGTAGACGCTGCACGCGTTGTCGTCGAATGCCTTGAAACCCTTGTTCCCATCGACGGCTAACTCGGTCAGACGGCGGCCTGCCTTCTGCTCGAGCGATCGCTCGGTGTCCATGTCGCTCCCGCGGTACCACCACGTCGAGATGCCCATGCCGACTCCGAACGTTCCGATGACGGTGTTCTCCTGCCAGAAGCAACCGTCGTCGTTGACAACGACTTTCGTGAACGGCATCGAGCCGATCACCTTGGCGATGTCAGCGTCGGAAACGCCATTGCACACCGCGCTGCGAAATCCCTTGGCAGGGGCGGGCTGCGCGGTTGATGACGGCGCGGTTGATGACGGCGCGGTTGATGACTGGGGCGGGGCGCCGCACCCGGCCAGAGCGACGACACAGCCAGCGGCCGCGGCAAGGCGCCGGACCGATGTCGAAGACATCACATGTCCGTCGACAACGTCGCCGCCAGGAGCTTCTTCGCCGCCTGGCACGGATCATCGGCGCTCGGGCGGTATTGCACCCACCACGTCAGGACACCAGAGCCTGCCGCAGCGGTCGCGGCGCACGCGGTCGCGCCGTTGCCCGCCTTGGCGAGGTACGCGGGGTGCCGTTCGACCTCAATGCCGGTGATCTGCGCTCCGCGTTCTGCCGCCACCGCCCGTTCCCGATCTAGGGTGCCCGTGTCGAACCACGAGAAGACGACGTCGACGAGCCCCGAGCGCGTGGCGAGGACGTACTGGCAGACGGCGCCGCTGTAGGGCCTCACGATGCTGTCGGCAGCCAGCAGTTCCTTGACCGAGTCGTCGAGAAGCAGACCGCAGCGGTCATCGACGTAGCCGTAGTTCCGGTTTGGATCAGGGACTGCGGGCCGCGCCCGCAGACTGGTCCCATCGACGGTCTGGGAGCAGGCCACCGCGACCATCGAGATGACCGTCAAGCCGGCCCACCGCAAAGCCCGTCCACCCCGCCAATTCATCGCAGCACACGGTACCGAGCACCCCCGCGTCCAGCGACTCCTGCGGCGGCAAGGGCCAGTGGAACGTCGAAGTCGCGCCACCGGCACCTGGCCCGTCGTACGCTTCTGCAGGGTCGGTACGACGAACGCAAAGGGGACCATCGTGGCTGGACGGCGCTGGGTAGATCGCTGGCCGTGTGCGCAGTCGCGTTTCCGCTCGCCGTTGCCGCGGCGGCGCCGGCTCAGGCGAAGAACGGCGACACCCACATCACCGGTCAGGGCATCACCCAGACGCTCGACTGCAACGAGTCGACGCTGATCGTGATGGGCACCGGCAACACGATCACGGCGGTCGGAACCTGCTGGGCCGTGACGGTCCAGGGCTCGTCGAACATCGTCGTCGCCGACACCGTCATCAACGACATCACCGTGTACGGCTTCGATCAGACGGTGCTCTTCCACAACGGCGATCCGACGCTGTGGGACCGCGGCCGCGAACTTGGCATGACCAACCGCCTCGATCGCGTACCCGCCTAGTCCGGCCGTGCGTCACGCCTACGTCCGCGGAATGCTGAGGAAACGAGGAATCATGCGCACGAATTCGCTCCGATTGGGTACCTCGGTCGCGCGCCGTCGCGCTTGCCGCGCTGTTCGGCCTCACGGCATGCGGTTCGGAGAGCAAGGACAGGAACGCACCGACGGCGACTGCGGGCACCTCGGGCGCTCAGGTCGAGGTCGGCAACACGATCAATTACGGCTCGTTCGGCACCACCGCAGACATCGACTGCGCCGACGGGAAGTCCTTGAACGTCGGCGGTTCCAACAACACTCTGACCGTCAAGGGCACCTGCGCCAGCGTGAACATCGGCGGAGCGGACAACAAGATCACCTTCGACAAGGTCGACAAGGAAGTCAGCGTCGTCGGCCTCAACAACACCGTCACTTACAAGGACGGCGACCCGAAGGTCAACGACCTCGGCTCGGGAAACTCGATCAAGAAGGGTTAGCCCGGCGGAGGGCCGCGTGGAGAACGAACGGGTCAAGTACGACGCGTGCCCGCTGTGCGACTGCACGGACATCACCCAACTGCGGATGACCGATTGCACGGACCACCCGATATGGCGGGAGCCGCTGGAACGCTCCATTACGTGGATGCAGTGCGCGTCCTGCGAACACGTCTTCACCGACGGCTACTTCACCGACGAAGCGTTGCAGATATTGTTCGGCAACACGCAAGACCAAGGGATGGTTGGCCACGACGTCGAAGTTTCATCGGCGAATATCGGCGAGAATGGTCGAGAGCGTCGTCGGCGTGATCGGCCTGCCAAACGACAGGCTATGGCTCGACGTCGGATTCGGAAATGGCTCGCTGCTGTTGACGGCAAATGAGTTCGGCTTCAGCGTGTTTGGCGTCGACTTCCGGAAGAAGAACGTCGAAGACATCGAGCAGACTCGGCGTTCCCGCTTACCATGGCACGCTGGAGAGCGTCACCGACTGAGATCGACTATCGCGTCAGAAACCGACCGTGATCAGCTTGGCCGACGTCGTTGAGCACGAAGCGTTCCCGGTACGCCGTCCTTCGGAATGCCGAGGGGCCTCATCGCCGAAGGGGGCGCGCTGCTCATCTCGATGCCGAACGCGGACTGCACCCCTATGGCACCAATGGAACACGAACCGACCGTGAATCCGTACTGGCACGAGATCGAGCACTATCACAATTTCACCCGCGAGCGCCTCTATGCGTTGTTGCGGACGACCGGGTTCAATCCGGTCCGCTACGCCATCAGTGAGCGCTACCGCTGCTGCATGGAAATCGTCGGCGATGCCGATCTGACCGCGGCTAAGCGGTCGCGCCGTGGCGTCCCGCTCCGTCGGCGAATCTCTTTGCTCCGGCCAGTGATTCGGCGGCAACCCGCGACAGGCTGCCGAACTCGACGTCCATCGCCTCGGCCTCCGAAACTCCCCACTGGTTGAGCACCGACAAGCCGGTCGGCGCGCAGACACAGCTGCGGCAGGGCGGCGAGCTCGGCGGCCAACGCCTCGGCCGCCTCGCGGGCCATGCCCTTCGGCACCACCCGATTGGCGAGGCCGATCGCAAGCGCCTCGGACGCCTCGACGGCGCGGCCGGTGAGGATCAGATCCATGGCCCGACTGTGGCCGATCAGGCGCGGCAAACGCACGGTGCCGCCGTCGATGAGCGGAACGCCCCATCGACGGCAGAACACGCCGAAGACGGCGTCCTCCTCGGCGACCCGCAGATCGCACCACAGCGCCAGCTCGATGCCGCCTGCGACGGCGTAACCGCTGACGGCCGCGATGACGGGTTTGGACAGCACCATCCTGGTCGGCCCCATCGGACCGGGCCCGGTGCGATGTGCCGGGTTCATGTCGGGCGTGCCGAACGCCTTGAGATCGGCTCCGGCACAGAAGGTTCCGTTGTCGCCCCACAGCACGGCGACGGACGCCGAATCGTCGCGGTCGAACTCCTCGAACGCCTCGAGCAGGCCGGCCGCCGCAGGCCCGTTGACCGCATTGCGCGCCTCGGGCCGATTCATGATCACCGTCGTCACGGGTCCGTTGCGCTCGACCCGAACGCCACCATTGGTCGTCATTTCGCCTCCATCAGGTCGCTCTCGATCGCGTTGCGCCGCCAGGTCGGCGGCGAAATCGTGGTACGCCCGGCGCAATGCGGCGCCAGGCCAGTTCTCGGGTAGCAGCTCCTCGGGCAGCACCGGATCGGTCAGCAGATGCCGGACCGCGGCCGCAGCCGCCACGAACCGCCGCGGCAGTGTCCGTCGCGCCAGCGCATCTGTTCGAGCAACTGCTCGCCGACCCGCGCCCAGGCGGGCAGGTCCCACAGCTGCGTCGGCAAGGCCCACGGAATCCTCGTCGCGAGCCGCCAGCACGCGGAGCCGGTCGCGCAGGTCGCCGGCGGGCTGCCTGCTCGAGGTTGTCCGGACGCATCCAGACACCCTCGCGAAGCTCACCGAATCGTCTGTGGTGCAACGTCGTTCGTATCGAGGCGCGACTGCGGGCATCGCTCCCGACGCTGGTGATCACCAACGTCGTCCACGTCCCGTCCCATTGCCGCAGCCGCGGATCGAGGGCGTCGTCCTGGCGGCGCTGCCTGGCGAGAAGTCGCTCGGACAGGCGATACCCATCGGCGGAGCGCACCAGGTCCCCGGCGCCGACCATCCGGGTGAGCGCAACCCGCAGCGTCGGCTCCTTGATCCCGAAATCCGCGGTGAGCGTGACCAGTTCGCTCGCCGACGCCCACGCGGGATGCGCACCGAGCAGCACGCTGAGGACGACCGAGCGCGCCGTCAGGCGAGACAGTGCTCGATCCCGTCCTGCGCTGCGCTCCGATCCCTCGCGCATCGCGCTATACTCCGGACGTCTTGCGGCCCGCGTCGCCGTAGGGATCGTCGCGGTGCCGCACCGCCTCGCGGAACCCGTGTTCGCTTGCGTCCGCGACGAACTGGTGACCTTCGGGAGTGTGGCGGGCGATCCCGTCGAAGACGGTGCTGACCATCTGGCTGGTGGCGACGCCCTGGTTGAAGAGCGCCGTGTTGAGCGCGAGCTTGGCCATGATCAGCTGGTTGACCGGCATGGCCGCGATGCGCTCGACGAGGCGCTCGGTGCGTTCGTCGAGATCCTCCGGTTCGGGCGCCTCGACGGCCAGCCCCCACTCGGCGGCCTGCGCGCCACTGATGCAATCACCGGTGAACAGAAGCCTTTTGGCGCGCTGGTCGCCGAGTCGGTGCGCCCAGAGTCCCGCGGCGGGCACTCCCCACACCCGCATGGGCGGGTAGCCGATCTTGGCGTTCGACGCCGCGACCACCTGGTCGGCGTGCAGCGCGATGTCGGTTCCGCCCGCCACGCAGTAGCCGTGGATCTTCACCACCGTCGGCTTGTCGGCGTGCATGAGGCTGGCGAACCCGCGGACGAACCGGCTCATCATCTGGTAGTCGATCATCGGATCCCACGGCTGATCGGGCAGATGGTTGACGGCCTGGGTCTTGCCGTCGAGAACGGTGCCCTTGTAGCCGCCCGTGCCGCCCGCCGACGAGGTTCGGTCCGCATAGGCGGACAGGTCGAAACCGGAGCAGAACCCTTCTCCCCGACCGGAAATCAGCATGACGTGGACACGTGGATCGAGGTCGGCGCGTTCGACGAGGGCCGACAGCTCCAGCGGCGTGTCGGCGACGATCGCGTTGCCCTTCTCCGGGCGGTTGAAGGTGATCCGCGCAACCCGTCCGGTGACCTCGTAGGTCATGGTCTTCAGGTTGTCGAAGTCGACCGGTCTGATCGCGTGCGTCATGCGCCGGTCACCTCCCCCCGCGAGCGCGCGTGTCTGCGGGCGACACGCCGCCTTCGGGCCGGAGATTGCGCGCGCTCGCCGGAGAAGTCATCCCTTCACCAACGCGCGCTCGATGATCGGCGAGAGGTCGAGCCCCGTGGGCAGCGTTCCGAACGCTCCGCCCCATTGGCCGCCGAGCCTGCTGGCCAGGAAGGCCTCCGCGACCGCGGGATGTCCGTACCGCACCAGAAGCGAGCCCTGCAGCGCAAGCGAGATGTCCTCGGCGATCTTGCGTGCCCGGTACTGGATGGTCATCGGGATCGTCGAGCTGCGGTCGCAGCGCGCCGACGTGCGCATCGAGTCGCGGATCCTGCCCGGCCGTCTTGCCGAGCTCGTCCATCAGCACGTCGATGCATTCGGGGCGTGTTGCCATGGCGCGCAACGTATCCAGCGCGCTGACGTTGCCCGAGCCCTCCCAGATTCCCATCAGCGGGGCTTCGCGGTAGAGCCTCGGCATCCCGGACTCCTCGACGTAGCCGTTGCCGCCGAGGCATTCCATCGCCTCCGCGGCGTGGGGGGTTGCGCGCTTGCACACCCAGTACTTGCCCGCCGCCAGCCCGATGCGACGCAGCAGCGACTCGCGCTCGTCGCCGCGCGTCACGTTGTCGGTGGCACCGGCCATCCGCATCGCCAGCATCGTCGCGGCCTCGGCCTCGACGGCGAGATCGGCGATGACGTTCTGCATGAGCGGCTGGTCGATCAGATACGCGCCGAACGCCTTTCGGTGTTGGGCGTGGTGGATCGCGCGCGCGAGCCCCATCCGCATGCTGGTGGCACTTCCGAGCGTGCAGTCCAACCGGGTGAGGTTGACCATCTCGATGATGGTCGGCACGCCGCGGCCCTCGTCGCCGACCAACCACGCCGTGGCGCCGTCGTATTCGACCTCGCTGGAGGCGTTGGCGTGATTGCCGAGCTTGTCCTTCAAGCGCTGCAGGAACATTCGGTTGCGGCTGCCGTCGGGAAGCACTCGCGGGAGGAAGAAGCACGACAGTCCGCCGGGCGCCTGGGCGAGCACGAGGAAGACGTCGCACATCGGCGCGGAGGTGAACCACTTGTGCCCGGTCAGGCTGTAGGTACCGTCGCCGTTCGGCGTGGCCTGCGTGGTGCCTGCGCGCACGTCGGATCCACCCTGCTTCTCCGTCATCGACATGCCCGCGGTGATGCCGGCCTTCGTCGTCGGGACCTTGAGTTCGGGGTCGTAGCTGCGACTGGTCAGCAGCGGCTCGTAGATGCGCTGCCAGTTCCGGATTGGCGCGCAGCGCGGGTACGACGGCGTAGGTCATCGAGATCGGGCAGACGTGGCCGGCCTCCGGCCGTCCACACCGAGGTCTTCGCGGCGCGCACCACGTGCGCGCCAGGTCGGTCGTCCGCCCATGGTGCGGCGTGCAGGCCGTGGCCGACGGCCACGGTCATCAGTTCGTGGTACGCGGGATCGAATTCGACCTCGTCGACGCGATGGCCGTACCGGTCGTGGGTGTGCAGGACCGGCTGGTTGCGGTCGGCGAGCTCACCCCAGCGCTGGACCTTCGCGCTGCCCGACAGCGCGCCGAGTTCGGTGACCTCGTCGAGACCCCAGTCGCCGCCCTCGCGGATCAACGCCTCGGTGAGAACCGGTGACGTCGCCGGGTTGTAATCCTCCAGCGGCGGGACCTGATTGGTGACGGCGTGGGTATCTGGCATACCCCACTGTTACATTTTTTCGACAGTTGCACAAGAATCGTAATGTCCCTGATCGCCGGACATCGACCAAATCCGTCCATTCCCGTCCGACACGCGGGATGACGTTGGGTATCCTTCGGGTTCGACGTCTCTCGACGACGTCCGGGTGGGTGAGGGGAATCCATGGGGAAGCGATCCCTGGCAGAACGAACGGCCGTGCAAGAAGGCATGATCCGACGGTTGTACCGGGGATCGGTGGCCACCGGCCAGATCAGCCTGTCCGCGGTACCCGCCCTGATCGACGAGTACGTGCACCTGTGCGACTCGATCTTCGCCGCCATGGGCAGACGGTTCACGCCAGGAACAACTCGTCGACGTCCGGGCGGTCCTCGAAGGCCAGCTCGCGGAGGCATACTCGGCCTCCCAGCGCTCGCAGATCACCATCGCGTGGGAGGCGCCGGTCGGCACCGTCCTGAACTATCACGTGAGGCCGGAGTGGCTCACCATCGAGGGCGCCTACGAGAACTGGGTCGCCACCCGCGAACCACCTCTGTTCGGCACCGAACCGGACGCTCGCATCTGGGCGCTGGCAACCGATGCACCCGATCCCAGCGCGTATCCCGTGCTCGACATTGGCGCGGGAACGGGACGCAACAGCCTGGCCCTCGCCCGCCGCGGCCACCCCGTCGACGCGATCGAGGCGACGCCGAAGTTCGCCGACATCATCCGGGTCGACGCCGCCAAGGAATTCCTGACCGTCCGCGTGCTCGAGCGGGACGCCTTCGCGACCCTGGCCGACCTACGGCAGGACTACCAGCTGATCCTTCTCTCCGAGGTGGTGTCCGACTTCCGGACCACCGTCCAGCTGCGCGGCGTGTTCGAGCTCGCCACCCACGCCCTGGCCCCCGGCGGCCGCCTGGTCTTCAACACGTTCCTCGTCCGCGACGGCTTCACGCTCAACGACGACGCACGTCAACTCGGCCAACAGCTCTACACGAGCATCTTCACCCGCGATGAAATGTCCGCTGCGGCAGACGGATTCCCGCTGACGCTGGTCACCGACGACTCGGTCTACGACTACGAGCAGGCCTACCTGCCCGAGGGCGCGTGGCCACAGACGAGTTGGTACGCGGGTTGGATCAGCGGTCAGGACGTATTCGACGTCGAGCGCGAGAACAGCCCGATCGAGATGCGCTGGCTGGTGTACCAGAAGGCCGATTGAGCCGATGATGGCCGAACCGGCACTCGGGCGACCGGCGATCTGTCTCAACATGATCGTCCGCAACGAGGCACACATCGTCCACGAGGTTCTCGACGCCGTCGCGCCGCACATCTCGTCGTGGGTGATCGTCGACACGGGCTCCGTCGACGGGACGCAAGACGTCATCCGCAACCACATGGCCCGACTCGGCATCGCGGGTGAGCTCTACGAACGTCCATGGCGCAACTTCGGCGAAAACCGCTCCGAGGCACTCGATTTGGCGCAAGGGGCACGGCGACTACATCTGGGTCATCGACGCCGACGACATGGTCACGGGCACGCCCGACTTCGGTTCGCTGACCGCCGACGTCTACGAGTTGCGCTATCACGACGGCGGCACCATGACCTATTGGCGCAAACAGGTCTTCCGCGACGGGCTGCGGTGGCGCTACCAGGGTGTCGTCCACGAGTTTCCGGAGTGTCTCGACCCGACGCATGGGGAGCGTCTCGACGGCGACTACCACATCGAGTCGCGTCGCCTCGGCGCCCGCAATCAGGACCCGGAGAAGTACGCCAGGGACCGCGACCTGTTGCTTGCCGAAGTCGCGCGGAAGCCCGACGATGCGAGGTCTGCGTTCTATCTGGCGCAGAGCTACTTCGATCTCGGCGACTTCGACAACGCGCGCACGTGGTACGAGCGGCGAGCCGCGATGGGCGGGTGGGAAGAGGAGGTCTTCCGCTCCCTGCACCGGGTAGCCGAGTCGATGTCGAATCTCGGTGCCGCGTGGCCCGATGTTCAGGACGCCTTCCTGCGCGCCTGGGAGTACCGGCCGATCCGATCGGAATCCCTTCACGCCATCGCCTTCAGGTACCGCCTCGACGAGCGCTACCTCCTCGGCTATCTGTTCGCCAAGCGCGCCGTCGAGATCCCGTTCCCCGACGGAGACATATTGTTCGTCAGCGCGGACGTCTACGCCTGGCGCGCCATGGACGAACTCGCGGTGTGCGCATCCCGCCTGCAGAAGCACACGGAGGCGTTCGAGCTGTGCCGGCAACTGGTGGCCGGACCCGCCATCCCCGACGAGGATCGGAAAAGGATTGCGGCGAACCGTGATTGGTCGGTGCCGACGATGCTCGACGCGGCGCTGTCATACCCTGCCGCCGCGATACAGGCTCTCACCGATGGCCCGCCGGAGGCCGACGTCACCGTCAGCATCGTCGCCGGACCGGATCGCAACGTCACCGAAGTCACGCTCAACACGTTTCTGAATTGCTGCCTCGACGCCTCGATGATCGACCGCGTCGTCGTCTTCGACACCGGCCTGTCGACGCAGGATCGCGCGGCCCTTCTCGAGCGGTACCCGTTCCTCGAGTTCAGCCCGTCCGCGCCGCCGGCCGACCCCGGCGCGCTCCTGACGCACATCCGCGGCGAGATCGCCGAGCGGTTCTGGCTCCACCTCGGTCGCGGCTGGCAGTTCTTCGCACCCGAACACCTCATCACCCGACTGATCGGTGTGCTCGCGGCCGAACCGGACGTGGTCCAGGTGGCGATCAACTACGGCGACGCCCCCACGCTGACGGGCGCCTGCGCACCGGAGGAAGCCGCGCGTCGAACACCCGACGCCGGTCGCTACGTGGTGACCACCGGGGTGGCACGGGGGCCCGCGATGTTCGACACCGTGCGTCTCGATCGGGCGACCGCCGCGTCGCGATCCGCGAGCCTCGACGAGGTGCTCTGCATCGCAGGCGCGTAGGCCGCTAGGCGAGGTTGTCCCGCAGGAACGCGATGTCGTCCTTGCGACCCTCGTCGGCGGTCTCGCAGATCACCGGCGCGTCGGCCGCCGTCACCACCGCCACCAGCAGGGCGGGATCGATCTGGCCGGTGCCGAAGTTGGCGTGCCGATCCGCACCCGAACCCGCGGCGTCGCGAGAATCGTTGCAGTGCACCAGATCGATGCGGCCCGTGATGGCCTTGATGCGCTCGACCGCATCGATCAGTGCCTCGCCGGCCGCCCAGGCGTGGCAGGTGTCGAGGCAGAAGCCGATGCCCTTGTCGCCGATGTGGTCCCACAGTCGGGCGATGGTGTCGAAGTGGCGGGCCATCGCGTGGTCGCCGCCGGCGGTGTTCTCGAGGTAGACCGGGATGTCGGTGGTCAGGCTGTCGAGGGCCTTGACCCATCGCTCGAACCCGGCCTCCATGTCCTTGTCGTCGGCGTGGCCGCCGTGCACGATCACCGCGGCGGCACCAACCTCGGCGGCCGCATCGCAGGTGTCCTGAAGGATCTTCCGCGACGGGATGCGCACCCGGTTGTTCGCCGACGCCACGTTGATCAGATACGGCGCATGCACGTAGATGGGCACACTCGACGTGCGCAGGACGTCCGCGTCGTCGCGCGGTTTGGGCTTCTTCCAACTCTGCGGGTCGCCGAGGAAGAACTGCACGACGTCGGCACCGTCGGCGGCTGCCGCGGCGAGCGGGTCGTCGGAATGGACATGCGAACCAATCAGCATGGAGCCCAGTCTAGGTCGACCCTCCGACGCCGTCGGCTCCCATCCCGCGAGCAGACGCAAGGTCCCCTCATTTCGTTCAGACAAGGCAACTTTGCGTCTGCTCGCGGGGTGCTGACGGCGTCGCTACTGCGCGTGTGCGGCGAAGAACTGCCACATCGCGTCCGTCGCGAAGCCAGGCCATTCGTGTCCCCCGCCGTCGACCGTCATCAGCCCGACGGCCCGTCCATCCGCGCAGCCGGCCATCGACGTGGTGACGGCACCGTTGGTCGTCGCCACTCGGCGCGCCGCACTGATCGACGTTGCGCCAGAACGCATTCACGTCCAGCGCGGGAGGCCCGTCGATCTTGGCGAAGCCGGTTCCCTGGCTGCCGTCATACGGAATCCTCGTGTCGGCCGTGCCGTGGATGTGGAGCACCGACGTCGGGTGCGGTGACCCACACGGATCGAGCTGGGTCGCCGAATCGGGGCCGATCGCCGCGAACAGACCCGTGTTGCACGCCAATGCGTAGGCCATCATGCCGCCATTGCTGATCCCGGTGGCATAGATCCGGGACTGGTCGACGGGCGACGTTCTTGCCGATGTCCGCGACGGCTGCAGTGATGAAGCCGACGTCGTCCACGCCGTCCTTTGACGATCTGCCGCAACACCCTCCGCCCGAGTTCCACGCTCGGCCCAATCCGTCCGGATAGGCGACGACGAACTTCGCGGTGTCGGCCAATTGATCCCAGCCATAAGCTCTTTCGGCTTGCTGGGCGCTACCGAAGCCACCGTGGAGCATCACCACCAACGGCGCGGGCGAGGGCAGGCCCGCGGGGACGTACAACCGGTAGGTGCGGTCCCCGGCGATGGTGTGCACCGTCGGACCCTGGCCGAACCCGCCTGGTTCTGCGCGGCCCGGGGCACAGCCCGCGATGATCAGCAGCACCCCGAGCGCGGCGAGACACCTGGTCCACATCAACTCAGGTTACGTGCCAACCCCGAGCGCCGAGATCGACGAAATGGTGGCGTCTTCTCGCACTTCTGCGCCCGTGTGTTCGTTTGGGCGCAGAACGAAAGAGCCCCGCCACGCGATGCGTGACGGGGCTCCCTCGGTTGCTACTAGCGGTAGTCGCTGAACCCGTAATCGTCCAGCGGCACAGCCTGACCGGAGCTCTGGCCGAAGTCCGGGCTGTAGTACTGATCCTCGTAGGACGGGATCGTGTACGCCGCGGCGCGGGCCTCCTCGGTCGGCTGAACCTGGATGTCGCGGTAGCGGGCAATGCCCGTACCGGCCGGGATCAGCTTGCCGATGATCACGTTCTCCTTGAGACCGTTGAGCCTGTCGCTGCGGCAGTTGATCGCCGCATCGGTCAGCACGCGAGTGGTCTCCTGGAACGACGCCGCCGACAGCCACGAATCCGTCGCGAGCGACGCCTTCGTGATGCCCATGAGCACCGGGCGACCGGCGGCGGGCTCGTTGCCCTCCGCCACCACCCGACGGTTCTCGGCCTCGAACTCCGCACGCTCGGTCAGCGAGCCGGGCAGGAATTCCGTTGCGCCCGAATCGATGATGGTCACGCGACGCAGCATCTGCCGGACGATGACCTCGATGTGCTTGTCGTGGATCGACACACCCTGGGTGCGGTAGACGCCCTGCACCTCGTCGACGAGGTGCTGCTGGACGGCGCGCTGACCCTGCACGCGAAGAACCTCGTGCGGGTTGGCCGAACCCTCCATGAGCTGCTGGCCCACCTCGACGTGATCGCCGTCGGACAGCAACCGCTCGCTGCCGTCGTCGTGCTTGAACACCTTCAGCCGCTGACGACGAGAGATCTTGTCGTAGACCACTTCTTCGCCACCGTCATCGGGAACGATCGTGATCTTGTAGAACTTGTCGCTCTCCTCCAGACGCACGCGACCGGAGACGTCCGCGATCGGCGCCACACCCTTGGGCGAGCGTGCCTCGAACAGTTCCTGCACACGCGGCAGACCGCCGGTGATGTCCTCGCCGACGCCACCTTCCTGCTTGAACGTACGCATGGTCAGCTGCGTGCCGGGCTCGCCGATGGACTGCGCGGCGACGATGCCGACCGCCTCACCGATGTCGACCAGCTTGCCGGTGGCCATCGAGCGGCCGTAGCACGTCGCACACACACCGGTGCCCGTCGTACAGGTCAGCACCGAACGCACCTTCACGTTGGTGATGCCCGCAGCCAGCAGCGCGTCGATCGCGGGATCGCCGAGATCGTGGCCACGCTCGACGATCACGTTGCCGCTCTCGTCGATGGCGTCGGCCGCCAACGTCCGCGCGTACGTCGAGGTCTCGACGTGCGCATCGCGGATCAGGCTGCCGTCCGACTGCCGCTCCGCGATCGTGGTCGTGATGCCACGCTCGGTGCCGCAGTCGTCCTCGCGGACGATGACGTCCTGCGAAACGTCCACCAGACGACGGGTCAGGTAACCCGAGTCAGCGGTACGAAGCGCGGTGTCGGCCAAGCCCTTTCGAGCACCGTGGGTGTTGATGAAGTACTCCAGAACCGTCAGGCCCTCGCGGAACGAGGACTTGATCGGCCGCGGGATGAACTCACCCTTCGGGTTGGTGACGAGGCCCTTCATGCCCGCCAACGTGCGGGTCTGGTTGAAGGTACCCGTGGCACCCGAGCGCACCAGCGTGATGATCGGGTTGTCCTCGGGGTAGTACGCCTCGAGCGCCTTGCCGACCGTCTCGGTCGCCTGCTTCCAGATCTCGACGAGCGACTGGTTGCGCTCGGTGTGATCCATCTTGCCGCGCTGGTACTTCTTCTCGATCTCGTCGGCTGCAGCCTCGAACGAGTCGAGGATCTCCTGCTTCTGCGGCGGCACCAACACGTCGGCCATGGAGACCGTGACACCGGACCGGGTGGCCCAGTGGAAACCGGCATCCTTGAGCTTGTCGACGGTCTGCGCGACGACGATCATGGGGAAGCGCTCGGCCAGATCGTTGATGATCGCGGCCTGCACCTTCTTGTGCATCTGCTTGTCCATGAACGGGTACGAGATCGGCAGCAGCTCGTTGAAGAGCACCCGGCCGAGCGTGGTCTCGGCGGTCCACGCCATGCCCGGACGCCAGCCCTGCACGCCGAACAGCTCTTCCTCGACCTCGGCGGGCGGACGCAGATGCGTCAGCCGGATCTTGATCTTCGACCGCACCGACAGCGAGCCGCGGTCCAAGGCCATGATGGCCTCCGACGGCGAGCTGTAGACGCCGGTCTCCGGCTGATCCTTCGCGGCAGGGGTGTACTCGCCGATGTCCCCAGGGATCTGGGTGGTCAGGAAGTACAGCCCGGTCACCATGTCCAGACGCGGCATGGCCAACGGACGACCCGACGCGGGCGACAGGATGTTGTTCGAGGACAGCATCAGGATGCGTGCCTCGGCCTGCGCCTCCGCGGACAGCGGAAGGTGCACGGCCATCTGGTCACCGTCGAAGTCGGCGTTGAACGCCTCGCAGACCAGCGGGTGCAGCTGGATGGCCTTGCCCTCCACCAGCTGCGGCTCGAAGGCCTGGATGCCCAACCGGTGCAGCGTTGGTGCGCGGTTCAGCAGCACGGGGTGCTCGGAGATGACCTCTTCGAGGACGTCCCACACCTGCGGGCGCTGACGCTCGACCATGCGCTTGGCGCTCTTGATGTTCTGCGCGTGGTTGAGATCGACCAGACGCTTCATCACGAACGGCTTGAACAGCTCGAGAGCCATCAGCTTCGGCAGACCGCACTGATGCAGCTTGAGCTGCGGGCCGACCACGATGACCGAACGGCCCGAGTAGTCGACGCGCTTGCCGAGCAGGTTCTGACGGAACCGGCCCTGCTTGCCCTTGAGCAGATCGGACAGCGACTTCAGCGGACGGTTGCCCGGCCCGGTGACGGGCCGGCCGCGACGGCCGTTGTCGAACAGCGCGTCCACCGACTCCTGCAGCATCCGCTTCTCGTTGTTGACGATGATCTCGGGCGCACCGAGGTCGATCAGCCTCTTGAGACGGTTGTTGCGGTTGATCACGCGGCGGTACAGATCGTTCAGGTCGGAGGTCGCGAAGCGGCCACCGTCGAGCTGAACCATCGGGCGAAGCTCCGGCGGGATCACCGGAACGGCGTCGAGAACCATGCCCATCGGCGAGTTCCGGTTGGTCTGGAACGCGGCGACGACCTTGAGGCGCTTGAGCGCACGGAGCTTCTTCTGGCCCTTGCCGTTCTTGATGGTGTCGCGCAGCGACTCGGCCTCGGCGTCGATGTCGAAGTTCTCGATGAGCTTCTTGATCGACTCCGCGCCCATGGCGCCCTCGAAGTACTCGCCGTAGCGGTCGACGATCTCGCGGTAGAGCTGCTCGTCGACGATGAGCTGCTTGGGAGCCAGCTTGGTGAAGGTGGTCCAGATCTCGTCGAGCCGGTCCAGCTCACGCTGGGACCGGTCGCGCAGCTGGCGCATCTCGCGCTCGCCACCGTCGCGCACCTTGCGGCGAACGTCGGACTTGGCGCCTTCCTTCTCCAGCTCGGCCAGATCGGCCTCGAGCTTCTGGCCACGCTCGGCCAGATCGAGATCGCGCTGGTCCTCGACGGCCTTCTTCTCGACGACCATCTCGGCCTCGAGCGTGGACAGCTCGTTGTGACGCATCTCGGTGTCGACCGAGGTGATCACGTAGGCGGCGAAGTAGATGATCTTCTCGAGATCCTTCGGCGCCAGGTCGAGCAGGTAGCCCAACCGGGACGGCACGCCCTTGAAGTACCAGATGTGCGTGACGGGTGCGGCCAGTTCGATGTGGCCCATGCGCTCACGACGCACCTTGGCGCGAGTGACCTCGACGCCGCAGCGCTCGCAGACGATGCCCTTGAAGCGCACGCGCTTGTACTTGCCGCAGTAGCACTCCCAGTCGCGAGTAGGTCCGAAGATCTTCTCGCAGAACAGGCCGTCCTTCTCTGGCTTGAGCGTGCGGTAGTTGATGGTCTCCGGCTTCTTGACCTCGCCGAAGGACCAGTTACGAATGTCGTCCGCGGTGGCCAAGCCGATACGGAGTTCATCGAAGAAGTTGACGTCGAGCACGTAACTTCCTTTCCCCTTGCGGGACTAGATAACAATCAATCAAAAGCGCGGACCGCTGGGGTCCCCAAAATATTTAAGCGAGATCCTCAACCGACGGAGACTCGTTGCGGGACAAGTTGATTCCCAAATTCGCGGCGGCGCGTTCCAGATCCTCGTCGTCACTGTCACGCATTTCGATCGCATGACCCTCACTCGACAGCACCTCGACGTTGAGGCACAGCGACTGAAGCTCCTTGAGCAACACCTTGAACGACTCGGGGATACCGGGTTCGGGGATGTTCTCGCCCTTGACGATCGCCTCGTACACCTTGACGCGCCCGACGGTGTCGTCGGACTTGATCGTCAGCAGCTCCTGCAGCGTGTACGCGGCGCCGTAGGCCTGCATGGCCCAGCACTCCATCTCGCCGAATCGCTGTCCACCGAACTGCGCCTTACCACCCAGCGGCTGCTGCGTGATCATCGAGTACGGCCCGGTCGAGCGAGCGTGGATCTTGTCGTCGACCAAGTGGTGCAGCTTCAGGATGTACATGTAGCCGACCGTCACCGGGTACGGGAACGGTTCGCCACTGCGTCCGTCGAACAGCATCGACTTGCCCTCGGCGTTGACCATGACGTCACCGTCGCGGTTCGGCAGGGTGTGAGCCAGCAGGCCCTCCAGCTCGTTCTCGCGCGCACCGTCGAAGACGGGCGTGGAGACGATGCTGTTCGGCTCGGCCGACAGCAGGCCCTCCGGCAGGTTGGCAGCCCATTCCGGCGTGCCATTGGCGACGTCGATGTTCCAGCCGGCCTTGGCGACCCAGCCCAGGTGCGTCTCGAGGATCTGGCCGATGTTCATCCGTCGCGGCACACCGTGCGTGTTCAGGATGATGTCGACCGGCGTGCCGTCCGGCATGAACGGCATGTCCTCGACCGGCAGGATCTTGCCGATGACGCCCTTGTTGCCGTGGCGTCCGGCGAGCTTGTCGCCGTCGGAGATCTTGCGCTTCTGGGCCACGTAGACGCGGACCAGCTCGTTGACACCGGCGGGCAGTTCGTCGTCTTCCTCGCGGGAGAACATCCGAACACCGATGACCTTGCCGGACTCGCCGTGCGGCACCTTGAGCGACGTGTCGCGAACCTCGCGGGCCTTCTCGCCGAAGATGGCACGCAGCAGGCGCTCCTCCGGGGTCAGCTCCGTCTCGCCCTTCGGCGTGACCTTGCCGACCAGGATGTCGCCGTCGCGGACCTCTGCGCCGATGCGGACGATGCCGCGCTCGTCGAGATCGGCCAGCACCTCGTCGGAGACGTTCGGGATGTCCCGGGTGATCTCCTCGGCGCCCAGCTTGGTGTCGCGGGCATCGATCTCGTGCTCCTCGATGTGGATGGACGTCAGGACGTCCTCCTCAACCAGGCGCTGCGAGAGGATGATCGCGTCCTCGTAGTTGTGGCCCTCCCACGGCATGATCGCCACGAGCAGGTTCTTGCCGAGTGCCATCTCACCGTTCTCGGTGCACGGCCCATCGGCGACGACCTGGCCGGCCTCGACGCGCTGCCCGGCATCCACGATCGGGCGCTGGTTGGCGCACGTGCCGTGGTTGGAGCGGGCGAACTTGCGCATCCGGTAGGTCTGGCGGGTGCCGTCGTCGGCCATCACGGTGATGTAGTCCGCCGACACCTCCTCGATGACGCCTGCCTTGTCCGCGACGACGACGTCACCGGCGTCGATCGCGGCACGCAGCTCCATGCCCGTGCCGACCAGCGGTGCCTCGCTGCGCACCAGCGGAACCGCCTGGCGCTGCATGTTGGCACCCATCAGGGCGCGGTTGGCGTCGTCGTGCTCGAGGAACGGGATCATCGCCGTCGCGACCGACACCATCTGGCGCGGTGAGACGTCCATGAAGTCGACCTCTTCGGGCGTGACGTTCTCGACCTCTCCGCCCTTGCGTCGGACCAGGATCCTCGCCTCGGCGAAGTGACCGTTCGCGTCGAGCGGCGAGTTGGCCTGCGCCACGACGTGGCGGTCCTCCTCGTCAGCCGTCAGGTGCTGGATCTCGTCGGTGACCACACCGTCGACGACCTTGCGGTACGGCGTCTCGATGAAGCCGAACGGGTTGACCCGTGCGTACACCGACAGCGATCCGATGAGGCCGATGTTCGGGCCTTCCGGGGTCTCGATCGGGCACATGCGGCCGTAGTGCGACGGGTGCACGTCGCGGACCTCGAGGCCGGCGCGCTCACGGGACAGACCACCCGGGCCCAGCGCCGACAGGCGGCGCTTGTGGGTCAGACCCGACAGCGGGTTGTTCTGGTCCATGAACTGCGACAGCTGCGACGTTCCGAAGAATTCCTTGATCGCCGCCACGACGGGACGGATGTTGATCAGGGTCTGCGGCGTGATCGCCTCGACGTCCTGAGTCGTCATCCGCTCGCGGACGACGCGCTCCATGCGGGACAGGCCGACGCGGATCTGATTCTGGATCAGCTCGCCGACGGTACGCAGGCGACGGTTGCCGAAGTGGTCGATGTCGTCGACGTCGACCGGGAACCTCGACGCCACCGGGGACCGTCATCGAGGTCTGGCCCTCGTGCAGACGCACCAGGTACTCGATGGTCGCGACGATGTCCTCTTCGGTCAGCGTCGAGCTGGTGATCGGCTTGCCGACGTTGAGCCCCAGCTTCTTGTTGACCTTGTAGCGACCCACGCGGGCCAGGTCGTAGCGCTTGTCCTTGAAGAACAGGTTCTCCAGCAGGGTCTGCGCGGACTCCTTGGTCGGCGGCTCGCCCGGGCGCAGCTTGCGGTAGATGTCGAGCAGTGCCTCGTCGGGACCTGCGGTGTTGTCCTTCTCCAGCGTCGACATCATGATCTCGCTGAAGCCGAAGCGCTCGGTGATCTTCTCGTTGGTCCAGCCGAGTGCCTTCAGCAGCACGGTGACGGGCTGGCGACGCTTGCGGTCGATGCGGACACCGACGGTGGCGCGCTTGTCGACGTCGAACTCGAGCCATGCGCCGCGGCCGGGGATGACCTTGACGCTGGTGAGGTCGTTCTCGGTGGCCTTGTCCTTGCTCCGGTCGAAGTAGACGCCGGGCGAACGGACGAGCTGGGACACGACGACACGCTCGGTGCCGTTGATGATGAACGTGCCCTTCTCGGTCATCATCGGGAAGTCACCCATGAACACCGTCTGGCTCTTGATCTCGCCGGTGGTGTTGTTGATGAACTCGGCGGTGACGAACAGCGGCGCCGCGTAGGTCTGGTCCTTCTCCTTGCAGTCGTCGACGGGTGCCTTGACCTCGTCGAACCGCGGATCGGAGAAGCTCAGCGACAGCGTGCCCGCGAAGTCCTCGATCGGCGACAGCTCCTCGAGCACCTCCTGGAGGCCACCCTTGGGGTCGACCTCACCGCGCTCGAGCGCCTTTTCGCGCCAGCGGTCGGAACCGATCAGCCACTCGAAGGAGTCTGTCTGTACGTCAAGAAGCCCCGGAACCTCAAGCGGTTCGCGGAGCTTGGCGAAGGAAACTCGATTTGGTGCGCCCGGGACGGAGTTGTTGGTGTTAGCTGACTTTGTCTGGCTAGAGACTGCCAAGATGACGCCTTTCAGCACCTCATGCGACTATCGAGGTACCGGCCGAGCCGGACCCTTCGCCGCTATATCTGCGTTGGTTCGGCTGGCAATCTCCAGACCACATGCCTATCCGGTTCTCACGCACGCCACTAGATCTGAGCCGAAATGGGGCTCAGGCTAGGGACCACGGTGTCGAAGCGGCGTGAGGTGGGCAGGAGGCAGCCAGCGCAACGTCCAACAATAGCGCAGGACGGCGCATTCCTCAACTACCGTGTCAGTGGGGCCGATCAGGCGCTGGCTGGCGACCTGCATATACCGCGTTCACACATGCTGCCAAACAGACTGGCTCCTTGCAGCGCTATCCGTCAAGAGATAGCGCGGTGTTTCGCGGTTTGGAGTGTACCTGCGACGATCGGGCCGATTCCGTTTGGTGACGTATCCTAGATGCGCGTGGCGAGTCAGTTTGGTCCGGTGGCGGCCCTACGTCGCGCTGACGGTCTGCGACGCGGCGGTGACGGTGCGCGACACGTCGACCAATCCAGCGGCACGCATGGCACCGGTGATCTCGTCGCTGTCGAAGAGCCTCAGCGGGGCCAGCCTGGAGGCGGCGACGCTCGACCTGCCGCGACGGCGCGGGTCCGCGCGCGCACGTCGTGAGCACGCGCGATCCGGCCGCCCGGGCCGCAGCACCCGGATCATCTCGCCGAGGGCACCCATCGGGTCGTCCATCAGGTAGAGCGCGCCGTAACAGCTCACCGCGTCGAAGGTGGAGTCGCGGAACGGCAGGTCGACCGCATCGCCCCGCACGTAGCCGACGGGGCTCGCAGTCGGGCGTGTCCCTGACGGCCTGGGCGAGCATCGTCGCGGCGCTGTCGAGCCCGACCGCCAGCCCGTCGGGTCCGACCTGTCCGACCAAGGTGCGCGTGGTGTTGCCAGGACCGCATGCGACGTCGAGCACGACGTCGCCCGGCTCGGATCGCCATGAGCCGCAGCTTCTGGCGGTCTTCGTCGACGGTGTTGCGCAATGTGAAGCCCCAGAACAGACATTGGGCGCCAGAGCCGTTCGTAGATGCGCGGCAACAGCGTCGAACCCATGACGCGTTGCGCCGTCGTCTGCGGGACGACGTCGGCGCCCATCACGTCGAGGTAGCCGTCAACCAGCGCGGCGGGACGGTCGAGCAGTTCCCGCGTTCGCGTGACCACGCCGGTCACGTCCGATCAGCGTCGGTCAGTGCTCCCGGATGACCGTGGTGGGTGCGTCCGAGCCCTCGTACGCCTGGCGGTGCCGCGACACGTCGTGTCGACCGTTTCCGCGGGTAGTTCTGCTGCTGTCCTGCGTCGTAGTCCTCACCCGGCGGGTAGGCCGGGGTGCGGTCGAGGTCTTCGCGGATGGCGGCCTGGGCGGCGGGCGGCAGGGTGTGCATGATCTCGCGCACCCGAGCCTGACGACGCCCGACGGCCTGCCGCACCGGCATACCCGGCGTCGCGTTGACCTGCGGCGGCACGCCCTCGACCTCTTCGGTTCCGCCGTCGTGGTGACCGGCGTCGATGAGGGCCTGCTCCTCGGCCATCGTCGACTCGTCCTTCTCCTCCGACATACCGATCGGACCGATACGACGACCGTTGAGGAACTGCTTGACCACCGGCTCATCGCTCGTGAGCAGGACCTCGCGCGGGCCGAACATCACCAGGTGCTTGCGGAACAGCATGCCCATGTTGTCGGGCACCGTGCGGGCGATGTTGATGTTGTGCGTCACGATCAGGATCGTGCAGTCGATCTGTGCGTTGATGTCGATCAACAGCTGCGACAGGTACGCGGTACGCACGGGGTCCAGACCGGAGTCCGGCTCGTCGCAGAGGATGATCTGCGGGTCCAGCACCAGCGAGCGGGCCAGCCCGGCGCGCTTGCGCATACCGCCGGAGATCTCACCGGGGAACTTCGTCTCGTCACCGGTCAGACCGACCAGGTCGAGCTTCTCCATCACGATCTGACGGATCTCGGATTCCTTCTTCTTCGTGTGCTCACGAAGCGGGAACGCGGTGTTGTCATAGAGGCTCATCGAGCCGAACAGGGCGCCGTCCTGGAACATCACGCCGAACAGCGTGCGGATCTCGTAGAGCTCCTTGGCCGAGCACTCGATGATGTTGGTGCCGTCGACGATGATCGAGCCGCGCTCGGGGCGCAGCAGCCCGATCAGCGACTTCAAGAACACCGACTTACCGGTACCCGACGGCCCGAGAAGCACGCTGACCTCGCCGGCCGGGATCTCGAAGGTGACGTCTTCCCAGATTCGCTGGGGCCCGAAGGACTTGGTCAGTCCCTCAACCTGAATACCGATGCCCACGTGGGATCCTTCCGCCAATACGTACGCCCAGCCACACGCCTCCCGCCTGTGGCTTGAGTCACTGTAGCGCACTCGCCAAACGCGCTACCGCCTTTGCGTCATTACCTGCAGGAGACGGATCGGGTGCGCTGATTATTTGCCGTCGGCGGGCTCCGCGGGTGCCCAATTGCCGCGCAATCCCATCGGCACGCGTTGTGGAAGATGCACCGCGGCCGACGGTCCTCTAGACGCGAAGAAGCCCCCGAGATGATCCCGGGGGCTTCTTGCGGTGGAACTGGAACTACTTGACGGTGACCGTCGCGCCTGCGGCCTCGAGCTTGGCCTTGGCCTCTTCGGCGGCGTCCTTGTTGACCTTCTCCAGGAGCGGCTTCGGAGCGGCGTCGACCAGATCCTTGGCCTCCTTGAGGCCAAGGCCGGAGACGATCTCGCGGACGACCTTGATGACGCCGATCTTCTTCTCGCCGGCACCCTCGAGGATGACGTCGAACTCCGACTGCTCCTCGGCGGCCTCGGCGGGAGCTGCTGCAGCGGCGGGCCCTGCGGCGGCGACCGGTGCGGCGGCGGTGACGTCGAAGGTCTCTTCGAACTTCTTGATGAACTCGGAGAGCTCCAGCAGCGTCAGTTCCTTGAACGCGTCGAGCAGGTCATCGGTGGACAGCTTGGCCATGATGTGGTCCTTCCTTGATTACTTGTTATCTTGGTGAGTTGTCGTATGGGTTATTCGGCCGCGTCGGCGGCGGGAGCCGCGTCCTCGGCTGGAGCCGCGTCCTCGGCCGGAGCCTCGGCGAGTGCTTCGGCCGGAGCCTCCGCCGGAGCCGCATCCTCGACCGGAGCGTCGGAAACGGCAGGGGCGTCGGCAGCGTTCTTTTCCTGCAGCGCTGCAAACAGGCGGGCGGCCTGAGTCGGCGCGGCGTTGAAGAGCGACGGCAGCCTTGGAGAGATTCGCCTTCATCGCGCCGGCCAGCTTGGCCAGCAGCACTTCGCGCGACTCGAGATCGGCGATCTGCTCGACTTGGGCGACGGTCAGCGCTTGGCCGTCCATGTAGCCGCCCTTGATGACCAGCGCCTTGTGATCCTTGGCGAAGGTCTTGATCGCCTTGGCGGCGTCGACCGGTTCACCCTGGATGAACGCGATTGCGGTGGGGCCGACGAACAACTCGTCGAGTCCTTGGACGCCTGCCTCCGACGCCGCGCGCTTGACCAGGGTGTTCTTGGCGACCGTGTAGGTCGTGGTGTCGCCGAGCGACCTGCGAAGCTCGGCGAGGTTGGCAACCGACAGGCCGCGGTATTCGGTGACGACGGTGGCCGTCGCCTCCTTGAACCGTTCGGCGATGTCGTCGACCGCGGTGGCCTTGTCAGCCTTGGCCATGCATGCCTCCTCGTGATGGTTTCGGGTTCTCCACCGGCGAACCATCGTCAGAAGGTTCGAAAATGACAACGCCCCGACACAGACGGGCCGGGGCGCATGCAAGCTGCAACTACCTGGACCTCCTGCGTGGGCCGCCGGGACAATTCCCGGACCTTCAACCGATTTCTCGGTGACCGACGGTCTTCGGTGGAACTCCAAGAGAATAGCGTGCCCGTCGCCGATCAGCCAAAACGCGGCCTACGCATCGAGCGCTCCGCACGGCGGACAGTGCGGCGAGATGTTCGTCGACGCTCGTCGAGTCCGGCGCCCATGGTGTTGACGCGAAACGTGGCTCGCGCCAGGACGGCCACACGCCGCGAGATCAGCGCAACCTGATCGGCGCAGCCAGTGCCAGTCGACGCGGCCTTCCATGCTGAGCGCCGAGGGATCGCGCGACCCGCTGCGACGGCGGCCACCCGGCGATCCGGTTGTTGATCGGCACGGGTCGGGACGGGCAGCACCATCGGGAACCATCAGTCCGCGGCGCCTGCCCGATACGAAGCCAGGCTTGACGTCAGAACGACCAGACGGGAATCGAGCTACTGCACCGGGAGCGGCGCCAAGCGTACCGGTGACGTGCATGGTGGCGCCGTCGAAGGAGACGCTGCGCTGCGGTCACAGCCGGCGCATGAGTGCTCTGGCTCGGGCAGCTTGGCGGTTGCCGAAGTCCTCTCCAGCGGTTCGTATCAACGCGGCAACGCCGAATTCCGACGCCGAGCGGAACTGCCCTCAGCACGAGCAGGGCGAATTCCAGGACTCGATCATGGTTTGCGACCAATGCGCGTTATGCTGACAAAAACAAGGTACTGACAAATCTGGCAGTGCACCGCGACGACATCGGGGCTGACATGGCCGTTTCGAGGAAGCCGGCATCAACGAAGGCCCGATCGAACACCGCACGTCACGGACATCGACGGCCGGTGGAAGGGCACCATCCGCTGGCGCCTGGTCGACGGGCACATGCGTGAACACCGAACTGCGCTCGAAGCATTCCCGACATCACCGAGCGGATGCTGATCCGACATCTGCCACGATCTCGTCGACGCGGGAATCCTCGATCGTCACGACGCGCAGACCGTGCCGCCGTGCGTGCACTATTCGATATCGGAGTACGGCATGACGCTTGCGCCGGTGCTGGAAATCCTGTGCGGGTGGGGCCGAAAGCGCATGGAGCGCAAGCCTTCTCAGGCGTTGAAGAGAGCCGCCGCACCGACTAGGCCCGCGTCGCCGCCGAGTTCTGCTGGCACCACTGCAAGATCCCGCAGGAACGCCAGGCCCGCGTAGCCGGCCAGGGCCTCGCGCAACGGGTCGAACAACAAGCCGCCGGACTTCGCGACGCCGCCGCCGATCACGACGAGGTCAAGGTCACACACCGCCGCCACCGAAGCGATCGTCGCGGCGACCGCGTTCGCGCCGCGCTGGAAACGCATGCAGCGCAATGGGATCGCCACTCATTGGCCGCGTCGGCGAGCTCCTTCGCATCGGCGTCCGGCGGGGCCTTCCAGCCGTTCTCGCGGGCCCATTGCGCCATGTGCGGGCCGGATGCGACGGTCTCGACGCAGCCATGCCCGCCGCACGTGCACGGCCTGCCTGCAGGTTCGACGACGACGTGGCCGACGTGCCCGCGTTGCCCGTTCGTCCGTCGTACGGCGTTCCGTCGAGGACGAGGCCGCCGCCGATTCCCGTCGACACGACCATGCCCAGCAGGAACTGCGCGTCCCGGCCAGCGCCCCGCCACCACTCGCCGAGCGCCATGCAGATTCCGTCGCCGCCGAGGCGAACCGGCCCACCCGTCACGGCCGCAACCCGCTCGACGATCGGAAACCGTTGCCACTCGTGATGTTGATCGGGCTGACCGTTCCACTGGCGAGATCGATCGGCCCCGCGCACGCGATGCCCGTCCCGACGACCTCACCGCCGTCGGGTGCGCAGTGCGTCGGTGATCAGACTCTCGGCGACCGCCCACACCGCTTCGGCGTCACCGTCGGGAGTGGGCTGCTGCTCGTGGTGCAGCAGCGTGCCGTTCGCGTCGACGAGCCCGGCGGCGATCTTGGTGCCGCCGACGTCGATGCCGAGAGTGACTGCGGTGGCCATCAGTGCTTGTGGGTGTTGTCGGGTTGACGGGGATCGCCGGGGTGCTCGTAGCCGGGGCTGAGCTCCACCAGGTCGGCGCGCCTGGCATCGAGCCAGATGCGGAACGCGCGACGGCGAGCGGCCGCGAGCAGGTGTTCGGTGATCGCGTGGCGCACTTCGTCGAACGCCGGCTCGATCCGGGCGCTCCACCCGTCGGGGCCCGGCGCAGCGCGTGGCGAACCGAAAGGGGTTGCGGGCGTGGAACTCTGCGACCTCGGCGTCTCGACGCCGACTGCCGCGGTGACGTGCACGAACAACGCGCGCGCGATCGGCGACTCCAGCGCCGACGCCGCCACGCTGCCGATCTCCAGTCGCGCCGACATGTCGGGGAGCAGGTCTCGCTCGCTCGGCGCGCCGTCTGCGGTCACGCCGAGAGCGCGGGCCTCGGCGGCCACCACCCGATCGGTGACCACCAGCTGGGTGAGCCAGCGGCGAAGCTGTCGTCCCTCACTGGTGCCCGGCCGCGGCAGCGAATTTGCCAATCCGGTTGCGCGCAGCCGTGCCTCGCGTGCGTCGACGTCACCGACCAGGACGGGCGCGTCCTGCGACGGTGGCTGCCACGTTCGTCGTCATCGCACCACCACCCGCACCGCCCGAGAATAGAGGAGCTGACCGGCGCATGCGAGCCCGAATCAACGCCCACCATTCGCCGGGCTCGACCCACGCGCGGCGGGCGCACGTCGAACTCGATGTCGACCGTGCCGTTGGCGGGGAGGTCGGCACCCTTGCGCTCGGCCCCATCCATTCCCATGTGCCCCACGGGGAAATCAGATGCGCCTCGACGGCGAGGTCGTTGAAGCGCGTCGGTCGCGACCGTGACGGTCAGCTTGGCCTCTTCGCCCGCGGTGACCTCGACCGGTTAGAGGCTCGGTGTCGAGTCTGAACAGCTGGCCTGTCGGGTTGCCCACCGACACGACGCAGACGTCTTCGACGACCTGGCGCCACGACGTCGGTATCGACGCGGTGCCGGTGATCGCGAGTTCGGTGCGAATCGGATAGAGCCCGTCGACGGTATCGGCGGGCATCGTCAGTTCGACATGGTTTCCAGATAGTCCCCAGGCGGAAGAACGAACGACAGCTCGGCGGGTTCGGCGGTCCACCCGGCAGGGCAGATCATCCGCACCTTGCCGTGCAATGCCGAGTCGGTGCAGTCGCTGCACGCGGTCAGCCTGCAGGAGATCGGCGAATCCGGTTGCGCAGTAACGCTATTCGGGTGCAGGTGCGCGACGGCGGGAAGCCCGCCCAGCGGTGCGGGGCCGCGGTTGTGCAACCAGTAGCGGCTGTAGAGCGGCTGCGCCGCCTCGGCATCCGGGGCGAGCGGCGGGCCGCTCTCGTCGAGAACGCGCGGCAGGTTGAGGTTCGCCCGCATGGTGGCGATCTCGTAGCCGTGCAGCGTCAGCGCGTCGCCGTGGCGTCCACGTCGAGCGCTCGAGCAGATCGAGACGCTCCGGGGTGTCGACGTTGCGCAGTCCCGATCGGATGTCGACATCCGTTGTGCGGCCGTGTGTTTCGACGAGACGAAGCGCCACTGCCGTCGACGGCCTCGACGTGCTCGGACGCTGCCGCTCGCGATGGGATTGCCCATCACCTTCAGCGCTCCCAAGCGCGACCCGCCCCGCAGGTTCGACTTCGAGCAGCGCAGCCCCACGGCGGCAGCCCACCCGCCGTCGATTCCGGGCTCACGACACCGAGCAGCGGTTGGGAGAACTCGGCACTGCGCGCAGGCAAGCCTGCTTCGCGCCAGTCGCCGTCGGCGGCGACGATCGCGTAGTCGAAGTCGTGAGTCCAGTGCTGCAACTGGAAGTTCGAGCCATCGGGTGCCGTACGCCGCGGCGGGTCGATCCAGGTACCCGACGGCCAGCCGGTGCAGGACCGCATGAGCGACGTGTGGAGGGTGCCGTCGGCGTCGACGGCGAAGCCCGGCACACCGCGGTTGAGCACGGCGACGGTTCTGTCCTCGAAGGCGTCGGCCCCGCTCGGCGCGGTCTGGTCCACGGTGATGTCGGCGTCGGCGAGGTCCTCGACCAGGGCCTCGATCCCGCCGGTCCCCGCGATCACCAGCACCGGCAGCGCTCGCACGTCGCGCAGGTCGGCGCCGGGCACCCACCGCTGCGCCAGCGATGACTCGCCGGAACCCACACGCGCGCAATGCCATCGGCCTTGAGCTGGCGGGAGACCTCCGTGCATAGGCTTCGTCCGCGGCAGCGAGGACCGCCGCGGTGAACGCGTTGTCGTCGGGCCCGCCCAGCGAGATGCGGGCGTCCGGCAGGTTCGAGTCGACGGAGATGTCGCCGTAGCGCGGCTTGTCCGCACTGCTGCACGTCGCGGTGACTCCCGCGCGAACGAGGGCGACCATCAGCTCTCGGGCCGACCCGTCCTCCGTTGCCGGCGCGATCACCTCGGCAACCGAACCGCGCGGGTGTCGTCGCCGATGCGGACCCGCAGCGCCGACGACAGACCGAACCACCCGAACGCGGGGTTGTCGAGCGTGTAGGGATGCTCGGCCGTGTCGACCGCGTGCGTCGGGTCGTGCCCGTGAGAGAAGTCGTGGAGCAGGCCGAACCCGCGGCCGATCACGGCGTCACCGACCTCGCTCACCGGCATGGCGCCGGGCACCGGGCACGGCCACCGCAGGCGGAGCAGCTTGTCCTCGCCGGTGAATTCGTCGATGGTGGTGCGACAGTCGACGCGATCGACACCCCGCCACAGCGTGATCGTCTGCGTGTAGCGGAGCAGTCCGGCGACGTGGCCGCGAACGGTGAGGCGCTCCCCCAGTGCGCTGCGGTGGGCAACGACGTCGGCTGCGAAGGCCGACGAGCAGACCACGGGACCCTTCGGCAGCAGGTGCCAGGGACCCTCGCCCGCCTCGGGATGCGCCGGATACTCGTCGTAGACCGCGAGCTCGTTTCCGACGCGGCCGTCGGAGATCAGTTCGCGACCCGCGGCGGTCAGCGACGCCACTCCTCCGCCGCGGGCGGGGTCGACGGTCACGGAGAAGTGCTCGTTGCCGATCTCGTTGCCGTCGAGCGACTTCCATCGCGACGGCTCGACCGCTCGAGGGCTCGCCCAGAGCCGGTACGCCCGCCACCCGAGCGAGGGCACGTCGTGCGCCAACCAGGTGACCGTGTGCCCGTCGTGTTCGACGAGCACGGGCACGTCGTTTCCCTCGGTGTTGGTCAACACGCCGTCGAACGGCTCGTCGAGATGCACGGTGACGACGTCGGTCCTGTTGTGAGCCAATGGGTTCCACACGACGACCCAGCCGTCGACCGCGCTGGACAGCAGCGCGAGAGCGTTGTCGCGGGTCGTCACGCCCAGATCCCAGGCGTCGCGCCAACTGGTGAGCAGGTCGAGATATACCTGATCGGATTCGGAGCCGGTGATGGCGTCGTGGTGGGCGCCGTAGGCAAGTTGCACCCATGCCTTCGCCAGCGCGGCGTGCGGGTAGGACGCCCCGGCGAGCAGACCTGCGAACGTGGCGAACCTCTCGGCCTCGAGCACGGCGTGCTCGGCCGCCCGGTTCGCCTGCTTGGTGTCGATGTACGACACGTCCTTGCCGGTGTAGATCGGGTTCATGTCGCGGGTCTGGGGCGACGGGGTGCCGCCGCTCTCGTCGAGTTCGGCACGGACGGCGGCGAAGAACTCGCGCGGCAACGCGCACACGAACTCGCGGCCAGGTGTAGCGCGCGTTCCAGTCGCGGTGAATCTCGGTGACCCACTTGTTCGGTGGCGTGTAGTCGGTGCCGACGGGCAGCAGCACGTTGCGGGTCAGCGCGACCTTCTTCAAGCCCGCGAACAGCTTGTACGTCGCCTCCTCCGCTTCGGCCAGCGACGCCGCGGAATCCATCCACCATCCCGCCGCGTAGTGGGCGGGCATGTAGTGGGTCAGCAGGCCGCGACCCGACGGCGCCGTCCACTCGAACTCGCTGGCGAACTGCATGCGCTCCGGATCGCCGTCACCCGCCATCGGCCCCCACTGGTGGTGGGGTCCGCGCGCCCACGAACTCGACGTCAGACCGGCGTCGGCCGCCATCCCGGGGAACTGCGGGTCGTGGCCGAAGACGTCCAACTGCCACGCCGTCGCCGGGTCGGCTCCCATCACGTCACGCTGAAAACCGATGCCGTGCACGAAGTTCCGGATTGCGGTCTCGGGGCTCGTCAGGTTGGTGTTCGGCTCGTTGTAGGTGCCGCCCATCACCTCGACGCGCCCGTCGGCGATGAGCTGCTACAGGTCGGCCCGGTCCTCGGGGTGGACGTCCCAGTACGGCTTGAGGTAGTCGACCTCGGCGAGCACGAACTTGTATTCGGTTTCACGCCTTGCCATTTCGAGGTGGGCCCGCACCAGGTCGAAGCCGTTGGTCTGCCTGCACGCACCGGGCGGGTCCTCGGTCCACACGCTGGTGTAGGCGGCCTGGGTGTTCCACCACACCGGGTCGTAGTGGAAGTGGCTGATCATGTGCATCGTCCAGCCGGGCTCGGCGACGGTGAAGTCGAAGGGAAGTTCGACCTCGCCCGCGGTGACCCTGGCGGCGCGCACGTCGCCGACGACGGGGCGCGTCACGTGCACTCCCACCTCGATCGATGCGTCGCCGGGCTGGGCGATGGTGGGTGCGGGTGTCGTCGAGGCCGTCGCCCACCACGCTCACCGGCGTCGGCGTGACGCATCCGGCCAGCGTGACCCGCACGACTTGCAGCGCCTCGGGCCCAACGAACAACTGCGTCGCATCCGCTGTGATCAGCTCGACCGGCATGACCGCACTGTACGTTCGCCAACTGTCGGCGCGGGGACAAACCGGCGGTGAACTTCAGGTGGAGTCATTGGGCAGCAATTCATTTCGCGGACAACCGACCGCACCGCGCGTCGGATGCCGATGCGACGAAGTTGTGAGACATTGGAAACGTGAGAAACGAGCGTTCGAAGGCACCGAAGGACACGCCCGCGTGGCGTGATCCCGTCGGGCTGGGCTTTCGCGCGCATCGCAGCGTGCTTCTGCTGCGCTTTCGCCTGCGCGACTCCGCGGCCAATCGCCGGCCGCCGCGGCGTTCGCGTAGTGAATTCGGCGTGCTACGTCGCGCTCATCGCGACTGAGCGCGCCCACGTCACTGGCGCAGCAACCGCGCGCCCATCATCCGCGCCGCCTCGATGACCTCGGGCGGCTCGAGGATGTCGAATTCACAGCTCGGCAACGCCAGATAGAGCACCATGCGCTCGGGATCGTCGGCCCCGGTCGTGACGATGCAGGCGTCCGGCCCGTCCGGTTCGACGTCGACCGACGCGGCGGGAAACAGCCGTTCGATGGCCTCGACCGGCGCCTGATAGCGGACCCGCGCGGTGTAGCGGTAGGGCGAGGTCGTGATGGAGCGTCGCACGTAGGAGGCCGCGTCGGGTGCATCGCGCGGGACGAACGTGCTGCCCAGCGCCCGCACGTCGGTCATCCTGTCGAGCCGCAGGCTTCGCCAGTCCTGACGATCGCGGTCGTAGGTCATCAGGTACCAACGTCGACCCGTCGTGACCAGCTGGTATGGCTCGAGCCGACGTTGGGTCGACGTCCCCGCCCGGTCGACGTAGCCCGCCGCGACGTGTTCGTGGTCGCGGCAGGCGCGTGCCAGCGTCATCAGGACGTCGGGCTGCACCGGGGTGTCGGACTGGCCGGACGTGAGCGTGACGGTCGCGTCGTGCACCGCCGCCACCTGCGAGCGGAGCCGGTTGGGCATCACCTGATCGAGTTTCGACAGCGCCCGCAACGCGGACTCGCCGACGCCTGCCACGCTGCCGCCCGCGGCGAGCCGCAGGCAGACGGCCATCGCGACCGCCTCGTCGGGATCGAGCAGCAGCGGAGGCAGCGCGGCGCCGGCCCCGAGCTGGTAGCCGCCGCCGTGGCCCTTGCTGGCGTGCACGGGATAGCCGAGGTCACGCAGGCGTTCGACGTCGCGGCGGACGCTGCGGGTGGTGACCTCGAGGCGCTCGGCCAGCTCTTCTCCGGTCCACACCCGCCGCGACTGCAGCAGGCCGAGCAACTGCAACACCCGGCTGGTCGTTTCGGACATGCCTCGAGTCTGCCGCAGTCATAGGACCGAAGCTGTCCTATATGGCTGACATGGTCGTCGCATGGGTACGACAACAGCCGACATGACCGCTCATCTGACCGACCAACTCGACTGGCATTGGCAGCAGCAGCTGCGGCCACGCCTCGAGGGCCTGACCGACGACGAGTACTTCTGGGAGCCGGTGCCCGGCTGCTGGACGTTGCACCGCGACGGGGCCATCGACTTCGAGTTTCCCGCGCCCGAGCCCGCGCCGGTCACGACGATCGCGTGGCGGATGGCCCACGTCATCGTCGGCGTGCTGGCCGTGCGCGCACACTCGCATTTCGACGGTCCTCCCGCCGACTACCAGACGTGGACCTACGCGACCGACGCCGCACCGCGCTGCGCCAACTCGACGACGCCTACGACAGCTGGATGTCGGGCGTCCGCACGCTGACGCCCGCCGACCTCGACAGGCCGATCGGCCCCGCCGAGGGCCCGTGGGCCGACAAGCCGATGGTCGATCTGGTGCTGCACATCAACCGCGAGGTCATTCACCACGGAGCCGAAATCTGTTTGCTGCGAGACCTTTACATCCACACGACGCAGAAGGAGAACTGACCATGCCCGCAATGCCCCCTCCGGTCGCCGACGAACGCCAGGGCTTTCGCGACTACCTGCTCCAGCAGAACTACTCCTACCGCGCGCTGGCGTTCGGGCTGACCGACGAGCAGGCGCGCGCGACGCCGACGGTCAGCGCGCTGTCCATCGGTGCGCTGATCAAGCACGTCACCGGCTGTCAGCGGATGTGGATGCTCCGGGTGGCCTCGGCTCCCGATGCGCCGCCCGCCGACGATCGTCCCGTCGAGGAGCGGCAGGCCGAGTACGCCGACGAGTTCGTGATGCGTGAGGACGAGACGCTCGCCGACCTCCTCGAGCGGCTCGACGCACAGAACGCCGAGACCCTGCGGCTGGTCGAGACGGCCGACCTCGACGCGGCGGTGCCCGTTCCGCGCGACGCCCCGTGGTTCCCGAAGGACGTCGACGCGTGGTCGGTGCGCTGGGTGCTCTTCCACATGATCGAGGAGCTGGCCCGCCATGCCGGGCAGGGCGACATCATCCGGGAGAGCATCGACGGCGCCACGCTCTACGAGCTGCTCGCCGGCGTCGAGGGCTGGCCGGAGACCGACTGGCTCAAGCCGTGGAAGCCGGCTCTGGCCAGCTGAGTCCGCCGCGTCCTGACGTCGCCGAAAGTACGGTTGTTGTACGCATCGCCCGAGAATGGGTGGCAACAACCGTACTTTCGGCGGAAGGAGAGATCTCGTGCAGATCCGCAGTGGCGTCGCCGCCTGCGGTGACGTCGAGCTGTTCTACGAGGACCTCGGCGACCCCGAGGACCCTGCCGTCCTGCTGATCATGGGCGTTGGCGCACAGCTGCCGATGTGGCCCGACGGCTTCTGCGAACTGCTCATCGACCGCGGCTTTCGCGTCATCCGCTACGACCACCGCGACATCGGCCTGTCGACCAAGCTCGACGGTCAGCGCGCGAAGGGTTCGGTGTACCCGCGGGTGGTCCGCCACTTCCTCGGACGCACGAGCGCCGTTCCGTACACGCTCGTCGACATGGCGGACGACGCCAAGGCCCTCCTCGACCACCTCGACCATCGAGAAGGCGCACGTCGTCGGTGCGTCGATGGGCGGGATGATCGCGCAGGTCCTCGCTGCTCGGGCACCCGACCGGGTGGCGTCGCTGGCTCTGTTGATGACGAGCACGAACCAGCCGTTCTCGGCGCTGCCGCACTGGCGGGTGATCAAGCTCGCGCTCGATCCGCCCACGAAGGACGCGCCGCTGGAGGAGAAGGTCGCCCGCGAGGTTCGCAACATCGCGGTGATCAACGGCCCCAACTTCCTCCCGACGAACGAGCAGCTTCGGCATCGGGTCGAAGTGCTCACCTCCCGCAGCGACTATCCGCAGGGCGGCCTGCGCCAGTTCGACGCGATCCTCGGCACCGGCAGCCTGAAGGGGTTCGCCCGTCGCATCACGGTGCCGACGGTCGTCATCCACGGCTCGAAGGATCCGATGGTGCGAATCCGCAACGGCCGCAACCTGGCTCGCACGATCGGCGGTGCGCGGTTCGTCGTCGTCGACGGCATGGGCCACGACCTTCCCGAGCCGGCGTGGCGACCGATCGTCGAGGCGCTAACGGAGAACTTCGGTTAGTCCTCGCGCAGCACCAGAGCCAGCGCATGGCCGACCACGGCGTCCAGGTCGGTGCCGAGGCGTCCCGCCAGCCACTGCTGAGCGAGCTCGGCCATCGCCCCCGCGTACATCGCCGCGCCGACCAGACCGGAAACGGGATCGGCGCCAGGCCGCCTGCGCCCCTCTTCGGCGACCACCATCTCGAGCAGGAGATCCTGGGCCGCCGACCGCCGCTCGATGAGCACCGGGTTGGCCCGCGCGTCGGTGAACAGCACCCTGCCCCGCCGCGGATCCGCCGAACTGAACCCCAGCACCGCGGCCATGCCCGCCCGGGTCCTGGCGTGCAGCGAGTCGCCTGCCAACGCCATCGCCGCCTCGACGGCCTCGCCGAGGGCCGCGCTGACGTCGTCGTAGACCGCGCCGAGCAGCTCGTCGGTGTCGGCGAAGCTCTCGTAGAAGTAGCGCGTGTTCAGACCGCTCTCGCGGCAGACCGAACGCACCGACACCGCCGCCTCGCCCCCATCGCCGAACAGCCGAAACGCCGCGTCGACGAGAAGCGCGCGCCGTTCGGTGCGGCGGTCGGTGAGCGGTACGCCCGCCCACCTCGTCGGAGTCGACATCGGATCAGCGTACCTATTCTGGTCACACCCGTGACCAAAGTAGTAAAGTGACAACGACCGTAGCCAATGCCTCAGGGGGCCCACGTGTTCATGCCGCACCAGATCGTCGAACAACGGCTGCAGCGCCACTTCGACCAGAACGTCAGGGCGAAGTTCTTCCGCGGGATGGAGTTCGCCGGGCCCGCGGGTGACCCGGGCTGGTTCGGGCCGGGCAGCGCGGTGTGGCACGTGCACTCGCATCTGGAGGCACTCGTGTTCGGCCTGCAGTGCGCGGCCTACATCGAACGCCTCGACCCGTCGATCTACTGGATGGGCATGCATCACTCGCGGTTGGTCGAGCGCGACGAAGACGGGGTTGCGGTGCCACGCATCGATCCAGAGGGCGCCGCGGTCCGGCTCGGGCATTCGATCGCGTTCTTCATCGGAACCGCTTACGGCTCAACGGAAACCGCCGAACGCCTCGCACAGACGGTCCGCGCGATGCACCACACGGTCAAGGGGGTGCGGCCCGACGGTGCAACCTACGACGCCGACGATCCCGACTGGTTGCGCTGGAACTACGCGACGGTCGTGTGGGGTCTCGCCACCGCGCACGAGATGTATCACCCGCGGCCGTTGCGCGGCAAGAAACTCGACCGCTACTACGGCGAATTCGTCCGCGTCGGCCACGCCCTGGGTGGCACGGACCTGCCGACCACGAAGGCCGAGACCCTGGACTGCCTCGAGTCCTACCTGCCGCGGCTGGCCCTCACCCACGGCGCGGCGATGGCCACCGGGATCAACGTTCCGATGCCGCAGGCCGCGGTCGACTGGGCGATCCGCGACACCATGCCGAAGTGGGCGATGCAGATGATCCAGCACCGGTCCCCCAACGTCGTCGAGCGCACGGCCCGGCGCGCGGCGGTGTGGACGACCATCAACGGGCTGCACACCGCGGCGGGCGACATGCCCGAGTTCACTCAGGCGCGAGCCCGCGTAGCAGGGGGCACGTCGGTCCCGCACACCGTGCCGGCGCACGTTGCCGGCAGCGACCCGGTCCGCAGCCGCGCCGAGGTCGAGCACAGCTTCGCCTGACGCCTCCAAAGACCCGCCGAACGTGGATTGCCCCTACCCCAATCGGGGGAAATCGTGGGGGTAGTCCACGTTCGGCGCCATGGGTGACGTGTGACCGGTCGCACACCATTTTCGCCTCATCGCCGCTTTGTTGAGAGACTGCAGGGATGAGTACGACGAAGCACCGCGAGGTTGCCAAGCTGGACCGGGTGCCATTGCCGGTCGAGGCCGCCCGCATCGGAGCGACGGGTTGGCAGATAACCCGCACCGGCGCGCGGGTCGTCACCAATCTCGTTGGCCGCGGATCACTGCAGCAGAAGATCCTCAAGCAGGTCCCTCAGGCCTTCTCCGACCTCGGCCCGACCTACGTGAAGCTGGGCCAGATCATCGCGTCGAGCCCCGGCGCGTTCGGTGAGCCGCTGAGCCGCGAGTTCCGCAGCCTGCTCGACCGGGTGCCACCCGCGGACACCGAACGGGTGCACAAGCTGTTCAAGGAACAACTGGGCGACGATCCCGCCAACCTGTTCAAGTCGTTCGACGAGCAGCCGTTCGCCTCGGCCTCGATCGCCCAGGTGCACTACGCGACGCTGCACAGCGGCGAGGAGGTCGTGGTCAAGATCCAGCGGCCCGGCATCCGCCGACGCGTGGCCGCCGATCTGCAGATCCTCAAGCGCGGTGCGCAGCTCGTCGAGCTGGTCAAGCTGGGTCGACGGCTGTCCGCGCAGGACGTCGTCGCCGACTTCGCCGACAACCTCGCCGAGGAACTGGACTTCCGCCTCGAGGCACAGTCGATGGACGCGTGGGTGGCGCACATGCACGCGTCGCCGCTGGGCAAGAACATCAGGGTGCCGCAGGTCTACTGGGATCTGACCAGCGAGAAGGTCCTGACGATGGAGCGCATCCAGGGCGTGCGCATCGACGACGTCGCGCAGATCCGCAAGGCGGGCTTCGACGGCACCGAGCTGGTCAAGGCCCTGCTGTTCAGCCTGTTCGAGGGCGGGCTGCGGCACGGGCTGTTCCACGGCGACCTGCACGCGGGCAATCTGTACGTCGACCCCGACGGCAAGATCGTCTTCTTCGACTTCGGCATCATGGGCCGCATCGACCCGCGCACGCGCTGGCTGCTCCGCGAGCTCGTCTACGCCCTGCTGGTCAAGAAGGACCACGCCGCGGCGGGCAAGATCGTCGTCCTCATGGGCGCGGTCGGCACGGTGAAACCGGAGGGTGAGGCGGCCAAGGACCTCGAGAAGTTCGCGACGCCGCTGACGACGAAGTCGCTCGGCGACCTTGGCTATGCCGAGATCGGCAAGCAGCTGTCGGCGCTGGCCGACGCCTACGACGTGACGCTGCCGCGCGAGCTGGTGCTCATCGGCAAGCAGTTCCTCTACGTCGAGCGCTACATGAAGCTGCTCGCGCCCAAGTGGCAGATGATGAGCGACCCCCAGCTGACCGGCTACTTCGCCAACTTCATGGTCGACATCAGCCGCGAGCACTCCGACGAGCTCGACGCCTGATGGACATGGACGTCCGCACCGGCACCGCGCGATCGGGCGACCTGGACATCTACTACGAGGACATGGGCGACCCGAACGATCCCGCCGTCCTCCTCATCATGGGCCTTGGCGCGCAGTTGCTCCTCTGGCGCGAGGGGTTCTGCGAGCGGCTGGTGAATCAGGGTCTGCGCGTCATTCGCTACGACAACCGCGACGTCGGCCTGTCGAGCAAGGTCGAAGGTCGTCACACCGGTGCGAAGTTGGCCCCTCGGCTGGTGCGGTCCTATCTCGGCAAGCCCAGCGAGGCCGTCTACACGCTGGAGGACATGGCCGATGACGCGAAGGCGCTGCTCGATCACCTGACGATCGAGAAGGCACACATCGTCGGCGGCTCGATGGGCGGCATGATCGCCCAGGTGTTCGCCGCACGCCATCCGGAGCGCACGAAAACGCTGGCGGTCATCTTCTCCAGCAACAACCAGCCGCTGCTGCCGCCGCCCGGACCCAAGCAGCTGCAGGCCATCACCACCCGTCCGAAGGACACCTCGCGGGACGGGATCATCGCCAACGCGGTGCGCGTCTCCAGGATCATCGGGAGCCCGGGCTATCCCGCCACCGACGAGAAGCTCCGGGCCGACGCGATCGAAAACTACGAACGCTGCTACTACCCCGTGGGTATCGCCCGCCACTTCAGCGCGGTTCTCGGCAGCGGCAGTCTGCTTCGGTACGACAAGCAGATCACCGCGCCGACGGTGGTCATCCACGGGCGGGCCGACAAGTTGATGCGCCCCTCGGGCGGCCGAGCCGTCGCCAAAGCCGTCCGCGACGCCCGCCTGGTGATGTTCGACGGCATGGGTCACGACCTTCCCGAGCCGCTGTGGGACGACATCGTCGGCGAACTCAAGACCACGTTCGCCGAAGCCCGGTAGCGCCTCCGCGAAGTTCGCCGATTCGGCCCGTCATCCGTTTGCGCGTAACATCTGCACAGGACCGCACCGGGGCTGCGGCGAGGTCATCGACGACCACACCCGCGCCACCGAGCCGCCAGAGAGGCATAAACGCCGTGTCGAAAACTGCTCGCAAGAACCCGCTGAAACCGCACTTCGAGGACATCCAGGCGCACTACGACCTGTCCGACGAATTCTTCAGGCTCTTCCTCGACCCCAGCCAGACCTACAGCTGCGCCTACTTCGAGCGCGACGACATGTCGCTCGAAGAGGCTCAGCTCGCAAAGGTCGACCTGGCGTTGGGCAAGCTCGGCCTCGAGCCGGGGATGACGTTGCTGGACATCGGCTGCGGCTGGGGCGCGACCATGATGCGGGCCGTCGAGAAGTACGACGTCAACGTCATCGGCCTGACTCTGAGCAACAACCAGAAGGCCCACGTCGAGAACGTCTTCGCCGCGTCCGACAGCCCGCGCAGCAAGCGAATCCTGCTGCAGGGCTGGGAGCAGTTCGAGGAGCCCGTCGACCGGATCGTCTCGATCGGCGCCTTCGAGCACTTCGGCAGGGACCGCTGGGACGACTTCTTTCAGATGGCCTACCGCGTCCTGCCCGACGACGGCGTGATGCTGTTGCACACCATCACCGCGCTCACGCTGCCGGACATGACCGCGAAGGGGTTGCCGCTGACCTTCTCGATCGCCCGGTTCGTGAAGTTCATCCTCACGGAGATCTTCCCCGGCGGCTACCTGCCGACCATCGAGCTGGCGGGTGAGCATGCGGAGAAGGCCGGCTTCACGCTGACCAGGACTCAGTCGCTGCAGCCGCACTACGCGCGGACCCTCGACTTGTGGGCCGCGGCGCTGGAGGCCCACAAGGACGAGGCCATCGCCGTCACCGACCAGGAGAACTACGACCGCTACATGCGCTACCTGACGGGCTGCGCCGACGGCTTCAAACAGGGCTACATCGACGTCTGTCAGTTCACGCTCGAGAAGTAGCCTCTTCATAGCTCGTACGCTCGACTCCCTCGCAGTTCCGGGACGCCAAAACACGACCCGAAATGCGGGGCTCCACCGTTGACCGACCTCACACCTCACTTCGACGACGTGCAGTCGCACTACGACTTATCCGACGACTTCTACCGGCTGTTCCTGGATCCGACGAACACCTACAGCTGCGCCTACTTCGAACGCGACGACATGACGCTCGAAGAGGCGCAGTTCGCGAAGATGGACCTCTCGTTGGGCAAGCTGGGCCTGCAGCCGGGGATGACGCTTCTCGACATCGGCTGCGGCTGGGGCTCGACGATGATGCGGGCGATCGAGAAATACGACGTCAACGTCATCGGACTCACCCTCAGCGAGAACCAGTTCGCCCACGTGAAGAACGTGTTCGCGGAGTCCGACAGTCCTCGCTCCAAACGGGTCCTCCTCAACGGCTGGGAGCAGTTCGACGAACCGGTCGACCGGATCGTGTCGATCGGCGCCTTCGAGCACTTCGGCTTCGATCGCTACGACGACTTCTTCAAGATGGCCTACGGCGTGCTGCCCGACGACGGGGTCATGCTGCTGCACACCATCTGCGGCATGTCGATGGAGTACGCCAGGGCCAACGGCGTCCCGCTGACGATGGAGCTCGCCCGCTTCGTGAAGTTCCTGATGACCGACATCTTCCCGGGCGGTCAACTGTGCAAGACGGAGATGGTCGGCCCGCTCGCCGCCAACGCGGGCTTCACGCTGGTCCAGACGCAGTCGCTGCAGCCCCACTACGCCCGCACGCTGGACATCTGGGCGGAGAAGCTGGGCAGCCGACGCGACGAGGCCATCGCGCTGCAATCCGAAGAGGTCTACGACCGCTACATGCACTACCTCACCGGCTGCGCGCGGTTGTTCAAGCAGAGGCAGGCCGAGGTCAACCAGTTCACGTTGGTGAAGTCACCAGGCAAATTAGAGTCGACGGCCGGGTAACCGATAAGCTTCACGGCTTGAGGCGCAAGATCCCCCGTGAGTGGGTTACGCCACGGTACGGTCACCCCCAGACTTCCGCGGTGACCGGCCGCTCGGGACAACGAGCACGACAGACGAGCACGATAGAAAGGCAGATCAGGGACCATGCCTGACAACGCAACCGGCACCAAGGACATGACGCCTCACTTCGAGGACATCCAGGCCCACTACGACCTGTCCGACGACTTCTTCGGCGTCTTCCAGGACCCGACGCGCAAGTACAGCTGCGCCTACTTCACCAAGCCGGACGCGACGCTGTCCGAGGCTCAGATCGCCAACGTCGATCAGCACCTCGACCTGCTCGACCTCAAGCCGGGGATGACGCTGCTCGAGGTCGGCTGCGGCTGGGGTCTGACGCTGCAGCGCGCGATGGAGAAGTACGACGTCAACGTCATCGGCCTGACCCTGAGCAAGAACCAGCAGGCCTACTGCGACCAGCTGCTTGGCCAAGTCCGACAGCAAGCGCAACTTCGACGTGCGGCTCGAGGGCTGGGAGCAGTTCCACAGCCCCGTCGACCGGATCGTGTCGATCGAGGCCTTCGAGCACTTCGGCTTCGAGCGCTACGACGACTTCTTCAAGACCTGCTTCGACATCCTCCCCGACGACGGCCGGATGACGATCCAGAGCAGCGTCGGCTACCACCCCTACGACCTCGCCGAGCGCGGCAAGAAGCTGACGTTCGACCTGGCCCGCTTCGTCAAGTTCATGATCACCGAGATCTTCCCCGGCGGCCGGATCCCCAGCACGAAGATGATGGTGGAACACGGCGAGAAGGCCGGCTTCGTGGTGCCTGACACGCTGTCGCTGCGCACCCACTACATCAAGACGCTCGGCATCTGGGCGAGCCGCCTGGAGCAGCACAAGGACGAGGCGATCGCGGCCGCAGGCGTCGAGAACTACGACCGCTACATGAAGTACCTCACGGGCTGCCAGTACTACTTCGTCGACGAGACCATCGACGTCAGCCTGGTGACCTACCTGAAGCCGGGCGCCGCCGCGTAGTCGTCGCCTTCACTCGCATCAGCCCCCGCCGCGTGCGGGGGTTTTTGCGTTGGACGACGCCTGTCGGATTCGGTCGACGCCGTTCGTCGAACGGGTAGAGAGTGGAACACAAGGTTCTGCTCGCTACCCGGAGGTACCCCGATGCATTACTTCGCATTGCTGCTCGGCGCCGAGTCCACCGAGGCGCCCGCTCCCGAGGCACAGGCCGCTGAAATGGCCGCCTACCAGGCATTCCACGAGTTGGCCGCGTCAGCCATCCGCGCAGGCGACGCGCTGGCACCGTCCGCAATGGGCGCGCGGATCACCGGCGGCCAGGACGCTCCGACGGTGACCGACGGCCCGTTCGCCGAGTCCGCCGAGGTCGCGGGCGGCTACTACGTCTTCGAGGCCGACAACCTCGACGACGCCCTCGGCCCTGGCCCGCGAGATCCCGGCGGCGAAGTATGGCGCCGTCGAGGTGTGGCCGATGGTCCACTGGACCGCCCCGACGTCGCCGGTCGGCAACGCGTGGCTTGCGCTGCTGCTCGAGTCTGCCGGACAACGTCAACGTGCCCGGCAGCCCCGAGTGGGACAGCCGCGTCGCCGAGCACGTCGAACTCGGCAAGGCGATAGGCGATCACATCGCCGGCGGAGCACCGCTGCATCCGCCTACCACCGCCACGACCGTGCGGGTCCGCGACGGGCAGGTCACGCTGACCGACGGCCCGTTCGTGGAGGGTGCCGAAGTCGCCAACGGCTTCTATCTGCTGCGTGCCGCCGATCGCGACGAAGCGGTGAAGTTGGCGTCGATGATCCCGGCAGGAACAGTGGAGGTGCGTCAGCTCCTCGACATCTCCGGGCTCTGACATTCACTGAATGACGAACCTGGACAGCGTCTTTCGGCGCGAATGGGGACCGGCCGTGGCGGCGCTCGCCCGCTGGTCGGGCGACCTCACCGTCGCCGAGGACGCTGTCCAGGAGGCGTTCGCCGAAGCGATGCGGGCATGGCCGCGCGACGGCGTGCCCGACAACGCGGGCGGCTGGATCGTCACGGTCGCCCGCAACCGCGCGCTGGACCGCTTTCGCCGCGAATCAGCTCGGCCGGGAAAGGAACTCGCTGCGGTGACCGACGCCAACTGGGCCCGCATCGAGGGTCAGCAGATACATCCGGTGCGTGACGACGAACTGCGGATGATGTTCACCTGCGCGCACCCCGCGTTGGACCCCGAATCGCGACTTGCGCTCACGCTGAGATTGATCTCCGGCCTGACGGTCGCCGAGATCGCCCGCGCGTCGCTGCAGTCCGAGGCCGCCATCGGACAGCGAATCACGCGGGCCAAGAGCAAGATTCGCGGCGCGAACATCCCGCTGCGCGTCCCGCCACCCGAACTGCTGCCCGAGCGGACGCCGCACGTGCTGGCATGCATCTACTCGGTGTTCACCGAGGGCTACTGGTCGACGGCAGGCCCGTCGGCGATCCGCGACGAACTGTGCGACGAAGGCGTGCGGCTCGCGGGTGAGCTGTGTGCGCTGATGCCGACCGAACTCGAGGCCCACGCGCTGGCCGCCCTTGTCCTGCTTCATGACTCGCGTCGCGCCACCCGGGTGGACGCGGACGGCGCCCTGGTGCCGCTCGACGAGCAGGACCGCGGCCGGTGGGACCGCACGCGGATCGCCCGCGGGCTGGATCGACTTCGTCAGGCCGCGGGGGCGACGGGCGCCTATCTGCCGCAGGCGGTCATCGCGGCCGCGCACGCGACGGCCCCGACCTGGGAGCAGACCGACTGGTCGTTGATCTGCACGGCCTACGACCGGTTGATCGACATCACCGATTCGCCGGTGGCACGCGCGAACCGCGCGTTGGCGATCGGCTTCCGCGACGGCTTCGACGCAGGGACTGGCGGCGCTCGACGAGATCGCCGACGATCCGCGGCTGGCCCGGTCCAACACGGTCGCCTCCATCAGGGCCGATCTGCTGCGTCGGTCGGGACGATCGGCGGAGGCCAGCGACTGGTACCGGATTGCTCTGGGTCACAACGGTTCCGAGCCCGCGAGGGAGTTTCTTCGCAGGCGGCTCGCCGAGGTCAGCTCAGTTGACCGGGGACGTCCAGAAGCGGCCGGTCATCGCCTGCGCCCGGCGCCGTCGAAGTGCCACCACTCGCCGGGGTACACCGAGAGCCCGCCGACCTTCATCCCGTCGCGAAGCAGCGCCCGGTTGGCCTGCTGCTGCGGCGGTGACACCGTCGGTGGCGAAAGCCTTTGCGCGCGGGGTGAAGTCGTCGAAGCCAGTGCCCATGTCGAGCAGGCCCGAGTGCACCCGCCAGCGTCACGTCGACCGAGCGGGCCGCGACGTGGCTGCGCGCGTATGCGCTGGGCCTGGCGACCCAGTTGGGGTCGGGCACCGCCGCGAACATCCGGACCTGAACGTCGTGCGGACGGTAGCAGTCCCAGAACACCATCCGCAGTCCGCGTGCGCGAAACACGTTGGCGGCGGCGGCAAGTCCTCGCAGCGAGCGACTGGTGCACCAGGCAGCGCGCGTCGGCCGGGTACAGCGGTGTGCCGACGAAGTTGTCCGCCGTCGCATACCGCAGGTCGACGACGGCGTCGGGGATGACGCTGAGGACGTCGACCAGTCCCGCGGCCTGCGCCTGAGGCGATACGGGCGGCGGGTCAGCGGAGGCTGTGGCGGGTGTCATCAGCAGCATGATCGCAGCCAAACCCACCGCGAGCGCGCGCAAATGCTCGCGCAACGTCGGCGTGTCGCGTGCAGACACGCTCGCTCGCGGCAAGGGTGTGTCAGGCCTCGGTGAAGTTGCGCGTGACGGCCGGGTCGACGGGGATGCCGGGGCCGGTCGTCGTCGACACGACGATCTTCTTCAGGTAGCGGCCCTTGGAGGAGGACGGCTTGGACCGCAGCACCTCGTCGAGCGCCGCACCGTAGTTCTCGGCGAGCTTCGTCTCGTCGAACGACGCCTTGCCGATCACGAAGTGCAGGTTGGCCTGCTTGTCGACGCGGAAGTTGATCTTGCCGCCCTTGATGTCCGAGACCGCCTTGGCGACGTCGGGGGTGACCGTTCCGGTCTTGGGGTTGGGCATCAGGCCACGCGGCCCGAGGACGCGCGCGATGCGGCCGACCTTGGCCATCTGGTCGGGCGTGGCGATCGCGGCGTCGAAGTCGAGGAACCCGCCCTGGATCTTCTCGATCAGGTCGTCGCTGCCGACCTCGTCGGCGCCTGCGGCCAGTGCTGCCTCGGCCTTGTCGCCGACCGCGAACACGATGACGCGGGCGGTCTTGCCCGTGCCGTGCGGCAGGTTGACGGTGCCGCGGACCATCTGATCGGCCTTGCGGGGGTCCACGCCGAGCCGGATGGCGACCTCGACGGTGGCGTCCTGCTTCTTGCTGGACGTCTCCTTGGCGAGCTTCGCGGCCTCGAGCGGGGTGTACAGATTGTCGCGGTCCACCTTCTCGGCGGCTTCGCGGTATGCCTTGCTGGTCTTGCTCATGGGATTCCAATCGTGTTGTTGGGTCGTGGTCGTGCGGGCCGAAGCGGGCCCTCCCACGCTTACTTCGTCGAGATTGCGCTCAGCGGCTGGTGGCTACTCGAACTTCCCGCGCGCCAGTGCAATCTCAACGTTGTTGCGAACTACTTGACGGTGATGCCCATCGACCGGGCAGTGCCCGCGATGATCTTGGCGGCAGCGTCGACGTCGTTGGCGTTGAGATCTTCCTTCTTGGTCTCGGCGATCTCGCGCACCTGATCCCAGGTCACCGTGGCGACCTTGGTCTTGTGCGGCTCGCCGGAACCCTTCTGCACGCCTGCGGCCTTGAGCAGCAGCCGGGCAGCGGGCGGGGTCTTCAGCACGAAGGTGAAGCTGCGGTCCTCGTAGACGGTGATCTCCACGGGGATGACGTTGCCGCGCTGCGACTCGGTCGCGGCGTTGTACGCCTTGCAGAACTCCATGATGTTGACGCCGTGCTGACCGAGCGCGGGACCAACGGGCGGCGCGGGGTTGGCCGCACCGGCCTGGATCTGAAGCTTGATCAGCCCAGTGACCTTCTTCTTCGGGGCCATGAGTGTTCGGTTCCTCTTCTTCTGGTTCTACGGGTTCGGGTGATGCGTTAGATCTTGGCGACCTGGGTGAAGGTCAGTTCGACGGGTGTTTCGCGACCGAAGATGGACACGAGCACCTTGAGCTTCTGCTGTTCGGCGTTGACCTCGCTGATCGAGGCGGGCAGCGTCGCGAACGGGCCGTCCATGACGGTGACCGACTCGCCGACCTCGAAGTCGACGAGGATCTCGGGACGCTCGAGCGTGGCCTCGGAGCTGGCCGCCCCGCCTGCGGTGCTCTTGGCGGGCTTCTTCGCCGCGCCCTGCGGCAGCAGGAACTTGACGACGTCGTTGAGCGTCAGCGGTGACGGCTTCGAGGTGGCGCCGACGAATCCGGTGACGCCGGGGGTGTTGCGGACGGCGCTCCACGACTCGTCGGTGAGCTCCATGCGCACCAGGATGTAGCCGGGCAGCACCTTGCGATTGACCTGCTTGCGCACGCCGTTCTTGATCTCGGTGACCTCTTCGATGGGCACTTCCACCTGGAAGATGTAGTCGCCGACGTCGAGGTTCTGCACGCGGGTCTCGAGGTTGGCCTTCACCTTGTTCTCGTAGCCGGCGTAGGAGTGGATGACATACCAGTCGCCAGGCTTGGTGCGCAGGTCCTTCTTGAGCGCCTCGGCCGGATCCAGGTCCTCGTCGGGCTCGGTCGCCTCTTCGGCGGCCGTTTCGTCAGCGACGAGCTTTTCGGTCGGCTCCGCGTCACCAGACTCGGCGACCACCTCGGCGGTCGGCTGCTCCAGCGACTCCGCGGCCTCGTCGGCGATCACGATCGCAGGGTCCGCGGCCGCGGCACGCGCTTCGGACACGTCCGAGGGCGTTTCGCCATCGAAGGTCGTCACTGTAAATCCTCTCTAAAACTTCTCTGCTCGTCACGCTGGGCGGCTGGGTCAGCCGAATACCAGCGTCACGAGCTTGGCGAGGCCGAGGTCGACCCCGCCGATCAGCGCCACCATGAACGCCAGGAACACCAGCACCACCGTGGTGTAGGTGACCATCTGCTTGCGGTTCGGCCAGATGACCTTCCGCAGTTCGGCGATGACCTGCTTGATGTAGGTCAGGACGAAGGTGATCGGATTTCCCCGGCCCTCGCCCTTCTTGACGGGCTTCTTCTTGCCGGAGCCGTTCTTCGACGTTCCCAGTTCGGTCGCGGCTCGACTCGACGTCATCGCCTGCGTCGCGCCGCGACTTCTTGCCCCTCGGCTGCTGTGAGCGGGCCGCTACGGCCGTCCGACCACGAACCGGGGTGGCTTCCGCGGTTTCGGCGTCGTCGCCTGCGGAGTCAGCACCATCGCGCTCGTCGCTCACCGCATGCCTTTCATCTGGTCCGTCGGTGGTCACTCTTCCAGTGTCCACATTCTTCGAGTATTCGCCTTCAGCAGGGGCGACAGGACTTGAACCTGCAACCTGCGGTTTTGGAGACCGCTGCTCTGCCAGTTGAGCTACGCCCCTTCGAGAACGGCTCTGCTGGCAGGACATTCCCGTTCGGGGCCTCACACAACTCGCGCGCTCCCCGATCGGTCGATCAGGAACCGACGGACAGCGCGCTGTTTTGGGAAAACCCCGAGTTCCGAGTGTACAACGGGCCTGGTGCGAGTTACTAATCCGCTGCCGGTCCGGCGTCCGCCACCGCGGTGCGCACGACCTGGCCCGTTTCCGGGTCCCATTTGGCCGAGATCGAGTTGTCGCCCTCGTGGCCCATCATCACGGTGAAGGCCTCCATGACGATCGTGCCGTCCTCTTCCGCGCAGACGTTGCGGGTGGTGACGATGTCGGCGCCGAAGCGTTCGACGACCGATTCGACGTGCATGGTTCCGACCAGCCGTGTCGCCGACCTTGATCGGCCGGTGGAACTGGAACTTCTGATCGACCTGCACGATCTGCATGGCCTCCAGGCCGACGTCGACGTGCTGGAAGAAGTGGTTCTGGATCATCACCGCGAAGATCGCGGCGAAGGTGAGCGGCGCGATGAGGGCATCGTGGCCGAGCTCGGTGGCGGCGGCCTCGTCGAAGGTCGCGGGATCGTTGGCCTTGACGGCACGCGCGTACTGGCGAACCTGCTCGCGTCCGACGACGAAGACATCGGGGTAGCGATGGACCATCCCTCGGATGTCAGTCTTTGAGCGCCACGCGTCACGCCAGCTTCGCCGTGGCGACTGCACGACCGAAGATCTTCTTTCCCCCCGTAGTGGCAGACAGGGCGATCACGACCGACTTGTCTTCTGGCTCAACGGATTTCACGCGACCGGTGAAGATGATCTCCGCGCCGACGCCGTCGTTGGGAACCGGCACGACGGCGGTGAAGCGGACGTTGTACTCGGTCACGGCCGCAGGGTCTCCGACCCAGGAGGTGACGTATCCGCCGCCGAGTCCCATGGTCAGCATGCCGTGCGCGATGGCGGTGTCCAGACCGACCTGCTTGGCGATCTCGTCGTCCCAGTGGATGGGGTTCAGGTCGCCGGACACACCGGCGTAGTTCACCAGGTCTCCGCGAGTGAGGTGGATGACGCGCTCCGGAAGCTGGTCACCCACCTTCACCGAACTGAACTCACGCAGTGCCATCAGAAAAGCCCTTTCCCGTTTCATCCGAACGACCCGCGAGGGTCGTGTACGACTCTTGTACGGCCTCACCCTTGTCGTTGGTGATGATGTTCTTGGTGACGATGATGTCGGTGCCGTGCGCCTGCCGAATCGAGTGCAGGTAGACGTCGCAGTACAGCCGGTCGCCTGCGTGGATCGGACGCAGGAACTTGAGCTCCTGGTCGACCTGCACGATCTGCTCGTCCTGGATACCGATGTTGGCGTCGGCGAAGAACGCCGTCTGCGCCTGGTAGCCGAATACCGAGATGAAGGTCAGCGGCGCGGGCAAGGCGTCATGGCCGAGCTCCGCTGCGGCGCCCTCGTCGTGGAACGCGGGGTCGTCGTTCTTGACGGCGACGGCGTACTCACGCACCTTCTCGCGACCGACCTCGTAGAAGTCGGGGTAGCGATAGTGCATACCGACGATGATGGAAGACAAGGACACCGATGTAGAACCTATCTCGGTCGACCCGGAGCGGTCGCTCGCGGTTTGAGCGTTAACGCGATTCCTTGTGCGGCTGGTGATGTCCGCAGTTCGGGCAGAACTTCTTGATCTCGAGCCGGTCGGGGTCGTTGCGCCGGTTCTTCTTGGTGATGTAGTTGCGGTGCTTGCACACCTCGCAGGCCAAGGTGATCTTGGGCCGTACGTCTGTACTGGAGGCCACGTCTTCGTCCTTCTTCGTGTTACTTCGTTACTACTGTCGTCTTGTAGCGGTGGGGAGGCTCGATCCCCCGACCTCACGATTATGAGTCGTGCGCTCTAACCAGCTGAGCTACACCGCCGTGGGCGTCTTGGCTAGCCGCCGAGCCCCCTAACGGAATCGAACCGTTGACCTTTTCCTTACCATGGAAACGCTCTACCGACTGAGCTAAGGGGGCCTTGGCCCACCGCATCGATGGTTCTGCGCCGTGGGCCTTAAAGAGGGTACATTCTCGACGTTTGCCTCGCCAAACCGCAGTTCATCGGCGCCGTGGCACCGCCATAGTCTGGCTACATGACCAGCCCCGTGGATGACGACCGCCTGTACTTCCGGCAGCTGCTGTCGGGCCGTGACTTCGCCGAAGGCGACATGATCGCCGAGCAGATGCGCAACTTCGCCTACCTGATCGGCGACCGCCAGACGGGCGACTGCGTCGTCATCGACCCCGCCTACGCCGCCAACGATCTCGTCGACGCGATCGAATCCGACGGCATGCACCTGTCGGGGGTGTTGGTCACGCATCACCACCCCGACCACATCGGCGGCTCGATGATGGGCTTCGAACTCAAGGGCCTTGCCGAGCTGCTCGAGCGGCAGGAAGTGCCCGTCCACGTCAACACCCATGAGGCCCAATGGGTTTCGCGGATCACCGGGATCCCGCTCGGCGACCTGACCGCGCACGAACACGGCGACAAGGTCGCGGTCGGCGACGTCGAGATCGAGCTGCTGCACACGCCCGGCCACACCCCGGGCAGTCAGTGCTTCCTGCTCGATGGTCGCCTCGTCGCCGGCGACACCCTGTTCATCGAGGGTTGCGGACGCACGGACTTTCCCGGCGGCAACGTCGACGACATGTTCCGCAGCCTGCAGGCGCTGGCACGGCTGCAGGGCGATCCGACCGTCTTCCCCGGGCACTGGTATTCGGCCGAGCCGAGCGCAGCGCTGTCCGACGTCCGGCGCACGAATTACGTCTATCGCGCCAGCAATCTGGACCAGTGGCGGACGGTGATGGGAGGCTGACGGAGTTGCGGTCGCGTCACGGCCTGCAATTTCGTAGGGCAGTGTTTGCGGGCCTGCGCTATTGTCCGGTTTCGCAGCGTCCATGGGATGCGTGAACGGAGGAACGTGCGATGACGACACCGCCAACGCCTGCCGATTGGTATCCCGACCCCGAGGACCCCAGCCAGCTGCGGTACTGGGACGGAACCGAGTGGACCGTGCACCGGGCCCCCGCACCGCCCCCGGCGCCCGCCGATGCGGCACCTGCCGCCGCACCTCCCGCTGAACCCGCGGCACCCGCGGCTCCTCCTGAACCCGAGGCTCCCGCCGAACCGCCGCCCGTGGCCGCAGAGCCCATTGCGCCGGAGTCACCCGCTGAGTGCCCGCCGACGTGACCCCGTACAGCGAGCGGCCGACGACGGTCGTGCGGCTCCCAGCCCAGCGCCCCCTGCGCCAACGCCTGAGCCAGCGCCAGAACCACCCATCGCCGCGCCACCGGCAGTCGAAGAGCCGCAGGAGCAGGCGACGAGCATCATCCGCAGGCCCGGTGCGGCCGGCGGCTTCGGTGCGGCCGGCGGCTTCGGTGCGGCCCCGCCTTCCGACGAGCCGCCGCCTGCGCCGCCGACACCCGAACCTGCACCACCCGCTGAGGACGCCTCGGATCAGGCGACGAGCGTGTTCCGGATCGGCGCGTCGGACGCCAGGCGCGACGGGGTCATCCGAGCCGATGCCGACGCCGACGCCTGGTTCGACGACGCCCGAAGCGCCTTCGACAGCCGAGAATCCACCCGAGCAAGCGACGTCCGTCATTCGGTTGCCCGATTCGTCGGCGTTCGGAAAGCCGCCGTCGCGCCACCGCCCTACGGCCCGCCCCCGTCGGCACCGCCGCCGGGCCGCCGCCGTCGGCGCCACCGTCGGGACCCCGCCGTTCGGCGAGCCACCGTCGGCCCCCCTCTTCGGCGAGCCGCCGTCGTACGGAGCAGCCTCGTACGCCGCTCCCCCGTCGTTCGACAGTCCGTCGGAGCCATCGCAGTACGGCCCGCCTCCCGGCGCGTCGCCTTCCTCGGGCGGGGGCGACGACGGCGGCAACAAGAAGCTGCTCACGATCTACGGCAGCGTGGTCGGCGCGTTGCTGCTGATCCTCATCGCCCTTCTCGTCTTCGCCTTCGTCATTCGCGATACGCCGACCACGAGCTTTTCGTCGTCGTCGGACTCCTCGTCGTCGTCGGAGTCCTCGTCGTCTTCGTCGTCGTCGTCCAGGTCGTCATCGACGACTCCCACGACGGCGAGTGAGACCACGGAGGCGCAGGGCGGCGGGGTCGCCGACGGTGACTTCACCTTCGCGATCGAGAAGGTCGACAAGGGCGACACGATCACCTCGAGCGACAACGAAGCCCTTCAGAAGACGGCCACTGGCGAATTCGTGGTCGTGTACATCAACGTGGGAAACACGGGCAGTTCGTCATTGCCGTTCGTCGGTGCGCAGCAGGTACTCAACGCCGACGGAACGACGTATTCGCCCGACACCGAGGCGACGTTCTACCTCGGTGGCGCTTCGCTGAACATCGATCCCGGCGACAGCGTCGAGGTCCCCGTCGCATTCGACGTGCCGGTCGGCACCACCCCGAGTTCGATCAGCGTCCGCGGCGTTCTCAGCGGAACGGGCGTCGAATTGCCGCTGTGACGGCGGTTGTCGCGAGTGCTGTCGCTCGAGGAAACGTGCGCAGGCGTGGGCGCTCATCGTCACCGGCGCGCAACGGCATTGAGCTGTGATCTTGCTGGGAATGCAATAGTCTGAGGCGCTCTGCGACTGCGGCTGAAGGGGGTTCTCGATGGAGGGGACACCGTTCGGCCGCTACCGCCTGGTCGCGATCTTGGGCCGCGGCGGGATGGGTGAAGTGTGGCGTGCCTTCGACACGGTGACTGAGCGCATGGTCGCGATCAAGGTGCTGCCCGGCCAGTTCGGCGACGACCAGATCTACCAGACGCGTTTTCAGCGCGAGGCGAAAGCCGCTGCGGGACTGAATGATCCGCACGTGGTGCCGATCTACGACTTCGGCGACATCGGCGGGCGGCTCTACGTCACGATGCGTTTGGTCGAGGGCGAGGACCTTCAGGCGATCATCAGTCGCGGGCCCGTGCACCCCGGCCGGGCGGTGTCGATCGTCGAACAGATCGCCGGAGCGCTGCACGCCGCGCATCGCATCGAACTGGTTCACCGCGACGTCAAACCGCACAACATTCTCGTCACCGAAGACGACTTCGCCTACCTGATCGACTTCGGCATTGCGCGGGCCGCCGGGGAGACCGGCTTGACGAGTGCGGGCTCGACGATCGGCACGTGGGCGTACATGGCACCCGAGCGCTTCAAGACCGGCATGGCCGACGCCCGCGCAGACATCTACTCGCTGACGGTCGTGCTGTATCAGGCGCTGACGGGCCAACTGCCGTTTCCCACGATCAGCGTCGAGCAGATCGCCCTCGCCCACATCAGGACACCGCCGCCGGCTCCGTCGGACGTGAACGACGACGTCCCGCCCGCAATGGACGCCGTCATCGCGAAGGGCATGGCCAAGGACCCCGCTCATCGGTACGCGACGACGAAAGAGCTTGCCGCAGCGGCACGCAACGCCCTCGCATCGACGATCGCACCCACGGTCAACCTCGTTCCGCTGCCAGCTCAACCCGTCACCACACGCGTCCCTGCGGCACGCATGGATCCGGACAGCACCATGTTCTCCGATTCGGAGAGCACGATGTACGCGGCGCCGCCGCCTCCGCCACGCCCACCCGAGCCGTATGTCGCTCCCCCGCCCCGTCCCGGACACGGGTTTGCGGAAAGGCCCACGCACCATGGCTCTCCCGCACCGACTCCCCGTGTCCCCGCGACTCCCCCGGCCAGGCCGGACGACCGCGACGCGGCCCCCGAGGGCCGGAACAAGACGGCGCTCATCGCCGTGGCGGGCACGGTCTCCGCAGTTCTCCTGATCGCGATCGGCATCTACGTCTTCACCTCGGTGTTCGACGGAGGCACCTCCACGACGGCATCGGACGCGACGGCCTCGGAGGCAAGCGCAGGCGAAACCTCCGCCGAGGCGCCGGCGACATCGTCGTCGTCATCATCATCGGGCGAGTCCACGGCCGCCGAGGGCGACCTCACCTTCGCCGTGGCCAGTACCGACAGCGGCGACACCGTCGTCTCGCCGACCGACGAGTCGAACCAGAAGAAGGCGGCGAACGGCCAATTCTTCGTCGTGTACCTCACCGTCGGAAACACCGGGAGTTCGGAGGCGAGCTTCCCGGGAGAACTCCAGGTGCTCAACGCCGACGGCACCACCTACTCGCCGGACGAGGAGGCGTCGTCGTTCCTCGGTGGTGGCACCGTGACCGTGCAGCCGGGCGCGCAGGTCGAAGTGCCCATCGCGTTCGACGTGCCGGTCGGCGCCACCCCCAATTCAATCCAGGTCAACGGTGTCGACGGCGGCGAGGGCGTCGAATTGCCGCTGTGACCCCGTTGCCTGCAATGTCATAATCTGAGTCGCTGCTTGGGCTAGCAGGCTTCCTGGAGGTTGCTGGCTGCTGCTCGACCGATACTGAGGGGGTTCGGCGTGGAGGGGACGCCGTTCGGGCGTTACGTCTTGGTGGAACCCGTCGGCCGCGGCGGCATGGGCGAAGTGTGGCGTGCCTTCGACACGGTCACCGAGCGCGTGGTGGCGATCAAGGTATTGCCCGCCAATTTCGCCGACGACCAGACCTACCAGACGCGTTTTCGGCGCGAGGCCAAGGCTGCGGCGGGACTCAACGATCCGCATGTGGTGCCGATCCACGACTTCGGAGAGATCCACGGACGCCTCTACGTCACGATGCGACTCGTCGAGGGCGAGGATCTGCAGACGATCATCGATCGCGGACCGCTCAGACCGGACCGGGCGGTACGGATCGTCGAGCAGATCGCCGGTGCGCTGCACGCCGCGCACCGCATCGATCTCGTCCATCGCGACGTCAAACCGCACAACATCCTGCTCACCGAAGACGACTTCGCCTATCTCATCGACTTCGGCATCGCCCGGGCCGCCGGGGAGACCTCGCTGACCAGTGCCGGGTCGACGATCGGCACGTGGGCGTACATGGCACCCGAGCGGTTTCAGACCGGCGCGGCCGATGCTCGCGCGGACATCTACGCGCTGACCGTCGTGCTGTTTCAGATGCTCACCGGGCAGCTGCCGTTCCCCGCGGTCAGCATCGAGCAGGTCGCCATGGCCCACATGACCCAGCCGCCGCCGCCATTGTCATTGGTGCGCAACGACATTCCGCCCGCGATGGACTCCGTCATCGCGACGGGCATGGCCAAGAACCCCGCTCACCGGTACGCGACGACGAAAGACCTTGCCGCTGCGGCGCATAGCGCCTTGTTCACGTCAGGCGCTCCGCCGTTTCGGCCGGCGGCGCCGCCACCGCCTCAGCCCATCACGAGAATGGCACCGAACCCACGGCATCCCGCGCCTCACACATGGCAGTCACCCGCCGTGCCAGGCATGCCCGCGCCACTGGCAGCAGCATCGCCCGGCGGCAACAAGAAGGTGATCGCCCTCACCAGTGTGTGCGCCGCGCTGCTGCTCGCAGTCGTTGCCGTCGTCGTCTATGGCACGGCGATCCGCGGGGGTGACGCGACCAACGACTCGGGCCCTTCGACGAACGCCGACGGGTCGTCGTCGGGAGGGGCGACGACGACGAAGCCACTCGTGGACACGACGGTCGCTGACGGCCCCACCACCTTCTCGGTGGCCAGCGTCGAAACCCGTCGAACGGTTACCTCCATCACCAACCCGAGCGAACAGACGACGGCGAGCGGCGAGTTCTTCGTGGTGTATCTCAGTGTGGGAAACACCGAGGACCAGCCATGGACGTTCTTGGAGATACTGCAAAAACTCAAGGTCGGTGCCAAGGTCTACGAGCCCGATTTCGCGGCGACGAACTATCTCAACGGGCCTCCCAAGATGGTCGATCCCGGCGCCCAGGTCGAGTTCGCCGTGGCGTTCGACGTCCCGGTCGGTACCGTCCCCACCGCGATCGAAGTCAGTGGCATCGGAGGGAGCGGCAAGGGCGTCGAGTTGCCGCTGTGACCGCGGATGCGTGGCGAACGCCTCGGTCGCCATCGACGGACATCTGAGTACCGCTGAAACCAAGATCACATCGCCATGTTCGCGCTGTCCAGCCTCTGGAGAGGCGACGTTCAGGCCTACGCGGTACCGTGTCTGTTCATAATTGTGAGCAAAGCGCTGGGGCACCCTCTTACGGGATCGCCAGCGAAGGGATAGTGTCCAAGACACAATCACAAGATCAGGCGGGGAACAGTGGACTGGATGAACGATCGCATGGACGACCTGACGAACCTTGGCGCTGGTGGGTGGCTGGCGATCGCCGCGTGGGCCGCCCTCGTCTTCGGCGGCATCGTTCTGCTCGTCGTCAATCGGCAGATCAAGAAGAATCGCGCGCTCAAGCTGGAGCAAGTCCGGCCGCAGGTGGCCATGTTCATGGAGCCCCACGCCGTCGACTGGCACATCATCGAGTTGGTGGTGAGGAACTTCGGGCAGACCGCCGCTTACGACGTGAGGTTCGACTTCGTCAACCCGCCCGACGGTCGCCGCCTACGAGGACAGAAGCTTCGACGGGCCCCCGGAGGTCGACGAACTCGAACTGCCCAGCGAACTCTCACTTCTCGCGCCGGGGCAGGAGTGGCGAACGGTTTGGGACAGCTCGATCAGCCGCGAGGAGCTTGGCGGAGCGATCCGTTCGCGCTTCGACGGGACGTTGACCTACTACGACCGCCCGCGGCCGGTGGGCGGCAAGGGCGAGTCGCGATTCTGGAACAAGCGCGAAGAGTTCGCCTCGAAGGTGATTCTCGACTGGGCGACGCTGCAGCCGGCGCATCGCCTGGACTTGATGACGTCGCACGACCTCGCCAAGCGCGAGAAGCAGAAGCTCGAGCTGCTTCGCGCACTGCTGAACTACTACCACCACGCCACGAAGGAGACGCGGCCCGACGTGCTCCGCGCCGAGATCGACCGCGTGAACCGCGCCGCGGAGGAGGCTCACGACCGTTGGCGGACCAGGCAGGTGGATCCCGCGTCGCTGCAGATGCGCCCACCGGCCGCGAACCATTCCCACGCGGCGCCCATGGACCGCGCGCCCGCGGAACGTGCACCGCGGAGCGGCACCGGTCGAGCGGATGCCGGTCGAGCGGATGCCGATGGAACGCGAGCCGTTCGATCAGACGACGGAGCTCGACTTTCCCTGGATCGAGGAAGCCGTCGGGGCCCACGGTCAGAGAATGGAACCCCGCGCGGTCCCCAACGCGAATTGGGCGAATCGACGCTAAGTACGATCGGCTCGAATACCCACACCCAAGGGAGAGCCGATGAGCAGCCTGGTCAACTACGAGCTGGATGAGTCCGTCGCGACGATCACACTCGACGATGGCAAGGTCAACGCCCTGTCGCCCGCGATGCAGGATGCGATCAACGAAGCGCTCGACCGCGCCGAGAAGGCCGCACTGGACGGCGAGGTCAAGGCCGTGGTTCTGGCGGGCAACTCGAAGGTGCTGAGCGCAGGCTTCGAGCTCAGTGTCTTCAGCTCCGGTGATGCGGCCGCCGCGCTGGGCATGCTCTCGGGCGGCTTCGAGCTGTCGATCCGACTGTTGACGTTCCCGGTGCCGGTCGTCTTCGCCGCGACGGGCCCCGCCATCGCGATGGGCTCGTTCCTCCTGCTGAGCGGTGACCATCGCGTCGGCTCGACCAAGTCGCGCTGCCAGGCCAACGAAGTCGCGATCGGCATGGTGCTGCCGATCTCCGCGATCGAGATCATGCGGATGCGCTTGACGCGGGCGGCGTTCCAACGCGCCGTCGCGCTCGCGGCGACATTCCGCGGCGACGAGGCCATTGCCGCCGGATGGCTCGACGAGATCGTCGAACCCGAGGCCGTTCTGGCGCGGGCCCAGCAGGTGGCGGCGGAGTTCGCCGCGACGCTGCACGTGAAGGCTCACCGGGCCAGCAAGTTGAAGGCGCGCGCCGACGCCCTTGCCGCCATTCAGGCCGGAATCGACGGGCTTCCCGAGGAATTCGCGGCCAGCTAGGCCATTCGGCGAGCGGCTGTTCTGGTCGGGCCTCGTTTTCGGTCCTCGAGTCATGTGGACACCAGGGTCGTAATCTGGCGTCAAACGCGCGAAATCACAGCCGTGGTGTCGAAAGCGCGCAGGACCCGTGGCATATCGCGAAGCGGCCCTCGCAGCGACGACTCGCCTCGAGCCGCGGTGCCCAACAGGGTGTCGCCTGCGTTGTGCATCCGACATACCCTCCTCAGTCCGTTACGCGTGTCACTGTCAGACCTACGTCCTAGGGTGGCCTCGATGGCGTTTCACGTTCACCGCGCCGAACGGACGGATCTACTAGCCGACGGCCTCGGCGCCATGCTCTCCACACCTCTCGACGATCCCTTCGCGATGGAGCTGGTCCTGGTTCCCGCGCGCGGCGTCGAACGGTGGCTGAGTCAGCGCCTGTCCCACGTCCTCGGCCGCGGGTCGGGGGCGGACGGCGTCTGTGCGGGCATCGAGTTCCGAAGCCCTCACTCGCTGATCGCCGAGATCACCGGTAGCCGCGACGACGACCCATGGGCCCCGGACGCCATGGTGTGGCCGCTGCTCGAGGTCATCGACGAGAGCCTCGACGAACCCTGGTGCCATACCTTGGCCACCCACCTCGGCCACTTCGAGGCGGGCGACGAGAAGGAACTGCGCCAAGGCAGGCGCTACGCGGTGGCACGGCGCATCGCGGGCCTGTTCTCGTCCTACGCCAGACAACGGCCTCAACTGCTCGTCGACTGGGCCGACGGGCGCACCGCCGGTCTCGACTCCGATCTCGAGTGGCAGCCGCGCGCTGTGGCGTGCGCTGACCGACCGCGTAGCCGCCGACCCTCCTCACATTCGTCAGCAGAAAACCGTTGCCCGCCTTCGTGAGTCGCCGATGGATCTGCCGCCGCGGCTCTCGTTGTTCGGGCACACGAGACTGCCCGCCACCGAGATCGAGCTCATCGACGCACTGGTCACCCATCACGATCTGCACCTGTGGCTCCCCCATCCCAGCGATGACCTGTGGCGCGCCCTCGCAGGCCAGCACGGTGCGGTCGCCCGTCGCGAGGACACCAGCCACCGCTGCCGTCGGTCAGCCACTGCTGGCCACCCTCGGCAGGGATCTTCGCGAGTTGCAGCGCAGCCTGCCCGTCTCACCGAGCACCGACGAGTATCTCGGCGGCCGCGACCATCCCGCCACGTTGCTCGGCTGGCTGCAGTCCGACATCTCTGCGAATTCCGTTAGGCCGCAAGGGCGCAAGCTCGCCACGTCCGACCGCTCGGTGCAGGTGCACGCATGCCACGGCCCTGCCCGACAGGTCGACGTCCTGCGCGAGGTCCTGCTCGGACTGCTCGCCGACGATCCGACGCTAGAGCCTCGCGACATCCTGGTGATGTGCCCCGACATCGAGGCCTACGCGCCGCTGATCAACGCGGACTTCGGCCTCGGCGACGTTTTGCACGGCGCGCATCCCGCACACCGACTCCGCATGCGGCTGGCCGACCGGTCGCTGGTGCAGACCAACCCGCTGCTCGGAGTCGCGTCGCAGCTTCTCGACCTGGCGGGGCGCCGCGTGACCGCCAGCGAGGTGCTCAACATCGCCCAGACCGCGCCCGTGCGGGCCCGGTTCGGCTTCACCGACGACAACCTCGAGGACATCACCCGCTGGGTGCGCCAGGCGAACATCCGGTGGGGTTTCGACCGGCAGCATCGTCGACCGTACGGAGTCGACTTCGTGCACAACACATGGCGATTCGGCATCGACCGCATCCTGGCGGGCGTGGCGATGTCCGAGGACGCGCACGGCTGGATCGGCGCCACGCTCCCCCTCGACGACGTCAGCAGCAATCGCGTCGAGCTCGCAGGCCAACTCGCCGAGTTCGTCGACCGCCTGCAGCGGACCGTCGAATCCCTCACGGGGGCAAAGCCCTTGAAGGACTGGCTCACAGCACTCGCCGACGGCATCACCATGCTGACCCGGATCGGCGACGCCGACGCGTGGCAGAGCAGCCAGATGGAACGCGAGTTCGGCGAGGTGCTGGCCCACGCGGGCGAGCGGTCGAGCACCGTCATGCGACTGCCCGACGTCAAGGCGCTGCTGCAACGCCATCTCGCCGGACGGCCGACGCGCGCGAACTTCCGCACCGGCACGCTGACCGTCTGCACGATGGTGCCGATGCGGTCGGTACCCCACCGGGTGGTCTGCCTGATCGGTCTCGACGAGGGCGTGTTCCCGCGCAGGGGCGTGGTCGACGGCGACGACGTGCTCGCCAGAACGCCCATGACCGGCGAGCGCGACGCCCGCTCGGAGGACCGGCAGCTGCTGCTCGACGCCATCGGGTCGGCGACGGAGAAGCTGATCGTCACGTACACGGCGGCCAACGAGTACTCGGGTCAATCGCGGCCGCCCGCGGTGCCGTTGGCCGAGCTGCTGGACACCCTGGACATCACGACGGAGCAGCACGTCCGCGAGAAGATCGTCGTGCGTCATCCCTTGCAGCCGTTCGACATTCGCAACGTCATCCCCGGGCGCCTGGTGCCCGACGTCCCGTTCACCTTCGACCCGACGGTGTTGCGGGCCGCGAAGGCCCGCACGAACGAGCGCTCCGAGCGGCCGAAGTTCATCTCGGGGCCACTGCCGCCGCGCGAGACCGGCGACGTCGTCCTCGCCGATCTCGTCGCCTACTTCAAGGATCCGGTCAAGGGCTTCTTCCGCGCGCTGGACTACACGCTGCCGTGGGACGTCGACGGCGTCGAGGACGCAATTCCGGTCGACATCAACGCCCTCGAGGAGTGGACCGTCGGCGACCGGATGCTGTCGGACATGTTGGGCGGCATGACGCCGGATCAGGCGCGGCAGGCGGAGTGGCGGCGCGGCTCGCTCCCACCCGGCAAGCTCGGCTGGCGCAAGGCAGCGGAGCTGTGCGAGCAGTCCGATCTGCTGGCCGACTGCGGCACGGCGGTACCGGACGTCGACATCCACCGCGTTCGACGTCGACGTCGACCTGGGGACGGGACGGCGGCTGACGGGGACGGTCGCACCGGTCTTCGGCGATCGACTGGTCTCGGTGACCTACTCCAAGCTCGACGGCAAGCACATGCTGTCGTCGTGGATTCCGTTGCTGGCGTTGGTCGCCCACTATCCGAATCGGGACTGGTCGGCGGTCTGCATCGGCAGGCCCAAGCGTGGGACGACGCCGAGGCTCGAGGCACTGGGACGCCCGGACGAGTCGGCGGTCGGACTGCTGAGGGACCTCGTCGCGATCTACGACGCGGGCGCGCGCGAGCCACTTCCGTTGCCCATCAAGACGTCCTACGCCTGGGCGGTCGCCCGCCACGGCGGTGACGATCCGGAGAAGCAGGCCACGTATCGCTGGAAGTCCAACGACCGCTACCCCGCCGAGGACAAGGATCCCGCGCAGGTACGGGCATGGGGCGGTCAGGTCCCTCTGCGCGCGCTCATGCAGCCGGTGCGCCCCGGCGAGGAGTGCCACGGCGAGAACAACCGACTCGGCGCCTACGCGGGCAGGCTCTGGCTGCCGATGCTGCGCGCGGAACGGAGCCCCGACTGATGGATCGGTTCGACCTCGTCGGTCCGCTGCCCGCCGCACGCTCGACCACGGTGCTGGAGGCCAGCGCGGGCACCGGCAAGACGTTCACGTTGGCGGGCCTGGTGACCCGCTACGTCGCGGAGGGCGCAAGCGACGCTCGACCAGATGCTGCTCATCACCTTCGGCCGTGCGGCCAGCCAGGAGCTGCGAGAGCGCGTGCGCCACCAGATGACCGCAGGCGGCAGCGGCTTTCGGCGACCCATCGATCGGGGCGGACAACGAGGTGGTCCAGCATCTGCTGAAGGGCAGCGCCGACGAGAGGGCGGCGCGGCACGAACGGCTCCGCGACGCGCTTGCCGGCTTCGACGCCGCGACGATCGCCACCACGCACCAGTTCTGCCAGCTGGTGCTGAAGTCCTTGGGCGTGGCCGGCGACTCCGACTCCGGGGTGCACCTGGTCGAGAGCCTGGCCGAGCTGGTGACCGAGATCGTCGACGACCTCTATCTCGCCCACTTCGGCCAGGACACCGACGATCCCGCGCTGAGCTACCGTGCGGCGCTCGACCTCGCCCGCACCGTCGTCGACAATCCCGCCACGAAGCTGCGGCCCGAGGATCCCGCACCGGACTCACACGCCGCGGTCTGCATCGACTTCGCGAAACACGTTCTCGCGGAACTGGAGATGCGCAAGCGCCAACTCGGCGTCCTGGGCTACGACGACCTGTTGACCCGCCTGGCTGCCGCCCTCGACGACGAGCAGTCGCCCGCCCGGTTTCGCATGCACCAGCGGTGGCCCATCGTCATGGTCGACGAGTTCCAGGACACCGATCCCGTGCAGTGGGAGGTGATCGACCGCGCGTTCAGCGGCCGGTCGACCGTCGTCCTCATCGGCGATCCGAAGCAGGCGATCTACGCGTTTCGCGGCGGCGACATCGTCACCTATCTGCGGGCCGCCGACACCGCGGGCGCCAAGCTGACGCTCGGCACCAACTGGCGCAGCGACGGCGTGCTCGTCGAGCGACTGCAGGCGGTGCTCCTCGGCGCCAAGCTCGGCAACGACAAGATCGTCGTCCACGAGGTGGAGGCCGCGCACACGGGCCATCGACTGGCGGGCGCGCCACGCAACGATCCCTTCCGACTGCGAGTGGTGAAGCGGGAGACGTTCGGCCGCAGGGGCGTTCAGAATCTGAGCATCAACGACCTGCGCGACCACATCGGCAAGGACCTGGCCGCCGACATCGCCGCGCTGCTCGCCGGCGGCGCCACCTTCGACGGCAGAGCCGGTCGCCGCGGGCGACGTCGCCGTGATCGTCGAGAAGCACAAGGATGCGCGGGCGTGCCAGGCCGCGTTGACGGCGGCGGGCATTCCGTCGGTGTACACCGGCGACTCCGACATCTTCGTCTCGGACGCCGCCGACGATTGGCTCGCCCTGTTGGAGGCGTTCGACCAGCCACACCGCACGGGCGTGGTGCGTGCCGCGGCGGCGACGGTGTTCTTCGGCAAGACCGCACAGGATCTGGTCGACGGTGGCGACGACCTGACCGACCGCGTCGCGGAGACGCTGCGCGAGTGGGCAGGGCATGCCCGCGAGCGCGGTGTCGCGGCGATCTTCGAGGCGGCACAGCTGGCGGGCATGAGCGACCGGGTGCTGTCGTGGCGCGACGGCGAACGTCAGATGACCGACCTCGCGCACATGACACAGCTGCTGCAGGACGTCGCCCATCGCGAGCACTACACCCTTCCCGCCCTTCGGGATTGGCTGCGCGCCGAGCGCGACGGCGCGGGCACCGCGGAGCGAAGCCGACGTCTCGACAGCGACGCCGCCGCGGTACAGATCATGACGGTCTGGGTGAGCAAGGGTCTGCAGTACCCGATCGTCTACCTGCCGTTCGCGTTCAACCGCAACGTGCAGGAGCGCGACATGATCGTCTATCACGATGGCGACGATCGCTGCCTACACGTCGGCGGCAAGGACAGCCCCGACTACAACGCCGTCGCGAAGCTCGGCCGCGAAGAGGCAGCGGGCGACGACAGCCGGTTGACGTATGTCGCGCTGACCCGCGCCCAGGCTCAGGTGGTGGCGTGGTGGTCACCGGCGTTCGACGAGCCGAATGGCGGGCTGTCGCGACTGCTGCGTGGACGCAGGCCCGGGGAGTCGACGGTGCCCGACCGGTGCAAGCCCGACAAGGTCAGCGACGAGGATGCGCTCGCGCGGCTGCAGGAGTGGGAGGCGGTCGGCGGCCCTGCGCTCGAGGAGTCGGTCCTGACCGCCGCGCAGCATCTGCCCGTCGAGCCGCCGCCGACCGCGCTCGACGTCCGCCACTTCCATCGCGGCATCGACACGTCGTGGCGGCGCAACTCCTACTCGAGCCTGATCCGCGTCGTCGAAACATCCAGCGTCAGTAGCGAACCGGAGATCGTGGAGCTGGACGACGAGGTCGCCGACATCGCCGTCGCGGCGCCTGCGCAGACGCCGGTCGGTGCCGACGTACCGTCGCCGATGGCCGAGCTACCGAAGGGGGCGAAGTTCGGCAGCCTCGTCCACGCGGTGCTGGAGACCGCGGACCCGTTCGCCGCAGACCTCGCCGCGGAGCTGGAGTCGCAGGTCCGCGAGCACTCGGTCTGGTGGCCGGTGGACGTCCCCGCGGCCGAGCTCGCGGCGGCGCTGCTGCCGCTGCACGATTCGCCGCTGGGTGCGCTCGCGGGTGGCCTGGTGCTGCGCGACATCGGCCTGCACGATCGGCTGCGCGAGCTCGACTTCGAGTTCCCCCTCGCGGGCGGCGACCTGTCCTCGGCAGCGTTGGATCTTCGGCTTCGGGATGTGGGTTCGCTGGTGGCAGAGCATCTTCCGGCCGACGACCCGATGGCGCCGTACGCCGCGAGGCTGGCCGGAGACGGGTTGGGCGATCAGCCGTTGCGCGGCTACCTCAACGGGTCGATCGACGCGGTGCTGCGGATCCCCGACCCAGAGGGCCCAGGGGACTCCTGCCGCTACGTGGTGGTCGACTACAAGACGAACTGGCTCGGCGAGGACGGGGCACCGCTGACCGCGGCCGACTACGGCAGGACCCGCCTGGCCGAGGCCATGCTGCACTCCGATTACCCGCTGCAGGCTCTGCTGTACAGCGTTGTGCTGCATCGCTTTCTGCGTTGGCGCCAGCCCGGCTACGATCCGCAACACCACCTCGGCGGTGTCATGTACCTGTTCGTGCGAGGCATGTGCGGGCCGAACACGCCGATCGTCGACGGCCATCCGGCGGGCGTGTTCGACTGGGTGCCACCGGCGGCGCTGATCGTCGGCCTCTCCGATCTCCTCGATGCGGGGAGGGTTAGCGGCGTGACCTCCCCGGAGACCGTCGACGACGTCGACTGGCGCCGCGCCGTCGGAGCCTCGGGGCTGCTGCGCGCGTTCAATGAGGCCGCGGTGCTCGACTCGTCGGATGTGCTCGTCGCGCAACGGATCACCGCTCTGGCGGAGGAGGCCGACGAGCGGGTGGCCCTCGCGGTCGCGCTGGTGGTGCGTGGCCTGCGCGGCGGATCGGTGTGCGTCGACCTCCGCGCGCTGCCCGCCCAGATCGACGTGCCCGATCTGCCGTGGCCCGAGATCGACGGCTGGCGGGCCGCGGTCGACGCAAGCCCGCTGCTCGGTGCGCCGCACGTGTTGCGACGCGAGGATCATCTGCTCTATCTCGACCGGTACTGGCGCGAGGAAAGCCAGGTCGCTGACGACCTCCGCGCGATGCTCAGCGGCGCAGGCACACCATCGACGCGCGACGTCGACCGCCTGTTCCCTCCGGGGTACGAGGAGCAGCGTGAGGCTGCGGAAATTGCCATGTCGCAACGCCTTACGGTGCTCACCGGCGGACCGGGCACCGGTAAGACCACGACGGTGGCCCGGCTGCTGGCGCTGTTCGCGGGCGAGGCGGATTCCGCCGCGCGCCTGCGCATCGCACTCGCGGCGCCGACGGGAAAGGCCGCGGCCCGCCTTCAAGAGGCCGTCCAGATCGAGATCGACAAGCTGGATGCCGTTGATCAGCAACGGATCTCGGGCCTGCAGGCGACGACATTGCATCGCCTTCTCGGCAGCAGACCCGACACGTCGTCGCGGTTCCGTCATCACCGGGGCAATCGGTTGCCGCATGACGTCATCGTCGTCGACGAGACGTCGATGGTGTCGTTGACGATGATGGCCAGGCTGCTGGAGGCGGTCCGCCCCGAGGCTCGGCTGCTCCTGGTGGGCGACGCCGATCAGCTGGCGTCGGTCGACGCCGGCGCGGTCCTCGCCGACCTCGTCGACGGACTGGGGGCGGGCGGCGGGGCGCGCGTCGCCGCGCTGAAGACCTCGCACCGGTTCGGTGAGTCGATCGGCGCGCTGGCGTCGGCGATCCGCGACGGTGACGCCGACGCAGCGCTCGCGGTGTTGCAGGCGGGCGGCGAGCACATCGAGTGGGTCGACACCGAGGACCCTGCCGCGAGCCTGCGCAAAGTGCTTCTGCCGCATGCCCGTCGGCTTCGTGAGGCCGCGGTGCTCGGCGACGCCGGTGCCGCGCTCGCCACACTCGACGAGCATCGTCTGCTGTGCGCTCACCGGCGCGGGCCGTTCGGGGTGGCGCACTGGAATCGGCAGATCGAGCGGTGGCTCGCCGAGGCGACGGGCGAGCCGGTCTGGTCGGACTGGTATGCGGGCAGGCCGCTGCTCGTCACCGCGAACGACTACGGCCTCGGCCTGTACAACGGGGACACCGGCGTGACCGTCGTCGGCGAGAGTGGACTGCGGGCCGTCGTGGCGACCGCGGGCCAGCCGCGCGCGTTCGCGACCGGCAGGCTGTCCGACGTCGACACGATGCATGCGATGACGATCCACAAGAGCCAGGGATCGCAGGCCGCGGAGGTCACGGTGCTGCTGCCGCCGGTGGACTCGAAGCTGTTGACCCGCGAGTTGTTCTACACGGCGGTGACGCGCGCCAAGACCAAGGTGCGCATCGTCGGCGCGGAGTCCTCGATGCGCGCGGCGATCGACCGCCGCGCCGTGCGGGCATCGGGGTTGGCGTTGCGACTGCGGGGCGCCGGTGGCAGCCCGGGGCAATGACCGAGCTGCCCGCCTCAGCGCGACAAGTCACAGTAGGTCGGTCCCGGATTCGCTACGAGGCGGGCATGTCGGTGCTTCGTCCGGAATTCCGGCGAGCCGCGAAATGTTGATCATCGCGTGACTTCTATGCACGATGGCCTCGCAACCGGCTTCCACGCCGGCGAGTTGGCCGTCCAACGTCGCGCCGGTGTTGAGCGGCAGGCCGCCAGGTTGTCGACCATGGTCGAGCGAGGCGAGTTGCGCGCCGGCGTCGCCGCCTTCCTCGCCAGCGCATCGTTCGCGGCGCTCACCGCTCGGGACGCCAGCGGCCGACTCTGGGTGTCGCCGTTGCTCGGGCCGCCGGGATTCCTCGTCCCCGCCTCGCCAACGCGCCTGCTGATCGCGGCGACGCCGCACGCAGAGGACCCGCTGCATGGTCTTCCCGCGGACCAGCCCGTTGGCCTCATCGTCATGGACTTCGCCGCGCGGCGTCGCCTCAGGATCAACGGCACGTTGTCGACCGCCGGCGACGGCGGCGGCCTGTCGATCGACGTCGTGCAGGCATATGGCAACTGCCCCCAGTACATTCAGCCACGGCAGGTGCGCCCGGGACCCGGCTGGCACAGTGCCGCAACTGCTCCGCCGTGGAGACGCGTTGGAACCGGATGACATTCAGCAGGTGCAGTCGGCCGACACGTTCTTCCTCGGCACCAGCCATGCCGAGTACGGCGGCGACGCCTCCCACCGCGGAGGTCCTCCCGGCTTCGTGCGTGCCGACGCCAACGGTCTGCGGTGGCCCGACTTCCCGGGCAACAACATGTTCAACAGCCTCGGCAATCTGGCGGTCGACCCGGCAGCCGCGTTACTGTTCGTCGACTTCTTCAGCGGCCGGACGCTTCAGCTGTCCGGCACCGCGGAGGTGCAATGGGACGGGGCCGACGAGCGTAGCGTCGAGTTCGACGTCCGCGACGTGGCGGTGACGAGACTGCCCACTTTGTGACGCCCCGCGAATTCCGGGTGTACGCGTCCAGAGTTCGGGTTATACCGCGGCAGCGGGACATGGATCGAGGAGGGCGTCGTGTTGGGCCAGTTGGAAAAGATCGCCAGGTTGTTGGCCGATTCGGCGCTGCAAACCGTAGGCATTCGGATCGGCACCGAGGAGCCAAAGCACACCAGCGAGCGGCTGACCGATCGCGTCGAGCTGCGGCGCTACGCCCCACGGATCGCCGCCGAGACCACCGTCGCCGCCGACGAGGAGGAAGCGCGCAATCAGGGCTTCCGCCTCCTGGCCGGATACATCTTCGGCAAGAACCAGAGTGATGACGCCATCGCCATGACGGCACCGGTGGCCCAGGCGAAGGCGGGCCAACAGATCGCCATGACCGCGCCCGTCGCACAATCGGTACAGCGCACCGACGTCGGCGAGGGCTGGGTGATCCAGTTCTTCATGCCGTCGAAGTGGACGATGGAGACGCTCCCGAAGCCCGTCGACGACCGTGTCCGATTGACCGAGGTACCCGGCGAGACCTTCGCGGTGCTGCGCTTCAGCGGAGACCGGAGCCCGCGTGCCGTCGCAGACCACACCGCGGAGTTGGTGGAGGTGTTGCGCTCCAAGAACATTGACGCGACGGGTGATGCCTCCGCGTGGTTCTACGACCCGCCGTGGACCGTGCCGTTCCGGCGCCGCAACGAGATCGCGATCCCGGTAGACCGCTGACGTCGGTTACGTGGCCGGGATACGGCAGCGCGGCGATGACGCCGCCGTCGTTGACCGGTGGCCCGAGCAGAACCGTCGACGTGTTCGTGTCGGTGTCGTAGTCCAGCAGCGATTGGCCCGTCCCGCATGACGCCGTGGCTTGCAGGTTGAGGTGACTGCCGTTCGCGCCGAGCACGACGACGCTGCTGTCCTTGTTCACGTGGGGAACCGAGACCGGGGTCGTCGTGCCGTCGGCGTTGAGCGTGGCGAGATATCGGTAGCCGCACGCGCCGGTGGCTTGCACGTACGTGGCCTTCGGAAGGCGCCACGCATCGGCGTCGCCGAGGTCTCCGCTCAGCGCGTTGGTGATCGGCGCGGTCAGCGCAGTGGGCGCAGATCCGTCGACCGGAACCAGCCACAGCCGCGAGCCCGCGTCGGACCCGTAGCAACTGGCGAGGGCGATCGTGGACTGGGTGTCGAACCACCGCGTCGGTTGGCAGCTGCCCGCGCCGGCGATGGGCAGCGGCTTGCCGACCGATCCGTCGTTGGCCATGAGGGCGAGACCTGACTTCGTGCCCAGAACCAGTTGCGCGCCATCGGGATTGGAGAGGTACGAAGCGTTGAACTCGTGGGCGATCTTGTCGACGGGATACGTCAGCTGGGGCTTGCCTGCGAGGTCGACACGCCTGAGCGCCGCGGGGCTGTCGACGTCGTCGGACTTGACCAGAAGCACGGCCTTGCCCTGCGGCCGGCTGTAGCCAGGGGTGACGTCGAATCCGTCGACGGTGAACGAGGTCTGCTTGCCGGTGTGCAGATCGACCTCGATCACGGTCCCCTGCTTGTCTCCCTGTGCGTACACCAGAGCGCGGCTCCCGTCGCCGGACCAGTCGACCAGCCTGGGGTTGGGGCCTTCGCCCGGCGGCGGGAACGTCGTGACCGGGTAGCGGCCACCCTGCGGGTCGACGAGGTACAGCGTCGTGGTCGCCGTGTGGAAACTGGGCTCACCGGGCTTCGGCTCCTCGCCGCCGTGGCCGCCGGGAACCGGGCTCCACGTGGCGAGCATCCATCCGGGCCCGACCTGCGACCAGGGCACGGCGCTGAGCAATGCCTCTGCGCCGCGAGTGGCGGGCGCGGCTGCCGTCGTCGACGTCGGCGCGGCGGGGTTGCCCGAGGCGTTGCTCTCCGTGACCGGGGCGGTGGACGACGAGCAAGCGGCCAGTGTCGCCACGGCCACCGCGGCAATTGCCAGCCGAGCCAGAGACGACGACGAAACACCTTGTCGGATCATGTGCACGCCCACACTCTCCCAGCGAGCAGACAGGAAAGGCCCTCAATCGTGCGGATTCAGGGCCTTTTCTGTCTGCTCGCCGTCACGGGATGGGCGTCAGACGAGCTTGCTCCCGCGCCGCCACTGATCCCACGGCACCGTCCAGTCGCCGTTCTGCCACAGCTGGAGCGGTGCACCGCCGGTGTTGCGGACCTCGACGACGTCGCCGGGCACCGAGAAGTCGAAGAACCACGAGGCGTTGTCGTGGTTGAGGTTCAGGCAGCCGTGCGACGTGTCGGTATTGCCCTGCGCCCACACGGTGGAATTGAGCTGATGCAGATAGATCCCGTCAGTGCTGATCCGCGTCGCATACGAGATCGTCTCCTTATAGCCGAGGCGCGACTCGATCGGCAGCCCGAAGGTCGAGGAGTCCATGACGACCGGGTTGGCCTTGTCCATCACCGTGTAGACACCGGGCGGTGTGAAGAACGACAGGGTGCGGCCTTCGATCTCCTGGGTGCCGCCCATGCCCATGGACGTCGGCATCGTCCGCACCAGCTGCCCATTGTTGAAAACGCTGACCTGCTTGGTGTTGTCGTCGGCGATCGAGACGTGCGCGTCACCGATCCTGAACGACACCTTCTCGTCCTCTTGCCCGTAGAGCCCGTCGCCGAGCGAGGTTCCATAGACGTTCGCGGCGACGGTCACCGTGGTGCCGGGGGCGTAATAGTTCGCGGGACGCCAGTGCGCCGTCCGGTTGTCGATCCAGTTCCACGCCCCGTCGACCGGCGGGTTGGTGGTCACGTTGAGGTGCCGTTCGGCGCTGGCCTGGTCGTCGATGGGCTCGTCGAACTTGGCGACGACGATCGCGCCGACGCCGTAGGTGCCGCCGTCTTGCAGCAGGTTGCCCGCGGTGTTCTCGAAGTAGACCCTGGCCAGGTTGTCCGCCTCGAGGGTGGTGAAGCTCGACGTCTGGCGAGACGGCATGCCCTGGGGTCCGCGGGCGGTCACCGTCATGGTGTATTCGCGGCCGTAGCCGAGCTGACCGGTCGGCTTCCACACCCTGTGGTCTCCAGTGAGCGCGCCGGGGATCACGGTGCCTGCATCGTTGGCCATGACGACGTCGGTGATCGTGCCTGCGTCGGCGCGGACGAGGACCGGAGCCGCCGGGTTGACGGCGGTGCTGCTCGCCGCCGGCACGATCGCCAGCGAGGCCGGGCGCGACACGGAGGGCTTGGTGGCGGTCGTCACTGGATCAGCCGATGGCGCGGTGGGCGCATCGTGTGCGGCGCCGATCACCTGGCAGTCGGCGTGGCATTTGGGCGTGGTCGACAGGACGACGCCGCCGAGTACGGACAACACGGCGAAGACGGCCGCCAGACCGGCACCACGCGCACGACGAGCAGACCTCAACGGACCTCCGGTGTTGTTTCGCATCAACTAGATAACGCGTTGCCATCGTAGGTGGTTCGGCCGCCTGTGGCACATCGGCGCACGCCTATGGCTTGACGGGGTGCCTGCTCAGTATCGAAACCCGATTGAACGCGTTGATGGCGATCGCCACCCAGATGACGGCGGACAGTTCGTCGTCGGTGAGTACCGTGCGCGCAAGGGCGTATTCGCGTTCGGCGGTGTCATGGTCGGGCAGCGTGGTGGTGATCTCGGCGAGGCGCAGCGCGGCCTGCTCTCGCTCGTCGAACAGTTCGGTGTCGCGCCACACGGGCAGCGTCGCAAGCTGCTTGTCGGTGACTCCGGCGGCGACGGCGCGGCGATGATGCACCTCGAGACAGGTCGGGCAGCCGTTGATCTGTGAGACCCGGACGTTGACCAGCTCGACGAGGGTGCGCGGCAGAGCCGCCTCCTTGGCCGCCGCCGCGACCGCCGTCGAGACGCCCACCAGCGGCTTGTAGACCGAGGGCGTGTGCGTGTCGATGTGCAGGTGTTCGGTGAACATGGCGGCCTTTCCGAGGATGGAGCCCGGTCGATCCTAGCCAGCCACGGCGAATTTCAGACGCGGCGCGAAAGCACGACGTCGCGAACCCGCAGAGCCGCCTGCGCCGGATCCTCGTGCTCCCACACCCTGACGCTGACCCAACCGGCCTCGGCAAGCCGCGCGTCGGTGTCGAGGTCGCGCGCTCGATTACCGTCGACCTTGTCGGCCCAAAACTTCGCGTTGGCCGAGGCGACGGTGTGGTGCTCGGGGCAGCCGTGCCAGAAGCAGCCGTCGAGGAACACCGCGACCTTCGCCGCCGAGAAGACGAGATCGGCGGTGCGACGAAACCCGGCCAGCGGGCGCGCCGAGACGCGATAGCGAAGACCCAGGCGGTGCACGGCCGACCGCAGTGCCAACTCGGGTTTGGTGTCCCTGCTGCGGTTGGCACGCATGCGCCCGCGCGCCTCCGGCGAGGATGCCCACGATTCGGCCACGAGTTCAGCCTATTGACGGCGCGCCGGGCAACCTGACCGATCTGGTATGGGACCCTCAATACGATTCAGCCGTGAGCAGTCGCGACCTCGGAGCTGCGGTCGAGCGTCGCGCCGTCGGAGCCGCGCCGGGGGCGACATTCAGCGCCGTCGATGCCGACTTCGAGCGCTTCCGTGTCCGCAACGGCAGCTACGAGCGCATTCTCACCAGCCGCGGCGGCCATCACACCGCAAGCGTCATGGCCGGCTACCCGGGCAGCGACTCCAGGCCGACCTGCGCGGAGGAGGCCGAACGCGCCTGGCTGCAGAGCAGGGTCGCCCCGTCGTGGGGCGGATCCGGCTCCCCGGTTCGCGTCGTCGACCTGTTCTCCGGCTGCGGTGGCCTCTCGATCGGACTCGCCGAGGCGGCCCACGCGCTGAACCGGCCGTTCGAACCGACGCTGGCGATCGACCTCGATCCGGTCGCCGCGAGGACGTACGCCGCGAACTTCCCGACCGCGGTCACTCTCGACGACGACGTCGCGGCGGTGCTGCCCGGCCGCGTCGGCTCCCGGCTCACGCCCGCCGAGCGACAACTCGCGAGGCGTCATCCCGGCATCGACGTGCTGGTCGGCGGACCGCCCTGTCAGGGGCACAGTGACTTCAACAATCGGACCCGCCACTCCGACGACAAGAACGAGCTCTACGCGACGATGGTCCGCGCCGCGGAAGTGTTTGAGCCCCAACATGTTCTGATCGAGAACGTGCCGGGTGCACTGAACGATCGACAGGCCGTGGTGCAGCGCACCGCCGATGCGCTCGGCGAGCTCGGGTACCAGGTGTCGGTCGGGGTGATCGACCTCTGCGAGATCGGCGTGCCGCAGCGACGTCGCCGGCTGGCCCTCATGGCAAGCCTGACGAGCGCCGTCACGCCCGCCGACGTCACCGAGCGGCACCGCCGACGTCCCCGCGACGTGGCGTGGGCGATCCAGGATCTGGAGGCGATGACGGAGTCGCGGCGCATCGACCTACTCGACGCCGTCGCCAGGTCGGCGCCCGCGACGCGGCAGCGCATCGACTTCCTCTTCGAGTCCGGCATGTTCGACCTTCCCGACAGCCAGCGACCGCCGTGTCACGCCAGCGGCGGACACAGCTACCAGTCGATCTACGGCAGGTTGGCCTGGGACCGCCCGTCGCAGACCGTCACGACCGGCTTCTACAGCATGTGCATGGGCCGCTACGTGCATCCGAGCCGTCGCCGGACCATCACCGCGCGGGAAGCCGCACGGCTGCAATACATTCCGGACTGGTTCCGGTTCGACACGGCGCAACACCGCACGGCGTTGGCGCGGATGATCGGTAATGCGGTGCCGTCCCGGCTGAGCTACGCGATCGCGCTGGAATGGCTGCGGTGACGTCCTTCGAGGTCGCTGGGCTGTTCGCTGGAATCGGCGGCCTCGAGCTCGGCATGGCCGCCGGAGGGCACCACACCGAGCTGCTCGTCGAAAGTGCCACGCCCGCAATGCACGTGCTTCGGCACCACTTCCCCGACACCAAGCTCGAACGCGACGTGCGGGAGCTTCGGTCGCTGCCTGCCACCACCGATCTCGTCGTCGCGGGATTCCCGTGTCAGGACCTGAGCAGCGTGGGGCGCAAGGTCGGAATCGGCGGCGCTCGAAGCAGTCTCATCGGCGAGGTGTTCCGACTGATGGATACCGCAGACGTGCCGTGGGTGGTTCTCGAGAACGTCCCGTTCCTGATGTCCCTCTCGCAGGGCGCGGCGCTGCGCCTGATCACGACGACGCTGACCGAGCGCGGCTACCGGTGGGCGTACCGCATCGTCGACAGCAATGCGTTCGGCTTGCCGCAGCGGCGCAATCGGTGGTACCTGGTCGCCAGCCGCGACGGTGACCCGCGCGACGTGCTCCTCGTCGACGACACCGAAAAGCCCTTGCCTGCAAGCGAATACCCGGACGTGGCCTGCGGCTTCTACTGGACCGAGGGAATGCGGGCCTTCGGCTGGGCCGTCGACGGGGTCCCGCCGATCAAGTGCGGCTCCTCCGTCGGCGTCGCGTCGCCACCCGCCATCCGGATGCCGGCGGGCAGCTACGTCACGCCCGATCTGCGGGATGCCGAGCGGCTGCAGGGTTTTCCCGTCGACTGGACGGCCCCGGCCGAGGAGGTCGCCAAGGCAGGCGAGCGCTGGCGGCTGGTCGGAAATTCGGTGAGCGTGCCCGCCGCCGCATGGATCGGCCGTCGGCTCGCCACCCCCGGCCGCTATGACGCGTGCGACGACGCGCCGTGGACCGGCGCCAAATGGCCACGCCGAGCCGCGTGGGCGGACCTCGACGGTGTCGTGCACACCGCAGACGTCGGCCCGTGGCCGGAGTGGCACACGCGCAAGCCCCTTGCGGACTTCCTCGCGTTCCCGGGGCGGCCGTTGTCGGCGCGGGCCGCGTCGGGGTTCCTGCGGCGTACGGCACGCGGCACGCTGCGGTTCCCTGCCGGCTTCATCGACGAGCTGTCCGCGTACGCCGGACTGAGTTCGGCGGACGCGTAGGCGCCCAGCCGGCCCACGGTTTCAGCGCGCGATACGCGGATACGCACCCGAGGCTGACCTGCTGACGAAGTTGCGGCGCCCGCGATCTGATCACGGCCTGGCAATTTTGAACGCTGTAGCCCAGCAATCATTGCTGATCATGACTTCCTTCGTTGTCCAACCTCCTGCCGTGACATCCCCGTAGGCCCCTCAGCGGCACTAATTTTCAGTACTTGAGGAGATAGTTCACAGTTAAATAGATGTAGTTCAGACTTCAAAGTATGTCCTCTGATGCCAATAGAGAACGGCAACCTATGCCACTTTGAGCGACAAAAGTGCGCCTGAGCAGGTTAAAAATTTACGCCGGCGATGTGAGTCAGGCCACACAGCAAATTTCACTAGAACAGGTTGCACTCTTCCTAAGCGTGTCCTAATGTCCATGCGGACTTGGTTCACTTTTCAAACAACATGTAACGCACAGCCGAAAGGTTCTTCATGACAACGCACTCACCGGTGGCTCGCGGCCGCCATCGTGCCCCGAAGTCAGCAACCGAAGGCAGTGCGCTGGTTGGTCGTGTCGCGATCGCCGCCATGGCGACGGGATCGCTTGCCGCAGCGGGCCCGGTGCTGGGATCGACCGCAACGGCCAACGCATCCTGCGTCGCCGCCGCGGGATTCTCGACAGGGTCGGGCTGCCAAGCGGGACTGTTCTCCGCGGCGATCGCCCTCGGCCCCAACAGCACGGCGTCGGCCAGTGGCTTCTCGGTCGCCTCGGTCTTCGGCGCCAACAGCCACGCCACCACCGATAGCCCGTTCTGGGACGGCGCACTGGTCGTCGGCAACGACAACACCGTCCACGAGTCGGGCAACATCCTCAGCAACTCGGTCACCGTCGGCAATGGAAACACCGTGCACTCCGGCGGAGGCTTCCTCACCAACATCATCACCAAGGGCGAGGGCAACACGACGTCCGCCTACGGCAACAGCTTCACCCACATCATCACCGCGGGCCTGGACAACCACGTGTCCGCCGACGACAACAACGTCACCGGCGTCGTCACCTCGGGCGCGCACAACGACGTGATCACCTCGCTGTGCGGCAGCGGCAACAACTTCACGGGCATCGTCACCACGGGGGTGGCCAACCATGTGACCGGTGGCGGCAACAACTTCACCAACGTGCTCACCACGGGCATCGGGAACCAGGTGCTGGCCAAGCACAACGACTTCACCCACGTGGTCACGACGGGCGTCGACAACACCACCGACGCTCAACTCAACAACTTCTCGAACGTCGTCACGACCGGCTTCGACAACTACGCAGGCGCGTGGGGCAACAACTTCTCCCACCTCGTCACGACGGGCAAGAACAACAACCTCCACGCCACCGACAACAGCTTCTCCAACTTCTTCACGACGGGCATCGACAACGAGACGGGCGCCTACGCCAACAGCTTCTCGAACGTCCTCACCTCGGGGCTGGGGAACGTCGCCAACGTGTCGGACAACAGCTTCACCCACCTCATCACCACCGGTTTGGGCAACCAGCTCACCGCCAATGACAACCACTTCACCAATGTCATCGGCACGGGCATCGCCAACACCACGGGCGCCTACGGCAACAACTTCTCCAACGTCATCCCCACGGGGATCGCGAACGTCACGGACGCCTCGGGCAACAACTTCTCCCACGTGCTCACCACGGGCCTCGGCAACTTCGTGAACGCCGACGAGAACAACTTCACCAACGTCCTCACCTCAGGCAAGAACAACGTCGTGACCACGGCCGGCTGGTGCGCCGACGCCGGCAACAACTTCGCCAACATCGTCACCTCGGGCATCGGCAACACGACCGGCGCCTCCGGCAATAACGCCAGCAATGTCCTGAACACCGGACTGTCCAATCACGTGACGGCCCAGGACAACAACCTCACCCATGCCATCACCACCGGCATCGACAACGTCACGTCGACCAAGGGGAACAACCTCACCAACGACGTCAACACGGGCATCCGCAACAGCTCCACCACGGTGGCGAATGCCTTGACCCAGAACTTCACCACGGGAATCGGCAACAGGTCGGTGGTCAAGCACAACACCCTCGGCATCAACCTCGCCCCGGGCGTGAACAACGTCGCCAAGCTGCAGAACAGCGTCGCATCCCTGAGCGAGGCAATGGGCGCCAACAGCCACTCGTCGGTGAAGGACAGCGTGCTGAGCATCGCCTTCGCCAAGGGCGCCGACAACAACGTTTCGGCCAAGGGTGCCTTCGGCGGAGTCGCCAAGGCCCTCGGCGTGGGTCAGAGCGACAGCGCGCCGTAACCCCGAAGACACCGCGAACGACGAACCGCCCCACACCTTTTGGTGCAGGGCGGTTTCGTCGTCAGTAGTGCAGGTGCCGACTCTCCGGATGCTCGGCAAGCCAGCGCCGTTCGACGCGCTTCACCCGCTGATGCTCGAGAAAGATCAGCGCGGCACCGGCCGTGACGAGCGCTCCCGCGACGAGGCCCAGGGACAGCTGCACGTCCGGATGGCCGTACGCCGTTGCCGCGACGAAGCCCGCGATGGTGACGATGCCGAGCATCAGTAGGAACAGACCCGGTAACCACAGGGTGTCGGTGAAGGACTCGCCGGCGTGCGGTTGCGTCGTTCGGGCGTGATCTACAGGGTCGTGATGTGCACCTTTCATGGCGCTCCTCCTTGCAAGGGACGACCCCAGGATACGCTTGATGTGACGTGGATCACAGGAATGGCCTGGCAGGCCAGTGCCCTACACTCGGCCACGCCGAAACGCCGTCCCGGAGGGCATCGATGCCGATCACCCGTTCACTCGCATCCATCGCGGTCACCGTCGCACTACTCGGATTCGGCGCCGTCGCGTGCTCGTCGAAACCCGCAGAGCCGCAAGCGACTTCCACGTCAGCGTCCGCGGCACCGTCGACCCCGCCACCCGCGCCGTCGAAGCCGACTGCCCCCGGCTCGCCTCTCAACGGGACCTATGCGGCCACGACCGACAACGGCAAGCGCACGGTCAACGGCCTAACCACGCCGACCCCCAACGACGTCAGCACCTGGACCATCACCAGCGAGTGCACGGCCGAGGACACGTGCAGCGGCCAGGTCAGCAGCGACAAGGGCTGGACGGCGCCCGCGGAGTTCGCTCACGGGCGATGGACTGTCAAGCGCGACAGTCCCGATGCCGTCCAATGCCCGAACGGGCCGAGTGTGCCTGCGACAGTGGCCTATTCGTTCGACGTCCGAACGCTGACCGGCACCGCCGTCACCGTCAACGCGATGGGCTCCTGCGGACCCGGTCAGGTCGTCGTCCAGGCCCCGTGGGCGCTGGTCAAGAAGGCCTGACGCGACGTCCGCGGCGATGGCTCCGACGGGCACCGACCTAGGATCTCCGACATGCCCGACAACTGGGTCGCGACAGCACGCCGCCGACTCGCGTCACTGCGCAAGGAACGCCCGCAGCGGCTGATCCACGACGAAGCGCACGACGACACCGTTGTCGCCGCGATGCTTCGCGAACTGGGCATCGCCCTTCTCGAGGTCGAGCAGCCGACCCACGAGGTCGAGACCCGCCTGACGCGGATCGCGGCGCTGCACACCGACCAGACCGTGCGGGTCGTCGCGCAACCCAACGCGCTGTGGATCCAGGTCGGCAACGAGGGCTACGAGATCGCGAAATCCTCGCGGATCATCACCCATCTCGACATGGCGGGGCGGGTCGAACGCATCGCGAACCTCGCCGCGGCGGGCGCCATCACGCCCGCGGCCGCCCTCGCCGCCGTGGCCACCGCGCGCAAGCTGCCGCCACGGTTCGGCGCGGTGGTGACGGTCCTCGGGTATGCGCTGACGACCATCGGCTTCGGCATGTCGGTCAATCCGACGTGGACGGGCGTCGCGGGCTATCTCTTCCTGGGCATGGTCGTCGGCGTCATCGTCGTGGCCACGCGACCCTTCCCCGCACTCGAACCCATCCTGCCCACGCTGTCCGCGATGGTCGTCACGATTCTGGCCACCCTGTTCGTCGCCGACGCCGCCAACGAGGGCATGCTGCGCATCATCAGCCCTGCGCTGGTGACCCTGCTGCCCGGCGTGCCGATGACGATCGGCGCCATGGAGCTGGCCCGCTCGGAGGTGGTGGCAGGCGCGAGCAGGCTCATCTACGGTGCGGTGCAACTGGCGCTGCTCGTCTTCGGCGTGTCGCTCGGGCTGGCGATCGCGGGCAGACCCGCGCCGCAGGCACCGTCGGCGCAGCTGGGCGGCTGGGCGTTTTACGTTGCGATCGTGGTGATTTCGGTCGGCCTGTACATCGTTCTGTCGGCGCCGCGGCAATCGCTACTGTGGATGACCGCAGCCATCGCGGTCGCTCTGCTCGGCCAGAAGATCGGCGGACACTTCTTCTCCGAAGCTCACAGCGGCGCGATCGGCGCGTTCCTGGTGGTCCCGTTCGCGACGCTCGCGTCGCGGATCAGGAGCTCGCCGCCCGCGATGGTCTTGAAGGTGGCGGCGTTCTGGGCGCTGGTGCCCGGCGCGTTGGGCTTCGTGTCGCTCAGCAGGGCCGTCACCGGTACCGCCGACTTCGACGCGCTGCAAACCACGGTGGGGGCGATCTTCTCGATCGCGTTGGGCACGCTCGTCGGCTCCAGCGTCTTCGATGCGATCGACAGGCTGATCCGCCGACGGCGCCGACTGGAGCTGTGAGCTCTGAGCCTGATCGCAGCAGCTCACGGCACCCTGACCAACGCCGAGAACGGAACGCCTCGCAGTTGCCGTGGTGCTAGTTTCCTACCTTATGGATCCGGTTCCCCCTCGCCTGATCGTGCAACCCGACGACGGTGTCGATCCGGTACGCGAATTCATCGAAACCGCTCGGCGATCGCTCTTGATCAAGCAGTTCACCTTCACCGAGGAGAGCCTGATTCAGGCCGTCCTCGACAGGAAGAACGCCGGCGTCGACGTCAAGGTGATGCTCAACTCGAAGCGCTCGGGCGGCGACCGTGCGAACGACGAGACGTTCGAGGCCTTCTCCGCGGCGGGTATCGACATCAGGTGGGCGAACCCGAAATTCTATGTGACGCATGAGAAGTCGATCGTCGTCGACGACAGCGCGGCCCTGGTCGCGACGTTCAACCTGTGCGAGAAGTACTTCACCCTGACCCGCGACTACGGCGTCATCACCCACGATCCGCTGCGGGTGGCGCAAATCGTCGAGGTGTTCGACGCCGACTGGGAACAGACGGATTGGACGCCCACCAACGACGCCGGCCTGCTGTGGAGCAACTCGAATTCTCGCAAGCACATGGCGCACTTCATCGATACCGCGCAGCGCCACCTCGACGTCCAGCATCCGAAGTACGTCGACGCCGTGATTCTCGATCACATTGCGGCGGCGGCTGATCGCGGCGTCCACGTCCGGGTGCTGTGCGGAGGCAAGCACGGGATCAGCGAGTGGGACATCCTCGACACGTTCGCGTCGCTGCGCACGCTCAAGCGCTTCGGAGTCAAGGTGCACAAGCAGAAGAATCTGCGGGTGCACGCCAAGCTGCTGATCGTCGACAGAGAGCACGTCCTCGTCGGGTCGATGAACATCGACCGCAGCGCCTTCGACCTGCGCCGCGAGCTCGGCATCACCGTCAACAACGCCGACGTCGTCGGCAGGCTGCTCGAGACCTTCGAGACCGACTGGGATCTCTCGCACCACTACGACCCGCCGGACCCGCTCAACCCCGCCGAGCATCACGAGGACGACTTCCCGCACGACCACGAACTCATGCATGAGTGAGGGCATCGAAGACCCTGAGCCGCCCGACATCCCCGAGCCTCCACGGGCGTCGCTGCTTCAGCTTGCGTTGGCGTTCAACCACATTGCCCTCGCATCGTTCGGCGGCGGGCTGTCCGCGTGGTCGCGCGAGGTGCTGGTGGTCGAGAAGGGCTGGATGAGCGACGAGGAGTTCCTCAGCGCCATGACGATGTGCCGGATCCTGCCCGGCGCCAACCAGGTCAACATGGCCGTCTTCGCGGGCACGAAGATGCGCGGGATCCCCGGCGCCGGGGCCGCGCTGTTCGGCCTCTGCCTGATGCCGGTGTTCCTGATCCTCGTCGCGGGCTACGCGTACTTCCGGTTCAAGGAGGTGCCCGCGATGAAGAGCGTCCTGCACGGGGCGTCGGCCGCCGCCGTCGCACTGACTCTGACGATGGCGATCAAGACCGGGCAGAAGTGTCTGACCAGCTTTCCGGCGATAGGGCTGTTCCTCGGGGCGTTCATCCTCAACGGCGTCCTGCGGTGGCCGCTGCTCGAGGTGCTCGCCATCCTCGCGCCGCTGAGCCTGCTGTGGGCGTGGCCCGAGAAGGCGAAGGAGACGGAGGCGGCGTCCAGCGTGAAGACGTATCTGAACCTCACGATCCTGTTCAGCGGGCTGTCGCTGATGTCGATCGGCGGCGGCAACGTCGTCCTGCCCGAGATGCATCTGCAACGCGGTGCAGCACGATCACTGGCTGACCAACGCGCAGTTCGCCGACATCTTCGCGATCTCGCAGGCCGCACCGGGCCCGAGCATCCTGATCGTGACGCTGGTCGGCTATGCGGCGGGCCTGTCGATGGGCGGCGTCCTGTGGGGAGTTCTCGGCGGCATCGTCGCGACCGTCGCGATGATCGTCCCGGCGTCGATCCTCGTCTACGTCGTCACCAAGATCTGGCAGAAGGGCGAGGGGTCGAAGATCCGGTTGGCCATCGAGAAGGGCTTCGCGCCGCTGACCGTCGGCCTCATCACGGCGACCTGTCTGGTGATCAGCCGAGCGGCCGATCACGACTGGAAGGCGTACACCCTCACCGCGATCTGCACCGTTATCTTCTTGCGTACCAAGATAAATCCGTTGATCATCGTCGCCGCGGCGGGCCTGATCGGCTACCTCGGCTTCGTCTAGGGCTTCCCGGTGCGCTCGCGGTGCTTGCACCCCGGCCAACAGCAGGGCCTGCGCATGCCCTCCTCCAACTCCTCCTGGGTGCGACGGATGCGCCGCGTGCGGGTCGCTGCCTGCTTGGCGTCCTCGACCCAGCAGATGAACTCGTTGCGCGCCAGCGGCGTGATGTCCTTCCACGCGGCGAGCGCCGTCGGATTCGCAGCGAGCGCCGACCGCAGATCCGGAGGCATCTCGTGCACCACGCCGCCGGGCATCGTCTGGAACTCATGCGGACAGGGTAGCGCGCGAGCCCCCGTGATTCGTGCACCAAAACCCGTGGTGAGCGCGGGTGGCGGTGGACGAATTGCGGGGGTGGGGCGGGCGACCGTAACACTTGGGCGCTAGCGGTCGAGAAACATGTGGCAGCAGTTGCATCGCTGTCGACGCGAAGAGGGTCGGGGAGACAGAGGCAGAACATGTCCTTTCCCTCCACACTCGGGCGCACGTGGCGCAGAACCGCGGTCACAGCGGTCGTCGCCACCGTGCTCGCAGGCCTGTTCGGTGTTGCTGAGGGGTCGACACCGGCACAGGCCGCCCCGAGCGGGCCGATCGAAAACCTGCAGGTTCCGTCGGCGGCGATGGGCCGCAACGTCCTGGTCCGGTTCCAGCCTGGCGGCAACCACGCGGTGTACCTGCTCGACGGCCTGCGTGCCCGCGACGACAACAACGGCTGGGACATCGAGACCAATGCGTTCGCGAAGTTCAACGGCTCGGGCGTCGCGGTCGTGATGCCCGTCGGCGGGATGTCCAGCTTCTACTCCGACTGGAACTCCCCCGCCGTCGGCGCCGGGCGCACGCAGACCTACCGGTGGGAGACGTTCCTCACCTCGGAGCTGCCCGCGTATCTGTCTGCAAACAAGGGCATTTCGCCGTCGGGCAACGCCGTCGTCGGGTTGTCGATGTCGGGCAGCGCCGCACTGATCCTCGCGGCCTACCACCCTGGCAACTTCAGGTACGCGGCGTCGCTGTCGGGCTTTCTGCACCTCTCCGACGGCCTCTGGCCGACGCTGGTCGGCTTCTCGATGCGCGACGCCGGCGGATTCGACGCGACCGCGATGTGGGGTCCCGGCGGCGGGCCCACCTGGCAGCGCAACGACCCGACGTTGCAGGCAGCCAGATTGGCGGGCAACGGCACTCGGCTCTGGGTGTACACGGGCAACGGCAAGCCCAACGAACTCGGCGGCGGCGATGTGCCAGCCACCCTGCTCGAGGGGCTCACCAAGGACGGCAACGTGGCGTTCCAGAAGGCGTACACCGCGGCGGGCGGGCGCAACGCCACGTTCACCTTCCCGCCGAACGGCACGCACAGCTGGGGCTACTGGGGCGCGCAGTTGGACGCGATGAAGGGCGACATCGTGGCGACCCTCGGCGGCTAGCCGAGCGCCAAGGCGCCATACCCTTCCCGCACCGAGCGCCACTCCCCTCCACACGCCGTTTGTGCGTGTGACGAGGTTTTTCGCCCGAAAGTCTCGTCACGCGCACAATCGGCGCAAGGATCCGCGCTAGGTGGCCTTGAGTCGCACCATTCGCGTCGTCGACGTCTCGTCGAGCTCGACGACGTCGGTGCGCGAGCGCAGGAAGTCGCTGAAAGACCGGAATCCCAAGCTCTTTTCGCTGAACGACGGGTCCATGCGCTTCATCTGCGCCTTGACCGCGGAGTTGTGCAGCCAGTCGACGTCGTCCTTCTCCAGGCCGATCTGCAGCGCTCGCGTGAGCAGGCCCGTCGCCGCGATCTGAGGGTCGGGCGGCTCGGGATCCTCGTCGATGGTCTGCGGTCGGGTGGCGCGGCGTCGTGGTGCGCGCTTCTTCGGTTCCGGCTCGGCCTCGCCCTTGTCGTCCTCGGACTCGGCCGCGGGAGCCGGAGCGGGCTCGAACACCGGCACGCCGGGCAGCGCGTCGTAGGTGACGAACTCGTCGCACGCCGCGGCCAGCGAGCGACTCGACGAGCCAGCCACCCCGATGCCGACGACGTAGCGGCCCAGCCGCTTGCAGCGCTGAGCCAGCGCGATGTAGTCGGAGTCGCCCGCGACGATCACGACGTGGGTGAGGTCGGGCAGGCGAAACATGTCCTCGACGGCGTCGACCGCCAGCCGGATGTCGGCCCCGTTCTTGCCATAGGCGGCGGCCGGGAAGAGCTGCACCAGGTCTACGGCGCGCCCGACGAGTTGGCCGCGATAGCCGGCGTTGACGTCGGCCGACCAGTCGGCGTACGCCCGCGTGAGCACCAGCGTGCCGAAGGACGACGCGAAGTCGATGACCGCGCCCACGTCGACGGTCGCGCGGGTGAGGCGATCGGAGTCCAGCCCCTTGGCCTTGTCGCGCTGGAAGGAGTTGCGGCCATTCACCTGGTCGTATCGCGAGATCACGATGTTGTCGAAGTCCAAGTAGACCGCGACGCGGGTGTCCTCACGTTCCGTCATGGGGTTCAGTGTGGGCGGCGCGCAGCGAGAGTGCCATGGTGGGTAGGCATTGAGTCCGAAATGTGGCCGCCGAGGCTTTCCCCTCTCGTCAACGCCATGAATGGCCGATACTCATTCGCACGAAGTCCCTCGATTGCCATGGAGGCCGCGGTGATCCGGAGTTCCGATGCCGACGCGGATTGCCCGTGGTCGTCGCGGGAGGCCGAGTTGCTCGCGGTCACGCTCCATCTACTGCAGGAGCACGGTTACGACCGGCTGAGCCTGGAGGCGGTGGCCACCACCGCGCGGGCGAGCAAGGCCACGCTGTATCGACGATGGCCCACGAAGGCCGAGCTGGTGTTGGCCGCGTTCATCGAAGGCACGCGCCAGGTCGCGATCGACCCCGACACGGGGGTTCTGCGCGACGATCTCCTGGCCTTGGGCGAGGCGATCTGCGCCCACGTGAGCACCCACGCCAGCACCATCCGGGCCGTGCTCGTGGAGACCTCCCGCAGCGCCGAGCTCAACGCGACCATGCAGCAGCAGTTCCTCGGCGAGCGCAAGGCCATGATGAAACGCGTACTGGCCAGGGCCGTCGACCGCGGCGAGATCGAGGCCTCCGCAGTCACCGATGACCTCTGGGACGTGCTGCCCGGCTATCTGATCTACCGCTCGATATTGACGGGCCAGTCGCCGTCGAGCCGCACCGTTCACGATCTCGTGGACAACTTGATCATCCCCAGCCTCACCCGGCATAGCGCATGACCTACGTGTTGTGGCGTCCGGTCCCGTACCGTACTGTCAACCTAGTTGACATAGCCTTCAGGTAGTCTCCACCTAGTTCAAGACGGTATCCACCCGCCGAAAGAGTCACGGATGCATGGGTTTTCGCTCAGTCGCTTCTTGATGCGACGGTGGATGATATTGGTGGCGATCGTCATCATCGCGGTCGCAGGATTCGCCGTCTATCGCCTCAACGGCATCTTCGGCTCCAAGGACGTCGTGTCCACCCCCGACAACAGCGCCAACGACACCAAGCCCTTCAATCCGAAGCGCGTGCTCATCGAGGTCTACGGCGCCCCTGGCTCCACCGCAACCATCACCTACCTCGACGTCGACGCCCAACCGCAGCGCGCCGACGCCGTCGCACTCCCGTGGAAATACGACACCACGACGACGCAGCCTGCCGTGTTCGTCAACGTGCAGGCCCAGGGTGACGGCCCCTCGATCGGCTGCCGCATCACCATCGACAATGCCGTCAAGGACGAGAGGTCGGCCAACGCCTTGAACCCCTTCATCTACTGCCTGGACAAGTCCGGATGACCGGGAGCCACAGCTCGACCGAGGAAGCGCCCACGGCGCCGATCAGCGTGTCACGCGACGAGACTCGCAGTCGCATTGCCCACACGATCCGGGTGCTCTCCGTCCCCATCGTGATCTTCTGGGTGCTCGTTGCTGGGCTCAGCAACGCGCTCGTCCCACAGCTCGAGGCGGTCGGCGCGGAGCACAACGTCGCGCTGAGTTCTCCGGACTCGCCATCGCTGCAGGCGTTCAAGCGCATCGGCGAGAAGTTCCAGGAATTCGACACCGACAGCGCCGCGATGATCGTGTTGGAGGGCCAGGGGCCGCTGGGCGCCGACGCACATCAGTACTACGACGAGATCATCAAGCGGGTCTCCGCCGATACCAAGCACGTTCAGCACATCCAGGACTTCTGGGGCGACCCGCTCACCGCGGCCGGCTCGCAGAGTCCTGACGGCAAGGCCGCGTACGTCCAGGTGTTCCTGTCCGGCAATCAGGGCGAGGCGCTATCGCTGGAATCCGTTGACGCCGTGCGCAAGATCGTCGACGCCACGCCCGCCCCGCCCGGGGTCAAGGCCTACGTCACTGGCGCTGCCGCACAGATCGCCGACCAGTTCGAGGTCGGCAACGAAAGCACCGAACTGGTGACGGCGCTGACTGTCGTCGTCATCGCGGTGATGCTTCTGATCGTCTATCGCTCCTTCACCACGATGCTGCTCGGGCTCGTGACGGTGCTCATCCAGATGGCGGCCGCGCGAGGCATCGTGTCCTTCCTGGCGAACGCCAACCTCATCGGCCTGTCGACGTACTCGACCAACATCCTGACGCTGCTCGTCATCGCGGCGGGAACCGACTACGTGATATTCCTGCTCGGCCGCTACCACGAGGCGCGCGGCCTTGGCTTGGATCGCGAAGCCTCTTGGTACGACATGTATCACGGCACGACGCACGTCATCCTCGGCTCCGGACTGACGATCGCCGGGGCGGTTGCCTGCCTGTACTTCACCCGTCTGCCGTACTTCCAGAGCCTCGGCATTCCCGCTGCGCTCGGCGTGCTGGTGGCGCTGGCGGCGTCGCTGACGTTGGCGCCCGCGGTGATCGTCCTCGGCGGCCGGTTCCTGGAACCCAAGCGGCCCACCAAGAAGTACGGCTGGCGACGGATCGGGACGGCGATCGTGCGCTGGCCGGGGCCGATCCTCATCACGACGATCGGGATCGCACTCGTCGGACTGCTCGCGCTGCCCGGGTACAAGACCAATTACGACGACAGCATCTACATGCCGGACACCGCACCGTCCAACGTCGGCTACGCGGCGGCCGAACGCCACTTCTCCAAGGCCAGGCTGAATCCCGAGCTGCTGATGGTCGAGAGCGATCACGATCTGCGCAATCCCACCGACATGATCCTGCTCGAGCGGGTCGCCAAGGCGGTGTTCCACACCGACGGCATCGCGCAGGTGCAGTCGATCACCAGGCCGCTGGGCACGCCGCTGGACAACTCGTCGATCCCGTTCCAACTCAGCGCGAACAGCGCGGCGCAGATCAACAACCTGCCGTTCCAGCAGGCCCGCGCCGACGATCTCCTGACACAGGTCGGGGAGATCGACAAGACGATCAACATCCTGCGCGCGCAGTACGCGCTGCAACAGCAGTCGAGCGACATCACGCACGAACAGAGCGAGGCCTTCAAGGAGACCGTCGCCACGGCACAGGACCTGCGCAACAAGATCGCCGACTTCGACGACTTCTTCCGACCGATGCGCAACTACTTCTATTGGGAGCCACACTGTTTCGACATTCCGGTCTGTAACGCGTTCAGGTCGCTGTTCGACTCGCTGGATGGCATCGACGCGCTGACCGACCAGCTGGCCAGCGTCTCGTCGAGCATCTCGAAACTGGACGAGCTGCAGCCGAAGCTGGTGGCGCTCATCCCGCCGCAGATCGCGAGCCAGGAGACGAACCGCGATCTCACGCTGACCAACCACGCCACCACGGCGGGCATCTACGGTCAGAGCGCGGCGGCGCTGGAGAACTCCACCGCGCTCGGCAAGGCGTACAACGCGTCGAAGACCGACGACTCCTTCTACCTGCCGCCGGAGGCGTTCACGAACCCCGAGTTCCAACGCGGGCTGAAGCTGTTCCTGTCGCCGGACGGCAAGGCCGCGCGGATGATCATCACCCACGACACCGATCCCGCTACCGCGGAAGGCATTTCGCACATCGATGAGATGCGCCACGCGGCTCAGGAGGCGGTGAAGGGCACGCCGCTGGCTGGCTCGAAGATCTACATCGGCGGCGTGGCGGCCACCTACAAGGACATCGCGGAGATGGCGCACTACGACCTGATCATCGCCGGCATCGCCGCGCTGAGCCTGATCATGTTGATCATGATGTTCATCACGCGAAGCCTGGTGGCCGCGCTGGTGATCGTCGGCACCGTCGCGCTGTCGTTGGGCGCCTCCTTCGGACTGTCAGTTCTGGTGTGGCAGTACATGTTCGGCTTCCCGCTGTACTGGGTGATCCTGCCGCTGTCGGTCATCCTGCTGCTTGCCGTGGGTTCGGACTACAACCTGCTACTGGTCTCCCGGTTCAAGGAGGAGATCCACGCCGGGATCAACACCGGCATCATCCGTTCCATGGCGGGCAGTGGCTCCGTGGTCACCGCGGCCGGGCTGGTGTTCGCGTTCACCATGGCGTCGTTCATCATCAGCGACTTGAAGGTGCTCGGACAGATCGGCACGACGATCGCGCTCGGCCTGCTGTTCGACACCCTGATCGTGCGGTCGTTCATGACGCCGTCGATCGCGGCGATGATGGGTCGATGGTTCTGGTGGCCGCTGCGGGTGCGTCAGCGGCCCGTGCCAGAGAAGTTCGGCGCCGGCAACGAGCAGCTCTCGCTCTTCTAGGCGAAAGGCGCTGTAGCGTCGCATTGCCAGCCGCCGCGGGGATGGCCTTTTCGGTCCTATGGGCGGTTTCGACACCACGGTCGCGCTTAGGCGCGATCTGTCGAAATCCACGACCCTGGTGTCGAAACCGTGCGTAGGACGCCAATCGAGTGAGTCTGCTCGCGTCCGTCCTTTGCGGAAGGGACGTGGATTTCACCCGCCCGGAACCCGTCCTCGTGCGCTACGCATCGCACTCGCGGTAGCGACCTTCGGGATGCCCGCTTGGTAGCGGCGATCGCGTTGTCGTGCAGAGGCGGGCACTCGAGAGTCATCTTTCCAGACGCCAGCGCGAAGCAGGGCCTCTACCTCAGCGCCACAACGTGATTCGCCGGAGCGAGCCCTGCCCCTAGGACAACGGCACGGGCGCCTGTACGGCGGTGGTGGACGGGCCTGCCCCGGGGCCCGTGCCCCGACCGCCGTGGGTGAGCGGCGGCGGCCCGGCATCGACGGGCGCAGCGGGGTCGACGCCACCGGCGGGCGGTGCCGGCGGAGGTGACGCTTCCGGCGGTCCTGGCACCGCGACTGCGGGCGACGGCGTGGGGGCCACCGCTTCCGGCGACGGCGGCGGGGCATTCGCCGGCGGAGCCACCTCGCCCAGCGGGGCCGTCGTGGTGGAGACACGGTTCTGGTCGATGGGTCCAGGGGCCACCGCGGGGTCGCAGCGGGTGCCGGGCGGGCAGTCGGTGCCGAGCGCTCCCGGCGACAGGCACGAGGTGAGATCGCCTGGCGTCCTGCACGACGCCGGCAGCGCCGGTGGCTCACACGCCGGGTCGTTGGGTGTCGTGCAGGTGGCGGTCGCGGCCAGCGGCGGGCACTTCGGGCCCGTCGGTCCTCCGCACGCCGGTTGGGTGGCCGGCTGGTTGATCGGCGTCCCCTGGCAGGCGGGCCGCGCCCGCTCGGCAGGTCATGTACGCGGTGTTCAGGCACTTGATGTCGCCGGGCTGGCAGCCCGTCGTTCGAAGGAAGCAGGAGCTGTCACCGGGAGTGCATTCGGCCGCTTGCGGAAACATCTGGCTCAGGTCGCCCATCCCCGCGGGCAGCCACTGGTTGAGGTCGAGACCACCCGGCGGCAGCGCGAGCGGCGCAGGCAGGAGCGTCGACGGTCTGGGCGACGGTCGGCTGGCCCTTCTTGGCCGCAGGCGGGTTCGCACTGTTCTGCGCGGGTACCGACAGACCTGCCGCCGCGGGCTGGTCCGTCACCGACACGACCCGCGGCAGATAGCTGCCGTCGTCCAGAACCGGCGCGGTGCCCTGACCCGGCATCACGGGGAGGTACTTACCCGGCACCGATTCCTCGACGCGGACCGCCTGCTCGCTCGCCGTCGGCTTGAACGCGATCGCTACACCGGTCGCCGCAAGCGCCAGGAGGACGATCGCCACGACGACAAACGTGCTGCCCACCAACAGGATTCGCGGTCGCGACGGCCGCTCTTCGACCTGGGCTACCGCAGCGGCGGGCGCCGGCGCGGCGAAGGCCGCCAGGGTGCGGGGCGGGCGGCGGGTGGCGGTGGCGCAGCAGCCGCTGGCGCCAGAGCCACGGGTTCGAGAACCACGGGCTCCAAAGCACCGGGTTCTAAGGCAACGGGCTCGAGGACCACCGGCTCGGGCGCCTCGTCTGCCGCGGGACGCGGAGGTGGTGGAGGCGGAGGCGGTGCGGGAGCCGGCGGGTCGGGAGGCGCGATCGCCCTCATGACCTCGTCGAGCGGGATGCCGTTGGCGATGGCGTGGACCTGAGCCTCCGCCAGCGTGCGGGCGTGCACCGCCGCGGCAGCGTCGGCTGCAGCCTGCGCATCGGCAGCGGCCCGCGATTGGGCCTCCGCCGCAGCGAGAGCCTCGGCTTCGCCCGCGGCCCGAGCCTCTGCCACCCGCGCTTCTGCTTCCGCCGCAGCGCGGGCCTGAACCTCCGCCGCAGCCCGGGCTTCGTCGTTCGCCTGGCTCTCGGCCTCCAGCGCAGCGCGCGCCTCCGCAACCCGAACATCTGCGTCCTCGGAGACCTGCGCCAGCGTCTCCGCGGCCGAGCGAGCCTCTGCCTGCGCAGCGATCTCGGCCTCGACGGCGGCGCGAGCCTCGGCCTCCGCAGCGGCCTGAACTTCCTGGGCGTCCTGAGCTCGCACGTCCGCGGCAGCCCGCGCCTCGGCAGCTGCCCGAGCCTCTGCCTCCGCAGCGGCTTGGATCTCCGCGGCAGACGCTGCCTGAGCATCCGCGGATGCCCGAGCTTCCTTCGCCGCCAAGGCTTTCACCTCGGCCGCAGCGCTGGCCTCGGCGGCCGTCCGCGCCTGCTGGTCGGCAACGGCCCTGGCCTCGACGGCCCGAGCCTGGGCCTCCGCAGCCGCGTGAGCTTCGGCCTCTGCTGCCTCACGCGCGGCAACCGCCGCAGCGGCCCTGTCCGTCGCCTCGGCGGCCGCCCGCGTCTCGGCCAATGCCCACGCCTCGGCTGCGCGAGCCTGCGACTCCGCCGCCGTCCACGCCTCGGCCGCGCGAGCCTGCACGTCCGCCGCCGCTGCCGCCTCCGCGGCGCGCGCCTGCGCCTCCGTCGTCGCCCGGGTTTCCGTCGCCACGGCGGCCCGAACCTCGGCCTCCGCCGCAGCCCGAGCCTCTGCCGCCCGCGCCTCTGCTTCCGCGGCAGCACGCGCCTCGGCCGCGCGAACCGAGGCCTCGGCGGCCGCCTTGGCTTGTAGATCCGCCAGCGCACGAGCCTCGGCCGCCCGGGTCTCGGCCTCCACTGCGGCGTTCGCGGCCGCGCGTGCCTCAGTCGCCCGCGCCTCAGCCTCTGCGGCGGCGTGAGCCTCCGCGTCCGCCGCAGCCCGAGCTGCCGACTCCGCGACGGACTGTGCGTCCGCCTCCGCAGCAGCCTTGGCCTCTTCGGCGGCGCGCGCCTCGGCCTCGGCGGCCGCGCGGGCTTCCTCCTCGGCCCGGGCCGCCGCCTCGGCGACAGCCTTGGCCTCGGCTTCCGCGGCCGCCCTCGCTTCGTCTGCTGCCCGCGCCTCTTCGTCAGCAGCAGCCGCGGCCTGAGCTTCGATCGTGGCCTGAACCTCGGCCTCGATCGGGTTGCCTACCAAAGCCTTCGGCGATTCTGCGGCGTCGGCGTCGTCATCGAAGTCTTCACGACGATGGCTGCCTGGGCCGGATCCATTGCCGTTGCGAACGGGCATCGAATGGTGCGCGCGCTCGTCGGGTGGCGGGGTCAGCGCGATCGTCGGGATCGGCTCGGTCTGGGGTGCCGGCTCGGGCTCGTCGAAGTGGGTGGGCAGCAGCGCGGTGCCGTTGCCATGCCCGTTGGTGTGGTGGCCAGTGAGGGCCGATCCGTTCTGGTGGCCGTTCGCGTGCGCGACGAATTCACCGTTCTGCGACGGAATGGGCATCGCGCCGTTGGAATGTGAGCCGTTGTACGCGTGCGCGGGTGCCTTCGGCGCGGCCATCGCCGCTGCCGACATCGCGGCACCGAGCGCCACCGCATAGGCCGTCTGCTCGACGTCTCGAAAGGGCACGGGCGAATTCAGGTTGTCGATCAGCGAGGCGAGGTGGTCCGATGCGCCGACGAGGTAGACGCTCTCGGCGCCGCTCGAATCTTCGCGCAGCCGGTCGAGCAGAGTCGACAGGGCCGGCGCTGGCCCCTCCTTGCGCACGGGCTCGGCCGCGACGAGGTGCGTGGAGTAACCGTCTGCGCTCACGACGGTCAGCGTCGCCGTGTAGCCATCGACGAACAGCAGAGCCGATGTCCTCTGACCGGAGGCGGCGGCGGCCTTCTGCACGAACTCCCTCGCGGCATCCGACGGCAGGCCCAGCGTGACGTTCGCCAGACCCGCCTCGGTCAGCTCGTCGCGCACGTCGTTGGCAAGCACGAGATCGGATGCCGACACCCGGGTGCCGACGAGGCGATGGCCGTCCTCGCTCAAGCCCCGGTCGGTGTTGACGATCGTGTCGACGACCGCCTCGGCGGGCTCGGCGGACAGGTCCACGTCGTACCGGTCGATGACCGTTCCGGTTGCTGCGTCGACGAGTGCCAGGCGGCCGTAGTCGCCCATCACCGAGACGCCGAGAACTAGCTCCACACGGGCTCCCCTCGGCTGCGCCATCGGGCGTTGCTCGACGACATCTGCCACTCCTCCAGCTAACGATGCATGATCATCATGACATCGCTGACGCCAACTGGGAATATCAGGGTCGAATCGGCATTTGCGCACGTAGCACTCGTGCAGCCAGTGGAAGCCGCGGCACTGGCGAGGAGTCGCCTAATTGACGGTACCGCAAACACCGGCGTCTATTGGGCCTGAGCTGCGTGGGAGCGTATGCGTGGTGTTAACTGTGGACGGCCGACGATGGACGTTGGCCCCCGGCCCACAGCTTTGGGAGGCCTCTGATGAGTGACGAGACGCAGGATTTCGGGGCCGCGGCGGACGTGGCGCACCGCCCTCGTCCAGCCTCAGACCCAGCAACTGAAACCGCCCTGGAAACGCCGGACGCGCCGCGAGCCCGGCGATGGGACGTCGCCCGCGACGCCTGCGCGGCGGCGCTGTTGGTGCTGGCGCTGGTCGTGCCGTGGAACGTCTCCTTCGGACTCGGGCTGCCGAACCACACGTGGTGGCTCTACGCGGTGGTGATCGGCGCGACGCTGCTCGCGTTGGTGGCGCTTGCGGCCAGCCACGTCGGCCCGCTGTCGAAGTCGGAGGCCGTCGACAAGGCGCGGTTGGGTCTCACGGCGCCCTATCTGGTGGTGCTGGTCGGCTTCGTCGGGTTCGCGATCTACGACTTCGTCGTCCTCAGCGGCGGCGGCGTCACTCCTCCGGGGGTCGGCCCTGGCGTGTTGGTCGGAGCGGCGGGCGCGTTCCTCGCGGCGCAACCGCTCCTGGCTGGTGGCGACGACCACCGTCGCTTCGTCGGATGGTTCGTCCTGGCGAGCAGGACCGCGAGTTGGGCGAAGTTCTTCGTGGCGGTGTCGGTCCTGCTGACGCTGTACCTCCGGATCCGCGACGTCCTGCCCAATGTGTTCGATTCGTCGATCGCGTGGGCGAGCATCGCGACCGTGTTGACCGCGGTGGCCTACGGCGCGGTGGCCATGACCGCGGTGTGGATCGGGTTGCGGTGGATGCAACAGGAGGAGATGGACGCCGGCCTCGCAACGATCGCACTGGGCGCCGCGACGTTGGTCGGCTCGCTTCTGGTGTGGCTGTTGCCCTTCGGCCGTGACGTCGACGCGTTCCACGGCATCGCGCAGGCGACGTCGACGGCCGGGGTCGGCTACGACGGGTACGTCGCGTGGGCGGTGGGGGCCGCCATCTTCGCTCCCCCGATCCTGTGGCAGGCGGCCACGCGGCCGGTGCAAGCGAGCGTCTGGCACGACGCGATGCGAAAGTGCCTGCTGCTCATCGTCTTTTGGTGTGCCGGGTCGGCAGTGCTGCGGATCTTCGACGTGATCGTCGAGGCGGCCGGCGGCGTGCCGTTCTCGCTGGCGGATGGTTTGGCGCTGGTCGCATTCGACCTCGCTGCGGCGGGCCTCGCCTACTGGCTGCGCGCCAATGTTGGTGCGGCGGATGAACATCCGGCGGCGGTCTCGCGCCTCTCGGCCGTGCTGGTCGTGCTGCTGTTGTGCCGAGTGGCGCTCGGCGTGGGGCTGGCGCAGCCGATTCGGTACGACGGCGCAGTCCGATCCCGACGGGTCGGTGTACGGAAACACGTTGGCCCGTCAGCTCACGAGCACGTTCGACGTGGTGCTGTGCCTGCTGGCCTTGGCGGTGCTGGCCGTCGCGGTGTTCGTGTTGGGGCGGCGAGGGATTCGCGACTCGGGATCGGTTTCGGTCTCGGCGGTCGATGCGGTCGAGGCCGTTCCTGCGGCGCAGGCGGTCACGTCGGCTCGGTCCGTCACTGCCACGCCCGCCCCCGAGGCGGCGGCCGTCACCCGCCCGCCGGTCCCAAAATGGCAAGCGCCCAGCAAGTGGGCTGCTCCCGCGCCGCACGAGGCCGGCGCCCCCGAACCGGAGGCCGAGCCCGAACCTATGCGGGTTGAGCCGGTGCAGCTGGAGCCGATTCAATTGGCGCCGGTTCAGTCGGAGCCGGTCGAGCTGGCGCCGGCCGAGCTGGAGCCCGTTCCGCTAGAACCCGCCTCGACCGAAGATCCGGACGAAGCTCCGTACCCCGAGATCACGACAGATCCCCAGTCGGCGATCTGGACCGACCCGCACGTCGAGCTGTCGATGTCCGCGGGGCAGCCGGAGGAAGACGACGAATCCTCAAGCAGCGGAGCAACATCCGCGAATGCAGGTCGGCATCGACACAGGCAACGGCCAGCGGCGACCGACACGTAGTAACCCCTGGTTGCCCGCATCGGTCGAATCGGCCGAATTTCGGTCAACCTACGCGTACGGTGGACACGCAGGGTGCTGTTCCGGCCCGACCACGCTTCACCAATATTGAGGGGCCGAGATGGCCACCAACACAATCGTTTTGATCATCGTCGCCGCGCTCGCAATGCTCGTGCTCGCCGCCACTGCGGTCGCGATCACCTACAAGACGCGCACTCTTGGACATGACGACCAGCCACACACCTCGCGTGATCTGCTCGAAACGGAGGAGCTTCGCGCCGTGTACGAGAAGGCGGTTGCCGACGACGATCCCGCGACGGCCTACGCCGCCGAGGCCGAGCTCACGGATACCGAGCTTCGCGGGCCGACGGTGCAGCCTGCCGTCTAGGCGACCGGCGACCATCGCCATGGGAATCAGTCACCGATTCGCGTGTAGGTGACGTCATAGGGTTGATTCCCGCTGCATCCGCCGCTGTAGTTGTTCTCACCATGGCCGGCGAGCACCTGGATTGGATCCTGGAGTGGTTGGGGCAACGGAAAGGTTTCTGAAACCGTTGGTCGACCCGAACATGCCACCGCGACCCAGAAGCTCGAGTAACACGTATCGCCCGAACGGAGTCCCGTCCACTAGCCCCCCATCGCGCAGCAAAGCCGACCGAGCTCACCATAGGCGGGCGACCAGGGCTGTGCTGACCAGTTCGATGGGATCAGACGCGATACCGACCGGTCGGTGCGCGGGCGTACGGTGTGTTTCCTGCGGCAAGGGGGGTGGTCGACATGGCATCAAATTGGTTCGCGAAGCTCGTCGGCTTCGACGAGGACGGCTACGAGGCGACGCGTCGCCGGCTCCTGATCGAGGGCGAAGAATTGGTCTCGACGGCCAACGGTGAGCGATACGGCATCGGGACGCTCAGTGTGCCGACGCTGGCCGAATTGCGCTCGCGCGTAGAGCTTCCCGAGCGTGGCCGCAGCACGGTCGGCCACGTGATCGGTGACGCGAGGGCACTGCATTCCGAGCCCGAGTTCGAGGGCGCGCTGTTTCAGGTGGCATCGCAGTTCAACCTGCTGGAGATGACGGGGCCGAGCGTCACACCCGACGACGGGGTGACGCGTTACGCGGGTGACCCGACGCAGGGGCCTGCCTGCGCGATGGCGGCGGGCGCCGCGACCATCTACCGCAACTACTTCGCGCCCGTCGACGGCGAGCCCGGCCAGACCCGCGAACGGCAGCTCGACGCGCTCGGCCCGCTGGGTGCGGCGCTGGCGTCGCAATTGGACCGTCCGGTGTCGGAGCTGTGGTCGATGCGCAACGGCTACGCGCTGTGCACGGAGCGCGGGCTCGACGCGATCGCCACCCTGCTCGCCGACTGCACCGATGACCGGCGCGACGAATTGCGCGGCCAGTTGGCGATCGGCGTCCATCGCGACGTGGAGGTCACCGACGTTCGCGCGAGGCCCAGGCGCCTGGTGTCGCAGGCATTCTGCTCGGCGCTGCCGGTGGCGTACGGCGAGGGTCGGCGCTCGCATTGGGAGTCTTTCGCCCGGCTGGTGCTCGAGGCGAGCTACGAGGCGACGCTGTTGACGGCCGCGGAGCACGCGGCGGCCGGTGCATCGAACAGCGTGCTGCTGACGCGCGTTGGGGGCGGGGTGTTCGGGAACGCCGACGAGTGGATCGATGACGCGATCGTCCGCGCGCTGGGGATCGTCGAGCAGGCGGGCCTCGACGTCCGGTTGGTGAGCCGCGGCCAGGTGCATCCTTCGTCCCGAGCGATCGCCGAACGGTTCAATGGCCGATAGCGCGGCGTGGCCGCACGACGCGGCGCTTCGCGCCTGGTGGGTGGAGCACGGCCGCCTACTGGCTGGCGAGTACCCGGGCTCCAGTTCGTACCAGAAGACGGTCGAGAAGGTGCGGCTCCTCGTCGAGGCCGGCGTCGACTCGATCGTCGACCTGACGTCTCCGGACGACCGTCTCGACCCGTACCTCGACGTGCTGAACCTGGAGGGCGAGAAGGCGGGCCGCGCCAGCCGTCGCTTCGCGCATCCGATTCCCGACTGGGGCGTCGTCGACCATGACGAATACGACCGCATCGTGGCACGCATCCGCGGTGAAATCGAATCTGGGCGAATGGTTTACGTGCACTGCTGGGCAGGCAAGGGCCGCACGTCGACCGTGATCGGATGCGTGCTCATCGACGGTGGACTCGACTACGAGGGCGCAATCGATCGGATCGCGCAGCTTCGGGCCAAGACGCTGGGGAGCGATCGCCTTCCGGAGACGCCCGCGCAGCATCGCGTGCTGCGGGAGCGGGCCAGGCCTAGATAGCGGCGACGCGCCTGCGCCGAACCGCCACGCGGGACACGTCGTCGGAGGTCGTCCGCAGGAAGCGATCGGGCAGCGCCATCCGGTGGATGACGCCCAGCGTCGAGAGGTACTGGCGCACAAGCGAACCCGTGACGTACGGCAGATCGTACTTCTCGCACAGCGGCTGCACGCGCGCAGCGATCTCCGCGAGCCGGTTGCTGGGAAGGTCCGGGAATAGGTGGTGCTCGATCTGGTAGCACAGGTTGCCGCTCGAAAACGCCATCAGCCGACCGGCTTTGAAGTTCGCGGCCCCCAGCATCTGCCGCAGATACCACTCGCCCTTGGTCTCGCTGTCCAGCACGTCTTCCGTGAACGTCTGCGTGCCGTCGGGGAAGTGCCCGCAGAAGATCACCATGTACGCCCACAGGTTGCGCAGCAGGTTGGCGATCGCGTTGGCCTTCAGCGTCCGCACGAAGCGCGTGCCGCTCAGCGCCGGGAAGAGTACGTAGTCCTTGCCTGCCTGCCGTGCGATCTTCCGCATCAGCTTCCCTACCTGGGTCCCGCCCTCGGTCGGCATGGCACGGATGCGGTCGTTGACACCGCGTTGGGCGATGCCCCACTCGAAGCCCACCGCCAGCAGGATGTTCTGCAGCGGCTGCAGGAGATACGCCCGCCTCCACGGCTGAGCGCGGGTGACCCGCATGATGCCGAACCCGAGGTCGTCGTCCATGCCCAGCACGTTGCTGTACACGTGGTGGCGGTAGTTGTGGGTGTAGCGCCACTGCGACGAGAGCCCGACCATGTCCCACTCCCACGTCGTGGAGTGGATCTCGGGGTCGTTCATCCAGTCCCATTGGCCGTGGGACACGTTGTGGGCGAGCTCCATGTTCTCGACGCTCTTCGCGTAGGCGAGGCCCGCGGTACCCAGGGCCAGACTCGCTCGCGAGCGGCCACCCCAGATCAATAGCCGCGAGGCGAGGTCGAGGCCGCGCTGGAATCTGATGGTCCGCTTGATGTACGCCGCGTCGGAGGCTCCGAGAGATTCCTGGACGTCGCGGCGGATCTCGTCGAGTTCGCGCTCAAGGGAGGCGATGTCGGTCGTACTGAGGTGGGTGTATGCGGCAATGTCGGTGATGGCCATGCGAAATCCTCGGTCGTTCAGCGGAAAACGGGCGGGGATCTGGGCCCATGAAGGCCGGAGCGGATGCCGCCAGGGCGATCTGTCGGGATCGGTTCGAGGACACGGCACCACGCCGGTGCGTGACCCAAACCTTACGCGCAAGACGGTGCGAGCGACACTCGTGCGCCTCACCCGCCGCGTGGAACTACCGGGCCGTTGCCCTACGTATTCGCGGAGTTCATTGCGGGACGGCGGAGAAGCGCCTCGCGTGCTGGAGGGTGGATATGACCGAAAGCGTCGACTCGGCGCCCTGATTGAGGCTCACCCCGTCGGCGAGCAGACCGTCGAAGCCTCCCCCGGTCTCCGGATCCCACATGGCCAAGCCCGCGTCGTTGTCGCCCTGGAACCAGGCGGCGCAGGAGCGGATGGCCTCGGGCCACAGCGGCCGCGGGTCGACGGATGCGGCGCGCGCGCACGCGTCGGCAAGCGTGGCGATCTCGATCGGCTGCTGGTCGAACGCCGGCCTCTCGTCATGCGGCCCCCGACCCGCGAGAGGGGTGGGCGAGAGATGCCCGTCGGCCGTCTCGTAGTCGAGCAGCCACTCCAGAAGGTTCATGCCGCGTTCAGTCAGCGCGGAGTTCTCCAACGCGACGCCTGCGGCGATCATCGCTTCGGGCAGCACGGCGTTGGCGTAGGTGAGGCGCGGCTCGGGCCACGGCCATTCGAGGTCGCCCGTGTGCACGGCGACGCTGGCGACGTAGTCGGTGAGGAGTTTCATGGCCGCCGGATGCAATGGCTCGACGCTGACGAGCTCGGCCGCGCCGATCGCGGCGTAGGCCATCGCCCGCGGGTGCGTCGACCTGGCCTTGGCGGCGCGGTCGAACTGAATCTTCGCCAGCCGGCGGACCATGCTGACGTCGCTGTGTGCGGCGGCCGTGCCGAGGGCCCAGATGCAGCGGCCCCAGGGGTCGTCGGTTGCGGGCTTGTCGGTCCAGTTGCCGGCCTTGTCCATCCGGTTGCGGCAGGACCCGTTGTAGGCCTGCGCGTCGTTGAGGAACGTGAGCGCCTTGCCCGCGAGACCGTTCAGCGGGCCGGGAGTCTCTGGCTCACGGGTGGCGACGACGAGGACTCTGGCCATGTCGTCGGTGCAGTAGCCGTCTTCGCGACGGCGTTCGGCGAGGAGCGCATGCTCGTAGGTGGCGCGGTGGTCGGTCATGCTCAGCAGGTGTCCGAACACCGGCGCGGGGGCGGTCATGCGAGTGCCGTATGCGAAAGGTGTTGCATCCCAAGGGGAGCGATCAAAGACCGAACAAACGATGGAGCGTTCACGAGAATCCCGACTAAGCGGTGAAGACGATGTGTCCGGTGTGAGCGAATGCTCGGCAGATCAGCGTCACGGGCTGGGCCATACCGGATGCGCTGGTGAGTACCAGCAGGGCTGACGTTACACCCTTGGGCAGTGGCCTCCGCCAGAGGTGACACACCTCTTGCCCGCCTCGCAGCGACAATTCGGTGCGGCCGACGTCGTTGTCGCTATGAGGCGGGCACACAACATCACTCCCAAGCCAGCCCGCAACGAGATTCGTGCGAAACCTAGCTCCCGACGTCCTCGGACGATCTGGCATGGCAGTTCACTAACATGAGATCAACCAGCAGGCCGTGATTGGCGAGGAGGGGTCGATGTCTGACGACACCCTTTCCTCGACCGCAGTGGAGATCGCTCAAAACGGCGCGTTCGAACGTTTCGCCCGAGCTGGATTCGTCGTGAGCGGCCTCATGCACCTGATCATCGGCTACCTCGCCATCCGGATCGCGCTCGGCACTGGCGGCGGCGACGTCGACCAGTCCGGGGCACTCAAAGCGGTGGCCGCCCAGAGAGGCGGCGACATAGCCCTATGGCTCGCCGTCGTCGCCTTCCTGTCGATGGCCCTGTGGCGCTTCACCGAAACAGCCGTCGGCCGCAAGACCGACCACGAGGACAAGGGCGCTCCCGCCGAGGCCGTCGACCGGGTGAAGGCCCTTTCGCTCGCGGTGGTCTATCTCGGGCTCGCCTATTCGACTCTGGGGTTCGCCCTCGGCGCGGGGCAGTCTGCCGGACAACAGAATTCGACCATGACCGCACGCCTGATGCGTACCATCCCGGGAACCATCGCTCTGGTCATAGCGTCGGTGATCATCATCGCGGTGGGCGGCTACCACGTCTACAAGGGCGCCAGCCGTAACTTCGTCGACGATCTCAAGGGCACGCCCAGCACCGCGGCCCGGCGGCTGGGGGTGGTGGGTTACGTCGCCAAGGGCATGGCGATCGCAGGTGCGGGGGTGCTCGTCATCGTCGCGGTGTGTCGTTCGGAGCCGGGTAAGGCCACGGGACTCGACGGGGCCCTCAAGACACTCGGGACCGAACCGTACGGGGTGATGCTCCTGATCACGGCGGGCGTGGGCATCATCACGTATGGCCTGTACAGCTTCGTCATGGCTCGATACGCGAAAATGTAAGTGCTGTTGCGTCTTTCGACGCGAAGCGGGAATCCGATTCCGTCGTCTACGCGATCAGCTGGGTGACCTGCGGTCAGGGCGCCCCGAACACCAGCGCGACGTTGAATCCGCCGAACCCGAAGGCATCGGCGAGCGCGTAGCGGTAGTCACCGTGCCGAGGCTTGTCGGCAACCACGTCGAGGTCGATGTCGGAGTCGAGATTCTCGAGGTTCAAGGTCGGCGGCACCACCTGGTCGCGCAGCGCTTGAACGGTGATGACGGCACCGATCGCTCCTGCCGCGCCCCAGGAGTGCCCGAGTGCGCCCTTCGGCGCGTAGACCGCGGGCCTATGCCCCTCGAGGCTGAGGTTCAACGCGTCCGCCTCGGCGAGGTCGCCGGGCCCGGTGCCCGCCGCATGCGCGGTGACCACGTCGATGTCGTCGGGTGACAGGCCGGCGAGCTCGATGGCGCGAGAGATGGCGCGGGCCGCGGACTCACCGGTGATGTCCGGCAGGACGGGGTCGTAGGCATCCGAGGTGACGTTGGCGCCCATCAACCGGGCCAGGATGGTGGCGCCGCGCGCGGTCGCGTGCTCCTCGGACTCGATGAGCATCAGTGCGCCGCCCTCGCTGAACACCGTGCCATCGCGGTTGACGTCGAACGGGCGGCAGGCCCCAGCGGGGTCGTCATTGCAGGTGGACAGCAGGCCGAGCTGGCTGAACGCGGCGATGGGCACGGGGGTCAACCAGGTGTCGATGCCGCCGCAGATGGCGAAGTCGGCGTCGCCGAAGGTGATCGCCTGCCAGGCGTCGGCGATGGCTCCGGCGCCCGACGCGTCGGCCATGAGCGGGGTGATGATGCCCCCCTTGGCGTGACGTTCCAGACCGACTGCGGCGGCGGGCGCGTTCGGCATCAACATCTGCACGGCCAGCGGCGAGACCGCTCGCATGCCCCGCTCCTTGAAGACGAAGTAATTCCGAACCGCCTCCTCGGTGGTGCCGATGGCCGTCCCGATCGACACCCTCAGCCGGGAGCTGCCTGCGGTTTCGTCGAGACCCGCCGAGGCCCACAACCTGCGGCTGAGCACCAGCGCCATCTTCTGCGGGTAGGACATTCGGCGCAGCTCGACGCGGTTGAGAAGGTGATCGAACTCCTCGCGAAGCGGGCCGCCGATGCGGACCGGCAGGTTGAATTCTTCGACGAAGGGTGCGTCGAGCGTCCGGATTCCGCTCTGCCCGTCGAGCAGTTGGCGCCACGTCTCATCGGCGTCGTTCGCGATCGACGTCGTGGAGGCGACGGCCGTCACGACGACGTTGCGCAGGCCGTTTCCCGTCGTCAGCCCCGTCATGTCCGGTCGACCCACGACTCGCGGTGGCGGCCAGCCGTCGACCAGATCCAGCAACAGCCCGCGATGAGCGGTGATCTTCGACATGAGAGCAATTTACCCAGCACGACGACGATCAATCGCATCGTGGGTCAGTCAGCCGAGTTATCCAGCCCGCGCGATTGCACCACCCGCGCCGAACTTCCCAGTCCTTCGAGTACCTCGTTGAGCGCCGCCTGTTCGGCTTCGTCGTCGCCAACGGCGGCGAGCAGATCGATCAGGGCCTGCGCGCGATCCTCCGGCGACAGCCCGGCGGCGCCCTGCGCCAGACCCGCCGCGCCGAGCTCCCGCACCGTGGCCAGATAGTCGCGGATCGACGTACGGATCGGCTTGAGGTGGGTATCCGGCGGGATTTCGTTGTAGGCCTTGCCAGTGGTCAGCGGCGGCGAAGTCCGGGAGTCGGCGAAGGCACCGCCCGCCTTCGGCACCTCCCATATTTCGACGGTGGACGGATTCAGCAGCACCGGCACCGGGTCGGTGGACCTGTGGGCCCCACACGTATGGCGGTTCGGCGGAACGCACGACGGGAACGGAGACCTCGAGCGATGCCGACCGGCGATTCGCGAGAGCCAGCCACGGACCGGCTTTGACGAAAGCGAGGCGGGCATGATCGTCTCGGAACAGCAGTACGGTGCACCCGAGCTAACACGTCGAACTGAATCAGCTTGTCCGACAGGTTCGTCACTTCGAGTTCGTATCCCGACACGTAGTTGGGATTCGCACTGAAGCCAGACGAGTACTCCGTGTAGAAGTTCGAGACGATCATACCGTCATCTTCGGACGCAGATCGCGTGAACTCTCGCGTAGTGCCGTACCCGCACCGGGTCGCCCCGTCCGGTCAGTCGGCTGAGTAGTCGACGCTCAACCACTTCGTCGGGCGCATCCGGATGACGATCGTCGACGGCCCGTGGTTCTCGTCGGTGAACGCATTGCCTGCCTCTTCGCCGAGGTAGCGGATCGCGATCTGGCGGGACTCCGCCTCGTCGGCAGGCCCGTTGAAGGTGACGTCGCCCTCCGCGGTGACGTACTTGTAGGGCGGCGCCTCGTCCTGCGCGGTGATGGTGAACCGACCTGCTGCCTGGATCAGCTTGTCCTTCAGCGTGCCCGCGCTGGTCGAGATGGTCACCTCGCCGCCGGGCTTGTAGGTGTACCAGATCGGCACGGCCAGCGGCGCACGGTCGGGCCGTTCCACTGCGATCACGCCGACGTGAAGATCGGCCAGAAAACGCTCGCGTTCGTCATTCGTCATCTTCGCCATGTCCGTGCCAACCGGTGTGACGGGGCTGACATTCCCGTATCGAGGGCTGTCGTGTCGCTGGGTTCCGACAGCGTGCGGGCACGCAATACTTGGGGATCTGACGCCTCCGCCCGGCAAGGGAGTGATGCCCGTGATCTGGCTTCTGCAGATCCCCGCTCCAATCCTCGGGTTCGGCTTCGTCGCCGTGGTCGTTGGGCTGTCGGTCCTCGGACTGATCGTGTTCCGGAAGGCGGTGTCGCATACTCGCCTCGAGGACGCCAATCCGGTTTCGGGCCAGGTGTTTCAGCTTGCCGGCGTGCTCTATGCAGTACTCGTCGCCTTCTTGGTGGTCGTCGTCTGGGAGCAGTTCGGCGACGCCGAGGATGCCACTACCTCCGAGGCTAGCGCCGTCGCTGAGCTGCTTCGCGATTCGGTGGCGATACCGTCCGCGTCTCGACCGGCAGTGCAGCAGAGCCTCGTCGCCTACTTGGTGGACGTGATCGACGACGAACTACCGCGAATGCGCCGAGGCGAGACCATCGAGGAGGAATCCGGCCCGGTGTCCGACGTCTGGCGGGCCTACCTCAGCGTCGAACCGGTGAGCCGCAACGAGATTGCGTTCTTCGACCACGACATCATCAAGCTGAACGATCTCAGCGCCAACCGGAAGATGCGCGTATCGGCTGGCGACGCGTCGGTCCCCGGTGAACTGTGGGTCCTGTTGATCGGCGGCGGCGCCATCGTGATGGCCTTCACGTTCCTCTTCGGCACGCGGGATCTGATGGTCCACATCACCGCGGTCGCGCTCACTGCGGCGCTCATGGGCTTCGTGATGTACCTGATCTTCGCGCTTGAGCATCCGTTCGTCGGTGCGCTGTCGGTGAAGCCAGATCCATATGTCAACGTGCTGCAGGAGTGGAAACACCAGCCATAGCCAGGAGCGCCGCTGCGTCCGTGAGTGGGAATCACTCACGGACGCAGCGGTTCTCAGGGCACTACCCGCTCAGATCAGTACAGCAGGGGAATCCAGATTCCGAAGAAGTAGAAGCCCCACTGGTTGTAGCCGGGATCCCAGATCGGCTGCTGCTGGTAGCCCCAGTAGTTGATGGGCGGCGGCGGCGGTCCCCATGCCGGTGGCAACGGCCCGATGTAGGGCGGCGGCGGCGGCGCACCCCAACCCCATGGCGCGGGTCCGTTGCCCCACGGTGCTCCATGGAAGCGTCCGCGCCAATCGTTGTCGTTCGGGTTCCACGGCGGACGCCAATCGTGTCCGTCGGGACCGCGGCCGGGTCCGCCCGGCCCACCCGGACCACCGGGTCCGCCGGGTCCACCGGGTCCGCGATCGCGGAAGTCAGGAGGCGGCGGGCCACCGGGACCACCTGGCCCACCGGGACCACCTGGTCCGCGGAAGTCGGGAGGCGGACCACCCGGCCCACCGGGACCGCGGCCCTGGTCGGGAGGCGGACCACTCGGTCCGCCGGGTCCGCGGCCCTGGTCGGGAGGCGGACCACTCGGCCGTCCTGGGCCGCCGGGGCCGCCGGGGCCGCCGGGGCCGCCGGGAGGACATTGGACCCCAGGTGCTCCGCACTGTGGCGGGGCAGCGTTGGCTAGCCCCGCTTGAATGCCGATGCCGGTGATGCCGAGCGAGCACCCAACGGCTGCGGCCGCAACGGCGTGTCTGATGTGCATGTTCGAGGGCCTTTCGCATTGAGCGAATCCCCGACCCGAACATCAAGTTAGTTCCGCTAGCTATGAGCGCGCTGTGCATTGCTTAGCCAGAAGGTGTGCCCGGCTCAGGCGGACATTCTGCTGGAGATCCGCTCGTCCACGATGGCGGCGAGTCGCGCTACCGCGCCGGGGTCGCCCTCGGATTTGATCTGACCATCCTTGATCGCCTCGGTGACGGTGGTGCGTTGCCCCGCGATGGCGGAGACGGCCTTGCGAGTCATCCGGACGACGACGTCCGCCGACGGCGCACAGGAGCCGGTCCGCACCGACAGGCGACCGTTGTCGACGCGAAGGCAGGCCACGCTGTCGTCGACGTGGAATTCGTACGTGCCATCGGCGTCGGTCGATACAACGTCGCTGCCAGCGACCAGGAAACCGAGGACCCACTCCGCGCGGAAGGCCTCGCTGTCGACGTCGGCATCGTCCATCTGGTGACGCGCACCCCACACAGCGAGAGGGATCACCGCCTGGGCGAGCTCGCGGCCGGCGTCGGTGAGTTCGTAGAGCACGGTGGAACTCGGCTGGTCAGCGGCCAATCGGCGTTGAACGATGCCGTCCGATTCCAGCTGTCGCATGCGGGTCGCCAGCAGGCTGGTTCCGATGCCTGCCAGCGAGTCGGCGAGCTGCGTGTACCGCTTGGGACCGGAGCCCAGCTCCCGGACGATCAGCAGCGTCCAGCGCTCCCCGACCACGTCGAGGGCGTGCGCCAGGCCGCAGAACTGGCTGTAGTTCCGTCGCGACATGAGCCCATGCTAGCCCGTCACTGCAACAATCTGGTGCGAACTTCATTTTTATATTGCTTACTTCTAAATCTTATGTAACGCTTCTTCTGCGCGCTCCACACGACACCTCAATCGCTCGGAGGAACCACGATGGCCCTCATCGCCCACGGCGGACCCCGCCGTATCACTGCATTGCTCGCCTACCTGATGCGGCCACGCATCAAACCCATTGCGACACAGTCGGTCGCCACTCACATCGAGCTACCGACGTCGCAGCACCACTATTCGCCGAAGCGCGACCGCTTCATCGAGAGCGCCGCGATGAAGCGGGAGATGTACCGGCTCTGAAGACATTCGGTGCAGACTCTCCTCAACGCACTACGGGGAGAGGGACGCGATGGGTTCCAAGAAGAAGGTGGCCGATGCGCTGGCGTCATATCCAGGATCGGTGACCCTGCACCAGAGCGCCGTGATGCCCTACGTACTGGTCGCGGTAGGCATCGTGGCCACGGTGGCATGCGTGCTGGTGATCTATCCCGGCATCGGCGACGGGGACAGCCAGCGCAATGGGCAGATCCTGTTCGGTGCGGCGCTCCTGCTGCCCTGCGTCGCCATGGCGGTAGGCGGCATCAAGCGCCTGCGCGCACCGCATTCGATCACCCTGGACGCAAACGGGTTTCACGTCACGCGGGGTGACGACTCGGAGACCTACCTCTGGAAGGACGTCGGGGGCTTCCGCGAAGAGAGGGACTCAGATGGCGAGACCGGCTGTACCGGCTTCGAGCTCGTCGCCAGCACCCCGTCGGGCCGCCGACGGAAGGCCCTCGACGTGAAGCTGCCCGACAGCTATGGGCTTAGCTACGCCGGACTCGCGTCACTGCTGAGCCAGTGGCAGGCCAACGCGCTCGGGAGCGAGCCCAGCCGCTGAGCCCTTCCAATCCCGCTGAGTCCAACCCGTGACGGCGACGACGGTCGCAGGCAGTATTTCGGAGCGACTCGCGTAATCCGCTTCAACGCCTTCGACATGAACTGGGTCGCCCACCAGTCCCCCGGATTGTGGAAGCATCCCGAGGACCAGTCCTGGCGATACAAGGACCTGACCTACTGGACCGAACTCGCAAAGCTGTTGGAGCGCGGTCGATTCGACGGCCTGTTCATCGCCGACGTGCTCGGCACCTACGACGTCTACGGCGCCAGCGACGAGGCCGCCGTCCGTCAGGCCGCCCAGGTTCCCGTCAACGATCCGCTGCTGCTCGTCTCCGCGATGGCCCTAGTGACCGAGCACCTCTCCAAGGGCCAGACCGACCCGCCCGCCCACGACGCGCGCTACGACCACGCCAGGCCATCTTCACCGCATCGCCGACGAAGGCCATCCTGCGCGAGACCGTGACCACCATCCGGCGTGAGCTCGAGATCGCAGGCCGCGATCCGTATGCGGTGAAGATCTTCAACCTGTCGACGGTGGTGACGGCCGCCACCGACGACGAGGCGCACGCCATGCACGCCGAGTACCTGTCCTACGGCGAGCCCCAGGGCGGCTTCGGCGCTTCGTGGCTGCTCCGGAGGGCGGCCCTTCGCCGAGTGTGCGAATTCAAACGCGTTTCGCGAGAGAGGGCGTACTAAACTGCACGTTCGGCGAGGAGTCAACGATAAGGAAGCGGGCGCTCGCCACGACGAGCCGAGCGCCCCACCTTGAGCTAGATTGGGGTCTTCACGCGCCCCGAAGCCTGCGGTATCCGCATCGAGCCCGGACACTCAATGTTGAGTGCCCAATCGGTGCGCTCTCACATACCGGCCGAGGAGGCGCATGAGGGGGCTCTACGATCCCGACGCCGAGAAGAGCAGCTGCGGCGTCGGGCTCCTGACGCGCAAGGATGGCCGGCAGACCCACGAGGTCATCCAGAAGCTCCACGAGGCGCTGTGCGCGGTCCCGCACCGCGGCGGCATGTCCTCGGAGGGCGTCGGCGACGGCGCGGGCGTCAACCTCGACCTGTCGCTGCGCTTCTTCCGCAGGGTCACCGGCCGGTCCGACCTCGACCTCGGCGCGTTCGGCGTCGGCAACTTCTTCCTGCCGAACGATCCGGCCTTCCATCCAGGAGGCCGAGCAGGTCATCCGCGAGGCGCTCACGAGCGCAGGGTTTCGCCATCCTCGTCGAACGCGATGTGCCCGTTGACAACACGGCGATCCGGCCCGCCGCGGTCCAGTACCAGTTGCCCGTCCGCCAGTGGGTGTTCGCGACGTCCAACGGCGGCCCGCTGTCCGACCGCAGCATTCACGACGCCCTGATGGCCATCGAAGAGGTCGCCTACACCAAGCCGGAACTCTCGGGCATGTACCCGCTGTCGCTGAGCGCCCGCACGCAGGTGCTCAAGGGCCGGCTGAACTCCGACGAGGTGGTCCCCTACTTCAGCGACCTGTCGGACCCGTCGATGGAAGTGCACTCGATGTTCTTCCACACCCGTTTCTCCACCAACACCGCGCCGAATGCGACCATGGCGCAGCCGTTCCGGTTGATGGCCCACAACGGCGAACTCAACACCGACAAGAAGAACCGGCTCTCCGACAACGCCGTCGCCCTGGCCTTCAGCCGCGAGATCATCCGGCCGTACGGCCAGTCCGACAGCTGCCGGCTCGACCAGACGCTGCAGAACCGCGTCCTCGAGGACGACCTCGACCTGGTCACCGCCGTCGTCGCGATGATGCCGCCGGCGTGGGAGAACGACCCGACGCTGTCGCCCGAAGTGCGGGCGATGCTCGAGTTCTTCAGCCTCTACGAGGAGAAGAACGACGGGCCCGCGGCGCTGATCTTCGGCGACGGCCGCTACATCGGCGCCCGGCTGGACCGCCTCGGGCTGCGTCCGCTGCGCACCGTCGAGACCGACGAGTACCTGGGCATCATGTCCGAGGCCGGGCAGCTGTACTTCGCGCCGGAGAGGTGACCAAGCGCGGCCGCATCGAGGCCGGCGGCATGCTGTACTACGACCACTCCCGGCGACGCACGTTCAGCACCACCGAGGCGCTGGAAATGCTTGCGGCGCAACAGGACTACCCGTCGATGGTCGCCGAGGCGCGGGTGAACCTCGAAGACCTGCCCGCCGTACCTGCCGGAAGGACCAGCTCTCGCCCGCCCGCTACAACGGCGACCTGAACCGTCATCAGCGCTACGTGGCGTACTCGCTGAATCAGGAGAGCTTCAAGTTCCTGATGGACCCGATGCTCGCGACGGGCCAGGAGAAGATCTCCGCGATGGGGTACGGCGCGGCGATCAACGCGCTGTCCAATCACGAAGGCGGCATCGCGCGCTACTTCTCGCAGCGGTTCGCCCAGGTGACCAACCCGCCGCTGGACAGCATCCGCGAGGCCGACGGGATGACGCTGCGGGTCGCGCTCGGCGCGAAGCCCAACAGCGGTGCGACGCCCGCGCCGCAGATCATGATCGACGTCGCCGATCCTCACCCATCTCGACATGCTGAAGATCCGCGATCAGAAGCAGACGCCGGTGCAGCGGTTCGGCAGCCGGTACCGCATCGTGCTCAACGACGGCGAGGCCAACGCCGCCGCGTTGATCAAGGGCATCGACGACCTGTGCGACGAGGTCGAGGCCTTCGCCCGCGAATCCGGCGGCATCGCGGTCGTCTCCGACCGCCACGTCTCGAGCGAGCTCGCCGCGATGCCCATGACCATCGTCATCTCGGCCATCAACCAGCGGCTCATCGAACAGGGCCTGCGCCGCCGGGTGTCGGTGATCGTGGAGAGCGGCCAGGTCTGCTCGTCGCACCACGTCGCGACGGTGCTCGGGTTCGGCGCGTCGGCGGTCTACTCGCTCGGCGTGCAGATGCGCGCCGAGGAGAAGTTCGGCCCCGACGAACCGTCGATCACGGCCGCGTTCAAGCGGTTCGCGAAGGCCGCCGAGAAGTCGTTGATGAAGACGATGGGCCGCGTCGGGCTGTGCACGGTGGAGAGCTACATCGGCGGCGAGTTCTTCGAGCCCTCCTACCTCGACACCAACGGGCCGGTGCTGGACAAGTACTTCCCCAACGTGATCTCCGTCGTGGGCGGCGTCGGGTTCCGCACGCTGTCGCGACACGTCCGCCGAATGGCACGGCCGCGCACTGGAAGTCGGCGGCGAGAAGGACCTGCCGCTGCTCGGCCTGTTCAAGGAGCGGGCCGAGGGCGCCGGGCACTCCTACGGGACGACGGCGGTGCGCGGCTTCATCGACATGACCGAGGAGGCCATCTCGTTCGGCGACGAGGCCCGGCCAAAGAACCCGGACATGGCCGATCCCCTGTTCCTGCGGACATTGCCGCTGCACCAACTCGAGGGTGCGTTCGGCCTGGACGACGAGGCCTACCGGCACAACAGCTTCGAGGAGATGACGCCGCGGGCGATCAACAGCTTCGACATCACGCCGGGCTACCGCAGCTTCGTGTTCGCGATCAACGCGGAGCGGGCGCGTCGGCCCGCCGCGCTGCGCGACGTGCTGGCGTTCCCCGCCGACGTCACCTTCGCCACCACGGCCGAGGAATTCCGTTCCGAGATGGGCCAGTTCGCGCTACTTCGGCAACAACTCCTACCTGGTGCGCGGACTCGCGGTGGTCTCGGGTCGGCGACGAGTTCACCCTGATGCTGAGCCACTCGCCGGAACGGCTGCCTGCGCTCGCGGAGTCGCTGGTGATGCGGTTCGGCGACGCGATCGTCGACGCACGAGGTGGTCGGCGACCAGCTGCGGCTGACCGCCCGCGGCAGGGCGCGGCACTTCCTGGCGGAGCTGCGGCCCGCGCCGGAGTCGATCCCGCTTGCCGACGGTGCAGCCCGCCGACGAGATCGCCGCGACGCTGACGTCGGGCGCGATGAGCCACGGCGCGCTGGTGGCGCAACGCCCACGAGGCCGTCGCGCACGGCACGAACATGGTCGGCGGCCTGTCGAACTGCGGCGAGGGCGGCGAGCACATCTCCCGCTACGGCACCATCCGCGGGTCGCGCATCAAGCAGTTCGCGTCGGGCCGCTTCGGAATCTGGGCGGGCTACCTGGCCGATCCGATGCTGCGCGAGCTCGAGATCAAGATCGGCCAGGGTGCGAAACCCGGTGAGGGCGGCCAGCTTCCGGCGCACAAGGTGACGGTGCAGATCGCGGCGGCCCGCGGCGGCACGCCCGGCGTCGAGCTCATCTCTCCGCCGCCGCACCACGACACCTACTCGATCGAGGACCTGGCGCAGCTGATCCACGACTGCAAGGCCGCGCGCGTCCGGGTGATCGTCAAGCTGGTGTCGAGTGAGGGCATCGGCATCATCGCCGCGGGCGTCGCCAAGGCCGGCGCCGACGTCATCAACGTCGCGGGCAACACCGGCGGCACGGGTGCGGCCGCGGTGACGTCGCTCAAGTACGCGGGTCGCTCGGCGGAGATCGGCGTCGCCGAGGTGCATCAGGCGTTGGTGGCCAACGGCATTCGCCAGAAGGTCGTGCTGCGAGCATCGGGCGCCCACCAGACGGCCAGCGACGTCGTGAAGTCCGCTCTGCTGGGCGCCGACAGCTACGAGTTCGGCACCACCGCGCTGATGATGCTCAAGTGCGTGATGGCCAAGAACTGCAACATCAAGTGCCCGGCCGGGTTGACCACCAACGCCGAAGCGTTCGAAGGCGATCCGCGCGCACTGGCCCAGTACCTGCTGAACATCTCGCACGAGGTGCGGGAGCTGCTCGCGACGCTCGGGCTGCCGTCGCTGCGGGACGCGCGCGGGCGCAGCGATCTGCTGCACCTGCTGGACCACCCGTCGAGCATCGGCCGACTCGACCTGCGGGCGATGCTCGCTCTCGCAGCAGGGTTTCGTCCCCGAGAACCCGATCTACCTGGAGAAGGACTTCGCCGTCGACGACGCGTTCCTGGCGCAGCTGAACCTGGATGGCGTCGTCATGGATCCGGTGGCCTTGGGCAACATGAACAAGAGCGTCGGCGGTCAGCTGGCCATCGACATCGAGCGGATGCTGAACTACGGACCGACGCCGACGGCAGCGCGGTGGCGACCGACCACCGCGGCCGCCGATACCTGCTGCCGGACAGCGTCGTCATCACGACGACGGGGTCCGCGGGCCAGAGCTACGGCGCGTTCTGCAACGACGGAATGACGTTGACGCACACGGGAACCTGCAACGACGGCGTCGGCAAGAGCCAGTGCGGCGGCAGCATCGCGGTGCGGTCCCCCGGCGGCGGCTCGGATGCTGCCCGGCGGCAACGTGCTGATCGGCAACTTCGCGCTCTTCGGCGCATCGGGTGGACGACTGTTCGTCGAGGGCGAGGCCGGCGACCGGTTCGCGGTGCGCAACTCCGGCGCCACCGCGGTGGTCGAGGGCGTCGGCGACTTCCTGTGCGAGTACATGACGAACGGCGCGGTGTTCAACATCGGCGGGTTCGGCAAGGGCGTCGCCAACGGCATGAGCGGCGGCTTCGTCTACCAGTACGACCCGACCGGCGACCTGCCGTCGAAGGTCAGCGCCGACTCGGTGACGCTGGCGCCGGTGACGGAGGCGCCGTTCCACGAGGTGGCCGCACGGACGCTGCTCGAGTGGCACGTCGAGGCGACTGGCTCGGCGAAAGCCACTGAACTGCTGGCTGATTGGGAGACCACCCGGCAGCACGTCGTGTACGCGATGCCGCGAGCGCTGCTGCAGTATCAGGACGCCGACGCGATCCTGGCGGCCAAGACCCGCAAGGAGCTGCTCGACGAGCTGGCCGTTGCGCTGGCGGGCCACCAGGTGGCCAAGTTCAAGCGGTCCTACCGCGACGACGAGTTCGTACTCGGCGGCGCGGTGCCCGGGTACGGCGACACCGACACCGAGCAGATGTACGCGCTTGCTCAACACGTACACGGTGCTGAACATGGCTCAGCAGCTGGCGCTTTCGCGGCTGCCCGGCGTCACGGACGTCACCGACCCGGGCGTCGGCAAGACCGTGCGCAACCTGGTGCTCACCGAGGACTTCTACCTCATCCAGAAGCTGCAGAAGTACGCGCGTGACGCCGTCGACGGTTTCACCGACGAGAATCTCGCGGTGTTCATCGCCAACAAGCGGATCACCGACTACAAGGCCGCCCTGACGCAGCGCAACGTGCTGTCGATGGACAGCCCTGGCACGTACGGGTGGATCATGCATCAGGACACCAAGAACGTCGAACGGATCGGCAGGCTGCCGTCGTTCGAGGAGCTGTTTGCCGCACAGTCGGTTCCAGACGTCGCGGCGTCGTTCGACTCGTTGGAGAGCGCATGAGCGAAGATCGCCTACATCCCGCAGGACGCCCCGTTCAACGAGGATCAGCGCGCCTGGATCTCCGGCTTCCTCGCCGGGCTGCACTCGCGGCTGGCAATGAACGTGAACGCTCCGCCTCCCGCGGTCGCCGACCAGGTCGAGCCCGGGCCGTCGCTGCGGATCCTGTACGGCACGCAGACCGGCAACGCCGAGGGTGTCGCGAACGACGCTGCGGCAGCGGCGAAGTCGCAGGGCTTCGACGTCACGGTGAGTGGGCTCGACGAGATCGAGCTCGACGAATTCGCGGGCCTGAAGTACGTGCTGATCGTGACGTCCACCTACGGCGAGGGCGAGATGCCCGACAACGCCGAGCTGTTCTGGGAGGCGTTGTCGTCGGACATGGCGCCGCGGCTGGAGAGCGTGGCGTTCGGCGTGCTGGCCCTCGGCGACACCGGGTACGACGGATACTGTCAGGCGGGCAAGCTGTTCGACATGCGCCTCGAGCAGCTCGGGGCGCAGCGGGTGTTGCAGCGCGTCGACTGCGACGTCGAATACGAGACCGATGCCGCGGAGTGGATTCAGAGCGCACTGACGGCGCTGGTGCCGACGTCGGGTGCCACGGGGATGCCGAGTGCGCCGCCACCGAGTGCGGTCGCCCGATCGGGGTGGACGCGCAAGAACCCGTTCACCGCCGAGGTCGCCGGCAACCGACTGCTGTCGGGGCCCGGGTCGGACAAGGAGATCCGGCACTTCGAGTTCGCGTTGGCGGACAGTGGAATCGAGTACGAGGCCGGTGACGCGTTGGCCGTCATCCCGCAGAACGATCCCGGCCCTGGTGGATCGTGATCGCCGAGCACTTCCGGGTGTCGATCGACACGGAGGTCGATGGAGTCTTCGCTCGGGGAGCTGCTCGGGCAGAAGTACGAGATCAGTGTGCCGAGCAAGGATCTGCTGGGAGAGATCGAGAGCCGAGCCGACAACGAGGAGCTGTCGTACGTGCTGCGCGGCGGCGTCAGGGAGACGCTGGAGCGCTGGCTGTACGGCAAGGACGTGCTCGACGTGCTGCGCATCGCGGGTGACGACCTCAGCATCGAGGAGTTCATCGGGCTGCTGAAACCGCTTCAGCACCGGGCGTATTCGATCTCGTCGTTCTGCTCTGGCGCATCCCGACTCCATCCACCTGACGGTCGCGGCCGTGCGGTATCAGGCCAGCGGGCGTGAGCGCGGAGGCGTCTGCTCGACGTTCCTGGCCGATCGCGGCGCCACGGCGAAGATCTTTCTGCAGCCGAACAAGTCGTTCCGGGTGCCAGCCGATGACGACGTGCCGATGGTGATGGTCGGCCCCGGCACCGGCGTGGCGCCGTTCCGGGCGTTCCTGCAGGAGCGCGCCTTGACGAGGTGCCAAGGGCAAGAACTGGCTGTTCTTCGGCGACCAGCACCGCGAGCACGACTTCGCGTACGAGGACGAGATCCTGGGTTGGCAGTCCTCGGGCGTGCTGAATCGGTTGGAGCTGGCCTTCTCTCGCGATCAGGCGGAGAAGGTCTACGTGCAGAACCGCATGCTCGAGCACGGCAAGGAACTGTTCTCCTGGCTCGAGGAGGGCGGCCACTTCTACGTCTGCGGCGACGCGACGCGGATGGCCAAGGACGTCGACAAGGCGCTGCACGAGGTCGTCGGCGCGCACGGCGGGTTGGACGACGACGGTGCGACGGAGTACGTCAACTCGCTCAAGCGCGAGAAGCGGTACGTCCGCGACGTGTACTGAGCGTGATCGATCGGGCACCATGGCGATATGCCGCTGTCCGAGACGACGCTGCTCAACGCAGCCGGTGATCTGATCTATGGCCGAGGCGAGGGCTACGTCCGATACGTCAGGGGTCTCCGGACGACCGCTGACAAGGCCTACGCCTCGATCCAGGCCAAGCAGGTGTACACCGTGGAGCTCGACTGGTCCGGTCCGCTGCTCGACGGGCCCGCAGCGAGCAGGTCGAGCAGATCGGCGACCGGATGGCGGAGTCCGCGCACAACGGGCTGACCGTGGCAGATGCCAGGTCGGTGGTGATGCGGTCCAAGCGCGACATGCCCCGATTTTGTCGGCACGTCGCTCGTCCATGGTGCCGCACGAGGACACATTGCATCAGCCCGCCTCGTAGCGACAACGCCGGGGTCCTGACGAGATTCGCTCAGAGGCGGGCAACTCATGATGCGCTGAGGAGCGCCGAGTTCATCGCGCATAGGTAGCCGCGAGCGCACGCGTTTGTACGCGACACGCCGCGAGTGGCGGTGCAAACACGCGCGCTCGCGGGGGTGGGCTCTGTGGCACTGTCGGCCATGGTTTGACTCACCGTGAACCCAACTCGATTGATTCACCATGAGCGCAACGGTTTTCGCGGTGCACCATTCTTGAGACTGTCGACGCGACGGCGATGACGCCTGCTCGCCCCTCTCTCTCAAGGACTCCCTCTTCCGATGATCGAGCTCACTGACCTGACCAAGATCTATGGCCATGGCGACGAACGGACCGTCGTGCTGGACCGGATCAGCTTCCGCGTCGAGGCCGGGGAGATCCTCGCCGTCGTCGGCCCCAGTGGCGCCGGTAAGAGCACGCTCGCGCAGTGCGTGAACCTACTGACGCTGACGACGTCGGGCTCCGTCGTCGTCAGCGGCGATGACCTGACTACGTTGTCGTCGAAGAAGCTTCGCGTGGCCCGCCGCAGAATCGGCACCGTCTTCCAGTCCGCCGGTCTGTTCGAGCGCCGCACCGCGGCCGAAAACGTAGCGCTGCCTTTGGAGTACCTCGGGGTGACGGCCGCGGAGGCGCGAAGTCGCGTAGCGGAACTCCTCGATCGGGTCGGGCTGACCGAGCGGGCCAATCACTATCCGTTCCAGCTCTCGGGCGGTCAGCGGCAGCGGGTCGGCATCGCGCGTGCGCTGGCGCTACGGCCATCGGTGCTGCTGTCTGACGAGGCGACCGCGGCCTGGACCCGACGACCACCTCATCGGTCGTGGCCCTGCTGCGTGAGCTACGCGACGACCTGAACCTGTCGATCGTGTTCATCACGCACGAGATGGACACGGTGCTGAAGATCGCCGATTCGGTGGCTCGGCTCGACCACGGCAGCATCGTCGAATCCGGCCGCCCCGTGGATCTTCTCACCGATCCAGACTCATCCTTGGGTGCCGAATTGCGCCCCCACGGAGTGGCCGCGGACGCGGCGACGGGCCAGCAGGCGTGGCACGTGGTGTACGACGCACCGGACGTGCCATCGACGCTCGGTGTCGATCCGAACTCCAAGTTCCCGGAATCGAACGAAGACAACAACATCACCCTCGAAAACTTCTAGCCGTCGAACTGCGGCCCCACCCCGCGGCCACCGAGCCCCGGAGCAATATGCGAGTTGCCCGGCTCGTAGCGACAATCGATCGTCTGGCCCCGGATTGTCGCTGAGAGCCGGGCAGCTCGAGTGTCACCTCCGGGACGTCAAACGTCAGCTCCACCGCGGCCGTTGACGCCGGGCGTACTCTTCGACCGTGCACGTCGACGTGATGTCCGTTCCCAAGCCATTGGCACAGGTCGGCGACCTCGCACGGCGCACGCAATCCGCCGGGTTCTCGGGGCTGCTGTTCACCGAGATGGGGCGGACGGCGTATCTGAACGCAGCGGTGGCGTCGCAAGCCGCGCCGGGTCTGGAGCTGTCGACGGGTATCGCGGTGGCGTTCCCGCGCAGCCCGTTCGTGTCGGCGGCGGCAGCGTGGGAATTGCAGGAGGCGACGGACGGAAGGTTCCGGCTGGGGCTCGGCACGCAGGTGCGCACGCACGTCGTGCGGCGCTACGGCGCGGAGTTCGAGCGCCCTGGTCCGCGGCTGCGCGACTACGTTCTCGCGGTGAAGGCGTGCTTCGCCGCATTCCGGTCCGGCAAGCTGGATCACCACGGCGAGTTCTACGACCTCGACTTCATCACGCCACAATTCAGCCCTGGCCCGATCGACGTACCAGATCCCAAAGTGGATGTCGCGGCGGTCAATCCGTGGATGCTGCGGATGGCCGGCGAGGTGGCCGATGGCGTGCACCTCCACCCGCTGGCCGAGCCGGGATACCTTGCGCGTCACGTCGTACCCACTGTGGCCGAGGGCGCGGCCAAGTCGGGGCGCTCGCTGTCGGACATCGCGCTGATCCTTCCGGTGATGACGATCGTCGGCGACACCGACGAGGAGCGCGCCAAGGAACGCGAGCTGGTGCGCGCGAGCATGAGCTTCTACTCGAGCACGCCGAATTACGCGTTCATCTGGGAGGAGGCGGGATTCCCGGGAACGACCGCACGCATTCGGGAGAGGCAGAAGGCTGGCGACGCCGAGGGGATGGCGGCGCAGATCACCGACGACCACGTCGCGACCCTTGCGGTGGAGTCGACGTGGGATGGTCTGGCGGACAAGCTGATCGAGCGGTATGGCGAGATCGCGTCGCGCATCGTTCTGTACAACGCGCTCGGCGATCGGGAGCGTTTCGAGCGGTACGGCGAGGTGGCGCGGCAGCTGTCATCGGCGTGACTCGGTCTTGTTGGCGAGAGTTCCTGGACCACGGGCTGCCGGAGCCGTCAACGTTCGTTGACGGCCGCAGACACACGGCTGCCGAGAGCGAGGAGCGGTCGCGCTCCGCGCTTGGGCGGCTAGCACCGTCACTGGGCCGACTGGCTCGCGAGAAAGTCGTGAAGCCGCGGCCCGCGAACAAGAGTTATTCTCGATTCGTGGAATCCGGGGACCTCGAACCACGCGTGAGCGCGCTCGAAGACCAGATGCGCAGCCTCGCGGCGCGGGTTCAGTCGAGTGAGCAGGACGCATCGGCGGCACGTGTCCTTGCTGGTGCCGCGGACCGAGACGTCAGTGAGTTTCGGGGCGAAATCCGCGACTTCCGAAGAGCCACCAACGCGAGTTTCAACGCACTCAGAGAAGACTCTGTTGACCTGCGTAACCACGTCGAGAATGGCTTCGCTGAGATGCGGGGCAAGTTCGACGGCATGTCCGCCGGACAACAGCAGATCGTCGACCTTCTGCAGACCATCGTCACCGACGAACGCCGCGGCGGCACCGCCGAATAGCCCCCGTCGTGGCGACCGTCGAAACTCGAGTGCAACGCATCGCCGACGCAGCGCTAGACGAGGGGCGTTCCGTCGGCCCCATCGACGTACTCGTCGGGTTGGGCTGGCTCGCGCAGGCGAACGTCGACCGGTGGATGCAGGGCCGCATTCCCTCACTCGTTCGTAGCGCAGGGGTCGACGCGGAGCACGTCATCGCAGCCGTGGCGGCGCTGCGACGCTGGGACGCCGGATCGCTGTGACTATCTCGTGCAGGCCCCGTCACGCGTCGAGTCCCACGCCCCGGAGCTGCTACACAAGGCGGCCGACGATGACGTCAGCAGACGGTAACCTGTGAACCGAACTGTCAGCGACCCGCAATATGTCTCTACGCGATAGGCTCTGCGCGGGCTCAGGATCGGTTCGGGGCGCCATATTCCGTTGGTTTGGGGGTGTTCAGTGTCCGATTCGGTACCGAGCGTCCTTCCCGCACTAGCTGTCGTCGCCATTCTGACCGCGTCGATCATCGTCGGCGTCTACTTGTCTGCAGGGACCAGCAGCCACCGCCCCGGAGCATCGGCACGGCTGCGCCGGCACAAAGGGAACCAAGTTCAGGTACCCATCAGGCGACGGATCTCACCAGTCTCGGTGTTCGAACGACGGGTGCAAGGGCAGTCCGACAATCGGCAACCCACACTGAAGCACGCGCCCCAGACGGGTCCCCCAAGCAACGCCGCGCCCGTCGGGCAGTCGCCGTTGGGACACGACCTCCTTCGGCAGAGCCAGTCCGCAGGCGCAGCCTCGGGGACGACGGCCGTCGGACGAGCACCCATCGGTCAAAAGCCAGTCGGCACACCGCTGCAGCGCCCGGGTACCTCGCCGTATCCCGGCCGCGACGGATAGAACAGACGACTCCGGACCGCTGAGGGCCGAAGTCGCCGATGGTTTGACGCATCTACGGCGCGTCGGACCGGGCGATTCGCTTCGCGGTGTCACCGTGGACGAGACGAAACTTCGACGCCAGGTAGCCCAATGATGAGCCAGCGCAATTCCTACACCGTGGTCTGCGAGTGCTGCGACCTGGACGTGCCCGAACGGCATGCCACCGCACTCGTCAGCGCTGACCGCGACGTTCAGGTGTGGCGCTGTCCCATGTGCGAGTTCCATCAGGGCAATGCCATCAGGACCGCCCAGGATCACGCCGCCGAGATGCGTCTACGGCTGCGGGTGACGGTCGAGGAATTGCGTGCCACGCAAGTGCTGGCCGAGGACTGTCGGGACAAGATGCAATCCGCGTTCAGGTCACGCGATGCGGTGCTGCGGCAGTTCGATCGGCTGGCGCGCTATCACCGGGGGACCGATGACGGGTGCATCTGCGGCAAGCGGAATTGCGAAACCCTCGCCGTCGTCGACGCCGACTGGATCAACGATCGGATCGCCGCGCTGTTCCGCCAGGACCAAGCGGGCTGACGGTCGGAATAGATTCGCCCGCGATCGTATTGTGTGATCCGTGACCGAAAACGCCGAGTTGAGCCCCACCGATTGGGTGCGCGAGCAGACGAAGAAGATCCTCGAGACCGGGACCACCGATGGGGTCGAGATACTCGACCGCCCGGTCGTCCTCTTCACCACCACCGGAGCGAAGTCCGGCAAGAAGCGCTACGTGCCGCTGATGCGCGTCGAAGAGAACGGCAAGTACGCCATGGTTGCGTCGAAGGGCGGCGACCCCGAGCACCCGGCGTGGTACCACAACGTCAAGGCCAACCCCTCCGTCACGGCCCAGGACGGCGAAGAGGTCAAGGCGCTGACCGCACGCGAGGTCAGCGGTGACGAGCGCGAGCACTGGTGGACGCTGGCCGTCGCGGCCTACCCGCCGTATGCCGAGTATCAGGAGAAGACCGACCGGCAGATTCCGGTCTTCGTCGTCGAATAGCTAGCAGTAGCAAGGCAATTCGAGGCATCAGCGCTACAGCAACATCAGGATTTCTTGGCAGCCACTGTCCCGGGCCCGGACATCGCGCACGGCGCCAGGATGCACGAGGCCCAGCGGCCCCAATTACTTGTTGCGATGCTGACCGCTTAGTCCCGTCCGACTAGGTTCGCCCGCGACCGTATTGTGTGTTCCGTGATCGAAGACGCGGAGTTGAGCCCGAACGACCTGGTGCGCGAGCAGACCAAGCAGATCCTCGAGACCGGGACCACCGATGGGGTCGAGATGTTCGACAGCCCGGTCGTCCTTTTCACCACCACCGGAGCGAAGTCCGGCAAGAAGCGCTACCTGCTGCTGATGCGCGTCGAGGAGAACGGCAAGTACGCCTTGGTCGCGTCGAAGGGCGGCGCCCCCGAGCACCCGGCGTGGTACCACAACGTCAAGGCCAACCCCTCGGTGACGGCTCAGGACGGCTCCGAGGTGCGGACGCTGACCGTACGCGAACTCAGCGGCGACGAGCGTGAGCACTGGTGGACTTTGGCCGTCGCGGCCTACCCGCGGTATGTGGTGTACCAGGAGAGGACCGACAGGCAGATTCCGGTCTTCGTTGCGGAGTAGGCGGCGCTCACGCCTCGATCGGCGTTGATGGGTCGCCATCGGATCTCTTCGCCTTCGACTCTTTCCATTTCTGCCACAGGCTGATCGCCTTGGGCAGCGCCGGCCGAAGCTTGCCCGCACCCCGACGTGCCAGCTTCAAGCCGAGCTGCACCCACCGATTGAGTCCCGAAATCTCCGTGGGATTCCAGGTCGGTGCGAGCACCGCGCGAATCACGCCGCCAGTCGTCTCCAACTGCTTGGCGAGTTCCCAGACGGTGGCATCCAGCTGGGTAAATGCCGCGCCTCCGTCGATGCGGGACATCTGATCGAGCATCGCCGCGTCGGTTTGGGCGTAGACGAGGTTCGCATCCGATGCGACGACAGCGGCCGTCTTCCCCTCCGATGTAAGGATTTCCGTCGTGAGGGCTTCCCGAAGTCGGTTCGCCTCGGCTTCGGGGACGCCCGCCGCGTTGAGTAGCTGCTTGCTCAGTTCACTGGCACCGTCCAACCGCCCCCAGAGCCAATCATGTTCCCGCCCAACAGGGTCGATGAATGCGCCGAAGTGGCCCAATCGCTCGCCATAGAGTTTCTTGGTCGGCCAATCCTCATTGGTGGCGGGGCTCGTCAGCGTGATACCCGGTGGCACCTCCGCCGCGGGAGTGATGCGGTGGTAGCGAAAGACGGGAACGTCATAGTCATCGCCGGCCCAGCTGAACAGGCCGCTGAGCACCTCGACGGCAACCGAGACCTTCAGCAGGGTTTCGCGGTGGAGTTCGGGCTTGAGGTCGATGATCGCTTTCACCGCTCGGTTCATCGCCTTCGCAAGCGTGGCGTTCAACGCGTCATCGTATGCCGTCCGCATCGCGTCAACTTGGTCGGTCAATTCGCGAGGCTTCTTCGACGTCCCGGAAACCGCTAATCTCAACAACTTCCAACAGTCATTGATCTCACGTTGCGACTGAGCGACCTTGCTCATCGCCATCTCGAGTTTCGCCGACTCCGGCGTCGGGTCAAACGACGAGACCTTCGGGTCGGAAAGTGACGTCAGGGCTCGGCCCCACCACCGCAGGATTCGATCGGCCGCGGCCAGGCCCCACCCCCAGTCGCCCTCGATCCCAGGGAATGACGATGGCATTCCCGGTATTGTCCCGACATCCTCGGGCGGGCCTTTCGGTGGCTGCAAGACGATGGGTTTACCCGACACCGTCACCAGCCAACGTTCGGTCGCCTCGACGCGGGAGTCGAGATATCTGTCGAACACCGCACCGGCGGCACCAATGAATGACGTCGCGTCGAACGCGCCCGCACCGGTCAGATACTGGGCAATCGTGAAGGACGCCTGCGACTTCGAATAACTCATGTCGTCGAAGATCTCGTGCAGAGCGTCGCTGTCGAGCCGTTCGTCGGGCTCGCGCATCGCGGCAATGACGTCTTTCAGAGCTTGCCCGATCGGGAGTGGGTCTTTCGGCTCGTCGTATTGCGGGTCCTCCCCCTTCGCCGTCACACCGGGAGTGATGTAGAGGACGACGCGCTCGAAGGGCTCGTCGGTGGCGCGTTCGCGCAGCACGTCGAGGAGCGGTTCGAACGGCGCATTGTCGAGCACGCCACCGTCGACCAACCAGCTGCCGCTCTTGGGTTCGGGGACGGTGCGCTTCTCGATCAACTCCTTGGTCTCCCATACCGGCTCAAACGCCACCGGGAACGACGCGGACGCGCGAGCCGCCCGCACGAGGGTCGCCGTCACGGGGCTGCCTGGCCGAAAGTCGTTGACCTCATCGATCTTTGGATCGCACGCCGAGCGCTTGCGCTCGAACTTGTACACGCGGCGACCGTCGCGGGTATCGAGCTGGTCACGAACATCAAGCTGCCTATTGGCTTCGAGATAGGAGTGTCGCGGTGGACTCTTCAATGCCGTCGCGGTGACGAGCAGCGTGCAGTCCTGCACCGAAATGCCTTCTGGACCCTTGATCTTTCCGACGATCTCGGTGACCTGGCCCCTGAAGTAGTCGCCATCGAGAACCGAGGTCGCTCCGGTTGGGTCATCTGGCCGTGTGAGCTTGCCGACTTCGAGAGAGGCGACGTTCGACCACTCGGTTCGCATATAGGGGAGATCGGCGCCGCGCGCCACCGCGGTGGCGAGCAATGTTCCGTTCAGACCGCCAGCGCTGGTGCCCGCGAGGATGTCCACCACCGCCGAGCGCCCACATCTCGTCAGGATCTTCGCCCAGGCCTCCGATCGCGGCGCCCTACTCGCGGGTGAGAGGAGCGCGTCAGACGTAAGGCGAATTCTGTTGAGCTCGTGGGTTACCCCGCCCATCCAGACCGCAAGGCTGACGCCGCCATTCAGGACAACCGCATATCGGACTCGTGGCATCCGCTCCCCCAGTGTTCGCGCTGGGTCTTCGTACCACGCCGCGTCCCAAGATCACCCGGCCAACGGACGACTCAATTGCGTCCATGGCTGACCGGGACGCGGTGCGAGCGGCGGCGAACCCGGACCGACCACCTTCCTAATCCGATATATAGCCACTATTCGGATTAGTGGCGGCGTAAGTCCGAGTTGGGAGGGTGATGAATACGGGCCGCGCAGACTTGGCCTCCGCGTCCGTCGATAGCAGGAACGAGAACCCGATTCGCCGCGCGGGCTTGTTCGTCCCCGAAGTCAGCTGGTCTCGTTGACGTGACCGGGATGAGGCACGTTGTCTTCATCGACGTAGGCCTCGTGTTCGGTGTCAACACCGTCGTGGTCGCGCGGACCTTCGTTGGGTCCGACGGACTCGATCGCATCCGCGGCGTCGCTGGGCATCGTCATGTGTCGTCCTCCTCGTCAATCCCGCGGGGCTTGTCCCGCCGGAATGTGCGTCGGTGTGCGGGTGCCCCGTCTGCGCTGCGCCGAATCTTCCCGTCGCCCAGCGCACATCACGGCAGGCATCCGCGGGAAGTCACGCGGCCCACACATGGAAGTCGGCGAGGTGGGTATAGCCCTCGCGTGCATAAGAGGGAAGCCACCGTCCGACGTTCGCGTGTTCACTGATGGCACGACCACAACCCGTTTCCGACGATCTGCGTCAGCTGGCCGCGGCCCACGGGGTGGCAACCTCCTACCGAAACGAACGACGCGAGCCGGTGGACGTCGACGCCGACGTCGTCATCAAGGTCCTCGGGTTGCTCGACGTCGAAGCATCCACCGAGTCCGACCGTCGCGCCGAGTTGGTCAAGCTAGCGGAGCGTGAACGAGCCGGAGCACTTCCGCCGACGGTCGCCGTCCGGGTGGACGGTCGTCCGCACCCGATGCCGGGCGCCGTCGCTCTCGAGGCCGAGGACGGCACGCGTTTCGACGTGCGCGGCGAGCTACCCGGCGACCTCTCCCCCGGCTGGTACCGAATGCACACCGCGGACGGGCAGGAGGCGACGCTGGTCGCGGCGCCACCCCGTGTTCCGGTCTCCGCACCAACCTGGGGGTGGATGCTGCAGCTCTACGCGCTGCGGTCGGCGCAGTCATGGGGTATCGGCGACCTCGGCGATCTGCAGCGGTTCGTGGCATGGACTGCTCGCGAGCACGGTGCAGGAGCGGTGCTGTTGAACCCGTTGCACGCGCCCGGGCCGACCCATCCCGTGCAACCGTCGCCGTACACCCCATCGAGCCGACGGTTCGCCAATCCGCTCGCACTGCGCATCGAGGACGTCGACGCCTATCGCCGAGCCGACCCCGACACCCGCGCGGAAGTCGACGCCTTACGCGTGTCCGCGTCCACCCACCACATCGATCACGACCTGGTCTGGGCCGCCAAACGCGATGCACTGGAACTGCTTTGGCGAGCCGAAGCCAGGCCGGACCCCTTCGACGACCCGAAGGCATCCGACGCGCTGCGCAACTGGGCGACCTACTGCGCGCTGGCCGAGCGGCACGGCGGCCGATGGTCGCGGTGGCCAGAACCGCTTCGCGACGTCGACCGGTCCGGCGGTGGCGTCCGCGCAGCGGGAGTTGGCCCCGCGGTTGGCATTTCACGCCTGGGTGCAGCTGCAGTGCGCCGAACAACTCACCGCCGTTCGCCTGCCGCGCGCAGCGCAGGCATGTCACTCGGGGTGCTGCACGATCTCGCCGTCGGCGTCGACGCGGACGGCGCCGACGCGTGGGCGCTGGCCGACGTGCTCGCCTCGGGAGTCAGCGTCGGTGCGCCGCCGGACAACTTCACCCCCCGTGGACAGGACTGGGGGCTGCCGCCGTGGCGGCCGGACCGCCTCGCCGCCACCGGCTACGCCGCGCTGCGGGACATGCTGCGCGCGGTCCTCGCGCACGCCGACGGACTGCGCATCGACCACGTCGCCGGCCTGTGGCGGCTGTGGTGGATTCCGCCGGGCGACACTCCCGACCGCGGCACCTACGTCCACTACGACGCGCAGACGATGCTCGCGGTGCTCGCGCTCGAGGCACACCGCGCGGATGCCATCGTCGTCGGCGAGGACCTCGGCACCGTCGAACCCGAGGTGACCGCGGCGCTGGCCGACAACGAGATGTTGGGCTGCGCGGTGGGGTGGTTCGTCCGCGACGAATCGGCACCGGGTGAACCGCTGCTGCCCGCGGCGCGGTGGCCGTCGCGCGCGGCCGCCAGCCTGTCGACCCACGATCTTCCGACCGCGGCGGGATTCCTTCGCGGAGAACATGTTCGGGCACGCGCCGACTTGGGCCTGCTCGACGACGTCCCCGCCGAGCAGGCCAGGGCACGCGTAGAACGCGTCGAATGGGTGGGCCTTCTGCGATCCGAGGGCTTCCTGGCAGACGACGACGCCCAACCGGACGAGAGCGCGATCATCGAGGCGATGCACCGGCTCTTGGCGGCGGCGCCCAGTCGGCTGAAGCTGATCTCCCCCTACGACGTCATCGCCGAGGTGCGTCAGCCGAATCTGCCCGGCACGGTCGACGAGTATCCGAACTGGCGGCTCCCGCTGCCGGTCAGCCTCGAGGAGCTGCAGGCCGATCCGAGGGTCGCCGCCATCGCCGCTGCGTTCGGCGACCAAACTCGGTGACGGAGGTTTACCGCGCCACACCGCGTCGTACCGCTCAAGGGTGTGAGGTCCGGAGAGGAAACGGTCCATGCCGCAAAGTAGGACCATTGGATTGACGTTCGGGAAACGGGGTATCTGGGCTCGATAGCGGCCGCAACCCCGCGGGAGTCCACATGAAGAGCAATGACGCTGGGTCCGTCGTCCAGTACGGCGTCCTCACTCCATCGAGCACATCGGTTCTCCTGGTCACCGATCGCCTGGACGAGGCGGAGCACATTCTCGACGTGGTCGGCGAGGGCCGAATCGTGCAGCGCACGGTGCGCTACGGCGCGTGGCGCCCCGTGGAAGATTCGGTCACGGGGCAGCAAACGTCCGTCGGCTCCGGCGACGCGCGAGCCGTCTAGAGACTGGGGAACCCTGCTCGATGATTACCCAGCAATATGCGCCCGGACGATCGGCCGATATCTACGGCGACCTGTCGCAGCCCACCGTGCTGCTGTGGCACGGCATGCAGACCGACTGCCGGGCCGCCGTCCGCTTTCTCGCCGAGGAGTTGGCGGATCATCGGCTCGGCGTCGTGGTGCCCGACTGGAACTCGCATGCCGATGACGGCGGGCGGTCGGACCTCCTGAAATCGGTGGAGTTGGCGCGCGCTCTCGATGGAGCGACAGAGGGCTTCGTTCTGGTGGGCTGGTCGATGGGTGGCGTCGCGGCGGCAGGATTGGCGATCAACGCGAGGCGCACGGACGACGGGCCGCGGCACACGGTGTGCCTGGCGGGCGCGTTCACGGCGAAGGATCCAATCTTCGGCACGGACGTGAACGACGCGCTCACTTCGGTGGACGACGTCGGCGCCCCCTTCACCCTGCTGCACGGAGTCCGGGACGACGTCGTTCCCGTCGAGACGAGCAGGGCGTTCGCGCGTGGCCTTCAACAAATCGGATGGCCCGTCGAGATGGTCGAATTGGATACCGACCACGGTGCGATCGCAGGAGCCAGGTACGACGCCGCCAATGACCGCTACCTCGCAGCGGATGACCCTGGCACGCGCGCGGTGATTCGTGACGTCGCGGCGCGGATCGCTGCGGTGGTCGGCCACTGACGGGTACGCGACGCCGCGGCGACGACGAACTCGAGCATTGATGGACGCTGGCAGTAGCTGCCTACCAGGCTATACGCGGTGATAACCCAATAGCTATCAGCCGCAGGGCAATTCGACGCCGATGACGTCACCGCCCTGTCGGTGGGCCGGATCGCAGGCGATTCGGCGGTCAAGAGGTCACAGAGCGCATCCGGCGAATGGCGGCTTTGTGCTCACCGAAACACGTTCCTGGGTAGTGGTCGGCAAAATACGCTGAAGGGATGAACACCAGCAGCGGTGGCGACAAAGACGACCGCCAGCAGCGCAAGACCGCTTTGGACAACGAGATCACTGGATGCAGGCGCTGCGCGGGAATGAATATCCCGCACGAGACGGCGTCAGCTCCTGGATACGGCTCCATTAACTCTCCGGTGGCGTTGGTCGGCCAGAGCCTCTGCGAAAAGTGCATGGAGACTCAGATCCCGTTTACCGGCGGCAGCGGCAAGTTGATCGACGAGAGTCTCCAGCAGGCGGGTGTCGCAAAGTCCGCTGTGTTCACGACCAACGTGGTGCACTGCCACCCTCCCGGAAACCGCAGGTCGCATGACCACGAGATAGAGAATTGTTGCTCGTACCTGCACCGCGAACTCAAGATCGTCGGACCTCGATTGGTCATCGGCCTAGGCAAAGACGCCGAACGGGTATTGCAGTTCCTCTATCCCAAAGAGCAGGCTCTTCCACAGCCTTTCGAGCCGCCGTCGACTGGACGCGCACGGACTCGGCCGTATATCTACTTCGCGGAACACCCGTCGTGGGTCAAGCGTCAGCACGACCCAACACTCGAGGCGCGGTACGTGTCGAATCTGGCCGCAGCCGTAGCGTGGAGCTTCGGCCAGGAAGTTCGTGCTACGCCACGAGGTACTTCGCCACGTTGATCTGACGGGCGCAGGCGTCTTCGTCACCCTCCCGCTTCAATGGCCGCCACCTTCGCGGCGGCCTCTGCGCCGCAGATCTTCTGGAGGTCTACCGTGCCCGCGGCCGCCAACTCGTCCACGCGACTCCTCAGATCCCCGGACGTGAGATGGGCGTAGAGGTCCGCGCCCGGACACGATGTCGCTGCAAAGTCTCGATGACCCGCCAATGTGCCGGTCGGAATGTTGAATTGTTGTGCTGCCCAAGCAAATGCGAGTGCGGCACCGTGAAGCTGGGCGTCAGTCACGGTTTCCTTGTCGAAGTCGCCCTCGCACAGCACCAGGAAGTGCCCGGCGGGCTTGTATTCCGTTGCGGTGTCACCGACTAACAGTGGGTCCCGCAGCTCGTAGATGTTGCCGTTGCGATCCACGCTCATGTGATAGGCGATGTCGATCCATCCGCGCTCACCCTGGTGCAAGCGCTGATGCTGACGGAGTCGCCCGGGAGCGTTGGAATTGTCACCGAGGACCGCACCGGTGTGATGGAGCGTCATCCTGCTCAGCGTGTGAGGGATGCCCCCGGGCAGCGCGGGCTTCGCCTTCCACGATTCCCGGCACAGGATCACATCCGACGCTGCGACCACCGTGGGTGTCGGGGCGGGCGGCGGTGCAGGGAGGAGACTCGGCGATGCATCCGCAACGCTGGCGGTAGGACTGGGCGGGGCCGCGGAAGCCTCCCTCACCGATCTCGCACCGATCTCGCTCCAGGGAAACGTCGCCGCCGCCGCGCCCAGTCCTCCGGCGCCGACCAGCCACAGCAACCGACGACGGCCGAGAATCCCTCGTGGGCCGTCAGAGCCGTCGGGCGTCGGCGCATCCATGGTCGTCAGCGTACGGAGGCTGAGGTGTCGCGCATCCGGGAATGGCCAGCCGTCCGTGCACCTTCTGCGCCTAGCGGTCGTCGGGCTCGAATGTCTCTGGACCCGTGGTCTCGAGGATCAGTCGCGCAGTCTCCTCGGGCTGATCCCAGTGCGGGAAGTGTCCGCAGTCGTCGAACCAGTGCAACCGCGCAGCGGGGAACAGTTCCAGCGCGCGGGCGGATTGGCTGGGCAGGGTGACTCGATCGTTGCGGCCCCAGCCGATGACGACGGATGACTTCTGCGAACCTGCCTGTGCACCTAGCTGTTTCGGCCCGTGAACCAGCGCCCGTAGGGCGTCGTCCAGGCTGGTGGCGCGCTTGAAGCTCCGGAGTTCCTGAAGCACCAGGTCGCGATCGAGTCGCCACGGATGCGCGGAGAACTGGAGGAGCAGTGCGGTACGACCGACCTTGCTCCGCGTCAACGTCGGCAGGAGGGGTTGGATGTGTCGCACCAGGGCGATCGAAGCGCCGACCGTGGCGCCGAAGACCTTCACCTGCGTGTCCGTCCAGAACCCGCCGGGGTCGAGCGCGATCACGGCCCCGGCGTGTCCACGTCGCGACATCTCCAGCACCATTCGTGCGCCCATGGAGCTACCGACGACGTCGACGTCACCCAGTTGGTGCTCCGCGATGAAACCTTCGACGGCATCCGTGAGCGACGCGATCGTCACCTCACCGGATAGTGGCGGGCTTTCGCCGAAGCCGGGTAGGTCGAGGGCGATCACCTCCCGTCCTGCCGCCGTCAGGGCGGGGACGATCGGATCCCAGTTGCGCACATTCGAGCCCAGTCCGTGCACCAGCAGGATCGGTGTGCCCTGGCCCTTGCGGACGAAATGGATCGAGCTCACGACGTGGCCGGATTGAGCACGACCTTGACCGAAACGTCCTTGGGTCCGTTGTAGACCTCTGCTCGCATGCGTGACTCCTCTGTCGCGGTGGGCTAGCTGTCGATGTTCGTCGGACCTACCGCTGGGTGAAATCAGCTGGTAGATCCGACTCGCACGTCATTCCCCGTAAGGCGGACGCGGAGTTGATCGCTCCGATGGCCGCCAGACGGTCCTCGACAGGTCCTGGGTCACGTGGCTCGTTCGCTCACCAGGGCTGATACCCCGCTACGGACGGCGCGAAACAGTTGGTCCCCCGCGCACGACTCGGCGCTCGACGTCTGCAGTGCGCGCTCAGAGGTGCGTGCCCATATCGCTCACCGATGCGTGCCCACCGCCGGTCGCGATGGATCTAGCCCGCTCGTCGCAATTCCGGGTGAGGCGTGTCAGCGCGCAACGGGGGCTGACGCTTCACGGTCGTTGACGACGCGCTGCCTGGCCGCCAGGGCCGCCCACGTCGCGCCGATCGCCAGCCACATCAACGCCTGGTTCGCCAACGAGTAGACCCGGAACTCGGCGAGCACCTCAGCGGGGAAGCCGTCGAGCAGCAGTCCGTCGGGTCCGGCGATCGGACCGGGCACCTCGTGGAAGCTGGGCAGCAGCACCATCGCGATCACCATGACGACGACGTAGCCGCCGACTGCGCCCGCAGTGGCCCGCCAGCCGCCCCATCGTCGCGACCACGCCAGCCCGGCCGCCACCGCCAAGCAGGCGGCCACGACCGAGATCACCGTCATCGTCAGGAACGCCGAACTTCGCGCGCCGATGGTCTCTTCCAGCCCGACGGTCGGCGGGTTCGCCGGATACTTCAGGCCGGGCGCCAACGTGATGGCGACGAACATCCCCCCGGCGATCGCCAACGCGAGACCGGTGGCGTCGGGCCGGAAGCCCGCGTCGCTCCAGCACGCCGCGAATCACGGTGTGGGCGACGGCGAACAGCACGCCCATCGCGATGCCGAAGAAGATGACGCCCACCGCGGCACCGACGTTCTCCTGAATGGCGCGGGTGAACAGCTCGTGGTCGTGCCCGTGCTCACCGCCGGCGAGTTGGGCTTCGGCGTGCTCGCGCTCACCCTCGTAGTCCACCGCGGCGCCGATCAGCGGCTCGATCATCACCCGACTGAAGGCGTAGGCCACGACGCCGGCGACCGCGCCGGGAACGAGATAGCCGACCGCAGAGCGGGATTCGGTGCTCAGTGGCATGGGAACCCCAGCAGGTGACGGGCGTCGTGCACGAACTCGTGGACGTGGGTGTCGGAGCCGAACACCGACACCGCACCCTGGTCGTAGCCGATGAAGTAGTAGGCGATCAGGGCGAGCAGCGTCAGCATGGCCAGCCGGGCCGGCACCTCGAGGGCCTCGGCGATCGCGCGCAGATTCACGCGGGGGACGTCGAGGGCGGGGTTGGCATTCATCGAGAAGTCCTCACAGTTCTAGTGGTCGTGATCGTGGTCGTGGTCGGCATGGCCGCCGGCGTCGATGAGCAGCGGGGCGGTCAGCAGCTGGTGGCGGTCGACGAGCGTGTCGAGCGTCGCGACCCAGTGGTCGTAGTACTCCCATTGCCCCCGTTCGGATTCGGGCGTGCTCTCCCACTGGCCGATCGTCGCGATCAGGCCCTCCTGAAACTCGCTCCAGTCGTAGTGCCGGAACTCGGACAGCGCGAGAGCCAGGCCGAAGGCCCGACGCTGCCACTCGTGGTCGAACTGCGGCGCCGCCTGATCGGTGGTGCAGGTCTCGTGCAGCTTCATGACGCCGGGCCTGCCAACGCGACGCCGATCATCGCTTCGGTGGTCACCAGATCCATCAGCATCTCGTCGGTGAAATCCTCTGTCCCAGCGGGACGCTCGGGGATGACGAACCACCGCGAGTGCCCGCTGGAGTCCCACACCTTGATCTCGGTGTCGGCGGGCAGGTCGACCCCGACTTCGGCGAGCACCTTGCGCGGTTCGCGGGCGGCGCGCGACCGGAACGTCGGATCCTTGTACCAGTAGGGCGGCAGTCCGAGCACCGGCCACGGGAAGCAGGAGCACAGGGTGCAGATCACCAGGTTGTGCACGCCGGCGGTGTTGGCCACCGCCTGCAGGTGCTCGCCCTCGGCGCCTGCCATGCCGTCGGGAAGGTCCAGCTCGGCGACCGCCGCGGGAGTGTCGACGACGACCTTCGCGGCGAATTCCGGATCGGTCCAAGCCTTTACGACGATCTTCTTGCCGTTGAGCGGCGTCATCTCGGTCTCGAAGTAGGCGAGCACCTTGTCCACGGTCTGCGGGGTGATGACGCCCTTCTCGATGAGCAGCGCCTCCAGGGCGGCCACCTTCTTGGCGCTGGCCTCTTCGCGGTCGGGCGGGTAGGCGAACTGGTCGGTCATGAATCCTCCTCGATGGGTGCCAAATAGGCTTCGAACAGCTCGGCGTAGAGCTTCAGCGGGCCGCCCTCGGCGCGTGGGCCCCAGATCTCCGCCGGGTCGAACTCGACGATGTAGATCGGCATCGGGTCGCCGATGCCGTCGCCGGTGTGGACGAAGTAGCCGTAGTCGCCCTCGAAGACGCGTTCCACGGTGCCGGTCCGCTCGCGCAGGTAGCCCGGCAGCCGGCTGTGCGCGTCGGAGGGCACGTTGGTGATGCGCACCGTCGAGCCGACCGCGAACTTCGGGTGCGCGACGTCACGCCGAGGGCTGTCGCCGAGCTTCAGGTAGGCGATCACCTGATCGTCGACCGCGGGCTTGTCGTCGACGTCCGCCGGTGACAGTTCGGCGACCCGGGCGGCGAGTTCCTCCTCGGTCACGTAGCCCTTGTCGACGAAGAACTGCGTGATGCCGCCCAGCCACTTCTCGTAGTAGCGAAACTTGAAGTAGTCGAAGGGATTCATCGCCTCGGCGCCGGTGCGCAGGTCGGCCCACGTCCACTCGTCCTTGAAGGCCGTCGGCACCTCGTCGATGGGGTACTCCGGCAGCGCCGCGCCGAGGTGGTTCGACAACCCCATCATCGCGACGTGGATGCCGAAGATCCGCTTCTCCCAATCCTCAACGAAGACACGCTTTTCCAGAGTCAACGGTTCCGGCAGGCCCTCGAGGCCACCGAGATAGTGCTGCAGTTTCATGCGGGGCTTCCTTCTGCTGGCGGGGTTGCGGGGCTCGTCGCGGACGACTTCGTCATGGCGGTGGCGAGGTATTCGGAGAGCAGCCCGAAGGACGCTCCGAGCACGCAGGCCAGGGCGGCGACCAGGCCGGGGTGGGAGATGGTGGTGACGGTGACGTCGTGGCCTCGTCCGGCGACCGTCGACACCGTGGAGGCGAATCCGACGACGATGGCCGGGGTGGTCGCCAGGAAGGGCACCCACGACGCCTGCACCATGAGCGCGCTGCCGACGCCGACGGCGATGGCGGTGACCAGCAGGCTGCCGCCCATCAGGTAGGCGGCGTACAGGCTGGCCGTCGCGATCACCACGCCGACGAGGTTCGACGCCACCGACTTCACCCAGCCGGCGACACCTCCGCCGACGAAGAAGAACGACGCCCACGCCAGGAACACCACCCAGATGGGCACCGTGACGACGTCTGCCGTGAATGCGACTGCTACCCCGCCGAGTACGCCGATGCTCAGCGTCAAGGCTGTCCGTGAATCCATGAAATGAGCTTCGGGTCAGCAGGTTTCGCCGGTGTTACGCGCGGATTCCTCTAGCCGACGGGTCCGGACACGAATCGCGCAATTCCGGACTTCGGCCCGCTCGCGTTGCCGTGGTTGTAGACCGAGGCTACGTTCACCTTGGGGTACGAAGGGACAGCCACACGTGTCCGACGACAAGATACCGCGGCGGCTGCACGAGGCCGCTGGGCGCCGACCTGCGAAGGCGAGGGAACCGAAGGCGCCCAAGACCGTCGTGTTCGCGTTGTACGACAAGGTGACGCTGCAGGACGTCGCGGCGCCGCTCGAGATATTCGCCCGCGCAAACGATTTCGGCGCGCAGTACCGAGTGATCCTGGCCTCGCCGACCGGTGAGGCCGTCGACACGACGTCGTTCGTCTCGCTGAACGTCGACATGCCGCTCGCGGAGGTGCCGGACCGGTTCGACACGTTGATCGTGCCGGGCGGGGTGCCGCCCGACTTCTACTTCACGCCCGGCGAGCACGACATCCCGGAGGAGCAGACGCCGGACGTCGTCGCGGCGGCGTTGGAGATGGTGGGCGAGCTGGCGCCGCGGGCGCGCCGAGTCGCCTCGGTGTGCACCGGCGCGTTCGTGCTGGCCGCGCTCGGCTTGCTCGACGGCCGTCGCGCGACCACGCATTGGGCGCACTGTCAGGAGCTGGCGCGGACCTACCCCGAGATCGAGGTCGTTCCGGATTCGCTGTTCGTGCAGGACGGGCCGTTCATCACCGGCGCGGGCATCACCGCGGGCATCGACCTCGGACTCGCGTTGGTCGAGAGCGACTACGGTCCGGACGTGGCCCGGCGGGTGGCGCGGTGGATGGTGGTGTTCCTTCAGCGGCCCGGCGGTCAGGCGCAGTTCAGCGTCTGGACCGAGTCGGAGCGGCCGGTGTCGGGCGGGCTGCGCGAGATTCTCGACGCCGTGGTGGCCGATCCCGGCGCCGACCACTCGATCGCGGCGATGGCCGACCGGGCCGCGGTGAGCGAGCGGCACCTCGTCCGCATGTTCCGGGTTCAGGTCGGGATGACGCCGGCGCGGTTCGTCGAGCAGGCGCGACTGGAAGCGGCGAAGGTGTTGTTGGCGACCGGGGACCACGGCCAGGAAGCGGTCGCCCGCCGAGCCGGCTTCGGCTCGGCGGACACCATGCGACGCACCTTCCGTCGCGCGCTCGGTGTGTCACCGAGCATGTACCGCAGTCGATTTCGCACGACGGGGATACACCAGGGGTTCTAGCGACTGGCTCCCCCGCGCGTCGGTGTCAGGCGCAGTCGGCGCAGATCATCCGGTCGCCGACCTGCCGGGCCAGGCGATGGCTGTGCTGCACCAGGAAGCAACTCGAGCAGGTGAACTCGTCGCGCTGCTTGGGCAGAACCCTGACGGTGAACTCCTCGCCGGAGAGGTCTGCACCGGGGAGTTCGAAGCCTTCGAGCTCGTCGTAGTCGTCGACGTCGATGACCGCGGTCTTGGCATCGTTGCGACGGCCGGCCAACTCCTCGAGCGATTCGTCGGCGGTGTCGTCGGATTCCTTCTGGCGTGGTGCGTCGTAATCAGTGGCCATTTCATGTCCCTTCGAGCCGAGTGCTGGCGTCACCACAACGTGAACGATGCGGCGGTTGTTCCCGCT
>CAWCTU010000012.1:0-35583 GCA_963798405.1 uncultured Actinomycetota bacterium
CCGGACTGATGCCGAGTTCGACGAGGAGTCGGCGCACCCGCGCTTCGATGTCGTCGCGAATCGGCCGGACGGCGTCGATTCCCTGGCCTGCGGGATCGGGCAGTTCCCAGTTCTCGTAACGCTTTCCGGGAAAGAACGGGCATGCGTCACCGCACCCCATCGTGACGACGACGTCGGCGGCCTGGACGATCTCGTCGGTCCACGGCTTGGGGTATTCGCGGGTGATGTCGATGCCGACCTCGGCCATGGCGGCGACGGCGGCGGGGTTGATCTCGTTGCCCGGTTCCGATCCGCCCGACCACGCCACGCCTTGGTCGCCGGCGAGGTGGTTGAAGTATCCGAGCGCCATCTGGGAGCGGCCCGCGTTGTGGGTGCAGAGGAACAGCACGGTGGGCTTGGTCATCTTGCCTCGCTGTCGAATCGGCGCCGCAAGGCAAGGGACACGTAGACCAGGGCGACGAGGACGGGGACTTCGATGAGCGGGCCGACGACTCCGGCGAGCGCTTGCCCCGAGGTGGCGCCGTAGGTGGCGATGGCGACGGCGATGGCGAGTTCGAAGTTGTTGCCCGCTGCGGTGAACGCCAGGGTGGTGGTGCGTTGATATCCCAGGCCGAGCAGCGCGCCCAGGAGGTAGCCGCCGCCCCACATGATGGCGAAGTAGGCCAGCAGCGGCAGCGCGATGCGGATGACGTCGAGCGGGCGGCTGGTGATCTGATCTCCTTGCAGCGCAAAGAGAATCACGATGGTGAACAACAGGCCGTAGAGCGCCCACGGTCCAATCCTTGGCAGGAACGTCGTCTCGTACCAGTCGCGGCCCTTGGCCTTCTCCCCGAGCCGTCGGGACAGGTATCCGGCGAGCAGCGGGATGCCCAGGAAGATGAGTACCGACTTGGCGATCTGCCACGGCGAGGTGCTGATGGTGGTCTGTGGCAGGCCGAGCCAGCCCGGCAGCACGGACAGGTAGAACCAGCCGAGCACGGCGAACATGACGACCTGGAACACCGAGTTGAGCGCGACGAGGACGGCGGCGGCTTCGCGGTCACCGCAGGCGAGGTCGTTCCAGATGATGACCATCGCGATGCAGCGCGCCAGGCCGACGATGATCAGGCCGGTGCGGTACTCGGGCAGGTCGGGCAGCAGCAGCCACGCCAGCGCGAACATCAGCGCCGGGCCGAGCACCCAGTTCAAGAGCAGGGAGCTGACGAGCAGCTTGCGGTCGCCGGTGACGGTGTCGAGCTTGTCGTAGCGGACCTTGGCCAGCACCGGATACATCATGATCAGCAGCCCGAGTGCGATGGGCAGCGAGATGCCGTCGACCTGCACCTTGTCCAGCGCGGTGTTCAGCCCGGGTACCAGGCGACCCAGGAGCAGGCCGACCGCCATGGCGATGCCGATCCAGACCGGCAGGAATCGGTCCAGTAGCGATAGCTTGCCGACGACGGCGGGTCCGGCGTCGGTTGCGGCGGGTGTGTTCACGGGCTCAGCAGCAAGCGCTTGTGGCACTTGAGTTTTCGGGGCTGGTGCCGAAGGTGTCCGAGTCGGCGAGGACGGTGTAGACCTCCCACTTCTCGCCTGCGGGTCCGGTGACCCACACCTTGTCCTGGGTGGCGAAGCAGCACGTGGTGCCGATCTCCTCGTCGGTGAACATGCCCTCGTCGGTGAGACGGGCGATCTCGGCGTGCACGGCGCGCTGGAATCGACCTCGACGCCAAGGTGATTGATGGTGCCGCCCTTGCCGGGGTTCTCCAGCAGGACCAGCTTCAACGGCGGCTCGACGATGGCGAAGTTCGCGTAACCCGGCTTCACCTTGGCCGGCTCGGTGTTGAACAGCTTCGAGTAGAAGGTGATGGCCTCGTCGAGGTCATCGACGTTGAGGGCGAGTTGAGCGCGGGACATGTCGGCTCCTACCTATGTGGCTTATGTCGAACTAATGATGATGCCCACCTCTTCGACGTATGTCAATATCCATGGCAGAATGCGTCATGCCGAAGACGTTGCCCATGGTGGACATGTCCGCGCCGGTGCGCTGCTCGCCAGTGGCCGCCGGTCCCGTCAACGACGAAGCGGCACTGGAGATTGCGCTGCGGCTCAAGGCATTAGCGGACCCGGTTCGGGTCAAGCTGGTCTCGCTGCTGTTCAGTTCGGACGCGGGCGAGGTGTGCAGTTGCGACCTTGCGGCGGCGGTCGGACTCAGCGAATCAACGGTCAGCCACCACCTGTCCCAGTTGCGTCGGGCGGGCCTGGTCGAATCCGAACGTCGCGGAATGAACGTCTATCACCGACCGCGCCGCGAGTCCCTAGTCGCGCTCTGCACGGTGCTGGATCCGAACTGCTGCCGCTAGCGCGGGACCGGCTACAACTCCACGACGCGACCACCGTCGACCAGCCACGACCGATCCAGCCGAACGTTCTGCAGCATCCGGCGGTCATGGGTGACAAGCAACAGCGCGCCGTCGTAGGTCTCCAACGCCTGTTCGAGCTGCTCGATGGCGGCGAGGTCGAGGTGGTTCGTCGGCTCGTCGAGAACCAGAACGTTGGTGCCGACCGCCTGCAGCAGCGCGAGCCCCGCGCGGGTTCGTTCGCCCGGCGAGAGGTCGTCGACCGGCGCTCTCGACGTGGTCCGCGCGCAGGCCGAACTTCGCGAGCAGCGTGCGGACGTCGGCAGTCGTCCAGGACGGCACCCGCTGCTCGAAGCGATCGACGAGCCGTTCGGAGCCGGTGAAAGCCGCACGCGCCTGGTCGATTTCGCCGATGGCGACGTTGGCGCCGAGACTTGCACGGCCCTCGTCCGGCTGCTGGCGGCCCAGGAGCAGCCGCAGGAGAGTCGACTTTCCCGCGCCGTTGGGCCCGGTGATGCCGATCCGCTCCCCCGCGTCGACTTGCACCGACACCGGACCGAGGACGAATTCGCCTTGCCGCACAACGACATTGTCCAGCGTCGCGACGACGGAACTCGACCGCGGCGCGGCGCCGATGGTGAACTCGAGCGTCCATTCCTTCCGAGGCTCGACGACCTCCTCGAGGCGGGCGATCCGGCTCTCCATCTGACGCACCTTCTGCGCCTGCTTCTCGCTGGACTCGGTGGCCGCGCGTCGCCGGATCTTGTCGTTGTCTGGAGACTTCTTCATCGCGTTGCGCACACCCTGGCTCGACCATTCCCGCTGCGTGCGCGCCCGCGCGACGAGGTCGGCCTTCTTGTCGGCGAACTCGTCGTATTGCTCGCGCCTGTGGCGGCGGCCGACCTCCCGCTCCTCCAGATAGCTCTCGTAGCCGCCGCCGAATACGGTGTTGGTGTTCTGGGCCAGATCCAGTTCGAGGACGCGAGTCACGCTGCGCGCCAGGAACTCCCGATCGTGACTCACCAGCACCACACCACCGCGAAGGTCGCGGACGAACTCCTCCAGCCGGGCGAGCCCGTCGAGATCGAGATCGTTGGTGGGCTCATCGAGCAGCACGACGTCGAACCGCGACACCAAGAGCGCCGCCAACCCCACCCGCGCCGCCTGCCCACCCGACAGGGCCGTCATCATCGTCGACTCCGGCCGCACCGACGTCGACGTCGAGGCCAAGGTCGGCGAGCACCGCGGGCAACCGGTCGTCGAGATCTGCTGCGCCACTGGCGAGCCAACGATCCAGTGCGACGGAGTAGACGTCGGCAGGGTCCACGCCCGAGGGACTCTGATCCGGATCGGCCAGGGCAGCCGCCGCTGCCTCCATGGCCTGCGTCGCCTCGGTGCAGCCCGGCCGGCGCGCGATGTAGCCGCCGACGGTCTCCCCCGGCACCCGCTCGTGCTCCTGCGGCAGCCACCCGACGAACGCGTCGGCCGGGGCCACGCTGACCGTGCCCGCGAGCGGCTCGAGGTCCCCGGCGAGGATCCGCAGGAGCGTGCTCTTGCCCGCGCCATTCGCTCCGACGACGCCGATCACGTCGCCCGGCGCCACCGTCAGGTCGAGCGCCTCGAAGAGAGTGCGGTGGGCGAAGCCGCCAGCCACGTCCTTCGCGACGAGCGTTGCAGTCATGGGTCCATCGTCGCATCACACAGTCGAGTAGCCGACTACGCAAGGCGCTCGCCTGCGGCGCCCGCATGCTTCGTCCACAGCAACTCCGCTGGTGAACGGGGGACACATGACGCGCGGCAAGATCGCGGAGTGGACGCGACGGTACCTACCGTGCGAGATCGCCGGTTGGATCGGCGAACTCGCCTCCGCCGGGATCGCGTACTGGCTGACGGACTCGCTGGCCATCGCGGCGTTGGCGGCGACCGTGGGTTCCTCGGTCGGCTACTACATCCCGGCCTACGTCAACGCGGTGCGGTGGTCGTTCGCCAGCCAGCGGGGCGGGTGGGGATCCCGGGCAGTCGCCGCGAATCTGCTTGCGGTGCGCAGCCTTACGGTCGAGTTCGGGATCGCGGAGGTCATCGACAGCTTCCTGGTGCGGCCGGTCCTCTACTACGCGACGCCCGTTCTGCTGGGCCACGTCGTCTGGGGCTGGGTCCTCGGTGGGCTCGTCGCCGACATCGTCTTCTACGCCTTCACCATCTTCAGCTACGAACGCTTCGGCCGCTGGCTCGCCCACCGGCCGGGGCAGAGCCGCGAAGCCGCTCCCGAGGCTCTCGTCGAGGCAATCGCATGACCGTCATCCTCACGCGGCCACTGCGTCACCGCGACGTCGACGTCGTCGCCCGGCTGCAGGCACACCTGGACCGGGAACATCCGCCGACGCCGTGTCTGGTCATCGACCTGCCCGCCGTCCGAGTCGCCTACGCGACGCTGCTCGAGTACCTGCCTGCCGCCGAGATCTGCTACGCCGTCAAGGCCAACCCCGCGCCGGAAGTCGTTGCCCTGCTGGCGGCGGAGGGCTCCGGGTTCGACGTCGCCAGCCCCGCCGAGATCGACCTGTGCCTGAGAAACGGAGCGTCGGCGTCGGCGATCTCGTACGGCAACCCCATCAAGAAGCCGCGCGACATCGCCTACGCGTACGGTCGCGGCGTCCGTCGCTTCGTCACCGACAGCGCGGCGGACCTGCGGGCAATCGGAAGCCACGCGCCCGGCGCACGGGTGATGGTCCGCGTCGCGGTCGACGATCGCGGCTCGTCCTGCCCGTTCGGCAGGAAGTTCGGGTGTACGCCCGACGCCGCGGTCGACCTGTTCCGCCTGGCAGCCTGCCTTGGCCTGACACCGCAGGGGGTGGCGTTCCATCCCGGCTCACAGCAGGTCGACCCCGAGGCCTGGGACCGCCCCGTCGCCGCGGCGGCCCGCATCGCCAGGCAGTTGCGCACGCGAGGGATCGAACTCCCGGCGATCAACATCGGCGGCGGCATACCCGTCGACTACCGCTCTGCGGCAATGCCTTTGGCCGACCTGGGTCGCGCGATCGATGCGACGCTCGCCCGCCACTTCGGAACCGAGCGCCCAGCCCTCGTCATCGAGCCGGGCCGGTCACTCGTGGCCAAGGCGGGGCTGATCCGGTCCGAGGTGGTCCTCGTGACGCGACGAACGCCCGCCGACGAACACCGCTGGGTGTACCTCGACGTCGGACGCTACGGCGGCTTGGCCGAGACCGAACACGAGGCGATCGCGTACCCGATGCGGACCAGCGCCGACGGTGGACCGGTCGGACCGGTCGTCATCGCGGGCCCCACCTGCGACGGCGACGACGTGCTCTACCAGGTCACGCCCTACGCGCTGCCGCTCGGCCTGAAGAGCGGCGACACCGTCGACCTGTTGAACACCGGCGCATACACGGCGAGCTATTCGTCGGTCGGATTCAACGGGTTCGCCCCACTCGCGACCCTGTGCGTAGACACCACTGATGATTCCGACGATTGGAGCACACGATGATGGAAACCTTTTGTCCAGCAACGCCTATCGGCGTATTCGCCGGCAAGCACATGCTGGCCGAGCTCACCGGAATGAGCCGAGAGGCCCTCGACGACGAGCATCGGCTGCGGCGGACACTTCGCTCGGCGTTGGCGCGCGCCAACGCCTCGGTCCTGAGCGTCGTGTCCAAACGCTTTGAACCCCAGGGCGTCACAGTCGTCGCCCTGCTGTCGGAGTCGCACGCTTCGGTTCACACCTACCCCGAGATCGGGGCGATGTTCGTCGACGTGTTCACGTGTGGCGACAAGGCCGACCCCCTGGTGGCGATCGAGTATCTGGTCGACGCACTGCACGCGACGTCCGTACGCACCGACCTGATCAATCGCGGGCACGCCGTCGCCCTCTCCGCGCTGGAGGTGCCTGCATGATCTGCGAAGCTCTGGCCACGGGCCTCACCAGGCACTGGACGGTCGACGACGTCATCGTCGACACCACCACGCCCTATCAGCACCTCGTCATCGCGGATACCGCACAGGGGGTCTCGCTGTTCTGCGACGACGACCGGCAGAGCACCGAGTTCAGCCAGCTGACCTATCACGAGGCGCTGATGGTTCCGGCGCTGCTTCTCGCAGACCGTGTCGAGCGGGTGCTCGTCATCGGATCCAGCGAGGGAGTCGCCTGCCAGATGGCGGTCGACGCGGGTGCCGTCACCGTCGACCACGTCGACATCGACGAACAGGCCGTCCGACTGTGCGCCGAGTACCTGCCCTACGGCTACACGCCCGCCGACGTCGCTTCTGCGGAGCGGGGCGACGGCGCCATCAGGCTGCAGTTCATCGACGGCTACCACTACATCACCACCACCTCGGAGCGGTACGACGTCGTCGTCGTCGATCTGCCCGACGAGCGTGAGGTGCCCGCGCAGCAGAACCGGCTCTACGGCGAGCAGTTCCTCGCGAGTTGTCGAGACATCCTGCGTCCCGGCGGGGTCGTCGTATCGCAGGCGGGCTGCCAGACGATGTGGCGCAACGCGACGTTGATCCAGATGTGGCGCCGCTTCCACGGCGTGTTCGGGACGGTGGCCTACTACGGATCCGACGAGCACGAGTGGGCGTACCTGATCGGCCGCGCCGATCGCGTGCCGGATCCCACGGCCACCATGGCGGAGCGGTTGCCGCGCCTTGGCTACCGGCCGCGGTCGATCGATGCGATGGCGTTGGCGGGCAACACGATTCCACCGTTCAGCGTGCGGCACGCGACGGTCTCCTAGCCGGGGACCGCCAGCGCGGTGATGCGCCTCTGCACCTCCTCGAGCAGTTCCTCGACGGACCCGAAGTCATCGGGATCGACGGGCTCACCGAAGATCACGCACACCTCGTGCCCGAAGACCGGAAACTTCTTGTCGAGCGGCAGCACCTTGTTCGCGTTGACGAGACGGACCGGGATGATCGGCACGCCCGTGTCCTTGGACAGCACCGCGACGCCCGGCTTGTACGGCAGGACCTCCCCCGGCTTCGCGCACTTCCCCTCGGGGAAGATCCCGACCAGGGCGCCGTCCTCCAGGGCGTGGGTGGCAGCCTCCATCGCCTGCTTCCCGGACTCCGAATCACCTCGGACGACGGGGATCTGGCCGAGCACTTCCACGAGCCAGCGGGTGAACGGCGACTTCCACAGCTCCGCCATCGCCATCGCGATCGCCTCGCGGCGCAGAGCCGCGAGGATGAAGAACACGTCGATCATCGAGGTGTGGTTGGCGGCCAGGATCACCGCGCCCTTGTCCGGTACGACGTCTGCGTTGACGATCTCGGTTCTGATGATCCGCGTGAAGCCCAGCGTCCACAGGGCCAGCCGCAGCGACCACGTCACCAGCCACGCGCGGAAGCCGAGCCCGCGCGACCGCGGCCGTGTCAATCGTGCAGCCATGTCGGGTGCTGCGTTCTGTCATGGGCACCATCGTCGCATCGCCGACGGTGCCACCGCCTGCGTGAAACTACGCAACCGCACACTCGTCGAACCAGGGGTAGGCCTAGGCCGTGCTGCGCCGTGCGCCGACGCGTCAGAAGATCCCGGATAACCGAGACTGACATCGGCCGATGTCATACGCTGTCGGCGACGTTGCCCCCCGACGACGCAGTCCCTCACTGCTTGGACGCGGGCAGAACCGCGAAATGCCAAGGGGGACATCGATGACGGTGCACGGTCGACACAGGGCGAGCCGCCGCACGGGCCCGAGACGCCATCTCGGCCTGGCGGTGGTTGCGGGCGGCTATAGGCATCGCCGCGGCGACCGTCACCGGACACGACGTCGCATGGGCCGAGACGGGCCCAGCGGGCACGGGCCCGCAATCCACCGAAGGGGCAGGCGCGTCGGATGCCGGCCATCGCGTCCACCTCGGCCCGGTGGCGAGAGCCCTGAAGAGCCTTCAGGCCCACGGCGCCGCAGGAGCGGCGTCGTCAGGCGCCGCAGGAGCGACATCGCCAGGTGCCGATGCAGCCACGCCGGATGCGGCCGCTTCGAAGACGAATGCGAAGGTGCCGCAGCAAGACTCGACCGACGATGCGCAGGGGCGGATCGTTCGCGCCTTCGGGCTGACCCGATCGGGCCACACCGTTGGCGTCCCGACGTTCAGGTCCCGTCTGGCACCCCGCTCGGTGGGCACCGTCACGGGAACGCCGTCGATCATCGCGTCGCGGTCCGGCATCACGGCGACCGAAGACGCCACCGCCCAGAGCCTCGAGAAGGTCGACGCACCCGTCGCGAAGTTCGCCGCCGGCGATCGGCCCGATGGCGAGCATCACCACGACCCCGCAGCCGCCGGGACCCCTGTCGCCGATCGAGAAGCTCAGGGCAGCGCCGGGCCAATTCGTCAACGTGGTGCTGCAGGTCCTCGACATCACCGTCTCCTCAACCGGGCCCAAGAGCCCGCTGAACTTCGCACCCATCGACGAGGCCCTGTTCGCGCTGTTCCGGAAGGGCGAAGGCGTGCTCGGCCTTGACGAGCCCCCGGCCGTGCAACCGGAGGTGCCGCTCGAGGAGTACACGCTGCCCGAGGACGCACCGCAGACGCCGACGGTGGCGCAGTTCCTCAACGCCGCGACCGCCGAGTACGTGCTCGGCGGCACCCCGGCCGGCCTGAAGCCGTTCACCGTCGACGGCAAGCAGATGACGTCGAGGAACCCGCTCAGCGGGGAAGTCGGGAAGGCGTGGGTGACGCCCGAGGGGCAGATCATCATCGCGTATCAGGGCACGACCGGCGGCACCAACCTACTGTTCCATCCGTTCATCGCGATCTCTCAGATCGTCACGGACACGCAGGTCATCTTCACCGACACCACGCCGCAGGCTTTCACCGACTCGTTGACGTTCGCGAACCAGGTGCGGAGCCGAGGCCGCCAAGCAGGGCTACACCGATGACGACATCTTCGTCACCGGGCACTCTCTTGGTGGGTGGGAGGCCGAGTACGTCGCGCAGCAGACGGGCCTGGGCGGCATCGGATTCGAGAGCCCCGGCATCAACACCAAGGTTGACGGCAACGGCGTCGACTCCGGGTTCGTCAACGTCGAAACGTACGGCGACACGGCGGCGTACTTCTCCACCGATCTGCCCGGGCTGCAGCCGTTCGTGCCGCCCTACGTCCCCGGTGGACCCAATCCTGGCGACGGGGGCAGCAAGCCGCACTACGGCTCGATCGTGATGATCGGCGATCCGAAGGCCACCTACCCTCTGCAGAACGCCTCGGCGCTGTGGGGCACCGGCCTCGTCGGCGACACCATCTTCCTGGTCGACGTCCTCGGCAACTTCTTCGCGCATCACCTGCCCGGCCAGCAGGCCTACAACCTGGACGTCGACCCCGATCCCGGTGTGGTGCCGTGGCTGGGATACAAAGCCGGAGACATCAACGAAGGCTGGGGAGAACTGACGATTCCTGAGCTCAAGGCGGCGGCGTCGACCAACCACGTCCTCATCACGCCGTAGGGCTGGACGCCGCGCGCGCTAGTGTGCTTCGGTCGGCCTCGGCGAACAGGTCGATAGAAGAGTTGAGCAAAGTCATGACCGCAGAAGCAGAAGCGTCGGCGCTCGAAGCGCGGGTCGGCCACTGGTATCGGATGGACGGCACGTACCTCGTCGGCCGCGAGAAGGTCCGCGAGTACGCCCGGGCAGTGCAGGACTACCACCCTGCGCACTGGGATACCGCCGCCGCCGCCGAGCTCGGCTACCCGGGCCTGGTGGCGCCGCTGACGTTCACCTCGACACCCGGCATGCACTGCAACAAGTTCATGTTCGAACAGGTGGTCGTCGGTTACGACACCTACATGCAGACCGAGGAAGTCTTCGAGCAGCACCGCCCGATCGTGGAGGGCGACGAGCTCGTCGTCGACGTCGAGCTGACGTCGGTGCGCCGGATCGCGGGCAGAGACCTCATCACCGTCACCAACACCTTCACCGACGCGGCGGGCGAGCGGGTGCACACCCTGCACACCACCGTCGTCGGCGTCACCGCCGAGGACCTCAATCCGGAGATCAAGACGGCCGTGCACAACGCGATGATGCACGACGTGAACATCTTCGGAGTCGGCGAAGAGGAGTACCACAAGGCGGTGCGTCCCGAGGGCGAGGTCCGCATCGCCGAGGACACCGCTCGCACGCCGGGAACGCCGTCCTTCGACGACCTCGACGGTCGGCGACGAGCTGCCTGCCCACCACACGAAGCTGTCCCGCGGCGACCTGGTGAACTACGCGGGCGTGGCGGGCGACGCCAACCCCATCCACTGGGACGAGCAGATCGCCAAGCTGGCCAGCCTGCCCGACGTCATCGCCCACGGCATGCTGACGATGGGCCTTGGCGCGGGCTTCGCCTCGTCGTGGTCGGGTGACCCCGGCGCGGTCACTCGCTACGCGGTGCGGCTGTCCGCGCCGGCGATCGTGTCGGCCACCGAGGGCTGCGACATCGAGTTCGGCGGACGGATCAAGTCGCTGGACCCCGCGAGCCGCACCGGCGTCGTCATCGTCACCGCGAAGTCCAGTGGCAAGAAGATCTTCGGGCTCGCGACGCTGGACGTGCGCTTCCGCTGAGATGCGCCCCATGGCGCGGTGGGTTCTCTCACCGCGGAGCGGGGTCGCCGCCGTCGCCCGTGGTGGGTTCGGCGGGCATCCGCTCGCGGAGGCTGTCGTAGATGGGTGGCGATCGCAGTAACTCCGCCGCCAGCACCGCAGCTGCGGTTGCCGCCAGCATCGGCACGACGACCGACGTCGTCGCCGTCATCTCGACGACGATGACGATCCCCGTCACGGGAGCTCGGACCGTGGCGCCGAAGAACGCCGCCATTCCGACGAGCGCCATCGGAACTGTCAGGGGCGCTTGGCTTCCAGGCCACACGGCGTCGAAGCCGCCGACGAACAGCACCCCCCACAGCGTGCCGATAGCCAGCAGCGGGGCGAACAATCCGCCTGGTACTGCCGCAGCGTAGGACACGGGACCGGCGACGAACCGCAACACCAGAAAGCCAACGACTACGGACAGCGCCATGCTGTTTCCGCCGAGGATCGATTGCGTCAGGGTGTCGCCACCGCCCGTCGCAAGCGGGTGGATGAACATCACCAGCCCGATGAGCGCACCGATCATGGCGGCCTTCGCAACGGCGGGAACGCGTGTCACCAGCTTGACCCGATCGACGAGTAGCCAGAACCAGTCTGTTGTAGAGCACGCCAAGGCATCCGGTCGCGAGCCCGAAGACGACGAAGAGCGGCATCCACGCCAGAGCCGGGGATTCGACACTGCCGAGCTGGAAGTCCGCATGGTCGCCGATGATGACGCGCGAGCAGCCCGACGGCAGTGGCTGCCGCCAATGCCGTGGCAAGAACTGTCTGGAGCCGGAAGGACTTCGTCACCTCCTCGAGGGTGAAGAGGACGCCACCGATCGGAGCGTTGAACGCCACGGCGAGTCCGGCGCCACCCACGGCTGTCTGCAGCATCCTCACCTTCGCGTCGGCGAGGTGGGCGAATCGCGCGACCGCTGCTCCGATCGCCGCGCCCATGTGAACCGTCGGACCCTCGCGGCCCAGCACGAGCCCAGATCCGATCCCCAACACACCGCCGGCGAACTTGGCCGGAAGCAAGCGCAGCGCAGGGGGTGAGGCGTCTCCTCGGTACACCGCCTCGACGTGCTGGATACCGCTTCCTGCTGCCAACGGCATCCACCGCACGAACAGCGCCGCAAGTGCAGCGCCGATCGCCGTTGCGAGCATGGGGACGAGCCACCCCGGTCCCGGTATCCGGTGCGCCCAATCGGACAGGTCGACGCGCAAGACATCCGCCCATTGCAGACACCAGCGAAAGGCGCCGCCGACGAGGCCGATGAACACACCCGCGACGATGGCGGTGCCGCAGACCACGACCGATCCCTGCGCGGGGTCGGGCGATGCGTTCGGATCCGAGTCTGAGAGGGCCATCAGGTCACCCGGAGCGGTCCAGCTATGGGACGCAACCTCGCTGCGGCGTGCCGCATTGAGCAAAGTGTGCTCAGTCTGCCTCACGATGAGGGGCGTGTCAGTCGCCACCGGCGTCCGCGCACCACGGCCACGGAGGAGCGGCTACGAAACCGCCTGCAGCAGAACGATTACCCGAAGAGATCCCGCTCGACAACTGCGTCGGCGCCCGTGACCGGCGGATACGCACGGACGTACTCCTCGGAACGGTCGCTCCGCGCACCGGCGTCGACCAGCGCGAACATCTGGAGCAACATCGCGGCATCGGCCTGGCTGGAGTGCGCCGCCAGCCCGGCCAGTTTCGCCTGCCAGTACGCCTCGACGTCGATGACGGTGGTGATCGTCTCGTCGTCGACGGCCATGTCGTCGGGTGGCGCAAAACCGTCATCGCCAAGGGCGGCCTGGATCATGTCCTGCATTGCCTTCACCCGGGATCGCGACAACGCGACGTAGTAGAGCCTCGGCGCATCGCCCGCCTCGACAACTTCGCGGTGTGCGGCGGCCACGACGTCATGCGTGCGGATGTGGTCGCGATGACCGGACAGACCGTTCGGCGGATACGTGATCACTACGTCCGGTTGATGCAGCCGCATGAGATCCACCAGCTCGTGCACCATCGGTGCGACGGGCCTTCCACTGAACGCCTCGGCCGCGACGTCTCCGTCGTAGCCGGAGTCCGGATAGCCCAGAGCGACCAACTCGCTCACACCCAGGACCTTCGCGGCGTCACCGAGCTCGCCTGCGCGCCGTCGTGCCACCTCGTCGGGATCGTGGCCGGGCTGGCCGGGTTTGACTCCGCCTGTGGCGTCGCCCAGCCTGCCGTCGGTGCAGGTGATCAGCACGGTTCGACAGCCGGCCGCCGCGTAGCGCGCCAACGTGCCGCCGGTCGAGCTCGACTCGTCATCGGGATGGGCGTGCACCACCATGAGGACGGGCACGTCGCTGGTCGGGTCACTCATCGCGGCTCATGCTCGGAGCAACCGCGTCGTGTCCGACGGGATTCCCATCGCGCAACGCCACGCGTCACGGCGGATCGGCGCGGTCATCGTGACAAACTAGCCTCCCCGCGTACCGCCTCGTCGTCGTCGCGACCGCGGGTCTCGCGCAGCCTTCGACCGCGCTCGACGTCCTGTAGCTCCTACACATGCCGAGCCGTTCGTCGGCTCCACATTCGAGTGGCGAGCATGCCTGCCAACGTTGCGCCGGCCAGCGTGAGGAGGCATCGCATTCGAGACGGTCCGGCCTCCAGCTCCGTCCGGGTGGTCACGTCGCACTTCCTCACACCGGCGGTACTGTTGGTAGGACCGAACTATGTTGAGAGACATGCCCATAAGTCGACGGACGAAACCACCGCGCAACGCCGAATGACGGCCTGGGGCCGATTCGCTCGTACCGAACGCCGCATCGGCGTGTAAGCCCCGCTCCGGGGGGTATAGCGCACGAATGAGCGAACACCGGAGCAACGAATGACGTCGGAGGCCCAGCAGCGCACGGCCGAGGGCGTGCCGGAGGGCAAGCTCAAGCGCAGCATCACCGGACCGTTGTTGTACCTCTTCATCCTCGGCGACGTCCTCGGCGCGGGCATCTACGCATTGATGGGCGTGCTGGCGGGCAAGGTGGGCGGCGTGCTGTGGGCCCCGCTGCTCGCAGCGCTGGTGCTTGCGCTGTTCACGGCGGGCTCCTACGCCGAACTCGTCACCAAGTATCCGAAGGCGGGCGGCGCCGCCGTCTTCGCGGAGCGCGCCTTCGGGGTACCTCTGGTGTCCTTTCTCGTCGGGTTCTGCATGCTCGCCGCGGGTGTGACGAGCGCAGCCGGGCTGGCGCTCGCGTTCGCCGGCGACTACCTCGGCACGTTTCTCGACGTCCCGGCCGTCCCGGCGGCCGTCGTCTTCCTCGTTCTGGTCGCGGCGCTCAACGCACGTGGCATCAGCGAGTCGGTGAAGAGCAACGTCGTGATGACGATCATCGAGGTCACCGGACTGCTCATCGTCATCGTTGCGGTCGCGGTGATGCTGGGCGGCGGCCGCGGCGAAGTCGACCGCATCGGTCAGTTCCCCGAGGGGTCCACACCGGCGCTGGCCATCCTCGGCGGTGCGATCATCGCCTACTACTCGTTCGTCGGGTTCGAGACGTCCGCCAACATCGCAGAAGAGATTCGCCGACCGAGCAGCGTCTACCCCGCGGCGCTATTCGCTGCCCTCGTCACGGCGGGAGTCGTCTACGTCCTCGTCGGGTTGGCCAGCGCTGTCGCGCTGGCTCCGAGCGACCTCTCGAAGTCGTCGGGGCCGCTACTCGACGTCGTCTCCGCAACCGGTGTGGGCGTGCCCAATTGGGTGTTCAGCGCCATCGCGCTCGTCGCCGTGGCGAACGGCGCGCTGCTCACCATGATCATGGCGAGCAGGCTCGCCTTCGGCATGGCAGATCACGGGCTGCTGCCCGGAGCTTTGGCCCGCGTGCTGCCCGAGCGGCGGACACCGTGGGTGGCGATTCTCGCGACGTCGGTGGTGGCCATGCTGCTGACGTTGATCGGCAACCTGTCGACCCTGGCCGAGACAGTGGTGCTCCTGCTGTTGTTCGTCTTCGTCTCGACCAATGTCGCCGTGTTGGTACTTCGTCGCGAAACCGTCGACCACGAGCACTTTCGGGTATGGACTCCTGTGCCCGTGCTCGGGGTGCTGTCCTGCCTGTTGCTGTTGACGCAGCAGACGGCAAAGGTATGGCTGTTCGCGGCGATCCTGCTGGGTGTCGGTGTCCTGCTTTACTTTTGCGCCCGTATCGCAACCAGCCGAAAGGTACGAACGACATGATGGCGCAGCACCGACTAATCCACGGCTAATTCTGGACTAGCAACAGCGGCTACGGGTCGTCGCCTTTGTTGGCCCCGTTGCCGTCTGTTTGGTATTCGCGTAGGTAGCGTTCGGGGTGGTGGAAGTCGTTGGTGGCGGCGGTTTTTCGTGGATATTGTGGGGGTGGGGTCCAGTTGGTGTTGCCGTTGATCATGTGGGTGTTCCAGGCGCCGGGTCCGACTTGGGGGTGGTCTTGGTAGCAGGCCAAGCTCATGAGGTCGACATTGGTTTGGCCGTTGGCGGCGAAGTCGGGGCTGTGGTGGGCTTGGGAGTCTTCGGCGGAGCGGTCGCAGTGGGGGCGGGTGCAGCCGCGGTCGCGGCCGAACAGTGCGAGCCATTGGTCGCCGTTGGCGCAGCGCCGGGCGCGGTAGAAGTCGATTGTGCGGCGGTCGGTGTCGCTGGCGAAGATCTGCAGGTAGCGGTATGACTGGGCGGCCATGGTGATCAGGTCGCTGTTCGGGATGAGCGTTCCGGTGGCGGTCAGTGCGTACCCGGCGGCGGCTTGCAGTTCGGCGAGGGTGGTGGTGGCCACGACGGTGACCGGCAAGCCGTGGTGGGTGCCGAGTGCGGGGTTGCCCAGGATCGACCGCGCCCAGTAGTTCAGTGCGTCGTGGCGGCGCTGGGATGGGGTGCGGAAGTCGGTGACCGCAGGCGTGGGGGCTGGACTCGGCGGGCGGCATCGGCGGCGTCGTCGGCGGTTCGGCGTCGGCGGCGTCGGCGGCACCGGCTGGTCGGGTCGTGCGGCTCGGTCGGCGATCGTCGGCCGTGCGCGGGCTGGTCGGCTCGTGCGGGTTGATCGGTGTCGGGCTGATCGCCGTCAGTCGCCGGGTCGGGCTGGTCCCCGTCTGTCGCCGGGTCGGGCTGGTCGTGGCGCCTGGCTCGTCGTCGTCGGGCATGGACATGCCGTATCCGGCGTACTTGGCGAAGAAGGCGTCCAGGTGGGCGCGTAGTTGCGGGGTGGCCCACAGCACGCCCTTGCTCATGCCGTCGGCGCGTTGGGCCTCCCAGTGGAATCCGCTCTTGCGGATGCGGTCCTGCTCGCTGAACTTCCCGTCCGGGTTGATCGTCTGCGCGAGCTTCTTGGCGACCTTCTTGAGTTGATCCGGGCGTAGTTGGGTGGCCTTGTCGGCCAGGAACTTCTCCGAGGTCTCTTGCACGTCGAGGGGGGTGTCGGCGGGGATCTCGTCGAAGAACGTGATGATCTCGGCGAGGTGCGCGGCGTCGAGGAGACCCGTGTTCCAGGCCTTCGCGGTGGCGGGCAGGTGTGGTGCCAACGGTTCACCGGTCAGGGTGCTGCGCTCGCGGACCAGTGCGGCCTGCGTGAGCCGTGTGGCGGCTTCGGCGGGGGTGATCCGCAGGGTGTCGGCGATCAGCTTCTTCGGGAGGTCGCCCAGGGTGGCGAGGGGTTCGTCGGCGATGGTGGCGGCGATCGCGGTGCTGATCGCCAGCGTCAGGCGCCGGTCGGTTTCCAGGATGTCCATCGTGTCGAGACGTTCGCGCGCTGCCATCGCGGTCCAATCGGTGCGGTGCACGATGTCGATGCCGGCGGCGATCATCGCCAACCCCTCGCAGAGTTCTCCCGCATCCATGTTCGAAACGCTACGCCGCACCCCCGACGGGAAACCGAGGTTATCCACAGTCGCGGAGTTCATCCCCAGATCACCCAAACAGGCTGGCACACAACAAAAGAGAGGCGTATAACCCTCAGGTGCGGCAAGGGCGCAAAGCCTAGAGCGAGGGCTTGGAGCGAGCGTCAAGGGCGACGGCTCTGGGTCGGAGCGGCAGCGGCTCAAGTAAAACCGGGCTAAGCGACGGCTAATCCTCGATCTCGTGCGGCGCGCGCAGCGAGTCCTGTTGCGGGCCAACATCGCTGTAACGCTCTTCAGTTCGTCTTCTGGGCTCCAGGGCACATTCCCACGCCACCGTTCCTTCGGGCGCGCAGAACGTCAGCAGTAGCACTGGATAGGGGACGGAGGTTCGTTCCGCCACCGGCGCGAGCAGCACCGTCGCCGCGAAGAGCGACAGCAGCAGTGTCAGCTGGTCCATGGGTCCGTGCGCATGCTGCCGACTACCCGTACCCGCTGGTCACAAACTCCCAGGCATCGCCACGTTGCTCTGCCATCGTGACCGTCGTTGCGCGTCGGTCTGCTCCCACCACGGCGGCGTGCCGCGCTCGCCAAGCGCCACCTTCGCCCTTTGGACGCCCGCCCGGGCGCTCCGCTCGCCGTCAGTTCCCTTGGTGCGAAGCACTTCTCGACGCCAGGCCATCAGTATGCGAGTCAGTTCATCCCGCCGCGGCTCGGGAATGGACGGATCGGTGGCGCGCCACCGGCGGCCGTCGATGACGAAGTAGTGGCCGTCCTCGGAACGGGTCGGGCTCGCTCACGGGGTCATGGTCAGGAGTAGAACGAGTCGAGGAGGTCCTCGTTCGCCTCCGCCACGGCCGACCGCTTCACCTTCAGCGATGGGGTCAGCTCACCGCGCTTCGATGGACAGGTCGTGGTCGAGTAGCTCCCACTTCTTGATGGTCTCCCAGCGGTTCAGCTCGGAGTTGAGGCGATCGACGTGCTCGCCGATCATGTCGCGAACCTTGTCGGACTTGACCAGGTCGGCGTAGTCCGTTTCGGACACGCCGTTGTCCTTGGCCCAGTCGGTGATGGCGTCGGGGTCCAGGGTGATCAGCGCGACGCAGAAGTTCCGCGACTCCCCGAACACCAGCATGTGACCCACGTAGGGGCACATCGCCATGAACTTGCTTTCGATGGCGGGCGGTGCGACGTACTTGCCGCCCGAGGTCTTGAAGAGATCCTTGAGCCGACCGGTGATCGTGAGGAAGCCGTCGTCGTCCAGCTCGCCCTTGTCACCCGTGCACAGCCAGCCGTCCTTCAGTGTCTCGGCGGTCTTGTCGGGAAGGTTGTGGTAGCCGTCCATGACGCACGGCCCCTTGATCTGGACCTCGCCGCCGTCGCCGAGGCGCACTTCCGCACCGTCGAAGATCGGCCCGACGGTGCCCAGCTTGTAGTTGTCGGGACGGTTGAGGAACGCCCCCGCCGACGTCTCGGTGAGGCCGTAGCCCTCGAGGATCAGCAGCCCGGCGGCGTGGAACCACTCGGCGATGTCTCGGTTCAGCGGCGCCGAGCCGGAGATCATGAACCGAACCCGGCCTCCGAACACGTCGCGGACCTTGCCGAACACCAGGCGGTCGAACAGCCCGTGCGCGGCCTTCAACGGCAGTGGCACCGACTTGCCCGCCAGCTGCCGCCGATCGACCGCCTTCCCGACGGCGAACGCGGCGTCGAACAGCTTCTTCTTCGGGCCCTTCTGCGAGGTGGTGACCTTGTTGTAGGCCTTCTCGAAGATGCGCGGCGCAGCCCCCATGAACGTGGGCTTGACCGTGCCCATGTTCTCCACGATCTTGTCCACGCGACCGTCGATCGCACTGACGAAGCCGCACGCCAGCTGAGCCGAGATCAGCACCTTGCCGAACGCGTGGGCCAGCGGCAGCCACAGCAGCTGAAGGTCGTCTTCGTCGAGGATGTCGTAGCTGGCGATGGTCTCGCCCTCGTACACCCAGGCGCGGTGAGACAGCCTGACGCCCTTGGGCTTACCCGTGGTGCCCGAGGTGTAGATCAGCGTGGCCAGCTGCTCGCCGGGAATCTCGTCGGCGCGCTCGCGTACTGACTCGGGATGCTCTCCGAGGTGCTGCTTGCCCAACTCCATCACGTCGTCGAGCGTCATCACCCAGTCGTCGTCACTCGCGCCGTCGAACACCACCACCTTCTCCAAGTCCGTCAGGTCGTCCCAACGCTCCCGCAGCTTCTTCAGCTGTTCGTCGTCCTCGGCGAAGACGAAGCGCGAGCCCGAGTCATGCAGGATGTAGGCGGTGTCTTCGGCATTCGTCGACGGGTAGACGGTGGTGGTCGCGCCGCCTGCGCACATGATCGCCAGGTCGGCAAGGATCCACTCGTAGCGGGTGCTCGACGCGATGCCGACGCGTTGTTCGGGTTCGATTCCCAGTGCGATCAGCCCGGCAGCGAGGGCGTCGACCTGCTCCGCGGCCTGCTTCCAGGACAGCGATGTCCACTTTCCGTCGACGAGCCTGCGGAACGCCTCGTGGTCAGCGGATGCGGCGACCCGGTCGTAGAACATGGTGGCCAGGTTCTTGGCCGTTGCGCTCGCCTCGTCGGCGTTTGCGGTCGGACGGGAGTTGGCGTCGATCGACATCGTGTTCCTTCGCAGTTGGGCAAGGTGATGTGTGTTCCCGGCCACAGCGGTTCCTACACTCCACCGATAGCTCGGGCGACGACGAGTGTGAGGCGTCAGCAACAGATCCCCGCTGATCTTCGCGAATTGGCCGCCAATTGATTCAGAATTCAATTTCTCCATGGCGAGCCCCCTCGAAGTAACAAGATTCGCGTAACCACTTCGGCAGAGGAGACGGCGATGAGGGTCAAGGCAGCACTACTCAACGAGATCGGCGGCCCGTGGGAAGTCGAAGACGTCGAGCTCGGCGATCCCGTTGCCGGTGAAGTTCAGGTGCGGCTCGCCGCCTCGGGACTGTGTCACTCCGATGCACACGTAGCCAACGGGGCCAGCCCAGTGCCGCAGCTGCCGGTGCTGGGCGGGCACGAGGGTGCCGGGGTCATCACCAAGGTCGGACCAGGGGTGTTCGGTCTCGCGGTGGGGGACCATGTCGTGCTGTCGTTCATTCCGGCTTGCGGCACGTGCCCGTCCTGCGCAACGGGGCTGCAGAACCTGTGCGATGAGGGCGCCCGATTGTTGACGGGTATGGCCATCTCGGATGACACGTATCGAGTCAGCCGCGATGGCCAGCCGGTTCTGCAGATGTGCTTGCTGGGCACTTTCAGCCCGTACGTCACCGTGCACCAGGCATCGGTGGTGAAGATCGAGAAGGACATTCCACTGGACAAGGCCGCGCTACTCGGCTGCGGGGTATCGACGGGTTGGGGTTCGGCGACCGTCATCGGCAACACCCGTCCGGGCGACGCCGTGGTGATCATGGGCGTCGGCGGTGTGGGCATCAATGCCGTTCAGGGGGCGCGCTACGCCGGAGCCCGTTTCGTGGTGGCCATCGACCCAGTGGACTTCAAGCAGAAGAAGGCTCTGGAGTTCGGCGCCACACACGTGTACTCGTCGGTGGAGGAAGCAGCCGCGGAACTTCCCGAATTCACTTGGGGCGCATTGGCCCAGACCGTCATCATCACCGTTGGCGAGATCAAGGGCGAGCACATTGCGCAGGCCCTCGCGCTGACGGCCAAGGGCGGCCAGGTCATCGTCACCGGTATGGGAAATTACACCGACATGACGGTCGACCTGAACCTGTTCGAGCTCACCCTGCTGCAGAAGCGCGTACAGGGCGCCGTCTTCGGCGGGGCGAGCCCTCGCACCTCGATACCCAAGCTGCTCAACCTTTACCGTTCCGGGCACCTCAAGCTCGACGAACTGGTGACGACCACGTACCGCCTCGACGAGGTCAATCAGGGCTACGCCGACATGGCGGCCGGCAAGAACCTGAGGGGCCTCATCGTCTACACCGACGCCGACTACTGACCGACTCGTCCAGAAGCGCCGCGTCACGCAATGACGTGGTGCCGTGTCAGACGTTCGATCAGTTGGGCAGGCGCATCCTCGGGCAGGAGATGGCCAGCGTCATCGATCCACGTGAGTCCTGATTGGCGACGCGTTGTTCGATCCATTCGCCGTGAGGTGGAGGCAGGATCTGGTCGTCGCGACCCCACAGCAACGCGACGGGCATGTCGATGGTGCCCAGCAGGTGTTCGTACTCGGCGGTGTCGGCCTGGCTGAGTTGCCGGTACTGCCGGTAGAACGCGGCTTGCCCGTCGGGGCCGAGCCACGGTGCCAAATAGGTTTCCAGCACTCCCGGGCGATAGCCCTGATGGGTGCCGTTGCGCAGGTGGGCGGTCACCAGTGCCTCGTGGGCGTAGGCGGGGAGCTGTTCGAACACGTCGTGGTGTTGGCGGATCAGACCGAACAGGCCGTGCTCCCAGGTTCCTCCCGTGACGGCGTCGAAGAGGGTCAGATCTGAGTAGGCGGCGTTTTCGAGTAGCAGTGCGCGCAACACGATCGCACCCCCGATGTCGCAGGCAACGACGCTGGGGCGCTGCAGGTTCCACTGCAGGAGCAGATCAGCGAAGTTGCGGCCCTGCGCCTTGAGGGTCAGATCTTGATCTTCGCGTTTGTCCGATTCGCCATAGCCGAGGTGGTCGAAGACGTAAACGCGTCGGCCGCGGCGAGCGAGCGCGGGCGCAACGTCGCGCCATAGGAATGACGAGTACGGCGTGCCGTGGACGAGCACGATCGGCGGCCCATCGCCGAAGAAGTCCCAGCGCACCACCCCGCCGTCGAGTTCCGATGATTTGGTCAAGGTCCACGCCATGCGATCCCTCTCGACGGGACGCCCCGTACCAGTGCGCGTCACTCCCCTATTCGACTGGCTCAACATTCGCCGTATCCCGGCACACCAGACGACCGTCGTCGAGCTCGATTGCCCAACGTCTAGCTGCAACCGAATGATCCTGGCCCAGGCGAACCACGACGCCGTCGACGTCACCGAAGTCCTCGACGATGACCCCTTCTTCGTTCAAGGCGTCCAAGACCCGTACACGCGCACCCACGCTCAAGGCCGAGGACTTATTTGCGAATGCGTCAGCCATGGCAGGACTGTACTTGCGACGAAACGCCAGATGCGCAGTTCCGCGCGAAATGCATGGTCACGAATTGCTCGCCTCCCCCACGACGTATCAGTCGGGTAACGCGACGAGCACGCTTCAGCAACAATTGACGAGGATTCACCGATTGCGTGACAACATTCCCGCGGGTCGGTTGATTCGCGTCGGCAGCCCAATCCCAGGAAAGAGGCTCGCCTTGGTATCTCGGTTGAGACGCCCCATCGGCACGTCTCGAGGGTTGGGGATCCAGTCGAAACTTCTGATCGCCCTGCTGATCGTCAGCGTGCTGTCCGTTCTTGTCGCCGGATCGATCGGTTATGTCTCCGGTACCAATTCCCTACGCAATGCCGAGTTTTCACGCATGACCCAACTTCGCGAGTCGCGAGCGCGGGAGATCACGAGTTACATCCGGGACGTCGGCGATGCCGCGTCGATCGTCACGCACGGGCAGACGACGGTGAACGCGGTGCGCGAATTCAGTTCGGCCTTCGGCCAACTCGACGCGACGCCACCCACTCCAGAGGCCAAGGCCGCGGTCACCCGCTACTACCGGGACGTCTTCGCGCCCGCACTCAGCCAACGGACCGGGGACAGCCGGCGGACCCGAAGCTGTTCGAACCGACGAGCAACGCCGCCGTGTACCTGCAGAACGCGTACACCGTTCCCGCGAAGGGCGACTTCGACGCCGCGCTCGCCGTGCAGACGGCCGGTGATCCCAGTGCATGGTCGGCGACCAACGCTCGCTATCAGGGGTTCTTCGCCGATCTCACAACGCGTTTCGGCTTCGAGGACTCACTGCTGATGGACACCAACGGCAACGTCGTCTACACCGCCTACAAGGGCGTTGATCTCGGTACGAACCTCCTGACGCGGCCCGTACAAGACGACCCTGCTCGCCGACGGCTACCGGCAGTCACTTCAGGCGACGTCGGTCGACCAGACGGTCGTGACCGACTTCGAACGCTATCCGCCCTCCTATGACAAGCCCACACCGTGGGTGCTCTCCCCGATCGGCAGCGGCGGCAACATCGTCGGCGTCCTGGCGCTGCAGTTGTCCCTCGACGGGATCAACGACGTGATGACGGGGAACCAGGGCTGGGAGAAGGACGGGCTCGGTGCGACCGGCGAGACCTACATCGCGGGCGCGGACAAGACGATGAGGTCCGTCTCGCGCGAACTGCTCACCAATCCAGACGGGTTCGTCGACGCGGTCGTCGCCAACGGCACGCCGACCGACGTCGCCGAACGCGAGGTGGAACTCAAGGGCAGCGTGCTGCTCCAACCGGTCGACACCCTGGCCGTCAATCGAGCGCTCGCCGGCGAATCCGGAGTGGCCACCGACAACGACTACATCGGACCCACGTCGCTGGTCGCCTACATGCCGTTGGACATCGACGGTCTGGACTGGGTTCTCGTCGCCAAGGTCGACGAGGCCGAGGCACTGGCGCCGGTCAGCACCTTCGCCCGCAACATCGCGCTGTCGACGGCAGCCATCGTCCTGGTGGTGTGCGTCGTGGCCCTGCTGCTCAGCCGCCTGCTGACGCGCCCGCTGACGCAACTGGCGTCGGCGGTGCGACGGGTTCGCGGCGGCGAGCTGGGTGTCACCGTCCCGGTCACCACCAAGGACGAATTCGGCGATCTCGCAGCCGAATTCAACGACATGAGCGACAGCCTGCGAACCAAACAGCAACTCCTCGACGAGCAGCGCCAAGAGAACGCCGAGCTCATCGCAACGCTCATGCCCGAACCGGTGGCGCAGCGCTACCGCGACGGCGAGGCGACCATCAGCAGCGACTACCGCGACGTATCGGTGCTGTACGCCGAACTGCTCAACTTCAAGGAGTTCTCGCAGTCCAAGTCATCCGAAGAGTCGATCCGTCTGCTGAACACACTGATCGAATCCTTCGACGCCGCAGCCGAACACCACGGCATCGAACGGGTCAGCAGCCTGCACAACGGTTTCCTTGCCACCTGCGGTCTGGTCGTGCCGCGGGTCGACCACGCCAGTCGCATCGCGTCCTTCGCGATCGAACTCGTCGGAATCATCGATCTGTTCAACGAACAGCACGATGCCGAGTTGGCGCTGCGGGTCGGCATCGACAGCGGCCCGGTGTCCAGCGGACTCATCGGGCAACGTTCGAAGATCTACGATCTGTGGGGCGAGGCCGTCGACCTCGCTCACCGCGTCCACGCGGCGACGAATCAACCCGGCATCTACACCAGCACCCGAGTCCGCGACGCCCTCACCGCCGTCTACGGCTTCGACGAAGCGGGCTCAGTCACCGGTGCCGGCGGCAGTGAATCGGTGTGGGCGTTGCAGATTCCCGCGCGGTCGACGACATGACCGCGCTCACCTCGGAGGCATGGTTCTGGCCGATCGCGGTGATCGTGGTCGCGCTGCCGCTGGCCTTGCTGATCCTCACCGAGGTCCACCAGTGGCTGGTTCGCCAGGATAGCAGCTATGCGCGGCCGATCCTGTTGCTGCGCAACGCCGTTCTGCCTGCGCTGGCGCTCGTCGTGCTGGTACGGCAGCTCAACTACGCCGATGTCGAGGCGACCTGGCCGAAGATCACCGCGACCGTATTCGGCTTCCTGGTGATTCTCTTCGCCCTCTCCGGCGCCAATGCGGCCCTGTTCGGCCGGGCGCGGGCAGGTAGCTGGCGCGAGCGCCTCCCCACGATCTTCATCGATCTCGGCCGTGTCATCGTCATCGCCATCGGCCTCGGCCTGTTGTTCTCCTGGGTGTGGGGAACCAACATCGGTGGGCTCTTCGCAGCGGTCGGCGTCACGTCCATCGTCATCGGCCTGGCGGTGCAGACGGCCGTCGGGCCCGTGATCGCCGGTCTGTTCCTGCTCTTCGAACAGCCCTTCCGCATCGGAGACTGGCTCGACACGCCATCGGGCAAAGGTCGTGTACTGGAGGTCAATTGGCGATCCATTCACATCGACACCGGCAACGGTCTGCAGATCGTCCCGAATGCCGCCCTTGCCACCGCCTCGTTCACCAATCTCAGCCGCGTCAACGGTCCGACGTTCTACGCCACCGCGACGGTGAACTTCAGCCCCCTGGACCGACCGGGGACCGTGGTGAAGACGCTGATGGCCGTGGCCGACGCCCTACCGTCAAGGCGCGCCGAACTGAGTCCGCGGGTCACGGCGCTGGGAGCGGGCGACTATCGAGTCTCGGTGCCCATCGCGACGCCAGCGGAGCAGGGCGCGACGACGAACCAGCTGATGCAACGCCTCTGGTACGCCGCACGACGCGCTGGCCTGCACCTCGATGACGCGGACATCGACGAAACCGACGACGCCGCAGCATCATCGATGCAGTCACGGCGGTCGTCACGACGTTCGGCTTGGACGACGACAGCGTTGAGGAGATCTCCGCTGCGGGCACCTTCGTCGTCTACGGCGAGGGCGAGGTGGTGCAGTCGGTCGGGTCCATCCCCGAGGCCATTGCCTTCATCACCGAAGGTGCGGTCGCCCTCACCGCCCACACCGAGGACGGCGCGGAGATCATCATCGGTCGGGTCGACGTCGGGGACTACCTCGGCATCACCGCGTTGACGCGTCAGCGCGTGCTCACCGGCGCGGTGGCGCTGCGCGATACCACCGTGTTGTCCATTCCGCGCGACACGATGAGCACCGTCGTCCAACGAAACCCTCACCTGGCTCGGATGTTGGGCGAGACGATCGATCTGCGTCGCCGAGCCGCTGCGGAGGCGCTCGACGAGGCCAACCGGCTCGAAGCTCAACCGTCGTGATTCGGCGAGTCGCGTAGGGCCGGCTACGCCAAGGCACCGAGCAGTTGGTTGAACGCCTCGGTCATCGACGGATGGACATAGATCTCGTCGCGGAGTTGAGTGGCCGTGATGCCGTGGCGCATCGCCAGCGCGACGGTGTTGATGACCTCGTGCGAGTCGTAGCTCAGCAGTGCCGCGCCAAGGATTTCGTCGGTGTCGGCGTCGACGACCACCTTCATCATTCCGCGGGTCTCACCCACGATGCGGGCCCGCGCGACGGTCGCCATCTTGGCGACGGGCAGCGCGGCGATCTTCACGCTGTGGCCGGCGGCGCGGGCGTCGCGTTCGGTGAGGCCGACCCGGGCGAGTGGCGGCGTCATGAACAGAGCGGAGGCCACGGCGAAACGATCTGCAGTGCTGCGGGTTCCGGCGCCGACGAGCTGGTCGAGCACGATCCGGTAGTCGTCAAGGGAGACGTAGGTGAACTGCGGACCGCCGTTGACGTCACCGATGGCGAAGACGTGCGGCTGGCTGGTGCGGAGATGTCCGTCGACGACCACCGCTCCCCCATCGGTGACTCCGTACCCCCGCCCGGTCCAGATCGAGGTCGGCGGTCACGGGCTGGCGGCCCAACGCAGCGAGGATCACGTCGGCCTGCACCGACTCCGCATTCCCCTGTCGGTCAAAGAAGACCGTGGCCGAAGGGCCAGGGCCGTCTTCGACGCGGCGGACTTGCGCGTCGGTGATCACGGTGATGCCGTCATCGCCAAGAATGCCTCGGGCGCACGCCGCGACGTCGTCGTCTTCCTGGCCGAGGATCTGCTGGTGGTGTTCGAGGACGGTGACCTCTGATCCGTACGCGGCGTACATCGCGGCGAATTCCAGGCCGACGTATCCCCCGCCGAGCACGACCAGGCGCGGCGGTAGCACCGGCGAGGCCAGCAGGTCGGTACTGGTGGCCACCACGGCGCTGTCCCGCAGTCCGGGAATGTCGGGGATGATCGGCTGCGCGCCCGTGCTGATGACGACGTGGTCCGCGGTCACCGTGACGGTGTCCCCACCCTCGGCGAGCGTGACGTGCACGGCGTGTGGGTCCAGGAATCGGGCCTTCCCGGTGATCACCGTGACCGAGTCGATGCCGTCGAGCATGGCAAGATTCTCCGCACGCAACGTCGACGTGACGGAGAGTTCGACCGACACTGCGCGCCGGTAGGCGTCTGCGCCCCTGTCCGCCGTCGGCGAGCTGCTCTGATTGATAGACAAGGGATTTCGTCGGAACACAGCCGATGTTGATGCACGTGCCGCCGTACATGTCGGCGGACTGTTCGACCATCACCACCCGCCACCCCCGTCGACCAAGGGCTGCGGCCAGCGTCTTGCCTCCCTTTCCGAACCCGATCACGACGAGGTCGGCTTGGACGTCTTCATGTATGTCTCTCCTAGGAGCGAGGTCTCGTGGTCGCAGGTTACGCGGGTCGCACCGACAAGATCGCGAGTGAATCAGGCCCTAGGTGTTGAAGTCGGGCAGAGGGGGCTCCGATGCAGACTGGTCGGGGGCACCTGCGTCTCATCGTCGTCATCGCGCGCCTGCTTTTGCAGCTCGGCGGCGTGCCGGAGGTTGTCACCGGTGTTCTCTGCGTGATCGGGCGTGGTCACGGCATCTCCTTGGCGTCGGGTCACCTCGGCATACCCGCGTCGAGGTCGCTTCACGCACGTCTTCGGCAAAGGAGATTGGCTCGGCCCTTCGCGCTTGAACCGGTCTTGATCGGGTATCCCTCCGCTACCGCAAACTCACTTGGCGGCACTGAAGGAGGCGTCGATGGCGAGGCGGCACGAGTACACCGGCGAGGTGTGTCAATGCGGCAATCCGATGTACGTCCGGATCGTTCGGGCGGGCAACCGGCCGGAGTCGAGGCGTGGCCCGTCGTGCTGGTACGACGACTGTCCGCATCACGTCGACAGGCTCGGACGCCGATAACCCACGCGGCGTCTACGGACTCATCGAGTGCAGTGTGTATCTGCGGACCCGTCCGGCCGTCTTCGCACTGCACTGCGAGAACAGTGGCTCCGACATCGTTTCGTTGAGGACCACCTCGACCCGACCCCTCTCCGAGGCCAACACGACGCGTGTCGTGCCCTCGCCCGGTTCCACCTCGAGCGGATGCAGGGCTTCGATGCGGTCCTCACCGGAGGCCTCCCGCGCGAAGTGCTGCGCGGCCTGTACCGCGTGGACCACCGACGTGCGGCCGCGGAGGAACCGATCGTCGAGCCGCCCGTCGAGGTACAACCGAATCAGTTCGGGCGGATCGGCGGCGTCGACACGGCCGTAGCAGAATCCCTCGGGCAGGACCAGCATCGTCGCCGCAAACCGGTCGCCACCCAGATGTGAGCATTCCCAGGTGAATTCGGGATAAGCCGCATCTATCGCCGCGACCGCCGCGCGGCCACGTACCGCGCAGCACTGGTCGTGCTTGCCGTGTGCGCAGACGGCGACGAGCGGACCGGTCGATTCGACGCCGTCACCACCATCCAGATCGAGTTCGAGATAGGCCCGCGCGTCGTCGACCTCTCCCGCGAACAGCGCGTGGCTTCCCACGTCCGACTTCGCGACGAACCAGCGCCACCTCGGCGACTCTGGACGACGCCCGTGCCGCCGTATCGCCGCGATGCGCATGCCTGCGGCCTCGGCTCGCCGAACGATGGCCCGTCCGAGTTCGGGGTCGATGCAGGCAGGCGATTGGAGAAACGCCGAGGGGCCCCAGCCGCCGCAGAGTTCGAGCAGCAGCCACGACGTGCCTGCTGATGCGGTGCCGTACATCGGCTCGTTGCGGGCCAGGGATTGCGCAGTGCACGGCGGGCGATCGTCGGCCATCGAGATCCAGCCTATTGATCCGCGGCTGCGGGCACGACGACACCCTCGCGCAGGAGGCGACGGATCAGCACGGAGGCATCGGCGGTGTCGAGACCCGGTAGCGCGGCGGCATCGAAGACGCCCGAGCCGCGAAGCGCCTGCAGCGCAGCTGAACACGACGAGGGAAAGGTCATCGACTTCTCGGCCAAGCGCAGGACGACCTTCTCGTCCGCACCGAGGTCGAGGGACGCGACGACGCCGTGCCGCCACCGAACCGACACGCCGTCGACGCGCTCGGCGGCATGCATCGTCGCGAGCGGACGGATGGCCTCGGCACGCGTCTGCGAAGCGAACTGGGCGGTCAGGCGCTTCGCCGCCGCGGCGCTGATTTCCGTCGCGTCGTCGCGGAGCCGGTCGACCATCAGCGCGATCACCTTGGCCACCGACGGGGACATGTCGTCGCGCGCTTGCGGATCCGACACCATCGGAAGGGAAACGCGAAAATCGTCCGCTTCTGCGAGTTGATCCATCACCGCACGCGCGACGTCCATCGCGGTCGTCACGGAAACGCCGATCGTCAGGTGGATCGACGTCGTGTCCAGTGCCCGTGCTGCGTGCACCCAACCGCGGGGTAGATAGAGGGCGTCGCCTTCCTCGAGGACGGTGTCGATGACCGGCTCGCCGGCGACCCGTTCGGCGATGCGACCGCGGTAGTTCGTCCACGGCTGCGACGGCAGCGGGTGAACGTGCACCGGCTCGTGCACGACCCACCGTTTGCGGCCGGACACCTGCAGGACGAACACGTCGTGCACGTCGTAGTGAAAGTCGAAGCCGCGGTTGTTCGTCGGCGTGATGTAGGCGTTGGCCTGAACGGGGTGGCCGATGTCGTCGACGGCGCGTCGCACGAAGTCGATCAGCGGCGGCCACAGCCGGTGCAGACCCTGCAGCACGACCGTCGAGCCCGACTCGAGCTGTTCCATCACCTTGGCGGAGTCGACCTGGTCGGCGATCTCTGCGCCGAAGCCGGCGGGGCCGAGATAGGAGCTCTTGGCCAGAAGCTCGCCGTCCTTGGCCAGACGGATGAACGGCGCGCGAACCCCGCGCTCTGCGAGAAGCTCGTCGACCATGTCGGGTGACAGGAGATCGCAGAAGTCGCGGGGCAGCGCGTCGGCCTTGCTCAGCAGCGGCTTTCGACCCCAGTATTCGGCGGCGAACACATCGGGATCGACGGAGATGCAGCGGCTGAGCACGCCGCGCCCCTAGGCGGTGCCGTCGGCGCCGCCGTCGTGGCCCTCCGGATTGCTGCCGCCATCGGCAGTACCCTCGCCGCCAGCGGTGCCGTCCGCGCCGCCGTCATGGCCCTCCGGGTTGCTGCCGCCATCGGCAGTACCCTCGCCGCCAGCGGTGCCGTCCGCGCCGCCGTCATGGCCCTCCGGATTGCTGCCGCCATCGGCAGTACCTTCGCCGCCGCCTTCGGTGGATGTGGTGATGTCGTCGTCATTGAGCGCCATGGTGGTCTCTCTTCTGTGTTGTCCCGTAGGGGCGTTTCGTGCGCGGTGAGCCGCGCTGCTGGATTGCCCCGCTGACGCCGGGCGAAACGCAAGGACGGCCTTACCTTGGTGGCGGAAGTCCGCCGGTCAGCTCGTGACCGGTTCGGCGTCAGGGCTGATCGGCGTAGCGGCGGGTCCACTTGTACAGGCCCGCGACGACGGCCACGAAGAGGACGACGCCGAGGATCTCGGCCCAGCTCGCGAAGCCCTCGCCGACGAGGGCGAGCGGTGAATCGCTTCCGGAACCCGCGACGATGCCCGCGTACACCACGCCGAACAGGCTCTCGCCGACGATGAGGCCGGTCGCCATCAGCACGCCGAGCCGCTTCTTCTGCTCGACGTCATCGCGCGACCGCCGTGCGGTCGGCCCACTTGTCGTAGTACCGGCCCAGCAGCGCGCCGATCGGGATGATGAGGGTCAGCGACATCGGCAGGTACATGCCCATCCCGACCGCCAGCGGCGGCAGGGCGAACTTCGTCTTCAGCTTCAGCACCTCGTCGATGAGGATCACCACCGCGCCGATGGCGGCACCGAGCCCCAGCAGACCCCAGTCCAGATCGCCACCGAAGACGCCCTTGGCGAGCGACGAGATCAACGCGGCTTGCGGTGCGGCCAAGGCGTTTTCGCCTGCGCCCGGCGCACCCGCGAAACCGAACGCGCGTGTTCAGCAGCCCGAGGATGGGCGGAATCACCAGCCCGCCGAAGATGACGCCGATCACCAGCGCGACCTGCTGCCGCCACGGGGTGGCGCCGACGAGCTGGCCGGTCTTGAGGTCCTGCAGGTTGTCGTTCGAGATGGTGGCGATGCCGAACACGATGGCGGTGGCGAACAGCGCGTAGGCCACCAGCCCCAGCGTCTGAGCGGGGTCGTCGCTGCGGCCGTGCACGAGCACCAACACCAGCGACGCGACGACGACGACGAGGATTCCGAGTCCGGAGATCGGGCTGTTCGACGAGCCGATCAGGCCGGCCATGTAGCCCGCGACGGACGCGAGAACGGCGCCGAGGATCACGACGAAGACCAGGGTCACCGCGATGGTGAGCGGGCGGTTGCCGGTGATCTCCGTGCTGTCGAGGAACCACCACAGCAGCAGTCCGATGGGGATCAGCGAGAACGCGATCGTGCCGCCGACGATCCAGATGGGGAGGTCCCGTTCGACCAGCTCCACCTGATCTCCGCCGCGGCGCGCACGTGTCGAGGCGGCGGCGGCCCGGATGCCGCGGATGATCGGGCCGAGGATCTTGACCAGCGTCCAGACCGCCGCGATGCCGATCGCGCCCGCGCCGACGAATCGCACGTCGCTGGAGAAGGTGCTCGACACGACGTCGGCGACGTCCGCGCCGCCGGGGATGTCGCCCCACGTCAGCGTCGGCAGCAGGACGAAGTAGGAGATCACCAGGCCGACGATCATGGCGAAGCCGACGGTGACGCCGACGAGATGGCCGACGCCGATGAGCGCCAGCGACAGGCTCGCACCGACGGTCGATCCGCCTGCGCCGAGGCGGAAGTAGGTGGAGACGTCGCTCAGGATCGCCTTGGTCGCGGCCAGGAGTGAGAACCCAGCCGCCACCAGCGAACCCACGAGGATCGCGCGCAGGCTTCGCCTGTTGCCCTCGCCGCCGTCCTCGGCGGCCTCGCCGACCTTGAGCACCTCGGCCGCGGCGACGCCCTCCGGGTAGGGCAGGTCGGAACCGGTGACCAGCGCGCGGCGCAGCGGCACCGAATACATCACGCCGAGGATGCCGCCCACGATGCAGACGGCCACGGTGATCCAGTACGGGAAGCCGGTCCACCAGCCGATCATGATCAGCCCGGGCAGGACGAAGATGATCGCGGCGAGGGTGCCTGCGGCCGACGCGATCGTCTGGACGATGTTGTTCTCGAGAATCGTGTGCCCGCGGAAGTAGCGCAGGATCGCCATCGAGATGACCGCCGCCGGGATCGCGGTGGCGAAGGTCAGGCCCACCTTGAGGCCCAGGTAGACGTTGGCCGCCGTGAATACGAGCGTGATGACGCCGCCGAGGACGACGCCCCGGACGGTGAGCTCGCGAATCGACGGGGTAGTCGTCTCCGCGCTATCCAATTCCGTCATGACAATCTCCCACCCGGGTAGGGGTTGAACATCGAAGCCGCGCCGGGGGGTGTCTGCGTTCGGGCGCGCATGCGTCTAGTCGGTGATCATGCGCGATTCCATGCAGAGCATTTCTCATGAAGGTGAGCGACCCCTGGCCCGTACCAGCGACGCTACGTCGGAATCTTGTTCGAGATCTTTCTCAGCATGTCCTGGGCCTGGTGGACGATGCCGATACGGCAGGCCATCACGTCGATGACGACGTTGCTGCGCACTCCTAGCGCCCGTTCGCAATCCCAGCCGTCAGAGCGCTTTGCCCCAAGTGCGATGGTGTCGTCGTCGACGGACTCAACTGTCCCGAAGGTCTGCTGAATCGACTTGTCGTTCACCGTCGTCGTGATGGTCTTACCGTTGCACGCCGCCCAGGTGAGTCGCTCGTTGCGCACCAGCGCCTGGCCTGCCGCGGTATCGGGGAAGGCGATTACTGCCTGGACGACGAAGGCGCCGGCGCCCCCCGGCGGCGTCAGGAACTGCTCGACGGCGGCCTTCCAATTCGAGGCCTTGTAGACGGCGTTTTGCGCGGGTAGTAATGCGGAGACGCACTCCTTGAGGTCGACGCTGCTGGACGAGTCGTCTTGAATCGCGTTGAGCGTCCGGTAGACCACGAGCTCGGGCACTCCGGTGACCTCGGCGGCTTCGGGCAGCGTCAAGAGCAACCCGCTGAGTGCCGCGTTGGGGACCGTGGTCGCCGTGGCGGACGTCGAGGTGGGTGTTCGACGCCTGTGGCCCGGATTCAGATCCCGACGTCAGTGCCCATGTCGTGACACCGCCTGCAACCAGCAGGACAACCGCGGCGATGGCCGGGACGGTCTTGCCGCGCCGTCGCGGCGGGTGGGCGGCGAAGTAGCCGGGCGGCAAGGTGTAGTTGCCCTGCCCCGTTGGGGGGGTCGGGCGCAACGGTGTCGTCGGTGCGGAGTAATTGCCTTGCACCGGTGGGGGCTTCGGTTGCCACGTCGACGTCGCCGCGGCACGCTGCGGCGTGGTGGGGCCGTAGATGGCGTGCGTGGCCGCCTCCGACAGCTCGCGCGCGCTGGAAAATCGTTGCGCCGGTTCCTTCGCCATCGCCTTCGCGATGACCCAGTCGATCTGGGTCGGCAGCCACGGAGCTACCTCCGTGACCCTCGGCGGCGGCTGATTCAGGTGGGCGGACATCACCGCTAGGGCGCCGTCGGCTTGAAAGTAGGGGCTCTTCCCGGTGACCAGCCGGTACAGGGCGCAGCCCAGCGAATACAGGTCGGCGCGACCGTCGAATTCGTTGCCGGCCAACACTTCTGGGGCTGCATACGACAGCGTGGCCATCACCGCGCCGGTCGCCGTCAATCCTGCGTCGCCAAGGGCGCGGGCGATGCCGAAGTCGGCGAGTAAGACGCGTTCTTCACCGTCGCTGAATCGGAAGCAGGAAGTCGGCGGGCTTGATGTCCCGATGGACTACTCCGCGTTGATGGGCGTAGTCGAGCGCCTTGCCGACCTCGGTGATGATCCGCAGCGCGCGTGGGGGATCCATGGTGCCCGTCGTCTGCGCGGCCTCGGCGTCGGTTCCCTCGACGTATTGCATCGCGATCCGCAAGTTTGTCGTCGAACTCGCCGCGCCGGTGGACGGACACGATGTTGGGGTGGTCCAGCCCCGCGGCGACGTCGGCCTCGCGGATGAAACGGGTACGGAATGCCGGGTCGCGCGAGAGCTCGACGCTGAGGATCTTGATGGCCTCACTGCGCGGCAGGTCGGGATTACGCGCCAGATAGACGGTGCCCATCCCGCCGACGCCGAGGACGCGTTCGATCCGATATCCGGCGAAGATCGAATCAATGGGTAGATCTGACATGTGCGATGACCCCTCAGCGTTGCCGTTCCCTGAGCAATGTTTGCACGATCCGCGCTGATAGCACGACAGAGGTTGATTGGATCGGGCGCGAACATCGGTGCGTTTGGCTCTCCGACTGCCGCCTTATGCTCTTCCCAAGGCGTTCGACAGACGCTCAACCGATCCGAACACCCGGTGCGGCGTCCTCTTTCAGGGAAGCAGTCGAACGCACCATCGACGCACGTAGGGAACAGATGAGCAACCAAGGGCCACCGAACCAGGGGAACCCGTCGCATCCGCCGCGGCCCGGGCATCCGGTGTCGCCGCCGCCGATTACTCCGCATCCCCGCTCCCAAGCCAGCGTCCCCTGGTGTTGTTCGTGGTCGTCGCCGTGGTTCTCGTCGTCGCAGTGGCCGGCGGCGTGTGGTTGCTGAACCGCGGCGCTGGAAACGCGGCTCAGTCCACGGCGCCCACGACAGCTCCCAAGGTCGATCTGAGTACCCTCGACGTCGGTAGTTACGACGTCAAACCACGCGAATTCCCTGGCCCGCCCACGCTGGAGGACGCCCGCAACCTCGAAGCGTTCAATCTGGCGCAGTGGATCGTGCCCCCACCCGACATCATCCCGACCTTGACGTACGTCAACGGCCTTCCGGTGTCGAACCCGGCGATGGCGGCGACCGCGGTATCGGGCAATGGCACGAAGGTGATCCAACCCGTCCTCGAGAAGTACGGGATGATCTCCGGCTTCCTGATGCAGGGCTTTCCCAAGCCGGTCAAGGAGTTCGTGAAGAAGCCCGAGGGGTCGACCGTGAACATCATGGTGACCAGCTTCCCCAGCGCAGAGAAGGCCGGGCAGGCCGCGGCTGAAATGGATGCGACGGACTTCGCGGTCAACCCGGCGAACGTCGCCGTCCCCATCCCCGGCTACCCCGACGCGCATGCGCACTATCAGCCCGGGAATTCCCACGATTGCAGCGACCATGGCTCGAAAGGACATGGTCGTATCCATCGCCTTGGCGGATACGGCGTCAAACACGGCCGACCTTCTGGGAGCGGCCGTGCAGACGGGTCCTCGACGCCGAAGTGCCACAGTTGGACCAAGCCGTCAGCCAATCCGGACGCAGCGCTCGCCATGCTGCCGATCGACCCGGACCACATGCTGAGTCGCCTCCTCATCAAGGGTCCGACACCGCCGATCGGGCCCGCACGCTCGCGCGCGTGGCGGGATCCGCCGTGATCATTTGCGAGGGTTCGGCGGGCATCCAACAGAACGTCTTCGGCACCGCGGGTGTGGACCGCTGTGCGGGGTCACCAGATGGCACCGTGACGCGGGCGCGCGACGAAGCCGCGGCGAAGACCCTGGTGGCCAAGCAGTTAGAGATAGACGCCGATCTCGACCACAAGATCACGCCACCGGCTGGCGTTCCCGATGCCGACCTGTTATGAACAGAAGCCGGATAAGTGGAAAGACGATCCCAGCAATCGCTTCTACTGCAGCCTGACGTACGGACGCTACGTCGCGTCCGTGTTCAGCGGCGACGAGAAGGATGTCCTGCAGCGCGCGGCCGCCCAGTACGCGCTGTTGGTCAACAACGACTGATACCGCCCTCCCTCGCGCCGTGCGACCTTCGGATTGC
>CAWCTU010000013.1:0-4605 GCA_963798405.1 uncultured Actinomycetota bacterium
GTCGACGAGTGCCCGCATGAAGAACGTCAAGTTGGCGGGCCGCTCGGCGAGCCGCCGGACGAAGTACCCGTACCACTGGCTTCCGAACGGCACGTACACGCGGACGTGATGTCCTTCGCCGGCCAGCCTGCGCTGTTCGGCGTCGCGGATGCCGTACAGCATCTGGTATTCGAAGTCATTTGCGCCCCTGCCGAATTCACGTGCGAGCGCAGGAACGGCCTCGATGATCGCGGGATCGTGAGACGCCACCATCGGATATCCCGAGCCGGCCATCAGCACGCGCAGGCAATCGAGGTAGGAGGCGGTGACGTCGGACCGGTCTCGATAGGCCACGGACGCGGGTTCGTCGTATGCGCCCTTGCACAGCCGGATTCGCGCACCGGACGCGGCGAACTCCTCGCAGTCCCCGTGGGTCCGCTTCAGGTAGGCCTGCAGAACCGTTCCGAGCCAGTCGAAGTCGGTACGTAGCTCGCGCACGATGGACAACGTGGAGTCGGTGGTGGTGTGGTCCTCGGCGTCCACGGTGACCCACGCCCCCACGTCGCGAGCCTTCTCGCAGATGGCGTGCGCGTTCTCCAGCGCGATCTTCTCGCCGTCGCGTGGCAACGCCTGACCCAGCGCGGAGAGCTTCAGCGAGACCTCGAGGCTGCGCGGAACGTCGTCGGCCTCGTCGAGCCGACCGAGCGCATCGAGAAGCTCTAGGTAGGCCCGCACGGTGGTGTCGGCGGCATCGGCATCGGTGACGTCCTCGCCGAGATAGTCGATGGACACGAAGCGGCGCGAATCCCGCAGTACCGCAACCGACGTCAATGCATCGTCGACCGTCTCCCCCGGCACGAACCGGTGTACGACCTCACGCGTGACCGGCATGCGCTCGGCCATGCGGCGCAGGCCGTGTGACCGACTGGCGGCCAGGATCGCAGGCCGCGCCACCTTGTCGAAGACGCCGGGCATCAGTTCACCTCCATGTGCGGGTACCGGTGGTCGGTGGGCGGAACGAACGTCTCCTTGATCGAGCGAGCGGACGTCCAACGGAGCAGGTTCAGCGCCGAGCCCGCCTTGTCGTTGGTGCCCGAGGCGCGCGACCCGCCGAACGGCTGCTGACCGACGACGGCGCCGGTCGGTTTGTCGTTGACGTAGAAGTTGCCTGCCGCGTAACGCAATCGGTGCTGGGCCGCGAGAACCGCCGACCGGTCGTCGGCGATCACCGCACCGGTCAGCCCGTAGTTCGAGCCGGCGTCGACGACACCGAGAACGTCATCCCACCGGTCGTCGTCGTAGACGTGCACGGCGAGGATGGGCCCGAAGTACTCTTCTCTGAACGCCTCGTCGGTGGGGTCGTCGGAGAGCAGCACCGTCGGCCGCACGAAATAGCCATCGCTGTCGTCGCATTCGCCGCCCACCGCGATGGTGACGCCAGGGGCGCTCTTGGCCCGCTCGATCGCCCGCGCGTTCTTCGCGTACGCACGGGCATCGATCAGGGCACCGCCGTAGTTGGAGAGGTCCGTGACGTCGCCGTAGGTCAATGCCGCTGTCGCGCCGAGGAAGTCGTCACCCATCTGCTTCCAGACCGACCGCGGGACGAAGCCCGCGACGCCGCAGAACACTTCTGGCCCTGGTAGTCGAAGGCGCCACGGATCAGCGCCGTGCGCAGCACGTCCGGCCGTGCCGAACCGTGCGCGACCACGAAGTCCTTTCCGCCGGTCTCGCCAACCAGCCGCGGGTAGGTCCGATACCGGTCGATGTTGGCGCCGACCTCACGCCAGAGGTGTTGGAACGTGGCGGTCGATCCGGTGAAGTGAATGCCTGCCAGCCGCGGGTCGCCGAGAACGACGTCGGACACCGCGAGCCCGTCACCCCCGAGGAGGTTGATGACACCGGGCGGTAGACCCGCCGCCTCGAGCAGTTGCATCGTCAGGTGAGCCGAGAAGGCTTGTGTGATCGACGGTTTCCACACCACGGTGTTGCCCATCAACGCAGGCGCGGTGGGCAGATTGGCGGCGATGGCGGTGAAGTTGAACGGCGTCACCGCGTAGACGAAGCCCTCCAACGGTCGGTAGTCGGTGCGGTTCCAGATGCCCGGTGCACTGATCGGCTGTTCGGCCAGGATGTGACGGGCGAAGGCGACGTTGAATCGCCAGAAGTCGACGAGCTCGCACGACGCGTCGATCTCGGCCTGATAGGCGCTCTTGGACTGGCCGAGCATCGTTGCGGCGACGATCTTCTCGCGCCACGGCCCTGCGAGCAGGTCGGCGGCGCGGAGGAACACCGCTGCCCGCTCGTCGAACGGGGTGTTGGCCCACGCGTCCTTGGCTGCCATCGCCGCGTCGACGGCCGCGGTCGCCTCGGCATGACCGGCGTTGGTGAGCGTGCCGAGCACCGCACCGTGCCGGTGGGGCTGCACTACGTCGATGCGCTCACCGCTGCCGATCACGGGCCTGCCGCCGATGACGTGCGGCAGATCGACGGGATCTCCGGTCAGCGCGTCCAGCGCGACGGTGAGGCGTGCCCGCTCGGGGCTCCCTGGGGCGTAGTCGTGCACGGGCTCGTTCGTTGGCAGCGGGACGTTGGTGACGGCATCCATGTTCCAAGGATCCCGCGGCAGGGGCCGTCGAACTGTTGTCCATTCGGCTAAAGATGTGTGCCCGACTAGTAGGATTCACCAACATGTCGTCAGTCGGTGTCGGGTTGGGCCAGCTTCTCCTGGCGCTGGACGCCACGATGGTGACCTTGGTCGATGCGCCGCGGGGCCTGGACCTACCGGTGGCCTCCGCCGCGTTGATCGACGCCGACGACGTCCGACTCGGCCTTGCCGCGGGCGCCGGAGCGGCGGACGTGTTCCTGCTCCTCGGGTTGGCCGAAGCCGATGCGCTCGCATGGCTGGATCAGCAGGCGACCCGGCGGAGCCCCGCGGCGATCTTCGTCAAGGAGCCCTCCGACGCGGTCGTGGCTCGAGCGACCGCCGCGGGCACGGCCGTCGTCGCCGTCGAGCCAAGGGCCCGGTGGGAACGGCTGTACCGGCTCGTCGACCACGTCTTCGAACATCACGGCGACCGCACCGACCCGTTGCACGACCCGAGCACCGACATGTTCGGACTCGCGCAGTCCATCGCCGATCGCACCCACGGCATGGTCAGCATCGAGGACGAGAACTCCCACGTGCTGGCGTATTCGGCGTCCAACGACGAGGCCGACGAGCTGCGGCGACTGTCGATCCTCGGCCGTGCGGGGCCGCCCGAGCACCTGGCGTGGATCGGCCGAGCGGGCATCTTCGACGCCCTGCATGCCAGTGGCGAGGTCGTCCGGGTCGACGCGCGCCCCGAACTCGGATTGAGCCCGCGCCGGGCGGTGGGGATTCACCTGACGGCCGCGGGACGGCGGCGCGCACCCGCCTTCGCGGGAACGATTTGGGTACAAGAGGGTTCGCGCCCACTCGCCGACGACGCCGACGACGTGCTGCGCGGTGCGGCGGTTCTGGCAGCGCGGATCGTCTCCCGGCTGGCCGCGACGCCCTCGACGCACGCCGTCCGCGTGCAGGAGTTGCTCGGACTGTCCGACGGCGAAGCCGACCCCGCGGCGGCGGCGCGCGAGCTCGGCATCGCCGTCGACGGGCGCGCGGCGGTGATCGGCTTCGACGGGGCGGCCGACGCACCCTCGCGCCTCGCCGACGTCCTCGCGTTGAGCGCCAGCGCATTCCGGCCCGACGCGCAGGTGGCGGCCAACGGGTCGCGGATCTACGTCTCTCCTGCCACACACGGGGCGACCCGCTTCGGTGACGTCTTGGATCCGCGGCACCATCGCCGCACTCGGCACCGAACTGGGGGTGACGATGCGCGCGGTGATCGCCTTCTCCGCAACGGGTTTGAATGCGGTCGCCGTCGCCCGCGCCGAGGTGGATCGGGTGCTCGACAGCGCCGAGCGACACCCGGGCACCATCGCTTCGGTGACGTCACTGGAAGAGGCGCGCACCACCGTGCTTCTCGACGAGATCGTCACGATGATCGGCGCCGATGAGCGACTGGTCGATCCGCGAGTGAGAGAACTGCGCGATCGGGATCCCGTGCTGGCCGAGACGCTGCGCGCCTATCTGGACAGCTTCGGCGACGTGGCCGCGGCGGCGCAGTGGCTGCACGTGCATCCCAACACCGTGCGCTATCGGGTGCGGCGCATCGAAGAGCATCTCGGCTCGACACTCGCCGATCCCGAAGCGCGGCTGCTGCTTTCGCTCAGCCTGCGCGCGACGTAGCTTCCGACGTCACGCCGTGGCGTGGGATTCGATGTGATCGAAGATCGTCTTGAGCGCGGATTCGAGAGCGGTCGTCTCGCGCGTGGTCTGGGTCAGCAGAATCCCGCCCTGCACGGCGACGAGGAGTGCCGCGGACAGGCCGTCGACGTCGGTGTCGGGTCGTAGGTCGCCGCGTTCGCGCATCCCTGCAAGCCCGTCGCGGATGGACCGCTGCCACTGCGCGTACGCCAGCGCCAGGTCGGCGCGGGCGGCGTCGTCGCCACCGGCCAACTCGCTCGCGAGCGAGCCCATCGGGCAGCCGTGCATCATTCCCGTCGCATGCTGCGCTTGAACGACGAAGTCACCCCACGCCCGCAGCC
>CAWCTU010000014.1:0-10614 GCA_963798405.1 uncultured Actinomycetota bacterium
TTCACCATGTCGCGGCGCCGGCGGCAATGGGGCAACGCGAGCTGTTCGGCTCCGGCGGAGACGCCGGAAACGCGAACTCAGTGCTTCCGGCTCTCGGTCCGGTCCTCTTGCAGGCGGCAGCGGCGGATCCGGCGGAAGTCATCGGCAACGGCGGCCGAGGCGGCAACAGTGCAGCCGGCGCCAAGGGCGGCAGCGGAGGCTCCGCCGGAGCTCTTGGTGACGGCGGCAACGGCGGCAACGGCGGCAGCAACGGAAAGCCTGCTCTTCTCCCCGGTGTCACCATTGGTGGCGAAGGTGGCTCCGGTGGCTCCGGCGGTGGCGTCGGCGGCAACGGCGGTGTCGGCGGCCGAGGCGGCGACGCGCCGGGCACCATTGAGGCTGGCCGGCAACGGCGGCGCTGGCGGCTTCGGCAGCCGGCTGTACGGCAACGGCGGGCGAGGCGGCGCAGGCGGCAACGCGGCCGGCCTGGTAGCGCCCGGCCTCGGCGGCAACGGCGGTGATACCTCGGGCTTCCTCGGCGCTGGCGGCGCCGGCGGCAGGGGTGGCAATATCGGCCTTGGTTTGGGCGGTCGCGGCGGCAACGGTGGCCACGGCACCGGGCTCGGCGGCGCCGGTGGCGCCGGCGGCGCAAGGCGGCACGGATCACCGCCAACGGCGGTCCCGGCAATACCCGGCTAAGCAACACACGCAAAAGAAGGGCCGCCCCGGTGCTCGCACCGGGGCGGTCTTTCTGCTTGGAGGACTGATGCGCAAGCTCGAGGACACGGACGCCCGGTTACCGCTGGACGGGTCACTGTGACGTTCGAGTGCATAACCAACGGCATCTTCGGCAACGGCCGCAGCGCAGAAATTGCGGGGGACAACGACAAGACCCAGGGCAGGAACCAAGCGGGCAACCGCACTCGCTCGGCGGTACTGGCGCGGCCGCGCATGGAGTCCTGTACAACGAGGCGCCGCACTATCGACAATCGGACCATCACTGCCCCGTCCAGGTGGCTGCGACGACAACCTGCCGATTCGGCACGGTGACAGCATTCATACGGTCTCTCACACATTCCCTTCGCGACGCCGACGGACTGATCCCTGCCGAACTCGTCGGAATACGGGGTCATAGCTAGTGCCGATATTCGTCGAATCCATTTCATGGTTTGCAATTCGTTCAAGTCTCCATGAAGGGTATACGCTCGTCTGCGCGATCGCGCCGACAGACCCGCGGAGCACACGGCCAGCTGGCCATCGCCAACACTCGTTCTAAGTGCCCCGGGCCACCGCACGCGATCAACATTTCACGTTCATGTGGACGCGGGCACGGGCCGTCGTGGAATCCTGTGGTCCGACATGGCTTCGGCAATCCGGGTTGGAGTGGCTGGGCATTCTCTTGCACTGGACGGCGAGGGAACGCACGTGCCACCCCCCGAGGCGAACAGAGACTGCTCTGAACGCGGCCACGCCGGAACCTCAAACTCCCGCGACCTTTCGAGACTTTGCTGTCCGCCTTCAAGATCGATCTTCGTTCGCTCGTCAGCCGTATGGCATGCGCGGGCAAGATCGCTTCGGTCGCTTGGCATTTCGGACCTCTGGTGAAAACGCGCGTTGTTATCCGATTGTTGTTGCCGTCGATTACCGGAACGCGATATGTTGCGCTCGTTCGATGTGGGATGGGTCACACAGTGGGGCTCATGAGACATATGCCACAAGAGCGCTTTGGCACCACTGGAGTCCCTGATTTCCGGATCCTGGGCCTACGAAAGGTACGGACACGTTTATGACCGCTGCTACGCAGACCGGTAGGCATCGCACGGTTCAGGAGAAGTCCGCCATTCAGCGCGCCGCAGGTGGCGCTGTCGCGGGCGCTGCTCTGACGGCAGGCCTCGTCGGCACCGCCGGCTCCTTCGGCGTGGGAACCGCCAACGCGGCCCCGCCGTGTCCGGCACTTCTTGCGACCAACTGCCCGGCGCGGTCGCCGGCCTGGTCGGCAACGGAATCAGCCTCCCGACGGGCTCGGCGATCATCGCGCAACTCCCGGACCCCATCGGCCAATTGGCTCAGCTGATTCCGCCGACCATCCCGACCACGCCCGGTGGCGCCGCCACCTTGTTCGCTATCGGCAACACCGTTGGCGGCCAGCTCCTTGGCTACCTTCCCCCAGTAACCACGCAGCTGACCTTCGGTCTGATTGGCCCCGGCGGCTTGCTGATCGGTAACGGGCTCGACAACACCGCGACCACCGGCAACCTCAACGGCGGCAACGGTGGCCTGCTGATCGGCAATGGCGGCAACAGCCTAAACGGCAACGGCGGCAACGCGGGCCTGCTGTTCGGCAACGGCGGTAATCATGTCAACCCGATGAATCAACGGATCTGGCGGCCTTGCGGGCACGACCGGTAACGGCGGTAACGCCGGCTGTTCGGCAACGGCGGCAACAGCACCGCCGGCAACGGCGGCGACGCCGTGCTCTTCGGCAACGGCGGCGGCTCTCGTCGCCAATGGCGACGGCGGCGACGGCGGCCTGTTCCTCGGCAACGGCGGCGCTAGGCGGCACCGTTCTGGTTGGAACCGGCGGCAGCGGCGGCGCTGCCGGGCTGTTCGGCGACGGCGGCGAGGGCGGCGGCTCGCTCGGCGCTGCAGACGTCCCCGCTTGCCAAACAGGGTGGCGCAGGCGGTGCAGGCGGCGCGACTGTGGGGTAACGGCGGAGGCGGCGGCGACGGCGGCAGCGCCATTGTCCACAACCCGGTCACGGGACTGCCCGTCCTCGACGCGAATGGAAACGTCACCGTCTTCCCGGGCGTCTCCGGCGGCGGGGGCGCAGGCGGTGCCGCAGGTCTGCTTGGGGCTGGCGGCCAGGGCGGCAACGCGGCGAACAACGCTTTTAACGCGTACCTCGCCTCGCGAAGGAGTCACCCCGGCTACAGCGACAGCCGCCCAACTAGCTACCGCGGCGGGTGCGGCGGCAACGCTCGGCCCGTCAACGGCGGTGCTGGCGGCGCCGGCGGAACGCTCATCGGCAACGGCGGCGGCGGCGGCAACGGCGCCTACGGCGGCAACGGTGGCGGCGGCGGCGCGGCCGGTCTCGTCGGTGACGGCGGCGGAGGCGGCGGTGGCGGCGGCGGCGGCGCTCCGGGAGCCAACGTCGCGACGCGCCTCACAACGTGGCAGCCGGGGTCGTCACTGCTGGCAACGGCGGCGCGGTGGCGCCGGTGGCCTACTTGGCAGGCAATGGCGGAGGCGGCGGCGGCGGCGGCAGCGCCACCGGCAGTAACCCCCACCGCCGGTAACGGTGGCGCTGGTGGCGCCGGCGGCCGCGGCATCGGCAACGGCGGACTGGGCGGCGACGGCGGCGCCGCAACCGCAGTCGGCACCAACCGATCCGCGACAGGCGGTCGAGGCGGCCTCGGTGGCGTCACCAACTCGTTCTTCGGCACAGGCGGCGGCGGCGGCGCGGTGGCGCAGGACCGTCGACCGGTACCGCGACCGGAACCGGCGGCGCTGGCGGCAACGGCGGCAACAGCACCGGCTTCGGCGGCATCGGCGGCTTCGGCGGCCGCGGCGGCAAGGGCTCGGCAGCGACCGGCAAGGCGCATGGCGGTCACGGCGGCAACGGCGGCAGCCCAGGCGGCGCTGCGGGCGCGGCGGACGGGCGTCGGGAACGCCGGCACCGGCACCGATCGGGCAGCGCCGGCAACCCCGGCTAGAGCCATCACGAAGACTGCCCCGGCGCTTGCGCCGGGGCAGTTCTCGTTTGGCAGGTACCTAGCTGAATTCCTTCGCCACGTCGGCCACCCGATGCAGCTGCGAGATGTCCGAACTCGTCGGGATCAGGTGCACCTCGTCGGAGCCGATGGCCTCGAAACCCTTGAGCACCGAGTGCAATTCGTCCTCGCTGCCCGCCCACCCCGTGGTCGGCGCCATCGCGTCGACGAACTCGGCGGGGATCCAGTTCATGTACCGCCGCAGGTGTGCGTGCACCTGCGCGCGGGCCTCATCCGCTAGCCCATCGCGAACCAAAACGACGTCGCCAGTTCAGGTTTGGGCTTGCCCGCGGCGGCCCACGCCTCGCGCGCCACGTCGTACAGCTTGTTCTGCGCGTCGACGTCGAGATCGAGCGTCGTCCCAGCCAAGCCCGGATGCCCACGTCGCGGCGCTGCGCACCGTCTTCGGGCCGATCGTGCCGACGAGCAGCTTCGGTCCGCCGGGCTGCACGGGCGACGGGCCCACCGGCAGCACGGAATCGGTGACCTTCTCCCCCGCCCACACCCGCTTCATGATCGCCACCCGCTCGGCCAGCTGCCGCATCGTCTGCGTCGCCGGGTCCGCGCCGACGGCGTTGTAGTCCTCGTGCCGACCGCCGACCCCGATGCCGACGGTCAGCCTGCCGCCGCTGAGCATGTCTCCGGTGGCCAGCGCCTTCGCGAGCATCACCGGGTCGTGCAGCTGCGGGACGATCACCGTCGTCACCAGCCGCACCCGGTCCGTCCAGGCCCCCAGCGCGCCCAGCAGCGTCAGGGAATCGGGATTGGTGAAGGCGATCCGCTCACCCCAGGCCAGCGACGAGAACGGGCCGTCGTCGACGAACCGGGCCCACGCCTTCAAGGTCCCGGCGTCGAGATCGGGTTCCATAACCGGCAGAGTCATCCCGATGCGCATGCCGCCGATTCTGACATGACGCGCAGTGGCACCATGAGGAGCATGACCATCGGCGCCTCCTCCGTATCCCACGTCCGGCTCACCGTCACCGACATCGATCGCTCGCGTCAGTTCTACGAGAGCGTCTTCGGCTGGCCCGTCGCGATGCAGATGCCCGAGGACGCCGACGAGGCCACCCGCGAGCAGTTCGCCTTCCTGTTCGGCGGCGTCATCTACAACATCGGCGACGCGCTGATCGGGCTGCGGCCGGTCGTCCGACGACACCTTCACCGAGGACAGGACGGGCCTCGACCACCTGTGCTTCAAGGTCGCGAGCAAGGACGAAGTCGACAAGGCCGCAGCACATCTCGACGATCTCGGCATCGCGCACGAGCCCGTCAAGGACATCGGCGTCGGCTACATCCTCGAGTTCCGCGACCCGGACAACATCGCCCTGGAGCTGATGGCCCCGAAGTAGGTCAGCGGCGCAGCCCCGCGACCCGCAACAGCTCGGGACGACGCAGCACCATGCCGACCCACATCAGCACGCCGAGGTAGACCGCGAACAGCACCGTGCTGAACAGCGGCGCCTCGATGCGCATGTTCGCGGTGACGGCGCCGCCGAGGTACGCGGTCAGGCCGAGCGCCCCGAGCACCGCGGTGCGCGGAATCGCGTAGACCACCAGGCAGACGGTCAGCACGATGCCCATGACCAGCGCCTGGCCGGCGGGAAAGCCGAGGGCCGCGGTGCCTTCCTTGACCTGCTGGAAGCCGACCAGCTTGCCGACGGCGTCGAACACCAGGAAGGCGCCGACGAGGACGCTGATCCCGATGCCGACCTTGTGGCCGACCGACTTCTTGGCGGGCGCGTCTGCGGTGGTGGCGTCGGGATGACGTGACGGTCATGATCGCTCCTGGTATCGAGGGAAACTGGTTGGCGGATAGACCACGGCCGACGCGAAGAACTCATCGTGGGGGTTATCCCCCGCGCGAATGTCCGGTAATCGCCATGTCGCAACGCGGCCGCGGGTCCATAGGTTGAAGGCATGGTTGCACTCACCTCAGTCGATACGGCGACGCCCGCGCCGCTCCCGGCCACCAGCGACGCCGTCGTGAAGCCCGCCAGGCCCATCGGTCTGGTCCCCTCGGCGTCGATGCTGACCGGCGCCGCCATCGGGGTGATCTGGTTCTGGCTGCCGTTGACGATCCTGATCATCGCCGTCTCGTCGATCCCGTCGCTCATCGGATTCGTCGTCGGCATGGTCGTCTTCGTCTACGTGATGCGCGGCGTCGCCCGGGTCGAACGCGTCCGCAGCGAGGCCGTGTTCGGCCTCGGCATCCCGGTGCCGGCGCGAAAGCGCTCACCGCACAGCGGCTTCCAGGGCTGGGCACACCAGCAGTGGCTCGACGTCAGCAGCGCGCAGTTCTGGAAGGACGTCGCACACCACTACCTGCGGCTGGTCTACGACATGCTGGCCGCCGCAATCGCCGTCGGGACTCTTGGTGTTCGCGTTCGTCGGCCCCGCCCTCGCGATGGCCATCAGTCGCAGCGACGCCGACGCGGGGCTGACGTTCATCTCGCCGGCTCTGGCGTGGCCGCTGGCCGTCGTCGCGGTGGTCGCGGCCGTCGCCATCGTGGTCTTCGCGCCCATCGTCGACGCGGCGATCGACCGCTGGCTGTTGCCGCCGTCGGCCACCGCCGCCCTTCAGCACGAGGTGAGCGCGCTCAGCGACGCCCGCCAGGGCGCGGTGGCGTCGGCGCAGACCGAACGGCATCGCATCGAACGCGACCTGCACGACAGCGTGCAGCCCCGACTGGTGTCGCTGGCCATGACGATCGGCCTGGCGCAGACCAAGCTCGACACCGACCTTCCCGAGGCCCGCAAGCTGATCGCCGAGGCGCACGACGACGCCAAGAGCGCGTTGGTGGAGCTGCGCAACGTGGTCCGCGGAATCGCCCCGACGATCCTCGCCGACCGCGGCCTCGACGCAGCGCTGTCCGCGATCGTGCAGCGCATCGAAACCTCAGGGGTGCCAGCGGTTCTCAACGTCCACCTGCCGTACAGGCTGCCCGACGAAGTCGAGTCGGTCGCGTACTTCGTCGTCGCCGAGGCACTGACCAACGTCGCCAAACACGCCCGCGCCACCCAGGCGGTCGTCACCGTGCGACTCGACGAGGCGGCCAACGCCTTGCACGTCTCGGTGTTCGACGACGGCGTCGGCGGCGCGGAGGGCACCGTGGCCGACGACGCGACGGGCCTGCGCGGCCTCGAGGAACGCGTCCGCGCCGCACGCGGCACCTTCACGGTGTCCAGCCCCGCGACGGGGCCCACGATCGTGACGGCGGTGCTGCCATGCGGATCGTGATCGCCGAGGACTCCGCGCTTCTGCGGGCAGGCATCGAACGCATCCTGATCGACGCGGGCCACCAGGTGGTCGCCGGGGTCTCCGACGCCACCGACCTGCTGCGGCTGGTCAACGAGCTCAAGCCCGACCTCGCGATCCTCGACGTGCGGATGCCGCCGACGTTCACCGACGAGGGCATCCGCGCCGCCGCCCTGCTGCGCAAGCAGAACCCCGAGTCGCCGGTGCTGGTGCTGTCGCACTACGTCGAGGAGCGCTACGCCGCCGACCTGATCGCCTCGGACACAAGGGGATTCGGCTATCTGCTCAAGGATCGCGTCGCCGACGTCCCCGCCTTCCTCGACGCCGTCGAGGTCGTCGGCAGCGGCGGGACGGTGCTCGACCCGGAAGTGGTCTCGCAGATCCTGGTCCGGTCGCGCCGCAGGGCGGTGCTCGACGAGCTCACCCCGCGCGAACACGAGGTGCTGCAGCTGATGGCGGAGGGCCGCACCAACTCCGCGATCGCCACCGCTCTGCACGTCTCGGTCGGCTCGGCCGAGAAGCACATCGCCTCGATCTTCACCAAGCTCGGCCTGGCACCCGACGACGGCGAGAACCGTCGCGTGCTCGCCGTCCTGCGCTACCTCGAATCCTGACACGCCCGAATCCTGAACCACCGAAGGGATTTTCACCATGACGATCATCGCTCCCCCGCCGCCCGCGCCCGCTGCCCCGCCGCCGCTGTCCGACTCCGGCCGCCGGACGGTGCGCGTCGCACTCGTGCTGGCCGCCACCCTGGTGGTCCTCGGCACCGTCGCGGCGCTCACCACGGCCGCCGTCGGAGTCGGTTCGCTGCGGGTCCGCACCGACACCGCGGCGCTTCCCGGCGGAATGAAGTCGCTGACCATCGGCGGCGCCGACACCCCCGTCGCGATCCGGATCAAGACCGACCAGAGCGCCACCGAGGCGCGCGTCGACCTGCGCATGCTCAGCGCGGGTAGCGACGGCGAGCAGCGCCTCGACGTCATCACCGACGGCACGGGCACTCGGGTGTCGATCGCGCCGATGCCGAGGTCGTTCGTCCCGTGGCGGCGCGGCGGCGAGATCACCGTGACGCTTCCGCCCGAACGCTGCGCGAGGGCTGTCGGTGACGACCCAGCAGACCGACGGCGCGCTGATCGTCGACACCGATCTCGATCAGCTGACCGCTCGGCTCACCGACGGCGCGGTCCTGCTCCAAGGCGGGGCACGCAAGGTCGACATCAGCGTGCGCGACGCCGATGTCGTTGCCCGCAAGCCGATCTCGGTCAGCGGAGTCGTTCGTCGTGAACTCCGTCGACGGTGACGTCACGGTCGGGTTCGCCGGGACGCCGCCACGCACCATCGACGCCATCACCCGCGACGGCGACCTCACCCTGACGCTGCCGCCGACGGGGCCGTACCTCGTCCAGCGCGCAGTCCACGCGACTCCGCGACCGTGCGGGTGCCCGAGACCAGCGACGCCAAGCGTGCCGTCTCCGAGGTCACCGTCCGCGCCGACGACGGCAGCGTGGTCATCCAAACCGCCCGCTAGACCCTCGCCCCCCTGCGATTTGGGCGCGCTCACGTTCGCTCAGCGAACGTGAGCGCGCACAAATCGCGAGGGACTAGACCAGGCCCGCGAAGATGTCCGCGACCGGGGCCGCAACGGCCTTGCGATAGCCGGTCCCGGCCCAGACGTTGGTGGCATGCGGATCGCCTGCCTGCACCGAGGCCTTGCGCACCGGGCTCGTCAGGTAGTGGATCTCGGGATATCCGACGGGAGCATCGGCGTCGTGTTCGTCGATGAACCGGTTGCGCAGGCCGCGGGCGTAGCGGCCCGAGAAGCACCGCGTCACAGCGGTTTCGGTGAATGCAGGGTCCACGAGTGCGGCGCGGTGCACGGGGCTGCTGCCCGCCTCGTCGGCGAGCAGGAAGGCCGTGCCCAGCTGCGCGGCGACGGCCCCCGCGTCGAGGACGGCCGCCACGTCGGCGGCCGTCATCAGCCCGCCCGCGGCGATCACGGGCACGTCGAGGCCGACGGTCAACGCGTGCAGGAGTTGCTCCAGCGGCTGCGTCGGCGGCGCCGCAGCGGGATCCAAAGTGCCGCGGTGCCCACCGGCCGCCGGGCCCTGCGCGGCCAACGCGTCGACGCCCACGGCCACGGCCAGCTCTCCCTCGGCCAGGGTGGTCACGGTCGCGACGGTCGTGATGCCCGCCTGCTTCAGGCGCGCGCACTCGTCGGCGGTCGGCAGCGCGAAGGTGAACGACACGACGTCCGGGCGAAGGTCCATGACCACGTCGAGCTTGGCCGACCAGTGGTCGTCGTCGTAGCGGGGCTCTCCGAGGGCGACGCGGTAGCGCTTGGCCTCGCCGGCGAGCGAGACGGCGTAGGCCTCGATCGCCACCGCCCTGGCGGTGCTCGGCTGCGGGACGAACAGGTTCACCCCCAGCGGGCCCGTCGTCAAACCCCTTGCCGCCGTGATCCGTTCGGCCAACGCATCGGCGGTCAGATATCCCGCGGCGACGAAGCCGAGGCCTCCCGCGTTCGTGCCCGCCGCCGCGAGCTCCGGGGTGGACGGCCCGCCTGCCATGGGCGCGACGATCACCGGCACCGCCAGCGCTCGCAGATCCAGAGCCATCACCGCACCGCCGTCGCGAACATCAGACAATCCTGCGGCTCGGGAGCGAGATTCGGCAAGACCGCGTACCGGGCGAGTCTTCCCTCTCGCGTCATGCCCGCCTTTTCCAGCACGCGCGCGGACCCGGCGTTGTCGACGTTGCACGTCGCCCAGACCCGGTAGACGGCGGGATCCTGCCGCGCGACGTCGATCATCATCGTCACCACCTCGGTCATGATGCCCTTCCCCCACCATCGTCGACTCAGGCAGTAGCCCAACTCGACGGAGTGCGGCACGGGGCGGCGCAACTCGCAGACGCCGACGAACTCCCCGGTGGCGCGCCACTCGATCAGCCAGACCGTGCTGTCACTGCCGAGGTAGATCTCGTCGATCACCCGACGGGTCTCGCCGACGTCGGCATGCGGCGCCCACCTCAGGTACCGCGTGACCTCGGGATCCGATGCCATCTCGGCGAAGATCACCTCGGCGTCGTCGATGCGCGGAGCCCTCAACCTGACCCGCATGCCGACGAGCGTCGGTGGACCTGCCATGGCTACATCCTGCAACAATGGTCGCGCGGCGCCGACGGTGGTTCACTGGATCGACATGGCCATCGAGTTCAACCACACCATCGTGGCCGCCAAGGATCGTCGGGAGTCAGCGAACTACTTCACCGACGTCTTCGGCCTGCCACCCGCCACGGAATTCGGACCGTTCCTCGTCGTGTCGATCGAGCACGGCGCGAGCCTCGACTTCGCGCAGGCGCCCACGGATCAGGAGATTCACCCGCAGCACTACGCGTTCCTGGTCACCGAGCCCGAGTTCGACGAGATCTACGGCCGCATTCGCGCAGCGCGGTCAGCAGCATTGGGCCGACCCCGCAGGCTCGCGGCCCGGCGAGATCAACCACAACGACGGCGGTCGCGGCGTCTACTTCCAGGACCCCTCTGGCCACTACCTCGAGATCATCACCCGGCCATACGGGTCCGGCGGCTGAGCACCCGCGAC
>CAWCTU010000015.1:0-21458 GCA_963798405.1 uncultured Actinomycetota bacterium
TCGGTAAGAAGCGCCTCGGCCGAGGTCGTCGGCGACGACGCGGGCACGACTTTCCGCGTCGCCACGAATTCGATCGAAGCGGGCATCCGTTGGGCACGCATTCTGCGGAGGCGTCGTGCGTGTGGTGGGATCAACCCCTATGGGTATCAAGGTGGCGCTGGAGCATCGCACCAGTTACACGTACGACCGACTAGTACAACTGGAACCACAAGTCGTGCGGCTGCGTCCCGCGCCGCATTCGCGTACCCCCATCGAGGCCTACTCGCTGCAGGTGGAACCGGCCGACCACTTTCTCAATTGGCAACAGGACGCGTTCGGAAACTTCCTCGCCCGTTTGGTCTTTCCGGATCGCACCCGCACCTTCACCGTCACCGTCGGGCTGATCGCCGATCTCAAGGTCATCAACCCCTTCGACTTCTTCATCGAGGAGTGGGCCGAGCGGATCGGGTGGGAATACCCGAAGGCGCTGCTGGAGGATCTCAAGCCGTATCTGCGCCAGGTGGACGAGGACGACGAGGGTTCGGGTCCCGGTGAGCTCGTCTCCGACTGGGTGAAGAACTTCATCTTCCGGCCGGGCACGCGCACGATCGACTTTCTCGTCGCCCTCAACCAGCAGGTGAACGCCGACGTCGGATACAGCCTGCGCATGGAACCCGGCGTTCAGACTCCTGACTTCACGCTGCGCAGCGGGATCGGATCCTGCCGCGATTCGGCGTGGCTGCTGGTGTCGATACTGCGCGAGTTGGGCTTGGCCGCACGGTTCGTGTCGGGCTACCTGGTCCAGCTCACCTCTGACATCCCAGCCCTCGACGGCCCGTCCGGACCCGTTGCCGACTTCACCGACCTGCACGCCTGGACCGAGGTGTTCATCCCCGGGGCCGGTTGGATCGGGATGGATCCCACCTCGGGGCTGTTCGCCAGCGAAGGGCACATTCCGCTGTCGGCCACGCCGCACCCGGCGTCGTCCGCGCCGATCGCCGGCGCTCTCTCGATCGTCGACTCCGACGCGCAGGCCACGCTCGAGTTCTCCAACGTCGTCACGCGGGTGCACGAAGATCCCCGTGTCACGTTGCCGTACACCGACGCTGCGTGGGATGCCATCTGCGCGTTGGGCGCCCGGATCGACGACCGCCTCGTCGAGGGTGACGTTCGTCTGACCGTGGGTGGCGAGCCCACGTTCGTGTCGATCGACAGCCAGGTGGACCCGGAGTGGACGACGGATGCCGACGGCCCGCACAAGCGGGAGCGAGCCTCCGACCTGGCGGCCCGGCTCAAGGCGGTCTGGGCTCCGAATGGCCTCGTCCAGCGCAGCGAAGGCAAGTGGTATCCGGGAGAACCGTTGCCGCGGTGGCAGATCGGGCTCTACTGGCGCACCGACGGCGAACCGCTCTGGAGCCACCCGGACCTCTTGGCCGATCCGTGGGCGACCGGCGAGCAGCCGGCCATCGCGCAGGAGGCCGACCGTCTGCTGCTCGCACACGTCGCCGACGGGCTGCGTCTGCCCGCCACCCAGGTCCGGCCCGCGTGGGAGGACGCCCTGAGCCGGTTGAACACTGCCGTACGGCAGCCGGCAGGACACCCCGTCGCCGGCGAGGACGACCTCTCGGAGGACGGCGCCGAGGCCCGCGCCACACTGCTGGCACGGCTGGAGGATCCGGTGACGGCGCCTGCGGCCCACGTGCTTCCGGTGCACCGCCGCGAGGATGACCAGGGCTGGGCCAGTGCGGACTGGACGATGCGGCGCGGCCGTATCGTCCTGCTCGACGGCGATTCGCCCGCGGGACTGCGGCTTCCGCTGAACTCCATCCGCTGGCACCCGCCGCGCACGACGTTCCCCGGCGATCCTCTCGCGTCCCGCGACCCGCTGCGGACCGAGCCCGAAGAGGCCGAACCCGACACCGACGACGTCGACGCTCCGCCGCCAACGGCGATGGCCGCCCAGATCCGTGCCGGCCTTCTGTACGTCTTCCTGCCGCCGACCGATGAGCTTGACCACTTCGTCGACCTGGTCGCCAGAATCGAGGCCGCCGCCGTCGCGATCGATACCCCCGTGGTGATCGAGGGCTATGGACCGCCGGCGGACGCCCGGCTCACCACGATGTCCGTCACGCCGGACCCTGGTGTCATCGAAGTCAACGTCGCTCCGACGAAGAGCTTCGCCGAGCAACGCGAACAGCTCGAAACGCTCTATGACGCGGCTCGGCATGCCCGGCTGTCGACCGAATCGTTCGACGTCGACGGCACACACGGCGGCACCGGTGGTGGCAACCACATCACACTGGGCGGTGTATCACCCGCCGAGTCGCCGATGCTTCGGCGTCCCGACCTGCTGGTGTCGATGCTGACCTACTGGCAACGGCACCCCGCGCTGTCCTATCTCTTCTCCGGCCGGTTCATCGGCACCACGTCGCAGGCTCCGCGTGCCGACGAAGGTCGCTCGGAGGCGCTTTACGAGCTGGAGATCGCGTTCGCCGAGATCGACCGGCTGGGGCGGGAGTCCGACGGAAAGAACACGGGGCAACCGTGGATCACCGACCGCGCGCTGCGCCACCTGTTGACGGACATCACCGGCAACACCCACCGCGCCGAGTTCTGCATCGACAAGCTCTACAGCCCGGACAGCCCACGGGGTCGGCTCGGGCTCCTGGAGCTTCGCGGCTTCGAGATGCCGCCACACTTCCAGATGGCGATGGTGCAGTCGCTGTTGGTGCGTTCGCTGGTGTCCTGGTTCTGGGATGAGCCACTGAAGGCGCCGCTGATCCGCCACGGTGCCAACCTCCACGGTCGATATCTGTTGCCGCACTTCATTATTCATGACATCGCGGATGTCGCGGCCGATCTCCGGGCGCACGGGGTCGACTTCGACACCAGCTGGCTGGACCCGTTCACGGAATTCCGTTTCCCTCGCATCGGCACTGCGGTGTTCGACGGCGTGGAGATCGAACTTCGCGGCGCGATCGAGCCGTGGAACGTGCTCGGAGAGGAATCGACGGCGGGCGGCACGGCGCGCTACGTCGACTCGTCGATCGAACGCGTTCAGGTCCGCGTCATCGGCGCCGACCGGCGGCGCTACGTGATCACCTGCAATGGCCACCCGATCCCGTTGTTGGCCACTGACAATCCCGACATCCAGGTCGGCGGCGTCCGGTTCCGCGCCTGGCAGCCGCCGAGCGCGCTGCACCCCACGATCACCGTCGACGGGCCACTGCAGTTCGAACTCGTCGACGTCTCGGCGGGAATGTCACGCGGCGGCTGCACCTACCACGTATCCCATCCGGGTGGGCTGGCTTACGACAAGCCTCCGGTGAATGCCGTCGAAGCCGAGTCGCGGCGCGGCAGCCGCTTCGAGGCGACCGGTTTCACGCCCGGGCAGGTCGACATGTCCGACATTCGCGAAAAACAGGCGCGCCAGTCCACCGACGTGGGCGCGCCGGGCATCCTGGACATGCGCCGGGTGCGTACCGTTCTGCGTTGATGGTTCTTCGCGCAAACGGCCCACCCGAGCCGTTTCCTTCAGCCGGCGGTGCCGGAAGATCCGCCTTTGTCGGCGGCGCAGGGATCCCCGATGCCGACAACGTCCTCGCCAGGTACCGGACGGCGCGTGCCCAGGAGTCGCTATTCGATCTGCGGGGCGGCGCCGGCACGGGGTACGACGAGTTCGTCGACCCCTCGGGCAACGTCAGGCAGGCGTGGCAGGAGCTCGCCGAATGCGTGGGGGAGCGCGGCATCGGCGGGCTGGACCGCCTGCGGATGGTCGTGCGCAGCCTGGTCGACAACGACGGCATCACCTACGTCCAGGTCGACCGCCATGGCGACGCCGTCACGAACGGCGATGGCTCAGCGGCACCGGGTCCGTGGCATCTCGACGCGCTGCCGTTGGTGATCTCGTCGCCGGACTGGGACGCGCTGGAGTCCGGCCTGGTGCAACGGTCCCGACTGCTCGATGCCGTACTCACCGACCTCTACGGCGCGCGACGATCGATCACCAGCGGCGCCCTGCCCCCTCAACTACTGTTCGCGCACCCCGGCTACGTGCGGGCCGCCCGCGGCATCGACGTGCCGGGTCGTCACCAGCTCTTCTTGCACGGCTGCGACATCAGCCGGAGCGGCGCAGGGGAATTCGTGGTGAACGCCGACTGGACGCAAGCGCCGTCGGGTGCCGGTTACGCACTGGCCGACCGCCGCGTCGTCGCACACGCGATCCCCGACCTCTACGAACGCATCGGTCCGCGACCCGCGTCGCCGTGGGCGCAGGCACTGCGCCTCGCACTCATCGACGCCGCGCCGGAATCCGCGGAAGAACCCGTCGTCGTCGTCCTCAGCCCGGGCATTCACTCCGAGACCGCGTTCGACCAGGCGTATCTGGCGAGCGTGCTCGGTTTCCCGATGGTGGAGAGCGCCGACCTGGTGGTCCGCGACGGGAAGCTGTGGATGCGATCGCTCGGCACGCTCAAGCGTGTCGACGTGGTCCTGCGTCGCGTGGACGCCGACTACGCCGACCCACTGGACCTTCGGGCCGACTCGCGGCTCGGCGTCGTCGGCCTGGTGGAGGTGCTGCGCAGAGGCGCGGTGACCGTGGTGAACACACTGGGCAGTGGAATACTCGAAAGCCCTGGACTGCAACGCTTTCTACCCGAGCTGGCACGGCTGCTCGTCGACGAGACGCCCATGTTGGACACCGCGCCGATGTACTGGGGTGGTATCGACGCGGAACGCTCGCACCTGCTGACGCACCTGTCGTCACTGATGATCAAGTCGGTCACCGGCGGCGACGCAATCGTCGGGCCTGCCTTGTCTGCGGCGGCGCGTGACCAACTGTCGGCGCGCATCTCGGCGACGCCGTGGCAGTGGGTCGGTCAGGATCTGCCCCAATTCTCCTCGGCGCCAACGGACAACCAGCCGGGCGGGTTGTCGGCGGGCAGCGTCGGCATGCGCCTGTTCACCGTGGCGCAGCGCGGTGGATACGCACCGATGATCGGTGGGCTCGGCTACCTCCTTGCGCCGGGTAATTCGGCATACAAGTTGAATACGGTTGTCGCCAAGGATATCTGGGTGCGGACACCAACCAGGGTTACGGCGGAGCGGACGCCGACGCAATCGGTGGATCTGCCCGCCATGACACCCAGTCCGACGCGCGCCATCAGCTCTCCCCGTGTGCTGTCGGACCTGTTCTGGCTCGGCCGCTACTCCGAACGCGCCGAGAGCACGGCGCGGTTGCTGACCGTCACTCGCGAGCGCTACCACGAATTTCGCTACCGGCGCGACCTCGCGGGCAGTGAGTGCGTCCCCGTCCTCCTGGCCGCGCTCGGCGAGATCACCGGGACCGATACGGGAGCCGAGGGCGACGACGCCGAGATGGTCGCGATCGCTCCGACCACCCTGTGGTCGTTGACGGCCGACCGTCACCGGGCCGGCTCGCTCGCCCAGTCCGTCGAGCGACTCGGGCTCTCGTCGCGCGCAGTGCGCGACCAGATGTCCAACGACACGTGGATGGTGTTGGCGGCGGTCGAGCGGGCCGTGCTCAATTCCACTGTCGGGCCACCGGACTCGCATACCGAGGGGGAGGCCTATCTGGCGGCGGCGCACAGCCAGACGCTCGCGGGCATGCTGGCACTGTCGGGGGTGGCCGCCGAGTCGATGGTCCAGGACGTGGGCTGGACCATGATGGACATCGGTAAGCGCATCGAGCGAGGGGCCTGGCTGACGGCGCTCCTTCGCTCCACGCTGATTACGGTCCGCAACCCGGGTGCGGAGCAGACGATCACGGAGTCGGCGCTCATCGCGTGCGAATCGTCGGTCATCTACCGCAGGCGCATGTTGGGCAAGGTCAGCGTGGCGGCCGTGGCCGACCTGGTGCTGTTCGACGAAGAGAACCCCCGGTCGCTGGCCTTCCAGTTCGAACGACTGCGCGCGAACCTCAAGGCGCTGCCGTCGTCGTCGGGTTCGACGAGGCCCGAGCGGCTAGTAGAGGAGATGGGTGCCCGGCTGCGTCGGCTCGATCCCGCCGACCTCGAAGACATCACCGACGGCACCCGCCCCGTGCTCGCCGATCTTCTCGACGGAATGCACGAGAACCTGCGCAAGCTGTCCGGTCTGATCACCGCGACGCATCTTTCGCTGCCCGGTGGCATGCAGCCGCTGTGGGGGCCCGATCAACTGCGAGTGGTGCCGTGACGTCGTTCTCGGACGGGCCGACGGCGGTGGCCGACCGCAGCTACGAGATCACCCATCGGACCACGTATACGTACTCCGACGTGGTCACCAGCTCATACGGCCGCGGATTCCTCACGCCGCGCGACTCCACGCGGCAGCGGTGCCTGTCGCACGAGCTCATCCTGGACCCCGAGGCGGCCGACAGTTCGACGAGCCGCGACGGGTACGGCAACATCAGCTCGTACTTCCACGTGTCGGCTCCGCACCGCACGCTGACGGTCACGAGCCACTCGGTGGTCGAAGTGGATGCTCCGCGAGCGGATCTGTACACCAGTGGCTCGGCGACCGCGCCATGGGAGATCGCCCGTCCGGTGGGTGCGGACGGCGCGCTGGCCACGGAGTTCACGCTCGACCTGCAGACCCCCGAGATCACCGACGACCTACGGACCTATGCGGCAGCCAGTTTCGTGCCGGGACGGCCGCTGATCGACGTGCTGAGAGACCTCAACGCGCGGATCAATCGCGATTTCACCTACCGTTCCGGCTCCACGACGGTGTCCACCCGCGTCGGCGACGTGCTCAAGGACCGCGAGGGGGTCTGCCAAGACTTCGCCCGACTGGCGATCGCCTGTATGCGAGCCAATGGCCTTGCAGCCAGCTATGTTTCGGGCTATCTCGCGACCGACCCGCCGCCTGGGCGCGAACGCATGGTCGGTGTCGACGCCACCCACGCATGGGCGTCGGTGTGGACGCCGCAGAACCAATGGCTCGGCCTTGATCCGACCAATGACCAGATGGTCGACGAGCGCTACGTCGTCGTCGGCTTCGGCCGTGACTATGCCGACGTTCCGCCCCTTCGCGGCATCATCTACACCGACTCGGAGCGTAGCGTCATCGACGTATCCGTCGATGTGGCGCCCTTCGAGGGGGGAATTCTGCGTGCGTGATTTCAACTGCCCGAACTGTGGGCAGCGGTTGGCCGTCGAGAACTCGATCTGTCTGTCCTGCGGCAGTGCGCTGGGATTCTCGTTGAAGGACATGGCGCTGCTGGTCATCGCGCCAGGTCCGGAGAGCGAACACGCAGGAGCCGTCGACGAGGACAAGTACCAGCTCTGCGCGAATCTGCACAAGGCCGAATGCAATTGGCTCGTCGAGACCGATCCGTCGCGACAGCTGTGCACGTCGTGCGCCTTGACCCGGATGCGTCCCTCCGACGGCGACGTGAAGGCGATGGCTGCGTTTGCGATCGCCGAGAAGGCCAAACGCCGGCTGATCGTCGAACTCAACGAGCTCAACCTTCCGATCGTGGGCCGCGCCGAAGACCCGCGGTACGGGTTGGCGTTCGACCTACTCTCCAGCGATCGCGAGAAGGTTCTGACCGGGCATTCCAACGGCGTCATCACCCTCGATCTGGCCGAGGGCGACGACGTGCATCGCGAGCAGCTCCGGATCGCGATGGCCGAGCCCTACCGGACGATGCTGGGCCACTTCCGCCACGAGATCGGGCACTACTACTTCTACCGGTTGGTCAGCACGTCTCCCGAGCAATTCACGAGGTTCACCGAGTTGTTCGGCGACCCGAACGCCGACTACCAGGCAGCGCTCGACCGTCACTACAACACCGGGGCGCCGGCGGGGTGGGAGAGGACCTTCGTCTCGTCCTACGCCACCATGCATCCCGCGGAGGACTGGGCGGAGACGTTCGCCCACTATCTGCACATCCGTGACACCCTGGACACCTCCGCGGCGTTCGGATTCGCGCCGTCGGGTGCAGGCTTCGACCGAAGAGTGTTGGGCCCCAGCGGTTTCGACACGATCATCGAGATGTGGTTGCCCCTGGCATGGGCGCTGAACATGGTCAACAGGTCGATGGGCAAAGAGGACCTCTACCCGTTCGTGCTGCCCCCGCGGGTGCTGGAGAAGATGAAGTTCATCCACACGATCATCGACGGGTTGGCCTGAGAGCAACCGATTTGCGGTCTGCTCGGGATGGGCAATTCGTCAGCTGAAAGTTTCCCTGTTGACGGTTGTGGATCGCATATAGCAACATGTCGCGACATGACCCGAACACTTCGCGTTCGCCTCGGCGCGGGACTCTTCATCGGTGCCGCCGCCCTGTCGCTGGCCGGCTGCGGCTCGACGATCAAGCCCGAGGGCGCCGCCCAATCCGTGGTCGATCTCGTCTCCGAGAAGACGGACTTCAAGCCGAACGACGTGAAGTGCCCGGACGGCATCAAGGCCGAGGTCGGTACGACGTTCGACTGCAAGTTCACCGGTCCCGACGGTGACTACGTCGCGCACATGAAGATCCTCGAGGTCAAGGGCGACACCGTGCAGTTCGACATCAAGACCGAACTGGACAAGTAGGTTTCGGCCCGGCGAGCCGCCGGGAATTTGAGCCGAACGTTCCTAGGATCGCTCGGGTGGACGATCGATACGGCTCCGACGTGCTTGCCCGCGACCCGCATGGCTCGCGAAAGGTCCGGTCGACCGAAACGGTAGCTGAGCGCGGGTTGGTCGTCGAGGATGCCGAGACCGGTTACGTCGGGGCAGTGGTGCGCATCGAGTTCGGCCGGGTCGAGCTCGAAGACCGGCACGGTCGCAGACGGCCATTCCCGATGGGGCCCGGGTTCCTCATCGACGGGAAACCCGTCATCCTCACCGCCCCGCGCAAGTCCGGTCCGGCTGCCCCGGCCAGAACCGCATCGGGTTCGGTTGCCGTGCAAGGGAGTCGCGCTCGTGTCGCGCTGCCCAGTCGCATCTACGTCGAGGGACGCCACGACGCCGAACTCGTCGAACAGGTCTGGGGCGCCGATCTGCGCATCGAGGGCGTCGTGGTCGAATACCTGGGCGGAGTCGACGATCTCGTCGACATCGTCCGCGAGTTTCGACCCGATCCGAAGCGTCGCCTCGGTGTGCTCGTGGATCACCTCGTCGCTGGATCCAAGGAAGCGCGAATCGCCGAGGCCGTTCGGCGCGGGCCCGGGGGATCCGACACCCTGGTGGTGGGCCACCCGTTCATCGACATCTGGCAGGCGGTCAAACCCGCTCGGCTCGGGTTGCAGGCCTGGCCGGTCATCCCGCGCGGTGTCGAATGGAAGCACGGCATCTGCGATGCGCTGGGATGGCCGCACGGGCAGCAGGCCGACATCGCGAGGGCGTGGCAACGCATAAGGGCAACGGTCCGGGACTGGAATGACCTGGAACCCGCCCTCATCGGTCGCGTCGAGGAGCTCATCGACTTCGTCACTTCAGCGTGAGGTAGGACCTCCCGCGCGGTGAGATGCGGTATCCCACATCAAGACTGATTGTCAGGCCCAGCCCCTTGAGTTGCCGCACGCGGCGCTTGAACCGGGAGGTCTCCTCACCGGCGGCGCGGGCCTGCGCCCGGCTCACCACGTAGTCGGCCGGGTACTCGCGGATGCCGTCGATGCGAATGGTGCCTGCGGGAGTCCGCTGGGTGCCGCCCTGCTTCGCGCGGGGCGCGTCCCACCGCCGCAGCACCAGAGTGATACTGCCGTCGGCGATCCCGGCCGCGACGACCTGATTGATGAGCATGACGACAATGGTCCCTCAGGTCGTGGTAAGCCTGTGGGGTGTCCGATGGCCTCTTCGATGTCTCCCCGGCACCCGGCACCCCGACCGGCCTGCCCGGCGCGTTGCCGTCTTCGCCGTTGGCGGTGCGGATGCGTCCCGCGTCGCTCGACGAGGTGGTCGGCCAGTCGCATCTGCTGAAGGCCGGTTCGCCGCTGCGTCGACTCGTCGACGGGTCCGGCGCGGCATCGGTCATTCTGTACGGGCCGCCTGGCACGGGCAAGACCACGTTGGCATCGCTGATCTCCCAGGCGACGGGCCGGCGCTTCGAGGCACTCTCGGCGCTGTCGGCGGGAGTGAAGGAGGTCCGCGCCGTCATCGAGAGCGCACGTTCGGCGCTCATCCGGGGCCAGCAGACCGTGCTCTTCATCGACGAGGTTCACCGTTTCTCGAAGACCCAGCAGGATGCGCTGCTGGCTGCGGTCGAGAACAGGGTGGTGCTTCTGGTGGCGGCGACGACCGAGAATCCGTCGTTCTCCGTTGTCGCGCCACTTCTTTCGCGTTCATTGATCCTGCAGCTTCAACCACTGGACGCCGACGCCGTTCACGAGGTGCTCGAGCGTGCGATCGTCGATCCCCGCGGTCTCGGCGGCAAGGTCGAGGTCGATCCCGACGCGGTGGACCTGCTCGTGCAGCTGGCCGCGGGCGACGCCCGCCGTGCTCTGACCGCGCTAGAGGTCGCCGCCGAGGCTGGGGAGCGGGTGACCGTGGACGTCATCGAGCAGTCGCTGGACAAGGCGGCGGTGCGCTACGACCGCGACGGGGATCAGCACTACGACGTCATCAGCGCGTTCATCAAGTCGATGAGGGGCTCCGACGTCGACGCGGCGTTGCACTACCTCGCCCGCATGCTGTCCGCGGGGGAGGACCCGCGTTTCATCGCGCGACGGTTGATGATCCTGGCGAGTGAGGACATCGGCATGGCGGATCCCACCGCGCTGCTGACGGCCGTCGCCGCGGCGCAAACGGTGCAGCTCATCGGCATGCCCGAGGCGCAGCTGACGTTGGCCCACGCCACCGTGCACCTGGCCACCGCGCCGAAGTCGAACGCGGTGACCATGGCACTTTCCGCGGCGATGGCCGACATCAAGGCGGGCAAGGCAGGTCTGGTGCCAACCCACCTGCGAGACGGCCACTACGCCGGAGCCGCGGCGCTCGGTAACGCGGTCGGATACTCCTATCCGCACGACGATCCGGATGGGATTGTCGCGCAACAGTATTCGCCCGATGAATTAGCGGCCACGGACTACTACGTGCCGACGACCCATGGCGCAGAGCGCGAGATCGCCGGGAGACTCGACAAGCTGCGCGCGATCCTTCGCAGGAAGCGCTAGCTGGCTGCTCGCTCCCGCCAGCGTGGGCGGCGCGGGTTTTGTCGTCGGCCCGTCGTCGAGATCGATTTTTTGGCGCGCTCCACCGCCCGTTTGTTCGCGTGGGCGAAGGGGGAACTGACCGCTTGACACCCGCACATCGTCGCTCTAGCTTTGTATTCAATCAATTGATTGATCAATGATTAGGTTGGATATTGACCGCCGACGGAGTCGAGCAGAGGGGTTTGGACCGCGCGTTCCTGGCGTTGTCCGATCCCGTCCGGCGGGCCATCGTGGCGCGGTTGTCGCGTGGCCCGGCGACGGTCAACGAGCTGGCCGAGCCGTTCGACATCACCAAGCAGGCGGTGTCCAAGCACATCGCGGTGCTCGAGCAGGCGGGTCTGGTCACCCGAAGCCGCGACGCTCAGCGCCGCCCGGTCCATCTCGACGCCGCGGCGCTGGAGCGGTTGACCGCATGGATCGACCGATACCGGCTCGACGCCGAACGCAACTACCGCCAGCTGGACGGCCTGCTGGCGGCCATGGAGAAACACGAAGAGAGAGGGCAAGACTCATGACGAACGCACTGAACCTGGTGGCTCCGGTGGACACGCTGGCGATGGACTTCACCCGCGACTTCGACGCCCCGGTCGAGGCATTGTTCCGTGCGCACGCCGACCCCGAGCTCGTCAAGCAGTGGTTGGGGCCGGCGCGCAACGACATGTCCATCGAGCGTTGGGATTTCCGCACCGGAGGGGGCTATCGCTATCTGCACCTCGGACCCGACGGCGACGAATACTGGTTCAACGGCGTCTTCCACGTCGTCAGGAACAACGACCTGGTGATCCAGACGTTCGAGTTCGAGGGCGCGCCCGACATGGTCAACATCGAGTATGCGTGGTTCGAGGGCCGCGGAGGTGGTGGCAGTCGCCTGCGAGGCAGGTCGATCTGTCCGAGCATCGAGGCCCGCGACGCTCTGCTCGGCTCCGGTATGGAGGGCGGCATGACCGAGGGCTACGAGCGTCTCGAATCGCTACTGGTCGGTGTCTGATGGACTGGACTCTCGAAGTGGTGCAGGTTCCCGTCGCCGACTTCGACCGGTCCATCGCCTTTTACCGCGATCAGGTGGGGTTCACCCTCGACTTCGTCACACCGGCGGGGCCCTTGCAGTGGGCTCAGCTGACGCCCACCGGGTCGGGCTGCTCGATCCAGCTCGCCAACCTGGCAGACGGGCCGCCGATGACACCGGGCTCGCAGCGCGGCTTGCAGCTCGTCGTGTCCGACGCCGAGGCCGCCAGGGAACACCTGCTGAAAAATGGCGTTGCCGCCGGGAACATCAACGTCGTCGACGATCGTGATGGGGGCACGATGTTCGACTTCGCCGATCCCGACGGCAACGCCTGGGTGGTGCAACAGATCAAGGCCAGGGCGGGGGAGCCTCTACTGCCGCACTGAGGTGGCTTAGCGGAACAAACCCGAGCGACGGCTGCCGCCGAGCACGCCCGTGCGGCGGCGTCCCATCATGCTGGACACCAGCGCGACACCGAGAGCGGCGACGATGACCTGCACCAGCAGTTCGAGCCAGTCGATGCCGTTGGTCATGGTCGGGATGCCGAGCGCGCGGGCAATGAAGGTCCCGATGAACGCCGACACGATGCCGACGAGAACCGTGACGAGCATGCCGATCGGCTGCTTGCCGGGGAGGACGAGGCGGCCGAGTACGCCGACCACGATGCCGATGAGAATTGCGGTGATGACGCCGGTGATGGTCATGTCTTGTTCCTCCAGGGGAGAGCGGTTGGTGCGACAGCAGTACCCCGTCAGGGACTCGTAATAAACACTGGCGTCAATCTTCTCGTCGGCTCGTACGCTGACAGCGTGGATTCCCATGTGCTGAACGTCGATACCGCCAGCAGGCGGACGGTGGATCTGACCGACGAGGTGCGCGATTTCTGCGCGGGTCGCGGTGACGGGCTGTGCAACGTCTTCGTCCCCCACGCCACCGCAGGGGTGGCCATCTTCGAGACGGGCGCGGGCTCCGACCACGATCTCCTCGACACCCTCGAGCGGCTGCTGCCGCGCGACGACAGGTACCGCCATTCCCACGGCGCAAGGGCCACGGCGCCGACCACGTGCTACCTGCGATCGTTTCGCCATCGGTCACCGTCCCCGTGCAGGGGGGCAAGCCCCTGCTGGGCACCTGGCAGAGCGTCGTGCTCGTCGACCTCAACGGCGACAATCCCCGGCGTTCGGTGCGGTTGAGCTTCGTCAACGGCTGATTCGGCACCAGTCGGGCCTGCCGTTCGTTGCGCTTGTGGCCGGGAGAACGCGGGCCGGTACTGTAATGCGGTCGAGAAGACCCCGGCACCCTCCAGAATCAAGAAGGACAGCAAGCACGTGCAGACACACGAGATCAGGAAGCGCTTCCTCGATCACTACGTGACGGCGGGTCACACCGAGGTGCCGAGCGCGTCGGTTGTCCTCGACGACCCGAACCTGCTGTTCGTCAACGCGGGAATGGTGCAGTTCGTCCCCTTCTTCCTCGGAGCGCGTACCCCGCCGTGGAACCGGGCGGTCAGCGTCCAGAAGTGCATCCGCACCCCCGACATCGACGAGGTCGGGATCACCACCCGGCACAACACCTTCTTTCAGATGGCGGGCAACTTCTCCTTCGGCGACTACTTCAAGAAGGGCGCCATCGAGTTCGCCTGGACTCTGCTGACCAATCCGCAGGATCAGGGTGGCTACGGATTCGATCCCGAAAAGCTTTGGGCCACAGTCTATCTCGACGATGACGAGGCGATCGCGTTGTGGCAGGAGGTGGCCGGGCTTCCGCGGACCGCATTCAGCGCCGCGGCATGGCCGACAACTACTGGTCGATGGGCATTCCCGGACCGTGCGGGCCATCCTCGGAGATCTACTACGACCGCGGACCCGAGTACGGCATCGACGGCGGGCCCGAAGCCAACGAGGACCGCTACATCGAGATCTGGAATCTCGTCTTCATGCAGAACGAGCGCGGCGAGGGCACCGGAAAGTCCGACTTCGAGATCCTGGGGCCGTTGCCGCGCAAGAACATCGACACCGGCATGGGCGTCGAACGCGTGGCGTGCCTGCTGCAGGGTGTGGACAACGTCTACGAGACGGACCTGGTGCGCCCGGTCATCGACCTCGTCGCAGGCATCGCGCCCCGTGGGTACGGCGCAGGCAATCACGCGGACGACGTCCGGTACCGCATCATCGCCGACCACAGCCGGACCGCGGCGATCATCATCGCCGACGGCGTCAGCCCGGCCAACGACGGCCGCGGCTATGTCCTGCGTCGCCTGCTCCGTCGCGTCATCAGGTCGGCCAAGCTGCTGGGCATCGACACCCCGATCGTCGCCGAGCTGATGGCGACCGTGCGTGACGCGATGGGACCGTCGTACCCGGAACTGGTCTCCGACTTCGATCGCATCCAGCGCATCGCGGTGGCGGAGGAGACGGCGTTCAACCGGACGCTCGCGTCGGGTTCGAAGTTGTTCGACGAAGCGGCGCAGCACGACGAGTCGCAGCCGGATCCACGAAGCTGTCGGGCACCGACGCGTTCGCCCTGCACGACACGTACGGATTCCCGATCGAGCTGACGCTGGAGATGGCGGGCGAGGCCGGGCTGGCGGTCGACGAGGAGGGCTTCCGCGGTCTCATGGCCGAGCAGCGGTCGCGCGCCAAGGCGGACGCCGCTGCCCGCAAGCATGCCCACGCCGACCTGTCCGCGTACCGCGAGCTCGTCGACGCCGGGCCCACCGAGTTCACCGGTTTCGACGAGTTGGTCTCCGAGGCAAGGATTCTCGGCATCTTCGTGGACGGCAAGCGGGTGCCCGTCGTCGCGCACGGTGGCGAGAGCACGGGCGCCGACCGCGTCGAACTGGTCCTCGACCGCACCCCGCTCTACGCGGAATCCGGCGGCCAGATCGCGGACGTCGGCGACATCACCGGCACGGGCTCCAATGCCACCGCCAAGGCCGCGGTCACCGACGTGCAGAAGATCGCCAAGTCGCTGTTCGTGCACCGGGTCAACGTCGAATCGGGGGAGTTCGTCGAGGGCGACACCGTCACGGCTGCCGTCGATGCCAAGTGGCGTCACGGTGCCACCCAGGGCCACTCGGGCACCCACATGGTGCACGCCGCACTGCGACAGGTGCTGGGCCCCAACGCCGTTCAGGCCGGCTCGTTGAACCGGCCGGGGTACCTGCGGTTCGACTTCAACTGGCAGGGGTCGTTCTCGGACGATCAGCGCTCCCAGATCGAAGAGGTCACCAACGAAGCCGTCGAGGCGGACTTCGCGGTGAACACGTTCAACACCGAACTCGACAAGGCCAAGGCGATGGGCGCGATGGCGCTGTTCGGCGAGAACTATCCCGACGAGGTGCGCGTCGTCGAGATCGGTGGACCGTTCTCGATCGAGCTGTGCGGCGGCACCCACGTCGGGAACTCGGCCCAGATCGGGCCGGTGACCCTTCTCGGCGAGGCGTCGGTCGGGTCGGGAGTGCGCCGCGTCGAGGCGTACGTGGGGCTCGACTCATTCAGGTACCTCGCCAAGGAACGGGCACTGATGGCCGGTCTCGCGTCCTCGCTCAAGGTGCCGTCCGACGAGGTGCCCGCCCGCGTCGCCAACCTCGTCGAGCGACTGCGAGCCGCCGAGAAGGAACTCGACAAGATGCGGTTGTCCACGGCGCGCGCGGCGGCAGCGAACGCTGCCGCCGGTGCCGAGCTGGTGGGTAAGGTCCGTGTCGTGGCGCAGCGGATGCCGGTCGAGACGACGGCGGGAGACCTCCGATCGCCTCGTGGGCGACATCCGGGGACGGCTGGGCGCCGAGCCCGCCGTCGTCGCTCTCATCGCGGAGGGCGAGGGAGATTCGGTGCCGTACGTCGTTGCGGTCAACCCCGCCGCCCAAGACCTCGGCCTGAGCGCGAACGACCTCGTCAAGGCTCTCGGTGGACCGGTGAACGGCCGCGGCGGCGGCAAGGCGGAACTGGCGCAGGGCTCCGGCAGCGGCGCCTCGGGCATCGATGCGGCACTCGCCGCGTTGCGTGCCGAGGTAGGCCGGAGCTAGCTGGGTGCCCGACAGCGGCGACCGTCAGCCCGACCGGCCAGGGGGCGCGTTGAACCCTCCCGATCCCGGACGCGGGCGAAGAGTGGGCATCGACGTCGGCACCGTGCGCATCGGAGTCGCCGCAAGTGACCCCGACGGGATTCTCGCCACCCCGGTCGAGACCGTTCGCCGCGACCGGACCGACCGACACCTTCGCCGGCTGGCCGCTCTCGTCGACGAACTCGGCGCCGTGGAGGTGGTCGTCGGGCTGCCGCGTACCCTGGCCGACCGGACCGGACCCTCTGCGCTGGATGCCATCGAGGTGGCCGATGCGCTGGCTCGACGCATCGTCCCGACACCGGTTCGACTCGCCGACGAACGGCTGACGACCGTCAGCGCCCAACGATCACTGCGTGAGGCCGGAGTGCGCGCGAAAGGACAGAAGTCGATGATCGACCAGGCGGCCGCCGTTGGCATCCTGCAGACGTGGCTCGACCAACGTCGCCACGCCGTCGCACAGAACAGCTGGAGCGGCCGATGCCTAGCGAATGGGGTCGCCAACGCACCGAACCGCTGGCCGTGGGACAACCGCGACGCGGGATGAGCCGCGCCGAGAGGGTTCGCGCGAAGGACGTTCGCCGCAAGCGCAGGTTCAAGACCAGCTTCGCCCTCATCGCGCTGATCGTGTTCGTGATCGGCGCGGTGTTCGTGGGCTCCCGCTTCTGGCACGGCATGTTCGGCAGCGACACCGACTACCAGGGTGAAGGCGTCAAGGACGTCGTCATCGAGGTGCACAACGGCGACTCGACCACGGTGATCGGGCAGACCCTGCACGACCACGAGGTCGTGGCCACGGTGAGCGCCTTCGTCCAAGCTGCATCGGGCAGCAGCGCGATGAGTTCGATCCAGCCCGGCTTCTACAAGGTCCGCACCGAGATTCCCTCGTCGGATGCCGTTGCGCGGCTTTCGGATCCGCAGAATCGGGTGGGACGGCTGGTGATTCCCGAGGGCCGCCAGCTCGACGACATCGCCGACAAGAGGACCAACGACGTCACCCCGGGCATCTTCGCGATGATCGCGTCGGCGACGTGCATGGATCTCGACGGCACGAAGCACTGCGTGAACGCCGACGATCTGCGCCAGGCGGCGGGAACGGCGGACCCGTCGGCCCTGTCCATCCCGGCGTGGGCGCTCGACCCCGTCAAGGCGCTCGGCAAGGACCATCGTCGCATCGAGGGCCTGATCGCCCCGGGCACCTGGAACGTCGACCCGTCCGCGTCGGCCCCGGAGATCCTGGCCAGCCTGATCTCCGCGAGCACCGCTCAGTACGAGGCTAACGGTCTGCTCGAAGCGGGCAAGGCGGCGAATCTGTCGCCCTATCAGATCCTGACGGTCGCCTCGCTGGTGCAGCGCGAATCCAAGCCCGACGACTTCGCGAAGGTCGCCCGCGTCATCTACAACCGGCTCGTCGCGCCGGACCACAGTCGGCTGGAGTTCGACTCCACGGTGAACTATCCGCTCGATCGCCAAGAGGTCGCGACTCGGACGCGGACCGCGCGGCGGCGACACCGTGGAATACCTATGTGCGCGAAGGACTTCCGGCGACGCCGATCTGCTCGCCCGGTCAACCGGCGCTGGCGGCCGCGGAGAACCCCGCGCCAGGGGACTGGCTGTACTTCGTCACCGTGGACCTCCAAGGCACGACGCTCTTCACCCGGGACTACCCGCAGCACCTCGCCAACATCGAATTGGCGAAGAAAAACGGTGTCCTCGACAGCACCCCATGACCGCGCGCAGGGCTGCGGTGCTGGGGTCGCCGATCTCGCACTCCCGCTCGCCGCAACTCCATCTCGCCGCGTACCGCGCGTTGGGGCTCGCCGACTGGAGCTACGACCGAATCGAGTGCACCGCCGCCGAATTGCCCTCCCTGGTAGGTGGTTTCGGCCCTGAGTGGGTGGGGGTGTCGGTGACGATGCCCGGCAAGTTCGCCGCGCTGAGGTTCGCCGACGAACGCACGCCGCGCGCCGAACTCGTCGGATCGGCCAACACGTTGGTGCGGACCGACGCCGGATGGCGCGCCGACAACACCGACGTCGAGGGGGTCACGGGCGCGCTCGGCTCGGTGTCCGACGGCGCCCCCCGTCGCGCCGCGGTGCTCGGGTCCGGCGGAACGGCGCCCGCCGCCGTCGTCGCCCTCGCCGAGCTTGGGGTGCAAGACATTTCGATCGTGGCCCGAAACCCGGACAAGGCCTCGGCGCTGCGCGAACTCTGCGCTCGGCTCGGGGTCGACACGCGGTGGATCGAGCTGGGCACGCCGCTGGCGGACATCGGCGTGGCGGTCAGCACCCTGCCCGCAGACGTGGCCGCACTGCACGCGAATACGGTCGCAAGCGTGCCGGTGGTGCTCGATGCGATCTACGAGCCATGGCCCACGCCGCTGGCGGCCGCCGTCGAGGCGGCCGGTGGTGTCGTCGTCGGCGGGCTGCAGATGCTGCTGCATCAGGCGTTCGCCCAAGTCGAACAGTTCACCGGCCTGCCTGCGCCGAAAGAGGCGATGAGAGCGGCACTCGACAGCCGCTAGCCTTCGATCATGGGGGCGGGGGTGGCCTGCGTCTGCGTGCTGGTCTGGTTCGTGGCACTGAGCGTCTACGACGTCCGGCAGCGGCGGCTGCCGAACTGGTTGACGCTGCCCGGCGGGCTGATGGTGTTGGCGGTCGCCGCGCTGTGCGGTCGAGGTGTCGCAGCTCTTGCGGGAGCCGCAGCGCTGACGGTGCTCTACCTCGTCATCCACCTCGTCGCGCCCGCAGGCATGGGGGCGGGTGACGTGAAGCTGGCGATCGGCGTCGGCGCACTCACCGGCGCGTTCGGAATCGACGCCTGGGTCTTGGCAGCGCTTGCGGCGCCGATGCTCACCGCGGTGTGGGCCGTGGCGGCTGCGTTCCGCGGCAGCGGCACCGCACCGTGCCGCACGGGCCGGCGATGTGTCTGACGGCCGCCGCTGCGGTCGCGCTCCTGGTGGGCCTTCCATAGATTTGGTGATGCCGACACGGCCCGCGACCCGTGCTGACCTGCCCGCGATTGCCGAGATCTACCGCCACTACGTCGCCACCAGTGTCGCCACGTTCGAACTGGACCCGCCGGACGCCGACGAATGGGCCCGCCGGTTCGCCTCGATCACCGACGCGGGCCTGCCGTTCCTCGTCACCGAGCGCGACGGCCACGTCGCTGGATACGCCTATTGCGCGGCCTGGAAGACGCGTCCCGCCTACCGGGCGACGGTCGAAGACTCGATCTACGTCGCACCATCGGCCGTCGGGAAGGGTTGCGGGACCGAACTTCTGCGCGACCTGCTCGATGCCTGCGGCGGAGCGGGAATCCGCGAGGTCATCGCGGTGATCGCCGACACCGGAGATCCCGCCTCGGTCGAACTGCACCGCCGCTTCGGTTTCGCGGACGTCGGACGCCTCACCGGGTCGGCTACAAGCACGGTCGGTACGTCGACACGGTGCTGATGCAGCGCACTCTCGCCTGACGCAGTGCTCGGCGTTTTCGCTGGGCCGACCCCGTCATGGGAGGATGGGACGCGTGTTGCGATGGACCACAGCTGGTGAATCTCATGGCCGCGCCCTGGTGGCCGTGGTCGAAGGCATGGTGGCTGGCGTGCACCTCACGTCCGAGGACATCGCGGCGGAGCTGAAGCGGCGTCGACTCGGGTACGGCCGAGGCGCGCGGATGAAGTTCGAGGCGGACGAGGTCACCATCCTCGCCGGGGTTCGCCACGGCGTCACGATGGGCGGCCCGATCGCCATCCAGATCGCCAACACCGAGTGGCCCAAGTGGGAAACGGTGATGGCCTCCGATCCCGTCGACCCGGCCGCGCTCGACGGCGACGTCGCCCGCAACGCGCCGCTGACCAGGCCGAGGCCCGGGCATGCCGACTACGCGGGCATGCTCAAGTACGGCTTCGACGACGCCCGTCCGGTCCTCGAGCGCGCCAGCGCCCGGGAGACCGCCGCCCGCGTCGCCGCCGGGACCATCGCCCGGGCATTCCTTCGCCAGGCGATGGGCGTGGAGGTGCTGTCGCACGTCATCTCGATCGGCGCATCGAAGCCCTACGACGGACCGCCGCCGCAGCCGCACGACCTGGACCGGATAGATGACAGTCCCGTTCGGGCATTTGACGAGCAGGCCGAGACAGGCGATGATCACCGAGATCGAGGCCGCGAAGAAGGACGGCGACACCCTCGGAGGCATCGTCGAGGTGGTCGCCGACGGACTGCCGATCGGACTGGGGTCGTTCACCAGCGGGGACAACCGGCTCGACAGCCAGCTCGCGGGCGCCGTCATGGGCATTCAGGCGATCAAGGGCGTCGAGATCGGCGACGGCTTCGAAACCGCAAGGCGCCGCGGCAGCGTCGCCCACGACGAGATCTACCCGGGCCCCGACGGCGTCATGCGCTCGACGAACCGCGCCGGCGGGCTCGAGGGCGGCATGACGAAGGCCAGGCGCTGCGGGTGCGGGCTGCGATGAAGCCGATCTCGACGGTGCCGCGCGCCTTGGCGACCGTCGACATGGCCACCGGCGAGGAGGCCGTCGCCATCCATCAGCGTTCCGACGTATGTGCGGTTCCTGCGGCGGGTGTCGTGGTCGAGACCATGGTGGCACTCGTGTTGGCCCGCGCCGCGCTGGAGAAGTTCGGCGGTGACTCACTGACCGAGACCCGGTCCAACATCGACGGTTACCTGCGGGCCGTCGCCGCTCGCGACGGCGGGTCCGATGCCGCCAGGGCGTCGGGCTGATGGCGCCCAAGGCGGTGTTGGTGGGCATGCCCGGCTCGGGCAAGTCCACCATCGGACGGCGGCTCGCCAAGGCGCTCGACATCCCGCTGCTCGACACCGACGCGAAGATCGTCGAGACCACCGGCCGCACGGATCGCCGACCTGTTCGTGGAAGGGGAGCAGGAGTTTCGCCGCATCGAGGCCGACGTGGTGCGGGCGGCGCTGGACCGACCACACCGGAATCGTGTCCCTCGGCGGCGGCGCGATCGCCTCGCCGGACGTTCGCGAAGCGCTCGCGGGACACACCGTCGTGTATCTGGAAATCAGTACCGCGGAAGGGATTCGGCGCACGTCCGGGGGAGTGGGCCGCCCGCTGCTGGCTGGTGGAGACCCCGCCGAGAAGTTTCGCACCCTCATGGCCCAACGTGTCCCGCTGTACCGCGAGGTCGCGACGATTCGGATCAATACCAACCGGCGGAACCCGGGCGCGGTGGCCCGCCAGATCGTGCACCGGCTCGAGCAGGGCTCGCAGCCGCAGACCCGGCGG
>CAWCTU010000016.1:0-192488 GCA_963798405.1 uncultured Actinomycetota bacterium
CTTCCAGCTGCCGAAGGCGTGACGCCGACCGACGTAAAGGCGAGCAGGATGATGAACACGAGAGCGACCATCGCGACCGTGCCTCACGGAGACGGAAGAACCGCTACGAACGAGCGGGCCCTGACTGAGACCAGCGACCTCCTTCTGTTCGATCGAGTTCTCGGCGTCGCTGCGGCCGCGGTCGTGCGGACCGGTGTCGATGGGAGGAGGAATGGTCGGTCATCAGCTCACCCGGATTCTCGGGTCAAGTCCTGAATACAAGAGGTCGGCGACCAGGTTGAAGACCACCGCGAGCCGACCCGTGACGAGGAAGAATCCCATCACCGGGTTCGGGTCGCCGGGTCCAGACCGTCGGTGAACAGGGCACCCATGCCCTCCAACCGAAGATCGTCTCGGTGATGACCGCACCGCCGATGATTCCGCCGATGTCGAACGCGATGATCGTCGCGATCGGGATGAGCGCGTTGCGCAAGGCGTGACGAACAACGACGGTGCGCTCGGTGAGACCCTTCGCGCGAGCCGTGCGCAGTAGTCCTGGTTCATCACCTCGAGCAGACTCGCCCGGGAGTACCGTGTGTAGGCCGCGAATGAGACGACCACGAGCGCGAGCGTCGGGAGCATCAGGTGCGCGAATACATCGACTCGTGGACCCACAGCGAACCCTCGAGCCCCGGCGTCCCGGAACCGATCGTCGCGATCGGCCGACCCTTGATGCGTCCAGTGGTAATCATCCTACACGTGCATGAAGCGGTCGATCGAGATCACGAAGAAGGGATGAACTCACGATCGCCGCGGTTCGGGCGACGGGCCGTCGGCCGTCTCCGCCCATGAACCAGGCCACGCCGAGGCCGACCAGCAAGATGAGCCACACGATGCCGATCCATCCCCAGAAGGGCAGCCCGGTGGAGAAGTAGATGAGCGGATACCAGCGGCCACCCCGACGCGGCCACCACCAGCGACGCGTACAGCGCGCGCCGGTTGCAAGGCCCGTCGAAATGGCCGTCACGCCGAAGCGGCACCGACCAGGGTGAGCGCGATGCCGACGATTCCGAGGGCGGGTAGCTGAACCAGTCGGTGAGACCATGTAGATGAGCATCGCCGCGGTCGCGAGCGGCGGCGGCGCCGAACGTGATCGAGTCTTGCGGCAGCCCTTGCCCGGAGGATGGACATCCAGATCAACCCGGCTATCACCGCCAGTATCGGGATGACCCAGGGCGTATCTGGGGATCAGACAGGAAGTCGTTGAAGCCGATGGCGACGAACTGCTTCAGCAGAACGGCGACCCAGAAGATCGGCAGGGAGAAGAACAGGAACGACAGGAACGTCACACCGTAGTCGTAGCCGCTGTACTGGCGCAGTGCGGTGGTGATACCGACGACCAGTCCGAGGATGATGGCGATGACCGAGGCAATGGTGACGAGCTGGAGAGTGATCCGGCGGCCTGGGCGAGCAGCACGGTAACGGGCTGGTTCTTCACCGTGACGCCGAGATCGAAGAACGTGGCCGATGAGTCCGCAGATGCCGCCCAGCCAAATGAAATAGCGAAGGTACGGCGGCACATCGAGGTGTAACAGCGCTGTTCGCGCCTCGATGAGCTGAAGCTTGTTGGGGGCAGTGCTGGTTCTCAGGTCTTCGAGCGGGTCGCCCGAGAGGGCCACCAGGATGTACATGAGGTACGTGGCTGCGAGAAAGATGAAGATCGAGGCGATGAGCCGCCTCACAACGAATGTTGCCACGACTGGCACCTACCTAACGGGTTCTTCCAGAGGGTGGGCGCTGGGGCCGCGTACGGCCCCAGCGCCCTGGGTTGCTGACTGGTTACTGCAGTCATCGAGTCGGACCCAATTACTCGCTTCAGCGGAGACAGGCGTCCCAATCCCAGATGTTCCAGAAGATCGTCGGCGAAAGCGTCGACGGGGCGATGCCCTCAATGGCGTTCTGGTCATAGGCCGTTACCGCCGGGAACTGGAAGATCGTGACTCCGTAGAAGTCATCCCACAGGAGCTTATCGATCTGCTTCATGATCTCGATCTGCTTTGCGGTGTCGAACTCCATGCTCAATGAGCGGTCAGCGTGTCCATCTCTGGGTTGCTGTAGAAGTTGAGGTTGTTGATGCCCTCCGTGTTGTAGGTGGGGGGCGGGCCGTTGGTTACACCAAGGCTCGTCGACTGCCATCCGAAGAGGGACGCGTCATACGCACCGGGGGTACCGAGCAGGCCACCCCAGACGGGCTGGAGCAGTCGGTGACGTTGAAGCCAGCGAGAGCACCCGACTGCTGGATCAGCAGGAACTCGTTCGCACGACGAGGGTTCGTCGACGAGAAGAGCATGCAGACCTCGGGGTTGGGGTTGCCGGCCTCAGCGAGCAGCGCCTTGGCGCCCTCGATGTCGACGTCGGTGTACGCAGCCGAACCGTTGTTCGCGACGGAGTCGTCGTAGCCCTCGGCACCCGGCAGGAAGACCTGCGAGTTGCGGACCTCGGCGTCAGCCTGAAGCGGAACGATCAGCTTGTCGACGATCTCCTGGCGCGGGATGACCTTCATGAAGGCCTCGCGAACGAGAGGATCGTTGAAGTTGCCGCTCTTGGACTGGTCGAACTGAAGGTCGATGTGCTCGTAGGTGCCCTCGTAGCCACCGATAACGGTGACATCGAGTGCGGCGAGCGCGTCGGCTACGTCAGCCGTTGCCTGGGGCGAGATGACCTGAACTTCACCGTTCTGCAGGGCCTGAACTGCGGCCAGCGGGTCGGTGATGAAGCGAACGGTGATTTCCTCAACCTTGGGCTGGTTGGCCCCGGTGTAGTTCGTGTTCGCCGTGAGCGTCACGTACTGGTCAGCGACGAAGTCGGTGATCATGTACGGGCCGTTGCCGAAGAACGAGATTCGTGTCAGACGGCATCTCCGTGAAGTTGAAGCCCGAGTTCCAGAAGCTCGGAGATCGAGGCGAGCGGCGGCGTCATCGTCCTTGATCGCGTTGATCAGGGCATCCTTCGCCTTCTGCGTGGTCCTCGATGCCGAGAGCGTTCTTCGCGACGACGTGCGCGGGAGGCCCGCGCGCGTGAATGCGAGCTCCCAGTCAACGAACGGCTGGTCGTAGGTCAGCGTGATCGACTTCTTGTCGTCGCTGACCTCCGGCAGGCGTGCTCACGAGACCGAGACCCGTTGTCGGGTCGGCACCGGAATCGAAGAAGACAACATCCGTGGGGAAGTCGTCGGTGAACTCGCCGGTGTCGGGGTCGGTGAACTCGGTCGAGTCGAAGTCGGGCGTGTTCTCTGCGCCGGACAGCGAAACCCAGTTCAGGAGGAGGTCGGCCGCGTCAACCGCGGTTCCGTCTGACCACTTCACGCCATCGGCGATCGTGTACTTCACGACCAACGGGTCGTCAGAGACCTTCTCGTAGCTACCGAACGACGTGTCCTGCACCACGCTGGGGTGTTGTCGTAGTAGCCGAAGCCGCTGTTGGTCGAGTAGATGATGTTGGCGTTCGCCGTCGCATTACCGAACGAAGTGCTCCGGTTGTACGAGTAGAACGGCTGGTTCCAGGCCACCGACAACGATGAACCCTCGACGATCTCCGACTGCGGTGCTGCGCAGCCCGAGAGGACGAGAGCACCGATGGCGACCGTTGCGGCTGCTGCCGCAAGTCGTCTGATTCTCAATTTTCCTCCTGTGCAAGATGAGCAAACGACACGGCAATTCCTAGGCCGCGCCGCGCTTGGTAATTCACACCCTAAACGGGGGCATATCACTGGCAAAACTGTAGGCGGAAACGTTACACAGTGGTAACAGCCATTGAGCTTCCTTGCGCTCTATAGAGAAATCCCGCGCGATTCTTGCCCTTGACGCACGAAAAGTGCGCGCAGCCCAGCCGCGCGATCTGAACGCGCGTCGTGCTGGGCGTACGATCGAAATGTGACCGCAGCGCGATTGTCGAACCCCTCCAAAGCGCCTCTGCTTATTTTCGATGGAGACTGTGCATTCTGCACGTCGGCGGTCACCCGGCTCGAACGGATACTCCCAGTGTTTCCCCAGACGACGCCGTGGCAGTGGCTCGAGCTCGACCACTACGGACTGACAACCGACGACGTCACCCACTACGCGTGGGTCGTGACATCCACCCATCAATACGCCGGCCATCTCGCCGGTTCGGCGCTTCTGCGAATGCAGCCGGTCTTGATCTTGCGTTTTCTGGGGCACCTGATGGCGACCCCTCCCGTCTCGTGGGTCGCGGCCGGCGTATATCAGTGGGTTGCCGCTAACCGGCACCGCCTGCCCGGGGGCACCCCCGCCTGCGCGATGCCGCGGCAGCCGTGAGGCTCTCCCCCGGCCCCTATCCCATCGCGGGCACCAACCTGCCCGGTCGGGGACGGATCGGCGCTGAAGTTCTCATCGTGCTGGGACTCTCGCTCGGGGCATCCGCCGCGTACTCAGTGGTGTCGATAGTCAATCGGATGACGCGCACGGAGGCCCTCGGCGACCAGAGCACCTCGATCAACAACCCGTTGAGCCCGCGTCCCACCTTCGACCTCATTTACCAACTCATGGGGATCTTCTTCGATTTGGTGCCGGTGGCGCTCTGCGCGTTCCTGCTGTGGCAGGCCACTCGGCCGCACCTCGGTCGGCTCGGAATCGACGCGACTCGACCCGCACGAGACGCACTTCTCGGGTTCGGGCTCGCGCTAGCGATCGGCGTTCCCGGAATAGGCGTCTACCTGGGCGGTCGGGCCCTCGGGATCACCGTCAATGTCGTACCGAACGCGCTCGACACCTACTGGTGGACGATCCCGGTGCTGATTCTGTCTGCGGTTCGGGCCGGGGTGACCGAAGAGGTCATCATGATCGGCTACCTGTACGCCAGACTCACCGACCTCGGCTGGGGAAAGTGGACGATCATCGTCAGCTCCGCGACGGTGCGCGGCACGTACCACCTGTACCAAGGCTTCGGCTCGTTCATCGGCAACTTCGCGATGGGCCTGCTGTTCGGCTGGTTGTACACCCGCACGGGTCAGGGTGTTGCCCTTCGTGATCGCTCACGCGGTCATCGATGCCGCGATCTTCGTGGGTTACCCGTGGGCGGCCGCGACGTTCCCGGCGCTGTTCGTGCGCTGACATCCTCCCCCGCCGCCGCCCGGCGCCTCCGAGCGGCGTCGCGAGCCGACACGCTCGACCACCGCAGCACTCGGCGAACGCCTCGATCGGCGGACAGGCGCACACCAGGTTGCGGTCGCCGTAGGCATTGTCCACGCGGCGAACCGGCGGCCAGTACTTGGTGCGAATCAGCGAGCGCAGCGGGTATACGGCCTGCTCCCGGCTGTACCCGTGCGACCACTCACCCTCGATAACGGACTGAGCGGTGTGGGGCGCGTGCACGAGCGGGTTATCGTCGGAGGTGCCCGTTCTCGTCGCCCTGGTCTACGTGTCCCTTGCCTTGCGGCGCCGATTCGACAGCGAGGCGACATGAGCAAGCCAACGGTGCTGTTCCTCTGCACCCACAACGCGGGCCGTTCCCAGATGGCGCTCGGCTACTTCAACCACCTCGCAGGCGATCAAGGCGTGGCGTGGTCGGGCGGATCGGAACCGGCCGACGAGATCAACCCCGCCGCCGTCGCCGCCATGGCGGAGGTCGGCATCGACATCACCGGCGAATACCCCAAACCGTGGACCGACGAGATCGTGCTGGCTTCCGACGTGGTCGTCACGATGGGGTGCGGTGACGCATGCCCGTTCTATCCCGGAAAGCGTTACGAGAACTGGGAATTGCCCGACCCTGCAGGCCAGGGAGTCGACGCCGTGCGGCCGATTCGCGACGACGTCGAAGCGCGCGTTCGCCGGCTCCTGGTCGAACTCGGCATCGACCCCGTGGCTTAGCTTAGAGCGTCTGGCCGGGATTGCCTGGTAGGCCGTTTTGGCCAGCCACGCCGGGGTCACCGGCGCCTCCGATTGTCCCCACGTCGTAATTCGGACCGCCAGCCGCACCGCCGGCACCGCCTGCACCGGCGTTCCCAGCCGGGCCGCCGTTGGTGCCGCTGCCGCCGCCTCCGCCTGGACCAAAGAGCGAATCACCGCCATCGCCGCCGATGCCGCCGGCACCGCCGTAACCGCCGTCGCCGCCGTTACCGCCGGCCCCGCCGTCGTCGCCGCCGCCAGCGCCGCCGGCGCCGCCAGTGCCTCCATTGCCGCCACCACCGGCACCGCCGGCGTCGCCGCCGTCGCCGCCGGGACCGGCCTCTGCGTTGCCGCCGTTACCGCCGCGACCGCCGTCGCCGCCCCAGCCGCCGTCGCCGGCGTTGTTGCCGAGGCCGCCGTCCACGATGGTCAAGCCGTCGTCGCCGCCTCGGCCTCCGGTGCCGCCGGTGCCTCCTGTGCCGCCCGTGCCGCCTCTGCCGCCGTCGCCTGCGCTGCCGGCTCCGAACGCGTTGCCGCCGTCGCCGCCCAGGCCGCCGTCGCTGCCGTCGCCCGCGTCGCCGCCCAAGCCGCCGGTCTCGCCCACGACGTCACCGCCTTGACCGCCCTTGCCGCCCGCGCCACCTTGGTTGCCGTCGCCGCCAGCGCCGCCCGTGCCGCCGTCGCCGCCGTACAAGCCGCCGTCGCCGCCGGCACCGCCTTGCCCGGCTATGCCCGCGTCGCCGCCGGACCCGGCTCTGCCGCCGTAGGCGTAGCCGGCTGGCACGCCGCCATTGCCAGCAAGGCCGCCATCTCCGCCGACTCCGCCAGCACCGGCGTTGCCGCCGACTCCGCCGACCCCGCCATTGCCTGACCCGTAAGCCACACCGCCGACACCGCCGACACCGCCGCCACCGCCGACGCCGGCGGTGCCGCCTTGACCGCCGCCACCGCCGGGACTCTGGGCACTCGAGTCCTCCCAGCCTTGCCCGCCAAAGCCGCCGGCACCGCCGTTACCGCCTGTCGCGCCTGCGCCGCCTGCTCCGCCGACACCGCCGTTGCCCGACCCCAGGGCCGCACCGCCTGCGCCGCCGACGCCGCCCAGTCCGCCGGTAGCGCCTGCGCCGCCTGGGCCGCCAGGCTCGCCCAGATTTCCGTCTCCGAAGAGCCCTTCGCCCGACCTGCCGTTCCCGCCGTTGCCGCCTCTGCCCGCTGCGCCGCCGTCGCCGCCCCTACCGCCGTTGCCGCCGTTACCCGAGATCGAGCCGCCCAAGCCACCCGCGCCGCCTGCGCCGCCGACACCGCCGGTGGTTCCGGCGCCGCCGCCGGTGCCAGCGCCGTTGGGCCCGCCCCCGGGGCCGCGGTCGGCGCCGGTACTACCAGCCACGCCGCGGCCGCCGGTGCCGCCGTTGCCGCCGTTGCCGACCGACCCGCCGTTGCCACCTGCCCCGCCTGCGCCACCGCTGCCGTCGACTCCAAATCCGCCGTTGCCGCCGTTGCCGCCGCTCGTGACCTCAAGACCGTCCGTGCCCGTGGCTCCGGCATTGCCGCTGTCGGCGTAACCGCCGGTGCCCGCAGCGCCACCGGTGCCGCCTACCCGCTCTGTACCCGGGCTGCCGCCGTTTCCGCCCTTGGCGCCGTCGCCGGCGACGGTTGCGTCGCCGCCGTTGCCGCCATTGCCGGGTGTGCCTGCGTTGCCGCCAGCCCCGCCGGCGCCGCCGTCACCGTTGACACCGGCCTTGCCTGATCCGCCCACCGCCGTGCCGCCGCCTGCGCCACCCGTGCCGCCGTTGCCGCCGCCTGCGCCGTTGCCGCCGTCAGTGCCATTAACGCCTGCGCCTGCGGGCATGAAGGTCGCGGTACCGGCATCGAAGCGGCTGTCCAGGCCGTTGGGGCCGTTGGCTCCGACGCCGCCGTTCCCGCCGGTGCCGCCGGTCCCGCCTGCGCCACCGGTGCCGCCGTCGCCGGAGGTCGAGCCGCCCAAGCCGCCTCCACCCCCGACGCCGCCGTTCCCGCCGGCAGTGCCGTTCCCCACGGGGACGGCAACAACGACGGTGCCGTCCGGAAGTGAGATGACGACGGCGCTGGCGCCTTTGGTGCCTGCTGCCCCGTTGCCGCCAGCCCCGCCTGTGCCGCCGTCGCCGATCGCGCCGCCATTGCCGCCCATTCCGCCGTTGCCGCCGGTGGCTCCCGCGGCGGTCGAGGTGAAGCCCGCTCCGCCTCTGCCGCCGTTGCCGACGGGACCAGCCACCTTGACTCCGTCGGCGCCGTTACCGCCGGTTTGCCCGGTGCCGACCGCGCCGCCCTTGCCTGCCGCTCCGCCGAGAGCGCCGGTGCCTGCCGTGCCGGGATCGGCGCCGTCACCGCCGCGTCCGCCGTCGGGATGGGTGGCGTCACCCGCCGCGCCGGTTCCCCCGTCGCCGGGGGTGCCCGCATCGCCGCCCGTGCCACCGGTACCGCCGTCGCCGTTGGCGCCTGCCAGGCCGTTGGCGGCCGTGCCACCGTTGCCGCCGTCACCGCCTGACCCGCCGCTTGCGCCGCTGCCACCCGCACCCGCCGTGCCGCCGACGCCGTCGTTGGTGGTCCATACCCCCACTGCGCCGGTGACGCCGTCACCACCACGGCCTCCGTTCGCGCCCGCACCACCCTTGCCGCCGGCCCCGCCATCACCGGAGACCGAGCCGCCGTTGCCGCCTGCCCCGCCCTTGCCGCCACCGCCACCGTCGGTGCCGTCGGTGCCGGACGCGCCCGCGATGGCCCCGTCGACGCCGTGGGTGCCTGCGACTCCGTTGCCGCCGGTTGCGCCCGTGCCGCCGTTGCCGATCGCGCCGCCGTGACCGCCCGCGCCGCCGTCGCCGCCGCTGGCCCCCGCGGCCGTGGGATTGAACCCGGCCCCGCCGTCTCCGCCGTTGCCGATCGGACCGACCACCGCTACGCCAGCGTCGCCGCTGACACCGATCGTGCCGCCGCTTCGCCTGCGGGTACCTGCAGCGCCGCCGGCTCCGGCGGCACCCGCCTGGCCGGGGCTGCCGCCGTCTCCGCCTGCACCACCGTTGACGGTGACCGCATCGCCGGCCTTGCCGTCGCCGCCGTTACCCGGGGTGCCCGCGTCGCCGCCGGTGGAGCCGGCACCGCCGTCGCCATTGGTGCCTGCCGAGACGAACAATCCGCGCTGCGCGCCGGCACTGCCGCCGGCCCCGCCGACCCCGCCCGCCCCGCCGCTACCGCCGTCGCCGCCCCGACCGCCAGTGCCGCCCGCGACGGTGGCGTCCGCGCCATCTACCCCGTTGCCACCCCTGCCGCCGGTACCGGCGTCGCCACCGCGGCCACCGTCGCCGGCGTGCCCGAACAGCAGACTGCTGGACCCACCGGCCCCGCCGGCTCCACCGTTGCCGCCGTCGATCCCACTGGTACCCGACTCACCCGGACCGCCTACCATCGACGGCCCGCTGCGCCGTTGGCGCCCCTGCCGCCTGCACCGCCGTCGCCGCCACTGCCCTTTATCGACAGAAAGCCCGCGTTACCGCCCGCACCGCCAGCGCCGCCGTCTCCACCGTTGACCCCAGGCACCCCGGCCGCACCCGTCGCGCCTGCTCCACCGTCGCCGAAGAACAAGCCGCCCGAGCCGCCGTTACCGCCTGCGCCGCCGTTGATCCCGCTGACCCCGTCGCCGCCACGCCCGCCGTCACCCAGCAACAGCGCCGATCCGCCGTTGCCGCCGTTGAAGCCTGCGCCGCCATTGCCGATCAACCCCGAGCGCCCGCCATTGCACGCGACGGTGCCGGTGCAGGTGGTGGCGTCATAGCTGAAGCCATTGCCGATCAGCAACCCAGCGTCTGGATGCTCGGCGGTGCCGTCGCCGATGAAGATTCCCACCAATCCCGCCACCGGCCGCGCCGCGGCCGCGTGTACCGAAGCCAGTCGAGCCGTCTGGCTCGGATCGCTAACCGTGGACCGAATGCGCACCACCCCAAGCGGACTCGAGCCCGACTCCCGGCGCGCGAACGGCAACCCGGCCCATGCCGCCGGCGTCCCGGTGGGGGAGCCATCGCGATGATTGGGGGTCGTACCCGACGGGGACACCGTCGGCGTAACACTCAGCGACACCAACCCGCCACCGCCGAGAGCGGGGAGACCGCCACGGCGACCCGATGTCGACCCGTCGGCCACATCACGCAGATGGCGGGGGAGGCGCGTTCGGTTCGCGGTGCGCGGGAGATCGGTCTGAGTCGCCGACGACGGCACCGAGGACACCGCTTCACCCGGAGGTCGGTGAGCCCGCGGCAGGACCGCGCCGATGGCCACCCAAACCGAGCCTTCTCAACGGCCCTGGCGCGGGTGGGCCCGCAGACGGGGGTCCCGAAACTTCTGGAGCGTTATCGGCATCACCCGAATCCGCGTACGCCACCACGGGCAGGCTGGCGATCGCCACCCCAATTCCCAACGCCACGGCCAAGGCGCCCAAACGCCCCACGTATAGCCCGTAACCAGCGGGTCTCACCAACGAACCGCCTGCCGGCTTCGCGCCGCTCGACGCGATCATCAGAGGTCCACGATCGGAGCTAAGTGAGCCATTTCAGGACCTCGTGGTTGTCGTGCATGGGGCGCACTCTGAAGTGCTCGGCGGGGTGACGAACCTGGACCTTTGATCTTGTTGCAGGCTATCTCGCCAAATTGATCTTGTTGTCGCAAACGTCAATTTTGATCAAGCAGAGGGCGCGTCCCCGTCAGCAAAGGTGTGGGTCTTGAGTACCGAGGGGTCGCGCAGGTTGAGATGCTTAGCGAGGGCATCCTTTGCTGACGTCGCGTCGAGCCGATCCTCGGCACGCCCGTCAATTCAGGCCGGACCACCCAACCCCGGTGCCGCCGGGTGCGCTCGGAAGTGCTCGGCGGGCTGCCGACGAACCTGAAGCTCAACTCTTGCAGCAGACTATTTCGGTAACTGTGATCCTACTGTCACAACCGTCAATGTTTGCTAGAAAAGCGCAACGAGCTATTGCACGCCTCGCAGCGCAGCCTTCGCGAGCCGACCGTCGCCCGGATTCCGCTCAGCGGCAGACGAACTCGTGGATGTGTCGGCCAGCGTCCGGTGCTCGACGAGGTCGAGGTCGACACCACAGGTCTGCCGCATCTGCCGGACATCGCGATAGGTGTTGGTGCAGAACACCTTTCGATTCCCGTTCCGGTAATGGCTATGCGGCGGTCGATTGGCTCGGACCTTGCCGCCCGCAAGACGTCGAGGCAGGGAAGGAGGCGCAGCTACAACCCGCAGCTAGATCGCCAGGACGAAATCCGATGCGTACGACTGTGCGGGGACCGACGAGAACTCCCCGGGCAGGGTCATGAATACCCAGGCTCCGGTGGTACCGGGGCGGATCTTGTCGCCGAACGTGACCGTCCCGTTGCCGGCCGCGTCGGTGTCCAGACCCGCTACCGCGATCCCGGGGTCACTGTCGACGCATGCCACCGACGGCGACTGCGGCGCCTGGATCAACCGCACGTCGTAGTGGGTGCCCGGCCGACCCGTGTCCAAGTGCACCTCGGCCGTGAGCACTGCAGAATCCTCGCGGATGACCGCGAACGCGCGTCCAGGCCCGCCTGCCGCGACGCCGAAGCTGGGAGAGAAGTCGCATCGCCTGAACGTGGTGTTCATCGCCACCACATGCGCAGGCTCGTTCGCTCCGGGGGCCGCAGTCGACGTGCCCGCCACGGAGAGCGTCGAGGTCGTCAATGCGCACGCCAGGGTCATGGCGAACCCAGCGATTCTGGTCAGTCGTCTCATTAGGCCATCCGATCTGCGAATGTGGCTTGAGTCCCCGACTACGCCGCTATCAAACCAAAGTTTGCAGGATTGCGGCACCGGTTGAGACTTTTCGAGTCTGACGAGCCGGTGACGGTTGCTGGATCAGCAGTCGCGCCCTCGCTGGCGAGATTGGCAGCATCTACCACTGCTCTGTCGGAAATCCGCTTGCCCGCCGCAAGGGCCGACGCGAAGACTGAACACGTGAAAGCGACGCCCCCAGATCGACTCGCCGTGATCGCGGCGGCGGTCACGGTCCTACTGTGGGCCTCGGCCTTCGTCGTCATCCGATACTGCGGAGCCGAATTCAGTCCAGGTGCGATGGCGTTCATCCGGCTGAGCGTCGGCACCATTGCCTTGGTCGCACTGGCGGCGATCTATCGGCCGCCACTGCCTCGCGGGAGGGGCCTGGCGCTCGTCGTCGGCTACGGCCTGTTGTGGTTCGCCGCGTACACGATCGTGCTGAACTGGGCGGAACAGCACCTCGACGCGGGCACGGCCGCGCTTCTGGTGAACTTTGCGCCGATCCTGGTCGCCGTGTTCGCGGGGTTGTTCCTCAACGAAGGGTTCCCGCGGCCGCTCGTGGTGGGCATCGTGATCGCCTTCGCCGGCGTGGTGCTGATTGCGCTCGGCGGATCGGGTGTCGGCGCCAACGATCGCCTCGGCGTCGGACTGGGTCTGGTGGCTGCCGTTCTCTACGCGGCCGGTGTGCTACTGCAGAAGGTGGCGTTGCGGACCGTCAACGCCATCAGCGCCACCTGGGTCGGATGTGCGGTCGGCATGGTGGCCACCGCGCCGTTTGCCGGTCAGGCCCTCGACGAACTGGCCGCGGCCCCGCCCTCGGCACTCGTCGGGGTGGCGTTCCTGGGCCTCGGGCCGACGGCGATCGCTTTTCTCACCTGGGCCTACGCCTTGACTCGCACGGATGCGGGCACGATGGCGGCGACGACCCTCGCGGTGCCGGCCATCGCCATCCTTCTGTCGTGGACCTTTCTCGGCGAGGTGCCGACGCTCCTCGGCTTCGTGGGCGGCGCACTGGCGCTCGGCGGTGTGGCGATCAGCCGGCGCCGTGGCCCACGACCCGTGGAACCGCAACTGCCAGAACCGGTTGGCGTCGAGTGGCAGCCCTGACTACGGGCCGCCCTTCCAGTGCTCGATGCGGTTGTGGTCGGGCGTGAACCCGTGTTTCACGCCCCAGAGGACGGCCTGCGTGCGGCTGGCCACGTCGATCTTGCGGTAGATCGTCCGAATGTACGACTTGATGGTGTTCGGACTGAGATAGGTCAAGGTCGCGACTTCGGCATTGCTCTTGCCCTGCGTGATGAGGGCGAGAATCTCTGATTCCCGGTCGCTGAGCCCCTCGCCGCGGCCCGGCCAGTCGAGTCCGGGGGCACTCCTGGCTCGCGGGGGGACGTCGCTGATGACGGTCTCGCCCGCGTGCACCGCTTCGAGTGCGGCGACCAGTTCGCGCGCGGGCAGAGTCTTGGACAGGTAGCCGTGGGCGCCGTGCTGCTGCGCGCTCTCGATGAGGTCGGGATGAAAGTTCCACGTGTAGACCACGACTCGGCGCGCGCGCGGGTTTGCGACAAGATGCGCGATCTCCTCGTGATCTGACTCGGGTTGGGCGAACGAGTCGTAGAGCACGATGTCGACGGTGTCGTCGAGACCCATGTTCGTGTCGAGTTCTGCGACGACGACCCGGTCGCGGTAGCGGTCGAACATGTTGGCCACTCCCATCAGGACGACGTCGTAGTCGTCGACGAGGGCGACGGTTATCGGGGCTTTCGGCGGCGGTGCCATGGGTCTCAGATTACCTACCTAGGGGTGTACCCGCACCCCCCTAAGGGGTGTTGAGTTGTCATCAGTGTCGAGCAACCGCCCGACCTTCCGATCCAAGCGCAGTCTGCGCTGAAGTAGAAAGGCTCACAGCCATGATCGGTCTCATCATCAGCGTCCTCGTCATCGGACTCATCGCGGGTGCCCTTGCGCGGCTTCTCGTTCCGGGCAAGCAGAACTTGTCGGTCCCGATGACCATCGTGCTCGGCGTCGTCGGCTCGTTCGTCGGCGGATTCCTTGGATACCTGCTCTTTCACAAGGACGGAGCACAGGGATTCCTGCAGCCGTCCGGGATCATCGGTTCGGTCATCGGTGCCGTCATCGTCCTGGTGATCTGGCTCAAGGTCGGCGGCCGCAGTTCGGTTCGCAAGTAGTCGGAAGACTGTCCGCGGCAAGGGCCGACCTCGCAACGTCGGGTCGGCCCTTGTCGTCTTCCACCAGCGATACCCAGCCGTTCGGAGGGATCACCGTGGATCGTCAAAGCCTTTGCAGCAAAGCGGCAATCGATGGTTTCAGGCTCAAGGAGACCCGGGTGAACGACGTCGTGGTGGTCGCGGTCTCGGGCGACCTGGACATGGTCACGGCACCCGAGGTGCTCGAGGTCATTCAGTTGGTAGGCCGCAGAAGGTCAGCAGCGTTGATCGTGGATCTCACGGATGTGTCGTTCCTTTCCGTGGCGGGCATGAACGTCTTGATCGACGCGGGCCGAAGAATTCTGCCGCACCGACGGTTCGGCGTGGTCGCCGATGGCGCGGCGACGATCCGTCCGATGGAGCTGTTGGGGATCGACGCGGTCGTCGCCCTGTATCGGAACCTCGACGACGCCTTGATCGACCTTACGTGACGTCGATCGGTAGCCGAAACTAGAAGTGGCCCTTGGCGACTGCGCGTATCCGAAGCCCTCGTCGCCCCGGTAGTCGAGGTCACGCCATGCGGTGATCGCTAGCGAGTCGGGAAGTCGATGACGTCCCATGCGAGGGGCAACTCGTTCGTGCGCTGACTGGGCGTCGGCTCGGGGACGAAGCGCTCGCCTTCGAGAGTGCCCGCGAACGTGAACCTGTCGATCTCGAACGGCACGTTGTCGGCTGAGAGCGGAACCGGTGCCCGCATGACGTGGAAATGCAGGTGGGCCTCGGTGGTATTGCCCGAGTTGCCGAGTCGTCCGATCACCTGGCCGCGAGTGACCTTGTCGCCGACCTTTACCGACGCCGAGCCTGGGATCATGTGCGCGTAGAAGGCGAAGCTGCCGTCGCCGATGTCGATGATGACGTAGTTTCCGCCGAGTTCCTCGAAGGCTTGGTCTGGCGTGATGACCTGTGGTGTCGCTTCGGTCTTGTCGGAGACCACCGCCGCTACCGTGCCGTCGGCCACGGCCAGCAGCGGGGCGTCGAATGCCAGGTAGTCCTCGTTGCGCGTTCCGTCGCCCCGGTGTGTTGTGACGGGGTTCTTCGCCGGGTCGACACGCAACCAGTCGATGGCGTAGCGCTCGCTGCCGTTCAGCCGCCCGCCGACACCCATCACCGCTCCCCGATGTGGCGAGACGGTGCAGCACCCATTGCCTGCGACCCAGTCGTCGCCCGCGAGCGGCGGCCCGATCACGACCGGTGACGCCGTGCTGGTGTGGACGGCGCCACCAGTCTGGGTGACGGAGTCCGGGTACTTCGCGCTGAGCGTTTGTTGGTACTCCGGCAGCGCCTTGCCGAGGGTGGCGGCGAATCGATGTGTGACGTCGGAGGGAACCTCCGCGCGGGTGTCGTATGCGTCATCGAGCACCAGCACCGCGGTGCGTCCCGCGGGGATTTCGGTGATGGGGGCGGGCAACAGGTTGGGGATCAGGATGGTCCGATCCACGACCTCCCGCTGCCCGATCCTCGCGACCGTGGCGCCATCTGGCCCACCGGCGAGGGTTTCCACCGTCGTGATCGTCGCGGGCCGGGGTCCGGAATTGAGCACTGAGAGTTCGTAGGCGACATGGACTTTGCCGTCCGCCCCCGTGACCGGTATCGGGTCTGGGCCGATCGTGGTGATGACAAGCGGCGCAACCACGTCGACGTTGTCAGGGTAGCCGGGCAGGACGCCACCGCGGGTGTCCGCAACCGCGGTCGGCGAGACGCTCGAGCCCGTCGTTTCGGAAGAGGGCGAGCAGGCCGTCATTAGCGCGGCGCACAGCAGCAGTAGAAACGATCGCTTTCGCACGAGCACTCAAAAGGGGTACTGAGATACGGTTTTCGCGTCCGCTTCAAGTGCGGCACTGCCGACGAAGACGTTGTCGTAGCCGTCGAGCTTCGTCAGCGACTCGTAGCCGGGGATGTTGAGATTCGTGCCCTGCTCGATCGGCTGGCCCTGCGCGAGCATCAGCGCGATCTGCAGCTGCGCTTCGCCGGACATCGCCGGATCCCAGAAGAAGATCTTGTCGATCGACCCATCGGCGAGGTACGGGGCTGCGACGGCCGGAACCGCCGTGCCCATCACGCAGATCTCGTTCGACAACCCTGCCTCGCGCACGGCGCGTGCGATGCCCGGCAGATCGGTGCTGGCCGACCCTTGGAAACCCTTGATGTTCGGGTACTTCGCAAGGATCTCCTTCGCCTTCGTATAGGACGTCCGCTCGTCGTTGGTGGTCTCGATCGGACCCTCGACTCGGGTCATGCCGGGGAACTGGGCGAGCTGCAGGTCGTGTGCGGCGTCCGACCACTGCATGTGCGTCTTCGCGGTCAGCAGGCCAACGAACTGAACGTAGCTGCCATCCCCACCCATGCACTGGGCGAGGTTCTGCATGATCTGCGTGCCGAAGGCGGCGTTGTCGAAGGCCTCGATGTCGATGTCGACGTTCTGAATTCCGGTGGCCTCGTGCGAGACGACGATGATTCCCTGTGCGCGGGCCCGCCCGAGCGCGTCCTGCAGCAACTCCGGCGAGTTGGGCACCACGGTGATGGCGGTCGGGCGCGCAGGGATCAGCTTCTCGATGATCTGAAGTTGCTTCTCCGGACTGGTGTCGTTCGCGCCCTCTTGGCGCGTCTGGACGCCGGTGCGCTTCGCAAAGCTCTGGTCGCCCACGGCCATCCGATTGAACCAGGGAAGGCCCTTGGCCTTGACGACGTTGACCATCGTCATGTCCTTGGGCGCCGGGGCTGAGCTGGCCGCTGGGGCCGCGACGCTCGCGACCAGCGCCATGGTTACGCTCATCGCGGCCAGAAGGACGATTCGCCTACGTCGCATTCACTACTCCCTCGTGAGCCCCGCGGAACACGAGGAAAGCCCACACTCGCGCACTTCTCGTCCGTGAGGGCGGTATTCGACCATTTACGACGACGCATGGCCGACGAAGTACATCCGCGCCTCCCACGCAGCCAGGTCGATCGACGTCGAGGCGATCGTGGGTGCGGCGTCGGGCAGGTTGCCGAGCAGAAGCCTGGCGCCGAACCATCCGGCATCGACGTCGACGGCCCGGGGATCGCGCCCGCAGTTGGCGATGACGATCAGCTCCCCGGTTGCATCTCTTCTCGTGTACGCCCAGATGTGCGGATCGTCCTCCATCACCGGCGTGAACGATGCCATCCCTGAGGACGGGCAGCTCGTGGCGAAGGCGGATGAGCGACCGATAGTGCGCGAAGACGGAATCCGGTGCCGAGACTTGTGCTTCGGCATTGAGCCAGGTGTGGTTGGGGTTGACCGGCAGCCAGGGTTCACCGGAGGTGAAGCCGCCATTCGGGCCGGCGTCCCACTGCATCGGTGTGCGGGCGTTGTCCCGACCGATCTTGGCCAGGCCTGCCATCGCGGCGACCTCGTCGCCGTGCTGCTCCACGACGCCGCCGTAGAAGTTCACCGCCTCGAGGTCCTTGAAGTCCTTCGGGCTTCGGAACGGATAGTTCGTCATCCCGAGTTCTTCGCCCTGATACACGAACGGCGTACCACGCATGCCGTGCAGAACGGTCGCGAGTGCCTTCGCCGACGCGGCCCAGTACTCGGGGTCGTCGTCGCCGAACCGGGACACGACGCGAGGCTGGTCGTGGTTGTTCCAGTACAGGCTGTTCCAACCGACGTCCGCCAACGCGAGCTGCCAACGATGAAGCGACCTCTTCAGCGCGACGAGGTCGAGGCCGACGTAGTCGTACTTGCCTGCGGGGCCCTGGTCGACGGACATGTGCTCGAATTGGAAGACCATGTTCAGCTCGTGGCGAGCGGGATCGGTGTAGAGCCGCGCCTGATCGGTTGTCACGGCGGGCATCTCGCCCACCGTGAGGTAGCGGCCGTCCCTTGGCGCGAAGACGACGCGCGTCATCTCGGCGAGGTAGTCGTGTACGTGCGGTCCGTCGGCGAACATGTCGATGGCGTTGACGAATCTCTGCCCTGCGACGGCAGGCGCATCGGGCAGGTCCTCGGCCTTGGAGATGAAGTTGACGACGTCCATCCGGAAGCCGTCGACGCCACGGTCGAGCCACCAGCCCATGAGATCGTGAACCGCGCTTCGCACGTGCCCGTTCTCCCAATTCAGGTCGGGCTGTCCTCGGGCGAACAGGTGCAGATAGTACTGGTCGGTGGTCTCGTCCCACTGCCACGCCGATCCACCGAAGACCGACGCCCAGTTGTTCGGCTCAGCGCCATCGCGGGCGTCGCGCCAGAGATACCAATCCCGCTTGGGATTGGTTCGCGAGGAGCGTGACTCGGTGAACCATGCGTGCTCCTCGGAGGTGTGGTTGACCACCAGATCCATCACCAGCTTCATTCCGAGCTGGTGCACCTTGGCGAGCATCGCGTCGAACTCGGCCAGCGTGCCGAACAGCGGATCGATGTCGCGATAGTCGCTGATGTCGTAGCCGTTGTCGGCTTGCGGCGACTGGTAGACGGGTGACAACCAGATCACTTCCACGCCAAGCGCTTTCACGTAGTCGAGCCGGCCGATGATGCCGCCGATATCGCCGATGCCGTCGCCGTTGGCGTCGGCGAAGCTGCGCGGGTAGATCTGGTAGACGACAGCGGACTTCCACCACTGCGCGTCGTGCTCAGACAATGGGCTCGTCCTCGGGTCGCTTGACGCGCAACCACCGGTAGCCATAGGGCTCGAGGTCGATCTCCACCCGGCCGTGGGCGTCGAGCGGGATCTCCGCGAGGTTGTTGAGGAGGTCGACGAGTATGGAACCCGTTGGAAGGTCGTTGATTTCGATCGTGACGAGGCAACTGTCCGACGCGAAGTTGTGCAACGCCGCCATCGCCCACCCGGAGTCCTCCCGGCACAGGTGGGCCAGAACCGCGCGGTTCGGTTGCTTGAGGATCTCGACGCTCGACCAACCGGTCTCCGGCTGCTCGCGGTACGTGTAGATGAGGTTGCGCATGAACCACCAAAACGATCCGTGATCGCGACGCTGGTCGGCGGCGTTGACGCGTTCGGGTCCGTACAACCCCTCGGGAAGCGGCCGGGTGAGCCGTCGCTTCGCCGCTCTGGAGAAGCCGCCGTTCTCGCCGCCGGTCCACTGCATCGGCGAGCGCACGGCGAGTCGTCCTGGGATGTCGGGGTTTTCGCCCATCCCGATCTCCTCGCCGTAGAACAGGACTGGCGTTCCCGGAAGCGAGAAGGCCAGCGAATAGGCCATCCGCATCCGCCGCTCGTCGCCGCCCAACATCGGTGGAAGCCGACGTCGAAGCCCGCGGCCGAACAGTTGCATGTCGGGGTCGGGGCCGAAGGCGTCGAAGACCTCTTGGCGCTCCTCGTCGCTGAGCTTGTCGAGCGTGAGCTCGTCGTGGTTACGCAGGAAGTTGGCCCACTGGTTGGTGATGTCGAGCTTCGGTCGCTGCCGCAGGGCCTTCGCGATCGGGCGGGCATCCCCGCGGGCCATGGCGAGGTAGATGCTCTGCATGCCGATGAAGTCGAACTGCATGTTGAGTCCGTCGCCGTCGGACCCGCCAAAGAAGGCCTTCTGGTCCTTATACGCAACGTTGACCTCCCCGAGCAGGACGGCGTCACCGACTCGGCGGTTCACGAAGTTCCTTACGTCGCAGAGGTATTGAAACGGGTCGAACGCGTCGGGCTTGCCCGGCACGTCATCCTTGGCGAACATGAAGGGCACGGCGTCGACGCGGAAGCCCGAGACGCCGAGTTCCAGCCAAAAGCCGAGCGTTCGGGAAATCTCCTCTTGCACCTTGGGATTCTCGATGTTGAGGTCCGGCTGATGCTTGTAAAAGTGGTGCAGGTACCACTCGTTGGTCTTGGGGTCGAGTTCCCAGATGCTGTCCTCCTGATCGGGGAAGACGACGTCCTTCGGGCTCGACTTGGGTTCGGTGGCACTCCACACGTAGTAGTCGCGGTACGGATCGTCGACGCTGCGGCGGGCGGACTTGAACCACGGGTGCTGATCCGAGGTGTGGTTCATGACGAAGTCGATGATGACGCGGATGCCGTTCGAGCGAGCCGTGCGGACGAGCTCGACGAAGTCTCCGAGGGTCCCGAGGCGGGGGTCGACGCCGAAGAAGTCGGTGATGTCGTAGCCGTCGTCCTTGCGGGCGGTGGGGTAGAAGGGCATCAACCACAAGCACGTCACCCCGAGGTCGGTGAGGTACTCGAGGCGGTCCGTCATACCGCGGATGTCGCCGGTGCCGTCGCCGTTCGAGTCGTAGAAGGTCTCGATGTCGGCGCAGTAGAACACCGCGTTCTTCCACCACAGGTCACCCGTGTCAGCACGTCTCATTCCGTGCGCATACCCGTTCTCAAGGGCCACCCATCAATCCCGGCAAGGGAGAGCAGACCATCAACGGCTCGACCGGTGGTCACACGACTTAGCGGGTGCTCGCGATCGTTGTCGTCCTGATGTCGCCGTCCACCCACGGGGTGGCCGCGCCGGTGCTGCTGGTGCTGCTGCGTTGCGTGCATGGCTTCTCCCCTGGCGACGGTCCTGACGATGCGGGAGACCGCAGGTCGACCACTATGGGGCGTCGCCGCCTAGAACATCGGACGGGTACTGCACCATGGAATCCATGAGCTGCAACCACGACGTCGTCGGCGACGGGTTCGACACGGCGTTCACCGTCGACACGTCACGAATCACCTTCGGTCGGGGCGCGCTGCGAGAGGTCGGTGATCGTGCCAGGGCCTTGGGCATCAAGCGGGTCGCCCTGGTGTCCGATGCCGATGTCTCCGCGCTCGCCGTCTTCGACACGGTGCGCCGCGCACTTGAGGCGGCGGGCATCGACGTCATCGCATACACCGACGTGCACGTCGAGCCAACCGATGAATCGTTCATGCAGGCAGCAGCTTTCGCCTCTGACGTCAAACCCGACGGATACGTGTCGATCGGCGGAGGTTCCGTGATCGACACCGCCAAGGCGGCCAATCTGTACGCCAGCCAACCCGCCGACTTCCTCCATTACGTCAACGCCCCCGTCGGTGCGGGCGCACCCGTGCCCGGGCCCCTCAAGCCGCACATTGCCTGTCCGACGACGTCGGGCACGGGTAGCGAGGTCACGGGCATCGCGATATTCGACCTGCTGTCGATGAAGGCCAAGACGGGGATCGCCTCGTCTGCGCTGCGTCCGACCGAAGCGCTCGTCGATCCCGACTGCACCGACACTCTGCCGGCCAACGTCGTCGCGTGCAGTGGACTCGACGTGCTCTCGCACGCACTCGAGTCGTACACCGCGCGCCCGTTCGACCGTCGCGCCGCCGCCGATCCGCCAAGCAAGCGGCCGATGAGCCAAGGCGCCAATCCGTGGAGCGACCTGGGCAGCTGTGAAGCGATGCGGTTGCTCGGGCGTTATCTAGAACGCGCGGTGGCTGATTCGTCGGATCGCGACGCTCGCGAACAGGTCATGTGGGCGGCGACGCTGGCCGGTATCGCGTTCGGCAATGCGGGAGTGCACATCCCGCATGCGATGGCGTATGCGGTGGCGGGCCAGGTTCGTGCCTTTCATCCGGACGACTATCCGGGGGCCGAACCGCTCGTACCCCACGGCATGGCGGTGATCCTCAACGCGCCCGCCGTCTTTCGGGCGACCGCGAAGATCGATCCCGCGCGCCACCTGGCAGCGGCAGGACATCTCGGCGCCGAGGTCGTCGACGCTCTGCCGGAGGATGCAGGGAATATATTGGCAGAGCGCCTGATTCACGTGATGCGCGGCGTCGGCATGCCCAATGGGCTTGGCGAGGTCGGCTACACAGGCGACGATGCGGCCACATTGACGGACGGGACCTGGCATCAGCAACGTCTGTTGACGAACGCACCGGTCGAGGTCGATAAGGACCTACTGGTCACGGTCTTTCGGGACGCCGTGCGCTACTGGTGAGCTCCCCTTGGACAACGTCGGAAGGTCAGCAGTAGTAGTAGGACGTGGTCCCGTCGGTCGGGAGATCCCAGCACACGTCGGCGTTGGCGGTGCCTGCGGCTCCGACGGCGGCGGCTCCGAAGCCGGCGGCCAATACGGCGGTGCTTGCGGCGGTGACGACGAGGGTGCGGACGCGGTTCATCATGTGGATGTCTCCTTGGGTTGTTGTGTTGACACCCGTAGAGTCGCGCGCGGCTCTTGGCACATTCATGGAACATTCTTGGCGTCCTCCGGCGCCTGCCTGGAGTCGGGGAATTGGCGCAATCGGTGCTGTTTCGCCCCACGTAGGCTCCAACGATGACGAATCGCCGTGCGTCCGGGATCGCTCTGGCCCTAGCGGTCATCACGGTGACGGCGCCCGGGTGCGCCGGTAACGCCGCCAATAACGACAAGCCCGCACCGATCGCGTCGGTCACCAGTCGCTCTGCGGTTGCCACCGACGACGTCCGAGGCACCCGCGACGCCCACCGGGCAACCCATTGGCACCGCGACCATGACGGTGCGAGGTCCGGGTCCCGCCACCATCCGCTACAAGATCAACGGTGGCGTAGAGCAAACCGAGACGAACATGGCACTGCCATGGGAGAAGCAGTATCCGGTGTTCGACGAGATTCAAACGTCGGTGAGCGCCGACGCCGGGGACACCGAACTGATCTGCACCATCATCATGGACGGCAACCTGGTGTCATTCGTGACCCAGCCGCGGCCCACCTGTAGTTTCGCCTACTACGGCTGACGTTCTGCGACTTGATGATTGATGCCTTCGCGATCCTCGGTGGTGACCAGCGTGCCCTTGTGGTCAGCGAAAAATTGACCCGACAGTGGTATCCGCCGGCGTCGATAGCCACCGCAACAAATTTGTGAACTACCTGTTCGATCGCGGTTTCGAGACTCACTAGCCAGGGTAATTATCTGCCGTCCGATGAAAGGCAATGGAGCCGTCTGCGGGGAAACGAGATTGGGGTTGAGATGAAGAGGCTAGATCGTTGGTTCGCAGCCGTGGCGACGGCGGTATTGGCTGGCGCGGGTTCGACCGTGGTCGCAGCCCCTGCATACGCCGCTCCCTGTGCAGACGTGAACGTCGTCTTCGCGCGCGGCACCTTCGAACCCCCGGGACTCGGTGCGGTGGGGGACGCATTCGCCGATTCGCTTCGGGCGAAGTCCGGCAAGTCCGTGGACGTTTACGGCGTGAACTACCCTGCGTCGCTTGACTTCGGTGCGGCCGCGGACGGGGTGGCCGACGCGAGCGCCAAGGTCCGCGACATCGCGGCCTCGTGCCCCGCCTCGAAAATCGTGCTCGGCGGGTACTCGCAGGGCGCGGCCGTGGCGGCCTACATCACCCAGGACGCGCTGCCGCAGGGCTTCGCACTGCCGCCCCAGATCCAGGGCCCGATGCCGGCGGATGTCGCGAATCACGTTGCCGCAGTGGCACTCTTCGGCAAGCCGACGAGTGGCTTCATGCAGATGATCTACAGCGGCGCTCCGCCCATCACGGTAGGCCCGCGCTATGCGGGCAAGACCGTCGAGGAATGCATACCCGCCGATCCGATCTGCTCGCCCACGGGCGGCGACAACGGGGCTCACGGCCAGTACGTGGCAAGCGGCCTTACGGATCAGGCCGCCGATTACGTGGTGGGCAAGCTGTCCGTAGGTGGGAGCCGCAGCGTCGAGCAGGCCTCGGCGCACGGCTGAGTCCCGAGGAGGTGGCGTGGCGACGTTGCGGAGCCGAGTATTGCCTGCCGTCGTGAAGGTGACCCGACGCGATCGCCTGCTGAGCAGTGCGCCCGAGGCCCGCCAGGGCACGGCCGGACGTGACCATCAGCGCCCCTTAGAGGCGGCCGAGCAGTTCCGTCTTCTTGGTGGCGAATTCCTCGTCGGAGAGGATGCCGCGTTCGTGGAGCCCCGCCAGCGACTCGATCGCGGAGATGATGCCAGCCGGATCGCCGGACGGGGCCTGCGGCTGCGGTGCCTGCTGCTGTGGGGCGGGAGCCGCCGCAGGACTGGCCGGCGCGGCGGCGGGCGTTTCCGGGCCCTGCCGCGCGCCGAGCTCGATCAGCTGAGACACGTCGAAGGTGCCGAGCTGGCTGGTGAACGTCACCGAGCCGGGTCTGCCCCCCTGCTGTTGCTGCACTCCCCCGATGCGATGCTCGCCGGTATCGAAAATCCTTGTCCTGCCGTTGATCTGAAGAGCTAGCCGCCTCGTGCTGGGGAAGACGGCGTAGCGGGAGTCGTTCTGGCCTCCGGTCGAACTCGGAACGCCGAGGTCGGGTGGCCACCAATTGCCCGAGGTGAACCCGGTCGGGGAGCCCGCCGGGGAGGGCAGAAACACCGTCGTGGTGGCGAGGAGCTGGGCCAGCTCGCCGCACAACGCGTCGACTCGCGCTTTCAGCCCGTTGTCGAACATGTCGCCCACCATCGTCATTCCGCCGCGCATCCACTGCCCGGACCCGCCGAGCTCGGGAATGGAGAACTGGGCCATGGTGCCGCCGCCCGCGTGGACGGCGAACAGCATGGCCAGCACCGCGTCGCGCGACAGCCCGTTTCGGTTGGCGATCTCGGCGATGGCGGTGTCGGCTTGCGGGGTGACCCTGGCCTGCATGGTGCTGAATCCTTCGTCGTTGGTATTGCAACAGCCTACGGATGCAGCGGTACGAACCGCTTGAGCTTCCCGCTGGCCAGGTTGCGGCCCAGCGTGTCCACCGTGCTGATCCGGACCGTCGGGTGGGCAACGCCGTAGCGCTGCATCGCCGTGACCAACCCCGGCGCGAGAGATTGCACGTCGCCGTGAGCGACCACCAGGACGTCCGCGCCGCCTTCGGTCTGCACCACCTGGTATTCGACGATGCGCGGATCCGTGCCGAGCACGTGGCGAAAGGCGCTGGCGGGCACTGTATGTGATCCGTAGACGAAGCCGTCGTCACGGCGGCCGCTGATCTCGGCGACCCTGGCGAAGGCGCTGCCACATGCACACGGGTCGGGCATCAGCGCTATCTCGTCACCCAGGTCATACCGGATGAAGGGGAACGTGCGATTGAACAGTCCGGTGGCCAGCGTGCGCACCGCCGGCTCGCCGGGAGCGACGGGTGCGCCGTCGGCGTCGACGCGTTCGAGGATCACCTCGTCCTCGCAGATGTGCAGTCCCGGTTCACGGCCGCAGCCGACGGCCTGCACGCCGAGTTCCGTTGAACCCCAAAGATTGTGCAGAGGACAATCCCACGCGTTGACGATGGCCTCGCGGTCTTCGGGTAGCAGCGGCTCCGAGTTGGTGCTGACCCGGACGGGCCGGATTCTGAGGTCACCCGCCAGCGACGCACGCGCCAGCCGGCCGATGACGCTGGCATAGCCGACCAGGTGGGTGGGCGCGCTCGTCTCGACCGCCGCGAGCACCTCGTCGAACGGGGCGCCCGCCTCGATGACCACGGTGTCCATCCCCGCGACGGTGGGCACGTCGAACAACGGCGTGCTGGCGTGCGGCGGAACACCGGCGGTGAGAACCGCCAGCCGTGGCTTCGGCACGGCGTCGCCACGCCGTTCGTCGCGCGCCTGAATGCGCCACGCAAGGCATGCGGCGGTGATGAAGAACTGCCAGTCCCAGACGTACACGCCGCGCACGCCGCTGGAGCCGCCGGAACTGAACACCTGCTGATCGTTCCGGGTGTAGGAGAACCAGGTCTGTGTGCTCAAAATGGCCTCGGCGGCTTGATGATTCAGTTCCGGAGTCGTGACGATCGCGTCCCACTGCGCCTGCGCGTCTTCCTTCGTGAGCATGGGGATCGATCCCAGGTCCGCCGCCGTCATCGCATCGACGTCGAGCCCGCCCAGCCGCTCGGCGTAGAACGGCGAGCGTTCGTGGGCATACGCGAGGAGCGAGCGCAGCCTGTGGTCGCGGTACCGTCGAATCTGCTCGGCCGACCAGTCGAGGCGCCCGACATGGTCATCGAGTCCCGCCTGCACGGCACCGAGGTGGGCAGCCCGTAGGCGTTCATATGCGGTGCGACCCACGGCGGCTCCTCCCTCCGCTTTCGAGTCTGGCCCAGAAATCGCCGCCACACCAGATCGCAGTGAACTACCGTCGACGGATGGAGACGTCGTCGCTCGGCACGGTGGCGGCAATGCTGACCGGAATCGTTCTGGCGCTCGGCGGGTGTGCCGCCAATGATGACGCACCGGCTGCGGCGGGGCCCTGCTCGATCGTCGAGAACGGCACCCCGACTCCCAAGACCTCGTCGTCTGCAGGCGCGGGGGCAGGGACCTCCACGAACATCTCGTCGAATCCCGAGGTCGCCACTGGTTACCGCAAGGACATGATGGCGGTGCGGACGAAGAGTTTTTCGGTGAGCACCGCTAATCCGCTGGCCACGCAGGCGGCCTGCGGGATCCTTCGTGACGGCGGCACCGCGGCCGACGCTCTCATCGCCGCCCAGGCGGTACTCGGTTTGGTCGAGCCTCAGTCTTCCGGTATCGGGGGCGGCGGATTCCTGCTCTACTACGACGCCGCGACGGGTTCGGTCCAGGCTTACGACGGACGCGAGATTGCTCCCGCGGCCGCGACCGAGAACTATCTGCGGTGGATCTCGGACACCGACCGGACCGCGCCGAAGCCCGATGCGCGCGCGTCGGGTCGATCGATCGGTGTACCCGGCATCGTCCGGCTTCTCCAGGACGTCCACGCGCAGCACGGCAAGACCGCCTGGCGCGGCCTCTTCAATCCAGCAGTGACGTTGTCCGACGACGGCTTTGACATCAGCCCGCGACTCGCAGCGGCAATCTCCGACGCCGGGCCGAAGTTGAAACTCGACGCCGATGCGTCGGCCTACTTCCTCAATCCCGATGGCAGTCCCAAGGCGGCCGGCACGCGACTGAACAACCCGGGATACGCAAAGGCATTGGGCGCCATCGCATCTGATCCCGCTTCGTTCTACACCGGTGACATCGCGCGCGACATCGTCACCGCTGCGACGGATACGTCGGGCGGGCGCACCCCGAGCCTGATGACGCTGCAGGACTTGTCCGGATACACGGTGAAGAAGCGCGAGCCGCTGTGTACTCCGTATCGCGGCAAGGAGATCTGCGGCATGCCGCCGCCATCGTCGGGCGGCATCGCGGTCGCCGCCACACTCGGTGTGCTGGAGCACTTCCCGATGGGCGACTACAAGCCGACCGACCTCGACCTCAACGGCGGCCGACCGTCCGTGATGGGCGTGCACCTGATCTCCGAAGCAGAGCGGCTGGCTTATGCCGACCGCGACAAGTACGTCGCAGACACCGATTTCATCGCCCTGCCGGGTGGCTCACCCGACGCCCTGATCAACAGCGGCTATCTGACGGGCCGGGCCGCGCTCATCTCCGAGCAACGCAGCATGGGCACGGCGAAGCCGGGTGAGTTCGGCCCTCCGACGGCACCCGCGCCGCCCACGCCGGAACATGGCACCAGCCAGATCAGCATCGTCGACGCCAACGGCAACGCCGCCTCGATGACCACCACCGTGGAGTCGGCGTTCGGTTCGTTCCACATGGTCGACGGCTTCATCCTCAACAACCAGCTGACCGATTTCGCAGCGGAACCGCTGGGTCCCGACGGCGTGCCCGTGGCCAACCGTGTCCAGCCGGGCAAGCGGCCCCGCAGCAGCATGGCGCCCACCCTCGTGTTCGACGACGCCGCGTCGGGTCGCGGACCGCTCTACGCCGTCACCGGATCGCCGGGTGGTTCGGTGATCATTCAGTTCGTGGTGAAAACCGTTGTCGGCATGCTCGATTGGGGCCTCGATCCGCAACAGGCGGTATCCATGGTCGACTTCGGTGCCGCCAACACTCCCAAGACGAACGTCGGCGGCGAACATCCCAACATCGACACCGCCGACAACGGCGATCACGATGCGCTCGTGGTGGGGTTGCGCAAACTCGGCCACCAGGTCGACCTGGCCGACCAGTCCAGCGGGCTCTCGGCGATCGTGCGCGACGGCGACGGCTGGGTGGGTGGCGCCGATCCGCGGCGCGAGGGCCTGGTCATGGGAGACACGTGACGGGAGACGCCCGACCGACGATGAGTGGACGCACGATCGCGGGCATGCCGTGCCATCGGTACTCGTCGGCCACGACGTCAAACCCGCTGGTGCGCATCATTTCCGCGGTCGGCCGGTTGCAGCAGCATCCACATGCGAAGCTGCGCCACGACGCGAACATGTAGTCCTGAATCGCCGCGAGTATCCGTGACGTCGCGCGCACGTGTTCGATGAACAGCAACTGCCCACCGGAGTTGAGCACGCGCGCGATCTCGCGCAGAGTCTGCTCGGGGTCGGGGACCGTGCAGAGAACGAGCGTGGATACGACGGTGTCCACCGAGGCATCGGCAAGCGGCAGGAACTCCGCCGGTGCGTCGACGATCCGCGCCTCGCGTCCCTGCCGCTGCAAGCGATGCTGGAGTTTGTCGCGCATCGCCGCGTCGGGCTCGGTCAGGATGAGCTCGGTGATCCCGTCGGGGTAGAGCGAGGCGTTGAGCCCCGTGCCCGCCCCGATCTCCACGACCCGGCCCCGTGCGGAGCTCAGCAGCGCCCGTCGTCGGCGGCGCAGGCCCGCGATCTCGCCGAGCCAGAGGAAGGGGTCGTATACGAGTGCGAAGATCTGCGGCCAGACCCGAGCCGTCGTGTTCGTCATGGCGAAAAGGTAGAACCGGCGGCATCCCGCGGCGCATCGCTCGAAGGGGCCATCTCGTGCAGATGGCCCCTTCCGGCCAGTCCGAGCCGTCAGAGCAGTCCGAGCCGGGCGGCCTCCGAGACGGCCGCCGTCCTCGAGGTCCGGCCCAGCTTGCGGCGGATGTTCGCCACGTGACGATGCACGGTGTGCGGGCTCAGGACCAGCTGCTCGGCGATCTCGCGGTCGCTCAGCCCTCGCGCCACGCACGCGATGATCTCCCGCTCGCGCTCCGAGAGCAGATCCTGCTCCGGATCGCCTGCTCCGCGCGCCGCGGACGGTCCGGTGACCAGGGCCTCGCGGCAGGCGCGGATGACGGACGCAACGTCGCCGTGCCACGGGAAGTGCGCGCTGCCCTGCAGCGGAATGAACGTCGCACCCGGGATCGCCGCCGCGACCTCGCGCCCCAGCCGGTAGGGGATGGCGCGGTCGTCGCGACGGTGGACGACGGTCGTCGGCGTGCGGACGAGGGGAAGGCACTCGTGGACGTCGAGGCGATAAACGAGCTCCAACAACGAGGCAGCGGTCTCGGCCGTCGCCGACTCGCGCTGCAGTTGGGCGAAGCGTTCGTGTTCGGCGGGCTCGGAATTGGTGAGGAAGAGGTCGCTGAGCATCCGCGAGCCGAGCCCCCAGTGCGCGCGAACCGCCGCGAGGATGGCGTCCGTGACAGCGGGCTCGGCGATCGCCGTGCCGTCGGGATAGGACCCGTACAGCACCAGTCGCTCGACGCGCTCCGGAAACCTTGCGGCGAAGGCGATCGCGGTGCAACTCCCGCTGGAGCCACCGAGCAGCGAGACATGCTCGAGGCCAAGTTCGTCGAGCAGAGCGGTCAGCGTCGCGACTTCTCCATCGATGGTCAGGTCCGTGTCGTGCACCGAGCGGTCCGACATGCCGACGCCGAGGCGGTCGTAGCGGATCAGTGTGTATTCGTCGGCGACGCCGTCCCAGAATCGGCGAAAGTCGTTGCTCTGCCAGTCGAGTTCGAGATGGCTCACCCACCATGCCGGCGCGACGAGCGGTGGGCCGTCGCCGCGGATGTCGTAGGCCACGCGGCGCCCGCCACGGGGAAGGAACCGGATCTCAGACTTCCCGAGCACCGAGCGAGCTTACGCCGCTCACCTGTCCACGAGGGTCGCGAGCGCGGCGGGCTGACTAGGCCGCGTAGTGGGCGAGATCGATGCCGAGCTGCCTCTCGATGCCGCTCGGTGTGATGGTGGCGATGTCTCCGATGACTGGCGGCGCGTTGGATCGGTGGGTTGCTCCGGTGGGGGTGGTGAATTCGGCTTGGTGGGCGCCGTTTTCGTTGGTCGTGGGTGCTGACGTGCCAGCCGGGTGCTTCCTTGGTGTAGTTGCAGGCTTCGCAGAGGCCGAGGCCGTTGGTGGCGCTGGTCTTGCCGCCGTCGTGGTTGGGTTCGGCGTGGTCGTGGTGGCGGATCGGGGCGTCGCAGTAGGGGGTGCGGCAGGTGTCGTCGCGCAGGTCGATGAACGCCGAGAGGCCCTTGGGGAACAGTCGGGCGCGGGATTCCATGGCGACCAGGGCTCCGGAGGTGGGGTGTTGGTAGAGCCGGCGCAGGGTGGCCTTCGAGCGGTCATCCCAGGTCGCTTCGCCGATGAGGCGTCGGGCGATGGGGGCGGGGATGGGTCCGTGGCCGGGGATCCGGGCTGGGGTGTTGTCTCCGGCGAGCAGGGTCCGATCGGTGATGACCATGTTGACGGCGATCGGGACGGGTGTGGTGGCGGGGCGGCCGGTGATGCGTTCGACGAGGGTGTCGGCCATGACGTGGCCGCGGGGCAGATTGTCGGTGCAGGTGTCGGCTGCGGTCTTGAGGGTGCCGTGTGCCGCCAGGGCGTGGGGTATGGGCAAGTATGCGGTCAGGTACGACATGCCGTCACGACCCGCGCGGATGGTCACGGTGCGCCCGGCGGGTGCGTTGCGGGCGCGCTCGGCGGCAGCGCGGGAGTCCAGGCGGTACGCGATCGCGCGGGCCCGGTTGGTGATCTTCTTGTTCCCGAGTCCGGCCAACCCGCTCTGGTGCGCGCACAGTTCGGCGTCCAGCGCGCGCCGATCAGCCGGACTCAATCCCATCGCTTCAGCCACGATCAGGTGGGCGCGGTACTCCGAAAGCACCCCAGCCTCCAACGCGGCGAGAGTGTGCGGCATGTCGTTGACCAGGATCTTCGCGAACGCGAGGTGCTCGCGACCGCGCTTCGGCGAATCGTGGCGCGCCAACCCGATTTCGGCGCCGAGCCCGCGTCCGCGTCGGGCGGTGGGCACACCCGCGGCGGCCTCTGCGGTCCAGCGCTTGGCGTCGAGTGCGGCGGTGGCCTTGGCTTGATCGGCTGCCGCAGCTGACTTCACCCTCTCCATGGTCGCGAGCCGCTCCACCAACGCCTCCTCCGACGTCTCGGGGTCGAACTCCGCTACCAACTCGAACATATGAGCGACGCTACAGCGACCCGCCGGCGCGCTGTCAAGAGGCAAAATGATGGCCTGTGGATAACTCTTCGGGCAAAGTGCGGGAGGGCATGAGACGGTCCTCGTCCCGCCCGAATCCCGCTTCTGCACAACACAATCGCTGTCAACTTCGGCAAAACGCTCAGAAGGCACCGATGGACGACCACAGTGATGAGGGGTAAACGGCCGCGGGGTCGGTGAGGAAAGGGATCGCTCGTGAACGAGGCATACGTGCTCGGCGGTGTTCGGACGCCATTCGCGCGATACGGCGGCACGCTGTCGCACATCCGCACCGACGAGCTGCTGGGCATGACGATGAGGGGTGCCTGCGAACACGTCGGGGTCCCGCTGGATCAGGTCGAGGACATCGTCGCGGGCTGCGTCAACCCCGCACACGAGGGCATGGGTGACGTCGGCAGGTGGGCTGCGCTGGCCGCGGGATTCCCCGACAGCGTCGCGGGGGCGACGATCAACCGGTACTGCGGGTCGTCGCTGAGCGCCACGGTCAACGTCGCCCATGCCATCAAGGCGGGCGACCTCGGCGTCGGCATCGCCTGCGGCGTCGAGTCGATGTCGCGGTCCGGATGGGCGCTGATGAAGGGGGACGCGCCCTTCAGCCCGCGCGGGCCGGTCCTCATGTTGGACACCATGTGGGCCGGGGCGGGCGGACCGCCGAACCCGGTGCTGCTCGCACGCAATGCGTACATCGGGATGATCGAGACCGCGCAGAACGTCGCCGACCGGTACGGATTGACGCGCGAGGAGATCGACGCCTTCGCGCTGCGCTCGCAGCAGCACGCGAAGGCCGCCCGCGACTCGGGGCGGTTGGCCAAGGAGATCATGCCGGTCGTGATCCAGGCGACCAGAAAGACGCCGGAACGGACGTTCGAGCACGACGAATTCATTCGCGACGACACCACCGCCGAAACCCTGGCGAAGCTGCCCGCACAGCCAGGAACCACGCAGATGACGGCCGCCAACTCGACCCCGCTGACCGACGGGGCCAGCGCCGTCGTCCTCGCGTCGGGTGAGAAGGCCGCCGAGCTCGGCATCGAGCCACTCGCGCGCGTGGTGTCGTCGGCGGTGTACGGCATCGATCCGCTCGTCATGGGTCTCGCTCCGGCGTGGGCGATCCCGCTGGCGATCCGTCGCGCAGGCCTGACGCCCGAGCAGATCGACGTGTGGGAGGTCCACGAGGCGTTCAGCGCGCAGGCGTTGGGCGTTCTTCGTGAGCTACCCAATCAATTGGACGGATTCGTCATCCCCGACGACAAGCTGACCCCCAACGGGGGAGCCGTCGCCATCGGGCATCCGTTCGGCGCGACCGGCACCCGCTACGTCCTGACCCTCGCCACCGAATTGCGTGAGCGCAACGCCCGGTACGGAGTCGTCGGCGTCTGCATCGGGTCGGGGCAGGGAGTGGCCGTGGTCCTGGAGAACCCGCGCGCTGCCTGAGTTCGAGGTGGGCTGACCTCGCCTGGGGTGCGCAACCGCACCGTTTCGGCGAAACGTCGGTCGACGCGTATCGCGACCTGCGGACGGTGCTGATCGAGGAGGAGTGAGCGGTCCGCCGTCAAGATCGTTGTTCCCCTTGGGCGCACTAGGTTTGGCACGCCACAACCAGGGAACACCTGGTGCAGCAGGGAATGACATCGCGGCTGGGTTGAATGCGTTCACTGCCAGGCGCTGCGGGGGACAGCCCTTGCGTTGAGCAAGCAGCGCTTGCCCGCATCGCTGCCCGGCCCCAGCGAAATTAGGCCGCACTGGCGGCGTCCAACCACGTGGAACGACGGCTGACACTCTGAAGAGCATTGCTGCACAAACGTCGTCACTGCTCACTGCGCATAGCCCTCATCGCGCCCAACCGCTTTCCCATCCGCGAACCGTTCGCCGGCGGCCTGGAAGCCCACGTCTGGCACCTGGCCCGAGCGCTCGCACAGAAGGGCACCGCGTCACTCTCTTCGCGGATCGGGGTTCCGGTCCGTTCGACGATCGCGAAGTGGTGGTCCGTGCGCTGGAGCGTACCGAAGCGGCGTCGCGTCCGTTTCCGTCGCCGGGCGCAGTGTTCGAATCCGACCACCACGCCTACCTCAATCTCATGACGGCACGTTGGCCGACGGTGGCGACAGCGCATACGACGTCATCCACAATCACAGCCTGCATCAGGTCCCGATCGCGATGGCCTCGCGGTTGACGACGCCGATGCTATGTACGTTGCACACGCCGCCGTTCTCCTGGTTGGAGTCAGCGGTGGGCGCCACCCGAGGCGTCGGGCTGACGTTCGCCGCGGTCAGTCGCCACACCGCGGAGGCGTGGAGCAGAGGTGTCGTCCGCGTTCTCGTCGTTCCCAACGGAATCGACGTCGAGCGGTGGCCCGCGGGCCCCGGCGGGTCGTACCTGGTCTGGTCCGGTCGTATCACCCCGGAGAAGGGCACGCACCTCGCGATCGCCGCGGCGCGACTTTCCGGACACCGTCTCGTCATCGCTGGGCCCATTGGCAATTCGGACTACTTCGAAGGCAAGGTCGCGCCACATCTCGGTGAGCGGGTGAGCTACGCCGGGCACCTCGATCAGAAGCAGCTGGCCACACTCGTGGGTGGTGCCGCCGCGGCGCTGGTGACGCCGCTGTGGGACGAGCCGTACTGCCTGGTCGTCGCGGAGGCCATGTCGTGTGGGACGCCGGTCGTGGCGTTCGCGCGAGGGGGTATCCCCGAGGTGCTCGACCGACATTGCGGCCGCCTCGTTCCACCCAACGACGTGGCAGCCATGGCGGCGGCAATTCCACAGGCAGTTGCACTGTCCCGCTTGGTGATCCGCGAGCGGGCGGTCGCCACGTGCGGTGCTTCTGCGATGGTGGCGAGCTACCTCGCGATCTATCGCGACCTCATCGATGATCGGGATCGGGGAATCAATGATCGGCTACTACGTCCATCATCACGGTCGGGGCCATCTCGCCAGAGCGAGGAGCATCTGCGAACACCTGCGTGACACGACCACCCTGCTGTCGTCGATCGACGATGCCCGAGGGATCTCCCGTCGGGTCCCTCCTACTGCCAATGGACGATGCACCCGGCGCCGTATCGGATCCCACGGCCAACGGGGTACTGCACTGGGCTCCGTTGCACGACAACGGGTTCAGCGAGCGAATGCGGTTGATCGCCGAATGGGTTGCAGACACTCGACCGGACGTGGTGGTGGTCGACGTATCCGTCGAGGTGGCGATGCTGGTACGCCTGCTCGGTGTGCCCGTGGTCGTGATGGCCATGCCCGGCGATCGGATCGACGCACCACACGATCTGGTCTATCGCGTGGCCGATCACATCGTCGCGGCGTGGCCCAGGGAGCTGTACGAGCCGCTGTGGCTGCAGCGGCATTCGGCGAAGACGACCTACGTGGGGGGCATCAGCCGCTTCGACGGTCGGCCGCGCACGCCGCGACCGGCCGCCGACCGGCCAAACGTCCTGGTGCTCAGCGGCGCCGGCGGATCGCAGTTCGACGTCGCGACCGTAAATCGTTGTGCGACAGCGCATCCGTACATGCGTTGGTCGACGCTCGGCGTTCCGGGTGGGCCGTGGGCGGACGATCCATGGCCTGCCCTGTGTGCGGCGGACGTGGTGGTGTCCTCGGCGGGACAAAGCTCGATCGCCGACATCGCCGCGGCGGGGAGTCCTGCGATCGTCATCCCCGCGCAGCGACCCTTCGGGGAGCAGGACGCGACGTCATGCGCCCTCGAGCGCGGCGGAATGGCCGTGATCCGCCATGCGTGGCCCGAGCTGGCGGACTGGCCGGAATTGGTCGAGAGGGCACGGGCGTTGGGTCCATCGCGCGTGGGATGGGTGGCAGACGCGGGGCGCTGCCGCGCGCGCAGCGACGCTGATCGAGCGGGTCGCTGCAAGGCATTCCATCGGGGCCACGCAGTGAGGACCGCAGTCGTGACGGCCGTCCGTGGCCGTACCGCGCACCTGCGAAATCAGTTGGCGGGCTTGGATCGAAGCACGCTTCAGGTCGGCCGCCACGTGATCGTGGCGATCGACGACGACGCGGTGGCGTCGACGGTGCCACCGCGAAGCAGTCGGATCCGGGTCATTCCCTTCGAGTCGAACTCGCCACGAATACCGATGGCCGCGGCGCGGAATCTCGGTGCCCGGGCAGCCATCGACGACGGGGCCGAACTGCTGATCTTCCTGGACGTCGACTGCATCCCGGCGCCGGACTTGGTCGACCGCTACGTGCGCGCGGCCGAACACCCTGCGCACGAGCGCGCGCTGCTCTGCGGCCCGGTGACGTACCTCCGGCCGCCGGGCCCCGGCGGGTATGCCCTCGAGCGTCTGTCTGCGATGACCGATCCTCATCCGGCGCGGCCCGTGCCCAGCGACGACGACGTCGTCGCCAGTACCGACTACGAACTGTTCTGGTCGCTGTCCTTCGCCGTCACCGCAGCGGTCTGGCAGCGCATCGGAGGCTTCTGCACCGAGTACACGGGCTACGGCGCGGAGGACACGGATTTCGCCCAGAAGGCCGCCGCGGCGTCGACATCCATGCGGTGGGTGGGTGGGGCGCACGCATACCATCAATTCCACGCGACATCCGACCCGCCGATCCAGCATCTACGCGACATCGTCGTGAATGCCATTGTCTTTCATGGGCGTTGGGGGTGGTGGCCGATGCGGGGCTGGCTCGACGCGTTCGAGTCGCGAGGGCTCATCAGCTCGCGACGGACACGGCAGGCCCAGCATTCTCGTCTAGGCCTTGCTGGCGCCAAGTGGTCAAGGAAATCCCTCATGAGAGTTTCCGATGCGGCGAATCGGATGTACTGTGGAGAGTGGTTGAGTTCCCAGCCCACCAACATGCGGCGGATCTAGAGCTCCCAGACCTCAGCGATTGCCCTGTCTCGTCTCGGCGTGACCGTCAGCGTGCGCGTTATTCCACCAAGGGATCCACCATGTCTGTTTCTACAGTTTTTCCACCACGCACAATCTCCCGTCGCACCGAGACCCGGGTGCGCTCTTCAGGGCGCGACGAGTTCTCCGATGTCACCGACATGTTCCGCGTGTTGAGTGGACTCGACGAGGAAAGCCCAGCCTTCCGCCGCCAACGCGACGCGATCGTCCGACGCTGCCTACCGCTGGCCGACAACATCGCACGGCGCTTCCGGGACCGCGGCGAAGCGCACGACGATCTCGTTCAGGTCGCGCGTGTCGGTTTGATGAATGCGGTCAATCGTTTCGACGTTTCGTCCGGTTCGGAGTTCATCGCGTTCGCGGTGCCCACGATGATGGGAGAGGTGCGCCGCCACTTCCGTGACCACGGGTGGGCGCTGAAGGTGCCGCGCCGGCTGAAGGAGCTGAACCTGACGCTCAAGTCGGCGAGCAAGCGAACTGGCTCAACGGCTCAACCGAGCTCCCACGGCCAGCGAGCTTGCGGCCCACCTCGACCTCGATCGTGAAGAGGTGGTCGAAGGACTCATCGCAGCCAACGCCTACTCCACCCGCTCCAGCGACATGCCCATCGGCTCCGACTCGGCAGACGACACCATCGCCGACAGATTCGGGGACGTGGACGCCAACCTCGAGAGGGTCCTCGACGTGCAGGCGGTGCGCCCTCTGCTGGACGCGCTTCCAGACCGCGACCGCGAAATCATCGTCCTGCGTTTCTTCGAGGGCATGACCCAGAGCCAGATCGCCGAGCGGATCGGGATGTCCCAGATGCACGTGTCTCGCCTGCTCGCTCGGGCACTCGCCACGATGCGCGATCAACTCGGCTAGGAACAACCCCGGCCCCACGATGACGACCATCGGGGTCAGTCGTTTACGACGCGATCCGCTCGCGCGCGCTTGCACCAACGACGGTGGTCTCGTATCAGGTTGAGTTCCCAGCCACTCCCAGACCCCGAGCAACCCGCTTCGTAGTGGCCCAGATCCACACTCGTGAATCATCAGATCGACGGAGCCACCGATGCACGCCTTGAGATCCCTTTCCACATACCGCTCGGGGACCCCAGCCATCGAACCGGTTGAGTCCTCGCAGACGCCCGCGGCGATGTCGACGCATCGAATGCCGACGATCTCGCCCGTTACGTAGCGCAGGTCTGCGGAGGCGACGACGTCGTACTCGATCTACGCGGAGTGACATTCTTTGGTACACACGGATTCTCGGTACTGATGGAACTAGTTGCCGAAAGACGTGGCTCGGTCGTGGGCCGAGTCGCACTGTCGAGCGGGTGCTGCAGTTGTGCGACCAGATGGTGCACCGCAGCGCGTAGCCGGCGGGGGACTACTGGCCCGCGTTGCTGGCCAGCGAGATGGCGTTCTGGGGCATGAAGCGTCCCGCTCCTGGATCGCCGCGGCCGCACGAGCCGTCGGATTCGCCGGGCCGCTTGACCCACAGGAAGGCGTCGACGTTGCCGTTGCCGGTGTCCGTCGTCGGTCGGGCACCGAGCGCCCGGCCGCTGGGATTGCACCAGTACATGTCGCCGTCCGCGGGGCCTGCGCCGTTGCGACCGGTGTCGATGACGTAGTGCGCGCCACCGGTCTGCCCCGAAATGGCGTCGCCGTAGCCCATTTCCTCACCGGTGGTGAAGAAGTTGGCGGTGTTGAGGCTGAAGCCGCGGGCCTTGCTGATGCCCACGTCGTTGAGCATGCTCGCCATCTGGTCGGCGCCTACCCAGCGCGAGTGTCCGCCGTCGATGTACAGGGCCGTCGCGGGATTGCGGGTCAGCGTGTCGACGGCGTAGCGGATCAGGTCCATGCGCTCCTGGCGCTGGTCACCGGATAGGCAGCCGGCCATCGCGAGCGCGTCGGGCTCGAGGATGATCGCCGCCGGTCCACCGCCGATGGCGCCGGCGACACCGTCGATCCACCCCTTGTATGCGGCGGCAGACCCGAACCCGCCCGCGGCGAAGCTGCCGCAGTCGCGGTGCGGGATTCCGTAGAGGGCCAGGATCGGCATGGTGCCCGCGGCCTGAGCGTCGGCGATGTACTTCGCGTCCACCGACGGCGTCGACAACTGGTCCATCCAGTACGCCTGCGGGGTGTTGGCGATCGAGGACAGCTGGGGACTCGACGGATCGCTCTGCGCGGCGCGCATGGCCGCTGACTGCGGATTCACGTAGAAATTCTGTCCGGCGAGCGGGTTGCCCGCATCGGCGAGGCGTATTGCGGGGGCCGGCCGAACCTCGGCCAGTTCGGCCGAAGAGATCATGCCTGCGACGGTCGCAACCGCCATCAGGGGGAAGATCCACCGAGCGACCGCGCGTGCAGCTGAGGAAGGCATCGAGGAAAACCTAGCGCCGTCACGCGATGAGCGTCAATTTCAGACGTAGAACCCGTGGGTGTTATGAGATGAAGCAATGAACGCTGGCGAGGTGCGCGTCGAGGATCTTCCGGTGAGCGACACCGAGGTCCTGGTAGTCGGGGCGGGGCCGACGGGATTGATGGCTGCCCTGGTACTGGCGCGGCGCGGTGTGCCCGTGATCGTCGTCGATCGCAAGGAGGGTCCCACCAGGGAGTCGCGGGCGTTGGCGGTGCAGGCGCGCACGATGGAGATCTACGACCAGCTCGGGCTCGCGGAGACGGTCAAGGCGCGGGCCTTTCCCGCACTGTCGCTGCAGATCGGTACGACGACCGGAGCCGGACCCGACTTCTCCGTTCTGCAGAAGGGTGCGACCCGTTTTCCCGGGGTCCAGATCTTCGAGCAGAGCCAGAACGAGCAGCTGCTCGCCGAGAGTCTCGCCACCACCAACGCGGACCTCCGCTGGCGTCATCGGCTGCTGGATCTGGTCGACGGAACGGCCGAGCCGGACGGTCGCGTCGAGGCGCTGCTCGAGTCGGCGGACGGCAGCCTGATCCGCGTGCGAGCGCGATGGTGCATCGGCGCCGACGGCGCCTCGTCGGCGGTGCGGCGTGCACTGAATCTGCCGTTCGACGGCACGACCGACGAGGCGACGTTCTGGGTCGCCGACCTGCGCGACGTGCGCGGCGTCCCCGAGGGGAAGCTCAACCTGCGCTTCGGCAAGGCGACGTTCGCAGTCATCTTCCCGCTTGGAGCCAGGGGCCACACCCGCCTGGTCGCGCTGGCCGCCCAGGAGGCGATCACCGAGGGCGAGGCGCTCGCGACGGCGGACGCCGAGTTCGGGCTGACGCACGGCGCTGTCGACTGGTTCTCGACCTACCGGGTGCATCACAGGGTCGCCGCCAAGTTCCGGGTGGGATCGGTCTTCCTCGCGGGCGACGCCGGACACGTGCATTCCCCGGTCGGCGGCCAGGGGATGAACACCGGTCTGCAGGACGCCCACAATCTGGCGATGCTGCTGGCCGACGTCATCGCGGGCCGGGTAGCTCCGGAGGCGGTGGATCGGTATGAGCGCGAGCGCCGACCGGTGGCGCTGATCCTGGTGAACGTGACCGATCGGGCGTTCGGAGTGGTCGGTCGCCGGGGGCGGGTGCCGGCGCTGTTCCGCAACGGGATCGGAGGCGTGGGCGCGAAAGTCGTTCCGCTGGTGATGAAGACGCGTCTGGGCCGACGGTTCGGCGGCTATCTGGGGCAGTACCGGATCCGCTACCGCTTCGTGGAGGACCCGAAGCGGTTGCCCGCATGGGCGCAGGACGCCGTCGTGGGTGTGCGGCTCCCTCCGGCGGGGGACAACCAGCAGGCGCTCTCCACGATGACGTGGCAGCTGCACACCTACGGCGCGACCGTCGACCGACCCGACGTGCCCTCGTGGATCGAGGGCCCGCACTCCTTCGGCGCCGACGGCAGCGGGCGACTTCGCGACGATCGTCTCTATCTGGTCCGTCCCGACGAGTTCGTCGCCGCGTCGATTCCACTGCACGGCAACATCATTGACATTGGGCAACTACGATCGGCGATCTCGGCCCACCGGCTAGTCGTCGGGTAGCTCGCAGTCGCCCGGGCTCGGTGCATCACTGAACGGCTTGATGTAACGGGTCGCCGCGCGGCACACACTCAATCGGTTGTGGACAACATCGCACGACGGAGCCTCGAATTCATCGTCCAGACCGCGCTGGCGAGCGCGGCCATGACCGCGTCGCAACGCACGGAGATGCTGGTGACGGGCCGCGAAGCGAGTGACGTCCCAGTACGCGCGGTGGAGCGGTTGACCAATGTCACCGTTCCAGCGGGTCCCCCGCGGGCGATCGTCGGTCATCTCGCGCAGGGAAGCCTGGCGGCCACGGCAGTCCTGCTCGCGACGAAGACCCGCAGCGTTGCCGGTCTTCCCGCGGTGCTGGCGATCGCCGTCGTGCTCGTCGGCGGCGACGCAGCCCTTGCGCGCCTCCTCGGCTTGGCGGAAGCGCCGTGGAAGTGGAGCCGTCGGGATCTTGCGATCGACGTCATCCACAAGTCGTCATTGGCGATCGCGGCGAGGCGCATCACGGCGTCACGCTAGGAGGTGAAGAAGTCAGCCGAGCACGATGGGCAGCCGTTCGAGCCGACGCCAGAAGGGGACTGCTGCATAGCGTAGTTCTGCAGGCTCGACGGCCAACCGAAGGTCGGGGAAGCGATCGATCAGATTGCCGAGCGCGATCCGTGTCTCCATCCGGGCCAGATTGGCGCCCAGACAGAAGTGTGCGCCCTTGCTGAACGCGATGTGATGATTCGGCGCGCGGGTGATGTCGAAGACGCCCGGCTCGTCGAACGCTCCGGGGTCGCGGTTGGCCGACGCCAACAGTGGGATGACCATGGCTCCGCGCGGGATGGTGACTCCGTGCAACTCGACGTCGTCGGCGGCGTAGTTCGGTTTGGTACCGCCGAGAGTGCCGGTGAAACGCAGGATCTCCTCGACGGCAGAGCCGATCAGCTCCGGGTCGTCACGCAGCCGCTGGAGTTGGTCGGGATGGGCCGTCAGCGCTGCTATGCCATTGGTTATCAGGTTGTAGGTGGTCTCGTAACCGGCGACGATGAGGGTGAACACCATCGAGACGAGCTCGTCCTCGGTCAGCGCGTCGCCGTCCTCGGAGGCATGGATCAACCCGGTCATGATGTCCGCGGCCGGATCTGTGCGACGGCGCTCGATCAGCTCGCGGACGAAGTCGATCAACGGTTCCATCTTGACGGCGGCTTGCTCGAGACCGAACTCCGCCATCCCGTTCATGATGAGGTTCATCCCGTCATGGAAGCTGTCCCGATCAGCCTGGGGCACACCGACCATTTCGCTGATCACCGTGACGGGGATGGGCAGTGCGTAGTCGGCGAGGGCGTCGATCTGCTGTCCGCGGCTGAAGTCCTCGAGCAACTCGCGGGTGACTTCGTCCGTTCGCTCCGTCAGGCGCGCAATGGCCTTCGGGGTGAATGCGCGGTTGACGAGCTTGCGCAGCCGCAGGTGCTCGGGGTCGTCCTTGAGGATCATGCTGTCGGTACTCATGAATTGCAGCGCCTTGGGCATCGGAAAGGTTGCGGCGCCTTCCACGACACGACGAAAGCGGTGGTCGGTGGTGAGGTCGACGCAGTCCTCGTACCGAGACAAGAAGTAGACGTCCATCCCGGCGGCGTAGGGCATGGTCGTGCGGAGGACGGGCGCCTCGCGGCGCAGCAGCTCGTACGTCGGAAATGGATCGGACAGGAACTCCTGACTCTGCAGATCGATCGATGCGCCTGGGGTTGTGCTCATCCCTCCAGCTTGCGCCGAATCCACGAGACTGGCCATACCCTCCCGGGTCTGTCGGCAGACAGTCCGTATACGGTCCAAGGATGAGTCGAGTGACGGTGATCACGGGTGGTGCAGGCGGCATGGGCCTGGCGACGGCGAAGGTCGTTGGGCGCGATCAGCCGGTGGTGCTCTGCGACGTCAGGCAGGACCGTCTCGATGGCGCTGCAGCCGCGCTGAAGGACCTGGGGCTCGCGGTGACTTCCGTCAACTGTGACGTCACCGACCGAGACGCGGTCGCCGGATTGCTCAAGACCGCAACCGATCTCGGCGAACTCGGTTCGGTCATCCACACCGCCGGAGTCAGTCCCGCGATGGGAGACGCCGAGTACGTCATGCGGACCAACGCCCTAGGCACGGTGAACGTCAACGAGGTCTTCTACGAGGTCGCGGGCGAGGGTTCGGCCATCGTCAACGTGGCATCGATGGCTGCCCACATGCTGCCCGAGGAGATGATTCCGACGGCGAGGTTCCCCTTGGCGCTCACCGACGCCGAAGCATTCGTCACCGAGATGCTGCCGGTCTGCGACATCGCAGGAGCAGACGCGGCATCGGGTATCGCCTACGCCGTGAGCAAGAGCTTCGTGCGGTGGTATTCGACCTCGCAGGCCGAACGGTTCAACGGCCGAGCTCTGCGCATCGTGTCGGTATCGCCGGGGTCCATCGACACCGAGATGGGCAGGCTCGAGGAGAAGAACGGAGCCGGGGCGATGGTCACCGATGCCGCGGTTCCGCGGTGGGGCAAGCCCGAGGAGATGGCCGAACTGCTCGCGTTCTGTGCCAGCGCCAAGGCCGGCTACCTCACCGGCACCGACATCCTCAACGACGGCGGAGTGATCGCGTCGATGCGCGAGCGTGCCAGGATCGCCGCCGACAAGGCCTGACGACGGTTCAGGCGAGCGGGAGCCGACCCTCGGGGTCGCAGATCGCCAGCAGTCGACGGACGGGTTGGCTGCCCGCGATGAGCCAGTCCGCGTCGTTGTGTCGGCAATGCGCGCGGATGTAGCACAGCGCGGTGAAGCCGAGGCAACCGAAGAATTTCACGTCGCGCAGGTCGAGGATCAACTGTTGCGCACCACCCGCGTTGCGCTCGACGTAGCCGGCGAGCGCTCGCCCATTGACCGCGTCGATGTCTCCCGTGACCGCGACGTGAGCGAGCGAGGGTGAGCTCTCCTTCATCGAGAAGGTGGCTCGGCCAAACCGTTCGGACTTGATCGCCACCGAAGCCTGGGCTGGATCCTGGCGATACAGCCGTGTGGTGGTGTTTGTCGGTGTTGTCATGTCAAACCCTCGTGACGGGCGATCTGTCGCTCATAGCAGCTGGTGACTCAACCTGATGAGAAGATACTACGGATTCCGTCGGTCGACGAAAAGTTTCTGAAGAACCCCAGTAGTGTTGCTGATCTTGATCATTCGCGCCGCGCAGCAAGGGGCATCGGAGAAGGCGATCGGACATCCTGACCGTTTGCTGCGAAATTCGTTGACCGGAACTCCGCCAAGCGTGCTGGCGTGGGGAATAGCCTCGGCTAGTCGGCTGGTTACGCCTGCCGAACCGACCGATAGGAGCACGAATGAAGTTCGGGATCTCCACCTTCGTGACCGACGACGGCATCGACCCGGTATCGCTGGCCAAGGCGATCGAGGAGCGCGGGTTCGCCTCGCTGGTGATTGCCGAGCACACGCACATTCCGGCGAGCAGGGAGTCGGCCTATCCCATGGGCGGCGAGTTGCCGTCGATCTACTACAAGACCCTCGACCCGTTCGTGACCCTCGCGGCGGCGGCAGCCGTCACCTCGAAGATCGAATTATTCACGGGGATAGCACTTCTCATCCAGCGTGACCCGATCACCACCGCGAAGGAAGCCGCCAGCATCGACCTGGTCTCCGGCGGTCGCTTCGTGTTCGGCGTCGGCGCGGGCTGGAACCTCGAGGAGATGCGCGATCACGGCACCGACCCCAAGACGCGCGGCGCGCTGCTCGACGAGCGCATCGAGGCGATCAAGGCGTTGTGGACCAACGAACCCGCCGAGTACCACGGCAAATACGTCGACTTCGAGTCGTCGTTCAGCAGGCCAAAGCCGGTCCAGAAACCGCATCCACCCATCTACATCGGCGGCGACTCCGATCCGACCGTCAAGCGCGTCATCCGCCACGAGGCCGGCTGGATCTCCAACCCGTTCCCCGCGGAGCATCTCGCCAAGCGCGCCGGCCAGATCCGCGACGGTGCAGGCCACGACGTGCCTCTGGCGCAGTTCGGCACGCCCATCGACCCGGAGTACTGGCGCGCCGTCGAAGACATCGGTTTCGGCCAGGTGGGTTTGCTGCTACCCACCAAGCCGCTCGACGAATCGCTGCGTCTGCTCGATGAGTACGCGGCGGCGGTGGAGAAGTACCGCGCATAGCATCGACGGGTGAACACCGATCAGTTCTGGCGAGACTCGGAGCAGCACCTGGTGCGCTACGGCGCGTCGTTCGTGCCCCGAATCATCAAGCGGGCGAAGGGAAGCTACGTCTACGACGAAGCCGACACGCCAATCCTGGACTTCACCTCCGGGCAGATGAGCTCGGTCCTTGGCCATTCGCACCCCGACGTGGTGTCGGCCGTATCGACGGCGGTGGCGAATCTCGATCACCTGTTCAGCGGGATGCTCAGCGAGCCGGTGGTCGAACTCGCGACGAAGCTCGCGGCGACACTGCCTGCGGAGCTGAGCAAGGTCCTGCTGCTCAGCACCGGCGCCGAATCGAACGAAGCGGCCATCAAGATGGCCAAGCTCTACACCGGCAAGTACGAGATCGTCTCGTTCGACCGCTCCTGGCACGGCATGACCTCCGGCGCGGCAGCGGCGACGTTCAGCGCGGGCAGGCGCGGCTACGGCCCGCCGATGCCGGGCAATCTCGTGCTGCCCACCCCGAACGCCTACCGGTCGCCGTTTCGGCACGCCGACGGCACCTACGACTGGGAGTCCGAACTCGGGTACGGCATCGCGATGGTCGACGCTCAGTCGTCCGGCAGCCTCGCGGCGTGCCTGGTCGAGCCGATCTTGTCCTCCGGCGGAATCATCGAGCCGCCACTGGGTTACCTGCGACGTCTCGCGGAACTGTGCGCCGAACGCGAGATGCTGCTGATCGTCGACGAGGCGCAGACCGGAATCGGCCGCACGGGAACGATGTACGCCTTTGAGCGCGACGGCATCGTCCCTGATCTGCTCACGCTGTCGAAGACCTTGGGCGCTGGCCTGCCGGTCGCCGCCGTCGTCACTACCGAGGCGATCGAAACCGTCTGCCACGAAAGGGGATTCCTGTTCTTCACCACGCACGTGTCGGACCCCCTAGCCGCGGCCGTCGCCCTGGCCGTCCTCACCGTCGTGGAGCGGGACGGACTCGTCGAGCGAGCCGCGGCCCTCGGGGCAGTACTTCGGGACCGGCTGGATGGATTGCGCGAAGCCTGCGATCAGATCGGCGACGTTCGCGGGCGTGGGCTGCTGCAAGGGATCGAACTGGTGTCGGACAAGGTGACCAAGGCGCCCGCCGACGAACTCGGTGCGCAGGTCACCGCGGCGTGCCTCGAGCGCGGGTTACACATGAACATCGTGCAGCTGCCCGGAATGGGTGGGATCTTCCGGATCGCCCCGCCGCTGACGGTGAGCGACGCGGAACTCCGATGCGGGCCTTGACATTCTGGAGGATGCGATCGCGTCCACGATCGACATGACTCCCAGGCGATGCCCAGCCTCGTTGCCTCACATGTCATTTGGATCACGGTCTGATTCCGCGAGCGAATCGATCTGGGATCGGATGACATATTGACAGCCCCGGCATGTGGAATGGACGGATGCGCAGGCCAGACGCCCCGATCGCGGGTTTCTGCGCGCCCGAATTCGACGCCGTCCGTCGGCAATTCGAACGCAACTTCGCCGAGCGCGGCGAAGTCGGCGCGGCCGTGGCTACCTGGGTCGACGGCGAACTGGTCGTCAACCTCTGGGGCGGATGGCAGGACACCGCCGGCGAACGCCCCTGGCAGCAAGAGACTTTGGCGAGCGTGTTCTCCGGCACCAAGGGTCTGACCGCGACGTGCCTGCACCTGCTGGCCGAACGCGGGCTCATCGACCTGCACAAGCCGGTCGCCGAGTACTGGCCCGAATTCGGCCAGGCCGGGAAGTCGGCCATCACCGTCGCCATGGTGTTGGCGCACCGCTCCGGTGTCATCGGCCCGCAGCGCCGACTGAGTCCCGACGACGTTCTCGACTGGGACCGCGTCTGCGCCGACATCGCCGCGGCCGAGCCCTGGTGGACGCCGGGCACCGCCCAGGGCTATCACATGGTCACCTTCGGGTTCATCCTCGGCGAACTGGCCCGCCGCGTCGCAGGGCGCACCGTCGGCGAGTTGTTGCGGGAGCACATCGCCGAGCCGCTGTCGGCAGACGTGTTCATCGGCCTGCCCGAGCGCGAGCACGCCCGCTGTGCGGACATGATCGACAAGCCCCACATCCGCGACGTCCTGGCGGCAGAGGGCGCACCCGAGCATCCGACGTCGCTGTCCGAACACGGCAAGGCCGGACTTGCCGTCGCGATGGGATTCATCCCCGACGACGAACTCGGCTCGCAGACGATCGGGCGTTGGCGCACAGCCGAATTCCCCGCCACCAATGCCCACGTCTCCGCGCTCGGCATGGCCACGTTCTACAACGCGCTGGCGCAGGAGAAGCTGCTCAGCCGCGACCTGATGAACCTGTGTCGCGAGTCCCAGGGCGGCATGGCGACCGACGTCGTGCTGGGCCCACGCGTCGCCGACCACGGCTGGGGGCTGGGCTACATGCTCAACCAGCGCTGCGTCGCAGGACCGAATCCCGGGATCTTCGGCCACGGCGGATCCGGTGGCTCGTATGCGTTCGCCGATCTGGAACACCGCATCGGCTACGCCTACGTGATGAACAAGTTCGACGCCACGAAGGCGAATGCCGACCCGCGCAGCGTCGCACTCTCGGACCAGGTCTACGCGGCACTAGACGTCACGGCGGCATGAGCCTGACGATCGTCGAGCGCGACGCATTGCCCGCACCCGTAGAGCGATTCGGGTGGACGCCGCGCGTCGTGACACAGTTGACGGTGCTCGCGGCGGCCGCCTACGTGTACGCCGTCGCCGAGATGGCACCCATCGGGGCCATGCCCGCGATCGCGCAGGATCTGCACGTCGGCGAAGCGCGCGTCGGAATGCTGACCGCTGCATATGCCTTCATCAGCATCGTGGCCACCGTGCCGCTCGTCCGGTGGACCGCGCGGTGGCCGAAGCGGCGAGTCCTGGTCCTGACGCTGATCTGCCTCACGGTCGCGCAGGTGCTGTCCGCCGTTGCCCCGGGTCTCGGATGGCTCGCCGCCAGCAGAGTGCTCTGCGCGGTCACCCACGGCCTGATGTGGTCCATCGTCGTGCCGATCGGAGCCCGCCTCGTCCCCGCCACCCACACCGTGCGAGCCACCACGGCGGTGTACATCGGGTCGGCGGCCGCTCTCGTCATCGGCAATCCGCTCACCAACTGGATGAGCCAGGCATGGGGGTGGCGGCCCACCGTCGCAGCGATGGCGATCGCGGCGGCGGCGGTCACGGTCGTCGCGTGGGCGGTGCTGCCCGCGTTGCCGGCCAGTGCCGACGGGCCAACGACCGCGGCCCGGAAGCCGTTGCCCTACAGCAACTCCCGTCTGCTCGTCCTGTGCGCGCTGACGCTGATCGGCGTGACGGGTCACTTCGTCTCCTACACGTTCATCGTTCCCATCGTCAGGGACGTCGTCGGCGTCGGCGGCCGGATGGAAGCGTGGGTGCTGGTCGCCTACGGTGTCGCCGGGCTCCTCACGCTGGGGCTGCTGACCAGAGTGATGGACCGACGCCTACGTACCGCCGTCGCGGGCTGCCTCGGGATTCTCTGCCTGGTGTTCTGGACGTTGAGTGCCACGTCGATGCTCGGCACCGGCGTACTCGGGACCGCGCTCGGCGTCGGGGCGATCGTCGTCTGGGGTGCGTCGGGTGCGGTGCTACCGCCGATGCTGCAGTCGGCCGCGATCCGCACGTCACCGGACGACGCGGAGCAGGCCTCGGCGTTCTACGTCACGGCGTTCCAGGTGGGCATTCTGTCCGGATCGCTCGGTGGTGGCCTCGTCTACGAACACTTCGGCGCCGCCGGTGCCGTGACCACGACGGCGGTGCTGTTCGCAGTCACCCTGGTGGGCGTGTTCGTCCGCGGCGACGCCTTCCGCTCTTAGCCGGTAGGCGTTGCCCTAGTCCATCCGGCCCGCGTCGACCACGCGCAGCACCGCCGTGCCCTCTTCGTCGGAGGCCTCCAGGTCCACCTCGACGTCGAACCCCCAGTCGCGATCGCCCGCGGGATCGTCGAGCACCTGCCGCACCCGCCACACGCCGGGTTGACGGTCGATGAGCAGCATTGCCGGGCCACGGGCGTCGGCACCCGTCCCCACGTCGTCGTGCTCGTCGAAGTAGTCCGCGATGACCTCCGCCCACCGTTCCGACGTCCAGCCGGAGTCGACGTCCAGCTGGCCGAGGTCGTAGGAGCGGCGCCGCGCGAACAGCTCGACCCGCCGGAACAGCGCGTTGCGGACCATTGCGGTGAACGCCCGCTCGTTGCCGGTCAACGGGCGCGGCCGGGCAGGCACCGCGACGGGTGCGTCGTGCGGCTGGTCCGGATTGGTGAGCTGTTCCCACTCGTCGAGGAGGCTCGAATCCACTTGGCGGACAAGCTCGCCCAGCCACTCCACGATGTCGGTGACTTCCTCGGTCCGCGCGGTGGCGGGCACTCCCGATCGCAGCGCCTTGAAGGCGTCGGACAGATAGCGGAGCACCGCACCCTCGGATCGGGTCAACCCATAGGTGTTGACGAACTCCTTGAAGCCGAACGCCCGCTCCCACGTCTCGCGCACGATCGACTTCGGCGACAGCTGCCCGTCGGCGGCCCACGGGTTGCTCCGCAGGTACACCTCGAACACGTGGCCGAGAAGCTCCTCCAGCGGCTTCGGGTAGGTCACCTCGTCGAGCAGTTCCATCCGCTCGTCGTACTCGATGCCCTCGGCCTTCATCGCGGCGATCGCTTCGCCCCTTGCCTTCTTCAGCTGTGCCGACAGGATCTGGCGCGGGTCCTCCAGCGTCGCCTCGATCACCGAAACCACGTCCAGCGCATAGGTTTCCGACGACGGATCGAGCACGTCGATGGCGGCCAACGCGAACGTCGACAACGGCTGGTTGAGCGCAAAGTCGGGTGGCAGGTCGACGGTCAGCCGATAGCGCCGACCATCGGCCTCGGGCTCGGCGAGCCGCTCCACGACGCCTGCCTGCAGCAGTGAGCGGGCGATGCCGACCGCCTCGCGGATGTGCTTGAGCTGGCGCTTGCGCGGCTCGTGGTTGTCGGTGAGGAGCCGCTGCATCGCGGCGAACGGGTCACCGGGACGGTCGACGACGTCGAGGATCATCGCGGTGGACACCCGCATGTTGCTCGTCAGGGGTTCGGGGGAGGCGTCCACCAGCCGGGTCATGGTGGCCTCGCTCCACGGCACCATGCCCTCGGGTACCTTGCGGCGCACCAACTTCCGCCGCTTCTTCGGATCGTCGGCGACCTTGGCGAACTGTTTGAGGTTCTCGACCTCGTGCTCGGGCGCCTGAACGACGACGGTGCCAGCCGTGTCGTAGCCCGCCCGGCCCGCCCGCCCGGCGATCTGATGGAACTCGCGGGCCTGCAGCAGTCGGGTCCGAACGCCGTCATACTTCGACAGCGCCGAGAACACCACGGTCCGGATCGGCACGTTGATGCCGACGCCCAACGTGTCGGTGCCGCAGATGACCTTGAGCAGGCCAGCCTGGGCGAGTTGCTCGACCAACCGCCGGTACTTGGGCAGCATTCCGGCGTGGTGCACGCCGATGCCGTGCCGAACCAGTCGCGACAGCGTCGAACCGAACGTCGTCGAGAAGCGGAACCCGCCGATGAGGTCCGCGATCGCGGCCTTCTCCTCCTTGGTGCTGACGTTCACGCTCATCAATGCCTGCGCTCGCTCCAGGGCCGAGGCCTGCGTGAAGTGGACGACGTAGGCCGGCGACTGGCTGGTGTCGAGCAGATCCTGGATGGTCTCGTGCATCGGCGTCGTCGCGTAGTAGAAGTGCAGCGGCACAGGACGTTCGGCGTTGGCGACCAGTGCCGTCGGTCGGCCGGTGCGGCGGGTGAGATCCTCGCGCAGGAAGGTGACGTCGCCGAGCGTCGCCGACATCAAGAGGAACTGTGCGCGTGGCAGTTCCAGCAGCGGCACCTGCCAGGCCCAGCCGCGGTCGGGGTCGCCGTAGAAGTGGAACTCGTCCATCACGACAAGACCGATGTCGGCGTCGGAACCCTCACGCAGCGCGATGTTGGCCAGCACTTCGGCCGTGCACGTGATGATCTGAGCGGTCGGATTCACCGAGGCGTCGCCGGTGAGCATGCCGACGTTGGCCGCCCCGAACACGTCGCACAGCCCGAAGAACTTCTCGCTGACCAATGCCTTGATCGGCGCGGTGTAGTAGCTGCGCCGTCCCGCGGCGAGCGCCGCGTACAGGGCACCGGTCGCCACCAGCGACTTACCCGAGCCGGTCGGCGTCGCGAGGATGACGTTCGCCTCGCTGACCAACTCGATCAGCGCCTCCTCCTGCGCCGGGTACAGCGGGGTGCCACCGGCTTCGGCCCACGCGGCGAAGGAGGCGAACAGTTCGTCGGCGCCGGTGCCGTCGGGTGGTGGGAGGGTCATCGTGTGACCAGCGTGCCTGACGGCGCGGCACGCAGTCACCGGGACCCTTCGTCGCACGGCAGTCGGCTGACGTCCGGTGTAGCGTCTGAAGGGCAGAAACCGGCACCCAGTCCGTCACCGGGCACTTCGAATGACGCTTCCCCCGGGCCCCGGGAAGAGATGGGAGCGATTCGCATCAGAAGGCCCACGGTATGACCTATTGCGTAGGCGTCATGCTCGACACGGGACTGATCTTCGCCTCGGACTCCCGCACGAACGCCGGCGTGGACAACGTTGCCAAATTCTGCAAGATGACGGTGTTCGAGCGCCGCGGCGACCGGGTGATCATTCTCCTGAGCTCGGGGAATCTGGCCGGAACCCAGGCCGTCATCAGCACGTTGACGCAGCGCTGCGCCGACGGCGCCGCCACCGACAACATTTATGGCGCCCGCACCATGTTCGACGTCGTTGGGCTCGTCGCCGACGCGACGCGCGACATCGAGAAGCGCGATGCCGGGTACCTCGAAGAGAACAACATCCGCTTCAACGCGTCGTTCGTCGTCGGTGGGCAGATTCTCGGCGAGCCGCCGCGGTTGTTTCGCACCTATGCCGAGGGCAACTTCATCGAAGCGGGCAATGACACGCCCTACTTCCAGACCGGTGAGACCAAGTACGGCAAGCCGATCCTCGACCGCGTGCTCAGTCGCGATACCTCGCTCGCCGACGCGACGAAGTGTGTCCTGGTGTCGTTCGACTCGACCATGCGCAGCAATCTGTCGGTGGGCATGCCGATCGACCTGGCGTGCTACGAGAAGGACAGCCTCGAGGTGCAGTGGCGACGGCGATTCGACGAGGGGGACCCCTATTTCACCGCGGTGAGCGACGCATGGGGCGAGGGAACGCGTCAGGTCTTCAGCCGACTGCCCGTATTGCGGTGGTGACGAAGGATGACACGACGGAAATCGGAGGCGCAATGCAGATAAACGTCGGGTTCGAGATGGTCTTCGACTGCCCACAGCCCACGCCGATGATCCTCAACCTCAACGTCCACTTCACCCGGGTGTCGGATCTCGTCGGTCGCGATGCGCTGATCGTCGACCCGCCAATCCCCATGAAGGGCTATCGGGACGATTTCGGAAACTGGTGCACCCGCATCGTGGCGCCCGCCGGTCGCCTGCGCGTGACGTCGGACGCCGTCGTCAGGGATTCGGGCCTGCCGGACGTCCTCGTTCCTGACGCACAACAGATTCCGGTGGAGGACCTGCCCGACGAGACGCTGATCTTCCTGCTCGGCAGCCGGTACTGCGACACCGACCGGTTGTCGCAGACTGCATGGGATCTGTTCGGGCAGACCCCGCCGGGATGGGACCGCGTGCAGGCCATCTGTGATTACGTCCACCGGCACATCACGTTCGACTATCAGCAGCCAGACCCAACCCGCACCGCGCTGGAGGCGTTCAACGGACGAGTCGGCGTCTGCCGCGACTTCACCCATCTCGCCGTGGCGTTCTGCCGAGCCATGAACATCCCGACGCGCTACTGCACGGGGTACCTCGGCGACATCGGCATGCCGCCGCCGTACGGGCCGATGGACTTCGCTGCCTGGTTCGAGGTGTACCTCGGCGGTCAGTGGCACACCTTCGACGCGCGCAACAACATGCCGCGCATCGGCAGGGTGCTGATCGCGCGCGGGCGCGACGCCGGCGACGTCGCACTCAGCAATGCGTTCGGCGCCAATTCCCTGTGGAGCTTCAAGGTGTGGACCGACGAGGTCCCCGGCTGACGTAGTGCCCGGCTGACGTAGTGCAAGGTGGAGTCATGAACAAGGCTCCGACGAAGGTGTTGGTCATCGGTGGCGGCTTCGGCGGGCTGTTCTGCGCGCGAAGGCTCGGGCGGCCAGACGTCGAGGTCACGCTCCTCGATCGCGCGGCCTGCCACGTGTTCCAGCCGTTGCTGTATCAATGCGCCACCGGAACACTGGCGATCGGCCAGATCAGCCATTCGCTCCGCGAGGAACTCGCACGGCACCGCAACGTCACCACCCTGCTCGGGGAGGCCTGCACACTCGATCCCGACGCTCGACGCGTCACCGCCCGTCGCCCGGACGACACGACGTTCACGATCGACTACGACGTCCTCGTCGTCGCCGTCGGAATGCGCCAGTCGTACATGGGTCACGAGGAGTTCGCCCAATGGGCGCCGGGCATGAAGACGCTCGACGACGCACTCATCGTCCGCCGACGGCTCTACGGCGCGTTCGAGATGGCGGAGACACTGCCGCCGGGGCCGGAGCGCGACGCGTGGCTGACGTTCGCCGTCTCGGGAGGCGGTCCGACCGGCGTGGAGTTGGCGGGTCAGATCCGGGAAATGGCCACTCGGGCGCTGGCCAAGGAGTTCCACAGCATCGAGCCGAGGGACGCACGCGTGCTGCTGTTCGACGGAGGGCACTGCGTGCTGGGCAGCTTTGCCCCCGCCCTCACCGACAAGGCCACCAAGATCCTGGAGGAGCTCGGCGTCGAATTGCACATGGGCGTGCACGTCACCGACGTACGACAGGATGGCGTCACCGTCACCCCGAAGGCAGGTGGTGAGTCGCAGGACTACGCGGCGCGCACGGTGTTGTGGACGGCGGGCGTCGAGGCCGTGCCGTTCGCGCGACACGTCGCCGACGTGCTCGGAGCCACCTCCGACCGGGCCGGACGGATCGCGGTGGAGGCGGACCTGTCGGTGCCGGGCCATCCCGAGGTGTTCGTCATCGGCGATCTCGTCGGTCGCGATCACCTACCGGGTGTCGCCGAGAATGCCATGCAGGGCGGTCTGCACGCCGCCGCGTGCATCCGGCGCGATCTGGACGGAAAGGCGCGTCGGCGCTACCGCTACCGCGACCTCGGGTCCGCGGCCTACATCAGTCGGGGCCACGCCCTGCTGCAGGCCGGGCCCATCAAGCTCGCCGGGTTCTTCGGCTGGGTGGGCTGGGGTTTCATCCACATCGCGTTCCTGACGGGCGTGGAGAACCGCGTCAGCACCGTCGCCACCTGGCTCGCGTCGATCGCCCGTGCCCGTCGCACCGATCGGACGTTCACGCTCGGCAGCACCAGCTCACCCGAGCACCCCTACACATGGTTGAAGGTCATGCACCCCAACATGATTCAACGGAAGACTCCCGACACGGCCGGCCAGCTCGAGAGCTAGCCGGCGACGCGTTGCAGCTCGATCACCGGGATCAGTCGGGTGGTGTTGCGCTGGTACTCGGCGAACTGAGGCTCCACCTCTGACTGCTTGGCGTAGATCCCGTCGCGCTCAGCACCGCTGAGTACGCGAGCCGTCACCGGAAACGTCTCGGTCCCCAACTCCACCACGGTGTCCGGATTGGCCACCAGATTGTGGTACCAGTCGGGATTCGTGGGGGCGCCGCCCTTGCTGGCGAAGACGTAGATGCGGCCCTCATCGAGCAGCGGCACCAACGGCGCAATCCGCTCCTTGCCGGACTTGGCTCCGGTGTGGTGGACGAGCACCAGCGGCTTGCCTTCGAACATGCCGCCCGCCTTGCCGCCGGTCTCTCGGAACTCGGCGATGACGGGCCGGTTCATCTCATCGAAGTTGATCGCATCGGACATGTGTTGGATCTCCTAGTCGGGGCATCGGGCGTTGCCATGGTCAGCGTGCACGCGATGACTGGATATTCCCAGCTCGTGTGAACCCCCTATCGTCGAACCGTGACGATCGCCTACGACGAAGCTCTGCGGGACCGGTTCCGCGCGAACCTGGGGAGCCACGACCGTCGCGTCGTGACCGACCCGACGAAGAGGCACGCGGCCGTCGCCGTGGTCATCGTCGACTCCGAGACGGGCGAGGACCGCGTCGACCCAGCGCCCGTCGACGACTGGATCGACGGCAGGCCGATGCCCGAGGACCTCGACGGCCGGATGGTCGACGTATCCGGTGGCGCCGCTTTCCTGCTGTGCCGCAGGGCATCTCGGCTCAGTGCGCATGCCGCGCAGTGGGCGCTCCCCGGCGGCAGGCTGGATGCGGGCGAAACCGTCGTCGACGCGGCATTGCGCGAACTTCACGAGGAGGTCGGCGTCGAGCTGCCCGCATCGGCGGTGCTGGGACTGCTCGACGACTACCCCACTCGATCGGGCTACGTGATGACCCCCGTCGTGATCTGGGGCGGCGGTCGGCTCGACCTGCATCCCGCGCCCGACGAGGTGGTGGCGGTCTACCGGGTGGGGCTGCACCAACTGCAGCGCGACGACTCGCCGCGGTTCATCACGATTCCCGAGAGCCCGCGTCCCGTCGTGCAGATGCCGTTGGGCAACGACCTCATCCACGCACCGACGGGCGCGGTGTTGCTGCAACTGCGGTGGCTGTGCCTGGAGGGCGCGCACGACCCGGTCGACGAGCTCGAGCAGCCGGTGTTCGCCTGGAAGTAAGCCCGATCGCTGGTTGGTCACGACGGTCTCGCATTACCATCGGCGGAATGATCCGAGTGCTGTCTGCCGTGGCCTGTGTGGCGTTGACCCTTGGGTTGACCGGTGGAGTGGGCGCACCCGCCGCGGGTGCCGCGCCGCCGCCGCCGTGCGGCTTCAAGATATCGCCGCCCGAGGTCATTGCGGTCGAGGGCGTCAGCGTGGTCACCACCATCGTGGAGCCCGACGTGTGCCTGCTGCCGCCCGCCGGTCCATCGCAGAACGTTGCCTGCATCCAGATGCAGGGCGGCAGCGCGGGACAGACGTGCACGCAGTCGAACCCTGCCGGGATCGCGCAGGTCTACGTTCCGTTCGTCCCCGGTAGCACCTACACCGCGACGGGCAGGGGCTGTCCGTCGTGGATCGGCCAGGACATCGCTGACCGCTGCCAGCTATTGGGGCCCGTCGACGCGACGCTGTGACGTCGCCCTACTGGCAGCGAGCCTTCATGTCGCGCAGCGGCTGCCGGATCCCTGCGAGCTCCGACTGCGTCTGCGGGTTCGCCGCGAGGTACGCCTTGGAGTCGCTGCGGACCTGATCCTTCGGTAGGCCCTTGAGGGTCGAGAAGAAGGCGTTCACGTCGGGATGGCTGAAGAAGTAGGCCGACGTGGCCGCCGCGACTTGGGACTGAACTTGTTCGAAGTCGCCGGCTGAGCAGCCCGGAACCGGCGGAGGTGGTGGGTCGGCAAGCGCAATCGGCGCCGCGGCACCGAAGGTTGCGCCCGCGATGGCGAAGGCACCGATCGTGGTGACGAGCGCGCGGCGTGCAGAACGCAATGACGAAAACATACTTCTCACTCTCCTAAACTCTTGACGCACAACGGAAACGACAACTTGTTAACGGTGTCCGCCACCTCCGCCGCCACCTCCGCCGTGACTGGCGCCGGCACCGCCATCGCCCCGGCCATTGATCGAATAGGCGGGTTCATTGGGACCGGGGGAGCCGAAGTAGAAGTCACCGTCCCCGGGATAGTCGTCGGCCGGTGCCTGCACCGCCGGGGAGAAGTCCATCGGGCCGCTGTTGGGGTCTGCTGGTGCGCCACCTTCGCAGACGGCCACTGCGGGGTCGCACGTGTCGTCTGCCAGGGCGGCGGGTGCGGCGACGATTGCGGCGGCGGCTCCCGCAGCCAGGAGAGCCGCTGCTCCGAATGTTCTGTAGCGCATGATGATGCCTTCCCGTGCTGGATCGTTGCTGGAGTGTAGATGATCTTCGATCGTCCAACTGCGCTTTGACATTGCCGGCGACCCCGTGAAGGTGCCACGAGCGGCCGCACCCGTCCGTTATCGTCCGTGAATGACTGAGGTAGACCAGGGGTCCGGTCCAACCCGAGCCGAGACGAGCACTCGCCGGGCGGTATTGAACACGCTGAGGGGTTCGGCGGGCAATCTCGTCGAGTGGTACGACGTCTACGTCTACACCGTGTTCGCCATGTACTTCGAGGCGCAGTTCTTCGACAAGAACGACAAGAACTCGACGCTGTACATCTACGGAATCTTCGCGGTCACCTTCGTCATGCGGCCGGTGGGCTCGTGGTTCTTCGGCCGATACGCCGACCGACGCGGCCGCAAGTCCGCGCTGATGCTGAGCATCAGCGTCATGTCGGCTTGCTCGTTCCTCGTCGCGGTGATGCCGACGCGGGAGATCATCGGGTACTGGGCGGCGGTCATTCTGATCTTCGCCCGGCTGGTCCAGGGATTCGCCACCGGCGGGGAGTACGGCACGTCGGCGACGTACATGTCGGAAGCGGCGACCGCGAACAGGCGCGGCTTCTTGTCGTCGTTCCAATACGTCACCCTCATCGGCGGGCACGTACTCGCGCAGTTCACCCTGCTGATCGCGCTGCACTTCCTGGACAAGGAGGAGCTCAGCTCGTGGGGGTGGCGCATCGGCTTCTTCATCGGCGGCATCGCCGCGCTGGTCGTGCTGTGGATCCGTCGCTCCATGGACGAGTCGCTCAGCGAGTCGCACCTGGAGGCGATCCGCGAAGGCGAGGACCAGTCCGCGGGATCCCTGAAGACGTTGTTCACCACGCACTGGCGTCCGCTGCTGCTCGTCTTTCTCATCACCGCCGGCGGGACGGTGGCGTTCTACACCTACACGATCAACGCACCCGCAATCGTCAAGTCCACCTTCGGATCCGACCGGGCGCTGACGGCGACGTGGATCAATCTCGCGGGTCTGATCTTCCTGATGCTGCTGCAGCCCATCGGCGGCCTCCTCAGCGACCGGGTGGGCCGCAAGCCGCTGCTGGTGTTCTTCGGCGTCGGCGGCGTCATCTACACCTACGTGCTGCTGACGTATCTTCCGCAGACCACGTCGTGGTTCACGGCGTTCCTGCTGACGGCGGTGGGCTACGTCATTCTCACGGGGTACACGTCGGTCAACGCGATCGTGAAGGCGGAGCTGTTCCCTGCTGAAATCCGTGCTCTCGGAGTGGGATTGGGCTACGCGCTCGCCAACTCGGTCTTCGGCGGCACGGCCCCGCTGCTGTACCAGGCGGCCAAGGCCGACCACCTCACGTTGTTCATCGTCTACGTGACGGCCGTGATCGGCGTCAGCCTGTCGGTCTACGTCTTCGTACTGAAGAACAAGGGGACCACGGTGCTCGACCGCGAGCAGGGCAGCGCATGGGCGGTCCCGGTTCGCTAGCCCCCGACCGGGACCGGCGGAGGCCGCTGGGCTCCCGGCTTCAGGAACTGGTAGTCGCCGCGCGGGTACACCACCTGCGGCCACCAGAACCACCGGCCCAACATCGTCGCGATCGAGGGCATCAGCAGCGAGCGCACGATGAACGTGTCGACGAGGAGGCCGATGGCGATCGTGGAGCCCATCTGGGCCAGCACCACCAGATCGCTGTACATCATCCCGGCCATGGTGGCGGCGAACACCAGACCGGCCGATGTCACCACGCCGCCCGTGCCTGCCATCGAGCGGATGATGCCCGTCTTCAGCCCGGCATGGATCTCGTCCTTGAACCGCGATACCAACAGCAGGTTGTAGTCCGATCCCACCGCCAACAGGATGATGACGGACATCAGCATGACCAGCCACTGCACCTGGATGCCCAACAGGTCCTGCCAGATCAGCACCGAGATGCCGAAGGACGCCGCGATCGAGCTGGCGGCCGTGCCGACGATGACGGCTGCCGCCACCGCAGATTCTGGTGAGGATGAGCATGATGATGAAGATCAGCGTCAGTGACGACACCACGGCGATCATCAGGTCGTAGCGGGCCCCGTCGGACATGTCCTTGTAGGTGGCCGCGACTCCGCCGAGGTAGATCTTGGCGTCGGAGAGCGACGTCATCTTCAAGGCCTCCTGCGCGGCCTTGCGTTCGGAGTCGACCCTGGCGATGCCCTCCACCGTCGCGGGATCGGTCTGATGCGTGATGAACATCCGGGCGGACTTGCCGTCCGGCGACATGAACATCTCCAGGCCGCGTTTGAAGTCGGGGTTCTGGAAGGCCTCCGGCGGGAGGTAGAACAGGTCGTCGTTCTTGGCCTGGTCGAAGCTCGCGCCCATCGCCAGGGCGGTGTCGTTGGACGCCTGCATCTGATCGAGCAGGGCGCTCTGGCTGCTGATCGATGCCCGCGTCAGCGCCAGCGTCGACTTCATCGTCGCGATCGTCTGGGGGAGAAGGGCCGTCAGTTGCGGTGCCAGGTCCGCCAATTGGTCGGTGTTGACCTGGACCGCCCCCGTCGCGTCGGTCAGTTGGTCGATCCCGTCGAGCGAGTCGAAGAGGGACCTCATCGCCGCACACAGGGGGATGTCGTAGCAGTGCGGTTCCCAGTAGAAGAAGCTGCGCAAGGGTCGGAACGTGTCGTCGAAGTTCGCGATGTTGTCCCGCAGCTGGTTGGTGATCGCGAGGAGATCACGGGACTTGGCAGCCGAATCCTGCGTGATGGCAGTCTGTTTCAGGGAGAGCTGGTACTGCTTCTCCGCGATGTCGATCGACGCCTGCGTCGCGTCGGCCATCTTCTTCATGTTATCCAGCTGATCCCGCTGGAACGGAAGGTTCATGTTGCTGGTCTGTCCCTGCACGCTCGTCTGGAACGGAATCGAGCTGTGCTGGATCGGAATGCCCAACGGCCGAGTGATGTTCTGGACCATCGCAATACCCTCGGTGTGCATGACGTTTCGCGCCACCGCGTTGAGGACGAGCATGTCGGCTGGGTTCCGCATGTCGTGGTTGGCGTTGACCATCAGGATGTCCGGGTTCATCCGGGCCTGGGAGAAGTGTCGGTCGGCGGCGGCGAACCCTTGGTTGACCGGGGCGTCGTCGGGAAGGTAGTAGCGGTCGTTGTACGCGGGCTTGTATCCCGGGATGGCGACGATGCCGATCAGCACCACGAACAGGCTGGCCACGAAGACGGGTGCAGGCCAGCGCACCACGACGGTGCCGACCTTGCGCCAAAACCTGCTCGTCGGTGGCCGTTTCGATTCGTACAGCCCGATCTTGCTCCCGAGGAACAGGACGGCGGGGCCCAGTGTCACCGCGATGGCGACCACGACGATCATGCCGATCGCGACCGGCGCGCCCATCGTGGTGAAGTACGGCAACCGCGCGAAGGACAGGCAGTACGTCGCGCCGGCGATCGTCAGGCCGGATCCGACGATGACGGGTGCGACGGACTTGAACGTCGCGTAGTAGGAGTCGTCTCGATCCAGTCCCATGCCACGGTCTTCGCGGTAGCGCCCGAAGAGGAAGATGCCGTAGTCGGTGGCCGCGGCGATGGCGAGCATCGTCAGGATGCTCCCGGCGAACGTCGTCAGCCCGAACACGTCGTTCATGGCCAGAATCGACACCACGCCGCGCGCCGTCAGCAAGGCGAGGAACGTGAGGAAGAGCTGGATCAGCGTGGTGCGGATCGAGCGGTAGACGATCAGCAGCATGCCAGCGATCGCGACCAGGGTGATCAGGGTGATCACGCCGAGGCTGGCGTTGCCGATGACGTGCTCGTCGCGAGTGAGCGCCGCCGGACCCGCCACGTACGCTTTCACGCCGGGTGGGGCCTGCGTCTCCTCGATCGCCTTGCGGGTCGCCTCCACGCCCTCGTTCGCCAGCGTCATGCCCTGCTCACCCGCGAGGTTCAACATCACGTAGGCGGCCTTGCCGTCGGCGCTCTGTGCGCCCGCCGCGGTCAGCGTGTCGCCCCAGAAGTCCTGGATGTGCTGGATGTGCTCGGGGTCTTGCCGCAGCTTCTTGATGATCTCGTCGTAGTACTCGATGAGCGTCAGGGCCGAGCGGCTGCTGGCCCTCGATGACGACCATGATCGTGCTGTTGGAGTCGAACTCCTTGAAGTTGCCGCCCATCAACTTCATGGCCTTCATCGACGGCGCATCCTCGGGAGCCATCGGCGCTGCGTGCAGCTCTCCGACGACCTCGAGCTGGGGCGCGGCGACGTTCACGATGACGGCGATCGCGATCCAGAACAGGATGATCGGCACCGCAAGAATGCGAAGCATGTGGGGGAGGAAGGGCCGCTTTTCACGAGGGGCCTGTCGCGCTCGGCCGCGGGCAACGTGTGGGTCATGCCGACTTCACCAGGCAGTAGGTCTGGGCTTGGACCCCATCGGCCGATTGCTCCTCACGGACGGTTCCATTCACGGTGACGCGGCATCCAATCTGGTCGCCATCGGTGCGCGCCATGAGGCTGGCGCTGACGGACGGCAACGTCGTCGACAAGGTGACCGACCACGGCAGGGGCACGTTCACCGTGTGCAGGACCACGTCTGGGTCGAAGTAGCTGATCTGAGCGGTGCTACCGGGTGAGCCGTACACGTCGTAGATCATGACCTTCGGGTTGAACTGGACGATCTCGATCCCGGCGCCCGCTCCGGCGTTGAGGTCGCCGGAGCCGAACTCCCCGTGCAGACGCGACACGACCAGACCCGACACCGCCAGCACGACGATCAGCACCAGCGGGATCCAGAGGATCTTCACCGCGCGTCTGACCCGACTTTCGCGCTTCACCCGAGCACCGCCGTTTCTTCTGAAGGACAGTCGGCGTTCTCGACGAGCCGACGGAGTACGGGAAATGCCACCTGCGCGGAGAGCTTCAACGCGCATTCCTCCTCCGGGGTCAGCGTCGCCATCAGCGCGCGCAGACGTTCCCGCCGGAGTCGCCTTCGATCGTCGAGCAGCGCCTGGCCTGGGCCGGTGATGCCGATGAGAGTGGCGCGCCCGTCATCGGGGTCGGCCAGCCTGGTCACCAGGTCTACGCGCTCGAGGCGCTGGATCAACTGGGTCATGGAGGGCTGGCTGACGCCTTCCCTGGCGGCGAGCGTGGTCAGCCGGATGGGCCCTTCTCGACACACCCTGTTCAACACGAACGCCGCCGACGCACTCAACTCCGCGCGGTCGCTGAGGAAACGCACCGTCAGGTCAATCGCATGATCGAGCAGTTCGCCGACGCATTCGCTGACGTCGCAGTCTGTCGGCTCAAACTCCACGTCGTACATATATCACGCACACTATGTAGCGGCAATCAGAGGGAGTCGTGCGCGTTGCCACAGCGACTTCACAGGGTCGCGGCTGGGCCCGGCGCGGGCATCCGAATCTGGGAACTTGGTGCGAAAGAGTCTCCCATACAACACATCCCACTGGTCACCGCGCATCGCGAGGGGTTCCGGTGGGCCGGCGCCCGGTTCGGGAACTATATATCTGTGGCTATGTATCTGTGCATCGCCGAGGATTCCTGGACCCCGCGTCCGGCGAGCCCGACATTACTGATCCGGTCGCGGTGCGCGCTCACCGCAAACGCCGACTTGCCTTGGCGTACAGAGTGTTCGGAGCGATGGGCTGGGGCTCGCTCGGCGACGGCCACGTCAACGTCGCGGCGTATTACATCCATGCGCCCATCCACGAGGCCAGGCCCGACGTCGTCGCCGCAGCGCACTGCCATACGCCCTACGGGACGCCGTTCTCGGCCACCGTCACCAGGCTCGAGCCGATCTCGCAGGAGGCATGCGCGTTCTTCGGCGACCACGAGATCTTCGACGACGAGGAACTCGACATCCGGTCGACGGACGGCGGCAAGCGCATCGCGGCGGCATGGGCGGCGCACGCGCGGTGATCCTGCGCAACCACGGACTTCTGACGGTCGGCGCCTCGGTCGACGCGCGGTGGGCTACTTCCTGCTGATGGAACGCTGCGCAGAGGTTCAGGTGAAAGCCATTGGTGCACAGGCGATCAGCGATGAGTCAGCGCGGCGCGTCCACGGGGACTTCGACGAGGTGGCCGCCTGGCAGGTCTTCCAGTGGGCTCAGCGGACCCACGTGCCCGACGCCGGTTAGGACGTGCGGCGACGGCGCAGGAACGGATCGGTCAGCGCCGGCGCGAGATAGCCCTGGTCGGTGCTCGAGACCGTGGTGCCCGGCGACACGATCTCGTCGATCGCGTCGAGGATGTCCGTCGACAGCGTGACCTCGGCGGCGCCGAGCTGCGATTCCAGGTGTGCCAGCGTGCGCGGTCCGATGATCGGGGCGGTCACCGCGGGATGCTGCATGACGAAGGCGATCGCGAGGTGGATCAGCGAGATGCCCGGCTTCGTCGGCGAGCTGGCCGAGCGCGTCCACGACGTCGAGCTTGCGCTGATTGTCGGGAATGGACATGTCGAATCGGCCGGGCATGCGCGCTCGCCGATTGGACTCGGGCAGCTCCTTGTCCTTGCGGTACCCGCCGCTGAGCCAACCTCCGGCCAACGGGCTCCACGGCAGGACGCCCATCCCGTACTCCTGCGCCACCGGAAGGACGTCGGCCTCGATGCCCCGGACCAGCAGTGAATACGGCGGCTGCTCGGTCACGAAGCGTCCAAGTCCGCGCCGCTCGCTGACCCATTGCGCCTGAACCATCTGGTGAGCAGGGAAGGTCGAGGACCCGAAGGCGCGAATCTTGCCCTGCCGCTGCAGATCGGTGAGCACACCGAGCGTCTCCTCGACGTCGGTCTGCGGATCGGGGCGGTGGATCTGGTAGAGGTCGATCCAGTCGGTGTTCAGCCGACGCAGGCTGTTCTCGACCTCGGTGGTGATCCAGCGCCTCGAGATTCCGCGCTTGTTCGGATCCGCGACGGTGCCCAGCGGCGCGTCGGGCGGCAACGCCCATGGGACCCCAGACCTTGGTCGCGAGCACCACGTCGTCGCGCTTACCGCCTGCCAGAGCCTTGCCGACGATGACCTCGGATTCGCCCTGCGAGTACACGTCGGCGGTGTCGATGAAGTTGATGCCCGCATCGAGGGCGGCGTGGATGGTGGTGATCGAACTGTCGTGGTCGGGGTCGCCCCAGGCGCCGAACATCATGGCGCCGAGGCATAGTGGGCTGACTTGGATTCCGGTTCGTCCGAGGCTGCGGTACTTCACGACCACGAACGTACGCCCGCCGCCTGTGGAGTCGTCGCGTTGGCCGCGCGGGGCGGGGAGTCTCCGTGCAGAGGATTTTGGTAGCTGCCGATGCGGCGTTCGTTGCGGTGGCCGATCGTTTCCTCTGACACGCCAACCCATTCGGTCAAACCGCTGCGTCAATATTCGCCAGCGGCTACGGTTGCCGGGGCGCGGGCCGCCGCGCCGGACACACGACGATGTGAGTGGGCAAATGACTAGTAATAGGTATGTCTTCGCAGGGGCGATCTTCGCCATCGGCCTCGCTGCGACCGCGTGCGGCGGCAATTCGGGAACCACCGCCACGGTCACCCAGACCGTCTCGGCAAGCTCGTCGGCGACCAGCGCCGCGTCGAGCAGCAGTTCGTCGTCGTCTTCCTCATCGTCGTCCTCGGAGTCGTCGACGTCGTCGGCCGCGAGCGGGGACGTGAAATCGCTGATCCCCACGCCGGCGAACACCTCGCGTACCGACGGCCCCGACTCGATTCACGACGGCGGAACGCACCTCACTTCGCCGTCAGCGGCTGACCCAACGACGTCATGAACGCCTACAAGACCGCGCTCGAAGGCCAGGGCTGGACAGGTGACGGTCGAGCGTTCGGGTGGCGGCGGCGGAGGCGGCGGCGCGACCTACACCGGAACCCACGGCGATGCCTTCGGCGTATTCACCGGCGGTGGCTACGGCAGCAACACGGACATCAACTCGTGCGCATGGCCGTCGAAGCCGTCGAACACCAAATGCGGTGACGAGCAACTAGCGCGCCTCAGGCATGCTGCGCCGCCTCCTGGACGAGTTGCACCCGGGAGGACAGTCCGAGCTTCGTGTAGACGTGGGTGAGGTGGGTCTGCACCGTCCGCGGCGAGATGAACAGTCGGGTGCCTATGTCCTTGTTGCCCAGGCCTTCGGTGACCAGTCGCACCACGTCGCGTTCCGCGGGAGTGAGTGAAGCCCAACCGCTGGATGGTCGTTTCCGCTCACCTCGGCCACGTTGTGCGTAGGCAATCGCCTCGTCGATGGATAGGGCAGCGCCGTCGGCCCAGGCCGATTCGAACTCGCTGTCGCCCAGGGCTTCGCGTAATGCGGCGACCGAGGCGTCGTGGCCGGCGTCGTAGACCTTGTATCGGACGAGGTTCAAACGCTGACGGAGGACGTGGGCCGCTCCGAAGAGCCTGGCGGCTTCGTGCCGACTTTCGGCGCGGCCCGCGAGCGCGGCAAGACACTCCAACGCTTCCGGAATCGGCGCTTTGGTGCCGCCGCTGACGGCAAGTGCCAGAGCCTTGTGTGCGTCGCGTTCCGCGACGTCGATTGCACCCTTTGCAATCGACACCTGGGTCCGAGCCACCAGCGCCAGCGCAAGGTGGACGCCGCGAGCGCGGGCGACCGCGTCGTCGGCGTAGCGCGATGCTTCCTCGAGATCACCACGTGCGAGCGCGATTTCAGCCATCGGATTGACGTTTCCCGCCGGCAGCGGATGCGCTCCCAGCCGCTGCCACGCCAGCTCGCTTGCTTCGACGGCCGCTGCGACGTCACCCGAGGCGAGCGCGGCTCTCGCCAGCGGGGCGTAGCCGACACCTTCCAGGAAACCGCCGAGCTCCGATCCGAGTGCTGCCGCCGCGATTGCCGTGGTGCGAGCGCCGTCAATGTCGCCGAAGTAGGCCAGCGCATGGGATAGGTGGGATGACGCGGCAACCAATCCGAGTGGATCGTGGGCTCTCTCAGCCTCAGCGATCAGCTCCCTGAACTGTGCCGCCGCGACGATCAGCTCCCCCTGCAGCATGTGAGCCGTCGCGACGCCCCAGAACCGGCACATCCGGGACACGAATTCGTCGCCGATCTCGTCGGCAAGCCGGTGTCCCTCCGTGCCTGCCTCTAGCGCACGGCTCGGTTCGCCGTAGATGATCGCTGCGTAGGCTTGCCACCAGAGGGCCTGGCTCAACCTCCACGTGTCGCCCGCGGCGCGGGCCAAGCTGATCGCCTCCTCGAGGTAGGGACGTGCCACGTCGGCATCGAACACCGCGCTTGAACCGCAGGCGAGCAAAGCCCGCAACAGCAGTCCGGGGTCGCCGACTTCTCGGGCGATGGACAGGGACTGTTCGACGCGGGCCACCAGGTCGGGCGTCGCGAGCACCGCCATGAGCACCGACCTGTCGGCGAGCGCCCCCGCGTAAACGGCAGGCGACACACCGTCTGGAGGCCGGCCGTCATCGGGCAGGACGGCGAAGAACCACGTGAGTCCTTCGACGAGACGCCCACGTGATAGCCACAGCGGCTGCAGCGACGACACCAGCCGCAACGCGTCCTCGACGTCGGCGTGCTCGCGGCTCCACGCGAATGCGGCCCGGAGGTTGTCGATCTCGGCTTCGGTCCGCTTGATCTGACCGTGGTGGCCCGATTTGCTCGCCTCGTCCAACTTGGCCGCCATCGACGTGTAGTGGTCGCGGTGACGATCGCGAACGTCGTCGGACTCGTCGGACTCGCCGAGCTTCTCCAGGGCGTACTGTCGCACGGTCTCCATCAACCGGTATCGTGATGTGCCGCTTATGTTTTCGGCTACGACGAGAGACTTGTCGACGAGCAGCGTGACTAGGTCGAGCACCTGGTGACGATGCAATCCGGCATCGCCTGCGATGGCCCTTGCCGCGGGTAGGTCGAACCCACCCATGAACACGGCGAGGCGGCGGAACAGGACGCGCTCGGGTTCGGTCAGCATCGCGTGTGACCAGTCGACCGAGGCACGCAGAGTCTGTTGCCTTCGCACCGCGGTGCGCGCGCCGCCGGTCAACAGGCGGAAGCGGTCATGAAGGCTGTCGAGTATCTCGGGCAGTGATAGCGCCCGCACCCTGGCCGCGGCCAGTTCGATGGCCAGCGGCATACCGTCGAGACGCTCACAGATCTCCCTCGCGACGGCGGCGTCGTCGCCCGTGAGGGAGAAGTCGGGTCGGGCGAGCCGGGCGCGGTCGCCGAACAACTCGATCGCGTCGTCGCCAAGCGACAGTGGTGGTACCCGCCACGTGAGCTCACCGGGTACGCCGATCGGCTCGCGACTGGTCGCCAACACCGTCAACCTGGAACACGCGCCGAGTAGCGCCGTCACGAGCGCCGCACTGGCGTCCAGCAGATGCTCGCAGTTGTCGAGCACGATCAGCATGTGCTTGTCGCGGATGAACCGCAGCAAGGTTTCGGTCGTCGACCGACCCGGCTGGTCGGGCAGACCCAACGCGCGCGCCACGGTGACGGCAACCAGACTCTGGTCGGTGATCGGCGCCAAGTCCACGTACCGGACGCCGTCGCCGAAATCGGGAGAGGCGTGCGCCGCGACCTCGACGGCCAACCGTGTCTTGCCGATGCCGCCCGCACCGGTCAAGCGTGACGAGCCGGTCGTCGGACAGCAGACCATGCACCTCGGCCAGTTGTGCTCCGCGCCCCACGAAACTCGTCAGCTGAGCCGGAAGATTCTGCGACACATCGACATCCGCCGTCCGGAGCGGCGGGAACTCGTTGTGCAGATCCGGGTGACACAGCTGCATGACGTGTTCCGGCCGGGGCAGATCGCGCACGACGTGGCTGCCGAGGTCTGCTAACCACGCATTCGGCGGAAGCCGATCCATCACGATATCGCCCGGTCGTCCCAGACAGCACCGTCTGGCCGCCGTGCGCCAGGTCCCTCAGCCGGCGGTCCGATTGATCGTCGAGCCGATGTAGTTGCCCTCGTCGCGCAACTGCACCTCGCCGGTGTGCAGCCCGATGCGCAACAGAATCGGAGCCAGCGGTGCACGTTGCAGTGCCACCGCGCATGCCACCGCGTCGGACGCGCTGCGCGAAGGCCACCACGAAGCTGTCGCCCTCGCCCTGTTCGACGGGGCGCACTCCGCCATGGACGCCGACGAGCTCGTCGAGCGTCCGATCCAATTTCTGCACGGCGGCGGTCATCGCCTCCGGTGCTGGGCCTCCCACAACCGCGTCGAACCCTCGACGTCGGCCAAGATCAACGTCACCGTTCCGGTCGGTAAGGGATCGCTCACACGCTCGTCGTTCCAGTTCAGAGGATCAATTTCGCTCATGCTAGCCAGCATCGATCAATCCCATGCAGCATTACATCGGCGTCTACGCGTAGATCTTCACCCGATCTACGACTGTTGGCGGCCGTCGCCTACGCGTCCTTGCCGATGTCTGCGCGCGTGATCGACCGGATCCTTCTTTCAGACCGAGCCGAGGGAGAAATCCGTGAACAGCGACAAGAAGCTTGCCCACATCGTTCTGCAGACCGGCCAGATGCCTGCGCTGCGGGACTGGTATTCGAAGGTCCTGGATGCCCACGTCGTCTACGAGAACGAGTTCCTTGCGTTCCTCACCTTCGACGAGGAGCACCACCGGCTAGCGATTGCACAGTTGCCCGCTCCGCAACCGCGCACGCCCATGACGGTCGGGTTGGCTCATTCGGCCTATACCTTTCCGGACTTGTGGGGCCTACTGACCAAGCACGCGGAGCTGAAGGAGTCAGGAATAGTGCCCCACGTTCCCGTGCAACACGGGCCCACGACATCGCTTTACTACCGCGATCCCGACGGCAACACGGTTGAACTGCAGATCGACAACTTTGCGATGGCCGAGGCAGCGACCGAGTACATGCGAGGCCCGGAATTCGCCTCGGACCCGTTCGGGCCCACCTTCGATCCCGACGCGATGTTCGCGGCGCTTCGGGCGGGAACTCCGGAGTCCGAACTCATCACCAGGGCTTGGGCGCTGACGTGCCCACAGCGCAACGTGCCCGAACTACTCCTCACGTGAGATGTCCGCGCTCCGGCACGATCAGGACCGGAGTGCTGGTGTGTGCGACCACCGCCGCGGCCACGCTGCCCTGCAGATGTCCGAGGAGCCCGTTGCGGCGGTGCGGGCGCGAGCACGATGAGGCTCGCGTCGTGCTCGTCGGCGGTCTCGACGATGCCCTTCCACGTCGGCGCCATTTCAACGGCCTTGCTGCACGCCAGGAATCCGGCGTCGACGGCCAGCGAGGCGCCGTGAGCGGCGGTACGTTCGGCGGCCTGACGGACCTCACTCGCGTCGTCGGCGTCGAAGTGTTTCGCGTCGGTCGGGGTGAAGCCCACGTCGACGGGACACCAGACGCACACGACGAGCGCATCTCGCCGGGGTGGCAGTTGGTCCGCGGCCCGTGCGATCGCCGACGCCGCGAGGTCTGACCCGTCGTACGCGAAGACGACCGGCCCCGCGGCGTCCGCGGTGACGCGCTCGATCGGTGTCGCGGTCGGCAGGGACCGGCGCGGGCGCGGCGACGTGCGGGGGCAGGCCCTTGCGCAGACGCGCGAGTAGCGGCGGGGAGTACCAGGCGGGGGAGTCGCCGTCGAGGAACTCGTCGAGGTCGGGCTTCTGCGGCCGCGCCCCACTGAGCAGGTAGACGGCCACGCCGAAGACGGCGCCGCCGATCGCGAGCCCGAGTCCGATCCACAGCGCGTCGCCGGTGCCCTCCACCAGATCGCCCGGTGCGGCGACCGCGTAGTAGGCGAAGATCGGCGCCACCATGAACGCGGCCACGGCTCGCAACAGTTCGATGATGGCGAAGACGCGCTGAAGGCTGTTGGACCGCAACGAGAATCCCGCGACGAACAGTGCGGGGGCGACGGTCGCGCCTAGCGCGAGCCCCGTCAGCGCTGCACCGAGCATGGTGAGGCGGCTGGTTCGCGGGGATGGCGAACCGGAACACCACGATGCCCGCCGCGAGGAACCCCATGCCGACGAGCGGCAGGTAGTGCATCGCGCGGCGGGTGATGACGAAGCCGAAGACGACGGCCATGACGATCGCGCCGCCGAGTTCGGGCAGATAGAGCAGTCCCACGTGGACCGGACTGTACGTCTGCAACAGCACGTTGGCGGTCAGGGCCGTCGCCGCCACCGACGCGGCCGCGGCGAACAGCGCCACGCCGACACCGGCGACCGGGATCGAACTGGTGAGCACGGTGCGGACCGTCAGCAGCGGGCGGCGTGCTCGGAACTGGTAGACGATCAGCACGCCGATCAGCGCAAGTCCACCCAGCATCGGGACGGCCACCGCCGCGTCGGTCAGTCCGTGGGTGGTGAGTTGCGAGGCCCCGATGAAGCCTGCGCCGCAGCCAACCGCCGCCAGTCCGATCGCCCAGAGGTCACGCGGCGCATCCAGGTCGGCAGGGGGTGCGTCCTCGAACGTCAACACGGCGAGCAGAAGCGCCAGCGACGCGATACCTGCCACGATCCAGAACAGTGGTCGCCACGCATGCGCCTCGGCCTGCGCCCCGCCGACGAACGGGCCGATCGCCACCGCGCCGAAGACGCACATGTTCATGATGACCGCGGTCTGGCGCAGACGGGCTTTCGGAAAGCCGATGGTCAGTGGCGGTGCGGCGGCGATCAGCAGCATGCTGGTGGCCAGGCCTTGCATGACGTGTCCGCCGATGAACATGCCCGCGTTCGCGGCCGACGCCGCCAATACCGAACCGACGAAGAGCACCACCGCGTAGGCGAGCAGCATTCTGCGCTGTGGCAGGTGCTGGGCGAACTGGACCGCGAGCACGGTGCCGACGGCGTAGGCCGCGTTGCCCAGGCCGGAGCTCAGGCTCAACTCCTGGGCGGACATGTGCAGCTGCTCGGAGATGATCGGCACCAGCGGGTCGAACGCCGCCGACAGGGCCAGGTAGGGGATCAGAGCGAACGTGACCATGGCGGCCACCGCTGGATAGCGTCCGGCAAGTGGGCCCTGGCGCATCAGTGCCTTCCGTCCGTTGAAGTCGTTTGGCGTCGCCACATTCGGGCACGCTGTCGCGCGGCTCCGGGCGAGCACGTGTGGGTAGCAACAGCCATGCAGACACTGCTGTTCCCGCGGAAGACGTCGTCTGCGTCACAAAGAAGAGCGCATGCAAGGCCGAATGATCTTGCTCCGCAAGGAAATTCACAGCTACCTGCCAGCACTCCCGATACCAGCGACTACCCACTCGCGGAAACGATGTCGGTGCCTGGGCGGAAGCTGGCCACAAACGACTACGGAAGGGACGGCAATGTGCTGGCAATGCGACAACCCGAACAGCAGCAGAGAGGACTACCTGAACGAACTGCGCCGGATGATGCGCGACCACGATGGTTGGCAGGTTCAATTCGTGGAGCAGGAAAAGAGACCCTTCGCCTATACCGTCGGACTGCACGACCGCGGACTGCCCGAACTGCTGATAACCGGGCTCAACGCGCACGTTTCCAACCGGGTGCTGAAGTCGATCGGCCACATGATGGTCGATGACGGCGCGGTACTGGCGCCGGCCATGCACATCGACTACCAGGACCGGTTCCTTGTCGAGGTCGTCGAGGTCGATTACCCCGACGTACACCTCACCTACGCAGTGAAGATCTGCGGCCCTGACGTGCGCGCCCTCCAACTCGTATGGGCCGACGCTCGTGGCCGGTTTCCATGGGAACCCGGTTGGGGCGACGGCAGGCAACGGCAGCCCGTGCTCGGAGTTCGCGCTCCTCTGGCGTGATGAAGCGGCCAGCGAGAAACGACGGAACCGGCCGGCGTCGGCTAACACGGCACGCGCCAATCTGGTCACATCTGTAACGCAATTGCGTCCATTCGGCGATCTAACAGCGAACGCGGCACCGATAAGGTCAACGTGCGTTGCCGCGAGGGTTGGAGGACTCACACAATGATTCGTCGTCTGGGATTGGCCGTCTTGGCCGCTGGAATGACCATGGCCGGGCTCAGCACCGGCACCGCTGCGGCAGCACCCGAATGCGCCGACTACCACTGGATCGGCGCCGCCGGATCCGGCCAACGCGATGCCGCAGACCTGACCAAGAACGCCGGCATGGGTGGGCAGGTTTACCAGTCCTACCTGCAGCTGAGCAACGACCTGGCCGCCAACGGGAAGACGATCACCGCCGAGGCGGTCGAGTACCCCGCCGCACCCGTCCCCCTGGAGGGTGGCATCGGTGGCTGGCTCGGATTCCTCGACAGCGTGGGCGCAGGCACCGACGCGGCGGCCGAGCAGTTCGAAGCCTTCACCGAACAGTGCCCCACCACCAAGGTGGTGCTCGCCGGTTACTCGCAGGGCGCCATGGTGATCCACCGGAACCTGTACAAATTGGCCGACGACCCGCATGTGGCCGCCGCGCTCCTGATCGCCGACGGCGACCGGCTGCCAACCGACACGACCATCAACATGGGATCCACGGCCATTCAGCCCACCAAGGGCATGGGCGTCGCCCAGGACCACTCGTTCCTGGCCAAGACCAACACGTCACCGCTACCGCCCGAGATCGGTGCGCGAACGGTCAGTGTCTGCGACGTCGGCGATCCGGTCTGTGATTACTCGTCGACGACGGAGATGACCCCCGCCGAACTCGCGATCCACACCGCATACGTGCCCCAGGCAAGCGGCGGACACGCGTGGGTCGGCCCGCTCTACGGGCTGGTCACCAGCGCGACCCCGACACAGCCCTACTAGGCGACGGCAGGCAGCGTGCACAACTCCACGTGCACGTTGCCGCACGCGCGGCACTCCACCTGGTAGCGCAGGAGTCCGCCGTCGCCTTCGTGAAAGCTGTAGTCGGCGAGGACCATGCACCGAGGGCAGCGGGCCTCGCCCCGCTCGATCACGACGTTCATGATCGCTAAATACCCCCTTCGACGTGCTATCAACCCTCGACGTCGTATGGAAACGTACTGACTCGTGACCGATACCCGTGCCGAGGTGATGGTGATCGGCGGCGGCATGGCGGGTGTATCGATCGCCTACGAGCTGTCAACGTCGGTGAGGGTCACGCTGCTCGAAATGGAGTCGACGCTCGCGTACCACACGACCGGCCGGTCGGCGGCCGTGTATCTCGAAACCTATGGTGGACAACAGGTTCGGGCACTGACCACGGCGAGCCGAAGCTTCTTCGAGGATCCGCCGGATCACTTCGAGCGGACGCTGATGACCCCGCGTCCACTGCTTCAGTTCGCAGGAGCGGGCCGCGGGCACGTCGCCGAAAGGATGCACGCGTCCGTCCTGCCCCTGGTACCGGATGCCGAACTGCTGGACGGCGATCGGTGCCGCGAGCTGTTTCCGCTGCTGCGTCCCGGGGCCGCCGAGTGCGGAATGCACGAACCGCGGGCGATGGCACTCGACGTGGCGGCGATCCATCAGGGCTACGTCGGCGGCGCCCGTGCCAACGACACCGCGATCGTGCGGAACGCCAACGTGGTGTCGCTCGAACGCGCCGCGAACGCGTGGACGGTGACCACCGCCGACGGGCATGCACACCAAGCTCCCATCGTCGTCAACGCCTCGGGTGCATGGGCTGACGCCATCGCCACTACCGCGGGCCTGCGTCCGGTCGGGTTGACGCCGCTGCGCCGGACGATCTTCATGGTGGCCTCGCCACTGGGCGAGGACGGCAAGGGCCTGCCGAACTGCAGTGAGGTCGACGAGGCCTTCTACGTCAATCCCGAAGGAGCACAGTTCCTGTGCTCGCCCGCGGATGAGACCCCATGCCCGCCGAGCGACGCCAAACCGGACGAGCTCGAAATCGCCAGAGCCATCGAGGCGATCAACGCCGCCACTACCCTCGGCGTCCGCGGAATCCGTTCCTCGTGGGCGGGCTTGCGCACGTTCGCACCCGATCGCAATCTCGTCGTAGGTGAGGACCCAGGCGCGTCCGGCTTCTTCTGGCAGGCAGGCCAAGGCGGATTCGGGATTCAGACGGCGCCTGCTGCGGCCCGGTTGGGTGCCGCGCTCGTCCTGGGGCAGCCCGTGCCGGCCGACCTCATCGCCCGCGGATTCGACGCGACGCGCCTTGCGCCCGGCCGGCAGTACTCAGCTACCCAGCGCTGAACTGAAGAAGGCCACCTCGAGGTGCATCGCGCGGCGGTATGCCGCCCGAACCTGCGGGCCGTCATCGCCATGCTCGTCGAGCAGTCGCTCGAGTTGGGTGGCGAGCGCCTGGAACCCCGGGTCGGCATACGTCCGAACCCATTCGGCGTACGGTCCCGCCGCGTCTGCATCCAGTTCCGAGCCGAGCCACGCGTAGAGGCGCATGCACGGAGTCATCGCCGCGAACACCGTCCCCAGAGCGCCGGTCGCCGCGATCGCAAGGAGGAAGTCGGTATACGCCAGCGTGGCCGACGACGGCTCGACCTCGGCCATCGCAATGCCCCAACGGCTGGCGTAGGACGCGTGCATCCCCAACTCCTCGCCGACCCCGCCAATGAGACCGGTCAGCGTGAGAAGGGTGGCCGTGTCAGCGGTGCGAGCCAACGCGAGCGCATACGCGCGGGCGAAGGACTCGAGGAAGAAGGCGTCCTGAGCGACGTAGCCTGCGAACGCCTCGCGCGGCAGCGAGCCGTCGCCCAGCCGACGAACGAACGGGTTATCGAGGGCCTCGGCGGCCAAATCGCCGTTCTCGGACCACAATCCAGCCGACAAGGTCATGACGGCAGTCTCGCATGCCCGCTACGGAAAGGTCAGAAAGAGCACCACGGCGGCGACGACGAGGAGGACGAAGGCGATCACGGGCACGACGATGCCGCGAGGTTTGCGAGCCGTGAAGAACGACAGCAGCACCGCGAGTATCGCCACCGCCGGCGCCCCGTAGACGATCAGCGAGAAGCCGAGCTCGCCAGGCCCGAGCCGCGCGCACGACCCGTCGCTGCACCCGGCGGTGCCCATCACTTGCAACAAGGAGTAACCGACCACTGCTGCTGCCGCGGGCAAGGTCAACAGCGCCAACACCCAGTTGAGCTTGGGTGAGCCCTGCGCGGTGTCGTGCCCTTCCAGCGTGGTTTCCATGGATTTCGGCTACCCCCTTGGGCAGTCGCATCAAACGCGCGGTTTCGGCTCGTCCGCCCGCGGCAACACGAATCGACATGCGCTCAAAGATCATCACCGCCAACCTCAGCGTGCCCAACCTCGATGCGGCAAAGGGCTTCTACGCCGACTTTCTAGGGCTAACCACCGAGGAGTTCAATCTCGGTTGGGTGGCCCGCCAGACCGACACCGACACCGGCGCCCACGTGCAGCTCGTCACGCGTGACGAGACCGCGCCCGAGGACTCGGTGATCTCCGTGCACACCGACGACGTCGACGCGGCGTACGACGAGGCGCGCGCGAGCGGCTACGAGATCGTCCACCCGCTCGTGACGGAGTCATGGGGTGTTCGGCGGTTCTTCGTTCGAGCGCCGGACGGCAACGTGATCAACGTCGTCGGCCATCAGGACTGACGGTCGCGCCTCAGAGGTATGGGTCGGCCCACGCGCTGATGATGCGTGCGGCGCGAGCAGCCTGGTTCTTGCCGGTGAGAAGGTGGTCGGCGCCCTCGAGCGAGACGAAGCTGCGCGGATGCCTTGCGGCGCGAAAGATTTCGCTCGCGTTGGCGATGCCGACGGTGTTGTCGGTGGGCGAGTGCATGACGAGCAGTGCCCGTCGCAGGGTCTTGATCCGCTCGCGCAGATCGGCGGCGCGGACGTCTTCGATGAAGTGTCGCTTCAGCGTGAGCGCCTTGCCGCCGACCAGGAACGGCGCCTCGCCGTCCTCCTCGATGCGCTGGAGCAGGGCGTCGTAGTTGTGCTCGACGTGGGACGGGTCGTACGGCGCGCCGACGCTGGCGACCGCAGCCACCGTCTCGCACTCGTGCGCGCTGGCGATGACGGCAGATCCGCCGAAGGAGTGTCCGACGAGCAGATGCACCTCGCGGCCCGAGTCGTTCATGAACTCCACGGCGCGGACGGTGTCGGCGACCTTGTGCGAGAAGGACCCGTCACCCCAGTCGCCCTCGGAATCGCCGAGGCCGAGGTTGTCGAAGCGCAGCATCCCGACGCCCTCGCTGGCCAGCTGCTTGCAGATGCGGCTCGCCGCCGGGGAGTCCTTGCCGAGGGTGAAGCCGTGGGCGAAGACACCCCACCCGCGCGGCTCGCCGACGGGAAGGTCGACCAGACCGCTGAGCAGCGGTCCGGTAGAGCTGGGGAAGGTGACGCGTTCGGCCATCCGCGACATCCTGTCACCACCGACGGGGTGCGTCACCACGTGTCGATGAAACGGCGCCGGGTCGTCGAACGGTCGCGGCCCGACGCGGCGGCGAGGGTGTTGACGATGAGCGCCCGCGTGTCCGCGGGGTCGATGACGTCGTCGATCTCGAAGAGCGCCGCGGCGTTGAGCGCCTTGGCGTTGTCCTGGGCCGCGGCCGTCGCCTGGCGCACGACGTCCTCGCGGGCGTCGTCATCGGCGATGGCCTCGAGTTCCTTGCGCATGCCGAGCCGAACGGCGCCCTCCAGGCCCATGGGTCCGAGGTGGGCGCCCGGCCACGCCACGGTGAGCAGCGGCTCGTGCAGGCTCCCGCCCGCCATGGCCTGCGCGCCGAGTCCGTAGCCGCGGCGCAGGACGACCACGATGAGCGGCACCGTCAGCGCCGCCCCGGCAACCAGCAGACGCGAACCGTGTCGCACCAGCCCCTCGGCTTCTGCGGCGGGACCCACCATGTAGCCCGGGCAGTCGACGAGCGAGAGCACCGGGACGCCGAACGCCTCGCACAGCTGCAGGAATCGCGCGGCCTTGTCCGCGCCGCGCGCGGTGATGGCGCCCGCCATGACCATGGTGTTGTTGGCGATCACGCCGACCGGCCTGCCGTCGATGCGTCCGAAGGCGGTGACCATCTCGGGCGCGAACTTCTCGCGTAGGAAGGTGACCGTCCCTGTATCGCAGAGTGTTTCGATGATCGGGTTGACGGTGTAGGCGCGCCGTGCCCGCTCGGGAACGAGGGTGCGCAGTCCCGTCTGGTCGGCGACGGCCCCCGGCGGGGTCACGCCCTGGAAATAGCCGAGCAGCGTCTTCGTGACGGAGACGGCCTGCGCCTCGTCATCGACCACGACGTCGACCACACCGTTGGGCGCCTGCGTCGACATCGGCCCGACCTCGTCGGGGTGCACGTCGCCCAGGCCACCGCCCGCGATCATCGCGGGCCCGCCCATGCCGATCGACGAGTCCGCGGTCGCGACGATCAGGTCCGAACACCCCGCGATCACGGCATTGCCCGCGAAGCACCGACCCTTGACGATCGCGATGCGCGGGATCAGCCCAGACAGGCCTGCCCACAGGGCGAACGCACGCATGTCCAGTGCGGACACGACCGGGTAGTCGGTGTCGCCCGGCCTGCCGCCGCCACCTTCGGCGAAGAACACCGTCGGCAACTCCATCCGCTCGATGAGCTCGAACAGGCGGTCCTTCTTGCGGTGGCCGAGCGCGCCCTGGGTGCCCGCCAGCACGGTGTAGTCGTAGGACAGCACGGCGCACGGACTGCCGTTGATCCGCGCGGTGCCCGCGATCAGCCCGTCGGCAGGTGTCCGGGCGATCAAGATCGGCCAGGTCGCGGCGATGACGCTGTGCGGCGATGGCGAACCGGCCGTACTCGACGAACGAGCCGGGGTCGACCAGGTCGGCGACGTTCTCGCGCGCGGTGCGCCCGCCACCGGCGTGCCGCTTCTGCACCGCGTCGGGACGCGCCGCGTCCTCGGTCAGCGCGCGACGGTCCACCAGATGCTCGTGGTCGGGGCGCAATGGTTCGTCGCTCACCCCTTCACGAAGGCGAGCAGGTCGGCGTTGATGACGTCGGCGTGCGTAGTGGGCATGCCGTGCGGGAAGCCCTGGTAGGTCTTCAGGGTGCCGTTCTGCAGGAGCGCAGCCGACTTCGGGCCAGCGGCCACGTAGGGCACGATCTGGTCGTCCTCGCTGTGCATCACCAGTGTCGGGACGGTGATCTTCTTCAGGTCCTCGGTGAAGTCGGTCTGCGAGAACGCGACGATGCCGTCGTAGTGCGATAGCGCGTCACCCATCATTCCCTGGCGCCACCAGTTGGCGATGACGGCCTCGATGGGTTCCACGCCCGGCCGGTTGAAGCCGTAGAACGGGCCCGACGGCAGGTCGCGGTAGAACGTCGACCGGCTGGCGGCCAGTTGGGCCTGCAGGTCGTCGAACACCGACTTGGGTAGCCCTTCGGGGTTGGCCTCGGTCTGCACCATCAGCGGCGGCACCGCCGAGATGATCGCCGCCTTCGAGGCCCGACTCTCGCCGTGGCGAGCCAGGAAGCGCACCACCTCGCCGCCGCCGGTGGAGTGCCCGACGTGGATCGCGTCGTGCAGGTCGAGGTGCTCGACGACGGCGTGTAGGTCGTCGGCGTAGTGGTCGAGGTCGTGCCCGCCGGGGGTTTGCGTCGACCGGCCGTGACCGCGGCGATCGGCGGCGATCACCCGGTAACCCTGGCCGAGGAAGAACAGCATCTGGTTGTCCCAGTCATCCGACGACAGCGGCCAGCCATGGCTGAAGACGATCGGCTGACCCTGGCCCCAGTCCTTGTAGAAGATGTCGGTTCCGTCTGGCGTGGTGATGAAAGCCATTGCAGTGCCTCTCGTTTCGCAGATGTGTGCGCGGTCAGTCGACTGGGTTGACGCGGTTGACGATCAGCGGATCGCTGGGGGTGAAGGGAAAGGTCGGCAGGTCCTCACGAGAGTACGCGCTGGCCGATGCGCGGTAGCCCCGATGTTCTCGATGTGGTGCGGGTAGGCGCGCGGGATGAAGTACATGTCCCCTGTCGTCATGTTCCAGGTGGTAAAGGTGCCGTCGGACATGGTGTGGGTGGAGCGGGCGGGGGACGCGGTCATGACAGGTACTTTCGTCCGCGCGGGCTCGGTAGTCGACAACGCTGACCACCATCTGGACTACCGGCTAGCCCCCACTGCCGGGCCGCCGCCAGGTGAGGGTGGAGTGCGCGACGACGCCCCGCCGCGAGATCGTATCGGCGCTGAGCACCAGCGTGTCGTCTACCAGGCGTCCATCGCGATCCTGCACTCCGCCAACCCAATTGGGCACCAGGGACACCTCGACGTGGTGGTGCACGATCCCGGTTGACTCGTCGAGGGTGAACGGCCCGCTGTACGCGAGGTAGCCGGCCGCGGCGGAGACCAGCTGTTCGGCGGTTCCGCCGGTGGGCCATGGCCTGTCATAGGCCGGGCGGTCGCGGCGCATCAGCTGGGCGGACATGAAGCCGTCGGCGGTGTAGACGATGGTGCCCACGGGGTCGATGCCGAGAGGGTGGCTGACCTCGCCGTCGGTGTCGGCCGTCCAGGACACCAGCCGCCAGGTGCCGAGGATGTGGTCGCGGTGCAGCACCCCGCCAGGATAGAGCGCTCCTGCCGGCCGCAGCGGACCTTGCTTTCGGGCCATCGGTGTTCGGGAGTCTCCGAGGAGGACTACCGCAGTTGCCCGACTCTGAGCGACAACCCGTTTCGTGAAGACCGCGGAAGACCGTCGCCCTGTGGATGAGCATCAACCTCCGAGCGGCGATGCCCGTCCGATTGTCGGCGTGGGATGTTGCGGTGCGTGGGTGATCGGAAACTGTCTGCGCGGAATCGAACTGCGCTACGCCCTGACGCTCTACCTCGCCCAACACGGTCCGCAGTCGGTGTCGGACCTCATCGGCGGCCTCGAGTACCAGGGCTTCTCGTTCGCGGGTAGGGCGTCGAAGGCGATCTCGGATGCGTTGCGCTGGGAAGTCTCGCGCGGGCGCGTCGTTCATCAGGGCCGCGGGCGCTACGGGCCAGGCGCGGTGCCGCGCAGCACCGAGTATCGAATTCACCAGCGAGTGCTCGCACTGCGTCAACAAGCGTCGGGCCGCGCCCTTCCCCTCGTCAGTTGGGAGGAGGTGGACTGGCTCCACGCCTGAGTTGTCGCTCAGAGTCGGGCACGTCAGATATATGTCCAGAGATGCTCACGGCGCGCGCGGGTACCCTCGCCGGTAATTCCGACGACACGGATCGAGGTGTTCCGCGATGGCCGACTCGCAGTCCGTTCAGCTCGAAGAGGCGCCGTCGCCGAGGTCGCGCCGCCGGTGGCTTCTGCTGATTCCGGTGTTCGCGATCCTGCTGGTTCTGCTCGGTGTGCCCTGGTGGACGCTGCTGTCGGCGGGCACGCAGTGGCCCGCCGCCGTGGTGTTGGTCGGCACGTTGGTGTTCGTCGCGGCCTTCGTCGGGATTGCCCGCGGCGGTGATCGTGGGTCATGGCCGTAGACATCGGGATTGGGCTGCGATTACCGGTGACGTCCTGCTCGGCGCGATCTGGGTGCTGTTCGCCTGGTCGGTCCTCGCTCAGCTGCTGCGGCTTGGGCTGCTGGTGTTCGGCGTCGGCGACCCGACCAGGTCACGCGTGGTGGCGATCGCGGTGGGGGTGGTCGTCGTCGCCCTGCTCGCCTGGGGTTACGTCGAGGCGATGCGCGTGCCGCGGACCAGGCTCGTCGACGTCACGATTCCCAGGCTGGGACGAGGAATGGACGGCCTGCGCGTGGCCGTCATCACCGACACTCACTATGGGCCCATCGATCGAGCCACGTGGTCGGCCGCGGTCGTGGACAGGGTGAACGAACTCGACGCGGACGTCGTATGCCATGTCGGTGACATCGCCGACGGAACCGCGGAACTCCGCGAGGTGCAGGCGAGGCCGCTGGCCTCGGTGCGCGCCACGTTCGCCCGCGCGTACGTCACCGGCAACCACGAGTACATCAGCGAGGCGCAGGGCTGGCTGGACTACATCGAGGGCATCGGCTGGGATGCCCTGCACAACAGGCACATTCGCATCGAACGCGGGGGCGACGAGCTCGTCATCGCCGGCATCGACGACAGAACGGCACGGTCGTCGGGAGTGGACGGTCACGGGTCGGACCTCGAGGCGGCACTCGCAGGCGCCGATCCAGACCTCCCGGTGCTGCTGCTCGCCCATCAGCCCAAGCAGGTCGCGCAGGCAGTGACGCACGGTGTGGATCTGCAGATCTCCGGACACACGCACGGCGGCCAGATCTGGCCCTTCAACTTTCTCGTCAGACTCGATCAGCCCGTGGTGCGCGGCCTGAGCAGTCATGGCGCGCGTACGCAGTTGTACACGAGCCGCGGCACCGGCTTCTGGGGTCCGCCGTTCCGCGTGTTCGCGCCAAGCGAGATCACCCTGCTGACGCTGCGATCGCCATAGCCACAGGACTGTTCGGCGCAGCGGTGGGTACTCGTCACTCGTGAGCACACAGGAATTCGCCAACGGCGACAAGGTCACGTGGCAGAGCCATGGCAGTACCGCCAAGGGCACGGTGGAAGAGAAGATCACCTCCGACACCACCGCCGCCACGCGAAAGGTCCGCGCCTCGAAGGACGACCCGCAGTACCGGGTGCGCAGCGACAAGAGCGGAAACGATGCGGTGCACAAGCCGTCCGCGCTGAAGAAATCGAAGGATCAGTGACGGCCGAGCAGCCCTACGGTCGGCGGCCCGAGGGCCTGGACGATGCGACCGTCGAGGCCGTCGGGGCGGTATCGGAAGCACTTGAGTCGGTGGAACGCGCACGCGGTCACCTGTACTCGTTCCACCAACTGATGGGGCACGCAGACCTACAACTCGGTGATGCGTGCGAGAAATTGCGCGACGCCGGCCATGTAGAAGTTGCCGAGCAACTGGAAACCGAGATGGTGGGGCGCAACGTGCTGCAGGGCCGGTGGACCTTCCAGATCGTCGAGGAATTCGACGACGACTACTGGACACCGCTACGCGAGCACGAGAAGCACATCCGCGATCAGCTACAAGGCGGTCGTCGCCACGTCTTCGAGGCGGAGATGAAGGAACGTCGACGCACGCACGGCCACGCCGGCCACGAACCGCGGCCGGCGTGGCCGGTGGACTAGCGGTTGATCTGGTTGCGACGTCCCGTCACGCCCAGGTAAGCGGCGATGAGGACCACGGCGACGATGACGCCGACCAGGAACGGAATGATCGCGAACCCGCCGTTTGCGTTGGTGTATCCGAGCTTGAACGTGAGCCACGTGCCGATGAACGAGCCGAGCGCACCGAGCAGCACGGTCATGATGATGCCGATGGACTGCTTGCCGGGCATCACCAGGCGGGCAAGAACCCCGACGATCAATCCGACGACGACGGCGCCGATGATTGTGCCGATCATGCTGTACTCCTTAGATTTTGGCGCGCTTGATCGCGCCTTGCGAGATTGGTATGCCCGTTATCGCGGACTTGTAACTCGCGCGTGCAGATCCGCGCTCAGTCCGCGGGTCGGTGCCTCATGGCTGAAGAATCACCTTGACGGCGCCGTCCTGCTTCTTCTGGAAGATGTCGTACGCGTGCGGCGCATCGCTCAGCGGCAACGTGTGGGTCGCGAAGTCGTCGACACCCAACGGGTCGGCATCGGTCAACAGCGGCATGATGTCGTCCACCCACTTCTTGACGTTCGCCTGCCCCATCCGCAGCTGAATCTGCTTGTCGAACAGGGTGAGCATCGGCAATGGGTCGGCCATCCCGCCGTACACGCCGATGAGCGAGATCGTGCCGCCGCGGCGGACGATGTCGATGGCCGAGTAGAGCGCGTCGAGGCGATCGACCCCGGCCTTCTGCATCATCGGTTTGGCGATCGCATCCGGCAGCAGACCCGTCACCTGTTGGGCGAGCTTGGCCACCGGTGACCCGTGCGCTTCCATCCCGACGGCGTCGATCACCGAATCGGTGCCGCGGCCATCGGTCATGTCGCGGATGACATCGGCGAGCTTGTCGTCGACCTCGGCGAGATCGACTGTGCGAATTCCCCGTGCGGTGGCGCGAGCGAGCCGCTCGGGTACCCGATCGACGGCGATGACGTCATAGCCGAGGTGCTGAGCGATCCGTGCCGCCATGTCGCCGATCGGTCCAAGGCCCAGCACGGTCACCGAGCCGCCGTCGGGAACGTCGGCATACGCCACCGCCTGCCATGCGGTGGGCAGAACGTCGGAGAGGTAGACGATAGCGCGAATCCGGCGGACCATCGGGGACTTTGATGTGCGTGAACTGGGCCTGCGGCACTCGCAGAAGTTCGGCCTGCCCGCCGGGCACCGCGCCGTACAGCTCGGAGTAGCCGAACAACGCGGCGCCCATGCCCTGGTCGCGCACCTGCGTCGTCTCGCATTGGGTGAACAGTTGCAGATCGCACATATAGCAACTGCCGCAGGAGATTTGGAAGGGAATGACCACGCGGTCACCGACCGAGAGATTGGTGATGCCGCTGCCGACTTCCGTGACGATGCCCATCGGTTCGTGGCCGAGGACGTCGCCAGGCTTCATGAACGCCCCCAGTACCTCGTAGAGGTGTAGGTCGGAGCCGCAGATGTTGGTCGACGTCACTTCGATGATCGCGTCGGTCGGCTGTTGGATCGTGGGATCGGGGACGGTGTCGACGCGTACGTCGCGCTTGCCGTGCCAGGTGACTGCCTTCATGGCCTGCTGGTACCCGCGAGAGTTGCGCTCAAACGCGTCGCAGCGAGAGCAGCTCACCTGAAATCGCCGAGTCGGAGAGCAATTGGGCAGCCGACGGTAGCGGCGGTCATTCGAGTCGCGGCCGGCGAGCGGCTTGTGCGCGCCCGATGCGTACCCGCCCTAGGTGCCCGGGAATCTGGGTCGGCGGTTGCGGGCCGCAACGGTTGTGGTGCAGCCAACACTCCGTCGGCTGTTTCGCATACGGGCATGCCGGGAAGCCAGTCGGTGCATGGGGGTTGTGCGCTGACTGTAGCCCCTGGTCAGGCGCTCGGACCCGAAGCGAAACCCAAGCGAGAGGAATCACTATGGGTGAGAACAACAGCGGACCCGAAGAAGGCATCAAGGGCGTCGTCGAAGACGTCAAGGGCAAGGCCAAGGAAGTCGTCGGCACCGTCACCGGCCGCGACGACATCAAGCGCGAGGGCGAGGCCCAGCAGGACAAGGCCGAAGCTCAGCGCGACGTCGCCAAGAAGGAAGCCGAAGCCGAGGCCGCTCGCGGCGCGGCTGGCGCTGCCGAGGCCAAGCAGAAGGCCGAGCAGAACTAAGACCGTTCGGAAGGACCCGATCTCCTCGTGGAGGTCGGGTCCTTTTTCGTCCCTACTCGTAGGGCGGGTAGTTCGTTCCGCGAAGCAGGCGGATCAGATGGACTGCATTGCGGGCGGCCGTGCGCGTCGCGGACGCGACTGCGTCGGGCACCGCATCGAGGTCGTTGTAGTCGGTGGACTCCATGGCCGCACCGTTCCAGTAGGTGCAACCCTGGGCGGGAATCGTGTAGCCGACGTCGTTGAGCGCCTGGAACAGGTCGGCGACGATCTTGTGCGCTCCGTCCTCGTTGCCGACGACCGCGGCAATTGCCACCTTGCCCGCTAGGTGTGGCCGGCGGGCGTCGTCGGTGTAGGAGAGCTCGGCGTCGAGGCGCTCGAGCACGCGCTGCGCGACGCTCGACATGTGGCCCATCCAGGTCGGCGTGGCGATCACCAGGATGTCGGCCGCAAGCACCTTGTCGCGGATGGCGGGCCATTCGTCTCCGACCCCCATGTCGGCTTCGACGCCGGGCAGGATCGAATGATCAACGCAGCGAACGGTTTCGCATTGCGCGCCGTCGCGACGGAACTGGTCGAACAGGTGGCTCGCGATGAGCTCGCTGCTGGACGTTGCGGGGCTGGGCTTGAGGCTGGCCACCAACGCGAGCACCTTGATCGGCTCGTCGGCGTGCTGAGAACTGGTCACGCATTCGGTCTACCCGCGCACGATCGCGAGAAACCAGGTGTAAAGGACTGTCTACCGGGGCATTCTCGGGCGTGAGTTTGAGGCGAAGTGTGGTGGACGGGCCTGGAATCGCGCGCGTGCGTCGCGGCAAGGGATTCTCGTACACCGACCCGGACGGCAAGCCGCTGTCGGACGAAGCGACGCTGGCGCGGATCAAGGAGCTGGTCATCCCGCCTGCGTGGAAGAAGGTGTGGATCAGCCCGCATCGCAACGGCCACATTCAAGCGATAGGCACGGACGTCGCGGGCCGACGCCAGTACATGTATCACCAGAGGTGGCAGCAGGAGCGGGCCGAGGAGAAGTTCGACCGGGTACTCGAGATGTCGAGGCAACTGCCTGAGTGGCGTGAACGGGTCGCCGAAGACTTGGCGGGCAAGGGACTGAGCCGCGATCGCGTGTTGGCCCTGGCACTACACCTGTTGGACCGCGGCTACTTTCGCGCGGGCGGTGAACAGTATGCCGAGGAGAACGAGTCTTACGGCCTCGCGACGCTGCTGTGTGAGCACGTCACTCTGCAGTCAGGATTCGGTCGCCTTCGACTACCCCGCCAAGAGCGGGGTGCGGCGTACCCTGCAGATCGAGGATCGCAAGTGGTGACCGCTGTCCGCTCGTTAATGCGGAGGGGCGACCGATCCGACACGACTCCTGGCGTGCCGCAGCGCATCCGGCTGGGTCGACATTCACGCCGACGACCTCAACGTCCGCTTCAAGGAGTTGGTCGGGGCCGACTACAGCGTGAAGGACCTGCGGACCTGGCATGGCACGGTGCTGGCCGCGGAGGCGTTCGTCGACGCCGATCCGCCCGCGTCGAAGCGGGTGATGAAGAAGGTCGAGGCCGCGGTGATGCGCGAGGTGTCCGAGGCGCTGGGCAACACCCCGGCGGTGGCGCGTGGGTCATACGTGGATCCGCGCGTGGTGGCCGGCTACGAGCAGGGCATGACGATCGCCGCGGCCGCCCGCCGGGCCAGTCGTACGCGCAAGCCCGCCGAGGCGCAGGCGCTCCTCGAGAAGGCGACGAGGACGCTTGATCAACCGAGTTGCCAAGGGCAGTGCGCAATCTCGCAGGCCGAAGGGTTCGAACGTGGCGACTGCCGCCTAGATCAACCTCGGCGCCTGGCGCGAACGCGGGTCGCGATGACGAGCGCGACGCCAGCAATCGCCGCGGCGATCAGGCCGTTGCGAAGCGCGGTGTTGGCGTTGAGCTTGGCAGCCTCGGTCTTCACGGCCGACTTGGTTCGAGCGGGGACGTCGAGCTTGGCATGCAGGGCATCGACGGTCTCGGCGAGCTCTGCCCGCTGCTGCTCGAGGTCCGGCTGCGGATCGGTGTCACTCACGCGAGGTTCTCCTTGATGACGGACACGTCCTTGCGCACGCTCTCGGCGGTGTGTTCCGGGAGCGGTGGTACGGCACGCTTGGCGCGGACAGCACCGAGACCCGCAAGCGCACCGCCCAGCGCGATCACGATGGCGGCGACGATCAACGCAGCGAGCCATGCAGGGACGACGGTCGCCAGCGCGAGCACCGCACAGGCGATCATCGTGCCGATTCCGAAGACCAACAGCACGACACCTGCACCGGACATGCCGATGCCGATGCCGACCTGGGTGCCCTTGGCCTTGACCTCGGACAGTGCATTGCTCATCTCCGAACGCACCAGCGTGGACAGCTGAGTCTGCAGTCGCTCGACGAGTTGGACGGTGGTGAGATCGTCGACGTTGCCGTTTCTGGTCGTGCCTGGACTGAGGTTGGTCATCGTCTCTCCTGGCGGCTTTGCGATAGAAGCGGCGATTACCCGGCATGGGGCGGCCGAAACCTGGAGAGCTATCGCGATTACCTGCACACCAATGGGGTATCCGCGAGCACATGAGCGCAGTGACGAAGGGTTTCTATCTGCCGTTGTCGATCGCGACGAGCGTGGCGGGGGGACTGATCGCGGGAAAGCTCTTCTCACAGGTGTGGAAACGCATCGACGATTCGAATGAAGGTCCGCCAGATCCCAAGGACCTCAACCGTTCTGGGCGACAGGCCCTACTGGCGGCGGCCCTGCAGGGCCTCGTGTTCGGCTTGGTGAAGGGATCCGTCGACCGGGCTGGCGCGAAGGGATTCAAGGCGATCGCACACGAGAACCCGATCTAGGGCCAGAGGGTCACACCGTGCAGGAGGCGAGCGCGTCGTCCAGGGTCGGATGGATGGAGATGACGGAGTCGAGACCCATCAACTTCAGCGGCCGGCTGGTGCCCGGCCCGTCCGCAACGACCCCGAATCGGGCCGTGGGCGTCACGCGTTCCTGCGTCGACACCAGTACCGCCATGCCGCTGGACGCCATGAAGTCGACCGCGGACAGGTCCACGATCACCGCCGACGGCTCCTCGGACAACGCGTTGAGTATCTCGTCGCTCAACCGCGGCGCGGTCAGCGCATCGACGTCACCGCGAACGGACACCACTACTACTCGATCGTTCCACTTCTGCTGGACGTCGAAGTCTGGGACTCCCGCTGCCATGGATACCTCACTCCCTGCACACTCCGTATTGCGCCGCGTCAGGCCCACGAGTGGGCGCATAGGCTGTCAACTCAACCTCGAGAACGCCGCCAGCTGGGACTGAGCCAGCAAGCCGCGGCGTACGGACTTCTGACACGGTCCGCCGTGGCGCGTACCGACAGGATAGTCGCAGTCGCCAGGGAAGTACCTGCCGGTTCCCCCCGGGGCCAGAAGCGTGGGATGGGAGGATCGTCGCAGTGGACGTTTACGCACGCAACAACGTGAAAGTGGTCGGGAACCCGGACGGGCCGACCGTCATGCTGGCGCATGGGTTCGGCTGCGATCAGAACCTGTGGCGCCTGGTCACCGAGCGACTGGCACCCGACTTCAGGATCGTGCTGTTCGACCACGTCGGAGCCGGCGCGTCGGATCCGTCGGCATGGGACGCGGAGCGCTACGGCTCGTTGGCCGGGTACGCGTCGGACGTGCTCGACCTCGTTCGGGAGCTCGACCTGCACGACGTCGTCTTCGTGGGCCATTCGGTCGCGGCGATGATCGGCGTTCTCGCGGTCGCGGCGGATCCAAGCCGCTTCGGCAAGCTCGATCCTGCTGACGCCGTCACCGCGCTACCTCGACGACGACGACGGCTATCGCGGCGGATTCTCCCGCGCCGACGTCGACGAACTCCTCGAATCCCTCGAGGCGAACTACCTGGGCTGGTCGCAGGCGATGGCTCCCAACATCATGGGCACCCCCGACCGGCCAGAGCTGGGTGACGAGCTCACCGACAGCTTCTGCCGCACCGATCCGGCCAAGGCGCTGGTCTTCGCGCGCACGACGTTTCTCTCCGACAACAGGGCCGACCTGTCGCGCGTCTCGTGCCCACGCTCGTCATCGAATGCGCGCACGACACGTTGGCGCCCCGCGAGGTCGGCGCCTACGTGCACGGGCAGATCCCCGGCAGCCGACTCGTCACGCTCGACGCGACCGGGCACTGCCCCCACCTGAGTGCTCCGGAGGACACCGCGCGGCGATCGCCGCCTTCGCGGTCCACGACCGGATGACGCACGACGTCAGCGTCGAGGACTACTACGAGAACGCTCCCTGCGGCCACGTGCTGGCGTGGCCGGACGGCCGCATCGCCAGGGTCAACGCGACCTTGGCGGACTGGCTCGGCCACGACCGCGCCACACTCGTCGGCACGCCGTTCATCGACCTGCTCAGCATCGGCGGACGCATCCACTACGAGACCCACTTCGGTCCGCTACTCCGGACGCAGGGGCAGGTCAGCGGCATCGCCGTAGACCTGGTCGCCGCCGACGGCTCACGGCGGCCGGTGTTCGTCACCGCCAACGTCAAGCTCGACGACGACGGCAGCCCCGTCCTCGTCCGCATCACCGCACAGGACGCCGCGACCGGCGCTCCTACGAACGGGAACTGCTCGAGGCACGGCAGCGCGCAGAGGAGGAGCGTGCGCGGGTGCAGGTCCTCGCGACCACACTGCAACGCTCGCTGGTGCCCCCGAGGCTGTTCCCCCCGCGGGGCCTGGACGCCGCCGCCCACTATCACCCGGCTTCCGATGACGAGGTCGGCGGCGACTTCTACGACCTCTTCCCGCTGTCGGCGAAGAAGTGGGGCTTCTTCCTCGGCGACGTGTCCGGCAAGGGAGCCGGCGCCGCCGCGGTCACCTCGCTGACGCGCTACACGCTGCGGGCGGCCGCCGTATACGACGAAGAGCCAGAAGCGGTCCTGCACAATCTGAACACGGTGCTCGGCCACGAATTCCGCGGCGACGACCCACGGTTCTGCACCGTGATCTTCGGGGTGCTCACGCCCGCCGACGTCGGGTTCGACATCATGCTCGCCACGGGTGGTCATCCGCCGGCCCTGCTGTTGCGCGCGGACAGCCGGGCGGAGTACGTCGACACCGTCGGAGGTCAGATGGTCGGAATGCTCGCACAGCCGCGATTCGTCTCGCGCACAGTGCATTTGGCGCCTGGCGACACGATGGTTCTCTACACCGACGGGCTGACCGAGGCGCGCACCGGCATCGGCATCGAGCGCTACGACGACGACAACGCCCTGCTCGACTTCGCCTCGGCGCACGCCCCGAGCACGGCCGCCGACGTCGTCGCCGCGATCCGATCTCTACTGTCCGGTTTCGGCAGCGGACTTCAGGACGACGTGGCGGTCATGGCGATCGGTGTTCCCGGCGTAGTCGTTTCGGTCTCGGGAGCGCCGGGTACTTCACGGCCATGGTGCGTTTCGGATACACCCTGATGACAGAGCAGAGCGGCCCGAAGGAACTCGTCGACTACGCCGTGGCTGCGGAGAACGTCGACTTCGACTTCGAGGTGTGCAGCGACCACTTCTCGCCGTGGCTGACCACCCAGGGGCACGCGCCGCATGCGTGGACGACGCTGGGCGCCGTCGCGCACGCGACCGATCGCGTCGAACTGATGACCTACGTGACGTGCCCGACGATGCGCTACCACCCGGCGATCGTGGCCCAGCAGGCCGCGACGCTGCAGATCCTCGCCGACGGGCGATTCACACTCGGGCTCGGCAGCGGCGAGAATCTCAACGAGCACGTCGTGGGTCGCGGCTGGCCGACGATCGAGCGGCGCCAGGACATGTTGGCCGAGGCGATCCGGATCATTCGGGAGCTGCTGCAGGGCGACCTGGTGAACTGGAAGGGCGAGTACTTCGAGGTGGACTCGGCCCGCATCTGGGACGTGCCCGAAATCCCCGTGCCACTGGGCGTTGCGGTGTCGGGAGACAAGTCGGTCGACACGTTCTCCTCGTTCGCCGAGCACCTGATCGCCGTCGAACCCGACGCGCGAACTCGTCAGTGCCTGGCACGACGCCCGCAAGCTGGCGGGGCTGGCGAAGAGTCGCGTCATCGGGCAGATCCCGATCTCGTGGGACCGCGACCGCGACAGGGCGATCGAACGGGCGCACGACCAATTCCGTTGGTTCGCAGGCGGTTGGAAGGTCAATGCCGATCTGCCGACGCCCGCCGGCTTCGCAGGGGCGACGCAGTTCGTGCCGGCCCGAGGACGTCGCCGACACCATCCCGTGCGGGCCGGACCTCGATGCGATCGTCGAAGCGGTGCGGGAGTACTGGGAGGCGGGCTTCACCGACATCGCGCTCGTGCAGATCGGCGACGAGGCTCAGGCGGACTTCCTGAAGGAGGCGGCCGCGCCGCTACTGGCCGCGCTCCGTGCCGCCGCCAACTGAGAGATCGCCGATCGGGCTGTCGCCGAGGTGCTCGCATCAGTTCGCTGACATTCTCGTAAACGACGCTGGCACCGGCTTTTTCGAGTTCGCCTCGGGAGAAGCCGCCACTGAGCACCCCGATGCTGCGAACGCCGGCGCGCGCGCTTGCCTCGGCGTCCCAGACGGCGTCACCCACGAAGACGGCCCGATCCGCCGCCACCCCTGCGCGGTCGAGCGCGACCTGACGATGTCCGGGTTCGGGCTTGGCGGTGTCGACGTCCTCTGACGACGTGACGGTCGAGATGACGTCCTCGCGGTCGAGCACCTTGCGCAGCTTGGCCAATTCGTCCTCGGGCGCCGACGTGGCCAGGACCACCTGCAGGCCGAGAGATGCGATGCGCTCCAACACTTCACGGGCGCCGGGCAGCGGACGCAGCAGCGACGTCGTCTCGGCGTAGTAGCGCGAGTGGAGGTCCGTCAGCTGCTCTTGAACGTCGTCGTCAGCACCACCGGACAGCGAATCCACCAGCATGGAACCGTCCATCCCGATCGACCGGTGAATGCGCCACGCCTCGACCGGCAGGTCCAGCTCGGCGAACGCGCGTTGCCACGCGTGCACGTGGAGGTAGTTCGAGTCGACGAGCGTGCCGTCGACGTCGAAGAGGACTGCGGGCGCGCGCTCTTCTCCGGTCACCCGTCCTCCATGCCCGAACGGGCGAGATCTCAAACCTCGCCCGGGTTTGTGTACTAGCCATTTTGGCTACTCACGAAAGACGGCTCCAGCCACGGGCCACGCCCACGATGGCCTGGTCCAAGGAGTCGATCATTCATTCTCATTTCGCCGTTCCCTTGCGCCCACGTGAGATCGTGGTCGTCGTTCCGGCCCACAACGAAGAAGACCGGCTTCCCAGCGTGTCTGGAGAGCGTGCACGAGGCCGCCCGATCGTGTCTCGGTTCCCGTCACCGTGGTCGTGGTGCTCGACGACTGCACGGATGACTCGCGACGCGTGATCGAGCCGCCGGTCAAGACCCTGACCAGTGCGGCGGCCAACGTCGGCGCGGCACGGGCGACTGGGCTTCGCGCACGCGGCGAGCGGCGCGGGTGCCGAGACCTGGTTCGCGACAACGGATGCCGATTCGGCGGTTCCGAGCAACTGGCTGGTGAACCAGTTGGCCCATCATCGCGACGGCGCCGAGGCCGTCGTCGGCACCGTTCGGGTGGACTGGCGCCACCATTCGGCGACGACGCGGCGCAAGTACGAGCAGCGCTACGGTCGTGCCGGCCGTGGCGAACCGCACGGTCACGTTCACGGCGCGAACCTCGGCATACGCGCTGACGCGTACTGGCGCGTCGGCGGCTTCCGCCCGCTGGAGCGCGAGGAGGACGTCGACCTCGTCGAGCGCCTGAAAACCACCGGCGCGCAGTTGGTGTGGGACCGGAGCCAATCCCGTCCTCACCTCGGACCGCACGGACTTCCGCGTGACCGGTGGGTTCGGCGACTACGTGCAGGACCTCGTCGGCTAAGCTCGGCGTGACGGCGCCGCCCGCGGCGGCAAGCTTGTCCGGATCGGAGACGATGTCGTCGATGACGGTGTGGATGAATCGCATCTTCTCCAACACCGGGGCGGGCAGGACGAACGGATAGAGATCGTCGCGGCCCATCGACCGGTTCACCTGGTTGAGTGCCCACGCCAGCGGCAACCACAGGTCGATCAGGGTGTCGAATCCGCTGGGCCCCAGGACGCGTCGATCGAATGTCGCCGTGGCGGGGGCGAATCCGAATGCGGCCGCCGTATCGAGGGTGTCGCGGATGTGCAGGTAGTGCGCGAACGTCTCGGCCCAGTCCTCCGCGGGATGCATCGTGGCGTACGACGAGACGTAGTTCGTCTTCCAGTCCGGCAGGTGCACCTTCGGCGTAGTGCCGGTCCAGCGCCGCCTGGTAGTCGGCGTCGGAGTCCCCGAACAGCTCGTCCGCTCGTTGCTTGTACTCCGGCGAGGTGCCGATCAGTCGGTAGAAGTAGTAGTGGCCGATCTCGTGGCGGAAGTGCCCGAGCAGCGTGCGGTACGGCTCGTCCATCGCGATGCGCAGTTGCTCGCGGTGCAGGTCGTCACCCTCGGCGAGGTCCAGTGTGATGAGCCCGTCGTCGTGGCCGGTGAACACCTTCTCCTCCGCGCTGGACAGCAGATCGAAGGCGAGCCCGTAGGCGGGGTCCACGTCGCGGCCGACGATCGGCAGCTTCAGGTCGTGAAGCTCGACGATCAGGCGACGCTTCGCCTTCTCCGCCGCGGCGTACGCCACCATGGCCTGGGTGTCCGCGTCGTTCGGGCGGGTACGGGTCAGCGCGCAGGAGTCGCACAGCAGCGCCACCGGGCCCTTGGGTACCAGCCAGTTGCACTCGGCCCTGTGCAGATTCGCGCACAGCCGGTACTCGCCGGCGTCCACTGCACCGCCGTGCTCGCTGTCCTCGCCCTTCGCGATGACGAGAAGAGCCATCTCGTCGAGGGAGAAACCCAGCCGACTTCCGCAATTCAGGCAGACCGAATTCTCGAAGGCCAGTCGCTGACCGCAGTTCGGACAGAGGTAGTCACGCATCGGGGGTATCTCCAGAGCTCGTGTGGTCGTCGTAGTTGCGCGCCATTGATACCCGGGGCCGCCGACCCCCAAACGTGGGGTGATCGATGGATTGAACGCGAGCGTAAATGGCTACTCCACCTGCATGTTGTGGACGTGAGGGAGCGGTATGAGCGCGGGTGTCATCCGGCACTGGTTGGAGTCGGGGCGCTTGGACCTTCCGATGCCGGGGTCCGGTCGGACGGCCGAACGTTGGCGTCGGCTGGCGCAGCTCGCCGAAGACGACATCGTTGCGGCCAGGCTGGCCGAGGCACACACCGATGCGGTCGCCATCCTCGACGAACTGGGCGGCAAGCCGGCTGCACACGGCGAACTGTGGGGAGTGTGGGCCGCGGAGGCGAAGGATGCGGTGCTGGTCGCGACGTCGACCGGTGGTGACGGCTTCACGCTCAGCGGCACCAAGCCGTGGTGTTCGGGTGCCGGCTTCTGCACGCATGCGCTCGTCACCGCGCGTCTCGAGGGCGGTCGGCGCGGGCTCTTCGCCGTCGAGCTCAACGATCCGGCGGTCAAACCGCTGCCGAGCACGTGGTGGAATCCGGGAATGTCTGGAAGTGACACTCGCGCAGTGCAATTCACCAACGCTCATGCGGTTGTGGTGGGTGACCCCGGGATCGTATCTGTCACGGCCCGGCTTCTGGCACGGCGCAATCGGGGTGGCGGCGTGCTGGCTCGGCGGCGCCCGCGCCGTGGCGCAACCGCTCTACAAGCGGGCGGCAGAAGAGTCCGCCGACGCACACGCACTCGCGCACCTCGGAGCGGTCGACAGCGCCATCGCCGCTGGTGAAGCCATCATGATCGCCACTGCCGCGCGGATCGACGGTGATCCGTTCGACCGGGCGGGCACGGCGGAACTGCTTGCCCGCCGGGTGCGGGCGGTCGTCGAAACGGCGGTCGAGGAGACCATCAGCCGAGCGGGGCGCGCGCTCGGCCCGGGACCCCTGGCCCAGGACGGACGCCACGCGCAGCGGGTCGCCGACCTCACCATGTACGTCCGGCAGAGCCACGCGGAGCGTGACCTCGCCGAACTCGGGCGGCTTGCCGGTCGGCAGCCGTGACGGGATTCGATGTCGGCGCCGGTGCGGCTCGGGCGCTGACGGGCAACGGCGAGCGCTTCGCCGCCGCACCCCTGGCCGAAGGCGGCACGTCGGTCGCGAATGGCTGTCGGCGAGCCCGCTGTCCAGTTGGATCTGGACGAATGCCCTGGCTTGGTCGTCGTCGCGCCGCACCCGGATGACGAGACCCTCGGGCTCGGAGCCACGATGGCCCAACTCGCGGCAAGGGGAGTCGACGTCAGCGTCGTGTCCGTGACCGACGGCGGTGCCGCCTATCCCGAGCTGGCCGCGGCGGATCAACGCGACTCGAGGCGACCCGCCGAGACGAGCTGCGTTCGGCGACAAGACTTCTCGGCGTCTCCGGAACCGACGTCACTTGGGCTGCCAGACGGTCAGTTGATGGAACGCAGGACGAGCTGACCGACTTGATCGCGGAGATTCTGCGCGGGAAACCACCGGTACCTGGTGTGCGGCGACCTGGCGTGGCGATGGGCACCCGGACCACGAGGCCGCCGGGAGGGCCGCCGCGAGGCGGCTGACGCAGCGGGTGCGACGTTCGTCGAGTATCCGGTGTGGATGTGGCACTGGGCCAAGCCCGCAGATCCTGCGGTGCCGTGGGAGCGTGCCGTCGCGATGCCATCGGTCGCCGCCGCGACCGAACGGAAACGGCAAGCAGCGCAATGCTTTCGCAGCCAGTTCGAGGCACCATCCGATGGAGTCGAGGCGCTGCTTCCCGCATTCGTTTACCCCGTCTGATGGCCGTAGGAGAGGTGCTGTTCCGATGACCGCACGCCTTTCGGACTCGTACTTCGACGACATGTATGCGGCCGCCGACGATCCATGGGACCTCGCGTCGCGCTGGTACGAGCAACGCAAGTACGCGATCACGACGGCGCTCCTGCCGCACCTTCGCTTTCAGCACGCCTTCGAACCCGGTTGCTCGATCGGAACCCTGACCCAGAGCCTGGCCCAGCGGTGTGATCACGTGACGTCGGTCGACGTCGCCGAGGCGCCGCTGCGGACCGCCGACGTTCGCCTCCGCGCGCTGGGTTGTCGCGACAACGTGACGCTGGCGCAGTCGTCGCTCGATCAGCCGTGGCCCGACGGGCCGTTCGACCTCGTCGTGCTCAGTGAGGTCGCCTACTACCTGGATGCCGACCTACTCGGTCGCGTGATGCGTCGCGAATGCGCGAAACTGCCCGTCGGCGCGACCGTCGTCGCCGCGCACTGGCGTCACGCGGTGGCCGACTATCCGCTCGACGGCGACGCGGCTCACCAGGTGATCGCGGAGACGCCCGATCTTGCGCGCCTCGGCTGGTACCGCGACGCCGACGTCGTCATCGAGGTGTTTCAGACCGGCGCTGTCATGTCGGTGGCCGAGCGAGACGGGGTGCCGGGTGCGCACGCCGCCACTCAGGATCCAGGTCGTGAGGAGCTGACGGTCAGCTCCGTCCGCCGAAGAGGACCAGCGTCGGATCGCCGAACAGCGCTCCCACCGCGGGGACCTCTCCGCGCGCTGGCCGGGATCTCGAACTTCGATAGTGCCCGCGCCACGAGCGTCGCCAGTGGGCGTTTACGTCCGGGGAGTGCGTTGCTGTGGCGGCCCATGGGCTTCTTCTTTCAGGCTCGGATCCCTTGTCGATCCGTTGTCTGTGCCAGTACCCAGAAGCGCGGGGATCTACGCGCGTCAGATCACTGGACGGGCGGTTCGCCCTGGTTCGACCGCATCATCAGCGGGACGATCAGCCAGAGGGCCGCGAACCCGACGAACGCGACGATTCCTGCGACGACGCCTGCCGTCGCGCCGGCAACCGCGTCGAATACGAGGACGGTGACTCCGACCATGGCCAGGCCGAGCAGGACGAGGCCCGCGAAGGCGCACCGGTGGGCCGCCGAGACCAGCGCGGCGAGGCGGTGCTGACGAAACAGCAGTCGGTGCATCCCGACGGGAGCGATGAGCAGGATCGTCGCCGTCACGGAGAGGCCCACCGTCACGAGGTAGACGATGCGCATCGTGTGGTCCAGGACGTCGAACCGCTGCTGGAACGGCAACGTCAGGAGAAAGCCGGTGAGCAGCTGCACGCCCGTCTGTGCGACCCGGAGTTCCTGGAGAAGGCTCGACCAGTTCCGGTCGAGGCGTTGTGTCGCGGTCTCGGACCGTGCGGCCTGGTCCCAGCCCTGGTCGATCTCGGGATGATCGGCATCCATGCAGGTCATCCTTGCACCGCGGGGGCAGTCTGTTACCCAGACGCGAACCCACCCCGAAAGTCGGGTACGTCACCCAGCGTTTACGGTCCGGCCGGGATGGGGCACCCTCAAGGTTACCGACCAGTAGCTCGGAGCAACCAATGAACGAAGTGAAGTTTCTCGACCTGAACGGTGACCGCGTCGCCTACCGCGACGAAGGCAGCGGCGAGGTGCTACTGCTGATCCACGGAATGGCGGGCAGCTCGGATGCCTGGCGCGAACTGATTCCCCGGCTCGCCAAGAACTACCGCGTGGTGGCCCCGGATCTCATCGGCCACGGCCAGTCGACGAAGCCGCGCGGCGACTACTCGCTGGGCGCCTTCGCGGTCTTCCTGCGTGACTTCCTCGACGAGTTGGGCATCGCGAGGGCGACCATCGTCGGCCACTCGCTCGGTGGCGGGGTGGCGATGCAGTTCATCTATCAGCACCCCGATTATTGCGAGCGCATCATCCTGATCAGCAGCGGCGGACTCGGACCCGACGTGGGTTTGATTCTGCGTCTACTGTCGGCGCCGGGGGCCGAACTCGTCATGCCGATCATCGCGCCATCGCCAGTTCTCAAGGCGGGCAACAAGATCGGGTCGTGGCTTTCCTCGGCGGGCATCCAGATCACCGCGCGGCACTGAGATCTGGCGGGCCTATTCATCGTTCTCCGATCGGGCCACCCGAGATGCGTTTCTGCGCACGTTGCGGTCGGTCGTCGACTACCGCGGCCAGGCCGTGAGCGCACTCAACCGGCTCCACATCCGGTCCGAGTTGCCGACGATGGCGATCTGGGGCGAGGCCGACGAGATCATCCCCGTCGAGCACGGCCACGCCGCGCTGGCAGCTCGGCCGGGTGCCCGCCTGGAGATATTGCCCGGTGTCGGGCACTTCGCACACGTGGAGGCGCCCAACGAGGTTGCCGATCTCATCGACGACTTCATGACAGACCACGTCGCGTTCGATCGCCGACGGCGAAGCGGTTACGCGGTTTCCCGGCTGACCAGTATCGCGACGTAGCCGATCGGGATGCCGGTGCGGGTCGCGATGCACTCGCGGGCGGCCGCCTCGACCGAGGCGCGGCGCAAGGTGTGGGTCTCGGCGCCGATTTCGGGCACGCGGATCAACCAGCCGTCGCTGTCGCGGGTGATCTCGACGTCGAAGCACTGGCCGACGGTGGCGAAATTCACGCTGCGCGGCACGCGGTGCCTACGGGAATTGCGAAGTGATGGAGCGAGCCGCGAAGCGGACTGAGAAGGCATGATTTTTCCTGGGTCGACGATGAACCGCGCGCAACGATAGTCCGTATCGACCTCGAACACCTAATGATCCGGCATCGTACTCGTGGCCGCCACCATCGCGCCATGAGGCGGCCACCTCGCCGTCACTCGAACTGCACTGACATTGGCGCGATTTGGCCCTTGCCTGGCCGAAGGTCCGCTGTCGGCGACGATGCTTCGCGAACAGACTTGGAGGTCGACGGAAGGAGACCAGGTGCCCGCCCTGGAACTGCACCCCAACTGTGAGTACTGCGACAAGGACCTGCCGCCACAGGCGCTCGACGCGATGATCTGTACGTATGAATGCACGTTCTGCGCCGACTGCGTCGAACGCATCGCGAACGTCTGCCCCAACTGCGGGGGTGGCTTCGCCGCTCGGCCCATCCGTCCCGCCGCCGAGTGGCGACCAGGTCTGTCGCTGGCTCAGCGGCCCGCATCCACGACGCGAATCCATCTGTCCTACAGCCATTCCGAGGTCGAGGCGTTGTCGAACGAGCTGCGAGGGCTAGCGCCTCACGAGCGGTAGGTCGCCAGGTCGGGGGATACCACGTCGGCTCAGTTTCCGGTGGGGATGGTGGCGACGTCGTCTGGTGGGACTTCGTAGCCGAGATCGTCGATGAATGCGACGTGGACCGGTCGTTCGGTGCGTCGCGCCTTGCGCACCATGGTGGGGCCCTCGGGGCGGGGCAGGTGCTGATCTCCCCATTGCTGGAGCACGCCGATCAACACGTGAAGTTCACGGCCGGCGGGGGTCAGGTGATAGGCGGGGCGTCGGCGCTGACCTGGTTCCTGATAGGACTCCTTGGTCATCACGCCGTACTCGACGAGGGTGGCCAAGCGGTCCGCGAGCCGGTCGGGGGGCAGGCCGAGATTGCGTTCGAAGTCGACGAACCGAGTCGTGCCGAGCAGCGCCTCGCGCAGGATCAGCATCGTCCAGCGCTCACCGAGGACGGTCATGCTGCGGGCGACCGAGCACTTCCAGTCGTCAACCTTCTTCGCTGCCACTCCACCGAGGATAGCCACCTGACTTGGGTAATTCAAGTCAGCCCGGCGACACTGTTAGCCCTGATCAGACGCGCATCTGGGTGAGCACGGCGTGGACGGAGCTGATCGCGCTGGCGCCCTCACCGACTGCCGCGGCCACTCGTTTCATCGAACCTGCGCGGGCGTCGCCGGCGGCGAAGACCCCAGGCGCGTTGGTTTCGAACGGTAACGGCTTCCGGCCCGCGTCGATCCATTCGAGGCCGAGGGCGTCGTCGGGCAGCCGGGCGTCGGTGAGCACGAAGCCACGGTCGTCGAGCGTGATACCGACCAGCCAATCGGTCGCGGGGAGGGCACCGATGAAGCAGAACAGGCCGCGACAGTCGCGGCGCGTCTCGACCACGGCGCCTTCGGTCGTCGTGCTAGCAGTGGTGATGCAGCGCAGCTGTTCGTCGCCGTCGACGGCGGTGACTTCGGTGCCCGTGTGAACGGTGATGGCCGGGTGGGCCGCAATGCGGTCGGCGAGGTAGGCCGACATTCCGGCGGTCAGTGAGTCGCCGCGCACGACGAGGTACACCGATCGTGCGCGCTCGGCCAGGAACAGTGCGGCCTGGCCGGCGGAGTTGGCGCCGCCGATGACCGCGACCGACTGCTGGAAGCAGGCGCGGGCCTCGACTTCCGTTGCTGCGTAGTAGATTCCTGCCCCTTCGAAATCACTCCAGCGGGGCAGGGGCAGTGCTCGGTACCGGGCGCCGGTCGCCACGATGACGCTGTGGGTAGCGATGGTGCTCGTGTCGTTCAGGATGACGCGGAGGTGACCAGGGGTGGTGTCAAGGCCGATCACTTGGGTGGGTGTGGCAATACGGGCCCCGAACTTCTGCGCCTGGATGACGGCGCGGCCGGTCAGATCGCTGCCGCTCAGCCCGGAGGTGAAGCCGAGATAGTTTTCGATGCGCGAGCTGGCTGCGGCCTGACCACCGGTGGCGACTGCGTCGAGCAACAGCGTGCGCAATCCCTCGGAGGCGCCGTAGACGGCGGCCGCAAGGCCGGCAGGGCCGGCCCCGACGACGACGACGTCCAGGGTTTCGCCGGCGATCGGGCGATGTGACAGTCCCAAGACGTCGGCGAGGCGGGCGGGGCTGGCCTTGCGAATGACCGCGGTGGCGGTGAGTACGGCGGGCAGATCATCCACGGTGACGTGTGCAGCGCTCGCCAGCACTGAGCCCAGATCCGAGGCGTAGTCGGTCCAGGTGTGGGGGAGCTGTTGTCGATGCAGGTAGGTGCGCAGCGCCATCGAGGTCGCCGAGGATGGCCCGGCGAGGACTTCGATGCTTCGTGCGGCTTGGCCGGCCCGCAGTTCCTGCCGTCGCGCCACCAGGGCTCGCAGCACGAGATCGGACAGATCGGGTTCGCCGTCCATCAGCCGACGGAAGTCGGAGGGGTTGATCCGATGGATCGTGGACGCTTCGGCGGCTCGCGCATCCAGGTAGGTCGCCTGCCCGGTCAGCAGGTTGAGCTCGCCGCTGAACTGACCGGGACCATAGTGCGCGACAACGGCTTCGGGCCCGTCAGCGGTGCGGGCGCGCACGATGTCGATCGCCCCGCGCTCGACGACCAGCATGTCGCACGAGGCTTCGCCCGCGCGGAACAACCACGTTCCTGGGGCGACGGCTTGCTCGGTTCCGTAGCCGAGGAGTCGTTCCCACTGCGCATCGGTGAATACTGGTCGGGATGGGCTGGTGCTGGGTGCCGAGATCATGGGTTCGCTCCGTCGCGTCGAGTGGTCAGTGCCGACGCAGCCAGGTCAGGGTGTAGTCGGCAACGTCGCGCCAGCCGGAGTCGATCACCAGGGAGTGACCGCGGTCGGGGAACACGTGGTAATCGGTGATCGCGCGCGAGTTGGCATAGAGCTGGTAGGCAAGCCGCGTGACGACCTCGGGCACTTGGTGGTCCTTGCCGCCGCCCGTGATGAGCAGGGGCCCACGGTCGCTGGTAGTCGTGTCCACCGTCGCCGGCGAGTTCGGATCCTTCTTGGCCGAGGTGGCCTCGAACAGTGGCTTGCCCGGGCCTGGAATGGTCCAGCGTCCGAAGAGCTCGTGCGCTTCGGCCTTCGATAGGGCGTTGGCGAAGCTGTACCGGAACTGGCGCTCGGTCAACGACACCGCGGAGTCCCGGTTGGACTTCGCGCGCAGCACGGGCAGCGCCGCTCGGATCTGACTCAGCGGCACCTTGGTGACACCTTTCGGCGGTCCCGGGTCGATAGCGACGGCGTGGGTCGCCAAACCGCTGGTCAGCAGTTGCTGGGCGATCAAACCGCCGAAGGAGTGGCCTACGACGACGGGCCGCTGCGGGAGGTCGACGATGATCTTCGTGTAGTGCTCGGCGATGTCGGCCAGGCCATGGCCCGCGACCGCGGACGCCCCGTGCCGGGTGGCTTCCACACTCGGCCCGTCGCCTGGCCAGCCAGGGGTCAGCGGCTCGTAGCCGGCCTCGCGATAGAGCTCGGCCCACGGCGCCCAGGCGGCGGAGTGGATCCACAAGCCGTGGATGAAGACGACGGGTTGACTGGACATGGAGACTCCTTCGATTCGTCGAGCATTGAGCCAGACATTTCTACTTTGACGATCAAAGTCAAAGGCTTACTGAACAAGCTGATGCGATGCGCGCATGATGCATCGCCGGGGACTAATCCGGAAGGCTTCCTGCTCGCTCCTTAGGCGAAAAGCATTCTGAATAACCAGTATTAAATGGTCAAGCTCCGAGATTGCTATCCAGTCCGGTCGGATGTCCTTGTCCGGGCCTCGAGAAAGACCGTAACCCATCTGACTAGACATTTCAAAGTGAGCCGGTTATGTTCGGTCCATGTCCTTCATCGACACCTTCGCTCCGACCCACCTTCGCCTGACCGAAGAGTCGCCGACGTTCTGGCGGGTCACCTTCGACAATCCCCCGGTCAACGTCATCGGACCAGACATGATGCGCGACCTGAAGGACCTACTCACCGAGTTGGAGACCAACGACATCGTCAACGTGGTGGTGTTCGACAGCGCCGACTCCGACTTCTACCTCGCGCACTACGACCTTGCGGCCGAACCCGCTGTGGCCGAGGCGCTTCCGAGCCCCACCGGGTACGCCGCCTGGGTCGACGTCACCGTGCGAATCAGCAAGCTGTCCGCCGTCACCATCAGCGCAGTGCGGGGCATCGCCCGCGGGGCGGGCAGCGAATTCGCCCTCGCCACCGACATCCGCTTCGCCAGCCGTGAAAAGGCGATCCTGGGTCAGATGGAAGTCGGCTTCGGCGCCGTACCCGGCGGTGGAGCCGCAGGTCGGCTCCCGGCCTTGGTCGGGCGCGGACGCGCGTTCGAGATCCTGCTCGGCGGCGCCGATTTCGACGGTGACACCGCCGAACGGTACGGCTACGTCAACCGCGCCGTTCCCGACACCGAATTCGTGGCCTTCGTCGACGAGTACGCGCGCAGGGTGTCACGTTGGGACCACCGCGCGCTCGGCGAGATCAAGGCCTTCATCAACAAGTACACCCGGCTGCCAGACGCGGAGTACCCGCTGCACTCCGATGCCTTCTGGGGCGCGGTGGGCACCCACGGATTCCAGTCGGTCACCAAGGCGCTGTTCGAGGAGGGGCTGCAACAGAAGTCGCCATTGGAGTATCGCCTGGGCGCCGAGATCGCCGACGTCGCCAACACCATCTCATCCTGACTCGACACCCTCGAGAACCATTCCACTCCAACATGATCAAAGGGTTCAACATGACCACCGTCGCTGGCAGTTCACAATGGCAAGGCTCGTTCTTCGAGGGAACCGGCACGCTTTCCACCGATACGACCGACACCGTCCGCAGCGCTCCCTACACCTACGCCAGCCGGTTCGAAGGTGCACCCGGGGCGATACCCGAGGAGCTCTTGGTCACGGGGCACGCTGGCTGCTACAACCACGCCCTGGCCAACATCGCCCGCAAGAACGGCATCGACGTCGAGTCGATCACCACCACCGCGCTGCTGACCATGGGCACCGACGATCAAGGTTCTGACGGCCACGGCTACTCCGTGGAGGGCATCCACCTGATCGTCGTGGCCGAGATGCCCGGTGTCACTGAAGACAAGTTCCAAGAGATCGCCGACGACGCCCGCAGACTGTGCTCGATCTCCAAGATCCTTCGCGTCCCCATCTCGCTGGACGCCACCCGCGTCGCTCACCCCGCGATCACCTAACCGCAGCGCCTCGATAACCCCACAATCCGTCCAACCAAGGAGTCCTCGTGCAGATCAGCGGAGCCACCGCCCTCGTCACCGGTGCCAACCGGGCTTGGGCCGAAAGATCGCCGAACAACTCGTCGAGCGCGGCGCGGCCAAGGTGTACGGGGCTGCCAGGAAACCGGAGACGATCACCACGCCCGGGGTCACCCCGATCCAGATGGACATCACCGACCCATCCTCGGTGGCCGCTGCGGCCGCATTGACCGGTGACGTGACCATCCTCATCAATAACGCCGGGATGGCCAGTGCGGCAACCCTGCTCGGCGGAACCATGCAAGACGTACGGGCCCCGATGGAGTCGCACTACTACGGCACCCTGTCGGTCACCCGCGCGTTCGCGCCGCACCTGATCGCCAACGCCCCGGGAGCGGTACTCAACGTCGTCTCCGTATTGTCCTGGCTGCACCCCAGTGCCCTGGGCGCGTACGCCGCGGCCAAGACCGCACTGTGGGCGCAGACCGACGCAGTCCGTGAAGAACTGGAGCCGCACGGCGTCTCGGTGTCTGCCCTGCACATCGGATTCATGGACACCGACATGACCGCAGAAATGGATGCCGTCAAGACCGACCCCGCGATCATCGCGGGCCTGGCATTGGACGGCGTCGAAGACGGCGCCATCGAAGTGCTTACCGACGAGATGACCCGCGAGGCGAAGGGCGCACTTTCCCGGCAGCGAATTGCAGGTCTGCCAAGCACCGAAAGTGCTTGGTTCTGAGCCACTCCGAGGGGCCGAGACTCGAACGAGCTGCGGGGGCTAGCGCCTCGCGAGCGGTAGGTCGCCAGGCCGCCTCGATCGCCGCGACGCGTGTGGGCGGGATCCTGGTGTCTGCGCCTCACCCGTCGATCTCCCCGGCGACGCCGCGCTCGATGGCGAGTCGGGTGCGGTCGGGGAGCACGAGCAGGCCGTCGAGCTCCTTGGTGGCCAAGGTGTAGGCCTGGCTGCGTTCCTGAGCGGTCGCGGACGGGTCCGACGCCACCCGCAGCAGGCTCTGGGCGCGAGCGAGGCGCTGCTGGTCGCTCTGGCTGAAGTCGCTTCGGCGACGGCGGATGGCCTCCGCTTCGGCGGCGTTGAAGGCCGTCACGTACTGCTCCACCGCGTCCAGGTATTCGCGGGCGACGTCCCAGTCGTCGAGAAGGTCCTCTGCGACGCGCGGCCGCAGCAGGTCCGCGCGGAACTTGGCACCGTGAAAACGCGTCGTCAGGGGCTCACGCATGTCGGTGATCAGGGGAAAGTCGAGGAGCTTCGCGGCATCGACCTCATAGGTCAGCCAGCGATCGTCCGTTCGGCGGTGCTCGTCGAGCACGCGGGTGATGGTGCGCCACTGAGCCGCCTGACTCGCCGCGGTGTTCGGTTGGGGCTGGCTGGCGGGGATGGCCTCGTGGGTGGGTGCGCGCGTGTCGTCGTCGCGGCCACGCGCCGCCGAGATGCCCTTCGTGATCGCGATGATGGCGCCGACCACCGGCACGAGCACCAGCAGCAACTCGAGTAGACGAAATATCAACCCCACCAAGCCAGGATGCCACCGCCGCGGCGCGGCCGTGTAACGCATGCGCATCCGACGGCCACTACAGGCTGAACCTCGCACAGCCACGAGAAGGAACCCGACAATGAAGAACTTCACCGTCGCCGCCACCATCATGACTGGATTCGCCGCTGCGACAATCGCATTGGCCGGTGCTGCCGCCGCGGCCCCGATCGTCAACGCAAACGCCGCGGATGCCGTCACGACCCTGATGACCGACGGTTACGCCGTGCAGTTCAACGGGATCCCGCGCGGCCCGTTGTCGAAGTGCACGGTCACGGGTGTGCACGGGCTCGACGGGCGGATGATGAGCATGGACGAAATCATGGAGACGATGGACCCGCAGACCTTCGGCATCGTCTACCTCGACATCACCTGCCCGAACAGCAACAACTGAGGCAGGACGTTGAGGGCACTGCTCAGTTCGGCAGGCCGTATTCGTCGAACCAGTAGGCGAGCTTGCCGCGGCGGCTCACCGCTCGAAGTCTGCGCTCGGCCGACTCCCGCGTCTTCGTCGTCGTCACGATCAACAGCTCGTCGCCCGCCTCGATGCGGGTGTCGGGTTGCGGCACGAAGGTGTGGCCGTCGCGAATGATCAGCGTGATCACACTCGGTTCCGGCAGGCGCAGTTCCAGAACCGTCACGTTGTGCAGGCGTGAGTCGGGGAGCACGGTCATGTTCAGCAGTTCGGCGTCGAGAACGTCCAGGGGCGCGGACTCGACCTGTACCTCGCGCGCGGCGTCGCGAGGCGCCAGCCCGAGCCGGCGCGCGATCGGCTGCAGGACAGGGCCCTGCACCAGGGTGAACACGACCACCAGGATGAAGACGATGTCGAGGAGGCGCCGGCTGTCGGTGACCCCGGCGACGATCGGAAACGTCGCCAGGACGATCGGGACGGCGCCACGCAGCCCGGCTGCGGACACGAAGGCCTGTTCGCGCCACGGCAGCCGGAATCCGACCAGCGATGCGACGACGGCGATCGGCCGTCCGATCAGCAGCAGCACCAATCCGACGAGCACGGCCGGGACGATGTCGTCGCCCAGCAGGCTCGGCGTGACGAGCAGTCCGAGCAGGACGAACAACGCGATCTGCGCCAGCCAGCCGAGGCCCTCGGCGAAGGACCGGGTCGCCGAACGGTGCGGCAGGCCGGAATTGGCCAACACGACCGCTGCCAGATAGGCCGCGAGGAAGCCACTGGCGTGGGCGCTGCCCGCCGCCGCGAAGGCGACCATGCCGATGCCGAAGGTGGCGAGCGGGTACAGACCGGAGGCGGGCAGCGCGACGCGTCGCAGCGTCATCGCGCCGAGAACCCCGCAGATGAGCCCGATCGCCACGCCGGCGCCGAGCTCATAGACCAGCTCGACGACGGCGTGTCCCGGGTCGAAGACCAGGGGCGTGGCGCTGAAGATCAGCACCAGAATCACCGCGGGGGCGTCGTTGAAACCCGACTCGGCCTCCAGCAGTCCCGCGACGCGGCGGGGCAGCGGCAGAACCCGCACGACGGAGAAGACGGCGGCGGCGTCGGTCGATGACACGATCGCGCCGAGCAACAGCGACAGCTGCCAGTCGAACCCCAGCAGGAAGTGGGCGCCCGCGGCCGTGATCACGGTGCTGATGCCGACGCCGACGGTCGCCAGCACCGCCGCGGGCGCCAACACGTGTCTGATGTCGGAGAACCGAGTCGTCAGCCCGCCTTCGACGAGGATGACGGCCAATGCCACCGTGCCGAGATTGCTCGCCAGCTCGACGTCGTCGAACTTCACGCCGATGGCGTCCTCGCCGAGGAGCACGCCGATGCCGAGGAACAGCAGGAGGCTGGGAAGGCCGATGCGGTGCGTGAGTCGGGTGGCGACGATGCTCGCCAGCAGCACGAGGCCCGCGACGAGCATCAAGATGTACAGGTGATGCAGGTTCACGGTCTACTCCCAGCCGGTCCCAAGTAAAGCAGGCAGGATGGCCTCATGCGGATCGGCATTGCGGGCGCGGGCGTGGTCGGGCGCTCCGTCGCGCGCGAGTTGATCGACAACGGACACCGGGTGCTGTTGATCGAGCACGACCCCGTCAAGTACCAGCCGAACCTGGTTCCCGCGGCGGAGTGGCTGCTCGCCGACGCGTGTGAGCTGGCGTCACTCGAGGAGTGCGGGCTGCAACTGTGCGACGTCGTCATCGCCGCCACGGGTGACGACAAGGCGAACGTGACGGCGGCGTTGCTCGCCAAGACCGAGTTCGGAGTCGACCGCGTGGTGGCCAGGGTCAACGACGCGCGCAACGAGTGGATGTTCACCGAGGCGTGGGGCGTCGACGTGGCGGTGTCGACGCCGCGTGCGATGGCGGCGGGCGTCGAGGGCGCCATCGACGTCGGCCATCTCGTGCACATGATGGGGCTACGCCGCGGTGGGGCTAATGTCGCGAAACTGACTCTGCCCGAGGGTGATCCGACCGTCGGCCGAGCCGTGCGCGATCTTCGTCTGCCCCCGAACACCGCGCTGATCACCCTGGTTCGGGACAACCGCGTGATCCTGCCCGGACCCGACCTGGTGCTGCAGGCTCACGACGAGATGGTCTTCATCGCGGGCAGTGCCGACGAGAACGAGATTCGCAAAGCGCTGGGGGACAACACGTCTCGCTAGGTTCCGCAGAAGGTCTGGTAGTCGCCGAAGTCCCCTGGTGCAGGCTCGGCGAAACGCTCGAGTCCCGGCCGCTGCGAGTAGGGGTCGCGCACGGCGGCGAGGAGCTCGTCGAACGGATCCATGTCGCCTTCGGTCGCCGCGGCCAGTGCCGCCTCGACGAGGTGGTTGCGCGGGATGTAGACGGGGTTGACCCGGTCCATGGCGTCCGCGTCGGGAGTCAGTGCGCGCCAACGGGTGAGCCAGTCGTCGAATCCGGCCAGATCGACGAACAGCCCGCGCACGGGCTCGGCGTCGCCCCGCGCCGCAAGGCTGAGCTGGCGGAAGAACGAGGTGTAGTCGACGTGGCTCTGCTGCAACGCGGCGAGCAGATCCTTCACCAGCGGCGTCACGACGGCGTCGTCGGGATCTGTTGACAGGCCGAGCTTCTCGCGCAATCCCGCCGACCAGTCGGCCTCGAACCGGTCGCGGAAACCACCGAGGGACTTCATCGCCATGTCGGTGGCGGTCGCCTGGTCGTCGGAGAACAGGACCAGCAGGGTCTCGGCGAACCGGGCGAGGTTCCACTCGGCCACGACGGGCTGATTGCCGTAGGCGTAGCGACCCGCGTGGTCGATCGAGCTGAAGACGGTGGCCGGGTCGTAGGCGTCCATGAACGCGCACGGACCGTAGTCGATGGTCTCGCCGGAGATCGTCACGTTGTCGGTGTTCATCACCCCGTGGACGAAACCGACGAGCACCCACGTGGCGATCAGCGCGGCCTGCGCCGCCACGACGGCGTCGAGCAGCGCGACGTAGGGGTTCTCGGCTTCCGCGGCATCGGGGTAGTGCCTGGCGATCGCATGGTCGGCGAGGCTGCGCAACAGCTCGACGTCACCGCTGGCAGCGGCGTACTGGAAGCTGCCGACCCGCAGGTGACTGCTGGCGACCCGGCTCAGGACCGCGCCCGGTAGCGGGGTGTCCCGGTAGACGGTGCGCCCGGTGGCGACGACCGCGAGCGAGCGGGTCGTGGGAATGCCGAGGGCGTGCATCGCCTCGCTGATGACGTACTCGCGCAACATCGGGCCGACCGCGGCCAGCCCGTCACCACCCCGCGCGAAGGGCGTTCGACCCGAACCCTTGAGGTGGAGGTCGCGGAGGTGGCCATCGACGTCGGTGAGCTCGCCGAGCAGCAGGGCGCGCCCGTCGCCGAGGCGCGGGACGAAGCCGCCGAACTGATGGCCGGCGTATGCCTGCGCGACCGGTGTGGCGCCGTCGGGCACGTCGACGCCGACCAGCAGCGCCAAGCCGGCGGGGCTGCGTAGCCATTCGGGGTCGAGGCCGAGAGTGGCGGCGAGTGTCTCGTTGAGAGCGAGCAGCCGTGGTTCGGGCGCTTCTTCGGCCTGCCACGGGAGCGCCATGTCGGGCAGTTCCTTGGCGAAGCGTCTCCCGAGGACGACGGTCGACGTTGGTGTGGCGCTCACCCGCATAGCTTACGGGGAGCCTGGGAGGCCGGCTCTGCTGACGTGGGCCCTCCTCCGGTTGGAAGAGGGCCCACGTCGCACGGTCCAGCGCTAGCTGCTCGACGCCGCGCCCGCCGCCGCCTTCTCGACATGCTTGTCGGAGCCGCCGAGCGCCTTCTTGAGGCCGTCGCCAAGCTTCTTGAGCGGATTCTCGCTGGGCGCACGATGTTTGGGCGTCGATGGCGCGCCTGCGAGAGGCGTCGAGGCCGTCGATGCCGTCGATGCCGTCGATGATCGGGCGTTTCCGGCCCTACCGAGGATGCTGCGTGCCGGGATCGGCGAATCCTGGGCTGCCGCCGCGGCGGGCAGCTTCGCATCGTCCGTCGCCGCATCGTCCGTCACCGTCACCGTCGCCGTCGCCGTCGCCGTCGCCGTCGTCGTCGCCGTCACCGGAGCCTTCTTGGCGTCGAGCTGCTTGGTCGCCGCAGCCGCAGGCAACGTGGGCGGCTTGATCGCACCGGCGATGACGCTCTGCAGGGTTTGCAGTGAGGGGATGGTGCCGCCGAGGAGGACCCCAAGGTCGTTGGGGGCACCCCGGGTGGCACGAGGCCGAATGGGTTGAGAAGGCCGCCTGCGAAGATCGGAAAGCCGGGTAGCGGCGAAGGGATGACTGTTTGCAGGTCCGGCCCGTACTTGCCGTTGAGCACCCCGTTCAACACCACCGCGGGCGAATCGAGCGCAGCTTGGAAGGCGCCTGGCAGATCTCCCGCCCCCGCGGCATTGATGATGCTCTGCACGGCGGCGCCGCTCGCGCCGGGAACCTGGATGACCGGGCCCAGAAGCCCGCCGACGATCGCGACTGCATTGGAGGGACTCCCTGGGAGGCCGAGGAACGGCTCGTTGAGTGCCTTGAGCACGTTGACGACGTTCTGCAGTGGGTTCGCCGCAATGGTCGCCAGCGGCCCGAAGGAGTCGACGGTGGTGACCACACCCTGCAGTGGGTCGGCGATGGCGTCGAGCGCGGGACCGATCAGACCGGTCACGGGAAACACCGCAGTGACCACGGCCAGCAGGGCGTTGTTGATCGCGCCTTCCACGTTGGCGTTGCCCAGGTCGTCGGCGGCCGATTGGAGGAGCGGAGGAACCGTTGTGGTCAGCGCCGTCACGACACCGCCCAGGGCTGTGTGAAGTGCCGCCAGCAGAGTTCCCTGAGCGTCCGGCTGGTCGGCCAGGACCTGCGTCAACGAAGCCAACGAGACGGCGCCACCGGCCGACGGGAAGATCAGCCCGTAGAGGTCCTGCAGTGCCGCGAGCTGGTTGTTCAGGACCGCCGTCGCGACGGGCGCAGGTCCGTTCGCCGACGCGGTGGTCAGGATGCCCTGGAGACTCTTGATGGTGTCCTGGAAGGTTTGTTCGTAGGCGGCGAGGGGATTCGCCATCGCCGCGAGTTGCACTGCCGCGTGGTGGATCTGGGTTTCGACCTGGGTTTCGATCTTGGGAGCGGCAAGCGGTGTGATCGCGATGGCGCTAGCTCCGATGAGAGCGATACCGGTGGTGGCATACGGGCGAAGAGCAAGTTGCATGGCGTTCCTTCTGGGTGTGGATTTCGAGCCAAGAGGCGGGGTGGCTTGGCGGCTGCATGCTGGGGCGTTGCCTGAGCCACACAGGAAGTTACTTGTGAGTAGGGTCACGAATCCATCACCTAAACGGGTGATGCCGGACGGCAGCTATGAGCGGCGACGCACGCGTGTCGTCACTCCGGGGGGTCCTCGGCGCGGTTGGCGTTCCACACATTGGCGAGTTGAACCCGGGACTGCACCTGCAGTTTGGCGAACACCGACCGCATGTGGGTGCCGATGGTGTTGATGGAGATGCCGAGCTTGGAGGCCGCGGCTCGGTTGGTAAGCCCCTGGCTGATGAGATCGGCGACGAGTCGTTCGGTCTTGGTCAGCGCAGCGACGCCAGTCTTGGGACGCCCGGGTGCGCTGGTGTTCCACCGTCGGCGTTGGATGCCGAGCCGGTGTAGGCGGCGCTGGATCTTGGACGCGCTGTGGCTGTGGCCGATCCCGTCGAAGATGCTCCATGCCTCGTCGAGGCTCGCGACGGCGCGCTCGCGTGCACCGTCGGAAAGCAGCACGTGACCGTGAGCTGCCAACGCGTAGCCCAGCAACTGCGGCCGGGGGCAGCGCCGCAGTACCTCGACCGCCTCGCCAAGCATCGCGGAGTCTCCGCTGACGAAGCCGCGGACATGAAGTGCCACACCCTCGTAACCCGCCACGCCGGGGTTGCGTTCGGCCGCGAGGTCGGCACGCAGCGCTGTCGCCGACCCAAATTCCTCGTCTCCCGCGGCCACCGCGATGCCCGCGTGCAGGCCCATCCACTCCTGGGAGCGCGGCCAGTAGTTTCTCGCGACGGCGGCCTCGTCCATCAACGGCTTGAGGATGGCGACGGCGCCGACGGGGTCGCCGTCGAGGGCGGTGATGTACCCCCTGATGAGCTGCGCGCCCGGCACACGCACGTGGGCGTCGGCTTCGTCGACACGTTCGATGTTGTTCAGGAGCTCACGCGCCGATGCGAAGTCACCACGCAGGGCAGCCATGTAGCTGAGCGATTGCCAAGCGTCGAACTTGTGCACGTAGGTCCCCAGCTCGTCACTCAGTCGGATGAGCGTGTGGGCGTCGGCGGTCGCCTCGTCGTAGCGAGCGAGGAAGAAGTCCTGCCAGAGCCGGGCACCGAGCAGCGACGGCAGCACTGACTTGGCGGTGCAGTCGGTGTCGTAGTCGGCGGCCGTGAGCAGCCCCTGAGCCTCGTCGAACCGGTCGAGCAGCTGAAGCTCCGCGACCTCCTGAGCCAGAAAGGTGATGCCTGCGGCGTCTCGCAGCTCGTGGAAGTGGTCGTAGGCGATCTGGTGGCGTCCCTCGTTCTTGGCGATCTCGCCCAGCGCCTGCAACGCCACGAGCTGAGCTGGCCGGTCACCGACGTCCTCGGCTTGGCGTAGCACGGCCTGTGCTGCGCGGTATGTCTCCTGCGAGTTCTCGATACGGGTCTGCGCCAACACCTTTGCCGACGTCAACCGGACCTTGACGGGTTGTGACACACCGGGTCTGGCGAGTGCGGCGTCGACCCGACGCGACGTGTCGCCGAGAAGCCCCATCAACCACAGCGCGCGTGCCGCGATTACCTGCAATCGGCCTTCAGTGTCAGCGTCGACTCCCTCGGCGAGGAGTCCGTCGACCACCACGACGGCGTCGCGACCATGCTGTGCCTCCGACAAGATGTCGGCGCACTGCTCGCCGACCTCTCGATGCATTGGGTGGCCCGAGGGCACCGCCTGGAACGCCTCGCGAACGAGATCGACAGCCGCTTCGGGCATGGTGGCTCGACTCTCCACCGCAGCCTGCCGCAGAATCGCCACCGCATCTTCGTCACCGGGGATCATGGCGGCGCGGGCGTGTGGGGCGGCGGCGACCGCGCCTGCGCCGCTGGCCATCAAGTGGCGAGCGGCCCTGCGGTGCAATGCGCGCCGCGTCGCCGACGAGATGTCGGCGTAGATCGCTTCACGGACCAGGTCGTGGCGGAACGCGATGGTGTCGTGCTGCTCACTGAGCAATCCGGTGGCCAGGTTCTCCTCGACCGCAGTGAGGACGACGTCTGCGGGCGGCGAGCCGTGCATCATGTGCGCGGCGTCCACCATGGGCAGCGGTCTACCCCACACCGCCGTAACCCTCAGCAGCTCCACGGCACTCGCACTCAGATGGCGCAGTCGGCTGCGGATGCCGGTGATGAGGCTGTCCGGAATCTCGTCGGAGTCTCGACCGGCGGCCCGCAATCGCGCCGCGCCCTCAAGAAGTTGAACGGCGAGGAACGGATTGCCCCCCACGTCGTGCAGCCGGTTGTGCAACACGCCTCGGGCGGGTGAGCCAAGGACGTCTAGCGCGACGTCATCGAGGTCGTCATCCGTCAGGGGCTCGAGCGCCATGGTGCGCATCGTCATCCCGTCGGCATCGGCCGACTCCAGATCGTTCAGCAGATCGTCCACGGGTCCCCGGCTGGACAACAGCCAGACCACCGGCGAACTGGCGAGTCGTCCCGGCAGGAGGCGGACCGCGAAGCGCGTGAGGCGGTCGGACCACTGCATGTCGTCGATGGCGACGACCACGGGACTCTCGTGCGCGATCTTGTCGAGGGCCGCACTGATTTCATCGACCATCCACAACGGTTGGGCCTGTAGCGGCGCCAGGCTCGCGAACGTCGTACCGTCCAGAAGCGGTTCAGCGCCCGAGCGCAACGCCACCAGCAGCGGAGTGCCAGGGGCAACCTGGTCCACTTCCTCGGCCTTGCCGTAGCCGGTGACGAATCCCATGCGCTCGGCCTGCTCCAACACGGTCTGAACCAGTGCGGTCTTGCCGATCCCTGGCTCGCCGACGATCACGACGACGGCGCCATGACCGTCGTGTCGCGCGCGCTGCAACGCGGGCACGATGCTCGCGATCTCCCGTGACCGACCGCGCAACGACAACCGAGTCATCGGGATGCGTCTCCTCGGTCAGGTGCGGCCAGCTACCGCACGCCCCCCAGGATGTAATCGTGGCGCATCCGTCAATATTCCCGCCGTAACCCTCTGCCGCGGTTGCTCGTCGGCGATTCTGGCGCTAGACGACGAGCTTCTGAATGCCGGCCCACGCGCGCGCCTGCTCGGCCGCGGAGACGTTGGGGGCGAACGACACCACCAGGTTCAACACCTGATCGAGGCCCAGTGGTTTGGCGTAGATCTCCGCCCGTCCCGTGGTGCTGAAGGATCGGACGGCGACGGTGTCGGTGACGACCGATTGATCGCAGCCGATTTCGGCGCAGTCCTGCGCCGTGGTGTCGCGAGGATTCGGTGCCGGGATTCCGGCCTTGGTGATCTTGTTGACGACGTCCGTCGCCTCGGTCTTGCTGGCGCCGCCGTTTGCAGGGGCAGGAGCCGAACGCGGCCCCGCGCAGCCTGCCACCGAAAGGACGGCAGCGACGAGGCACGCGCTCGCGCGCAGTCGATGCCTACTCATGTCCGGCGCTCATCTGAACCAGCGTACGGAGCGGCTCATACACTGCGCAGATGACTGAACCGGACCGGACGGCGGTGGGCGCGGCTCTAGCGGCCAAACGCGTCAAGGCCGAGGCCGTGCTCGACTACATCCACCCCGGAGCCGAGATCATCGTCGGTCTCGCGAACGGCGAGCCGGTGACGGTGCTCGACGCCATCGAGGCCGCCACGACGCTCTCGGACGTGCGCATCCATCAGATGCTTCCCGTCCGCGATCGCCCGTACTTCCACGGCGCGCACCCCGGCCTGCGTCACGTGTCCTGGTTCCTGTCGCCACACCTGCGCGAGCCGTTCCGGAACGGGCAGTGCGACCTGATCCCCAACAACTTCAGCGACGTGCCGCATCTGATGCGGACCGCGACCAAGGCCTCGCTGATGCTGACGTCGGCCTCGCTTCCCGACGCGCACGGGTTCTTCTCGCTCGGTGCCGATGCCGAATACGTCGCCGCCCTCGCCGACGAGGTTCCGGTGTTCCTCGAGGCCAATGCCGCGATGCCGAGAACCAACGGGGAGAACCAGATTCACGTCCGCGACATCCTCGGCTGGTGCGAGGCCGACTACCCGCTGGTCGAGCTTCCCGGTGCGCCGCCGTCAGCCCTGGACACCAGCATCGCGAATCTGGTGGCCGAGCGGATTCCGGATGGCGCGACGCTGCAGGCGGGAATCGGGGCGGTTCCGGACCAGGTGCTCAAGGCGCTCGGCGGCCACCGCAAGCTCGGGGTCCACACCGAACTCTTCGGCGAGGGTTTCATCGATCTGATCGAAGCCGGCGTGATCACGGGCGAACTCAAGACCACCCACCGGCACAAGGCGATCACCACGTCGGCGGTCGGCACCAAGCGTCTGTACGACTTCATCGCCGACAATCCCGGCGTCGAGTTCTGGCCCGTCGACTACACCAACGACTCGCGGGTCATCGGTCAACAGCGAAAGATGAACGCGGTCAACGCGACTCTCGAGGTCGACTTTCTCGGCCAGTGTGCGTCGGAGTCGCTCGGCACCAGCTACTGGTCGTCGTCGGGCGGTCAGGCCGACTACGTGCGTGGCGCCATGTATTCCGAGGATGGGCAGTCGTTCATCGTCCTGCACTCCTCCAATCACGACGAATCCGTCTCCCGCATCGTGTGCATGCTGCATCCCGGCGCCGCGGTGACGACGTTCAAGAACGTCGTCGACAAGGTCGTCACCGAGTACGGGGTCGCAGAGCTTCGCGGTCAGCCGATCCGCGAGCGCACCAGGCGCCTGATCGCGATCGCCCACCCGAAGTTCCGCGACGAGCTCGAGCGCAGCGCCAGGGACATCGGCTACCTCTAGCCGCTCAGCCCGTATCCGCTCAGTGCTGCTCGCCGACGAACTGGGCGACGAGGCGCCCCAGCTCCTCGCCGCGCTGCTCCTGAACGAAGTGGCCTGCGCCCGCGATCGTGGTGTGGTGCTGACCGCGTGCTCCTGGGACGTGCTCCTGGAACACCGTCTCCCAGCCCCGTGTTGCGGGGTCGCCGTCGGAATAGGCGGTCAGGAACGGCTTGTGCCATTGCGCGAGCGCCGCCATCGTGGCCCGCCCGATGACCGCGCCGGGGTCGTTGCGGGTGAGGGGGACCAGCGCCGTCAACTGTCTGCAGGCCCGCCTTGTAGGGCTTGCTGGGAAACGGGGCGTCGTAGGCGGCGAGGACGTCCGCGGACAGCGGGCCCGCGACCGCGTCCAGGAAGAAACTCGCGACGATGTCCGGCGCCCGTTGATACAGCGCCAGGTAGTCGAGGAACTGCTCCTCCATCAGGACGCGGCCGTCGTCGACGCCATGGTGCGCCCACGTCAGGCGGCCCGCCAGCGCGGGGTCGTAGGTGTGCAGGATCGTGTTGGTCGCCACCACCCGGGCGAACCGATCCGGTTCGCGCGCAAGCACACTCAGGCCGAGGGGGCCACCCCAGTCCTGAGCCACCAGGGTGACGTCGCGTAGATCCAGGCCACGCACGAAGCTGTGCAGCCAGTCCACGTGCCGTCGGAAGGTGTAGTCCGTCGGCTCGGTGAGCTTGTCGGACCGACCGAACCCGATGTTGTCGGGCGCGATCGCGCGCAGTCCCGCCGCGGCCAGCTCGGCGATGACCTTGCGGTAGAGGTAGGACCACGTCGGCTGCCCGTGGACGAGCAGCACCACCGGCCCGTCCGACGGGCCCGCGTCGACGTAGTTCATCCGGACGGGCTCGAGCCCCTTCGCCTCGACGAGGGCGTAGCGCGGCTCGAACGGGTAGTCCGGCAGCGAGCCGAACCGGTGGTCGGGGGTGCGCAGCACAGCCATCCGACCACGGTCGCACCCACGCGTGAGCGTGGCGCCGCCGGGTCCCCTCATACGTCGGCCGCTCACCGATGAATCGCCGGGCCGCGGCGTATCTGACAAACCATGAACACTTCGATTGACTCCAATGACTTGGCGGGTACGACGGCGATCGTGACGGGGGCCAGCCGCGGGTTCGGCCGCGCCGTCGCGACCGCCCTGGTGACGAACGGCGCACGCGTCGTCGGCGTGGCGCGCACCGGATCGAATCTCGACGACGTCCGCGCGGTGCTGGGCGACGCGTTCGTCCCCGAGGCCGCTGACGCCGCGGACCCGGCGACGGCGGACCGACTCCTCGAGGAGTACCGGCCCAGCACGGTCGTGCTGTGCGCGGGTGCGGCCCCGCGGATGGTGCCGCTGCAGGATCAGACGTGGGAGACGTTCAGCGAGAACTGGAACGTCGACGTCGCGCAGGCCTTCCACTGGGTGCGGCAGGCATTGCGATCGCCACTGCCGCCGGGCAGCACCGTGATCGCCTTCTCCAGCGGTGCCGCGATCAAGGGGTCGCCGCTCAGTGGCGGCTACGCGGGCGCCAACGCGACGGTCCGGTTCATCACGACCTACGCCGCCATCGAGTCGCAGCGCGCCGGGCTGGACGTCGACTTCGTCTCGGTGCTTCCGCAGCTGACGCCGAGCACCGACCTGGGTGCGATGGCGGTCGCGGCCTATGCGGAGCGACAGGGTGTCAGCCTCGAGGACTTCGTCAACGGCCTCGGCCCTGCGCTCACGGCGGAACTGGTCGGCACGTCGATCCTCGAGCTGGTGCGTGCGGAGCAGCGGCGCGACGGCGCGTACATGCTTTCGGCCGCGGGGCTGTCGGCGATTCCGTAGTCTCGCGGCAGTGACCGCCGCAATCGTCATAGCACTTGGGGTGCTGCTCGGCCTGGGCCTGGTGGGCAGTCAGCTGGTACGCCTCAAGGAGTGGTTGGCGAAGGCGCCGCCGGTCCTGCCCTCCGAACCCAAGGACGACGATGACGACGACACTTGACCCGCTGGTGATTCGCGCCCGTGGCATGCGCGATCTGGTACGCGCCGAGGCCGCGGAGTCCGAGCGGCTGCGCACGATGACCACGGCGATCGTCGACGAGATGTGGGCCAGCGGCCTGATGGCGTCGTTGAACCCGGTCGACGCGGGCGGTGCCGAACCGTCGTTCGCCGACATGATCGAGACCTGGATCGAAATGGCTTGGCAGGACGGCTCATTCGGGTGGGTGGGCATCGCGAACCTGCCGTCGTCGTTCGCCGCCGCGACCTACCTGCCCGACGAGGGTTTCGCGGAGGTGTTCACCGCCAACGACAACCGCGTCACCATGGGCGGCCAGTTCGCCCCGAACGGTCAGGGCGTGGTCGTCGACGGCGGCTATCGACTGACCGGCGCGTGGAGCTTCGGCTCGGGGACCGGGCACTCGGAGTACATCGCGGCGGGCTTCATTCCGCTGGACAACGGCGAGATGCGGTGGATCAGCGAGGGCATCCCCGAACTGATGGTGGCGTTGCTGCCTCGCGATGACGTCGTCTTCACCGACGGCTGGAATGTGCAGGGGCTCAAGGGTACTGGCTCCTTCGACTACAACGCCGCCGACGTGTTCGTGCCCGCGTACCGCACGTTCCGGCTGTTCGACCGCGAGCCCAGGCGAGGGACGTCGCCCGCAGGTCGGATGGGGATGATGCCCGTGACCGCCGCGGGTCACGCCGCGTGGGCGCTCGGGGTCGCCAAGAGCATGCTCGACGACGTCGAGGAGTTGGCCGCCACGAAGTACCGGATGAGCGACGTCGGGGATTCGCTCGCGAGCCGGCCGACCTTTCAGAAGAACCTCGCCCACCACGTCGCCGCGTGGCGGGCCGCGCGGCTGCTGGTGCTCGATGCCTTCACCAGCGCGGAGGCGGCCGTCGCCGCAGGCGAGGACCTGACGCCGATCATGCGGGCCGACATGAGAGTGGCGGCGGTGTACGCGACGGACGTGGCCCGCGAGTGCGCGCAGTGGGCGCATCTCGCCGCTGGCACCACCGCGATCCGCGAGGGCAGCCGCCTGGAGCGCGCGTTCCGCGACATCTACACCGGCACCCAGCACGCCTTCATCAGCGAGAAGGTGGCGATCGACTCCGCACAGGTGTGGCTGGGCATCATCGAGGATCAGTTCGCCCTGTAAGCGCGAAGTCGTGCCACCGCGCCTTCCAACACGTCACGCAGGACGCCGACGTCACCGCGCAAGCGCGCCAGCAGTATTCCGCCCTGAAGCGCCGCAATGACCATCGCCGCAAGGCGCGCAGGGTCGGCATCCTCGGCGAGGTCGCCGCGGTCCTTCATCCCCTGCAGGCCGCGGGCGAGCGGTGCCTCCCACTGGCGAAAGGCAGCGTCGAGGCTGGGCCGGTAGGCATCGTCGTTCATGAGTTCGGTGGCGATGGTCCCCAACGGGCACGCGAACGGGCCGCCCGGCAACGAGTGCATCGCGACGACGTGTGCCACCCACGCGTCGATTCCCTCCCAGGAGTCGGCGCCGTCGAGGGCGGCCTGCTGGGTGGTGAGCACGAATTCGAGCTGGCGGTCGATCACCGCCGCGACGAGATCGGCCTTGCCGTCGAAGTAGTGATACATCTGGCCCTTGCCGGAACCGGCGGCGGCTAGGACGTCGTCGAGGCTGGTCGCGTTGACACCCCGCGCTGGTACATCAGGCTTGCGGCCGAGGAGATGATGAGCGCCCTCGTCCGTCGCCCACGTTCGGTGGCGGGAAGGGCGGCCGGCATGGGCCCACTGTGTCAGGCGGCCGTTGTACTGTCCAGTACATGACTGAACCCGAACGACGGAAAAGCAGTCCTCATCACCGGCTCCAACACCGGCCTCGGCAAGGACCTGGCCAGGAAGTTGGCCGTCGACGGCGACTTCGACACGGTCTACCTCGCGTGCCGCAACGAGGCCAAGGGCCTGGCCGCCAAGCGGGACCTCGAGGCGGCCACCGGCAGGTCGGTGTTCGAGCGTCATCGTGATGGACGTGTCGAAACCGGCGTCGGTGCGGGCCGCGATCGCCGCCATCGACCGGCCACTCGACGCGCTGGTGATGAACGCGGGCGGCACCGGCGGCGCGACCCCGTTCGCGCTGACCGAGGACGGCGTCACCGAGGTCTTCGCCTCGAACGTGCTCGGCCACGTCGTGCTCCTCGAACAGCTCATCGCCGACGGCGCCCTCACCGAGGTCGCCGTGCTCACCGGAAGCGAGGCCGCGCGCGGAGTGCCGAAGCTGAGGATCCCGCGGCCCACCTTCGCGACGCATTCGGTCGACGAATTCGCCTCCGTGATCGACGGCTCGTTCTTCAACGGGCGCAAGGCAAATGCCTCGCTCGCCTACGGTCAGGTCAAGTACCTCGCCGCGCTGTGGATGTCGGCGCTGGCCCGCGAGCATCCTGGTCTGCGGTTCACCACGATGAGCCCCGGCAACACCTCGGGCACCGACGTGATGCGCGATCTTCCCGCGCCGCTGCGGTTCCTGGTGCAACGCGTGGTGCTGCCCCACGTCGCTCCGCTGTTCGGCGTCGCCCACCCGCTGGAGAACGGGACGGCCCGCCTGGCCGACGCCGTGACGGACGCCAGTCTGCCGAGCGGCGTCTTCTACGCCAGCGCGGCCAACACCATCACCGGGCCCGTCATCGACCAGGCCGACATCGTGGCGGACTTCCGCGACACGGCCATCCAGGACAACGCGGCGCAAGCCATCCGCCGCTTCGTCCCCGCGCGCCGCGGAGCCTCGTCATGAGCGACCTCGACTTCTACTTCGACCCGGTGTGCCCGTTTGCGTGGATGACCAGCAAGTGGGTCCGGATGGTCGCCGAGCAACGCGACTACGAGGTGGACTGGCGGTTCATCTCGCTGCGAATGATCAACGCGCACATCGACTATGCCGCGCACTTCCCGCCGGAGTACGAGGAGGGACACACCGCGGGCCTGAAGATGCTGCGCGTCGCCGCCAAGCTGCGCGCGGAGCATGGGCCGCGAGGCGGTCGGCCCGCTCTACGCGGCGATCGGCCAACGGGTGTTCGACACCCCGGCCGCCGAGATGCCGGAGGCCGCGCCCGGCTCTCGGGAGTTCCTCGAGCCCATCCTCCGCGAACTCGGCCTACCCGATGAGCTGGCCGACGCGTTGGACGACGACGGCTTCGACCCCGAGATCCGGGCCGAGACCGATGGGGCGCTCGCGTTGACGGGCAAGGACGTCGGCACGCCGATCCTGCAGTTCCGCCCGCCGTCGGGCACGGCCTTCTTCGGCCCGGTGATCAGTCGACTGCCCCGTCCCGACGAGGCGGTCGAACTGTGGGACCACGTGCTGGGGCTCGCCAGTTTTCCCGGTTTCGCCGAACTCAAGCGCAGCCTGCGCGAACGGCCACAGCTCGCCAGTTTCGGCGTCACCGCAGAAGAGGCGGGCGTCGAAGAGGACTGGCACGGCGGAAGTCGGCGACTCAAGAAATAGCGGATGTGTGGCGCGCGCCTCGTGCGGGTAGTCGGTGCACATGTGTTCACTCAGCCTGCGGAACTTGACCCGGTGGGGCGAAGCTCCCGCCAAGGACGTCGAGACGGCGACGACGCCGAAGATCAACCTGTTGCGGGGCCTCGCTGCGCGGGCGACCACGCCACTGCTGCCCGACGACTACCTCAAGCTGCTCAACCCCCTGTGGTCCGCCAGGGAACTGCGCGGCCAGGTGGTCGACGTGAAGCGGGAGACCGAGGACTCGGCCACCGTGACGATCAAACCCGGGTGGGGATTCTCGGGTGACTATCAGCCGGGTCAGTACGTGGGCATCGGTCTGCGGATCGACGGGAAGTGGCACTGGCGGTCCTATTCGCTGACCTCGATCCCGCGGCGTCACGAGAAGCTCATCTCGATCACCGTCAAGGCGACCCCCGAGGGGTTCCTCTCCACCCACCTGGTGAACGGTGTGGAGCCCGGAACGATCGTTCGCCTAGCCGCGCCGCAGGGAAACTTCGCCCTGCCCGACCCGCCGCCTGCCAAGCTCCTGCTGGTGACGGCGGGAAGCGGAATCACACCCGTCATGGCGATGCTGCGGGCGATGGCGCAACGCGGTCACGACTCGGACGTCGTGCACATTCACTCCGCGCCGTCGGCGTCAGGACGTGATCTTTCACGACGAGCTGCGGCAGCGGGCCGACGATCGGCAGGACTACCGACTGCACCTGCAGCTGACCGAGGACATGGGGCACCTGGACTTCGAGGCAAGAACTCGACTCGATCGTCGCGGACTGGAAGGACAGACCGACCTGGGCCTGTGGACCGCCCGCGATGCTCGACAACATCGAGAAGGTGTGGGCCGACGCAGGCGTGCCGGAGAGCCAGCTTCACATGGAGCGCTTCGTCATCGCCAGAACGGACAAGGGCGGCGAGGGCGGCACCGTCACCTTCGCGGTGTCCGACAAGAACGTCGAATCGACGGCGCCACGTCGCTGCTCGAGGCCGGCGAGCAGGCGGGCATCCAGATGCCGTTCGGCTGCCGGATGGGGATCTGCCAGAGCTGCGTCCTGCCTCTGGAATCGGGTCACGTCCGAGACCTGCGCAACGGCAACGAGCACGGCGAGGGCGACCGAATTCAGACCTGCATATCGACGGCATCCGGCGACTGCACACTCAAGATCTAGGAGACGAAGAACATGGCAATCAGCGACATCAAGGCATACACCCACCTGACCCCCGAGGACGTCGAGGCGCTGGGCCGCGAGCTCGACGCGATCAGAGCCGACATCGAGGAATCCCGCGGCGAGAAGGACGCCCGCTACATCCGGCGGGCCATCCAGCTACAGCGCGGGCTCGCGGCAGGCGGCCGAATCGCGTTGTTCGGCAGCCGAAACAAGGTCGCGTGGACGGTCGGGACCGGCATGCTCGCGCTGGCGAAGATCATCGAGAACATGGAACTCGGGCACAACATCACCCACGGTCAGTGGGACTGGATGAACGACCCCGAGATTCACTCCACCGAATGGGAGTGGGACACCACCTCACCGACGGAGCACTGGAAGAAGTCCCACAACTTCATCCATCACAAGTACACCAACATCGTCGGCATCGACGACGACATCGGCTACGGCATCATGCGGCTCACCCGCGATCAGCGCTGGGAGCGGTGGATGGTCGCCAACCCGATCAACAACATCCTGCTCGGCACGCTCTTCGAGTGGGGCGTCGCCGCGCACGGCCTGGAGATCACCAGGTACCGCAAGGGCGAGAAGTCGATGGCCGAGGTTCGCAAGGACCTGAAGATCATCGGCAAGAAGGTCGGCAAGCAGGTGGGCAAGGACTACATCGTGTTCCCCGCCCTGACCGGACCGGCGTGGAAGCACACCCTCGGCGCCAACGCCGTGGCCAACCTGATCCGGAACTACTGGTCGTACATGGTGATCTTCTGCGGCCACTTCCCCGACGGTGCGGAGAAGTTCACGCAGGAGGAGTACGAGAACGAGACGCAGGCCGAGTGGTACCTGCGCCAGATGCTCGGCTCGGCCAACTTCAACGCCGGACCGATCATGGCGTTCATGAGCGGCAACCTCTGCTACCAGATCGAGCACCACATGTTCCCCGACCTGCCGAGCAATCGGTACGCCGAGATCGGCGAGCGCGTGCAGCGCGCTGTGCGAGAAGTACGACCTGCCCTACACGACGGGTCCCTTCCTGCGGCAGTACGCCCAGTCGTTCTGGACGATCCTCAAGCTGGCTCTTCCGAACAGGTTCCTCAAGGCGACCTCCGACAATGCTCCCGAGACGAATTCGGAGCTGAAGTTCCGCATCCGCGACGGAGTCAAGGAGACGTTCGGCGTCGACCCTGCCACCGGAAAGCGCCGCGGACTGCGGACAGCGGTGCGCGAGCTACAGACCAGCGGCGTCGCCTCCGGGTAGGGCCACCTGCCCGTAGGTTGGCACTGCGCGTCGGCCACGAGGAATTCTCGACTACGCTATGCGACGTCGTGCGCTCGTCACGGCTCGGTTGCTCGGGGTTGAGAGCTCAGCCTCATCGTTTGGTCGCGCCCGAAGCTGCGCGGGCGAGGAAGAGGTCCCCATGGTTGACGAACCCGTCGGCAGCAGTGACGCGGATTACGCGGGGCACGACAGAGCATTCGCCGTGTCGCCCACTCAGCGTGGCGGCGCCGCAATCCTGTCCGTCAGAGGTGACGTCGACGCGCTGACCGCGCCCGAGTTGACGCAGGCGATCGCGGCCGCGCTCGACAAGGGGCCGTCGACCGTGATCGTCGACCTCTCTGACGTGGCGTTTCTCGCCTCGGCAGGCATGAGCGTCCTCGTCGAGGCCCACGAACGCGTCTCTGCCTCGGCCAAGCTTTTCGTCGTCGCCGACGGTTCGGCGACCAGCCGCCCGATCAAGATGGTGGGCATCGACAAGATCGTTTCGCTGTACCCGACGCTCGCCGACGCATTGGATGCGTGCGGGGAGGCGTGAACCGGGCGATTCCTGGGTAGACGTGACGCGCACGATGAAAGACGAAGTCCAACACCCAGAAGCTCTCTCGCGCGTCAGTGATCGCGCGGACTTCGTGCGCGCTGACATCGTCGCCGACGCGACGAACGCGGCACGCACCCGAGTCGAGTTCGGCGGATGGCTGCGTTCACACTTCACGCTCGGCGACGACCGCTACAACGATCTCCTGCTTGCCGTCTACGAGGCGCTGGCGAACGCCGCCGAGTACGCCTACGTCGACGCGCCCGATCCCCGGCACCGTCGGCCTGACGGCCACGTACGCGGAGGACAGCGACACCCTGGTCGTGACCGTCGTCGACCACGGCAGCTGGCGGACGCCGACGGGCGACCGCCCGGCGAACCTGCGCGGGCGCGGGATTCCGCTGATGCACGCGCTCGCCGACGAAGCCACCATCGAGGGCACCCCGACGGGGACCGAGGTCAGGTTGGCCTGGTTCGCACTGACGAACCGCCTGCCGTAGCTCAGGGCTTGGGAAGCCGGACCACCTGGACGAAGAACTCGTCGATCTGCCGGACCGCCTTCATGAACTGGTCGAGGTCGACCGGCTTCGTGACGTAGGCGTTGGCGTGCAGCTTGTAGCTGTGCAGAACGTCTTCCTCGGCCGCCGACGTCGTCAACACGACTACGGGGATGTGGCAGAGGTCGGGGTCGGACTTGATCGTGTCCAGCAGTTGCCTGCCGTCGTACTTCGGCAGGTTCAGGTCGAGGAGCACCAGGTCCGGCCGCGGCGCATGCTCGTACTGGCCTCGCCGGTAGAGGTAGTCCAGACCCTCCTCGCCGTCGGTGGCCACGTGCAGCGTGTTTTCGATCTTGTTGTGCTCGAAGGCTTCCCGCGTGATCAGCACGTCACCTGGATCGTCCTCGATGAGAAGAACGTCGATCGCTCGGCTGGCTGGTCTCATTGGGGGGTTCCTTCCGAAGCGGTCGAGGTGTTGTGACGCGCCGTTGCGTCGGAGACTACGGGCATCGTGAACGTCGATGCGCGTTCCAGCCGAATAAGACTGATCGATCGAGATCGCGCCGTCGTGGGATTCGACGATCTTCTTGCACAGCGCGAGGCCGATGCCCGTGCCGGTGTAGACGTCGCGGCCGTGCAGGCGCTGGAAGATCACGAACACCTTGTCGGCGAACTCCGGTGCGATCCCGATGCCGTTGTCGGTCACGGTGAACACCCATTGGCCGTCGAGATCGTCGGTGCCCGCCTCGCAGTCGACGGCGATGTGGGGTGTCTGACCTTCGCGGCGGAACTTCACCGCGTTGCCGATCAGGTTCTGCCACAACATCGTCAGCAGGGTCGGGTCGCCGACGACCTGCGGCAGCGGCGATGTCGGCAGTTCCACGACGGCGTCGGACTCCTCGATCGCGATCGAGAGATTGGCCAGGGCGTCGTCGAGCACGGAGTTCAGGTCCACCTCGGCGCGTTCGACGTGCAGTCGACCGACCCGGGAGAACGTCAGGAGGTCGTTGATCAGCATCTGCATGCGCTTGGCGCCGTCGACGGCGTACGCGATGTACTCGACGCCGCGCTCGTCGAGTTGGTCGGCGTAGCGCCTCTCGAGCAACTGGCAGAACGACGTGATCTTGCGCAGCGGCTCCTGAAGGTCGTGCGACGCCACGTACGCGAACTGCTCGAGTTCGGCGTTGGACCGCTTCAGGTCGACGGACTGATCGTCCAGCTGCTCCCGCGCGGACTCCGTCTCCTCCAGTTCGTCGACGATCCGCTGGCGCATGTTCTCGACGTCGACCGCGATCTGCCGGATGTCCTTGGGGCCTCGCGGGACGATCTTCTCGCCGAAGTTGCCCTCGGTGATCCGCCTGCACGCCGCGGCCAAATCGGCGAGCGGACGAGTGACGGCGGGTCTCGTCAGCGCCGCCAGCAGCACCGCGGTGACGAGGAATACCGCGACCAGGGCGATGAGCGTCCGGTCGCGCCACCCGCGTACGTCGTCGAGTTCGGCGATCGCGGCCGCCCTCGCGTCGATCAGCTGTTGGCTCTGGGCGTCGAAAAGCGAACGGATGCGGTCGAATTCGGCCTTGCCGCGTTCCACCGAACCCTGGTTCGCGAGGTCGGGTACGCCCGGCTTGATGCTCGCGACGAGGGGCTCCGCATAGGATGCCCGCCACTCTGTGGCCGCCGCCTCGATCGCGTCGAGGCCGGCGATCAGGTCGCGATCCTCGCCGACGCGCTGCCGAAAGTCGCCGGCCGCGGTCTTCTCGTCCTGCTGGCCGTCGTTGTACGGCTCGAGGAACTGTGGATTCGCGGAGATGACGTACCCGCGGATCCCGGTCTCCTGGTCGCGCAGCGCCCCTTGCATCCGGTAGGCCGCGGAGCGGGCAGGCTGGATGCGGTCGATCAACTGGCGTGACACGTCGTCGGTGCGGTTCATCAGGATTCCGCCTGCGACTGCGCCGACGACCGTCAGCGTCACCATGACGCCGAGCACCAGGATCAACCAACCCTGCACCGTGAGTTGCAACCATCGCGGCGGCTTCGCGGCGTCGGCACGCAGGGTCGTCATCGGTCCACCTGATCTTTGGGGGTCCGCTGCACCCTAACCACCGCGATGTCGTCGGTGAGCCCGCCGTGCGAACGCGCGCGGTCCTCGGCTCCGTCGATGAGTGCGTCGACGAATGCCCGGCCGTCCAGCGTCGCCATCGAACGGGCCAGTTCGAGCAGCCCGTCCTCGCCGAGGCGTTCGTCGGCGACGCCGGAATGCCCCTCGAACAGACCGTCGGTGAGCAGCAGCAGGCCGTCACCGTCGGACAGCTCCACCTCCTGCTGCGTCCAGTCACCGTGGTTCAACCCGAGCGCGGGCCCTCCGGGCGGCTCGATCCACTTCACGGTGTCCTTGCCGTGCAACAACATTCCCGGATGTCCGGCGCGGACGGCGGTCGAGCGGTGCGTCCCCGACGGGGATCGCGACGCTCAGCGCGGTGGCGAAGGTGCCGTCGCCCGTTCGCTCCACGCGCAGGATCCGGTCGAGCTGGCGCATCCGATCGACGCCGTGCACGCCCGCGAAGACCAGGACCCGCCAGGCGATCCGCAGGGCCACCCCGAGGGCGGCGGCTTCCGGTCCGTGGCCCGCGACGTCGCCGATGAGCACGTGCACGGTTCGGTCCGGGGTCTGCACGACGTCGTAGAAGTCGCCACCGAGCTGAGCGTTCTCTCGGCTGGGCCGATACTGCGCCACGATGTAGACGCCGGGATCGTCGAGCAGCAGCGGGGTGGGCACCAGGCCGCGTTCGAGGCGGGCGTTCTCCAGCGCACGGAGCTGGCTGGCATACAGCGCACTGGCCGTCTGCTCGGCGCGCTTGCGCTCGATGGCGTAGTGCAGCGCACGCCGAAGCGTGTCGGGCTCGACACGGCCCTTGACCAGGTAGTCCTGCGCCCCGGACGCCACCGCGGAGACGCCGAAGTGCTCGTCGGTGAGTCCGGTCAACACGACGATCGGGGATGGTGGCATCGACCTGGCTGATGTGCTGCAGGGCATCGATTCCGTTGGCGTCGGGCAGATTCAGGTCCAGAAGGATGCAGTCCGGCCGGGCGGTGGCGATCTCGCGCTCCGCCTGCGCCATCGACTGCGCCCACACCATGTCGGCGTCGACGTCGGCATCGGCGATGAGTTCCTCGACGAGCAGTGCATCGCCGCGGTCGTCCTCGACGAGCAGGACGGCGATCGGCTTCGTCCTCAAAGAGAGCGACCCGGGGTCTTGCGGAGCGCGCATAGGGTCCTTCGTGGTCGCTTCCCAGGCTGCGCTGACCTTTGTTCGAAAGCCAACGTGACGACCTTACCGGGCGGTGCCGTTCGCGTAGTCATTCAGCCAGAGACGATGCCGATCAGCCGCTCCACCGTCGCCAACCGTGCGGTGTCGTCGCCGTCGAGTTTGGCGAGCAGGGTCGTGATGCCCGACTCCCGGTATTTGCTGCACCCGCTCGGCGATCTGCTCGTCGGTGCCGATCAGATTGGTCAGTCGGCCGAGATCGAGCGGAACCGCCGCGCGCGCCTCCTCGCGGCTTCCCGCCTGCCACAGTTCGGTCACCCGTCGGACGCCGCGCCGTAGCCGAGCCGGGTGAAGGCGTCGCTGTAGAAGTTGGTGCCACCTGCCCCCATCGCGCCGATCGTGAACGCGTAGCCGTCAGCATGCTTGCGCGCCGCGGCGTCGCCCTCGGCCTCGGTGGCGGTGAACTCGACCGCGACCGGGGCGACGAGGTCGAGATCGGCGAGGCTGCGGCCCGCCTGGGTGGCGCCCTCGGCGATCGGACCGAGGAAGACGTCGGCGGCCTCGGGGATGAACGCGTTGCCGAGCCAGCCGTCGGCCATCTCCCCGGTCAACCGCAGGTTCCGAGGCCCCATCGCCGCGACGTACACCGGCACGTGGTCGGGACGCACCAGCGGGCGTAGCGCATTGCCGTCGCTGTCGGGCAGCGGCAGGGGATAGATCTCGCCCTCGTGCTCGAGACGCTCGCCGCGGCTGACGATCCTGATGATCTCGATCGTCTCGCGCGTGGTCTGCACGGGCTTGCGGAACCTTACCCCGTGCCAGCCCTCCATCACGCCGGGCCCAGAGGCTCCGACGCCGAGCACGAACCTGCCGCCGGAGAGCTCCTGCAGGCTGAGCGCGGACGTCGCGAGCAGCGCCGGGCTTCGCGAACCCAGTTGCACGACAAAGGTTCCCAGGCCGATCGTGGTGGTCTTGGCCGCGAGGTAGGCCAGCCCCGTCAGCGCGTCGTAGCCCCACACCTCCGGAACCCACAGCGACGTCACGCCGATCCGCTCGGCGGCGAGCGCGAACTCCGTGGCACCGGGTAGGCGAGGTTCGATGAGGACGCCGATCTTCATCCATGCACTATGGCAGGCTTCGACCGTGCGCTACAGGGATCAGCCGACGGTAGAGGTGACGGCGCGGGTCACGTGCGACGTGCCGACGGCATGGGCGCGGGTGACCGACATCGGCCTGCCCGCGCGATGCTCGTCGGAGCTGCAGGGCGTCGAGTGGCTCGGCGGTGCAGCGACGGCGTCGCGGTGGGTGCGCGCTTCCGCGGTAGCGAATCAGAACGAGGCGATGGGCACGTGGCAGACCGAGTGCGAGGTCGTCGAGGTGGACGAGGGCCGGCGCTGGGTGTGGAACGTCCTCGGCCCCGATGGTCCCACGGCGACATGGGGTTTCGAGGTCGAGCCGGCCAGCGACGGCGTGCTGATCCGGCAGTGGGCGAGGATGGGCCCCGGTCCGTCGGGGCTGACGTTCGCGATCACGGCCAAGCCCGACAAGGAGGCCAGGATCGTCGCGGGTCGACTGGCCGAGTGGCAGCAGAACATGCAGGTCAACCTCGACTGCATTCGCGACGAGTTCGCATGATGGCCAGGCCTCTGATGGCCGCGGCACTCGTCGCCGTCTCGGGGCTCTTCGGTGTCGGCTCGGCGCAAGCTGATCCGAATGCGTTGTGGGACATCGTCAACGACCGCTGCGTGCCCGACCAACGGCAGCACGGCGACCCGGCGCCGTGCGCGCTGGTCGACGAAGACTCCGCCGTGCTCAAGGATCTCGTCGGCGACCGGCAGTTCCTGCTCATCCCGACCGCGAAGGTCACCGGAATCGAGAGCCCCGAACTTCTGGCGCCGGACGCGCCCAACTACTTCGCCGACGCGTGGCGGGCGCGCTCCTTCGTCGACGAGCGGGCCGGGTTTCACGCTGCCGCGCGACTGGGTGAGCCTCGCGATCAACTCGGAGGATGCGCGCACGCAGGATCAGTTGCACATCCACGTCGACTGCGTCCGGGCCGACGTGGCCGAGGCGTTGGCCGTGCACGCCGATGCCATCGGTCCGACGTGGGCGCCGTTCCCGGTGCCGCTGGTCGGGGACGAGTACAGCGCGATCGCCGTCGAGGGCGAGGACCTCGACGTCGAATCCGTTCCAACTGTTGGCCGACGGCATCCCGGGCGCGCGGGAGGACATGGGCCGTCAGACGCTGGTGGTCGTGGGCGCCTACCTGCCGGGCGGGCGGCCGGGTTTCGTCATCCTCGCCGACCGCGTCGACGTCGCACTGGGCGACATCGCGGGCGGTGAGGCGCTGCAGGACCACGCCGCCTGTCCGCGGCCGAAGTAGGTCTCAGGCGGACTCTGCCGCCGTCTTGGTCGCGGGCGCCTTCTGCCACGGCCATCGCCCGGTGATCTCGAGCTCGAGGGAGAAGGACAGGAACGTCCGGATCGCGACGATGCCGGCGAGCACCGCGACGCTGCGCGCGTTCGGCGTGACGGCGACGGTCTTGATGATGTCTGCGGCGACCAGGAACTCCAGGCCGAGCAGGATCGACCGGCCGAGCTGCTCGCGGAAATTGCTGTAGGTGTCGGGTGCCCTGCGGAACAGTCGCCCGATCGCGATCCCGGCGGCGATGACCACGCCGATGGCGATGATCGACACGCCCACGCCGTCGATCACGGTTCCGACCGTTTCGACTACCTCGATGAAGGTCATGACGGGAGGCTAGTTCCTACCGGCGCGAGCAGACGCAAATGGCCCTGAAACAGCGAATTTCAGGGCCTCATGTGTCTGTTCGCGGACCGTTCGCGGTCTGCTCGGCCAGGTCGCGGCGATGAGTTTCGCGCCTGATCGGCGTCTAACAATGATGAGCACCCAACCCATTCGGTCCGTACAGGACCCGGAGGACCCGGCCACAGGTAGCCCGCAGTCGCCGCCGTACCAGTGGTGGAACTGGCACGACGCGTATGGGGAGTCGACGTGATCGGCGTGGTCGGCCGCCGGATCTGTGCACTGGGCGCGATGTGTTCGGCTGCGCTGCATGGTCTTTCACTCGGCCATGTCACCAGCGCACCGATGGCGGTACTGATGGCGGCGATGACCGTCGGGTGCCTCTCCTGCGCGCGGGACCTGTGGGTGGACGACACACTGCGAGGATGGACGCTCGTCGCGGTGATGAACCTCGTCATGATCGCGGTCCATCTGCCGGCGTCGGGCCATCACCACGGCACCACTGTCTCCGCGGCAGCGACGCAATCCACGACCATGACGCTTGCCACGGCCTTCGCGGCGACTGAGGCGCTCGTTGCTACGGCCGTGCTGGTCTTCCGCACGCGTGGAAGCCGGATGTTCCCCGACGGGAGTCCGACCGTCAGGTCAGCGTGATGCGCAGTCCGACGCGGGGTTTGGTTCCGCGTGCGGCGATCTTCTCGATCAGCGTCACGATGGTGAACACGAGGCCGTACTTTCGCTTGATGGCGGCCTGAACGTGCGCGACGGATGTTGCGTCGCTGAGGATTTCGGCGGTGCCCTCGACGGGTGTCGCTCCGTCGGGGACCTTGCCCGATCGACTGCACGGTACGAGCGTCACGCGCGGATCGCGCCGCGCCCGCTTGACCTTCCAGCTGTCGGCGGGCGTCCAGATCACCAGTCGATCTCCGTCGCCTGCGATCCACATCGGTCCCGCGACGCCTTCGCCGTTCTTCTTGAACGTCGTCAGGGACACGAACTTCTCGTCGGCCAGGGCAGTGCTCGTTGAACTCATGTACTCATCCTCCCGCAGGTTTCGATCCGACGTACTCGGCGAGGGCGGTGCCGTATGCCGCTGCGCCCATGCCGTTGGGATGCAGCGGAGCCGCGGGGTTTGCAGGCAGGAAGCCTTCGATGTAGCGGTCCTGCGGCGCGGCGCACATGTCGTGTCCGACGGAAAGCGGCTCTGGTGTCGAAGAACTCGACGCCCTGATCCTCCGCTACCCGTTGGAGCCTGCCGTCCAACTCGTCGACCTTCGACTGGAAGTAGGCGGCGTCGACGGGGTTGATCGGCTGATCGGGGAAGCAGCCCTCGGGCCGAATGTAGGTGCCGTAGCCGACCAGGATCACCCGTGCCTCGGGGGCTTTCGAGCGGATGTCGGCGACGAGTGCTGACCACTGGTCGGCATCGGCGTCGATGGCCTGCGAGATGCGGTCGACGCCGTCGACGACGAAATCCGGCGAGCACGGCGGCAGGTCCAGGGTCGCCCGTCGACAGCTCACCGCGTTGTTCGGCAGGTCGATGTCGTTGCCGCCGATCGTCACCGTGACGAGTTCGGTGTCCTCGTCCAGCGCATCCAGCTGCGGTGGCACGGGGCCGGAGCGCGTCGTCTGCGCGCGGGAGCTGAGATCCGGGGTCCTCGCTCCGCTGCACGTCACGTCCCGGAACGAGACCGCATCGATCGTCCGAGCCAGCACCGACGGATAGTCGTTGGTCGACTTCAGACAGCCGGCCGGGTCGGCCTGGTTCGGAACCAGCGGGGCGGCCGCGGCCGAGTCGCCCATCGCCACGTACCTGGGCCCGATGCCGAGGGGCGCCGCCGCGGCGTCTGTCGGGCTGGCAGCCGGTATCGGGGCTGGTGAGGGCGGCGCGTGGGCGCAGGCGGCCACCGTCGCCACCAGCAGGCCGGCGCCCGCCAAGCGTCGGACACGGTTCGAGGGCATCACTCGTTCATACCCGCGACGGTGCCGCGCCTATCCTTGCCGAGGTGTCCGAACCGTCACTATCCGAGCTGCGTGTGCGACTCGACTCGCTGACGCTGCGTGACGCGGACCGGCTACGCCGGCGGCTGAAGGGGTTGCGCGGTGATGACCCGGCAGCGCTGGGGAAGCTGGCCGAGCAGTTCACCACCGCCGAAGCGCTGATTGCCACCCGTCTGGCCGCCGTCCCCACGATCACGTACCCGGACCTACCGGTCAGCGAGCGGCGCGGTGAGATCGCCAAGGCGATCAGCGAGCATCAGGTGGTCGTGGTCGCGGGTGAGACGGGCTCCGGCAAGACCACGCAGCTGCCGAAGATCTGCCTGGAGCTCGGTCGCGGCATCCGCGGCACCATCGGCCACACCCAGCCGCGCAGGATCGCCGCGCGGACGGTCGCGCAACGCATCGCCGACGAGCTCGGGGTCTCGCTGGGTGACGCCGTCGGCTACACCGTCCGCTTCAACGACCACGCCAGCGATCGCACGCTGATCCGGCTGATGACCGACGGCATCCTGCTCGCGGAGATCCAGCGCGACCGCAGGCTGCTGCGCTACGACACGCTGATCATCGACGAGGCCCACGAACGCAGCCTCAACGTCGACTTCCTGCTGGGCTATCTGCGGGAGCTGCTGCCCAGAAGGCCGGATCTCAAGGTCATCGTGACGTCGGCGACGATCGAGCCGGGGCGGTTCGCGGCGCACTTCAATGGAGCGCCCATCGTCGAGGTGTCCGGCCGCACGTATCCCGTCGAGATCCGTTACCGCCCATTGGAAGTCGCGGTCAGAGCATCAGGCGACGCCGAGGACCCCGACGACCCGGATCACGAGATCGTCCGCACCGAGGTACGCGATCCCACTGAGGCGATCGTCGACGCCGTTCGCGAGCTCGAGGCCGAACCGCCGGGCGACGTGTTGGTGTTTCTGTCTGGCGAGCGCGAAATCCGCGACACGGCAGAGGCATTGAGCGGCGCGCTGGACAACACGGAGGTGCTGCCGCTGTACGCTCGGCTGCCGACCGCCGAGCAGCAGAAGGTGTTCGCGCCGCACGCCAGCAGGCTGAGCCGCCGCGTCGTGCTGGCGACCAACGTGGCCGAGACTTCGCTGACCGTCCCCGGCGTCCGCTACGTCGTCGACCCCGGCACCGCCCGGATCTCGCGCTACAGCCGCAGGACGAAGGTGCAGCGCCTGCCCATCGAGCCCATCTCGCAGGCCTCGGCCGCCCAGCGGGCCGGTCGGTCGGGACGCGTGGCGCCCGGCGTGTGCATCCGCCTCTACTCCGAGGAGGACTTCGAGTCCCGGCCTCGCTACACGGATCCGGAGATTCTGCGGACGAACCTCGCCGCGGTCACGCTGCAGATGGCGGCTCTGCAGCTCGGCAACCTCGAGAACTTTCCGTTCCTCGACCCGCCGGACGCCCGCAGCATCCGCGACGGCGTGCAGTTGTTGAACGAGCTCGGTGCCTTCGACTCACGCGGAGCCATCACGGATCTCGGCCGTCGCCTTGCGCAGCTGCCGCTGGATCCGCGCGTCGGCAGGATGATCCTGGCGGCACACGACGAGGGCTGCGTGCGTGAGGTGCTGGTGCTCGCGGCCGCGCTGTCGATCCCCGACCCGCGCGAGCGACCGGCCGAGCGGGAGGCAGCGGCGCGACAGAAGCATGCCCGCTTCGCCGACGAACACTCGGACTTCATGTCGTACCTCAACCTGTGGCGATACCTGGGTGAGCGTCGAAAGGATCTCTCGGGCAGTGCATTTCGACGCATGTGCCGCGAGGAGTTCCTGCACTACCTCCGCATCCGGGAGTGGCAGGACCTCACCGGGCAGCTGCGCAGCATCGCCCGCGACATCGGCATCCGCGAATCCGTCGACACCGAACCCGCCGACCCCGCGCGTGTGCACGCCGCGCTGCTCGCAGGTCTGCTGTCGCACGTCGGTCTGCGCGAAGGCGATTCCCGCGAGTATGCGGGAGCGCGCAATTCGAAGTTCGTCTTGGCGCCCGGCTCGGTGCTCACCAAGAAGCCGCCGCGCTGGATAGTCGTCGCCGACCTGGTCGAGACCAGTCGGCTGTACGGGCGGATCGCGGCGCGCATCGAGCCGGAGCCGGTGGAGCGGATCGCCGGCGATCTGGTCAAGCGCAATTACAGCGAACCGCACTGGGATTCGGCCCGCGGCGCCGTGATGGGCTGGGAACGGGTGACGCTCTACGGCCTTCCGCTGGTGCCGCGGCGCCGGGTCGGGTGGGCGGATGTCGACCCCGAGGTCGCCCGCGATCTGTTCATTCGCCATGCCCTCGTCGAGGGTGACTGGCAGACGCGTCATCATTTCTTCCGCGACAACGCCCTTCTCCGTGAGGAACTGGCGGAGGTGGAGGAGCGCGCCCGTCGCCGCGACCTGCTCGTCGGCGAGGAGGAGATCTACGCCTTCTACGATGCTCGCGTACCGCCAGAAGTGCTGTCCGCGAGGCACTTCGACGGCTGGTGGAAGAAGCAGCGGCACCGCACACCCGACCTGCTCACGTTTACCCGCGACGATCTGCTTCGTTCGGAGGACGCGGACGCCGAGCATCCGACGACGTGGCAGTCGGGCGATCTGGAGTTGCCGCTGACTTACCGCTTCGAACCCGGCGCCGCCGACGATGGTCTGACGGTGCACGTTCCGGTCGACGTGCTCGCCCGCCTCGGCGGCGACGAGTTTGCGTGGCAGGTGCCCGCTCTGCGCGAGGAACTCATCGTCTCGCTGATCAAATCGCTGCCGAAGGAATTGCGGCGCAACTTCGTTCCCGCGCCCGACACCGCGCGCGCGTTGCTGACGTCCTTCGAGCCGGGGGACAGGCTTCTGCTCGACGCCATCGCGGCCGAGCTGCAGCGCCGCAGTGGCGTCGTCGTGCCCGTGTCCGCCTTCGACCTGACGAAGGTTCCGGCGCACCTGCGCGTGACGTTCGCCGTCACCGGCGCCGACGGCTCGGAGATCGCTCGCAGCAAGGACATCGACGCGCTTCGGCAGAAGCTCGCGGTGCCCGTCCAGAAGGCCGTCGCCGAGGCGGTGGGCAGCGACCTGCAGCGCTCGGGGTTGTCGTCGTGGCCCGACGATCTGGACGAGGTGCCGCGCGTCGTCGAGCGCGTCAGCGGCGGGCACACCGTGCGGGCCTATCCCGCGCTGGTCGATTCTGGAGCCGCGGTGGACCTGCGCGTGTTCGCCACCGAGGCAGCGCAAGCGGCCGCCATGGGACCGGCCATCCGCAGGCTGCTGCGTCTGTCGGTGCCGTCACCGGTGAAGGCGGTCGAGCGCGGGCTGGAGCCGCGGACGCGCCTGGTGCTCGGCGCCAATCCCGACGGCTCGCTGGCGGCGCTGCTCGACGACTGCGCCGACGCCGCGGCGGCCGTGATAGCGCCCACGCCCGCATGGACCAGGGCTGAGTTCACGACCCTGCGGGACAAGGTGGCCGGCGCACTGGTGCCGACGACGATCGACGTCGTCGGTCGGGTCGCGAAGGCGCTCGCGGCCGCGAACCAGGTGGACCTCGCGCTACCCGCCGCGCCGCCGCCCGGCCAGGCCGACGCCGTCGCGGACATCCGGGAACAGCTGGACCGACTCCTGCCCGCGGGCTTCGTCGCCGCCACGGGCGCGGCGTATCTCGGCGACCTCACTCGGTATCTGACGGCGATCGGCAGGCGCTTGGAGCGTCTGCCGCACGGCATCGAAGCGGACCGCGAGCGCATGCTCCGCGTGCACGCGGTGCAGGACGCCTACCGCGAGCTCGGCGTCGACGTCCCCGACATCGTGCGGCTGATCGAGGAGCTCAGGGTGAGCCTGTGGGCGCAGCAGCTCGGCACGTCGCGGCCAGTCAGCGAGCAGCGCATCCACAAGGCGATCGACGCTGCACGCAAGGCATGAACATGAAAAGAGGGGCACCCCCATTGGGGGGTGCCCCTCTTCGTGTTCGGAGTGGAATCAGTGGCTCGGGTGCGGCTGACCGTCCGGCACCTGCATCGGTGCGTTGGGGCCGTAGTTGTCGAGCCAGTAGCGGTGGGTGTTGTCGGTGCTGAACTGAATGGCGGAAATTCCTGCGTTGTCCGAGGCCGGGCTCGCGACGGCTTGCGCCGGGGCTCCGAGGCCGAGGAACGCTCCGACGATCCCGCCGGCAACGATGGTGGCAAATCCGAACTTCTTCATGGTGACGCCTCTTCTTCTCTTCTTCGTCTTCGGTACTTCGTCGGCCGGATCATTGCGCCGATGTAAGCCTCAACCGCGATGGCAAGGGTTTAATTCCGTTGGCAGAAATTGATCGACTCTTGGCAGGATCGTGCCAACGGTGTTTGGGCAGTGGTGATTTGGGTCTCCCTCGGGAATGTCACGCACGGGTATCGCCGGTCACGTATTCCTCGAGGACTTGCCGGATGGCCGCTCGTCCGCGGTGTAGCAGCACACGTTGATTCGCCGGTGTGATGTCGAGCACCTCGCAAACCTCGGCCGAGTCGAGGTCGAGCATGTCGCGCAACGTCACCACCGTGCGCTGACGGTCGGGCAGCTTGTCGAGTTCGCGTTGAGCGACGTCGCGAAGCTCACGGCCAAGCAGTGATCCCTCCGGGCTGTCGGGGAATGCGGCAGGCGGCTGTTTCCACCCTCCTGCCTGCGGTTCGTCGGGTCCATGAAAACGGACCGGGTCGACGGTCGGGCCCATGGCGGCGAGGAGCGCCTCCCGGTCGCGGCGTTCCTTGAGCCCGCGCGTCTTGGCGATGTTGGCCATCACCGTGAAGAGCCAGGTCTGCAGGGACGACCGACCCTCGAACTTCGCGATGCCCTTGAGCAGGGCGATCCAGGTCTCCTGAACGACCTCTTCGGCGATCGCGTGGCTCGGCACGTAGTTGCGGGCGACGCGCAACATGGCGTTGCTGTGCTTGTCGACGAGGAGGGCGAACGCCTTCTGATCACCGCTGCGCAGCCGTTCGATCAGCTCCGACTCGTCGGTGGTGCCGGTCACCACGAGCCGGTCGTCTCTGCGAAGGCCTGCATCAGGCGGGCGCGGAAGACCGGATCGAGCTGGCTCTCGCTGACCGATCCCACGGCGGAAATCGTGAACCGGAACTGTTCGAGGTAGCCGGCACACCCGTCACAGTCGGCGAGATGCGCCTCGAACCGCGTGGTCATGGCCGGGGTCATCGCGCCCTCGAGGTACGCGGTGACGAGCTCGACCACTTCCTGGCAGGTCAGCGGCTTCCTTCGCCCGAACAGTGTCCGTAGTCCCATGAAGGGGAGTGATCGAAGGATGGCGATCCGTTACACGCCGGGCCTCCCGTCAGGCGGGAATGAGCTTCATCGGCAGACGAGCATGGCGCCGGATGATGTTGTTCATCGCCCAGACGGGTTTTCCGGTGAGTTCGATGCGGTCCACGCGATCGACGAGCGCGGCGAGCATCGCGGTGGTCTCCAGCCGTGCCAGCCCCTGCCCGGCGCACGCGTGCGCGCCGTTGCCGAACGCGAGGTGGCGCCCCGCGTCGTTGCGGATGTCGAAGCTCTCCGGCGCGTCCCATTCCCGCTCGTCGCGATTGGCCGACGAGTAGATGACAAGCACTCGCGCGCCGCGGGGGATCGCGGTCCCTGCGATTTCCTTGTCGTGCCGCGCCTTTCGGGCGAACGCACGCAGGGGTGACTCGTAGCGCAGAACCTCGTTGATGGCGTTGGGCAGCAGCGCGGGATCGTTGCGCAACAGCTGCCACTGCTCGGGATGCGTGGCGAACAGGTGCAGTGCGTTGGAGATGGCGCTGATGGTCGTGTCGAGCGACGGGGCGATGTAGTCGATCATCAGCGGTGCGCACTCGGCGAGCGTGAGCTTGCCCTCGTCGGCTGCGGTGAGGACGTCGTGGCCCATGCTGCCCTCGAGGACTGAGCGTTCGCGGACGACGCGGCGGGCGAACCGCAGCATCCGCAGCGTGTCAGGGACGGACCTGACCGCGCGCTTGTTGGCGGGACCGAGGAAGTCGAATGTTGCTCCACCCCAGGTGATCAGGTGATCTCGTTGGTCCCGGGGCCAGCCGACGAGATCGGGGACGACGGCCAGCGGCAGTGCTGTCGCGATGTCCTCCACGCCGTCGACTTCGCCCATGGCCAATGCTCGGTCGACGACCTCGGCCGCCAATCTGTCGACGTCCTCCCCGATGGACCGCAGCGCGCGTGGCAGGAGCCGGTGCGCGACGAGTTTGCGCCGCGCGGCGTGGTCGTCGCCGTCGCTGGCCAGCGTGGTGCCGTCGGAGAGGCGGTTGGTCAGCGGGTTCAAGGCCACGCCATCGCCGGAGATGAAGGCGTCGTCGTCGCGCAGCACGGCCTTGCATTCGGCGTACCGGCTCAGCGCGTACACCCGCTGCCGGGACAGCCACACGACCGGGCCGAGCTCACGCAGACGCGTGTAGTGCGGGTACGGGTCGACGATCGCGTCGTCGCAGTAGATGTCGGGTCGGTAGGTGGGAACGCCCGTGGGGGCGGAGAACCTCATCGATCGATCTCCTCGTGTGACTGGTGAAATCGGGGCATCGCGGCGCTGAGTGCGCCGAGGTCGTTGCCCGCGCGCATGACGGTGCCGTCCGGCCGGACGATCGCGGCGGTGGCGCCGCCGCCGTGCAGCCACACCGCGAGCTCGGGCGTCGCGTCCGTGACGAGCGCGAAACCCTTGCCGATGGTGGCATCGAAACGGGTTCCATTGGCCAGCAACGGGTTCGGGCAGAGCGTGCCTGCGAGCTGCCGCGGTCGGCGTGGCCGCAGAACCATGTCGGAGCGGTGCAGGGCCGGTGTGGTGCTGTCGACGATCTTGTCGCGCATTCCCGGTAGCAAGTGTAGGCGCGGAACGACGACGCGGCGGATGAGGTTGCCGACGTCCCCGCCGGAGGTCATCGCCCTGCCCACGACGAGGGCGAGCCGAATCATGCTGCGGGCGTGCGGTTTGCGTTCGCGTTGATAGGTGTCGAGGATGTCGGACGACAGCTCGCCGCTCAGGACGCCCGCCAGCTTCCAGCTCAGGTTGGCCGCGTCGCGGATGCCAGCACCCATGCCCTGGCCGATGAACGGCGGGGTGAGGTGCGCGGCGTCGCCGAGCAGAAAGACATTGCCACGCCGCCAGTCGTCGGCGAGCTGGGCCCGGAACGTGTACTCGGTGACGCGGACCAGCTCGAGATCGGCGTCGGGCACGCCCTCGACCCAGGGCGCGATCAGTGGCCGCAGGGTGGCGACGGTGTCGAAGTCGGATACCGTCTCGTCGGGCAGCAGCCGGAATTCCCATCGGTAGCGGGTCTCGCCGATGCGCATGTACGTGCCGGCGCGGTCCGGATTGCAGACCTGGTGCACGCCCTCCCACTGGTGGAGATCCGCGGTGGTCGCGACGTCGACCACCAGCCAACGCTGTTCGAACCGCATGTCGCGCATCGTCGAACCGATCGACGCGCGCACCAGGCTGTTGGCACCGTCGCAGCCGAGCACGTAGTCGGCCTCGACGACGTGCTCGGTGTGGTCGAGGCGATCGCGATAGGTGACGCAGATCGGGCCTTCGCCGCGATCGTCAACGCCGATGACCTCGGCGTCACCTCGCAGCTCGGCTCGCGGAAAGTGCGCGAGATTGGCGCGCAGCACGGCCTCGAGCTCGGGTTGGTCGAACATGTTCGCCTGCGGAAAGCCGTTGGAGCTCAACGCGGTATCGCGACTGAACTCGGCTAGCTCGGTCATGTTCCCGTCGACCAGACGGAGGCCGAGGCATGGCCGGGAGATGGCGGCGATCCCGTCGGCGATGCCGAGGCGGGCGAGGATGCGGTACACCTCGTCGTCCATGTGCACCGCGCGGGGTTGGGCGTAGACGCCGCTCCAGCGGTCCAGCAGCAGGCAGTCGATGCCGTACGCGGAAAGCATCGAGGCGGTGGTGACTCCGGTCGGCCCGGCGCCAACGATGACGACCGGCACGCGCCGAACCGCCTGCTCGCTCATGCGTACCGAACCACCGTGCGCTGTGTGCCGAGGTCGATCGCTCCGTCGTCGGTGGCGATGGTCAACTCCATGACGTCACCGTTCTTCAGGAATTTCGGATTCTTCGCCTGGCGCTTGAAGAACACGTTCCACTTCACCGCGGGCGGAAGTAGGCTCCCGATGATCTCGATCGGCTTCGGCGGAGCGCTGATCGCGGTGCCGACCGGCGTTCCGGTCAGGAGGAGATCGCCGGCCGCGAGGTTCTGGAAGCGTGCCAGCGCCTGCAACGCCATGAGCGGGGGGTGCAGCAGGTCGCCTGCGACGACGGCGTTCTGCCGCTCAGAACCGTTGACGCGCAGCGTCAGTCGGAGGTCGCCGAACCGGTCCAGTTCCTCGGCGGTGAGCAGAACCAGTGCTGGGCCGACGGGGGTAAACGTGGGGTAGGACTTCCCCTCGTAGAACTGCACCTGGGTCAGTTGGACGTCGCGGGCGGAGACGTCGTTCGTGATGACGAGACCCGCGATGAAATCCGACAGGTTGGACTTGGTGATTTCGGTGCCGACGGCAAGGTCGCGCCCGATCACCAGGCCGATCTCGACCTCGTAGTCCAGTAGGCGCACGTGAGCCGGCTTGACGACGTCGTCGAAGGGTCCGCTGATCGACGCCGACGCCTTGCGGAAGAACGTCACGCCAACCGTCTTTGGGTCGCCGCCAACGTCTTTGACGTGCGAGGCGAAGCTTGCCGCCTGGGCGACGACCCGGCACGGTGTGGTGACCGGTGAGATCAGGTCGAGGGTGTCGACGGTGACCGTGTCGGTGCTGGCGGCCGCCGCATCGATGGCGGCGCGGTCGGCGAGCAGCTCGCCTGTGGTTGTTGCCGCGGTGTCGATTCGTGCTGCGCCCGTGGAGGTGTGGACCCACCAGGCGTCGGCGGTGCGAAGTACGGAGATGGTCACGAGTTGGCTGCTTTCAGTAGGCCGCGCAAGCGGGTGAGGTTGAATTCGTTGTCACCGCGAAGCGCGGCGACTATCGACTGTGCTTCGTGAGGAAGCGATTTGGGATCTATGCCGAGGAAGTCCTTGCTCACCGGCGGACCCCATTGCGCAAGACCGGACGCGGTGAACGGTGCCCAGCCGGGCTCGACCGAGCGGTCGAACATGTCGCCGTCGGCGAAGTGCTCGACGAGGAATCCGTCGGGGTCTCGCCAGTAGTCGAAGATCTGGCTGCCCTGAATATGGCGGCCGATTCCCCAGGAACGATGGTAGCCAAGGTCTTTCAGGTGCTCGCCGCCCGCGGCGAGTGCGTCGAGGTCGGCCACCTGGTACGCCGAGTGCAGGTACCGGTTCTGTGGTCCGAGTGCCATCGCCAGGGTGTGGTGATCGGCGGGCGTGTCCCCGCGGTCGCACCGGATGAAGCTCATCACGGGCCCCCGATTGCGCTGACCCTCGTAGAACTGGAAGTCGCTGACGATCATTCCGAGGTTGTCGAGATACCAGTTCAGTGCTGCTGCATACACATTCGACTGCAGCACGACGTGTCCGAGTCGCTGGACCGTCGCGGGCACGCGGGGCGGGCGCTGGGTGGCGTTGACCCGGGTGACGTCGTGGCCGAGGTTGTAGGCGTGCGTCGGCTGGTGCGTCAGCTGCGGAAGGACGCACGTGCCCGCGACCACGCGGACGGGTACGCCGCTGGGATCGACGAGGTCGACACCGAGGCCGCCGATGGACTCGGGCAGCGCGCGGGCCGTCGTGCCCGTGGTCTCCGCGAGTCGCAGCACGTCCACCTCGTCGTCTGCAGTGAACGCGATTCCGGAGAACCGCGTATGCGCGCCCTTGCGGAGAAGCACGCACGGTGCGCCCGGGTCGCTGCCACGGAGCTGCAGTTCGGTCGGCGTCCGCAGCGCGGTGGTGAAGCCGAAAGCTGCCGCGAACGCCTCCGCGCGGTCCAGGTCCGGCTTCTCGAACTCCAGCCAGGCGACGTCGCGGACCTTGATCACCGGATTGCGGGACCGGCCGGGATGCTCGCCCCTGCGGGCGCCTTGCTCACTGTGTAGGTCGTCATGCGCGCCGATGGTGTGGCTCATGGTCACCTCCTCTCGAGAATGTTCTGACGAAATCGTCACACACGATGTTATGCTCAGTCAAGGGTGATTGACGAAATCCTCAATACTGACCCCATCCGCTAACATGACGGTTGTCCCGAGGAGGCATGATGGCGCAAACCGCAGATGGCGACCCCACTCCGCCGGTCAATCGCCTGGAGCGACGCAAGCAGCGCACCCGGTCGGCGCTCATCGCCGCGGCGCAGGCCTTCATCGCGGCGGGCAAGCTCAACGCGCCCGTCCTGGAGATAACGCAGGCCGCCGACGTGGGAATGGGCTCGTTCTACAACCACTTCGACAGCAAGGAAGAGCTGTTCGATGCCGCCCTCACCGAGGCTCTCGACGTGCACGGCGCGCTGCTCGACTCGCTGTCGCCCGTGCTCGACGATCCCGCCGAGGCCTTCGCCCGTAGCTTTCGCCTCACCGGGCGGCTGTTCCGTCGTCGCCCCCAGGAGTCCCGGGTGCTACTCGCCAGCGGGTTGACCCTTCTGTCGTCGGACAAGGGCGTGGCGCCGCGGGCGAAGCGCGACATCGTCGCAGGCAACGCGGCGGGCCGATTCCACGTCGAGGACCCCACGCTGGCGTTGGCCGTCGTCGGCGGCGCGCTGCTCGGGTTGGGGCAGTTGCTTCACGACGAGCCGGATCGCGATGACGCCGTCGCCGCGGACACCGTCACCGAACACGTTCTGCGGCTGCTCGGCATGACCCCCGAGGAAGCGCACCGCATCTGCCAGCTGCCGCTGCCCGACTTCGATTCGTTGGGTGCGGCGGGCGGTTCAGCTGCCTGAATCTCGGCGCCGAAAGTACGGTTGTTCGCGCATCGCTCGAGTAACCCCGCGAACAACCGTGCACTCGGCGAACGGAAACTAGTACGAGGCCTCGGCCCACGTCCGGAACGTCGAGATCGCGGACTCGCCCGCGGCGAGTTGGGGCTTGGCGCGGTAGATCTTGCTCTCCCAGATGGGGATGTCCTGCTCGATCTGCTTGCAGAAGTCGCGAGCGAAACCCAGTCCCATCCGGCTCATCTCGCCTGACTTCGGGTCGAGTGCCACGAAGAACGTGTACCTGGCGTCCACGAACTCGCCGTCGATCGGGGTGACGGCCAAGATGGTGCACGAACTGCCGAGCCCGCGATGCCGGACAACGTCGATGCCGAGCCCGAACAGGCAGGAGTCGACGGCGCCAGCCACGACACCGCGCGGCGTCTGGAAGCTCACCTCGGCGACCGCGCGGAAGACGTGGCCGTCCTGCTCGACGTCGAGGTTGCCGAATGCCGAGACACCGTGCACCGTCGCGAAATGCGCGATGTCGACGGTGTTCTCGCACACCTCCTGCGGATGCGAGCGGAACTGCCACCGTGCCTCCGGCGGCGCGTGGAATGCGAACGCCGCGTCGTCAGCCTCGGGAATCTTCGGCAGTTCCCATTCGGGCTCGCCGGCATCGGCGGAGTACCAGACGAAGATGATGCCCGCGCGCTCGACGGTCGGCCACGACCTCAGCCGTGCAGCGCGGTTGACGTTCTTCGCGTAGGGGATTTCGACGTTGCGGCCCTCGCCGTTGAAGTTCCAGCCGTGGAACGGGCACACCACGCAGTCGTCGGAGACGGTGCCGCCGACGGCGATGTCCGCGCCCAGATGCGGGCAGTACGCGTCCAAGACATACGGCGTTCCGCTGGTGCCGCGGTAGCACACCAGTCGTTCGCCGAAGTAGTGCAGCGCGATGACCTGGCCCACCTCGACGTCGCGGGTGTACGCGACCTGGAACCAGCCCTTGGGGTACTCCGCGAACGGGAAACCGAGTCATAGGAATGAGTTCTCCGCCGTCAGACCCCGCTCGGGGAAGGCGCCGAAGGCGAAGGTCTCGATGTCGCCGTAGCCCACTCCGCCGCCGACCGGATCCTCAACGCGGACAAGCAGATCGCGCAACTGATGCAGCGTGCGCGTGGTCTCGGGGTCGTCGCAGTTCGTCACGTGGCTGCCGTCGACCTTGAGGTCGCCGACCCATTGGCCGTAGACCCAGTTGTCCCAGCCGTAGTAGCCGGCGGTGCCGAGGTGAAAGCCCGTCGGCCCGGCCTTGGTGACCGTCAGCGGGCGCTTCGACCCGTCGGCGTCGATCAGTGTCACCGTCCCGTGGGTGAAGTGCCGATTGCCGTCCTCGAAGTACAGATCCTGCTCGACCGAGGCGAACTGGTGTGAGGTGCCGTCGGAGTTCTGCTGCTCCGCCTGACAGCGCATCGACGCGTGGCCGGGGCCCCGCTCGTCCTGCAGGAAGACGAACAGCGAGTAGCTCGACCCGTCGCTGCGCGTCAGGATCATCGGGAACCACGTCATGAACATCTGCTCGATGCTCTTGCCGCCGCGGGGCAGGCCGGGGATCGGCTTGCCGACGCCGGGCCGCAGGCCCCACGAATGGTCGCGGATCATCATCCAGTCGTCGGGCTCGATCTCGGTGCGCTCGCCCTCGACCTCGACCCATCCCGACGCCACGCCGACCTGGTGGTAGCGCAGCACGTTGTGGGTGAACCGGTAGCCATCCGGGCTGCGGTCCGGCCACGGATCCTCCAGCGCCGCATCGAAACTGCCGCGCAGTTCCACGTCGAACGCGATCGGCTGGTGCTCGTTCTCGTCGAGGCGGACGCGAACCGCCCGCAACGGCTCGACGATGCTGTAGTGGATGGGGCCGACGCTGGCGGTGGCCGAGTCCGACGACAGCCGTCGGCCCGCCCGCACGGTCCACTGCTCGTTGCCGCGGCAGACCCCCGCGGCGCCGTCGAACACGCCGCGGTTGGTGTACTTGCCGACGCCGAGGACGATCTGCAGCGAGTTGTCCTTGGCGTGGGCCATCGACCAGACCTTCTCGGTCCACGACGGATCGGCCTGGCCGACGGACGCGAAGGTGTCCACGATCTGATGCGTGAACATCTCGTCTTCGGGAACCAGGCCACCGTAATGCGTTGACTGCAAGGTACTTACCGGTCCTTCCCGGAGTCGGGGTTCGGTTCGCCAGTGTGACATTTGGACCCGAATATGTAAAGGCGCGACGACGCCAACCGCGGCGTTGCCGGTCGGCTACTTTACATTGGATGGCCCATATGTAAATGTCAGCGTATGGCCGGACTGACCCTCGCCCAACGCGACCTCGCCGAAACCAGGAAGCAGCTGCACCTCTGGTTCGAACGCGAACTCGGCCAGCCCCATCGAGCACTCCGAACTCAGTCAGGCGAACGCATCGATCGGCTGGTCCAGCGAGAGCCTCCTGTTCTCCATCGACCCGACCGACTCGAACGCCGAGAGCCACGGCGACTACGTCATCCGGATTCCTCCGGCGGGCGGCGGTCTCTACGCCGAGTACGACCTCGAGGGCCAGACGAAGACGCACGAGCTGTTGCGAAGGCACGGCATCGCGGCGCCGTCACCCGCCCGCTACGAGCCGGACAGCGCGTGGATCGGCTCGAAGTTCATGGTCATGCCCAGGATCGTCGGGCACACCCCGTCCGAGGTGACCTATGCGACGACCGGCTGGCTGCACGACGCGGGCGCCGAGGTGCAGCGGCGAGTCCACGACGGCTTCCTCGACACTCTGGTTGCCCTGCAACGCATTCCGGTTGACGAGGCGCCGTGGCTGGAACGTCCTACGGGCCCTGGCGCCGAGGGCGAACTCGCCTGGTGGCGTGAGTTCATCGACTGGGGCACCGACGGGGCGACGCCCGATCTCGTGACTGAGGCATTCGACTGGCTGCAGCGGCGAATGCCCACGGAGCCAACGCCATTGGCGGTGAGTTGGGGGGATCCCCGGTTCTCGAACGTGATGTTCGACGACACCGGCGCCGTCGCCGGGGTGCTGGACTGGGAGCAGGCGTGCCTGTGTCCACCCGAAGCAGATCTGGCGTGGTGGCTCACCACTCGCAGGAACACGATGGCGGTCTGCCGCATCACTGCAGATCCCGAACTCCCCGGGTTCGACAGTCGCGCGCATGCCGTCGTGCGCTTCGAGGAGATGATCGGGCGCCCGCTGGTGGCACTGGACTGGTACGAGGTGTTCGCCGCGGTGCGCATGGGTTGCTGCTTGTTGCGCATGCAGGTTCTTCTGCGCAGCACGGGCCAGGACGACCATCCGCTGTCAACGCACGCCCCCTGCCGAAATGGACGGTCGAGGCGATCCGGGCGTGAGAGACGGCGCGGTGGTCGCATAATCGCGAATGGCAACCATCGAGATCGAGACTCCCGACGGAACGATCGACGCATTGCTGTGGCTTCCCGAGGGTGAAGGGTCCGTGGCCCGGAGTCCTGGTGATCCACGATGCGTTCGGCTACAGCGCCGACAACAGGTCGGTCGCCGCGCGGATCGCCGCCGCCGGCTACGTGGCTCTGGTGCCGAACATGTACGCGCGCGGCGGAATGGCACGGTGCGTGACGAGGGTCCTGCGCGAACTGAACTCGAAGCGGGGCCGTGCGCTGGACGACGTCCTCGCCGCGCGGGATCACCTGCTGGCGCTACCCGAGTGCAATGGCACGGTCGGGATCGCCGGCTTCTGCATGGGCGGGCAGTTCGCATTGCTGATGGCGCCCAAGGGTTTTGCCGCGTCTGCGCCGTTCTACGGGACGCCGTTGCCGCGCCCGATCGACGAGGTCCTGGAAGGTGCGTGCCCGATCGTCGCCAGTTTCGGTCGCCGCGATCCGATCGGCAGGGGCGCGGGGGCCAAGCTGCAGAGCGCGGTCGACCGCAAGGGCATCACCGCCGACATCAAGACATATCCGAACGTCGGGCACAGCTTCGCGAACAAGCTGCCTGCGCAGCCGCTCCTGCGGGTCGCCGGATTCGGCTATGACGAAGCGGCGACCGAGGACGCGTGGCGGCGGATCTTCGCGTTCTTCGCCGAACACATGGCGAAGGCCTGACGGGCCTCAGAACGGAAGGAACTTCTCGCTGTTGAGGGCCTTCCACACGCGGCGGCCCGCGGCGCGCACCCGACCGGTCCAGCTCGATTTCGAGATGTGCGCGATGAGCTCGTCGTCGGAGATGACGTAGCCGCCGTCGATCCGTCGCCACCAACCGACCAGGCACAGCTCGACGGCGGCCAACGTCGTCGCGGGGCCGGGCGCCACGACGTCGAGGCCGCGGTCGGTGATGAATCCCGGGCAGTCGGCGTGGACGGTGTGGTCGACGACGCGGACGTGCATCTCCAGCGCCGACAGCGACACATCGCGACCCGTTGGCTTGGCTCGCAGCGTTGCGACCTCCATGAATACGGCCATGTCGTGCATGCCCCGATGGTATCCGTAACAGCGACGTAATACCGAATTTACAAAGGGTGTTCATTGGGAGTTTGCGGGCGCACACCAAAGCGATGAGATAGCGCTGACGGCGAAGAAGTTCGAGTAACGACCGCCGTCAGTGCTATCTCAACGCAGTTGGCAGCGTCGAAGCGCCCATCCGCCGCCCCGGCAATTCGATGCCGAACCGCTGGGAATCTGCTGGAGGACGTCCCACCGGTGATGCCTCCGAGGCAGGTAAGGCTAACTTCACCTTTGTTAGGGCAGCCTGTGCTGTCCACCGACCGGGGCAGGAGAAGCGTGCAGGGCATTTTCTTGGGCACGTTCCTCATCGGCCTGCGCGAGGGCTTGGAAGCCTCCCTGATCGTGGGCATCGTCGGGGCGTTCCTCGCGCGCAACGGCCGCTCGCATGCGGCCGATGATCGCAGGCGTCGGTGCTGGCCGTCGCCATCAGCATCGCGGTGGGCGTCGGGCCTCGACCTGCTCTCGACGTCCCTGCCGCAGCGTCAGCAGGAGATGCTGGAGACCGTCATCGGGGCGATCGCGGTGGTCTTCGTGACCACGATGATCATCTGGATGAAGCGCCACGCCATGGCGATGAAGGGCGAGTTGGAGCGCGAGGCCGCGCGCGCTCAACGCGGGCGGCTCCCTTGCCCTCGCGGTGATGGCCTTTCTCGCCGTCCTCAAGGAGGGCTTCGAGACCGCGGTGTTCCTGCTCGCGGCCGCGCAGACGTCGAGTGGCAGCCGGTGGTACGCCGTCCTCGGCGGCGCGACGGGCATCGCCGTGGCAGTCGCCATCGGTGTCGGCCTCTACTACGGCGGACTGAAACTCAACCTCGGCCGGTTCTTCCGCGTCACCGGCGTGTTCCTCGTGCTCATCGCCGCGGGCCTGGTCATGTCCGCGCTGCGCACGGCGCACGAGGCGGGCTGGGTGACGATCGGTCAGCAGCAGGTGCTCGACCTCTCGTCGTGGCTGTCCGCGAAATCCGTTCTCGGCGCGCTCGTTACCGGCATGTTCGGCATTCCGACCGACCCGCGTCTGATCGAGGTGCTCGGCTGGCTTCTCTACGCGGTGCCCGTCATGGGGATCTTCCTGTGGCCCGCGCGGCTGACGCCGAGCACCCGCATCAAGCCCGCCTGATGATCGGAACCGCCGCGGCGTTGGCGTCGTCGCGGTCGCCCTCACGGTGGCGATACCGCCGGTCGACGAGGGCGCCCCCGCCACGATGCGCAGGGTCACCGACCGCGACGGCCAGGTCACGCGCGTGACCCTGTTGACGAGCGACGGTGCGCACGCACTTGCCGTGGGTCCCAGCATGGTCCCACTCGGTGCCGTGGGCACGCAGACGATCGACGGAGCGAATGTCGATGTCTGGCAGGCGAAGACACCCGCCGACCCGCGGCTGGCGACCACCACCATCACCCTCGGCCAACTGGCCGACCTCACCGGCGGTCGGCTGCCCGTCGGCCTCTCCGCCGCGCGCACGCCGGGACCCTTCGGCGTGCAGTGGAGCGCCACGATCGTCTACACCGTGCGGACCCATCACGACGGCGTGGTCGGCGCCGACGCCAAGAGCAGTCGGACCGCGACCCTCACCGGCGGCGGGCTGAGCGCACCCAAGACCGTCAGCGTCGGCGGGCTAGCAGTGACTGGGCCACCTCCGAAGCCGACGACCAGGCCGTCGCCGCCCACATCGCGCAGTCGGCACACGATCAAGCCGAGCAAGAACTGTGGACCCTATGGGCGCCAACGGTTCTCGCGATCGGTGCGGCAGGACTCCTACTGGCTGCGGCGCGTCGGCGCCGTAGCTCCACGAAAGATGAAAGGGAACAACGGACACAATGGTGAAGAACCCGAACGCGAGAGCCCGAGAGGAAGACCTCAGTGTCTCCTAGGGCATGGCTGGCGACGCCCGCACTCCTCGCGGCCGCCGCGCTGGCCGCGACCGCATGCGGGTCGAGCACCGATTCCGCGGCAGGTCGTCAGACCGCCGCGCCGAATGGGGCGAGGCGGCGTCAGCACCGTCAACGTGACCCTTGCAACGACGGCGGCAAGGACGGCTGCACGCTCGACAGCAACTCGGTGGCAGCGGGCCCCGTCACGTTCAAGGTGACCAACGCCAGCGCGCCCGGCATCACCGAGATGGAACTCCTCAAGGACCAACGCATCGTCGGCGAGAAGGAAAACCTCGCTCCCGGACTGGATCCCGTCACGTTCACCGTCACCCTCGACGGCGGCCAGTACAAGATCTACTGCCCCGGTGCGGGCACCGAGTACCTCGACCTGACGGTCACCGGCGCGGCGGCGCCAGCGCCCACGGGCAGCGTGCCGACGATCCTCGATCAGGGCACCAAGGAGTATGCGGCGTACGTCGTCGATCAGGTCAACCAACTCAATGCGGCGGTGAAGGCTCTCGACGCTGCCGTCCAGTCCGGCAACGTCGACGCCGCCAAGGCCGCCTACGCCAAGGCGCGGGTGTACTACGAGCGGGCCGAGTCGAGCGTGGAGGGCTTCGTCCTTCCCGGCTTCGCCGTCGACGACAACGCGGGCAACCTCGACTACCTGATCGACATGCGGTCGTCGACGCCGGTGGACGCCAAGGTGGGGTGGAAGGGTTTCCACGCCATCGAGCGAGACCTGTTGCAGGCAACGCGATCACGCCGGGTACCAAGGCACTCAGCACCGAACTGGTCGCCAACACCGGCAAGCTCGTCGGCGTGGTGCGCCGTTGGAGTACAAGCCGGAGGACCTCGCCAACGGCGCCGCCGATCTGATCGAAGAGGTGCAGAACACGAAGATCAGCGGTGAGGAGGAGGAGTTCAGCCACATCGACCTCGTCGACTTCGCGGGCAACGTCGAAGGCGCCCAACAGGCTTTCGCGTCACTGCGGCCGGGCCTGCAGAAGATCGACCCCGCGCTGGTCACGCAGCTCGACCAGCAGTTCCAGGCCGTTCTGACCGCGCTCGACGGCTACCGCGACGCCGCCGCCCTCGGCGGGTACAAGACCTGGACACCGCAATTGCGGGGCACCGATGCGGCCAAGCTGACTGCGGTGATCCAGCCGTTGCACGAAAGCCTGTCCACCGTCGCGGCGAAGGTGGCCACGGCAGGCTGATGAATTCGGAAGAGGCGAGCCGGGCTGTCCCGGCGAGGGATGCTCTCCGGCGCGTTGTTGGCCGGAGCGGGCGGTGAGTGCTCGGAGCGGCAGGCGGCGGGCCGCGGCATAGGCGAGGCCGCCTCGCGCCGCACGGCGACACGGACTCGTCGACATGAACCGCAGCTACCCGTTCTACGGTCGGCGACACCAGGGCGGCATCGCGACCGACCCGCAGCGGCACAGCGTGTTCATGACGTTCCGGTTCGCCGACAGCGCCAGCACGAAGTCGCTGCAGACACTCCTGGCTCGCTGGTCGGCTGCGGCGGCGGTGCTGCAGCAGGGCAAGCCGATCGGGTCCGTGCAGCCCGACAGCGCGGTCGGCGCCGCCCACCGACACCGGTGAGGTGTTCGGGCTCAGCCCGGCCAGCCTCACCGTGACCGTCGGCCTCGGTCCCTCGGTGTTCGGCGAGCGATTCGGGTTGGCGGCGCGCAAGCCCGCGCTGTTCACGGAACTGCCCGCGCTCAACGGCGACACGCTGGACCCAGGTACGTCGGGGGCGACCTGTCGGTCACGGCATGCGCCGACGACCCGCAGGTCTGCTATCACGCCGTGCGCAACCTCGCCAGGCTCGGCCGAAGCATCGTGGCACCGTCCTGGGCGGTGCTCGGCTTCGGCCGCGCCTCGGCGGGCCCCGGCCAGACGACCCCGCGAAACCTGTTGGGGTTCAAGGACGGAACGCGAAACATCGCCACCGATGCGCAGTACTCGCAGTTCGTCTGGATCGAGAACGGCGACCAGCCATGGCTCGACGGCGGTACCTACCAGGTGGTGCGCAAGATCCGCATGCTGCTCGAGACGTGGGACACCGACCGGGTCGGCAACCAGCAGAACATCTTCGGCCGCCACAAGCAGGAGGGCTCCCCGCTGACGGGAACCGCCGAGCTGGACACCCCGGACTTCGCGGCGGCGGACGCGAAGGGCAACCCGGTGATCGATCCGCTCTCGCACGTCGCCCTCGCCGCACGCGAGAACAACGACGGCCTGATGATCCGCCGCCGCTCCTACAACTACACCGACGGGCTCGGACCCGATGGCGAGCTCAATGCGGGACTGCTCTTCATGTCGTACCAGAACGACCCGCGGCACTTCATCACGCTGCAGAACCGACTCGGTGCCCACGACCTGCTCAACGAGTACATCCGGCACATCGGCTCCGCCATCTTCGTGGTTCCGCCAGCCCCCGAGGAGGGCCACTACATCGGGCAGGCGCTGTTCGCCTGAGGCGGCGTGCTACATCTGAAGCGTGACAACTCCGATCGGCAAGGCCAAGTCGTTGGCGATCGTCTGCGTGGCCTACGCCCTCGCGATCGGCGCGGGCGCCGCCTGGCTGGCGTGGGGCCCGTCGACGGGGCGGCTGCTGCTGGACACGTTCATCGCCGACGTCGTCGCGACGGTGGTGATCTTCGTCTTCAGTCGGATCTACCGGAACTCGAGCTTCTACGACGCCTACTGGAGCGTGATTCCGCCGCTGCTGCTCTTCTACTGGTGGAGCCAGGCCGAGCCCGGCGTCGACGCCCTCCGTGCCTGGCTGGTTGCGACCGTCGTCATGCTGTGGGCAATCCGCTTGACGTTCAACTGGATTCGCGGCTTCCCCGGTCTGCATCACGAGGACTGGCGCTATCCGATGTTCAAGGAGCGCGCGGGTCGCTGGGAGTTTCTGGCCGACCTGTTCGCGATCCACCTCATCCCGACGGTGCAGGTATTCGTCGGCATGCTGCCGGTGTACGTCGCGGTCACCCGGCCCGGCGCGGGTCTGATCTGGCTGGCCTGGGTGGCCACCGTGATCGGGGTGGGCGCCGTCGTCCTCGAGTTCGTCGCCGATCAGCAGATGTACGACTTCGTGAAGGCCCGCGAGCCCGGCGTCGCCATGGACCGCGGGCTGTGGAGTTGGTCGCGACACCCGAACTACTTCGGGGAGTTCAGCTTCTGGTTCTCCATGGCCTTGTTCGGGGTCGCGGCCGCACCCGCCGACGCCTGGTGGTTGTTCGTCGGGGCGGCGCTGATGCTCGCGCTGTTCCTGTTCGCCAGCATCCCGATGATGGAGGAGCGCAGCCTCGAACGCCGACCCTCCTACCAACAGGTGATCGACCGGGTGTCACGCTTCGTTCCGTGGCCTCCGAAGGATGCGGGCCAGCCAGGGAAGGCGTCATGACACGGAAGCGGATCGTCATTGCCGGGCTCGGTGACAGCGGCCTTCTGACCGCGATCGCACTGGCACGCAAGGCGCCCGACGCCGACGTCGTCGGAATCTCGGCCAAGCCGGGGTTGGTGAGCGGGCAGGAACTCGGCTGGCGGATCAGCCGCCCCGACCATTGGGCCAAGCACAACTGGATCTCGTTCGACAGGTACCGCGGGCTCGATCGAGTGCGGACGGTCCACGGCACGATGACCGGCCTCGACCCGTCCGCGCGCACCGTCAGCGTGACCGATGCCGACGGCGCCACCACGGAGGAGCCGTACGACGCGCTCGTCATCTCGACCGGCGTCACCAACGGATTCTGGCGCCAGCCGAACCTGCAGTCCGCCGACGAGATCGACGCCGATCTCAAGCGTGCGCACAATCGCCTCGCCGCCGCGACGTCCGTCGTCGTGATCGGAGGTGGCGCCGCCGCGGTGAGCGCCGCGGCGAACGTGGCGCTGGCGTGGCCGGGCAAGCGCGTCGACCTGTTCTTTCCAGGCGACCGCGCCCTGGCCCAGCATCACCCTCGCGCGTGGGAGCGGGTGCGTCGTCGGCTCGACGAGGCGGGAGTGACGCTGCACCCCGGGCACCGCGCGATTCTGCCCGACGGTTTCACCGGCGACGAGATCACCAGTGGGCCCGTCGAATGGAGCACCGGTCAGCCGTCGACGCCCGCCGATGCGGTCCTGTGGACGGTCGGGCGGGTGCGGCCCAACACCGAGTGGCTGCCCAGGGAGATGCTCGACGACGACGGCTTCGTGCGCGTGACGCCGGAGCTGCGAGTCCCCGGCCATCCGGGGGTGTTCGCGGTCGGCGACGTCGCCGCCACCGACCCCCTGCGAAGCTCGGCCCGCAACAGGGCGGATGGCCTGCTCGCCCACAACATCGTGGCCGAATTCGAGGGCAAGCCTCTGGGCACCTACAAGCCGCCGAAGGGACGCTGGGGTTCGGTGATCGGCATTCAGCGCGACGGGCTCGAGGTGTTCGCGCCGAACGGGCGGGCGTTCCGCTTTCCCGCGTGGTCGTTCGAGAGCGTGTTGATGCCGTGGATCGTGCGCCGCGGGATCTACCGAGGCGTGCGCGACTAGCGGTCCTCCTGGATTCGCAGGGACCACGTGCCGCAGGGGCGATGTAAGTCTCGGCAGTCACGGCGCCCGACGGATAGACCGTTTTGCCCGCCTTCTAGCGAATCGACGGGCGGGGTTTCCCGCCGCGGTGCCGGATTCGCTCGGAGGCGGGCACAGCGATGCATCCCTCGGCAGCCAGGGCTGCAAGTGCTGTCGGTGAAAAGGCTGTCGGCGCAATCGCTCCGACGGCGCGGTCGCTCGGCTGCGCGGCCTAGGCCGTAGGCGGCAGGCGGATCAGGCCTTCCTGCGCGATCTGCGCGACAAGCCTCCGCTGCGATCGAAGACCCTGCCGCGGACGAAGCCACGGCCGTCGCCCGCCCACGTCGAATCCGCGTCGCACAGCCACCATTCGTCGGCGCGGATCGGGCCGTGAATCCACAGCGCGTGGTCGATGCTCGACGGCAACACGTCGCTGGCGAACACCGACAACGCGTGTGGGCGCGTCACGGGATCGAGCACCGTGAGATCGCTGGAGTAGACGAGCACGGCCGTGTGCACGACCGGATCGTCGGGCAGGTCGCCGTCGGCCCGCATCCACATCCGAGACCGGTCGGTGCTCTCGCCGCGGTCGCGGGCGATCTGCGAATGTGGCTCTGCGGAACGGATGTCGATGGGTCCGGGAACGGTGACGGGCTCCACGGTTCCTGGAGTCTCGCGGAGATACTCCCAGTCGGAGCGGAGCTGTTCGGGGGCGATCACCTCGGGCATCGCCATCTGGTGCGCCAACCCGCGCTCCGGCGTCGCGAACGAGCAGGCCATCTCCATGATCGCGCGCCCGTCCTGAACGGCGCTGACGCGGCGATGGCTGAAAGCCCGCCCATCACGCGTGGCCTCCACCCGAAACTCAATGGGTGTCAGCGGGTTACCCCGACGCAGGAAGTAGGCGTGCAGCGAGTGCATCGGCTTGCCGGCCTCGACGGTTCGGTACGCGGCGACCGTGGCCTGACCGGCGACCAGCCCGCCGAACACGTGGCCGGTCTTCATCACGCCTGCAGGATGTTGGCCGACGAACGCGGTGTCACCGGTCCGAGCGACGTCGAGCAGCGCAACGAGCTCGTCGAGCAGCTCCGTCACGGGTTCTGCGCAAGCAGCTCGATCGCCATCTCCCGCAACTCGACCTTGCGGACCTTGCCCGTGACGGTCATCGGGAACGAGTCGATGGTGCGGACATATCGCGGAATCTTCTGGCGCGCAAGCTTCTTGGCCGCGAACTCCCTGACGTGTTCGGCGGTGAGGATCTCGGCGCCGTCGTGCAGCACGATCCACGCCATCAGTTCCTCGCCGTACTTGTCGTCGGGTACCCCGATTACCTGAGCGTCGCGAATATCGGGGTGGGTGTAGAGGAACTCCTCGATCTCGCGCGGGTAGATGTTCTCGCCGCCGCGGATCACCATGTCCTTGCTGCGACCCGTGATCTGCACGTAGCCCTCCTCGTCCATCTGCGCCAGATCGCCGGTGTGCATCCAGCCGTCGGCGTCGATCACCTCGGCCGTCTTCTCGGGCTGGTCCCAATAGCCGAGCATCACGCTGTATCCCCGCGTGCACAGCTCTCCGACCGCGCCGTGCTCGACGACCTCGCCCGTCTCCGGGTCGACGATCTTGATCTCGAGGTGCGGCCCGACCCTGCCGACGGTGCCCACCCGGAGTGCGATCGGGTCGTCGACGCGCGTCTGCGTCGACACCGGGGACGTCTCGGTCATGCCGTAGCAGATCGACACCTCCTCCATGCCCATCCGATCGACGACCTGGCGCATGATCTGCTCGGGGCACGGTGATCCGGCCATGATCCCGGTGCGCAGCGACGACAGGTCGTAGGAGTCGAAGTCGTCGAGGGCGAGCTCGGCGATGAACATCGTCGGCACGCCGTAGAGGCTGGTGCACGACTCCGCCGCAACTGCCGCCAACGTCGCAGCGGGGTCGAAGCCCGGCGCGGGGATCACCATCGCCGAGCCATGCGTGATGCACGCGAGGTTGCCCATCACCATGCCGAAGCAGTGGTAGAAGGGCACCGGGATGCAGACCCGGTCCGCCTCGGTGTAGTCGATCAGCTCGCCGACCAGGAAGCCGTTGTTGAGGATGTTGGTGTGCGACAGCGTCGCCCCCTTGGGGGAACCCGTTGTGCCCGAGGTGTATTGGATGTTGATCGCGTCGGACCCGTTCAACTGTCGTGCCTCGAGCGGTTCGTGCTCGAACAGGGCGTTGAAGTCGGCCGATCCGAACAGCACCGCGCGTTCGAGGTCGGGGCAATCGTCCGCGACGGTGGCCAACATCTCGCCGTAGTCGGAATCCTTGAAGCGCTCCGCGGCGAACACCCACCGGATGCCCGCCTGCTTGAGGACGTAGGCGAGCTCGTGGGTCCGGTATGCGGGATTGATCGTCACCAGGATGACGCCGATCTCCGCGGTGGCGAACTGCACCACCGGCCACTCCCACCGGTTGGGCGACCAGATCCCGACGCGGTCGCCCTGCTCGAGACCGGCGGCGTGCAGACCGGCCGCGAGGCGGCGAACGTCGTCGAGGAACTGGCGGTAGGTCCATCGCCTGCCCGCACCGACGTCGACGAGTGCGTCCTGGTCGGGCCAGCGCCGAGCGGTCCGCTCGAGTGCTTCGCCGATCGTGTCGGTCAGGAGCGGGGGGTGGTCCTCGCCCCGCGCGTGCGCCAAAGCTGGATTGCCGAAATTACCTGCCACACGATGATTGTGTACACGCTGACCCGTTCCAGCACGGCGTTCGGCACGATTGCGGTGTCTGCCGCGGTCTGCACCGCCAGAGCCGCAAAGGCGGCCAAGCCAGCGGTCGCGAGCCCCACCGACACGGTCCGGTACCACTGCGGAGCCCCCGTGCGCCGCAAGACCGACGATCCCGCGAGGATGGCCGCGTTGCCTCCGACGATCGCCAGCACCGCACCCGCGACGTGGAGCGAGGAGCCGCCGCTGTGCACGGTGCCCACCACGACGTTTCCGACCGCATTGGTCGCGGCGAGCGCAACGAATAGCGCGGGTTTACTTGACTTTTCGATCCGGCTGACGAGGATCGCTGCGGCGAGGAAGCCCGTGCCCTGAAGATAGAATGCGCCATTCATCAGCGGTGCCAGGGCGCTGAGGTCGGGCCTGCCGAGATCGCTGATGTAATGGGTCGCGTAGTCGTAGCTGGGTTCGAATCCCGCGGCGGCGATAGCCTCGAGGATCAGGTATCCGCAGCCGGCAGTGAGCCAGCAGGCGGCCGCCGCGCGCCTCACCCGACGCGCGGGATCTCGGCGGCGATGGTGTTCAGCAGCGCGGGATAGCGCTTGGCCTCGCGATGGCCGCCGGGCTTGCCGCTGCTGACGATCGCAGCGGCGAGTCCTCGCTCCGGGTCGGCCCATGCGGCGATGTCGACCAGGCCGGTGTTGCCGAACGCGGCGGGCTCGTCACGTCCGAACGGACCGAACCGCTTGGAGCCGAGCATGTATCCGGTGCCCCAGCGTACCGGCATCAACCCCGTCGCGACGTCGGGGCGTAGCCGCCGGGCCTGCGCCGTGGCGGCGTTCAGAGTATCCGGTCGCATGACGCGGACCCCGTCGAGTTCACCTCCGCGGCGCAGGATTTCGGCGAACCGGGACAATTCGTCGGCGTTGGACACGGCATTCGACGAAGGCACCACACCGGTGAGGAACTGCGCCGTGTTGCTGTAGGGGATGATCTGGTGCATCGTGCCGCCGACCGCAAGGCGGAAGGCCGCCGCGATCGGCGCGGGCAACGGCTTGCCGGTGGGGTGGCTCGGTGCCACCAGCGGAACATCTTGCGGCGCAACGCCGTAGTTCGTCCAGCGAAACCCGAGCGGGTCGAGGATCTCGTCGGCGAGGATGTCGCGGATGCTCTTGCCGGTGGCGGCGGAGACGATCTCGCGGACCAGCGGACCCCAGGTCACGGCGTGATAGACGTGCACGAGACCCGGCGGGTAGATCGGCCGCAGGTTGCCGAGCATCTCGCGGGCGTACTCGCTGTCGTCCATGCGCTTGAGGTCGGGCTTCGGGCCAGTCGCGAACGGCACGCCTGCACTGTGCGTCATCACGTGCCGGATGGTGGTGCGGTCCTTGCCGTGGCTGGTGTAGGTCGGCAGGTAGTCGCACACCAGGTCGTCGAGTGAGAACACCCCGCGTTCGACGAGCATGTGGACGACCGTCGTCGACATCATCTTGGCCGCGGAGTACACGCAGAACGGCGTATCGGTGGCGACGACGATCTTCTCGGCGTCGGGCGGATCCTCGGGGCCGTTGCCCCAGCCGTGCCCGATCGCGCGGTTCAGCACCACCTTGCCATCGACGCGCAGGCACACCTGGATCGCGGGGTGCATGCCTGCGGCGTACCAGTGCCGGGTGGTCCGCCAGATCCGCTCGACGATCGCGGGGTCGACGACCGAGTGGTCTTCGTCGGCGACGGTGGTGACGGCGTCGAGGTCGGACGGGACGCGAATCCTGCCGTCGGAGGTCATGCCGGCTTCCTGTGCAGAGTCGCGGACAGATGGTGCTGCAGAGGTTGGCCCACCGCACCCATGCGCACCGTGTAGGTCAGTTCGTCGCCGGCGATGCGGAAGGAACGGCCAAGCGCCGTAACCTCTTTGGCCGAGACGCTCAGCCCGATGGTCGTCGCGGTCAGCTCCATGGCGATCGCGGTCCAGGTCACCGTCAGGGTGCCCTCCAGGATCTCGGTGATGCCGGTCGGATGGGCGAGGATCAGCTCGACGCGGCCCGCCGCGGGGCTCCGCAGATAGCCGGTCTCGGCGTGCAGCGGCCTGCCGTCGTCGGCGGCCTTCGTCTTCTGGGCGTAGCTCAGGAACGGTTTGCCGACGTGGCCGAACGTCACTTCCTCGAGGTACTCGAACGGCTCGATGGTGGGGTATTCGCCCGCGCCGTGGACCCGCCCAGGTGCCGAGCAGCGGGGCCAGGGCGGCGACGCTGGGATGGAGGTCGGGCACGCCGCCAGGGTACTTGGGCGCGTCAGCTGTCCTTGATGCGCTCGACGATCAGCTCGGCCAGCCGGTCGGGCTGCTGGTCGGGAATCCAGTGCGAGCCGTCGAGGATCTCGAACCTGTAGGGCCCCGTCACGTAGCGCTCGGTCAGGTCCGCCGCCTTGCGGCCCAGCGCGACGTCGTCGGTGCTCCACACATATGTCGTCGGCACCGAGACCTTGGCGGTGCTCGCCTTGTCCTGGAACGCAATCGCGCGGTACCAGTTCAGGCCTCCGGTGAGTGCGCCCGCGTCGATGAATTCGGTCTGCACCTGCTCGATACCCTCGGCGGTCCATTCCGGCGCCGGCGAGGAAGCGGTCGAGCACCTTGGGGTAGCGGCGTGCGATGGCCTCTGGCAGTCGCGGGATGTTGAACAGCAGCATGTAGTACGACTTGAATGCCTGGTTGCTGCTGAGGAAGGACCGCTGGAAGGCCGCGGGATGGCCCACCGACACGGCGGTCAGCGACTTCAGCAGCGACGGCTTGCTCGCGGCGGTAGCCCACGCGACGGCGGAGCCCCAGTCGTGTCCGACCAGATGCACCTTCGGCGCCGACCTTGTCGACCAGCGCAGCGACGTCGCCGGTCAAGGCGCTCGAACCGATACGGTCGACGTCCCCTTGGCCGCGCGCCCGGCGCGTAGCCCCGCTGGTCGAACCTCAGCGTCCGATAGCCGGCCGCGTTGAGGTTCGCGCACACCGCATCCCACGACTTCGACGTCTGCGGGAAGCCGTGCAGGAGTACGACCGCTTCGCCGTCGAGCTGGGCCCTCGTCCGTCACCGGGAAGGTGAAGCCGTCGTTGGTGAACTCGAGAATGCGTTCAGGCTCGGGCTTTTCGTCAGGCATCGTGGCTCCGATCGGTTGGGGTCAGCAGAGTCATCAGGAACGGTATCCGCAGCGCCTCGAGTTCCGGCTGCGGGAGGACGTTGCGCACCAGGGCGGCCCCGTCGAACGTGTTGACGAGCAGCGCCACGACGGCGGCCAGGACGTCGTCGGGGTACTCGTCGGCGGTCGGCAGTCCGCGGGCCGTGTCGAGGATCCGGTCGCCGTACTCCTTGAGCACGTCGTGCAAAGTGGTCCTGAGCTTTTCGTCGGTTCGCGCGGCGACCAACAGCTCGTACATCACGACGTTGGTGTCGTTGCCGGTGACGTCCCGCACGATGTGCACCACCGCTTCGAGCACGGGTCGGTCCGGCGGTATCTCTGCGACCTGCTTGCTGAACGTGTCGAGCTGGCGGCGCATCACCTCGTACGCCGTGGCCGCCATGAAGTCGCCCATGGTGTCGAAGTGGCGGAACAGCGCCCCGCCGGACAGCCCCGCACGGCCGGTGATCACGGCCGCCGACGCCTTGGCATATCCGACGTCGATGATCGTCGAGATGCTGGCGTCGAGCAGCCGTGCGACGGTGTCCTCGCGGCGCTGCTGTTGGGTCCGTGCCATGTCAGACGGCGGCGGCAACCGGCGTGGCGGGCCGTGCGCCGACCGCGCGAAGGAACTTGCCGGACTTGGTGGTTCGGCCGAAACCAGCCCTGAACGTGCCGCCGCGGAACACCACTTCGCCGTTGACGGCCGTGGCGACGACGGCGTCGTCGTTGCGGTTGACCATGCGGCTCAGGCCGCCGTAGAACGGCACCTCTTCTTCGTGGTAGCCGTCGACCGCGTCGTCGAGCCCGGCCGGATCGATGACGACGAAGTCGGCGCGCTCACCTTGGCGCAGGGTGCCCGCGTCGAGACCGAACCAGTCGGCGACCTCGGCGGTGAGCCTGTGCACGGCGTGCTCGACCGTCATGAAGGGCTGCCCCGCCTTCTCGGCGACGATCACGCGCTTCAGCAGGCGCAGCGCATAGTTGTAGAAGGCCATGTTGCGAAGGTGCGCACCGGCATCGGAGAAACCCATGTGGACGGACGGCTCGACGGCGAGGGCGTTGAGGTGCTTCGGCCTGTGGTTGGCGACGGTCGTCGTCCAGCGCACGTTGCGTTCGCCGTTCTCGACGAGCACGTCGAGGAAGGCGTCCAGCGGATGCAGGCCGCGCTCGTCGGCGATCTGGCCGAAGCTCTTGCCGATCAGGGAGGTGTCGGGGCATTCGACGATGACGGCGTCGTGAAAGTCGCGGTGCCACAGCGACGGACCGAGCTTCTTGCGGTCGAACGACCGGCGGAATCGGCGGCGGTACTCCGGGTCGGCCAGCAGCTTGTTGCGTTCGAGCTGGTCGCGAAGGTGCAGTGCGGCGGTGCCCGCGCCGAACTCCTCGAACACGGGCAGGTCGATGCCGTCGGAGTAGAGCTCGAACGGCACGGGCAGGTGCTGGAAGCGCACCAGCGAGTCGAACAGCTTGTTGACGAGTCTGGTGCCGGGGCCGAAGACGTGGACCGCGCCCGTCGCGGACTTGGCGTCGGCCGACACCAGCAGGCTCATCCGGACGCCGGGGCGACGGCCGAACATCCGGCTGCTGGTCAGGAAGAAGTTCAGCGCCTCGAGAGGGTTCTTGGTGTTGGGTGCGCTCTGCAGGATGCGGCCGCGCTTGCGCAGCACCTTGATCAGCCTGCGGCGTTCACGCCACGTGGCGAAGGTCGACGGCAGCGCGCGGGACCGGAAGCGGTCGCCGTCGAGCTTGTCGATCGGGGCATCCATCCCGGACATGCCGAGAAGGCCTGCGTCGAGGGCCTCGTCGAGCTTGGCGGCCATCGCCTCCAGCTCGGCGTCGGTCGGCCGCACGTCGGATTCGGTGGCGCGTTCGAGGCCGAGCACCGAGGTCCGCAGGTCCGAATGTCCAAGCATGGAGCCGACATTGGGGCCCAGGGGCAGTTCGTCGAGCGCGTGAACGTACTCGGCCGCCGTGCGTCCAGGTCTTCTTCGCTTCGAGGGCGCCGAGCACGAACTCGCGCGGCACCGCCTCGACGCGGCTGAACAGATCGGCGGCGTCCTCGTTGTTGGCGTAGACCGCGGACAGCGAGCAGTTGCCGAGCAGGACCGTGGTGACGCCGTGGCGGACCGACTCGCGAAGGCCCGGATCGAGCAGCACCTCGGCGTCGTAGTGCGTGTGCACGTCGATGAAGCCGGGGACGATCCACTTGCCCTCGGCGTCGATGACGTCGGGGCAGCCCGTCTCGTCGATCGGCGTGGGGGAGACCGTCGCGACGACTCCGTCGCGAATTCCGAGGGTCCGGACGAGCGGTCGCGCGCCCGTTCCGTCGAACCACAATCCGTTGCGAATGATCACGTCGTAGGGCATGCGACGAAGCTAACATAGATTGCGAGTGCTCACAATCTTTTCTTGGGTATTGGCTGGCCAGGACATGCGACGTACGCTTCGTCGCATGGCGGACGATCTCAACGGCATCCCTCGGGTGGATCCGACGAAACGCCCGACGGCGTGGCAGCACGCCGTACGCTCCGTCGTCGCCACCAAGGCTGGCACTGCACTCCATCGCATGTTCGTCGCCCCGTTGGATGGCCCGCTGATCCGCCTGTCTCGCGGCCGCGTCGACCTCGGTCTCGGCGCCATCCCGCTGGTGGCGCTGCGGACCACGGGCGCCAAGACGGGCGAGCAGAGAGACGTCCCGCTCGGCTATTTCACCGACGGCGACGCCGTCATCCTCATGGCATCCAGCTACGGCCGCACCAAGCACCCAGGCTGGTATCACAACCTGATCGCCAACCCCGAGTGCGAGCTCTTAGCCGACGGGCAGTGGCGGACGTTCGTGGCCGCGGCCACCGAGGGGGCCGAGCGGGCGCGTTTATATGCGCTCGCAGAGGGCTACTACTCCGGGTACACCACCTACGCGTTGAACACCGATGGGATTCGGACGATCCCGGTGATGCGGCTGACACCGGCCTGAGGCGGCCCGAGAGAGCTTTTCTCTTACTGAAGTATTAGCCGCAGCACACGGAGCGTCTTAGATTCGCGGGTTAAGTTCAAGTGGGGTTGAGGCGAACGGGAGGGCTTCTCATGGCTACTACACAGTGCGGTATGCGGGCCTGCGCCCGTCAGCTAGCAACCGTCGTGACGGTCGACGGAGACATCGACGCGACCAATGTTCAACAGGTCACGCAGTACGCCACCCGCTACGTGCTGGCCGAGAAGCCGTTCGTTCTCGACCTTAGCGCGGTGAATTCGATTTCCCCGCAAGGCATTTCGCTGATCTTCGCGCTGGACGACAAATGCGACGCTGCCGGTTTGGAGTGGGAACTGGTCGCCAATCCGACGATCCTCGACTCCATCGGTCACGACGTCGATCTCCTGCACACTGCCGGTATCGGGTTCCGTGGCGCGGGCTCTTGCCCACTTCGCCGACGTGACCCGCCGGCGCAGGAGGCTTCTGCCCGCGTTGCCAAAGTCCGCCTAGACCACGAGGTTCGCGACGTACCCTGGCGTCATGTCCAGCACTGAAGTAGAGCAGGCAAGCCGACTCGCGAGCGGCAACGCCGCGTCGCTTCTCCCGCAGGGTGGTCGATCGATCGAAGAGGAACGCCTGCACCGCAAACAGAATCTGGCGGCTGCGTTCCGACTCTTCAGCCGGTTCGGCTTCGACGAAGGGGTGGCCGGCCACATCACGGCCCGCGATCCCGAACTCACCGACCACTTCTGGGTGAACCCGTTCGGCATGCACTTCGGCCACATCCGGGTCAGCGACCTTCTGCTGGTGCGCCACGACGGCACCATCGTCGAGGGCGACCGCCCGCTCAACGCCGCCGCGTTCGCCATCCACTCGCAGGTTCACGCCGCGCGACCCGACGTCATCGGTGCCGCGCACTCGCATTCGGTGTACGGCAAGACGTGGTCGACTCTCGGCAGGCTGCTCGACCCGATCACCCAGGACGCGTGCGCCTTCTACGACGACCACGCGCTGTTCGACCAGTACTCCGGCGTCGTCCTCGATCTCGAGGAGGGCAAGCGGATCGCCCACACGCTCGGCGGTCGCAAGGCAGCGATCCTGCGCAATCACGGCCTGCTGACGGTCGGCCAGTCCGTCGAGGAAGCCGCGTGGTGGTTCATCACCATGGAGCGGTCATGCCACGCGCAGTTGATGGCCGAGGCGGCGGGCACGCCGATCCTCATCGACCCTGACATGGCGGAGCTCACCCGCGGCCAGGTCGGCTCGCACTTCGCCGGATGGTTCAGCTTCCAGCCGCTGTACGACCGCATCACGCGCGAGCAGCCGGACCTCTTCGACTGACTTCTTCGCTCACGACTTCTGCACGATGGTCGTGATGCCGTCGAATCCACAGCCCTGGTGCAGAAGTCGAGGGCGGGTCGCTCACGACTGCGGGCCACCGCGGATGACGTAGCCGGTGGCGTCGTCGATCTTGTCGATCTTGGCCGCCATCGCCTCGGGGGTGAAGTCGGGGTCGTCGATTCCCTGCGTCAGGCCGATGAACACCCGCGAGATCTTGCTGCCACCAACGCGATAGATGTGCGCGGTGCGGTCGCAGACTTCGTGGGCGAGGTAGATCACGACGGGGGTGACCTTCTCGGGAGGCAGGTCGGCGACGACATCGCCCATGGTGCCCTCGGTCATCCGGGTCAGCGCGATCGGCGATAGCGCATTGACGAGGATGCCGTTGCGCTGGCCCTCGATGGCAAGGACGTTCATCAACCCGACGAGCCCCATCTTCGCGGCACCGTAATTCGCCTGCCCGAATTGGCCGAACAGACCGGAGCCCGACGTCGTCATGACGATGCGGCCGTAGTTCTGCTCGCGCATCACCGGCCAGACGGCGCTGGTGACGTGGAACGAACCGTGAAGGTGGACCTGCAGGACGGCGTCGATCTGCTCGCTCGTCATGTTCTTGAAGGCTGCGTCGCGAAGGATGCCCGCGTTGTTGACGAGGACGTCGACCCGGCCGAACGCCTCCGTCGCCGCCGCGACGATCGCCCGCCCACCCTCGGGAGTGGACACCGAATCCGTATTGGCGACGGCGGTGCCGCCCGCTGCCGTGATCTCGTCGACGACGGCCTGAGCCGCGGACGTGGACTGCCCGGTCCCGTCGACGGCGGCTCCGAGGTCGTTGACGACGACGCGTGCGCCGCGTCGGGCGAGTTCGAGGGCGTGACAACGGCCGAGGCCGCCGCCCGCACCCGTCACGATGGCTACACGGTCGTCGAAATTCAAGGTGGTGGACACAGCAGGTGATGTTAGGGGGCGGTCGCCGCGCTACGAGGATCGATCAGGATCTTGGCGTGTGTCTCGGGGTCGCCGAGGGCGTCGAACGCTGCGTCGACCCCGTCGAGACCCACGGTGCCCGTGACCAATGCCGACGCGTCCACCTTCCCCTCGGCGAGCAGATAGAGGGTGTCGCGGAAGTCCAGCGGCGTCGAGCCGAGCACGAAGCGCATGTCGATCTCCTTGCCGATGGCAACCGGCGGTCGCAGCCGGTCCTCCTCCATGCACAGGCCGACCACCACGATGCGCGACGCGAACGGGGCCGCGGCGATGATCCCGTCCAACATGCCTGGCACGCCGACACATTCGAAGATGACCGGCCGCTTCGGCCCGGCCGCGCCCAACGCATCAGCAGCCCGGTAAGCGTGCCACCACCCCGGCAGCTGGCGCAGCTTCTCCATCGAGCCCACGGCGAGCTCGTAGAGCTGTGGGAGGGCGGTGATGACGCCCTTGCGGTCGGCCGTCGCCGCGTAGGGCGAATCGACCGCCGGGTCGACGACCACGTCGGCGCCGCACCGGGTGGCGAGTGCACGCCGCCCCGGCGAGAAGTCGCTGGCGACGATGGTGCGGACCCCTCGCGCCTTGAGGTGGCAGATCACCGCGAGCCCGACGGGACCGCATCCCACCACGATCGCCACGTCGCCCTTGCCGATGTCGCTGCGCCGCACGGCGTGGAGAGCCACGGCCATCGGTTCGGTCAGCGCCGCAATCTCGGGAGCCAGTCCATTGGGAACGACGAAGCTCATCGCGGCCTCGGCGAGCACCCGCTCTGCATAGCCACCGGGCGCCTTGGGAGACAGGCCGGTGTTGTGCACGCCACCGTAGGCGCGTAGCAGCGGGAACGAGACGACGCTCGTCCCCACCTTGAACTCCTTGGCCACTCGCTTGCCGCGCTCGGCGACCTCGCCGCAGAACTCGTGGCCCATCACCACCGGGGTGTCGCTGCGCATGTAGTCGTCGTAGCCGCTCTCGACCATCACCTTGCTGAGTTCGTCGGAGTGATGCCTGGAGTGGAGGTCGGATCCGCAGATGCCGCAGCGCGTAACGTCGAGTACCAGCTGACCCTTTGCCGGCCGGGGATCAGGAAGGTCGACGACGGTCAGGGTGCCCTGCAAACAGCTCACGGCCTTCATCTGCTCGAGTATGCCGCGAAGACGAATCACCGAACAGATCGGGCAAACGTCGGCTTGGATGGACGCGTACGCATTCGAACATTGGGAGACAAATGCAGCTGATCTTGCCGACCGACTCGATGTTCCTCGTGGGTGAATCCCGGGAGCACCCGTTCCACGTCGGGTCGCTGCAACTCTTCAGGCCGCCGGAGGGCGTCGGCATCGAGTTCATCAAGGACGCCTTTGAAACGATGCTCAAGCAGGACGACGTTCAACCGACGTTCCGCAAGCACCCTGCGTTCTTCGGCGGTCTCACCAACCTCGCGTGGACGTTCGACGCCGAGGTAGAACTCGACTACCACGTGCGTCGCTCGGCACTGCCCAATCCCGGGCGGATCCGCGAGCTGTTGGAGCTGACGTCGCGACTGCACACCAGCCTTCTCGATCGGCATCGCCCGCTCTGGGAGACGCACCTCGTCGAGGGACTGGAGGACGGGCGTTTCGCCGTCTACACCAAGGTGCATCACTCGCTGCTGGACGGCGTATCGGCGCTGAAGCTCATGCAGCGCGCCCTCACCACCGACCCGACCGACACCGACATGAGGGTGCCGTGGAGCCTGCCCCCGCGCCGCGGCAGCAAGCCCGAGGCGGGTGACTCATCCCTGCTGAGTTCAATCGGCGGCGCCGTGGGATCGGTCGCGGGAGTTCGGCGCCGACGACGTTGGCGTTCGCGAAGAAGGCGCTGTACGAACAGCAGCTCACCCTGCCGTTCCGTGCGCCGAAGACGATGTTCAACGTCAAGATCGGCGGTGCCCGACGCGTGGCGGCGCAATCCTGGCCGCTCGCGAGGATCAAGAAGATCAAGGAGGCGTCGGGCGCCACGGTGAACGACGTCGTCCTCGCCATGTGCGCGGGCGCGCTGCGGCAGTACCTGATCGAGCACGAGGGGTTGCCGGATGCTCCGCTGGTGGCGATGGTCCCCGTCAACCTGCGCACCGAGAGCGACGGGGATGGCGGCGGGAACATGGTCGGCACCGTCCTGGCGAACCTCGCGACCGACGTCGAGGATCCGGCAGAACGGCTGGCGGTGATCAGCCGGTCGATGCGCCAGAACAAGGAAGTGTTCGCGCAACTACCCAAGACGCAGCAGCTTGCCCTGTCCGCGGTGCTCGCAGGCGGGGTCGCGTTCAGCCTGCTGCCCGGTTTCGTCTCCACCGCGCCGCCGCCGTTCAACATCGTCATCTCCAATGTGCCGGGAGCCCGAGAGCCGATGTACTGGAACGGCGCTCGGCTCGACGGGAACTACCCGCTGTCCATCACGCTCGACGGTCAGGCCGTGAACATCACGCTCGCCAACAACGGCGACAACCTCGACTTCGGCCTCGTCGGCTGCAGGCGCAGCGTCCCGCATCTGCAGCGGCTGCTCACCCACCTCGAAACGTCGCTGTCGGACCTCGAAAAGGCAGTCGTCTCATAGGAGTTCCGCGGTGAAGGCGTTCAGGCCCGCGATCGCCGTCGCGGTGCTGCTCGTCGTCACCGCGATCGCCCTGCGCGGGCATGTCCCCGGTGTCGAGCCGGCGCCCGCCGCGCGCCCCGAACCGCCGAAGGGTGACGACCCGCTGTCGCTGGCCTTCGTCGTCGGCTTGCTGGTGGCGTCCATAGCCATCGTCGGGCTCGCGGTCATCGCGAGGCTGCGGCGCCGCGGCGGCCCACCGACGACGGTCGCGGCGCGGCCGGACTGGCTGCGCGACACCGGGCCGCGTGGGTGGCGCCGGGTCGCGGTGGTCGTGGTCGTCGCGGTGACGGGCTGTTTCATCGGCTGGTTGATCGCGGTGCTGATCACCAGCCAGTTCGGCGGAGTCGATCCGACCGCTCCGTCCGTGGCGCGCACGCCCGATGCGCCCGCCCCCAACGCCGTCGACGACGGATACGTCGAGCCCCCGCAACCGCCACCGCCGGCCGACGACGGTCACCTGTTGAGCTACCTCTACGGCGCCACCACGATCCTCCTGCTGGTTCTCGTCGCCGGGACCGTCGTCGCGACGAGGACGCGCCGCCCACCGGCCAGCCGCGCCGCGCAGTCGACGGAGAGCGCAGACGGGCCGACGTCGGACGCATCCACACCGCTGGCGCGGGCGGCCGAGGTCGGGCTGGCCGAGGTGGAGGATCCGAGCCGAGAGCCGCGCAAGGCGATCATCGCCTGCTATGCGGCGATGGAGCGCGAGCTCGCGAACGTGCCCGACGCCATGCCGCAGGACTTCGACACGGCATCGGAGGTGCTGGCGCGCGCCGTCGAACACCACGCCCTGGGTCCGGGCAGCGCGACGCAGCTGGTGGAGTTGTTCGACGAGGCGCGGTTCAGCCCGCACGTGATGGGCGAGGGTCACCGCGACCTGGCCGTCGAGGTGCTTCAACAGGTGCTCGACGAGTTGCGGAGCAGGGCATGAACAGAGTAGGTGTCTCGTGAACAAGGTGGTGGCGGGAGGCTTCGCGCTGATCGTCGTCGTCGAACTGGTCGTCCTGGTGGCACCCGATCGGCGGTTCGCCCTGTGGGCCGCGGCCGCGATGGCCGCGATAGCGCTGCTGACCGTGCGCTGGCTGTTGGATCGCGACAACGCAGTACATGGACGACGAATCCAGGGCGCGCGATCCGGCGGAGACCCTGCGGACGTGGTTGGCCCGAACCGAGACGATGATCCAGTGGTCCGAGGGCACCCGAGCGGACTGGGACAGGCACCTGCGCCCGATGCTCGCACGACAGTTCGAGCTCGCGACCGGTCAACGAAAGAGCAAGAACCCGAACGCCTTTCACGTCACCGCCGACATGGTCTTCGGTCGCGACCTGTGGCCCTGGGTGGATCCGGACAACGTCGCGGCGACGGGCCGCAACGAACCCGGCCCAGGCCGCGGGGTGCTCGACGACATCCTTCAACGGTTGGAGAAGGTGTGACCGCTGACTCCAGGCAGCAAGGGCGAAGCGATTCTCGACGAGATCGACCGTGCCGTGGTGGGCCGACGCCCGGCGCTGACACTCATCCTGACGGCGATGCTCGCGGGCGGCCACGTCCTGATCGAGGATCTGCCCGGGCTCGGCAAGACGTTGATCGCGCGGTGCTTCGCCGCCGCGATGGGCCTCGAGTTCACCAGGGTGCAGTTCACTCCGGACCTGCTGCCCGCGGACCTACTCGGCTCGACCATCTACGACATGCAGTCCGGGCAGTTCGAATTCCGTCGCGGCCCCGTCTTCACCAATCTGCTTCTCGCGGACGAGATCAACCGAACCCCGCCCAAGACGCAGGCGGCGCTGCTGGAGGCGATGGCCGAGGGTCAGGTCAGCATCGACGGCGTCACGCATCGCCTTCCGCGAGCCGTTCATCGTGCTGGCCACCGACAACCCGATCGAATACGAGGGCACCTATCCGCTTCCCGAGGCGCAGCTCGACCGGTTCACGATGAGGCTCGAGCTGAACTACCTGTCCGAGCCCGACGAGACGTCGATGCTGCGGCGCAGGCTCGACAGGGGCTCGGTCGAGCCGACGGTGAACGGGGTCATCGACGCCGAGACGCTGCTGGCGATGCGCGAAACGGTCGAGGGGGTGACGGTGCACGACGACGTCCTGCGATACGTGGTGTCGCTGGCCGTCGGCAGCAGGCAGCATCCGCAGGTCGCGGTCGGGGCGAGCCCGCGCGCCGAGCTCGACCTCGTCCAGCTCGCCCGCGCGCATGCACTCCTGCTCGGCAGGGACTACGTGATCCCCGAAGACGTCAAGGCGCTTGCGGTTCCTGCGCTGGCGCACCGGATCAGCCTGCGGCCGGAGATGTGGGTCCGCCAGGTGCGCAGCGTCGACGTCGTCGCGGACCTGCTGCGCCGAATCGCGGTGCCTCGCACGCGCGGGGCCACCTGATGGCTGGGCGAGCGGCGACGTCGGCCCGCGACGTCGAGCTGAGCTGGCGGGCGTCGCCACTGGCGCGTGCGTTGGCCACGTGCGCGGCGATCACGCTGGCCATCGCGGTGCTCGGCTCCCGGTGGCAGTTGATCGCCTTCGCCGCAGCGATTCTCGGCGTGCTCGTGTCGATGCGGTGGCAGCGGCCGGTGCCGAAGGTCAGCGTGCATGCCGAGCCGGGGATGTGGCGTTGCTTCGAGGGCGAGGAAGTGCAGCTGACGGTGTGGGCGAGCGTTGAAGGAAGGGCCGGAGGCCACCGAAGTCCATTCCACGGTGTCGGTCGTCGACGGCATGCGACTCGAGGTGGCCGACCCACGCGCGCCCCGGAAGGTGATCACGGTGTCCGCCGAGCGCTGGGGCCGCTATCCCATCGTCATGCGGGTCACCGTCGCGGGGCGCGGGGGACTGCTCGAGGGCACCGCATCGGTGAACGTCGCCGCCGTCTTCGTGTTTCCCGTCGCGCCCGCGCAGTCGACCGCCCTGCCGCGCACGGAACTGCCCGACCGGCTCGGCGCGCACATCACGCGGCGCATCGGTCGGGGCGTGGAGTTCGGCAACATTCGCGCCTACGTGCCGGGCGATCAGCTCCGCACGGTGAACTGGCCGGTCAGCGCGCGTCGCGGAAGCCTGCAGGTGACCGAGCGGCTCAGCGAGCGCGCGGCCGACGTCGTCGTCCTCATCGACACCCACGATCAGCCCGCAGGGCCCGCGACCGAGGCGGGCGAGAGGACCGTGCGCGGGGCCGTGCAGGTCGTCCAGAGCGCGCTGCGCAGCGGTGATCGCGCGGGCGTGGTCGCGCTCGGCGGGCAGCCGCGGTGGTTGGGACCCGACATCGGACGCCGACAGTTCTATCGCGTGCTGGACGCGGCACTCGGAGCCGGCGAGAGCTTCGAGACCACGACGGGGACCCTGGCCCCGCGCCCGGCGGTACCCGTCGGAGCCGTCGTCGTCGCGTTCTCGACGCTGCTGGACACGGACTTCGCGCTCGCGCTGATCGACCTGTGCAGACGCGGGCACGTCGTCGTCGCCGTCGACGTTCTCGACGGCGTCCCGTTCGACGGTTCGATCGACCCGCTCGTCGGCCGAATGTGGTCCATGCAGCGGGCGTTCATGTATCGCGACATGGCGACGGTGGGGGTGGACGTCGTGTCGTGGCGCGGCGACGCGGCCCTCGAACAGGTGATGCATCTGGTCCCCGACCGGCGCCGTCGCACGGTTCGGCGGCGCTGAGGTGAACCTCTCTCCGACGGCATTCCTGGCCACCGCGTTCGGCCTGCTCATGGCCGCGGTCTCCGCGGTGGGTACCGACGGGCTCGCGCTGACGGCAGCCGCGGTGGCAGCCCTCGCGGTGCTGATCGGGGTCGGATTCCGTTCGGCGGCAACGGTTGCCGTCGTGGCATGCGCATGCGCGATCGCCATCGCGGACCCTGCGCCTGCGGCAGCGGTGCTCGCCGGGTTGTGTGCCGCCGCGTATCTGGTGCTGCGGCACGCATCGGGTCCGAGACTGCCACAATGCCGACAGTCATTGGCGCACTTGTGCTTTCGCTCGTCACCTATGCGGCGTCGATCATCCCGCTGGAGTTGGCGTGGCTGCCGTTGGCGGCGCCGTTGGCGGTCTTCGCCGTCTACGTCATCGTGGTGCGGCCGCTGTTCGTCGGGTGAGTTACGGTGCGCCGATGAGTTGGATGGCGCGGCTGCTCGAACTGAAGGGCGAAGGCGATGTGTTCGTTCGCTTCCAATCCGCGGCACGGACACGGCGAGAGGTTGTTCGGCGGACTGATCGCCGCGCAGGCGCTGGCTGCTGCGGGCGCGACGGTCGACGTGGGCAAACACCCACAGTCGCTGCATCTCTACTTCGTGCGCGGCGGCCGCTACGGCGTCGACGTCGAACTGCGAGTCGAACGCACCCGCGACGGCAGGTCATTCGACACCCGGCGGGTGACGGCGGTTCAGAACGGCGACGTCATCCTCGAGATGATCGCCTCGTTCCACCGGCCCGAGGCGGGCGCGGACTGGCAAGCCCCGCCGCGGGAACCGAGCAACTTCGACGACTTCGTGTCGAAGACTCCGAACCTGGGGTTCACCGACCTGTTCGACATCCGCACCAGGCCCAGCGACGATTCACCGTTCGCGTTGCCGCCGTTCTGGATCAAGACCAGGGAATCGGTCGAAGACGATCCCCTGATTCGAGCGTGCGCGCTGACCTTCATGTCGGACTTCGGGCCGGTCCCGGTGGCTCGCCCGCCGGGGACGCCGCTGAGCTTCGACGTCGGCTACTCGGCGAGCCTCGACCACGCGGTGTGGTTCCATCGGCCGTTCGTTCCGCACGAGTGGCACCGGTACGACGTCACGTCGCTGAACAACAGCGATGCCCGAGGGCTCGTCGCGGGCTCCCTCTACGACGTCGCGGGCTCGCTGATCGCCAGCACCACGCAAGAAGCACTCTGGCGGTTGTAGACGTCAGGTGAACACCGGCGGGCACTGCGGATCTCCGGGGCACGCCGGAGTCTTCGGCGCCGGCTCCTGCTTGTTGGGTGGATTCTCATTGACCGGCGGCTTGAGCGTCGGCTTGGTCGGTTTGGTCGTGACTACGTCGGATGGCGGGACGTCCGAGGGAGGCGTGTAGGGCGGCTCCAACGGCGGTCGCGCACTCGTCACCGGAGTCTTCGTCGGATCCGTGGTCCTCGGTTCGGTGGTTCTCATACGCGTAGTCGTCGGGGGCGTCGTGGTGACCTGTGTCGTCGCACGGGTCGTGGTGGGCGATGGTGGCACGGACTCGGGCGGTGGTGAAGGCGTCTCCGGCGGTGCGATCCGCGGGATGGCCGACGGCTCGGTGGTGGTAGCCGCCGTGGGGGTAGTCGCCGCGGTCGTCGTCGTGGTGGTAGCGGAGGCGCTCGTCGACGTGGTGGGCGCTACCACCGGGACCACTCGCAAGTCGGCAGGCGCGCGGACCGCGACGGCGCCGCCGATCGCCAGCAGCACGAGCGCCGCACCAAGGCCCGCGCGAGTCGCCCTGCCGCGAGGTTTCGTCGTCGGCGTGCTCATGGCTACCGGCGCACCTTCGAGATCGCTGATGTCGAAATCGCTTTCGGGCCACCAGGATTGGTTGGCATCGGTCGTCGGTACCGACGGTGGCGGCCCGCCGAGCCGTGCCTGCGTAAGCGTCTGCTCACGCAGCCACTTTGGTGCAGGGACGAGCGCGGGCGCACTACCAAGCAGCACCGCGGAGTTGACCATCTGGGCCCGGTCTTCCTCGCATATCTGGCAGTCGTCGATGTGACGGGCCACCCGTTTGCGCAGGAGCACGGTGAGACGTCCGTCCCAGCCGTCGAGGATCGCCGCCAGCTCGGGGCATCTGTCCGGGTCGGCCGTGGCGCGACGGCAGACCAACAACGCCCCGAGTGATCGGGCGATGGTGTCGCGCATTCGCTCGACGAGGGTGTTCGCGTTGCGTGGAGTGACGCCGAGCGCGTCGGCGAGCTCAGGCCCGTCAAGACGCCTGCGGTAGGCCAGTTCGAGCACGGTGCGGTCGCGGTCGGTCATCCCACCGCTGGCCGCGTGAATGAGGTCGGCCAATTCGTTGCGCGCGGCCAGGGTCGCTAGATCTGCATCACCGCTGGGCATGTCGGGTAATTCCTCAGTAGGTTGTTCACGTTTGCGAGCGCGTATTCGGGCCAGTGCCTCGTTGCGCGCAATTGCATAAAGCCATGACCGCAACCGGTCGGGCTCACGTAGTTGGACCAATCGCATTGCGGCCGTGACGAATACGTCCTGCACGCAGTCGGCGGCGGCATCGCGGTCGCGCAGCATTCCGACGCAGAAGTCGTGGAGCCGGTCCGCGTATCGGTCGTAGATCGCGGCGAAGGCCGCCTTGTCTCCGCTCGCGGCGGCCCTGGCGAGGGCGCCGTCATCGACACCACCTGGCGATTGCCCCAATGCACCCGTCATAGGTCTGCCCCTTGAGCGCGCCGTGCGAGCGCTGTGCACATCATGGTCGGTTGCTGTATCCCGCGCAATGACCGACGGGTCAGGTGGGGGCGGTGGTGGTGGCCGGAGTGCTTATCATCGTGTCTCCTTCGCGTCGGTCGCTGCGATCTCTCAGCGCTCACAGGTAGGAGCCTTCTGGTGCGCAGGATCCGACACTTTCCTTCTCGCAGGCTTGACCTGCGATGTCGAGCGAGAGAAATCAATCCGAAAAAAGTGTGGGGATTGGTGCGCCCAGTTGCTCCTAGCTGATGAACGCGGCTCAACAAGGGGTCGCGACAACCTGAAGGAGATCGACATGAAGAACGCATCAACAAACTCGAAGATGACCACCTTGCAGTGCGCAGCCGTCTTTTTCGGCGCACTGGCCGTCGTCCTGGCGCCGGCGACCGCACATGCCCAGCCCGTCGGGGGCGGTGGTGGCGGCGGATGCCACTACACCGACAAGGATGGTTACGACATCCCGATCGATGACGGCCAGTCCGTCCTCGTAGACGGGAAGACCGTCACCTGCAGCGGTGGAACGATCACCGTCAACGCTCCGCCGCGCAACACCGGAAGCACGCGCCCAGACGTCGGCCCCATCGCGCCGGGTTCGACCAAGACGCCCCCGAAGCTGCCGGTGCTGAACCGGTCTGTACCTGTTTCGACAGCCCAGTAGTCGCTATCCGTCAGTCGGCCCGCCACCGCGAAACGGGGTGGCGGGCCGAACTCTTGCGGGCCTTCGCGGATCGGCGGAAATGGCCACCGCGCCTCGCCTGGAAGAATGGCCAAGTGACCGACGCCCCGCCCCCCGAAGTGCAGGATGCGCCGTTCTGCTACCGGCATCCCGACCGCGAGAGCCACGTCCGGTGCAGACGCTGCCAGCGCTACATCTGCCCGGACTGCATGCGCGACGCCTCCGTCGGCCACCAGTGCGTCGAGTGCGCAGGCACCGGCACTCGCACGGTGACCGTTCGCACGCGCGCCGTTCCGATGGTCACCTACGCGCTGATGGCGATCAACATCGTCATGTTCGTGCTGCAGAAGTCGTCCGACGTCGTCTACCAGGAACTGGTCACGTGGACTCCCGGCATTGCGCGCGGCGAGGTCTATCGACTGCTGACGGGGGCATTCCTGCACAGCGGAGTCCCGCACCTGCTGTTCAACATGTGGGCGCTGTACGTCGTCGGCCCGGCGTTGGAGGCGTACTTCGGGCGAGTGCGCTTCATCGCGTTGTACCTGATCAGCGCACTTGGCGGCGGCGTCCTGGTCTACCTGCTGACGTTCAACGTGCCGACCGTCGGTGCGTCGGGAGCGATCTTCGGCCTCTTCGGCGCCACCGTGGTGCTCTCGCGTCAGCTCAACCTCGACATGCGCTGGGTCGTCGGGCTGATCGTGCTCAACCTGGTGTTCACGTTCGCCGCACCGCAGATCAGCTGGCAGGGACACATCGGGGGACTGATCACCGGCGCGGCCGTCGGGGCTGCCTACGCGTACGCACCGGCCGAGCGGAAGGCGCTCGTCCAGGTCGGGGTATCGGTTGCCGCCGTGGCGTTACTGGCGGCGCTGGTGTGGTGGCGGACGACCAGCCTGCTGACCGGAATCGGGTAGGGCTAGGGGCTCTGCGGTGGCGCGCCGCAGCGGTTCTTGATGTCGAGCAGCGGCTGTCGGATGCCCGCCATGTCCGTCTTGGCCTGCGGATGCTGGTTCATCCAGGTCGCCATCTTCGCCGCCACCTGGTCGCGCGGCACGCCTTCGAGGCTCGTCACGAACCAGTTCACGTCGGGATGGGTGAACAGGTAGGCGGACGTCGCCGCGTCGACACCGGCGCGCACGCCCTCGAGGTCGGCCGACGTGCAGTTGGGCGGATCGGCGGCGGGATCCTCGTTGGCGAGCGCCGAAGGGATGCCGCAGAACAGCGTGGCACCGATCAAGCCCCCGGCGAGCAGCGTCCCGGATGTCAAGAAACGAGTGGTGCGCATCGATGAACTCCTTAGGTATTTGAGTCGAGTGTGCCGCCTCCGAGGTGATGGCGCGTGCACCACGAGGTGATTCACAGACCATCCATGTACCGCTCACAGGTCGCGAACACCTTGATAACAAGGCGATTACGGGTGGGCGTGGGGTGAGAGCCGTTGCCGCGTGCGCGGATAGCTTGCCAACTAGACGACGGGCACGACCAAAGAGATGGGGACCGACGGGTGTTGGCGAAGCTCCTTCACGAGATTCCGCGCAGGTGTGCGCGACGGGTAATCGCTGCTGCCGTCGTCGCGGCGATGCTGCCAGGGCTGCTCGGGCTTGCGGCCATGCCGACGGCCGCGGCGTACTCACGCGACGGGCTGCCCGTCGAGCGGCTCGAGGTGCCGTCGGCGGCGATGGGTCGAAACATCGCCGTGCAGTTCCAGGGCGGCGGTCCGCACGTCGTCTATCTGCTCGACGGTCTGCGGGCCACCGACGACGCCAGCGGCTGGGACATCAACACCGCTGCGTTCGAGTGGTACTACCAGTCCGGTCTCTCACTCGCGATGCCCGTCGGCGGCCAGTCCAGCTTCTACACCGACTGGTATCGGCCCGCGACGGGCAGCGCAGGCACCCAGACCTACAAGTGGGAGACGTTCCTGACCCAGGAACTGCCCGCCTACCTCGCGGCCAACAAGGGCATCCAGCCGACGGGCAACGCGGTGGTGGGTCTGTCGATGTCCGGTGGCGCGGCGCTGACCCTGGCGATCTGGCATCCCGACCAGTTCATCTTCGCGGGTTCGCTGTCGGGTTTCCTCAATCCCGTCCCAGGGTCTGTGGCCCACGATGATCGGCTTCTCGATGAAGGATGCGGGCGGGTTCAACTCCACCGACATGTGGGGGACGACCAGCGATCCGGCCTGGCGTCGCAACGACCCGCTGGTGAACGTCGCGACGTTGGTGGCCAACAACACCGCGGTGTGGGTGTACTGCGGCAACGGCAGGACCTCGGACCTCGACACCCCCGGTGACTTCGGCGTTCAGTACAGCGCTCAGTTCCTCGAGAACATCACCATCGACACGAACAAGGAGTTCCAGAAGAAGTACCTGGCGGCGGGCGGGCGCAACGCGATCTTCAACTTCCCGACCAACGGCACGCACAGCTGGGGCTACTGGGGTGCGCAGTTGCAGCAGATGAAGCCGGACCTCGTCCGTGTGCTCGGCGTCGCCGCTCCTGCTTAATTCGCCGGAATTGGGTATTAATGACGGATGGCTAACGTCGACGTCTCGGTGTCTTCCGCCCTGTCTCCCGAACAGGCCTGGAAGCTGGCCTCGGACCTGCACCGGTTCGACGAGTGGCTGACCATCTTCGGTGGCTGGCGAAGCCCCGTGCCCGACGTGATCGAGAAGGGCACCATGGTGTCGTCGAGCATCAAGGTGAAGGGCTTCCGCAACACGATCCACTGGAAGGTGACGGAGTACGACGAGCCCGATCGAATCGCGTTGCAGGGCAGAGGTTTCGGCGGCGTCCGCATTTCGCTCACGATGACCGTCACCGACCACGACCCGGGCACGACGTTCCACCTGCTCGCCGAGTTGGCGGGCGGCGTGCTCGGCGGTCCGGTGGGCAGTCTGGTGGCGCGGGTGATCCGCTCCGACGTGGAGAAGTCCGTCGAGAACCTGGTCGCGCTGGGGCGTTAGGCCCGGCAGCTGATCTCCATGCTGTCGCTGTCCCGCGCGACGAAGTTCACGCTGACGTAGCCGTTGGCCGGATCGCGCACGTAGTCGAGGTATCCCTCGAGGTCCGGCATGTTCGTGTTGTCGGCGACGACCAGCGTGCCCGGACTGAGCCGCGGCTCGAGCATCTTGATCACCGGCAGGTAGAGCTCCTTCCAGCCGTCGAGCAGCAGGAAGTCCACCGAACCCTCGAGCGTTGTCAGCGTCTGCAGGGCATCGCCTTCGAGCACGGTGACGACGTCGGCGAGGCCCACCTCGGCGAAGTTGCGCGTGGCCGTCGCGATCTTGGCCGCGCTGAGTTCGGTGGTGACGACGCGGCCGCTGCCGTTGTCGCGCACCGCGGCCGCCAGGTGGATGCCCGACAGCCCGAGCGACATGCCGAACTCGACGACGGTCTGCGGGCGCGTGGCGCGCACCAGGGAGTAGAGCAACCGGCCCGCCTCCGGAGTGACGGGAAGGTAGTAGTCGCTCAGGGCATCCGCCCGCTCCTGAGCGGTGGCGTCCTTCTCCGAGCGTGGCGAATGGGCTGTCGCCGCTGCGCAGCGCGGACATCTGCTCGCGTGGACTCGGCGTACATCCGGTCCAGGGCCGAAGCAACCTTGGGATCTGTAAGCGTGGACATGAATTCGACGCTACGCGGCGATCCGTCCGTGTCCGACGTCCCAGCGACGTTCAGCTTTCGACGAACGTCACGTTGTGCTCGAGCGGACTGCGCGGCACGTGCAAGCGCGTTGGCGGGAAAGTCCGGGTCGGCGTAGCCGATCGACACCCCGCAGAGGATCCGCATGTCCTCGCCGATGCCGAGCTGTTCGCGGATGACGTCCGGATAGCCCGCGATCGAGACCTGCACGCAGCTGCCGACGCCCCTCGCCGTCAGCGCCAGCATGAACGTCTGCAGGAACATGCCGACGCCCAGCGCGTCAACGAAGTCGAGGTCGCGATGCATGCAGACGATGGCGCCGAGCGGTGCGCGGAAGAACTCCCAATTCCGCAGGACCGCAATCCTTCTCGCCTCGGCATCATGGCGTGGCACGCCCATCGTCCCGTAGAGCAGGGCGCCGAGGTCGCTGCGGAAGTGCTGGAACTCGTCAGGGAGCGGCGGGCACCTTCGGGTCGCCCTTCGCGGCCTCGTCGAGCATCGCCTCGACCAGGCGGTCGCGGGCGGGGCCGGAGTTGAACACCAGATGCCACGGCTGGATGTTCGAGTTCGACGGTGCCCTGGATGGCGAGTTCGAGGGCCTCGATGACCAAGTCTCTTCGGCACGGGCTTGTCGCGCAGGAACAGTCGTGTCGACCGGCGGTCGAGGATGGCCTCTTCGAGGTCGTGCATGTGTTCCTCCCGTTGCTAGCCGCGGACTACGAGCACGGTCTTGCCGGGCTTGCGGGGTCGTTGCGTGCCGCTCTCGAAAGCGGCGCGGCCGTCGCTCAAAGCGAAACGTGGCGGCGATCGGCACGCGAAGTTGACCGTCGTCGACGAGCCTGGCGAGCTGAGTCAGTTGGGCATGGTCGGGCGTCACGATGAAGAACGTCGCCTCGACGCCGAACTCATCAGCGCGTCCCTCTGGTGGCGGCGCGGACAGCGTGACCAGCCGACCGCCCTTCTCGAGCACCGTGAACGACCGTTCGAGGGTCTCCCCGCCGACGGTGTCGACGACGACGTCGTAGGTCGCGCCCGAGCCGTCGAATGCCTCGGTCCGGGTGTCGACGACGTGCGCGGCGCCGAAGCCGCGCGCGACGTCCGCCACGTCCCCTCGGACGGTGGCGGTCACGTCGGCGCCGAGGTCGCGGGCCAGCTGGACGGCAAATGCACCGACTCCGCCAGCGCCGCCGTGCACCAGAACCCGTTCGCCCGCCTGCACTTTCGTGTGGTCGACGAGGGCCTGCCAGGCGGTCAGGCCAGCGAGCGGCAGCGCCGCCGACTCGACGTGAGAGACCGACTTCGGTCGGGTCGCCAGATCCGCGGCGGGCACGGCGACGTACTCGGCGGCCGCGCCGTCACGGTCGAACCGGATCAGCCCGTAGACCTCGTCACCGGCGGCGAACTCGCTGACGCCCTCGCCTAGGGCCGTGACGACGCCGGAGACCTCGTGCGAGGGGATGATCGGCGTCCGGTCGGCACCGGCACGGCTCCACGTCTCCTCCCACGTGAGCTCGTCGAAGGTGATGGCCGCTGCGTGCACCTCGATCAGGACCTCGCCGCGGGCGGGCACCGGAACGGGTGCCTGCTCTGACGGTCAGCACCTCGGGGCCGCCGCGGTGGTGAGCCCGCAGCGCCGTCATGGAACTCATCGCTCGGCCCTCAGAAACCCTTGGCCGCGAACCAGTTCAGCGTCACCTCGGCGACGTCGCGCCAGCCGTGGTCCATCGTCAGCGAGTGCCCGCGGCCCTCGAACTCGTGAAACTCCGTGTCCGACTGGCCCTCTGCATACATGCCGAACACCTCCTTGGTGACCTTCAGCGGCACGGTGTGGTCCTCGGTACCCGACGTCAGCAGCAGGGGTCCGCGGTCGGCGAGGTGGGTGTCCACCTTCGCAGGCGAGTGCTTGGAGAAGTTGGCTCCTGCGTCCTCGAACAACGGCTTGCCGGGGCCGGGGATCGTCCACTTGTCGTGGAGGTCGTCGGACTCCTCCTCGGTGAGCGTGTTGCCGAAGGCGTAGTGAAACTGCTTGGCGTTCAACGACACCGTGCGGTGGCGGTTCGCCGGGTTGCCCAGAACCGGGAACGCCGAACGCAGCTGTGCGATCGGCAGCGCCTTCACGCCCTTGATCGGTGCGGGATCGATCGCGACGGCTGCAGCCACCTCACCGGCGGCCAGCAGTTCCTGCGCGATCAGCCCGCCGAAGGAGTGGCCGACGACGATCGGCTTGACCTCGTGCTTGCCGTGGGCGGAGTCGATCAGCGCTGCATAGTGCTCGACGATCTCGCCGATGCCGGTGTCGTTGAGACCATCCGGGTTGGCGCGCGTATCCGCGACCGTGTCGCCATCGCCGGGCCATCCGGGCGCCGCGACGCCGTACCCGCGTTCGGTGAACAGGTCCATCCATGGCTGCCACGCGCTGGAGTGGATCCAGAGGCCGTGGATGAAGATGACGGGGTGCGTCTTGGTGGCGGGATCGGTCATGTCGGCGTCCTTTCTCGGTGATCTGCGTCCCCTCACCGGCGCGCACCGCCGCCGAAGGGACTCAAGTCGCTAGGGGCTAGAGGGTGGTGACGTAGCCGCCGTCGATGCGGACGTCGGCGCCGGTGGTGTTGGCCGAGCGGCTGCTCGCCAGGAACACCGTAAGGTCCGCGACCTCCTGTGGGGTGGTGAATCGGCCGGTCGGCGCGCCTGCCGAGACCTGCGCCACGATGTCGCCGGGGGAGGCGCCGCTGGCCGACGCGAACTTCGCGGCCACGCCGTCATCGGCGAGCCATAGATCCGTCGACACTGGACCGGGGCTGACGGTGTTGATCCGAATGCCCTTGGGGCCGAACTCCTTCGACAAGCTCTTGGCGTAGCTGGCGAGTGCGGCCTTCGTGGCGCTGTAGTCGACGATGTTCCACTCCGGCAGCGTGGCGTTCACCGAGCCGATCATGACGATCGAGCCGCCGCCGCGGGCCAGCATGTGGGGGATGGCCTCGCGGGTCGTGCGGACCGCCGACATGAAGTTGATCGCCAGCGAGGCCTCCCAGTCCTCGTCGGTGACGGAGAGAATGCCGTCGAACCGCGTGGCCACAGCGCCTGCGTTGTTGACGAGGACGTCGACCCCGCCCCGCTCGACCGCCGCGGCGATCAGCGCCCGCGGCCCCTCGGCGGTGGACACGTCCGCGGCGACGAACGTGGCATTGCCCGCGTCTTCCAGCGCCTGCAGGTCGGGGGAGTTGTTGCGCGCCCCGGCGATCACGTGGGCGCCCGCCTCGACGAGAGCGTGCGTGATGGCCAAGCCGATTCCCTTGCTGGCACCGGTGACGATGGCGATCTTGTCGGTGAGGTTCATGTCCATGCGCTTACCCTAGGGCCGGCGCTATCGCGGTGTCGGACAACGAAAAAGCCGCGCATTGCCTGTGAAGCGATGCGCGGCTCTATCGAGCGATTGAGGTGCTAGCCGGGGCTGCCGCAGCGCGTCTGGACGACGAGGTTGCAGCGGACCTTGTAGTTGGTGCCGAAGGTGTTCACCACGCCCACGGTCAGGCCCTGCGAGGCCGAGATCGGCGCGTCTGCGAGAGGTTAGGTTGCCAGCCGCCGTCGACGAGTAGCCGTACAGCGCGTGATACAGCTGACCGGCGTCCGTTCCGTCGACCGAAATGGGGCCGCCGCCGAGGAAGCCGGGGATGGTCTTGGTTCCGTCGAAGACTTTGTCACCGGCGTTCTGGATCGCGTTTACGCCTGGCTGCCCGAAGGACGTCGTCGGGCGACCGTTGACGCCTGGCTCGTCCGCGGAAGCGATGGGCGCGGCTGCCATCAGCAGGGCGCCGGCGAGCATCGCGCCGCCGAGCAACGAGCTTGAGCGACTCTTCTTGTACGTGGACATTGGGTTCCTCCCCCTGGTAGCTAACAACCTGAGCGAAGAATAAGCGCAGACGTTCATGATCACAACCGCAAAAGTGACGCGCCCGCAAATCGACACGAGCGAGGAAGTGTGGAACGTCGCCTCAACGAAGTCGGCGCGCCGACCCTCGGTGAGGATCGACGCGCCGAAAGACGTTTGGAGGTGTCTAGGCGGGTCCGCCGCAGCGCGTCTGGACGACGATGTTGCACCGGACCTTGTAGTTAGTGGTGAAGCTATTGACCACACCCAACGTCAGGCCCTGCGATCCCTCGGTGACGGAGTCGGGATCGTCGCTAGCCAATTTCGCTCCGGCGGTCGAGTACCCGTATAGAGCGTGGTACAGCTGGCCCGCGTCGGTTCCATTCAGTGAAATGGGCCCGCCGCCGAGGAAACCGGGAATGGTGGGGTCGCTGTCCAAGACTTTGTCGCCGGCCTTCTGAATGGCGTCGACGCCGGGCTGTGCGGCCGGACCACTGTCCGGACGTCCGTTGACACCCGTGTCCGCTGACGCGATGGGCGCGGCGGCCAGCAGCAGGCCGCCGGCGACTAGGGCGCCGCCAAGCAGTGGGTTGACGTGATTGGTGGCAGCCTTGCGATGCTTGGCCATTCGATCCCCTCAGTTCACAGTTTCTTCTTAGATTGGCAGGAGCGTAACTGCCGACGGGCGGTTCGGCAACGCGTACGTCGCAAATTTTCGTCAGAGTCAGTCGCAGGAAACGGAAGGGGACGTCGACGGCTCTGATCAAGCCCGTGGCCAGCGAATAAGCCTAGTGATCATGAACCGTCGAAATGCATAGCAGAGAGCCTCGAATCGCGCCATGAGGGCAAACCTGGATTCGAAGCGCGGCTCCTGAAAAACTCGTGAGGCTTCGCCGTCACGCCACGCCGAAAGCACGAGCGAGATATGGCGTCCTCCGCTGAGCGAACCGCTTATTGCGCCGCTGCTAGCTTTCCGGGATGGCTGACGACACCGCCGCCGTCCGCAAGGCCATCACCGGCGCCTCGATCGGCAATGCCGTGGAATGGTTCGACTTCGCCATCTACGGCTTCCTCGCGACGATCATCGCCGCCAACTTCTTCCCGAGCGACGACGACACCGCTGCACTACTGAAGACCTTCGCGATCTTCGCGGCAGCGTTCTTCCTACGCCCTCTCGGCGGACTGGTGTTCGGACCGCTCGGCGACCGCATCGGCAGGCAGCGGGTGCTGGCCGTCGTCATCCTGCTGATGTCCGGCGCGACACTGGCGATCGGCCTACTGCCGACCTACCACTCGATCGGTTTGGCCGCGCCGCTGCTGCTGCTCGTCTTCCGCTGTCTGCAGGGCTTCTCGGCGGGCGGCGAATATGGCGGCGGCGCAACCTATCTCGCGGAGTACGCGCCTGACGGACGACGCGGACTCGTCGTCACGTTCATCGTGTGGTCGGGCGTGCTGGGATTCCTCCTCGGCTCCGTCACGGTCACAGTGCTGCAGGCGGCCCTGCCCGCCGACGCGATGGCGAGCTACGGCTGGCGCATCCCGTTCCTGCTCGCGGCGCCGCTCGGGCTCGTCGGACTCTACATTCGGCTGCGTCTGGACGACACCCCGGAGTTCACCGAACTCCGCGCCGAGAACAAGGTGGCCAAGCAGCCGCTGCGCGAGGCCTTCAGGACGTCGTGGCGCGCGATCCTCACGGTGTTCGGCCTGTTCCTCATCTTCAACGTCGGCTATTACGTGGTGTTCACGTTTCTGCCCAACTATCTGATCAAGCCGCTGGGCTACGGCACCACGCAGGCGTTCGTGTCGATCACCCTGGCCAGCCTCGTGGCGCTCGTGCTGACTCTGCCGTTCGCCGCGCTATCGGACCGGATCGGACGACGACCCATGCTGATCGCGGGCTCGGCGTGCTTCATCGTGTTCGCGTATCCGCTTTTCTTGCTGGTGAATTCGGGCTCGCTGGCGGCCGCAATGACCGCGCATTGCATCCTCGCTGCGATTGAGGCTGTATACATCTCGGCGGCCGTCACCGCGGGCGTCGAACTGTTCGCCACCCAGGTGCGCTACAGCGGCTTCTCGATCGGCTACAACATCGCCGTCGCCGGGTTCGGCGGCACCACACCGTATGTCGTCACCTGGCTGACGGCACGCACCGGCAACGTCATGGTGCCGGCGTTCTATCTGATCGTCGCCGCCGTGGTCTCACTCGCGACGGTGCTGGTGCTGCGCGAGACGGCGCGCACTCCGCTTCGGGCGGCCACCTAGGCGGTCCCCGTTCTCGTCGGGTGCTTGTCGCTCGGCGGCCGCGTTCAGGCCGCCGCACGCCAGGCATTGAGTTGGTCGACGGACGGTGTCGCGGATCGTGATCTCGCATCCGGACGCGCCTATCAAGATGACGGCCGCTTAGCACATCCCACCGACAGTTCTGTTCTGGGCGTGTGGTTTTGGGTTGGGTTGTGCACAGTCGCGGTTTCATCCACAGTTCGGGGTCCTGGGTGCGGCTGGGGTCGGCTGCACGTCGGCTGGTGGGTGCAGGATCGGAGGCATGTTCGAGGAATTGGCTCAGGGCGACGCGCTGGCGCATGTCGATGACGCGGCGTTGGTCACCGCGATCACCGGCTGGACGCGTGCGGAGGCCACCGCGGCTGCGCACCGGATGGCGGCGATCGCGGAGTTGACCGACCGCCGCGGCGCGTCCGAGCTGGCCGACGAGCGGCAGTTCTGGGCCTGTGATGCGTGGGACAGTGCGGCCGCGGAGATCGCCGCGGCCAGCCGGGATCAGCGCCCGGGTGGCGTCCAATCAGATGCACCACGCGTTGGCGCTGCGCTACCGCCTACCCGAGATCAACAAGCTGATGACCGAAGGCACCCTGTCGGCGCGGTTGGCCAACACCATCGCCTGGCGCACCCAACTCGTCGACGACCCCGACGTGCTGGCCCAGGTGGACGGCGATCTGGCCGAGGTCGCGTCGTCGTTCGGGTCGTTGTCGGTGCCCAAACTCGAAGCCGCCATCGATGCGGCGATCGCGGTGCACGACCCGGCCGCGGTGCGCCGCTTCCAGACCGCCGCGAAGGGTTGTGACCTGGAGTTCGGTAGCCGTGATGACAGCACCGGGACGGTGTCGATGTGGGGTCGGCTGAAGGTCACCGACGCCGAACTGTTCGAACGGCGCGTCGAGCAGATGGCGCGGCGACGGTGCTCCCACGACCCACGCACCGCTGGGGAACGCCGTACCGCGGTGCTGGGGGTGATCGGTGCCGGCGGCACGCACCTGCCATGTACCTGCGGTCGCCCGGACTGCACCGCCACCGGGCCCGATGCCCGCGCCGATGCCATCGTCATCCACGTCCTCACCGACCACCAGCCCGACGCGGGGACGCCGCACGATCTAGGACCCGGGCCGGATGCTGGGCCCGACACTGCGCCGCCACCGAACGTCGACCCGCCCGATGCCTCGCCACCCCCGCATCATGGTCCCGATGCCGGACCGCCACCCGATACAGACCTCGACCCAGGCGGCGACTCCGACTCCGGAAGCGAGCCGGGCAGTGGCCCCGGTTCCGGAAGCGAGCCCGACTGCGGCAGCGGCCCCGGTTCCGGAAGCGAGCCGGGCAGCGACCCCGACTTCGCAAGCGGTCCCGACTCCGGAAGAGAGCCGGGCAGCGGACCCGCGCCGGCTCCGACACCACAACCCGCTGCCAAGCCCGAACGCGCCGAGTGCCGACCCAAACCCGAAACCCGCACCGGGGCTTCGGGGTTGGCGGTGATCGCCGGGGGTGGGATCGTGCCCGCCGCGCTGCTGGGCGAGCTCATCGACCTGGGTGCAACGGTCCGCCCGGTGCCCACTGCCGCGGAGTTGTGCACCGAGTCGCGCTACCGACCCTCGGCGAAGCTGGCGCGCTACGTCCGTAGCCGCGACCTCACCTGCTGCTTCCCGGGCTGCGACCGCCCAGCCGAACGCTGCGACCTCGATCACAGCGCCCCGCACGGCGTCGGCGGGCTGACCCACCCCGGCAACGCCAAATGTTTATGCCGAAAACATCACTTGCTCAAGACTTTCTGGACCGGACCTACCGGCTGGACGGATCAGCAGCTCGCAGACGGGACCATCGTCTGGATCAGCCCGACCGGCCACCGCTACACGAGACCACCGGGCAGCCGAATGTACTTCCCGCACTGGGACACCCACACACCGCTGCCCAAGAAAGACACTGCCACGCCACCACCGGCGGCAGCCACCGGCGCACCGAACCGTGGCCTCACCATGCCCAAACGCAAGACCACCCGCGGCTGGCAACGAGCCCTACGCCTCCACAACGAACGCCAACGCAACCAACGCGCCATCGACGAAGACACCCCGCCCTACTAACGCTCCCGCACTCCGAACGCGGGGCGGGCGGAGCATCAGCCAACGGCTGCAGCAGAATTCGTGGCTAGGGCGCACACTCCGAGTGCCTCGACCCGCACGTGAAGAACAGCTAGGTCAGATCGAGCACTGCCTTACCCGCGACCTTGCGATCGAGCAAGGCCGCGGCGGCGTCGGCCACGTCGACCCAGGACGTGCGCAACCCGATCTGGGGGTCGAGTTCACCAGCGGCGACGAGCTTCACGAGGTAGGCCAGGTCCGCGGCGAACGGCGTGCGAACGGTGAACGGCACCAACCGTCTACCCGCGCCGCCCTGGCGCTCGGCCTCGAAGTCGATGGTCGACGGATCGCCCGACGCCATGCCGATGGACTGCAGCGAGCCACCTTCTCCTACCAGGCTGAAGGCTTCGGTCAGTAATGTGCCCCCGACGTTGTCGAGAACGCCGAAGAACGGCTCGGTGACATCCGCCAGACCGACGACCACCTCGGCGGCGCCAAGTTCGAGGAGCCCCGCGCCGCGGGCAGGCGAGCCGACGGCAGCGACGACCTCGGCGCCCGCGCGGGCGGCCAATTGCACCGCGAATCTGCCGACACCGCCCGACGCCCCTGTCACCAGTACTCGTCTGCCGACCACGGGGCCAAGTGCGCGAATGGCCTGCAGCGCAGTCACTCCGGCGACCGGAATCGCCGCAGCCGTGCCGAAGTCGACTGAATCCGGCAGAACCGCAACATTTTCCGTGGCAACCACCCGGCGTTCGGCCCATCCGCCCTGGCCGTTGAAGCTCACCACCCGGCTGCCGACCGCAGGCCCGGAGCCGTCGACAGCGGCCTCCAAGACGACGCCCGCGGCGTCCCAACCCGGTACTTCGCCAGGCGTGCGCATGCGGTCCATCCAGTGCAGTTCGCCGAAGTTCAACGCGACCGCCCGCACGTCGATGACCGCCTCGGACGGGCCTGCGACGGGTTCGGCCACCTCGGCCAGCCGGACATTGGACGGTTGGTCGGGGGCATAGACGACTGCTCGCACGAGATCTGCAACCCTGCGGGCGCGGAGTTATTCCATGTCACGATGTAGCCGTGAACGTGCGGCGCGCGCCCAGACCGACGAAGGCTGACGTCGCTCGCCTAGCCAACGTTTCGGCCGCCACGGTCAGCTACGTGCTGAATAACGTGACCAGCCAGACGATCTCGGCGCAGACCCGCGCTGCCGTCCACGATGCCGCGAAGCAACTCGGCTACCGACCCAACCTCGCGGCGCGCAATCTAGCCGTCGGGGGGAGTGGCGTCATGCTGTACGTCGTGCCTCGCATCGCGCTCGGCGAGCTGATCCTGGAGGTCGGCAGCAGGCTGACCGCCGCGCTGGCGGGCCGTGGCGTGGTGCTGTCGATGCAGTTCGAGACCGACGACGGACGCAACGTCGTCGACGCCGTCGCCGATCTGCGCCCCATCGCCGTGACCAGCGTTTTCCCGCTCAGTGGCGCGGCGCTGGAGGCGGTCACCGCGGCGGGTATCCCGCAGATTCACCTCGGCAGCGCGCAACTGCACGCGATGGGCGCCCTTCACCTCACGGTCGGCGAATTGCGCGTCGACCACCTGGTCACTCGCGGCCACCGCAAGCTGGCGTTCGCCTGCTCGGACCAACCGACGCTGCGCCCACTCGGGGACTACTGGTTCGAGGGCCTGCGCATCGCGGCTGCCGAGCGGGGACTGCCCGACGTCACCGTCGACAGCGTTGCGATGGACGGTGAAGATGCCGGCGCGGTGGTGCAACGCTGGGTCGACGACGGAATCACCGCGGTGTGTGCGCAGAGCGACGACATCGCCTTCGTCGTTCTGCACGGAATCCGGCAGGCGGGCCTGCGCTGTCCCGAGGATCTGGCCGTGATGGGCGTCGACGCCACGGCCCTCGGCGCGGTCAGTGGGCCACCGCTCACGTCGGTCGGATTCGACGCGGAGACCATCGTCGACGTCTCCGTCGCCGCGATGATCGCCGAGTTGGGCTATCCGTCGGAGGGCGAGCCGAGCAGCGCCAACGTCGCCACTCTGATCCAGCGGGCCTCGACCTGATTCGGCGGGCTGGAGCGGAGCGACCGGGGACGTGATCCGGGCCAGTTGCTTGTCGAGCGGTCGCTCAGCCGTGTAGCTTACGCGTGTAAGCAACGCTCTCGCAGCCCTTAGAGAGGTGCACCCCGTGACCGATTCGGCGACCGTCGACGCAGCCAGTGACGTCTATTTCGACCCCTACGACGTCGGTATCAACGCCGATCCGTATCCGGTGTTCAAGCGACTGCGCGAGGAAGCGCCGCTGTACTACAACGCCCAGCACGACTTCTACGCGGTGAGTCGCTACGAGGACGTCAACCGCGGCATCGTCGATCACGGCACGTTCAGCTCCGCGAAGGGCGCGATCATCGAGCTCATCAAGGCGGACTTCCCGATTCCGTCGGGCGTGCTGATCTTCGAGGACCCTCCGATTCACGACATCCACCGCAAGCTGCTCTCGCGGATGTTCACGCCGCGCAAGATCGCGCTGCTCGAACAGAAGATCCGGGACTACTGCGCCAACTGCCTCGACCCCGTGGTCGGCACCGGCACGTTCGACTTCGTCACCGACTTCGGCGCCATCATGCCGATGAAGACCATCAGCGCGCTGATCGGCATTCCCGAGGCCGACGAGCAGGCGATCCGCGACCACGTCACCGGCCACATGAAGACCGAGGCGGGCAAGCCGATGAACGCCGAGGAGGGTCTCGTCTCCGCCGACGTCTTCGGCGACTACGTGGACTGGCGCGTCGACAATCCTTCCGACGACATCATGACCGAACTACTCAACGTCGAGTTCGTCGACGAGCACGGCGTGACCCGCAAGCTCACCCGTGACGAACTGCTCATCTACATCAACGTCGTCGCGGGAGCAGGAAACGATACGACTACGCGTCTGATCGGTTGGGCGGCAAAGGTTTTGGCCGAGCACCCGGATCAGCGACGTCAGCTGGTCGAGGATCCCACGCTGATCCCCGCGGCCGTCGAGGAGCTCGTCAGGTTCGAGCCGCCCGCGCCGCACGTCGCTCGCTACGTCACGCGCGACGTCGAGATCCACGGGCAGACGGTGCCGCAGGGCAGCGTGATGATGATGCTGATCGGCGCGGGCAACCGTGACCACCGCCAGTTCGCGCCCGACGGCGACGTGTTCGACATCAACCGTGAACGCCGCAATCATCTCGGGTTCAGCGTCGGGGCCCACTTCTGCCTCGGCTCATCGCTGGCCCGACTCGAGGGCCGCATCGCGCTGGAGGAGATCCTCAAGCGCTTCCCCGAGTGGGAGGTCGACCTGCCGAACGCGGTGTTCTCGACGACGTCGACGATCCGCGGCTGGGACTCGATGCCCGCGTTCATCCCGTGAGCGCCGCGCTCGTCGTTCCCAAGGACTGGTCCGAACTCACTTCGGAGTGGATGACGGCAGCGCTGGCCGAGCGGCATCCCGGCGCGGTCGTCGACGTCGTCACCGTCGCGATGCGTGACGACGGCACCAACCGTCGCGCGAGACTGGCTCTGACCTACTCGGCGGGTTCCGGGCCGGCCACCGTCTTCGTCAAGGCCGTCGATCCCGAACACAAGGCGATGGTCAAGCTCACAAGTGGCTTACTGCACGAGCCACGGCTGTTCAATTCGAAAGTCGATCTGCCACTTGAGCATCCGCTCGTCTACGCCGCCGCGATCGACGAGGCAAACGAGGACTTCCTGCTGGTCATGGAGGACCTCACCGCCCGCGGCGCGGACCCCCGGGACTCCACCCGGCCGTACACCGTCGACGAGGCGGCACGCGGAGTACGGGGCCTGGCGCGCATGCACGCTCGGTATTGGGGCGAGCGCGTGCAGCGGCCCGAACTGGACTGGCTGGAACCGTTCGTCCCGTGGGACGGCATGCAGTACGCGCCGCTTCCCGCCGCGCTGGACGCACTCGGGGCAGATGCTCCTGCGGCGGTGCAGGCGCTGACGATCGAGAACCTCATCGAAGACGTGTGGAAGCCGTACGTTCGCACCCTGACCGTCGGACCGCCCACACTCCTGCACGGCGATGCCCACGTCGGCAACACGTATCTGACGCCGGCTGGTGACGTGGGCTTCCTCGACTGGCAGGTGGCGCGGAAGGGCAACTTCGCGCTCGACCTCGGCTACTTCCTCCAAGGCGCGATCACCACCGAGGACCGCAGAGCCCACGAGCGCACACTGCTGACGGTCTACCGCGACGCGCTCGAGTTGCCAGCAGGTGAATTGCCCTCAGCGGACGAGATCTTGCTGCGCTACCGTGCATCGGTCGCGCACGGGCTCACCCTGTGGTTGGTCACCGCGAGCGCGGGAGCCTGGCAGCGCCGCGACATTGCACTGACTCTGGCGCAACGATATTCGGCGGCCTACGAGGACCTCCACACGGCCGACGCGATCGCCGATCTGAGCACCTGAGCTCGCTCATCTACTCTGGTCGCATGCGGATCAAGGTTCTGCCGTACGTCACGGTCGACGTGGACGATCGCGTGAGGACGAAACTCCGGTCGAGCGCGGAGCGGATGCGGCTCAACGTCAGGGCGTACCTGCTGAGCGCGGCCGACGACGTCGACACAGCCGGGAACAGGGTCCGAGGCAGGTTCGCCGCCGCAGTCGACCGGGTCGACGACGCCGTCGGCCGCGTCACCGACCGACTGGGTGTCGATCATGCCGAGGCGCGTGACGACTCCGACGTTCGGCGCGAAGCTGGCTGACGCGACCTCTACGGTATGGGTGCGGCCGTCGGTCGTCCCGATCCCGGTGAAGAGGTGACGCGGCGTTGATTGGGCAGGGACTGGTCGTCTTCTTCGCGCTGTGCGCCGCCGTCTGCATGGCGATCGGCATCGTGATCCGTCAGCGTGCCACTCTCGACGTCCCGCCCGACCAGGGCATCAGCTCGGTCATGCTCTCCACTCTGTTGCGTCGGCCGCTGTGGTGGGTGGGCACGGGCATCGCCGTTCTCGGCTACGTGTTTCAAGCACTGGCGCTGATCAAGGGCTCCTTGATCGTCGTTGCGCCCCTTTTGGTTTCGGCACTGCTGTTCGCGTTGCCGTTGAGTGCGCGCGTGGCGGGCCGGCGCGTCACGCGCAGCGAGCTGCTGTGGGCGGGTCTCCTGACCGCGGGGCTCGCGGTGTTCGTGCTCCTCGCCCGGCCGGGCCCCGCGGAGCACCCGTCGTCACTGCAGACGTCGGCGATCGTCGCCGCCATCGTCGGGGGCTTGATCGTCGGCGCCGTCGTCCTCGCAATGCGCACCGACGGGTGGCGACGCGCGGTGCTGTTCTCCGTCGCGGTGGGGGTGCTGTTCGGCGTCATCGCCGTCATCACGAAGATCAACGTGCACCTGCTGGGCGAGCGCGGCCTCCTCGCACTGATGGCGACGCCAGCGCCGTACGCGCTGGTGTTGCTCGGCATCGTCGCGACGTTGCTGCAGCAGTCCGCTTTCCACGCGGGCGCCCTGCAGACCTCGGTGCCCACGATGCTCATCCTCGAACCAGTCGTCGCGGTGTTCCTCGGCGCGATCCTGCTCGGCGAGGAACTCGACGCGGGCCCGTACGAGACCTTCGCGTTGGCGATTGCCGCCATGGCGATGACGGCCGCCACGGTGGCCCTCGGCCGCGGTGAGGGGGCCTACGAGGCCGAGCTCGAGTTGAAGGCGGCGCGCGAGGCCGCCTGACTCATCGCGTCGACGTGAAGTAGGTGACGCCGTTCATCGTCATCCGGTCGTCCTCGGCCTCCGGGAGCGGAGGAAAACCGTTGGCCACCAGTAGTTCGCCCATCGGCGTACCGATCGACGTCCACCCGCGGGCGTCGAGGTATTCGTCGATTTGGTTGCGTTCGCCATGGAAGCCCAGCTCGGAGAAGTCAAGGTCGAAGCCGTGCTCACGCCACTTCTCGGTCGACTCGCGCATCTTCTCCCGGGCCTCGTCGATGTCGGCGTCGTCGAAGGTGCCGCTCTGCACCGCTTCGGTGGCCATCCGACTGCCGGGCGCACTGAGTGCGGTGACCGAGTCGAGCAGACGATCCTGGGCCTCGGGCGGCAGATAGCCGAACAGGCCCTCCGCGATCCACGCAGCCGGCCGGGTGGTGTCGAAGCCCGCTGCGAGAAGCGCCGTCTGCCAGTCGTCGCGAAGATCGATGGCGACCGAGCGCAGGTCGGTGGTGGGCTCTGCGCCGAGGCCGGCCAGCGTCGTCGCCTTGAACTCGATGACCTCGGGCTGGTCGATCTCGAACACCGTCATGCCCGCGGGCCATTGCAGCCGGTATGCCCTGGCGTCCAGGCCGGAGGCGAAGATCACCGCCTGGCGGATGCCGGCCGCCGCCGCGTCGGCGAAGAACTTGTCGAAGAACATGGTCCGAGAGGCCATCGCGGCGGGCATCTGCTGAAGGCCCCAGCCGGACCCGTCGGCGTCGATGTCGGCACCGGACAGTTCGCCCGTGGCCCAGCGGGTGAGAAAGTCCACACCGACGGCGCGCACCAGAGGTTCAGCGAACGGGTCGTCGAGCACGTCGTCGTTCGTGGCGATCGCGCGCGCTGCGGCCACCATGGTCGCGGTGGCGCCCACGCTGGTGGCCAGGTCCCAGCTGTCGTCATTGGTTCGAGTCATCGTCTTGCCTTCCACTCGGATATGCTTAGTTAGTGTAACAAAGTCTCCTGGAGTCTATTCCTCACAGGAAATTGCCAGCTCACAGCTTCGGGGCATATCTTTAGTTTTGCTAACGTTGTCCCCTGGGAGTGCAACGCAGCACTGCGCAAGCCGCACCACCAAGGCTACGGACGCGAGAGCGTCGAAGAGGAAACGATGATGTCGATTGAAACCGGGAACGACCGTGAAGAGCGCTTCGAGCGCCGCGTATCCGATCTGTATGCGCATGACCAGCAATTCGCCGCGGCGCGGCCCGACCCCGAGGTGGGCGCTGCTGCCGACCAGGCGGGCCTGCGC
>CAWCTU010000017.1:0-203590 GCA_963798405.1 uncultured Actinomycetota bacterium
GGCGCCGCCGTCGTCGACGTAGCGCTTGCCCATCAGGGTGCCGCCGGAGAAGTCGGCGTCGAGGGTGAGGCTGCCGTCTGCGTCGGTGCCGACGGGCACCATCGGTGAACCGCCTGCGCGCAGGTCGTCGAGGCTGTCGGCGCTGCGCACGACGATCACCTGGGTATCGCAGACCTGGCTCTGGAGGCGGGTGCCGTTCTTGATCATGCTGACTCCTTGGTGGCGTTGAATTCGTCGACGAGTTCGCGGCGCAGCACCTTGCCCGTCGCGTTGGTGGGCAGTTCCTCGCGGAAGACCACCCGGTCTGGGGTGCGGGACCCGCGCAGTTGTCCGCGCACGAAGGCGCGCAGATCCTCGGCATCGGGTGCGGCATCCGGCGCGGGGACGACGACCGCCACGATGATCTGACCCCACTCGGGATCGTCGGCGCCGACGACCGCGCAGTCGTGCACGTGCGGGTGCTCGACGAGAACGTCCTCGATCTCGGCGGGCGCGATGTTCTCGCCGCCGCGGATGATGGTGTCGTCGGAGCGGCCGCCGATGAACAGGTAGCCCTCGTCGTCGAGGTGCGCGACGTCCTTGGTGGGGAACCAGCCCTCGGCGTCGAGGACCGAGCCGATGCCGGTGTAGCGGCCCGACACCTGCTCGCCGCGGACGAACAGTTCGCCGACCTCGCCCGCGCCGAGCACGGTGCCGTCCTCGCCGCGGATCTGCACCTCGATGCTCGGCACCGGCTGACCCACCGATCCGAGGCGGCGGTGGATGGCCTCGTCGTCGGCGGCCAGCGCGATCCGGTGGTCGTCGGGCGTGAGCACCGCGATGGTCGAGCTCGTCTCGGTCAGCCCGTAGGCGTTGACGAAGCCGACGTCGGGCAGCAGCGACAGCGCCTTGCGCACCAGCGGCAGCGCCACCTTGGAGCCGCCGTAGGCCAGCGTGCGCAACTTCGGCAGCGAGGTCCCGGCCGTCTCGAGCACGGTGACGATGCGGTCGAGCATCGTCGGCACCACGGTGGCCGACGTGACGGCTTCGGCTTCGACGAGGCGTACCCACTCCCGCGCGTCGAAACTGGTCAGGTACACCATCTTTCGGCCCGCGTACAGGTTCGACATGGCCGCCGAGAGGCCGGCGATGTGGTACGGCGGAACGCAGATCAGCGCGGCGTCACCCGGGTCGGCGGAGTCGAACTCGACCGTGCCGGTGATGTAGCTGGTGAGGTTGTTGTGGGTCAGCTCAACGGCTTTGGGCGCCGAGGTGGTGCCGGAGGTGAACAGCACGACCGCGACCGCGTCGGGGTCGGCGAACGCTGGAATCTCGGGGCCGGGCTCGATCGCTCGTGCCGCTTCGATGAACTCGCTCGCGCCGATCACCGGAAAGTCCGTGGCGCCGATCAGGTCGACGTACTCGTCGTCGACGATCGAGCAGCGGCTCGGGCAGTCGGTTGATCAGCGCCCGCAGTCCGTCGGAGCTCAGGCGATAGTTCAGCGGCGTCAGCGGCACGTCGGCGCGCGCTGCGCTGAACAGGAGCAGGGGCAGCATCGCGCCGCCTGCGCCGACGTAGGCGACGTGCTTGGCCCCCGACGCGGCGATGACGCCCGCGCCGCCGTCGGCGAGCGTGCTCAATTCCGCCACGGTGAGCCGGAGGTCGCCGGACACCAGGGCCGTACGGTCGGGATTGGCTGAAGCCATCTCCAGCAGCAACGAGATACTCATGATTTGTCTAGGAAGATATCCCACATCGGATCGTCGCCACCGCCGTAGTGGGACAGGTCGGTGACGCCCGCATCGACGAGGACGTCGGCGTCGATGAAGCACTGGCCGTTGACCTCCGCGGCGGGCCGCGTCAGGATCTCGACCGCGGAGTCGGCCATGATGTCGGTGCTGCGCGACCTCTCGACGAGTTCGTCGCCGGCGGACAGGTTCGTCACCGCCGACGTCGCAATGTAGGTCTGCGGCCACAGGCAGCTGAAACCGATTCCCGCGTCGGCGTATTCGACGGCCCAGCCGAGCGACAGCAGCGTCATCCCGTACTTGGACAGCGTGTACGACGGATGCGCGCCCAGCCAGTACGGGTTCATGTTCAGCGGCGGAGCGAGGGTCATGACGTGGGCGTTGGCCGACGCGCGCAGGTGCGGAAGCGCCGCCTTGGTGAGCAGGAACGTGCCGCGCACGTTGATGTCCATCATCAGGTCGAACTTCTTCGCCGACAGCTGCTCGGTCGGATCGGTCGAGATCGCGCTGGCGTTGTTGACGACGATGTCGATGCCGCCGAAGCGCTCGACCGCCGCGTCGACGGCGCGCTGCACGTCCTCTTCCTTGCGGACGTCGCCGACGACGGCAAGGCCCTTGCCGCCCGCGGCCTCGGCCTCGGCGACCGCGGTGTGCACGGTGCCCGGCAGCTTCGGGTGCGGCTCACTGGTCTTGGCGAGCAGGACGACGTTGGCTCCGAGTTTGGCGGCGCCGAGCGCGATGGCCAGGCCGATGCCCCGGCTGCCGCCCGACACCACCATCGTGCGGTCGGCGAGTGAGTGCTGCTGGTCGGTCATGCCCCTCCTCCAAATCAGTGGTCCGATGGTAGCCGAACGGTAGGGACGTTCTCATTTTATGCAAGTGTCATGCTCCCACAGGCCCGCGGTGCCCTGGTGTGCGGGAATCGCCCGCAGCGACCGCGATACCCTGACGTGCCGGGGACGGCCTTGCTCGCCCACCATTTCCGCCCAGTGGTATTGGCATTCTCATTTTTAGCAAGTACGTTATCCCCGATGAGTGAGCAAGTCGCCCCCCGGGTAGAGACCCCTTCTGGTATCCCGCTGGAGCCCGTCTACGGACCGGGCGACCGCGCGGGTGACCCGCCCGCGCCCGGCGAGTACCCCTTCACCCGGGGCAACTTCGCGTCGGGCTACCGCGGCAAGACGTGGACGTTCCGCCAGTATTCGGGCTTCGGCACCGCCGAGGAGTCCAACCAGCGCTACCGCTATCTGCTCGGTCAGGGCGGCACCGGGCTGTCGGTGGCGCTGGACCTGCCCACGCAGTGCGGCTACGACTCCGACGACGAGGAGTACGGCGAGGAGGTCGGCCGCGTCGGCGTCGCCGTCGACACGCTGGCCGACGCCGAGATCCTGTTCGACTCGATCCCGCTGGACAAGATCAGCACCAGCTTCACCATCAACGGCACCGCCGCGATCCTGCTGGCGTTCTACGTCGCCGCCGCAGAGAAGAAGGGCGTGCCGCGCGAGAAGCTGACCGGCACCATCCAGAACGACATCCTCAAGGAGTACGCGTCGCGCGGCACCTGGATCTGGCCGCCGGAGCCGTCGCTGCGGCTGATCGCCGACACCATCGAGTTCTGCGCCGCCGAGGTGCCCAGGTTCAACGCGATCTCGGTGGCGGGTGCGCACTTCCGCGACGCCGGCGCCAACGCCGTGCAGGAGATGGCGTTCACCCTCGCCGACGGCGTCACCTACTGCGACACCGTCGTCGAACGCGGCCGGATGACCATCGACAAGTTCGCCCCGCAGATCTCGTTCTTCTTCTATACCCACGGCGACTTCTTCGAGGAGATCGCCAAGTACCGCGCGGGTCGGCGGCGCTGGGCCACGATCGTGCGCGAGCGCTATGGCTCCACCAGCGACAAGGCGTCGATGTTCCGGTTCGGCTGCGTGTCCGGCGGCGCCTCGCTGTACGCGCCGCAGGCGCAGAACAACCTGGTGCGCGTCGCCTACGAGGCGCTGGCGTCGGTGCTCGGCGGCGTGCAGTCGATGTTCACCGCGGCGTGGGACGAGCCGTTCGCCCTGCCCAGCGAGGAGTCGGCGACGATGGCGCTGCGCACGCAGCAGATCCTCGCCTACGAGACCGGCGTCGCGAAGGTCGCAGATCCGCTCGGCGGCTCGTACTTCGTCGAGGCGCTCACCGACGCCACCGAGGCCAAGATCATCGAGATCATGGACGACCTCGAGCAGCACGGCGGCATGGTGCGCTGCATCGAGGACGGTTACCTGCAGGGTCTGATCGCCGACGAGGCGTTCAAGATCCACCACGAGATCGAGTCCGGTGAGCGGCCGGTGGTCGGGGTCAACAAGTTCGTCATCGACGAGCCCGCACCGGACCTGGCGACCTACGAACTCGACGCTGCAGGGGCGCGACCTTCAGCTGAAGCGGTTGGCGAAGGTGAAGGCCGAGCGGGATCCCCTGGCCGTCAAGGAAACATTGGCCGCGCTGTCGCGCTCGGCGGAGGGCACCGACAATCTGATGCACAAGCTGGTCGACTGCGCGAACGCGTATTGCACCGTGGGAGAGATGGTCTCGACGCTGAAGTCCGTGTGGGGCGAGTTCCAGCAGCCGGTGGTGTTCTGATGGCCACCAGGGTTCTCGTCGCCAAACCCGGTCTGGACGGCCACGACAAGGGCGCCAAGATCGTCGCGCGCACGCTGCGCGACGCGGGTTTCGAGGTGATCTACACCGGCATCCGGCAGCGCATCGAGGACATCGTGTCGATCGCGCTGCAGGAAGACGTCGCCCTGGTTGGCCTTTCGATCCTCTCCGGCGCGCACGTCGGTTTGACCAGCGCGCACCGTCGACGCGCTGCGGGCGGCCGACGCGGGCGACATCGCCGTGGTCGTCGGCGGCACGATCCCCGAGTCCGACGTGCAGAAGCTTCTGGACGCGGGCGCCGCCGCCGTGTTCCCGACCGGCACGCCGCTGGACACGCTGGTCCGCGACGTGCGGGCGCTGACCGAGAAGGCGGAGGAGTCATGAGGCTCGGCGTGATGATCGGAGCCGAGCGCGGCGACATGGCGCGCAAGGTCTCCAAGCTGGTCGCCGACATCGAGTGGGCGGAAGCCGCGGGCATGGACACCGCCTGGATGCCGCAGGTGCCCAACGACTTCGACTGTCTGACGATGGTGGCGCTGATGGCGGCGCACACCTCGCGCATCGAACTCGGTACCGCGGTGGTGCCGCTGCAGGCGCAGCACCCGATCGCCCTTGCCCGCCAAGCGCTCTCGGTGAATGCGATGGCAGCCGGCCGGCTGGCGCTCGGTGTCGGGCCGTCGCACCACTGGATCGTCCGCGACATGCTCGGCCTGCCCTACGAGAAGCCTGCCGCCTACACCCGCGACTACCTCGAGGTGCTCAACGCCGCGATCGCCGGGCCGGGTGACGTCGACGTGGAGAACGACTCCTTCACCGTGCACAACCCCACCGTCCTCGACTCCGCGACGCCGATGCCGGTGCTGGTGGCCGCACTCGGGCCGGTGATGTTGCAGATCGCGGGCGAGCGCGCCGACGGCACCGTGCTGTGGATGGCCGACGAGAAGGCCATCGGCGACCACATCGCGCCCAAGATCAACAAGGCCGCCGCGGAAGCGGGCCGCCCTGCGCCGCGCATCGTCGCCGGTATCCCGGTGTGCCTGTGCGCCAACTCCGAGATCGACGCGGCCAAGGACCGGGCCAACCGGATCCTCGCCGAGGCCGAGACCTCGCCGAACTACCAGAAGCTGCTCGACCGCGGCGATGCCCGCAACGTCGGCGACCTCTGCGCGGCGGGCGACGAGGAGTCAATCCTCGCGCGGTTCAAGCAGTTCGCCGACGCGGGCGTCACCGATCTGTCGGTGCGGCTGCTGCCGATCGGCGACAACCGCGACGAGCTCATCGCGTCGAAGTACCGCACGCGTGAGGTGATCGCGGAACTGGCCAAGGCCGTGCGATGAGTCTGCGTGGCCCGCTCTGCGCGGGCATCCGCATCCTCGAGGTCGGCGTCATGCTGGCGGGTCCGTACGCGACGATGATGCTCGCCGATCTCGGCGCCGAGGTGATCAAGATCGAGCCGCCCGGCGGAGAGATCTCCCGCCAGGTCGGCGACAGCTACTTCGCCAGCCTGAACCGCAACAAGCGCAGCATCTGCCTGGACTTGAGCTCGGAGGACGGACAGCGCCGACTTGGCCGAGCTCGTCGCGGATTCCCATGCGCTGCTGGTGAACATGAAGCCGTCGGTGATCCGCAAGCTCGGCCTCACCTACGAATCGCTGTCGCGCGTCAATCCGAGCGATCGTCTGCGTGGCGCTGACCGGGTACGGGCTCGACGGCGGCGACGATCCCGCATTCGACTACGTCGTGCAGGCCGCGACCGGCGTCGCGGCGATGACCGGTGACCCGGCGGGTCCGCCGACGCTGCCCGGGTATTCGTCGGCCGACAACTCCACGGGTCTGACGGCGGCGCTGGGGCTGCTCGCGCAGATCGTGTCGGGGCGGGGCGGGCAGGTGGACGTCTCGCTGCGCGACGTGATGCTGTCGCAGCTGAACTACCGGGCCTCGGCCTACCTCAACGACGGCGTCGAGCCGCAAGCGGCATCCCGTTCGGTGCGCACTCGTACTACGTTCCCGCGCAGCTGTTTCCGACGGCCGACGGCTACCTGGCGCTGTTCATCACCCACGACGGCTTCTGGCGGTCGTTCGCCGGCGAGGCGGGCATCGACGGCTTCGAGACGATGGCCGAGCGCGCCGCGCGCCGCGACGAGGTGCTGGACCTGGTGGCGGCGAAGCTGGCCACCGACACCGCGGCCAACTGGGAGGCGCGGCTGCGTCCGCTCGGCATTCCCGCCGCCGCGGTGCGGTCACTGCCCGAGGCGCTGGAGGCCACGCCGGAGGCGATCGTCACCGCAGGCGAGTATCCGGCTGGTCGGCAGCCCGATCAAGGTCGCGGGCTACACGCCCGAGTACCGGCCGCGCCCGCGCTGGACGAGTACTCGGCCGACGCTCAGTCGTCGTAGTTGACCGTCGACGTTCTGCGTGTCCGGAATCGCCTGGCAGGTCAGCACGTAGCCGTCCTCGACCTCGTCTTCTTCCAGGGCGTCGTTCACCCGCATCGTGGCGCTGCCCTCGGTCAGCTTCGCCATGCAGGTGCCGCAGTTGCCGGCCTCGCAGGAGAACGGCGGGCGTCAGGCCGGCGCGGCGGGCGGTCTCCAGCAGCGTCTCGCCGGGCCGCAGGGGCACGGTGACCTTCTTGCGGTCGAGGAGGATCGTCACCTCGCCACCGGCCGACTCGGCCGGCACGGGGTCTGCGGTCATCGGGGCACTCCTGGCATCGACATTCTGTCTATGTGAGAATACTATTCTCCATTAAGGATAGGGTATTTTCAACCTGGTCGTCCGGCCAGTGAGCAGCCAGGAGGGGTCGAAGGTGACTGAGCCCGTCCTGTTGGCATTCGGGGACCGGCAGTACACCCGATCCGAACTCGACGCGCTGACCAGCGGGCTGGCCACGATGCTCGAACAGCGCGGGGTGCGCGCAGGCGGCCGCGTCGCGCTGATGTCGTCCAACCGCCCCGAATTCGTCGTCGCGCTGCGGGCGATCTGGGGGCTCGGCGCCGCCGTGGTGCTGATGAGCACGTCGTGGAAGCGCGCCGAGGTCGAGCACGCGCTGGCGCTGACCGCAGCCGTCGCACGCGGTCGGCGACAACGCGGTGCTGGCCGACGTGATGCCGATGCTGCACCTCGACGAACCCGTCACGCCGGGACTGCGCGAGTTCGACGCACCCGATCCCGCGTCCGATGCGGTGTTCGTGTTCAGCTCGGGCACCACGGGAATGCCCAAGGCGGTCCGCCACACCCACGGCGCCTTCGCGGCCGCGGTCGGTCACTGGCGCGACTGCGCTCGGCATGACGTCGACGGACCGCATGCAGATCATGACGCCGCCCTCGCACATCCTCGGTCTGCTCAACATCGCGACCGCGCTCGACGCGGGGGCGTGGATCCGACTGCACCCCCGGTTCGACGTCGACGCGATGCTGCAGCCACATCGAGTCCGACCGCATCACCATCGAAATGGCCGTCGCGCCCATCGCGCTGGCGCTGGCCGCGCATCCCCGGCTGGAGTCCTACGACCTGTCGTCGCTGCGCTACGTCATGTGGTGTGCGACGCCGGTGACGCAGAGCGTGGCCGATGCCGTCACCGAACGGGTCGGCGTGACGTGGGTGACGGCGTACGGCGCCAGCGAATTGCCCGTGATCTCCTGCAATTCGCTGGACGGCGCCCGCCTGGACACCGTCGGTCGGGCCGGTCCCGGGAGTGCAGATCCGGATTGCGTCCATCGAGAGCGGTGAAGCCTTGTCGCCCGGCGAGATCGGCGAGATACAGGTGCTCTCGCCATCGGCGATGGCGGGCTACCTGCCCGATGACGAGACCGCCTCGGCGTTCGCCGACGGGTGGTACCGCACGGGCGACATCGGCTACCTCGACGCCGACGGCTGGCTCCGAATCACCGACCGCGCAAAGGAAATGATCAAGGTGCGCGGCTTCCAGGTCGCGCCCGCCGAGATCGAGGCCGTGCTGCACGGCCATCCCGCGGTCGCCGACTGCGCGGTCTTCGGCATCCCCGACGCGGCCAGCGGCGAGGCGATCGTCGCCGCGGTGACGCGCTCCGGTGCGGTCGAGGCCGACGAACTGATCACGCTCGTCGCCGAGCGGCTGGCGTCGTACAAACGGCCGAGCCGCGTGGTATTCGTTCCCGAGATTCCCCGTCTCCCTTCAGGAAAGGTATTGCGCCGAGTGCTAAAGGAGCGCCTGTGGACGTCCGTCTGACGGCTGAACAACGACAACTGCGGGAGGCCGCGGCCAAGCTCGCCGACGACCTCGGACCGGGATCGGTCGCCGATCTCGACGACGACGGCCGCGTGGCGCGGCTGGAGAAGAACGTCGAGGCGACCGGGTTTCGGACCCTGCGCTCCGACGGCGCGTCCGGCGTCGAGGTGGCGATCGTCGCCGAGGAGTTCGCGCGCGGGCTCGTCGACGTCCCGTTCCTCGGCCCGATCCTCGCCGACGATCTCGCCAACCGGTTGGGCCGCAGCGTGTCGGCTGCCGCTGGCGGTCGAATCGGTCGACCTGACCGGAAGCCTTGCGGGCGCTGTCGAGTCGCCGCCGGAGCTCACCGACCTGGCCGACGACGACGCCGCTCGCTGGTACGCGCTCGCGCTGACGGCGACGACCGCCGACCTGGTCGGTGCGGCCCGCGGCACGCTCGCGCTTGGCCACCGAATACGCCAAGGTGCGCGAGCAGTACGGGTCGACGATCGGCTCGTATCAGGCGGTCGGACATCTGCTGGCCGAGAGTCTGGCCCTGATCGAGGGATCGATCAGCGTGCTGCGCCATGCGGCGTGGGCCGTCGACGAGCTGCCAGCCGTCGAGGCCGTCGAAGCCGCGCGTATCGCCAAGATCTACTGCTGCGCGTTCGGCGTTGACGGTGTGTGAGACGTCGATCCAGGTGCACGGCGGCATCGGGAACACCTGGGAATGCCTCGCGCACGTGTACCTGCGCCGAGTGCTGGCCGCCACCGAGGCGTGGCCGGTCAAGTTGGAGGAGTTGACCATTGGACTTTCGTGACTCACCCGACGAAGCGGCGTTCCGGGAACGGCTGCGTGGCTGGCTGACCGAGCAGAAGGGCAAGTTCCCGACCTCCGGTGACGAGTACTGGGCCAAGGCGGGCGAGTGGCATCAGGCGCTCTACGCCGCAGGCTTCTTCGGCACGTCGTGGCCCAAGGAATATGGCGGACAGGATCTTCCGCCGGTCTACGACGTCATCGTCGACGAGGAGATCGCCAAGGGCGGCGCGCCTGCGCGACCCAGCCTGGGCTACCTCGTCGTCGCCTTCGGCCATCACGGCAGCAAGGAACTGCAGCAGCGTTTCCTGCCCGGCATGATCGACGGCAGCGAGCGATGGTGCCAGGGCTTCTCCGAGCCCGGCGCGGGGTCCGACCTGGCGTCGCTCACCACGACGGCCACCCGCGACGGTGACGACTACGTGATCCACGGGCACAAGATCTGGACGAGCTACTCCGACGTCGCCGACTGGTGTCTGCTGTTGGCGCGCACCGACAAGAGCGCGCCCAAGCACAAGGGCATCTCGGCATTCGTCGTGTCGATGCACCAGCCGGGGGTGGAGCAGCGACCACTGAAGATGATCAGCGGCGTCACCAAGGAGTTCGGCCAGGTCGAGTTCGACGGTGCCCGGGTGTCCGCCGAGAACATGGTCGGTGAGCCTGGCGAGGGCTGGAAGCTGGCGATGACCGTGGTGAGCCACGAACGCGAGCCGTCGACACTGGGCTTCTCGGCGCGGTACGGAAAGCTGGTGCGCCAGTTGGCTGGTCGCGTCGACGGAGCCAGCCCCCGACGAGTTGTCGTGGGCGTGGGTGCAGACGGAGATGCTGCGCCTGCACGTGCGGCGGCGGCTGTCCGAGCAGCTGGACGGCATGACGCACGGGCCGCAGGGATCGTTGGACAAGCTGCTGATGACGTGGGTGGAGCAGTCGGTCGGCCATGCGACGCTGGCCACCGTCGGCACCAAGGACGAGGAGCTGTTCGGCGCCTACATGTACAGCCGCGCCCAGAGCGTCATGGGCGGCACCTCGCAGATTCAGAAGAACATCATCGCGCAACGAATTCTCGGATTGGGAGCCTGAAATGTACGACATGCCAGACAGAAATCGACGTCACGGCCGACGGCGGCCTGCGCATCATCACGCTCAACCGACCCGACGAGCTCAACGCGGTCAACGACCCGCTGCACGTCGGGCTGGCCAAGATCTGGGACGCGCTCAACGAGGACGCCGACGCGCGGGCGGCGGTGATCACCGGTGCGGGGCGGGCATTCTCGGCAGGCGGTGACTTCAACTACCTCGACGAACTGCGCAACGACGAGGCCCTGCGCCAGAAGACGATCAAGCACGGTCGCGACCTCGTCATCGGCATGGTGCGCTGCCGCATCCCGGTGGTCGCCGCGGTGAACGGTCCGGCCGTCGGGCTGGGCTGCAGCCTGGCCGCGCTCTCCGACATCGTCTACATCGCCGAGAATGCGTTCTTCGCCGACCCGCACGTTCAGATCGGGCTGGTGGCCGCGGACGGCGGCCCGCTGGTGTGGCCGTCGCAGATCAGCCTGTTGCAGGCCAAGGAGTTCGCGCTGACGGGTGTGCGGATCAAGGCTGCAGCGGGCGGTCGAGCTCGGCCTGGCCAACCACGTCGTCGCCGATCCGCTGGCCGAGGCGATCGCCTGCGCGAAGAAGATCATGGAGCTGCCGCAGCAGGCCGTCGAAGCCACCAAGCGGCTGATGAACATTCAGCTGGAGAAGTCGGTGATGGCGTCGCTGGACTACGCCAACCTCGCGGAGTACGTGTCCTTCGGCACCGCCGACTTCAACAAGATCGTCGACGGGCTGATCGCCAAGAAGTAGCGCCTTCTTCCGCGAGCGCGCGTGTCTGCGGGCGACACGCCGGCTCGCAAGCGAAGTTTGCGCGCGCTCGCTACGCGTGAGAACTGTTGTCGTGACTTGTGTTTCATGGCGTCGGCAGACGACGAGCGCGCGGAAAGTGGACCGAGATTTCGGCGTGTCGCCCGCAAACACGCGCGCTCGCGGTGGGCCTGGCGCAGGCGGCAGTCAGAGGGTGAGTTCCTCGGAGCGCTGGATGGTTCCGGTGATGCCGCTGGCGTCCTGCGCGGCCAGCAGCACCGCCGCGTTGCCCATGGCCTCGGGCGGCTCCACCATCTCGGGTGGGATCTCGACACCGCCGCCGCCGGCCTGCCAGCCCTCGGTGAGGACCACCCGCGACGGACTGAGGCAGTTGACCGCGATGTTGTCGGGCTTCAGGTCGGCGGCGAGCCCGAGGTACAGCCGCTCCGCCGCGGCCTTGGACACCCAGTAGGCGTTGGCGCCGTGGTCGACCATCGTCACGCCGGTGGTGGTGATCGCGATCAGCGAGCCGCCGCCGCGTGCCCGCACGTGCGGGATGACCGCCTTCGTCACCAGGAAGACGCCCGGTGAGGTTGACGTCGAGGCACAGCTGCCACCGCTTCAGCGGCGTGGATTCGATTGGGCCAAGCCACAACACGCCTGCGTTCGCGACCAGGATGTCGATGCCGCCGAACTCGGCGACGGTCGCTTCGACCGCGGCGTTGACCGATTCCTCGCTGGTGACGTCACACGCCACGGGGAGCGCCCGCCCGCCCGCGGCGACGATCCCGTCCGCGACCGATCCGATGGTGCCCGGCAGCTTGCCCCGCTCCTCGGAGCGTGCGGCGACGGCGACCGAAGCGCCCGCTGCAGCAAGCGACTTCGCGATCGTCGCGCCGATGCCTCGGCTGGCTCCGGCGACGAACGCAACCTTGCCGTCGAGCGGCCCGCTCACTTGGGCGGGAACCGCAGTCCGCCGTCCAGGCGGATGATCTCGCCGTTGAGGTAGTCGTTCTCGATGATGCTCTGCGCCAGTTGCGCGTACTCGGTCGAGCGGCCCATGCGCTTGGGGAACGGCACCTGCGGGCCCCAGTACTGCTCGAGCTGGTCGGCCGCCTTGCCGTAGGCGGGCGTGTTGATGGTGCCGGGCGCGATGGTGACGACGCGGATGCCCATCGGCGACAGGTCGCGCGCGGCGACGAGCGTCATGCCGAGCACGCCACCCTTGGCTGCCGCGTAGGGCAATTGGCCGATCTGGCCCTCGTAGCCGGCGATCGACGCCGTGTTGACGATGACGCCGCGGCCGCCCTCTTCGAGTGGCTCGGACTTCGCGATAGCCGCTGCCGACAGCCGCATCACGTTGAACACCGCGGTCAGGTAGAACTCGATGGTCTTCTTGAAGCCGTCGAGGTCCAGCGGCGAGCCGTCCTTGCCGATCAGCCGTCCACCGCTGGCCGGGCCGCCGTGGGTGTCCACCGAGATCCGCAGGGGAGCAAGCGCAACCGCCTCGGCGATCGCCGCGTTGACGGACTCCTCGGACGTCGCGTCGGTCCTGACGTAGCGCACGCCCAGCTCGCTCTCGAGGGCCTTGCCCTTGTCGTCGGCCATGTCGGCGACGACCACCTTTGCGCCTGCGGCGTGCAGCCGGCGAACCGTTGCCTCGCCCAATCCGCCCGCGCCGCCGACGACGATCGCGGAGCTCCCACTGATCTGCATGCTGTTCCCCTTCTTGCAACTGACGCTCTCTTAGCTGTGAGAATAACATTCTCATGTGGCACGTCGATCCGGGACGTAGAGTAGGCCGCGCTGATGACGATCGAGGAGCTTCTGGCTGCGGCGCGCGACGGGTCCGCCCGTGCGGCCGGTCGACTGCTGAGCCTGGTCGAGAGCCCGCGCCGCGACGAGGTTCTCGCGGTTCTGGGCGATCAGACCGCGCGGGTGATCGGCGTGACGGGGCCGCCGGGAGCGGGCAAGTCGACGACGATCGCCGTGCTCGTCGCGGCATACCGCGAGCAGGGCAAACGCGTGGCCGTGCTCGCGGTGGACCCGTCGTCGCCCTATAGCGGTGGCGCTCTGCTCGGCGACCGAATTCGGATGGCCGCCCACATCAACGACCCCGACGTGCTCATCCGATCGGTGGCCACGCGCGGCCACCTCGGAGGTCTCGCTGCCGCAGTGCCCGCCGCGGTCCGCGTGCTCGCTGCACTGTCCTATGACGTGATCCTGGTCGAGACCGTGGGTGTCGGGCAGTCCGAGATCGAGGTCGCGGCGGTGGCCGATCCCGCCGTCGTCATCCTGAACCCGGGCGCGGGCGACGCGATCCAGGCCGCGAAGGCCGGCCTCTTGGAGGTGGCCGACATCGTCGCGATCAACAAGGCGGATCGCGAAGGGGCCGACCAGACCGTCCGCGACCTGCACGCCGAGACCGCGCGCCGATCCTCAAGATCATCGCCGCGCAGAACGTGGGCATCGCCGAGCTGGTCGAGGCGATCGACGCGCACCACCGCGCGGACAATCCCGAACGGCGAACTGCGCGAGCGCGCGCTCAGATCCTTTCCCTGGCTCAGACCGCTCTTCGAGAGCACCCCGGGCTCGCGGCCCTTGCCGAGGGAATGGCCGAGGGGCGCCTGGACGTGTATACCGCGACGAAGTCGCTGCTCGATGACGCTGTTCGTGCGGTCGAACGAAAATGAGAACGTGCTTTCCAGATCCGTGAAATCGTGTTGTACGATTTCGTGAACGTATTCTTCGGCGAGATGTGTGCATGGCGAGGAGCCCGATATGCAGAAGGCGATTGACCCGACGATCTCCACATGGCCGGACGAGAATCCGCAGCTGATCGGCAGCGGGTGCGGTGCGTGCGGATTCACCGTGTTCCCCATTCAGTCGCACTGTCCGAAGTGCAGCAAGGGCGACATGAGCGACGTGCTGCTGCCCCGCCGCGGCACGGTGATCGCCTGGACCACCCAGGGTTTCGCGCCCGGAGCTCCCTACGCGGGCCCCACCGGCAAGGACTTCGTGCCATTCGGCGTCGGCCTCGTTCAACTTGGTGACAAGGTTCGGGTGGAGGGTCGACTGACCGAGAACGACCCGGAGAAGCTCACGTTCGGCATGGAGGTCGAGCTGACCATGATTCCGTTCACGACCGACGCTGACGGCAACGAGATCGTCACCTTCGCCTTCCAGCCCGTGTAGAGGAGATATCCATGAGCAACGACGTAGCCATCATCGGCGTGGGCCTGCATCCCTTCGGCCGGTTCGACAAGTCGGCCGTCGAGATGGGCGCCGACGCCATCCGGCTCGCACTCGCCGACGCCAAGCTCGATTGGAAGGACGTCCAATTCGGCTTCGGCGGCAGCCACGAGGTCTCCAACCCGGACTCGGTGACGCGGCTCGTCGGGCTGACGGGCATCACGTTCACCAACGTGTTCAACGCCTGCGCCACCGCCGCGAGCGCCATTCAGCAGACCGCTGACACCATTCGACTTGGCAAGTACGACATCGGCATCGCCGTCGGCCTGGACAAGCACCCGCGCGGGGCGTTCACCGACGACCCCGCCAAACTGGCGCTTCCGCAGTGGTACGCCGAGAACGGCCAGTTCGTCACCACCAAGTTCTTCGGGATCAAGGCCAACCACTACCTGAACAAGCACAACATCTCCGAGGAGACGCTGGCGCGGGTCGCCAACAAGAACTTCCGCAACGGCTCGAAGAACCCGAATGCGTTCCGGCGCAAGGAGATCTCCGTCGACGAGATCATGGCGTCACCGGTGCTGAACTACCCGCTGCGGCAGTACATGTTCTGCGCGCCCGACGAGGGTGCCGCGGCCGATCATCATGTGTCGCGCCGACCTGGCGCACAAGTACACCGACAAGCCGGTCTACGTCCGCGCCAGCGAGATTCGCACCCGCACGTTCGGCGCCTACGAGGTGCACGCCACGTCGGGACCGCCCGACGCCGACGTCTCGCCGACCGTGTACGCGGCGAAGGCTGCCTACGAGGCGGCGGGCATCGGGCCCGAGGACGTCGACATCGCCCAGCTGCAGGACACCGATGCGGGCGCCGAGGTCATCCACATGGCCGAGACCGGTCTGTGCGCCGACGGCGACCAGGAGAAGCTGATCGCCGACGGTGCCACCGAGATCGGCGGTGAGCTCCCGATCAACACCGACGGTGGGCTGATCGCCAACGGCGAGCCCATCGGCGCATCGGGTCTTCGGCAGATGCACGAACTGGTCCGCCAGCTGCGTGGAGAGGCGGGCGACCGACAGGTTCCCGGCGGCCCTCGCGTGGGTCTTGCGCAGGTCTACGGTGCGCCGGGCACCGCTTCGGCGACGATCCTGTCGCTCTGACGGCGGCGTCCGCACCCGGTGCGGTAACGCCATTCTCCGAAGGTTAGAGTCCGAATCATGGCCGATTACCGCTTCATCACGTACGAGACCCTCGACGAGGGCACGATCGCCCGGATCATGCTCAATCGTCCCGATCAGCGCAACGCGCAGCAGCGCGGTCTGCTCGTCGAACTGGGCGAGGCGTTCCTCGAGGCGGAGGCCGACGACAAGGTTCGCGTCGTCATCCTCGGCGGCAACGGGCCGATGTTCTCCTCGGGACACGACCTCGGTTCCAAGCAGTCGATGTCGGAGTACACGCCCGGTCCGGATCAACACCCGAGCTTCCAGGAGAACGGCGCGACGCGCGAGGCCGCCGAGAAGCTGATGCTGCAGGAGTGGCACCACTTCTTCCAGAACACGCTGCGCTGGCGCAATCTCCGCAAGATCACCGTCGCCCAGGTGCACGGTGAGGTCTACGCCGCGGCGCTCATGCTGATGTGGTCCTGCGACCTGATCGTCGCCGCGGAGGGCACCCGCTTCGCCGACGTGGTCGGCACGCGGTTGGGCATGTGCGGCGTCGAGTACTTCGCTCACCCGTGGGAGTTCGGCGCGCGAAAGACCAAGGAGCTCATGCTGACTGGCGATTCGCTGTCGGTGGACGAAGCGCACGCGATGGGCATGGTGTCGAAGGTCTTCCCCGCCGACGAACTGTCCGACAAGACGCTGGAGTTCGCCCGACGCATCGCCAAGGTGCCGACGATGGCCGCGCTGCTGATCAAGGAATCGGTCAACCAGACGCAGGACAACCAGGGCTTCTACAACTCGCTCAACGCGTGCTTCACGCTGCACCAGCTCAACCACAGCCATTGGGTGGGCGTGCACGGCGGGGGGTTCCCCGTCGCCAACGAGTCCGACGGCGTTCCTAGCTGGCGGGAGGCGCCGCCGGTGGTCCTCGCCGTCAAGGACAAGGTCCGCGGGGACGTCTAGCGCTCTTGCGTTGAGATAGCGCTCGCGCAGCAGAAGTTCGAGTAGGGGTGTGCGTGAGCGCTACCCGAATGTGTTGTTACGGCGTGAGCGCCAGGCCCGCCCGGTAGCCGAAGACCATTGCGGGGCCCAGGGTTCCGCCCGCTCCGCCATAGGCCTTGCCCGTGACGCCGGCCATGGCGTTGCCCGCGGCGTAGAGGCCTTCGATCGGCTCGCCGCTGACGTGCAGCACCCGTCCGTCGGCGTCGGTGCGGGGTCCGCCCTTGGTCCCCATCGCGCCGACGGTGACCGGGACGGCGTAGTACGGCGCGGTGTCGATGGGTCCCAGGGTCTGCAGCGCAGGCGTGGCCGCCGAGGTGTCGCCCCAGTAGCCGTCGTAAGCGCTTGCGCCGCGGTCGAAGTCGGGATCGACCTCGGCCTCGACGTTGCGGTTCCACTCCTCGAGTGTGCGTGTGAGCCCCTCGACCGCGATCCCGGTCTTCTCGCTCAGTTCGGCGAGATCGGCCGACTGGCAATACCAGTCGGGCGCTGGGCCGTCGGGTTCGACGCCGAGGAAGCCGTACTTCTTGAGGTGCAGGGAGTCGAACACGATCCAGGCGGGATCGTTGACGTAGCCGAACCGCGGATCGAGGTGGTGGAACGGCCCGGCCATCGAGTTGTACTCGCCCGCCTCGTTGAGGAACCTCTTGCCCGCGCGGTTGACGATGATGCTGCGCGGCCGCGTGCGCTCCAGTCGCACGCTGCGACTGCGTGGATGCCCGTCGATGGTGTCGCCGGGGATCTGGATGACGGGCACCCACCACGCCTCGCCCATGTTGGCGAGGTCGGCGCCGTGGGCCATCGCCATGCGCAGTCCGTCGCCGGTGTTGTTCGGTGGCGACACGGGCCCACGCATCGGCCCCCGCAGGTAGGCCTCGACGAGCCCGGGATCCCATTCGAAGCCGCCGGTGGCGATGACGACGCCGCGGCGGGCCTGCACTCGGATGTCCTTGCCGCCATGGTTGATTCGCACGCCGACGATGCGCCCGTCGGATGCGATCAGCTCCAGCGCGCGGGCCTCGGTGGTCGGCACCACCCCGAGATCGAGCAGGCCCTTGAGCAGTCCGGCGACCAGCGCGGTGCCCGCCACGCAGTAGTCGCCGTCCATGTCGTCGACCGACGCGTGAATCCGGGCACGCGTCTCTGCGTCGATGCCCACGTTGCTGAAGTCGACGGGAAACGAGGTGACCCGGTCGCTCCAGTCGCCGAGCCTGGCGAGGTCGAACGGCTTGGCGTTGTGTGACCGCCCGCCGCCGGGCCGACCGCCGGGCAGCTCGGGCTTGTAATCGGGGAAGCCGGCGGCGATCTCGAACTGCAACTCGCTGTGCGCCTCGACGAAGTCGAGCATCTCCGGTCCGGTGCGGACGAACGTCTCGACGAGTTCGGTGTCCATCGCGCCGAGGGACTGCGCCTCGAGGTAGCGCATCGCGTCGCGCGACGGTGAGCTCGCCGTCGGGGGAGCGGTGGTGCGCGGGCACCCACACGATGCCCCCGGAGACCGCGGTGGTCCCGCCGACCGTCGCGGACTTCTCGTAGACCGCGACCGAAGCACCGCCGACCGCGGCCGTCAGCGCGGCGGTGAGCCCGGCTCCACCGGTTCCGAGGACGACGACGTCGACTTCCTGGTCCCAATCAGTCACGCTACCAGATGCCTTTCGTTCGCTAGCCGAGGATGTCGGACAGCCGCTTGGCGGCCGTGATCACCGCATCGCGGCCGTCGAGCAACACGTCCTTGCGGTGAGAGATCAGGTTGATGCAGGTGGGCGGCGACGGCGGTCTGCGGCGCACCGGCACCGCCAGGCCATAGGTATCGGGCTCGACCTCGCCGTGAGTGATCACCCAGCCCTGCTCGCGGGTGAGGGGAACCAGGTCGCGTTCGCCCGGTCGCGGCGGCATGCTGGCCAATAGTGCGATACCCGCCGAGCCACGCTCGAGCGGGTACCTGCTGCCCTCGTGGAACGACAGTTGGTAGAAGACGAGCGTCGGCACGATCACCGCGATGGCCACCTGCTGATCACCTTCGGCGACGAGCAGCGACACGGTGGCGCCAAGGTCGTCGGCCAGGGTGCGCATGGTCGGGACGCTGAGCGCGCGCAGGTTGTTGTCGAATGACGCTCCGAGCACCGCGAGCGCGGCGGCGGGGCGGTACTTGCCGTCCTCGCCCTTCACGACGAAGCGTTGTTGGGCCAACGTACTGAGCAGCCGGTACGCGATCGTGCGGTGCACCCCGATGTGGTCGGCGACCTGCTGGGCGGTGATTCCCGTCGCCGAACTCGACACGGCCTGCAGCGCCGACAGGCCCCTTGCCAATGTCTGCGAACCGGCCGACAGCCTGGCGACCGGTTCGGCAGTCCCGTCGTGGCTGGTCTCGTCCTTGACAGACGTCATCGCGAGAGCAATGCTCTATACATAGTGCACATTGGTGTGCGATATTAGCACATATCACTTGCGCTGCAAGAGAATGAGATTTCCGTCGCCAGGGTCGGAGCGAGAGGACTGAATGCCTGTGTCTCCAGAGCACGAGAGCGTCTGGAGTGATCTCCAAGGCGTCCCGTTCTCGCAGGGCTACCTCGACGCGGGGGGAGTGCGCACCCGCTATCTGCACGCGGGGGACCCCGCCAAGCCCACGCTGGTGCTGCTGCACGGATCGGGCGGCCACGCAGAGGCCTACGTCCGCAACCTCGAATCGCACGCCGAGCACTTCTCCACGTGGTCGATCGACATGCTCGGCCACGGCTACACGGACAAGCCCGGCCATCCGCTCGAGATCGAGCACTATCTCGAGCACCTGCTCGCGGTGTTCGACACCATCGGCGCGCAGCGCGTGCTCCTCTCGGGTGAGTCGCTCGGCGGGTGGGTGGCATCCAGGGCCGCTGCCGCGCATCCGGACCGCATCGAGCGCCTGGTGCTCAACACCGCGGGCGGTTCTCAGGCCGACCCCGAGGTGATGAAGCGGATCATCACGCTGTCGATGGCCGCGGTCGAGGACCCGAACTGGGAGACGGTGCAGTCGCGCATCAAGTGGCTGATGGCCGACAAGACCAAGGACTACGACGACATCGTCGCCAGCCGTCAGCGGATCTACCGCCAACCCGGCTTCGTCGCCGCGATGCGCGACATCATGGCGTTGCAGGACCCCGAGATTCGCGCGCGCAACCTGATGTCGCCCGCCGACTACGGCTCCATCACCGCGCCGACCCTGGTGCTGTGGACCAGCGACGACCCGACGGCCGACGTCAGCGAGGGCCGCCGGATCTCCGAGATGATCCCCGGCGCCCGCTTCGAGGTGATGGAGGGCTGCGGACACTGGCCGCAGTACGAGGACGCCAAGACGTTCAACGCCCTGCACATCGACTTCCTGCTGGGGCGCTAGTGAAGACCGCAGATGTCGACGTCCTGATCGTCGGCGCGGGCCCCGTCGGGCTGACGCTGGCCAACGTGCTTGGCGGGCAGGGTGTTCGGACCCTTGTCGTGGACGAGCGTGACTCGCTCATCGACTATCCCCGCGGCGTGGGACTCGACGACGAGGCGCTGCGCACGTTCCAGTCGATCGGGCTCGTCGAACACGTGTTGCCGCATACCGTGCCCAACCAGATCCTGCGCTTCTACGACGGGAAGCGACGGCTGCTCGCCGAGATGGCGCCGCCCGATGCGCGATTCGGTTGGCCCAAGCGCAACGGGTTCGTCCAACCGATGGTCGACGCGGAACTGCTTCGCGGGCTCGAACGCTTCGAGTGCGTCGACGTGGCGTGGAACAGGCGGATGGATACGTGCGCGGAGACTCCCGACGGGGTCACCGCCGAGGTCGTCGGGCCGTCCGGTGCCGAGACCGTCACCGCGCGGTACGTCGTGGGCTGTGACGGCGGACGCAGTGCGACCCGGCGAATCATGGGGGTGACGTTCGAGGGGACGACCGCTGCCACCCGCTGGTTGGTCATCGACGTCGCGACCGATCCGCTCGGTCACCCGAACAGCGAGGTGGGCGCTGACCCCGCCCGCCCGTACGCCTGCATCTCCATCGCACACGGAATTCGTCGGTTCGAGTTCATGATTCACGCCGACGAGACCGACGAACAGGTTGAGACGCCGGAGTTCATCGCCGGCGTGCTGTCGGCGTTCGTGCCGCACCCCGAGCGCGTCGACGTCATCCGGCACCGCGTGTACACCCACCACTCGCGGATCGCGGGCGCGTTCCGCAAGGGCCGCATGTTCCTGGCGGGCGACGCCGCGCACCTGATGCCGGTGTGGCAGGGCCAGGGCTACAACAGTGGGATCCGCGACTCGGCCAATCTCGGCTGGAAGCTGGCCGCGGTCGTCACCGGTCAGGCGGGCGACGGCCTGCTGGACACCTATGACGCGGAGCGGCGCAAGCACGCCAGGGCGATGATCGACCTGTCCACCCTGGTGGGTCGGGTGATCTCGCCGACCAACGCCAGGGTTGCGGCACTGCGGGACAGGGTGATTCGGGCCGCGTCGGTGGTCCCCACGCTCAAGCGGTACATCCTCGAGATGCGGTTCAAGCCGATGCCGCGCTACGACCAGGGCGCCATCGCCCACCTCGAGCCGCGGAGCGCGACCTCGCCGACGGGCACGCTGTTCATCCAACCCCGCGTCGACACCAGGGATGCGCAGAACGTCCTGTTGGACGACGTCATCGGCCCGGGCTTCGCGGTGTTGAGTTGGAACAACAACCCACGCCTACTCCTGGGAGAGGATGCCTTCGCTCGGTGGAAGGCGTTGGGCGCCAGCTTCATCGCGGTGCGGCCGACGACGCAGCTGCACTGGACCGGGCACGACGACCCCGAGGTCGTCATCGTCGGCGACCGCACCGGCGCACTGAAGGCGTGGTTCGACGGTCACGCCGAATCCATTCTCTTCCTTCGGCCCGACCGGTGCATCGCCGGCGCGAGCATCGCCCAACTCGCGCCCGAGCTCAGTGAGGCGCTGTTCGAGGTCCTCTGCATCACGAAGGGAGGCAAGAATTCCCATGAACAATCGACACCGTCAATGGCTCTGTGCTGCATGTCGCACAGCCCGCTGCTGAATCTGCCGGGACCGTCACGTGAGCTGCTCGACGACATCGATGCGGCCATGACGCACGCTCGCGATTTCGTCCGCGACTACGCTCCCGATCTCGTGGTGATCTTCTCTCCGGACCACTACAACGGATTCTTCTACCGCACCATGCCGCCGTTCTGCATCGGTCTCGCGGCGCAGGGCGTCGGCGACTACGGATCGCACCGCGGACCGCTCAACGTGCCCGCCGAGGTCGCCAGTGCATGCGCGGAGTTCGTGATGAATGCCGGTGTCGACGTGGCGATCTCGGCAAGCATGGACGTCGACCACGGAACCGTCCAGCCCCTGCAGGCACTCTTCGGTGAGATCGCCGACATCCCGGTGATCCCGATCTTCATCAACTCGGTGGCCACCCCGCTCGGCCCCATCCGGCGGGCCAGGGCGCTCGGATCCGCGGTCGGCGAGTTCCTCGCGACGCTGGGCAAGCGGGTGCTGATCGTGGGGTCCGGTGGGCTGTCCCACGATCCGCCCGTGCCGACGCTGGCGACGGCGCCTGCCGCCGCACTGGGGCGCATCGTCCACGGCGAGCCCATGACCGGAGAACAACGCACCGCGCGGCAGACTGCGGTGATGGAGGCGGCCGAGCACTTCGCTCACGGCGAGGGCCCGCTTCGTCCGCTGAACCCCGACTGGGATCACGCGCTGCTCGAGCTCATCGACACCAACCGGGTGGCCGAGGTCGACGCGTGGTCCAACGAATGGATCGCCGCAGAGGGCGGGAACTCCGCGCACGAGATACGCACCTGGGTGGCGGCCTTCGCGGCACTGGCGACGCAGGGCGACTACGAGACCGGCGCGCGCTACTACCGGGCTGCACCGGAACTGATCGCCGGCTTCGCGGTGAGGACGGCGGTGAGCACCGCATGACCGGCAACGACTTGACAACGAGGCCTTCGACCACGAGGTCGACGTCCTCGTCGTCGGCTCCGGTGGGGGCGGCATGACCGCCGCGCTGAAGACCGCCGCCGACGGCCTCGACACGCTGATCGTCGAGAAGTCGCCGCAGTTCGGCGGTTCCACCGCGCTGTCCGGCGGCGGAATCTGGGTGCCCGGCGCGCCGTCGCAGCGGCGGGCCGGCTACACGCCGCCGGCGGACGGCACGTTCGAGTACCTGAAACAGATCACCGGCGGCCTGGTCAGCGACGCGCGCCTGCGCACCTACGTCGACGAGGCACCCGAGATGATGGACTTCCTCGAGAAGTCCAGTCGGTGGTTCGAATTCGTCTGGAAGCCCGGCTACGCCGACTACTACCCGGAGATTGCGGGCGGTTCCGAACGAGGCAGCACGATCAACGTGCCCGAGATCGACCTGCGCAAGCTCGGCGACGAGGAGCGCAACCTGCTCACGCCGTTGGCGCTGGCGCCGAAGGGAATCTGGTTCGCGCCGAAGGACCTTCGGCTGTTCTATCAGGTCCGGCAGAACTGGCGCGGCAAGGCCGTTCTGGTAAAGCTCATCTGGCGGATGTTCCGGGCGAGGGTGTTCGGCGAACGGATGGCGGCCATCGGGCAGTCGTTGATGGCGCGCATGCGACTTGCCCTGCAGGAGCACGGCATCCCGCTGTGGCTGGGCGCACCGATGACCGAGTTGTTGACCGACGTCGACGGACGGGTGATCGGCGCCGTCGTCGAACGCGACGGCACGCCACGACGCATCGGGGCGCAGACGCGGGGTCATCCTCGCGAGCGGCGGCTTCGACCACGACATGCAATGGCGCAGACAGCATCTGCCCGAACTCGAAAAGGACTGGAGCTTCGGCAATCCCGCCTCGATGGGCGACGGAATCCGCGCGGGGGAGAAGGTCGGCGGATCCACCGACCTGCTGGACGAGGCATGGTGGTTCCCCGCCATGTGCTGGCCGGACGGGCGCCTGCAGTTCATGCTCAACGAGCGCATGATGCCGTCGCAGTTCGTCGTCAACGGCGACGGCAAGCGGTTCATCAACGAGGCCGCGCCCTACATGGACTTCGCGCACGCGATGATCGACGGCGAGCGCACCGGCGTCAGCCACATCCCGTGCTGGCTCGTCACGGACATCCGGTCGTTTCACCGCTACGTGGTGGGCGGGCACCTGCCGATTCCGAAGATCCCCTTCGCGCCCGTACCGACGGGGTGGAAGGTGCCCAAGGCGTGGCTGGACTCCGGAATCGTCAAGGAGGCCAACAGCTACGAGGAGCTTGCGGCGAAGATCGGCGTGCCGCCCGCGCAATTGCGCGCGACCGCGGAGCGGTTCAACGAGTTGGCCCGCACGGGGCACGACGACGACTTCGACCGGGGCGACAGCGCCTACGACAACTACTACGGCGACCCGACGCTGCCGAATCCCAACCTGCACCCGCTCGAGGCGCCGCCGTACTACGCATTCCAGATCATCCTCGGCGACCTCGGCACGTCGGGCGGCCTACGGACCGACGAGCACGCCAGGGTGCTGCGCGACGACGACACCGCGGTCGCAGGTCTGTACGCGACCGGCAACGTCACCGCGGCCGTCATGGGGCGCAGCTACGCGGGCGCAGGCGCCACCATCGGGCCCGCCATGACATTCGGCTACGTCGCCGCCAAGCACATCGCCGAGCTGACCCAAAATGACAGCCCCACTACTGATTCCACGCTCAACACCACCGGAGGTAATACATGAAGATTTCGCTTTTCTACGAGTTCGCGCTGCCCCGGCCGTGGTCCAACGACGACGAACACGAGATGTTCCAGGACGGCCTGAAGGAGGTCGAGCTCGCGGACAAGGCCGGCTTCTCCACGGTCTGGCTGACCGAGCATCACTTCCTCGAGGAGTACTGTCACTCGACCGCGCCGGAGATGTTCCTGGCCGCGGCGAGCCAGCGCACCAAGGACATTCGGCTCGGGTTCGGCATCATGCACCTACCGCCCGCGGTCAACCATCCGGCCCGCGTCGCCGAACGCATCTCGACACTGGACCTGCTGTCCAACGGCCGCGTCGAGTTCGGCACGGGGGAGTCGTCGTCGGTGGGTGAGCTCGGCGGCTTCAACATCGACCCGGCCGACAAGCGCGGCCAGTGGGAGGAGGCCCTCGAGGTCGCCGTCCGCTGCATGATCGAGGAGCCGTTCACCGGCTTCAAGGGGCAGCACATCGAGATGCCCGCCCGCAACGTCATCCCCAAGCCGATGCAGAAGCCGCACCCGCCGGTCTGGGTGGCCTGCACGCGGCCGTCGTCGGTGCAGATGGCGGCCCAGAAGGCCATCGGCGCACTGAGTTTCGCCTACACCGGACCCGGTCCGCTGAAGGATCGCGTGGACGGGTACTACCAGGAGCTCGAGGAGAAGGGCTCGCCCATCACGCCGGTGATGAACCCGAACATCCTGGCCATCGGCGGCGACCTGTCGATGATGGTCGCCAAGACCGACGAGCAGGCCGTGCAGCGGCTCGGCGTCGGCGGCGGCTTCTTCTCGTTCGGGATCATGCACTACTACATGACGGGCATGCACACGCCGGGTCGCACCGGGGTCTGGGAGCGCTACCTCGAGGAGGTCGATGCGGACCCGACGTTGGCCTACGGCCCAGGACGCGGCGCCATCGGATCCCCGGACACCGTGCGGGAGTTCCTGCGCGGCTACGAGGAGAGCGGCGTCGACGAGATCATCCTGCTGCTCAACCCGCGCAGCCACGAGGGCACGATGGAGTCCATCGAGTTGATGGGCAAGGAGGTGCTGCCCGAGTTCATCGAGCGCGACGCGAAGCACGTCGCCGAGAAGAACAAGCGGCTCGAGCCCGTCCTGGAGAAGCTCGAGAAGCGGCGCGAGGCATCGATGGCGCCGGGATTCGACGAGAGCTACTCGTTCGGCGGGCTGCCGACGGGCCAGGGCGGCAAGTTCACCTCCAGCGAGATCCCCGAGGCGATGGCCGAGATCAACGAGGGTCGCGTGCAGGCCGCGCAACTGGAGAAGGAGCAGCGCGAGGCGGCGGCCGGGGCTTAACTTCATGGGCCAGTTCGCCGACCTGCTCGACTATGCGGGTCGCCGCGTCGTCGTGACGGGATGCGCGTCGGGCATCGGCGCCGCGCTCGTCGGTCAGTTGAGCGAGATGGGCGCCGACGTCGTCGGCCTCGACCTGCGGCCGCCGGCATTCGCGCTCAACGAGTTTCACGCCGTGGACCTGTCCGATCCCGCGTCGATCAACGCCGCGGTCGACGCCATGAGCGGCCAGGTCGACGCACTGTTCAACGTGGCCGGGGTGTCGTCGGGGATCGGCAATCCGCTGTTGGTCGTGAAGATCAACTTCCTCGGTACCCGCCATCTCACGGAGGCCCTGGCGCCACGCATGCCGTCGGGAGGGTCGATCGCCAGCGTGTCGTCGTTGGCGGCGTCCAACTACGAGGCGAACGCAGCCGAGGTCGCGGGCCTGCTCAACACCCGCACCTTCGACGAGGGCGTCGCATGGTGCGCCGAGCATCCGGATGCGCTCGCGGACGGCGGCTACCGGCTGGCCAAGGAGGCGATCATCCTCTACGCCATGATGCACGCGGCGCCGCTTGGTGCGCGCGGGATCCGGATCAACTGCACCGGACCGGGTGTCACCGAGACGCCGATCCTCGACCAGCTGAGGACGAAGTACGGTCAGGACTATCTCGACAGCTTCCCGAAACCGCTTGGCCGGGTGTCCAATCCCGACGAGCAGGCCGCCGTGCTGATCTTCCTGAACAGCGAGGCGGCTGGTTTCATCACCGGGCAGGTGATCTGGGTGGACGGTGGAAACATCGCGGGCCGGGTCGCCGCCACCCTCGAAGGAGTCTCATCGTGGCCAACATGACCGACTTTCGCCGCGTCGCCGACGACGTCCGCAACTGGGGACGGTGGGGTGACGACGACGAACTCGGCACGCTGAACTTCATCACGAACGAGAAGGTCGCGCAGGCGGCCGCTCTGGTCAAGCACGGCAAGGTCTTTCCGCTCGGCGTCGACTTCGGCTCGTCCGGTCCGCAGGGCGCGTTCCACTACCGCCAGAATCCGATGCACGTGATGACGGTCGACGGCGGTGACGCCCACACATTGCTCGAGTACGGCCCGAAGTGGTTGCAGAATCCCGCGGCGGTGCAGCTCAGCGGATACTCCGAGGCCGGCCCGATGCGCTTCAACGACGACATGATCATCATGCCGTTGCAGGCCGCCACTCAGTGGGATGCGCTGTCCCACGTGTACTACGAGGACAAGCTCTACAACGGATTTCCCGCCACGTCGGTGACGAGTCTGGGTGCGATTCACTGTGGGATCGACAAGGTGGACGTCAAGGGCATCACCTCGCGAGGAGTGCTGCTCGACCTCGTCCGGCTGCGCAACGTCGACACCTACTGCGCCGACGTCGAGGACCCGATCACCCCTGCCGAACTGGACGCGGCAGCCAAGGCGCAGGGCGTCACCATCACACCCGGTGACATCGTCCTGATCCGAACCGGTTGGTGGGCAAGGTTTCTCGAGACGGGCGATGGCGCCGAGCCCGGCGCCGGGCTGGACTGGACGTGCGCGTCGTGGCTGCACGACCACGAGGTGGCGGCGGTCGCGGCGGACAACCTGATGGTCGAGAACCCGGTCTCGGGCGTGGACGGCACGATCCTGCCGATGCACATGCTGTGCCTGCGCGACATGGGCATGATGTTCGGCGAGTACTGGGACCTGACCGCGCTGGCCGAGGACTGCGCCGCCGACGGCAGCTACGAATTTCAGCTCGTCGCCCCGCCGCTGAGCGTCACGGGCGGCGTCGGATCCCCGATCAACCCGATCGCCATCAAGTGAGCGCCTGACCTTCGGCGAACGTGCGGCCAGGGCGGGAACTTGGCTGATTTCCCGCCCTCACCGCACGTTCGACGGAGAGCGGTCGCTAGAGAGTCTGCGTCCGCGAGGTCCGCATGCTCCCGCACCAGCCGAGGGTATCGGCCGCGGTCGGGGCGGAAGATGTCGTGGGGCGAGTCGTCGAACTCGACGAGGTGAGCGTCCGGGAACACCGTGCGGTACCGGGCCCACTGCTCGTCTGGAACGAGCAGGCGCTCGCTGCTACGGACGGCCAGCAGCGGAAGGCCAAGTTGCGCAAGCTCTTCCCAGAACGACCGTTCGCGCGCCGCCTCGAAGGTCTTGAACCCGGCATCGACGTCGAGGCGGTCGCCGACCGGCGTCCCCCGCCAGCGACCCGTCAACAGCCGATGCGGGACGCCCGGGGGCAGCACCTTCTCCTCGGGGACGTAGTCGCCGATCGCCAGCGAGCGCACGCGCTCGGGATGCGCGAGCACCCAGGCGACCGCCGCCGACGTTCCGCGGGAGAACGTCACCACGTGCACCGGTCCGTCGGTCACCGCGTCGACGACCGCTCCGACGTCCTCGCTCAACGTGGCGAGGTCGTATCCGCTTGCGGGACTGCTGCTTCGACCGTGGCCCCTGGTCTCGACGACGGCCGTCCTGCGTCCGAAGAGCGGGAGTACCTCCTCGTAGTCGTCGGCGACGTCGGTCATGCCTGGCACGAAGACGATCGGTGCGCCGCGGTCGTCACCGCCCGAGTCGAGATAGTGGATGTCGGCATCGCCGCTACGGGCGAATCGCGACGTGGCCGTCACGCGCCGAGCATCATCAGGCCGCCGTCCACGGCGATCAGCTGGCCGGTGATGAACCGCGACCCGTCGCCTGCCAGGAAGACCAGCATGGGTCCGACGTCGCGGACCGGGTCACCGAGAGCGCCCCCGATCGGGATGCTCATCTGCAGCTGCTGTTCGACGATCGGCATCAGGTCGGGCCCGAGGAAGTCGCGGAGGCGTTGCGCGCCAGGGGTTTCCACGGCGGGGGCGAGTGAGTTGACGGTAATGCCCTGCGACGCCCAGCACTTGGCTGCCGACCGCGTCCACGATGCGACCGCCGCCTTGGACGCCGCATAGATCGCGGACATCGGGCTGCCCATCACGCCTTCGCTCGACCCGAAGTTGATGATGCGTCCGCCACCCGTCTCGCCCATCACGGCGGCGGCAGCCTGGTTGGCCAGCACCGTGGACGTGAAGTTGGTGTCCATCACGTGGCGCAGGTCGTCGATGCCGATCTGACCCGGCACGCCGGAGTGCCACAACCCCGCGGCGTGGACGAGCACGTCCAGTCCGTGCAGGCTCGCCACGGCGGAGCGCACGGTCTCGTCGACCGACGCGGGGTCGGTGGCGTCGCATTGCAGCCAGGTGGCCTCGGAGTGTGCGGGCGCAGCGGTGTGGTGAAAGGTCGCGGCCACCCGTGCGCCCGCGGCGCCGAGCACGCTCACGGCCGCTGCGCCGATGCCGGTCGCGCCACCCGTCACCAGGATGCGCTTGCCGTTGAGTTCTGCGGTCATGGTTTCGAACACTACGACGGCACGGGCGCAGGAAAGGGAGTACTGGTTGCGCCGGTCCTTCGAAGTCAGCCGGCGAACAGCCCCGCAAGGAAGGGTGTGGAATCGGGCAGCGACGCCAGCACGGTTCCGCTGTGGTCCTCGTCCGGGTAGATCTTGAGCACCACGTCCTGATTGTTGGCCTTGAGCTGGTCATAGAGCAGCAGCGACGACCGGGCGGGGACGTCGCGGTCCAACAATCCCGCGCCGAGGAAGATCGGCCGGTCGTAACCGGTGACGGGTGTGCCCATGTAGTCGTCGAGCGCATCGGACACTCCTGGCAGCGACGCGAGCGGAGCGGCGAAGAACTGCGTCGGGGTCATTCCGGCGAGTTCGGAGTCCAGCGCTGACTTGCATACCGTCTCGGCCTTGTCGACGGCGGCGATGCCCGCGGGGCTCAGCACGCTGTCGACGTCGATGTCCGGGCGGGCTTCGCGGAACCCCGCGAGGATGTACGCGGTGTAACTGTTGGCGGCGGGACCCAGCTGTGCGGGCAGTTCCAGATCGGGACCGCCGAGCTTGACGACGCTCTCGATGTTGGCCGGGGTGCCGGTGGCGACCACCCCGCGGTAGTCCAGGCCGCTGCCCGCGCTGTACTCGGTGGCCCAGCGGGCGCTGTTCACGGCAGCCCCGCCACCTTGGGACTGCCCGACGATGGCCCATTCCGGCGACAGCGGCAGCCCCATCTGGTGGGCGGCGACCACGGCCGAGTCGACGACGGCGTGCGCAGTCGAGACGCTGTTGAGGTAACTCATCAGGCCGGGCGTGCCCAGCCCGACGTAGTCGGTGCCCACGATCGCGTACCCCTGGTCCAGCCAGTGGGAGAGGTATTCGTTGTCGCGTGGGCTGCGCGGCAGCGCCGAGGGAGTGCAGTCGTCGCCGAGGCCGACGGTGCCGTGTGCCCACGCGATCGTCGGCCAACCACCTGCCGCGGGAACGCCTTTCGGGGTGAAGACCACCGCAGTGCTGACGGCGGGCTGGTCGTGCTGATCGAGCGTCGAGTAGAGGATGCGGTAGGCGGCGCCTGCGCCGGCCACCGACAGCGCGGGATCCAACGACGTCTGGGAGATCAGCGTTCCGCCCTGGGGTGGCACGGGGCCGTCGTACTGCGTCGCGTCCAGACCCGACCAGTCGGGTACCGCGGCGTGCGCGATACCGGACGGTCCCGCGATGGACACGACGATCGCCAAGGTCGCCGCGACAATCCTCACGACAGTCATCCGCATCACGCTCAAACCATAGGGCAGCAGCGTTCGACTACTTCGTCGCCGGATAACGCGCGGCGCGTTGTGCCGCCAGCCGCACGGGTGCGTTGTCGGTGCCGTAGCCGTCGTAATCGCCGACGCGCTGGACGAATTCGAAGAACACCGAACCGACGGTGCGGGTGTAGAAGTGCACGAACTCCCCGTCGGGGCTGCGGTCGTAGAGCAGGTCGAGTTCGCGCAGTTCGGCGACGGTGTCCGCGTCGACGCCGAACCGGCCCGCGCACGTAGTCGTAGTAGTTGTCCGGCACCGGCCAGGAACGCGCAGGCCGCGCGCCCGCGGCGCGCGCGGGCGAGCGGCGACGACGTCGGTGCAGGCGAACGCGACGTGCTGCGGCATGCTCGATCCGTCCGAGCACGTGCGGTGCGACGTTGAGCGGCAACCGGATCGAGCCGTCGGCGGTCCGCATGACCTGGCTGCGCACCAGCCCGCTCGGGCCCGGCGACCTCGGTCGGGCGCGTCGGCGGCCAGGCCGAAGACGCTGCGTCAGGAACAGGACGGCCTCGTCGGCGGTCTGCCACGGCTGCGGCGAGGTTGACGTGGTCGATGACGCGCACCGGGCTCGGATTCGGTGCGGGCAGGCCGTTCTCGAACTCGTCGACCCACGGCGGCGGGAGCCCGTCGGGCGGCGCGGTGACCCAGAAGAACTCGGTGCCGTCGGGTGCGACGGCACGCGCCGAGAGGCCTGCTCGGCGGCGTAGGTGCGGCGGTAGGCGCGCGGGCGCCATCAGGTCGGCGGCCCGGCGCGAGGTGGCCTCGGCGTCGGGCACCTGAAGGCCGACCGCGGCGACGTGCGGGACGGAGGTCGCGGGCCTGATGCTCGTTGAGGACGACGCGGGCGTCGCCGGCCGGTCCACAGCGACACCGGCTTGGTGCGGTGCCGGCCGCTCGGCGTGAAGCCGAGTTGCTCGAGCAGCACCTCGATGTCGCTGGTGTCCTCGGCCTTGAGCTCGACGAAGTCGAAGCCGACGGGCGGCTTGGCGTCGGCCACCGCGCGTCAGGCCGCGCCGCGCCCCGCCCCGGGCAGCGCGGCGACCTTGTCCTGCAACCACACCAGCGAGCGCAGGGCGTGCACGGCGGTCCGGTCCGGGGTCGGTCTGCCGGAAGGTGTCGTTGAAGACCTCCAGCGACAGCGGGCCCGTCGAAACCGGTCGGCCAGCACGTGGGCGACGAAGGTCGGCGAGGTCGAAGATGCCCTCGCCGGGGAACAGCCGATGGTGCCGGCTCCACGACAGCACGTCCATGGTGAGCGCGGGGGCGTCGGCGAGCTGGAGGTAGAAGATCTTGTCGCCGGGGATGTCCTCGATCGCCGCCGGGTCGTGCCCGCGGGAGAGCACGTGGAAGCTGTCCAGGCACACCCCGACGGACGGGTGGTCGGCGAGTTCGACGATGCGCCAGGACCGGCGGTAGTCGTCGACGAAGCGGCCCCAGGCCAGCGCCTCGAAGGCGACCCGGACGTCGTACGTCTGCGCGACGTCGCCGAGGCGGCGGAGCTGGTCGGCGGAGACCTCGTCGGAGTCGACGGTCGCGGTGGCCACGTTGCTGCACACCAGGACCGTGTCGATGCCGAGGCGCTGGGCGGTGGCGAAGGTGGCGGCGGCGCGGCGCAGGTTCTCGGTGAAGGTGGCCTCGTCGACGCCCTCGATGTCGCGCAGCGGCTGATACAGATCCAGCGACAGGCCCAGCCGACGGGCGAGGCCGCGGATCTCCTCGGGGCTGTGGTCGCTGGCGATCAGGTCGGGTTCGAAGATCTCGACGCCGTCGAAGCCGGCGGCGGCGCAGGCGTGCAGTTTCTCGACGAGGGAGCCGCTGATGCGACACGGTGGCGATGGACGTCTTCATGGTGTGCCTCCAATCACATCTCAATGTACTAAACGGTTCATACATCCGGAAGGCCGAGTGACGAATGAATCCGGCGGCGCCAGTAAGCTAGCCGAACGTGCCCACCGAGCCGAAAGCCGGAACTGCAGCGCGACGCCGAGCGCACCCGCGCCGAGGTGCTCGCCGTCGCCACCGAGGTCTTCGCCGAATCGGGCTACTCCGGGGCCCGGGTGGACGAGATCGCCGAGCGGACCCGCACCACCAAGCGGATGATCTACTACTACTTCGGCGGCAAAGAGCAGCTCTACCTGGCCGTTCTGGAGAACGCCTACCGCGGCATCCGCGAGGCCGAACAGAAGCTGCAGGTCGACCACGTCGACCCCGTGGTGGCGATGCGCCGGCTGGCCGAGCTGACCTTCGACCACCACCTCGACCACCAGGCCTTCATCCGGCTGGTGTCGATCGAGAACATCCACCGCGGCGAGTTCATCGGCCGACTGCGACTCGCTGCGCGACGCTGTCGCGGCCGGCCACCTCGGTGCTCGACGAGATCCTGCGCGCGCGGGCGCGAGCAGGGCGTCTTCCGCGCCGACGTCGACGCTCTCGACGTCCACATCGTGATCAGCTCCTACTGCGTGTTCCAGGTCGCCAACAAGCTACACCTTCGGCTTCCTGTTCGGCGTCGACTTCACCGAGCTCCGCAGCGCGCGCACATGCGTCGGATGATCGGCGACGTCGTCGTCGGCTGGCTCACCGCCCGCACTGATCTCGAGACCCGCGCTCACAATCGAGGTCTTGACGAGACGCGCGCCACAGTGTTCTACTTTTCTGTACGTACCAGTTAGTACATTAAGCAGAGACGGTGCACGCAGTGGCTCCACAGCCCGCTACCCCTTCCTCGTCGGCCTCGTCGGCGTCGGCGTCGGCCCGTCCCTCACCCCGGCCCTGCACATGGCCGAGGGCGCGCGCGCACGGCCTCGACTACGTCTACCGCACCATCGACCTCGACGACGATCGGCGTCGCGCCCGAGCAGATCGGCGACGTCCTCGAGCTGGGCCCGGGCGCTCGGCTTCGACGCGCTGAACGTCACCCACCCCTGCAAGCAACTCGTCATTCCCCACCTCGACGACCTCGACGCCGCGGCCGCCGCCCTCGGCGCGGTCAACACCGTGGTCTTCGACGACGGACCGGACGGTCGGCTACAACACCGACGCCCCCGGCTTCGCCACCGGGTTCACCGAGGGGCTGCCCGACGCCGCCGACCGCGAACGTGGTGCTGCTCGGGCCGGCGGAGCGGGCGCCGCCGTCGGTCACGCGCTGCTGGACCTCGGCGCCGACCACCTCGTCGTGGTCGACGTCGACGTCGACCGCGCCACTGCCCTGGCGCACGACCTGGCCGCCCGGCATCCGCGAGGCGCGGGTGGACGCCTCGGCGTTCGACAAGCTGCTCGGTGCTGCTGCCCGGCAGCCGACGGCGTCGTGCACTGCACCCCGACCGGCATGGCCGACCACCCCGGCGTCGCCGTTCGACGACCGCACTGCTGCACCCGCGGGCTCTGGGTCGCCGACATCGTCTACCGGCCCGCTGGACACCGCGCTGCTGCAGCGCCGCCCGCGCGCGCCGGCTGCCGCACGCTCGACGGCGGCCACATGGCCGTCCACCAGGCCACCACGCCTTCGAACTGATCACCGGGATCACCCCGGACGCCGACGCGCATGTCGCGGCACTTCCGCAGTCTCGTCGCGTGAATTCGCCAGCCCGAAATCATCCGTCACCCGTCAGAAGGAAACTAGGAGGAATCCGATGACCGCCATCCACCAGAATCCGCCGGCGGACGCCGCCCGCGGACCGACGCGCACACCGAAGCGGGCCGCGCTGGCCAGCTTCATGGGCAGCGCCGTCGAGTACTACGACTTCTTCCTGTTCGGCTCAGGCCGCGGCACTGATCTTCCCCAGGGTGTTCTTCCCCGAGGGTGGCGGCAGGCCGCGCTGCTGATGTCGTTCGCGACCTTCGGCGTCGCCTACTTCGCCCGGCCGGTCGGCGCCTTCGTGCTCGGCCACTTCGGCGACCGCATCGGCCGCCAGAAGGTGCTGATGTTCACCATCGTCCTGATGGGCGTCTCTCGACGTTCGCGATCGGCTGCCTGCCGACGTACGGCATGGCCGGCTGGGCTCGCGCCCATCCTGCTGGTGGTATGCCGTCTGCTGCAAGGCTTCTCGGCCGCGGGCGAGCAGGCCGGTGCCAGCTCGCTGACGCTGGAGCACGCCCCCGATCACCAGCGCGCGTTCTTCACGTCGTGGACGCTGACCGGGACCCAGGGCGGCCTGATCCTCGCCTCGCTGGTGCTGATCCCCTTCGTGTCGCTGTCCGACGAGGCCGAGCTGTACACTGGGGTTGGCGCGTGCCGTTCTGGCTGAGCGCCGTCGTCGTCCTCGTCGCCTTCTTCATCCGCCGCAAGCTGGACGAGACCCCGGAGTTCGAAGAGGCCAAGGCCGCAGGCACCATCGCCCGGATGCCGCTGAAGCCGCTGCTGCGCAACCACTGGCGCGACGTCATGCGAGTCTTCTTCTGCGCCTTCATCGCTGCCGTGTCGACGGTGTTCGCCAACCTGGCCATCGCCTACGGCAAGAAGGTCGGGCCTGGGCGCCGACGATCACGCTGTGGCTGGTCGTCGTCGCCAACGTCGTGCGCGCTGGGCACGCAGCCGATGTTCGGCAAGCTCGCCGACCGGATCGGCCGCAAGCCGGTCTTCATCTACGGCGCGCTGTCCTCGGCGGTGCTGATGCCCTTCTACCTGCTGTCGATGAGCGGCGGCAACGACACTGCTGATGTTCGTGCTGGCCGTCGCCACCTTCGCGTTCGGCTACGCGCGCGGCCAACGCCGTCTGGCCGTCGTTCTACGGCGAGATGTTCTCCACCGAGGTCCGGTTCTCCGGGCGTGGCGATCGGCACCCAGCTGGGCTTCCTGGTCGCGGGTTTCGCCCCGCAATCGTCACCGCGCTCGGCGGGATACGGGAGGGCGGCTGGGTCGTGATCAGCGTCTTCACCGCGGTGGTCTGCCTCATCGCCACGGCGGCGGCGCTGACGGCCCGCGAGACCAAGGACGTGCCTACCGCGCTACTGGGCCGCGAGGTCCAGGGTCCCGCGCGGAGCTCGTCGATCACTGAGTCGAATCATGATGGTGCCCTGCGGGTTACAGCAAGCGGTCGATGCCGCGGGCTTCCTGCAGATCGCGGAAGTCCAACTCTCCCGTCCTCGAGGAGTCACTAACGTGAACACCATGACAGCAATGACCGACACCAATCCCGACAGCGCCGCGGCGAGCCAGCACGCGATCAGCGCCGAGATCGCGGCGATCGAATCCGGTTACCAGCGTGCGGGTGTCGAGGAGACGCAGCCACGCCTCGGCTACGCGCCCTACCGGAGCAGCCTGTTGCGTCATCCGACCAAGGACCTCCACCACGCCGACCCAGAGGGTGTCGAGTTGTGGACGCCGTGCTTCTCCGAGCGTGACGTGCATCCTCTCGAGGCCGACCTGACGATTCAGCACTCGCGGCGAACCGATCGGCGAACGGATGGTCGTCACCGGCCGCGATCGTCGACGGTGACGGCAAGCCCGGTGCGGCGCCAACTGGTCGAGATCTGGCAGGCCAACGCCGGCGGGCGCTACATCCACAAGCGCGATCAGCATCCCGTCCGCCGATCGATCCGAACTTCACCGGCGTCGGCCGGTGCCTCACCGACGACGACGGGCAACTATCGGTTCACCACCATCAAGCCGGGCCCCTATCCGTGGAAGAACCACCGCAACGCGTGGCGGCCCGCGCACATCCACTTCTCCCTGTTCGGAACCGAATTCACGCAGCGGATGATCACCCAGATGTACTTCCCCGGCGACCCGCTGTTCGCCCTCGACCCGATCTACCAGTCGATCACCGACCAGAAGGCCCGCGACCGCCTGGTCGCCACCTACGACCACGACGTCACCACCCACGAGTGGGCGACGGGCTACCGGTGGGACATCGTGCTGACCGGTGCGACCGCACTCCCGTCGAGACCCGACAACGGAGGACGAACACTGATGAGCACGCTGCTGACCGCGACGCCCGGGCCAGACCGTCGGCCCCTTCTTCGGCTACGCGCTGCCGTTCGACCGCGGCAACGAGCTGGTCCCGCCGCGCTCGCCGGACGCCATCCGGCTGTCACGGCGACCGTCTCCGACGGCGACGGGCAAGCCGGTCCCCGACGCCCTGCTCGAGATCTGGCAGGCCGACGCCGACGGCATCATCCCGCACGTCGACTGGCTCCCTTCGCCGGGACGGCTGGACCTTCACCGGCTGGGGCCGCGCCAGCACCGACGACGGCGGCCGCTACGGCTTCTCCACCGTCGTCCCCGGGCGCGTCCGAGCCCGGCGCTGCGCCGTTCATCATGGTCACCATCTTCGCCCGCGGACTGCTCAACCGACTGTTCACCCGCGCCTACGTGCCCGGGTGACCAGCTGGCCAACGATCCGCTGCTGGCGTCGCTTCCCGCCGAGCGGCGCGACACGCTGATCGCCGACGCGCGACGAGCACCGGGCTGCGGTTCGACATCCAGCTTGCAGGGCGCCCAGGCAACGAGACGGTCTTCCTGCGCTACCCGGGGCACCGACGCATGACCGACCTGTTCTGGCCGGGCGACGACCTCGCGGGCGACGCTGATGAGTGACGCCGCGTTCCTGCGCGGCCATGGTCGCGGTCGAACAGGCATGGCTCGCCGGCCTGGTCGAGGCGCGGGATCGCGCCCCGGCGGCACGCCGCGGATCTGCGCGGGCCTCTCGACGGCGAGGGTGACTCGAGCCGATCGCCGCGCCGCGCCGACGTCGACGGCAATCCGGTCAGCGGTCTGGTTGCGCTGCTGCGCGAGCGCTCCGGCCGCGAACCGACCGCGCGCTGGCTGCACCGCGGGTTGACCAGCCAGGACGTCGTCGACACCGCGCTGATGTTGTGCCTGCGCGACGTCCTGGACCGCGCTCGACCGACGAGTTCGCCACCCAGGTCGCAGGCGCTGGCCGAGCTCGCCGAAACGCACCGCACCACACCGATACTCGCGCGCACGCTGACGCAGGCCGCCCTGCCCAGCACCGTCGGGGCGAAGTTCGCCGCGCTGGCTGGTCGGCGTGCTGGACGCCGCCGAACCGCTGGCCGGCGCTGCTGCCGTCGCTGCCGGTGCAGGTCGGCGGCGCGGTCGGGCAGCCTGGCTGCGGCGACGGAACTGGCCGGGCTCGGTCGACGGCGCGATCGCGCTGAGCGACGCGTTGGCCGCGCGCACTGCGGTTGGCGCCCGCGCCGCCGTGGCACACCACCCGGTCGCCGATCACCCGGCTCGGGGACGCGCTGGTCGAGCTGCTGCGACGCGTGGGGGCACATCGCCGCCGACGTCGCGACCGATGAGCCGCACCGAGATCGGTGAGCTGGCCGAGGGCAGCGGCGGCGGCTCGTCGACCATGCCGCACAAGAACAATCCGGTCCGCTCGGTGCTGATCCGCCGGGCTGCGCTGACCGCGGGTCCGCTGGGCGCCACGCTGCACGCCGCGGCGGGCGCGAGTGTCGACGAACGCGCCGACGGCGGCGTGGCACGCCGAGTGGGCGACCACTGCGCGACGCTGGCCCGGCACACCGTCGTCGCCGCCGTGCACAGCCTCCGAACTGCGTCACCGGCCTGCGGGTCGACGAAGACCGCGCGGCCGCCAACCTCGCCGCCGCGGACGGGCTGCTCGCCGAACAGCAGCACCATGACCGAATTGACCGGTCGCCCAGCCGCATCCGACGTACCTCGGTGCGACCGATCGGCTGATCGAAGCGACCCTGAGCCGGGCCGGCCGCTTCACCGAAGGAGACACTCATGAGCATCCCGCGGCTGGCCGCCATCGACTTCGGCGGTCCCGCCGACGCGGCCGCTGCTCCTGCTCGGCCCGTCGCTCGGCACGACGGCCGTCGACGCTGTGGGCGCGGCGTCGCGCCGACAGCTCACCGACCACTTCCGCGTCGTCGGCTGGGAGCTGCCCGGCCACGGCCGCAGCCCCGCGCGTCCGAACCGTTCACCGTCGCCGAGCTGGCCGCCGCCGTGCTGGCGCTCGCCGACCGAGCTCGGCGCCGAAACCTTCCACTACGCAGGCGACTCCGTCGGCGGCTGCGTCGGACTGCAACTGCTGCTGGACGCCCCGCACCGGCTCGCCTCGGCGACGCTGCTGTGCACCGGCGCCGCGATCGGCACGGCCGACGGCTGGCACGAGCGCGCCGCCACGGTGCGCGCCGGCGGGCATCGCAGCCGATGGTCGGCGGCGTCGGCCGCAGCGCTGGTTCGGCCCCGGGCTTCGCCGCAGCGGGAGCCCGGTACCGGCCGCGGCGCTGCTTGGACGCCCTCGCGCGATACCGATGCCGGAGTCCTACGCGCTGACGTGCGAGGCGCTGGCGACCTTCGACGTCATCGACCGGCTGGCCGAGATCGTCACGCCGGTGCTCGCGGTGGCGGGCGCCGCCGACATTCCGACCCCGCCGGAGTCGCTGCAGCGCATCGCATCCGGGGTCAAGGACGGCAGGCTGGTCGTGCTCGACGGGGTCGGACATCTGGCGCCCGCCGAGGCGCCCGCGACGGTGGCCGCGCTGATCGCCGAGCACTTCGGTGTGGACCGCACGCCGCCCGGCCACCACCGCCGAGACGTCTACCGGGCGGGCATGGCCGTGCGGCGCGAGGTGCTCGGCGACGCGCACGTGGACCGCGCCGTGGCAGGCGACCACCGAGCTCACCGAAGACTTCCAGCACATGATCACCGAGTACGCGTGGGGCACGATCTGGACCCGGCCGGGTCTCGACCGCCGCAGTCGCTCGATGATCACTCTGACGGCACTGGTGGCGCGCGGCCACCACGAGGAACTGGCGATGCACCTGCGCGCGGCCCGCCGAAACGGCATGACGAACGACGAGATCAAGGAGCTGCTCATGCAGACGGCCATCTATTGCGGCGTCCCGGATGCGAACTCGGCGTTCCGCATCGCCGTCGAGGTGTTGTCCGACTACGACGCGACGGGGGAGTGTCGTCATGAGCCGCACCGTCGTCTGCGCGGATGCCGCCGACGCCGTCGCCGGGATCGAGGACGGCGCCACCGTGCTCGTCGGCGGCTTCGGGATGGCGGGCATGCCCACCACCCTGATCGACGCGTTGATCGAACAGGGCGCCACCGGCCTGACGATCGTCAGCAACAACGCGGGCAACGGCGACACGGGGCTGGCCGCGCTGCTGGCCGCAGGCCGGGTCGCCAAGGTGATCTGTTCCTTTCCGCGGCAAGCGGATTCGTACGTCTTCGATGCCCTGTACCGGGCGGGCAAGGTCGACCTCGAGGTGGTGCCGCAGGGCAACCTCGCCGAGCGGATGAGGGCGGCGGGCGCAGGCATCGGCGCGTTCTTCTGCCCGACCGCCGTCGGCACGCCGCTGGCCGAGGGCAAGGAGACCCGCACCATCGACGGCCGCGACTACGTGCTCGAGTATCCGATTCGAGGGGACGTCGCGCTGATCGGCGCCCACGTTGCCGATCGGATGGGAAACCTGCTGTACCGCAAGACCGCACGCAACTTCGGACCCGTCATGGCGACGGCCGCCGTCGCTGACGGTCGCGGAGGTCTCGCCGCGTCGTCGACGCCGGCGACATCGATCCCGAAATCGTCGTGACGCCCGGCATCTTCGTCGACCGCGTGCTCGACCTGTCCTCGATATCCGATACCGCAATGGAGGTGGCGTCATGACGGACACACTGGATGCGGCGTCAGCCGTCGAGCATCTCGACCGCGGTCCGCTGGACAAGCGCGAGATCGCGACATCGGTCGCCCGCGACATCCCGTCGGGCTCGTACGTCAATCTCGGCATCGGGCAACCGACGACGGTCGCCGACTACCTCGATCCTGCCGCCGGAGTCGTCTTGCACACCGAGAACGGCATGCTCGGGATGGGCGGTGCCGCCGTCGGCGACGCCATCGACGCGGACCTGACCAACGCGGGCAAGATCCCGGTCACCGAGACGCCGGGCGCCTCGTACTTCCACCACGCCGATTCCTTCGCGATGATGCGCGGCGGCCACCTCGACGTCTGCGTGCTCGGGGCGTTCCAGGTCAGCCAGCGAGGTGACCTCGCCAACTGGCACACCGGCGCTCCCGACGCGATCCCCGCGGTCGGTGGCGCGATGGATCTTGCGATCGGCGCCAAGCGCGTCTTCGTGATGATGACACTGTTCGCGAAGGACGGAACCCCGAAACTGGTGCCGCAGTGCACCTATCCGTTGACGGGGCTGCGGTGTGTGAGCCGGGTGTACACCGAGCACGCGATCTTCGACATCGACGGTGAGGGCGACGGACGCGTCCGCGTCCTCGAGACCTTCGGCGTCAGCGTAGCGGCACTCGCCGAGCGGATGGACGTCGAACTGCACTGAGGCGCGACTTCCTGCCCCGCTCTAAGCGCTTTGGCTATTCGGCACGCCTTATCGTTGGCTCCCGTGGAGTTCGAGCGGAAGTCCGTCGTCGTCGACGGCCTCGTCACGGGGTACCTGGAAGCCGGTGCCGGTGACCCGGTCGTGCTGCTGCACGGAGGCGAGTTCGGCGCGAGCGCCGACCTCGGCTGGGAACGGACCATCGGCGCGCTCGCCGAGCATTACCGCGTGCTGGCCCCAGACATGTTGGGGTACGGGCAATCCGCGAAGGTCGTCGACTTCGTCGACGGCAGGGGCCTGAGGATCCGACACGTCGCCGCATTCTGTGCCGCGATGGGCGTCGACTCGGCGCACTTCGTCGGGAACTCGATGGGTGCCATCAACCTGCTCACCGACCTGGTGTCCGACGCGCCCGTGCTGCCGGTCCGCACCCTCGCGCTGATCTGCGGCGGCGGGGCGATCCAGCGCAACGAACACGCCGACGCGCTCTACGACTACGACGCCACCGTCGAGGGCATGCGCCGCATCGTCACCGCGCTGTTCTTCGACTCTGCCTATCCGGCGGACGACGACTACGTCCGGCGGCGGCACGCCTCGAGCACCGCGCCGGGGGCGTGGGAGGCAATTGCCGCGGCGAGGTTTCGGCGGCCAGGGGAGACGCCGCCTCCGACGCCATCCACCGAGCGCGCGTACGACCGGATCACGGTGCCGACCATGGTGATCGAGGGTGCGGGGGACAAGCTGCTTCCCGCGGGTTGGGCTGCCGACATCGCGGGCCGCATCGTCGGTGCGCGGTCGGCGGTGGTGGATGCCGCGGGCCACTGTCCGCAACTCGAACAGCCCGAGGTCGTCAACGACCTGCTACTGCGGTTTCTCGAAGGGACGTACACGTCATGAGCCAAGAACTCGCGGGCAAGGTCGCGATCGTCACCGGCGGGGCATCGGGCATCGGGCGCGGCATCGTCGAGCGATTCGTCGCCGAGGGCGCCACGGTGGTGATCGCCGACATCCAGGACGATCTCGGCGAGACATTGGCTGCGGACCTGGGCCCCACGGCCCACTTCCACCACACCGACGTCGGTGACCAGGCGCAGGTTGGCGAACTCGTCGAGGCCACGGTCGAGAAGTTCGGCGGACTGCACGTCATGGTCAACAACGCGGGTCGGTCGAGCCCCATGAAGAAGGGGCTGTTCCACGACGACTTCGCCGAGTTCGACAGCGTGATGCGGGTCAACCTGCTCGGCGTCATGGCGGGCACTCGCGACGCCGGACGGCACATGGCCGAGGCCGGCGGCGGGTCCATCATCAACATCTCCTCGATCGGCGGAATCCTCGCGGGCGGCGGGGTCGCCACGTATCGGGCGTCCAAGGCCGCCATCATCCAGTTCACCAAGTCCGCCGCCATCGAGTTGGCGCAGTACGAGATTCGCGTGAATTGCATTGCGCCGGGCGGCATCCCGACGCCGATCCTGCAGAGCGCCGCCAGTCCCGAGGACCGTGAGCGGCTGGAGGCCTTCGAGGCCAAGATCCGCCAGCAGATGCAGGACGACCGGCCGCTGAAGCGGCAGGGCACACCGGACGACGTCGCCGAGGCGGTGCTCTACTTCGCCACCGACCGGTCGCGATACGTGACGGGCACGCTGCTGCCGGTCGACGGCGGCACCGTGGCGGGCAAGGTCATTCCGCCGCGCACGCCGAAGCCCTGAACGCTCCGTGCGATCGTGGTCCTGACCGCGCGACGCAGTTCCGATGCGCGTGAGGAATCGCGCTGCGAGCGATTTAAATCAACTGCTTGACTTAAACCGGCCGACGGCGTTGACTGAACCCGTGACCGCAGCCCGGCCATTGCGCACCGACCGCGCAAGCACCACGCGTGAGGCGATCCTCACCGCCGCCGAACGGCTCTATGCCGAGCACGGCGTCTACGCCGTGTCCAACCGGCAGGTGAGTGAGGCTGCGGGACAAGGCAACAACGCCGCCGTCGGCTACCACTTCGGCACCAAGACCGATCTGGTGCGTTCCATCGAGGAACGCCACCGCGCGCCCATCGAAGAGCTTCGGGAACGGATGGTGGCGCAAACCGACGATGCCACCGACATGCGGGGCTGGGTGTCGTGCCTGGTCCGCCCGCTGACCGATCACCTCGCCGACCTCGGCAATCCCACCTGGTACGCGCGCTTCGCCGCGCAGGCCATGACCGACCCGGCCTATCACGGGTTCGTGGTCAAGGACGCGTTGAGCTCGCCGTCGCTGGTGCAAGTGGTCGACGGAATCAACCGCTGCCTGCCCGACCTCGACGCCCGACACCAGAGCCGACCGCAACGTGATGGCCCGAAACCTGTTGATGCACAGCTGTGCCGACCGCGAACGCGCGCTCGCCAAGGGCGCGGGCGTCGCCTCCCGGACGTCGTGGCACGCCGCGGGCTCCGGTCTCATCGACGCCATCGTCGGGCTGTGGCTGGCACCCGTCACCCCGGCCGGCGGTGAGGCGTCGTGAGGGTGACCGTCGACCAGGACAGGTGCGTGTCATCCGGCATGTGCGTGATGAACGCCGCCGAGGTCTTCGACCAGCGCGACGACGACGGCGTCGTGGAACTGCTCATCGAACGAACCCGGCCCCGAACTCGCCGAGGAAACCCGCAAGGCCGCGGCCGCATGCCCAGCCCTGGCCATCCACATCGAGGAATGACGGAGTATTGATGTCAGAAACGCTTGCCGCCGAGAAGGTTTCGGCCGATGTGCCCGAGTACCCGATGGAGCGGGAGGCGCGCTGCCCATTCGCACCGCCGCTGCAGATGCTGGAGATGGGCGAGGCCAAGCCGCTGTCGCGCGTGCGGATCTGGAACGGAACCACTCCCTGGCTGATCACCGGGCACGAGGTGGCGCGCGGAACTGTTCGCCGACTCCCGAGTCAGCGTCGACGACCGAATCGAAGGCTTCCCGCACTGGAACGAGCACATGCTCTCGACGGTGCACAAGCGACCGCGGTCGGTGTTCACCTCCGATGCCGAGGAGCACACCCGCTTTCGCCGGATGCTCTCGAAGCCGTTCACCTTCAAGCGCGTCGAGGCGTCTGCGCTCGACCATCCAGCAGGTCACCGACGACTGCATCGATGCGATCCTCGCAGGCCCGCAGCCCGCGGACATCATCTGCGAAGCTCGCGCTGCCGGTGCCCACCAAGGTGATCAGCGACATGCTCGGTGTGCCCTACGAGGACCACGAGTTCTTCCAGGAGCATGCCAACGCGGGTCTGGCCCGCTTCGCCGCGGCGGATGCCATGCAAAAGGGCGCGATGAGCCTGCACAAGTACCTCATCGACCTCGTCGAGAAGAAGCAGGCCAATCCTGCCGAGGACGCGGTGTCCGACCTCGCCGAACGGGTCACCGCCGGTGAGATCAGCGTGAAGGAGGCTGCGCAGCTGGGCACCGGGTTGCTCATCGCCGGCCACGAGACCACCGCCAACATGATCGGCATCGGCGTGCTGGCCCTGCTGGAGAATCCCGAACAGGCTGCCCTGCTTCGTGATTCCGACGACCCGAAGTTCATCGCCAATGCGGCCGAGGAACTGATGCGCTACAACTGTCGATCATCCAGAACGGGCAACGCCGTGTCGCGATCGACGGACATCGAGATCGGGGGCGAGACCATCCGCAAGCCGGTGAGGGCATCATCATCGACCTTGCGCCTGCGAACTGGGACGCCGCCGCCTACCCGAATCCCGACAAGCTGGACTTCACGCGGGACGCCAGCCAGGAACTCGGCTTCGGCTTCGGCCGCCACCAGTGCGTGGGCCAGCAGTTGGCCCGAGCCGAACTTCAGATCGTGTTCCAGACGCTGCTGCGTCGCATTCCGACCCTGAAGCTGGCGATTCCGTTCGACGAGGTGCCGTTCAAGCACGACCGCCTGGCGTACGGCGTCTACGAACTTCCGGTGACCTGGTAGTCGCCTCCACACACAGCCCGCGTGGCCCAAACGCCACCAGAAGACCCAAGCCACAGCCCGATTGGAGTGCCACCGATGTCAACCCCAACGAAGACCGAGCTCTATCCCGCCGAGGGCTGGGGCGCTCCGAAGGACCGACACGGTCATGCGGCCGGTGTTGCCGTCGGACTGCCCGTCGGAACGGAGGTGTTCTCCGCCGACAACCACATCTCGGTGGCCGAGGACATCTTCTTCGAACGCTTCCCCGACGACCTCAAGGGTGCCGCGCCGCGGATCTGGTACGAGGACGGCGCCTACATGGTCGGCATGAAGGGCAAGGCGTGGACCGGCGGCGACTTCGGGCGCGTGCTCATGCAGTACGACGATCTTGCAGGCGCGGCGACCAACGACATCGAGGCCCGCATCCGTCAGCTCTCCGAGGACGGCATCGACAAGGAGCTCGCGTTCCCGAACGCCGTGCTCGCCCTCTTCCACTACCCGGACAAGGCGTTGCGCGAGCGTGTGTTTCGCATCTACAACGAGCACATCGCCGAACTGCAGGAGCGCAGCAACGGTCACTTCTACGGCGTCGGGCTGATCAACTGGTGGGACCCGAAGGGCACCAGGAGCACGCTCGAAGAGTTGAAGTCGTTGGGACTCAAGACGTTCCTGCTTCCGCTGAACCCCGGCAAGGACGACGACGGCAACATCTACGACTACGGCGGCGCTGCGCTCGACGCGGTCTGGGACGAGATCGAGGAGGCCGGCCTGCCCGTCACCCACCACATCGGCGAGACTCCGCCGAAGACGCCGTGCGAGAACAACAGCGTGGTCGTGGGCATGATGGTCAACGTCGACTCGTTCCGCGAGCAGTTCGCCAAGTACGTCTTCTCCGGCATCCTCGACCGCCATCCCAAGCTGAAGATCGGGTGGTTCGAAGGCGGGATCGCCTGGGTGCCAACCGCTCTGCAGGATGCCGAACACATGCTCGCCTCCTACCGGCACATGTTCAACCACGAGCTCTCCCACGACGTGCGCCACTACTGGGACAACCACATGAGCGCGTCGTTCATGGTCGACCCCCTCGGATTGCGGCTCATCGACCAGATCGGCGTCGACAACGTGATGTGGTCGAGCGACTACCCGCACAACGAGAGCACGTACGGCTACTCGGAGAAGTCTCTGGCCACCGTGGTCGACGCGGTCGGCCCCGAGGACGCGGTGAAGATCGTCAGCACCAACGTCAAGAACTTCCTGGGCCTGTCGTGACGACGTCGTTCGCAACCCGTTCGGGTTCCGCGCTTCTCGACATTCCCGACCTGCCCGACCAGGGCGCGGATGTACCGCGAATGCGGCGCACGCCTGCGGGCCTCCATGAGGGAGAAGGGGGTCGACGCCCTCGTCCTGCTCGGCAACGGCAACGTCGTCTACGCGACGGGCGCGAGCTGGCCCCTGCTCGACGCGGGGCTGTCGCACGTGGAGCGACCGGTGGCCGTGGTGCTCGCCGACGACGAACACCCGCACCTCTACATGCCGTTCAAGGAAGGCAGCGCCTTCGATACCGAGGTTCCCGCCGACCACGTCCACGGTCCGCTGTATCTCGAATTCGACGAGGGTGTCGATCATTTCGCCAAGGTGCTGGCCAGCCTGGTACCGGCAGGCGGGACGATCGCCGTCGACGAGTTGACCGGTGCGATGCGGCGGGCCGCGGACCGGTTGTTCCCGGCGGGACCGCCGTCGGACGCGGCGCTGGTGATAGGGCCGGCCAAGCTCGTCAAGACCGTCGACCAGATCGCCAGTGTCCGCAAGGCCTGCCGCATCACCGAACAGGCGGTGGTCGAGGTGCAGAAGTCGCTCGCTCCTGGTGTCCGGCAGATCGACCTCTCGGCCGCGTTCGTGCGCCGCGCGTTCGAACTCGGTGCCACGACGAACATGATCGAGGCCATCTGGCAGGTGATGCCCACCACCAGGACCAGCGGCGCGGTCTGGACCACCACCGGAGACCTGGCGCTCCCGCTGTTGCCGACCGAGCAGGAACTCGCCAAGGGCGACGTGCTGTGGACCGACGTCAGCATCACCTACGAGGGCTACTGCTCGGACTTCGGGCGGACCTGGTTGGTCGCCGACGAGCCGACGCCTCGGCAGCACGCGCAGTTCGCGAAGTGGCGCGAGATCCTCGACGCCGTGCTCGCGGTCACCAAGGCGGGCGCCACCAGCGGTGACCTCGCGCGCGCGGCCATCGCCGCGAACGGTGGTACCAAACCCTGGCTGCCGCACTTCTACCTCGGTCACGGCATCGGCACCAACGCGGCTGAAATGCCGATGATCGGAACGGATCTCGGCGAGTGAGTTCGACGACAACTTCGTGTTCCCGGCCGGCATGTTGCTCGTGCTCGAACCCGTCGTCTGGGAGGACGGCACCGGCGGATATCGCAGCGAGGAGATCGTGATCATCACCGAGGACGGCTATCAGTCGATCACCGACTATCCCTACGCGCCGTACGGGCAACGCTGATGAGCCTGGAGATCGTTCCCGACGACCTGGCCCTGCGCACGGGGCGGCGTGAGCGGGCGCTCGCACAGATGGAGGCCAACGACCTCGACATCCTGGTGCTGGGTCGGCAGGCCAACGTCCGGTATGTCACCGGCGCACCGCAGCTCTGGGTGGCGGGCACCCGGCCGTTCGCGCCGATCTGCGTGCTGGTCCGCGCCACCGGAGAGATCCACCTCAACAGCAGTTGGGACGAGGGCATCCCCGAGGAGATCGGACACGACCATCTCTACGGGCTGGCCTGGAACCCGATGACGAACATCGAGGTGCTCAAGCACATCGACGGGTGCGGCCGGAGCCAAGCGAGTCGGGACCGACGCCATGTCACCGTCTTTCGCCCAGCTGCTGCCGATCGCCTTCCCGAACGCCGAACTCGTCGACGGCGAGGGTGCGATGAAGGCGGCGCGGCGCATCAAGACCGCCGAGGAGATCCGCGTGCTTCGCGGAGCACTCGCCGTCGCCGAGCGAGGGCTTGCCGCCGCGGTGTCCGAACTCGCGGTCGGCACCACCGAGCAGGCGTTGAACGGCGTGCTCATGGAGGCGATGACGGCGGGCGGCTTCAGCACGTCGGCCACCCAGGACGGCGCGTGGATCACGTCGCGGGACCACGCGTGGCGGGTCGGCCGCCGCGACCGTCGCATCGCCGAAGGCGATCTGGTGGCCTTCGCAGGCGGCGCACTGGCCGACGGTTACGTCGGCGAGGTCGGCAGGACCTGGCCGGTCGGCGAGGTCGAAGGAGCCGACGCACTGTACCGACGCTCGAATGACCTGTGGCACAGGCTGGTCGAGGCGTGCCAACCCGGTGCACCCGCAAGCGACCTGCTGGCCGCTTACGACGCAGCTGGCGAGGCGCTGCCACCGCTGCCGGTCGCGCACGGACTGGGCCTCGGCTTCGACCCGCCGGTGATCTCGCCGGACCTGCCGGAGACCGCCGCCGCCGAGCGTCTCGATCCCGGAACGGTGCTGGCCGTTACCGCGTACGTGTGGGAGCAGGGAGTCGGTGCCGTCTTCAGCCGCGACGCCGTCCTCATCACCGAGACCGGGCCAGAGGTACTGACTCGAGCCCGTCCGTTCAGCGGCAACGTTGCCGCCGGAACCAACTGAGAGCGTAGGCATGTCGAAGAAGAAGCGGCCGTCCGCCGAGGAGATCATCCGCTACGAGAAGGACAAGAAGACCAAGATCGCGACGATCACGTTCGACCGGCCGGAGTTCCTGAATGCCCCCACGGGGGAGGCACGGCTGCGCTACGCGGACCTGATCCGGGCGTCGAGCGTCGACAACGACGTCAAGGTCGTCGTGATCCGCGGGGTGGGGGACAACCTCGGCAGCGGCGCCGATCTGCCCGAGTTCATGGAGGGCTACGACGATCCGACCATGCGGCTACGGGAACTCAAGGTGGATCACCTGGACGACGTGCAGTACCCGCCGAGCGGGACGTTCCGTAGCGGCGCCACGATCAGCGGGTGGTACGCCAACGTGCAGGCGGGCAACCGGCCGCTGCAGGAACTGAAGAAGATCAGCATCGTGGAAGCCAAGGGATACTGCTACGGCTGGCACTTCTATCAGTGCGCTGACGCCGACCTGGTGATCTCGTCCGACGACGCACTGTTCGGTCATCCGTCGTTCCGGTACTACGGCTGGGGCCCCCGCATGTGGACCTGGGTGCAGATGATGGGTCTGCGCAAGTTTCAGGAGATGGTCTTCACCGGAAGGCCTTTCACCGCCGAGGACATGGAGAAGTGCAACTTCCTCAACAAGGTGGTGACGCGCGACGAGCTCGAGGCCGAGACGCAGAAGTATGCGCTCGCATGCGCCAGGAACCGGCCCGTCGACACCGTCTACATGCAGAAGGTCTTCTTCGAGATCTACAAGCAGCACCAGGGTGAGTACATGGGCAGCCTGCTGTCGGCCTTCTTCGAGTCGATGGGCAGCGGCGTGACCAACGACGACGCCCACGATCTCGACATGATGGAGTCCATCGACAGCGGTCTGGCCGCAGCGGTGAACGCGAACGACGACAAGTTCCCACCCGACTTCAGGCTGAGCAAGAAGAACCGGGCGAAGAAGAACTAGCGGTGACCGAGCATCCGCTCGACGGATACGTGGTCGTCGACCTGTCCAGCGGGATCGCCGGAGCCTACTGCACGAAGATCCTCGCCGACGGCGGTGCTGACGTCATCAAAGTCGAAGCACCAGAGGGTGATTCGCTGCGCCGGTGGTCGGCGTCGGGCGCGGCGATCGCAGCCGGCGACGACGGCGCACTGTTCAGCTTCCTGGCGTGCTCCAAGCGCAGCGTGGTCGTCGATCCGTGCGACGTGTCGCTCGTCGACCGTCTGTTGGCGTCCGCCGACGCGGTGGTGTGGTCCCGAGGGTCGGCGGTCGCCGAAGCCGCCTCACTGACGCCGCAGGAGATCCACCGTCGGCACCCGCACCTGATCGTCACCGCCATCACGCCGTTCGGGCTCGACGGGCCGTGGCATGACCGGGCCGCGACCGAGTTCACGCTGCAGGCATGGTCCGGCGGGGCGATCGGCATCGGGCGAGGTACCCAGGACCGCGCGCCCGTGCACGTCGGGGGCCAGGTGGGCGACTGGGTGTCGGGCGCCTACGCCGCCGCGATGACGTTGGCGTTCCGGTACCGCGCGCTGCGCGACGGGCACGGTGAGCTGATCGATCTGTCCATGTTGGAAGCCCAGATCCTCTGTCTCACCTACTATCCCGTGACCTACTTCGAGATGCTCGGCAGGCCGTGGCGCACCGAGCGCAGGCCGACGGTCCCCGGCGTGGCGCAGGCGGAGGACGGCCTGGTCGCGCTCGGGTGCGGTACCGCGCAGCAGTGGCACGACCTGTGTGCGATGTCGGGCCACGACGAATGGATCGACGAGGAAACCGAACTCACCATCACCGAACAGGCGAACCTGCACGCCGAGGAGCTCTACGCGTGGCTGCGCGATCAACGGGTCGACGACGTCCGCGATCTCGCACGGCGTTCCGCATCCCGAATTCGCCCGTGGGAAACGGCGAGAACGTGACGGCGATGGATCACTTCGTCGAGCGCGGCGCATTCACGACCAACCCCAGAGAGGGCTTCGTCCAACCGAGTCACCCGTACCGACTCGGCGGTGTCGCGCTGCGGCCGTTCACGCCCGCGCCGCGCCTCGGCGAGCACACCGCGGCCATCCGCGAATCGGAGTTCGGTGCCGCGGCCCGCGCCGACTGGCGGATCCGATCGGGATCGATTGCCGCTGAGCGGTCTTCGCGTGCTGGACATGACGACGTTCTGGGCGGGCCCGTCGTGCACTCACGCCCTGGCAATGCTCGGTGCCGAGGTCATCCACCTCGAGTCCACGCCGCGACCCGACGGCACGCGACTGATCGCGGGCATACCCGCCACCGTCGAGCAGTGGTGGGAGCGGTCGCCGATCTTCTCGGCGCTGAACACCAACAAGACCGGCGTGACGCTCAACTTCCAGACCGAGCGCGGCCGCGAGCTGCTGCGTGAGCTGATCGCGACGTGTGACGTCGTCGTGGAGAACTTCACCCCACGCGTGATCGATCAGCTCGGCCTGGACTTCGCCTCGCTGCGAGAGTTGCGCGACGACGTCATCATGGTGCGGATGCCCGGGTTCGGACTCGAGGGGCCGTGGCGGGACAACCCCGCATTCGCCTACATCATCGAGGACGCCACCGGATTGAGTTGGCTCACGGGCTATCCCGACCGCACGCCGTACGAGCCGTATTCGGTGGGCGATCCGAACGCGGGGGTGCACGCGCTGAATGCATTGCTGTTGGCACTCGAGCACAGGCGACGGACCGGGCAGGGCGTGCTCGTCGAGGCGGCGATGGCCGACGCCGCCCTCAACATCGCCGCCGAGCAGGTGATCGAACACTCCGCATACGGAACGCTGTTGCAGCGGGCGGGCAATCGAGGGCCGACGGCGGCGCCGCAGAACCACTATCGCAGCGCCGATGTCGACGAATTCGGTCGCGCCGACTGCTGGGTGGCGGTCGCGGTGTCTACCGACGAACAGTGGCTCGCCCTGCGGGAGGCGCTGGGCAGCCCGGAGTGGGCGATGGATCCCGCGCTTCTCGACGTGGCGGGCCGACGGGCGCGCCACGACGTCATCGACGAGCAGCTGTCGCAGTGGTGCCTGCCGCGCAGCAGCGATGAGATCGTCGAAACCCTCTGGCCTGCAGGAGTTCCGGTGGCAAAGGTGATGCAGCCGCACCGTCAGGGCGAGCTGCCGCAACTGCATCACCGCGGCTTCTTCGAGACAGTGGGCCACCCGGTGAACGTCGCGGCGCCGCACAGCACGCTCCCGATCAGCCTGGCGAGCGGGCCCGACGCGTTTCACCGTTCTCCCGCGCCGATGCTCGGTGAGCACAACCGCGAGGTGTTGAGTGCAATCGGAGTGACCGACGACGAGTTGGTTGCACTGGAGGACGACGGGGTGATCGGCACCGCGCCCGCGATCGGTGGCCGCCGCAAGGCCGCCCGCTGACGTGGATCCCAGGGTGACTGGTACGGGCAAAACCGTCACCCGTCGCGGGTTGAGTGCTTACATGGGATCGGGCGGGGGCCGATCGCGACGAAGCAGGGGTGGGCGTGAAGCGACTCAACGGCATGGACGCGTACCTGCTGTACAGCGAGACGTCCAACCTGCACTCCCACACGCTGAAGGTCGCGGTCATCGACGCCGCGGGACTCGACTTCGGGTTCGAGGAGTTCCGCACGCACTTCCGCCGCAGGCTCCATCTGCTCGAACCGTTGCGGTACCGCCTCGTCGAGATCCCATGGCGACTGCACCATCCGATGTGGCTCGAAGGTTGCGACGTCGATCTGGACTACCACCTGCGGCGCGTTGACGTTCCCGCGCCCGGCGGACGTCGCGAGCTCGACCACGTCATCTCGCGGGTGGCGTCGACGCCGCTGGACCGCACCAGGCCGCTGTGGGAGTTCCACTTCGCGGAAGGGCTCGAAGGCAACCGGTTCGCGATGATCGGCAAGGTGCACCACGCCCTCGCCGACGGTGTGGCGTCGGTGAATCTCCTGTCCCGCGCGATGGACATCACGGGCGCAGGGCAGAACGAGCGGGACGTCGACGACTCCGGTGTGGCACCCGGTTCGGCCGCGCTGCTGGCCGAGGCAGGACGCGATCACGTGCGGCAGATCGGCGAGCTGCCCGGTCTGGTCAAGGATGCCGCGACCGGCTTCACCCGGGTGCACAAGCGCGCCAAGGAACGCGGTGACCATCCCGACCTGGCCGAGAACTTCAGCGCGCCAGCCACGTTCCTCAACCACGTGGTGTCGCCGGCGCGCCAATTCGGCAGTGCGACGCTATCGCTCGCGGACGTCAAGCAGACGGCCAAGCGTCTCGAGGTAAGCCTCAATGACGTCGTGTTGGCGACGGCCGCCGGTGCGCTGCGCGAGCTGTTGCTGCGGTACGACGGGCACGCCGACGAGCCCATCATCGCGTCGGTTCCGACGGCGACGAACCGCTCGCCGGACCGGATCACCGGCAACGAGATCAGCGGACTGTCGATCTCGTTGCCCGTGCACGTGCCCGAGCCGTTGGAGCGGGTGCGACTGGTGGCGGTGGCCACGGGCATCGCCAAGGATGACCACGAGGTCCTCGGGCCCGAGCTGTACAGCCGATTGATGACCTATCTGCCGACGGCGTTCGCGCCCGCGGCGTTCCGCTGGCTGTCCACGCGGGACAGTCAGAACAAGATGATGAACGTGGCCGTGTCCAACGTGCCAGGGCCGCGCGAGCGGGGCCACTTCGCGGGAGCCCCGGTCAGCGAGATCTACTCGACGGGCGTGTTGTCCGCGGGAGCGCCGGTCAACATCACCGTGTGGAGCTACGTGGATCAGATGGGTGTCGCCGTGCTCACCGACGACCAAACCTTCGGCGACGTCCACGAGGCGACCGATGCCTTCACCCGCGCCTTCGCCGAAATTCGCCGTGCCGCAGGTATTTCCGATGAACTCAGCGCCGTTGGCAGCGCGCTTCCGCCGGTCAGCGCCGACCGCTAGTCAGCCGAGGATCGGGAAGCGGCGCTTGCGCGAGAGCTCGTTGAGGGCCGCCTGCATGACGGAGCGGACGTAGACGTCGACCTCGGCCACGTCGGGGTCGGGTCCGAACCGCGCGACGACGTCGATCGGCTCGAGGACCTGCGTGACGATCTTGGTGGGCAGGGGCAGGTTCGGCGGCATGATCACGCTGAAGCCGAACGGGAAGCCGAACGTGAGCGGCAGGATCTCCATCCGCGCCTTCGAGAGTCCGAGCAGCTTGGCCAGCGTATTGCCCCGAGTCAGGAACAGTTGGCTCTCCTGTCCGCCGATCGACACGGACGGCACGATCGGCACACCCGCCGCGATCGCCGTCCTGACGTAGCCGGTCCGACCGTCGAAGTCGATGACCTTGTCCGAGAGGGTGGGCCGGTACGAGTCGTAGTCCCCGCCTGGAAATACCAGGACGACTCCGCCGAAAGCCAGAGCGGCCGCGGCATTTTCGCGACTCGCCTCTATCACGCCGACCTTCGGCATGATGTCGCCGAGCGGGCCCATCACCACGCCATAGTGCGCGAGCGTGATCAGCGGCCGGTCGTACCCGAAGCGCCGGTAGAACGCCGATCCGAACAGCATCACGTCAGGGGTGAGCATGCCGCCGGAGTGGTTGGACACCACCAGCGCCCCACCTTCGGCGGGGAAGGCGTCGAGCCCGTGCAGTTCGGCCCGAAACCAGCGCCGGAGGATCGGCGCGACCCGCTCGACGACCGTCTTGGTGACGGAGGGGCTGAACTGGTCGAGTCCGCCGATGGTGCCCTCCACGACCTCGTCCTTGGAGTCGCTCATCCGGCGAGTCTGTCAGGCTGCGGTGCGCGTCGTGGCCACTTCAGGCGACCATCGCGGGAGACGTCACCTTCCGAAAATCGAAAATGCTGTGCACCCGCCCAGCGGAGCCATATGCTCCTGATGAGAATGTCGTTCTTGAAGGAGACTCCGGTGGCACCGCAACGCTCGTCCAGCGAGTCCGACGTGCCACAGACGCTGATCCTCGATCGACCGACGGCCGGCGTCGCGGTGCTTGGCCTCAATCGGCCGGAACGCCTGAACGCGATCAACGGCGTCATGGTGTCCGAGCTGATGGCGTCGTTCGCCGAACTCGGCGCCGATTCGACCGTCAAGGTGGTCGTCATGACCGGCGCGGGCCGCGGCTTCTGCTCCGGGATCGACGTGCGCGACTTCGGGCCGGGCATGCTGGACGCGAGCGCTCCTGCCATCGACCGACTCCGATTCCAGGAGGCGATGGCCGCCCTGCCGCAGGCGATCCGGGCGATACCCCAGCCCGTGATCGCTGCCGTCAACGGTCCATGCGTCGGGGCAGGCCTCGCCCTATGCCTTGCCGCCGACATCCGCATCTGCTCCGCCGCAGCGACATTCGGCAATGCGGCCATCCTGCTCGGCCTGTCCGGCGCCGAGATGGGGATGAGCTACCACCTGCCGCGGATCGTCGGCACCAGCGTCGCGGCGGACTGGATGATCACGGGCCGAACGGTATCTGCGGAGGAAGCCGACCGGCGCGCGCTGGTGAGCGAGGTCGTCGAGCCCGATCGACTTCCCGGCCGGGCCCTCGAACTGGCCGTGCAGATCGCCGGTCTCGCCCCGCTGGGCGTCCAACTGACCAAGCGTGCGCTGCAGGTGAACACCGACGCCTCCGACCTGGCGTCGGCGATCGAACTCGAGAACCGCAATCAGGTGCTGACCCACGCCACCGACGAAGCGGCGGCTCTCAGGCAGAAGTGGGCGACATGAGCACGCCCGACCACCGAAGGGACTAATACATGGCTTGGGACTTCACCACGGATCCGGAGTGGGCCGCGCAACTGGAGTGGGTGAACGACTTCGTCCGCTCCGAATGCGAGCCGATCGACCTGATCGTCAAGGAATCCCACGACCTCAACGACCCCGTTCGCCAGGCTCTGATTCCGCCGCTGCAGAAGATCGTCAAGGAGCGGGGCCTGTGGGCCACGCACCTCGGGCCCCACCTCGGGGGCCCCGGCTACGGACAGGTCAAACTCGCACTGCTCAACGAGATTCTCGGCCGATCGGAATGCGCACCCATCGTTTTCGGCTCACACGCACCGGACTCCGGCAACAGTGAGATCCTCGCGCACTACGGCACCCCCGAACTCAAGGAGAGGTATCTCGAACCGCTCCTCGACAACCGCATCATCTCGTGTTTCTCGATGACCGAACCGCAGGGCGGCGCCGATCCGAAGGTGTTCACCACCAGTGCGGTTCAGGACGGCAAGCACTGGATCATCAACGGCGAGAAGTGGTACTCGTCGTTCGCGTCGTCAGCGTCGTTCATCATCGTCATGGCGGTGACGGATCCGGATGCCCCGCCGTACCAAAGGCATTCGATGTTCGTCGTGCCAGGGGAGACGCCCGGCATCAACGTGTTGCGCGACGTCGGACTCGGCTACCAGCCGCTGGGGGGCGGCGGCCGCGAGGGCTACGTACGGTACGAGAACGTCCGCGTGCCCGACGACCACATGCTCGGCCCTCGCGGCGGAGCGTTCGTCGTCGCGCAGACCCGGCTCGGCGGTGGTCGCATCCACCACGCCATGCGCACGGTCGGATTGGTGCGGCGGATCTTCGACATGATCTGCGAGCGGGCCGTCTCGCGGTACACCCAGGGCGAGGTTCTCGCGAACAAGCAGATGGTCCAGGAGATGATCGCGGACTCGTGGATGGAGATCGAGGCCTTCCGGCTGCTGACGCTTCAAACCGCTTGGAAGATCGACAAGTTCAACGACTACAAGGCCGTGCGGGCCGACATCTCGGCGGTCAAGGCGATGATGCAGAAGGTCCTGCACGACGTCTCTGCGCGTGCGCTGCAGATCCATGGTTCCCTCGGTACGTCGCACGAGATGCCCTTCGTGCAATACCTGACGGAGTCCTTCGTGCTCGGCCTGGCGGACGGCCCCACCGAGGTCCACAAGGTGACGCTCGCTCGGCAACTGCTCAAGGACGTCGAGCCGTCGCCGGACGTCTTCCCGTCGGAGCATCTGCTCCGGTTGCGCGACGCGGCCGAGGCGAAGTTCGCCGACAAACTCGCAGGCATACCGCGTAGCTAGGAGACGTCAGTGGAGGTCGATGTGAGGGCAAGGTCGCGCTGGTGACCGGGGCGAGCCGAGGTCTCGGCAAGGCCATCGCGCAACGCTTCGCCGCGGAGGGCGCCACCGTGGCGATCACGGCACGGACGATGGATCCCGACCCGAAATACCAAGGCTCGCTTGGCCAGACGCGCGACGAGATCGTCGCAGCGGGTGGCACCGCGGTCGCCGTGCAGGCGGATCTCTCGTCGTCGGAGGACCGGGAGCGGCTCTTCGCCGAGGTGGTCGATCTCGTCGGCGCTCCCGACATCCTGGTCAACAACGCGGCCGTCACGTTCCTGCGGCCGCTCGACGGGTTCCCGGAGAAGCGCGCGCGGCTGATGATCGAGATGCACATGGTCGCGCCCCTGCACCTGACCCAACTGGCCATTCCCGCGATGCGTGAGCGTGGCCGCGGCTGGGTGCTCAACCTCACCTCGGTCGGCGGTGACCTGCCGCCGGGGCCGCCGTTCGACGAGTTCGATCGGTCTGCGGGCTTCGGGATGTACGGCACCGTGAAGGCCGGCATGAATCGGCTGACCAAGAGCTTCGCGGCGGAACTCTACGACGACGGCATCGCGGTCAACGCCGCTGCGCCGTCGAATCCGGTGGCCACTCCCGGCGCGGGGACGCTCGACCTCGCCAAGGTCGACACGGAGGACATCGAGCTCATCGTCGAGACCGCGGTCGCGTTGTGCACCGGCGACCCGAGAGTCCATGACCGGCCGCATCGCGCATACTCAGCCGTTCCTGCGCGAGATCGGTTGGCTGCGCTGAACGATCCGCTACTCGGACGGCTCGAGGCGAGGCTCGCGCGCCGTGGGCATCACCGACGTGCGCCCGCTGACGGGCGGCGCGTCGAGCCTGACGTTCGCCGCGATGTCGGGCCGTCGAGCGGGTCGTGGTGAAGGTGGCACCGCCCGGCGTGATGCCGACCCGGCATCGCGACGTTCTGCGGCAGGCCAGGATGATTCGCGCGCTCGGTCCCACCGCAGTGCCCGTGCCGGAGGTGCTCTGGGAAGACCTTGGAAACCCTCCCGACGAGCCGCCGCTGTTCGTGATGTCGCATCTCGAGGGCAGCTCGACCGAGCCGCTGTTCGACGGCGCACGACGATGCAGCCGTCGACCCCCAGACCATGGCAGGCCGGATGCTCGACGCAGTCCGCGTCATGGCGCAGCTGCATGGTCTGCAGCCGTCGGCGTCGGGTCTCGACGCCGAACCGATCGCCGGCCCCGGTGAGGAGATCGAGCGGTGGTGCCGGACCCTCGAGACGGTCGACGAGACGCTCGTCCCCGGTTGGCGGGAGGTGGCCGCGACGCTCCGCTCGACCGCGCCGGCTCCGATGCCACCGGCCGTCGTGCACGGCGACTTTCGGCTGGGCAATCTTCTGGCTCGTCGACGATCGCGTCATCGGGGTCATCGACTGGGAGATCTGGACCGTCGGAGACCCGCGGATCGACGTGGGCTGGTTCTTGATCAACGCAGATCCGCGGACCTACCGCCGAACCACCCGCTACGCCGGTATGACGCCCACGCCATCCGAGCTGGCCGCCGAGTACGTCGCAGCCCGGGGGAGCGACGTACCCGATCTCGACTGGTTCCAAGGACTGGCCTGCTTCAAGTCGGCGGCCACCTGGTCGCTCATCGTCAAGCACAACCGCCGTCGAGAAGAGCCCGACCGCTCCTTGGAAGCCATGGCCACTGCGCTGCCCGGCCTTCTGTCGCGGGCCGCCGACCTTCTCGCCTAAACCACCTCGAGGTTCCTAGGACGTGGCCATGATCCCGGAGTCGGTCACGAGTTTCGAGTACTGATAGCAGTAGGACTGGACCGCGGAATCGATGATCCCGTTGGCCTCCTTGGTGCTGAAACCACGCTGGGCGACCAGCTGCTGTTGCGCGTTCTTCAGCGTCGTCGGGCTCGTGGCCTTACCGAGGAGCGCCGTCATCGCCACCAGCGCCATGGGCCTCATCGTCTGCCTCCCCGGCTGGCGTCGTCATGCCAGCTCATCGTCGGATTTTCCACTCTTTCGTGGTCGAGGTGTCGGTTCCGGCAGTTTTCCTGTGAGAACGCTGCGTGCCGTGCGGCCCTGGAGGCGGATACGACGGTTGCGCCTGGATGTTCGCCGCCGCGCGATGCCCGTCAGGACGCCGGCCCGGCGCTTCCGTCGCCCGCCGATGGTCGCGTGACGTCCTCTCTGACGACCGAGCAACGACTGCTTCGTCGCCATCGCTCAAGCGGTTCATGCTGGCCAGGCAGAGTTCGTGCTTTGGCAGCAACCCGATAAACCGCTAAATAGATAGATTATTCGGCGCGAGGTCGCCCCGTCACTCGCGACACCGTTTTCGCGTGCCGCCGAGTTCGTATCGGGTCATCCGGCGATTCTCGATACGTTAATGAAAGTAGGTCGACGGTTTGCCTCCGAACCGTTCAAACGCAAGTCAAATTTCGCCCGGCCACCCCCTCGGTTCGTGGCATTTGACGTGGTCTGGGTCACTATCTCGACGATGTGAGCGCGGGCTCACAGGCGACCGTTCCCAAGTGCGGTAACTGCGCGCAGGGAATCCTAGAAGCGGGCGGTAACCGAACATTATGTCGAATTCGAACCAATGAATAGAAATCCAATTACCACTTCTCTCTGCTCTGCAATTACCGCCTTTACGCGTACTAAACTGTAGTTGTAGCAATCGTAGAAATGCGAATAGTAATCTTGCTGTGTTGTCCGCCGTCGTCGTTGACCGTCGACTGCCTCCATTATTCAGCAATGAGTCGGACCGAACGGCGTGGGCAGCGTTCAGCGGACCGGCGGGATCAGTCGCCTTCGGGTGCGGCGCGTTCCTGCGGCGCGTGGCAGCACCCGATAAACCACTGTTCATCAGGGCATATGCCAAGTTGTGTGCATGACGGCGCATCGAGCCGGTGACGCTCGTCGATGCCTCTGCGCATATCGACGGAAGAATGAGACGACGAGGCATGATCCGTCGCATTCCTAAAGAGCAAAGCCGTCCCAATGCGCAACGGTCGACGCGGCCCTGCCCGGATTGTTTGCGTTATGGTTGCTGTGCGTGAAATGCGTAGTGTACGGTTTCTCGTCAGCCGCCCTAAGCGTTTGAAAGGGTTACGTCGGCACGGTTGCTGAACTCAAGAGCATCGTGAAGGGAAAGAGCATTGACGGATCGACCGCGGTCGGCGGGGGTTCCCTGGTGGTGACGCGTGCGACGGCCACCAAGCCGGTGCGGGCGCTTGGCGACTTCTTCGCGATGTGCCTGGACACCTTCGTCCTGATGTTCCGCCCGCCCGTGGGCGTGGCGCGAGTTCCTCCTTCAGACCTGGTTCGTCGCGCGAGTCTCGCTGTTCCCGACCATCGCGCTGGCGATCCCGTTCTGCGTCCTCGTCATCTTCACGCTCAACATCCTGCTGATCGAGATCGGCGCGGCGGACTTCTCGGGAACCGGCGCTGCTCTTGGCACCGTCGCTCAGATCGGGCCGATCGTCACGGTGCTGGTGATCGCGGGCGCCGGTGCCACCGCCATGTGTGCGGATCTCGGAGCGCGGACCATCCGCGACGAACTCGACGCGCTGCGCGTCATGGGCATCAACCCGATCCAGGCGCTGGTGGTGCCCCGGGTGCTGGCCGCCACGCTCGTCTCGACGATGCTCGCGGCATTCGTCACCATGGTCGGCATCGCGGGCAGCTTCTTCTTCTCCGTGTACTTCCAGAACGTGACCCCCGGTGCGTTCGCGTCCGGGATTGACACTCCTCGTCGGCTCTGCCGCAGGTGGTCGCATGCCTGGTGAAGGCGGCGCTGTTCGGTCTGGCCGCCGGTCTCATCGGCTGTTACAAGGGGATCTCCGTCGGCGGCGGTCCGCAGGGCGTCGGTGACGCCGTCAACGAGACCGTCGTCTATACATTCATGGCGCTGTTCGTGATCGACGTGCTTGCCACCGTCGTCGAGCAGAGAGTGACGTACGGATAGTGGGCTCCGTGAGCACCGCGAGCACGCTGTTCCCGAGACTCAATCGGAGCGCGGGCAGCTTCGCGAACGGATGGAACGGCCTCGGTCTGCAGACGCGCTTCTATGCCCTGACCATCAAGGGGCATCTGGGACGCGGTGGTGTACTACCGGGTCGAACTGATCCGGCTGATCGCGTCGATGAGTCTGGGCACCGGCGCGCTTGGCAGTCATCGGCGGAACGATCGTCATCGTCGCCTTCCTGACGTTCGCCGCAGGCAGCCTGGTGGGAATCGTCGGATTCAACCAGCTCGCGAACGTCGGCGTGGACGCCCTGGCCGGCTTCGTGTCCGCGTTCTTGAACACCCGCATCGCCGCACCCCTGATCGCGGGCGTCGGTCTGGCGGCGACCATCGGCGCAGGCGCGACCGCGCAACTGGGCGCAATGCGCATCAGCGAGGAGATCGACGCGCTCGAGGTGATGGGCATCCGGTCGGTCGCCTACCTGGCATCGACCCGCGTTCTCGCCGGCGTGATCGTGGTGATCCCGCTGTACTGCATCGCCATCCTGACCTCTTACCTCGCGACCTATCTCGGAGTGACGTTCTTCTACGGTCAGTCGACAGGTGTGTACAGCCACTACTTCAAGACGTTCCTCAATCCGGTGGACGTCATCTACTCGTTCCTGCTTGCCATCGTGATGGCCGTCGTCATCATGCTGGTGCACACGTTCTACGGGTACAACGCCTCGGGCGGCCCTGCGGGAGTGGGGGAGGCCGTCGGACGCGCGGTTCGCTCCTCGCTCATCGCCGCCGTGACGGCAGTCCTATTGGTTTCACTGGCGCTCTACGGCCAGTCCGGTCAGTTCAACCTGTCGGGGTAGGGCAGATGGACGAGAGAGACCACCGCCTGCATCCGGCGTGGTGGACCGCGATTCTGCTGGCGGTCATCGTCGCCGTGGTGTTCGCGACGTTGACGTCGTTCGCGGGAACGTTCCGCTCGTATGTTCCCGTGACGCTGACGTCTGATCGCTCCGGTCTGGTGATGGAGCCCGGCGGCAAGGTCAAGTTGCGCGGGGTCCAGGTCGGCCGGGTGCAGAACATCGCACGGCGGCACCGGCGCGGTGAGTCTCAAGCTCGAGATCGACCCCGATCAGGTCCAGCACATCCCCGCCAACGTCGAGGCGCGGATCCGGGCGACCACCGCGTTCGGCGCGAAGTACGTCGACCTCGATCTACCCCAAGAACCCCGTGTCGGCCCGCCTGGCGTCCGGTGCGGTGATCAAGTCGGAGAACGTCAACACCGAAGTCAACACCGTGTTCCAGAATCTGGTCGGCGTGCTCGATCAGATCGATCCGGCGAAGTTGAACGGGGTGCTCTCGGCGCTCGGCGACGGGCTGCGCGGACAGGCCGACACGTTCGGCCAGGGGATCACCGACGGCAACGAGGTTCTGATGCAGCTGAACCCGCGGTCGGAGATCGGTGCGTCGAGACTTCCAGTCGCTCAAGGGTTTCAGCGACACCTATAGCGTGGCGGCGAACAACATCGTCGCGGTGCTCGACTCGGCGAGCACGGTCAGCACGACGATCACCGAGAACTCCAAGGCCTTGGATTCGCTGTTGCTGAGCGTGACCGGCTTGTCCAACAGTGGCGTCGAACTCCTCGGTCCGAGCAAGGACAACCTGATCAAGGGCATCAACACCCTCGAGCCGACCACCAACCTGCTCGAGGAATACAGCCCGGAACTGACCTGCGTGCTGATCGGCGGAAAGAACGTCCTCGACTTCGGCTTCTTGAAGGCGGCGGGCGGCTTGAACGGCAAGTCGGCCATCATCGACGCGGCGATTCTGTTCGGCGACGATCAGTACCGGTACCCGGACAACCTCCCCATCACCAACGCCAAGGGCGGCGTCGGTGGGACGCCAGGAAATTGCGGCTCCCTGCCCGACGTCGCGAAGAATTGGCCTGCGCGCCAACTGGTTACCGATACCGGCTTCGGAACCGGGCTGGACAACCGGCCCAATCCCGGCATCGGATTCCCCGGATCGGTGAACTACCTGCCGACCACCCGCGGTCTGCCCGAGCCGCCGCGCGTGCGCTACCCCGGCCCTCCCGCACCCGGTCCGGTCCCTACCCGGGCGCACCCCCCTACGGCGCGCAGTTGTACGCACCCGATGGCACGCCGCTGTACCCGGGCCTGCCGCCGGCACCGCCGCCGGGTCGGGCACCGTTACCGGGACCCGGTTGGCCCTGGAACGGAACCGTTCAGCCCGCCGTACCCCGCGCAGGTGAATCCCACCCCCGGTCCGCTTCCGCCGGATCCTGCGATACCCGGACCGTAGAGTGGACGCGCGCACGTTGACCGCCGACCAGCAACACGAACAGCAATGAGAGGTTTCGACCGTGAGGGATAACTTGGGTGGCGCCATCTGGCGCCTCGCCATCTTCCTGATCGTCTGCGCCTTCGGCATCTTCTCGATGTTCGCCATCTTCGCCCAATTGCGATTCCAGGACGAGAAGACCTACAACGCCCAGTTCGTCAACGTCACGGGCCTGGAGATCGGATCAGTTCGTCCGGATCGCGGGGGTCGAGGTCGGCAAGGTCAAGAACATCACGATCCAGCCGGACACCACCGCGCTGGTGGAGTTCAGTGCGGACGATTCGGTGGTGCTGACGGAGGGCACCCGGGCGGTCATCCGGTACAGCGATCTCATCGGCGGCCGGTACCTGGGTCATCGAGGAGGGCGCAGGAGGCGTCAAGAAGCTGAACCCCGGAGGCACCATCCCGCTGGACCGCACGTCGCCTGCGCTCGACCTCGATTCCTTGATCGGCGGTTTCCGGCCGTTGTTCCGCGCGCTCAATCCCGATCAGGTCAACGCACTCACCGGCCAGTTGATCTCCGCTTTCCAGGGGCAGGGCGACACCATCAACGAGTTCCTCACCCAGACGGGGGCTTTGACCAACACGCTCGCCGATCGCGATCAACTGATCGGCGATGTCATCACCAACCTCAATACCGTGCTCGGCTCGATCGGCGATCAGAACACGCAGTTCGCCAAGGCCGTCGACTCGCTGTCCGAACTGATGTCCACTCTCGCCCAGAGGAAGGGCGACATCAGCAACGCGGTGGCGTACGCCAACTCGGCCGCCGGGGGAGTAGCCGACCTGCTCGCGCAGGCACGGCCCGCGATCAAGCAGACCGTCGTGCCGCAACTCGACCGCGCCGCGGGCATCATCGTCGCCGACAAGGACTACGTCGACAACCTGCTCTCGACGCTGCCCGAACTCGTACCAGATCATGAACCGGCAAGGGCTTTACGGCGACTACTTCACCTTCTATCTGTGCGAGATCGTGCTCAAGTTGAACGGGAAGAACGGGCAACCGGTCTACGTCAAGATGGCCGGCCAGGATTCCGGAAGGTGCACGCCGCGATGAAGTCCTTCTCGGAGCGCAACCCGTTCGTCATCGGCGCCATCGGCGCCGCAATCACGATCGGCCTGGTGCTCTTCTCGCTGAACTACCAGAAGATCCCGATCTTCAACCAGGACAACGACTTCTCGGCCTACTTCGCCGAGGCGGGCGGGCTGGCACCTGGCGCCGCGGTGCAGGTGTCGGGCTACAAGGTCGGCTCCGTCGGCAGCATCTCGCTCGAGGACAGCAACAAGGTGCTGGTCACGTTCACCGTCGACAAGGACATCCGGATCGGCGATCGCTCCGAAGCCGCGATCAAGACCAAGAGCCTCCTGGGCGCCAAGATCGTCGAGGTCACACCTCGCGGGGACGGCGAGCTGACCCAGCCGATCGCCTTGGAGCGCACGCGTTCGCCGTACCAGTTGCCCGACGCCCTCGGGGATCTGACGAGCGCGATCAGCGGACTGGACACCGACCAGTTGTCCACCTCGCTGAACACGCTTGTCGGAGACCTTCGCCGACACGCCACCGGCGCTGAAGGTGGCGGTCGCAGGGAGTCGGGCGATTCTCGGAGACCCTGGACAAGCGCGACGCCGAGCTTCGCAAGCTCCTTCGAGAACGCCAACAAGGTCACCGGCGTCCTCTCCGAACGCAGTGACCAGGTCCTCAAGCTGCTCGGCGACACCAATGCGCTTCTGGCGCAGCTGAATTCCGAAAGCGCCGCGCTCGATCAGATCGCCGGGAACATCTCTGCCGTCACGCAGCAGATCAAGGGGTTCATCGGCGACAACCGCGCCTCCCTGAAGCCCGCGGTGGACAAGCTCAGCGGCGTGGTCGCCATCGTGCAGAGCCATAAGGAAGACGTGCAGAAGGCGATCAAGGGGCTCGTCAGGTACGCCACCGGGCTCGGCGAATCCGTAGGCTCCGGACCGTTCTTCAAGGCCTACGTCTCCAACCTCCTACCCGGTCAGTTCGTCCAGCCCTTCATCGACGCCGCGTTCTCCGATCTCGGCCTCGACCCGAACGTGCTGGCGCCCTCACAGCGCAGCGATCCCCAGGTCGGCCAACCCGGCACGCCCTGCACTTCCCGTGCCGTTCCCGCGTACCGGACAGGGCGGTGAGCCGCGACTGACCATTCCCGACGCCATCACCGGCAACCCCGGGGACCAAGGATGCGGCCCACCGGGATTGCCGTTGCCGGGGCCTACCGGTTGCTATCCCTATCGGGAGCCGGTGCCTCCCGGGCCGCCGGGCGGCCCTCCGCCGGGACCGCCTGCGCTGAGCGTGGCGCCGAACGACGCGTCGGTGGACACCCCGTCGAATCAGGTGAATCTGCCCGCGCCCGGCCAGCCCTTGCCGGGTCCAGTCAACGCCAACGGCGCCGATGGCGGGGCAGGGGCACCGCCTGACCCAGCTCTGAACAATGCCCCGGGAGGTGCTGGCTAATGCTGAAGAGCAAGTACACGCGAATCGGGCTTGCCGCTCTCCTGGCGGTGATCCTGGTCGCCGGTGTGGCGGTGGTCTTCTTCAGGTCCGCCACGGGGGTCGGCCGGGTCAACGTGACCGCCTACTTCAGCAACAGCAACGGCGTCTTCGTCGGTGACGAGGTGCGGATCCTCGGCGTCCCGGTCGGCAAGATCGAGAAGATCGAACCGCAAGCCGAGCGGGTCAAGATCGACTTCTGGTACGACGACAAGTACAAGGTTCCCGCAGGACGCGAAGGCCGTCGTCATCTCGCCGTCGCTGGTGAGCGTCCGCGCCATCCAGCTGACGCCCGCGTACACCAGCGGCCCGGTGATGAAGGACGACACCGTGATCAACGAGGACAGGACCGCGGTACCGGTCGAATTCGACGACTTCCGCAAGCAACTCGAGCGGCTCACCGACACCCTGCAACCCACCACGCCCGGTGGGACCAGTCCGCTGGGGACGTTCGTCGACACGGCCGCCAACAATTTGCGCGGCGAGGGCGCGAACATCAGGGACACGTTGATCAAGTTGTCCGCCGCCTTCTCTGCGCTCGGGGACAACAGCAAGAATCTCTTCGGCACCATCAAGAACATCTCGATCCTGGTGTCGGCCCTGCAGAGCAGTCAGGAACTGCTGCGCAACCTCAACCAGAACCTCGCGGCCACCACCACCCTGTTGGCGGACCGGCCCGATGAACTGGGTAGCGCGATACGGGACATCAACGCCGTCGTCGGCGACGTGCAGTCCTTCGTCGCGGACAACCGCGAGTCGCTCGGGACGGCATCGGACCAGCTCGCCGGACTGTCGACGACTCTCGCGGAGAGCATCCCCGACCTCAAGCAGGCCCTGCACGTCTTCCCGAACTCGTTCCAGAACTTCCTGAACATCTACCAGCCCTCGCAGGGTGCGTTCACCGGGGCCTTGGCCGTCAACAACTTCGCCAATCCGATCCAATTCATCTGTGGCGCAGTACAAGCGGCGTCGAGGCTGGGCGCCGAAGAATCGTCCAAGCTGTGCGTGCAGTACCTCGCGCCCATCATCAAGAACCGGCAGATGAACTTCTTCCCCGCCGGGATCAATCCGTTCGTCGGGCAGAGCGCGCGGCCCAACGAGATCACCTACAGCGAGGACAGGTTCCGGCCGGACTACATCCCGCCCGGCAACGGCGGGCCGAGTGGTCCGGGGTTGCCCGCGGAGGCATCGAACAACGGACCGCCGGGACCTCTGCCGCCTGCGAACCAGGTGTTCGAGAAGTTCGGCGAGCCCGCTGACCCGTACCACGGTGATCCGCCGTTCGTGCAGGCTCGCGTGCCCGGATCCGATCCCGGCACAGCCGCGTCCTGACGACTGATCCCAGCACTGGGCTGCCGGGTCTCATGGTGCCGCCGGGAGCCGGGTCATGACCACGCGATCGCTGCGGTTGCTCGGGGCCGTGCTGGCGGTCGGCGCTAGCCCTGGCCAGCTCCGGGTGCTCCGATTGGAGGGGCGCGAACTCGCTTCCGCTGCCCGGCACCAAGGGTGACACGCCCGGGTTCGTACACCATCCAGGTGCAACTGCCCGACGTGAACAACATCGACAGGAACTCACGGGTCCGCGTCGGTGACGTCAACATCGGCAACGTCACCAAGATCGAGCGCCAGGACTGGCATGCCCTGCTGACGATGCAGATCAACGGCGACGTCGACCTGCCGGCCAATGCCACCGCGACGCTCGGGCAGACCAGCCTGCTCGGCTCGCTGCACATCGAACTGGCGCCGCCCAAGGGGGTTCCGCCGGAGGGCAAGCTCAAGGACGGCGACGTGATACCGCTGGCCTCGGCGGGCGGATATCCGTCGACCGAACAGACGCTGGCGGCGGTCTCGGTGCTTCTCAACGGTGGCGGAATCGGCCAGATCCAGGACATCGTCGGCACTCTCGCGGCGGCGTTCAAGGGCCGCGAGAACGATTTGCGCAGCCTGCTCACCCAGCTCGACAAGTTCGTCAGCTACCTCAACGACCAGACCGGAGACATCATCGCCGCGTCGGACAGCCTGAACAACCTGGCCGGCCAGGTTGCGGCGCAGAAACCCGTCGTCGACAAGGCGCTCAAGACGATCCCCGAGGCGCTCGAGGTGCTCAAGGACGAGCGTCAGCCCCTCGTCGATGCGCTCGACACGCTCGGCAAGTTCAGCGCGCTGGCATCCGACTCGGTGAACATGACCAAGGACAACCTGGTCAAGATCCTCCGCGAAGTCAGGCCCGGTGCTGCAGGGAGCGGCTGACGCGGGCCCTGCATTGACGCGTTCACTGGACTTCTTCGCCACGTTCCCCTTCCCGCAGGCCGACGCTGGACAAGTGGCTGCGCGGCGATTCGGGCAACCTGACCGCGGTCATCGACCTCACGCTCAGTCGGCTCGATGCGGGCTTGCTGACGGGAACCTTCCTCGAAGGCGAGCTCACCGAGCTCGAGATGCAGTGGGGCCGCACCATCGGCCAGATGCCTAGCCCGTACACGGCGCGAAACCCGCTCGTCGCTCCCTACCAGTTCAACCAGGGGCCCTGACCATGCGCATGACCCGACGCATCTGGATACAGATCTCGATCTTCACAGTCGTCTCCGTCGTCGCCCTCGTGGTGATGGTCTTCGGCTACATCCGCGTTCCTGCGCTGTTCGGCGTCGGCACCTACAAGGTCACGGTCGCAGCTTCCGGAGGCGGGCGGACTCTACGAGCGCGCCAACGTCACCTATCGAGGAACCGAGGTCGGCGAGGTAAAGTCGGTGACCCTCACCGATACCGGCGTCGACGCGGTGCTGGCACTGAACTCGGACGTGAAGATTCCGTCCGACCTCGAAGCCGAGGTGCACAGCCAGAGCGCGGTCGGCGAACAGTTCGTCGCACTCCTTCCGCGCAACTCGACGTCGCCACCGCTGAAGAACAACGACGTGATCGCGAGCGCCGACACCGCGGTGCCACCGGACATCAACGCGCTGCTCGACGCGACGAACCGTGGCCTGCAGGCGATTCCGCACGACAGCCTGAAGACCGCCGTCGATGAGGCATACCTCGCGTTCGGCGGAATGGGGCCCGAGATCGCCCGATTCATCAAGGGTGGAGCGAATTTGGCCACCGACGCAAAGGCCAACCTCGCGGAGTTGAACAACGTCGTCGACAACGTCGCGCCGATTCTCGACACCCAGACCGACACCTCGGACTCGGTACAGGCGTGGGCCGCGCACCTCGCCGCCGCCACGGCCTCGCTCGAAGGACAACGACGGCGCGTTACGCGGAACACTGCAGAACGCACCGGCCGCGGCAGAGGAAATCCGCGCACTGTTCGACCGGCTCAAGCCGTCCCTTCCGGTGCTGCTGACCAACCTGGTCAGCGTCAATCAGGTTCTCATCACCTACCGGGCCGACCTCGAACAGATCCTCGTGCTGCTACCGACCGGTACGGGTTTCGCGCAAGCCATCGGCGTCCCGAATCGGAACTCCACCGGCAGCCCGTACGGGGCAGGCCAGTTCTTGAGCTTCAACCTCAACCTCAACCTGCCGCCACCATGCACCACCGGGTTCCTCCCTCCGCAGCAGTTGAGGGCGGCCAGCCTCGAGGACTATCCGGATCCCCCCGCGGGCACCGTCTACTGCCGCATCCCGCAGGATTCGCCGAACAACGTCCGCGGTGCGCGGAACATCCCGTGCGAGACCAAACCTGGCAAGCGTGCAGCCCTGGCGTCGGTGTGCGAGAGCGACGAGCCCTACGTTCCGCTCAACGACGGCTACAACTGGAAGGGCGATCCCGAACGCGACGCTGTCGGGCCAGGGCGTGCCCGAATTCGGACCTGGTGAGGCGGTGCCGCCCGGGTACACCCCGCGGTCGCTGCCCCCCGGCGCCGTGCCGCCAACGGCAGCACCACCGCCACCGAGTCCTGTCGCCGCGGTCCGCTACGACCCGGCCACGGGCACATACGTCGGCCCGGACGGAAAGGTGTACACGCAGGCCAACCTGGCCAACGACACCCCGAAGGATCAGACGTGGCAGTCGATGCTGGTGCCCCCCACACCATGAATGGAGTCGAGGTGGACCTCGTGAAAAGAGTTGTGCCGTTTGGCATTGCATGCGCTGCGGCGCTCGTCGGATTCAGCGGTGTCGCCCTGGCGCAGGCCGCACCGCCTTCGGACGGCGACGAGCCGTCGTGTGTCTATACGCTGTCGAAGCCGTTCGTCGTCGAGGTGTCCGGGCGCCAAATGGTGTCGGCGACACTGGACGCGTTGCCGTGTACGGGAAGCATCCTGCCGAACTCGAAGACGGTATGCGTCCAGCTCCAGGGCAGCGACGCGGCGCCGCTGTGCAAGTACGTGCCTGCCTACGACACCGCCCAGGTGTACTTCGCGCCGTACCGTCCCGGCAGTACCTATGTCAGCACCGGAACCGGTTGTGGCGCAGTGCGTCCCACCTTCGTCTCGATCTGCGCCACTCAGGGACCGTTTAGCGCGACGTTGTGATTCCTTGATGCTAAGCAGGCTGGCCGTATACCGCGACGGTGACCGACCGGGACAGGCTGTTCTCCGTCCACACTCCAATGACCGTGTTGGCGCAGTTCTCGATGATCCCCTTGGCGACCGGGTCCCAATACCATTGGTTGAGGATGTCGATGCCGTTGATCGCCAGGGCGGGGTTCGTCGCAACCGTTTGGGCGACCGTACCGACGAAGCCCGCGTCGTTCGCCCTCGTCTGTGCCGTGGAGCCGTCCGAGCCGAGATCGCCGTTGATGTCGGGATTGTTCACCGCGTCGAAGGCCTGCCTGCGGGCCGCCTCGACGAGGCGACGGTCTCCCTTGACCTCGGTCGTGCATCCCGCCTCGCGTTGCATGAAGTAGACGTTCGCGAGGACGCCATTGTTCAGACGTTGGTTGTCGGCGTTGGCCGTTGGAGCAAATGCCACGCCCGCGCACAGAGGCAACAAGGCCATCGTCAGCGCGCCGCGCGCACCGAAGCCCATCGTCATAGCGTTCTCCCGAATCTGAACCGTCGAACTCGGTTAGACACTACCTCGGAAAGCGATAAATGATTTACGATTTGCATCACCATGAGTAAAGCCATCCGGTTTGCGATCGCTGCTGTGGCAGCACTGTTCTGCGCCGGTCTGGCGGTGCCTGCCGCGCCGGCGCGAGCCGACGTCGGTGTGTATCTGCTCAACGTCACGGTGCGCCCCGTCTACCACTTCGGAGGCGCCCAGAACGCGCTCGACTATGGGTACGGCATCTGCGACAAGATCCGCTCGGGCCGAGGGTTATCCCCAACTCGTCGCCGACGTCAAGACGGATTTCGACACCAGAGACGAGTTCACGGCGTCCTACCTGCTGTCGCAGGCCTCGCAGGAGCTGTGTCCCGAATTGATCTGGCAGCTGCGCAACTCCGCTGCCGGCTACCTGCCGACGGGATGATGCGCATGGTCAAGTCACTGATCGCGATGGTCCCGGTGGTTTTGCTCGCCAGCGGGTTGGTCGCCTGCTCGACGGTCACGCCGCCCACCAAGCAGCCGGGGGAACTGGCCGCGGGAGCCTCCGAGGTCACCATCGCGGGCAGCCATCGTTGCCAGATCGACCTCGGTCACGCTGCAGTCCCGAGGGCTCGGTCACCACCATCGACACCGGCTCCAAGGACGAGGGCACTACCTCCACGGTCGAGCAGCGATGCGGGATTGGCCGCCAAGTCCGTCGTGCTCCGCAACGTCGGCGGTTTCAGCGGCAGCTACTGGGAGGGCCTCGGAGATGCCGACGCAGGCGAGGTCACGATGAAGGGCCGGACATACATGATCTCGGGGACCGCGATCGGTTACAACGCCGACGACCCGACGCAGCGTAAGCCCGAGAAGTTCTCCATTCGGGTGGCGTGCTGATGCGGCGGTGGAGGCTTCGAGCGCTGGTGGTGACCGTCGGCGTCTCGTGTGCCGCAAGCTGGCTGGCGCCAACGGCAGCCGCCGATCCGGGCGATAATCCCTGCCCGCTGTCCATGGCCTTGGTCTGCCACTTCCTGCCCATCGCCCCCGGTGGCGTGGACGGAGGCGATGACGGATTCATCGACCTGACCACGAATCAGCCCGCGATCGATCCGCAGGCGCCCGTTGCCGAATTGCCGCCCATGGATCCCTGCCAGCGCGGGTGCATCTAGGGCGCTCGCCAGAAACCGTTGCACTCCAACGGCTTCAGCGCGCCTGCGCCTACTTCAGGCAGCTACCGCCGTCGACGGGAAGCGCGACACCGGTGATGTAGCGGGCCTCGTCGGAGGCCAGGAACAGCGCCGCGTTGGCGACGTCCTCCGGCTCGACCCAGCCGATGGGCAGCGTGTGCATCATCTGGCCGACGACCTTCATGTCGTCTGGGCCCGGGTTCTCCAGGTCGGGGCGGAAGAGCTTCATCGTGCCCTCGTTCATGAACAGCGGGGTGTTCACGTTCGTCGGGCAGACGGAGTTGACCCTGATGTTCTGCGCGCCGAGTTCGACGGCGAACGTCCGCATCAGGCCGATGACGCCGTGCTTGGCCGCCACGTAGTGACCGGTGTGCGGGTACGCCTTCAGTCCACCGACCGAGCTGGTCAGGATGATGGAGCCACCGTTGCCTCCGGCGAGGATGTGCGGGACGCCGGCTTTCACGGTCTTCCACACGCCGGCGAGGTTGATGTCGATCATGGCGGTCCAGTCGGTTTCGCTGGTCTTGTCCAGCGTCTGGCCGCCGTTGCCGATGCCGGCGTTGGCCACGATGATGTCGAGGCGGCCGAGCTGCTCGACACCGCTGTCCAGAGCGGCCTTGAGAGCGTCGTAGTCGCGCACGTCGACCTCGGCGGTGACGATCCGCCGGTCGAGGCCCTTGACCAGATCCGCGGTCTCCGCGAGGTCCTCGGGGGTCGACGCGGCGATCAGGTCGACGGTCTCGATCTTCTTGCAGGCGTCGACGGCGATGATGTCCGCGCCCTCCTGCGCCATCCGTACCGCGTGTGCGCGCCCCTGGCCGCGCGCCGCGCCCGTGATGAAAGCGACCTTGCCCTCTAACCGACCCATTGTCTTACTCCTCGTGTCCGCTGACCGTGTGGTGACGTCGACCCAGCATGAGTGCTGTGCAGTTGCTCAGCACTCTTACATTCAGGTTCCATTGTGTCAACGTGCGGGGCGCGCCGGACCGTTTGTACTCAGCGCTTAGAAGAGCAGTCGACGTCGCGCAAGGCCAGACGGCACAGGTCAATTCGCGATGCGGAGCAGAGCTTCCTGGGCATACGACGCGACGAGGGCGCCGTCCTCGGTGAGCAGGTCGCCGCGTCCGAAGCTGCGACCGTGGGCGAGGATCGGGCTGTGCTGGCGTAGCAGCATCCATCCGTCGGTGGTGAACGGCCGGTGGAACCAGATCGAGTGACTGGTGACCGCCGAGGTGAACTGGGTGCCGTTGCCGGTCTGACTCAGCCCGTCCATCGGCCGCACCGCCGTGCCGATCAGCGTGAGATCGGTTGAGTACGCGGCGAGCGCAGGCGCGAAGTCCGCATCCACGGCTGGAGTGCGCATCCAGACCTCGAGCTCGGGCGGTCCGGCGGTGGGCGCATTGAGGTCGACGATCGATCGCGTCTCCCAGGGGATGAGGTCGAGGCCGACCTCGTGCTCGGGACCGAGTGGCGCACCGACGGGGTCGACGGTCTGCAACGCGGGGCCGTCCTCGGCGACGTGCATGGAGACCGACGCGGTGCCGATGGGGCCCTTGCCCTGAGCGGCGATGATCGACAGCGTCGCGAACGAGCGGCCCTCGTGGTGCACGGTGACGTCGTACTCGACGTGCTCGTCGGCGCGACCCTCCCGCGGGAAGAGTGCATGGAGTGACTTGACGTCCTTGTCCGGGCATACCAGCGCAGCCGCTCGCACGAATTGGGCGAGGAGTTGGCCGCCGAACACGCGGTGATATTCGAGCTGCTGATTGCGGGCGGTGAAGTGGTTTCCGGACCGCGTCGGACTGATGTCCAGGCAGTCGAGTAGGTCAGACCAGAGCTCGGACACGCGCTGAGTGTAAGCCAAATTCTGCGGCGCTGAGAACGTAGTTCTCAATTAGCCGGCGGCGAATCCGTTCGAGCAGAAGTCCCATACTTCGTCGGCCGAAATCGGCTTGACGGTCGCGTCGTCCGAGCCGCTGGATTGCGCGACGAACATCACCGTCTGCATGGTCATGGCCGCCATGCGCTTCGGGTTGACGCCCTTGCGGAGCACTCCGGCGTCGGAGGCCTGTTCCATCAACTCCGTGAGCAGCGCGACCAGCGGTGCGTGCGCGATCTTGACCTCTGACGGGTGGGAGACCAGCAGGCGGGGGGCGAAATCCGTGAACAGGGGTCGCTTGGCGGCAGGGTCGGGGCGCGACGATTCGAAGAGCAGTTGAACGGCGACCTTGAGCGCTTCGAGCGGATCGGACTGGCTGGCGGTCGCCGCGCGGATCTGGTCGGCCGAGCGACTCAGAGCGTCCTCGAACAGCGCGAGCAGGAGTTCGTGCTTACCGTCGAACTGCAGGTAGAAGCTTCGCAGCGACTGCCGTGAGCGGTCAACGACCTCTTGGACGGTGAAGTCGGTGCTGCCCTTTTCGATGATGATGGCCTGGGCGGCGTCGAGGAACCGCTGCACCCGCTGGGCCGCACGCAATTTGGCGGTTTTGATCGAGCGTTCGACCGCGCGTTGCTTCCACGCCGGTTCTTCGCTGGGGCTGGTCACCGTCACCTCGGATCCAGGCCGATCAGGAAGAACATGGATGAACTGTACCGGAGTTCGCTTGGGCATCGTGGTCCTAGACCCCCTCGCGGCCACCGTGTCTGAGATTGTAACTTCCTCATGGCGAGAATAGTATTCTCATCCGCGGCTTTGCGACAGCCTTACGTGGAAAGTGTGCGTTCCATCGCCCGAGGTAGGGAAGGGATGGCTTCGGTCAGAGGTTGAGTCAGAGGTTGACGAGCCGTGGTGCGGATCCGCGGGCCCGCAGCCCCGATCCGGCCTTGCGGGTGAGTTCTCGCGAGCTGCCAAGTAATCCGTCGAGGACGAGCGCCCGCTTCACGTGATGCTGCAGCTCGTGTTCGGCGGTGAAACCGATGCCGCCGAGCACCTGCTGGCAGTGCTTGGCCGCGGTCAGCGCGGCCTTGCCCGCAGCGGCCTTGGCCAGCATCCCCGTCAGGTCGACGTTGGTCACGCCGGGCAGGTCGAGCGTCGCCTCGGCACCCTCGATGGCGACCAGCGTCTCGGCCAGTCGATGCCGGACCGCTTGGAACCCGGCGATGGGCTTGCCGAACTGGACCCGGTCCAGCGCATGCTGGCGGGCCAGGGTCAGCATCGCCCGTGCCGAGCCGACCAGCCACCACCCCAGCGCGCGGCGGGCCTCGCACAGTCGCATCGTCTGGCCGTCGGGCACCAGGCGCAGCGGCAGTCCACCCAGCGTCGTGGCGCTGGCTTCGCTGGTGCGCTCCCACACGACCCAGGTGCCGCCGGTGTACGGCAGCGGCGGGGTTCCGCCGGGCACCCCTTCGATCACCTCGAGCATGACGTCGTTGAGAACCGATGCGTGCGAACCGGTTTCGCCGAGGAGCCGGAACACCAGCGGTATCGCCACATCGGGGATCTCCGACAGCATCTCGGCCCAGCCCAGTTCGGCCAAGGCGGCGTCGAGCTCGGCGCCGGACACCGACAGCATGGTCTTGCGCAGTCCATCTTCGAGTAGCGCCAGAGAGTCGGAGTCGAAGTCGTCCACGGTCACTCCTTGCCGAGATCGAGCAGGCGGCGCGCGATGATGTTGCGTTGAACTTCGCCGGTGCCGCCGTAGATGCTGGCCGCCCGCGAGTAGAGATACTCAGTCCGCCAGGGTGTTTCACCAAGCTCGATGACGCCGGGCAGCAGGTTGTGAACGGTGTCGTAGAGCGTCTGTTCGGCGCTGGCCAGCAACACCTTGTCGATCGAGGTGTCGGGACCGAGCCGGTGACCGTCGGCCATCCTGAGCTGGGTGGCCCTGGAGCGGCAGCGCAGCGTGTGCAGCGCCAGGTACGCCTCACCCAGGTCGGCGTCGATCGACTGGCCGAGTCCGCGGACTTCAGTGATCAGTGCGTCGAACCTCGAGTAGAGGTAGGCGATGCGCTGCCAGAAGCAGCTCGAGCGTTCGTAGGGCAGCAGATCCATCGCGAGTTGCCAGCCGTCGCCGGGCTTGCCGAGCATGCGGTCGGCGGGCACCACGACGTCGTCGAAGTACACCTCGCAGAACTCGTCGACGTCGTGCATCGTGCGCAGCGGTCGCACGGTGATGCCCGGCGTGTCCAAGTCGACGAAGAAGGCCGTGATGGCCTGGTGGTTCGGGATGTCCGGTCCGCCGGTGCGCGTGAGCAGGACGCACCGCGTCGAGTACTGCGCGAAGCTGGTCCACACCTTCTGGCCATTGATGACCCAGTCGTCTCCGCGCTGCTCGGCGCGGGTGGTCAGGGACGCCAGATCGCTACCCGACCCGGGCTCGGAGAAGCCCTGGCACCATGATTCGCGGCCGGACAGCAGCCGCGGCACCATCTCGGCGGCGAGTTCCGGCCGCGCGTAGTCGATCATCGTGGGGGTCAGCACTTCGAGCATCGAGTACGGGCCGGGGTGATCCAGTCCGCGACCGACGATCTCCTCGCCGACGACGGCCCGAAGGATCGCGGGCCCGCCGAGGCCGCCCACCGATTCCGGCCAGCCATAGCGCATCCAGTCCGCGTCGTACAGCGCGCTCAACACGCGAAGGTGCTGGGCCTGGTGGGCATCCAGCGAGTGGTCGTCGGGGGGTGGTGTCAGATCGTTCTCGTCGAGCCAGGCGACCAACTGCGTGCGGAACTCGGCAGTGGTGGGGACGGTCATCCGGCTTCCGGAGCCGCTCCGGCGGCGACATCGCCGTCGGGCCTGCCGATCGCGTGCGGACGGCCGGAGTCGTGGTCACCGTTGCGTCGAATGAACGTCATGGCACGGGTTTTCAGTCGCCACCCGTCGTCGGTCCGCACGTAGTTGTCCTTGTAGTACCCGATGCGCATGTCGTGTTTGGAGTGCTCGATGAAGCACAGCGGCTGTGTTCCGGTGGCGGTGTCGGCGCCCTCGACCAGGTCGACGAGCGACGTGCCGGTCATGAACAGACCGCTGGGCGCCGCCTCGACGAGTTCGGGGAAGCGCGCGAGCGTGTAGGTGGAGCCGAACGCGCTGTAGGTGCCGTCGGGGGTGAAGACGGTCACCAGTCCCTCGACGTCACCCTGGGTGATGGTCACCGCGTACTTCGCGAGCAGCTGCTGGATCTCGACGAGGTCTTCAATTCTTGTTGACATAGACCTTGCCCCCTTTCATTACAAAACTTACTTCTTTTGTAACGGTGATGTCTACCAGGGGGTCGCCTGGCACCGCGATGACGTCGGCGAGGTAGCCCTCGGCGAGCCTGCCGAGGTCTTGGGAGTTGATGAGGTCGGCAGCGACGACGGTGGCCGCGCGCAGCACCGCCGCGGGCGGCATGCCCCAGTCGACCAGGGTGACGAGTTCGTCGGCGTTCTTGCCGTGCGGGATCGCGGGTGCATCGCTGCCGACGGCGATCTTGACGCCCGCCTCGTAGGCCGCCTTGATGGACGTCTTGGCCTTGGGGAACATCTCGGCAGCCTTGTCCTGCAACTCCTTTGGCGCCCGCGAGACGTCCATGGCCTCGGCCAGCCGCCGGGTGGTGACCAGGAATCGGTCGTTGTCGACCAGCATCTGGATGGCCTCGTCGTCCATCAGGAAGCCGTGCTCGATGCAGTCGATCCCGCACGCCACGGCGTGCTTGACCGCCTCGGCGCCGTGGGTGTGCGCGGCAACCCGCAGTCCACGGCGGTGCGCCTCGTCCACGATCGCCCGCAGTTCCTCGTCCGAATAGTGTTGCGCGCCTGCCTCGCCCGTCATCGACATGACGCCGCCGGATACGCAGACCTTGATCAGCTGGGCGCCGTGCTTGATCTGGTAGCGGACCGCCTTGCGGATCTCGTCGACGCCGTTGGCGATTCCCTCTTCGACCGTCAGCTCCAGCGCGCCTGGCATGAAGGCCGCGAACATCGTCGGGTCGAGATGCCCACCCGTCGGGGTGATCGCGTGGCCCGCGGGCACGACGCGTGGTCCGTCGACCAGGCCCTGGTCGATCGCCCGTGAGAGTGCGACGTCGAGCAGATAGCCACCGGTCTTCACGAACAGACCGAGATTGCGCACCGTCGTGAAGCCCGCGCGAAGCGTGCGACGGGCATTGCCGATCGAGCGAATCACCCGCGTCGGTGGGTCGTCCTGGACCTGGGACAGGCCGGGGCTCTCGCCGCGCCCGCCCATGAACAGGTTGACCTCCATGTCCATCAGGCCGGGAAGCAGGATCGAGTCGCCGAGATCAATGACCTCGGAGTCCTCGGGGATGTCTCCGCCGATGCCGACGATGCGCTCACCGTCGATGTGAAGGATCGCCGGCCGGACGATCTCGCCGGCGTCGACGTCGACGTAACCCGCAGCTTTGAGGGTCAGCACGCTCAGACCACCGGCTCCTTGATCAGGTTGATGTAGGCCGCGCCGCTGTCGAGTACGCGCGGCTGCTTCCACACCTCGATCGGGAAGCTGACCATGACGATCGACTGGCCCAGGTGCACCAGTGCCTTGGCATCTTCGGGCATGCCTTCCAGCGGGAAGCGCGCGTCGACGTAGACCATGATGTCCTCGAGGCGTGCCATGCCCGCGTCGTAGAAGTCCTGCATGTCGGCCATGGACGAGGCAAGTCGCTTTTGGTAGCGCTCTTCCTCGGTCGGCAGGCACCAGTCACTGAACCGCTCCAAGTCGGCGAATTCCTCGGGCAACTTAGACATTCGCGTCTTCCTTCTCGTCGACCTTGGCCCCGTGGCCGTTGGTTCCATTTCCGTTTGCCAGTCCGGCCTTGTACCGATCCACGTATTGATGCGCGGTCATGTGCAGGTGGCGCAGCAGGATCTCCTGATCGCACAGCGGGAAGTCCTTGACGATCCTCGTCCCGATCTGGGTCTGCGTGGCCTCCAAGGTGTTCGCGTCCTGGAATGCGTACTCCTTGAACGTCACCGCGGCGAGTTCCTGGGAGAGCCGCTCGCGCAGGTTCTTCGGTGGCACGAAGTAGAGGTCGGCCTCGAAGATGTGCTTGTCCACGGCAGTCGGCCAGTAGTTGTACGTCAGGTACCAACCCGGCGCCCAGAACAACAGCGTGAAGTTGGGGAAGAACTCGAAAGAGTCGGTGCCCCAACTCTTGTGGCGACCCGGGTTGATGGCGGGCGGCAGTTCGTCGGGCAGGATGCCCTTGATGTCCGGACGGTCCCACGGGCCGAACAGGCCGCTGTGCAGGATCTGCTCGATGGGCTTGACCATGTTGATGTCCTTTGGCGGGCTCATCCCACCCCAGGACGACACCATCGAGTGGTCGCCCTTGATGTCGTACGCCAGCGCCTCGAAGCCGAACTTGGCCAGCTTCTCGGCCTCCTCCTTCTCCGCCTGCTTCATGTGCAGGATCGGCGCGTGATAGAACTCCGTGAACGCGTCGATGAAGAGCTTCCAGTTGGCGTTGACCTCCGAGCGGTAGCTGTAGTGCTCGGTCATCTCGTGATACGGGTAGCCCTCCAGGCCCTCGCCGAACTCTCCGAGGTACTCCTTCAGCGGGGCCGCGTTGTCGTCGAGATTGACGAAGATGAAGCCCTCCCAGACCTCGCACCGCACGCCCACCAGTCCGTAGTCGGCCTTGTCGACGTCGAAGAACTCGCCCTCCTGCTGGATGAAGGTCAGGTCGCCCTTGAGCGAGTAGCGCCAGGCGTGATACTTGCACACGAACTGGCGGCAGGTGCCGGAGACTTCCTCGCCCGGATAGTCGGCCCACACCAGCTTGTTGCCGCGGTGGCGGCACATGTTGTAGAACGCGCGGATCCCATCACCGTCGTTGACGATGATGATCGACACGCCGGGTCCGGCCGAGGGCAACTCACGGGTGACGTAGTTGCCCTTCTTGGGCACCAGCTCCACTCGTCCCATCTGGAGCCAGGTCTTCTTGAAGATCGCCTGCTGCTCGAGCAGCCAGTGCTCATTGTCGACCGAATCGGTGTAGTCGACCGGTGCCGTGCCCAGTTCGGGCCAGTGCTCGGTCCAGCTACCCGCGTCGGGCTTCTTGAAGAAGGGCATGATCAGTTCTCCTTGGTTGATGTAGAAGCTGCAGGTTCCACGCCGAATGTGTTGAGGGCCATCGCCAACATGTGGTAGCCGCCGATGGTGAAGACGAAATCCATGAGCTGTTTGGTGTCGAACTTCTCGCCAAGTGCGGCCCAGGTCGCATCCGAGATCTCTGTCTGCTCGACGAGCTCGTCGACCGCGGTGAGGATCGTCTGGTCGAATTCGTCCGCCGCTTCGCCCCGCTGGAGCGCGGCGATGTCGTCGAGTGACAGGCCCGCCTCGCTGGCCCATCCTGAAGTGTTCGTCCCACTCGTAGGCGCACTTCGCGAGATGGGCGACGCGAAGGACCGCTAGTTCGCGCAACCGCGGCGCCAGTGTCGACCGGGTCAGCAGGTAGAAGCTGAACGTCAGGTACGCCCTGGTGAGCTCGGGGTGGTTGACGAAGGTCGAGACGGCATTGCCCGCGGCGGTCGGATTCCTGCGCTCCTCGGGCATCATGCGGAGCGCCGCGTGGACGGCGTCGTCCCACTGGTCGGCCTGCAACGGCGCCAAGCGCACGGCACTCTCCTTCTCGGGTCACCGACGACTCTCAGATGCGAGAATCATATTCTCATATCTGACTAATAGATTTCCACCTCTTGCTCAAAACGTCAATGCCGAGGACTGAGGAAGGGGCTCGTAAACCGCCCGTCAACGGCCAAAAGTCCAGGGTCAGTGGCACCGGCAGGGGGAGTGAACGTTGATTCTCGTCCTGTGAGAGGCTAGTTTTCTTGGTAGGGAACTTGATGGGGCGTCGTGCCCTAACTTTCGGTCCGAGAGGAATACGATGAACAAAGACGACATGATCTTGATCAGCGTGGACGACCACATCGTCGAGCCGCCGGACATGTTCAAGAACCATCTGTCCAAGAAGTATCAGGACGAGGCGCCGCGGCTGGTGCACAACGCCGATGGTTCGGACACCTGGCAGTTCCGCGACATCGTGATCCCCAACGTTGCGTTGAACGCCGTCGCCGGTCGCCCCAAGGAGGAGTACGGCATCGAGCCGCAGGGCCTCGACGAGATCCGCAAGGGCTGTTTCGACGTCGACGAGCGCGTCAAGGACATGAACGCCGGCGGCATCCTCGGCTCGATGTGCTTCCCGTCGTTCCCGGGTTTCGCGGGCCGGCTGTTCGCGACCGAGGACCCGGAGTTCTCGCTCGCTTTGGTGCAGGCCTACAACGACTGGCACGTCGAGGAGTGGTGTGGCGCGTACCCGGCCCGCTTCATCCCGATGACCCTGCCGGTGATCTGGGACGCCGAGGCCTGCGGCAAGGAGATCCGGCGCAACGCCGCTCGGGGCGTGCACTCCCTGACGTTCTCCGAAAACCCCTCGGCGATGGGATATCCGAGCTTCCACAGCGACTACTGGACGCCGGTGTGGGAGGCGCTCGTCGACACCGAGACCGTCATGAACGTCCACATCGGATCGTCGGGCCGGCTGGCGATCACCGCCCCGGATGCGCCGATGGACGTGATGATCACGCTGCAGCCGATGAACATCGTGCAGGCCGCGGCCGATCTGCTGTGGTCAGCGCCGATCAAGAAGTACCCGACGCTCAAGATCGCCCTGTCCGAGGGCGGCACCGGCTGGATCCCCTACTTCCTCGATCGCGCCGATCGCACCTACGAGATGCACAGCACGTGGACCGGTCAGGACTTCGGCAAGCAGAAGCCCAGCGAGGTGTTCCGCGAGCACTTCCTGACGTGCTTCATCTCCGATCCGGTCGGGGTCGAATTGCGCGACCAGATCGGCACCGACAACATCTGCTGGGAAGCGGACTACCCGCACAGCGACTCGATGTGGCCGGATGCCCCCGAGGAACTGGACGCGGTGCTCAAGAAGTACGACGTGCCCGACGCCGACATCGACAAGATGACCTACGAGAACGCGATGAAGTGGTACCACTTCGATCCGTTCAAGTACATCCCCAAGGAGCAGGCCAGCATCGGTGCGCTGCGCAAGTCCGCCGAAGGGCCACGACGTGTCCATCCAGGCCCTGAGCAAGCATGACCACGCCAAGGCCAACTTCCAGGACTTCGCGGCCGCTGCCAAGGAACTTTCCGGCAACAAGGAGTAACGGGACCGGAGCCCCAGTCCTCGCCGAGACTGCAGTTTCTGATGAAATATCGGTCAAAATCCATCAGAAGCTGCAGTCTCGCGACGTCGATTTCAGGTAGGAGTGCGCAATGGCTGAGGGAATGAGCTTCGAGCTGACCGAGGATCAACAGCTGATCCGCAAGTCCGTCGCAGAGCTGGCGTCGAGGTTCGACGACCACTACTGGATGGAAAAGGACCTCAACCACGAGTTCCCCCAGGAGTTCTACGACGCCGTCGCCACCGGCGGCTGGCTCGGCATGACGATCCCGGAGGAGTACGGCGGCCACGGCCTCGGCATCACCGAGGCGACGATCCTCTCGGAGGAGGTGGCTCGCTCGGGCGGTGCCATGAACGCCGCCAGCGCCATCCACCTGTCGATCTTCGGCATGCAGCCCGTCGTGGTGTACGGCTCCGACGAGATGAAGGCGGAGACGCTGCCGCGGATCGTCGACGGCAGCCTGCACGTCTGCTTCGGCGTCACCGAACCCGGTGCGGGGCTTGACACTTCGCGCATCACGACCTTCGCCAAGCGGGACGGCGGCGACTACGTCGTGAACGGGCGCAAGGTGTGGATCTCCAAGGCGCTGGAATCCGAGAAGATCCTGCTGCTCACCCGCACGACGCCGTACGACGACGTCACCAAGAAGACCGACGGGCTCTCTCTGTTCCTGACCGACCTCGATCGCGACCACGTCGACATCCGACCGATCAAGAAGATGGGCCGCAACGCCGTCAGCTCCAACGAGTTGTTCATCGACGACCTGCGGGTGCCCGTCGAGCATCGAATCGGCGAGGAGGGCAAGGGTTTCGAGTACATCCTGCACGGCCTCAACCCCGAGCGGATGCTGATCGCCGCCGAGGCGCTGGGCATCGGGCGGGTGGCGTTGGATCGAGCCGTGAAGTACGCCAACGAGCGCGTGGTGTTCGACCGGCCGATCGGCATGAACCAGGGCATCCAGTTCCCGCTGGCCGACTCGCTGGCCCGCCTCGACGCCGCCGAGTTGGTGCTGCGCAAGGCCACCTGGCTCTACGACAACGGCAAGCCGTGCGGGCGGGAGGCCAACATGGCCAAATACCTGTGCGCCGATGCGGGTTTCGGCGCAGCCGACCGCGCGCTGCAGACACACGGCGGCATGGGTTACTCCGAGGAGTACAACATCTCCAGGTACTTCCGCGAGTCGCGGCTGATGAAGATCGCGCCCGTCAGCCAGGAGATGATCCTCAACTTCCTCGCCTCGCAAGGTGCTCGGGTTGCCGAGGAGTTACTGATGTCCGCCCCGCTCGCCGGGGTGACGGTGGTGGCGATGGAGCAAGCCGTCGCGGCTCCGATCTGCACCAGGGTGCTCGCCGACCTCGGAGCGCGAGTGATCAAGGTGGAGCACCCAAAGGGCGGGGACTTCGCCCGCGACTACGACGACGTCGTCAATGGTCCGGGTGGCCTGGCCGCCCACTTCGTGTGGTGCAACCGCGGCAAGGAATCGGTCACGATCAACACCAAGTCGCCTGCGGGCGTGGATCTCTTGCATCGCCTGCTCGATCGCGCCGACGCGTTCGTGTCGAACCTCGCGCCGGGAGCCACGGCGCGCATGGGTCTGGGCCGCGCCGACCTCGCCGTGCGTCATCCGAACGTCATCCCCGTCGAGATCGACGGGTACGGCCCCGGCGGGCCGATCTCGCACAAGCGCGCGTATGACCTTCTGGTGCAGGCGGAAGCGGGATCGTGTGCCGTCACCGGCAATCCCGGCATGCCGGCCAAGCCCGGACCCGCGATGGCCGACTTCACCACGGGCCTGTACGCCGCGATCTCGATCCTGGCGCTGCTCGTCGCGCGGGGCGGGCGCACGGGCGTCGCGGCGCCCGCCGTCGAGCTGAGCCTGTTCGACGTCATGACCGACATCATGGGCTACCAGCTGAACTACACCCAGCACTCCGGCATCGACCAGCAGCCGCTCGGGGATCAGCTCGCCTGCGGTCGCGCCGTACGCGGCATATCCCACCAGGGACGGCCAGACCGTGGTGCTCGGTACGACCAACGACCGCGAGTGGCAGCGGGTGGCGCGGGAGATCATCGACCGTCCGGACCTCGCCGATGACCCGCGATTCGCCACCAACGCCGACCGCTGCGCCCATCGCGACGTGCTGAACGACGCGATCGGATCCTGGTGTGAGCAGCACGATCTCGTCCACATTCAGAAGACGGCCGACGACGCGGGGATCGGCAACTCCCGCTACAACCTGGTCAGTGAGGTCGTGGAGCACCCCCAGCTGAAGGCGCGCGACCGGTGGCGCAGCGTCGCCTCGCCGAAGGGTGACATCCCGGCACTTCTGCCGCCGCCCGTCATCGCCGGATACGAGGCGCCGATGGGCGCGGTGCCCGGTCTCGGTGAGCACACCGACGCCGTGCTCGGTGAATTCGGGCTCACCGCAGATGAACTCGTGGTGCTGCGTGCCGACGGAGTGATCGGGCCTGCTTACTCGCAGGATGGGAAGGAACGGAACAATGCGTGAAGCCGTCATCGTCGGAGCCGTACGCACACCGGTCGGCAAGCGCAACGGCGGGCTCTCCGAACAGCATGCGGCGGACCTGTCCGCGCTGGTGCTCAACGAGCTCGCCGAACGCACCGGCGTCGACCCAGCGGTGGTCGACGACGTGATCTGGGGCTGCGTCTCGCAGGTCGGCGATCAGTCGAGCAACATCGGTCGGTACTCGGTGCTGGCGGCGGGCTGGCCCGAGCACATCCCGGGCACCACGGTGAACCGCGCGTGCGGGTCCAGCCAGCAGGCGCTCGACTTCGCCGTGCACGCCGTGATGTCAGGTCAGCAGGACATCGTCGTGGCAGGCGGCGTCGAGGTCATGAGCCGGGTGCCGCTGGGCTCCGCGCGGGCAAGCGGTATGCCCTACGGTCCGAAAGCCCTTGCCCGCTATGACGGTTTCTCGTTCAACCAGGGTCTGTCCGCGGAGAAGATCTCGCAGAAGTGGAATCTGTCGCGTACCCGACTCGACGAGTACTCGGCGCAGTCGCACGAACGGGCCGCGGCCGCACAGGACGCAGGTGCGTTCAAGGACCAGATCATGCCGGTGTTCACGGGCGGTGGAATCGTCGCGGACGACGAGGGAATCCGCAGGGGTACAACCGTCGACAAGCTCGCGGGGCTCAAGCCTGCCTTCGCCGAGGACGGTGTGATCCATGCAGGCAACTCGTCTCAGATCTCCGACGGCGCTGCCGCTCTGCTGGTGATGACCGCCGAACAGGCGGTGAATCTGGGTCTGACGCCCTTGGTCAGTTATCGCGCCGGGGCCGTCACCGGTGCCGATCCGGTGTTGATGCTGACGGGGCCGATCCCCGCGACCGAGAAGGTGCTGCACAAGGCGGGCGTGCATCTCGACGAGATCGGCGTCTTCGAGGTCAACGAGGCGTTCGCGCCCGTGCCGTTGGCATGGCTGGCCGAGACCGGCGCCGACGAGGCCAAGCTCAACCCGCTCGGAGGTGCCATCGCACTGGGCCACCCACTCGGCGCATCGGGCGCGGTGTTGATGACACGGATGATCCATCACATGCGGGACAACGGAATTCGCTACGGCCTGCAGACCATGTGCGAGGGCGGTGGCACTGCCAACGCCACGCTGGTCGAACTCATCGCCTAATAACTGGCCGCCGAGGCTGCAGTTTCTGACGGAAGTTCGTCGAAATACATCAGAACCTGCACTCTCGACACACCGACAAACACGAAGGAGGCGCCGTGCGCCGCGACCTGTTCACCGAAGATCACGAGGCGTTCCGGGAGTTGGCGCGCGCCTTCGTCGAAAAGGAGGTCGTGCCGAACTACCCGCAGTGGGAGAAGGGCGGCCGGATGCCTCGCGAGGTGTTCGCGCAGATGGGCTCTCTCGGCCTGCTCGGGACCGCCATCCCAGAGGAGTACGGCGGCGGCGGGGCACCCGACTACCGCTACTTCGTCGTGCTGCAGGAGGAGGCCGCGCGGGCGCTGGTCACCCTCTCGACGGTGCGGACCCAGCTCGAGGTGATCCTCCCGTACTTCCTGCACTACTCCAATGAGGAGCAGCGCAAGCGCTGGTTCCCTGGCCTTGCCGCGGGCACGCTTCTGACGGCGGTCGCCATGACCGAGCCGGGGACGGGCTCGGACCTGGCGGGCATGCGCACCACCGCCGTACGCGACGGTGACGACTGGATCATCAACGGCGCCAAGACCTTCATCACCGGCGGCATGCAGTCTGACCTGAATGTCGTGGTGGCTCGCACCTCGACCGATCCCGACAACCGGCGCAGGGGCCTGACGCTGTTCGTCGTCGAGGACGGCATGCCCGGCTTCACCCGCGGTCGCGAGCTGGAGAAGATGGGTTGCAAGGTGCAGGACACCGCCGAGTTGTCGTTCGTCGACGTGCGCGTGCCCGCGACCAACATTCTGGGGGAGATCGACGAGGCGTTCGGCTATCTCGGCCACAACCTCCCGCAGGAACGGCTGACGGTCGCGGTGGGCTCAGTGTCGCAGGCACGTTCGGCGATCGCCGCCGCGATCGAGTACACCAAGGACCGCAAGGCATTTGGGCAAACCGTCGCGTCGTTCCAGAACACCAAGTTCGAACTCGCCGCGTGCTCGACCGAGGTCGAGGCAGGACAGGCGATGGTGGACCGCGCCATCATGCTGCACGTCGACGGGGAGCTTCCCGCCGCCGATGCGGCCCGGGTCAAGTTGTTCTGCACCGAGATGCAGCAGCGGGTGATCGACCGCTGCCTGCAGCTGTTCGGCGGTTACGGCTACATGATGGAGTACCCGATCGCTCGGCTGTACACCGATGCGCGGGTGGCCCGTATCTACGCGGGCACCAGCGAGGTCATGAAGGTGATCATCGCGAAATCCCTCGGCCTCTAAGCGATTTGTGGAGTATTTCCAGCGGATGGCGCTGGAAATACTCCACAAATCGCACGTGGACTCAGATCGTCGCGATGATCTGCTGACGGCGAGCGGCGTAGTCGGCGTGCGAGATCGCGCCGGTGTGCAGCAGACGGTCGAGTTCCTGCAGGTGCTGGGCCGCAGTCGGCGTGGGTGCTGCTGGGTACTGCAGTGCGGGCGCTCCTTGGTACTGCGGCGGCTGCACGCCGAAGTTCTGCTGCCAGGGCGCGATCGCTCCGCCAGAGCGCTGGCCGCCGGTGAAGACGCCAAGGCGCAGTAGCAGCACGACCAATCCGATGCCTGCGCCGGGCAGTCCGAACAAGAGGTAGCTGGTTGGGATTCCGTACTCGGTGAAGAGCGCGAAGCGCAGCAGCATCGAGATGGCGAAGACAGCTACGGCGACGCCGATGACGATCGGGACGATCTTGTTGTGGCTGCTGTTCACGGGTCATTCCTTCAGGCTCGGGTGCGCCACTGTTGCGGCGTCGATGAAAGCAGTTCACCGAAAGCAGTTGGCTACCGATCCCAAGTTGCCGCGGCCGATCGCGTCATCGGGACCTGCCGCTGCTACAGCTCAGCAATGGGGTGCGGCGATGCATTTATCTCATGAATGTAGCGCCGCACTTTGGCCGGAAGTGTCACCGCGACCGCGGCGAACCCCGTGAATCCTTCTTAAAAGAGCACTTCTGCTGATTAGCGAGACTCAGGACGATTGACGGTTCAGGGTGTTGGCAATACAGTTAGCAACAAAATGTTAAGTCACTCAAGCGTCGAAGGACTGTCGTGAGCGTCGGCACCGCACTGCCCAATGTCTTCGAGGCCGGGCTGCCTGCGCTCGACTACGCACTCGATGCCAGCCCGCTCGACCTGCAGGCCCGCCTCCGGGATGCCCAGCAGGATGCGCCGATCGCCATAGGCCCGGTGGGGCCGGAGGTCCTGTCCTACGAGTTGGCCCGCGCGATGCTTCGTGACGAGCGATTCGGCATTCCACAGGGCATTAACCTGATGGCCCAGGGCATCAAGTCGGGGCGGGTCTTCGACAAGGTCGTTGCCACGCTCCTGTGTTTGGACGGCCCTGCCCACCTGCGCTTGCGCAGTCTGGTGTCAAGGGCTTTCACGCCGCGCGCGACCGGGCGACTGGAATCGACGATCGAGTCCGTCGTCAACGAGTTGGCCGACCGCGTCGCGCCTGCGGGCAGCTGCGACTTCGTCGAGGACGTGGCGAGGCCATATCCGATTCCGATCATCTGCGCGCTGCTCGGAGCACCGCGCGAGGACTGGGAGAAGTTCTCGTCGTGGACTGAGGACGTGTTCAAGGCTTTCGGCTTCACCGCTGACGTCACCGAGGACGGGCCCGTCATCATGCGCGCGTGGAACGAGCTCGATGACTACGTCGACGAGATGGTCTCCCGACGGCGACATCGATTGACCGACGACCTGCTCTCGGCGCTCATCCTCGCTGAGGTCGACGGTGACCGTCTCGGCGCCGACGAATTGCGCATGCTGGTGGCCAGCTTGTTGATGGCCGGCACTGATACCACCCGCAACCAGCTGGCGGCATCGATGTACGCATTCTGCGACCACGTGGATCAGTGGGAGTTGCTCGCCGAGCGCCCGGACCTCGCGATGCGCGCCGTCGACGAGAGCATGCGGCATTCGCCTGCGGTCTGCGGGACTCCGCGGATCGCCACCGACGACGTCGAATTCGGCGGCTACGTGTTTCCCCGCGGCACCTTCGTCCTGGTGAATACCTTCGCAGCGAACCGTGATCCGGCCGTCTACGAGGATCCCGACCGATTCGACATCACCCGTGATTCGGCGCCGGCCATCTTGACGTTCGGCGGCGGAGTTCACTACTGCCTCGGCGCGAACCTGGCCAGGCGTGAACTCGCCGAGGCGCTGAAGATATTGGCGACCCGGATGACGAATCCGCGACGCACCGCTCCTGCACCGTGGAAACCGATGCTGGGGATGAGCGGTCCGACCACGATGCTCATCGAGTTCGACCCCGCGCCAGCGGTACCGGCGAATGCGTAGCCACGGTTGGTCGGGACGGACCCCAGCATCCGACGAGGAGGCGATCGAGCGAATCCTCGACGCCGTGGATCTCCTTGTCGCAGCGGGAGATTCCACCATCCGAATCACCGATGTCGCGCGTGAACTCGGGGTCAGTCGGCCCACCGTATATCGATACTTTCCCAATACCCAGGCACTTCTGGTCGCGAGCCGGGTGCGTTCGACCGACGGGCTTCTCGATCGGCTCGCCGACCACGTCCGCGGGTTGACCGATCCCGCTGCAGCCGTCGTCGAAGGGGTGGCGTTCGCCGCCGAACAGCTCGCCGGGGATCAGCAGATGAAGCAGTTGCTCCTCACCCGGGTGGAGGGCGATGCGATCGCCTCGTTCACGACGGAGCTGGGGATGTCATTCGGCCGCATCATGCTCCATCGCTACGACGTCGACTGGAAACGCCACGGCTACGACGACGAGGCGGTCGACGAGCTAGCCGAGTTGGCCCTTCGCACTGTGCATTCCATCCTCATCGATCCCGGAAGTCCGCCGCGCAGTGGAGTGGCGCTGCGCCACTTCTTGGCGCGTTGGCTCGGTCCAGCGGTGCTCTACCCGCAAGTCGTGCGGTCGATGGAGGCTCTCAACGCCACCGTTGACGTTGGGTGCGCCAGACCGGCGTGACGCTCAGCGTGGACGCCCGGTCAACGATGCACGCGCACCGGGACGTTGCGCCACCCGACGACGTTCTGCATGTGGACCCGGGCGCAGCGGTCCTGGTCGACCTCGTAGGCGGGCATGAACGCGGCCAGCTTCTCGAGCGCGATCCTGCTCTCCATCCTGGCCAACGCCGCGCCGAGGCAGCTGTGAATCCCGTAGCCGAGCCCGAGATTCTGCGCCTCGGTGAGATCACGGTCGATGTCGAATCCATCTGCGGCGGTCCATGCTCGAGGATCGCGGTTCGCCGACGAGAGCAGCAAGAAGACGGGCTTTCCGGCGGGGATCGTGACGCCGTGCAACGTGACGTCGCGCATCGAGCGGCGCACGTCGTATTGGACCGGGTTGTCATAGCGAAGTAGTTCCTCGACGGCGGCGGCTATCTTGCCGGGCGCTACGGAGAGCTCCGCCCATTGCGCTGGGTGCCGCGCGAACACGTGGACGGCGCTGGCCAGTAGCTTGGTCACCGTCTCGGCGCCTGCACCGCCCAACTGGAGGGCGAAACCGACGATCTCGGCATCGGTCAGCTTTGTACTGCCGCCGTCGGTCCGTTCGATGTCGGCTTCGACGAGCATCGTGAACAAGTCGTCGCGCGGCTGCCTCCGGTGGTCCTGGAGGCACTCGTAAAGGACTGCCGCCTTCTGTTGGTTGGCCTGTCGACCGCGTTCGGTCATCTCCATCTGGCCAGGTTCGCGATGCAGGGACTCGTCAGACCACACTCGGAATTGTTGAACGTGATCTTCTGGCACTCCGAGCATCGTGGTGATGACCTCGACGGGGAACGGAGCCGTGAACTCCTCCACGACGTCGAATTCGTCGACCCCAATCGCGTCAAGGTACTTGTCGACGACGGCGGTGATCATGGCCTTCCGTGCCTCGATCGCCCGCGGCGTGAACATTTTGTTCAACACACTCCGCATGTATCGATGGTCGGGCGGGTCCATCAGCTGCAGGATGCTGGTGCCGGCAGGAGGGCCGCCGGCCTTCACCATCGCGAGATCGACGCCGTACGCCGAAGAGTAGGTGGCGTGATCCTTGAACGCCGCTGCGACGTCTTCGTGCCTGCTGAGCGCGTAGAAGTCGTATTGCTCGCTGTAGTAGACCGGGGCGTCGTCGCGCAGCCGCCGGTAGAACACGTAGGGATCGTCGAAGAACTCCTGCGAGAACGGATCGAACGCCAGGGTGGACGTGTTCACCCGGACATTGTCCGTCATCGGAGTGCAGCAAGTTCGCGAAGCGACGACAAGAACAACTCGTCCATTCGCGGACTCAAGTCGGCCAGCGTCGCTGCGCTGGCGAAGCCCGCGGATCCGAAGACGCGTTTCAGCGCATCACCGTCAACGGCCGCACCAATCGAAAGGCAAAGGGATGCAACGCCGTCTGCGCGGAGCTCTTCGAGCGCCTTGTAGGTGTCTGCCTCCGCGTACCGGCCTTCGTAGCCGTCGTCGTAGGGAAATCCATCCGAGAGAACCAGTAAGAGCCGACTCGGCGTTCCCGCCTCGGACTTGAGGATTTCGCCGGCGCCCCGGATGCCTGCGCCGAGGCGCGTGTAGCCCGACGGTTGAAGACGATTGAGCCGGGCGCGCGCGATAGCCCCGAAGCGTTGGTCGAACGTCTTGATCCCCATCAGATGTACGGCGTGCCGACTCTGCGACCTGAACGCATAGAGCGCGATCCGATCGCCGAGCTCCTCGAGCGTCGCGGCCAGGGTGGCGGCCGCCCGGCGCTGGTGGTCGTGAACGGCGAGGCCGTCCGGGTCGGTGTCCGTGCCGGATCCCGACGCGTCGAGGAGGATGAGCACGCCCAGGTCGCGAGCGAGCTTGCGGCTCTCCAGGTAGACGTGCTCCGGCGGTGTATAGCCCGAGCGCAGGTCGATGGCCAGCTCGATGAGCGCCTCGACGTCGAGGTCGTCGCCATCGGTACGGCGCCGCAGCACCTTTGGGCCCAACCCGATTCGAGACAGGCGTCGCTTCAACACGTCGTCGCGTTCGATGCCCGCGGCAGAAACGTCGGCGGCGGCAGTCACTGGGAAGTCGATGACCCGACACCAGTCCGGCCGATACCGGTGGTGGTGCACGTCCCACTCGGGATGCAGCGCGCCCCCTACGCCAACGGCGGCACCGGGCCTGCCGTCGTCGGTGAACCGGATTCGGGTGGGGAGCGGCCGGGCGTCCGGCCCGGCACTGTGCGCCTTCCGGACCGATCCCGCCCCTAGCTCGCCGCCGGGAGCCTCGTCACCCGACGACCGCGAACCACCGAAGAGCTTGCGAAGGAAGTTCGAGAGGGCCTGCGAGCTGGGGATCGGGGCCTCGAACAGCTTGAGGATCTTGCTCTCGTCGCCAGCCTCGTCGTCGTCGCTCTCGTCCTCGTCCGTCGCATCGAATCGCAGGCGCAGGTCGCTGTCGCTTGCGCGTGCGCCGGGTCCCGGTGACGCTGACAGTAGCCGGGAGGGTTTGATGACGCCGTACCACTGGGGCGGATCCGCGACTTCGCTTCTTCCCCTGGCCAATTCGAGTGACTCCTCGGCAGTCGAAGTGACCGGCTCCGCGTCGGGGCCAAGTACGGCCGCAAGCGGCGACTCCTTCGCGAACGTGACTAGGACCCGGCGACCTTCGAGCGCCAGATAGCGGCGCGCCAGCGAAGGACGTGCCCGCAGGCGCTGCACCAGGTGGTGATCCAGACTTCCCGCGCCGAGCAGGGCGCTTTGAAGCAACACCTCGCGGCGCTGCTCGTCGGCCGAGCCCGCCGAGACGAACACGACGTGCCCGTCCGTGTGGGCTAACTCGCCGGACGGTGCCTGCGCCACCTCGACCGACCGCCCTGCGACGAAGGTGGCGAGGAAGCGGAACTGACCGGGGGAGGACACGATCGACAGCGATCAGGTCCGGGGCAGGACGGCATCGACGAGTTCGCCGAGTGCGCGGCCGACGTCGGCGTCGTCGGAGAGCACCCGAACGATGGCCGACTGGACGGCACTGCGCAGGCTGAGCCCCTCGGCGGCCAGGCCGCCCGCGAGAATCAACATCCGAGTGGACGCAACCTCGCGCAGCGGTGAGCCATCCAGAGTCCGGATGGCGTTGCCCAGTTTGACCAGTGCGCTTGCGGTTTCGACGTTCTATCCCCGCCTCGTGGGCGACGATCTCGGTCTCGGTCTCGCTGGGCGGGAAGTCGAGTTCGATGGCGATGAAGCGCTGGCGGGTGGACTCCTTGATGTTCTTCAAGACACTCTGGTAGCCCGGGTTGTAGGAGATGACGAGTTGAAAGCCCGGCGCCGCAGGCAATGTCGTGCCCAGCCGATCGATGGGGAGCTCGCGGCGGTGATCGGCGAGTGGATGAATGACGACGATCGTGTCCTGGCGAGCCTCCACGATCTCGTCCAGATAGCAGATGGCGCCCTCGCGCACCGCGCGCGTCAGCGGTCCGTCGACCCAGACCGTTTCGCCACCCTTGAGGAGGAATCGACCCACCAGATCCGCCGACGTCATGTCTTCGTGGCCTGCGACCGTGATGAGGTCGCGGCCGAGCTCGTGGGCCATCGCCTCGACGAACCGCGTCTTCCCGCACCCGGTGGGGCCCTTCAGCAACACCGGCAATCCGCGGCGTGCGGCGGCCTGGAAGACCTCGACCTCGTCGTCGACCGGCCGGTAGAACGGCGCCACCACGCGCGATTCGGCGACGATCGGAATACCGTTGGCGGGCAACTCAATTCCCGCGATCGAAGGGAACGGTCTTCGGGAGCTGTACACCCTCCGGTAGGACCAGCTCACCGTCGGTGTTGATGTACCCGGACCGCTTGGTCGGTATCGGCAGCGATGGATCGGGGCAGGGCACGTCGGTGCCGTCGCCGCAGATGCCTCCGTTGAAGTACGAGCGCTTCAGATGGTCTTCTGGCCACGGGTCGGAGTGCATGCCGATCCATTGCGCGGGGATGTTGTAGAGGAAGAAGAAGGATGCACTCACCGCCGCGAAGATGGCGAGGAAGCGGACGAGCTGCTGCCTCACGAATCCGCCCCGCACCTGGTCGAGGCCGCGCTCGACGACGGTGCGGCCGCGATCGTCGGTGAAGTACCGCAGACAACTCAGGGCCGTCATGACGGCTCCCCACATCAGTCCCTCGTAGATCGGCCACTGGTGATACGTGCCCGCGAACACGGTGACCGAACGAATCGAGCCGGGGTAGGTGTACAGCCCGAACGGCAGCATGAAGCCGGCTTCCAAGATGAAGTCGGCGACGAACGCGGCGGCGTAGGTGACCAGGATCAGCCGAAGGTTGGTGATGTTGGGAAAACGGGCCTTGACCTTGCGCATGAACCAACAGCCGACCATGGCGAGTATCAGCACCATGCCGTAGCCGGTCGCATTGATCAGCAGTGGCTCTGCGACCTGACGGCCGGGGGACTCGGGCGACACCCAGCCGGGGATGTGCGATGACCAGGAGCCGCGATTCCACAACCAGGTGTTGTAGGTGCACCACGTGTTGAAGTAGTTCAGCAGTGGGTCCTGGAAGAAGAACAGCGCGCAGGAGACGAAGAGGATGCCGTCGAGGGTGATGCGCCGCTCGCGAACCCAGGGCCGAATGATGAACCACCAGATGACGAATGGCAGACCCACGCACATGACGATCATGTTCGTGGTGAGCAAGACCTTCATGTAGGTAGGCGGATCGGTCGGGCCAGCGCGGCACCCGGGTGAAGTACGGCCCGCTGATCCAGCTGATCCATACGTAGAGCTGGAACACGAGGAGTGCGGCGCCGACGGCGGCCCAGATCGTGACCGGCTTGACCTTCGAGGCCACGTCGCCTTCAAGGGTCGCCGTGTCACCGATCGATTCGGTGACAGTGGACGCCTTCTTCTTCAACCGATCGCTCACGACGATCTCCTTCCGCCGCGGAGAAGATACCACTCGGTATCTGGGCATCCAACTGGTTGCTCAGATTCTGTGGCACAATTCGGCGCATGGTGGAGCAGTGGACGCGCGAGCGGCGCCTGGAGCGCACCCGATCGCTACTGCTCGACGCGGCCGAGGAGGTGTTCGCCGAAAAGGGCTTCACCCCGGCCAGTCTCGATGACATTGCGCGCACGGCCGGCTATACGAAGGGCGCCATTTACAAGCACTTCGCCACCAAGGAGGACCTATTTCTTGCAGTGAGCGACCGGTACTGGCGCCGCTACTTCGACAACTTCGCCGAGGTGCTGTCCACGGCGAAGGAGGTGGGCGCACCCGAGCTCGACGCCATTGGGCAGCGGTGGCGGCAGTTGAGCCTCGATCGCGGCGCGGAGCATGCTGCGCTCGGGCACGAGTTCACGCTCTATCTGTTGCGAAACCCGGAGGCGCGAGAACGGGTCGCCGCCAAGCGATCCGAGGTCGTGGAGGCGCTGGCCGACTTCATCGTGAAGGGCATCGAACGGATGGGCGGGTCCCTGTTGATCGCCCCGCTGACGTTCGCCCAGGTGCTTGTCGCCACCAGTGACTCCGTCGTGCTGGGCAGTCAACTCGATGACGTCGACCTCTATCGACCGATGGTCGAGATGTATGTCTCTGCCATCAAGATGGGCTAGCCGACCAGCGCGTGGCTGAAGACCAAACATCAGGCGCGAGCGATGTTCTCGACGATGACCTCGCACGCCGTCTGGTAGAACGCGCTGATGAGTGTCGAGAACGACAGCTCGATGCGGGTAGATCATGTGGACTTCCAGGGGTTCGGGCGTCCAGTCGGGAAGTATCGGCACGATGGAGCCGTCGCGCAGCTCCTCGGTGCAGATGATCTGGGTGGGCATGGCTCCCATGCCGAGGCCCAGAAGGATGTACTGCTTGCACACCTGAAAGTTGTTGGCGCGTGCCCGGACTGGCGGCGACAGTTCGACGCGGTCGCCGCCGTTGACGACGACCATCTTGCGTGGGCCGCAGAATCCGAAGTCGATGAACGGCAGATCGTTCAACTGCGTCGGCAGCGGTCAGCGGCTCCGTCAGTTGCTCCGCGAACTCGCGGGACGCGCACAGGAAAAGCTTGAGGTCGAACACCTTTCGCGCGATCAGCGTCGAATCCTGCAGTGGCCCAGTGCCGAAGACCACGTCGAACCCGTCCCTGATCGGATCGACCATCGAGTCCACCAATCGGATGTCCAGCCGCGAATGCGGATAGCGCGACAGGAACGAGTACCCCACGCGGGATGCGTAGTCGGTGCCGAGGAACACGGGGATGGCGACGCGAAGCTCACCCTGCGGTTCCTGCCTGCTGCCCTCGGCGAGCGCACGAACTCCGTTGGCCTCGTTGAGGATCGTCGCCGCGTGCGCGTAGACCTTCTCCCCGAGGTCGGTGACCGTGAGCTGGTGGGTGTTTCTGCGCAGCAGTTTGATGCCGAGGTCGGACTCCAGTTTCGTCAGCTTGCGGCTGACGGTGGACTTGGGCATTCCCAGCAGCGACGCCGCCTTCGACAGGCTGCGACTCTCCACCACCTTGCCGAACACCAGCAGGGCGTCGAGGTCGAAGCTCGGGTTCTGATTCATGTGCGTTCCAAATATGCAACAGGGTGTTGCGTGAGCGCATCTGTTTCGGCCAAATTCCCAGCGGTACGTTCGCCCTAGTCGTCATTCAGCCCCGACGATCCTTTGCGTGAGAGCGGAGCCCCGTGACCCAAGACGCCCTGGTGACCAAGCCCGAGACCGGCCACTGGACCGACGCCTATCCCGAACTCGGTCGCGGTCCGGTGTCCCTCGAGGACTGCGTGTCCGAGGAGTTCTACGAGAAGGAAGTCGAACACGTCTTCAAGAAGACCTGGCTCTACATGGGTCGTGTCGAACAGGTGCCCAAGTCCGGTAGCTACTTCACCCGCGAGCTGCGATTCCTCAACACCTCGATCATCATCGTGCGGGGCAAGGACGACGTCGTGCGAGCCATGCACAACGTCTGCCCGCACCGGGGCAACAAGATGCTGTGGGAGGACGATCCCTTCAAGGAGGTCAGCGGTCGAGCGCCGCTCCTGTACTGCCGCTTCCACGGCTGGCGCTACAAGTTGGACGGCTCGCTGCACTCCGCCACCCGCAAGGATCTGCTGCTCGATTTCGACGCCGACAGCTGTCGCGTTCCCGCGATCCAGTGCGAGGTCTGGGAGGGGTTCATCTTCGTCAACCTCGACCCGGACAACACCGAGTCGGTTCGCGACTACCTCGGCGACCTCGCGCACGGCATCGAGGGTTACCCCTTCGCGGGACCGCACCAGGTGTACAAGTTCAAGGCCGAATTGCAGTGCAACTGGAAGATCTTCGTCGACGGCTTCGCCGAGAGTTACCACGGCCCGTACCTGCACGCCTCGTCGTTCGGCGCCGTCACCGCGGAAGCCAGGGAAGCATTCGACCAGCCGAACCCCTTCACCGATGCCCTGTCCTACCGGCTGAAGGGCCCGCATCGGACCTACTCGTTCGCCGGTGAACCATCCCGAAAGACGCCGTACTCCAAGCCGATCGAGTGCGTCATGGAGGCCAGCGCCGCAGGCCCGTGGACCAAGCGCGCCGACCGCGGTCCGATGCCGCCTGGACTCAACCCGACGCGGTCGGACAAGTACGGCTTCGACTCGTACCAGTTCTTCCCCAACTTCATCCTGATCTTCGGCGCATCGGGTTTCACGGTGCACACGCACTGGCCCACCGGGCCGCACTCGCACATCTTCGAGACCGAGATGTACTACCAGCCCCCGACGACGCACAAGGAGCGGCTGGGCCAGGAGCTGACGGTGACGTTCCTCAACGACATCATCCTCGAGGACGCCAGCCCGTCCGAGGGCCTGCAGGCGATGCTCAACAGCGGCGCGCTGACCCACTTCACGATGAACGACGAGGAGATCCTGCTGCGACACCTGCACAAGGTCGTGGGGGACTACGTCGAAACTGGCGAGATGAAGAAGGCAGGCGTTCGGTGAACGCGGTTCTGCCCCAAGAGTTCTCCGAGCTCGAACACCTCGTCGACGAGTGGGCCATCGAGGACGGGCACGCCCGCTACGTCAAGCGCGTGAACAGCTCGATGGAGGAGATCCAGTCGTTCTACGACGCGGTGTTCCCGCACGCCGAGGAGGCCGTGGCCTACATCGACAAGTTCGACTACGCCGAGCCGCTGCCCGACGACGTCGCGAACCTGCGCAACCTGCTCTATTCGCTGATCACGGTCTCGCTGGCCGTCGAGTTGTGGAAGCAACCGCGCGTAAAGCATTCTGCGAACACCATTTTGACGAGAGTGGGCTGATGAACATGGAACTCTCCTCGGTTCGGCTGGAGGTCCGCGACGTCACTCCGCGGATCGGCAGCGAGATCGTCACCGATCTCGACACTCTGCTGAGCGGGCGGGAGTCGGCGCACATCCGCGCGACGCTCGAGCAGCGCGGGGTCGTGTACTTCCGCGGGTTGCAGATCGACGACGCGCAGCAGGTCGCCATCGCCAAGACGCTGGGCACGATCGTGGCCAACGAGGGCGAGGACGGGATCTACAAGATCTCGTTGGACGACAAGGTGAATCAGCGCGCCAAGTACTTGAAGGGCTCGCTGTTCTGGCACTTCGACGGCTCGCTGCAGCCGTACCCCAACCTCGCCACGCTGTTGAAGGCGGTCACGCTGTCGGAGACCGGTGGCGACACCGAATTCTGCAACACCTATGCGGCCTACGACGATCTGCCCGACGCCGACAAGGAACTCATCGCCGATCTACGGGTGGTGCACAGCGCCGAGCGGTCGCAGTACTACGTCACCCCCGAGATGAGCCATGACGAGATCGTCTTCTGGCAGAACTCGCCGACGAAGTCCTGCCCGATCGTCTGGACCCACCAGTCCGGCCGCAAGTCGCTGCTGCTCGGCGCCACGGCGGATTACGTGATCGGGATGCCGGTCGAGGAGAGCCGCGCTCTGCTTGCGCGCCTTCGGGATTGGGCCACGCAACCTCAGTACGTGTATCGCCACGAATGGGAGGTCGGCGACCTCATCATCTGGGACAACACCGGAACCATGCACCGGGCGATGCCCTACGCCGTCGACAGCGGCCGGCTGATGCACCGCACCATCCTCGCGGGTGAAGAACCGCTGCAGTGAAACTCGGCATCTTCACGCCCGTCGTCACCAACGTCGGAGGGGCGGCGCATGACGTGGGAGAAGGACGCCACGATCGAGGACATCGGCCGCGTCGCCCAGGCGGCGGATCGCCTCGGCTACCACCACATGACGTGCAGCGAGCACATCGGGCTGCCGTCCGGGGAGCAGTCGCGGCGCGGTGCCCAGTACTGGGATCCGCTCGCGACGTTCGGCTACGTGTCCGCCCTGACGAAGCAGATCCGGTTCGCGACGATGACGCTGGTGCTCGGCTACCACCATCCGCTGGCGATCGTGAAGCGTTACGGGACTTTGGATCACGTCAGCAACGGCCGGGTCATCCTCGGCCTCGGCGTCGGGTCGCTGAAGGAGGAGTTCGACCTGCTGGGTGCGCCGTTCGACGACCGCGGAGCGCGAGGCGACGATGCCCTCCGCGCGTTGCGTGCCGCACTGCCGAGCAATGAGCCGACCTACGACGGCGAGTTCTACTCGTTCGGCGGCCTGACCGTCGATCCCTGTGCGCTACAACCGCACATGCCGTTCTGGATCGGGGGCAGAGACCAAGCGGTCACTGCGGCGCGCGGTGACGCTCGCCGAGGGCTGGTGCCCGTTCTACATCTCCATCGACACCGCCGCGGAATGGCTGAAGTCGTTCGACGTGCCGCCGGGCTTCGAGGTGGTCATGCCGCCTGCCAAGCCGCTGGACCCGGTGGGGGAGCCGGAGTCGACGCGGGACACGTTGGGCGCCATGGCCGCCGGTGGCACCACCATCCTGAACGCCCAGTTCGTGCATCGCTCGCTCGAGCACTACCTCGAGCAGCTTCATGCGCTCGTCGAACTCAACGACTGACGGATAGAGGACCGAGATGACCGCTGTGACACCCGAAAAGACTGGTGCGCCCTACTACGACCCGTGGGACGTCGACCTCAACGCCGACCCGTACCCGATGTTCAAGCGACTGCGGGACGACGCGCCTCTCTACTACAACTCCGAGCATGACTTCTACGCGCTGAGCCGTTTCGACGACGTCAACAAGGCACTGGTCGACTGGCAGACCTTCAGTTCCGCCAGGGGCGTGGTGCTGGAAATCCTGAAGGCCAATATCGAGATTCCGCCGGGCACATTGATCTTCGAGGATCCGCCGATCCACGACATCCGCCGCAATCTGCTGGCCCGTGCCTTCACGCCGCGGAAGATGAATGCCATCGAGCCCCTGATCCGCGAGTTCACCGCCCGCTGCCTCGACCCGCTCGTCGGTGGAGATCAGATCGACTTCGTCAAGCATCTCGGCGCGGTCATGCCGTTGCGCGTCGTCGGCATGCTCTTCGGCATCCCCGAGCACTTCCAGAACGTCGTCATCGACCAAGCCGACAACATCCGCACGGAGCGCGGCGAGAAGCTGGACCATTCCGAGGGAATGACCGACGGGCAGGTGTTCGCCGAGTTCATCGACTGGCGGATCGCCAATCCGTCCGACGATCTCACCTCGGAACTCCTCGAGTCGAGTTCGAAGACGAAACCGGCACCCTCGGCGGCTGCAGCGAGACGAACTGCTGATGTTGATGAACGTCGTCTCCGTCGCCGGTGCCGAGACGACCACCCGCCTGATCGGTTGGTCGGGGAAGCTGCTGTCCGACCATCCCGATCAACGCCGCCTACTGGCCGCGGATCGATCGCTGCTGCCCGGTGCCATCGAAGAGATCCTGAGATACGAACCCCCGGCGCTGCAGGCCGCCCGGTACGTCACCCGCGACGTCGAGTACTACGGACAGACCGTTCCCGAGGGCAGCGCCATCCTGACGTTGATCGGTGCGGCGAACCGCGACGACCAGCGGTTCGGGCCCGACGCGGAGGACTTCAACATCACCCGAGCGCCGCGCCAACACGTGACGTTCGGCGTGGGTGCGCACTACTGCCTGGGCAACGCGCTGGCGCGCCTCGAAGGGCGTATCGCACTCGACGAGTTGCTCAACCGCTTCCCCGATTGGGAGGTCGACATCGACAACGCCGTCTTCTCGTCGTCGTCGGCCGTACGGGGATGGGACAGCATGCCGGCGCGGATCTAGGCGGTGAATCGGCCTGGTGGGCCGGGCGTCACGAATTTCGTTCGTTGAGACGCTTGTCACAGGCCTGAAAACCTACCTACTGTGTGTTCACTAGGTTGGATTGATCGAGGGGTTGCGGTGACGAGTTCGGTGTCGAGGCAGGACGGCGCGGCCCGCCCCTACGCGACGCTGCTCGCCAAGGGCGAGGACCGCAAGCAGCGCATTCTGCAGGTGGCGGAGCGTCTGCTCGCGCGCTACGGCTGGCGAAACACGTCGCTGGCGCAGATCGCCAAGGAGGCCGGGGTCAGCGCGGCCGGGCTGCTTCACCACTTCGAATCCAAGGAGCAACTGCTCAACGCGGTCCTCGATGCCCGCGACGCCGACGACGACACCCACGCCGATCGGACCGGTGATCTGGTCACCGAGATCTGCCGGGTCGCCGAGCGGTTCGACCGCGCGCCCGAACTCGTCGGCACCTTTTCGGTGCTTCTGGTCGAGAACATCGCGCCCGACGCCCCGCTGCACGACCGCCTGCTTCACCGCCAGCGCGAGGGCGTCGCCATCGTCGCCGAACTGATCGCCAGCGGTCAGCGCGGCGGGCGCTACCGCACTGACTTCGACCCGGCCATCAAGGCCGTCGAGATCCTCGCCTTCGTCAATGGAATGGAGACCGCATGGCTGCTCGATCCTTCGATTCCCCTCGCCCGGGTGTTCAGGGAGTACGGCGAGTCGCTCGCTCGGGACTTCGCGCCGTCGGACGACAGGACACCGGAGCCGCAACCGGAAGGGGCACAGACATGAGGTATCGCCTCGACGTGGTGGCGCCAAGCGTTCCCGAGGTCGTCCGGTTCGCCGGCGGGTGGCTCGTCGACCGGGTGATGGCCGGTTGGGACGTCACCGTCTTGGTTGCGCCCACGGCCGACACGCGTCCCCTCGACATCCTGGGCGTCGACACCTACGACCTCGAACTCGCGCTCGAAGAGTGGGCCGACCGTCCGCACCCGCAGACCGTCGCCGTCGCTGCCGAGCTGTTCGCCAGCGATGCCAGGGTGCGAAGTGGCGTGCTCACGGCGCTCGACCACGGCCTGACCGAGGTGACGCTGTGGGGTGAGCACTGGCCGGCGGAACTCGACGGCACGATCAGTTCGGTCCACCAGCTGAGCGGAGCGGCCCGCGCGTTCAAGGCCCAGGCGCTCGCCGCCGCTGCCGATCCCGATGCGGCGCACCGTCGGTGACACCGAGACGTTCCGCTGCGGGCTGGCCGCATTGCCTTCGGTCGCTGCGGATCTCACTCCTGCGAGCTGAGTCCGCCGGGGTCGATCAGCAATCGAGACTCGGGACGTTGCGGCTAGACCCGTAGGCCTGCAGGATGGTGTCATCGCGCCGGAGGTCGAATGGCGCGGTGGCTATGCGGCTTGGTCGTCGGGTGGTGCGGGTCCGCCGGGTTCGGCGGATGTGTCGTGGGCCCAGGGGGTGAACGGTTCTGGATGCGGGTGGCTGGTCCGGATTGTGTTCGGGTGGCATGGGTTCGGCGCTGTAGTCGTCGGGTGGTGCAGGTTCGATCGGGCTCGTCGCGGCTGTCAGGGTGACCGACGGGGTGGTCGGCGGTGTCGGCGGACCACGGGATCGAATGGTCTCGGGTGTGCGTGGTGTCGTCCGGACGGTGCCTCGGGGTGGTCGGCATTGTGCGGTGTAGTCGTGCGGCGTGGCGTGGATTCCGGCGGTCGGCCCGAGGTGTCGGGCGCCCAGGGGTCGAATGGTTCGGTGGGATCGCTGCCGTCATCGCCGGCGGGTTCGGGTGGTGCGCTGTCAGCGGCCACGGATGTCGGTCCTCGATGCAGGGGTCGAGTGGTTCCGAGGCGCGATCCCTCGGTCGGTCGTGCGGCGTAGCGGATTCGGAATCGGTGTCGGTGCGTCGGCTCCGGGTCGCATGGTCCGGCGCGCGGCTGTCGGTTTCGGGCGGCGCGGGTGCAACGGCGTTGTCACCGATGGTCGTTGTCGGCCTGGGGTTCTGGGTCGTCGTCGTCGGTGGGGCAGAGGAGTCGTTCGGGTGGTGTGGTGGTAGTTGACTCCGGGCTTGGCCGGTGTCGAGGTGCGGCGGGGGGAGCCATTCGACGTCGTGGCGGTCGCTCATCTGGGTGGTCCAGCCGCCGTCCTTGTCGACCATCCGGTTGTCGGGTCCGCAGGCCAAGCCCATGTCGTCGACGTTGGTGTTGCCGTCATCGGCCCAGTCCGCGACCGCGTGATGCACCTGGCAGCCGTAGGCGCCCGACGGTGCAGCCGGGTTTGGTGCAGCCCCCGTCGCGGCGCGATGAGCATGATCCGTTGCGCCAGGAGAGGCGACGCGGCGGGCGCGGAAGAGGTCCATCGCCGAGCCGGTGGCCTTGTCGAACACCGCCAGGAAGAGGTTGGCGTGCGCGGCGAGGCGGAGCACGTCGCTTGATCGGCATCTTGGTGCCGCCGCCGGTGACACCGATCCCGGCGCGGGACTCGAGGTCTTGCAGGGTGGTGCGGATGATGATCGAGACGGGCAGCCCGTTGAGCTGACCGAGTTCCCGCTCATCAAGGCGATGCGTCCGACGGCGACGAAGGCGTCGTGCTGGCGTTGCGCCAGGCTGCGGTGATCGTTGTCGATCTGGGCTTGGCTGGGGGTGCCGGAGGTGCAGGGTTCGGGATCGTCGGGATTGCACATGCCGGGGGCGGCGTACTTGGCGAAGATCGGCTCCCACGTCGCCCGGGCTTCCGGGGTCAAGTCGCCCGTAGACCTGCGCTGGTGCCGTCGCGGCCCTGCTTGCCGAGCGAGATGCCGCGTTTGCGGTTGCGTTCGGTGTCGTCGGGTTCGGGGCCGTCCTGATCGAGCAGGAACAACCGCAACTCGATGCCGTCGACGCAATTCCTTGGGTCCGACCTTGACGGCGAGGCGGGCCAGGTCGACTTCGATCTGCGCGGCGGTGGCCGCGTCGACGAAGCCCGGGATCTTGGTCCATCGCGTCGCGCGATGACGTCGACGTGCTCGGCGGTGATCAGACCGTGCGCTTGAGCGGCGGCGGTCGCAGGCAGCACCGGTTCCAACGGTTCGCCGGTCAACGAGCGCCGCGGGCCCAGCTACGGCGGCCTCGGCCAGGCGGCGGTTGGCTTCGCTGCTGCGAGAGCCGCCATCGGATCGTCAGCACCTCGCGCCACGATTTGGCGCCCAACGCCTGGGCGGTGGTCTGGGCCTGCAACCGGGCCAACACCCGATGCCACTGGGTGGGCGCCTGGCGGGTCAGGGTCTCGAGCTCGTCGCACGACCTTCGAGGAGCTCGGTCGGCGGTCGAGCAGGTCGATGTCGCGGGCGGCAAAGGCGTCGTACGCGGCGCGCAACGCGGCCACCGTCGTCCAGTACGACCCGTCCCAGACATATCTCAGAACATACGTGCGACCACCGACAAGAATCCGCCAAATGTGACCACTGAAACCAAAGTGACACAAGAGAATTGAAGGGCTGACCTCGCAGCGACGCTAGCCGAGGTCGATCAGCACCTTGCCGATCGCGCGTCCATCGGCGACGTGGCGCAGTGCCGCCGCCGTTTCGGACAGCGGATAGACCGCGCAGACGTGAGGTGACACCCGGCCCGACACCAGCAGGTCGCGCAGTTCGCGATCGTTTCGTTCGAACTCCGCCGCGGGGACGTCCTGGAACTGGAAGCCCAGCACGTGGATTCCCTTGACGAGAACCAGATTCAGCGGAATGCGGGGGATGACGCCCGACGCGTAGCCGACGGTGACGAACCGGCCGCCGCGTCGGAGTGCGCGCAAGGCGGGTTCGCTCAGCTCGCCGCCGACCGGATCGATGACGACGTCGCGCGCCGTCGGCAACGCGTCACGCAACTTCGCGCGCAGCTCGCCGTCGCGGTGGTTGATCAGTCCGGTCGCACCGTAACTGGCTGCCGCGTCTAGCTTTTCGGTCGACGACGCCACCGCGGTGACGTTCGCGCCGAGGGCGACGCCGAGTTGCACGGCCGCCAGCCCCACGCCGCCGCCTGCGCCGAGCACGATCAGCTCATCGCCGGATGTCACCTGCGCCATCGAACGCAGCAGGTGATAGGCCGTGCGATGAGCGACGCCGAACGCCGCCGCCGTGCGTGCGTCGACACCATCGGGAATGCGGGCCAGCACGGCCGGTGCGACGGCCACCTGCTCCGCGAACGCGCCGAACATGCCCGTGCCGGTGACTCGGTCGCCGACCGCGAAATCCGTTACCTCGGAACCGACTTCGTCGACGACGCCGGCGAACTCGCTTCCCGGCACGAACGGTGGCGGTACGCTGACCTGGTAGTCATTGGCGATCAGCAGCACGTCGGGAAAGTTGACGGCGGCCGCCTCGACCCGTACCCGAACCTGCCCCGGCTCGACGACCGGTGCGGCACGCTCCTCGATCGCGGACCACCTCAGGCGGCCCGTAGCTCGGGCAGACCGCGGCGCGCACCTCGCTCAGCCCGAGTAGTCGGTGGACTCGGCGAGATCGGCGGCCGACGCCATCAGGTCGGTGACCACCTGCCCGAACGCGAGCAGCTTCTCGTCATCGCCCGCGCGTTGGAAGCCCTGCTCCAGCACGATCGCCAGCTTCCACTTGGCCAGCACCAGGTAGTAGTCCAGGTCGTCGACCTGGCGACCGGACACCTTGGCGTAGTGCTCGACGACCTGGTCGCGGGTCGGCATGCCGCGCATGTCGACGTAGCTCATCTCGCTGGCCTCCGGTGCCCAGGTGTCGGTCGGCCAGCTCTGCACCATCCAGCCGAGGTCCAACTTCGGATCGCCGACGGTGCCCATCTCCCAGTCGACCAGCGCGGCCAATTGCGCTGGGGCGCCGTGCTGGTACATGACGTTCGCGAACTGGTAGTCGCCGTGCATCAGGCCGGGGATGAAGTCCAGCGGTTTGTGCGTCTGCAGCCACTCGGTCGCGACGTCGAGGCCGGGGATCTCGCGCGCCTTGATCCGCTCGAGGAAGCCGATCCAGCGCGCGACCTGACGTTCGTGGAAGCCGTCCGGCCTGCCGAGGTCCTGCAGACCCTTGGCCTGCCAGTCGACCTTCGACAGCAGCGCGATGCCCTCGGCCAGTTGATAACTCAGGCCCTTGCGGGCGTCGAGGTCGGAGTCGAACGGCTCGGGCCACTTGCCGTGCGTGTCCATCGGCGACCAGCCGTCGACGAAGCCCATCAGGTAGAACGTGCGCCCGAGCACGCTGGTGTCCTCGCACACGCCGACGGCCTTGGTGTGCGGAACCTCGGTGCCGTCGAGCGCCTCGATGATGCGCCACTCCCGCAGGATGCCCTTGTCGCGGTCCGGGGGAGCGCCCGGCGGTGGCATCCGGATGACGCACTGGTGCTCGCCGCGGGTGAGGACGAAGATCAGGTTCTGGCTTCCGCCGGAGAGGAAGCGCGCGCTCAAGGGCTCGCCCTTGCCCGGTAGCGCTGCCTCGTCCATCCACTCGGCGAGCCTGGTGGTGTCGAGTTCTGGATCGCTCACTGGTTGCCCACCTCCAGTTCGAGGTATTCGGCGAAGCGCGCCCTGGCCGCATCGCGCTTGCGCGGCAACCATTCCGACGGCCACATGTCGTCGGTGGCCTTGTAGTCCCGCAGCACCTGCTTGGCCACCGTGGTCTTGTGCACCTCGGTGGGTCCGTCGGCCAGGCCCATCACCGCCGCGCCGGTGACCATGCGCGAGGAACGGCATCTCGTTGGTGACGCCGAGCGCGCCGTGTACTTGCATTGCGCGCCAGGCGATGTCGTGCAGGACCGTCGGCATGAGGACCTTGGCGGTGGCGATGTCCTTGCGCACCTTCTTGTAGTCGTTGTACTTGTCGATCTCCCACGCGGTGTAGAGCACGAACAACCGGAACTGCTTGAGCTGAGCGTAGGAGTCGGCGATGTAGCCCTGCACGGTCTGCTTGTCGGCCAGCAGGCTGCCCGCGGTCTCGCGGCTCAGCACGCGTTCGCACATCATGTCGATCGCCTTCTGCGCCATGCCGATCGTGCGCATCGCGTGATGGATCCGACCGCCGCCGAGGCGAGTCTGCGCGATGACGAAGGCCTGGCCCTCGCCGCCGAGCAGCGCCGAATCCGGCACGCGCACGTTCTCGTAGTGGATCAGTGCGTGGCTGCCCTCGTTCTCGCGGTCGCCGTACAGGCCGACGTTTCTGACGATGTTCACGCCGGGAGTGTCGGTGGGCAGCAGGAACATCGACATGCCCTGATAGGCGCTGACGTCGGGGTTGGTCACCACCATCACGATGAGGAACGACGCGGTATTCGCGTTGGAGGAGAAGTACTTCCAGCCGTTGATGACCCAGTCGTCCCCGTCGCGAACGGCGCTGGTCTTGAACTGGGTGGGGTCGGCACCGCCCTGGGGTTCGGTCATCGAATAGCTGGAGAACAGCTCGCCGTCGAGCAGCGGACGCAGGTAGCGCTCCTTCTGCTCGGGCGTGCCGTAGTGCGCGATGATCTCGGCGTTGCCGGTGTCGGGCGCCTGGCAGCCGAAGATGACCGACGCCCATTGCGAGCGCCCGAGGATCTCGTTGAGCAGGGCGAGCTTCAGCTGTCCGTAGCCCTGCCCGCCGAACTCAGGGCCGAGATGCGTTGCCCACAAGCCCTTCTGGCGTACCTGCTCCTTGAGCGGATCCACGACCTTGCGCCTGGTGTCCGTGAGCGGCGTGAACTGCAGGTGCGGCCAGATCAGGTCGAGCGGCTCGACCTCGTCGCGCACGAAGGCGTCCGCCCAGTCCAGCAGTTCCTGGTACTCGGGGTCGGTCTCGAAATCCCACATGCGGCCTCCTTGCCTGTCGGGTTCTTGGGGTGTATCCGTTGATGAGCGTGCAGATGTCGGCGGTGACGACGTCGGCGAACGACCGGTCGCCGAAGGAGCCGGCCGCCCAGTGTCGTGCGCCCTCGCTGACGAGCGTTCCCGCCAGGTACGCCAGGTGCGCGACGTCGACCTCGGCGCCCAGCTTGCCGTCGGTCTTGGCGCGGGTGAAGAGCTCGGTGAACATGTCCGCGTCGACGTCGGGGGGAGTGCCCTCGGCGAGGATGCGGTGTTCGTGCCGGTAGCCCTCGAGGATGGTCTCGATGACGAGGTCGCGCGGATTGCGGGACATCGACCGCTCGAACGCCGTCAGCGCGGCCGCGATGACCGTCTCGATGTCGTAGGGCTTGGCGAGCAGTCCGTGAATGGCGCGGTGTGCCGACTGGGTCGACATGACGCCGACCTCGAAGAGCACGTCCTCCTTGCGGGGGAAGTAGAAGTAGAACAGCGCCTTGCTGACACGCCCGCGGCGGTGCAGATGTCGGCGACGGTGGTGGTGGCGTAGCCCTTGGTGCGCCACAGCGCCATGGCGGCCTGCACCAACATCCGCTTGGTCTCGTGCGACTTGGCCCGCTGGAAGGTGGCCCTTCGCTGACCGCGTTCTGCGGCAACCGGGGCATCCGAGGCGGGCACAAGCCGAACTTAGCAGTTCTTTTCGCTGCCGTACATAGCTGACCGCTGTCTAACTAAGATGGGCCCCGTAGCTGCGATTCGTGCACGTAGGCCGCGTCGAGCATCGGGTCCGCGCGCGCAAATCGCCATCAGAGCGCCGGGCACAGCGAGGCGAGAAACTCCTGCGTGCGCTTCCGTGAGGCATCGCGCTCCTCGGCGTCGTGCCCGACCGGGACCACTCGAGCGGCAAGGTCGGTGACGCCGGCGTCCCGATAGCGCTGCAGTCGATTCAGGACGGTCGCCTCGCTGCCCGCCGCCATCGTGTCGCCGACGTCTTCGGCGTCGCCGTGTTCGAGCAGGCGAACGTAGTTGGGGGAGTAGTGGGCATGTCCCAGGACCTCGCTGGCCATCGCGCGGGCCTCGTCGGCCTCACTCTCCGCGCACAGTGCGACGGGTATGCCTGCGACGATGCGGGGCGCGGGCCGTCCGGAAGCGTTGGCCGCCTCGGTGATTCGCGGCGCGATGTGGTCACCGATGGCGCGTTCGTCGGCCATCCACAGGATCGTTCCGTCGGCCCGCTCACCGGCGATCCGCAGCATCGTCGGACCCAGCGCCGCGAGCAGAACCGGCATCGGCGAGGCATCCGCGACATTCATCGGGCTGTGCACCCGGAAGGTGTCGTTGTCGACGTCGACGTCCCCAGGTCCGGCGAACGCCGCCAGCAGCACGTCGAGGTAGTCGCGAACCATGCGAACCGGTCGATCGTAGGGAATTCCCAACTGCCCGTCGATGATCCAGTCGTGCGAGGGACCCATGCCCAGCGTGAAGCGGCCGCCGCAGGCCTCCTGCGTCGTCACCGCCTGCTGCGCCATGATCATCGGGTGGCGGGTCTGCATCGGAACGACGGCGGTGCCCAGTTCGATGCGGTTGGTGGCCTGCCCGAGCAGTGCCATCGCCGTCATCGCGTCGACGTAGCCGGGTACCTGGGGGAACCAGAACGAACTGAACCCGTCGGTCTCGGCGGCTCGTCCGTCGGTCAGTAGCCCCGCCAGTCGGTCGGCCCGTGAGCGCTCCTTGTCGGAGCCGACCATCACGCCTATTCGCATGCTGCTCCCCTCAAGAACGTGCCGAGTGCACGGTTGTTGCCAGGTCTTCGTTGGCTGATGTCCGAACAACCGTGCAGTCGGCGGCTTACGGCACATAGCGGTCCCACTCGTGGGGCACGATCGGGTGGAACGGCGCCGCGAGCAGTGGTTCGCACGTCGCCATCGCTCCATCGCTTCTCGAGGGCCGGTCGTAGTCGCTTCGCGACGTCGACCGGATCGTCGTCGAGGAAGAGGTACGAGATCGTCTGGCCCTCAGGCGCACTCGCCAGGCTCGAGTGCACCGACTGCGACGATGCCGACCACACGCCGCCCACGCCCTCGACGTCGATCAGATCCGTCGGTGCCGTCGTCGACCCGCGCCTCCAGTAGCAGGTACACGCCGCGGGTCGGCCACCACGGCAGCACGTCGGCACCGACCTTCACCCGTGGCGCCGCCACCTTGCTCTGCACGGAATACACGCCGCGCTGCACCGGCGGCAACAGGGCCAACTTCCGGTCGCCTGCTCCCAGCGCCTCGGAGAGCACGTTGAACCCCTTGAGGCCTGCCTTGTCGGTGAAGAAGTAGGTCATGACGTGGTCGATCTCGTCGAAGCGTTCGTCGGTCGACGCCCGCGCGGCCCGGCACGCCGGCGTCGACACCACTCGCAGCGACGCGCGCACGGCGGTCAGCCGATGCTGCTCGGGCCGGTGGTCGAGCGTGTGCCACCGCAGATACTCGGCGTCCGTGCCCTCCGGGTGGCGCCTGGCCATGGAGACGAAGAGGGTGCCGACGTCGCCGTCGCCGGTCTCCAGCACGCCGCTGAGCTCGTCGGACGGTGTTCCCGGTAGCTCCATCACGCGCGACCTCCTGAAGTCGTCGAATCAGTCTGGGGCAGTTCGATTTCGGGGTGACGGGCCGCGATCATCCGCCGGAACCCCTCGCGCCATGGCACCTTCGTCTCGCCGAGCACCTCGTGCATGAGGGTGACGTCGGGCCATAGCGGTGTGTGCGCTTCGGCGCGTGTACTCGAAGATGGGGTCGACGCCGACGAGCTCGCCCATGTACGCGCAGTAGTCCTCGATGCTGACGGTCTCACTGCCTGCCCAGTTCACGACGACCGGCGGGGTGTCCGCGACCTCCATCGCGCGGATGCCGAGCTCGACGTAGTCGTCCTCGTAGATCGGGTTGTAGTTGTTGGGTTTGTCGGGGTAGAGCCGAATCGGCTTGCCCGCCAGCATCATTTCCAGGCGATCGGCCGGTGCGCCACCCTGCGGCCCGTATGTCGAGCAGATGCGGATGATCGTGAGTGGTATCCGATGTTGTTTGGCGATCCAGGTGCACACCGCCTCGGCCGCGACCTTCGAGAAGCTGTAGTTGGCCCGCAGCGGCGCGCCGGGCGGGTCCGACTCGGTCAGCGGCCGCTGGCCCTGATAGCCGTAGATGGATCCCGTCGAGCAGAACACGAAGCCCTTCGCGGCCCGGCAGTGGTGCAGCAGTTCGCCCGAGTTTTGCGCGTTCGTCGTGACGCAGCGGGTCCAGTCATCGGTTCCGGTGTCCACCGCGGCGTGGAAGACGTAGCTGAAATCGTCTGGTAGGTCGGAGAAATCGGGCGCCGACATGTCGAGCGCCACGGGTCTGACTCCGGCCTCCGACAGCTTGTCGCGGTCGGCGGGATTGCGCAGGCGTGCAGCGCCCCACACGTCGTTGCGCGCGGCGAGGGCACGGGCGATGGGAAAGGCGATCTTGCCGGTCGCGCCAGTGATCAAGATCTTTTCGCCGTCGAGCACCGATGGACTCCCATTCCCCGCGTCGTCGCGGTCATCTAGTTCTAGCGCATGGTTCGCTAAATGTTAAGTACTTGATATCTTTGTCTGGTGCAGCTGACGTTCGACGACGAGGTCGAGGCCTTTCGCGCGGAGTTCGTCGCCTTCCTCGACGAGCATCTGCCGCCCGAAGCCGAGGCGGCGGGCGAACGGTCGCGTTCCACCGCGCACATTCCGCGAGTGGGCTCGGCGTTGGCAGCGCGTGCAGTTCGACCACGGGTGGTTTCTGCCGGGGAATCCGCCGGAGTTCGGCGGCCGAAATGCCGACATCCTTTGCCAATTCGTCCATCGCGAGGAGCTCTCGAAGAGACGGATCTACCACGCCTTCAACCCGCAGGGTGTGGGCATCATCGCCGCGTCGCTGCTGACGTTCGGAACCGACGAGCAGAAGCAGAAGTGGGCGGTTCCGATCCTGCGTGGTGACATGACCGCATCGCTCGGGATGAGCGAGCCGGAGGCGGGGTCCGATCTGGCCGGCCTGAAGACTCGGGCCGTTCTGGAGGGTGACCACTTCGTCGTCAACGGGCAGAAGGTGTGGACGTCGGGCGCGCACGACGCCGATGTCCTGCTCACCTTCGTCCGCACCGATCCCGACGCACCGAAGCGCAAGGGAATCAGCGCACTACTGATCCCCACCGACACGGATGGGGTGCGACGTCGGCCGTTCGCGTCGGTGCTCGACCGAGACAGCCTGGACTTCAACGAGGTGTTCTTCACCGATGCGCGCGTGCCCGCCGAGAATCTGGTGGGTCCCCTCAACGGTGGCTGGCGGGTTGCCAACGGCTCGCTCGGACACGAGCGCACGATGATGTGGACGGCGTTCGCCAACAGGCTCGAGCAGCTACTGTCCGATTTCCGGCCAGTCGGAGAACTCGAGCGGGATCAGTTACGCGACGATCGCGATGGACTATCAAGCGCTGCGACTGATGGGCTCGGCGGCGCTCGGACAGGCCGCGCGTGGCGAGCGCGACATTCCTGGCATCTCGGTCCTCAAGCTGTTCGGTTCGGAAGCCGAGCAGTCCGCCTTCCGGCACGCGCTGGACGCTGCCGGCGTTGAGGGCCTGCGCAGCCCAGCGCCGACCTCCCCGTACAACCCCTACAGCCCAGACCTTTTCGCCGGCGGTTGGTCTGCGCGATACGTCAGCACCTACGCGGGCACCATCTCCGGGGGGACGTCGGAGATTCAGCGCAACATCATCGCGCAGCGAGTGCTCGGGCTTCCCTCCGGGTGAGGTAGTCGATCTGCAGGTGGATCGAATACAGCACAAGTGGGGGCAGGACGATGAACGGAATGTTCTCGCCAATGAACTTGAACCACAGCCCGAATGCGCCCTGCCCGATGTCGTTGAAGCCGTTGCCCACCTCGGCGAGGAAGTAGACGGCCGTGCTGCTCATCAGCACCGCGACGCCGGCGAATGCCATCCACAGGCATCGGATGCGCGACTCTGCGGACAGTGATGGCCGGATCAGCCGGGTCCACATCACGAGGATCATGACGCCGGTGGTGACGCCGACGACCTCGAGCGCGAAGGTCCACGGGTTGCCGCTGGCGTAGCGGGTGTCGGCCAGTCCGTACTGCCACCACAGCCACTTGAGGCCCGGGTCCGTCGTGGGCGTCCACCACCCGAGCGGATGTCCGATCAGGAACACCAGCTCGTAGCCGATCTGGCTGAAAGCGGTGTAGGGCAGATAGAACAGCGTCAGTTCCGCGGCCTTGTCGAGTCCGAGTTCGGTTCTCGCCTGGCGCATCCCACAGAAGGACGAGTGGTAGCAGGATCACGGGGATGCCGAAGATCAGGTTCACGATGACGTCGGTCGTGAACGTCGGCGCCACCAAACCGGTCGCGACGCCGATCGTCGTGCCCACGAACATCACGGTCGTGAACAGGGCGGTGCCAAGGTAGATCCGGGCGCGGTGCGGTGCCCAGGGTCGGGCGAAGTCCGTCGTGTGTTCGTCCACGGTGGTCACGCGTACGCCTCCAATAGAGCCATGATCTCAACTACTTGTCATTGCTCTCGAAGCGTACGGCCTGTTCCGGCGTCAGGGTGTGGAATCGGGAACGCGCTGCAGGCTGCGCAGGGAACTCCTCACGAACATCTTGAGGACGTCGTGGCGTTGCGCGCTCTCCTCGCGCGCAGTGGTCAGTAGCGCAGCGTGCACCCCTGCCAGGAAGAAGCTGGCGCTGTAGTACGCGTCGACGTCGTCGTAGAGCTCGCCGCGGTTTCGTGAGCGTTCGATCTCTGCCGCAAGGAGCATGAACGTCGGGTGCATCATCCACTGCTCGTCTTCAAGTCTGAACGGTGAGAAGTAGATGCCGATGACGTCTCGAAAAAGCGATGCGCCCCAGTGGCTTTCGAGCTTCAGGACGAGATCGACGATGGTGCGCAGCACCGCAAGCAAGTCGTGCGGCGTGTCGAGGAACCGACTGAGCTCCTCGGCGAGGCGCGCTTCGTCGCGACTCATCAATTCCAGGAGGACGTGTTCCTTGGTGGGGAAGTGAAAGTAGAACGTGCTCCGGGCGACACCTGCCGCGTCGACGATGGCGTTGATGTCGGCCGCGCCCGCGCCCGCGCGCTGGAACTCCACGATCGCCGCGTCGAGGACTCGCTCGCGGGTTCTGAGGCGTTGCGCCTGCCGACTCGTCGTACTTTCCTGCACGTCGCCCATTGTGCACCAGTGTCGGGTGATTTCGCTGACCAATGTCGGTTTGCTCGACGTCGGCCGATGTCCGCTCGGTCCGGCAGGGCACACCAAGAGCCCTTGTCAGGCCGCTTGCAGATGGCTGAAAAGCGGCCGCGATCCCATGTCCACGGCCGTTTCGTTGTCATTTGTCAGCGAACGTGCTAAAAATCAACTGGACTGTGGCAGCTCGCCACGGTGAGATCCCGACGCGAGGTGGCAACGTGACGACTTCGGACCTCTCTCCAGAGGTGGCAGACCCAGATCAGGGTGAGCGACAGGCGGCCTCGTCGAATACGCGAGGCCAGCGCATCCTGCTCTGGACCACCCCGCCGGCCGCCGCACTGTTCGTGCTCGCTTACTTCCTCTTCCCGGTCTTTTCGCCGCCGCTGTCGCCGACGCTGTCGCCGGAGCAGGTCGCAGCGTTCTTCCGGGACAACAACACGGGCATCCTCGGCGTCGTGATCCTCGGCAACCTGATCGCGTGCTCTCTGGTGCCGCTCTTCGCGGTGACGGCAGTGCAGATGTCTCGCACCGCAACGTCGAGCAGTGTCTTCACCTACGCCTACGTCATATCCGTCGGTGTGGGGACGACGGCATTCATCCTCGCGGATTACTGCTGGGGGATGGCGGCATTCAGACCTGAGCGAGACCCGCAACTGATCAGCCTGCTCAACGACATGGCGTGGTTCTTCTTCATCGCGCCGGTGGGCACGATCGCCGTGCAGAGTCTCTGTCTCGCGGTGAGCATCTATCTCGACGCGCGGCCAGATCCCATATTCCCAGGTGGTTTGCGCACTTCAACGTCGCGGCTGCCGTCCTTCTGCTTCCCAGCGCGTTCTCGATTCTGTACAAGACGGGCCCGCTCGCCTGGGACGGCGCAGTGTCGTTCAGCTTGCGGCTCGCGGTGCTCGCGGTCTACGTCGCGGTGACGTTCGTCGTACTCGTTCGGGTCGTCAATCGTCAAGGCAGCGAACGGGACGCGCTCGCGTGACCGACGTCATCGCCGCGCCGCCAAAGGCAAGCGTGCCTAGCGTGCTGCCGTGGCGCAACACCAAGAAGCAGGACCAGTGGATCGCCTTCTGGAGCGTCCCCATCTTCTTCAACATCTTCGGCGTGGTGTTCGTCCCGCTGAGCTGGATGATGCCCCCTAGATCACCCAGCAGCTCGTCACCGCAGATCGTCGAATTCATGCAGTCGCACAACCTGCTGATCGCCTGCGCGATCTTGACTTTGACCTTCGGTCTTGCGCCGGTGTCGAATGCCGTGTACTTCATCCACATCAAGCGGATGTCGGTCAGTCCGGTATTCCGGTACGCGGCGATGATGGGAAGCATCACCGGCGCCATCGTGGGCATGCTCTTCCCGATGTTCTGCTTCGGACTCGGTGCTTTCCGCGACGGATACCGGCCCGAGATCTTGGAGATGCTCTACGACTTCGGATACCTCGCGTACATCGGTTCCCTCGGATGCTTCTGCGTGATGTGGATGGCGTTCGGTCTTGCCATCATTCTGGACAACAACAACGTGCTACCGAAATGGCTTGGCTACTACACCGTTTGGCAGTACGTCACGGAGTTGATGGCCGCACCCGTCTGGATCTCCAAGTCGGGGCCGTTCGCCTGGAATGGTTTGATGACGTTCTGGTTCGCGATGGTGCTCTACGTGTCGTGGCAAATGATCGTCTACGTGTGCATCTTCAGGTCGATCAAGAACCAACCCGAGGACCAGCTCGAAAATGCTTGGCTAGCCGACGATTCGGAGTCGCACGACGCTTCGACGGAGGCGGACGCATGACGAACATCGCCGAGAAGGACGACACGGACGTCCGTGACCCCGAGCTGCCCGCGAGCTCGCGCGGGCACGTCCCTGGTGAGTCGAGCATGTGGTTCTTCGTCATCGGCGACTTCCTCATCTTCGGCGTCTACTTCGTCGGGTACATGTACTACCGGGGCCAGGACCATGACCTGTTCTTGCAGAGCCAGGCCCGGCTCAACCTCGACATCGGCGCCGCCAACACCCTCGTCCTGTTGACGAGTTCGCTGTTCGTCGCGCTGGGCGTATGGGCGGCTCGCGCCGAAAGAACAAGGGACGCAGTTCGCCTGTTCGGCATGGCGCTCGCCGTCGGTGCGGCGTTCCCGATCCTCAAGATGTTCGAATGGATCCCCGAGATCGCCGCGGGACTGACGCCCGGGACGAATCTCTTCTTCATGTACTACTACGTGATGGCGGGCATGCACCTGTGTCACGTGCTGCTTGGTCTGGTGATCCTGTCCTTCGTGATTCGCAACCTGCGATCCAAGAAGCCCAAGATCTCGTTCGTCGAGACCGGTGCCACGTACTGGCACATGGTCGACGTCCTCTGGTTGGTTCTCTTCGCACTCCTCTACGTGATGAGGTGATCGGTGACTACCTACATCCGTAACCCACTGACGGTCGTGTGGGCGTTGCTCGCTGGGGTCACCATCGTCTCGTGGCTTACCGCGCGCGATGGCGGTGCGGCGCATCAGATCAACGTGACGGTCACCGTCGTCGTCCTACTGATTGCGGCACTGAAGGCGCAGCTGGTGATCTGGCACTTCATGGAGGTCAGGACTGCGCCGAGGTGGCTGAAGGTGACGGCGAGCGGTTGGGTGGTCGGGCTCTTCGCCCTGCTGCTGGCCTTCTACTTCGCGGCGTTGTGACCTAGGGCTTCTGCGCCACCGCAATGGATTTCGTGTCGGTGTAGCCGTCGATGACCCTCGCGGCCCAGTTCCCGCCCGTAGCCGCTGGACTTGACGCCGCCGAACGGGGCGAACGGATCCATGGTGTAGCCCTGGTTGACGCCGAACGTTCCGGTGCGGATCCGCTCGGCGATGCGCACGCCATGGTCGGTGTCCGCGGTCCACACCGAGCCGGCGAGGCCGTAGTCCGAGTCGTTGGCGATCGCGACCGCGTCCTCCTCGTCGGCATACGGGATGACCGTCAGCACCGGGCCGAAGATCTCCTCGCGAGCGATCCGCATGGAGTTGTCGGCGTCGGCGAACAGGGTCGGTCGCACGTACCAGCCGCGATCGAGCCCGTCCGGCATGGCCGTGCCACCGATGACGAGCCGCGCCCCTTCGGACTGGCCCGTCTCGATGTAACCGCGCACGCGCTCCTGCTGACGGCGCGCAACGAGCGGCCCGACCTGAGTGCTCTTGTCGGTCGGGTCGCCGACGACCATCGACGTCATCTCGGCGGCAAGCGCATCGGTGAAGTCGGCGGCCCGGTCGGCGGGAACCAGGATGCGCGTCAGCGCATTGCAGATCTGCCCGCTCATCGACAGGCTCGCGCCGCGAATCCCCGTCGCGACGGCGGCGGGATCGGCATCGCCGAGGATGATCGCCGCGGACTTGCCGCCCAGTTCCAGGCTGACGCGCTTCAGGTCCGGAGCGCACGCGGCGGCCACCGCCCTGCCCGCTGCAGTCGAGCCCGTGAAGGAAACCTTGTCGACGCCGCGGTGTTTCACCAGATACTCGCCGAGTGCGGCGCCGCCGGGGAGCACGCTGACGACGCCCTGCTGGCAGCTCGGCCTCGGCGATCAGCTCGGCGAGAAGCAAGGCATTGAGCGGGGATTCGGGTGCCGGCTTGAGCACCACGGAGCACCCGGCCAGCAGCGCGGGTACGAGCTTGGTGACGGTGAGGAACTGCGGCATGTTCCACGGCACGATCGCCGCCACCACGCCGACCGGCTCACGTCGCACCTGAATGTCCGAGCCGTAGAGGCCTGCCCGGTCCTCCCGCCACGGATAGGAGTCGGCCACGTCGCAGAAGGCGTTCATCATCGCCCACGGCAGCGCGGCCTGAGCGCGCTGCGCGAAACTGATGGGCGCGCCGATCTCGGAGGTGATGAGCTCGAGCCATCTCCGGTCGACGCTCGCCATAGATCTTCGCGAGCCGCCGAATGGCGTCGATGCGTGCGGCGGGCTCCATCCGCGGCCACGGACCGGCGTCGAAAGCGGTGCGCGCGGCGCCGACGGCCTTGTCGACGTCGGCGGGCCCGGCGGCGGCCACCGTCGCGACGGGGGCTTCGGTGTGAGGCGACACGACGTCGATGCGCTCACCTGTCGCGGCGGGCACCCAGGCACCACCGATGAACAGCTCGTCCTGGTGCAACAGAGGATCCCTTCGACGTGACGGCACCGCAATATCAACTACTTGCGATTGATGATGCGAGCATATACCGTCGGCGCTGCGGGCTTCCGCAGAATGCGCTCGAAGAAACGACCCAAGCCCGAGTCGACAGGAGCAGTCCATGGCCCGCTTTCCCAAACCCGCCGAGGGCAGCTGGACCGAGCACTACCCGGAGTTGGGCACGGCTCCGGTCTCCTACGAGGACTCGATCAATCCGGACTTCTACGAGATCGAACGCAAGGCCGTGTTCAAACGCGCCTGGCTGAATGTCGGTCGCGTCGAACAGCTTCCGCGCAAGGGTAGTTACTTCACCAAGGAACTGAAGGTCGCCAACACGTCGATCATCGTGGTCCGCAACACCGCGGGCGAGGTCAAGGCCTTCCACAACATCTGCCGTCATCGCGGAAACAAGCTGGTCTGGAACGACATGCCGCTCGAGGAGACCAGCGGTGTCTGCAGGCAGTTCACCTGCAAGTACCACGCGTGGCGGTACGACCTGGACGGCAACCTGACGTTCGTTCAGCAGGAGGGCGAGTTCTTCGACCTCGACAAGAGCCGTTACGGCCTCGTCGACGTCCACTGCGAGGTCTGGGAAGGCTTCATCTTCGTCAACTTCGCCGCCGAACCCGAGCAGTCGCTTCGCGAGTTCCTCGGTCCGATGATCACGGACCTCGAGGGCTATCCGTTCGACAAGATGACCTCGCGCTTCTACTACCGCTCAGAGGTCAAGGCCAACTGGAAGCTCTACATGGACGCGTTCCAGGAGTTCTATCACGCACCCATCCTGCACGCGAACCAGTCGCCGACGACCTTCTCGAAGGCCGCTGCCGAGGCGGGTTTCGAGGCGCCGCACTACCGCATCGACGGGCCGCACCGGCTCGTCAGTACATCCGGCATCAAGGCCTGGGAGATGGACGCGGCGATGCGCAAGCCGATGGAGGACATCTGCCAGAGCGGGCTGTTCGGTCCATGGGACAAGCCGGATCTCGGGGACATGCCCGAAGGGCCTCAATCCCGCGAAATGTGATCCCTGGGGCCTTGATTCGTTCCAGCTCGTTCCCGAACTTCGTCATTCTGTTCTGGGGTCAGGGCTGGTACCTCACCTATCACTACTGGCCGACGTCCTACAACACGCATCTCTTCGAGGGCACGCTGTACTTCCCGCAGCCGCGCACTCCGCGAGAGCGGATCGCGCAGGAGTTGGCGGCCGTGTCGTTCAAGGAGTACGGCCTGCAGGACGCCAACACCCTGGAGGCCACGCAGACGAGCATCGAGTCGCGGGTGCTCGACGAATTCCTGCTGTGCGACCAGGAGGTGCTCATCCGTCACCTGCACAAGGAGACCGCCGCCTGGGTCGAGGACTATCGGCGCAAGACGGCGGAGGTGTGACGGTGACCGACGTGACGACCACGGCATTGCTCCCCGCTGAATTCGCCGACCTGGAGCAGTTTTCCGACTGGGTCCTCGGGTCGGAGGCCGAGCGGTACGCCAAGCGGCTGGCCAGTTCGATGACGGAGATGGGCGCCTTCTACGACGCCATCACGCCGCGGGCCGAGGAGGCGATCGCGTTCTGCGACAAGTTCGCCATCGACGACCTCCCCGAGGACGTGCTCAACCTGATGCATCTGCTGTACTCGATGATCATGGTGTCCTTCCCCGTGGAGTGCTGGAAGCAGCCGCGCGTGCCGGACTCCGGTGCCTCCACGCTGGACTGCGTGTCCGAGCCCGTCCCGTGACGACGATTCTGCGGGCTGCCCGCTGGGCGGACGTCGAGGCGGGCGAGGTCCGTTCGCCTGCCGTGATCGTCGTCAACGGCAACAGGATCGAGTCCGTCAATCCCGTTGAGCTGCCGCCAGATCCGGACGAGGACATCGACCTCGGCGACGTCACGCTCATGCCCGGCCTGATGGACATGGAACTCAACCTGCTCATCGGCGGTCCCGGCAACCCGGACGGTCTGCCGAACCCCATGCACGGCGTGCAGGACGACCCCGTCTACCGCACCCTGCGTGGCGCGGTCAACGCGCGCTCGACGCTGGAGGCAGGCTTCACCACGGTTCGCAATCTCGGGCTGATGGTCAAGACCGGCGGCTATCTGCTCGACGTGGCACTGCAGCGCGCGATCGAGCAGGGCTGGCACGCCGGGCCTCGAATCTGGCCGGCCGGTCACGCGGTGACTCCGTATGGCGGACACCTCGATCCAACGGTATTCCAGAGGCTCGCACCGGGAATCATGCCGTTGTCGGTCGCCGAGGGCATCGCCAACGGCGTCGACGAGGTACGGGCCTGCGTGCGCTACCAGGTCCGCCACGGTGCCAAGCTCATCAAGGTGTCCGCGTCCGGTGGCGTGATGTCGCACAGCACCGCGCCTGGCGCACAACAGTATTCGGACGACGAATTCGCCGCGATCGCCGACGAGGCGCACCGTGCCGGGGTGCGGGTCGCCGCGCATGCCGTCGGCGACAAGGCCATTCGTGCCTGCATCCGGGCGGGCATCGACTGCATCGAGCACGGCTTCCTGGCGACCGACGACACCATCCAGATGATGGCCGACACCGGCACCTTCCTGGTGTCGACCACCTATCTGACCGAGGCGATGGCCATCGACCGCATCGCGCCGGAGCTGCGCAAGAAGGCCGAAGTGGTGTTCCCGCAGGCGCAGGCGATGCTGCCGAAGGCGATCGCGGCGGGCGTTCGGATCGCTTGCGGCACCGATGCTCCGGCGATTCCGCACGGGCAGAACGCCAAGGAGATCCTCGCGTTGGTCCGCCGCGGCATGACACCGATGCAGGCGCTTCGCGCGGCGACCATCACCAGCGCCGAGCTCATCGATGCCGACGACGAATTGGGCAGGCTTGCCCCCGGCTACCTGGCCGACGTCATCGCCGTCCCCGGAGATCCGTCGCAGGACATCTCCTCGACGCTCGACGTGCGGTTCGTGATGAAGGACGGTCAGGTCTTCAAGCGCTAACCTCAGGACGGCGAAGCGGAGAGGCGGGCATGGAACAGACCGACAACATCCTCTGGCTGCTCAAGCAGGCCTGGTACTTCGCGCTGACCAACGTGAACGACTCGGTGAGCGAGCACGGCGTCTCCACCGCGCAGATCGGCATGCTGCGTCAGCTCGCGACGGAGCCCGGCCTCTCCGGTGCCGATCTCGCGCGCCGGTTGTTGATCAGCCCGCAGGGTGTCCAGCTGGCGTTGAAGGAACTCGAGCGGCGCGGTCTGGTGGAGCGCAAGCAGGACCCGCAGCACGGCCGGATCCTCCAAGCCTTTCTGACCGACGAGGGGCGCAAGGTCGCCGAGGCCGTCGTCAGCGACGCGATCGCCGCGCACCACAAGGTTTTCGGCGTGCTGAGTGCGGAGGAGCAGGAGACGTTGCGCGACTTGCTCGGCCGGGTCATCGAGCAGGGCACCGGCCACAAGCTGTATCCGCGACCACATCGGTCCCGAGTAGCTCGCCGCGGCTGATCACTTCTCTTGTGAGCAGACGCAAATGGCCCTTGAACAGGCAGATTGAGGGCCCTATGCGTCTGCTCGCTGCTGGGGGCAAGCATCTAGCGCGGCGTCTGGCGGCAAGTACTTGATAATAATGACAAGTACTTGATATTGTTGGCCGTGATGAGCGAGGCCACGGACGTCGACGGATTCGCTCCGTTGCGCATCAAGCGGGTCGTCCGGGAGACGGCTGATGCAGTGTCATTGGTGCTCGACGTGCCCGAACATCGCTCCGATGAGTTCGCGTATGAGGCCGGCCAATTCCTCACGCTGAGGGTGAACCTCGACGGCCGAGAACTCCGGCGCTGCTACTCGATGTCGTCGGCTCCGCTCGAGGACGAGCTGCGGATCACCGTCAAACGCGATCCCGGCGGCTTGGTATCCAACTGGCTCAACGACACCGCTGCGGAGGGCGCAGAGATCCTCGCCGCCACGCCCGAGGGCCGGTTCGTGCTCCATGACGTCACCGATGACCTGGTGGCCTTCGCGGGCGGTAGCGGGATCACGCCGATCATCTCGCTCGTCCGGACGGCGCTGACGAATACGTCTCGTCGCGTGCGATTGTTCTACGCGAATCGTGGACGAGACTCGGTCATCTTCGCCGAAGCGCTGACCCTGCTTGCAGAGGAGCACGTCGACCGCTTGGAGGTGTTCTTCCACTACGACGACGAGTGCGGTGTGGTCGCGCCGTCGGCGTTGACGGCGCTCGTCAGCGGTGACGCCGACTACTACGTCTGTGGTCCAACGCCTTTCATGGACACGGTCGAGACCTCTTTGCGCGGCGCAGGTGCGCCCACGTCGCGAGTGCACCTCGAACGCTTCGTGGTTACGCCCGTGCCCGTTGAGGTCACCGAAGCGGACGTCAAGACCGACGAAGTCGTCTTCGTCCTGGATCGCAAGACCACTCCCGCGACGTACCGCGCCGGTGACACCCTGCTGCAGACCGCGCGCTCGGCGGGCCTGAAGGCGCCCGCCTCGTGCGAAACCGGTTCCTGTGGAACGTGTATGGCGAAGGTGGTCGAGGGGACCGCGCGAATGCTGAACAATGACGCGCTCGAGGACGACGAGGTCGAAGACGGCTGGGTGCTCACGTGTCAGTCGCTGCCGACGAGCCAAAGGGTGCGGGTGGTCTATGAATAGCGGAGCGAAGGGTGTGCCATGGGCAGGGTAGCGGTCGTGACCGGAGGAGCCTCCGGCATGGGCGAGGCGACGTGCTACGAGTTGGGTAGGCGGGGTCACGCGGTGGCCGTGCTGGACCTCGACGAATCGGCGGCACAGCGGGTCGCCGATGCCCTTCGCGCGCAGGGCGTTACCGCGTTGGCGGTGGGGGTCGACGTCAGCGACCACGGCGCCGTCGGCGAAGCCTTCGCCAAGGTCAGGACCGAACTCGGCCCGGTGCACGTCCTGGTGACGAGCGCGGGCATCGTGGGCTGGGCGCCCTCGGTCGAACTCACACCGCAGGCCTGGCAACGGGTCATCGACGTGAACCTGACCGGCACGTTCTTCTGCGCACAAGCGGCGCTGCCCGACATGATCGAGGCGAAATGGGGTCGCATCGTGATGATCTCGTCGTCCAGCGCTCAGCGTGGCTCGCCGGGCATGGCCCACTACGCGGCCTCCAAGGGTGCGCTCATCTCGCTGACCAAGTCGTTCGCCCGCGAATACGGCCTTCTCGGCATCACGGTCAACAACATCCCGCCGTCGGGGATCGAGACGCCGATGCAGCATCAGGGCCAGGCGGCGGGAAACCTTCCCTCCAACGAGCAGATGGCCGCCAGCATCCCGCTCGGGCACCTGGGCACGGGGGATGACATCGCCGCCGCGGTGGGATTCCTGTGTTCGGAGGAAGCCGGCTTCATCACCGGTCAAACCCTTGGGGTCAACGGCGGATCGGTGATGTGACGTTGCGTTCGGAAAGCCAACTACGACAGGGAGGTTCGCATGGCTAAGTGGCCCAAGCCGGCAGAGGGCAGCTGGACCGAGCACTATCCAGAGCTCGGTACCGGGCCCGTGTCGTTCCGCGACTCGACGTCGCCCGAGTTCTACGAACTCGAACGCGAGGCCGTCTTCAAGCGCGCGTGGCTCAACGTCGGCCGCGTCGAGGAACTTCCGCGTGTCGGTAGTTACTTCACCAAGGAGATCGACGCCGCACGCGCGTCCGTCATCGTGGTGAAGGGCCGCGACGAGCAGATCCGCGCGTTCTACAACATCTGTCGCCACCGCGGGAACAAGCTGGTGTGGAACGACTTTCCCAATGAGGAGACCAAGGGCACCTGTCGCCAGTTCACCTGCAAGTACCACGCATGGCGCTACGGACTCGACGGGGCACTGACGTTCGTCCAGCAGCCCGGCGAGTTCTTCGATCTCGACAATAGCCGAGTACGGGTTGAGTCCGGTCCAGTGCGACATCTGGAACGGGTTCATCTTCATCAACTTCGACCCGGAACCCAGGCAGAACCTGCGCGACTTCCTCGGACCGATGATCACCGCGCTCGACGACTATCCGTTCGAATTGATGACGGAGCGTTACGATTTCGTCGCGCACAACAACAGCAACTGGAAGATCTTCGCCGACGCCTTTCAGGAGTACTACCACGTTCCGTCGTTGCATTCGCAGCAGGTGCCGTCGGAGGTGCGCCAGCCCAACCAGACGTTCGAGTGCGGGCACTTCCAGATCGACGGTCCGCACCGGCTGGTCTCCACCGCGGGCACCCGGCGATGGCTGCTCGCTCCGGAGTACATGTATCCGGTCGAGCGGGCCACGCGCAGTGGACTCGTGGGGCCGTGGCGGGCACCCGAGACGCACCAGTCGGCTGGCTTGAATCCCGGCGGCATCGAACCGTGGGGAATCACGAACTTCCAGATCTTCCCCAACCTGGAGATCCTCATCTACCACGGCTGGTATCTGCTGTACCGGTACTGGCCGACGTCGCACAACACGCACAAGTTCGAGGCGTACAACGCCTTTCATCCGGCGAGCACCGTGCGCGAGCGCATCGAACACGAGGTCGCGTCCGTGGTGCTCAAGGAGTTCGCGCTGCAGGACGCGGGCATGCTCGGCGGCACCCAGGCCGCGCTCGAGTACGACGTCGTCGACGACTTACCCGCTCAACGACCAGGAGATCCTGGTGCGGCATCTGCACAAGGTGTCGGTGGACTGGGTGGAGCGGTACAAGGCCGAAAAGCGTCCGGTGGGGGTGTGAGCGGTGACGGAAGGCCGACTGCCCAGCGCCTTCGCCGAATTCGAGCCCTTTGCCGAGAAGTGGTGTCTGCCAACCGAACCGGAGCGGTGGGAGGCGCGACTGGCCACCCCGATGCAGGAGCTCCACGAGTTCTACGACGCCTTCACGCCGCGGTTCGAGGAGGCGATCGACTACTGCGACAAGTTTCCCCTCGACGACGTCCCCGACGACGCGCTGAACCTTCTGCATCTCATCTATTCGATGATCATGGTGTCGATGGCGATCGAGGTCTTCGGAACGCAGAAGCCCACCGACTCCGCCGACGCCGTCATCGACCGCGTCAGCGCGCCGGTGCCGTAACCCGAACCCCGAGAGAGGAATTCGACGATGAGCGTGCTCACGCTTAACAAGCTGACCGGAACGGTCGGCGCAGAGGTCACCGGCGTGGACCCGGACCGCCTGGCCAACGACGACACCCTGGGTGCACGCGGTGCTCGAGGCCCTCGAGGACAACGGGGTACTCGTGTTCCCGAACCTCGGTCTGAATCCCGAGGCGCAGGTGGCGTTCTGCAGGCGGATCGGGCAGGTCGACCACTCCGCCGACGGCCAGCACCCGGTGGCCGGGATCTATCCGATCACGCTCGACAAGTCGAAGAACGCCTCAGCGGCGTATCTGAAGGCCACGTTCGACTGGCACATCGACGGCTGCACGCCGACGGGCGACGAGTGCCCGCAGAAGGCCACCGTGCTCTCCGCCGTGCACGTCGCCGAAACGGGGGGTGAGACGGAGTTCGCCAACTCCTACGCCGCCTACGAGGCGTTCACCGACGAGGAGAAGGAGCGCTTCGCGTCGCTGCGGGTCGTGCACTCGCTGGAAGCGTCGCAGAGTCGCGTCCACCCGGATCCCTCGCCGGAGACCGTGGCACGGTGGCGGGCCCGTCCCACCCACGAGCATCCGCTTGTCTGGACGCATCGCAGCGGGCGGAAGTCGTTGGTGCTGGGCGCATCTGCGCACTACGTCGTCGGCATGGATCGCGCCGAGGGGCAGGCGCTGCTTGCCGAATTGCTCGATCGCGCAACGCAGCCCGATCTCGTGTACAGCCACCGCTGGTCGGTCGGTGACACGGTGATCTGGGACAACAACGGCGTGCTCCATCGTGCGGCGCCGTACGACCCCGATTCGCCCCGATGGATGCTGCGCACCACCGTGCTCGGCGACGAGCCGATCCAATAGCGATGGCGGAACATCCATTACGGCTGACGCCGCTGCCCGCCGAGGAGTGGGACGACGAGGTGCGTCACGCGATGAGCCCGTTGCTTCCCGCCTCGCGGGCCAACCCCCGCGATGCCGGCAACGTCATCGGTACCCTCGCGCGGCACCCGGCGTTGACCCACGCGTTCCTGACCTTCAACACCCAGATGCTGCTTCGCTCCACCCTGTCGACCCGGGTGCGCGAGGTCGCCGTGTTGCGGGCCGCCCTCAACAGCCGGTCCGACTACCTGTGGGACCACCACGTCCCGCTCGCGCAACGCGCGGGGCTGACGCCGGCCGAGATCGAGGGCATCCGCGCTGGACACGCGGCCAGTCCCGTCGACGCGCTGGTGGTGCGGGCCGCCGACGAGCTCGACGTGGACAAGACGCTGACGGACGAGACGTGGGCGGCGTTGGGCGAGCACTTCGACGAGCAGCAGCGCATGGACCTCGTCTTCACCGTCGGTTGCTATCAGCTGCTCGCACTCGCCGTGAACACGTTCGGCATCGAGCCGGAGGACCACTGACCGGGGCCGACGTTGACGCCGTTGGGCTGGTGTGGAAATCTGATACGCAAAGATGAGAATCACATTCTCGCTATCGAGATTGTCGAACGGAGCCCTGGATGACGATCGACCCCGCAGGAATCGACTGGTTCAAGGACCCGCGGCTGGTTGACGACCCCTACCCGTTCTTCAACGCCCTGCGGGACAAGTGCCCGGTCGAGCCCGAGGACCTCTACGGCGTCACCATGGTGACCGGCTGGGAGGAGGCCGTCGCGGTCTACAACGACGAGAAGACGTTCTCGTCGTGCACGTCGGTGACGGGACCATTCCCCGGCTTCCCCGTTCCGCTCGAGGGGGACGACGTCACCGAGCTGATCGAGAAGCACCGCGACGAACTGCCGTTCAGCGATCAGCTGCCGACGCTCGACCCGCCGGTGCACACGAACCATCGCTCCCTGATGATGCGGCTCATCACGCCGAAGCGCCTCAAGGAGAACGAGGACGAGATGTGGGCGCTGGCCGACGAGGTGCTCGACACCTACCTCGCCCCCGGCAAGGGCGAGTTCATCAAGGGCTTCGCGAGCCCATTCACGCTCCTGGTCATCGCGGATCTGCTCGGGATCCCGCCGGAGGACCGCACCGCCTTCGTCGACGGCATCTCGCACAACTCCGGTGGTGGCGTCGGCAGCACCAGCGCGGAGTCGCTGTCGCACTCGCCCGCTCGAATTCCTCTACGCCCAATTCGAGGACTACGTCGCCGACCGCAGGAAGAACCCGCGCGACGACATCCTCACCGGACTCGCCACCGCCAACTTCCCCGACGGCACCACCCCCACTCCCGGTGACGTCGCGCGCGTGGCCACCAACGTGTTCTCGGCGGGCCAGGAGACGACGGTCCGGCTGCTCGGCACCGCGCTGAAGGTGCTCGGCGACCGCCCCGACATCCAGAAGAAGGTGCGCGAGGACCGCAGCCTGCTGCCGAACTTCATCGAGGAGGCGCTGCGCTACGAGAGCCCGGTGAAGGGCGACTTCCGCCTGTCGCGCACCCCGGTCACCGTCGGCGATCACGAGTTGGGTGCAGGGACCACCGTGATGGTCGTCAACGGTGCGGCCAACCGCGACCCGCGCCGGTTCGACGAGCCCAACGACTTCGATCCCGAGCGCAAGAACGCCCGCCAGCACCTGGCCTTCGGCCGGGGGATCCACAGCTGCCCCGGCGCGCCTCTGGCCCGTGCGGAAACCAGGGTCGGCCTGGAGCGGATACTCGACCGCACCTCCGACATCCGGATCTCCGAGGAGAAGCACGGCCCTGCGGGCGACCGCAACTACCGCTACATCCCCACGTTCATCCTGCGCGGGCTGATCGACCTGCACCTCGAGTTCGACGTCGTCGAATCGAGGGGGGTCTGATGAAGGTCACCGTCGACGAGGACACCTGCCGGGGCCACGGAATGTGTCTGACGTTCTGCTCCGAAGTGTTCGAGATGTCCGACGACGGTTGGGCGGTCGCCAGTCCCGACGAGGTACCCGCCGAGTTCGAGGGCGCGGTCCGGGAGGCCATCGACAACTGCCCCGAACGCGCGATCCACGAGATTTAGTTCATACCGCTTCAACGACAAGGAGATTCGTCATGCCCAAGGGCTACGTCATCATCACCGAGGACATCAAGGATCCGGCCAAGATGGGCGAGTACGGCAAGCTGGCGGCACAGGCGATGGGCGGCGCCACGCTGCTGTCGTTCGGCCCCGCGGTCGAGACGCTCGAGGGGGAGTGGCACGGCAGCCAGACCGTGGTCCTCGAATTCGAATCCGTCGATGCGGCCAAGGAGTGGTACTACTCCGACGCCTACCAGGAGGCCGCCAAGATCCGTCAGAGCGCCGCGGAGTGCAACGGCGTCATCGTCTCGGGCTTGTAACCGCTTATCCGCCAGGCCCGTTGGGCCACGTCACCAGGTGACGGGTAACTCCTCGATGCCGTAGATCTCCTGCTCGTTCTGGAACCGCAGGTCCTCTTCGGGGACCGCGAGCCGCAGATCCGGCAGTCGACGAACCAGCGTCGACAGCGCGACCTGCATCTCGGCCCGTGCCAGGTTCTGCCCGATGCACTGGTGCACGCCGAACCCGAACCCGAGGTGCCCGCGAGCACTGCGGTCGACGTTCAATGTCTCCGGATCGTCGACGAAGGTCGGATCCCAGTTGCCCGCTGAGAGATTCATCAGGACCCGGTCACCGGCGCGGATCACCTGACCGGCGATCGTCAGATCCTCGAGGGCGACCCGATCGACCAGACTGTGCACGATGGTGAGGTAGCGCATGAGCTCCTCGACGACGCCTGCCACCACGTCCGGATCGTCCGTGTCCCGCAGTCGCGCGAACTGATCGGGATGTTGCATGAGCGCGAGCGCGCCGAGCGAGAGCATGCTGGCCGTCGTCTCGTGACCGGCTTGGAGCATGATCGCGCCGTTCATGGTTGCGGTCTCCCGGCTGAGTTGCCCGGTCGCGACGTAGTCGGTCGCGAGCCGACTGAGCATGTCGTCGCCAGGTTCACGCTCCTTGCGGCCCACCAGCTCCCACACGTAGCCGAACACCAGCGCGTTCGCGGCGGCCTTCTCCTCGTCGGTGGATCGCGAGTCGAGCCCGATGGTGCTGTTGCGCTGGAAGAGCTCGTGATCCTCGTATGGAACGCCGAGCAGTAGCGAGATCACCAAGGAGGGCACGGGAAGGGCGAAGTCGCGCACCAGGTCGGCGGGTGGACCCTTCGCAATCATGTCGTCGATGAACCTGTCGACGAACTCCTGGATCTGCGGGCGCATGGACTCGGCCCGTCGGAAGGTGAAGTCGCGCGTCATCATCCGGCGCAGACGGTTGTGTTCCGGGTCGTCGATGCGGGGAAAGATCTGCGGCATCTTGTTGTCTGCGCTGACGGCCTTGATGGCATCTGAGATGGTGTCGGCGCTGAGGCGGGGATCCACCAAGGCGGCCCGGATGTCCTCGTAGCGACTGATCACCCACGTCGGGTGCCCACGCCACGCAGCCAGTTGCAGCCCGTCGGCGTTCCGCCAGTCGGCGAATTCGGCGGGCGGTGCCAACGGGCATCCCCGAGCGCGCGGCAGGGGAATGAAGGGAAGTGCGTCCAGTTCGGTGGACATGTGGCGGAGGGCTCCTCTGATGTCTCGGAACTAAGTGGCAAGTAACTGCCACTTCCATCCCACGACCGTAGGCATGATCCAAGTGACAGTCAACTGTTCAGATACCCTGGCCTGGTGACCGCGGCGCCCGACCGACCGTTGCGGGCGGACGCCGCTCGCAACGCCGATCGCATTCTGCGCGCGGCCCGCGAGGTATACGCGGCGGTCGGTCCCGATGCGCCCATCGAGGCCGTCGCCAGCCACGCCGGGGTGGGGGAGCGCACGTTGTACCGCCGGTTCCCCAGCAAGGGTGAGCTCATCAGGGCGGCACTCGACCAGAGCATTGCCGAGAACCTCGCGCCTGCCATCGAGCTTGCGGGCCAACACGAGGATCCACTGCGGGGCTTCACCGACCTCGTCGATGCGGCGACATCGCTTGGTGCCCAAGAGCACAACCTTCTCGCCGCCGCACGCAAGGCGGGAGCGTTGGCCGACATCTCGACCTCGCTCGATGCTGCCTTACAGGACTCTGATGGAGCGGGCGCAGAAGGCCAAGCTCATCCGTGCCGACCTCGTCGCCGACGATCTGCCGCGCATCATTGCGATGCTGAACAGCGTGCTGTGGACCATGGATCCGGCTGAGGGAGGCTGGCGGCGCTACGTGTCCCTCGTGCTCGACGGGATGACGACGATGAAGGGCCGTCGGCTGGTGTCCGCGCCGAAGTTGCAATACATCGCATCCGAGGCCGACTGGCCGATGTGACGGTCCGCCGTCCTGTGTCGTGGCATCGCGGCAACCGTCACGTCACGAACTACGAATGACGATGCCGCGGATCACTGTGTCGCGCGCGTGAATGAGCGACGCCCTCGGCCCGATTTCGCGCAGGATGTTCTCGGGAATCCATTGCACGCCAATGACGCAACGCGCCAGAATGTCCTTCGTCGGTGTATCGACCCTGATCTCGCCCGTCCTGATGCCTTCGGACAGCAGGGACTTCATCTCGCGCACGCGCGTCGAATACGACCAGCCTGGCTCGGCGATGTCGGGTGGGGTCTGCCGCATCCATGCGAGCTGGATGCGGAACTCGTCCGGAAACTGGTGGAGTGCATTGATGTTCAGCCAACTCAGCGCATCGAGCTTCTCGAGGACCGTCGACTTGGACCGCAGGATGTCCGACCACGCACCGCCCACCTTGTGGCCGAAGGACAGCATGATCGACGCCAGCAGTTCCTCCTTCGAACCGATCACCCGGTAGACGGTTCCGGTGCCCAGTCCCGCGGCGGAGGCGATGTCGCGAATGGTGGTCATCTCGTAGCCGCGGCGACCGAACTCGGCCCGTGCCACGGCGCGCACGTGTGCCGCCTTCGCGTCGTCGTCCTCCTCGACGTCCGACCACGTCTGAACGACGGCGTCGGCCACGATGAACGCGTTCGACTGATCGAGCATGGCGTCGGTGTGCTCGTGGCTGGCGAGCCCGTCGAGGTGGATCCGGCACAGCACCGTCGCCACCTGATCGGTGGGCGCCTTGAACCGGATGACGTCGAGGCCGACGTGCAACATGCTCTGACACATCCGGTCGGCGAGCGTCTGCAACTCGAGGTCCTGGCGGATGTATCCGCTCCAGCGGCCCGCGCGGAGCAGCTGCAGCATGGCCGCCTGAATGGATGCGGGCCGCCGCCTGGTCAGCTCCATGAGTTCAGGGTCGGCGCTGGGTCCCTCGAAGAAGGACATCTGCAGCGCTGCACGATGCTCGACCGCGCACCGGGCAATCTCGCAGCCCAGTTCGATGATCTGATCCGAGATCGGCCGCGGGTCGGCCTGGTCGAGTCGCACCAGGGCGGCCTCGCCGATCCGGTCGAGATCGGCGTGGTAGCGCCGGATCAACTCGACGAGGATTGCTTCCTTCGACTCGAAGTGGTGGTAGAGGCTGCCTGCGAGGATGCCGGCGGCGTCGGCGATCTGCTGAAGCGAGGTGCGCAGGCCCGACGCCGCGATCACCGCATTGGCGGTCTGCAGGATCTCGGTGCGGCGGGACGCCTCGCTGGACGGATCGTCCCCGGCGCTCTGCTTCGCCCGCCCGTTCGGCTTCCGTGTTCGGCCGCGCACTGCGTCGTCGACGTCGGACATGGCTAGCCGTGCACGATTCGGCCGCACGACCCGGCAGGCGCCGAGGATGTGGGCCCGTCGTGCATCGTCATCGCCTCCCGGAACTCATCGGCCGCCAAATCGCCCTGAGAGTCAGACTCTACCGATAGGGGCACGTCAATCGTCGGATCACGAGTCAGACGTTCCCGCGAGGGTCAGTGGACGCGCATACGACGGATCCGAGCGATCCTTGGTCGGGGTCTGTACGGCGGACAGCATCGCGACGACGTCGTCGGTGATCAACGATGAACTCTCCACGATCCACTCGGCGACGCAGACCCTGGCCGACGATCGCCCACCTGCCCTCGCGCCGTTCGAGGCGGTCGACGTACCTGCCACCTGAAATCGTCATGTGGTCGGCGGGTTCGCGGTCGGTGCCGACGAACAGGTAGTAGGTCTCTGCGTGGGCGCTGTCCCCGGTGATCTCCGCGGTGTGGTTGAGGATGTAGTGCTGATAGCGCGTCTGCGTGCCGTGGTAGGCGAACGCCCAGTCGATGAAGTCGTCGACCTCGCCGACGAATCCGACGTGGTCGTCGACCGCGCCGTCGTGGTAGGCCGAGCGCAGCAGGTCGCGGTCGCGGCGGTCCACCCCGCGTGCGTAGCGCATCATGCAGTCGTAGATCTCCGCGCTCGCTTCGAGGCGCGAAACCCGCTTCTGCAGTTCGGAGTCAGCGGTCATTCATCTCCCCCCATCCATTGAGTGCGACGACCTCGTCGATCGCTCGACGCGGTGCCGGCCTGAATTCGAAACCCTTGCGTAGCCGCCCAACGGGCAGCAGGCACCCCTGGATGTACGAATCCGGAATGCCCAACAGGTCGCGCACCTCCTGCTCGCGGTGAAGGTGCAGCGTCGTGATGCAGGTGCCGTAGCCGCGGGTGTGAAGTGCCAGTTGGAAGTTCCACACGGCGGGGAAGATCGATCCGTAAAGCGTTGCACGATAGAAGGACTCGTCGCCCTCCTGGCGAGGGTAGGTGGATTCGTAGCACGGAATCACCAGGGCGGGAACCTCCGCCATGTGTTCGACGAGCCACTCCGTCGACGACATCAACCGCGACTCCGGCGTCCCGCCGGGTAGGAAACCAGCGATCAGCTGTCCGCCGACCTTGCTCAGATAGGTCTCTCGGTACAGCGCGGCGATCCGTTGGCGGAGTCCGGGATCCGTGACGACCAACCACCGCCAGGACTGCTGGTTGGAGCCGTTGGCCGCCTGCAGTCCGATCTGCAGGCACTCGCGGATCTCGTCGAGGTCTACGGGCGCACTGAGATCGAGCGCCTTGCGTGCCGACCGGGTTGCGGTGAGCAGTCGTTCGACGTCCACGGGCTCTCCTAGTTTAGTTCTTGGTTGGCTCGGGAAAGGCGACCTCGGCGTTGTCCGGCATGGCGCTGATCCCCAGTCGCTCACAGACTTCCAGAACCTCGTCGACGATGGTGTCGGGCACGATGTACGGATCGGTGGCCGAGACCTCGTCGAGGTGGGAGAGGATGTCGTCGGCGGTGGGTTCGCCGTCCGAGTCGGCGACCCAGCCCCTGCCGAGTCCCATGAAGACGCGTGCATAGCGGCCGGCGCACGCCGAATAGTTGCGGTGGGTGAAGTCGCAGGCGTTACTTGCGAGGAAGACCACCAGAGGCACCACCAGTTCTGCCCGGATCGCGCGCATGAAGCCGGACTCGGCCAGGAATTTCTCGTCACCGACGGTTTCGGTGACCATGCGCGAAAACCCGGTGGGGAGAACGGTGTTCGAGAGGATGCCGTGTGCCGCACCCTCGATGGCGATGACGTTGGACAGGCCGACCAGTCCGGTCTTGGCGGCCGCGTAGTGCGCCTCCATCGGCTGCCCGAAATTGCCCGCCGACGACGAGATGAAGACGAAGCGGCCGTACTTCTGCTTCGCCATCACCTTGTAGGCAGGCTGGCTGAGGTAGAAGCCGCCGTCGAGATGCACCCGCAGCATGTGCCGCCAGTCGTCGGGGGAGAGCTGATCGAACGGAATGCTGTTGAAGATGCCCGCATTGCTCACCACGACGTCGACCCGCCCGAAGGCCTCGACCGCGGTGTCGACGATCGCCTGTCCGCCTTCGGGGGTGTCGACCGAGTCGTACGAGGCGACCGCAGTGCCGCCTGCCTGCGCGATCTCGGCCACGACCTCGTCGGCGACGCTGGTGTCGGTGCCTTCGCCCCGCATGGTGCCGCCGATGTCGTTGACTACCACCGACGCGCCGCGGCGAGCCAGCTCCATGGCGTAGAGCCGCCCGAGGCCTCGGCCAGCACCGGTGACGACGGCTGCTTGTCCGGTGAAGTCGATCATGAACGGTCTCCATGGCGTGGCGATTGACGTGGCTTGGAGTCGGACCCTACGTTGGAACAGATATTTGGTCAACGAGCTGCCGCGCTCGACCGCGAGCGTGGGCAATTGCGCGGTCCGCTCGGCGTGCCGCGGTACGGACACGCTCGCTCGCGAGGAGAAGAGATGAGTGATGACGATCGCGTGGCCGGCCTCGCGATGGTCGCGTCGGCTCTGGCCGGGCGGTCCGTGGCCGTGGCTCCGCTGGAGCGTGGCGAGCCCTCGTGGACCGACGGGCAGACCGTCTTCGTCGACCTCGCCGACCGGGAGCGGCTGCTCGAGTCGATTGCCGTTCAGGCGTCGCTCATCGCGGCGGGCAGCTTGAACCTCGAGATCGTGCGGCAGATGTCTCGTCGGCCCGGCGTCGCCGCACGGTATCTCGCAATCGAGGGGCACAGGGCATTGGCCGCGAATGCCGACCTGATGCCGGGTTCCTTGGCGCGAATCTCCGACCCCGCGGTCGCGTCCCGCAGCGAGTCGCCTGCGGCGTCGCTGTCATTGGCGAACGGCAAGGGAGCAATCGGCGACGCACCTGAGGCATTCGGGGTGATGCAGGTCAAGAAGGTACTGGCCGCAGGCGAGCGCGCCGCCAGGCATGTAGACCACGAGGCCGTCGGCCACGCTCCGCGCCGGGAGAGCACGCAGGAATTGGAAGAGCTCGACGACGGGGAGGTCGCCGATCCCGACAGCGGACCCGACCTCTTCACCAGCCCGGTCGGCGGTGGTGGCTTCATCGGCAAGTGGCTCAAGAAGATGCTGGGTTCGCAGCGCCAGTCCGACGGAAGCGGAGGCGGGCCTCCTGGCGCGGATTCCCCAACGCACCGGACGAACTCCACCAATCGCGGGGCACAGGCGGTGTCGTCGCTGGCGTCGGTGGCCTCGGACGACGAGGCCGACGTCAAGTCCGGCGGCGTCACCTATCCGGAGTGGGACGTCAACCGCAGGGCGTACCGACCCGACTGGTGCACGGTGCGGGAGGTTGACGCCCGCGTGAAGGCCTCCGCAAACGACCACATCGACGACGCGATCGCCCTGCGGCGTCCGCTGGCGCGGTTGGGGATGGGGCTGCACCGGCGGCGCAGGCAACCCCAGGGCGACGACATCGACATCGACGCGGCCGATCGAAGCGCGCGTCGAGATGCTGGCGGGGTCGGTGCCCGACGAGTCGGTCTATCTCGACAGCATGCGTCGGCGAAGGGATCTGTCGGTGCTTCTGTTGTTGGACGTCTCCGGGTCGACGGCCGAGCCGGGCACCGTCGGGCGCACGGTGCATCAACAGCAACTGGTCGCGGCAGCCAACCTCACGGTGGCGCTGCACGATCTTGGCGATCGTGTTGCCCTGTACGCCTACAACTCTCAGGGTCGCACCGCGGTCAACATGGTTCCCGTCAAGCGCTTCAACGGCCATCTGGATGCGCAGGTACTCAAGCGGCTCAACAGTCTCGAGCCCGCGGCGTACTCGCGGCTGGGGGCAGCGATCCGACACGGCTCCGCGGTCCTGGAGAATCAGGGGGGAACGTCGCGACGGCTTCTGGTGGTGCTGTCCGACGGATTGGCCTATGACCACGGCTACGAGCGCGACTACGGTGCGGCCGACGCGCGACGGGCGTTGACCGAGGCGCGCAGGCGGGGGACCGGGTGCGTGTGTCTGACCGTGGGAGCCGGCACCGAAGTGGCCGCGCTGCAGCGGGTCTTCGGCAGCGCCGCGCACGCCTCGATCGGCAGGCCTGATCAGCTCGTCGGCGTCATCGGGCCGATGTTCCGATCGGCTCTGCGCTCGGCAGAGGTCCGGCGCAGGGTGTCGTGACCGGTGGGCCGTCGACGCTTGAAACAAACATCTGTTCCGGCTAAGCTCCCCACACCGCAGTGCTGCGGGAACGGAAGGAAAGCAGTCATGGTGCCCGCTGATGGATGAGCCTCGGGTCGCCGTCCAGAACGGCGCCGCCGTCCAGCCTGCTGGGCGCCCCTACTACGAAGCCGTCGGAAACGAAGAGGTCGTCTTCAAGGCGGCGTACCGCCAGGGCCTCTCGCTGGTGCTGAAGGGTCCCACCGGCTGTGGCAAGACGCGCTTCGTCGAGGCCATGGCACACGACCTCGGTCGCGAACTCATCACCGTCGCTTGCCATGACGATCTCTCGACGGCCGACCTGGTCGGCCGGTATCTCCTCCGTGGCAGCGAGACCGTCTGGGTCGACGGTCCGCTCACCCGGGCGGTGCGCGAGGGTGCCATCTGCTATCTCGACGAGGTCGTCGAGGCGCGGCAGGACACCACGGTGGTGTTGCATCCACTCGCGGACTATCGGCGGCAACTGCCGATCGAGCGCCTCGGCGTGACGCTCGATGCGGCACCGGGTTTCGGTCTCGTCGTGTCGTACAACCCCGGCTACCAGAGCGTGCTGAAGGACCTCAAGGACTCGACGCGACAGCGCATGGTTGCCATCGAATTCTCGTTCCCCGCGCCCGAGGTCGAAGAGGGGATCGTCAGGCACGAAGCAGGCGTCGACCGCGACGTGGCGAACGAACTGGTGCGCTTCGGTCAGGCCATTCGCCGATTGGAGACGGGTGGCCTTCGCGAAGTGGCGTCGACCCGGGTTCTCATCGCGGCAGGCCGGCTGGTCGCCGAGGGGCTGCCCATCCGCGATGCGGCGCGCGCGGCGATCGCCGGTCCGCTGACCGACGACGCCTCGGTCAGTCGGGGTCTCAACGAGATGATCGACGTCTATCTCGGTGAAGCCAAACAGTCGGGATGATTGACGCCGGACCGATGCCGCCGATAGTGTCTGAACAAATATTAGGTTTCTAGCCAAGACTCGATTCGCACGACCACGCCAACGGAGGCCCGATGTCCTACGAGAGCACCGCAGAGCCCATCAAGGTCGGCTACCTGATGGACTTCACCCTGCCGCCGGGCTTCCCCGAGGACCTGTTCGCCTCCTTCACCCAGTGCTTCGACCTGATCTTCGAGGAGGCCGTCGAGCAGGGCGTGATCGACCGGCCGATCCAGATGATCTACAAGGAAGTGGAGGGGCTGCCCAAGGGTTCGGTCAAGGCGGTCATCGACGCCTACGGCGAACTCGTCGACGAGGGCTGCCTTCTGGTCTTCGGGCCCAACATCACCGACAACTGCGTGCCGATGCGCGAGGCCATCGAGGAACGCTTCAAGGTCCCCGCCATCAGCGTCTGCGGCACCGACGACTGGCTCGGGGAGTGGACGTTCGCGTTCCCGCAGGGGTCGATGACCGACGAGCCGATCTTCCTCACCGACCTCGTCGCCAAGCGCAGGCTCACCGAGATCGGTGTGCTGGTCGAGCAGAGCCTGATCGGCGAGAGCTACCTGAAGAACCTACGAAGTGCATGCGCTCGCAAGGGCATTCGGATCGTCGCCGAGGTGGCGATCGCCCAGACCGCGCAGGACATCAACGCGGCGGTGCAGACCCTGCACGAGGCCAAGGCCGAGGCGATCATCCACCTGGGCTTCGGATTCGGGATCGTCTTCATCAATCCGGCGCTCGAAGCCATCGGCTGGGACCCGCCGCGATTCACCACGACGGCGTTCCAGAACGCGTGGGTCAACCCGATCATGTGGAACGCGTTCATGGGCTGGATCGGCGTCGATCAGTACGACGAGGCAAACACGATCGGACAGGACTTCCTGGACAGGTACGCCGCGAGGTACGACGGGAGTCGTCCGGAGTTCTGCGTGACGGTGGTCAACCGCGACGTCGCCGCGACTCTGGTGCGCGCATTCGCCGACGCGCATCCGCTCAGCCCACGCGGAGTCAAGGAGGCCCTGGAGCGGGTGAAGATGCTGCCCGCCGCCTCCGGTGCACCGGGCACCCGTGTCTCCCTGGGTAAGTGGACCCGCCGCGCCTGGATGGGGTCCGGCTACCTCGTCGCTCGCAGGCTTGATGCCGACGGCATCAATTCGCATCTCGTTGATCGCTTCGGGGAGGAATGACATGACCACACGAGAGTCGCCGCCGCCAGAAACGCAGGCCGAGGCGCCGGCCGCGGCGCGCACCGGCCCGAACTGGGGACGCGTCATTTCGCTGGCGGCATGGCTCGGGTTCCTGGGGCTGTTCGTCGCCGTCGGTCGAGTAGCGGTCGACCCGCGCGTGGCCAACCCGAACGTCGAGGGGCGGCCACGTCCGGTCGAGTTCCTGACGGGATTCGACCACTGGCAACTCATCCCGCAAATCGGCGCCACTGATCATGGTCGTGGTGCTGACCGTCGTCTTCATCCGCGGCTGGCGGAAGAACCCCGGCAGCCCGGTGCTGCTGATGGTCCTGGTCACGACGCTGATCGTCTGGCAGGACCCGATCATGAACTGGTCGCCCTACGCGGTGTACAACCCGATGTTGTTGCACTGGCCCGAATCTTGGTACCTCGATCATGATGTCGCCGACGGTGGAACCGTTCATCGTGTTCGGCTACGTGACGTTCTACTTCGGCCCGTACTTCCCGGCCATCTGGATTCTTCGCAAGATGCAGGCCAAGCGCGGCCCCGAGGCGTTCGTCACTCGCCACCCGCTGGTCAGCCTGGGCTTGCTGGTGCTGGTGATCGGCTTCATCTTCGACGCCATCCTGGAGATCAGCCTGGTGCGCACGGGGCTGTACATCTACTCGCAGGCGATCCCGTTCGGCACGTTGTTCGCAGGCGACACCTTCCAGTTCCCGCTGATCTGGGAGTCGCTGTCGGTGACCTTCGTGATGATCCCGGCGGCGATCCTGGTCTACCGCGACGACACGGGGAAGTCGGTGGCGGAGAAGCTCGCCGCGAAGGCGAAGCTGTTCCCGAGCAAGCCCGTGCTCGGCACGTTCCTGGTGATGTTCGCGATCATCAACGTCTCGTACTTCGCCTACGGCGGTTGGTTCTGGGCGATCAAGGCCAGCGGTCTGGCCACGTCGGTCGCCTGCCCGTGGCCCTATCCCGAGGCGAAAGTGTTTGACCCGCAGGGCTATTACGAGGAGAACGGTGCCGAGGGACCGTACTCGGTCGGCAAGTGGTCGACGTGGCAGTACGCACTGCCGGACGGCCGACCCGACGTCGAACTGGGCTCGAAGAGCATGCGCTGCGCGACGGAGCCCGCGCAGTGAGCGACGCCAGGACTTCCGATGAGCGCTCGCGCGAAGAGCGTTCAGTCGTCATCACCGGCGCGGCCCGCGGGCTCGGGTTCGCCTCGGCGGTGCGGCTGTATCGGGAGGGCTGGCGCGTGGTCGCCGCGATGCGCACGCCCGACCGCGCCATGCCTCTGCTACGTGCGGCGACGGGTGCGAGTGAGGACGACGATCGGCTGATCGGCGTCCAGCTCGACCTGATGGACAACGCGTCGATCTCCGCCGCTGCCAAGGCGATCGAAGAGAGCGTCGGTGCGCCGTATGCGCTCGTGCACAACGCCGGAATCTCCGCCGCGGGCATGGTGGAGGAGGCGGACATCGACCTGTGGCAAAAGATGTTCGCCACCCACGTGATCGGTCCGGCGACGCTCACCAAGGCGCTGCTGCCGTCGATGCGCGCTGCGGGCGAGGGCCGAATCATCCTGGTGTGCAGCTCGGCTGGGGTGCGCGGGCAGCCGGGCACCGCGCCCTATTCGGCCAGCAAGGGTGCCATGGAGCGCTGGGGCGAATCGCTTGCCGCGGAGATCGCCCCGTTCGGGCTGGGCGTCACCAGCCTGATCACCGGCACCTACGACACCGACATCATCACCGACGCAGGCACCACGGATGACAGAGACTTCAGTGGGCCCTACGCGCGGCTGCACCAGACGATGAACTCCCGCGGGCGCTTTGCGATCAAGTTCGCCCGCCCGGCGGAGAAGTTCACCGACGGGCTGGTGAAGGCGTTGGACGATCGAGGCTCGTTCCGGCGTCACGGCGTTGGACCGGACGCGTCGATGTTGTTGGTGTCCAGCAGATTGCTGCCGTCTCTGGGGATGCACCACATGTCGCGGCTGGTCCTCGGCATCCCCAAGAAGGGCTCGATGCGCGACGGGGCGTGGCCCCTGACGGGTACGCAGAAGGCAATGGTGGCTGCCGCCAAGGTGATTCCGAAACCAGTGATGAACCGAATCGCCGACCGGATGGCACGAAAGGCCGCTGCCTCTGCAGCCGCCGAGCAAGGGAGCGAGAACAATGGCTGACGTCCACCCCTACGAGTCGCGGATGCTGATCGACGGCAAGCTCGTCGATGGCGAGTCGGGCACGTTCACCAACATCAACCCGGCCAACGAGGACGTGCTCGGCGAGGTCGCCGACGCGTCCAAGGCGGACATGCACCGCGCGATCGACGCGGCCCGGCGGTCGTTCGACGAGACCGACTGGTCCACCAACCACCAACTGCGCAAGCGGTGCCTGGAACAGCTGCACGAGGCGATCGTGGGCGAAAAGGAGGAACTGCGCGAGGAACTCATCCGCGAGGTCGGTGCGCCGCGTGCGGTCACCCACGGCCCGCAGCTGGACGCACCGCTGGAAGACGGGCTGCTGTACCCGGCCCGATTGATCGACACCTTCGAGTGGGAAACGGATCTCGGCGACGCGGTCGTCTCCGTCACCGGCGTGAACACCACCAGGAAGGTCTGGCACGAGCCGGTCGGAGTGGTCGGCGCCATCACGCCGTGGAACTTCCCGTTCGAGGTCACCATCAACAAGCTCGCGCAGGCGCTGGCAACCGGCAACACCGTGGTGCTCAAGCCCGCGCCCGATACGCCGTTCAACGCCACCCGGCTCGGTCGGCTCATCGCCGAGAAGACCGACATTCCCAGCCGGTGTCGTCAACATCGTCACCGCTTCGGACCACTTCGTCGGTGAGGAACTGACGCTCTCGCCCAAGGTGGACATGATCTCGTTCACCGGTTCGACCGTGGTCGGCAAACGGATCATGGAGAAGGGCGCCGCCACGATGAAGCGGCTGTTCCTCGAGCTGGGCGGCAAGTCGGCGACGATCGTATTAGAGGACGCCGACTTCAACTCGGCATGCCTGCTGGGTATCGGCGCGCTCTTTCATGCCGGCCAGGGCTGCGCCGCACCGACGCGGATGCTGCTGCCCCGCAGTCGCTATGCCGAGGGCGTGGCGATTCTGCAGGGCATCTACGAGAACGTTCCCGCCGCCGACCCCCAGGACCCCGGCACGCTGTGCGGTCCCGTCATCTCGGCCAAACAGCAGTCCCGCATCCTCGGCCTCATCGGCAAGGGCGTCGACGAGGGCGCCACGATGCTGGTTGGCAGCACCGAGAAGCCCAAGCAGTTCGACAAGGGATTCTGGGTCAACCCAACGCTTTTCACCGATGTCGACAACAAGATGACGATCGCCCAGGAAGAGATCTTCGGACCCGTTCTGGTCGTCATTCCCTACGACGACGAGGACGACGCGGTCCGGATCGCCAACGACAGCGTCTACGGGCTCGCCGGAAACGTGGTGTCGAGTTCACTCGACCGCTCGCTTGCCGTTGCGCGGCGGCTCCGTGCCGGATTCATCGGACTCAACGGCACCGCGGGCTACGGCGCGGACACGCCATTCGGCGGCTACAAGGACAGCGGCGTCGGCCGCCAGAACGGCCTGGCCGGCTTCAGCCAGTACACGGAAGTGAAGTCGGTGGCCTACCCGGCCCAGTGACGAGCGTCCAGTCCTCGCCGAGCGTGCGGCCAGGTCGGTGAACGGCCCAGATTTCCGCCACGAACGCACATTCGGCGCAATCTAAGGAGCATCAATGTCAGAACTCTTCGACGACCTCGAGGACTTCGGGTCGTTCGACGACGCCGTGTCCGGCGACGTCCGCGATCCGTATCCCGAGCTGGCACGTCTGCGACGGGAGGAGCCGATCCAACGCATCGACATGTCGGCGATGCCCGGTGAGGCGGGCAAGCCGGTCTTCATCGTCTACCGCTACGAGGACGCACAGCAGATGCTGCGCGACAACATCACGTTCTCGTCGTCGGGCGTCATCGCGGCGTTCGGCCCGGTACTGGGTGAACGCGTGATGCTCGGCATGGACGAGCCGGTTCACGGTCGGCTGCGTGGGCTGGTGTCGAAAGCCTTCTCGCAGAAGGCGCTTGCGCAACTCCAGGATGAACTCGTCGCCCGCGTCGGGAACGAACTGATCGACAAGTTCGCGGCCAATGGCAGCGCGGACCTGGTGAAGGAGTTCACCTTCGACTATCCGAGCCGGATCATCGCCGGTCTGTTGGGCCTGCCGGAGGAGGACTATCCCCAGTTCCAACGCTGGTCCATCTCGCTGCTCAGCTGGATCATGAAGCCGGAGCGCGGACTTGCGGCCGCGGCGGCGCTGTGCGAGTACTTCGCACCGATTCTCGAGGCCCGCCGAGCCGAGCCGGCCGACGACATCATCAGTCTTGCTCGCCGCGGCCGAGATCGACGGCGAGAAGCTCACCGACGACGAGATCTTCTCGTTCCTTCGGCTGCTGCTGCCCGCCGGGGTGGAGACCACGTATCGGTCGCTGGGCAACTTGTTGTTCGCTTTGCTCACCGACACCGAACAACTCGAGGCGATTCGCGCCGACAGGTCCCTGATTCCGCAGGCGATCGAGGAAGCCGTGCGATGGAATCCGCCGCTGCTGACGATCACCAGGACCACCACCTGCGAGACCGAACTCGGCGGAGTGACGATTCCCGAGGGGTGTTCGGTGCTTCCGATGCTCGGGTCGACGAACCGGCAGGAGGATCGGTGGGAGAACCCCGACGAGTTCAACATCTTCCGCACCTCCAAGGGCAATCTCGGCTGGGGCCACGGTGTTCACGTCTGTCTCGGGCATGCACCTTGCGCGGCTCGAAATGCGCACGGCCATCAACCTTCTGCTCGACCGATTGCCAAACCTACGCATGGATCCCGACGGCGACGATCCGCACATCCGCGGGCAGGTGTTCCGGTCGCCAACGTCGTTGCCGGTGATGTTCGATCCAGTGGAGGCGTGATGACGGAGCTTGACGAGACGAACAAGGACGACGGGTGTCCCGTGGACTTCGAAGGGGTGGACTACTTCTTCGATCAGACCCTGGTCCCCGATCCCTACCCCTACTACGACTACCTGCGCTCACAGTGTCCCGTCCTGCCCGCCACTCCTCACGGGGTGGTCGCGATCACGGGGCACGCCGAAGCGCTTGCGGCATACAAGGATCCCGGGATGTCCTCCTGTGTCGCGGTCGCGGGCCCCTTCCCGCCGCTGCCGTTCACGCCTGAGGGCGACGACATCACCGCGCTGATCGAGGCCCACCGCGCCGAGATCCCGATGGCCGAGCACGTGGTGACGATGGACGCCGATCTCCATTCGAAGACACGCGGTCTGCTCGCCAAGCTCATCACGCCGAAGCGGTTGAGCGAGAACGAAGAGTTCATGTGGCGGCTGGCCGACCAGCAGCTCGACACGTTCATCGCCAAGGGTTCGTGTGAGTTCATGGAGGACTACGCCAAGCCCTTCGCGATGCTCGTCATCGCCGACCTGCTCGGCGTTCCGCTCGAGGACCACGCCGAATTCCGGCAGGTTCTCGGCAACGAGGTCGTCGGCGACATCAGTGCAGAAGCGACACCGTCGCACACAATCCGCTGCAGTGGCTAGACGACAAGTTCCGCGACTACATCACCGACCGGCGTCGCGAGCCGCGTGCGGACGTCTTGACCGAACTGGCCGCCGCGACCTACCCCGACGGCGCGGTGCCCGACGTGGAGGCGGTCGTCAAGCTCGCCACGTTCCTCTTCGCGGCGGGCATGGAGACGACGACGAAGCTGTTGAGCACCGGCATGCGGGTGATGGCCGAGCGGCCCGACATCCAGACAGTCGCTGCGGGACAACCGGTCGCAGATCCCGTCGTTCCTCGAAGAGGCGCTGCGCACGGAGAGTCCTGTCAAGAGTCACTTCCGGCTGGCGAGCAAGACGACGAGCATTGGGGGAGTGGATGTTCCGGCGGGAACGATCCTCATGATGCTGCCCGGCGCGAGCAACCGCGATCCGGAGAAGTTCGAGAATCCGCACGAGTTCCAGCACGACCGGCGAAACGTCCGGGAGCACGTGGCCTTCGGGCGTGGCGCGCATTCGTGCCCGGGTGCTCCGCTGGCTCGCTCGGAGGCGCGGATCTCCTTCAACCGGTTCCTCGATCGGATGGCGGACATCCGGATCGACGAGTCGGTGCACGGCCCGGCCGAAAACCGCACCTACACCTACGATCCGACGTTCATCATGCGCGGGCTATCGAACCTGCACGTGACGTTCACGCCCATCGCGTAGGGCGCTTTTGGCTTCGACGTTCGCGTCAGAAGAGCTCGTCGTAGCGTTGCATCAACTCACCGATCTCGTCGTCGATGGGTAGTTCCAGCGATTTCATCATGCGGGCCAAGATGTCGTAACCGCCGACGGTGAAGATCACGTCGAGCATCTGCTGATGATCGAGTTCGGCCGATAGCGTCGACCACGTCTCCGCCTGTATCCCGCCGTCCATGAGCTCGTCGACGGCGCGCAGCAGCGCCGCGTCCAACTCGCTCCACATCGGGGCGTTGGGGCCGTAGGCGATTCGGCCGATCTCCTCGTCGCTCAATCCGGCGTCGCGGGCCATGAACAGGTGCTGGATCCACTCGTAGCCGCACTCCCGCACCGCCGCCACGCGCATGATGAGCAGCTCTCGCTGACGCTCACTGAGCGTGGTCGCGCCGAGCAGGTGGCCGTTGAAGGTGAAGTACGCCTGCGCCAGCGCCGGATGGTGAGCCATGGTGCCCAGCACGTTGAGGGCCTTCGGGCGATTCTCGGTGGGGGGTTGCGGATGCCGCGGATTGGGCGGACGCAAGGCGGCGAGCGCGTCTCGCATCTCGGCCGGAAACGCCTTCAACGCAAGGGGTTCGATGCGCGCCACTCAGATGGCCCGAGTCTTCGCGGCCTCGAGCAGTTCGTCGAACGAGGTCTGCATGCAGTCGGCGTAGTGCGCGGGATCGGGAAGCGCGTTGCGGTCGGCGGTTGCGCCGATCGAGATGGTCCCGTTGTAGCTCGCCACGACGTGGAACAGGTTCATGCCGCCGATCAGTGGGCCCAGACCGGTGACGCGTTTGAGCTCGGCACCCGCGAAGTAGATCGGGAACGTCGGACCGGGCACGTTGCTGACGGTGGTGGCCGCGACCGTCGGGGCGGAGAACGGCATGGCCGTAGCGGCCTTCACGGTCAACCCGAGCAAGGTCGTGGGCACGACGCCCACCAGATCCATCAATCTTCGAGTTGCCTTCGTTGTCGGCGTTGTCGCGTGCGACCGAGGTTTCCGCGACGATGGCCTTCAGGCGTTCGAGTGGATCGGCGAGCGTGGTGACCAACGGGTGCAGCCTGCCGAAGAGTCGGTTGCCGCCCGCGCCGCGCTCGTCAGTGGACCGGATCGACGCCGGGCAGGCCGCGACCAGGGTTTCGTCGGGCAGTTCTCCGTGACTGTCCAGGTAGTGGCGGAGCGCTCCACCGACGTAGGCGAGCGTCACGTCGTTGATCGTCGCCTTCGGCACGCAGTTCTTGATGCGCTTGAAGTCGGCGAGATCGTGGAAGCGCGCCTCGAATACCCGGTGCGGCGTCACGGATCCGTTGAACCGGGTGGCGGGGGCGAACGGTGAACCGCTTCCCGGGGACAGGGTCGACTTCACGCCGGACGCCAGCGCGCCGGGCAGCGTGTGCAGACTGGCGGATGGCGTTGAAGGCGCTCGGAATCAGCACCTTGCTCACCCGCAGTGGATACATGGCGATGTTGGTCGCCGTGCGGGTCACCAGATCCGTCGTCGACGGCAGCGGGCCGGGTCGGAACTGGTGGTCCGGCGGCGCGGGGCGAGGCCCGTCGGGCGCGAGGTCGTGCATGGCGGCCATCAACTCGACGCTCTCCATGCCGTCGACGACGCAGTGGTGCAGCTTCAGCGATATCGCGAACGAGCCCGGCGGCACTCCGGGGACGGCGTTCAGCCCCTCGATGACCGTCATCTCCCACGGCGGGCGACGCAGATCGAGCTGGCGGCCGTGGAGGCGCGCGACCTGGATGCACAGTTGGCGCCAGTCACCGGGTTGCGGAAGGGCGATGTGGCGGACGTGGTACTCGAGGTCGAAGTCCGGATCGTCGACCCAGTACGGCATGTGCAGCCCGCCGGGTAGCTCGGTCAGACGCCGGCGGAAGGTCTTCGCAAGGTGCAGTCGGGCGTCGATCTCCTCGAGGATGCGCTTGAAGGTGACCTTTCCGCCGGGCGCCGAGGTCTGGTCGTAGATGAGCAACATCTGGATCTGCATCGGGGTTTCGGGCCGCTCGGCCCGCAGCATCATGTCGTCGGTCCAGCTCAACTGCTCCACGTGGACCAGTCGACACGCTTGCCGCGCGTCGCGCAGCGATTCGACGAAAGAGTCATCGTGCCGTCGACGAGCTAGTAGGCGAGGTGTGTGCGATCCGCCTCGTGGGTACCTGACAGTGGGCGCGCGTCGGGATGACGCGCGCCGCCGACCCGCAATGGAGTGATCGACGTGCGACAGGCAGCGGCCGCCATCACGGCGGTGTTCGTGCTGCTCGTGGCCGCGTGCTCGCCCGGGCAAGGGGTTGATCTCGGGCAGAATTCGGGCAACCTGATCGCGGCGATCGGCGGCGAACCCGATCAACTCGATCCGCAGAAGACCAGCGCCTACTTCTCCTTCGAGGTGCTCGAGAACGTCTTCGACACGCTGGTCGCGCCGGACGCGAACCTCGAGATGAAGCCGGCGCTGGCCGAGCGGTGGGAGGTCACACCCGATCAACTCACCTGGACGTTCCACCTGCGCAGGGGAGTGACGTTCCACGACGGCTCGCCCTTCACCGCCGACGACGTCGTCTACTCGTACCGCCGGATCATCGACGAGAAGCTGGCCAACGTCGACAAGTTCAGCGCCGTCACCGACGTCCAAGCCGCTCGACCCCGCCACCGTCGTCATCCGCGTCAAGCAGCCGACGCCGAACCTGCTGACCAACCTCGGCGGCTTCAAGGGCATGGCGATCGTGTCGCGGCGCAACGTCGAGAGCGGTCAGATCGCCACGCACCCCGTCGGCACCGGGCCGTTCTCGTTCGTGTCGCGCAAGAGCGGCGACGACATCGTGCTCAAGGCCAACCCGAACTACTGGGGCGGCGCCCCCGAAGATTCCCGGTGTCACGTTCCGGTTCATCCCCGAGCCCTCGACGGCGCTGTCGGCGCTGCAGGCCGGTGAAATCGATTGGACCGATTCGGTTCCCACCCAACGCGTCTCGCAACTGAGGAACGACGACTCGATACACCTCGCCGTCACGCCGAGCAACGACTACTGGTATCTGGCGCTCAACGAGGCCAAGCCGCCGTGGAACGACCCGCGGGTCCGGCAGGCCATCGCCTACGCGATCGACCGGAAGGCCATCGTGCAGGCCACCAGCTACGGCACCGCCGTCGCGAATCAGCTCGCGATCCCCGAGGGCAACCCGTGGTACGCGCCGTACGACAAGTACGACCTCGACCTGGACAAGGCGAAGGGCCTGCTGGCCGAGGCAGGCGCCGCACCGAAGACCATGGACATGCTGGTCACCAGCGAGTACCCGCAGACCGTCACGGCCGCGCAGGTGATCGCCGACAACCTTGCCCCGCTTGGCATTACGGTGAACATCCGCACCGTCGACATGGCCACGTGGCTCGACCAGCAGAACTCCGGCAACTTCGACATGCTCATGATGGGATGGCTCGGCAACATCGATCCCGACGACTTCTACTACGCCCAGCACCACACCGGCGGCAGCAGCAATGCGCAGAAGTTCTCCAACCCGGACGTCGATCGCCTGCTGGACGCCGGACGCCGCGAAACCGACCAGAACGCCCGCCGCGACGATTACGCGAAGGCCGCCACGATCATCGCCGACCAGGTCAGCTACATCTACCTCTACAACCCGTCGGTGATACAGGCGTGGACCACCAAGCTCGGCGGGTACGACGCGCGCCGCGACAAGGCCATCCGGTTCGCCACCGCGACCCTGAACGAGCCGGTGTCCCAATGACCACGTCAGTTCATCCAAACGAAGTCAATCTCCATGCCCGCGTTCATGACTCGGCCCGTCGTGCGGTTCCTGGCCAGGCGGCTGGCGTACTCGCTCGTCGTCCTCGTCGGCGTGCTCGTCGTGGTGTTCGCGCTCGTCCACCTGGTGCCCGGCGATCCCGTGCGCATCGCGCTCGGCACCCGCTACACGCCGGAGGCCTACGACGCCCTGCGCCAGGCCAGCGGCCTGGACCGGCCGATCGTCGTCCAGTTCTTCGGCTACCTCGGCAACGCCTTGACCGGCGATCTCGGCGTCAGCTTCCGCAACGGGGACCCCGTGTCACAGGTGCTGATGGAACGGCTTCCGGCCACGGTGTCGCTGGCCGTCGTGGGCATCCTCATCGCGCTGTTGATCGCCCTGCCCGCGGGCATCTGGTCGGCGCTGCGCGAGGGCCGGATCAGTGACGCGATCGTGCGGGTGACGAGTCAGTTCGGCGTCTCGGTGCCCGACTTCTGGCTCGGCATCCTGCTGATCGCGCTGTTCTCCACCACGCTGGGTTGGCTTCCGACGTCGGGCTACCGGCCGCTGTTCTCCGATCCGGGCGGTTGGCTCGCCCACATCGTCCTGCCCGGGCTCACGGTCGGACTGGTGGCCGCGGCGATCATGACGCGCTACGTCCGGTCGGCCGTGCTCGAGGTGGCCGCCATGGGCTACGTGCGCACGGCGAAGTCGAAAGGCCTTGCCCCGCAGGTCGTCACGCTGCGGCACACCGTCCGCAACGCGCTGGTGCCGATCCTGACGATCACCGGCATCCAGCTCGCGACGATCCTCGGCGGGGTGATCGTCGTCGAGGTCGTGTTCGCCTGGCCCGGACTGGGCCGGCTGGTCTACAACTCGGTGGCCGCCAGGGACTACCCGATGATCCAGGGTGCGGTGCTGCTGATCGCGGCGCTGTTCCTGTTGATCAACCTGATCGTCGATGCCCTGTACGCGGTCGTCGACCCAAGGATCCGGCTGTCATGAGCGCGCCCGTGGACACCCGGCTCACGTGGTGGCGGTTGCTCCTGCGCAACCCCGTCACCGTCGTCAGTGCCGTCGTCCTGGCCGCCGTCGTGGTGATCGCCGTGGTCGCGAACTGGGTTGTGCCGTATGGCATCAACGACGTCGACGTGCCCAGCGCGCTGCAGGGCCCCAGCGGCGCGCACTGGTTCGGAACCGACGAGCTCGGCCGCGACGTCCTGTCCCGCGTGCTGGTCGCCGTCCAGGCGTCGATGAAGGTCGCGGTCGTCAGCGTCGCGTTCGCCGTCGTCGTCGGAGTGACGATCGGCATCGTCGCGGGTTACCGGGGCGGCTGGATCGACACCGTCTTCATGCGCGTGGTCGACGTGATGTTCGCGTTCCCCGTTCTGTTGTTGGCGTTGGCGATCGTCGCCGTGGCCGGCCCGGGTGTCACCACCACGATGCTGGCGATCGGCGTCGTCTACACGCCGATCTTCGCGCGCGTCGCCCGCGCCAGCGCGCTGTCGGTGCGCGTGGAACCGTACGTCGCGGTGTCGCGCACGATGGGCACCGGACACGGCTACATCCTGGCGCGCCACGTGCTGCCGAACATCACCGGTCCGCTGATCGTGCAGACGTCGGTGTCGCTGGCGTTCGCCATCCTGAGCGAGGCGGCGCTGTCGTTCCTCGGACTGGGCATCCAGCCTCCGCAACCGTCGCTGGGCCGGATGATCTACGACTCCCAGGGTTTCGTGACGATGGCGTGGTGGATGGCGGTGTTCCCGGGTGCGGCCATCTTCGTGATCGTGTTGGCGTTCAACCTGCTTGGCGACGGTCTGCGCGACGTGCTGGATCCGAAGCAGCGCACGCTGGCCGAGGCGAGGGGCGCGCGATGACCGACCCCGTGCTCAGTGTCGCCGACCTCAGCGTGCGAATCGGCAAGCGGCACATCGTCCGCGACGTGTCGTTGAAGGTCGAAAGGGAGCAGACCCTCGGCATCGTCGGCGAGTCCGGCTCCGGCAAGTCGATGACGGTGCTCGCCGCGACCGGGCTTCTCGACGCGCCAGGTGCCGTGGTCACGGGGTCGAGCGTGCTCGCCGGCGAACGGCCGACCGAACTCGTCGGGGCCTCGGCCAGGACACTGCGCAGCGTGCACGGCGGCCGCATCGGGTTCGTGTTCCAGGATCCGGGAACGTCGCTGAACCCGCTTCTCACGCTGGAGCGGCAGATCACGGAATCGGTTGAGGCGCATCGCCGTACCACTCGCCGCGCGGCGGAGAAGCGAGCCTTGGAGCTGCTCGAGGCCGTCGGCCTGCCCGATGCCGAGCGCCGGCTGCACTCCTACCCGCACCAGCTCTCGGGTGGCCAGCGCCAGCGCGTGATGGTCGCCATCGCGCTCGCCAACGACCCCGAACTGCTGATCGCCGACGAGCCGACCACGTCGTTGGACGTCACCACCCAGGCGCAGATCATCGACCTCGTCCGAAAGTTGCAGCGCGACTTCGGTACCGCGGTGGTGTGGATCAGCCACGACCTCGGCGTCATCGGTCAGGTGGCCGACGACGTCACCGTGCTGCGCGAGGGCGCGGTGGTGGAGCAGGCGCCGATCCTCGACGTGTTCGACCGTCCGCAGCAGCAGTACACCCGGGAACTGCTCGCCGCGCGGCCGGTGCTCGGCCGAAGCGGTCCTGCGCCGGTGGCCGACGACGCCGCCGTGCTGCTCGACGTCGAGGGTCTCGACGTGCACTTCCCGGTGACGACACCCATCGGGACGCGCGACCGTCCATGCGGTGAAGGATCTTTCGCTGACGATCCGGCGCGGCGCGACCCTCGGCCTGGTCGGCGAGTCGGGTTCGGGCAAGTCGACCGTCGCGGCGGCTCTGACGGGGTTGGTGAAGCCGGACAGTGGCCGGGCGCTGCTCGACGGCACCGATCTGCTGAGCGTTCGCGGATCCGAGCAGAAGGCGCTGCGGCGGCGCACCAGCCTGGTGTTCCAGGACCCGTTCTCGTCGCTGGATCCCCGTTCGTCGGTGGGGGCATCGATCGCCGAGCCGCTGATCGTGCACAGGCTGGCCAAGGACAAGGCGGCGCGGCGTAAGCGCACCGCCGAACTCCTGGATTTGGTCGGCCTCACCGCCGACTTCGCGCCACGGTTTCCGCACGAGCTGTCGGGCGGGCAGCGGCAGCGGGTCAGCATCGCGAGGGCGCTGGCGGTCGAGCCCGAGTTGGTGATCCTCGACGAGGCCACCGCGTCGCTGGACGTGTCGGTGCAGGCCCGCGTGCTGGACATGCTCGCCGACCTCCAGAAGGAACTCGGGCTGACGTATCTGTTCATCGGGCACGACCTGGCGGTGATCGAGCAGATGTGCCACGACGTGCTGGTCATGCGTGCCGGTGAGACGGTCGAGTACCGGGCCGCCCACGAGCTGTTCGCCCTGCCCGAGCACGACTACACGCGTGCGCTGCTGGATGCCGTGCCTGCGGCGCGCCCTCGGGACGCCACGACGTCGAGTTAACGACAGCGACTGCCATTTCGGCGAAAATCACCGAAAACTCTTACGGGGACGCCAATTCGCCGTTGATCAAGTGGCCAGCGCGCCGTACGCTACGGCGATGCTCGGATCGAGAGGCACACAGGCGGCCCGCACGGTTCGCTCCTATGCGCGGTGGATGGCCACGGCCAAGCCGGGCGACTACGTGATCGCGTTGAGCGGCGCGTCCGGGTCGGTGCCTCTCGTCGGCCGTCATCTGGAGGTACTGGGCGGCTTCGCGGCACTCGGCATCGGCGGGCGTCGCTACGTATCGAGCATCGCCGCAGGCGTGACGCAGGCCCGACTGAGCCCCACGGGCGCAGAGCAGCGAGCCTCGAGCCTGGCGTCGACGCCTGGCGTGCTGACGGCGGCACTGGACGGCATCATCGACGCCGAACAACTCGCCCAGCCCTGGCCCTCGCATCGGGCATCGGCGCCGGTGTTCAAGGCAGCAGGGCAGCGACGCTACGTGTCACCGCTCGTCGGTGCGCTACGGCGATCACCCCGACCAACTGCTCGACGTCTGGCGCAGCAAGGACGCCGAAACGGTGCAGAAGCCTGCGCCCGTGCTGGTGTTCGTCCCTGGCGGAGCGTGGGTGTTCGGCCGCAGGCAATTGCAGGGCCACGCACTGATGGCCCATCTGGCGCGGCGCGGGTGGGTCTGCCTGTCGATTCAGTACCGATCCAGCCCCCGGCACCGCTGGCCGCGCCAGATCATCGACGTCAAGGCGGCGATCGCCTGGGCGCGGGCCAACGCCGAGCAGTTCGGCGGCGACCCCGATTTCGTTGCCGTGGCGGGGTGTTCGGCCGGCGGCCACCTCGCCACCTTGGCCGGCCTGACGGCGAACGACCCGCAATGGCAGGCCGAAGCAGCGGACACCTCGGTGGACGCGGTCGTCAGCGTGTACGGCCTGTACGACTGGCACGACCGCTCGACGCCCGAGCGCGACCGCTTCATGGAGTTCCTCGAGCGGGTCGTGGTGAAGCGGCCGCAGGCCCGCCGTCCCGAGGTCTTTCGGGCGGCATCGCCGATGGAACGCGTGCATTCCTTCGCGCCACCGTTCCTCGCCGTGCACGGCAGCGAGGACCGGCTGATCCCCGTCGGTGAGGCGAGGACATTCGTCGACCGGCTGCGGTCGGTGTCGGAGGCAAGAGTCGGATACGTCGAATTGCCCGGCGCGGGACATGGTTTCGACCTGATCGACGGTGTGCGGACCGGACCCGTGGTGGCGGCGATCGGCCGGTTCCTGCACCAGGTTCACCAGGAGAGGGTTCGCAGCAGGCTTAACTCGGCGGTCTGACGGGCTAAGCCCGCGACCTAGGCGCGTCGCAAGACGTTCTCGGCGTGGCGCATGAGGGCCGCGTCGACGAGCTTTCCGCCGCGGCCAACGGCGCCGACGCCCTCGGCCTCCGCACGCCGATAGTCGGCGATGATGGCGCGGGCCTCCTCGACTTCCTCCGCCGACGGCGTGAAGACGCTCGTTGGCGACGGCGACCTGATCGGGGTGGATCGCCCACTTCCCGTCGAAGCCAAGCAGACTGGCGTGCGTCGCGGCCCTGCGGTAGCCGGCTTCGTCCTGGTATCCGGGGTAGGGCGCGTCGATCGCGGCGACGCCCGCGGCGCGGGCCGCGGCGAGCACCTGGACGCGCACGGCGTGCCAGTAGTCGCCGGGGTAGTCGCCGACCGGTTGGAAGTTGCCGTCCACCCGGGAGCGCAGCGACGCGGACAGGTCGCCCGCCCCGAAGATGATGGCCTCCAGTCGCGGACTGGCGCGAGCGATCTCCTGGGCGTTGAGCAGTCCATCGGCCTCCTCGATGAGAGCCTCGAGCGCGATGGGTCGCGTCAAGCCCAGCTCCATCTCCAACTGCGTGAGCAGCACGTCGACCCACCAGACGTCGCGTGCGCTCAGCGCCTTCGGGATGATGATGACGTCGAGCGCATCGCGGGCCCCGGTGACCACCTCGACGATGTCGCCGTGGCACCACTGGGTGTCGAGCCCATTGATGCGGATCGCGCGAATCGTGTTGCCCCAGTCGAGTTCGGTCAGCGCCGCGACTGCGGTGGCGCGTGCCCCCACCTTGGCGGCAGGCGCGCACGCGTCCTCGAGGTCGAGGAAGACCAGGTCGGCGCCCGCCTTCGCGGCGACTTCGCACATGTGCTCGTTGCTCGCGGGCGTGGCGAGTTCGCTTCGGCGGGGATCGGTTTCGAGTGGGCTGGGTCATGGCGACGCTCCTTCAGATGGTGCCCGCCGCGCGCAGCGCGGCGAGGCGGTCGGCGTCGAGGCCGAGCAGGTCGGAGTACACGGCCTCGTTGTCGGCGCCGAGCGCGCGGCCGAGATGGTCTGTGCGACCGGGTGTTTCGCTCATCACCGCGACGGGAGCCTGGACGGTCATGGCGCCGACGTCGGGATCGTCGACGGTCACCCAGGTACCGCGAGCGCGGAGATGTTCGTCGGCCATCAGCTGTTGCGCGTCGTAGACCGGCGACGCCGCAACGTCTTCGGCGTGGAAGACCTTCATCGCGTGTTCGAGGGTGTGGACGCCGATCCATCCGGCGACCAGCGCGTCGATCTCGTCCGCACGTGCCTGTCGGGGGATCGGGTCGACGTACTCCGGGCGAGCGGCGAGGTCGGGTCGGTCGATGGCGCGATAGACCCTGGCGGCGATGCTCGAGGAGGCGCTCGAGATGGCGATCCAATTGTCGTCGGAGGTCCGATAGGCATTGCGGGGGGCACTGGCGTCGGCGCGATTTCCCTTGCGGCTCTGAACTTCTCCGAGTTGGTCGTAGGCGAGCGTCGCCTGTTCGACCAGCCGTGCCAGCGGTTCGATCAAGCTGATGTCGATGAGTTGCCCAGGGCCACCGTGGACGTCGCGATGATAGAGCGCGGTCATCACCGCGTGGGTGGCGTACTGCGCCGCGACACCGTCGGCGAGCATGAACGGCGGCAAGCGTGGGCGGGCCATCGGGCTGGCCCGTCACGTGCGCGAACCCACTCATCGCCTCGGCCAGCGTGCCGAAGCCGGGACGGTCACTCGCGGGACCACCGCCGCCGAAGCCCGTCACGTGCACCATGACGAGCCTCGGATGGCGAGCGTGAATCGACGCGAAGTCCAGCCCCCACCGCACCAAGGTGCTCGGGCGGGTGTTGATCACGAAGACGTCGCTGCGGTCGAGGAGTTGGTGCAGCAGCTCCCGGCCCTCGGGCTGGCGCAGATCAAGTGTGACGCACTTCTTGTTGCGCGCCACGCTCTTCCACACCAGCCCGATGTCGCCGCGCCGAGCCCCCCACGTACGCAGCGGGTCGCCGGCCCCCGGCTGTTCCACCTTGATCACCTCGGCGCCGTACTCACCGAGGTTGGTGGCCACCAGAGGGCCGGCGGCCAGGGTCGCCGCGTCGACGACCCGGAGACCCTTGAGCGCGTGCGTCATATTCCCCGTCGCTTCGCTCGCCCCGGTCTCACACCGCCGGTTCTGCGACCATGTCGAAGAACGCGGCGCCCGAGTCGGGAATCCGGTTCTGGTTGAACACGTTCACCGCGTACGACACCAGGATGAACGAGTACAGCAGATGCAGCAGCCTGGTGTCGTCGTCGGTCAGCGCGTTGATGTTCTGGGTGTCGAGGTAGGCGATGGCCGCCTCGGCATGCGGGGCCACTGCGTCGTAGAACACCTCCAGATCGGCGAACGGGCGGTCCAGCCGCGCGGCGTACCGCTCCTTGCGGGTGGCCAGTGCCCAGTCCGCGACGTAGGGCTCGAGTTCCGAAAAGCCCTCCGGCAGTGTGCTTCCCATCATGACTCCTTCTTCTCGCCGGCCTGTTGTGATTCCCGTCGCTTCGCTCGCCCTGGTAGGCGGCGACGGTTTCGCGGATGACCGAGTGGAACTGCCGGATGAGCAGCTCCTGATCGCTGAGGAAGAACGTGTCCTGCGCACGCGTCTTCAGCGCCGAGTGCGTGGCCTCGATGGTGTTGACGTCCTGCATCGCGAACTCGATGGTGCTGTCCACCACCAGTTCCTGAGCCAGGCGCTCGTGCGCGTTGGCCGGCGGCACGAAGTAGAGGTCGATCTCGTAGATGTGCGTGTCGACGGTCTCCGGCCAGTAGGTGTAGGTGATGTAGAAGTTTCGGGCCCACATCTGAATGGAGATGTTCGGGAACACCCAGAACTGGTCGTTGCCCCACGACTTGATGTCGCCGCGGTTCAGGAACTCCGGCAGCGGGCCGATGTCGGGGACGTCGTCGGGTCCGAAGAGTCCGGCCCGGAACAACCGGTACACCCACTTCTGCTCCCGGCGCGCCTCGCCGGCGTTGCCCGGCTCCCGCGGCTTGAGCTGCGGCGGTCCGGGGACCGACGTGAGCATGTGCGGTTTGAACAGGTCGTAGTGATACGAGTCGATGGGCGGCACCAGCGCCTCGGCCTTGGCGAGGTCCGGATCGATGAACCGGCCGTGCACGTACGGCGGGTGGTACCACTCGCACACCGAGTCGACCGCGAGCTTCCAGTTGCCCTTGATTCGGGTGGAGAAGCCGTACCGCTGCGTCATCAGATGGAAGGGGTACTTCTCGATCTCCAGCAGCCCCTCGCCGAGGAAGGAGCGCAGCGGCTCCGGATCCTTGGCCAGGTTGACGAAGATGAACCCCGCCCACTCGTCGCAGTGCACGGGCGGCATCTGCAGCTTGCTCTTGTCGAGGTCGAAGAACTCGCCCTCGTTGGTGATGTGGGCGACGCCGCCGTCGAGCCCGTAGCGCCAGCCGTGGTACTTGCAGGAGAACTGCCGGCACGTGCCCGAGAGCTCCTCGGCCGGATGCTCCTGCCACACGACCTTGTTGCCGCGGTGCGCGCAGACGTTGTGGAATGCGTACACGCTGTCGTCGAGACCGCGCGTGATGACGATCGACGCCAGATTGCCGGGAAGCTCGCGGGTGAAGAAGGAGCCCTTCTTCGGCAGCCGCTCGGAACGGCCGATGCACAGCCAGTTCTGCTCGAAGACCGCCTTGCGCTCGGCGGCGAAGAACTCCTCGGAGATCGAGTCCTCGTAATTCACCGGGCCGGTGCCGAGTTCGGGGTATTCGGGGGTGTACTTGCCCCGCCCGGTGGCTAGCTTCTGCTGAATGCCCGTCATGGTCGGGGGCTCCTTCGTTGCATTGGTTGTCCATTGGTCTGCGTCCAGGGCTGTTGGTCCCAGGCGCGGTCGAGTGGCTGCCATCTCGCCGCCGAAGGGAAAGAACACGCGTTGGGCGTACGTCTCGCGGCCGAGGCCATGGCCGAGCTCGTTGACGAACGCACGCTTGAGCGGGTTGGTGAACAGCTGACGCGTGTACCGCAGCGTCAGCGGCGGCCGCTTGACCAGTTCGCGGGCATGCTCCCAAGCCCGATCCAGCAGCTTGTCCTTCGGGAGCACCTCGTTGACGACGCCCCACTCCTTGGCCTCCTGCGCACTGAGCTTCTGGCCCGTGAGCAGGAAGTAACGCGAGCGGTTGTGCCCAGCCAGCACGCTCCAGATCACGTGCTGGCCGTCCCCGGGCACCTGTCCGCGCGGAAAGTGCGACGCGTCCTGGAAGTAGGCGTCCTCGGAGGCCAGCACGATGTCGGCCATGATCGGCACCTCGGAGTGCATGTTGCATGGCCCGTTGACCGCGCTGATCATCGGCACGTCGACGTCGAGCACGTTGAAGATGAGATGGCGTGCGTACCAGGCCTTCTCGTCGAGCTTCCACGTCCCGCGATCACCGGGCATGGCCTGGTACATGGGCTCTTCGGGAAGTTCGCCGTTGGGCAGCCTGCCCCAGTTGGCGTTGTAGTTCTCGCCGGTGCCGGTGTGGATCAGCACCTTGATCTCGCGGTCGCCCGCGATGTCGGCGAAGGCGTCCGACATCTCGTCGTGTGCCTTCCAGCTCCACACCAGGCTGTCATCGTTGGTGTGACACTGCATGAACAGGATGCCGTCGTCGGTCAGCTCGAACTTGTAGTTGGCATAACTGTTCTGGTACTCGGTGAATCTCGTTCGCTTCGCCATGTGTTCCTCTCGATCCTCACGTTCCCGTCAGTCGCGCCACGATCGGCGCAAATCTCTCCGCCTGCGTCTGCTGGACGGTGATGTAGTTGATGCCGAAGGCTTCTCGGCGCTCCTGCAGGGTTTCCGCGACCATGTCGGGTGAACCGGCGAGCACGTTCGGATGACCGCGCAGCACGTCGGTGTCGATGCCAGTCTTGGCGGCAAGCCGCTCGTATGCGCCTGCTACGTCGTCGGCGAACTCGCTGATCGAGACGAAGTACGGCGAGCTCTCGATGTCGAGGTCGCCGATGCGAGTGCCTGCGGCGGCCCGAACGTATTCGAAGCGTCGCTCGGCCTCCTCCTGCGGCGTCAGGCCGTCCTCGTTGCGCAACGCGAACGGGACGGTGTTGATGCTGACGATGTCGGCCTCGCGCCCCGCGTAGGTCAGCACCCGCTTCTTACCCCCGCCGATCATGATGGGCGGATGCGGTCGCTGCACTGGCGGTGGCGTCCCGCGGTATCCGGCGACCTTGACATACTCACCCGCATAGTCGATTTCGTCGTCCGCGCAGTGCGCCTTGACCAGCGCCACGACTTCCTTGAGCTTCGCGATGCGGCGGCCGGGGGTGTCGAACGTCAACCCCATCGCCTCGTACTCGACACCGCTCCAGCCCGCCCCGATGCCGAGTTCGAGGCGGCCGTCGGACAGCAGGTCGAGCGTCGCCACCTCCTTCGCGAGGACTGCGGGGACGTGGTAGTCGATGCAGAAGACTCGACAGCCGAGCCGCAGTGTCGTGGTGTACGCCGCCGCGGCGGCGATGGCGGCGATCGGGGCGAGGTCCTGGCGCGGGGTGTGCGCGGCGCGCTGGGCGGGGCCGGGACCGAGGTAGTGGTCTGCGAGGAAGAGCGTGCTGTAGCCGAGTTGCTCTACCTTGCAGGTGAATTGACGCCAGTCGTCAGCGCTCGCGGCGTTCGTCGCCTGGATCGCGAAACGGAAGGGCTGCCTGTCCACGGAGGTGAGCGTACCTGCCATTCGGGATTAAGTATACGGTTTTGTATATTTATGTGGATGCTGGTTTTCGGCGAGCATCGGGCCGCTCGCGCTGTATCCGCCATCCACCGGAAGCGCCGCTCCAGTGATGAAGGAGGCCTCGTCGCTCGCCAGGAACAGTGCGGCGGCGGCCAACTCGGCCGGATCGCCCCAGCGGGCCATCGGCGTCGGCAGGTGTGCTCCATCGGGCATCTCGGCGTCGGGCGTGGCGCCCGCGAGTCCGGTGTAGGTCATCCCCGGGCAGATGGCGTTGATGCGAATGCCGGTCCGCGCGTAGTCGAGTGCGGCCGACTTCGTCATCTGGACGACGGCCGCCTTCGCCGCGGCGTAGCACGACAGGCCCTTCCAGCCGACGAGCCCCGAGGCGGAGGCCGTGTTGATGATCGCGCCGCGCCCGCCCGTCGTCATTGCGGGGATCGCGTACTTCATGCCGAGGAACACGCCCTTGAGGTTGACCGCGATGAGCCGGTCGAACAGGTCCTCGTCGGTGTCGGCGAGCTTGACGTGCGGGCCACCGAATCCCGCGTTGTTGAACAGCACGTCGAGCGAGCCGAATCGTGCAATGGCGGTGTCGACCATCCTGTGCACGTCGCCCGCGTCGGTGACGTCGACGTGTACCGCGATAGCGGTCCCGCCGATCACGTTCGCGACGTCGCTCTCCGTGCCGCTGACGTCAGCGCAGACCACCCGTGCGCCCTCTTCGGCGAACAACAGTGCCGTCGCCCGCCCGATGCCGGAACCGGCCCCGGTCACGATCGCGACCCGGCCGTCGAGCCTGCCTACGGCGCCACTCTGGCCCATGGTCTGCACCCTCCCTTTCGTCCGGTTCTCGGGGGGTCGATCACGGACTTGGCTGATGGCCAACCGAATTCGCGTCGAATGCCGCCTCGCATCGGTAAGCGTACCGGTGATTGCCATTTAAGTATACGCGTGTGTATATTTTGAACGACGCGGTATCACCGGGGACCGAACCGACCGAAAGGCGACTCGAGATGGCCGAGACGAGGGCGCTGAGCGCCGAACTGGGAGCCGAGCTCGTCGACTACGGCGACGCGACCAATCTGCTCGACGACGCCGTCATCGCCCAGTGCCGCGAGGCGCTCAAGTGGCGCGGGGTGCTGTTGATCCGCGGCGCGCACCTCGACGACGACGCCCAGTTGGCGTTCAGCAGGAAGTTCGGCGGCGAGGGCGGGACCGCTGGCGGCAAGGAGCTGTCCACGATCTCGATGGACAAGAAGGTCAACAAGCTCGCCGAGTACCTCAAGGGCGCGTTCAACTGGCATCTCGACGACACCACCAGCGAAGTGCCTTCGCGCGCAACGATGCTCACCGGTCGGCGGCTCTCCGCCGAGGGTGGCGGCACCGAGTTCGCGAACACCTATGCGGCCTACGAGAACCTGCCCGCACACGAGCGCAAGCGGTACGACGGGCTGCGCGTCGTGCACAGCTTCGCCGCCGCGCAGCTGAGGGTGAACCCCGATCCGACCGAAGCCGAGCTGGCGAGTTGGCGGGCCGTGCCCAGTCACGAGAGCTCGCTGGTGTGGCAACGCCGCGACGGGCGACGCTCCCTGGTGATCGGGGCCACGGCCGACCACATCGTCGGACTGTCGGGGGCGGAGAGCCGCGCCGTGCTCGAGGATCTGCTGGCGTGGGCGACGCAGTCCCGGTTCTGCTTCGCGCACACCTGGTCGCTCGGCGACGCGGTGCTGTGGGACAACACCGCCGTGCTGCACCGGGCGCTGCCCTACGACCCGTCGTCGGACCGCATGCTCCGCAGAACTCACATCAAGGGACAGGAGGCATGGGCATGAAGACCGCACTCGTCACGGGCGGCGCGTCGGGTATCGGCCGCGCGATCGCCGACCGGCTGCGGGCCGATGGAAACCACGTGGCGACCATCGACCTCACCGAATCCGACACCGACTTCAGCTACCACGCCGACGTCACCGACCGGGCTCAGATCGACGAGGCGCTGTCGGCCGCCCGCGCGGCGCTGGGGCCGATCACCATTCTCGTCAACGCCGCGGGCATGACGTCGTTCCGCAAGTTCACCAACATCACGTCCGAGGAATGGAACAAGGTCGTCGACGTCAATCTGAACGGCGTCTTCCACGTCACCCAGGCGGTGCTCCCCGACATGCTGGAGGCCGGCTGGGGCCGGATCGTCAACATCTCGTCGTCGAGCACCCACTCCGGCTCGCCGTTCCAGGCGGCCTACGTCGCGGCGAAGACGGCGGTGAACGGACTCACGAAAACGCTTGCGCTGGAATACGGCCCGAGCGGCATCACCGCCAACGTGGTACCGCCCGGCTCCATCGACACGCCCATGCTGCGCAAGGCCGAGGCGAACGGCCTGCTCGGCGGTTCGGTCGAGGACATCGCTTCCCGGATCCCCGTGCGCCGCATCGGCATTCCCGAGGACATCGCGGCCACCTGCTCGTTCCTGGTGTTCCGAGGAGGCCGGGTACATCACCGGCCAGATCGTCGGCGTCAACGGCGGGCGGTGCACCTGATGTCGGGAGACTCGACGTACTACCGCACGGAACTGTTCATCGACGGCGAATGGTCCGCTCCGAGCACGGGAGCCGTCATCGAGGTCGTCTCGCCGCACACCGAGCAGGTGATCGGGCAGACGCCCGCCGCTGGCCCCGCCGACGTCGACCGCGCGGTGTCTGCCGCACGGGCGGCCTTCGACACGGGCCCATGGCCGCGGCTGAGTCCTGGCGAGCGCATCGCCGCGATCGAACGACTCGCCGCCGTGTACAAGGAGCGGCGGGCCGACATGGCGGCGCTGATCTCCGCCACCATCGGTGCACCGGTCACCTTCGCCAAGCACGTGCAGGCCCGGCTTCCGCTGACGGCGATGACCGCCTTCTGCAAGGTCGCGGGGGACTACCCGTGGGAGGAAGCGCGACCGGGTTTCTACGGCAACGACATTCGCATCGCGAAGCTGCCCGTCGGCGTCGTCGCCGCCGTGGTGCCGTGGAACATGCCGCAGTTCCTCACGGTCGGCAAGGTCGTGCCTGCGCTCCTGGCAGGCTGCACCGTCGTGCTCAAACCGGCGGCGGAGTCGGCGCTCGACGCCCTGCTGTTCGCCGAGATCGTCGCGGCCGCGGAACTCCCGCCCGGCGTGCTCAACGTGGTGCCGGGCGACCGTGCGACGGGGGCCCACCTGGTCGCGCATCCCGGCATCGACAAGGTGTCCTTCACCGGGTCGACGACGGCCGGGCGCGAGGTCGCGATGGCCTGTGCCGCCGGCCTCAAGCAGGCCACCCTCGAACTCGGCGGCAAGTCCGCCGCGATCGTGCTCGACGACGCCGACCCGGCCGCCGCGGCCAAGGCCATCCAGATGGCCAGCCTGGCCAACAGCGGACAGGTGTGCAATGCACTGAGTCGGGTGTTGGTACCCGCCACGCGCGCAACCGAATTCGTCGACGCGCTGGAAGCCGAGCTGGCTGGCCTGGTGGTGGGTGACCCCGCCGATCCGGCGACCCAACTCGGTCCGCTGGTGGCGCAGCGTCAACAGGCCAGAGTCCGTGACTACATCGAGGACGGCCAGCGGGCGGGTGCTCGGCTGGTGCTGGGTGGCAGCTGCGATGCCCGACGGGGTCGACAGCGGCTGGTACGTGAGGCCGACGCTGTTCGCGGATGCCGACAACGGCATGCGGATCGCCCGCGAAGAGATCTTCGGTCCCGTGCTCACCGTCATCCCCTACGGCACCGAGGACGACGCCGTCGCCATCGCCAACGACTCCGACTTCGGTTTGGCCGGTGCGGTATTCACCGCCGACACCACCCACGGCTTGGCGATCGCGGCTCGGGTGCGGGCCGGATCGTTCGGCGTGAACGAGGGATACATCATGGATCCGCTTGCCCCCTATGGCGGGCTCAAGGCCAGCGGGTGGGGCCGCGAACTCGGCCGCGAGGGACTCGAGGGCTACCTGGTGAGCCAGTCGATCTCCGGCGCTAGCGGGGCATGACTCCGTGGAGGAACAGCCGCACGGCGTACCGAAGATGGCGCTCCTGTTGCTCCTTGCTGCGGAACACCCCGAAGTCGGCCATCCGCGCGGGCACCGCCTCGACCATCGCCAGGAAGTGCTCGGCGGCCAGCTCCAGGTCGTCGACCTTGATGGCGCCGCTTTCGTCGAAGCGCCGAAGGGCGTCGGTCACCGCGCGCTGACGGCCCGCCCACATCATCGACTCCGCGGACACGTTGAACTCGGGAAACAGCGGCGCCTCGTTCAGCGCGATGCGCTTGAGGCGAACGTTCTGCGGATGCGTCGCGCGGGACAGCGCAGCCCGGCCGAGCATCAGCAGCGTGGCCTCGACGTCGTCGCCGTCGACCTCTTCGAGAGTGCCCTCGTCGGTGAAGCGCGCAAGCGCCCAGGGGATCACGTCGGCGAACACCGCGCGCTTGTCGGCGTACCGGGCGTAGAGCGACCGTTTCGGTGATGCCCGCGGCGCGCGCGATGGCCTCCATACTCGCACCGGCGTAACCCAATTCGACGAACGTCGCGACGGCGGCCTCGCGCACGGTGAGGTCGAGTTTCGTCGCCTCGGCCTGCGTGGGCCGTCCGCGCCGTGTGGTCATCCGGCGAATTGTACGTGGACGCTGGTCTCAGTTGGCCGAACCGCTCCGCGGAGCGACGGTGACTGTTAGACATGGGCAAGGACAGAAGCTGAGCAACTGCTCAACATCGGGATCTGAAGGAGGAGGGGCTCAATGACTGGACGGGTCGAGGGCAAGGTCGCGTTCATCACCGGCGCCGCCCGCGGACAGGGGCGGAGCCACGCGGTTCGCTTGGCCGAAGAGGGCGCCGACATCATCGCCGTCGACATCTGTCGGGGGTTCGACGACTCGACTGCGCCTGCGGCGACCCCGGAGGATCTCGCCGAGACCGCCGACATGATCAAGAACCTCGACCGTCGCGTCGTCACCGAGATCGTCGACGTCCGTGACTACGACGCGTTGAAGGCGGCGGTCGACAACGGTGTGGAGCAACTCGGACGGCTCGACATCGTGGTGGCCAACGCAGGCATCGGCACCACCGGCGTGAAGCTGCACAAGATGCGCGAGGACATCTGGGAGGAGACCATCGACGTCAACCTCGGTGGCGTCTGGAAGACCGTGAAGGCCGGTGTGCCGCATCTGCAGGCCGGCGGGCGCGGCGGCTCGATCATCATCACCAGCTCCGTCGGCGGCACCAAGGCCTACCCGCACGTCGGCCACTACATCGCGGCCAAGCACGGCGTCGTCGGTCTGATGCGCACGTTCGCGGTGGAGTTGGGGCACCAGTCGATCCGTGTCAACACCGTGCACCCCACCCACGTCGCCACGCCCCTGTTGTTGAACGAACAGACGTACAAGATGTTCCGGCCGGATCTCGAGAAGCCGGGACCCGACGACATGGCGCCCGTCTGCCAGTCGTTTCACTACCTCCCCATCCCGTGGGTGGAGCCGCGCGACGTCAGCAATGCGGTGCTGTTCCTGGCCTCCGACGAAGCCCGCTACATCACCGGCGTGACACTGCCCGTCGACGCCGGCAGCCTTCTGAAGTAGGGGAAGACAGTGACCGTTAGCAGCGACACCGACGTGTACTACGACCCCTACGATCTCGACATCTCGTCGGATCCGTGGCCGACGTACGCACGGCTGCGCGACGAGGCGCCGATCTACCACAACGAGAAGTACCGGTTCTGGGCGATCTCTCGGCACGCCGACGTGGAGAAGGCGATCGCGGACTGGGAGACGTTCTCCAACAGTCGCAGCGACATCCTCGAGCTCGTCAACTCCGAATTCGACATGCCCAAGGGCGTGATGATGTTCGAGGACCCGCCCGTGCACACCATGTTGCGCGGGCTGATGGGCCGGGTGTTCACCCCCCGCCGGATGGCCGAGATCGAGGACCAGATCAGGGCGTTCTGCGTCAATTGCCTTGACCCACATGTCGGTTCGGACGGCTTCGACATCATCTCCGAGCTCGCCTCGATGATGCCGATGCGCGTGATCGGCATGTTGCTCGGGCATTCCGGAATCCGAACAGGTCATGGTCCGCGACGCCAACGACGCGAACCTGCGCACCAAGCCCGGCACGCCGATGAAGGTCTCCAACGCCGACAAGATCGCCGACGGCCGCATCTACGCCGACTACGTCGAATGGCGGTCGAAGAACCCGTCGGACGACCTCATGACGGCGCTCCTCAACGTCGAGTTCGAGGACGAGGACGGGGTGACGCGCAAGCTGCATCGCAAGGAGGTGCTGCACTACACGCAGGTGGTCGCGGGCGCGGGCAACGAGACCACGGGACGGCTGATCGGTTGGCTCGCAAAGGTTCTCGCCGAGCACCCGGATCAGCGCCGCCAGGTCTACGAGGATCGCTCGCTGCTCAACCGCGTCGTCGACGAGACGCTGCGCTATCAACCCACGGGTCCGCACGTCGCGCGGTACACGCTGCGGGACTTCGAGCTGTATGGCACGACGGTGCCTGCGGGCAGTGCCATCCTGCTGCTCTTCGGCGCCGCCAACCGGGATCCACGTCGCTACGACGACCCCGACACGTTCGACATCAATCGCAAACACGGAAGCCACCTGACGTTCGGCAAGGGCCTGCACTTCTGCCTCGGTGCCAACCTGGCCCGGTTGGAGGGCCGCGTCGCGGTGGACGAACTCCTCAACCGCTGGCCCGAATGGGGAATCGACTACGCCACAGCCGAAATGGCCCCCACGTCGACGGTTCGCGGCTGGGAGCGACTGCGAATCACGTTGCCGTCATGACGGACCTGCGCTTCGACGGTCGGGTCGCGATCGTCACCGGAGCGGCGCGTGGGCTCGGACGCGAGTATGCGCTGCTGTTGGCGCAGCGGGGCGCCAAAGTCGTCGTCAACGACATCGGCTCGTCGGTGACGGGGGTGGGTGAAGACGCCAGCGCCGCCGAAGCCACCGCCGCCGAGATCCGCGACTCGGGTGGCGAGGCGATCGCCAATCTCGACAGCGTCGCCACTGCCGACGGTGGGGCGGCAATCGTGGCGGCCGCGATGGATGCGTGGGGCCGGGTCGACATCGTGGTGAACAACGCGGGTTTCGTCGACGATGCGCAGTTCGAGGACATGACGGCGGATCGCTTCGAACCGCTCATCGACGTCCACCTCAAGGGCGCCTTCTTCGTCACGCGCCCGGCGTGGCTGGTGATGCGGGAGCGCGGTTACGGGCGCATCGTCAACACGAGTTCCGCGGCGGGCATCCTCGGATCACCCCGGATGAGCAATTACGGCTCCGCGAAGACCGGACTGATCGGCTTCACCCGCGTGCTGGCCGCTGAGGGCGCCGACGTCGGTATCAAGGTGAACGCCATTGCGCCGATTGCCAATACGCGCATGCTCGAACGGTCGATCGAGAGTGTTGGCGAGCTCAGCGGTGCCGAGGCGCTCGCTGCGACGAAGGAGGTGATGGGGCCCTTCTTCGACAAGATCGACCCTGCGCTGGTGGCGCCCGTGGTGGGCTTCCTGGCCCACGACGAATGTCCGGTGACCGGTGAGATCTACTCCGTTGGGGCAGGCCAGGTTTCGCGCTTCTTCATCGGTAGGACCCGGGGCTATCAGAACCCCGACCTGTCGATCGAGGACGTCGCATCCAACCTGGACGCCATTCGGGACCAGACCGGCTACACCGTGCCCGAGGGGACGGCAGACGAGATGGCGGAGCTGTACACGGCCATCATGTCTGGCTAGACACTCCCGGCGCGCTACTCTCCGGCGATGCCCCTCGCCTTCATCGAATCCGGCAGCGGTGCGCCGCTGCTGATGCTCAACGGCTACGCGGCGAGCGCCGCCGACTGGGAGCCGGCGTTCGTGGACGCGCTGGCGACGTCGTCGCGGGTGATCCGTCCCGACCACCGAGGGATCGGCGACTCGCTACCCCTGTCCGATCAGCTGACCATCGCCGTGATGGCCCGCGACGTGGTGGACCTGATGGACTCCCTCGGCATCGAGCAGGCCGACGTACTTGGGTGGTCCATGGGCGGGTTCGTCGCCCAACAGCTAGCGGCCGCCGCCCCGCACCGGGTTGGGCGGCTCGTCCTGTTGGCCACCGACATGGGTGGTGCCGACGCCGAGCTCTCCGACCCCGAAATCTGGTCGGACCTCGTCGATTACAGCGGAACGCCCCGCGAGCAGGCGGCACGGCTGCTGCGGATCATCTTTCCGCCCGAACTCGGCGATCGGATATTCGCCGAGTTCGGCGACGTGGTGGCCGCCGCTCGGGCGCTGCTGCGTCCCGAGACGTTGGACGCCCAGATGGAGGCAATCCTGCGCTGGCACACCGAAGACGCCACGTCGCGGCTGGCGGGCATCGTGGCGCCCACACTGATCGCCTCCGGGACCGCCGACGTGGTGATCCCCGTGGTGAACTCGCGGGTGCTGGCGCCCGCGCTCCCGGGCTCGCGTCTGGAGACCTTCGACGGGTGCGGGCATGCGTTCATCGCCCAGGAGCCGGAGCGATTGGCTGCGTTGATAGCGGAGTGGGTTGGACGCGCCTGACGGTGAGTCGCGCGAGCGCGCGCAACCTCCCAACATTCCGCGGCGTGTCGCGTACAGACACGCGCGCTCGCCGAGGTCCAGTCAGCACTAGACAGCGTGAAAACCGCCGTGCACGAACAGGAATCGCACTAGCGAAGCATCACTCGTCGACGATGGCGATGGCTTGCCGCGGACACTGCCGCACCGACTCCTTGACCTGCTGCTCGTTCTCCGGCGTCACCTCGTCGGTCAGCACGTGCAGATAGTCGTCGTCGTCCAGATCGAACACCTCGGGGATGATGCCCATGCATACCCCGTTGCTCTCGCACAGGCCGAAGTCGACCTCGATCTTCTGTGTCATGCGTGATCCCGCTTCGCTTCTCGCTTGGATGTCACTTCAACACCCTCACCGGGTACGTGGTGATAGCCGGCGACGTTCTGCATGTTCACCCGCTCGAGGCCGTCGAAGTCCACCTCGTAGCGCGGCATGAAGTCGAGCAGGTGCTCCAGCGCGATGACGCTCTCCATTCGTGCGAGAGCGGCGCCGAGGCAGCTGTGGATGCCGTAGCCGAGACCGAGGTTCTGCGCCTGGTTCCGGTCGCGGTCGATGTCGAAGGTCTCGCCATCGGTGAAGGCGTCTGGATCGCGGTTGGCCGCGGCGCCCATGAGGAACACCGGCTTGTTCGCCGGGATGACCCCGCTCGGAACTTCGACCTCCTTGACGGAGTATCGGACGTTGTACTGCACCGGGCCGACGTAACGCAGTAGTTCCTCGACCGCGGCCGGAACCTTGCTGCGGTCGTCGAGGAGTTTCTGCCACTGGTCCGGATGCCGAGCGAATTCGACCACCGCGCTGCCGATCAACTTCGTCACCGTCTCCGCACCCGCGCCGCCGAGAAGTGCGAGGAACGCCGTGATCTCGATGTCATCGAGCTTGCGCATCCCGCCTTCGGCATCGGGAATCTCCACGGAGATCAACCGATCGATCATGTCGCTCTGCGGATTCTCGCGGCGTTCCTGAACGAGGCCGTAGTAGTACATGCCGGAGGCCATGTGCGCCTCCATGTTCTTCTCGCTGACGTGGATCTGTCCTGGCTCGTGGTGCAAGCCGTCGTCTATCCAGTGCCGGACCTGCTGGCGGAATTCCTCTGGCACGCCGACCATCCGGGTGATGATCTCCACCGGGAAGGGGCCGGAGAAGTCCTGGACGACGTCGAAATCGTCCGGATCGACCTTGCTCAGGTAATGCGCGACCAACTCGGTGACCGTCTCGCGCTGCGACTGGATGGCCCGTGGCGTGAACGCCTTGTTGAGCAGGCTGCGCATCTCACGATGGTCCGGCGGGTCGATGAAGATGATCGACTTCTGAGGAACCTCGCCTGATCGCACCATGCCCAGGTCGCACCCATATGCCGACGAGAAGGACTCGTGATCCTTGAACGCCGCCGCGACGTCCTCGTGACGGGTGAGGGCGTAGAAGTCCAGCTCCTCGTCGTAGTAGAGGGGAGCCTCCACGCGCATCCGCTTATAGATGTCGTACGGATTGGCGAAGTACTCCGCGGATACGGGATCGAACTTCAACTTGGGCTTGGTCACTGCATCCTCCTGGGCCTTGCGGTCAGGCCAGAACATTACGGAAGTCTACGGAACTGTAACGCTGACAGTATGCACCCTTTTTGGCGGAAATTCAGCCAAATCGGCCCGTGCGGTAACGCCGTTCCGTCATGTCGGCAGACCGGCGTTGATGACGTCGTCGAGCAGGCCGAGATCGCTTCCCAACTGGCGCGCGATCTCCCTGACGACGGCGACGTCCTTCGCGACGAATTCACCTGCGCTGTCGATGAAAGCCCCGACCGAACCGCGCGCCGCGACGTAGCCGGCCACCCGACTGGAGCCGCTGCCGCTGGGAAGCGCCGCGAGCAGCGTCGACTCGGTCAGGCCAAGCCGGCCGCCGAGCGCGACGGCCTCGCTTGACCAGGCCGATCTGCGCCGCGAACATCGCGTTGTTGATCAGCTTCACCTTCTGGCCCGAGCCCGTGGGGCCGACGTGAAAGATCGGGTCGCCGTAGGCGCTCAGCAGCGGTGTCACGCGTGTGACCGCGTCGTCGGATCCGCCGACGAAGAGCGTCACGCGGCCCGCCGCGATCTCCTGCGGCCCGCCGCTGACCGGGGCATCGATGACGTCGAGATGCGGCGCCACCCCCGCGATGGTCTGCGCGGTCGCCGGGCTACCGGTGGTATGGACGATCAGGGCCGTGCCCGGACTGCATGGCGTCGAGCAGATCGGTCTCCAGGCAGATCTGCTGCACCTGCTCGTCGGTGAACACGCAGACGATGACGGCCTCGGCCCGGTCGGCCGTTTCGACGACCTCGGATACCGAGTGGGCGTTCAACGCCAGGATCGCCTCACGCTTCTCGTCGGTGCGTCCCAGCGCGTGCACGTGGTGGCCCGCATAGCCGAGGCGTTGCACCATCGGGGCGCCCATTCGGCCCGCGCCGATGAACCCGACCCTCATCGACGCGCTCTCTTCTTCGCGCAAGCGCGCATCAGCGGCTGTGATCCATCACGGTCAACGCACTGTCCGCAGCCGTGAACACCGCCCCCTCCGGTGCCGACGCGACGGTGGCGAGGCTCGCGGCGTGGCGGACGTCCTTCTGCAGCAGTGCGCCGGCGATCGGAGCCAACACCTCGAGGCTGCCACCGAAGGCCGCGATGCTGTTGACGGCCTTACTGGTGGCAGAACCCCGGTTGACGACCTCGCAGAGTTTCGCGCGATCGACACCGAGCGACTCGCCCAACTCCAGGGTGCTCATCGCGCTTCCGAGGTTCGCGGTGAACAGCAGATTGTTGAGGATCTTGGCGACCTGGCCGCTGCCGAGCGCGCCGAGATGGACGACCGCGTCGGAGTACGTCGCGAACACCGGCCGACACTCTCTCGACCGCGGCTTCGTCGCCGCCGACCATCACCATCAGCGTGCCCTCCTCGGCCGCGGGGGCACCCCCGCTCACCGGTGCGTCGATCACTGAAACGCCTTGTTTCGCAGCGGCTTCCGCAATCTCGCGGCACGTGTCCGGGTGGACGGTGCTGTGAATGGCGACGATCCCGCCCGGCGCCAAGCCCGCGAGTACACCGGTTTCGCCGTCGAGGACCTGCCTGACGTCGTCGTCCCCGACGACGCACAGACACACCAGGTCGCTCGCCGCCGCCAGCTCGGCAGGTGTCGCGGCCACCTTCGCCGCGGTGTCGGCGTACGGCTCGACCGACGCGGGTCTGCGTGCCCATAGCGTCAGGTCATAGCCTCCCTCGACGATCCGTCGCGCCATGGGCGCGCCCTGACTACCGAGTCCGATGAATCCGACGCGCATCAGAATCCTCTCTTCTTCGCGAGCACCATCAACCCGCTTCCGTCTCGACACTGTCCCGTGCGACCGCGTTGTCGTGGAGGCATTCGCCGACGAACGTCAACACCCGTTCGTGATACGTCTCGGCCGACAGCGCCACGCTGAGATTGTGCCCACTGTCCGCCACCTCGTTGACGATCACTTGAGGTGAGGCGGTGAACATCTCGGTGATGGCGGTCAGTGCCTCGGGCGTGGTGTCCCACACCCGCTCGTTGTCGGCGACGCTGAATTCGACCGGAACGCGAACCCGCGCCGCAAGCGCAGGGAAGTCGCGCCGCGACCAGTTCGTCGTCACCTCGGCCTCGTACTGGACTCCCGGAGCCGAAAGGCCGCTGGTGAGAACCTCTTCGGGGTACAGCTCGGTCGGCGACCAGAGCAACTCGCGCAGGCCGGGGCGGGACGTAAGCGTCGCTTCCTTGATGACGGCCTTGGCTGCGGAGTCGTAGCGCAACCCGGTGCCTGCCAGCTCGAGCCCGATCGCGTCGGTCGCACGGTCGTCGACCGTCATCCGAAGTGCCAGTTCGCATCCCGCCGAGTGGCCCATCAGGAAGAGCCCGTCGCCTCGCTCGTCGGGTCCGATCAGCTTGTCGAGAACGCCGAACGCCAGCGCCACACGAACATCCGGCGACGACATCTCGTCCTGGTACAGCGCCGAGGCGCCGTAACCCGGCCGGTCAACCGCAATGGCGGTGTAGCCGTGCGCTGCCGCCGAGCGCAGCAGCGACAGGTGCGGATTGCCGGGGCAGTCGAAGTATGCCGAGGTGGTGGCGCCGCCGTGGATCGCGACGATCACCGCCCGCGGGTTATCAACGGCGGCAATGAGTCCGGACATCGGAATACCGTCGACGACGACGACGCGACGCTGCGGGACAACGGTCATGTCGCTCCTCGCGTCCGGGAGAAACTCACGCTTCGGTCCGCATCAGGATCGCACCGCTGGGGGTGAGGCCGCCGCTGCTGACCACCGCGACGTGGGCGTCGACGACCTGCCGCTCGCCCGCCTCGCCGCGCAGCTGGGTGACGGCCTCGTGGATGAGGCCCATGCCGTGGGTGCGGCCGTGCGAGAGCTGGCCGCCGTGGGTGTTGAGCGGAATGACTCCGTCGCGGGCGATGTTGTGGCCGCCGTCGAGGAAGTCCTTCGCCTCGCCGATGCCGCAGAAGCCCAGCGCCTCCAGCCACGACAGGCAGTTGAAGGTGAACCCGTCGTACAGCTCGGCAACGTCGACATCGTTGGGCCGCAATGACGTTCGGGACCACATGTGTGCGCTCTGGCCGAGCACCTGTGGCTCGTGGGTGAGCGTGGTCTGGTCCCAGTCCAGCCGCTCGATGATCTGCGTACCGACGGCCTCGAACAGGATCGGCTTCTTGGGCATGTCGCGCGCGACGTCGACGGCCGACACGATCACGGCGACGGCTCCGTCGCACGGTACGTCGCAGTCATACAGGCCGAACGGCGTGGTGATCAAGCGGGCCGAGAGGTAGTCGTCCATCGTCATCGGATCGCGGTAGATGGCGGTGGGATTGAGTGCGGCGTTGGCTCGCTGGTTCAGGGCTATCCAGCCGAGTGTTTCGCGCGTCGTGCCGAAGCGGTCGAAGTGCCGACTGGCGTTCTGCGCCAGCACATGTGCAGCCGACGTCGCGCCGAACGGATATTGATAGCTGGAGGTTCGCGAGCCCATCGGAGGGGACATCTTGCCCTCCTTCATCAGCTGCTGGAAGGTGGCCTCCCACAGCGTGCGGAAGCACAGCACGTGGCGGGCCATGCCAGTGGCGACGGCCATCATGGCGGCGATGACCGATCCGCCGGGGCCGAAGGTGTCCATCCCGCCGTTGATCCACGTCGGTCGTAGGCCAAGCGCGCCTTCGAGTGCGCTTACCCCGCCCTCGCCCATGCCCGCCATGTCGAGTCCCGGATAGGTGGAGAGGCCGTCGATGTCGTCGAACGTCAAACCTGCGTCGGCGACTGCCTTCTCGCAGGCGTCGATGGTCAACGACAGTGGCGGGACCATCTGCCGACGGCCGATCTTCGACATACCGATGCCGGTGATCGCAGAGTGGTCCTCGAACTTGGCCTTGGTGAGCATCGGCCGGACGTGCTTGGCGAACTGCTCCGGCGGAATCAGATCGGTGGGCAACGCGGTCGGTGCAGACTGGTCGGCGGCAAGCTTGAACACCGGCAGCCAGACGTCCTCGTGCTGTTGGAACAGCACCTCGACGGGCTGTCCAAGTGCCACGTCGTCCGGATCGCACTCGACGATGTTGGTGGTCAACCGAACTCGCGGATCCTCGAGGATGGCGACCTCGGCCACCACGTAGGGCGGGGGCATGTCCGGGAAGCCGAAGCGATGATTGACCGTCAGCCCCGCGACGGTCGCCCTGCCGGACACGGCGCGCACCCCCATCTCGCGCCGGCGGCAGTACCGGCACACCGGGGCCGGAGGATGGATCAACGCCTGGCAGCTGAGGCACTCCTGGATCCGCAGCTGACCGTCGGCGCCAGAGGTCCAGAAGAACTCGTTCTGCGCGGTGAGCTGTGGCAGCGGTCTCGTCAACGGACGAATCCCGAGATCGCTTCGCTGCCCTCGGTTTCGACGTGCGGCTCGCGTGTCTCGTCGACGCGGTGCGTGGTCGCATCGCCCGCTGGGCCGTGCTCGCTCATGGCGATGATGGCGTGCACGGGGCAGTCCAGCAGCGCCCGCGTGACGGCATCCTCGTCGCCTTCGAGCACCGTTCCCGTACCGGTCAGCGACGCGTATCCCCAGTCGTCGAGCGAGAAGTAGTCGGGCGCGTGCTTGGCGCAGATGCCGAAGCCGTCGCACAGCGTCCGATCGAGCCGAATCCTCATCGCACCGACTCCACTTCGTAGGGCCGCACCGCGCGCCAGGGGTCGGTGCGGCAGGCGTCGCATTCGCCGTCGAGGTGACGGGACACGACCTGCGGGAACTGCAGAAGCAGGCTGGCTGCGACGTTGGTGGCTGCATCCAACGTGGCACACGCGCCGCGACCCCTCAGTACCACCGACCACCGTTCGAGCCGTGCCAGGTCATCGGAGGTCGCCATCCCGTCGCGCAGCGCCTCGGTGACGGCCGACATCGCCGCGGTGCCGTTGAAGCACGATCCGCACTGGCCGGCGTTCTCCCTGTCGAAGTAGGCCAACACCGATGCCGCGACCGCCACGGGGCAGTCGTCGGTGAGGATCGCCAGCGCCCCGCATCCCAGGCCACTGCCCAGGCCGCGGATGGTTTCGTGGTCGAGCGTGGCGTCGAGAACCTCGCGGTTCAACAACCCCGCGAAGTAGCCGCCCATCAGCACGCCGGTGACATGGTCCGCAGAAACGCCGTGCAGGGCAAGGAGATCCACGATGCGCACGCCGTGCGGGAGTTCGTACAGTGCGGCGGGCCGCCCCGCGCCGGTGATGGTCGCGAGGAACGTCCCCGGGGAGGCCGCGGTGCCCTGGGCCCGGTACGCATCAGCGCCGTGGTGGTGGACGAACGGCAGATTGGCCAGTGTCTCGACGTTGCTCACCAGGGTCGGGTTGCCGCCGATTCCCTCCTCGAACGGACGCGGTGGCTTGTCGGTCGGCTTGGCGGGGCCGCCGTTGATCGCGCGCACCGCGGCGGTTTCCTCGCCTGCAATGTACGTCGGTTCCACGGTCGCCACGGTGACGACGAGGCCGTCTTCGGTGTGCTCTTCCACCGCGGCTCGTACCGCCTCGGCAGCCTGCGGGTCGGACACGAAGACGAAAGCTCTCGAGGCGCCGACGACCCCGGCTGCCAAGCGCACGCCGTCGAGGACGAGGTGCGGCCGGTTGCGCAACAGCCACCTGTCCTTGACCGAGGCGGGTTCGCCCTCCTCGCCGTTGGCGAGCACGACCGTCTCGCGACCGAGTCGTCCCGCCTCGCGGACGGTCCGCAGCTTCACCGCGAGGGGAAACGCCGCACCGCCGCGTCCCAGCACACCGCTGCGGTCGACCTCGTCGAGCAGTCGCGCCGGGTCCTCGAGTGGTCGATAGCCGCCGGAGGAGACGTACTCGGCGTAGTCCTCGCGGCCGTCGGCCAGGCGCAGCAAGCGCGGGTCCGCGCCCGGCCACGTGGCCACGGTGAGCTCGGTGGCCAATCCGTTGGCGGTCATGAGAGTGCCTTCCTGCCCGCGGTTATGGTGGCGGACATGAGAACTGCGGTGGTACGCGTCGACGTCGACCCGAAGGCGGAGCTCTCGTCCGCGCGACTGGCCGAGGGCATGGCGGCGCTGAAAGCTGGTGCGGAGGCCGTAGGCGCAGACGTGATCGACGCCGACCTCGGCCCCATGCCCGCCGGCCGACGACAGGTCGAACTCCTGATCGCAGGCGATGACGTCGACGAACTCACGTCATCCGCAATCGAGTTGTCTACCAAGGCGTTTGGCACGATCCCGGTCAGCGGCGTGGTGACCTTCGTCAGTCGTGGCACCGACGACGATGCCGCAGGCGTGCTCGCGGGCCTTGGCCTGACCGGCGAGATCGAAAGAGTGCCTGGCGATGACGGCTGGGATGTCGTCACGGTGACACTGCGGAAGGCCGACCTCGAACGGGTTCCGGAGAGCCGCGTGCACACCGCGCTTGAGGCGTCGCTCAACTGCGAGGTGTCGATTCGCACGGTGTGAGCCGACATCACGTGCCCAGGAAGTCCAGGATCGGGGGAGCGGCCTTCACCCACGTGTCGAACAGACAGAACTTGGTTCCGCCGCTGGCGGCGAACTTCTCGCCTGCACGCTCCCAGGCATCCTCGGGCCATGGCGGGTCGATCAGCTTCGATCCCTTGATCAGGCAGCTGACCTCCAAGGACGTGCGCTTGGGGTGGTCCCAGTCGTTCTCGCCGCCACGGATGATCAGCGTCGGGACCTTGATGTCGTCGAACTGCTCGTCGGGGACACCGGGAATGGTCTGGCCCGGCTTGGACACGAATGCGTTGAGCCAGCGCAGCATGACCTTGAGGAACTCGTCCTGGTCGAGGGCGAGCAGGCGCTCGCGGTTCGCGGGATTCTCCTCGATCCGCTGCTTCCACTCCGCGACGTGCAGCAGACCCTTGATGCCCATCCCTCGGACCGCCAGGATGCTCGGCGTGATGTAGTGCCCGCCGAGCACGAACGAGCCGTACACACCGCCAACGATGTTCCACACCACCAGCTTCGTGACGAGCTCGGGATGGAGCATCGTCGTGATCATCGAATCCCTGGCCCCGCCCGAGCCGCCCGCGATGATGCACGGGCCGATGTCCAGCTGGGTGATCAACTGCGCCAACGTCTCTGCGCGCATGTGCGATTCGCTCTGCCCGTAGAACTGGACATCGGATGCGCCGCAGTTCGGTCGGTCCCACAGCAACACCCGGTAACCGCCCTTGACGAGCGCCCGCGCAAGCGGTTTCAGACCGGGAATGTCCTTGCTGAACCTGCCGCCGGGGGTGAGGACGATGAAATCGCCCTCCTTACCGAGGATTTCGTAGACGACGTTGCCGCCATTGATCTCGATCGTCTTGTTGGGCAACGCTGCTCCAATTTTCCTGGGCTCGAGGTTGGGTTCAGGCCTGCACGAGGACGTCGTCGCCGACGACCCGGACGGGGTAGGTGCGGATGCTCCACTCCGGTTTGACCGCCGTGGTCCCGGTGGCGAGTTCGAAACCCCATTGATGCCAGGGGCAGAAGATGAACTCGAGGTCACGGACCATCACGGCATCGCCGGGCACGCTGTCGTCGACGACGTTGCGGCCCCGTGCGCGTCCCGAACAGAGGGGACCGCCTTCGTGCGGACAGTAGTTGGCGATGGCGTAGAACGTCCCGTTGACGTTGTAGACACCGACCCCGTGTCGCCCAATCGGCACCAGTTTGTGTGTCCCAGAGGGGATTTCGTCGACGGTTGCGACAACGTGTTCCCGCCCCTGCGCCAGGCGGGGCGTCGTGTCCTTCTCCATGGTGTTAGAAGACCCGGACCTGACCCTCGAGCGCAGGCACGGTGTCCGGCAGGTTCTTGTAGGTGGCCAGGCCGTTGCGGAACATCACGTTCTCGCGGGCATGCTCGGGGAGGTGCTTGACGAGCCAGCGGGGATCGTCGAACGTCCAGTGCGGGTAGTCCGAGGAGTACAGCAGAATCTTGTCGCACTCCATCCATTCGAACGCCCGGGACAGTTCGGTCTTGTCCTCGGGATAGTCGAGCGGTTGGGTGGTGAACTTGATGTGCTCCTTGATGATCTCGGACGGCTTCTGGGTGATCTCCATCCACTTCTTGCGCTTGGCGTAGATGGCGTCCATCCGCCACATCAGCGGCAGGATCCAGGTGAACGCGTGCTCGACGAAGACGATCTTGAGGTTCGGGTGCCGATTGAACGTGCCGTCGAAGACGAGGCTCATCACCTGATTCGCCGCGAGCAGCGAGTAGGTGACCATGAAGTCGTGGTTGTAGCTCGGTAGTCCGACCGGAGGGATCGGCAGTTCGTCGAAGTGGCCGCGGGACAGGTGACAGCTCACCGGGAAGTCGTGCTTGGTCGCGGCTGCCCAGATCGGGTCGTACTTCGGGTCGCCCCATGACGGGCGGGGCTCGGCCTTGATCAGGATCTGCGACATGTACTCGTGCCCGGCCCACTCCTCGATCTCGCGGGCTGCGGTCTCCGGCTCCTCGATGTTCGCGCAGATCGAACCGCGCCACCGCTCGTGCCAGTTGTTGTGGCTGTCGAGCCAGTGGTTGGCCTGCCAGTGGTTCAGGGCCGTGCACATCGCCGAGTTGGCCTCGGGGACGCGGCTGGGATACGCCGCGGGTTCGAGGATCGCGAGGTCCGCACCGGCCTCCATGATCAGTTGCTTGGTCGCAAGATCCGGATCGCTGCCCGCGAACTCGCCGTCGGACGGGAACGTGTCGACGCGCATCGCATAGGAGTGTGCGTAGTCGGGCGCGTCGTAGTAGATCTGATCGCCGACGGGGTGAGTTCCGAAGAACTTCTGGTACTGCTCCGGGATGTACTGGCCCAAGTCGCCCCGGCGCGGGGTCGGGTGGACGTCGGAGTCGACGCACCGAACGGCAATGCGCTCGGCGGCAGGTACCCGTGGATTGGCTGTCACTGTCATGTTGGCCTCCTCGCTTCCCTCTACTGTGCGGCCGCGACGGCCGGAATGTCTATCCCGTACAGCTCCGCAGCATTGCGCCAGCACAACTTGTCGCGCTGCTCGGCGCTGTAGCTGGCCGGTACCAGCAGGTCGTCACAGTGCCAGTGCGGGTAGCTCGAGCCGAACATCGTCATGTCGTCCTTGCCGGTGAAGCCTGCCCACTCGCCTGCGAAGTCGACGTCGCCCGGTCCGTCGAGGCTGCCCTGCACGAAGAACACGTGGCCGGGCAGATAGTCGCTCGGCATCTTCGGTGCCCACGGCGTCTGCTCCAGGTGCGGACGGCCGAAGCAGTCCATCCGCCAGATGAACGGCGTCAGGAGGTCGGCGGCGCCATCGGCCCAGACGAACTTGAGCGCGGGCATCCTCTCGAACACGCCCTCGGCGATCATGTTCATCAGGTGATAGAGGTAGTTCAGCGACATGAAGCTCAGGTACTGCTCGTAGGTGCGGGTGTTTCCCGACGGTGTCGGCGGCAGTGAGACGCCAGAGCCGACCTCGATGTGCACGGCGACGGGCAGATTCGCTGCCGTCGCTGCTTCCCACAACGGCCAGTACTGCGGCTTCCCGTACAGCTCGCGCGACTGCAACGGCACGCCGATCTGAACGACCCGCGGGTGATCCTTGTACTTGTCGATCTCGCGCAGCGCGCCGACGACGTCGTCGGGGTTGACGCGGATGGTGCCGCGGAACTTGTCGCCGTACTCGGAGTCCTCCAGCCAGCGCTTGACCATCATCTCGTTGTGCGCGGCCGCGATGGCGGTGCCAAGGTGCCGGTCCGGCATGATGCCGCGGGTCATCGGATGCAGGATCGCGATGTCGACGCCGCGCTTGCCGAACAGCTCTGCGCCGACAGTTCGGGGTGTGAGCCGGGGTACTGCTTGTCCGGGCCCTTGCTCCCCTTGAGGTATTCGCCGCCCGGCGCGCCGTACCAGTCCATCTCGTAGTCGGGGAAGCCGCGACTGCGGAACGGTTCGCGCATGAAGTTCTCGCGCAGATCCTTGTTCGATTGAGCGAAGACGTGCACGCTGGCGTCGATGACGGGCGTCAGCACCACGTTGCCGTCGCCGTCAGTGAGTTCCTTCACCGAATTCGTCCTCCGATTTACCTCCGGCAGGCGCTCGCCAGTGCCGACTCTGACCCCAGTGTAGATCCTTGTTCTTCATTCGCAAGAATTCTGTTCTCCAGCGGTTCGCTTACATTACTGCTGGTGAGCGTGTACGCAGGTCAGTAGACGGGTTGCCCCGCTCTCGGAAACCTGGGGATCATTCGCGAGAATCCACAAACCGATATTGGAGAATGCTATTCTCGCATAACTCGGAAGCATGACCAAGGAGGTGGCCGGATGCTGTTGGAGTTCGACGCAGATCAGCGGCTATGGCAGGACACCGTCCGCGACGCCGTCGGCAAGCAGTGTCCGTCCTCATTGGTCAGGGCGGTGGCAGAGGATGGCGCCGAAGGCGGCCCCTCGGTGGACGCACTGTGGAAGGCCTACGTCGACGCGGGCTGGACGGAGCTGACCGACCCCGAGAACGCCGTCGAGCTGGCGATCGTGCTGGAGGAGATGGGCCGCGGTTGCGATCCGACCCCGTTCCTGTCGACGATCACGCAGTTCGCGCCGCTCGTCGGCGACAGGTTCGACCCACTGAGGTCCGGCACGGCCGTGTACAGCGGCGTCGGCGCGGTCCGCGACGCCGAGGGCTGGGTGCTCTCCGGAACCGACCGCTTCGTGCTCGACGGGGACCGGGCGCGAGCGGCTCGCCGTCGTCACCGCCGCCGGCGTCTTCCTGGTCGACGCGCGAAGACGTCAGCACCCGTCGCGTCGACGTCTTCGATCCCGTTCTCCACGTGGCCGAGGTGTCATTCGCCGGTGTGCGGGTCGCCGACACCGACCGACTGCCCGTCGACGCGGAACGGGCGCGCCACATCGCGCTGATGGGCATGGCGATCACCATGGTCGGGGCGTGCCAACGGATCCTCGATCTTGCGCTCGAACACGCCAAGAGCCGCGAGCAGTTCGGCGTGCCGATCGGCTCGTTCCAGGCCATTCAGCACAAGGCCGCCGACATGCACGTCGCGATCGAACGGGCACGCGCGCTTTCCTACTTCGCCGCGCTGACCATCGCCGCGGACGACCCGCGTAGGCGCATCGCCGCGGCCATGGCCAAGGCGTCGGCAGGGGAGTGCCAGTCGCTGGTCTTCCGGCACGGTCTCCAGACGTTCGGGGCCATGGGCTTCACGTGGGAGAACGACGTCCAGTTCGCGCTCAAGCGAGCGAAGGCGGGCGAGCTGATGCTGGGCGGCGCCGCCGAGCACCGCGCGATGATCGCCGAGGAATACAGGGACTTCTGATGCAACTGACCTTCGATTCCGACGTCGAGCAGTTCCGCGCCGAGTTCGCCGCGTTCCTCGACGAGAACGTCCCAACCGCGGCCGAGACGCTCGACCGGCCGCGCTCCGTATCGCACATGCCGCAGTGGGCCCGCGACTGGCAGTGCAAGCTCTTCGACAACGGCTGGCTGCTGCCCGCGCAGCCGCCGGAGTTCGGCGGCCGCAACGCCACGATCCTGCAGACGTTCGTGCACGCCGAGGAGCTGTGCAAGCGACGGATCTACCACAGCTTCAACCCGCAGGGCGTCAACATCATCGCGGCGTCGCTGATCACGTTCGGCTCGGAGAAGCAGAAGCACGCAGTGGGCGGTGCCCGTGCTTCGCGGCGAGCGCACCGCGTCGCTCGGCATGAGCGAGCCGAGCGCCGGTTCCGACCTCGCGTCGCTGCGCACCCGGGCCGTTCGGGACGGCGACCACTTCGTCGTCAACGGTCAGAAGGTCTGGACGTCCGGCGCCCACGACGCGGACTTCCTGCTGACCTTCGTCCGCACCGATCCCGACGCGCCCAAGCACAAGGGCATCAGCGTGCTGCTGATCCCGACCGACCTCGACGGCGTCGTCCGTCGACCGTTCGCCGACATCTGCGGCGAGCAGCACGTCGACTTCAACGAGGTCTTCTTCACCGACGTCCGAGGTGCCCGCCGAGAACCTCGTCGGCCCGCTCAACGGCGGCTGGGGAGTGGCCAACGGTTCGCTCGGCCACGAGCGCACGATGATGTGGCTGGGGTTCGCCGACCGAATCGCCAACTGCCTCGCCGACATTCGTCCCACCAATGCCCTCGAGCGCGACCAACTGGCCAGCTCGATCATGGACTACCAGGCGCTGCGTCTGCTCGGCTCGGTCGGCCTGGCCAAGGCGGCGCGCGGCGAGGTCGACGTCGCGTCGGTGTCGATACCCAAGCTGTTCGGCGCCGAGGCGGAGATGCGTGCGATGGATCTGGCTCTCAACATCGCGGGCGCCGACGGGCTGATCCACCCGACGACCACCGGCCCGTACGCGCACATGAACCTCGACCACTACTTCTCGAGCTGGTTCGAGCGCTATGCCCGCAGCTTCTCGGGCACCATCGCGGGCGGCACCTCGGAGATTCAGCGCAACATCATCGCGCAGCAGGTGCTCGGACTACCCCGCCCACCCAAGTGACTTTGGCGTGCTCACCGGTGCTGAGCGCCGCCACGCACGCCGAAATCGCGAAGGGTTGAGCGCTAGAGGCGTCGCAGCGCGAAGGTCCAGAACTGGGTTCCTGGCGGGCCGTTGAAGCAGCCGACGTCGTAGCTGGAGTTGATCTCTCCTGCGAGCGTGTTCTGGTCCCAGGTGTAGGTGTCGCGCGTCGGCAGGACCTGGCCCGGGCACTGCAGGCCGTCAGGGACGTCGACGGTCAACGTGTACTGGTTGCCGTCGAGATGCGCCTTGCCCTCCCAGCCGACGTAATACGACCGGTGCGTGATGCCGCTGACGTAGATGCAGTCCGCCGAATGCTCCGGAACGCAGAACGCGACGAACCACACCCACGACGTCTTCGTGTACCGGTCGGAAAGAAAGTCGTAGTTGCCCAGCGTCATCTGGGCGTTGGCCGGAGGCGGCGCGATGACGGCCGACAGCGCGACGACGACCGCCACCATCACAGTCTTGAGGAGCTTCATCGCCCTGCCTTCCCAGTTGTCGTGCCGCGGCTCATCAAACCACCTCGCCGCTGATAGCGGTCCAGATCAGTCCTAGCTAGTCGATGACGACGGCATCCTTGTGTTCGGTGATGGGCCGGGCCGGCTGCTGCTCGTCGCAGATCCGCTGCAGCTTCTCGAGCGTTTCCTCCAGGCCCGGGCCGAGCCGCTTGCCCGGCGTGAACGTCGCGGGCAGATGCTTCATGCCCTGGATGACGCCGATGGTCTCGTAGTGCACGGTGCCCTCGGGGTCGCAGACGTAGTCCGGCATCCGGTCGAGCACCGCGGTCAGCATCGACTTGAACACGGTCCTCGCGACATTGGATCCCACGCAGCGGTGCACGCCGATGCCGAAGCTGAAGTGCCGGTTGCCCTTTCGGTCGAGGATGATCTCGTTGGGGTCCTCGAACACCGCCGGATCGCGGTTGGCCATCGCCCAGGAGATCCAGAGCCGCTCGCCCTCCTTGAACCTGTGTCCCTCGACCTCGACGTCCTCGGAGAAGGTCCGGCCATCGCCGGGTGCGGGGGTGTAGAAGCGCAGGAATTCCTCGGTGGCGGGGTTCAGCAGCGTGTCACGCTCGCGGCTGAGCAGCTCGCGCTGGTCGGGGTGCTCCGAAAGCCATTCGAGCGAGTGCGCGGTGAGCGCGGTCGTGGTGTCGAATCCTCCGCCGATGATCAACCCGAGGTTGCCGAGAATCTCGAGGTCGGGCGCGGGCTCGCCGTCGATGCGCAGTTGCAGCAGCGCGTTGATCATCCCCGGCCGCGGATTCTCGCGAAGCTCCATCATCGTGGTGATCATGTCGATGCCCATCTGCCGGTTCATCTCGGCGACGCGCGGGGCGTCGGGCGAGTGTTCCGGGGTGGACACCGAGGCGTGCGCGGGCTCGCTGTAGACCGGCCACTTCTTCAGCTCGATGCCCATCATCGCGAGCGTGAGGACGGCGGGCACGATGTTGGCGAGGTCGTCGACGAAGTCGATCCGGCCCGTCTCGATCTTCTCGTCGAGCGACGCGCGGACGATCTCGTCGACGAAGGGCTGCCACCGCTTGATCGCCGCGGGGGAGAGGTAGGGGTTCAGCGCCCCGCGGTAGGTGCTGTGTTCGGGCTCGTCCATCTCGAGGATGCCGCCGCGCACGACCGTGGCGCGCTGCGCCTTCGGAATGGTGATGCCCTGGTAGCCGTTGCGCTCACCGTTGATGTCGTGGTCGTTGGATACCGCCGGGCAGCGCGCGAGTTCGAAGACGTGCTTGCTGTCGGCGGCGACCCAGTGGCCGTCGTAGACGTCGGTCCACGCCATCGGGCACTTGGACTGCATCTCCTCGGTGATCTTGCTGAACTGCTCGCGGTACTCCGGCGTGTGCCGGTCGAAGTGGTAGCTGTTCTTCTTGCGGTCGTCGTCGGTGACGTCGTCGATGCTCACGGCGGTGTCTCCCTCATGTGTACGTGGACCACGTCATTCGATGACGATGGCCTGTTCGGGACACGAGTGCGCCGCTTCGCGCACCTGGTCCTCCTGGTCGGGGGGCACGATCTCCGAAACCGGGGATGCGTGACCGTCGACGTCGTCGAGTTCGAACGAGTCGGGCGCGATCATCGAACACAGGGTGTGGCCCTGGCAACGATCTCCGTCAACCGAAACCTTCACTATCGCAACCCCTTTCAGGTCAGATGTGGTAGTCGTACCACTTCAGGTAGCCGCCGGCGTCGACACGCATGCTGCATGCCCGTCACGTAGCGCGCCTCGTCGGAGGCCAGGAACAGGATCATGTTGCTGATGTCGTCCGGCTCGATGTACGGGATCTTCATCGCCTGCTGTACGCCGAACACGGGCTCGGCATCGGCGCGGGTGGGCTTCTCCAGGTCGGGCCGGAACGACCGGTACATCGGTTCGCTCTGCAACATGTCGGTGTTGCAGTTCGTCGGGTGAACGACGTTGGCGCGGATCCCGCGCGGCGCGAGGTGCGGTCGCGAGGTCGTGGACGTATCCCGAGAGCAGCCGCTTGGAGGTCAGGTACGCCACGCCGCCGAGGTCGGTGCCGGGGTTGTCGTTCTTGGAGACGTCCATCAAGCGCGGCCGTGGAGCCGGTCGCGACGATCGAGGCGCCGTCGCTCGAGGTGTGGAAGGGCGACCTGGATGGCGTTGAGCGTCCCGATGAGGTTGGTGTTGATCACGTCGCACCAGGCGTCGATGTGCGGCTCAGCCCTTCATGCCCGCGATGCCGGCCTGAGGCGACGACGATGTCGAGCCTGCCGAACTCGGCGAGCCCTCGGTTTCCAGCGCCGTCTTCGAATCCGGCGGCGTCGCGCACGTCGGCCTTGGCGGTGACGATCCGTTGGCCGGTCTTCTCGACGAACTTCGCGGTCTCCTCGAGATCCTCCGGCGTGGCCATCGGATAGCCGATCGGTGTCGATGTCCTCGCACAGGTCGACGGCGATGATGTCGGCGCCCTCTTCGGCAAGCCGGATGGCGTGGCTGCGGCCCTGGCCGCGCGCGGCGCCAGTGACGAATGCGACCTTGCCTGAAACGCGCCCCATTGATCGTCCCTTCGCTCGTTCGGTGTGCGGTTGTGTGGTTCTTAGGTGTTGCGTCCGCCGTTGACGCCCAGCAGTTGGCCGGTGATGTAGCCGGCCTCTTCCGAGACGAGGAAGGCGCACGCCGCGGCGATGTCCTCTGGCCTGCCCATGCGTCGCACGGGTGTGGCGGCGATGGTCGCGTCGATGTCGCCGAGGAAGCCCTTGTCGGCGGCAGCCCGCAGCATCGGCGTGTCGATGAAGCCCGGCGGAACGGCGTTGACCGTGATGCCGCTGGGCCCGTACTCGAGTGCCAGCGTCTTCGTCAGCCCGTTGACCGCCGACTTCGCCGCGACGTAGGGCGCCATGTAGGGCGCTCCGGAGTGCGTGCTCGAGGACGAGATGTTGACGATCCGGCCCCAACCCGCCTCGACCATCTCGGGCAGTACCGCTTGGATGCAGTGGAAGACGCCGTTGAGGTTGACGTCGATGACGCGCTGCCACCGCTCGAACGTCACGTCGGTGAACTTCTTGAAGCTGTCCAGTCCCGCGGCGTTGACGAGGATGGAGACCGGTCCGACCTTGGCCCGGATCGCCGACAGCGCCTCGTCCACCTGGCCGCGGTCGGTGACGTCGGCGACGTAGGCGAGGTCGTCGTCGGAGGGGTTGAGATCGAGCGTGGCGACGTTGTGGCCGTCCGCACGCAGTCGATTGGCGATCGCCTGACCGATGCCAGAACCGCCTCCGGTCACGACGGCGTTCTTCACGTGGCAGATCCTCCTCGGGCAGTCGTTTTCGAGACTAAGAATCTCGATTCCGAATATGAGAACCGTACTCTCGGAGAGGGCGAAACCGCAAGATATGGCACGGTCACCGGCACTTGGGAGGTGCTCCCACACGGTGCGCAACCAACCTGACTAGGTAGTCTAGCCTTTCTTGTGTTCTCGCCCTGCGAATGTAAGATTCGCCATCTGACGAGAATGAAGTTTCCGTCACAGTGAGGAGTCGTGTGTGACCCAGACGTCATTGAGGCCTGCGAACGTGGACGAGGTAGGCGCCGACCGCAGGATGCTCATCGACGGGCAGCTGGTCGACGCCGAGACGACATTCCCCTCGCTCAATCCCGCGACCGGCGATGTGCTGGGCCACGCCCCCGAGGGCAACGTCGCCGACGCGGAGGCCGCCGTCGCTGCGGCCCGGCGCGCCTTCGACACGGGCACCTGGGCGACCGACGTCGAACTCCGGGTCCGCTGCCTCGAGCAGTTGCATCAGGCACTCGTCGACCACCGCGATGAGTTGGCCGCACTCACCACCGCCGAAGTCGGCGCCACCGCGGCGCTCAATCTGGGCGCACAGCTGGACCAGCCCATCGACATCGTCCGCTACTACGCGGACCTGCTGAAGACCTACCCGCTGACCGAGGACCTCGGAAACATCGAGAGCCGCGGCATGCAGCACCACCGCTGGGTGGAGAAGGAAGCCGGCGGCGTCGTCGCGGCGATCATCGCCTACAACTATCCGAACCAGCTCGCGCTGGCGAAGCTGGCGCCCGCCTTGGCGGCGGGCTGCACCGTGGTGCTCAAGGGCGCACCGGACACACCGCTCATCACGTTGGCGCTCGGCGAGCTGATCGCCAACCACACCGACATCCCGGCGGGCGTCGTCAACGTACTCAGCTCGTCGGATCCGGCTGTCGGCGCGGTGTTGACCACCAGCCCGGACGTCGACATGGTGACCTTCACGGGATCCACGCCGACGGGTCGGCGGATCATGGCCGCAGCCAGCGAGACGCTCAAGAAGGTGTTCCTCGAACTCGGTGGCAAGTCCGCGGCGATCGTGCTCGACGACGCCGACTTCGGCACCGCGGCGCTCTTCTCCGCGTTCAGCATGGTCACCCACGCCGGGCAGGGCTGCGCGCTGACGTCGCGGCTGCTGGTGCCGCGCTCGCACCACGACGAGATCGTCGAACTGGTCAAGACCAACTTCGGCCACGTGAAGTACGGCGACCCGACCGACCCCACGACGTACATGGGCCCGCTCATCAGCGAGCGAGCAGCGCGACAAGGTCGACGCCATGGTGAAGCGCGCGGTCGAGGCTGGCGCCACCCTGGTGACCGGCGGCGAGAAGAAGGGACCGGGCTTCTTCTATACGCCCACCCTGCTCACCGATGTCGCGCCCGACAGCGAGATCGCCCAGGAAGAAGTATTCGGGCCCGTGCTGGCCGTCATCGCCTACGACGATGACGACGACGCGGTGCGGATCGCCAACGACTCGATCTACGGACTGTCCGGCGCGGTGTTCGGAAGTCAGGACAGGGCGCTTGCCGTGGCGCGGCGGATTCGGACTGGCACCTTCTCCATCAACGGTGGAAACTACTTCAGCCCCGACAGCCCGTTCGGCGGCTTCAAGCAATCGGGTATCGGCCGCGAGATGGGCAAGGCCGGGCTCGAAGAGTTCTTGGAGGGCAAGACCTTTGCGACGGTGGTGGCACAGTGAGTAGGCCGTTGGAGGGCATCCGCGTCCTCGAAGTCGCCATGTACGGATTCGTCCCGTCGGCGGGCGCCGTGCTGGCCGAGTGGGGCGCCGACGTCATCAAGGTCGAGCACGCCGTCACCGGCGACCCGCAGCGCGGCCTTCGGCAGACCGGGATGCTCCGCGTCGACGGCGACCCCAACCCGAACATCGAGCACGCGAACCGCGGCAAGCGCGCCATCGGCCTCGACATGTCGGTGCCCGAGGGGCGTCGAGGTGCTTCTCGAACTCGCCAAGACGGCAGACGTGTTCCTGACGAGCTTCCTGCCGGGTCACCGCAGGAAGTTCGGCATCGACGTCGACGACATCCGCGCGGTCAACCCGACGATCATCTACGCGCGCGGAAGCGCGCTCGGCCCTCGCGGCCTCGAGTCGGAGAAGGGCGGCTACGACATGACCGCCTTCTGGTGCCGCGCAGGCACGGCTGCCACGATCACCCCGCCCGGCCTCGACGGCATGATCCCGCCGCCCGGACCGGCCTACGGCGACACCATCTCCGGCACCAACCTCGCCGGTGGGATCACCGCGGCGCTGCTGAAGCGGGAGCGCACCGGCGAACCGTCGGTCGTCGACGTATCGCTGCTGGGCAGCGGGCTGTGGGCGATGGGACACACGATCGCCCTCACCCAGCATCTGCAGGAACTGATGGTGCAGATGCCGCCCGGCGTGCACGGCTCGCCGTTCAATCCGCTGGTGTGCGTCTACCGGACCAAGGACGACCGCTACATCTCCTTCGTGATGTTGCAGCCGACGAAGTTCTGGGCCGACGTTTGCCGACACATCGATCGCGAGGACCTGATCGACGATCCGAGGTTCGCGACCGTCGAGTCGATCGCCGAACACACCGCCGAGGCGGTCGAACTCATCGGCGACGTCATCAAGACCCGCACCCTGCCCGAATGGAGCGAACGCTTCGCCACCCTGGCCGGGCCGTGGGCGCCGGTGCAGGACACCCTGCAGGCGGCGCAGGACGCTCAGGTCCGCGCCAACGAGTACATCGTCCAGGCGGGTGAGCTCGAGCTGGTGGCCAATCCGGTGCAGTTCGACGTGACCGCGCCGAGCACGGGACCGGCACCCGCGTTTCGCCGAACAAACCGACGAGCTACTGCAAGAACTCGGGCTAGATTGGGACCGCATCATCGCGCTCAAGACCTCCGGCGCAGTCACCTAAATGCCTGGAGATCTGATGACCAACGGTGCACAAGTTCGCGATTCTGTCACCGCCGTGGAAATTGTCGGCTATGAAGATCTAGGCTTCGCACGGCATCTCGGGGGATGCATGCCCGGCGAGGCACGACGCAGCCAGTGTCACGTGTTCGCTACCGATGGACCTAGGGGTCGAAACGATGGAAGGACCCGGGGTCTATGGCAGTTAAGGGACCGGAGCGCTGGGCCACCGGCATTTCGCTGCCGAATGGCTTCTCGGGCGCGATGCAGGCCGTCGGTGGGTTGTTCTCGATGGCCCTGGACGCGATCAAGTTCATTTTCGTGCGGCCGTTCCAGTGGCGCGAGTTTCTCGAGCAGTCCTGGTTCGTGGCCCGGGTGTCGCTCGCCCCGACGATGCTGGTGGCGATTCCGTTCACCGTGCTGGTGTCCTTCACCCTGAACATCCTTCTTCGCGAGTTGGGCGCGGCGGACCTGTCCGGCGCGGGTGCGGCGTTCGGTGCGGTCACCCAGGTCGGTCCGCTGGTGACGGTGCTGATCGTCGCGGGCGCCGGCGCGACCGCGATGTGCGCCGATCTCGGGTCGCGCACGATCCGCGAGGAGATCGACGCGATGGAGGTGCTCGGCATCAACCCGGTGCAGCGCCTCGTCACGCCTCGGATGTTGGCCTCGGGTCTCGTCGCACTGTTGCTCAACAGCCTGGTGGTCATCATCGGCATCCTGGGCGGCTACTTCTTCTCCGTGTTCGTCCAGGACGTGAACCCTGGCGCGTTCGCCGCGGGCATCACGCTGCTGACCGGCGTGCCCGAGGTGATCATCTCGTGCGTCAAGGCCGCGCTGTTCGGCCTGATCGCAGGCTTGGTCGCGTGCTACCGCGGGCTGACCATCACCGGTGGTGGCGCCAAGGCGGTGGGCAACGCGGTCAACGAGACGGTGGTGTACGCCTTCATGGCGCTGTTCGTGATCAACGTGGTGGTCACCGCCATCGGCATCCGATTGACGACGGGTTAGGCGCATGGGTACCTCAACGATCTTGCGGTCGCGGTTTCCGCGGACGTTCCGCAATGCCGGGCGTCCGGTGGACTGGTTCTCCCGGATCGGCGACCACACGGCGTTCTACGGTCGGGCGCTGGCGGGCGTGCCGCACGCGACGGTGCACTTCCGCCGCGAGATCATCCGGCTGATCGCCGAGATCTCGATGGGCGCCGGCACCTTGGCGATGATCGGCGGCACCGTCGTCATCGTGGGGTTCTTGACGCTGGCTGCGGGCGGGACGTTGGCCATTCAGGGCTACAGCTCGCTGGGCAACATCGGCATCGAGGCGCTGACCGGCTTCCTCGCGGCGTTCATCAACGTGCGCATCGCCGCGCCGGTGGTGGCGGGCATCGGGTTGGCCGCGACGTTCGGTGCAGGCGTGACCGCGCAGCTGGGCGCGATGCGGATCAACGAGGAGATCGACGCACTCGAATCGATGGGCATCCGGCCGATCGAGTATCTGGTCAGCACGCGGATCGTGGCGGGCATGGTGGCCATCACCCCGCTGTACTCGATCGCGGTGATCCTGTCCTTTGTGGCCTCCCAGTTCACCACCGTGGTGATCTTCGGGCAGTCCGGTGGCCTCTACGACCATTACTTCAATACCTTCCTCAACCCGATCGACCTGCTGTGGTCGTTCCTGCAGGCGGTGTTGATGGCCATCGCGATCCTGTTGGTCCACACCTATTTCGGCTACTTCGCGACCGGCGGACCCTCAGGCGTTGGCGCCGCGGTGGGCAATGCAGTGCGCACGTCCCTGATCGTCGTCGTGTCGGTGACACTCCTGGTGTCGCTGTCCGTCTACGGTGCCAACGGCAACTTCAACCTGTCGGGTTAAGGGGAAGACGACGATGGGTAGAACAGGACGCGCGTTGGCGGGCTTGGCGACGGTCACCGTCCTCGGCCTGATCTGCGCTCTGGCCGTCACCCTGTTCCGGGGCGACTGGGCGGAAACCGTTCCGGTGACGGTGATCTCGGATCGCGCGGGCCTCGTCATGAACCCCGACGCCAAGGTCAAGATTCGCGGCGTGCAGGTCGGACAGGTGTCCTCGATCGAGTCGCTGCCCAATGGAGATGCGGCCCTTCATCTTTCGATGAACAAGTCGGACATGCACCTGATCCCGTCCGACGTCGCGGTCGACATCGCGTCGTCGACGGTGTTCGGGGCGAAGTTCGTCAACCTGGATGCTCCTCCCGGCGTGGTCACCGACACGCTGCAACCCGGACAGACAATCCAGAGCAAGCACGTCACGGTCGAGATCAACACGGTGTTCCAGCAGCTCGTCGGACTGCTGGACAAGATCGACCCGGCGAAGCTCAACGAGACGCTCGGCGCGGTCGCCACGGCCTTCGACGGACGCGGTGAGCAGTTCGGTCAGGCCCTGGTCGACTTCGACTCGCTCCTCGCCAAACTCGAACCGAGCCTGCCCAATCTGTCCCACGACATCGAGGCCGCCGTGCCGACGCTCAACGCCTACGGCGACGCGACGCCCGACCTGGTGTCGATCATTCAAGAACACGACGACGGTGAGCAACACCCTCGTCGATCAGCAGAAGAACCTCGACGCGTTCCTGCTCAGCACGATCGGGTTGGCGAACACCGGCAACGAGGTCATCGGCGACAACCGAAAGGGACTCGCCGACACCCTGCACGCTCTGTTGCCCACCACCCACTTGCTGAGCGAGTACCACGAAACGGTGACCTGCGGCATCGGCAGGTCTCATCCCCTTCGTCGAAGGGCGTGCCCCAATACCCGGGCATCCTGGTGTCCTCCGGTCTCACGCTGGGCGTCGAGCGTTACCGCTACCCCAAGGACCTTCCGAAGGTCGCGGCGTCAACCGGCGGCAGGCCCCTGTGCAAGGAGCTGGGCCTGCCCGAGGTTCCGCCGGGATTCAGGACGCCCTTCGTCGCCGCCGACGTGGGCAACGACCCGACGGGCTACGGCAACCAGGGCATCCTGCTGAACTCCGATGGGCTCAAGCAGTGGCTATACGGACCGATCGACGGGCCGCCACGCAACAGCGCACAGATCGGGATGCCGGGATGACGCGATCTGTCGGAACGCTCATCAAGTTCTCGATCTTCGGGATCGTGATGGTGGTGTTGACCGCCTTTCTGTTCGTCGTGTTCAACGGGACGAGAACCGGTGCGACGAATAGCTATTCGGCGATCTTCGCCGATGCGTCGCGGCTGGAATCCGGCGATACGGTGCGGATCGCAGGTGTGCGTGTCGGCACCATCGATGGCGTCGAGTTGCAGCCCGACCGAAAAGTGTTGGTCACAGTTCGATGCCGACCGCAGCGTCAAGCTCACCACCGGCACCAAGGCCGCGATCCGCTACCTCAACCTGGTCGGCGACCGCTACATGGAACTGGTGGACACGCCAGGGTCGCACGATGATGATGCCGCCGGGCTCGCAGTTGCCGGTCGACCGGACGGTGCCCGCACTCGACTTGGACATGCTGCTCGGCGGCCTCAAGCCGGTCATCCAGGGGCTCAATCCCGAAGGACGTCAACGCGCTGTCCGCCTCGCTGGTGCAGATCCTGCAGGGCCAGGGGGGGACTCTCGACTCGGTGTTCGGCAAGGCGTCGTCGTTCACGAACACGCTCGCCGACAACAACCAGGTCGTCGAGGACCTGATCGAGAACCTCAAGACCACGCTGGACACACTGTCCAAGGACGGTGACGACTTCTCCGGCGCGATCGATAAACTCGAGCAACTGGTCAAGGGCCTGTCCTCCGACCGCGATCCCATCGGCACGGCCATCGAGTCGCTGGACAACGGAACGGCGTCGCTGGCAGACCTGCTCGGTCGGTCGAGGCAACCCCTCGCAGGCACCGTCGAACAGTTGAGCAGGCTTGCGCCGGTTCTCAATTCGGACAACCCCACCTTGGACGCAACCCTGCAGCGGCTGCCCGAGATCTACCGCAAGCTGGCGCGGGTCGGCTCCTACGGTGGCTTCTTCCCCTACTACCTCTGCGGGATCAGCTTCCGTGCCAGCGACCTGGACGGTCGCACCGTGGTCTTCCCCTGGATCAAACAAGAAACGGGAAGGTGCGCTGATCAGTAGATGCTCAAGTACCGCGGATCCAATCTCGTCAGGGCAGGCTTCATCGGCGTCGTCCTGATCATGCTCACCATCGCCGTGGGTCTGCAGCCGGAGCGGCTGCTCGCCTGGGCGACGGCAATTCGCTATCACGCCGTGTTCTCCGAGGCCGGTGGGATCACCGTCGGAAACGACGTGACGGTGTCCGGAATCAAGGTCGGCTCGGTCTCATCGGTCGCGCTCGACAACGGGGATGCCCTGGTCGGATTCACGATCGCCGGGTCGACGTCCGCTTCGGTTCGGACACCAGTGCACACATCCGCACCGGAACCCTGCTGGGCGAGCGGGTGCTGGTTCTGGACTCGGCGGGCGACGGCGACCTGAAGCCCAACGCGACCATCCCGATCACGCGAACGTCTTCGCCCTACTCGTTGAGCGACGCGGTCGGTGACCTCGCAGGCAACACCGCAGGTACCGATACCGCATCGCTCAATCAGTCGCTGGACACGCTGTCGGACACGCTCGACCAGGTCGCTCCGCAGTTGGGTCCGACCTTCGACGGCCTGTCCCGGGTGTCCAAGTCGCTCAACAATCGCAACCAGAGCCTGGCCGAGCTGCTGAAGACGGCCAGCCAAGTTACCTCCATCTTCTCCGAGCGGAGTCAGCAGGTTAATTCGCTCATCCTCAACGGCAATGATCTGGTCGCGTGTACTCAACGAACGGCGGAACGCGATCGCCGGACTGCTGCGCTACACGTCGGCCGTCTCGAAGGAGTTGACCGGTATCGTCGGCGACAACGAGGCGAAACTAGCTCCGGCGTTGAAGCAGATCAACGAAGTCACGGCGACTCTGCAGAAGAACCGCGACAACCTTGCCAAGATGCTGCCCGGTGCCGCCAAATATTATTTGACGCAGGGTGAGATCGTCTCGAACGGCGCCTACTACAACGCGTTCATCCCCAACATCAGCCCGGCGCAGATTCTGCAACCCTTCCTCGACTACGCCTTCGGGTTCCGGCGCGGTATCAATGCGGGCCAGCCGCCGGATAACGCCGGCCCGCGGGCGGAGATCCCGTTCCCCGTCAACAGCATTCCGCAGCCGGGAGACCTTCCGCCTCAGCCAGGAGAGCTTCCGTCGCCATGAACAAGAGACGACTCGTCACCATCGGTGCCGTCGCGCTGGCCGCCCTCCTCGTCGCGGGCGTGGTCTTCGCGGTCCGGCACGTGTTCTTCGCGCCGACGACCATCACGGCGTACTTCCCGACCGCCACGTCGATCTATCCTGGCGACGAGGTGCGCGTCTCGGGCGTGAAGGTCGGCACGATCGACACGCTCACGCCTGAAGGCACGCAGACCAAGATGACCATGACGGTCGATCGGGACGTTCCGATCCCGGCCGATGCGAAGGCCGTGATCGTCGCGCAGAACCTGGTCGCGGCCCGCTACGTGCAGCTCACTCCGGCGTACCGCAACGGCGGTGGACCGAAGATGGGCGACGGCGGTGTGATTCCCAGCGACCGCACCGCGGTTCCCGTCGAGTGGGACCAGGTCAAGACTCAATTGATGCGGCTGGCAACGGACTTGGGCCCCAAGACGGGCGTGTCGGGCACCTCGGTGTCGCGGTTCATCGACAGCGCGGCAAACGCCATGGACGGCAATGGCGACAAGCTGCGCGAGACGATCGCCCAATTGTCCGGTGCGGCAAGGATCTTCGCCGAGGGCAGCGGCAACATCGTCGACATCATCAAGAATCTGCAGACCTTCGTTGCCGCGTTGCGCGACAGCAAGGAACAGATCGTCATGTTCCAGAACCGATTGGCCAGTCTCACCAGCGTGCGTGGACGACAGCCGGTCCGATCTGGACGGGGCGCTGACGAACCTGTCGGTCGCGTTGGGTGAGGTGCAGCGCTTCGTTGCGGGCACCCGGGACCAGACCTCCGAGCAGATTCAGCGGCTCGGCGACCTGACGAAGGTCATCACCGACCACAAGCTGGCCTTCGAGAACGTTCTCCACCTCGCGCCGACCGCGCTCGCCAACTACGAGAACATCTACTACCCCAACGGTGGTGCGGTTACCGGGGCGTTCTCGCTGGTCAACTTCCAGAACCCGATCTACTTCCTCTGCGGTCTCATCGGCGGCGTCGCGAACACCACGGCGCCCGAAACAGCGAAACTCTGCGCGCAGTACCTCGGGCCCGTGCTGAAAACTGCTCAGCATCAACAACATTCCGATCCCGATCAACGCGTACCTGAGGCCGTCGATCAACCCGGACAGAATCATCTACACCGATCCGAAGCTGGCGCCGGGAGGTGCCGGGCCGCTGGCGACCCGCCCGAGATTCCGCCGACGGTGTCCGCGTACACCGGCCTCGGTGATACGCCGCCGCCTCCTGGCTTCGGATTGCCCCCCGGTCCGCCGGGACTGTATGGCAACAACCAGGGAGCCGCGTTCCCTTCGCCTGCGTTGTTCCCGGGTGCGCCGATACCTGGGCCGCCGAACATCGTGTCGAACATTCCTGCTGCAGCTCGCACCACCCACCGTCGATGGAATGCTGCTGCCGGCGTCGCCCGCACCCGATGCGCCGTTGCTGCCTGCGGAGGGGACACCATGATCCGTACCAACCACGTGAAGCGGTTCACGGTCGCCGCGTCGGTCACTGCGCTCGCGCTGACGGGTTGCTCGTTCCAGGGCGTCAACTCCCTTCCCCTGCCCGGTGCGGTCGGCCAGGGCTCGGACGCCGACCATCTACCACGTCGAGGTTGCGAATGTTGCGACGCTGGAATCGAATTCGCCAGTAATGATCAGCGACGTCATCGTCGGCAGTGTCGGCCAGATGACGGTCGACGGCTGGCATGCCAACGTCGAGGTTCGGTCGAAGCCCGGCGTCGTGGTGCCCGCCAACGCGGTGGCCACGATCGGTCAGACCAGCCTCCTGGGATCCATGAATCTGGCGCTCAATCCGCCACTCGGCGAAAAGCCAAGCGGCCGGCTGCAACCCGGTGCGACTCTTCCGCTCAACGACTCGACGACGTATCCGTCAACCGAGCGGACACTGTCCTCCCTGTCGTCGATCGTGAACGGCGGCGGGCTGGGCCAGATCGGTGACATCATCCACAACTTCAGCGCCGCAATGAACGGACGCGAACCCCAGATCCGCGATCTGCTCACCCGACTCGACAAGTTCGTCGGCGTCCTCGACGACCAGCGGGACAACATCGTGGGGACCATCACGCAGTTGAATCGGGTGGCAGGCAAGTTCGCCGGGCAACGCGACGTCATCGACAAGGCGCTGAAGGACATTCCTCCGGCGCTCGACGTGCTGATCAAGGAGCGGCCGACTCTGACGACCGCGCTGCAGAAGCTCGGGACGTTCAGCGATACCGCGACGGGTCTGGTCAACGACGCCGGTGACGACCTGGTCGAAAACTTGAAGAACCTCGATCCGGCCCTCAAGGCTCTCGCGGACATCGGGCCCGACCTCTTCAACGCGCTGATCTTCGCCACGGCCTTTCCCTACGGCCCGAACTTCGCCGACTACATCACCAAGGGTGACTACATCAACCTGTTCGCCATCTTCGACCTGACCTATCCGCGGTTGAAGAGGACGTTGTTGCTCGGCACCCGATGGGGCGACGAGAACGCCAAGCTCATTCCTGCTCCCGGCGATCCGTACTTCCTGAACTACTCCTACGACCCGATGAAGGTCGGCGTTGCCCCGCCGCCCGAGGCGGCACCGGTGTCGCAGACGTCAGCGGAGGGTATGCCGCCGATTACCGAGCCGGTGTTGCCGGTGAGTCCGCCGCCACCCGCGTTCCCGTGGATGGCGCAGTCGGCGCCCATCACGGCGTCGCAGGTATTCGCGGGACCGTACGGAGCCAATGCGCCGCAGCCGCCAGCCGCCTGACGCGCCGGCCAATGTCGTTGCACCGATGCCGGGAGGTGGTGGCTGATGCTCACACGTTTCGTCCGAACTCAGTTGATCATCTTCACGATCGCGTCGATCGTCGGTGTGGGGGTGATGCTCTTCGCGTACATGCAGGTGCCCACGCTTCTCGGCGTCGGTCGCCTGAACGTGAAGTTGGAGATGCCCGCCGCGGGTGGTCTCTATCGCTTCAGCAACGTCACCTACCGCGGTGTGCAGGTCGGCAAGGTCACGGATGTCAGAGTTGACGCCCGACGGCGCCGAGGCGGACCTCTCGCTCGACACGTCGCCCGACATCCCGGCGGATCTGGACGCCCACGTGTTCAGCGTGTCCGCGGTCGGTGAGCAGTACGTCGACCTGCAACCGCGAACCGACTCCGGACCGTATCTTGCAAAATGGGTCGACGATTCCGGCGGACAGGACCACGATCCCGCAGCAGGTAGGTCCCATGCTGGATCAGACTCAACACGTTGGTGAAATCCGTTCCAGGCGACCGCATCTCGAATCTGCTCGACGAGACGTTCAAGGCGTTCAACGGCGCGGGGCCGGACTTTCAGTCGCTCATCGACTCCACGACGAAGCTCTCCACGGACACCAACGGGGTATCCGACCAACTGCGATCTCTGATCGACGACAGCGGGCCGCTCCTGGATTCCCAGGTCGAGACGGGAGATTCGATCAGGACATGGGCGCGCAGCCTGGCAGGGATCACTGGTCAGCTGGCCCAGAACGACCCACAGTTCCGGTCGATCCTGCAACAGGGGCCCGGTTTTGCCGACGAGGTTACGGGGCTGCTTGACCAGATCAAGCCGACGCTGCCGCTCCTGCTGGCCAACCTCACCACGATCGGCCAGGTCCTCATCACGTACAACCCGAGCCTCGAGCAGCTCCTGGTGATCTTCCCTGCGGCCATGTCCATGCAGCAGTCCTTCGGGCTGGGCAAGAACAACCCGACCGGCCTGCCTCTCGGTGACTTCGCCCTGACCGTCAGCGATCCGAACGCGTGCACCGTCGGCTTCCTGCCACAGTCGCAATGGCGTTCGCCGGAGGACACCACCACGATCGACACACCCGACGGGCTGTACTGCAAACTGCCGCAGGACTCTCCGATCTCCATCCGCGGTGCTCGAAACCTGCCCTGCATGGAGCATCCCGGCAAGCGGGCACCCACCGTCGAACTCTGCAACGACCCCAAGGGCTTTGAACCGATCGCGATGAAGCAGCACACGTTCGGGCCGGAGCCGTTCGACCCGAATCTGATCAGGCAGGGCGTCGCGCCCGACGATCGCATCGATTACCCGGACCGGATCTACGCGCCGGTGGAGGGCACCCCGCTGCCGCCCGGTGCGGTGCCGGGTGGAACACCGCCGCAGGGTCAGGGTCCTCCGCCGGGCCCCGCACCGATCCCCTTGGTCAATCCTGGGCCGCCTCCGCCAGGGCAACTCCCTCAACGGGGCCCCATCCCGGTCGGGGCACCCCTGCAGAGGCGCCTCCCGTCGACGGAGCCCTCCCCGCCGCTCAGAGCGCTGCTACCGGTAACGCCCCGGCGGGCCGTCGGTGGCGTTTGCGGAGTACGACCCGCGGACGGGCGACTACGTGGCGCCGGACGGCCTCCTGCACACGCAGACGAACATTGCCTCCGGAGCGGCACCGAAGTCGTGGAAGGATCTGCTCCCGAACTAACGCTGGAGGCGTTACGCCCGTGCCCAAGGTGCAGCGGCTGAACTCTTGACGGCCAGCGAGGCGAAAGGGCTTGTCGCGGAACGATGTCCGCGGCGGCCGGGGCTAGGACAACTGGTCCAGGCGGAGGGGCATTGACGACGAGGGGCCTGTTCATACCGCACGCGCCGCTCGCATCCTTTCTGGTTGTGACCCGCCATGAGGTCCGTGATCTTCAGGCTTCTTTCGTTGCGGTGGGATCCATCCCCTAAAAGATGAGTTCTGCGGTTGATGTCGGCGAAGGTGCCGTCAGGGCAGGGAAGCCAGTGGGGGAACCGCGTTGGCCGTCCAGAAGCCAACGGCAGCGCAACACGCCGTCCAGCCGCCGTCGCTCTTGATCGTGCCGGTGCATTCGATCGGGCTCACCAACTGGAGTCGATGGTCCAGTCTAGACGACGACGGCTCGTCCATGTACACTTCGTTGGTCCGGGCCCATTGGCCGTTCGAGCTCGCTCGCCAGGTCCCGTTGAGCTCGATGCCGAAGTTCGACGCGTGAGCCAATGGCGTGGCAGTCAGGCTTCCGATCGCCGCGAGAGCCGTAGCCGCGACACCAGTGATCAGGCTTACTGTGCGCATGCTAAGCAGCCTAACGTCAATTCGGCGAAAGCCATCCAGTCGTCTTTCGCAATGATGACGACGATGACGACGACGACAAGGGTGCCGCAAAAGACGACGACAAGCACGAACATGGTCGCAAAGAGAGTGGCGAACATGCACGCGGCGAGCGCGGCGAACGGTCGCGAGGCTGTTCGCGGAACGCGGACACATGTCAGGGTCGCACCGCGGGCCGGGCCGATGAGCCAAAACACCGCGGCAATTTGCGCGGTATGTCGCATAGTGGCCGTCCGGCTTGGAACTCGATGTCGCATTCCTCGGCGCGGTGGCTCGATGCATCCCGGCGCGATGCGTGGAGGCATGTGGGGCCGCTCGATGGGCGGCTTTGGTTCGTCCCATTTCGGCATGCGGCGCATTCATGCATCCAGGAATGCACCCCGGCATGGGATCGCACCCTGGCATGGGTCCGCAGCACGGCCCGCCGGGCGGACCGGCTCATTTGGAAGAGAAAATCAACGGCTTGGAGCGTAAGCTCGACGCAATCCTGCAGAGTTGCACCAATTGGGCGCGGCGAACGCGGCCCCGGCCCGCGGCCCCCTGCCGGCCCTGAAGGTCGCGGTGGCCCCGGACGCCCTGGCGGTCCCGAAGGTCGTGGCCCCGAAGGCGCTGGCCCTGAAGGGCGTGGTCCGGAAGGTCGTGGCCCGGAAGGTCGACCTGGAACTCCTGAAGGACGTGGTCCTCAAGGACGGCCAGGCGGTCCCGATGGCCGGCCCGGTGGCCCCGATGGTCGACCAGGCGGACCTGATGGGCGTCCCGGTGATCGCGATGAAGGCTTCGTCCCGGCGGCCCGCGGCCAGGTCAGCCAGGCGCTGGATTCCCAGGGTTCCCCGGTCGCGGAGGAGCGGAAGGCTTCCGCCCGCCGTTCGGTTTCGGCCCTCCCGGTGCGGGTGGTCGCGGCCCGTTCGGTCGTGGCGAAGGCGTGAACGTCCTCGCAGCGAAGACGAAGCGCGTGAATCCGCCAAGCCGGAAGCTAAGAAAGAAAAGCCGGAGCCCAAGAAAGAGGCTTCCGAAAAGGCTGGCGGCGATAAAAAGCCCGAGCCTAAGAAAGAGAAATCCGAAAAGTCGGAGAGCGACAAGAAGCCGGAAGCCTAAAGCAACGGCTTGAGTTTGGATGGATTGAATGTCGAACCAACGAAAACCGGCCTGGGAGCAATCCGAGGTCGGTTATTTTTGCGCGCGTGGGTTGAAAGAAAGGGAGCACGCACCGAGCCAGTGCCGCAGTTCGGGTTGCACTACGACTTATCGCCGGGCTTGCTCCATCGTGGCGGCTTCTTTCTCGAAGTCGTAGCTGTCCGTCAGCACTTGCGGCAAATCGCCGAGATCGACGCCGCTCTTCCGCCTCTTGCCACCACGCTTTGGCCTTGTCGAGTTGTTCGCTATCGACGCGCTTATCGACGGCGACATAGGCACCCTTAACGACCAGGCTGACGGGTCGGATTTGCTCGAGCTTGAAGTCGGCAATGGCAACGGCCAGCCCAATCGGCAGATCCTGGAAGGGATACGTCCGATTCATTCCCGCTACACGGAGAATGATCTTATCGGGGAACGTTTCGACAACTCCGACAGTTGTGCTGCTGCCAACTTGAAATGACGAGGCCGCTTCCATCTCACTCGTCGCCGCTTCGATCGCTTTGCGGAACTGGCGGACGTAACCGGCCAGCGTCATCAAGCGGCCCACTTTCGCCCGGTGCTCCGGCAGCTTGGCGAGCTTGTCGGCACGATCCAACTCTTTATCCGCCTCGGCAAAGTTCTGCTCGGCTGAGCACCGCCTTGGCAGTTGTGAGCGCTTTGCCGAGCGCGATGAACTCTTCGCGTGTAGGCTTGACGACAGGTTCTGGCGGCGGCACTGGCTTCGGTGGTGGAGGGGGAACCGGCGGCGTGGGTGGAGGTGGCGTTGGCTCTGGAGTCGGCATCGGCGACGGTGCGGTTGGCATTGGCGGTTCGGGCCATTGCCTCCGGCGGGGAGGGCTTGGGAACGTCTCGGTCGGGCAAGACGCGGTCGGACGTGGTTGTCGTCCCTTGGGGTCGCTCTTTGGTTTTGCGCTCCGGCTTAGGCGCCGCGCTGGGTGACTCGCCGGCAGGGGAAGTGGTCGGCGGAACGTGATTGGCGGACGAATTTTGGGCAACTGGAGTATTGTTCGAATTGATCGCAATCACCGTCAGCACGACCGCCAACAGAATCAAAGTTCCGCCGACGCCAGCCGCGACGAGCGTGCTTTGCGACTGCTGCTGACGCTTCGCCGCGACGGTCGCCACGGCCGCGCTGCTGCCACGGAACTTGGGCTCGGCAGGAGTTTCCGGCACTTTACCCACTGGAATTGAGCCGGTGGGAATGGTTCCCGTCGGCACTGTCCCCATAGGAGCCGAACCGACAGGCACGGCGGCGCCATACGGAACTTGTCCGGCGTAGCCGCCGACTGGAGCCCCCAGTTGCCCGCATACGGCACATCCACCGGCGCCATCGGATCGAACGCTGCCGGAGCGGCCTGTCCGCCATACGCTCCCCCTGATCCGTAGCCATTTCCATAACCCGGCGGCGGAACCGGCGGAGGCTGCATGCCGTGCTGAGAACTGTAGCCGTAAGGCATCGCCATCGGTGCCGCCGTAGGGGTTCTGTTGCGGATAACCCGGCACTGCGTACATCGGCCCCGCGCCGTGCAACGGCATGCCCGCGGGGACATAGCCTTGTGGCGCACCCCGACTGCGGATACTGCGGCATTCCAGGCTGGCCACCCTGCCACGCGGCAGCTCCCTGATTGGGATTCGGATAGGCGGGATACGCCGATGGAACTCCCGGATGAGCGATCTGCGGATCGGCATAGCTCGGAACCGCGGCATGTACGTTCGGCGCGGAGGTAGGCTCTGGCGGCGAACTCGCCAGCGGCGCGGGATTGACAGGCCTGGGCCTCTCGGGCGGGTCCGCGGGGTTTGACTTTGGTTCGCGTCCGCGCGGCACTTCGAGTGGGAGGATATAGGTTCGGATTGCCCGTCGGTTGCGGTGGAGACTGCGACTCGCTGGTGGAATTCGACCGCGAATTCATCGTCGAACTTGGCGGGGAGTTCGCATCTTCCTCGCCTGCTTCCTGCAAGCATTCATCGTACGAGGCTCGCCGATCAGGATCGGTCAGGCAGCTCTTGGCAAGCTGGATTTCATCGAGCAGTCGCGCCCACTGGGCCGCTTGCGAGCCCAGGCCGGAACGAGCGAACCTTCGTCTTCGCCCGATCCGCCGCCTGAGCGATTTTTTCGCCGCTCGTCTCGCTGGGTGAAAGGCCGAACAGCTCGTAATAATTCGGCGACGTCAAGTTCTCTGGCAGCCCGAGCCATTGCTGGTACGGGTTAAAGGCTTCGCTCATGTTATTGTCGGTGCCTCATAACATTCCGCCGCGTGCGCACAACGACTCTCTATACCGCCTCGGCCGCTATTTTAGCATAGATTCGCCGCGTAGAACCGGCAACGATTTTGAATCGCGACGAGAAAACTAACGGAAAAGTCTCCGAAGTTGCAGTGGCGGCCAACGTTTTTGGCCGCATAGTGGGAAAAAAACCGGCGAATCGTCATACTGGCTGAATCGCCAGGCCCGGTCGCCTCGTCTCACTTAGACGAGGCCTAATCGAAAGCCGATGGCCGTCGCGCGGAACTTGCTCCCTAGCGGAGCCTCCGCCGGGCAATGCGCCAACAACTATTCTGGGGGAGCTGCTTCACGCGGCAATGTGGTTATGAAACGGAATCTCTTCGTCCCGGCGACACTATGCGGACTGCTCTTGCTTGGCATTTTTGTGGCGGGAGCAATGTCGGCAGCCCCTTCGCCGGCGGAAACTCGCAAAATGTCGCAACAATCAATGAACGACGGCAACTGGAAAGACGCCTACGACGGCTTCCGCAAACTTTGCCTCGATAAGGACAACGATCCGCGGCAAGTTGGGAACGACCTCAGCCGCGCCATCCAGTGCCTGAACAATCTTGGCCGCACCAGCGAAATCGACGAACTGCTCGCCAGCACGATTGCCGCTCACAAGGACAATTGGCGACTTCTCCTCGCCGCTGCCCAGCAATATATCGGCATCGATCATCAAGGCTTCATGATCGCCGGCGAGTTCGAACGCGGCCAGCATCGCGGCGGCGGGAAAGTCGTCAACGCCGTCGAGCGCGACCGCGTCCGCGCACTGCAATTGCTCCAGCAGGCAATTCCGCTCGCCCAAAAAGATGACCGCAAGCCGGAGGTCGCCCAGTTCTTCCTGAATCTCGTCGGAGATTCTGCTCAATAACCGCGGCGTGTACGAAGCGTGGCGTTTGCAAACTCTGACGCCGCTCGATCAACTTGCCCGACTACGACGAAGGCTATTTCGGCTATCGCGAATACATCGGTGCGCCGGTCAATGCCGATGGCGAACCCGATTTTCTATACCGTGCCCAAGTCGTGGGAGGCCGCAGACAGCGATGGCCAGCGGTGGCGTTGGGCTCAGGAGCAAGCGATCGAAAACTCGCCCGACCTGCGCACGAAGTCTGGATGCAATTTGCTCGCTTCCTGCAGCAGCAATATCGGCGTGCAGACGATGCAAATGGGGGGCTTCGGCCGCGGTTTCTTCCGCGGTCCGCAAAGCGATGACGATACGAAGAAGGACGAGAGCGGCACCTATGCCCTGCACACGCTCGACGAAAACGAAACCATCGCCAAACTCGCCAGCGGCATCAAGCGATTCAAGCTGCCGGACGAATTCAACTTCATCAAGATCTTCCAGCAGGTCGCTGCCGAGCCGAAGAGCGGCGCAAGGCGAGCAAGCCGCTCGACCGAACTCGCCGCAAATCTTCGAAAACCGCCGCCAATATCCCAAGGCGGCCGACTACTGGCAGAAGAACATCGACCAGTACGGCGCCGGCCCCAACAACTGGAAGCAAGAACGCCGCAATCAAATCGTCGGCAATTGGGGCACGTTCGAAGCGGTCATCGACGCAGCCCGCCGGCAAGGGGCCACGGTCGATTTCCGCTTTCGCAACGGCAAGAAGGTGAAGTTCGACGCCCGCGCGATCAAGATCGCCGAGCTGCTCGCCGACATGAAGGCGTATCTCAAATCCGATCCGGCCAATCGGCATCGACTGGAACAAGATCAACATCGGCAACATCGGCTATCGCCTCGTTCAGCAGAACGAGCAGAAATATCTCGGCGAAGCGGTCGCTGCCTGGGAACTCGATCTCGACCCGCGGCCGAACCATTTCGACCGCCGCATCACCGTCACCACGCCGCTGCAAAAGGCGGGCGCCTATCTGGTCACCGCGACGATGGCCGATGGCAACGTCAGCAAGATCATCCTCTGGGTGGCCGACACGGCCCTCGTCCACAAGCAGCTCGACGGCAAGAAGCTCTACTACGTCGCCGACGCCGTCAGCGGCAAACCGATCGCCGAACGCGAACCTCGAATTCTTCGGCTGGCAGCAGCGTCACCTCGGCGGCAATCGCTTCCAGGTCGAATACGACGAACTTCGCCGAAAGCACCAGCCCGGATGGCATCGTCACGCCCGACCCGCGCGATCTGAAGACCGATTTTCAGTGGCTCGTCATCGCCCGCGGCAAAGAAGATCGCCTCGCCTTCCTCGGCTTTCAAGGCGTCTGGAGCGGCAAGTACTACGACGCCGAATACAACGCAGGTCAAAGTCTTCACGATCACCGATCGGCCCGTTTATCGCCCCGATCAAAAGGTGAACTTCAAAATCTGGGTCCGCCGCGCCCAGTACGACATGGACGAACGTCTCGCAGTTCGCCAAGCAGTCTTTCCCGGTGGAAATCTACAATCCCAAGGGGGACAAGATATTTTCCGAGACGCTCGAAACCGACGAATACGGCGGCCTGGCCGGCACGTACTCGCTGCCGGCCGATGCCACGCTCGGGCAGTACAACATCCAAGTACAACGGCAGAAAGACAATTTGCAAGTCAGCGGCGGGAACTCGTTCCGCGTGGAAGAGTACAAGAAACCGGAATTTGAAGTCACCATCGACGCCCCGACCGAGCCCGTAGCAAACACCTGAGACGAACCAGTACAGGACATAACA
>CAWCTU010000018.1:0-33553 GCA_963798405.1 uncultured Actinomycetota bacterium
TGGGACCGCGCTGGTCGATCCACTGACACACCCGGGTCCGGCCCTCGGAGATGGCGCTGACGTCATGGCTCGCCAGAGTCAGGCCGCCGGGCGAGCGCTGTGCCCAGGTCCACGACCTGCCCGGTGTCGCGTCGGTGATCTCCCACACCAGCTTCGGCATGCGTGGCTGCTTGATCTCGAATCGGTTGCCCACCGCAAGGGCAGGGCCGTCGAGGGCGATCAGGCTGGTGACCGACGCCGTCCATTCGGGCCAGCGCCCGACGTCGCTGAACACATCCCAGACGACAGTGGCCGGTGCGTCGATGTCGACACCACTCTCTGTAATCATGTACCAGACGGTACATGAACTAGTGTTTCTGCGGAAGCCTCCCCGCCACCCGCTACCGATCGAAAGCGCGCGCGCGAACTGGCGGACGCCGGCGTCAGGCCCTACGCGTTGAGCGCGGTTTCGCCGATCACCCGTCGCCCACGCAGGTCCTCGATCTCCTCATCCGATAGACCGAGGCCGCGCAGAATCTCGTCATTGTGCTGCCCGAGCGTCGGCGCTGAGAACCGGTGGTGGCGGTCCGGTCCCGGCGTCATCGTGAACGGCCAGCCCGGGTAGCGATGCAGACCCGTCACAGGGTGCTCGATCTCTTCGTAGTACCGACGTTGATCGAGTTGTCCGATGTCGTACATCCGGTCGGCGGTCATCACCTGCTCGGCCGGCACATGTCGTGCACCAAGGGTATCGACGATCTCGTCCACGGTCAGAGTTCGCGTCCACGCGGCAACCACGCCATCGAAATCGTCGTGTGAGCGTTCCCGCTGGTCCGGCGGAAACGAAGCGCGCGTCGGAGACGAGATCGGGTCTGCCCATGGCGTCAGCCAGTTGCGCCCAATCGGCGTCGTCGCGCACCGACAACGCCAGCCATACGTCGTCGACGGCAGTCGGATAGACACCCTGTACGAGGCCGCGATGCCGATTACCGTTGCGAGGCTGGATGATCCCGTTCATCGAATAGTCGATGACCGGCTCGGCGGTCAGGCACGCCGCCACCTCGATCTGCGCGATCTCGACGAGCTGGCCTTCGCCGGTGCGGCGCCGGTGCTCGAGGGCGGCCAGCAGCGCGACGCCCGCGTGCACCCCGACGATCGGGTCAGCGGGCCCCTGCAGGGTGCACGGCGGACCGTCCGCGTAACCCGTGACAGCGGCCATGCCCGACGATCTGCTCGAAATTGAGTGCCCATCCAACGTATTCGCGCCACGGCCCGCTCAGGCCGAACCCGGGCATGCGCACGAGGATTACATCCTGCTTCAGTTGAACAAGCGACTCGTAATCGAGCCCGAACTGTTCGATCACCCGTGGCGAAAAGTTCTCCACGACGACGTCCGCCTCCCGTACCAGGCGGCGGACCAGGTCGCGGCCCTGTTCGGAGGTGAGGTCGAGGGTGATGTCTCGCTTGTTGAGGTTGGTGGCCTGCCACAGTCCGCTGCGTTCGTACCAGCGGTCGCCCTCGTGCGCCCATGCCCCCGAGTAGCGAAACCCGTCGGGCCGCTGGATGGATTCCACTTTGATGATGTCGGCTCCGAAGGCGCCGAGGTAGCACGTCAGGTATGCACCTGCCCAGAACGTCGTCAGGTCAAGAACTTTGATGTCTGCAAAGGGCTTCGGTGGATACGTCCCCACGCCATTGGACACCGAGGCGGGCGAGGCGCCGACCGCTCGAGAACCCATCCGCGGCGCGGGCCGCGGCCGTAGCGCCGGGGACTTCGACAGCCGGAACGGCGCGCCGGGCCTACGGAACGACCAGTCCGCGCCGCGGGCATCGACGAAGAACCCCCGCTCGAGGTATTGGGGGCAGTCCAGGACCGTGGCGCCGTCGTTGACGGGCGATGCGGGAATGCGCATCGCCTGGCTCAGCTCGACGATCTCGCCCACTGTATGCGCCGACAACCAAGGCTTCGCCTTCTCGTAGAACTCGGCGCGCTGCGGCCCGCCGAGCATGATCTCGATCTGCAGCTCGCCGTATTCGGACAATTCCAGCATCGCGCACGCGTCCAGCCAGTGTTGTCCTGTCAGGCAATTGATTCCAAGCCATCCGTCCGCGGCCGCAACGACGCCCATCATCGGAGCGGAACGGGTGTTGACCGGCATCCCGAGATTACGCATCTTCTCGGCCTGCAGCATCGGGTACGGGAGGGTCGACAGCAGCGACTCGAGCACCGACACGTCGATCTCGACGACGCCAATTGCGCTGGTGGACCGGGTTCTCAATGCGGTGAGCGCGGCAAGTGCGCCGTACCCTCCGGCGACGTACTCGGAGATCCGCCCGCCGGCCTGAACGGGCGGGCGACCGGGATCTCTGTTGTTGACCCAGCCCGATGCCGCCTGCACGGTCAGGGGCGTCGCATCGCGGTCACGCAACGGACCGTTCTGCCCGAAGTCGGAGATGCGCACGACCACGAGGTGGGGGTTCAGAGCTGCCAGTGCATCCTTGCCGAGACCGACACGATCCAGCATCCCCGGCCGCATACCGTCCACAAGCAGGTGCGCTTGTGAGATCAACTTCCCTGCCGCTTGTGGCTCGCTCTCGAGATCGACTGTCGCGCCACGCTTCCCCGCGTTCAGGTATTCGAAGAGCCCCGACTTGTTCGGGTCGGGAATCCCGCCGGGAAACGGTCCCCAGAATCGCAGCGGATCTCCAGACGGCGGTTCGATCTTCGTGACATCGGCGCCGAGATCGGCGAGTAGCTTCGTGCAGTACGGTCCCGCGATATCCCCGGCGATCTCGACGACGCGCAGTCCCTCCAGCGCCGCCATCACGCCGGGATTCCGATGGCCTTCTGTTCCATATAGCTGTAGAGGCCGGGAAGGCCGCCACCTTCGCGGCCCAGCCCGCTCTGTTTGAAGCCACCGAACGGCGCATCGCCTGGAATGCAGCCGTTCACGGCGATCTGCCCGGTGCGGATGCGACGCGCGACGGCGACGGCGCGCTCCACGTCCCCGCCCCACACCGCACCGGAGAGTCCGTACTGCGAATTGTTGGCGATCGCGACCGCGTCGTCGTCATCCCGGTAGCGCAGCACCGCCAATACCGGACCGAACACCTCTTCCTGGGCGATCACCGAGTCCGGGGTGACACCGGTCAGGATCGTCGGCTCGAAGTAGAAGCCCGTGTCCAGGCCGGAAGGGCGTCGGCCGCCGGCGATGAGAGTGGCGCCCCCTTCGACCGCGGCACCCACATGCGCCTGCACCCTCTCCAGTTGAGTACGACTGATGAGCGGGCCCATCTGGACGTCGGGATCCGTTGGGTCGCCGACCTTTACGCTCCGAGCCAACTCGACCAACCTGTCGACGACATCGTCGTGAAGGCTGTCCGGCAGCAATAGGCGGCTCTGCAGGATGCACGCCTGCCCGGCATGAAGCGAGCAGCCGTCGAAAAAGAACCGTTCCAGCAGTTCGTCTGTCACCTCGGCATCGTCGAGAAAGATCCCCGCCGACTTTCCGCCGCACTCGAGCAGAATTCGCTTCATGGTGCCGCTCGCGGCGGCCATCACCTCACGGCCGACGACGGAACTCCCGGTGAAACTGACCATATCGATGCGGGGGTCGGTCGTCAGTAGCTTGCTCGCCTCGATACCACTCGGGGTGACGACATTGACCACCCCGGGCGGAATGTCGGTGTGCTCATCGATGATTCGTGCGAGCGCGAGGCCGGCGAGCGGCGTCAGGGGTGATGGCTTGAGCACGATGGTGTTACCGGCGGCCAACGCCCGGCTGACCTTCATCACGTTGAGGCTGTGCGGAAAGTTCCAGGGTGTCAGGATCGACACGACACCCTGCGGTTCGTGACGAAGCAGCGTCGTCCCGGCCGCCCCGAACGGATTGATCGGCTCGTCATCGAGCTGCAGAGCGAGTTCGGCCGTGTTCATCGCCATGAACGCGGGACCGTCGATCTGCATCATGCGCTCGTTCGCGATGCACCCCCACTCCGCCTGCGACAGCGCGAAGAACTCGTCGGCACGCTCCAAAAGGGCATTGCCCAACTGCGTGAGGCATCGCGCCCGTTCCTCGACCGAGACATGGGCCCAGGGCCCCGAGTCGAACGCCCGCCGCGCAGCCGAGATCGCCGTGTCGACGTCGGCGACACCGGCGTCGGGAGCCTGGGCGATCGTCGACTCCGTTGCCGGGGAAATGTCGTCATAGCGGCCATGCTCGGGCTCGATCCACCGGCCGTCGATGTACAGGGCATAGGTGTCGAGGAGTGGACGCGCGTCGGCCATATCGTTTTCCTCACCGGTCAGTGGGTCAACACTTGGTGTACACGTGTCGGACTCGCCCGTCAATCACCGTCGTCCAACTTGGTTGCTTTTCAACAGATCATCGATCATTGACAGTGTCTGAGCCATCAAGTAGACACAGTAGGAATCGGACAGATCAGATTCATTTGTCTGATCGCATTGAGGGAGGCCGCTGTGCGCACCGAAGTCCCTCTGCATTCGCCCGACTTCTTCACAGGGGACCCGTACCCCGCTTACAAGGAACTGCGCGCAACCGAGCCGGTGTGCTGGAACGACGTCACCAAGTTCTGGGCGTTACTCAAGTACGAGGACATCAGATACGTGTCCACGAACCCGGACAAGTTCTCCTCGGCCAAGGGCATCACGATCCCCGACCCTGGGTTTCCCAACCCGGTTCAGGAGGGCAATCTCATATTCACCGATCCGCCGCGGCACCGGCAGCTGCGCAAGCTGATCAACACCGGGTTCACGCGGCGCGGCGTGGCGGTCCTCGAGCCGAAGGTGCGCGAGATCGTCTATGGCGTGCTTTCTGAGATCCGTGCCGAGTCGATCGTCGAGTTCGCCGAGGCGCTCGCGGCTCCCTTGCCGACCCGGATGATCGCCGAACTGCTCGGCGCCCCGCCCGACGATTGGGAGAGGTTCCGCCGGTGGTCGGACGCGTGCACCGGGAACGCCGACCCCGAGATCGAGCTCGATTCGATGGTGGCCATCGGCGAGCTGTTCGAGTACTTCCAGCAACTGATCGCATCTCGGCGCGCCGAACCGCGAAACGACATGCTGTCGGTGTTGAGCACCGCTGAGATCGACGGCGCCAGGTTAACCGATGAGGACCTGCTGAACTTCGCGTTCCTGTTGCTGGTCGCGGGCAACGAAACGACCCGCAACCTGATCGCGCTCGGGACGTTGGCGCTCATCGAACACCCCGAGGCGTGCGACCGGCTCGTCAAGGACCCCGCGCTGATACCTGCCGCGGTCGAGGAGATGTTGCGGTGGTGCAGCCCGGTCACCCATATGGCGCGCACAGCGACCGGTCGACGTCGAGATCCGCGGGCAGCGGATCCGCGAAGGTGACACGGTCGTGATGCTCTACGGCTCGGCCAACCGCGATGAGGAGATCTTCGGCTCCGACGCCGAGGAGTTCAAGATCGAGCGCCACCCCAACCCGCACATCGCCTTCGGCTGCGGCGAGCACTCATGCGTCGGCTCTCAGCTGGCCCGACTCGAGGCGATTGTCTTCTTCGAGGTATTGCTCGGGAGGTACCCCAAGCTCGAATTGGTCGGCGAGGTTGACCGGATGCGAGCCACCATGGTGCCCGGCGTCAAACGCATGCCGGTGCGATTGGGAACGGGGAGTTAGCGGTGTATTTGGACTTCACGCCGGACCAGAAAGAACTGCGCGCCGAGATCCGGGCGTCGCTGGAGACGGTGATGACGCCGGAACGCATCGCTGCGGTCGCCGGCCGCATGGAAGGCGGCGAGGCCGTCAAGGAATGCGTGCGTGCGCTGGGCGCGGCGAACCTGCTCGGTGTGGGGTGGCCCAAAGAATATGGCGGGCGCGGATTTACCGCACTCGAGCAGTTCATCTTCTTCGAAGAGGCCCAACGGGTCAACGCGCCGATCCCGCTTGTCACCCTCAACACCGTCGGGCCCACCCTCGCCCAGTCCGGCTCCGATGAGCAGAAGGAGAAGTTCCTGCCGGCGATTCTCGACGGCACCGTCGAGTTCGCGATCGGCTATTCCGAACCGTCCGCCGGAAGCGATCTGGCGTCGTTGCGGACAGCCGCTGTGCGCGACGGCGACGACTACATCATCAACGGCGCGAAGATGTTCACCAGCGGCGCGGCGTACGCCGATTACATCTGGCTCGCGGCCCGTACCGATCCGACTGTCAAGAAGCACAAGGGCATCACCATCTTCATCGTGCCGACGTCGTCACCGGGCTTCTCGTGCAAGCCGCTGCACACCATGCCGGGCGTGTCGACCTTCTACACCTTCTACGACGACGTTCGAGTGCCTGCGAGTTCGATCGTCGCGGGCGAGAACGAGGGCTGGCGACTGATCACCACGCAGCTGAACTTCGAACGCGCCGCGCTGGGCAACATGGGTGCGCTCGTGCCGCTGTTCGAGAAGACGCTGGCGTGGGCGCAGACCACCGAGCTCGACGGCGGACGTGTCATCGACCAGCCGTGGGTGCAGCAGGCGCTCGCTCGGGTCGAGGCGCAGGTCGCCGCCTACAAGATCATGAACCTGCGCGTCAACGCCGCCATGTCGATCGGCGTACTCGGCATGGGCGAGGCATCGGCGGTCAAGGTGTTCGGCACCGAACTCACCCAACAGGTGGCCAGGGAACTGCTCGAGGTGATGGACCGCGGCGGCACCCGAAAGGGCGACGACGCACCGTTGCGCGGAGCGCTCGAATCGGCCTACCGGATCGCTGTGATCAACACCTTCGGCGGGGGCGCCAACGAACTACAGCGCGACATCATCGCGATGGCGGGGCTTTTCATGCCCCGTGCGCCACGTGACCTTCGAGCCAATCAGAATGGGGATGCGAAGTGACGCCTGATGAGCGCTTGCGCGAAGAAGAGACAGCCGAGTCGGAGTTCCGGGCCAAGCTCGACGCGCTCATCGGGCAGCCGACCGGTGGGTCCGGTGAGCCGACCGTTGCGCCGGATCCGGTGAATCAGCCGATGATTCGGCATTGGTGCTATGCGCTCGACGACATGAATCCCGTCTACCTCGATCCGGAATTCGCGGAGAAGTCCAGGTTCGGCGGCATCGTGTCGTCGCCGGTCATGCTCCAGACGTGGACGATGCCCGCCCCCAAGATCGAAGGCATCGCCGAACGCGGAGGCGTGCCGATGGAGATGGGGCGCAATCCGGCGTCGTTCATCGAAGACGCCGGATTCACCAGCATCGTCGCGACGAACTCGGAGTTCGAGATCGAACGCTATCCCCGCCTCGGCGACGTCATCTCGGTGACGCAGGAATTCGAGGACATATCCGACGAGAAGAAGACCTCCCTTGGCACCGGCCATTTCGTCACGTGGTTGTCGACCTACACCGACCAGAGCGGTGAAGTGCTGGGCCGCCAACGATTCCGGGTCTTCCGGTTCAAGGCCACCGCCGGAACGGCTGCGGGCTGATGGCCACGCGACTGGCGCCGACGGTCAGCCCCGACTCCGAGTTCTTCTGGAACGGGGTGCGCGACCACAAACTGTTGATTCAGCGCTGTAAGGGATGCCAGGCGCTGCGGCAGCCCGCACGGCCGATGTGCCCTACGTGCCAGTCGCTGGAGTGGGACACGGTCGAATCCTCCGGCCGGGGCACCGTGTACAGCTACGTGATGCCGCAACATCCGCCGATGCCGCTGATGGAGTATCCGTACATCGTCGTGCTGGTCGCACTCGACGAGGGCGTGCGGCTGGTGTCGAACCTGTGCGAGATCGCACCAGAGGACGTCGAGGTCGGCATGCCTGTCGAGGTTTTCTATCAGACGTTCGACACGCTCGACGGCAAGGACGTCGTCCTGCACCAGTTCCGCCCGGTTCGATAGTCAGGGCATCACAACCATGGATTTCACGTTCACCGAAGAACAAGAGACGATCGCCAAGGTCGCACGCCAACTCTTCGAGCATCGGATAACCCCCGAGCATCTGACCGAGTTGGAGGCCGGCGACGTTCGGTACGACGCCGCGCTGTGGCACGAGCTTGCGACCGCCGACCTGCTCGGAATCGCGTTGCCCGAGAACGTCGGCGGCAGCGGCCACGGGTACCTGGAGTTGGCCCTGCTCCTCGCGGAGGTGGGCGCCGGGGTCGCGCCGGTACCGGTCTACGCGACTCTTCTGCTCGGCGCCGACACCATCGCCCGCCACGGCGATGACGGTCAGCGGCAGCGGTACCTCCCCGGTGTCGTCGACGGAACTCGTCTGCTGACCGCGGGGTTGACCGAGCCGGGCCGTTCCGATCCGACGAAGCCGACGACCACCGCGCGTCGCGACGGCGACCGGTGGCGCCTCGACGGAAGCAAAGAGCTGGTGCCGGCCGCGCAGATCGCGCAGACCATCGTCATTCCCGCCGAGACCGGCGATGGCGGCATCGGCTTATTCCTGCTCGACGCCGGAGCCGACGGGGTCGAGATCCAACCCGCGGAAACGACGAACAGCGAGCCACACGGCGATGTGATCCTCGACGGTGCAGTCGTTTCCTGTGAAGACCGGTTACCCGGGGACGGCGCCGAGATGATCGAATCGCTGCATACCCGCGCCATCGTCGGGCTGTGCGCGATTCAGCTCGGCGTGACGGAGCGCGCGCTGCGCATCGCCGCGTCGTACACGACAGAACGCGAGCAGTTCGGCAGGCCGATCGGCAGCTTCCAGGCCGTCCAGCAGCGGATGGCTGATGCGTTCATCGACGTCGAAGCGATCCGCTGGACGACGTGGCAGGCGGCCTGGCTTCTGGCCGAGGGTCAGCCGGCCGAGCGCGCGGCCGCGATCGCAAAGTTCTGGGCGGCCGAGGCCGGCGCCCGCGTTGCGGCCACCGCGCAACAGGTGCATGGCGGCATCGGCATCGACATCACCTATCCCCTGTTCCGGTACTTCCTGTGGGCCAAGCACAACGAGTTGACGCTCGGTTCGGCCTCGGCGCAATTGGCGCGACTCGGCGCTGCCTACGTGAGTGAAGGGAAATGACCACTGTGCCCGTGAATGCCTCTCGCACCACGACATTGGACTGGCGCGCCATCAACGTCGGCGACGAGGTCACGCCGATGGACGTCCCGGTCACCGCGACCGTCATCGTCGCAGGCGCGATCGCCTCGCGCGACTTCATGCCCGTGCACCACGATCCCGAGTTCGCCAAGAAGCAGGGGTCGCCGAACATGTTCATGAACATCCTGACCTCCAACGGGCTGTGCGTGCGATTCCTGACCGACTGGGCCGGTCCCGAAGCGATGGTGAAGAAGCTGGCCATCCGGCTTGGTGTGCCGTCCTTTCCCAACGACCCATTGCGCTTCACGGGCAGCGTCACCGGCAAGTCCGAGGGATCCGACGGCGAAGGCCTGTTGGAGATCACCTTCAAAGCAAGCAACAGCCTCGGGGACCACGTGACGGGGTCGGCGATCGTCAGCCTGCTGGACGATCGGGTCGGCGCATGAATTCGCTCAGCAGAAAGACCGCTATCGCGGGCATCGGCCAGACGGAGTTCTCGAAGGAATCCGGCCGCAGTGAGCTCCAACTCGCTTGCGAGGCAGTCAAAGCCGCGATCACTGATGCCGGCCTGCAACCCGGTGACATCGACGGCATGGTCACCTTCACGATGGACTCGAGCGACGAGATCGACATCGCGCGGAACGTCGGTATCGGCGACCTGACGTTCTTCAGCCGGGTTCACCACGGCGGCGGTGCTGCGGCGGGCACCGTGGTGCAGGCCGCGATGGCGGTTGCGACGGGCACGGCGAACGCCGTGGTGTGTTACCGCGCATTCAACGAACGGTCCGGGTTCCGGTTCGGCGGCTCGGGGGCGCGACCGACGGGTGAGACACCGCTGTTCTTGGCCAATTACGCGCCGTTCGGACTGTTGACCCCCGCCGCGTGGGTCGCGCTGCACGCGCAGCGGTACATGTCCACCTACGGGGTCACCAACGCCGACTTCGGCCGCATCTCCGTCGTCGACCGCGCCAACGCGGCGCGCAACCCGGACGCGTGGTTCTACGAGCGACCGATCACGTTGGAAGACCATCAGAACTCGCGCTGGGTCATCGAACCCGTTCTGCGGCTTCTCGATTGCTGCCAGGAAAGCGACGGCGGCGTCGCGTTGGTCGTCACCACCGTCGAGCGCGCACGCGACCTCGCCCGCCCGCCCGCGGTGATCACCGCCGCTGTGCAGGGTGCGGCCGCCGACGGCGAGATGATGACGAGTTACTACCGCGACGACATCACCGGACTGCCCGAGATGGGGGTGGTGGCCGAAAAGCTCTGGCGGGACTCCGGACTCAAGCCTGCCGACATCCAGACCGCGTTCCTCTACGACCACTTCACCCCGTTCGTGTTCGCCCAACTCGAGGAGCTGGGGTTCTGCGGTCGCGGCGAGGCGAAGGACTTCGCGACGATCGAGCGGCTTTCTCTCGGTGGAGAGCTGCCGATCAACACCAACGGCGGGCTGCTCGGCGAGGCCTACATCCACGGGATGAACGGCATCACCGAAGGTGTGCGCCAGGTGCGCGGCACCTCCTACAACCAGGTCGACGCCGTTCAGAATGTCCTGGTGACCTCGGGAACAGGGGTGCCCACGAGCGCACTGATTCTTTCGCCGGACGGCTAGCCATGAGCCTGCCGACAACTGCCACAGACACCCGTGAGCTCATCATCGAGTCTGCCTTCGACTGCTTCCGCCGGCACGGTCTGGACAAGACGACCGTCGTCGACATCGCCCGCGCCGCCGATGTCTCACGCAGCACGGTCTATGAGTACTTCCGCGACAAAGCGGCGATCGTGGAAGCCTGCGCAGAGGGCGCTTCGCAGAAGTTCTACCGCGAAATGGCCAAGGCGATGCGAAAGGGCGCGACGCTCGAGGACCAGCTGGCTCGCGCAGCAGTCTTCGTGACCAGTGCCCGACGGTTCATCGAGCCCGAGGACTATTTCGACGCCGACGAGGTGAGCCTGCTCCTCACCAAGAACGCGGCCGTCCTCCTGCGCGAGTGCACCGAGTTTCTGGCGCCGTATCTCACGGCGGCGAAGCTCACCGGTGAGGTGCGCAAGGACCTGGACGTTGCGGCCGCGGGCGAGTGGTATGCACGGATGCTGTTCTCGTTGTTCAGCACACCGTCGTCAACGCTGAACATGGACGATGACGACGTGGTCGCCGAGTTCGTCAGATCGCACGCGGTGCGGGGCTTCACCGGAGAACGCCGCGGCCGCACGAGGTAACGCGACGTCAGCACCCTTTACTGGTCGATTTCGCCCGCGATGCCGCGCTCGATCGCAGCACGCGTCGCAGGTGGCAGAACGATCAGACCCTCGAGCTCCCGACGCGCCAGATCGTAGGCATGTTCACGTTCCTTCGGTGTCGCAGCCTCATTCGACGCCACACGCAGAAGCCGCTGAGCACGGATAATTCGCTGCCGATCTGGTTCTCCGAAGTCGTCTCTGCGCCTGCGAATCGCATCTGCCTCGGCGGTGTTGAAGGCCGTGACGTAGTGCTCGACAGCGGCCAGGTAATCGCCGGCCGATTCGCGATCGTCCAGCAGATCCTCTGCTCGTACCGGACGCAGCATGTCCGCCCGGATCTTCGCCTTGTGAAACCGTTCGGTGAGTGGCTCGCGCAGATCGGTCATGAGCGGGAAATCCAGCAGTTTCGCCGGGTCGAGTTCGTAGTCCAGCCACCGCGGCATCCGTTCGAGAATGCTCCTCGATCGCGCGCGTGATGGTGCGCCACAGAGCGGCGGAATTGACGGTGGCGGGTCGCGCCGGCCTCCAGGTTCAGGATCGGGGCGGCCGTCGGTGATCTGCCTGGTCGACACCTCGCTTCTTGGCTGACGAGAAACGCCTTGATCGCGGCAATAGATCGCACCGGCGACCGGCACTATCACGATCAGCAACTCCAACAACCGGAACAACAAGCCCACACCGCCAGGATGCCAGCTACGGAGCGAACACCCATGATCCGCGGCGTAGCACGCCGGTCACCGCCAGATCCCCATCCAGTACCACCAGGTCGGCGGCGCCGCCGGGGACGAGCCCGTGCGCCGCCAGCCCCAGCGCGCGGGCCGGGTTGATCGAGCTCTGACGTACCGCGGCCAGCAGCGCCTCGTCTCGAGGTAGGTGGCTGTGCTGCACGGCGAAGCGGAACTGGTGGTCCATGGTTGCGGTGCTGCCCGCAATGGTCTGCGTTCCGGCGACGCGCGCCACTCCGTCGACCACATCGACCCCCAACGGTCCGAGCGCAAAGGCACCGTCGGGCATACCGGCCGCCGAAATCGCGTCGGTCACCAATGACACCCGGTCGGGTCCTGCGCTGCGCGTCACGTGGCGGTACAGGGCGGGATCGACGTGAACACCGTCGGTGATCAGCTCGACAGTCACCCGCGAGTCCTCAAGGAGCGCGATGACCGGGCCGGGCTCGCGGGTGTTGATCGGGCGCATCGCGTTGAACAGGTGGGTGCCTACCGACGCGCCCGCGTCGATCGCCGCCCGGGTCTGCTCAAAGGTTCCGTCGGTGTGGCCGACGGCGGCGACGACACCGGCCGCGACGACCTGCCTGACGGCCGCGACGGCACCTTCGAGTTCGGGAGCGATGGTGATCATGCGAACAGCGCCGTCGCCAGCATCGAGAACACCGGCGATCTCCGACGGGGTCCGGGTCACGCATAAGGGCCGGATCATGTGCACCGCACCGCAGCGTGGACAGCCAGGGGCCCTCCAAATGGATCCCGTCGATCACACCGGCGCGCACATGGTCTGCCAATCCCGTTATCTGACGCAGTAACTCGTCCGGCGCCGCAGTGACCAACGAGGCGATCAGCGTCGTGGTGCCATGCCCGCGGTGGAAGTCGGCGGCTGTGACCGTATCGGCGTGCTCCGCAGCAGAGAAATTCGTCCCTCCCCCGCCGTGCACGTGGGTGTCGACAAACCCCGGCACCATCGTCACCGCTCCGAGGTCTCGATCCGCCGGACGCGGCGGCACCCCGTCGCCGACCGCGGCGACGCGGCCATTCGATAGCTCAATCCACCCGGGCCGCAACAGCTCTCGGCCCGTGAGCAGCGTCTCGGCGGTCAGCAGCACTCAGATGCCCTGCCAATCCGGTTTCGAACGGTAAGTCTCGCGGTAGTAGTCCACGAGCTGAAGCCGTCGCGACGCCGCCTCGTCGAGAAGCACTGTGACATGGGGATGAAGCTGCAGAATCGTCGCCGGCCACAGCGCGCTGACCGGGCCCTCGACCAGTTGGTGCACGGCTTCCGCCTTCTGCCGACCTGTCGCCACCAGGATCAGGTGCCGGGCCTCCATGATGGTCGCCAGTCCCTGGGTGAGGCAGTGCGTGGGCACCGCGTCGACGTCACCGTCGAAGAAGCGGGCATTGTCCATCCGGGTCTGCCTGGTCAGCGTCTTGATCCTGGTCCGCGAGCCCAGCGACGAGCCGGGTTCGTTGAACGCGATGTGTCCGTCGGTGCCGATACCGAGAATCTGCAGATCGACACCGCCCGCGTCGCGGATCGCGCTCTCGTACCCCGCGCACGCGGCCGGGACGTCGGCGGCGAGCCCGTCGGGGCCCTGCACCGCGCCGGGCGCGAAGTCGACCTTGGAGACGAACACCTCGTCGATGACGTTGCGGTAGCGCTGAGGGTGGTCGGCGGGCAGGCCGACGTACTCGTCGAGGGTGAAGCCGCGGGCCTGACGGAACGAGATCGGCCCGGCCGTGCAACGCCGCGCGAGTTCGTCGTAGATCGCCAGCGGGCGACGATCCGGTGGCCAGGCCCAGCACCGCGTCCGGTTTGCGACTGCAGCAGCGCGGCGATCGCGTCGGCGCCGACAACGCCGATCTCGTTGGCGTCGGCCAGGATGATGACTTCCATCTACTTCGCTACTTGTTCGCGATGAAAAGGTCTGCCCCGGGAAGAATCTGCGCACCTTCCAGGACGGCTTCCGACGGAACGATGTTCGCCGCTTCGCGTTCGTCCATCACGACCACGGGCACGATCGGGTTGAGTCCCTTGGCGACGACCGAGGCGACGTCATAGGTGATGACCGACTTGGCCGGCCGTGACGTCGTCGCCCTGGCTCACGTGCGCCGTGAAACCGTCGCCCTTCAGTTGGACGGTGTCCAGGCCGAGATGGACCAGCACGCCGACGTTCTCGGCGGTCATGACGATGTAGGCGTGTGGCATCAGTTTCAGCAGTTTCCCGCTGACCGGGGCGACCGCGTCGACCACCTCGTGCGGAGGGTCGACAGCGGCGCCGTGGCCCACCATCCCTGCCGAGAACACCGGATCGGGGACGTCGGAGAGCGGCACCGCGCGACCGCCGACCGGCGCGAAGACCTGCGTCGTACTCACGTCCAACTCCATTCTGCTCGTGGGCACCAACAATACGAGCGTGCCGGAAAGAGGGGCTGGACTTCGCCGTTTCCTTTAAGCTTCCGCTGGGCTTGACGGTTCGGTCGGCTATGGCGAGGAGGTCACCCCACATGAGTGACACAGCGAAACCTGCTGAAGCACAAGGAAAATCAGGACTGAGATTCCCCGGCTTCGCGCAGTTGCAGCGGCTGGGCAAGAGCCTGATGCTGCCGATCGCGGTGCTGCCCGCGGCGGGCATCCTGCTGCGGCTCGGCCAGCCCGACCTGCTGGGCAGGATCGAGACCCCCGTCATCGGCGACTTTCTTCAAGGCGATGAGCGCGGCGGGTGATGCACTGTTCAGCAACTTGGCCCTGCTGTTCGCCGTGGGTGTGGCGATCGGTTTCGCCAGGAAGGCGGATGGTTCCACCGCACTGTCCGCGGTCGTCGGCTACCTGGTGATGGAGGCGGTCTTCAAGACCATGTCGCCGATCGTCCTTGCCGGCGAGGTGGATAAGGCCGGCGAGCAGGCGCAGATCAACTACAGCGTGTTCGCCGGAATCGTGATCGGCCTGGTGACGGCGTGGCTGTTCGACCGCTATCACACCATCAAACTGCCGTCCTATCTCGGCTTCTTCGGGGGCAGGCGGTTCGTTCCGATTGTGGTCTCGCTGGCCAGCCTGTTCATCGCCTTCGCGATGAGTTACTTCTATCCGATCTTCGACGCGGGCCTGACCAGCCTCGGCGAGTTCATCGGCGGTGCGGGCGCGTTGGGCGCCTTCGTCTACGGGTTCGCCAACCGCATGCTGATCCCGCTCGGTCTGCACCACATCCCCAACTCGTACATCTGGTTCCTCTACGGCGACTATCAGCCCCCCGGTGGTGAGGCCGTGACCGGCGAACTCCCCCGGTTCGCCGCGGGTGATCCGACCGCGGGCATCCTCACATCGGGTTTCTACCCAATTCTGATGTTCGGCCTGCCTGCCGCTGCGCTGGCCATGATCCATGTGGCGAACAAGAAGCAGCGCAAGGTCGCGGTCGGCATTCTGTCGGCGGCGGCCCTGACCGCGTTCCTGACCGGGGTGACGGAGCCGCTCGAGTTCGCGTTCATGTTCGTGGCGTTCCCGCTGTACGTGATCCATGCTCTGCTCACGGGCCTGTCGCTGGCCATCGCGTACCTGCTCGACATACATCTGGGCTTCTCGTTCTCCGCGGGCCTGATCGATCTGCTGCTGTACGGCACGGCGCCTGCGGCGAAGAACATTCCGCTGCTGATCGGCATGGGCGTGTTCTTCTTCATCGTGTATTACGTGTTGTTCCGGTTCGCGATCACGAAGTGGAACCTGCGGACTCCCGGACGGGAACCCGAAAGCGAGTTCGAGGCGGAGGAGCAGGCCAACCTCGGCGAGGGCGCCGATTCGGCGACTGCCGTCTCGGCCGGCGGCGCGACTGCGACGCTTACCGCGCCTGCGCGTGCGGACAGCAAGGCCGAGCGGGTCATCTCGGCGTTCGGTGGACGGGAAAACCTCGTCAACGTCGACGCCTGTATCACCCGGCTACGCGTGGAAGTGTCCGATAAGGACAAGGTGGACCAAGCCCGGCTGAAGAGCCTCGGCGCCGCGGGCGTCATAGAGGTCGGCAACAGTGTTCAGGCGGTGTTCGGCACCGACGCCGAGGCATTGAAGAACGACATCAACGAGATCCTGTAAAAGTCCACGCACCCGAGTGAATCCATTGCGAATCTTGACCGGAAATTTCGCAGTAGCTTCACACTCGGCGAGGCGGGTCAGCTCGTCACATTGCGGAACGCCTCGACGAGTGACGACAGGATCTCGCGCGCCCGGTCGTGGTCGACGGTCAGCGATGCCTGGAACCGGACGTCGGTGACGCCGGCCGCAACGAGCGCGGGAACTCCTGTCGCGGACGCGGCGTAGTCGATTGACCCGTCGTCGGCCTTCACGACGCGTGCCACGCCCTGCACCTGCAGATCCGTGGGATCGCCGCCGAATTCGCGCACCTTGTTCTTCATCACCGCGATCGCGCCGGGGAGATCCGCATATGCGGAACCCCATGGGATCCAACCACTTCCGAAGCGTGCGATCCTGCGGGCCACCGCGTTGTTGACGGTGCCGCTGATCCACACCGGGACACCGCCTGGCTGGACCGGCTTGGGCATCTGGTGGATGCCGTCGAACGTCAGCTCCGCGGATTGATACGACGCCCGCTGTTGGGTCCACAGCGTCTGACAGACCTCGAGCGTGTGATTGAGCAGTCGCCCGCGGTCTTCGAACGACAGCCCGACGGCCTCGTACTCCTCACGCTGCCAGCCGACTCCGACGCCCAGATCCACCCGGCCATCCGACAACACATCCAGCGTGGCGAGCTGCTTGGCCAGCACCGCGGGGCGGCGCAACGCAGCAAGCAGTATCGCGGTACCGAGCCTGATGCGGGTGGTCGTCGCCGCGATCGCGGTCAGAACGGTCAGCGGTTCAAGCCAGGCACCGTCGGGCCCGGTCGGCTGCTTACCTCCGGCCTGTCCACCGATCGACGGATCTGCGTACGCGTCGAGGTTCTCGCCGAACACAAGGTGATCGGACACCACGAGCCGGTCCACCCCTGCCGCGTCCATCGCGCGAGCCAAATCGAGCGTCGCACGCCAGTCATGCTGCGGACCGTCGGTGAATGTCGCCAAATACAGCGAGAGTTCGGGCTTGCGCGTCGTCATCGTCTCTCCGGGGCCGTGTGGATCCAACGGTCCAACATTGCCACCTCTGTCAACGACTTCCGGCGCAGACCTCTAGCTAAGGTCTGCGAAGCGTTTCAGGTAGGGCCACGCGATCTCTGGGGGCATCCCACCGCACAACGGTGAAAGGTTGATGACCTCACCGCCGGCAACGCGCTCAGCGGCCTCATCTACCGAAAGAATCACATGCGTACGGGACGACGCGCGAAGCTCGTCAACCGTCTTCGCTGTAGTGATATTCGCGGACACGTCGTTGTCGGGATTCCACTCGGAGTACGCGAGCGCATCATGCAACAGGTACTTGCCGATCTCTTCCCACGCCGCGTCCACATCCTCTGTGACGAAGACATTGGTGGCGGTATCTCGTTCGGGCAGCATCATGAACCCGGGCTCGTAGCCGGCGTCGCGACTGGCCTTCTCGTAAGCTTCCCTCATCCCCGGCACCACGCCGTTGGCCAACAGTCCAAGACCGTTGCGTCCCGCGCGACGCGCCCCGGCGAGGCTCGCACCGCCCCACATCATCATCGGCCCACCCGGAGTACGCGGCGGCGGCGTCACCTTCATCCGCCGGCCGCCATGGACGACTTCTTCGCCCGAAAGCAGCAGACGCAACTGCCCGAGCTTCTCATCCGCCAATCGACCACGGTCGGACAACGAAAGGCCGAAATGGTCGAATTCCTCCTGGCGATAGCCGATTCCGAACACATAGCTCGTTCTGCCCGCACTGATGTGGTCAAGTACCGACATGTCCTCGGCCAGGCGGGCAACATCGTAGAACGGCAGAATGATCACCAGATTCAGCATCAGCTGTTCAGTACGGGCAGCGATCGCCGATCCCAGTAGCAATGGCGACGGCAGATAACCGTCATCGGCGCAGTGGTGCTCACACAACACCGCGGCGACACACCCGCGGGTCTCCGCCCACGCCGACATGTCGCTGGCCGCCGCGTAGAGATCTGACGGCGGCGCACCGGTCGACGGTGCCCTCATATCGAACCGAAGTGTGAACACCTCTAGAGGTCTTCTCTATCCGATGCCATCGCCTCAATCCGCATCCGAGTGAAGCTACAGCAGGTCGGTGATCGTCTTGAGCCCCGCGTCATACAGAACGCCCGGCAACATCCCGCCGTCGGCTTCGATCGTCGTGCCGTTCACGAAATCCGCCGCACCCGAAGCCAGGAACACGCAGACGCGTCCGACCTCTTCGGGTTCTCCTCCCCTGCGCATCGGCACCGCGGCGAAATACTTGCTGCCGGTCGGATCGTCCTTCGGCAATACGAACGATCGGAAGTTCTCGGTGATCGTGGGTCCCAAAGCAATACAGTTCACCCGGATCTTCGGCCCCCATTCCTGCGCCAGCGACCGGGTGAGGTGATTCAGCCCGCTCTTGGCCGCGCCGTAGGAGACCAGCGTCGGTGACCCGGCGGGATGTCCCGCGCCGCTGGAGATGTTGATGACGCAGCCGGTGCCGTCCTGGGTGAGCATCTGGCGGCTTGCGCGGATCGCGAACCACATCGGACTGATCAGGTTCATCTGGATGGCGAACTGGTGGAACAACGCCGTGCGTTCGTAGTCGTCGTCGCTTCGCGGCGCTCCCTGGATCCGGGAGACCAGTTCGGGAATGTCCTCGACGTGCGGGGCGGGCACGGTTCCGCCTGCATTGTTCACCAGGATGTCGAGCCGTCCATGCGCAGCGACCACCTCGCCGATGAAGGCGTCGATCGAGTGGAGATCGCCTTGATCACAGACCATTTGAGACGATCGTGACGCCCAGTCCGGATCGTCGGCGGTGCCCGGTATGGCGTCCAGTGGAGACCGTGAGCATCCGATGACTGTGGCACCGGCCCGCAGCAGTTCGTGCGCGATGCCGACCCCGACGCCGCGACTGGTCCCAGTCACCACGGCGACTTTGCCGTCCAGCACGCCGTTCATCGCGAGGCCGCCATATGCAGCGCCGCGCGGTGACTGAACAACAGAGACGCTCCGATCGGGTTCCCGCCGCCCGGGTAAGTCTCCCCGGACACCGCGGCCATCGTGTTCCCCGCCGCGTAAAGGCCGGGGATCGGCCGGCCATCCGCATCGAGCACACGCGCATCGACGTCGGTGCGCAGTCCACCCTTGGTGCCGAGGTCCGAGGTCCCGAACGCCGCAGCCCGAAACGGCGGTGTGTCGATCGGCACGAGCGGCGAGGCGCCGCCGGTGAAAGCTCGGTCGAAGGATTCCCGGCCGCGGCCGAAGTCCTCGTCCTCCCCGTCCGCCGCGAGTTCGTTGAAACGGTGCACGGTTTCGACGAGATTCGCTTCGGGAACGTCGATCTCGCGGGCGAGCCCCTCCAAAGTGTCGGCGTGCACCCACAGTCCGGCCGACTCGTACTCACTCGTCGGGGAGAAGGAGACGTTGGGCGCCATCACCGGAGGCTGTTCACCGGCCCGGCTGTCATAGACCATCCAATACGGCGTGCCGACGGTGCCGTCGCGCATCGCGCCCAGGATCTCGCGGCCCAACCGGTCGTAGGCGGCCGACTCGTTGACGAACCGCCGTCCGGCCTTGTCGACAAAGATGCCGCCGGTGAAGCACAACGCGAACGCCGCGCGGCCATCAGGATGGATCAGTCCGGGCGACCACCAGGCCTGGTCCATCAGGTCGGTGCTCGCACCCGCGGCGATCGCGGCCTTGTGCGCCAGGCCCGGATTACCGGGCGCACCCATGGTGCCCAATGCCGTTCCGGGAACGCCGTATTCGGCTCGCATCGCGGCGTTCTGCTCGAATCCGCCCGCGGCCAGCAGCACACCGCGACGCGCCCTGATCGTCCGCCGTCCCCCTCGCACTCGACGACCCCGCCGGTGACCCGGCCGTCCTCGACCACCAACTCGACCAGGGTGGTGTTCAGATACGCGGCCACGGCGGGGTTGTCGGCCATCGCCCAGAGAAAGCGGCCCACCACCGCTCGGCCGCCGGTGAGCAGGTCGGGTTGCGGGCCGCCGAGGCGTTCGTGGTCCAGCGGGCCGCGGACCTGTCCCTGGAACCGTCCGAGCCGGTCGTCGGGCACCGCCTTCGAAACGGTATGGCGCATACCGTCGTTGCGCGCACCGGGGACCGAACTGTAATAGTCCGGCCACGGCAGGATCTTGAACGCGAAGTGTTCGTCGGCCTCGAGGTATTCGATCAGCGCCGCACCACCGCGCACATACGTCTCCTGGAGGGCGGCCGGCGTGCGGTCGCCCACGACGCTGCGGTAGTAGCGAAGGGCGTCGTCGATGGTGTCGTCGATGCCCGCGCGGACGCAGGACGGGGTTGCACGGGTACCACATGCCGCCGCCACCGGAGTAGGCGAACGTACCGCCGAACTGGTCGGTTGCCTCGACGATCGCTACCGAAAGCCCTTCGCGTGCAGCGGTGTACGCGCCCGCCAGCGCGCCTGCGCTGCCGGCCACCAGGACGTCGACCGTTTCTCGTCGGGTCGTGGTCACAGGTTCCTCGATCTGTTGACGAAGCGACCTTCCCGCGGCGAGAAGAGCCATCCGCCACCGGCTTTGGTGCCGCCGTCGACGGGGATGTTGTGACCGGTGACGAATGCGGACTGATCCGACGCCAGGAACAGCGCGACACGGGCCTGATCCTCGGGCCATCCGACCCGGCCCGACGGGCGCCCACGACGCCCACAGGTCGTCGACGTCCTCGTAACCGGTCAGGTAGTCGACCTGCGGGGTCTGGGCCAGGTCGGTCCCGATGCCGTTGACCCGGATGCCATGCCGGCCGAGGTCCACGGCCAGGCACGTGGTGAAGTGCGCGGCCGCGGCCTTCATCGCCCCGTACACCGGATCCTTGGGATAGCCGCGCATGCCCTCCACCGAGTGCACGGTGACGATGCTCCCGCGATGCGCGTCGATCATCGACGGGACGAAGGCCCGCGTGACGGCGAAGACATGGCGCAGGTTGATGTCGTACTTCTGCTGCCACGAGTCCGGCGTCGACGCGGTAGAACGGCACCAATGGGCGATAGTCGCCGACGTTGTTGACCAGGACGTCGACCCGACCGTGTTCGGTGAGCACGGCATCGGCAAGCCGGGCGACATCGTCGTCGGCGGTGACATCGATGACATGGCTGCGGATGGATCCGCCCGCCTGGTCGACCTCGTCGCGGATGCGGTCGGCACGTTCCCGGTCGATTTCAGCGACCTCGACGAGCGCTCCGTGCTGGGCGAACAGTCGGGCGATGCCCGCGCCGATGCCGTCGCCGCCGCCGGTGACGACCGCGACCCGGCCGTCGAGAAGCCGACTCCAGTCGTCGATACCCGGGACATCTCTCACCGGTCATGGCGACGGACATTAGCCGCTCTCTTCGATCTGGCGGGCCACATCGCGTACCGCGGTCCCGATCGCACGGATGTCCGTGGCGTTGAGACTGCGGAACGGCGCTGCGGTGACCGACATCGACGACCACACCGTCGGAGTCCCTGACGGGCGCCGAGATGGTCGCGATCGAATGGTCACGGCCGCGGTCGAGTTCGTCGGGCAGATAGTCGACGATCGACAGATCGGCGAATGCCCCGGCCAAGGCACCACGTTCTCCCCGATCCGGAACTTCTGGACCCGGTGGTTGTAGGTGTCGGCCACGTACAGGAAGCCGTTGTGCGCCGCCAGGGAGTGCGGGCGGTCGAACTGCCCCTCGTCGGTCCCGAGGCTTCCGAACCCGTCGGTGAGGTCGACGAGGTTGGCGTCGAAGTGGCGGATCCGGGAGTTGCCGGTGTCGGCGACCCACAGGGTGCCGTCGGATGCGAGCGTCAGCCCCTCGGGTGTGATCAGGCCGGCGCTCACCTGAGCGACGAACTGGCCGCCGAGCGTGAACTCCTGGACGCGGTTGTTCAGCGTGTCGGCGACGTAGACGTTCGTGGCGCTCACGGCCACACCCTCGGGGTGGTTGAGCTGTCCGTCACCGATGCCGCCGATGCCGATCGGCGTGCCGAACGTGCCGGTCGCCGGGTTATAGGGAACCACGCGGTTGTTCCAGCTGTCGACGATCCAGAGCCGTCCGTCAGGTCCGAAGTTCAGACCCGTGACATGGTCGAAGCCGCCGACCTGCGCGCCGTCGAGCAGCAGGTCCGCGGAGGCCAACGACTCGCTCCAGCGCTGGACGTTGTTGCCGCGCGTGTCGGCCGCCCAGACATGTCCGTCGGGACCCACGGCGACTGCTTCGGGCCAGGAGAAGCTGCCGAGACCCGTGCCCCGGTGGCCGCCGACCGCGAGGATAGTTGCCGAGCGGATCGAGCGCCTGGATGCGCTGGTTGAGGCGCTCCATGACGTAGACGTTCCCGCTGGGCGCCACCGAGACCCCGAACGGCTGCGCGAAGCCCGGGACCGGTGCGGTCGCGCCCTCGATCGACGACGCGTAGGTACCGTCCGGATTGAAGACCTCGATACCGTTGCCCCAGAAGTCCAGGCCGTAGACACGGCCCGCCCCGTCGACGGTCACGCGACGGAGATGGTTGAACGTACCGGGCTCGAAGTTCACCGATCCCGGGTCGGGGCACGGCTGAGGATGCTCGCTGCAGCGACCTCCCCACGCGGTCGTGAACGACCAGTCACCGGCAGAGAAGTCGTAGACAACGATGCGGCCGGTGCCCGTATCGGCGACGTACATCCGGGTGCCCGGTCGCGTTCCACGCCATGTTGTAGGGGAAGTTCAGGTCGCCGTCGCCGGGGCCACCGAGCGTGAACACCGGCGTCGTCGTCCAGACGCCGGCCGCCGTCACGTCGAACGCCTTGATGCGATGGTTCGAATAATCGGAGACCCAGATCCGGCCGTCGGGTCCGCGAGCCGCGTCGCGAGGGCCATCGACCCCGATGTCGGGAGAGGTCCACTGGAAGACGCCGTTCGCGTCCCATGCCTTGATCCGGTCCTGTGCGGGACGAGCTCACCAGGACCACCTGGTTCGCGGCATCCCACGTGATGCCGATCGGCGTGAAGAGACAGTCGCTGCACGAACCCGTGGTCCCGCGCGTCCACTGCCACACGCCGGCCGAGTCGAACTTCTGGATGCGGTTGTTCTCGGCGTCGGCGACATAGATGTTGCCGGCGCCGTCCACGGCCACGTCCCGAGGGCTCTGGAACTCGCCGTCGGCGGTGCCCGGCGAGCCGAACTCCGAGATCTTGTCCCCCGCCACGGTGTAGCGGAGGATCCGATCCAAACCCGTGTCGGCGATCACGAGCGTGTTGCTCGTCGCGTCGTATTGGAACCCGGACGCGTACATCGCCGCGACCGAGGGCCCTGCAAGGGTCCTCACGGTCGGGGCAGGCTTGTCGGGCACGGGGACGTCCCAGGTGAACACGTCGACCGTGTCGTTGTAGGTGTCCGAGACGTAGAGGTCCTGCCCGCTCACCGTGACGCCGGCCGGATGATGGAAGCCGTCCCCCGTGAAGATGCCGGTGATCTCGAACGCACCGTTGAGGACCACGACACGGTCGTTCCCGGAGTCGGCGACGTAGATGCGACCCTGCGCGTCGATCGAGACGCCCTCGGGGTGGTCGAACCCACGCTGGACGTTGTTCAGGGTCGTGTAGTGGATGCCGTCGGGAGTGGAGACGACCTTGATCCGGTCGTTCTCGGTGTCGGCGATCAGGATGTGGCCGGTGGCCGGGTCCACGGCGATGCTCTGAGGCTTCAGGAACTGGTTCCACTGTGAGCCGGTCGAGCCGAACGTCCCGAGCGCCTGCCGGGTCGCCACGTCGTACGCGACGATCCGGTTGTTCTCCGTGTCGGCGATGAACGCCATCCGGTCCGACTGACGGATGTCGATCGCGTACGGCCAGTTCAACTGGTTCGGGCCCGATACCCTGACCCGATCCCACGTAGGTGACGCCGCTGCAGTCGGGGTCGAGGACCTGGATCCGGTTCTGTTTGGTGTCGGCCAGCCAGATCTGCCCGGTCAGCTCATCCACCTTGAGGCCGCGCGGCCAGTTGAACTTGCCGAGCGTCGAGCCTTCGGACGCCCGCTCGCCGCAGATGCGCTGGATGTGGCCGTCGGTATCCATCCGGACGAACCGGTGGTGCACGGTATCGACGATGTTCAAGATGCCGTCTGGCCCGATCCCGATCTGCCGAGGCTCGTGGAAGACCGCGGTGTCGGTGGCGTCCGGGAGCGGCGTCCCGATCGACTGCGCCCACGTGTAGCCGGTCGCCGTGCGGTGATACCGCTCGAGCTGGAACCCCCAGAGGTCGGCGGCCCACACGTCGCCCGAGCCGTCCGTGGCGACCGCGACGCGTCGCATGGTCGTGATGGTGCCCTGCTGGTTCGGCGTCCCTTCGACCCCGAACTTGGTGATGTAGGTGCCATTGAGCGTGAACTCCTGCACCCGGAAGTTCAGCGCGTCGGCCACGTAGAGCTCGTCGGCGCCGAGGATCGGGTCCCGAGCCACGCGGACGCCGTACGGCGTCTTGAACTGGCCGCTACCGGTCCCCGTCGAACCCCAGAACGTGCAGACGCCGGAGGGGGTCACCTTGGCGATCTGGTTGAACGAGTATCCGGCGACGTAGATGTTGCCTGCGCTGTCGCCGTCGGCGTCTCGGATGTCGAAGAAGCTCTGGCACGTGTTGATCCCGCTGGCGTTGTTCAGCACGACCTCGCGCACGACCGACCAGTCGGTGGTCCTCACCGCGAGGACACGCTTCCGGCCGGTGTCGGCGATGTAGAGGATGTTGTTGGACACGCTGCCACCGACCGGGAAGTTGATCAGGAGCGAGGTGTTCGAGCCGTCGTACGTGCCGAGCCAGTTGCCGTTCTTGTCGAGCTTGACGATGCGCGAGTTCCGCGTGTCCATCACCAGGACGTTGCCGGCCGAATCCACCCCGACGTCGCGGGGGTTGTCGAACTGGTCGACCCCGGAACCCCACTGCCCGATCCGCCAGATCTGGTTGCCGCTCTGGTCGTACTTGGCGATCTGGTTGTTCCCGGTGTCGGCGAACGACGATCGTGTCATCGATGGCCGATGTCTCGACCCCGCCCGGGTACATCTCGGCGTGGAGCGGACCTCCGAGGGTCTTCACGAACTGCGGGAACAGGCCCGCGTCCGCCCGAGCAGGAAGCGCGGACGGGACGACGAGCAGCGCTGCGGCTACGAGAGGCGCGAACACCGCGGCGAGCCGGCGGTTCCGCGGCCGAACGTCCCGGTTCGTCGCAGGTGCTGAACGATGTGATCTCATGGCTCTCCGTCTCCGATGCCGCACATGGCGGCGGTGGCGATCGATCGGTCGGTTCTGGGCTCTTGGCGCGATGCTGGACCTGACGTCATGCGTCGCGCGAGGCTGCCGCCTGGCGAGTTGTGATCAGGCCGACGTGGCCCGGATGGGGGGGTCTGACAGCCCGTTGCTCATCCTTTCCTCCTAGGTAACTCACGGGTGGAACGGTCGCCAGACCCGAGTGCACATCATGGGGGGTCGGGTCGGTGGCCTGTCCAATAACATCCGGGTCGATAAGCAGCCCTTATGCTTACGGGATGCGTTTGAACCAGCTGCGGGCCCTCGTTGAGGTCCTGAACCGCGGTAGCTTCACGTCGGCCGCGCGCGCGCTCGGCGTAACGCAGCCCGCGATCTCCCAGCAGTTGCGTTCGCTCGAGACGGATCTAGGGGTGCCGTTGTTCCGCCGGGAGGGACGACGACTCATCCCGACCGCCGCGGCCAGAGCGTTGGGAGAGCGTGGACGGATGGTCGTCTCTGCCTGGAGCAGCACTGCGGAGCTGGCCGACCAGCTTCGGAACGAAGGACGGCAGCGGCTCCTGATCGGAGCAAGCGTCATCCCAGGCGTCTACGTCGTTCCGGCCGTGCTCACCTCGTTCTCCAGCCGGCACCCGGAGATCGACATCGAGCTGACCATCGCCGACGCGAAAGAGATCCTCCGGAAGCTGAGGGCGGGCGCCGTCTCGATCGCGATCGTCGGGGAGACCGGAGACGAAGAGGACCTGCTGCTCGTCCCGTTCCAGCGCGATTCCCTGGTGCCGATCTGGTCCCCACGCTCGCGGCTCGCCACCCTGCGTCGCATCTCGGTCCAGGATCTGCTCGCCGAGCGCTTCATCTCCTTCGCTCCCGGCGATGGGACACGCATCGTGTTCGAACGGTGGCTGGCTGAGGAAGGATCGGAGATCGAACTCGCCCTCGAGGTCGATTCGCTCGAGGCGGTCAAGCAGTCCGTTGCCGCGAACCTGGGCATCGCCGTCATCTCGGAGGCCGCGATCCAGCTCGAGCTCGAGGCCGACCTGGTGCGGACCAGCGATGTGCCCGGATTCCCCATCGCTCGTGAGATCTTCGTCGCGATCCGAGGGCAGGAAGATGTCGGTCCCGCCGAGCGAGCGTTGATGGGGATCCTGCTCGGCGCAGAGGGAAGCGAGCGACCGCCGGACCGTGAGTGAGCGAACGACCGATCCCACCCACCGGCACGGACGGTAGGCTCGTGACTCCATGAGCGACTTCGTCGAACAACTGCGCGAGGTCGCCGCCGCGTCGCTCCTGCCGGAGGACGGAGAGCTGGTCGACACCCGGCCTCGCCGAACCGGTCGAGGTCCTCCGCGACCGATGGGGCGTGCCGTACATCAGCGCGACCTCGCTCGACGATCTGTGGTTCGCGCAGGGGTTCGTCACGGCCGGAGAGCGCCTGTTCCAGATGGACCTGCTGCTCCGCGCCGCGAGCGGGCGTCTGTCCGAGGTGTTCGCGGGCCGCACCCTCGACGACGACAGGTTCGCGCGCACGATCGGCTTCCGCCGCACCGGAACGGCGATGGCGGCCGGATGGGACGACGCCTCGAAGCGGATGCACGCTCGGTTCCGTGAGGGGTGCGCCGCGTGGATCGCATCGATGCCGGCGCCGCCCGTCGAGTACACGCTGCTCGACATGCACCCGGACCTGGTGACGGACGATGCGGGGGCGTGGGCGGCGGCTTTCGTGTACCTCGCGTGGGGACTCTCCGGCAACTGGGACAAGGAGCTGCTGCGCGCAGCGATCGCCGAACGTCTCGGGCCGGACGCCGTGCGGGCGCTTCTCCCGCCTTCACCGGCTGCCTCGCCCGGGATCGCGGCCGGGGCGCTCGGAGGACGGTTGCTGGACGGGTTGCCTCGTCCACGCGGCGAAGGGTCCAACGACTGGGTCGTCTCGGGCTCACGCACGGCGACCGGCAAGCCGCTACTCGCGAACGACCCGCATCTGCTGGCCGTGCAGCCCGGTGCGTGGATCGAGATGCACCTGCGTGCGCCCGGATACGAGGCGCGAGGGCGTAGCGCTGGCGTTCTCGCCGGGGATCTTGATCGGCACGACCGCGCATCACGCATGGGGTGTCACGAACGTGAGCGGCGACGTGCAGGACCTCTACCTCGAGCAGCTGAACGACGAGCGGACGGCGGCCGACCACGCCGGCGTGTGGGAGCCGCTCACGATCCACCGCGAGGAGATCCACGTGCGGGGAGCCTCGGAGCCGGTGGTCATGGACGTCCGGGTGACGCGACACGGCCCGATCATCGAGACGGCTGTGGTGGGTGAGATCCACTCGGAGTACTTCCCCCTCCCGTCCACCGAGACGTACGCGCTGCGGTGGACGGGGTTCGAGTTCGGCATCCGTCCGTCACTGGTGCTCGACGCCGCACACGCGACCAACTTCGAGGAGTTCCGCCGCGCGGCCTGGGGCGTGGAGTGCCCCGGCCAGAACTTCGTCTACGCCGACGTGGACGGCACGATCGGCTACCAGTGCAGCGGCCGCTTCCCGCTCCGACGCACCGGCGACGGAACGGCGCCCGTCTCCGGGAGCACGGACGACCACGAGTGGGAGGGATGGATCCCGTTCGAGGAGCTGCCCTGGGCCGTCGACCCGGGTCCCGGGTACCTGGTCACCGCGAACAACCGGATCCACGACGACGACTATCCGCATCTGATCGGCCACGATTTCCACTCGCCGTGCCGTGCGGCCAGGGTGGTGGAGCGACTGGAAGCCGTCACGGCGCATGACGTCGCCTCGATGGCGGCGATCCAGCTCGACACGGTCTCGCTCCCCGCACGCGCCGCGCTCCCGCTGCTGAGCGCGCTCGAACCGCGGGACGACGAGGAGCGGGACGCCATCGGGCTGCTTGACGGCTGGGACGGCGACATGTCGGCCGGCTCGGTCGCCGCGGGTATGTACAACGCGTGGTCGCGCCACATCGCTCGGCACGCGTTGGAGTCGCGTCTGGGCGGCGAGCTGTTCCGTCGCTACCACACCGACCGGGAGGTCTTCCAGTGCGAGGTCCTGCCGGCGTGGTTGCGCGATCCCGCCGGATGGCTCGACGACGACCTGTTGCATGCTGCGCTCGCCGATGCGCTGTCGGAACTGCGGGAGCGCAGAGGCCCGGACACGTCCGAGTGGCGCTGGGGCGCACTGCACCGGCTCTCGTTGGTCCACCCGCTCGGGGCGATCCCGGGACTCGAACCGCTCTTCACGGCCGCCGACGCCGAGCTGGGCGGTGACGAGCAGACCGTGATGCAGGGCGCGTTCGACGGGCGCGACGGGTACGCGGTCGAGGTGATCGCGTCCTGGCGCGCCGTGTACGACCTGGCGGAGCTCGATCGCTCCGTCGGGGTGCTGCCCACGGGCATCTCAGGCAATCCCGCGTCGCCCCATTGGGACGACCAGTTCCCGCTCTGGATCGCGGGTGAGCATCATCCCCTGCCGTTCACACGACCGGCGGTGGAGCGGGCGGCGGTCGCCACGCTCCGGCTGCTCCCCGGGTAACATCGGGGACATGCCGAAGTCGCGCTCGCGCAACACCGGCGGCCAGAAACGTCGCTACCAGCTGGAGCCGACGAAGAAGGCGCCGCGCCAGAAGCCGAACCCCAAGTGGTACGCGCCGCTCGTGCTGGGAGTGATGGGCCTCGGAGTCGTTGTGATCGTGCTGAACTACATCTGGCCGTCGGTGGTGCCGTTCACGCACGACGTCACAAACCCGGTCGTGCTCTTCGTGGGGCTCGGCATGATCGCCGCCGGCTTCCTGGGAACCACGAAGATCCGCTAGCCGCGCCCCGCCGCGAATCACACCGATGTGATCCTTCCACATGCTTTCCCCACCTGTGGGAAACGCCGGACGTGGGGGGTGGGGATAACCGGTGGACGGCCGGTGCGGGAACGGGGGATAACCGCGCCTCAGCCCACGGCCGGCCGGCGGACCACCTGCATCGCCTCGCCGCAGTGGCGGGGGATCTGGAGCTCTCCGATGCGGGTGACGTGGAGCTCGGTTCCGCACTCGTCGCACACCAGGAACACCTCGAGCTCCTCGACGTCCTCGACCTCTGGCTTGGTCCGGTCGAAGCCGCTCCCCGACACCGAACGGAGCATGCCGGTGCCGACACGCCAGATCAGGAACGCCAGGAGCAGCGCCGTGACGATCAGGAAGACCTGCGGCCACGTGGGCATGCGGCCACCGTAGCATCGGACCCGCGGGAGACGAAGCGGACGGGTCTAGGCTGCCATGGACTAGGTCGGCATCTCGACGCCGGGGACGTGTTCCGCCAGGAACCGCAGGATGGTCCCGATCTGCCGGACGTCCTCGTCCGTGTCGAACGACCCATGGCCGGTGCCGAACAGCAGCACCTCGTGGGGATGCCCGCGCGCCGCGAGCTTGTCGACGTACGCCATGGCCTGGCGGTACGGACACCGGCTGTCGTTCTCGCCGATGAGGAAGAGGACCGGAACGCGCACCTCGTCCGCGAAATTGATCGGGTTGCGATCGAGCATGAGCTCGGGGACCTCGTCGGGTCGCCCACCCAGCAACGCGCGATCGTACGCCTGCAGATCCGGCGAAAGGTCCTCGTAGCCCCCCTCGTAGTCCCCGACCGGGATCCCCGCGACGCCGCAGATCCACAGGTCGGGATGCTTCCCGAGCTCCATCAACGTGAGGTAGCCACCCCACGACCAGCCACCGATCACGGCGCGCGCCGGGTCGGCGATGCCGTGCGCGACCAACCAGTCGAGCCCGGCGTTCAGGTCCTCCAACTCGGGACCGCCGATGTCGCCGATCAGCGCGTCGCGCCACTCGGCCCCGTAGCCCGTCGAGCCGCGGAAGTTGATCATCGCCACGACGAACCCGGCATCGACGTAAGCCTGCACCTCGGGGCTCCATCGGTCCTCGTCGAGCCACGTCGGGCCTCCGTGCGGCCGGACGAACACCGGGAACGGCCCGTCACCCTCCGGCGTCGCGTAGAAGCCGTGGACGGATCCTCCATGTTGGTTGTCGAACCGGAACGACACGTACGGGCGACCCGCGGCCGCTCGATCGCCCTCGGCCCGCAACACCTCGTCGCCGCGCTCGTCGAGGATGCGCGGCGCGTTCGCACCGTTCGCCCAGCGGAACCACACGCCGCCGTCGGGCCGAACGAGCGCTCCCGAGTTCTGGCCCTCCGGGTGCTCGATCGGCGTCACCGCACTCGCCGCCAGATCGAACCGGTACAGACGATGCCGGCCCTCTACCAGGTTCGCGAGGAGCAACGCCGACCCGTCAGGCCACCAACCGAGCGCCGCTACCTCTCCCGGCAGTTCGGTCTGCACATCCGTCCAGGTCCCGTTCGCCGGCTCCCAGATCGCGGTCGCCTGCTCCCCGGTCCGCTCGTGGATCACGGCCAATCGCCCGTCGCCAGCGACCGGCGACCAGGCCGCCGTCGACAGGCTCTTCCCCTCGTCCCGGAGATCGGCCACGACGGCGGCGGTCCGCGGGTCGATGACGCGCAGCGCCGGATGCAACATGTCGCCGCCCTCGCAGTGCTGCAGGCACAGGAGCGAGCCGTCGGCGGACAGTCCCCCGCGGTTGAACCCAGCCTCGTCGGGGCCGGCCACTCGGAGCCATTCCGTGCTGCGAAGCGTCTCCTTCGCGGGACCGCCGTCGACCGCGACATACACGGCGAAGCCCCCTCGATCGCTGATCGACGCGGCCACTACCCCGGGCGCCTGCGCGAACCCCTCGTTCCACCCGACGGGGATGCCGTCGAGATACGGCCTCGCTTCACCGCCCCCGAACGGAGCCGCGAACCAGCGACCGGACTCGTCGCCCGTCTCGTCCTGCCACCACAGCACGTCGGCCCCGTCGACCGTGACCGATCCGGCGATCACACCGACCGGATGGTCCGTCACTTGGCGCCGCATGCCGGAGGTCCGATCCCAGCAATGCACCTGCCACACACCGCTCTCCGTGCTCTCGTAGACGATCCGGTCGGGAGCCCGTATCGACCAATCGGGCATGGAGACCGTCGGCGCGCGAAGGCGTTGTTCCCATCGAGTCATCGAGTCGCTCATCGCAGCAGAGTACCGAGCATCGGCTCGTATCGCTCTCGGGCTTCCGTGTGGTGCCATGTAAGGAACGGAGGACTCGCGACATCTCGCGGGTAGAGGAGGCTCCGACGGACGAGGGACGACGGGAACGGTTCGAAGCGCTGTACGCGGATCTGATGCCGCGTGTGCTCGGCTATGCCCTGCGTCGGACCGATGCGGAGGAGGCGCGCGACGCGGTGTCCGAGACGTTCACGGTGGCCTGGCGACGGTTGGACTCCGTGCCGGAGGGTGATGCCGCTTTGCCCTGGCTCCTCACGACCGCGCGCAAGATCCTCGCGAACCAGCGGCGCGCGGCCGAGAGCCGGATGCGCGCGTCGCGCGCCGGGCCGCGCGCCGGGGCGCCCGATCACCCCGAGGACGTCGTCGGCACGGCATCGCTCATCGAGGCGTTCAACGCCCTGCAGGAACGCGACCGAGAGGCGCTGGCGCTCGTGGCGTGGGACGGCCTCGCACCCCGCGAGGCTGCGATCGTCGCGGGATGTTCGGCCGCGACGTTCTCCGTCCGGCTGCACCGCGCGCGCAAGCGGCTGATCGCGCTCCTCGGCGAGCCCGACCAACCGCTCCATCTGGCAACGGAGGAACCGACATGACCGACGACCTGTTCGAACGCCTGCGCAACGTGGATCCCGCGACCGAGGAACGGATCGCCCGGGAAACGCGCGCGCTCGGCACCACGCCGGGACGGATCGCGAAGAGCGAGCCGAGCGATACCCGTCGGTTCCCGAGGGCCGCTCGGCGCAAGGCGACGCTCGTCGCGGTGGCGGCCGTGGTCGTCGCCGCGATCGCGGTCCCACTGTCGCTCCTGCGCCCGCTCGGAGATGGACGGTCACCCGGTAGCGGCTCGCCGGCCCCCGGTGAGGATGCCGGGCACTGGGTGACGGTGGGTGCCGTCTCCACGATCCGCGCTCGCGGAGCCATCTACGAGCCGGACCTGGACGCGTTCATCTTCGCGCCGGCGGGGGCAGAACCGTACGCCCTCGTCGCACACACCGATCCGCTCTCCGGACCAGTTATCCCGGCGCGCACCCTGTACTGCGAACCGGCGCATCGGTTCATCGATACCGCGGGCAACGTCTTCGACGACCAGGGAACCTTGCTGGCGGGCACCGGGGGGTACGCCATGGGCCGATACCCACGCACCCGGGTCGTCGACGGAAGTGTCCAGGTGGACACGACGCAGACGTTCCAGAACCACCATGAGGTGCCCGCCGGTGATGACGCGCGAGACGCACCGGATTGTCCGACCGTTGACGGACGCTACCTCCCAGGCGCTCCGGGCTTCGCGATCCCGGGCGAGTCCTCGATCCCACCGATCGCGGTCGCGCTCCCCCTTCCCGGCATGACCGTGCAGGCTCCGATCACTGTCAGTGGCAGCGCCGACGTCTTCGAGGCGACGGTGAGCATCCGAGTGCTCGACGCCAACGGTGACGTCGTCGCCGAGACGTTCGCCATGGCGACGTGCGGCACGGGCTGCCGGGGAGACTTCACCGCCCAGGTCGACGTGCCGGTCGATGCGGAGCAGCCGGGGACGATCCAGGTGTTCGAGTCCAGCGCGAAAGACGGCTCGATGATCAACACCGTCGAGACCCCCGTCACCCTCCTTCCGGCCGCTCCGTGATGAGGGATATGCGTGCGCGGGTGGCCACCCGACCGCGTGCGCGGGTGGCCACCCGACCGCATGCGCATCGCCATCGGGGATTCGGCTACTTCCGGACCCTCGGCCCCGGGATCGTCAGGGGTGCATCCGACGACAACCCGTCGGCGATCGGGGCGTATTCGCGGGTCGGAGCGGCAGCGAGCGTGTTCGGCATCGGCGCGGATCTTCGCGCCCTTCCGGGCGCGGTGATGGGATGCGACCTGATCCGTTCCGGCGTCGGGGTCTCCCGCAGCACGAAGCGATGCGTACCCACTGCGAGCGCCGAAAGCGACCCGAGCAGACCGGTGAGCAGCGCCCAATCGGCGATGGAACCCGGTGCGATCATCGTCTCCTCCTTTCCGCCGTGTCGCACGATCAGCTGCGACATGTCCACCGTAGAGACAGGCTCGTAAAGCCCGGGGAAAGAGGACTGAACGTTTACTGAAAACAACGCGGCCACGTGTGCCTGAGCGCTCCCCATAGACTGTGCGCGCGATCGGACGCGTGGAG
>CAWCTU010000019.1:0-188299 GCA_963798405.1 uncultured Actinomycetota bacterium
CCTGATGAAGATCCACCTGGACATCGACGCGGCCGTCGCGGTATTCGTAACTCCGATACCGTCGACGATGCCCGCCAGGGACTGCAGGAGCGGTTCAAGATCGACGAGGAGCAGGCGAACTACGTTCTGGCACTGCAGCTTCGGCGGCTGACGAAGCTCGACGTCATCGAACTGCAGGCCGAAGCCGACAAGCTGGACGGCGAGTTCACGGCGCTGACCGAGTTGGTCTCGAACCCCCGACGCGCGCCGCAAGGTGATCAACCAGGAGTTGGTGGAGACCGCAAAACTGTTCAAGGGCCCCAATTCGACCGCCGCACCGTCCTGGACTTCGACGCCACCCCCGTGGCCGCCGGCGCCGACGAGGACGGGCCGCGCGAGCGGAAGGTCAACGCCGCCTGGAGGCTCGACGACCCGGGGTGTGTTCTCCGACAGCCACGGCGACCTGCCACGTGGGTCTGGGTGGGCGGGGTGGACCGACGGGCGCATCAAGTTCACGACGGGTAGTGGTCTGCCGTACAAGATCCGCGACATCCCGGTGGCTCCCGACATGAGTGGGCCTGGTGTGCTCCGGAGTGCTAGCCGATGGCCATCACCTGGCACTGGTGACGCGCCGCGGGAAGGTCCTGCGGATAGATCCCACCGCGGTGAATCCGCGGGTGCCGCCGGCAATGGGGTGGCGGGCGTGAAGCTCGCGGATGATGGCGACGAGGTCATAGCCGCGCTCCCCGTGTCGTGTGAGATGGCGAGGCCATCCTGTCTGTTATCTGAAAAGGGTTGGAAGGTAACCGAAGTCGCGGACATCCCGGTAAAGGGCCGCGGTGGCGGGGGCGTGGGGATTGCTCCACCAGTTCGTCAACGGCGAGGTCGCCATGCTGGCCGCGTCGATCTCGGCGACCCGGTTCGTGCGGGGAGAGAGGGGCGGCAGGTGGTGCGGGCCGAGAAGCGCGCGAAGTCGACGATCAAGGGGTCGGGTGGGGACGTGACACCTGCCGGGTAACGGTGCGGCATCGAACTGACATCGATGCCGAACTGATCACTTCAATCACATCCGCCACATTGTTAACGTCGCTCGGTGCGGATGTCACGGCGCGACGCACTGCGCTACGCCACCGCAGCATCGGCATTGGCCGGGCTCGGTGCGGCGACGGGTGCGCACGCGCCCGGTGGCGTCTGCCGCCGCTGCCACGGTGATCGACTACGCCATCCGCCAGATCCCGGCTCAGGACATCCGCGCCGCAGGTCACTCCGGGGTGATCAACTCGTCTCGACCTCGGCCGGGCTCGTCGTTCGGCGCCAAACCGATCACGCTGCCGTACGCAAGGTCGCTCAACGCTTCCGGTTGGTGATCGTCAGCAACTACCAGTTCGGTAAGCCAGAAGGGACGGCGCCGTCGGACTTCACCCGTGGATACGCCGGTGGCGTCGCCGACGCTCGCACCGCGTGGCAACTGCACACCGCCGCCGGTGGCGGCCAGATCCGCCCATTTCTTCAGCGTCGACGACGATATCGACCGCGAGACGTGGAACAACGTCGTGCTGCAGTGGTTTCGCGGAATCGATTCGGTGATCGGAGTGCAGCGCACCGGGATCTACGGGGGCCTCAAGGCGTGCCAGTGGGCTGCGGCCGACGGAGTGATCGGGAGATCGGGTTCGCCCGGCCACGTGTGGGCCTGGCAAACCGGTCTTGGTCAGGCGGGCAGATCTCCCCGCCGCAGTCCTCTACCAGCGCGTCGTTGCCACCGCGTCCAATCCCGGGCCGCTGGTCGGCGGGGTCGAGGTCGACGTCAACGACGTGCTGGCCCAGGATTGCGGCCAGTGGAACTTCCATCCGTGACGGCGTGAGCGTCCGCTGCCTGCGTACGGCGCTAGATCGCACCGGCGCTCTCTTCCGCCGGAATGTCGTACCACTCAACATATGTCGAGAATCGATCACGCAAGTCGCCGGCCTCAAGCCCGAAGTTCTCGAGTCGGTATCCCGTGCGTGCCGAATTGGCCCTTCGGATTCGCGGCGATGCATGCCATGACCGCGTCGCGCGCCTGATCGTCTAGTTCCCGACCGCAGGCCGAGTAGATGGTCTCGACGGTGCGCAACGGGTCACTCACCAGGTCGGCGTAGTGCACGTCGATGATGCCCGTGGTCAGGATGGGCGTGCCGGAACGCCTCGACCCGGTCGATGGATTGCGGTCGAGCATCTGCGTCCAGTGGTTCGGCGATGTAGGCCTCATGATCGACATCGCTGAACGTGCCTGTGAGAGTGGAGATCAGGCTGCACGCCGAAGCGCACAGCACTGTAAGATAGCAGTGCAGCAGGATCAGCCAGTCATCCGGGTACTTCAGCGGTCAAGGCGTAGAGCACCATGCGCGTGATTCGGACTCTTCAATGTCCATTCACCACGTCGGACCCGCTCTGGAGCACCTGCCACGCCGTACGGTGATACGCGTAGGCCGAACCGTAGTCGGCCTTGGCCAGCCAGTCGCTGTACGACGGGACGTTGGCCATCGCTTCCCCAAGTGAGGCTCTTGAAGTCCTGGCCGAGCAGGGTGATGCACTCGGTGGGTCCGTTCTGCATCCTCGTGGTGGACGATCCTCATCCGCGGGTTGAGCGATTAGAGACATCTCGATGGCGACGCTGGCGGCATCAACGCGGGGCCCCGACCGGTACGTCTGCGATGACGGCGGGGGGGACGCTGTCGCCTGCCTCCCAACGCAGCAGCGCGCGATTCCGGAGGTCCTGGTCAAGCAGTTGGCTCAGGAAGGTCGTGCCTGCCCGGAACATGCCGATGACGACGATGGGCGCCTCGATGCGCTCCTGCAGGACGGCGGGGTGTTGCCCGATCCAGTCGTGGACCCGCAAGCGGTTCACCAGGCCACCGATCACGTTCTGCTGCAACGCGAACTGACCGAGCTCGCTGAGTTGCGCCTCGTCGTTGGCCAACACGCACAACGCGGTGAGTCCTTCGATGAAGTCGGCAGGACCGAAGTCGTCACTACCCGCCTGTTCGACCGCAGCCGACATGAATCGTCGACACTCGCTCGATGATCTAGCCGCGCCCTACGGTCACGACGGTTGCGCCCGCGCGTTCGGGCGCTACTCGTGGTCCTCCAGCGCGCCTGCGACCTCATCCATCGCAATGCGACAAACCGATCACGGGGCGGATAGAGCCTTCGGCCAGTAGGTCCAGTAGCGCGGCGTGGACCTCGCGACCGAGCTCTGCGGGAAACATGTTGAGGCCGAATCTGCGGAAGTCGACGGGAAGCCGCCGTACCCAGGATCACGCCGAACACCGATATGTTGCCCATCGAGATCTTCGGAGCGGACGGCCCGTCAGGCCCAATGGGGGTCATCGTTGAAGCCTACCGGCGGATAACGGCCTTCACGCGCCATGCACGTCCAGATGGTCTCGGTCTGCTCACCGCCCACCACGTCGACGGCGACGTCGACCCCTCTGCCCATCGGTGCGGTCGATCACCTCGTCGAAGATCTCCTGGGTCGTGTAGTCGATGGCGGTGGCGCGGCTCCCTCGCACCACCGGCCCTTTTCGGCGCCGCCCGCTATCGCGATGACCTTGGCACCCGCTGCGACTCCGAGTTGGATGACCGCCGTCCCGACTGCGCTGGCGCCACCAACGACCAGAAGGGTCTCGCCAGAGGCGAGTTTTGCGCGTCGGTGCAGCGCTAGATAGCCGATGTGGAACGGGAGGGTGAAGGCCGCGGCGGCGGCGTCGTCGAGGGTGGGCGAGCCTCGAAGGTGCTCGTCATCGGTGCGATCGCGTATTCGGCCAGACCACCCAACGACTGCTTGGCCATGGCGACGACCCGACGCCCGGCCCATTTCGGCCCACTCGCCGGCCTGGTCGACGACACCGCAGACATCCATGCCGAGGGTGAAGGGGATTTGTCCCATGACACTCGCCGACCTGCCGCGGCAGGGAGATGTCTCCGAAGTTGAGCGAGGCTGCGGAGACGGCGATCCGGACTTCGCCTGGGCCTACCTCCGGAGCCGGAACATCCTGTATTTCACGCACTTCCGCCGGATCGCCGTGGCGTACCACTCGAACAGCCTTCACCGTCGACCTCCTGCCGGTGCGTGCGCCGATGCATGCAGCGTCAAGAGTAATAAGCAGGGGTGCTTATGTCAACGGGCTATCGGGGCGGCCATGGCGGCGGCGGCCATCGTCACGAGATTGCGTACGAACGGTCGTGGTCGAGTTGCGGACGGCCCGAGGGACCCGGCGTTCAGAACTCGGGCACGGTCGGCGATGGCCCGCAAGATGAACATCACCATGAGTGAAAACCGCTCGGTAAGAAGGGGATCGGCAAGGGAGGGGATCCGCTCGGTAAAGGTCGCGAAGACCTCATTCCCCCCTGTCCGCGCAAGCACCTCCTGCAGTTCGGGGCTGTATTGCTCGCTGTCCTCGCCGGTCAGTTCGGCGATGACCAGCAGACAACAACGTCCCCGCCAGTCCTTCTCGGCAGTTCGGCGGCGGGCGGACGAGCGCCTCGACGACCGATTCGAGGTCATCCGCAGACTCGCGGATGGCGACGTCGAGAGCTCGCCCTCCGGCGCGCCAGGAAAGCCGCGTGACGGTCGATGAGAGCGCAGAGGATGGCGTCGCGGGAACCGAAGTGGTAGCGCAACGCTGCTCGGTTCTTCTGGCCGGCTGGCGCGTGATGTCGATCAGCGACGCGTTGAAGACACCGTCTCGCGCAAAAGCCCGAGCTGCGCAGTCGAGCAGCGTGGCCCTGGTCTTCGTTGCATCCGATGGCACCCGTCCGATCCTAAGTCGGTCATCCAAACCGGCGCCACGGCCGCGCGACCGCTGCCGACATTCGACAGTGAGCATGGGCAACGGGAGATCGGCGAGCAGTTGCACGGACTGCCAGGCATGTTCGACGGAAGGGTCCGGGCGGGGACCGGCGCGTACTTCGGGCTAGGTAGCCGACTCGTCGGCTAGCGACGTGGTGTCGTGGTGATGTGCACGTGGTCGTAGTGGCCGTAACCCGAGCCCGCCGGACCGCCCGGCGTGTAGTCCGTGCCGCGCCAGATCACGTCCTGCAACCCGAATCGCCCACGTTGCTCATCGCGAACGCGAGGATCACGTCGCCGAGCGCGATGCCCTCCGCGCTCGTGGGGTTGGGAATCATGATGTCGATCGCCAGACCGCTCGGATGCCACGGCTTCGAGTCCGGCGGACGCCGTCGATCTCGCCGATCTGGGGAACGCCGCGCTGACGGCCCTGGCGGCCACGATGGTGTTCGGCTGCAACCCGGCCTCGCGTGCGACGCCGACGGGCAACGCCTCCGGGATGTCCACGACGGCGGCAGCGAGGGATGGGTCGACGTCGCCGGGCATCGCGGCAATCGGCGGGTCCGCCGGAGCGGCGCACTCGGACCGGCGGCAGGACTGCGCTCGCGGCGTCGACCACCGCTTGTTGTTGCGGTGTCGACGCCGAGTATGCGCCTCCGCGGCGGTGATCTGACGCAGCAGATCCTTCCACTTCGTCTGCAGTCTGCTCGACCGCGGAGGCCTGCTCGGCCGCGGCGCGGGCGTCGGCGGCCGATTCTGCGAGGCCGCGCGGCGGCGGCCGCACGCTCGCTTGCCGTTTAAAGGCCTTCATTTGATCGGCCGTTCGGCGACGACACCGCTGCAGCGACAGCTCGTCGATGAGCTGTTGCGGGGAGGCTGCGGTCAACCGCAGTGAATTGATCGGTGCCTCCACCATGTAGGTCATCGCCGCTATTCGGTCCACCGCGGCCTGAAAGGGCTCGAGCTGGGAGTTCGCGGCCTCGAGCGCTGCCTGGTCAGCGCGATGGCGCTCTTCGGCGGCTGTCGGGCAGCCAGTCTGTCATCGGCATCGCGCTGGGCCGTCGTGACGTCCCCGCGAGTCTGCACGGCCTGACGGGACAACTGGTTGAGGTTGGCAGTGCGTCAGCCGCCGGGTCCGCCATCACGCCGCTCATCGACATCGAGACCAGGAGTGCCGCGGCGGCCGAGCCGACGCCGCTCGCCGAAGCGACCGGCGAACGCGGTTCATTCGGCTTGTCACGATCCTTCGGCATCAGGGACCGATCCTGGTCCGGCGGCCGTCCTGGACAGGCTACGAAGTGGCACCGTCGATGTCCACTCGTCCGGCCATGTGCTCGGGGACGCCTCCTGCGATGCGCCTAAGAACCAAGATCGGGGTATGCGCCGACAGCGCCGCGAAATCGTTTCCCGCACAGTCGGCAGATGGCGGGCCATGCCTACGCTGGCGTCGTCACAGTTTCAACCGGGCGTCTCCCTGGTAATACTGCGCCGTACGGGCGGAGAACGTCACAACTCTTGCGAAGGCGGACATCTTGACTCAATTGGCAGAGCCGGAAGCCGAAGACCAGGGCAACGAGCCCAGCGAGATCACCTTCGACGAGCACCTCCACCCCGCGCGCCCCGGACGCTGCGGTTCCGGCCTCGGGTGAAGACGCCGTTCACGCGCCGCTCGCTCGCCCAGGACGGGCCGGCCACGGCGAGAACCCGGCCTACGTCTCGTGGCTGCTCGTCGCAGTCGATGCTGGCCGACGCCAACGAGATCAGCCAGCAGTTCTCCGGCCAGGGCTCGATGTGGCAGAACCCGTACGCCAAGCCCGAGTCCGCGCGCACGCGGTCGAACGGCGTCGGTGTGGTTCACCGCCTACCCGCTGTCGCTGATCACCCGGCCCGACGAGTCGTTCCTCAAGGCGATGGCCGACGAGGACACTGTGGAAGGCGTTCGCCGAGATCGGCATCGAGGCCGTCCACACCGGCCCGGTCAAGCGCGCGGGCGGGATCTCCGGCTGGGAGCACGACGCCCAGCGTCGACGGCCACTTCGACCGGATCAGCACCCAGATCGACCCGGCGTTCGGCACCGAGGACGAGTTCCGGGCGATGTGCGGCGACCGCCAACTGGTACGGCGGCACGATCATCGACGACATCGTGCCCGGCCACACCGGCAAGGGCGCCGACTTCCGGCTCGCCGAGATGAAGTACGCCGACTACCCCGGCATCTACCACATGGTCGAGATCGATCCCGAGGACTGGGAGCACCTGCCCGACGTGCCCGCCGGCAGCGGACTCGGTCAACATCGACGCCGCCACCGAGGAGTGGCTGGACAAGGCCGGCTACATCATCGGCCGGCTGCAGCGGGTGATCTTCTACGCCGAGGGGGTCAAGGAGACCAACTGGAGCGGCACCCGCCCGGTCGTCGGCGCCGACGGCGTCGAGCGGCGCTGGGTCTACCTGCACTACTTCAAGGACGGCCAGCCCTCGATCAACTGGCTGGACCCGTCGTTCGCCGGGATGCGGCTGGTCATCGGCGACGCCCTGCATTCGCTGGCCGATCTCGGCTCCGGCGGGCTGCGCCTGGACGCCAACGGCTTCCTCGGGCGTGGAGAAGAGCGCGGCGGAGGGCAGCCCGGCCTGGTCGGAGGGCCACCCGCTGTCCGAGGCGGCGAACCACCTGATCGCCAGCATGGTGCGCAAGGTCGGCGGGTTCACCTTCCAGGAGCTCAACCTGACCATCGACGACATCCGGGAGACCGCGAGGCCGGCGCCGACCTGTCCTACGACTTCGTCAACCGGCCCGCCTACCACCACGCGCTGGCCACCGGCGACACCGAGTTCCTGCGGCTCACGCTGCGCACCACGCTGGAGCTGGGCGTCGACCCGGCCTCGCTGGTGCACGCCCTGCAGAACCACGACGAGCTGACCTACGAGCTGGTGCACTGGTCGACCGGCCACCGCGACGACGTCTATCACTACAAGGGCGCCGAGATCACCGGCGAGCGAGCTCGGCCGACACCGTCCGCCGCGACTGTCGGACAGGCTCACCGGGCCAGCACGCCCCGTACAACCTGATCTTCACCACCAACGGGATCGCCTGCACGACGGCGACGGTCATCGCGGCGACGCTCGGGCATCACCGACCTCGACGACATCGACGGACATCGACCGGATCCGGCGGGCGCACCTGCTGCTGGCCATGTTCAACGCGCTGCAGCCCGGCGTCTTCGCGCTGTCGGGCTGGGACCTGTGCGGCATGCTCACGCTGCCGGCTCCGAGGTCGCCGAACTGCTGCGAGGCGGCGACACCCGGTGGATCCACCGCGCCGCGCACGACCTGATGGGCGTCAACCCGAGCGCCACGCAGTCGATCGCCGGGATGCCAGCGCGGCCGCAGCCTGTACGGGCCGATTCCCGAGCAGCTCGCGGACGAAACAGCTTCGTCCGCCAGCTGCAGGCGATCCTCAAGGTGCGCTCGCACTACGGGATCGCGACCAGCCGACCAGATCGACATACCCGAGGTGTCGCACCGCGGCATGCTGGTGCTGGTCCACGAGCTCGCGGATGCAGGGCGATACCAGCTCACCGTCCTCAACTTCGCCAACGAGGAAGTCGCCGGCACGGTGCGATCGGAGAAGCTGCCATCCGGCGGGGTCGGTGTCGGACATGTTCACCGGCAAATCCATTGCGACAGTGGACGATCTGAACAGCTTCGCCGTGGAGATGCCGCCGCACCACGGCATGTCACTCCTCATCGAGGCCGATCCCGAGGCGACCTGACGTCAGGCGCGTTTCGACTGGGGCGATCGGTCAGGCCAGGGGTTCAGCGCCGAGGTAGACGTCGAGCGGTGCGCATCCGTCAAATGAACACCACGACACTCGCGCATCTCCGCTCCATCGCGGGCCCCATCGCTGCCGCCGGCATCATCGGCGGTGCCTTGGGATTGGCGGCTGTCGCCAATGCCAGCACCGCGCTGCTCCTGCCGTTGCCGCGTCCCGCGGCGCACGCTGTCCGTCCCGCGACCATCGCGAAGGCCACCCACGGCGGAGAGCCCTCCAACGCCGGCGGCCTCATGCAGGCCACCTACGCCAAGGAAACCACCGCGCAGAACCCGCCAAGGCCACCCACGGCGCAGGGGTGATGTGAGGGTCGTTCGCGCACGAGGGCCAAGGGTTAGGGGTTCGGCGTCGACGCAAGTCGAGCTCGGACACGTCCGACGTGTCCAGCCTTCGCTAGTACCAGCGGTTTTCGCTCGTCAACGTCCGCTCGTCGGACCACCTGACGGGTCCCGTCGTCGGGCAAGGAGCGGGTTCCAGATCTGGTTGATCGAGGGGTGCGGCGCCACGACGTGCCGGAGTGTCTCGACCGGCACCTTGGCGACGACGGCGAGGGTGGCCGCCTGGGCGAGTTCGGCGAACTCGGGTCCGACGAAGGTTGCGCCGAGCAGGGTGTCCGTGTCGGCGTCGATGACCAGTTTCGCCCAGGCGTCGAAGCCGTCGCGGAAGATGGCGAGGTCGGGCACGGCTTCCGGGTAGCGCGCGGTGGTCGTCGTGACCGTGAATCCGTCTGCGCGCGCCTGGCTTTCGGTTCGTCCGACTTCGACGACCTGGGGGTCGGTGTAGACGACCTGTGGAAGGTTGTGTGGGTCACGGGCGATGAGTTCGTCGGCGTCGAGCTGGCGGCCTCGTGCGCGGGCGGCAATGACGTCGGCGACCACGACTGCGTGATATTGCGACAGGTGCGACAAGAGTGCGCGTCCGGTGGTGTCGCCCATCGCGTACAGCCAGGTGCCGTCGACTCCGACCGCCTGCAAGTGGTCGTCGACGGCGACGAACTCTCCGGCACGCAGCCCGACGGTTTCCAAGCCGAGGGCATCGGTGTTGACGACCCGTCCCGCGGCGACGACGACTTCGTCGACCTCGATGGTCTCGTCGCCGACGGTGACGCTGACGGCGCCGCCCGCAACGGGTCGGGCCACGCCAGATGGGTGAGCGTGGAAGCGAAGGTCTACTCCCTTGCGCCGCAACGACTCGGTGACCATCTCGCCGGCGACGGTCTCGGAGTTGCGCAGCAGGGTGCCGCCGCGCGCGAGCAGTGTGACCTTGGAGCCCAGGCCGGCCAGGATGGTGGCGAACTCGACGCCGACGACGCCGCCGCCGATGATCAGGGTTCGTGGTGGCACGTGCGTCATGGCCGCGAGGTCGCGGTTGGTCCAGGGGCGCGCCTCGGCCAGTCCGGGTACGTCGGGGATGGCGGGGCGGGTGCCGGTGGCGAGCACGACCGCCTGCCGCGCTCGGACGGTTTCCTCGCGGCCGTCGGGGTGGGTGACGGTGACCTCGCGTGGGCCGGCGAGTCGGCCGTGGGCGTGGATCACCGTGAGGCCGCTCTGCTGCAGCTCAGCGGTGACGCCCTCATCGTTGAGATGGTCGACGATGGCGTCGCGCTTGGCGAAGACGGCGGCGACGTCGAGCTGGCCCGGCCCCACGGCTTCCCGCACGCCGGGAACGGCCTTCGCCAGGGCCAGCACCTCGATCGGGCGCAGCAGCGTCTTGGTCGGATTGCATGCCCAGTAGTGGCATTCACCGCCGATGAGCCGTTCCTCCACCAGGGCCACCTCGAGCCCTTCGGCGACGAGGTACTCCGCCGCTGAGGCGCCGCCGGGGCCGCCGCCGATGACGACTACGTCGAATTCTGAATCTTGTGTCATGTCAGCCTCTGTCTTGGTCGGCTCGTGCTTCAGCGGTATGGATGGACACTTCGGAACGCAGGGTGCGATGCACCGGGCATCGGTCGGCGATGTCGAGCAGTTTGGCGCGTTGGTCGGCGTCGAGCGGGCCGATGAGGGTGATGTCGCGTTCGATCCGGTCGACCATCCCCGTGGCGGTCTCGCATTCGGCGCAATCCTTGGCGTGGATGCGGAAGTGGCGCGAATCGACGACGATGCGTTCGAGCGGCCACTGCTTGCGATCGGCATACATCCGCACCGTCATCGACGTGCAGGCGCCGAGCGCGGCCAGGAGCAAGTCGTACGGTGTCGGGCCGGCGTCGTCACCCGACGGGGTGGGGTTCGTCCGCGGTCAGCCGATGCCGGCGCGCACTGATCTGCTGGGTGAGTCTGCCGGGCCCGCTCTCGGCGACCCGCACGGCACCCTCGGCCGGATCGTCGGTGTTCAGTTCGGCGGTCGTCGTGGGGGCCGTCACGTACTTGCTCGACCAGGCGGCGAGGACGCTCGCCGCGTACTCGGCGTCGGCCCGATCGCTGAGAAGGTGGTCGGCGCCGTCGAGAGCGATGAACGACTTCGGATGCCGCGCAGTGTCGAAGATGATCCGCGCGTTGTCCACCGACACCACCTGGTCGATCGGGGAATGCATGACGAGCAGCGCGGCGCCGAGGGTGGCGATTCGCTCGCACTGCGGTTGCATCGCGATGTCGTCGAGAAATTGGCGACGCACCCGAAACGGTCGCCCCCCAATCGATACCGTGGCTTCGCCCGCTTCGACGACGGGTATCGCGTCGCCCAGCAATCCGATGACGTGGAAGGGGTCAGCAGGCGCACCGATGGTGACGACCGCGCGGACCTCGGGGATGTGCGGCGCGGCTGCCAAGACGGCCGCCCCGCCCAGCGAATGCCCGATCAGCACCGCTGGGGCATTGAACTGGTCGCGGAGATGGTCTGCGGCGCAGACCAAGTCCTCGACGTTGGAACTGAAGCCGGTCGCGGCGAAGTCGCCCTCGGACTCTCCCAAGCCGGTGAAGTCGAACCGCAGTACCGCGATACCCTGCATCGCCAGCGCGCGCGAGATTCGGCCTGCTGCAACGTTATCCTTGCCGCAGGTGAAGCAGTGCGCGAACAGTGCCCAGGCTTTCGGGGCGTCACTCGGCATCTCCAGCTTGCCGGCCAACTCTCCGCTACTGCCGCGGAAGACCGTTCTGGTTGGGGTGCTCATGTGCCTCCCTGGGCTCACGCCGATCGTGAGTGAAATGTACTACACGGAACAGTGCGCCTCCCGATGCCGACAGGCCGTTACGCGCCACTACCTGACACTTGCGCAATCCGTCGCCGCTACTCGTACGAAATAGCGGGCTTTTCTAACATGATTGATAGTCCAGAGCGGCGTAGTAATGTACTGCACAGTACACCTACCACCGCCCACCCTGGTGTCCAAAGGCATTGGCATCCCTCATTCGATGGTTACCCACCTCAGGAACAGGGGTGCTGTCGACGGGGCGTGGCGTTACACGACGGCATCGACCTGTCGACCTTCGGCCCGACGAGGAGGTGCGCTCGTGACGTGCGTAACGGATACCGCCCACCCCGACACTCACCTACGTCTGATCATCGTGCGGACGCCGGTCCCCCACCACCGGCGCCGCCCATGCCGCAATCACGCCCTACTGGCCGCTACACCTCGTCGTCAGCTCTCGGCAATCAGTCCTCGAACCGTGGGTGGTGATCGTTCCGCACGAAAGATGAATGGAGAGTTTGGATGAACGAGTCCTCGGCCCCGCCCACCGTCCGCAACACGTCGGTCACACGGCATCAGGGGGACTACACGTGCGGCGATCGTCGATGCTGCCGCCTCGATGATCTACCACCGCGGCGTCGCGGCTACGTCGATCGGTGATGTCTCCCGCGCGTCTGGCGCGGAGGCCAGAGAGCTTCATCGCCATTTTCGCGACAAGACCGAACTCGTCCGAGCGGTCATAGACCGGGAACTCACGGTCGTACTCGACGGCCAAGATGCCGCCGACGCGATCAGCTCGTGGGACGGTCTCGACACGTGGGTGTCGCGCGTCGTGGACGCACAACCGGCCGAGGATGGTCCGTTCGTGTGTCCGCTCGGCACCTTGGCAACGGAACTGAAGGACTCGGCCTACCGCCCCGCGCTGGCCACCGCGTTCCGCACGTGGGAGGGACACCTGGCCGCGGGACTGCGCCGGATTCAGGAGCGCGGCGAGCTTGACCCCGATGCCAACCCCGACCGCTCGCCGCCAGCCTCCTCGCGGCTCTGCAGGGCGGCTACCTCCTCGCCTCGGTCCACGGCCGGATCGAGATCTCACCGCGACGCGCTCGAAGACGCGGTGGCGGCGCTGCGGCGCTGACCAGGTCAAGTCATGATCTCGTCAAAGGGCCCGAAACCCGGCTCAGTCAGCTCTTCGCCGCGACCGCCCGTCGCCGCGGTAATGCCCTGCGACGCAAGGACAGCAGCGCATTCTCCACCGCATCCTCGAAAACCGTTCCATCGTCGTGTATCTGGGCCATCATCAGCCCACCTGCACGGCGGCGACGATTGATTGGGCCAATCTATCCGGATCTGACTGCCGTGTCGAGCTGACCGCGCTCGCGCATCACCTTCAAGCCGCGCGCCAACGGCTCCTCCCACCGCCGGAAGGCGGCGTCCAACTGTGGAAGATATGCGGGGTCGTTCTTCAATTCAGCGGCCATCGATCCGAGCGGGCACGCGAACGGCCCGTCCAGCACACGATGACTCTCCACCACCTGGTCGGCCCACCGACGCAGGCCCGCCCAGGAGTCGGTGTAGTGTATGGCGGGTTGCGCCGCCAGGATGAGTTCGACCTGACGCTCGATGACTGCGCGTATGAGGTCGACCCTGTCATCGAAGTAGTCGATACAGCTGCGACTTTCCGCAGCCCGCTGCCGCCAGAACTTCGTCGAGACTGGTCGACGCCACCCCACTTCGGCGCATCATGGTCGCGGCCGCGTCGACGATCGCGGTACGACTACGAAGCCCCCGCGGCGACAGCGCCCTCGGAGCCTCGTCCGTTGACGCCTTCTCGGGCGCCCGCGTTGCTGCCATTTCTCCACGATAGCGTCTCGGCCACGGCACTATGTACTTGGAGTACAGTCCCTGTCGAACCACGGGCAAGGGTGCACGGCCGTCGAGTATCTCGCGGCCGTCGGCGTCCCCGAGCACACCCCGAACGCGCGTGACACGCAAGAGCTTCCCATGGCAGTGATCAGCAGCGGGTTCGGTGGCCGTCGCGGCGCCGGCGACTCACGGTTGCGCCGGGCCAGACGCTCGTCGACGACTGGCCGGTCCTGACGGCCGGCCCTACGCCCGAAATCGGGTCGACGAGTTGGACGTTCACCATCACGACCGAAGACGGCACCGAACATGGATGGGATTGGAACAGCGCTCCAGGACGTGGGCGTGGAGGACATCACCACCGACATCCATTGCGTCACACACTGCGTCGAAGCTCGACATGGCATGGCGCGGAGTGCCCCTGGACCGGCTGTTCGAGGACGTCGAGACCTCCTGCGACTACGTCATGATCCGAGAGCCACGGCGGCTACACCACCAACCTGCCCCTCGACGATCTGCTCGACGGCCAGGCGTGGATCGCCACCGAGGCAGAGGGCGAACCCTCGACTCCTGAGCATGGCGGACCAGCGCGACTTCTTCTGCCCCGCCTCTACTTCTGGAAGAGCGCCAAGTGGGTCGCGGGATACAGATGATGCCCAGCGACGAGCCCGGGTTCTGGAACAGAACGGATACCACCTCCGTGGTGATCCGTGGCGCGAGGAACGTTACTGGTGACTTCGCCGATCCGGGCGAGCTGGCACGTCGGACGCGTCGCCGGCCGCCGTCGAGAGACCGCGTCGGCGGTCCGCCTCGAACTGGACGTGCCGACCTGGCCGGGAAACCACGCCGGTTCCCACCTCGACGTTCGACTCGCCGCTCCGGACGGCTATCAGGCGACCCGGTCCTACTGGGTCGCATCATCGGGCGAGACGACACGAGTCATCCTGGCGGTCGACGAACTCCCTGCAGGCGGAGTCTCTCCATATCTCGTCCACCAGCTCGCGGAAGGCGACGAGCTCGAGGTGCACGGCCCTCTGGGACGGTACTTCGTGCTCGGGTCGCATCGGAACTCGACCGTTCTCCGGTTCAGCTCATCGCCGGTGGATCCGGCGTGGTCCCACTGTTCGCAATGGCCGCGGCGCGTGAACTCGAGGAGGACGCCGCCGAGTTCCGACTGCTGTACTCCGTCCGGACGCCCGAGGACGTGTTCTTCGCCAAGGAGCTCTACGCGCTCTCGAAGACCCCCGTCCACGTCGCGTACACGCGGAGATCTCCCCCGGCATCGCTGTCTCCCCCCGGGCGACTGACTCGGGAGTCGGTCGCCGGTTTCGTCTTCCCCGCCACGGCGACACCGCGCATCTTCGTCTGCGGACCCCACCGTTCGTCGAGTCGGTCGCCGGTTGGCTTCTCGAACTCGGCCATGACGCCACACGAATACGCACGGAACGCTTCGGAGGCAGTGGATGACCCACCTCGACGGAAACGCGCTCGCCGGGCTCTTCGCCGACACTCTCGGCATCGAGATCACCGCCGCGATCGGACGATGCGGAGGCTGTCATCGCACATTCGAACTCGCACGCGCCCACGCCTTCGTGACCGCCATGGGCGCGGTCCTGCGATGCGCACACTGCCAGGGCGTGCTGCCGTCATCGTCCAAAAGCCGCAGGAAGTGCTCGTCAACCTCTCGGGCCTGGCACACGTCTCGATGGCACGGCCATGAGCTAGTCTTCGCTGCCGAGCGCCGCGTCCAGGGCCCGTGTGCGCGCCAACGCCCCGAGCAGGACCACGACCCAGAGCAACCCGACACATGACCGCATCGGGTTGCGTCCGTCGCCCGGTGCCCAAGCACTCCCCAGCGGCGAGAGGCTTCTGGGAGTCTGCGACGTCGTCACGGGCTGGGACGCGGTCGGTCATCGTTTTCACGACTTGGCTCCGCCGGCGCTGATGCCTTCGCGCCCCGCGCCAGTAGCAGGACAGCCAATCGCGGAAAGACGATGACCGACAATAAGCCAGCGGCGACGAGCGCCGCGTAGTTGGCCGGTTGAAGCAGGTCCAGTTCCACACCGATCCCCCCGGCCACCACCGGAATGCTCAGCGACGTGGCCTGCAACAGACCCGCGGCCAGAACGTCGCGAGTACTGCCGAGCAACGGACGGTAGAAGATGGCCGGTAAGGCTCGCACGATCAGGAGCGCGACGACGAAGATGGGGATCTTGGCCAGGGAGGAAACGTCGTCAATGAGTGCTCGAACGTCGAGCGACACCCCGGTTGCGACGAAGAAGAACGGGACGAAGACACCAAATCCGACCGCGTGCAGCTTGGTATAGAACTGGGTGTGGGTCATGTCGTCATCGCGGTCGAGCAGGGTCAGCGCCGCCCCGGCAAGGAATGCCCCCAGGATCGACTCGAGCCCGAATGCCGAAGCAAGAGCGGCAAAGACCAAGAGCAGGGCCATGGTTCCGCGGACTCGAATCTCGGCAGTGGTGTCCTGCAGGTCGAGCAGCGTCTTGCAGAGGATGTGAACACGCTCTAGGCCGAGAACGACGGCGATGACGACACCCGTGAAGCCGAGAAACGCCACCAGCAGCGTCAGCCTGGCCCCCAACCCCGACCGACGTGTCTTCGGAGAACAACAGGGATAACAACACAATGGGCACGACCTCGGCAATCGACGCACCGGCCACTATGACTTGCCCGGCTCGGGTCTCGACGATCCCCGCGTCCTTCAGGACCGGAAGTATGATCCCGAGCCCGGTCGCCGAGAGGATCACGGCCATCAACACCGGTGACCGAGCGAGGCCCAACATCCCTAGGCCGACACCTACGGCCACCGCGAGAGTGAACGACACCACGAAGGCCCACGAGGCGCGAGGCAGCAGCGGCCCCTCAGATGGTGGACGTCGATTTCCAGCCCGGCGAGCAATAGAAGGAAGCTCAAACCGATCGTCGACAACACCTGGAGCGCAGCGTCCATGTGCACCCAGCCGAGCACCTGTGGACCGACGATGACGCCCAGAAGAATCTCGAGCACGATCGCCGGCACGGGCAGCCGGAGCACCTTAACGCTGAGCGGTGAAAGCAACGCGACGATCGAGACGAGCGCTACCGCAGTCAACGAGACGATCTGAGGGATCCTTCCTGGTTGTGCCCAGGCGAAATGGGCCGACGTGCAGCCGCCTGGTCGCAGTCGGTCGAGTCAAGCCCTCGCGTACTGTACCGCATCGTACAGTCTGCGATGGAGGTCTCCGCCAACACGCGACGCGCTGATGACAACCCCGCTCGCCACCCTCAGGAGCGAATCCTGGAGCACCTGGCCACGATCTACGGCGCCCCGGCCGAACACGAGCCTTCATGACCACCTCGGCCTCGAGCGATCAAGCCTGGCAGAGGATTGCCGGGTCTCATTGTGCGGCAAGCGGTATCGCTGCCGCGGGGATGGCGTTGTCGATGAGGACGACGGCGATGGCGGCGGCGGTGGCGAAGGTGTCGGCGTTGAGGACTCGGTTGCGGGCCGAAGCGCCATCCAGGAGCAGCGCCAATTGTTCGCCGAGCTGTTCGGGGTCGGTGGCGCCGGCCTCGCGCGCGGTTTCGGTGAGCCGCGCGGCAAAGGCCGTCTTGTAGTCGCGAGGCGTGCACGCGTGCCGGGTGGCCCGGATCGTTGATTTCGACGGCCGCCGCGATGAACGGGCACAGAGGCGCGTGAATGTCGAAGGCGGCGAGGAGCCGCTCGCGCGGCGTGAGGTCGGTGCGGTCGAACACCTCGGGCAGGACGTCGGGATCGAATCGGCGTAGGTGTTCGGCGATCAGCTCATCCTTGCTGGTGAAGTGCTGGTAGAACGTGCGCTTGGACACCTGGGCCACCGCGCAGAGCTGGTCCAGGCCGGTGCTGTTGATGCCTTGATCGCGGAACAGCTGTCGTGAAGCGCCGAGGATGCGCTCGCGTGCGCCCCTGCCGCGGCGCAGGCCTCGCGGCCCCTTCTCCAACTCCGTCACACGCCCAGCATAGCCCAGTTGGGTACGGATCGGTGTACATAGCTTGCGCTCCGCACGAGCGCTCGATACGTTAAGTAATCAGATCGGTGTACATAGCATCGGCAATCGAACGAATGGAGCGGATCATGGGAAAACTCGATGGCAAGGTCGCGGTGATCACCGGCGCGACAAGCGGCATGGCGCTGGCCGGCGCCAAGTTGTTCGTCGACGAAGGAGCTCACGTCTTCATCTCGGGCCGACGGCAGGACGAGCTGGACCAGGCCGTCGAACTGATCGGGCGGAATGTGACTGGCGTTCAGGGTGATTCGGCCGACCTCGCCGACCTGGACCGCCTGTTCGACACGGTCAAGCAGGAAAAGGGCGCGATCGACGTGCTGTGGGCAAGCGCCGGGACGGGCGCGCAAGGCCAAGCTCGGCGAGATCACCGAGGAGGACTTCGATGCCGCCTTCGGGCTGAACGCGCGCGGCACGCTGTTCACGGTTCAGAAGGCGCTGCCGCTGTTCAACGACGGCGGCTCGATCTTCATGACCGGGTCGAACGCCTCGCTGCGGGGCTACCCCAATTGGAGCGTGTACGCGGGAAGCAAGGCCGTACTGCCCGCCTACGCACGGGTGTGGGTGTCGGAGTTGAGGGACAGGAAGATCCGGGTGAACGTGCTGACCCCCGGCCAGGTCGCCTCACCGATGTTGGCGGAGGTGATGGACGACGAGATGAAGGCGCAGTTCGAGTCCGTGATCCCGCGGCGAGAGATGGGCCAGCCCGAGGAGATCGCGTCGGCCGCGTTGTTCCTCGCCTCCGACGACTCAGCTAGTCAACGGCCAGGAGCTGGTGGTCGACGGCGGCACCACGGTGATCTGAAGTGACGCCACGACAACGGCACGAGCATTCAACGAACATTAGGAGTAACCATGACCACGTTCGCCCCGCACCGCGACACCGTGGAGGCCTTCGTCGACACCATGCACGGCGGCGCAGACAAAGACGCCCTCTCCGCAATCCTCGCCGAGGACGTGGTGCTGTACGGCCCGCTCGGCGATGAGCCAGTCACCGGCCGCGAGGCAGTCCTGGAAGCCATCCAGGGGGTCGGCGCGGTGCGACCGACCTCACCTACAAGGAGGTTCTCACCGGCGAGACCCACCACGCCGCGTACTTCCGGCTGCAGATCGAAGACACCGTCGTCGACGGAATGGACAGATCCTGCTCGACGCGGACGGCAAGATCGCCGAGGTGACCATCTGGTGGCGCCCGCTGCCGGCCGGCGTCGAGATGCAGGGGCACCTTGCCGGTCTGCTCGGCATGCAGCCCTGGGAACTTCTCACCGCCAAGGAGTGACCGTGCCGCCCTCCGTCATGCAGACGTTGCGCGTGCAGTACGCGGCATCTCACAGCGGCGGTACTGCATTGTTACCTGCTGGTTCGGTGACATGAACGGGATGTGCGAGGACCGACTCGTGCATGTACCCCAGGGCGTTGGGCGGGGTGGACTCCGGCTGCACGTTCCCCCGGTCGTCGGTGGCCCGAACCCGCAGTACGTGGTCACCGGGTGTTGCAGGCCAGCGGATCTGCCACCGCGCCCATACCCTGGTTCCCCGGGCGAGAGGATGGTGGCCGGGGCCCACGGCTCGTCGTTGATGCTCCACTCCACCTTGGCAATTCGTCGCTCTCCAGCGAATGCCCGGCCTCGGATGAGCTGTGGCCCCGGATGCAGCGTGGCCGGCCAGGGCAGCTCAACCAGAGTCGACAGTGCAGGTTCGGTGATCACTGATCTGCCGCCAGGATCCATTGCGGCATTCTCGTCGTTGATCAGTACGTAGTCTTCGGTGTTCCAGGGCACCTGAATGGCGTGTTCGGAGACTTCGATGCGACCCAACCATTTGATACTCGCCGCACCGAGCCAGCCCGATACCACCAACCTGGCCGGAAAACCGTGCTCAGCAGGTAGCGGCTCGCCGTTCATTGCGAACGCGACGATGGTGTCGCGTGCGAGCGCTTTGGCCAATGGCAGTGGTCTGCGCGCGCGGATTGTATCGAGCGATTCGGGCATCACTTCGATTGCCGCCGTGGTGATTTCGGCCGCTTCGAGAATGTCGCACAACCGTACGCCCGTCCACTCGGCAGTGCTGATGGCGCCGCGTCCCCACTGCGTACCCTCGAATTCCCGACCGAGCTCGCCGCCGAAGAGCACCCGGCGATTCCCTGCAACTCGATCGTGCGGATCACTGACACAACCGGGAAGGAGCTGCAAATATCCTGATAGGTATAGCTGATTGGCCGACGAACTCCTTCGCCCTCGATCCGTAGTTCCCACGTCGCCTGGTCGATGTGTGGAGTGGGTGCATGGCTGCGAATGAAGAACCGGTCGATGGGTGTGATGTCACCGAGTAGTTGATCTGGTCTGACGCCGTAGTCCAATCCGGACCCTGGGTCCTCCATGGCCGGACCCGGAAGTTCGCCCTTAACCTGAGTCATGTGCCGTCCTATCCTCCTCCACGACAACGGTATTGAAGGCATCGACAATGTTCGTAGGGGATCCCGCCGGTAGGTCACCTGAAACATGAGTCTAGGTGGTTTCTTTCGCGGCAGACCATTCCTGCTCAGCAGGTACGAGCGGGTGCGGGTTTTCCGCAATCGGAATGGCCCGAGTACCCGCGTCTTTCACTGGCTGACAGCCGGAGGTGGTGTTCACGGCAATTCTGGTGGGCTTTGCGCTGGTGGGCTTTGCGATGGTGAGCGCCATCAGCAGCCATGCCGCGCTGATCGGCATCCACATGACACTCGCGCATCGCGATCCTGGTCGTCACCGTCGGCCGCGTCGTCGACCGTCTGACCCCTGACTACTCGAAGCGGCCTGACTGCTCGGGGAACACCACCAGGGTGGACACTATGACGTGGCCCTTTCTGCAACAGTGTTCAAAGTCGAACTTGGCGTCTCCGATGTCGATCACGGTTACTACGCCGATCACACGCTGACCGTGGCCCGTCATCCCAGTGAGACCGACGAGCGGATGGTGGTGCGGTTGTTGGCGTTTGGGCTGCGCGCACACCGGCTCAGCGACGTCGACGGTGAGTTGGCGTTCGGGGCGGGCCTGTCCACCCCTGGCGTACCGGACTTGCGGCTCGCGGACTACACGGGCCGGATCCTGGAGTGGATCAACGTCGGCCAGCCCGATGAACGCGCCTTGGGCAAGGCGGCCAGCCAGGCCGACCAGGTGCTGCTGTTCCCGTTCGCCGCCGGCGTGGCCACCTGGTGGCGCACCGTGGGACCCAAAGTGGCGGGGCTGCGGAACCTGTCGGTGGTGCAGATACCGCACGCGCCGGTGCAGCAACTGGCCCAGACCGTCGATCGACGGGTCTCGGCTCAGGTGATGGTGATGGAAGGTCAGGTGACGATGACCGTGGGCGGTGTCGACGTCACCTTCACGCCCGAGCCATTGGAGTGAACGTCTGAGCCGGCGGTGCTCGAACTAGTCGATAGCTCTAGCGGATGCTGACCTCGTCGTTGTTGGGGCGGCCTGGCCAGACTGGTCGCCGGCGCGCGTGAGCCCGCAGACAGCCCGCAGACAGCCACGTTGGACGAACGCAACGATCTTGGTCCGAGCAGTGGACGCGTCCTCCTGGGAGCCTCGGCACTCGCGGCCATCCGGCGGATGTTCATCATCGTGGCCAGCCTTCCTTCACCGCTGCGCCGCCTCGTCACCGGTGCCCCTCGCCGCGCCGTTCCCAAGGCCGGAACGGGACCTTCCGGCCACTTCCTCACCGATTGGTCCTGGCAGGTCCACGCGAGGGCGACAAGTCGGCATGGTGGTGTCGGTGAGGCCAGCGAGGCTAAGCCTGGTCTGGCGTTGAAGTTGCGTAATCCCAGGACACCGTTCTCACGGGTGTCATCCGGATGTAGGTGACGCCCGGTCTGGGTGCGGTAGGCCATTCGTTCTCCGGCACCCCCCGCTTACGTGCACCTTCTCTCGCGAGCTGAAGTGCTTCGCTTGGTTCGCGAACGATGCGGGCGTGACCTTGGAACATCACTCCCCGGATGTCTGCCATGCTCGAGCCGTCTTCGAGCATGACACTCACATTCGGGTTGCCTTCGACGTTGGCAACTTTGCGTGTCCCGTCTCGCACACCCATGACGATGTCGCGGCCAAGGCGAAAATATCCCAGCGGTACCGTGTGCGGGAATCCATCCCCGTCGATCGTGCTCAGTATCGCCCAGGACGGGCGGCTATCAAGGAACGCCTCGATTTGTTCGTCACTAAGTCTTCGCGGCATGTAAGAGCTTAACAAGGCGCAATCGGCGTTGGGCCTGGCTGAAGCTTCGGAATGCGGGCTTCAGGACTCAGACCGTTACCCAGGGGGTATGTGAAAAGCGGCGCGGCACATGGCTTGTCATGCTCAACGGCGCGGATCAGGTGCCATCGTTTCGTCTAGGAGATCCAGCACCGCACGCCATGCCCGTGTCGCGTGCAGAGCGTGATGTCCTACACCGGGAACGGTGGCCAGGTGTGCGGGCGCGGCACCATCCGATGCGTCGTCAGGCTGCATGGGAGCCGCCCAAAAGGCGTGTTGGGCGCCGCCATAAACGTTGACGCGCCAATCGACTCCAGCGTCCTGAAGGACGGCGGCGAAGGCCAACAGTTGCTCGGGGGTGCACAGGGGGTCCTCGGAGCCGGTGCCCAACAGGAATGCTCCGGCCACACCTCCCCACTCCAAGGCGTGGCTGGGCGCGGGCAAGCCCGGGTGGATCGCCGCGAGCGCCTTCACGCGCGTTCCCGTGCCTGCAAGTTCGAGCACGATTCGGCCGCCAGCGCCAAACCCCACCATCGCCAGCTGCTCGTGGTCGATTCCTGGTTCAGCTAGGAGAACATCGAGCGCCGCCTGGCCGATGGCTCGCATGCGACCAGGGTCATCCAGCAACGGCATGACGCGGGCTAGCATCGCGTCCGGTTCGCCGAAATATGTGCGGCCAGCGTGATAGTCCATCGCAAGGGCGATGTATCCGAGGTCGGCGAGGATGTCGGCGCGGCCGCGTTGGTAGTCCTCCAAACCGATTCCGTCATGGCCGATGAGCACTGCCGGCCACGGACCCTCACCGTCGGGACGCGCCAAGTGAGCAACCATCGTCAGACCGTCAACATCGTAGATGGCTTGCCGCGCAACGACCATGGCATGAATGCTACCGAGTTCAGCCGATGTCTTGCATCGATTTCACCCTCAGCCGAAGGCCTCACGACCCGCGACTCAGCCTGCTCCAGCAGTCGCCTGGTGCCGCGACGGCGATGACCCGCGCGTCGGATGCCCTCACCTCCGGGGCGTTCCATTCACGACGACGGTGACCCGGAAGCCGCACAGCACCAGGATGTGGATCAGGTAGAGCCAAGGCGCCAGTGCCGAAAGTACCCAGCACGAGGGCCTTTGGCTGGAACTCACCGACGCCGCGCAGGTGCAGCGTGCGGTGCATGCCGCAGAGGAGCACTTCGGTGGCATCGACGTGCTGGTCAACAACGCCGGCCGCGGTTGGTACGGATCGATCGAAGGGATGGACGAGTCCTCGTTGCGGGCGATGTTCGAGCTGAACTTCTTCGCCGTGCTGTCGGTGACGCGTGCAGTGCTGCCGGGGATGCGTGCCCGCGGGAACGGGTGGATCGTCAACGTGTCCTCGGTGGCCGGGCTCGTGTCAGCGCCCGGATTCGGCTACTACAGCGCGACGAAGTTCGCCATCGAAGCCATCACCGATGCCCTGCGCGACGAGGTCGCTGCACAGGGCATCTCCGTGTTGACAGTCGAACCGGGAGCGTTCCGCACCAACGCCTACACCGGATTCGCCAACGAGCCCGTCGACGGAGCCGATCCCGGAGTATCACGACATGCTGGAGCAGGTCCGTGCCGCCTTCGTCGGGATGGACGGGACGCAACCCGGCGATCCGCACCGCGGTGCCCGTGCGGTGATCGCAGCGATGGCTCAGGACCCACCGCCCCGTCGGCTGGTCCTGGGCAATAGCGGCTACGACGCCGTCATCGATACGCTGGAGCAGACCCTAGCCGACATCCGGGCCAACGAAACACTCTCTCGCAGCGCGGATTTCCCCGCCTGAATGTCGCTGACCGAGGCGGGTTCTGAACGGCGTGGCGTGGAGACATGACCAAGACCCTTCGATCGAGGTGCGAGCAGTCCCTGCGCGGGTAGTCGCGGGTCGACCTGTGCGGCACGCCGGGGCGCAGCGGCAGGGTCGGTCCACGGCATTGCCCGTCGGTCACCGCCGCGGCGTGCCATGTGACCCGTTCTGCGCGATAGCAAAGGTGCAGCGCCACAGATCAAGCGGCCATTCAACAGCTCGCCGCCGAGGCGCTAGAAGAGCGTGTCTGCCCGGGCCGTGCGGACCGAGATGCCTTGCACCACTACGTTATCCGCATCGGCAACGGTGACGCTGAAGACGTCTTGCTCACCGATGCTGGTGATCTCGACGACCTTGTCCCAGAACACGTCGTTGTTCGTGAGGTCGTGCAGGGCTTGGTCGTCGAGGATCGCCGCGGCGCGGTGGAGCCGTCCCCGGCTCGGTGAGTGCTTCCACATCGTCGAGCCGCAGAACTTGGTCTGCATGGCTGCGGCGAAGGCTCGGTGGGGCATTCCCTGATCGGACAAGTCTTGTCGCACGACGTCCCAGACCTCACGCGGGACGGTGTCGACGTTCTCGTTGCTCTTCACGCCGTCCAGCTTTGCGAAGACTTCGCGCGCTGCGAAGAATTTCGCGCCGTGCGCGTCGATGATGCGTAGGAACCGCGTCTGGTGGTGACGCCCAGAGACGTGGAGATGCCAGATATCCCGATACCGGCCTTGCGGGGCGCGGTACGCCCGCGACGAGATCCCCAACCGCAAAAGCAATTGCCTGACGTCATCGATAAGTTGTCGACTCGTCGAGCCGTAGTAGATCCGACCCTGCGTTGCTTCGCGTCCCACCAGATGCAACCGTCCGTCGCCCACAGGTGCCGTAAGAACAACGCGACCTGATCGTTCGGCGTCGCGAAGACCTCGGCTGGCACGAACTTGTCGTAGCTCCGCTTGCCGAACAGCCCAAAACCGTCGAGCCATGCCGCAATGGGATTCCGCTTCCCATGCGTCAGGTGGTACGGCGCAGGCAGTCGGAGCGTGGTGACCCTGGCTGCCGGATAGTCGTCGCGCTTGGCGGTCACGCCAAAGTGCTTGGCCGCGTTGGCGACTGCCTTGAGGTTCTGCTCGTCGATGCTGGCGTACCTGATTGGCTGATTCCTTACGCACGACCCGTCGCCGATCATGTGGGCCAGCAGAATGACCTCGTCATCGACCATCCGCTGGGTCTGCAACGGTGCGGGTACTCGCCGCGGAACAGCCAGCCGGTCACCGGCTTCCAGGTCCTCGAGCCGCTTCCATCCCTCGAGCGTCATGAGCTGGCTGTCAGGGGTTGCGTCCACTTGCCGGCCCGAAGCCAGCCGTAGCGTCGACGCTTGTATGTGTCCGCTGGAACTCACGTCGGTTACGCTGCCGTGCGACCAAGCGCTTGCGCTCGTCCAGCGACCACACCAGAGGCCGCTCGCCGGTCCGGTGCAACTCGTCGCAAGCCACCTCAGCGCCGTTGTCGGCTCTGAGGATTCTCGCGCTGGCGACCAAGAGCGACATTGAACTCTCTAATGCGCCATGTTCGTGAAGCGCGACAGATGCAGTTGATGCGCGACGGTGACGGTCTTCGTGGGCCCGTTGCGGTGCTTGGCGATGATGAGGTCCGCCTCGCCGCCTCGGGGGTCGTCTCGTTCGAACGCATCGGGCCGATGCAAAAGTATGACCATGTCGCTATCTTGTTCTATCGCGCCGCTTTCGCGCAGGTCAGAGAGCATTGGCTTCTTGTCAGTCCTTTGCTCGGGACCGCGATTCAGCTGACTCATGGCGACTACGGGGACGTTGATTTCCTTCGCGAGGAGCTTGATTTGGCGCGAGAACTCCGACACTTCCTGCTGGCGCGACTCGACCTTCTTGCCCGATGTCATCAACTGGAGGTAGTCGACGACGACCAGACGAAGGTCCGCCTTCTGAGCCAGGCGACGCGCCTTGGCCCGGATCTCCATCATCGTCAGGTTCGGGGAGTCGTCGATGTAGAGCGGCGCCTCGCTGATCTCGCTCATGCGGCGCGCCAGCCGCGTCCAGTCGTCGTCGCTCATGCGCCCGGACCGCATGTCTGCGAGCTTGATCTTCGCCTCGGCGGACAGCAGGCGCATGACGATCTCGGACTTGCTCATCTCGAGCGAGAAGATGACGCTGGCCATCCGGTTCTTGATGGAGCACGACCGCAAGAAGTCCAGCCCCAGCGTCGAGTTGTGCGTGGGCACCATGCCCTCGCCGGCCAGATAGAGATGCGACTCGTTGTCCACCTGCACGCACCGCACGGGTACGGTGCTGACTCGCCGCACCCATGCCACGTACACCGGACGGGAGAGCAACGCGGTGCGGCCTCGCACCCACGCCGGCGCGCACGCTGAAATCAAACGGTCTGAACCCGAACGCAATTGAGCCGTCGTCCGGATGCCCAATTCGGTCGGCCATTGATGTTCGGCGTCCGCGACGATGACCGTGCCGTCGGAGAACTCCACCTCGTAGCAGGGTCGCCCGAGCATGACCTCGGTGGCGGCCACGACGCGCGTCGGCAGCCCGTCGGCACCAATCAGCAAGTCGCCGACCTGAACCTCACCCATCGTCGTCCAGCCGGTGGGCGTCGGAAGGGGCGTGTCGACCTTCAACGCCTTCCCGACACCGGGCCTCGCCGCGACGACGATCATCTGACCGGGATGCAGACCATTCGTCACCTCGTCGAGTTCGGTGAAGCCCGTCGGCACACCGCGCGCGATTCCGCCCTGGGAGGCGATCGCGTCGATCTCGTCCATCGTCGGCTGCAGCAGCTGCTCGAGGACGACGTAGTCCTCGGTGCGGCGGTTCTCGGTGACGTCGTACATCTCGGACTGCGCGCGGTCCACCACGTCCGCGACGTCGGCGCCGTCGGCACCCGCGTAGCCGTACTGCACGACGCGCGTGCCCGCCTCCACGAGGCGCCGCAGGAGCGACTTCTCCGCGACGATGCCCGCGTAGTACCCGGCGTTGGCCGCCGTCGGCACCGTCGAGATCAGCGTGTGCAGATAGGGCGCGCCGCCGACGCGCTTCAGCAACCCGCGGCGGTCCAGTTCCGCGGACACCGTGATGGCGTCGGCGGGCTCGCCGCGGCCGTAGAGGTCGAGGATCGCGTCGTACACGTTCTGATGCGACGGGCGATAGAAGTCACCGGGCCGCAGGCGCTCCAGCACGTCGGCGATGGCGTCCTTGCTCAGCAGCATGCCGCCCAACACCGACTGCTCGGCGGCCATGTCCTGGGGCGGCTGGCGCCCATAGTCTTCGCTTGGCTGCGAGGGACCCGCGTCTGACCGGCCGAGGTCGTCTACTACCGCCACGAAACGTCCCACCTCCCCTTGTCCCCACCGTCGAACGTGTATTCGACAACCGCTTCCGCGACCGTAGATCAACCCACCGACAACAACCGCTTCACGCGCATCGGAGGACGTTCCGTCGGCCAACCGTAGACGTTGCTAGGAGCACTGGATACCGGGCCTGTTAATAGCCTTGTGGATGGCGTGTGGATATCTTCGGTCAGCCATGTTGAGCCGTTGGGGAGAACCTGTGGAAGAACCGCGCCGTTTCGCACATCCCCGCAGATAAGAGCACCACGGATGTGTGCCCTACCTGTGGATGCCGATTGGTTCGGCGTGTCGCCCTCGGTTGCAGTCCCGGGCGTGTTGTGTTGCATGTAAGGACCCGGCAGGTTAACAGCAGGTTAGCTTCGCTGGGTGGGCATCTCGAAACAAAGTTCGCCAGCACCTACAGCAACGCCCGGGTCGAAGGTCACGTGACCTTCAACCCGGGCGTATTGACGCTGGAGAAACTATTCGGCGACGACGCTCAGGGCCACCGGGACGTTCACGTCCGCGTTCAGACGCACGGTCAACGAGTAGTCGCCGACGGCCTTGATGTGGGCCTTGGGCAGCTGGACGGTGCGCTTGTCCAGGTTCGGGCCGCCGGCCTTCTTGATGGCTGCGACGACGTCTGCGGCGCTGACCGAGCCGAAGAGCTTGCCCTTGTCGCCCGCGGTGCGCACGGGCAGCGACACGGGGCCGAGGGCCTCGATCTCGGCCTTGAGCTCGTTGGCATGGTCGAGGTCGCGAACCGTCTTGACCTCGCGGGCCCGGCGAATCTCGTTGGCCTGGCGCTCGGCGCCACGCGACGCGAAGATGGCGAGGCCACGGGGCAGCAGGAAGTTGCGTCCGTAGCCGTCCTTGACCTCGACGGAGTCACCGGCCGCGCCTAGATGGTCGACCTCAGTGGTGAGAATCAGCTTCATGTCCGTCTCCTCTACCGCGTCGCCGAGCTGAACGGCAGCAACGCGACCTCACGGGCGTTCTTCACCGCGATCGCGATGTCACGCTGATGCTGGACGCAGTTGCCGGTCACCCGGCGAGCGCGGATCTTGCCTCGCTCGCTGATGTAGGTGCGCAGCAGCGCCGTGTCCTTGTAGTCGATGTTCTGCAACTTGCCCTTCTTGGAGCAGAACACGCACTTGCGGGTCTTGATCGGCTTCTCTGGTGCCGGACGCCGCTTGGGGGCCTTGGCCATGTCTTTCTCTTCCTGGTATCGCTGATATCGCTAAATGGGTTTGTCAGAAGGGCGGTTCGTCGTCGGCACCGCTGAACGAGCCGGATGCCGGAGCGCTGCCCCACGGGTCGTCCTTCGGCTCGGAGCTGCGAGGAGCGGAGTTTCCGCCGCCGCCACCGCCACCGCCGCCGAATCCGCCGCCGCTGTTTCCGCCGCTTCGACTCGCCTTGTTCACCTTGGCAGTCGCGTACTTCAGCGACGGGCCGATCTCCTCGACCTCGACCTCGACGACGGTCCGCTTCTCACCCTCGCGGGTTTCGAACGAACGCTGCTTGAGCCGACCGGTGACGATCACCCGCGAGCCGCGGGTGAGGCTCTCGGCGACGTTCTCGGCCGCCTCCCGCCAGATGCTGCAGCGGAGGAACAGCGCTTCGCCGTCCTTCCACTCATTGCTCTGCCGGTCGAACATCCGCGGCGTCGACGCGACCGTGAAGTTCGCGACGGCCGCACCGGCGGGCGTGAAGCGCAGTTCCGGGTCGGCGGTTAGGTTTCCGACGACGGTGATGGTGGTGTCACCAGCCACGAGATCCTCCTGGACGAATTGGCGTAATCGCAGTAAGCAGTCGCAGGCGAGCCTACGGAACCGCTACGACGAAAAGCAGCCGTTCGGACTAGTGCTTGTCGGTCCTCATGACCTTGGTCCGCAACACGGACTCGTTGAGGCTGAGCTGACGATCGAGCTCGGACACGGTGGCAGGCTCGGCCTTCACGTCGACGACGGCATAGATGCCCTCGCCGTGCTTGAGGATTTCGTAGGCCAATCGGCGCCGGCCCCAAATGTCGACCTTCTCGACGGTGCCGCCGTCCTTGCGGATGACATTCAAGAACGTCTCCAACGACGGAGCTACAGTCCGCTCGTCGAGAGTGGGGTCAAGGATGACCATGATTTCGTATGGACGCATAAGGAACCCATCACCTCCTATGGTCGTGTGCGGCCACGGCGTGTCCGTGGCAGGAGGGTCGCCTGCGTCGGCAACCGGGCTAGGTTACAGGAAAGACCGCTGACCAGAGAAATCGTCGCTTACTTGCAGGGTGCAGGGACGGCTTCGGCGAGCCCGTCCGCCCACGCCGCATAGGCCTCCGCCGTCGGATGCAGCCCGTCCTCGACCCACTGGCCCTCGTCGGCCTGCTGCTTGTACAGCGGCCGCATGTCGACGAACTGGGCGCCGTGGGCACTGGCCTCCTCGATCAGCGCAGCGTCGAAGTCCGCGCGCTGCGCCGCCTGGTTCTCGCCGTAGTTCTGCCCGTCCGGCGAGCGGTACCACTCGTTCTGCGCCAGGACGATGACCTTGGCGCCGCTGTCGGTCGCCGCGTCGAGGACCGCCTTGACGTTCTTCCGGTACTCGTCGAGCGACAGCCCGTTCGCGATGTCGTTGCCGCCCGCCTGGAAGGTGATGATCGTCGGCTGGAAGTCGGCGATGTTCGGTACCTCGTCCGACAGGACCTGGCCTGCGGTGTAGCCGCTGATGCCGGTGTTCAGAAGCTCGACCTCGCAGCCCGCCGCTCGCCACTTCTCGGCGAGCAGGGCGGGGAACGCCTCGGTCTCCAGGTTCTCGACGCCGACCCCCTGGGTGAGCGAATCACCAAGGGAGAGATAGCGAACGGCACCACCCGACGGCGCCGCGCTGCTGGCCTCCGGGCTGGGCGAATCGGCGGCGACGCTCGTCGGCTTCGTTGATCCGTTGGTTGCGGGCGCGGGCTCCTTGGCGCAGCCGCCGATCCCGACGACGATCCCCAGGGTGCAGACGAGAACGCCCAGATGGCGCCGGGTGATCACGCGCCGAGCATAGCGTCCTGAGGTTGCTCTGACAGCTGATTCCCAGGATCTTCCCGGCGGCGCGGACCCCCGATTCTGCACGGCCACCACGACGGCGGCGCATCGAGCGCCCCGTCGAACGGTCCACCCGACGGGTCGTCGATGCGACCGTGGTATCTGACGAGGTCGAGTTCGGGTCGATAGATTTGGCGAATCACCAAGGCGCACAAGCCCATCACGGCGATATCGCGCAACAGCACGGTGGTCGTGAAGAACTGCTCGGGCACGCCCTTGTTCTGCTCCCCGTACAGGAACAGCATCCGCGGTATCCAGACGAGCGCATCGATCGTCATCCACGCCAGCAGGATTCGACGATGTGGCAACGCCAGTGCGGCCAACGGCACCAGCCAGAGCGAGTACTGCGGGCTCCACACCTTGTTCGTCAACAGGAATGCCGCCACCACGAGAAAGACGAGTTGCGTCAGACGGGGCCGCTGCTTCGCGGTCATCCCGATGTAGACGATGGCCGCACAACACACGACGAACAGCACGGCCGAGACGGCGTTGAGTACGGCCGGTGGCTGCCAGAAGCCTAGATCCGGATCGAAGCCGCGCCATCCGGTGAACGACTTCACCACGTTGTACAACGAGTCCATGTCGTCACCGCGACGGGTGTTGAGCCGGAAGAACTCCGTCCAGCCACGCGGAAACATCAGCAGGATGGGCAGATTCACGACAAGCCACGTCACGACCGTCGCAGCAACCGTCTTCCCGACCTCGCGCATCCGGCCGGTGCGAAGACCGAGAATCACCAACGGCAGCAACAACAGCAGCGGATAGAGCTTGAGCGCGACACCGATGCCGATCAACGCGCCGGCCAACACCGGTTTTCGCCGCGACCACGCCAGCAGCGCGCCGACCGCCGCCGCCGCGGCAAGCGCGTCGAAGTTCGTGAAGATCTGGAAGATCAGCAGCGGCGAGCCGGCCACCACCGCCGCATCCCAGATCCGGCGGCCCGACAACATCGCGGTCGCCCACACCGTGGCCATCCACGCCAAGGCGAGACCAAAGGCACTGATGTTGAAGAACATCACCACCTCGGCCACGATCGGCATCGACACCAGCTTGGTCAACGCGGTGTAGGTCTTCGCCAACGCCATCGACGTGTACTGGTAGATCCCCGTGAGGACCGGATACTCCATGTAGCGGATCGCCGGGGTGCCGTCGTACTGCACGCGTGGGACGCCCTTGTCGTCGACCTCGGTCCAGTGCGACTTGTACGGAAACTTGCCTTGGTTCAACAGTTCCGCGGTGTACAGCGGGACCGTGTCGGAGTAGCAGAACTCGTAGTAGGCGCGCTGGTTGTCCCACACCGCCACCCGCTGATCGGCCGTGCCGGTCTTGGTCGACTGCAGGCACGCCGCCTTGGTCGAGTAGCCGAATGCGAGGAACAGCACGGCGATCGCGAGCATCACCCGCAGTGGGGTGAAGAAGCGGGTCCGACCGATCAGCGCGTGCCTACCAACCGGTCCACCGACGACGTTCGACAGGGCGGCGCCGATGACGTCGGTCCGGCTGGGCGCGTCACGATCGTCGACGCTGCGGAGGTCGCGTGCCAGCGGAGCCGGCGACTCGGCAGGTCCGAGCGAAGCCGGCGTCGCACCCTCGTCGGTCACGGCGGCGGAGGAGGAGGCGGCGGGACGCCGGGATCGACCGGTGGCGGAACGGGCGCGCCCGGCGGCGGCAGGAGCACCGTCGTGGGCGGACCGAACGGGATCGTCACGCCCGGGGCAATCTCGAGGGTCGGCTGGATCACGGTCTCCGAGGGCGGCGGCGGAGCGACCGGCGGCGGCGCGGGTACGCCCGCGTATCCGCCGATCTCGGTGGGCTTCGGGAAGGTCTCGTTGTCGGTGCCCTTCAGCGCACCGTCCATCGTCGCCTTCCAGATGTCGGACGGAATGCCGGACCCGTACACCTGCCCGCCGGACTTCGTCTGCAGAGGCTCGGTGCCCTTGGTGGTCCCCACCCAGACCGCCGTCGACAGCGACGGCGTGAAGCCGACCATCCAGGCGTCCCGGTTGTCGCCGGTGTCGCCGAGCTGATTGGTGCCGGTCTTGGCTGCCGACTGCCGACCGCCCGCGAGGTTGTGGCCGTTCGACCACCCGGCGATCGGCTGCATGGCCGCGGTCACGTTGTCCGCGACCGCCTTGTCGATCCGCTGATCACCGGCGTTGTCCTGGTCGGCGGCGTCGAACAGAACCTTGCCGTCGGCGTTGACCACCCTCTGCACGAAGTGCGGCCGGTGATAGATGCCCGACGCCGCGATCGTCGCGTAGGCCGAGGCCATGTCGATGACTCGAGACTGGTACTGCCCCAACACGATTCCATCGTAGGGCGGTCCACCCTTGCCGTCCTCGGACAGCGTGTGCGAGACGCCGGGGAAGCTCTCGGCGATGCCCGCCGCGTGGGCTGCGTCGGCGACGTCCTGCGGCCCGTTCTTGAGCTTGAGCATCAGGCGGTAATAGCTGGTGTTCAGCGAGCGCTTCAGCGCCTCGGCGATGCTGCAGGTGCCACAGCCGCCGCCCTCGACGTTGGTGATCGTCACGCCGTTCAACGACACCGGCGAGCTGTCGATCTGGTAGCCGAGGCCGATGCCCTGCTGCAGCGCGGCGACGAGGGCGAACACCTTGAACGACGACCCGGTCGGCAGGCCGGCCTGGGCGAAGTCGAACCCGTTGGCGTCCGAACCGCCGTAGTAGGCCTTCACGGCGCCGGTCTTCGGGTCGACGGACGCCACCGCCGTGCGCATGTCGGGATCCTGGCCGTCCATGTACTTCGTCACGGCGGTCTCGGCCGCCTCCTGCGCCTTCGGGTCGATGGTGGTGGTGACCTGCAGGCCCTCGGTGTTCAACGTCTGCTCGTCGATGTTGAACAGGTCCAACAGTTCCTTGGTGACCTGCCGCTCGATCAGCCCGTTGGGGCCGGTCGTCTGGTTCTGCGCGCGGGCCTGCTCCGGCGGAACGGTCGGCGGGAAGACCTGGGCCGCGCGGTCTGCGGGCGACAGCGCACCCATCGTCACCATGCCGTCGAGCACCCAGTTCCACCGCTCGGCGGAGCCCTCGGGGTCGACCGCGGGATCGAGCGTCGACGGTCGCTGGATCAGCGCCCCGAGCAGCGCGCCCTCCGCGACGTTCAGCTGCTCGACCGGCTTGTCGAAGTACGCCTTCGCCGCCGCCGACACCCCGTAGGCGCCACGACCGAAGTAGATGATGTTCAGGTAGGCCTGCATCACCTCGTCCTTGGACCACTCCCGCGACATCTTCGTGGAGATGACCAGTTCCTTGGCCTTGCGCACGAGTCCGCCGAGACCCGAGCGTGCGTCGCCGACCAATGCGTTCTTGACGTACTGCTGGGTGATCGTCGACCCACCCTGCAGGTCGCCGCCGAAGATGTTGTTCTTGAACGCGCGGAAGAAGCCCCTGAACGAGAATCCGGGGTTGGTGTAGAAGTCGCGGTCCTCGGCAGCCATGGCGGCGTCGCGTACGGCAGGTGGGATCTGGTCGATGCCGACGTCGACGCGGTTGCCCTCGGGCGGGACGATCTTCGCGATCTCACTGCCGTCGCTGGCGAGGATGGTCGACACCTGGTTCGTCCGGATGTCGCCCGGCTTGGGAACCTCGACGATCACGTAGGCCATCGCGAACGTGATGATCGGCAGCAGCACCGCGAGCACGGCCGTCACGGCGAGGCCGCGGCGAACCCACTTCCAGTTGATGTTCGGGCGCCACGTGATCGCGGGCAGTCGCGGCGGACCAGATCCCGACGGGCCAGATGGACCCGGCGGGCCGGGCCGTCGAGGCGGCGGCGGCTTCGCCGGCGGCGTCCCGTCGAGCGCGGCCTTGACGATGTCGATCGGATCGCGCAGGCGCGGGTCGGTCGCGTCGGTGACCGGCGGCAGAACCATGGTCTCGCGGTCGTCTGGCCTCGCGGGCGGGCCCTGCTGACCTTGGCCCTGGGGAGCTTGGCCGCCCTGGGGAGCTTGCCGGGGCCCTTGGGCACGCGGGGCGGGCCGGTGGGGCCCTGGATGCGGCGCAGCGGCGCAGCGGGCGACCGCTCGGCGCTTGGCCGCTCGATGGGTTTGTCGATGGGTTTCTCGATCGGCTTGGCTATCGGCTTCTGTGGGGGTGCGCCTTGCTCGTCAGCGGCCGGTCCGGTCGGGACTTCGCTCGCTGACTTGCCGTGGCGCCCTTCGCTATTCACTGGCCGTGCGCGCGCCGGAGCGCGCCGTCGTGGTGGCCTTGGAGCTCTTGGCTCCCTTTGGGGGCACCGGCGCTCCCAGCACATAGGACTTGACCAGGTGATTCCAACTGCACGTTCGACACACCTCGACTACGTGGACCTTGAACTCGGCGAAGCGTGCGGCAAGAAGCACCAATTCCTCGGTGCTGCGGGCCGACCCGGAGGCGGGACCGAGGTGATCGCCGAACACCCACGACACGAGAGTGAGCTGCTCCTTGCGGCAGATCGGGCACATCACCGTGCTCGATCTGCCGTGGTACTTCGCCGCGCGCAACAGGTACGGATTTGCGTCGCAGACCTCCGAGACGCCGGTGCGCCCCGAATAGACCTCAGCCAGCAGGGACCGTCGCTTGAGCGCGTAATCCACCACCTGTCGCTGCAATCGCACGATGACCAGAGTACGTCGGCACTCCCTGGGTCGACGTGCGACCACACCGCGTCACGCGCGGGTCCCGGGTCTGGTCTGCGACGATGGCGGCCGAACTCCTACCATCACACGGTGGCGACGCAACAGACTGCGCGTACGCGCGCAAAGGACTCCGACCGCACGACAACCTGCCAGGTGCTCGACAGCGCTCTTGCCGACGGGCAGCTGTCGATGGAGGAGCACCGCACGCGGGTCGCTTCTGCGACCAACGCGGCCACGCTGGGCGATCTCCAAGCGCTGGTCGACGACCTGCAGAACGAGAACGCGCCGGTCCAGATGCCCAACCTGAAGAAGGCGCGGATGCCGGGCGTGGGCGCTGTGGGTGGCGGTTGGGGCATACGCCTCGCCGTGGCGGCGGTGCTGGTGATCTTCGGCATCGCCGTCGGCTGGGGGCTCTACGGCAATACGACGTCGCCACTGAACTTCACCTCCGATCCCGGCGCCAAGTCCGACGGTATCCCTGCGACGGTGCTCACCCCGCCGCGGCAGCTGCATTCACTCGGCGGCCTGACCGGTCTGATCGAGCAGATGAAGCAGCGCTTCGGCGACACCATGGGCTATCGGCTCGTCATCTACCCCGAGTACGCATCGCTGGAGCGAACGGATCCGACCGAGGAACGGCGCTACCTCAGCTATACCTACCGCGGCGGGTGGGGCGATCCGTCGCCGTCGGCGAAGTCCGCCGACGACGTGCTCGTCGACCTCGCGGCCTTCGACGTCAAGACGATCATCGGCGTCCTCCGCGGCGCGCCAGAGACTGTCGGGATCAAGCCGCAGGACGTGAAGAGCACGTATCTGGTGATCGACCCGGCCAAGGATCCGACGGCGCCCGGCCAGTTGTCGATCTCGGTGTACGTGTCGAGCGACTACGGCAGCGGCTACATCGACCTCGCCGGGGACGGCACCGTCAAGCGGATCAACTACCCCTCCTGACACCGGCTCGACACCCTCCATTCCGCTGCACGTCGCCTGCCCGTCGCACAAAACTGGCGCGGAATATATCGGCGCGATACAGTGGGCCAACCTAATGAGTTGACGTGTTGAGCTGTCGTAGCGAGTCGCTACGCATCCCGGGAGGTGATTCGCATGCTGGAGCTCGCCGTTCTCGGCCTCCTGCTCGAATCCCCCATGCACGGCTACGAGCTGCGCAAACGCCTCACCGGACTGCTGGGGGCGTTTCGTGCGTTCTCCTACGGCTCGCTGTATCCCGCGCTGCGCCGCATGCAGGCCGACGGGCTCATCGTCGAGGACGCCGCCCCGGTCGGCACCGTGAAGGTCCGGCGCGCGCGCCGCGTGTATCAGCTCACCGAGGCCGGCCAGAAGCGCTTCGCCGAGCTCGTCGCCGATACCGGCCCCCAGAACTACACCGACGACGGCTTCGGTGTGCACCTGGCGTTCTTCAACCGCACCCCGGCCGAGGCCAGGATGCGGATCCTCGAAGGCCGTCGTCGTCAGGTGGAGGAACGACGCGAAGGTCTGCGCGACGCCATCGCGCGGGCCACCAACTCTCTCGACCGCTACACCAGCCAGCTGCATCAGCTCGGGCTGGAGTCGAGTGAACGCGAAGTCAAATGGCTCAACGATCTGATCGCGGCTGAACGCGTGGCGCAGGGTCGCGCCGAGCAACAGCCCTGAGCAATACCCGCACTGCAACCCCAGTAGGAGAAGGAGACAGTCCCATGTCCGATAGCCCGTCGAATGAAGTCCGGGTCGCCATCGTCGGCGTCGGCAACTGCGCATCCTCTTTGGTTCAGGGCGTGCAGTACTACCAGGACGCCGACGAGAACAGCGCCGTGCCCGGCCTCATGCACGTGAAGTTCGGCAAGTACCACGTGCGCGACGTGAAGTTCGTCGCCGCGTTCGACGTCGACGCCAAGAAGGTCGGCTTCGATCTCTCCGAGGCGATCTTCGCGTCCGAGAACAACACCATCAAGATCGCCGACGTGCCGCCGACCGACGTCATCGTCCAGCGCGGCCCGACGCTCGACGGCATCGGCAAGTACTACGCCGAGACCATCGAGATCTCCGATGCCAAGGCCGTCGACGTCGTCAAGACGCTGAAGGACGCTCAAGCGTCGACGTCATGGTGTCCTACCTCCCGGTGGGCTCCGACGAGGCGGACAAGTTCTACGCCCAGTGCGCCATCGACGCCAAGGTCGCGTTCGTCAACGCGCTGCCGGTGTTCATCGCGTCGGATCCCGAGTGGGCCAAGAAGTTCGAGGACGCCGGCGTGCCGATCGTCGGCGACGACATCAAGAGCCAGGTCGGCGCCACCATCACCCACCGCGTGATGGCGAAGCTGTTCGAGGACCGCGGCGTCACGCTGGATCGCACCTACCAGCTCAACGTCGGCGGCAACATGGACTTCAAGAACATGCTCGAGCGCGAGCGCCTCGAGTCCAAGAAGGTGTCGAAGACCCAGGCCGTCACCTCCAACCTGACCGGCTCGCTCGCGAACAAGATCGACGACAAGAACGTCCACATCGGCCCGTCCGACCACGTCGCGTGGCTCGACGACCGCAAGTGGGCCTACGTCCGCCTCGAGGGCCGCGCCTTCGGCGACGTGCCGCTGAACCTCGAGTACAAGCTCGAGGTGTGGGACTCGCCCAACTCGGCGGGCATCATCATCGACGCGGTGCGCGCGGCCAAGATCGCCCTGGATCGCGGCCTCGGCGGCCCCATCATCCCGGCCTCCGCCTACCTGATGAAGAGCCCGCCCAAGCAGCTCGCCGACGACGTCGCGCGCACGCAGCTCGAAGACGTTCATCGAGGGCTAGCTTTTCCTCTACCCTTTCGCGATTTGTGGAGTATTTCCAGCGGGCCGCGCTGGAAATACTCCACAAATCGCGTGTGGGGGCGGGCTAGAAGCCGAAGCCGAGCTGCGCGGGCACCTCGGAGGCGAACGCCGCGTCCAACCGCGCGATGACGCCGGAGTCCTTGCAGCGCAGGCGATTCGCCGCGGCGAACGCCGACGCTCGATGCGTGCCGAGGTACAGACTGCCCAGCACCGACAGGTCGGTGTGCACGTCGGCCTCTGCCTCGGTGGTTTCGCACCGCGCCCTGCCGTCGCGGATCGTCACGGCGAGCCGGCCGCCACCGCCGAGCACGCCGTCCGAGATCTCCAGCACCACGGACAGATCAGCGCCATACGTGCGCGCCTCGAGGACCGCGGGAATGTCGATGATCCGCAGCCACAGCCCATCCTCCTTGCCGGTGACGCGGACCAGTCGCGGATCGGTCAGCAGATATGGCAGCAGGCTGTCCGGCGGCTCGTGCACGGTGACGGTGTCCTTCAGGTCCATGCCGAGCAGGGTGCGCCACAGCGCGATGTACGCCTCGTCGGTGGCTGCGGCCAGCTTGGTGATCACGACCGACTTCCGCTCACCGTCGCCGTACTGCCGGAAGAACGCGAAGCCGTCGTCGTGCAGCAGCGTGAAGAGCGCGCTGCCGCCATGGCGCGAGATCTCCCTGTCCTCGAGCACCTCGTCCCACATCTGCGGCGGGGTGTACAGCCCGCCGGGCGTGCGCAGCCGCCAGCGCTCGTAGACGTCCTCGAGTTTCGCTCGATGATCCACGGGCCGAACGAATCTGACACCCCGGGGGTCTGGCACGTCGGGGTGAAACCGCGCGTGGCGTGTGTCGATGGTCAGGGTCTCGTCGACGGTGGCCGGTCCATAGCCGAACCGGCCGTAGATGCCGCCCTCGGACGCCTCGAGACCGGCGATCGGGAAGTTCTTCGACACCATGGCGCGGTGGAGCACGTCGAACATCTCGCGCAGGACACCGCGCCGTCGATGCGTCGGCGCCACGCACACCCACGACACCCCGGCCATCGGCAGCACGGCGCCGCCAGGGACGGTCAGTCGGAGATCGAGGTGGTACGCCATGCCGACGAGGTCGTCTCCGTCGCAGGCGACGACGGCGCCGTCATCGGGAATCAGGGTGCGCCACATGTCAGTGGCATCCGCTGGCCGGAAGCCTCCGAAGCTCATGGCGGCCAACCGGGTCATGGCCGGCCAGTCGGTATCGGTGGGGGACCGGAACGTCAGCGTGTTCAATGCATCGACCACGACGTCGAAGGTGTCACAGCCGACGTCTGATCGCATGTGAATATCGGCGGGTTTGTAGGGTCGAGCCATGGCGGACATCTCAGACGACCAACTGGTGGGCCTCGACGAGTTCGGTCTTCTCGCCGAGAACGCCGAACAGATCGGTGTGACGGGCGCTCTGCCGACCGTCGCGCGAATCGAATCCGGCCCGATCAGCGCGATCAGGTGGGGTGACGAGGCGCCGCAGGTCGTGTTCCTGCACGGCGGCGGACAGAACGCGCACACGTGGGACACCGTGATCCTCGGCCTCGGGCTGCCTGCGCTGGCGATCGACCTGCCCGGCCATGGCCGCTCCGCGTGGCGCGAGGACGGCGACTACGGACCGAAGCTCAACGCCGAGACGCTGCGGCCCCTGCTTCGCGAGTGGGCACCGACCCCGCGCCTGGTCGTCGGCATGTCGCTCGGCGGGCTCACCGCGCTGAGCATCGCGGCCACCGAGACCGCGCTGGTGCCGCAGCTGGTGCTGGTCGACGTGACGCCGTCGTCGCCGGAGAAGCACGAACAGATGACCAAGGCGCAGATGGGCGCCGTCGCGCTGGTGCAGGGCGACCGCAGCTTCCCGTCGTTCGAAGCGATGCTCGACGTGACGGTCGAGGCCTCACCTCAGCGTGATCGAAAGTCGTTGCGCCGCGGCGTGTTCCACAACTCCCAGCGGCTCGACGACGGCACCTGGACCTGGCGGTACGACACCTTCCGCAGGAGCGAAGAGGCTCCGGAGACCGTTCGCCTGCCGGAGTCGTTCGCCGGCCTGTGGGACGACGTCCCGAGGATCACCATGCCGACGACGTTGGTGCGCGGCGCCAAGTCCTTCTTCGTCAACGACGACGACGCCGCGCAGTTCGCCGAGGGCGCGCCAGGATTCCAGCGGACCATCATCGTCGAGGGTGCGGGCCATTCGGTACAGGGCGATCAGCCCGCGGCCCTGGTCGACATCCTGAAGGGAATCCTCGCGGGCTGAACGTCGGCCGAATGTTGGCCTGGCGGCATTACGGGTAGACGGACTGCATGACAGCTCCCACCGAACCGGCAGAACCACTGACTCCCGCCGAGACCCCTGAGCGGCTGGTGCCCACCGAGGTGCCCGAGCGGCTCACGCCGGCTACCCCCGAACCGATCGCCCCCATCGAGCCAGCTGCCCCACCCACTGAGCCTGCGCCCGCGTAGGAAGGCGCATGACGACCGCGGCCGTCGTGCCACCGACCCAGCTCAGCACCTAACGTGGGTTCCATGACCTTCCCCCTTCGCATCGGCGTCCAGTTGCAGCCGCAGCACTCCCCCAACTACGGTCTCCTCCGCGACGCGGTGCGGCGCTGCGAGGACATCGGCGTCGACGTCGCCTTCAACTGGGACCACTTCTATCCCCTGTACGGCGATCCCGACGGCGCCCACTACGAATGCTGGACGATGCTCGGCGCGTGGGCCGAGCAGACCTCGCGCATCGAGATCGGCGCCCTGGTCACGTGCAACTCGTACCGCAACCCGGAACTGTTGGCCGACATGGCCAGAACCGTCGACAACATCTCCGACGGCAGGCTGATCCTCGGCATCGGCTCCGGCTGGAAGCAGAAGGACTACGACGAGTACGGCTACGAGTTCGGCACGGTCGGCAGCAGGCTCGACGACCTGGCCTCGGCGATGCCGCGGATCACGTCGCGTCTCGCCATGCTCAACCCCAAGCCGGTTCGCGACATCCCGATCCTGATCGGAGGCCAGGGCGAGAAGAAGACGCTGCGCCTGGTCGCGGAGTACGCGCACATGTGGCACGGCTTCACCACCGTCGACACCTATCCGGGCAAGGCCGCGGTGCTCGACGGGCACTGCGCCGAACTGAACCGCGATCCGTCGACCATCGAGCGTTCGGCAGGAGTGGAGAACACCAGTGGCGTTTCACGCGGGGAGGGGGTCGAGGCGATGCTGGCCAACGCCACGGCCCTTGCGGATCTTGGGGTTTCGCTGCTGACGGTCGGCGTGACCGGGCCCGACTACGACCTCACCGCCGCCGAGGCGCTGTGCCGGTGGCGAGACGGTCGGGCCGGCGGCTGACCCTCACCACACCAATCCGCGCACCAGGGCGGCCTGCGGAACGTCCTCGACGGAGATCAGGCCGCTCGGTGCGCTGCACACCCAGTCGATGGCGTTGACCACGCGGGCCGCGGTCGAGATGCAGCCCGCGTCGGTGGAGTCGAGCGTGGGGTGCGAGACGTGGGTGTTGAGTTCGACGCGTGGCTCACCCTCCACGACGACGCGGTGCACGCCAGTCTGGTTGTCGGGCGGGAACTCCCAGTCCGGGGCGGCCGCGGAGGTCAGCCGATTGACGTGCTCCATCGTGATGACCGGCACGCCGTCGCGCACACCCTCGACCGCGAACCGCGCCGCGGCCATGCCGCCGGGTTCCACGGTCGTCATCGTGCACTCGATCCGCTCCGGCGTGTACCACGGCTCGGTGCGCTGGCGGACCTCGTCGAGTTCGATGCCGAGCTGGTCGGCGAGGTTGCGGACCGGCCCGCCCCACATCGAGGCGATGACGCCGGGCAGGAACAGCATGGGCGGATCGTCATCGGGCGCCGAGCCGAAACCCATTGACTTGCCGGTGAATTCGTAGTCGTCGTAGTTGGCGTAGTCGAAGATCTCCTGCACGTAGATCGACCGCGCTCGGGTAACGAGGCTCAGCGCCGTGTACACCTCGGTGTCACCCGAGTAGCCGGGGTCGATGCCGTTGACGAAGAGCGAGGCGTTGCCGGTCTGGCAGGCCTCCTCGAGTGGCGCCCGCAACCAGTCGTCGGCCTGTCGAGGCGCGACCAGCCACACCATCGAGGTGGACACGACGTTGATGCCTGCGGCGAGGAGCTTCGACATCTGGGCGATCGCCTCGAGCGGCCTGGTCTCACCCAGCGCGGTGTACACGACGCAGTCGGCGCCGAGTGCGATCAGCGCGTCGAGGTCATCGGTCGCAATGATCCCGGTGGGCTCGCCCAACCCGCAGAGTTCGGCGGCGTCGCGGCCGATCTTGTCCGGACTCGCCGCGTGTACGCCGACCAGTTCCAGATCCGGTCGCCCGATGATCGCCGTCAACGAATGGCGCCCCACGTTGCCGGTCGAGAACTGGACTACTCTGCGCACAACGCGACTCCATCTTCGGATCATTACTGAGTCAAGTCAGTGACACTGCTCGCTCCGCAGTATGTGCATCGTATTACCCCCGAAGTGAAGCTAATGTTCAAGCAGGCACCCACGCGAGTTGGGTGAGTCGAGTCAGCAGGTAGATGGGAACCTTGAGGATGGCGGTGTCGAACGGAGTCTCGGTGCGCGAGGCCAAGCGCCTTCAGACGCGGGAGCGCTTGTTCGGGGCCGCGATCGCCGAGTTCAAGCGGGCAGGCATGGCCGAGGCCGACGTCGGCACCATCGTCGCGGCGGCGGGAGTCGCCCACGGCACGTTCTTCTTCCACTTCCCGACCAAGGAACACGTGCTCCTGGAAATGGAGCACCGCGAAGAGGCTCGCATCGCCGCCCAGTTCGGTCGCTTCGTCAACGGACCGCACGATCTGGCCGGCGCGTTCGGCGAGGCCGTTCGGGTGGTCGTGGGTCTCGAGCGGCGCCTCGGTGACGTGCTGTTCAAAAACGTCCTCGCCCTGCACTTCTCGCAGACGCGACCGCAGGTCGAGGACGGCGAGGACCATCCGCTGGTCGTGCTCGTCGCCCGCGAGATCGAACTCGCCCAGGAACGCGGCGAGGCCGCCGCCGGCGTCACGCCGATCAACAGCGCGGTGTTCTTCCTCCTCGGCCTCTATGCCCTGCTCATCACGACGGACACCTGGGAGACGCGCGACGCCCTCATCGAGGACTACGTCGCGCGCATGCTGGACAGCATTCGGCCGCACTGACCCGGCCGAATTGGCAAAGCCGGCGCCGGGGCCCGAGGAGTTCCAACCTCGTCGGGGGAAGAGGTATACGCGTCGCTAGGGAGGAACGCGCTGGAACTCCTCAGGCACGCGTCGGATACCCGAGTGGGGTCGTGACAATCCCGCGAGACGGTGACGGATTCCTTACGCGCCGCTCCCCGTCATGGCACGTTGGTCGCGAGCAGTGTCAGCGGCAGATCGAGAACCGACAGGTCAATCTCCTCGAGATGGGTTCCCTCGCCGTCGATCTGCTGCCGGAACCGCATGACGCTCCCGTAGCGTTCCGTCACCGATTCGGCGGCTGCGGCCTCCGGTACCTGGATCACGACGGTGTAAATGCCAGAACCGTGCTCGTCGAGGAACCGGTCGACCGATGCGGCGACGTCGGTGGTCGCTCCACGCAGCGGACTGATCAGCTCGATGCCTCCAGACCAATCGAGGCTGACGCGAATGCCGAGCTCGTCGAGCCCGCCCCCGTCGAGATGGAATCCGAGTTCGCGGAACATCTTCGCCGTTTCGTCGTGTCGCGGGGCAGGTACGGCGAACACCACGTGGTGAAGTCGGGACGTCTCGGTCATCGGATCAGCCCTCGGGGCTGCACCAGCCCGAGGTCGAGGTTCGTGATCCAGCCGGGCGCGGCGTCGCAGACGGCGGGGATCGCGTTCAGCGCCGCCATCGCCGTCCAGTCGTAGCCAGGGTGCGCCGCGGCACCCTCCGGTGTGTCGACGCTCTGCATCGTCAGCTCGGTCGGAGGATCGCCCTCGATCACCGTGCGGTACCGGGTCCTGCCGAAGTCCCAGGCGGGATCCAGATCCTCGGCCGAACCCGTCCAGTACTGGGCGTGGAACACGATGCGCGGCTTGCCATCTGCCATCGCCGTCCACTCGTGGTGCTGGGCGGCGACGGTTCCACGCGGAATCGCTCCGAGCTCGTGCGTGATGTCGCGGGTCGCGACCGCCGCCTCCAACGACACCGCGATGCCCTCGATGCTGATGCCGAGGCCGTCGGCGATCATGTGCATCGACTGCGCGAAGAACGGCACGCCCATCCCGAGCAGCGTCGGCTCGGTGAGGAATGCGTCCTTGCCCTTGCCGAATCCCATCCCCTCGATGTGGTCGAGCGGTGCATCGGTGAGCACGTTCACGACTTCGTAGACGTGGATCTTGTCGACCCTGTTCATGGCGCGGGCCAACGTCAGAGGAAGCACGTCTCCCGCGTACCCGGGGTGTATGCCACCGGAGTGGAAGCTGGTTCCTCCGTCGACGCATGCGGCCTCGATCTTCGCGCCATGCTCACCGAAGTCCGCCGTGGGATAGAAGTACCCGCCGGTGGCGACGACGTTCTTGCCGGACCGCAGGATTCGGCAGATGACGTCGACCTCGGCCCACATCGGCGTGTAGAAGACGCAGTCGGCATCCAGCGCGATGATCGCCTCGACGTCGTCGGTCGCCGTCACGCCGATCGGGTCGACGCCTGCGATGTCGCCGGCGTCCCTACCCACCTTCTCCTCGGTCTTCACCAGCAGCCCGACGAGTTCGTACGTGGGGTTGGCGATGAAGTGCCCCAGCCCGACGGAGCCGACGTGGCCGGTCACCCACTGAATGACTCGATAGGTCTTGTCAGACACTGAGAACTCCTCTGGGAAGCAGCAGCGGAAGGTTGTTGTACGTGGCGATGCCGGGTGGTGCGTCGACCACGGCGGGAATGGCGTTGACGGCGGGGACGGCCGTGATGGTCAGGCCCAGCAGGATGTACTCCTCGATGGTCTCGGCCACGAAGTCGGCGGGCGGCTCGAAGGCCAGCGTGGTCTTGATCGTCGGTCGACCCTCGATGATCACGTCGTAGCCGAAGCCCATCTGCCACACCGGATCCAGCGCCTGGCCCTTGGTCCACACCGCACGTACCTCGACCACGTCGCGCTCGCCGACGTACCCCTTCCACCGCACGTCGATGCCTGCGACGCAGCCCTTTTCGATGATCCAGTCGCCCGGCAGGTGGACGTCCTCGGTGCCTGGGCGTAGTCCGCCTCGCAGCGGATCTCGTCGAGCTCCGCGCCGAGCGCCTCGGCGACCACGAGCACGGCCTCGCGGAAGATTCCCGATCCCTCCTCGGTCACGGCGAGCAGGCCGGGGTGATCGATCGGGTAGCCGAACCCCATGATCTTCTCGGTCTCCGGCGAGTCGTAGATCGTGGTGTCGAAGGATTCGATGATGCGCACGCGGTCCACGCGATCGGACAACCCGGCCGACACGATGGCGAACAGCTGAATGAAACCGGGGTTGAGCCCGCTGCCGAAGATCGTCGACCCGCCGCGCTCGCACGCCTCGATGATGCGGTCCCGACCCTTCACCGAGGCGGTGGCCCGTGATGAACTCCGAGGTGGTCACGACGTTGATGCCGGCCTCGAGGATGCGGACCAGATGGTCGACGTCGGCGAACTGCGCGTTGTAGACCACGCAGTCCGGCTTCAGCGCGAGGAGGGCGTCGACGTCGGCGGTGGCCGTCACGCCGAGAGGCGCGATGCCGCACAGCTCGCCGACGTCACGGCCGACCTTGTCGGGCGACCATGCATAGCAGCCGACGAGTTCCAGCATGGAGTTCTCGACGATGGCGTGCACCGACTTGGTCCCGATGTTGCCGGTGGTCCACTGCACGATCCGGTAGGTCACGGCGTCGACGACCTGCTGCGGCGGCCTGGCGCGCTTCGCGTTCGTCGTGGATGCGGACCAGTTCACGGAATCCCAGCCGGTGATACTTCGGGACCGGCTGAACGCCCCAGACGTCCTTCGCGGTGTCCTTGCCCTCCGCGCCCTCCGGCGGGCCGAACGCCGGGTAGGGGAACTTGCACTCCAGCGTGTCGTCGGAGTACCGCACCTTCAGCAGCTCACTGCAGACCTGGGTGAGGCTCAGCGTCGGATAGCCGTAGTAGACCGCCATGAACGGCAGCGTGAAGGCGCCTTCGATCACCAGCGCGACCAGGCACACCAGCACCGCGCGCTTGATCCACTTGTGCATGTTGGCGTAGTAGGGCGTGGTGCCTGGCGGTAGGTCCTCGTCGCGGCTTCAGTTCTCGGTGGATGACGAAGTGGTCACGGTGTTGCTCCTTAAAAGTGCTCAGTCGGAGAAGATTTCGCGGTTGACCGTGTGCAGGTACGGGATCGCGAGGAACGGGGTGATGTAGAAGATGTCGTAGAGCCACCAGCCGATGACCGGGAAGACGACGCCTGCGTAGCGGACGTCGGCGAACATCGTCATGTTGAAGACGTAGACGGCACCAGATCAGCACGCCCATCCAGCAGGTGACGATCATCCACTGGTGGCCCCATCGCTTCATCTGCAGGAACCCGATGGCCGCGGCGCACACGCATGGCGAAGACCGTGATGATCATCCCGAACACCATGGACTTCTCGCCGGGTCCCGATGCGCCGCCGACCCACAGTTCGTTGTAGTGCCAGAAGTAGCCGGCGTCGAACATGTTGCCCCAGCCGACCATCAGCACCCGGTTGATCAGCGTGTGATTGGCCACCAGGTCAAGCGCCCAGCCCAGGCTGTTGAGCATTCCGTCGATCAGCACCAGGTAGCCGATCAGCGTGACGATCATGGGCCGCACCGACAGGCCGGCGCGCAGCGCCTGCCGTTGCAGCCACACCCCGCGCATGAAGATCGGGAAGCCGATGAGCCCGGGCGCCCACATGCCCATCAGGCCGGCGCCGACGATCATCCACTTGTCGGCCCTGCGCTGAGCGAGCCGCGACTCGTCGTGGTGCTCGTCGAGACTCGTTGACGCGCCGTGTCTCGCTACCGGCGTCCTCGCCCGCGACCGTGGCCGAGGAGCGGCAGGTTCACAACTCCCACCAACCCCGTGCGAACGACATGTAGAGCTGGATGCCGAACATCGTCAGCAGATAGCCGTAGATGACGATCTGGAACACGATGAGCGCCCTCTTGCGCTTCTTCTCCTTCTGATCGACCATGCGTCGAACTCCTTCCTCGTGGGGTAGCCCGTTCGATGGTCGGTGGCGCGGAGGCTGGCCGCCGCGACTTCGCGAAGGCCGTCGGTGATGGCGCCGTCGGTGCTCAGCGGCGCGAGGATGCACGCGTCGGCGGCTTCCAATTCGGTTGCCCCGGCGGCGATCAGCTGCGCTGCGGTGACGAGCACGCGGGTCGACGGCGGCTCGAAGTGAAACGCCGCGTCGGCGGTGCGGATGGCGATGGCGCACCGGACGAGCCGCTGTGCCGCGGCCAAGGTCGATGCCCGACTCGGCGACGACGACCTCGGCCTCCCGATCCGGCGGCAGGTAGCTCATCGGCAGGGTCGCGAACCGTTGCCGGAAGGACGGTTTGAGCTCCTTGAGCGAGCTGCGATAGGCGGGGTTGTACGAGCACACCAGCATGAACGTCCGCCGGCGCCGGGACGACCTCGTCGGCGCGGTCGAGGTACAGGGTGCGGCGGTGATCGGTCAGCGAGTGCAGGACGGCCAGCGAGTCGTGGCGGGCCTCGACGACCTCGTCGAGGTAGCAGATGGCACCGGTCTTGACCGCCCTGGTCAGCGGCCCGTCGGTCCAGACGACGTCGCCGCCGGTGACCATGAAGCGGCCGACGAGGTCGGAGCTGGTCAGGTCGTCGTGGCAGCTGATGGTGACGACGGGCCTGCCCAGCAGCGACACCCATGTGCTCGACCAGACGGGTCTTGCCGCATCCCGTTGGGCCCGGTGAGCATCACCGGGATCTTGCGGCTGAAGGCCTGCTCGAAGAGCTTGACCTCGTTGCCGTTGCGAAGTACTGCGCCGCGTCGGCTCGGCCACGTGATCGGTCATGCTGCGACCAACTCGCGGTGTACGTGCGCCAGACGCGAGGAAGCTCCTCGACGCGTCGGATCCGTTGGGAGCGCTTGGGTCCGAAGACCTCGGGCAGCGGGTCGACGCGGACGGTCCAACGCCGACGTAGTAGATGGACACGCCCGCGTCGTTGGCCTCCTCCACCGCATGCGCGGCGTCGGCCCAGGCGTAGCGGCCCTCGTAGCCCTCATCGGAGATCAGGCCGTCGCCGATCGACGATGAGCAGGCGCCGCTCCGACGGTGCGTCGAGCAGCCGGCTCGTCAGGTGGCGCAAGGGTGCACCGAGCCGGGTGTAACCGCCGGTGGCCAGGCCCAGATCCGCTCGGCGGGACGAACTGCGGGTCGGGGAAGTCCTTGAGGCAGCGCACTTCGACGCGGTGGCGGGTGTTTCCGGTGAAGACGAAGATGCCGTGCCGTTCGCGTGCTGCGGTCATTGCGCGGGACAGCGCGTCGGCGCACTCCAGTTCCAGCCGGAAGACCCGGCCACCGTGCACGCCCAGCGACGAGCTGCCGTCGAGCAGCAGCGCGGTGGTGACGTCGCGGCAGCTGGGCAGCAGCTCCCGGAACATGCGCGGCTCGGCCGCCTCGCCGGTCCTCAGGTCGATGTAGTGGCTCACGTACTGGTCGACGTCGAGGTCCGAGCCGTCCTCGAGGCGGTTGGTCATGGCGCGGTGGGTGTGCTCGGAGAACCACTTGCGAAGGTCGGCCGATGCGGTCTTCGACGCGCCGATGCGCGTGTCCCGTGCTTGCTCGAGAACCGCGACGTGGTCGCGCATGAAGCCCTTCGTCCACATGTTCCACTCGGGATAGGGAATGCCGGGACGGTGCTCGGGCGTGACGTCGATGTCGTTGTCCTCCGGCCGACTTGGCGGCGGGAGATTGGGATTGCGGACCCCGCCGTCACCCCCGACGGGCACCGAGTACGGCCGCGGCATCCGCTTCTGCGTGGTGGTCCACGGCATCCTGCCGAAGCTGCGGCGCAGCTTGTCGACCAGTCCGATGGGCGTCGTGTAGGCGGCGGGCAGCCGGCCGATCAGCGGATGCGACGTCGAGCGACGTCGCCGTCGTGCGGCCATGTCGATCGCGCGGCCGAGCATCGCCGGGGCGTCGAGCTCGCCGTCGGACGCCTGCGAGATCGGGCAGCACCCGGCTGAACTCCGGCAGCAGCCCGGGCCAACGCGACGCGACCCAGCCGAGCGCGACGCCCGCCTCGACGAGGGTCAGCGGCACTGAGCTCCCGTGCGGACAACTCGTCGAGCCGGTAAGCGGCGAGCCGGTCCTTCGACGGCGAACATTGCAGCGCCACACCGCACGTCAGCGTCCTGCGCGTCCAGTCGCGCGCGATCGGCGGATGGGGCACGTGCACGAAGGTGCGCGCCGAGTTCAGGCTGAAGCCCCGGTGCGTGCCGGTCACCAGGCGAACGCCCTCGCGACGCTGGTCGCTCAGCGCAACGGCCGTGAGCGAGCAACTGCGCTCCATCGCCATCGCGGATCGGGTCACCATGGCGATCCGCGGCCTCAGACCTCGAGCGGTTCAGAACGTTCCGATGTTGGAGAACATCCAGTACCAGAACCAGATGATCAGCCCCGTGCCGCCCCATGCGGCAACGTATCGCAGGATCTCCCAGACGTAGTCCATTGCGTGATCTCCTTCTCGACGGATGGGTAGCGGGTTTCATCGCAACCCCCGAAGGGCGGATGCGATGAACTTGCCGAGCATCGGTGTTTCGGGACTCGTCGCTGTCGGTGGTGGTGAGCACGCCGTACACGCCGAGCAGGAAGAAGATCGCGCTGTAGAACGCATCGACCTCCGGGTGTACCTCGCCATCGCCGCGCCCCCGCTCGATCTCTCGAACCAGCAGGACGATCACCGGATGGTCGGTCCAGTCGTCGTGCTCGGGCCGCGACGGCGAGAAGTGCAGCGCGAGAAACTCTTTGAAGAGCAGCCTGCCGAACTGTCGCTCGAGGCCCGTCACCAGCGCGGCGACCTCGGCCAACGCGGCACCGAGGTCGTGGGTCTCGTCGAGGAACCGGCGTCGAGGCTGTGCGCCAGCTGGGTCGCGATCCGTCGCTCCTCGCGACGCTCCACCTCGAGCAGCACGTGCTCCTTGGTCGGGAAGTGGAAGTAGAAGGTCCCGTGCGCGACGCCTGCGGCGGCGACGATCTCGCTGACCTCGGCGCCCGCCATCCCGGACTGCTTGAACTCGGCGATCGCCGCGCCGAGGATCCGCTCCCGGGTCTGCAGCCGTCGCGCGTCGCGGCGCAGACATTCCGACCTGTGCCGTCATCACGAGTTCGCCATCAGTCGGAGAAGATTTCGCGGTTGACGGTGTGCAGGTAGGGGATCGCGAGGAAGGGGGTGATGTAGAAGATGTCGTAGAGCCACCAGCCGACGACCGGGAGGACGACGCCCGCGAAGCGGACGTCGGCGAACATCGTCATGTTGAAGATGTAGAGCGGTCCAGATGACGACACCCATCCAGCAGGTGATGATCATCCACTGCTGACCCCACCGCTTCATCTGCAGGAAGCCGATGCCTGCAGCGATGCGCATCGTGAAGACGGTGAGGATCATGCCGACTTCCATGGCCTTCTCGCCGGGCCCGGATGCGCCGCCGACCCAGCAGTTCGTTGTAGTGCCAGAAGTAGCCTGCGTCGAACATGGTGCCCCACCCGTTCAACAGCACGCGCGCCAGCAGGCTGTGGTTCGCGATCAGGTCGAGCGCCCAGCCGACGGTGTTGATCGCGGCGTCGATGATGACCAGGTAGCCGATCAGGGTGACGATCATCGGCCGCACCGAGAGGCCTTCGCGCTGTGCCTTGCGCAGCAGCCACACCCCGCGCAGGAACAGCGGCAGGCCGAAGATGCCGAGGGCGGCGGTGCCGATCAGGAACGAGCCGGCGATCAGCCACTTGTCGGCCTGACGCTGCGCCAGGCGCGAGCGCTCCATGTGGTCGTCGATGGTGAGGTTCTGCTCTGCGATCGCCATCGACGGCCTACAGCTCGGGGAGGACGAGTGGCGAGTTGTGGGTCTGTATCCCGCCGTCGACGTGGAAGACGGCGCTGGTGGCGTAACAGTCCTTGGTCGACAGGTAGACGGCCAGCCTGCCGAGGTCGGCGACGTCACCGAATCGGTGCAGCGGGGTGAGCGCTCTCATCGAGTCGCCGGCCTCGGGCATCATGTCCAACGCGATCTGCAGCCCATCGGTCATGAAGGAGCCCAACGCGATCGCGTTGACCCTGATCTTCGGCGCCAGTTCCTGCGCCATCGCCCTCGTCAGCGCCTCCAGCCCGCCCTTGGCGACGCAGTAGGCACCGAGCGCCGGAATCCCGAGGTGTCCCGAGCCGGAGGAGATGTTGACGATGCTCCCCCGCCCGAGCTTCAGCATGTGGGCACCGACAGCTGGCTCATGATGAACGCCGAGGTGACGCACCAGTCGAAGGTGCTCCGAAAGTCCTCGTCGGTGATCTGCAGGAACGGCGCGTAGGTCGAGCCACCGACGTTGTTGATCAGGATGTCGAGCCGACCGAACTCGTCGATCGTCTGGGCGACGACGCGCTCGCCATCGGGGCGGCTGACGGCGTCGGCCTGAATCCCGAGAGCCTTGCCGCCGGCGTCCTCGATCTCCTTGACGGTCTGCGCCAACTGCTCGGTGCGTGCGCGCGGTACCCACGACGGTGGCGCCCGCCTCCGCGAGCACCTTCGCGATGCCCGCACCCACCCCACGGCCTGCTCCGGTGACGATGGCGACCTGACCGTCGAGATTGAACTGCTCCAGCGCCATTCCCGTCCTTCCGACGACGTCTCGCGCGTGCGACCTCGACGCAAGTTCTAGTCCACATTGATGACTCATGTCAATGAAACTTGGCGGCGTAGCTCGCTCTAACTGCAGCGATGGCACACTCTGCTGCGCGATTACTGAGTCATGTCAGTCGCGGTGACCATCCGGCCATCTCGCATGCACGCGATATCGGCGGTCTCATTTCGCTGAATCGTCGCGCCAGTTGTCCGGTTCCCTCCGCAGCGGCGGAGACCATGAGAAACTGACCGCGCCATGCCCAAGAAGTACGGGGTCAAAGAGAAGGACCTGGTCGTCTCCCATGTGGTGAACCTCGTCCTGACAGGCAAGCTGCGCTCGGGAGATCGGTTGGACCGCAACGAGATCGCCGAGGAGCTTGGCCTTAGTCGAGTGCCGATCCAAGAGGCAGTCGTTCAGCTCGAGCACGACGGCGTGCTGTCCACGCGGTACCACCGCGGCGCCTTCGTCGAACGATTCGACGCGGAGTCCGTGCTCGAGAATCACGAACTGTACGGCGTGCTCAACGGGATCGCCTCGGCGCGTGCCGCCGCGAACCCGAGCCCGAAACTGCTGCACCGCCTCGACATCGCCCTCGACAAGCTCCGGACGGCCAACGGCCCACGCAAGTTCCACCAGCTCGCCTGGACGTACCGCAAGACGATCAACGACGAATACTCCGGTCCCCGTCTGCAGGCCGCGATCAAGGCGGCGCGGCTGCTGGTGCCGACCTCGTTCTGGTCCCCCGGCCTCGACGGCCAGGCCGAGCTGCTGCCGTCCTACACCGCCGAGACCGCCGCGATCCACGCCGGCGACCCGGATGCGGCGCGCGATGCGTGCATCGGCAGGGCCGAGGTGATGGGTCGGCTCATGCTCGCGGAGCTGGTCCGGCGGCGCGTGCTTCCGCCTGCCCCTTCGCTGTCCGCGACACGGTGTATTGCGTTCTGAGTGAACGGAAACCGCTGCCTGCTCGGCGCGAGGGGCTAGGTTGCCTGGATGGCCCGATTACCGAAGGCGTTGGTCATCGCCCTCGTCACCCTGATCGTGGCGAGCGTCGGGCTCGCGCCCACCGTCGCCGCCGACGACGACCAGTGCGCACCGCCAGGCGAACAGAGTGCGAGCGCGCTGCCGACGAATCTGGCCGCCGCGGCCAAGGGTCCCGGTGCGGACAAGTACACGACCCCCACCACCGCGCCGCTGAGTTCGGTCGACGTGGGCAGGCTTGGGCTGGGCACCCCGGGGGTCCTGACCGTCGGCACGCTGTCGGACGCACCGCCGAGCATCTGCATCGACTCGAGCGGGCAAGTTCACCGGGTTCGACAATGAGCTGCTGCGGGCCGTCGCCGACAAGCTCGGCCTCAAGGTCAACTTCGTCGGCACCGACTTCTCCGGCCTGCTGGCGCAAGTGGCTTCGCGCCGATTCGACGTCGGATCGTCGTCGATCACCACCACCGATGCGCGCAGGCAGACCGTCGGCTTCACCAACGGCTACGACTTCGGTTACTTCTCGCTCGTCGTCCCCACCGGCTCGGCCATCACCGGCTTCGAGAAGCTGGCCGCCGGCCAGCGGATCGGCGTCGTGCAGGGCACCGTGCAAGAGGAGTACGTGGTCAAGACTCTCGGGCTGGAGCCGGTGAAGTTTCCCGACTACAACACGGTGTACGCCAACCTGAAGACCGGCCAGATCGACGCGTGGGTCGCGCCATCGCAGCAGGCGCAGGGCACCGTGCAGGCCGGCGACCCGGTCCAGATCGTCGAAAACACCTTCAGCTTGGACAATTTCGTGGCCTACGCGGTGGCCAAGGAGAACAAGCCGCTGATCGACGCGCTCAACTCCGGGCTCGACGCGGTCATCGCCGACGGCACGTGGGCACGGCTGTACACCGACTGGGTGCCGCGTGCGCTGCCGCCGGGTTGGAAGCCCGGGTCGCAGGCCGCGCCGACGCCGCAGCTGCCCGACTTCGCGGCGATCGCGGCCGCTCGCGCACCCTGCGGACACGTCGGGGTCGGCACCGAAATCGACTCTGGCGCAACTCAAGAGCGCATTCCTGGACTGGGAGCTCTACAAGAAGGCCATCCCCGACCTGCTCAAGACGGGCCTGCCGAACACGCTCATCCTCACGCTCTGCGCCAGCGTCATCGGCCTGATCGTCGGCATGGTTCTGGCCGTCGCGGGGATCTCCCGCTCGCGGTGGCTGCGCTGGCCCGCCCGCGTCTACACCGACGTCTTCCGCGGGCTGCCCGAAGTGGTGATCATCCTCGTGATCGGCCTCGGCTTCGGGCCGATCGTCGGGGGTTTGACCGGCAACAACCCATATCCGCTCGGCATCGCCGCCCTCGGGCTCATGGCGGGTGCCTACATCGGCGAGATCTTCAGGTCCGGCATCCAGAGCGTGGAGGCCGGACAGATGGAGGCATCGCGGGCGCTCGGCTTCAGCTACTCGGCGTCGATGCAGTTGGTCGTCGTGCCCCAGGGCATTCGGCGCGTGCTGCCCGCCCTGGTCAACCAGTTCATCTCGCTACTGAAGGCGTCCTCGCTGGTGTACTTCCTCGGCCTGATCGCCAGCCAGCGGGAGCTGTTCCAGGTCGGGCGCGATCTGAACGCCCAGACCGGCAGCCTCTCGCCGCTGGTCGCCGCCGGGTTGTTCTATCTGCTGCTGACGATCCCACTGACCCACCTGGTGAACTACATCGACAACCGCCTACGGCGCGGCAGAAACGTCGCGGGCTCCGACGATCCCGCGAGCCCAGCCAACCCGGCCATATCCCAGGAGATGGTGTGAACGCGCCGCGGAGCACGATCGCCGCGGTCGACCCGGTCGCATTGGCGGCCAACGACATTCATCTCTCGTTCGGCACCAATGCGGTTCTCCGCGGCGTCGACGTGGACGTGCCCGCGGGCACCACCTCGGCGATCATCGGGCCGTCCGGGTCGGGCAAGTCGACGCTGTTGCGCACGCTCAACCGCCTCTACGAGCCGGACCGCGGCGACATCCTGCTCGACGGTCGGTCGGTGCTGCACGACGATCCCAATCAACTGCGCCAACGCATCGGCATGGTGTTCCAGCAGTTCAACCTCTTCCCCCATCGAAGCGTGCTCGACAACATCACCCTCGCCCCGCGCAAGCTCAAACGCCTGGATGCCGACGAGGCCCGCGAGCTCGGCCTCGCGCAGTTGGAGCGAGTGGGGTTGCGGCACAAGGCCGATGTTCGCCCCGCCACGCTGTCGGGCGGCCAGCAGCAGCGGGTGGCGATAGCGCGTGCTCTCGCGATGGCGCCTCAGGTGATGTTCTTCGACGAGGCCACCTCGGCGCTGGATCCCGAACTGGTGAAGGGCGTGCTGGCACTGATGACCGATCTCGGTGCGGACGGGATGACGATGGTCGTCGTCACCCACGAGATCGGCTTCGCCCGATCGGCCGCCGACGCGGTGGTGTTCATGGACCACGGCACCGTGATCGAATCCGGCCCACCGGAACAGATATTCGAGGGGGCCGAGACCGAGCGGCTGCGTCAGTTCCTCGCCGACGTCCTCTAGACCCTTCCGTTCGTGACCAAGGTCGGCGTCATACGGCCAATCATCATCAAAACGCGGCGACCTGCAGTACTCGCGGACCGCGAGAGGTTAGACTAGCGAATTATGGTCGAGACCGAACCGCAGGTCACTGAGCTGGCCGGAGAGCTGCAGCAGGTGCTCTCCAAGCTCTTCTCCGTGCTGCGCCGCGGCGACGCCACACGGGGCACGGCAGGCGACCTCACCCTCGCCCAGTTGTCGATTCTCCTGACGCTGCTCGATCAGGGTCCGATCCGGATGACGGAATTGGCCGCACACGAACGCGTCCGCACGCCCACGACCACGGTGGCGATCCGCCGACTGGAGAAACTCGGGCTGGTGAAGCGCTCGCGGGACCCGTCCGACCTGCGCGCCGTTCTCGTCGACGTCACGCCCCGCGGCCTGGTTCAGCATCGCGAGGCGACGGCCACCCGGCGCGCGGCGCTGGCCGCTCTGCTGAGCAAGTTGCGCGACGACGAACGCGAGACGCTGACCGCGGCGCTTGCCCCGCTCGCGCGGCTGGCCGAGCAGGTCGAGAGTTAGTCAGCCCAACCAATCCAGCACGGCCGCAGCGGTCCACGACTGCTGCATGCTGCCCAGCGGCGCTCCGGTGAACGGCTCGTAGTACTCGGCGAACGTGCCGTCGCTGGCCTGACGCAGACCTTCGCGCTGCAGGATGTTCGATCGCTCGGCCCAACCGCGGCGCGCGAAGCACCAGGAGAACAGCCACGTCGTCACCGGCCACACCGGGCCGCGCCAGTACTCGCGGGCCCGGAAGTCCCGCGACACGGGCGACGTCGACGGAATCAGCGAGTACTTCATGTCGGGATGCCCGCAGAACCGCGGCCCGTCCAGCAGGCGCAGCAGAGCGCGCTCCTTGTCGTGGGACAGCCCGCCGCACAGCAGCGGCGCGAACTGCGCCACCGTCTCGGTTGCCACCCACCGCTCGGCGCGGAGATCGTAATCCCTTGCAGCACCTGTTCTTTCGTCGGTGCTCTCCACGACGCCGGTGCGGAACCGCTCGGCCCAGGAGTACAGGTCGCGCACGTCTGCGTGCGGCCGCTTGTGGTCCTCACCGATCTCGGCGAGCACCGTGCACGCCACCGAGAGGATCGCGGAGACGAACGCGTCCTCGACGGCGAAGCTCATCACCTTCGGCAGGAGCTCGTCGTCGTAGCGGACCGACTTCATCTCCTCGAGCAGCCACAGATAGCGGTCGTATTCGAGGTCGGACGGACGCTGGCTGGCGTCCGTGTTGATCTTGTTGTCCTCGCGCTGATACTCCGGCACGTTGCCGGGAATCACGTTGGCGTACGCGCTGTCCCACCTCGGCGAGTTGTCCATGCCGGACTCCCAGCCGTGATAGACCGTCACCCTGCCGTGGCCCTGGGGATCGCGCGCCTCGGCCAGCCACCGATGCCAGCGCACCAGATCGTCCCAGCGGCGGTCGAGGAACGACTCGGCGACGGCGCGGGTCGAGCGGCCGCGAGTGCGGGCGTGATCGAGGATCCGCTGCACGGCGATCGCGTGCACCGGCGGCTGGGTGATCCCGGACGTGTGCCGGTTGCGCGGTGCATTGGCGGCCAGCGCGGAGCAGGCCCAGCGCGCCGGGCCGGGGAAGTATCCGTCGACCCCGTTGGCGAACACGATGTGCGGGATCATCCCGTTCTGCCACTGCGCCGAGAGCAGGGTGTCGAGCTCGACGACGGCGCGCTCGACGCTCAGCGGAGCGAGGCCGATCGCCACGAAGGCCGCGTCCCAGCTCCACATGTGGGGGTACAGCAGGGGCGCGGCGGTGGTCATCACGCCCAGGTCATTGCCCCGCAGCAGGTAGGCGGCACGGGCCGCGAGCTGCGTTGGCGCGAAACTCGGATCGGGTGGCATCCCCTCCATCATGCGACCTCGAGCCGATCCGCGCAGGTCGGTAGGGTGTGGCGATGCCTACAGCGATGATCACCGGGGCCGGCGGCGGGCTCGGATCGGCCATCGCCGCGGCCTTGGCGCCCACCCACACGCTGTTCCTCGCAGGCAGGCCGTCGGACCGGCTCGACGCGGTCGCCGAGCGGTTCGGCGCCACCACCTGGCCGGTCGACCTCGCCGATCCCGATGCGATCGAGGAGACCGTCGAGCCGATCGTCGAGCTCGACGTGCTGATCCACAATGCGGGGGTCGCCTACCCCGGCCGGGTGGCTGAGTCCTCGGTCGACGAGTGGCGGGCCACCATGGCGGTCAACGTCGTCGGCGCCGTCGCGCTGACGTTGGCGCTGCTTCCCGCCCTGCGCGCGGCGCGCGGTCACGTCGTCTTCATCAATTCCGGTGCAGGGAACAGTGTTTCGCCCGGTCTGGCCTCCTACTCGGCGAGCAAGTTCGCGCTTCGGGCGTTCGCGGATTCGCTGCGGATCGACGAGCCCAGCCTGCGCGTGACGTCGGTGCACCCCGGCCGCATCGACACCGACATGCAGCGCGACCTGATCGCCTACGAGGAGCGCGAGTACGTCGCCTCGCAGTTCCTGTCGGCGGAGACCGTGGCGCTAGCCGTGGCGCAGGTGGTGGCGACGCCGACCGACGCGCACGTACACGAAGTGGTCATCCGACCGCGGTAGGGAGATGGCGATGAAGGATCCCTTCGACGCCCACGAGGCATCCATCGCCGAACTGCGCGGCGCGCTGGTCGAGGGGCGGACATCCGCGGTCAGAACTGCTCGAGGCATACATCGCCCGCATCTCGGCCTACGACGGCGAACTGAACGCCGTCGTGGTGCGCAACCCCGACGCGCGCGCCGACGCCGAGGCCTCCGATGCTCGGCGCGCCTCGGGCACGGTCCTCGGACCCCTGGACGGCATCCCCTATACCGCGAAGGACAGCTACCTGGCCCGCGGGCTGACGTGTGCGGCGGGCAGCCCTGCGTTCGCGGACCTTGGGCGCGCAGCGGGATTCGTTCGTCATCGAGCGACTGCGTTGCGGCGGCGCCGTCCTCATCGGGTTGACCAACATGCCGCCAATGGCGAACGGTGGCATGCAGCGCGGCCTCTACGGTCGCGCCGAAAGTCCCTACAGCGCCGAATTTCTCACCGCCCCGTTCGGCTCGGGCTCGTCGAACGGCTCGGGTACGGCGACCGCGGCGTCGTTGTGCGCGTTCGGCATCGGCGAGGAGACCTGGTCGTCCGGCCGCGGACCCGCCACCAACAACGGACTCTGCGCGTACACGCCGTCGCGCGGCGTCATCTCGACCAGAGGCGGCTGGCCGCTGGTGCCGACGATGGACGTCGTCGTGCCGCAGACGCGTTCGATGGCGGATCTGCTCGAGGTACTCGACGTCGTCGTGGCCGACGATCCGGATACCCGAGGTGACTTCTGGCGTGCTCAGCCATGGGTCCCGCTGCCGTCGGCGTCGGACGTGCGACCGGCGTCCTATGCGGCACTCGCGGCCGGAGCCACGGTGTCCGGGCGGCGGTTCGGCGTGCCGCGCATGTACGTCAATGCCGATGCGGAGGCAGGCGTCGGAGCGACGGGCATCGGCGGGCCGACCGGTCAGCGCATCGAGACCCGGGCGTCGGCGATCGAGGAGTTCGAGGCGCTCCGGCGCGATCTGCTCGACGCGGGCGCCGAAGTGGTGGACGTGGACTTTCCCGTGGTCAGCAACTACGAGGGCGACCGGGCGGGCGCGCCGACGATCGCGACGAGGGGGTTCGTCTCGCCCGAGTACCTGCGGCGCGAGATCGTCGACCTGTCGGCGTGGTCGTGGGAGGACTTCCTGGCCGCCAACGGTGACCCCGCACTGAACGGTCTCGCCGACGTCGACGGCTCGCGGATCTTCCCGCACCCCGCCGGCGCGCTGCCCGACCGGTACACCGGCTTCGACGATGACATCGCGGAGTACCCAGGATTCGTCCGCGAGCACCCCGTCGAGTCCTTCCTCGACATCCCGCATCTCGCCGACGGGCTGGCCGGGCTGGAGCGCACCAGGCAGGTCGACCTCGAGGAGTGGATGGACGGGCTGGGCCTGGACGCGGTGATCTTCCCCGCGGTCGCCGACGTCGGCCCCGCCGACATGGACGTGAACTCGGCGTCGGCCGACCTCGGCTGGCGCAACGGGGTGTGGGTTGCCAACGGCAACTTGGCGATTCGCCATCTCGGCATCCCGACGGTCACGGTGCCGATGGGGCTCATGGCCGACATCGGCATGCCGATCGGTGTCACGATCGCGGGCAAGGCGTACGACGACGTCGCCCTGCTGGGTTACGCCGCGGCGATCGAGGCGACGGGCTCGCGCCGAACCTCGCCGCCTCGCACGCCCCCACTCCCACGGTGATTTCGGCGTGTTCACCGGCGCTGAGAGAGCACCGGTTTTCACGCCGAAATCACTACAGGACGAGGTTGACCAGTCGGCCGGGAACCACGATGACCTTCTTCGGCGTCGCCCCGGCCAGGAACGCTGCCACCTTCTCGTCGGCCAGCGCGGCGGCCTCTGCCGTTGCCGCGTCGGCGTCGGCCGCAATCGTGATGCGGCCACGCACCTTGCCGTTGACCTGAACCGGGTACTCCACGGTGTCGTCGACGAGATACGCCGGATCGGCCTGCGGGAACGGGCCGTGCGCCAGCGACGTGTCGTGGCCCAGCCGACGCCACAGCTCCTCGGCGAGATGCGGCGCCAGCGGCGCGACCATCAGCACGAGGGGTTCGACTGCCGCCCTTGCCGTTACGCCTTCCTTCGTCAGGTGATTGGTGTACTCGATGAGCTTCGCGGCCGCCGTGTTGTTCCGCAGCGCGACGTAGTCCTCGGCCACCCCGGCGATGGTGCGGTGCAGCAGTCGCAGGGTCTCATCGGACAGCGCCTCGTGCTCGGCGGCCCGCTCCTTGCCGGTCTCCTCGTCGACGACGGCGCGCCACACCCGCTGCAGGAACCGGTACGCGCCGACGACGTCCTTGGTCGCCCACGGCCGCGACGCGTCCAGCGGCCCCATCGACATCTCGTAAACACGAAGGGTGTCGGCGCCGAACTCCTCGCATATCTCGTCGGGTGACACCGAGTTCTTCAGGCTCTTGCCGATCTTTCCGAACTCCTGGTTGACCTCGATCTCGCCATCCGGTCCCGGGTAGAAGAACTTCCCCTCGCGCTCGACGACTTCCGCCGCGGGTACGTAGGACCCGCGAGCATCGGTGTAGGCGAACGCCTGGATGTAGCCCTGATTGACCAGCCTGCGGTAGGGCTCGCGCGAACTCACGTGACCCAGGTCGTAGAGCACCTTGTGCCAGAACCGGCAGTACAGCAGGTGCAGCACGGCGTGCTCGACGCCGCCGACGTACATGTCGACGCCACCGGGGTCGTTCTCGCCGTGCTCGGCGGGGCGCGGACCCATCCAGTACGCCTCATTCTCCTTGTCGCAGAACGATTCGGCGTTGGTCGGATCGGTGTAGCGAAGCTCGTACCACGAGCTACCCGCCCACTGCGGCATGACGTTGGTGTCGCGGGTGTAGGGCTTCAGACCGTCGCCGAGGTCCAGTTCGACGTTCACCCATTCGGTCGCCTTGCCCAGGGGTGGCGACGGCACGCTGGATGCGTCGTCGGGGTCGAACTGAACCGGCGCATAGTCGGCGATGTCCGGAAGCTCAACGGGCAGAGCCGAATCCGGGAGCGGATGGGCGCGGCCATCGGCATCGTAGACAACGGGGAAGGGCTCGCCCCAGTACCTCTGGCGGGCGAACAGCCAGTCGCGCAGCTTGTACTCCACGCGGGCTCGGCCCCGGCCGTCGGCTTCCAGCCGAGCCGTCACGGCCTCCTTGGCGGGTGCGACGTCCAACCCGTCGAGATAGTCGGAGTTCACCACCTTCCCGTCGCCGACGTAAGGAGCCTCCGCAACGTCGCCACCGCCGATCACTTCGACGATGGGCAGGCCGAACTGCGTGGCGAAATCCCAGTCCCGAGTGTCGTGTCCGGGCACCGCCATGATGGCGCCCGTCCCGTACCCGAGCAGCACGTAGTCGGCGATGAAGACCGGGATCTGTTGTCCGTTCGCGGGATTCGTGGCGTAGGCGCCGACGAACACGCCCGTCTTCGACTTGTTCTCCTGGCGTTCCAGATCCGACTTCGCCGAGATCGCTGCCCGGTACGAAGCCACCGCATCGACGGGCGTCGGTGCGCCGAAGGTCCATCGCTCATCCGTGCCTGCTGGCCACTGCTCGGCAACCAGCGCGTCGACGAGCGGATGCTCGGGGGCGAGCACCATGTAGGTCGCCCCGAACAGGGTGTCGGGTCGAGTGGTGAACACCTCGATGTCACCGGCCTCGGTGGCGAACCGGACCTCCGCGCCGGTGGATCGCCCGATCCAGTTGCGCTGCATGGCCTTGACCTTGTCCGGCCAGTCCAGTAACTCGAGGTCGTCGAGCAGGCGATCGGAGTATGCGGTGATGCGCATCATCCACTGCCGCAACCGCTTCCGAAAGACCGGGAAGTTGCCGCGGTCGCTGCGCCCGTCGGAGGTCACCTCTTCGTTGGCCAGCACGGTACCGAGGCCCGGACACCAGTTCACGACGGAGTCCGCGAGGTACACCAGCCGGAACGAGTCGATGACGTCGGCCCGCTCCCCCGCCGTCAGGTCCGACCAGACACGGCCGTCGTCGAGTGGGCGTGCGCCGGAATCGAACTCGGCGATCAACTCATCGATGCGACGCGCCCTGTCGAGTTCGGGGTCGAACCAGGCGTTGTAGATCTGCAGGAAGATCCATTGCGTCCACTTGTAGAAGCCGACGTCGGTGGTGGAGAAGCTGCGCCTCGCGTCGTGGCCCAACCCCAGCCTGCCGAGCTGTCTACGGAAGTTGACGATGTTGGCCTCGGTCCGGGTGCGGGGATGCGTACCCGTCTGGACCGCATACTGCTCGGCGGGCAGACCGAACGCATCGAACCCCAACGCGTGCAACACATTGCGACCGGTCATCCGGAAATATCTCGCGTAGACGTCTGTGGCGATGTAGCCGAGGGGGTGCCCCACGTGCAGGCCCTCGCCCGAGGGGTACGGGAACATGTCCTGCACGAACATCTTGTCCGCGGGAACGGGCGTGCCGTCGGTCGGTGCCAGGTCCCCGACGGGGTTGGGCACGTTGAACGTGCCGAGCCGAGCCCACTCCTCCTGCCAGGCACGCTCGATGTCGCCCGCCAATTCCGCGGTGTAGCGGTATTGCGGGGCACTCGCGGCGTCCGGGCTGCCGGCTTCGCCTTCAGTCACGTGAACAGGGTAGTCAACGGCGAATCCAGCCCCGTCGGCGCGCCATGTGGCCCAGCTCACGGCGCCCGAAGACCGCTCCGGCTACGAGTTGGTGTCGGTTCCGTTGCAGACCGGTCAGGGCAAGGTTGCAGGTCGATTCCGGGCCTAGTGGCACACAGTCGGCCGTGGATACAGTCGGCGCCTGCATCAAGAAGGACTCGCTCACGGGGCCCGGTGCCGTGCTCGTCGAAGGGACAACGTCAGATGTTCGAGAATGCCCGCTGCTACGGCCTCGCGGCCGGCGCGCTCGTCGGCGCAGTGGCGGGCGTTGTCGGCCTCGCCGGCGCCACTGCCTCCGCCGAACCCGTCTACCCACAACCTCCTTCGCCGATCACCCAATCCGCAGGTCTGCTGCCCGCGGCGGGCACTCAGTCCATCGCGGGTGCCCAGTACCCGGCGGCAGTGGCCGCACCTGCAGCGGTCGCGGCACCCGCAGCCGTCCCGCCAGCTCCGCCTGCCATCGTCCCCGCCACCTCCGTCACCATCGTCGACTTCCTCAAGGACAAGCACGTCACGCTCGAGCCGCAGGTCGCCAAGGAGTTCAAGGCGCTCAACATCGTGCTGCCGATGCCGACGGGATGGAGTCAGGTGCCGGATCCGAACGTTCCCGACGCCTTCGCGGTCATTGCGGACCGCGTCGGCGGCGACGGTCTGTACACGTCCAATGCAGCGCTCGTCGTCTACAAGCTCGTCGGTGGTGAGTTCGATCCCAAGGAGGCCATCAGCCACGGGTTGATCGACAGTCAGCAACAGCCCGCGTGGCGTGTCACCGACGCGTCCCTGGCCGACTTCGGCGGCATGCCGTCGGCGGCCATCGAGGGCACCTTCCGGCAGAACAATCTGACGCTCACCACCACGCGCAGGCACGTGCTCGCCACCTCCGGTGGCGACAAGTACCTGGTGACGCTTTCGGTGACCAGCAGCGCCGCGGTGGCGGTCGCCTCCGGTCCCGCCACCGACGCGATCGTCCACGGATTCAAGGTCGGCTCGCCCGACACCCCCGTGCCGGCACCACCGGCGCCCGCGCCCGCGCCGACCGTTCCCGCGGCCCCTGCAGCGCTGCCCGCCATGCCGCTGACGCATCAGGTGATGGTGCTGCCGAGCTAACGCCGCTGTTGCCCAGCCCCGGACGGCCCGTATTCTTTCGCGCATGCTGATAGCAGCGGTCCTGTGCCTGTGCGCCGCCGCGGCGACGGCCGCATCGGGTCTATGGGCACTGGCGCATCCACGCCCCGAAGATCCCGTCCGCCGGATCCTGCGCGCGGTCGCTCCGACCCAGCTGGCCGCCGCAGCGATGCTCGCCGCCGGCGGGATCGTCGCGCTGCTGGCGCCTCACCAGATCGGCGTCACGATCCTCGTCATGTGCGTGGTGGGGGCGGTGGGCACGGTGGCCGCCGGTTGCTACCAGGCCGCGAAGGCCGCGGTCCGCAGCCAGCCCGCAGCCCCGAGCGCGGGGTGCGCGGGCTCCTGCCAGTCGTGCGTGCTGCCCTGTGGCTAGCCGATGAAACGCCTCCTCAAGGGCGGCGGTTTCGTCTTCGCGGTCATCGCGTCTACTCCGCCTTCTCGTTCGGCATGGCCCAACACGTCTTCAGCGGCGTCAGCCCATGGCGTTTGGTCGAGATGGTGGCGGTCTGCGCAGTGTTGCTTGCGGCCATGCTCGGCGTCACCTACGGCATCGCGCGACTGGCCGGACTGAGCCGTGCCGACATGACGGTCGTCGTCTTCTGCGGCTCGAAGAAGAGCCTGGGTTCCGGCCTTCCGATGGCGCTTCTGCTGTTCGGCGTCGACAAAGTCGGCCTCATCATGCTGCCGCTCGTGCACTATCACCAGATTCAGCTGGTGGTGTGCGCGTGGATCGCGGGGCGGATGTCGCACGACGAGCAGGCCGACGGCGCACCGGCCGCGGCGGAACCCTAGTTGCGGCTGGTGTCGATCGGGTGTGAGGCGAGCAGCGACAACGGCAGCGGCTGACGGCGCAGCACCCTCGACCACAGGTCCACTCTGGGCTCGACCAGGACGTCGGTTGGCAAGGCGGACAACACGATCCAGTCGTCGCGCTCGATCTCACCGTCGAGCTGTCCGATCGTCCACCCGGAGTAGCCCGCATATATCCGAACGCCCTCGACCACAGGGGCGATGTCGTCGGGCTCGGCGTCGAGGTCGACCATCACCATCCGGCCCTGCACGTGCCGCAATCCCGGCACGTCGTTGGCGTCCACCCCGACGCGCAATGTCGCAAGGCACAGCGCGGCATCGCGCTTGACCGGTCCGCCGATGAACATCGTCTTGGGCTTGGTCGCGAGCTTCGCCCACTGCGGAAGCACGTTGTAGACCGCCGTCTCGCTCGGCCGGTTCAGCACCACGCCGAGGGTGCCGCCGTCGTTGTGTTCGACGACGTAGATGACGCTGCGACGGAACGTCGGCTCGTGGAGATCGATGTTGGCCAGCAGCAGCGTTCCGGCGCGGACACGGTGCATCGCGGGGGCTGTGTAGTCCTCCGGATCCTCTGACGGCGACACCCGTACATCATGTCACCAGGACGCGTCGGCAGTGGCGAACGGGCGCGGCCTGCCGGGATATTTGTAGGGTGGGGACAGTTGCCGATCATCGAGTAACGCCTTCGACAGGATCGGATCCGAATTGACCGAAGCCCGGGCACCCGCAGCGGTGTGGCGATCGATTCGTGGGTTGCCCGAATTCCGTCGTCTACTCGAACTGCGTGTCGTGAGTCAGTTCGGCGACGGGCTGTTCCAAGGCGGTCTCGTCGGTGGACTGATCTTCAGCCCCGAGCGGGCCGCCACCCCGTGGGCCATCGCCGGGCAATTCGCGGTGTTGTTCCTGCCGTACTCGCTGCTCGGCCCGTTCGCAGGCGCTCTGCTCGACAGGTGGGACCGCCGCACGGTGTTGATCGGCGCCAACTTCTTCCGGCTGACCATGATGCTGTTCGTGGGCACGCTTCTGGCCGTCGGCGCGAGCGATCGGAAGATCCTCCTCGGCGCGCTCGTCGTCAACGGCTTCACGCGGTTCGTCGCATCCGGGCTGTCGGCCGCGCTGCCGCACGTGGTGCCAAAGGACCGCGTCGTCACGATGAACTCGTTGGCCACCGCGTTCGGTTCGGCCGCGTACTTCCTCGGCGCGAACTTCATGCTGCTGCCCCGCTGGGTGTTCGGCGCCGGTGACACCGGCTCGTCGGCAGCGATCTTCACCGCGGTCGCACCCGTGGTCCTCGCCCTGTGGCTGTCCAAGCGGTTCAAGCGTCACGTGCTGGGGCCGGACGACTCGGCACGCGCCGTGCACGGTTCGATCGCCTACGCCGTCGCCACCGGCTGGGTCTACGGCGTGCGCACCGTGGTCGCGGTGCGGACCGTCGGCGCCACGCTGGCGGGCATGGCCGCGCACCGGATCGTGTTCGCGTTCAACACGCATGCTGGTGCTGGTGATCGTGCGGCATACCGGCGCGGACAACGGCGCCGGACTCGGCACCGCCGTGGCGTTCGGCGCAGCCACGGGCGGTGCGGCGTTCCTGGCCAACTTCGCGACGCCGTCCGCCGTCCGACGCTGGGGGCGCTACCGGACCGCCAACGGGGCGCTGCTCTTCGCCGCCGTGATCCAGCTCGCCGGCATCGGTCTGCAACTTCCGGTGATGATGGTGTGCGGCTTCCTGCTCGGCTTCAGCGGACAGGTCGTGAAGCTGTGTGCGGACTCCGCGATGCAGCTCGACGTCGACGACGCGCTGCGCGGCCACGTGTTCACGGTCCAGGACTCGCTGTTCTGGGTGGCGTTCATCGCCGCCCTCACGGTGTCGGCGGCCGTCATCCCCGCCGACGGGCACTCCACGGGTCTCGTGATCGCCGGTTCGGCGGTGTACCTCGCCGGCCTGGCCGCCCACGCCGCCATCGGCAGAAGCAGCCGGCGCCAGCGGACGCCTCGGACTAGCCCTCACACCACCGCAAGTAACCTCTTCGCCATGGCTGGAGCGCAATCGTTCGTCGACGACCTTCGTGCGGAGAGCGACGCCCTCGACGCCCTCGTCGCCGATCTGTCCGACGAGCAGTGGCACACCGAGACGCCTGCCCCGGGCTGGACGATCGCCCACCAGATCGCGCACCTCTGGTGGACCGACCGCGTGTCGGTCGTCGCGGTCACCGACGAGCCCGCCTTCGCGAAGTTGGTGGCCGACGCCGCGCCGCGGGCGACCACCTTCGTCGACGAAGGGGCCGAGGAGCTCGCCATCACGCCGCCCGCGGAGTTGCTGAGCCAGTGGCGGGCGACCCGGTCGCGGCTGCACGACGAGCTGCTCGGCGTCGCCGACGGCCGCAAGCTGCCGTGGTTCGGCCCGCCGATGAGCGCGGCGTCCATGGCGACGGCCCGGCTGATGGAGACGTGGGCGCACGGCCTCGACGTCGCCGACGCCCTCGGGGTAACGCCCCCCGCGACGGCGCGGTTGCGCTCGATCGCCCACATCGGTGTCCGCACCCGCGACTTCGCCTACGCCGTCCACGGTCTGACCCCGCCCGCCGAGCCCTTCCTCGTCGAGCTTCGCGCGCCCGACGGTTCGACGTGGACGTGGGGACCCGCCGACGCCGCGCAGTCCGTGACGGGCTCCGCCGAGGACTTCTGCATGCTGGTCACCCAGCGCAGGCCCCGCGCCGAACTCGACGTCGACCGCCACAGGGGCCGACGCGCGAGAAGTGGCTGACGATCGCCCAGGCATTCGCGGGCCCGCCGGGGCCCGGCCGCGGCTGAGCCTCAGACCTGCGCCGCCGAGTCCGCCCGCCCGTCGCCATCCGCGTCGGACAGCGTGACGTCCCAGCGTCCGTCGCCGTCGGTGTCGACGTACGCCTTCCCGCCGGTCAGCACCCGGTCCGCCAAGCCGTCGCGATTCGCGTCGACGAGCCGATCGTCGACCTGCCCGTTGCCGTCGAAGTCGACGACCGGAGCCCCCTCGGGGTGCTCGACGCCGTCGAGTCCGAACCACCGCAACTGCCCGCCCCTGGCGATCGCGTCCGTGCCGACTGCCCAGGTGCCCGACCCGTCGTCGGTGAACGACGCCTCGGCGCGCCCGTCGTCGTCGAGATCGAACAGCACGTGGTCGGCGAACCCGTCGTGGTCGAGGTCGGCCACCGCGTCGTCGAAGCGACCGTCACCGTCGACGTCCAGGCTGATCGCGTCGAGTTCGCCGTCCCCGTCGACGTCGCGCACCGGGTCACCCGACCAGATCGCCGCCGAACCGTCTCCGTCGCCCAGGCAGTAGTCCACGTCATTCCCCGTCGCTTCGCTCGCCCCACATGCCTGATGAGACGCTCTACACGTCGCGCGCGTTCCACCACGTCCGAAGCTCCGCGACGGCCTCGTCGTGCTCGAGCGGTCCGCGGTCAAGCCGCAACTCCTTGAGAAAGCGCCACGCCTCGCCGACCTGCGGGCCCGGCGCAATCCCGAGGATGGACATGATCTCGTCCCCGTCCAGATCGGGACGCACCCGCTGCAGGTCCTCGGCGGCCGACAGCTCGGCGATGCGGTTCTCGAGGTTGTCGTAGTTGGCCTGCAGCCGCGCCGCGCGTCGCGCATTACGCGTCGTGCAGTCGGCGCGCACCAGCTTGTGCAGTCGCGGCAGCAGCGGTCCCGCGTCGGTCACGTAGCGGCGCACGGCGGAGTCGCTCCACTTGCCGTCGCCGTAACCGTGGAACCGCAGATGCAGGTACACCAGCTGCGAGACGTCGTCGACCATCTGCTTGGAGTACTTCAGCGCGCGCATCCGCTTGCGCGTCATCTTCGCTCCGACGACCTCGTGGTGATGGAAGCTGACGCCGCCGTCCGCCTCGTGGCGCCGCGTTCCCGGCTTGCCGATGTCGTGCAGCAGTGCCGCCCACCGCAACACCAGATCCGGCTCGCCCTGCGACTCCAAGTCGATGGCCTGGCGCAACACCGTCAGCGAATGTTGGTAGACGTCCTTGTGCTGATGGTGTTCGTCGATCGCCATCCGCATCTCGCCGATCTCGGGCAGCACGAGCTCGCCGAGCCCGGTCTGCACCACGAGGTCGATGCCCGCCACCGGATCTGCCCCCAGCAGCAGCTTGTCCAGCTCCGCCGCCACCCTCTCCACCGTGATGCGGCCCAGTTGCGGCGCCATGTCCACCATCGCGGCGCGAACCCTCGGTGCGACCGCGAAGCCGAGCTGCGAGACGAACCGCGCCGCGCGCAGCATGCGGAGCGGATCGTCACCGAACGACACCTCGGGTGCGGCGGGCGTGTCGAGCACACCCGCCCGCAGATTCGCCAAACCACCTAGGGGATCGTGGAATTCACCCGGCCCGGCCGCCGTGATCGCCACCGCCATCGCGTTGACGGTGAAGTCGCGGCGGACCAGATCGTCCTCGAGCCGGTCGCCGAACCGCACCTCCGGATTTCGCGTCACCTGGTCGTAGCTGTCGGCCCGGAACGTCGTGATCTCGATGCGCTGGTCGGCCCTTGCCCACCCCGACGGTGCCGAACTCGATGCCCGTGTCCCACAGCGCGTCGGCCCACGGCCGCACGATCTGCTGAATGCGTTCGGGGCGGGCATCGGTGGTGAAGTCGAGGTCGGTGCCCAGTCGACCGATCAGCGCGTCGCGGACGCTTCCGCCGACCAGATACAGCTCGTGTCCCCGCATCGGCAAACACGCGGCCGATGTCGCTCAGGACGTCTGAGTACCGATTCAGCGCGACCGCCGCGGCGGCCAACAGCTCGGCATCTGCTCCTGCATCACTCGGCACGTTCGATGAGCCTAATGGTCACGGTCTCGCAGCGGTCGGCGAGTGGGGCGGGACCGAATCCCGCCTGCAGCTACTATCGCTTGGGTGTCGGAGGGCGAGCAGGCCAAACCACGACGGCGCCGGGGAAGGCGCCGCGGCCGACGCTCGGCTGGGCCCCCCGAGAACGATGCGAAACCCACGAATGCCGAATCCTCCCCTGCCAGCGCCGCCCCCAGCCCGCCCTCTCCTGGCAACCGCCCGGGACCCCGACCGGATCGCCGGGTACCCGAACGGCTCCGCACCGTGCACGAGACGTCGGCGGGCGGATTGGTCATCGACGGCATCGACGGCCCGAAGGACGGTCAGGTGGCTGCACTGATCGGACGACTCGACCGGCGGGGCCGCATGCTGTGGTCGCTGCCGAAGGGGCACATCGAGCTCGGCGAGACCGCGGAGCAGACCGCGATCCGCGAGGTCGCCGAGGAGACGGGCATCGAGGGCAGCGTGCTCGCCGCTCTCGGCAGCATCGACTACTGGTTCGTCACCGAGGGACGGCGCGTGCACAAGACCGTGCACCACTATCTGCTGCGCTTCCTCGGCGGTGAACTCTCCGACGAGGACGTCGAGGTGAGCGAGGTGGCATGGGTGCCCGTGCGGGACCTTCCCTCGCGGTTGGCCTACGCCGACGAGCGGCGCCTGGCACAGGTCGCCGACAGCCTCATCGAGAAACTGCACTCCGAGGGCCCCGACTCCCTGCCGCCGCTGCCGCACTCGTCACCGCGGCGCCGCACCCAGACGCACTCGCACACCCGGAATCGTCGCCCCGACGAGCCCGCACAGCCTCAACCCGGCCGGCGGGCGAACGGCTGTGGCAAGGGACCATGACCGCCATGTCGGCGCTGTCACGGTTGTTGGCGGCCGCCGCACTGCTGTCGATGATCGTCGCCCCCGTCGGCCAACCGCGTGCCGCGGCCGAGCCCGTCGCGCCCCACGTTCCTCGCACTCCACGTCGATTCCGTGACGCCCGACGTCGTCACGACGACGAGCCCGCCGCTGGTCACGGTGACCGGTTCGGTGACGAATACCGGTGACCGCCCGGTCCGCGACGTCGTGGTGCGCCTCGAGCGCGCCGACGCCGTGACGAACTCGGCAAGCCTGCGCCAGGACCTCACCGGCTCGGTCGATCAGTTCGAGAGCGTCGCCGACTTCGTCACGCTGTCGCCCGAACTGTCCCAGGGCCAACGCGTTCCGTTCCGACTGACCTACCCCGTCAGGTCGGCCGATCGGCCATCGCTGCGCATCGACAAGCCCGGGCATCTATCCGGTCACTGGTCAACGTCAACGGGACCCCCGACTACGGCGCCCCGGCCCGGCTCGACGACGCCCGCCTCCTGCTGCCCGTCGTCGGCGTGCCCGCCGAGCCGTCCGCACGGGCAACGGACCCGCTGTCGGATGCCGGTGGCATCGTGCCGCCCGACACGTCACGCCCGACGCGGGTCACCATGCTGTGGCCACTCGCCGACCAGCCCCGGCTCGTCGCGGGTGCTCCCGGCGGCACCACACCCGTACGGCTGACGGACGACGACCTCGCCTCGTCGCTGTCCGGCGGCGGACGGCTCGACACGCTGCTGTCGGCCGTCGACTTCGCCACCAGCCCGGCGGTCGATCCCGGTGGCCAGGTACGCAGCGCCACGTGCCTCGTCGTCGACCCCGACCTGCTCGTCACCGTGAACGCGATGACGACCGGTTACGCGGTCAACGACACCCCGGACGCTGGACCGAACTCGCCGACGCATCCCGGCATCGGTCAGGACGCCGCCGTCGCATGGCTCGGCCGGTTGAAGACCCTGGCCCAGCGGATGTGCGTGACGTCGTCGGTGTACGCGCAGGCGGACCTGACCGCCCTCGAGAAGGTCGGCGATGCCGGGCTGGCCACCGCGGCCACCCAGGCCGCACCCGACGTCGTCGACCAGATCCTCGGCATTCAATCCGCGCGCGGGGCGACGATCGTCGGCGACGGTCCCGATCACCGAGCCCGCGTTGCGGCTGCTCTCCGCGCAGGGCCCGACCGTCGCGATCGCGGCAGCCCAGTACGCGCCGGGAGAGTCGACGGGCGACGACCGCCCCCAGCGTCGACCTCAACGCCACGCGGTACACGCCACAGGTCGTCGTCGCCCCGTTCGACCCAGCGGTCGGCGCGGCACTGGCCGGCGCGGGTGGCGCTCCGTCGTCGCCGTCGTACCTCGACCCGACGATGGACGTTCCGCTCGGACACGATTCGGCCGTGGCACGGCGACAGGACGCCGTGGCCTCCATGCTGTGGCGCGGCCTGCGCCCCGGCGACGTGCCACGCACCCAGATCCTGATGCCGCCACTGGTCTGGAATCTGGCCTCCGACGACGCCGCCGCGATATTCACGGCGTTGGCCACGTCGATCCAATCCGGTCTGTCGGTCCCGCGACCCCTGACCGCCGTCATCGACGAGAGCGGCGCCGCACGCACTGCGCCGGATCAAGCGCTTCCCGGCACCTCCCCCAACACGCACTTCGACGACGGCGTCACGACCGAGCGTCGGCGCCGTCACCGGCAGGCTGTGGGGGTCTGACCGCAGCGCTCACCGACGATCCGCGCACCGGCCTCACGGGCACCCAGTACACCGCGCCGCTGCGCGAGGACATGCTTCGGGCGCTGAGCCAGTCCGAGCCCGCTGCGGTCCGCAACCAGCTCGCGGCCCAGCGGGTCGCCACGGTCAACTCCACGGTCGACGATCTGTTCAACGCCGTCGGCATCGTGAACCCCGGCGACTCCTACACGCTGGCCACCGAACACAGCCCGCTGCCGCTCGCCCTTCGGAACGACCTGCCCGTCACCATCCGCGTGCGCCTGGCCGTCGCGGCGCCTGCCGGCATGACCGTCGGCGACATGGGTGAGATCGTCCTGCCTCCCGGCTACCTGCCGCTCAAGGTGCCGATCGAAGTGCGCTTCACCCAGCGGGTGGCGTTCGACGTGTCGCTGCGCACCGCGGACGGCCTGCCCCTCGGCGATCCCGTCCGGCTCTCGGTCCATTCGAACGCGTACGGCAAGGTGCTGTTCTTCATCACGCTCTCGGCGGGCGCGGTGCTGGTCCTTCTCGCGGGCCGCCGGCTGTGGCACCGGTTCCGCGGTCAGCCGGACCGAGCCGACCTCGACCGGCCGCGGCGGGGTGGCGGTGGCGGTGGTGACGGCGATGAGCGCTGCGCGATGCGCAGACGGAACCGGAGCCTCGCTCCGATCCGCTCGACGTGGCGATCGCCCACGCACCGGAAACCCCGTGAGCACCGTCGGGCGGCCGGGTCCCGCGCCGCCACGCCAACGGGTTCCGCGCAACCCCGCGCCGCGCAGGCGGGCTGGGCAATTGGCGGCGCCCACGGTGCGCCAGGCCGAGCTCTCCGATGCGGCGGTGGTGTCGCGGTCCTGGGGCATGGCCCTTGCGACGCTGGTCAGCCGGATCACCGGCTTCGTCCGCATCGTGCTGCTGGCCGCAATACTCGGCGCCGCCCTCTCGAGTTCGTTCACGGTGGCCAACCAGCTTCCGAACCTCGTCGCCGCCCTCGTGCTCGAGGCGACGTTCACGGCGATCTTCGTTCCGGTCCTGGCGCGCGCCGAGCGCGACGACGCCGACGGGGGCACGGCCTTCGTTCGGCGGCTCGTCACGCTGGCGACCACGCTGCTCCTGTTCGCCACGGTGCTGTCGGTGGCGGGGGCGCCGCTGCTCGTCGGTCTGATGCTGGGCGACGACCCCCAGGTGAACGTCCCGCTGACGACGGCGTTCGCCTATCTGCTGCTGCCCCAGGTCGTCTTCTACGGCCTGTCCTCGGTCTTCATGGCAATCCTCAACACCCGCAACGTGTTCGGTCCGCCCGCATGGGCGCCCGTCGTCAACAACATCGTGGCGATCGCGACACTCGGGGTGTATCTCCTGGTGCCTGGCGAGCTGTCGCTGGATCCCGTACGGATGGGCGAGGCCAAGCTCCTCGTCCTCGGCATCGGCACCACGTTGGGCGTATTCGCCCAGACCGCAGTCCTTTTCGTCGCGATCAGGCGGGAGCGGGTCAGCCTGCGACCGCTCTGGGGACTCGACGCCCGGCTGAAGAAGTTCGGCGCGATGGCCTCGGCGATGGTGCTCTACGTCCTGATCAGTCAGATCGGTCTGGTCGTGGGCACCCAGATCGCCAGTACCGCAGCAGCTTCCGGCCCGGCCATCTACAACTACACGTGGCTCATCCTGATGCTGCCGTTCGGCATCATCGGCGTGACGGTGCTGACCGTCGTCATGCCGCGGTTGTCCCGAAATGCGGCCGCCGAGAACACCCCTGCCGTCCTGGCGGATCTTTCCCTCGCGACCCGGCTGACGATGGTCACCCTGATTCCCGCCGTGGCCTTCATGACGGTGGGCGGCCCCGCGATGGGCAGCGCGCTGTTCGCCTACGGCAACTTCGGCGAGACCGACGCGGGCTACCTCGGCATCGCCATCACGCTGTCGGCGTTCACGTTGATCCCGTATTCCATGGTGCTGCTGCAGCTTCGGGTGTTCTACGCCAGGGAGCAGCCATGGACGCCGATCGTCCTGATCGTCGTCATCACGGCGGTGAAGATCGCCGCGTCGCTCGCCGTGCCGCATCTGACCGACGATCCCGAGCTCGTCGCCGGATATCTCGGCACCGCCAACGGTCTTGGCTTCCTCGCGGGCGCGATCGTCGGCCACGTCATGTTGCGCGCGAACCTCAAGCCCCCGGGTGGCCAGCTGCTCGGCAAGCCGGTGGTGCGGACCATCCTCGTGACGGTCGCGGCGTCGCTTGCTCGCCGGGATCGTCGCGCACGTCGCCGATCGGCTCGGTGGCCTGGAATGGCTGACGGTGCACGGCGGCGGGGCGGGCTCCCTGCTCCGGCTCCTGGCGCTCGGCGTGATCATGCTGCCGATCGTCGCGGCGGTGCTCTTCGCCGCGCGGGTGCCCGAGGCGCTGGCCGCGGGCGAGGCCGTTCAACGCCGGTTGCGGGCGCGCGGCGGGACGCGGGCGCAACCCGTTGCTCCACCAATCGCACCTGGTCGGCCGCCATCGCGGGGGGCCCTAACGTACTCTGAGCACAGCGATTCGTACCCCGGACCTCCGGAGACCAGTGCCGGAGTCAGACTGCGGAAAGGACCAACGGTGACCGACGACTTCGCGGGTGGCTCCGGATTCGGTCCCGACGGTGGCGCGACGACCCGCATCCCGCGTTCGTCGGCCGATGACTTCCTGCCCGACGTTCCGCCCGACGAGGCACCTCCGCCCCCGCCGCCCCGGCCGTCCGGCAGGCCCCCCGCGGACTACGGCGGCGACCCCACGCGCGAACCGGTGGTGTTCGGCCTGCCCACCGAGCCGCCCATCGAGGCGGCCACGGCAGAGGAAGACGTCAACCTGCGTCCCGGTGCCACCATCGCGGGCGGCCGCTACCGACTTCTGGTGTTCCACGGCGGACCCGATCACCTTCAGTTCTGGCACGCGCTGGACACCTCCAACGACCGCCAGGTCGCGCTGACCTTCGTCGATCCCGACGCGACGCTGCCCGACGCCCAGCTTCAGGAGATCCTCGCCAGGACCCTGAAGCTGAGCCACGTCAACACCCCTGGGGTCGCGCACATTCTCGACGTCGCGCTCACCGGTTCGGGTGGCGTCGGTGATCTCGGAGTGGATCCGCGGCGGTTCCCTGGTTGAGGTCGCGGCGGCGATACCGTCGCCGATCGGCGCGGCCCGCGCGGCCCAGACGCTCGCCGCGGCCGCGGAGGCGGCGCATCGCTCCGGCGTCGGCCTGTCCATCGATCACCCCGGCAGGGTGCGCGTCAGCGTCGAGGGTGACGTGGTGCTCGCGTTCCCCGCCACCATGCTGAACGCCACTCCCGAGGACGACACCCGAGGGATCGGCGCCGTGCTCTATGCGCTGCTGACGGACCGCTGGCCCCTTCCCGAGACGGGCGTCGCCAGCGGTTTCGCCCCTGCCGTCCTCGACCCCGACGGGCAACCCGTCGAGCCGCGGCTGATCGACCGCGACATCCCCTTCCAGATCTCGGCTGCCGCGTTCCGGGCCGTGCAGGAGAGCGGCGGCATCCGGTCGGCGCCGACCCTGCTGAATCTGCTTCGGCAGGCGACCGCGGTCGCCGACCGCACCGAGTTGATCACGCCCGTGGACGAGCCGGACGCGACCGCAGTCCCGCAAGCGCGCCGCGCGGCCACGGTCCCGACGACCCAAGGGCCTGCTCATCGGTCTGGCACTGGGCGGCTTGACGCTGATCGCCGCCCTCGTCGCCATCGGGCTGGTCTTGAGCAGCGTGTTCAACGACGGCAAGACGCCGCTGAACAAGCAGCCGATCGGACTCAACCCGGGCACCAGCGCACCCACCAGCACCGCGCCCGCCGGAGACATCGTGAAACCCACTGCCGCGAAGGCGTTTTCGCCAGAGGGGACGCTCGAGAACGCGGACGCGGTGAGCCTCTCGATCGACGGCGACCCGACCACGGCGTGGAAGTCGGAGGACTACTCGTCGCCGAAACCGTTCCCGACGGTGAAGAACGGCGAGGGCATTCTGCTGGAACTCCCCAAGCCCGTCACGTTGAGCAGTGTCACCGTGACGGTCAATGGCACGGGGACGTCGATTCAGATCCGCTCTGCCGACTCCGCCAGCCCCGCGACGCTCGAGGACACCACCCAGCTCAGTCCGCCGGCTGTGATGAATCCCGGTCCCAACACCATCGCGATCACCGGTGCCGCCCCCACGTCCAACGTGCTGGTGTGGATTACGCAGCTCGGCGTCGTCGGCGACACCAACCGCACGGAGATCGCCGAGATAGCGCTCAAGGCCACGTCCTGATCCTGTGCCGGACCGGGGTCCCTGTCGCGGGGGGATGGCGGCCTCGATCGTTGCCGCGCGTGCACTGTTCAGGCGCCATTTGACCGTCGCCGTCCGGGCCTACCAGGCGATTCACACCTGATCGGGCTGGCGGCGCCCCCCTCCGGGCAAACTATCTTTAGTAACTGTACAATTTTCAGCATCGTCAATTGGGCGCTCCTCAGGCTGTTTCCCAGCGGTTTGCCCGTGGCCTCTCAAGGGGAATGCGCATGACTGAGCAAATCGTTGTGGTGTACCCGGATGCCCAGGTCGCGCAAGCGGGATATGCGGGCTTCCCGAAGTCCTGGGACGCCGCCTTCGGGCCGCTGCCGTCCCACGTCCTCGTTCGCCGCGCCGACGACGCAAGGGGAAAGCTTCAGTCGGTCGTCCTGAGGATCCAAGGGGTGGACATTCCCTGGGACAACACCATCGGACCGCCGCCGAGGGTGGCGGTGACCGAATCGCTGTTCGCCGCGATCGCCGTCGAGGGCGAACACCGAAGCCTCATCGCCACGGCCGTCAGGGCAACCGTGGGCGTTCGGATCAGGCACCGTCTGAGCAGATGGTCTTCCACCGGCTGGGTGTTGCCCTCCGTCGACCTCATCGGCGGGGACGGGAAGCCTGCCCACTGAGCCCTGTCCCCAGGCGGATGGTCGCGTCGCTGCAGCTCACAGCGCCCACGACAACAAGTGTCACGAGGGGTCCGCAGCGTTCATTAAGGTTCGGCTGTGGGGACATTCGGGGGAATGGCCGATCCGGACCGGTCGGACGCAGAGTTGCTGTCGGCCCATGTCGCGGGCGATCGCTACGCGTTCGAGGAGTTGTTCTACCGCCACTACCGCCAGCTCTACCGCCTCGCGGTGATCACCAGCCGCAATCGCGAGGACGCGGCGGACGCGCTTCAGGACGCCCTGTTCAAGGCCCACCGCCACGCCTCGGGCTTTCGGCAGGACGCGTCTGTGGCGAGCTGGCTGTATCGCATCGTGGTCAACTCCTGCCTGGATCGCCTGCGCCGCAACAAGATCCGCCCGACCGTGGCGTTCGTCGAGGAGGAGTTCCAGGTGAGCGATCCCACCCCTCGCGTCGACACGGCGGTGGTGATCGAGCGCGCACTCATGCGCCTGCCGGTCGAGCAGCGAGCCGCGGTCGTCGCCGTCGACATGCAGGGCTTCTCCGTCGCCGAGACGGCACGGCTGCTCGGCGTCGCCGAAGGCACCGTCAAGAGCAGATGCTCACGGGCCAGGGCCAAGCTCGCGGAGTCGCTGGAATACTTGGGCAACGGCGCGGCCGCGACTCGGCACGATGGCGGATCGGGGTGAGTCGGGCCAGGAAGGACGTGGCGTGGACGGCGACTCGGACGGCGCTGGGGGGCCCGTCACGCCGCGGACTCCTCGCCGATCTGCAGGCTGGCCTGCTCGACGACGAAACCGCTGCCCGCGTCCGGCGCCAGGCCCGCGAGGACCCCGCGGCCGAGCGGGCCGTGGCGGCGCTCGACCGGGTTCGGCGCGACCTCGCCGAGTTGGGCTCCGACGCCGCCTCGGCGCCGGACGTGCCCGACGACGTGGCAGACCGCGTCGCCGAGGGGCTCGCGGACGTCGCAGATCCGCGCCGACGCACGCCGCGAGACGCCCGGCGGACCGGGCCCGGACGATCGTCGCCTGCATCGGGGCGGCCGCGGCCGTCTGGCCGCCGTAGCCGTCGGATCGGTGATGCTCTTCCGCACGCCCGCCGCCGCGCCCTCGATCTCCCCGACGATCGAATCCCTCACCGTCGATCCGTCGCCCGGCGCGATACCGCTGTCGGAACCGCAGATCCTCGGCCTGCTGACCCAGCCGCCGGACTTGCGGCCAACTCGTGGATCCGCAACGGCGGTCGTCCTGCCTCAGCGGCCTCGGTTACGCGTCGTCGACGACGGTCGTCGGTGCCCGGCAGCTCGCGGTGAACGGTCGGCCCGGGATCCTCCTGCTGCTGAGCGGCGCCGCGCCCCAGACGTATGCGGCCGTCGTCGTCGCACCGAACTGCAGTTCCGCGGACACCGGTCTGCTCGCGGAAACCGTGGTCGCCCGGACATGACGACTCCCTGCCGCGCACGAGGAACAGCAGGCCCTACGCTGGTGTTATACGCGTGCCGGCGCATGTCGGCGGAAAGGCGGACATGACCACCCCTTCGACGGTGCATGACGTGATCATCATCGGTTCCGGACCCGCCGGGTACACGGCTGCGGTGTATGCCGCGCGTGCCCAGCTCAACCCGCTGGTGTTCGAGGGCGTGCAGTACGGCGGCGCCCTCATGACCACCACCGAGGTGGAGAACTACCCCGGTTTCCGCGACGGGATCACCGGTCCCGAGCTGATGGACCAGATGCGCGAGCAGGCGCTGCGATTCGGCGCGGACCTCCGGATGGAGGACGTCGACGAGGTCTCGCTGGACGGGCCGATCAAGACCGTCAAGGTCGACGACGAGGTCTACCAGGCGAAATCGGTGATCCTCGCCATGGGCGCGGCTGCCCGCCACCTCGGCGTACCTGGCGAATCCGACCTCATCGGCATGGGTGTCAGCACGTGTGCGACCTGCGACGGCTTCTTCTTCCGCGACCAGGACATCGCCGTCATCGGCGGCGGTGACTCCGCAATGGAGGAGGCCACCTTCCTGACCCGGTTCGCCCGCAGCGTCACCCTGATCCACCGCCGCGAGGAGTTCCGGGCGTCCCGGATCATGCTGGAGCGTGCCGAGGCCAACGAGAAGATCACCATGATGACCAACACCGTGGTCACCGAGGTCGAGGGCGATCCGAAGGTAACTGGCGTGCGCCTGCGCGACACCGTCACGGGCGAGGAGTCCAAGCTCGCCGTCACCGGCGTCTTCGTGGCCGTCGGGCACGATCCCCGCTCGGCGTTGGTCCGCGGCCAGGTCGAGCTCGACGACGCGGGTTACGTCGCCGTGAAGGGCCGCACCACCAGCACGACGCTCGACGGTGTCTTCGCCTGCGGCGACCTCGTCGACCACACCTACCGCCAGGCCATCACCGCCGCGGGGAGCGGCTGCTCCGCAGCCATCGACGCCGAGCGTTGGCTCGCCGACCACGAGTAATCATCGGCTGGCCGAAAACGCCTGAGCCATCAACGATTTCAACCCGATAAGGAGCCACAATGAGTGACACCAGCGCGACGGTCACGGTAACCGACGACTCGTTTTCGACCGACGTTCTGTCCAGCAGCACTCCCGTGCTGGTGGATTTCTGGGCAACCTGGTGCGGGCCGTGCAAGATGGTCGCCCCGGTTCTCGAGGAGATCGCGACCGAGAAGGCCGGCCAGTTGACGGTCGCCAAGATCGACGTCGACGCCAACCCCGGCGTCGCGCGCGACTTCCAGGTCGTCTCGATCCCGACGCTGATCCTGTTCAAGGATGGCGCCCCGGTGAAGCGCATCGTGGGAGCCAAGGGCAAGGCCGCGCTGTTGCGCGAGCTGTCCGACGTCGTCTGACGGACCCCAAACACCGAGGTAGCCGTTGGTGGCCAGGCTCACAGCTGGCCTCGGGGTTTCGGGATTTACGGCTGCGTCTGCGACAATTGCACCCGGGCGACACGAGCCCACTGTCTGGTCTGTAATGCAATCGCCAGCGGCACCACTCGCTGCATCCGTGACCGAAAGGCCTCGTTATGTCGAGTCTGCGTCGCGGTGACCGGGGACTTCCGGTCACCGAGATTCGGGCCGCCCTCGCGGCGCTGGGGCTGGTCGACAATCCCGAGGCCGAGCTGACCACCGGCAAGCACATCGCGCTGGACGCCTTCGACGACGACCTCGACCAAGCGGTACGCGCATTCCAACAGGATCGTGGACTGCTCGTCGACGGCGTCGTGGGCGGCGCCACCCACCGCGCACTGCGGGAAGCGTCCTATCGTCTCGGCGCCCGCACGCTGGCGCACCAGTTCGGTGCCCCCATGTACGGCGACGACGTGGCGACGCTGCAGGCCCGCCTCCAGGATCTCGGCTTCTACACGGGTCTGGTCGACGGCCACTTCGGTCTTCAGACGCACAACGGGCTGATGTCCTATCAGCGTGAGTACGGCTTGTATCCCGATGGCATCTGCGGACCCGAGACGCTGCGCTCCCTGTACTTCCTCGGCTCGCGCGTCACCGGTGGGTCGCCTCACGCCATCCGCGAAGAGGAACTCGTCCGGCGCTCCGGTCCCCGACTGTCCGGCAAGCGGATCATCATCGATCCGGGCCGCGGCGCCGACGATCCCGGGCCCGTCGTCAACGGTCCCGGCGGCCCGATCAGCGAGGCCGACATCCTGTGGGATCTTGCGAGCCGACTCGAGGGGCGCATGACCGCGATCGGCATGGAGACCTTCCTGTCCAGGCCCGTCGGTCGTAGTCCGTCCGACGCCGAGCGTGCCGGTACGGCCAACACCGTCGGCGCCGATCTGATGATCAGCCTTCGCTGTGCTTCGCTGCCCGGCTCCACCGCCAACGGCGTCGCGTCGTTCCACTTCGGCAACTCGCATGGCTCCGTATCGACGATCGGCCGCAACCTTGCCGACTTCATTCAGCGAGAAGTGGTGGCGCGCACGGGATTACGCGACTGCCGCACGCATGGCAGGACATGGGATCTGCTGCGGCTGACCCGCATGCCCACCGTCCAGGTCGACGTCGGCTACGTCACCAGCAGCCACGATCACCGGCTACTGGTCACTCCGCAAGCTCGCGATTCGATCTCCGAGGGAATCCTCGCCGCCGTCAAGCGCCTCTACCTGCTCGGCAAGAACGATCGCCCCACCGGTACCTTCACCTTCGCCGAACTGCTCGCTCACGAGCGGTCGGTCGAGCAGGCCGGGCGCGCCGCCCAAGGCTGAGTCGCCTCGGCTCGCTGCCAGTCTCAGCGGCCTCGCACTCAGAGGCACGGGCTGGCGCCCGCACCCACCGGGCGCAGCGACTCACTTTCCAGCAGTCGCTCCAACGCGGCTTCCACTTCGGCCTTCCATCCCAGGCCCTGCTCCAATTCGAGCCGTAGCCGGGGGAAGTACCTGTGCGGCGCGACGACCGTAAATCCGACGTCGGTGAGGTAGTCGGCGTCGATGATGCATTGATCGACCGAACAGTCGCCGAGCACGTCGACCGTGGGCACGAGCTCGGGCGGTACCAGTCGCGGGTCGGCGAGGTCCGCGACTTCCTGCGTTCGGCCGAACGCCTCCAACGCCCGGACTCCTCGGCGAACGAGGTCCGTCACCACCCCCGCCATCAGGCTTCGCGAGATCGTCTCACTTGCGGCCGCCGACTCGAATCCGATCGACGTCAACAGGACCGCGTCGGCGCTCACCGGACTGGTGGGAAATAGTCGCGCGCGAGGCACTGCCCGCGGCGGCGCGTAGTAGGCGTACCCGAGGCATGCTGCGTCATCGAGGCCGGTCGCCGGGCCTTCGCCGTCCGGCCCGCACGCCATCGCCATCTGTCCGCACGAACCCCACTCCAGCATCACCATGGAGAGCCAGGCTTCCTTCTCGAACTCCGGGTCGGCGAGGTGATCGCCGGCCTGAAGGGTCGACGGATCCACCTCCCAGAACACGCATCGCCGCGCGTGCTTGGGCAGCTGCTCGAATGCCTCGAGCCGAAGCTGCGTGATTCGTGCGGACACTAGTCTCCCGGAGTTTCAAACGGACCCGACGCCCGCTGCGACCACACCATTTTAGAGAAGCTCACCGCGCCGGGTCCGATTTCGAACCGAGGATTCGACGCCGATCGGGCTGTGATCGAATCTCGTTGCAGTACAAGGCATTTCCTTCATCAGGCGATACGAGTTCGCGGCCGCTTTGTCACAGTGACGAAATTACCTCGTGTGGTTGGTCACGGCTTCGACGCGTTCATTAGGTCGACTATTCGTTGAAGGTCGTCGACCGACCCGAACTCCACCACGATCTTGCCCTTGCGTTTGCCCACCGACACCGTCACGCGGGTATCGAAGGCTGACGACAGCCGCTCAGCAACGTCCTGGAGGCCCGGCATCTGGATCGGCTTGCGCCGCGGAGCTGGCCCAGGGGTGTTGCCATCGCGGTTGGCCAAGGTGACCGCTTCCTCGGTCGCCCGGACGGACAACCCCTCCGCGACGATCCTGGCGGCCAGCTCCTCTTGCCGTTCCGAGCCACCCTCCAGGGCCAACAGCGCCCGCGCATGTCCCGCGGACAGAACGCCGGCCGCGACGCGACGCTGGACTGCGATCGGCAACTTCATCAATCGGATCATGTTGGTGATGACCGGTCGCGATCTGCCGATGCGTACTGCCAGCTCGTCGTGGGTCACGTCGAACTCATCGAGCAGCTGCTGATAGGCGGCCGCCTCTTCCAACGGATTCAGCTGCGCCCGGTGGATGTTCTCGAGCAACGCATCCCGCAGCATGCTGTCATCGGCGGTCTGCCGAACGATGGCGGGGATGGTCTCCAGCCCGGCCTGCTGGGCCGCACGCCAGCGCCGCTCCCCCATGACGAGTTGATACCGCGGCTTGCCCGGCCCCGAGTCCACGGCCCGCACGACGATCGGCTGCATGAGGCCGAACTCTTTGATCGAATGCACGAGTTCGGCGAGAGCCTCGCCGTCGAACACCTGGCGCGGCTGCCGCGGATTCGGCTCGATGAGTGACGGGGCGATCTCGCGATACTCGGCACCGATCTCGGTTGTCGCGCCGGCCGCTTGAGGAGTTCCGCCGTAGCACGACGTCGGCCGCCGCAGCGCCCATGCCGGGACTGTAATGACTCGAAGCGTCATCCTCGGTCGGACCCGTCGGGAATCAGCGAGGCGAGCCCGCGCCCGAGGCCGCTCTTCTTAGTACTCATCGCCACCCTCTACTCTCCGCACGCACTCACCGCTGCCCCGCCTATGCACGTTCCGCGATCTCCCGACTCGCGTCCAGATAGCTCATCGCCCCGCGCGAGCCTGGGTCGTACTCGAGGATCGTCATCCCGTATCCGGGTGCCTCCGAGACCTTCACGCTACGGGGGATGATCGTCCGCAACACCTTGTCGCCGAAGTGGCTCCGCACGTCGTCCGCGACCTGATCCGCGAGCTTCGTCCTACCGTCGTACATCGTGAGGATGACGGTGGTGACGTTGAGGTCTGGATTGAGGTGCGCCTTGACGAGTTCGATGTTGCGCAGCAGCTGACCCACGCCCTCCAGTGCGTAGTACTCGCACTGGATCGGGATGAGCACCTCTGGCGCAGCGACGAGCGCGTTGACGGTCAGAAGGCCGAGCGACGGTGGGCAGTCGATGAAGACGTAGTCGAAGTCGTATTCCTTCAGTCCCGCCAGTGCATTGCGGAGGCGGCCCTCGCGCGCCACCATACTGACCAATTCGATCTCGGCGCCTGCGAGGTCGATGGTGGCGGGGATGCAGTAGAGCCGCTCGTTGTAGGGGCTCTGCTGCAGAGCGGCCTCCACCGAGACCTCGCCGATGAGGACCTCGTAGGACGACGGGGTCCCGGGTCGGTGCTCGACTCCCAGCGCCGTACTTGCATTCCCCTGCGGATCGAGATCGATGACGAGCGCGCGCAGTCCCTGCAACGCGAGCGCAGCGGCGACGTTGACTGCCGTCGTCGTCTTGCCGACGCCACCCTTCTGATTCGCAATCGTGAAGACGCGTTGCCGCCGTGGGCGCGGCAGTGGGTGACCCTTGGCACCGTGGAGAACTCGCACCGCCCGTTCGGCTTCAGCACCGATCGGGGTGTCCGCGGCCGCGGGGTCTACCCACGCACCGTCGCGTGGCGGCGTCCATGTTTCACGTGAAACATTGCGGACAGCCGTCGGAGGGACTGCGCCCTCTTCTGGTGACGGCTTCATGGTCGACTCCTGTCCGGGCGAGAGGTTCGACCCGCTCGCGATGTCTTCACCGCGCGGCGGGCTACCACCACGGTTGCGGGCGGAGTCAAATACTCCACGCCACATTTCACCACCCCCACATCGACGGCACCCAACGAGCGCATGACCCTACGGTGTTCTTCAACCTCTTCCTCGGCTCGGTCGCCCTTCAGTGCCAACATCAGTCCGCCGGCGCGCAGCAACGGTAGGCACCAGCGTGCCAACTTGTCGAGAGATGCCACGGCTCGCGATGTGACGACATCAACCTCTCCGAGTTCCTCGCGAACGCTGCGCTCTTCGGCGCGTCCGCGGATCACCGCGATGTCCAGGTCCAACTCGCTCGCCACCTCGCGAAGGAAGTCGGCACGGCGCAAGAGCGGCTCCACCAAGACAACGCGTAGATCTGGCCGGGCCAGGGCGAGCGGGATTCCTGGGAGGCCGGCGCCGCTGCCCACGTCCGCGACCGAGGAGCCATCGTCGACCAGTTCGGCCACGGCGACGGAGTTCAGCACGTGCCGCTCCCACACCCTGCCGACCTCACCAGGTCCCAGCAGTCCACGCTCGATGCCGTCGCCGGCGAGAATCCGGGCATACCGCTCAGCAGCCTCGAGTTGGGGACCGAACACCTTTGCGGCTGCGGCGGGGGCAGCGGGGATCTCGCCATGTTTCACGTGAAACATCCTCCATGCCGACGCGCACCTCGGAGGCCGCTCTGGGCGATACGCCTGTGAAGACCCGCGACAGTTCGGTGTTTCACGCTGCTCGCCGTCACTGGCCGAAGACCCCGGCTCGATAGCCATCCGGACTCTGGGCCCCCGGTCCGACGATCGAGGAGGGTCGCGCCCACTCGGAAATGGCGATCAGGGTGGAGGCGCACTCGCCATGTTTCACGTGAAACATCCTTCCGGTCCACCACCGGCCATCCGCTCTAACTACATCGATGTAACTTAACGCGGTCAAGAAGGGAGCACGACGACCCGGCGCGAAGGCTCGACGCCCTCGCTCTCGCTACGCACCCCGTCGACAGCGGCGACCGCGTCGTGCACGATCTTGCGCTCGAACGGCGTCATCGGCTCGAGCTCCTCGCGATCGCCGCTCTCCAGCACGCGCCGCGCGATCCGCTCCCCCAAGGTCGCGAGCTCCTCGCGACGACCCCGGCGCCAGCGCGCGATGTCGAGCATCAGACGGCTCCGCTCACCGGTCTTCTGGTGAACCGCTAGCCGGGTCAGCTCCTGCAGGGCGTCCAGCACCTCGCCCTTGCGCCCGACGAGCTTGTTCAGATCGGTACCGCCATCGATGCTGACGATCGCCCTATCGCCCTCGACGTCGAGGTCGATGTCGCCGTCGAAGTCCAGCAGGTCCAGGAGCTCCTCCAGGTAATCACCGGCGATCTCCCCCTCCACTACCAGACGATCCTCGAGATCGCCCTTCGGAGCCTCGGCATCAGCGTCGGCGGTGGTGTCGGCGTCGGCGTCCGCGGTGGTCCGTTCGGCCGTATCGGCATCTGTCATGTTCGTCCTTCTTTCTCACTCACCGGTCAAGCCCAGGGAAATGTCCTCGGAGCCCGGGTCCGGTTCCTACCTACGTTTCTTGGGCCGGTTGTTGGCCTTGCGCGGAGTGGAGTTGGCGGCGCCGTTGCGCGTGCTTGCGTTGGTGCTCGGCGTGCTCGCGTTGGTGCTCGGCTTGCTCGCGCTTCCGTTGGCGGCGCCGTTACCTGACGTCTCCGGTTCCCCCGCCGGGGGCTCCACGGCATCCGCGATCTCGGTCCCACTGGACTCCGTCTGCTCCGCCGCGGCGCCGTCGCCGTCCACCGGTGGCTTCGGGCGTTTCTTCTTCTTCGGCCTGGCACCGGGAGCCGGTGCATTCGCCGCGCGGCGCTCCAACTCCAACTGCTTCTTCGCTTCGTCTTCCTTCTCGATCCGGCCGAACACGAGGTGCTGCTGACCGAACGTCCAGATGTTGTTGGCCACCCAGTACATGATGATGGCGATCGGCAGGAACGGGCCGCCGACGACCACACCGAGCGGGAAGACGTAGAGCGCAAGCTTGTTCATCATCGCGGTCTGCGGGTTGGCCGCGGCTTCCGGCGTCTGGCGCGCCACCGAGGCACGGCTGTTGAAGTAGGTCGCGATGCCCGCAAGGAGCATCAGCGGCACGCCCACCGCGATCACGGCCGGCCGGCTGAAGTCGAAGTTCTTGAACGCCTCGAGGCCCGACGTCTGGGTCATGCTCGCGCTGAGCGGCGCCCCGAACAGATTCGAGTCGAGGAAGTGCCCGACGTCCGTCGCGCTGAAGAAGTAGTTACCGGTAGCCCGGTTCTCGTCCACCGACAGACCGAGTTGGCCGAACCCATGCTGGGTCCGGTTAAACGATCGCAGCACGTGGTAGAGCCCGAGGAAAACGGGGACCTGCGCGAGCATCGGGAGACAGCCGAGGATCGGGTTGAACCCGTGGTCCTTCTGGAGCTTCTGCATCTCCAGCGCCATCCGCTGGCGGTCCTTGCCGTACTTCTTCTGCAACGCCTTGATCTGTGGCTGCAACTCCTGCATCTGGCGCGTCGTCCGAATCTGCCGGACGAACGGCTTGTACAGAATCGCGCGCAGCGTGAACACCAGGAACACGACCGACAGACCCCACGCGAAGAAGTTCGACGGACCCAGCAGAAAGCCGAAGAGCTTGTACCAGAGCCACATGATCCCGGAGACGGGATAGTAGATGTAGTCCAGACTCGCCCAATTGAAGTCAAAACTAGACAAAAGAGTCGCTCCTCAACGTCGAGCCTGCGTCGGGCTCTGGGGTCTTGTCCGGGATCGGATCCCATCCCCCACGATGCCAGGGCCCACACTTCGCCAGCCGTGCCACTGCCAACCATGTTCCACGGAACAACCCATACGTGCGAAGGGCGTCGACCGCGTACTGACTACACGTGGGGGTGAACCGACACGACGGTGGCCGCAGCGGCGAAATCATGTTGCGGTAGATCTCGATGGCGGAGATCAGAAATCTCGTCGATCTCCGGCCCGTCGGCTCGGGACTCATCGCCTGCTCCTGCCCGCATGCGCACGGGTCCGCTCCAGCGCCACCCTCAGCTCCTGCTCGAGTCTCGCGGAGATCGCATGTCGACTGCCGGGCAGCGCACGGATCACGATCCTGTCCCCCGCGGCCAGTTCGTCCAGCACGCCTCTCGCCACGTGACGGAGACGTCGGGACACCCGGTGACGATCCACCGCCGATGCCAACGGACTTCGACACGACCAGGCCGATCTTCGGTGTGTGGGACTCCGGGTCATCGACCCGTAGCGCGTGCACGACGAGGTCGGGCTGCACGGCCCGAATCCCCTTGCTGACCGTCTGCCCGAACTCAGCCGACCGCGTCATCCGGTACTGAGCCGGAAGCACCGCGCTAGATCCCGAGTCGAATCACGCAGTGAGCGAGTGACGGCCCTTGCGACGCCGGCCCGTCACGATGGCCCGGCCTGCGCGCGTGCGCATCCGCAGCCGAAACCCGTGCACACGTGCACGGCGACGGTTGTTGGGCTGAAAGGTCCGCTTGCCCTTGGCCACGGCTACATCTCCTCAATGACGGCGTTGCGCCTACACCCGACACCAACCCGAGGACATCCTCATTGGTGCGGACACAGGCGCGATTCGTTCGATCATGCGTCTTGCTTGCTAGCCCCGGCGCGGTACCTGTGCAACGCGGTCGCAGCCGTATCGCCACGTTCGGGCGACTGTTCGAGGGTACTGACGAGATTTCGCTAGGTCAAACCACACGTGGCGGACCCTTCGAATGCCTCATCCGTCACAGCATTCACGACCGCCCAGCACATCGCCAGGATCGCCCCGCGAATGTTGCGGAACTGTTGGCACGTCGCACGAAAACTGTTAGCTTCTGGCAGTGCCATTTCAGAGCGAAGTGGCGACCGACCACAACTCAGGATGGACATCACCCGCGAGCCCACAGAGCACCACTGTGACGAGCCCCGGGACACGTCCTTCCGACACATAGACCACGACACGACGACCGCTGTCCGTTATCCACAATCTGTGGATAACTATGTGGACAGTTTGGCATCGTCCATCCGGCCGTCCCCGAGGCGGGCCTTCAAGGGGGCACGTTTCATTTGACAACCGACCCCGATCCGCCGTTCGTCGCCATCTGGAATGACGTCGTCGCGGAACTCAACGGCGACCTCCAATCCGACACTGCCGCGGGCGGCGCCTCGGCCGACGCCGACCCTCACGCCTCAGCAACGAGCATGGCTCCAGCTCGTCACGCCATTGGTGATCGCCGAAGGGTTTGCTCTGTTGTCCGTTCCCACGCCGTTCGTCCAGAACGAGATCGAACGCCACCTCCGCGAACGCATCATCACGAGCCTGAGCCGTCGCCTCGGACAGCGCGTCGAGCTCGGCGTACGCATAGCCACCCCCGAGCCCGATCCGCAGGGAGAGCTCGTCGACGACGAGTCGGACCGGCCCTTCGACGCCGACGGCGACGAAGTCGACGAGGACCAGGCCGCGTTGGCCAGCGCAGAGGAAAGCTGGCCGCGGTACTTCACGGACAGGCCGAAGACGCCGTCGTCGACCGACGTCAGCCTCAACCGCCGGTACACCTTCGACACCTTCGTGATCGGCGCGTCCAATCGGTTCGCCCACGCAGCCAGCCTCGCGATCGCCGAGGCGCCGGCGCGTGCCTACAACCCCCTCTTCATCTGGGGTGAATCCGGACTGGGCAAGACCCACCTGCTCCACGCGGCGGGCAACTATGCCCAGCGACTCTTTCCCGGCATGCGCGTCAAGTACGTCTCCACCGAAGAATTCACCAACGACTTCATCAACTCGCTGCGCGATGACCGCCGCGCGTCCTTCAAGCGCAGCTACCGCGACATCGACGTGCTCCTCGTCGACGACATCCAGTTCATCGAAGGCAAGGAAGGCATCCAGGAGGAGTTCTTCCACACCTTCAACACGCTCCACAACGCGAACAAGCAGATCGTCATCTCCTCGGATCGTCCGCCCAAACAACTCGCCACACTCGAGGACCGACTGCGAACCCGATTCGAGTGGGGCCTGATCACCGACGTCCAGCCTCCGGAGCTGGAGACGCGGATCGCCATCCTTCGCAAGAAGGCCCAGATGGATCGGCTCGACGTCCCCGGCGACGTTCTCGAACTCATCGCCAGCAGCATCGAGCGCAACATCCGTGAACTCGAAGGTGCCCTCATCAGAGTCACCGCATTCGCGTCGCTCAACAAGACCACCATCGACAAGTCGCTGGCCGAAATCGTTCTTCGCGATCTGATCTCGGACTCGAGCACGATTCAGATCAGTACGGCCACGATCATGGCCGCCACCTCCGAGTACTTCGAAACGACCCTGGAAGAGCTGCGCGGCCCCGGCAAGACCCGCGCCCTGGCGCAGGCTCGCCAGATCGCGATGTATCTGTGCCGCGAGCTGACCGACCTCTCACTGCCGAAGATCGGCCAGGCGTTCGGCAGAGACCACACCACCGTCATGTATGCCGAGAAGAAGATTCGCGGCGAGATGGCGGAAAGGCGTGAGGTCTTCGATCACGTCAAGGAACTCACGACGCGAATCCGCCAGCGCTCCAAGCGCTGACTCCCCTCGACGCAATCAGAACGCCGCCATGCAATGCCATCCGGCGTCGAGCCATGCGCCGCGGACGTTTTCCGTCTGCATCGCGACCGCCCTTCAGGGCTCGACACCGCGGTCGCGAAGAGTTCGCAGTGGACACCCTCACGACCCCGCACCGAATTTCAGCGGTTCTGCGTCACGCGTTTCGGAAAAACTTCCGTCGCGTCCGCAACACACGCCACACGAAATACTCGTGGATGCACCTGTGCACAGGCTGCGTCGACGGCCCATCCTCGTGACTCGAATGCCAGTCATCCACGAGCACGCGCAGTTCGTACCGCAACCGTCCACATGTAAGACACGAGGTCGAAAACCCCCCACCAGCGAATCGACCCCTTCATCCACAGCTTCCACAGGCCCTAATACTGATACTTATCTATATTCCTAGGGTTTCTCTTCGAAGAAGGGCCTTGGGAGCAACGCTCGGCAGACCCCTTCCGGGGCCGTTCGTCACTCCGATCGATTAGGTTTGAAGTTCGGGCCGAACGCTCTACGGTGGGTCTTCGACAACTCCAACGGTCGTCGGGAATCTGCTGGTAAAGCTTGTGGCAAGGGTTTGGGCGAAGGGACGCAATGGACGTGGCGACGACGACGGTTGGGCTGACCGATTTGAAGTGCCGCCTGGTGCGCGAGGACTTCGCCGATGCGGTGGCGTGGGTCGCACGGATCCTGCCGACCAGGCCAACCGTCCCCGTTCTCGCTGGCGTTTTGCTGACCGGCACCGATGATGGTTTGACCATCTCCGGTTACGACTACGAGGTGTCTGCAGAAGTCCGAGTCGCCGCCGAAATAGCTTCTGCCGGAAGCGTTTTGGTTTCCGGACGGCTGTTGTCCGACATCACCCGCGCCCTGCCGGCCAAACCGGTCGACGTCAGCGTCGAGGGCACCAGGGTGCTCCTGAGCTGCGGCAGCGCGAGGTTCTCTCTGCCGACCATGGCCGTCGAGGACTACCCGAGCCTCCCCGCACTCCCAGACGAGACCGGTGTGGTGTCGTCGGACCTGTTCTCCGAGGCGATCGGTCAGGTTGCCATCGCTGCGGGCAAGGACGACACGCTGCCTATGCTGACGGGCATTCGCGTCGAAATCTCCGGCGAGAAGGTGGTTTTGGCGGCGACGGACCGATTCCGGCTGGCCGTGCGTGAGCTCACCTGGTCGACGGACTCTGCGGATCTGGAAGCCGCTGTGCTGGTACCTGCCAAGACCTTGGCCGAGGCCGCGAAGACCGGCACGGATGGAAACGACGTGCATCTGTCCCTCGGCGCAGGCGCAACCGTCGGACAGGAAGGTCTGCTGGGCATTCGCAGCGAAGGAAAGCGCACCACGAGTCGACTGCTCGATGCGGAGTTCCCCAAGTTCCGGCAGCTGCTGCCCGCGGAACACACCGCGGTCGCGACCATCGCCGTCGCCGAATTGGCCGAAGCAATCAAGCGTGTGGCGCTGGTCGCCGATCGAGGTGCCCAGGTCAGGATGGAGTTCAGCGAGGACTCGCTGCGGCTATCGGCCGGCGGCGACGACGTCGGGCGTGCGGAGGAAGACCTGGCGGTCAGCTTCTCCGGCGAGCCGTTGACCATCGCCTTCAACCCGACCTACCTGACCGACGGCCTCGGATCATTGCACTCCGAGAAAGTAACCTTTGGATTCACGACACCCAGTCGTCCCGCGGTGTTACGCCCGGCGGGAGATGATGAGGGGTACGTCGGCGCAAGCGGCCCCTTTCCGGCCGCCCAGACCGATTACGTATATCTGCTGATGCCGGTGCGGCTTCCGGGCTGACCGGTCCTATCGCCACGAAAGAGGCGCACATGCAACTGGGTTTGATCGGTCTCGGCAAAATGGGCTTCAACATGCGGGAGCGCCTGCGACAGGGTGGGCACGAAATCGTCGGCTACGACCCTCGGCCCGAGGTTACGGACGTCGCCACGCTCGAAGATCTCGCTGCCGCGCTCACCGCGCCGCGCGTCGTGTGGGCGATGGTGCCGTCGGGTGACGTGACGAGAAGCACGATCGAGAAACTCGCCGAGGTACTCAGCGAGGGCGACCTGGTGATCGACGGTGGAAACTCGCGGTACACCGATGATGGGCCCAACGCAAAGATGTTGGCAGAGAAGGGCATTGGCTACATCGATGCAGGGGTCTCCGGTGGCATCTGGGGTTTGACCGAGGGCTACGGCCTGATGGTAGGCGGCAGCGACGAAGACATCGCGAAGGCGATGCCGATCTTCGACACGTTGCGTCCGGAGGGTCCGGTCGAGGACGGCTTCGTCCACGCCGGACCCGTCGGCGCGGGGCACTTCACCAAGATGGTGCACAACGGCATCGAGTACGCGTTGATGACGGCCTACGCCGAGGGCTACGAGATCCTGGCCGCCGAACCACTGGTGAAGAGCCCGGCGGAGGTGTACCAGGCCTGGACCAACGGGACCGTCGTGCGGTCCTGGTTGCAAACGCTGTTGGCCAAGGCGCTCAAGGAGGATCCGCAACTCGCGCAGATCAGCGGCTACACCGACGACTCCGGCGAGGGTCGTTGGACGGTCGAGGAGGCCATCCGCCTGCGCGTGCCGGTGCCGGGCATCGCTGCATCGTTGTTCGCTCGCTTCCTGTCCAGGCAGGACGACTCGCCGACGATGAAGGCCGTCGCCGCGCTGCGCAACCAATTCGGCGGGCACGCGGTCAAGCGGGTAAGCACGTCCGGCTGATGCGGCGACGCGGGGATCCGGTTTGTACGTACGTCATATAGGGCTGACCGACTTCCGCTCCTGGTCCAGCTTGGATATCGATCTGGACGTGGGGCGGACGGTCTTCGTCGGTCCCAATGGCTTCGGTAAGACGAATATCGTTGAGGCGCTGTGGTATTCGTCGACTCTCGGGTCGCACCGGGTCGGATCCGATGCGCCGTTGATCCGTTCTGGCGCGGAGCGTGCCGTCGTCTCGACGATCGTCGTCAACGAAGGCCGAGAACTGGCCGTCGACCTGGAGATCACGTCAGGACGGGCGAACAAGGCGCGACTCAACCGCTCACCCGTGCGAAGTGCGCGCGAGGTGTTGGGTGTGACGCGGTGTGTGCTCTTCGCGCCGGAGGACCTGGCGTTGGTACGCGGCGACCCCGCCGAGCGCCGGCGTTACCTCGACGAACTGGCGACGACGCGGCGGCCGTCGTTGGCAGGAGTACGCGCCGATTACGAAAAGGTGCTTCGACAACGGACGGCGCTGCTCAAGACCCTGGCGCCGAAGTATCGCGCCGACTCCAGCGCTCTGGAGACGCTCGACGTGTGGGATGGACACCTGGCTGCGCACGGCTCGCAGCTGACCGCGGCGCGCGTGGCGTTGGTGAACGAGCTACATCCCGAAGTCGAGAAGGCCTACCAGTCGTTGGCGCCCGCGTCGAGACCCGCGAGTCTGCGGTACCGCAGTTCGGTGGACACCATCGAGACGCGAAGCTGCGACGGGCACCGTCGACGTCGAGCTCTTCGAGGCGGCGCTGCTCGTCGGAGTTGGCTCGCAAGCGTTCCGCCGAGCTTGAGCGTGGCGTGTGTCTGGTCGGTCCACACCGCGACGATCTCGAGCTGCGGCTCGGTGACGAGCCCGCGAAAGGCTTTGCAAGCCATGGCGAGTCATGGTCGATGGCGCTCTCATTGCGGTTGGCGGCCTACGAGCTGCTCCGCGCGGAGGGCACCGATCCGGTGCTGTTGCTCGACGACGTCTTCGCGGAACTCGACACGTCGCGGCGGCGCGCCCTGGCGGCTGCGGTCGCCTCGGCCGAACAGGTGCTGGTGACAGCGGCAGTCCCGGATGACATTCCGGAAGACTGGGAAGTGCGGCGAATCCAGATCGGCATGCGTGATGACGACGCCGGTCGCGAGTCGGAGGTAATCGGATGACGGAGCACGGCGAGACGCCACCTGGACCGCCGGACCACTTGGCGAATCTCAAGGGCATGGACCTGGTGCGGCGAACCCTCGAAGAGGCGCGCGGCGCGGCACGCAGTCAGGGCAAGGACGTCGGGCGCGGACGCACGACGCCGGCGCGGCGGGTCGCGGGGCAGGGCCGTCGTCGATCGTGGTCGGGACCGGGCCCCGACTCACGCGATCCGCAACGGCTCGGCAAGGCGACGGCCGACCTGGCGCAGAGTCGCGGGTGGACGGGCCGCGTCGCCGAAGGCACGGTGTTCGGTCAGTGGTCCGAGGTCGTCGGTGAGCAGATCGCGGAACATGCCGCGCCCACCGCGCTGCGCGACGGCGTGCTGACCGTCGTGGCCGAGTCGACGGCGTGGGCCACGCAGCTGCGGATGGTGCAGTCGCAACTGCTGGCCAAGATCGCGGCGGCCGTCGGCGACGGCGTGGTGACGTCGCTGAAGATCACGGGTCCGTCGTCGCCGTCGTGGCGCAAGGGGCCCCTTCACATCGCGGGTCGCGGGCCGCGCGACACCTACGGATAACGGCCCCACATCCTATCCGCTGAGAGCCACCAGAACTGAATTTATCCACAGCTCTAGCGTCATGAGGCTCCCGAGTCCGAGATATTCGACGCACGGCGTATTTAGCTGTGTAGAAACGCCGCCTCAGAATCGGTGGTGACGGTAGTTGACGGTAGACTGGCCGCAGACCTGATGCGGTGACCCAACCGCCTGTGCGAAACCCCGAGGAGATCGTTCCGACCGTGGCTGCCCCAAAGAAGAAGGCACAAGACGAATACGGCGCCCAATCCATCACGATTCTGGAGGGGCTCGAGGCCGTCCGCAAACGACCGGGCATGTACATCGGCTCCACCGGTGAGCGCGGTCTGCACCACCTGGTGTGGGAGGTCGTCGACAACGCGATCGACGAAGCGATGGCCGGTTACGCCACCCGGGTGGACGTGAAGATCCTCGGCGACGGCAGCGTCCAGGTCACCGACGACGGCCGCGGCATCCCGGTCGCCATGCACGCCACCGGCTGTGCCCACCATCGACGTCGTCATGACGCAGCTTGCATGCCGGCGGCAAGTTCGGCGGCGAGGACAGCGGCTACACCGTCAGCGGTGGTCTGCACGGTGTCGGCGTGTCGGTGGTCAACGCGTTGTCGACGCGCCTCGAGGCCACGGTGCTCCGCGACGGTTACGAGTGGTTCCAGTGGTACGACCGATCGGTGCCCGGGACGTTGAAGCAGGGCGGGCCATCGAAGAAGACCGGCACGACGATTCGATTCTGGGCGGACCCGGACATCTTCGAGACCACCGACTACGACTTCGAAACCGTCGCGCGCCGGCTTCAGGAGATGGCCTTCCTCAACAAGGGCCTGACGATCGACCTGGTCGACGAGCGCGTCACGGCCGACGAGGTCACCGAAGAGGTCGTCAGCGACACGGCCGAGGCGCCGAAGTCCGCCGACGAGAAGGAGGCGGAGGCCAAGGCCCCGCACAAGGTCAAGCACCGCGCCTTCCACTACCCCGACGGCCTGGTCGACTACGTCAAGCACATCAACCGCACGAAGTCCGCCGATCCAGCAGAGCATCATCGCCTTCGACGGCAAGGGTCCCGGCCACGAGATCGAGATCGCCATGCAGTGGAACGCCGGCTACTCCGAATCGGTGCACACCTTCGCGAACACCATCAACACCCACGAGGGCGGCACGCACGAAGAGGGCTTCCGCAGCGCGCTGACGACGGTGGTCAACAAGTACGCGAAGGACAAGAAGCTCCTCAAGGAGAAGGACGCCAACCTCACCGGCGACGACATCCGCGAGGGGCTTGGCCGCGGTCATCTCGGTGAAGGTCGCCGAGCCGCAGTTCGAGGGCCAGACCAAGACCAAGCTCGGCAACACCGAGGTCAAGTCGTTCGTCCAGAAGATCTGCAACGAGCAACTGAGCCACTGGTTCGAGGCAAACCCCGCCGAGGCAAAGACCGTTGTGAACAAGGCAGTTTCGTCTGCGCAGGCACGCATGGCCGCGCGCAAGGCGCGAGAGCTGGTGCGCCGCAAGAGCGCCACCGACATCGGTGGCCTGCCCGGCAAGCTCGCCGACTGCCGTTCGACTGACCCGAGCCTGTCGGAAGTCTATGTGGTGGAGGGTGATTCGGCCGGCGGCTCCGCCAAGAGCGGTCGCGACTCGATGTTCCAGGCGATCCTGCCGTTGCGCGGCAAGATCATCAACGTCGAGAAGGCACGCATCGACCGCGTGCTGAAGAACACCGAAGTCCAGGCGATCATCACCGCGCTCGGCACCGGCATCCACGACGAGTTCGACATCACGAAGCTGCGCTATCACAAGATCGTGCTGATGGCCGACGCCGACGTTGACGGACAACACATTTCGACGCTGCTGCTGACGCTGCTGTTCCGATTCATGAAGCCGCTCATCGAGAATGGGCACGTCTTCCTGGCGCAGCCGCCGCTGTACAAGCTGAAGTGGCAGCGCTCCGAACCCGAGTTCGCCTACTCCGATCGCGAGCGCGACGGGCTGCTTGAGGCTGGTCGTGCGGCGGGCCGAAAGATCAACACCGAAGACGGCATTCAGCGGTACAAGGGCCTCGGCGAGATGGACGCCAAGGAACTGTGGGAGACCACGATGGATCCGAGCGCACGGGTGCTGCGTCGGATCACGCTCGACGACGCGGCCGCGGCCGACGAACTGTTCTCGATCCTGATGGGCGAGGACGTCGAGGCTCGCCGCAGCTTCATCACCCGCAATGCCAGAGACGTCCGCTTCCTGGATGTGTGAGTCGCGCAATCGAATTCGCGCGCACACTGACTGACAGACGAGGAACAGAATGACAGACACCACGCTTCCCCCCGGCGGCGACGACGGCGCCATCACCGACCGCATCGAACCGGTCGACATCCAGCAGGAGATGCAGCGCAGCTACATCGACTACGCGATGAGCGTCATCGTCGGGCGCGCACTCCCCGAGGTCCGAGACGGCCTCAAGCCGGTGCACCGCCGCGTGCTCTACGCGATGTACGACTCCGGCTTCCGGCCCGATCGCGGCCACGCGAAGTCGGCACGCTCCGTTGCCGAGACGATGGGCAACTATCACCCGCACGGTGATTCGTCGATCTACGACACCCTGGTCCGGATGGCCCAGCCGTGGTCGCTGCGCTATCCCCTCGTCGACGGACAGGGCAACTTCGGCTCGCCGGGCAACGATCCCCCGGCGGCGATGAGATATACGGAAGCACGCCTCACTCCGCTCGCGATGGAGATGCTGCGCGAAATCGACGAGGAGACAGTCGATTTCATCCCCAACTACGACGGTCGCGTGCAAGAGCCGACCGTCCTGCCCAGCCGGTTCCCGAACCTGCTCGCCAACGGCTCCGGCGGCATCGCGGTCGGCATGGCCACCAACATGCCGCCGCACAACCTCCGCGAGCTTTCCGAGGCGGTGTTCTGGTGCCTCGACAACTTCGAGGCCGACGAAGAGGCCACGCTGGCGGCGGTCACCGAACGCGTCAAGGGTCCCGACTTCCCGACCTACGGACTGATCGTCGGCTCGCAGGGCATTCACGACGCGTACACCACGGGCCGCGGATCGATCCGCATGCGCGGCGTCGTCGAGGTCGAGGAGGACAGCAGGGGCCGCACGCTGCTGGTCATCACCGAGCTCCCCTATCAGGTCAACCACGACAACTTCATCACCTCGATCGCCGACCAGGTCCGCGACGGCAAGCTCGCCGGCATCTCCAACATCGAGGACCAGGGCAGCGACCGCGTCGGCATGCGGATCGTCGTCGAGGTCAAGCGCGACGCCGTGGCCAAGGTGGTGCTGAACAACCTCTACAAGCACACCCAGCTGCAGACCAGCTTCGGCGCCAACATGCTGTCGATCGTCGACGGCGTCCCCCGCACGCTGCGGATCGACCAGCTGATCCGGCTCTACGTCGTCCACCAGTTGGACGTCATCGTCCGCCGGACCATCTACCGGTTGCGCAAGGCCAACGAGCGGGCCCACATCCTGCGCGGCCTGGTCAAGGCGCTCGACGCGCTCGACGAGGTCATCGCGTTGATCCGCGCGTCGGCGAACGTCGACGTCGCGCGCGCAGGCCTGATCGAGCTGCTCGACGTCGACGACATCCAGGCGCAGGCCATCCTCGACATGCAGCTGCGGCGCCTGGCTGCCCTCGAGCGTCAGCGCATCGTCGACGACCTGGCCAAGATCGAGGCCGAGATCGCCGACCTCGAGGACATCCTGGCCAAGCCGGAGCGTCAGCGCGCAATCGTCCACGACGAGCTCGCCGAGCTGGTCGAGAAGTACGGCGACGACCGTCGTACCCGGATCATCCCGGCCGACGGCGACGTCGCCGACGAGGACCTCATCGCCCGCGAGGAGGTGGTCGTCACCATCACCGAGACCGGCTACGCGAAGCGGACCAAGTCCGACCTGTACCGCAGCCAGAAGCGCGGCGGCAAGGGCGTGATGGGTGCCGGGCTCAAGCAGGACGACATCGTCAGGCACTTCTTCGTGCAGCTCCACGCACGACTGGATCCTGTTCTTCACCACGCAGGGCCGCGTGTACCGCGCGAAGGCCTACGAGCTGCCCGAGGCGTCGCGGACCGCGCGCGGTCAGCACGTCGCGAATCTGCTGGCCTTCCAGCCCGAGGAGCGCATCGCCCAGGTCATCCAGATCAAGAGCTACGAGGACGCGCCGTACCTGGTGCTCGCCACCCGCAACGGCCTGGTGAAGAAGTCGAAGCTGACCGACTTCGACTCCAACCGCTCGGGCGGCATCGTCGCGATCAACCTGCGCGACGAGCGACGAACTCGTCGGCGTGGTGCTGTGCTCCGCTGAGGAGGACCTGCTTCTGGTGTCGGCCAAGGGCCAGTCGATCCGCTTCTCCGCGACCGACGAGGCACTGCGTCCGATGGGCCGCGCAACCTCGGGCGTGCAGGGCATGCGGTTCAACGACGAGGACGAGCTGCTGTCGCTGAACGTCGTCCAAGAGGGCACGTATCCTGCTGGTCGCGACCGCAGGCGGCTATGCGAAGCGCACCGCGATCGAGGAGTACACGGTCCAGGGGCGTGGCGGCAAAGGCATCCTTACGATCCAGTACGACCGCAGACGTGGCAGTCTGGTTGGAGCGTTGATCGTCGACGACGAGACTGAGCTCTACGCCATCACTTCCGGAGGGGGTGTCATCCGGACCGCGGCACGTCAGGTGCGCAAGGCCGGACGGCAGACCAAGGGGGTGCGGTTGATGAACCTCGGCGAGGGCGACACACTTGTTGCCGTTGCGCGCAACGCCGACGAGGACGAGTCAGATCAGACGACGACGGCGATGAGTCCGAAGCGACGTAACGCCCCGACGTGGGCAAGCCGATTGCCGATGGCAGTCGGCCCGAGCTAAGGAGTCGCAGGTGAGCTCACCGAACGACCCGGGGTATCCGGGCGACGGTCCCGGTGACGGAAACGGCGCGTCCGGAAACGGCTTCGACGGCGCCCCCGGCGAGCACGGCGACGTGCCGCCCTGGGAGCGAGGTGCGTCACGCGGACGGCCACCGCAGCGCGTGAAGGATGCGCCTTCCCGCGCCGACGCTGGCGCAGTGGGACGTCGACCGGGCAGTCCCCCGTCGACGCGCGGATCAACCGATTCATGTCCGGCGGTTCGGTACCGACGCGCGAGGCCGCGCCCACATCGGCACCCGCCGCGCGCGACGTGCCGCCCGCACGCGATGCCGCTCCCCCACAGCCGGTTCCGTCGGCCCGGGACCGAGCCGGTGCGTCCCGAGGTGTACGCGTGCGAACTGCCCGACCTCTCGGCGCCACCGCGCCCCAGTCAGCGCAGGCCCGCGCCCGAGCCAGTCGGCCGCCGAGCCCGGCACGGGCTCCCAGGCCGGTCCGCAACCAGGTGGGGACGCAAGCCGCAGGGTCCGGTCCGGGCGAGCATGCAGATCCGGCGCCTCGATCCGTGGAGTGTGCTGAAGGTCTCGCTGGTGCTCTCGGTGGCGCTGTTCTTCGTGTGGATGATCGCGGTCGCGTTCCTGTATCTGGTGCTCGGCGGCATGGGCGTGTGGAGCAAGCTCAACAGCAACGTGGGCGACCTCTTGACCAGTGCGAGCGGCAGCGGTGGCGAGCTGGTGTCCAGCGGCACGATCTTCGGCGGCGCGCTGCTCATCGGGCTGGTCAACATCGTGCTGCTGACGGCGATGGCGACGTGCGGAGCCTTCATCTACAACCTCACCACCGACATCGTCGGCGGCATCGAAGTCACGCTCGCCGACCGGGATTGATCAGCGGTTTGGGAGCACGGCCGCCATTGCGGTAATCTCGTCGCTCGGCCGTAGTGCGATTACGGGCCTATAGCTCAGGTGGTTAGAGCGCTTCGCTGATAACGAAGAGGTCGGAGGTTCGAGTCCTCCTAGGCCCACGGTTGCCGGTCTCACCGGCAGACCAACACGGAAGGTTGACCCGTGAAAGCACGAGTGGTGTTTGCTGATCGTCGCGGTGACGGCGGCGGTGCTGTTCTGGCGGTCGCGGCACGGTGTCGAGGTTTGGCACGTCGCCGCCGATCAGCCAGCCTGATCACCACAGAGGGGCCTTAGCTCAGTTGGTAGAGCGCTGCCTTTGCAAGGCAGATGTCAGGAGTTCGAATCTCCTAGGCTCCACAAAGAAGTCCGTCGCAATGGGACGGTCCCGTGACCGCACCATGATGTCGATCCAGCTGCAGTGCCGAGCCTTCAACTGCCTGCACCCGCCGCCGCTCATGCCTCACGGGCCAATTCATTGCCAGAACGTGCTGACCGGGCCTACGCTGCCAGCTAACTGTGAACCGCCTACGTCGTGGACGGTCAGTGGTGAGCAAAGGAGCGCATCATGGCCCGACACCGCACCCCGAGTCGGCATCGCACCACCATCGCCGCGGGCGGAGCCCTGCTGGCGGGCGGTCTGCTCCTCGGCGCACCCGCTGGCATCGCGTCCGCGGTGACTTCCGCGAGCGCCTCCGTTCCCCGCGGCGTCACGGCAGCCAACGTGGTGCGGGTGACTCTGCCGGCAATGCGCATCAGTTCTCCGGGTACGAGAACCGTAGGCGTGACCACCCCAGGTACGAATACTCCGGGTACGACGGTGCAAGGCACGCGTACCTCGAATGTGACCACCACCAGCACGTCGAGCAAGGGGACGTCCGTCTCGGGTTCCGCAGGGACGTCTACCTCGAGTGTGACCACGCGGTCGTCTGGGAGGTAGACCGCAGGGCCCGGCCGGATGGTCCGCCGGGCCGCCGTCCTCCCCTAGCCCGCTGCGGCGTCGCTACTAGCCGGCGCCGGATGGGTCAGTGCCCTCAGATGCGACGCCAAGCCAGCCAGCGGCCTATTCGCCGCCGCTGAGCCCGAGCCTGAACCCGCACCGCTACCCGTCGGCTTGGCGACGACCTTGTTGATCGTCGCGACCAGGTCACGTACCGGCCGGACGTCCGATCCGATCGGCCCGAGGATCCTGGGCCGCGCGGGCTTGTCCGCGGCAGGAACGTCGGCGCCAGCCGAGGCCCGCGACGTTGCGAGCGTCGAATTGGTGACCGTCGTCTGCGTCGTCGCGGCCGGTCCCGTCCGGCTGCAGAACTCAAATCAACTGGACAACAGAAGCTTCAAAACGATGGCTCGCCGCGACGGCGTCCTCCAAGGACAGCCTGCGTCGACCGCCGCACGAGCGACTCATTAGCTGATTCGGATCAGCAGGACGGATCGCCGCAGGAGTTCAGAGACGAGTGGCGGAACAGTGCGCTCTTGAACTACAGAAAATCTACATCGGCGAGGGTAGACATTCGACCGAGGCGCCGCTATATTTCTCGGCGTAACCAAAGAAGAGGTTGATGGCACGGGAGATGACGAACTGCCCGTGATGTCAGAGGAAGCTGCGGCGGTCGAGTAGAGGGACCCACGACGATCGACGGGTCACGCGACTGCCGCGACAGTGCAGTACCCGTAGGTAAAGCAGTGATGGCACGTGCGCTTGCTCGCACGCGAGTAAAGAAGGGAGGAGTTACCGTCGGATCGCCCGTCATGCAAGAAGTCGGGACGATGCCGCAGTTCTCAAGCAGTGTCGAAAAGATGGTATTCATCTCCTCAGGGCCGGTGGCCCCGGTGCGATCCTGACCGGGGCCACCGGCCCTCTCACTATTGGCAAGCACGAGCAATTTCGCTCGAAAGGCGTTGTGGTACAAGCAAAGAAGAATGCGTCCGACAACAACCCGGGCGACAAGATCGACGACGAGAACTACCCCGCGTACAGCATGGGCAACGCCGCCAAAATCCTCGGAACCACCCCAGCGTTCTTACGAACCCTCGACGAGGCGAAGTTGCTCACACCGCAACGCTCCGAGGGCGGACATCGCCGCTACTCCCGCTATCAACTACGCGTCGCGGCCAGGGCAAGGGAACTCGTCGATCAGGGCACCGCACTCGACGCGGCATGTCGCATCATCATCCTCGAAGACCAACTCGCCGAAGCCCACGCCATCAACACCGAGCTTCACGACAGTCTCAACGCGCGGGACGACGCAGTGGGTGGCGAACCCGAGGCCTAAGGGCCAGCTACCCGAATGCCAGTGCGCCACTAAGGCTTTGGCGTGACCTCGACACTCGGGGGCAGGGGCGACGGATCAGGCTTCGTCGACCGTCGCACGATCGAGAAGGCCACCGCGCCGACGCCGAGCACCGCGGCACCCGCCAACGCGAGCACCAGCGGACGCGGCCGACGCCTCGACCGTCGCGCATTCTGCCAGGTCTCTGGAAGGTTCGCGACGACCTCCTGGGCGGCGGCGAGCTCCGTGGCGAGCGTCTCCTGCGCCACGCGCGCGCTGCGGCGGTAGTGGCTTGCCAGCCACGCGGCCGACGACTTCGCCGAGGACAGGCCCACGCCCAGCGCGCCCCTGGTGACGTCGACCGGCCCGGACGCCGAGTGCTTCAGGCCGCGGGCGAATCGTTCCCCGGACGTCATGCGGACCGCGCTCGTCTTCGAGCTCATGGGCTGAACCTCTTCCAAGGGTCGGGATGGCATCGGGATTGTGGCATTCAGCCTGCCATCAACTCCCAACGGGAGGGGCCACATCGGCGCGCGCGATGCGGATGGCACACTTGCATTCCGTGACGAGCCCCATACAGACAGCGACCGCGACCCTGCACACCAACCGCGGCGACATCAAGATCGCACTCTTCGGCAACCACGCCCCCAAGACGGTCGGAAACTTCGTCGGACTGGCGCAGGGCACCAAGGATTACAGCACTGAGAACGCCTCGGGCGGCACCTCGGGTCCGTTCTACGACGGCGCAGTGTTCCACCGCGTCATCGACGGCTTCATGCTCCAGGGTGGCGATCCGACCGGCAGCGGCCGCGGCGGCCCCGGCTACAAGTTCGCCGACGAGTTCCACCCCGAGCTCGCGTTCGACAAGCCCTACCTGCTGGCGATGGCGAACGCGGGACCCGGCACCAACGGTTCGCAGTTCTTCATCACGGTCGGCAAGACGCCGCACCTGAACCGCAAGCACACGATCTTCGGTGAGGTCGTCGACCCGGAGTCGCAGAAGGTCGTCGACGCCATCGCGACCACCGCCGTCGACGGCAGCGACCGCCCGCTCGAGCCCGTCGTCATCGAATCGGTCACGATCTCCTAGAGCTCGGATCCTGGCGCTCAGGGCCCTGGGTCTCTTGTTCTTGCCGGCGTAGCCGGCCTCGGTCAGGGCATCGAGCACGTTGAGTGCATCGGTGCCGAGATCCCATCGCGTGAAGCACGTGCAGACGGTCGTCGACGCCGTCGATCTCCAGTAGATGCACCTTGCGCCCGATGCGGCGGAATTCGGTGATCCGGATGTTCTTGATGTCGTCATGCCCGAGGACGAGCGTGCTGAACCACCCTCGGACCCGGAGTCCGTCCGGCGTGATTGCCAGTTTTGGCCGCGCCCGCCACGACAGCGTTGCAAACACGAGCAGGCCCACTGCGGCGATCCCCGCCGAGGACGCGCCCGGGACCGTCTGTGACCACGGTCACACACGCCGTAGCCATCACGATCCCGAACACCGCGCATGCTGCGATGCCGGGTGTCGACGGGCTCCACTGGGTTTGCTGCATCGTCTTTGAACAGCCTCTACGCGTGTCGGATGGGCTTATCCACAGGTGCTATCCCCAATGGGGATGAATCACAACCGTGTGATTGGGTAACGGAAAGGTTGCGGAGCGGGTAACGATCCGAGACCAAGTTGAATGCATAACGGTGGCAAAACTGCCTACCGCCAGCGCATGGTCAGCAACAATCCCGAAATCATGAAGGCAAACGCAATTGCGTAGTTCCACTGTGCAAGGTTCGCCATCCACGACAGGAACGACGGCGCGTCGACGGGGTTGGTGGCCGCGAGCTGGAAGACGAGCAGCCACAGCCAGACCGATCAGCATCAGGCCGAGAAGAAGATGACGAACCACATGCTCGAGGGACCGGCCTTCACCTTGACCGGCGTCCGGCTGACCGGGCTGATCGTGAAGTCGTTCTTCTTGCGAACCTTGGACTTGGGCATGGGTACCTTCGAAGACAGTCGGCGTCACACGGTGCGACGATGATGCGGATGCACCCAAGAGCCTAACCCAGCGACCCGTCCGCCAACGAAGTCCGCAGGCACGGGGGAGGAGGACGCGATGTCGGGATCCAGACCGTCTGCCTGGCGGCTCGGCGTTCCCGCGGTCTGCCTGTGCGCCGGGTTGCTCCTCGCGACCACCCACACGGTGTCCAAGGGCGGTGAGATCCGACGCAGCGACGCCCCGCGTCTGGTCGACCTCGTCCGGGAGGCGCAGCAGTCCGTCGACCGGATGTCCGCCGAGCGCGACGCCCTCGTCGCCCAGATCGACTCCCACCACGGCGGATCGCCCACCGCCAACGCGGCGCTGGGCGCGATCACCGCGAGGGCCGACGTGCTCGCCGCGGAAGCCGGCCTCGATCCCGTCCGCGGCCCCGGTCTGGTCGTCACCCTCGACGACGCCAAGCGCGACGCCGAGGGGCGGTTCCCCGGCGATGCCTCGCCCGACGATCTGGTGGTGCACCAGCAGGACATCGTGGCGGTCCTCAACGCCCTGTGGAGCGCGGGCGCCGAGGGGATCCAGGTGCAGGATCAGCGCATCATCGCGACGTCGGTGCCGCGGTGCGTCGGCAACACGCTGCTTCTCAACGGGCGGACGTACAGCCCGCCGTACGTGGTCTCGGCCATCGGGGACGCATCCGCGATGCAGGCGGCGCTCGCGGCCGCTCCGTTGGTCACCCTCTACAAGCAGTACGTCGTGCGATTCGGGCTCGGCTACTCGGAGCGACCGACGACCGAGTTGGACCTGGTCGGCTACAAGCCGCCGATCCGGATGCAGTGGGCCAAGCCGGCCGGGCCGCTCGGGTACTGACGACGCCCGCGTTGTGGACAAAGTAGCCTGACCGCATGCGGGTCCTGGTCGTCGACAACTACGACAGCTTCGTGTTCAACCTGGTCCAGTATCTGGGCCAGCTGGGCGTCGAGGCCGTCGTGTGGCGCAACGACGACGAGAACCTCTCGACGGACGCGGCCGTCGCTCGAAGCGGCCGAGGCGTTCGACGGCATCCTGCTGAGCCCCGGCCCCGGCACTCCCGAGCGCGCCGGGAGCGTCGATCCCGTTGGTGCGGGCATGTGCCGCGGCGGCGACGCCTCTGCTCGGCGTCTGCCTCGGCCACCAGGCCATCGGCGTCGCGTTCGGAGGCACGGTGGACCGCGCTCCGGAGCTGCTGCACGGCAAGACCAGCGAGGTGTTTCACACGAATCTTGGTGTGCTGAAGGGACTTCCGGATCCGTTCACCGCCACGCGGTACCACTCGCTGACGATCCTTCCCGACACGATGCCCGCCGAACTCGAGGTCACCGCCCGCACCGAAGGCGGCGTGATCATGGGCGTGCAGCACGTCGATCTGCCGATCCACGGCGTGCAGTTCCACCCCGAGTCGATCCTCACCGAGGGCGGACACCGGATGCTCGCCAACTGGCTCGCACTGTGCGGCGACGCGCCCGCCGAGGGGCTGGTGCATCAGCTGGAGCAGGACGTCGCCGACGCGGTGAAGGCCGCTACGACGCGAAGCTCAGCGTGATCGAACTCCCGAGGTTGACCCCGGTGCCCGGCGACGGGCTCTGAGTCACGACCGCGTTGGTCTTCTGCCCGCTGTCCCGAACGTCGGGTCCCGGCACCAGACCACCGGTCCAGCCGAGCGACCGCAGGATGGGCTCGGCGTCGACCCAGAACTTCCCGACGAGGTTGGGCATCACGAACTGGTTGCCCTTGGACACCTGAATCTGGATCACCGTGTCGACGGGAAGGACTTGTCCGGCAGGCGGATTGGTGCCAGTGACGCGGCCGGCCGTTCCGGTGCCGTCCAGTTCGACGGGCACGGTGTTCGGGAAACCGGATTGGTTCAGGACGTTCTTGCAGTCGTCCGCGTTGAGGTTGGCACAGTCGGGGACCGCCTTGCTGTCGGGTCCAGATCCGATCACGACGGTGATCACGTTGGTGACCGCCGACGTCTGATTGGCGGGCGGAAGCGTCGCGACGACGCGGTCCTTCTGCTCGGGCGCGGATGCCGACGCGGTCTGCTGGACCTTCTCGAAGCCCGCGGCCTTGAGCTTGCGCACGGCATCGGCGAAGCTCAGCTTCGTGACGTCGGGGATCTCGCGCTGCTCGGGGCCCGAGGAGACGTTGATCGTGATGTCGTCGCCTGCGCTGACCGCGCTGTTGGCCGCCGGGTCGGTGTCGATGACGTGGTCCGGCGGCACGTTGGGGTCGGTGCGCTGATTGGTGCGCGTCTTGAAGCCCTTGTTCTGCAGGGCGGCGATCGCATCGGCCTGCACCTGACCGCTCACGTCGGGCACCTGCACGTCCCGCGAGCTCGCCGCCGATCAGGTTGATCGAGATGGCCACCACGACCGTCAGCACCGCGAGCACCGCGACGATGGCGAGCCACCGCGCAATGGAGCCGTTCCCGTCCCGCTCCTGATAGTTCGACCGATGGGAGGGGATCTGCTCCGTCGGCTGGGTGCGCCCGAACACGGGATTCGCGGTGAGCATGCTGGTGCGCTCGGTCTCGGTGAGGATCTTGGGCGCCTCGGGGGCCTGGCCGCTGTGCACGCGGATCAGGTCGGTGCGCATCTCCGCCGCGGTCTGGTAGCGGTTGTCCGGGTTCTTGGCCAGCGCCTTGAGCACCACGGCGTCGAGTTCGGGGGAGATGCCCTCGTAGCGCTCCGACGGCGGGACGGGATCCTCGCGGACGTGCTGGTAGGCCACGGCGACGGGGGAGTCGCCGACGAAAGGTGGCTCCCCAGTGAGGATTTCGTACAGCACGCAACCCAACGAGTAGACGTCGGAGCGGGAGTCGACGGTTTCGCCGCGCGCCTGCTCCGGCGACAGGTACTGGGCGGTGCCGATCACCGCGGAGGTCTGGGTGACGCTGTTGCCCGCGTCGGCGAGCGCGCGGGCGATGCCGAAGTCCATCACCTTCACGGCGCCGGCCTTGCTGATCATGATGTTCGCGGGCTTGACGTCGCGGTGGATGATGCCGTGCTGGTGGCTGAAGTTCAGCGCCTGGCAGGCGTCGGCGATGATCTCGATGGCCTGCCGGGGTGGGATCGGTCCGTCGCCGTGCACGATGTCGCGCAGCGTCACGCCGTCGACGTACTCCATCACGATGTAGGGCAGCGGGCCGGTCGGCGTCTCGGCCTCCCCGGTGTCGTAGACCGCCACGATCGCGGGGTGGTTCAGTGCCGCGGCGTTCTGCGCCTCGCGTCGGAAGCGCAGGTAGAAGCTGGGGTCGCGGGCGAGGTCGGCGCGCAGCACCTTGACGGCGACGTCGCGGTGCAGGCGGATGTCGCGGGCGAGGTGGACCTCGGACATGCCTCCGAAGCCCAGAATCTCGCCGATCTCGTAGCGATCGGACAGCTGCTGCGGGGTGGTCATCCGAAGGTCCGCGGCGGATCTGGACTCTGATCGAGCGACGTCAGCGGTGGCAGCGCCCCCGGCGACGGCGCGGGCGTCGCGGGCGGCGCCGGGGTGGGCGTCACCGGGATCACGGTGGTGTTGGTGACGGTCGGCGGCGGCGCTGGCGTCCGCTTGTCCTTCCAGTTCATCAACAGGACGGCGGCGATGACGATGGCGAGCGCACCGAGCACGCCCGCGGCGATGAGCAGGGCGCGCTGGGCAGGGGTGAACATGCTGCGGTTCGGCGCGACGGGCGTCCGATGCGTGCCGGTGGGCGGACGCTGCGGGCGGGCCATCGTCGGTGGCCGTCCCGGATCGATCGCGGCGGGACGCATCTGGGTGGCACCCACCGACGAGGGCGCGGCGCGTCCGATCGTCGGCGCGGCGTTGGGTCGAGGTGGGCGTCGTCCTGCCCGCACCGCGGCGACCGCGTCGGCGAACGCGCCGCCCGTGCGATACCGCTGGGTCGGCTCCTTCAGGAGCGAGATCTCGATGAGCTCGCGGACGTTGGGCGGAAGGTCGGGAGGCAGGGGAGCGGGTTGCTCCTTGATGTGCTTCATCGCCACGGTCAGGGCGCCGTCGCCGGTGAAGGGGCGCCGACCCGAAACAGACTCGTAGCCAACGACTCCCAGCGAGTAGACGTCACTGGCCGCCGTGGCGTCCTTGCCGAGCGCCTGCTCGGGTGCGATGTACTGGGCGGTGCCCATGACCATGCCGGTCTGCGTCACCGGTGCGGCGTCGACGGCCTTGGCGATGCCGAAGTCGGTGAGCTTCACCTGACCGGTCGGCGTGATCATGATGTTGCCCGGCTTGACGTCGCGGTGCACCAGTCCGGCGTTGTGGGCGACTTGAAGCGCCCGGCCGGTCTGCTCGAGCATGTCGAGGGCGTGCCGCAGCGACAACCGTCCGGTGCGCTTGATCACCGAGTTGAGTGGCTCGCCGTTGACGAGTTCCATGACGAGGTATGCCGTGCGGCCGGCGTCGGCGAGTTCGGTCTCGCCGTAGTCATAGACGCTGGCGATGCCGGAGTGGTTGAGCATCGCGACCGTGCGGGCCTCGGCGCGGAACCGCTCGACGAACTCGGGGTCGGTGGAGAACTCGGCCTTGAGGACCTTGATGGCGACCTGGCGGCCGAGCCGGGAGTCCTTGCCCTCCCAGACCTGGCCCATGCCGCCGGTGGCGATCAGCCGCTCCAACCGATAGCGGTCGGACAGTGTCACTCCGACGCGCGCGCTCATGCTGCCTCCTGTAGCGCTGCGGCGATGGTGGCCCGCCCGATCGGCGCGGCCAGCGCACCGCCGGTGGCGTTCAGTCGGTCGCCGCCGTTCTCCACGAGTACGGCGACGGCGATCTTGGGCGCCTTGGCAGGCGCGAATGCGATGTACCAAGCGTGCGGCGGGGTGTTCCGCGGGTCGGTACCGTGCTCCGCCGTGCCGGTCTTGGATGCGATCTGCACGCCGGCGATGGCTCCCTTCTGCTGAGTCACCTGTTCGGCGCCAACCATCAGATCAGTAAGTGTAGCTGCGACCTGGGAGGACACCGCTCGCCGTACTTCGACGGGAGCGGTCGTGCTGATATTGGCCAAGTCAGGACCCTTTACATCCTGAACGAGATAAGGCTGCATCGTCAGCCCACCGTTCGCGATTGTCGCTGCGATCATCGCATTCTGCAGTGGCGTGAGTGCGACGTCCTTCTGGCCGATGCTCGAGATGCCGAGGGCGGCGGCGTCGCTGATCGGGCCGACCGTCGACTGGGCGACCTGGAGCGGAATCGGGGCCGGCGACACGTCGAGACCGAATGCCTGCGCGGTGTTGCGTAGCGCGTCGGCGCCGGTGTTCATGCCGAGTTGCACGAAGGCGGTATTGCACGATTTCGCGAAGGCTATGCGCAATGTGACCGTCGGATCGGGGCCGCACGCCGCGCCGCCGAAGTTCTCCAACGTCGCCGTGCTGTTCGGCAACGGGATCGATGCGGCCGACGGGAGCTGCGTGTCCGGGGTCGAGCCCGCCTGCAGCGCGGCGGCGGTGGTGATCACCTTGAACGTCGAGCCCGGGGGATAGGTCTCGGAGATCGCGCGGTTGACCAGCGGAGCATTGGGATCGTCGCGGAACTGCTGCCATGCGGCGGACTGCTCGTCGACGTCGTGCGACGCCAGCAGGTTCGGGTCGTAGGTCGGCAGGGACACCATCGCGAGGATCTTGCCGGTCGAGGGCTCCAACGCCACGACCGCGCCCTTGCACGGGCCGTTGCAGCCGCCGTTGAGTGCGTCGAAGGCGGCCTGCTGCACTCGCGGGTTCAGCGTGGTCTCGACGTTGCCGCCGCGGGGATCGCGGCCGGTGAAGAAGTCCGCAAGCCGTCGTCCGAACAGTCTTTCGTCGGAGCCGTTGAGGATGGAGTCCTCGGCGCGCTCCAAGCCCCGTGCTCGAGTACTCGCAGCGAATAGAACCCGGTGACCGGCGCGTACATCTGCGGGTTGGGGTAGACCCGCAGGAAGCGGAAGCGACCGTCGGTCGACACCGAGTAGGCCAGCAGTTGACCGCCCGCCGAGATCTGGCCACGCTGACGCGAGTACTCGTCGAGGAGCACGCGCTGGTTGCGGGGGTCGGTGCGCAGGCCGTCGGCGGTGAAGACCTGCGTCAGGGTGGCGTTGGCCAGCAACAGCACGATCAGGGCCATGATCGTGACGGAGATTCGACGCAGGGCGGTGTTCATGCCTTCTGCATGACCTCGGTGCTGGCCGACGGCGATCGGCGTGGGGTTCGGCGCCTTGCCGGTGATGGGCTTGCGCGCGGCGTGCGAGATGCGGATCAGGATGCCCAGCAGCACGTAGTTGGCCAGGAGCGACGAGCCGCCGTAGGACATCCACGGGGTGGTGAGGCCGGTCAGCGGGATCAGCTTCGTCACGCCGCCGACGACGATGAACAACTGGATCGCCAGCGTGGAGGCCAGGCCCGCCGCGAGAAGCTTGCCGAAGCTGTCGCGCACGGCCAGCGCGGTGCGCAGCCCGCGGATCGAGCAGGATCGCGTAGAGCATCAGGACGCCAGCCACGCCGACCAGTCCGAGCTCCTCGCCGATCGCGGCGATGATGAAGTCGGTCGAGGCGGCGGGCACGGTACCCGGTTGGCCGTTTCCGAGCCCGGTGCCGAAGATGCCGCCGGTGGCGAAGCTGAACAGCGCCTGCACCATCTGGTAACCGGAGCCGTCGGGGTCGGCGAAGGGATCGAGCCAGTTCTGCACGCGCACCTGCACGTGGGAGAAGGCGTAGTAGGCCACCACGCTTCCCGCGGCGAACAGGGTGAGGCCGAGCAGGACCCAGCTGAGCCGGTCGGTCGCGATGTAGACGAGCACCAGGAACGACGCGTACAGCAGCAGTGAGGTGCCGAGGTCCTTCTCGAACACCATCACGCCGACCGACGCGATCCAGGCGACCAGCAGGGGCGCCAGGTCTCGAGGCCGCGGCAGGTCCATGCCGAGGACGTGCTTGCCCGCGCTGGTGAACAGATTGCGCTTGGCCACCAGGACCGAGGCGAAGAAGATCAGGAGCAGGATCTTGGAGAACTCGGCGGGCTGAATCGAGAAGCCGGGCAACCGAATCCAGATCTTGGCCCCGTTCTGCTCGGACATCGACCGGGGCAGGATCGCGGGGATCAGGAGCAGGATCAGACCCGTCACGCCGCACACGTAGCCGTAGCGGGCGAGGGTCCGGTGGTCCCGGAGGAAGATGACGACGAGCGCGAAGCCGATGACGCCGACGAGCGTCCAGAGCATCTGCTGGACGGCGCTCGGCCCGTTCGCGCCGCCGAAGACCAGGGGACCCTCGGCGAGGTCGAGGCGATGAATCATGACCAGGCCGAGGCCGTTGAGCAGTGCGACCACCGGAAGCAGCAGCGGATCCGCGTAGGGAGCGAACCGGCGCACCGCGAGGTGTGCGCCGAGGAACAGGCCGACGAAGCCCACCCCGTACTTGGCCAGGTCCCAGGTCAGGCCTTGCTCCTGGTTGGCCTCGACGATCAGGAGGGCGACCATCGTGATGAACGCCGCGAAGCCGAGCAGGTACAGCTCGGCGTTGCGACGGTTGGGCATGGGAGGCACCACGGTGACGGGTGCCTGCGGTGCAGTGTTCACGCAGCCACCCGGCACGGCTTGTCCGCCGGCTTCTGCTCGGGGGCCGGTGAGGCGGTGGGTGCAGCCGGGGCTGACGTCGTCGGCGAGCGGACGTCTGCCCGGCGTTGCGCCGGGGACTGCGTCTTCGGCTGCGGCGTCGACCCGGTGGATGGAGTCTCGGGCAGCGACGGCGAGACGGTGGCGGGCGTCTCCGGCTGAGGCGGCGAGGGCACGGTCGTGTTGTCGCGGACCCGGTGCGGCAGTGCCTGCGGTCGGCGGGACCTGCGGCAGCTGGTCGGGGTGCTTCGGCGATTCGGGCGGCGCAGACCGGCAGAAGCGAGCTGAAGAGTTGCTTGAGCGAGTTGGACGGCCTCGTCGTAGGTGCCGGACTTGGGAAGCGCGGTCAGCTGCTGCTGGCCCGCTCCGACAGGTCGCCGACCTTCAGCGGTCGGCAGCCGGAGCGGTCGTCGTCGACGCGGATGATCTTGAGCTGGTCCTTCTTCCCGTCCTGATCCATCGAGCACGCGACGCTGAACGGGTCGGCGAGCGACATCCCCAGGATGGAGCCCTCGACCCCACGCATGACGTAGACGGTGTTGTCCTGCGTCGCGACGTAGTAGTTGCCGTCGAATGATGAAGCGGCCCAAGGCAAGTCCCGCGAGCAACACCAAGACCAACAGGACGCCGCGATGATCGAACATGCGCCGAGACCGCTTCTTGCGCGGCGGGGGTTCGGGCTCCGCGACGGGGCGTTTGGGCGGCGCGTTGCGGCGCGGATTGAACGCCGACGCGCGTCCTGCCGCGGTGTTCGGCGGTGCGGTCTGGTCGTCGATGCCGGACACGGCGCCAGCGAGGATCGGCTGGGTCTGGGCGATGCCCTGGAAGTCGATGACGTCGGCGACGACGACCGTGACGTTGTCGGGTCCGCCTCCGCGCAGGGCCATCTCGATGAGCCTGTCGGCGCTGGCCTCGACGTCGGGGATCAGCAGCGACTCCTGGATGGTGTCGAAGCTGACCGGGTCCGAGAGCCCGTCGGAGCACAGCAGATAGCGGTCGCCGACGAAGGCCTCGCGCATGATCAGCGTCGGCTCGACCTCGTGACCCGTCAGCGCCCGCATGATCAGCGACCGCTGCGGATGGCTGTGCGCCTCCTCGGCGGTGATGCGGCCCTCGTCGACGAGCGTCTGCACGAAGGTGTCGTCCTTGGTGATCTGGCTGAGTTCGCCGTCGCGAAGCAGATAGCCGCGGGAGTCACCGATGTGGACGAGCCCAAGTCTGTTGCCCGCGAACAGGATTGCGGTCAGCGTCGTGCCCATGCCGTCCAGCTCGGGATCGGTCTCGACCTGTCCGGCGATGGCGGCGTTGCCCTGGTGCACCGCCTCGTTGAGCTGGCTGAGCAGGTCGCCGCGAGGCTCGTCCTCGTCGAGGTGGGCGAGCGCGGCGATCACCAGCTGCGAGGCGACCTCGCCTGCTGCGTGGCCGCCCATGCCGTCGGCAAGAGCCAGCAGCCGCGCACCGGCGTACACCGAGTCTTCGTTGTTGGCGCGGACGAGGCCGCGATCACTGCGTGCCGCGTAGCGGAGCGCGAGGTTGTCATGGCCGCAGCTCGATTACCGTCTTGCCGACTCGCACCGGCGTACCCATGGGAACTCTTACCGCAGTCGTCACCTTTGCCCTGTCAAGGTATGTGCCGTTGGTCGATCCTAGGTCCTCTACGTACCATTCGGTGCCTCGCTGCGATAGCCGGGCATGGCGCGTCGACGCGTAGTCGTCGGTGAGGACGAGCGTCGAGTCGTCGGCCCGGCCGATGAGCACGGGCTGACCACTCAGAGTGATGCGGGTACCGGTCAGTGCGCCCTCCGTGACGACGAGTTGGCGCGCGATGTTGCGGCGCTGGCGATTCGGCAGCAGCGTGCCGCGTAGCGCGAGCCCGCGCCGCACCATCACCGTTCCCGTCGGCGCGTAGATGTCGGTTCGCAGGATCCGCAACACCGACCATATGAATAGCCATAGCAGTAAAAGGAATCCGACACGCGTCAGCTGCAGAACTAGCCCCTGCATCTGACGTCCTCTCCGTCACCTTCCGAGTGTCCTCGCGCCGACGCCAGGCTCCGCTAACTACCGTCGGCAACGTCACGATACTTGGGCGGTGTTCGGTGCGCGGGGGAAGCGACGACCTGCAGCCGGGCCGTGATCGGGCCGAGACCTCAGACTCTCAATGAACGCGGACGATGATCTCGGAATGGCCGACGCGGATGACGTCGCCGTCGGCGAGCTGCCACTGTCTCGACGGGCGCGTTGTTCACCGTGGTGCCGTTGGTCGAGTTGAGGTCCGACAGCAGGGCCATCTCGCCGTCCCAGCGGATCTCGACGTGCCGACGGGATACGCCGGTGTCGGGAAGCCGGAACTGCGCATCCTGGCCGCGGCCGATGACGTTGGCACCTTCGCGGAGCTCGTACGTGCGGTTGCTGCCGTCGTCGAGCACCAACGTGATGGTCGAGGCACCAGCGGCGCCGTAACCCGCTCCGTAGCCGGCGGGGGCGGCAGCGGGCTGCGCGGGGGGCTGGCCGTAGTCGTAGCCAGCCGGCTGGCCGTAGCCCGGGTCCGAGTAGCCGGGCTGTGCAGGCGGTTGGCCGTAGTCGTAGCCGGGAGGCTGTGCGTAGTTCTGGCGCGCCGTACGCCTGCTGCGCCGTAGCCACCCTGATCCGGGTAGCCGCCCTGCTCGGGCGGGTAGCCACCCTGGTCGGGGTAGCCCTGGCGGCCGTAGCCGTCGGGTTGGGGCGCGGGTGCGCGACCGTAGTCGTACTCACCGGCGGGGGGCTGGCCGTAGCCGCCCGGTGCAGCCGGGGGTTGCCCGTAGCCGGCGGCGGGGGCTGGCCGTAGCCGGCGGGCGGGTAGCCACCCTGGTCGGGGTAGCCGCCTGGCGCGGGCTGGCCGTAGCCGGCGGGCGGACGCTGGTCGTAGCCGGCGGGCGGGTAGCCACCCTGGTCCGGGTAGCCGCCCTGCTCGGCGCGGGTAGCCACCCTGCTCGGGGTAGCCGCCTGGCGCCGCGCGGGTAGGCGGGCGTGCCACCGCGGGGAGGCGGGTAGCCGCCCTGGTCTCGGGCGGGTACGGGGCGCGGGGATCCTGCTGGCGGCCGTAGTCGTAGTAGTCGTCGCCGGGCTGCCCTTGTCCCTGGCCGCGGTAGCTCGGGTTGTCGGTCATCGGGGGTACTCCTGGTTCGTTGTGTTGCGCGTTCGTGTGGTGCCTCGGCGGGATCGCCGTTGGTCGAGTCAGGGTCGACCGCTCCACGTGCGCGGAACTGGCCGGTGTGCAGGCTCGGTGACGAAGCGAATCTGACGACCACCTCACCATACGTTTGCCACCCTTGCTCATGGATGAATCCCTCCAGGTATCTGGCAAAAGTCGCTGAGCTGAGGGCCGAATCGGCGCTCATCTTGTGATGGTCAGGCTCACTGAGGGTAATGACGTAGGCGTTCGGTGCCAAAATGCGGCCGCCCGCCACTTCGCGTGCGCCAGCCTCGGCTTCCCGTTGAAGCAGGGCTTCAACCTCCGAGGGAACGATCGAGCCGCCGAAGAGGCGGGCCGACACGTCGCCGACGCCGGTCTCGAGGCGGCGCTCGATGCGGTCCACCAGACCCATGCGATCGCTCACCTGCCTCATCGTTCTCGTGGGTCGCACGCGCTACCCGTGTGTCGCGGTGCCTTAACACCTGGTGCCATGGTATCGGCCAAACCTGTAGCAATCGCACCCACAGAACTCTGAGAATCCGATCACGGCAGGTCAGAGCGACGAATCGTGGCGCCAGCTGCGGGTTTTAGAGTGCGCGCGCGGTGCGTGATAGGCTCCCCCGGTTGTTGGGGCGAGTGGCGGAATGGCAGACGCGCTGGCTTCAGGTGCCAGTGTCCTTCGGGACGTGGGGGTTCAAGTCCCCCTTCGCCCACAATTTGAGCGGCTCGAATGAAGTCGCGCGCTTAGGTCACGAACTCGCAAGAGGTCGTGGCCTTTGTCGTCTGGGTTGCACGTGGCTCGTCGATCTCTGGTGGATTTTGGTGCGCGGTAGGCATCCCGGGCGAACATAGGGTCATGTTCATGGCTGGTGAGAGCTTGTTCGTGTCAGCAAATGGATTGGTCGACGGAGCCCGTCAATGTGACGACGCGTCGGCGTCGGCGTCGTCGGGAGCAGGCATCTTGCAGGGCGTTTCGGTTGACGGCGGGATTTTCGGGGACTTCGAGGCGGCGCACGACTTTCACGGAGTGACCCGCGAGGTGCATGGCCATCACGTGGATAAGTTCACCGCCCACGCAGGGCATCTCGCGGGTCTATCGAAAAAGGGGCTGGCTGCGGGCGAGGCATTCACCGCTGCTGATCAGCGGTCGGAGGCGTCGATCGATCGGCAGATGCGCTCCGGCGGCTGACTGACCCCGGGCGGGGACATCTGGTGGGGGAATTCAGACACTTCACCCGCGCCGAACTTGCGGGCGCCGCGGGTGTCGATCCGTGGCAGATCGATCAGTCGTTGATCTTCTTCGACACTGGTGATGACACGTGGAACGCGGTCGTGCATGGGCTCGATCCATCGCAAGAGAAGGCGCTGGGCTGGCAGGTGAACGAACAGTTCCTTCGGTCCCAGATGGAAAGCCAGGTGGGGCGGATTGACTACCTGCTGGATCGCGCCAAGTATTCGTCGCTCGAAGACATGGCGCTGGATCGTCCGGATTCGTTTTCGGCGATGGAGGTCGAATACCTGACTGATAGTGCGGCAGCGTTCGGCTACGAGCGTGTAGGAGATTCATGGGTCTACGTGAGGAAATGAAGATGCCTGCAGAGTTTGGTGCGGAAGTCGAGGATGTCCTCGGTCCGCTCATGCGTCGCCTCGGGTTCGAAATCGATGAAGTCGATGATCGCCAGGATGACGGCGGGCGCGATCGGCACATCGTCTACTACCGATCTGCCGATTGCAAGGTGCAGGTCTACCAATCCGCGCGTGAGGGTGAAGTCAATTGCATGATCGCGCCAAGCGGCGTTCCGAATCAATTCGGCCTCAACGCTCAGAAGTGGCAGCACATCACTAGGTTTTCCAAACGGCCGGATCTCCCATTCAAAGAACTGCTCCGTGCAGCGAGGGAGGAATATAGCTCCTATCCGAATCCGATCTAGTGGGTCCGCGATCGCATCGAGCAGAACTTTGAAGCCGCGCACGCAGCAATAGTCGACTCCTGATGCCTCTGTTTGTCTCTACGATGTGGCGAGGAACTGGATCGCGTGGGCCCAGGACGGCGGAGTTGTTCACGATGGGGGGGGTAGGTAGGCGTGGATTATATTGAGCTGGAACGCCATTTGGGCGCTGCCTTTTCCAGCCACGGATTTATGCGGGAAGAGGTCGTCGACCCTATCGACTACCACGGACGTCCCGCAGGAGCAGTCTTCTATCGCGCACTCGATTGCAAGTTGCAAATCTGCTGGTCTCTTCGCGAGGGGAGTGAAGATTTTATGCTTGCCGGCATTGACGCACCGAACGAATTCGGTTTGGTAAACAAATCGAAAAGGTGGCACTTCATGCTTCGATTGGACGACACCGAGGATGGTTTGACAACGCCTTTGCTTACCTCCAGCCCCGAGACGTGGTGGGAGTGGCGGGCGGCTTTGTTCGAAGCTCACATCACGACTGCTAGAAGTGGACTCCTCAGTCTGCAATGAAGCGCGCCTCTGGCGATGTCTTCATCGCTAGAACTCCTAAACCCTGGAGCGATCGGCCGTATTCGGCTTCTCCGATCGAAATCGCTTCCACCCTTCACGGCGTTGCTGCCCGGTTCGGTCAATCCGAAAGATTTTCGTGGAGATGGGTATTTGCGGTGAGCGGCACGAAGTCGCTGGTAGCCATCGGCGTAAGCGGGGCTTACCTCCGCTCAAGCCGAACGGTCCCCGTGGACCTTGCGGATGATCGCGGAGATCTCGTCAATGTCCCGCGGCGTGAGGCCTTGGTGCACGGGCAGGCAGATGCCGGTTCGGTATAGCTCCTCGGCCACGGGCAGCGGTCCTCGTGCGTACTTCTGGAGCGCCGGCTGTAGGTGCAGGGGGTAGAAGAAGGTGCGGGTCTGGATGCCCGCCGCTTCCAGTGCTGCCGCCGTTTGGTCGCGGCGGTCCGTCATCATCGCGAACCGGAACGGGACGTGACTAGAGCTGGGCTGGGTCTTCATCCACCTGACGCCTTTGGTGTCGTGCAGGTTGTCCACGTAGCGATCGTGGTTTGCGCGCTTGTCGGCGATGATCTGCGGCAGCTTGCGTAGCTGCGCCCGACCGACCGCACACTGCATGTCGGTGACGCGGAAGTTCATCCCAAGGCTGTCGTGGATGAACGTGCCGCTGTCGAGCCTGCCTTGGTTTCGGAGCAGGCGCAGCTTCTCGTAGATCGCATCGTCGTTGGTGAGGACGACGCCGCCCTCGCCCGTCGTCACGGTCTTGTCGGCGAAGAACGAGATCACTCCGGCGTCACCCCAGGTGCCCGCATGTCGGCCCTGGTATTCGACCCCGTAGGCCTGGGCGGCGTCCTCCAGAACCTTGAGGCTGTGGCGCTCGGCTAGGTCGTTGACCTCGTCCATGGGTGTGCAGTGTCCGTAGACGTGCACCGGCATGACGGACGAGGTCCGTTGGGTGACAAGCGATTCCAGCTGGCTGACGTCGACGTTGAACGTTTCTGGGTCGACGTCCACGAAGACGGGCGTCAGTCCGGCGAACACGGCGGCGGACGCCGACGCATAGAAGGTGAAGGCAGGGATCAGGATTTCGCTGTCCCTCGGCAGGTCGAGCGCGAGCAGCGCGAGGAAGAGGCCGAGGGTGCCATTCGGTGCAAGCACGGCGTGCTCGGCGCCGGTGTCGTTCTTGATCACTTGGAGGAACTCCGCGGCGTGGGGGCCCTCGGTCAGCCAGCCGCGGCGCAGGGTGTCGGCGACGCCGTCGAGTTCGTCGTCATCGAACTGCGGTGAGACCTGCGGTATCCGCCAAGCCAAGACGACCTCCCTGCAAAAGATGAGGAGCCGATCCTAGTTCCGGACCTTCGGCGACGATAGCGTCAGTCGCGCACCGCGCCCGGTCGCCAATCATCTGTTATTGGTGACGTAGAGCTAAGCCACTGCGGACAAACGGGGCCGGGCAGTCGTACACCGTAATTTTCCGGCACACCGCGTCAATAAATTGTTTGCTAGGTCAATAATGCGTAAGAAGATCGCCCGCTTACGCGGAGAAGCAGCTCTACCTGGCAGTTTAGAAGTCGCCACGGAGGCCTCTTCGATAGCTCTGTGGCCGGACAGCCTCATCAGCGACCACCTCGGACGATTCCCAAGACGATCACAGCAACAGAACCTTAGCTTCGCTGTGTGTTCGGTCTTACTAGTCAGGTGCCTGGCGACTGACGCTCGCGTATGCCACGACTGTGCAGTAGATAAGGCCAAATTATGACAAATTGCCGAACATCCTCGCTATTCTGCTGGATGGTCGATCCAGCGTGCCTATGCTGGTACAGCAACCCTGGAGGAGGCGGGCCATGTTAGCCACGGCAACGATGAGCTCACAGCTGGCTGAAGGCACCCGCTGGGAGGCGCCTTACGCGCTTCGCATGTTGATCACCGATGCAGTAGTCGTTGCTGGGGCGATCTTCTTTGCCCAGTACGTGCGATTTGGGCAGGCACCCTTGATCGTCGACCTGATCGACAGCAGGCTAACTGTGTGGTCGCTGGTCTTCATTCTGCTGTGGATGTCAGCACTTGGCATCTTCCGGACTAGGACGCCCCGGGTCATCGGCGGCGGAATCGATGAGTATCGGGGCGTAGTAAGTGCGTCGTTCTGGACCTTCGGCGTCATCGCGATCGCATGCGCTTCTTCTCAAGATGGATTTCTCCCGTGGGTACCTGGCCGTCGCGTTGCCGATCGGGACAGTTGGGTTACTGCTGAGCCGCCAGCTGTGGCGGAAGCAAATCTGCCGTGAGCGACTCAAGGGCCGCTGCCAGACGCCGTGCTTGCGATAGGAGATCGCCGAGCGGTTTCGAGTGCTCGCCCGCGAACTCATGCGGCAGCCAACTGACGGCTACCGCATAGTCGGCGTCGGAATTCCCGGGTACGCACCGCAGGGAGACGAGACCTTGGAGGTTTGCGGCCAAGAGATTCCGATCTTGGGCGACGAGGTCCAGGCGCTCGCAGGAATCGAGGCGGTCGGGGCTAACACCGTGGCCATCACGGGAACCGAGCACTTCGGCGCGGACGGCATTCGCAAACTGCTGTGGCAGCTCGAGGAGATCGACGTCGACCTCGTGGTCTCCCCGGGCGTGATGGACATCGCGGGCCAGCGCCTAACCATGCGGCCGGTGTCCGGACTACCCGCTGATCCACGTGGAGAAGCCGCAGTACCAAGGTGCGAAGCGATTCCAGAAGCGCGCCTTCGACTTCTGCTTCGCACTGCTCGCCGTCATCGGCACTTCTCCGATCCTGCTCATCGCCGCCATCACTGATGAAGCTCACCAGCCGGGGTCCGGTGTTCTACGCATCCGAGCGCATCGGAATGAACGGCAAGCCGTTCACCATGCTGAAGCTGCGCACGATGGTGGTGGACGCCGATGCCCAGTTGCCAGCGCTGCTCGCCCTGAGCGATACGCCCGGCGGCGTGCTGTTCAAGATGCGCAGACGATCCCCGTGTCACTCCGATCGGCAGGATATTTCGTCGGTTCAGCATCGACGAGTTACCGCAGTTCATCAACGTGCTCAAGCAGGACATGAGCGTCGTCGGCCCGCGGCCGCCTCTGCGGCGCGAAGTCGAAACCTACGACGGCGACGTAAAGCGGCGACTGCTGGTCCGTCCAGGGGTCTCAGGTCTGTGGCAGGTAAGTGGTCGATCAGATCTGAGCTGGGAGGAGTCCGTTCGTCTCGACCTGTTCTACGTCGAGAACTGGTCGATGGTCGCTGACCTCATCATCATTCTCAAGACACTGCGAACCGTGGTGCGCCGACGGGGGGCGTACTAGACCCTGCTGGACTTACGAGGGAAGGCCAATCGTCAGATGGGCCGCCAGCCACTCCGCATCGTCCTTGCCAGCGCGCTCTTGGCGTGCGCCTGCTCGACCCCCGCTTCGCGCCTACCGCCTGACTCGGTCGAGACGCAGGCGCCAATGACTCCCGGCACCGTACTCGACCACTTCTCCGGGCCCGCCGGATCCCCGCCAGATCCGACGCTGTGGGGCTACGACCTCGGGCCATATCAAGACGCGGGGCTGCAGACGTATACGAACGATCGACGCAACGTGCGGTTGGACGGTCAGGGACATCTCGTCATACAGGCGTGGGAGGCGGCTGGTGGATACACCTCCGCTCGGCCAGTGACGAAGGGCAGGCTGAGCATGCTGTACGGAACTATCTCGGCACGTATCAAACTACCTGCAGGACAGGGCATTTGGCCCGCATTCTGGATGATGGGAACGAACTACGACCTGGCCGGATGGCCTCAGTGCGGTGAGATCGACATCATCGAGACGGTCAACGCCGCCTCCACCTACCACGTGACCTTGCATGGGCCGCAGGGAAATACCGACTATTTCGGCGGCGTCGAATCGGGAAAGGTCGTCGGAACGAGCGGTCACATGGGCGACCTGTCGGACGACTTCCACGACTATTGGGTGCGTTGGCAACCGAATCGGATCACCGTCGGCATCGACACGACGGCCGTCGGTGAGTTCACCCCCGAATCGCTGCCGGCAGGCGGCGAGTGGGTGTTCGACCGGCCGATGTACGCGCTCCTCGACATCGCCGTCGGCGGCAGCTGGCCTGGCCCGCCCGATCCGACGACGGCCTTTCCAGCAACCATGGAGATTGATTGGTTTCGCTATTCACCGGCTTAAGATTGGAGCGACAATCGTGTAGATTCCGGATGCATGTCGGATTTGCCATTTTGGCGATGGGATTGGCTGCAGATCGGGAAACGCCGATTCGCCATGTTTGCGAGGGCGGCTGGATCGCGCATCCGACGGGGCGTGCCCGTGCTTCTCGGTGCTCGATACCCACGCGAACGCATAGGAGTCGGTAGCTACGGCGACATGGAGATCCTTCGGTACGGAAACGACGGGGTCTTGGAGGTCGGCGCCTACTGCTCCGTGGCGTACGGGGTGAAGGTGATGTTGGGCGGCAATCACCGGTCCGATTGGGTAACCACCTATCCGTTCAGTGCACTTCGGCCCGGCCTCGGTCACATCAAGGGATACCCGGAACAGGGCGGTGACGTAACCATAGGCAGTGACGTGTGGATTGGGCGTGAAGCGACGATAAAGTCCGGCGTGACCATAGGGCACGGCGCTGTCATTGCCAGCCGCGCGATGGTGACCAAGGACGTGCCCCCCTATGGAATCGTCGGCGGCAACCCGGCGAAGCTGATTCGCTACCGCTTCGCGCCAGACGTCATCGAGAGACTGCTCGACGTGGCCTGGTGGAATTGGAGTGACGAGCGGATCGCAGAAGCAATGCCATTCCTCCTTTGCGACGACATCGAGTCGTTCCTCGACTACGCGCAGCGCACCGACGCGTTGAAGCGATGATGCAAACGGTCCAGTCGAGCGCCTACGCTTTCGGAGCTTCCACCGAGCGTGAACCGTGAACGGTGAACGTGCCCGCGTGCCAGTCTCAATCGTGTGTGTTTCCAACAGTTCTCAGGTTCTGAATGACTGCTTGATCAAATCCGTCTCCGTACACCAGACAACTGCGCCGGAGACCGAGCTCATCGTGGTCCCGAACTCTCACAATGAATTCTCAACCGCCGGTGCCGCGCTCAACCACGGCGTTTCCCTGGCGCGCAACTCGGTGTGCGCGTTCGTCCACCAGGACGTCTACCTGCATTCGCTGGTGAAACTGGAGGAGGCTGCGGCGGCAAGCATCAGCGATCGAAGCGTCGGGCTGGTCGGCGCGACCGGCATGGCCCCCAATGGAGCACTTCTCGGCAGAATCCGTGACCGTGTCGTAGTCACCGGCAGGGCGGTTGACGGATTTTCCGACGTGGACAGTGTCGACGAATTGCTTTTCATGGTGCAGCGCCAGCGACTGATCGAAGGCCCGCTGTCGGAGGACCCAAATCTTGCCTGGCATGCGTACGCCGTTGAATACGGCGCAAGGGTCAGGCGTTCGGGAGAACGAGTGGTGGTCGGCGACATCCCAGTGAGCCATAACAGTCTCACGACCAACCTGAAGAACTTGGCCGAAGGTCATGGCCACGTGGGTCAGCACTACCCAGAACAACTGCCTATCGTCACGACCTGTGGTGTGATCACCGGCGCGGCGCGGGCTCGACCGCGATTCCTCGCCAAGCATCGGTGGAGACACAGGCAGCTCAAGGACAGCCGCGCGGTTTGCGCGATGAAGAGGGGGCTCGGCTCACTACCGGTCGTCCTCTCAGACATTCGGATGGACATCGACCAGGTGCTCGAGGCCAGCGGCGAGACTCGACTCTCCGTTGTCTCCCTGGAGTCGGCCGCAGGCCGACGCGGAGACCTTGCACAACCCATTGAGCTAGATCGGCTCGGACGGGCCTTCAGCTTCCGCGCGCTGACCCGGCAGGAGCTCTTGGCCGAGCTAGCGGGGGATCGGAGGCGGGACGAATCAATTCTCGTAACCAGCGTCGACCGATCAACTCTTCAGGGACTGCGCGCGTGTGAGTCAGCGAACGAGCTAGTTCTCGGCTTCTCGCAGGCGTCCGGTCCTTGGGTGCTACTAGGGCCAGCCGCGAAAGCGTCGCCCGAGGCGTGGCAGCGGCCATCGGCCAGGCCGGTGGGGATACGGAAGCGGTCTTGACGTGGACCGTGCGCAGGCTGCCGGTGCGTTTCGCTAGGCGATACACCCAGTGCCGCACCCTTCTGTGGTTCGGCGCGGTTTGCTTGCTCTTGATTGCCGTCGTGGCCGCAGGCGTGCCGGTGTACGTCCGACCCCAGGCCGATGCTCTAGGGCGTGCCGATGCGGTGTTCGTCCTGGGTGGAGAAGGGTACGAACGATATCCATTGGGGTTGGAGCTGGTGGCCAACGGCTGGGCGCCCGTCGTGGTGTTCAGCAACCCGAACGGTCCCAACGACGCGTGGCTGACACACTTCTGCGCCGAGCCCCACCCGATCGACCTCGAGTGCTTCATTCCCGAACCTCGGACCACGAGGGGTGAGGCTCGCGAATTGCGCCGTTTCGCAGAGAAATACGGGTGGCGGACCGTCATCGTCGTGACCTTCACGCCGCACATCTCGAGGGCGAGGTACATCTTGGAGCGTTGCTTCTCCGGCGACTTGATCATGGTTCCCAGTCGCACCCACCTGTCATTTCCGATGTGGGCGCGCGAATACGCCTATCAAACCGCAGGTTACGTGCGCGCAATGCTGCAGCCCGGTTGCTGACCGAACACCTCGCCGCGGAACCTACGATCAGTTGATGTCAGGGAGCAGGCGCGCAGTACTCCTCGTGCTCGCGCGGTGGTGGGCATATCCCCTCTGGCGTGGTGCGACCCGCTCGGAATCGTCCGATGCCGTGCACGAGGATGTCGATTGGTGGATGCATTGCATCAACGATGAGGCGCTTCTCGCCCTGGACCACTACTCGCGATTCGCGTACCTGAGCGGTGCGCTTCCCGAATTCCGCAATCTGGTGCACTACCGTCTGCGGTCATCTCCGCTGCTCCTCCGGGTGCTGCTGCGCGTCGTCTACCGACCCGAACCGACCCTCACGCTCGACGCGACGCGCATAGGACCGGGCTTCTTCATCCAGCACGGCTTCGCGACCGTGGTGTTCGCGGAGGTCATTGGAAGCCATTGTTGGATAAATCAGCAGGTCACCATTGGGTACGACTCGCGCGGTAAGCCAACGCTCGGTGATGACGTGCGAGTCGGTGCTGGCGCGATGGTGATAGGGCCGATCACATTGCACGACGGAGCGACGGTAGGAGTCAACGCCACGGTTGTCCATGATGTCGGTCCGGGCGAGACGATGGTGGCGCCTCTTGCGATCCCGCTCAGACGGAGCCAACCGGACGGCGGCGAACCAGCCTAGGTACCCACGTGAGGTCGGGAAGAACCTGAGCGAGGAAGATCGCCAGTACTGATGCCGATACCGCTCCAACGGCGCCGAACCGCGATGCGAACAAAACGCCCAAACCGACCGTCAGCACCACCATCGGCAGAGTCCAGAGTGCTTGCCAGCGTGCCTCATTCGGACGAGTTAACAGCACGTTCGACGGGAGGTGGGCCGACTGCACGATCAGCAGCAACCCGAATGCGAGGGCGAGGGACGCCGACACCTCGATCCGGCTGCCGGTGAGAAGGGTTGCTATCGGCGGAGCGAGCGACACCAGCACGCCCGTCGCGATGACCGCCAATCCCGTCAGGACGGCGGTCAACCGCCACCACATGCGGACGGTCACCGCCGATGCGCCCTGCCGCTTGACGAAGATCGGCCAATACGCGACTCCCGCTGTGGCCAACAGCGTCGAGCACAACCCGTAGAACTGAGACATGAGGGCGTATTCGGATAGCTCGGTCGGCGTCGACAGGTGCGCGAGCAAGATCCGTCCCGCCTGCAGGCTGACCGGCATCGCGGCTCCCACGACGAACAGCCACATGCTGCCTGCCAAGAGATTGGGACCCTGATAACCAGGGTTGACACGCGAGAACGCCGACCACCCGAGGTTGGACAATCGAAGCGCCATCACCGTCGCGATGATCTCACCGATGAGCAGCCCGCCCAAAGCCGTTATGGCGTACCAGATCCCGCCGACGTCGAGCGCGTACAGCAAGGCGACCAAGAGTAGTGCGAACGCCGGGCAGCTCATGAGTATCAAGGTGGAGAGCGGGTTGCGGTCGATGCCGATGAGAATCCGCAAACCCAAGCTAGCTGGGATGCTAAGAGCGAAGATGCACGCCGCTGCCGTGATGGCCCAGCGGTCGTCCGGACCACTGGAGAACCCGATGACAACGGACCAGCCGTCCAAGGCCATGACGCACAGCGCCAGAACCATCAACAGGCCGGCCACCGCGAAAAGCACGTGATATGCGCGTCGGATCGACGTTGGCGGCTTCGGGATCCCGCGTCGGCCCAGTCAGGCGGGCACTAGCGGTGAGCACCGTTGCACCGATTCCAAGGTCGGCGAACGGAAAGAACAGCGTCATCGTGGCAATGAGTGAGACCAGACCGAACACCTCCGCGCCCGTCTCGCGCACGATGATGGCCGTGTTGGCGAGACCAAGAACGGCCACGATTGGCGTCCCCAACACGCGGTATAGCGGCCCGAGGAACAGTGCCCGTCGCTCTGGGCGGGTAAGCCGTTCTGGTCCTACTGTCACCGTTGAACGACGAATTCCGTTGCGCGGAGCGCGATCCGTACACCGTTCGCGACGGCGTAGCCGACTGCGAAGGGGCCGGGTCTGCCGTACCTGAATGCAGCCAGCATCGCGGTGCGGACACCTCGCAACGAGCGAGCAGATACGGCGGCGCTCACCGGATAGGTGCACAGGTAGTCGCCACGCACGCGTGGCGAGGCGGTACGCAGGTACTCCATGCCCCAGTCGATGTAGTCGCGGTGCGGTCCGTCGGGTTCCGCGAAACGGACGGACCACTGACGTTGTAGCAGCTCAACACGTCGGGTAGCTGGATCACGCGCAACTCGGGGAAAGCTCGCTCGACTCGGATCAGCCACGTCGCTTCGTCGTTCACGGCATCTGGGTCGAAGTCCCAACGGACCTTGCGCGCCAGTTCAGTTGGAAAGCACAGTGTGGAGCTCTGCAGATCCGCCGCGCCTGCGCGAACGCCGTTGAAGAGAAACAAGTACTCGGGCAACGACTGCTGGCGCTCGATGAGCCGCCGCGGCCAGATCCGCTGCCGGTCGCGCGGCCCACGGACCGCGAAACGCGAGGATGCGATCCAATTGCGGGTCGATCTGTGAGTCGACGACGTCTAGCTGCCGTTCGAGCTTCGTGTCGCACCATTCGTCGTCATCGTCGAGGAGTGCGATCACCCCGTTCCGCGCCGCGTCGATGCCCACTTGTCTGCATCGCGAAGGACCCGCACGAACAGGGTTGTGCAGCAGCGTGATTCGATCGTCGTCCGGCAGCGTCGGGACGGCGTTCCCCGTCTGCCACCACGATGATTTCCGAAACCGGGCGAGTTTGGTCGAGAACGGACCGCACGGCGCGCTGAAGAGACGGCCGCCCGAGAGTGGGGATCACCGCGGTGACCGCGGTCGTCACGGCGACGCATTTCGGCTCACCACGAGAACCATGCGTAAACGGGCGTCCTCGTCGTCGATGTTGCGGAACCGTGGGGCAAATTGCTCGGGCAGCAGGCCGTCAAAACGCTTGTTGCGCTTCTCGAGTGCTGTCACGAAGCCGTTAGCCTCACCTAGCCGCACGTACTCCGCGTACGGGGCTCGATTGATCAGGTAGGGACGGCGTCCGCGTAGCGCGGCCCAGGCAAGATCACCCACCGCCCAGTGGCCGTTCCATTCTCGGACCTTGCCGTGGCTGTCGAAGTCGATCAGGTGAGACATGAGACCTGCAGGCTTCAGCCATTGTCCGAGTGCGGAATACACCCCGGCGAGGTCGTCGATGTGTTCTAGGACCGATTGCGAGAATGTCCAATCGACCGATTGCCGCTCCACGACGGACGCGTCGGTCCACGGTGCCGCGATCTTCACGTACTCGCCTCTAGCAGAGGCGATGTCGTCACGAATGGCCGCGACGCGCTCGTTGAACGACGAGGTGTCCTCGGTTGCCAGGAAGTCCGGGAAGTCGTAGGCGTCGAGGTCGGGAAAGCGCATGCTGTGTACGCCGGACGCGGGGATCGGTGCCCTGTCGCGAAACATCTCCACCAGCTCGTCGAAGACCGACAGATTGGCTTCCACGTCGGAATGGTCGATGAGGTCCAGCGCGTAGTACTTTTCGGCCCCTGCGATCAACGCCGCGAGTCCGACACCCAGCGAGCTCCCCGGCCCCAATTCAGCAACGACCTGGGGTACTCCGCGAACGCCGGCGTCCTGGATGAGGCAGAGATGGCGCAGAAAGATCGAATAACAGCTCTCCGCCGAGGCGGTGCCCATCGGATTGTCGTAACCGTGCGACGTTCGCAGCTGCGGAACGACGAACGAGGCAAGTCCCTTTGCAAGGGGTCTCAGTCGCGGAACGACTGCGCATGTGTCAGGGCCCGGACCGTTGAGCGCGGAAGTGGACGGCACAGAACAACAACGCGATGCAGACGTAACCCTGGATCGTGTTGTAAGTCCACGGCGCGTAGAGCAGATCCCAGATACCCTGCAGCGCAACGGTTAGTGCTAGTGGACCCCAGACTCCGAACCGCGTGTTGTTCCATACGATGCCTAGGCATGCCACCAAGAGCCAGAGTGGCAGGAGCACGGCGACCACGCCGCCTTCGGCCCAGGACCCCAACAGAATCGAGTGCATGGCGGAGGCGTCGGGCCAGTACAACCGCCAGTAGAGGGCGAAGTCAAAGTTGGGGTCGTAGCCCATCCGGACGGCTAGGTGCTCAGCATGGGCGTAGAAGTCCGGGGTCAGCTTCTCTGCGCTACCCCAGCCAAGCAAGGGCTTTTGCATTATCGCGGCGATCGACTCGGGTGGCTCCGTTCGGCCGACCATGAACATGGGGAGATTGGTCGCCTCTTGTTCGAAGATCTTGTTCTGCAACGCCGTACCGAAGATGCCGGCGCGACCGACGATCGGCAAGACGTAGTAGGCGAGGAGTCCGAACGCAAGGATCGCTGCGAATTGCACCCCTCGGTGGATTCGATCACCAAACATGCGGCGCACGAACAGTGTGGCGGCGGCAAGAAGACACACGAGGGCATGCGATCGGAAATTGAGCGCGAGACTGCCGAGTCCGAGGACGGCCAGCGCGATCGACTGCCAAAGAAACGGTACCCGCGCGAGTGTCATGCCGAACAGGAGGAGCACGGTGACCGCGGGGGCGATGCCGTACTTCCAGAGGTCACCAAAGCTGCCGGTATTACTGAGCTCGATCCCCTTGGTGAGGAAGTAGACGATCGAGCCCACGGCGACTCCGGCAAGGACCGTGGCGATCAGGTAGATCGCGCGGCCCGTCAGCACCGTCAGCCCGACGAAGTACAGCGAGAACGCGGCGGGTGCGAGAGCATTCGGCCACAACACGCTGACCCCGTTGACCACCGACGATGCCACGTAGGAGAGCCACCCCGCGGCGGCGAACAGGAGCGGTATTACGTCGACTGCGCGGTGCTTCATCAAGAAGTAGGCGGGCGCGATCAACAGACAGATCACCGACAGCAGCGTGGCCGTGAAATTCATGACGTGGAACGCCGATGTTGCCCCGATGGCAAAGACGGCAACCTGTCCGAGGACTAGCGCCCGCTTGTCGTCTGACGGCCTTTCGATGGGGCGTAAACGCGGTACGTGTCACTGCCTACCCTCCAATCGGCTTCGCTCGGCAAACTAAACGATATCCGTTCGAAACCCATATCGAGGTCGGGTTGTGTCTCTGTCTCGCTACGGTTGGCGCCGTATGCGCGGGCACGACTGAAGGGGTGACGTGTCGGAATCCGGATCCAACTGGTCGTTGGGAGCGCGGCGGGGTCATCCGTATGACAAGGGCCGCGGGTTCCTGGCGCAAGCATCGTGGGTGGCTGTGTCGACGCTCTTCTTCACCCAGGTCTGGTTTCCTGGCAGGCTGCGACCCGCGCTATTGCGACTGTTCGGCGCGGATATCGGCACCAACGTGTTGATCAGACACCGCGTTCGTGTGCAGTGGCCGTGGAATCTGTCGATAGGAGACGACTCCTGGGTGGGCACCGACGCTGAGCTGTACAACCTCGACCGCATCACCATCGGAGTCTGACGTCTGCATTTCGCAGCATGTGTACGTCTGCACGGGGAGCCACGATCGAAAGTCGCCGACGTTCGACTTCGACAACGGGCCCATCGTCGTCGAGAACGGCGTGTGGTTGTGTGCGCGGAGCACGGTGCTGCGCGGCGTCACGATCGGAGCGAACTCCGTCGTCGGTGCGACATGTCTTGTCGCCGAGGATGTTCCGCCGAACTCGGTCGTTCGTCCACCTCGGGCGCTCATCGACGAGGGTTGATGCGCATACTCCAGGTGGTCGGTCTCCTCAGCCCCGATGGAGCCTTCGGGGGACCCGCCCGCGTGGCGCTCAACCAATGCGTGGAACTCGTCCGCCGCGGCCATGACGTCACCCTCGCCGCGGCGACCCGCGGCTATTCGGTGCCACCAACGGAGTTGAACGGCGTGCCGGTCAGATTGTTCGAAACCCGCACCGTGCTTCCGGGAGCCGGCTTTCCTGGCGTGAGCGCACCCGGCATGGCCAAGTGGTTCCTCGACAACAGCGCCGAGTTTGACGTCGTCCACGTCCATTTCGGCAGGCACCTCGTCGTAATGCCCCTGGCGCTGGCCGCGCGTCGACGCCGCATTCCCTACGTTCTCCAGACGCACGGCATGGTCATACCGTCGCACCATCCACTGGCGGGACCACTCGATGCCGCGTGGACGCGAAAGCTGCTGCGGGACGCGAACGCCATCCTGCATCTGACGAAGCAGGAGAGCGAGCAACTCGAGCAGGTGGCTCGCGCACCCTTGCGGCTGATCGAGCTCGGCAACGGCGTGCCGGACTACCCCGTCGCCCACCCCCGCCCGGGCCCACCGGAAGTTCTCTTCGTCGCCCGCATGCATCAACGCAAGCGCCCGCTCGTCTTCGTCGACATGGCGAAGTTGCTACTGGCCGACGGCATCGATGCTCGCTTCACGTTGGTCGGCCCCGACGAAGGAGAGGGCGCAAAGTTGCGGGCGGCGATCGATGGCGAGCCAAGCATTTCATGGGAGGGGGCTGTCAATTCTGACGAGATTCCGACGCGTATGGCCCGGGCCAGCATTTACGTCCTTCCTGCGGTGCGCGAGCCTTATCCTATGACGGTGTTGGAATCGATGGCCGTCGGTCTCCCGGTGGTCGTTGCTGCAGATTGCGGTCTCGCGGGAATGGTGAGTCGTGCGCGTTGCGGCATCGTCACCGAGGGCCGGGCTCCGGAATTTGCGAGTGCCGTGAAGCTCCTTCTCGCGGACCGCGACCTGGCAAGAACGATGGGCCGGCGGGCACGTGAAACAGCGTTCGAAGAGTTCAGCATGCGCGCGATAGTTGACCGCCTGCTCGCGGTGTACACCGACATTCACGGCAGCCGTTGACCATCTGGGGGCGCACGCTCCGAATCATTCGCGACGTGGTTCTCCCCATCGCAGTCGTCTGCACGCTCGCCGCTGTGTTGGTCTTCGTGCTGACCAGGACACACCACGAGCCGAAACCGTCCCCGCCCATGACGATCGCGGTCATCGGCGACGCCTACTCGGCGGGATACAACAACCGGGTCGTGTGGCCGTCCTTGTTGGCACAGCGAACGGGTTGGTCGGTCGCCAACTTCGCACTGCCAGGCGCCGGATTCGCGTCTGACGGCCAGGGTGGGTATGCCTTCCCCTACCAAGTCGAGCGTGCGCGGGGAGTGCATCCACAGGTCGTCCTCGTCATGAGTGGAACGACCGACCAAGGGTTTGCTGGGACCGATGCCGTGGCGCAAGGGATTCGTTGCTGCGATCAACGCCATAAAACTCGACGGAGCGCGAGCGTTGGTGGTCGGACCGATAGGGTTCGAGACGCCTGCGCCGCCGTCGCTCGTCGCGGTGTCTGACGAGATCCACAAGGCATCTGATGCACTTGGAGTTCCGTTCCTGAACGCTCTTGACCCGCCCTGGCTGACCGTCGATCTGATGCAACCGGGGTCCATTGGTCCAACCGACGAAGGACAATCGGTAATTGCAGATAAAGTTGCGGCGTGGATTCGAACCCAGGTAGCGGGATGAGCAGAACCCGTTGGTTCGACGTGGCCGCGATAGCCATCGCCATCGCCGTGCTTGTCGGGCCTCGCCTTCGTAACGCGGCCCCAGCAGACACCCACGGTCAACGCCGCTTCGTCCGCGGCACGCGTCGATCGGCCGGAGCCGCTGGCAAAGTTGCGTCCCACGGCCTTGTTCATCAGCGATTCCTACAGCGCAGGCAGCGGGCTCGACGAGAATTTCTACGGGTGCACCGCAGCGCTGCGAATGGGATGGCTGTGCAACGTGTCGGGGGAGCCGGGTACCGGCTACATCAGTGGCGGCACCGCGAACAGGTTCGATCTCGGCCACAACCTCGGAATGACCACGTCGTTCGGCGAACGGATCGCGGGTCTGGCGCGCAAGTTCACCCCCGACGTCGTGATCCTTGACGGCGGTCGGTATGACGTCTTCGCGCCATTCGAGGCCATTTTCGATGCAATGTCGTCGGTCATGACGGCCGTACACCAGACCTGGCCGGACGCCCGGCTCGCCATCGTCCGCCCGAGGTTCTTGGATCGCCCCGACGACGACCTCGGATTCAACGACGAGTTCATCGCCCGACTTCGTGTCGCCGGCCCCGAGGGCATGGTCGTTCTCGATCCAGTCAGTCAGTTCGTCGGAAGCGATACGTCGACGATGGTGCCTCCCGGCCAAAGGAATCCCAATCAGCCGGGCGAGATCGCACTCTCGGCGGCGCTGGTCGATGCCTTGTCGTACAACGGATTTGCGCCGACAACATGAACGCCACCCTCGTCGAGTACGTCCGGTTGCTCATCACTCGGTGGCGGTGGGTCGCATGGGGGGTTCTCGTTGCGCTCGCGGTGACGACGGTGGTGCTCGTTCTGCGGCCACCTCTGTATAGATCAGACGCAACGGTGTTCGTCCGAACGCCGGGGGACGTCAGCCGTGTCGATGACGGCGGTGACTCGTACGCGCGGGCACGCGCGGGCACGTATGCCGCGCTGCTACAGAGCACGAGCATCTCCTCGCGGGTCATCGCCAACCTGGGGTTCGACATGAAACCGGAGACGTTGTCGAAGCGCATCGGCGCAAGCCATGCCGACGGCACAGCGCTCATCAACATCGGTGTTGACGCCCCATCTGCCGACGAGGCCCAGCGGACCGCCACGGTGCTCCTGTCCGAGTTCTCCGCGACCGTTCGCTCATTGGAGTCGGTGCCGGGCTCGCTCGTGCCGAGGGCGGAGATCGTCGTCGTCGACCCTCCCAGCGAACCCGCGCGAATCCTGGCCTGGGGTGCACCGCTTCCACTGGTAGTAGCAGGAGCTGTCCTGGTCGGATTGGTCCTCGGTGCACTCGCCGCGGTGGTGAGGTCCATCCTCGAGACTCCGGTCACGGTCGAAGGCGCCACGCGCGAAGAGGCGGACGCGAAAGGACCGCCACGATGACGCTCAGGACGCTGGTTGCCGCAATCGGGCGGTATTGGACGACGTTCGTCGGCGTCACCGCGCCGCTGCTGGTACTTGGCGCAGCTGGCCTCTACTTCATGCCACTTCAATACGTTTCGACGACAGAGCTGTTGGTGTCGATCCAAGGGTCGACTACCGCGGCGGCGTATCAGAACGACGGTGTCGTGAACAGTCGGATCAGTTCCTACATCCCGCTGATGACCAGTGACGTCGTCAGTCAGCGGGTCATAGACAAGCTGAGGTTGCCCCTCAGTGCACCGGAATTGGCCGCCAAGGTTAGCGCCGTGAACGTGCCGCCAAGCACGGCGCTCATCGACGTCGCGGTGACGGACGAGTCACCCGACCAGGCTCGACTGCTCGCTGACACCTTGGCGAACGAGTTCATCAGCTATGCGGGCGCATTGGAGACACCGACGGGGGAGGACGGCCAGCGAGTGAGCACGACGGTGGTCACTGCGGCGAGCGAACCGCGTGCGCGCTTGGGTGAGTTCATCGTTCTGTCGGTGGCAGCGGCAGTGTGTGCGTTGGCGTTCGGAGCACTAGCGGTCTGGGTGCGCGCCAGGCGGGACCATGATTGGTTGCCGACCCGGAATGTGGTGGTCGTCGACCAGCACCCGGTGTCCAGGGCTGCCACTCCGATCGAAACACCAGCCGATCGCGAATCAAGCGAGACCTGGCACGACCCCGCCCCGGCTGTCGTCGTCGTCCAGAACCAGCGGTTCGAGATTGAACCCGAGATCGAACCCGCGCTTGGCGTGGAGCTCGAGCCCAAAGCCGAGATTGAACCCGATGCCGATGTCGAGCCCAAGACCGAAAACATGCAGGCCGAACCCGCGACGGCTGCGGCCGACCGCAACGCCGAGGCACGTGCTGTCGCGGAAATCCGTCCACACCCCGCCACCCGACTGCGGTCCAGACCGTCACTCACCGGCGGTCGCGAGCTCCGCCTCATGTCGGCGACCGACGACGGCTATGTGCCTACGGTCTTGCCCGATCCCGCACCGAGTGTCGAACTGCGTAACTACCAGGCACCGCCGGTGGGAATGGATTTCGAGCAGGCATTGCCCCAGAACGGAGTAAACGGCTCGCGCCACCGTGCCGACGACGTGGGCTCCGATGGGGAGGTGCGTAACCCGAAGATCCATGTCAACGGCTCGCGCCATCGAGCCGAGGTGGCCGACACCGCAGGTGAGGCGCTCACCGATGGGCGCGTGAACGGCGTGGAAGTCGATGCCGGTACGCCGCGGACCGATGAGGGGGCGTCTCGGGACAGCGCGGTGGGTCCTCGCCACGTCGAGACAGCTGTCAAGGACTGGGACGGGCGGCGATGGATACGCAGACGGTAGCCGTGTCAGCTCTCGGTCGCGGCGTAGACCCGGCATCGCCAGCGTACGTCGATGTGCCCCAGCATGATTCGATACACGCCGTAGCGCGTCCACGCGCCACGCACGTCTTCGGGAGCGAATTCTCGCGCTTTACTACTCGATTTCCGACACGCCAGTACGGCAGTCGATCACGAAGGGAACATTGAGGTGGATCTATTCGATGTCGCGAAAGCGGTCTTTCGGCGCTGGTATGTCGTCGTGCCCCTGATTCTCGTCGCGGCCTGGTACAGCAACGACATGTATCACTCGGTGAAGCCGGTTTACTACTCGAATGCCGTTCTGAGCATCGCGCCGCCCAGCTTCCGGGTCGACCAGAATCTGGACGGAACGCCAGTTCCCAGAAACGGTTTGATCGACATCGGTGGCGCCACCCTGATCACGAACCTGACTGCACTGGGGCTCAAGGACCCGGTAGTAGTGGGCAAGGTGCTGCAGGGAGGTGGTCAACCCGACTATGGGGCGCGCGTCTTTCCCGTCCCTCCGAACTCGCCGGAGCTGCCGCTGGTCATGATCGAGGCGACCGAGTCCACCCCGGATTCTGCCGCCAAGACGGTTCAACTTGTTGTTGCAGAGGCAAATTCAACGATCTACAACCTGCAGCAGCAGGCTGCCGTGCCCGAAGACCAGATGGTGAAGGTCTTCGTAGCTTCGCCGCCGAGCGCACCGATAGCGGGAATCCCCAGTCGTACGCGTGCGACGTTGGCCGTTCTCGCGGGCGGAATTGGTCTGGCACTGCTGATCGGCGTACTGGCTGACATATTCATCAATCGGTTGAAGCGACGTTGGCAGAAGCGCCCGAAGCAACCCGCGGAGCCGGTTCGGGAGCGACGGTCGCAGGTTCAGTATGAGCTCTCTCCAGACGCGCTGACCGACACGAGTCAACTGCGCGCGAGCTCGAGATTTCGCGCTCCCGACGACGTTCCGATGGGTAGATGACGGAGGAGCGAATACCCACCACGCGCCTCTCGGGCTCGTGGAACGGATTCGTCGAGCCACCTGCTCGCGCGCAACCGTTGCCCTCGCCCGAGTCGAAGGAGCGTGAGCGCGTTCCCTGGCTCGCCGGGCTCTTCTGCGTGCTGATCTCGATCCTCCCCGCGTACGTGGTGCCGCCGGGACCATTGAAGAGCTACGGTTCGCCGGCAAAGGTCATCGCGCTGATGTTCTTCGGCCTCGCCGTCCTCGGGATCGTCTCGATTCGCCACACGCCCAAGAACCTGCGGCCGGGCGCGTTCGTCATCCTGACCTATCTGCTCATCATGGTCCTCATTTACGGGGTGGGCGCGGCGAATCTGAGCAACGAGGCCTTGGAGGCCAACCGAACGCGAGCGGTTGTCACTGCGATCGCGAATGTCGGTGTGGCGCTTTACATCCTCACGCGCATTGAGACGACGCGGCAGCGCACGATCCTTCTCGGATGTCTCGCCGTCGGCATCGCCTTCAATTGCGCGGTCGGCGTATTGCAGAACGCGATCCACGTCGATCTGCACTTGATCTTCCAACCCCCTGGTTTCGTGCAGAACACCGACCACGAAGGCTCGAGTGCCGGGACGCCCGTACTTACCGACCGGCTGGGAGCCAAGCGCGCGTTTGGCACGTCGGGACATCCGATTGAATATGCCGTGATGGCTGCCCTCGTGGTCCCGATCGGGATCCATTTCGCCCGCTATGCCGGCAGCAGGCAGGCACGTCTACTCGGCATCGTCGCGGCAGGCTGCGCAGCGATGGCGATACCGGCCAGCGTGTCACGAAGCGGTGCCGTGACGTTGGCTGCCGCCCTCGCCTTCTATGCCCTCACCCTGAAGCTTCGAGAACTCGGCTGGGCCTTGCTCGCCGGTGCTGTCATCGCCGCCGGTGTCGCTATTGCCTTTCCGCACAATGCCTCTGCGCTTTGGGGCACGATCACGAACTCGGCGGAGGACGATAGCGTCCTCGATCGAATTTCGGACTATGCGAAGGTCTCGCAAACATTCCGCGAGCACCCCCTGTTCGGCCTCGGTCTGGGCGGGACGCCACCGGGGGATTACGGCGTGCTCGACAACGAATGGCTGCAAGCCGCCGTGCAGGGCGGAAGCATGGGGCTTCTCGCCATGACGTTGCTTGCTGTCGGCGGACTCTTCGGCATGGCCTCGGCTCTTCGCCGCGCCGGGACCGTGCGTGAACGAGACCAGGTCTACACGATCGGGGCGCTGTGGATCGGGCTGCTCGCGGCGAGTTTCACGTTCGACATCTTCAGCTTTCAACAGGCGACCCTGGTGACGTTCCTCTTGTTCGGTCTGCTCTGGTCGGGCGTCGCGGTTCCGTTTCCGGATCCAAGCGGTGCGGCAGGCGGCGTCGTGGCGGCGGCGCCCAAGAACCTAGACGGAGCCGCGGTCGGGCGGGCGTGACGATCGCTCATCAGCTAGTGCGGCTGCTGTCGTCTCTTTCCCAGGACGACGCCGTCCGGTATCGCATTCGTGCCGCAATTGCGACACCCAGATACACCGCTGCGTCGAACGCCGAGCGTGGCCCACGGATGGTGCCGAAGACCGACACCATCGTGCCCACGCCCCTTTCGCTGTCCCGCTTGTCGGGTCCGGTCTCGTGCGCAAGAAGCTCGGCGCTGCCCTTGTAGGTACGGCCGAGAACGCGAACCAACGTCGCAATGTCGAGGGGCGTGGTCACGATGGCAGGCTCGGTGGCCACCACGGCCTTCTCCTCCGGGTCGAATCGCGTGTCTACAAAACGATCTTCGCTGGTGACCGACGGAAAGACGCCGAACCTAGCGTGTCCCGTCTCGGTCAGCCCGAATGTTCCTGCGCCCCACATCGCGGACCTATGCTGCCCGAGCTGCCCTCGAACGCGGTAGTAGCTCCGCACCAGGGCGTCGGCGCGGCGAGTATCGGTCTCGAACTCGGGTCGTGCGATAAGCACGTCACCCCGTTCGAGCCTGTCCAGGATTGCGAGCACGGCACTCGCCGAGATCTGAATGTCGGCGTCGAGGTACACCCGTGGCCACAGGCTTGCCGCAATGTCACCCGCGTTGAGGGCGGCGGGCTTGGACCCCTCTGTCAGTTCGAGGACGCGTACTCCGGGGATGGCCCGCGCGATGTCGGCGGTAGTGTCGACGCAGCCGTTGCACACAACGATCAGTTCGAAGTACTGCTCCACCGCAGCCCTACTCAGTGGTTCGAGCGTCCGTTTGATGACCGCCGCCTCGTTGAATGCGGGGACGATGATTGCACCCCGGTTGCGGCGCCCCGAAAGCGGTTGCGCCTCCTTGGCCGCGTGCGGCAACTCGTGCCAGCGCCGCCGGTTCAGCACCAAGCACAGAGCGCGCCGGTGAGTCGGCTGGTAGCTACGTAGTGCCTCGGCGAAGGCGACGACAGAACGGAATAGCACTGCGTGGACCCGCCCGCCGTGCCGCTCAGCGTACCGAACCCGGTTCACCGCACTGAGTGCGTACAGATCGGGGGAGGTCCCCGAGCCCGCGCCCCGATGTGCCACCACCGCCGCCGGCTCGAACCGGATCCGTCGACCGCTCTTGCGGATTCGGCGGAAATAGTCAGTCTCCTCCGAATAGAGGAAGAACTCCTCGTTCCAAGGACCCACCTCCGCCCCGACTGCGGCAGGAATGACTAGCGCCGCCCCAGTCGCCCAATCCACGTCGTGTGCGTAACCGTAACTCGCTGGGCGAGTGTCGATTTCAGACGACCATGGGGGACGCGTCCGCACCTTCCCACCAAGGAGCGCATCGAAGAATGCCCGGATGACCGATGGTTCACGACGCAACGACGGATATTTGACACCGTCGTCGTCGACGATCAGCGGCACGACAGCACCGACGCGATCACCGTCCGCAGCAGCGAGCAGGTGCGTCAGAGCATCCGGCGCCAATCGGAGGTCAGGATTGAGCACCAGAACGTGATCGCATGGACCGGTTCGAGCCAGACCCGCATTGATGCCGCCGGCATACCCAAGGTTTGTGCCCGGCTGCACCAGCACGATGTCGTCGTGGGCCGCGACGACGCGCACGGTGTGGTCTGTCGACGCGTTGTCGACGACGACGAGCCTGATCGGCCTGTCGCGTGCTGCGCTGCGCAGGTCTTCGACGAGGGGTCCCACGTGCGCCGCGCTGTTGTACGTGACGGTGATGACGGCGACGGCTGCGTGTCGGCCGACCGCCACGAAATGGCCGCCACCGCCGTCTGGCGGATCCCAGTTCGGGAACGATTCTCGGACGACCGCGGTGCGTTTCAACCTGACGAGGGCAGGGGGGCACTCGACTAAATAGCGTCGGGCGAGGCGTCGCGGTTCGAGCATCAGGCGCCATGCCCATTCGCCGCCGGAATCGGCGACTAGGCGTGGTGCGCGCCGTTGCTGACCGGTCAAAAAGTCGGCGGCTGCACCGAATGCCAGCAAAAGCCGGGCGTCCGTGATGTGCCCGAACCTTGCAATCCACCACTCCTGCCGTGGCTTACCCAGTCCCACGAAGAGCACGTCGACGCCAGCCTCGCGGATCTCGTTGGCGATGTGTTCAGCCGCGGACTCGTTGGTGATCTCTGCGCGTGCCGGCGCCCACATCCCGGAAACGCACAGGCCGGGAAAACGTTCGGCGAGCACAGTGCGGAGCACCCGATGAGCAGCTGACTCGCCCCCGAGAAACCCGACACGTAGCCCGCGGGCCGTGGCGTCCTCGAGTATTGGCTCGATGAGGTCGCTGCCCGCTAACTTGGGCCAACGCTGGCCGGTGAGGGCGTTGGCGGATTGGACCAGCGGCACCCCGTCGAGCAGTGTCAGCCACGTGATCCCGTGAGCGCGGGGCTCCGTCTCGGGCCAAGGGTTTCCGTCGGCGAAGAGATGAATGTGGTGAAGGTTTGCGGAGACCACGGCTAGCGGGTGGGTCGTCGATGCCGAATCCATCATGAGAGACAGGGCGTGCTCGCGCTGCACCAGATCGACGGTCACGTCACCGACGACCATCCGCGGCCATGGGGCGCCATCCGCAATCATCGACGCTGGACCTCCATTGTTCGGCGAGACCCCGCCTCGACGATTACTGGATCTTCGCACACGGACGTTGCTGTTTGAGCAAACGATTCGAAAATGAGCCCTTCGTCGAACCGCAATTGCTGAGACAATTGAAGGCGATGTCTCGGATCACACCAGTCCCCCCAACGGCGAGGATCTACGTCGCAGGACACCTGGGCCTTGTCGGCTCGGCACTTTGTCGCCACTTCACCGCGCGTGGGTTCGACAACCTCGTGGTGAGAACCTCGTCGGAGCTCGATCTTCGTGATGCGCGGGCCACCGTGGAATTTCTCGATGACCAACGGCCCGACGTCGTCATCAACGCGGCGGCCGTCGTGGGTGGTATCGCTGCGAACGCGGGTCGACCCGCGGACTTCCTCTCAGACAACCTACGTATCCAACTCAATTTGCTGGATGGCAGCTTCGCCAGCGGGGTCGGGCGGTTCGTATTCTTGGGCTCGAGTTGCATCTATCCGAAGGCCGCGCCGCGACCCATCGGCGAGGACGCACTGCTGACGGGTCCCCTAGAAGAGACGAACCAGGGCTTTGCCATGGCGAAGTTGGCTGGGATCGCACACGTCACCGCTCTTCGACGACAGCACGGCGTGCCCTACATCAGCGCGATGCCAACCAGCCTGTACGGGCCGGGCGACAACTTCAGCCTCACCGACGGCCATGTATTGCCCGCAATGATTCGCAGATTTCACGAGGCTCACCGGGACGGGGTCGGGGAGGTCGTGTGCTGGGGATCCGGGCGCCCGCGGCGTGAGTTCCTCCATGTCGACGACTTCGCCGATGCTTGCCACTTCCTGCTCGACGCCTACGACGACGAATCACCTATCAACGTAGGCGTTGGTGGAGACCTCACCATCGCGGAGCTGGCCGCGCTGGTGGCCGACATCATTGGCTACCGTGGTGAGATTCGGTGGGACACGGACCGTCCCGACGGCACTCCACAGAAGCTTCTGGACACCCGGCGAATGAGTCTTCTCGGGTGGGAACCCAAGACCTCGCTGGCTACCGGCATCAGAACCACGTATGAGTGGTTTCTCAAGCATCAGGGCGACTTTCGAGGCTAGGGCGACTGCCTCGACTACATTGATGGCCAGCCGGAAGGTTCGGCGTGTCGATGTGCGTACTGCCGCCGGTCTCGAGAGCAGCGACATCTGCCTCGACCATGATCTTGACGAGTTCCGGCACGAGCACCCGTGGGCGCCACGCCAAGCGCGCCTCCGCCTTCGAGGCATCGCCGACGAGCGCTTCGACCTCGGCGGGCCGAAGGTATCGGTCGTCATATCGAACGTGCTTCTCCCAATCGAGGCCGACGTGGTCGAACGCAAGCTCGATGAAGTCGCGAACGGTGTTGCCGACGCCGGTGGCGAGTACGAAGTCCTCCGGCTCGTCGGCCTGCAGCATTCGCCACATCCCTTCTACGTACTCGGGGGCGTATCCCCAGTCGCGGGTGGTGTCGATGTTGCCGATCCACACCTCCTGATCGATGCCCGCCTGGATGCGTGCAGCTGCCCGCGTTATCTTGCGAGTGACGAATGTCGCTCCCCGCCTGGGTGATTCGTGGTTGAAAAGAATTCCGTTGACGGCGAACAGCCCGTACGCCTCACGATAATTGCGGGCCGACCAGTAACCGAATAGCTTCGAGGCGCCGTATGGGGAACGCGGATGAAATGGCGTCTCCTCGTGCTGCGGCGGTGGTGACGCGCCGAACATCTCGGAACTCGAAGCCTGGTAGAAGCGGCATGGCAGGTCGAGCTGTCGGATCGCCTCGAGCAGTCGTACCGACGCCAAACCCGTTGTTTGGCAGGTGTATTCGGGTTCATCGAAACTCACCCGGACATGCGACTGGGCCGCGAGGTGGTAGACCTCGTCCGGCCGGATCTCCGAAAGTAGACCAGACAGCCGCGGCCCGTCCAGGAGGTCGCCGTAGTGCAGGTACAGCGGGGCGCCCGCAACGTGGGGATCGACGTAGAGGTGATCGATGCGCCCGGTGTTGAAGGACGACGCCCGGCGAATGACACCGTGCACCTCGTAACCCTTGGCGAGCAAGAGCTCGGCGAGATAAGAACCATCCTGACCGGTGATGCCGGTGACGAGTGCGCGCCTGACCATCTTCCGCTCAACCGGCATTTCGCTGCGCGCCGCTGGCAAGATCCACGACCCAGTCCTCGTATCGATCCAGCGCCGCCTGCTCCGACAGCAGAGCCGTGCAGTACTTCAGGCCCGCCTCGCCAAGGCGGCGGCCGAGCTCTCGGTCGCTACCGAGCCGAGTCGCTTCGCTGAGCAACAAGTCGGGACGATCAGCGGGCACGCATATCCCTGCCCCCGAGGCAGCGAGCTCGCTGGCGGTGAGACCGTCTGCACCGGTCGCAGCCAGTATCGGTTTGCCCGAACTGAAGTATGACGTGAGCTTGCTGGGCACCGACATGTGTGCGACCCCTGGCCTCTCGTTGACGAGAAGTACGTCGGCAGCCCCAAGCGCGGCCGGGAAGTCGGCATCGTCGACCGGCGCGAGGAACTCCAGCGAGGAGATTCCCTGCGCGGCGCTCTCGAGGCTCGCGCGTCGATTGCCATCGCCGAGGAGGACGAACCGCACGCGGGCGCTGGACGCATCCGCTAGGGCGGCGGCCGAGAGCACGTTCTCCAGCCCCTGCTTATAGCCCATATTGCCCGCGTGCAGCACGATCAGTTCGTCGGCAGCCCAACCGCGGGCGACTCGGAATGCGGCGCTGGCGGTCGGGTCCGCAGGCGACACGTGGCTCCAATTGCGGATCTCGCGGATCCGGATTCCGTCGGCACCGAGCTGCTCAATCAGGTCTCGAGCGAAGCCTGAGTGGATCACGGAAACACCGTCGCACGAGCGGATCGTCCGCGACTCGAGGACACGCACGGCGGTGACGGCGAACCCTGATGCCGCGCCGGTTTCGGTGACGCCGCGGCTGTAGAGGTCCTGAACCAGGATGCCGATCGCCGGCCGCCGCCAGGTCATCCGGGCGCGTGCGACGGCCAAGGCTGCAGCAAGCAATGGAGGCGTCAGACAAATGATGACGTCTGGCCGCCCCCAGCGGCTGGTCAGCAACTGCAGGCCGAACGCCAGCTCCATGGCCGCGCGGCCGAGCAGGGACGGCTTCTGTGGGACAGGGTGTTGTAGGCGACGGACGCGGACGCCGTCGACGGTGGTCTCGGAGCGCAGGGCTTGGCTGTCGCCGCTGCGCTTCCAGTAGGGGTAGTGCGGGTGTCCGGTGAGCACCGACACGTCGTGTCCCCGCTTCGCCAGTCCGGTCGCCAATCCCGTCGTGTAGGGCGCGATTCCCGTGGGCTCGGGTGCGTAGTTAATGCCGAGGATCGTGACTTTCACCGCGGGACGACGCACACTACTGAGACTAGTCGCCCCGTTGCTGGCGGGCGGGCGCGGTCGATTATCCTGCTAGCGGTGGATTTGCCGAGATGCCGAGTGACTTACGCATCGAGAAAATCCGTGCAGTGTTCAACCCGGAAGGGGCACGAGCGATGGCCAACCAGCTACGCCAAGTGTTCGTCGACTCACCGACGTCTCTTGGCGCCCAGGCCCGGGCGCGGCGCTGGACGATGTTTCGCGAATCGTTTCCCCGCATAGAACAGTTGCGCGTGCTCGATCTCGGCGGGACGGTCGAGACGTGGCGGCGCTCGCCCGTGAGGCCGGCACAGGTGACAGTGCTCAATCTGTACGACGGCGACGTGCCCGAGGACGATTCCATCCGCACCGTGACCGGTGATGCGTGCCACGCGAAGGACGTCCTCGCGGCCGCAGGCTACGACACCAGCTACGACGTCGTGTTCTCGAACTCGTTGATCGAGCACGTGGGTGGGCAAGCTCGCCGGTGCGAGCTGGCAAACCAAGTGCGCGACCTGGCGCCACGCCATTGGGTGCAGACGCCGTATCGCTACTTCCCCGTCGAGCCGCATTGGTTGTTTCCGGGTATGCAGTTCCTGCCTGCCGCCGCACGGGTGCGGATCGCGACGTACTGGCCGCTCGTCGCCGAGAGGCCCGAAAGCGTCGACGCAGCGCGGGAGGCCGTCCTCTGGACGGAGTTGTTGGGTCTTACCGAGATGAGGGACAGCTTTCCGACCTCGAGGATCGTCCACGAGCGCGTGCTCGGCATCACCAAGTCACTGATCGCAGTGCTCTGAGCTCATCCAAATGCATCCGCCGAGCCAGCATGACCCGCCGACCGAGGACACCTGAGTTGACCGGCCCCGACGAGACGGGCGTCGCAGACGACGAGGACACCGACGGCGACGCCGGGAAGATCGGCAGCAAGGCCCGGCGCGGCCTGGCATTCAGCTTCCTCGGTATCTTCATCACGCGGATCGGGTCATTCGCGATCGGCCTGATCCTCGCCCGACTGCTGTCTCCCGCGGACTTCGGCGTGTACGGAATTGCCGTCGCTGCAATGGCATTCGCGGCATACGTCAACGATGGCGGAATCATGGCCGCTTGTGTGCAATGGCGGGGCAAGTTCGAAGACATCGCCGCGACCGGGGCCACGATTGCCTTGAGCATGAGCCTCCTCGTGTACGGCGCAATCTTCCTTGCAGCGCCCGCGTTCGCGGCATACTCGGGGGCCCCTGAGGCGACACCCGTCGTACGCTTACTCACGCTCGTCGTCGTCGCAGACGGAATCAGTGCCATGCGTACGGCCGCCTTGGTCCGCCGATTCGAACAAGGCAGGTTGACGCAGGCGAACGTGGCAGGGGTCTTGGTCAACGCGGCGATCGCGATCCCTCTCGGGCTCAGCGGAGCGGGCGCCTACAGCTTCGCGGTCGGCCAACTAGCGGGCTGGATCGTCATGAGCGCCATCGTGTTCAAGATGGGGAATTTGCCACTGGAGCTCGGATTCGATCGCAGCGTCGCCGCCAAGCTCATCAAGTTCGGATTGCCCCTTGCCGTTAGCCTTGGCGTGGAGGCCGTACTGTTCAACGCCGACTATGCAATCGTCGGCAACCTGCTCGGGGTCGCTGCGCTGGGGTACTACCTGATCGCGTTCAACGTGTCGACCTGGGTACCTGGGATCGTCGGAACCGCAGTGCGGTACGTGGCGATTCCGGCCTTCTCGCGGTTGGCTGAGCAGGGTAAGGACGAACTCCAAGCTGCCGTGGCACGGTCGGTGCCCATTCTCGTTGCGACCATCCTCCCCGTCGCGGTCGCGATCGCGATTCTCGGCCAGGAAATGATCGTGGTCGTCTACGGCGAAAAGTGGGCGCCCGCCGGGGTGGCCCTTCAATTCCTGACCATCTTGATGGTGACCCGAGTACTCACGTCATTGGCCTTGGACATCCTCATCGCCACCGGTTTCACGAAGCAGATAGTCGCCATGAACCTCGGTTGGGCGGTTGTCCTCATTCCGGCGCTGTGGTTCGGAACGCACTACGACGGAATTCGCGGCACCGCGATTGCGCATGGCGTGGTGTCGGTATTCGTTGCGCTCCCGCTTGCGGTTCTGACCCTCCGCCAGGCAGGCGTCCGCCTCCTGCCGGTCATGCCGGCGCTGGTGCGGCCGGTCATCGGTGCGATCGTGTTGGCGGCCGTCATCCTGTTGATAACTCCGCTACTGAGCGGTGGTCCGCTGGTCGAACTATTGGTGGCAGGTGGTGCGGGCGTGTTCGCCTACACGCTCGTCGTGGTCCCCCTCGACCAACTCCGGAACTTGAAGGCGCGACTCAATCGACGATCGGTCGCTGTGAAATCCGAAGAGAACGAGGGAATGTGACAACGATGAGTCAGAACGGCGCTGCCGAGTTGTACGTGGATCTCCTCAAGCGAATGCTCACTAGATACGGTTTCAGCGATGGACTACGGGAGTCGCGACCGCCGAAGAACACGGTGCTGAAAACCGTTCACACGCAACTGCGCAAGCGGGGCGTCATCCTGGCGAGGCCCGAACCATATGATCCGGCGTCCCGCGAAATTGGCATCGACTGGCCGACGTATGCCGAGACGATGGTGGGACTCAAGCGTCTCGACAACCTCCACGAGTGCATAAAGACGATAATCGCGGAGTCAATTCCTGGAGACATCGTCGAAGCCGGGGTGTGGCGCGGTGGTGCGTCCATCTTCATGAAGGGTGTTCTCGCCGCTTACGGTGAACAGCGGGAGCTCTGGCTGGCCGATTCCTTCGAAGGCCTGCCGCCGCCAGATCCGGACAACTACCCCGACGACGCAGGCATAAACCTCGACGAGGAGGCTTACTACCTCGCCGTAAGTCCGGAAGAGGTGAAGCGAAACTTCGAGCGGTACGGGCTATTCGATGAGCACGTCCACCTAGCCAAGGGGTGGTTCAAGGACATTCTCGGCACCTTGCCCGTCGAGCGAATTTCGCTGCTGCGATTGGACGGAGACCTTTACGAGTCGACCATCCAGGGCCTCGAGCCGCTATATCCGAAGCTCGCGCCCGGCGGATTCTGCGTCATCGATGACTACGGCAACATCGAGGCGTGTCGAAAGGCCGTGCACGACTATCGATCCGAACACGGCATTACCGAGACCATCATCGACATCGATGGCAGCGGAGTCTTCTGGCGGAAACCCGTCGGAGGGTGAAGTCTTCGATCTCCGTGGGCACCGCCCGGCGAGACGGCCGGCCGCCGTCGGCGGCGTAGAACCGTGCGCTGCGCTCGGTTTGCAGTCGTCAGCCTATTGATTGCCGCTACCTCATTGTCCGGTGGCTGCGGCGTGAATGGTCCCGAGCCGCCCGTTTCGCCGCCTACGGGCAAGGAGTGGACACTCACCTACGGAGCGGAGTTCAGCGGCACCAGTCTCGACACCACCATGCTCACGGCCTGTTTTGACTGGAACGCGGGCGACTGCACGAGTAGCTTCAACCGGGGGACCGAGCACTACCATCCGAGCCAGGTCCGGTTGCACGACGGCGTTGCGAGCCTGGTTGCGGAACCGTTGATTCCACCTCGGCCCGATGGCGCGTGCTTCAACGGGGTGTGCACCTACAAATCCGGACTGATCTCCACCGCGCGGCCCAATCCGGCGGGTAATTACCTGTATTCGTTTACCTACGGCTACGTCGAGGCTCGCCTGATGCTGCCAACGACGCGCGGCATGTTCACGGCGTTCTGGATGTTGCCGACGAGCAAGGATTTTCAGTACGACTACGAAATAGACATCCTAGAGAATCTGGCTGGCCTGCCCGACGTCATCTACCAGTCCTACGCGTACGACAAGCGCAACACGATCTACAGGGTCAACGACGCGTCACGCGGGACGAACGGCCAATGTGCGAATCGCGACTATTCCATGGACTTTCACACCTATGGAGTTGATTGGCAGCCGGACCACATCGCCTTCTACATCGATGGCAGGGAATGCGGGCGATTCACCGCGACCGGCGCGGGCCAAATCGCGAGTAAGCCGATGCAGATCATTCTGGATCTCATGGTCGATACGACATGGCAGCGGGATGTCCAGCTGACGTCGCAAAACCAAACTGCGATCGATCGTCTGGACGTCGACTATCTGCGTGTGTGGCAAGCGCGCTAATGCACGGGCTTGGACGCTCACTGCAGGAACTGCATGGGGTTGGTCATGGAGTCGACGACTTCGTCGATCACGGGACGGGCGAAGACGTTGTCGTGGAACGAAATGACGATCTTGCGCGTAGGGCCGACGCGGATACTGAGGACGCTGATTCCTTCCGGCGTGGATGGATCCATGAAACCAATGTGGTAACGGTCCGTGGCGTTCAGCCACGGCAGGTTGTCCAGGGCCGTGACAATCCCCATGTCTGAGTACGTGATCCGCCCGACCGGGTCAACGGAGCGCGTGCTTGGCACGACACGCGATCGATGGCTGGGAACAAGCGCCAAGCCTGAAACGGCACCTAGGCCAATCATGGATACGGTGGAAGTGGTGTAGTCACGAAGGCGTTGGGCTACAACCGAAGTCGTCTCGTCGAGGGCGATGGGGAAGTCAAGGCCCACCATGAAGTTGCCGTTCGCGCTAGCACCCTCGGGGAGGTAGCGTCGGCAACCGAAGGGAAGCATGACCGTACCCGTCATCGGGATCCCTGCGCCGTGTAGCGCTTGCCTGGCGATGTACAGCCAGGTCGCGGCCCCGCTCGACTTGTGGGGTTGGCTGCGCCTCCACTCCTCGACGGCAGACTCGGCACCCGCGTTCACGTGGCCAACGGCCGCCGCGTACGACGGCGTCCAATCCACCGACTCGATCGAGGGTGCTGACGCCAACCGGGAGGAACGCAGCGATCGCAACTCGCCCGCAAACTGAACTGCTGTGCGCGCACGTCGTGGATGCCTTGCGAACGTATGGACTAGTGCGCGCGGCACGGCAAGCCTGGTGTCGCCCCGTGACACCCAGCGTGAGGCACGCCCTCTGCACACGTCGAATAGTGCATTCACCACGTCGTGTGCGAAGTGGCCGTCGCCGACACCATGGTCGATGTCGAAGGCGAGGTGCTCCCGTGAGTAGTGCACTTCGAAAGGGCGAGGATTCACGGGGACGCGCCGGATGTGTTCCAGGATCGCGGCGCTCCCCGCCTGCACCACGTCGTCCGGTAGCGGACGCAGGGGCACCCTCGTGTCCGGGTCGTACGTCCACCGGCGATTGTCAGGATCTGGGACCAAGCCCAATCTCGTGTGTGGACCCGCAGCGACGATCGCGGCGAGCGCACGTTCCAGTACGCGCGGTTCGGGCACGTTCAGCCTGGCGAACAAGCCCGAGTGCCTAGAGCCTGCCATCATACGATCCGGCCCACTGGCCCAATGTTTGCTGGGTGAGCGGCGGCTCCGGGGCATGTCGGTCAGACTACATTTCCCGCGCGGGGCAAGCCGCGCGGCACGATGACGTTCTTTCCGTTTGCGGACATCTCGCGCCGTTGCAGTGTCTAATCGCCGTAGATGACGGCAGAATAATGGCCAGCTGACTTTCTGGCTAACTAGTGCAAGCGGGCCGGGTGAAACGAGAGGACGGCAATGGGACTGCGAACGGCGGCGGAGTACCGCAAGGGATTGAGCGATGGACGGCGGGTTTTCTATCGTGGTCAGCGTGTGGAGAGCGTGCTCGACCACCCGGATTTCATGCCCGCGATAGAACACTCGGCTATGGCCTATGAGATTGCCGAACTCTGTCCGGAACTTGCCGTTCGCGATGGCTACAGCGCGTTCTACCATTTGCCCAAGTCTGCCGAGGATCTGCGTTTGCGCGGCCGACTCATCGAGGAGGTGTCGCGACACCGCGCCGGCGAGATCGTGTTGAAAGAGGTCGGTAGCGACGCTCTTTTCGGACTGCTGCGGGCCACGACGGGCGAAGAACACGAAAGAGTTAACGCCTACTTCGCACAATGCCTTGACGACGATCTCGCGTTGGCGGTCGGGCAGACCGACGTCAAGGGTGACCGGCTCCTAGGTCCAACGGCACAAACCGATCCCGACCTGTACGTGCACATCGTGGATGCGGACGAGGAGTCGATCACGGTGCGCGGCGCCAAGACGCACACGACGTTCTCCGCCAACGCTGACGAGATCGTCGTACTGCCCACGCGTGCCATGGGGCAAGGCGATGCCGACTATGCGGTGTCGTTCGCGATCCCGATTGATACCGAGGGCCTGTCACTGTATGTATCCCCCTACGGTGCGCGGGAACGGAACGAGTTCGACTTTCCGCTCTCGAGCAAGCACAAGTTGATGGAGAGCCTGACGGTCTTCGACGACGTCCGAGTGCCGCGCGACCGCGTCTTCCTCGAGCGTCAGCCGGAACTCGCGGGCCCGCTGGCCATAGCATTCGTCGACTACCACCGCTTCACCGCGATCAACTACAAGTTGCCGCTGCTAGACATCATCGTAGGCGCGGCGTATCTGATTGCCGAGGCCAACGGGATCTCGAAGGCTGGGCACGTCCGCGACAAGATCGCCAGGTTGGTCGCCTGGACCGAGACGGTGCGTGGTCTGGCTGATTTGTCGGCCCTGCGCGCTCACGAGGGCGCCAAGGGCGTTTGGCTCCCGGATCCGTTGACGGTGAACTTGGCGAAGTACACCTTTGCCCACGGTTACCACGAAGCGACCGCCATGTTGGTGGACCTGTCCGGAGGGCTTCTTGCCACTGGCCCCGGGGTCGACGATTGGAACAACCAGGACATCAGGGCCGTGCTCGAAAAGTACTACGCCGCTGCGGTACCGGCCGAACAACGGCTGCGCATCCTCAACTTCGTCGCCGACTTGACCGTTCGCGACCACGGCGGCTACCAAACGGTGTTGGCCACGCACGCCGAGGGCTCGTTGGAGGCTGAGAAGATGCAGCTCGTCCGCGCACACGATCCGACGAAGGCGATGGCCTACGTGCGCGAGCTTGCCGGGATCGACGTCGCGTAGCGCACGCCTACTCGTCAGCGCCGTTTACGGCGTGCTGCGCTGCGATCAGCCGGGTAGCTTCGTCGGGTGCGCTGAGAGAAGGCGGACTGGGTCCCGCAGGTACTCCGCGGCCTTATCGAACACATGTCGCTCGAACACGTTGTCGTGAAACGACATTGACACGCGCCGCGCCTCGCCGATTCTCGAACAGTAGACCGTGACCCCGTTCGGTGTGGCGGGGTCGAGCAGTCCGGTGAGCGACCGCTCACCGGAACCCCTCCACGGCAAGTCGTCGAGTGCCGAAATGTGTCCCATGTCGCTGTACATCAGCGCTGCTTGAACACCTGAGGTGGTGCCATTCGGAAGATTGGGCTTTCGACCGGCCCGCAGAACAGCCCTTCCCGACGCCATGCCCAGTTGCGCGAGGGGTAGTGCCGAATCCCTGAATCCTCGCAATAACGTGATCAAGCCAGTCACGGATTGGTCGCTGGCGAACGGAAACTCGAGACCGATCATGAAGTTGCTACTCGCAGTGTGCCCTTTGGGAAGATAGCGGCGGCAATCAAATGCCATGACCACCGAATCCGTCATCGGCAGACCCGCAGCGCGCAGTGCATGACGCACGATGTACAGCCATAGCGCCGCGCTGCTTGGCTTCTCGACATGGGCGAGCCGCCAATGGTTCACAGCCGCTTCTGCTTCGCCGCCGAGGTAGGCAATCGTCACGGCGGGCGACGGTGACCATGACACCGATTCACCCGCCGCCGCAGGCAGGTTGGCGGCGACGTTGGCAGCGCGCAAGGCTGTCGCGCATCGCCACGCGCTCAGGGCTCTAGCGGGATGCAAACCGAACGTGCGGACCAGAGCGCGCGGCAGAGCAAGAGTCGCATCATCGGACTCGAGCCACGGCGAACGGTGTCCGCTCGAAAGGTCGTAGAGGGCGCGCACCAGTTCGACGACGAAGTGACCTCCGCCGAGACCGTGATCGATGTCGAATGCCAGGTGTCGTTGTGATGCAAACACTTCCAGTGGGCGGTGGGTCCCGGGCTGGCGACGGACATACTGCATTATCGAGGCGCTGTCGCCAGCCGCGACCGCATCGGGGATCTGCTGAACCGTCAACGGGAAGGCAGGGCGCTGACTCCAAAGGCGCTTTCCAGGAACGGGGTTGAGGGCCATCCGCGTGTGCGGACCCGCCGCGGCGATCGTGCCCAGTGCCGCGTCCAGTACCGACGAATCGGGTACCGTCAGGTCACTGTAGAGGCCTACGAATCGCAATCCCGCGAGCATCTGATCCGGCCCACTCGCCCATTGGCGCTGACTCGCGAAGCCAATTCGTGTCATGCGAACGGGGGCTGCGATTCGAAGGCGGCTCGTGGGAAACTTGCAGCCGTCAACCCCACTGTCGAAGATGCAGCGATCGACCCAGTGTCCGAACTGCGGACGGTATTTCGGTAGCGTCGTTCGGGCATGGGTTCTCCGTAGCGATGCATGCGTTCACTGCTCGATGCACCGAGATTAGAGGACCAGCGCAGAAAGGGTGTGCGGTTTGCTGGACCAACGCCTGGCGGCGAGCTCGTGCTGAGTGAGGGCTCGGTCCTCGCCGGCTACCGAGTGGTGTCGCTGTTGGGCTCCGGCGGCATGGGCTCGGTGTACCTGGCCGACCATCCCACCCTGCCCCGCTACGACGCGCTGAAGGTGCTCTCCGCAGAGCTGTCCCGCGACGGCGACTTCCGCGCTCGCTTCCTGCGGGAGGCCGAGGTGGCGGCGAGCTTGGATCACCCGAACATCGTCGCCGTCTACGACCGCGGCCAGACCGACGACGATCAACTCTGGATCGCGATGCAGTACGTCGACGGCACCGACGCCGAGGCCGCGATCGAGAGCGGCGGCATGACCCCGCACCGAGCCGTCCACATCGTCGCCGAGGTGGCCAAGGGTCTCGACCACGCGCACGCCCGCAAGATCGTGCACCGCGACATCAAGCCCGCGAACTTTCTGCTGTCGGGTCCACCCGGCGCCAACGAGCGAGTGTTGTTGGGAGACTTCGGCATTGCGCGCGCGCTCGACGACGTAGGGATGACCGCGACGGGTTCGTTCATGGCGACGGTGCCCTACGCCGCGCCAGAGGTGCTGGGCGGTATGCCGATCGACGGGCGGTCGGACATCTACTCGCTGGGCTGCACGCTGTTCCGCTTGCTGACCGGGATGACGCCCTTTCCCGCGACCAACGGCATGGCCGCCGTCATGATGGCCCATCTGCAGCAGCCCCCGCCGCGGGTCACCGACGCGGTGCCGACGCTGCCGCCCGCGCTGGACGCCGTGATCGCCATCGCGATGGCCAAGGAGCCTGCGGCTCGGTTCCCCACGGCCTATGCGCTCGCCGAAGCGGCCGCGACGGCGCTGCGCAACCCCACCGCGCGGATCGCCGGTCCGACGGTGATGACGCCGCCGCCGCGCTGGGAGGGACCACGGCCGCAGACGGCGTTCCTGCATCAGCCGCAACAGCATCAGCCACCGGCGCATCTCACCGACCGCCACGCCGACGGGCATCTCGCCGCGGCCCGCGCCAGCCCGCAAGCGCAGGATGCTCGCGATCGGCGCAGCCGCCGTCGTCGTCACGGGTCTGGTCGTCGGCGGTGCGGTGGCCTTGTGGCCGCGCGACGACTCGAGCGCGTCCGGTGACTCCAGCAGCTCAAACCCCACGAACCAGCCCGCCAACGCCCCACAGGGCCGTCCCGCCACCGACGTCCAGCCGCAGGCGCTGCGGCCGATCCTGTTGTCCGCCGAGCAGATCACCCAGGCGGCCGGCGGCGGGCAACTCATCATCGACGTGGACAAGAACGAGCTGCTCAACGACTCCGCGCAAGTCGGCGCCCAGCAGTGCATCGCCGCGTGGGCTCCCGCCCAGCAATCCGCGTACGCGGAGACCGGCTACACCGGCGTCGCGGTCCAGGAACTGCGCGCGCTGAACGCCGGGGTGTGGCAGGACGGGGTGGTGCAGGCGGCGGTTGCGCTGCCCTCGGTCATGCAGGTCAGCGGGTTCATGCAGAACCAGGTGCGGGCATGGACCGCATGCGCGGGGCAGGGTCCCGTCACCATCACCCCGCCCAGCGGTGCGCCCGCGCCGTGGACGTTCACCGCCCCGGTGACCACGGCGGGAATCGTCACGCTCACCGCGACGGCGCCGGACGGGCAGGGGTCGTGTCAGCGCGGGCTCGTCGCGCGCGGCAACGTGGTGATCGACATCCGGCAATGCCGGCCCACGGGTGATCTCGACGTCACCGCACTCGTCAGGGCCACCGGAGAACAGGTGCCTCGGGGGTAGCGCGACTGCCATTAGGCTGGATCGTGCACACGGGCCGGGGAGGCACTTCAGTTGAAAAAATCGCTTCAGCGGACGACGACGTCCAGGTGGGTCGTCCTTTCGACCGTCGTCGTCATGACCGTCTTGACGACGTCATGCGGCAAGGACGAGGCTCCTGTCGCGCAGTCGGCACAGAGCTCGTCGACCTCGACGACGACCACCGCCCCGGCACCACCCCCGCCGCCGGCGCCCCTGTCCGACGAGGATCAGGTGCGCCAGGCCATACGCGCCTTCCAGGACGCCTCGAACACGCAGAACTGGGAGGCGTATCTGGACGCGATGTGCCCGGCGATGCGGGCGCAATTCACCGGTCCGATCATGGATTCCGTGAAGAAGAACCGGGCGAGCGTCGGCATCACCACGGCCAACGTCGACAGCGTTACCTTCAAGGGGGACAAGGCAACCGCGATCCTGGACGCCACCAACGAGCTGGCAGGCAACATGAAGGTGCCGATCGAGTTGGCTCGCGGCGACGACGGCTGGGCCGTATGCGTGCTCGCCTAGCAGCGGCCCTCGTCGCAGTGCTGACCCTGTCGGCGTGTGGCGGTAACGCCGCAGAGGCTCCGGTGTCGACGACGAACCAGCCCGCGCCCACCAACGACCCCACGCAGCTCGACACCGGCACCTACGCCACCAAACCGTCCGGACCGATCGGCACGGCCATCACCGAAGAAGCGGGGCGTGACGCAGAGGGCCGCCGGATGGCCGACATCGTCGTCGGTCCCTGGCAGGTCGATCCAACGCTCAGCAGCATGGCGGGCGGGGGTCCCGCCCTGATGACGAAGTTCACGGCGCTGACCGCGGTGCTCTACCCATCCACGCTGTACAGGGTGCAGGCGGATTCGTTCGTCACCGGATTCTCCTCCGAGCGCTCGGCGATCGATCCGAAGGTGGCGACCAAGCTGCGCAACGCGGTGCTGCGATTTCCCGATCCCGACACCGCGGCCAACGTGGCCCGCGGATGGACCGAGGGTCAGCTGACCATGCTGGTGCGACAGGACAGCATCGACCCGATTCCGTCCGAACCCATCCGACCGATCGCCATCCCCGGCCACCCCGAGGTGATGGGCACTCTGCTGACCTTCCTCGACGGCGCCCAGACCGTGCGTCAGGTGACCCTGATCAGCGCGCATGGGCCATTCGTACTGGTGCAGACGGCCCGCGCCGCCGACGGTCCAGAGCAGGCCGCGGCTCTCGCCGGCCGCGCGCTCGACCTGCAGATCCCGCCGCTCGACCGCTTCGAGCCCACCGCTCTCGCGGACCTGGCCGCACTGCCCCTCGACCCGACCGGGCTGGTGGCTCGCACGCTGCCCGTGAAGTCCGATCCCAACGCGATGGTGAACGCGACCTACGCGCCGCCCGGGTATCTGCACCTCGACCCGGATCCGATCACGACGGACGGCGCGTTCGCCGAAGCGGGAGTCGACGTCGTCTCGAATGGACTCACCACCGTGTTCCAGGCCCGCGATCAGGCGGCCGCCCAGAAGTTGGCCGACGGGTTCGCCGACGTCGCCGCGCAGCAACCGAACAGTCAGCCGGGGGCGCCCGTGCCCGGTCTGCCGGAGAGCCGTTGCGTCAACGTCGCAGGCGCGCCAGGGGCGCAGCCGCGGTACCACTGCTTCGCCAGCGTCGACAGGTTCGCCTTCACGTCCGAGTCGAAACAGCCCGCGATCGCGCAGCAGCAGATCGCGGCCCAGTTCAAGATGCTGACCGCCTAGAGCACCACCTGCGGGCGACCGAACCGCGTGCGCACGCCGGGGGAGAACAGTGCCCGCAGCGGTGGGCCGACGGTGAGCGCCCCACTCGCAGAGACCAATTCGTCCTCGAGGTCCACTACCTCCGCCGCGCGCAGCGGCCACGTCTCGTGCTCGTTGGGCACCCACCAGCGTCCGGCCCGCCTTGCGGGTGTGCGCACCCCAGCGCGCCGTGAGCCACACCTCCAGCGGCGTCGGCTCGACGGGCTCCCCGACGGTGATGGTGAGGCGGGATCGAAGGCCCCGCCGCGGCCAGCGCCGGGTGCTCTCATAGGTGATCTCGTTGTCCCGCTTGGTCATTCGCATTCGCGCCCACGTGTACGGAACACCCATGCCGAGCCGCGTCACGGGCACCACCGCCAACCGCGCGGTCTCGAGCGAGCAGAACAGCACGCCGTGATGACCGGCCTCGTCGACGGAGTACAGCCGCACGTTGGTCTCCAGGAAGGAGCCGAAGTAGGGCAGCGGCAGCGAGGTTCCCAGATTGGTCTTGCGCATGGCGAATGGCACCAAGCCGACGTACGTCGAACCCTCGAAGGCGTCGGGACGCGTGCCGGGCGGAAACCAGTGCGCGATGCTCTCGGAGTCCACCGCCCAGTGCACGAACGTCAGGTCGACCCACCGCTGATCGAGCACGACGGGAGGCGGTAGCGCAGGCGGGTCTACCGGAAAGTTCACCTCTACTTGAAGCGCTCGTAACAGAGGTCCTCGTCGTTGCCCAGTCCCGAGCGGAACGCGACGATCCTGGTGAATCCCGAGGGAACGGTCTCGGCGTTGACGTTGCTCGCGACGAAGCCCGTGGTGAGCAGGCTCGCGACGGCCTCGTCGAGGTCGCCGGCGGACAGGGTCAGGCCGCCGTTGCCGTCGGGCAATTGGATGGGCTCCGCCATTGCGGCCTGCGCCAGGCCGGTGAGGCACGCCGTCCGCAACGCCGCCGCGGGAGTGTCGAGCGGTTCGCCCTTCTCGTGCTGCACGGCAAGCGCATACCGCGACGTCAAGGCCGCCAATGCAGTGTCGTCGCCCTTGACCAGCATCTTGTCCGATATGTCGGCGGGCTCACCAATGTCTGCGAGCGCGGAGACGTCCGCGAAGATCGTGTTCGACGATGGGCAGTAGAACGCAGGCGGATTTGGCTTCGCGTCGCTGCACGTCCCCTGGTCGAAGGACAGCTTGGGCGGGTCCTTGAGCTTGTAGACCTCGTTGAGGGTGTCCATCAACTGCTGCAGGACGTCCTCGTCGATGGGGATGTCGCCGCTCTGCACCTGCCCGGTCTCGTCCTCCGGCAGGGTCTGCGGCAGGTCGCCTCGGCGCTCCTTGATCTCGGCACTGTCGATCTTGGCGCACTCGGAGCGCTCCGGAGGTGAAGCCGATCTGGAAGGCACTGATGCGATCGAGCGCGTTGCCGTGCTCCTGGTCGGCCGTCTGCTCGGCCTCGTCGGCGCCAAAGATGGGGTCGCGCAGCGTAATGACCGCTGCGAGAACGTGATTGAGTCCGTCGCCGGTGCTTAGGTTGAAGCGCGGCGACTGACCCTCCGCCATCCAGCGGATGTAGCGTCCCCGCGAAGCAGTCGGCCTGCTGCTCCTTGACGATCGAGGGCGTGTCGTCGTCCCTGAGCCCCGCCATGTTCTGGATGGCATGGCCGTATTCGTGCGCGAACAACGCCGCGACGGCGGGCTCGCCGAAGTACTTCTTCCCCGCGGGAACCAGCTCCCCGCGGTCCCACGCCATGGTGTCGCGGCCGTAGCAGTAGAACGCGTTCTGCAACTGGTAGGTCGGTCGGCCGCAGACCTTGGGGCTGGACGGGTCGTCGGAGTCGTACGACACGAGCTTGTCGATCGGGGTGAACTTGCCCTCGAGTGACTCCGAGTAGTTCTTCTCCCAGAATTCGACGATGTCGTTGATCGCCAACAGCGACAGCCTGTCGATGTCGCCGTCGTCGGTGTTGGACACGTCGCCTTCCGGCGCCGGGGCGTTGCCCTTGATTCCGCTGGGACCATCCTCGGCGGGCAGTCCGCCTGCGCGGAACGCGTCGTATAAGGGGGACACGGCCAGACCCTGCGTGGTCGACGATGAGCACCCGGCGATGACGAGCGCGACGATGCCGATCGCCGCCGCCAGGCTTCGTGTTCGATTCATGTGCTGAGGCGATCCTGTGGGTCGGGGTCTGGTTATGGCTGAGAGTATCCCGAAAGGCGCGCCAGCCGAGTGCAGTGTTTTCAAGGGCATCCCGGTGGCCGCTCCACGCCCCGGCCGAGTGGAAGTATCGAGGCGTGGGACAGAACGAGCGCAACAAGATCGTCATGACCGACGACGAGATCTCCGAGTTCATCGAGCGCAGTCGCACCGCGACCATGGCCACGCTCTCCGCCGACGGCAGGCCGCACCTGGTCGCGATGTGGTACGCCGTGCTCGACGGCGAGATCTGGTTCGAGACGAAGGCCAAGTCGCAGAAGGCCGTCAATCTGCGGCGCGACCCGCGGATCACCGTGATGGTCGAGGACGGGCAGTCGTATACGACCCTTCGTGGGGTGTCGATCGACGGCCAGGCCGAAATCGTGGACAGTGACCCGGAGCTGCTGCACCGCGTCGGCGTCAGCGTGTGGGAGCGCTACACCGCGCCGTACACCGACGAGATGAAGCCCTACGTGGAGCAGATGATGCACAACCGCATCGCCGTGCGGGTGGTGCCGTCACGGACGCGCAGTTGGGATCACCGCAAGCTCGGCATGGGCGACATGCCGGTGTCCGGATCGACTGCGGAGTTCTTGAACGGTTAGCCGATCGTCCTCGACGTGAAGCCCGGGTTGGCGAGCGTGGTCGCGGTCGCCGAGCCGATCTGGCCGCGATGGTCGAACAGCGCCGCCGTTCCGGTGGCGACGCCTGCGTGGCTCGAATGCGTAAGGGCGACAAGGCCGATGTCGGGTCCCTCGGGGAGCCTGCTGAGCGTCAGCGTGTAATCCGCGTTGATGAAGTACAGGCCCTCGGTGCCGTAGTGCGTCAGGGAGCTGGCGACGTCGCCTGCCATCGCCGCGCGGGTGAAGGCGGTCAGGGGTACGCCGTCGATGAGTGGCTTGATGTCCCGTAGCCAGACGAACTTCGGGCCGTCGTGCTGCCACTGCGTGAGGTCGAAGCTTGCTCCCGCGACGTTCGGGTCCTTGCCGTACGCGAGCACCCACAGCGGCACTGTCGTCGGAAGGCATCTGGTCCGGCGGCGGCAGCGGAGGCATCGCGACGGGCGTGGTCCAGACCGTCCCCGGCGGCTGCTCGCCCTTGCGCAGCAGCACCGCCGACGCGCGAGAGACCACCTTGTCGGCCTGTACGACCTCGGCGTCGACGAGCGTCAACCGTCGGCCTTCGCGGACCACCGACGTGCGGACGCGCACCGGCTCCATGGCCGCGGGTCGCAGCAGGTCGACCGTCAGCCGCGCCGGTTGCAGGTCGGGATCGCTGACGGCCGATTCGATGGCGTGACCGAGTAGTCCGCCGACGAAGTTGCCGCTGATCGACGACCCCCACGGGCCCTGAGCCATCGACGTGGGTACGAAGGTGTCACCGTCGCGCAGGAAGTACGCGGGCGGTAGCTGTCTCGTCATCGCGCTGACCTTAGCGGGCGCCGTCGCGAGGTCCGGCGATTAGGACGCGTCGACGATGCCGTCGTACTCGGGGTGCTTCGCCAGGTAGTCCGCCACCATCGAGCACGGTGCGGCGATGCGCAGGCCGGCGTCGCGGGTGGCGGCCACGGCCTCGGCGACGAGAATGGTCGCCAGACCTCGGCCCTGGAACTCGGGCGAGGTCTCGGTGTGGAAGAAGCTCCGCTGCCCGTCGCGATCGTTGAACTCGGCCATGCCAACGCGCCGTCCATCGACGTCGATGGTGAAGCGGCCGGGTTCTTCGGTCACCGTCGCGGTCGCGCCGGTCTTGTCCGATGCCATGACCCGACCCTAGCGCCGGGTATCAGGCCGACGCGACGTGCGCATCCTCCTTTCGGAGGAGATGGTCGCTGAATTCGTCGGCCTCGCGGCTGATTCCCCCTGCTGCGGCACCGCGAAGACTCGAAGGGTCGTCCTTTTGACCAAACTCTCGGAGGAAACGTGCTCGTCCCCACTCGTCGTCAGTTCCTGCTGGGTCTGGCGGCGGCACCGATCGCGTTGTCGCTGTCCTGCTCCGGATCGACTGCCGGATCAGCTGCACGCCCCGGCCGTCGGCTGCCGATCCCGCCGCTGGCCTCCTCGACGGTGGATGGCAGCGGTGTCCGAAGGTTCACGCTGCGAGCGGCGCCCGGATCGACCGAGATCGTCGCCGGAAGTCGTACCGCCACTTGGGGTTACAACGGGGACATCCTCGGCCCGACCCTGCGGGCGCGGCGAGGCGAGACCGTCGCCGTGGAGTTCGAGAATGGGCTACCCGCCGCGACCACCCTGCATTGGCACGGTATGCATCTACCCGCGCGATGCGACGGCGGTCCGCATCAGACCGTGCAACCCGGCGACCGCTGGGAACCTAGTTGGACGGTGCGACAACCCGCCGCGACCCTCTGGTACCACCCGCATCCACACGGTGAGACGGAGAAGCACGTCTACCGAGGGCTCGCGGGCCTGTTCATCATCGACGACGACGCGTCACCCGCCGGCCTGCCGCACGACTACGGAGTCGACGACATTCCGGTGATCATCCAGGACCGTCGGTTCACGTCGACGGGAGAACTCGACGAGTCCGACCCGACGGACGTCGGCCTACTCGGCGACACGATCGTGGCCAATGGCATTGCGGGAGCGCTATCTTCCGGTGCGGTCGGAAAGGATTCGGCTCCGCCTCCTCAACGGGTCGGGCGGCAGGCTCTACAACCTCGGCTTCGGCGACGATCGCGAGTTCCACCTGATCGGCACCGACGGCGGGCTGCTCGCCTCGCCGGTGGCGTTGACGCGCATTCAGCTGAGCCCCGGCGAACGGGCCGAGATCGTCGTCGACGTGCGATCGGCCAGTCCCGTTCTGCTGCGGTCCTTCCCGATCGAGAACGGCGCCGGACTTGCCCGCCCCGAAGCCGCCCGATTCGGGATGGACGATGCGTTCGACGTCCTCGAGATACGTCCGAGCCAAACGTTGCGACCGAGCGCCTCTCTCCCCGTCGTGTTGGCGGAGCTATCCGCACCTGAGGTGGCGCACGGGACGACCGAGAGATCGTTCGACATGAAGTGGTTCATGATCAATCACCAGCGGATGGACATGAACCGCATCGACTTCAGCCCCGCCGTCGGCATCGACGAGCTCTGGACGGTTCGAAACATCGACAACTGGCCGCACAACTTCCACGTGCACGACACCCAGTTCCGGATCGTCGACATCGACGGCGCGCCGCCACCGCCGGAACTCGCAGGGTATAAGGACACCGTGTATGCGCCTCCGGGACAACGCATTCGGCTCAGCGTGCGATTCTCGGACTACACCGACCCGACCTATCCCTACATGTACCACTGCCACCTCGCGATGCACGAGGACCAGGGCATGATGGGCCAGTTCCTCGTCCTCGGACCCGACGAACAGCCCGCCCCCATGGCCATGGACATGTCCGGCGGTGCAGCTCATTCCATGCGTTGACATCCGTAGACGGCCAGCTGGACCCGGTTCGTCGAGTCGGTCTTCGCCATCAGGTTGGCGACGTGTGTCTTCACCGTCGTGATGCCGAGGTGCAGCCGATCGGCGATCTCCTGATTGGACAATCCGTCGACGACGAGGGGGAGTACCTCCAGCTCGCGGGGCGTCAGTGCGACCGGTTCCGTCCGCCCCTCGGCGGGTGTCAGGGCTTGGGCATCCACGGCGCGGGTGACCAACCGCTGCAGCAGGTGTGGTGACAGCGTGAAGTCGCCGTCGGCCGTCCGTCGAATGGCATCCAACAGTTGGGCCGGGCTGGTGTCCTTGACCAGGAACCCCGCCGCTCCCGCGATCAGCGCCGGGTAGAGGTGATCGTCGTCGTCGAAGGTGGTCAGTACCAACACCTTTGGTCCCGACGGGGATGCGGTCACCAACCGGGTGGCCTCGATGCCGTCGAGTCCGGGCATCCGCAGGTCCATCAGGATCACGTCCGGCGCGAGTTCTGCCGCCGAGCGCACCGCCTCCGCGCCGTCGGCAGCCTCACCGACCACGTCCAGGTCGGCGGTCGACTCACACAGCATGCGCAGACCGGCCCGCACCAACCTCTGGTCGTCGGCGATCAACACCCGGACTTTCGTCATCGTCGTGCGGTCGGCACCGTCGGCGTCGATTCCGGCAGCCATGCGTCGACCTCCCACCCGCGACCCGTGTGCCGGACGTCGAAGCGCCCGCCGACCATCGCCAGGCGTTCCGCCATCCCGATGAGCCCGTGCCCATCGGACTTCGGCGGTGATGCCTGCGCGCAGGAACTGTCGACGCGGACCGCGACGCCGCCGTCGCGGCGCTCGATGGTCAACGCGACGACGCTGTCCGCGTCCGCGTGCTTCATCACGTTGGTGAGGGCCTCCTGCGTCACGCGCAGCAGGGTCTGTCGGGCGATCGCATCCAACCCGTTGACGTCGCGATCGACGTCGGCCGTCACGGTGAATCGGGCGGCCCTGGTCCGCTCCACTGCCGCGTCGATCTCGGTCCACAGGGCATCGGGTTCGATCATCGCGACCTCGGCGAGGGCGGGATCGCGGAGCGCGTCCTGGAGCCGCCGGATGTCGGCGAGCGCGTCGGCGGCGGTGCTGTGCACGTCGTCCAGCACCGCCGACACTCGTGGGTCGACGTCGTCGAGCACGTGCTCGGCCACCCCGGTGCGCAGCACGATCGACGCCATGTGGTGTGCGACGAGGTCGTGCAGTTCGCGCGCCATCGCGGTCCGCTCGGCCGACCGCACCGCGGCTTCACTTGCGGCCCTGCGTAATTCCGCCTCCGCGGCGCGCTCCCGGTAGGTCGCGGCCAGGTGTCGCTGTCCCCGCAGGTAGAGGCCGAGGAGGATCGGCAGCCCGACGGCAGCCAAGATCGTGACGGCGTTCGCGGCGGTCCAGAACGGCGTGTGGTCGTCGAGCCAGTTGCCGAGCAGCAGCGCGGCCGTCCAGCTCGTCGCGACCGCCGCGATCAATCGATCCCGGTCGGTCCGCGCCGCCACCTCGGCGACTGCCAGCGCACCGAGGTACGGAACGAGACCCGACAGCCCCCACGCCTGCGCGGCGAACATCGGCACCGCCAATGCCGATAGGGCGAACGACGTGGACACCGGCCAGCGTCCACCGAGGGCGAAGACGACTGCCGAGCAACACGACAGCGCCCAGTAGGAAGGCGACACCCGAAACTCACCGGGGAACGTGCTTGCCGTCAACATCACCGGCACCAGAAGCAACGGCGCCAAGCGCAGTGCCACGCCGAGGCGCGGCAGGCGAGACGGAGCCGGATGCACCCACCCACGGTACGGCTACGGTTCGTGACCTGCCAGCCCGACGGGGTAGGGAAGCAGTTGTACCGCGGCGCTTTTCGAGAACTGCTGAGCCCGCGCCCTCGGTGCTCGCAACGAGGGATTGGGCGTCGAGGTCTAGGTGGTCCCCCACCGCGAGGAGAGCTGCTGCGGGGTCCACGTCGGCCAATCGGGAGTGCCGATGACGTGGCCGCCGCTCATCTGGGCAACGATGCGCGGACCCTTCGTTGCACTGTTGTCGTAGACGGTGGCGGAGTCGCAACGGCTGATCGCGGCCGCGACGAGTGCCCAAAGACGTTGGTAGCGCTGCCGAATCTTGTCTTCGGGCACGCCGTGCCCGCCGGCGCTGACGCGATGGCGGACCCGCTCCACGGCTAGTTCCTCGGGGATCATGAGCACGTGCAGAACGACTACGTAGTTCGCCGCCTGAGCCTTGTCGATCAGTTCGAGCTTGGACGGATGGGAGAACACGGTTTCGGCTATGAACGAGCTGCCGAGTTCGATGAGCCGGGCCCTGGTGTCTGCCGCCACCAAGGCGGCGTCGTAGGAGTGTGTGCGCGGATCGTCGGGCCAGCGTTGTTTGGCGATCTCGTCAGCATTGACGAAGACGCTCTTGGGCATCAGTGGCGCCAGCGTGAGTTCGACGAATGTCGACTTGCCCGCCCCGTCGGGGCCAACGACCAGATCGAGCCGGTTCATCGGAGGGCGTCGGCGCTCACTTCCTGCGTCGGGTAGGTCGGCGCCTGGATGTCAGCACGACCGAGCTGCCGTCGGGCCGATGCTCGACGATGTCGCCGGTGTCGCTGAGGGCAACGGTGGCGATGCCGCGGCTGGCCAGCAGTTCGCCGTAATTCGCGTCGGCCAGACCTTCCTGGATCGCCGCGGCGATCTCGGCGTTGAACACGACGCCTTCCTCGACGCTTAGCTCGCGTAATTCCAGCTCACCCGCGAGGGCAGCCTCCACCCGACGGCGTGCGGCGGTGTGCTGGCTCGACACGGCGCGCCCCACTCGCGCCCAGTGGTCCAGCTGTTGCTTGGCCGAACGGCTCTGCCGTGCACCCTCGGCCGCTGCGCTGTCCATCAGGTCAGTGGCTACGCGGGTCACTCGGTCAGCGGCTTGCGTCATCATGCCTCCCAGTTTGTAGCGCTCTGCAGCAAATGTAGCAGCTTGCTACATTTGCTTGCGTACAGCGAGCACGTCGTCACACAGCCGTCGATCGGGTTTCCAGGACGCCGCACGCTGCGCCGCTAGTCGGGCGACGCGGGTAGGCGCGGCCGGTGATCGACGCCGGTTAGTCGTCGGTGGGATCGGATACCGAACGGCCGGTAGCGCTGGCGCGAGGCCATCACTCGGTCATAGGTGCGTTTGTCATTGCGCTGCGCAGGACTTCGAAGTCGTGTTCATCGATCTCGAAGACCCCGGTGCGGAACCGGTAGCCCCAGCGCGTCTTGTCCACGACGAAGTTCAGGTCGTCGAGCAACGGGCGGATGGGCGTCTCGGCACACGGCAGGAATTCCATGTTGCGACGCCATGGTTGAAACTCGGGGTCGAGATCGGCCTGGTACACCTCGTCGTCGACCACTCGACCGACCGCGGTGAACGCTTGCAGTGGTTCACCTTTCGGGTACGCGGTCTTGGGTGAGTAGAAGACGATCCAGTCGCCGCGATTCATCCTGCGCAACATGTGGGGCTTGCCGTGGTTTGCCTGTGTGAAGCCGCCCGCCACGCCACGTTCGACGTGGCTGCGACTGACGGTGTTGATCCAATAGCTCATGACCGCCACGGTAGAAGCGTCCTCCGACAGACGCGAGAAGTTATCCACAGGCGGTGTGGATAGCTGCAGGCGTCAGGTCCGAATCTTGGTAGCGATCTGCTTCAGCATGTCCACGCCTTGCTGGTCGACGCCGATGCGGCAGGCGAGTACGTCGATGACGATGTTGTTGCGCACCCCCAGCGCCCGCTGGCAGGTCCACCCGCCTGGGCGGGTGTTCGGGAGCGCGATGGTGTTGTCGTCGACGGATTCCACCGAACCGAAGGTCTGTTGAATGGTGGTGTCGTTCGCCGTCGTCGTGATGGTCTTGCCTGCACACTGCGTCCAGGTCTCTCGCTGGCCACGCAACAACTTCTGGGCCGTGGCGGCGTCGGGGAAGGCGATCACGGCCTGAACGGCGAAGGAGCCACCGCCTCCTGGCGGCACCAGAAACTGCTCGACGGCGGCCTTCCAGTCCGAATCCTTGTATACGAGGTATTGGGCGGGCAGTGCGGCGGACACGCATTCCTTGAGGTCGACGGCGGGCGACGAGTCGTCTTGGATCGCGGTGAACGTCCGGCTGACCACCAGTTCAGGAACTCCGAGCAGGTCGGCGGCTTGCGCCGCGGGCAGAAGTAGTCCACTCAGTGCCGCGTTCGGAACCGTGGTCGCCGTGCTGGGGGTCGCGGACGTCGATTGGGAACTGGATGCCGTCGTCGACGCCTGCGGCCCAGAATCCGACCCCGACGTCAGCGCCCACGCCGTGACACCGCCTACGAGTAGCAGGACGACCGCTGCCAAGGCCGCAAGGGCCCTGCTACGACGCCGGGACGGCTGAACGCCGAAATGGCCCGCAGGCATCGCGGAGTAGCCCTGCATCGGCGGAAGCGTGGTCGGACCCACTGATGTCGTCGGTGCAGCGTAAGTTCGTTGTGCGGGTTGAGGATTCGATGTCCACGGCGACGTCGCCGGCGCCGCGGTACGCTGCGGCGCCGTGTCGCCGTAGATGGCTTGGCGGGCCGCCTCTGCCAGTTCTCGGGCGCTGGTGAACCGGTCGGCCGGGTCCTTGGCCATCGCCTTGGCGATCACCCAATCGATCTGCGGCGGCAGCCATGGAGCCACCTCGGTGACCCTGGGCGGTGGTTGGTTCAGGTGGGCGGACATCACCGCGACGGCGCCGTCGGCTTGGAAGTAGGGGCTCTTGCCGGTCAGTAGCCGGTAGAGGGCGCAGCCCAGCGAGTACAGGTCGGCGCGGCCGTCGAATTCGCCGCCGGCCAACACCTCCGGGGCTGCGTAGGCCAGCGTGGCCATCACGGCGCCGGTGGACGTCAATCCCGCGTCGCCGAGGGCGCGGGCGATGCCGAAGTCCGCGAGCAGGACGCGCTCCTCACCGTCGCCGAATCGGGACAGCAGGAAGTTGGCAGGCTTGACGTCGCGGTGCACGACCCCGCGGTGGTGGGCGTAGTCGAGCGCCTTGCCGACCTCGGTGATGATCCGCAGTGCGCGTGGGGGATCCATGGTGCCGGTGGTCTGTGCGGCCTCGGCGTCGGTTCCCTCGACGTATTGCATCGCGATCCACAACTTGCCGTCGAACTCGCCGCGCCGGTAGACGGACACGATGTTGGGGTGGTCCAGACCAGCGGCGACGTCGGCCTCGCGGATGAAGCGAGTGCGAAATGCGGGGTCGCGGGAGAGTTCCACGCTGAGGATCTTGATGGCTTCGCTACGGGGCAGGTCGGGATTTCGCGCCAGGTAGACGGTGCCCATGCCGCCGGCGCCGAGGACACGTTCGATCCGATATCCGGCGAAGATCGAATCGATGGGCAGATCTGACATGTGCGGTGACCCCTCAGCGTTTGCCGTTCCTCGGCAATGTTTGCACGTCCCCGTTGGGAGCACGACCGCCCTCGGAATCGGTCAACTCGTGAACATTGGTGCGTTTGGCACTCCAGCAACGCACTTATGCTTTACCCAACGTTCGGTCGGACGCCCCAAGTTCCTAGTACTGAGTGGCGTTGCCCCGAAGCGGCAAAGGCCCGAACGCACCATCGACGCACGTGAGGGACAGATGAGCTACCCAGAGCCACCCAACCAATCGAACGAGCCGCCATCCGGCTCCTCGAACCAACGTCGCAAGTGGCCGATCGTCATCGCCGCGACCGCCCTCGTCGTCGCGGTGGACCGGAGTCACGGCCTGCGGGCAGAACGGCAACGGCAACGGCAACGGCAACGGTGCCGCACCGGCCGAACCGACCAAGACCGCTCCGAAGGTGGATCTCAGCACCCTCGACATCGGCACCTACGACGTCAAGCCGCGCGAATTCACGGGGCCGCCCGCGCTGGAGGAGGCGCGCAACATCGAAGCGTTCAACCTGGCGCAGTGGATCATGTCCCCGCCCGACGTCATCCCGACGCTGACTTACCTCAACTCACTTCCAGTGACGAACCCAGCAGTGGCGGCGACCTCGGTCTCGGGCAACGGCACGAAAGTGATCGAGCCCGTCCTCCAGAAGCACGGGATGGTGACGGGCTTCCTGCTGCAGGGATTCCCGAAGCCGGTCAGTGAGTCCGTCCGAAACCCAGACCCCGCACTGCTGAACATCATGGTGACCAGCTTCCCCAGCGCCGAGCAGGCCAGCCTGGCCGCCACGGAAATGGACGCTACGGATTCTGCGGTCAACCCGGCCAATGTTGCCGTCCCCATCCCCAACCACCCCGAGGCGCACGCCCACTACGTCCCCGGCAACCCGACCATCGCAGCCACCATGGCTCGCAAGTCCACGGTCGTCTCGATCCTTCTCGGCGACCCAGGGGGGACGACGGCGGAACTTCTTGCCGCCAGCCGTGCAGAGAGTCCTCGACGCCGAGGTGCCATTGCTGGACCAGTCCGCCACCGTTCCGGAAGCAGCGCTCACCTTGCTTCCGATCGACCCCGATCACATGCTCAGTCGCCTCTTGATCAAGGGGCCGACACCGCCCGTCGGCCCAGGCTTCGCGGCCTTTGCGGGATCGGCGGTCGCCATCTGCGAAGGCTCCCAGGGTATTCAACAGAACTTGTACGGCAACGCTGGAGTGGACCGATGCGCCGGATCCGACGTGGGCACCGTGGCGCGGGCGCGCGACGACGCCGCCGCGAAGGACCTGATGACGAAGTCGGTCGACATAGACACCGACGTCGATCACAAGATCCCGTCGCCGCAGGGTGTTCCCGATGCGATCTGCGTCGAGCAGAAGCCGGAGAAGTGGAAGGACGCGCCCAACTATCGCTTCGGCTGCTACGTGACGTACGGACGCTACGTTGCGTCCGTGGTGAGCGGTGAGCAGAAGGACGTCCTGCAAGCCGCGGCCGCGCAGTATGCACTGCTGGTGAACAACGACTGACCGGGGGCCAGCTTCGGCACGGCCTTCAAGACGGACGGATCAAGCCCGTGCCGCTCGGGCAGGCATTCCTCGGGGAACTGGGCCGCGGGATGGACAAGCTGGACGAAGGCCGCGCCGAGTTCTCGGAGTCGATCTGGCGGTCAAGGGGCCGCTACGAGAACGCCATCAGCACTAACAGGTCGGCCAGGTCGGCGTGGGCGGGCGGCGGGTCACCCGGGTTGATCCCGTCGCGGTTCTAGGCTCTGACGATCAACCTGGTCCGGTCTCGGTCGGGCAGCGCGCAGAGACGTTGAGTCAGACGCTCGCGGGGTTTGACCGGTATGGCTGGGACCGAACCGCTGCACTCTAGGAGCGGTCTACCAGAGACGCGAAACGCTATTCAAAGGCGGTGTGCAGGCCTGCTAAACGAACGAGCCGCCGGCGTTGTTCACGCCGGCGGCTCGGGTAGACGGTGCCGCATCGCGCCTCTCGGCTGGTGGTCGCTCTAGGCGACGATTTTAGTTGGGGCCCGGGGGATGGACGGCACCGCCCACGTAATGAACGGTAGTGCACTCCACGGTATTCCGCACCGTCGTCCCCGCTGCCGCCCCCTCGAATCGGCAGCGAGGGCGACGGGCGATCAGGCGGATTCCAGGAAGAATCGTCGAGCGCGAACCACGTAACCGTTGCGTTCGGCGAGTTCGCGCAGCTGGCGAAGCGCATGGGCCCGTCCTCGACCGCCCTCTGGAATGACGACACCGGCCCACAGGCCTTCCGAGCGGGGCAGCTCGACCGCGTCGCGAGCGCAGGCCCAGCGGCGTGGGCACGACCGGCAGATCGCCTTGGCGTCCTCGTCGGCAAGCGTGGTCCAGCGGTCCGGGTCCCGCGTGCAGTCTCCGATGGGCAGTCCGTCCAGGCTCACTGCGTTCATGTGGTTCAGCTCCTTGTCCAAATCTCGGTGCAAGCGCCACGGTTTGTTCGGCGCGATGGGCACAATCTATAGCAGTAACCGTAGCAATGCAACAGTTTGGTAGTCGGGCGAGAAAGTGCAGCTCAAGACGGTTCGAGTCGCATAACATGAGGGCAGGCGCGGTCGTAATCGAGCTGAACGCAACGGTTCTATTCTTGATCCGCACACGTTAAAGTGGAGCAACACGTAGCAGTGCAGCGGATCGGTTGCGCATCGCAGTCATAGGGCAGGAGCAAGCGTTGGTCGACGTCGAATCACCCGACGAGACCGACGAAACCGGTGTCGACGAAGGCATGGCGCGGGCGGGCGCGGCCGCGGCAGCCCGCCGCCGCGAGCTCGACATCAGCCAGCGCAGCCTCGCGTCCGAGGGAATCATCAACGCCGGAGCACTCATCGCCTTCGAGAAGGGCAGGAGCTGGCCGCGCGAGGCGACCCGCGCCAAGCTCGAGGAACTGCTGCGGTGGCCGCCGGGAACGATCGAACGGATCAGATACGGCAGCTCTGCGGCAGCGCAGCGGCCCCCGGACCCGCAGGCGGCCGACGAGGGATCGCTGATCGCTCAAGCCATCGACACCGCGTTGGGAGCCATGGCGGCCACGATCGACTCACTGCCGCCGACCGACCATCCCACCTTCACCCCACGCCTCACCGCGATCCTCTCGGACCTGCGCCAACTCGAGCAGGTCGCGGCGCGGGCCACTCAGATCGGCCGGATGACCCCGCCGCTGTTGAAGGCGCTGAGCACGGTGCGGCGCCGGATCGACGAGCTGACGATGCACGGTGCTACGTCGCCGAATGCCACGATCGGCCAACTCCTCTATGCGGCGCGGCGACGGGCCAACCTGACGATCGCGGAGACCGCGCAGGCGGCTGGCGTCGCCGAGGAATCCGTCATCGCCGCCGAGTCCGGGAAGTTCATTCCCCTGCCCGAATTGGGGCGGCTCGCAGCGCTCGTCGACCAACTCGATTGGCGCTGAACGTCAGTAGCGCTCGCGGTCGCGACCGCGACGGTCGCGCTCGTCGTTCGCCGGAAAGTAACCGGCCAGTGCGGCCGCGATCTCGATGAGCTTGCGCCGCGTCGCGGGAGACATCTCGGAGGGATGCTCGATGACGCCGCCCGGGCGCAGATACGGGTCGAACGGCACCTCGACGACGACCTGACCCTGGCCGGTGAACTGCTGCGCGAGGATTCCTCGCGTCCGCTTGTCGGCGTGGCCGTCGGAGTCGTTGAGCACGACGACGGTGCGCTGAAGCAGGCTCGTCAGGCCGCGGTTGGCCAGCCAGTCCATCGTCTGGCCCGCGGTCGCCGCGCCGTCGATCCATGGCGACGAGACGACCACCAACGCGTCGAGATCCCGCAGCACCTCCTGGGTGACGGGCGTGTCCATGGTGGAACTGCAGTCGATGATCGAGATCGAGAAGTACCGGTCCAGGCGCGACGTGGCCTCGCGGTAGATGGCCGGGTCCAGCACGCGTCTGCGCGCCGGACTCGCCTCTCCGGCCAGCACGTAGAGACCGGCCGCATTGTTTCCGACGCGGCTGCGGACGTCGGCGAACGTCTCGAGGTTCTTGTCGGACGCGAGCTCCCAGTACGAGCCCATCGCCTTCGGGTCGACGCGGCTGCCCAGCTTGCCGAACGAGGTGTCGGCGTCGATCGCGACGACCCGGTCCTCTTGACGCAGTTCGGCGAAGACCGAGCCGATGCTGGCGGACAGCGGTCGTCTTGCCCACTCCGCCCTTTCCCATCACGCCGACCTTGTAGTGGCCGCGAAGGACCGCCTTGATCCGCGCCTCCAGCTCTGCCTGATGCAGTTCGTCGGCGGACGGTCCGGGGTTGATCAGACCGAACGTCGCCCGGTGCAGCGCCTTTCGCCAGCCCCGCGACGGTGCGACGCTGCGGGCGGGAACGAGCTGGTCGGCCCTGATCCGGTCGGCGTACGACGCGGGGGGTCCCTGGCGGTGCGGCGCGGGACTCGGGCGTGTACATCTGGCCCTGCCAGGTCGACTGCGGGGTCTGGGCCTGCCAGGTTCCCGGAGCGGGAGGGGTCTGCGGCGGCTGAGCCTGGGGCGGCTGTGCCTGCGGTGGTTGAGCTTGGGCGGTGGTCTGGGCTTGAGCTGGGGTGGTTGGGCCTGCGGTGGTTGAGCCTGCGGCGGTTGGGCTTGGGGTGGCTGAGCCTGCGGCGGTTGGGTTCGCGCGGGCCGAACACTGGGGCGGGGGCCTGGCGGCGGCCAGCTTCCCTGCTGCCCGGACTGCGTGCCCGGCTGCCCTCCCCACGGTTGCGGATCCTGGAACCGGCCGATGTCCTGCGGAGCGGGCGGCGGCCCGATATCGGGCGGGGGCCTGTCGGAAGTTCGCAGCCGGCGGCTCGGGATCGCGCGACTGCCGGCGGTTCGGGCGCTTCGGGAGCGCTCGGGTAGGACGGGCTCGGGCGGCGGCTTCGGCGGCCTCCGATGGCACGAAATCGACCGGCGGCCGGGACGGAAGCGGCGTCGCGGCGGGGGTGAACGTGGGCTCCACTAGCGCGGGCTCGTAGTCGGATTCCTCGGGTCCGGTCCACCCGAGTTGCCTGCGCAGGGCGTCGTCGCGGTCGCTCACGGCAGCATGGCTCCTTTCGTGTGGTCAGACGACGCGACTGTCGACTTTGTTCAAGTATCAACCACGTGGCGCGGTCACCACCGAATCCTCGGCGATCGGACCAGCCGCCGATCATTGGGCCAGCAAACTATCGAGGACTTGCCGCCCAGGCATCAGAGCGGTCAGCTCATACCGTTGCGCGGGCTCGCCTCGCACACGTGGGAGCCTCGGGAGGAGCGGCGGGTCGGCCCGTCGCGGACGGCCCCCGAATCGGGTCCGCCACGCTCTTCGAAGCAGTTTGCCAATGAGTGTCGGCAGCGGCCTTGTAATGCATCGTTGATAATTTCACGAGTAACCAGCGGCGATAGGCGAAGCGAGGCGCCGCCGACGGCTTCCCGCTCGGCGAGAATTCGTGCGCCGGGGGTGGTGAAACGGCTGGTACGCTCGCATCCGGTGAGGGGGTAAACGCGTGGGCCTGCTGGGAACGTTGGAGAGGTTCGGCAAAGCCGTCTGGGAAGCCGGAAAAGACGCCGTCGACGTCATCGGTGACGTGGCGGCGATGGTCGACGGGCGCGCAAGCCGTTGGCGACTTCATCTCGCGGATCGGCGACCGGGCCGACATCGCCAAGGTGGTCGAGGTCGGCGAGAAGCTTGCGGGATGGGCCGAACGCGTCGGACTGAACAGGGTTCTTCGTGCGGCCGACTCGGCGATTCTGGACGGCGGTCAGGTGGTCATCGCGGGCATGCGGCTGACGACGGGCTTCGGTGCCCCCGAAGCCGGCGAGCGATTCGGTACGGGCAGTGCGCGGTTCCGCGACGCCGCCGCGACGCTGTCGTCGGCGCAACCCACCGATGACTGGTCGGGCGAAGGCGCACGACGCCTATGCAGGCCGCAATGCGAAGCAGAAGGCCGGCGCCGACGATCTCGCCGCGCCGACCACGCGGTGCACCGGGTGCTCGCCACCGAGGCCTACCAGGTCAACTTCCACCGCGACAGACTCGACGGATGGTCGAACTGGCTGGCGGACGTCGGTCTAGTCACGTTCGGCATCGGGCTCATTCCCGGGTACGGCAAGGCCGCGAAGGAGGCCACCGAGCTGGCGGCCGTGATGACGGCGGTCGGCAGCAGTTCCTTGGAGCTGCGCGCACTGTCCTCTGAAGTCGAGACCAACAGCGCCGAGCTCGGCCAGCTGCTCCGCTCCTACGAGGACGTCGGCACGTCGACCGATCCGGTCGGTAGCGGGCCGCGTCCTCCGGACCCACCGCCGCCTGGCGGCCACCGCAGGCCCAGATCGCCGCCGAAGCCAGACGTGCCACCCGGGCAGACTCCTCCGGACGCGCTGCCGACGCCCGCCTCGAATCCCGGCGGTTCCGCTGCGTCGGGTGGCGCGGGTGTGGGCGGCGGTTCGGGCGCGCGAGGTGGCGGTGGCCCGGCGCCCGCGACGTCGCCGACCGCGCGGCCACACGTCCCGGCGACGCCTGCTCCTGCGCCGTCGCAGGCGTCACGCGGCGCAGCCCCCGCGGCGATGGGTGCCGCACCGGCAGGGCCCGGGCCGGCGCCGGCGGCCCCGTCCGCCGTGACGCCGAGCATCCCGGCGGCCTTGATCAACCAAGCGGTCCAATCAGCCGTGCAGAAGGCGGTCGAGAAGGCGCTGGAAGAGGCCGACGAGCGGCGTGACAGAGAAGAAGAAGCCAAGAAGGCCGACGACGGCCTAGACGGCGACGGCGAGGACGAGGACGGCGACGACGCTCCCGACACGCTGGCGACCGACGAGCACGACGGGCGGGAGATCCCGCCGACAGCTGCCATGGGTGCGGCCGATGCAGGCCTGGCGCCGATCGGGCCCGCGAACGTTTCGGATCCCGCGTCACCGGAGCGACCGATCGCGGCTACCTTGGACCGAGAAAAGTTCAATCGAGCCGACGCCGGCGCCAGCACAATAGGAAGATAGAGAGAAGGGTTTCACGATGTCCGGCGACCTTCGTGTCATCACCGCGCACTTGCGAGAGCTAGCTACCAAGCAGGGTAGGGCGGCCGCTGCGATCAAGTCTGCGACGTCGGCGCCCGTCGGGGTCGACACCTCGGTGCGGCATACGCACGGCGTCATCGCGTGGTCGACCGCCGCCGCGGTGGAGGCGATAGTGCACGCTCGCCACGGCGCGGGCGCGGGGATGGAAGGGGTTTCGGAGGGAATGGCCACCGATCTGCAGGACGCCGCGGCCGCCTACGACCGAATCGACGCCGTGGCCGGCTCCGCCATCGACCACCAGATGCCGCCCAGGTGAGCACCATGACATCACACGTATCGGGAGAGCCGACGCACTTCGACGACGTCGTCGGCGTCGAACTCACCATCGACGGCATGCTCGTGATCGCCGACAAGCTCGGACTGATGGAGTTCCCGCCGTCTCTCGGCATCCGGCCGAACATTCCGCAGCTCGAACTGCGGGACATCGTGTGGGAGCAGGTCACTCGCGACCTTGCCGCCCAGGGCGTGCTGAACGTGTTCGGCACGCCACACCCCGAGGTGGCCGCCATGGTCGACACGCTCAGCCGGGCGGACCGCACGCTGGAAGGCCGGTGGTGGCGACGCGACCTCGGCGGCAAGATGGTGCGATTCACGGTGTGCCGCAAGGGGGATCGACACGTGGTCGCTGCGCGCGACGGCGAGTTCCTGGTCCTGCAGCGCGTTGCACCTCAGGTCGGATTGGCGGGAATGGTGAATGTCGTGCTGGGGTCGGCAACCCCTGCCGACGTCGAACCCTTCACCGCACCCGTCGAGCAGGCTGGGTGAGGCCAGGACGCCAAATCAGTTGGCGCAGTTCGGGATTGACCCACAGTCTGCCAGGTCGTACTCAGAGGTCGTCTCCAACCCGAACAGCTGGGTGGAGATCACGGCCAACGAACGGCACACCGGCGGCACGTACAGCAGGGCGGAGGTCGCCGCGGGTGTGCTCGACGCGACGCTGGGCCGGGTCGTGTCGCTGCCGAGGCGGGTCAACGGCGAACTGTTCGGCAGCTTCCTTCCGGGGACCAACGAGAATCTGCAGCGTGCCCTCGACGGACTGATGGAGTTCCTCCCGTCCCGCTCCTGGTTCGACAAGCCCTCCGCCGAGCGCTCCTACCCCGACTGAGATATCCCAACCGAGAAAGGCCATGTCCTGGTGGACGACACTCCGCCGCACTACCCCGGTGAAGACGGTGACGACGACTTGTCGGCGCTGGAGTTCTTCACGCCCGAGGGCGAGTCGCACGCATCGGATCTCGATGCGTTCAGCGACTACGCCGTCGCCGGGGAGGCAGACGTCGTCGACGCACGGGACCGTCGAGCCCCACACCGTTACCGACACTCGACGACGACGGCCTCCCGGTACCCCTGTTCACCGTGACGAATCCGCCGGGAACCGTGACGGTGACGAGCTTCATGGACGGGCGCATCCACCGAATCGAACTATCGCCGAAAGTGACCACGATGACCGAGACCCATCTGGCCGAGGAGATCGTCGTCATCGCACGGCTGGCTACTCAGGACGCCAGATCGGCCCAGTACGCCTTCATGCTCGAAGGCATGCGAGAGCAGGGCCATGACAACGTCACGACCCGCGACTTCCTGAGCCGAGATCTCGACCTTCCGTCGCCCGAACAGGCCAAGGCCACCCGCGCCGAGGTGTTCTCCACGAGGTACGCCAATGACCATGACTGACCAACTCGCAGGCCTCTTCGGCAGCGCCGTCGGCATGCTGCCCACGTCGCCGTCGCGGTCGTTCGACATCTTCTGCGAGATCACCGCGGTCGACGAGACCGCCTGCGACGCATGGGTGGGCCGGATCCGATGCGGGGACACCGATCGCGCCACGCTGTTCCGCGCCTGGTACTCGCGCGGCAACTTCGGCAAGTTGGCTGGTGCAGCCGAGATCTCGATGAACAGCCTGAACGCGCGCGTGCCGATCGGCGGCGAATTCGGCGACATCACCTATCCGGTGAACGCACCGTCGGCGATCACGATGGGGTTCGCCGCGAAGGAGGCCGCCGAGGGCAACTACGCCGATGCGATGGAGGCGCTCGAGGACGTACCCGCCAGGGGCTCAGAGCATTTGGTGTCGTGGGTGAAGGCCGTCGTCTACGCCGCCGCACAACGGTGGACCGACGTGATCGACGAGGTCCGTGGCGCAGGCAGCTGGCCCGACAAGTTCCTCGGGGCCGCAGGCGGCGTCGCGCACGGTGTCGCGGCCGCCAACCTGGGCCTGTTCACCGAGGCCGAACGCCGACTCAGCGAGTCCAATGCGGAACCGGCAGGGGAGGCGTGCGCGACCTCGATCGCGTGGTACCTCGCGATGACGCGGCGCAGCCAGGGCAACGAGGAGGCGGCGATCGCTCTGCTCGAATGGCTGCAGGCCACCCACCCGGAGCCGAAGGTCACTGCCGCGCTGCGGGATCCGACCTATCGCCTGGCGACGACGACGCCGGAGAAGATCGCTTCGCGCAAGGACCCGTGGGATCCCAACAGCGTCGAGGCCGACACCTCCGGTCGCGAGACACTGCTCGCCGAAGCGCAAGCCGAACTCGACCGCCAGATCGGACTCAGCCGGGTCAAGGATCAGATCGAGACCTACCGTGCGGCAACGCAAATGGCGAAGGTGCGGGCGGCTCGCGGGATGAAGGTCGCCCAGCAGTCCAAGCACATCATCTTCACCGGGCCCCCCGGCACCGGCAAGACCACGATCGCCAGGGTGGTCGCCAACATCCTCGCCGGCCTCGGCGTGATCGCCGAACCCAAGTTGGTGGAGACGTCCCGCAAGGACTTCGTGGCGGAGTACGAGGGGCAGTCGTCGGTGAAGACCGGCCGCACCATCGACCGTGCCGTCGGCGGCGTGCTGTTCATCGACGAGGCGTACACCCTGGTGCAGGAACGCGACGGCCGTGCCGACCCCTTCGGCACCGAGGCGTTGGACACGCTGCTGGCGCGGATGGAGAACGACCGCGACCGGTTGGTCGTGATCATCGCGGGCTACAGCGCCGACATCGACCGCCTGCTGGAGAGCAACGACGGGCTGCGGTCGCGGTTCTCCACCCGCATCGAGTTCGACTCCTATTCCGCGGACGAGATCGTCGAGATCGCCAAAGTGCTTGCGGCAAACAATGACTCGACGTTGAGCGAGGAGGCCGCGAAGCTCGTACTGGATGCTGCCACCCTGCTCGGGCAGCGGTCGCTGAACGGCAAGCCCGCCCTCGACATCGCGGGCAATGGCCGGTACTCGCGTCAGCTGGTGGAGGCGGGCGAGCAGAACCGCGACATGCGGCTGGCCCGGTCCGCCGACTTCGAGCGCCTCGGCGTCGAGGCGCTGAGCGAGATCAACGGTGACGACATGACGGCCGCGATCGACGCCGTCCACGCGCGTCTGAGCATCGGGACCTAGGCCGTGGCCGGATTCCGCCTCACCACCAAGGTCCAGGTCAGCGGCTGGCGATTCCTGCTGCGCAGGGTCGAGCACGCGATCGTGCGCCGCGACACCCGCATGTTCGACGACCCGCTGCAGTTCTACAGCCGAGCGGTGTCCCTCGGCATCGTCATCGCCGTGCTGATCTGTTTGGGTGCAGCACTTTTGGCGTACTTCAAGCCGCTCGGCAAGCGCAGCGGTGACACTCTGCTGGTGGACCGCACGACCAACCAGCTCTACGTCGTCCTGCCGAACAACGGGCAGCTTCGCCCGGTGTACAACCTGACCTCGGCGCGCCTGGTGCTCGGGAATCCAAGCACTCCCATGGCGGTCAAGTCCGACGAGTTGAACCGGTTGGCCAAGGGACAGCCGATCGGCATTCCGGGCGCTCCCTATGCCACGCCGGTCGGCGCACCCGCGTCGACATGGACGCTGTGCGACACCGTCGTCAAGCCCGAAAGCGTTGCGCCCAAGGTCACTGCGTCGATCGTGGTGCTGCCGCTCGTCACCGACGGCTCGGTGGGACCCATGCGCGCCGACCAGGGCGTCCTGATCACCTACAAGGACAAGGACTGGCTGGTCACCGACGACGGCAGGCATGCGATCGATCTGTCCGATCGCGCCGTGACGTCGGCGGTCGGAATCCCCGTCACCGCCAAGTCGGCCCCCATCTCGGAGGGCCTGTTCAACGCGCTGCCCAACTCCGGGCCGTGGCAGCTGCCTCAGGTCCCCGCCGCCGGCGCGCCGAATACCCTTGGCCTGCCTGCGAATCTGGTCATCGGATCGGTGTTCCAGACGGTGACCGACGAGGGGGAACAGAAGTACGTCGTGTTGCCGGACGGGGTCGCGAAGGTCAACGACACCACGGCCGCCGCGTTGCGCGCCACGAACTCCTACGGGCTGATCGCGCCACCATCCGTGGAGTCCAGCATCGTCGCGAAGATCGACGAACAGGTCTACGTCTCGCCGCTGCCGGACAAGCCGCTCGACATGTTGCTGCGCGAGGACGACCCCACCCTGTGCTGGTCATGGCAACGCGAACCGGGCGATCAGTCGGCGAAGACGTCCGTCATCGTCGGGCGTCACCTTCCGATCGACTCCTCGATGATGAACACCGGGATCGACCAGATCGGCGGGGATTCAACGGTTTTCATCGATGGCGGGCAGTACGTGCAGCTGCAGTCGCCCGACCCCCGCTACGGCGAGAGTCTCTACTACATCGACCCGCAGGGCGTGCGATACGGAATCCCCAACGCCGACACCGCGAAGAACCTCGGGCTGTCGGCACCGCGGACCGCGCCGTGGCAGGTGGTCGGGCTGCTCGTCGACGGGCCGGTGCTGTCCAAGTCCGCCGCACTGCTCGAGCACGACACCCTGCCCGCCGACCCCAGCCCGCGAAAGCTCGCCGACGGCAATGCCCCGCCGACCGCGGCACGACCCGGAGGTGGCTGATGACGACCAGGAAGTTCACCACGATCATCAAGCGGGGTCCGCGGCTGACACCCGGCGAGATCAACGTGACGCCTCCGGACGACCTCGGCATCGACATCCCGCCGTCGGGCGTGCAGAAGATCCTGCCGTACGTCATGGGCGGCGGCATGCTCGGAATGATCGCGATCATGATCTTCACCGGCGTGCGGCAACTCTCGCCGTACATGCTGATGATGCCGCTGATGATGGTCATGGGCACCGTCGGATTCATGGCGGGCGGCGGCTCGGGCGGCAAGAAGGTCCCCGAGATCAACGCCGACCGCAAGGAGTACCTGCGCTACCTGTCCGGCCTGCGCACCCGCGTAACCTCCTCTGCCGCAGCGCAAGTCACCTTCTTCAGCTATCACGCGCCCGACCCGGAGGATCTGCTGTCGATCATCGGCTCCAATCGGCAGTGGTCTCGACCGGCCAACACCGACTTCTACGCGGCGACGCGCATCGGGCTCGGCTCGGAGCCCGCCGTCGACCGGCTGCTGAAGCCCGCCGTCGGCGGTGAGCTCGCCGGACCGTCAGGGTGCCCCGCAGCCGCACCTCGAGCCCGTCAGCCACATGTGGCTCACCAAGTTCCTTCGGACCCACGGCCTGATCCACGATTGCCCGAAACTCGTTCAGCTGCGCACGTTTCCGACCATCGCCATCGGCGGCGACGTCGCGGGCTCCACCGGGCTGCTGGCCGCGATGATCTGCCATCTGGCGGTGTTCCATCCACCGGACCTGCTGCAGATCCGGGTGCTCACCGACAATCCCGAGGACCCCACCTGGGCGTGGCTCAAGTGGCTGCCGCACGTGCAGCACCAAACCGATCTCGACGCGGCGGGCGCCACCCGGCTGGTGTTCACGCGCCCGGACGGCTTGAGCGACCTGACCGCGCGCGGGCCGCACACCGCGGACTCCGCACCGAGCGGGCCCTACGTCGTCGTCGTCGACCTGTCCGGCGGCAGGGCGGGCTTTCCCGTCGACGGTCGGGCCGGGGTGACCGTGCTGACGCTGGGCAACCACAGGGGCTCGGCCTACCGGATCCGGGTCGACGCCGACGGCACGGCCGACGATCGGCTGCCCAACCAGTCGTTCCGGCTCGTCACCAGCAAGACGGACTCGATGACGCCCGGCGAGGCGGGCCGGGTGGCGCGCAAGCTCGCCGGCTGGTCGATCACCGGCACGATCATCGACAAGACCACGCGGGTGCAGAAGAAGGTCGCCACCGAGTGGCACCAGATCGTCGGCGCGCAGACCGTCGAGGAGGTGACGCCGAACCGCTGGCGGATGTACACCGACACCGACCACGACCGGCTCAAGATCCCGTTCGGCCACGAGCTCAAGACCGGCGAGATCATGTACCTCGACATCAAGGAGGGCGCCGAGTTCGGCGCGGGCCCGCACGGCATGCTCATCGGCACCACGGGGTCCGGCAAGTCGGAATTCCTTCGCACCCTGATCCTTTCGCTCGCCGCGACCCATCACCCCGATCAGGTGAACCTCCTGCTGACCGACTTCAAGGGCGGCTCGACGTTCCTGGGCATGGAGAAGCTGCCGCATACCGCGGCCGTGGTGACGAACATGGAGGAAGAGGCCGAACTCGTCAGCCGCATGGGCGAGGTGCTCTCCGGCGAGCTGGATCGGCGGCAGGCGGTGCTGCGTCAGGCAGGCATGATGGTTGGCGCCGCGGGCGCACTGTCCGGTGTCGCCGAGTACGAGAAGCATCGCGAGCGCGGCGCCGATCTTGCCGCCGCTGCCAACGCTTTTCGTCGTCGTCGACGAGTTCGCCGAGCTGCTGCAGAATCACCCCGACTTCATCGGCCTGTTCGACCGCATCTGTCGCGTCGGCCGATCGCTGCGCGTGCACCTGCTGCTCGCCACGCAGTCGCTGAACACCGGCGGCGTCCGCATCGACAAGCTCGAGCCGAACCTGACCTATCGCATCGCGCTGCGGACCACCAGTTCGGCGGAGTCGAAGGCGGTGATCGGCACGCCGGAGGCGCAGTACATCACCAACAAGGAGAGCGGCGTCGGCTTCCTGCGGGTGGGGATGGAGGACCCGGTCAAGTTCCACAGTGTCTGGACCGGAACGAATTACGTGCCAACGGCGGCGCTGTCCGACCTCGGCGATGCGCCCCGGCCCGTCGCCCAGAGCCCGCTGCGGATCCGTCCGTTCACCGCAGCGCCGATCCTCGAAAGTGCGGCGGTGATCCATCGTGAGCATCGAATCCGAGCATCGGGTCCTGCGCGAGGTCGTCCTCGAGCAGCTGACCACCGGCGAGATCAACGCCTATCGAATGTGGTTGCCGCCGTTGACCGATCCGACGCCGGTCAACGAGCTCGTCGAGCGCGACCGAACGGATGCCGCTGCGCTTCGGGCTGGGCATCATGGACGAGCCGCGACGGCATCGCCAGGAGGTGTGGGGCGTCGACGTCTCCGCCGCCGGCGGCAACATCGCCGTCGGTGGTGCACCGCAGACGGGCAAGTCGACGTTCCTGCAGACGCTGATGCTGTCGGCCGCCGCGACCCACACCCCGCGGCAGGTGCAGTTCTACTGCATCGACCTCGGTGGCGGCGGGTTGATGTATCTGGAGGACCTTCCGCACGTCGGCGGTGTCGCGACGCGGTCGGAGCCCGACCGGGTCAACCGGATGGTCGCGGAGATGAAATCCGTTCTGCGGCAACGTGAAGCGATGTTCAAGCAGCATCGCGTCGGCTCGATAGCGGCGTACCGTCAGTTGCGCGAGAACCCTCAGCATCCCGCAGCGGCGGACCCGTTCGGCGACGTGTTCCTCGTCATCGACGGATGGCCGGCCTTCGTGGCCGAGTTCCCAGACCTCGAGCCGGTGGTTCAGGACCTGGCAGGCCAAGGCCTGGCGTTCGGCGTACACCTGGTGATCTCGACCCCGCGGTGGATGGAGCTGAAGTCTCGCGTCCGCGACTACATGGGCACGAAGCTGGAGTTCCGACTCGGCGACGTCAACGAGACACAGATCGACCGGATCACCCGCGAGATCCCGGCCAACCGCCCAGGTCGCGCGGTCTCGATCGAGAAGCACCACCTGATGATCGGCGTGCCACGTCTGGACGGCGTGCACAGCGCCAAGGACACGGTGCCAGCGATGACGGCGGCCGTGGAGCACATCGCGTCGCTGTACACCGACGAGGCACCGAAGGTTCGGGTGCTCCCGGATCGGATCTACCTCAAGGATCTCGACCCGAACCCGCCGGGACCCGACACCGACTATCGGACGCGGTGGACCATTCCGCTCGGCCTTCGCGAATCCGACCTGGCCGTGGCCTATAGCCCGATGCACACGTCGCCACACCTGCTGATCTTCGGTGCGCCGAAGTCCGGCAAGACCCGCATCGCCCACGCCGTAGCCTCGGCGATCTGTGCGCGCAACAGCCCGAGCCAGGTGCGCTTCATGCTCGCCGACTATCGGTCGGGGCTTCTTGATGCCGTTCCGCAAAGCCATTTGCTCGGTGCTGGCGCGGTTAACAGAAACGCCGCGACCCTCGAGGAGTCCATCAAGGCGCTGGCGGCCAACCTACAGAAGCGACTACCGCCGCCGGACTTGACGACGGCGCAGCTGCGGGCCCGTTCGTGGTGGACGGGCCCCGACGTCGTACTGCTGGTGGACGACTGGCACATGATCGTTGCCGCGGGCGGCATGATTCCGCCGATGACGCCGCTGGCCCCGCTGCTGCCAGCGGCCGCGGACATCGGGTTGCACGTGATCGTGACGTGCCAGATGAGCCAGGCGCATCGCGCGACCATGGACAAGTTCGTGGGAGCGGCTTTCGGCGCCGGATCTCCGACGATCTTCCTTTCTGGCGAGAAGACCGAGTTTCCCACCAGCGAGTTCAAATTGAAGCGCAGGCCGCCTGGCCAGGCACTTCTCGTCTCGCCGGAGGGCAAGGAGGTCATTCAGGCCGCCTACGTGGACCCCCCCGAAGAAGAAGTGTTCGCACCACCCCTGAGCGGCCGGTAATATTCAGCGCAGACGTTCAGCAACGCTGGCGCCGAAACAACAGCAAACGGGTCGGTGACGATTCAACGGGATTCAACCGGGTGGTGGAGAAGCCGCATCCGAGCGTCCGAATCTCCGGTTCTCGGTCTGTTCGAAATCGGTAAAGGAGAAAGCGCATGGCAATCCTGTATCAGAACACGGGCGCACAAGTCATCGGAGACCAGGTCGTCGTCAACGGCGCCCGCGGATTGGCCACGGGAACTGCTGCAACGGCCGAGGCTACAGGCCTAGTTCCCGCAGGCGTCGACGAGGTTTCGGTGCAGGCCGCGCTTGCTTTCGGGATGGAGGCGCTGGAGACCAACGCCACTCAACGCGTTCGCCCAGCAGGAGCTTGCTCGCGCCGGCTCTGCATACACCGAGGCCTCCACGATCTACACGACGGTCGACGAGGCAAACGCGACCAATCTCCTGTAGCTCCTCAGCTAATTCATACCTTTAGTAGAAATCAGGTCTTAGCAAACCATGTCCGCTGTACCAGCCATGCTGGCGATGTTCTATGGAGCATTGCCTCCAGAAGTGAACACCGCTCGCCTCATGGCCGGAGCGGGCGAGGCGCCGATGTACCAGGCGGCCGCAGGCTGGGAGACGCTCGCGGTCTCACTGGAGACACAAGCCGAGGAGTTGTCGGGGAGCCTCGCAGCTCTGACGTCGACCTGGGCGGGTGCGGCCGGCGAGCAGGCGGTGACGTCGACCACGCCCATGGTGGTGTGGCTCCGGACCACGGCGCTGCAGGCGCAGAAGCGGGCGATGCAGGCGATAGCGCAAGCGAACTCGTACATGTTGGCGATGGCCACCACACCGCCGATTCCCGAGATCGAGATGAACCACATCACCCATGCGGTTCTCGAGGCCACCAACTTCATGGGCGTCAACGCGATGCCGATCGGCGTGAACGAAGAGGACTATTTCGTTCGGATGTGGGACCAGGCGGCGTTCGCGATGCACGGTTACCAGGCCGAGACGTCAGCCAACACCATCTTCGAGCCGATCCTGCCGATGGTTCCGATCGTCGTGCCAGGGGTCGGTGAGTCGGGGGCGGCCGCTGCGATGGGGCAAATCTCCGCGCTCAGCGTGGGCTCCGCGCTCCGCGAAGCGGCATTCGCTCACGTCACCGCGCAGGCCGACCGTCGAGTCGGCGGGTTGTTGACCGGGAACATGGCAGCCCAGGGAAACATGCTGGAGCAGCGGGCTCAAGGCGCTGCCCAGCAGGGACGGCAGGCGGCGCAGCAGGCCAGCCAGCAGCAGGACAAGCCTCAGCAGGGTGCGCAGATGGCCATGCAGATGGCGACGCAGGTGGGGCAGAGCGTCGCCCAGATCCCCAGCAATTCAGTGCAGACGATGCAGCAGTTCACGCAGCCGCTGCAGCAGATGACGTCGATGTTCGGCTCGATGGGCTCCAACAATGGCGGCGCACAAATCGGGCTTATCGGTGCCAGCCCGCTGTCGAACCATCCGCTTGTCGGAGGCTCCGGTGCGAGCGTCGGCTCCGGGCTGGTCCGTGCAGCGTCATTGCCTGGTGCGGGCGGTTCGTTCGCGCGCACTCCGCTGATGTCCAGCCTCGTCGCGAAGCCCGAGACGGTCGCGGAGGAGCCGGAGCCCGTCGCCGTGGGTGCGGCGGCAGGCGGCAGCCGCGCAGGCCTGGCGCCCGTCGGCGCAGGCGGAGGCGCGGGCAGCCCGATGGGAATGATGGGCCAGAACGGCAAGAGCGGCGGACGAGGCCCGGCCTGCGCACGCCGACGCTGCTCACCCAGGACCTGGGCGAGGACGAAGCAGACGACTGGTAGTCGTCACGAATACTTCCCGGCCACAGGGGGCTGGAAGACTCGCCATCCATTGGTGAGGACACAGGTAGTAGAAGGAAGGAAGAACGATGGGTGAGCTAACTACTGATCCCGCTGTCCTCTCCAAGGAGGCCGGCAACTTCGAGCGCATCTCGGCTGAGCTCAAGGGCGTCATTGCTCAGGTTGAAGCACGGCGGGAGCACTCGCCGGGCAGTGGCACGGTCAGGCCGGCCTCGCCGCGCAGTCCGCGCTGGAGCGATTCCGCGAGGCTGCCGCCCGTCAGGTGCAGGAGCTGAACGACATCTCGAGCAACATCCACACCGCCGGTATCCAGCACACGGAGACCGATCGAGGAGCAGCACTCGGCTCTGACATCGGCGCCATGGGCGCGGACCTCAGCGGCTAACCACTGACCAACCAATCGAACCAACGGAAACGGAGAATTCAAATGAGTGAACAGCTGTGGAACTTCGCCGGTATCGAAGGCGGATCCAGCGAAATCATGGGTGCCGTGGAACCACCGCCAGCCTCCTCGAGGAGGGCAAGGGCTCGCTTGCGGTGCTGCAGTCCATCTGGGTGGCCAAGCCAAGACGCCTACACCCAGGTGCAGATGCGTTGGGACACCACGTCCAACGAGCTGAACTCTGCGTTGCAGAATCTCGCCCACACCATCAGCGAAGCTGGCCAGACGATGGGCCAGACCGAAGCCGGCGTCACCGGAATGTTTCCCCCTAACACCACGTGCACGGAGGTGGGCGGGTAGACCTAAGGTCGTCTCGCCCACCTCAAGCGCGTCCCAACTTTCTTGAGAGGTTCCCATGTCGGCCGACTATGACCGGCTCTTCCACTCCCCCGAAGCGGTGCTGCCGCCCGAGGAGGAGAACGCGACCGACGACCGGCCGCCCGCCGCACCGGCCGCTGGCCCGGCTCCCGTCGCGACCCGCGCGGAGGCGCCGTCCGTCGGGACCGATGCCGGTCGCACCGCCGCCGACGCAGACCCAGGTCGCGCCCGCGCCGCCACCCCGCCAGACCGAGATCACCGCACAGATGCGGCCTCCCGCCACGACGGCCCCCACGCGATTCCCAACGGGATGATGCGCGCGCCACAGGCCCGCCGCCACCCGGCGCGCGGTTCGAGCAGCCGCGGTCCGCGCCTGCGCCGCAGGCCCGACAGGCGTCAGCGCCCTCCCCGTCGCAGCACTTCGCCGAGTCCATGGCGGAGCCGCGAAGCGCTCGGGCGGCTCAGGCGGCTGCCCTCGCGCTGTCGCAGCCCCCGCCGACGTCTGCGGCCTCGATGGGCAATCACCGCGCCATCGATGCGCTGTCGCACGTCGGAGTGCGGTCCGCCGTCAAGATGCCGTCGCAGCGCGGCTGGCGCCACATGATCTACCTGTTGACGCGCATCAACCTGGGCCTTTCGCCCGACGAGCTCTACGAGATGGATCTGTTCGCGCGGATCCGCCGCAATGCCCGCGACTCGTACCAGATCGGCGTGTTCGGGCTCAAGGGCGGCGTCGGCAAGACCGCAGTGACGGTGGCCCTCGGCTCGGCGTTGAGCAAGGTGCGCGGCGACCGAATCCTGGCGATCGACGCCGATTCCGACGGCGGCAATCTCGCCGACCGCGCGGGCAGGCAGTCCGCTGCGACGGTTCGGACCTGTTGTCGGACAAGGAATTGTCCCGCTACAACGACATCCGCGCGTACACCAGCATGAACAGTTCCAACCTCGAGGTGCTGTCGTCGGAGGAGTACAGCGGCGCGCGCCGAGCCTTCGACGACGAGGACTGGAAGGGCGCCGTCGGCATCGTGTCGCGGTACTACAACCTGGTCCTCGCCGACTGCAGCGCCGGGCTGTTCCAGCCCGCCGCACGCGGCGTCCTGTCGACGGTGTCCGGGCTGGTCATCGTGGCGAGCGCCTCGATCGACGGTGCTCGTCAGGCTGCGGTGACGATGGACTGGTTGCGGCAGAACGGCTATCAGGATCTACTTGGACGGTCGTGCGTCGTGATCAACCACGTCGTGCCGGGCAAGCCAAACATCGATGTCGAGGATCTGGTGCAACAGTTCGAACGCCACGTGCCGCCGGGCCGGGTCATCGTCCTGCCGTGGGACAAGCACCTCGCCGCCGGTACCGAGATCCAGCTCGACCTGTTGGGCAAGACGTTCCGTCGACGGATCGTCGAGCTGGCCGCGGCATTGTCGGACGACTTCGACAGGCTCGAGCGTCGTTGACCACCACGGCCGCCGCACCTAGCTCGTCGAGCGTTACGCCCGGCAGGCCTGCGACGACCCGTGTCACGATCCTGACGGGTCGTCGAATGACCGATCTGGTGTTACCTGCAGCGGCGGCGATCGAGACCTACGTCGACGAGACGGTCTCGGTGCTCGCCGAGCTGCTCGAGGACACGCCCGCGGACGTGCTCGCGGGCTTCGACTTCAAGGCGCAGGGAGTGTGGGCGTTCGCGCGCCCGGGCGCCCCGCCGATGAAGGCGAGCGAGTCACTCGACGACGCGGGCGTGGTCGATGGTGCGCTGCTGACCCTGGTGTCGGTGAGCCGGACCGAACGGTATCGGCCGCTGGTCGAGGACGTGATCGACGCGATCGCGGTGCTCGACGAGTCGCCGGAGTTCGACCGCTCGGCGCTGAATCGCTTTGTCGGCCTGGCGATTCCCGTCGTCACGCTGGTGACCGCGGGAACGTGCGCTGCTGGCGTGGTCGGACACCGGGCACGCGCTGGTGGTGGGCCGTCGCGCTGGGCGTGGCCGGCATCGGCGTGCTCGTCGGCAGCGTGTTGGCGAAGAACCGCTACCAGAACCTCGACATGGCCGAGAGCCTGCTGATCGCGTCTGTTCCACTGCTGGCGGCGGCGACGGCGCTGGCGGTTCCGCTCCCACGCGGCATAGACGGGCCTCGGAGCACCGAACGTGGCGGGCGCCGCCGCGGTGGTGTTCCTCTTGGTGGTGGCGACGCGCGGTGGACCGCGCAAGAGAGCCGCGGTGGCGTCGTTCCTGGCGGTGAGCGCCATCGCCCTCCTCGCGGCGGGCATCGCCTTCGGCTACGGCTGGAACTACTGGGTGCCCGCGGGCGCGATCGCCTTCGGCCTGATCGTCCTCACGAACGCCGCGAAGCTCACCGTCGCGGTGGCCCGCATCGCGCTTCCGCCGATCCCCGCGCCCGGCGAGACCGTGACGAACGAGGAACTGCTGGACCCGGTTTCGCAGCCCGACGCCTCGGACGAGGAGACGTCGACGTGGCAGGCGATCATCGATTCGGTGCCGGAGTCGGCCGCCCGACTGACCGAACGCAGTCACCTCGCGACCCAGCTGTTGATCGGATTCCTCACCGCGGGCGTGCTGACCCTCGCCGCGGGAGCGATCACCGTCGTGGTGCAGGGCCACTTCTTCATCCACAGCCTCATCGTCGCGGCGCTGGTGACGGCCGTCTGCGCATTCCGGTCGCGTCTGTACGCCGAACGGTGGTGCGCCTGGGCGCTTTTGGCCGCGGTCGTCGCGATTCCCACGGGCGTGACGATTCGACTGTGCCTGTGGTATCCACACCACGCCTGGATAGTCCTGAGCATCTATCTGCTGCTTTCCGTGGTCGCGCTGATCGTGGTCGGCGCCTCCGAGGGCGTGCGGCGCATGTCGCCGGTGAGCAAGCGGATTCTCGAGCTGCTCGACGGCCTGGCGATCGCATCCGTCATCCCGATGCTGCTGTGGATCGCCAGCGTCTACGACCTCCTGCGAAACATTCGGTTCTGAGCGGGGATTCACCGTGGGCATTGGCGATTCGCTGAGGGTTGATCCCGAGCGGCTGTCCCATCTGGGAAACCAAATGGTGGATGCGGCCGCCGGACTACCCTCTGCGCCCGCCAGCCTTTCGTCGAGGCGGGCGCGGGGCCATTGAGCGACGCGATCAGGGGCAAGCTGCCGGGGATCGAAGATCCGATCCAGGAAGCGTTGCCGAAACTCAAGGCCGAGGCGACGAAGACGGCGAACAACATCGTCACCGCCGCCGGCCACTATCAGCGCACGGATGAGCAGCTTGCGGCGAACTACGAGGCGCACCAGTTCGACGGCGCGGGCTCTGCTGGCTCTGGCTCGGGTGGCGCTGGCGGGCTCCGATGCGATGGGCCAGCTGAGTCAGTTGATGAGCATGCCGATGCAGATGGCCAGCCAGGCCGCGCAGTTGCCTTCGAAGGCGTTGGGCGCCTTGGCCTCTGCGCCGCAGAGCGTGATGCAGGGTGTGCAGCAGATCTCTTCGATGGCCGGTGGTGTTGGCGCGTCTGGTTCGGGCGCTTCGGGGTTGTCGGGTCCTGCTGGGGGTGCGGGAGCTTCGGGGGCGACGGGTGCTACCGGTCCGACGGGACCGTCAGGACCGACGGATGACAAGACCGAGAAGGACAAGAAGGATCCCGCGGGCGCAGCGGCCGGCGACGTTAATGGTGAGCGTGCGCCCGTTGCGCCGCCGAGTGAAACCTCTGTGCCGCAACAGAACCCGAGACGTGCTAGCCACGATCTCGTCGATCGACTTGTAACCGCTGCCTGCCGTCTCAGAGACCTGGGCAGGTGGCCACTTTTGGTCCTATGGCCCATCTCGACACCACGGTTGCGATTTTGGCGCGAGGAGCGGAATTCACGACCCTGGTGTCGAACACGCGCGTAGGACTGCGGCGTAAATCGACACCACGGTTGCGATTTCGGCGCGACGAACGGAATTCACAACCCTGGTGTCGAACACGCGCGTAGGACCGCGGCGCTATACGTTCGCGGTTGCGCCGATCGGCGTCAGACATCAACACACTGAGGTGCTGCC
>CAWCTU010000020.1:0-138328 GCA_963798405.1 uncultured Actinomycetota bacterium
TAGGCGGGCTGCTGCTCCGAGCGCATCGACGGCGGGTGGGCGCTGCGGTAGGCGGCCTTGATCGCCTGTGCGCCTTGACGGCGTCGGCGGGCTGCCAGAAGCCGTCGGTCGCCGGTAGGGCGAGCATGCGCCCCGCGTGGCCGGCGGACCGTCCCCTCCCCACGAGGTCGCCGCTCGCTCCGGCAGGTGGTCGAAGATCGCGGGCCGCAGCACGAAGTAGCCGCCGTTCTCCCACACCGGCATCTCCTGCAGCGTGTGACGGAGGTGATGGCGCCCTCGTCGCCGACGTCGACGAGGTGGAACGCCGACTGCGGCGGCACCGCCAGCATGGCGCCGACCTTGTCGTGAGCCGCCGCGAACCGCTCGACCATCGCGTCCAGCGGCGCGTCGGTGAGCAGGTCGGCGTAGTTCACGAAGAACATCTCCTCGCCCTCGACGAGGTGGCGCACCCGGCGCAGCCGCTCGCCGATCGACGCGTCGAGGCCGGTGTGGACGAACGTGATCGTCCAGTCCTGCACGTCGCCGCCGAGCAGCTCGACGCCGCCGTCGCGGAGCACGAAGTCGGTAGCCGCCGTCTCGTCGTAGTGCAGGAAGAAGTCCTTGATGTGATGTCCGCCATGCCCGAGGCAGAGCACGAAGTCGCAGTGCCCGAAATGGGCGTAGTAGCGCATCACGTGCCACAGCAGCGGCCGGGGGCCGACCGGATGCATGGGCTTGGGCAGGTCGTCGCCGCGCTCCGCATCCCAACCCCCGCAGAACAGCACGACCTTCACCTATCGACTCCTCTCCGTCACCGTCACTGTCACCCCATCGTGGCAGCCGTCGCATCGAGGTCGATCAGCCGGGGCACCAGGTCGTCGAGCGCCACGCGCACCGCCCCGAGCACCGTGCCCCGCTCGGCCAGCGGCGAGGCGGCGAGCGCGGGGGTCGCGCGTAGCGGGCGTTCGCGCAGCGCGCCCGCGTACGCGTGGCGCAGCGGCGCCATGAGGACGTCCCCGGCCGCGGCGATCGCTCCGCCGAGCACGATCACCTGCGGGTCGAGGAGGGTCGCGAGGATCGCGAGCACCCGCCCGACCCGTTCGGCGACGGCGTCGAGCGCGGCGAGCGCGGTCGGCTCGCGGCGGGCGGCGGCGGCGAACGCCTCCGGCGCCGGGAGCCCGGTCGCGCGGCGCAGCAGCCGTCCGATCCCGTCGGGTGCGCCGACGCCCGCGACCAGGTGCAGGAACCCCATCTCACCCGCCCCGCCGGACCGGCCGCGCACCAGCCGTCCCTCGACGCAGATGCCCGCCCCCAGCCGTTCGCCCGCGAGCAGCAGCACCGCGTCGGCGCAGCCGGTGGCCGCCCCACGCCAGCGTTCGGCGAGCACCGCGAGGTCGGCGTCGTTCTCGACGATGAGCCGGGCGGGCAGCGGGGCCAGCGCCGAGCGCAGGTCGACCCGGGCGAGACCGGGAAGGTAGGTGTCGACCGCCACCGCGCGCCCCTCGGCGGTCACCGGCGCGGGTACCCCGAGCGCGGCGGCCCGGACCCGTTCCGGTGGCACGCCCGCCGCCTCCAACGCGTCGGCGACGCAGTGGCGCACCCGTCCGAGCCGCCGGGCGGCGGGCGTGCGGGGGTCGTCGAACACGGCCAGCGCCTCGCCGACGACGTCGCCGCGCAGGTCGGCCACCGCCACCCGCACCGTCGTCTCACCCATGTCCACGCCGACGACGTACGCCGCGTCGGCGCGGGCGGCGTACACCCGCGGTCGTCGGCCGGGGCCGCCGCCGGGCGGCGGGTCGGCCTCGACGGCGAGGCCCTGTGTGATGAGGTCGTCGCAGATCTCGTGCACGGTGGGCCGCGAGAGCCCGGTCACGGCCATCAGCGCGGCGCCCTCGCGCGGCCCGTCCACCAGGAGGGCGTCGAGCACGGCCTGGCTGTTGCGGCGGCGCAGATCCGTTGCCGTGCTCACCTTGACCGCCTTCCCGCCACGCCCGCAGAATAAATCAGAGTCCCTAATCAATCTCAACCCGGAAGGATCGCGATGTCCCTCGGCTCGACGGTGGAGGCGCCCGCCACCACCGACTGGTGGCGCGGAGCGGTGGTCTACCAGCTCTACATCCGCAGCTTCGCCGACGGCGACGGGGACGGGGTCGGTGACATCGCCGGGATCCGGGCGCGGCTTCCGCACTTGCGCGACCTCGGCGTCGACGCGGTGTGGATCAACCCGTGGTACCCGTCGCCGATGGCCGACGCGGGCTACGACGTGTCGGACTACCGCGCGATCGAGCCTGCGTTCGGCACCGCGGCCGACGCCGCCGCGCTGATCGCCGAGGCGCACGCCCTCGGCCTGCGCGTGCTGCTGGACATCGTGCCCAACCACACCTCCGACCAGCACGCCTGGTTCCAGGCCGCGCTCGCGGGCGACGCGGCCGCCCGGGCGCGCTACCTCTTCCGGCCCGGCCGCGGCGACGGCCCGCCCAACGACTGGCAGAGCAACTTCGGCGGCCCGGCCTGGACGCAGGTGGCCGACGGCTCCTGGTACCTGCACCTTTTCGACCCCGGCCAGCCCGACCTGGACTGGACCAACCCCGAGGTGGTCGCCGAGTTCGATTCGGTCCTGCGGTTCTGGTTCGACCAGGGCGTCGACGGGTTCCGCATCGACGTGGCGCACGGCCTGGTGAAGGCCGAGGGGCTGCCCGACGTCGACCCGGACGACGAGGAGATGCTGGAGCCCGCCCATCGTCCCGACCACCCGTTCTGGGACCGCGACGGCGTGCACGAGATCTACCGCGGCTGGCGGCGGGTGGCCGACTCCTACCCGGACGGCCGGGTGTTCGTCGCCGAGGCGTGGGTGGGCTCGAACGAGCGCCTCAGCCGCTACCTGCGGGCCGACGAGCTGCACACGGCGTTCAACTTCCCCTACCTCAACACGCCGTGGGACGCGGCGGAGCTGCGCGCGGTGATCGACGAGTCGCTGTCGACCTACGCCACGGTCGACGCGTCCGCCACGTGGGTGCTGTCCAACCACGACGTCGTGCGGCACGTCTCGCGGATGGGCCGCCCACAGGCCGCGGGCAGGCACTCGCTGTCCGCCCTGCCGCCCATCGAGACGCTCGACCGTGAGCTGGGCACCCGCCGGGCCCGCGCGGCCGCGCTGCTGATGTTCGCGCTGCCCGGCAGCGCCTACGTGTACCAGGGCGACGAGCTGGGCCTGTGGGAGGTCGAGGACCTGCCGGAGGCCGTGCTGCAGGACCCGACCTGGCGGCGTTCGGGCTACACCGAGCGCGGGCGGGACGGCTGCCGCGTGCCGCTGCCCTGGTCGGGCGCGGTCGCCCCGTTCGGCTTCTCCCCGGAGGGCGCCGTCAAGGAGCCGTGGTTGCCCCAGCCCGCGGACTTCGCCACGGTGACCGTCGCCGCGCAGGAGACCGACGACGGGTCGATGCTCGCGCTCTACCGGGCCGCGCTGGCGGTGCGGCGCAGCCATCCTGCGCTGGGCGGCGGCGAGCTGACGTGGCGGCCGTCCGAGCCGGGGGTGCTCGTGTTCGACCGCGACCCCGGCTTCACGTGCGTGGTGAACCTCGCCGACGAGCCGGTCGCGCTGCCCGCAGGCGCGCGGGTGCTGGTGTCCTCGGCGCCGCTCCAGGACGGCCGCCTGCCGGTCGACGCCGGGGTGTGGCTGGAGCGCTGACCCCACCCGCCCGCCCGTTGCAGCAGGGTGACATTCCTGACGTTCAGCGTCTGCGGTGTCACCCTGCTGACGTCTCGGGGCGGCCCGCACACACCGCGCAGGGCCCCTCGCGGTGTGCGGGCGCCGGGAGCGGCGCGCGGCGGCGTCATGGGGCGGCCCGCCGTCGCCGGTCGCCGCGTGCCCGCAGCCGCGCCAACACCGGCAGGGCGACGGTCGGCAGCACGCCGCCGACGCGGGCCAGGCTCGCGCGGCCTGCCGGGAGGGACCGGACGATCCGGCGCCCGGCGAGCAGCTCCACCGCCGCGTCGGCCACGGCCTCGGCGGTGAGCAGCGTGGGCCGGGAGAACAGGATGGCGGTGTCGGCGTGCGCCTGCTCGGCGCGCACGAGCGCGGTGTCGGCCGCGTCGGGGCACAGGGCGTGCGCCCGGATCGGCAGCCCCGCCAGCGCGAGGTCACCCGCGAGGCTCGTGGTGAACGCGAGCACCGCGGCCTTGGTCGCGGCGTAGACGGCCAGCCCGGGCACCGGCCCGTGCGCCGACATCGACGCGAGGTTGAGCAGGTGCCCGCCGCGGCCCCCCATCGCCTCGACCGCGGCCCGCGAGCCGTGCACGACGCCGAGCAGGTTCACCTCCACCTGCCGGGCGACGTCGTCTTCGGACAGCTCCCACGCCTTGCCCGCGCACAGGACGCCCGCGTTGTTCACCCACACCGTGACCGGGCCGAGGTCGGCGGCCGCCGCGGCGGCCCGCCGGTGGTCGGTGGTCGAGCGGACGTCGGCGACGATGCCCGCGCACCCGAGCTCGGCGGCCGCGGCACCGACCGCGTCGGCGTCGAGGTCGGTGATCAGCACGCGGTGCCCGCGCGCCACCAACCGGCGGGCGATCTCCTTGCCGAAGCCCCGCGCGGCCCCGGTGACGACGGCGGAGGTACTCATGCGGCGCACCCTGCCGGGCGGGGTGACGGGACGGCAAGCTGAGCCTTACCCCACACACACGGGATCCGGGCCGTCGTGGTGATCGCGAGTATCGCCCTTCAGGGTGCATTCTTCTCCCGTACGACGCACGACCAGGGGAGAGACGATGAACCAGCCCGCCCGCCCGGCCTTCGGCCCGGCTCCTGCCAGTGCGTTGCCTGGCGCTCTTCCCGGTGTGGCGCGGGTGTCGGCCGCCTCGGCCCCTCCGCCGGTGCCCGCGCGCGGCGTTCCCGCAGGCCCCGCGCAGCCGCCGCGCCCCGGTCGCCCGGCCGCGCCCGCGCAGGGGCAGCCCGCGCAGCGCCCACAGGGCCCGCGGCCGCCTGCTCAGCAGCCTGCACCGCGCCCGCCCGCCCCGCCGAAGCCGCCGCAGCCCGCCCAACGGCAGCAGCCTGCCCCCCCGAAGCCGCCGCAACCCGCCCAACGGCAGCAGTCCGCCCCCCCGAAGCCTGCGCAGCCCGCCCAGCGCCAGCAGTCCGCCCCCCCGAAGCCCCCTGCCCAGCGCCAGCAGCCTGCGAAGCCTGCGAAGCCCGCGCAGCGCCAGCAGCCCGCCGCGCGGCCGCAGGCCCCCCAGCAGCGTCCGCAGGTGGCCCCGCCGCTGCGGCCGGTCCAGCGCCCCCAGGCCGCGCCGCGCCCCCAGGCTGCGCCCCCCCAGCGGCCCCCGGCGCGGCCCGCCGCTCGCGCGCCGCAGGCCGCCACGGCCCCCGCCGTCCCCGCAGGCCTGCCGCCCGCGGCTCCGGCCGCCGCCGCGGTCACCCCGGCCGCGTCGGCCGAGCCCGAGTCGCTCGGGCCGCCACCCCGTCCGCGCAAGCGCAAGGTCGGCGGGTGGATCGCCCTGCTCGTGATCATGGGCGGCATCGGTGGCGCCGCGTGGTACGGCACGCACACCGCGCCCGCGTCGGCGGGAGTCGGCGACTGCCTCGCCCAGACCGGCGGCAACGACCTCGCGAAGGTCAGCTGCGGCGACCCGACCGCCCGCTTCACGGTGCTGGCCAAGCTGGAGAACAAGACGATGGTCGACGCGAGCCTCGACGCCTGCGCGGCGACCCCGAAGGCCACCAGCTCCTACTGGGAGGGCAAGGACGGCGAGCTCGGCCTGGTGCTGTGCCTCGCGCCCGTCGAGCCGGTGGCCGCCAAGAAGTGAGCTCCGCCCACCGAAGCGCTAGCGCCCTCCGCCGAGGACGCTAGAACCCCGTGCCGTGCAACGGCTCGCGGTCGGTCGCGAACGCCGCGTCGACCCGCCGGAGCACGCCGGGCGCGCCCCCGGCGCGCCCGGCCCGGGCGTAGGTGCCCGCCCGGCCGCCGCCGAACAGGAGCGGCCCGAGCGTCGCCACCGGGAGGGTCATGTCGGCGGCCGCGTCGGTGGGGGTGCACATCGCCCCCTCGGGACCGCCCCGCAGGCGCACCCGGCCGCCGCGGTGCAGGAAGTCGTCGTGGACGTCGAGCACGACGTCGATCTCCACGGCGTAGGTCCGCGCCGCGAGCGCCGCGGGTACATCGAGCACCCGGGACCACAGGCCGTCCTGCACCGAGGTGGTGTGCACCTGCCGTGCGTCGGTGAGCAACAGCGGCAGTGGGTCGTCGAGCGCGAGCGACTTCCAGCCCGTCACCTTCTCGACGAGGTCGAGCCCCAGCAGCACCCGCCACAGCGCGGCGTACGCCTCGTCGGTGGCGGCGAACAGGTCGACCACGACGGCGGAGCTGTCGGACCAGCGGACCCGGTAGGACGCGAAGCCGTCGGGGTGCACGAGGTAGAACAGGGCGCTGCCCCCGTCGCGCCAGCGCTCCTCGTCGCGCAGGTGCCAGTCCCAGGCGGCGTCGGTGCGCGACACCGCGCCCGGGGTGATCGCGCACCACCGCCGGTGCAGCTCGGGGGCGAGCTTGCGGGCGGTCTCCGGGTCGACGTACCGGACGCCTCCTGGATCGGGCGCATCGGCCCGGAACTCGGCGCGCCGTCGTGTGATCTCGAAGCTGCGGTTGACGGTGGTGACGCCGTAGCCGAAGCGGCCGTAGATCGTGCCTTCGCTCGCGGTCAGCAGGGCCACGGCGAGCCCGTCGGCGACGAACCCGGCGTGCTGCTCGGCGAACATCGCCCGCAGGATGCCGCGGCGACGCACGGTGGGGTCGACCGACACCCACGTCACGCCGGCGCGGACAGGACGGCGCCGCCGGGCAGGGTGACGTCGAGCGGATAGGACCCGGTGACGCCGAGGATCGTGCCGGTATCGGGGTCGCAGGCCAGGAGGAACCGGTCCGGCTCGAACATCGGCCGGAAGTGCTCCAGCTCCTCGTCGGTCTGCTGCATGCCGAACCCGCGGCCATCGACGTCGGCGAGGCCTCGGAGATCGTCGGCGGTGGCGCGGCGGAGCAGCGGGGTCACGAACGGGCAGTCTGGCCCGCCGCAGAACCCGCTGTCGATCCGTTTCTCGGGGTGTTCGTGCCCTTCGACCAGCTGTCCAACGCCGACTGGTAGACCTCGTGCAGCCGCCGCGCCCACGCCCTGGCGTCGTACTCGGCGAGGAAGCGCGCCCGGGCGCCCGCACCCAGCTTGTCGCGCCGCACCGGGTCGTCGGTGAGCGTGGTGAGCGCCCGCGCGACCGCGGCCGGGTCGAGCGCGACGAGCAGGCCGGTGTCCGCCGTGATGACCTCCGGGATGCCGCCGACCCTCGTCGCGACCATCGGCAACCCCATGGCCATCGCCCGCAGCAGGCCGGTCGGCAGCGCGGCCGCACGGGCCGTGTGCACGACGAGGTCCGCGGCGGCCAGCAGCTCGGTGGGCTCGCGGCGGCGGTGGGTGAACCGCACCCGGTCGGCGAGGGCGTCGGTGGCCGCCACCCGGGACTCCAGCTACGGGCGCAGCGGGCCCTCGCCCGCCAGCGCGATCACGAGCGGCAGGTCGTCCGGCAGCGCCTCGACGGCGTCGAGCAGCAGCTCGTGGCCCTGGTCGCGGCGCATGGGGGCGGTGGAGAACGCCACCACGTCGGTGTCTGCGACCTCCAGCGCGGCGCGCCGCCGGGCCCGCAGCCCCTCGTCGGGCAGGCCGGGGTCGACGACACCGTTGCGGCACGAGCAGCACGTCGGCTGTCGGTTCCGGCGAGGCCTGCGGTACCACGCGCGCTGTACGCTGCGAGATCGCGATCGTGCGGGTCATGAACCGTTGGCGGGCGAGGATCTTGGCGCTGCGCTTCAGCCGGTCGACGCGGTCGGCGGGCTCGTTGTGGATGCGGTGCAGGTGGAGACGGCGGGGATACGGTTGCGGGCCGCGGCGGCCGCGCCCGACGACGTCGGCCTGCGGCAGGTGCGTGTGCACGATCTCGACGCGCTGCTCGCGGAGCAGCTTGGCGGTGCGCGCGACCGCCCGGGGATCCCAGGGAACAGGTCGAGCTCGGCCACCGGCACCCCGCCCGGCGCAGGGCGCTGATCTCCGCGGCGTCCGAGGAGACCGACAGCCCGATGACGATCATTTCGATGTCGGCCTGTCGGGCGGCCCCGGCGAGGTCCACGAGGCCGATCTCAGGGCCGTCGGCGTGCAGGGTGGGGATCAGATGAGCGACCTTCACCGCAAGCTCTGCTCCTCTCTCGGACGACGAGCAGCCCGATCGCAGGTGGTGCCGGCCCGACCCTATCGGGTGACGGCGTCGGCTCGTCGTCAGCCGTGACCGGCGTCGTTGGGGCGCCCTGAACAACTCGGGCCTACGGCCGGAGTTTGTTAGGACCCTCCCACGTGCGTCAGGATGGGGGAATGGACGGCCCCGTGGTGCTGGTCGATGCGGTGAGCGATGTCGAGCGCGGGCTCGTCACCGAGTGGCTGAGCACCCACGACGTGCATCCCCGTGACCTGCTCCCGATCGACGCGAAGGCGCTGATCCGGCCGCTCGCCGACCTCGCCGACGACGTGCCGATCACGCCGGTGCGGGTGGCGTGGCTGCCGCGCGAGCGCGACGGCGCCGCGGCCCGCTGGTCCGACTTCTCTCGCTGGCGCGGTGACGCCCGCGCGCGCCCGCCCGCGGGCCGCCAGGCGCGATCCGCGCGCGCGAGCCCGACCGCTGCCGCGTCGTCGTCGGCGAGCCGGCGCCGGTGAGCGAGCTGCGCGCGCGCTTCGACGACCGGGCGCGGCACGCCGCGTTCGCCGCGTTCGTCGCCCGCCAGGCGACGGTCGCGCTCGACCGGGCCGAGCGCGGGCTCGTCGGCGACCGCTACAAGGTGCCCGCGGCTCGTCGCCGAGGCAGATCGGGACCGCCGGTCCCGCGGCGACGTGTCGCCGAACTCGCCGACAGCTCGAGCTGCCCGGGCGAGGTGCCGCGAGCGCGCCGCGGCCGACCTCCAGGAGCTCGTCGCGCGAGAGCCCGATGGCGGTCGACGCTCACCGGCGGATGCGCCGCTGCACCGCGGGCGTGGACGGTCGACGTCGACCCGAAGGGCTCGACGCGGCTGCGCGAGCTGCAACCGCAGCCACGCGCTCGTGTTCCTGCCCAGCCACCGCTCCTACCTCGACCCGCTCGTGCTCGCCGACGTGCTCGCCGCCACGACTTCCCGCGCAACCACGTGCTCGGCGGGACAACATGGCGTTCTGGCCGATCGGCCCGCTCGGCCAAGCGCGCCGGCATGGTCTTCATCCGCCGCAGCTTCGGCGACAACGAGGTCTACAAGCTCGCCGTGCGCGAGTACTTCGGCTACCTGCTCGCCAAGCGCTTCAACCTCGAGTGGTACATCGAGGGCGGCCGCACGCGCACCGGCAAGCTGCGCCCGCCGCGCTACGGGCTGCTGGCCTACGTCGCCGAGGCGCTCGAGCACGGCCAGGTCGAGGACGTCTACCTCGTGCCGGTCTCGATCGCCTACGAGCAGCTGCACGAGATCGGCGGCGATGGCCGCCGAGCAGGGCGGCGCGAAGAAGCGCGCCGAGGGCCTCGGCTGGCTGGCCGGCTACGTCCGCGCCCAGTCGCGCCGACGCGGGCGCGCGCACGTCCGCTTCGGCGAGCCGCTCTCGCTGCGGCAGGCGCTGGCCGACGAGCCGGCGAGGGCCGCGGCCCAGCGGTGAGAAGGTCGCCTTCGAGGTCTGCGACGGCATCAACCGCGTGACGCCGGCGACCGCGACCGCGCTGGTCACCTTCGCGCTGCTCGGGATCCGGGACCGTGCGCTCACGCTGGCCCAGGTGCGCCGCGTCGCTCGACCCGGTGCTGGACCATGTCGAGGCGCGCGGGCTCGCCGGCCCGCTGGAGGAGCTGACACGCGGGCGCCGGGCGTGCGCCGCGTGCTCGAGGCGCTGCGGGCAGGCGGGCGTCACGACTTCGAGGGCGGCGCCGAGCCGGTGTAGTCGATCGCGCGCGACCAGCACCTCGTCGCGGCCTTCTACCGCAACAGCGTGATCCACCACTTCGTCAACCGCGCGATCGCCGAGCTCGTGTCGGCTCGCGCGAGCCCGGAGAGCAGCGTGGGACGACCGGCCGAGGTGCGCCTGCGCGACCTGCTGAAGTTCGAGTTCTTCTTCGCCGCGAGGAGCGAGCTCCCGTCCGGCGCGAGCTGACCGCCGAGCTCGACCGGCTGGACGCCGGACTGCGACCCTGACCGCACGGCGCGGCGAACATGCTCGCGAGCGGCTCCGATTCCTCGTCGCGCACCGCGCGCTGCGCTCGTTCATCGACGCCCAGCGGTCGTGGCCGAGTGGCTGGCCGCGCGCGACCCGCGCCGCGCCGTCGAGCAAGAAGCGTTCATCGCCGAGTGCCTCGGCGTCGGGCGCCAGTGCTCCTGCAGGGCAGCTGCACGGCGCCGCGATCGATGTCGCGGGAGCTGTTCGAGACGCGCTGCAGCTCGCCGCACAACCGCGACCTCGTCGACCCCGGGCGCGAGGAGGTCGCGGCGCGCGCGGCAGGTTCGCCGCCGAGGTCAGCGACGTGGTCGGCGCGATCGTGCGTGATCGCGCAGCTCGGCGCAGGCGCGAGATGCAGGAGGTGCTCGATGACGACGCAGGAGCTGCTCGCCGAGGTCGAGGCGGGCCCCGCGGGCCGCGGTCGGGGCGTTCTTCGACTACGACGGAACCGTGATCAGCGGCTTCTCGGCCGCCGCGTTCTACCGCCACCGCCTGCGCCGGCGCGAGGTCGGGCCGGTCGAGCTGGCGCGCACGCTGGTCGCTCGGCCTGCGCGGGCTCGCGGGACGAGGACTTCGACCGTTCGTCCTGAGCATGCGCGCGTGGGCGGCCGCCTCGAGGACGAGGCGAGGAGCTCGGGCGACCGCTGTTCAAGCAGGAATCGCCGGGCGGCTGCACCTGGAGGTGTGGCGGCTGGTGCGCGCCCACCAGCGCGATGGGCCACACGGTCGTGGTCGCCTCGTCGGCGACCCGCTTCCAGGTGGAGCCCGATGGCCGCCGAGCTCGGGCCGACCAGTCCTGTCACGCCGCTCGAGGTCGATGGACGGCCAGCTCACCGGGAGGCCGGCGGCCCGCCGCTGTGGGGCCCGGGCAAGGCGGCGCCGTGCTGGCGTTCGCCGCCGAGCAGGGCGTCGACCTCGAGCGAGCTTCGCCTACTCCAACGGCAACGAGGACATCCCGTTCCTCGAGACCGCGGGCCAACCCGTGTGCGTCGACCCGGAGGCCGGCTCGCCGAGGCGGCCGCGCAGGGGCTGGCCGGTCCTCGCTTCCGCGCCCGCGGCGGGCTGCCCGGCGTGCGCGACGATCGCCCGCACCGCGGCGCTTCTCGGCCGGCGATGGCCGGCGCGTTCGGGCCGGGCGTCGCGCGTCGGCGCGCTCAACGGCTGCCGTCGCGATGCGAGAAGCTCGTCGAGGTGACCGGCGGCGTCTGGCGCGGAGCTCGGCCTCGCGGTCGCCGGCGTCGACGTCGCGTCGTGCGCGGCGAGGAGCACCTGTGGTCCGCGCGCCCGGCGTGTTCGTCTTCAACCACCAGAGCAAGCTCGACCTGATCGTGCTGATGCGAAGCTGCTGCGCGGCGGGTTCACCGGCGTCGCGAAGAAGGAGGCGGCGAACGTCCCCGGCTTCGGCCAGTTGTTCCGCCTCGCCGACGTCGCATTCATCGACCGCGGCAACCCGAGCAGGCGCGCGAAGCGCTCGAGCCCGCCGTCGAGAAGGTGCGCGACGAGGATGTCGCTCGTGATCGCGCCGGAGGGCACGCGCTCGGCGACCCCGCGCCTGGGCCCTTCAAGAAGGGCGCCTTCCACATCGCGATGCAGGCCGGCGTGCCGATGGTGCCGATCGTGCATGCGCAACGCCGGCGAGGTGATGTGGCGCGGCGCGCCGACGATCCGCGGCGGGCACCGTCCAGGTCGCGGTGCTGCCGCCGGTCGCCGGCCGACGGACTGGACGGTCGAGGAGCTGGACGACCACGTCGCCGAGGTGCGCGAGCGGTACCTCGACGACGCTCGCCGAGTGGGACGGCCAACGGGCGGCAGGGTGCAGGTCAGCACGGACCACCGGTCCGGTCGCTGCGCCGCTGGCGTGGGGCCGGCCCCGGAGATGAACCCGCTCGAGATGGTGATGTGGCGGCGCCGAGGCCGGCCGACCCGCGGATGCGCTCGAACGTCACGCTGCTGGAGCTGCTGGACGCCACGCCGGAATGGGACCGGCTGGTCGCCGCGCACGAGTGGGCGTCGCGGATGGTGCCGCGGATGCGCCAGCGGGTGGTCGAGCCCGCGCTCGCGTTGCAGGGCATCCCGGTGCGATCGTGGTCGCCGACAACGTCAAGAGGCCCGGCGCCCCCAAGTACCGCAAGTTCATGCGCGATCAGCAGGGAAAGCACTGGGAGACAATCGAACACAAGACGCACGTGGAGTACCAGACGGTCATCTCCGATCTCGTACTCGAGTCCACCTACCTCGGCTGACCCTGCATGGACGAAACGGTTCCCGACCATCACGTCGCCATCGTCGGTGCCGGATTCTCGGGTCTCGGTGCAGCCATCAAGCTCGACGAGGCCGGACTCGGCGACTACGTCATCGTCGAGGCGGGAGACGAGCCCGGCGGCACCTGGCATTGGAACACCTATCCCGGTGTGGCCGTTGACATTCCATCATTCTCGTACCAGTTCTCCTTCGAGCAGCGGCCGGACTGGAGCCGGATCTACGCTCACGGACACGAGCTGAAGGCATACGCCGAGCACTGCGCGGACAAGTACGGCATTCGGCCGAAGATCCGGTTCAACTCCAGGGTGCTCCGAGCGGTCTTCGACGAGGAGCACCAGCTGTGGCGGCTGCAGCTGGACGCAGGCGAACAGATCACCGCCAGATTCCTGATCAACGCCGCCGGGGCGTTCAACACGCCGAACCTCCCGGACATCGCGGGCGTCGAGGACTTCGAGGGCACCACCATGCACACCGCCCGGTGGGACCACGGCCAGGATCTGACGGGCAAGCGCGTCGCGATCATCGGCACCGGTGCATCCGCCGTGCAGGTTGTGCCCGAGATCGCGCCAAAGGTGTCTTCGCTCAGCGTCTTTCAGCGCACACCGATCTGGTGCTTCCCCAAGCCCGATGCAGGACTACCCCGATTCCTCCGCTGGCTGATGCGACTACCCGGCGGCATGGCGCTCCAACGATTCCTCAGCCACCTCTACGTCGAGCTCACGCTGCCATTGACCGCGCAATACTCGACGACGCTGCGGTTCACCAGGTTGACCCAGGCGGCAGGCAGGCGATTCCTGCGCCAGCAGGTCCAAGACCCGGTCGTGCGCGACAAGCTCACGCCCCGCTACGTCGTCGGCTGCAAACGGCCCGGCTTCCACAACACCTATCTGTCGACCTTCAACCGGGACAACGTCGAACTCGTCACCGACCGCATCGACCGGATCACGCCGACAGGCGTGGTGACGGCTTCGGGACGGCTGCACGAGGTCGACGTCCTGATCCTCGCGACCGGTTTCAAGGTGATGGACGTCGACAGCCTGTCCTACGAGCTGGTGGGTCGAGGCGACCGCACGCTGACCCGGTTCTGGGAGCAGAACCGCATGCAGGCCTACGAGGGCGTCACGATCCCCGGCTTCCCGAACTACTTCACGGTGGTCGGCCCCTACGGTTTCATCGGTGGCTCCTGGTTCAGCCTCATCGAGACGCAGACCCGGCACATCCTGCGGTGCCTGACCGAGGCGCGCCGCCGTGGCGCGACCGAGGTCGAGATCAGCGAGGACGCCAACAACCGCTACTTCGGCGAGATGCTGCGCAAACGGCGCACTCAGATCTTCTGGCACGACACCTGCAAGATCTCCAACAGCTATTACTTCGACTCCAACGGTGACGTCCCGGTGCGCAGGGCCATCACCCCCGAGATCATTTGGCGCAGCCACCGCTTCCCCCTCGCCGACTACCGGTTCTCGAGCATCTCGTCGCCCGCGGCAGTTAAATCGACTTTTTTACGCGAGAGGCAATAAACTCGGCTCATGGGGCAAACATCGACGATCCGGCAAGGTCAGACGGCCATGAAGCCGACTGGCAGGTTCACGGCGGATCTGTTGAAGGTGGGCGCGGACAGCGGCCGCGGTCTCGTTCAGGACATGGTGGTGTCCCGGGTCAAGCGCCGCAACGGCGCCCACGACCCCGTCACGCGCTTCAACCCGTTCAAGGCGGGGACCATCGCGGACCCCTACCCCGAATACCAGCAACTGCTTGCGGGCACACCCGTGCACTACAACCCGCGACTCGGCATCTGGGTGGTACCGCGCTTCGCCGACGTGCGGGCCGGCTTGCGCGACCACGAGCGGCTGTCGTCCGCGGAGAGTCAGAGCCGCTACCGCGTCGGGCTGCCGATGATGATCGCCAAGGATCCGCCCGATCACACGCGGCTGCGTCAACTGGTCTCCCGCGTCTTCACCCCCCGCGCGCTCGCGAGGTGGGAGACGCTGATCGAACAGGTCACCGAGCAGCTCGTCGACCGCTTGATGACGTCGTCGAATCCGGACGGCGTCCGCGACCTGGCCAAGTCCCTGCCGACGCACGTCATCGCGCAGATGTTCGGCATCCCCGCACGCGACCACGCCAAGTTCCTCGCGTGGTCCGAGGCGCTGATCGACGGCTCATTCGTCGAGACCGGCCCCCGCACCATCGTCGTCGTCCAGCGGATGCTCCGCGCCACGTTCGCGATGCGTGCCTACGTGCGACCGCTCGTCGACGAGCGGCGCAGGAACCCCGGCGAAGACCTGATCTCGCTGATGGCCCAGGCCGACGGCGGCGACGTCCTCGACGACGACGAGATCTTCTGGGGCGTCGTCATGCTCATCGTGGCGGGCAACGAGACCACGACGAACCTGCTCAGTTGGCTGCTGCACACGTTCGCCACTCAGCCCCACATCTACCAGACCCTTCGCGACGAACCCGCCCTCATCTCGCCTGCCATCGAGGAACAACTGCGCGTCGAGTCCCCGGTTCAGGGGTTCTACCGGACGGCAACGGCCGACTATCCCATCGGCGATTACGTCATTCCACGGCAGTCCCGGGTGATGTTGCTGTTCGCCGCGGCGAACCGCGACCCCCGCCACTTCGACGACCCCAACACCTTCCGCCTCGATCGAGGCCCTGGCGACCACCTCGCCCTGGGCGGGGGCATCCACTTCTGCCTCGGTGCGCACCTGTCTCGCATGGAAGCCCGTCAGATCATTCTTCAGATGACGCAACGCATCTCAGGCTTGGAACTTGCGGGGCCGCCGAGGCGACTTCACAACGCCACCATGCGTGGCCTGACACACCTTCCGCTCAAGATCGTGCCTGCGTGATATTGACGTCGCTGGCTCACAACGCTTTTCGATAGCCTGTGTCGTGATCAAAGCCCGCTGTCAATGCCCCGTCTCGGATTAGGATTCGCCAGTGGACGCCAACCATGACGAGGCGCGCGGTCGCGCCGTTCTCGAGGCCCGCGACCTGTGCAAGTCGTTCGGCAGCGGAGACGCGGAAACACCGATCCTCAAGAACGTCGACCTGGAGATCTTCCCTGGTGAGTTCGTCGTCCTGATCGGACCGTCAGGGTCGGGCAAGTCGACGTTGCTCAGCATTCTGGGTTTGCTGGAGCCACCGTCCAGTGGGGACGTCCTCGTCGACCAGACCAGCGTGGCCACGCTCTCCGGTCGGCAACTGGCCCGACTGCGCGGGCTGAAGCTCGGTTACGTGTTCCAGTCGTTCAACCTCCTCGCCGGGCTGACCGTCGCCGAGAACGTCATGCTGGCCGGTCTGCTTGCCGGCCGTTCCGGGAAGGCTCAGTACGCCCGGGCGATCGCGCTGCTCGACCAGTTCGGGATGGCCGAGAAGGCGAAGCGGGTGCCCGCGGAACTCTCCGGTGGCGAGCAGCAACGCGTGGCGATCGCGCGGGCGCTGTTCATGAAGCCCGAGGTGATCCTCGCCGACGAACCGACCGGAAACCTGGACACCACCAACGGCCGCAAGGTGATGGACGCCCTGGAGACGCTGCACTCCGAGGGCCAGACGATCGTCATGGTGACCCACGATGTGTCGATCGCGGAGGAAGCTCCTCGGCTCATCGCGTTTCGCGACGGTCGCGTCGAATCCGACAGCGGCCGGGTAGCTCCGTAGACGTGGCACATCGTTCCGACACCGGACGTCGTTCCAAGACAGCAGGTCCGCAGGCTCCACGGCACCGTCCCCTGGCCGCGACGCTGAGCGTTCTGCGCCTCATCAATCTGCGGGCGATCCGCCGACACCTCCTGCGCGCCCTGTTGGCCGCGATCTCGCTCGGCGGTGGCGTCGCCGTTCTCATCGCCGTCATGATCGAGGCGACCAGCGTCAGCAAGGCCATCGACGACGTCGGCTACCGGATCGCCGGGCCTGCCCCGCTGCGGGTCATCGGCGCGCAGGCTCGGGGCGGCGTCGGGCCCGACGTCGTCGAGAAGGTCCGCGGGATATCCGGCGTGACGGCGGTGGCGCCCATCATCCGTGCGGTCACGATGGTGCGTACCGGCGACCGCGAAACATACGTGGTGGCACTGGGAATCGACTGCACGGCACGGTGGCTCATCGATCCGGCGGTCTGTCCACCCGGTGTGCCCGAGCCGCCGGTGCTGGCTACGTCGACCACGCTCGGCAACCAGTTGGACGGTTCGTCGACGTTGGTCACCGATGCGAACCCGCTGCCGCTCAACGGAATACAGTCGGTCGGCCAGCTCGACACGATGAACAACGGCAACGTGATCGTGTTGCCGCTGAGCAGGGCGAAGGCCGTGTTCGCGCGTGCCGACCGCGTCGACCAGCTCTACGTGACGTTGGCCGACGAGTCGAAGACGGCCGAGACTCAGAGCCAGCTCAAGGACGCCCTCGGGCCCGGCTTCAGCGTGCTGACCCGCAGCGACCCCGACCGGGGATTCAACGTCAACGTCGTGCTTCTCCCGATGTTGGCGATCTTCGCCCTCATCGCCATCGGAGTGGGCGTCATCTTGATTGCCCAGATCACCCGCCTGTCGGTCGAGGAACGTCGACACGAGATCGCCGTCGCGGCGGCGCTCGGGGCATCGCCGGCATCCGCCGTGACGGGGTTCCTCGCCGAGGCCGCTCTGCTGGGCCTCGTGGGGTCGATCATCGGCATTCTCGCGGGCATCGGCATCGCCTATCCAGTGGTCGCGAGCGCGAGCGCGCTGACCCAGGTGTACATCGGCGTCGACGTCCCCGTCGTCGTCAAGCCGTTCGTCGTCGGGATCGGCCTGGCGACGGGCGTGCTGCTGGCGGTGCTCGCTGCACTGCTTCCCAGCGTGTCGGCGATGAGGACCGCCATCGCGTCCGAGCTGTCCGGCCGATCCGCTCAGGAGGACACCAAGTCGAAGAGAATCTGGCCGAAGGCGTTGGCGTTGCTCGCCGTCGGCTCCGCGGGAGTGATCGCCGTCGAGTTGGCCACCAAGACGGGCGGGCTGCAACCGTGGCAGGCGGCGGTCACGGGAATCGGCGTGGTGATCGCGCTCGTCGGATTGCTTACGGCCGCAGCGTATCTGAGTGCTCAGGTGATCGCCTTCGCGCGGCTTCCAGCCGATCGCGGAGGGGGTGCAACGCTACGAATCGCGCTGACGGGGCTTCGCGCGAACCCGACGCGGACCACCGCCATCGCAGGAGCCGTAGCGGTGCCGATCGCGGTGGCGATGCTGCTCTCCGGCTTTCTCATCGGCGTCAACCGTGGTTCCGCGGACCTCGCCACGTCGCAGGCGGGCGGCAGGCTGGTCGTCACCACGTCGCGGTTCAGCGACTGGGGCGGTCTCGATGCGAAGTTCGCGCCGGAGACGGTGTCGAAGCTCGCCTCCCTGCCGGGGGTGGAACGCGTCGAGCAGATGGTGGAGATCGAGATCACCCTCGTCGATGGAACGACGGTATACGCACGCACAGAAGACTTTCCGACGTTTCCGTTCCCGGTGCTGGCTGGGCAACCGCGGGAGGCGACGCTCGACGGCAACCAGGTCATCATCGGCGGCATTCTCGCCAGAGAGAAGAACATCAAGGTTGGCGACAAGGTCCGCCTCGGAACCGGACCGCAGGCCAGGGATATGACCGTGGGAACCATCGTGGCGACACCCGAATTGGGTGGCCGCAGGTTGTACCTGCCGTTCCAGGCCGCCAAGGAGATCTTCGGTGACCAACCCCCCGGCCTGGTTCGGATTTTTCCCGCCCCCGGTGCCAGCCTCGACACGATCGCGGACGAGATCCGTTCCACCACGTTCGATCAGCCCGTCAAGGTGGTGGACTCGGTCGGCTACGAGAACGAGACCGCGAAGGGCGTCGCCAAGATCCTCGGCACGCTGAACGCGCTCAAGTACGGCCTGCTCGCCATCGCCTTCATCTCGGTCACCTCGACGCTGCTGCTCGTCGGCATGCGTCGACGCCGCGAGATGGCCCTCATTCAGTCGCTCGGTGCCACCAGAGCCAAGGTCTTCGCCGTGACGACCATCGAGGCCGTCGTCGCCAGCGCGGTCGGCGCCGTGTTCGGCGCAGGGCTCTCGATCGCGATCCTCGAGGCGATCCGACGGGCGACCGTCGTCACCGTCGGCGCCGTCAGCCCGCTGACGTTCCCGTGGTCGGAGGCGGTCAAGTACTCGCTGCTTGCCATCGCCGCGGCGATCCTTGCGGCCGTGATCCCCGCGTGGAAGGGCACCAAGACTTCACCGTCGACGGCGCTGCGCGACGAGTGAGCACCTAGCACGCGGCACCGACAGTTCTGTTCTGGGCGTGTGGTTTTGGGGTGGGTTGTGCACAGTCGCGGTTTCATCCACAGTTCGGGGTTCTGGGTGCGGCCGGGGTTGGCTGCACGTCGGCTGGTGGGTGCAGGATCGGAGACATGTTCGAGGAATTGGCCCAGGGCGACGCGCTGGCCCACGTCGATGACGCGGCGTTGGTCACCGCGATCACCGGCTGGACGCGTGCGGAGGCCACCGCGGCCGCGCACCGGATGGCGGCGATCGCGGAGTTGACCGACCGCCGCGGCGCCTCCGAACAAGCCGACGAGCGCCAATTCTGGGCCTGTGATGCCTGGGACAGCGCGGCCGCGGAGATCGCCGCCGCATCCGGGATCAGCGCCCGGGTGGCGTCCAATCAGATGCACCACGCGTTGGCGCTGCGTTACCGGCTACCCGAGATCGCAAGCTGATGACCGAGGGCACCCTGTCGCCGCGGTTGGCCAACACCATCGCCTGGCGCACCCAACTCGTCGACGACCCCGACGTGCTGGCCCAGGTGGACGGCGACCTCGCCGAGATCGCGTCCTCGTTCGGGTCGTTGTCGGTGCCCAAACTCGAAGCCGCCATCGATGCGGCGATCGCGGTGCACGACCCGGCCGCGGTGCGCCGCTTCCAGACCGCCGCGAAGGGCTGTGACCTGGAGTTCGGTAGCCGTGATGACAGCACCGGGACGGTGTCGATGTGGGGTCGGCTGAAGGTCACCGACGCCGAACTGTTCGAACGGCGCGTCGAGCAGATGGCGCGGCGACGGTGCTCCCATGACCCACGCACCGCCGGGGAACGCCGGACCGCGGTGCTGGGCGTGATCGGTGCCGGCGGCACGCACCTGCCATGTACCTGCGGTCGCCCGGACTGCACCGCCACCGGACCCGATGCCCGCGCCGATGCCATCGTCATCCACGTCCTCACCGACCACCAGCCCGACGCGGGGACGCCGCACGATCCAGGACCCGGGCCGGATGCTGGGCCCGACACTGCGCCGCCACCGAACGTCGACCCGCCCGATGCCTCGCCACCCCCGCATCATGGTCCCGATGCCGGAGCGCCACCCGATACAGACCTCGACCTGGAGGCGATCCCGACTCCGGAAGCGAGCCGGGCAGTGACCCCGATTCGCAAGCGATCCCGACTCCGGAAGAGAGCCGGGCAGCGGACCCGCGCCGGCTCCGACACCACAACCCGCTGCCAAGCCCGAACGCGCCGAGTGCCGACCTAAACCCGAAACCCGCACCGGGGCTTCGGGGTTGGCGGTGATCGCCGGGGGTGGGATCGTGCCCGCCGCGCTGCTGAGCGAGCTCATCGACCTGGGTGCGACGGTCCGGCCCGGTGCCCACGGCCGCGGAGTTGTGCACCGAGTCGCGCTACCGACCCTCGGCGAAGCTGGCGCGCTACGTCCGCAGCCGCGACCTCACCTGCTGCTTCCCGGGCTGCGACCGCCCGGCCGAACGCTGCGACCTCGACCACAGCACCCCGCACGGTGTCGGCGGGCTGACCCACCCCGGCAACACCAAATGTCTATGCCGAAAACATCACTTGCTCAAGACTTTTTGGACCGGACCCACCGGGTGGACCGACCAGCAGCTCGCCGACGGGACCGTGGTGTGGATCAGTCCCACCGGCCATCGCTACACCCGGCCACCGGGCAGCCGAATGTACTTCCCGCACTGGGACACCCACACACCCTTGCCCAAAGGCGCGCCCGCACCACCGGCCGACGCTCCCGGCTCACCCGAGCGCGGCCTCGACCATGCCCAAACGCAAGACCACCCGCGGCTGGCAACGAGCCCTCCGCCTACACAACGAACGCCAACGCAACCAACGCGCCATCGACGAAGACGTGCCGACCTACTAACGCCCCGAGTAACGACTCGCGACGTCAGAAGCGGTAGGTGGTGCAGCCCACCTGAAGGCCCGAGCCGACGCTGATGATCAAGCCGACTTCGCCCGGCTTCACCATCTGGTTCTGCCACACGTGCCGCAGACCGAGTGGTACTGACGAGGTGAACGGATCCGTGCCGTCGTCCAGGTCGTCACCGAGTTCGGCGAACCGCGACCCGTCGATGTCGATGCGCTTGGCCAACTCGGCGCGGTCGGCCGACGGCAGAAACGGCGGGATCACCACCGCGATGTCGTTGCGGCTCAACCCCTCCAGCTCCAACAACTCCTCGACCGCAGCCGGAACGCAGTCCAGGTAGTGGGCCGTCAGCTTCGGATCGCGGTCGATCTGCAGCCAGGTACGCATGCCGTCGTGCCGCGTGTAGGTCGTCAGCGCGTCGACGTGCTCCGGATCGTGATGGAAGACGAACCGACCGAAGCCGACAGTGCCGTCACTGTGGGAAAGAATTGCGGCGGAACCGGTTTCGCGAACCCCGAGCAGTCTGTGACCGTCCTCGACGTCATCTCTGCCAGCGTTGTTCTCGATCTCCGAGGCCACCACCATCGCGTGTTCGACCTTGCCCGCACCGATCATCTGCGTCGCGACGTGGCATGCGTTGAGGAATCCGACGCCGCCGTTCAGCACGTCGAAGGCGAGGGTCTTCGTCCCGTCTGCGCCGTGGATGTCGTCGTTGGCGCCGATGTCGCCCGCGATGAACGCGGCGATGGCCGGCTCGCTGATGAACTCGTCGCGGTACACCCCGGCGTGGATGAGCAGGCCGAGGGCGGTCGCCTCGATTCCACCGTCGGAAAGGCACGCCTTCGCGGCGTGCACCGCGTTCTGCACCGAGCCTTGGACCGCGGACTCCTCGGCCGACACCGCGCCGACGCCCGTGATGCGCACGCGCGGCGGCTCGGGCAGTTCCGCAGGCCTGCGGCTTACCGAAAGATCCTTGGCCCGTTTGCCATTGGATCCGCGGCGTAGTCGGTCGGGCAGATCATCGAACGTGTAGAGCGCGGCGCCGACGGTTTGGCCGGAGCCACTGATGCCGAAGACCGTGCGGTCCCCCGACTGGATGCGGTTGCCGAGGATGTGGTCCTTGAGTGCCACCCAGTGCGACGTGCTTGCGGTGTTTCCGCGCTCCGCCAGGTTGAAGATCGTGTTGCCAAGGTGCGCAGCCGATTTGCCGAACACCCGGTTGATCCCCAGCATCGCGTCGTTGAGCGAGGACTCCGAGGTCTGGTGAATGATGATGTGGTCCGCGCTCTGCGGCCGCCATCCATGTCGCCGCATCACGTTGGACACGTAGGGCACCGCGGCCTTGACCGCGACGGCGGTCCCTGCCACCGAATCGGTGAACATCACTGCGCCGCCGTGTGGCCCGTCGGTGGTCTTGGCCACGCAGAGCTTGCTGTACGCGCCGAGCGTCGCCATGTCGATGTCGTGGAAGCCGACGCGGTCGTTCGCACCGCGCTCGAGGATCACGGCCGCACCGGCATCGCCGAGCGTCAGGCACGCAAGCCGCGAATCCATCGGGCCCTCGATCTCCTTCTGCGCGGTATCGGTCAGATGGGTGATGTACTCACCGCTGACCACCAATGCGCGCTGCACGAGGCCGGTCTTCAGGAAGGCGTCGGCCACGTTGACGCCGGTCCACATGCCTGCACACGCATTGCTGATGTCGAAGGCGATCGCGTTCGACAATCCGACCTGATCCCGGAGCCGCACCGCGGTACCCGGTTCGAACATGAACTTGTGCCCAGGGCCATCGCATCGCGAGATGTTGCACGCGATCACCAGGTCGATGTCGGCGGCATCGTGGCTCGAGCGGGCCAGGCAGTCGTCCATGGCCTGTCGGGCGAGGTCGATCGAGAACTCGCCTCGGCCGGCAACCCTGCGGTTCTTGATCCCCGTCAGACGTTCGAGCGGGATCGAGATCTCCACGTCGCACCCGGCGAGCACGTCGTCGGTGGACACCATCTCCGCGGGGAGATAGGTGCCGACGCTCTCGATCACCGTGTTCCGCGTCTGCTGCCGGACGACGGGCTCGGCGACTGCGGGAGCGGGCGTCTCGACCTCGACGTCAGCCACGTCTTCGACCGCCGGATTCGCCGAAACCGGTTCTGCCTCTACGGCATTCGCATCATCATCGGCGCCGCGGCCGTACTCGGAGGCCAACTCGGCGATCGTGCTGCAGACGAACACCGCCTCGGGGGTCAGCGGCATTCCTGCCGCCTCGGCCTTCACCGTGACCTCCATGCTGTGGGTCGAGCAGCCACCGAGGGCGAAGAAATCGTCATGGATGCCAACGCGATCCACTTCGAGAACCTCGCACCAGATCTTCGCGAGCAGCTTCTCGGCCTGCGTGCGCGCGGCGACGAACTCCTGCTCCTCCACCGGTGCGGCTTCGGCGACGGCCACCAACGCCTTGCGGTCGACCTTGCCGCCCGCCGTGCGGGGCAGGCTCTCCGTCGCGGTGAAGACGGCGGGCACCATGGCCGCCGGGAGCTGATCGGCGAGGAACCGGCGCAGATCCGAGGTGGTGGGCACGTCGTCGCCCACGGTGACGAAGTGGGCGACCAAGCGCGTGTTGCCGCGACCGTCCTTGCCCGCCACCACCGCGTTCTCCCGAATCGCTGGGTGCTTCACCAACGCGGCCTCGACCTCGCCGAGCTCGATCCGGACGCCACGGACCTTCACCTGGTCGTCCTTGCGCCCGAGGTACTCGATGTTGCCGTCCGGCAGATACCGCGCCAGATCGCCTGTGCGGTACATCATCTGGCCGGGCTTGCCGGCGAACGGATCGGGCACGAAGCTCTCGGCCATCGCGTCGGGCCGGTTGAGGTATCCGCGACCCACGCCCGCGCCTGCGATGAACAGCTCACCCGAAACCCCAACCGGGACAGGCGTTCCAGTGGTGTCGAGCAAGTGAACGCGGACGTTGGAGATGGGCCGCCCGATCGGCACGGTCGGACCGGATGCCCCCCGCTTGCAGTGGTAGTACGTGGCGGTGACGGCAGCCTCGGCGGGGCCGTACTCGTTCCAGAGCTCCGCGTTCAGCTTGGCGTGGAACACGCTGCGTCAGCTCGTAGGGCACCAATTCGCCGCCGCAGGACACCCTCCGCAGGGCGACGCAGTCGGTCACGTCCGGCTCGGCCAGCAGCGACCGCAGCATCGTCGGCACGAAGAACGCCGCCGTCACCGATTCGTCGGCGATGGTCCGGACCAGGTACTTGACGTCCTTGTGGCCGTCGGGCTTGGCGATGACGATCGCGGGCGCCCGCGATCAGCGGCCAGAAGATCTCCAGCACCGCCACGTCGAAGGTCACCGGCGTCTGCTGCAGCACCTTGTCGTCGGCGGTCAGCGGATCCGCCTGCTGCATCCACAGCAGACGGTTGCGGATCCCACCGTGGGTGTTGAGGGCTCCCTTCGGCACGCCGGTCGACCCGGACGTGTGGATGACGTAGGCGAGGCTGTCGGACGCCGTGCCCGCCGGCGCGGCGACGGCGTCGGCCGAGGCGGTCGACGGCATGTCGAGGCACACTGACTGCCCGCTGAACTGATCGAGGTAGCCGAGGTGCCGCTCGTGCGTGATGCACACGGGAGCATCGGGCGCGTTGGAGAGAATGGCGGCAATGCGATTCGCCGGCTGCGCCGGGTCGATCGGCATGAACGCGCCGCCGGCCTTCAGCGAGGCCAGCAGGCCGACGACCAGATCCTCGGAGCGGTCCAGCAGGACGGGCACGATGGTGTCGGGCCCAACGCCCAAGCCTTGCAACCGATGTGCGAGCGCATCGGCCCGCCGGTCGAGTTCGGCGTAGGTCAGCTCCCCGTCCCCGGAGGACACGGCGACGGCGGTCGGGGTGCGTCGGGCCGTCTCGGCGATCAGCTCGTGCAGGCATTCGGGCGCGTCGAAACGCACCTCGGTCTCATTCCACGCCGACTGCTCGAGGCGCTCGGCCTCGGTGAGGATCGGTAGCTCCGAGAGAGTCGCGTTGGGATCGGTGATGATGCCGCCGAGCAGCGTCGTGAAGTGCTCGGCCATCCGCTCGATCGTGGCGGCGTCGAAGAGGTCGGTGTTGTACTGCAGCGCGCAGATCAACGTCCCGTTCATCTCGCCGGCGAGCATCAGCAGATCGTCGGGCGCACCGCCCTGCGCGATGTGCACGGTCGTCATGTGCAGCGCCTGACCCGGCGCCGCACCTCCCGTGCCTTCGCTGAAGCGGCGAAACTGCTCCCACGCGAACGAGACCTGGAACAGCGGTGCGTGGCTGGGATCGCGCACCGGCCGAAGCCGCTCGACGAGCTGCGAGAACGGATAGTCCTGGTGCCTCAGCGCGCCGAACACCGTCTCCTTGAGCCTCGCCGAGCAGTGCCGTGAACGTCGGGTCGCCGTGCATGTCGGCGCGTAGCACCACCGGGTTGGCGAGGTAGCCGACGAGTTCCTTCACGCCCTTGTCCTCGCGGCAGGCGAAGGGCGATCCGATGAGGAGTTCGTCCTGGCCGTTGTAGCGATGGAGCAGGGTGGCGTATGCCGCCAGCAGCGTCACGTACGGCGTCGAGCCCGCGGCGCGACCCGTCTTCTTCAGACCTTCGTAGAGCGCGTCGGGCAGCGGGAAGTGGTGGATCGCGCCGCGGTAGGTCTGCGCCACCCGCCGCGGCCGGTCCGTCGGCAGCTGGGTGACCGGAAGGTCGCCCGCCAACTGCTCACGCCAGTACTCCCAAAGACGCTCTCCCTCACCATCTTCGAGTGAGCGGATCTGCTCGTCGACGTGGTCGACGTAACGCTGGGGGCAGAGCTCGGGGATCTCGGCGCCGCGTTCCGCCGCGTACAGCAGGCGCAGCTCGTCGAGCATGACGTCGATCGACCAGAAGTCGACGGCGATGTGGTGCATCGCGAAGATCAGAACGTGGTCCTGGGGCCCGCGCCGCAGCAGGGTCAGGCGGAAGACCGGGCCGATCTCGAGGTCGAACGGGCGATTCGACTCGCGCCGAATCCAGTCGTCGAGCTCACTGTCGTCAGAACCGATGTCGTGCCGGGCCATTCGCACGCGCCAGTGCGGGTGGACGAGCTGAACGGGCTGACCTTCGCGCACCGCATAGGTGGTGCGAAGGGTCGCGTTCCGATCGACGAGGGCCTGGACGGCGTTCTCCAGGGCGGGAACGTCCAACTCGCCGCCGAGCTTGGCGGCGTACGTGATGGTGTACGCCGGGCTGCCTGGCGCGAGGTTGTACATGAACCAGAGCGACCGCTGCCCGTGCGACAACGGATGCGTCGATGCCGACCTGTCCGCCTTCTCCCGGAGGAGGCGCGAAAGCAGAGCACGCTTCTCGTCGGGCGACAGTCCGGAGATGTCTATGACGGGTCTGCTGAGAATGTCAGTCATCGTGGTCCTCCTGCGTGGCAAGGACTTCCCGTAACAGTGCATCGACGTCGTCGTCGGAACTGTCCGGGACCTGCGTGAGTAGGTCGATCCACCGCGAACCCGCGAGATCGATTGGCTCCGAGCTTCGTTTGGCCGTCTCCTTCAGTAGGGCTTCGGGCACGTTCGGGTTCGGCCGCCACATTCCGGGCTCGGAAAGCGTGGTGCCGAGCCAGTCGGCGAGAGCGGAGACGCTCGGGCCGTCCAGGAAGTTCACTACCGGCACGACGACACCCACGTCACGCTCGATGTGGGCGCGCAGTTCGGCCGCCATCAGCGAGTCGACCCCGAGATTGTTGAGCGGGGACTCGATGTCGAGAAGCGACGGCGTCATGCCGAGCTGGTCCGCGGCCTGATCTCGCAGGTACGACTCGAGCAGCCGACGCCGCTCGGGTCCGGTTGCGTCGCGGAGCAATTCGTTGAGCGTGGCCGTCAGCTCGACCGGATCGACAGGAGCGGGTGCGGGCTCGGGCGCGACCTCCGGCGGGACGGCCACCTCGGGCTGCCGTACCAGGGGCTGCGGCACGACGCCGTCGACCCCGTCGCCCAGCCAGTGACGCTCGCGCTGCCACGGGTAGGTCGGTGCCGCGGCGACGGGCTGGCTGCCCCACGGGTACAGCCGATCCCAGGCGACCGACTGACCGCTGCCGTACAAGCCGCCGAGCGCGGCAAGCATGGTGGTGCGTTCCGATTCTCCCGGTCTCATCGACGACGCCAGCGTGCACGTCCGACCAGCGACGTCCGCGTCGTCTCGTACCGCGCTCAACAGTGCGGTGCTGGGGCCGACCTCGAGGAATGCTTCGTTGCCGAGCGACACGAGCCTGCGGACGGGCGCCGAGAGGCGCACGGGTGAACGGAGATTCGCCAGCCAGTGCGCGGCATCCCACAGTTCGCCGTCGACGACCCCACCGGTGGTGGTGGAGTACATCGGCACCTTGGTCGGCGTCGTGTCCAGCGCGGCCAGCACGTCCTCGAGCTCCGTGCGGATCGCACGGTCACTCGTCCAACGGAGAAGGCGATTGCGGCTGCGTAGGAGCAGCGCGGCGGAATCGAGGGTGAGCGCGCCCGCAACGTGCGCCGCGGCGACCTCGCCCATGCTGTGCCCGATGACCGCTATGGGCTCGATTCCCCACGACCGCCAGAGTGCGGCGAGGCTGACCTGGATGGCGAAGATTGCGGGCGCCGCCATGTCGATGTCGTCATTGATTCGCGAATCCTGCTGAGCGGCGAGAAGTTCGGTCAGCAGTGAGTCGGTGAGGTGTGGCCGCATCGCGCGGTCCACCCCGACCAGCGCATCCCGGAACACCGGCTCCTGCTCGTAGAGCTGCCTGCCCATGCCCGTCCACTGCGTGCCCTCGCCGGAGAACAGGAAGACCACACCGGGCCGCAGACCGAACCGCCGTCGACCGGCCGACAGCCCCGGATGCGCCACTCCGCGCCGGTATGCGGCGAGCGCCTCGCACAGTTCTTCCCGCGAGGAACCCATCACGGCGAGCCGCTGGTCGTGGTGGGCGCGGCGGGTGGCCGCGGTGTGGCACAGGCTACCGACCGGAGCACCTGCCGCAAGCGCCAGTTCATATCGGTTGGCCAGTGCGACAAGCGCTTCCGGCGACCGCGCCGACAGCGGGAGGATCGCGACCTGCCCCTGCGCCTCGTCGGCGGCGGGATCGGTGACACGCACCTGTGGCGCCTCGGCCAGGACCACGTGGGCGTTGGTCCCGCCGAAGCCGAACGCGCTGACACCCGCCACCGCACGACCGTTGTCTGGCCACGGCGTCAGGCCCTGAGCGACCCGCAGGGCCAGCGTGCCGAACGGAATGTTCGGGTTGGGCTCGGTGAAGTTCAAGGTCGGCGGAATCATCCGATTCCGAAGCGACAGCGCGACTTTGATGAGGCCTGCGACGCCGGCCGCCCCCTCGAGATGGCCGATGTTCGTCTTGACCGAGCCGATGATGCACGGGCTGTCCGACGTCCTGCCCTCCGCAAGAACCGTACCGAGCGCCTCGGCTTCGATCGCGTCGCCGAGCAGCGTGCCAAGACCCTGGGCTTCCACGTACTGCACGACGCCGGGGGAAATGCCCGCTCGACGGTAGGCGTCGGTCAGAACCTCTTCCTGCGACAACCGGCTCGGCGCCATCAGACCATTGGTGCGGCCGTCCTGGTTCATCGCGCTGCCGCGAATCACCGCGTAGATCGAATCACCCTCGGCCAGTGCACGACTCAGCGGCTTGAGGACGACCATCCCCGCGCCCTCGCCACGCACCCACCCGTCGGCGTCGGCGCTGAAGGTCTTGCAGCGGCCGTCTGCTGCCAGTACTCCCGCCTTGGCGAAGTTGATGTTGGGCCCATCGGTCAGCATGACGTTCACGCCACCGGCGAGCGCCAGCGTCGACTCACCGTCGCGGAGGCTGCGGCACGCGAGGTGGATGGCGACGAGTGACGACGAGCATGCCGTATCGACCGACATGCTCGGGCCACGGAGGTCGAAGAAGTAGGACAGTCGGTTCGACGCGATGCTCGCCGAAGTGCCGGTGCCGCTGTACGGGTCGATGAGGTCGGGCCGACTGAGGGTGAGGTGCTGGTACTCGTTGCCTGCCGCGCCGGTGAACACGCCCGTCCGGGTGCCCGCGAGTTGCTCCGGCACCTGGCCCGCGTCTTCGAGCGCTTCCCACGCCACCTCGAGAAGCAGGCGCTGCTGAGGATCCATCCGCGATGCCTCGCGGGGCGAGATACCGAAGAACTGGGCGTCGAACTGATCGACGTGGTCGAGGAACGCGCCCCATCGGGCGGCCCCGTCCGCCGGCCAACGATCCTGCGGCACTTCCGAGACGGTGTCGACGCCATCGCAGAGCAGCTTCCAGAACGCTGCAGGTCCCTCGGCTCCCGGGAACCGGCAGCCGATCCCAATGATCGCAATGGGCTCGTCCGCGCCCGTGGCCTGCATGCCACGGTCGACCTGAACCGGCGACCTCGGACGCGACCTCCTCGTCTCGGTGGCCAGGTGCGCCGCGAGCAGGTCGATCGTCGGGTAGTCGAAGGTCAGGGTGGGCGACGTCTTGCGTCCGAGCCACGCCTCGAGCGCGGTCATCATCTGGATCGAACGAACGGAGTCGAGCCCGTAGTAGGCGAACGGCTGCGCGGTGTCGACTTCGCTCACGGACAGGTCGAGTTCCGCGCAGAGTTGGTTGACGAACCATGCCGAGATCTCCTCGGCGCTGCGCTGAACCGCCGTCGGCGCATCCTTCGATGCCGCCACGACGTGCTTTCGGTGCGCGCGTCGGCGCATGCCATTCTGCGAATGGCTCGAGGAGGCCGTCGATGAACTTCTCTCGGGACGCGCGCCGCTTGATCTTGCCGCTCGAGGTGGTAGGGATTCGCAGAGGGTCGACGAGAAGTACTGAGTGCGACTTGGATTTGGTGTTCGGCGGTGACGGCGGTGCGGATCGCTGCGATGACTCGTCGGCATTCTCCGCGGTAATCTGAGCGCGGTCCACTTCCTGTACGACGACCAATTGTTCGGGACCGCCAGCCAGATTCCGGCGTGACGGCGAAGACGGCGCCCCGGCCGTTCATCAGGCCCGGGTGAGTCTCCTGCGCGGTGAATTCGATGTCATTGGGGTAGTAGTTGCGGCCGCGGATGATGACGAGGTCCTTCAGCCTGCCGGCGACGAATAGTTCGCCGTCCATCACGAAACCAAGGTCTCCCGTACGAAGGAAGGGACCCTCGCCGGTGTCGGAGATGAAGGCCTCGAACGTCTCCGCGGTCTCGGCCGGCTTCCGCCAGTACCCTCGCGCCACGTTCGTCCCGCTGACCCAGATCTCGCCGATGCCGTCGGATTGCGCACCGCCGATGGGTCGTGGGATCCACGATCGCCAATTGCTGGCTTTCGGACCCCGGACCGCAGCCGACGACGGTGGTTGCCGCCGGGTCGTCGGCAGCGATCTCGATGACGGTGTTCTCCCGCAGCGCGATGCTGTCCACGTGCCGAACCTTTGCCACGGCGGTGCGATCCGTCGTTCCCGACACGAACAACGTCGCCTCGGCAAGGCCATACACGGGATGGAAGGCGTCCTGATTGAATCCGGCGGGCCCGAAGGCGTCGGCGAACCGTTGCATCGTCGCGACACGGACGGGTTCCGCACCGCAGTAGGCCCCGGTCCAGTTGGACAGGTTGAGCGCATTGCGCTCCTCTGGCGTGCTCTGGGTGACGCATAGTTCGTAGCCGAAGTTCGGCGAGACGCTGATATTGGCGCCGTACCGGGAAATCGTCTCGAGCCATCGCATCGGGCGCTGGATGAACGCGGACGGCGGCATGAGGAAGCACGTGCCACCGGAGTTGATCACGCCGAACACGGCGCCGATGAGGCCCATGTCGTGGTGCAGCGGAAGCCAGCTGACCACCCTCACGTCGTCGCCGCGGCCGAGCACGTTGCTGATGTCGTCGAGGTTGGCGACCAGATTGCGGTGTTCCAGTTCGACGCCCTTCGGCGTTCCCGTCGAACCCGAGGTGTACTGCACGAACGCGGTCGAGGTCGGCTCGATGACTGGCGAGATCCAGTCGGCCGCCATCTCGGGCGTGTCGGTGTCCGCCGCGCACCACTGCAGGGATGGCCCCTCGGGCAGATCGTCCACCACGGGCTTGAGCTCGGTCTGCACACCTGCGGTGGTCAGGACGAAGCGTGCTTGCGAATCGGCGACGATCGACGCGACGCGTGAGATCAGCCGGCTGTGCACGGGCGGGTGCACGGGTATCGCGACCGTGCCCGCGTAGAAGCAGCCGAACATCGCCGCGATGAAGTCCAGACCGGAGGGGCAAAGGACCAGTACTCGTTCGCCCGCGGCGCCCTGCCTCTGCAGGGAGGCTGCGATGGCTCGCGCCCTCACGTCCAGCTGGCCGTACGTCAGCCGTGCGTGCTCTTCCTCGCCGTCCAACGAGTAAACGAAGGCGACCTGGTCGCCGTGCCGTTCCACACGCTGCCGCAGAAGTTCCAGCATCGTTTCCGGCGCCGTCCAGCGTTCACCCTCTGGCATAACATCCCCGCGTTCCCTGCCCCGCCGTCAATATCGATCGATCGATAATTTACGCGTCCGTTGATGTTTGCGCGAGTGGCGAGTAGGTATGTGCCGGTGAACTCTCCGCCTCAGCGGGGCGAACGGCTTCGCTAGGCGCCGTCAGCGTTTTGTAAGATCTTGACGGACTGCGCGACCAACACGACGTGTATCGGCAGACGAGCGATGGCTAGAAGCATTGGCAACATTCCCTTGCCCGATGCGACCCGCACGCCGTTGGCGATTGCTGGGGCAATCAAAATAAAGAACACCGCAGCGGACCGCGCACCGATGCGACGCGTGCGTCGCGGCAGCAGAAGCGCCCCGATGGCAACCTCGACCGCACCCGACACGTGCGTATAGATGCGCGCATCTCCTGGTAACTCGGCCGGGATGGCCGCGTCGAAGCGGTCGGCGGCTACGAAGTGCCCGATACCGGACGAGATCAGCAGGAGCGCCATCCGATAGGCGGGCAGCCGACTGTCGACGCGCTGAGTCTTCGTTGTGGAATCCGTCATTCCGACACTCTCGCTCTCAGCCGCCTCGCAAACTAGACCAGGCCGGGCGCGGTCACCGCGAGGCACGGGTTCGCTGTCTCACGCGACGGGCCACGCCCACCCTACTGAAACTTAGCGTGGCGAACTAGTCAGCTCCAATGAAGTATTAGCTGGACTCGTCGAGGCGGCCTAGATTTCGCCACCCAGGCATCGATACTACTGGCGTGCCCGACGGGCTCCGGCGGGCCGACGACGGCCCCGGCCTCCTGTCGGCTTCCGCCACACCGGATTCCACGCCGTCATGACCGGGTTGCCGTCCTCGTCCCAGTGCGCCGCGACCTTCTTGCTCGGCTGCACGCGGGGCGGTTCGCCGGGCATCTTCGGGTAGTCCGGCGGATAGTTCAGCTCCACCGGGTGGTGCGTCCCAGAGGTCCAGCAGCGGCTGAATCGAGTACGGCCGTCTCGTCGATGTCGCGCCACGGGTCGCCCTTGTCCGCAAGGCGTTCGGGCACCGTGAACAGATTCAGCTCGTGCGAGTCCTTGACCTCCGCGAGTTCCTGCCACGTCAGCGGAGTCGACACCGTGGCGCCCTGGACCGCCCGAAGGGACCATGCGGACGCAATCGAGCGGTCCCGACAGTTCTGGTTGTAGTCGACGAAGATGCGCTCGCCACGCTCCTCCTTCCACCACGCCGTCGTCACCCCGTCGTCGCGCTTCTCGAGTTCTCTGCCCGAGCGCGATCGCCGCGTGCCGGACGTCGGTGAAGTCCCACCGGGGCTCGATGCGGACGAACACGTGGACGCCGCGGTTACCCGACGTCTTGCAGAAGCCGGCCATGCCGAGATCGACGAGGGCTTCACGCGTGACGTCGGCGACCCGGAGCACGTCGGAGAACGTGGTGCCCGGTTGCGGATCGAGGTCGATGCGCAATTCGTCGGGATGGTCGAGGCAGTCGGGTGATGACGAAACACGCACGGCCCATGGATGAAACGTGATGGTGCCCATCTGCGCACACCACACCGGCACCGCGATCTCCGACGGGCACAGCTCGTCGGCCGTTCGGCCCGACGGGAAGGTCACCTTCGCGGTCTCGACGTAGTCGGGCGCGCCCTTCATCACGCGCTTCTGATAGAAGCCGTCGGCGTCCTTGTCGTTGCCGCCCACGGCCAGTCGCATCCCCGGGTGCACTCCGCCCGGCCAACGCTCCAACGCCGTCGGCCTGCCGCGCAGCACGCCTAACAGTGGGACCCCAACGGCCGCAACGTATTCGGCGACCATCTTCTTCGTCACCGATGGCGTGCGGTCCGTCGGTGGATAGATCTCCCGGTCGGGGCTGGACACCCGGACCGCCCGCGATCCGCCGTCCGGCGTGGGGACCTCGATCTCGATTGCCGTCACCTTGGCCATCTCAGGAGTCCAGCACGTCGTAGAGGTCGTAGTTCACCGGCACGTCGAGCTGCGCGAAGGTGCAGCTGCCCGGCTCGCGGTCGGGGCGCCAGCGCACGAACTTCACGGCGTGCCGGAACCGCCGCTCGTTCTCTGCCGTTGCCCTCCATCTGGTCGTACGCGACCTCGGCCACCTTCTCCGGCCGGATCGGGATCCACTGCTTGTCGGCGGCGGAGTTCCATCGGCTCGGCTCGCCGTCGTTGACCTGATCGCCCTCGCGTAGCGGTTCGAGCTCGGCCAAGCAGCTTGATCCTGTCCTTGACGGTGAAAGATGCTGCACCACCGACCATCTGGAGCTCGCCGTCGTCGCGGTAGAGGCCGAGCAGGATCGATCCGATGCCCTCGCCGCTCTTGTGGATCCGGTAGCCGATCGCCACACAGTCGGCGTCGCGCTTGTGCTTGACCTTGATCATCTCCCGCTTGCCCGGCAGGTAGCGGCCGTCGAGACGCTTGGCGATCACGCCGTCGAGGCCCGCGCCCTCGAAAGAGGTCAGCCAGTGCGCACCGAGTTCGGGGTCTTCCGTCGTTCCCGTGACGTGGCACCACTGCTTGTCGACGACGAGATCACTCAGGGCGGCCCTGCGCGCTCGAAACGGTTCATCGAGCAGCGAGCGGTCTCCGGTGGCAAGCGCGTCGAAGGAGATGAAGTGCGCGGGTGTCTGTTCGGCGAGCATCTTGACCCGGCTGGCCGCAGGGTGGATCCGCTGGCTCAGCGACTCCCAGTCCAGGCGGACCCGGCCGTCGATCTCGCGGGGCACGACGACCTCTCCATCGAGCACACAGCGGGGTGCGACCTCGTCGCGAAGGGCGTCGAGTAGCTCGGGGAAGTACCGGCCGAGGTCCTTGCCGTTGCGCGACTGCACCACCACGTCGTCACCGTCGCGGAACACCAGTGCGCGGAACCCATCCCACTTCGGCTCATACGACCACACGCCTGGGTCGTCGGGCACCTTCGTCGCCGCCTTGGCGAGCATCGGGTCGACGGGCGGCTGCACGGGAAGTTGCACGATTTCCATCCTGGTTCATCGGTCAAGGCCAGGCCGTTTTCCAGTGCCGATCCCTGGAATAGGGACTACCCATCGCTGCGAAATTCATCGACGCTGTCTGGAACGCGTCGTCGCGCACGCTCCCCGTCGCGACGGCGCCGTCAGAGTCGCTAACTCGTCGGGGTCACACCGCAGTGCGGCCACCATCAACTGACAGCGCGGCGCCGTGCACGAAGCTCGCCGCATCGCTAACCAGGAATGCGACGGCCGAGGCGATTTCGGCGGGTCGGCAACGCGACCTGCGGGCGCTTGCGCGGCGAGGGCGTCGAGTGCCTCTCCCAGTTCGGCCGAACCCGGGGTACGCGTCGGGCCCACGGTCACTGCATTGACGCGAACACCTTGCGGTCCGTACTCGGCCGCCCAACTCTTGGTCAGAAACAACAGCGCAGCCTTGGTCGCGCCGTAGACGGACATCCCGGGCAACGCGAACTGGCCCGCCATGCTGGCGACGTTGACGATTGCCCCGCTGCCCGCTTCGGCCATCGCAGGGGCCAGCGCACCGACCAGGTAGTAGGGCGCGGTGAGGTTGGTCGCGATGGCCGCGTCGAATCCTTCCTCGGGCATATCCGCTGTCGGAGCGATGATTCCGACTGCCGCATTGTTGATCAGGATGTCAACGTGTCGACCCGCAAGGCTGCTGAGCCCGAACGCCCAGATCCTTGGCCGCCGCAGCACCTCCACCGAGGTCGGCTTGGACGAAATCGGCACGCCCGCCAGCGTTGCGGAGGTCGCTGACGACCGCGCTCACCCCGTACCGTGTCCCGCCCACAGACCAAAACGTGGGCTCCGTGCTGTGCCAGTGCCGTTGCGATCGCGGTGCCGATACCGCTCGTCGAACCCGTCACCAACGCCGTCGATCCCGCCATGTCCAAGGTCATGTCCCGAACGGTAGACACAACTTTTTGGAGTTACCAATCCAATTTACTTTGACCCCAACGCCTTTGATGATCCCGATTGCTGCGGCTCCAGGTAACCCAGCAAGTGCGTCGAGAGCGACCTGCAGCGGCTGGGCGTCTCGGTTCAGCTGAGCGAGCACGAGACCACCGATGGCCGTGGCCAACGTCATGGTCGCGAGGGCGTCTGGATCGGCGTCGGGTGCGAGGTCATCGTTGGCGTGCATGGTTTCGTAGCCGGCGCGAATGCCGTCCTCGCATCGACGAAACATCCGAGCGATCTGGGCGAGCGCATCGGCGTCGAGATCCATCAATCCGGTGCCCAGGGTGGCGATTGGACAACCGCCTGCGTACTGCGACTCGCGTTGCCCCGCGATGAGGCGCTGCGCCCAGGACCGCACGGCGTCCACCGACTCGAAACTGCCCGGCATCGACTCACCGCCGAGCGAGAGGGAGTCCTGGTAGTCGATGACGGCGGCGATCAAGGCGTGCTTGTCAGCAAAGTAGTGGTAGATCTGCGAGCTGCTCACCTTCGCCTCGGCACGAACGTCGTCGAGGGTCACGCGGGTCACGCCGCGCCAGCCGATCAGACGGTCTGCGGCTTCGACGATTCGCTGCCGGGTGTGCTCACCCTTCGCGGTGAGCCTCAACGGCTTTCTCGACATGTTGCCCTCCTGTGCTGTGCCGGGTCCGTAGTCGCCGTCGACCTCCACGGCGTTGACACCTTCATGCGTACACTGTACCTATTATGGGTACAACGTGCTCACAACGTGTCCCCGGCAGCTCGGCGGAGAAGAGGGATGATGGCGCTGTCGTCGACGCTGTCAGATGAGTCGACTGCCCCTGCCTCGGCACCATTCGTCACCAGCGGGTCAGTGGTGAGGGCACAGACCATCCGAAGGTAGATCAGGACAATGGAGGAATCCACTGTCGTGGCCGTCAGCCAGTGGCGGATGAGCTGTGCGTCAACGTGATTCGTCGATGAGACGACAGCTCGCACGAGTACCGGAATCGTCCAAAATCGTCACGCCCATCGAAAGCTGGTGTTTCACATGACAGATCAAAGAGACCGTACATGCCGTCACCTACGACCTACTCCGTACGCTCGGTCTGACAACGGTGTTCGGGAACCCCGGTTCGACCGAGCAGACGTTCCTGCAGGACTTCCCGGACGACTTCACCTACGTGTTGGCGTTGCAGGAGGCCTCCGCACTGGCGATGGCCGACGGCTTCGCTCAGTCCGTCGGCAAGCCGGCTCTGGTCAACCTGCATACCGCGGCGGGCGTAGGCAACGCGATGGGAAGCCTGGTGGCCGCCTACCGCGCAAACACCCCGCTGATCGTCACGGCGGGGCAGCAGACCCGCGAGATGTCGCTGTGCGACCCCTACCTGAACAACAGGGACGCAACGGTGTTGCCCACACCGTGGGTCAAGTGGGCATACGAGCCCGTTCGCGCCGAGGACGTTCCGGCGGCGTTCATGCAGGCCTACGCCGTCGCCTTGCAGCCGCCCGCCGGTCCGGTGTTTCTGTCCGTTCCGCTGGACGACTGGCAGAAGTCAGCCCTCGGCCCGGCAACGGTGCGGACCGTCAGTCAGCGGACCGCGCCAGATCTGCTGCGGCTCAGTGCCTTTGCCCAGCGGATCAACCGGGCGGAGAACCCGCTGCTGATTCTCGGGCCGGAGGTGGACCGTGCCGGTGGGTGGAACGCCGGCATCGCCTTCGCCGAGAAGCTCGGGGCACCCGTCCGCGCCAGCGCCCTGACCGACCGAGTGTCATTCCCCGAGGACCATCGGCTGTACGCAGGCCCGATGCCGATGACGATCGCCGGGGTCAACCAGGTGGTCCATGGGCATGACCTCGTCATCGTGATCGGTGCGCAGGCCTTCCGCTACTACCCCTTCGTCGCGGGCGAGTACCTGCCAGAGGGATCCGAACTCATCCAGGTCACCGCCGATCCTCACCTGGCTTCGGTCGCCCCAGTCGGCGACAGCCTCCTCGGCGACGTTCGGGTGGCTCTGGAACAGCTGGTCGACCTGATCGACGAACCAACTGGCCGGCCCATGCACCCACCCTTGAACAGGGATCGGGCCGTGCGGTCCTCGGCACCGTCGGAGCCGCTGACCGCCGACGAGGTCTATGCGACGCTGAGCACGGTCAAACCCGACGATGCCGCGGTGGTGATGGAGTCCACGTCGACGATGGCCGAGCTGCTGCAGTGGCTGCCCACCACGCGGCCCGGCAGCTTCTTCGCCACCGGAAGCGGAGGTATCGGCTGGGGCGTTCCCGGAGCCGTTGGCGTGGCGCTCGGAGACCGCGAGCGCGGCGTCAAGCGGCATATCGTCGCCACCATCGGTGACGGTTCGTTCCAGTACTCCGTGCAGGCGATCTGGACGGCCGCCCAGCACCAGTTGCCGATCGTCTTCGTGGTGCTGCGCAACGGGGCCTACGCCATCCTCAAGTCGTTTGCCCTGCTGGAGAACACACCGGGTGTACCCGCGCTCGATCTCCCCGGCTTGGACATCGCCGCACTGGCAACGGGTTTCGGATGCCGTACGGCCAACGTCGACACCACCGAAGAGCTGGCGCGAGAGTTCACGGCCGCACTGCAAGCGGACGGCCCGACCGTGATCGTCGTCCCCACCCAACCCGAGCTGCCGCACCTCGGCTGAGAGAACATCCCGATTCGCCGAGCACGACAACGGAACCCATGAGGAGACCGTCATGCACGCCATCGAAATCACCCAGACGGGTGGCCCAGAAGTCCTGACCGACGTCGAGCGTCCGATCCCAACGCCCGGCCGAGGTCAGATCTTGATCGAAGCGGAGGCGATCGGAGTCAACTTCGTCGACACGTACTTCCGCTCCGGACTGTATCCGTGCACGTTGCCGTTCATCATCGGCAGCGAAGTGTGCGGCACCGTGGCCGCGGTCGGTGAGGACGTCACCTCGGTCCGGGTGGGTGACCGGGTCGCCAGTGCGGATGCGCAGGGGGCGTACGCCGAGTACTGCCTCGCCGCAGCCGATCTGACGGCACGCGTGCCCGACGCCATCCCGTCGGAGACAGCGGCATCGGCATTGCTGAAGGGGCTGACCGCGCATTTCCTGTTCAAGTCGGTCTACCCGGTGGCACCGGGTGACGACATACTGGTGCACGCCGGCGCCGGTGGTGTCGGACTGATACTCACGCAATGGGCGACCGCCAGGGCGCCCGGGTTCTGACGACGGTGTCCACCCCGGCCAAGAACGCACTGTCGCGCGCGGCCGGGGCGGCCGAGGTCTTGGACTACCCCGTCGACCCAGAGCAGTTTGGCGCGGCGGTGCGCGCGCTTACCGGCGGTGACGGGGTCGCGGCGGTCTTCGACGGGGTCGGCAAGTCGACGTTCGATGCGAGCCTGGCCAGCCTGGCGGTACGAGGCACCCTGGCGCTCTTCGGTGCCGCGAGCGGGCCCGTGCCGCCCGTTGATCCGCAGCGATTGAACGCTGCCGGCTCGGTGTACCTCACCCGGCCGATGCGGACCCACTTCAATCGCTCCTACGATGAGTTCTCCTGGCGTGCAGGGGAACTGTTCGATGCGATATCAGCAGGAATCGTGAAGGTCACCACCGGTGAGCGCTACCACCTCGAAGATGCCGCTGCGGCCCACCGCGATCTCGAGGGCCGCCGAACGCACGGCTCGACCGTGCTGATTCCCTAACCGATGGGGCCTGTGGCGTGTATGGCGATCCGACGGCCGCATCGTGCCGCCATTCGGCACGATGCGTTGAGCAACGAGCACCCACCGTGCTTGGCTTGGGATCATGAGTCAATCTGAATTAGCCACTGCGGGTGGAGATCTGGTGCGGGCACGGGTGACGTTGGGGCACTCGGACATCACGATGCGGCCAATCGGCCTCGGCTGCATGACGATGTCGCAGTCCTACGGTGATGCTGACCGCGAGACCAGCATCGCCACCATCCGCGAGGCGATCGACCTCGGGGTCGGCATGTTGGACACCGCCGACGTCTACGGTGCCGCCGATGCCGCGTTCGGCGCCCCCATCAAGGGCTATGGGCACAACGAGGAGCTGATCGGGGAGGCCATCGCAGGTCGCCGTGGCGAGGTCGTGATAGCGACCAAGTTCGCCGTTCAAATGGGCGCCGACGGTGCCATCGGGATCGCGGGTGATCCCGCATACGTCATGCAGGCGTGCGATGCGAGCCTGCGGAGGCTGGGTACCGATCACATCGACCTCTACTACTGCCACCGGCAGGACCCCACCGTTCCCATCGAGGAGACCGTCGGTGCGATGGGTGAACTGGTACGTCAGGGCAAGGTGCGGGCGCTCGGCCACTGTGAGCTCCCGGTCGACGAGTTGCGCCGCGCCCACGCCACCTTTCCGTTGTCCGCGCTCCAAAGCGAATACTCGCTGTGGGAACGTTCCGTCGAGGCCGATGGAGTAGTCGACGCCTGCCGCGCCGCCGGCATCACGCTGGTTCCCTACAGCCCACTCGGCCGTGCGATGCTCACTGGCCAGGTTCGGCGCGGCCAGGTCTTCGACTCCACGGATTACCGTTCGGTGTTGCCCCGCTTCACCGGCGAGAATCTCGACCGAAACGCCAAGCTCGTCGAAGGCCTACGGTCATTCAGCTCGCGCAAGGGAGCAACCCCCGGGCAAGTGGCATTGGCATGGCTGCTGGCACAGCCGCTCGACGTGGTGCCGATCCCCGGTACCAAACGGATTTCGTATCTGCAGGAGAACACCGCAGCGACGGAGGTGGCGTTGAGCGCGGACGAGGTCGCACAGCTCAGCGCACTATTCGATCCCGCGGAGGTGCGGGGCGGTCGTTACCCCGGCGCCTAGGTCGGCAGCTGAGTCAGCGCCCGCCGCAGAGCCGGGGCCGCAGCCGCGCCGGCATTGCGTACGTGCTCGGCGTAGCGGGATGCGGCTGGATCGGCGCTTGCGTGCGTAATCGACAGGCCGGCCACCACGGCGCCGTCGGGTCCACGCAGGGGGACGGCGACGGCGCTCACCCCGATGCGGGCCTCGTCGGCGTCGAATGCGATTCCACCAGAACGGATTCCCTGAAACTGCGCATACAACGCGGCAGGATCCGTCGTGGTGCGTGCGGTGAATGCTTTCAACGGAGCCGATTCCAGGCCGACCGAGGCGGCGCGGTCGTATGCCATCAGCGCCTTGCCGATCGCCACGCCGTGGGCGGGAAACCGGTCGTCGGGGCACGGCCGAATCGGGGCTTGCCGGTGACCGAACAGCTTCGTCAGATAGACCACCTCGGCACCGTCCAGCACGGCCACGTGCACGGTCTGCCCCGTGAGGACGAAGAGGTCCGCAACGAAAGGCACGAGCGCATCCCTGACGATCTCGGGATTCGGCAACACCGCGTTGCGCGCCAGCCGACGGACTGCTCCGCCAATCTGGTAACCGGTGCCGACGCGATCGACCAAACCATCCCGCTGCAACGAACCCAGAACACGGAAGGCCGTGGACTTGCTGACCCCCGCGCGGCGGGCGAGTTCACTGACTCCTAGGCCGGACCGCTGCCCGGCGAGAGCTTCAAGCAGGTCAACAGCCTTGGCGATCACGGCCCGGTCATCCCGCGCGGGCGGACCTCCGCTCATACCAGCAGGTTAGGCGAAGCGTAGAGGGCGTGCCACCAGCGCGAGACCGGGGGCGGCACCGGTCTCGGTAGGTGGGACTGAGCCCTTGCCGACAGCTCACTGTGAGGTCACCGTGGGCTGTCCGTATCAACGAAGATGAGGAAGTTTCCGTGAACGAGGGTTCAAAGCGCGAGGCAGCGAGAGCGCACGACTGCCGACGCCAACCGAAGTTGTGGCACTACGTCGTTGGCGCCGTCGCATCGATCCTGCTCCTGGTGGGGGTCGCCATCCCAGCCAACGCGGCCGAGATCATGCGGGTGACGTTCATCCGCCACGGCGAGTCGACCGGCAATACCTCGGGGCTGATCGACACGTCGACACCCGGCCCCGTGCTCAGCCCGAAGGGTGAGCAGCAGGCCCGCGACGTCGCCGCCAAGCTCGGCGACAACAACTACGACGCCATCTACGCGTCGACGATGGTTCGGACCCAGCTCACGGCCGCGCCGATGTCGCAGTACCTGGGATTGCCGATCCAGGTGCTACCCGGTCTGCAGGAGATCGAGGCAGGCGTCTTCGAGGGCACACCGGAGGCCAACGCCTCGCGCGGGTATGGGCTCTATCCCGATCGGCTGGGCGCTCACCGGCGTCATCCCGCAGATCCCCGCGAGCATGTTCAACAAGAACACGAACATGCCAGGTACCAACGTCAACGGGAACGTGTTCGACGCCAGAGTCGACGCGGCGCTACAGACCATGTACGACAAGGGCGACCGGAACCCGGTCGTCTACTCCCATGGCGGCACCATCATGTTCTGGACGATGATGAACGTGCAGAACCTCACCCCGCAGCAGAAGCTCCAGCTGCTGCAGACGGCGCAGTTGGACAACACCGACTACGTCGTCATCGAGGGCAACAACGAGGACGGCTGGACCCTGGTCAGCTGGAACGGGCAGCAGTTCGCCCCCGAGCCCACCCTCGGCGCCGAGGTCAAGCTCCAGTCCCGAACGCTGACCCGCCAGCTCACCGCGAGCATCAAGGGGGTCACCGATGCCTTCGCCACGAGGGACATCACCAAGATCGTGACGGCGATCAACCATGGCCTCGCCGACGCGACCTTCTCGATCACCAAGTTCCAGCGCGCGGTGACTGCCAAGGTGAACCACGAAGTGGACCAAGCGCTTTCGACCCCAGCTGCGCCGGCATCGCCCGCCACGTCGACGCTGCGGTCGACCACCGAAACGTCCGCCGCGGACCCTGCGGGCGACACCGTCGCTGCGACGGCAGGCACGGATTCCGATGCGGTGAAGAAGCCGATTGCGAAGAGGCTCTCGGCGTTGTTGTCGGGCCGCGCGACCGTCGCGAGGAACGGCAACGAGGCGGCGCCGGGTAAGCCCGACACCCGCCTCGTCCGGCCGGGACACCGGCTCTTCGACGCCATCAAGCACGCCGGCGACGACGTGGCGACCTCCATCACCAAGCTGGGCCAGCTCGGCAAGGAGAACGACGCGCCAGGGACCGTGTCCGGCGCAGAGAGCGACACCAATGGCGCCGACGCCACGCAAAAGGATGCGGCCTGAGGTAGCGACACCAGAGAGCCACTGACGACGGTCGGTCCCTTCCGAGTGAAGGGGCCGACTGTCGTCATTCGGCCACCCGTTGGGGCCGACAAGTGAGATGGTCGGGGTGGCACGAACTTTCGGAGGTGGTCTTGCAACGGTCGTCGAGTGGCATCGCGTCCGAGGCGCCGACGTCGATGGTGGCCAGAGTGGCGCTGATCATGAGCTCGTTCGACCATTCGGGCCAACTGCTGCACCTGGACGAGGTGGTCACCCACACCGGGTTGCCGCGCTCGTCGGTTCATCGCATCCTCACCCAGCTTCATTCCGCAGGACTGCTCCGCCACCGACCGGACGGATACTGCCTCGCTGCCTCGTCCCTGCCGGGGGGCCGGATGTCCGATCACTCGCGGCTGCGGGGTGTGGCGTCCCCCGTCCTCGAGACGGCTCCATGCCGACACCGGGCTGGTGGTGCACCTCGGCGTACTGGTCGGGGCGGATGTCGTTTACCTCGACAAGGTTTCGGGCGCGAGCGGCGTCGCGGTGCCGACCCGGGTGGCAAGCCACACGCCCGCGCACGCCAGCGCCCTTGGCAAGGCGATGCTCGCGCAGCTTCCCGCCGAGGACGTCGACGCGAAACTCGTCGACCCGCTTCGCAAGTACACACCGGCGACGATCGCCGACCTGGCTACGTTGCACGTAGCGATGGCGCGGATCAGGTCCCGGCACGGGCTCGCCTACGACGAACAGGAACTCGCCGTCGGCCTGTCCAGCGTCGCTGCCCCGATCCGGATGGCGGACGGCGCGCTGGCGGGGCTCTCACTCACCGGCGCGGTGCCTGCACAGCGGCTGCAGCGCATGGCACCGTTCCTCACGCGCGCGGCGAAGGGCATCGCCGAGCGCATCGGCAGCGCCTCCTCGGCCCCGGCGGGTTCGGCGGGTGATCAGGCCGAAACCCCGACGATCACCGACGACATGTTGTCCCGGGTGCTTCGCACGCTGTCCTCGGATGCCTGGGTGTGACCGGGACTCACCAGATGAGGTCGTCGACGTCGAGGCCCAGCGCGAACCGGCCCACGACGGCCAGCACCTGTTCGACGTTGCTTGCGACATGCATCCGGGCGGTCTGGACGTCGCGCCAGACGCGCTCCAGCAGATGATCGTCGGCATCGTCGTCTCGGTGGCCCGCGCTCCGCACGATCGTGCGAATGGCCCGCTCGGCACGCTCGGAGGCCATCACCTGGTCCCGACGCGTCCGCAGCACCAACTCGGCGGGCGGCTGCTCGCCCGCGCGAACGCTCGCCACGAGCTCGGACACATTGCGCCGAATCTGAAGCACCGACAGCTCGACGTCGGTGCGCGCGAAGGCGAGGCGGCTCAGTGCCGTCGCCGCTTCCGCACCGCGCGTCGCCAGCACGTGTTGCGCCGCGCCGAGCAGCGGCATGGTTCCAGCCAGCGTGTACAGCGTCGGCTGGGGAAGCCGGTCCAGCGCAGGCACGTGGGAGTCCAGTCTGAGGTTGAGCCAGCTGAAGGCACGGTGTTCGGGCACGAACGCCCCGGAGACGACGACCTCGTCCGCGCCGATTCCGCGCAGTCCCAATCCGTTCCAGTTCGACTCGACGACGTAGTCGGTGTGCGGCAGCAGCACCGCCATGAAGTCCTGGGCGGAGCCGTCTGATCCGACGCGCAGTGCCGCGGCGCTCAGCCACGTCGCATGGTGGGCCCCCGTGCACCTGCTCCACCGACCGGACAGCCAGAATCCGCCGTCCACCCGCTCCAGCCGGCCGGTCGGGGCGTACGAGGAACAGAGCAGGGCGCGCGGGTCAGACCCCCAGATCTCCTCCAGCACCCGCGGATCGCGCACGGACAATCCCCAGTTGTTCACTCCCAACCAGGCAGCCAACCAGCCGGTCGACATGCAGGCCGACGAGAGCTCCCGGGTGGCCGTCAGATAGTCGTCCGGCTCGGCCTCGAGACCACCGAAGGGCTTGGGCTGCAACAGCGAAAAGTAGCCGGCGTCGTGCAGATTCGTAATGACCTGGGGGTCAACCGCCCCGTTTCGATCGACGTCTGCGGCAGCCGCCTCGACCGACGGCAGCAGGTCGCGGACCGCGCTCAGCACCGCCGTGCTCATACCTGAGCACCCCGTGCCATGATCACGCTGAGCATTATCGCCGACCGTGGAGGTGGCATGGTGACCGGCATGGCCGAGGCGGTGCGCGGCATGGTCGATGCCGTCGCGGCGAATCCGATTGCGGAGAAACATCGTTCATCGGCAATGCGGGCCATGCAGCCATCTCGCTACGGCGGGCTCGCGCTGAACGACGACCAGTTCGTCGAACTGGTCTGCGAGCTGGCCGCGCTGGACGCGTCACTCGGTTGGCTCGCCGCGGCGTTCAACGCCGGCGCGTCCGAAGTCAGCACGCTGCCGCAGGGCGCGGCCGACGCGGTGTGGGGCGATGCTCCAAACATGCTGATCGCGAACACCTTTCAGGGCGCAGGTGAACTTGGTCGCGACCTGCGGCTGACCGGGCGGTGGGGGTCCGTCGTCGGAGCCGAGTACGCCGACTGGCTGCTGCTGCCCGCGGGCAATGGCCGACTCTCGCGTGCTGGTGCCGCGCAGCGCGGTGCGCCTTGATCCAGTCGGCAGCCCGGCCGGCCTGAGCGCCGCGGGCATCCGGGACGTGACGGTCTCCGCCGTCACGGTGGACGAGCGACACGTCTTCCGACACCATGGCGACCGGCCCGCCGTGATCGCCGGTGCGGGCGTGGCTGCCGCCGTGGTGGGATCGGCCGACGGCCTCTGGCGCAGACACGTCGAGGGGGCGCGCACACGCCTCGCCGCCTCGTTCGGTGGAGAACAGGTCAGCGATGACGCAGCCGCACAGGTGGCCAGGGCGGCGTCCGACATCGACGCCGCCAGGCTCCAGGTCGGCTCGTCGTGCGCACGATCCAGCGACATGGCCACCGCGCGCCCAGGCTTTCAGCAAGCCGTCGCGCGCGCACGCGACTCGGCCGACCGGCTACTGGGGAGCGGCCGGCATGCACTGGACGCGTCAGACCCCGTCACCGTGCACTGGCGGGATGCACACGCCGGCTTTCGGCTGGCCGATCGACTCCTCGCCTGACCGGGAAGGTGGGCCTCGGCGAGCGCGTCGGGCGCGACGTCGATCCTCACGCATGTACAGAGAGTGCGACGATCGTCGCATGAGCGCACTGACTAGCGGCCTCGATCTGTCGACCAGGTATTTCTGGCGGATCGTCGGCCGTCCCGTCGACATCGCAGACGAGCATCGGTGGCTAGATTCACCGCACACCGCCCGAGGCGCGATCGGGGACGATTGGCTCACCGCACTCGAGCGCAACGGGCGGGTGCGGCCGCCCGACGCACGCGACGGGCTGATGGAATCCATGGCGGACCTCGACGGTCCCGACTTCGCCGCGAGCCTGCTCGACCCCCGGATCCGCGACTTCTACGAGCACACGGCGTCCTGGCGGATGGAGGTGTGGTCGCAGTGGAACGCATTGTTCGCACCCGGTGGCGAACTGATCGCCCGGATATGGGGCAGGCGAGTGGAACAGTTGGCGTTGCCCGTCCAGCCCTTGTCGGTCAGCCGGGGGATGTCGAGCGTCGTTCGGGTGGTCGACGATGCCGAGGGCACCCGGGCCGGCGCCGCCTGGCTGCGCAACCTGCGTTCCGATGGCTCCAAGGTGTACAGCGGCTACTACCGGGCAGGCCGGCTCCCCGGTAACCCGCAACCGCACGTGTATGTCTCATTTCCCTTGGAAAGCGGCAGCATTCAGGTGTACCTCGCGCCACGCAACGACTCCGACGGTTCGTTGTGGCTGGAGTCCCACTCCCATGCGTTCGGTGGCGACGGGGCGTACGCGGTGGTGCGATTCGGCGAACGCTGGTACGCGGCACTGACTCCCATCCGCGAGACGTTCCACGTCTTCGTCGACGAGGAAGGCATATTGCGCACCGACCACTGGTTCCGCCTCGGGAGATGGAAGGCCCTGCGCCTGCACTACCGGTTGGACCCGCGCTAGGACGCCATCGGAGCCGCGCTCCGAGTGAGATGGGTGCGCGCGGCGCGGACGAATTCACCGACGAGGGGATTCTGTTCGCCGACCCGCGTCGCGACCACGACCTTGCTGGCGGGGAAGCCCTCCACCGGCACGGTGGCCAGACCGGGGCGCAGCGAAGTACGCCGGTCACCGACCGGCAACACGGCGATCGCCTGGCCGCTCGCGACGAGTTCGAGCCTGTCCTCGAAACTCTCGATGAGGGGTCCGGCTGACAGCGGACCGGGGTCACTCGGCTGGTAGGAATCGGTCGGATACATCGCCCGGGTTCCGCCGTGCGAGCAGATGATCGACTCGTCGGGGGCGAAGTCGTCCAGTGACACCGACACGCGGTCCGCCAGAGGGTGGTCGGCAGGCATCACCAACATCCGGGGCTCCTCGTAGAGGACCGTGACCCTGGTGTCGTCGGTAGGAATGAACAGCGGATCCCTTGCCACCAGAACGTCGACTCGCCCCTCGGAGAACGCGGCCTCCTCGTGGCACTCGAGGTGACGGGTCCCGATGACGGCCTCTGGATTGCGGCGTCGCAGTTCACGCACGGCCGAGGTGATGACCAGATCCTCGACGTACCCGATGATGACCTTGCCTGCCGGCGCGTAAGCCCGTGCGGTGACGGCCGCTTGCCGGGCGGCGTCCAGCACGGCATGCGCCTCGGGGAGGAATGCCTTGCCCGCCTCGGTCAGCAGCGCACCGTGCGGCGTTCGCTCGAACAGTTGGACGCCGAGGCGGCTTTCGAGACGTTGGATCTGCCGACTCAGCGACGGCTGTGCCACGTGCAACTCGGCGGCCGCCCGGCTGAAGTTTCCACGCTCGGCGACGACCGTGAAGTACCGGACCAATCGCAATTCCAGGTCGATGCCGAGATCGTTCACGGTGACGGATGCAACCCGGTCCGCGTCTGGCCGTATTCCTTTTCCGCATGGCGAGGTACCGACCAGGTCTTGGACACCTCGCTGGGATCGTCGAAGACTCGAGGACATGAGCAGATACGACGGAAAGAACGTGGTCATCACCGGAGGGAGCAGCGGGCTCGGCCTGGCGGCCGCGCAATACCTGGTGGACAACGGTGCCCGCGTCCTCGTCACCGGCCGCAATCGGGACGCATTGGAGATCGCAGGCAAGCAACTCGGCAGCGGCGGCATCGTTGTCCAGAGCGACGCTAGCTCGCCATCGGACATCGACGCGCTCGCCGACCGCGTCAGACACGAGTTCGGCACGGTGCACGCATTGATCCTGAACGCGGGCATCGGCAGCTTCGATCCGTTCGAAGCGGTAACCGAGCAGACCTTCGACGAGGTCTTCTCCATCAACGTCAAGGGTCCGTTCTTCACCGTGCAGAAGTTGGCGCCCCTACTGGCCGAGGGCAGCGGTGTGGTGTTGACGACGTCGATCGCCAACCAGACGGGGTGGGAGTCACTCAGCGTGTATTCGGCCAGCAAGGCCGCCCTGCGCTCGATGGCCCGCACGCTCAGTAAGGAGTTGTTGCCCAGAGGAATTCGCGTCAACGCGATCAGCCCCGGTTCGATCGACACCGGCAAGCTGGAGAAGGAGGTCCCGGAGCGGGCCACCGAAATCAAGGCCCAGTTCACGGCAAGCAGCCCGATGCAGCGCATGGGCCATCCTGACGAATTCGCGCCTGCCGTGGCTTTTCTCGCATTCGACGCAACCTACGTCGCCGGGATCGAACTCGTCGTCGACGGCGGCGAGTCACAACTATGAAAGGCAATCCACACACGACTGAGTACGAGGGAAAACGCGTCGTCATCACCGGCGGGACGAGCGGCATCGGGCTCGCGACCGCCAAGGCGCTGGTCACCAGCGGGGCTCGCGTCCTGGTGACGGGGCGGACACCGGCTTCACTCGAAAACGCAAGAGCTGCACTGGGTCCCGACGCAATCATTGAGGCGAGCGACGCAATCACCGGCATCGACGGGCTCGTCGAGCGTGCCGCGGCCGCTTTCGGCACCGTCGACCTTCTGGTGCTGAACGCCGGCGGGACCACGGCCTCGACCGTCGACGCAACCACTGAAACTGAATACGACCAACTCTTCGAACTCAACACCAAGGCACCGTATTTCACGCTGCAGAAGTTCATTCCGCTGATGCCCGCGGGCAGCGCGGTGGTGTTGACGACGTCGGTCAGCAACGCCAAGGGAATCGCGATGACGAGTGTCTACTCCGCGACGAAGGCGGCGTTGCGGTCCATGACGCGTACGTTCGCCCGCGAACTGCTCGACAGGGGAATCCGCGTCAACGCCGTCTCCCCCGGTCCCATCGACACCGGCATCCTCGAACGCAGCATGCCCGCCGACGCTGCGCGAGAGTTCCTCGAACAGATCAAGGCCGGTAATCCGATGCTGCGCTTCGGGTTACCGGAGGAAGTGGCCAAGGCGATCATCTTCCTAGGGTTCGACGCGACCTACACCACTGGCACGGAGTTGCTCGTCGACGGCGGCGCCTCCGATTTGTGACCCTCAGGCGGGCTCGACCCGAAACACCGGGCACAGTCCCACGACCTCGGCGAGCGCGTCGGGCGTGACGTCGGTGACGATGCCTGCGTCGCGCATGATCGCCGCGCCATCGGGCGTGACCTTCGGCCAGGCGCGCAGCACCTTCTCGGCGGTAGCGAGGTCGACTTCGACGAGACGGACGCGTTCGGCTTTGCCGCCGACCGCGAGTTCCGCGTGGTCGGCGGCGCGGACGTTGCGCACCCAGTCCGCGCCGGGGAACCCGCCGACGAGGTAGCGGGCGCCGTCGTCCTCGTACAGCGTGACCGGGGTACGCCGCGGCGTTCCGGACTTGCGGCCTGCGACGGTCAGCACGGCCGTGGCCTGCGGGTCGGCCAGGATCTGGGCGTTGACGTCCTTCAGCCACTCTGGCGGGCGGATGTGCAGTCGGGGATCGGTCATGTTTCCAGCATGCCGTCAGACTTCGACGTGCCGCCACCAAGGATTGCAGCTAGCCGGACAAGGCCAGCCTCTCTGCGAGCGCCGCACCGAGGCGATTCCCGGACAACCACGCCGACTCCACGCGCGGCGCACCCGACGGACACCACGCATCCCCGCATATCCCGAGCGGACGACCGTCCCAGGAGGTGAGCCCAAAGGCCGCATCGCCATGCGTGCCCGTGGGTTTGGCAAAAGTCCAGCGGTGCGCGTGTGTCCACTCCGGCGCATCCGCGATGTCCAGGAGGCGCTGAACCGCGGAAAGGACATGTGCCACAGCGTCTTCAGGCTCATCGAGGTGGACCTCGGCGCGCACTGCGGTCGTGTGGGCGACGAGGACGGCGGCGCCATCGCCGCGGCGCGCACCGTCGTCCGCGATCATGGTGACGTCGGGATCGTCGTTGACGAAGGCAGCGTCGGATACCGACCAGCAGCGCTGCGGCCACCCAGCCGCGACGGCGATTACCGGTTCATAGGTGACCCACTCGACCGCGTCTGGCGCCAACCGCGCGGCCTGCGGATCGGGCATCGCGAGCACGATCGCGTCGTGGTCCAGTGCGTCGAGTGAGTCGATCGCTTCGTCGGATCGGACGCCGTCGGGCAGTGCGTCCCGGACGAGGGCGCGCAGGCCGTCCGGTGCCGCCAACCGCGTCGGCCCCGACGAGCGGCGGTGACCGTCGGCGGAGAACACGTCGAACGTGTCGGTCCAGTCCCGGACCAAACCCCGTGCAGCCCAGTCGTCGACGACCGCCCCGAAGTCGGGTTCCTTGACCGTGAAGTACGCCGCACCGACGTCGACGCGGCGCCCGTGCAGGGTCGGTGACGCCATCCGTCCGCCGGGGGCCCGGCCCCGATCGATCAGGTCGACCTCTACCCCGGCGTCGCGCAGCGCGCGGGCACACGCCGCGCCAGATAGTCCGGCTCCAACGACTGCGACGTGCGGCGACATCCTTCCAAGCTAGCGGGCCCTAGACGTCCGAGCTCTCCCGCCACAGGTCGATGCCGGAATCCGATGCGTACCGATCGATTTCGCCGAGCTCGTCGGGGGTGAAGTCGAGGTTCGCCAGGGCGCCGAGATTCTCTTCGAGCTGAGCGACGCTGGATGCGCCCACGAGCGCTGAGGCCACCGTCGGATCGCGGAGCACCCAGGCCAGTGCGAGTTGGGCCAGCGACTGGCCACGGCGCTCGGCGATCGCGGCCAGCCCGCGCAACCGCTCGAGAACTTCGTCGGTCACCAAACCGTCGTCGAAGGTCGGCCGAGCCGTGGCGCGATCGATGTCGGCGGCCGACTTCTGGAGGTAGCGGTCCGTCAGGAGGCCCTGCGCGAGCGCGGTGAACGCGATCGCGCCCATCCCCGCGTCGTTCAGCTCGGTGGTGAGCCCGCCCTCGACCCACCGGTTGAGCAGCGAGTACGACGGCTGATGAATCACCAGCGGGGTGCCAAGACGCCGGGCAATCGCCGCCGCCTCGGCGGTCTTCGCCGCGGAGTACGACGAGATGCCGACGTAACGCGTCTTGCCCGCACGCACCGCGGTGTCGAGGGCGCCGATCGTCTCCTCGAGCGGCGTGACCGGATCGATGCGATGGGAGTAAAAGATGTCGACGTAGTCGAGTCCGAGGCGCTCCAAGGACTCATCGAGGCTGGCCAGTAGGTAGGCACGGCCACCGAGCTGGCCGTAGGGCCCGGGCCACATGTCCCATCCCGCCTTGGTGGAGATGATGAGTTCGTTGCGATAGGGCTTGAAGTCGCGGCGCAGCATCCGACCGAAGTTCTCCTCGGCGGAGCCGTACGGCGGCCCGTAGTTGTTGGCCAGATCGAAATGGGTGATGCCCCGATCGAAGGCGTACCGCAGCACCTCGCGTTGGACGTCGAAGGGCCGGTTGTCGCCGAAGTTGTACCAGAGCCCCAGTGAGATCGCCGGGAGCAGCAAACCTGATGTGCCGACCCGTCGATAGGGCATGTCGCCGTAGCGTTCTCGCGCGGCCACCCACGGATCGTGGGTGAAGGGAACGTCAGCGACTGCGAAGTCTTCGGCCATGGGTTCCATCGTAGGGAGGCTGGCTAGCCCTGATGTCCGGCTTCGCGCGTCCATGTTTCGCAAGGGCTTTCACTCGGCAGCACCCGTTCCCGACAAGAAGTAGCCAGAGGTCACAATGAGGCGGTGAAGCTGCCGATCATGCCGCCGGTCTCGCCGATGCTGGCCAAGTTGGTGTCGGCGATTCCACCCGACGCCTCCTATGAACCGAAGTGGGACGGGTTCAGGTCCATCTGCTTCCGCGACGGCGACGACGTCGAGTTCGGCAGCCGCAACGAACGGCCCATGACGCGGTACTTCCCCGAGTTGGTGGAGGCCGCCAAGGCCGAACTGCCCGACCGCTGCGTCATCGACGGCGAGATCATCGTCGCGCGCGACGACGGCCTCGACTTCGAGGCGCTGCAACAGCGCGTGCACCCTGCGGACAGTCGCGTGCGGATGCTGTCGGAGAAGACTCCGGCGGCCTTCATCGCCTTCGACCTCCTCGCGCTCGGCGACGACGACTACACCGGCCGCCCATTCAGCGAACGCCGCGCTGCACTCGTCGACGCGATGGCCGAGGCAGGTCCGTCCTTCCACGTCACCCCGACGACCACCGACGTCAGCACCGCCGAGCGATGGTTCGCCGAGTTCGAGGGAGCGGGACTCGACGGCATCATCGCCAAGCCACTCGACGTCCTCTACGTGCCCGACAAGCGGGTGATGTTCAAGATCAAGCACGAACGCACCGCGGACTGCGTCGTCGCCGGCTACCGGACCCACAAGTCGAGCGACGAAGCGATCGGATCGCTGTTGCTCGGCCTCTACAAGGCGGACGGCGTCCTCGCATCCGTGGGTGTCATCGGCGCCTTCCCCATGGCGAAGCGCCGCAGCCTGTTCGACGAGTTGCAGTCGCTCGTCGTGGACGTCGCCGAGCATCCATGGAACTGGGCGGCACACCAGTCCGGCGAGCGGACCCCGCGCAAGAACGAGGGATCTCGGTGGAACGCCGGCAAGGACCTCTCCTTCACTCCACTGCGGCCCGAGCTGGTCGTCGAGGTCCGTTATGACTACATGGAAGGCGAAAGGTTTCGCCACGTCGCGCAATTCAACCGGTGGCGACCCGACCGCGAGCCGAGCTCGTGCACCTACGACCAGCTCGAGCAGCCCGCGGCCGGCAATCTTCGCGACATCGTTCCCGGCCTGGGATAGTCGCCCCATGGGTCCCGCAGGCAGATTCGCACCGAGCCCGTCTGCCGACCTGCACATCGGCAACCTCCGCACCGCGGTGCTGGCGTGGCTGTTCGCGAGGTCCACCGGCCGGCGCTTCCTGGTGCGCGTCGAGGACCTCGACGATCGCACGTCCCCCGACGTCGCGGCCCGCCAGCTACGGGATCTCGAAGCGATCGGGGTGACCTGGGACGAGCCAGCCCGAGTACCAGACCTCGCACGAACCCGCTATGCCGCCGTCATCGATGACCTGACCCGGCGGGGCATGGTCTACGAATGTCATTGCAGCAGAAAGGACATCCTCGCTGCGCCGCGGGCACCGCACGCGCCGGAGGGGGCGTACCCGGGCACCTGTCGCGATCTCACCGAGGCGCAGCGGGCGGCGGCGAGGGCGTCGGGACGCCCACCGGCGCTGCGCCTGCGGTCCGAGGTCGACGCCTACACCGTCACCGACCTCCTGCTCGGGGATTACACCGGGGTCGTCGACGACTTCGTGCTGCGCCGCGGCGACGGCGTTCCGGCCTACAACCTCGCGGTGGTGGTCGATGACGCCGCGCAGGGCGTGGATCAGGTGGTCCGCGGAGACGATCTCCTGTCGTCATCGCCGCGGCAGGCCTACCTCGCGTCGCTGCTCGGCCACTCCGCCCCGACCTACGCGCACGTGCCACTGGTGCTCAACGCCGAGGGCAAGCGCCTCGCGAAACGCGACGGCGCCGTCACGCTTCCGGAGATCGGCATGCCGACCGCGTTGACTCAGATCGCCGAGTCGCTCGGCATGCGCGCGGCGACCATCGACGATCTGCTCGCCGGCTTCGACCCGAAGCGACTGCCGACCGAACCGTGGACCTACCGACCAGACTGAGTCAGCCGTTGGCAAGCCACCACGCGTACATCGCGTTGATGTCGCTCCCCTGCGCCGACACCATCATCAGCTTGCTCGCGTTCGTCCAGGCGAGTTCCGCTGCGCCGCCGTAGGTCCCACACGACACCTGCCCGGCGTCCACGTCGGGGGTCGCGTCGTAATGCCACGTCTGCGGCGCCGGTTCGTTGGGCGCGCACGGAAAGATGGCGTCGTCTTCGGTGATCCTCGTGAAGTGGTCGGCGAGCTGAGCGGGCTTGCCGAACAGGATGTAGCGGGCGGCGGTGGGTCCACCGTCGAGGGCGTTCTGCGTACAGTCCACGACCGCGATGGCATCGACGGTCAGGTCGGCAGCCGCCGAACACGTCGACGGGCCGAACCCGTTGGACAGCGCCCTCGTGAGCTTTTGCGTGTTCGCCGGACTTCCCGGGGCCGCGTTGGCCGTGGGCCGCGAAGCCGATGGGCGTCAGGGCGATCAATGAGGCGGTGATGATGGTCTTGATGTTTGGCATCGGACAAGCGAACGCGCTTTCTTCAGAATCCGCGCAATCCATCCACAGTTGCCATTTCAGTCCAGGAGCTAGGCGAGTTCCTTCTGCCCCCATGGCGATCCGTAGGCGGTGAGCAGGTCCAGGAACGGCACGGAGTCGAATGCCTCGGGACCGAGCACGCCCGACCCACTCCACGTCCCATTGGCCAGGAGTTCAAGTGCGACAACGGGATTGATCGCCGTCTGCCACACCACGCACTGATGCCCGTACTCGGCCATGGTCCACTCGTTGTCGACCACGTGGTAGAGGTACGTCGACCGGGGCTTGCCGTCCTTGCCGGTGCCCGGTCACCCACAGGCCGGCGCACGTCTTGCCCTTCATCTTCGGACCCAGCTCGGCCGGGTTGGGCAGGCACGCGGCGACGACGTCACGCGGGCTCACCTGAACGCCTCCGACCGTCACCTTCTCGGTGCTGTCGAGACCCACCTTGTGCAGCGCCTTGAGGACGTCGATGAACTCCTCGCCGAGGCCGTACTTGAACGTGGCGCGCTTGCACTTCACCCAGCGCGGCATCAGGAGGACTTCCTCGTGCTCGACGTTGACGCACTCGACGGGGCCGATGCCCTCGGGGAAGTCGAAGACCTCCGGCTCGCTGAAGGGAGGGGTGACGAACCAGCCCTTGTCCGCCTCCCAGATCACCGGCGGGTTCAGGCACTCCTCGATGGTCGTCCAGATCGAGAACGACGGCGCGAACTCGTAGCCGTCGACGGTGAGGTTCGCGCCGTCGCGGGTGCCGAGCTCGTCGATGTCGCTGAACAGGTGGTCCGCCGGCGTAGCGGGCGAACACGTCGGAAAGCCCCGGCTCGACGCCGATGCCGACGAGCGCGAGGCGGCCCGCCTGCGTCCACTGGTCTTCGACGGCGAACTGCTCGTCACCGAGCTTGACGCCGGTCAGCTCGTAGGGCTTGTCCGGGTGACGCGCCGACAGGCTCATCGCCATGTCGAGATAGTCGGCGCCGCCCGCGAGCGCACCGTTGAAGATCGGCATCACGAAGCGTGGATCGACGGCGTTCATCACGTGCGTAATGCCATGGAGCGCGAACGAGATCCGCGATGGCATCGGCGACGTGGCGTCCACCTGCGCGGAGCTGAACCGCGGGTCGCCGACCGCGTCCGCGGCGGCCTTGGCGCGTCCGCCGTCGTAGTCGCACACGACGATCTGCTCGAAGAAGTCGCGGCGCACCGCGATGGAACAGAACGCCGAGCCGACCCCGCCTGCACCGACCAACAGAATCTTCATGCCGTCGACCGTACCAATCGACTGCGATTTCGGTGCGAAAACGTTCGCTAGGCGACTGGTTCCGCGGCCGAAATCGCTAAATGGCGACGGAAAGCGTGGCCATGCCGCGCAGGGTGACGTTCGGTTTGTAGATCGGTTCGTCGACCAGCCGGGCGTCGGGGAACCTCGCGGTGACCGCCGACAGCGCGATCCTCGCCTCGAGCCGGGCCAGCGGCGCGCCGAGGCAGAAGTGCACGCCGTGGCCGAATGCCAAGTGCCGGATGCCGTTCTCGATCCGGGTCGAAGACGTCGGGTCGGTCGAACGCGCCCGGATCGCGTTGCGCCGCCGCGAAGAGCAGCATCATCGTGTCGCCCTTCGGAACCGTGACGCCGCCGATCGTCATGTCGTCGGCTGCCACACGGCCGACGAGTTGCACGGGCGGGTCGTACCGCAGCGTCTCCTCGATGATCGCGGGCGCGCGGTCCGGATCGGCGGCCAGCTCGCCCCAGTACCGGGGTGTCGCAGCATCGCCAGGACCGCGTTCGCGATCAGGTTCACCGTCGTCTCGTGGCCCGCGATCAACAGCAGATTGCACGTCGCGACGATCTCGTCGGTGCTCAGCTGGTCGCCTTCCTCCTCGGCCGCGATCAATGCCGAGATCAGGTCTTCGCGGGGAGAGCTGCGTCTCTGCTCGACGAGGTCGCCGAGGTAACCACGCAACCACTTGCCCGCCGCCAGTCGCTCGGGGAAGCCCGTCGACGTGCCGGTGAAGGCGATGAACGGGTCGAGCCCCTGCCCCAGAAGTGCGGATGCTGCCGTGAATTCCGGTTCGTCCTCGATCGGCACGCCGAGCATCCGGCAGATCACCGCCACCGGCAACGGATGGGCGAGGTCGGCGATCACCTCGAATCGACCGCTGGCGACGACGTCGTCGAGGAGTTTGTCGACCAGCTCGGTGACGTAGCCCTCGAGTCCGCGGACCACCTTGGGTGCGAACGCCTGTTGCGCAAGCTTTCTCAACCGGGTGTGGTCGGGCGGATCGAGGAAGAGGAATCCCGGTTGTCCGAACGGTCGCGGGTTGCCGCCCTCGGCGATCATGCGCTGGGCCGCGGTGGACTTCAGTCGGTCGACGGCCGTGGACGGGTGCCGTAGGACGTCGTTGCAGTCACCGAACGACGAGAAGACCGCGAGGTCGCCCTCGGGCATGACCAACGGTCCGCGTTCGAGGATCTGCCGGTAGATCGGGTAGGGATCGGCACGGTTCTCGGGCTCGAGCAGCCGTGCCAACAACCCCTGCGAGTCCGTTGCGGTCGTCATCCCTTCATTGTGCAGGCGTGTAGTACCGGCCCAGGACGTGCTCGCGGAGCTCGTCGAATCGCCCCGCGACGATCGACTCGCGGATCTGGTCGATGAGCCGGATCACGAACCGCTCGTTGTGGATGGTGCACAGCGTCGAGGCCAGCATCTCCTTGGCCTTGAACAGATGGTGGATGTACGCGCGGGTGTAGTGCGCGCAGGTATAGCAGTCGCATTCGGCGTCGATCGGTCCGAAGTCGCGGCGGTTGCGCGCGGTCGGTGATGTTGTAGCGTCCGGTCTCCGAGTAGACGGCGCCGTTGCGGGCCACCCGGGACGGCGACACGCAGTCGAACGTGTCGGCGCCCGCAGCGACCGCAGCGAACAGGTCGTCGGGCTCGCTGATCCCGAGCAGGTGCCGCGGCTTGTCCTCCGGCAACTCCTCGGTGACCCAGCCGACGATGGTCGCCAGGTTCTGCTTCTCCAACGCCCCGCCGATGCCGTACCCGTCGAAGCCGCGGCCCGTCTCGTCGACGATCTCGGTCAGCCCCCGCGCGGCCTGCCTGCGGAGGTCCTCGTACTGGGCGCCCTGCACGACGCCGAACAGGGCCTGCGGCGGCTTGTGCGCCCGCTCGACGCTGAGCCGACGGTGCTCGGCCAGACAGCGGACCGCCCAGTCGTGGGTGCGTTGCACCGAACTCTCCTGGTAGCCGCGGGTGTTCATCAGCGTGGTCAGCTCGTCGAACGCGAAGATGATGTCGGCCCCCAGCTGATGCTGAATGCCGATCGAGACCTCCGGCGTGAAGCGGTGGGACGAGCCGTCCAGGTGCGAGCGGAAGGTGACGCCGTCGTCGTCGACGTGCGCAAGGCGTTCCTTGCCCTCGGCGATGACGTCGTCGGCCTGGACGCGGTCGGCATCCATCGACAGCACCTTCTTGAAACCGACCCCGAGGGACAGCACCTGGAACCCGCCGCTATCGGTGAAGGTGGGGCCGTCCCAGTTCATGAACGCGCCCAAGACCGCCCGCCTCGTCGACGATGTCGGGGCCGGGTTGGAGATAGAGGTGGTAGGCGTTAGCTAGAACCGCCTGAGCACCAAGCTCTTTCATGGTCTCCGGCAAAACCGTCTTGACGGTCGCCTGCGTTCCCACGGCGATGAACGCCGGCGTGTGGATGTCGCCGTGCGGCGTGCGGATCACACCGACCCTGCCGCCTCGCCCAGGCAACTCCGCATCGACGGAGAAGAACTGCTCGCTCATCGGCCAACACTCTCACACGTGGAACGCCACCGACCGTCGGCAGATCTTCCGGCAAATAACAAGATCATTTTTCGATCATTTCCGGTGACCGCTGGTCAGAGCCACCCCATACTGCTTGCTGACGACCCGTCGGCGTTGACGGATCGCACGAACACTGGGAGTGGAAATGAACCGTGGCTTTGTCCTTGCCATTGGGGGCGCTGCGCTCGTCATCGCCGGCCTGTCGGGTTGTTCGAGTAGCGGCAGCGGAACCGGAAGCACGACCAGCGGCGACGTGACCGTCACGCTCGACGGACAGCCTCAGGACGTGAAGGGAAACGTGTCCTGCGTGACGCAGGGCGGCAACGTCGTCATCGCCATCGGTGACGCCACCGCCGGCATCGGAGCAACCCTCACTTCGGGTGACTCCCCCGAGGTCCAGACGGTCGGCATGGGTAGCTCGAACGGCGTCGCACTCGCCTATACCAAGGGTGGCGTCGGCGGCGAGGCCAAGGCCACCAAGGACGGAAACACGTACGACATCTCCGGCAAGGTCACGGGTATCGACATCAAGAATCCGCTGGCTCCCGTCACCAAGCCCTTCGAGATCAAGGTGACCTGCCCGTAGCGGCCGATTCGATGTTTGCGCGCGGCGGCGGTGCCTTCGGGTGCCGCCGCTGCTCCTACCCGATCGTTTGATCGCCTAAACCGGGTTTTCCAGCTAAGGTTTCGCGATGAAACCCTCTACGCAGGGGGAAGTGGGGGAGAAGTCGTGGCAAAGCACAAGACGCCGAAGCAGCGGAGAGCGCGCAAGGCGATGATCGCGGGGGCGGCGACTGCGGGGGTCTCCGGCGCCTTGGTGCTCGCACAGGGGATGGACGTCGGCGAGATGTTGGTGAACCTCACCGCGACGAACACCGTGATCGGCATCGGCGGTCGGGGCGACGCCACCAGCACGAACGTGCCAGCGAAGCTGACTTTGGGACCGTCGTCTCCAGGCGGCGACCACCTACATCCGCCATCGGCTATCCCGCCGGCTACGACCTCGGCAACAGCCGCGACGCCGGGGTTCCGGTTCTGCACCAGACGCTGATCGGCAATCCCGGTGCCAGCTGGCAACCCGCACTTCGGTCGTGGGCTATTCATTGGGGACGCTGGTCGCCGAACAGGAGAGGCGCAACCTGCAGGCCATGCCCGTGGGCACAGGCCTCAACCAGGCGCCGGCTGGTGACACAGTGACCTTCACCCAGATCGCGTCGCCCTTCGCGGGCAACGGCGGCATCTTCGGCCGGTTCGCGTTCGTGCCCACCTTCCTCATCGTCGACAACATGGGTCCCGCCGAGCCGACGCGGTACAACACCAACTACGTCGTCAACGAGTACGACCCGTACGGCGACTTCCCGGCGTACGCCAACCCGCTGTCGCTGGCCAACAGCGCCTTGGCCATCCAGTACGCCCACCCGGATCAGTACTACAACGCGATCGACCCAGCCACCAGTGAGAAGCTCGGGGACGACCAAAACCCTGCCCCGCAACAGCACAGGCGGCATCGACACCTACACCATCTACTACAACGACCAGCTCCCCCTGCTAGGGCCGATCCGGCAGGGCGCGGCTCTGATCGGGGTGTCGCAGTACGTCGAGCCGGAACTCCAGCTCATCGAGCCGACCCTGCGCGTGCTCATCGACGCGGGCTACACCGACCGCACGCAATGCCAACCCCGAGAAGCCGACGCAATTCTCGCTGATCACGCCGCCGGACAAGATCATCGGCGCGGCGGCGGCCCTGCCCGGCGCGGCCCAGCAGGGAGTGACGAACTTCCTCGGCGGCGGGCAATCCTCGCCTCGCCAGTTCAGTCAGCAGTCGGCGAACAAGTCGGTCGCGCCTGCCGACGCTCCCAAGCCCGCCGAGACGCCGAAGCCGAAGCTCCTGCCGAAGCTCTCCGACGCTTCCGACGCTCTCACCCGTCCAGCAGGACACGCCGAAGCCCGAGACCCCGGCGCTCGATGCGCTGAAGGTCGACCGCACCGAAGACGCCCAAGCCGCTCCATCACGTCGACGCCTCGGCGGGGCCTTCCCAACCTGGGGTTGCTGGTGCCCGCCAAGCCGAAGGTGTTTGCGGGTGGCGGCTCGCGGCAACCAAGCGCGCCGGCGTTCGGCGGCGATCGGCCTGCTGGTGCCATCTCCGGCGCGCTCAAGAAGCTCGGCAACTGGCCGGCGGACTGACCGGCAAGAAGCCAGCTGACGCTGAGTCTCCGGCAGCCTAAATCCCCGCCGACTGCACGGTTGTTCGGACATCGCCCGAGTAAGGCGCCGAACAATCGTGCACTCGGCACAGGCCGTCAAGGCATACCGGCCGCGGTGAGTGCCTTGCGCGCTCGGCGTGACGACTGCCCTGCGTTCATTTCGCAACTGGCGACCGCTGACCCGAACTATCGTCCAGCCCTGATCGGCCAGGAACTCGAGCCGGGTGATGTCCTTGCCATAGTCGTCCGGGCTGGAGAAGTGCTGTTCGCCGTCGTACTCGACCCCGACCATCCACTGCGGCCATCCCATGTCGATTCGCCTGACCACCCTGCCGCGATCGTTGCGCACCGGAATCTGCGTGACAGGCCTTGGCAACCCAGCGCGAATGAAGACGAGCCGCAGCCGAGTCTCTTGCGGCGACTCCGCACCTCCGTCGACGAGGTCGAGCGCCGACCGAAGTGCCGCGATGCCGCGGGCGCCGGGGTATCTGGACGCGATCGAAGCGACTGCCGCTGCTGGTACCCGAGTCGCATTGAGCAGCGCGTCGATCCGAATGACGGCTTCCACCAACGGAAGTCTGCGGCCAAGGTCGTACGCCGTTCGAGCTGCGGTGGTGCAACACATGTCGTCGACCGAGCAGACTTCGTCGGCCCGCAGACCATCGCTGTATACCTTGATTCCCTTCGCGGCTGGCCTTCGGGAGTGGCTGATCTCGACGGGTGCATCGGCCGAAATCCACTTGTCACCCAAGGCTGCCGCGGCCGAATGGCCGACGAGTGTCGCTCGTCGACCCGACCAGAGCCAGGCCGCCCGCGCCCGATCGGCTGCCGTCAGCTTCGGTGCCCGAGCGCACATAAACGTTGCGGTGGACCTTCTCGTAGCCGCGGTCGAGGTCGCCGCGGACGATGGTGCCTGCTGCGATCGCCTCTGTGGCGACGAGCAATCGAACCTGCACTCAATAATCGTCAGCCAGGGCGAGCGGTGCGTTCCGACACCAAATTCCCGCGCCGACTGCACGATTGTTCGGACATCGCCCGAGTAAGGCCCCGAACAACCGTGCACTCGGCCGGGCGACGGGCGTGACGCTCAGCCTCGCGGCAGGCCGAGAATGCGTTCCGCGATCACGTTCAGCTGGATCTCCAGGGTCCCGCCGCCGATCACCATCGCGGGCACGAACATCTCGTTGGTGACGACGTCGGCGGGCGCGAAGCGCAGACTCGCCTCCGGCCCGATCAGGTCCAGCGACACGGCTGCGCCCTTGCGGCTGAGCTCCGCCGACGCCACCTTCACCACCGACGCGCCGGGGCTGAACAGGTCGCCGTTGAGCTGACGCACGGACTCGCGGTAGTTCAGCGCCGCCACGCACGTGGTCTCGGCGACCACCTCGCCGAGGGCCTCGATCGCCTCGCTGCGCGTGCAGGCGTGCAGGCCCTTCTCGATGATGTCGCGGATCCGATCGTCGTCGCCGAGGGTCATGACCGAGCTGATCATCGTCCGCTCGTTCATCAGCGTCGTCAGCGTCAGCGCCCACCCCTGGCCTCGGCCGCCGAGCAGTTGGTCGTCGGCGACGAACACGTCGTCGAGGAAGACCTCGTTGAAGTGCGAGTCACCATTGGGCTGCTTGAGCGGACGGACGTCGACGCCGGGAGCGTGCATGTCGACCAGGAAGTAGCTGAGCCCCTGGTGCTTCTTCGGGGTATCCGGTTCGGTGCGGGCAAGGCAGATCGCCCAGTGCGCGTGGTGCGCATCCGAGGTCCACACCTTCTGACCGTTGAGAACCCAACCGCCGTCGACCTTTTCGGCCTTGGTGCTCAGGCTCGCCAGATCCGATCCCGCCTCGGGTTCGCTGAACAGCTGGCACCACATGATCTCCCCGCGCAGGGTCGGACCGGCGAACCGCTCCTTCTGCTCCTCGGTGCCGTGGGCGAGAATGGTTGGCACCGCCCAGTTTCCGATCATGATGCGCGGCGGGATCAGGTCGCGCTTGGCGAACTCCTGCGCGATGATCACCTGCTTTCCCGCGTCGGCCTCGATACCCCACGGTTTCGGCCAGTGCGCCGCGGCAAGGCCTGCGGCTGCGAGGAAGTCGCGACGGGGGCCGACCATGTTCTGCGACATCAGGTGCCCGCCTGCCACGATGTCCTCGGGCATGGTCAGCGCCTCGTCGAGGACGCCGTCGACCCAGTCGCGGAACTGCGGATCGTCGACCTCGATGGTGAAGTCGCGCTTGGTGTCGCGCGCGACCTCGCCGAGCTCGGCGTGCGCGCGGCGGACCGAACCCGTCTGTGCCGCAAGGCTGATCGCCCGTCGCCAGTACAGGTGGATGTCGTGCTCCCACGTGACGGCGATGCCGCCGTGCATCGTGATCGCCTCCATCGCGGCGTCGACCGCACGCCCCGTGCCGATCGCGATGGCCGTCGCGGTGGCGATCCTCTGCTGATCGAGGCTCTGCCCCAGGCTGCGGATCGCGTCGGCGGCGACCGCGGCCGCGAGCTCGCACGTGACGAACAGCCGCGCCGCCTTGTGCTTGATCGCCTGGAAGCTGCCGATCTTCTGGCCGAACTGCTCACGCACCTTGGCGTACTCCACCGAGGCGTCCAGGCACCACCGCATGACTCCGGCGGCGTCGGCGGCCATCAGCGCCGACGACGACGGTGCGCGCCGAGACGGCCTCGAGTCCTCGGATCACGTCGTCGGGTCCGATCGTCACGTCGGCGACGGTGAGTCGGCCGACGTCGCGGGTGAGGTCGACCCCCTCCAATACGTCGCGCGCAATCCCCGATGACGTGGGATCGACTCGCAGCCAGACGATTTCATCGCCGACTTCGACACCGACGATCACGACGTCTGCGGATTGCAGTCCGAGGATCGGCAGACTCGCGCCCGACACCACCACCCCATCGCCGTCCGCGCGGGCCGTCAGACCGTGGCCAGGCAGCACGACGGCACCGGTGCCGCCCGCGGCGAACCCCTTCAAGCAGCTCTGTGCGCACGGGCCCGTCGGCGGCGAGACCCACCACCGCGCTTGCCATCACGGTGGGCAGAAACGGCCCCGGCAGCAACGCCTTACCCGCCGCCTCGACGATCACCGCGAGCTCGTCGAGTCCGCCGCCCTGGCCGCCGAACTCCTCGGCGATGTGGACGCTGTGCAGCGACTGCTTCACCAGCGCGGCCAGTGCTCCGGGCGGTGTTCCCAGCGCCAACTGCTCGAACGCGGCACGGGTGCTCGTCCGTCGGGGTGTGGCGGGACGCGAATCCGTGGACCGACTCGGCAAGCGCCTGGTGGTCTTCGGTCAGAGCGATCGACATGCCCCTAGAGTCGCACGGCCCCGATCGCGTGAGCGAGTGCGGTCCACGACATCGTCGGTGATGACGACGAGTTCGGCGAGCGGAACGGGTAGGAACCCGTCGGCGTCCATCCGACGCAGGAGCTCGCAGGATCAGCCCGTCGTAGAAGCCCGCCGAGTTCGAGCAGCGACTCAGCCGGCTTGTCGAACAGTGCCGATGCTTCTTGAGCTCCAAGACCTCGATGGCTTCGTCGAGCGTTCCGAGACCACCTGCCATCACGACGATCGCATCGGATCGGGTCGAGCAGCATGCGCGTGCCTTCGGTTCACCGAGGTCCACGAGGCGAACACCATCTCGTCGGCGTCGGTCGCGGGCCTTGCTGCGGAAGAGCTCGACGGAGATAACGACGCAGTCGCGGCCGCCGGCCTTGCTGTCGACTCCGTCGCAGCGACCACCTTCATCAGACCGGTGTCAGGACCCGCCCCACACCAGGGTGTGGCCATCCTTGCCGACCGAGCGTCGGCGAAGTCGACGGGCCGGTCGGGTGTAGCGCTCGATCGAGGTCGGACGGCCGAGAGGAACACGCAGATGTCCACCCGCAGAACACTACCGACATAGTGGCGCAGGAGTATGGTCCATTTGCATGACGGATTCGTGGGCCACTTCGGTGGCGACCGTCTTCGGCTCCGATCTCCATCTCGACCTCGACGGCCCAGGCTTGCGGGCCGGCCTGGCCGAGGCGCTTCGGACGGCGGTGCGGACGGGACGCCTCGCGGCGGGAACCCGGTTGCCGTCGTCGCGCTCGCTGGCGGCCGATCTCGGGCGTCGCCCGCAACACCGTCGCCGACTCCTACGCGGAACTGGTCGCCGAGGGCTGGCTGACGGCGCAGCAGGGCTCCGGCACCCGGGTCGCCACCCGAGCCGAGCCGCGTCGGCCCGAGCCCGCCGTTCGCCGAATGAGCCCCAGCAGACCCACGCACCGGCTCCTCCCGGCTCCCCGAACCTCGCGGAGTTTCCTCGCACCCAGTGGCTGGCCGCCTCCCGCCGCGCCCTGACCTCGGCACCCGATGATGCCCTCGGCTACGGCGACCCACTCGGCAGGGTCGAGCTGCGCACGGTCCTCGCGGAGTACCTGGCCCGGTCCCGCGGCGTGTACGCCGAGCCCGAGCGGGTGGTCATCAGTTCCGGCTTCCATCACGGCCTGATCCTGATGGCCCAGGTGCTGCGGGCATCTACGGGTCCGGTCGGTGGCCGTCGAGGCGTACGGTTTCGACGTCCATCGGGACGTGCTGGCGGCGACGGGCTTGCGCACCGTACCCCTCTATGTCGACGAACAGGGCGCGCGCACTGAGGATTTGGCGACAGATGCGGGGCGTCGGGGCGGTGTTGTTGACTCCTGCACACCAGTACCCGACCGGAGTCGAACTCCGCCCCGAGCGGCGGGCGGCGGTCGTCAACTGGGCACGCGTGACCGGCGGGCTGATCCTCGAGGACGACTACGACGGGGAGTTCAGATACGACCGCCAGGCCGTGGGCGCGCTGCAGGGCCTCGACCCGGAGCGGGTGGTCTACTTCGGATCGGCGAGCAAGTCCCTTGCCCCGGGACTTCGGCTCGCGTGGATGGTGTTGCCCAGGGATCTGGTCCCCGAGATCGTGGCGGCCAAGGGATTCGTCGACTCGTCGAGCGCGCTGGAGCAGCTGACACTCGCGGAGTTCATCTCCTCGCGGTGCCTACGACCGGCACGTGCGCTCGATGCGGTTGCGGTACCAGCGCCGCCGCGACCAACTCGTCGCGACGTTGAGCAAGCGCTCCCACGACTGCGGTCACCGGCATGGCCGCCGGGCTGCAGGCGGTGATGGAACTGCCGCGCGGCACCGAGCGGGCGGTCGTGGCTGCGGCGGCAGCAAGGCCTCGCGGTCAGCGGGCTCGCCGAGTACCGGTACGAGGCGCCGGACTCGGGATGGCAGCTTACCCGAGCGTGGACGCGCTGGTGGTCGGTTATGCGGCCCCGTCCGACAGCGCATGGGCGGGCGCGCTCGACGCACTGTGCACGAGCGTTGGCCCGTGGGCGCTGAGTTCAGGTTGGATACTTAGGTATAAGTCCGCCCGGCTCGTCACTTGTTCCCGGCATGCCCAATTCCAATCCAAGCCAGGTCCGGTTCGACGGTGTCCGGGTGCGCTACGACAGCGCGAGGCGTTCGACGACGTCGTGCAGGCATTGCTCGACGACATCGGCCAGCAACCCGGTGCCGATCAACGACTTCGGCCAACGGTTCGACAACTGGGACTCGTATGAGCGGGAAGTGCAATCCCACGTCGGCCCTAGCGGCTTCATGTTGTTCGCGACGCTGGACCACGGCGCGTGGATCACGAAGGCGGGCATCGATCAGAAGGTGCTTGCGGGTGCTGATCGGCAATCCGCTGATCGCGATCACGATGATTCGCCACGACGTGACGGCGGGACTCTTCGCGCCGGTCGAGCTGCTCATCACCGAGGAGGCGGACGGCGGCAGCGCCGTGACCTACGTCGAGCCGTCCTCGCTCATGGTCGTCGAGCCGAATCCACCGCTGCTCGCGGCGGCACGCGACCTCGACGCCAAGCTCGACGCACTAGTCGCCAAGGTCACCGGCGCGGCGTAGTTGGCCCTTCGGTCGATGCACCCGCGCGACGGGGTCCTGCGGCGTGCCGCCCGAGATCTCGTCGCGCAGCTGGGCGATGTTGGATAGCTCGCCGTAGAGGGCGCGGATCGAATAGTTCAGCACGGCAATCGAATAGCGCAGCTTCGGGTCGTCACTGAGACCGACCTCCCTGGTGCGCTGCCTGCTCCACAGCGCCTCGTCGAGCCGCGCGCGCGTGGCGGCGAGGTGTTGGTCGAGGGAGTCGATGACCAGCTCGGGCTCGGTGCCGTCGGCCAGCCACGTCTTGAGGATCACCGAGTGCTTGATGACGACCTGCTCGGCCACCGGCAGCGTGCGGACCCAGCGGCGCAGCGCCGCCAGCCCGGCATCCGTCGCCCGATACATGGTGCTGGTCCGCTTGCCCGAATGAACCTCGCTGTGGCTGACCATGTTTCGGTCCGCGAGGCGAAGCAGCTCGCGGCGTACGTGGCTGACCGACGGCGACCAGTAGAAGTGGCCGACCGAGAACTCGGCGCGGGTCTTGATCTCCCCCGCCGTCAACTGCTCCTCGTTGGTCGCCAGGATCCCCAACACCAGGAAGGCCGTCGTGGGCAGATCGCTGACTCCGCTCACGACGGCCTGAAGTACGGCAGCCACAGCTCGGCGCTCACCTCGCGGAAGTCCACCTCGCACGGCCATTCCCACGCGCAACTCGTCGGCGTTCGCCCCGATGATGTTCGTCAGCATCTGGTAGCCCTCGGCCAGCGTGACTATCGCTGGTGCATAGGGTGTTTCGAACACCGGCGTCGCGGCCCGATGGACCACGGTCCAGCTGTACACGACGCCCTCGCCGACGCTGCGCTCCCACGCCACGTCGAAGGACAGGCACTGCCTGCAGTGCTCGGCGGGCGGGAAGTTCGCCGCCGAGCACGCCTGGCAGCGCTGGAACAGCAGGACCTGATCGGCGCAGCCCTGCCAGAACGGAGCCGTCAACGGGCCCGGGGATGGCGTGCGGGACGGCGGCCTGCTGTGCGGTCAGTGAGTCGGTCATCGTGGCTGTGCTCCCAACAGTAGGACGGTGGTGAACAACGCGCCCGCGCCGCCGTTGCTGCACAGCGCGACCTGGGCACCGGGAACCTGGAGATCGCCTGCCTCGCCGCGGATCTGCTGCACGGCGCGGATGGCACGCTGCATCATCTGCGGGTTGGTGCCCGCATGGCTGAACGACATGGTGCCGCCGTCGGTCGTGACGGGGTGACTGCCGGTGATCGCGATGTGGCCGTCCTCGACGAACGGGCCGCCCTCACCGTCGGGACAGAAGCGGAACGCCTCCAGCTGACGGATGATCTCGAACGAGAACGGGTCGTAGAGTTCCAACACGTCCACGTCGTCGCGGCCCAGTCCGGCCTGCGCGAAGGCGAGGTCGGCGGCGTGCCTGCCCACCATGCCGTTGGGCTCACCACCGCTCCTGCCGGTCAGGTCCCACGCCGGTGGATGCTGGTAGGACGGGCCCATGAAGTCCGCGCCGCTGCCCAGGACGTAGATCGGGTTGGCGCGACGTCTGACTGTCCTTGATGCGGTCGACGTTCGCGATCACCAGCGCGCAGCCACCCTCCGACGTCGTCGCGCAGTCGAGCAGATGGAACGGGTCGGCGATCATGCGCGACGCGGTGATGTCGTCGGGCACGAAGGGCCCGCGCCCGGCGTAGACCGCTTCGGGATTGGCCGACCCGTTGTTCCGGATGGTCGCCGCGACGATCGAAAGTTGTTCTCGCGTCGTGCCGTACACCTCCATGTGGCGCCGCGCGATCAAGGCGAACTCGGCTGCGGTGAACATTCCCCACGGTGCGACGAACTCGTTCTCCGGTCGCGTCCACGGTGCGGTGGCGGCGTGGTCGCGGTACGCCTCGGCCTGCGCGGCGACCAGCACGACCACTTCGGCGAGCCCGTACTCGATCGCCATGACGGCCTCGGCGACCATCCCGATGCCGAAGGTCGAGCCCTGCCAGACCGGGCCAGCCGAAGGTCGTACATCAGTGACGCCGTCTGCTCCGAGGTGATCCCGTCGACGTCATCGAGGGTCAGGCCGGCGTCGGCCAAGGCGCCGAGGACCGCTTCGACGATGAGCCGCCGCGTCGTCTCGCCCTCGAGCCTTCGGCCCTGCGCGGTGTTGTAGACGCCTGCGATGGCGGCTTTGCGGCCCATGCTTCTCCGATGCTCGTGTGTGGTCAGGTGCTAGTTCTCGTCCGCGACGACGCCGAGGTACGTGCCGTGCACGTCGACGGTCGTGCCGTCGCGGGACAGGCTGCCGAGGTGTCGGCTTCGGCGGCGGCGCACCCGTCGGCGCCGCCGCCACGATGTCGAAGCGCACGTCCACGGGCCGCGACGTCTGCGGATCGGTGATCTCGACGACGACCGCGACGGCGTGCTCGCTTGCGTCCCAGTCGATCTCGGTGATGCGATGCCTGCGACGTGAGTTCGACGACGGTCGAGTCGTCACGCAGCAGGAACCGCATCGGCGCGCACAGTTCACCCGCACGCGGTGGCACGCACAACGTGACGGCCATCGTCAGCATCCACGCTCGGCGAGGAAGGCCGTGACGGCGGCGGCCAGCGCCAGCGGATTGCTGGATTGAATGGTGTGACCGGCGTCCTCGACCCTGTGCCAGGTCGCGCCGGGAATCAGCCCGGCGAGTTCGGCTGCGGCCTCGTCCGAGAGCACCTTGCTTCGCGATCCGCGCAGAATCGTTGTCGGACAGTCGATCCGGCGGGCGAGGTCACGCATCACGTCGCCCTCGGCCAGTCGAATTCTACTCTCGCTGAACTGCGCATCGTCGTACTTGAACGCCAGGCGCCCGTCGTCGTCCCACCGCAGGTTCGCCGCCATGCTGTCCACGGCCGACGCTGCGCCTCCGACGTAGGCTCTCGACCTCCTCGAGATCGGCGAAGGTCGGCCGCGACGTGATGGAGTCGTTGATCGATGCCGTCGTCGGGTTCTTGAGTTCCGGGCCCGACGTCGACGATGACCAGGCCCGCCAGCTGCGGTGGGCCGGCGGGCGGCCCAGGTGATCGCGCCGATGCCACCCATCGAATGTCCGACGAGTACGACTCTTTCGAGTCCCAGGCTGCTCGACCGCGGACGAGAGGTCGTCGGCCGTCTCCTCCGATCCGTACCAGTCGGGCGAGGGTTCGCTCTCCCCGTGCCCGCGCAGATCGAGACCGATGCAGCGGGCGTGGTGTCGCAGCAGGTTCCCGGCGAGGTCGAACGTGTGCGCGTGCAGGCCGCCACCGTGCAGGAAGATGATCGCCAGATCCGTTGTCGCCCCGGGCCATTCGAGGTAGTGGATGCCGATGCCGTCCGGCTGGGGAACATCCCCTCGGCGGGCAGCACCAGCCCCGCGGTGTCGACGCCGTGCCGCTGCGCGGCCGCCAGCAGCCGGGCGTAGCCGGGTGGCGAACGAATCCAGCCGCAGCGTGTGCGCCGACGGCCTCTCGCTCACAGGCCCGCAGGCCGGCGGCTGATGGCGCCGACCTCCTCCAGTGCGGCGATGTCGTCCCGCGACCTGCCGAGCAGCTCGGTGAGCACCTCGTCGGTGTGCTGTCCGTACACCGGCGCGGGCGTCGTGATCCACCTGCGCGCGCGACCCGCCATCGTGAACGGTAGGCCCGTGGTCTTGAAGGTCCCGGCGACCGGATGATCGACGACCTCCCAGAAGCCCCGTGCCGCAAGGTGTTCGTCGGCGAGTATCGACGACGACGGCCTGACTGCGGCGGCAGCCGATCCGGCGCTCCCTGGCGAGCGCGACCACCTCGTCCGCACTGCGCGTGGCCGTCCAGTCGGCGATGAGCTTGTCGATCTCGTCGACCCGCTTGCGTCGACCCGCTTCGTCCCGCAGGGCGGGGTCGGCGGCCAGTCCCGGCTGCCCGATCATCGCGGCGAACGCGGGCCAGGTGTCGTCGTCGAGGACCGCCAGCGCCACCCACTCGTCGTACTCGGCGCACGGGAAGACACCCTGTGGGCTCGCACCCGGGCCGCGGTTTCCGTCGCGGCGCAGCTCCACTCCGTTGCGCGAATACTCAAGCACCGCTTCGGCGGCGACGTTCAGCGCCGCCTCGACCATCGTCGACTCCACGTGCAGGCCCGTGCCCGTGCGGTCGGAGATCTCCAGCGCGGCGATCGCGGCGAACGCCGCATGCAGACCAGCAAGTGGGTCGCACACGCCGCGCGGGATCAGCGGCGGCCCGTCGGCCGCGCCCGTCATCCACGCCATGCCGCTCGCCTGTTCCATGGTCTGCGCGAAGCCGACCCGGTCACGCCAGGGCCCGTCGAGGCCGAACGCGGGCATCCGCACCATCGTCGCCCTCGGGTTGACGGCGTGCACCACGTCCCATCCGAGGTCGAAGTTGCCCATCACCCTCGGCGAGAAGTTCTCGACCACGAGGTCGCTGATCGCGATCAGGTCGAGCGCCGCCTGACGCCCCTGCGGCGTGCCGAGTTCGAGGACGACGTCGCGCTTGTTGGTGTTGGTGCACAGGAAGACTGGCCCCCACTCCCACCACTGGTCCCAGCTGGGTGGACGGCCGCCGGCGAACCGCATGCCGTCGGGCCGGCGCACCCCCTCGACCTTGATGACGTCCGCGCCGAGGGCGGCGAGGACCTGCGTCGCCAGCGGTCCGGCCCAGAACGCGGTGAAGTCCGCGACCCGCAGCGCCGGCCAGCGGCAGATCGCCGTCGCGTTCGTGCACCCGCAACCGCGCTCACCGCGGGTTGCGGTGCACGAATCGCGGAGGGCGCCAGGCCACCGTGCCCGGTGTCGGCCCCCAGCGCGGGCGGCGCGGCGGGACCGCGGACCGGAAGTTCGGCGCTGCGGTAGGGGACCCGCGGCGACGACCGCGCCGCCCTCGGACTCGACGAACACCCCCCGCTCGACGAAGTGGTCGATCGACGGGATGGTCTGCGGTGTGGCGATCGGCGTCACGGGAATCCGGAAAGCCGTTGCCAGGTCGATGATTTCGTCGGTGGTCTTGTCGGCCGCCCAGTCGTGGACCATCGCGAGGAACTCGTCGCGCCGCTTGATCCGGCCAGGCATCGACGCCAGATCCGCGTCGTCGATCAGGTCGGGGCGTTCGATCAGGACCAGGAAGTCCTGGAACTGCTGCGCGGTGATGGTGCAGAACCCCACCAGCCCGTCGGCGGTGGGAACGATGGACGGCAGCTCGAGGCTGCGCCTGCCCATCGTCTGGTCGTCGCCGAGCACGCTCGCCGAGACGGCGCCCAGCGAGCCCATGACGATCGCCATCGATTCGAATACCGACAGGTCGATGACCTGCCCGCGAGCCGGTACGGCGCGCCGCCCGCACCGACGCCGCGACGACGACCGCCGCGTACGCGCCCGCGAACCACTCGCCGAGCCTGCCGCCCGCCTGCATGGGCTCCGAACCCGGCCAGCCCCGCCCGCCGATCGACCCGCAGAGCGCCTGCAGGACGAACTCGTTGACGTGCAGATCCTGGTCGACGTACGGGCCGTCGGTGCCGAACGGCGTGATGGCGACGACGACGGCGGAAGGCGCTGCCGCCGAGGCGATGTCGTCCAACGACCGTCCGTCACCGAGGTCGGTGACGATCACGTCGGCGGCGGCGATCAGATCGCGACGCGTCGCCGGTCACCGACCGCTTGCCCGCGGCGACGTAGTCGAACAGCGCACCGGCACTCGTGTCCGGCCGAGCGCGCCAGCGCCCGCATGGGGTCACCGGCCTGCGGGTTCGACCTTCACCACGTCCGCGCCGGCGTCGGCCAGCATCTTGCCGCAGTAGGCGCCCGCGATGCCCGACGAGAGTTCGCACACCTTGAGCCCGCCGAAGGGCCACGCGGATTCGTCGGCGGTCACTGGGAACTGGAGGTCGCAGGCTCGGCCGCTTGCGCTCCCCTGGCCTGTCCGAAGGAGACCATTCGCGCCCACGCGTCGCGGTCGCGTTGGCTGGCCCTGTCGACCGACGTGGGTCACGACGTCGACGTCGGTCGCCTGAGCACGAAGGTAGCCGGCGCGCGCATGCTCCTTCGGGACGTGCTTGAACGGATCGAAAGAGTATGCGGCCATGGCATTTTCGTGGGTGATCTTGTTGATGGTCGCATCGTCGAGGTGGCCCATGGTCTCGATGACGTCCTCCGGCGCGAAGGGCCAGTTGCTGTCGGAGTGCGGGAAGTCCGACTCCCAGCAGAGCATGTCCTCGTTGAACCACTCCATGTTCTGGACGCCGACCTTGTCGCTGATGAAGCACACGTAGAGGTGCTTGCGGAACACGTCGGTCGGACCGCTGTAGCCCTTGGGGAACTTCGCGTTCGTCCAGCCGGAGTGCCGGTTGAGCACGTGCTCGGAGCGCCACAGGAAGTACGGAACCCAGCCGACGTCGCCCTCGGTCAGCGAGAACTTCAACTCGGGGAAGTCCTCCCAGAACTCGGCCCAGAGCAACTCGGTGAACGTGTACATGCTCATGATCGACGAGCCGGTCATGTTCACGCTCGGCGGCGCATCCATGGAGAACTGCGGCGACCGCGACGACGAGCCGACGTGGGTGCACAGCACCGTCTTGTTCTCGCACGCCGCCTCGAACAGCGGATACCAGTGCTTGGTGTGGATGCTGGGCATGTTCAGCGCCTCGGGGTTCTCCGAGAACGTCACGGCGTGACAACCCTTGTCCGCCAGGCGCTTGACCTCCTTGGCCGCCTCCTCGACGTCGAACAGCGGCAGGATCCCGCACGGGATGAATCGGCCGGGGTAGGCGCCGCACCATTCGTCGACGTGCCAGTCGTTGTAGGCCTTGATCATCACCAGGTTGACGTCGCGGTCGGGACCCTGGTTGAGCACCTGGCCCGAAAAGCCGGTCCAGTTGGGGAAGTTGAGCCCGGCGAGCTGGCCGCCGGCGTTCATGTCGCGCACGCGTTCGTCGACGTTGAAGCACCCCGGCCGCATCTCGTCGTAGCTCGACGCGTCGATGTTGTACATCTCGCGCGGCTTGCCCGCGACCGCGTTCAGGCCCATGTTCCGGCCGCGCAGGTCGCCGTAGTACCACTGCTGCGTGCCGTCGGGTTCGAGGATCACCCGCGGCGCGTACTGCTTGAACGCCTCCGGCACGTGGGCGTCGAACATGTCGGCGGGTTCGGCGATGTGGTCGTCGACGCTGATCAGGATCAAGTCATCGTGGTTCACGGACGTGTCCTCCAACGGAGTTGTCATCGGACTATTAGACGTTGATCTGCGTCACAGTGTCAACGCTCCCGTTGCGATTTCGGCGTGATTACCGGCGTTCAGCGACGCTTATCACGCCGAGATCGCGGCCAATTAGATGACTATTAGTCAGTGGCCGAAAGTGCGCAATTGATCTGGCAGTGGTCAGGAAGACCTAGCGATGACGTCGTATGCGCGTCCGAACTGTCGTATCGCGTCGTTGATTCGCGGCGCCGTCGCCAGGTACACCGTCAGCTGGGTGTCGTAGATGCTCCAGTCCGCGTCGGCAATCTGGCTCGGCGACAAGAGGCGACCGTCCTCGAAGTACTCCGGATTGATATGCGGATCACCGGGGCGAACGGTCATCGACACGACCTGGTAGGCGAGTTCGGTTTGGGCGCGAGCGACGGCGGGTTTCTCCGAGTTGGGATCGGCGTTGTATGCGCCGGTGGCGACGAGGCTCCTTAACCTGGCCGCGGCAAGAAGCGGCTTCTGAGCATCGCCTCGGTCCGCCAATAGCGGTTCTGCCAGTGCGGCTTTCGCGAACGATTCTTCGTAGGACTCCGCCCTTGTAGAGGCGGCCTCTATGAACGCGCTACCGGCATCGCCACCTCTCGTGAACGCCGCGAAAATCGAGACGGTCCTCCTCATCTGCGAACCGGTGCCGTCCAACGGCTCGAAACCAGCCACGCCGCTGCCATCCCCGACCATCGCTCCGACATACGGGGCGAGGGCCTGCGCAAAGGACTGCCACAGAGCAGTATTGGTAGGAGCGCCCAAGGACACCTCTCTGTTGTCTGCCACGAACGAAGCGATGGCGTGGGCGGTCTTGCCGGCGCGCTCCCTCGCTACTCGATCCGTGGACCGTGCATCCCCCGGAACCCACGCGAACAAATCTGCCGCACGACGCCCGTCGTCGCCCCACGGCGCCGAACCGATGTCCCGTAAGAAATCCTGGCCGCCCAGACCCGTGACACGCTCGGCGACGGAGGCGGCATCGGTGTTCGCGGGCAACTCAGGTTCGCGGTGCGGGTTGCAGCCCACAACAAGCACGAGCAGTGCGATGGCAAGTGAGATTCGAAACCTCACCCGTGATACCCGCCGATTTGCCCGAGGGTGGTGTTGAACTTCTGCAGCGTCGGGCCGATTTGCGTGTACTCGGCCATCGAAGTCGACAGTTGCATGTCGTACAAGCTCCAATCCGCGGGAGCTATCTGGTTTGGCGGCAATAGGTTTCCCGCAGTATCGAAAAATCGCGGCTCGATGTGCACGTTCCCCTGATGGACGAACTGGGATGCGACGGCGTAGTGCGCCTGGGTGTTCTGATATCCGATCGACTGCTCGCTCGACGTCAGGCCGACGTCGGTGACCATGCCGGTCTTGTCATTAATTTTGACGTCCCCGAGTTCGGGCGGAGGCCCGGCGAGCATGTCGGCGAACGCGTTGTTGACCAGATCGCCGGGCGGCGCATACGAGAACACGCTGCGCAGGATGTCCTTCTTGAACTCGTAGGAGTCCTTCGCGGCGTCGTTCGCCTGCTGATTCGTCATCTCGGCGTTGTTGACGTTGGACAGCGTCTCCTGACTCATGCCGCCGTCGATGACACCGAGAAGCCGGGCCGAAGACTGCAGGTCATCGACCCGCACGTCGCCAGCGGGAAGATCGGGATGGTCTTTTGCGAAAGCTGCGAACGACTGCTGCATGTCGAGCGCGTTGTGGTACGCGGCCTTGTTCCAGTCGACGGCCGCGTCGTGTTGTGAATCGATAACGGCGAACAGGCCTTTCGTCTTTGTCATGTCACCGCTCAGCTCGTCGAGCCGATGGAAGGCGGTATCGACGCGCGGTTGGTCGGTGACCAGCTCTTCCTGATAGGGCTCCAGTCCATGGGCGAAGGACTTGACGAGTTCGGGGTTCACGTCGCCGATCTGGTGGTTGCCGTCGATGGCCAGCAGCTCGCCGCTGTGGGTTCCGAGGTAGTCGGCGTAGACGTAGGCGCTCTCGCCGGCGATCTGGCCCTCGGGCCCGGTTGAGTCCTTGGTCCATTCGAACAGGCCGCCCGCGGCCTTGCCGTCGTCATTCCACTCGTGATGGGTGATGTCGTGGAGGAAGTCCTGGCCGTCGTCACCGTGGTTCCCCGTCAGCTGGTCGTGGACGATCTGATGATCGCGGCCCGCCGAGTCGAAGATGTCTTGGACGACGACGTCGTACTGCGGGCGCGAGCCGTCGCCCGGTTGGCCGGTGTAATCCGCGAAGAGCGGCGCGTCCATCATCCGATCTGCCTTGCGGATCATCTCCCGATCGAGTTCGGTGCCTTGCTGAAGCGCGGGGTTGCCGTCCTTGACGATCGCCGCGATGTCCTTCATCTGCTGGTCGCCGAAGACCCCTGGCGACTTGACCGCGTCCTGGACGCTCTGCGGTAGGCGGTCGAAACCACCCTTCTGCTGCTCGTCGAACTTGCCTGCCGAACGGGGCACGTCGTCGTTGCTCAACAGCTGCCACGAATCGCCCACGACGTGCCCCTTGTCGCCGAGGCGCTCCTCGGCGGACTTGAGGTCCTTAACGCTCATGTCGTGCTGCTGGGACTGCATCTCGCTGAGGTATGCCGACTGCTCCGCAGTCAACTCCTGATAGGGCTTGATGCCCTTGAGCACCGACTCGACCCGCCCAGCTGCATCCTTATCGCCATCCTTGAGCGTCTTCTCCACGTCATCGTGCGCCTTCCTCTCGGCCTCTTCCTCGGCCTTCTTCTCCTCCTCGTCGGTTAGAGCCTGCACATCGCCCCCACCAGCCTTGAAAACCTTGTCCCCCAACAACTTGTACTCATCACCGAGCTTGCGGATGCGCCCGCCGATGGCGCTGGACTCCGAATCGGTCTGCCGGAGAATTTCCTGAAGCTGCTTCAACCCGTTCGCGGCGATCGCCGTACGCATCTGATCACCGGCCCTACCAGCCGGAACGTTGGCCTCCGCGGCGGCCACCCACTGCCGAAGCGCATCAAGCCTCTGACGCCCCGCCGCGGTCGCCTGAGCAGAATTGTCGACCTCGGCCGCCAAACGCTGATCCAACGTCGCCAGCTGGCCCAGGACCTCGCCATGCTTGGAGTTCACCGCTCCATACGCGTTGGCCGCAGTCCCGGTCCACCTCGACCCCGGTGCTGCCGACTGCGTCGCCGACTGCAATCTGGTCAACGTATCGCTCTGATCGAACCCCGCGCCGCCCTGCGGAGTGCCCTGACCGTACGTCTGCCGCGCGCTCGTCCACGTGGTCATGAACCCGTCGAGTGCACTCACGCAGACCAGTATCCCAGCCCCGCGAAACCCCTCCATACATCAGATTGACCGAAGCACACCCGTCCTGCTCTACAGATCAGCACTGGGCACCGTCGTATCCTCGACCCATGGAACTCGCAGGCCAGAGAGTCGTCTTGATCGGGGGAAGCGCAGGCATCGGGCTTGAGACCGCGCGACGCGCGAAAGCCGAAGGGGCAGAGGTCATCCTGACCGGACGCAACCCCGAGCGACTCGAGGAGGCGGCACGCGACGTGGGCGCCGCGAGCACCGCCGCCTTCGACGCCAACGACGCCATCGCCTTGCGCGCGTTCTTCGACGGTCTGCCCGCGCCCATCGACCACGTGCTGATAACCGCGGGCGGGCCGCGCTACCGGCCGCTGCTCGAGATGGACGCCGAGGAAGTCCGCCAGGCGATCGCCGACCATCCGGCCCTCGCGCTGGAGGTGGCGCGCAACGCGATGGCCAAGATGCCGCCGGGTGGAAGCCTGGTACTCATGGGCGGCACGGGCGGCCGCAAGATTACCCAAGGGCTCGGTATCGTGTCGGCCGCCACCGCTGCCCTGCCCCCGTTCGCGGCGTCCCTCGCCCTTGAACTCGCGCCGATCCGGGTCAACCTCATCGCCGCGGGCTTCGTCGACACCCCCTTGTCGGCAACGCTTCTCGGCGACGGACTCGAAGCCCGCCGCAACGAACTGCGCGCGACTCTTCCGATCGGCCGCGTCGTCGGCCCGCAGGACGTGGCAGCACTCGCCGTGCATCTCATGAGCAACACTGCGCTGACCGGCGCGACCTATGACATCGACGGCGGGCAGCAGTTCGTCTGACACTCGACGCGGACGGACGAGACGGCTGCCGCCACGCCATACTCACTGCGTGACCAACCGCATCCAGTCCCTGCTCGGCGTCGAGTACCCCGTCGTGCAGGCGCCGATGACCTACATCGCCCGCGCCGAGCTCGCCGCCGCCGTCTCCGAGGCGGGCGGGCTCGGGATGATCGAAACCCTGACCGACGAGGGGCGCGCCGACCTGCGTCGGGTGCGCGAGCTCACCGACATGCCCGTCGCCGCGAATCTGATGATCCAGGGGTGGAAGAAGGATCCGTCGATCGTCGACGTGCTCGCCGACGGGCAGGTTCGGCACGTCTTCACCTCAGCTGGGGATCCCGCGTTGTTCACCGCGCGACTGCACGACGCGGGGATGACGGTCGTGCACGTCGTCGGGTCCCTCAGGGGTGCGATGAAGGCCGCCGACGCGGGGGTCGACGCGCTCGTCGTCGAGGGCGTGGAAGGTGGTGGCTTCAAGTCGGCGCTCGGGGCGTCGACGATGGTGCTGCTTCCGCTGGTCTCCGAGGCAGTCGACCTGCCCATCATCGCGGCGGGCGGCATGTGCGATGCGCGGACGGCGGCAGCGGCGCTGGTGCTCGGCGCGGAGGGGGTTCAGATGGGCACGCGGATGCTCGCGAGCCGAGAGTCGCTGGTGCACACCAACTTCAAGGATGCGATCGTCGAGGCAGACGACGCTGGCACCGTGCTACTCGACATTCCTGGCAATCCGACCATGCGGGTTCTCCGCACGGGACTGGCCGCGCGCGTGGCCGCCGACGACCCCCACGTCAAGCTGCTGGGTGCGATCACCGACCTGTACTTCGGTGGCGACATGGAGGCCAGCGTCGCCAACACCGGTCAGGTGTCGTCGCGGATCTCGGGGCTGTTGTCCGTCGCCGAGATCGTGTGCGGCACCTGGGGCGACATCGAAGCGGCGCTGGACGCCGCGATGTCGCGTCGATAGCGATTCAGGGCATCGGAGTCGGCGGACGCGCCGCGATGGCAGGGCCCTGGCCGGTCAGGAGTTCGTGCGTGAAGGCCCGGAGTGCGGTGTAGTCCAACAGGCCCGCAGTCGGCATGACGATGCTCGAGCCGTCGGGGGCCGTCCCGGTCGTCAGCACGTCCGGCGCATCTTCCTGAATGTCGATCGAGAAGATGTTGGCGGTCGCCGTACCGCTGAATGCATTGAACAAGCTCTTCACCTCGTCGGCGGCGACCGTCGTGTGCACGTCGCCGTCGACGGCATCGGCGAGGTTCACGACGTTGAGGGGGTTGGCGAGGAACCGAACCCTGGAGACCTTGTCCTTGATTGCCGTGGCGACCTGGCGCTGGCTTGCCTCCCGGTCGAAGTTGTTGCGCGGCAATCCGTATCCCTCCGCGTTGTTGCGCGCCTGCACCAGCCACATGGCGTTCGTACCCGTCAGGTGGGCCGGCCCGTTCGGGTACCTGATCAGGAAGCATTCGTAGTTGCAACGAAAGTCGAAGTTCCGATCGAGAATTCCCCTCGGGTCGGGAGAAGCGACCGTGATGTCGATGCCGCCGACGGCATCCACGACTCGCTGAACCACCGCAAGGTTGACGTGGACGACGTACTGAAGGTCCGCGCCGATCACCTGGCCGACCGCGGCGGCAGTCGTGCGCTGGGCGGTCAACTCGTCGCCGCCGGCCAGCGCACATTCGTAGACCGCGTTGATCTTGCCCGCATCGCCCGCCGCACATGGCGTTCCGTACGTCACCCAAAGGTCGCGAGGAATGCTCAGCAGAACGATCTGATGCGACGTCTGGTTGATGCTGAACACCATCATCGAGTCGGTCAGTAGCGGTCCGCCGCGACTGGGATCGTTCTCGGACGTCCCGAGCAGCAAGACGTTGGTGTTGCCGTAACGATCGACGCGCAACGGCGCACCCGGACCCAGGATCGCCGAGAAGATGTTGCCGCCGAACAAGTTACCGAACGATCGATAGAGGGAGTATCCAACCCAGCCCGTGGTGCAGAGGACCGCAACCATCAGCAGGGCGACGCCCCACCTCGATGACGGCCCGCGAGCGACGTCGGTTGCGCGGGGGCGGTTCCTCGTCCTCACGCACCGGTTCCGCCTCCACGAACCATGCCGATTCGGAACCTCGCACGTCCCTCACCCCCACTCACGCGTGGTAACGGGCAAACGCTAACACGATGGCCGGGCGCTCTTGTACGTTTTGGCGATCGACGTGGAGATATCGCGTAGGGCCCATCGGAGTCATTGACGCTGAGTCGAATTAATGTCCTAGCTCGTCGGATCCCGGGCCTGAGCCAACGTTCCCTCTAGCGTGTCGACAATAGCCAGCCGATGCCATGGCAAATAAGGTGTGCCCATCGCGAGGAGTGGGACAGTGCGCTAGCCGACGCCCTTGATCAAGTCGTTGTGGTCGGCGGCCGAGAGTTCTTCGAGCGCATCGTTTCCCGCGGCCCTGCTGAATCCCGCTTCGGTCGTGAACGTCTCCATCAGTTCGGACTCGCTGGGGTAGTCGCCGTGCCATCGGGAATACACCTCGCCCGAACCACCGACCGCCTCGTGCTCGGCGTGCCGATCCGTCCTCGTGCACCAGTAGCCCTTCGGCGAGGTGCAGTAGCAGGGCTTCGGTGTCCGTGGTTTCCGGGACCAGCGCATGGATGGGTTCTCCTCCCGCCGGAGAGCCTACTCAGAGTCCGCCGCCCTCCGCGGGGCCGCTGAAGATCGTCGACCATGGCGGGCAATACGGCGGCGGAGGTTTCGAATCCTCGGCCCCGAATGTGGAATCGGGCCGCCCGGATACGGGTGCACGACTGCGGGAGTGCCGAGGTCGACGACGCCCGTCAGCGCTGCTGCACTCCCTGGCACGGAACCACGCGCTGGTCGACGGAAACAAGCGACTCGCATGGACGGCCTGCCGAACGTTGCTCGCCATCAATGGCCAGTGGATCAGCGCGCCCGAAGACGACCGCTTCCATTTCGTCATCCGAGTAGCGACGGGTGTTCTCATCGAGCTCGACGAGATGGCCGACCAGCTGCGCGCCTGGAGTCATGCGGAGGAATGACCCAACCTCAGTACGGCTTGCCGCCCTCGGGCATGACGTAGTCGGAGATCGGACCGGAGACACCGTTGACGGTCGTTCCGCCGTTGGTGATGCCAGGAGCCATCGGCAGCATGGTCTGCGGGAATCCCAACCGCGGCGCGGTGATCGCGTCGAGCCGAGCCATCTCCTCGGCGGTGAGGGAGACATCGAGCGCGCGGATGTTGTCCTCGAACTGTGAGATCCGCCGTGCCCCAATGATGATCGACGTCACCCCCTGCTTGGCGTGCAGCCAGGCGAGCGCCACGCTGGCGACGTTGGTTCCATGCGCCTTGGCGATGATCTCGAGTTCGTCGACCACCTCGAAGGTCTTCTCGTTGAGCGACCCGTCCACCATCGCCCCGCGGCCGGACGTGTTCTCGCCGGCGTTGCCACGCGTGTACTTTCCGCTGAGCACACCGCCTGCAAGCGGTGACCACGGGGTGATGCCGAGGCCGAATTCGCCTGCCATGGGCACCATTTCCTGTTCGACGGTGCGCTGCAGCAGTGAGTACTCGATCTGCAGCCCGATGAACGACGACCAACCGCGGAACCGCGCGATCAGGTTGGCCTCGGCGATCTTCCACGCCGGCGTGTCCGATACACCGAGGTAGCGGACCTTGCCCGCGCGGACGAGGTCGTCGAGTGCGGCCATCGTCTCCTCGATGGGCGTGTTGACGTCCCAGATGTGCAGCCAGTACAGGTCGATGTAGTCGGTCTGTAGGCGCCGAAGCGAGTTCTCACAGGCGTTGATCAGCGACTTGCGGCCCGAGCCGCCGCCGTTGGGATCGCCTGGATAGAGGTTTCCGCTGAACTTGGTGGCGATGACCGTGCGATCGCGACGCGCTGGGTGGCGTCCGACGTGGTCGCCGATGATCTTCTCGGAGTGGCTCTTCGTGTAGAAGTTGGCGGTGTCGATGAAGTTGCCGCCGAGCTCGAGGTACCGGTCGATGATCTGTTCGGACTCCTCGACGCTGGAGCCCCAGCCGAGGTCCTCGCCGAATGTCATCGCCCCGAGACACAGCGGGCTGACGCGCAGACCGGATCGTCCGAGTGTCACGTAGTGATCCAAGGGCATGATTTCCGTCGCATCCCGTAATAGTCGTTTGGTGTTGGCTCCACTCTGCACCAGGCCTCGAAGCGACGGCGACCCGCTAGGTACGATTCGCAGATGCCATTGCGGTCAGCGAAGTCCCGGATTTCGGCAGGGGCGGTCATCGTCGTCGACCGGCAGGCGGCGTGAACCCCGACATCCTCGCGCTGCTCGCGTTTCTGGCGGTTGCCGCGGGTGCCTGCGGCGCCATCGCCGCGGGCTGGGGAAACGGCGGGCAGCCCGTCTCCGGGGTGGTCGCCTACGTGTGCGTGGCCGGCGGTGCCGTCGCCGTCTTGGCCATCGTCGTCATACTGTTGGCGATCGTCCTCCCATGACGGACAGTCGCGCGCACCGCATCCATCGGTGGCCATAGGGTGCCGACTGCTCTGCTCGGCACACTAAAACAGCCCCTCACCTGGGCGAGCAGGTGAAGGGCTGTGGCGGTGGCGGAGGGATTTGAACCCTCGGACGGGGGTTACCCGTCACACGCTTTCGAGGCGTGCTCCTTAGGCCGCTCGGACACGCCACCGTCGGGCAGCCTACCGGTCGAGGCCGCGCGGACACCAATCGCGTCGAGTGTGCGCGCAGGGTCGTGAACCGGTACCGGCACAGCCCTGGCCGCACGTTCGACGAGGACGAGCGCAGACGAAAGCACGCGCCGGAAGCTAGCGCTGCCGCGCGAAGAACTCCTCCAGCGGCGCAGCGCACTCCACGGCCAACACGCCACCGCGAACCTCGGGCCGGTGCGTGAGCCGCCGGTCGCGCACCACGTCCCACAGCGAACCGACCGCTCCGGTCTTCGGCTCCCACGCCCCGAACACGACGCGGGCCACCCGCGCCATCACCAACGCGCCTGCGCACATCGTGCACGGCTCGACGGTGACCGCGAGCGTCGCACCCTCCAGCCGCCAGCCGTCACCGTGGATCAGTGCTGCGGCACGCAGCGCGAGGATCTCGGCGTGCGCGGTCGGATCGCCAAGGCGCTCACGGGCATTCGCGGCACGGGCAAGCTCAGTGCCATCGGCAGAGACAACCACGGCGCCTATCGGTACGTCGCGCGGATCGGCAGTGCCTGCCGCCTCGAGCGCTCGCCGGATCAGCGCCTCATTCGAGGGATAGGAGCTCAACGATCGAGTTTGTCGACCACAGCGGACAATTCGTCGGCGAAGCCCATCTCCTGAGCGATGCGGGCCAGTTGCTCGTCGGCGTAGTCGTCGTCGGCGAGGATGACGCTCAACACCGCTTCGGGAAGTCCGATGTCGGCAGAGCACGCCGAGGTCACCCTCCTCGAACGGGTCCTCGTCCTCGAGGTCGTCCAGTTCGATGTCGGCGTCGAGCTTCTCGAGCACCTCGGCGGCGATGTCGTACTCGAGCGCCGCGGTCGCGTCGGACAGGAAGAGCCGAGCCCCCGCTGGTGCCGGACGCACGATCACGAAGAACTCGTCGTCGACGTCGAGCAATCCGAAGACCGCGCCAGCACTGCGCAATTCCCTCAGCTCGGTCTCAGCGGCGCTGAGGCTTGTCAACGCAGCGCTCTTCATCGGGGCGCAACGCCACTTGCCTTCCTCGCGGACGACGGCGATACCGAAGCCGTCGGGGAGGTCGGCGGCCTGCTTCTTGGCCTGTGCGCGCTGTGCTCCCATGACGGCAACGCTAGTCGCTGGGCAGTCTCTTTGACCAGCAATCGAAGGCCTGTGCCAATCTTGATGGCGTGACGAAACCGGCGATGAACGCTAGCGCGGAGAGCAGACAACCGGTGTGCGTACTGGGGTTGGGCCTGATCGGTGGCTCGGTGATGCGGGCCGCGCGCGCGGCAGGCCGAGAGGTCTTCGGATACAACCGCTCGATCGACGGCGTCGAAGCCGCCCGGTTCGACGGGTTCGACGCCACCCACAGAGTGCACGACGCCCTCGAACGCGCTGCCGCGTCGGACGCGCTGATCGTGCTCGCCGTCCCCATGCCTGCGCTGCCGATCATGCTCGATCACGTCAAGACGCTGGCCCCGAACAATCCGTTGACCGACGTCATCAGCGTCAAGGGTGCGGTCCTCGACGCGATCCGCGCACACGGCCTTGCCGAACACTTCGTCGGCGGGCACCCGATGACCGGCACCGCACATTCGGGCTGGGCCGCGGGCAACGAGCGATTGTTCGTTGGCACCCCGTGGGTGATCAGCGTCGATGACGGCGTCGACCCTGATGTGTGGGCGTTGGTGATGGGGCTGGCTCTGGACTGCGGCGCCTTCGTCGTGCCCGCGCGCGCCGACGAGCACGACGCTGCGGCGGCGGCCATCTCACACCTGCCGCACCTGCTTGCTGAGGCGCTCGCGGTCACGGCGTCTGGCGTGCCGCTGGCGTTCGCCCTGGCCGCGGGCTCGTTTCGCGACGGCACCCGCGTGGCGGCGACCGCGCCGGATCTGGTGCGCGCGATGTGCGAGGCGAACTCCGAGCAGCTGCGTACCAGCCTCGATCGCGCGATCGAGTCGCTGACGCGGACCCGCGACGGGCTCGCGACGACAGGTTCGGTCGCCGAGCTGGTGGAGAGTGGCCACGCCGCGCGGATGCGCTACGACAGCTTCGGCAGGCCCGACATCGTGGCAGTGACGATCGGCGCGGAGAACTGGCGCGAGGACCTGGCCGCCGCGGGTCGCGCGGGCGGGGTGGTCAGATCCGCTCTGCCAGTCCGGGGTATTCGAGGATGAAGCCCTCGTCGTCGACGGTGATCGTGGTGTTGGCGACGGGCGAGTCGAGCTTGATGCCGTCCGCGCCACTGCTGTAGCCGATGGTGACGGCCTCGACGGAAAGCTCGGGGAGCCGTACGTACACCACGGGGGTCGAGATCGCCTCGGTGCGCTGGTAGATGCCGGTGCGCCGGATCGGCAGCGCGTTGAAGAACGGGCTGAAGATCACGTCGACGTCCAGCGAGCCACCGTAGGCGTCCTGCTTGGTCTGGTTGTGGTCCTGCACGATCCACTTGTTCTCTTCGTCGCGGGCGATCGACAGCTGCCGTTCCCGCTCCGCGAGGGTGACGGTCAACGACAGTCGCTTGGTCGCCCCGGCGTCGTCGGTCACCAGGTCGTAGGACGCACTGAACGAGGGGTGCGACGACGTCGCGGCCGCCACGATCCTGCCGTAGGCCTTGATGCGGTTACCGGCCAGCTGCACCCGAACGGATTCCATCCGTCGACCGTCGTGTGCACGCCATGTCAGGATCGCCGGCCAGGTACTCACCCCTCCACCGTAGGCGACGGGCCCCTCGCTTCGTAAGCACCTTGGGAAGTACGGTCAGATCGAGATGAAGATGCCGTTTCGAGCGCGACCTCGTCGCCGATCAGGGGCTGCGGCATCCGCCTGAATCGGTCCTTGCCCGGCTCGGACAGCCACACCGCGAAGGCCAGCGCGGCATCCAGGATCAGCGCCAGCGCGGTCACCATCAACGCACCGACCAACGCGAGGTAGAACTGCCGCACCTTGATGCCGTCGATGAGGTAGCGGCCGAGGCCGCCGAGGCTGGCGTAGGCGGCGACGGTCGCCGTCGCGACGATCTGCAGCGTGGCGGTGCGCAGTCCTCCGAGAATCAGCGGCCGCGCGTTGGGCACCTCGACGCGCAACAGGATCCTCGACTCCGTCATGCCCATCGACCGCGCCGCGTCGACGACGTTGCGGTCGACGTTGGCGATGCCCGCGTACGTTCCCGCCAGCAGCGGCGGGATGCCCAGCAGCATCAGCGCGATCGTCGGCGGCACCAGACCCAAGCCCCACAGCAGCACGCCGAGCAGCAGCACGCCGAGGGTCGGTAGGGCACGCAGCGCGTTGACTCCCGGTGACGACGAGGAACGTGCCGCGGCCGGTGTGCCCGATGACCATGCCGATCGGGATCGCGATCAGCGCCGAGAACACCACCGCCACAACGGTGTACTGAAGGTGCTCGAGGATGCGCGCGGTCAGCCCGGCGGGGCCTGCCCAGTTCGATGCGGTGAAGATGAAGTCGAGAGCCTGCTGCAGGAAGTTCATTGCGAGGTCACCTCAGCCTTCACGTCGCTCGCCGCCGGCGGTCCGCTTGTTGACCTGGCCCGCTCTGGTCCACGGCGTGATCGCCTTGCCCGCGAACATGATCAGCGTGTCGACCAGGATGGCGAGCACGAAGATCGCGATGATGCCCGCGATGATCTGGTCGCTCTTGTCGGACTGATAGCCCTCGGTGAACCACGTGCCGAGGCCGCCGATGCCGATCACCGAACCGACCGAGACCATCGAGATGTTGGTGACGGCGACGACGCGCAGGCTCGCGACGAGAACGGGAACCGCCAGTGGCAGTTCGACTTTCAGTATCCGAGTGAGCGGCTTGTACCCGATGGCCGTGGCGGCGTCGAGGACCGCCGGGGAGACGGCGTCGAGCGCCTCCGGCACCGCTCGCACCAACAGCGCGACGGTGTAGAGCGTCAGCGCGACGATGACGTTGGCCGGCGACAGGATGCTCGTCGGAATGATCAGCGGCAGCACGACGAACAGCGCCAGCGACGGAATGGTGAAGATGACGCTCGCGACCACGGTCGTCATCCTGCGGAGCAGCCGCGTCCGGTGCACCAGCGCGCCGAGGGGTACGGCGATGACCAACCCAATCACCAACGGCAACAACGACAGCCAGAGGTGGATGAGCGACAGCTCCCACGCCTGGCTGAGGTGGTTGAGGAGGTATTTCACCGCCCTACCCCAACTCCGGCACGCGGCGCTGTTCGGCCAGCGCGGCGAGCACGTCGTCGGCCTTGACGCCACCGATCAGCTGACCGTTCGTCGTCGACCGCTACGCCCAGTCCACTCGGCGAGGACAGCGCGGCGTCCAGAGCCAGTCGCAGGTTGCCGTCCGGCTTGAAGAACGACCCGCCGCCGACGGTGCTGTCGTAGAGCGCGTTGCCGCCGCGGTGCACCCCGACGCCTTCGGCGTTGATCCACGCGTACGGCTTGCCGTCTTCCTTGGTGACCAGCGCCCACTCTCCGCCGCCGAGTTCCAGTGCGTCGATGTCGCTTTCGGCGACGGATCGGATGTCGTGCAGAGGTAGGCCCGTCGCCTGGAAGAACTGCAGCCCGCGGTATCCGCGGTCGGCGCCGACGAAGCCAGAGACCAACTCGTTGGCGGGGTTGGACAAGACGAACGACGGCTCGGCGTACTGCAGAAGCGCGCCTCCGCGACCGAAGACCGCGACCTTGTCGCCGAGCCTGACCGCCTCGTCGATGTCGTGGGTCACGAAGACGATCGTCTTGCGCAATTCGCTTTGCAGCCGCAGGATTTCGGTCTGCAGTTCCTCGCGCACCACGGGGTCGACGGCGCTGAACGGCTCGTCCATCAACAGGATGGGCGGATCGGCCGCCAACGCGCGGGCCACCCCGACGCGCTGCTGCTGGCCGCCCGACAACTGCGCTGGATACCGGTCGGCCAGCTTGGGATCGAGGCCCACCCGCTCCAGCACGCCCATGGCGGCTTTCCGTGCGCTGCGCCGGGATTCGCCCTTCAGCACCGGCACGGTCGCGACGTTGTCGACGACCCGCAGATGCGGCATCAGGCCCGCGCTCTGAATGACGTAGCCGATGCCGAGCCGCAGCTTCACCGGGTCGACCTTGGTGACGTCCTTGCCGTCGACCGTCAGCGTGCCCGACGTCGGCTCGATCATCCGGTTGATCATCCGCATCGAGGTGGTCTTACCGCAGCCCGACGGGCCCACGAACACCGTGAGCGTGCCCTCGGGCACCTCGAGGGTCAGGTCGTCGACGGCGACGGTGCCGTCCGGGTACTTCTTGGTCACGGCGTCGAAACTGATCATGCGGCCCTATCCCCTGGTCTCTACCCGAGCTATCCCTGCTTGCCTATCCCCTACATCGGCTTGTCGAACCCGTTGGCCTGAACCCATTTCGCCGCCGCCTCCTCGGGGTCGATGCCCGAGTTGCCCGAGGTCTCGGTGTTCATGTCGATGAGCGCCTGGGTCGTGAGCTTGGCCGAGACGGCGTCGAGCACGGTCTTGAGTTGGTCGGACATCTTCTGCGACGCCACCAGCGGAACGACGTTGGCCGCCAGGAAGTTGTTCTTCGGATCCTCGAGCACGACGAGCTTGTTCTGCGGGATCGCCGGTGAGGTGCTGAAGATGTCGGCCGCCGTCACCGTGCCGTCGACGAGCGCCCGAACCGTGGCCGGGCCACCGCCGTCGCTGATCGAGACGAAGTTGGCGGGCGCGATGTCGAGGCCGTACTTCTTCTTCAGCCCCGGGATGCCCTCGGCCCGCTCGAGGAACTCCGACGGGGCGCCGAACTTCACCTCGGGTGAGTGCTTCGCGAGGTCGCCGATGGTCTTGAGGTTCCACTTGGCGGCCGTTTCTGCGTGACGGCGACGGTGTCCTGGTCGTTGGCGGGCGACGGCGTCAGGATCGACAGGTCGCCCGGCAGTGCGTGGTAGAGCGCAAGCAGCACCGAGTCGGGATCGGTGGCCTTGGTCTCCTTGTCGAAGTACTGCAGCAGGTTTCCGGTGTACTCGGGGATCAGGTCGATCGAATGGTCCTTGACGGCCGGGACGTACGTCTCGCGGCTACCGATGCCGAACTGGCGGCCGACGGTGAAACCGTTGGCCTCCAACGCTTGTGCATAGATCTCGGCGATGATCTTGGACTCGGGAAAGTCGGCCGAGCCCACCTTGATCGACTTCAGGTCGCCCGACACCGCTCCACCACCGAGCGGGTTGGCGCTGCCGCAGGCGGTGGCCAACAGGACGAGCACGGCGGCAAGAACGCCGGTGATTCGGCGCGGCACGATTGATCGCGCGTGGTTCATGCGAACGTCCTTTCGGCGTCGACGAGCTTCAGCGACCCTAACCCGACCACGCCGGATCCGGTTTACTTCGAGGTCTCAAGGGGCAAGATGGGTCCTATGAGTAGCAGCGAACCGTCAGTACCCCCGAAACAGAACATCGAACCGCTGCCGTCTGAGCCCGAGCCGCTTCCGGTCGAACCGATCGACGACAAGCACGAGCCGGTCAAGGCGCCGATGCCGCCGGACGAGGCGAAGAAGCTCACCCGCGCTGGCGCGCTGTGGACGGCGCTGGCCGGCGGCTTCGTCGTGCTGGTGTTGCTGCTGGTCTTCATCATGCAGAACACCGACACCACGACGGTTCACATGTTCGGCTGGGCGTGGCAGCTGCCGGTCGGGGTCGCCCTGCTGCTCGGCGCCATCGCGGGCGGACTGCTGACGTTCCTCGTCGGTACCGTGCGCATTCTTCAACTCCGGCGCGCCGCGAAGAAGAACTACAAGGCCGCCTTGCGGTAGCGGTCTGCTCAGCCGATCGACACCAGGTCGTGGATCGAGTCGATCGGCAGATAGGGCTCGACGATCGCCGTCACGTTCGCCCAGTTCAGGATGATCGATCCCTTGTGGTTGTCGAGGAACGCGGTGTCCGCGGCGTCGCGACCGGTGGCGATCCGGACCAACGACTGACGCGGCGCCAGGTACGTCGCATCGACGACCCGCCACTGCCCGTCCACGAATGCCTCGGCGACGGCATGGAAGTCCATCGGCTGGCACCCCGGCGCGTACACCGCGACCAACCGCGCAGGCACGTTCACCGCGCGCAGCACGGCGACCACGAGGTGTGCGTAGTCGCGGCAGACTCCCGCGCCCGCCAGCAGGGTGTCGACCGCCCCGTCGATCGGATCGGAGGACCCGGGGACGTAGCTCAGGCGATTGCCCACCCACGCCGAGACCTTCTCCAGGAGCGTCGCCGAGTCGGCGTACTGGCCGAACTCCGTCGCGGCGAAGCCGAAGAACTTGTCGGCTTCGGCGTAGCGGCTGGGCCGCAGATACGTCGACAGATCGATGTCGGCGACCGGGGCCGGGTCGGCCTGTCCGACGACGGTCGCGGAGTACACGGCGTGCACGTTGCCCACGTCCGCGTCGAACTTGTGGATGCGATTCCCGTGGTCGCCCGAGATCTCCTGAGCCTGAATCGGGTTGCCGTTGAACGTGAATGACAGTTCTTCGGTGACCTCCGCGCCGGGGTGCGGTGCCACCGCGATCTGAAACTCGAGCGTCGTCGGCAGCGTCGACCCAGACGTCGAGTTCGGCGCCGACCCGACGGATCATGGGTGTAGGAGGCATGTTCATGGAAGGGGCCTTTCCGATGGTGAGGTCCCGCAGGTCAGGAGTCGTACCCCTGATAGCCCACCATGTGGCGGGCCAAACCGCGCGTCTTGCCTGACTCGCTCTCAAGCCAAGGCGTCGAGGCCCATCCCGATCAGCGGCGGGATGGCCTCACCGAGCTTCACCCCGTACACCGAACCGCCGGCCATCCGGTCGCGGTACTGGATGCCCGCGGCGATGATCGCGAGCTTGAAGTACGCCAGCGCCATGTAGAAGTCCCAGTGCGCCAGAGGCTGATCCGCGGCGAGGGAGTACCGGTGCGCGAGATCGTCGGCCGACGGCATCAGGGGCGACGCCCACGCGGCCGCTTCGTGCACCATGTCGAACATCGGGTGTCGGTAGACACACATCAACGCGGCGTCACTGAGCGGATCGCCCAGCGTGGACATCTCCCAGTCGAGGACGGCCCGAACCTTGGTGGCGTCGACCTCGTCGAGCATCGTGTTGTCGATGCGGTAGTCGCCGTGCACGATCGCGCTGCGGCTCTGCGCGGGGATCCGCTCGCCCAGCAGGGCGTGGAGTCGCTTGACGTCGGCGTCGCGGGGGTCGTCCTCGGTCTTGACCAGGTCCCACTGGCCACCCCAGCGCTTCACCTGACGCTCGAGGTAGCCCGTCGGCTTGCCGAAGTCGCCGAGCCCCACGGACTCCGGATCGACGGCGTGAAGATCGGCGAGCACCTTGATGAGCGCGTCGACGCAGGCGTTGATGGTCGCCTGGTCGCCGAGCGCCTCGAGGTCCGCGGCGTGACGCACGATGCGCCCCGGCACGAAGTCGACCATCTGGAACGGGGCGCCGAGCACCGAGTCGTCGTTGCGCATGGTCACCGCGTGCGCGACCGGCACCGAGGAGCCTTCGAGCGCGGCCACCACCTTGTACTCGCGGGCCATGTCGTGCGCCGACGGCGTCAACCCGTGAAGCGGCGGCCGGCGCAGCACCCACTTGGACGCGTCGTCGTACACCAGGAACGTCAGGTTCGACCGGCCACCCGCGATCAGCTCGCCACGCAGCTCACCGGAGCGCGGGATGTCGATCGACCGCAGGTGCTCGTCGAGTGCTACCAGGTCCAGACCGTCGAGGCTCGTCACGGGACTTGTCTACCACCGCTGGTTTCGCGGAAGCAGATCCCATACGTGTTCAGTCCCGTTGATCGACGCGACGCCCAGTTTTCCGTCCCGCGACACCAACAGCCGGGTCACGCCCGCGTAGTCCACCTGCACGCACAGCAGCCGCTCGGTCTGCATGATGTCGTGCACCAGGGCGTTGATCACGCCGCCGTGGCTGAACAGGGCGACGGTGTCGTCGTGGCCCGCGGTGTCGACGATGTGCTTGACGCCGGCCTTCACCCGCGCGATGAACGCAGGCTCGTCCACGCCGCCGGGCAGATGACCGTCGATGAGGCGCTGCAGGTCCTCCTGCGATGCCTCCTCGATCGGCACGTAGTGCGTCAGGTCGCGGTCGTACTCGGCGAGCCGCTCGTCGACGTCGACGGTGAGTCCGAGCGCCTCGGCGACGGGTTGTGCCGTCTGCAGCGCACGCCGCTGGGGGCTGCTGACCAGCCGCGTGATCGGAAACCGGGCGAGCGCGTCGGGAAGGCGCTTGGCCTGCTCGATGCCGTCCTCGGACAGGACGGGATCGGAACCTTGACCGGCCTCACTGCGCAGCGGCAAGGCGTGACGGATCACCAACAGTTGCATGCGTGACACCATAGGACCGTGCGCGCATTCGTTGGCCAGACGTCGTGAGGAACACACTCTCCCGTCTGCTCGGCTTCGTGCTCACCGCTCGCGTCGTCCCCGTGCTCATCTACCTGGGATCGACCAAGTTCACGGTCGGGTCGATGGTGATCTGGACCGAAGGTGGTCGAGTGCTGCTGGTACGCAGCCGATACGGCGAGCGGGCATGGGGATTCCCCGGAGGCGTGATGACGCGGCACGAGGATCCGGTGGACTGCGCGCTGCGCGAACTCCGCGAGGAGACGGGCGTCGGCGGCATCACCGCCGACGATCTGACGCTCGTCGGGACCCACACCCAGAAGGCCAAGCGCCACGTCGACCACGTCTACCGCCTGCAGCGTTCCCCCAATGCCCAGTCCGATGGCGACGTCACCGACCAGTTCGAGATCGCGGAGGTGAAGTGGTGGCCGCTGGACGCGCTTCCGGTGCTGCGCCGCGAGTCCAGCTCGACGATTGAGCGCTACGGCCTCTGACCATCGCCCTTCGTGGGTGACACGATGGGGCCATGCGCGCCTTCGCTTGTCCGCAATGCCGTGCGTTCGTCGCATTCGAGGCGGACGTCTGCGCGCACTGTCACACCTCGCTGGGATTTCATCTTCCGTCGAAGCAGATGGTGGAACTCGCCGACGGCGCGGCGAGCATCGACGGCCAGCGGTGGATCCGGTGTACCCAGCAAGCGACCTGGGGCTGCAATTGGCTCGCGCCCGCGGAATCCACCTACGAACGGGGCCGCTGCCTTGCCGACTCGTTGATCCGCCGCGAGCCGGAAGCCGACGACACCCTGGCCCGCGAGAAGCTCGCCGACACGGTGACTGCCCTGCACCGACTCGTCTACCAACTCGACGACATCGGCCTGCCCATCGAGCCCTACTGGCGCGTCGACGGGGGGTTGGCCTTCGATCTGCTGTCCAGTCGCACGTCGGCCGAGAACGTCATCATCGGCCACGCGAGCGGTGTCATCACGATCGACGTCGTCGAGTCCCTCGATGACCATCGGGAGTCTCTGAGGATCCGGCTCGGCGAGCCGTACCGCACGATGCTCGGGCACTTCCGCCACGAGGTCGGCCACTACTATCAGAACGTCCTCGTCGAAACCGGTTCGGGCGCTGGCGTTTACCTCGCCGACTGCCGCGAACTCTTCGGCGACGAGACGGTGAGCTACAGCGACGGGATCGCCCGTCACTACGCGTTCGGTGCGCCCGCGGGCTGGCAGGAGACCTTCATCTCCGAGTACGCCACGATGCACCCGTGGGAGGACTTCGCCGAGTGCTTCGCGCACTACCTGCACATCACCGACACCATCGACACCAGCCGCGAGGCGGGCATGGTGTTGCTCGCCGACCGGGTTCGCTTCGCCGCGCCACGCGACGTCGTGCCCCTCGAGTCCTACGCCGACGTGCCCGTCGAGAGGCTGCTGTCGGACTGGCACTTCATTGCGCTGCTGTTCAATCGCGCCAACACGGCGATGGGCAAGAACCCGCTGTACCCCTTCGAGATCTCGCCCGCGGTGGTCACCAAGCTCGGCTTCGTGCACCGCGTGATCCGCGAGTCGGCCCGCTCCTAGCGCGACTTGGGCGTGGCGAGCGGCGGTGAGAGTGGCTGTTGAGCACGCCGAAATCACTACTACGGCGTGACGATGTCGAAGGCCGGGTCGGGCTTGTCCAGCACGCCGAGCAGCGCGCCGAGAGCATTCGCATCGCCCGTGATCTCCAGCCCCGGCGAAGCGGCATCGCCCGCCGCAAATGCCAAGAGTCGCAACTTGTTCGCCAGCGATAGCGTCGCCGTCGCGGTTGCGGGATCCGCCGGAACCTGGCGATGCACCAGCACGCCGTTGCGCAAGGTCAGCCGGTAGTTGGTGGCGACGTCGAGGAACGTGACGTCGATCGCCAGGTCCAGATCCCAGGCCTTCGGTCCGTTGATGCTGATCGCGAAGCTGTCGAACATCTGGTCCGGCGTGAGTTGGCTCAGCAGCGACGGCGATGCGGTCTGCGTCGGCGTGCCGAAGTTGCCCTCGCGCAGTTCGGTCGCACCCGCGAGGAAGAAGTTCCGCCACGTCGCATTCTCCGCGCCGTAGGCCATCTGCTCGAGGGTGTCCGCGTACAGCGCGCGCGCTCCCGCATGGCCCTGTTCGGTGAACACCGCATGATCGAGTAGCGTTGCCGCCCAGCGGAAGTCACCGTCGTCGAACGCCTTCTGGGCAATCTCGACCACGCGGTCGACGCCACCCATCGCCTCGACGTAACGCGGCCCGATCGCCTCGGGCGGATGCGCCCACAGCCTGCCGGGGTTGCCGTCGAACCAGCCCATGTACCGCTGGTAGACCGCCTTGACGTTGTGGCTCACCGAGCCGTAGTAGCCGTGGGTGTGCCAGGCCTTGTCCAGCGCCGGCGGCATCTGAAAGGTCTCGGCAATCTCGATTCCGGTGAAGCCCTGGTTCAGCTGCCGCAGCGTCTGGTCGTGCAGGTACGCGTACAGATCCCGTTGCAGCGACAGGTATTCGACGATCTGTTCGTGTCCCCATGTCGGCCAATGGTGCGAGGCGAACACGACGTCGGCCTTGCCGGAAAAGGTGTCGATGGCCTCGGTCAGATATCCCGCCCAACCGTGCGGATCGCGAACCAGCGCGCCGCGCAACGTGAGCAGGTTGTGCAGGTTGTGGGTGGCGTTCTCCGCCATGCACAGCGCGCGGTACTTCGGGAAGTAGAAGTGCATCTCGGCGGGCGCCTCCGTGCCGGGCGCCATCTGGAACTCGATCTCGACGCCGTCGAAGGTGTGCGTCTCACCGGTGGTGGCGATGTCGACGGTCGGAACGATGATCGCCACCTCGCCCGTCGACGGCGTCTGACCCAACCCACACCCGACCTGCCCCTGCGGTCCGCGCGCCAGCACCGTGCCGTACATGTAGGACGCGCGGCGGGCCATGGCCGTTCCCGCGTAGACGTTCTCCTGAATGGCGTGCTCGGTGAAGCCTTCCGGTGCGATGACGGCCACCTTGCCCGCGTCGACGTCGGCCTGCGAGGTGACGCCGAGGACGCCGCCGAAGTGGTCGACGTGACTGTGCGTATAAATGACTGCGCTCACCGCCCGGTCCCCACGGTGGGCCCGGTACAGCGCGAGAGCCGCCGCAGCCGTCTCGGTGGAGACGAGCGGGTCGATCACGATGATGCCGGTGTCGCCCTCGATGAAGCTGATGTTCGACAGGTCGAGGCCCCGCACCTGGTAGACGCCCTCGACCACCTCGTAGAGACCCTGCTTGGCGACGAGCGTCGACTGTCGCCACAGACTCGGGTGCACGGTCGTCGGTGCATCGCCGGACAGGAACGAGTAGACGTCGTTGTCCCACACCACGCGACCGTCGGCCGCCTTCACCACACACGGCTCCAGCGCGGCGATGAATCCCTTGTCGGCGTCGGCGAAGTCGCGGGTGTCGTCGAACGGCAGGCCCTTGCCGTACTCGGAGTGAGCGGTGCTGATCGCGGCGGTGGGAGGCTTCGATTCCATGCCGTCGAGATTGCCATGCCCGCCGATCTGGCGTGGATGGTTGACTCAAGCCATGGCAGCAACGTCCAACACGGGTTCCATCACCGTCGCGAGCGCGACCGCAATCGGCGTCGGCGGCATGATGGGTGCGGGCCTCTACACACTGCTTGGGCTGGCCTCGACGACGGCGGGTGTCTGGCTGCCCGCCGCGTTCCTGGTCGGCGGCGCGGTGTCGGTGTTCAGCGTCTACTCCTACGCCAAACTCGGCGCGAAGTACCCGAGCCGCGGCGGGGCCGCTCAGTTCCTCATCCGGTGCTTCGGGGACGGCGTTATCGCCGGTGGCCTCAACGTCTTTCAGTTTCTCGGCTGGATCATCGCGATGGCGTTGTACTGCGCCGGCTTCGCGGGCTACGTCCGCGCGATGCTGCCGTGGGAGACGCCGGAGTGGTCGGGCAAGGTGATCGGCATCGCGCTGATCGTCGCGGTGGTCCTGATCAACGCGGTGGGCTCGAAACTCGTCGGCCGGTCCGAATTGTTCGTCGTCAGCATAGAATTGGCGATTCTCGCGGTGTTCGCCGTCTTCGGCCTGATGAAGGCTGACCCCGTCCGCTTGGCCGACAACGGTGATCACAACTGGCTCGGCGTGCTCTTCGCGGCCGGCCTGCTGTACGTCACCTACGAGGGATTCGGGGTCGTCACCAATTCGGCGGGCGACATGGCCAACCCCGCCAAGGAGCTGCCGCGGGCGATGTTCCTGGCGCTCGGCATCGTCGTCGTCGTCTACGTCGTGATCAGCACGATCGTCGTCATGACCCTGAGTCTGCCGTCGATGGACGCCAACCAGGGGCACGTGCTGTCGGAGGCGGGAGCCGCGGCGCTCGGCCACGTCGGCTTCGTGGTGATCGGCGTCGCGGCCCTGCTCGCCACCGCCTCCGGCGTCAACGCCACGATGTTCGGCGACGCCAACCTCGGCTTCCTCGTCGCCAAATCGGGTGAACTGCCAAGCGATTTCACCAGGGGCGTGTGGAAGGGCGGCACCCTCGGGTTGCTCGTCGCCGCCGTGCTGACGGCGCTGTTCGTGGTGTTCTTCCCGCTGTCGGCCGTGGGATCGATGGCCAGCCTGGCGTTCCTGATCGTCTACGGCACGGTCAGCGCCGGTCACCTGCGGGTGTATCGCGAGACGGGCGCCAACAAGTGGCTGCTGGTGCTCGCCGTCGCGCTCAACGCCGCGCTCTTCGCCCTGCTGCTCGGCTACACGATCCACACCGGCCCCGCGAGCACGTGGATCACGCTGCTGGCCGTCCTGGCGCTGAGCTTCGTGTTCGAGGTCGTCTACCGCAAGCGCACCGGACGCACGCTCAAGTTGGAGACCGCGGGCTGAGGACATTCGTCGTTTGTGCGCGTGACGAGGAAAACCGCCGGAATTCCTCGTCACGCTCACACTCGGTGGAGCGTCACGTCGCTCAATTCCCCGTCCGCGACGACGGCCGTCATGTACGTGCAGTGCGGCTGACGTCTGCGGTCGGTGGGCGAGCCCGGATTGAGCAGGCGCAGGCCGGTTTTCGCGGTCGTATCCCACGGAATGTGACTGTGGCCGAACACCAGGACGTCGGTATCGGGGTAGAGCAGCGCCATGCGGGCATCCCGGCCGCCCGATGCACCCGTCTCGTGGACGACGGTGAAGCGCACGCCCTCGAGCACCGCGTCGGCCCGCTCCGGCAACCTGCTGCGAAGCTCGTCGCCGTCGTTGTTGCCCCAGCACGCAATCAATCGCCGCGCCCTCGACTCGAGCTCGTCGAGCAGGGACGGCTCGATCCAGTCGCCTGCGTGCAGCACCACGTCGGCCACTGCCACCTCATCCCACACCGCGGACGGCAGATCCCGCGCGCGCCGGGGCACGTGCGTGTCGGCGATCAGCAGCAACCGCATCAGCTGGGTGCGAGCAGCTCGGCCATCTTCGGCATGATCGCCTGCAGGCCCTTGAACGGTCGCATCATCACCTTGAACGAGACGATCTGGTCCTCGTCATTCCATCCGATGATGTCGACGCCGTTGACGTAGACGCCGTCGATGGTGGCTTCGAACTCCAACACCGCTGACCTATCGCTGTACCAGTGATGGAGGTAGTGGAAATTCGTGCCGTCGAACATCTGGGCTGCAGCCCACAGGTACATCGCGGCCTTGGCCCGCCCCTCCTGCTGGGTGAACACCGCAGGTGAGAAGAAGACCGCGTCCTCGGCCAGCAGGCCGTTGAGCTGCTCGATGCTCACTGCGGAATGACTGTCGATCATGTCGATCCAACGTTGGATCACCGGTGGTGTCATGCGCCTACTCTCGCCGTCGGCCGACGTTATCGCCACCGTTAAATTGTGAGGTTCATGGCCGTTCGAGGCTGTTGTGATGCCCGAACCGATTCGTGGTTACCATCAAGGCGTCACGGGGAACGTGACCCGGTCTTTCAAGGCAACACTCCATCAGAATCGAGGGACACCATGGCGAAGGTCACAACACCAGATGAGGGTGAAGCCACAACAATCGTCAACCTCGCCGAGGCTGCGATGCACATGTACGGCTCGGCGATCGCGTCGCTGCCCGACCCGAACGACGCCGACTTTCACCAGCGCGCCGACGTCATCCTGTCCGGCCTGCGGAAACTCCAGGTCACGCTCACCACGGCCGCCACGCGCAGCCGCACGACGCCGGCGGTCACCGTCGCAGTCAGCGGAGTCCGCAAGGTCTACGACGACCTGATGGTCGTCAATGCCGCGGCCCCCTCCGGAACGCTGGGCCAGCAACTGTACGTAGCGCGCAGGCGCGCGCGAATCTCCGCGCAGGAAGCTGCGAACGGCGTAGGCCTTCGCGCCGACCTGCTCGACGAGCTCGAGGCCGGCGAGATCCCGACCGACGACGAGGCACTGAAGATCAAGGAACTGATCGAGGCGCTCGGCGGCTCGCAGGAGGGTGCTGCGAACAGCTCCTCCTCCAACGACACTCAGTCGGAGAGCTGGGACGAGTCGTCCGGCTGGAACGACGGCAACGGCTAAGTAGCCAAAGGCTAAGCGGACTCGGGCTGGCCGAAGTTCGTCGCCAGCGTCGCGGTGATCTCGAGAAAGCGGCGCTGCGTCGCCGGCTTCAACTGGTCGATGTCGACGACGCCCGCGGTGCCGATGTGCGGGTCGTAGGGAAGCACGAACACCCGACCCTCGCCGACCCGCCGGGCGAACGTCGCCACCAGATCGGCGATCACCTTGCGGTCGGCGCGACCCGACACGTCGTTGAGGACGACGACCGAGCGCGCAAGTAGATCGTGATAGCCCGCCTCGCGGAGCCAGTCCATCACCCTGCCCGCGGCCTGCGCACTGTCACGGGTCGCCGACGCGACGATGACGATCGAGTTCGCATTCGTCAGCACACCCTTCGAGACCGGATGCTCGACGTTGGTGCCGCAGTCCGTCACGACGACGGAGTAGAACTTGAACAGGCGCTCGTGTGCGGCGAGATAGGTCTTGGTGTCCAACAGTTTTCGATCGCTGACTTCACGATTGGCGCCGAGCACGTCCAGTCCGCTGGCCCGACTCTGCCCGACGTGCGACCGCATGTCGGCGTAGCGCTCGAGGTTCTCGTCGGCGAGCACCTCGCGATAGGACGAGACCGTCGTCGGGTCGATCCGCTCGGCGAGGTTGGCCCCCACGTCGGGATTGCCGTCGATGGCCACCACCTTGTCGTTGCGCACGCGGGCGAGCATCGACCCGATGCCGACGGTCGTGGTGGTCTTGCCCGCTCCACCCTTGCCGCCGAGCACGACCACGGAGTGCGTGCCGCGCAGCGGGGTGTCGACCATCGCCTTCAGCTCGCGGACCCGACGTTCATCGGGTGACTCCTCCAGCTTGAGGAGCTTGCGCCACCCCATGGCCGACAGGATCTTCTCCTCCTCGGCCAGTCCAGCGGCGCGCAGCTCGTCACCCATCGCCTCCCAGCGGGCGGGGTCGGCCGCCGGGGGCGGCGCCTGCGCGGCAGTGGGCCGCGGCGGCTGAACCACGGGCTGCACCACTGGCTGAACCACTGGCTGAGAGACGGGAAGTGGAGGCGTAGGCGGGGTGGGAGGCGTGGGCGGCGTGGGCGGCGTGGGCGCATTTCCCAGCGACCGCCAGTTCGCGGGCGGACCATAGGAGCCCGGCCGCTCGGGCTCGGGCTGCGGCGTGGGCGGAGGCGCGGGAGCGGGCGCAGCGCTGGGACGACTCACCCGACCGGGTGCGGCACCGGCGGACGCAGCGACCTCCTCGGGCGACGCCGGATCAGTTTGCCGGCCGCGGTCCCATGGCGGTCGAGGACCCGATTGCCGCAGCAATTCGCGATCACCCTCGCCCTGCCCGCCCACAATCACCCCGCGACACTAACAAAGCTCGGGACCGACGCCCGTCCGCGGGAGACGACTCACACGGTCGCAACACCGGCGAAACGTCGCTGCTCTAACTTCCGTCCGTAGAACGTCTGCGTTCGACATCGGGAGGCGGTGGAACATGGTCGTGAGCCCAGCTGTGCGAACGCCGACCAAGACGCACTGCCCCTACTGCTCGCTGCAGTGCGGGATGACGCTCGACGCAACGACCTCACCGGTCAGTGTGGCCGCGCAGGAGGACTTCCCCACCAATCTCGGCGGGCTCTGCGCGAAGGGCTGGACGTCGGCCGAACTTCTGGATCACCCGACTCGACTGACTCAGCCGCTGGTGCGGGACTCCCGGGACGCGCCGCTGCGACCCACCACCTGGGATGACGCGCTGGACCGCGTGGCCGCAGCCTTCACCCGCACCCAGGAAACCCATGGCCGCGACGGCGTCGGCTGCTTCGGCGGAGGCGGGCTGACGAACGAAAAGGCCTACCAATTCGGCAAATTCGCGAGGGTGGCGCTTCGCACGTCCGCCATCGACTACAACGGTCGGTTCTGCATGTCCTCGGCCGCGAACGCCGCCACCAGGGTGTTCGGGATCGACCGTGGATTGCCGTTTCCGTTGGCAGATCTCGCCGAAGCCGACGCCATCCTGCTGGTCGGCTCCAATCCCGCGGACACCATGCCACCGGCAATGCAGTTCCTGGACATGGCCCGCGAACGCGGCGCCAAGGTGATCGTGGTCGATCCCCGCACGACGAAGACGGCACTCGGCGCCCACCTCCATCTGCAACCGGTCCCGGGAACGGATCTCGCGCTGGCCAACGGAATGCTGAACATCGCGATCCGCGAGAAGCTGATCGACGACGCCTACGTCGACGAGCGGACCACCGGGTTCGAGGCCGTCCGCCGCGCGGTGCGCACCTATTGGCCAGACCGCGTCGAGCGCATCACGGGCATTCCGGAGGAGGACATCGTCGCAGCGGTCCGCACGCTCGCGGGCGCCAAGAACGCGATCGTCCTGACCGCGCGCGGCGCAGAGCAGCACCGCTCCGGGTCCGACACCGTCGTCGCCTTCATCAATCTTGCTCTGGCCCTGGGCCTTCCGGGCAGGAAGTTCTCGGGCTACGGCACGGTGACCGGACAGGGCAACGGCCAGGGCGGTCGCGAACACGGCCAGAAGGCCGACCAGCTGCCCGGTTACCGCCGCCTCGACGACCCCGTAGCCCGCGCGCACGTCGCCGCCGTGTGGGGCATCGATCCCGACGATCTTCCGCAGCCCGGCCTGTCGGCCTACGAGATGCTCGACCGGCTCGGCACCCCGGGCGGCGTCCGGGCACTGTGGGTGATGGCGTCGAACATCGTGGTCTCGGCACCGCGGTCGGCACACGTCGCCGAAAGAGTCGGGGCGCTCGACTTTCTGGTGGTGTCGGACTTCTTCCTCTCCGAGACCGCCGCGATGGCCGACGTCGTCCTGCCGACTGCGCAGTGGGCAGAGGAGGCGGGCACGATGACCAACCTCGAGGGCAGGGTCATCCTTCGGGAGGCCGCCCTGACCCCGCCCGCGGGCGTGCGGACCGACCTGCAGGTCATGCGTGGATTGGCAGAACGCCTGGGCTGCAACGGTTTTTCCGATGACCCCGAAGAGGTGTTCACGGAGTTGCGTCGCGCCAGCGCGGGCGGCAAGGCCGACTACTCGGGAATCAGCTACGCGCGGATCGCTGCCGAGAAGGGCGTCTTCTGGCCGTGCCCGTCGGAGACGCACCCCGGCACGCCGCGGCTGTTCACCGAGGACTTTCCGACCACCGACCGACGAGCCCACTTCCAGCCGGTCGAGCAGAAGGGCGCGGCCGAGTCACCGGACGACGAGTACCCGTACTACCTGACGACCGGGCGACTCCTGCGCCAGTATCAGTCGGGGACGCAGACCCGACGGGTCACCTCGCTCTCGGACGCGGAACCGACCGCAGTCGTCGAGATGCACGACAGCGTGGCGCGCCGGATCGGCGTCAAACCCGGTGAGCCGGTGCGTCTTCGGACGCGGCGGGGCACCGCGGTGATGGCGGCCCGGATCGTAGACGACATCCGCTCGGACACCGTGTTCGCCCCGTTCCACTGGGGCGGCGACGGGAACGCCAACCTCCTGACCAACCCGGTGCTCGATCCATATTCGCGGATGCCCGAGTTCAAGGTGTGCGCGGTGGCTCTCGAGCGCGCGTCCTAGTTAAATTCTCCTCACAGCGGCGTCGACGCGGATGTGACACGAGCGTCATCCGGTGGTCATCGCAGGCAGCGTGGCCGAAATATCGCTTGTCTACGGTCGGCGCATGTCATCCCGTAAGCACGACATCGACGACTGGGACGCCGAGGACGTCGACGCATGGAACGACGGCGGGGCCAAGGATCGCCCGAGCGGAATCTGATCTGGTCGGTGATCGCCGAACACGTCGGGTTCTCGATCTGGTCGATCTGGTCGGTCATGGTTCTCTTCATGCCGCAGAACGTCTATCACATCGACGCGGCGGGCAAGTTCTTCCTGGTTGCCGTTCCGACGCTCGTCGGCGCCTTCCTGCGACTGCCCTACACGTTCGCGACCGCCACCTTCGGTGGTCGCAACTGGACCATCTTCAGCGCGTTGGTCCTGCTGATCCCGACGCTGCTGACCCTGTACTACATGAACCAACCGGACACGTCGTACACGACCTTCATGGTGGTCGCCGCGTTCGCCGGCCTTGGCGGCGGCAACTTCGCGTCGTCGATGACGAACATCAACGCGTTCTACCCCCAGCGCTACAAGGGTTGGGCGCTGGGCCTCAACGCCGGCGGCGGCAACATCGGCGTCCCGGTGATCCAGTTGATCGGGCTGCTGGTCATCGCGACCGCGGGCAACCGCGCGCCGCACCTGGTGTGTGCGGTGTACCTGGTATTCATCGCCATCGCGGCCGTGGGCGCCGCGCTGTTCATGGACAACCTGACCAACCAGCGCACCAACGGCCGGTCGATGATCGAGGTGATGGGGTTCCGCGACTCGTGGCTCATCGCGCTGCCTCTACATCGGCACCTTCGGGTCGTTCATCGGCTTCAGCTTCGCGTTCGGCCAGGTGCTGCAGATCAACTTCCTGCGGGACTGACGAAGGGCGGCGCCGCGACACCGGCGATGGCGGCCGCGGCGTCGCTGCACGCCGCGCAGATCGCGTTCCTCGGCCCACTGCTCGGCTCGCTGTCCCGCCCGGTGGGCGGTTGGCTCGCCGACCGCATCGGTGGCGGCAAGATCACCCTCTACACATTCGCGGCGATGATCGTGTCGTCGCGGTTGGCTGGTCGGCGCGGGCGTCATCGACGACGCCACCCCCGGCGCCCCGACGGGCGGGACGATGATCGCCTACGTCGTCGGCTTCGTGCTGCTGTTCATCCTGTCGGGCATCGGCAACGGCTCGGTGTACAAGATGATTCCGTCGATCTTCGAGGCCAAGGCACGCAGCTTGGATGGCGTCTGGGCGGACGCGGCCGCCTGGTCGCGGAAGATGTCAGGCGCGCTGATCGGAGTCGCAGGAGCGGTCGGTGCGCTCGGCGGCGTCGGCATCAACCTGGTCCTTCGGGCGTCCTACCTGTCCGCCGCGAAGTCGGCGACGATGGCCTTCTGGGTGTTCCTGGCCTTCTACGTGCTGTGCGCGGTCATTACCTGGATTGCCTACGTGCGCAGACCTTCCGCATCAACCACGCCGTCGACCACCCCGGCACCGACGAGCACTACTGCCAAGACCGAGGAGCCCGTCACCGCGGTGTGACGTCAGCAGAAGTGGGCGTACTGCCCTACCCCACAACGAAAGTCGAACAGCGATGAATGACAGCAGCACGCCACGCTTCCTGCAGGGAGCCTTTCCCTTCGAGGGCAAGGGTCTCGAGACGCCGATCCCGATCGACGACGCGTTGACGTACGTCGTGCCGCCCGGTTCGACGACGCAGCCGGTGTACTTCCGCGGCGGCAACGGCAGCGACGAGATGATCAGCCGTCGTCCTCGTGCGTGACGGTGCACCCATGCGGTACTTCCCCATCGGTGCCAAGGGCGCAACCCACGTGTCGCTGCGGGTCGTCGAGGACCTGCTCGCCGACACCGTCCTCGAGCTCTTCGTCGCCGCCCCTCTAGGGGTGAGCAGCACGCTGATCGTCGACCTCGGGCTCGTCGAGATCTGATGACCGTCAAGACGCGGCTCGTCGTCGTCGGCAACGGGATGGCAGGCATCCGTGCGGTCGAGGAGATCCTGTCCCGCAACGGCGGCGAGATCTTCGACATCACCGTGTTCGGCGACGAGCCCTACGGCAACTACAACCGCATCATGCTGTCGAACGTGCTTGCAGGCGCTGATGATACCGAGCGAGATCTATCTCAACCCGTTGGACTGGTACGCCGAGAACGGCATCGACCTGCGGGCGGGCGTGCGCGTCGTCAAGGTCGATCGCTTCGCGCGCGTCGTCCACGCCGACGACGGAACGTCGATGCACTACGACCGGCTGATCCTGGCCACCGGGAGCCGGTCGTTCTTCCCGCCGATGGAGGGGATGTGGGCCGACGACAAGACCTTGACGCCGGGGCGTGTTCGGCTTCCGCAGCCTCGACGACTGCTCGGCCATGATCGACTACGCCGCCACCAAGACCAAGGCGGTGGTGATCGGCGGCGGACTGCTGGGCCTGGAAGCCGCACGCGGACTGCAGAATCGGGGTTTGACCGTCGACGTGGTGCACTCCCCCGGCCACCCTGATGAACGCGCAGCTCGACGACGCAGGCGGCGCGATCCTGCGCCGCTCGGTCGAGAACATCGGCATCGGCGTCACTGACCGAGAAGCGCACCAAAAGCGTTCTCAATCTCGATGGTTCGGTGTCCGGCCTCACGTTCGCCGACGGTAGCGAGATCGCTTGCGACATGATCGTGGTGTCGGCGGGCATCCGGCCGAACGTCGGCCTCGCCCAGCGGGCCGGCCTCACGGTGGAACGCGCCATCGTCGTCGACGACCACATGCGATCCATCGACGACGACAACGTGTACGTAGTCGGCGAGTGCGCGCAGCACCGCGGTCAGGTGTACGGCCTCGTCGCACCGCTCTGGGAGCAGGCCGCGGTGCTGGCGGACCATCTGACCGAGGCCAACAAGCGCTCGGTGTACCAGGGTTCGAGGACGGCGACCAAGCTCAAGGTCGCCGGGGTCGACGTCGCGTCGATGGGTCAGAAGGGTCCCGAGCATCCCGACGACGAGTTCGTCCAGTTCTCCGAGCCCAAACACGGGATCTACAAGACGATCGTCGTGCGGGACGGAAAGTTGGTCGGCGCCACGCTGCATCGGCGACGTCCGCAAGGTCGCGTTCCTGATGCAGGCGTTCGACCGCGGGTTACCCCTTCCGGAGGAACGCATTTCGCTGATGTTCGACATCGGTACCCCGGACGTCGAGGTGGGCGTCGCCGAGTTGGCGGGGGATGCGCAGGTGTGCAACTGCAACGGCGTCAGCAAGTCGGCGTTGGTCGCATGCGTGAACGACGGCGAGAAGTCGGTGGCAGGCGTGATGGCCGCGACCCGCGCGGGCAAGGGCTGTGGCTCGTGCAAGTCGTTGGTCACGCAGATCGTCGAGTGGGCCGCAGGCGGCGACGTCGAGGTGGACGCTTCCGCGAGCTGGTACGTGCCGGGGATTCCGTATGCCAAGCCAGAGCTGATGCAGCACATCCGCGAGCTCCAATTACACTCGGTGTCATCGGTTTTCGCGGCGCTCGCACCGGGCGGCAAGCCCGATGCAAACTCGAAGATGGGACTTGCGTCGCTGCTGCAGATGATGTGGGCCGACGAGTACGTCGACGAACGCGACGCCCGATTCATCAACGACCGGGTCCACGCCAACATCCAGCGCGACGGCACCTTCTCCGTCGTCCCGCAGATGAAGGGCGGCGTGACCACCTCCGCACAATTGCGCAAGATCGCCGACGTCGCCGACAAGTACGACGTGCCGATGATCAAGCTGACCGGCGGTCAGCGCATCGACCTGCTAGGGCTTCGCAAGGAAGACCTGCCCGCGGTGTGGGCCGACCTCGACATGCCGTCGGGCTACGCCTACGGGAAGAGCTTCCGAACCGTGAAAACCTGTGTGGGATCGGACTTCTGCCGCTTCGGCGTCGGCGACTCCACCGCGCTCGGCATCGCCATCGAGGAGCGGTTCCAGGGCATCGCAGGCCCGGGCAAGATGAAGCTGGCCGTCACCGGTTGCCCCCGCAACTGCGCCGAGGCCCTGTGCAAGGACCTCGGTGTCGTCGCCGTCGACGGCGGGCGCTGGGAGATCTACGTCGGCGGCGCCGCGGGCGCCCACATCCGCAAGGGTGATCTGCTGGCCACCGTCGACGACCCCGACGAGGTGATCCGGCTGACCGGCCGCTTCCTGCAGTACTACCGGGAGAACGCCAACTGGCTGGAGCGCACCTACGCGTGGGTGCCGCGGTTCGGCATCGACGAGATCCGCGCGGTCGTGGTCGACGACCGCGACGGGATCGCCGCGCGACTGGACGCCGACATGCAGAAGGCCGTCGAGGCCTACCGCGACCCGTGGAAAGAAGGCCAAGCCCCCGCCACCGAGGGCCAGTTCCGAACGTCCCTGCCGCTGACGGTCCTGCCTCAGGTGCCGGTCCGGTGACCGCGTACTGCGTTGGACCCGTCGACGAGATCCCCGTCGGCGAGGGACGTGCCTACGTCGTCGACGGGACCGAGGTCGCCGTATACAAGCTGCGCGACGGAACCTTGCGCGCGCTGGACGCCGTCTGCCCGCACCGCGGCGGCCCGCTGGCCGACGGACTCATCGACGAGCGCGTCGTCGTCTGTCCGCTGCACGGGCTCACCTACGACCTGACCACCGGCGCCGAACTGGCCTCCGGGGGTGCAGGAGTGCGGGCCTACACCGTCACGACCGATGGCGGCAGCATCCACGTCGAGACGCCTCAGGACTGAGCGCTGGTCGTTTGATCCCCGACAGAACGGGTGGATGTGGGCCCGAACAAGGTGGGCAGCGTGACGCGTCATGCGCGGATCTCGGCCTGCCCAGTTCGGCGGACTAGCTGGTGTTCGCATGGAGTCCGTTGCCTCGTGTAGAGAGGCCGTACCGCATGTTGTATGAACCCGATCCTCGACGCTGCTGTTCCAACTGACGTGCGTCAACCGTCGCCGACCTGGAGTTTTTAACGCTGCTGATAATTTTGCCACGGTCAAACAAGATCAATTTAAAACGTTGCCGTGAAAAGATTTTCACCATCTATCGGATTTGCTCGCAGTCGAAGGATCGGCCCTGTACGGTTTGCCCGGCTATCGAAATTGACGGCCATTCACAAAAACCAGATGTGACAACGGAGGAAAACGACATGGGCCACCCGAAGACAGCGTCGATGCGACGCGCCCGGCTTACCGCCACGATGGGTGCGGCGGTGGTATCGGGGGGCCTACTGCTGGGCGGACCGGCGGCCACGGCAATCGCCGCCCCACCGAACCTCGCGAGCCTGACTGCTCCCGGCGGACTGCTGATCGGGGCGCTCCACGTCCCCAACATCGGTGTATCCGCCGGCGGAATTAGCTTCAACATCGGGACCGCGCAGGCCGTCAGCAGCGGTCACGGCTCACTCGCCATCGCCTTCGGCAACAACGCGTCCGCCACCGCCACGGGCACCGGCAACCGTGCCCTCGCCGTCGGCGCCAACAGCCAGGCCCTGGCAAGCGTGGGCAACCACAACACCGCCACCGCCAGGGGCACCGGAGCCCAAGCAGACGCCCGCAATGGCGACAACAACACCGCCACCGCCCGGGGCACCGACGCCTACGCGGGCGCCCTAGGCGGGAATGGCAACACCGCCACCTCGCACGGCACCCAGGCCTACACGAGTGCTCAGAGCGGGAACAACAACACCGCCACCGCACGAGGCGACCTCACCGTGGCGCGAGCGTCCGGCGACAACAACAGAGCCAGCGTCCGAGGCACCAACAGCCAGGTACAAGCCGGCGGCACCAACAGCAGAGCCAGGGCGAGAGGCGACGACAACCGGGTCTATGCGTCAGGGACCGACACCATCGCCCGCGTGGTGGGCAACTCCAACAACCTCAACGCGATAGGTGGGACCAACTACAAGTTCCGCGTGTTCGGCAACAACAACAACATCACCGTTTTCGGGGGCGCCAACCAAACGGTGACAATCAAGGACGACAACGTCAACGTCCCCTGAGCAACACCTTCCGACTACGACACGTCGGCCCGCCACCAGTTTTTCGGTGGCGGGCCGAACGTGTCGAGCGGCAGTTTGATCGACGGCCACACCATCCACCTGCAAGCAACCTCCGAGGACTGAGTGCGGAGCACGCGCTCGCCGCTGCTCCGTCGATTTAGCCCTGACTGCTCCGCGGGGCACAATTCGATGACATGGCAAACGGAATAGGACTCTCGGTCGGTGCCACCGCCTTGCAGGCGGTGGCGGTTGGCCGGTCCGCGGTGAGGCGATCGCCGGTCCTGACGCTCTATCCGCACCGGCCTGCCGAAGTGGGCGTGCCGAGTGAGAACCCCAACCTCGCCGAGCGCGGGCTGATCGTGACCGACTTCGTCGACCGCGTGGGCGATCCGGTCGCCATCCTCGCGGCCGACGGCTCGTCACACCGGGCCGGAGCCCTGCTCGCCGAGGCACTGCAGTCCCTTCTACGCGCACTGACCGGGGGCGCGCCACCCGCGGAACCCGTTGGGGTGACGCATCCTGCGCACTGGAATGCGGCCGCGATCGAGGCGCTTCGCGGCGCGCTGGCAGCAAAACCCGAGTTCCGCGCCGTCCAGCTGCGTTCGGATGCGTTGACGGCGCTGACGGCGCTGCAGGACGATCCCGGGGCTGCCGACCCGAGGCATCGTCGCGTTGTGCGACGTCGGTGGATCCGGTGCCAGCATCACGCTCACGGATGCTGCCAACGGCTTCCAACCGATCGGCCCGACGGTCCGGCACACCGATCTGTCGGGCGACCTCATCGACCAGTCGCTGCTGGCGCGCGTGGTCGATGACCTCGGCAGGATGGGCGCCGTCGACCTCTCGAGCACGGCGGCGATCGGCTCCCTGGGCCGGCTGCGTAGTCAATGCCGAGCGGCCAAGGAACAGCTGTCGACATCGGCCGTGACGTCGATAGCGGTCGACTTGCCCGGGAACCGCACCGACGTACGGGTGACCCGCGACGAACTCGACGAGGCGATCCGTGGCCCGGTCACCGGTTTCGTCGAGCTTCTCCAGGACACGTTGCAGCGCAGCGGAATCCACCCGAATGATCTGGTGGCCGTGGCGACGGTAGGCGGGGTAGCGCACCTGCCGATCCTGACCACCACGCTGTCGGAGCAGCTGCGCGTTCCCGTCATCAGCTCGCGACAACCCGAGTTGGCGGCCGCCATTGGTGGTGGCCTGACGGCTGTTCGCGGTCTCGTCCCCGACGGGGCCACGGCGATGGCTCCCGCCGCTGCAGTCGTAGCTGCGGCCTCGCCCGCGGGGGATCCGGCGGGGTCGTCCACCCCCGGAGCCCTAGCCTGGTCCGACGCCGACGACCTGCCCGAACCGACGCCGGCGGACCCCTCGCTCGTCGAGTACGGGAGCGACCAAGAGCCGCAGTTCGATCCCCGGCCGTCGATGGCCTTCACCCACCCCGACGACGACGTCGCCGAGGTTCGGCCAGTGCCGTGGTACCGCAGACCGGTGGCAATGGTCGTCATCGGGCTGATATTGGTGGCGGCCGTGCTCGCCGGGGTGGTGCTGTACGTGCTGCGCGACGATGAATCGACCGGACCGACGTCGACGCCCAGCACCTCGAGCACCACCGCACCGCCAGCGGAACCGCCGCCGGCATCAGAACCTCCGCCGACGCCAGATGCACCGATTGGGTCAGAACCCCCGCCTGCGTCGGAGGCGCCCCAGCCGGCACCGGAGGGCACGGTCACGCAGACCGTGACCCAAGAGGCTCCGCCGCCAGCGCCACCGCCACCGCCACCGCCGTCTGAGGCCCCTGTAACGCAAACCCAACCAGCGCCAGCACCGCCGTCCTCGCAGCAGCCGAACATTCCGACCCTGCCGTACCAGACCATTCCGGGTCTGCCGTTCGTTCCGGCACCGATACAGCCACAGCCGTAGGGGTCGCCGGATCGCGGCCGATGCTGCGATTCATCTGGTGAGCAGGCGTCGGTGTGGCGACGACCTGCCTACGCACCCATCAGACGGTGAAGACCGTCGATGGTGCTCTGAAACTAAGTGCGCCCGAAGAGATTCGAACTCCCAACCTTCTGATCCGTAGTCAGATGCTCTATCCGTTGAGCTACGGGCGCTTGGTATTCAGTTGTACTTGCCGGTCGAGACTACTGGCGGAGGCGAGAGGATTTGAACCTCCGGTCCGCTTTAAGACGGACAACTCATTAGCAGTGAGTCCCATTCGGCCGCTCTGGCACGCCTCCTGAACGATCCTGAGGTTACCGGACCCAACTCTTCGGCTCCGGAACCGCCGAGGGGACAGCGTACACAGCGACTGGATACGAAGGCAAAGCGTGCATTCGCCCTCCCCCTAGACTGTTCGGGTGACCGCCCGCCTGCGACCCGAGATGGCCGGTCTGCCCGCGTACACGCCCGGGAAGACCGTGCCCGGCGCCATCAAGATTGCGAGCAACGAGACCGTGGACGGTCCGCTGCCCAGCGTGCGGGCGGCGATCGAACGGGCCACCGACAACATCAACCGCTACCCCGACAACGGCTACCTCGAACTTCGGGACCGCCTCGCCAAACACCTCGACGACGGCGCCTTCGCCCCCGAGCACATCGCGGTGGGCTGCGGCTCGGTGAGCCTGTGCCAGCAGCTCATTCAAATCACCGCCTCCGTCGGCGACGAAGTGATGTTCGGCTGGCGCAGCTTCGAGATCTATCCGCTGCAGGTGCGCACGGCGGGTGCGACGCCGGTGGCGGTTCCGCTCACCGACCACACCCACGATCTCGACGCCATGTTGGCGGCGATCACCGACAAGACCCGCTTGATCTTCGTCTGCAACCCGAACAACCCCACCAGCACGGTCGTCGACCCCGATGCACTCGCCCGGTTCGTCGCCGCGGTGCCGTCGGACATCCTGGTGGTCCTCGACGAGGCCTACGTGGAGTACATCCGCGACGGGTTCCTGCCGGACAGCTTCGGGCTGGTCCGCTCCCACGACAACGTCGTGGTGCTGCGCACCTTCTCCAAGGCCTACGGGCTGGCGGGCCTTCGGGTCGGCTACGCCGTCGGCGATCCCGACATCATCACCGCGCTCGGCAAGGTCTACGTGCCGTTCACCGCGACGAGCATCTCGCAGGCCGCCGCGATCGCCTCGTTGGACGCCTCCGACGAACTCCTCGCCCGCACGGACGTCGTCGTCGCCGAACGGGCCCGCGTCACCGCGACGCTGCGCGACGCCGGCTTCACCGTGCCGCCGTCGCAAGCCAACTTCGTGTGGCTGCCGCTGGCCGAGCGCACCGCGCAGTTCGTCGACGACGCTGCCGACAACCGACTGCTCGTTCGCCCGTATGGCGAGGACGGGGTGCGCGTCACCGTCGCGGCGCGACACGAGAACGACGCCTTCCTCGAGTTCGCGACCCGCTGGATTTCCTCCGGCGGTGCCGGAAATCAGATTGGAGACACATGAGCGACGCACGTCAGAGCTTCACCGACCTCAAGGCCCGCACCGGACCGATCGCCGACGACGAGCTCGACGCCTTCTGGGCCCTTCTCGATCCGGCGTCCATCGACTTCATGATCGGTGAGTGGAAGGGCGGCGAGTTTCAGACGGGCCACCGCGCCAACGGGTTCATGCAACGCCTGAATTGGTTCGGCAAGACGTTTCACTCCGCCACTGACGCAAAGCCCTTGGTCTGCCTCGACGCCGAGGGGAACAAGTTCTCCAACACCGAGGCGATGAAGGGCGAGGCGAGCCTCTGGCTCGAGGACTTCCGCGGCGAGGTGACGGCGTCGATGGTCTACGACGGAGCGCCCGTGCACGACCACTTCAAGCGGGTCGACGACGACGCCGTGCTCGGCATCATGAACGGCAAGGGCGCGATCGACGACAGCTCCGGATCACCGCGGCACCTGTACTTCTACCTCGAACGGGTCTAGGCCCGCCGGCCCGTGAAGGCCAGCAGTCGCGCCAGCGCGGGTGCGTCGTCCGGCAGTTCGACCGGGTCGTCGAATCCCGCCTTCCCGCGCCCCTCCGGCGTGATGATGCCCCGCGAAAGTCCGAGCACGTATTCCGAAAGCTCTTCTGGGGCAACGACTTCCTGCCCGGTCGCCGCGGCATAGTCCCACGCGTGCACCAGGAACTCGATCGACAGGATTCCCGCCATCATGCTCGCGGGTGCCTCGCCCCCGCCGAACGGGACCGTGCCGTCCAGTCCGCGGGCTCGCCATGCATTTACGGCAGGCGAGCCGCCGCCATCACCTGATGTCCGACGGGGGCTCCGGTGTCGCGCTCGCCGAACTCCGCGCCCGCCGCACCGCCGAGCACCGTGATCGAATTCATCAGGTGGTCGGTGAGACTCGTGACGTCGTACTCGCGACACGGCGTCTGCTTGACGGAGTCATCGGGCCCCAGGCCCGCCAGCACGCGCTCCAACACGGCGAGGGTCGCTTCGGCGCAATCGAGTTCGTCATCGGGCACATCGTCAACGCTACGACTTCCGCGGGCATAGGGTTGCCGAGATGAGCAACTCACATTCGGACCGTCGCGGCGGCACTGTTCCTGATCGGGGGACTCGTGGGCTGCTCGCACATGACGCAGGGCACCGCGTCGATGCCCAGCGGGTCGCGAGGCTCCTCCCCGTCGTCCGCACCCAGGACGTCGTCCGACGCGCCGTCATCGTCGGACGCGCTCACCATCACGTGTCGGGACTACATCAGGCTCGACGAGGCCGCGCAGACCGAGATCGTCGCCGAGATCATGAAGAAGCAGGGCTCGGTTCTCGACGGCAGCCCCGACGTCACCAAGCAGCTCGCCGACGCGGTGTGTCAGTTCCTCCCGAAGAGCACCGTGCAGGAAATCTTGGTCGGCGGGCCCGTTCCATAGTCTCGTCAAAAACTTGGGTCTATCGTTGCCGAAATGAAGCGACACGTTCGCATTGTTCTGGCGGCACTGATTCTGATCGCGGCGATCGCGGGTTGCTCCTCGAAATCGCCTAGCCCCGCAGCGAGTTCCACCGCATCGAGTTCGGCGAGCAGCACGACCGAGAGATCGACGACGTCCGAGACGTCGACCACGGAGACCTCGACGGCAACCGTTCCCGCGCCGCCGAATTCCCTCACGATGACGTGCAAGGAATGGCGCGATCTCGATGACCCGAGCCAGCTGGCCGTCGTCAACGCGATCGTCACGGAGCCGGACTTCAAGGGCGCAGTGACCGACCCGGACGCCGCAAGGATCGTGGCCAAGGGGGCCTGCCTGCTCTTCGGCGACAAGACCGTGAAGGACGTCCTGCTCACCGGTTCCTAAGCCGGTTCGGTCACGCCTTCTGCCAAGACGTAGCCTGCCCACCATGGGTTATGCATACGACTCCGTCACGGTCGACGTCGACGGCCACGTCGCTCAGGTCACGCTCGTCGGTCCCGGCAAGGGCAACGCGATGGGACCCGCGTTCTGGGCCGAGATGCCCGAGGTCTTCGGCACGCTCGACGCGGACCCCGACGTCCGCGCGATCGTCCTGACGGGATCGGGCCGCAACTTCAGCTACGGGCTGGACCTCGCCGCCATGGGTGACTCCCTGTCGGGGATGATGACCGAAGGTGCCCTTGCCAAGCCGCGCGCCGAATTCCACGCGCGCCTGCAGAGCATGCAGGCCTCGATCACCGCGGTCGCCGACTGCCGGACGCCCACCATCGCCTCGGTGCACGGCTGGTGCATCGGCGGCGGCGTCGACCTGATCTCGGCCGTCGACATCCGCTACGCCAGCGCCGACGCGAAGTTCTCGGTCCGCGAGGTGAAGCTCGCCATCGTCGCCGACGTCGGCAGCCTCGCCCGGCTACCCCTGATCCTGTCCGACGGCCATCTGCGCGAACTCGCGCTGACGGGCAAGGACATCGACGCCGCGCGCGCCGAGAAGATCGGGTTGGTCAACGACGTGTACGACGATGCCGAGGCGTCCCTGGCGGCGGCCCATGCCACGGCTCGGGAGATCGCCGCCAACCCGCCGCTGGTCGTCAACGGCATCAAGGACGTGCTCGACGAGCAGCGCACCGCGGCCGTCTCGGCGAGCTTGCGCTACGTCGCAGCATGGAATTCCGCATTCCTGGCGTCGAAGGATCTGACCGAGGGCATCAGCGGCGATGTTCGCAAAAGCGCCCGCCGGAATTCAAGGGCGAATAGCGCATCGAATTCGACCAATAATTGACAGCCGATCATCACGGCGTTGAAATGAACCTGACAGAATGGCTGCCCATGGGTCCAGGAATTACTTATCCCCGTCTTGGGCTGCGTTAAGGAAGCCTGGCCGGCGAGCCGGTTGTTTCCGCAGCTAGGGAACGATTTCCGAGCGCCGACCCGGCGCGTGTTTGCACATCATTCGCCAATATTCCCGCGCGTAAACAGCGTGTGGCCTTATTCACGAAGGTGGCAATTGTTCGACGACCGGGCGGATATTCATCGGCATGACCGATACAACGCATTTCACGATCCTCCAATTGGCTAGCTCCTCAGCGCATCGGTGCCCCGCGTATCGCGGGCACCGCGGTGGCGTTCACGCCGCATCGACACAACCAGGATGAGATCGCCCGCGAGCTCACCGACGTGGCCCCACCCGGCTTCTCCCGCTTCGCGCAGTCGAGTGGGGTGGAGTTCCGCAATCTCGCGATACCCCTGTCGCGCTACCCGGAACTGACCGGCTTCACCGACGCGAACGCCGCCTACGTGGAGGTCGCCACCGAACTCGGCGCACAGGCGGTGCGCTCGGCGCTCGACTCGGCAGGGCTCGAACCCGCCGACGTCGACGCGATCGTGACGGTGTCGAGCACCGGCGTCGCGGTGCCGACCATCGACGCCAGGCTCGCGTCGCACATCGGCCTGCGGCCCGACGTCAAACGCATCCCGCTGTTCGGGCTCGGCTGTGTCGCGGGTGCGGCGGGGATGTCCCGCGTGCACGACTATCTTCGCGGCTATCCGGGACACGTGGCGGTGCTGCTGTCGGTTGAACTCTGTTCGCTCACACTGCAACGGGACGACGCCTCGATCCCCGCACTCATCGGCGTCTGCCTGTTCGGTGACGGCGCGGCAGCCGTGGTCGCCACCGGCGCGGACCGGGCCCCGGCCTACCCCACCGCACATCCGGGGCCCGGTGGTGCTGGCGACCCAGAGCCGGCTACTTCCTGACACCATCGACGTGATGGGCTGGAACGTCAGCTCCAACGGCTTCGGCCTCGTCATGTCTCGCGACGTGCCAAAGATGGCCGACGTCTACCTGCGCGACGAAGTCGACGCGTTCCTGGCCAACCACGGGCTTTCCACCGCGGACATCTCGACGTGGATCAGTCATCCCGGCGGTCCCAAGGTTCTCGAATCGATCCAGAATGCGATCGGCCTCGACTCCGCCGCACTGCGGCACAGCTGGGACTCGATGCGGGAGCACGGCAACATCTCCTCGGCGTCGGTGCTCGACGTGCTCGGTCGGACGCTGGCCACCTCGCCGGCCGAGGGCGAGCTCGGCGTCATGCTCGCGATGGGTCCAGGCTTCAGCTTCGAGCTACTGCTGCTGAGCTGGTAGGGGGACGGACCATGTTCTATTACCTGTTCATCGTCGCCATCGGACTCGAGCGGCTCGTCGAGCTCGTCGTGTCCCGGCGCAACGCGAAGTGGTCGATTGCCAACGGGGGCAAGGAGTTCGGTCAGGGTCACTATCCAGTGATGGTGAGCATGCATGCCCTGCTCCTGGTGAGCTGCGTCGTCGAGGTCGCGACGGCGCACCGGCCGTTCATTCCGTGGCTGGGCTGGCCCATGGTGGGTCTCGTCGTGCTCAGCACCGTCGTCAGATGGTGGTGCGTGACGATCCTCGGCAAGCACTGGAACCCGCGGCTCATCGTCATCCCCGGCGCCCCGCTGGTGCACGGTGGCCCGTACCGATGGTTGCACCACCCGAACTACACGGCGGTCGCCGTGGAGGTCGCGGCGCTGCCGCTCGTCCACTCCGCATGGGTGACGGCGATCGTGTTCAGCATCGCCAATGCGGTGGTGCTCAACGTCCGGATTCGAGCGGAGAACGTGGCGCTGGGCTACGTCACCGCCTGAGCGGTTGGGTGGGTGGCTGCGAACTTCAGCGCGATCGCGTGCACCACGGTGCCGACGGCGATGGCGACGAAGTCGAAGACACCCACCCAGGCCGTCGACGCGTTGCCGATGTCGATCAGATGACTGATCGAGTGCAGCACGTAGTGCAGCGTCGCAAAGGCCAGTGTCGGCACCCGCCAGCTCGGCCACTTCACGGCCGCGAAGTACATCAGCCCCAGCGGCAATTCGAACGTCGCCATGTCGAAGATGCAGTGGCCGTTGCGAATTCCGCACTTTGAACTTGACGTCCATCGCCGCAGACTAGATCGCCTCACAACGTCGGTGACGCCAGGACCCCCAGCCCCGTCTCTGGACGCTCCGGGTCACGGGGACGAAGGTGGACGTGGCGACATTGCTGATTGGGACCGGGTGTAGCTGGCCTTAGAATGTGTTGAACGTGCGTCTAAGCGGGAGGGGCCGGCGGTGGCGAATTCACTGGAGGTTCATCCACCCGAGTTGCACCTGACGGCGGACAAAATCGCCAGTCAAGCCGGTGATTTCGCCGTGGCACACCAGTCGGCGCACCGGAGGGCAAGCCAGGCGGTACTGGGTTCTGGTCTGTCGGCTGCCGGACTTCCGGAAATGATTGGGGCGTGGGAGACCGATGGCGTCCGATTCGCTGAGGGACTCACGCGCCACGCCGACGGTCATCGGGCTGCGGCGAACGCCTACGTGCAAGCAGATGACGGCGGCGCGGAGCGGATCGGGCACGCAGGTTCGGCGCTGTGAGGTTCGGTTGTGACGCTGTCGTTGAAAGAACTGCGCGAGTGGGTTCCTGAGATCGCCGATCTCGCCGAGGCCACTCGCAACATGGCCCTCAACCACACGAACTCCACGCAGTTCTATCGAGATGTGGTGAAAGCCTCTACCTGGCAAGGCGAGGCCGCGCAGGCGGCAATGACGTCGATGCTGTTGGCGGCGGCCGCCCACGATGTGAAGGCTGCGGACCTGTCGGCTGCAGGCGGTGCGATGAACCGCGCCGGACAGGACGCGCAAAAGCTTTCCGAGACCATCGCGGCCATCCTCGATGACGCCGCCCAAAATCCTGCCGTGACGATCGACCAGTCCACCAACCAAGTCAGTCCCCCGTCGAACTATGAGTACCTTGACGACGAAACCCAGGCCAAGGTCGGGCAGAAGATAGCCGATCTACGGACACGCATCGCAAACGCACTCACCGATGGGGATCGCATCGACGCTGACTTGGCCCGGGCGATAGCGAATGCCACCGGGACACCAACACCGACGAAAACACCCACATCTCTCGGAGAGATGCTCGGCGTGCCCACCAATGGACCACAGCCCGCGCCGCTGTCAGAGGAGCGGCGGCGTGCGATCGCGTACGCCGACCGCTGGGCGGGAAACGCTGATGATCCGCACCGCGCAAACCCCGATTACCAGAACTTCGGAGACGGTGGCGGCGACTGCACTAATTTCGCCTCCCAAGTCATGCGCGCCGGCGGAATGAAAGATGTCGGCGATGGCGTCGACGACTGGCACCGCGGTGACGTCGACGACTGGTACTACGACAACGGTTTCAATTTCCCTGGCAATACGAACTCGAACACCTGGTCTGTCGCGCAAGCCAACCGCGACTTCATCATCAACTCCGGCCGCGGCGAGGTCGTCGACACCGCGCCCATGTCGGCCAGTGGCGCACTTGATCCCCTGGCCCCGTCGAAGGCCGGTTTGATACCGGGCGACCTCATCTACTACCACGACTCGGCCAGCGGCACGATCAATCACACCGCCGTTTACACAGGGCAGAAGATGGAGAACGGCGTACTAGTGGACGTTGTCGACCAACATGCCAATGGCGACAACAATTTTCGAAACGATTGGATGCCCGATGGTGAAGGCTTTACAGGCGGATCAGCGTCGGTCGAGTTCGTCCACGTGACCTACCCCGGAGAGTGATTGGGATGCCGGTCATCAAACGCACCCGCACAACCGTCGTCCTGGCACTGGCCCTCACGTTGATCTGTTTGGGCGGCGGCGCCGTCTGGTATCTGTACGCCACCGAAGCCGTCAACCCGTATCCCATGAAGGACTACAACAACGAAACACAGGAGAAGGCAGCAAAGCGACTCGTTGAAGGACTGAATACTCATGATCCAGACAGCGTCAAGTTAATGCGCAACCACAGCGGGAACCCTGACCGTGAGGCCGATAACGCTCGAATCACTAAAAACATCGCTGCCGTGCTGCCCCCACCGAGTTGCGAATACGGTCTCGTCGGTATCGAAGACAAGGGTCAACAAGATCCCGCCGCCGTGCCGTGGTTCAGTGGTCCGTCCCAAGCGCGGGGGTTCGACATGAAACTCCAGCAACTCTGCCTGGGGCAGCCGCCGAAATCGCGAACGATCCGCGTCATCGCCATCCCCTCCGGAATGGGGGGCTACTGGGCCGAAGCGGCGCTAGAAGACCAAGGAACGGTATGACGACTCATGACGATGGCGGTGGCGGAGGGATTTGAACCCCCGGTCGGTGTTAGCCGACTCTCGCTTTCAAGGCGAGTGCATTAGGCCGCTCTGCCACGCCACCGCCGACTAGCGTAATCGACATGCACGCCATCCTCGCCACGTCATCCACGGACCTGAGCTGGCAGGAGGTTCCGGACGTCGAAGCCAAGCCCGGTGAGGTCGTCATCGAGGTGGCCACCGCAGGCATCAACCGCGCCGACCTGCTGCAGGCATCCGGCAACTACCCACCCCCGCCGGGGGCCAGCGAGATCCTCGGCCTCGAGGTGTCCGGGCGCATCGCCGAACTGGGCGACGGCGTCACGTCGTGGTCCATCGGGCAGGAGGTCTGCGCCCTGCTGTCCGGTGGCGGGTACGCCGAGCGGGTCGCGGTTCCCGCCGGACAGGTCATGCCGCTGCCGCCAGGCGTCGGCATTCACGAGGCCGCGGCGCTGCCCGAGGTCGCGTGCACCGTGTGGTCGAACATCGAGATGACGGCGCACCTCGCTCCCGGCCAGATGCTGCTGATCCACGGCGGCGGCAGCGGCATCGGGACCCACGGCATCCAGGTGGCCAAGGCCATGGGTGCGAGGGTGGCGGTCACTGCCTCGGCGGCGAAGCTGGCGATGTGTTCCGAGCTCGGCGCCGACGTGACGATCGACTACCGCGACGAGGACTTCGTCGAACGGATCAGGGCCGAGACCGACGGTGCGGGCGCCGACGTCATCCTCGACATCATGGGTGCGAAGTACCTCGACCGAAACGTCGACGCCCTCGCCCCCGACGGCAGGCTCGTCGTGATCGGCTTCCAGGGTGGCGTCGCGGCGGAGCTCAACATCGGCAAGCTGATGGGCAAGCGCGCAGGCGTCATCTCGACGGCGCTGCGATCCCGTCCGGTCGAGGGGCCGAGCGGGAAGAGCGCGATCGCCGAGGCCGTGGTGGCGGACGTCTGGCCGATGTTCGCCGACGGACGCGTACGCCCGATCATCGGCGCGGAGATGCCGATTCGGGAGGCGGCGCAGGCACACGCGCTGCTGAAGTCCGGCGAAGTTCCTGGGAAAATTCTTCTGCGCGTGGCGGATTGACGCTCGTCAGCCCAGAGAGGCGAGCGCACGGACCAGCTGGTCCACTTCGGCCGTCGTCGTGTAGTGGGCCAGGCCTATCGTCACGGCGCCGCCGATGTCGTTCACGCCGATGGCGTCGAGCACCCGCGACGACGGATCCGTCAACGCCAGCACACCGTTGTCGGCGAGCCGCTTGAGCACGCGTTCCGCAGGCACGCCCGTCAGAGCGAAGCTCAGCACCGGCACCCGCTCCTCGGGGGCACCGATCACGATGACCAGCGGCAGCGAGCGCAGCGACACCATCAGGTAGTCGAACAGTCGATTCATGTAGCTGGACGCCGACGCCATCGACGTGACGAGCCGTTCGCGGCGGGTGCCGTAGGACGCCTCGTCGAGCGACGCCAGGTATTCGACGCTGGCCACCACGCCGGCCAGCATCCCGAACTGGTGGCTCCCCACCTCCAGCCGTGAGGCACCCCGCGCGAGCGGGTTGAGCGATACCGAGCCGAGGGTGTCGATCGTCGCGGGATCCCTGAACACCAGCGCACCGACGGGCGGACCGCCCCACGCCGCGGCGTTCAGAGCGATGACGTCGGCCTCGACCTCGTGGATGTCGATCAGTCGGTACGGCGCGGCGGTCGTGTGATCGAGGACGACGAGGGCGCCGTTTTCGTGGGCCAGCTTGGTGACCTGCCGCAGGTCGGTGACCGAACCCATCGTCGACGACGCCGACGTGATCGCCACCATCCGCGTGGGCGTGCCGATCAACGTCTCCCATTGCCACGTCGGCAACTCGCCGGACTCGATGTCGACGTCGGCCCACTTCACCTTGGCGCCATGCCGATTCGCCGCCCGCAGCCACGGCGCGATGTTGGCCTCGTCGTCGAGTCGGGTGACGATCACCTCGTGGCCGAGTCCGACCCTCGACGCGGACGCGTCGGCCAGCGACGCCAGCAGGATCGCGCGGTCGGCGCCGAGCACCACGCCCGCCTCGTTTCCACCGACGAGATCGGCCACGGCCTGGCGGGCGGCGACCAACACCGCCGCGCCGCGCTGCGCCGAGGGATGCGGTCCCTCGGCCGTGATCATCGATCCGCGGAAGGCGGTCGAGACCGTCGTGGCGACGGAGTCGGGAAGCAGCATCCCGTGCTGGGCGTCGAAGTGGACCCAGCCGTCGCCCAGTGACGGGTGCAAACCCCGCACTCGGGCGACGTCGTAAGCCATGCCAGCACCTTGAGTTTCTGTGACCGCCCGCGACCCGCGGTGCGGAAGTGAACCACCTGGGCAGCCATACTAATGCAGTGAGTTTGGTCCTCGGGGTGCTAACGGCCCTGTTGTTGCTGGTGATCCCGGGAACGATCGTCGCTCGCAGCGCGCAGCTAACCTGGCCCGTCGCGATTGCCGTCGCACCCGCCGTTACCTACGGCGTCGTGTCGCTCGCGATCATTCCGTACGGAGCGTTCGGCATCCGGTGGAATGTGTTGTCCGCCTTCGTCGCTCTGCTGATTGCAGTGGTCGCGGCCACCGCGTTCCAAATGATTCTCGGCCGGTTCCGCGAGCGCGATGCCGAGCAGTTGGCGGTGTCGAGAGGTCCCGCTCTGGTGGTCCTGGCGGGCGTCGTGCTCGGCGCCGTGCTGATCGGCTTCGCCGCGATTCGTGGGATCCCGAACTGGCAGTCGGTCCCGAGCACCTGGGATTCGGTCTGGCACGCGAACACCATCCGGTTCATCCTGGAGACCGGCCAGGCGTCGCCGACCCACATGGGCGAATTGCGCAATGTCGAGACTCACGACGCGCTGTACTACCCGTCGACGTTCCATGCGCTGGCCGCGTTGCAGTGCATGCTCACGGGGGCGGCGGCCACCACGGCCTACACGCTGAACTCGCTCGCCGTGTCGATCTGGCTCTTCCCGGTCAGCGCGGCGGTCCTCACCTGGCAGCTGCTACGGAGCCGGACCGACCAATGGCGAACGGCAGGTGCCGCTGCGACCGCCGCAGCCCTGACGGCGTCGTTCACCGCCGTCCCCTACGTCGAGTTCGACGTGGCGGCGATGCCGAACCTCGCCGCCTACGGCGTCGCAGGCCCCACGATGGTGCTCATTGCGTCGACGGTGCGGCACCGCGACCGCATCCCGCTGGCGATCCTTGCGCTCGTCGGGGTGTTCTCCGTACACATCACCGGCGGCGTCGTCGCGGTGATGTTCGTGGTCGCCTGGTGGTTGTGCGACTGCCTCTGGCATCCGGTTCGAGGCAGGGTGACCGACCTGGTGAGCCTTCTGCTCGTCGGCATTCCCACGTTGCTTCTGCTACTGCCTCAGTTTCTTGGAGTGCTCCAGGAGGCCGAGATCATCGCCGGCCACGCGTTCGTCACCCACGAGGGCAAGGCTCGGGCGCTGTTCAGGGCAATCGTCCAGCTCACCCGGCACCTCAACGACTTCCCGATCCAGAACGCCATCATTGCGTTGGCCGCCGCGGGTGGCGTGCTCCTGCTGGTGCGCCGAATCTGGTGGCCGCTGGCGACCTGGCTGGTTCTCATCGTGTTGATCGTGCACTCGTCGGCACCGTTCGGCGGTCCCGTCGGCGAAGTCATCGGCAAGGTCAGCGACCTGTTCTACAGCGATCCTCGGCGGCTGTCCGCCGTCGTGACGATGCTGCTCGCCCCGATGGCGGGGATCGCACTGTTCTCGCTGGCGTCGGTCGCGGTGTCCGGTCTGCGCCGACTGGCGCCTCGCCTGAGTCCACGGTTCGGCTACGCGGCGACCGCGGCGATTCTGATCGCAGCATCGGTCGGCCTCGCCTGGCACTACTACCCTCGCCACAAGCTCCTGATCGGGCAGAAGTACGACCAGGTCATGATCGACAACCACGACCTCAAAGCGTTCGCCTATCTCGCGAGCCTGCCTGGCGCCCACGACACCCTGATCGGCGACGCCAACACCGACGGCACCGCGTGGCTGTACGCCGTGGCGGGCCTGCACCCCCTGTGGACGCATTACGACTACCCGCAACAGCAGGGCCCGGGCTATCACCGCTTCATCTTCTGGGCGTACGCGGATCAGGCCGACACCGATCCGCGGATCGCCGAGGCCGTCCACGCGCTGAACATCCGCTACGTGATCACGAGCACGCCGGTGGTCCGCGGGTTCGTCATGCCCGACGGACTAAGGTCGCTAGACGAGTCACGGTCGTGGATGAAGATCTACGACGACGGCGCCGACCGCATCTACGAGTGGATCGGCAAGTAGCAACGCAGGAGTTCACAAGCGATGACGAGCAACCCCGAAGAAGACGGCGTCGAGATCATCGGCGGGATGCCCGCCGGCATGTCTACGGGCAGTGACGACGGCACGTCGATCACCGACCTCGTCGAGCAGCCGGCGAAGGTCATGCGGATCGGCACCATGATCAAGCAACTGCTCGAGGAGGTCCGGGCGGCACCCCTGGACGACGCCAGCCGCAACCGGCTGCGCGACATCCACCGCTCGAGCATCCGCGAGTTGGAGGAGGGCCTGGCGCCCGAGCTGCGCGACGAGCTCGAGCGCCTCACCCTCCCGTTCTCGGACGACTCGATCCCGTCGGATGCCGAGTTGCGGATCGCGCAGGCGCAGCTCGTCGGATGGCTCGAGGGCCTGTTCCACGGCATCCAGACCGCGTTGTTCGCCCAGCAGATGGCCGCCCGCGCCCAGCTCGAACAGATGCGTCAGGGCGCGCTGCCGCCGGGAACGCAGGCCCCCGTCGCGCCAGGGCAGTACCTGTAGCGGTGTCCGCTCCCTACCTGGAGACGAACAACGCGTGGGTGGAGTTTCCGATCTTCGACGCCAAGGCGCGGTCGCTCAAGAAGGCGTTCCTCGGCAAGGCGGGCGGCGCGATCGGAACCAACACCTCCAACGTCGTCGTCATCGAAGCCCTGCGCGACATCACCCTGTCGCTCAAGCAGGGTGACCGGGTCGGCCTCGTCGGGCACAACGGCGCAGGCAAGTCGACGCTGTTGCGGTTGCTGTCCGGCATCTACGAGCCGACCCGCGGATCGGCCACCGTGCGCGGCCGGGTGGCGCCGGTGTTCGACCTCGGCGTCGGCATGGATCCCGAGATCTCGGGCTTCGAGAACATCATCATCCGCGGGTTGTTCCTTGGTCAGACCCGTAAGCAGATGCTGTCGAAGGTCGACGAGATCGCCGACTTCACCGAGCTCGGCGACTACCTGTCCATGCCGCTGCGGACCTACTCCACCGGCATGCGCGTGCGCCTGGCAATGGGAGTGGTCACCAGCATCGACCCCGAGATCCTTTTGCTGGACGAGGGTATCGGCGCCGTCGACGCCGAATTCATGAAGAAGGCCAGGACGCGCCTACAGGATCTGGTCGCGCGCTCCGGCATCCTCGTGTTCGCCAGCCACTCCAACGAGTTCCTCGCCCAGCTGTGCAACACCGCCATGTGGATCGACCACGGGACGATCAGGATGACCGGCGGAATCGAGGAGGTCGTGCGCGGCTACGAGGGCGAGGACGCCGCACGCCACGTCCGCGAGATCATCGAGGAGAACCAGCGATGACGCTTGTCGTTGCGGTCGTGGTCACCCACCGGCGGCACGATCTCTTGGCCAAGTCGCTGGACGCCGTGGCGGGCCAGTCCCGTCAACCCGATCACCTGATCGTCGTCGACAACGATGACGACCCACGCGTGCGTGAACTCGTTGCCGCTCAGCCTGTTCCGAACACCTACCTCGCGTCGCGTCGAAACCTTGGCGGGGCGGGTGGCTTCGCGCTCGGCATGCTGACCGCACTGGCCCAGGGCGCCGACTGGGTCTGGCTGGCCGATGACGACGGCAGGCCCGCGGACGCTTCGGTGCTTGGAACGTTGTTGTCCTGCGCCGCAAAACATTCCCTTGCCGAGGTATCGCCGATGGTGTGCAACCTCGACGAACCCGACCAGTTGGCGTTCCCCCTCCGGCGCGGCCTGGTGTGGCGGCGCCTGGTGTCGGAATTACGGGTGGACGGCTCGGAGGAGCTGCTGCCCGGCATCGCGTCACTGTTCAACGGGGCGCTGTTCGCCGCGTCGGCGCTGGAAGTGGTTGGCGTACCTGACCTTCGGTTGTTCGTCCGCGGCGACGAGGTGGAGATGCACCGCCGACTCGTGCGCTCCGGCCTGCCGTTCGGCACCTGCCTCGACGCGGTGTACCTGCACCCGGAGGGCACCGACGAGTTCAAGCCGATCCTCGGCGGACGCATGCACACCCAGTACCCCGACGACGCCACCAAGCGATTCTTCACCTACCGCAACCGCGGATACCTGCAGTCGCAGCGCGGGCTGCGGAAGCTGATCCCGCAGGAGTGGGTGAGGTTCGGTTGGTTCTTCCTCGTCAGCAGGCGCGATCCGGCCGGCCTGCGGGAGTGGATGCGGTTGCGCCGACTCGGCCGCGACGAGAAGTTCGGGAGGCCTGGCGGATGACGTTCATCGACGCGGCGGCGCAGTCGAAGACCTTCGGGCGGGCCTGGGGCGATCTCGCCGACGGCTTCGCGAAACGCGAGTTGTGGCTGCACCTCGGCTGGCAGGACATCAAGCAGCGCTACCGACGCTCCGTGCTCGGGCCCATCTGGATCACGATCGCCACCGGCACCATGGCGGTCGCGCTCGGCGGGCTGTACTCGACGCTCTTTCATCTGCCGCTGGCCGAGCACCTGCCCTACGTGACGCTCGGGCTGATCATCTGGAACCTGATCAACGCCTCGATCCTCGAGGGTGCCGACGTCTTCGTCGCGAATGAGGGCCTGATCAAACAACTTCCGACGCCGCTGTCGGTGCACGTCTACCGACTCGTCTGGCGTCAGATCATCCTGTTCGGGCACAACATCATCATCTTCGTCATCATCGCGATCATCTTCCCGCAGCCATGGAAGTGGACCGATCTGTCCTTCATCCCGGCGCTGGCGCTGATCGCGCTGAACTGCGTATGGGTGGCACTGTGCTTCGGCATCCTCGCCACCCGCTACCGCGACATCAGCCCGCTGCTGTTCAGCCTGGTGCAGCTGCTGTTCTACGTCACGCCGATCATCTGGAACGACGCGACGCTGCGCGATCAGGGCGCAGGGACGTGGGCCAAGATCATCGAGTTCAACCCACTGCTGCACTACCTCGACATCGTGCGGGCGCCGCTGCTGGGCGCCGACCAGGAGTGGCGGCACTGGATCGTGGTGATCGTGCTGACGATCGTCGGCTGGACCGTGACGGCATTCGCCGATGCGCCAGTACCGCTCTCGCGTGCCGTACTGGGTGTGACATGTCTCTGCTGGGGCGCATTGACGAGCTGCACACCATCAGAACCTGATCACCAGGGCGCGCAACGGGGTTGGCGGAGCACTGTCGTCAACGGTGACGCGGGCATCGGTAAGACGCACTGCTGGTGCTGCGACCAAGATCTCGTCGGCGTCACGGTGATCCGCACTGACGGCTTCGAAGCCGAACTGACTATCCCCTACGCCGCATTGCAGCGTGTGGCAACGGCACTCGCCGACCACACTGGAGCCTTGCCGAGCTGGCAACGTCAAGCGCTGAGAGTTGTGTGCGGCGCCGACGATGGCCCTGCTCCCGACCGCTTCTGGTGGGGCTTGGCACGCTTGGCTTGTTCGCGGCGGCGGGCAGCGTGCAACGAGTGGTCTGCGTCATCGACGACGCACATTGGCTCGACTCAGAGTCGCGCGACGTGCTTGCGTTCGTCGCCGGGCGACTGCAGGCAGAGTCCACTGCCCTGCTTTTCGGCGCCCGCGTTACCGAGGAATCGGCAACGGCACTCGCGGGCATAACGAGCACCACTCTGGAGGGCCTCGACACACTGCTGCTGTGCAGTTGTTGAAGTCGGCGATCTCCGCCGCCATCGATGCCCACGCGGCCACTGCACTCGCCGTCGCCACCGGGGGCAATCCACTCGCCTTGATCGACCTCGTCCGCGACCTCGGCACCGATCGCCTCAGCGAGTTCTCACTGTCGCAGGAACCGGTACCGATTGGCCGCCAGCTCGAAGCGCACTACCTGCGCCGAATCCGCGATATGCCCGCCGACGTCCAGACGTGGCTGCTGCTTGCCTCAGCGGAGCCCACCGGACATGCCGAGCTGATCGCGGCAGCCGCCACGGAGCTGGACCTTCCCGCCGGCGGAGCTGCTGCGGCGGAGCGGGCAGGGCTCGTGAGAGCTGGAACCCAGGTGGCGTTCCGTCACCTGCTGGTCCGATCTGCTGTGTACGGCGCAGCGACAGGCGCGCAGCGCCGACGCGTTCAGAGCGCACTCGCACGTCAAGCGGGCTGGCTCGGGCTGCCCGAGCTGGAGGCGTGGCACGCCGCGGAATCGAGTTCTGGGACCGACACGGAGGTTGCCGATCGGCTCGAACAAGTCGCCGAGACCGCGCGCCGCCGCGGGGCCTTGGCTTCTCAGGCCAACCTGCTGTCCCGCGCTGCGGCGTTGACACCCGGGGCACCTGCGCCACGAACGCCTACTCGCGGCGGCAGAGGCCGCACTCGAAGTCGGCGCGGTCACGCTTTCCGGTCAACTTCTCGACCGCGTCCGACCCGATGACCTCGACGGCGTCGCACGGGGGCGAGTGATGAGCACGCGTGCAGCGCTTGCGCTGTTCGTCGCGGACCCCGCTGGCGTCCTATCTGCACCCGCCGACATGCTGGCGGCCGCCAACTCCTTTCACGGTCTGGAGTCCGATCGCGAACAACGAGCGGTACTGCAGGCATTCGAATACGCGCTAGTGACTGAGCTGCTGATGGTGGGCACCACACTATTGGAACTGGGCAGGCGGATGGCGGCCGCAGCCGAGTTGCTCGACGGCCCACGCGGAATCGTGCTTCGTGCACTCAGCGCGCACGTCCTGGCGCCGTATTCTGAAGCAGTGCCCGTCATTCGGCATGCACTCGACACGCTCTTCGCTTTGGACGACACAGAGCTGTGCGACTTCGGATTCGCCGGAATCGCACTGTCCACCGCTCTATTCGATGTCGATAGCGGAACCGAATACCTCACCAGACTGGCCCGAATCGCTTCGGATGCAGGCGCACTGCGCGCGCTGGACACTGTGCTCTGGGTGCGGTCGACCTTCGAGATCGGTCGCGGCGACCCTGCCGCTGCGGGACGCTACCTGGAGCAGGTTCGCGAATTGCGGCGCGCGATCGGCTATCCGGCGGAGAACGTCGTCAACGTCGCTTTCCTGTCTTGGACGGGCGCGCCGCGCGAGGAGGTAGAGGCGTTTGCGTCTGTCACGCGCTCCATGGGCTTCGGGGGTGTCGAGGCCTTCGCCACTGCAGCTTTGGCCGCACTCGACATCGCCGAGGGAAGTTACGCGAATGCTCACGGCCTGCTGACCTGGATGATCGATGCACCCTTCCTGCAGGTCACGTACCTTCAGCTCGCCAACTATGTCGAGGCATCGATCCGCAGCGGGCACACCGATGACGCGGTGGAGACCACCAGTCGAATCACTGCGATGGCCGAGGCCAGTGGCACTCCATGGATCCGTGGGCTGGACCAGCGCTGCCGGGCCCTCGTGTGCGACGACGATTCAGCCGAAGAGCACTACCTGTCTGCCGTCGAATTACTCAGCACGGCCAACGTTCGCGTGGATCTGGGCTGGGCACATCTGCTCTACGGGGAGTGGCTGCGCCGGATGAAGCGGCGGCGTGACGCGCGACGTCACCTGCGGACCGCGATCGACGCGTTCGACCGGTTCGAAGCGCCTGCCTTCGCCCAGCGCGCCCGCACCGAGTTGGCTGCGACGGGTGCGCCAACCAGCGAACGACAGCTGGTAGCTGGGGTCGAAATGTCGGCCCGAGAACTCTCGGTGGCGGAGCTTGCCGCAGCGGGTCACACAAATGCCGAGATCGGGGCGACGCTGTTCATCAGCGCGAACACCGTCGACTACCACCTACGCAAGGTGTTCGGGAAGCTCGGCGTCTCGTCGCGACGCCAACTCACGGAGCACTTTCGCCAGACGTGACTACGTACGGCACGTGGTCCGAAGCGCTGGCCACCACCCGAAACTGTGAACATGCCATTCGTCTCCGCCGACGACGGCGCACAGATCTTCTACAAGGACTGGGGCAGCGGCCCGCCGGTGCATCCTCAGCCACGGCTGGCCGCTGAACGCCGACGCCTGGGATGCCGGCGGCGCGCTTCCTCGCCGAGCACGGTCACCGGGTCATCGCCCACGACCGCCGCGGCCACGGCCGCTCCACCCAGACCTGGCACGGCAACGAGATGGACACCTACGCCGACGACCTCGCCACCCTCATCGAGGCGCTCGACCTGACCGACCTCAGCCTGGTCGGGCACTCGACCGGCGGCGGCGAGATCGTCCACTACGTCGGGCGGCACGGCAGCAGGCGGGTCGCGAGGCTCGTGCTCGTGTCGGCCGTGCCGCCGCTGATGCTGCAGACCGACGACAACCCCGAGGGCCTGCCGCTCACCGTGTTCGACGGCATCCGGGCCGGGGAGGCCGCGGACCGCTCCCAGCTCTACCGGGACCTCGCCGACGGGCCGTTCTTCGGGCACAACCGCAACCAGCGACGTCGACCAGGGCTTCCGCGACGCGTTCTGGCTGCAAGGGATGGCGTGTGGTCACCGCGCCGCGTACGAGTGCATCGCGGCGTTCTCCGCCACCGACTTCCGCCCCGACCTGGCCACGGTCGACGTGCCGACCCTGGTCATCCACGGCGACGACGACCAGATCGTCCCGTTCGAGGTCGGCGGGAAGCGCTCCGCCGAGCTCATCGACGGCGCGGCGCTGCAGGTCTACGAGGGCAGCCCCCACGCCCTGCCCGACACCGACCGCGACCGGCTGCACGCCGACCTACTCGACGTTCATCGACTCCTGAGCCACCAAGGAAAGGACCACCATGCTGCACCGACCGCCCACGAACGACCGACGCCGCCGACACGATCGTGCTCGTCCACGGCCTGTGGATGACCCGCGCAGCTGGGAGGAGTGGGCCGCCTACTACCGGGCCAAGGGCTTCACCGTGCTCGACCCCCGCCTACCCCGGCTTCGAGATCGAGGTCGAGGCACTGCGCGAGAACCCGGACGTCATCGCCAACCTCACCGTGCCCGAGACCCTCGACCACCTCGCAGGCTGCGATCGAGACGGTGCAGGGAGCGCCGCCGATCATCATGGGCCACTCCTTCGGCGGCACGCTGACCCAGCTGCTGCTGGCCCGCGGCCTCGGGTCGGCCGGCGTGGTCATCGACTCCGCGCCCACCGAGGGGGTCCGGGTGAACCCGCTCTCGCAGGCCAAGTCGCTCTTCCCCGCGCTGAAGAACCCGGCCAACCGGCACAAGGCCGTCGGGTTCACCCCCGAGGAGTTCCACTACGCCTTCACCAACACCCTCACCGAGGAGGAGTCGAGGAAGGTGTGGGACCGCTACGCCATCGCGGCGCCGGGCAATCTGGGTGTGGGAGTTCGGCCTGTTCGCCAACTTCAAGCCCGGCCACCAGGAGACCTGGGTCGACTACGACGCCGACCGGGCGCCCCTGCTGTTCATCGGCGGCGAGAAGGACCACATCATGCCGCCGTCGGTGAACAAGTCGAACGCCAAGCACTACAAGAAGTCCCCGGCACTGACGGAGTACTACGAGTTCGAGGGCCGCGACCACTGGACCTGCGGCGCCCCCGGCTGGGAAGCAGGTCGCCGACCACGCCCTGGACTGGGCACTGGCCTACGCCGACACCAAACCACGGGGCAAGCACGTCGTCTGATGGCGTATCCCATCGGCTAGTAGCGTGAACCACTTTGTGCACCAGACTTATCCACATTTGATGATTCGCCGACGATACCGATTGGAGGCCGCGTTCGCCCGGTGGTTCGCCGCCATCGTCGTGACTCGGCTCGATCGTCGACGGACATGCAACGGTTAAGCTGTAGCGGTGCGCATCGCTCGCATCGACCACGTCGTCCTGAACACTCGGGACGTCGACGCGTGCGTCGACTGGTACGTGCAGGTGCTCGGCATGACGCGCGTGGAATTCGGCGGCGGCCGAATCGCCTTGGCGTTCGGAGACCAGAAGATCAACGTTCGGCCCACCGGTGCACCCAACTGGGTAACCGGCGCTGTGGATGCTCCGGGCTCCCTCGACCTGTGCTTCATCGCCGACGCCGAGCCCGAGGCCATCGGCGCGCACCTGCGCGCTCTCGGTGTTGCGATCACCGAGGGGCCCGTGCCGAAGACGGGGGCGCTGGGGCCGATGACGTCGCACTACTGTCGCGATCCCGATGGCAATCTGGTCGAGATCGCGAGCTATCGGCCGGGGTCCGCTTAGCACGGGGGTCTGACACGAATGATGTTGTGGCCCTGAGTTATCCACAGTCGCGAAGTTATCCACAGATGCGGTTTTGGTGGTGGCGGGACGTCGTGGTGGCCGATTAGCGTCGGTGTTGTGTTCGACACCCAACTCGCCGCCGTGGCCGCGGCCAGCACCCCCGGTGACGGGGTGTTGGCGTGTGCGCGGTTGGAGAACGCCGCGTGTGCGGCGCGGTTGGGACACATGGCCGACCTGCTCGACGCCGCGTTTGCCGAGGACGGGTCGGCTGATCGTGAGCAGTGGTGCTTCGACAACTGGTCTTCGGTGTGCGCCCAGATCGGCGCCGCCCACGCGATCACCAGCGGCGTCGCCAACGGATTGTTGACCGACGCCGTCGTGCTGCGTGAACGACTCCCCCGGGTCGCGGCGGTGTTCGCCGGCCGGTGACATCGGGTATCGGTTGGTGCATCAGATCTGTGCGCGCACCGGGCTGGTCCGCGACGGCGACACCCTGGCGGTCCTGGATGCCGCGTTGGCCGAGATGGTCGTCTCGGCCGGAGCGATGTCGAAGGATCAGGCCGAGCGCAACATCGACACCCTGGTCCTGATGCTCGATCCGCTCGCAGTGGTCCGCACCCAGGCCAAGAGCCGCGGGCATCGGGTGGACGTGCACGTCGACGACGCCACCGGCACCGCGCACGTGGACGCCGACCTCTCGGTCCCTCATGCGCAGGCCTTCGACAAGCGTGTCGATGCGTTGGCTCGCACGGTCTGCGACCGCGACCCCCGCGACATGGATGCCCGGCGCGCGGCGGCGGTGGGCGCGATGGGCTTCGGCTGGGACCGACTGCCCTGCCTCTGCGGAGCCACCGAGACTGCGAGGCCGCCACCAAGCCCGCCGTCGGCGGAATCGTGATCTACATGATCGCCCGCCAAGACACCCTCGACGCGGGCACGGACGGTGGCCCGACAGCGATACCGATGGCGGACCCGGACGACGGTCCCGACGGCCCCGACGGCGGGCCGAGCGGCGGAGGCCCAGCGGCGGTCCCGGCGAAGGTCCGAGCGACAGTCCCGACGGCGGAACCGGTGAGGGTCCAGACAGCGGACCCGGTGATGGTCTCCGAGGCGGCGCCGAGCGGCGACCCCAAGAATCTCGACGACGCTCCCGACGGCCTCAATCACGATCCCGCTGACGAGGCAGCGAGCCCGAGCCCGAGCCCGACCCAGCATCAGCCGAAGCCGAGCGGCCGACGACATCGAATCCGATGACGCCGACAGCCGAATCCGACACCGACACCGCAGGCCGGGGCGGAGCGCGATGCCGAGCACCGCACCGGAGCCGCCGCCGGCACCTCCGCCCGACTCCCCGTTGGTTGGTGACCTCACCGCGCAGCGCCGCGGCTTGGTAGCCCGGCCCCGCCACTGCTGCCCAAGCCCTGGCACACCTACAGCTGGTCAGCACTGACCGCCGCACTGAACGTCGAGCGCGGTGAACTGTGCCCCGCCCGACCCGGCGTCATCCTCGGCGGCGCCGTGGTCCCCGCCCCCGTGGTCGCCCAGGCCGCGATCCACGCCACCATCCGCACCCTGATCCACCCCGGCCAAGCCCCACCCGAACCCCGCTACCGACCGTCGAAGGCGTTGGCGGAGTTCGTCCGATGCCGCGACCAAACCTGCCGGTTCCCCGGCTGCACGAAACCGGCCACCATGACCGACATCGATCACACGGTCCCGTATCCGTGGGGACCGACGGCGGCATCCAACCTGGCTTGTCTATGCCGTGAACACCATTTGATGAAAACGTTCTGGCCCGGCTGGTCCAATCGCCAATACCCCGACGGCAGGATCGTGTGGACCGACCCGAACGGCGACACCATCACCACACATCCCGGCAGCCGACTGCTGTTCCCCGAACTCTGTCAACCCACCGCCGAGGTCGTCACCCGCGGCGTCCCGCCGCCGAAGCACACCGCAGGCCTGACCATGCCGCGGCGCAAGAGCACCCGCAGCCATGCCCGCCGCCAACGCATCAACGACGAACGCCAAGCCAACATCGCCTCCGTCGCCCAACGCCTCCGCGAAGGCTTCATACCGTTCTGATTCCCAGGCACTTCCCAGGGTCTCGGCCGGCTGTTCTTCTCGAGCTAACCCATTCGCGCGCACGCGGCGACCAGCATCTCGTCATCGGGATGGCCGGCTGCCGCCGCGACGACCGCCGCACGGGCGAACGGTTCGAGCGCGGCCAGGGATCACCAGCCGGCAGAGCGGGTCCGCCCGCCCGGCGGTAACCGTCGACGAACGCGTGCCAATCGGTGTCCGGTATCAGTCCGGCCGCCCAGAATCCCGCGGGCCGCGGCAGGTAGCGCCGGGTCCTGGGCGATCACGTCGACGCATGGCCATCGCGTCCGCCACCGCTCGCCGAACCGCTCCGGCTCGAGCTCCAGCGGTGACAACAAACACGCCGACCGGGCCGCGACCCGCAGGCGCTGTCTCAGAGCCTGCGGGTCGGTGCCCGGTCGGTGCAGTTTGGTGACGACGTCCCCGTCGACGGAGATGTCGGCGCCGGACGGGGTGCTCAGCGTCGCGGCGCGGGCAACCGGGTCGCGACGTTGATCCGATTCCACGCGTTGATGGTGACAGCCATCGCGATCACTTGGCCGAGTTCCCGCTCGGAGAACACCTGCGCGGCTCGCGCGTACACCTCATCGGAAACGTGTCCGTGGTGCAGATCGGTGATCGCCTCGGTCAGCGCCAGCGCCGCCTGCTCCCTGTCGGTGAACAGGTCCCCCGCCTCTTCCCACGCGGCGATGAGCGCCAGGCGCTGCTCGGTCTCGCCCTGCTTGCGGGCGTCGTGGGTATGCATGTCGAGGCAGAACGCGCAGTGGTTGATCTGCGAGGCGCGGATCTTGATGAGCTCACCGATCGTGGGGTCGACGTCCTTGGCCGACGCGGTGCTGAGCGTCATCATCGCGTCGTAGAGGTCCGGTGAGACCTTGTAGATGCTGATGCGGTCGACGGTGTTCTTGGCTTCGAGTGTCTGTGTCATGTCCACCACGCTAGTGCGCAAACTACTGCCTAAATGGTTCAATTCAAGTGTGCTTTCATGGGCCAATTCCGGAGTTCGAGATCTCCATCTGAACCTCGGGGAGAACATCCGACCGGGCGCCCGCGGTGCCAGGGAGGCCTTGGTCAGTGCGCTGCGAGACGCGGTGCGGTCGGGGCAGTTGGCCATCGGGACCACGTTGCCTCCGTCGCGGCAGCTCGCGGGGGACCTCGGGTTGGCGCGCAATACCGTCGCGGAGGCGTATGCCGATCTGGTCGCCGAGGGCTGGCTCGCGTCGCGGCAGGGTGCGGGCACCTGGGTCGTCAACACGGCCGACACGCTGGCGCCGAACCGGCCGCGCGGAACCCCCGGCCTGCCGACCCACAATCTGATGCCCGGCTCCCCCGACGTCTCGGCGTTCCCCCGCACCGCGTGGCTGGCATCGACCCGGCGTGCCCTGACCGACGCGCCCACCGAGGCGCTGCGAGCAGGGGACCCGCGGGGCAGGCCCGAACTGCGGGAGGCGCTGGCCGAATACCTCGGGCGCGCAAGGGGTGTGCGCGCCTCGCCGACTCGATCGTCGTCTGCGCGGGCACCCGCCATGCCGTCGAACTCTTGGCCCGGGTCTTCGGGAAGCGTGGCCCCATCGCGGTTGAGGCCTACGGCCTGTTCGTCTTTCGCGATGCCATCGCGGCCCTCGGCATACCGACTGACGCCGATCGGCGTCGACGAACACGGTGCCCGCGTCGAAGAACTGGACCGGACGGGCGCGGCGGCGGCGCTGCTGACGCCCGCTCACTTCTTCCCGCACGGCGTACCGCTGCACCCGGCCCGGCGGACCGCCGTGATCGACTGGGCCCGTCGCACCCGCGGTTACGTCCTCGAGGACGACTACGACGGCGAGTTCCGGTACGACCGCCAACCCGTCGGCGCGGTGCAGGGGCTCGATCCGCAGCGAGTGGCCTACCTCGGGTCGGCGAGCAAGAGCCTTTCGCCCGTGCTGCGCCTCGGCTGGATGGCGCTGCCCGACGACCTGGTCGAACCCGTGCTTGCCGCGGCAGGCGGTCAGCAGTTCTACGTCAACGCCATCGACCAGTTGACGATGGCGGACTTCATCGCGAAAGGCCAGTACGACAAGCACATTCGTCGGATGCGCAACACGTACCGCAAGCGCCGCGACGAACTGGTCCGCCGACTGAGCACGTTCGACGTCCGCATCAGCGGCATGTCGGCGGGCCTGCACCTGCTGCTTCTGCTGCCCGACGGCACCGAGCACGCCGTGCTGCGCAGGGCGGGCGAGGCAGGCATCTCGCTGTCCGGACTATCGCGCCTCCGGCATCCGTTGGCAGGCGATGACGTCAGGGCCGACGACGGGCTCGTCGTCAACTTCGGCGCGCCCGCAGACCACTGCCTTCACCGCGGCGATCGACGCGCTGTGCGGCGTGCTCGAGGCCAGCGGGCTCAGACGCCGGTGAACGTCGCGTGGCTAAGCTTCCGGGGTGGCCGAGCCCCCGATGAACGCGCAGCTGAGTCTGGGCACCCAGCTCTGGCGATTCGTGGTGACGGGCGGGTTCTCGGCCGTCGTCGACTACGGCCTCTACATCCTGCTCAACGTCACCTTCGGGGTGCAGCTCGACCTTGCCAAGACGGCAGGTTGGATCGCGGGCACCACGACCGCATACCTGCTGAATAGGCGGTGGACCTTCCAGGCGCCGCCGAGCAAGTCACGATTGGCCGCGGTGTGGGCGCTCTACATCACGACGTTCGTGGTGCAGGTGGGCATCAACCACGTGCTCGTCGCGGCGCTCGAGGACTCGTGGTGGCGAAAGCCGCTGGCGTTCGTGATCGCGCAGGGCACGGCCACGGTCATCAACTTCGTGATCCAGCGCGCGGTGATCTTCAAGCTGAGGTAGGGGCGGTACCGTTCCTCATGAACGAGAGGGTGTGACTCCTGCTCGGTTGCAGCCCGAACGGTGTTGGCTGCTGGCGGCGGGTGTTCTCCGGTGGACCGGTACGCATCGTGTGCGTATCGGTGGGCCGGAACTGCCGTGCCTGCCAACGTAGCCCGCTTGTCGATTGAGCCTGGCCGGTGGAGTGCCCGCAGCGGTCCTCTGTCCGTTGCGGGGTCCTGCCGGCCGTCGCCTGATCGGTATTCCGAGGCCACGTCTGCCGATCGCGGTCGCCGCGCCGTGGTGGCGGGTGACCGATTCGGAAGTCTGCTGCTGTAGTGGTTTGGCCCAGTGCTGGGCGCCCCACTTGCTGGTGTAGGCGGGATCCACTCCGATCACGGCGATGCCGCGGCGGGCGGCCATCGCGGTCAGGCGGATACGGAACTTCGCGGTGGGGATACCGGCGACCGTACGGCGGAACCGTTTTCCGTGCTTTCCACGGCCCATGGTCTCGCGGCCGGTCGCACGGGCGCCTGCAAAGTCGAGATTCTCGATGACCACCGCATCACAGCCGGTCTGAATGGCGGTATCGAGCAGACTGGTGATCGCCGCCCGAACATGCCCGTCGCGCTGCGATGCGCGCAGACCCGCCGTGTCCATCGGGATCGTCACGGGGTCCCCAACCGGGTTGCCGGATCCATCCAAAACGCAGCAGGCAAGGTGATCGGCGTTCAGATCGACACCCAACACCGGGCCGGTCCGTAGTTCCTCGATCGAGGGCAATGCCACAACCGCGTCCTGTTTCCAGGAGGCGTCCAGGTACCACCGGTTCTTGGCCGGGTCAAAGGTGATGTCGTAGCGCACCGCACGGCGACCTGCTACCCGATCCGCCCACTCCGTGCTGCGGTGACTGAACCGAACCGGTGCCCCAATGCTGACATGGGTCCCGAACTTAGCGACCAGGGCGGCGGGCACCTTAAGCCGCAGTCGGCCGTCCTCATCGAGGCGGACCGTTTCGTTGCCACCGGCTTTGCCAGACTCGCCGTCGGCGGTCAAGAACATTCTCGCGGCGTCCCATCGCGCCCGCCACTGACCCTCAGTCATCCCCACGGTCACAAGGTGGGTCCGGTTGCGCCACAAACATTTCCCGCTGACCGTCACCGAGGGCCGGCCACACTCCAACGCCTCCTGCGCAGTCTGCAACCGGCTCCGCAGCACCGCCAGGCGGCGGGTTTTGGCGAACCGTTCACCAGCGCTGCGGTACCCGCGCTGCCTGGGGCCACCCGTTTCGGCCGTGCAGGCGAATTGACCGGGGCGGAGCGCGCACCGTTGCTCCAACACATCGACGCCGCAGCGCAGGACTGTGACATGGGCCTCGAGGCCCCGCATAGCGAGCTGGTACTGATCCTCGACTGCGCGGGTGATCGCCCCGGCCCACCGTGACGAGGACACCCCGGTCACCGCCTGCTTACGCTGGGCCCGCCACACGGCTTGCGCTCGTCGATCCAGCTGGCCCTGCCGCACCCGACCAGCCAACTCCGCCCGGTACACCGACCCCAGTAACGACCCGATCGCCGCCAACACTGCGCCCTCAGCCTCGGTCAGTTGGATTCGGGTCCGAATCCGCACACCCGCTGGCGCGCGTGCCACCACCGGCGCATCGATCCGCCGCAAACGGGAACGTTCACCCATGCACCACATCCTCACCCCCACCACCGACAAAAGTGCCCTGCCGAGAAGATGCTGCGCACCGCAACTGCTCGAAAGCGGCCCACTAGAGTGCAGTATCGATCACCAACACTCTTTATCCGACTTTCCGACCAACAGGTGGACCCCTCGTCACGATGTTTGAGACCACGACCAAGCGCCTGATGGGCTGGGCGCGCACCGCACCGACCGTCGCCCAGGTGCTGTCCACACCTCACGCAGGCGACATCGTCGAAGCCGTCAGGAAGGCGGCCGACGACGGCTCGCGTGGGGTCATCGCGCGCGGGCTGGGCCGCTCCTACGGCGACAACGCCCAGAACGGTGGCGGCCTCGTCATCGACATGACCGCGCTGAACAAGATCCACTCGATCGACCGCGACACCCACGTCGTCGACGTCGACGGCGGCGTGAACCTCGACCAGCTGATGCGGGCCGCGCTGCCGCTGGGTCTGTGGGTGCCCGTGCTGCCCGGCACCCGGCAGGTCACCGTCGGCGGCGCCATCGCCTGCGACATCCACGGCAAGAACCACCACAGCGCGGGCAGCTTCGGCAACCACGTGCTGTCGATGGACCTGCTGACCGCCGACGGTGAGGTCCGCACCCTCACGCCGAACGGCGAGGACTCCGAGCTGTTCTGGGCGACCGTCGGCGGCAACGGGCTGACCGGCATCATCCTGCGCGCCACGATCGCGATGACGCCCACCGAGACGGCGTACTTCATCGCCGACGGTGACGTCACCGCCAGCCTCGACGAGACGATCGCCTTCCACAGCGACGGCACCGAGGAGAACTACACCTACTCCTCAGCGCATGGTTCGACTCGATGAGCGCGCCACCGAAGCTGGGCCGCGCGGCCATCTCCCGCGGATCGTTGGCGACGCTCGACCAGCTGCCCGACAAGCTGCGCAAGGATCCGTTGAAATTCGATGCGCCGCAGTTGCTTCACGGCTTCCCGACGTGTTCCCGAACGGCCTGGCCAACAAGTTCACCTTCGGGCCGATCGGCGAGCTCTGGTACCGGTAGGGCGGCACCTACCGCGGCAAGGTCCAGAACCTGACGCAGTTCTATCACCCGCTCGACATGGTCGGCGAGTGGAACCGGGCCTACGGCTCGGACGGCTTCGGGCAGTACCAGTTCGTCGTGCCGCGTCGAGGCCGTCGACGAGTTCAAGAAGATCATCGTCGACATCCAGGCCAGCGGCCACGTGTCGTTCCTCAACGTGTTCAAGCTCTTCGGCAACGGCAACCAGGCGCCGCTGAGCTTCCCGATTCCCGGCTGGAACGTCTGCGTCGACTTCCCGATCCGAGCCGGGCCTCGGCGAGTTCCTCGACGGCCTCGACGAGCGCGTGCTCGAGTTCGGCGGCAGGCTCTACACCGCCAAGGACTCCCGGACCACCGCCGAGATGTTCCACGCCATGTACCCACGCATCGACGAATGGAGCGCCGTGCGCCGCAAGGTCGATC
>CAWCTU010000021.1:0-65234 GCA_963798405.1 uncultured Actinomycetota bacterium
GCCTACATCATCGGCATGACTCACATCATGGAGGGTGTCGAGCAGATGCGAGGTACCGCGATCAATCAGGTCCCTGACGCCGAATTGGCTCTCGTCACAGGCGGTCCCGCGAGCCTGCCGGTCTCCGGACTGATCCTTGGGAGTGCCGCATGAGCACAGCAGCCGCCATTTTGGCCACCGCCATCCCCGGTGAGCACGTGCGCATCGCCGTCAACAAGGACACCGAGCCGTTCTGGCAGGCGGCCAAGGAGCGTCGGCTCGTCGCGCCGCGGTGCTCCGACTGTCAGACCTTCCGCCTGCCGCCGACACCGTTCTGCCCCAATTGTCAATCGAAGGCGGTGAATTGGGTCGAGCTCAGCGGGGAGGCCATCGTCTACAGCTTCGCCGTGGTGCACGGCTTCCCCGGCATGCCAGATCTCGTCCTGGTCCCAGCCGTGCTGGATCTCCCGGACGCCCCAGGGGCCCGGCTGGTGTCCAACATCGTCGACGTCGCCCCTGCCGACGTCGCGATCGGTATGCACCTGCGCGTGGACTTTTCGCCGATCACCGACGGATGGTTGCTACCCGTCTTCCGAGGCGAGGAGTAGGCACATGTCCGACGACAGCGCTCTGCACGAAAAGCCGCTGGAGTTTCTCGCCAGCATTGCCAACACCGGCGGAGCGTGTGACGGCCAGTCGATCCTGCCCGAGAACGGGCACTACCGCTGCACGTGCTCGTGCGACGACTGGGATATCGAAGTCGATGATCCACAGGAAGGCTTGCGGCAAGCAAGGATTCATACCGGCAGTCTGACGAACTAGAGGAGCTGGGCGCATGGCAAAACTCGATGGCAAGGTCGCCTTCATCACCGGAGCGGCCCGCGGCCAGGGTCGCGCTCACGCGGTCCGGCTTGCGGCCGACGGCGCCGACATCATCGCGCTGGACATCTGTCGCGACATCGATTCCATCGACTATCCCAACGCCAGCCCGGAGGACCTCGACGAAACTGTCAAGCTCGTCGAGAAGGAGGGCAGGCGCATCGTGGCCAGGCAGGCCGACGTGCGCGACGGGGATGCCGTCGACCAGGTTGTCGCCGACGGCCTCGCCGAGTTCGGGCGACTCGACATCGTCATCGCCAACGCAGGCATCATCCGATTGGGCACAGGCGGGAACAGGCGCCAGACGTTCCGCGACATCATCGACGTCAACCTCATCGGCGCGTGGAACACGGTCGAGGCCGCCACCCCCGCGCTGATCGACGGCGGCCGCGGCGGATCGATCGTGATGACGTCATCGAGCGCGGGACTCAAGGCCACGGGCACGGACAGGGCGGGCGGGCAGGCCTACCCAGCCGCGAAGCGCGGCCTGGTCGGCCTGATGCAGGTGTTGGCGAATGAACTGGCGCAGTACTCCATTCGGGTCAACACGATTCACCCGACGGGTGTGGCGACCGGGATGGTGATGAACGACGCCATGGCGGCAATGGTCGAGGCGGGAGACCCCGCACTCTCGTCGATGCAGAACGCACTGCCGATTCAAGTCCTCATGCCGGAGGACATCGCCAACGCGGTGGCGTTCCTGGTGTCCGACGAGGCGACGTTCATCACCGGCGTCCAGTGGCCGCTCGACGCGGGGTTCGCGGTCCGCTGACGGCGCCTCTGCCGGCTGCGGGTATTGCGTCGGTCACCTCACATAGTTAACCTAGTGCGATGAGTCGTCGGCTACCAAGGCCTCGATTCCGATCAACGTGACAGCCGACTGCCCTATCGTGGCGGCTGCAATCGGAAGGACGTCATGAGCGAGAGCCAGCCAGGCGCAACGTGTCCCGTCATGGACATCGAGACCAACACACCGGACTCGCCGGCCTTGTCGCACTTTCGCCTGTTCGACGAGGTTCAGGACAAGGTTGGACATGTCTTTCGCAATCGTGAGGCAGACGTCGAGTATTGGGCGTTCACCGACAATTCGGTGATTCTGGACGGACTGCAGCACCCTGAGCTCTGGTCGAGCAGCGTCATCGTGCCGACCGACCCGGAGCCGCCGTATAAGTGGATCCCGATCATGATCGACCCGCCCGAGCACGCGAAGTGGCGCCAGGTGCTGGCGGAGTACTTCTCGCCGGGCCGCGTCAAGGGCCTTCGCGACGAGCAGCAGAGACTGGCAGTGGAATTGATCGACAAGATCGCCGCCGAGGGCGGTGGCGACTTCGTCACACGGATCTCGCGCGTGTTTCCGTCGACGGTCTTCCTCAAGATCATGGGCATGCCCGTCGAGGATCTCGAGAAGTTCCTCGCCTGGGAGGACCAGATCCTGCACCAGAGCGGCGTCGGCGAGGAGGTCAATGCCGCGCGCATGGAGGGCATGATGCAGGTGATGGGCTACTTCTCCGAGCTCATCCAACAGCGCCGTGACAACCGCGATCCCGACGCCGACGACATCGTCAGCAAGGCCATCGACTGGACCATCGACGGCGAACCCATCAGCGACCTGGACCTGCTCAACTGCCTGCTGCTGCTGTTCATGGCGGGACTCGACACGGTGTCCAACCAGCTCTCCTATGCCATGCTGCACCTGGCGACACACCCTGCCGACCGCGCGAGAATCGTCGCCGATCCGGGTCTGATCCCGAAGGCGGTGGAGGAGATACTGCGCGTCTACCCGATCGTGCAGACCGCACGAAAGGCCACGCAGGACATGGACTTCCACGGTTGTCCTGTGAAGGCGGGCGACATGGCATCGTTCTCCTTGGCGTTCGCAGGGCGAGACGAGTCGGCGTACACGGACGCTCGCACCGTCGACCTCGACCGCGGTGTCACACGGCACCTGTCGTTCGGCGGGGGACCGCACCGTTGCCTCGGTTCGCACCTCGCCCGCCAGGAGATGGTGGTGGTGCTGGAGGAGTGGCACAAGCGCATCCCGAACTACGAACTCGCAGGCGAGGCCATCGAGCACGGCGGCCAGGTGTTCGGCGTGGATGCGCTCCCGCTGACCTGGCGCTGACGCGAGCGTGCAGGTCGGTTTCCTTGGCGCCGGGCAACTCGGTGAGCCGATGGTCGAGCGATTGCTCGACGCGGGCCACGACGTGCTGGTGTACGCGCGGCGCGACGACGCTCGTCGCGGGTTGGCCGCCAAGGGCGCGGCGTTGGCCGACTCGGTGGCAGACCTGGCGCGTGAGAGTGACGTCCTCATCTCGTGTCTGTTCTCCGATGCGCAGTTGCGTGAAACAGGTTTCGGGCCAGCCGGTTTCGTCGCCAACGCCAAACCAGGATCGGTCTTCGTCTCCCACGCCACGGGGAACGTGTCGACGCTCGAGGAGTTGCGAGATCACTCGCCATCTGCGCCGACCATCCTCGATGCTCCGGTCAGCGGCACGGCGGACGACATTGCCTCTGGAACGCTGACCGTGTTGATCGGCGGCCCGAGTGACTCCGTCACCGCGGTCACCCCGATCCTCGCCGCTTACGCCGATCCGGTGGTGCCCACCGGGGGGATGGGAAGCGCGCTGGCGATCAAGCTGATCAACAACCTGTTGTTCGCCGCGAACGCTCAACTATTGACGGCAGCAACGCAACTCGGTAAGCGGCTGGGCGTCGAGCCGGACGTACTGCTGTCCACGCTGCAGGTGTGCAGTGCCAACAGCAACGTGGCGACTCATGCCCATCGCGTCGGCGGCATGGACCGCTTCCAAGAGTTGGCGGGCCCCTTCCTGCGCAAGGACATCGCGGCGTGTCGCGACGCTACCGCCGGATTGGGGATAGACCTCGGGCTCCTCGACTTGGCGGTGCGGAAGGGGTCACTGCCCCTCGATCCGACTGCGAGTTGAACCCGCTGCCGTTGCTGCCGTTGACGATTAGTGGCGGGCGAGCATTCCGGGATGGCTCGGCGTGCCGTTCGATTCATCAAACTAGTTAAACATTGATCGGATTCTTCTAGACTGCGGTCATGGACCTGAAGCTCCAACGCATCACCGCGTGGGGCGGCATCGCGATGCTCGCCCTGTTCTTCGTCTTCTTCATGCTCATCGCTGGCCTGATCCCGCCGCTCTCGCCGACCTGGAGTGCTCAGCAAGTCACCGACTATCTCATCGCCAACAAGTTCCGGGTGCGAATCGGCCTCGCCCTGAGCCTGCTGGCCGCGTGTCTGGCGTTGCCGTGGCTGGCCACGATCTGTCTGCGGGTGCGTCGCGTGGAAGGCAAATGGGGGGTGCTCTCGGTGACCCAGATCTTCGGCGGGGTCATCTTCGTGCCGGGCTTTCTCTTTCCGATGATGGTGATGGCCGCCGCCGCCTTTCGGCCCGAGGAGCGCGATCCGCAGATCACGCAGGCCCTCAACGACGTGTTCTGGCTGATGTTCGTCGGCATCGTCGGGAGTCTGATCGTTCAGGCTCTGGTGCTCACGACGGCGACGTTCGTCGACCGCACGGAGCCGCGGACGTTCCCGCGGTGGTTCGGCTACCTCAACGCCTGGTATGCCCTGTTGGCCCTCCCGGGCGGCGCGGTGATGATCTTCAACGACGGCCCGCTGGCATGGAACGGGGTGTTCGCCTTCTGGGTTCCGCTGGTGGCGTTCTCCGTGTGGATGATCGCTGTGACCGTGGTGCTGCTCCAGTCGATCAAAACGGAACAGGCAGCGGAGCCGGTGGTCGCGGCGGTCGCGTGACCCAGCGCCACGTTGGCACCCCGCTCGTCAGTGCGACCGGATGCCGAAGTCGACGTCTTGAATCCCCGCGATCGGGCGTGAAGCCGTCCTTGCCCAACCATGACGGGCGGCCTTCGTGGCCGGTAACGCCGGAACTCGCGCTCGACCTCGGCGACGTCCGGCACGTCAGCCTCCCAGCCGGAGACCCGTATTCCGGGTGCCGAACACGTCGGTCGCCATGATCGAGCCGAGTTTATCTGCGTCCCAGCGCTTCTCGCCGTTGGAAACCGACGCCACCGGATGCCAGCCCTTGAGCAGTTGAAGGTGCTCGCCCATCGCCCGGATCACCTGACCGCTGATGTGGCCGGCTTCGGGACTGGCAAGCCAGGCCACCACGGGGGAGCCCAGCGACGGGTCCTTGGGATCGAATTCGTCCTCGTCGCGTTCGTCGGGTTCGATGGCGGCTTGTGCTCCCGGCATCGACGCGGACATCCGGGTGCGCCCACCCGGGCTGATCGCATTCACGGTGGCGCCGATCGATGCGAGTTCCAGGCTGAGCGTCTGGGTCAGCCCGACGATCGCCGACTTGGCGGTGCTGTAGTTGGTCTGGCCGAAGTGGCCGTGCAATCCGGCCCCCGAGGTGGTGTTGATGATGCGGCCGTAGACCTTGCCGCCGTTGGCCTTCGATTCGTCGCGCCACTTGCGGGCGACGGCCCGGCTGGTGAGCCAGCTGCCTCGGACGTGTACGCGCATCACCAGATCGAAGTCGTCGACGGTCATGTTCCAGATCGCCTTGTCCCGCACGATGCCCGCGTTGTTGACGACGATGTCGAGTCGGCCCAACTGGGAGTAGGCGCGCTCGACGGCGAGGTCGACCTGTTCCTCGTCGCCGACGTCGCTGAAGTCGGAAACTGCTGTTCCGCACCGCGCTTTTCGATGATCTGCACGACTTCGTCGGCCACTTTGCCTGTGCCCTCGCCGGACAGGCTGGTGCCTAGGTCGTTGACGATGACGGTGGCGCCGTGCTTGGCCAGTTCGAGCGCGTGCCCGCGGCCGATGCCGTGGCCTGCGCCGGTCACCATGGCGACCTTGCCGTCGAGTAGTCCGGTCATGGCTTCCTCTCACTTGGCGTGAAGACCGTCAGGTAGGGGCTGTCGGGATCTTCGTCGTCGACGGGCCGGAACACCGCGGTGACCGCCATGCCGACCTCGAGGCGCTCGGGTTCGATGCCCTCGATCAACGTCATCAGCCGCGGCCCTTCGTCCAACTCGACGAGCGCCGCCACGTAGGGCAAGTCGCTCCTTGAACGGTGCCAGATCATTCACGTAGACAGTCGAATACGTGTAGAGCGTCCCGGCCCCGCTGGCCTGCACCGGGTGCACGTCCTCGCTCCAGCAGTGCGGGCAGAACGGCCGCGGATAGTGGTGGAGCTTGCCGCATGCCGCACACTCGGCGATCAGCAGACGGCCTTGCCGGGCGGCCTCCCAATACGGTGCACTGGCGCTGTCGATCGTCGGAATGTCTGCGCGCGCCATCGCCGTCACCACCCCGTGAACTCGGTCGGGCGCTTCTCCATGAAGGCCTTGACGCCCTCCGTCTGAGTCGTGCGCATACGACTGCAGTTCCTGCGCCATCGCCTCGGCGACGAACGCGCCCGATCGGTCGGTGTCGGGGGAGTCGTTGAACAGTCGCTTCGTGAACGCGATGGCACTCGTGGGCGCGCTCGCCAGTCGGCCTGCGAAGTCGGCGACGGTGGCATCGAAGTCCTCGGGAGTCACCACCCGGTTGACCAGACCGAGTGTCAATGCCTCAGCCGCCGTGAGCTTCTCGCCGAAGAAGGCCATTTCCTTGGCCTTCTGCATGCCGATGCGTCGCGGCAGCAGGTAGGCGCCACCGCCGTCGACGACCAGTCCGCGCTTGACGAAAGACTCTGCAAAGTAGGCATTTTCGGTAGCGATCACCAGGTCTGAGGCGTAGGCGAGATGGGCGCCCAGCCCAGTCGCGGCGCCGTGGACCGCGGCGATCACCGGCTTGTTGCAGTCCAGCACGCTGGCGACCAGCTTCTGCGCGCCGTTCATGATCCGCTTGGTTGGCTCCAACACTCGCTTCTCACCTTGCGCGCGGCGCGTGGCCAGCGAGGCTACGTCGGCTCCGGAACAGAAGTGTTTGCCGTTGGCGCGTAGCACGACCACCCGCACCTTCTCGTCGGCGTCGGCCGTGGCCAGCAAGGCAATCAGAGCGTCGCGGTCGTCGGGCCGTATCGCGTTGGCGGACTCGGGTCGGTTCAGCGTGATGGTCATGACGCCGTCCGTCAGATCGGACAGCACGGTCTCGGTACTCATGGTGTGTAAGTAGCCTTCAGGTGTTTGATGCCGTTGACGAAGTTCGATCTCAGCATGACCGGCTCGCCCGCCGCGGTGATGTCGGGATATCGGGCGTAGAGCATCTTGAACGCCACGTTCAGCTCGAGCCGGGCCAGGTGCGCGCCGAGACAGTAGTGCGGGCCAGGACCGCCGAACGCGATGTGGTTGTTGGGCTTTCGGGCGATGTCGAAGGTCTCCGGCTCGGCGAACACCTTGGGGTCTCGATTGGCTGCGGGATACCAGACGACGACCTTCTCGCCTTCGTTGAAGGTATGGGTCACTCGGCCGTCTTCGTCGGTCAGTGTGACGCCGTCGCGGGTCACGGTGCGGCGCATGTGGATCACCGGGCTGGCGTACCGCAGGATCTCCTCGATCGCGGTCGGCGCCACGTCGTCGTAGTCGGCCAGCAGCCGGTCGCGCTGCTCGGGGTGCGCACTGAGGATCAGCAGCCCATGGGTGAGCGCGTTTCGGGTGGTCTCGTTGCCCGCGCCGATCAAGCAGGATGAAGAACTTCGCCAGCTCCTGCGGCGTGAGGTTCTCCTCGTCGGAGGTGACCAGCTTGCTGATGACGTCGTCGCGGGGATTGGCGATGCGGTCCTCGGCGATGCCCTTGAGCAGGTCGATCAACTGCTCGCTGATCTCGGTGACCGCGGCCCCGATGCCCGCGACGGACTGGTCGGGCACGTACTCCGGGTCCGACGCGCCGAGCACGACATTGGTGGCCCGCAGGATGAACTGCTCGTGCTCGCGGGGCACGCCGAGCATGTTGTCGATGATGCGCAGCGGGAGCAGCGTCGCGAAGGACGAGACGAAGTCGCATTCACCCGTACGCGGCATCTCGTCGAGGATTTCGGCGGTGGTCTCCTCAGCCAGGCCCCGCAGTTCGGCGAGCATGCGAGGACTGAAGCCGCGAGAGACGATCTTGCGCAGTCGCATGTGCTCGGGATCGTCCATGTCGATGATCGAGCCGCGGTACTCGCGCATCTCGGCGGTCTGGTCGAAGATCTGGGTGCCCTCACCAGAGGCGAACTCCTCCGGCCTGCGGCTGATGTCGGTAACGTCGCGATGCGAGCCGACCGCCCAGAACCCCGCACACGCGGGGAGTCGGGTCGGTTGGTGCGGACGAACACCGGGCCGCCCGCGTCGCGCAGCCGCCGGTAGAGCGCGGTCCGGTCGCCAGGACGTTCCTGCCACCACTGCAGGTCGATGAGTGGTGCGAACTGCTGTTCGTCGAGATCGGTCGCGCTCACGATATCCAATTCTGGCACTACTGTCACTTTTAGGCAATGGCGGGTTACCGGCAGTTACGGTTCAATGCGCTTGACATCGCACCCTTGAACTCGACGGCTATCTAACATTAGTGTCACTACTGCGGAATAGATGGCCGGACGAATCGAGGAGAGCACATGACCCTACGAGTGGGCATCATCGGCGTGGGCTGGGGTGCACATGTGCAGGTACCCGGTTTTCGGGCGGCCAAGGGCTTCGAACCCGTCGCTCTCTGTGCGCGCACGCCCGAGCGGTTGGAGCGGGTGGCCGCCAAGCTGGGCATCGAGGAGACCTCGACCGATTGGGAGTCGTTCGTCATGCGCGACGACCTCGACGTCATCTCGGTCGCGACACCCACGGTGCTGCACCACGACATGACGCTGGCCGCACTGGCGGCAGGCAAGCCCGTGCTATGCGAGAAGCCGCTCGCCGGCGACCTGGAGCAGGCCCGCGCCATGGTGCGCGCCGCGGTTGAGGCCAACGTGCCCACCGCGTGCTGTTTCGAGAACCGTTGGAATCCAGACTGGTTGGCCGTCGCGGACCGGGTGCGCTCGGGCTTCCTGGGCAAGCAGTATCTCGCGCGCGTCAGCCGCAGCGCGTCGTACTGGCATCCGAGCCATGGGCTTCAGGCCCACTGGATGTACGACCGCGAACAAGGCGGCGGGTACCTCGCGGGCATGTTGGTGCACGATCTCGACTTCCTGTGCTCACTGCTCGGCCGCCCCGCGTCGGTCTGCGCGGAGGTGCGGACCAGCGAGCCGACTCGCGAACTGCCCGACGGCGGCACCCTGCAGGTCACCGCCGACGACACCGCTGCGGTGCTGATGCGCATGGAGTCCGGCGTGACCGTCGTCCTGAGTCTCTCGGTGATGGGCGCACACGCCGACCACTACCGCTTGGAACTCTTCGGCTCTGACGGCACCATCATCGGTGACGGCGACTTGCGTTCGGCGGCATACAGTCTCGGCTTGGCCAGTGACGAGGGGCTGAGCCCGCTGACGGTCGACGAGCGCGAGCCCGCGCACCCGGATCAGCTCCCGAAGGGTCTTGCGGGGCATGCCAGCCGCGCGATGGCACTGATGCTGCAGGACTGGCTGCCTGCCTTCGACGGTGGTCCCAGTGACGCCGCAACTTTCGAGGACGGCCTGCTGTCTCTCGCGGTGATCGAGGCCGCGCGGCGGTCGTCGGAGGGCGGCGGCTGGGAGACGGTTGAGCTCTAGCCCTGTTGAGACGGCGCTGAGGGCGGGGAAGTGCGAGTAGCGCTCGCCGCCAGTGCCGTCTCAACGAGCGGTCAGCCCTCGTATTGCGCTGAAGCTGGGTAGATCAGCACGCCGCGAATGTTGGCCCCCGCGTGCATGTCGGCGTAGCCGTCGTTGACCTTCTCCAAGGGATAGGTGCGGGTGACCATCGCGTCGAGGTCCACCTGCCCGGCACTGGAAAGCTCGAGGATCTTCGGGATGTCGGCTCGCGGATTTCCTGAGCCGTACAGCGTCCCGATGATCTGCTTCTCGGTGAGCGTCAGGTCCATCAGGTTGGCCCGGATGTCGCGTTCGAGCATCGGGTGAATGTTGGTGACCACCAGCTTGCCGCGCTTGGCCGTCATCGCCAGTGCCTGACCGACCAGCTGGCCGTCACCGACGCCCATCGCGCAGATGAACTTGTCCACACCACGGTCCCAGGTGGCCTCGGCTACAACGCCTTTGGCTTCCTTCCAGTCTGCCGCGGTGTGAGTGGCGCCCATCTTGAGTGCCTCTTCGCGCTTGTACTCCGACGGGTCGATCACGGTGATGGTGCGAGCGCCGGCCAGGCGCGCGCCCTGCACTGCCGCGGCACCGATGCCGCCGACACCCGCGATGGCAACGGTGTCGCCAGGCCTGACGTCCGCGGCGTACACCGCCGACCCCCAGCCGGTGATGAACCCGCAGCCGAGAAGGCAGGCCGTCTCCAGCTTGTAATGCTCCGGAATCTTCACGCAGCTGGCCTCGTGCACGACGGTGTGGTGTGCGAACGAGCCGACACCGCAGGCAAGGGCAAGGTCGTCGTCGCCGAGATGGTGGCGCGCAGTGCCGTCGTAAATCTGCATGCCGGAGTAGATCTTTGCGCCGAGGTCGCAGAGGCTCTGATGGCCGGTCGAGCACGACAAACAGCGGCCACACGATGGGATGAAGCTGAACACCACGTGGTCGCCCGGCGCCAGCCACGACACGTGGTCACCCACGGCCTTCACCACGCCCGCGCCCTCGTGGCCGCCGATGCAGGGCAGCCGGATCGGCATGTCACCGGTGACGAGGTGGTCGTCGGAGTGGCACATGCCCGACGCATGCAACTCCACCAACACCTCGGTCGCCTTCGGCTCGTCGAGCTCGATGGTCTCGATCGACCACGGCGTGTTGCGTTCGAACAGGACTGCTGCCTGCGTTTGCACTGCTGTACTCAATTCTGTTGGAGCTCTTGCCAATTAACGGATGATGGCTTGATGTTCGACGAAGCCCGCGATGCCTTCTGGCCCGCCCTCGCGGCCGATGCCGGACTGCTTGAAGCCGCCGAACGGGCTGCCGAAGTCGAGCACCGCGGTGGAGTTCACTGCCACCGAACCGACCTCCAACCGTGCGGCCACCGCTGCCGCGCGTTCGGAATCGGCCGACCACACCGCACCCACCAGTCCGTAGCGGGAGTCGTTGGCGATCGACACCGCATCCGCGGCGGCGTCCGGCCCCGAGTCGTCGTAGGCGATGACGACTGCGACCGGGCCGAACACCTCCTCGCGGGCGATCTCCATGTCGTTGGTGGCGGCAACCAGTGTGGGGGCGACGAACCACCCTGGGCCATCGGGCCGTTCGCCTCCCGCGAGCACGGTGGCGCCGTCGTCCAGTGCCCGCGCCAGGAACCCCTCAATCCTGTCGCGGGCGGTCTCGTTGATGACCGGACCGATGTCGGTGGCCCGGTCGGTCGGATCTCCGACGGTCAAAGTGGTGAACGCCGCCGTCAGTGCATCGACGAATTCGTCGTAGCGGCTGCGCGGCAGAAGGATTCGCGTCAGCGCGGCGCACAGCTGGCCGTTGTTGCCGACGACCCCACCGACCAGGCCGGGCACGGTCTTCTCGAGTATCGCGTCGGGCAGCACGATGGCAGGTGACTTGCCGCCGAGTTCGAGGCTGTAGCGGCGGATGCGCGAGCCGCACGATTCGGCGATCCTGGTTCCCACCGCCGTCGACCCGGTGAAGCTGACCTTGTCGACGCCCGGATGCTCGGTCAGCAGTTCGCCTGTGGCGGCACCCCCGTTGACGATGTTGACCACGCCGTCGGGGATCCCGGCTTCCTCGATGGCCTCCATCAGGACGCCGAACTCGAGGGGCGCGTCGGGGGCTGGCTTGAGCACCACCGTGCAGCCCGCGGCGAGTGCGGGACCGAGCTTGAGTGCCGCGATGAACAGGGGAGTGTTCCACGGCACGATCGCGCCGACCACGCCGACGGGCACCTGGCGCACCAGCACGGTGCCACCGGTCACCGAGGGCCGGGTGGCGGCGAACGGATGCTCGGGTGTGATCGCGGCGTAGGCCTTCAACACGCCGACGGCGGTGATCACCTGACCGAACGTGCTCCACGATCGTGGCGAGCCAATCTCCGCGGTGGTGAGGTCGGCGAGTTCTCCCTTGCGCGCGCTCAGCGCGTCGGCGAGCCTGCCGAGTGCGGCGCCCCGATCGGAGGGGGAGGTCGACGCCCACGTTGGCAGGGCTCCGCGGGCGGCGTCGACGGCAGCGTCGACCTCGTCACGTCCCGCGACGCCCACGGTGCCGAGCAGCTCACCGGTGGTCGGGGACGTCACGTCCAGTGTTTCGGCGGTCGCGCCCGTCACCCATTTGCCTGCGACGTAGCTCGCCGCCAAATCGCTCATGAGGACCGATTCTGGCATTGATGTCATCTTTGGACAAGCGGCTGATTGGTGGTGAAAGGCATATCCGGTTTCCCCCGCGCAGATTTTCTGACACTATTGGTCACTATGAACGCTTCGCCCCACAGCGACGCCGATCGCGGCGAGGGACAACCCTGGGAGGTCGTCGTCGAACGCGGCAAGATCGCCGAGTTCGCCGAGGCCATGCTGAGCGACGATCCCGCCTACCGCGGCCAGGACGCGATCATCCCCCCGACGTTTCTGACGAGCGCCGCCCGCTGGGCACCGCCAGGCGTACGGGTCAACGTTGGCTTCGACCGCAAGCGCCTGCTACATGGCGAGCAGGAGTACGTCTTCCACGGCGACCTGCCCGTCGCCGGCGACGTGCTCACCGCGCAGGAGAAGGTGGTCGACAGGTTCTCCAAACCGGGCAAGCGCGGCGGCGAGATGCGCTTCGCCACCGTCGTCACCGAATACCGCGACACCGCAGGCACTTTGGTCGCCGAGGCGCGGGCCACGTTGATCGAGACGGCGGCACGGTCGTGACGTCGATGAGCACGCTCCGCGCTGGCCTGCAGGCGCCCGTCAAGGAGTTCGGCCCGCTGACCCGCCAGATGTTCGTCCGCTACTCGGGCGCCTCCGGCGACCTCAACCCCATGCATTACGACGACGAGTTCGCGCGCTCGGCGGGCCATCCCTCGGTATTCGCCCAGGGCATGTTCTCTGCCGCCTTGCTGGCCGGATTCGCCACCGACTGGTTGGGTGCAGCCAACGTGCGCCGCTTCGGAGTCCGCTTCCGCGAACAGGTCTGGCCGGGAGACGTGTTGACCTGTGCGGGGACGGTCACCGAGGTATCCGAGGAGTCGGACGCCGCCCGGCTGACCGTCGAGTTCACCGCCACCCGGCAGACGGGCGGCGTCGCGATCACCGGCACCGGGGAGTTCCTCGTCCCGCGAAACGCCGACGGACGCCACGCGGACAGCCCGGATCGGCCATAGGCTCAAACGATCATGTCCGAAGCCTCGATCGTCCGCCGGGCCAGCTACGGCCCGTCCAGCCCCGCCATCGGTGCGCGCGGTGCGAGCACGCGGGGCAGGATCACCGAGATCTCCCTCGAACTGTTCGGCAGGTTGGGCTACTTCGACACCTCGGTTGACGCCATCGCCAAGGCCGCTGGGGTTTCCCGCGCCACGCTCTACCAGTACTTCAAGGGCAAGGACGAGATCTTCCTCGAACTGCTGAACGAGTGCGGCGGAGCACTGTTCCGGGTGGCGAGGCGCATCGGCCCGCTCGGGCCCGACGAGGTCGGCTTCGACAACCTCAATTGGTGGTTGGGCGAGTGGAGCTGGGTCTTCGAGAAGTATTCGACGATGTTCATCCAGTGGACGGCCATCGCGTCGTCGGACACCAAGGTGCGTCCGGAGATCACCAACTTCGTGCGCAGCTACAACCACCGCGTCGCCGAGCGGCTGGCCGCCTCCGGCCTACAGGGCATCGACCCCGAAGTCGCCGCCATGACGATGACCGCCCTCGTGCACCGCATGAACCTGTTCGTGCACACCGGCCGCGCCTATGGGCGCAGCGCGAAGGACACCGTCGACAGCCTCTCGGTGTTCCTGCAGCTGGTGTTGTTTCCCGATACGCCTCCCGCGGTGTTGACCTCGTTGCGGCTGCACGCCAGCAACGACCCCGTCGCCGACGTCGACGCGGTACCCGTGCCCGCAGAGCCGGAGGTCGCCGGGCTGTCGATCGCCGAGCGCACCGCCGCCCTCAGCAAGCGGGCCGTCGTGACCGTCACCGCGCTGGCCGACGCGGGCGCCGCGCAGTTCCGCGCCCGCGGCTACCGCAGCACCAGCGTCGACGACATCGTCGAGGCCGCCGACGTCGCGAGGGGCACCTTCTACAAGTACTTCAGCGACAAGCAGGACCTACTCGCCGCGATTGCGGCCGAGATCTATGGCGCTGGAATCGCATTCGCGGATCGCATCGCCCACGTCGATCCTCAGGCCGAGGGGGACACGCTGCAGCACTGGCTGGCCACCTACGTCGACTTCTACGACCGCTACTCGGGATGCATCGACGCCTGGGCCGAGGGCACCACCGACGACCCGACGATTCTCGGTATCGGCGAGCACGGTCAGGTGCTGATGGACATCGGCGCGGCCAGGATGCTGATCAGGTCGCCGGGCGCCTACCCCTTCGATCCGGTGGTGTCGGCGCTGATCCTGCGAGCCCTCGTCACCCGGGTACCGCAGGCCGCACTCGACATGAGCGAGCCGATCGGACACGACGAGGTCATCGAACTCCTGGTGTCCTGCATCAGACGCGGCTTCTTCGGTCGGTCGTGACGCCCGCCGTGACGAGCCTGTCGATGGCGAGCGACGAATAGCCCAACTCGCCCAAGATCTTTCGACTGTCCGCACCAAGGCCCGGCACGTCCCCCATTGACGCGTCGACGCCGCCCAGGATGGCAGGTGGCGGCAGGGCATTGGCGGGCCCGCCCGGGGTCTGGATCTCGCACCACCTGTCGCGGCCTGCGAGCACGGGATGCTGCCACAGCTGCTCGACGTCGTTCATCCGGGCGTAGGCGACGCCGGCCCGGTCCAGGAGTTCTTCGAGTTCGGCCGCGCTCAACCTGGCGATCGCGGTGGTGATGATGGGTTCGAGCTCGTCGCGGTTCGCCACCCGGTCGGGGTTGGTCGCAAACCGGGGGTCCATGACGAGATCTGCTCTGTGCAACACGATTTCGCAGAGGCGCTGCCATTCGGGCGGGTTCTGGATCGCGAGCAGGACCGTGCCGCCGTCACCCGCGGTGAATGGTCCGTAGGGGGCGATCGTCGAGTGCCGCGCGCCCGTACGCGCTGGCAGTGTCGGGCCGTAGTGCCCGTAGTAGAGGGGCTGGGACATCCACTCGACGAGCGCGTCGAAGAGCGATACCGACACCGGGCTCACCGTCCCGGTCGTGGCCCGCGTGTACAGCGCGGTAAGGATTCCGGAGTAGGTGAACATGCCCGCAGCGATGTCGGCGATCGATACGCCCGTGCGGGCCACGTCGGTCGGTGAACCGGTCACCGACAGCAGGCCGGCCTCGGCCTGCACCAGCAAGTCGTAGGCCTTGCGGTCGCGCCACGGGCCGTCTTGCCCGTAGCCAGTAATGGTGGCGGTGATGACGTTCGGGTGTGCGAGGGCTCGGGTCGTGGGCAGGTCATCGACGCCGCGATCGTGAACGGCGCGCCCCTGTTGGGTCACGTGATGTGGGGGATGCTCGCCGACGGCCGGTGGTCAGAAGAGCGCGTTACCAACGTCTTCGACGGCTCGGCGCCCTTCTACTGCACGTATGAGTGCGCGGACGGCGGCTACGTCGCGGTGGGCGCGCTCGAGCCGGAATTCTTCGCGGAGCTGCTGCGGCTGCTCGAGCTCGACCCGGCCGAGCTGGGCGAGCAACGCGACCGCAGTCGCTGGCCCGCGCTGCGCCACACGCTGTTCGACAGGTTTCGACAACACCCGCGGGACCACTGGGCGCGGTGTTCGCAAACAGCGACGCGTGCGTCACCCCGGTGCTGACGGCAGCCGAGGCGATGGAGGACCCACACATGTTGAGCCGCAACGTGTTCGTCGACGTCGACGGCATTCGTCAACCCGGCCCGGCGCCGCTGTTCTCCCGCACGCCCGCGCCGCCGCCTCGGCCCGCACGCACTGAGTGAACTTCGCCGAACGCACGGTTGTCGAACACGTTTCGCGAGTATGCCCTGCAACAAGCGTGCGCTCGGTGAAGTAACAGCCCGACGAGATCACGCCGACGTGGCGACCGCCATCCCCGTGATCCATTCCGGGACCGGTTCGTAGACGGATGGCGTCACCGGCCGACCGCCGCCGGCGGCGCCCGCGGCGACCCAGGTCCTGACCTCGTTGGCACCTGCGCCCGCTCTTGCGTGTGCGGTGTCGACGAGCCGAACCAGTGCGTCGGTGTTCCAGGCGGCCATCGCTTCCAGTACCTCGGCGTCCCAGTCGGGCCGGATCTTGTTGCGCGCCTCGGCCATGCCCTCGGCGATGATCCGCGCCCGGTCCCCGTCGCTGAGGTCGTACGCATCGACCTCCAGGCTCGGCGGCGAATGGGACAGTCCGCCGGTGCCGATCACCAGTACCCGCTCGTCAATGCCGTCGAGGAAACGACCGACCTCGGCGCCGAAGTCGGCGACCCGCCGCCCGGTCGGCAGGGGAGCGGTGGCGCAGTTGACGGGCACCGGGATGACGGGCTTGTACGCCAGTTCGCCGACGAGGTCCCGAATGGGTTGGGCGAACGCGTGATCCAACTCGATGTCTCGGCAGGCTGCGACGTCGAATCCGTTGGCCAGCATGTGTTCGCACAACCTGCGGGCGATGCCGGCAGGGACGTCGAGGGCCCCCGCGTCGTGGCCGCCTTCGGCCAGTATCGACGCGGACAATGCGATCCCGAATGCCGGGACCACGTGGCGGAAGGCGCGGCGATGGTCACCGCCGAACACCACCACCAGATCGGGATCGAAGTGCGCGACGCGCTCAGCCGCTGCGGCCAGGGCCGAGCGGAATTCGGAACCGAAGGCGTGCTCAAGATCTCGTTCCTTGCCAGGGCTGTGGCTTGCACAGACCACCAGTCGTTCCGACGTCATGGTCGTCACCTCCTAGGAAAGTGACACTAATGTTAGATGACGGTCGGGGTCTACCGACGGCCGACCGTCATACCGTGATGACGATGCCTTGCGTCAGCGCCACGATGATGCCGAGGATGACGATGAACGCGATGCATCCTGCGACGAGTTTGACGGTTTCCTGCCACAGTGCAGTGTTCGTCTGCGGCGGAAGGAAGAATTCGGCGGGCAGGTCCTTCATGCTCGGCTCCTGTCGGCTCACGGAATGTAGGGGCTGTCGGCGCCGGTGACCGTTCGCATCACCACGAGCGGGATGATCAGAAACACGAAGAAGCTGATCTGGAAGACGACGAACCAGGCGCCCAGTCGCATGAGTTCGAATCGCCATCGCGGAATCGTGACCTCGTAGTTGAGGTAGTCGTCGAACTCCCGCTGTTTGGTCGACGACGCCTGCTTGGTCGCGACGGCGACGGTGCCTTCGGCGGCGCTTGGAGCGGACCGTCCGGCCGACGACTTCGGAACGGTGAAGCGGTCAAGTCGGCAGAAGCGTTCGAAGTGGTTGAGGCCGCGAATCGGCGGCTTGCCCGCCCAGTACGCGATGAGGTTGGGCCAGACGCACATGATGCCGATGGTCCACAGGAGGGTGATACGTCCGCCGTTACCCCATTCGAGCACTGGCCCGATGCCCGGATCGTAGGTCCACCATCCCATCGCCGTGGCGGTGCCCTCGACCACGAAGTCCCACACGTAGTTGACTGGAATCGCGAGGACGATCATCGATTTCAGCATGCTCCAGCCGAATTTCGATGACACCCACTGGCTCAGCCACAGCACCAGGAGCGCGTGCACGCCCCAATACACCGCGTAGGCGAACGGCATGAAGAGCGGATCGTACGGCGTTTTGAGTGGCAGCCAGTCGAGCAGATGGTGCTCGGCGAATGCCGGACTGTAGAACAGCATCTGGCCCCAGTCGCCGATGGTCTCCATCCAGTACACCGCGAGGCTGTTGAACAGGAACAGGAAGCCCCACGTGAGGCGCCTCCGCCGAACCGCGTCGGCGATCGCCAGCACGATGAAGAGGCTGCCGAAGACCGGGATCATCCAGTTGAAGAACCACACCCCCGACGGATCGAGGGTGGCTGGCGGTACAAGATCCGACGCGGCTGACAGCATCGTTGCCTCTCACTCATCGTGGAATATTCGACCCCCACTTGTGTAACCTAGTTCACTACATCGTGCTTGTCACCCAAATTCGAAAGCGGCCATCGTGGAAGTGTCGATCAACGCTCGCGAAGTGCGGCGCAGTGCCGCAGCCAACCTCGCCGCCGCCGGTGAGCTCGTCGCGGCAATGCTGCCGAAGCTGCCGGGCGCTGGCCCTTCTGCGGCCGACGACGTCACTGTGGACTGGCTGACGCGACATGTGGGCGGAACGGTTCGAGATGCTGTGGCGCAGAGCGTTTCGACCATCGGTGGCACCACCGGCACGACGGACCGCAGGCGTTTGGCCGTCGAGTGGAACGAGGCGGGTCGGGCCGCGGGTCTGCCAGAGAACCTGTTCGTCAAGAGCACGCCGCTGACGGCGAAGAACCGCACCATGGTCGCGACGCTGGGAATGGCCGTGAACGAGGCACGCTTCTACCACCAGGCGGCGGCCGCGCTCGAGGCTGTCGCACCACGCGCTTGGTATGCCCACGCCGGTGCCGGCGCTCGGTTCCTCATCGTGCTCGACGACATCGTCGCCGCGGGTGGCCGACCCTATGCGCTCTCCGACGAGTGCGATCTCGCACACGCGCAGGGCCTCGTCGACGCATTCGCCGCACTTCATGCGCGGTTCTGGGAGAGCCCGCGGCTGGGCGGGGACTTGTCCTGGATCCGAACCTGGAGTACACGAACGGGTTACGGAGTACTGAAGCTGTTCTACGCTCGCGGACGCAAGGGAGCGTTGCGCCGGGATCGGCCCGAGGTGACGCCCGCGGTGCGCGAGGTCTCGGCGGCACTCGATCGCCATGCCGAGAAGTACTACCGCGAATTCGAGTCCGGCCCACTGACTCTGCTGCATGGCGACTCCCATCTCGGCAACACTTTCGCGTGGCCGGACGGCCGATCCGGCCTGCTGGACTGGCAGGTGATCTGGCAGGGCCCGGGCCTGCGTGAGGTGTCCTACTGGATGACGACGGGGCTTGAACCGGAGATCCGTCGGGCCAACGAGAAGGATTTGATTGCCCGCTACCTGGACGGCCTGCGGTCGGGTGGCGTCGCTGACGTGCCGAGCCTTGATGCGGCGTTCGACCGATACCGACTGTTCGCCGCCGAAGCCTGGGACGCCGCGGCGATGACGGTCAACTGGCCGGGCCTGCAGGCGCAGGAGAACACCGACGCGGCGTTTCGTCGGGCGTGCGCTGCCGTCGACGACTTGGAGACGGCAGCGCTGATGGATCGGTCGTACCGCTAGCGGGGTCAATCATTGACACTGTGACAGTGAACTGTCATCTTTGGTGTGTCGAAGAAGCGCCGAAGGAGTCCTGACAGTGACAGACCTAGCCAGCCGCGACACAACCGGTCATGCGGGACCGCCGGCTCCGCCGGAGGTCAAAACCGTTCGGCCCGTGCTGTTCTGGTCGGCCGTCGGCACGGTGTGCGTCCTCTTCGCCGCCTACGTGTACGGCTCGTGGATTCTCTCGGGCAATGCGTCGCCGGTAGATCCCGGTCCAGACCCGATCCCCGCCGGAACCCGCGTCGCCATGACCGTCTTCCAGATCGCCTGCCCGCTCCTCGCGCTGACTGCCATCGTCTACGTCGTCCGCAAGAGCCTCCGCGAGCGGGCGCTGTGCGTCGAGGCGGCCATCGTCATCGGGTCGGCGATCGCCTGGTGGCACGATCCGCTGATCAACTTCTTTCAGCCCGTGTTGTTCTACAACGCAGGGCTGCTCAACTTCGGCAATTGGATGGAGAACGTCCCTGGCTCGCTCAGCCCCGGCAGCAGGTTCATGGTCGAGCCCGTCCTGATGATCGGCATGATCTACATCTGGATGCCGCTGACGATGGGTTCGCTCGCGCGTTGGGCGATGGGCCGTGCCCGCGGGCGCTGGCCGACGCTGGGTCCTGTGCGCACGTTCGTCTGCGGCTGGCTCTCCGTGTACGTGATCGAATTCCCGCTCGAGATCTTCGCCGTGCACCACGGACTGGTCGCGTATCCGGCATCGATACCCGGTCTCACGCTGTGGGCCGGGCAGACGGTTCAGATACCGCTCTACGGCCCCATCCTCTGGTCGCTGGTGCTGAGTTCCAGTGGGGCGCTGATGTTCTTCCGCAACCGCAACGGACAGATCCGGGTCGAGGCGGGCATGGAGACGTTGCACTGGGCGGGTCCGCGAGTAAGGGGCGTGCTGCGGGTGCTGGCGGTCACCGGCTTCCTGCACGTGGTCGCGATCGGCGTGTACGACGTGCCGGTGAACTTCGCGGGCTTCTATGCCGGACCGACCGACACCTATCCGTCCTACCTGCGCACGCAGTACTGCGGGCCGGAGACCCCACGCCCCTGCCCGGATGGCACGCGGTTCGACGATCGCTAGCTACTTCAGTACCGCTGGCAGTGCGGCGAACTCCTGGCGGATCAGGTCGTCGACCGACGCGACTCGGCATCGCCAGCCACTGATTAAGCGCGCGTTCGACGAGAAGCATGCCGATCGACGCCAGCAGACGGCATTCATCGTCGGGTTTCGGCAGACCGCCGCCGGTCGGCGATCACCTTGGCGACCGTCTCGGCGTTGGCCTCGTGGTTCTTGCGTTCCCGGCCGAGGAGCACGAGTGATGACGCGATCGCCTCCTGGTACTGCGCATACCTCTTGCGAATGCGTTTGAGCCCCGGAGCAAGCAATGCGAAAGAGTTGGCCATCGCCTCGAAGTCGGACAATTCCTCGGGCTGGGCGAGATACACGCCGCTGACGGCGTCGATGAAGTCGAACTCGCCGAAGAAGAGCACCGATTCCTTCGTGGGGAAGTACCGGAAGAAGGTTCGCGGCGAGACGCCTGCACTCTCGGCGATCTGGTCCGTGGTGGTTTCGTCGTAACCGTTGGCGCTGAACAGATTCAGAGCGGCCTCCAGCAGCGCATTACGCGTACGGTCTGCGTGCGCGTCACGCGGTGAACGATCGCCTCTTGCCATTCGCGACCTCCTTGACCGTGTCGGTATCCCGACATTACAACGACGGCCGGGGTCGGCCCGTCGTTGACACCCGTCGTCCGCAGACGATACTTTGCCACATATGACAGTCAACTGTCATAGTGAATCCCCGAGCGCCCGTATCAGGCGCATGCAGAGAGGATCGTCGCCGCATGACCGAGCTCGGCGTGACTGGAACCGTCAACATCAACGACCTGCCGTTCGCGCACGATCGTTCGCGCGCATGGCGTGAACTGCGAGAGGGGGGTGAAGCGGTCACCTCCGGTGATGAGGTCGTGCTCACCAGCGCCGCGGCGGTGGAGTTCGCGGCGAAGCGGCCCGAGATCTTCTCGTCGGCAAGGGCATTCGATCGCCTCGGCAGTCCCGTTCCACTGATACCCATTGCAATCGATCCACCCGATCACACCCGCTTCCGCCGGATGTTGGACCCCTTCTTCAGCCCGAGGAAGATGGCAGAGCGCGAGCCCGAACTGCGCCGCCAGGCGGGCGAGTTGATCGAGTCGATCGTGGCGAAGGGCGGACAATGCGACGTCATGCCCGCACTCGCCACGCCTTTTCCGTCGCAGGTGTTCCTGACCCTCTTCGGGCTGCCCATGGCGGATCGCGACCGGTTGGTGAAGTGGAAGGATGCGATTCTTCAATTCACCGACCCCAGCAGCAGCGAGGCGACGCCAGAGGTCATGGAGCATGCGTTGGAACTGTTCACCTATCTGACCGAGCACATCGCGGCTCGACGCGCCGACCCCACGGGCAGCGACATGCTCAGCCAGTTGATGCAGGAGACCGGCGCCGGCCTGATGACGGACAACGAAATCCTGGGCCTGTGCTTCATGTTCGTGCTTGCAGGCCTCGACACGGTCACGTCGGCGACCGGGTTCGCGCTAGCGAAGTTGGCGGGAGACGCCAATCTGCGCGAGCGGATCGCGGGTGACTTCTCGCTGATCCCCGTTTTCATCGAGGACATCCTGCGCGTCGACGGACCCGTTCCCTTTGCTCCGCGAGTCACGACCGAAGAGGTCGAGGTCGCGGGACGGGTAGTGCCCAAGGACACCACGGTGATGCTCAGCTACGGGAGTGCTGACCGTGATCCGTCTCGTTACGAAGACGCCGACGAGGTGCACCTCGATGGCAAGTCGGTGCACTTCGCGTTCGGGCGGGGGCCGCACCGCTGCCTGGGCTCGCATCTTGCCCGCCTCGAACTGCGCCTCATCCTCGAGGAATGGCACACGCGGATTCCCGAGTACACCTTGGTCGACGGCAGGCAACCGGAGATGCCGTGGCCCACGGGGACCATGGGCCTGCAGTCGGTGCCGTTGAACATCAGGCCGGCGTAGGCATCAGCCGACCTTCGGGATGATCTCCTCCGCCACCCACTGCATGTGATCGAGGTAGGCGTTGAAGTCGTCGACCGGGGGAGGATTCACCCACGTGTCGGTGACACCGCGCTCGGCGAGCATGTTGCAGTTGTCGACGACCTGCTGGGCGCTCTGGCCGAACTGCGCGTTCGGGTCGTCGATGACGGCGTGCTCCTGACCGATGGAAAGCACTGCGAGGCTGTAGAACACCGAGAAGGAGCGGTCGTCGAAACCCGGTTGCGAGCGCAGGTAGTCGAGCTTCCGCGGTAACTCGTCGGGCTTGGTCAGCCATGGTGCCCACCCGTCGCCGAACCTGGCGGCACGGCGCAAGACCGCGTCCGCGTCGCCGCCCATCCAGATCGTCGGATGGGGTGCGGAGATCGGCTTCGGCCCGAACGCGATGCCGTCGAACTTGACGAATTCACCGTCATAGCTCGGCGAATCGCTGTGCCAGAGTTCGAACATCGCCTCGAGGATCTCGTCGGTCAACTTTCCGCGCCTTTTGAATGGGACGCCGATCGCGTCGAACTCGTCCTTGAGCCAGCCAACGCCGACGGTCACCTGCGCGCGACCGCCGCTGAGCCAGTCCAGAGTCGCGATCTGCTTGGCCGCGACGATCGGGTTGTGCAGCGGGAGGATCGTGACCATCGATCCGAGGACGATCTTCGACGTGGCGCCTGCGACGAAGGCCTGGGCGGTGGTGGCGTCGAAGTAGTGGTTGCCCGAAAACTCCACGTGTGACGTCGGAGTGAAGAAGTGCTCGGGCAGGAAGACCATCGAGTAACCCAGCTGTTCGGCCCGTTGGGCGACGCTGGCGATGTCCCGACCGGTCAGGTCGTGCTCCCACGGTTGGGTGATGGCGGCCACGTGCATGCAGTTCGGCAGATAGACGGTGAATCTCATTGCCAGCCTTCCGGGTTGGATTCGACGATCACCAAGAGGCATGGGCCCAGCGCGACCGCACCGGGCCATGTGACGGTGACACTATGGCGGCGGACTGCCACAGTCAACATTCTCCGCGGGGGATCGACCAAAGCGCGATGAGTGGTGAACACGCGTGTCAGAATGAGGCCATAGTGACAGTTGACTGTCATCAGCGCGTAGGGAGAAACATGGCCGACGACGGCGCACCCGTCCAGTTGACGGATCCCACGCTGGGCACCAGCGAGCCCGATCGACTGTGGACGCTGACCAACGTCGGCGAGGCCACGCCGGACATCCTCTCGCCACTGTGCTGGTCGCTGTGGGGTCGTGGCGTCGAACTGGCCTCGCGCGCAGGCATCTACGACTTCGGCGTACTGCCGCGCTCTGCGCTCGCCGTCCCCGAGGATCCGAACCAGTGGGCGACGGCATGCTTCTACGGCAGGCAGGCGATGAACATCGACCGGGCCCGCGAGTTGGCCGGCCTCCTCCCCGGCATGACCGGCGACGACTTCGAGCGCGATCTCCTTGGCTCGGTTCGTGCGGATGCCACCCCCACCGGAAGCGATCCCACCCGGTTGCCGTTCGTGGCCGTGAAGGCACCGCTCGCCGCCATCCGGCAGCGCTGGGCGCCCCAGCGCACGCACGACGAGCAGATGGCCTGGTGGCGTAGGGAGGTGCTGCCCGGCGAACCCTCCGACCCCAGAGCGTTGCTCGCCGACTCCGTCGACCGCTTCACCAAAGTCATGCGGGCACACGTGCGCAGCAGGATGATCCTGAATGGCCTTCGCTCCCAGGTGGAGTCGATCGCCGGCAAGCTCGGGCGGGCGGATCTGGTTCCGACGCTGCTCGCCGGATACGGTGGCGTCATCGAGACCCAGCTCGCCGACGACGTGTGGTCGGTGGGGCAGGGCAAGCTCACCGTCGCCGGGTTCGTCGAACGGCACGGCTTTCACGGTCCCAACGAAGGCAACGTCGTCGGACATTCGTGGCGCGAGGATCCACAGGCCGTGGTCCGCATCGCGGCCGTGCACGCAGGCAGGTCGGAAGCCGAACGACCCCGAGCCCGGGCCGACCGCGCGGTGGCCTTGCGTGAGCAAGCGGAGTCCGAGTTGCTGGCCGGATTGCCCGCGTGGCGGCGACAGCTGCTCCGACGGCTGCTGCAGTTCACGGGATTTCAGGTGCGCTCGGTGGAACTCACCAAGGCGGCATTCCTCACGACGGTCGACGGAACCCGCTCCGCGGCAAACGCACTGGGCCGGGAGCTGGTCGCCGCAGGCAAGCTCGAGGCACCTGGGGACACCGTCTACTTCACCAGCGACGAGTTGCTCGGCACCCTTCCCGGCAATGCTCGCGAACTCGTCGCCTTCCGCAAGCAGCGGCGCGATGACTATCGCGACGTCGAGCTGCCCGTCATCTTCACCGGAATGCCGCAACCCGTCGCTGTCGATGACGTGGACGGTGACGGCATCGTGCGCGGCACTCCCGCCGGGCCGGGAGTGGTCGAGGGCACCGTGCGGGTCGTACTCGACCCGGACTCCGACGACGTGCTCGAGGACGGCGAGGTCCTGGTCTGCAAGTTCGTCGATCCAGGATGGACGGCGCTGGTTTCGCTCGCGGGTGCGCTCGTCACCGACATCGGCAGTCCCGCCAGCCACGGTGCGATCGTCGCCCGTGAACTCGGCATCACCTGTGTTGTCGGCACGGGTAACGGGACCAAGCTGCTGCGCACCGGCGACGTTGTGCGGGTGGATGGTTCGACCGGCGAGATCGCCGTACTGACCCGGTCGGCGGGAGGAGGGGCGTAGTGGAAAGCGTGATTGAGCAACTGGCGTCGGGAATGAACCCGGACAGCGAGCGCACGGTGCGGGCTTGCCCCGACGTCCCCGGCTGGACCGAGAACCTGCTCTTCACCCCGTACGACCCCGTCGCCGACATCGGCATGTGGCTGCATCTGGGCACGGTTGCCGATCGGTGGGAGATGTGGGAGGACCGCGTGCTCATCGCTCTCCCGAAGGACCAGGGTGTGCTGAGCATGTGGGCATATCACCTCACGGTGCCCGACCGTCAACCCGCAGGTGCCAATCTCGAATTTCGCTGTGAGCAGCCATTTCAGAAGTGGCGCATCATTTTTGACGGGTTCTGCCTGCGCTCGACGTATGAGCAGATGCGCACCGGCGCGCTCGCCGACGGCGCCAAGACCCACGTCCGGCTCGAGCTCGAGGTCGAATGCGTGACCCCGGTGTGGGACGCCGCGACCGCTGGAGAGGGCATGGCCGAGCAGAGTTGGGCGCGCGAGCACTACGAACAGCTCACCCGGGTGACGGGCCAGATCGTCGTCGACGGTGTGAGCTTTGACTTCAACGGTGGCGGGTGGCGTGATCACTCGCGGGGGCCACGCGGCGCCGACACACTCAAGGACTGGGGCGGCCACGTCATCACGGGCGGGATGTTTTCGAGCGGCAGGGCGTTCGGGATGTGCCGCTACTGGGCCCGCGACGGACACACCACTCTCGAGGGTGCGTACGTGGTGGAGGACGGCGCGCTTCGCCACGTCGACATCGTCAGCGCGCCACCGCCCGCGGTGTTGGCGCGCGACGGCGAGACGTATTCGTTCGCGTTCGAGGACGGACTGGTGATCGACGCGACCGTCCGCTCATCGATGTGGATCACCATGGCCGACGGACTGCCCTACGGAGTCGTGGACCCGGCCCGGGCCTACACCGTTGGCTGGGCGGAGGTGCGCTGCGGCGGCGAGACGGGTCACGCCTATGTCGAGCGGTCCGCGATGATGCCGTCGCGCCCGCGTTGACTCGTGACAGTCGACTGTCATAGTGTGATTGGACGGCCCTGCTTGGTTGGGCCATGTCGAAAGGCGGATCTGTGACCGGAAGTCGGATGATCGTCCTGAGCAACCCCATCGAGGGCGAGGACGACAGATTCAACAAGTGGTACGACGAGGTTCACGTGCCGGAGGTGCTCGACGTTCCCGGCGTGATCGCGGCCCAGCGTTATGACCTCGCCGAGCTGAAGATCCCCGACGACCCCGACCTGCCCGCTCAGTTGCCGCCACCCACCCATCGCTATCTGGTGATCTACGAGCTCGACAGGGCTCCCGAGGACGTCATGGCCGGCTTCCTCGAGCGGGTGATGGCCGGCAAGTTGTCGTTGGGAGAGACCCTCGATCTGACCACCGTCTCGATGACCGGTTGGGCGCCCAGCGGAGAACGACGACTGGCTGACTGAATGCGGTTCAGCGGCAGGGCAATTCGATCCACGTCTATCAGTAAGGCCGTTACATGCCGTTGGCAATAACCGAAGACCACCGTGAGCTCGCCGACGTCGCCAAGTCGATGGTCACCGGGCGCGGCGGCGTGGCCGGCGCCCGGCGCATTCTGCTGGAGCCGGAGGAGTCCGGCCGGTGGTGGGACAACGACGGCCTCTGGAAGGAAGTCGTCGCCACCGGGTGGCTCGGCCTACATGTCGCCGAGCAGTTCGGCGGACAGGGCTACGGCGTACCCGAACTGACCATCGTGCTCGAGCAGCTCGGCCGTGGCGCCGTCGGCGGGCCGTTTCTCCCGACGGTTGCGGTATCCGCGGTGATCGCCGAGATCGGCACGGACGAACAGCGGCAGCGATGGCTGCCGAAGCTCGTCTCGGGTGAAGCCATCGCCGCCATTGGCGCGAAAGGCGATGTTCAGCTGACGAATTCGACGGTCACCGCGACCGCCGTAGCGACTCTCGGTGAGCTGAGCGCGGATCTGTTCCTTCTTCCGGTGGGGGAGGACCTCGTGCTCGTCGGGGCCGGCGATTCGGTCAGCGCGACTCGCACCCAGTCGGTGGATCAGCTGATGCGGCCGATCACCGTGCTCGAGCTGAAGGATGCACCGGTTGCCGAGGTGTTCACGGGTGCTGCCCCCGTGGCGGTGCGGCTGCTGCGGCTACTGGCCTCGGCGGAGGCCGTCGGCGGGCTGGGCGCATGCACCGAGCAGGCCACCGCCTATGCCGCGACGCGCGAGCAGTTCGGCAGGCCCATCGGCTCGTTCCAGTCGGTCAAGCATCACTGTGCGAACATGCTCGTCGACACCGAGCTCGCGATCGCGGCGACGTGGGACGCTGCCCGCGCGACCGGAGTCGAGGCCGATCTCGCGGCCGCGATGGCCGCAGGGCATACCCTGCCCGCTTACCAGCGTGTGGCGTTGCAGAACGTCCAGGTTCACGGTGGCATCGGCTACACCTGGGAGCACGACGCCCACCTGTACATCAGGCGCGCCACCGTGCTGCAGGCCTTCGCCGGCGGCCAGAACGCACTGCGGGACAACGTTGCCCAGCTGCAGCGTGCCGGGGTGCGAAGGGGCAACTCCATCGATCTGCCCGAGGAGGCCGAGCAGTATCGGCAGGCCGCCTTGGACTTCCGCGCCGAACTGGAAGAAGCCGACGCCGACGGCCGCCAGAAGCTTTGGGCGCGCAGTGGTTACCTGCAGCCGCACTGGCCGAAGCCGTACGGCCGAGATGCCGACAGCGTCGAGCAGCTCGTCATCGAGGACGCGCTCAAGGGTCTGGACAAGCCGAGCCTCGGGCTGGGTGAGTGGGTCGTGCCCACGCTTCTGCAGCACGGCAGCGCCGAGCAGGTCGAGCGGCTGCTGTGGCCCAGCCTCGAGGGTGAGGTGCGGTGGTGCCAGCTGTTCAGCGAGCCCGGCGCGGGATCGGATGCGGCAGCGGTCGCCACCAGGGCCAAGCGGACCGACGGTGGCTGGGTGGTCAGCGGTCAGAAGGTGTGGACCAGTGACGCCGCGATCTGCCAGCGTGGGCTGGCGACGGTGCGCACCGACCCCAGCGTGCCCAAGCACAAGGGCATCACGGCGATGATCATCGACCTCACCGACCCCGCCGTAGAGGTCCGCCCGCTCACGCGAGATCACCGGCGAGACGCTGTTCAACGAGGTCTTCCTCAACGACGTGTTCGTGCCCGACGACGACGTGGTCGGACCCGTGAACGCGGGCTGGGGCGTGGCGATGGCCGCGTTCGGCAACGAGCGGGTGTCCATCGGCAGCAGTTCGGTGACCATGGTCGCTGACTCGTCTGATCGCACTGCTGGAAGGCTCACGCGCGCCGACGACGGCGGACTGGCGCGCGAGGTCGGCGCGCTACTCGTCGAGGACTACACGCTGGCGGCGATGAACCTGCGGCAGGCGGCGCGCGCGGTGTTCGATTCCGGACCCGGCATCGAGGGCAACATCGCGAAGCTCTTCGGAGCCGAGCACGCTCAGCGCGTCGCCGAGCTGGCGATGCGGATCTGCGGCCCGGCCATTCTGCTGGGCAAGGAGCCCGACGTCGTGCACGACTACCTGTTCAGCCGGTGCCTGACCATCGCGGGCGGCACGTCGGAGATCGTGAGAAACCTGGTCGCCGAACGCATCCTGGGCCTGCCGCGCGATCCGGCGCCGAAGTAGAGGAGAGCCAGACATGACCTGTGCCGTCGTCGGAATCGGACGCACCACCTACAGCCGAAACTCCGGCCGCACCACCCGCGGGATGGCGGTGGCCGCGTGTCGGGACGCCATCGCCGACGCCGGTCTCACGACTGCCGACGTCGACGGAATCTGCACCTTCATGGCCAACGACTCCGAGCAGCCCATCTTCGTCGGGTGGGCGCTCGGCATCGAGGAACTCGCATGGGCCAATGCGATGTACGGCGGTGGAAACCTCGTCGCGGACCAGATCGCCACGGCCGCAGCGGTGATCGAGGCGGGCATGTGCAAGGCGGTGCTGGTGTACCGCTCACTCAACGGCCGCTCCGGCTATCGCTTCGGCCACATCGAGGGGCCGATGCAGGTGCCCCACCACGACCAGTTCGACACCGCGTCCGGCTTCATGGTCCCGCCGCAGTGGTTCGCCATGTGGGCGCGGCGGCATCAGCACGAATACGGCTCCACCAGTGAGGATCTGGGGCAGATCGCGATCACCCAGCGTGCCCACGCCGGCCCCAACGAGCATGCGCTTCGGCGTGAGCCGCTCTCGATGGACGACTATCTGGCGGCGCGCTGGATCAACGAACCGTTCCGGGTGCTGGACTGCACGTCCGAGGTGGACGGCGCGGTGGCCATCCTGATCACCGGTGAGGACATCGCGCGCAACACCAAGCAGGACCCGATGTGGTTGGTCGGCTCGTCGAACAGCCAGGGCGGCGCGGGCTGGACGGAGTGGACGGACCCCACCGAGATGTACTCGCAGACAGCAGGTCCCAAGATCTGGGAGAAGACGGGTCTCACCCCTGCCGACATGGACCTGGCATGCATGTACGACTGCTTCACCTACACCGTGATGGCCACGATGGAGGGCTTCGGCTTCTGCGAGAAGGGCGAGGTCGGCAAGTACTTCTCGACCGGACGAGCGACCTATGGCGGCGACGTCGTCGTCAACCCGCACGGCGGGCTGCTGTCGGAGGGCTACATCCACGGCCTCAACCATCACTATGAAGCTGCGTTGCAACTGCGCCATGCCGCAGGCGTGCGCCAGGTCGACAATGCGCAACTCGCGTTGGTCACCGCGGGTGGCGGACCGTTCGGCGGCGCGAACGTCTATTCGAGGGAGAAGCCATGACCGATTCCGCACTGCTGCCACCGATTCCGGTACCCGACCCCGACACCGCCCCCTACTGGGAGGGCCTGAAGAACGGCAAGCTGATGCTGTGCCGCTGCGACGACACCGGCAAGTGGATCCATCCGCCGCTGGAGCGCAGTCGATTCACCGGCGGCCCCGTGCACTTCGAGGAGGTCAGCGGCGAGGGCACGGTCTTCAGCTACATCGTGGTCAGTCAGGCGTTGGTGCCCGGCCGGGTGCCGCCGTACGTCGTCGGGCTGATCGAGCTGGCGGAGCAGCCGGGACTACGCATCAACGCGGTCATCGACGCCGATCCCGCCGACGTGCGGATCGGTCAGCAGGTCGAGCTGCGCATCGTCGATCTCGGCGAAAGCGGCTACCGCATACCGGAATTCGTCCTCAAACCCTGACCTACCCCCGCGACCTCCCCCGGCGAGCGAGCGTGTCTGCACGCGACACGCCGTGCCGTGTTCTGCATTTGCGCGCGCTCGCGATCGGGGTGACGCGCACGCTGGCGTCAACGCAGCAGCGCGCCGGTGCCAAGGTCCGAATAGGCCTCGGCGAATCGGCCAAGCACCGTCTCGACGATCTCGACGGAGTACATCTGGTCGGGCGTGATGGCCCACATGCAGAAACCCCACGCCGGGCTGCGTCGGTAGGCGGTCCACATCTCTTCACGACCGGGCGCGGCGGCACCCGCATCCAGGAGACGCCCGCGGTAGTTGTCGAGCAACTCGCGCTCGTGGTTGCGCCGAAGGTCGGGCGGCAACGCTCCGATCAATGCGTAGCCGACGTCGTGTTCCCACGATCCGCGCCGAACCAGCTGCCAGTCGAGCACACCCATGCGGCCGTCCGGCAGCGAATAGGTATTGCGCGGGTGCGGGTCACCGTGCAGCAGGGTCATCGGCGCTGCCGCCACGTGCTCCTGCAGCTTCCAGAACGCCGCCTCCATCGACGCCGCGTCCTCGCCCGTCGAGTCGAGAAGCGCCTTCTTGTAGGGCAGTTCGAGAAACATCCGGATGATGGCGAACCCGTTGGCGCGCAGGAACTCTGCGAATCCTCCGGTGATCGGGTGCTGCAGCCACGATAGGTCGCCTCCCTCGTCCAGTCGCGGACTGCCCCAGAACGGTGCATGGACCTGGCTCAACGTAGAGAGCAACCCGTCGACCTGCTCGACGGACAACCCGGCGACGGCGTCGGGTACCTCGGCACCGCGCAGTGTGATGTCCTCGGCGAGAATGAGAAATTGCGAAGGACCGTCGAGGTGCTCGGCGAAGTACGTCGTCATGGTCTCGACGTCCAGGCCGGCCCGTAGGTCCCGGTAGAACCGGGTCTCGTCGTCGAGCAGGACTGTTCCGCCGCCGCCCTCCGACAGCGCGGCGTCGACCGCATCGGGAAGGTCGTGCACGGTGCCGAGCTGAGTCTTGACGAAGAGGTGAGCCGGCAGCGTGGTGTCCGCATCGGCGTACGCGACGTCCAGATGAAGGTGCGACGTGGTGCCCTGCCAGGTCTTGCTCAACGTCATGTTGGTGACGCTGACTGCAGGGTCGTACCGACGCAACAGTGTGGTGAGGATGTCCGGGGTGAGGTCTCCCGCCGAACGCAGTGTGACGGGCAGGGCAATGGACATGGGGACTCCGTCGTCGTCGAACTACTTTGACAGTTGACTGTCACATTATCAGCGAGGAGTGTGAGCGGGGGCCGATTGATCAACAGCACGAGAGGGGACGTCGGTCGTGATGACATGGTGTCGATGACTCCGCTGCCGAGACCCGACGAGCCGTCGCTCGTCGCCTTTCTGCAGCGAAACCATCGGGCCTTCCTGTTCTGCCGTGACGGCGATGGCCATCCGATCGGCTATGCGATGCGGTCTGTCGCTTACGAGCCTGGGCGGCTGTACTTCTCGACGTACACGAAGAGCGCCAAGGTGCGACATCTGCTCGCCGATCCGGAAGCTGCATGCGTGGTGCTCAGCGAGGAGCAGACTGACGCCGATTGGCCGTCGTGGGTGTCGTTGCGAGGCAGGGCCGAGGTCTACCGGCCATCGTCCGAGGAGATCGAGGCCATGCTGTCGGGCAGTTCATCCGAAGAACGTGTGCCGCAGTCCGTCATCACCAAGGTGCACGACCGATTGCTCAGCGGCAAGCGATGTTTCATTCGAATCGACCTTGAGGAGGTGCAGGCGCGTGGCTGATCACCGACGCCGTGGGCCCGGGGCCATGTCGGCAGATGAACGCGCGGCTTTTCTCGCCACCCAGCCGTCGGGTGCGATCTGTGTGGTCGGTGACGACGGCAGGCTGTTCGCGGTACCTGCCCGCGTTCTCGACGGGCGAGACGCAGTCCTGCGCGTCGAACTCGCCGATTCGGATCTCGTCTCCGCCTTCGACCACGAACGTCAGGCATGTGTCGTCGCCGACGTCTTCGAGACCTATGCAGGCATCCGGGGGATCGTCGCGCGGGGTCCGGCCGTACGTACCGAAGGGCCATCGCCCGCGGTCGTCGCGCTGACCATGCAGCGCACGGCGACGTTCACCTTCGCCGAAGATCAGCCTCACGGAAAGCGTTCAGGCAGTGCCTGATTGAGCTGGACGGAACAGCGGAAGCCAGACGCGGGTGTCCTCGTCGCCCGACATCGAGGTCCAATCCTCGAAGAAGACCTCGACGGCCATGCCGACGCCGACGTCCTCGACGGGCACGCCCACGACGTTCGTGATGAGCCGGACGTCGGGCTCATCGTCCAGCTCGACCATCGCGACGACGTACGGCGGCTCGAGTCCGGGAATCCAGGCCTGGCGATTGACCGTGAACGCGGCCACCTTGGCCTTGCCGGACACCGGTTCTGGAGCAACGTCCATGCTGCGACATCGCCAGCACGCGGGCCCCGGCGGATGGAAGAAGTGTCCGCATCCGTGGCAACGGGTGATCAACAGCTCACCGTTTTGGCCCCCGGTCCAGAAGGGCCGCGATTCGGCGGTCGGATTCGGCGCCAGTCGCAACTGGGGCCGTTGGTAGTCGGCGTGAGCCGTCATGTCGAACCTTCCTGCCATTCGCACCCGGTCAGTTCTGCGGACAGCTCCCACAGCCTCCGCGAGCTTTCCGGGTCGACGGCCTTGTCCTTCAACGCCGTCGGCTTCGGTTTGCCCCATTGATGCATCAGGCCACGCGGGGACAGGTACGTCCCATTGGGCAGCGTCGTCGTGATCGCCTGAATGGTGGAACGGGCGCCGTCCTCTGGGCTCTGGGCGATGTAGGGCGACAGTACGCGCCCGGCCCACTGCAGCGCTCCCGAGCCGTCGCGGGTGATCGCGGTGTTCGTCATCCCCGGGTCGGATGCGTATGCGGTCCTCCCTCGGGCGACCAGTTCTCGGATGAACAACAGGTTGGCGAGCTTCGACTCTCCATACGCCGACCAGGGGCTGTACTTGCGATGTTCGTAGTTGAGATCGTCGAAGTGGATTCGCGCCGTGGTGTAGTTGGTACTCGCGACCGACACCACGCGGTCGCGAATGCGGTCACCGAGCAGACACGTCAGGGCGAAGTGGCCGAGATGGTTGGTCCCCATGTGCGCCTCGAAACCGTCGGCCGTGCGCGTGAGCGGCAGGCCGAGGACGCCCGCGTTGTTCACGAGCACGTCGACGTGGTCGACGGTGTCGGCGAACGTGCGCACGCTGCCAAGGTCAGCAAGATCCAGTTCCCTAACCTCGACGTCACCGGACATCGCGGTGGCGGCTGCGTGTGCCTTGCTCGGTGTGCGACAAGCGATCACGACGTCGTGGCCGGCTTTGGCCATGGCGCTCGCCGTCGCGCGCCCGACGCCGCTGTTGCCGCCCGTCACGATGATTCGCACCTGCCGTAGCCTCCTCCGTACGTACAGGCTAAACCGTAAACTATTTATCGCATTTGTAAAACGGCAGGGGACTGTCGGAGAGGCTGCGACCTTTAGTCGAGGAAAGGAACCGCCAGTCAATCAGACGTGTTCGCGAATCCGATCAGCCAGCCCGAGGACGGCCGCGTCGTAGGCGGACCTGCGCCGAGGGCTGACGAGGAACGACGGCGGAGCGAAGAACGCCGTTTGTGGCAGCCGCATACGGGCGGCGAGCATCTCGGTGGCCTGCGCCGAATCTCCGCATACCGCAATTGAGTTCAGCATGTCGTCGTTGACGTGCTCGGCCATGGACTTCGGATTGGCGCTGCGGAACGACGACCTGATGGCGGCCACCTCGTCCTGCCAGCCGTGCAGTTCGACCAGCGCGTCATACGTCTTGACCGTCAGGTAGAAGGCGATCTGCAGCTTCGCGTCGGAGATGGCCCGCTCTGGATCGTCGTCGTCGATCGCGGTGATCACCCAGCCCCAGCGATGAAGGCCGGCAGGATCGCGGCCGCTCTTCCCGGCGCCCGCCTCGAGTTCGGGGTCCACGACCTCGTTCCACCACCGGTCGGTGAAGAGGCCGTGTCCGAGGACGCCGTCGGCGCTGCGGCCGGCGGTGCGCAACATGATGCGGTTGAACGCGCCGATCAGGATGGGCACGTCGAGTCGGCCGAAGATGGGGGCGCGAATGTCGGCGTCGATGTCGTAGTAGTCGCCACTGAAGGTGATCCGGTCGCCGTTCTCGGCGTGCAGGTAGGCGCGAGTCACCTCGACGAGTTCGGCCATCCGCGCCGCGGGGTGCAACGAGTCGACGCCGAACCAGTCCTTGTTCATCCTGCCGGTGCCCGCGCCAAGTCCCAGGAACACCCGGCCTGGCGCGACTCGCGACAGATGCCGAGCAGAGGACGCGTGGACGAACGGCGACCTGGCGAACGCGTACGCGATGCCGGGCCCGATGTGTGCCGTCGTGGTGTCGCGGGCCATGTCGGCCGCAGTCACATAGGCATTGAGGTCGGCGAACTCGCCGGAACAGAACGCGCTCGCACCCGCTCGCTCCGCCTCGGCGGCGCGGTCGGCGCCCGGCCATGGGAGGCCCCATTCCATCGCGCTCACCACTTCCGTTGCGTCGCGACCCTCTGGCGCGGCGGGAGTTCAGTTAGATTACTTAGTAATATAGGTCAAGCGGTTGGATAAGCCAATGCGCCGTGCGAGCGACCGGTCCCACCCAGCAGGTGATAAGAATCATGACGAACCAGCTAAATGTTCAACTCTTTAGGAGACTCTGATGTCAGATGCGGTAATCGTCGAGGCCGTGCGTTCCGCGGTCGGCAAGCGAAACGGCGGACTGTCCGGTGTGCATCCCGCCGACCTGTCAGCCCAGGTGCTCAACGCTCTCGTCGAGCGGGCGGGCGTCGATCCGGAACTGGTCGACGACGTCATCTGGGGCTGTGTCGGTCAGGGTGGCGAGCAGGCGATGGACATCGCGCGCACCGCGCTGCTGGCTGCGGGCTGGCCCGAGTCGGTGCCAGGGGTGACGGTGGATCGCCAGTGTGGCTCGAGTCAGCAATCGGTGAACTTCGCTGCCGCAAGCGTCATCGCCGGCCACTACGACGTCGTCGTCGCCGGTGGCGTCGAATCCATGTCGCGCGTGCCCATGGGCACGACGATCGCCAGTGGCGGTGATCCGTTCAGCCCACTGTTCATGGCGCGCTACGGCGTGCATCCGAATCAAGGCGTCGGCGCAGAGATGATCGCCGAGCGTTGGGGTTTCGACCGAACGTCACTCGACGAGTTCTCGCTGGCATCACATCAGAAGGCGGCCGCCGCCCAGGATGCGGGCGTCTTCGAGGACCAGATCGCCGCCGTCAAGGATCAGGACGGCAACCCCGTGATTCTCGACGAGGGCATCCGTCGCGGCGGCACGGTCGAGAAGATGGCCCAGATCAAGGCTGCCTTCAAGGAGGACGGCGTGATTCACGCGGGCAACGCCTCGCAGATCTCCGACGGCGCGGCGGCGCTGCTCATCATGTCGGCCGAGAAGGCGACGTCGCTGGGGCTCACGCCGATCGCGAAGATTCACACCGCCGTGTTGGCCGGGGCCGATCCCGTGATCATGCTGACGGCACCGATTCCCGCCACGCAGAAGGCGCTCAAGCGCTCGGGCCTGTCCGTCGACGACATCGGTGTCTTCGAGGTCAACGAGGCGTTCGCCCCGGTACCGATGGCCTGGCTCAAGGACATCGGCGCCGACGAGAAGAAGCTCAACCCCAACGGTGGCGCGATCGCGCTGGGCCACCCGCTTGGCGGATCCGGTGCGCGCATCATGACCACGATGCTCTATCACATGCGGGACAAGGGAATTCAGTACGGCTTGCAGACGATGTGCGAGGGCGGCGGCCAAGCGAACGCCACGATTCTGGAACTTCTGTGAGCGGAGAGGCGGTCACCGAACCCGGCGCGCTGGTCGAGCGCCGCGGCAACGTCCTCGTCATCACCATCAACCGGCCCGACGCGCGCAACGCCGTCAACGGCGCCGTGAGTAGCGCAGTCGGCGACGCACTGGCGCACGCGCAGACGGATCCCGAGGTTCGTGCGGTGGTCATCACCGGTGCCGGGGACAAGTCATTTTCTGCCGGAGCGGATCTCAAGGCCATCTCGCGCGGCGAGAACCTGTATCACGCCGAACACCCGGAGTGGGGCTTCGCGGGCTACGTGCACCACTTCATCGACAAACCGACGATCGCCGCGGTGAACGGCACCGCACTCGGCGGTGGCGGCGAAATCGCGTTGGCCAGTGATCTGGTCGTCGCCTGCGAGAGTGCGTCTTTCGGGCTGCCCGAGGTCAAGCGCGGGCTCATCGCCGGTGCGGGAGGCGTGTTTCGCATCGTCGACCAACTGCCCCGCAAGGTCGCGTTGGAACTCCTGTTCACGGGCGAGCCGATGGGCGCCGCTGAAGCCGCCAAGTGGGGACTCGTCAACCAGGTGGTGCCCGACGGCACCGTCCTCGACGCGGCGCTGGCGTTGGCGGAGCGGATCTCCGTCAACGCGCCGCTGTCCGTGCAGGCGAGCAAGCGCATCGCCTACGGCGCCGACGATGGCGTGATCGCCGACGAGGAACCCAAATGGGCTCGTACACAACGAGAATTCGGCTCGGTGCTGAGATCCGAGGACGCCAAGGAGGGGCCGGTGGCATTCGCCGAGAAACGCCAACCCGTGTGGAAGGCGCGCTGAAATGCCGAAGGGGAGGACGTCGCCGTGACCGAGCCGACTTCGGCTTCGCGCGGCGGGTTTCCGCAGATCCGCACGTGGGAGGAACCGGGTTTGCGCAACCCCGGTGGCGGCCCAGAATACGGCGACATGATCGCGGCCCTGCGGACGTTTCTCGACGACGTCGCGGCCGCTGCGCCGGACAAGGAATCCATCGTCGGCCTCGCCGAGGACCTGCGCGGGTGGTCCGACAAGCTGGCGCCGATGGCGGTGCGGGAACGCGAGCGGATCTTCGCGCGCAGATTCGATCTGCCAGGGCGCGGCCAGACCATGTCGCCCAACTTCGTCGTCGCCGGGGGTGATCGCGACAGTGTCCATGGAACAGTGACTTTCGGGAATTACTACCTCGGAGGGGGCGGTGCCGCGCACGGCGGAGCGATTCCTCTCATGTTCGACGAGGTGCTCGGAAGGCTGGCGACCGCCGGCGGTCGCAAGGCGGCGCGGACGGCGTATCTGCACACCGACTTTCGGGCGATCACGCCGATCGGGCTGGAGCTCGAGGTGCGTGGCTGGTTCGTCAGCGAGGAGGGGCGAAAGCGCGTTCTGCGTGGCCAACTGAGGAATGGAACCACGCTGTGCGCCGAGGCGGAGGCACTGTTCATCGAACTGCGGCCGGATCAGCCGTGACGTCGAGGCGGCGCCGCTTTTCTCAAACGGCTGCTGTTGCCGCCTTGGTCATCGGTGCGCTCGCGACGCTCAATGGATACCGACCGGTCAAGAAGGGCTACCTCTCCGTCCCGTCCTTCATCGCGGGAATGCTCGTCACCGAGCTGCCTCTACAGACCATGGCCGCGCAGGCGGCCGCGATCGGTGCGACGTGGCGTGCTCAGTCGCCGCACATGCGTTGGCTCAGCGCGACCGTGCCCGCACTATGCTCCGTCGGCCTTCTTGGCTTGAATCGCATTGGCAGGCAAGCAAATGTGCCGCTCGGAGCGGCGCTCGACGAGGGTTTGGGGTCGGGGCGCGTGACGAAGTCTGGCTCATCGGTGAAGGCCCCCGGTGTGTTCAGGACGATGCGCATTTGGCACGAGTACGCCCACGATGCCGACATCGCCTACGGCGAGCACGGTACGGCGAACCACCTCGACGTCTGGTCGGGGGCCGGCGCGAATCCCGATGCCCCGGCGCCTGTTCTGTTGCAAATACACGGCGGTGCGTGGTCGTCGGGCAACAAACGCGGCCAGGCGCATCCTTTGATGAGCCACCTCGTCGAGCACGGGTGGGTATGCGTATCGATCAACTATCGGCTCAGTCCACGCAACACCTGGCCCGACGCAATCGTCGACGTCAAGAGAGCCATTGCCTGGGTCAAGGCCAACATCGAAAGATTCGGCGGCGACTCTGATTTCATCGCGATCACGGGGGGATCGGCAGGCGGCCACCTGTCCGCGCTCGCCGCGCTGACAGCCAATGATCCGTCGTTTCAGCCCGGTTTCGAAGACGTCGACACCACAGTGCAGGCCGCCGTTCCGTTTTACGGCGTGTACGACTTCACTCGCAGCGACGGGGTCCTTCACCCGATGATGGTGCCCTTCCTCGAGAAGGGCGTGATGAAGCGGCTCCTCGCCGATGCGCCAGAACTCTTCGCCGCCGCCTCCCCGATCACCCACGTGTCGGCCGACGCGCCACCGTTCTTCGTGCTGCACGGCAGCAACGACTCGTTCATCCCCGTCGAGCAGGCGCGGGCTTTCGCGGCAAGGCTGCGCGTCCTCAGCAATTCGCCCGTGGTCTACGCCGAATTGCCCATCGCGCAGCACGCGTTCGACGTCTTCGGCTCGGCGCGCGCCAAGCATGCTGCGGTGGCGGTGGAGCAGTTTCTCGACGAGGTCCGTCTGAAGTGGAGAAGGGACTAGCCAATGCAGATCCGCGAACACGTCGAGTCACCGAAACCGGCGATCATCCTCTACCCCTCCGGCACGACCATCAGCTTCGCCGAGCTGGAGGCGCGCGCAAACCGGTTGGCGCACTACTTCCGACGCCATGGCCTGCGGCCAGGTGACACCATCGCAGCGGACCTCGAGAACAACGAACACGTCCACGCGGTGATGTGGGCGGCGCGCCGCTGCGGGATGTATTACGCGTTGATCAACACCCACCTCACCGCGCAGGAGGCCGCCTACATCGTCGACAACAGCGGGGCCAAGGCACTGATCGGCTCGCGCGCCACACGCAAGGTGTGCAAAGGGCTTTCGGAGTATCTGCCGAACGGGACGCCTGAGCTACTTCTGATGGCCGACGACGACCTGGATGGCTGGGAGCGCTACCCCGAGTGCGTCGCCGACGAGCCGACGACGCCCATCGCCGACGAACGCGAGGGTGACCTGCTTCAGTACTCGTCGGGAACCACAGGTCGCCCCAAGGGAATTCGCCGCGAGCTGCAGGACGTGGCGCCCGCGGACGCGCCCGCGATGCTTGCACCGCTGATGGCCGCCGTCGGCATCACCGGTGATTCGGTGTATCTGAGTCCCGCTCCGCTCTACCACACAGCCCCGTCGTTCTGGTCGATGACGGTGCAGGCCCTCGGTGGAACCACCGTCGTGATGGAGAAGTTCGATCCCGAGCAGACTCTCGAGTGCATTCAGCGGTACGGGGTGACCCACGGACAGTTCGTCCCAGCCATGTTCGTCCGCATGGTGAAACTGCCTGGCTCCGTTCGCAATTCGTACGACCTGTCCACACTCCGGCGGGTGGTGCACGCCGCCGCCCCGTGTCCCGTCGAGATCAAGCGTCAGATGATCGACTGGTGGGGGCCGATCGTCGACGAGTACTACGCGGCATCTGAGGCAGTCGGAGCTTCGTTCATCACGGCGGAGGACTGGCTCGAGCACCCCGGTTCGGTAGGCAAGCCGTTGATCGGCATTCCGCACATCCTCGACGACGACGGCGTCGAACTCCCTCAGGGTGAGGCGGGCGCCATCTACTACGAGGGCGGGTTCGCCTTCGAATACCTCAAGGACGAGGCCAAGACTGCGGACGCCAGGGAATCGCACGGCTGGGCCACCGTCGGCGACATCGGCTACCTCGATGCCGACGGCTACCTGTTCCTGACCGACCGCCGGCACCACATGATCATCTCGGGCGGGGTGAACATCTACCCGCAGGAGGCCGAGGATCGGTTGATCACTCACCCAAAGGTGCTCGACGCCGCGGTGTTCGGCATCCCGGACGAGGACATGGGCCAGTCGGTCAAAGCCGTGGTGCAGACCATCGACCCCGCCGACGCGACGGAAGCCTTCGCCGACGAACTCCTGGGCTGGCTTCGAGAACGGCTGGCCCACTACAAGTGTCCGCGCTCGATCTCCTTCCAGGCCGCGCTGCCCCGCAGCGATACGGGCAAGCTGTACAAGGGCGAACTCGTGAAGCAGTACTCGGACTAGCGGCCGAAGTCCCGGGAGTCGGCGTCGTAGTCGCGGGGCCTGCGGGGGCGACTGCGATGCTCGGGGGACGGCTCGCCGTCGTCGGCCCGGTAGCGGACGCGCGACACCGGATGATGTGAACCGTTGGAACCGTTCCTGCCGGTTGACCCGGTAGTCGGACGTTCTTCGTACGCGTCGTAGTCGGACAGACGCTGGCGCCTGGCGGGACGTTCGGATCGGTCGGGACGTTCGGATCGGTCGGGACGCTCCGCCCGGTCGGGACGATCGGTCCGGTCGGGACGCTCAGCGCGAAGGGGGCGCTCGGAGCGCTCGGGACGCCTGGCGCGGTCGGGTCGCTCGGCTCGCTCCGGCCTCTCGTACGGGCTGCGTCGGTCCGTGGGCGGGGGAGTCCGCCGTGACTCGTGGGGCGGCGCGGCGCGTCGACGACGCGGCTCGAGTGGCTCGTCGACCGGTGGCGCGGACCGCGGACGCCGGGGACGACGTTCGACCGGCTCGACCAGTTCGGTATCCGGTGGGCGGTTGTGGCGCGACCGGGAAGCGGTCGATGGCGCCTTGGCCGGCTTGCGCCGTGGCTCGTCGGCCTCGACGGTAGCTGCGCGCTCGGCGCGTGCCGTCGCATTCCGGCGGCTCCGTCGGGGGACGTCCATCGCCGCCTTGATGGTCGTCGTGGGCGCGGCTAGATCGGCAATGCCAGCAACTTCGGCGACGTCTGCTGCTTTCGTGCCGACTCTCCCAGTCCACCGAGACGCTGCACTGAAGTACCACCGGAACATCCCGATGATCAGCACGACCGCCGACGTGAAGAACATCAGCGGGAAGCGTTCGATCAAGGGATATCCGCAGTTGATGAGGACGTCCTTGATCCCCTTGATCGCACCGCCGGTCAGGACGAAGTAGGACGCCGGGACGACGAGGAACAGGATCAGAGGCGGCTGAATGACCGCGGTGAACACGCCGGACTGCCGCACGGCGAGCACGGCAAGCAGGCAGCCCGCGGCATAGCAGACGGAGAAAGCAGCGGTCAGCGACTTGCCGCCCGAGCCGGCGTCGAACGCGAAGCCGACCGCGGCAAGGGTCAGCGCCAACACCACAGCGCCCCACCAGGGAATTCCCGGGACGGTGGGCAGCACTGAGCGGTGATCGGCCGCTATCGGCGACCGCGCACGCGGTTCTGACACACGTAGACCGTACCGGCTATGACTCGATGAGTGCTGGCAGCGCGCACGGGCGTGCCCACGAGCACCGCATAGACTGCTGAACCCGTGGGCCTCAATCTCGGAATCGTCGGGCTGCCGAACGTGGGTAAGTCGACGCTGTTCAACGCGTTGACGCAGAACGACGTGCTGGCAGCTAACTACCCGTTCGCGACCATCGAGCCGAACGAGGGGGTGGTGGCGCTTCCCGATCCCCGGCTCGGCGAACTGGCGACGATGTTCTCCTCGGAGAAGGTGGTGCCCGCGCCGGTGACGTTCGTCGACATCGCGGGAATCGTGAAGGGTGCGTCGGAGGGTGCTGGCCTTGGCAACAAGTTCCTCGCCAACATCCGCGAGTGCGACGCGATCTGTCAGGTCGTCCGGGTGTTCGCCGACGACGACGTCGTCCACGTCGACGGCAAGGTGGACCCCAAGTCCGACATCGAGGTCATCGAGACCGAGTTGATCCTCGCCGACCTCCAGACCCTGGAGAAGGCGATTCCGCGGCTCGAGAAGGAGGCGCGCAACAACAAGGATCGCAAGCCGGTCCACGAAGCCGCCGTCGCCGCCGACGCCCTCCTCAACGCGGGGACGACGCTGTTCGCCGCGGGCGTCGACGTCGCCCCGCTGCGTGAGCTGAACCTGATGACGACCAAGCCGTTCCTCTATGCCTTCAACGCCGACGAATCGGTGCTCACCGACGAGGCACGCAAGGAAGAGCTACGCGCGATGGTCGCGCCCGCCGACGCCGTGTTCCTCGACGCCAAGATCGAGGCCGAATTGGCGGAACTCGACGACGAGTCGGCCATGGAACTACTCGAGTCGATCGGCCAGACCGAGCGCGGCCTGGATGCGTTGGCCCGCGCTGGATTTCACACCCTGAAGTTGCAGACCTACCTGACGGCTGGGCCGAAAGAGGCCAGGGCGTGGACGATCCACCAGGGCGATACCGCGCCGAAGGCGGCCGGCGTCATCCACACCGACTTCGAGAAGGGCTTCATCAAGGCGGAGATCGTGTCGTTCGACGATCTGATGGCCGCCGGATCCATGGCCGCCGCGAAGGCCGCGGGCAAGGTCCGGATGGAGGGCAAGGACTACGTGATGGCTGACGGGGACGTAGTCGAGTTCCGGTTCAACGTTTAGTCGCTTGGTGATTCGAAGGATTCGACGAGGCAGAATTCATGGCCCTCGGGGTCGAGCATGACCTGCGTCGATTCCACCCTCACGCTAGAATTCTGTACATGAGCACGCTGCCGTTGGCCGAAGCCCGCGCGAACCTCTCCAGGATCGTCGATGAGGCGGTCCGCACACACGAACGGACCGAGATCACCCGCAAGGGCCGACGCGCTGCGGTGCTCCTCAGCGCCGACGACTACGACTCCATCATGGAAACGTTGGACATTCTCAGCGATGAAGCGCTGATGCGCGACGTCCGGGATGCAGAGGCAGGAGCTGTTCGCGGCGAGATCTACTCGCTCGAGGAAGTCGCCGAGGAGATGCGCGCCGCCGGCCGGTTGCCTCGGTGACCTATCGCGTCGAACTGACCGGCGCGGCCAAGAGGGCACTGACTGACGTTCTGCCCGAGGCCGTGGCAGCGGCGTGCTGGGAGTTCATTCGGGGTCCCTTGGCGGACGATCCGCATCGCGTGGGTAAGCCATTACGGGATCGGCTCGAGGGCCGGTACTCAGCCCGTAGAGGCGAATTCCGGGTGATATACCAGATCTTCGACGACCGCATAGTCGTTCGCGTGATACACATTGCGCATCGTCGTGACGTCTATCGATGATCGGAATGTGGTCGAGTTCGCTTGGACGTTCCGCAAGGGTTGACGGCCGGACCTTCGCCTTCGTCGCTAGTGTCGGGGCCTGTGATCGTATGGCTCACCGGCACCACCGGGTAGGCAAGACCACAAGCCTCGCGCACGACGGAGTTCCGTTGCGGCACTTCGTTCCTCACCGGGCCTGGACGCGCTCAACAGGCGCATCGATGACGACACCGTTCTCGGCCCTTCCGCGTTCCGCCTCGAGTATCTGAACGTGTACGCGGAGGCCGCCGGCACGTGGCTGCACGATGACGCCGAGGTCGTCGACATCACACACCTCCAGAGGTCGCCCGGCAGATCGCTGGCGCCGTCGAGGTGTGAGATCGAGCGGGTGGGAAAGTGCTTCACCGGCTGGGTGAATTGCCGGATGATGTCGCGATGCAGCAGTTGCGACGCGGCAAGCTTGTCTTCGACATTGGGGACTTCGGGCCGACCGATGGATCGGTGGTGGTGCTCTTGCACGGTCACCCACAGGCGCGGACGGCATGGGACGCCGTGGTTCCCCGCCTGACTGCGCTACCTCGGTCGGGACAAAAGCGGAAAGCGGCTGTCGCGAATGCCGCACGCGGACGGGCAGGAACCGCAACTCGCCGACCGCGACGCCCACGTGATGACCGGGCCAGGTGCGTATTCCGCCGCGCTCAATTGGTATCGGGCCGTGCCACTTTCGGGCCGCGGAACCGTCGCGACCCCGGCGATGTTCGTGTGGAGCGAAGGAGACAAGTACGTCCTCGACGCGACCGCGCGACGCTGTGGACGCTACGTGACGGGCGACTACCGTTTCGAAATCCTTCACGGAGCGTCACATTGGATGCCTGATGAACGACCAGACGCCATCGCAGATCTACTGCTCCAGTGGTTCGCTCGGCACCCATAGGCGACGGGACGTGAAGAGATGTGCGCCGCGTTGCAGGGCTGACGGGTCTGAGTCGGCGGGCGACGAAGTGCTTCGTGGGAGTCGTGAGGTTTGACTGATTCCGAGTGTCCGATCGGGCCGAGCATTGTTGTCGGTGGTGGATGTTTGATGGGTTCATGCCTTCGACCGTTTCGGACGCCCCCAGGGTGACGCCCAAGGAGCGGCTTGCGGTGATCTTCGATGAGTTGGAGGAGTTGTCGATGCTGGTCGAGCTGCCCCGCCGCACCACGGAAATGGTGCTCACCGGTGTTCCACACCAAGCAAAGCCGAGTATCTAGCGACTGCCCTGGCGAGGCTGTTCTTCCAGCCCAAGGCAAGCTCGTCAAGAACCGCGTGCATCTCGACGTCGGAATTGGTACGGGAGCCGAACGTGTGCCCGGGCGCTCGAACAGGACCCGTCGCGCGCGAGTAGGTCGAATAGTCGAGGCGCCTACCGGCAAAGGCGCATGAAAACACCGATCGCCATGGCTTCCGCCGCACGGCGCTCGTCATGGGCTTATCGTTCGACCTTAGGGTTGGCTGAACGGTGCCGAGGGAGGGCGTGTGGAGGACGGGACTCCGTTCGGGCGATATCGATTGCTGGATCTGTTGGGTCGCGGCGGCATGGGGGAGGTGTGGCGGGCCTTCGATACCGCCACTGAGCGGATCGTCGCCCTCAAGGTGCTTCCGACTCAGCTAGCCGACGACGCCACCTACCAGGAACGGTTCCGCCGTGAGGCACGCTCTGCGGCGGGCATCGACGAGCCCCACGTGGTGCCGATCCACGACTTCGGTGAGATCGACGGGCGACTATTCGTCACGATGCGACTGATCAAGGGTCAGGATCTGCACACCATCATCAAAGACGGCCGGTTGGACTCGGCGCGTGCCGTGGGCATCATCGACCAGGTCGCTTCGGCGTTGCACGCCGCACATCAGGTCGGCCTGGTGCACCGCGACGTCAAACCGTCCAACGTGCTGGTGACCGAGGACGACTTCGCGTATCTGATCGACTTCGGCATCGCGCGCGCCGCGGTCAGGCCGCGTTGACGAACAAGTCGAGCGTGATCGGCACCTGGGCTTACCTGGCACCCGAACGGATCACCACCGCAGAGTCGGACGCGCGTGCCGACATCTATGCGTTGGCCTGCGTGCTCTACGAGTGCCTGACCGGCAGCCAGCCCTTCCCCGGCGACAGCCTCGAACAACAGATCGGCGGCCACATCGCGATGCCGCCGCCGCGGGCATCCGACCGGCATGCCGACGTGCCGTCCGGGCTCGACGCCGTGATCGCCAAGGGGATGGCCAAGAACCCCGATGAGCGCTACGCCACGACGCGGGAGTTGGCGTACGCCGCGAAGTCGGCCGTGACGGCTCCGATGCCTCGACCCAAGACCGTAACACCCTCGACGCCAACCGCTTTCGCGAACTCCTACGTCAAGCCGCCGGTCCCGCCGCCCCCCGCGGCGCCCACGCAGTACCGGATTGCCGACGCGCCAACCGAACGGCATTCCGGGCGGCCCGGCCCGCCTCCGTATCGCCCACTGGTACCGCCGGGCCCACCAGGCCCTGCCCAAAACTGGCCGCCACCACCCGGCCCAAATCCCGCGAGCTCCAAGCCGTCCCGCAAGGGCCTGCTCATCGCCCTGTCGAGCGTTGCGGTCGTGGCGATCGCGGCCATCGTGGCGGCGATCGTCCTCTCGAAGCCAGAACCCGGGGCTGACGGGGCTGGAGAACCTCCCTGTCCGAACGGCGCCGACAATGCGCCGGTATGCACGCTTCCCGGGCCCTTCACGGGGAGCTACGCCGTCGCCTTTGGGCCACAGTTCAAGTCGACCGGGGAGGCCGCTCCCGATGCGCCGCCGCCCTTCACCGAGACGTGGCGTCTGCGCTCCGAATGCGGCCCCGACGACGAATGTGTCGCCACCGCAAAGAGCGGCGGAAAGTTCGCCTCGGACGACCTGGTCTTCGACCAGGTTGGAGAGTCCTGGATCGCGGTCTCCACGTCGTCGACGACGTCGCAAGGGCATCGACGCCGAGGCATGGAATGCGATCTTGTTGCAACCCCAGGCGGGTGACACCTTCACCGGCGAATACACGCAGTCCACGACGAACGGATGCTTCAACAAGCGAAACGTGACCTTTACGCGAACCGGCGACAACGACATTTCGGTGCTACCCGATCCAGCCAAGCAGGCGCCCCGAGTGGTCTCACCGGCAGAGGGGCTCCGCGGCAAGTATCACAACGAGTCGCTGTCCCACCACCAAGCAGGAATACGACTACGTGGTGCGAACCTGGTGCCTCCGCGACGGTGACCGGTGTATCAGCCACTTTCTCGACACGACCGACGGCACGGGCAAGACACTCGTATTCGCCAACGGCAAGTGGAACCGCAACAGCGAGTACGCGGCGTCGGTGTGCACGACCGGCGACAACCGCATCGTCACGACCGGCGAGTACCCCCTACCTCAACCCCCGCAGAATCCCATTCCGTTGCTGACCGGGCAATCCCACCAGGAAAGCACGAGCCCCGACTGCAAGGATTGGGACTTCGAGGAGAAGTTCATTCGCACCGGCGACTGAAATACGTTTTCCAGCAACGGAAGTCGGCGGTACTGGGATCGGCCCGCCGACCTCGGGGATGACGTATCGACGGGCCGATGTAGGTGAGTGCGTCCGACGGCGGCAGGCGTTACGTCTGCATGCGGGCTGACGAAAAGATGGTCCGGTTCGTCGACCTCGGGGGAACATCGACGAACCGAACCACGATGGCTAGAACGCGTAGGGGATGCAGAAAATTCTCTACGTGACGTATCGCTCAACCGTGTAACGCACGGCCGCAACTCGAACACTCAATGGGTTACGGCAATCTCGTCGTTCAAGCGATATCCGGGAGCGAGCGGCAGCGTGTCGCCGCTCCAGAACTTGCCGGGGTCGAACCAGTTCGAATCCTTTTCCGTCGCAAGCAGACCCATCTCCTCGTAGGTCACGGCCACGATCTCGGCGCAGTACGCGGCCTCGAATCCCGCCGACCGCTTCTTGGCCTTCTTGCGTTGGCTGACTTCGCGCACCTTGTCGTCGACGACGGGAATGCCGCGCGTGAAGTCGTTGGGCGTGGGCACGCGTCCGCGGAACCAGCGGGTCAAGACCCCGGCGGTGGTGGGGAAGGGCGTGCCATCCAGTCGCGCGATCACCCGCAGCATCTTGTCTTCCTGCTGCCGCGTCGCGAACGGTGTGAGCTGGCGCAGCCAGCACCTCTGCTCGTAGGGCCCCATCCACTGTTCGACGGCCTCGCGCGCATCGTGGAGCTGAACACCGCGGTGATGGGTCCCGGTCCACACGTCGAGCAGCTTCTGGCCGAGCTCCGCATGCCAGATCAAGGGCGGCATGTCGTCGATCGCGAGCGTCACGCCGACGTGGTTGACCGGGGCGTTCGTCAGCGTCTGGATGGCGCGGTCGGGTCCGGAAGCGCCGCGAAACAACCAGATGTCACCGGTGCGAGTCTCGGCCAGCGCGCGCTCAAGGGGCACCGTGTTGGCATTCACCAGCGAAGCTTAGGCACACTTTGTCCATGCGAGGTATCTGGAAGTTGGTCGGGCTGGCTGGTGTCGCGGGTGTGGTGGCCGGAGGGGTGCTGGTCGCACGTGACCAACGCAAGCGCGCGGCCTACACGCCCGACGACATCCGCGCGAAGCTGCATCAGCGCCTCGCAGAGTCCAATGGGGCGTCCTCGGACTAGCCGCCGCCGCTCGGTCGCGAGGGCCGCACGGCGATCACGGGGATCACGGCGACACGGCGTAGAGGCGATGGGTGCCGCTGAAGCCCTTGAGCTCGAGGTCGCGGCCGTCGTCGAAGCTGATGCCCTCGGACGTGTCCCCGCAGGCGTCGCGCACGGCCTCGCTGACCAGGATCTCGCCTCCGTCGGCTGCCGCGGCCACGCGGGCGGCCATCGCGACGTTGCGGCCGAACAGGTCGTCACCTCGCCGCACGGACTTGCCCGCGTGGATGCCGATCCTGACGCGAATGCCGTCGGGTCGTTTGCGGAGCTCGCGCTGCAGGTCGACGCTGCACCGCACCGCCTCTTCGGGCTGCGCGAAGGCGATCATGAACCCGTCGCCCTGGCTCTTCACCACATGGCCGGCATGCCGCTTCACCTGGCGACTGACCATCTTGCCGTGCCGGTCGATGAGCCTGACCCATGCCCGGTCGCCGATCCGTTCGTTGAGCGCCGTCGACTCCTCGATGTCGGAGAACAGGATGGCGACCCGACCGTTGGGTGCGAGCCGGGCCAGGTCGGGGCGTTCCACCTCCGCCCAGTCGGCGAGGTCCTCGATGTTCGAGCGAACGGCCGCGCCGAACCCCTCCCTGCGCATGATGTTCGCGGTCTGCCACACCGTCTTGACGGCCTCGCGGCCGCCGGCCAACAGGTTGGCGCGCGTGTCGACCTTCTGCTGGAGTTCGGCCACGTCCCGCTTCCAACGCTGCTCGCGTGCCCGCAGCACCGCGATCACGACCGCCTCGGCGACGACGATCGCCACGAGGGCATAGATGGCGATCATCGTTACCGGCACCGCTCAAGTATTGGATGCTGACGTCGTGATGTCCGTCGCACCCCCGTATTAGGAGAGCCTTACAGCCGCCGAGCGTGATCCTCACCACGTTTTCGGGTGGCAACCGTCGTGAGGATCACGCTGGGGCGCAAGGACCAGGGCGGCGGTGCTACGTGAATGCCGCTGTGACCGTTGCCAAGTCGAAGTAGTCGCGCCACACGGCGATCTTGCCGTCGCGCACCTCGAACACGCCCATCACGGGCAGTTCGATCGTCCCGCCGCCGGTGCGCCGCATGACGTCCGTTCGCTCGTTCATGACCACGTCTCCGCTGCTGAGCTGGCGGTGCACCTGGAAGTCGATGCCGTCGATTCCCTGCAGGATGACGGTGTCGAGCAACTCCCTGATCGCCTCGCGGCCCGTGGCCGCCGCCATCGGAATGTTGTGGTACACGGCATCATCGGTGAAGTGGGTCATGATCACGTCGGGGTCGGGGTTCGACCACAGCGTGCAGAACTCGGTGACTACGTCGTCGGCGGATTGCGTCATGCCTTGATGAGACGCGTCAGCGCGACGTAAATCAAGCCCGCCAAGGCCGCCGATCCCACGGTGCTGAGGTCGACGCCGCCTGCGAGTTCGGCAAGCGGTCCCACGTAGAGCTCGGTGTTCACGGTGAGCAGACCGAACACGGAGCCGACCGTCCACCCGATCACCGCAGGCAGGTTCCAGCCACCGGTGAACCAGTAACGCCCACCGCGACGACCCTGTGCGAATGCCTGGATGTCGGTCGGGTCGTAGCTGCGGGTGGTCAGGGCGCCGATCGCGAGGATGGCGATCCACGGGGTGATGACCGCGTTGAGTGCGACGGTCATGGCGGTGACGGACTCCACGGCGTCGAAGACGAAGACGCCCAGGTACAGCAGGACGATCGCGACGGCCGCGGTGATGATCGTGGTCTGCGTCCTCTTCAGCCGTGGCGTCAGCCCCTCGAGGTCGAGCCCGCTGGCGTAGATGCACAGCACGCCCTGGCTCAGTCCGCCAAGGAGCGAGATCACGATGATCGGCACCACGAACCACCCGGGAGACGCGGTGACGAGGTCGTCGAGGTAGGAATCGGTGGGGTTGGCGAAGCTCAACGCGGAGAAGGCGCCGAACAGGCTCGGCAGCATCACGCCGATGAACATGCCGACACCGAGCGCGCCGCAGATCTGCTTGTCGCTGAACCGAACTGACGAGATGCGCCGCGTGTAGTCGCCGATCGTCGGACCGTAGGAGATCGGCGCGGCCGCGAACAGCACGGCCGACAGTGCCCAGGTCTGCCAGAACCCGCCAAGTGCGTAGTCGCCTCCGGGCGCGTTGACGTCGACCGAACCGGCGAAGGCGGCGAAGCCGAGCAGCATGAGCAGTCCGACGACGGGCACGACGAGCTTCTGCATCGCCACGATCGTCGCGTGGCCGTACAGCGCGACCGTCACCATCAGCGCCGCCACCGCCGCGTAGGCGATGGCGTGCGCTGCGCCGGTGTCGGGCGTGCCGAGCAGTCGGTGCCCGCCTGCGACGAGGGCATCGCCGCTCGTCCACACGGTCACCGCTGCGAATGCGAGCGCAATCGCCAGCGCCAGTCCGGATCCGATGAAGCGACCGCGGATCCCGAAGAACGCGCCGCTCGACACGGTCATGTTGGTGCCGGTGCGCGGACCGATGAGCGCCGTCGGCAGCACGGCGAGCGTGCCGAGCGCGGTCCCACCGCCATCGAGGTGACGGTCTGCCAGAACGACAGCCCAAAAAGGATGGCGAACGCGCCGAACACGACGTTCGTCCAGGTGAGGTTGGCGCCGAGGAAGACGGCGCCGAGATTGCGGGGCCGCGAGTCGCGAGCGTCCTCGGGGAGGTACTCGACACCCGCGGTCTCAATGGAGCCGACGTGGTCGTCGGTGACGGAGACGGGAGGTTCTGCGAGGGCTGTCATGGAGGCTCGATTCGACTTGTTGACGGGTAGCTCAATAGTGTTGATGTAGTGTTCAATAAGAATCGAGATCCGTCAAGGGGAAGAGCGAGAATTGACCACCGGCATCACCGCTGCACGCGACGCCAAGCGCAAGCTGCCTGCCGAGCGCCACGGCGAACTGCTCACCAAGGCCGTCGAGATCAGCCGGCCGAGGGGCTCTCGGCCGTCACGCTGCGCCGCGTCGCCACCGACCTCGGGGTGACGCCCGGCCTAGTCAGCCACTACTTCTCGTCGGCCGAGCAGCTGATCGCCGCCGCGTTCCGCACCGCCGCCGATGCCGACCTCGATGGTGCGCGCGCCAGGGTCGGCGGCGTGGAGAGGGCGGGCGCGAAGGTCGGTGCACTGATGGACTACCTGCTCGACGACGTCAGCGACGAAGCGAGCGCGCTGTGGCTGGACGCCTGGAGTCTGGGTCGACGCAACCCCACGCTGGCGGCAGAGGCCGCCGTGTTGACCGACGACTGGTTGGACTTCATCGGCGGCATCGTGGCCGAAGGTCAGGACTCCGGTGAGTTCACCGTCGTCGACGTCGAGGTCTCCGCGCGCCGACTGTTGATCATGATCGACGGCCTCGGCGCGCAGAAGGTCATCCGCGAGGCGACCGCGGACGAGTTGAAGCACATTGCGCGGTCATATTTCGAGTTCGAACTCGGCATGGCGGGTTCGATGACCTGAGACCGTCGCCGAACGTGCGTTGGTGGCGAGGATCGGGCGGAATCGTCGCCCTCACCGCACGTTCGGCGCAGCTAGCGGGGTGCCGACTACCAACCCTCGGTCAGCACGCGGTCCAACATGTCGACGTAGAAGTCGGCCCCCTCGACGTCGATGCACAAGGGCGGCTTGGTCTTCAGGATGTTCAGGTGATCGCCGGTCGGTTGGATGACCACGCCGAGTTCCAGCATCCGGTCGCAGATCGCGGCGGTCTCGTGGGTCGCGGGCGCCAGGGTGTCGGCGTCGCGGATCATCTCGACGCCCAGATAGAGACCCACGCCGTGGACGGTGCCGACGATCGGGTGCCTGTCCCGCAGCGCGAGCAACCGGTCCTTCAGATGCGCACCTACGCGAGCCGCGTTGCCCTGCAGGTCTTCGTCGGCGAGTACGTCCAGAACGGTGAGGCCGATCGCGCACGACAACGGGCTTCCGCCGGTCGACGAGAAGAAGTACCCCTGCGAGCTGAACGCGTCCGCGATCGCGCGGCTGGTGATGACCGCTCCCAGGGGATAGCCGTTGCCCGTCGACTTCGCCACGGACACGACGTCGGGCACCACGCCCTGCTGGTGAAAGCCCCAAAACCACTCGCCGAGTCGGCCGTAGCCGACCTGGACCTCGTCGGCGACGGCGAGCCCGCCCGCGTCTCGCACCGCGGCGTAGACCTGGCTCAGATAGCCATCCGGCAGCGCCATACCGCCCGCATTCCCGTACACGGGCTCGCAGATGAACGCCGCGGGCGGCCGCCCGGAGGCGACGAGCTCCTCGACCTGGCGCACCGCGTCGGTCGCATAGGAGCCGACGTCCTCGCCGCGGTACTTACCGCGAAAACTGTTGGGCGACTCCACCGTATGCACCCAGTCAGGGCGCGTCGCCAGTGCGTTCGGGTTGTCGGCCGTGGACGTCGACACCGCATCCGTCGCGAACGTCCAGCCGTGGTACGCCTCGCGGACGGCGATCACGTCGCGTCGGCCCGTCGCGGCCATCGCCAGCCGCAGCGCCAAATCGCTTGCCTCCGAACCGGAGTTCACCAGAAACACCGTGTCCAGCGGATCCGGCAGAGTGGCGGCCAGCCGCTCGCTGAACTCGACCACCGCCTCGTAGTTGAACCGCGAGTTCGTGTTGAGCCTGCTCAGCTGTCGGGCGGCGACGGCGGCGACCTGCGGGTGGGCGTGGCCGAGCACGGTGACGTTGTTGACCATGTCGAGGTAGACCCGACCGGACGTCGACATCAGGAAGTGGCGCCAGCCCCGCTCGATCTGCGGCGGTGTGCGGTAGTAGTGCTCCTGCACGCTGGCGAAGCTGTCGTTCCTGCGCGCCAACAGGTCTCGCTCCGCCGGTGGTTGCGAAGCGGCGAGCCCGAGAAGCGGGCGCGGATCGCGGGAGATCGACAGCCATCCGGGTGCCAGTTCCGCGGTGGTGAACGTGGGCGGCACCGCAACGCCGACGGTGCTGACCCCGACATCGCACCAGCGGTCCGCCACGGCGATGGCCAGCGGTTCGCCCATGTGGACCCGCGTGGTTGGCGTCACCGCCGCGACGCCCGTCATCGTCAGCTGGTAGTGGAAGCCGCGCAGGACGAAGGAGTCGATCCCGCGTTCCACGATCTCGCCCGGCCAGGGCGCAATGACGGTGGCGGACGCGGCGGGCCACAGGCCGATACCGGTGGGAACCACGTCGGGGCTGTCCTGACTCAGGGCGGGAGCCCTGCTCAGCCGCGGCTGGCCGAATCCGGTGGTCACCATGGATGCACCGGACTCGACTGCGGTCCTTGCCAATTCGTCGTCGACTCCGGGCGCCAGCCACCCGCCCGGTTCGAATGCCGCGTCGAAGTCCTCGGAGGTGGGGGACAGGTCGAGGGTGGCCACCGATGCGGCATCGAGTCCGGCGAACAGCGGCCCTCCGGAAATCGATTCCGGGTCGACCCCCAGATCGAGTGCCGCCCGGATGACGCCGGTCATCACGTCGATGGGCACGGACGTGGCCTGCGCGAACATGCGATGCTCGGCGTGGGACTGGTCGGTCAGGTAGTCGTTGTCGGGATCGAGGACCTCCTGCTGGGCTCCGCTGACGATGAGCACCGCCGTGCGAAGCACCACGAGCGGCCACAGTGCGTCGGCCTCCGCGGCGGTCAACGGCCGGATCGCGTGAAATGCCTTGATGCCGGGCAAGATCGACGCTGGCGACGAGCCGGGGTGGCCCAGCACCGATGACAACGCGATGGCGACTTCGGATACCGCCCAGGTGTCCGACAGGTCGCCGAAGTCGATGATGCCGTCCGGCTGCGGGCGCTCGCCGTCGGGCCGCGACACCACGACGTTGGCGTCGGTCAGGTCGAGGTGCACCGCTTGGCGCGGGAGCGCGTCGATCAGCGGCACCAGCTTCGACCACGCGTCGGCCGAGGCGGTGGCGAGACGGTCCCGATAGGAGACGTCATCGACGTGTGCGACGAGCGCATTCACGACGTCGTGGCCGTAGCGAAGGTCCCACTGCAACGCGCGGTCCAGACCGTCGTGCCGGAAGTCGGCCAGGGCGAGGCTGACCCGCCCCGCGAGCTCCCCCATGGCGGCTACGACCCGTGGTGACAGATAGCCGGCATCCACCAGGGTGCCGCCGTCCAAGAATCGCAGCAGGCGCACGTGGGCGGTCCCGTCCAGCAGACCCGTTACGGGCGTTGACACTTCGCCGACGAGGTTGGGCAGCGGCACGGCGACCCGCAGCGTCGGCTCGGCCTCGGCGATCAGCGCGGCGGCCGCGTCCTGAGCCGCAAGCTCAACAGCTGTGAACGCGGGGTTGGCGATCTTCAACACGCCGAGTAGGCAATCGCGCGAGTCGAACACCAGGAAGTTCTTGTCCTGGTTGCTACCAAGGGATTCCGCTCGGGCGTCGAGTCCGTAGTGCGTCGACAGGAGTTCGGCGGCCTGCTCCTCGGTCACATGGGGAGCCGGCAGTTCGGGCTGGGAGAGAAAGTTGAATCCGGGCATGGTCGTTACCGCAGGACGAACTTGACCACGGCCTCGCTGAACGCGTCGTTGTCGTCGCCCGCGGCGGTGTGTCCGGCACCGGGCAACTCGACCAGCTCAGCGTGCGGCACCTTCGCGAGGAAGTCGTCGACACCCTCGGGGCTGACGACGTCCGACAACTTCCCGCGGATCAACAGAATCGGCACCTGGAGGTGGATCGCGGCCTGCTCGAGCTTCTCCATCCTGGCGAACGGATCGTCGTCCGGCTTGCTGAGGAACGCTGGATCCCAATGCCAGTACCACCGGCCGTCGCGCAGGCGAAGATTCTTCTTCAGCCCATCGGTGCTGCGTGGCTTCGGCCGATGGGGAAGGTATGCGGCGACGGCGTCGGCCGCCTCGTCGAGCGAGTCGAATCCGTGGACGTGGCTGAACATGAAGTCTCGGATGCGAGCGCTGCCGCCCTTTTCGAACCTGGGCACGACGTCGACGAGCACCAGCTTCGTGACGATCTCGGGTCCGGCCTCGTGGGCGGCGAGGATGCCGGTCAGACCGCCCATGCTCGCACCGACGAGCACCACGGGACGCCCGATTTGGTACAGCACCTGCAGGGCGTCTTCACAGAGGCTTTCGACCGAGTACTTGCCCGTCGGGGAGCGGTCGCTGTCGCCGTGGCCGCGACTATCCAGAGCGATGACGTGAAATCCCGCGTCGGCCAGGATCTGGCCGGTGTTCTTCCAGGAGAACCTGTTCTGACCGCCGCCGTGCAGCATCAGAATGGTGGGCTTGTCGTCGGCGTCTGCAACGCCCCTGTTCCACTCGTCGCCGATCAGTGCGAGATCGTCGACACCACGGAGGGTGACGGTCGAAGGTGTGGAACTCACGGTGCTCACGGACATCCTCTCGGCCAGCCTTCGGCCTCACGTTACCCAGGTGACGACCCGCTTCCGAGGCGGCCCCGCAGGCCCGGGATTGCGGCCGCCGGACACCTCCCAGGTAGCGGCACGTACTTTGGACCCGATGGGCGGGCGTTGTGCTGACCGAATCCGCCTACGGCATCACCGAGGAGCAAACACATGGCAGACGACGAAGCTGCCCCCAACGCCGAGAAGGGCGAGGCTGAGTCCGCCGCATCGGCCCAAGCCGTGACCCAGGTCGCGGAGGTCGAGGACGAGACCACCGACGCCGACGACGAGACCGACGCCGCCGAGGACTACGAAGCCGAGGACGTCGAGGACGTCACCGCGGACAAGCCCGGAATGTCACACGTCCGGTTGGCCACGATCGTCGGGCTGGTCGTCGTGCTGGCCCTCGCCGGACTGGTCGGCTGGCTGGGGTTCCGCGCCTATCAGTCGCACCAGGCCGACACCCAGCGCAAGGAATTCCTCGCCGTGGGTCGCCAAGGTGCCCTCAACCTGACGACCATCGACTTCGAGCACGTCGACGCCGATGTGAAGCGCATCCTCGATTCGGCGACCGGCACGTTCTACGACGACTTCCAACAGCGCTCCGGACCGTTCGTCCAGGTCGTCAAGGAAGTGAAGTCGAAGTCGGTGGGGACGGTGACGGAGGCAGGCGTCGAATCGGAGTCGGCCGACGAGGCGCAGGTGCTCGTCGCGGTCTCGGTCAACACGTCGGTCGTCGGTCAACCCGACCAGCGACCCAAGTCCTGGCGGATGCGGATCCTGCTGCAGAAGGTCGGCGATGAGCCGAAGGTGTCCAACGTGGAGTTCGTGCCATGACCAAATCAGAAGACGACACGGCCAACGAGGTCGACGAGGCGAAGGCGACGAAGCCCGGGCGGCACGGTTGGCGCCGGCGTAGCGCAGCGCCCCGCGACGAGGCTGCTACCGCGCCGGAGTCGAAAGCCGAGGAGTTGACGATCGAGTCGACGGTCGAGGCGCCCACGATCGAGTCGACGGTCGAGGCGCCCGCCGCGGACACCGTCGTCGCACCGCGCATCCGGGGCGCGGCGGCGGATTCACCGGACGCGGCGGCTTCAGTAGACGTGGCAGCTTCGGTAACCGAGGACGACGAACCGACGCCACTCGATGCGTCGGAGGCGGACGACGCGGACGTGGAAACGCCCGAGCCGTCCGAAGCGGATGTCGAGCGCATCCAGTGGTCGCGCGTGCTCGCGTACGGCGTGCTGCCCGGCCTGGCGTTGCTTCTGGCGTTGACGGCCGGGTTCCTCAAGTACGTGGACAATTCGGTGCGCGACAACCGGACCGCAAGCATCGAGTCGGTCCAGGCGGCGAAGGACAGCACCGTCACGCTGCTTTCCTACAAGCCGGAAACCGTCGAGAAGCAGCTGGGCGATGCGCGCAGCCTGCTCACCGGCGAATTCCAACAGTCGTATACGGACCTGACCACCAACGTCGTGATCCCCGGTGCCAAGCAACAGCAGATCTCGGCGTCTGCACGGGTTCCCGCGGCGGCGTCGGTGTCCGCCGATTCCCATCACGCAGTGGTTCTGGTGTTCGTCAACCAGACGGTGGTCATCGGCACGGGTGCGCCGTCCGACACGGCGTCCAGCGTGCGGGTGACGCTGGACAAGGTCGGCGACAAGTGGCTGATCTCCAAGTTCGATCCGGTCTAGGCACGAACCCCCAATTCTGTGACGACTGCACGGTTGTTCGGACATCGCGCGAGTAGCGCAACGAACAACCGTGCACTCGGCGAGCGGCGCCTCTTTAATTCAGCTTGAGTCCAAGCATGGCTCGCGGCGAACCGCCGAAATACCGTTGATGTCTCTGCGCACTAGTTTTTGCGTGCGATCAGAGCCGCAGGAGTCGGCAGCAATCGTCCAGGCATGTGATTGCGAATGCCGTTGCGGCTGAAATTGATTCATCAACGCGAAGGAACATTCCATTGAGCACTGAGCGCATCGCCGACGAGATCAAGTTCGCCTACTGGGTGCCCAATGTCAGTGGCGGCCTGGTGACGAGTGACATCGAACAGCGCACGGACTGGAACTACGAGTACAACAAGAAGCTCGCGCAGACCGCGGAGAACAACGGCTTCGACTATGCGCTGTCGCAGGTTCGGTACGAGGCCAGCTACGGCGCCGAGTACCAGCACGAGTCGACCAGCTTCAGCCTGGCGCTGCTGCTGGCCACCGAGCGCCTCAAGGTGATCGCGGCGGTCCACCCGGGGCTGTGGCAGCCCGCGGTGCTGGCGAAGCTGGGCGCGACCGCCGACCACTTGAGCAACGGCCGGTTCGCCGTCAACGTCGTCTCGGGTTGGTTCAAGGACGAGTTCACGCACCTGGGCGAGCCGTGGCTCGAACACGACGAGCGCTATCGACGCAGCGCCGAGTTCCTGCAGGTGCTGCGCAAGATCTGGACGAACGACGACCCTGTGGACTTCCGTGGCGACTTCTATCGCATCCACGACTTCACGCTCAAGCCCAAGCCGCTGAACACCCCCGAGCGGCCCAATCCGGAGATCTTCCAGGGCGGCAACTCCACGGCCGCCCGCCGCAACGGTGGACTGTACTCAGACTGGTACTTCTCGAACGGCAAGGACTTCGACGGGATCACCGAGCAGGTTGTGGACGTCCGGGACCACGCACGCACCGTCGGCCGCGAGGTCAAGGTCGGGCTGAACGGGTTCATCATCGCCCGCGACACCGAGAAGGAGGCGAGCGACACCCTCCGCGAGATCATCGAGAAGGCGAACAAGCCTGCTGTCGAAGGGTTCCGCGGTGCCGTGCAGCAGGCCGGCAGCTCCACCGGCGACAAGAAGGGCATGTGGGCCGACTCGTCGTTCGAGGACCTGGTGCAGTACAACGACGGCTTCCGCACGCAGCTGATCGGCACGCCGGAACAGATCGCCGAGCGCATCGCGGCATACCGCAAGCGCGGCGTCGACCTGATCCTCGGAGGCTTCCTGCACTTCCAGGAGGAGATCGAGTACTTCGGTGCGAACGTCCTGCCGTTGGTCCGCGAGATCGAGGCAGCCGAGTCGGGTGTCCGCGAAGTCGTCGGGGTTGGATGACCGCCTGCCTATTCTGGATCTCACTTCCGAACTCGAGGACGAGGACGAACCGTTGACGGTGAAGCTGCACTGGTTTCTGCCCACCTACGGCGACAGCCGCACCATCGTCGGCGGTGGGCACGGGCTGCCCGCGGGCGCCGCGCACAGCGACCGCGACGCCAGCATCGACTACCTGGCCTCGATCGTGCGGGCGGCCGAAACGTTCGGTTTCACCGGCGCGCTGATTCCGACCGGCGCGTGGTGTGAGGACGCGTTCGTCACCGCCGCGCTGTTGGCCAGGGAGACGACGTCGCTGGCGTTTCTGGTGGCGTTCCGACCGGGGTTGGTCAGCCCGACGCTGTCGGCGCAGATGGCGGCGACGTTCGCGCGGCACGCACCCGGCCGCATCCTGCTCAACGTCGTGGTCGGCGGCGAGGCACACGAGCAGCGGTCGTTCGGCGACCACCTCGACAAGGACGCCCGCTACGAGCGCTGCGACGAGTTCCTCGATGTCGTCCGCAGATTGTTCGCCGGCGAGAAGGTGACGCTGAAGGGCAAGCACGTCGACGTCGAGGAGGCCGCCTTGGCGCTACCTCCGAACCCGGTGCCGCCCTTGTACTTCGGCGGCAGTTCGCCTGCCGCCGGACCGGTCGCTGCACGCCACGCGGACGTCTACCTGACCTGGGGCGAGCCACCTGCCGCGGTGCACAAGAAGATCGACTGGATCCGCGAACTCGCCGAGGCCGAGGGCAGGGACGTGCGATTCGGCATCCGGTTGCACACGATCTCTCGCGACACCTCGGAAGAAGCCTGGGAGCAGGCGGGCAGACTGATCGACGCGCTGGACGACGACACGGTCCGCGCCGCTCAGGAAGGCTTGGCGCGCAGCCAATCCGAGGGCCAACGGCGCATGCGCGAACTGCACGAATCCAACCGCGCGGACGGTAGTTGGAAGGATGCCCGCAGCTTGGAGATCGCCCCGAACCTGTGGTCGGGTGTCGGCCTGGTGCGCGGTGGAGCAGGGACCGCGCTGGTCGGCAGTCACTCCGAGGTGGCCGACCGCATCGCCGAGTACGCCGAGGTGGGCATCGACGAATTCATCTTCTCGGGCTACCCGCATCTCGAGGAGTTGTTCTGGTTCGGCGAGGGCGTGGTCCCGATCCTTCGCCAACGCGGATTGTTCGACGTCGGCCGCATCGACGTGCCGCCGGCATCGATTCCGTTCGTGGGCACCGCGAGATGACCATGCGCGCCACCGCTGTACGGATCGGTGACGCGGATCGGACGCTGCCGCACTCACAGGTGCGCGCACTGAAAGTCTCCGGGCTGCTTGGCCTGTCGGTGCCAACGGAGTACGGCGGCATCGCGGCGCCCGCAACCGTCCTCGCCGAAGTGTTCCGCTTGCTGGGTCATGGCGATCCGTCGTTGGCGCAGATTCCTCGCTCGCACTTCACCTTTCTTGAAGCGGTGCGACTCCGGGGCGTGTCGACGTCGACCGCGGATCCCACGGTGGTGAACATCGCAGGCGAATTCACCGTGACGGTTCGCGGTGGCGAAGGTCGCCGCCACCAAGGCGTCGCTCGAAGCGTCCAGCGTGCTGTTCGAACTGGGCGGGACGCGCAGTGCCTCGGCGTCGGCGAATCTGGCTCGCTATTGGCGCGATGCGCGGACCCACACGCTGCACGACGCGTCGCGCTGGAAGTTGCAGCACATCGGCCGCTACACGCTCAGCGGGACGTTGCCGCCGCGCCACGGCCAGCTCTAGCGCTAGCTCTTCATCGCGGGGTGCATGCGGGACAGGATCGGTAGCAATAGCTTTCGCGGTAGATGCTGGTACGCGGCGGCGCCGACCTTGTTGCCGACGCCGGGCACGATCACGGTCCTGCCCGCGGCGAGCCCGTCCACGGCGGTCTTGGCGACGACGTCGGCGGACACCCACATGGCCTTCGGGAGTGCCGCCTCGAGATCCGCGTCGACGAACCCCGCCACCTCGTTGAACTCGGTCTTGACCGGGCCTGGGCAGAGCGTCGCCGCGACGACGCCGGTGCCCTTCAGCTCCTCGCCGAGGGCCTGCGTGTAGGACAGCACGAACGCCTTGGCCGCGCCGTAGGCCGCCTGGCCAGGTACGGGTCCGAACGCGCCGACCGATGACACGTTGAGCACCGCGCCCCGCCCGCGCGACACCATGCCCGGCACGAATCGGCTGCACAGGTCGGCGACGGCGGCGACGTCCACCTCGACGAGGTTCAGTTCGGCGGCGGGGTCCGATTCGGCGACCTTGCCGAGGGTGCTCAGACCGGCGTTGTTGACCAGAACGTCGACGACGAGCCCGAGCTCGGCCACGCGAGCGGGCAGGGCGGCCCGCTCGTCGGCCTTGGACAGATCGGTCGCGAGCACGTCGGCGGCCGACCCCAACTCCGTGGCGAGCGCCTTGAGCTTGTCGGCGCGTCGCGCGACCAACACCACGTGCCTGCCGCGGCGGGCGAACTCCCTGGCGAGTTCGGCGCCGATGCCGGAGGAGGCGCCGGTGACGAGGACCGTGCCGTTGCTACTTGCCGCTGGAAGCATCCCGGCAGCCTAACCTTGGTCGGTGTCCACGCAGCGCCTGACGCCGATCGATGCGCAGACGTTCTGGACGTCGGCCAAGATCCCCAACGACACGTTCCTGCTGTTCGGTTTCGCGGGTGTTCCCGTCGACCTCGAGCGGGCGATCGACGAGGCGCGAGCGCGGGCGAGCGCGTGCGCTGAGCTGTCCGTCCGGGTCGACGATGGCGGCGGGTGGGCGTATCCGGCCTGGGTGCGGCGCGACGTCGACGCGGGGCAGTTCGTCGTCCACGACCTCGAGGACGCGAGCTGGGCGGGTTGCCTGGCTGCGGTTGCCGACCTCATCGCCGACCAGGTCGATGCGGCGGTGACGGCCTGGCGACTGCACCTGTTCGCCGGTGTCGACGGGGTGCCGGGAAGTGCCGGCCCGGGGACCGTTGCGGTGCTGCAGATCTCGCACGCGCTCGGGGGAGGCGGTCGAACGTCGCAGTCGGCGGCGCTGATGTTCGGCCGCGACGGCGTCATGCCCGAGGTGACGCCGCCGCGGGTCGGCTTGGCCGCCATGCCGCTGCTCGGATTCCGGGCGGCGCGGGCCCATCGCCGGATGGTCGCCGACACCGAAGCGGGTCTGCTGCCTCCGGCCGGGCCGCCGCGCCCGGTGTTGCGGACCAATGATCTCCCCACCGGTTCACGCGGGCTGCGCACGGTCGATGCGGCCGCGCGCCGCGCTGTCGGGACCGACCGTCACCGTGGCGGCGCTGACGGGCATCTCGGAGGCGCTGGCGGGACATCTTCGCGAGCTGGGCGACGATCCCGCGACTCTCGGCGCGGAGTTGATGATGGCCAAGCCGCCCCCGCGCCGGGCGTACAACCACTTCGGCACCGCGGGCGTCGGGCTTCACGTCGACGTCGACCGGTCGCAACGAGCAGACCGCATCGCGGCGGACGTCGACGCGCGCCGCCGACGCGCCGCGCACCCGGCGATGCTCGCGTCCGAGCTGGCCTTCGCGGCCACGCCCGCACCGTTGTTGCGTTGGGGCATATCGCAATTCGATCCGCACGTGCGGCTGGCGGCGGTGACCGGGAACACGGTGGTGTCCAGTGTCAACTGTGGCGTCGCGGACTTCGCGTTCGGCGGTGCACCCGTGACCGTCGCGGCCGCGTTCGCCGGGCTGTCGCCGATGATGGGTCTGACACACGTCGTGGTCGGCGTCGGCGACACCGTCGCGATCGGCGTGCACGCCGCGGAGTCGGCGCTGGGCGGCCCGGATGGGTTGGACGCCTACGCGGCGCGCCTCGAGGCAGCGCTCGGTAGCCTAACCCCGCAGCGCGTCGATGCCGACGTCGAGCGCGGCCTCCAGGTAGCTGAGGTCGCCGGTGTTCAGCATCACCGACACCCCGCCCTGAATGCCTGCGAGCAACGCGGCCGCAGCTCGCGCCGGGTCGACCGTCGCGGCGATCTTTCCCTGCCGCTGCATGGCACGAACCCCCGCCTCGATCTCGGCGCGCCACCGCTCGATCAACGTCGTCGTCACCGCCTGTGCCCCTGGCGTGCGGCCGATCTCGGAGATGACGGTCGACAGCGGACACTGCTGCCCCTGCCTGCGGTAGCGCTCGACGACCACGTCGCGCCACCGCTTCCACGCCGCCCATGACGTCAGCTGGCTCAGCTCCGGCTGCTGGTCGCTGATCACCCGGGCCGCCTCCTGCTCGGCGACGGCGAGCAGCAGTTGTTCCTTGCCCTCGGGAAAGTAGTGGAACAGCTGGCTCTTCGAGGTTCCGGTGCGTGCGAGCACGTCGTCGAGGGTGGTCGCGACCGCGCCGTGCACGCGGATCTCCGCTGCGGCGCCGTCGACGATTCGCTGCCGGGTCGCCTGGCCCTTCGGCGTGAATTTCTGGACTTGCGGGTCCATTTTCATCGCGCCACTCTTGGACCCATGAGTCCAAACGATACGCGGCTGCACGGCCGCACAGCACTTGTCACGGGATCCACCGGCGGCCTCGGCGTCGCGATCGCGCGCGCACTCGCGCACGCAGGCGCGTTCGTCGTCGTCTCGGGTCGGAGCAAGGAACGCGGCGACGAGATCGTCGCGGGCATCCGCACCGACGGTGGCGAGGCGACGTTCGTCGCGGCGGACCTGTCGGGCGGGGAGCGCGAGGTGCACCGGGCCGCCGAACTGGCCGTCGAGGCCGCGGGCGGTCGGCTCGACGTACTCGTCAACAACGCGGCGACACTGCTGCTTCCCGACGCCGACGGCCGAGATCTCCGAGCAACTGCTGCGGGAGAGCTTCGGCGTCAACGTCTTCGCCCCGCTTCTGTTGACCGGCGCGATCGCGCCCGCGATGGCCGAGCGCGGTCACGGGGCGATCGTCAACATCGGATCGATCACCGGCCTTCGCGGTTCTGCGGGTTCGGCGATCTACTCGGCGACCAAGGCCGTGATCCACTCGTTCACCGCGTCGTGGGCCGACGAGTACGGCCCGTCGGGGGTGCGGGTCAACGCCGTCGCGCCTGGGCCGATCGCCACCGAACGCGCGCTCGAGTTCGCCGATCACGTCGCTCCGGTGTTGGCGCGCATCCCGTCGCGGCGGATGAGCACGCCCGAGGAAGTGGCCGCGGCGGTCGTCTTCCTGGCGTCCGACGACGCCGCAAACATCCACGGCGTGACGTTGAGTGTGGACGGGGGCTGGGCAGCGACTTAACAGATGTTCTAAGTTCTGTTGCGTGACTGCTTACGAAAGTGCTGCCGACTTCGGACTGCTCCTGCTTCGTGTGGTGCTCGGCCTGACCATGGCCGCACACGGCTACAACAAGTTCTTCGGCAAGGGTGGCCTCGCGGGCACCGCCGGCTGGTTCGACAGCATGGGCATGAAGCCGGGCATGTTCCACGCCAGGATCGCCGCGACCACGGAGATGTCTGCGGGCATCGGGCTGGCGCTCGGCCTGCTGACGCCGATCCCCGCGGCGGGCTTCGTCGCGCTGATGTTCGTCGCCGCCTGGACCGTGCACCGCAAGAACGGCTTCTTCATCGTCAAGGAGGGCTGGGAGTACAACCTGATCCTCGCGGTGGCGGCCGTATCGCTGGCGACCATCGGCGCAGGACGGTGGAGCCTGGACTACGCGCTGTTCGGCAACTCGGAGCTCTACCGGTTCCTGCACGGCTGGAACGGCCTCGCGATCGCCGTGGTGCTCGGACTGGCAGGCGGCATCGGCCAGCTGCTGATCTTCTACCGCCCGCCTGCTCCCAAGGCTGAATGACTCGTCGCCGAGTGTGCGGATTGAGACGCATCGCCGAGTAGGCGCGGACGAATTCGCACACTCGGCGCGGACGTGTTCGACGCAACCGGCCCGGCGAAACAGGAACACGTTCTAGTCTGGCCCGCATGGGATTTCTCAAGCCCGACCTGCCGGTAGTCGACTTCGACGAATGGATCAAGGGCACTCGTTCGGAGCGGATCCGCCCGCTGACCCGGCACTGGGCCGAAGTGGGCTTCGGAACGCCGGTCGCACTGCACCTGTTCTACGTCGTCAAGATCGGGCTCTACATTCTCGGCGCCTGGTTGATCGCGATCGCCACACCCGGAATCGACGGCTTCACCAACGTCGCCGCCTGGTACGCCGAACCCATCGTGTTCCAGAAGGTCGTGCTCTACACCATGTTGTTCGAGGTGATCGGCCTCGGCTGCGGGTTCGGGCCGCTGAACAACCGATTCTTCCCGCCGATGGGTTCGATCCTGTACTGGTTGCGGCCCAAGACCATTCGGCTGCCACCGTGGCCGAACCGCGTGCCGCTGACCAAGGGCACCGCCCGCGCGCCGATCGACGTCGCGCTCTACGCGGCCCTGCTGGTGATGCTCGTCGTCGCACTGTGCTCGGGCGGAACGGCCCGATCGACGCGGTCGGGTCGAACGTCGGCGTCCTGCCCATGTGGCAGATCTGGGCGATCCTCGGGATCCTGGCCGTGGCGGGCCTGCGCGACAAGGTGATCTTCCTGGCCGCGCGCGGCGAGGTGTATGCGTCCTTCACCGTCGCGTTCCTCTTCGCCGGCTTCAGCGTCGTCGACATGATCGTCGCGGCGAAGCTGGTGTGCCTGGTGATCTGGATGGGCGCGGCGACGTCCAAGCTCAACAAGCACTTCCCCTTCGTGATCTCCACCATGATGTCCAACAGTCCGATGGTGCGGACCGAAGACGCTCAAGCGGATGTTCTTCGAGAAGTTCCCCGACGACAT
>CAWCTU010000022.1:0-17383 GCA_963798405.1 uncultured Actinomycetota bacterium
ACGTTTAGTCGCTTGGTGATTCGAAGGATTCGACGAGGCAGAATTCATGGCCCTCGGGGTCGAGCATGACCTGCGTCGATTCCACCCTCACGCTAGAATTCTGTACATGAGCACGCTGCCGTTGGCCGAAGCCCGCGCGAACCTCTCCAGGATCGTCGATGAGGCGGTCCCGCACACACGAACGGACCGAGATCACCCGCAAGGGCCGACGCGCTGCGGTGCTCCTCAGCGCCGACGACTACGACTCCATCATGGAAACGTTGGACATTCTCAGCGATGAAGCGCTGATGCGCGACGTCCGGGATGCAGAGGCAGGAGCTGTTCGCGGCGAGATCTACTCGCTCGAGGAAGTCGCCGAGGAGATGCGCGCCGCCGGCCGGTTGCCTCGGTGACCTATCGCGTCGAACTGACCGGCGCGGCCAAGAGGGCACTGACTGACGTTCTGCCCGAGGCCGTGGCAGCGGCGTGCTGGGAGTTCATTCGGGGTCCCTTGGCGGACGATCCGCATCGCGTGGGTAAGCCATTACGGGATCGGCTCGAGGGCCGGTACTCAGCCCGTAGAGGCGAATTCCGGGTGATATACCAGATCTTCGACGACCGCATAGTCGTTCGCGTGATACACATTGCGCATCGTCGTGACGTCTATCGATGATCGGAATGTGGTCGAGTTCGCTTGAACGTTCCGCAAGGGTGACGGCCGGACCTTCGCCTTCGTCGCTAGTGTCGGGGCCTGTGATCGTATGGCTCACCGGCACCACCGGGTAGGCAAGACCACAAGCCTCGCGCACGACGGAGTTCCGTTGCGGCACTTCGTTCCTCACCGGGCCTGGACGCGCTCAACAGGCGCATCGATGACGACACCGTTCTCGGCCCTTCCGCGTTCCGCCTCGAGTATCTGAACGTGTACGCGGAGGCCGCCGGCACGTGGCTGCACGATGACGCCGAGGTCGTCGACATCACACACCTCCAGAGGTCGCCCGGCAGATCGCTGGCGCCGTCGAGGTGTGAGATCGAGCGGGTGGGAAAGTGCTTCACCGGCTGGGTGAATTGCCGGATGATGTCGCGATGCAGCAGTTGCGACGCGGCAAGCTTGTCTTCGACATTGGGGACTTCGGGCCGACCGATGGATCGGTGGTGGTGCTCTTGCACGGTCACCAACGGCGCGGACGGCATGGGACGCCGTGGTTCCCCGCCTGACTGCGCTACCTCGGTCGGGACAAAAGCGGAAAGCGGCTGTCGCGAATGCCGCACGCGGACGGGCAGGAACCGCAACTCGCCGACCGCGACGCCCACGTGATGACCGGGCCAGGTGCGTATTCCGCCGCGCTCAATTGGTATCGGGCCGTGCCACTTTCGGGCCGCACCGGAACCGTCGCGACCCCGGCGATGTTCGTGTGGAGCGAAGGAGACAAGTACGTCCTCGACGCGACCGCGCGACGCTGTGGACGCTACGTGACGGGCGACTACCGTTTCGAAATCCTTCACGGAGCGTCACATTGGACGCCTGATGAACGACCAGACGCCATCGCAGATCTACTGCTCCAGTGGTTCGCTCGGCACCCATAGGCGACGGGACGTGAAGAGCTGTGCGCCGCGTTGCAGGGCTGACGGGTCTGAGTCGGCGGGCGACGAAGTGCTTCGTGGGAGTCGTGAGGTTTGACTGATTCCGAGTGTCCGATCGGGCCGAGCATTGTTGTCGGTGGTGGATGTTTGATGGGTTCATGCCTTCGACCGTTTCGGACGCCCCCAGGGTGACGCCCAAGGAGCGGCTTGCGGTGATCTTCGATGAGTTGGAGGAGTTGTCGATGCTGGTCGAGCTGCCCCGCCGCACCACGGAAATGGTGCTCACCGGTGTTCCACACCAAGCAAAGCCGAGTATCTAGCGACTGCCCTGGCGAGGCTGTTGTTCCAGCCCAAGGCAAGCTCGTCAAGAACCGCGTGCATCTCGACGTGAGGGTCGGTACCGGGCTGCCGGGAGCCGAACGTGTGCCCGGGCGCTCGAACAGGACCCGTCGCGCGCGAGTAGGTCGAATAGTCGAGGCGCCTACCGGCAAAGGCGCATGAAAACACCGATCGCCATGGCTTCCGCCGCACGGCGCTCGTCATGGGCTTATCGTTCGACCTTAGGGTTGGCTGAACGGTGCCGAGGGAGGGCGTGTGGAGGACGGGACTCCGTTCGGGCGATATCGATTGCTGGATCTGTTGGGTCGCGGCGGCATGGGGGAGGTGTGGCGGGCCTTCGATACCGCCACTGAGCGGATCGTCGCCCTCAAGGTGCTTCCGACTCAGCTAGCCGACGACGCCACCTACCAGGAACGGTTCCGCCGTGAGGCACGCTCTGCGGCGGGCATCGACGAGCCCCACGTGGTGCCGATCCACGACTTCGGTGAGATCGACGGGCGACTATTCGTCACGATGCGACTGATCAAGGGTCAGGATCTGCACACCATCATCAAAGACGGCCGGTTGGACTCGGCGCGTGCCGTGGGCATCATCGACCAGGTCGCTTCGGCGTTGCACGCCGCACATCAGGTCGGCCTGGTGCACCGCGACGTCAAACCGTCCAACGTGCTGGTGACCGAGGACGACTTCGCGTATCTGATCGACTTCGGCATCGCGCGCGCCGCGGGTCAGGCCGCGTTGACGAACAAGTCGAGCGTGATCGGCACCTGGGCTTACCTGGCACCCGAACGGATCACCACCGCAGAGTCGGACGCGCGTGCCGACATCTATGCGTTGGCCTGCGTGCTCTACGAGTGCCTGACCGGCAGCCAGCCATTCCCCGGCGACAGCCTCGAACAACAGATCGGCGGCCACATCGCGATGCCGCCGCCGCGGGCATCCGACCGGCATGCCGACGTGCCGTCCGAGCTCGACGCCGTGATCGCCAAGGGGATGGCCAAGAACCCCGATGAGCGCTACGCCACGACGCGGGAGTTGGCGTACGCCGCGAAGTCGGCCGTGACGGCTCCGATGCCTCGACCCAAGACCGTAACACCCTCGACGCCAACCGCTTTCGCGAACTCCTACGTCAAGCCGCCGGTCCCGCCGCCCCCCGCGGCGCCCACGCAGTACCGGATTGCCGACGCGCCAACCGAACGGCATCCCGGGCGGCCCGGCCCGCCTCCGTATCGCCCACTGGTACCGCCGGGCCCACCAGGCCCTGCCCAAAACTGGCCGCCACCACCCGGCCCAAATCCCGCGAGCTCCAAGCCGTCCCGCAAGGGCCTGCTCATCGCCCTGTCGAGCGTTGCGGTCGTGGCGATCGCGGCCATCGTGGCGGCGATCGTCCTCTCGAAGCCAGAACCCGGGGCTGACGGGGCTGGAGAACCTCCCTGTCCGAACGGAGCCGACAATGCGCCGGTATGCACGCTTCCCGGGCCCTTCACGGGGAGCTACGCCGTCGCCTTTGGGCCACAGTTCAAGTCGACCGGGGAGGCCGCTCCCGATGCGCCGCCGCCCTTCACCGAGACGTGGCGTCTGCGCTCCGAATGCGGCCCCGACGACGAATGTGTCGCCACCGCAAAGAGCGGCGGAAAGTTCGCCTCGGACGACCTGGTCTTCGACCAGGTTGGAGAGTCCTGGATCGCGGTCTCCACGTCGTCGACGACGTGCAAGGGCATCGACGCCGAGGCATGGAATGCGATCTTGTTGCAACCCCAGGCGGGTGACACCTTCACCGGCGAATACACGCAGTCCACGACGAACGGATGCTTCAACAAGCGAAACGTGACCTTTACGCGAACCGGCGACAACGACATTTCGGTGCTACCCGATCCAGCCAAGCAGGCGCCCCGAGTGGTCTCACCGGCAGAGGGGCTCCGCGGCAAGTATCACAACGAGTCGCTGTTTCCCACCACCAAGCAGGAATACGACTACGTGGTGCGAACCTGGTGCCTCCGCGACGGTGACCGGTGTATCAGCCACTTTCTCGACACGACCGACGGCACGGGCAAGACACTCGTATTCGCCAACGGCAAGTGGAACCGCAACAGCGAGTACGCGGCGTCGGTGTGCACGACCGGCGACAACCGCATCGTCACGACCGGCGAGTACCCCCTACCCCAACCCCCGCAGAATCCCATTCCGTTGCTGACCGGGCAATCCCACCAGGAAAGCACGAGCCCCGACTGCAAGGATTGGGACTTCGAGGAGAAGTTCATTCGCACCGGCGACTGAAATACGTTTTCCAGCAACGGAAGTCGGCGGTACTGGGATCGGCCCGCCGACCTCGGGGATGACGTATCGACGGGCCGATGTAGGTGAGTGCGTCCGACGGGGGCAAGCGTTACGTCTGCAGGCGGGCTGACGAAAAGATGGTCCGGTTCGTCGACCTCGGGGGAACATCGACGAACCGAACCACGACGGCTAGAACGCGTGGGGGATGCAGAAAATTCTCTACGTGACGTATCGCTCAACCGTGTAACGCACGGCCGCAACTCGAACACTCAATGGGTTACGGCAATCTCGTCGTTCAACCGATACCCGGGAGCCATTGGCAGCGTGTCGCCGCTCCAGAACTTGCCGGGGTCGAACCAGTTCGAATCCTTGTCCGTCGCAAGCAGACCCATCTCCTCGTAGGTCACGGCCACGATCTCGGCGCAGTACGCGGCCTCGAATCCCGCCGACCGCTTCTTGGCCTTCTTGCGTTGGCTGACTTCGCGCACCTTGTCGTCGACGACGGGAATGCCGCGCGTGAAGTCGTTGGGCGTGGGCACGCGTCCGCGGAACCAGCGGGTCAAGACCCCGGCGGTGGTGGGGAAGGGCGTGCCATCCAGTCGCGCGATCACCCGCAGCATCTTGTCTTCCTGCTGCCGCGTCGCGAACGGTGTGAGCTGGCGCAGCCAGCACCTCTGCTCGTAGGGCCCCATCCACTGTTCGACGGCCTCGCGCGCATCGTGGAGCTGAACACCGCGGTGATGGGTCCCGGTCCACACGTCGAGCAGCTTCTGGCCGAGCTCCGCATGCCAGATCAAGGGCGGCATGTCGTCGATCGCGAGCGTCACGCCGACGTGGTTGACCGGGGCGTTCGTCAGCGTCTGGATGGCGCGGTCGGGTCCGGAAGCGCCGCGAAACAACCAGATGTCACCGGTGCGAGTCTCGGCCAGCGCGCGCTCAAGGGGCACCGTGTTGGCATTCACCAGCGAAGCTTAGGCACACTTTGTCCATGCGAGGTATCTGGAAGTTGGTCGGGCTGGCTGGTGTCGCGGGTGTGGTGGCCGGAGGGGTGCTGGTCGCACGTGACCAACGCAAGCGCGCGGCCTACACGCCCGACGACATCCGCGCGAAGCTGCATCAGCGCCTCGCAGAGTCCAATGGGGCGTCCTCGGACTAGCCGCCGCCGCTCGGTCGCGAGGGCCGCACGGCGATCACGGGGATCACGGCGACACGGCGTAGAGGCGATGGGTGCCGCTGAAGCCCTTGAGCTCGAGGTCGCGGCCGTCGTCGAAGCTGATGCCCTCGGACGTGTCCCCGCAGGCGTCGCGCACGGCCTCGCTGACCAGGATCTCGCCTCCGTCGGCTGCCGCGGCCACGCGGGCGGCCATCGCGACGTTGCGGCCGAACAGGTCGTCACCTCGCCGCACGGACTTGCCCGCGTGGATGCCGATCCTGACGCGAATGCCGTCGGGTCGTTTGCGGAGCTCGCGCTGCAGGTCGACGCTGCACCGCACCGCCTCTTCGGGCTGCGCGAAGGCGATCATGAACCCGTCGCCCTGGCTCTTCACCACATGGCCGGCATGCCGCTTCACCTGGCGACTGACCATCTTGCCGTGCCGGTCGATGAGCCTGACCCATGCCCGGTCGCCGATCCGTTCGTTGAGCGCCGTCGACTCCTCGATGTCGGAGAACAGGATGGCGACCCGACCGTTGGGTGCGAGCCGGGCCAGGTCGGGGCGTTCCACCTCCGCCCAGTCGGCGAGGTCCTCGATGTTCGAGCGAACGGCCGCGCCGAACCCCTCCCTGCGCATGATGTTCGCGGTCTGCCACACCGTCTTGACGGCCTCGCGGCCGCCGGCCAACAGGTTGGCGCGCGTGTCGACCTTCTGCTGGAGTTCGGCCACGTCCCGCTTCCAACGCTGCTCGCGTGCCCGCAGCACCGCGATCACGACCGCCTCGGCGACGACGATCGCCACGAGGGCATAGATGGCGATCATCGTTACCGGCACCGCTCAAGTATTGGATGCTGACGTCGTGATGTCCGTCGCACCCCCGTATTAGGAGAGCCTTCACCCAGCCCGCCGAGCGTGATCCTCACGACGTTTTCGGGCGGCAACCGTCGTGAGATTCACGCTGGGGCGCAAGGACTAGGGCGGCGGTGCTACGTGAATGCCGCTGTGACCGTTGCCAAGTCGAAGTAGTCGCGCCACACCGCGATCTTGCCGTCGCGCACCTCGAACACGCCCATCACGGGCAGTTCGATCGTCCCGCCGCCGGTGCGCCGCATGACGTCCGTTCGCTCGTTCATGACTACGTCTCCGCTGCTGAGCTGGCGGTGCACCTGGAAGTCGATGCCGTCGATTCCCTGCAGGATGACGGTGTCGAGCAACTCCCTGATCGCCTCGCGGCCAGTGGCCGGTGCCATCGGAATGTTGTGGTAGACGGCATCGTCGGTGAAGTGCGTCATGATCGCGTCGGGGTCGGGATTCGACCACAGCGTGCAGAATTCGGTGACTACGTCGTCGGCGGATTGCGTCATGCCTTGATGAGACGCGTCAGCGCGACGTAAATCAAGCCCGCCAAGGCCGCCGATCCCACGGTGCTGAGGTCGACGCCGCCTGCGAGTTCGGCAAGCGGTCCCACGTAGAGCTCGGTGTTCACGGTGAGCAGACCGAACACGGAGCCGACCGTCCACCCGATCACCGCAGGCAGGTTCCAGCCACCGGTGAACCAGTAGCGCCCACCGCGACGACCCTGTGCGAATGCCTGGATGTCGGTCGGGTCGTAGCTGCGGGTGGTCAGGGCGCCGATCGCGAGGATGGCGATCCACGGGGTGATGACCGCGTTGAGTGCGACGGTCATGGCGGTGACGGACTCCACGGCGTCGAAGACGAAGACGCCCAGGTACAGCAGGACGATCGCGACGACCGCGGTGATGATCGTGGTCTGCGTCCTCTTCAGCCGTGGCGTCAGCCCCTCGAGGTCGAGCCCGCTGGCGTAGATGCACAGCACGCCCTGGCTCAGTCCGCCCAGGAGCGAGATCACGATGATCGGCAGCACGAACCACCCGGGAGAGGCGGTGACGAGATCGTCGAGGTAGGAGTCGCTCGGGTTGGCGAAGCTCAACGCGGAGAAGGCGCCAAACAGGCTCGGCAGCATCACGCCGATGAACATGCCGACGCCGAGCGCGCCGCAGATCTGCTTGTCGCTGAACCGAACTGACGAGATGCGCCGCGTGTAGTCGCCGATCGTCGGGCCGTAGGAGATCGGGGCCGCCGCGAACAGCACGGCCGACAGCGCCCAGGTCTGCCAGAAACCGCCGAGTGCGTAGTCTCCTCCGGGCGCGTTGACGTCGACCGAACCGGCGAAGGCGACGAAGCCGAGCATCATGAGGACTCCGACGACCGGCACGACGAGCTTCTGCATCGCCACGATCGTCGCGTGGCCGTACAGCGCGACCGTCACCATCAGCGCCGCCACCGCCGCGTAGGCGATGGCGTGCGCGACGCCGGTGTCGGGCGTGCCGAGCAGTCGGTGCCCGCCTGCGACGAGGGCATCGCCGCTCGTCCACACGGTCACCGCGGCGAAGGCGAGCGCAATCGCCAGCGCCAGTCCGGATCCGATGAAGCGACCGCGGATCCCGAAGAACGCGCCGCTCGACACGGTCATGTTGGTGCCGGTGCGCGGACCGATGAGCGCCGTCGGCAGCACGGCGAGGGTGCCGAGTGCGGTGCCGACCGCCATCGAGGTGACGGTCTGCCAGAACGACAGCCCAAACAGGATCGCGAACGCGCCGAACACGACGTTCGTCCAGGTGAGGTTGGCGCCGAGGAAGACGGCACCGAGATTGCGGGGCCGCGAGTCGCGAGCGTCCTCGGGGAGGTACTCGACGCCCGCGGTCTCAATGGAGCCGACGTGGTCGTCGGTGACGGAGACGGGAGGTTCTGCGAGGGCTGTCATGGAGGCTCGATTCGACTTGTTGACGGGTAGCTCAATAGTGTTGATGTAGTGTTCAATAAGAATCGAGATCCGTCAAGGGGAAGAGCGAGAATTGACCACCGGCATCACCGCTGCACGCGACGCCAAGCGCAAGCTGCCTGCCGAGCGCCACGGCGAACTGCTCACCAAGGCCGTCGAGATCAGCCAGGCAGAGGGGCTCTCTGCCGTCACGCTGCGCCGCGTCGCCACCGACCTCGGGGTGACGCCCGGCCTAGTCAGCCACTACTTCTCGTCGGCCGAGCAGCTGATCGCCGCCGCGTTCCGCACCGCCGCCGATGCCGACCTCGATGGTGCGCGCGCCAGGGTCGGCGGCGTGGAGAGGGCGGGCGCGAAGGTCGGTGCACTGATGGACTACCTGCTCGACGACGTCAGCGACGAAGCGAGCGCGCTGTGGCTGGACGCCTGGAGTCTGGGTCGACGCAACCCCACGCTGGCGGCAGAGGCCGCCGTGTTGACCGACGACTGGTTGGACTTCATCGGCGGCATCGTGGCGGAAGGTCAGGACTCCGGTGAGTTCACCGTCGTCGACGTCGAGGTCTCCGCGCGCCGACTGTTGATCATGATCGACGGCCTCGGCGCGCAGAAAGTCATCCGCGAGGCGACCGCGGACGAGTTGAAGCACATTGCGCGGTCATATTTCGAGTTCGAACTCGGCATGGCGGGTTCGATGACCTGAGACCGTCGCCGAACGTGCGTCGGTGGCGAGGATCGGGCGGAATCGTCGCCCTCACCGCACGTTCGGCGCAGCTAGCGGGGTGCCGACTACCAGCCCTCGGTCAGCACGCGATCCAACATGTCGACGTAGAAGTCGGCCCCCTCGACGTCGATGCACAAGGGCGGCTTGGTCTTCAGGATGTTCAGGTGATCGCCGGTCGGTTGGATGACCACGCCGAGTTCCAGCATCCGGTCACAGATCGCGGCGGTCTCGTGGGTCGCGGGCGCCAGGGTGTCGGCGTCGCGGATCATCTCGACGCCCAGATAGAGACCCACGCCGTGGACGGTGCCGACGATCGGGTGCCTGTCCCGCAGCGCGAGCAACCGGTCCTTCAGATGCGCACCTACGCGAGCCGCGTTGCCCTGCAGGTCTTCGTCGGCGAGTACGTCCAGAACGGTGAGGCCGATCGCGCACGACAACGGGCTTCCGCCGGTCGACGAGAAGAAGTACCCCTGCGAGCTGAACGCGTCCGCGATCGCGCGGCTGGTGATGACCGCTCCCAGGGGATAGCCGTTGCCCGTCGACTTCGCGACGGACACGACGTCGGGCACCACGCCCTGCTGGTGAAAGCCCCAGAACCACTCGCCGAGTCGGCCGTAGCCGACCTGCACTTCGTCGGCGACGGCGAGCCCGCCCGCGTCTCGCACCGCGGCGTAGACCTGGCTCAGATAGCCGTCCGGCAGCGCCATACCGCCCGCATTCCCGTACACGGGCTCGCAGATGAACGCCGCGGGCGGCCGGCCGGAGGCGACGAGCTCCTCGACCTGGCGCACCGCGTCGGTCGCATAGGAGCCGACGTCCTCGCCGCGGTACTTACCGCGAAAACTGTTGGGCGACTCCACCGTATGCACCCAGTCAGGGCGCGTCGCCAGTGCGTTCGGGTTGTCGGCCGTGGACGTCGACACCGCATCCGTCGCGAACGTCCAGCCGTGGTACGCCTCGCGGACGGCGATCACGTCGCGTCGGCCCGTCGCGGCCATCGCCAGCCGCAGCGCCAAATCGCTTGCCTCCGAACCGGAGTTCACCAGAAACACCGTGTCCAGCGGATCCGGCAGAGTGGCGGCCAGCCGCTCGCTGAACTCGACCACCGCCTCGTAGTTGAACCGTGAGTTCGTGTTGAGCCTGCTCAGCTGTCGGGCGGCGACGGCGGCGACCTGCGGGTGGGCGTGGCCGAGCACGGTGACGTTGTTGACCATGTCGAGGTAGACCCGACCGGACGTCGACATCAGGAAGTGGCGCCAGCCCCGCTCGATCTGCGGCGGTGTGCGGTAGTAGTGCTCCTGCACGCTGGCGAAGCTGTCGTTCCTGCGCGCCAACAGGTCTCGCTCCGCCGGTGGTTGCGAAGCGGCGAGCCCGAGAAGCGGGCGCGGATCGCGGGAGATCGACAGCCATCCGGGTGCCAGTTCCGCGGTGGTGAACGTGGGCGGCACCGCAACGCCGACGGTGCTGACCCCGACATCGCACCAGCGGTCCGCCACGGCGATGGCCAGCGGTTCGCCCATGTGGACCCGCGTGGTTGGCGTCACCGCCGCGACGCCCGTCATCGTCAGCTGGTAGTGGAAGCCGCGCAGGACGAAGGAGTCGATCCCGCGTTCCACGATCTCACCCGGCCAGGGCGCAATGACGGTGGCGGACGCGGCTGGCCACAGGCCGATACCGGTGGGAACCACGTCGGGGCTGTCCTGACTCAGGGCGGGAGCCCTGCTCAGCCGCGGCTGGCCGAATCCGGTGGTCACCATGGATGCACCGGACTCGACTGCGGTCCTTGCCAATTCGTCGTCGACTCCGGGCGCCAGCCACCCGCCCGGTTCGAATGCCGCGTCGAAGTCCTCGGAGGTGGGGGACAGGTCGAGGGTGGCCACCGATGCGGCATCGAGTCCGGCGAACAGCGGCCCTCCGGAAATCGATTCCGGGTCGACCCCCAGATCGAGTGCCGCCCGGATGACGCCGGTCATCACGTCGATGGGCACGGACGTGGCCTGCGCGAACATGCGATGCTCGGCGTGGGACTGGTCGGTCAGGTAGTCGTTGTCGGGATCGAGGACCTCCTGCTGGGCTCCGCTGACGATGAGCACCGCCGTGCGAAGCACCACGAGCGGCCACAGTGCGTTGGCCTCCGCGGCGGTCAACGGCCGGATCGCGTGAAATGCCTTGATACCGGGCAAGATCGACGCTGGCGACGAGCCGGGGTGGCCCAGCACCGATGACAACGCGATGGCGACTTCGGATACCGCCCAGGTGTCCGACAGGTCGCCGAAGTCGATGATGCCGTCCGGCTGCGGGCGCTCGCCGTCGGGCCGCGACACCACGACGTTGGCGTCGGTCAGGTCGAGGTGCACCGCTTGGCGCGGGAGCGCGTCGATCAGCGGCACCAGCTTCGACCACGCGTCGGCCGAGGCGGTGGCGAGACGGTCCCGATAGGAGACGTCATCGACGTGTGCGACGAGCGCATTCACGACGTCGTGGCCGTAGCGAAGGTCCCACTGCAACGCGCGGTCCAGACCGTCGTGCCGGAAGTCGGCCAGGGCGAGGCTGACCCGCCCCGCGAGCTCCCCCATGGCGGCTACGACCCGTGGTGACAGATAGCCGGCATCCACCAGGGTGCCGCCGTCCAAGAATCGCAGCAGGCGCACGTGGGCGGTCCCGTCCAGCAGACCCGTTACGGGCGTTGACACTTCGCCGACGAGGTTGGGCAGCGGCACGGCGACCCGCAGCGTCGGCTCGGCCTCGGCGATCAGCGCGGCGGCCGCGTCCTGAGCCGCAAGCTCAACAGCTGTGAACGCGGGGTTGGCGATCTTCAACACGCCGAGTAGGCAATCGCGCGAGTCGAACACCAGGAAGTTCTTGTCCTGGTTGCTACCAAGGGATTCCGCTCGGGCGTCGAGTCCGTAGTGCGTCGACAGGAGTTCGGCGGCCTGCTCCTCGGTCACATGGGGAGCCGGCAGTTCGGGCTGGGAGAGAAAGTTGAATCCGGGCATGGTCGTTACCGCAGGACGAACTTGACCACGGCCTCGCTGAACGCGTCGTTGTCGTCGCCCGCGGCGGTGTGTCCGGCACCGGGCAACTCGACCAGCTCAGCGTGCGGCACCTTCGCGAGGAAGTCGTCGACACCCTCGGGGCTGACGACGTCCGACAACTTCCCGCGGATCAACAGAATCGGCACCTGGAGGTGGATCGCGGCCTGCTCGAGCTTCTCCATCCTGGCGAACGGATCGTCGTCCGGCTTGCTGAGGAACGCTGGATCCCAATGCCAGTACCACCGGCCGTCGCGCAGGCGAAGATTCTTCTTCAGCCCATCGGTGCTGCGTGGCTTCGGCCGATGGGGAAGGTATGCGGCGACGGCGTCGGCCGCCTCGTCGAGCGAGTCGAATCCGTGGACGTGGCTGAACATGAAGTCTCGGATGCGCGCGCTGCCGCCCTTTTCGAACCTGGGCACGACGTCGACGAGCACCAGCTTCGTGACGATCTCGGGTCCGGCCTCGTGGGCGGCGAGGATGCCGGTCAGACCGCCCATGCTCGCACCGACGAGCACCACTGGACGCCCGATTTGGTACAGCACCTGCAGGGCGTCTTCACAGAGGCTTTCGACCGAGTACTTGCCCGTCGGGGAGCGGTCGCTGTCGCCGTGGCCGCGACTATCCAGAGCGATGACGTGAAATCCCGCGTCGGCCAGGATCTGGCCGGTGTTCTTCCAGGAGAACCTGTTCTGACCGCCGCCGTGCAGCATCAGAATGGTGGGCTTGTCGTCGGCGTCTGCAACGCCCCTGTTCCACTCGTCGCCGATCAGTGCGAGATCGTCGACACCACGGAGGGTGACGGTCGAAGGTGTGGAACTCACGGTGCTCACGGACATCCTCTCGGCCAGCCTTCGGCCTCACGTTACCCAGGTGACGACCCGCTTCCGAGGCGGCCCCGCAGGCCCGGGATTGCGGCCGCCGGACACCTCCCAGGTAGCGGCACGTACTTTGGACCCGATGGGCGGGCGTTGTGCTGACCGAATCCGCCTACGGCATCACCGAGGAGCAAACACATGGCAGACGACGAAGCTGCCCCCAACGCCGAGAAGGGCGAGGCTGAGTCCGCCGCATCGGCCCAAGCCGTGACCCAGGTCGCGGAGGTCGAGGACGAGACCACCGACGCCGACGACGAGACCGACGCCGCCGAGGACTACGAAGCGGCGAGGACGTCGAGGACGTCACCGCGGACAAGCCCGGAATGTCACACGTCCGGTTGGCCACGATCGTCGGGCTGGTCGTCGTGCTGGCCCTCGCCGGACTGGTCGGCTGGCTGGGGTTCCGCGCCTATCAGTCGCACCAGGCCGACACCCAGCGCAAGGAATTCCTCGCCGTGGGTCGCCAAGGTGCCCTCAACCTGACGACCATCGACTTCGAGCACGTCGACGCCGATGTGAAGCGCATCCTCGATTCGGCGACCGGCACGTTCTACGACGACTTCCAACAGCGCTCCGGACCGTTCGTCCAGGTCGTCAAGGAAGTGAAGTCGAAGTCGGTGGGGACGGTGACGGAGGCAGGCGTCGAATCGGAGTCGGCCGACGAGGCGCAGGTGCTCGTCGCGGTCTCGGTCAACACGTCGGTCGTCGGTCAACCCGACCAGCGACCCAAGTCCTGGCGGATGCGGATCCTGCTGCAGAAGGTCGGCGATGAGCCGAAGGTGTCCAACGTGGAGTTCGTGCCATGACCAAATCAGAAGACGACACGGCCAACGAGGTCGACGAGGCGAAGGCGACGAAGCCCGGGCGGCACGGTTGGCGCCGGCGTAGCGCAGCGCCCCGCGACGAGGCTGCTACCGCGCCGGAGTCGAAGGCCGAGGAGTTGACGATCGAGTCGACGGTCGAGGCGCCCACGATCGAGTCGACGGTCGAGGCGCCCGCCGCGGACACCGTCGTCGCACCGCGCATCCGGGGCGCGGCGGCGGATTCACCGGACGCGGCGGCTTCAGTAGACGTGGCAGCTTCGGTAACCGAGGACGACGAACCGACGCCACTCGATGCGTCGGAGGCGGACGACGCGGACGTGGAAACGCCCGAGCCGTCCGAAGCGGATGTCGAGCGCATCCAGTGGTCGCGCGTGCTCGCGTACGGCGTGCTGCCCGGCCTGGCGTTGCTTCTGGCGTTGACGGCCGGGTTCCTCAAGTACGTGGACAATTCGGTGCGCGACAACCGGACCGCAAGCATCGAGTCGGTCCAGGCGGCGAAGGACAGCACCGTCACGCTGCTTTCCTACAAGCCGGAAACCGTCGAGAAGCAGCTGGGCGATGCGCGCAGCCTGCTCACCGGCGAATTCCAACAGTCGTATACGGACCTGACCACCAACGTCGTGATCCCCGGTGCCAAGCAACAGCAGATCTCGGCGTCTGCACGGGTTCCCGCGGCGGCGTCGGTGTCCGCCGATTCCCATCACGCAGTGGTTCTGGTGTTCGTCAACCAGACGGTGGTCATCGGCACGGGTGCGCCGTCCGACACGGCGTCCAGCGTGCGGGTGACGCTGGACAAGGTCGGCGACAAGTGGCTGATCTCCAAGTTCGATCCGGTCTAGGCACGAACCCCCAATTCTGTGACGACTGCACGGTTGTTCGGACATCGCTCGAGTAGCGCAACGAACAACCGTGCACTCGGCGAGCGGCGCCTCTTTAATTCAGCTTGAGTCCAAGCATGGCTCGCGGCGAACCGCCGAAATACCGTTGATGTCTCTGCGCACTAGTTTTTGCGTGCGATCAGAGCCGCAGGAGTCGGCAGCAATCGTCCAGGCATGTGATTGCGAATGCCGTTGCGGCTGAAATTGATTCATCAACGCGAAGGAACATTCCATTGAGCACTGAGCGCATCGCCGACGAGATCAAGTTCGCCTACTGGGTGCCCAATGTCAGTGGCGGCCTGGTGACGAGTGACATCGAACAGCGCACGGACTGGAACTACGAGTACAACAAGAAGCTCGCGCAGACCGCGGAGAACAACGGCTTCGACTATGCGCTGTCGCAGGTTCGGTACGAGGCCAGCTACGGCGCCGAGTACCAGCACGAGTCGACCAGCTTCAGCCTGGCGCTGCTGCTGGCCACCGAGCGCCTCAAGGTGATCGCGGCGGTCCACCCGGGGCTGTGGCAGCCCGCGGTGCTGGCGAAGCTGGGCGCGACCGCCGACCACTTGAGCAACGGCCGGTTCGCCGTCAACGTCGTCTCGGGTTGGTTCAAGGACGAGTTCACACACCTGGGCGAGCCGTGGCTCGAACACGACGAGCGCTATCGACGCAGCGCCGAGTTCCTGCAGGTGCTGCGCAAGATCTGGACGAACGACGACCCTGTGGACTTCCGTGGCGACTTCTATCGCATCCACGACTTCACGCTCAAGCCCAAGCCGCTGAACACCCCCGAGCGGCCCAATCCGGAGATCTTCCAGGGCGGCAACTCCACGGCCGCCCGCCGCAACGGTGGACTGTACTCAGACTGGTACTTCTCGAACGGCAAGGACTTCGACGGGATCACCGAGCAGGTTGTCGACGTCAGGGACCACGCACGCACCGTCGGCCGCGAGGTCAAGGTCGGGCTGAACGGGTTCATCATCGCCCGCGACACCGAGAAGGAGGCGCGCGACACCCTCCGCGAGATCATCGAGAAGGCGAACAAGCCTGCTGTCGAAGGGTTCCGCGGTGCCGTGCAGCAGGCCGGCAGCTCCACCGGCGACAAGAAGGGCATGTGGGCCGACTCGTCGTTCGAGGACCTGGTGCAGTACAACGACGGCTTCCGCACGCAGCTGATCGGCACGCCGGAACAGATCGCCGAGCGATCGCGGCATACCGCAAGCGCGGCGTCGACCTGATCCTCGGAGGCTTCCTGCACTTCCAGGAGGAGATCGAGTACTTCGGTGCGAACGTCCTGCCGTTGGTCCGCGAGATCGAGGCGGCCGAGTCGGGTGTCCGCGAAGTCGTCGGGGTTGGATGACCGCCTGCCTATTCTGGATCTCACTTCCGAACTCGAGGACGAGGACGAACCGTTGACGGTGAAGCTGCACTGGTTTCTGCCCACCTACGGCGACAGCCGCACCATCGTCGGCGGTGGGCACGGGCTGCCCGCGGGCGCCGCGCACAGCGACCGCGACGCCAGCATCGACTACCTGGCCTCGATCGTGCGGGCGGCCGAAACGTTCGGTTTCACCGGCGCGCTGATTCCGACCGGCGCGTGGTGTGAGGACGCGTTCGTCACCGCCGCGCTGTTGGCCAGGGAGACGACGTCGCTGGCGTTTCTGGTGGCGTTCCGACCGGGGTTGGTCAGCCCGACGCTGTCGGCGCAGATGGCGGCGACGTTCGCGCGGCACGCACCCGGCCGCATCCTGCTCAACGTCGTGGTCGGCGGCGAGGCACACGAGCAGCGGTCGTTCGGCGATCACCTCGACAAGGACGCCCGCTACGAGCGCTGCGACGAGTTCCTCGATGTCGTCCGCAGGTTGTTCGCCGGCGAGAAGGTGACGCTGAAGGGCAAGCACGTCGACGTCGAGGAGGCCGCCTTGGCGCTACCTCCGAACCCGGTGCCGCCCTTGTACTTCGGCGGCAGTTCGCCTGCCGCCGGACCGGTCGCTGCACGCCACGCGGACGTCTACCTGACCTGGGGCGAGCCACCTGCCGCGGTGCACGAGAAGATCGACTGGATCCGCGAACTCGCCCTGGCCGAGGGCAGGGACGTGCGATTCGGCATCCGGTTGCACACGATCTCTCGCGACACCTCGGAAGAAGCCTGGGAGCAGGCGGGCAGACTGATCGACGCGCTGGACGACGACACGGTCCGCGCCGCTCAGGAAGGCTTGGCGCGCAGCCAATCCGAGGGCCAGCGGCGCATGCGCGAACTGCACGAATCCCACCGCGCGGACGGTAGTTGGAAGGATGCCCGCAGCTTGGAGATCGCCCCGAACCTGTGGTCGGGTGTCGGCCTGGTCCGCGGTGGAGCAGGGACCGCACTCGTCGGCAGTCACTCCGAGGTGGCCGACCGCATCGCCGAGTACGCGGAGGTGGGCATCGACGAATTCATCTTCTCGGGCTACCCGCATCTGGAGGAGTTGTTCTGGTTCGGCGAGGGCGTGGTCCCGATCCTTCGCCAACGCGGATTGTTCGACGTCGGCCGCATCGACGTGCCGCCGGCATCGATTCCGTTCGTGGGCACCGCGAGATGACCATGCGCGCCACCGCTGTACGGATCGGTGACGCGGATCGGACGCGCCGCACTCACAGGTGCGCGCACTGAAAGTCTCCGGGCTGCTTGGCCTGTCGGTGCCAACGGAGTACGGCGGCATCGCGGCGCCCGCAACCGTCCTCGCCGAACTGTTCCGCTTGCTGGGTCATGGCGATCCGTCGTTGGCGCAGATTCCTCGCTCGCACTTCACCTTTCTTGAAGCGGTGCGACTCCGGGGCGTGTCGACGTCGACCGCGGATCCCACGGTGGTCAACATCGCAGGCGAATTCACCGTGACGGTTCGCGGTGGCGAAGGTCGCCGCCACCAAGGCGTCG
>CAWCTU010000023.1:0-62102 GCA_963798405.1 uncultured Actinomycetota bacterium
GCGGCCCGGTCGGCTGTCCCGGGTCGTCGCGCACTTCAGCACGGCGGTCGAGGGTTTGGTGCCGCTGGTGCTGTTCTTCTCCCACGGCGGTTGGCCGACGGTGATCGCGGCGACGGTGATGCTGATCTTCCACTTCGGCATCCTCAGCGCCATCCCGATGGGCGTGCCGCTGGAGTGGAACGTCTTCATGATGTTCTGCGTGCTCGCGTTGTTCGTCGGGCACGCGGGCATCGGCCTCGCCGACATGACCACCCCGTGGCCGCTCGTGCTGTTCGCCGTCGTCGCGGGCATCGTCGTCCTCGGAAACCTGTTCCCGCGCAAGATCTCCTTCCTGCCCGGCATGCGGTACTACGCGGGCAACTGGGACACCACGCAGTGGTGCATGAAGCCCTCGGCCGAGGCGAAGATCAACGAGGGTTTGGTGGCGATCGCGAGCATGCCGCAGTCGCAGGTCGAGAAGATCTACGGCAGCCCCGAGCAGGCGATGGTCATGCTGCATTCGGGCTATGCCTTCCGCGCCATGAACACGCACGGCCGTGCGCTCTTCACGCTCGTGCACCGCGCGATGGCCGACGGCAACGAGGCCGACTACGTCATCACCGAGGGGGAGCGGCTCTGCAGCACCGCCATCGGATGGAACTTCGGCGACGGCCACATGCACAACGAGCAGTTGATCGCCGCGATGCAGGAGCGGTGCCACTTCGAGCCCGGTGAGGTACGCGTCGTCCTGCTCGACGCGCAGCCGATCCACAAGCAGACCCAGGAGTACCGCCTGGTCGATGCGGCCACGGGTGAATTCGAGCGCGGCGTGGTGCGGGTCGCGGACATGGTGACGCGTCAGCCCTGGGCTGACGATCTGCCCGTCGAGGTGACCTGGTCGAAGGCATCTACCAACCAGTAGGTTGACCTCGCAAACCCCGCTGTTCTACCTTCGGTGGTAACCACCATGCTGGTGTGAGATCCCCCAACCCCATTCGAAGGAGAATTCCCATGGCTGAAGCCGTCATCGTCGAGGCGGTCCGATCGCCGGTCGGCAAGCGCAACGGTGGTCTGTCGGGGGTTCATCCCGGCGAACTGTCCGCCCAGGTGCTCAACGGTCTCGTTCAGCGCGCGGGAATCGACCCGGCGCTCGTCGACGACGTGATCTGGGGCTGCGTCATGCAGGCGGGCGAGCAGGCGCTCGACATCGCGCGCACCGCGGTGCTCGCGGCGGGCTGGCCCGAGAGCGTTCCCGGCGTCACCGTCGATCGGCAGTGCGGCTCGAGTCAGCAGTCGGTGCACTTCGCCGCGGCAGGCGTGGCGGCGGGCCACTACGACGTCGTCGTCGCCGGTGGCGTCGAGTCGATGTCCCGCACCCCGATGGGTGCTTCGCTGGCCAACGGTGGGCACCCCTACCCGGAGGCCTTCCGCAGCCGCTACAGCCAGACCCCGAACCAGGGCACCGGTGCCGAGATGATCGCCGAGCAGTGGGGCTTCGACCGCACCGCACTCGATCAGTTCTCCCTCGGATCGCACGAGAAGGCCGCCGCCGCACAGGATTCCGGCGCGTTCGACGACCAGATCGTCGCGATCAAGGATCAGGACGGCAACACGGTGCTCAAGGACGAGGGCATCCGTCGCGGTGGCACGGTCGAGAAGATGGCGACCATCAAGCCGGCGTTCAAGGAGGACGGCGTGATCCACGCGGGCAACGCCAGCCAGATCTCCGACGGCTCCGCCGCGCTGCTGTTCATGTCGGCGGAGAAGGCGAAGTCGTTGGGCCTCAAGCCACTTGCCAAGGTGCACAGCGTGGCGCTGGCCGGTGCCGATCCGGTGATCATGCTGACCGCGCCGATCCCCGCGACGCAGAAGGTGCTCAAGCGCTCGGGTCTGTCGATCGACGAGATCGGCGTCTTCGAGGTCAACGAGGCGTTCGCGCCGGTTCCGTTGGCGTGGCTCAAGGACATCGGCGCCGATGAGAAGAAGCTCAATCCGAACGGTGGCGCCATCGCGCTGGGTCACCCGCTTGGCGGCTCCGGTGCGCGCATCATGACGACGATGCTCTATCACATGCGGGACAAGGGAATTCAGTACGGCCTGCAGACCATGTGCGAGGGCGGCGGACAGGCCAACGCCACCATCCTCGAACTGTTGTGACCGACGCCGTTGCCCCCGCCGCTCTCACGGAGCGGCGGGGGAACGTCGCGCTGATCACGATCAACCGACCCGACGCCCGCAACGCCGTCAACAGCGCGGTCAGCACGGCGGTCGGCGACGCCCTCGAGGCCGCCCAGAACGATCCAGAGGTCCGTGCCGTGGTCATCACCGGCGCGGGCGAATCCTTCTGTGCAGGCGCTGATCTCAAGGCGATCTCGCGGCGGGAGAACATCTACCATCCCGGCCGTGGCGACTGGGGTTTCGCCGGCTACGTCCAGCATTACATCGACAAGCCCACCATCGCGGCGGTGAACGGTACCGCCCTGGGCGGCGGCACCGAACTGGCGTTGGCGAGCGATCTCGTCGTCGCCGAGGAACGGACGAAGTTCGGTCTGCCGGAGGTCAAGCGCGGGTTGATCGCGGCGGCGGGCGGCGTGTTCCGCATCGTCGACCACCTGCCCCGCAAGGTGGCGATGGAACTGCTGTTCACCGGCGAACCGATGTCGTCGGCGGATGCGCTCAAGTGGGGCCTCATCAACCAGGTGGTGCCCGACGGCACGGTCGTGGACGCCGCGCTGGCGCTCGCGGACCGCATCACGTGCAATGCGCCGCTTGCCGTTTGGGCCAGCAAGCGAGTGGCCAACGGCGTCGACGACGGTGTGATCACCGGCGATGAACCCGGCTGGCGCAGGACCCTGCACGAGATCGGCGGAGTGCTGCGCTCCGAGGACGCCAAGGAAGGGCCGCGGGCATTCGCCGAGAAGCGCGAACCCGTATGGCAAGCCAAGTAGGAGGATGGAACGTGAAGCGAGTGGTCTTCTCCGAAGAGCACGAGGCGTTGCGCGAGAGCGCCCGCCAGTTCGTCGAACGCGAGTTGGTGCCGAACGCCGAGAAGTGGGAGGCCGACCGGCTCGTCGATCGCTCGGCGTTCATCGCTGCGGGCAAGTACGGTCTGATCGGGTTCAACATGCCCGAGGAGTACGGCGGCGGTGGCTCGGACGACTTCCGGTTCAACGCCATCATCGACGAGGAGCTCGCCCGCTACGGCGGCCCGGCGCCCTCGCTGAGCCTCCAGAACGACGTCGTCGCACCGTATTTCAAGAGTTTGGCGAACGAGGAGCAGCTCAAGCGGTGGATGCCGGGCATCGCCAGCGGTGAGCTGATCCTCGCCGTCGCCATGACCGAACCCGGTGCGGGCAGCGACCTCGCGGGCATCCGCACCTCCGCCGTCCGCGACGGCGACGACTGGATCGTCAACGGCTCCAAGACATTCATCTCGTCGGGACTCAACTCCGACCTCGTCGTGGTGGTCTGCCGCACCGATCCCGACGCGGGTCACAAGGGCTTCACGCTTCTCGTGGTCGAGCGCGACATGCCGGGCTTCACCCGCGGGCGCAAGCTCGAGAAGATGGGCCTGCACGCTCAGGACACCGCCGAACTGCACTTCGAGGACGTCCGCGTGCCCGCCGCCAACGTGCTGGGCAAGGAGGGGCGCGGCTTCTACCACCTGATGGAGAACCTGCCCTCGGAGCGGCTCGGCATCGCGATCTCCGCGATCGCTGGAGCGCGCGAAAGTTGGCGCCAGACACTGCAGTACGCCAAGGACCGCAAGGCCTTCGGGCAGTCGATCGGCAACTTCCAGCACAACCGCTTCCTGCTCGCCGAGATGGACACCGAACTCGACGTCTCCGAGCAGTACATCGACCGCTGCCTGCAGGGCGTGGTGGACGGCGACCTCACAGCGGTCGAGGCGGCCAAGGCCAAGTGGTGGTGCACCGAGACGGCCAAGAAGGTGATCGACGGCTGCGTCCAGCTGCACGGCGGCTACGGCTACATGATGGAGTACCGCGTCGCCCGCGACTACGTCGACTCGCGCATCCAGACGATCTTCGGCGGTACCACCGAGATCATGAAGGACATCATCGGCCGCGACCTCGGCCTCTAACGCGATTTGTGGCGTATTTCCAGCGGGCAGCGCTGGAAATACGCCACAAACCGCGGTTCGGTAGGGTCCGTCCATGGCCGACGGGCGCAGACGCAGCGCAGCCAAACAGGCGCGGCGCGATGCCAGGCGCAGGAAGGCGCGGCGCGGAGCGCCGTCGGACGCGGAGACCTTCGGCGACGCACCGCTGATCGGCGAGGTGCGTCAGGCTCTCGACGGCGGCGACCCGATGGATCTGCTGGGCATCGTGAGCATGGTCGATCGAGGCGACCGCCCCGCAACCGGCGCTGCTGGGGCAACCCGATGCCGAGGAGACGGCCAGCCTCGCCGAACTCGTCGCGGCCTTCATCGACGTGCGGGTGCCCGAGACCACCGCGCTGTTGGCGGGGCTCGGTGAACTGATCGACGACGATGACGCACTGCGGGACCGGTGCCGACGCGCGGTCGACGAGCGCGACGACAGTCTGCCGCGCTGGCTCGCCGACCTGGCGCAGACGACCGTCCACCGCGTGGTCAGGATGACGCACGTGCTCGGCGACGGCGACGAGGTGCTGCTCGCCGTGCGGCTTGCCGATGGGTACGACATGACCTGTGCGGTGAACATCGACCATCTGTCGCTGTCGGAGGTCAAGGACGCCTTCTTCGTGCCCAATGCCATCGACGCCGTGCTCGACGTCGCCAAGGCGAGCAACACCGATCCCGACACCAGCTTCGCCGACCTCGACGTGGCCGACGCTCGGGTCGGATTGCAGAATGCTCTCGACCGCTACCGGTCGGCGTTCATGCCGGAGGAGTCGGACACCTGGCCGGCCTGTCGCGCACTACTGCAGTGGTTGGTCGCGAAGATGCCCGACGGAGGCACTGCATACCGTGTGCCGCAATGGGATTCGGCGCCCGTGCTCGATGGGTTCTTCGCATCGTTGATGGGCATTCCGTTCGCCCGTGATCACCGCGAGCTGCTGCAGGCGTGCATCGACACGGGGACGGGCGACCCCCTGCGGTGGAGCGCACCGCGGTGTGCGGCAATTGCTCCTCGGGCCGGTCGTCGACGACGACGTCATTCCCTTCACGGCGCAGCTGGACACCCCCGACCTGCTACGCGCCTTCGTGCCATTCGCCCACGCGGAGAGCGGAATCCGGCAGGAGTTGACGCTGGAGGCCATCGAGGCGATCGACGACGTTGCCGACGACTTCCGCGCGGAGGTGCTCGACGAGGCGCAGTACCTGGCCGACCACGAGGATGACGACGACGACGAACCCGCGGGCCGCTAGCGAGCGCGCACGGCGGTTATCGCGGATCCGCGGTCAGGCTTAGCCCTCCGGCGCGGCGGCCGACGGCGAAGCAGGCTGCTCGGGCGACTGGCTCGCGCTCGAGCTGGTGCTCGAGGCCGACGACGACGCCGATGCCGACGCCGCCATGCTGGACGCGTTCCTCGGACGACAACGAACCGCCGGACGCGGGGTCCAGCACGGTGTCGATGATGTAGATCCGGGAGTTGACTCCCGAGATACCGCCGCAGATCACCTTGGCGGAGTCGTTGACCTTGATGTCGCCGCCCTTGCCCTTGATCGTGATGTCGGTGCCCTCCTGCGAGGGCCGGACGCCCTGCACGAGGTCGGGTCCGACCAGGCCGAGGAAGGCGTGGTAGTAGTCCAGCTTGCTCAGCGCGGCGGGATCGGTCTTCAGCGTCTCGAGCTCGGCGGGGTCGAGCTTCGGCGAAGGCGTCGTTGTTCGGTGCGAACACCACGTACGGGCCGTTGTCCAGGACCGGCACGATGTTGACCGCGGGATTGAGCCCACCCGAGATCGCCGAGTAGAACGTGCTCAGCGACGGGATCTTCGACAATCGCCTGACCAACCGGCATCTTGGCCAGTTCGGTCAGGTTGGTGCCCGCGGTGGCCAGTTCGGCCCGCACGGGATCGCAGTTGCCCTGCGGATCCGGCCGGCGGCTTGGGGACGACGGGATCGTCGGCTTGCGCGGTGATCGCCAGCGGCAGCGACACCGCGAGTGCGGCGACGGCCGCGGCCACCCCCATGGCCTTGCTGGTGTGAGTCTTCACTTTCGGCTCCTCAGTTTGGTCAATCGCGTCGCTTCTGAGCCCGACCCTCGCGGCGACACCGGAGGAATGGTAATTGCACCAGAGCGCAATCGGCAAAGTCAGAGCGAAGGCCAGCACGGACCGTCAGGCCACTTGTCGTGACCTCGACCTGCACATTTCGCACGTTCAGGCACAGCACGGCGGCGACCGCGCACAGGCCCGCCGCGACGTAGAACGCGAGGTCGTAGTTGCCCTGGAGGTCCCGCAGCCGTCCGGCCCCCGCCGCCGCAATCGCCGCGCCGATTTGGTGCGATGCGAAGATCCAGCCGAACACCACCGGCGTGCGCGCGCCGAAGTAATTGCGGCAGAGGACGATCGTCGGTGGCACGGTCGCGACCCAGTCCAGGCCGTAGAAGACGATGAAAACCCAGGTGCCGGGCTCGGCGTGCGGCGAGAGCAGCGACGGCAGCAGCAGCAGCGAGATGCCGCGGCCCACGTAGTACACGACCAGGAGCAACCGCGGGTCCACGCGGTCGGTGAGCCAACCGGAGAACACGGTGCCCGCGACGTCGAGGATCCCGATGGTGGCCAGAAGTCCCGCCGCGACGGTGGTCGGCATGCCGTGGTCGTTTGCGGCCGGGATGAAATGCGTGCCGATGAGGCCGTTCGTCGTCATGCCACAGATGGCGAAGCTGGCAGCCAGCAACCAGAATGCTGGCACTTTCATGCCGATTCTGAGGCCGTCGAACGCCGCGCGGAAGCTGCTGGCGGGCACCTCGGCGACCGCCGTCGTCGTCGCCCCGTATGCGGTGAGGCCCTTGTCCTGCGGGTAGTTGCGCATGAAGACCAGCACCAGTGGAACGACGGACAGCGCCGCGGCGGCCACGACCAGCGACGCCAACCGCCAGCCGTGCCGCTCCGTGACGGCGGCGATGACCGGCAGGAAGATCAGCTGCCCCGTCGCGCTCGCCGCGGTGAGCACGCCGGTGACGAGGCCGCGGCGCTCCTCGAACCAGCGGGTGGAGATGGTCGCGACGAAGCCCATCGAGATGGCGCCGGTGCCGGTGCCCACCAGCACCCCCCAGAACGCCACCAGCTGCCAGCTCGCGGTCATCGTGACCGACAGGGCCGAGCCCGCCGCGATCAGGCCGAGCGCGGCCGTCAGCACCGGGCGCACGCCGAAGCGGTCCATCAGCGCGGCCGCGAACGGTGCGGTGAGGCCGAACAGCGTCATGTTGACCGACATCGCGAGCCCGACGACGCCCATGCGACCAGCCGAACTCGTGGTGCAGCGGATTCATCATCACGCCGGGTACCGAGCGGAAACCTGCGGCGCCGAGGATCGCGACGAAGCTGACGGCCGCGACGACCCACGCCCAGTGGATCCGCGGACGCCGCCCGGTGTCGTTGGGCGGTCGTGACGGTCACCGACCTACCCTCTCGTCTTGCAGGGTGCGCGCGCCAGTGGCGTGAATGCCAGGTGTCGCAAGGATCGAGCCATTGTCGGTGTCGGCGCATCGGCGGCTAGCATGTCGCCCATGCCAGAGCCGCTGATCAAGGCCATTCTCGGCCATGCCCCCGAGTTGCACGACGAGTCGTGGGTCGCCGCGAATGCCACCGTGCTCGGTCAGGTGACTCTCGGCGCGAAGGCCAGCGTCTGGTACGGCGCGGTCCTGCGCGCCGAATTCGAACCCATCCAGATCGGCGCGGGCACCAACATCCAGGACGGCGCCGTCGTCCACGTCGACCCCGGATTTCCCGCCGCCATCGGCGCCGGAGTGAGCGTCGGTCACAACGCCGTGTTGCACGGTTGCACCGTCGAGGACGGCTGCCTCATCGGCATGGGATCGACCGTGCTCAACGGCGCGGTCATCGGCGCGGGCTCACTGGTGGCGGCGGGTGCACTGGTGCCGCAGGGTGCCGTCATCCCGCCGCGGTCGTTGGTGGCGGGTGTCCCTGCCAAGGTGCGCAGGGAGCTCAGCGACGACGAGGTGGCGGGCAACAAGCTCAACTCCGAGGTGTACGTGCAGCTGAGTGACTTGCACCGCAACGCGGTCGATTAGCGCCCGCGTGGGTACCTACCTACGGTGAAACGCATGCGCATCCTGGTCACCGGCGCGACCGGCTACATCGGATCGCGGCTAGTGGCCGCTCTGTTGGCGGACGGCCACGAGGTCGTGGTCGCCAGTCGCGACGTCGCTCGCCTCGCCGACTTCGGCTGGTTCGACGACGTGAAGCCGGTGTACCTCGACGCGGCGGACCAGGAGTCGGTCGCCAGCGCCTTCCAGGTGGCGGGCCCCATCGACGTCGTCTACTACCTCGTCCACGGCATCGGACAAACCGACTTCAGGAGCGCCGACAACAGGGCCGCCGAGCACGTCGCTCGAGCCGCCAAGGACGCCGGACGTCAAGCGCATCGTCTACCTCGGTGGCTTCGTCCCCGACGACGACGAGCTGTCCGAGCACCTCACCAGCCGGGCCGAGGTCGCCGAGGCGTTGACCATCGATGGCGGACCCGACGTGGTGTGGCTCGGCGCGGCGATCATCATCGGGGCAGGGTCGACGTCCTTCGAGATGCTGCGCTACGTCGGCGACCGCTTCCTGCTGATCCCGATGCCGCCGTGGGCACACAACCCGATGGATCCGATCTCGATCAGCGACGTCCTCTACTACCTGGTCGCGGCCGCCGATGCCGAGCGCGTCCCCGCCGGCTCCTACGACATTCGCGGGCCCGAGACGACGACCTACGGGGACTTGCTCTCACCTATGCGCGGCTGTCGGACAAGTGGCGTACCGGAGTGCCGGTCCCGACGTGGACATGCGGCTGGTGTCGCAGGTGGCCGCGCTGATTCGTCCCGGTGCCGGGTGGTCTTGCCGCGGATCTCGTTGAGTCACTTGACTTTCCGATGAAGGCATCGAACGACGGCCTGCGCGAGCTCGTGCCCGACCCGCCGGGCGGTCTCTCACCACGAGGAGGCGATCGAGCTGTCCCTGTCGAGTCGTGGGCAACGGCCGGTCAACGGTCTGGCCGACCCGCACCATCTCGCCGACACCGATCCGGATTGGGCGGGCGGCGACATCCTGCGGCTGCGCAAGATCGCCGCGATGGTCACACCATCGCACGCAAGGCCCGCGCTCGGTCTGCTCGGCGCCGTTCCTGGGCCCGTCGCGGGCTGGTGGCGCACGGGCTCGACACGCTGATCGGTCTGGCGCCGGGGGGCGCGTCGTGACGCTCGTCTCCGAGGTCCGCGCAATCCTGGGTTCGCCCGCGCGTCACGCACGACGAGGAGCCCGTTGCTGATCCGCAGGCGCCGAGTCGTGGTCGTGGTCGTATTGGCCATCGGTGCCACGCTGCTCGGACTCTCGCTGAGCCGGACGCCAGGCAGCACGGAGTTCTACGTTTTGACGCTCGCCCTCGCCGCGACGTGGGCGATCGGCGCCCGGCTGTCGGGCCCACTGCATCTGGGGTGCGTCCATTTCCGCGGACGCGAGAGGCGGCCCGTGATCACCGGCGCGGCGATCGGCGTACTGCTCGGCGCGGTGTTCATCGTCGGCGGCTCTGGTGGCCAAGGAGATCGGCCCGTCCGCGACTACATCGTCGCCGTGCTGGAGTACGCCAACTACGGCACGCTGTGGCTGGTCGTGCTGATCACGGTGATCAACGGTGTCGCCGAGGAGATGTTCTTCCGCGGCGCGCTGTATCTCGGCGCTCGGGAAGTACGTCACCCGAGATGCGTGTCGACGATCGATCTACGCCGTCGCGGTCTCGGCGGCAGGCAATCCCATGCTTGGCTTCGCCGGACTCATCCTCGGCGGGGTGTGCGCCTACGAACGCCGAATCACCGGCGGAGTGCTCGCGCCGATGGTCACCCACTTCTTCTGGGGACTCGTCATGGTGCTCGCACTTCCGCCGATCTTCGGCGTCTGACCCACTACCGCAGCGGGTTCTCGATCTCGTCGCGTCGGCATCTTCGCCGCGACCATCGCCACCGCGGCCAGGAGCACCGGCGCGAAACCGGCGACGAGGAAGATCGTCTGCATCGACACGACCTTCGACAGCGGACCGACGATCGCGAACGACACCGGCAGGAAGACGAGCGAGACGAAGAAGTCCAGGCTCGACACCCGGCCGAGCATCTCCGTCGGCACCCGTCGCTGCAGCAGCGTTCCCCAAATCACCATGCCCGCACCGTCAGTGACGCCGACGACGAACACCGCGAGGGCCATCAGGGCGAACGACGACGTTGCGCCGACGACCGCCAACGGAATCGAGCCGAGGCTCCACATCGCCATCATGACCGTCAGGTAGCGACGCGGCAGCCGCGCGGACGACACGGCCAATGCGCCGATCGCACTGCCGATTCCGAAGAACGCCAGGATGAGGCCGTACGCCTTCGCGCCATCGGAGAAGCGTTCCTGCGCGATGAACGGCAGGAGGATCTCGATCGGGCCGAGGACGATCAGCACGAAGAAGCTCGCGAACAGCAGCGTCCACTTCAGCCACCGGGTGCCGATCACGAACGCGAAACCGTCTCGCAGATCACGCAATACGTGTGGTCGCTCGGCTCGACGGGTTCCGGGGTCACTGCGGCCGGACGCGTGGCAACCAGAAGCACCAGGCTGACGGCGAGCAGCGCCGTCACCACGACGGCGCCCACCGACGGGAACGTCGCGGCGATCAACAGGCCCGCGACCGCAGGCCCGATCGCCTGCTGGAATACCGGGCGCACAACGCCTTCCACTCCGTTGGCGGCCAGCAGTTGTTCGGCGGGCAGGATCCGGGGAAGAAGCGCGCTGTAGGCGGGGAAGAAGAATGCCGCCGCGATGCCCATTGCTGCGGCCGCGACGGCCATGTGCCAGATGCGCAGTGCGTCAAGGGAACCCAGTACGGCGACGGCGCCCACCGCCGCGACGTTGACGGCCTCGACGGCGATGATGACGCTGCGCTGGTTCACTCGGTCCGCGGCGATCCCGCCAACCGGAAGGAAGGCGACCAGGCCGACGGCGAGGCAGGTCGCCACCAGTGACAGCGACGCGGGGTCGTTGTCCAAGCGCGATGACCTGCAGTGCCATGACGACGGTCCACATGCCCTCGGCGAATATCGACATCGACACCGCCGCGATCAGGAGGCGGTACTCGCGTATGCGGAACGGTGCGAGCACGCGCCAGCGGACGCGAGGAGCAGAATTGGCAGAGCCGCCGGGCACCTCGCCCGGCTGCTTCGTCTCCAGTTCCGTACTCACGCCGTTGATGGTCGCCGACCGCACGTGCTGAAGTCGAACGATTTTCGGGCTTGTCCGCTTCCCGTGGCGCGGTTATGTCCCTGCGTTCAGATAGCGCCGGCGGTGTGGCGGTGAAGGCTCAGGCGTCGGTGAAGTTCGCGGGCCGACGCTCTTGGAAGGCGCGTCATGCCCTCGCGGAGGTCGTGTGAATGAAGCAGGGACATCTGCCCTTCGGTCTCGCGCTCCATGGCCGCATCCAGTTCGGTCAGCGTCGCGGCATTGATGGCCTGCTTGGTGCGGCGAAACGCGACCGCGGGGCCGGACTTCAGCGTCGCGAGCACCTTGTCCACCTCGGCGTCGAGGTCGTCGGCCGCGTGCACTGCGCTGACCAGCCCGGCTGCGAATGCGTCGGAAGCGGGCAGTCGCTCGGCCAGCAGGGCCATCCGCATTGCCTTGGTCCTGCCCGATCGAGGCGGCCACCAGAGCCGACGCACCGCCGTCGGGCATCAGCCCAATCTTGGTGAACGCCAACAGGAAATAGGCCTTGTCGGACGCCAGGACGATGTCCGCCGAGATCGCCAGCGACACGCCGACGCCTGCGGCGGGGCCGTGCACGACGGACACGACGGGCTTGGGGAGCGCCACGATCGCCTTGATGGCGCGGTTCGCGGAGAGCAGCACGTCGCCGGGGACGCCGGCGTCCGGACCGGCGTTGTCGGAAGCGCCGATGCCCGCGCCCGAACTGAAGCCGCGTCCTGCGCCGCCGATCCGAACGACACGCACTCTCGCGTCGTCGGCCGCGCGGTTCAGCGCATCGGTGATGGTGTCGAACATCGGCGCCGTCAGCGAGTTGAGGCTGTCCGGGCGGTTGAGTGTCAGTGCCAGCACACCGTCGTCCAGCGCCACGGTGAGATCGGCGATCGAGGTGTAGGTCTCGGTGGTTGTCATTGCACGCCCTTGCGTTTGGCGGGCTTTGGGCCCGCAACCGATCGACTTCGTTATACAAGTAAGCTTTGTCGGCGGTCAAACCGAGTCACCGATGGAGAGGGCGTTGCGCCATGGCTGGACCACTTGAGGGATTGCGAGTCGTGGAGCTTGCGGGCATCGGCCCGGGGCCGCACGCGGCGATGATTCTCGGGGATTTGGGCGCCGACGTCGTGCGCGTCGAGCGTCCGGGGAAGCGGCCCGGCGTCCAAAGCGACGCGAGCACCGACTACCTCCTGCGCAACCGTCGTTCGGTAGCGGCCGACCTCAAGAGCGACGAAGGTCGCGAGTTCGTGCTCTCGCTGGTGGCCAAGGCCGACGTGTTGATCGAGGGCTTCCGGCCCGGCGTCACCGAGCGACTCGGCCTCGGCCCCGACGACTGCGCAGAAGGTCAACGACCGGCTCGTCTACGCCCGGATGACCGGCTGGGGTCAGACGGGACCGCGCAGCCAGCGCTCGGGCCACGACATCAACTACATCTCGCTCAACGGCGTCCTCCACGCGGTCGGCAGGGCGGGCGAGAAGCCCGTGCCACCGCTGAATCTCGTGGGCGACTTCGGTGGCGGCTCGATGTTCCTGCTCGTCGGCATCCTGTCTGCACTGTGGGAGCGCGAGCGGTCCGGGCAAGGGCAGGTGATCGATGCCGCGATGATCGACGGGTCCAGCGTGCTGTCGCAGATGATGTGGTCGTTCCGCGGGCAGGGACTGTGGAGCGACGAGCGCGGCGTGAACATGCTCGATACCGGCGCCCCCTACTACGACACGTACGAGACGGCGGACGGCAAGTACGTGTCCGTCGGCTCGATCGAGCCGCAGTTCTACGCGGAGCTCATGCGAGAAGCTCGGGCTGAACGGCGAAGACCTGCCAGGCCAGAACGACATGAGCCCGGTGGCCGGAACTGCGTTCCCGCTTCACCGAGGTGTTCGCCTCGCAGGATCGCGACCACTGGACGAAGGTCTTCGCCGACAGCGACGCCTGCGTGACGCCGGTGCTGTCGTTCGCGGAGGTGGAGACCGAACCGCACGTCACCGAGCGGGACACCTTCTACCGCGAGCGGGACTGGCTGTATCCCGCGCCTGCGCCGAGGTTCTCTCGCAGCGTGCCGTCGACGCCGACGCCGCCCGGTGTTCCCGGCGCCGACAACGAAGCCGTCCTGGGGGACTGGGTATAGTCCCAACCAACCAGTAGGTCGAGCAATCGCCGTCGACCGTGGACAACCTCGTGAAGGGAATGCTTCCGTGCAGATCAAAGACGCCGTCGCAGTCGTCACCGGGGGTGCGTCCGGCCTGGGCCTCGCCACCACCAAACGCCTGCTCGACGCCGGTGCCTCCGTGGTCGTCATCGACCTGCGGGAGGGCGAGGAACTGGGCAAGCTCGGCGAGCGAGTGAAGTTCGCGTCCGCCGACGTCACCGATCCGGAGGCCGTCGGCCAGGCGCTTGACGTGGCGGAGTCGCTCGGCCCGCTGCGCATCAACGTCAACTGCGCGGGCATCGGCAGCGCCGCCAAGACGCTTGGCAAGGACGGTCCGTTCCCCCTGGAGTGGTTCACCAAGACCATCCAGGTCAACCTGATCGGAACCTTCAACGTGCTGCGGCTGTCGGCGCAGCGGATCGCGAAGAACGAACCGCTCGGCGAGGAGCGCGGCGTCATCATCAACACCGCGTCGGTTGCCGCGTTCGAAGGCCAGATCGGCCAGGCCGCGTACTCCGCATCCAAGGGCGGTGTCGTCGGTATGACGCTGCCGATCGCCCGCGACCTGTCGCGCGAACTCATCCGGGTCTGCACCATCGCGCCCGGACTGTTCAAGACGCCGCTGCTCGGTTCGTTGCCCGAGGAGGCGCAGAAGTCGCTCGGTCAGCAGGTGCCGCACCCGGCCCGGCTCGGCGACCCCGACGAGTACGGCGCGTTGGCCGTGCACATCGTCGAGAACCCGATGCTCAACGGTGAGACCATCCGGCTGGACGGCGCGATCCGCATGGCACCCCGGTAGAAGAGGACGAATCCTTGACAATCACGACGAAGTTCACCGAGGTATTCGGGGTCGAGCACCCCATCGCCCAGGGTGGCATGCAGTGGGTAGGGCGAGCGGAACTCGTTGCGGCCGTGGCCAATGCGGGCGGCCTCGGGTTCATCACCGCGCTGACGCAACCGACGCCGGCCGACCTGGCACGGGAGATCGCCAGGACTCGCGAGTTGACCGACAAGCCGTTCGGCGTCAACCTGACGATTCTTCCCTCGATCACCCCGCCGCCGTACGACGAGTACCGCCGGGTGATCGTCGACGAAGGCATCAAGATCGTCGAGACTGCGGGATCCAACCCGGCGCCGCATCTGCCGATGTTCCACGACAACGGCATCAAGGTGCTGCACAAGTGCACCTCGGTCCGCCATGGGGTGAAGGCGCAGAGCCTGGGCGTCGACGGCATCAGCATCGACGGCTTCGAGTGCGCGGGGCATCCCGGCGAGGATGACATCCCCGGTTTGGTGCTGATCCCGGCGGCGGCCAACCAGATCGAGATCCCCATGATCGCCTCCGGCGGCTTCGCCGACGCCCGCGGTCTGGTGGCCGCGCTGGCCTTGGGTGCCGACGGCATCAACATGGGGTCGCGGTTCATGTGCACCGTCGAGTCCTGCATCCACCAGAACGTGAAGGAAGCGATCGTCGCCGGTGACGAACGTGGTACCGAGCTAATCTTCCGCAGCTTGCACAACACCGCGCGAGTGGCAAGCAACGTGGTCTCGCGCGAAGTCGTGGAGATCCTCGAGGGCGGCGGACAGTTCTCCGACGTCAAGGATCTGGTCGCCGGGGTGCGCGGACGCAAGGTGTTCGACGACGGCGACGTCGACGCAGGCATCTGGACGGTCGGCACCGTGATGGGCCTGATCGACGACATCCCGACCTGCGGGGAGCTCATCTCGCGGATCACGAGCGAAGCCGAAGAACTGATCAGCGGACGTCTGGGCGGCATGATCGCGAAGTCGCCGGTCGCGGTGGAGGCGTAGAAATCTCAAAGAACGTTCAGAGTGCCCTCGGGGCTGTGATTCGCGTGGAGTCGCAGCACTGACTGCGCTCTCGGCGCGTGAGGCCGACACCAAAGAGCCGCCAACCCAACGGGTCGGCGGCTCTCGTGGCCAACGTCTGAATGGCGGTGGGTCGAAGGCCGTATGGCCAGGTCAACCCGGTGCTCCCGAAGGAGCGGTCAGACCGCGGTGGCGAGGTCGGGGAACTGCTCGGAGCAGTCACCCTCGATGAGGAAGTCCCCGTGATAGAGGGCTTCGAAGTCAACCTTGATGACATCTGCACTGGTGTCGTCGATCCACATGTACTGGACAGTAACCATCGCGATTAAGAGTTCATTGAGTCACGTTTCGGAAAACCCTGGCAATTCTTACCCGCGGGTAGGTTCTCACGACGTCGGCTTGTCGAGGTGGAAGGGGTTGACGCCGTTCAGCAGGACCCACGTGGCGACTGCAGCGGCCACCGCGATGAGGAAGAGCGCGACGCCGACCAGTCCTGGCCACCGCGATCGTCCCAGGATCTTCGAGTCCAGTGAGTAGGCGCCCGCCCCGGTGAACACCAGGGCCGCTGCGCCGAACGCCGCGATGAATGGCACGTTGAACGGTTCCGACCAGAACGCCGTGCCCGACACCGTGGCCGCCCATGCGTCGATCATCGCCGCTGTTACCGCGCATGCGGCCAGCGGTGTCAGCAAACCCATGATCAGTCCGACGCCACCGAGGGTCTCGGCGGCCGTCACCATCGCCGCGGCGAACGTCGGAGCCCGCCATCCTCCGGTCTCCATGTAGCCGGTCGTGGCGCTGAAGTCGAGTGCCTTGATCAGCCCCGCCTGAATCATCGTGGCGCCGAGGCCGAGTCTGAGTATCAGCAGCCCGAGATCGGTGGGGAAATTCGTCCTTCGTTCGGTCGCCTCGACGGTGTCCATTTCACGAGCGTATTCGGCTGGGAAGGTGCTGTGGGAAGTGATCGGTTGAACGTTTCGTTGATCAACGTCGTGGTCACCTATTGACGACGTTCGCTTTGACCGCGCTAACTTACCGCTGTTAAGTTAACGGTGATACTAGCTTGAGGGGTCGCCCGTGTTGAGGAGAATCGCCCTCCTGTCGATCGCCGCACCGCGGCGCATCGTCGCAGTGGCAGCACTCGTCATGGTCGCCGCCGCCGATATTCGGCATCCCGGTGACCAAGAGCCTGTCTGCGGGCGGATTGCAGGACCCCACCTCCGAATCGGCGCATGCCACACAGCTGATGAGCGAGAAGTTCCACCAGGGCGACATGCAGATCGTCGTCACGGTGACGTCGCCAGACGGGTTCGGCAGCCCGAAGGCCCGCGACGTCGCGACGCGCATCGTCGAGGGGTTCTCGAAATCACCCCACGTCCCCGTCGTCACCTCGGCGTGGACCGTGCCCCCGCAGGCGGCGGCCGAACTGGTGAGCAAGGACGGCAAGTCGGGACTGATCGTCGCAGGGGTCAACGGCGGCGAGAACGACGCTCAGAAGTACGCTCAGGCACTGGCTGACGAATTCGTGCACGACGCCGACGGCGTCACCGTGCGGTCCGGCGGCTACCGCGATGGTCTACTCGCAGATCAACAAGCAGACCGAGCGCGACCTGCTCCTGATGGAGTCGATCGCCATCCCGCTGAGCTTCCTGGTCATGGTGTGGGTGTTCGGCGGCTTGATCACCGCGGCGTTGCCCATGGTGGTGGGCGGCATGGCCATCGTCGGCTCGATGTCGGTATTGCGGCTCATCACGTTCTCGACCGACGTGTCGATCTTCGCGCTCAACCTCTCGACGGCGCTGGGACTGGCGCTGGCGATCGACTACACGCTGCTGATCATCAGCCGATACCGCGACGAACTCGAAGACGGCTCGTCCCCGCGCACGGCCCTGGTGCGCACGATGTCGACCGCAGGCCGCACCGTTCTGTTCTCGGCGACCACCGTCGGTCTGTCGATGGCGGCGATGCTGCTGTTCCCGATGTACTTCCTGAAGTCGTTCGCCTACGCAGGCATTGCGACGGTCGCGTTCGCCGCCGCCGCGGCCGTCATCGTCACGCCTGCGGCCATCTGGCTGCTCCGAAACCACTTGAACGCGTTCGACGTTCGAGAGTTGGTGCGCCGAGTGTTGAAGCAGGCCCGCGCCGACGCCGAAGCCCGTCGAGGAGCTGTTCTGGTACCGCTCCACTCGCGTGGTCATGCGCCGGGCCGTCCCCATCGGACTGGCCGTCGTCGTCCTCCTGCTGGCGCTCGGCGCGCCGTTCCTCGGCGTGAAGTGGGGCTTTCCCGACGAGCGCGTGCTCCCCACCACGGCATCGGCACATCAAGTCGGTGATCAACTGCGGAACGACTTCGTCGACGACTCGTCGACGGCCGTCACCGTCGTCATACCCGATGCCAGGGGGTTGACTCCCGTACAGATCGAGACCTATGCCGCGGCCATGTCCCGCGTCCCCGACGTGTCGTCGGTGTCCACGCCGACGGGCGCGTTCGTCGACGGTGTGAAGACAGGACCGCCCACCGCGACGACCGTCATCGTCGACGGCAGCGCACTCCTGACCGTCGGAAGTACCGCTCCACTGTTCTCCGATGCCTCGGAGCTCCAGCTCAAGCAGCTGCACGACGTCACCACACCCGATGGCCGCGCGGTGCAGTTCGCAGGCGTCGCGCAGGTCAACCACGACAGCGTGCAGGCGATCACCGATCGTCTGCCGTGGGTTCTCGGCTTGATCGCGGTGATCACGTTCGCGTTGCTCTTCCTGCTGACCGGCAGCGTGGTGCTACCGCTCAAAGCCGTTGTGCTGAACGTGTTGTCGTTGACGGCCGCATTCGGTGCGCTGGTGTGGATATTCCAGGACGGCCACCTGAGCGCGCTCGGCACGACACCCACCGGAACGTTGGTGGCCAACATGCCGGTGTTGTTGTTCTGTATCGCATTCGGCCTGTCGATGGACTACGAGGTGTTCCTCGTCGCCCGGATCAGGGAGTACTGGCTGTCGACCACGTCCGGGCTCGGCCACCAATTCCTCCGACCTGGCAGGCGCTCAAGCTCGCACAGGACGACAACGACGAGGCCGTGGCTCTCGGTCTGGCGCGGACCGGCCGCGTCATCACGGCGGCTGCCCTCGTGATGTCGATATCGTTCGCCGCGCTGATCGCCGCGCAGGTCTCCTTCATGCGGATGTTCGGGGTCGGGCTGACGTTGGCCGTGCTCGTCGACGCCACGCTGATCCGGATGGTGCTGGTGCCCGCCTTCATGCACGTCCTCGGCGGCTGGAACTGGTGGGCGCCCGAACGGCTCGTCCGGCTGCACGAGCGGATCGGGTTCAGCGAGGGCGGCGACGTGCACGACGAGGACGCGGCGAGACGGCGGACATGGGACTCGGTGGCGAGCGGTCGGTGGACGAACCCGGCGTGGTCGCGATGGCCGAGAATCGCTAGCGTGCCGGTCCAGCAGCTGAAACGACGGCGTGCGCGCCGCGGCTCGGGCGATCAACTGCGCGAAGAGATACTCGACGCCACCACGGACCTGCTGTTGGAGACCGGGCACGCGAAATCGGTGTCCATCCGCTCGGTCGCGCAGCGCGTCGGCATCACCTCGCCGTCGATCTACCTTCACTTCGCCGACAAGGACGCACTGCTGGATGCGGTGTGCGCCAGGTACTTCGAACGACTCGACGAGGTCATGCAGGAGTGCGCCGACCAACAACCCTCGACGATCGAGCGGCTTCGCGCCCAGGGCCTGGCCTACGTGCGCTTCGCGATGCAGACACCCGAGCTCTATCGCATCGCCATCATGGAGGAGGGCAGGCCGGGCAGCGACGTCGACCTGACGATGAACAGTTCGGCGTTCGTCCACATGCGGGCGTCCATCGAATCGCTGATGGCCGAAGGTGTCTATCCGCCAGGCGATTCCACGATGGCGGCGTTGGAGCTGTGGACCGTCGTGCACGGTGTTGCGGCGCTGCTCATCGCCCGGCCGTATCTGCCCTTCGGCGACGTCGAGGAGTTCGTCGATAGGGTGACGACGGTCGGCATGCTGCGGGCACATCGCGACGGCGATGATCGGGCCCGGCGTTTCACCCGAGGACACCGTGGCGCGATTGAAGGGATTGGCGAATGGCTGACGAGCGTGCGATCGACAACCCGTTCTTCTCGCGGCTGTGGATCAGGATGTCGGCCAACGAGACGGAGGCCATCCGCACGCTGCGTCGGGAGAACCTGGCGGGGTTGACCGGACGGGTGCTCGAGGTGGGCGCGGGCACCGGCACCAACTTCGCCCTCTATCCGGCCACGGTTGACGAGGTCGTCGCCGTCGAGCCCGAAGCCCGCCTGGTGGAAGTCGCTCGGAAGGCCGCACGGGATGCGCCGGTACCCGTCACGGTCACGACGGAGACGGTCGAACGGTTCGCCTCGGGAGAGCCGTTCGACGCGGTCGTCTGCTCGCTGGTGCTGTGCTCGGTGGCTGATCCCGATGCCGTTCTGCGACAGCTCTTCTCGATGCTTCGTCCGGGTGGGGAGATGCGGTATCTGGAGCACGTCGCGAGCACGGGTCTTCGATCGCAGATGCAGCGACTCGCCGACGCCACGGTGTGGCCGAGGCTGCTGGGAAACTGCCATACCCACCGCGACACCGAGCGCTCGATCGTCGACGCCGGGTTCGCGCTCGAGGAGCCGCGGCGGGAGTGGATCCTTCCGAAGTGGGTGCCGCTGCCGGTGGCGGAGACCGCGATCGGCCGGGCGGTCAAGCGCTGACCCCGCGGGTGGCTCAGCCCAGCAGCTGGGGGAGTCGTTGCATCAGGGTCGGCAGGGCGGTGGCGGCCGGTTCGCGCAGGGACACCGTCGCCTGGTGTGAGAACGGCGTTTCCTCCGGGTTGACCTCGATCACCGGGATGCCCTCGGCGAGCGCCAGCTCCGGTAGGCCGGCCGCCGGATACACCACCGCCGAGGTGCCCACGACGATCGCCACGTCGGCTGCTCTCACCGCCTCCACCGAACGGTCCCACGCCTCGGTGGGCAGTGCCTCGCCGAACCACACCACGTCGGGTCGGATCAGGCCGCCGCAGACGCAGGTCGGGTGGATCGACTGACTCGACCGGTTCGGGCATGGCGGGGAGTTGGCCGTCATAGGGCCGACCGCAACGGTCGCAATGGAATTCGAACAGGCTGCCGTGCAGGTGGTAGACCCGCGAGCTGCCTGCTCGCTCGTGCAGATTGTCGACGTTCTGGGTGACGACGTGCACGTCGGCGTGGTCCTGCCAGGCCGCGACGGCGCGGTGCCCGTCGTTGGGGTCGACGGCCTTCATCATGTAGTGCCGCCACAGGTACCACGCCCAGACCCGCTCGGGGTGCTGCCGCCAGCCATCGGCACTCGAGATCTCGTAGGGGTCGACCTTGGCCCACAGGCCGGTCTCGACGTCGCGGAACGTCGGCACCCCGCTTCCTGCGGATATCCCGGCTCCGCTGAGCACCGTCACTCGCACGTCACCCAAACTAGTCGGTTTGGGTGATACTGGGCACGTGGTCGATCTGGGCGAGTGGGTTCGGGTGGATCCCGACGCAGGCAGGCCGTTGTTCGATCAACTGCGGACGCAGATCATCGCGGGAATCCGCGACGGCAGACTGCCGCCGGGAGCGAGGTTGCCGACGGTGCGGGAGCTGGCGGGCCAGATGAACATGGCGGTCAACACCGTGGCGCGTGCCTACCGCGAACTGGAGACCGCCGGGATGCTCGAAACGCGAGGGCGGTTCGGCACTTTCGTCGCGCGCGCCGATCCCGCGGACTCGGCGATGGCCGACGCCGCACGGGCATACGCGGACACGGCGAAGGCGCTCGGGGTCGGCAAGGCCGCTGCGCTTCGCTACGTCGACGGCGCGTTCGGCTAGCGATCTGCGCCCAGACCAACGTTTCGGCGCTGAAGTGCCGAGTGGAACACGCCGAAACGTCGATCTCGCATTGGGCAGTCGACTAGAGGATTTCGGTGATGTCGTTCTTCAGGGCCTCGGCGTCGGTGCCGAAGACGGCCTGGACGCTGTTGCCGACCTCGATGACGCCCGCGGCGCCGAGTTTCTTCAGGCGGTCCTGATCGACCTTGCCCTTGTCGGCGACCTCCATGCGCAGGCGGGTGATGCACGCGTCGACGTTGACGAGGTTCTCGCGACCACCGAACGCCGCGATCACCTGCTCGGCCCTGCTGTCGGTCGCGACCGCCGCAGGCGCGGTCTGCCGTCGCGGTGCCACCTGCCGCCACGGCCGTGGCGGACGCCGCACCTTCGGTCAGATTCGCCTGCTCCTCGGCCTCGAACTCAGCTCTCGGGTTCGCGTCCGGGGGTTCTCAGGTTCCATCGCGTGATGGCGAACCGGAACAGCAGGTAGTAGACGACGAAGAAGACGAGGCCCATGACGATGAGCAGCGGGATGTTCTTCGCGGCGGGCGCGGTGCCGTAGAGAAGGAGGTCAGCCAGCCCCGCGGAGAACGAGAAGCCAAGGTGGATGTCGAGCAGGTAGGCGATCGCGAGCGACAGCCCCGTCAGCAACGCGTGGACGACGTACAGCGGGAAGGCCACGAACATGAAGGCGAATTCGAGTGGCTCGGTGATCCCGGTCAGGAACGCGGTCAGCGCCGCCGCCAGACAGGATGCCGATCGCGACCTTCTTCTGTTTCTTGTTGGCCACGTGGATCATTGCCAGCGCGGCGGCGGGCAGCCCGAACATCAGGATGGGGTAGAAGCCTGCGGTGAAGGCGCCTCCCGTCGGGTCGCCGGCAGTGAATCGCGGGATGTCGCCGTGGATGACCTTGCCGTCGGCGCCGGGGTAGTCGCCGTAGAGGAACCAGACGTACGAGTTCACGATGTGATGAAGTCCGAGCGGGATCAGCATGCGGTTGACGAAGCCATAGACGAACGCGCCGAGCGCTCCGCTTCCGGCGATGAACGCGCCGAGGTGATTCAGCCCCGCGTTGAAGATCGGATAGAAGTAGCTCATGGCGAAGGCGAGGAACAGGCATGCCAGTGACACGGCGATCGGCACGAAGCGCCTGCCGCCGAAGAAGCCGAGATACGAGGGCAATTGGATGGTGTGGTAGCGATCGAACAGAAGCGCAGCGACCAGACCGACCACGATTCCGGCGAACACGCCGTAGTTGATCTGGGCCTGCTCGCCCGACTTGTCGACCACGCCGGCGAGCACGACGGGCGACATGGTCTTGAAGACCTGCTGCACCACCAGGTAACCCACGACGGCGGCCAGGGCGGTCGAGCCGTCGGCCTTCCTGGCGAATCCGATCGCGACGCCGACGGCGAAGAGCAGCGCGAGGTTGTCGAACAGCGCGCCGCCGGCGGCGCTCATGGCCTGGAAGAACGGGCCGATGACGGGTGCCTTGATCCGGCCGAGCAGGTCGTCCTGGCCGAGCCGCAGCAGGATGCCCGCGGCGGGCAACACCGCGATCGGCAGCATCAGGCTCTTGCCGAGGCGTTGCAGCTGTGCGAACCCGGGGATTCGCATGCCCGACTTCTCCTGCACCCCTTCAGTTTTCGCCGTATCGCTCATTTTCGGGACCCTCCTCTGCCGCAAAAACGCCGCCCGGCGCCGAAGCTGTGGCGGAAGCTTAGACGAGAACACGTGAACTTGAGACCGTCTTTCGGCGACGCTCGTATTGTTGGTGCGCAGAAGCAAAGGAGCCTCGACGATGACCCAGACGTCAGTTCTCGCCCCGGTCGCCGGGCGTGCGGTCCTGCTCGCGGACGTCCCCGACCCCGTGTTCTCCGCGGGCATGGTCGGATACGGCGCCGCCATCGACCCGCCGCGCGGAGGTGATCGACGCGGTCGCTCCGGTCAGCGGCAAGCTCCTGAAGCTGATGCCCCACGCCTTCGTCGTGCTGACCCCCGATGGCGTCGGCGTCCTCGTGCATCTGGGCTTGGACACCGTCGCGCTGAAGGGCGAAGGCTTCACCACCCATGTCAGCCAGGGCGACGACGTCACCGCGGGCCAGGTCATCATCACCTACGACGTCCCGTTGGTCGAGGCCAAGGGGCTCAATCCCATCATCCCCGTGGTGGTCATGGACGAGCGCGTCGCCGGAGAACGTCGTTCCGTCCGATGCGGTCAGCGCGGGTGCCGACATCGCCTCCGGCGCAAGCCTTTTCACGGCGAACAAGTAGATGGAAGTCGTCATCCTGGCCGATGCCAAGGACATTGGCGTCGTCGCGGCCGACGCGATCAGCGCGTTGGTCGATCGCAAACCGGCCGCGGTCCTGGGTCTCGCCACCGGATCGTCGCCGCTGCCGATCTACGACGAACTCGTCGCGCGCTGCGACGGCGGGCCTGCTGTCGTTTCGGCAGGCCCGTGGCTTCACCCTCGACGAATACGTCGGCCTACCCGCCGATCATCCGCAGCGGTACCGAAACGTCATCGACACGGCGTTCGTGACCCGGGTCGACTTCGCTCCCGGCGCGGTGCAGGGTCCCGATGGCCTGGCCGCCGACATCCCCGCCGCGTGTGCGGCGTACGAGGACGCGATCCGCGAGGCGGGCGGCGTCGATCTGCAGATCCTCGGGATCGGCACCGACGGGCACATCGGATTCAACGAGCCCGGGTCGTCGCTGGCGTCGCGGACCCGGATCAAGACGCTGACGCGACAGACCCGCGTCGACAACGCCCGGTTCTTCGGCGACGACGTCGAATCGGTGCCGACGCACTGCCTGACCCAGGGGTTGGCGACCATCATGGCGGCTCGGCACGTGATCCTGGTGGCGACCGGCCGCGGCAAGGCCGAGGCCGTTCATCATCTCGTCGAAGGCCCGGTGACGGCGATGTGGCCCGCGACCATCCTGCAGCATCACCCACACGTGACGGTGCTGCTCGACGGCGCCGCGGCCCGTCGGCTTCAGCTGGTCGACTACTACCGCGAGACGTACCTGTCGAAGCCGGACTGGCAGGGCATCTGAGTGCTGATTGCGGTTGACACGCTGCTCACCGGCCGAGAGCTGTTGCGGCCCGGCTGGATTGAGATCTCGCAGACGACGGTGGCGGCGGTCGGCGCCGGGCGAGCCGCCGCGCCCCGCGGATCGGGATCTCGGCGCGGCGACGGTGGTGCCGGGCTTCGTCGACACCCATCTGCACGGTGGAGGAGGCGCGAACTTCTCCACCGCCGCGACCTCCGAGACGGCCACCGCCGTGGCATTGCATCGCAGGCACGGCACCACCACGATGGTCGCCTCCCTGGTGACCGCGGGGCCGGCCGAATTGCTGCGTCAGGTCGGCGAATTGGCGGACGACGTTCGTGCGGGCCTGATCGACGGCATCCATCTCGAAGGTCCGTGGCTGTCCACCGCGCGCTGCGGAGCGCACCAGCCTGCCCTGATGCGTGACCCGGACCCGGCCGAGATCGACCGGATTCTCGATGCGGCGTCGGGCGCCGTTCGGATGGTCACCATCGCGCCCGAGCGCGACGGCGCCATCGCGGCGATCGAGCAGATCGTCGATGCGGGCGTGGTGGCGGCCGTCGGCCACACCGAGGCGACCTACGAGCAGACGCGTGCGGCGATTGCGGCGGGCGCGACCGTGGGCACCCATCTGTTCAACGCGATGCGCCCGATCGACCGCCGCGAGCCGGGGCCGATCGTCGCGCTGCTGGAGGACGACCGAATCACCGTCGAACTGATCACCGACGGGGTGCACGTCGATCCCGCGATCTACCGGCACGTCACGCGCAGCGCGGGATTCGACCGGGTGTCGTTGATCACCGACGCCATGGCCGCCGCGGGCATGGCCGACGGCGAGTACCGCTTGGGACCGTTGGACGTGACCGTCGCCGACGGGGTGGCGCGCGTGGCCGGAACGCAGACCATCGCAGGCGGCACGGCGACCATGGACCGGGTGTTCAGATTCGCCGTCGACCACGGCGGGCTTCCGCGCGACGAGGCGCTGACGGCCGCGGTGCGTCAGGCATCGATCAACCCCGCCCGTGCGCTCGGTCTGCCCGGCGCGGGCATCGATGCCGGGGGCTGCGGCCGACTTGGTGGTGCTGGACTCGGACCTCGCCGTGACGGGAGTCCTACGTCGGGGATCGTGGCTCGTCGATCCGCCCTGACTAGCCGAACTCCAGAAGGGTGATCGCCGGTCGGACGGAGTCGAGGAGCGGGATTCGCTGTACCGCCCATATCGCGGTGTTCAGCACCCGGCCGCGACCGCGGGGGTACGGCACGTCGTGAACGGTGCGGATGCCGGGCACGATGTCGACGAGACGGGCCGCTTCGGAGGCGGACATCGCGAACGGCATCGGTGGAATCTGGTAGCGAAACGAGGTCCGCGCGCCGCGACTGGCCAGGCCTGCGGCCCACGACGGCGGAAGGTCGAACATCATGCGTCCGCCGGGAAACCGCTTCGCGCATTCGGTGATGAGGCCCATGGCCTCGCTGGGCTGCAGGTACATCAGCAGCCCCTCGGCGGTGATGAACACGCCGTCGCCGGGATCCACGCGATCCATCCACGCGTAGTCCAATGCGGACTCCGCACACGACGTCACCCGATCCGATGGTGGAAGCAGCTTGTCTCGAAGTTCGATGATCGGCGGCAGATCGACTGTCAGCCAACGGAATTGATCGCTCACACCGCTGGCTTCGATGCGGTACAAGCTGGTCTGCAATCCCTCGGCGAGAGCCACCACGGTTGCGGCGGGATGGTCGACGAGGTAGTTCTTCGTGGCGTTGTCGAATGCCAGCGCGCGCAGCGCCATGTCCTGGCGGCGGGCGTGGCCGAACTTGGCGAAGTCGAAGTCGATGCCGTCGAGCAGTTCGATGGCCATCGGATCGTCGATGATCGAGTCCGGCCTGCGCGCCTCGTTGGCCCGCACCTGCAGCGTCAGGAGGGCGGTCTCGGAAACGCCGGTCAGCGCGGCATTCACCTTCGGTGCGGGGTTCATTGCCGCGAATCTACCGAAATTCTCCCGTCGCTCCGTCGCTGCTGGCCGTCAGGGTTTCAGCAGCTTGTCGACCGTCCGAAGGTTGCGTGTCGTCGTCGTGGACTTGTAGCGCTTCTTGCCCATGGTCTTGCCGATCGTGCTGTCCAGCGTGCCGGTCTTGGAGACCTGCCAGTACACGACGCCCTCGCCGCGTTCGATCTTCTCGCCGGAGGGGGCCTCGTCGGCGAGCGCGACGAGTTCGTCGAGGACGTCCGGATCGGTCACGAAGGTGACGTAGGAGTGGTGTCCCTCCACCTCGCGCGTCGAACGGGAACGCCTCCGAGATCGCTCGAACGTCCTCGAGGTCGTAGGCCAGCACCCAGGCGTCGTAGCCGAACGTATCTCGCAGTGCGCGTTCGGCTTTCGTGCGAACCGAGTCGACCTTCGCCTTGCTGTCGAACAGGACGTTGCCGCTGGCGAGGATGGTCTTGACTCCGGTGAAGCCGGCCTCGGTGAAGGCAGCGGCCACCTCGGCCATCTTGAGGTTCACCCCGCCGACGTTGACCCCGCGCAGCAGGGCCGCGTAGCGCGTCATCCGAACTCCACACGGTGATGGCGTCGATCGTGGTCATGGCCTCATGGTAGGAGTCCGTCGTACGCTGGCGACATGACCCGTCACGTGCTCGACGACAAGCTGCTGGCGATGATCAGCGGCAATTCGCTGGCGGTGCTGGCCACCCTCAAGCGGGACGGTCGACCGCAGCTGTCGAACGTGTCGTACTACTTCGATCCCCGAGCCGTCGCGATCCAGGTGTCGGTGACCGAACCGAGGGCGAAGACCCGCAACCTGCGCCGGGATCCGCGTGCGTCGATACACGTGCGGTCCGACGACGGCTGGGCCTACGCGGTGGCCGAGGGTGACGCCGTGCTCACGCCGCCCGCTGCGGCACCGGACGACGACACCGTCGAAGGTCTGATCGCGTTGTATCGCAACATCGCCGGTGAGCATCCCGACTGGGACGAATACCGGTCTGCCATGGTCGAGGATCGCCGCGTTCTGCTCACCATGCCGATCTCGCACCTGTACGGGATGCCGCCGGGCGTGCGATAACCGCGGGAAATCCCGACGCTTCCGCGCTACGGTTGCCGCATGGCCGATGAACCCGAAGACGAGCAGAAGCGCAAGTTCCGCGAGGCGCTCGAACGCAAGAAGGCGAATTCCGCCGGTGGCACCAACCACACCGACGGTGGACAGCAAGAAGGCCGCGCGAGCACGGGCCCGTGGAGAACCGCCGCGAATTCCGACGCAAGAGCGGCTAACGCTAGCCGGCTGCACGCCGGCGCTTGGCCTCCTGAGCCAATATCGCCCCAGGCACACCGCGGACAGCACGGCGACGGCGACCGCGAAGCTTTCCCCCGCGGTGCGCAATCCCAGGTGCTGAGCGGCGAAGCCGAGGCCGACCACCGGTAGCGAGAGTCGCGACGTACGCGACGACGAAGTAGCTGGAGCTGACTTCCGCGCGGCGATCGGCCGGCGTGTGCTCGACGATCGCGGTCAGACCGCGACTGAAGCTGATGCCCTGTCCGACGCCGGCGACCACCGCCGCGGCGATCAGGCCCGCCAGCGACGAAAGCGAAGAGCGCGGCAGCGAGAATCGCCATGCCTAGCACCAGGATTGCGCAGCCGATCGCCACCGCGCGCTCCGGCGACAACCGTCCGGCAAGCAGTTGGGCGACCGCCGAGGCGACGAATATCGAACTCGCCACTGCGCCCGCGACGGCATGGCTGTGATCGCCCATCACGCCCGAGACGAACGACGGGGCGGTGGCGGTGTACAGCCCCATGACGGCGAAGCCCGCGAAGGCGGCCGTTGCGGCGGTGACGAAGATCGGTCGTGCCTCGGCAGGTACCGACAGCCGCTGAAAGCCGATGCTCGCAGTGCGCGCTGGAGGTTTCGGGGGCCAGCAGGACCGCCACGATCGCGAGCACCACGAGCACGATGTGCACGACGAACGACAGGTACAGCGGATGCGGGGCGTACTGAACCAGAAGCCCGCCAACAGCGTCCCAGCGCCGAGTCCGCCGATGTTGGCGATCGTCGCCACCGCCGCCCGCGCGGTCGCGTCGTTCCGGCGGGACGGCCTCGACGACGGCGGCGGTGGCGGTGCCGGTGAAGATGCCCGCCGACAATCCCGACAACACGCGCCCGATCAACAGCACCGAGACGTCCTCGCGCGAGCAGGAATACCACCGCGCTCAGCCAGCGCGAGAACCGCTCCGGCGAGCAGGATCGGTCGTCGGCCGATGGCGTCGGACCAGCGTCCGAACACCAGCAGCGCGCCCAGGACGCCGATCGCGTAGATCGCGAAGATCACCGTCGTCGTGAAGACGGCGAAGTGCATGCTTCTCGGCATAGAGCGCGTACATCGGGGTCGGCAACGTCGTCCCCATCATGACCGCTGCCAAGGCGTAGGCGAGCAGGGGGAATCCGTATCGACGGACGCTTCGACGCGTCGGGGCTCACGGTGTCGGTCACCTGCGTCGAAGTCTGCTGCATGCCCTCAGTGGGTCGACGGCCTTCTCTGCCCCGACGCCCGTCAACGAACGCACCTCCATCTCCGCGTTCACCGCGGGATTGCCGCGATCCGACGACGTCAGCGTGCCGACGACGCCGAGCAGGAACGCGAGCGGAATCGACACGATCCCGGGATTCGCCAGCGGGAACCACGCGAAGTCCACGCTCGGGATCATCGCCGTCTTCGCTCCCGAGACGGCCGGGGAGAACACAATCAGGACCAGCGTCGAGATCAGGCCGCCATACATGCTCCACAGTGCGCCGCGCGTGTTGAAGCGCGCCCAGTACAGCGAGAACACGATGGTGGGCAGGTTTGCCGCCGCCGCGATGGCGAAGGCGAGTGCGACGAGGAACGCGACGTTCTGGCCGTTGGCGAGGATGCCGAGGCCGATTGCCACGACGCCGAGCACCACGGCGGTGATCCGCGAGACCCGGACCTGCTCGTCCTCGGTGACCTTGCCCGCCTTCAGCACGTTGGCGTAGATGTCGTGCGCGAAGGACGCCGACGCCGTGATCGTCAGGCCGGCGACGACGGCGAGGATCGTGGCGAACGCGACGGCCGAGATGACGCCGAGCAGAACGACACCACCCAGCTCGTACGCCAACAGCGGTGCGGCGGAGTTGACACCTCCGGCGGCGCCCAGGATGCTGTCGGGCCCGACCAGTGCCGCCGCGCCGTAGCCCAACACCAGGGTGAACAGGTAGAACGCCCCGATCAGCGCGATGGCCCAAACCACCGAGCGCCGTGCCTCTTTCGCGGTCGGCACGGTGTAGAACCGCATGAGTACGTGCGGCAGGCCAGCGGTCCCCAGGACCAGTGCGATCGCCAGCGAAATGAAGTTGATCTGCGACGTCAGTGATCCGCCGTACTGCGCGCCCGGCGCCAGAACGTCGCGGCTCGCGACCCCCTTCGTCGTCGCCTCGGAGACGGCCGTCTGAGCCGAGCCCAGGATCTCGGAGAAGTTGAACCCGAACTTGGCCAGCACCATCACGGTCATGATTCCCGCGCCGATGATCAGCAGGACGGCCTTGATGATCTGCACCCACGTGGTGCCCTTCATGCCGCCGACGAGGACGTAGACGATCATCAGGACGCCGACCACGGCGATGACGAGAGACTGGCCGCCCTTGCTCTTGACGTCGAGGAGCAGGGCGACGAGTCCACCCGCACCCGCCATCTGTGCCAGCAGGTAGAACAGGGACACCGTCAGCGTCGACGTGGCCGCAGCCATGCGCACCGGTCGTTGCTTGAGCCGGAAGCTGAGTACGTCGGCCATGGTGAATCTGCCCGTGTTGCGCAGCAATTCGGCCACCAGCAGCAGAGCGACCAGCCAGGCGACCAGGAAGCCGATCGAGTAGAGGAAGCCGTCGTAGCCGTAGACGGCGATCGCGCCCGCGATGCCGAGGAAGCTCGCGGCGGACAGGTAGTCGCCCGCGATCGCGATGCCGTTCTGCGGACCCGAGAACGATCGGCCTCCGGTGAAGAACTCGTCGGCGGTCTTGTTGTTGCGGCTGGCCCGGATGACGACGAACAGCGTGATGACGACGAACGCCGCGAAGATGCCGATGTTGGCGGCGGGATTGCCGACGGTGGACTCGGTGGCTGCCAGAAGGGTCATTTCGCCGTCCCCTCCATCTCGGCGCGGATCGCAGCGGCGCGAGGGTCGAGTTCGCGGTTGGCGAACCGCACGTAGATGCCGGTGATGACGAAGGTGGTCAGGAACTGGCCAAGGCCGATGAGCAGGCCGACGTTGACGTTGCCGAACACCGGTGTTGCCATGAAGTCATGGGCGAACGCGCCGAGCGCCACGTAGGTCGCATACCAGATCAGGAAGAACGCCGTCATGGGGAAGACGAAGCGGCGCAATCTATTTCGTAGCTCTTGGAATTCCGGACTGGCCTGCATGTCCACGAACTGTTGAGCGCTGTTCACTGGCTCACTCGGCAGACGATCGGTGTCGGGCAACGTTGACTCCTGGCCTAGGCGTGAAGTTGTGGCGCCCCCAGCATAGTGAGAGCCAGGTCACAGTTTTGACCGGTTCCCCGTAGACGCGTGGCGGATGACGCACGCGCCCAAGATCAATCGACCGATCGTCGCTACGGCACCGGCACCCCGGTCGCGAGGAAGTCGAGCCCTGCGACCGTCGCGTCGTCGTTGTGGAAGGTCACCCGGAACTCGCCCGGCATGGTCGCCATCGCCAGCGGAACGTTCACCACGGTGAGATCACCGCGGGGGACGTCCTGCGGGTCGCCGTGGGACTGGTACGCGCCGAACTGCTGCTGGTAGGAATCCCATGCCGCCGAGAGCGCCTGGGGTGTGAGACTCTCCTGCATGTCCTCATCGAAAATTGCCGTGGCGCTAACGAAGTCGCCTTGGGTGACGTAGTCCAGAATGTGCAGGGCGTCCTGGTCGAACTGTTCCGTCGCGATGGGGGTCGACGGCGCCGCGGAGGTCGACCCGCTCGGGTTCGCCGACGTTCCGCCGTCGGTGCCGGACCCGCAGGCGGTGAGTGCGAGAAGGATTGCGGCCGTGGCGACGGCTGGGGCATGCCTCTTATTGCGATTGTCGCTGCTGATCACGACGTCTCCTGTTCCGTGGTGTGGCGCTCCGATGCGTCCGTGTCGTCTGCGCGCCATGGGACTGAGCCGAGAAAGCGTGCGCTGAGGCCACGTAGTCACGCTGGCCCATCGACGACGGTGCTCGCGGCAACTGTAGCGGCATGCGGATGGCCGGCTGCACCGCCGTTCTAGACTGATCCGATGGCGAAGTTGCAGTTGGTCCAAGAACCGGCGGCCGATGAGCTGCTCGAGTCGAATCCCTTCGCTCTGTTGGTCGGCATGTTCCTCGATCAGCAGATTCCGATGGAGGTCGCCTTCGCCGGGCCGAAGAAGATCGCCGAGCGGATGGGCGGACTCGACCCCGCCGACATCGCCGCCAGCGATCCCGACGCATTCATCGCACTGTGTTCGGAACGTCCTGCCGTGCACCGGTTTCCGGGTTCGATGGCCAAGCGGTTGCAGGTTCTCGCGCAGACCCTCGTCGACGAATACGACGGCAATGCCGCGGCCGTGTGGACGGCAGGCGATCCCGATGGCGCGGAGGTCCTTCGTCGGCTCAAGGCGCTGCCCGGGTTCGGAGAACAGAAGGCGAAGATCTTCCTGGCGCTACTCGGCAAGCAGTACGGCGTCACCCCGAAGGACTGGCGCGCCGCGGCAGGCGATTACGGCAAGGCGGGCACGCACATGTCGGTGGCCGACGTCGTCGACCAGGGGTCTCTGGAGAAGGTGCGCTCGTACAAGAAACAAGCCAAGGCGGCGGCGAAGGCGAAGGCCTAGAGCGGCGCTCCGTCGAACCGTTCGCGGGTGACGATGTCGCGCAACGGCTTTCGCTTCAGCTTCGTGGGCTGATGTACGGGCTTGCCCAGCGGCACCACGGAGGCGACGGCGTAGGAGTCGGGGATGTCCAACAGCGTCCGCACGGCCGGTTCCCGGGCGACGGCCATCGTGGTCGGCACGCCCCCGAAGCCCTCGTTGCGCGCGGCCAATAGGACATTCCACAGGAACGGGTACACCGATGCGCCGCTGATGACGCCGACGCGGTCCAGATCCTGGTCGGTCGCCGCCACCACGCCGAGGTCGAGACAGAACACCAGCACCACCGGGGCGCCGCGCAACGACGCCACCATCGGGCCGCCGTCCGTCGCGGACACCGTCGCGTCGTCGACCAGGGGCGGGCGCAACGGATTCCACGGCGACTCTCCGTTGGCCGACTGCGCCATGTAGCGCTTGGCGCCCGGCAGGCTCAGTTCGGCGAGAGCCTCGCGGGTCGCCGCCTCGCGGACGGCGATCACGCGAACGCCCTGTCGGTTGCCGCCGGTGGGCGCGAACCTCGCGTTGTCGAGGATTCGCAGCAGCACGTCATCGGGCAGCGGATCGTCGGTGAACTGTCTGACGGCTCCCGTTGTGCGCATTGCGTCGTACAGCTCCATGTCGAACATCATCCCGGTGTGGGATCGTGACTACATGGCAAAGACACATCTGAACTGTCCCTGCGGCGAGGCCATCACCGGTGCCGACGAAGACGACCTCGTCGAGAAGGCTCAGACGCACCTCGCGGAGTCACATCCCGGCCGCGAATACGACCGGGAAATGATCCTCTTCATGGCGTACTGACCGACTGCCCAGTCGAGGTCAGGGAACGACCGTCGAGCCGATGGTCGGCATGAACTGGCACTGCTTCTCGGTGGTCGTCACCTGACCGAAGATCGTCGACATGATGCTGCCGGATCCGGTGTCGACGATCGCGGTCAGCGTCGTCGGCCCGTCGGGATTGATGTCCGCCTGCGGCTTCAGCGTGGCTCCGCCCGACTTGCCCGTCGTCAGATTCACCCAGGTCACGTTGAGCGGGAGTTTCTGCTCCGCTCCTGGCCCCGGCGTTCCGATCGCCGTGAACACGTAAGCCGTCTGGCCGGCGGCCGGCCCGGGAGAGGGAATCGTTGCGGGGCCCGCCACCGAGACCGCGGTCGCCAGTACGTTGCCGCCGTCGGCGAGGCAGCCGTTGCTGATCGACGGATACATGAAGTCCTGGGTGGTCGTCGCAGGCGGGGCAGGCGCCGGGGCGGGAGCGGGACCCGGAACGGCGTCGCCGATCGGAGCCGCGGCGGCCAGCGCCTCAGGGGCGGCGTCCTGGGCGGGTCCGACCGCGTTGGCCGGGTCGATGCCCTGCGGCAGATGGGCATCGACGCCCGGCGCCGCACCGGCCGCAGGTACGTGCGCGACCTGCGGATCGGCGACGAACTGGTTGACCGCCGCCGCCATGTTCTTCGAGTCCGGTGGCGCCGAGTTCCCCGCGAACGCCGCGGCCGCCGCCATGAGCATCGACGTCGCGTTCGACGGGTCGCTGGCCGCCTGCTGGATGGCAGGCGCAAGGCTCTGCATCGCCGGCAGACCGGGCGCCTGCAGACCGCTGATCGGCATCGGAAGCGGTTGGGGCGGCTCGGCGTGGGCGACCGGTTGGCCGCCCCACGCCAGAGTGGTTGACGCTGCTAGCGCGACCAGCAGTGTCTTCGTCGATGGCATGACTCTCCCGTTGTCGGTTGCGGTGTGGTGAGGCGGCTAGGTCGCGTCGATCAGGGCAGCGCGGCCGTCGGGAACACCAACGGACTCAGCGCCGCTGGCGCCGCAAGTGCCGGTGCCCCAAGCGCCGCGGGTGCTGCCAACGCAGCAGGAGTCAGCGCTGCGGGTGCGGCCGCGGCGAGCGGGTTGGCGGCTGCGGCCACCGGGGCGGACCTCGGGAGCAGGTTCGCCAGCGGGGTGCCCGGGGGCATCAGTGACGCGAGGTCGCCCGGGAAGTTGAGCTGCGACGGCAGGGGCATGCCCGGCAACTGGGGCATGTTGATGTCCGCGCTCGGCAAGAGGCCTTGCGCGGCGGCCGGAGCGGCCGGAGCGGCGGCGGGGACCACGGGGGCTCCCAGTGCGGCGGGCACGGCCGGCAGGGCCGCCGCCTGGGGCAGATTCACCGCGGCGCTGGCCATCGGCGGCGCGACGGGCGGTGGGGCGACCGCCGGCGCCGCGACGGACTGCGCCGTGCTGCCGAACGTCGACGCAAGTCCCTGCAGCAGCATCGGGGCATTCGACAGGATGTTCTGCATACCGGGGATCCCGGGTGCCGGGGCGGGCGCGGGAATCGGGTCGGCTGACGCGATCGCGCTGAATGTCATTGACCCCGAAGCCATTCCGAGCGCGCCGGCGGCGGCGATCACGGTAGTGGCGAATACTTTTCTGGCAAGGCTCATGGTTTTCCCAATCGGTTGACGGCACGTCTGACACCGAAGCTACGGAGTTACTGGTGTTACTCAAGTGACACGTGTGGCATTTACTGAACCGTTACTGACCTGACGGTCTACGGTGACCGGCCCGCTAAAGTCAGGCGAATACGCAACCCACTGAAGGAACCTTCGGTAGCTACCCGCTTGGCGGCTCTGGCGCCGTGGCTCCTCGCGCTCAGCATCCTCGCGCGGTTGACGATGACGTACCTCGTCCTTCCGCACGGGACGAACTTCGTCGATCTGCACGTCTACGTCGGCGGCGCCGCGACGATTGGGACCGACCAGCCGCTCTACGACTACGTCTACGGAGACATGACGCCGGACTTCAAGCTGCCGTTCACGTATCCGCCCTTCGCGGCGGTCCTGTTCTACCCGCTGCATCTCCTACCCTTCGGCGTCCTGGCCTTCGCGTGGCAGTTGGGGACGATCGCGGCACTGTTCGGCGTGGTGTCGATCAGCCTGCGTCTGCTCGGCTCGCCGGACCGGCGCGCCGCGATGGGCTGGACCGCGGTCGGCATCTGGACCGAGCCGGTGCGCAGCACGCTCGACTACGGCCAGATCAACGTGCTGCTGGTGCTCGCCGTGATGGGCGCGGTGTGCAGCACCCGGTGGTGGTGGTCCGGACTACTGGTCGGACTCGCCGCAGGGGTGAAGCTCACGCCTGCCGTTTCGGGGCTGTACTTCGTCGGGGCGCGACGCTGGGGTACCGCGGCGTTCTCCGCGGTCGTGTTCATCGGCACCATCGGGGTGTCGCTGTTGGTCCTCGGGGATCAGGCGCGGTACTACTTCACCGACCTGCTCGGCGACGCCCGCAGGGTGGGTCCGGTCGCGACGGTGTTCAATCAGTCTTGGCGAGGCGGGATTTCGCGCATCCTGGGCTACGACGCGGGCTACGGCCCGGTCGTGCTGGTCGCGCTGGCGGTCACCGCCGTGTTGGCCATCCTCGCGTGGCGCGCGGTCGGTGCCGACGATCGGCTGGGTGCGCTCCTGGTGGTGCAGTTGTTCGGTCTGCTCCTGTCGCCCATCTCCTGGACGCATCACTGGGTGTGGCTGATACCGCTGATGATCTGGCTGTTGCGCGGGCCGATGAAGGACACGCGGGGTGCGCGTCTGCTCGGCTGGGGCTGGCTCGCGCTGACACTGATCGGCGTGCCATGGCTACTGAGCTTCGCCCAGCCGACCATCTGGGACATCAGTCGGCCGTGGTACCTCGCCTGGGCGGGACTGGCCTACATCGCGGCGGCGCTGGCGACGCTGACGTGGATGGCGGTTATTGGCCGACGATCGCGTCGATGTCCCGAGCCATCGCCACGTCCTGTTCCGTGATGCCACCCTCCGAATGGGTGACGAGGGCGAAAGTTACCGTCCGCCAACGGATGTCGATGTCGGGGTGGTGATCCTTCTCCTCGGCGTGCTCGCCGACGCGGCGCACCGCGTCGATGCCGTCGAGGAAGGCGGGGAACTTGACGGACCGCCGAAGTGCGCCGTCGCTGCGCTCCCAGTCCGTCAGGCCGGGCAGTGCTGCGTCGACCTGTTCGTCAGTCAGTACGGCCATGTTCGTCAACCTCCTGCAATCGAAAACCCTTGCCAAGCGCGACGGTACGCCCCTGGAACGGGGGATTCGTCGTCCTTGCGGGTATAGCGTTGCCCGCAGTGACTGGCACGAAACCAACCCCGCACGTGATCGTCGTGGCCGGCGCCATGATCGCGGGCGGAACCCTCTTGGTGGCGCAGCGTGACCGGCCGCCCGAATTGGCCGGACTGTGGGAGCTACCCGGGGGCAAGGTGGCGGTGGGGGAGACCGACGCGGAGGCGTTGACGCGAGAGCTGTTCGAGGAGCTGGGCGTCGACGTGACGGTCGGCGAAAGGATCGGCGACGACGTCGCGTTGGGCGAGGCGATGACGCTTCGGGCCTACCGCGTCACCTGCACCGCAGGCACGCCGCGCGCCGACGATCACCGCGCGCTGCGGTGGGTCGCCGTCGCCGAACTCGACGAGCTGAATTGGGTGCCCGCCGACCGCGGCTGGCTGCCCGACCTGATCGCGGCGCTGACTCAGACCTGACCGGTCCACTCTGATGCCGCCGAGATCGTCGATGGCGGGCCGCTCTCGCGCGGCGTGGGAGGGTCAGGTTTTGCGGGCTCGTTTGAAGACTTTCTCCAGTTCCTTGCCGCGGATGCCGCCCCGTTCGGCCTTGCGGACCTTGGTGACGACCACGGGGCAACGCTTGCATCGCGGTTTGCTGCGACAGCACTTCTTCTTGACTTTCGCGGACACGAGCTTGCTGACGTTCACGTGATGAGGCTCTCTCGTTTTCGCGAATGGTTACCCACGCTGCGACAATCACTCCGTGGATTTCCGTAACGTAGCAATCGTCGCGCACGTCGATCATGGCAAGACGACGCTTGTCGATGCCATGCTGCGGCAATCCGGTGCGCTTCACCATCGCGGTGACGACGTCGTCGAACGCCTGATGGACTCCGGTGACCTGGAGAAGGAAAAGGGCATCACCATCCTGGCGAAGAACACCGCCGTGCACCGCAAGAACCCCGACGGCAGCATGACGGTGATCAACGTCATCGACACCCCGGGCCACGCCGACTTCGGTGGCGAGGTCGAGCGCGGCCTGTCCATGGTCGACGGCGTGCTGCTGCTGGTCGACGCGTCCGAGGGGCCGCTCCCGCAGACCCGCTTCGTGCTGCGCAAGGCGCTGGCCGCGCATCTTCCGGTGATCCTGTGCGTCAACAAGACCGACCGTCCCGATGCCCGCATCGCGGAGGTGGTCTCCGAGAGCCATGACCTGCTGCTCGACGTCGCCTCAGACCTGGACGACGAGGCCCAGAAGGCCGCCGAGGCGGCGCTCGGCCTGCCGACGCTGTACGCCTCGGGCCGTGCGGGCATCGCCAGCACCACCGAGCCGGCCAACGGCGAGAACCCCGACGGCGAGAATCTCGACTGCCTGTTCGACGTCCTGCTCGAACACATCCCGCCGCCGCAGGGCGATCCCGAGGCTCCGCTTCAGGCGCTGGTGACGAACCTCGACGCGTCGGCCTTCCTCGGCCGGTTGGCGCTGATCCGCATCTACAAGGGCCGGATCAAGAAGGGCCAGCAGGTCGCGTGGATGCGCGAGGTGGACGGGCACCCGGTCATCACGAACGTCAAGATCACCGAGCTCCTGGTCACCGAGGGCGTGGAACGCACGTCGACCGACGAGGCCATTGCTGGTGACATCGTCGCCGTCGCGGGCATTCCGGAGATCATGATCGGCGACACCATTGCCGACACCGACCATGCCCACGCGCTGCCGCGGATCCACGTCGACGAACCCGCGATCTCGGTGACCATCGGCACCAACACCTCGCCGCTCGCGGGCAAGGTCTCCGGGCACAAGCTCACCGCGCGGATGGTCAAGTCGCGACTGGACAGCGAGCTGGTCGGCAACGTCTCGATCAAGGTCGTCGACATCGATCGGCCGGACGCGTGGGAGGTTCAGGGCCGAGGCGAGCTCGCCCTCGCCGTGCTCGTCGAGCAGATGCGGCGCGAGGGCTTCGAACTCACCGTCGGCAAGCCTCAGGTGGTGACCCGCACCGTCGACGGCAAGCTGCACGAGCCGTTCGAGGCGATGACGATCGACTGTCCCGACGAATTCGTCGGCGCCATCACGCAGCTGATGGCCGGGCGCAAGGGCCGCATGGAAGAGATGACGAACCACGCCGCGGGGTGGGTCCGGATGGACTTCATCGTGCCCAGCCGTGGCCTGATCGGCTTCCGCACCGACTTCCTCACGCTGACCCGCGGCACCGGTATCGCCAATGCCGTCTTCGACGGCTACCGGCCGTGGGCAGGCGAGATCCGCGCCAGGCACACCGGCTCGCTGGTCTCGGACCGTACCGGCAAGATCACGCCGTTCGCCCTGACCCAGCTGTCCGACCGTGGCCAGTTCTTCGTCGAGCCGGGTGACGACACCTATGAGGGCCAGGTCGTCGGGATCAACCCGCGTGCCGAGGACCTCGACATCAACGCGACCCGCGAGAAGAAGCTCACCAACATGCGGTCCTCGACGGCCGACGTCTTCGAGACGCTTGCCAGGCCGCTCGAGATGGGTCTGGAGCAGGCGATGGAGTTCTGCGCGGACGACGAGTGCGTCGAGGTCACCCCGGAGGTCGTGCGGGTGCGCAAGGCCGAGTTGAACGCAAGCCTTCGCGCTCGCTCGAAGTCGCGAGCGAAGACCCGCGACTCATAGCTCGTCGGACGACGGCACGGGCCGCGGTGTCGGTCGGCGCGTGGTGCGGCGCGACTTGGCCCTGAGTCGGCCCCCGGGTCTGGCGCCCCCGGCCGGGCCTCGACGGAGCGCCGTGGCCCCCGCGGGCGCAGGCGCCGGGATGCTCGCCGACGGTGACGCCCGTCGGTCGCGGTGTCCCAGCCGGCGCTGACGTCGCCGCCGCCGAAGACGTTGCTCGACGTCGCCGGCCCGGTGGTGTCCGTCGCCCGGAGTCGACCTTGCCGCTCATGGACGGCGTGCGCTCCGGCGTCGGCTGCGCTAGTCGCCGTCTCGCCACCGCACCCCCGCGAGTGTCTCCGCGCAACCTGCGTCTCGTCCCTGTTACGCCGACGAGACGCCCGGGTCGCGGTGACGGCGGCGCACCTGGAGCTCCAGCACGCGCGCCTTCCGCGCGTGCCCGGAGTCGCCAGAAGGCGGCGTGTTGTGCGACGCGTCGCACGAGCGCCCGCAGGCACCGGCGGTGACGGGGGGCTGCCGCCGACAGCGCGACGTTAAGACGAGGGGACCGTGGCGAAGTTCAGCGCGCGCGTCGCTGCAGGCCAGAGCGCTGAGTTGAGCAACGGCTCCGTCGCCGAGACGACGTCGCCTGTGCTGAGCGCAGTCTGAAGCGCCTGTGCGACGTGCCGACCGAGCCCCCACCGGCAAGTGACGACGCTCGGACCGCGAGTGCGACGCCGACGGCAGCCGCAGTTGGGACCGCTGCGAGCCCGCCGGCCGCGTAGGGGCGCGCCGCCCGACCGAAAGCCCAGGCCGTCCAACGCAGGAGGCGACGCCGACGACGGGTTGATCCCTGACACCGCGTCGCGGTTCTCACCCGCCGTCGCCTGGCCGGCGCTGGGATGGCAGGCACTCCGAGAGATCCGAAGTATATGGATACGGTACTGGTCGTGCGATGATGAGGCTGCGTTGTCAAGGCGAGGTGTGTAGTTAGCCTTGGATGAGTGTGCCGAAGTGGACGAAGTGCGCAGACCCGTTGGCCGTGTGTATAGGTGCGACGGTCCGAGACGTGGCTAAGGTGTCCGTGCGTGTATTGGAGACGAGTCGGTCAGGTCGGCATTGTTGCCTGGGTAGAGGTCTGGGCAGATGAATGTGGGGATGGACGGGCAAGTTGGCGGAAGTGAATGGTAATGAAGATGACGCTTAACGTAGTGATGTCGTTGTGTTGATTAGGGTAGTAATGGAGTTGCGACTTGCATGCTCGCTGAATGCGATGGTGATGACGGAAACTGACGAAAGTGGAACATGTAATCAATGTGAAGACTGTGTAGGTGCGAATGTGGGTGTAACGCCTAGAGAGGTATAGATGATGTATGTGTGTGTTTGTGGGTGTTTTAAGGTAGTGCGGAATAACAGTGTAGTGTTATGATAGAGTGTAGATATTTGTGGTGATATAGTGTGTTTACAGGGTGCGGTTTTTGATGTTATATTTGTATGAGAGAATGGTGTATGTGTGTGGTTGGGTTAGAAAGTATTGTGATAGTGTTGATGAGTAGGTAGGTAGTTAATTATGTGTTCGTAGGTTTAGATTAGTAAGTGATTAGTGAAGAATTGATGAAGATATGAGGGAAAAGTAAAAGACGGGAGAGATAGTAAAGAAGGAAAAAACTGCCGTTAGCCTGAACGGCGTGCCAATCACCTTGCGACGCCTTCTCCGCGTAGCAAGCGCATTGTTCGCGACGTCGATGCTGATCGCGGCATGCACCGTCAGCCCGCCACCGGCACCGCAGAGCACGGAAACGACGCAGCTCAGTCCGCCGCCGCCGCCAAAGGCGCTGCAGATCATCATGGCGATCGACTCGATCGGCGCCGGGTTCAACCCGCATCTGTTGTCGGACCAGTCGCCGGTGAACGCGGCGATCGCATCCTTGGTTCTGCCGAGTTCGTTTCGGCCCATCGGCGATCCGGCCTCGCCGACCGGATCGCGCTGGGAGCTCGACCCCACCCTGCTGGTGTCGGCTGACGTCACCAGCGAGAGCCCATTCACCGTGACCTACAAGATCCGGCCGGAGGCGGCGTGGACGGACAACGCACCCATCGGCGCGGACGACTACTGGTACCTGTGGCGCCAAATGGTCGCCGAGCCGGGAGTGGTCGACCCCGCGGGCTATGACCTCATCACCGGGGTCCAGTCGATCGACGGCGGCAAGACGGCGGTCGTCACCTTCTCGCAGCCCTACCCTGCGTGGCGGGAGTTGTTCAACGACATCCTGCCCGCGCACATCGTGAAGGACATGCCCGGCGGATTCCCCGCGGGATTGGCCAGGGTCATGCCGGTCACCGGTGGCCAGTTTCGCGTCGAGAACATCGATCCGCAGCGCGACGAGATCCTGCTCGCGCGCAACGACCGGTACTGGGCCATGCAGGCCAAGCCAGACCAGATCCTGTTCCGCAGGGCGGGAACGCCTGCGGCGCTTGCAGATTCGATCCGCAACGGCGATACCCAGGTGGCTCAGGTGCACGGCGGTCAGGCCACGTTCGCACAGCTGGGCGCGATCCCCGACGTGCGCACCGGCCGGATCGTCACCCCGCGCGTGATGCAACTGACGTTGCGCGCCCGACAGCCGGCGCTATCGGACCCGCAGGTCCGCAAGGGGATTCTCGGACTGCTCGACGTCGACCTGTTGGCCGCCGTCGGCGCGGGCAACGACAACAGCGTGACGCTCGACCAGGCGCAGGTCCGTTCACCGTCGGACCCGGGCTACGTTCCGACCTCGCCGCCTGCGATAACCCGCGACGCGGCGCTGGATCTGCTCAGAAGCGCGGGGTACACGATCGAGCAGGTGCCAACGCCGACCGCCGCGCCGCCCACGCCTGGCGCGCCGCCCACGGACACGCCGCCGCCGGAGAACGTCCGAAGCAACATCACCAAGGACGGCAAGACGCTGACGCATGGTTCTCGGCGTCGCCTGCGAACGACCCGACGTCGATCGCCGTGGCCAACACCGCCGCGGATCAGTTGCGCAGCGCAGGCATCGCCGCCTCGGTGCTCGCGCTCGATCCACCCGTGCTCTACGGCGACGCGTTCACCAAGAATCAGTTCGACGCCATCGTGGGCTGGCATCAGGCGGGCGGCGATCTCGCCACGGCGCTCTCATCCCGCTACGGCTGCACCGCGCTGGAGGTGGCGACCGCTGCCACGCCGTCGTCGGCCCCGACCTCGTCGCCGAGCACGAGCACGACTCCGAGCGCGACGTCGACCACGTCGCCGTCGCCGTCCACGACCACACCATCCACGACCACCACCGTCGACGACCACGCACCGTGCCCCCGCCCGCGGACGGCGAGCTGGTGCAGGCGCCGAGCAACCTGACCGGCATCTGCGACCGAAGCATTCAACCGAAGATCGATGCCGCGCTCGACGGCACCGAGGACATCGGCGAAGTGCTGACCGCCGTGGAACCGCGCCTGTGGAACATGGCGACCGTGCTGCCGATCCTGCAGGACACCACGATCGTCGCCGTGGGGCCCAACGTCGAGAACGTCAACCTCTCGGGCGCGGTGCCGGTCGGCATCGTCGGCGACGCGGGCACGTGGGTGAAGACCAAGTAGCTCAAGCGACCACGTTCGACCGCCGCTGCCTGGTTCTGCTCGCGGAGCAATCTGAGGCCATGCGCGGCGTAGGCGGCCACCGTGAAGACGATCAGCAGCCAGTAGGGAGGTCTCGCGAGCTCCCAGACGAACAGCGCGGCCCAGACGCGGTGCGCGCTGGGTGATCGCCAACACTCCGGCCGCGCACGTCAGCGACACGGCGGCGACCTGGATGTCGGTGCCTGCGAAGTGGTTCAGCGCAAGGGTGACGAGTGAGCCCGCCGCCGCTCCCGTCGCCAGCGCGGGCGTGATCAATCCTCCGACCGCGCCCGTGCGGAGGTAGAACGCCGTCAGCAGCGGTTTCAGGACGAAGATGACGGCCGCGCCGGTCAGCGTCAGGCCCGCGCTCACGCTGACCGTCAGGATGCTGCGGCCGTTACCCGGCAGCTCCGGATACCAGATCGAGCAGATGCCGGTGGCCAGGCCGGCCGCCGCGACGGCAGGGATGAGCGTCCACGACCGGATCTGCGGCTTCGGGCGGGCCAGCGCCATGACCTTGTCGAAGGCCAGACCGACTGCCGCGGCCAGCGGAGCGATCGCGAGCGCCAGCACGATGAACAGATACGACAGCGACGAGTCGGGCCACGTCAGCGGGTGCTCGAGATGCGTGACGGGCGCGGCCACCGCAACCGCGAGGCTCGAGGTGATCAACGCCGTTCCCAGCGCCCTGGGGATGCCACGTGCGGAGCATGATGCGGGCGGCGAACAACGCACCGCCGAGCGGCACGCTGTAGACGGCGCCGAGGCCGGCCCCCGCCGCACAGGCGAGCAGGATCTCCCGATCTCCCGGAGTCAGCGACAGTCGGCTGGCCGCGCGGTCGCCGAGCGCAACGGCCAGCTGCCGGGGAGCCCCCTCGCGTCCGAGGGAAGCGCCAGAGCCGACGACCAGCACCTGCAGTCCCGCATCGATGGCGAATCGCCAGTGGGGGACCGGTTCGGTGCTCCGCGATCGTCGACGTCAGGCTGGGGACGTCGGCGCGGCGCCGCAGCAACCACCAGCCCAGACCCGCGAGCGCGCCACCGATCATGGGCCCGAGGGCGCGACGGATCGGACTGCTTCCGCCGACGCCGCCCAGCAGCGTGCCGAAGGTGTAGTTGTAGGTGGCGTGTTCGATCCAGTGCAACACCAAGGTGGTGGCGGCGCCCGCCACGCCTGCGAGAAGCCCGATGAGAGAACTGCGCAGGAGTACTCGAGGGTGCGCCGCGCCACGCGGTCAATCTATCTTGAGCCCATGGAGATTCCCCGCTTGCTGTTCGTTCACGCACACCCCGACGACGAGACGATTTCCACGGGGGCCACCATCGCGCACTATGCGGCGCGCGGGGCGCAGGTGAACGTCGTGACGTGCACGCTCGGCGAAGAGGGTGAGGTGATCGGAGATCGGTGGGCTCATCTCGCCGTCGACGCGGCGGATCAGCTCGGTGGCTACCGAATTCTCGAATTATCCTCAGCGCTAACGCGAATTGGGAGTCGGCGAACCGATCTTCCTCGGTGGTGCGGGCCGTTGGCGCGACTCGGGAATGACGGGCACGCCGCCGCGGGCGCACCAGCGGTTCATCGACGCCGATCCGCGCGAGGCCATCGGCGCGCTGGTGGCGATCATCCGCGACCTGCGCCCACACGTCGTCGTCACCTATGACCCGAACGGCGGGTTACGGCCACCCCGACCACGTTCACGCCCACGAGGTGACGACCGCGGCCGTCGCCGCATCGGGCGGGTCGGACTACCCGGGCGATCCGTGGTCGGTGCCGAAGTTCTACTGGAACGTCCTGGCGAGCAGTGCGGTCGTCGACGGCGTCCGCGAACTGGCGTCGATCGACCTGCCGCCGGAGTGGGTGCTCCTCTCGGCCGACGAGTTCGACTGGGGCTACGCCGACGCGGACATCGACGCGGTCGTCGACGCATCCGACGGTCGCGCCGCGAAGGTCGACGCGCTGCGCGCCTACGAGACGCAGGCCACGGTCGAGCCGGGCGGGCGGGCGTGCGCGCTGTCGAACAACTTGGCGGTGCCCATCGGCGGCCACGAGCACTACGTGCTGGTGACGGGCGTCGCAGGTGAGCGCGACGGTCGGGGATGGGAGACCGATTTGCTGGCAGGGCTGAATCTCGGTCAGTGAGGCGACGTTCAAGGTAGGCTCTGCACGACAACCAGCGCGAGGAAGGGATGGCTATGGACCCGGACCTGGATCCCAACCTGCAGCATTGGCAGGACCGCCTGGACAGCTACCAGTGGGTCGTCGGCTCATTGGTCGGAATGCTCGACAGCATCCCGACCTGAACGAACGCACCTCCTCCGGGGCGCGACCGGTCATTCTGGGACTGCTTGCGTTCGACGGTGTTCTGTCAGCCGTCGCCGGAGTTCTCCTTCTTCCCCTCTTCGTCGGGACGATTCCTCTTCCGATCAGCGCGCTCGATCTCCGGCCTGGTGAACGCCGGGCTGGTGTGGGCCGCCCTGCAGTGGACGACGAGCCCACGCCTCGCCGCGTTGCCGCTGTGGGCGTTTCTGCTGACGATCCTCGGTCTGACCTTCGGGGGACCGGGCGGCGACATGATGTTCGACGGTCTCACCTCGGCCGTGGTGATGATCCTGTTCGGTTCCGCGCCACCCGCGTACCTGTTGTGGCGGAGGGCGAACCCGGCGCCTTAGTCGGCGTTACTCCGAGCCGGCGCCGTCCTTCGCGGAATCGTCCTTGTCGGGCTTCTCGGGCTTGGCGGGCACGGTGCGGTCACGCACGGGATGCGGTACCGACGCCGACCAGGTCGCGAACGGCCGAGCTGACCGCGCCGACGAGGCCGCGTGGGCGTGGGCGCGTCTGGTCTCCCGCGGAGCTCTGATCCTGCGCGGCGTTCTCGCCGACGGTCTGTTCTTCGCCGAGCGTCTGGACGCTGACCGACGTCGTGCCGCCGGGAACGTCCCTGCCGGTGAACCTCTGGATCAACTTGGTCAGGCCGCCGCCTCGGAAGGGCCGGTCGAACGTCTTCGGCTCCGGGGTCTGGACGTCGGGGACGTCGGTCCCGGTCGTCGTGCCCAGCTCGGTTCCGGTCGGAGTGCCGCCCAGCTCGGTTCCAGCCGAGGTGGAGGCGACCTCGATTCCCTTCACGGGTCCGGGGGCGACCTTCTCGAGCGTCTGCCCGGCAAGGTTGGGACCGATGGGCGGAAGCGGGGGAAACCCCGGCAGGAAGAAGTTCAGCTCGTCGTTGGCGAGATAGATGAACGAGTTGATCGTGTCGCGGCCGACGTTCACCAAGCCCTGACCCGAAGCTGACGTTCGCCGCCGATGCCAGTCGGCGACGTTGAAGGTGATGCTGCGGACGATCCGCTCACCGAAGTTGTAGAAGATCATGATCTGCGGGAGCGAGCCATCCGACGTACGGAACCCAGCCGACCGCGTACGTCGCAAGTTCGAAGCCGTACCGCACCCACGGCTCGACGGCGTTGTAGGTGTTCTTGATCGCCGAGTCGATCGACGTCCCGATGGCGGTCGGCGGCAAGCCAAGGGCGGTCGGTCTCGCCGCGGGCGGCGCGATCTCCTCGAGCCAGTCTGCGAGAAGGTTGGGCACGGCGGCGGGCGACAGCGGCTGTACCGCCGCGGTGAGCTGAATCGGCGGCGACACCACGCGGACGGTCGCGGCCGGTGTCGCCGTCGGGTGTGCGGTGGGTTGTGCCACCGAGGGCACGAAGGCGATGGTGGCGGCGGTCATCACGGCGACGCCCCCGGTGAGGGCGGAGCGAACCGATTTCTTATGGGCTTCGTTCATGGCTCGACCTCCGAGTCAGGATGGCGCTTTGACGTGTGGCCTGAACTTACGCGCACGAAATTCACTTCGTGTCGATTGCCGCGAGTTCGAGGACGTGGCACATCCCAGGTCGAACGTCTGGGACTACTGTGGCCGATATGCCAGGCGCACTTGTTTCAGATGGTGAGACGCGCGGATGATTCTCGGAGACGTCGTGGTTACAGGGGAGTGGCTCTGAACCCCCAGCGTGGCTTCGATCTGCCCACCCCCGTCGTCCCACCGAAACCCAGCGTGCCGAGTGCCGCCGCGATTCGCCGGGTATTGCGGCGCGCACGTGACGGCGTGGCGCTGAACGTCGAAGAAGCGGCGATCGCGATGACGGCGCGCGGCGATGACCTGGCTGACCTGTGTGCCAGCGCGGCGCGGGTGCGCGACGCGGGCCTGGCCGCGGCGGGCCGGACGGGTCCGTCGGGGCGGCTGCCGGTGACGTATTCGCGCAAGGTCTTCATCCCGGTGACGCACCTGTGCCGCGACACCTGCCACTACTGCACGTTCGTGACGGTGCCCGGCAAGCTTCGCGCGGAGGGCATGGGCATGTACATGGAGCCCGACGAGATCCTCGACGTGGCTCGTCGCGGGGCCGAGTTGGGTTGCAAGGAGGCGCTTTTCACCCTCGGTGATCGGCCGGAGGAGCGGTGGCCCGAAGCGCGGCAATGGCTCGACGAACGCGGCTATGACTCGACGCTGGACTACGTGCGGGCGATGGCGATCCGGGTGCTCGAGGAGACCGGGCTGCTGCCGCATCTGAATCCCGGCGTGATGTCGTGGTCGGAGCTCTCGCGGCTCAAGCCCGTCGCTCCGTCGATGGGCATGATGCTGGAGACCACGTCGCGTCGGCTGTTCGAGACCAAGGGCCTGGCGCACTACGGCAGCCCCGACAAGGACCCCACGGTGCGGTTGCGCACGCTCGACGACGCCGGCCGGTTGGCGATCCCGTTCACCACCGGACTGCTCGTCGGCATCGGCGAGACGCTGACCGAGCGCGCCGAGACCATGCATGCGATTCGTCGCTCGCACAAGGAGTTCGGCCACGTCCAGGAAGTCATCGTGCAGAACTTCCGGGCCAAGGAGCACACGGCGATGGCCGGGATGCCCGACACCGGTCTCGACGACTTCGTGGCCACCATCGCCGTCACCCGGCTGGTGCTCGGTCCGAAGATGCGCATCCAGGCACCGCCGAACCTGGTGTCGCGCAATGAGTGCCTGGCGTTGATCGGCGCGGGCGTCGACGACTGGGGCGGCGTGTCGCCGCTGACGCCCGATCACGTCAATCCCGAGCGGCCGTGGCCCGCGCTCGACGAGCTCGCCGACGTGACCGCCGAGGCGGGTTACGAGCTGGTGCAACGGTTGACCGCGCAGCCCGCCTACGTACAGGCCGGTGCGGCATGGATCGACCCGCGGGTGCGCAGTCACGTCGATGCGCTCGCCGATCCCGACACCGGGCTGGCGCGTGAGGTGAACCCCGTGGGCTTGCCGTGGCAGGAGCCCGACGAGGCCAGCGAATCGCTCGGCCGCACCGATCTGGACACCGCCATCGACAGCGAGGGACGGCGCACCGAGACCCGCAGCGACCTGGACAGTGCGTTCGGCGACTGGGAGTCGATTCGGGCCAAGGTGAACGAGCTCGCCGCCCGTGCGCCCGAGCGGATCGACACCGACGTGTTGGCGGCGTTGCGCTCGGCGGAGGCCGACCCGGCGGGATGCAGCGACGACGAGTATCTCGCGTTGGCCACCGCTGATGGTCCGGCCCTGGATGCCGTTGCGGCCCTGGCGGATTCGTTGCGTCGCGACGTGGTCGGAGACGACGTGACGTTCGTCGTCAACCGCAACATCAACTTCACCAACATCTGCTACACCGGCTGCCGGTTCTGCGCGTTCGCTCAGCGCAAGGGGGACGCCGACGCCTTCTCGCTGTCGACCGACGACGTGGCCGAGCGGGCTTACCAGGCGCACCTGGTCGGAGCCACCGAGGTCTGCATGCAGGGCGGCATCGACCCCGAACTACCCGTGACGGGCTACGCGGATCTGGTCCGTGCGGTCAAGGCGCGGGTGCCGTCGATGCACGTGCACGCGTTCTCTCCCATGGAGATCAGCAACGGAGTCACCAAGAGCGGCACCAGCATTCGCGAGTGGTTGACCAATCTGCGCGAGGCCGGGCTCGGGTCCATCCCCGGGACCGCCGCAGAGATCCTCGACGACGAGGTCCGCTGGGTGCTGACCAAGGGCAAACTGCCGACCTCGGCGTGGGTCGAGATCGTCACCACCGCGCACGAGGTCGGGCTGCGATCGTCCTCGACGATGATGTACGGCCACGTCGACACCCCGAAGCACTGGGTGGGGCATCTCAACGTGCTGCGCGGCATCCAGGACCGCACGGGAGGATTCACCGAGTTCGTCCCGCTGCCGTTCGTGCATCAGTCCTCCCCGCTCTACCTCGCGGGCGGGGCGCGCCCCGGTCCGACGCACCGCGACAACCGCGCCGTGCACGCCTTGGCGCGAATCATGTTGCACGGCAGGATTCCGTCCATTCAGACCAGCTGGGTCAAGCTCGGGGTCGAGCGCACCCAGGTGATGCTCAACGGCGGCGCCAACGATCTCGGCGGCACGCTGATGGAGGAGACCATCTCGCGGATGGCCGGGTCGGAGAACGGATCGGCCAAGTCCGTCGCCGAGCTCGTCGCGATCGCCGAGGGCATCGGACGGCCCGCACGCCAACGCACCACGACCTACACGCCGCTCGCCGCGTAGGCCCACCACCGGCGAGCGCGCGTGTCTGCGGGCGACACGCCGTCGGGATGTGGCACATCACGCGCGCTCGCGGTGAACGGCGTGGCACTCTGGCGCGTATACAGTAGGTACGTCGCACCCCTCAGCCCAGGAGCGCCATGACCACGATCGCCGGATTCCCCGCCCATGCCCTGCTCGTCCATTTCATCGTCGTGCTCGCGCCGTTGACTGCTCTGCTCGAGATCCTCTGTGCGCTCTGGCCCGCGGCGCGGCAACGCCTGGTGTGGTTGGTGTTGGCGCTCGCCGCAGTCACGCTTGGTGCTGACGCCGCTCACGACGGGTGCCGGCGAGTGGCTCCTCGAAGAAGGCGGGCCGCCGCGACCGATCCTGCTGGAGCACGCCAGCCGCGGAGACCTGATGATCTACTTCTCGATCGCGTTGTTGGTGGTGGCGGTCGCGCTGGCAGCGATGCACTGGCGGGAGACGCGCTCGAATCCGTCACCCAAGGTCGCGGCCATCGTGGTCGCCGTGCTCGCCGCTCGTCGTGGGGGTGTCCTCGATCGTGATGGTGGTTCGCATCGGCGACTCGGGTGCGCACGCGTTGTGGGGCGATCGCGGCTGAGCCCATGACCTCGCCTCAGACGCATGCCCTCGACGGACGTCCGCGAGCGCGAGGCCTTGGCATCCCTCTGCCCGGCGAGCCAGGAGCGCTCAACGCGATCACCGATGTCCCCGGCGTCGAGGTCGGAACCGTGACGCTGATCTCCGGTGACGGCCCGCTGCAGGTTGGGCGGGGTCCGGTGCGCACCGGTGTCACGGCCATTCTGCCGCGCGGCCGTGCCGGCGTCGGCCGCCCGTGCGCGGCGGGCTGGTTCTCGCTCAACGGCAACGGCGAGATGACCGGCACCACGTGGATCGAGGAGTCGGGAGCCTTCAATCTTCCCGTCCTGCTGTCGAATACGCACGCCATCGGTGCCTGCCATACCGGCGTGGTGAGTTGGGTGAACCGAGCGGCGCCGCAGGTTGCCCGCCAATGGATGCTCCCGGTGTGCGCGGAGACCTGGGACGGCTACCTCAACGACATCAACGGCGGTCACGTGCGGCCCGAACACGCGGAGGCCGCTCTGGACGCCGCGGCTCCAGGGCCGGTGGCCGAGGGGTCGGTCGGCGGCGGCACCGGAATGAACTGTTACGACTTCAAGGGCGGCAACGGGACTGCCTCGCGGATCGTGGAGTACGGCGGCCGCGCGTTCACCGTCGCCGCCTTCGTACAGGCGAACTTCGGATCGCGCGGCGAATTGACCGTGGCCGGTCGACATGTCGGGCCGCTTCTCGCCGACGACAATCCGATGGACTCGGATTGGTTCGCATCGGACCTCGGCGTGCACGCGCCGCCGGGCGCGGGCTCGGTGATCGCGATCATCGCCACGGACGCGCCGCTTCTGCCGGGCCAGTGCAAGGCGCTGGCCCGCCGCGTTCCCCTGGGTCTGGCCCGGACCGGCACCACGGGTAGCCACTTCTCGGGCGACATCTTTCTCGCGTTCTCCACCGCCGACGCCGATGGACTGCAGAGCGGGTTCCCGATCGGGCCGGCCGAAGACGGCGAGTTCGGCACGCTCACGTTCGTTCCGTGGGGGCGGATGGATCCGTTCTACGCAGCCGTCGTCCAGGCCGTGGAGGAAGCAGTGCTCAATGCGTTGGTGGTGAACGCCGACATGGTCGGCCGCGACGGTCACCGCTCGCCCCGGCTGCCGATCGACCGATTGACCGCGCTGCTCGGATGAATCGGACCGTGGTCCGGAACAAATTCGGACTAGAGTCCGTTTATAGGTGTTGAGGCGTCGCGAGGGCCGACGTCCGAAGCCAAGGAGATAGACATGACCACTGCAGTAGCCACCGACCTGAGCACCGGGACCTGGGCCATCGACCCCGTCCACTCGTCGATCAGCTTCTCCGTCCGGCACCTGATGGTGAGCAAGGTGCGCGGCACGTTCGAGACGTTCAGCGGTGCGATCGTGGTCGCCGAGGACGGTACGCCGTCGGTGACCGCCGAGATCGCCGTCGATTCCGTCCACACCGGCAACGAGCAGCGCGACGCCCACGTGAAGAACGCCGACTTCTTCGACGTCGAGAAGTACCCGACCGCGTCCTTCGTCTCGACCGGTGTGCGCGCCGACGGTGACGACTACGTCCTCGACGGCGAGTTCACCCTCAAGGGCGTCACCAAGCCGATCGAGCTCAAGCTCGAGTTCAACGGCGTCAACCCCGGCATGGGCCACGGCGAGGTCGCCGGCTTCGAGGCGTCGGTCGTGTTGAACCGCAAGGACTTCGGCATCGACTTCGACGCTGCCTCTCGAGACCGGCGGTGTCGTCGTCGGCGACAAGGTCACCATCACCCTCGACATCGAGGCGCTCAAGCAGGCCTGATCTACAGCTTCGCCGCCAGCTCGGTGCCTTGCCGGATCGCCCGCTTGGCATCGAGTTCGGCGGCGACGGCAGCACCGCCGATCACGTGCGGCTCGACGCCCGCGCTCCGCAGGCCGTCTTCGAGATCGCGCACCGACTCCTGCCCCGCGCAGACGACCACGTTGTCGACGGCGAGGATACGCGCACCGGAGTGGTCGGAGCCGAAGCTGATGTGCAGGCCGTCGTCGTCGATGCGTTCGTAGTTGACGCCCGAGAGCTGTTGCACACCCTTGGCTTTCAGCGTCGCGCGGTGCACCCAGCCGGTGGTCTTGCCGAGGCCCCTACCCTGCGGGCCCTTGGTGCGCTGCAGGAGGTAGACCTCACGGGCCGGCGGCAGGGGAAGTCGGCGCGGTCAGCGCGCCGCGGGTCTCCGGGGCATCGCTGGGATTCAGGATCCCCCATTCCGCCTGCCACTCCTTGAGGTTCAGCGTCGACGACTCGTCGGTGACCAGGAACTCGCTGACGTCGAAGCCCACGCCGCCCGCACCGATGACGGCGACCGACTTGCCGACCGGCTCGCCGAGGATCGCCTCGGAGTAGGACAGCACCATCGGGTGGTCGATTCCTGGGATGTCGGGCATCCGCGGGGCGACGCCCGAGGCGAGGACGACGTCGTCGAATCCGGTCAGCTCCTCGACGGTCGCCCGCACGCCCAGTCGTACGTCGACTCCGTGCTTGTCGAGCATCCGGGTGTAGTAGCGGATGGTCTCCTTGAACTCCTCCTTGCCGGGAATTCTTCTGGCCAGGTCGAATTGGCCGCCGATCGCGTGGCCCGCCTCGAACAGCGTCACTCGATGGCCGCGCTCGGCGGCCGTCACGGCGGCCGAAAGACCCGCGGGGCCCGCGCCCACCACCGCGACCCGCTTGGTTCGCCGGGTGGGGCCGAGCACCAGCGTGGTCTCGTGCCCCGCCCGTGGATTCAGCAGACACGACACCGTCTCGTGCACGAATGCGTGGTCCAGGCACGCCTGGTTGCAGGCGATGCACGTGTTGATCTCGTCGGCGGCGTCCTCGGTCGCCTTGCGTACCCAGTCCGGGTCGCTCAACAGCGGGCGCGCCATCGAGATCAGTTGGACGTGACCGTCGGCGAGAATCTGCTCGGCCGCCTGCGGCATGTTGATCCGGTTGGACGCGACCACCGGGATCTCGACGTGCTCGGCCAGCGCGTTGCTGACGTCGACGAACGCGTTGTTGGGCACCGACGTGACGATGGTCGGCACCCGCGCCTCGTGCCAGCCGATGCCGGTATTGATGATCGTCGCTCCGGCGGCCTCGACTTCGGTTGCGAGCGCGACGATTTCGTCCCAGGTCTGACCGTCCTCGACGTAGTCCGCCATCGACAGCCGATAGCAGATGATGAAGTCCTGGCCGACGGCCTCGCGGGTGCGGCGCACGATCTCGACGGGGAAGCGACGGCGCTTCTCGGCGGTCCCGCCCCACGCGTCGGAGCGCTTGTTGGTGCGCGGTGCGAGGAACTGGTTCAGAAGGTAGCCCTCGCTGCCCATGATCTCCACGCCGTCGTACCCCGCCTCCCGGGCCAGCACGGCGCACTTGACGAAGTCTGAGATGGTGCCATCGACGTCACGCAGCTTGCGGGGCCGAAAGGGGTTGATGGGAGCCTTGATCGACGAGGCGCTGACCGAAAGCGGATGGTAGGCATAGCGTCCCGCGTGCAGGACCTGCAGGAGGATCTTGCCGCCCTCGTCGTGCACCGCCGAGGTGATGCGCCGATGACGGCGCGCGTCGGACGACGACAGCATCTCCGCGGCGAACGGCAGCAGCCAGCCGGTGCGGTTGGGTGCGTAGCCGCCGGTGATGATCAGTCCGACGCCACCACGGGCCCGCTCGGCGAAATACGCTGCCAGCCGGTCGATGTCGCGCGATCTGTCCTCGAGGCCGGTGTGCATCGATCCCATGATCACGCGATTGCGCAAGGTGGTGAATCCGAGGTCCAGTGGCGACAGGAGATGCGGGTAGGGATGGGTCACGGTGTGCCTTTCATGGCGGCTGCTACTTCGTCGAGCCACTCGATGGAGCCCTCTTCGGCGCGAATTCCGCCGCGCAACACCAGGTATTGGTGAAGCGTCGCGCCGTGCAGCGCGGATGGATCGGGGAACTGCCGTTTCGCCAAGCCCCAGGTAGGTGTCCAGGAGCTCGGCACGCTCGCGACGCAGCTCGACGACCTGCGTCGTCAGGGCATCGAGCGAACCGTGATCGCCGTAGGCGACGCCGCGGAGCTTGACGGCCAGCTCGCGGGTGCGGGAGTCGGAGACCGAGCTGCCCCTGCCGTGCAGGGGCTCGGCGATCCAGCGCGAGAGTTCGGCGCGTCCCGCGTCGGTCGCGCGGTAGACCTTCTTGTCCGGCCGCCCCTGTTGCTCGACGACGTCGACGTCGACCCAGCCGTCGTTCTCCATCGCGCGCAGCGTGCGATAGATCTGCTGGTGCGTTGCGGCCCAGAAGTAGCCGATCGACCGGTCGAACCTGCGGGCGAGCTCGTAGCCGGAGCCCGCTTGTTCGCACAGCGCTACCAGGATGGCGTGGGGGAGGGCCACGGCGTCACCGTATCCGCTACCGGCGGTCCTATGCAACTTGTTGCACATGCGAGGGCCGGGTCGTAACGACGCTGGTGTCGTGACTGGCTGACTTGTATATGCAACGTCTAGTATCAGACATTCCGCGCCACCCCCCGGGGCGGCGCGGAAAGTTAGGGCACACTGAGACAGTCGTCCAGGTATGGGCAACGCATACTTGCGACGGCTTCTTGAGCCCAACCCAGACTGAGACCGTAAAACTGACCGGCAGCCCCACTGGACAGGAGAGACATCTAGTGACGTACACCATTGCCGAACCCTGCGTCGACATCAAGGACAAGGCATGTATCGAGGAATGCCCCGTCGACTGCATCTACGAGGGCGCACGCATGCTGTACATCCACCCCGACGAGTGTGTGGACTGTGGCGCGTGTGAGCCGGTGTGCCCGGTGGAGGCCATCTACTACGAGGACGACGTCCCCGATCAGTGGTCGGGCTACACCCAACTCAACGCGGACTTCTTCGTCGAACTGGGTTCCCCGGGTGGCGCATCCAAGGTCGGACAGACCGACAACGATCCGCAGATCGTGAAGGACATGCCGCCGAAGGAAGAGGACTAGCCACGGCAATGCGGCTCTCGGCGTCACTGCCGGTGTTCCCATGGGACACGCTGGCTGACGTCACCGCCGTCGCGCGGGCACATCCCGACGGCATCGTCGACCTGTCGGTGGGTACGCCCGTCGACGAGGTGGCTCCCGTCATCCGCGCCGCACTGGCCGAGGCCAGTAGCGCGCCGGGCTATCCCACCACCGCAGGCACCCCCGCACTGCGTGCATCCGCAGTGGCTGCGCTGCGCCGCCGCTATGGGATCGACGGCCTGACCGATGCCGCCGTCCTGCCCGTCATCGGGACCAAGGAACTCATCGCGTGGCTTCCGACGCTGATGGGACTGGGAGCCGACGACCTCGTGGTCGTCCCCGAGCTCGCCTACCCGACCTACGACGTCGGTGCCCGGCTCGCGGGTGCTCAAGTGTTGCAAGCGGACTCGCTGACCCAGCTCGGTCCGCAGTCGCCCGCACTCGTCTTCATCAACTCGCCGAGCAATCCGACCGGGGCGGTGCTCGGTGTCGAGCATCTCCGCAAGGTCGTCGGCTGGGCGCGCGAGCGGGGCGCCCTGGTCGCCTCCGACGAGTGCTATCTCGGGCTCGGTTGGGACGCCGCGCCCGTCTCGGTACTGCATCCCTCGGTGTGCGGCGGCGACCATACCGGCCTGCTGGCGATCCACTCGCTGTCGAAGACGTCCTCGCTGGCGGGCTACCGCGCGGGCTTCGTCGCGGGTGATCCCGCGGTGGTCGCCGAGCTGCTCGCGGTTCGCAAGCACGCCGGGATGATGGTGCCGACGCCGATTCAGGCCGCGATGGTCGCCGCACTCGACGACGACGGGCACGAGCAGGTGCAGCGGGAGCGCTACCGGCGGCGCCGTGACGCGCTGATGCCTGCCGTTCGGGCCGCGGGCTTCACCGTCGACCATTCCGAGGCGGGGCTCTATCTGTGGGCCACCCGCGGCGAGCCGTGCCGCGCCACCGTCGCCTGGCTGGCCGAGCGCGGAATCCTCGCCGCGCCCGGCGAGTTCTACGGGCCGCGCGGTGCCCAGTACGTCCGGATGGCGTTGACCGCCACCGACGAGCGGATCGATGCCGCGGTCACCCGGCTCAATCGATAGCCGCGACCGCAGCAAGGATGTCGGCTACCTCGCTGCGTTCGGTGTAGTTCGGGTGCACGTCGATCCAGCGGATCACGCCGCCTGCGTCCACCACCAACACGGTCGGCATCGGTAGTCCAGTGTCTCCCTCGGCATTGGCCTCGGCCAGCTGCAGGCCCAGGTTCGCCTGTGCCGCAACCACTTCAGCCGGCTGATGGAAGACGATTCCGAGCTTTTCCGCGAGCCGGTTGCCCGGATCGGACACCACGGTGTACGTCAACTCGTTGGTCTCTTGCGCCGACAACGAGCCATCGGGCTTCTGCGGACTGATCGCGATGAGCGCGATGCCGCGATCGGCGAGGTCCGGGACGAGGTCGTGCTGGTAGGTCCGCAGTGCGATGTTGCAGTAGGGGCACCAGGCGCCGCGATAGAAGACGACCACCGCGGGGCGTTCGCCCCGTACCGCGGCCAACGTCGTGGGTGACCCATGCACGTCGAGCACCTCGCCATCGGGCATGCGGCGTCCCCGCGGCCACGACTCCGGTCGGGATTCCTTCGGCGGCCAGGCGGGCCTGATCCTTGAGGAACGGCGCGAACATTGCCGCCGTGGCCTCATCGGCGGCCGCCGCCGACACTGTCTTCTGCCTGTTCGCTGATGGTGGGGAGCTTGGTCGTCATCGACACGCCTTCCGGGACGGATTGGAATGATCCCTCCATAGAAGCAGCACCGTTTTGGAGTGTCAACTCCAAAAAAGCATAGAATCGCGCGAATGTTGACGGCGAAGGGGCAGGCCACGCGCGATCGCATCGTCGCCGCGGCCGCCACCCTGATGTACGAGAACGGGGTAGCAGGAACCAGCATCGACGACGTCCGCGCTGCGGCCGGCGTCAGCATGTCGCAGATCTACCACTACTTCGCCGACAAGTCGGCGCTCACGAGAGCCGTCGTCGACCATCAGAGCTCTGCGGTGCTCGGCGCGCAGGAGCAGTGGCTGGCCCGGCTCGACAGCATGGCCGGGTTGCGGGCGTGGGGCGACTTCGTCGTCCAAGCGCAGCACGCGACGGGAATGATGCACGGCTGCCCGATGGGCTCGCTCGCGAGCGAGTTGGCCGATGGCGACGACGCCGCCCGCGCGGACCTGGCGCGGGCATACGCGCGGTGGCAGCGGTCGATCCGCGACGGGCTTGCAGGGATGCGCGAACGTGGCGACCTACGGCCGGACACAGACGTCGACGGGTTGTCCGCGGCACTTCTCGTCGCCGTGCAGGGCGGGATTCTGCTGACCCAGACGACGCGCGAAACGACCGCTCTCGAATCTGCGCTCAAGGCCATCTTCGACCACGTCGAATCCCATGCCACCGCCTGACATCGGAACTAGGTCGCGCGCAGGCTGAGCGAAAGCAGCAGCCGCGCATCGGGATCGGCGAGCGTCGAGCCAAGGTGCTCCTCGATGCGCCGCACGCGGTAGCGAACGGTGTTGGGGTGTACGTGCAGCCACTGCGCCGCCGCGGCCACGTCGCCGAAGCTGTCGAGGTAGGCGCGCAGCGTCTCGGCCAGCACGGGATCCCGATCGCGCAATGCTCGAACGCGCGGGTCCGCCAGTCGCTCGTCGGCGCCGATCATCGTCACGATCTCGTCGAGAAGGACGGTGGTTCGCGCCTCTTCGAGCGAGGTCACCGAAGCGATGGTGCCCGGGTGTCGTTCGGCGCTGTCGAGCACCCGATCCACCTCGGCGCGAGCGATCGCGACCGCGTTCAAACCCGTTGCGGAGAAGGCGATCACCGCGCGCATCGTCACCCCCAGTTCGGTGCCGAGTGCGGCGATGGTGCCGCGGATCCAGGACGTCACCGACGCGGGTCGACCCGTGTGGGGGAAGAGAACGTAGATGCGCGACCCATTCACCGCCACCTGCGCGTCGTGTCGAAATGCGCTGGCGCTCAACGCGAGGACGTCGGCCAGGCGCGACGGTGCGTCGGCCGCCCCGTCGAAGCCGATCACCGCCGCGCGCCCGTCGACGGCGATGCCGAGCTCGCGCGCGGCGGTCGCGGGGTCGGCTTCGGCGTCGGACAGCCCGAGCAACTCCTGCACGCGGACGGCGTGAGTCGAGGGCGTCGCGGCCAGACGGGAGACGATGCGCGCCGCCAGAACCGCTGCACCGCGCAGCACTTCGTCGGCATCGTCCGCGAGTGGGCGCGAACCCTCTTGAACCCAAATCGTTCCCGCGAAGGCGGGTGCGCGTCGCCGTCCCGTGGCCGTGAGGTGAATCCCCACCGCCCGGCGTGGGCTCAAGCCCAGTTCGGGGCGCGCGTCGACCCGGACGACCTCGCCGCTGGCGTGCAGGGCGTCGAAGATCCCCGCTCGGCCGATCCACGCCAGGTGCTCGGGCGGGCCTGCGCGCCCGAGGATCGACAGCCGCCGCAGCTCGTCGGCCTCGTCGTTGGACGCCGAGTACGCCAGCACGTGGGAGCTCTCGTCCTCGATGCTGACCATGCCGTGGGTGCGATCGGCGATGGACTGCGCGAGACCGAACATGTCGGTGCTGGGGTCGTGCAACGGGTCGGTGCGGTCGCCGTGATGTTCGAAGACGTGGTCGACGAGCCGATACAGCCGCTCCCACCGTGCCCGAGGCTCGACGGCGACGACGGCCGTGCCCGCGGCGGTCGCTCGAGCCACGACCGCGTCGGAGGGCTCCTTGACGAAGATCGCCGCCGGGCTGCGACGCGTCGACTGCTGATCCAGCCATGCGAGCGCATCGGCTTCGGCCAGCCCGAGGAGCAGGAACACGTCCGCTGCGCCGGCGCCCTCGGCAAGGCCGAGTCGGACGTCGTCGGCGTCGATCAACGCGGCGGACGCGACCGGCAGGTCCAGGCCCCGCGGCGCATCGACCAAGGTCACCATCGTGGCGTCCAGCGCCAGCAGCAGCTGGCCCAATCCGACACCCACAGTCCTCATGTTGGCGAATCCTACTAGTCCAGCCCAAATCTTTAGCCGGATCGCCAACGGTTGGATGGGTATGCTCGCGGGATCCTTGTGACATGGATGCCGTCACCAACGTCCCGCTGCCGACCAACGAGCCGGTTCACGAATACGCCCCAGGAAGCCCCGAGCGGGCACGCCTCACCGTCGCGCTCGACGCGCTGACCGGAGATCCCATCGACCTGCCGCACGTCATCGGTGGCAGGCAGGTGACCGGAAGCGGTGCTCGCATCGACGTCGTGCAGCCCCACCGGCACGGTGCGGTGCTCGGCACGCTCACCAACGCGGGTCATGCCGAGGCCACCGCAGCCGTCGACGCGGCGATGGCAGCCAAGGACGCGTGGGCGAACACCCCGTTCGACGAGAGGGCCGCGGTGTTCCTTCGTGCCGCCGACCTGCTCGCCGGACCGTGGCGCGAGAAAATCGTCGCCGCCACGATGCTCGGCCAGTCGAAGAGCGCCTACCAGGCCGAGATCGACGCGTCGTGCGAGCTCATCGACTTCTGGCGCTTCAACGTCGCATTCGCGCGTCACATCCTGGCCGAACAGCCGATCAGCGCGCCGGGCATCTGGAACCGCACCGACTACCGACCGTTGGAGGGCTTCGTCTACGCGATCACGCCGTTCAACTTCACCGCCATCGCCGCCAATCTGCCCACGGCGCCGGCGTTGATGGGCAACACGGTGGTGTGGAAACCGTCGGTCACGCAAGCGTTCTCGGCCCACCTCACGATGCAGCTGCTCGAAGCGGCTGGCCTTCCCCCCGGTGTCATCAACCTCCTCGGCGGCGACGGGCTCGCGGTGTCCGACGTCGTGCTCGGCGACCCGCGGCTGGCGGGCATCCACTTCACCGGATCGACCGCCACGTTCCACCACCTCTGGCGTGAGGTCGGTACCAACATCGACCGGTACCGGACCTACCCGCGGCTGGTTGGCGAGACCGGCGGAAAGGACTTCGTGGTCGCGCACAGTTCGGCACGGCCGGACGTGTTGCGCACGGCGCTGATCCGTGGCGCCTTCGACTACCAGGGCCAGAAGTGTTCCGCGGCGTCGCGGGCGTTCGTCCCGCGGTCGGTCTGGAAGCAGATGGGCGACGACTTCCTCGGCGCAACAGCCGCATTGACCTTCGGCGACGTCACGGACCTGTCCAACTACGGGGGCGCGCTGATCGACGCCCGCGCGTACGCGAAGAACGCGCAGGCGATCGAGCGGGCCAAGAGCGCGCCCGGCGTCACCATCGCCGTCGGCGGCGAATGCGACGACAGCGAGGGCTATTTCGTGCGTCCGACGGTGCTGCTCTCCGACGACCCGACCGACGAGGCCTTCCCAAGGAGTACTTCGGCCCCATCCTCGCCGTGCACGTCTACGACGACGACCGCTGGGACGACGTTCTCGGCGTCGTCGACGGTGGCTCGAACTACGGGCTGACCGGTGCGGTGATCGCCGACGACCGAGCAGCGGTTCTCGCGGCCCAGGACCGATTGCGTTACGCGGCAGGCAACTTCTACGTCAACGACAAGCCGACGGGTGCCGTCGTCGGTCAGCAGCCGTTCGGCGGGTCGCGTGCCTCGGGCACCAACGACAAGGCGGGGTCTGCGCTGAACCTGCTCCGTTGGACGTCGGCTCGATCCATCAAGGAGACGTTCGTTCCGCCGACCGATCACCGGTATCCGCACATGGAGGTGAACTGATGCCCGGCGTCTTCGACAAGGTGGCGCGGCCGGCGATCCTCGCCGCCAGTCGGTCCCAGGGGCTGCGCCGGATGGCCGAGCGCATGCCGGTCACGCGCGATGTCGTGCACCGGTTCGTGCCGGGGGAGACGGTTGACGATGCGTTGACGTCCGTTGTGGTACTGCGGGATTCCCGCCGCTTCGTGTCCATCGACTATCTCGGCGAGGACGTCACCGATGCCGATGCCGCAGACACCACCGTGCGGGCGTACCTCGAGCTTCTGGATGCGCTCGGACGACTCGACGAAGCGGGCGAACATCCGCGCAGCCTCGAGGTCTCGCTGAAGCTCTCCGCGTTGGGCCAGGCGTTGCCCCGCGACGGCGAGAAGATCGCGCTGGAGAACGCGCACACCATCTGTGAGAAGGCTGGCGACGTGGGCGCGTGGGTCACCGTCGACGCCGAGGACCACACCACCACCGACTCCACACTGTCCATCGTGCGAGAGCTACGCGCCGACTTCGATTGGCTGGGAACGGTTCTGCAGGCCTATCTGAAGCGGACCCACGGGGACTGCCGGGAGTTCGCCGGGTCAGGTGCACGAATTCGCTTGTGCAAGGGGGCATACAAGGAGGCCGCGTCCGTGCCATCGGCGACCGGTCCGACGTCACGGCCTCCTACCTCGTTGCCTGAAGGTCTTGATGGCAGGTACGGGCTACCCGATGGTGGCGTCCCACGATCCCGCCATCATCGAGGCCGGCCCGCGCTCGCCGCAATTCGGAAGGGGCACGGACGACTTCGAATATCAGATGCTCTACGGCATCCGCGACGCCGAACAGCGCAGGTTGGCAGACGAAGGAAACAACCTCCGGGTGTACGTTCCGTACGGCAGCCAGTGGTACGGCTACTTCATGCGTCGCCTGGCGGAACGGCCGGCCAACCTCATGTTCTTCATGCGCTCACTCGTCGACTGACGATCGGGCGACGGACGAGTGGATCTACGCGGCGGGGAACGCCGGCGACGTCCATGACGACGTCGCCATCGCACGGCCCGCCGTCGATGTCGGTGCGCCAGACGCCGCGTAGCGACTTCCCGTCGGCCTGCGGGGTGTAATACGCCACGGAGTGGGCGGGTGTGTACACCTTTGGAACCCCTTCGCCCATATAGCAATCCCACTGCCAGTCGTACACGTGCACCCAGCGGGAGCCGTCCCAACTGTATCGAGGAGGCAGCGGCAGCGTGGGGTTGGCAGGCTTCGGACCGTTGACGACGGTGGCCACGCACGCGGTGGCCGAACACTCGGTGACGAACAGATAGTCGTCGCTGGCAAAATGTCGGTTCCGGCTGTCGCGCAGCCATACTCGTACCCGTCTTCTGGGCGGCATAGCGGACCAGCGACCACGTCCCGTTCCAGCCCGGCGTGATCGCCCCCGCCGTGGGTGCCGCGGGCACCGCCACCAACGCTCAACAGGAGCAGAACAGGCGCCATGTGACGCAAGGACATCCGCTACCCGCGCTTCCAGTCGAGGATGCCGCCCGTCTGCCTCCTGCGACATGTGCAACTGATCGTCCTTCAACAGATAGCCTCGCACCAAGGCCAGCGCCAGCGACACCCGCTGATCAAGTGACGGTTGCGGGCACATCATCATCGTGGTGGCGATCGGACCGAACGTCAGTGTTCCCGATACCCCGTCGGTGCTGGGTTGA
>CAWCTU010000024.1:0-105344 GCA_963798405.1 uncultured Actinomycetota bacterium
CACGGTCTTCAGCTCGGCGGTCGCCTCGCTCGAGCTCGACCAGGTTGATCTCGGTTCCCCGCAGCGCGGTCATCATGCCCCAGCGCCTGCGTCGACGGCGTCGATCGCGTGCAGGCCGAAGCGCGTCGCCAGCACGCGGTCGAAGGCGGTCGGGGTGCCGCCGCGCTGGACGTGGCCGAGCACCGTCGCCCGCGCCTCCTTGCCGGTGTGCCGCTCGATCTCCCCCTCGAGCCAGTGGGCGATGCCGCCCAGGCGCGCGTGCCCGAAGGCGTCAGCTGGGCCGTCGGCCGGCTCGGCATGCCACCGATCGGCTCGGCGCCCTCGGAGACGACGATGATCGGCGCGAAGTGGCTGTCGAAGCGGCGGCCGACGAGGTCGCAGACCTGCTCGACGTCGAACTGGCGCTCGGGGATGAGGATCACGTTGGCGCCGCCGGCGAGCCCGGCATGGAAGGCGATCCAGCCGGCATGGCGGCCCATCACCTCGACGATCAGGACCCGGTGGTGGCTGTCGGCGGTGGTGTGGAGGCGGTCGATCGCCTCCATCGCGATGTTGACCGCGGTGTCGAAGCCGAAGGTGTAGTCGGTTGCGCCGAGGTCGTTGTCGATCGTCTTCGGGACCCCGACGACGTCGATCCCGCGCTCGCGTGCAGCCGGGAGGCGGCGCCGAGCGTGTCCTCGCCGCCGATCGCGATCAGGCCGTCGACCCCCGCCGCGGCCAGGTTCGCGGCGATCCGCCCGGCGCCGCCGTCCTCCGCGAAAGGATTGGTCCGCGAGGAGCCGAGGATCGTGCCGCCGCGGGGCAGGATGCCGCGCACCTCGGGAACCCCGAGCGGGCGGTGTCGGCCTCCAGCGGCCCGCGCCAGCCGTCGCGGTAGCCGACGAACTCGTGACCGTGGTCGCGGCGCCCTTGCGCACGATCGCCCGGATCACCGCGTTCAGGCCCGGGCAGTCGCCGCCGCCGGTGAGCACGCCGATCCGCATCGCCTCAGCTTAGGCGACTGTCGGCTCACGGGTGCGGAGCAGGTAGGTTCGCAGGCAGACCAACGAGGAGGAAGAGATGAACGACGCACCCGACCTGGCGGCGGTCACCGAGATCCAACAGAAGGTCTGGTCGGAGGGCGACTTCGCGATGGTCGCCGGCCTGGTCACCATCGTCGCCGAGGAGCTCGCCGAGGCGCTGGAGATCGTCGCCCGGCGAACGCGTGCCTCGACGTCGCCTGCGGCAGCGGCAGCGGCGCTCGGCGGCCCGGCGCAGCCTGGGGCAATACGGTCGGCGCCGACTACGTCCCCGCCCTGCTGGAGCGCGGCCGCGAGCGGGCCGCAGCCGAGCGGCTCGAGGTCGAGTTCGTCGAGGCCGACGCCCAGGACCTGCCCTTCGAGGACGCCTGCTTCGACGTCGCCGTTCGATCTTCGGGGCGATGTTCGCCCCCGACCAGCAGCAGACCGCCGCCGAGCTGCTGCGGGTCGTCAAGCCGGGCGGCCGGATCGGGATGGCGAACTGGGTCCCCGACGGCGGCGTCGGGGAGATGTTCATGACGATCGCCAAGCACGCCCCGCCGCCGCCCGGGGTCGAGCCGCCGCTCGCTCTGGGGCACCGAGGAGCGGATCCGCGAGCTGTTCGGCGACGGCGTCTCCGAGTCTCGCGTCGAGCGGCGCGACCTCGCGCCAGGGATTCCGCTCGGCCGACCACTACATCGAGTTCTTCCGCACCTACTTCGGGCCGATCAAGATGGCCTTCGAGCGGGTCGGGCCGGAGGGCGAGCCGGCCCTGAGGCCGACCTGCGCGCCTATCTCGAAGAGCCGCAACACCGCCGGCGAGCGGGCGCTGGTGCTCGAGGCCGAGTACCTGCAGGTGATCGCGACCCGCGCCTGAGCGCGGCTCAGGACTTCGGCGCGAGACGCGGAGCGCGGCGCCGATCAGCAGCACGCGTGAAGAAGACCAGCCCGGCGACCGGACCGCCCTGCCCGAGGGCGTAGGAGAGGACCATCGCGGCGAGCGCCAGGAAGAGGGTGACGACAATTCCCATCGGCGGCAATCCTAGGAGCTCAGGCGGCGAGCGCGACGCGCGCCTCGCTGAGGAAGGCGGCGACCGCGTCGGCCGCGTCGGCGGGCGTCCCGGCCTCGGCGGCGGCGCGGACCAGGCGGCTGCCGATGATCACCCCGTCGGCGATCCGGCCGACCTCGGCGGCCTGCGCCGGGGTGCCGATCCCGAACCCGACCGCGACCGGCGTCGGCGCGTCGGCCTTGGTCGCCGCGACCAGCTCGGCCAGCGCGGCCGGCACCTCGGCCCGCTCGCCGGTCGTCCCGACCGTGGAGACGACGTAGACGAAGCCGCGGGCGGCGTCGCAGATGCGGCCCGGCGCTCGGCCGGGGTCGTCGGCGCGACGAGCGGCACCAGCGCCAGGCCCGCGGCGGCGAAGCCTCGCGCACGTCCTCGGCCTCCCCGAGCGGCAGGTCGGGGACGATCGCCCCGGCGGCGCCGGCGGCCCGCGCCAGGCGCGCGAACTCGCGCCGCCGCCGTGGGCGAGGACCATGTTCGCGTAGACCATCAGGACCACCGGAACCCGCTCGCGAGACGGTCCGCAGACCTCCAGCGTCGTCGTCGAGCGTCGCCCCGCCCTCCAGCGCCGTCGTCGCCGCCGCATGGATCGTCGGCCCATCGGCCAGCGGATCGGAGAACGGAACCCCGAGCTCGATCAGATCCGCCCCCGAATCCGCATAGGCCGCCGCCACCGCCAGCGCCGCCTCCCGATCGGGAAACCCAGCCATCATGTAGGGCATCAACGCCGCCCGGCCTTCAGCTTTCGCGGCGTCGAACGCCGCCGCGATCCGCTGCTCACCGCTGGACGCGTCCGTCGGGGGAGTCGGGAGATGGCTCCCCGGAGCCTCCCCGCTGTTGCTCAGGGGAGTCATCTCCCGACTCCCCTGGCGCTCGCCTCGAAGCCTCCCCGCTGTTCGCGCAGGCGAGTCACCCCCCGTCCCCCTGCGCAACGACCTCAGCAAGGTCCTTGTCGCCACGCCCGGAGAGACAGAGAACGTCGAACCCGGCGCCCCCCGGGTTCTCCAGCAGCCAGGCGATCGCGTGCGAGGACTCCAGCGCCGGAATGATCCCCTCCAGCTGCACAGCTCGCCGAAGGCCGCCAGCGCCTGCTGGTCGGTGATCGCCGACGTAGCGGGCCCGCCCGGTGTCGCGCAGCTGGGCGTGCTCGGGCCCGACGCCCGGGTAGTCGAGCCCGGCCGAGATCGAGTGGGCCTCGAGGATCTGCCCCTCCTCGTCGGCGAGCACCGAGGAGAGCGAGCCGTGCAGGACGCCGGTGCTGCCGGCCCCCAGCGAGGCGCCGTGGCGCGGCGTGTCCAGCCCCTCCCCCGCCGCCTCGACGCCGATCAGCGCCACCTCCTCGTCGGCGATGAAGGGGGTGAAGATGCCGATCGCGTTGGAGCCGCCGCCGACGCAGGCGATCACCCGGCCGGCAGCGCCCCCTCGGCCGCCAGCGCCTGCTCGCGCGCCTCTTCGCCGATCACCCGCTGCAGGTCGCGGACCAGGGCCGGGTAGGGCGCCGGGCCGACCGCGGAGCCGATCACGTAGTGGGTGGTCTCGACGTTGGCGACCCAGTCGCGGATCGCGGCGCTGACCGCCTCCTTCAGGGTCCGGGCGCCGGCCTCGACCGGCGCCACCTCGGCCCCCAGCAGCTGCATCCGCTCGACGTTGGGCGCCTGGCGGCGGATGTCCTCGGTCCCCATGTAGACGACGCACTCGAGGCCGAGCAGGGCGCAGGCGGTGGCGGTGGCGACGCCGTGCTGGCCGGCGCCGGTCTCGGCGATCACCCGCGGCTTGCCCATCCGCGCCGCCAGCAGCGACTGGCCGACCGCGTTGTTGATCTTGTGGGCGCCGGTGTGGGCGAGGTCCTCGCGCTTCAGGTAGACCTTCGAGCCGACCCGCTCGGAGAGCCGCTCGGCCAGGTAGAGCGGCGTCGGCCGGCCGATGAAGTCGCGCCGCAGCAGCTCCAGCCGGGCGACGAACTCGGCGTCGGCGCGGGCCTCGGCCCAGGCGGCGGTCAGCTCGTCGAGCGCCGCGATCAGCGTCTCCGGCACGTAGCGGCCCCCGTAGGGGCCGAAGCGCTCCTCGATCGCGCTCATGCGCGGGCGATGCCGGCCGGCTGCGCGGCCTCGAAGAAGGCCGCCATCGCCGCGTGGTCCTTGCGCCCGGGCTCGGCCTCGACGCCGCTGGCGACGTCGACCGCGTAGGGCTGGGCGATCGCGATCGCGGCGGCGACGTTGTCGGGGCGCAGGCCGCCGGCGAGGATCTCGGGAACGTCGGAGCGGTGGCCGCGCAGCAGCTCCCAGTCGAAGCTCTCGCCGGTCCCGCCCCAGAGGCCCTTGCCGCGCTTGTCGAAGAGGTGGAAATCGGTCCGGTAGGCCTCGGCGGCGTGGATGTCGGCGGCGCTGGCGACGTGGATCGCCTTGATCACCTTGACGCCCGGTGCGGCGCGCGACCTCGGCGCAGAAGGAGGCGCCCTCGGCGCCGTTCAGCTGCACCATCGTCAGGCCGGCGTTCTCGACCGCCTTGGCGACCTCCTCCAGGGTCGGGTTGACGAAGACCCCGACGATCTCGGTCTTGCGCTTGAAGGCCGCCCCGATCCGCGCTCGCCTCGGCCGGCTCGACATGGCGCGGGCTGCGGTCGTAATGGATCAGCCCGATCGCCCAGGCGCCGAGCCGCACGGCCTCCGCCGCGTCGTCGAGATTGGTCAGCCCACAGATCTTCACCCGCATACCCCCAGACTACGGAACCGGGGTGACGAGACCGCACCTCGGCCACGCCCGCAAGGCGCGAACCCTCCGGAAGCGAGAAGGCCGCTCGAAGGGGGCCGGACACCCCCTCCGAACGGCATTTCTTCTCGGTTGCCCGGGGTCGCGGGTGGCAAGGAAGTCGCCCGCGGGGCAAGTTGTGCGGAGGGCGCGTGGCCCTCCGCAAGCCTTATCCCCCTTCCGGCCCTTCTTCGACCGAGTCGGGACGGTCGCCGAGGGTCACCGTCGCCTCCTTGGTCTTGCCGTCGCGGAGGATCTTCAGTTCGAGCGAGTCGCCCGGCTTGGCGGCGTTGACGATTTCGATGATTTCGTCCATCCCGGCGATCTTCTTGCCGTTCGCTTCGGTGATGATGTCGCCGCCGAGGCTGACTTCGGCGCCTTCGATCGTCGCCGAGGTGTTGCCGCCTTCGAGCCCCGCCTTGTCGGCCGGCCCGTCTTTTTCGACCGACTGGACGATCACGCCTTCGGTCACCGGCAGGTTGATCGCCTTGGCCAGCGAGGCGGTGATCGTGCCGCCGCTGATGCCGATCCAGGCATGTTCGACTTCGCCCTTGGTTTCGAGCTGGTGGATCTCGGCCCGGGCGGTGTTGATCGGGATCGCGAAGCCGATGCCGACGTTGCCGTTGCTGCCGCCGCCGGTCTCGATCTGGGAGTTGATCCCGATCACTTCGCCGTCGGAGTTGATCAGCGGACCGCCGGAGTTGCCGGGGTTGATCGCCGCGTCGGTCTGGATCACGTTCGAGATCGAGAAGCCGTTGGGGGCCTGGATCTGACGCTGCAGAGCCGAGACGATGCCGCTGGTGACGGTGCGATCGAGGCCGAACGGGTTGCCGATCGCGACCACCGGGTCGCCGACTTCCATCTTCGCCGAGTCGCCGAGGGTGAGCGGGTGCAGCTCCGAGGCGGGCGCGTCGACCTTCAGCAGCGCCAGGTCGGAGGCGGGGTCGGCGCCGACCACCTCGGCGCTGTGCTCGGCCTCGGAGTCGCCGAGTTTGACGGTGATCTGGTCGGCTCCTTCGACCACGTGGTTGTTGGTCAGGATGTGGCCTTCGTCGTCGATCACGAAGCCCGAGCCGGTGGCGACGCCGCCGCCCTGGGATTCAGGTTCGCCGAAGGGCGAGAGGCTCTGTTCTTCGCTCGCCGGCATCTGCGATTCGATGAAGGCAACCCCGTCGCCGTCGGCCTTGTAGATCTGGTTGACGACGTTGCTGCTGTCGCCATCGGACTTGGAGACGACCGGCGCGGTCAGAGAGGTCGCCGCGGGCGCGGCCGGGTCGCTGTCGGACTTGACCCATCCGGCGGATATCGCGATCAGGCCGAAGACGGCCACGATGGCGCCGCCCAGCAGGGCGGAGAAGAACGAAACGCGGGAAGACCTCTTTGAGTTCGGCATGCAAGCAGGGTCGCGACCATCACTGATTCATTTCTAAATGGGGCCCAAAAGTTTTCTAAAGAGGCTGGTCTTGGAATGGTTTTGGCACGGAGGCGCGGGGGGCCCCTGCTCGGGGCGGAGCCTTCCCATGCGCGGTTCCTTTTGCACGAAATGCGTGCGTAGCGAACCACGGAAACCTTGGTCGCTTGCGGTTCTTCGTTGCGCGGTTCCTTTTGCACGGTATGCGTGCAAAAGGAACCGCAGGATGGGGATGGAGCGGCTGAGAGGGATCCCTACAAGGACGCAGGCCGGCCCGGCGGTCGGTGACCCCTTGCCGGGCCGCAGCACTGGCTGGAAGCTGGGCTTTTCAGCTGCCGAGAGGGAGGCGGAGGGAGTGGGAGTCGGGTGGGACTCGCCAAGCCTCCCGCAGTTCGCGCAGGCGAGTCCCACCCGACTCCCTGCCCGCCCCGCCTAAATCCGTCCCGCCTCGAGCAGGCGGCTGAGGAAGCGGCGGGTCTCGGGCTGCTGGGGGTCGGTGAGGACCCTGTCCGGGGGGCCGGACTCGACGATCCGGCCCTCGTGGAGGAAGGCGACCTCGTCGGCGACCTCGCGGGCGAAGCTCATCTCGTGGGTGGCGATCACCATCGTCATCCCCTCGGCCTTGAGGTCGCGGACCGCGGCGAGGACCTCGCCGACCAGCTCCGGGTCGAGGGCGCTGGTCACCTCGTCGAGCAGCAGCGCCCGCGGCCGGCCGGCGAAGGCGCGGGCGATCGCGACCCGCTGCTGCTGGCCGCCGGAGAGGTTGTCGGGACGATCGTCCTCGCGGCCCTCGAGGCCGAAGCGGGCGAGCAGGGCGCGGCCGCGCTCTTCCGCCTCGGCGCGGGCGACGCCGTGGGCGCGGCGCTCGCCGAGGACGACGTTCTCCAGCGCGGTCAGGTGCGGGAAGAGGTTGTAGGCCTGGAAGACGAGGCCGAGCTTGCGGCGGACCTCGACCGGGGCGACGGCGGGGTCGGTGATCACCTCGCCGTCGAGGAAGATGTCGCCGTCGTCGATCTCCTCGAGCAGGTCGATGCAGCGCAGCAGGGTCGACTTGCCCGAGCCGGAGGCGCCGATCAGGGCGACGGCGCGGTGCTCGGCGACCGTCAGGTCGATCCCGCGCAGGACCTGGCGGGCGCCGAAGGCCTTGGTCACGCCGCGGACCTCGAGCACCGCCGTGGCGGCGGAGGTCGGAGCGCTCACCGGACCGCCCACTCGGGCATCGCGGCGGCGATCGTTGCCGGAGCGCTCACCGGACCGCTCCCTCCGGGCCGCCGCCGATCCGGTCGACGACCCGGGCCAGCGGCACCGTCACCGCCAGGTAGAGCAGCGCGGCGGCGATCAGCGGCGTGAAGTTGAAGCTCTTGTACTGGGCGATCTGGGCGATCCGGAAGGCCTCCTGAGGGCCGAGGATCGAGATCAGCGCGACGTCCTTCTGCAGGGCGACGAAGTCGTTCAGCAGCGGCGGCGCCACCCGGCGCACCGCCTGCGGCAGGATCACGTGGCGCATCGCCTGGCCGTCGGTCAGCCCGACCGCCAGCGCCGCGTCGCGCTGGCCGCGGTGGACCGAGCCGATCCCGGCCCGGTAGACCTCGGCGACGTAGGCGCTGTAGGAGAGGGTGAGGGCGATGCCGCCGAGCACGACCGGGTCGGTCGGCAGGCCGGTCAGCTGCAGCGCCGGGATCCCGAAGCCGACCAGGTAGACGAGCAGGATCGTCGGGAAGCCGCGGAAGAGGTCGACCCAGACGACGCCGAGCAGGCGCAGCGGGAACAGGGCCGGCGGCGCGGCTGGTGCGGATCAGGGCGATCGCCAGGCCGACGACGAGGACCGCGACCTCGACCACCATGAAGATCTTGACGTCGAGCCAGAAGCCTTCGAGCACTTCCGGGAAGGAGTCCTTGAAGATCGTCCAGGAGAAGAAGGTTTCCCGCACCACCGGCCAGCCGGGGCTGGTCAGGATCCAGGCGGCGAGGCCGCCGAGGACGACGACGCTGGAGCCGGCGGCGATCGCCTGGCCGCGGCGCTGCTGGCGTCGCTTCGCCGCCTCGCGTTCGAGGCGGCGGTCGCTGATGACGGCGGAGTCGGCCAAACCGCCGCGGATTTTGACCCCGGGCGGGGACGGTGCGGCGGACTGCAGGCTCTGGCGCCGCGCGGCGCCGGCTGCGCTCAGCCCAGTTCGGGGGCGCCGGCGGCCTGGCTCATCCAGCGCTGGTTCAGCGCTTCCAGTTCGCCGGAGGCTTCGAGTTCTTCGATCGCCTCGCGAGACGCAGCCGGTCAGCGGCCGAGCCTTTGGCCAGCAGGGCGCCCCACTGGTCGCCGCCGGGCGCGGCGAACTGGCCGACGACGGTGGCGGCCGGGACCTGCACCGCGGTCAGGTAGAGCGCCGTCGGCAGATCGACGACGACGGCGTCGATCTGTTCGTTCTTCAGCGCCGTGATCACGTCGTTGGAGCTGTTGAAGACTTCCGGCTTGCTGTCAGGTTCGATCACGTCTTCGACCGCTTCGAGGCTGGTCGTGCCGACCTGGACGCCGATGTCGAGGCCCTGCAGCTCCTGCAGCGATTCGGCGCCGACCGCGTCGGATCCCTTGAGCACGACGATCGCCTGGTTGGCGGTGTAGTACGGGGCCGAGAAGTCGACCGCCTTTTCCCGTTCGGGGGTGATCGAGATCTCGTTGACGTCGAAGTCGAAGTCCTTCGGGCCGGGCGCGAAGGAGGCGTTGAAGGGCTCGACCGTCCACTTGATCTTGGCCGGCGCGTAGCCGAGCTGTTTGCCGATCGCGAAGGCGACGGCGCTCTCGAAGCCTTCGCCGTTGGCCGGTTCGTCGTCTTCGAAGTAGGGCGGGTAGGCGGGGCTGTCGGTGGCGACCGTCAGCGTCCCCTTGGTCTTCGTCTGCAGCTGCTCGGGCGTGCAGGCCGCGGCGCTCGCTTCGGTCTCCGACCCGCCGGAGCTGGAATCGCTCTTGCTGCTGCCGCAACCGGCGGCGACGAGCAGGATCGGGACGAGGACGAGGGCGGCGAGGAGCTTCTTCATGGCTGGCAAGCGCGCAAGCCTATACGCAGAGCGCGATGCCTGAATTCAGGCCCTGTCCGGCCCAGTATTCAGGCAGCGGTCAGATCGGCGAGGAAGTACCTGATCGCGTTGTTGAGCAGGTCGGCTCGCTCCCACTGCAGGAAGTGGCCGGCGCCCGCGACGACGAAGGGGCCGACCAGCTCGGTGAAGGCGACTTCGCACATCTGCGGGAAGCGGCGCCAGATGACGTGGTCGTCGGGGCCGTAGAGGGCGAGGGTCGGGACGGAGCTGCGCTCGAAGAAGCGCGGCGGCTCCGAGAGCGGCCGCTCGCCGACGGCGCTGCCGTAGTTGCCCCAGCCGGCGTGGAGGCGCTCGGGGTCGGTGAACGGCTCGGCCATGAACTCGGCCTCGGCGCGGTTGAAGGCACCCGGCGTCGCCCAGAAGCGATGGCCGTAGAACTCGGCGACGTAGCGCAGGCGCTTCTCCTCGCTGTCGAGCTCGGCCAGCAGCTGGTCGGGTTCGCGGCCCTGGCGGCGGTAGTAGTCGGCGGCCATCCGCATCTCGGGCGAGGGCTTGGGATCGATCCCGGCCGCCTCGTACTCGGCGGGCAGATGCGGCATCACGCAGTTGAAGAGGACCTGGCGCTCGACGAAGCCCTCGAAGCGCAGGCTGAGGTCCTGGATGATGCCGCCGCCGAGGTCGCCGCCGGCCGCGGCGCAGCGCTCGTGGCCAAGGACGTCGCCGACCAGCTCCCGCAGGTCGCGGGCGTGGGCGGCGAGGTCGTAGAAGCCGTCGGCGGCGAGGCCGGAGTCGCCGAAGCCGCGCAGGTCGGGGACGATCACCTCGAACCCGGCGGCGGCCAGCGGCTCGATGTTGCGCCACCAGATCCGCTTCGTCTCCGGCCAGCCGTGGACCAGCAGCAGCGGGTATCCCCCCTCCCCCGCCCTTACATAGGCGAGCTCGACGCCGCGGACCTCGGCCCGCTCGATCGCGAACTGCTCTGCTGCGGGCGGCGTACCCATCAGCGCCAGCCTACGACGCCGCGGCGCGGCGGACTCAGGCCCGGGCCTTGACCTCTGTCCAGGTCAACAGGCGGCCGCTGACCGGGTCGATCACCTTGAAGCGGACCGCCCGCAGCCCCTCGCGGACGCTCAGCACCGGGACCTCGCGGAAGATCGGCATCTCGTCGTGGGCGCGCTGCAGGTTGTAGTTCGGCACCTTGGCGCTGAGGTGGTGGACGTGATGGAGGCCGATGTTGCCGCTGAAGAACTGGAACAGCTTCGGCAGCTTCAGGTAGGAGCTGCCCTGCAGGGCGGCGTCGGAGTAGCTCCAGGTCTCCGATCCCTCCCAGTAGGCGTCCTCGAACTGGTGCTGGACGTAGAACAGCCAGACCCCGGCGGTGCCGGCGATGACCGCCGTCGGCATCTGCACCAGCAGCCAGGCGACGGGGCCGAGGAACCAGAAGATCGCGCCGATCACGACAGCCAGCGCCAGGTTGGTCAGCAGGACGCTGTTGCGCAGCCGCGGCCGCATGCTGTTGGACCAGATCCGCGGCCCGATCATCAGCGACCAGATCGGACCGATGCCGAACATCACCAGCGGGTTGCGGAAGAGGCGGTAGCCGAGCCGCTGCTTCCAGCCGCGGGCGTTGTACTCGTCGACGGTCAGGGTCGGGACGTCGCCGGTGCCGCGGCGGTCGAGGTCGCCGGCGGTGCCGTGGTGGACGGCGTGGCTGTGGCGCCAGCTGGCGAAGGGCTGGAAGACGAGGAAGGCGCTGAGGCGGCCGAGCCAGAGGTTGCCGCGGCGGCTGGAGAGGAACGAGCCGTGGGCGCAGTCGTGGAAGACGATGAAGACCCGCAGCAGGAAGCCCGCGGCGGGGATCGCCAGCGCCAGGGTGAGCCAGACCGAGACCCGCAGGCTGGCGTACATCGCCACGGTCAGCAGCAGGTAGGGAAGGACCGAGGTCGCGAGGTCGAGGGCGGCGCGCCACGGCCGAGGGCCGCTCGTGCGTCTCGATCGAGTCGCGCCAGGGACTCCGATCCGAGTCCGGAATCGGCGCGGAGGCGAGATTCCGGGTCGGAGTCGCGGTGTCGATCCAATCATCTTCTCCTAATTTCGTTTGGGGGGAGTTACAGCGTTGGTGCGCGATCACTGGAATGGCTCTGGGCCTGGGACATACGATCGCTGGGCGATGCTGATCGATTACCTGGACCGGGGATTTGGGATCGACCCCGAGGCGCTGTGCATGGTGCGGGCCGATGGCACGCTCGGGCTCAGCCATGGCGAGTTCTCGGGGCTGACGCACCGGGTCGCCGCCGGGCTGCAGTCGCGCCAGCTCGGCACCGGGGCCAAGGTCGCCGTCTTCGCGCCGAACGGGCCGCTCGGTTACGCGGCGGTGATCGGCGTCCTGCGGGCCGGCGCCGCCTGGGTCGCGCTGAACCCGAAATCCGAGCACGGCGAGCTGACCCAGCTGCTGGCGCTGCTCGACTGCGACTTCCTGATCTACTCCGCCGCCTACCGCGAGCGGGCCGAGGCGCTGCTGGCGGCGACGCCGGGGATCCGCGGCTCGGTCAGCTTCGGCGCCGAGGAGCTGGGCGAGGAGTTCGAGGCCTGGCTGGCGGAGCCCGGAGCGCGGGCCGAGCCCCTCCCCCACGACCCCGCCCGGCCGCTGATGTACCTCGGCAGCGGCGGCACCACCGGGGCGCCGAAGGGGATCGTCATCAGCGACCGCCAGTTCTGCACGATGAGCCTCGGCTTCAGCGTCCACATGCACGAGCCCGAGCGGCCGGTCTACCTGATGGCGACGCCGATGACCCACGCCGCCGGCACCGTCGGCTTCCCGACCCTGGCCGAGGGCGGCACGATCGTCGCCCACGACGGCGTCAAGGCGGCGGCGCTGCTCGACTCGATCGAGAACGACCGGGTGACGCGCCTGTTCCTGCCGCCGACCGCGATCTACGCCCTGCTCGCCGATCCCGGCGTGCGCGAGCGCGACTACTCCTCGCTGCGCCACTTCCTCTACGCCGCGGCGCCGATGTCGGTCGACAAGCTGGTCGAGGCGATCGACGTCTTCGGGCCGGTGATGGCGCAGTGCTTCGGCCAGTCGGAGGCGCCGATGATGGCCTCCTTCATGAGCCCGGCCGAGCACGCCGAGGCGCTCGCCGACCCCGCCAAGCGCGGCCGGCTGGCGAGCTGCGGGCGGCCCTCGATGGTCGCCGCGATGGGGATCATGGACGACGACGGGGTGCTGCTCGGCGACGGCGAGCACGGCGAGATCGTGATCCGCGGCGACCTGGTGATGAGCGCCTATTACGAAAACCCCGAGGCCAGCGCCGAGGTCCGCCGCCCCGGCGGCTGGCACGCGACCGGCGACATCGGCTACCGCGACGGCGACGGCTACTACTTCATCGTCGACCGCAAGCGGGACATGATCATCAGCGGCGGCTTCAACGTCTTCCCCAGCGAGGTCGAGCGGGTGATCTGGTCCCACGCCGAGGTGATCGACTGCGCCGTGATCGGCGTCCCGGACGAGAAGTGGGGCGAGGCGGTGACGGCGGTGGTCGAGCTGAAGCCGGGAGCGGCGGTCGCCGAGGCCGAGCTGATCGCCCTCTGCAAAGCCGAGCTGGGCAGCGTCAAGGCACCGAAGGCGGTCGAGTTTCGCGATCTGCCGCGCAGCAGCGCCGGCAAGGTGTTGAAGCGCAAGCTGCGCGAGGAGTACTGGGCCGGCCAGGAGCGCCGGGTCTGAGGCGCGGCCGCGAACCTACACCGGGGTTTTTACTTATCTCTTCTTGATCATTGAGGTAATCCCAAGTAGGTTGCCCGGCCATGCCACTCAACCTCTCTCAAATCGAATCCGCCGTCGAAGGTTTCAGCGGCGTCATCCCCTACGAAGAAGCGAAGCGGCTGGCGGCCGAACAGGGCATCAGCATCGAGCAGCTGATGCTGCAACTGGTCACGCTCGCGGCTAACTACGCCAACCCCGAGATCTCGGGGTTCAAGGTCGGCGCCATCGCCCAGGGCTCGACCACCGGCTCGCTGTACTTCGGCGCCAACATGGAGTTCATCGGCGGCGCCCTCAGCTTCACCACCCACGCCGAGCAGGCGGCGACCACCAACGCCTGGAACCACGGCGAGGAAGGCCTCACCCTGCTCGCCGTCAGCGAACCGCCCTGCGGCTACTGCCGCCAGTTCCTCTACGAGATCACGACCGCGGCGAAGCTGACGATCCTGCTCGAAAAAGACGCGCCGACGCCGCTGACCGACCTGCTGCCGAACGCCTTCGGCCCCGCCAACCTGGGCAACCCGACGCCGCTGATGACGCCGATGAACAACGGCCTCTCGCTCGACGCCCCGTCCGAAGAAGCGCTCGCGGTCGCCGCGCTCGGCGCGGCCAACGCCTGCTACGCCCCGTACAGCAAGAGCTACGCCGGCGCCGCGGTGCAGACCCGGTCGGGCGCGATCTACGCCGGCCGGCTGGGCGAGAACGCCGCCTTCAATCCGAGCATCTCGCCGCTGGAGTCGGCGCTGGTGATGTGGGACCTGGCGACGACGCGGAGGGACCTGATCGACAGCGTCGCCCTGGTCCAGGTCGACGCCGCCGTCGCCGACCAGACCAGCGCGACCGAGACCCTGGTCGAATCGCTGCGCCGCGAAGGCGAAGTTCAGTTCAAGATCCACGGCGCCCACTAGCGTCGCCCTCCGTCGCGGCAGCGTCAGGCTCGGCGGCGGCTAGCCTGCTGGGATCTTGAGGCCGAAGCCGCTGCCGATCGTCGCCGTCGCCGTCGTGATCTGCTGGCTCGCCTGCGCCGCCGCCGCGGCGGCGGAACCGCGGCGCAGCGTGGTCGGGCACTCGGTCGAGGGGCGGCCGCTGGTCGCTGTTCGCAACGGTGAGCTCGAGGCGCCGGAGCGGGTGCTGGTGATCGGCTGCGTGCACGGCAACGAGGCGGCCGGGACGCGGATCGCGCGGCGGCTGATCGCCGCCCCGGCGCCGCGCGAGGCGGCGCTCTGGATCGTCCCCTCGCTCAACCCCGACGGGGTTGCCGCCGGGACCAGGGGAAACGCCCACGGGGTCGACCTCAACCGCAACTTCCCCTTCCGCTGGCAGCCGCTCGGCGGCGGCGAATACTCCGGCCCGCGCGCCCTCTCGGAGCCGGAGTCGCGGGCGGCGCGGCGGCTGATCGCGCGGATCCGGCCGGACATGACGATCTGGTTCCACCAGCCGCTCGACCTCGTCGACCGCTCCGGCGGCGACGCCGCGGTCGAGCGCCGCTACGCGCGGCTGATCGGGATGCCGCTGGTCCAGCTCAGCCGCTACCCCGGCAGCGCCTCCAGCTGGCAGAACCACGCCCTGCGAGGGAGCACCGCCTTCGTCGTCGAGCTGCCGGCGGCGGTCGGACGCCGGCCTGGTCGGGCGCGCCGCGAGCGCGGTGCGGGCGCTGGCGAGCGAGTACGGCGGCCTCGGGGTTGGGGTGGGGCTGCCTGCGTCAACGGCGCCGGGTCCACTGAGGTAGCTCCGGGAATCATACTTGGTCTGGCGAGGGAGCGGGCGGTGCCGTTGGTGCGGATCGTGTAGATGGCGCTATCGCGGGGGTTGGGGGCGTCGGCGATGAAGGTGAGGTTGCGGCCGTTGGGCGAGTAGTCGGGGTCGGGGTACTCGCGGCCGGTCGAGGTGACGGTGCGCAGGCCGCTGCCGTCGGCGTCGATCGTCGCGATCGTGCCGCGGTTGGCGGCGCTGACCTGGCCGAAGGCGATGCCGCTGCCGTCGGGGCTCCAGACCGGGTTGACGTCATCGACCGTGTTTTCGGTCAGCCGCAGCGCTTCGCCACCTTTGACCGCGGCGACGTAGAGCTCGGTCTTGCGACCCGCTTCGGTCCCGTCGTGCAGGGTGCGGGCGAAGGCAACCCGCTTGCCGTCGGGCGAGAGCGCCGGGTTTTCGTCGACACCGGGACCGGTGTCCAGCTCGTGCAGGCCGGTCCCGTTGGAGCGGGCGATCCAGAGCTTCGACTGGTCGGTTTCGAAATCGGCGTAATGGCCGACGAAGCGTCCCGAGAGGGCGATCGTCCGGCCGTCGCCGGAGATCCCCAGGCCGGTCGCGTTGAAGCCCTGCAGGCGGTGCGGGAAGACCTCCTTGCGCTTGCCGTGCGGGGTGATCAGGTAGACCTGGGTGAAGGAGTTGGCGTTGGCGCCCCCGCCGGCGACGATCTTCGAGAGCACGGCGACGGTGCCGTCCTCGGTGGCGGCGGTCTCGGTCACCGAACGGACCTTGGCCAGCACCCGGCCGGGTCCGCCGTGGGGGCCGACCGAGCGCACCAGGTCGAAGTTCCTGCAGGCGCCCATCCTGCAGTGGTTGGCCTTGCCGGCGACGAAGACGATCTGCCCCGGACCGGCGGCGTCAGCGCTGGAGCTGCCGATCAGCGCCAGGGCGACAAGCGCCAGCAGGGCGGTGACCACAGCTTTCAGCGGGTTGGTGGTCGAGATCTTGGTGGTGTTCATGGCGGGCCTCCCGGACTGGTTTGCGTTGAGCCCATCGTCGTTCCGAAAGCGCGCCCCGCCCAGGCCACCAAGGGTGGAAATCGACCACCCCTGGCGATTCCATCAAGGGCGCTCGCCGCGGCCAGATGCCGTTGAACGAACAGGTCCTCGGCTTCCCCGCCGGCTGAGGACGGCGGGCGGGCCGAGGCGCTGGGCCGGCACGAGGGACGGAGAACAGGGAGGATGGAGCGATGCCGCAACCGCGCCGAGGGAAAAAGAGCTCCGAGCCGCCGCCCGACTACGGCTGGGTGATCTCCTTCGGCTGCAAATCAGAGGGCGTCCTGCGCCGGCTCAAAGTCGACACCGATCCAGCCAGCGACACCCGGCCGATCGACGTCCCCTGTGTCTGCGGCGAGGTCCACCGGGTCACCGTCTCCCCCTACCGGCGGCGGCGGGCGGCCGACGAACCGTTCGACCTCGAGGTCGCCTCGCTCGACGAGCTGCGCTGAGCCGGCCCGCCGGGGGCGCGGGCTCAGCCTCCTCGGGCTGAGCGCTTCTTGCGGTGCTTCACGGCCTTGACCTTGAAGTGCTTGACGGCCGGCTGGGCGTCGACGCCGACGATGTCGAGGGCGCGGACCTTGAAGCTGTAGGCGCCGGGAGGCAGGTGCTTGTAGAGCTTCGGCGCCCCGCAGCCCACCCACTTCGGCGCCGCTCTGCGCTTCGAGGACTTGCCCTTGCCCTTGCCCTTGCTCTTCTTGCCGTGGTGCTTCTTCGGCTTCGGCCGGATCAGCTTGCACTGATAGCCGCTGATCGCGCCCGGTGCCGAGAAGCTGAACTTCGCCGTCTTCTTGCGGATCTTGGCGGCGTCGATCCTCGTCCCGGACGGTGGGCCGAAGGTCGCGGTCACCTGCTGGTCCTGGGACAGGTTCACCTGGCAGGGCCCGGTACCGGTGCAGGCGCCGCTGAAGCCGGCGAAGCCGACGCCGGGGCTCGGTTCGGCCCGCAGGGCCTGGACCTTGCCCTGGGAGTAGCTGCCGGCGCAGGCCACCGTGGGACAGAGGATGCCATCGCCACCGACGACGCCAGTCCCCGCTCCTGCGAGCGCGACGCTGAGCGTCTGCGAGGGTCCGATCAGCGCGAAGGAGGCAAAGGTGGCGCTGGTGACCGCGCTGGCGCCGCCCACTCCGCCGACCGTGACCGGCGCCGAGCGATCCGTCTGACTGCCGTCGCCGATCTCGCCGAAGTAGTTGTAGCCCCAGGCCTTCACGCTCCCGTCCTGCATCAGGGCCAGCGAGTGATACCCGCCCCCGGCAAGCGCCCGCGGGTTCGGGAGGTCGCTGACCGGAACCGGAAGGGCGATGCATTCGCAGCCGCTGGTGACCTTGGTGCCGTTGCCGACCTCGCCGTAGGGGTTGTATCCCCAGGAGAGGGCGGCGCCGCTGCCAAGCAGGGCCAGCCCGTGATAGCCGCCGGAGCTGGTCGCCTTCGCCCCGGCCACGCCCGTGACCGTGACCGGCGGTGAGCATTCGCAGCCGGTCTGGCTAAGGCTGCCGTTGCCGACCTCGCCGTTGTAGTTGTAGCCCCAATCCTTGATCGTCCCGTCGGCGAGCAGGGCCGAGGCGAGATAGTCCCCGGCCGAGATCGCCACCGCGGCGGCGATGCCGGGGACCGGGACCGGGTGATCGACGCACGAGCAACCGGTCTGATGGCCCGTTCCGTCGCCGGACACGCCGTACTGGTCATAGCCCCAGAACATCACCGTGCCATCGCCGAGCAGCGCCAGGCTGTAGTCGTGGCCGGCTGCCACCGCGACGACGTTGGCAAGGCCCGGAACCGGTATCGGGGTACGGCTGCAGGGCGCGCCCCCGCATTCTTCCGGGCCGCTGCTGGAGCCCTGCCCGAGCTGACCGTTGGCGTTCTGGCCCCAGATCATCACCGTCCCGTTCGCCAGCAGGGCAAGGCCGTGTTCGATCCCGATCGCCGCCCCGATGACGCCCGAGAGCCCGGCCACCTGGACCGGGACGCTGCTATTCGCCGTCGAGCCGCTGCCGAGCGTGCCGGGGTCGCCGTAGCCCCAGGTCGCCACCGTCCCGTCGGCGCGAACCGCCAGCCCGTTGTAATAGCCGGCAGACACTTCGGTGACGTCGCTGAGGTTGCTGACCGGCGCCGGGGTGAGGATGCATTCGCAGCCGAGCAAGCCGCCGCCAACGGTTCCGTTGCCGATCTGGCCGAGGTTGTTGCTCCCCCAGCCCAGCAAGGTTCCACCCGCGGCCCGGGCGCTGCCGGCAGAGGCAAGGCCGAGCAAGCCGAAGATCAAGAGCGCGAAGAGCAACCCGGCCCGGCGCGGCATCGAGAAGCGGGGAGCGGCGACGCCGTGAGCGGTCAAGGAGTTCCTCTCGATTGGGACGGTGAGCGCAGCCTAACCGCCGGCAGCGGTCTGATCGAGGATCTCGTCGCAGATCCGGGGCCATAGCTGCGGCGGCCGATCGTGTCCCATGTCCGCGATCAGGACCAGCCGCGCGCCCGGGACCAGTTCCGCGGTTCGTTCGCCGCCGCTCGGCGCGATCAGGGTGTCGTCGAGGCCGTGGATCACCAGCGTCGGAACCCGCAGGGCGCGGAGGCCGTCGGCGCGCGAGCCGGCGGCGATCATCGCCGCCAGCTGGCGATTGACGCCCTCGGGGTAGAAGCAGCGGTCATAGCTTTCGGCCGCCAGGGCTTCGAGGTCGGCCAGCTCCGGGTATTTCTTCGAGTGCCAGATCAGGGCGCTGCCGGAGGCGGCGATGTAGCCCTCGCGATCGCTGGGCGCCGGCGCCAGCAGCGCCGCCTGCGCCTCCGGGGCCGAGCGGCCGTATCCGGGCTCGCCGCTGGTCGACATGATCGAGGTCAGGCTCAGCAGCCGCTCGGGATGCTCGATCGCCATCGTCTGGGCGATCATCCCGCCCATCGAGGCGCCGACCACGTGGGCCCGCTCGATTCCCAGCGCGCTCAGCAGACCGACGCCGTCCGCCGCCATCGCGCTGAGGGTGTACGGCGCCAGCGCCCTGGCCCGCTCGAAATCGCCGGCCGAGGCCGCCGCCGCGACCGCCGCGGCGTCGACCTCGACGCCGTCGAGCTTGGCCGAGAGGCCGCAATCACGATTGTCGAAGCGGATCACGAAGCGTCCGCCCGCGGCGAGCCGTTGGCAGAATCCGGGCCGCCAGCTGATCAGCTGCGAACCGAAACCGGCGACCAGCAGCAGCGGCGGGTCGCTCGCGGAGCCGAAGCTGTCGTAGGCGAGGGCGATTCCGTCGGGCGTGGTGGCCTGCGGCATCGCGGCAGCATCGCAGGCCTGGTGCGGCCAGGCGCCACGCCTGGCGGTCAAGCTTCCGGGCGGGATGGTCGATGCGGAGATGCAATGGAAAACTACGCGTACCCGAATGCCCTGCGGATTCTTCCCTTCGCAGCGGCAGCGGGGGTCGGAGTGCTCGCCGCGGCGCTGTCCGACGTAACCGGGCCCGCCTATCTGGCGGTCGCGATCGGCTTGACCCTCTTCGCCGTCTCGGCCTCCGTCGCCTTCAGGTCGATGCGGCCTCCGGCGCCGCTGGCGCTGATTCCGAGCCTCGCCTTCCTCGCCGCGATCGGCGCGATGCGGGGCGCCGAGGGCGGGGCCAACCTGGGCCTGGCGCTGGCCGTGCTGCCGGTCCTCTGGATGGCGCTCTACGGCCGCCGATCGCAGCTGACGATCGTGGTGGCCGCCGCCGCACTCCTCTTCATCGTGCCCGTGACCGGCGCCGTCGGCGGCTATGAAGGGGACGAATTCGTCCAGCTCATGCCCTGGCTGGCAGTCGCCGCCCTGGTCGGCTTCACCACCCAGTCACTGGTCGGCAACGAGCGGATGCAGCGGCGCGAGCTTTTCGACCAACACGCCGTCCTCGACGCGATCTTCGCCTCCGCCGGCTCGCTGATGGCGATCGTCGACCTCAAAGGCAAGGTCGAACGCATCAACCCGGCCTGCGAAAAGCTCGGCGGATTCCCCGAGTCCGAGATCGTCGGCCGCCACTTCTGGGAAGTGCTGATGCCGGCCGACGACGCGCCGCACACGCGTCAACGCTGGCGCCGCGAAGACAGCGACGACCTGCCCGGGATGACCGAAACCGAAATGGTCAGCCGCGACGGAGCCAGGCACCAGATCCACTGGACCCTGGCGCCGATGCCCAGCGCCGACGGTGCCGTCCACAAATACATCGCCACCGGCCTCGACGTCACCGCCCAGCGGGCGGCGCAGGACGCGCTGGAGGCGGAGCGCGACCGCTTCGACTCGGTTCTCCGCGCCAGCACCGAGTACTCGATCATCGGCACCGACACCGACGGCCTGATCACGGTCTTCAACCAGGGCGCCGAACGGCTGCTCGGGTACACGGCGGAAGAGACCATCGGGCACGAGACGCCGGCCCTGTTCCACGACCCCGACGAGGTTGTCCAGCGGGCCGGAGAGCTGTCGCTCGAGCCGGAAGGCATCGACGTCTTCGTCCATGCCGCGAGGGACGGACAGGCGGAGACTCGCGACTGGACCTACATCCGGGCCGACGGCGACCGGGTGGCGGTCTCGCTGACGGTCACCGCGATCCCCGGCCCCGACGGCGAGCCGCTCGGGTACATCGGCATGGCCGCCAACGTCACCGCCCAGCGCGCCGCCGAAGCCGCCCTGGCCGAGTCCGAGCACCAGTACCGCTGCCTGATCGGCAACCTGCCGGACACCCTGGTCGCCCTCTACGACCACGATCTGCGCTGTGTCAGCGTCGACGGACCGGCGCTGGAGGCCTCGGGCCTGCGAGCGGAGGACTTCGAGGGCAAGTTGCTCAGCGAGGTCGTCCCGCCCGACCACGCGGCGGTTCTGCGGGGTCCGCTGGAGGGGGCGCTGGCGGGCAGATCCTCCTCGGTCGAGTACACCTCCCACCGGGCCGAGACCGTCTACGACATCGAGGTCGTCCCCTACGACCGCGACGGCGAGATCATCGGCGCTTTCATGGTCTCGAGGGACATCAGCCGCCGCCGCGAGGCCGAGCTCGAAGCCCGCGCCGCCGAGCAGCGTTTCGTCGAGTCCTTCGAACAGGCGCCGGTGGGGATGGAGCTGATCGACCTCGACGGCCGCTTCATCGGGGTCAACGCGGCGATGGCGGAAATCACCGGCTACAGCCGCGAGGACCTGGTCGGGAAACCGACCAGCGCGATCACCGCCGAGGCCGACGTCGAACGCGACGCGGAGCTGCGCGCCGCGCTGCTCAGCGGCAGGCAGGACCGCTACAACGTCGAGAAGGCGCTCGAGCACGCCGACGGCGGGGAGATCGAAGTCGCGGTTCATCTCTCGATCGTCAGGTCGGCGACCGGGGGGCCGCGTTACTTCGTCGGCCAGGTGGTCGACATCACCGAGCGCAAGCGGCTCGAACGGGACCTCGAGCACATGGCCCACCACGACTCCCTGACCGGGCTGCTCAACCGCCGCAGCTTCGAGGCCAAGCTGCGCGAACACATCGAGCTCGGCGCCCGCTACGGCCACAAGGGGGCGGTGATCATGCTCGACGTCGACAACTTCAAGGCGGTCAACGACACCCTCGGGCACGCCAAGGGCGACGAGCTGATCATCGCGATCTCCCGCGTGCTGACCAGCGAGGTGCGGAGCAGCGACAGGGTCGGCCGCCTCGGCGGCGACGAGTTCGCGATCCTGCTGCCGGAGGTCAACCAGGCGGAGTCGGCGGTGGTGGCGGAAAAGCTGGTCACCGCGGTCCGCACCGGCAGCTTCGCCCTGCCGGAGGACTGGGCGATCAGGATCAGCCTCGGCGTCGCCGTGCTCGCCGAGGACAAGGCCCTGGGAGCCGACGACGCCTTGATCGAGGCCGACCTGGCGATGTACGAGGCGAAGGCCGAAGGCGGCGACCGCTTCCGCCTTCACGCCCGCCCTACCGCTGGGCGCGCGGCGTGACCGGTGACAGCTTCGGCCTCACTCGGCCCAAGGCGGCGTGAACGACTCTCCCCCCGCCGTCGCCTTGCCACCCACCGGCAGGACGCAGACCGCTTCCGCCGCGGTGCCGTCGGCAACGAGCGTGAACTCCTCGCCGGCGGGGACGATCAGGGCGCCGCCGGCTTCGGCGGTCTCGGCACGGTCGGCGAAACGGGCGGTCACCGCGCCCTCGAGGACGACGAAGACCTCCTCGCGGTCGAGGGAGTGCTTCGGCGACGGGGCATCGGCGCGCAGCCGGACCCGCCAGGCGGCGGTATCGACCGCGCCGCGGCTCGGCGCCGCGAGAGCGGTGATGGTCGCGCCGCCGGTGTCGAAGGTCGGCGCCTCGGCGGCTGAGATGACGGGCATGGGATAACCTCCAGTTCGTTAACTTCTAATGATCGTAAACCAAGGTGAACAACCTAGCAGCGACCTCGCGATCCTGCTCACCGGCACCGCCCGAGTCGTCGCCGATCGGCTCGGCGAGGCCGTCGCCGAGGCCGGGATCGACGACATGCGCGCGCCCTTCGGCTTCGTCATCCGCGCCCTCGCCGATCGCGCCCAGACGCTGACCGAGCTGGCGACGATGCTCGCGGTCAGCAAGCAGGCCGCGATCAAGGTGGTCGACGAGATGGAGGCGCGCGACTTCCTCTGTCGCGAACCGCACCCCGAGGACCGTCGCCAGAAGATCCTCACCCTGACCGACAAGGGCCTCGCGGTTCGCGCTGCCGCGCTGCGGGCGAGCCTCGAGATGGAGCGGGAGCTGCGCGCCGCGGTCGGCGATGCCGACGTCGATGCCCTGCGCCGCGCCCTGCTGACCTTCCTCGACAGCCGCGGCGCCGCCGAGGACGCCGCGGCCGGTCGCTCGCGCGCGCTCTGGTGAGCGCCGGCCTCGAGGCCGGGCCCCGTCCCTAGCGGTTGGGCTCGGCGATGCCGGAGTCGAGGATCGCGGCCGCGATCTCGGCGGGGGTCGGCGGGCAGCCGGGAATCCGGAGGTCGACCGGCAACAGCTCCTCCAGCGGGGCGGCCAGCTCGGCGGCGGCGGCGAGCACGCCGCAGCCGAGGGCGCAATCCCCCAGCGCCGCTACCAGGCGCGGCTCGGGCATCGCTTCGTAGGCGGCGAGCAGCGACCCCTCCATCCGCTTCGTGACGACGCCGGTGACGAGCAGGACGTCGGCGTGCCGGGGTGAGGCGACGATGTCGAGGCCGAAGCGCTGCAGGTCGTACTGCGGCGCCGCCGTCGCCGTCAGCTCGTGCTCGCAGGCGTTGCAGGAGCCGGCGTCAAGATGGCGGATCGCGAACGAGCGGGAGCCGCTGCGGGGCGGCAGCGCGGCCGCGCGACGGACCCGCTGGAGGTGGCGCAGGAGGACGAACATCAGCGGTCCACGCAGGCGTAGCAGAGCTCGAAGCTCTTGTTGATCAGGGGAAAGTCGGGCAGCAGGTTGCCTGCCGTGGCCGCGGCGAGCGCCGGCCAGTTGGCGTAGGAGCCGCTCCGCAACCGCAGACGCGAGAGCTGCCCCCGCTGCTGCTCGACGACGCAGACGGTCTCCCCGCGCGGGCTCTCGACCCGGGCGACCCCGACCGCCGAGGCCGGGCCGGTGGCACTCGCCGCGGCAGCTTTGAGCGGCTCGCAGAGGAGCTCGTCGAGGATCGCGAAGCTCGCCTCCAGCTCGATCGCCCGCACCGCCAGCCGGGCCGCGACGTCGCCGCTCGGCGCCGCCGGCAGCGCCGCCGCGAACGACGATCCGTACCAGAGGCCCGGACTCTCACCGCGCGTGTCCCGCGCCACGCCGGACGCCCGCGCCGCGGGGCCGACGGAGCCCAGTGCGGCCGCGGTCTCGCGCTCCAAGATCCCGACCGCGGCGAAGCGGGCTTGAACCGAGGCGGCGAAGTGGACCTCGCGCCAGACCCGCGCCGCGTCCTCGCGCAGCTCCCGCAGCTGCCCCCGCAGCTTCGCCGCCGCGGTCGCCGTCGGCTCCAGGCGACTGCCGCCGACCGCGATCGAGCCGAAGAGGAAGCGGTGGCCGCTGAGCTCCAGGTTGAGCCGCAGCGCCCGCTCCTTCAGCGCCGCGAAGGCCATGTTGCCGCTGGCGATCCGGTGCCCGCGCCGCGGGGGACGACGGGCACCTTGTGTGCGGTCGCCCACCGCATGACGGCCTGGACCTCTTCGGTGCGACGCGGCCGCACGACGGCCATCGCGGTGCCTGCGTTCGGGATCTGCGGCCCGGTCCTGTCGGTAGGAGGCGACGATGTCGGGATCGGTGACGACGGTGCCGTCGGGGAGTTCGGCGATCAGGTCGGCCAACATCGTCTGCGCTCACGAAGTCGATGCTACGAGTTCGCGTCACGGCACCATCCACGACAGCACGGGCGATGCCTGCAGTCCGGACAGGATGCACATCACGACGAGGAAGCCCAGGCTCCACAGGACGACGCGACGGAAGATGTCGCCCTCCTTGCCGTCGAGTCCCACCGCGGCGGCCGCGATCGCGAGGTTCTGCGGCGAGACCATCTTGCCGAGCACGCCGCCAGACGAATTCGTCGCGGCCATCAGCACGTCCGACAGGCCGGCCTGGTTCGCGGCGGTGACCTGCAGCGCGCCGAACAGGGAGTTGGCCGACGTGTCGGAGCCGGTGACCGCGGTGCCCAGCCAGCCGAGGATCGGCGACAGCACGGCGAACGCGCCTCCTGCCGCGGCCATCCACGTGCCGAGCGTGATGGTCTGCCCTGACAGGTTCATCACGAACGCCAAGGCGAGCACCGTCATCACGGTGAGGATGGCCCAGCGCAGTTGATGCAGCGTCGTCCCGTACGCCTTGAGCGCGCGCGGCGCCGACAGCTTCAACGCGATCATCGTGATCAGGCCTGCGACGAGCATCTGGGTGCCCGGCGTGGTGAGCAGGTTGAGGGTGAACTTCGTCAGGCCGACCGGATCGCCGTCGGCGTCGACGACGTGCAGGCCGGGCCAGTTGATCGCGATCGTCGCCTTGTCGAGAAGGGCCTTCACGGCGGGGATCTGGCAGATCGACGAAGACGCCGATGATGATCCCGTAGGGCGCGTAGGCCTTGACGACGTCGGCGCGGGAGTCGTGCTCCGTCCTGCGCACGATCTCGCCGGGGCGTCCGGCGAAGCCGGGGTCGGTCGTCGGCCGCGTCCGCCGCGCCGCCGACGGGCGCCGCGGTGTGCGCCATGCTCGGACGCCGCGTCCGCACCATGGCGACGACGGCGGCCGCCGACAGCAGCGATGCGACGACGTCGGCCAGCGGAACCGAGAGGAAGTTCGACGTGGCGTACTGCGCGACGGCGAACACCACGCCGCAGACGACGGCGACGGGCCAGGTCTCGCGGACGCCGCGGCGGCCGTCGACGATCAGCACCAGGGCCAGCGGGACGAACAGCGCGAGGATGGGGGTCTGGCGCCCGACCATCGCGCCGAGCGTGTCGACGGGCAGATCGGTGACCTTGGCCAGCGTGATGATGGGCGTGGCCATCGCCCCGAACGCCACGGGTGCGGTGTTGGCGACGAGCGCCAGCACGGCGGCCTTGATCGGCTTGAAGCCGAGCGCCATCAGCATCACCGACGTCACCGCGACCGGGGTACCGAAGCCGGCGAGCGCCTCGAGCAGTGCGCCGAACGAGAACGCGATGATGATGGCCTGGATGCGCTGGTCGTCGCTGACCGAGCTGAACGAGCGCCGCAACACGTCGAAGTGCCCGGTCTCGACGGTCATCTGATACACCCAGATGGCGTTGATGACGATCCACAGAATCGGGAAGAAGCCGAACGCGGCACCCTCGGTGCCGGCCAGCAGGGTCTGCCCGATGGGCATGCCGTAGACCGCGACGGCGATCGCGATGCTGACGGCCAGCGAGATCAGTGACGCCTTCCACGCGGTCATCTTCACCGCGCCGAGCAGCACGAACAGGAGCAGCAGCGGCACGGCCGCGACCAGGGCGCTCCAGGTCAGCGAACCGGCGATGGGGTCGAGAATCTGCTGGTACACGGGATCACCTCTTCGTGGCGAGCGACGTCGCTACGGCGTACGGGATGCGGTGTGGCACGCGTCACATTTGTGGTGGGCTACCCGCCTTCGCGCGGCCTTCTAACCGTCCGTTTCGATGCCAGGCTGGCGTGTGAACACCGAAGGCGCGTGGTTGACCGTCGCGACGTTCAACATCTGGTTCGACCGACACCACGCGCGCGAAGCGGCACGACGCGATCATGGGTCTGCTCGAGGCTCGCAGGCCCGACGTCATCGCGCTGCAGGAGGTGACGACGGCCTCGCTGGCTCTCGTCCTGGCCAAGCCGTGGATCCGTGCGGAGTACCAGCCGTCGGACGTCGACGGTCGCACGCTCGAGCGCTACGGCGTCGTGCTGCTGTCCCGACATTCCCGCGCGCCGAATGACGTTGCTGCCGTTGCCTTCCGGCATGGGGCGCAAGCTTCTGGTGTTCGACGTCGAGGTCGAAGGGATGACGGTCGACCGTCGCGACGGTGCACCTGCGAAAGCCTCGAGGAGTCGGAAGCCCGCGGTGGTGCAGCTGGGCCTGATCTTCGAGCACCTCGATGCCAGTGAACACGCAATCCTGATGGGCGACTTCAACTTCTGCTCGTCGTGGGCGCAGGAGAACGCGCGCATCCGGCCGCAGACTACCTGCGACGTGTGGCCGCGGTGCGTCCGGCGATCCCGGATACAGCGAGGATCCGACGATCAACCGGATGCGGCATCGGCGCAAGAACCCGGAGAAGCGCGTGCGATTCGACCGCATCCTGGTCAAGTCACCGACACTGCGGCCACTGGACATCGAATTGCTTGGCACGCAACCCATCTCGCCCGAGCGGCCGGACGTGTTTCCCTCCGATCACTTCGGTCTGTTCGCGTCGCTGCGCTGAGCTCAAGGCCACAGCAGACACTTGCTCCAGCCGTCCGAGAGTCCGCCGTGTAGAGCAGGCGCTGATGGCGTCGCTCGGGATCGCGCCTGCCAGAACTCGACCCGTTTCGGGTGCGAGGGCGTACGACACCCACTGCTTCGGGACGGGATCCGGATCGGCGTCGAGGGCGGCGCGGGCCTGCGCGAGCGCGCCGTCCATGTCGGCGGGATCGTCGAGCGGTTGGCTCTGTCGCGTCAGGACGCACCTGCGCTCGCGCACCGGGTGCCCGGGAGAGGAAGTCGGCCGCGGTGGACCTGGGTGGGTCGGCCGCGACGGTGCCTCGCACTCTGACCTGACGAACCAGCGGCGGCCAGTAGAACGTCAGGGCCGCAACGGGATTGGCCGCCAAGTCGGCGCCCTTGCGGCTCGCGCCGTTGACCGCGAAATGCCAACCGGCCGAATCGATGTCCTTGAGGATCAACATCCTGGCGTCGGGGCGCCCGAACTCGTCGACGGTGGACAGCGACATGGCGTGCGGCTCGGAGACGCCGGCCTCCGCGCTCACGGATCCGTGCTCAGCTGGCCGCGCTGATCGACGGTTCCGCACCGGGCTCCGGCGTGCGGTCCAGTTCGCGCAGCGCGGGCAGGAAGATCGCCGCCAACGCCGAGCAGCAGCATCGGCAGCGACAACGCGAGGAACGTCACGTGCAGCCCGGCGGCATCGGCGAGCGGTCCCGCCACGATCAAGCCGAGCGGCCCTGCGGCGTAGGCCAGCGAACCCATCACGCCGACGACGCGGCCGCGCAGGTGCGCCGGCGCCCGGGTCTGCATGACGTAGTTGTAGATCGGCGCCATCGGCCCGTAGACGAGGCCGACGGTCGCGCACAGCACCAGGATCACCGGAAGCGGCGGCAGGAAGGCGATCACCGTCATCGCCACGCCCAGCACGAGCACCGCGACGAGCACGATCGTGCGCCGGTTGGAGTACTTGGACAGCGCCGCGTAGCCGAGGGCGCCGATCAGCCCGCCGACGCTCAATGCCATCAGCACCCAGCCCAATTGGGCGGGCTCGTTGCGGTCGGTGAAGTACTTCGGGAACAGCACGCTCTCCATCGGCATGTAGAGCCCCGTCGCGGCGAGTTCGACGAAGGCCAACGTGCGCAGCACCGGCGTGTGCCAGACGAACTTGAGGCCCTCGACGACGCCCGCCCACACCTGGGGCAGGTGTTCGCGATTCGGCGTGCCCGCGCCTTCGAGACGCAGCACGGCGACGGCGGAGATCGACAGCATGAAGGCGCCCGCGGTCACCCACATCGTGTTGATGCCGCCCAGCGTGGTGATCAACAGGCCGCCGATGCCCGGCCCGACGATGTAGGCGAGGTTGAACACCGCCTCGTACACGCCGTTGGCGTGGTCGAGGGTCCACTCGGCGCGCGCCGCTGCCTCGGGGAGCATGGTCTCGCGGGCGGTCATCCCCGCCGGATCGAAGAAGGCGCCGAGCGCGGCGAGGCCTGCCAGCACCGCGACGTTGATGGCGTCGACGCCGAAGGTCAGCGCGATGATGGGGACCGCGATGACCGCCAGCGCGGACAGCGCGTCGGAGATCATCGACACCCACCTGCGCCCGAGGTAGTCGACGGCGGCGCCCGCGATCAGGGTGGCCACCAGCAGCGGCAGCGTGCCTGCCATCGCCACGATCGAGGCGTCGAGCGCAGAGCCGTTGCGCTGCAACACCAGCCAGGGGAAGGCCACGATCGAGATGCCGTTGCCCGCTCCCGCGGACAGCGCCGCGAGGAAGATCAGGTACAGGGGGCCGCGCTTCTTGAGGTTCATGAGTTATCGCGGCTGAATGTAGCAGCGGGCCAGGCCGGCGCCGCGATGACTTATCCGCGGCGTGCACAGTGAGGGGGTGACGCTGCCCCATGTCCGAACCGGCGTGGACTTCGATTCGCCGGTGCAGGCCGGCGTCGGTTGGCCCGGCGATCCGGCGCGGCCCGACACCCCCGTCGCACGCACGCCTGCGCGGGTGAGGTCGATGGCGAAGGCCGTCCGCAGCGTCGACGACCTGGACGCGGCGATCAGCGTGTGCCGCGCGTGCCCGCGTCTGGTGGAGTGGCGCGAACGCGTCGCCGTCGAGAAGCGTCGCTCCTACGCCGCCGAACCGTATTGGGGCAGGCCGGTTCCCGGCTTCGGGGCCGCGCACCCGCGCATCGTCATCGTCGGGCTGGCGCCCGCGGCGCACGGCGCGAACCGGACGGGGCGGGTGTTCACCGGCGACCGCTCTGGCGACTTCCTGTTCGCCGCGCTGCACCGCGCGGGCCTGGCCTCCTCGCCGGACAGCGTCGACGCGGCGGATGGGTTGACGCTCAACGACACTCGGGTCTCGGCCGCGGTGCGATGTGCTCCGCCGGACAACAAGCCCCTGCCGGAGGAGCGGTCGACGTGCGTGCCGTGGCTGGACGCCGAGTGGCGTCTGACCGGAGGCGACACCCGCGCCATCGTCGCGCTCGGCGGATTCGCGTGGCGGGTGGCGCTGGACATGGTGCGGGCGGCCGGCGGTTCGGTGCCGTCGCCGGTGCCGAAGTTCGGCCATCGCGTGCACGCCACGCTCGCCACCCGCACGGCGACGTCACGCTGATCGGCTGCTATCACCCGAGCCAGCAGAACACCTTCACGGGACGGCTCACCCCGGCGATGCTCGACGACGTCTTCGCCGACGCCAAAGCCGCCGCCCACCTGTGATTTGTGCACGCTCAGACCGCGCTCACCGCGGGTGAACGTGCACGAAATCGCGAGGGTGGGGAACGTTCGGGCGCGGTGAGCTGTTGGACAGGACGTGCGACTTTCCGTTCTCGACCTCATCCCCGTCCGCAGCGATCAGAGCACGTCGGACGCCCTCGCGGCGACGGTGCGGCTGGCGCAGACCGCCGACGAGCTCGGCTACACGCGCTACTGGGTCGCCGAACACCACAACATGCCCGCCGTCGCCGCGACCAGCCCGCCCGTCATCCTGGCCTACCTCGCGGCCCAGACGAAGCAGGTGCGGCTGGGCTCCGGCGGGGTGATGCTGCCCAACCACGCGCCGCTGGCGGTGGCCGAGCAGTTCGCGTTGCTCGAGGCGGCGGCGCCCGGCCGCATCGACCTCGGCATCGGGCGTGCGCCCGGCACCGATCCCGTGACCTCGATCGCGCTGCGTGGGCCTGCAGGCCGCACCGACGCCGACATCGAGAACTTCCCGCAGTATCTCGACGACGTCGCGGCGCTGATGAGCGCGACGGGCGTCACGGTCGCATTCCAGGGCCGAAACCTGTTGGACCAGAACTACATTCTGAAGGCCACGCCGTGCCGCGGCCAGCGAACCGCGGCTGTGGCTGCTCGGCTCCTCGATGTACTCGGCGCACCTGGCGGCCGCGAAGGGCCTGCCGTACGTGTTCGCGCACCACTTCTCCGGGCAGGGCACCGCGCAGGCGCTCGCCGCGTATCGGGCGGAGTTCCGGCCCAGCGACCTCCTCGCGGAACCCACGACGTTCATGACCGTCAACGCCGCCGTCGCGCCGACGCGTGCCGAGGCGGAGGAGCTGTTGCTGCCCAACCTGCAGATGATGGCCCGGCTGCGGACCGGCCAGCCGCTGCGCGCTCTCGACCTGGTCGAGGACGCCGCGGCGCTGCGTCTGCCGCCTCAGCAGCAGGGCGTCGTCGACGACGGCATGTTCCGCACCATCGTCGGCAACCCGACCGAGGCCGCCGATCAGGTGCGCGCGCTGGCCGAGCAGTTCGACGTCGACGAGGTGATGGTCAGCCCGGTGGCTTCGGCGTATCGGGGAGTCGACCCGCGCCAGGCGCCCGCGCGCGAGCAGACGCTGGAGCTGCTCGCCAAGGAGCTGTTCTAGGGCGTCAGCACCACGACGGGAATCGGTCGCGTGGTCCGCGTCTGGTAGCCCTCGTAGACGTTGTGGTTGTTCTCGTTGACGATGCGGAACAGCCGCGCGTAGTCCGGGTCGTCCGGTAGCACGGCCTTCGCGGTGACGGCGAAACGCTTTGGCCCCGTGTTGATTTCGACGGCGGGGTTGGCCTTCAGATTGTGATACCAGCCGGGCGCCTTCGGGTCGCCGCCCTTGGACGCGACGACGAGGTACGAGTCGCCGTCCTTCGAGTAGCTCAACGAGTTGGCCCGCTGAATCCCGGTCTTCGCGCCGACGGTGTGAAGTATCAGCAGCGGAGCCATCCCCGGCAGCGGGATCCGGTGCCCGATCCGGCCGTTGGTCCCCTTGTAGATCTTGTCGTGCAGATCCAGCAGGGGCTTGCCGAGATAGCGTTCGTACCAGGGCATGTAGTCAGCCATGGGGTTACTCCTTCACCGCGTCGAGGTTGGCCAGCGCGTCGCGCAGGATGCGTCCCGTCGCTTCCCGGTCGGGGTCACGCCGCACGATCAGCCCCTTGGCGAACGACAGCTTGTCGCCGGACTGCCGCGGCGCGACGTGCAGGTGGATGTGGAACACGCTCTGAAACGCCGCCTTGCCGTCGTTGATGGCGATGTTGTTGCCGTCGGCCCTCAACTCGGACGCCCGCGCGGCCTGCCCGATGCGTTGCCCGATGCGCGCCAGGTCGGCGACGGTCGACGGCGGCGTGTCGGTCAGGTCGACGGTGTGCTTCTTGGGGATGACCAGCGTGTGGCCGCGCACGATGGGGCGGATGTCGAGGATGGCGAGGTAGTCGTCGTCCTCGTAGATGCGGATGGCAGGCGCGTCGCCGGCGACGATCGCGCAGAACACGCATGACATGCCGCCACCGTAGTCCCTGCGCGGACTTGCTCGTTCGGCAACTCCGCCTTGCGCTGGTCAACGCGTCGGCGCCGCCGCCGGTTGGCAATGAGCACCGATGGCGGCTATCGTGTCTGTAACGATCCTTACAGAAGGAGAATGGTGCCGACCGAGCCGACGAAACGGCAACAGCAGGGAGAGAACTCGCGCGAGCTCATCCTGGACGCGGCCGAGCGACTGATGGCGACCCGCGGTTACGCGGCGACGCGCAATCAGCGACATCCGCAAGGCCTGCGGGCTGCCCGCGAGCTCCATCTACTGGCACTTCGGCTCCAAGCAGGGCGTGCTCGCCGCCGTGATGGAGCGCGGTGCCGAGCGCTTCTTCGGCGCGATTCCACGCCATGGCGACACGTCGGCGCCGCCGGACGTCGAGGTGCAGCTCGCCGTCACCGCCAAGCTGCTCTCCGAGCATCCCGAGTTCTTGCGGCTGCTCTACCTCCTGGCGTTGGAGCGCAACGATGATCCCGCCGTCGGTGCCGCGGTGCGCCAGGTCCGGGACTCCGCGATCGGGGGCTTTCGCGCCGCGATCGCGACGCTGCTGCCCGCCGACGTAGATCCCGCCACGGCGGCACGCGTGCTCGACGAGCTTTCCGCGCTAGCGACCGCACTTTCCGACGGGATCTTCCTCGCCGACCATCTCGAACCCGATTCGACCGACGTCGAACGCATGTACCGGCGGCTGATGCAGGCCGTCACCGCTCTGTTGCCGATCCTGCTGGAGGAAGAATGAGTACCCGTACCGTCATCATCACCGGAGCCAACGCCGGCCTCGGACTCGAGAGTGCGCGAAATCTGTTGGCGCGCGACAACTCCTGGCACGTGGTACTTGCCGTCCGCAGTCCCGACCTGGGCAACGCGGCGATCGCCGAACTCGGAGCGCCCGATCGCTGCTCGGTCATCCGTTGCGATCTTGCGTCGGTCGCCTCGGTGCGCGACTTCGTCGGAGCGTTCGTAGCCGCCGACCTGCCACCCTTGCACGCCATCGTGTGCAACGCCGGACTGCAGACCGTGGACACCAAGTTCACCGACGACGGTGTCGAAATGACCTTCGGTGTCAACCATCTCGGGCATTTCGCGCTCGTCACGGAACTGCTCGACCGCCTCGTCACGCCAGCACGGGTCGTCGTCGTCGCCAGCGGAACTCACGACCCGGCCAAGTTCACCGGAATGCCAGACCCGAACTACACTTCTGCCGAGGAACTCGCGCACCCGTCCGCCGATGCGCCCGTCGACGGGCGTCGCCGCTACACGACGTCGAAGCTGTGCAACGTGCTGTTCGCCTACGAATTGGACCGTCGCCTCGGCGAGGGTGCCAAGGGCGTCTCGGTGACCGCGTTCGACCCGGCCTGATGCCAGGCTCGGGGTTGGTCCGCGACTACTCGCCGGCGCTGAGGCTCGTCTGGCGGGTCATCGGTCCCGTGTTGCGCCTGCTGCCCAACGTCAACAGCACCCGAACGTCCGGCAGCAGACTTGCCGCGCTCGCCGTCGACCCGGCATACGAGGGCGTCACCGGCCGCTACTACGAAGGCGCACAGGAGATCCGGTCGTCACGCGACTCCTACGACACGGCCAAGGCACTCGACCTGTGGCAGACCAGCGAGCGGCTGGTCCAGCGCGTCACCACATGGGGTTGATCGCTTTGCATCGCGCACCCGGTCAGGTCGCTAGTGTCTGAGCGATGAGCGTTCCCCCGAACCCTCGCGATGTCGCGTTCGCCGGTGCCGCCGCACAGGCGCGGCTTCTGGCCGCGGGAACCGTCACCTCCTCCGAGCTCGTCGAGATCTACCTCGATCGGATCGCCCGCCTCGACCCCGAATTGCGTTCGTACCGCGTCGTTCTCACCGACTCGGCCCGCGCCGAGGCGGCGGCCGCGCAGGCCCGGCTCGATGCGGGGGAGCGGCTGCCGTTGCTCGGCGTGCCGATCGCGATCAAGGACGATTCCGACGTCGCGGGCGAGGTGACCACCTACGGCACCAGCGCGCACGGCCCGGCGCTGGCCGCGGACGGCGAGGTGGTGCGGCTGCTGCGTGCCGCCGGTGCCGTGATCCTCGGCAAGACCGCCGTGCCCGAGATGATGATCTGGCCGTTCACGGAGACGTTGACGTTCGGGGCCACCCGCAACCCGTGGAATCCGGACTTCGCCCCCGGCGGGAGCAGCGGCGGCAGCGGCGCGGCCGTCGGTGCCGGGCTGGCGGCCATGGCTCTGGGGTCCGACGGCATGGGCTCCATCCGGATTCCGTCGACGTGGAACGGGCTCTTCGGCATCAAGCCGCAGCGCGACCGGGTCCCGTTGGCTCCGCACGACGGGGCGTGGTGCGGGCTCTCGGTCAACGGCCCGCTCGCGCGGACGGTCGAGGATGCGGCGTTGTTCCTCGACGTCACGACGACGTTGCCCGCGCCGGACGGCGGGTTCGTTGCTGCGGCGGCCCGTCCACCCGGTCGGTTGCGAATCGCGTTGAGCACCAAGGTGCCTCCGCCGTTGGTCGCGCGCGTCGGCAATGCCCAGCGCGAGCGCCGTCGCCGGTGCGGCCGTGCTGTTGCGCGGGCTCGGCCACGACGTGATCGAGCGGGACTTCGACTACCCGCCGGGTGCCGCGGCCACGAACGCGATTCCGCGGTACTTCCGCGGCGTCTACGACGAGGTGCGCGCGCTGCCGCATCCCGAGCGCCTCGAACCGCGCACCCGGGCGTTCGCGCGGATCGGTGGTCTCCTCTCCGACCGCAGGATGGCCGCGATTCGCGCCGCCGAGGGCGACGTGAGCGCTCGCGTGCAGTCGATCTTCGACGACGTCGACGTCGTGATCACGCCAGGCACGGCCGTCGGGCCGTCGCGGGTGGGGGCGTATGCCCGCCGCGGCGCGCTGTCGACGTTCGCACTCGTTGCGGCACGCGTGCCCTTTCAGGCCCTGTTCAACGTCACGGGCCAACCCGCCGCGGTCGTGCCGTGGGGTCTCGACGGCGATGGCATTCCCACGTCGATTCAGTTGGTGGGCAGGCCATTCGACGAGGCGACGTTGCTGTCGCTGAGTGCCCAGATCGAGGCCAGGCTCGGCCGTGGGCGGACCGCAGGCCCCGGGTCTCCTAGGGTGCCGCCACGATCACGCGCCAGCTCTCGAGCTTGTCCGCCAACGGCACCGCCATCGCGCCGCTGCTCGACGGCAGCCGAACGACGGGTAGCGCCGTCGCGACGTGCTTCTCGAACATCTCCAAGGCGGTCAGGCCGTTGACGAACACCCGCTCGATCTCGCGGTGCTGTGTCAGAAAGGCATCGAAGTCGTTCACCACCAGAGACTTCCGATCGATCTTGGCATCCATGCTGCCGGCCCGCCTGCAGCTCGCGATGACGTCCCACAGGGCGATGCCGTGGCGCTTCACGGCGTCGATGCGTTCGTCATAGGGCGCGTCGGCGTCGAATCCCAGAAGGCTGGCCATGATCGGCCAGAACTGGTTGCGCCGGTTCGCGTAGTACTGGTCGGCCACCAGCGACCTCTCGCTGGGGAACGACCCGAGGAGCAGCACGCGGGCACCGGCGCCCACGATCGGGGGCAGTCCTTCACGCATCGGTTCGGTCATCGACCCGATCATCCGGTATACGTTGACCCCGTGGGCACACAGGTCGACATCGAAGCCGCCGGCCTGCTCGACGGCCTGGAGGGCAAGGTCCGTGCCGAGCGCGTCGAGCTCGTCGAGTGGCTGCTCTCCAAGGACTTCACCGTCGAGCAGATCCGCGAGTCGTTCGCGCCGATGCTGCTGGCATCGCGGCGAATCCTCGGCGACGACGGAACCCGCATGTCCATACGCCAGATCTGCGAGTCGACCGGCATGGACGCCGAGATGCTGCACCGTGTGCAACGCGCGGTCGGGCTGCCGAGGGAGGACGACCCCGACGCGAAGGTCTTCATGCGCGTCGACGCGGACGCGGCCGCCGATGCGCAGAAGTTCCGCGAGCTGGGTATCGGCGACGACCAGATCGTGCTCGTCGCCCAGCTGCTCAACGACGGATTGACCAAGGTTGCCGACGTCATGCGCTATGCCGCACTGGCCGCCGTCCTTCAGGCGGGAGCCAGCGAGCTCGACACCGCCAAGGCCTCGGAGGCGCTGCTGCGCAATGTCGAACCGCTGCTGGGTCCGCTGATCCAGGACATGCTCCGCCTGCAATTGCTCCACGTCATGGAGACCGAGGCGGTCAGCACGACCGAGCGCGCGGAGGGTGTGCCGCTTCCGGGTGCCCGCCTCGTCACCGTCGGCGTTCGCCGATCTCGTCGGATTCACCCGACTCGGCGAGGCCGTCCCTCCCGAGGATCTCGAGAAGTTGGCGCACCGTCTGACCGATCTGGCCCGTGACGTGGCGGTGCCGCCGGTCCGCTACGTCAAGAGCATCGGCGACGAGGTCATGCTGGTGAGCAGCGAGCCCGTGGCGATGCTGGAGGCGATGCTCGACCTGCTCGACGCCACCGAGGCGGACGAGGAGTTCCCCCGGCTGCGCATCGGCCTGGCAACGGGCATGGCGGTGAGCCGGGCCGGCGACTGGTTCGGCCGTCCGGTCAACCTCGCCAGTCGCGTCACCGGGGCTGCGCGGCCCGGCGCCGTACTGGTGTCGGAATCGACCCGCGAGGCGATCGGCGATGCAGGACGGTTCGAATGGTCGTTCGCGGGTGCGAAGAGCCTCAAGAACATCAAGGACGATGCCAAACTCTTCCGCGCCCGGCGCGTCTCCGCCGGCTGAAAGAGCTCACCGGATCGGCGTGAACGTGCGCAACCGCAGGCTGTTGCTCACGACGAACACCGAGCTGAAAGCCATTGCGGCACCGGCGATCATCGGGTTCAGCAGGCCGAGCGCAGCAAGCGGGATCGCGGCGACGTTGTAGGCGAAGGCCCAGAACAGATTGCCCTTGATCGTGCGTAGCGTGGCGCGCGACAACCGGATCGCATCCGGCGCCGCCCGTGAGGTCTCCGCTGACCAGCGTCAGGTCGGATGCCTCGATCGCGACGTCGGTCCCGGTGCCCATCGCCAGTCCGAGGTCGGCCTGCGCCAGTGCGGCGGCATCGTTGACGCCGTCGCCGACCATCGCGACGACCTTGCCCTCGGCCTGCAGTCGCTTGACGTGGTCCACCTTGTCGGCGGGCAGCACCTCGGCGATGACGTCGGCGATGCCGAGCTCGCTCGCCACCGCTCCTGCGGCGCGGCTGTTGTCGCCGGTGAGCAGGATCGGCGTAAGGCCGAGCTCGCGTAGCGCCGAAATCGCTTCTGCCGCAGTGTCCTTGACGGTATCGGCGACGACGATCACCGCGGCGATCCGGTCGTCGACCGCAAGCCACACCGGTGTCCTGGCCCGCCGATTCGGCGTCGTCGGCGGCGGCCTGCAAGTCGTCCGGTGCCGTCGCGCCGACCGTGTCGGTCAGCCACGAGCGGCGTCCCGACCGCGACTCGGTGGCCGTCGACCACGCCGGTCACGCCCCGTCCGCCGTGGTTCGCGAAGTCGGTGACGTCGGGTAGCGGTCCGAAGTCGTTGGCGTGCTGCGGCGATTGCGCGTGCGATGGGATGCTCGGATGCGCTTTCCGCCGCGCCCGCCAGCCGCAGGACGTCGTCGGCGAGTGCGTCGTCGGCGGCGTGTACGGCGGTCACCGTCATGCGCCCCGTCGTCACCGTTCCCGTCTTGTCGAGGACGATCGTGTCGACGCGACGGGTCGACTCGAGCACCTGCGGGCCCTTGATCAGGATCCCGAGCTGCGCGCCACGCCCCGTTCCGACGAGCAGCGCGGTCGGCGTGGCCAGCCCAAGTGCGCACGGGCACGCGATGATCAGCACGGCGACCGCCGCGGTGAACGCCGTGCTCGGTGCCGCGCCCGCGAGGAGCCAGCCGGCCAGCGTCAGCAGCGACAGCGCGATCACGATCGGAACGAAGACCGCCGACACGCGGTCCGCGAGGCGCTGCACGTCGGCCTTGCCGTTCTGCGCCTCGGCGACGAGCCGGGCCATCTGCGCGAGCTGGGTGTCGGCACCGACCTTGGTGGCCCGAACATGAAGCACGCCAGCGACGTTCACCGTGGCGCCGATGACGTCGTCGCCGGGTGCCGACCTCGACCGGTACCGATTCGCCGGTGACCATCGCGGCGTCGACCGCCGAGGCGCCCGTCACGACCACGCCGTCCGTCGCCACCTTCTCGCCCGGGCGCACGATGAACGTGTCGCCGACCGCAAGCTCCCCGATGGGGATCCGGGTCTCCGTGCCGTCGCGCACGACGGCGACGTCCTTCGCGCCCATGTCGAGCAGCGCGTGCAGCGCCGCGCCCGACTGCCTCTTGGCGCGCGACTCGAAGTAGCGGCCCGTGAGCACCAGCGTCGTCACGACGGCGGCGACCTCGAAGTACAGGTGCTCGGACGGCCCCCGCGAACAGCACCCACGTCGACCAGAGATAGGCGGCGAGCACGCCGACCGAGATCAGCGTGTCCATCGTGGCCGCGCGGTGCCGCAGGCTGGCGAAGGCGACGCGGTGGAACGGCCATGCTCCCCACAGCACGACGGGCGTCGCCAGGGCGAACGCCAGCCACTGCCAGTGCGGGAATTGCAGCGCGGGCACCATCGACAGCAGCAGCACCGGCAGCGCTCAGGGCCGCGGAGATCAGCAGTCGTCGACCGTAGGGTTCGTCGGCGTGTTGGTGAGCGGGTTCGTCGGCTGGTGGTGACGGTCGCGGTGTAGCCGGTGTCCTCGACCGCCGCGACCAGTTCGTCGGTGGTCACGTGGTCGGGACGGTCGATCGAGACCTGCTCGGTGGCGAAGTTGACGCTGGCGTGCACGCCGTCGATCCGGTTCAGCTGCTTCTCGATGCGGGCGGCGCACGACGCACACGTCATGCCGCCGACGGTGAGGGTGACGGTATTCGTGCCATGCCGATCCCGAAGGTCGTTCTTCATGTCCTCAGTGTATACCCATGGGGGGTATGGGTAGGGCGTTCGGTCAGCCGACGAAGCGGCTTGCCAGCGCCTTCTTGTCGACCTTCTCGCCGGCCAGCGTCGGCAAGGGCTCCAGCCGGATCTCCCAGCGGGTCGGAATGGCGAAATAGGACACCGAGTCGGCGAGGTGGTTCCGCAGCTCCTCCTCGGTCGGCGCCGGGGCGTCGGAGCGATGAACGACGACGGCCGCGAGCTCTTCGCCCAGGTCGGGATGCGGGATGCCCATCGCGGCCACCTCGACGACGGCCGGGTGGGTGGCGATCGCGGCCTCGACGTGCGGGCAGGCGATGTTCTCGCCACCTCGGATGACGACGTCCTTGCTGCGCCCGTCGATGAACAGGTAGCCGTCGTCGGTGAGGTGGCCAAGGTCGCCGGTGCGCAACCAGCCGTCGTCGTCGATGGAGTCGGTCGTCCGGCAGGCCGACGTAACCGAGCATCACCGTCGGCGCGCGGGCCAGCACCTCGCCGATGCCGTCGGCGTCCGGATCGGCGATCCGCACCTCGACGACCGGGTACGGCCGGCCGACCGTGCCGGGATGCGCGGCCAGGTCGCGTGAATCGGCTGCGGTGAGGAATCCGCCCGCTTCGGTCATGCCCCAGGTGTTGCTCAGGCCACGCGTGCGCAGGCTCGGCACGTTCGCTCGGATCCGGTCGAGCAGATCGGTGGTGACGGGCGCACCGCCCAGTGGCCACGACTTGAGGCTGCTGAGGTCGAAGGAGGCGAAGTCGGGGTGGGCGAGCACCCGGATTGCCATGGTCGGCACCGCGCCCCAGACCTGTACGCCTTCCCGCTCGATCAGGCCGAGAACCTGGCCCGGCGTCGAAGCGGCTCTCCGTCATGACGATCTTGCCGCCGGTGAGAAAGTGGGTGAGCAGGCTCGACAGTCCGCCGACGTGAAACATCGGGGTGGTCGCGAGACTGACCGCTTGCGGGGACGCGTCGTCGAGCAGATGGGGGAGGCGTCCGCTGCGGCACAGGATGTTCTGCTGGTTGCCGATCACCGAACGACGCGACAGTTCAACGGCTTTCGGCATTCCCGAGCTGCCGGAGGTGAAGAGGACGAGTGCGGGTGCGTCGAGGCCGCGCCGGGCTGACGGACCGGCAGGCGGGGTCGCCTCGGTCCTCGAACGCGGCGCGAAGGCCGTCGAGCGGACTCGTCGGCGTGCTGACCGGTAGCGCGGTGTCGGTGAGGACGTGCCGCGGCGCCAGCAGATCTCACGGCGTGCTCGATCTCCTGCGTGCTCCACCACCGGTTGGCCAGCACGGGGACGGCATCCGAGCAGCCATACCGCCCACAGCGCGACAACCCATTCGGGACTGTTGTAGCCGAACACCATGACGCGATCGCCGGCGCCGATGCCCGAACGCGGCGAGCGTCGTGCGCGCCGACTGCACGGCATCCCGAAACTCGGCGAACGAGATCCGCCGATCGCCGTGCACGAGGAAGATGCGATCGGTCCACTGCTCGGTCCCCGCGACCAGGTCCTCGAACGTCGATGGCCCGCGCTCGTAGACCAACCCGGGGTGACCGCCGTAGTCGCCGGGGACGTGCTCGCACGTCCAGACCTGCCGGACGCGTGCGTCATCGCGTCGGGAACTGGATGCCCTCCGACGGTTGCACGATGACGAAGCCCTGGCCGTGGAACGCGACCTGAACCGCCTCGCCCGATCCGCGTCCGATCAGCGCACCCGCCTTGAAGCTGGTCTTCAACTGGGTCTGCAGATTCGCCGACCACGCGACCACCGCGTTGGTGTCGGCGAACGTCGGCGCCTCCGCCGCGTCGAGCACGACCGGCGACCCGTCGGTGGTGAGGGCGACCCATCCGGTGCCGCGCAGCGTGGTGTTGAACAGCCCGCCCGCCGCGATGCTTCCGCCCTTCACCCGCTCGATGTTCCAGTCGAGGCTCGACGAGAACGCGAGGATGTTCTTGCCGCTGATCGACAGACCCGAGTTGGTGAGGTTGAGAACGTGCACGTCGTGGGCCAGCTCGGCGAGGAACACGTCGCCCTGGCCCTGGCAGCGCATCAGCGGGACGCCCTCGCCGGTGAACGCCTTCTTGAGGAACTTCGACGCGCCGCCGCCCTCGAAGGCGAAGTCGACGTTGCCCTGATAGGCGACCATCGATCCCTGGCGCGCCATGAACGGCTCGCCGAGACGAACGCGCAGCAGCTTCGAGTTCTGGTTCGCGACGGCCTTGGCCTCCTTCTCGCTGAACCTGCCGTCGACGAGGTCTCCCGTGATGCCGGCGAACCCGTCACCCTGGGGTTGCGCGGGGGCCTGCTGGCCGTAGGGCTGCTGCTCGGCCTGCGGCTGGCCGTATCCGCGCCTGCGGCTGGTCCTGAGCCTGTGCTTGAGCCTGCGGCCGTACTCGGCCTGGGCCTGCGGCTGGGCCTGCGCCTGCGCGCCCTGCTGCTGTGCCGCGCCGGCGAGCGGGACCGAGTGGACCTGTCCCTGGTGCGAGATCTGATCCGTCCAGGCCCTGCCGTCCCACCACCGGTACTCGTAGCGCCCGTCGGGATCGGGTTGCCAACTGCCAGCTCCAGGTCCTGTCACGCTTGCTCCTCGGTTCGATCGCGGGGTCGTTGACCCGCAGACTATGGCAACCGGGTGAATCGCGGGCTCGCTCAGGCCCACGAGGTGCGCTCGACTGGCATTCTTGGCACATGGCAAAGGAAATCGATCCGCTTCGGGCCAAGAGCGCGCTCGCAGTGGTCAAGCAACACCCGGGGATGGTGCTGTTCCTGGCGTCGCCGGGGATCATCGCGCTGGTGCTCGTGTGGGTCGTTCGTCGGCCATGGGTGGGCGGTACTTCTGCTGCTCGCGCTGGTCGTCGGCGGCGGCGCCGCGCTGCTGCTGAAGCGCTAATCAGACCTCGGGCGAGGGCCGCGGCGTTCGCCCGCGGTGAAAGCACGCCCTAGCAGTGTTGTAACGGTGTAATCATGTAAGCATGAAACGACATCATGGACACGGCCACCGCCCCGGCGGCTGGCAACAGGCACAACAACCCGATGCGACCAACGCCGCCGAATGGCTCGCAGGCCGCCTGCCCGAGGGCTGGTTCGCCGGCGACCCCTCGGTCGTCGTCGACCGTGAGGAGATCACCGTCGTCGGCCACCTCCCCGAAACCGACGGCGAGGAGAGCGAGCGCTCGCGCCAGCGGACGCGCGGCCCGATTCCGCGAGGAGACGCGGTCCGAGCGGATGCGCATCGCCGACGAGGCCGAAAGCCGCTACGGGCGCAAGGTCGCATGGGGGGTGCAGATCGGCAGCGGCGATGCCGAGGAGCGGATCCTGTTCACCCACATCGCCGTTCCGGTGATGACGCGCCTGCGGCAGCCCGAGCGCCAGGTGCTCGACACCTTGGTCGACGCGGGTGTTGCGCGGTCGCGCTCGGACGCGCTGGCGTGGTCGGTCAAGCTCGTGGGCGAACACGCCGACGAGTGGCTCGGCAAGCTGCGCGAGGCGATGTCCTCTGTCGACGACCTGCGCGCAGAGGGCCCCCAGCTGTAGCTCGATGTGTGCACTCGCACCCGCGCTCACCGCGGGTGCGAGTGCACAAATCGCGGGTTTAGACGCGCTCCACGCCCACGTATGTCGAACTGAGCGTGGAGGTTTGGGAGAGCGGATCGATCTCGTCGCCCACCAACAGGTTCTTGTTCACCCCGAACGACTGAGGTGCCGCACCGCCGCGCGGGTCGAAAATCCTCGAGCCCCAACCATGGTCGACGACGACGAGTCCTCGCCGCGGGCGATCGCTGAGCACTGCGGCCAGCTCTACCTCGCCGATGGGGGAGAAGACCCTGACCCGGTCGCCGTCGGCGATCCCCAGAGCGGCCGCGTCCTCGGTGTTGATCAGCACGTCGTTGCCCTTGCCGGACCGGTGCAGCCCCGGCAGCTCGTTGAGCCAGGAGTTCATCGAGTGCCGATTGCGCCTGTTGCCCAGCTGGAACGGATAGTCAACGGGCGCAACGGGAGCTGGTGCCGCGAGCAGTTCACGGGCTCGGGCCACGAACTCCGGCGGCGCCGCGTGCACCCTCTTGTCGTCGGTGCGCAGCGCGCTCTTGAAGTGTCCGAACTCGCGCGGTCCGAGCACCAGCCCGTGCGGGTGCATCCATCAGATCGCGCCACTTCAGCCTGCGTCCGTTGAACTTTCGAGACATCCGGATGAACAGATGGTCGAGCCAGTGCGGGCCGAACGCCAGAGCGGGCCGCCGCGTCGCCGCCGCCACCCGGCGCGTCGCCTTGATGAACCCATTGAGTCCCTTCGCGCCGAACAGCGGCTTGCGCATCGCGATCGCCAGGTCGACGAAGATCTGCCATTCCTCCCTGGCGTCCGGCGGCGCGTCGACGACCTTGACGCCGTACTGGACGAACGGCTCGTCGTGCATGTTGCTGGTGAACGCCAGCAGGTCGTCGCGCTCCAGCCAGTGCACGGCGGGGAGCAGCCAGTGGGCGTGCCGATGGCTCTCGCGCTGAACGAGGTCGATGACGACCAGCAGCTCCAGCTGCGCGAGGGCTTCGTCGAGAGCGCCGCCGTCGGGACCCGATATCACCGGGTTTCCGCAGTTGATCAGCATCGCCCGGATCTGGCCGTCGCCGGGCGTCGTGATCTCCGCGGGCAGTTCTGCCAGCGCGTGCGCCCCCGCCACCATGCCCCGGCCCGCCAGGCGGCTGATGTGGGGCTTCGTCTTCGCGAGCTCGGCCAGCCTGAGGGCGTCGAAGTAGCCCGGCTCGAAGCGTCGTCCGCCGGGGCGGTCCATCCGGCCGGTGATGACGTTCAGCACGTGTCCCAGCCACTCCGCGACCGTGCCCGCCGCGTGCAGCGAAACGCCGGTGCGGGTCACCACCATCGCGCCCTGTGCCGCCGCGAAATCCCGTCGCAGTGCGCTCGATCTGGTCGCGTGTCGATGCCGCAGCGGGCGGCGAGGTCGTCGACGTCGGCCTCGGCGACCAGCGCGCGCAGATCGGCCACGCCGGTGGCGAGCTCGGCGCAGTCTTCGACGTGTTCGAGACCCTCGTCGAGGATCACCTTCACCATCGCCAGCAGCAGCGCCCAGTCCTGGCCCGGCCGCACCGCGAGGTGGACGTCGGCCTTTTCCGCGGACTCCGTGAGCAGCGGATCGACGACCACGATCGTCGCGCCTGCGTGCTGCCGGTCGAGGGCTCGTCGCCACCCACCCGGCACGGTCTCCAGCCAATTCCACGCGCTGACAGCAGGATTCGTGCCGACCAAGAGGAAGTAGTCGCAGTTGTCGACGTCGGAGACTGGCACCATCAACGCCGATCCGTACATCGCCTCGGCCACCACGTGCAGCGCGTTCTGGTCCACAGAGCCGACCGCGTAGCGGCTGTGCGTCCCGATCGCATCCATCCACGCGTTCATGAACATGACGTTCGACGACGAGTGCCCGGACGGATTGCCGTAGTAGGCGCCGATCGCGTCGGCGCCCCCTGCGTCGATGATGGCGTTCATCCGCTCGGCGATGTCGCGGATCGCCTCGTCCCAGGTGGCCTCGACGTAGCCGTCGCCGACCCGGCGCATCGGCCTGAGAATGCGACGCGGATGCTCGACGAGCTGGTTGGCGGTGCGGCCCTTGGCGCAGAAGTCGTGCCAGCTGTGGGGGTTCTGCTTGTCCGCGGAGATCTTCGTGACGCGGTTCTGATCGACGGTCACCTCGAGGCCGCACGATGCCATGCAGTAGCGGCAGAACGTGTGGACGGTTCGGCTGGCCGTGGGTGCCGTCGCAACGGCCTCCGTCGAGGGAGCCGGAATCGTGGTCATGGTGGCATCCTGCCAAACCAGCGCGACCCACCCCCGATGATTGCAATTGAGCAGCCCGCTCACTCGGCCCGCCCCCAGCGCGATTTGTGGAACATATCCAGCGATGCGCGCTGGAAATATTCCACAAATCGCACGGGGTTGAGCGTCAGACCTGGGTCATCGCCCAGTACTCGCCGTGGCGGGCGAGCAACTCCTCGTGCGTGCCCCGCTCGACGATCCTGCCCGCCTCCATGACGAGGATGACGTCGGCGTCGCGAATGGTCGAAAGCCGGTGCGCGATGATGAAACTCGTCCGATCGCGGCGCAGCTCCGCGGTGGCCTGCTGGATCAACAGCTCGGTGCGGGTGTCCACCGAGCTGGTCGCCTCGTCGAGGATCAGCAGCGCAGGTCGCGACAGGACCGCCCTGGCGATGGTGATCAACTGCTTCTCGCCTGCGCTGATGTTGCCGCCGTCGTCGTTGATGACGGTCTGGTAGCCGTTGGGCAGGGTGTGGACGAAGCGGTCGACGCGTGCCGCGACTGCCGCCTCGATGACCTCGTCCTCGCTCGCCTCGGGCCGCCCGTAGGCGATGTTGTCGTAGATCGTGCCGCCGAACAGCCACGTGTCCTGCAACACCATGCCGATCCGGGAGCGCAGCGCATGCCTGCTCATCGACGTGATGTCCACGCCGTCGATCAGGATGCGTCCCGAATCCACCTCGTAGAACCGCATGAGCAGGTTCACCAGCGTCGTCTTGCCCGCGCCGGTGGGGCCGACGATCGCGACCGTGCTGCCCGGCTCGGCGACCAGCGACAGCTCCTCGATGATCGGGGTGCCCGGCCGGTAGGCGAAGCCGATGTCGTCGAACTCCACCCGTCCCGCACCGTGCGGGTCGACGACGGCGGGCACGCTGAGGTCTGGCGGCTGCTCCTCGGCGTCGAGCAGGTCGAAGACCCGTTCCGCGCTGGCGAGGCCCGACTGCAGCGTGTTGTACATCGACGCGACCTGCGTCAGCGGTTGGTTGAACTGCCGCACGTACTGGATGAACGCCTGGATGCTGCCGAGCGTGATCTGCCCCGTCGCCACCTGCAATCCGCCGACGACGGCGACGCCGACGTAGCTCAGGTTGCCGACGAACGCCGTCGCGGGCGACACCAGGCCGGAGAGGAACTGTGCGCCGAAGCTGGCCTCGTAGACGTCGTCGTTGAGTTCGCGGAACTTCTCCTCGGCGAGCGCGCGGTGGCCGAACGTCTTGACGACGGTGAAGCCGCTGTAGGTCTCCTCGATGTGCGCGTTGAGCCGTCCGGTGTTGCGCCACTGCGCCATGAACAACTTCTGCGAGCGTCGCGCGATCGCCCGTGTCGCCAACAACGACAGCGGAACGGTCGCCACGGTGATGAGGGTCAGCAGCGGCGATATCGTCAGCATCACCACGAGCACCGCGACGACCGTGAGAACCGACGTCAACAGCTGGCTGATCGTCAGGGACAGCGACGACTGAATGTTGTCGACGTCGTTGGTGACGCGGCTGAGAACCTCGCCCCGCTGCCGGGAGTCGAAGTATGCCAACGGCATTCGGTGAACCTTGCTCTCGACGTCGGCGCGAAGCGCCCACCATCGTGCGCTGGATGACGACGTTGAGCAGTCGAGCCTGAATCCAGATCAGCAGAGCGGCAACCAGATACAGGCCGAGCGCCAGCAGAAGCGTGCGTCCGATGGCGTCGAAGTCGACGCCGCGGCCGGGCACGACGTTCATCCCCGAGAGCAGGTCGGCGAAGGTGTTGTCGCCGCGGGCCCGTGCCGCCTCGATCGCCTGCTCCTTGGTGATGCCCGCGGGCAGCTCGCGGCCGATGACGCCGTTGAAGAGCAAATCGGTGGCGTGCCCGAGGATTCGCGGGCCGATGACGCCGATGGCGATGCCCGCGATGCCCAGCAGGAGCACCATCGCCGTCATTCCGCGTTGCGGCGTCAGCCGTTTCAGCAGCCGGATCGCCGATCCCTTGAAGTCGCGGGACTTGTCGATCGGCCGTTCCGCGGCGCGCCCGCAGCTGCCGACTCATGGGCCCGGTCACCGAGCGGCTCCCGCACGACTGCGAGTCGACGAACTCCGCGTAGATCGGGCAGTCCGCGAGCAGGTCGCTCGTGGCTGCCCGTCCCCACGACTGCGCCGTCGTCGATCACGATGATCTGGTCGGCCTCGGTGACCGTCGAAATGCGTTGCGAGACGATGACGACGGTCGCGTCCGCCGACACCTCGCGAAGGGCTGCGCGAACGCGGGCGTCGGTGTGCACGTCGAGCGCGGAGAAGGCGTCGTCGAAGAGGTAGATGGCCGGGCGGCGGATCACGGCGCGGGCGATCGCGAGCCGCTGCCGCTGCCCGCCGGAGAAGTTGATGCCGCCCTGCGCCACGGGCATGGCAAGGCCCTCGGGATGAGCGGAGACGAATTCGTCTGCCGCCGAGACCCGTAACGCCTCCCACATCTCGTCGTCGGTCGCGTCGGCCTTGCCGAATCGCAGGTTGTCGGCGACGGTCCCCGAGAACAGGTGGCCGCGCTGCGGCACCAGGCCGATGGTCGACCACAGCTGCTCGGTGTCGTAGTCGCGCACGTCGATCCCGTCGATGCGGACGGCCCCGTCGGTCACGTCGTACAGCCGGCAGATCAGCGAGATCAGCGTCGACTTGCCCGATCCCGTCGAGCCCACTACCGCGGTGACGGTTCCGGGCCGCGCCGTCATCGAAACATTCTGCAGCACTGGTCGATCCGCGCCTCGGTGACTGAACGTCGCAGACTCGACACTGATGTCGCCTGCCACCGTGCTCGGGCCGCTTCGGGTGCTCCGGGCTGCTGATGGCCGGAACCGTGGACATGACGGCGGTGATGCGCTCGGCGCACACCGCGGCGCGCGGCAGCAGCACCAGGATCACCGTCACCATCAGGACGGACATCAGGATCTGCATGAAGTACGACAGGAACGCGATCAGGGAGCCGACCTGCATCTGGCCGTCGTCGATCAGCATCGCGCCGAACCAGATCACCGCGACGCTGGACACGTTGATGATCAACGTCGTGATGGGCAGCATCAGCGCCTGCCAGCGGCCCACGGCCAGCGCGGTGTCCGACAGCGCCTGGTTGGCCTCGGCGAACCGCGCCTGCTCGAGCGGCTCCCGCGCGAATGCGCGGATGACCCTGATGCCCGACAACTGCTCGCGCAGCACGCGATTGATGCCGTCGATCAGTCGCTGCATGGCGCGGAACAGGGGCAGCAGGTGCCTGATCACCCAGTAGTTGGCCAACCCGAGGACCGGCACGCTGACCACCAGAAGCCATGCCAGGCCCGCGTTCTGATGGATCGCCATGGCGATGCCGCCGACGCACATGATCGGCGCCGTGATCAACATGGTCGCCGTCAACTGCACCAGCAGCTGGATCTGCTGCACGTCGTTGGTGGTGCGGGTGAGCAGGGTGGCCGCACCGAAGCGCGCCGTCTCCTCGGCCGACAGGCCGGTGACGTGGTGGAAGATCGCCGAGCGCAGGTCGCGCCCGAAGCCCATGCCCGAGCGTGAGCCGAAGTAGACCGCGCCCACGGCGCACACGACTTGCAGCGGCCGTGACGGCGAGCATGATGCCGCCGAGCTCGGTGATGGCGCCGGTGTCGCCCTTGGCCACGCCGTCGTCGATGATCGCCGCATTGATGGTCGGCAGGTACAGCGACGCCATGGTGCTCACGACCTGCAGCCCCGCCACGATGGCGAGCAACCAGCGGTACGGCCGCACGTACTGTCGCAGCAGCGCCCTGAGCATCCCGTAACTGTCGCATACCGGCTCCGTTCCGATCCGGCCTGGCCACGCGTCCCGGTTGATCATCAAAAGACCTGGTCAACCCGCGTGTCGGTGGTTGCAGTTGCGCACCTGCCGCTACAGTTGCGGGCGTGATGGGACGATCCGGCGACCGCAGGCGTGCGCGTAGGGCAGGGGCATTGGCCGTCGCCGTTGCGGCCTTGATTCCGATGGTTGCCGCGTGCGGTGGCTCGGATACGCAGGCCGGACCCGACAGCACCTCCACTTCGGGGGCGCCAGGCGCTCCCCAGCACGGACCGCTGTTCTCGGAGTGCGGTGGCGTCAGCGATCAGACGGTCGCCGAGCAGACCAGGGTCACGGGGTTGGTCAACACCGCGAAGAACTCGGTCGGGTGCCAGTGGCTGGCGGGTGGCGGAATCGCAGGACCACACTTCTCCTTCTCCTGGTACCGCGGCAGCCCCATCGGCCGCGAGCGCAAGACCGAGGAACTCTCGCGCGCCAACGTGGAGAACGTCAGCATCGAGGGCCACGACGGGTTCATCGCCGTGGGTGACAGCCCGCCGCTCGGCGCCAGCCTCTGCGAGGTCGGCATCCAGTTCGGCGACGACTTCATCGAATGGTCGATCAGCTTCGCCGAGAAGCCGTACCCCGATGCCTGCGCGATAGCCAAGGAACTGACCCGTCAATCGATCGTGAATGCGAAATGATCCGCCGCTTGGTCGCAGGAATCGCCGCGACGCTGGTGTGCCGTCACCGTGCTGTCCGGCTGTAGCACGACGGTCGAGGGCACCGCGTTGAAGTCGGGCGCGGGCGACGTCGGACGCAACGACGACTCGCAGAAGAAGTACCCCAACCTGCTCAAGGAGTGCGAGGTTCTGACCGAGGACATCCTCGCCAAGACGGTGGGCGCCGATCCGCTCGACATTCAGAGCACGTTCGTGGGGGCGATCTGCCGCTGGCAGGCGCTCAACCCCGCCGGACTGATCGACATCACCCGGTTCTGGTTCGAGCAGGGCAGCCTCGACAACGAGCGCAAGGTCGCCGATCACCTCAACTACAAGATCGAGTCGCGACGCATCAACGGCATCGACTCGATCGTGATGAAGACCAACGATCCCAACGGTGGCTGCGGTGTGGCCAGCGATGCGGGCGGCGTGGTGGGCTGGTGGGTCAACCCGCAGGTACCGGGCATCGACGCGTGCGGGATGGCGGTCAAGCTGATGGAGCAGACGCTCTCCACCGACTCCTAACGCCGAGGCACGTGGAACGCCGCCAGCGTCGCGCTGCGCAGCGCGAGCGCCGTCCCACGGCTCGTCGACGCGCAGAACCGCAATGGCCGAGGTGGGGTACTTCGTCGAGATGTGTTCGGCCGCCTCCGCATTGCTGGTGTGGGGGTCGGCCAGCCCGAGGGCGAGCTGCGACATCGTCGGCTCGTGGCCGATGACGAGAAGCGTGCCGACGCCTGATCCGACTCCGTTGATGACGTCGATCACCGTGCCCGCCGTGGAGTCGTAGATCCGGTCGACGAAGTCGACCGGCGCCTCGATCCGCGTGTTGGCCAGGGTCTCGCGGGTGCGGGTCGCGGTCGAGCAGAGCACCGCGTCGACGGTCGGCGCGTTGGCCCGAATCCAGTCGCCTGCCAGCGCCGACTCGCGGATCCCGCGCGGTGCCAACGGCCTGTCGTGGTCGGCCACGCTCCGCCGGATAATCCGACTTGGCGTGTCGCATCAGCAGCAGCGTTCTGTACGGGTCGCTCACCACCAACACGTTAGGCCATGCCGTCACGCGTCCCCGGGCTTGTCGGCGCCCGGACCTACACTCGCCTTGCCCATCAAACGACGGGCCTCGACGAGGAGGGAGACGACCCATGCGCTTCGTGCACACCGCCGACTGGCAGCTCGGCATGACGCGCCACTTCCTCAACGGCGAGGCGCAGCCCAGGTATTCGGCCGCACGCCGCGACGTGGTGGCGGGGCTCGGGCCGTTGGTCGCCGAGACCGGCGCGGAGTTCGTCGTCGTCGCAGGGGACGTCTTCGAGCACAACCAGCTGGCGCCGCGCGACGTCAGCCAGTCGCTCGAGGCCATGCGTGCCATCGGGGTTCCGGTGTATCTGCTTCCCGGCAACCACGATCCGTTGGACGCGTCGTCCGTCTACACCAGCGCCCTGTTCGTCGGCGAGTGCCCGGACAACGTGACGGTGCTCGATCGGGCGGGCGTGCACGAGGTGCGGCCCGGCCTGGAGATCGTCGCTGCCCCTTGGCGTTCCAAGGCCCCGACGACCGAGTTGGTCGGCGAGGTCCTCGCCGACTTGGACGCCGACGGTGCGACGACGCGGATCCTCGTCGGCCACGGCGGTGTCGACATCCTCGATCCCGATCCGGACAAGCCGTCGGTGATTCCGCTCGCGGTGCTCGAGTCGGCATTGGCGCGCGGCGCCGTGCACTATGTGGCGTTGGGCGACAAGCACTCTCGCACCCAGGTGGGCTCCACCGGCAGGGTCTGGTATTCCGGGGCGCCCGAGGTCACCAACTTCGACCACATCGAGGCCGATTCCGGGCACGTACTCGTGGTGGACGTCGACGAGGAAGACCCCTCGCGCCCGGTGCGGGTGGACGCGCGACGCGTCGGACGGTGGCGCTTCGTGACGTTGCGACGCACGGTGGACAACAGCCGCGACATCGCCGACCTCGACCTGAACCTCGACCTCATGGCGGACAAGGAACGGACCGTCGTCCAGATGGGGTTGAGGGGCACGCTGACGGTGACGGACAAGGCGGCCCTCGACGCCTGCGTCGACAGGTACGCACGGTGTTCGCGTCGTTGACGACATGGGACCCGCAGACCGACATCGCCGTCGTGCCTGCCGACGGTGAATTCGACGGCCTCGGCGTCGGTGGCTTCGCGGCGGCTGCCGTCGACGAGCTCGTCGCCACGGCGCAGAACGACGGTGAAGGTGCCGACGGGGCCCGGGCGGCGTTGGCTCTGCTATTGCGGCTGGCCGATCGGGGTGCCGCATGAAGCTGCACCGGATGACGCTGCGCAACTACCGCGGCATCGCCCACCGCGACATCGAACTGCCCGACAGTGGCGTCGTCGTCATCAGCGGCGCGAACGAGATCGGCAAGTCGTCGATGATCGAGGCGCTCGACCTGCTGCTGGAGGCCAAGGACCGCTCGGGCAAGCGGGAAGTCAAGCAGGTCAAGCCCACGCACGCCGACGAGGGCTCCGAGGTCACCGCGGAAATCTCCACGGGCCCTTACCGATTCGTGTACTTCAAGCGGTTCAACAAGAGCCCGGCAACCATGTTGACGGTCCTGGAGCCGCGTCGCGAACAGTTGACGGGCGACGAGGCGCACGACCGGGTGCTCGCCATCCTGGAGGAGACCGTCGACACCGAGCTGTGGCGGGCGCAGCGCGTGCTGCAGTCGTCGTCGACGGCGCCGGTCGACCTCTCCGGCTGCGACGCGCTGTCGCGGGCCCTCGACGTCGCGGCCGGGCAGGCGGTCGCGCTGTCGGGAACGGAGAGCCCGCTGATCGATCGCATCGACGACGAGTACCGCCTGTACTTCACGCAGACGGGTCGGCCGACGGGCGAGTGGGCCGCCGCCACCAACCGGCTGCGGTCAGGCGGTGGATCAGGTGGCGCAGTGCGCGGCGGCGATCGCCGAGGTGGACGACGCGGCGACCCGCCATGCAGTCCTCACCGAGGAGCTCGGCCGTGCGGCGCTGGAGCGGACCACGGCCGCGAAGCGGTTGGAGGCGGCGCAGGTCGCCGCCGAAGCGGTCGATCGGTTCACCAAGCGGCTCAGGGAGGTTCGAGTCCTCGCCGAGGCGGCGACGTCGACGCGCGCGGCGGCGGTCTCTGCGCTGAGCGAGCGTCGCAGGCTGCGGGCGGACCTCGACGACCGGACCACGAAGATCGCCGAGCTCGAGGAGTCGGTGCGCGTCGCGGCCGACGAGCAGGTGGTGGCGCGCGAGGCCGCCGACTCCGCGGCACGAGGCGGTGGCCGATGCGCGGGACGTCGCCGCCGCCTGTCAGGTCAGGGTCGACGCCGCGCGGGCGACCGTCGAGCAGATCGTCGCGCGTGACGAGGCCGCGCGGTTGGTCACCCGGCTGTCGCGGATCGAGGCGGCGTGCGCCGAACTGCAGCAGATCGGAGGCGAGCTGGCGGCCAGTCGCTCTCTCCGATGCCGTCATGCGGGGGATCGAGGTCGCCGCGGCCGCCGTCGAGCGGGCGGGCGCGCAAGGCCGAGTTAGCCTCGGCGACAGTCGAGTTGGTTGCCATCGCCGACGTGGAACTGCGCGTCGGGGGCGAAGCGGTCGACCTCGCCGCAGGAGCCACCTGGTCGACCAGCGTCGGTGGGCCCACCGACGTCGAGCTGCCCGGCGTGCTGACCGTGCGGATGATCCCCGGTGCGCCCGCGGCCGACACCCACGCCGTCCTCGAAGCCGCGCAGGGAACACCTCGCGGCGGCGCTCGGCGCGGCCGGCGTCGCCGACGTCGCCGCCGCCAAGGTGCGCCACGACAGGACGCGCGAGCTGTCGGCGGCGCGCGCCACGGTGACGGCGACCCGCGACGCGCTGATGGGCGACGACACCGTCGAGGTGCTGCGCGATCGACTGGCCGAACTGCGCGACGGCGTGTCGTCGGACGTCCCGGGTGACGCGGCGGGCGCGAAGGCCGAACTCGTCGCGGCGAAGGCCGCGCAACGGCAGGCGCTCGCCGACTGCGAGGTCCGCGTGAAGGCTGCGGCGTCGGCGGCGAAGACCGCGACGGACAAGGCCACCCGCGTGACGGTCCTCGGCGAGAAGCTCGCGAACGCGCGGGCGGAGCTGTCCTCGGTCGCTGAACGGCTTGCGCGGCAACGGGAGTCGCAGACCGACGACGACCTGGTGATCCGTGCCGAGACCGAAGAGGAGCGCTGCCGTGGCGCGGCCACGCAGGTGGCGGCCATCGAGGCCGAACTCGCGGCTGCCGCGCCGGACGCCGTCGCCGCCGAACTCGACGCGGCCGTCCGCGCCGCCGAGCAGTTGATGCGGCGTTACGACGCCATCGCCGAACAGCTCGGCGAGGTCACCATGCGGCTGAAGGTCTACGGCAGCGAGGGCCGTAAGGGGCGCCTCGATGCCGCCGAGACCGAACGGGCGCACGCGCAGACCGAGTACGCGCGCATCGAGCGCTGCGCGTCGGCCGCAGCACTGTTGAAGTCGGTGATGACGCGGCATCGCGATGACGCGCGCCTGCGCTACGTCGATCCCTTCCGCACCGAGGTGCATCGGTTGGGCCGCATCGTGTTCGGTGCGGACTTCGAAGTCGACGTCGATGCGGAGCTCCGCATCCAGAGCCGCACGCTCGACGGGCGGACCGTGCCGTGGGACTCGCTGTCCGGCGGAGCCAAGGAGCAGCTCGGCATCGTGGCGCGGCTCGCGGGCTCGGCCCTGGTCGCCAAGGAGGACGGCGTGCCGGTCGTCATCGACGACGCGCTGGGCTTCAGCGATGCCGACCGTCTGGCGAAGATGGCGGGCGTCTTCGATGCCGTCGGCGGCGACGGGCAGGTCATCGTCCTGACCTGTAGTCCCGAGCGCTACGCGGGCGTCCGCCAAGCCCGCCACGTCGAATTGACCGCATAGCGCCGTCACTGGCTCCTACACTCCGCGACGTGGACGCGGACTACGTAGTCGTCGGAACTGGGTCGGCTGGAGCGGTGCTCGCGAATCGGCTCAGCGCCGATTCGGCTGTGCAGGTCACCGTCCTCGAGGCAGGCTCGCGGGACAAGGACAAGTTCGTCCACATCCCTGCCGCGTTCGCGAAACTGTTTCGCAGTGCGATGGATTGGGACTACCTGACCGAGCCGCAGAAGGAGCTCGACGGCCGGCAGATCTACTGGCCGCGCGGCAAGATGCTCGGCGGCTCGTCGTCGATCAACGCGATGATGTGGGTGCGCGGGTTCGCCGCCGACTACGACGAGTGGGGCGAGCTGGCAGGCGAGGACTGGTCCTACGCCGGCGTGGTGTCCGTACCTCGACCGCATCGAGGCGGGCCCGCTGGTCGTCTCTGCGCAACGCAGCCCGAGGAGCTCGACCGCGGCGTGGCTGTCGGCCGTCGAACAGTGCGGCTATCGCATGGAGCGGCCGAATCAAGCTGCCCCCGAGGGGTTTTGCGAAACCACGGTGACGCAGCGCAGGGGTGCGCGCTGGAGCACTGCCGACGCCTATCTCAAACCGGCGCTGAACACGGCCGAACCTGCGGCTGCTCACCGATGCGACGGTGACGCGCGTGCTGTTCGACGGCAACCGCGCCGTCGGCGTCGAGTACGAGACCGCCGGTCGACGCGAGGTCGTGAGGGCACGCCGTGAGGTGGTGCTGTGCGGTGGCGCGATCAACACCCCGCAGTTGCTGATGCTGTCGGGCATCGGCGATCGCGATCACCTCGCCGAACACGGCATCGACCCGCTGCATCACTGCGCCGACGTCGGCACCAATCTGCAGGACCACCTGGTCGTGCCACTCGGATTCGACGCGAAGGGGGACACGCTGGTCGCCGCGGAGAAGCCCGGGCAGCTGATCAACTACTTCACCCGCCGGCGCGGCATGCTCACCTCCAACGTCGCGCGAGGCCTACGGGTTCGTCCGCAGCCGGCCCGAGCTCGCGGTGCCGGACCTCGAACTGCTCTTCGCTCCCGCGCCGTTCTTCGACGAGGGCATCGGCGAGCCCTACCCGGGGCACGCCGTCGTCATGGGCCCGATTCTGTTGAAGCCGCAAGAGCAGGGGAACGATCTCGCTGGCGTCCGCCGACCCGTTGGCGAAGCCGATCATCGACCCGCGGTACCTGACCGACGACGCCGGCGCGGACCGGGCGGCATTGATGGAGGGCCTGCGGATCACGGCGCGCATCGCCAAGGCGCCCTGCGATGCGCGACGTCCTCGGCGGAATCGCCCGGCCGACCGGTGCCAGGCAGCTGGACGACGAGACCTTCGAGCGTGCGCTCAACGGCGTCTCGCACACGCTCTATCACCCCGTGGGCACGTGCCGGATGGGCAGCGACGACGCCAGCGTGGTCGACCCCCGAGCTTCGGGTTCGCGGCGTCGATGGGCTTCGTGTCGCCGACGCCTCGATCATGCCGACGATCATCCGCGGCCACACGCATGCGCCGAGCGTCATGATCGGCGAGAAGGCCGCCGACCTGATCCGTTCAGCTCGCGACTGATATCTCCTGTCGAGCCTTTCTCGCGATTTGTGGAGTATTTCCAGCGCGCACCGCTGGAAATACTCCACAAATCGCACGTCAGAAGTAGGCGTTCGCGGGGATTGGCTTGTCGTGCAACAGGTTCTGGCCGATGACGGACAACGCGTGGCTGAAGCTCCGATCGCGGGAACGCAGCAGGGTCACGGCGTTGATGAAGAGCTGCAGCGACGCATACTGCACCGTCGGAACCGGTTTGGCGTCGTACGGGGTGTCGGCGAGGACCTCGTCGGTCACGTGGGCGACGTTCGGTGAACGTCGTGGTGCCGGTGCCGGTGCCGGTGCCGGTGCCGCCGCGTTGCCGAAACCGTCCCAGTCGTCGACGATGGTGACGCCTTCTCGGTCGGCCGGTATCACCACGCTGGCGGCCGAGTCGTGATCGGTGGTCGCGGCCACCGTCAGCTAGTCCGAGAACAGCGTTTCGGTGCTGTAGTACTCCAGGCTCTCGGGCAAGCGCAGTGCGCCGAAGCCTGCCCTCTTGAGTTCGACGACTTGGTCAAAGGGGTTGAGATCGTTGAGGTCTCGATCCTTGGCCCCGACTGCGATGCGGCCCAGCAGCTCGGTCCACTGTGCCGTTCCTGGCTGAATCGGGGTGATGTTCTCGACTGTTGTCATGGGAACGTTTCTACGGACGTCGAGCCCGTGATGGCACTGGTTGGGATCAGTCCGAACCTAAGGCCGGGACGGACATCCTTCGCCTGGTTGCCACGGCGGGGCACAATGAGACGCGATGACCATGAACGCCAAGCGCCGGAAGGCCCACGACAGGCTCGCGGCGCTGCCCGGGGTGCGCTCGGTCCGCAGGCCGATCCTGGCGGCGACGGCGACGAGTTCGATCTCTTCTACGTGCGCACCGGCAATTCCGCGCACCCGCTGGTCATCATTCCCGGCGGTCCCGGCGCTGCGTCGATCGCGCGCTACAGGGGAGTGCGACGCACGGGCGCAGGCAGCGGGTCTCGACGTCCTCATGGTCGAGCATCGCGGGGTGGGCATGTCGCGTCACGACGACGCAGGGGCCGACCTGCCGCCGGAAGCGCTGACCATCGAGGCGGCCGTCGACGACATCGCCGCCGTGCTCGAGGACATGGACGTCGAATCGGCCGTCATCTACGGCGCGTCCTACGGCACCTACCTGGCGTCGGGCCTCGGCGTGCGCCATCCCGACCGCGTCCACGCGATGATTCTCGACTCGCCGCTGTTGTCGGCCGACGACATCGACCTGGTGCGCGAGGCCACCCGCCGCGTGCTGTGGGACGGTGACGAACCCGAGACGGCCGAGCTGGCGGTCAAGGTCCGCGACCTGGTGGGCCAGGGAGTGCTCACGCCCGCGGCCGCTCAATTGGCCGTCGGTCTCTACGGGCTCGCCGGGCCGGATGTGCTTGGGCGCCAACTGGACCTGCTCCTGGCGGGCCGAGACTGGTTGTGGGGCGGCATAGCTCAGGCGGCGCAGGCTGTTCTTCGAGCGCAAGACGCCGTATCAGCACGAGCCGGATCTGGTCGGCCGGATCGGCTACCGAGAGCTGAACTACGGCGCGGTGCCCGACGGCGGGCCGCTCGATCCTGCCGTGACGTTCCGCGAGTTCGCCACGGGTGAGGTGGATTTCGTCGAGGAACCGTTCGACCTGATCGAGGCCATGCCGTCGCTTCACCTGGCCGACGGTCGTGATCTCCGGGGGCCGCGACCTCACCACCCCGCCTGCGGTGGCACAGCGGATCGCGGCGCTGATCCCGAACTCCGTTCTGGTCGATCTGCCCACCGCGGGGCACAGCATCCTCGACACCAGGGAGCGGTCCGCGCTCGAGATCGTGAAGGCCGTCTACGCGGGTCGGGCCAACGAATTGCCGACGCGGGCAGCCGAATTGGATGCGGCCCCCAGTGAGCTGGGCATGCGGTTGCTGACCTGGGCGATCGGTGCTGCCGCCGTCGCCGAGTCGGCCGTTCCCGCCGCCGTGCCGCGCGCGGTGCGACGCGTCACTGCTTCATGAAGCCGATCGCGGTGTAGTTCACGTCGGCCAGACCGGCCGCGCCGTAGTTCGCCAGATTGCTGCGCACGGCCACGTTTCCGGACGCCTGGATCAGCGGCAGGCTGAAGCCCTCGGCCCAGATCAGCTTGTCGAGTTCGTTGGCCATCGCCCGAGCCTTGTCCGGATCCAGTTCGGACAGGGTCTGCTCGATCTTGGCGTCGATCTCCGGGCTGCCGACCTTGCCGAAGTTGCTCTCGCCGGTGGACAGGTAGATCTGGGTGAGTCCGGAGAGCGGGAATGCGTCTCCGCCCCAGCCGAACTGGGCGATGTCGAAGTTGCCGACGGTGATGTACTGGCTGAAGAAGCCGTTGCCCGCCTTGGCTTCGAGGTCCAACTTGACGCCGATCTGCGCCAGGGAGTTCTGCGCGATCTGGCCGAACTGCCGCGTGCTCTGCGAGTCGTAGAAGCATGTCGCGGATGACGAGTTGCCTGCCGTCCTTCTCGCGGAACTGGCCGTTCATCTTCCAGCCGAGCGCGTCGAGTTCCTCGGCCGCCTTCGCCGGGTCGTAGGCGACCACGGCGCTGTTGTCCTGGTAGCCCTGCTGACCCGCGACGTAGATGTGGTTGTTCAGCGGCGCCGGGTTGTCGGCGAGGCCGCGCTGCGTGACGTTGGCGATGGTCTGGCGGTCGATGCCCTTGGCGACGGCGAGGCGCAATGCCTTGTCCGCCAGGATCGAGCCGGGCGCACCGTTGAAGGTGAAGTGGTACCAGCTCAGGCCGGGCGCGCGCCGGATCGAGATGCCCGCGGTGCGCTTCGCGACGGTCAACTCGTCGAGCGAGGCGAGGCCCGTCGCGTCGATCGCGTTGCTCTGCAGGGCGGGTAGGCGAGCGGCGTCGTCGAGAACCAGGAGCGTGATGGAGTCCAGCCGCGGTGTGGTGCCCCACCACTTCGGGTTGCGCGTCATCGTGATGCGCTGCGCGGTCTTGTCGATGCTCGAGACGATGAACGGTCCCGCCGACGGTGGCGGACTGTTCAGGAAGCCCTTGTTGAACGCCTCCGGGGTGGACGTGACGGACTTCGGGTAGAGAATGCCGTTGCCCGCGAAGATGCCCTTCCAGTCGGCGTAGTTCGCGGAGAACGTCATGATGGCCTGGCGGTCGTCGACGCCGCGGGTGACCGACCCGACGCGGTCCATGCCGTTGGTGCCGGCGATCGTGTACCGCTTGTCCTTGCCGTTGGTGGCGTTGAACTGCGATGCGAGGTCTTCCCACGTGATGGGCGTGCCGTCGCTCCACACCGCCTTGGGATTGATGGTGTAGGTGACGACCTGGGGGTTGGTCCCGGTCAGCTCGACGTTGGTGAAGAAGTCGTGGTTGACGGTCGTCGAGCCGTCCTTGGCGACGATGAACGATCGCGGCATGGTGGGCTTGGCCAACGCGTACATGTCCGAGGTGTTGCCGTCGAGGTGCAGCGTGTTGTAGTTCTCGGGAAAGCCGGAGAGGGCCACGCGCAGGGCGCCGCCGTCCTGCAGCGTGGCCGGGTCCTGCGGGTTCATGTCGTTGGTCGCACCGACCTCGGCGTTGCCGCCTACCGATGGCGGCGCCTCGTCACCACCCGAACATGCGGTGAGGGTGAGGGCTGCGACGACGGTGACCACGGCAAGGCGTCTGATGAGCACCCCGCCGATGGTAGAGGTTTGCTCGCCGAACGTGCCGCCATGGCGGCCAAACGGCGGAAAGTCGCCATGGCCGCACGCTCGGCGGATCGCATGGTGGATGCAACTGCTGGAGAGCCCAGGATCAGGCCCGATCAGCCCGGCTGAGGCACCGCGGCGAGCAATCGCCGGGTGTACGGGTCCTGCGGGTCGGCGAACACCCGGTCGGCGTCGCCCTGCTCCACGACCTTGCCCTTGAACATCACCGCCACGTCGTGGGCGAGGTGCTTGACCACCGACAGGTCGTGACTGACGAACAGGTAGGACAGCCCGAACCGCTCCTGCAGGTCGAGCAGCAGGTTGATGATGCCCGCCTGGATGGAGACGTCGAGCGCGGAGACGGGCTCGTCGAGCGCCAGGATCTTGGGTTGCAGCGCGAGCGCCCGCGCAATCCCGATGCGTTGCTTCTGCCCGCCCGAGAATTCGCCGGGGTAGCGGCTGGCGTCCTCGCGACGCAACCCGACGAGCCCGAGGAGTTCGGCCACCCGCTCCTCGACGTGGTCGTCGTCGAAACCGTTGGCCGTCAACGGTTCGGCGAGAAGCTCGAACACCGGCAGCCGCGGATCCAGGGACGCGACGGGATCCTGGAAGACCACCTGCAGCTCGCCCCGCACGCGCTCGTCGGCCCGCCCGATCGAGGCCCGCGACGTCGGCGCCCAGCACCTCGATCGAACCCGATTGCGGCGCAGTCAGATTGAGGATCTGATGCAACGCCGTCGACTTGCCAGAACCGGATTCGCCGACGATGCCCAGCGTGCGACCCTGGCGAAGCTCGAAGCTCACGCCGTCGACGGCGCGCACCTCGCCGATCCTCCGGCGAAACACGACCCCCTTGGTGAGCGGGTAGGTCTTCACCAGATCCGCGACGCGCAACACCACGGGGGCGTCGGCATCGAGAGCCACTGCGGGCGGGGCGGTCGAGACGCCGTAGACCTCGGCCGCGGATCGCCCTGCCACGTCGTCGGTGCGGATGCAGGCGGCCGAATGGTCGGCGCCCACCTCGATCAGCGGAGGCTCGACGGTGAGGCATTCGTCGATCACCAGTGGGCAGCGCGGTGCGAACGGGCATCCCGGCGCCAAGCCGACGAGCGAGGGCGGTGCGCCGGGGATCGGCACCAAGCGCGCGCCCTGCGGCGCGTCGAGCCGGGGAACCGACCCGAGAAGGCCTGCGGTGTAGGGCATTCGGCGATCGCGGTACATCGTCTCGACCGGTGCGACCTCGACCGCGCGGCCGGCGTACATCACCAGCGCGCGGTCGGCGAACTCGGCGACGACGCCGAGATCGTGGGTGATGATCAGCACGCCCGCGCCGGTGACGTCGCGGGCGGTCTTGAGGACGTCGAGGATCTGCGCCTGCACGGTGACGTCCAGCGCGGTGGTCGGCTCGTCACAGATCAGCAGGTCCGGATCGTTGGCGATGGCGATGGCGATGACGACGCGTTGCCGCTCACCGCCCGACAGCTCGTGAGGAAACGATCGCGCCCGCTGCGCGGGTTGGGAGATGCCGACGAGTTCGAGCAATTCGACCGCGCGGCTGCGGGCGGCGGTGCGCGAGATGCCGCGCTGATGGGTCTGCAGCGCCTCGGCGATCTGGTCGCCGACGGTGTAGACGGGGGTCAGCGCCGACATCGGATCCTGGAAGACGGTGCCGATCCGCTTGCCGCGGATGTCGGACATCGCACGGTCGTCGAGGCCGATGAGCTCCCTGCCGTCGAGCCGGACCGATCCCGCCACCTCGGCGTGCTCGGGGAGCAGCCCGATGATCGCCATCGCGGATGCCGACTTGCCAGAACCGGATTCGCCGACGATCGCCACCACCTCGCCCGCGTCGACGCGCAGGTTGAGGCCACGCACCGCGGTGACGTCCTCGGTGTCGGTGGCGAACGTGACCGCGAGGTCGGTGACTTCGAGCAGGCTCATTTCTTCCTGCTCCGCTTCGGGCGACGACTGTCGGGATCGAGCGCGTCGCGCAGCCCGTCGCCGACGAGGTTGGCGCACAACACGATCAGCACCAGCACGCCCGCCGGGAACAGGAAGACCCACGGGAAGGTGGTGACCGACGGCGTGCCCGCCGCGATCAGCGTGCCGAGCGACACGTCGGGCGGCTGCACGCCGAAACCGAGGAAGCTCAGTCCCGTTTCGCCGATGACCGCGATTCCGACGTTGAGCGCGGTGTCGATGATGAGGATCGACGCGACGTTGGGCACGATGTGGCGGATGATGATCCTGGTATTGCTGACGCCCATGTACCTTGCCGCCGTGACGAATTCGCGTTCGCGAAGGCTCATCGTCAGGCCCCGGACCATCCGCGAGCTGATCATCCACCCGAAGGCCGAGAAGAGCACGATCAACCAGAACACCCGGGCGTCTTGCCCGAGGCTCGGCGTGACGATCGCGATGAGGATGAAGCTCGGCACCACCAGCAGCAGGTCGACGATCCACATCAGCGTGCGGTCACGCCAGCCGCCGAAGAAGCCGGCGATGGATCCGACGGTGGCGGCGATGACGGTGGAGGCGAAGGCGACGCAGACGCCGATCAGCATCGACTTCTGCATACCGCGCAAGGTCTGCGCCAGCAGGTCCTGGCCCAACGAGTTGGTGCCGAACCAGTGCTTTCCGCTGGGGGGTGACTGCAACGAGTAGTAGTCCAGATCGGTGTAGCCGTAGGGCAATAGCGGCGGCAGGACGTAACAGCCCACCAACATCAGCAGCAGGACCGCCAGCGCTATCACGGCTGGGCGGTTGGTCAGGAATCGGCGCCACACCAGCGTGCGCCGAGAGGCGAAGTGCTCGACGTCGACGCCGGACTTTGCAGTTGCCGACGAGTCGGTGGTCACGGGTTCGGTCACGACACCCGCACCCTCGGGTCGAGTGCGGCGTAGATGACGTCGGAGAGCAGTCCGCCCAGGAGCACGGTCGCGCCGGTGAACACCGTCACCGCCGTGATGATGTTGATGTCCTGCGTCGCAATGCCTTGCACCACCCACTCGCCCATGCCGTGCCAGCCGAAGATCTTCTCGGTGAACACCGCGCCGGTCACCAATCCGCTGACGCCGTAGGCGAATAGGGTCGCCATCGGGATCAACGCCGTTCGCAGGCCGTGCTTGAAGAGGGCCTGACGGCGAGTCAGCCCCTTCGCGCGGGCGGTGCGGATGAAGTCCTGGCCGAGCACGTCGAGCATGGCGTTGCGCTGATACCTGCTGTAGCCGGCGATCGAGCCCAACGCCAACGTCAAGGTCGGCAGAACCAGATGCTGGAGGCGGTCGACGAACTGATCCCACTGGCTACCCGTTGCGCCGGTTGATGATTCGCCGATGTAGTCGAACAGCTGCACACCCAAGACGGAGTTTACGTTGAGCGCGGCGAGGATCAGCAGGTTGGCCACGACGAACGTTGGCGTGCTGATGACGAGCAGGGACAACACCGTGATGACGCGGTCGGACAACTTGTACTGGCGGATCGCGCCCCATGCTCCGATGACGACGCCGAGGATCGCACCGATGACCGACCCGATGAACACCAGTCGAAGGCTGACCCCGATGCGGCCCCACAGCTGATCGGCGATCGGTTGGCCGGCGATCGTCGTGCCGAAGTCGCCCTGGACCGCATCGCCCAACCACTGTGCGTAGCGAATCGGGATCGGCTTGTCGAGGCCCAGTTCGTCGGACTTCGCCTGGATCGACGATTCCGGCGGGCGAGGGTTGCGCTGCAGGAGGCTGTCCAACGGATGAAACGTCAGCGACGCGAGTCCGAAGGTCAGGAACGACGCCAAGATCAACAGCACGACGTAGTTGAGGAAGCGTTTGGCCAGAAACCTGGTCATGGCGCCTCCGGATACCGCATTCGCACAGGGTAGGAGATCACGGGCGTGACGGCCGTGAAGTGGCGGTTCGGCATGGCAGCGAGTCTTGGTGGGTGAAGTACTTACCGATGCTAACGATCGGGAAGTCAACTCCTAGTCAAGAACCAGTCGGTTCACAGCCTTGGGGCGTTCACTCGAAGCACCGGCAGATGCCAGGACCCCGCGGTGCGGCGGTGGCCCTCGTGTCACCAAACAGATGGGAGCAGTGATGAATTCGATGGGTCGACGCAACGTCAAGATGTACGCCGCCGTGATCGGTGGCAGCGCCGTAGTGGCACTGGGTGCATTGAGCACCGCGATCGTGCAGGGGCACTCCGACGGCCAGGAGCTCGCGACCGGTGCGACCGTCGGCGCGGTCACATCGACGACGAACGCGCCCAGCGGACCCGTCGAGGAGTCAGTCATGAAGGCCACGCCGGAGATGAACGGCATCCCGTCGGAGCCCCCAGGCGAGGTCCCCAACCGCGTTCCGTGATGGCCAGCCGGTGGGGCTTTAGTTGTGGCCCGCGACCGGAGGCGGAGGGCGTACGGGATCCGGTCGCGCGTAGTCGATGGTCGTCACCGACGCTACGGTGCCGGCGCGGGTGGCACGGATGGTCACCGCGTCGTTGACGACGAACGGGTCCGCCTTGTCGGCCGCGGGGCCAAGGGCCGCAATGACATACGTCTGGCTGTAGCCGTCGTCGCTGCGTGCCGTGATCGACGACGGCGATATCGCCGTCACCCTCCCCGTCTGCGACAGGACGGTGGTGAATCCCCCCGAGCCGTCCGCGACGACGAACTCGCCGTGTAGCTCACCAGGGTCCAACGCGGGCGCGGGACCCCGCGGCCCACCGGCGCGATCGCGCACCCCCGCGCCCTGCATCCCCGGGCCTTGCATCCCCATCATGTGCGGACCGTCGCCGGTCGCCGCATAGATCGCCGCGCCACCGATTCCGGCGACGACGGCTGAGATTCCGACCGCGGCCAGCGTGCCGCGCAGTCCCCAGGTGGTCATGCGACCACTGTGCAACGCGTTCGTGTGCGTCCGCTGTGTGGAACCCATGCGCGAGTTGGGCGATTTCTCACAGCCCGCACATAGAAACGGCACAGCCGTTGCCCATCGCACGGCGGAATAATGAGGCTCGATGACCACCATGAACGGCTCCGCCAGCGAACCCGACTCCGCGCGCGTGGTGATGCGGCGCGCCGACGGGAAGCCGATCCACGTGCTCGTCGTCGACGACGAACCCGTCCTGGCCGAACTCGTCTCGATGGCGTTGCGGTACGAGGGCTGGGACATCGCGACGGCGGGCGACGGTGCGACGGCGATCGCCCTGGCGCGCGAGGACCCGCCCGACGTCGTCGTCCTCGACGTCATGCTGCCGGACATGAGCGGCCTCGACGTGCTGCACAAGCTGAGGGAGCAGAAGCCCGGCCTGCCCCTGCTGCTGCTGACCGCCAAGGACTCCGTCGAGGACCGCATCGCCGGGTTGACCGCCGGCGGCGACGACTACGTGACCAAGCCGTTCAGCCTCGAGGAGGTCGTTCTGCGGCTACGTGCTCTGCTGCGACGCACCGGGGTGGCCAACGAGACCGGTGGCGCCCAGATCGTGGTGGGTGACCTCGTGCTCGACGAGGACAGTCACGAGGTCAGCCGCGGAGGCGAGTCGATTGCGTTGACCGCCACGGAGTTCGAGCTGCTGCGGTTCATGATGCGCAACTCCAAGCGCGTGCTGAGCAAGGCCCAGATTCTCGACCGGGTGTGGAGCTACGACTTCGGCGGCCGATCGAACATCGTCGAGCTCTACGTGTCGTATCTGCGCAAGAAGATCGACAGCGGCCGCGAGCCGATGATTCACACGTTGCGAGGCGCGGGGTATGTCCTCAAGCCCGCAAGCTGAGCGGGGGACACGCGTCTGGGCGCCGCGCACCTGGTCTCTGCGCGTGCGTCTGCTCGTCACGCAGGTGGTGCTGCTCGCCGTGGCCTGCGCGGGCATCGGCATCGCCACCGAGCTTGCCCTGGAACGGTTCCTGACGCGCCAGCTCGACACGCAACTCATCGATGCCGGCCGTCGCTCCGCGGGGATCTTCAACCTGCCGCCGCCTCCGATGCGAATGCCGCCGGGGTTTCCTCCGGGCCTGCCGCCGCCGGGGTATCCGCCTGCGCCGCCGGGCTATCCGCCTGATTTTCCGTACCGATTCGACCCCGAGGCCGGGCCGGGACCGGGATTCCTCAACGCGCCGGGGCAGGCCACCCGAACCGTCGGGGCAGTGCTGAGGCCCGACGGCACGGTCGACGCGGGAGTCATCACGCGGGAAGGGCGCAGGGCCGAGGTCAGCGCCGCCGCCCAAGCGCAACTCGCGTCGATCGAGCCGAACCGGAGGCCGACCACCGTCGAGCTCGACGGGCAGGGCACCTACCGGCTGATCGCGCTGCCCGCGCGACACGGCGGGCAGACGATCATCACCGGCTTGCCGACGGCCGACGTCACCCGGACGCTGCTGTGGGTGCTCGGCATGTTCTGTGTGGTCGCCGTCATCGCGTTGATCGGCGCCGCCACGGCCGGGTTCCTCATCATCCGGCGCCAACTTGCACCGCTGTCACGGGTTTCCGACGCTGCCCGCGACGTCGCCGACCTCGAACTCGACAAGGGTGAGGTCCGGTTGCCGACGCTGATCGTCGACGTCGACCCCGAGGGTGCCCATACCGAGGTTGGCAAGCTGGGCACCGCGCTCAACCGGATGCTCGACCGGATCGCGGGAGCGATGTCGGTGCGCCACGCCAGTGAGGTGCGGGTGCGCCAGTTCGTCGCCGACGCGAGCCACGAACTGCGCACGCCGCTGGCCGCAATCCGTGGCTATACCGAATTGGCGCAGCGCAAGCGCGACGAACTTCCCGCGGACGTCGCGCACGCGATGAGTCGCGTCGAGTCAGAGACGCAGCGCATGACGCAACTGGTCGAGGACATGCTGTTGCTGGCACGACTGGACGATGGCCGCCCGCTGGAATGCGAACCGGTGGACTTGTCCCGGTTGGTCGTCGACACCCTGAGCGACGCCCACGTCGCCGGACCGGACCACCAGTGGTCGCTGGACCTGCCCGACGAGCCCGTCACGATCCTCGGCGACGAGGCGCGGCTACACCAGGTGTTGGCGAATCTGCTCGCCAATGCTCGGGTGCACACGCCTGCGGGGACCACCGTCACGACGTCGCTGGCGCAGGAGGAATCGGGCGCGGCGGTCCTGACCGTGGCCGACGACGGCCCTGGCATACCCGTTGAGCTGCAGCCGGAGATCTTCGAGCGGTTCGCGAGGGGGGACTCGTCGCGATCGAGACGAGTGGCGGCGGCGAACCGCGGAGGCGCGCCGGCGGCGGCGTCAGACCAAAGCGGCAGCACCGGGCTCGGCCTGGCCATCGTGGCGGCCGTGGTGAAGGCGCACGACGGCACGATCCAGGTCCGCAGCGTGCCCGGCACTACGGAGTTCGTGGTCACACTCCCCGAAGGCTCACAGTCGACCCACAGCACGGTCAAATCCAGCGGCTAGGCGGCCGATAGAGAATCGACCGGGTGACTGCCGTACTCCCCAGTGTCTCGACCGGCGACTCCAGCGAGGCCGATCCCGAGGGTGACCGCCGGCAACCACGCTTCGAGGCGCGCGAGCGAATCGCCCTCGGCGTGCTGCTCATCGCCACCGCCGCGACGTACCTGTGGAATCTGTCGGCCAGCGGGTGGGCGAATGCGTTCTACTCCGCGGCGGCGCAGGCGGGCGGCGCCAATTGGACCGCGATGCTGTTCGGTTCCAGCGATGCGGCCAACGCGATCACCGTCGACAAGACCCCGGCGGCGCTGTGGGTCATGGACGTCTCGGTCCGGTTGTTCGGGCTCAGCCCGTGGAGCGTGCTCGTACCGCAGGCACTCGAGGGAGTTGCGGCGGTGGCGGTGCTGTACGCCGCGGTGCGACGGGTGTCGGGGCCACGCGCGGCGCTGCTGGCGGGAGCGATCTTCGCGCTGACGCCGGCGGCGGCGCTGATCTTCCGGTTCAACAATCCGGACGCGCTGCTGGTGCTGTTGCTCGTGGTGGGGGCCTACTGCGTGCAGCGCGCCTGCGAAAGGGACAGCAGCCGTTGGTGGTTGATCGCCGCGGGCGTCGCGGTCGGATTCGGCTTCCTCGCCAAGATGCTCCAGGCGTTTCTGGTGCTACCCGGATTCGGGGTGGCATACCTGTACGCCGCGTACGCGCCCCTGTGGACGCGGGTGCGGCGGCTGGCGGCCGCGACGGCGGCACTCGTCGTCTCCGGCGGGTGGTTCCTGGCGCTGGTGGAACTGTGGCCTGCGTCGTCACGCCCGTACATCGGTGGCTCGCAGCACGACAGCATCGTCGAACTTGCGTTGGGCTACAACGGGTTCGGTCGATTGACCGGCAATGAGGTCGGTGGCCTCGGCAACCTGAACTTCGACGCCGGCTGGGGTCGGCTGTTCGGCACCGGAATGGGTGTCTACATCGGCTGGCTGCTGCCTGCGGCCGTGGTCTGCATCGGGGCGGGTCTGCTGCTGACGCGACGGGCGCCGCGCACCGACCCGACCCGCGCGGCGCTGATCATGTGGGGTGGCTGGCTGGTCGTCACCGCCGTGGTGTTCAGCTTCGCCAACGGAATCCTGCATGCGTACTACACGGTGGCGCTGGCGCCTGCGGTTGCGGCCGGGATCGGGATCGGTGCAACGGCGTTGTGGCGCAACCGGTTCGACATCAGGGCGACAGCTGCCATGTCGACCACCGTCGTCGTCACGGTCATCCTCGCTGCGGCGATGCTGTCGCACCACCGCGATTGGCTGCCGCCGCTGCGGCTGGCGGTGGCGATCGCCGGTGTGGGTGCCGCGGCGCTTCTCCTCGTGGTCGCCCGGCTGCCGCGACGGGTGGCCACCGTCGCCGCCGGTCTCGCCGTCGCCGCGTGCCTCGCCGTCCCGACCGCGTACAGCCTGGCCACGGCGTCGAACCCACACGTCGGCGCCGTCCCGTCGGTCGGGCCGAGCCATGCCCCCGGCGGCATGGCCGGTTTCGGCGGCGGGCTGTTCGAGGCGCCGGAACCAGGGCCTGCCCTGACGAGCATGCTGGCTCGCGATGCGGGCAACTACCAGTGGGCCGCCGCCGTCGCCGGATCCACCAATGCGGCCGGCTATCAGCTGGCCGTCGGCGCGCCGGTGATGGCCCTCGGCGGGTTCAACGGCACCGATCCCGCGCCGACCCTGGCGGAGTTCAAGCAGCTGGTCGCCGACGGCAAGATCCACTACTACATCCACGCCAAGACCCTCTTCGGCGGTGGCGGGCACTCGCGGCTCGGAACCGGTAGTCACGACGCCGCCGACATCGGCGACTGGGTCGAGTCCCACTACGACCCCGTGCGGATCGACGGGGTCGCGATCTGCGACCTGACCATCGCGCCGAAGGATTCATAGCCGGTGCATAGCTCGTCCCAACGGCCGGCACACGGGGGCACGCGAATGTTGGTGGCATGACAGACATCGCTCTCGGTCCGGACATGACCAGGACGCCCCGCTTCGAGCTTCGGCCCAACGCTGCGCTCGCAGCCGCGGCGCTCGGGGTGCCCGTGCTCGACGTCGTGGTTCCGGTGTACAACGAGCAGGACGCGCTCGCGGATTCGATTCACCGGTTGCACCGCAGTCTGCGCGAGAGCTTCCCCTATCCGGCGAGGATCACGATCGCCGACAACGCCAGCACCGACGACACCCCGCTGATCGCCGCGGAGCTCGCCGCCACCTCAGCGACGTCCGGTCCGTGCGGCTCGAGCAGAAGGGCCGCGGGCGCGCACTGCATCAGGTGTGGTCGGATTCGGACGCACAGGTTCTGGCCTACATGGACGTCGACCTGTCGACCGACCTCGCGGCTCTCGCCCCGTTGGTCGCGCCGCTCATCTCGGGTCACTCGGATCTCGCCATCGGCACTCGCCTCGGCCGGGGCTCGCGGGTGGTGCGTGGGGCGAAGCGCGAATTCATCTCGCGCAGCTACAACCTGATTCTCAAGACGACACTGTCTGCGCGATTCTCCGACGCGCAGTGCGGATTCAAGGCCGTCCGCGCCGACGTGGCGAGCGCGCTGCTTCCGCACGTCGCGGACACCGGCTGGTTCTTCGACACCGAACTGCTGGTGGTCGCCGAGCGGAGCGGCCTGCGCATCCACGAGGTGCCGGTCGACTGGGTCGACGACCCCGATTCCACGGTGGACATCGTCGTCCACCGCCACGGCTGACCTCAAGGGAGTGGGTAGGTTGTTGCGCGGCTTCGCCAACGGTTCGATCCCGGTGAATGCCATTGCGGCGCAACTGGCCCCGTCGCCGGTGTCGGCCGCACCGAATTCGCTCTTCCGCCAAGTGGTGCGGTTCGGGGCCGTCGGCGTGGCGTCCACCCTGGCCTATCTCGCGCTGTTCATGCTGATGCACGGTGTGATCGGGGCGCAGGCTGCCAACTTGGTGGCGCTGCTCGTCACCGCCGTCGCCAATACGGCCGCCAACCGGCGGTTCACCTTCGGCGTCACGGGCGGGGCCAAGGTGACGCGCCACCACGTCGAGGGACTCGTGGTGTTCGGCATCGCGCTGGCCATCACCAGCGGAGCGCTGGCCGGGTTGCACGCCTTCGTCGACCAACCGCATCGACTGGTCGAACTGTCCGTGCTCGTGCTCGCCAACCTGGTCGCCACCGCGGTCCGATTCGTCCTCCTTCGTGGCTGGGTGTTCCACCCGCGTCGCGGCCACTGAACACCCACGCTGAAACACTCGAGAGCAAAAGGGATTACCACCGTGACACTCACTGCCGACGCACGTCCGCACCGCCGACGTCATCGACGACGCGGGTCCGCCCGACCCGCGCTGGACGCGCCCGGCCTTCTGGGCCCTGCTCGCTCGGCACCGCCGTGCTCTACCTGTGGGGCCTCGGCTCGTCGGGCTGGGCCAACAGCTACTACGCCGCGGCCGCGCAGGCGGGCACCCAGGACTGGAAGGCATGGCTGTTCGGGTCGCTGGACGCGGGCAACTCGATCACGGTCGACAAGCCGCCCGCCGCGATGTGGGTCATGGGCTTGTCCGGCAGGATGTTTGGCTTCAACGAGTTCACGATGCTTCTGCCAGAGGCGTTGATGGGCGTCGCTGCGGTCGCGATCCTGTACGTCACCGTCAAGCGGTCCAGCGGTGCGTCGGCCGGCTTGATCGCGGGCGCGGCGCTGGCCCTGACCCCCGTTGCGACGCTGATGTTCCGGTTCAACAATCCCGACGCGCTACTCGTCCTCCTGTTGGTGGTGGCGGCCTACTGCACCGTGCGCGCCATCGACGCGACCACCGCGGGGCGGATGTCGATGTGGATGGCCTTGACGGGCAGCGCGATCGGCTTCGCGTTCCTGACGAAGATGCTCCAGGCGTTCCTCGTCGTCCCCGGCCTCGCGCTGGCGTTCCTGGTCGCCGCACCGTTCGGCGTGTGGAAGCGGTTGGGAGCGTTGCTCATCGGGGGAGCGGCCATCGTCGTGTCCGCTGGGTGGTACATCGCGCTCGTCAGTCTGTGGCCCGCCGACTCGCGGCCCTACATCGCGGGCTCGACGGACAACAACCTGCTGCAGTTGGCCTTCGGCTACAACGGCATCGAGCGGATCGCCGGGAACGAGGGTGGCGGACCCGGTGGCGGCCATGGCGGACCCGGCGGACCGGGCGGCGGCATGAGCCTGTTCTTCGGCGGCGAGCCCGGTATCGGTCGGTTGTTCGGAGCGTCGATGGGTGCCGAAGCGTCGTGGCTGTTGCCCGCGGCCATCATCGGGCTGGTGGCCGGACTGTGGCTGACGTGGCGGGCCGCGCGCACGGATCGCGTCAGGGCTGGCCTGTTGCTCTGGGGCGGTTGGCTTCTGGTGACGGGCGCGGTGTTCAGCTTCATGGCCGGAACCGTTCACCCGTACTACAACGTGGCGCTCGCTCCCGCAGTCGCAGCTCTGGTGGGCATCGCGGTGGCGCAGCTCGTCACGCGTCGATCCGAGTTGGTTCCTCGCCTGCTCGTCGCGGGGATGCTCGCGGTCACCGGCGTGTGGTCGTTCGTCCTGCTGAACCGGGCGCCCGAGTGGTGGCCTGCGATCCGCTGGGCCGTCCTCATCGGGTCGATCGTCGTCGCGGGACTGCTGGCGGATCCGGGGCAATCGCCTGGGCAAGGCCACTGCGGCGGTCGCCGTCGCGGCGGCGATCTTCGGGCTTGGCGGCTCGGCGGCGTTCTCGATCTACAACGCGGCGAGTGCACACAGCGGCCCTGGCACGATGTCCGGGACCTCAGAAGCCGGGCGGCTTCGGTGACTTCGGCAAGGGTGGGCCCGGCGGCAAGGGCGGCCCCGGCATGCCCGGGCGCGGCGGCGACAACGCTGCACTCGAGCAGTTGCTCAAGGGCACTGACAACCGTTGGGCCGCAGCAGGTATCGGATCGATGTCGGTGAGCGACCTCGAACTCAAGACGGGAACCTCGCTCATGGCGATCGGTGGCTTCACCGGTGGCGACCCATCGCCGACGCTGACCCAGTTCCAGCAGTACGTCGCCGACGGTCAGGTGCGGTACTTCCTGGCGGACTCGGGCCGCGGCGGCCCGTTCGGCCATCGGGAGGGCGCGTCGGCCGACATCACGGCATGGGTGGAGAAGACCTTCACAAGACCGACGTGGGCGGCACGACTGTCTACGACCTGCAGTCGAAGGCATGACGGACGGGTGACGCCGAGGGGAATCAGCCCGATTCGCACCATGTGAATCGCGGTAGCTTCCGACTAGCGTCACCACCGAGCCATGCCCGCGACCGCCAGGAGGTCCCAATGTCCGTGACCGACGAGTACCTGAAGAACAACGAGACCTACGCCGCTGTCGTTCACCGGCCCGCTGCCCCTGCCGCCGAGCAAGCACGTCGCGGTGGTCGCGTGCATGGACGCGAGGTTGGACGTCTACCGGGTCCTTGGCCTCGCCGAGGGGGAGGCGCACGTCATGCGCAATGCCGGCGGCGTCGTCACCGATGACGAGATCCGTTCTCTGGCGATCAGTCAGCGACTGCTCGGCACCAAGGAGATCATCCTCATCCACCACACCGACTGCGGCATGCTGACTTTCACCGACGACGGTTTCAAGCAGCAGATCCAGGACGAGACGGGGCTGAAGCCGGAGTGGGCCGCCGAGGCCTTCCAGGACGTTGACGAGGACGTCCGGCAGTCGCTGCGCCGCATCGAGGCAAGCCCGTTCGTGACGAAGCACGAGTCCTTGCGCGGCTTCGTGTTCGACGTCGCGACGGGCAAGCTCAACGAGGTCACCCTCGTAGGCGATTTGGCAGCGCTCACGATTCGCTGAGCGAACGTATGCGCGCCGAAGTCACGCGGGTTTGCCTGCATTCGGGCCTGGACAGCCGATGATGTCGGGATGGTTCTGCGACAGCACGACGCCCGCCGACGGAAATGGCGCCGTCGTTCAGTCCGGCGCGGCGCCGCACCCGCCGCATGTGGCGAGCAACCCGCGAAACCCGTTTCCGCCGATCGCGGACTACGCGTTCCTGTCCGATTGCGAGAACACCTGCCTGATCTCGTCGGCCGGGGCGGTCGAATGGCTGTGTGCGCCGCGGCCGGATTCACCGAGCCTGTTCGGCGCGATCCTCGATCGCGGGGCGGGGCACTTTCGGATCAGCCCCTACGGCGTGACGGTGCCCGCTGCGCGTCGGTACCTGCCGGGCAGCATGATCCTGGAGACGACGTGGCAGACCCACACCGGCTGGATGATCGTGCGGGACACCCTGGTGATGAGTCCGTGGCACGACATCGAGACGAGGTCGCGCACGCATCGCCGCACCCCGATGGACTGGGACGCGGAGCACACGTTGCTGCGGACCGTGCGATGCGTCAGCGGCACCGTCGAGCTGGTGATGGATTGCGAACCGTCGTTCGACTACAACCGCAATCCCGCGAAGTGGGAGTACTCGGCAGCGGGCTATGGCGAGGCGGTGGCGCGGGCCAAGCGCGATCCGGATGCGTTCCCCGCCCTGCGACTGACGACGAACCTGCGGATCGGATTGGACGGTCGGCAGGCGCGGGCGCGGACGAGGATGAAGGAGGGCGACGACGTCTTCGTCGCACTGAGCTTCTCGTCGAACGCCGCGCCGCAGACCTATCGCGGAGGCCGCCGACAAGATGTGGTCGACGAGCGAGTGCTGGCGGCAGTGGATCAACGTCGGCAACTTTCCCGACCATCCGTGGCGGTCGTACCTGCAGCGCAGCGCGCTGACGCTGAAGGGGCTCAGCTATGCGCCGACGGGAGCCATTCTGGCGGCGAGTACGACGTCGCTGCCGGAAACCCCTCAGGGCGAACGCAACTGGGACTACCGCTATGCCTGGATCCGCGACTCCACGTTCGCGTTGTGGGGTCTCTACACGTTGGGTCTGGATCGCGAGGCCGACGACTTCTTCGCGTTCATCGCCGAGGTCTCCGGCGTCAACGACGGTGATCCGCATCCGCTGCAGGTGATGTACGGCGTCGGCGGTGAGCACACGCTCGAGGAAGGCGAACTGTCCCACCTGTCCGGCTACGACAATGCCCGGCCGGTGCGGATCGGCAACGGCGCCTTCGATCAGATGCAGCACGACGTGTGGGGTTCGATGCTGGATTCGGTGTACCTGCACTCGCGGTCGCGTGAGCAGATCCCCGAGAACCTGTGGCCGGTGCTCAAGAGTCAGGTCGAGGAGGCCATCGCACACTGGCGCGAGCCGGACCGCGGAATCTGGGAGGTGCGCGGCGAACCGCAGCACTTCACGTCGAGCAAGATCATGTGCTGGGTTGCGCTCGACCGCGGCGCGAAGCTCGCCGAACTGCACGGCTGGACGAGTTACATCGAGCCGTGGTGCGCGATCGCCGACGAGATCAAGGCCGACATCCTGGCCAACGGCGTCGACCACCGCGGCGTGCTGACCCAGCGCTACGGCGACGACGCCCTCGACGCCTCGCTGTTGTTGGCCGTACTGACCCGTTTCCTGCCGCCCGATGATCCGCGGCTTCGCGCGACGGTGCTGGCCATCGCCGACGAACTCACCGAGGACGGTCTGGTGCTGCGGTACCGGACGCACGAAACCGACGACGGACTGTCGGGCGAGGAAGGCACCTTCACCATCTGCTCGTTCTGGCTGGTGTCTGCACTGGTCGAGATCGGCGAGATCAGCCGCGCCAGGCACCTCTGCGAGCGCCTGCTGTCGTTCGCCAGTCCGCTGCACCTGTACGCCGAGGAGATCGACGCGAAGACCGGGCGGCACCTGGGCAACTTCCCGCAGGCGTTCACCCATCTGGCGTTGATCAACGCGGTGGTGCACGTGATCCGCGCCGAAGACGACCCGGACGAGGCGGGCGAATTCCAGCCGGCCAACGCCCCGGCCTAACCGGCAGGCGCTGCGCAGCGCGGTCAAGTCGGACGAGGGCGGCGTGCACTGTCTCGACGCGGTGAATCGAGTCCGAAAGCCCAAGGCTCGCAGCGGTGTTGCTCGTCGAAGGGGTCTCGTCCATGTCTGGGACGGCAACTGCCTCGCCACGCGTCGGTGACCGCGCGTGCTCGATGGCCTCGCGAAGTCGGTCGATGCCGTGAGTGACCTGTTCGTCCGACCAGCCGTGCAGGCGCCGCGCGGAATCGGACAGTAGCGGAGTGAGCCGTCGATAGGCGTCGTGGACGGCGTCGACCTGGTCTGCCTCGTCGTTGCCGACATTCGCGGATTGCGAGAAGACGTTGGTCTCGGTTGCGGCCGCGGTCACCGTCGCCGTCAGCGCGGCATGCGCGGAATCCAGTTCGGCCTCGGCCACTGCGATGCCGTGCTCCTGGCCGGGCAGGTGAGCGGCGAGGGCGGCGTCGAGCGCGTCGAGATACTCGTCCACGGCGGGGCGGATCTCCCGTGCCGAGCGAATCGGAAAGACGAACAGCGAGACGACGGCCGCGACGCATCCGCCGATCAGGGCCCCGATCGTCTTGTCCCAGATCAGGTCGAGATAGCGCCCCTCGGAGGCGAAGAGCGGCACGAACGCGATGCTCATCCAGAACACCATGGCGGGGTACGAGACCGGCGCACTGACGATCGTGAAGAACACGCCGACCGCGACGACGGCGATGGTCCAGGCGACGGTGTCCGGGACGGTCGCGGCGACCAACACCCCACCGACCGCGCCCAGGATCGTCGCGGGTATTCGCACGATCGCCCTGCGCGTGGACAGTCCGGCGGATCCGGCGATGATGACGAACGCGGTCCACGCCACCACCAGGCCCTGTTCGTTGCCGAGCGCCCTGGCGATCGCTCCCGCGGCCACGGCCGCGACGACGGCCTGGATCGCCAGCCTCATCGTCGGTGACGGGGTTTCCCTCTGCAGGATCGAAGGCGGGTCGGCTGTCGGCGAGTTGCGGCTGGCTGAGTGGCTCACCCAGCTGTGCGGCCAATGACCTTGCCTGCGTGATGGATTGGGCGACCACCTCGCCTCCGTCGAGCATCGTCAGCGACGCCAGGAGCGCCGTTGCGTCGAACGGGGGCGACGCCCGTCGTCGCGGCGTGCGTCGACGCATCGTGGAGGTGTCCTCGCAGTACCTGGGCTCTGCGGGCGGCGACCGCTCTGGACTCGTCGTCGACGGCATCCCGCAGGGCCGCCGCGAGCGCGTGCAAGGTGCTGGCTGATCGACCAGGCCACCTCGTCGGGCAGCGACTGCATCCGCTCTGGCGCGTCGACCTGTTCCGCCATGTCCTGGAGACCCTTGTGCGCCGAATGCAGTGCCACCCGCAGGCGGTCTGCGTCGGCCTGACTCAGGCCGCGCACGACGGCACCGGGATACTGCCGCTCGATGGCGTCGCGACACGACGCGGCTCGTTTCAGGCTGGCGTGCAATGCCTTTCGAGCACGGTCGGTCGGCGCTCCGTCGCGAACGGTGTTGAGCACGCCGACGACACCCGAGACGACGTCGGCGGCACGCCTGGAGAAGGCCTGCACCGAGCGCTGCAGCGAGCGCAGTGGATCGTCGGGCAGGAGCACCCCTTCCCACACCGCGAGCCAGCCGAAGCCGATCCCCGCCGCGAGGACGAACCATCCGATTCGACCGACCGTGATGTGCCCGCCGCCGGTGACGTAGACGCGTGATCGCACCCATCAGCGCCAGGCTCGCTACCCGAGGACTCCACCCGCGCAGCGCGTACGACGAAAACATCAGCAGGACAAGCAGTATCGCGGCGATCCACACGGCGATCTGCGTCAGCTGGACCGTTGCGACCACCGCGACGGCGCGACACGGCTGCCGCCCAGCCGAGCGTGCGCAACCGGTCCCTGGGCTGCGGATCGGGAGCCAGCAGTGCGCCCTCGAAGGCTGCGCCTGCCGCGAACAAGGTGATGCGCAACGGCGACGCGACGTCGAAAGTCGTTGTCACCGCAGCCATCGTCGCCCACGCCAGCACGGTCGCACACACCGCTCGCACGCCACGACGCGTCCGGACCAAGCCCGGATCGACGATCTCCAGTCGGCGTGGCCGCGCCAGCGATCAGCGGAATGGTCGTCTCCTTCGTCGTCACACGGCCACCCGGTTCCCGAACTGAACGACCGCGCGACGGGCCGGAATTGTGTCGATACCGGCGTTGCAGGATGAGTCGTTTACGTTACCGTCAGCGCACCTCGCTCCGATGCGGAGTTGCGCTGACCAGCCCTCAGCGCCGGTTGAGAAGGAGCCCAACAGCATGCGCATCGTCGTCGACCTGAATCGCTGCCTGGGGTACGCGCAATGCGTCCCGCTGGCTCCGGAGGTCCTGCAACTCAACGGCGAGGAAGCGCTCGCCTACGACCCGAATCCCGATGACTCGCAACGCCAACAGGTCGCGCGCGCCGTGGCGTCCTGCCCGGTGCAGGCGATCATCGCGGAGATGGATCCGCCGTCGGACCGGACGACGAAGTGAGCACGCATCCGCTGATCGACGAGATCGTCAGCACCTTCAAGGCGCGAGGGCCGGATCGTCATCGTCGGCGCGTCGCTTGCGGGGCTTCGCGCTGCGGAGGCGTTGCGCGACGAGGGCTTCACCGGTTCGCTGACGATCATCGGCGACGAAGTGCACGAGCCCTATGACCGTCCGCCGCTGTCCAAGCAGGTACTCAAGGGCTGGGTGCCTGCGGGCAACACCAAGCTGCCGCGGCTGCGGGCCGTCGACGCGGACTGGCGCCTCGGCGTGGCGGCGACCGGACTGGACCGCGACAACCGAGAAGTGTTGCTGGCCAACGGCGACAAGGTGCCCTACGACCGACTGCTGATCGCGACCGGCGTCCGATCGCGCGCGTGGTTCAACCCCGAGGAGGCGAAGCTCAAGGGGCTCTACACGCTGCGCACCAGCGATGACGCCGCGAAGATCCAGGCCGCGTTCAAGGCGAAGCCCAAGCGGGTGCTGATCGTCGGTGCTGGCTTCATCGGCTCCGAAATGGCTTCGGTATGCAGGGATCTCGGCCTGAACGTGACGGTCGCGGAACGCTCCAGCGCGCCGCTGGTCGGGCCACTCGGCGGGGTCATCGGCGACATCGCCGCCAAGATGCAACGCGACGCCGGCGTCGACCTGCGCACCGGGGTGGCAGTCGAGGCGCTCGAAGGCGACGCCGACGGACACGTCCGGCGCGCCAAGCTCTCGGACGGCACCACGCTCGACGTCGACGTGGTCGTGGCGTCGCTTGGGATCGGTCCGCAACATCGAATGGCTCGAAGGCGCCGACCTGGCCAGCGGGTTCTGGGGCGTGGCCTGCGACGCCGGATGCCGGGCCTTCGACATCAACGGCGTGGTGACGGACAACATCTTCGTCGCCGGTGACATCGCGCGGGCCCCACACGTGCTCTACGAGTACCAGTTCATGGCCATCGAGCACGTGGATGCCGCAGTGCTCGGCGCCCAGACCGCGGCGCACAACATGGTTCACCTCGAGACGGGGGCGGCGTCCGCACCTGCCGCTGCCGCAGTTCTGGTCCGGCCAGTTCGGCGTCAACATCAAGGGCGTCGGCGTGTGCTCCTTCGGTGACGAGATCGTGTTCACCCAGGGCTCGGTCGAGGATCTCCGGTTCGCCGCCGCGTTCGGCAAGAACGGCCGCATCGTCGGCGCCATCACCTTCAACCACGGCAAGTGGCTGGAGTACTACGCACGGCTCATCGAACAGTCCGCGCCCTTCCCTCCGCCTCCGCCGGGCTACGACGTGCCCGCGAACTCGGAGGTGATGTCGGCCCGCTTCGGTGATCCGCGCGCGCCGACCGGAATTCCCGACGTCGTGCTCACCGGCCACGACCCCACCTCCCGCGGCGCCGAGTTCCGCGCCAAGAGCCGCTAGGAAGAAGCCGCATGCATGACTGCTTTGGAGACCACCGCCTCAACCGCCTGGACCGAGGCGATGAAGTACGAGAACCGCCATGATCCGTATCGGTTCTTCGACGAGCTTCGCAAGACACCGGTCGTACAGGTGGCCGACAAGGTCTACGTCGTCACCGGCTACCGCGAACTGCTGCAGCTCGCCCACGATCCGCACGTCAGCTCGGACATCTCGAAGAGTCCGATCTCGGCTCAGCCGACGGCTCACGCTGCAGCCCGACGTCGGCGCCGAGCACATGGAGGCGTACGGCCGCGAAGCCAGCCTGATCGTGTCCGACCCGGCCAAGCACGACAGGCAACGCCGGCAGGTGATGCGGCACTTCGCTCCGCCGCACTCGCCGCACGTCATCCCCAACATGGCAGCTGACATCCAAGCGCTGTGCGACAACTCGCTGAACGGGATCAAGGCCAACGGCGCCAACACGTTCGACGTCGTCGACGACTACGCCTATCCGGTTCCGGTCGCGGTCATCTGTCAGATCCTCGGCGTGCCGCTGAAGGACGAGCCCACCTTCCACGGCTGGATCTTCGACTTCATGGCGGGTGCGGACATGGGGCCGGACGCCGAAGACGGAGGAGGGTCAGGCCCGTCTGGCGAAGGGCAAGGAGAGTACTGCCGCGCTCACCGCGTACATGGGCGACCTCATCCAGGGCTTCCTGACCGAACCTCAGGACAGCGTGCTGTCGAAGTTGGTGAACGACAAGGACGGCCCGGACGGGCCGATGACGCCCAAGGAGGCCGCGGCCAACGCGCTGCTGCTGCTCATCGCCGGCCACGACTCGACGGTCAACACCATCGCGCACTGTGTCTTGCTCCTGCTCCGCAACCCCGAGTCGATCGAGTTGCTCAGGGAGAAGCCGGAACTCATTCCGAAGGCCATCGAGGAAGTGCTCCGGCTGCAGTCGGCCGTCCAGTTCTTCCCGAGCCGAAGCGTGACCGCCGACGTAGAGGTCGGGGGCGTCGTGATCCCGGCGGGCTCCGCGGTCCACCTGCTGTACGGCGCCGCCAACCGCGACCCCAAGCGGTTCCCGGATCCGGAGAAGTTCGACATTCAGCGCAAGGACAACCAGCACGTCGGCTGGGGCCGCGGCGTGCACAGCTGCGTCGGCGGTCCACTCGCGCGGCTCGAGGTCAACATCGCGCTGGAGACGTTCCTGCGCCGCGTCGAGAACCCGCGACTGGTCGTCGACCCGCCGCCCTACCGGGTCAACCAGGTGTTCCGCGGACCGCTGCATCTCGAGGTGGAGTTCGACCGGATCGTGGACTGAGGTGAAGGCCTTCCAGTTCGTCGAATGGCAACGGCCGGGCCAACTTCGGGACGTGGCGGTGCCAGAACCGGGCCCGGGCGAGGTGCTGGTCAAGGTCGGCGGCGCCGGTGCCTGCCATTCGGATCTGCATCTGCTCGAACTGCCCGCCGGCGCACGGTCATTCGCACTCCCGTTCACCCTCGGTCACGAGAACGCCGGCTGGGTCGAGACGATGGGGCCCGGCGCGACGGGCTTCGCGCCCGGGGATCCCGTCATCGTCTACGGGCCGTGGGGTTGCGGGCTGTGCATGAATTGCCGTCAGGGGATGGAGAACTACTGCCAGACCGCCGGGGAAACCCAGCCCGGGCGGCCTCGGGGGCACCGACGGCGGCATGGCGGAATATCTCCTCGTCCCGTCGACGCGGTATCTGATTCCGTTGGGCGACTTGGACCCTCGCGAGGCTGCGCCGCTCAGCGACGCCGGGCTGACCAGCTACCACGCGGTGAAGCGGTCGGTGCACCTCCTCGGGCCGGGCTCGACCGCGGTGGTGATCGGTGCGGGCGGACTGGGCCAGATGGCCATCCAGGTGCTCAAGGCGCTCGCCTCCGCGACAACCGTTGTGGCAGTGGATACCTCGGAAGACAAGCTGAAGATCGCCAAGGACATGGGTGCCGACGAGGTGCTGATCTCAGGCGACGATGCGGTCAAGCGCATCAAGGACATGACTCGCGGTCAGGGTGCGCGAGCTGGTGCTCGATCTGGTCGGCGTCAACCCGACTCTGAGCATGGCCGCGCAGGTGGCCCGGGTGCTCGGACACCTCACCATCGTCGGGGTCGGCAGTGCGACCCTGCCGGTCAACTTCTCCAGCCCGCCGCACGAATGCGCTGTCGCGTCGCCGTTCTGGGGCACGATCCCCGAGCTGATCGACGTGATCAGCCTCGCGCAGGCAGGCAAGATCAAGATGCTGGTCGAACACTTCTCGCTGGACGAGGCGGAGCACGCGTACCACCTTCTGCACGATGGGAAGATCCAGGGCCGCGCCGTCATCACGCCCCACGGCTGACGCGATCCGTGGAGTATTTTCAGCGCGCCCCGCTGGAAATACTCCACAAATCGGCGGTCCGACCGGTCAGATGCTGCCGCACACCGACACGAACGGAATGGGTGCGCAGACGCCCACCGAGAAGTACGGGGTGAGGTCGCCATTCCACGCCGGCGGCGCTGGTGGGGGCGGTGGCAACGGCGCTGCGACGCAGGTGTTCGACGGGGGATCGAACACCGTTCCCCACCCGCACTCCGTCGCGTGACTCGTGCCGGGCGAAATCACGGTGACGAACGCGAGCGGTACCAGCGTGGCTGCGCCAAGGACTGCCCAACGGGACGTAGTGGCCGCCATGTCGGCCTCCTCTGGTCTGATCCGACCTTGTTCAGGCCAGCATCATATGACTGGTCGACCATCTGTAGCGCTGTATTTGACGATCGCGAAAATTTCGGTGGTCAGCCGATTGATGCGAGGCAGCGTCACCCCACCTTGTAGGTGGCGATCGCCTTGGCGACCAGTTCGCCGTCCGGGGTGACGACGTCGACGTCGCAGTTGACCAGCGTCTTGCCCGCCGCAGCACCCGGCCCACCCCGATCAGGTCGGTGGCGCGTGCAGGGGCCATGAACTGGACCGCCATCGACGTGGTCACCCCCGAAGCGATGCGGCCGCCTCGACGCCCGCCCACGCAGCGGCCATCACCGTCACGTCGGCAAGAGCGGCGATCGCGCCGCCGTGCACCATGTCGCCGAGCGGTCACGTTGGACGGATCCCACGGCATGCGCAGGCGGACCTCTTCGGCGTCGAGCACCTCGGCGACGATGCCGAGCTTGGCGACGAACGGCGACTGCGGGATGAACTGCGCCATGACCTCGGCGCCGGTCGGTAGGGCATTGGTGGACATGGCGCTTAGTGTTCCGGCTTCGCGTCAGCGTTTCAATTACCTGCCGGGTAAGCGGACTGCTGCCTGTCAGGAGATGACCATGTCGATTGCCCGCCTCCGAGCGACAACGGGCCCGCCGACGGCACAGTTTCGCTCAGAGGCGGGCAAACGCAACAGTGCCTGGGAGACGCCTCAGGCCAGGAAACGCGCGACGTACGGCGCGAAGCGCGTCGCGCAGGTCGGCTTCGTCGAGCCCGAACATGTCGCATGACGTCGCGACCCTGCCGAGCCGATTGCGTTGGTGCGCAGCAAGATAGGCAGCCATCGCGTCCCGCGCTTCGGCAGTGACGGGTTCGCCGGCGAGCGCGTAGATCTGCTCGGTGGTGCCGAGTTCGTCGGCCATGAAGTCGTCGAAGCGGACGTCGATCGAACGCTCCGGCCCGATCAGCGACGCGGTCGCGGGCGAACGCCGAGAGCATGACGTCGAGCCGCTCGACCCACGATGCGGCGATCTGCTCGACGGGCACGGGACTGCGGTGCATGCGCGCCGAGTACGTGATCATCGCGATCATCGACAACACCACCGGCATCGGGTCGCGGTGCGTGCACACGACGACCACCCCGGGAAAGACGCGGTCGAGCACCGGCAACTGCTCGAGGTGCTGCGGCGACTTGAGCAGCCAGCGCCTGCCTCCGCGGAGGAACTGCAGCGCCTTGAGCTGAGTGGCCAGGTACTCGTAATGCGTTGTCTGGTCGTGGGATTGGTAGTAGCCGCGCCAGCGGGGCACGTCGCCGAGGGTCTCGAACAGCATCGTGGACAAGTCGTTGGCGAGCAGCTGGATCTCTTCGTGCACGTGCTCGGTGGTCATCTCGTGCATGAGCGGGAAGTGCGGCATGACGAGGTTCATCACCTGGACCGCGACGTCCATGCGGGTGCGGCGGGGATCCGGCTCGATGCCCGCCTCGGACGGCAGCGGAAACGGCTCGACGCCTTCCCAATACGGCAGCGTGCGGAACGTCGGACCCGCCCCGAGCAGGTTGTGCAGATGCGTGGTCCCCGTGCGGGGGAGGCCCGCGATGACGATCGGCGGCAGCAGTTCGATGTCGTGGATCTCTGGATGCCGGGCCAGCAGGTCGGTGAGCAGCAGCCGGTTCTTCAGCATCTGCAGCAGCTGGCTGTAGAAGTTGACGATGCCCGCCGGCGTCATGCCGCTGATCTCGCGCAGTGCCGCCAGGTAGACGTCGAGGCGCTCGCGGTAGTCGTCGGGGCCGAAATCGTCGAGTCCGGTGTCGGCGCGCGGCTCGCGCGTGCAGCGCGTCGGCGTCGAGCGGACAGTCGGGCGCCAGCGACGCCATCATGTCGCGAATCTGGTCGGCCTCGGGGCTGAACCGGGGCTCGGCGAGGTCGTCGAGGTGGACGAGAGGAGGTGTGGCGTCGGTCACAGCGACTTATGTTACTTTGAGTTTCGTAATGACGACAGACTTTGGCCGACCCCGCGATCCACGCATCGTCGGCGCGGTGCTCGAGGCCACCGTGGAGATGCTCGGCGAGACCGGCTATGCCGAACTCTCGGTCGACGCGATCGCGAAACGCGCAGGCACCAGCAAGCCCGCGATCTACCGTCGTTGGCCGAGCAAGGCGCACCTCGTCCACGAGGCGGTGTTCCCCCTCGGCGAGGCGACCGAGCTGCCCGACACGGGCTCACTCGCCGGCGACGTTCGCGCGATGATCCACCGCAGTGCAGCGTTCCTGACCACCCCGGCCGCCCGGGCCGCGCTTCCCGGGCTGGTCGGCGAGATGTCGGCCGACGCCGACCCTGCACGCTGCCCTGCTCGACCGCTTCTCCGACATCCTCTCGAAGGGCCTGACCGAACGCCTCGAGGCCGCGGTCGAACGCGGCGAGGCCCGACCGGACGCGACCGCCACCGACCTGGTCGAAGCCGTCGCCGGCATCACCTTCTTCGCGCTGCTCACCCACGGGGCAGCACTCGACGACGCCTGGGTGGACCGCACGGCCACCCTCATCACGAGAGGGATCAGCACATGAGCGACGACACCCACGAATCCACCACCGCGTGGCGCGAACTGCTCGAGACGCTCGGCGGCCTCGACGGCTCGTTCCTCGTCGGCGATCGCGCCGTCACCGACGACAGGCACGTCGCCGACGGCTATCGCATGCTGGCGACCACCCTCGGCGTCGCCTTCGACACCTATCTCTTCGCCGACTCCAGCCGTCCGCAGTGGGTCGAGCTCAACACGCCGTTCCGGTCGGACCGTCGCTGGGGCGGCGACAACACCGACGCCTACTACTTCATGTGCCCCGTCGATCCGACGCGGCGCTATCGCATCAGCGGCAACAAGGGCGACAGCGTCTACTTCTCGGTGACCGCCTACAACGAGCCGTCGCCGGGCGCGTGGTCGGACAAGGTCGTCGCGATCGTGCGCGACGACGACCTCGACATCGACGGCGACGGCAACTTCTCCTTCGACCTCGGCCCGACGCCGGAGGTGGCCGTGCTGATGACCCGTGACTACCAGGGCGACCCGGCGACCGGCCGCCCGGTCAAGTGGCACATCGAGGCGCTCGACGAGCCGGAGCCCTTCCGGCATGGCGACGTGGAGACCGCCGCGCGGCTGCGAGCATCGGCGGCCTGGATGCGCACGATGTTCGCGATCCTGCCGCTCGCCGTCGGCGTGCGCAGCGACGACGCCCACAGCCTCGGTCACGAAACAGCGCACGCGGCAAACGAATTCGCCGAGCCCTACCAGGTGCCGGATGCCAACTTCGGCTGGTCGGCGCGCGACGCCTGCTACGCCTACGGCAGCTTCGTCCTCGAGGAGGACGAGGCGCTCGTCATCACGCGTCGGCCGCCCGACGTGCCGGTTCTGGAATCTGGTGGTGTGGAACCAGTTCATGGCCACGCCGGGCGTGCCCGATGCGCGCAGTTCGATCAACGGCCACACCGCGGTGCCCAACGCCGACGGATCGGTGACGATCGTGCTGTCGCGGGGGATGACGAGCCACCCGAATTCGATCACCACGCTCGACTATCCGCTGGGCAATCTCGCGTTCCGGTGGTTCCTCGCCGACGAGGTCCCGGCCGGCCGCAGGCGCGTCTGGTGAAGGCCTCCGATGCGCCGACGACGCCGTCGACTGAACCCCTGCGATTTGTGGAGTAAAACCAGCGCCCACCGCTGATTTGGCTCCACAAATCGCGAGTTCGTTGACATCGCAGGGCGGCCGCAGGTAGATTCCGGGTCATGCTGACAATGTTGGTCAACACTACCAACTTTACGAGGAAACAATGACGGTCTCCCAAGAGCTCGACACCGCCGCGCCCAAGTACGAGCTCAGTCACCTGAGGTCACTCGAGGCCGAGGCGATCCACATCATCCGCGAGGTCGCCGCCGAGTTCGAGAAGCCGGTGCTGCTGTTCTCCGGCGGCAAGGACTCGATCGTCATGCTGCACTTGGCGATCAAGGCCTTCAAGCCCGGCCGGCTGCCGTTCCCCGTCATGCACGTCGACACCGGACACAACTTCGACGAGGTGCTGGCCGTCCGCGACGAGCTCGTCGCCGAGAGCGGGGTGCGGCTCGTCGTCGCCAAGGTTCAGGACGACATCGACGCAGGCCGCGTCGTCGAGACCATCCCGTCGCGCAACCCGATGCAGACCTTCACGCTGCTGCGCGCCATCCGGGAGAACAAGTTCGACGCCGCCTTCGGTGGCGCCCGCCGCGACGAGGAGAAGGCCCGCGCCAAGGAGCGCGTGTTCAGCTTCCGCGACGAGTTCGGCCAGTGGGATCCCAAGGCGCAGCGTCCCGAGCTGTGGAACCTCTACAACGGGCGTCACCACAAGGGCGAGCACATCCGGGTCTTCCCGATCTCCAACTGGACCGAGTTCGACATCTGGTCCTACATCGGCGCCGAGAAGATCAAGCTGCCCTCGATCTACTACGCGCACAAGCGTGAGGTCTTCGAGCGCGACGGCATGCTGCTGGCCGTGCACAAGTACCTGCAGCCCCGCAAGGACGAGGAAGTCGTCGAGAAGGTGGTGCGGTTCCGCACCGTCGGCGACGTCACGTGCACCGGCTGCGTCGAGTCGCTGGCGGGCACGGTGTCCGAGGTGATCGCCGAGACCGCGGTGTCGCGGCTGACCGAACGCGGCGCCACCCGCGCCGACGACCGGATCTCCGAAGCAGGCATGGAAGATCGCAAGCGCGAGGGGTATTTCTGATGAGCGCTTGCGCGAAGAAGAGAAGGCACAGCTGATGGCAACGCTTCTGAGGATCGCGACGGCCGGCTCGGTCGACGACGGCAAGTCGACGTTGATCGGGCGGCTGCTGTACGACAGCAAGGCCGTCATGGAGGACCAGCTCGCCGCCGTCGAGCGGACCTCCAAGGAACGCGGAAACGACTACACCGACCTGGCTTTGGTGACCGACGGCCTGCGCGCCGAACGCGAGCAGGGCATCACGATCGACGTCGCCTACCGCTACTTCGCCACGTCCAAGCGGAAGTTCATCATCGCGGACACGCCGGGGCACACCCAGTACACCCGCAACATGGTCACCGGCACGTCGACCGCGCAGCTGGCGATCGTCCTGGTCGACGCCCGCCACGGGCTGCTGGAGCAGTCGCGGCGCCACGCGTTCCTCGCGTCGCTGCTCGGCATTCAGCACATCGTGTTGGCGGTCAACAAGATGGACCTCGTCGGCTGGGATCGCGGGATCTTCGAGAAGATCCGCGACGACTTCCACGAGTTCGCCGCGCGCCTCGACGTGCACGACGTGACGTCCATTCCGTTGTCGGCGCTCAACGGCGACAACGTCGTCACCAAGTCCGACAAGGCGCCGTGGTACGAGGGCCCCGCGCTGCTGAACCACCTCGAAGAGGTCTACGTCGCGGGCGACCGCAACCTGGTCGACGTGCGGTTCGCCGTGCAGTACGTGATCCGGCCGCAGACCCGCGAGCACGCCGACCACCGCAGCTATGCGGGCACCGTCGCCAGCGGGGTCATCCGGCCCGGCGACGAAATCGTCGTGCTGCCAACGGGAAAGACGAGCCGCATCACCGAGATCGAGGGGCCTAGCGGTCCCGTGGCCGAGGCGTTCCCGCCGATGGCGGTGTCGATCAGCCTGGCCGACGACATCGACGTCTCGCGTGGCGACATGCTCGTCCGCCCCAACAATCAGCCCCACGTCACGCAGGACTTCGACGCGACGGTGTGCTGGATGGCCGACGAATCCGCGCTGGAACCCGGTCGCGACTACATCATCAAGCAGACCACGCGCACGACCCGAGTCAGGGTCACCGCGCTGGACTACCGGCTCGACGTCAACACCCTCAGCCGTGACAAGAGCGCAACGGCGTTGAAGCTCAACGAACTTGGCCGCGTCACCATGCGCACCCAGGTGCCGCTGATGCTCGACGAGTACTCGCGCAACGCGGCCACGGGGTCGTTCATCCTGATCGACCCCGACACCAACGGCACGGTGGCGGCGGGCATGGTCCGCGACACGACGCCCGCGGCGACACGGGCGGCCAGCCCCAACGCGGTGCGCCACCAGAACCTCGTCACCGCGCAGGACCGGCTCTCGAGGGGGTCGACGATCTGGTTCACCGGGCTGTCCGGCTCGGGCAAGTCGTCGGTCGCGATGCTGGTCGAGAAGAAGCTTCTCGAAAGCGGCCGTCCCGCATATGTTCTCGACGGTGACAACCTGCGCCACGGCCTGAACGCCGATCTCGGCTTCACGATGGACGACCGTGCGGAGAACCTGCGCAGGCTGGCCTACATCGCCACTCTGCTCGCCGACTCGGGTCAGATCGTGCTGGTACCTGCGATCAGCCCGCTCGAGGAGCATCGTGCGCTGGCCCGCAAGGTGCACACCGATCAGGGATACGACTTCTTCGAAGTGTTCTGCGATACGCCGCTGGCGGACTGCGAAGCGCGGGACCCGAAGGGGCTGTACGCCAAGGCGCGGGCGGGTGAGATCACGCACTTCACCGGTATCGACAGCCCGTATCAGCGGCCGAAGAACCCGGACCTGCGCCTCACTCCGGACCATGAGTGCGAGGATCTCGCCCAGCAGGTCATCGACATGATCGACGCGAAGCGGTGATGAGCGCTTGCGCGAAGAACAGAGCACTGTGACGGATCACGAGCGTCGCGCGCAGGCTCGCGACCGAGGCGGGTGAGCTGCTGCTCGCGGTTCGCGAAGAGCTCGCGGACGCGACGGCCGCCGAACGAAAGGACGCGGGGGACAAGCGCGCTCACGACTTTCTGATGACGGCACTCGCCGCGGAGCGGCCCGACGACGCCGTCCTGTCGGAGGAGGCCACCGAGGAGGAGCGAGCAAACTCGAAGCGGCTCAGCGCCAACCGGGTGTGGATCGTCGACCCGCTCGACGGCACCCGCGAGTTCTCCGAACTGGGCCGCGAGGACTGGGCCGTCCACGTCGCGCTGTGGGAGGCGGGCGAACTCGTCGCGGGTGCCGTCGCACTTCCGGCGCAGGGGGTGACGTTGGCGACGCCCGACGTCAAGGCACCTGCCGCCGCGCCGGAGATCCCGCGGATCGTCGTCTCGCGCACCAGACCGCCCGCGGTGGCGTTGGCCGTGCGCGACGCGCTCGGTGGCGTGCTGGTCGAAATGGGTTCGGCGGGAGCCAAAGTCGCGTCGGTGGTGCAGGGCATCGCCGACGTCTACGTGCACGCAGGCGGCCAGTACGAGTGGGACTCCGCGGCGCCGGTTGCGGTGGCGCGTGCGGCGGGCATGTTCACCTCTCGCATCGACGGCTCGCCGCTGATCTACAACCAGACCGACGTGTCGCTGCCCGACCTCATCGTGTGCAGGCCCGAGTTGGCCGATGCCGTGTTGGCGGTCACCACCTCGCATTAACCCGCGTGGCTGGTTGCCGCCAAGTCGATGGGGCTGAGCGCGGCATCCAGCACCCGCATGCACAGGTGGACGACCTCATCACGCGAAATCCGTTGGTCGAGAAGCCATTCCACCGTGACCTCGCGAACGAACGCGATCCATCCGACCAGCGCCGCGGACGCGATCTCGCGTGCGTGTCCAGTGGCTCCGCTGGCGTCGAGGATGCGGTCGCACAGCGAGCGCATTCCTTCCGCGATGGGTATGCGCAGGATGGGGTCGGCGGCGATCGAGCTGCGGTTCGCGACGATCACCAGCGGGGCGTGGGCTTCATAGAAGCTCAAGTGGGCGGACAGCGTGGCCGCGACGCCGTCACGCACCGACAGTGCATCGTCGCCGACGGCCGACGCTTCGGACAGTCGATCGTGCGCCCGCTTCCAGATCGCTGCGAAGAACTCACGCTTGGTGGGGAAGTAGTGATAGACCAGCGCCCGCGAGGCGTTCGCCCGGCGAGCGACATCCTCCATCGCCACGTCGTCATAGGCGCACTCGCCGAATATCGTTGCGCCGATGTCCATCAGCTCGTCACGGCGCTGTTCCGGGGTGAGGCGCCGACGGCTGGACATGGCCCCATCGTAGATGCGCATGGTTGACGCTCTGCGCGTGTGCGGCGTAAGGTCGACCTTATTGGAGTAGATCTAATAGAGGATCGGGATGAAGCGAGTCACCGAGATCTGGTTGTTCGTGTTCGGTGTGGTCTGTGTTGGTATCGGACTGACGCACTTGGCATTTGGGTCGGCGAGCATCATCGGGGGTGGGCCGGTCAACGCGACGATCGACTCCGACATGCGGTTCTATGCGTTGCTGTTCGCCGCATTCGGAGCGGCCTTCGTGTGGTGCGCGGGCAACATCACCGAGCGTGGGCGGGTGGCGAACGTGCTGGGTGCGGTCTTCTTCTTGGGAGGCGTTGCCAGGCTCGTCGCCTGGGCGGCGACCGGTCAACCGAACTGGTTCTACGTCCTGATGATCCCGGTCGAACTGATCATCCCGCTCGTCAACTGGGCCCTCATCCGGAGAGCATCCCGCTCCCGTCACAACGAGACAGTGCCCGCCCATGCTTGAACCCGAGTTGGCCGATGCCGTGTTGGCGGTCACCACCTCGCATTAACCTTGCGAGCATGAGCAATCCCACGCTGCGCGCCCTGTCCGAGATGCCGCTGGAGCCCGCGGGTCTTGGTGCCTCGACGCTGGTCCTGATCGACTGCCAAAACACCTATACCCAGGGCGTGATGGAACTCGAGGGCGTGCAGGCCGCGCTGGACGAGGCGGCGACGCTGCTCGACCGTGCGCGAACGGCGGGCATCCCGATCATCCACGTCCAGCACTCCGACGGTCCCGGGTCGCTGTATGACGTCGACGGCGAGAGCGGCGCGATCGTGGCGAGGGTCGCGCCGCGCGAGGGTGAGCCCGTCGTCGTCAAGCAGTATCCGAACTCGTTCGTGGAGACCGATCTCGACGAGCGGCTCAAGGCGGTGGGGGCGTCGAACCTCGTCGTCGCCGGCTTCATGACGCACATGTGCGTGAACTCGACGGCGCGGGCGGCCTTCAATCTCGGCTACGCGCCGACGGTGGTGGCCAGTGCGACGGCGACGCGGGCGCTGCCGGGTGTGGACGGTACGCCCGTCGCTGCGTCAGCACTGCAGGCCGCGAGCCTTGCGGCGTTGGGCGATCTGTTCGCCGTCGTCGTACCCGACGCGTGTGCGATACCGGCCTGACAAGGACGAAGGACTACCTAGCCCGTCAGGGAGGTTGCCTCGCGCCACAGTCGGCTCGCGTTGTCGCCGTCGAGCGCATATTCGCGACACCGCTGGCACGGCCGAGACTCTCGGAACGTTCGGTCACCACCTCGGCTTCGTTGTTGTTCTCGAAGTACCGTCCGCCGATCCCTTCGACGAGCGGCGACGCTGCCAGCAGCACCGATGTCGACGCGCCCTGTTCGACGGTTTTCTGAAACTCCTCGGGAGTGCGCAACCCGCCGGTGTGCTTTTGGAGGCCGGTCGCGATCGCGCCCGGATTGAGTGCGTTGGAGACGATTCCGTCGTCTGCCCACCGTGCGGTCACCTCGACGGCCAGCAGGACGGTCGCCGTCTTCGACTGACCGTAAGCGGTCATCGGATCGTAGGGTCGAAACCGGTAATGGAGGTCGTCGAACACCACGGGCGAGAACAGGTGTCCCGTGGAACTGACCGACACCACGCGCGCGCCGCCGGCCGAGGCGAGAGCCTCTCGCAGTCCGACGACGAGCGCGAAATGGCCGAGGAAGTTGCTCGCGAATTGCATCTCACACCCCAGCGCACTGCGCTGCAGCTCGGGCAACGCCATGACTCCGGCATTGTTGACCAGGATGTGCAGCGGGCCTTGCCACGCCCGCGCGAATGCGGAGACCGACGCGAGATCGGACAAGTCCAGCGCCGCCGCCTCGATGGCGTCATTTCCCGTTTCGTGTCGCAGCTCTTCGGCGACGTTCTTGCCCGCGTCGAGCCGGCGCACCCCCAGCAGCACCTCTGCGCCGGCTGCCGCCAATGCGCGGGCGGTCTCCACCCCCAGTCCGCTGGTTGCGCCGGTGACCACCGCCCGCTTGCCGGTGAGGTCGATACCGCGAATCACTTCGTCGGCCGTCGACTCGAATCCGAATGGCGTTGTGAGCCTTTGCATTAGCGATTTCCGTTCGGTGCAGTGAGGACGTCAGTGATCTGCCGAGCGTCGAAGACCTGCCTCACTGCAGTGCGTTGTTGTCGTACTCCGATCTAGCACGTGCATGCTTTCCTCCGGCGTCGAGCGCAGAGCGCGTTCGACTCAGTTCGCCGGTCGATAGTGCCCAATGCTCGCGGCATGAAGTCGCGGATGTAGCCGCTGATCTCCTCGCCGTGGGTCTCCAGCGCGAAGTGGCCGGTGTCGAGGAGGTGGAATTCACCGTTGGGGAAGTCGCGGCGGAACGCCTCCGCGCCTGGGGCGCCGAAGATTTCGTCGTTCTTGCCCCAGGTGACCAGAAGCGGAGGCTGGTGGGTGCGGAAGTACTCCTGGAACGCGGGATAGCCGTCGAGGTTGAATTGGTAGTCCCAGAACAGCTGCAGCTGGATGGCGTCATTGTCCTTGCGGTCCAGACCGAGTTGGTCGAGCTGCCAGGCCTCGGGGGCGATCCGGTCGAGCCGATCGGCGGGTACACCGTTGGTGTACTGCCAGTACGTGGTTTCCGGCGTGAACTTCTCGCGCACCCCGTCCTCGTTGGCGGCGCGGTCCTTGGCGTGAGCGAACAGGATGTCCCAGAACGGGGTGAAGCCCTCCATGTAGGCGTTGCCGCTCTGGGTGATCAGCGCGGTGATCCGCTCGGGTCGGCGGCTGGCGATGCGCAGGCCGATCGGGGCGCCGTAGTCGTGGATGTAGAGGGCGAACCGGTCGAGGCCGAGGTGAGTGATCAGGCCTTCGGTGATTTCGGTGAGACGGTCGAAGCTGTAGGTGAATTGGGTTGTCGTCGGCATCGCCGAGCGACCGAATCCGATGTGATCGGGCGCCACGAGGTGGTACTCGTCGGCCAGCGAGTTGATGAGATTGCGGAACATGTGGGAGCTGGACGGGAAGCCGTGCAGAAGCAGCAAAGTGGGATTGTTCGGATCGCCGGCCTCGCGGTAGAACACCTCGAGGCCGTCGATCGTCGCCGTGTTGTATCGGGTTGCAAATGCACTCATCGACGTCACCTATTCGGAAGCTGCCGTGCCTTGCTCGGGCCGGCAGGGCTGTGGGCGTGGTAAGCGTGTCGGCGCCGCCGACCCAATGGAGCCGACCACGGAAGCGTGCTGATGCGAATCAGGGACGAACCCCAGTGATTGGGAGCGGAGTCCGGCGTCAGCTCTATTCTTTGTTCGCAGTGGGTAACACTGTCGGACTGCGCTGAGTCATCGTCTGCGCCGGTGATGGGTGGAGGGGACGCGTTGACCGAGAATCGGACCCACACCCTCCTCGGGCGGGCGGTGGAGTGCGCGATGCTCGACAAGCTCGCGACCGACGTCCACGGCGGCTTCAGCGGCTCGCTGGTGTTCACCGGTGAACCCGGCGTCGGCAAGACCCGCTTGTTGCAGTACATGGCGGAGTCGGCGACCGATGCGACGATCGTGTGGATTGTCGGGGCGCAATCGGAGTTGCGGTTGGGCTTCGCTGCGCTGCACCGGCTCGTTCTTCCCCATCTCCATCGTCTGGACAGGCTTGCCGGTCCCCATCGCAGCGCGTTGGAGGTGACGTTCGGTCTCGCCGATGGGCCGCGCGCCGAGCCGATTTCTGGTGAGCCTGGCCGCGTTGGCCTTGCTGTCCGACGTCGCCGCGGAACGTCCGGTGATCTGCCTGATCGACGATGCCCAGTGGCTGGACCCGGAATCGCTTGCGGTGCTGGGGTTCATCGGGCGCCGGCTGTACGCCGACCCCATCGGGATGGTGTTCAGCGCCCGAGAGCACGCCGGTGACCTGACCGCGTTGGACGGATTGCCGACCCGGCGGATCGCTGCACTGGATCTGGCGTCGGCTCACACCCTCCTCGACGAGGCCGTGTCGGGGCCGCTGGATCCGCGAGTGTCAGCGCGCGTGATCGACGAGACCGGCGGCAATCCACTCGGGATGCTGGAGCTCGTCGGAGAACTCAGCCCCGAACAGTTGGCCGGGCGGTTCCCGTTGCCCCGCCGCCTGCCGGTGGGGCGTCGGGTCGACGTTCACTTCCTGGCGCAGGTCGCCGTGCTGTCACCGGAGGCACGGACCGTTCTGCTCATCGCGGCGGCCTGCGCCGACGACGAGCCATCGACGGTGTGGCGAGCGTGTGCGTTGCTGGGTGTCGCCGCGGCGGCGGCCAATCACGCTGTGCAGCAAGGGATCGTGTCCTTGGAGCCGCGGATCGCGTTCCGTCATCCGCTCATCCGTTCGGCGGTGTACGACGGCGCGACATCCGAGGAGCTCCAGCGCGTACACGACGCACTGGCCACGGTGGCCGATCGTGACGGTGACGACGACCAGGCTGCCTGGCACCGGGCGGCCGCCGTGACGACTCCCGAGGAGACGATCGCCGCCGATCTGCAGGTGTCGGCGGTGCGCGCCCAGCGTCGGGGCGGCTACACCATGCAGGCCGCGTTCTTGACGCGCGCCGCTGAGCTGTCGCCCCACCCCGGCGACCGAGCGCTGCGATACCTCGCTGCCGCGCACGCGTACCTGGCAGCCGGTGACGGCCGCCTGGCCGAGGCATTGCTGGATTTGGCGACTCCAGGACTCGACGACGCCGGCATGCACGTCGCGGTGCAACGCCTGCGCGCAGCGATCTCGGTGTTCTTCTCGCAGCACAAGGACGCCCCCGCCATCCTGTTGGAGGCGGCGACGAAGGTCGAACCGAGCGACGTGTCCCTGGTGCGGCAGATTCTGTTCGATGCCATGCAAGCCGCGATCGTCGCCCGCCAATACACCGCAGGCACGACGCTCGAAGAGGTGGCGCACGCGGTGCTGGGTGCCTCGCGCGACCCGCGTCGACCGCCCAGTGGCAACGACCTGCTGCTGGATGGTTTCGCCACCCGAATCGCCAGCGGTTACGCCGATGCGGTCCCGCTGCTGCGATCCGCGGTGGCGATGATGTTCACCGACGAGGCCGCCGCGCACGTCGACATTCCGTCAACGATTCTGGGATGGTTCGCCGCTGACGACGTGTGGGACGAGCGAGGTCGTCGGGCGATGTTCGAACGCGCCCAAGGCATCGAGCGCCGGCAGGGGGCACTGGCGGCGATGCGGATCACCCTGGCCGGACTCTCGACGAGCCAGGCTTGGGCAGGACAGATGAACGATGCCGAGAACAGCTACGACGAGGCCGCCGAGATCTCGGCGCTGATCGGGGTGCCGCCGCCAGCGACGACCGGGGTGCTGTTGGAAGTGCGGGCCTGGCAGGGCCGCGAACGCGAGAGCCGCGCGGTGGCGTCCTCGACCGCGGAATGGGGTCGGCAGAAGGGCGCTTCGATTCTGGAGATCTTCGCGCTGATGGGCCTGACCGTCTTGGAACTCGGGCTGGGCCGGTACCCGGAGGCACTCGGATGGGGATTGCAGATCTTTCACGATGACCCGCCAGGCTTCGGGAACCGGGTGCTGCCCGAGGTCGTCGAGGCCGGCGTCCGTGGCGGGGACCGAGGGGCCGCTGAGGTAGCGCTGACGCGGCTGACCGAACGCGCCACCGTCGCGGCCACCCCCTGGGCTCTGGGGCTGTTGGCGAGGTCGCGGGCTTTGATGGCGGCCGACGCCGACGCCGAGGCGTACTACCTGGAGGCCATCGCGCAGCTGGCGCGGACCGCGGTGCGCACCGAACTCGCCCGTGCGCATCTGCTCTACGGCGAATGGCTGCGCCGTCAGAAAGCGCCGCCGCGACGCGCAAGTGCAGCTGCGCACGGCCTATGACATGTTCACGGCGATGGGAGCCGCCGCGTTTGCCAGCCGCTCGGGTGCCGAGCGACGCGCTGCCGGCCAGGCGACGGTTGACGTGCCGCGCGCAGACAACCCGTTTGGCCTGACGCCGCAGGAGGCTCAGGTCGCACGCCAGGCCGGGGCAGGCGCGACCAACGCCGAGATCGCCAGTCGACTGTTCATTACGACCTCCACCGTGGAATATCACCTCAGCAAGGTCTTCCGAAAGCTGGGTGTGACGTCGCGGCGCCAACTCGCGTCCGTCCTCTCCGGAGGGCTTGGAGGGGCATCCCGGCGGCACCACCGTCCCTGTTCGCCGAGTGACCGACTGGGGTTTCCCCAGGATTCGTCAGCGACGGCGGCTGTGTTGTGCTGGCCGAACCATGCCCTTCATCTCCGTCGACGTCGAGAACACGGGAGACATCGACCTCTACTACGAGGACCACGGCAACGGTCAACCCGTCGTCCTCATCGGCGGGTTTCCCCTCGACGGGCATGCCTGGGAGAAGCAGGTTCCCGCATTGCTGGCCGCCGGATACCGCGTGATCACCTACGACCGGCGCGGATTCGGCCGCTCCGGGCAGGCCACCTTCGGCTATGACTTCGACACCTTCGCCGCGGACCTCAACACCTTGATCGAGGTCCTCGACGTCACCGACGTCGTTCTGGCCGGATTCTCGATGGGCACCGGGGAAGTCGGCCGCTACCTGGGAACCTATGGGCCGGACAGGGTCGACAAGGCGGTCTTCATCGCCGCCCTCGAGCCCTACCTGCTGCGAACCGACACCAATCCGGCCGGTCTGGACGGCGCGGTCTTCGCCTCGGCATTGGCCGCCGCGGTCAAGGACCGCCATGCGTTCCTCCATCAGTTCTATGCCGACGTCTACAACACCGACGAGACACTCGGCATCCGGATCAGCGGCGACGTCATCGAAAGCTCTTGGCAGGCAGCATGTTCGGGGTCGGCGTATGCATCGTTGGCCGCGGTGATCACGTGGACCACCGACTTTCGAACCGACGTCGCAAAGATCGCCGGATACGACATCGGCGTCTTGATCGTCCACGGGACCCACGACCGGATTCTGCCGATCGACGCCACCGCACGTCCGCTGCACGCATTGCTTCCCCGCGCCGAATACGTCGAGATCCCCGGAGCGCCCCACGGTCTGCTGTGGACCTACGCCGAGGTCGTGAACAACGAACTGCTGGCGTTCCTCGCCCACTGAGCCCAGACGTGCCTACCCGCCCCAATCCCGCAGCGAGGGAACGTGCTTCGGCGTTCACGCTGTGGGTGACGGCGGCGCTGATCGCCGGCGTCGCCGCGGTGCTGCTGCTGCTTCTGGACCGGCTGCGGCCGTCGCTACCGATGGTCGCGCCCGGATACACCGGATGGCACGGCGATTACTCGGACGTCGTGTCATGGGCCGCCTGGGTCCTGGGTGACACCACCGAACCTGGTTACGCGCACTCCGCCCTGGCCGGTGTACTGATGCTGCTCGGCGGCTACATCGCCCACCGGGCGTTCAGGTCGAGAAAGCGTTGGATGGGCTTTCCGGTCACCTCTGGTACCGGGTTGTTCGGGTGGGCGGTGGGCAGCGCTGCCTTGGGATTGGTGCTGAGCAACGCGGCGTGGGGGTGGACGATCGCCGTGTCGGGCATGTGGCAGCCCACGTTCGTTCCGTTTGCGTCGGTTCCCCCGGCCATCGTCCTGGTCTACGGGGGCCGGCGCTCGGTGGCGCTGACCGGTGCGGTCCTCGGCGCCGCGCTGAGCACCCCCATCGCCATCGTCGTCGTGAACTTCGTGTGCCGCCCGCTCGGTCTTCCGTCCGTGGTCGGGGCCACCACCGGCATGGCGATCAGCGCACTGATGGCGTTCGCGCTGTGCCGGCACCTGCCCTGGATGCGGGAACCCACGCGTGGTCGTGCCGCGCTGCGCCGCGGGATCCCCGCACCACTTCGTCGACACCGATCGCCAAGGGCCGCAATGGCTTGCGCGGCGAATCCTGGCCGACTTCACCGACGCCCAGTTCATCGGCAACGAATGGGCCAGCGCCGGTCTGCTGGCAGGCACCGTGATCAGCTATCTGCTCAACCCCGCGATGGCAGGCAATGTCGGAGACCTGCTACCCGAACTGTTGATGTCCCAGGTGCTGACCGCCGCGTTGGCCGTGACGCTGTGGCACCGCCAGTGGGCGACCTACGGCTGGTATCCCACCTTCGTTCCCGTCGTGTCCATCGCTCCGGCAACGGTTCTCGCGTTCGACGGATCCGTGCAAGCGATCGTGGCCGGGGCGGTTCTCGGTGCGCTCGTGGGGCCTCCGTTCGCTGCGGCGGTCGCTCGACGGCTGCCCCCGGACTTTCACCCGTTCATCGGCAACGTCGTCTCGATGGCTGCTTCCACGGCGACGATCGTCACCGCGCTGTCGGTCATGCCCGGCTTCGGCTGAACCGCGACCATTCGTCAGGCCTTGCCTGGCTCCGCGACTGGCTCGTCGACCGGCGCAGGCGTCGGCGTGCCTCCGATGAGGTCGTCCCAATGGCGTCGAATGGGAGCCCAGCGCTTGTCGAAGGCGGCGGCCCGCCGTTGCGCGTGCGCCCGCTTCTTCTCGCTGTAATGCCTTCGCGCCCATGGCGAATTCGGTCGCGCCAGCCGCACCGCGCCCGCCCACGCGACGGGATAGACGAACAGCCCAAGCAACGCCGTGGGGTACTTGCCCTTCAGCGCCGCGATCGCGACGAGCACGAAGTTGGCCAGCAGCAGGATGACTGCCGCATTGCGCACGACGGCGATGCCGTCGGGCAGATCGTTGACGTTGGCCGGCGACACCCCGACCGTCGCCAGCCCCACGCATGCCGCCGCCAGGGTCACCACGTTGACCGACAGCTGACCCTCCTGCGACCAGTACACGTCCTGCAGTCGGAAGATCATCGCGAACTCGTCGAGCACCAGCGACGCGCCGACGCCCACCAGCACGGCCGCCAGATAGGTCCACACCGACAGCGGCGGCGAGCCGACCGCCGTGAAACCTCCGACGATGAGCAGCACGATGCCCGGCGTCGAATGGTGCATGTGCACCCCGCCGGTGCTGACGTTGTGGAACGGGCCCTTGCCTGCCCGAATCAGGCGGGTGATGGAGCGCGTGGTCAGGAACGTCACCACGAAGGCGACGAAGCTCAGCAGCAGCGGCCCCTTGTATCCGTCGACGACCTCGTACTGCCACCAGTCATTCAGCCAACCCATGTCGGACAGTAGACATGAGCCGCGCCCTCTGGCGCTTATGACACCGCCAACTCACAATGATCCGATGACCCAGCCCTCCACCCAGATCAGCAGGCTCAGCGAGTATCAGGACACGTCGCGCAGCGCGCTGTACGACCTGCTGGGCAGCACGCCGCTGGCCACCGTCGCCCTGGTGCGCGACGGGCATCCGGTCGTGTTTCCCACCGGCTTCGCCAGGGTCGGCGACGAGCTGGTCATCCACGGTTCGACGGGGTCGCCCTGGATGCGCGCACTCGCCGACGGCGCGCCCGCGGCGGTGTCGGTGACGGCGCTGGACGGTCTGATCGTGGCGCGCAGCGGGTTCGAGTCGTCGTTCCGCTACCGCAGCGCCGCGATCTTCGGGGTCTTCCAGTACGTGCCTCGCGGCGACAAGGTCAGCTATCTCAACACGTTGACGGACTCGTTCCTGCCCGGCCGCGTCGCCGAGGTGCGGGAGAGCACGCGCAAGGAGCTCGCGGCGACGTTGGCGCTGAGATTGCCGATCGGAGAGGACAATTGGTCGCTGAAGGTCAGCGCGGGTTTCTCCGAGGATCCGGAAGAGGATGTCGCAGCGGGAGTGTGGGCAGGCGTCGTCCCCATGACCGTGGCCTACGGAGCGCCGCTCGTCGCACCGGACTGCGACCCGGCGATACCGGTGCCCGAGTCGGTGCGGGCGATGGCAGGTCTCGACTAGGCCGGCGCGCGGTCCTTGATCAACGTGTCCTGCGCTTGACCGATCTCGAGCGCGAGGTCGGCAGGCACGGGATCCTTCAGTGCGCCTTCGAATTCGATGGTGACCGCGGTGTTCCCCTGTGTGAATCCGAGGACCGTCAGCGACCTCGTTCCGTCCGGTGACTTGCCGGCGATCATCGTGCCGCCGGTGCCGACTGCCGCTGGCTTCGGCGAGCCGCCGAGGACCGCGCCGTTCAACTGCGACTGCAGAGCGCCCGTCGCCGAGTCGGCGTCGGGGAGCACCAGGATGGTGTCGGTGATCGTCCGCGTGCTGTCGCGGTGGGTGTACACCGTGCTGACGCCGTTCAGCCCGTCGGGATTCGCGATCGGAGGCGACAGGACGGCGTACGCGGTGGAGTCGGTGACGGTGTTCGGGTCGACGACGAGGTCGGCGTAGGGCTCGTCGGCGAGTGCCGTGGGGCAGCCGACGCCGACGGCGATCACCAATGCTGCGAGGGTTCCGCCTGCGATCGTGTTGCTTCGCACGTGTGGTTCTCCAATCCGTTCGATGTCAGACGTCAGCAGACGTAGCAGGCCCAGCCGCGCCAGCCGTCGTGCCAGATCCAGCCGGGGCCGCAGCCGTGGATGCCCGTGCCGCCAACGCAATCGAGCTTCTGGATGGTTGGCGCCGGGGCGCTCATGCCCGGGCTGATCGGAGCCGGGGCATCGGCCGCGACGGCGGTGTGCGTCGGTGCGGCCGCCACCATGGCTCCGACGATCAACATGGATGCGCTGAATTTCTTCGCGATGCGTCGCACGAGAATCCCTTCGTCGAGGGGGGTGATCTTGGGATGACGCTAGCGCTGTTGGCCCGTCCGGGAGCCCGCTTGGGCAAACCCGCGGAACTGGTCGCTGCCCATCTCGGCGAGGCCCGCAGCGGTGCCGATGGCATGATTCGCAACATGCGGATGTCGGCGAAGGCGGAGTACGCCGTGCGTGCGATGGTCCAGCTGGCCACCGTCGACGAAGGCACCCTGGTCAAGACCGACGACCTGGCGACGGCGCAGGGCATTCCGATCGCAATTCCTCGTCGACATCCTGTCCGAACTGCGCACCGACCGGCTGGTGCGCAGTCACCGGGGCCGCGACGGCGGCTACGCGCTGGCCAGGCCCGCCGCCGAGATCAGCATCGCCGACGTCCTGCGCTGCATCGACGGCCCGTTGGCCAGCGTCCGCGACATCGGGCTCGGGGACCTGCCGTACTCGGGGCCGACGGCGTCGCTGACCGACGTGTGGCGCGCGCTTCGCGCCAGCATGCGCTCGGTGCTCGAGGAGACGACGCTCGCGGACGTCGCATCGGGGAGCTGCCCGACCACGTCGCCGAGCTGGCGGTCGACTATCCGGCCAGGAGGAACAGCGCGGGCACGGCTAGCGGGTTAGGTCCGCGCGCCGTCGCGGGTTCTCAGCCGCCGGAGCCGTATGGCCGGGTGATGATCTCGAGGTAGTGGCCGGAGGGGTCCTGGAAGTAGACGCCGCGACCGCCGTCGTGATGGTTGATCTCGCCGGGCCGCGAGCCTGCGCGGGTCGGCCCAATGCTGCTGTCCCCGTTCGCGAATCCGGCCGTAGATCTCGTCGAACTCGGGCTCGGTGACCAGGAACGCGTAGTGCTGCGGGTGGATGTCCTGGTCGTCGGGGGCCTGCGCGAAGTCGAGGCTCGCGCCGTGCTCGAGCGAGACCACCAGGAAGGGGCCGAACTCCTTGGCGGGTGGCAGGCCGAAGAGTTCGGTGAAGTAGTTCGCCGATTCCGCGCGGTCCTTGGCGGCCACGATGGTGTGGTTGAACGCGATGGCCATGTCAATCCAGTGAACCACCGTCGGCGCCGCGGGCCCAACGTTGCAGGATGGAGCCATGGCGACTCCTCCGACGCTGACCGGCATGCGCGTCAGGTTGCGCGCACCGCGCGTCCGACGCCGAGGCGATGTTCGCCGAGATGGCGTCGGATCCCGCGGTGACGCGCTACATGAGGTGGGCGCCGCACCCCGACGTCGCCGAGACCCGTCGGGTGATCGACGAGATCTACATCGCGGGCGACGGCCGATCTGGTTGATCGAGTGGCGCGCCACCGGCGAGTTCGTCGGCATGTGCGAGTTGGCGGCGCCGGGAGCACTCGCTTGAGCTGGGCTACTGCTTGGTCGACGATGGTGGGGCAAGGGCATCATGACGGAGGTGGTGACGATGCTGATCGACGAAGCCCGGCAGGATCCGGCCGTCTACCGGGTCTGGGCGACCTGCCACGTCGACAACGCTGCGTCGGCTCGCGTGCTGGAGAAGGCGGGCTAACCCTGGAAGGTCGACTCGCGCGGTACGCGGTGTTCCCCAATCTCGGCTCCCGAGCCGCAAGATTGCAACGTGTTCGCGAAGGCGGTGCGGTGATGGCCGTTTGGATCTGCGCGCGCTGGCGGCGCCGGTGATCGTCGCGCCCATGGCGGGCGGGCCGACCACCCCGAACTCGCGGCGGCGGGCACCAACGCAGGCGGTCTCGGATTCCTCGCGGCCGGCTATCTCACGGCCGACGCATTCGCCGAAAGGATCACGGCAGCAAGGGCCTTGACGACGGGACCGCTCGGCGTCAACCTGTTCGTGCCTGCAGCCGAGCGCCGCCATGGCGGACGCGATCGAGGCCTACGCCGTGTCGCTCGCCGGCGAGGCCAAGCGCTACGGCGTCGCCTCGGGGAGCCCCGTTACGACGACGACCACTGGTCGGCCAAGCTCGACGTGGTCATGGACCTTCGCCCGGAGGTGGTGTCGTTCACCTTCGCGCTGCCGACCGCCGACGAATGCGCGCGCCTGCAGCAGGCGGGCATCACGACCATCGCGACCGTCACCACCCTGGCCGAGGGGGAGATGGCCGTCGCGATCGGCGTCGACGCGGTGGCTGCGCAGGGTCCGGCGGCGGGTGGGCACCGCGGCACCTTCGATCCCGCTGCGGCGCCGCCGACCCAGCCGCTCGATCAGCTGCTGCACGCGATGACAATCGGGCTCGATGTTCCCGTCATAGCGGCGGGCGGCCTGATGACGGCCGTCGACGTCGCGGACGTGCTCGACGCGGGCGCGGTCGCCGCGCAGTTGGGGACGGCGTTCCTGCTCGCCGACGAGGCGGGCAGCAGTCCGGTGCACCGTGCCGCACTTCAGGACCGCAGTTCACCGAAACTGCTGTGACGCGATGCTTCTCGGGTCGCTATGCCCGCGGGCTGCGCAACCGGTTCATCGACGAGCACGATGCCGACGCCCCGTCCGGCTATCCCGAGATTCACTATCTGACGAGTCCCGTGCGCAGGCGTCGGTGCGGGCCGGCGATCCGCACGGGACCAACATGTGGGCGGGCACCGGCTCCGCAAGGCCGTCGCGGCGCCGGTCGAGGAGATCTTCGCGAGCTCGCCTAGCCCCGCCCTCCGCGATCGGCGCGCCACGTTCGGTGAGCGATCGTGACGTCGCCGAAATCGAGGGGGACCGCAGCGGGCGGTGGACAACCACGCTGCCGTCGTCCGCCCGGACGGTCACCTCGGACGGCACCCGGCGTCGCTCGTCTCGGGCACCTGCACGTCGCCGAGTCGGTGCTCGCATCGACCAGGTAGGGCCGGGTGGCGGGCAGCGCGATGGTGATGTCGCCGTCGCGGCTGACTGCGTCGATGGTGCGGGCGGCGGCCCCCTTGAACTCGACCGTGACGTCGCCGTCGACCGCGGTCGCGATGAACGACTCGGCGACCGGGATCGGTTTCCGCGCAACGACATCGCCGTCGCGCCGTGATGTCGACTGCGCGCCCCGCCGTTCAGCACGACTGCGCCATCGGCGAGCGTGCGGTCAGCTGGTCGAGGTCGGCGTCCAGCGATCAGCGCGCCGTCGTCCTGCTGGGAGCGTGACCGACAGTCCGCGCGCGAGTTCCGGCGGCAACGTCACGGTGATCTCGCCGCCGGGCCCCAATCCATGAACGACCTCGCCATCCGGGCGAGCACACCCGCGTGCCGTGCCGTCTCGGGTGACGTCCAGGCGCGCTCGCCAACGTTCCGCGCTGACCGTGCGAAGGTCCACCCGCGGCTCGGTGGCCTCCGGTCGGCCTCGATGCGGATCGCGTCGGGGGTGTCGGCGCCGCCGATGTCAGCGACCGCATGCCGCGGGCAGCTTCTCGGTGTCGGTACTGACGCGCAACGGCGACTCCGCCGGCGGCCAGTGAGGGCCGCGACGGTGCCGAGGACGACGGGACGCCGCCACGACGAGGACGACGCGCACCGGTCCGGCGGCCGGGACGACAGAGGAGGCGGGGCAGCGGGCGCGGGCGGCGGGGGAGCGATGATCGTCATGGTGAAAATCCCTTCGGTGGTTCAGGATCGGGCGTTCAGGATTCGAGGTAGCGCAGGACGGCGAGCACGCGGCGGTTCTCGCTCTCGTCGGGCGCCAGGTCCAGCTTGGTGAAGATCGAGGCGATGTGCTTCTCGGCCGAGCCGACCGAGACGTGCAGCGCGGCGGCGATCGCCGAGTTGGTCCGTCCCTCCGCCATCAGCTGCAGCACCTCGTGTTCGCGCGGGGTGAGCGCGTCGAGCGTCGACCGCTGCGGCGCGAGCGGACCAGGATCTGGGAGACCACCTCGGGGTCGAGCACGGTGCCGCCGCCGCCGACGACCGCGACGGCGTCGAGGAAGGCGGGTACGTCGGCGACCCGGTCCTTGAGCAGGTAGCCGAAACCCCTGGTGTCCGAGGCGATCAGGTCGGCGGCGTAGCGCTCCTCGACGTAGTGCGACAGCACCAGCACCGGCGACTCGGGGTTCTGGCTGCGCAGCAGCGCCGCGGCGCGGATGCCCTCGTCGGTGAACGTCGGCGGCATCCGGACGTCGAGGATCGCCAGGTCGGGCCTGAGCTCGTTGACGATGCGCAGCAGGTCGGTGGCATCGGACACGCCGGCGACCACCTCGTGGCCCGCGTCGGTCAGGATGCGTTCGATGCCCGCGCGCAGCAGCGCGGAGTCCTCGGCGATCACGATGCGCATGGCAGCACCGCCGTGACGATGGTGGGTCCGGTGGCGGGGCTGGACACCGCGAAGGTGCCGCGCGCGGCGCGGACGCGTTCCTCAGGCCGCGCAGGCCCGTCGCGTCGTCGCCGTCGGTGACGCCGCGCCGCCGACGCCGTCGTCGAACACCGAGACGTGCAGCGCGTTGGCCGCCTCGTCGAGCCGGACGGTGACCACCGCCTGGCGTGGCGCGGGCGTGTTTGGCCACGTTGGTCAGCGCCTCGGCGACGACGAAGTAGGCGACACGCCTCGACTTCGTCGGGCAGCCGGCGCGGCAGGTGGACGTTCAGAGTCGTCGGCACGCCGGAGGTTTCGGTGCGCTGCACCACCGAGGACAGCGCGGCGTCGAGGCCGCGGTCGGCAGGATGGTCGGGGCGATGCCGCGTACCACGTTGCGCAACTCGACCAGTGCGCTCTTGGCGTCGTCGTGGGCCTCGGCGATCAGCTTGCTTGGCCGCGGGCAGGTCGGTGTCGAGCTTGGTCTGCGCCAGGCCGATCGTCATGGCCAGCGACACCAGCCGCGGCTGCACGCTGTCGTGCAGGTCGCGCTCGATGCGGTGCCGTTCGGTCTGCGCCGAGGACACCGCGCCCTCGCGGGCGTCGGCTGAGCGCGCTGACCTCGTGTTGCAGCGCGGCGGTCGCCGACGGCGGCAACAGCCAGCGGTCGATCGCGCGCATCGACGAGCGGGCGCGAAGACCAGGATGGCCACGGCCGCGACCAGCGCGATGACGGCCAGCAGCCAGGCCAGCGGCGGCGAGATGAACGACAGCCCGGCGTCGGCGTCGCTGCGGCTGATCGCCATCGCGGCGGCGGGGCCGAGGAAGGCGAACGCCAACAGCGCGAACGCGATGCCGGTGGCCAGCAGGTCGTAGATCATCCGAAGGTAGTGGTGCGCGACGGCCTTCCAGAACCGGGCACTGCTGACGTCGAGCCACAGTTGGTGGGCCCAGCGCTGAAAGCCGGTGTACGGCGAGCAGCTTCGCGGCGGGACCGGGATGCCGAAGCCGAAAACCGCCTCGCTGCGCACGCGTTCCACCCGGTCGACTCCGCGCATCAGGTAGACGAACACGACGCCGGCGAGCAGGAATCCGATGACGCGACGGGATCGATGAGATGGCGATGACAGGATCGTCAGCGGAATCCAGAACCACACCACGCCGAGCGCGGCGCCGGTGATCATCGACGCCGACGGCACCACGCCGATGCGGCCGGGCGGGGGTGCGTCGGCGTCGCTGGTGGAGGGAGCGGGCAGGGTCGTATCGAGGGTCGGTGCAACCATGCCTTCAACCTAGGGAGTCGCGGCGCGTCCGCGGTATGGCGATTTTCCGGAGATTCCCGGGGGATAACCCCCACCCGCTGCGATGAGTTTTCCGCATCACCTCGGTCTGCTCTGGTCCGCAATCAGCCGAACCAGCGAGGAGCCACACCATGACCGCCGTCTCTTCCACCGACCACCCCGCCGCCGACGCCGTCGTCAAGCGGTCGCCGGCCACAAGATCGGGATCGGGATCAGCGTGCTCGTCGGCGCCTTCCTGGTGTTCGACGCGGCAGGCAAGCTGGCGGGAGTGCGCAAGTCAAGGAGGGCACGGCCGCACTCGGGTTCCCGCCGGGGCAGGCGCTCGTCATGGGCATCGTGCTGAGTGTCTGCCTGGTGGTGTCCGCGATCCCGCGAACCGCCGTGCTCGGGGCGCTGGGCCTGACCGCCTACCTCGGTGGCGCGGTCACGGCGAACATGCGCGTCGAGGCCCCGCTGTTCAGCACGG
>CAWCTU010000025.1:0-11801 GCA_963798405.1 uncultured Actinomycetota bacterium
TCGACGGGCGATCGGCCAGGTCGCCTGCGCATAGACTCCACGCCGCAGGGACCATGGGCATCGCGGGTCGGGGCGGTGTGCAGGGCACGGAGTTCGTCGACAGGAGGCGTGATGGCGGGCGATGAACCGGTCGAAAGCCTGGCGGGGCTGGGGGAGTTCGCCGTCATCGACCGGCTCGTGCGCGGGCGTATCCAGCCGCCGAACGTCGTTCTTGGGCCCGGTGACGACGCTGCCGTGGTCGCACACGCCGACGGGCGGACCGTCGTGTCCACCGACATGCTCGTCGAGGGCGTGCACTTTCGACGCGACTGGTCCACGCCGTTCGAACTGGGGCGTAAGGCGATCGCCGCCAACGCCGCCGACATCGAGGCGGTGGGCGCCGCACCGACGGCCTTCGTCGTGTGCTTCGGAGCGCCGGGGGACACCGCCGCCTCCGACGTGCTCGCGCTGTCCGACGGCATGTGGCGCGAAGCAGGGGCTTTCGGGGTGGGCATCGTCGGCGGTGACCTCGTCAGCGCGCCGCAATGGGTGGTGTCCGTGACGGCGCTGGGCGATCTCGAGGGCCGAGCACCGGTGGTGCTCAGCGGCGCGCGGCAGGGGGACGTCGTTGCGGTGGCGGGCGAGCTCGGGCTGTCTGCCGCCGGATATGCGTTGTTGGTGAACGGCGTTCGCGGCTTCGACGAGTTGCGGCAACGCACCTGGTCCCCGTGCCGCCTACGGACAGGGACGCGCCGCCGCCGATGCCGGAGCGACGTCGATGACGGACGTGTCCGACGGTCTCGTCGCCGACGTCGGCCACATCGCCCGCGCATCGGCGTCGGCATCGAATTGGACTGGGATGCACTCGGATTCGACCGCGACGCCCTCGCTTCGGCGGCCACCGCGTTGGACGTCGATCCGTGGGCCTGGGTTCTTGCGGGAGGCGAGGACCACGCGCTCGTCGCGACGTTCCCTGGCGCGCTGCCCACGGGATGGCGGCCGATCGGCACGGTGATCGACGGGCCGCCGCGCGTGCTGCTCGACGGCGAACCATGGACGGCGACACCGGTTGGCAGTCGTTCCAGTGATGGCTCGAACTGAGGCCGCCTTCCGCTCGGCATCGTTGATCCGCTCGGCATTCAGATAGCGATGGCGCTCAGGGCTACTCGCACTTCCGCTGCGCCAGTGCTATCTGAATGGGACCTAGAGCTGAATGGCCTCCAATTACGCGAGTTTGAGAATCGTCTCTGCGTTCCCGTGGGCGACGAGCGCACGGACGTCCTCGGATACCGCGGCCGACGCCATGAATTCGCCTGCGATTGCGGAGGATTCGTACGGATAGTCGATGGAGTACATCACCCGGTCCTGGCCCATCGATGCCAGCGATGCCAGGAGCGGAACGTCGGAGCACTGTCCGGACGTCGTCACCGAGAAGTTGTCCCGCAGGTAGTCGGACGGATTGCGCTTCACCCGGCGGTCGGTCGCGGTGAATGCGTATCGGCTGTCGAGTCGCCACAGCATGAACGGCAGGGTCTCGCCCATGTGGCCGAGGATGACCTGCGCGCGCGGATACCGGTCGAACACGCCCGTCACGATGAGTCGCAGTGCGTGGCTGGCGGTTTCCGTCGTCCACTCCCAGGTCGGCTTCACCAATTCGGGGACGCCTTCGAACACGTAGGGCATCCGGAAGGAGTCGCCGGGATGCAGGTACAGCGGCACGTCCAGGTCCTGCAGGCGCTCCCAGAACACGTCGTTACGCGGATCGTCGAGGTATACGCCGAGCGTGTGATTGTTGATCATCGCGCCGCAGAAGCCGAGATCGCCCGTGCAGCGCTCGAGTTCGTCGGCCGCAGCACCGGGGTCCTGCATGGCGAGATGGGCGAACCCGCCGTACCGGTCCGGTCGTTTGGCGATGACGTCGGCCAATGCGTCGTTCGCCTCGGCGGCACGGCGTGTCGCGACCGCGACGTCGGGTTCGCACTGAACGCCGGGACCGGAGATGGAGAGCACCGACTTCTGCACGCCCCCGGCGTCCATCTCGGACAGCCGCTCCTCGTCGAAGTCCAGCAGCCTGCGGATCAAGGTGTCCTTCGCATCGGCGGGAACGTTCGGCATGCCCTGCGCGAGGTAGTCGAGGAACGTCGGGATGATGAAGTGTTCCTCCAACGCGATACTCGTTGGCTGCGATGTCATCTGGTGCCTCTCACCCTCGGTGTGCAGATGTTCAGAGCGGGAAGACCTGACCGTCCTGAGCGACGGTGGCCTTGCCCGAGTAGTGCTTGCCGATCTCGTCGAGCCACTTCGAGTCGGGCAGGGTGGCCGGTGGTAGTGGCTCAGGATCACCTGCTTGGCCTTCGCCGCCGAGGCGACCTCGCCGACCTGCTCGGCAGAGGTGTGCGAATTCTGTAGGTAGTTCGGCGGGAACCGGTCGTGCCACCAGGCGTCGTCGAGGCTGAACTCGGCCTCGTGCACGAGGATGTCCGTGTCCTGGGCGAGCCTGATCAGGTTGTCGTTCTTGGTGGTGTCGCCCGAGAAGGTCACCGACATGGCGGGCTTCTTGATGTCGAACCGGAAGGCGAACGAGGGATAGACGTCATAGTGCGAGACCAGTGTCGCCGTGACGATGACGTTTTCGTCCTCGGTCACGAGGAACGGCTCCATCTTCGGCGATCTGTTGCGGTAGTCGGACCCTGGCGGGACCGCGATCTCGGTGACCTTCATCAAGCCCTCGATGTCGAGGATGCCCTGGTCGCGCATCAGGACGTTGCCCGTGTACGCGAACGCCTGGTTCAGCGACGCGGTCATCGCTGCCAGCCCCGGCGTGGGGTTGGCGGGGTTGATCGTGGCCGGATTCGGATTGCCGACTTCGCTTGCGGGCAGGCCGCCCGCGGGACCTGGTCCGTAGACCGAGACCGGCGCCTGCCCGGCCTTGGCTTGGTTACCGCCGGAAAGGAAGAAGCTGTAGTAGTCGACGATGTGGTCGGCGTGTAGGTGGGTGATGAACATCTTCTTGATGTCGCCGAACTGGAGGCCGGCGTTGGTGAACCCGTTCAGCGAGCCGAGTCCGCAGTCGATCACGTACAGGGCGCTGCCGATCTTCAGAGTCGAACAGATGCCGAACTTGTTGGGAGTGGGTGGCGGACCCGCCGCGACCCCGACGGTGATCAGCGCGTTGTCTGGCAACGTGGGAGCGGCCGGAGGGGCCTGAGGCGACTGAGGGGCCTCGGCCGGACTGCACGCGGCGGTGCCGAGTGCGGCAGCTCCGATGGCGGCAGTTCCAGCGACCATCGCGGTCCGGCGGGAGATCTTGCCGATCGCCGCCTGCCCCACGTCGTGAGACGCGTCTCCACATCCGCACATCGCGCGCCCCCTCGTTCGAACGAGATCCCAGCCCGCCGCCGCCGGGTGCCGCCGCTGACGAAATAGTCGAACGACTCACCACGTATCTAACGCGATTTGGCGGCGCGGGTCACTACCTTGGTGTTCCGTGGCTCCCCAACCTCTGGCCGAACTCGTCGAACCAGGTTGGGCGCGCGCGCTGGCGCCCGTGGAGGCGCAGGTCGCCACGATGGGCGAATTTCTCCGCGCCGAGATCGCGTCGGGCCACGGCTATCTGCCCGCGGGCCAGAACGTCTTGCGGGCCTTCACGTTTCCGTTCGAGGGCGTGCGCGTGCTCATCGTCGGTCAGGATCCGTACCCGACGCCGGGTCACGCGATGGGGTTGAGCTTCTCGGTGGCCCCCGAGGTTCGTCCGCTGCCTCGCAGCCTGTCGAACATCTTCACCGAATACGCCTCGGACCTAGGGCACCCGCCACCCGGCAACGGCGACCTGACGCCATGGTCGCAGCGCGGAGTGATGATGCTGAACAGGGTGCTCACGGTGCGGCCGGGCGAGCCTGCGTCGCATCGCGGGAAGGGTTGGGAGGCCGTCACGGAATGTGCGATCACGGCCTTGGTGGCGCGACCCGAGCCGTTGGTTGCGGTGTTGTGGGGGCGTGACGCAGCAACGCTGAAACCCATGCTGACCAGCGGTGGGTGCATGACCATCGAGTCGGTGCATCCGTCGCCGCTCTCGGCGTCACGCGGATTCTTCGGCTCGCGGCCGTTCAGTCGGGCAAACGAGCTTCTCGTGCGCAACGGCGCCGAGGCGATCGACTGGCGGCTGCCCTAGAACCCTTCGCCGAGCAGACACACGAGGCCGCCGCTAGGTGTGATTCAGGGCATTTGTGTCTGCTCACGCAGGGGTGGTGCTAGCCGCGCGAGACCTTGCCGGCCTTGATGCACGACGTGCAGACGTTGATGCGCTTCTTGTTGCCGCCGGGGCGGTCGACGGCGCGTACCGTCTGGATGTTCGGATCCCAGCGTCGGCTGGTCCGGCGATGGGAGTGCGACACCGACTTGCCGAAGCCGGGGCCCTTCGCGCAGATATCGCAAACCGCAGCCATGTGGAACTCCTCGATCAGTGCTTGGGGGCTCGGGCCTCGCGGCGCGACCGGCGCGCGTAGACCCGACAACCTGACCAGGATACCGGCCGCCGGGGGTATCGCCAAAATGGCCTTCCACAGGGCGGCGTCGAGAAGGTGATGTCAGGCTAAATGGCTAGGCTGGCGCGCACTGCGGCTCATGGGTGGGAGGTGGGGAATGTCGGCTCGTCCGCTGGACAGGACCGCCTTGCGCGACTGGTCCCACGCGGCGGTCAGCGGCCTCATCACGCACGCCGACGAGATCAACGGGCTCAACGTGTTCCCCGTCGCCGATGCAGATACGGGCACGAACATGCTGTTCACCATGCGTTCGGCGACGGCGTGCGCGGATTCGGTTCATGCCGACGCGGACATCGCGGGCGTCGCCGCCGCGCTCGCCGAGGGCGCGTTGCAGGGTGCGCGGGGCAATTCCGGGGTGATCCTGTCGCAGATCATCCGCGGGTTGGCCGACGTCACGCTCGAGGCAGCCGACCAGACGGACGGCAATGTGTCCGACATCAACGGCGTCGTGTTCGCCGCTGCGCTGAGACATGCGGTCGGCTTGGTGGTCGAGTCCGTGGGCGAGACGGTGCCGGGCACGATCGTCTCGGTGCTGCAGGCTGCCGCCGGCGCCGCCGAGGACGCGTCGGACGGGGGAGCGGGCCTGGTTTCAGTGGTGATGTCGGCGTCGGAGGCGGCGGTCGTCGCGCTGGAGAAGACCACGCAGCAGCTCGACGTGCTCGCCGACGCGGGCGTGGTGGACGCCGGAGGGCGCGGGTTGCTGGTGCTCCTCGACGCCATGACCCAGACGCTCACCGGGCACGCACCCCGCCGGCACGCATACGAGGCGGCGAGACTCACGCCCAACGGCGCGACGTCGGAGAGTGCCGCGGCTGCACCTCCGCAGTTCGAAGTCATGTATCTCCTCGACGACTGCGGCCATTCGTGCGTCGAGACCTTGCGTGCGCGCCTCGAGCGGCTCGGCGACTCGGTGGCGATCGCGGCATCCGGCGAGGGAGGCCGGTATTCGGTGCACGTGCACGCAGACGATGCGGGCGGCGCCATCGAAGCGGCTCTCGACCTCGGCGTGCCGAGCCAGATCCAGGTGACGTCGTTGATGGGAGCCGCGGGTGCTCGGCCGCCGGGCGGATGGACCCGCGACCGGGCTGTCTTGGCGATCGTCGACGGTGACGGGGCGGAGGCGCTGTTCAGCGGCGAGGGAGCACGCGTCCTGCGTCCGGCCACCGACGCGCCGGTGCGCGCCCAGCATCTGGTGCGCGCGATCGTCGACATGGGTGCGGCCCAGATCATGGTGCTGCCCAACGGCTTCGTCGCCGCCGAGGAGTTGGTCGCGGGGTGCACCGCCGCCATCGGGTGGGGCGTCGACGTCGTTCCCGTGCCGACGGCGTCGATGGTGCAGGGCCTGGCCGCGCTGGCCGTGCACGACGCGGGTCGCCACGCCGTCGACGACGGCTACACCATGGCCCGCGCCGCTGCGGGTGCGCGGCACGGTTCCGTGCGGGTGGCCGCGGAGGAGGCGCTGACCTGGGCGGGCTCGTGCAATCCGGGGACGGCCTCGGCATCGCCGGTGACGAGGTCCTGATCGTCGGCGACAGCGTGACGGCCGCTGGCGCGGGTCTCATCGACCTGCTGCTGACGTCCGGCGGTGAGCTCGTCACCGTCCTCACCGGTGCGGGAGTCGACGCGAGCGTCGGCGAGGCGCTGCAGGCGCACGTGCACCGCGAACACCTTGGCGCCGAACTGGTCGCCTATCACACCGGCCATCGCGGGGACGCTTTGTTGATAGGGGTCGAGTAGGGATGGTCGCCCTCGTGGACCGACTGGATGCGGTCATCGGCGCCAAGTCCGCACGGCCGCTCGAAGAGCATTTCGGCATTCGCACCGTCGACGACCTGTTGCGGCACTACCCGCGCAAGTACAGCGCCGGGATGTCCGTTCTCGACGAAGGCGCCGAGCCGCCCGAAGAAGGCGAGCACATCACGTTCGTCGACGTGATCACCAAGGCCGAGGTGCGGTGGACGAACCGCCAGCCGAAGCGGGAGTACCTCGTCATCACTCTCGGCAACCGCAGGCCCAAGGTGACCGCCACGTTCTTCAACGCGAAGTACACCAAGAAGACCCTTGTCGAGGGGACCCGCCTGATGCTGTCCGGTGAGGTCGGATTCTTCAAGGGCACAATGCAATTGACGCACCCCGCCTTTCTGGTCCTCGACGGCTCGTCTCAGGGCAAGGGCACCAAGTCGCTGGCGAAGATCACGGAGTCCTCGAGCAGTGAGGACGACATGCTCGAGGCGGTCAAGCGGGACTTCTTCCCCATCTACCCGGCGAGCGCCAAGGTGCAGAGCTGGGACATCTACGCGTGTGTGCGTCAGGTGCTCGCCGTTCTGGATCCCATCACGGATCCGCTACCGGAAAGCACGCTGCGGCAATGGAATCTGATGCCCGAGGACGATGCGCTGCGTGCCATTCACCTGGCCGAGCAGGCGGACGATCGTGAGCGTGCGCGGGAGCGGCTGACGTATCGACGAGGCCATCGGATTGCAGTGGGCGCTCGTCGAGCGCAGGAACAGCGCCCTGGGTGAGACGGGTCCGGTGGCGATCGCGACCGACGACGGCCTCTCGTGCCGCGCTGCTGCGGCAGTTGCCCTTCGACCTGACGGCGGGTCAGGGTGAGGTGCTCGAGGTGTTGTCCGCCGAGCTTGCGTCGACCCGACCCATGCACCGGATGCTGCAGGGCGAAGTCGGTTCGGGCAAGACGATCGTCTCGGTGCTGGCCATGATGCAGATGATCGACGCCGGGTATCAGTGTGCGCTGCTTGCGCCCACCGAAGTGCTTGCCGCCCAACATGACCGCTCCATCCGGGACGTCCTCGGGCCGCTCGCCATGGCGGGGCAATTCGGTGGTGCAGAGGACGGCACGCGGGTCGCGCTGCTCACCGGATCGATGTCGCCGCAGCAGAAACGGCATGTGCGTGACGAGATCGCCAGCGGGCAAGCAGGTCTCGTCATCGGGACCCATGCACTGGTCCAGGACGTGGTCGACTTCCACCAACTGGGAATGGTGGTGGTCGACGAGCAGCATCGGTTCGGGGTGGAACAGCGTGACCGGTTGCGCGCCAAGGCGATCGGCGGCATCACCCCCCACACCCTGGTGATGACCGCGACGCCGATTCCCAGAACCGTCGCGCTCACCGTATACGGGGACCTCGAGACCTCGACGCTGCGCGAACTGCCGCGCGGCAGGCAGACGATCACCACCAATGCCATCTTCATGAAGGACAAGCCGCAATGGGTGGCGCGTGCGTGGCAACGGATCATCGAGGAGGTGGGGGCGGGAAGGCAGGCCTACGTGGTCGCCTCTCGCATCGATGAACCGGACAAGAAGGCGGCGGCCGAAGGCGTGACCCGGCGGCCAGCGTCGTCGAACTGTTCGAGCACCTGCGCCACGGCCCGCTGTCGAAGCTGAGACTCGGTCTGATGCACGGCAGGCTCTCCGCGGACGACAAGGACGCCGCGATGATGGCCTTCCGCGCGGGTGACATCGACGTGCTGGTGTGCACCACCGTGATCGAGGTCGGCGTCGACGTGCCGAACGCCACCGTCATGTTCGTGATGGATGCCGACAGGTTCGGCATCAGCCAGCTCCACCAGCTGCGAGGGCGCATCGGCCGCGGCGAGCACGCCAGCCTGTGTCTGCTCGCCACGAATCTCCCCGAGGAATCGAAGGCCGGCGCGCGGTTGAAGGCAGTGGCCGGCACGCAGGACGGTTTCGTGCTCGCCGACCTCGATCTCGAGGAGCGTCGGGAAGGAGACGTGCTGGGCATCAGCCAGTCCGGGCGGCCCATCACGCTTCGGCTGCTCTCCCTGCTCCACCACCGAGACATCATCGAGGCCGCACGTACCTTCACCGGTTCGCTCTACGCCGAGGATCCGAAACTGGTCAGCCACCCTGGAATCGCCACCCTGGCAGCACCATTCACCGATACCGAGCAGATCGAATACCTGGACAAGGCGTGAGAAGGCTGGGCTTGCTGATCGCCGCCGTCCTTCTCGCGGTGACGGTCGCCGTCCAGGTGACGGCGAGTCGGGACGCCGATCGCTTCGTTGCTGCGGCCGCCGAAATGCCCACCGTCGCATCAGGCGTCGACGTGCTCGCCGGGATACCCGAGATTCCCGCGCGGATCCGTGGGAACGACTACCGCAGAACGGCTTTCGGCGAAGCCTGGACGGATGACAACCCCGCGCCCGGCGGTCATAACGAGTGCGACACCCGCAACGACATCCTGGACCGCGACCTGATGGACAAGACGTACACGTTCATCAAGAGGTGCCCCACCGCGGTCGCCACGGGCACCCTGCACGATCCGTACACCAATGCCGTCGTCGCGTTCACCCGCGGCAACCAGATCGGCGCCTCGGTGCAGATCGACCACATCGTCCCGCTGGCGCTGGCATGGGATCTCGGCGCACGGAACTGGCCGGATGCGATTCGGATCCGCTTCGCGAACGATCCGGCGAACTTACTTGCCGTCGCAGGGCAGGCCAACCAGGACAAGGGCGGATGGCGAGCCCGCCGTGTGGATGCCGCCCAACCATGCGTTCTGGTGCCAGTACGCCGTGCAGTTCGCCGCCGTGCTGCGCGGCTACGGTCTGTCGGTCGACCAACCGTCGGCCGGCGTACTTCGCGACGCCGCCGCCACGTGCCCGACGGGGTGATCGTCCTGCCGCCGCTGGGTCGGTGGCGGGGGCCTGCCCGAACAGGCATGGCCTCGTGCCGTCCGGCGCAAACGCCCTGCGCTTGCGCTGCGTCTACGACGAGCACCGGACGGTGCTCATCGACTGCATCGATGGTCGCGCCCAGCACATGTTCGGCGGCCTGCCGAATTCGGTCTACGTCATCGTTGTCGACGGGACGGTCGTACTTCGAAGTAGGTGGACAACGCCGACAAGCTCGGCTCTGTTCTCGCCGCGCTCCATGCGAAGCAAAGCTTCGACACGTCGGATTTCACGCCAAGCAGCCCGACCCCGCTTCGTGCGCTGAAGCCGCTTTGGAGCGGCGGACTGCACGCCATCTGGGACTTCGGAAGGGCCTTCCGAGACTGATGACGATGCACAGGCGTGCAGGCAACCTCTGACCCCAGTCCTGGGCGGAACATGGTCACGCCGTAGGCCGGGTCATAGCGCCAGAGGTGAGCAGACGCAGATGCCCGTCGGTGGCGGCGCAGCGTCGGTCATGATGAGGCTGCGCACAGGCGCTTGGGCACGTCTGGGTCGTGGGATGGGAGCAGTAGACCAGCGCCCTGCAACCTGGCCTGCAGTGCGCGGACGTCGCTCATGTCCGTATGGATGCCCGCCGTCGGAGCCGTGGGGTCCATTCCGGCGGCAGTGAACGCGGTGTCGCCGGTGAACCAGATGTCGGTTTGATCTGTGCGCAGCACGACGGTCACCGAACCCGGGGTATGTCCCGGTGTCCAGATCGCCTGCAGCGCGTGGTCGCTGGTGAGGGACACGGTGGGACCGAGTACGGCCGGCTGGCCTTCCTCGTCTACGTAGCGGACGCGCGTCCGGTCGTCGCGCCACCTCCACTGCAGCGCCCCGATCCGGCCCGCCGCTCTGTCCTCGGCTCGGGTGGTAAAGATCTCGACGCCCTCGAACTGCGGCACGGTGCCCGTATGGTCGATGTGCTGATGAGTCAAGATCAATGCCGACGCGTCCCGTGCATCGAGACCTTCCAGCGACAGTCGGTCCGGCAGCGTTCCGCCATCGGGGACATCGAGCTTGATAAATGAGCGGATGAATCTGCCGGCGCACGGATCGGGTTGCCAGGATTGCTTGTCGTTGTAATCCGGCGGTGCCCCGGCATCGACGACGAAAAGCCCGTCGGGATGCTCCACGGCGTAGCTCCAGATCGGCATCGGACCGCTAAATCGGCGGTCCGCGAGGATTGCCATCATTCTGAGCGCGGATGGTGCCCATTCGGGCAGAGTCGTCTCGGCGTGACTTCGTTTGATGGTTACGGTGCCGGTGTGCAGAGCGTGCACGGTTACAGGGCGGCCCTTGAGCGTGAACTTCGCGGCGGTGCTGAGGTGAGTCATGGGCCTGCGCGCTCCTACGCATGATGGTGTTGAACGGTGTTCATCTTGACGACGGAGTTGGACATTGTCAAACATTGACCGGGTGAATCGAAGCGTTGGCCAACACCATGGTGATCTGCGGCGTGCCCTGATCGCCGCGGCGTTGGAACTACTCGGCGACGGCCGTGTCGATGATGTGACACTGCGGGGTGTCGCGCGTCGCGCAGGGGTGTCCGCTGCTGCCCCCTACCATCATTTTCTCGACCGTGACGCGATGCTCGCCGCGGTGGCGCACGACGGATTCGAATCGTTGGCAATGGTGCAACTCGAGGTCCTCGAGCGTGCCGGGGACCCAGTCGACCGGCTAGAGCGTCTTGCGATCGGGTACGTCCACTTCGCCTGGGCGAACCACACGCATTACAGCTTGATGTTCAAGATGCTGCAAAGCGATGCCACCGGTCCGGACGCCGACGCGCTGCGGGAGTCCGCCGGGAGATCGCTGGGACGGTTGGTCTCGGCAATCCAGTCGGCCAACCCCGATCTCGATCACGACGAGTCGTTCGGTAGGTCGCTACTCGCGTGGTCGCTTGCGCACGGAGCGACTGATGTCGGGCAATGGAGCCACGCGCTGCGGGCTGGCTTCCAGCCCGCGTCGTTCGCCGCGGAGGTCGGGCGCGAGATCACACGGCTGGCGCTGGCATCGCCTGAGCGACAAGCATTCCGGAATACTATGAGCGCCGAAAGTCCCGCTGCTGCGGAATCGTAAGCACAGGCCACCAGACCTTGGAGGCGCCACCTCGGGGGGAGTGCGCCCCTCGGGCGGTACTCGCTCGATTCGTTCGGTATGGGCTGCCCGTGCCTGGTACCGCCCGACGGATACGTCGCCGCCCGTTGCGATCTCAGCGACACTGAACGGACGGTGAACAGATGACCGATCAGCCCTGATCGCGTACTCACCGTGACAGCTCGCATTGGCCGCCCGTTCGACGGCCGTGTTCGGAGCATTTGTCCGTCGCGGCACGTCTGGGTCAGATGAAGGGGCAGGTAGTGCGCGATCAATCCGGTGAAAGGGCCGCCGAGCAGATGGATCCGATGCTTCGGATCGGCGACCGGAGCCACAGCGGTCGACAGCCATGCGCATGGAGGAAGTCGAGGGTGTCGCGCACGGTGGCCGCGAGCGTGGGCCTGCGCTCCTCGTGCGAATCGGAGACCCGGGGCGACGACTGCATTCGCAAGCGGTTCCACGACCGCACACCGGTGCCGT
>CAWCTU010000026.1:0-10202 GCA_963798405.1 uncultured Actinomycetota bacterium
CGACGTCTTGGCGGCCTGCTAAGCGGACGGACCGAGCGCGACGAGCCCGTGTCCCGGGGTGAGCGCGTGCGTCATCGGGACGTCGTGGTCCTCGCCGGGGAGCGAGTCGACGAGTTCTTCGTCGCGGACCACGGCAACCAGCCTGGCCGCCGGGTCGGCCATCGCGAGCGAACGGTCGTAGAAACCCGCGCCGCGTCCAAGCCGGACGCCAGCGCGATCGACGGCGAGGGCCGGGACCAGCACGAGCGAGGCCGATGCCACGGCGTTCGCGGGCAGCCACGGCTGCGGGGGCTCGCGCAGCCCGAACTGGCCGCCGACGAGACCTCCCGCGACATAGGCCGCCCAGTTCAGCGGTTGGGGGTTGCCGGCTGCGTCATTGCGGGCGACGGGGAGGAGGACGACCGCGTCCGCCGCCACGATCGCGTCGAGCATTCCGAGCGAACCCGGTTCAGAACCGATCGGGACGTATGCGCACACCGTCTGGCCTGCAAGTCGCATGTGGGCAATCGCGGCGCCCAGCGCATCGGCCTCGGCCAAGCGCCGTTCGGGCGACAGCTCACGGCGTGTGCGCAGGATCGTTTCGCGTAGCTCGCTCTTGGACATCTGCGTCCACTCCACGTCGCCACCTCAGACATCCCACGTAGCCCCGCCCCGATCGTGTGCCTCCGCGCAGGGCAAATGCCGTGTCCCGGGCGGTCTGATCAGCGATGCGGTTAGGGTGTATCCGATGATGGCACAGGCGCTGGTACCGATTCCGCGTACCGCCGTGGTTCCCGCCGCTGGCCTGGGAACGCGCTTTCTGCCAGCCACCAAGACGGTCCCCAAGGAACTGTTGCCGGTCGTCGACACACCCGGCATCGAGTTGGTGGCCGCGGAGGCCGCTGAGGCGGGGGCCGAACGGCTCATCATCGTCACCTCGGAGGGCAAGGACGGCGTCGTCGCCCACTTCGTCGAGGACCTCATCCTCGAGGGCACTCTGGAAGCTCGCGGCAAACACGTGATGTTGGAGAAGGTCCGGCGGGCGCACGGCCTGATCAAGGTCGAGTCGGTGGTGCAGGCCGTGCCTCTGGGTCTCGGACACGCCGTGGGCTGTGTCGAATCTTCTCTGTTGCCCGACGAGGATGCGATCGCCGTGCTGCTCCCCGACGACCTGGTGCTGCCCACGGGTGTGCTCGAGACCATGTCGAAGGTCCGAGCCAAGCGTGGCGGGTCGGTGCTGTGCGCGATCGAGGTGCCGGCCGACGAGATCAGTGCCTACGGCGTGTTCGACGTCGAGGTCGTCCCTGACGCGGTGAATCCCAACGTGTTGAAAGTGCTTGGCATGGTGGAGAAGCCGAAGGCCGAGGACGCCCCGTCGCTGTTTGCCGCGGCAGGCCGGTACGTGCTCGACCGCGCGATCTTCGATGCGCTGCGGCGCGTGCAGAAGGGTGTCGGCGGTGAGATTCAGCTGACCGACGCCATCGCGTTGCTGATCGAGGAGGGCCATCCGGTGCACGTCGTCGTGCATCGAGGTTCTCGACACGACCTGGGAAATCCCGGAGGCTACCTCAAGGCTGCGGTTGACTTTGCGTTGGAGCGCGACGACTACGGGCCGGAGCTTCGGCGCTGGCTGGTCGAGCGACTAGGCCTGGCAACCAACTGAATTCGCGCCTTCTGAATTCAGCGCCGGCGATGACCAGCCGGGCCTTGGGACTGGAGAAAGGCGCATTGTGCGTTCGGTGGAGGAGCAGCAGGCTCGAATAGCGGCCGCGGCGGTGGCGCCACGGCCGATTCGAGTGGCGATAGCCGAGGCGCAGGGCTTGATGTGCGCCGAGGAGGTCGTCACCGAGCGACCATTGCCCGGCTTTGATCAGGCCGCGATCGACGGATACGCGATTCGCAGCGTCGACGTTCTCGGCCTCGACAGCGGCCCCGAGGACGGCGACGAGGGTTCCGACGACCGCGCAGACGTCGAGGTGAGCCTGCCGGTGATGGGGTACATCGAGGCCGGCACACGGCAGCCGAGCAGGTTGCAACCACGGCAGGCCGCGCGCGTCCAAACGGGCGCTCCGATGCCGACTCTCGCCGATGCCGTCCTGCCGCTGCGGTGGACCGACGGTGGCGAGTCGCGGGTTCGAGTGTTGCGCAGCGTGCGCTCCGGCGCCTATGTACGGCGCACCGGCGATGACGTCCAGCCCGGCGACGTCGCGGTGCGTTCCGGCACGATCATCGGTCCCGCGCAGGTGGGTCTGCTCGCTGCGGTCGGCCGGGAGAAGGTGCTGGTCCATCCGCGGCCGCGGCTGTCGGTCATGTCGGTCGGGGGCGAGCTCGTCGACACCTCGAGGACGCCGGGCAACGGCCAGGTCTACGACGTCAACTCCTATGCCCTGGCGGCGGCTGGGCGGGATGCCGGCGCCGAGGTGAATCGCGTCGGCATCGTCGACACGGAGCCCAAGGAATTGCGGGACGTCGTCGAGGGACAGGTCAACCGCGCGGAGGTCGTCGTGATCGCCGGCGCTGTCGGCGGTGCCGCCGCGGAGGACGTGCGCACGGTGCTCTCCGAACTCGGCGACATGGAGGTGGCGCGTATCGCCATGCATCCGGGCTCGGTTCAGGGGTTCGGACAGCTGGGCCGCGAGGGCGTTCCGGTGTTCCTGTTGCCCGCGAATCCGGTGAGCGCACTGGTCGTGTTCGAGGTGATGGTGCGTCCGCTGATCCGCATGTCGCTGGGGAAACGTCAGCCGATGCGGCGCGTCGTTCAGGCGCGCACGCTGTCTCCGATCTCCTCGGTCGCCGGTCGAACCGGTTACCTGCGCGGTCAGTTGATGCGTGACCAGGACACCGGCGAGTATCTGGTGCAGGCCCTCGGGGGGGCGCCGGGCGCGTCGTCCCATCTGCTGGCGACGTTAGCCGAGGCCAACTGTCTGGTGATCATCCCGAGCGAGGCCGACGAGGTGGGCACCGGTGAGATCGTCGACGTGGCCTTCCTGGCTCAGCGCGGCTGATCGGCTGGTGGCCGTGAACCTTTGGCGATCGAACTCCATGCATCCCGGTTGGCCATCGCCCGCCGGCCCCCTCCGGGTGCCGGGCGGTGTGGTGCGGTTGCGACCGGTGCGGCTGCGTGACGGCGCGCAGTGGAGTCGCATCCGGCTGAGGGACCAGGCGCATCTCGAACCCTGGGAGCCCGTTGCTGAAGTGAGTTGGGAAGTGCGCCATGCGGTTACGTCATGGCCATCGATTTGTTCGGGGCTACGCGCCGAGGCGCGAAAGGGTCGAATGCTGCCCTTCGTCATCGAATTGGACGGGCAGTTCTGCGGCCAGCTCACCATCGGGAATGTGACCCACGGCGCGCTCAGGTCGGCGTGGATCGGCTACTGGGTCGCCAAGGACGTCGTCGGCGGGGGAGTGGCGACGGCCGCATTGGCGTTGGGCGTCGACCATGGTTTCGGGAAGGTTCGGCTGCACCGCATCGAAGCGACGGTACGGCCGGAGAATGCGCCGAGTCGCGCCGTCCTCACGAAGGCGGGCTTTCGGGAAGAGGGTTTGCTGCAGCGCTATCTCGAGGTCGACGGGGCATGGCGGGATCACCTCCTGGTGGCCATGACGGTCGAGGAGATCGACGGCTCGGCAACGTCGGCTCTGGTCCGCTCGGGCCGCGCCAGCTGGGCATGATCCTGATGCAGTTGTGACTCGAGTGACGGATGTGCTTGGCAATGGTGAATTACAGGTGTGTAATTGGGTCGGCGCGCCGCCCCTGGATGCGCTGGTCACAGACCTAGCCTGTTGGGGAAAGGAGCCGGCATCATGCCAAGCATCCCCCAGTCCCTCCTTTGGATCTCCCTTGTCGTGCTGTGGCTCTTCGTGCTCGTTCCCATGCTTGTCAGCAAGCGTGAGAACGTTCGACGCACCAGCGATGCAGCGCTCGCGACCCGCGTGCTCAACGGCGGTCGCGCCACGCGGCTGCTGCGTCGGCACGGGCCGGCTGCCGGTCACCACAGCGATCCCCACTGGCGACCGTCCGAGGACGAGTTGGACGACCACGACCTCGACGAGCGTGACGCGCCCGCCCCCAAGCGGACGGTCGTCTTGGCCGCCGCGGCGGTGGTCGTCACCGAGTCCGAGTACCTCGACGTCGAGGTCATCGACCCCGACACCGATGCGCTACCCGTCGGCGTGTCCGCTGGTGCGATCGACGAGCCCGAACTGGAGCTCGACCTGGGCCTGACCGAGGAATCCAATCCGCCGACCGAGGCCATCAGAACGGTCGACGAGGCGGACTTCGAGGCCGACGAGATCACCGAGGACGTCGTTCACGACGACCACGCGGTCGACGAGGCTGACGGCGGTGAAGACGTCGAGGAATCCGAGGCCTACGACGCCTTCGCGGGCACCGAGCACGACTACGAATACGAAGAGGAAGACGACTCGACGAGTCTGGAGGCTCAGACCGACGACGACGTGCACATGGCCGTGTCCATGTCGCAGGCCAGACGGCGCCGCTACGACTCGACCACCGCAGCGGCGGTGAGCGCGCGCAAGTACAAGTTCCGCAAGCGGGTGCTCATGGCGATGACTGTCCTGATGACGGGCCTCGCCGCCGCGTCCTACCTGGTGTCTCCGGCGCTGTGGTGGGTGTGCGGTTCCTTGGGCATCGTCACCCTTCTGTACTTGGGCTACCTGCGTCGCCAGACGCGGATCGAGGAGCGGGTACGCCGCCGTCGTTCGCAACGGATGCAGCGGGCGCGGCTGGGCGTGGAGAACACCCGCGACGAGGAGTTCGACGTCGTTCCATCGCGGCTGCGGCGCCCGGGCGCGGTCGTGCTCGAGATCGACGACGAGGATCCGGTCTTCGAGCATCTCGACTACGCCCCGGTGGCGCGAGACTACGACCTGCCTCGCGCAGCGGGCCAGTAACCGCTTCCGGCGCCAACGGCTACCAAGAATCTTCCAAACCCGCTGGCCCATCCTCTTGGGGAGCGGTCCGACAGAGGACCACCACACCACGAGGAGCACCCCATGAACGCCACCAAGGTCCTGGACATCATCGACGTCGCCGAAGAGCTGATCGCGTTCGAGGAAATGCTCGCGGCGCAAGCCATCTGACGTGACCGCTGGTTTTCAGCCATCACGTTCGGACTGGTAGCCTGTGCTACCGCAAGGGGCTATGGCGCAGTTGGTAGCGCGCTTCGTTCGCATCGAAGAGGTCAGGGGTTCGAATCCCCTTAGCTCCACCACGTTTTCGCAGTTCAGCGCGTTGTAACCGCGGGGCTCTCGCAGGCCGTTGGCAATGTCGGGTTCGACCGCGGTCCGGTTCGACCGCGACGGCCGCCGCACTTCATCCCACGCAACACGAATCCATCAACCTGTAACGCATCGCCGCTCCTACTAGTTGGTGGGTCGAGAAGGCGCGAGGAGTACTGCGCAAAAGTGGCTTTCGGGGTCGCGAGCACTCCGGCACCGGGAGTTCGGGTCAGGACCCTTGCGACAGCACGCGGACGACCTCTTGCAGGGGGTCGGAGTCCGTCGACACTGCGCCGACGTAAGGATGCGACAGCTCGAGTAGGAGGAAGAGGTTCGCCGCCACGACCACGCCTGCGACGACCACCATCGAATAGTGCAGGACGGGCTTCTCGACGCCGTAGATGATCACGGTTGCCAGGACCATCGCGCTCGTCAGCAGTATGACGACCCATATCGGCCAAGGAGGTCCGGTGTCGTCGTGAGCGGTGAGCAGCCGCACTGTGCGCGCCTCGCTGATCTTGTCGAGATTCGCCATCGAGGTCGCCAGGGCCGTCTTCTGTGGCTCGTCCGGCGCCTGGACTTGCCGGTATGCGGTGTACAGCGCGGCGAGGGCGTTGTCCGCCTCGGCTGACCGCGCCGTGCCGGCTTGGGGCCACTCTGCGATGGAAGCGTTCTCGTAGGCGAGCAGATCATCCCGAATACGGTCGCCGTCGACCTTGTCGAACAGGCTGATGTCCCTTGCCATCTGGACCGCGGACGCACCTTCGGCGCGAGCATTGCCATCGGCGGTATTGACCTGTCCCCACATCGCGGAGACGACGAAACCGATGAAGAAGGCGTAGACGAGGCCGATGAACCCATAGGTGAACTTGGTGACGTCATTGTGGTCCTCACCGTTCAACGCCGGACAACGGCGCCGGACCTCTCTCTGAATGAGGACCGCGCCACCGACGACGACGATGACGAGGCCGACCAGTAACGCCAATGCCGGGACCGAAGTCACGAGCCATCGACTCATGTGGTTACTGCTGGCGTAGCCGTCATGTCCGGCCTTTCGTGGCGGGCGTTACCCGAGACATTAGAGCGCCGACCGGGGTTGTGTGCGTGGCTCTAGCGCATCGTTCGGGGTGTCGCTGCGAACCAGCGCTGGCAGCTCCTCGTCAGCACCGAGTGCTCGGCGTAACCGATCCGGTCGGCGATCCGCGTCAGATCGAAGTCGGTCTTCCGAAGGTAGTAGAGCGCGAGATCGCGACGCACCGCGTCCTTGACTGAGTGAAAGGAGCTGGCTTCGGCGTTCAATCGACGGTGCAGCGTGCGCGGGTGGACATGCAGTTCAGCCGCGACCCGCTCGTTGGTGCAGTGTTGAGTGCCGATGTACTGCAGGACGATTCCGCGTACCTGGGCTGACATTGGCGGTGCGGCAGAAGCGAAGTCCGCATCGAGCTTCGACGTGATCGCGCGATATGTCGACGGGTCAGGGTCGACTGTGCGTGTCGTGAGATCCCGATCGGTGAAGACGGCTCGCCCCGTTGCGTGCTCCGACGCGAATGGCGTGCCGAAGAGGCCCTGCGTCCAGTCTGCAGACGGTCCGAGATCGTTGTGCCAGTCGCACAACAGCTTTCGATGGGTGACGCGCCACTCGTCGCCGCGCTTCTGGAGTCGGTCGAGGTAGCGCCCACCCAACACGAGGTCGCGGTCCGAGCCGTCGATCCGAACCCGGTGATACGCCGTGACGTGTGTTTCGACGGTCGCGGTGTCGCCGTCGAGGTCGATGAGGCTCTGCCCAAGGGTGTGCAGGGTCAGGACCATCGCGGGATCGCCGGGAACGACCCACGCGACGACCTCATCGACACAGCAGATCTCCACGGCCTGATCGTCGATGGCTCCTGGCCAATAGGACGCACGGATCAGTTCGGCATCGCGGCGGTCGAGGCCGCGACTGAGGCGGGCGAGCCGATCGCGGATCATCTCGCGGTCGATCAATGCGGTCAGTGCGGTCGTGGTCCCGTCACCGATCATGTCGCACCTGGCGTCTGTTGACCAGCGGCCGCTGATAGGACGGATCCTGTCTGTCCCGCGACGGGGCACCGTTGGCGTGGATGTCGGGGACCTCGGCGTACGGGATGGCCATGGTGGGCACCAGGCCCGACCACTCGATCACGTTGTTGCGCAGAATGATCCGCCACGATCCGTCGCGTCGCTCCAGCCGGTCGAGATACCGCCCCCCGGCAATCCAGTTGGTGTCATCCCGATTGCGTGCGACGAACAGGTAGTAGGTCTCCGTGTGCGCGACATCGCCGACGAGGTCGCACGTGTGGTTCAGCAGATTGTGGTGGGTGGCGGCTTGGCCGTCTTGGTGCATGGCCGTCGACCACTCGTAGAGGTCGACGGGGCCGCCGACGAAATCGCCTGCGGCGATGACGGCGTCGGCATGGAATGCGCTCAAGACCAATTCGCGATCGAAGCGATCGGTGCCGCGACTGAACCGGGTCAGGCAGTCCAGGATGTCCTGCCGGTCGAGCAACAGCTCGAGTCGTGCCGTGCTGGTCAACGTTCCTCCTTTGGTACGCCTACACGGGCCCGTACAACGGCGATCCGCGCTGCGCACGCAGCGAGGGGGGCGTCGTCCCGTCGACGTCGGTGACGCCGTACTCGAGGGCGAGTTCCGCAGCGATGTGAGTGCCACCCGAGCGGGCCATCACGTTCGGATCCGACGCGAGTGCGGCGATCACCCGGCCTGGGAATTCGACCGACGAACCGACCGCGGGATCAGTGACCGTCTGGGTGGACATCCGCGGATTCGCCTGCAGCGCAAGCTCGGCCCGCTCGGTGAACGTCAGACCCAGCCACAGCGACAGCGAAGCCACGTTGTGTGGTTTGAGTTCGATCGCCATGTCCCGCGCCATCCGGTCGACGGCGGCCTTGCACGTTCCGAAGGCGACGCCGTACGTGTAGGTGACTCCGACGTAGCCCGACGTCGCGACGATCAGCCCGGAGCGCTGCGGGACCATGATCCGCGCGGCGTGCCACGCGGCGACGTAGTTGGATCGAGCACCCACGTCGACCATCTGCCAGTAGGAGAGTGGCTTGGCCCAGAAGGGCTCCGGCTCGACGAGCGTGTCGGGCAGTGCGAACGCATTGTTGACGAGCAGATCGAGACTGCCCTGCTCGTCGAGTACCTGCTCGAACAGCTTCGCCACGTCGTCGTCGCGGCCATGGTCGACCTGCACGGCAACGCCGGTTCCGCCGCGGCGGTCGATTTCGGCGACCGTTTCGCCGAGCGTGCCGGTCAGCGGATGCGTGCCGGGGGAGACCGTCCTGCCGGTGACGTAGACGCACGCACCCTGTTCTGCCAAGGCCAGCGCGATGCCCTTGCCGATACCGCGCGTGGCGCCCGTGACGACGGCGACCTTGCCGGAAAGCGAGCCCAACGTCTGCTCCTGACGATCTATTGCACACTGCCTCGAGAGTGTCAGGGCGGTCGCCGCCAAGACTTGACGAAAATGGACAAGCAGGTCGACGGGCCTAATATTCGCGATAGGAGGGACATGACACTTCGCTTCGTAGCGACGCTGCTGCTATTCGTGACCGTGGGGCTGTCCTCGGCGTGCACGGCCACGGCGGATCCACCTGCCCCCACGCCCGCACCGACGGACGCGAGCAAGCCCGTGGAAGCAGGCAAGTTTCCCGACATGAGCGGCTACACCGCCGTCAACCCAGACGACTACGTCCAGCAGCTCGACAACCCCGGGCGGCCAAACCTGCTCACCAAGTACGCGTTCAGCACTCCAGACGGAGTTCAGTGCAGCTTCGGCCAACCCGCTTCGGCGTCCTGCGGCGGCAACAACCTCCCGGGCATACCACCGGCGGTCTGCGACGCGGCGCAGGGCATCTATCGCTACAACCTGGTGAGTACGAGTCAAGGTGTGCAGCAATGGCCACGGGGCGACACGAATTGCTCGGATGGCTCAGTGCCGCACGAGGTTCTCCCGGCGTTTCACACCCTCGCGGTGGATGGGGTGACCTGCGGCGTGGACGACAAGGCGACGACGGCCTGCAAGGACCCGCAAGGGCGGGGGTTCGTGCTGTCGCCGTCCTGGTCGGGCTGGATACCTCGGACCTAAGCCACCGGCGAACCGCCCTTCGACGCGCTCTCGGCCGCGGTTCTCAGCCCGTCACGGAACTGCGGGTGCGCGATGGCCGCGAGCGCCTCGCCGCGCTCGCGGACGGTCCGGCCCTCGAGTTCGGCGACGCCGTATTCCGTGACGATGACGTCGACCTGGTGTCGCGGCGTAGTGATCACTGCGCCGGGTCCGAACCACGGCACGATCCGCGACTGCAACTCGCCGTTCTTGGTGAACGTCGACGGCAGGCAGATCAGCGAACGATCAGAGAGCTCTAGGCCGGCGCCTGCCACGAAGTCCTCGGCGCCCCCGATACCGCTGAACTGGTTGCCGTCGATGGTGTCGGCGACGACCTGGCCGTGGACGTCGATCGCGAGCGCGCCGTTGATGGAGACCATGTCCTCGTTGGCGCCGATCATCTCTGGCGAGTTGACGATCTCGACGGGCAGGAACGCGACATCGCGGTTGCCGTCGAGCCACTCGTACAGCTCTGGTGAACCGAACGCGAACGTCGTGACGCTCACGCCGTCGTACAGCCCCTTGCGCGAGTTGCTGATCTTGCCTGCCCGATGCAGCTTCATGCAGCCGTCGGTGAACATCTCGGTGTGCAGCCCGTAGTCGCCGCCGTCGCCCTCGGCCAGCAGCGTCGCGATCTGGTTGGGGATTCCGCCGATGCCCACCTGCAGGGTCGCCCCGGACGTGATGAGGTCGACGGCGTGGCGCGCGATCTCCTTGTCGGCATCCGATGGCGGGACGTCGCCGCCCGGCAGTGCGAGAGGAGAGTCGGTCGAGTGCACCAGAATGTCGATCTCGTCGACGTGCAGCGCGTGACGATGGTCACCGAGCCCGAAAGTTCTT
>CAWCTU010000027.1:0-57246 GCA_963798405.1 uncultured Actinomycetota bacterium
GAGCGCACTCCGCAGATGACGCCTGCCGGCCAGTCGAGCCCGCCAGACCGCCGGTGGCCGCTCCGGCGGCGACCGGTGTGACGCTCGCGCTGGCGCTGGTGCTGATCGCGCTGGGCGTGATCGCCGCGCGAGACGTGCTCCTCTGGACGGGTGCGATCACCGGCACGCCCTGGATCATCAACGCGCTGAAGTACTTCGACGGGCTGACGGCCCAGGAGTGGATGCTGCCCGCCGGCATCGCCATCGCCATCCTCGGCGTGCTGCTGGTGTTGGCCGCCGTCAAGCCGCGGCGTCGGACCCATCAGCCGCTCAGCGCACCCGATACCTGGATCACCACGCGTGACGTCACCCGCGTTGCCCGCGGAGCGGTTGAAACACTCACCGGCGTCGGCACGACCGCCGCCCGTGGATCTGCGCGCAAGCTCACGCTCGTGATCACGCCGCTGGCCGGCTACGAGGTCGACGCGTTGAGGCACGCCGCCGACGTCGCCGTCACCGCGGCACTTGCGCCGCTCGCCCGCCCGCCGCGAGTACGGATCCGCATCAAGGAACAGGAGCTGTCGTGAAGCGTCGCACCGTCGTCACCGATCGTCTCAGCTGTGCGATCGCGGGTGGCGCCCTCATCGCGGTGGGCCTCGCCGCCGCCGCCTGGGAGCGCGGCTACCTGCACGTTCCCGCCGGCGGATCGCTGAGGTTGCCCTGGCTGTCGGGCGCCGAGAACGCGCCGTGGTGGCCCGTCCTCCTCGGCGCCCTGGCGATCGTCGTCCTCGTGGCGGGACTCGTTCTGTTGGCTCTGCATCGACCGGGACAGACCCTCGGCTCGGCCCCGCTGCCGGGATCGAGCGATGCCGGCTCGTCGACCGTCGACGTCGACACGGCCGCGTCCGCCGCCGCAGCGGAACTGGCGCGGAACCCTCACGTCGTCGCCGCCTCGGGAACCTCGTTGACCGACCGGGGGCAGCGCGTCGTCGAACTCGACGTGAAGTTCGACTCCGCCTCGGGCGGCCTGCCCGCATGCGCGAGCGCGCTCGACAGGGTGCGCCTCGACCTTGCCAATGCACTGGAGGGCGTGCCGGTCACGACCCGAATCCTGCTGCGCACGGCGCCAATTCGCGGTGGCGCCACCCGGGTCACATAGCGCCCGGCACCCAAGACGTTGCCCGCGACACCTGTCGCTGGCACGCGTATTCCACTGCTGGACAGCGGAATACGACCTAGAGGAAAGAGGAGATCATGGGAATCGTCGACAAGGCCAAGAACGCTGCCGAGGATGCGATCGGCAAGGCGAAGGAAGTCGTCGGAGACGTCACCGGCAACGACGACCTCAAGGCCGAAGGCGAGAAGGACCAGGGTGTCTCGGGCGTCAAGAAGATCGGCGAGAACATCAAGGACACCTTCAAGTAATCACGCCGAATCCCGGACAGGCGGTCCGATTCCGCCTGCCCGGGCCAGGCTACTTCACGCGGGCAATGCTCTTGCGGCAGCGAGGGATTGGAGCGTTCTGTCCCGCTCGTCGCCCATCCCGACCAGCGTGTCGACCACGAGTGGTCCGAGGATCTGGGTGAGGCCGTGGCCTTCGTGTCCGAAGAAGCCCGCCAATTCGAGCATGACCGCACCATGACTGAGGCTCCAGAGTCGGCCGGCGATGTTCAGTTCGCCGTCGTCGCGGATGCGACCCGACGCGATCATGCGGCGCACGGCATTTCGTAGCGCGTCGAACGACGAGGCCCATTCGGCGCGCTCCGTGGCGCCACCGGTACTGGTGAGATCGTTCCGGTGACCGGCGACCGACGCCGGGGATCCGACGCCGAAGATGAGTTGATAGCGCTGCGGATTCGCGATGGCGAAGGCTCGATAGGCGGCGCCCATGACGAAGAAGTCCGCGACGGGATCGTCGGTCTGCGCCGTCTCCGTCAAGCGCCTGGGTGAACCGCGACGAACGCTTCGCTGGCGACGGCGTCGATGACGCCCGTCATGCCGCCGAAGTGCGTGTAGACCGCCATCGTCGACGTGCCGACTTCGGCGGCCAGGTTGCGCACGCTCAGCGCCTGCGGCCCGTCGCGTTCCAAGAGGCGGATGCCGCCGTCGATCAATCGCTCACGTACGTCACTCACCCTTGCGATGCTGCCATAACGCTGTTATACATGGCCTATAACGCTGTTATGGAAAGGACGTGTCATGACGAATCGCTACCTGGAGGATTCCTTCGCGCCGGTCAGCGAGGAATACACCCTGACCGACCTCGACGTCTCGGGCACCATCCCGGACTACCTGGACGGGCGCTACCTGCGCAACGGCCCGAATCCGATCGGTGAGATCGATCCCGAGCTCTACCACTGGTTCGTCGGCGACGGCATGGTGCACGGCATGCGCATCCGCGACGGCAAGGCCGAGTGGTACCGCAACCGGTGGGTGCGCAGCCCGCACGCATCGCGCAAGCTCGGCGAGAAGCCGTCAGACTCGCACCCCGGGCCTGTCGCCGATCGGCGCCAACACCAACGTGATCGGGCACGCAGGCAAGACGCTGGCGCTGATCGAGGGCGGCGTCGCCAACTACGAGCTGACCGACGAACTGGACACCGTCGGCCCCTGCGACTTCGACGGAAAGATCACCGGCGGGTACACCGCCCACCCCAAGCGCGACCCGGAAACCGGTGAGCTGCATGCGGTTTCCTACAGCATGTACCGCGGCAACACCGTGCAGTACTCGGTGATCGGCGCCGACGGCCAGGTTCGGCGCACCGTCGACATCGAGGTCACCGGCAGCCCGATGATGCACGACTTCTCCCTCACCGAGCGGCACGTCGTCTTCTACGACCTACCGGTCACGTTCGACACCCGCCAGGCCGCGGAGATGACGGTGCCGCGCGCGCTCCGCCTGCCCGCGCGACTGTTGTTGTCCGCGTTGATCGGTCGCGTGCGCATCCCCGACCCGATCACCGCCAGGAAGCCCTCCGGCATGGGCTCGGACCGACGCTTCCCCTACTCGTGGAACTCGCGGTATCCCGCCCGGGTCGGGAGTCATGCCCCGCGAAGGCGGCAACGCCGACGTGCGGTGGTTCGACGTCGAACCGTGCTACGTCTTCCATCCGATGAATGCCTACGACGACGGCGAGACCATCGTGCTCGACGTGGTGCGGCATCCCAAGATGTTCGACACCGACCACCTCGGACCGAACGAAGGTCCTCCCACGCTGGATCGCTGGACCGTCGACCTCGCCGACGGCAAGGTCCGCGAATCGCGGATCGACGACCGCGGGCAGGAGTTCCCCCGCGTCGACGAACGACTCGTCGGCAAGCGGCACCGGTACGGCTACGCGCCCACGGTCGGCGAGGGCACCGAGGGTGAGGAGTCTCTGCTGAAGCACGACTTCGTCGGCGGCAACAGCCAGGTGAAGTCCTTCGGCGCGGGAAAGACGTTGGGCGAGTTCGTCTTCCATCCCTCGTCCCCGGACGCCGCCGAGGACGACGGCGTGCTCATGGGTTACGTCTACGACACGGCGACCGATCGCAGCGAGTTGGCGATCCTCGATGCGCAGACCCTCGACCAGGTCGCCGCCGTCAAGCTGCCGCACCGGGTGCCCGCCGGCTTCCACGGCAACTGGGTGCCGTCGGCGTAGCAGCGGTCCGGGATCAGCTCGCGATCCAGTTCCCGTGGAAGCCATAGGGAACTCGGGTCGGGAGCTTGATCGTGGCCACCGGCGCGCCTGCGAAGTCGGAGGCGTCCAGGATGACGAGGTCGCTGCCGTTGCGGGTCGGGTCGTAGACGTAGACGAGGTAGTGGCCGTTGGTCTCGTCGGGTGCGCCCGCCGCGGGGACGAACACCGCCTCGCCAGGGGCGACCGTCGCCCAGGTCGTGCGTCACCGCCGACCCGCTGGTCAGCGTGGCGGATCCAGCCGTTCCTTCCCGCGGATTACCGCGACATAAAACCTAATTGACAACAGTTGAAGTCGGTTTGAACCACTCGGCAAGAATCCGGAAACCCAGCGGATGAATCACAAAATCCCGTCGAGCGCAAATCGGCGGCATACTCGCGCTGTGAGCTGGCCGCGAACTCGCTCTTAATTGCCGCAAACGGCAAATATCAAGGTCAGATCGTTAAGAATGTGTGCTAAATCAATTTGCAATGAAAACTTGGCTTAATCGTGTGCTTAATGTCACACTCCTCAATGACACGCCCGGGGGGCACAGCCCGGCGACCAACAACGAGGGGGAACACTCCATGTCACAACACCGTTCACGCCGGACCAAGCGCCCAATGATGCTCTCGGCAGCAGCCGGAGCAGGCATCGTCCTGTCAGCGCCCGCCGCAGCATTGTTCGTTCAGCCGGCCGCTGCGCAAGGCCGCACCCGTCGTCTTCCCCGACTTCTCCGGCCTCATTGGCGGCGGCGCTGGCCTCGGTGCCGTGCAGAGTCTGATCGGCGGCGGACTCGGCGGCGGCAACCTCGGTGCGATCGATACGGGAGCACTGCTCAACCCGGTCTTCGAGATCGCGGGAGCAATCCCCGGCATCAACATCTTCATCGGCAATGGTGCAGCTGGCACCGCAGCCAATCCCAACGGCGGCAACGCCGGACTGTTCGCAGGCAACGGCGGTGCGGGCTACGGCGGCTTGGGCGGCAACGGCGGATCCGCCGGTCTGTTCCTCGGCAACGGCGGCAACGGCGGTTACGGCACGACCGGCACCCTCACCGCTGCCGGTGGCAAGGGCGGCAACGGCGGTGCCGGTTCGCTGTTCGGTTTCGGCGGTAATGGCGGCTACGGCGGCTTCGGTGCCGACGGCACCAACGGCAACTTTCAGTCGGTCGACGGCGGCAAGGGCGGCACCGGCGGCCAGGGTGGCAACGCAGGTTCCGGTGGTACTTCCTTCCTCGGGTTTAACTTCGGCGGGGCGGGCTTCGCTGGCCCGGGTGGCTACGGTGGCGTCGGCGGCACCGGCTTCAGCGGCGGTCCGGGTGCTCGCCGCTGGCACTGGCGGCCAGGGTGGCGACGGCGGCCTCGGTAGCACCGACGGCGGTGACGGCGGTCAAGGCGGTCAAGGCGGTCAAGGCGGTAGCGGCACGACCACTAACCAATACGGCGGTGCCGGCGGTCAAGGCGGTAACGGCGGGGCACCGGTCGCTGGCCTCGGCGGCTTCTTCGGTGGCGGCGGCGGTGGCGGCGCCGGCGGTTCGGGTGTCAGCAACGGTACCGGCGCGGTAGGAGGCCTCGGCGGCGGCGGCGGCACGGGCGGTGCAGGCACTGACCCTCGCAGCAGGCTTCGGCGGCGGCGGCGGCGGCGGCGGCGGATACGCCCAGACCCAGGGCACCGGCATCGATAGCGCCAGCGGCGCGCAGGGCGGTCAAGGCGGGACAGGCGGTACCGGAACCACCACCGCCGCTGGCAGCGCAGGCGGCCAAGGTGGCCGTGCATTCCTCGGGACCGACAGCAGCGGTGCCACCATCGCTGGCAGCAAGGCCGTCGGCGGTAGGGGCGGACAGGGCGGCAGCGGCACCGGGGTTGGCGGCAGCGGCGGGATTTCGGGGATTTTCGCGGTAGGCGGCGCGACCTCCAAGGTCATCAATAGCACGATCACGGGCGGCGCAGGTGGTGCCGGAAGTAGTGCCGGTAAGGCCGGCGGCGCGGGCGGCACAGGCTCGCTCGACAATCCCGCCGCGAACACGACGACCGGTGCCAACATCACTGGCGGCAGGGGTGGCAACGGTGGCGTCACCACTGCCGGTGGCGCTGGTGGTGCTCAGGCTGGCACCCCAGGAGCCACGAACCAAACGGCGACCGGCACCCCTGGCTCTGACGGACCGTAAGTCTGTAAGTGAGGCCCCGACCCCATGCAGCGTTTGCAGCATGGGGCCGGGGTTTCTCATATTTGGTCTCCATGTCGGGTCGCATGTAGATCGCAGTCGACTCGGCTCGCTTGGCGCGCTGGCCTTTTCAGAGGCGACGCGAGGCACTCGCGCGCGCCAGTTGAAAATGGCGGCATGCGACGCTCGCGGAAACCTAGAGCACCAAGCCCACTTGGCCTGACCGTCCGCGATGCCGGACGCCGTGGATCATGCCTTCACCCGTGAACCAATGGCCGGTGGCCGATGCGCGGGTTGGGGCCGTTGCGCAGGTACCAGCCGTCGAGTTCGGCGGGGATGGCGCCGTCGACGGCGAGGCCATCCTCGTTCAGTTCGTCGGCGACGGGCGCGTAGTTCCCGACGACGAAGATGTGGCCCTCGCCGGGGAGATCCCGTCGGTAGTGGGTAGGTGCGTGACGTCTGTGTGTCGGTCATGTCGTCTTCCTGAGGCTGTTGGAAGCCATGCGGATGCAGCGAAGCGACAGCGGCTGCGCTTATCGAGCCTGACATTCCACTACTGACATGTCGAGAATGACCTGTCAAGATGGCAAATTTGCTGACTTCGGTCGTTGTCAACACTGCGTCAATCGACCAATTCGATCTTGAACTACGAAAACTGTGCGCTTTCCAGCTAGTCAGCACAACAGGACTCGACTGAATCAATTGCCGAGGCGGCAAATATCAAGGTCAAATCGTTAAGTAAACGTGCTAAACAGAAAATGCGCTGATTTGTGGCTTTAATGAGAACTTAATGTCACACTTCTGCCTGACGCGCCCGGGGGGCAGATTCCGCGGCGACCGATTGAGGGGATTAGCAACTACATGTCACAACACCGTTCTCGCCGGACCAAGCGGCCCAATGATGCTCTCTGCAGCAGCCGGAGCAGGCATCGTCCTGTCCGCGCCCGCCGCAGCATTGTTCGTCCAGCCGGCCGTGGCGCAAGCCGCGCCCGATCTTCCCGGCTGCCCGATTTCGCCGGCCTCATCGGCGGCGGTGCCGGCCTCGGTGCCGCCCAGAGCCTCCTCGGCGGCGGCGGCGGCTTTGGCGCATCGACACGGGAGCCCTGCTCAACCCGGTCTTCAACATCGCGGGCCAGATCCCTGTCGTCAACACCTTCATCGGCAATGGCGCCGCGGGCACCGCGGCTCAATCCCAATGGCGGCGCCGCCGGATTGCTCGCAGGCAACGGCGGCGCGGGCTACACCGCCCGTAGCGGGCGACCACCGCCGCGGCAGCAACCGGGCGGCAACGGCGGCGCCGCTGGCATGTTCATCGGCAACGGCGGTAGCGGCGGCACCGGCAAGGCAGCCGCCACGGACGACCGGTCGCCGCTGGTCAGGGCGGTAACGGCGGCGCCGGCTCGATGTTCGGCTACGGCGGCAACGGCGGTGCGGCGGCACCGGCGCTCGGGCGCAGCTGGCACCCGGGATTCAACGGCCGGCAACGGCGGCACCGGCGGGACAGGCGGCTACGGCAGGCACCGGCGGCACCTCGTTCCTCGGGTTTAGCTTCGGCGGCGAAGGCTGCGCCGGCAACGGTGGCACCGGCGGCGCAGGCGGCATCGGCCTCGGTGGCTGGCACGGGTGCCGCGGCGGGAACGGCGGCGCGGCGGCGGCGGTGGCGGTGGCGGTGCCGCCATCACCGGTGGCGTCTGCTTCGGCGACGGCGGCCAGGGTGGCGCAGGGCGGCAGCCGGCGGACTGGCGAGCTGGCATGGTCCAACAACGGCGCGTCCGGTGGCGCAGGCGGTGCCGGAGGTGCTAGGCAGGTGCCGGCACCAGGCGGCGCGGAGGCGCGGCTCTCGGCGGACGGCGGCAGGCGGCGGAGGCGGTGGCGGCGGCGGCGCATTCGCATATGGCAACGGGCGCTTCCGCCAGCAGCGCCACCGGCGGTGCGGGCGGCGGCGGCGGCGCGGCGCCGGTCCGGAGCATCGGCGCATCGGCGGCCATGGCGGAACTGGTGGATGGCAGCGATCGCACACCGCCAGGTGCCGGCACGGTCGCCGGCAGCACGGCCACCGGCGGCGCTGGCGGAGCCGGCGGCACCGACGGCGGCATCGGCGGCATCGGCGGAGCCGGCGCCATCGGCACCTTCACAGGTGGCAACGTCATCTCGGCGCCGCCACTGGCGGCGCAGGCGGCGCACGGCACCAACAGCGGCATCGGCGGCAACGGTGGCGCCGGTTACCTCGATGCGGCTCCAGACGCACGACGGAGTGCGCTGCTGGCCAGAACGCCAGGCGGCATTGTCGGTACCGCAACCAACCGCGCTGTTGCCACGGGCGGCAGCCGGCGGCGACGGCATCAACGGCGGCACAAGGCGGTAACGGCTAGCTTCGGCGAGCTCGAGGCCGGCCAGGGCAGCACCGTTTACGGCAACTCCACCGGTGGTGCCGGCGGCACGGGCGACGGCGTCTGGCAGCCGTCGGCGGTCAACGGTGGAAGCTCGGACATCCAGGGCGGCAAGGTCACTGACGTCAGCGGCCCACTGGCACCATCGCGGCGGCGGACCGGCGGGACGGCTCAGCGGTACGTCGGTCGGCGGCGCCGGCGGCACCGCCACCGGCGCTGGCGCAGCGGCGGCAACGGCGGCAAGGCGTCTCTAGCCGCCGGCGGGGCCGACTCCTGAGGACCAGCGGCACGTCTCACGGCGGTGCCGGCGGCGCCGGTAACGGTGGCAACGGGCGGCAACGGCGGTCGAGGCTGGAGACAGTCGGCATGTCGCGCTGGGCGAGCCACCACACAACACCAACAGCACCGCAACCGGCGGCACGGCGGCAACGGTACGACGGCGGTGCGGCGGCGGGGCGGCGACGGCAACGTCACCTCGGTGCTCGGCGCAATCTTCGGCGGCGGCAAGCGCCTCACAGGCGGCCGCGGCGGCAATGGACCGGCGCTGGCACCAGTCGGCGGGCCGGCGGCCGAGGCCGAAGCCAGCCCGCCGGCACGACGCCTGCTGGTGGACGTCGGTGCGGCCCGGCGCGGACGACCCGTAGTACCCAAAAGTGAGGCCCCGGCCCAGCTGCGTTCGCAGCAGGGCCGGGGCTTCTCTATTTCCGGCGAGCGATCGACGAAGCAGGGCTGCTGCGGTTGCGATCTGCTGCGACGACTCGCCATTCGCGGGCGCCGATGACAGCACACCCCCTCCACACGTAGGAAGATCGACTAGTGCCTGGCCGTCGACATTCCGCGCTGCTCGCCAGACTCGTTGGCGGCCAGCCCGACAACTCGCAGCGCGCCATCGTCGACGAACTCCGCAGGGTGATCCTCGACGGCGGCGTCCCGCCGGGCTCGCCGATACCGGTCAATGAGGTCGCCGAGGTCTTCGGCGTCAGCGCCATCCCCGTGCGCGAAAGCCTCAAAACCCTTACCGCAGAGGGCCTCGTGGCCCACCAGCCGAACCTCGGTTACGCCGTCGCCCGACTCACCGCCACCGAGCTCGCCGAGCTGTACATCGTGCGCGAAACCCTGGAGTCGGCGGCCCTTTCCGCCGCGGTAGCAAACGCCACGCGACGCGGATCGCGACGCCGTCGCCACCGCCCACCGACTGCTGGAAAGAGCGGTGGCAGAGGACGACCCGCAGACCTACCACCGCCAGAGCCGACATTTTCACCTCGGCCTGACGCGTCCGTCCGGCATGCATCGCCTGGTGCACATGCTCGAATCGGCATGGAACATCACCGAACCCGTGCAGTTGATGGTGCACGTCGAGCCGTCCGATCGGGCCGCGCTGCACGTCGACCACGGCCAGATGCTCGAGGCGTTCCTCGATCGCGACGCCGACGCCCTGCTCGCCGTCAGCGGCGATCACCACCGCAGGCTCAATGCCGTGGTGTCGACCCTGCCACCGGACAGCGGCTTGATCTCCCGCGGCTGAGCAGTCCAAAAAGTCAGTCATGTTGCCTGCGACCGCAAAATATATTTCTCACGCAACGGCCGTGAAACACAGCGGCGCTAGTTTCCGAACATCACAACTCTGGTTGGACCGGAATTGAACAGGAAACGGACACCATGACTGACACTCGCGATCTACCTCCCAGCGCCGTCGTCGGCGCGGGCGACGTCGTCGAAGCCGCAGGCCATCCCGTCGGCGGCGGACTGATCAAGGAGCACTACGACCCACGCCTCACCAACGAGGACCTCGCGCCGCTTGCCAAGCAGTCCTGGTCGACGTACAACATCTTCGCGTTCTGGATGTCCGACGTACACAGCGTCGGTGGATACGTCACCGCGGGAAGCCTCTTCGCGCTCGGACTGGCCAGCTGGCAGGTACTCATCGCCCTGCTGGTCGGCATCGTCATCGTCTACTACCTGTGCAACCTGGTCGCCAAGCCCAGCCAGCAGGCCGGCGTGCCGTATCCGGTGGTGTGCCGCAGCCCGTTCGGCGTGCTCGGCGCCAACATCCCCGCCATCATCCGCGGCCTGATCGCCGTGGCGTGGTACGGCATTCAGACCTACCTGGCCTCAGCGGCCCTGGACATCGTGCTGCTCAAGCTGTTTCCCAGCCTGATGCCGTACGCCGACGTCGACCAGTACGGCTTCACGGGCCTTTCGCTGCTCGGCTGGTGCAGCTTCACGGTGCTGTGGCTCCTGCAGGCCGCGGTGTTCTGGCGCGGCATGGAGTCCATCCGCAAGTTCATCGACTTCTGCGGGCCCGCCGTCTACGTCGTCATGTTCATCCTCTGCGGCTACCTGCTGTGGAAGTCCGGCTGGCACGTCAGCCTCAACCTCGGCGGCGAGAAGAAGGGCAACACGCTCGTCATCATGCTCGGCGCGATCGCCCTGGTGGTGTCCTACTTCTCCGGACCGATGCTCAACTTCGGCGACTTCGCCCGCTACGGCAAGAGCTTCGAGGCAGTGAAGAAGGGCAACTTCCTCGGCCTGCCGGTCAACTTCCTGGTGTTCTCGCTGTTGGTCTGTCGTCACCGCGGCCGCAACGGTCCCAGTGTTCGGCGAGCTGCTCACCGACCCGGTGCAGACCGTCGCAAGGATCGACAGCGTGACGGCAATCATTTTGGGCGCCTTGACGTTCGCCATCGCCACCATCGGCATCAACATCGTGGCCAACTTCATCTCGCCCGCGTTCGACTTCTCCAACGTCAGCCCGCAGAAGATCAGCTGGCGAATGGGCGGCATGATCGCCGCCGTCGGTTCGGTGCTCCTCACGCCGTGGAACCTGTACGGCAACCCGGAAGTCATCCACTACACGCTGGAGACGCTCGGCGCGTTCATCGGACCGTTGTTCGGCGTGCTGCTCGCAGACTTCTACCTCGTGCGCAAGCAGAAGATCGTCGTCGACGACCTGTTCACCATGTCGAAGACGGCCAACTACTGGTACAAGAACGGCTATAACCCAGCCGCCGTGGCAGCGACGGTCGTGGGCGCGATCCTGGCCATGGCGCCCGTGCTCCTCGGCGGCATCGTCTACGGCATGGCAGGCGCATCGCAGTACAGCTGGTTCATCGGCTGCGGCGTGGCCTTCGGCCTGTACTACCTATTGGCGATGCAGGGGCCATGGAAGATGTCGGCGCTGCGGGTCGCGGAAGGCGCCACACTCGTCGAAAACTGATCGACACGCGCTGCGGCCCGACCCTCCACAACTGGAAGGTCGGGCCGTACGCTTTTCTGGTGAGCCTTCGCTACGCCACCCTCGGCCTTCTCGCGCAGCACTCTGGTAGCGGGTATGACCTGCTCAAACGCTTCGAACTCTCGATGGCCAACGTCTGGTACGCGACCCAGAGCCAGCTGTACGGGGAGCTGAACAAGCTTGCCGATGCCGAACTGATCGAGGTCTCCGACATCGGGCCGCGTGGCCGCAAGGAGTACCGCATCACCACCGCGGGGCGAGCCGAGCTCGTCCGCTGGATCAACGACCCGGTCGACGATCGCCCGGTCCGCAGACCCGACCTGGTCCGCGTCTTCCTCCTTGGGCAACTCGCACCCAAGGACGCCCGCAGATACGCCACCAGATTCGCGAAGCATGCTGCAGCTGAACTGAAAAGACTTGAGCAGCTTAGTGATTCACTCGATTTTGGCGAGTCCGACACCGACTTCTACGGACGTGCCGCGTTGGAGTTCGGGTTGCGCGACGCGGCGATGGAGGCCGAGTGGGCGAACTGGCTGGTGACGGCGATCGACGGGCGCAGCGCCAAATAGATCGCGGCCAAGGGTTGCATCGCGATAGTTTCCGATATATCGTCAACGTATCGGAAGCGTAAAGCGTGCTTCCCGTCAAAAGAAGGACTCACACCATGAACACCCCATTCACACCCCCAGAAGGCCCCTTTGGGGCACCCACTCCCGGTGGATTCGGCTTCGGCCCCGTCGGTTTCGGTCCTGGCGACCGACGTGCGCAGCACGAACAGCGCCGTGCGGCGCGTCGCGAGTTCCGCGACCACGTGCGTGAGCACCGTGGCGAGTTCCGCGACCACGTCCGCGAGCATCGCGGAGACGCCGGCTTCGGCGGCGGCTTCGGCCCCGGTCGCGGCTTCGGCGGACCAGGCTTCGGCTTCGGTCCCGGCGGAGGCTTCGGCCCCGGCTTCGGTCCCGGCGGCCCGCGCGGTGGACACCGTGGCGGCCGGCGCGGCGGAGGACGCGGCAAGCGCGGTGACGTGCGCGCTGCGATCCTGAAGCTGCTCGTCGAGCGGCCCATGCACGGCTACGAGATGATCCAGGAGATCGCCGAGCGCAGCCAGGACCTGTGGAAGCCGAGCCCCGGCTCGGTCTACCCGACCCTGCAGCTGCTGGTCGACGAAGACCTGATCGTCGGCACCGAGAGCCAAGGCAGCAAGAAGCTGTTCGAGATCACCGATGCCGGTCGCGAGGCCGCAGAGAAGATCGAGACGGCTCCGTGGGACGAGATCACCGAAGGTGCCGACCCCGACGCCGTCAACCTGCGCAGTTCCGTCGGCCAACTGATGGGCGCGGTCAAGCAGTCGTTTTTCGCGGCCTCGGCGGACCAGCAGAAGCGCATCGTCGACATCGTCAACAACGCCCGCAAGGAGATCTACCAGGTCCTCGGAGAGGACTGATCCGAAACCGCTTGGCGAGACTGAGTAACTGATCAACATGGAAGGGGCGCATTCGGATTGAATGCGCCCCTTTCGCGGTTGGATGGAGACATGACCACTTATCCCCTCGGCCAGTTCACCGTGCACCGCATCGGCTTCGGCGCCATGCAGCTCCCCGGACCCGGCGTGTTCGGCCCACCGAAGGACCGCAATCAGGCCCTGGCCGTGCTGAAGCGGGCGGTGGAACTCGGCGTCGATCACATCGACACCGCGCAGTTCTACGGCCCCGACGTCGCCAACGAGCTCATCAAGGAGGCGCTGCACCCCTACCCGTCAAACCTCGCGCTGGTGTCCAAGGTGGGCGCGCGCCGCGACGACAAGGGCGCCTGGATTCCCGCCGCGCAACCCGACGATCTGCGTGCCGACATCGAGACGAACCTCCGCGAGCTCGGCGTCGACAAGCTGGCGGCCGTCAACCTCCGCATCCACGGCGACGACCCCTCGGCGGCCGGCGACGTCGACCACGACCTGTTCGATCGTCAGCTCACCGCGATGATCGCTGCTCGCGATGAGGGGCTGATCGGCGGCATCGGTTTGAGCAGCATCGGACCCGAGCATCTGCGAATTGCCCTGGGCCGCACCGAGATCGTCACCGTCCAGAACGCGTACAACCTCGTCGACCGAACGTCGCAGCCGGTGCTCGACGCGTGCCTCGAGCACGGCATCTCGTTCGTCCCGTTCTTCCCTCTCGGCTCGGCCTTCAACGCCGAGAACCCGGTGCTCGGCAACCCGGCGGTCAAGAAGGCCGCCGCGGATCTCGGCAAGACGCCCGCCCAGATCGCGCTGGCGTGGACGCTTGCCGTCGCTCCCAACGTATTGCTGATTCCCGGCACGTCGTCGGTGGCGCACCTCGAGGAGAACCTCGCCGTCGCGGACATCGAACTGCCGGAGCACTTCAACCCGTAGGGCCGGTCAGCGGCCCCCCAGAACGTTCAGTGGGAATGTCATTTTTGTCGGCTCGTGCACACGAACCCAGTCGCCGTCGACCACCAAGACCTGTCGATACACATCGCCGTCGAGGCGGTACACCAGAAAGCTGTCAGTCGAAGCCGCGTCGGGATCGACGATCCAATAGTTGTCGATCCCTGCCTGCGCATACTCGTTCATCTTCGTGACGTGGTCGGTTCTGCGCGAGCCAGGCGACACGATCTCGACGACGAGCACGACGTCCGCCGCGGGGACCCGAACCACGCGATCCTCGAACGCGTGGCCTCGAAACACGACGATGTCAGGGTCGCGGACACTCGGCGGAAAGGACGCGCTCGTCGTCACCTCGATCTCGGGTAGCGCCTCGAGACCGTCGGGTAGGTGATCGTCGAGGAGTCGGGTGAGCTTTTTCGATATGCGCTGATGCGCGAGGCCCGGACGCGGCGACATGATGAGGTTTCCCTCGCTGAGTTCCCACCGTCGCGTCGGGTCGAGTTCGAGCGCATCCCACTGGTCGAGGCTCAACAGACCGCGTGGCACGTGTGCAAGCTCTGACACGGCACCTCCTCGATGGACCTCGAATGAATTGCAGACTACCCGCGATGGTGATCACATCCGAGTGTCGCCGCTGCCACCGACATCCTCGGTCGCGACCACTTCCGAGCGAGGACATGAGACCGCGAACCGCGCCAGGCGCCACTAGTCGACGTCGACCCAGTCGAGGGTCCGCTGCACGGCCTTCTGCCACCCCGCATATCCCGCCGCGCGTTCGTCGTCACTCCATGACGGCGTCCAGCGCTGGCCCTCCTGCCAATTCGCGCGCAGGTCGTCGGGGCCGTCCCAGAAGCCGACGGCGAGACCGGCGGCATAGGCCGCGCCCAGCGCGGTGGTCTCGGCGACGACGGGCTTGACGACGTCGACCCCGAGGACGTCGGACTGGATCTGCATGCACAGATCGTTGGCGGTGATGCCGCCGTCGACCTTCAGAACCTCAAGGTGCACACCGGAATCCGCTTCCATCGCGTCGACGACGTCGCGGCTCTGGTAGCAGATCGCCTCCAGCGTCGCGCGTGCGACGTGCGCGTTGGTGTTGAACCGCGACAGCCCGACGATCGCGCCACGCGCGTCGGACCGCCAGTACGGCGCGAACAGGCCCGAGAAGGCCGGGACGAAGTACACGCCGCCGTTGTCCTCGACCTGACGCGCGAGCGATTCGCTCTCCGAGGCGCCGCTGATGATGCCGAGCTGATCGCGCAGCCACTGCACCGCCGAGCCCGTGACGGCGATCGAACCCTCAAGGGCATAAACGGGTTTCGCGTCGCCGAACTGATAGCAGACCGTCGTCAGCAGGCCGTTCTGCGACCGCACCATCTTCTCGCCGGTGTTCAGCAGCAGGAAATTGCCAGTGCCATAGGTGTTCTTGGCCTCGCCGGCGTCCAGACAGACCTGACCGACCATGGCCGCCTGCTGGTCGCCGAGCACGCCCGTCAGGGGCACGCTCCCGCCGAACGGACCGTCGTCGAGCGTCGTCCCGTATGCCTCCGGGTGCGACGAGGGCTTGATCTCGGGCAGCATCTCGCGCGGAATCCCGAAGAACGACAACAGTTCGTCGTCCCAGTCCAGCGTCTCGAGGTTCATCAGCATCGTGCGGCTGGCGTTGGTGACGTCGGTGACGTGCACGCCGCCGCGCGGTCCGCCGGTGAGGTTCCACAGCACCCACGTGTCGGGCGTGCCGAACAGCGCATCGCCCTTCTCCGCGTCGGCGCGCACGCCGTCGACGTTCTCGAGGATCCACTGCACCTTGCCCGCCGAGAAGTAGGTCGCGGGCGGCAGGCCGGCCTTGCGGCGGATCACGTCGCCCCGCCCGTCGCGGTCGAGCGCCGAGGCGATCCGGTCGGTGCTGGTGTCCTGCCACACGATCGCATTGTGGTACGGCCGTCCCGTATGGCGGTTCCACACCAGCGCCGTCTCACGCTGGTTGGTGATGCCGAGTGCGGCTAGGTCGCCGCGACGACAGATTGGTCTTGTTGAGCGCCGACATGATCACCGACGCCGTGCGCTCCCAGATCTCCACCGGGTTGTGCTCGACCCATCCGGCCTTCGGCAGGATCTGCTCGTGCTCGAGCTGATGACGGCCGACCTCCGCCCCGTCATGGTCGAAGATCATGCACCGCGTGCTGGTGGTGCCCTGGTCGATTGCTGCGACGAAGTCGGCCATGCGTCCATGATGGCGGCGATCGACGGCATCGGCAGGCGATCGGCCCAAGGCCGCGTCGTCGTAGGCTGGTCGGGGTTAGAGTGCGGAGGGTCGGAGATCCGAATCGAGAGGTGCCGTTCATCAACGTCAATGCGATCGCACGTAGCTGCAGGGTCGCAGTCGTCGCCACCGCGTTCGCTGCTGCGCCCTTGCTCCTGAGCGCGGTGTCCCACGCCGATCCCGAGCCCGATCCCCCTCCCCCCGTCGACGTGCAAGCTGCGTGCGAATCCGCCGACATTCAGGGCTCGTTCTCCAGTACCACGTCGCCGGACGGGGTGACGCACGCCGTCTGTAGCTACATCGAGGACGGCTACTTCTACTACGACAATTACGACAACGGCGTGTACACGGTCACGCTCATCAACAAGAACGGCGCGATTGTGCCGACGGAACGGCCGCAACTCGCCCCGCTCGTCCCCCTGCCGAATGGCTTTCCCCTCGTGCCGTTCCCAGGCGGGTTCTAAAGCGGGTCCATCATGGATGGCATGGCCCATGACGTCGTCGACATCGCGACCATGCCCCGCGGCGGACCGGACGCTTCCTGCCTGGATCGGCGGCTGGAGACCGACCGACTCGAGTACCTCGATCGCGATGACGTCGACGCCAAGGTCAAGCGCAGCGTGATCCGCGCCTTGGAGCGGACGGGCGAGATCTTCGGCAATCACGACAAGTTCGCGCGCATCGCGCTCGACGAGGTCGCCGACGTGCCCGATCCCAAGATCCTCGAGCTCGGGTCTGGCCACGGCGGGCTGTCGGCCAAGCTGCTCGAGATGCATCCGACCGCCAGCCTGACGGTCACCGACCTCGAACCCGACTCCGTCGCCGCGATCGCCGCAGGCCCGCTCGGCGACGACGCCTCGGGTGGCCGTGCGGGAGATGGACGCCACCGCGATCGACGCCGCCGACGGTCAGTTCGACCTCGCGGTGTTCGCGCTCTCGTTCCACCACCTGCCGCCGGCGATGGCATCGCGCGTCATCGCGGAGGGCACCCGGGTGGCGGACAAGCTCGTGATCATCGACCTTCCCCGTCCGCCGGCACCGCTGCACCTCCTGCGGCTGGCGACGATGCTGCCGCTCGCACCGTTCCTGCCGTTCGTGCACGACGGCGTGATCAGCTCGCTGCGCACCTACAGCCCGTCGGCGCTGCGCGCGCTGGCCGAACACGCGGGGGTCGACATCGAATTGCGAGGCGGTCTGATCAGTCCGCAGGTGGCGGTCGCCAGCCGCCGTCTAGGCTCTCGGGGTGGGCGAAGAGGTCTCCAAGACCGAGTACAGCCGCGCGCACCGCCGCGATTACCGCCGCAAGGTGCAGCTGAGCCTCGACGTGCTCGAGACCATGCTCGCGTCGTCGAGCTTCGAGTTCGATCGCCCGATGACCGGCATGGAGATCGAGTGCAACCTGGTCGACGCCGACTATCAGCCCGCGATGAGCAATCGGGAGGTGTTGGCGTCCATCGCCGATCCGGCCTACCAGACCGAATTGGGCGCCTACAACATCGAATTCAACGTCCCTCCGCGTGAGCTGCCCGGCAGGTCCGGCTTCGAGCTGGAGGACGAGGTGCGGGCCAGCCTCAACGCCGCGGAGGCCAAGGCCAACCAGACCGGTGCGCACATCGTGATGATCGGGATCCTGCCGACCCTGATGCCCCAGCACCTGTCGGGACACTGGATGAGCGAGTCGACGCGCTATCAGGCGCTCAACGACTCGATCTTCACCGCGCGTGGCGAGGACATCCAGATCGACATCGTGGGCCCCGAGCGGCTCACCGTCCAGACCGAGTCGATCGCACCCGAATCTGCTTGCACCAGCATGCAATTGCACCTACAGGTGTCGCCAGCGGACTTCGCGAAGAACTGGAATGCGGCGCAGGTGCTGGCGGGCCCGCAGCTCGCGCTGGCGGCCAACTCGCCGTACTTCTACGGTCACCAGCTGTGGTCGGAGACCCGCATCGAGCTGTTCGCCCAGGCGACCGACACCCGGCCCGACGAGCTGAAGACCCAAGGCGTGCGGCCCCGAGTCTGGTTCGGCGAGCGGTGGATCACGTCGATCTTCGACCTGTTCGAGGAGAACGTCCGCTACTTCCCGTCGCTGCTGCCCGAACTGTCCGACGAGGATCCCGCCGTCGAGCTGGCTGCGGGCCGGACGCCGACACTGCCCGAACTGCGTCTGCACAACGGGACGATCTACCGCTGGAACCGCCCGGTGTACGACGTCGTGGACGGGCGCCCGCACCTTCGGGTGGAGAACCGGGTGCTGCCTGCGGGCCGACCGTGGTGGACATGATGGCGAACTCGGCCTTCTACTACGGGCTGCTGCGGACGCTTTCCGAAGCCGATCGACCGATCTGGTCGGAGCTGAGTTTCCCTGCGGCAGAACACAATTTCCTCGCCGCAGCGCAGCACGGCATTGACGCGCGACTGTACTGGCCCGGCCTCGGCGAGGTGACGACCTCCGAGCTGGTCCTGCGAAAGCTCCTGCCGATGGCCTACGACGGGCTGTCCAGTTGGGGTGTTGCCGCCGAGGTGCGCGACCGCTTTCTCGGTGTCATCGAGGGCAGGGCGAAGACGGGACGCAACGGCGCCGCGTGGCAGGTCGCGACGGTCGGCGCGCTGCAGGCACGCGGCCTCGATCGACCGCGGGCACTGGCGGAGATGCTGCACCTGTATTGCGAACGCATGCACAGCAACGAGCCCGTCCACACCTGGGATGGCCCGGAATCATGAGCAGGACATGGGTTTTCGCTCTGGTTCCATGCTGGCGGTGGCTGCTGGCGGTGGCCGGCTGCACGTCGGGTCGCGTGGCGGACGCGCAACCGGTTCAGTTCACCCTGAATCAACCCTTCGTCCTCGAAGGTGGGCAGGAGGCGACCCTCACCGGCGACAACCTGCGACTGCGCTTCAGCGACCTGCTCGAGGATTCGCGCTGCCCCAAGGCCGTCGAATGCTTCTGGACGGGTCAGGCGCGCATCGGCGTCACGGCCCAGCCGGACGGGCAGGAGCCAACCAGGCTGGAGTTCAACACCAATCCCGCTCCCGGACAGAACGTTCAACTGGCCACCGTCGACGGATACACCGTGGCGTTGCAGTCGCTCGACCCTTACCCGGAGACTCCCGACGAGTCGCCCGACCTCGAGGACTACCGAGCGACCTTGTCGGTCGGCAAGGGCTAGCCGGATGGGCCGGCTCTGACTAGTCCGCCTCGTCTGGGTCGTCGTTGCCGTCGGTTTGGTATTCGCGTAGGTAGCGTTCGGGGTGGTGGAAGTCGTTGGTGGCGGGGGTTTTTCGTGGATATTGCGGGGGTGGGGTCCAGTTGGTGTTGCCGTTGACCATGTGGGTGTTCCAGGCGCCGGGTCCGACTTGGGGGTGGTCTTGGTAGCAGGCCAAGCTCATGAGGTCGACATTGGTTTGGCCGTTGGCGGCGAAGTCGGGGCTGTGGTGGGCTTGGGAGTCTTCGGCGGAGCGGTCGCAGTGGGGGCGGGTGCAGCCGCGGTCGCGGCCGAATAGTGCGAGCCATTGGTCGCCGTTGGCGCAGCGCCGGGCGCGGTAGAAGTCCAGGGTGCGGCGGTCGGTGTCGCTGGCGAAGATCTGCAGGTAGCGGTATGAGCTGGGCGGCCATGGTGATCAGGTCGCTGTTCGCGATGATGGTTCCGGTGGCGGTCAGTGCGTACCCGGCGGCGGCTTGCAGTTCGGCGAGGGTGGTGGTGGCCACGACGGTGACCGGTAAGCCGTGGTGGGTGCCGAGTGCGGGGTTGCCCAGGATCGACCGCGCCCAGTGGTTCAGTGCGTCGTGGCGGCGCTGGGATGGGGTGCGGAAGTCGGTGACCGCAGGCGTGGGGGCTGGACTCGCGGGGGTGGCTCGGCGGTGTCGGCGGCCGGCGGACGTCGCGGTGTCGGCTGCGTCTGCGTCATCTGTGTCATCGGCGGTGTCGGGTGCGGGTTCTTCGGTGTCGGCGGCGTCTGCGTCATCTGTGTCACCGGCTGTGTCGGACTGTTCGTCATCGGGTGCGGGTCGATCGCCGCCCACCTCCGTGGCGGGCTGCTCATCGTCGTGGGCGGTGGGCTGGTCGTCGTCGCCCGACGTTTCGGCATCTGCGGGTTGATCGGGGCTGGGCTGATCGCTGTCAGTCGCCGGGTCGGGCTGGTCCCCGTCTGTCGCCGGGTCGGGCTGATCGGTGGCGCCTGGCTCCTGGTCGGGCATGGACATGCCGTATCCGGCGTACTTGGCGAAGAAGGCGTCGAGGTGGGCGCGTAGTTGCGGGGTGGCCCACAGCACGCCCTTGCTCATCCCGTCGGCGCGTTGGGCCTCCCAGTGGAATCCGCTCTTGCGGATGCGGTCCTGCTCGCTGAACGTTTCCGTCCGGGTTGATCGTCTGCGCGAGCTTCTTGGCGACCTTCTTGAGTTGGTCGGGGCGTAGTTGGGTGGCCTTGTCGGCCAGGAACTTCTCGGAGGTCTCTTGCACGTCGAGCGGAGTCTCGGCGGGGATCTCGGTCGAAGAACGTGATGATCTCGGCGAGATGCGCGGCGTCGAGCAGGCCGCGGTTCCACGCCGCGGCGGTGGCGGGCAGATGCGGTGCCAACGGTTCACCGGTCAGGGTGCTGCGCTCGCGGACCAGTGCGGCCTGCGTGAGCCGTGTGGCGGCTTCTGCGGGGGTGATCCGCAGGGTGTCGGCGATCAGCTTCTTCGGGACGTCGCCCAGGGTGGCGATGGGTTCGTCGGCGATGGTGGCGGCGATCGCGGTGCTGATCGCCAGCGTCAGGCGTTGGTCGGTTTCCAGGGTGTCCATCGTGTCGAGACGTTCGCGCGCTGCCATCGCGGTCCAGTCGGTGCGGCGCACGATGTCGATGCCGGCGGCGATCATCGCCAACCCCTCGGAGAGTTCTCCCGCATCCATGTTCGAAACGCTACGCCGCACCCCCGACGGGAAACCGAGGTTATCCACAGTCGCGGATTCATCCCCAGATCACCCAAACAGGCTGGCACACAACACAAGAGAAGCGTATAGACACCCGGGCCGGGCTCTGGGTCAGAGGCCAGAGCGACTGCTCAGGTTCGAGCTGGGGTCACAGCTGAGTTCGACGGCCCAGGATCGATACGGGGTCAGGGCGAGCGACGGCGCGGATTCACACCGGGCTAAGCGCCCAGGTCCCGACGAAAGCCACCCGGCATGACGAGATCCGCAGGGCTGAGATCCTGCACCGACGAGTGGCCGAGCCCGAGCAGCGCGGAATCGATTCCACTACGAATGATGTCGAGGACGTTCTCGACGCCAGCCTGGCCGCCGGCGGCCAGGCCCCACAGGTAGGCACGGCCCAGCATCACCGCGCGAGCGCCGAGCGCCAGCGCCTTGATCACGTCGCTGCCACGCCGGATGCCACCGTCGAGAACGATCTCGACCTCGGCGCCGACGGCGTCGGCAATGGCAGGGAGCGCGCGGATCGGCGCAGGCGTGCCGTCGAGATTGTTGCCGCCATGGTTGGACACCGAGATCGCCGTGACGCCCGCATCCACGGCGCGGCGGGCGTCGTCGACCCGCATGACCCCCTTGAGCATGAAGGGTCCACCCCACTGCTCACGCAGCCAGGCGATGTCCTCCCACGTCGGCAACGCCGTCTGCATCCATTCGCCATACGCACCGAAGAAAGTTGGTGCGGGCCTACCAGGTTCGGCGAGATTCGGCGTCGTAAGGTTGGGCACGCCGCCACTCCTCGCAAAGTCCAGAAGCCACCGCGGGCGCCGAAGTCCCTCCGGCGCAAACCGAATCATCGCCCGGAGGTCCATCTTCTCCGGGATCGACGGGCTCCCCCAGTCGCGTCCGCTGGAGAACGACCAGTCGGTGGTCAGAATCAGTCCGACAGCGCCTGCCGCGCGAGCCCGTTCCATTCTCGCGACGAGCTTGTCGCGACCGCCGGTCCAGTACATCTGGAAGAAGGTCTGTGGGTTGGCCTGGGCGACGTCCTCGATCGACTTGCTCGCGAACGAGCTCAGCCCGATGGCCGTTCCTCGCGCGGCGGCTGCCCGTGCGACGGCCACCTCACCATCGGGATGGACCGCCTGCACCCCCGTCGGAGAGATCAGCACCGGCATCGAAATCGCCTGACCCATCACCGTCGTCGCCATGTCTCGCTTGGCGGACAGGCCCGCGACGTGTGGCGCGAAACCCAACTCGCTGAACGCGGCGAGGTTGTCGTCGATGGTCAGGCCTCGCTCCGAGCCTGCGACCAATGCCGAGTACACACTGGGCGGAAGCCGCTTGGCCGCCCTTCGCTGCGCTTCGGCGACGGTCTCGAACCAGCCGGTGTTAGCCATCTTTGACTCCCTCTCTCAACGAAGCGGACGCGTCGACCAGGTCCGCTGCGGTGGAATCGGTTTCAGTGTCGGGCGTCGACATGTGACTACCTCCCGGTGGGACGGACACCGTCTACGCTAGGGCGCCGGAGTCAACCAGACACCCACCGAACGGGCAGTTGCCTGCCCACCCGGACGGGTCGAGCATCGGGCCCGATCGGTGCGGGCGCCACGGACCGCGGGCCAATAGCGTCGACCGCATGACCGCTCCCCTCGTCGAGGTCCATCGCCGCACTGGACGGCACACGACGCACGGCGACCGAAACACGCACTGCACCAGCCGCTTCTGCACCTCTCGCAGCGGTGGCACCCTGCGGGTCGCTCACGATCTGCAGCCTGACGAACTCTGTGACGATCTCGCCGAACTGCTGGCCACCGAACTCGACGACGCGGGAATTCTTCGCGGCCAACCCGAGTTCGAGGCCGTGTTCACCGGCGTCGTGCAATCCGTCCTCGACGGGTCGGCCGACCACGACACGGCCTGGTTGCGCTTCTACCGCAACACCATTGCGAGACTCGAGCACGGCACCGCCGCCTTTGCGCCGGTGCACGAGCACGCCGCCTCGCTGGTGGTCGGGACCGAAGTCGTCGACCTCGGTTCGTGTTTCGGGTTCTTCCCACTTCGGATGGCGGCCCTCGGCGCAACGGTCACGGCGACCGATCTGAGCCGTCCGACGATGGACCTGCTCCAGCGGATGTGTGTCCGGTTGCGTCTGCCGGTCCTCACCCTGGCGTGCAACGCCACCGACGTACCGCTGCCGGACGGTGCGGCAGACACCGTCACAGTTCTTCACCTACTCGAGCACCTCGATACCGCGACGGCCGGTTCGGTGCTCCGCGAGGCAATGCGGCTGGCCCGGCGACGCGTGATCGTCGCGGTTCCGTTCGAGGACGTGCCGCGCGCCTGCTACGGGCACGTGCAGCGGTTCGACGCAGACGTCCTCCGCGTCATCGCCGACGCCTGGGCGACGTCCGGCGTGCAGACCGCCGTGCACGAATTCCATGGCGGCTGGCTGGTTCTCGACCGCTAGATCAGGCCGCGCTTGCTCGCCGCGTACACCGCTTCCGCACGCCGGGTGACCACCAGCTTGCGCATGATGTTGCTGACGTGGAACTTCGCGGTGGTCGCCGAGATGTAGAGACGGTCGCCGATCGCCTGGTTGGACAATCCCGTCGCGAGCAGGCGCAACACCTCGAGCTCGCGGTCGGTCAACTGTTGGCGAGTTTCGTTGCTTCCGTTCAATGAACGCACGACGGCCGCAGCGCTGCGTGCGTCGAATGCGCTCTCCCCCGACGAGATCGCCCGAATGGCACGGACCAGTTCGGTGGTGTCGACGTCCTTGACGACGTAGCCGCGGGCACCCGCATGCACCGCGCGGACCACCAGGTCCTCGTCGAGGAAGGTCGTGAGCACCAGCAGGCCGATGCCGGGGTGGGCTGCAGACAGCTTGGCGCACAACGACAGTCCCTCGAACTCCGAGCCCGCCGACAGCTTGAGGTCGAGCAGCACGACGTCGGGCGACATGGCGCGCACGACGGCTTCGGCCTCGCCCTCCGACGATGCCTCACCGACGATCACCAGATCGTCCTCGCGTTCGAGCACCGCACGCAGACCCTGTCGCAGGATCGCGTGGTCGTCGACGATGACGAGCCGTATGCAGCGCGTCGTGAGATCAGACGTCATGGTCGACTCTTCTCTGTAGGCCAAGCGGAATGGTCGTGACCACGCGGATCCCGCCGATACGGGAGCGCTGCACGTCGAAGGTGCCACCGAGATCGCGTGCCCTGGTGCGCATGTTGGCCAGGCCCCGGTGGTGCCCATCGACGTCGGTGGCCTCGGCCATGCGCAGCGCCAGGCGCAGCTTGTCCGGTTCGCCCGTGCCGTCGTCGGAGATCGACAGGCTCACTGCAGCGGCGCGATAGCTCAGGCGGAGGATCGCGCGGTTGGCGTGGCCATGCATCGCGGTGTTGAACAGCGCCTCGCCCGCGATCCGTAGCAGCGCGTGCTCGATGTCGCTGGGCAGTTCGACCGCCGTGCCCGAGACGCGCAGCGTCACCTTTAGATCCTCCGGCATGTGCACTGTCGCAAGCTGTTCCAGCATCTCGGGCAGGCTGGACCGGCCAGCGAGGGCGGGGTGGCTGAGGGTGTAGATGGCCGAGCGCAACTGCTCGACCGCCGAGCGGGTCAGCTCCTTGGCCACGTCGAGCCGGTCGGCGACCGCGCCCTCGCCCGCCTCGCTGCGGGCGACTTCGATTTGCATCCCCGCCGACAAGACGCACTGGGTGACGCTGTCGTGAAGCTCGCGGGCGATGCGATGCCGCTCGGAGTCGAGCACCTGATGTCGTTGTGCCGCATCGAGTTCGCGCTGCGTGGCCAACAGCTCCGCGTACCGCGCCCGCGACTCGGCGAGCAGCGCCTGGGAGGTCTGGAACAGGGCACAGTTCTGCAGCGCCACCGCGGTCTGGCTGCTCAGGATCCGCATCACCGTCTCGTCGGTGGCGTCGAGCGTGCGGTGCTCGGGCGTCCACGCCGCGAATGCCCCGACGACGCCACCGTCGAGCTCGATGGGCACGTGCGCGTGATGGCTCTCGATCACCGGGAGCCGGAACTGCGCCAACTGTCCTCTCAGGATGTCGTTGAGCCGGTTTAGTACGGCGTCGGGCAGGTGCGGGCCCGGGTCCTTGGCGTCGGCGAGACCCTCGAACGAGTAGGCCGTGCCGTCGGCATCGAGGATCAGGTGGCGGGGGCGCGCTTGGGGCAGCGCACCGTCGGCCAGCGCCAGCAGCACCCAGTCGGCCCCCAGGTGGGTCCGTGCGGCCTCGGCGACCGCCCGCACCAGCGGTTCGGGTCCGTGCGTGGTCTGCACCAGTGCGCGCGAAATCACATCGAGTGCCGCAACGACGCGATCGGTCCGCTGGGCCGCCACGCGAAACTCCGGATAGAACGAGCTCTTGCCCGACCGAACTCCGGTGAGCCGGTCCAGATCCGGGGGGCCGGCGCGGCGCCGGCCTCCCGACACCGCGGTCACATCGCCGCCCGGAACAGCGCTTCCATCTGTTGCTCGTCGGCGGCCCGCGGGTTGGTCGTCATGCAGGCGTCCTGCAACGAGTTCGCGGCAAGTCGGGGCAGGTCGTCCTCACTCACCCCGAGTTCGGCAAGCCCGCGCGGCACCCCGACGTCGGCGGCCAGGCGCGCTACCCGGTCGGCCAGCGCACACGCCGCCTCGGCGGCCGGGGCCCGAGGGTCCACCAGCCCAAGGCAATTGGCGATCGTGGCGTACGGGGCCGGATCGGCTTCGGCATTGAACCGGATCACGTGGGGCAGCAGGACGCCGTTGATGACGCCGTGCGGCAGGTCGAGCAGCCCGCCCACCTGATGACTCATCGCGTGTGCGGCCCCGAGGATGGCATTGGTGAACGCCAGTCCGGCTTCGAGCGCGGCCTGAGCCATGAGTACCCGCGCGCCCATCTCGTCGGGTCTGTCGATCGTGTGGGCCAGGTTGTCGGTGACCATGACGACGGCGCGTAGCGCGTGGTGATCGGTCAGCTGGTTGTGCCCGAGGGATACGAAAGCTTCTATGCCGTGCGTCAGCGCATCCAAACCCGTTGCAGCGTTCAGCCATTCGGGCATCGTCGTCAACACCCGAGGATCGATCACGGTGATGTCGGGCACCAACGCACGGCCGAGGATGGTGATCTTCGTGCCGCGCTCGGTGTCGGTGACGATGCAGAACTGCGAGACGTCCGCGCCGGTGCCGGACGTCGTCGGCACCACGACGAGTGGCGGGATGGGCATCGTCGCCTTGTCGACACCCGCGTAGTCGAGGATGTTGCCGCCGTTGGCCGCGAGGATCGCGACGCCCTTCGCGGCATCGATGACCGATCCTCCACCGAGGGCGATCAGGACGTCACAGCCGTGTTCGCGGTAGTACTCGTGGCCCGCGGCGATCTCGTGGTCCTTCGGGTTGGGCGTGAGCCCACTCCACACCCACGCGTCGACGGCCTGCGCCTTGAGGTGTCCGAGGAGTTCGGCCACCCAGCCCGCCTCGATCAGCCCCGGATCGGTCACCAGGAGCGGCCGCAACGCCCCCAGTCGGAGCGCGGCATGCGCGGCCTCGGCCATCGAGTCGATCCCGAACACGATCTCGGGTGCGTGGAATTTGAGGAGGCGCGTCGGCGCCTCTCCAGAACCCCGCACGTACTCGGGAACGAGCACCTGTCCGACGCCATACGCCATCGCCCGGGTCTCCAGACCCGAGTGCACGTGCGCGGAATGTGACCCAGACAACATCTCGAGTCCCACACTATGTCTCAAACGGGCGGGGTCAAACCGCTTACCGGCCAGCCGACTACCTGCCCGATCGGGTAGGTAGCGGTTGGCGTGGATCACGATCCCACCTGGGCCGTGGCCATCTCCACCGCTGCGTGCTCCAGTCCACGCAAGTCGCTCACCACACGCACCCGGTCGCAGTATTCGGCGTAGGCGGGCAGGTCGCAGCTTCCGAGCCCCCACGAGTATTTCGGCTCGGGGGTTAGCCAGATGGTCTCGCGCGCTCGACGCGTGATCTCCTCGAACGCCGCCAGATTCGGATCGTTGGCGTTGTTGCGGCCGTCGCCGAGGACCACCAGGGTGGTGCGACGGGTGACCGCCGACGCGTGGTCGGCGAGGAAGTCGCCGAACACGCGGCCGTAGTCGGAGTTCGCGTCCACGTCGATGACGTCTCCGCCGAACACCAGACCAAGCGCGCGTTCGCTCGGATGATCGCGGAACAGGTCGGTCGTCTCGGCCACCTGTGCGACGAACGCGAACGAGCGCACCGCCGTGAAGAGATCCTGCAGGCCATGGACCAGATTCAGCGTGAATCGCGACGTGCCACGCACCGACAGGCTGACGTCGGCGAGCACCACCAGTCGTGGCCGATCCTCCGCGCGGCGCACCGTGACGGGCGCGAAGGGAATGCCGTCGAATCTCATGTTGCGACGCATGGTCTGCCCGGAGTCGACGCGGCCCGCGGCTGCCGTGCGACGCCGGTGGGTGAGCGCGCCGTGAACGCTGCGCGCCAGCCGTCGCAGCGAGTCTTCGAGCTCGGCGCGCTCGGTCTCGGCGATGCGGTCCACTCGCGCCTCGCGTTGCTCTCGCATCTCGATGATCTTGTTCTCCAGCGCGAGCAGCGCCTCGAGGTGGCGTTTGAGGGCCTGCGGCAGGTTCTCCAGAACGCCGGTCAGCCGGCTGCGCAGCGCGGCCGCGTCCGACTCGTCTCCCTCGACGGACTCCAGCTCGTTGAGCCAGCCCAGCAGCGCATCCTGCTGGGCAATGGTGAGCGTCGCGTCGACGCTGGTTCCCGTCGACGTCGAGAGATTGCCGGGGGCTCCCGCACCGTGGAGGCGGTCGGCGGAGATCTCGACGCGGTACTTGTTTTCGTCCTGCCCGACGCTCTCCTTGGAGAAGACGATCTGGTCCGTCAGCGCAGCGAGGTCGATCTTGTTCGCCTCCTGATGCAGGTTGTACTGCTGCGCCAGGTCCTCCTGCTTGAAGTAGTCCTTGATGCTGGTCGGTTTGCCGTGTTCGTGTCCCTCCTGCGGCTTGTCGCTGGGCTCCTCGGACAGCGTGAACGAATCGAGTTCACCGGTGTCGACGAGGTCGTCGTGAGCGTGGCCGTGACCCGGGCCGGCCTCGTCACCCCCGACTCGCACCAGCGAGAAGAAGGCCCCGAAGATCTCGTCGAACATCGGCTCGTCGCGCTGGTCCTTGACGAGTGCCACCCGCAGTGCGGTCCGCAGGGCAGCCCGGGAGGACAGCACACCGGGCTGCCCGGCGCACCGCATCGCATCGAGCGCCTCGGGGATGGAGACACGCAGCCCGCCGAGACGCAGCAATCGGACGAAACGGTGCAGGGTCGCTTCCATGGCTGCCTAGAACGGCCTGCGGCGGCCCAGCGAGGCGGTCTTGCTGGGAGTCCCGTAGTAACCGTCCTTGAAGCGGCCGGGCTGGTCCTTCGCCGCACGCACGTCCTTGCCATTCGTTTCGGGCTCGTCAGCAGCATCGTGGGAGTGGGTGTGCTCGCCGTGGTCATGACCGTGTCCGGGTGCCATGGTCGTGGCTGTGCCCATTGTGCAGTGCCGCAGGCACTTTGGCGTTGGGATCGACCAGCCGAGGCAGCGCATCGAGGGACTTGCGGACGTCCTTCTCGTACTTGACGACGACGGACACCGTGTCGGACAGCACCTTCGCCGACAGTTCGTCGACACCGAGCACCGCCAGGGTGCGGGCCCAGTCGATGGTCTCGGAGATGCTCGGCGCCTTGCGCAGATCGAGTTCGCGCAGCCCTCTGACCACGTCCACCAGCTGCGCGGCCACCGCGTCGTTGAGGCCGGTCTCCTTGGATCGAACGATCTCCAGTTCGCGCTCGGCAGCGGGATAGTCGAGAAACAGGTGCAGGCACCGCCGTTTCAACGCGGCCGCCAGATCGCGGGTGTTGTTCGACGTCAGGATGACATACGGCGCGTGCTTGGCTTTGAACGTCCCGATCTCCGGCACCGAAACCTGGTATTCGCCAAGCAGTTCCAGCAGCACCGCCTCCAATGCCTCGTCGGCGCGGTCGATCTCGTCGATCAGCAGTACCACGGGTTCCTCGGAGCGAACCGCCTCGAGCAGGGGCGCGAGCAGCCAGGAACCGGTCGGAGAAGAACACGCTCTCCTGCGCGCCGATCCGGTCGACGGCCTCGTCGAGATCGCTGGCATCGGCGACGAGCTGGCCGATCTTCTCGCGCAGGATCTGGGTGTACAGCAGCTGCTTGCCGTAGTCCCACTCGTAGAGCGCCTTGGTCTCGTCCTGGCCCTCGTAGCACTGCAGCCGCAGCAGCCGGCGGCCGGTCGCGGCGCGCGAGCGCCTTGGCGAGTTCGGTCTTGCCGACGCCGGCCGGCCCCTCGATCAGCAGCGGCTTGTCGAGCTTGGTCTGCAGGAAGACCGTCGTCGCAAGGTGCTCGTCGGCGATGTAACCCTCGCCGGCGAGCGCCTCGCGGACACCTTCGATGGAATCCAGCATCAGGACAGCAGGTCGTCGAGGTCGCCGTTCATGCAGTGCTCGACGACGGGACGGACGAGGTCGAACGTGCACTCCTTGGCGTTGCCCGGGGTGCAGGCGTCACCGAGCACGTGGTTGGTGATGCGGTCGACGTCGGCCTTGTCGCCCTTGATGACCGGGCGTTCTCGTAGAACTTCGTCGGGCCCAATGCCCAGCCGGTTCTTCGAGTAGCTGTCCTGCTTGACGTCGACGAACTTCTCGATGATGTTCACGTCGCGCAGCAGCCGGATCGCGGCGGCCAGGGCGGCGTCGGCGGCCTGCACGTCGGTCATGCCGTAGGTGTCCACGCCCATCGCCTGCGCGATGTCGGCGAACCGCTTGTAGGCCGCCGACATGTTGAACGCCCACACCCGCGGCAGGGCGATGGCGTTGTTGAGCCCGTGGTGGGTGTCGTAGAACGCGCTGATCGCGTGCGAGATGGAGTGGATGATGCCGAGGCCGCCGGAGTTGAAGGCCTGCGCGGCAATGTATTGCGCGTACATCATGCCCTGGCGACCGGCCAGGTCCTCGCCGTTCCAGGTGGCTTCCCGCAGGTTCTCGGCGGTCAGCTTGATGGCGCGGATCGCGTTGCCGAGCGACGGCTCGAAGTTCAGCCGCGAGACGTACGGCTCCGAGGCATGGGCGAGGACGTCGAACCCGCACTGCGCGGTGTAGTCGACCGGGCAGCTGAAGTAGAGCACCGGGTCGTCGATGGCCAGCGTCGCCACGCAGGCGTCGTCGAACGCCACGTACTTGTGCGGGTTGTCGGGATCGGTCGTGGTGTCGGTGATGACGTAGGCCCACGACGTCTCCGAACCCGGTGCCCGCGGTGGTGGAGATCGCGATGTGCGGCGGGTTCTTCGGGTTCTCGGACATGTTGAAGCCCTCGAAGTCGTTGACGTTGCGGCCGTCGTGGGCGACGGAGATGCGAGCGCCCTTGCACGCGTCGTGGGTCGAGCCGCCGCCGATGGAGATGAAGCTGTCGCACTCCTGCTCCTGGTAGAGCTTCACCGAATCCATGACGTTGTAGTCCTTGGGATTCGACTCGACCTGGTCGTAGACGACGACCTCGAGGCCGTGCTACTTCAGCGACTCGGCCATGTTGTGCACGATGTCGGTGCCGCGCAGGCCCGAGCACATCAGCAGGGTCTTCTTGAAGCCCATCTTGAGCGCTTCGGGGCCGACCATCTCATGGGCGCCGGGGCCCATCATGGCGCGCGGGAAGGGGTGAAATTCCTTGATGGGGAATGGCTTTAGTAGGTCTTCGACCTTCATGATGGCGTCCTCTCTGCCGGGCTCTACGTTCCGGCTCAAGGTAGGCCTGCGGATGTGACCGACGGAACAGTCTTCGAGCAAGACTCTTCGACGGGCAGCCCAAGTGCACACGACCGGACGGGAGTGCACCTGTCCGGTCGGGCAGGCAATTGGTGCGCAGACATGCACGCGACGATGGCCGTCGTGCTCGACATCCTGCAGGGTCGCTGAGCGTCAGCCGGGCGCCGCTGTCAACGCGTCCACCAACACCGCCAGATCCTCGTCCGTGACATCGACGTGCGGCGAAACCCGCAACGCAGGAGCGTGCAATTCCAACGGTGCCCGCTCGATGCCGATCGCAGTGGTCACGACGCCCCGCTCGGCGATCAGCCAGGAGCGGACGCGATGGGGATCCAGACCGTCGACCGATACCAGGGTCGTGATCGCGGTCGGTTCGTCGACCGGTTCGACGACCCGCCAACCCGTCAGCCCCGCCAGTGCTTCGCGGGTGGTGCGTCCCACGTCGACCAGCCTGGCCCGCACCTGCTCTGGACCCGCGGACAGATGCTCGCCAACGGCAACCGAAAATGCCACCCGCGCAGCGACGTTCGCCTCGACGTGTGCAAGCCGGTCAAGAGCCTCGTCGGGAAGCAACCCCGGTCGCACCGCGAGGACGCCGACACCGCGGGGCCCGGCCAGCCACTTGCGCGACGACGAGTAGATGGCGTCCGGCCCGACCGCGCAGTCGACGTGCCCCAGCGCCTGCGCGGCATCGACCACGAGCGGCAGGCCCAGACGACGGCACTCTGCGGTGAACTCGGCCAGGGGCTGCACGATGCCGCGGTGGCTGCCGAGCACGGTGAGGTGCACCAGCGCGGGTGGGTCTTCGACCAGAGCAGTCGCGGCCTCGTCGACGATCAGCCTGCCCGTCGCGTCGACCGGCAGGTGCCGAACCTCAAAACCGTTGGCCGCCATGATCACCAGGTTGGGCCCGTACTCCCCTGGCAGGCACGCGATGGTGCGCTCGCCGGACCAGCCCGCCAGCAGAAGATCGAGCGAGTGGCCGGAGCCCGTGGTGAACACCACCTCGGCGGCCGACATTCCGGTCAACGCGCCGACCGCGGCCCTGCCTGCCTCCAGCACAGGGGCGGCCGCCTCCGCGGCGACGTAACCGCCGACCTCCGCCTCGTGCCGCGCGTGCGACGCGGCGGCGTCGATGACCGCGAAACTCTGCCGTGAGCAGGCCGCACTGTCGACGTGCACACCGGCGGCCGACGGGCGGGCCGACCGCCAGCTCTCGGCGAGGCTCATCGTGTCGACAGCGACAGGCCGAAGTCCCCCGCCTCGTCGGTCCACCAGTGCGTGCGACGCAGGCCGGCGGCCGCGAGTTCGGCCGCCACGCCGTCCGGTCGGAACTTGCGACGACACCTCGGTGAGCATCTCCTCGCCTGCGGCGAAGTCGACCGTCAGGTTCAGGTCCGTCGACCCGGACCCGTTGCGGAGTGGCTGTCCTGAGCCACATTTCGATGCGCTCCTCGTCGGGGTTCCACTTGGCGACGTGCTCGAAGGCCTCGGGGTCGAAGTCCGCATCGAGTTCCCGGTTCACCACGTTGAGCACGTTCCGGTTGAACTTCGCCGTCACGCCCGCGCTGTCGTCGTAGGCACGCACCAGCCGGTCGGTGTCCTTGACCAGGTCCGTACCCAGCAGCAGTGTGTCGCCGGGCGCGAGCGTGTCGGCGAGGGTACGGAGGAACTCCGCTCGCGGCCCCGGCGTGAGGTTGCCGATGGTGGATCCGAGGAAGATCACCAGGCGTCTGCCGCCCGCCGGGATCTTGCCGAGGTGTTCTTCGAAGTCGCCACAGACGGCATCGATTTCGACGCCGGGATACTCGGCGCCGATCGCGGCGCCCTGCGGCGTTGAGCACGCTGGCGTCGACGTCGAACGGGATGAACCGCCGAAGCGAACCGCCGTCCCGCATGGCGTTCAGCAGCGTTCGCGTCTTCTCCGAGGTCCCGCTTCCCAGTTCGACCAGCGTGTCCGCGCCGGACGCCGCGACGATCTCGGCGGCCCGCGCCTTCAGGATCGCGGCCTCGGCGCGGGTCGGGTAGTACTCGGGAAGGCGGGTGATCTGGTCGAATAGGTCGCTGCCGACGGAGTCGTAGAACCACTTGGGCGGCAACGATTTCGGTGTCTGAGTCAATCCGTCGAGCACGTCACGCCGTAGCGCCTGCGCGGCCGAGTCGGCAGCCAGGTAGTTGGACAGCGACAGGGTCATGAGGTTCCTTTCAGGGGAATCAGGTCGATGCGGGACCCGACGACCTCCACCAGGTGGCGATCGGGGATCTCCTGCCATTCGGGGTCGTCGTCGTAGGGCTCGCTGGCGAGCACCACGCCGTCGGGGCGGCGGAGAATGGACAGTGTGTCGCCCCACGTCGTGGCGACCATGCGAGAACCGTTGGCGGCCAGGATGTTCAAGCGTGCGTTCGGGTCCGCGGTGCCGACCTCGACCACGGTGTCGCCGAGCACGTCGAGACCCCGGTCGAAGATCAGGGCCGCCAGCAGCGCGCTGTCGACCGTCGACTCCGCGGCAGCCGAGGTGGGCAACACCGCACGGTCGACCACGCCGTTGTGCGACAGCAGCCACGTGCCGTCGGTGAACGGTGCCGACGCCGACGGTTCGATCGGCATGCCGACACTCGCCGAGCGGACCGCGGCGACGATGCACTCGCTGCGCAGCGCGGGCGCAATCGACGCGAACGACACCTCGCCCCACAGCGGGGCGGCGCTCTTCCATCGTCGGACCTGGTCGCCGTCGTGAAAGCCGACGCCCCAACCGTCGGCGTTCATCAGGCCATGGGTCTGCAGACGCGGCGAATACGACTGCACCCGAAGCCCATGCGGCGGATCGAGCATCAGCGAAGCGACCGAGACCTCGTTGCCCAGCCAGCCGAGATGCCTGCACATCAGACGTCCCAGGCCAGCCGCACACCGGAGAAGATCTGCCGACGGATCGGATGGTCCCAGTTGCGGAAGCTGGGTCGCAGGATGCTCGGCGCGACGGCCCACGACCCTCCGCGCAGCACCTTGTAATCGCCGTCGAAGAACGGCTCGGAGTACTGCTCGTAGAGCATCGGCGCGAAACCCGGCCACGGCCGCAGCGGCGACGTGGTCCACTCCCACACGTCGCCGAGCATCTGTTCCGCGCCGTACGCCGACGCGCCCGCCGGGTACGCGCCGACGGGGGCGGGCCGTAGCGCGTCACCACCGAGGTTGGCCAGCGCAGCGGTGGGCTCCGTTGCACCCCAGGGGAATCGACGCCGTTGACCCAGCGCCGGGTCCCATGCGCACGCCTTCTCCCACTCGACCTCGGTGGGCAGCCGCGCACCCGCCCATGCCGCGTACGCCTCGGCCTCGAAGTACGTCACGTGCTGGACGGGCTCGTCGGGCGGTATCTCCTCGACGTGCCCGAAGCGGGTCCGGGTGCCTTCGGAACCGTCCCCTGGCGCCTCAGTGTTCCAGAACTGCGGCGCAAAGAGATTCGCGCTGACGCGATGTTCCCACCCGCGCGGCGACCACCATCGCCGCTCGCGATAACCACCGTCGTCGATGAACGACTGCCATTCCGCGTTGGTGACGGGGACCCGCCCGATGCGGAAGTCGGCGACGTCGACGACGTGCGCGTTGCGTTCGTTGTCGAGTGAGTGCGGTTCGTCGGCGGCGTCGACGCCGAGGACGAACGGACCGCCCGCCACGAATACCGACGTGCCCGCGACACCGGGCCTTCCCGCTGGCAGCGGAGCACCCGGCTCGAGAAGCGCCAACCCCGACCGCAGGTTCAGCGCCTGAAGCATGGTCTCGTTGTGCTGATTCTCGTGGCTGACCACCAGACCGAAGGTGAACTCGCTGGCGTCTTCTGGCAACGCATCGAGACTGTCCAACGCCTTGTTTCGCACTGTCGCACAGTAGGATCGGGCTTGCGACGGCGTGAGCAGAGGCAGGTCTACCCTGCTGGCACGCGAGTTGAGGAACGCGTCGTAGCAGCGTTCGATCTTCGGCTCCAGCATGCCGGGGCGACGAGGATCGTTGTCGCGCAGCAGCCAGAGTTCCTCCTGCCATCCGATGTGGGCGAGGTCCCACACCAGCGGGCTCATCAGCGGGTCGTACTGGCGCCACAGCTCGGCATCGTCGAAGTCCACCAGCGCGAGCGTGCGTTCGCGGGCCAGCGTCAGGTGTCTGCGCAATGGCGTCACGCGTCGTCAAGACACGCCCTTCGCCAATTCGCTTACCGCCGAGCCGATTCCGTACTTCACCACGCGGTCGGCGAAGTCATCGGCGGGGGTGCGACCCTGCTCGTACCGGGCGAGCAGCCGCTCCATCGGGACGCTCAGTTCGGCGGGCGCACGCTCTGCCGCTGCCTGCACGCACGCGACGCCCGCTTCGTGCAGTCGCTCGTCTCCAAGGCCGAGGCGCGCGGCGCGGTCCCACGCTTCGGCAACGGATCGCGTTGCCTCCGTGGCGATTTCGGCGGCGCTCGGATCGTCGAGCAGAGTCACCAGCGTGAACACGACGGCGGGCCACACGTCGTCGGGCATGCTGTCGAGATAGCGGATCTCGAGGAAGCCGCGCGGTCGTACCGGGGGAAACAGCGTCGTCAGGTGGTAGTCCACGTCCACCGCGGTGGGCCTGCGGCCGTCGAGCAGCGTGGTCCCGTCGGCCCAGTCCGCGAACGGCACCCACTCCGTCACCGGCACCGCCTCGGGTGTGTGCACGAGCATGACGGGCGCCCGCAGTGCGTACCGCGCCCAGTCGTCGGCCGGATCGTCACCGCTGGCGCCGAGCACGGGACCACACCGCGCCGAGTCGAGCTGACTCCACACCCGCTGCCGGGTGCTGCGCCATCCCGAGAACTTCGCTCCGAGGAGCGGCGAGTTCGCGGAGATCGCGATCATCGTCGGGCCCAAGCGCATGCGCCAACCGCACGCGCGCCGCCCACCCGTCGCGCGGCCCGGCGTCGACGTTGACCTGTACCGAGGCCGTCGACGTCATCATCGCCGCACCCGCATCGCCGGTGTCGCTCGCGCGGAAGAAGTGCTCCATCGCGCTGTAGCGCGTGCCGGGGTTCACCCGCTCGGCCGGCCGCAGTGGATCGGCGCCGAGCAGGACCGAGACCGAGGCCATGCCGAGCGAAGGCCTCGCTCAACACGGCTCGATCGGCGGCCATGGCCTCGATCGCATGCAGCGCGCCATCCAGCGGCGGCCCGGACAGTTCGACCGCGCCGCCGGGTTCGACGGTGATCAGGCTGCCGCCGGGCAACGCAGGCACGGAGGCGATGACGTCCGTCAGCTCGTCCCAGCCCGGTCTGCGCATCGGATCGGCCACGTCGAAGCAGTGCGCCTCGATCTCGAGACCGACCTTGCCGACGGGGCCGTCGCGCAGACACTCTCCGCCGACGTGCTGAGCCACGCTGGCCGCGCTTGACAGGTCGGGGGCGTCGGGGCGTGATCCGTGCAGCTCTGATGCGGTGGTGGTCATGTCAACCATTCCCTCTCGGAGATCCGGCCGCGGGGTCCCGTGCGATTCCGGCAGCCTTTTCCATCTTCCAGATGGCACCGACAAACTCACGCGATTTTCCCCTCACACCCTGCTGTGTGTTCCGCAGAACCGCCAGCGTTACTAGCCCAGCGTGTTCTGCATCGCTCCGGCCAGCACGTTCACCGCAGGACCGCCGTTTCCCGGCTGACAGACTTTCGCTTGCAGCAGAACGTTCTCGCGCAGGCGGGTCTGTACGAAGCACCGTCGGTCAGTACCCACTTCCTGTTTGACCCACACGGCGTCGGTCGCGGTGGCCGGGGCACCCGAGAACGTCCAGGTCTGGCTAACGAAGTCGTCCAGGTGCATGACGGTCGTCTGACCAGCGCAGCCCGTGGTCCTGTCCACGACCCGGTGGAACGCACGGTTCGCCGCGTCGTTGGTGGCGAACACACCGATGGCCTGCTTCGCCAAGCGGGTGTCGTCGGTCGCCGAGCGCTGTGTCGTCGCGCCGTTGAACGAGGCGAGGTCGGGATCGGCGTAGACGTCGGGCAGGCCGATGTCGGCCCAGTTGTTGCATTCGGGTGCGTCGACCCAGAACGCCTGGAACGGATCGGTGAAGGTCGCGTCGAACGTCATCGGCACGCCGACGATGTTGCCCACCGAGCCCTTGCCGAGCACCGCGTAGGACACCACGCCGGGATCCGACGGTCGCGCGTGTCGCGGGCGCGGCGACGCACAGCGCCAGGCACGCGCCCGCGACCGCGGCAGCGGCGGGCCGCACGGGTTAGACCTTCGCCGACAGCGTGACGTCGATGTTGCCGCGGGTGGCCTTCGAATAGGGGCAGACGCCGTGCGCCTTCTCCATGAGTTCGTCCGCCGCGCTCTGCTCGAGGCCCGGCAGGTAGCCGACGAGGTTCGCGGTGATGCCGAACCCGCCCTCGGAATCCTTGCCGAAGCCGATCTGCGCGGTGATGGCCGTGGCGCTGTCCAGCGTGATCTTCTCGTTGCGCGCCACGAGATTCAGCGCGCCGAGGAAACACGTCGAATAGCCGGCGGAGAACAGCAGTTCGGGATTGACGCCCTCGCCGCTGCCACCCATCTCCTTGGGCGGGCGGTTGTCGAGGTCGATCTTGCCGTCAGCGGACTTGACGTGGCCGTCGCGGCCGCCGCCCGTGGCAGTGGATTCTGCGGTGTAAACGACTTCGATGCTCATGGCCTCGATCATGCCAGCAGCATCCGATCGCTCGGCACTGCCCGTTGCTTACACGACCGTGACTGTGCAATACGTCCGAGCCGGCGACGGATAGGGCCATGCGTAGTGACCACCGTCCGACGGGCACGCCTGCTGGTCTCGAACGTCGAGGCGCGCCGTGATCTGGACGAGCAGGCCGTTCTGCCCGCGCTGCGAGCAGTCGGCCAACGCGAGCACTCCCACCGGCACGCCGAGTTCGTAGCAGTGTTCGGCGACGAGATTGGGCACCAGGCACAACTTCGCGGTCGAGGCGTCGGCGAGCTGGCCTGGAAGATGCTGGTACTCGGGACTCGGGCACGCGCCTGCCTCGTCAGTGACTGCCCCGATGGTGTAGCTCGGGTCGACGCTGCAGGAAACCTTGGTCGCGTGCAGGGAGTCCTTGATCAAGGGGTTTCCCGACGGGATCTCGACGCACTCGCCGACGGCGAACACGTTCGTCGCGGCGCGTGGCGCGTGCCTCGAGCGGGCTTGGCGCAGCCGCTCGATGACGGCGAGCAACGCCATCGCCACGGCAGCAATCGTCACCCGACTCATGGTGAGGGACATTGTCACGAATGGCGGCCTAACGCCACATGTTCCCCAAAATTCTCAATAGTCCCACAGACCCCACGCGAATCACACGATTGCAATTCGGCGTGTCGCGAAATCCGTGCGAACGCGCCGACTGCGCGATCTCATCCGCCCTCTCTCGGGCGATGCGTCGCACACCGCACAGTCGGCGCGGCAGCTTAGCCCTCGCCGGCTCGCACGCCCTCCTCGACCTTCTTGCCGAGGTCGGGGTCGACGTTGCGCCAGTACTCGAACACCCGCGACAGCACCGGCTCCTTCACTCCATCCAGAACGTGGCCAATGATGTTCTCGGCCAGTCGATCTCGTTGCGCATCGTCCATGACCTCGCGGACAAGCGTGCCCGCCTGGCCCCAGTCGTCGTCCTCGGGACGTAGCGAGTACGCCGTGCGGACCATGTCACCGTCGGAGGCCCAGTGCACTTCGGCGGCTCGGGCCGGATCGGCGATCGGTCCACCCATCGAGTTCGGCGCGTACACCGGATCGGTCGCGAGCTTGATCCGCATCGCACCGTCCTTCGAGTACGCGTTGACCTCGACCTTCGGCTCGTTCACGGGGATCTGCTTGTAGTTGACCCCGAGCCTGGCACGGTGCGCGTCGGAGTAGGAGAACCCGCGGGCGAGCAGCATCTTGTCCGGCGACAAGCCGGTGCCGGGCACGATGTTGTTCGGCTCGAACGCGGCCTGCTCGATCTGCGCGTGATAGTCGACGACGTTGCGGTCCAACGTCAGCTTGCCGACGTCGATCAGCGGGTAGTCGGCGTGCGGCCACACCTTGGTCAGGTCGAACGGATTGAACCTGTAGGTCTTGGCGTCCTCGAACGGCATGATCTGCATCTTCAGCGTCCAACTGGGATGGTCGCCGGCCTCGATCGAGTCGTACAGATCGCGCTGGTGGTAGTCACCGTCGGCGCCAGCCAGTCGGTCACCTTCGTCCTGGGTCAGGAAGTCGATGCCCTGGTCGGTCTTGAAGTGGTACTTCACCCAGAACAGTTCGTCGCTCGCATTCACCCAGCTGTAGGTGTGGCTGGAGTAGCCGTTCATGTGTCGCCACGTCTTCGGGATTCCGCGGTCGCCCATCAGATAGGTCACCTGGTGCGCGGACTCGGGAACCAGCGTCCAGAAGTCCCACTGCATGTTGTGGTCGCGAAGGTTGTTGGCGGCCATCCGCTTCTGGCTCCGAATGAAGTTCTGGAACTTCATCGGATCGCGGATGAAGAACACCGGCGTGTTGTTGCCGACGATGTCCAGATTGCCCTCGGAGGTGTACAGCTTCAGCGAGAAACCGCGGGGGTCACGCCAGGTGTCTGGGCTGCCGCGCTCGCCGGCGACGGTGGAGAACCGGATGACGCCCTCGGTCGTGGTGCCCGGCTGGAACACCGCAGCCTTGGTGTACTGGCTGACGTCGTTGGTCACCTCGAAGCGCCCGAACGCGCCACCGCCCTTGGCATGGGGCTGCCGCTCCGGAATGCGCTCCCGGTTGAAGTTGGCCATCTGCTCGATCAGGTAGTGGTCCTGCAGCAGAATCGGGCCGTCTGGGCCGACGCTGAGCGAATGCTCGACGCTGGGTACCGGCGCGCCACCGTCGGTCGTGGCGATCTTTTCGGTCATTGCTTCTCGTCTCCTCACGGTAATGCGGCGACTGGGCTGAGCCGCCCTATGACTGCCATACCCCCGCAGCGGTCGCTGCACGCCTGGAACGCGCAAAGAAGGGCCGCGTGCTCAGCACGCGGCCCCTCGGTAACGAGTCGAATGGAAGGCTTGCCGTCAGCGCCCGGGAGGGGTCGGGACGGACGTCGGCCCGCTTTGGCCGCCTTGCCCACCCTGGCCGCCCTGGCCACTTTGGCCGCCGGGACCACCCTGTCCGCCTGGCCCACCCGGACCGCCGGGGAAGCCGGGGAAGCCGACCGCCGGGGAAGCCGGGACCGCCGGGGAAGAAGCCCGGGGGCGGCGGGAACATGAACCCTGGTCCACCGGGTCGCCACATCGAACCTCCGCCGCCCGGGAAGTGCGGCGGACCGCCGCGGTCGCGGTCCTCCATCTGTCCGTTGCCGTGATAGCGGTGGTGTCCCATGCCGCCACCATGGCTGCCGACGGCAAGGCCGATCCTGAAGCCGGTGCCGAAGATGATCGCGACGATGAACAGGCTGCCTGCCACGATCCCCACCCACGCGAGGACCTTGTTGAGTCGGCTCGTCGGGTGCTCGTGCCGAGGCACCTCCTCCACGGCGTAGGCCGTCGCAGCGGGTGGCGGGGGCGGCGGAGGCGGCACGGGCTCGATGGGGCCGGTGACCGGGTCGTCGGACGTGGTTGTTTCGCTCATGAACACGATGATGCAACTGGTCGTGAGGCTCTTGCATTGAATTGCATATGAATCGGCTGTGAAGGTGACGGCCGCTCTCCTCATCGTGGTCGCCATCCCCAGCAGGGAGAGTCGTGGCTCACACGGACCGGATTGATTCGATCCAAGGAGACGGGGTAACCCTCAGTCACGACAACGACGTGAGGAGCAAGACATGAGTGCACTTGACAAGGCAAAGAACAAGGTCGATGACCTCGGCGGTCAGGCGAAGGAAGCCGCGGGCAGCGCCACCGGCGACAAGAGCACCGAGAACGAGGGCAAGGTCGACCAGGTCAAGGCCAACCTCAAGGACGCGGGCGAGAAGGTCAAGGACGCGTTCAAGTAAGTCCTCTCAGCAGTCGGCCCGCCCCCACTTGGGGCGGGCCGATTTCGTTTGCGAGGGCTGATCTACATCCCTGCCCACGTGGCGTTATCATCTCGTCACGTTATTTGCTGTGATAATTCGCTCGACGCGGATGCCCCTGTGCTATTTTGCGTTTACCCGAGCTGTCCCAGACCCCGGTTACTCGGCCTTTTCGTGTTTCACGTCGGCACAGGGTGTCCGATAGGCGGGGATACAGGTGACCGGAAGCGGCGGCGAGCGCATACGACTCGAGAAACTACTCGGATCCGACCTTCGCATCTTGACGGCCGAGTCGGATTGGGTCGCGCGGCTGTTCGCGGCTAGCAATGGCTTGAGCGCCAACGACTTTCGCGCCCTCATCTTCGTGATACTTGCCGAGGCGGAGGGTAAGTACCTCACCGCAGGCGAGCTCCGCACGAAGATGGGGTTGTCCGGCGCCGCGATCAGCTACCTGATCGAGCGAATGACCGAGGACGGATATCTGCGGCGACAGATCGACCCGAACGATCGGCGTAAGGCCATACTTCGCTACGACGACGCTGGAATGAAACTCGTCAACACGTTTCTACGCGGAATCAACGAACACAACACCCACGCCCTCCAGACCGTTTCCGATGAGGATCTCCAGGCCGCCCACCGGGTGTTCGCGGCACTCACCGAGGGCATGCACGCCTTCCGCGCCGATCGCGGCGGGGCAAACGGCTAGGGCTTGAACGGGTTCACCGCGAACTGAATGACCCGGTACGGCGCATTATCGTTCTGCGGCAAGGTATTCCACTGGCTGACGAACACCCGTAGCTCGTCGAGCGTCGACCCGGGTGAGATGTAACCCCCGTAGGGCTGGGCCAGCCGAATGTCCTCGGGTGGCGGCAACACGTCGACGGGCTCGGGCCACGAGCCTGCGAACACCACCGTCGTGGCGGGTGCCGTACCCAGGCGGGTCGGATCGTCGGCGACCCGGACTTCCATGTTGCCGGTGCTGGCGTTGAAGTAGCTCAATACGGTCTTGCCCTCGATCTGACGGACGCTCATCTCACCGACCTTGTCGCCCCACAGCGGCGTCGGCGGCTGGTCCCAGCCGCCATCCTTGCCCGGCAGCGACGACCAGCCCTGCCAGCTGGCACGATCGGTGAACGTCTGCGGCGGCACGCGGTAGAGCACCACCGGACCGCTGCGGTCGAAGTCGTTGGCGAGGAGATACACCCAGCCGCGCGGCGAGTCATCGGCCGGGATGGGATCGTAGTAGCCGCTGATCTGCGTCTGCCTGCCGCCCGCATAGTCCGCCGGCCGCTCGGACTTCGGCACGGTCGCCCAATTACCCTGTCCCGGAATGGCCTTCACCAGCCGCGAGGTTCCCGGCACCAGGTTGACGGTGGTGGTCACCAGCATGTAGTTCTCGCGGTTGATCTGCACCACGCCCGCGGGCAGCTGGGACGCACCCGGCGGCGTAGGTTCGGCGAGCAGTGGCTTGTCGATGCCGCTGACGCCGTCGTAGCGCACGCCGGCCGGGTCGTTGACCGAGTCGGTGTCGACGTGCAGTGCGATCGGTGAGTAGCCGCGGCCGAATCCGACGCCCTGGCCGGCGAAAGCTGTCCCCGCAGACCTGGAGTATGCCGCTCGGGAACTCCATGAACTCGCACAGATCCGTCGCGCCGATGCCGTAATCCGCTTGTCGGCGTTCCGGTTCCGGCCGTCGGCCCGATGCGCATCGCCTGCCCCAAGGCCAACGGCCGCAGAACCGGCTCAGGGATCGGAGCGGGCGGGTCGGCGTGGGCCGACGGGCATCAGCACCATCGCCGAGATCGACGAGATGGCGCAAACTACTCGCGCTTTCCCGCCCAGTACGTCTGCTTCGGCGCACTGGATCAGTGGGTCACAACTCGGAGGCCAGCAACTCGGCGATCTGAATGGTGTTGAGCGCCGCGCCCTTTCGGAGGTTGTCACCCGACACGAACAGGGCCAGCCCGCGGCCGTCCGGCACGCCCGGGTCCTGCCGGATCCGGCCGACGAGCGAGTCGTCCGCACCCGCGGCGGCCAGCGGCGTCGGCACGTCGACTAGCGTCACACCCGGTGCGCCGTCGAGCAGCTCGCGGGCGCGGTCGGGCGAGATCGGCTGCGCGAACTCGGCATTGATGGACAGCGAGTGGCCGGTGTAGACGGGCACCCGCACGCAGGTGCCGCTGACGAGCAGGTCCGGGAATGCCGAGGATCTTGCGGCTCTCGAAGCGCAGCTTCTGGTCCTCGTCGGTCTCGCCGGAGCCGTCGTCGACCAGCGAGCCCGCCAGCGGCACGACGTTGAAGGCGATGGGTGCGACGTACTTCTCGGGCGCGGGGAACGTCAGCGCCGATCCGTCGTGGACCAGCTGCTCGCTGTCGTCGACGACGGCGCGGGCCTGGCCGAACAGCTCCTCGACGCCGGCCAGCCCGCTGCCGGACACCGCCTGGTAGGTCGAGGCGATCATCCGGACCAGCTGAGCCTCGTCGTGCAGCACCTTGAGCACCGGCATCGCGGCCATGGTGGTGCAGTTCGGGTTGGCGATGATGCCCTTCGGGTCGGTGTCCCGCGTCGCGCGCGAAGTTGACCTCCGACACCACCAGCGGAACGTCGGGGTCCTTGCGCAACGCCGACGAGTTGTCGATGACGACGGCGCCGGCGGCGGCGAACCGCGGCGCCTGCACACGCGACATCGTCGCGCCCGCGGAGAACAGCGCGATGTCGAGGCCGCTGCGGGTCGGCGGTCTCGGCGTCCTCGACCTCGATCTCCTGCCCGCGGAACGGCAGCTTCTTGCCCTGCGAGCGCGACGAGGCGAAGAACCGCACGCTCGTCGCGGGGAAGTCGCGCTCCTCCAACAGCTTCCGCATCACCTGGCCGACCTGACCGGTCGCGCCGACTACACCTATCGACTGACCATTGCTAGATCCCGCTTCCCGCATACACGACGGCTTCTTCGTCGCCGCCAAGATTGAATGCCTCGTGCAGCGCCATGACGGCCTTGTCCAGCTCGGTGTCCTTGACCAGCACCGAGATTCGGATCTCCGAGGTCGAGATGAGGTCGATGTTCACGCCAACGCCGGCCAGCGCCTCGCAGAACGTGGCGGTCACGCCGGGGTGGCTGCGCATGCCAGCGCCGATCAGCGACACCTTGCCGATGTGATCGTCGTAAAGCACTGCGCTGAAACCGATGTCGTCCTGCAGCGACGCCAGCTTCTCGACGGCGCCGGGCCCGCTCTCCCGCGAGCACGTGAACGTGATGTCGGTCTTGCCGTCCTCGATCTTGGAGATGTTCTGCAGCACCATGTCGATGTTGACGTCGGCATCGGCGACGGCGCGAAACACCTTGGCGGCGTAGCCGGGAACGTCGGGCAGTCCGACGACGGTCACCTTCGCCTCGCCACGGTCGTGGGCGACTCCGGTGAGGATGGCGTCTTCCATGGGGATGTCCTCCATCGATCCTTTGACGAGCGTGCCCGGCTTGTCGGAGTACGACGACCGGACGTGTATCGGAACGTCGTAGCGGCGGGCGTATTCCACGCAGCGCAGCATCAGCACCTTGGCGCCCGCACGCCGCCATCTCGAGCATCTCCTCGAAGCTGACGGTGTCGAGGTGACGCGCGTTGGGCACGATGCGCGGGTCGGCGGTGAAGATGCCGTCGACGTCGGTGTAGATCTCGCACACGTCGGCGTTCAGTGCGGCGGCCAGCGCGACGGCGGTGGTGTCCGAGCCGCCGCGGCCCAGCGTGGTGACGTCCTTGCTGTCCTGGCTGACGCCCTGGAACCCCGCGACCAGCACGATCAGGCCCTCGTCGAGCGCATCGCGCAGCCGGCCGGGCGTGACGTCGATGATCTTGGCGTTGCCGTGCGTGCCGGTCGTGATGACGCCGGCCTGCGACCCGGTGAACGACCGCGCCTCGGCGCCCAGCGAGTGGATGGCCATCGCGACCAGTGCGTTGGAGATGCGCTCGCCCGAGGTCAGCAGCATGTCCATTTCGCGCGGCGGGCGGCGCGGGGCTGACCTGGCGGGCCAGGTCGAGCAGGTCGTCGGTGGTGTCGCCCATCGCCGAGACGACGACGACGACGTCGTTGCCCGCCTTCTTGGTCTCGACGATGCGCTCGGCGACACGGCGGATCCGGTCGGCGTCAGACACCGAGGATCCGCCGTACTTCTGCACGACGAGCGCCACTGAATCGCCCTTTCAGTTCGGGTTGGGTGAGGTCGCCTTAAAGGATAAGGGGTCTGCGCACCCTTTTTCTCCCGCCGGTTATCCCGCCGGTACCGTCGACCGGTGACCAAGATCCCCGCTGATCGGCTCGCCGACACCCGGGTGCCGATCCACCATGACCTCGCCGCGCGGTGGAGCCCTCGGATGTTCGACCCCGACGCCGCCGTCGAACACGCACCAGCTCGACGCCCTGCTGGAGGCCGCCCGCTGGGCTGCGACGTGGGGCAATCGTCAGCCCGTGCGGTTCGTCGTCGGCGTCCGCGGCGACGACACGTTCGACCGGCTGGCCGCGACGCTGAAGCGCGGCAACTGCGTACGCGAAGGCCGCCGGCGCTCTGATCCTGGTGTGCGCCGACGAGGGCGAGGACGAGAGGACGGCGCTGTACTCGGCCGTCGACGCGGGCGCCGCGATCGCTCAGCTGACCATCGAGGCGGTGTCGCGCTCGATGGTCGCGCACCCGATGGCGGGGTTCGACGCCGACGGGCGCCCGCGAGGCGTTCGACATTCCCGCCGAGGTCGGCCGCTCGCGGTGGTCGCCGTCGGCATGCTCGGCGACTACGCGCAGGCTCCGCCGGAGATCGTCGAGCGCGACTCGATCCCGCGCGCACGGCTGCCGCTGGCGGAGACGTGTTCACCGGCACCTGGGGAACTCCGCTGGCGCTCTGACCGGCGCGCTCGCCGAAAGTACGGTTGTTGACGGGGTTACTCGCGCGATGCGTTCACCAAGCGTGCAGTCGGCGGCGAAGGCTGACCGGCAAGCCTCAGGCTGGGCATTCCTTCGACAACGAGGCCAGGTGATCGGTGATCTGGATGTTGAGGACCGACATCTCGTAGGCGACCGGGGGCGCGGGAGCCCCTGGCGCCCGCGTTTCCACCTCCGTGCGCACCCTCGACATCTTGGCGACGAACTGGTTGGCCAGGCTGGCAAGCTCGAGAGCCGTCTGAGCGAGGTCGGGCGCGTTCACGTTCGCGCCCGCTGGGATAGTCCGTCGGCCCACCGCTGGTACGCGGTTTCGTCGGCCACCGTGGGGATGCCGGCGGAGTCGCCAGCCTTCTCGTCGATCAGCTTGGCCTGCGCGGTGTTGTAGTCCAGCAGGTCCCTGCACCGGCCCACAGTCCTCGTCGGAACGACCGAACATCGTTTCGGACACGACGATCGCCACGACGGCGATGACCGCTACGCCGATGTAGATCCACACGCGCCGAGGGAGGTCTCTCAGCGACGAGAACGGGGGCATCTGGGGCATCTATGACCACTTCCTGGAATTGACTGTAACCGCACTGAAACACTGCGATCCCGTCCACGTAACAGAAACATCGGTTACTGCCAGTGATCGGCCCGCTCGGGGCCGCACCACTCAGGAGATGTTGATGGACGTAGTGGATACAGGCACCACGGCATTCATGCTGTGTTGCATCATCGGCCTCACGCTGATGATCCCCGGACTCGCGCTGTTCTACGGCGGCATGGTCTCGGTCAAGAGCTCGACCAACATGATGATGATGACATTCGGCGCCGTGGCCATCGTCGGCGTCCTCTGGGTGCTGTTCGGCTTCTCGATGGTGTTCGGCACCTCCTACGGCGGCTTCGTCGGCAGCTTCACCGAGTTCGCCGGGATGAAGGATCTGCTGGAGTCGCAGACGACCATCTCCGGCCTGCCCGTCAGCCTGTTCGCACTGTTCCAGGCCCTGTTCGCCGCCATCACCGTCGCGCTGATCTCGGGTGCGGTCGCCGACCGGATGAAGTTCGGCGCGTGGATGGTGTTCGCGACGTTCTGGGCCGTGCTGGTGTACTTCCCCGTCGCCCACTGGGTGTTCGCGTTCGACGGCGTGGTGACCGAGGACTCCATCGGCGGCTGGATCGCCAACAGCCTCAAGGCAATTGACTTCGCCGGTGGCACCGCGGTGCACATCAACGCGGGCGCCGCGGCACTCGCCGTCGCCATCGTGCTCGGCAAGTCCGCGATGTTCGGCCAGCTGCGCAAGCCGCACAACGTGCCGCTGACGCTGCTCGGCGCAGGCCTGCTGTGGGCCGGCTGGTACGCGTTCAACGGCGGCTCGGCGCTGGCCGCGGGCAACTCGGCGGCGATCGTCATGGTCACCACCTTCGTCGCGACGTGCGCGGCCACCCTGGCCTGGCTCGGCCGTCGAGAAGATCAAGGACGGCCACGTCACCGGCGTCGGCGCGGCGTCGGGCGCCATCACCGGCCTGGTCGCCATCACCCCCGCCTGCGGTGCGGTCACGCCCATCGGAGCCATCGTCGCTCGGCGCCATCGCCGGCGCGATCTGCGTCTACGCGGTTGGCCTGAAGTCGAAGTTCGGCTATGACGACTCGCTCGACGTCGTCGGCGTCCACCTCGTCGGCGGCGTCATCGGCACCCTGCTGATCGGCTTGCTCGCCAGCGAGAGCATGCCCAACGGTGTCAACGGCCTGTTCTACGGTGGCGACTTCAGCCAGCTGTGGAAGCAGGCGGTGGCCGCGTTCGCCGTGCTGGCGTACTCGTTCGTCGTCGCCTTCATCATCGCCTTCGCCATCAAGAAGACGATGGGCATCCGCATTTCGCCCGAAGACGAGGAGAAGGGCATCGACGCCGGTATCGCATCGCGAAGCGTCGTACGAGCTCGCCACCTCCTGAGAACGTCCCGACCGGCGCGCTTCGCCCCGCGCCGGTCGGGGCTTTTTCGCGCTGCAGCATGTTTCCTGCAGTGATACTTTGATTCCCAACAGGAGACAGGGGCAATGGCAGTGACCGCACCGAACGACCTCGCGACGCTCGCACGGGACGCGGGTACGACGTTCATCCTCGCGCTGTTCGTCGACCTCCGTGGCAAGCCGTGCGCGAAGCTCGTGCCCGTCGAGGCCATCGAGCTGCTTGCGACCGAGGGCGTCGGCTTCGCCGGCTATGCCGTCGGCGCCATGGGCCAGGAGCCCAAGGATCCCGACATCATGGCGATCCCCGATCCGGCGTCCTTCACCCCGATCCCCTTCATCAAGGAGGGGCTGGCGATCGTGCACTGCGACCCGCACGTCGAGGGCAAGCCCTGGCCGTACGCCCCGCGCATCATCCTCAAGTCGCTCATCGCGCGCGCCGCCGACGCCGGCTTCGAACCGTTCGTGGGTGCGGAGGTCGAGTACTTTCTGCTGACCCGCAATCCCGACGGCAGCCTGGCCACCGCCGACGTCGCCGACACCGCCGCGCAGCCGTGTTACGACGCCCGTGGCGTCACCCGGATGTACGACCATCTGACGACGATCTCGTCGGCCATGAACCGGCTCGGCTGGTCCAACTACGCCAATGACCACGAGGACGGCAACGGCCAGTTCGAGCAGAACTTCCAGTACGCGGACGCGCTGACCACCGCCGACCGGGTCATCACGCTGCGCTACCTGCTATCGATGGTCGCCGCCGAGCGAGGGATGATCGCAACGTTCATGCCCAAGCCGTTCGCGGACCGCACGGGCACCGGCCTGCACCTGCACATGTCGCTGACCGCAGGCGGGGCAGCGGTGTTCCCCGGCGACCGCGACGCCGACGCCCACGGCCTCGGACTGTCGCCGACGGCGTACTCGTTCATCGCAGGCATCCTCGAGCACGCCTGCGCGCTGCAGGCGGTCGTGGGCCCAACGGTCAACTCCTACAAGCGAACCGGAGCGACCACGACGTCATCCGGCGCATCCTGGGCACCCCGGCAGCCCACCTACGGCGGGAACGACCGAACCCACTACATCCGCGTTCCCGACGACCAGCGCGTCGAGCTACGTGGCGGCGACGGCTCGGCCAACCCCTATCTCGCGATCGCCGCAGCACTCGGGGCGGGGCTCGACGGCATCGGTCGCAGCCTCGACCCGGGAGAGGTCGGCGCGACGGGTGACCGGCCCACACTGCCGCCCACACTGCTGCACGCCGTCGACGAGCTCGAGGGCGACGGTGTGATCGCAGGCGTTCTCGATGCCGCGGGCGACGGGGTCGCGAGCTACTTCGCCAACCTCAAGCGCGACGAATTCTTCGCCTACCACGGCTCGGTGAGCCCGTGGGAGGTCGACCACTACCTGACGGCCTTCTGATGTGCGGCATCGTCGGCCTGCACCTGCGCACGCCCGAACTGTATCCGCGCCTCGGTGAACTGCTCACCGGCATGCTGTGTGAAATGTCAAACCGCGGAAGCGATTCCGCGGGCGTGGCCGTATACGGCGATCCGGTCTGGACTCCGCCCGGTCGCGGGTGCGTCTCGCTGCTGTTCCCCGAACAGTCGCCGGAGCCCGAATCCGTCACCGCCTCAATCGGTTCCGCGCTTGCGACCGACGTCGGCGTGACGATGATCGGCGATACCTATCTGTTGACCGCGACCGCCGACTCCGAGGTATTGCTCGCAGCGGCCAAGGCGGCGTTCCCCTCGGTCTTGGTCGCCGGGTTCGGTGCGGACCTCGCCGTGCTCAAGGGAGTCGGCGACCCCGCCACCCTCACGGCATCGTGGGGGCTCGCGGGAGCTCGGGGCTGGCAGGGCGTCGGGCACACCCGGATGGCGACCGAGTCCGCCGTCACCCCGTCGGGCGCTCACCCCTACGCCGTCGGACCCGAGCAGTGCCTGGTGCACAACGGGTCCTTCGCCAACCACGCCACCATTCGACGCGAATTGGTCGCCTCCGGTGTGCGATTCGACAGCGAGAACGACACCGAGGTGGGCGCCCGGTTCGTCGCGAGCAAGCTGGCGCAGGGCGTCGCGACGTGGAGACCGCACTGAAGGAGCTGTGCGCCACCTTCGACGGCTTCTACACGCTTCTGGTCTCCAACCGGGACTCGTTCGCCGTGGTCCGCGACGCGATCGCGTGCAAGCCCGCCGTCATCGCCGAGACCGCCGACTGGGTGGCGATGGGCAGCGAGTACCGCGCACTGTCGGGCCTGCCGGGAGTCGAGCACGCGGCGATCTGGGAGCCCGAACCGGAAGTGGTCTACGCATGGACACGCTGAAGCGCCCGTCGGCGTTGACGAGCTTCGACCTCGCGAAAACTACGCTGCGCGAGGTCAATTCGACCCTGCACGCAGCGGGGCTCGCCGGTGAGTTCGTCATCGAGAATCCGGCGGGCGCACACAACGTCGCGGTGGGCCTCGATGCCGAGATCACGGTGACCGTCGACGGCCACGTCGGCTACTACGCCGCTGGCATGAACCAGCGCGCCGAGGTCACCATCGAGGGCAACGCGGGCACCGGCGTCGCGGAGAACATGATGAGCGGCACCGTGTGGGTCAAGGGCAACGCCTCGCAATCCGCGGGTGCCACCGCGCACGGCGGCCTGCTGGTGATCGACGGCAATGCCGCTGCGCGGTGCGGCATCTCGATGAAGGGCGTCGACATCGTCGTCGGCGGCGACGTCGGACACATGAGCGCGTTCATGGCGCAGGCCGGCCGCCTGGTGATCCGCGGCGACGCGGGCGACGCCCTCGGCGACTCGATCTACGAGGCCCGCATCTACCTTCGCGGACGTGCCGCGTCGCTTGGCGCCGACTGCGTAGCCAAGGAGATGGCGCCCGAACACCACGACGAGTTGGGAAGGCTCCTGACGGCAGCCGGATTCGGCGACGACGACACGCGCGATTACACCCGATACGGCTCGGCCCGCAACCTGTACCACTTCCACGTCGACAACGCTGCGAGCTACTGATGGCTGACGGCTGGGGCCTGCGCGAGTCCGCAACCTTCGACAGGCAGACCATCGCGGCCATTCAACGGGCCGCGGAGACCGGCATCTACGACATCCGCGGGTGGGGCGCCAAGCGGCCGCTCCCGCACTTCGACGACCTGCTGTTCCTCGGCGCCTCGATGTCCCGCTATCCGCTGGAGGGATACCGCGAGCGCTGCGACACCGACGTGGTTCTCGGTGACCGGAACGCGAAACATCCTCTGCACCTGGATATCCCCGTCACCATCGCTGGAATGTCCTTCGGTGCGCTCTCCGGCCCCGCCAAGGAGGCGCTCGGCCGCGGCGCCAGCGCCGTCGGCACGTCCACGACGACCGGCGACGGCGGCATGACGCCCGAGGAGCGCGGCCAGAGCAAGCACCTGGTGTATCAGTATCTACCGTCGCGTTACGGGATGAACCCCGACGACCTTCGCAAGGCGGATGCCATCGAGGTGGTGCTCGGCCAGGGCGCGAAGCCCGGTGGCGGCGGAATGCTGCTGGGGCAGAAGATCTCCGAGCGCGTCGCGGGTATGCGCACGCTGCCGGAGGGCATCGACCAGCGTTCGGCGTGCAGGCACCCCGACTGGACGGGCCCCGACGACCTCACCATCAAGATCAACGAGCTGCGCGAGATCACCGACTGGGAGAAGCCGATCTACGTCAAGGTCGGCGCCACCCGCACGTACTACGACGTGAAGCTCGCCGTGCACGCGGGCGCGGACGTGGTCGTGGTGGACGGCATGCAGGGGGGCACCGCCGCGACGCAGGAGGTGTTCATCGAGCACGTCGGGATCCCGACGCTGGCCGCCGTTCCGCAGGCCGTGCAGGCGCTGGCGGAACTGGGCGTGCATCGCAGTGGTGGCAGCGGCAAGGAAGTGCAGCTCATCGTGTCGGGCGGCATCCGGACGGGAGCCGACGTCGCCAAGGCGCTGGCCCTCGGTGCGGATGCCGTCGCGATCGGCACGGCTGCACTCATCGCGCTCGGCGACAACCATCCGCGCTACGCCGCCGAGTACGAGAAGCTCGGCAGCGCAGCGGGTTTCTTCGACGACTTCCAGGACGGCACCGATCCCGCGGGGATCAGCACGCAGGATCCCGAGCTCGCCGCCCGCTTCGACCCGGTCGAGGGTGGGCGGCGGCTGGCCAACTACCTGCGGGTGCTGACGATGGAGGCGCAGACCATCGCGAGGGCGTGCGGCAAGGCGCACGTCCGACACCTGGAGCCCGAGGATCTGGTGGCGGTGACGATCGAGGCCGCGGCGATGGCGCGGGTGCCGCTGGCGGGCACCGACTGGATTCCGGGGCAGCGGCGATGAGCGCGTGCGCGAAGAGCAGCCAACCGATGAGCTACGCCGAGAGTGCGGTGATGGCGGGAATCGGGGCGCGAATCCGCCGTGAGCGCACGCTCGACGCGAAGGCCCAAGACCCGTGACCGAGACGGCCGACGTCGTCATCGTCGGCGGTGGCATCGAGGGCGCCGCCGCGGCGTGGGCACTCGCTCAACGCGGGGTCACCGATGTGCTTGTCGTCGAGCGCAATACGGTCGGCTCGGGTATGACGGGCAAGTCCTCCGGCATCGTCCGGTGCCACTACGGCGTCAGCTCGCTGGCGGCGATGGCCACCGTCGGGCTCGAGGTGTTCGAGAATGCCGAGGAGCTGTTCGGTCACGACATCGGCTTCCGCCAGACCGGCTACGTCGTCGGCGTCTCCGCGGCCAACGTCGACTCCCTGCGCAAGAGCCTCGTCGCCCAGCGCGCCGTCGGCGTGCAGACCGAGGAGATCGACGCGGCCGACGTCGCCGCATTGTGGCCGTTCGCCGATCTGGAACCGTTCTCCGCCTTCGCCTTCGAGCCCCGTGGCGGCTACGGCGACGCGTACCAGACCGCGCAGGCGTTCGCGGTGTCGGCGCGGGCCGCGGGGGCACGCGTCCGGCAGGGCACCGCGGTCACCGAACTGCTGCTCGACGGCGGACGGGTGACCGGGGTGCGCCTGGCGGATGGCACGCGAGGTCTCCGCGGGCACCGTCGTGGTCGCGACGGGGGTGTGGACTCAGCCGTTCCTCGCGCCCTACGGCGTCGACGTCCCGATCCGCGTCGTACGCGAGCAGCTGGTGGTGATCTCCCCTGGCGTAACGCTCGGCCCGGTTCCCGTCTTCTCCGATCTGGTGTCCCTGCAATACATTCGGCCCGAGCCCGACGGCACCGTGTTGTTCGGCAACAGCGATCTGTCGCACTGCGAGGACGCCGACCCCGACGATTACCTCAACCGAGCCACCGAGAACTTCGTCGACCTGACGATCGATCGCGTCGGCAACCGCTTCCCCGGCTTCACCGACGCCGCGATCACCGGCAGCTACGCGGGCTGTTACGACGTCACCCCTGACTGGAACCCGGTGATCTCGCGAACCGGGATCGACGGGCTGGTGGTGGCCGCCGGGTTCAGCGGGCACGGCTTCAAGATCGCGCCCGCGGTCGGCAGGCTCATCGCCGATCTGGTGCTCGACGGACACAGCGCCGACCCGCGCATTCCCGAGAGCGACTTCCGGTTGTCGCGCTTCGCGGAGAACGATCTGCTCAAGACGCCGTATCCGTACGTCGGTGCTGGTGAGATGCGATAGATGTCCTTTCCCGACGACCAAGTTCCGCTGCTCCGCAACCAAGCCGGCACCGCACGCGACCGCGATCCGCGTGAGCCCGTCGACGAACTCGAGTTCGAGGCGGCCATCGGACGCAACGTCCGTCAACTCCGGCAGCAGCACGGCCTCACCGTCGCCGAGATGGCGGGGCGGGTCGGCATCTCCAAGGCCATGATGTCCAAGATCGAGAACGCGCAGACCTCCTGCAGCCTGTCGACGCTGGCGCTGCTGGCCAAGGGCTTCGACGTCCCGGTGACGACGTTGTTCCGCGGCGCCGACGTCGAGCGGCCCGCGGCCTTCGTCAAGGCGGGCACCGGCGCGCGCATCGTCCGCACGGGCACCCGCGAGGGTCACGAGTACCAGCTGCTCGGCTCGCTGCGAGGCGAGCACAAGCGCCTCGAGTGCCTGGAGGTGACGCTGTCGGCGAAGAGCCAGACCTATCCCCTGTTCCAGCACCCCGGCACGGAGTTCATCTACATGCTCGAGGGCGTGATGGACTACAGCCACAGCCGTTCGGTGTATCGCCTGCAACCCGGGGACTCACTGCAGCTCGACGGTGAGGGTGCGCACGGCCCGGTCGACCTCGTGCAGGTGCCGATTCGCTTCCTCTCGGTGGTGGCGTTCCCCGATTCGCAGGTCTGAGCGCCACTCAATCCGCGGGGGGTTTTGGCGGAAGGGTCCCGCGGAGTAGGGTGGCTCACGTGCAGCGGGTGCTCCTCCTCGGACGCCGCGACGGAGTCTGAATCAGACTGGCTCTCCGTCGCGGGTAGTCGCGATGCGCCGGTCTAAGTCAAACCAGACGAACCGGAGCCACCTCACATGACCACCTTCTCGAAGCCATCGGGCGATTCTCCCGACGCATTTACTTCCGCACACTCCATCTCCACCCCCGTCGGCGAACCCCATGCCGGCCAGCCGCGCTGGAACACCCAGCGGGCCAGCCAGATGCCGGTGAACCGGTATCGACCGTTCGCCCAAGAAGTAGAACCGGTCACCCTGGGCGACAGAACCTGGCCCGACAAGGTCGTCGACGCCGCGCCGATGTGGTGCGCGGTCGACCTGCGCGACGGCAACCAGGCGCTGATCGACCCGATGAGCCCGCAACGCAAGCGACGCATGTTCGATCTGCTGGTTCGCATGGGCTACAAGGAGATCGAGGTAGGTTTCCCGTCGGCGAGCCAGACCGACTTCGACTTCGTCCGCGAAATCATCACGCAGGGCGCGGTTCCCGACGACGTCACGATTCAGGTGCTCACCCAGTGCAGGCCCGAGCTGATCGAGCGGACGTTCGAGGCGTGCGAGGGCGCACCGCGAGCGATCGTGCACTTCTACAACTCGACGTCAATCCTGCAGCGCCGCGTGGTGTTCCGCGCCGACCGCGACGCCGTGAAGAAGATCGCCACCGACGGCGCCACGCTGTGCGTCGAGCAGGCCAAGAAGTACCCGGACACGCAGTGGCGGTTCGAGTACAGCCCGGAGTCCTACACCGGCACCGAACTGGAGTACGCGGTCGAGGTCTGCGACGCCGTGAGCGCCATCGTCGCGCCAACGCCCGAGGTGCCGCTGATCATCAACCTGCCCGCCACCGTCGAGATGGCGACGCCCAACGTCTACGCCGATTCGATCGAGTGGATGAGCCGCAACCTGGCGCGCCGCGACTCGATCGTGCTGTCGCTTCACCCGCACAATGATCGCGGAACCGCCGTCGCCGCAGCGGAATTGGGCTATCAGGCGGGCGCCGACCGCATCGAGGGCTGCCTGTTCGGCAACGGTGAGCGCACCGGCAACGTCTGCCTGGTCACGCTGGGGCTCAACCTGTTCAGCCGCGGCGTCGACCCTCAGATCGACTTCTCCAACATCGACGAGATCCGTCGCACCGTGGAGTACTGCAATCAGCTGCCCGTGCCCGAGCGTCATCCCTACGGTGGTGATCTGGTGTACACCGCGTTCTCCGGCAGCCACCAGGACGCCATCAACAAGGGTCTGGACGCGATGAAGGTCAGCGCCGACGAGGCGGACGCGGACGTCGACGACATCCTTTGGCAGGTACCGTATCTGCCGATCGACCCGAAGGACGTCGGCCGTACCTACGAGGCCGTGATCCGGGTGAACTCGCAGTCCGGCAAGGGCGGCGTCGCCTACATCATGAAGGCCGACCACGGCCTCGCCCTGCCGCGGCGACTGCAGATCGAGTTCAGCCAGGCGATCCAGAGGATCACCGACGGCGAGGGCGGCGAGGTGTCGCCGAAGGAGATGTGGGACGTCTTCGCCGACGAGTATCTGGCACCCGTGCGGCCGCTTGAGCGGATGCGGCAGAAGGTCGACGCCGCCGAGGAAGATGGCGGTACCGACACCATCACGGCAGTGGTGAAGGTCGACGGCGTCGAGCGCGAGATCGTCGGGGCAGGCAACGGCCCGCTCGCCGCGTTCGTCGACGCCATCGGCGCGGTCGGATTCGACGTCTCGGTACTGGACTACTCCGAGCACGCGATGTCCTCTGGCGAGGAGGCGCAGGCCGCCGCCTACGTCGAGGCATCCGTCGGCGGCAAGACGGTGTGGGGCGTCGGCATCGCCACGTCCATCACTACCGCGTCGCTGCGAGCCGTAGTCTCTGCCGTGAATCGCGCCGCGCGCCGCTAAACTGACGGCTGCGTCAAATGGCGCAGTTTCATACGTTTAAGGAGTAGACGTGGACTGGGGCTCTACCTGGGATTTCCTCTGGCATTTCCTGATCATCTTCGCCTGGATCGCCTATCTGCTGGTGCTGTTCCAGATCCTGACGGACCTGTTCTGGCGTGACCACAAGACGAAGGGCGTCGTCAAGGCGATCTGGGTCGTCTTCCTGTTCCTGATCCCGTGGCTCACCGCGCTCGCGTACGTGGTCTTCCGCGGCCAGGGCATGTCGGTGCGCGCTCACGAGGCAGCCGTGGCGGCCAAGAAGCAGACGGACGACTACATCAAGCAGGCTGCCGGTCGTTCGCCAGCCGAGGAGATCGCGCACGCGAAGGAACTGCTCGACGCGGGCACGATCAACCAGACCGAGTACGACTCGCTGAAGGCCAAGGCGCTCACCTAGCGAGCCAGATGCCGACGTTGAGATAGCGCTCTGGCGACGAAGTTCGAGTAGCTTCCGCCCTCAGTGCTATCTCAACGCGGTTCGGGCAGCCGCCCTAGAAGAGCGTGAACTGATCGCCGGCGAGCGTCACGTCGACGAACTCCTCGGCATCGGTGCCGCCGGCGACGCGGTCCAGCATCCGCATGAAGTCCCCGTCGCTGACCAGTGGTATCCCCGCTTCCCCCGCGTGATAGCCCTTGCCCTGGTCGGGCTCGGATTCGTTGCACAGCACGAGCGACGTCTGCTGGTCGATGGCATCGGTGTAGGCGAGCCCGGCATCGAGCATCCGCTCGATGAGCTCCTGATGGGTGTGCGTCACGTCCGGCGACAGCGCCACTCGCATCCCCTGCACCAGCGGTCTGCCGTCGACGAACACGCCGGGGTTCAGATACGGGCACGCCATGCGCGAGGCGAGCACCTTCAGCGGACGGATCTCGTCGTGGGTGACCTGCCCATCGGGCCACTTTCGCCGGGCTACGGGACGGACCGGCAGCCAGGCCTTGCGCTCACACGCCTGTGCCAATGCCGGCTTGAGGATCTGGGCCAGCACCAGCGCGTCGTCCAGCGCGTCGTGCGGCCGCATCTGCGTGACGGCCCAGTGCGCGGCCAGCGTGTCCAGTCTCAGGTTCTCCGTGCCCAACGTCAGGCGGCGGGCCAGCTCGACGGTGCACATCACGCTGTCGATCGGCAGCTCGGCACCGACGAGCTCGGCCTCGGCGGTCAGGAACGAGGAGTCGAACGCCACGTTGTGCGCCACCAGCGTGCGACCCGCG
>CAWCTU010000028.1:0-217154 GCA_963798405.1 uncultured Actinomycetota bacterium
TTGGCACCGCAACCATGCCCGCAAAGCGCTCAAGGCGGCGTTGCAGCCCAGGGCGGTGGCGCCTAGGCGAAGTCCGCGCCCACCGGTCCTACGGGCCGAATGTCATTGCTGCGCTTACGTTTTGCTGGGCTAGTCCTAGGGATGCCGGCCGGCAAGAGGCTGGCGCCGATGCTGGGCGAGCTGGTGGCGGTGTTGCGGCGGTTCGGCGAGTTGGATCATCGATGACGGCACCGCTGAACTCCTGGTGTCGATGTCGGCGGCCACCATCGATCGTCGCTTGGCCGGTGAACGGGCCAAACGCCAGGTTAAGGGGCGTCGAGCGACCAAGCCGGGGTCACTGCTGAAAAGTCAGATCGCGGTGCGCACCTGGGCCGACTGGGACGACGCCCGGCCGGGGTTCGTGGAGGTCGACCTGGTCTCCCACGATGGTGGAAACGCCATCGGGCCGTTCGCATTCACACTCACGGTCACTGACATCGCCACCGGTTCGACCGAGAACCGCTCAGTGCCAGGTAGGGAGACCACAATGCGTCTTGAGGGCCTTGGAAGGCATCGCGGAAAGCGTGCCAATGCCGATCCTGGGGGTGGACTCCGACAACGGAACCGAGTTCCATCAACGTCTACCTGTTCATCTGGTGCAGGAAACAGAAGAGATCACCTTTGCACCAATAGCGGCCGTCGAACAAGAACGACGGCTGCCACGTCGAGCAGAAGAACTGGGCAGTCGTACGAACCGTGGTCGGCTACCACCGCTACGACACTGCCCCAGAGTTGTTTCTACTCAACGAGATTTGGCAACTTGAATCCAAACTGACCAACTACTTTCAACCACAGCAGAACTGATCTCCAAAGTACGAACCGGCGCAAAAGTGTCTAAGAAATACGACACCGCCACCACCCCATTCCGCCGCGCGATCGCACATCCAAGCGTCCCCGACGACCGCAAAGCGGCGATGACCCGAACCCACGCCCTAATCAACCCTGCCGCCATCCAGCGTCAGATCCAAGCACTGACCGCCCAGGGCCCATCACCATGACCACCAGTAAGCACCAGTACGCCACCAGAACCAGAATCCCCAAACGCGCACAATCACACGAGGCAACGAAACCGCCCAAGCGCGCATCTTGACGTGAGGCAATACGTCCGTCAAATGTGACCACAGAAACCAAAGTGACACAAGAGAATTCAGAATTGACGGGTTAGCCGCACCGGACCTAGGTCCGGATCGCGGTCGTCGTCAACTGGGCACCGAAAGTCAGTCGCCCATCAGCTTGGGTAGCTCTTTGGTGATGCGCCCGCGCACGAACTCGGGACTGATGGCCTTCAGCCGATCGATCCACCGAATGCCTTCCGGCACATACCAATGCAGCCGCTTCTGATCGTGGTAGGCGGCCCAGGCGGCGTCGGCAACACTGCTCGCGGGCATCAACCGGAACATTCCCTTCTTGGGCGCTGCCGCCGCGACCTCCGCCCTCGACGACGGCGACGCCCCACTCGAATGGTTCGGCGTGTCAACGAGAATCGCGGTGTCGATGAGGCCGGGCAACACGTCGGCCACCCGAACGCCGTGGCGCTGCCACTCGACGCTGAGCGCCTCGGTCAACCCCTTGACGGCGTGTTTGGTCGCCGAATACACCGCAAGCTGCGGCATGCCGTAGGTCGCCGACGACGACGACGTGGAGAACATCAGGCTCCCCGAGGCGTTCTTCAGGTAGGGCAAACAGACGTACGCCCCCGTCAACACCGCCTTGAAGTTGACGTCCACGACGGCCATCGCGGCGTCGTAGGGCACGTCCTCGAACCAGCCGGCCTGACCTATCCCCGCGTTGTTCCACATCATGTCCAGACCACCGCCGGCGTTGTCGGCGCAGAATTCGGCGAGGGCGGTTTCGAGCGCAGCCTTGTCGGTGACGTCGACCTGTCGCGTCCAGACCCGATCCGGACCCAGCCCCTCGGCGAGCGAGGCGAGACCGTCGGGGTTTCGGTCCACCGCCGCGACCCGCCATCCCCGCCCGTGGAAGAGCTCCGCACCCGCACGCCCCATGCCGCTTCCTGCGCCGGTGATGAAGATCGATCTGGTCGATTCCGTCACGTGGGCAACCTCCGATTGTTTTCGTCGTGAAGGGAAGTCTGAACAGTGTCCGCAATTTCTGGCCAACCACGAGGGGTTCCATGAATCAGCCCGGCGCCAAGCAGATCGTCGTCGCAGGCCACCTGATCGTCGAACCGGCGGTCCGCGCCGCGTATCTCGCGGATTGCCGCGAGGTGGTCCGCCAAGCCCGTCTCGCCGCGGGATGTCTCGACTTCACAATCTCGGCGGACCTGCTGGACCCGGGTCGCATCAACATCCTCGAGCGCTGGGAGTCTCGGGCAGCGGTCGAAACGTTCCGGGGCAGCGGTCCCAGCGACGACCAGCAGGCAGTCGATCGTCTCGGCGTCAGTGGCCGAGTACGACGTCGACGCAGCAAGATCGCTAAGTTGACCTGATCGTCAATTGAGGGCAGTCCGACAGGCCCGCCACAGCAAACATCGTCAGCGGATTGACAGGAACCTCGACCAAAGCCCGCAAGGGCCGTCCTGTGCCCTCGGAGCAGGGGTTACGTGTTCATGACACACCGTGTCGAGGCCTCAGACCGATTGGCTGATGGCTCACTAATCGATGTACTGTGCGTAAACTGCGCTGTCGTATGGGGCGAGGTTCTTCAAGCCGCGTGGAGCCTCGGACAACAAACCACATCAACACCAAAGGCTGAGACTTGCCAAACCAGATCAGCGACAAAAAGAACCTGAAGCCTAACTTCGAGGACGTTCAGGCTCACTACGATTTGTCGGACGACTTCTTCCGCCTGTTCCTCGACCCGACTCAGACGTACAGCTGTGCGTACTTCGAGCGCGACGACATGACGCTGGAAGAAGCGCAGATCGCCAAGATCGACCTGTCGCTCGGCAAGCTGGGCCTCGAGCCGGGTATGACACTGCTCGACATCGGATGCGGTTGGGGAGCAACGCTCAAGCGCGCGATGGAGAAGTACGACGTCAACGTCATCGGCCTCACGCTGAGCAAGAACCAGCAAGCCCACGTCGCGGAGCTTCTCGCTCAGTCCGACAGCCCGCGCAGCCACGAAGTGCTCTTGGAAGGCTGGGAGCAGTTCCACCAGCCCGTCGACCGCATCGTGTCGATCGGCGCCTTCGAGCACTTCGGCAGCGCGCGCTACGACGAGTTCTTCAAGATGGCCTACGCGGCGCTGCCGCATGACGGTGTGATGATGCTGCACACCATCATCAAGCCGAGCGACGAGCAGTTCGCCGAGCGCGGTCTGCCGCTGACGATGACGAAGCTGAAGTTCTTCAAGTTCATCATGGACGAGATCTTCCCCGGCGGAGAGCTGCCGTTCGCCTCGACCGTCGACGAACACGCCACCAATGCCGGCTTCGAACTCACCCGAACCCAGCCATTGCGGTTGCACTACGCCCGCACCCTCGAGATCTGGGCGGCCGCTCTGGAAGCCCGCAAGGACGAGGCGATCGCACTGCAGTCCCAAGAGGTTTACGACCGCTACATGCGCTACCTCACGGGTTGCGCCGAGCTCTTCACCGAGGGCTACACCGACATCTGCCAGTTCACCCTGAAGAAGTCCTGAGCTAGTCCGCAGCTGGGGGTCGCCGACCCGGCGGCCCCATTTCGGCTCCCGCAGCGTCACGCCGCCGCGCCGCCATGCCTGCCAACGCCTCGAACACCACCCGGTGCGCGGCGTTGACGGTCAGTTCCGCGTGATCGTAGGCAGGCGCAACCTCGACGACGTCGACGCCTGCGACGTCGTGTTCGTAGCAGAGTTGCCTAACCATTCGAAGTAGGTCGGCGCTGGTGATCCCGCCGGGTTCCGGCGTGCCGGTTCCCGGCGCATGCGCCGGGTCGAGCACGTCGATGTCGACCGACACGTAGAGCTTGTCCGCCTTGGCAAGTGCCTCGCCGACGGCGTCGGCCATCACGGCCTTGAAGCCGCGCTCCCAGATCTCCTGCATGGTGTGCCAGACCATGCCCTGCTCCTGCATCCACTCGAAGGTGTCCTGGGGTGGCCAGTACCCGCGCAGACCCACCTGGACGAAGTGCGTGCCCGGCACGGCGCCCGACTCGATCAGGCGCCGCATCGGCGTGCCGTGGCTCGCCAGGTTTCCGTCGATGATGTCCGCCGTATCGGCGTGCGCGTCGAAGTGCACGATGCCCACGTTGCCGTAGCCGTGGTGGTCGGCGACCGCGGTCGCGGCGGGCCAGGTGATCGAATGGTCACCGCCGAGCACGACCGGGACGATGCCGCGCGAGGCCACCGCACTGACGCGCTCGCGAATGTTGTTGTGCGACACCTCGGTTTGCCCGTGCGGGCAGAACGCGTCACCGAAGTCGACGACCTCGAGCCAGTCGAAGATCTCGAGACCGAGATCCATGTGATAGGTGCCAGGCTCGTAGGCGGTGGCCCTGATCGCACGCGGGCCGAACCGCGCGCCGGGGCGATTGGTCGTCGCGACGTCGAAGGGCGCACCGACGATCGCGACGTCGGGGCGCCAGGAGTCCAGCTGCTCGACCTCGGTCAGGAACGGCCGATGCCCGAAGGTCGCCAGTCCCGAGTAGGGCAGGTCGAGCTGCTCAGCCATCCCCGGCGGTAGTTCGCGTTGGGGACCGTGATCGTGCTGATGGCTCATGGGCCGACAGTACCGCCCGCGGACTCGCTGCGGCCTTGACCCGCAATGGAAGTGAGCGCATCGCGAAGTCCGTCCGGGATTTCCCGCTTGGTCCAATCGTCGGTCGAGACGACGACGTAGACGTTGCGACCGCGAGCAGCGACCTGGTCGGCTCCATCCGCGCCGCGCCGGCGGACCTCGAACAGCAGGGTGAAGCTCGTCGTACCCGCCTTCTCGCAGCTGGCACCGACGCTGACCACGTCTCGCCACCTGACCGGCGCGAGGAAGTCGACCTCCGCGTGGACCACCTGCACGTCGAGACTCCATGCCGCCAAGTCGGCGAAGCTGACGCCGAGATGTTCGAAGAAGGCGGTCGATGCCTCGTCGAACCAGGTGAGGTAGTGGCCGTTGAACACGACGCCCTGCTGGTCGATTTCGGCGTACCGCGGAACGATGGGCAGAGAGAACGGTTCGGTCACACGGCACACTTTAAGATCCAGCGCGTGATGCACCCTCGGATCCCGACCCGCCGGAAAATGCACTCGTCACCGTCGATGACATCACCGCAGCGGCCCGGCGGATTGCCGACTTCGTCGTCCGCACGCCACTGCTGCCGGCGCCGTGGGGCGATCCCGAGCGGCCACTGTGGATCAAGCCGGAGAACCTCCAGCCGATCGGCGCGTTCAAGGTTCGTGGTGCGTTCAACGCGATGGCGCGTCTCGACGAGGCCGCGCGTGCCAGGGGAGTCGTCGCCTACTCCAGCGGCAACCATGCACAGGCCGTCGCCTACGCCGCAGCACGCTTCGGGATCTCGGCGGTGATCGTCATGCCCGAGGAGACCCCCGCCGTGAAGATCGACGCCACCCGCGGGCATGGCGCGGAGGTGGTCCTGTGCGCCGCGGGCCAGCGAGAGCGAGTCGCCGACGAGGTGCTGGCGCGAACCGGTGGCGTACTCATCCCGCCGTTCGATCACGTCGACGTCATCGCTGGTCAGGGAACCATCGGCCTCGAGATCGCCGAGGATCTGCCCGACGTGCGGACGGTCTTGATTCCGGTCAGCGGTGGCGGATTGGCCTCCGGCGTGGGGACCGCCATCAAGGCCCTGTGTCCCGCCGCCACGGTCATCGGCGTCGAACCGGAGTTGGCGGCCGACACCGCGGCAGGCCTTCGCGCCGGGCACCGCGTCGACTGGTCCATCGAGGATCGCAACCGCACCATCGCCGACGGCCTGCGGTCGCAGCCGTCCGAATTGACCTTCGCGCATCTGCGCACGGTGCTCGACGATCTGATCACCGTGTCCGAGAACGACATTCGCGACGCCGTGCGCGAGCTGGCATTTCGATCCCACCTCATCAGCGAGCCCAGCGGGGCCGTCGCCCTTGCCGCGTACCGTCGGTTCGCGACGCCGCCGGGACCGACGGCGATCGTCCTCTCCGGCGGCAACGTCGAACCCGACGCTGCTGCGCGAGCTGCTGGCCTTTTGACCTGCGGTTTCCAGCCCCATCGGGCCAGCGCTGGACGCTGCCGGGTAAGGTCGGCCGGAAAGTCCGAAAGGGTATTTCTGTGGACGCGGTACTCGGATTGTCGATGACTCCGACCTCGGTCGGGATGGTCCTCGTCAACGGGGGCGACGACGACGGAACCGAGGGTGGCGCGTTCCGCCTTCAGGACGAGGACATTCACACCTCCGCCCAGGCCACTGCCGCCGTGCTCCGCACCGAGGCGGAAGCTGCGAACCGCGGTGTACGGCTGCATTCGATCGGCGTGACGTGGAGCGAGGACGCCGACGCCGAGGCCTCGCTGCTGATCCGGTCGCTGTCGGAGTCCGGCTTCGACAACGTCGTGGCCATTCGTCTGCCCGAGGCCACCGAGGCGTTGGCGCGCGGCATCGCCGACGTGATCGGCTACGAGACCACCGCGGTTTGCGTCATCGAACCCGACGTCGTCATCACGTTGATCGTTCACACCCGCGACGGCGCCATCCACACGGCGGTCAACCATTCCGTCCATTCCGGTGAGAGCCTCGTTGGCTGGCTGAGCTCGGTCTTCACCAAGGCGGACTGGCAGCCGGAGGCGCTGGTGGTCGTCGGCTCGGCCGGTGACTTCGAGTCGATCCTTCCGCGGCTGGAAAGCGCGCTGTCGGTGCCCACGTTCACTCCGGAGGACGCGCAGTTGGCGCTGGCCCGGGGCGCGGCACTGGCATCCGCACACAACATCGACTTTCCACTGATGGACCTCGCGGACACCTCGACGCCGAGCGAACGTGCGCAACACTCGCGAACGCCGGTGGGCCCATACCGGCCCGCTCGCGCTGCTCGTCGTCGCCGTGGTGACCTTCGTCGTCTCCGCGACCATTGCGGTCACCCTGCAGTTTTCGCCCTTGAAGGACTCCGGGTCGACGGTAGGTCCCGCGTCCGCCGCGGTGCCCGCCGCCGAGCCGAAGGCCCCGTCACCGACGCCCCGTCCGCAGGCACCGGCTGCCGTGCGAGCGGTCGCGCCTCCCGTGGTGGTACCGCCTCCCGTCGAGGCCGCGCCGCCTCCGCCTCCCGAAGCCCCCGTCGTGGAGGAGGTGCTGCCCGAGGCTCCGGTCCCCGCGGCCGCCCCCGGTCTCGAGGACGTGCCCGGCGGCGTGCCGCAGCCCGCTGCCCTGCCGCCCGGCGCGGATCCCGCCGCGATTGCGCCGATCCAGGATCCCGCCCCCGTGGCGCCAATCCCCACCGTCGAGCCGACGAAGCCGCCGCTGCATTCGCGGATCATGGATCGCATTCGCAATATCGGCAACAACTAGCTCGTCCGCGGTCACGCCATTAGCTGGAAAGACGCTGTGGCGCGCTCTTCGTTGACTCGTAACACTCGCGGGTCCAATTAAGATGTACCTACCGACCCGACAGCAGAGGGATGAAGTCTTGCGTAAAGCCGTGCGGTTTGTGTTGGCAGTAACTGCGATCGCGACGTTCCTGATGACGGGGTCGCAGAGCACGGGATTGGCGGCCGTTCCTGCGCCCGTTCCCGTCGCCTCCGTATCGCCGGGTCCCGGCGACGTCGTTGGCGTCGGCGCACCGGTCACCGTCACGTTCTTCACGCCGATCGCCGACCGGGCCGCCGCGGAGCGCTCGATCCAGTTCGACTCGCCTCGCACGCCGACGGGGACCTTCAGCTGGCTCGACGACACCGCCGTGCAGTGGAAGCCGACGGGTTTCTGGCCCGCACACTCCGCCATCACGGTCAGCGTCGAGGGATTCAAGACCTCCTTCGGCACGGGGGCAGCAGGTGCTGGGAGTGGCCGACCTGGACGCTCACACCTTCACGGTCAGCATCGACGGCGTGGTGGCTCGCGAGATGCCTGCCTCGATGGGCAAGCCCAAGCACACGACGCCGATCGGCTCGTTCACCGCGCTGGAAAAGCAGTCGGTCGTCGTGATGGACTCGCGCACCATCGGCATTCCGCTCAGCGATCCCGAGGGCTACAAGCTCACGGTCAACAACGCCGTCCGCGTCACCTGGGGTGGGGTCTACGTGCACTCCGCGCCGTGGTCGGTCGCGTCGCAGGGCAAGGCGAACGTCAGCCACGGCTGCATCAACCTGAGTCCCGACAACGCCGCGTGGTACTTCAACCAGGTCAGCATCGGCGACCCGATCATCGTCCAGGCGTGACGCCGTGCAGGTTCTTCGCCGTGGGTGACGTGTCGACCGAGCGCGTAGTCCGGACGGGTGCCGAGCACCCGGTCGGCCGTTCCTGCGCTCGTCACGGTGAACCAGTAGTGCTCGTTCTTGTAGTGATGCTGCCGGTGGTTCTTCCAGATTGCCCGGTATAGCCCGGTTTTCGGCTTGTAGTCGCTGTGGATCAGGTAGTGGCACCACTCGTAGCCGAGTCCGAGGACGCCGACGAACACCAGAAAGCTCAGGCCGAGCCCGGTGCGGGGGAAGGCGATCAGCGCGATGCCCACCGTCATCGGGAATCACCCACAGCAGCGCCCGCCACGGGATGAAGATCAGCGCCACCTCACGCGGGTCGACGTGGTGCTCGCGGTGCTTGCGGGCCAGCAGGGAATCGACCGTCATCGGGCCGACATGCCTTGGCCGCCAATGCAACACGAAGACATGAACCATCCACTCGAAGAACGGGAATCCTGCGAGCATCACTGCGGGGAGCAGGGCGTCGGCGACCTGCCAGTCGCCGACGACGATCCTGGCGCTCAACGCGGCGACGAACGTCGCGACGATCATCCACGGCGACGGGTGGCGCCAGAACTCGCGGGCAGCGTCGGTCAACGAGAACCCGCGGCGCTCGCCGCGGGGGGTCGATGTCACGGCTGAGGTCGTCATCGCTGATCCTCCACGCTGTCGAGTGCGGCGAACAGCGCCACCGTCGACGGGTTCGAGTAGTTCGCGGGCCGCGTCCCTCGCGCCGTCGGGGTCGCCCGTGCGGATGGCCGCAGCGATGCGGCGGTAGGCCTCGGGCCTGCCCACCTCGTCGGCCATCATGACCGCCAGCGCCGGAAGCGCAGGCTCGTAGGTTGCGCGAAGTGTGTTGTACATCAACCGGAATGCGATCGAATCGGCGCCGTCGACGACGTGGTCCCAGAAGACCAGGGCGCGACGCTGACGTTCGACCGGGTCGGGCTCGGCCGCAAGGGCGTCGATGGACGCGTCGAGCAGGTCCGCCAGACCGTCGTCCGATCGACGTGCCGCGAGTTCGGCGATCTTCGGCCCGTTGTGCAGCCGCGTCTCGAGGATGCTGCGCACGACCGACGAGATCGACTTCGCCCGAGCGGATGAGCAGGCGGGGGAGCAGGTCGAGGCCGGCGTGCTTGCGGAAGTCCCTGATCGTCGTCGCGTCGCCGTGGCGGACCTCCACCAGTCCCGCCTCGGTGAGCCGCTTGATCGCCTCGCGGACCGCCGGTCGGGACACGCCGAGCACCTCGGCGAGGCGCCGTTCGCTGGGCAGGGGCTGCCCCGGCTGCATGTCACCGCTGAGTACCTCGGCGACGATCTGTTCGAAGACGTCCTCGGGGACCGAGCGTCGGGAAACGGGTTGCAGAGCCATGACCCACCATGGTTACAGGCCTGGTGGTCAGAGGTCAAGTGGTAATACCAGTTGGAACTGCGAGTTACCGCAGCGCCGCCGCCGTCGCGGCGTCGGCGGGGAGGAACGCCTCGATGCTGAGTTCCGCGGCGGTGAGGTCCAGCGCAGTCCCGAACGTCGTCACGGTGCTCAGGAACGTCAGGACGGAACCGTCCGGACCGTCGATCTCCAGCGGCACGACGATGCCGCCCAGGTCGGTGCTGTCATCGAAACCGCCAGGGTAGGAATCGATTTCAGCGAGGAGTGCCGACAGCTCCGCCGACCCGCTGACCGACCACCTCCCTGCGCAGCCGACCGATGACGTGGTGGCGCCACTGCCCGAGATTGCGAATGCGGGGCGCCAGGCCGTCGGGGTGCAGCGAGATGCGCAGCGCGTTGGGTGGATCGAGCAGATGCGGAGCGACGCCGTGTCAGCAAGAGCCCGGCGCCCGCGTTCGCCGCCACGATGTTCCAGCCCCTGTCGACGGCCAGGCACGGATACGGCTCGTACGCCTCGAGCACCTTGTCGACACCGTCGCGCACGGGCGCCATGTCGGAGTCCGCGAGCGAGCGCTCGCCGTAGACGGGCGCAAGGCCCGCAGCCATCAGCAGCCGATTCTGCTCTCGCAGTGGCACATCCAGCGCATCGGCGAGGCGCAGCACCATCGCGCGGCTGGGGACGGATCGGCCGGTCTCGATGAAACTGAGGTGCCGCGACGAGACGTCCGCCTCGATCGCCAACTCGAGCTGGCTGATCCGACGACGCTGTCGCCACTGCTTCATCAACGAACCGAACGGGGGATGCTGCGCGCCGACGGCGGTCGCGGGCTTGACGGTCATCGGCCCAGTGTCGCGCGCGAGGGCGCTCGTCATCCACTACCTCGGAGGTAATTGCTTCGCTTACCCCGAGGCCAGGATTCTGGAAGTCGTGAAGTCCACGACGGCAGGCACGCAGCCCGCAGCGATTCCGCGATGGTTGAGGTTCGTGTTGGCATCCGACCGCGCGGGGTCGTCGTGGTACATCGGCGCGGGCTTCTTCTTCGCGCCCGCGCTCGCCGTCGTGTCACCCTGGCCCGCGCTCACCACCGCGATGTGGCTGGTGATCGGCCTGGCCGGCCTGTGGCTTGGCGTGCTCGGCATCGCGATGGCCGATCGGCCTGGCGATCGTGCTGCGCTCGGGCGCCGAAATCCCCGAGGACTACTGGCGCTCGATCATCGACTATCCTACGCGACACGAAACCCGTTGCAGGACAGCTACTTCGCCGCTGACGCCCCGGTGTAGTCGACCTGCCAGTGCTTGATGCCGTTGAGCCAGCCCGACCGCAGCCGTTCGGGCTTGGCCAGCGAAGTCAGGTCGGGCATGGCGTCGGCGATGGCGTTGAACATCAGATCGATCGTCATCCGGGCAAGGTTGGTGCCGATGCAGTAATGGGCCCCGGTGCCGCCGAACCCGACATGCGGGTTGGGATCTCGCAGGATGTTGAACGTGTACGGGTCGTCGAAGACGTCCTCGTCGAAGTTGGCGGAGCGGTACATCATCACCACCCGCTGGCCCTTCTTGATCTGCACGCCGTCCAACTCGGTGTCCTCGAGCGCGGTGCGCTGGAACGACGTGACGGGGGTCGCCCACCGCACGATCTCGTCGGCGGTCGTCGCGGGGCGTTCCCGCTTGAACAGCTCCCACTGGTCGGGGAAGTCGGTGAACGCCATCATTCCCTGGGTGATCGAATTGCGCGTGGTCTCGTTGCCCGCCACCGCCAGCAGGATGACGAAGAAGCCAAGCTCGTCGTCGGTGAGCTTGCCGCCCTCGACGTCGGCCTGAACCAACTTGGTGACGAGGTCCTCGCCTGGCGTGTTGGCCCGCTCGGCCGCCAGCTGCATCCCGTACGTGATCAGCTCGACCGAGGCGCTGATCGCGTCGTTGCCTGCGAACTCGGGGTCCATGTCGCCGACCATCTGGTTCGACCAGTGGAAGAGTTTCATTCGGTCTTCCTGCGGCACGCCCATCAGACCCGCGATGGCCTGCAACGGAAGCTCGCAGGACACCTGCTCGACGAAGTCGCCCGTGCCCTCGGCAGCGGCCTTCTCGGCGATGTCGCGGGCCCGGTCGGCGAGATCTTCGCGCAGCCGTTCGATCGCCCGCGGCGTGAAGGCGCGCGAGATGATCTTGCGCAGATGCGTGTGGTGCGGCGCATCCATGTTGAGCAACACGAACTTGCCAGTGTCGATCTGCTGCGCGACGGTGCCGTCCGCGTACCGCGGCAGCGCCGTCTTCTCCAGGCTGGAGAACACGTCGCTGCGTCGCGACACCTCCTTGACGTCCTTGTGCTTACTCACCACCCAGTAACCGCCGTCACCGAAACCCCCGACGTCCTCCGGCTGTTCGTTCCACCAGATCGGCGCCACCTTGCGCATCTCCGCGAACTCTTCAATCGGCAGGCGCTCGGCGTAGATGTCGGGGTCGGTGAAGTCGAACCCGGCGGGGAGGTTCGGAGTCGGCATCAATGTGCTCCTCGAGATGACGTGGTCTAGTGCGTGTACGCCATTGCTACACCACAGTTGGGGTGGCAGAAAGCGGGTTGCCCAAAGTCCGCTGAAGTCTCAGGTGGAACGTGTTCCCGTTGCCCATTTTGTAACGAAACTCCAATGATGATGGATAAACCCACGCGATACCATGAGTCACTGCCGTCACATTGGGAAGGCCACCGCGATGCACGTCAAGATCCGCAGGTCTCTAACTGCGTTCGCCTGCAGCGCAGCAATTTCTAGCGCCGCAGTCCTCGCCGCGACGACGGCGTCCGCCGATCCGCTACCGCCGCCCCCCGACCCGGCGCCTGCACCCGTCGTACCGGATCCGCTCGTGCCGTTGGGCGCCGTGAACGCGCCGCCGCCGGGTGTCGACACGGCGAACCAGGCCAGCGGTGACGTGCCGGTTGCTCAGCCGAATGGCGTTCCGCACCTCGCCAGCCCCGATGCCCTACCGCCGGGATCGACGATGGTGGATCAGGATCCGGACAGCCCCAACGTCAGCTACCTCAAGGATCTGATGGCGGCGGTACAGAATCACGAGATCAGCGGCAAGCAGGCGCTCCTGATGGGGCTTGCGCAGCGCGGCATGAACACGCCCATCCCGGCTCAGGCGCCCGGCCCCAACCGGCCGACCGGTCCTGCCGACGTTCCGCCGCCTCCTCCTGCCGACGTTCCGCCACCGGCGGACGTCCCGCCGTGGATGCCGCCCCCGCCGGCAGGGTGACCGGCGGCGCGTTCGAATAGCGCCAACACGGTACGCACGTGCGCACGTCGCGCCGTCGCCCAGATCGCCCGGGTGCCGGTCAGGCGATGGTGAATGAACGTCGAGAAGACCAATCCGTCGGCCCGCAGCGCGAACAGTAGTTCGCCGGGCATCCCGATCCGCGAGTCCCGGCCGAGAAGCACGAAGTCCTCGCCATGGCTCCGCACCTGCCAGCCCAGCACGGCGTCGCTGGATTCGGACGCCACCAGGCCGAGCGCCGACCAGCCTGCAAGCAGTTGCGTGCGCGTCGCCAGGGGCGCCTCCTCCAGGACGGCCACCGCCCAGTCGTGTGCCGACCGGGCCGGATGCTCACCCGTGTGGACGAGGAATGCATCGGCGTAGTCGATGGTTGGCAGCGTGCTGAACCCGCGCACTTCGGGCGGTACGTCGACCTGTCGGACGAGGACTTGCCTTCGCCAGATCCGACCGATCTCGCGCAGCATCATCGGGTAGACGACGGCGTGTCGCACGGGTGCGATCGCCGCCATGTAGGCCCTGCCGAGGAGACCGTTCGGCTTGACGAGCACCGCCATCTGACCGCGGTAGCGACCGTTTCCGTCGGGTACCCAGCTGAGGTGCAGCACTCCGTGCATGGTCTCGTTGGCGATCTCGAACGCGGCCTCGTCGTCGACCGCGTACAGGAGGGCGAACCGGCCGGGCGCTGAGGTTTCCGACGACGTGTCCGCCAGATCGGCGGGTAGGCGTTCGCGGAGCGAGGGGATGCGACCGCCAGGGCCGGCGTCGGCGCGGTCGAGGCCAAGCCACGCGCCGAGGCGCCATCGAATGGCGAAAAGTGCCCCGACGACAGGGGAGGACTGAGCCGGGTCGAACGCACCCATCAACGCCACCAGCCGCGCGAAGTCTCCCGCGCCACCGGGCGTCGGCAGCGCCCACACGTCCTCGACGCGAAAGTCGTTGGTCATGGCATGAATTCGCCAGGGCATCCGCGTGTGCTCGGCCGTAGCGAGTGTCGTCGTTTGATCCATACATCACTGTATGTATGCTGCGATCGTATTGTCAATGGGCCGTTCGACACCATCGGGAGACGTGATGCCTGCACCCACGCGAACCACACGCGAGGCGTGGATCGACGCCGGGCTGTCCGCACTCGCCGACGGAGGTCCGGACGCCGTGCGCATCGACGTGCTGGCTCAGACCCTCGGCGTGACGCGCGGCGGCTTCTACCACCAGTTCAATGACAGGCAGGCGTTGCTGGAGGCACTTCTCGACACCTGGGAGGCGAGGAGCACCGACGACGTCCTCGAACGGGTGGAACGCGAGGGAGGCGACGCCCGCACCAAGGTCACGAAGGCGGGCCTGCTCACCTTCTCCGCCGAGCTGTTGCCCGTCGACCTCGCGGTCCGGGACTGGGCGCGCCGCGACAACGCCGTCGGCGGTAGGCTTCGCCGCGTCGACAACCGCAGGATGGACTACCTGCGAAGCCTCATCTCTGAACTGCACACCGACGCAGACGACGTGGAAGCCATTGCTCTGATGGCATTTTCGCTCTTGATCGGCAACCACTTCATCGCCGCGGACCACGGCGCGGGTGATCGCGCGGCCGTCCTACGCCGGGCCGCCGAGCGGCTGCTGTCCTAGCTAGACGCCGGCCAGTTCGATGCGGGCAGGCACGTGCTTGTGCCACGGCGTCCCCGCGTAAGCGTCGCGCCACTGCGTGGAGGTCAACTCGTTCGGGGCCACGCCGGGAGTCACGGCCTGACCATCCGCGTCCGCATCGTCGACCCCGAACCCGTTGGGCAGCGATACGTGACCCGGTTGCATGGCGGCGCTGACCTCGACGCTGGCCTCTGCGCGACCGGCCACCGTGGTGATCCGGACCCGATCGCCGTCACCGACGCCGATCGCGGCCGCGTCCTCCACGCTGATGCGCAGCGCCCCGTCCGGATCTCGCTTGCGCCACGACGGATCGCGGAGGATGTCGTTGGCCGTGTAGGCGCGCCGCTCACCCGCTGAGAGCACGAACGGGAACTCGGCGCTGGTCAGCTGTTCCGAGTTATCGGCCAAAGCAGCAGTCTCCAAAAGCATTTCGGGGATGTCGAGCGCGATCTTCTTGTCGGCGTGGGTGATGAGCGCGAAGTCGTCGGCGTATTCGTGGACCGTGAACGTGACACCGGACCGATTGTCGAGGATCGCCGTGAAGAGGGCATTGCCGTCGGCGTGTCCCGCGCGGTGGACCGCGTCCGGGTAGGTCATCGCGGTCTTCTGGGCCAGCCCCCACAGCGCGGCGGCGCCCGCCAACCCGTCGGGCAAAACCGGGCCGAGCGTCTCGTAGAGCACGTACGGCAGGACGCGACCGAGCCCGGGGCTGGCGGCCATGGCGGCGAGGAAGGCCACCGCATAGGCGTCGAGTCCGTCGCGCGCCGCGATGCGCAGCGGCTCGAGGTCCCGCTCGTCGACCACGTCGAGGGCGCGTACCAACCTCGCCCAGATCTCGGGTTCGGCCATGGTCCCCGGCAACGGCTCTAGCAGTGGATGGCGAAGGTGAAAGGTGTTGTGCGGGAACTCGAGATTGAAGAAGGTCGCTTCCGGCTTCTCGAACTGGCTCGCTGCGGGCAGAACGTAGTGCGCCAATCTCGCCGTCTCGGTCATCGCCACGTCGACGACGACGAGGAGTTCCAGTGAGCGCAGCGCGTCGCGTACCCGTGCGGAATCGGCAACCGAATGAGCGGGATTGCTGCTTTCGACGATCATCCCGCGGAAGCGGTCCGGATGATCCGTGAGGATCTCGTCGGGCACCGAGTTGGACGGCACCAACCCGGCGATGACGGGTGCTCCCGTGACCGGCGTGCGGCCGACGCCTCCCGCGCTGAACAGCGGCGCGAACGACGAATGCAGATGCTGCGCGCCTGGTTTCGCGAAGTTGCCGGTGAGGATCCACAGCAGCTTGTTGAGATACGAGCACAGAGTGCTATTCGGGGCCTGCTGGATGCCGAGGTCTTCGAACACCGAAACGCTTGCCGCTCCGGCGATCCGTCGTGCCGCGGCCCGAATCAGCGCTTCGTCGAGACCGCACCGTCGGGCATAGTCGGCGACCGGCACGTCCCGCAGCACCGCCCGGACGCCGTCGACTCCGGTCACGTGCTCGGCGAGGAACTTCTCGTCACACAGGTCCTCCTGGACCAGAACCGCGGCGAGCGCCGCCAGACACCAGGCGTCGGTGCCCGGCCGAACCCGCAGGTGGAAGTCGGCGAGCTTGGCGGTGTCGGTGATGACGGGATCGATGACGATCATCGATCGCGCGGGATCCTTGCTGATCTCATTGAGCACGACGCGGGCGCGCGGAAAGCTCTGGGACATCCAGGGGTTCTTGCCGATGAACACCGAGACCTCGGCGTGTTCGAACTCGCCGCGGGTGTGTCCGCCGTAGAGATGTGCGTCGACCCAGTACTCGCCGGTCTTCTCCTGGGCCAACGCGTTCGACCGGTAGCGCGAGCCGATCGCCTTGAGGAACGCCCCGCTGTAGGCGCCGCCGAGATGATTGCCTTGACCTCCGCCGCCATAGTAGAAGATCTTGTCGCCGCCGTATTCGTCGCGGATGCGCCCGAAGCCATCCGCAATCTCGGAAATCGCGGTGTCCCAGTCGATCTCCTCGTAGCTTCCGTCGTCACGGCGACGCAGCGGCGACGTCAGCCGGTTGCGGTTGTTCTGGTAGTGGTCGAGCCGGAGCGCCTTGTTGCAGGTATAGCCCTGCGACGCGGGATGGTCCTTGTCGCCGCGGATCTTGGCCAGCGTTGCGGTCCTCGAGCTGAACGACGATGCCGCAGTTGCATTCGCAGAGGATGCACGCCGTCGCGTGCCACTCTTCGTTGGTCACGGTGGTCATGTCGAACGCTCCTCGGTTTCGAGCGCCACCATGGCGCGCAGTTGGCGGTGGACGAGGTCGAGTGGCTTGACGTCGCGCGTCGCGCGGGCAACGACGATCGCGCCCTCGATCGAGGTCATCAGCAGCATCGACAGTTCCTCTGCGCGGGTCGGGCCGACGCCATCGGCCCGCAGGCGCCGGTCGATCAGTTCCGTCCAGCGGGTGAATGCCGCGGCGGCCCGGTCGACGACGGGCTGGTTGTCCGCTTCCACGGCGACGGCGACCACCGGGCATCCCGCGCGGTAGTCGGACTCGATGAGCAGGGTGCGGAAGCCCGTCGACGATGACGTCGACGGCAGCCAGCGCTGGTCTCGGCCTTCGCCATGCGGGCCGCGGTGTACTCGGCCGCGTAGTCGACTGCCTCGCAGAGCAACTGGGTGCGTCCGCCGGGGAAGTGGTGGTAGGCGGATCCACGCGGTGCGCCGCTGTGCTCGAGGACGTCGGAGATGGCCGTCGAGTGCGCGCCGCGCTCGCGGATCAGCAGCGCGGTCGAGATGATCATGCGTTCGCGGGGGCTCGGCATTATGTAGAGCATCATACATAGCGGCAAGCGTGCCGAACAGACGTAAACGGCCCTCATTCACGCGGAATGAGGGCCGTCTATGTCTGGTCGGCGTGTGTCGTGGCCAGCGCGCCGACTGGGCGAGGGGTTAGACCGAGGCGGCCTCGTTGAGCTCGTTCAGCGTGTTCGTCGCCTCGAGGTACTCCTGCACCCACCGCTGAATCACGGCCGAGGTCTTCTCGACCTTGGTGAACTGACCGACCACCTGGCCGACGGGATTGAACGCCACGTCGACGGACTCGTCGGGGTACTTGTTGGTCGCCGAGACAGCCAGCCCGGAAACCATGAACTGCAACGGCATTCCGAGGGGCTTCGGGTTGTCCGGGTTCTCCCAGGCCTCGGTCCAGTCGTTGCGCAGCATCCGCGCCGGCTTGCCGGTGAACGAGCGGCTGCGGACGGTGTCGCGGCTGCCCGCCTTGATGTAGGCCGCCTGCTGAACGGGGGTGTTCTCCGCCTCCTCGACCATCAGCCACTGCGAACCGGTCCAGGCGCCCTGCGCGCCGAGCGCCAGCGCGGCGGCGATCTGCTGGCCGCTGCCGATGCCGCCGGCCGCGAGCACCGGAACCGGTGCGACCTCCTTGACCACCTGCGGCCACAGCACGATCGAACCGACCTCGCCGCTGTGCCCGCCGGCTTCACCGCCCTGGGCGATGATGATGTCGACGCCGGCGTCGGCATGCTTGCGCGCCTGCGACGCTGACCCGCAAAGTGCGGCGACCTTGCGGCCCTCGGCGTGGATGTGGTCGATCATGTCCTTCGGCGGCGTGCCGAGTGCGTTGGCGATCAGCGTCATCTTCGGATGCTTGAGAGCGACCTCGACCTGCGGTGTCGCGGTGGCCTCGGTCCAGCCGAGCAGCTGCAGGGTGCTCTCGTTGTCCTCGGCGGTCAGCGGGACGCCGTGATCGGTGAGGATCTTCTTGGCGAAGTCGAGGTGCTCCTGCGGCACCATGTCGACCAGCATCTTGGCCAGTTCGTCGGCGTCCAGGTCCGGAATCCATGCCCTCGTACTTGTTGGGGATGACGATGTCGACGCCGTAGGTGTGGTCACCGATGTTGGCATCGATCCAGTTCAGCTCGATTTCGAGCTGCTCGGGGGTGAAGCCGACGGCACCGAGCACCCCGAACCCCCCGGCCTTGCTGACCGCGACGACGACGTCTCGGCAGTGGGTGAAGGCGAAGATCGGAAACTCGATGCCGAGCTTGTCGCAAAGGGCGGTGTGCATGCCTGCTCCTAAGAGTGGGGGCGGAAGCGAGGGACTGAAATAGAACGTGTTCTAGTTTAGTCCCTTCCCGTCGCGGTGTGAATGCCCGGTGCACACCCACCGGTTGCGAATACCATTCGACGAGCGGGGCCGTCCCGCCAAAGGACTGGACTGTGACCCACTGGCTCGACCATTCACTCGTGCTCGCCTCGGACTACCGCGTGCCCGACCCGAAGCACGTATCACCCCTGCTGCAACGTCGGCAGAACGGACTCGCCGACCTCGGCGCCCACCACGCGTTGGTCTACACGTCGACGACCGAGCCCGGCCGGGTACTGGTCGTGCTGGCGATCCACGCCCGCGAGCCGGTCCTCGACGTCATGAGGTCACGCGTCTTCTTCGACTACTTCGACGCGGTCGGCGTCGAGGACATCCCGGCGGTGTTCGCCGGTGAGCTCGTCGAGCGTTTGGATCTCGTCGAGGAGGCGCCCCCGGCCGCACCCGAGGTCATGGTCTCGCTGATCGCGCCCGTGCAGAACGTGCAGCAGCTGCTGCAGCTGGTACACGACTCGACCGAGGGGCTGCGCGCCGCGGGGGTGCAGAAGTTGTTGCTGTTCAGCGCCTTCGACAACCCGCTCGAGGTGATGCTGCATGCTGAACACCGACAACGAGGCCCACGCCCGAAGTTGGCTACACGATTCCGATCTGGCCCACGAATGGCTGGACAGGGCTGGCGTCGGCGCGTATCCGCCGGTGTTCGTCGGCTCGCTCCAGAGGATGATCCGGGTGGGGGAGCCGAGCAGGGAAGGCGGGGGCTGACCTCAGGCCGGCGACCGACGGGGCCACTGCAGCCTCCGACCGCCTGCGCCGTCGACGCGGAGCACCGGCCACCCCTGCCTGGCGGCCTCCGCCGCGAGGCGCGATCGCGGATTCACCGGCCGGGGGTTTCCGACGACCCTCATCAGCGCCGCGTCCTCGTCGCCGTCGGCGTAGAAGTAGCTCTGCTCGAGGTCGACGTCATGGGCGGCACTGAACCGTTCCACCGCCTGCGCCTTGCGGCGGCCCCACACGATCGGCTTGACCATGCCGCCCGTCAGCAGGCCGCGATCGTCGACCTCGAAGTGATTGCATATGACGTGATCGATGCCAAGGTAGCGTGCCACCGGCTCGGCGTGAATGGTGAGTGCCGACGAGCTGGCCACCACGGTATGGCCGCAATCCTGGTGCGCGCGAACGACTTCGCGCATCGACGCGAACACCCGGGTTTCGATGTGCCGCCGGAACAGGTATTCGCCGAGCTCGTCGAGTTCGGTCAGCGAATCACCGCGCATGTATCCGGACGCCCGCTCGACGAGGCGCTCGAACTCCATCCGGCCGACGCGGTACCGCACCGACGCCTCGATCACGCCGAACATTTCACCGATCTTCGCCTGTCGATGTCGAAACCGATGCCCGGCGTGCACCATGGCCGTGAAGCCGGAGACCAGCGTTCCATCGACGTCGAAGAAGGCCCCGACCCGAGGTCCGGGGTCCGCCGCCGCGATCTCGGCGAGCTGCTGCGCGACGGGAGCTGGCGAATTCATGTGCCTCGATTCGATGGGAGACCACCAGAGTAGGCCGACTCGTAGCCACGCCGCGTGTAGCGGCCGAGCGACCGCGGTCGGCGGACCCGATAACTCGGGTGCGGCGCAGGGCGGGCGTCGGCAGCCTCGCTCACCGTGCCCACGACCGATCAGCTGTTCTCGCCCGGCGCGCTCACCGACGCGCTGGCGCTGGGGCACGTTCGCGTGCAGACGCATCCGGAGCTGCCGTTGACCATCTACGACTGCACCGAGCAGTGCGCGTACTCCGGCGCATGGAGCGCGGTCGCACTGACCTGCCGCGGACTGATCGCCGACGCGCGGGGCGCCATTCTCGCCCGCCCGCTGCCGAAGTTCTTCAACCACGACCAACCCGAGGCTCCGGTGATCGCGCTCGACGAGCCGGTGGTGGTGACGGACAAGGCGGACGGTTCGCTGGGCATCATCTACCCGACACCGGACGGTCCCGCGGTGGCGACCCGTGGCTCCTTCGCCTCGGACCAGGCCTCGCACGCCACCGCGTTGCTGCGGTCGCGATACGGCGGATGGAACCCGCCGGAATTGCTCACGGTGCTGGTCGAGATCGTCTACCCGGCAAACCGGATCGTGCTGGACTACGCGGGACTCGACGATCCCGCGCTGGCCGCGCCCGCGCGCGCCTACCCGACGAACACAGCCGCAAGGATTTCGCGCTCGTCGCCGCGACGCATGCACTGCGGACGCACCTGTTCGCTCTGCACCGCCCACTTCAGAAAGGCGTGATCATGGCAACACTGACCATTGCCGCGGCCTGCCCGGTTCGGGCAAGTCGACATGGGCCAGCAACGATTTCGGCGTGCTGACCGGTGCTCGGCGCCGGTGGTCACGCCGAAATCGCTTGGGGGAGAGTCTAGTTCGGGAGTCTGACGACGCCCTTGCCGGTGGGCAGCGGCAGGTCGAGCGTGGTCCGGATTCCAGGGGGAGCCGCCATCACGTCGGGGATCGAGTTCACGATGCGCGCCGCCGCCGCGAGGATGGCCGCGTAGGGGGCGCCCCCGTTGACGCTGGTGGGAACGATGTCGCAGAAGTACGACGGTTCGCCGGTGATCTCGACCCGGTAGGAACCGCCGGGGTGCGCGGGTTGCGCCCAGTCCGGCCGCAGGTCTGCGCGCAGCCGGGTGACGTGCTCGACGACGATCACCGGGTGCCCCTTGACCATGCCCTCGATCTGAAAGCGCAGTGCCGCAACGGTGCCCTTGGCGATGTGCCCGGCGGCGACGTCCAGATCCTCGGGAGCCGGTTCCTGCTCCACTGAGTCCCTGATCTCGTCGACCTCGACGCCGAGACCCGCAGCCAGCTGCCGAATCGCCGTGCCCCACGCAATGCTCAGGACGCCGGGCTGGAACAACATGGGGAAGTCGCCGATCGCGTTGCCGAAGCCCATCACGTCGAACATCACCGTGACGCCGTCGTAGGTGGCGTAGTCGGCGATCTCCATGGTCCGGATCTGCTGAATGCTCTGACAGGTTCCCGCCAGCGCGAAGGGCAGCAGGTCGGTCGCGAACCCCGGATCGACGCCGGTGATGAAGACACTCGAATTACCCTCTCGGGCAGCATCTTCCACGCGCTCGATGTACTTGTCGGGGATCACCTGCCAGGGATACTGCAGAACCCCTGGCGCCGAGCCGACGACGTCGATGCCTGCGCTCAGGAAGAGCCGGACGTCAGCCATCGCCTCCTTCAGCCGGACGTCGCCCATCGCGCAGTAGACGACGCACTCGGGCTTGACGGCGACGATGGCGTCGAGATCGCCAGTCGCCGCGACACCCGTCGTCACGTCTACGCCGGCCAATTCGCCCGCATCCTTGCCGACCTTGGCGTCCGACGAGACCCAGACGCCGATGAGCTCGAACCGCTCGTCGTCGATCAGTTGCCTGAGCGCAAGGCTGCCGCAGTTGCCGGTACCGACGAGTGCGACGCGAATCGCCATGGACACTTCTCCTTCGAACGAATGCCTTGGCAGTATGCGTGCCCAGACACGAAAATTGGAACAGGTTCTAGTTCGGAATTCTCCGTACGGTAGCGTGTCCCGTCATGGGACGCGTGGACGGAAAAGTGACACTGATCAGCGGCGGGGCGCGAGGGATGGGCGCCGCCGACGCGCGGGCGCTGGTCGCCGAGGGCGGAAAAGTGGTCATCGGCGACATCCTCGATGACGAGGGCAAGGCGCTCGCCGACGAACTCGGCGACTCGGCGCGCTACGTGCACCTCGACGTCACCGACGCCGAGCAGTGGGACGCCGCGGTCAACGTCGCCGTCGAGGCCTTCGGGAAGCTCACCGCGCTCGTCAACAACGCAGGAATCGTCGCGCTCGGCAAGATCGGCCAGTTCGACATGGCGAAGTTCCAGGCGGTCATCGACGTCAACCTCACCGGCACCTTCCTCGGGATGCAGGCCGTCGTCGAGCAGCTCAAGGCGGCGGGCGGCGGCTCGATCATCAACGTGTCGTCCATCGAGGGCCTCCGGGGAGCGCCGATGGTGCATCCCTACGTGGCGTCGAAGTGGGCGGTCCGCGGCCTGTCGAAGTCGGCCGCGATCGAACTCGGCCCCAAGAACATCCGCGTCAACTCGCTTCATCCCGGCTTCATCCGGACCCCGATGACGAAGCACTTCCCCGACGACATGGTCACTGCGCCACTGCGCCGCCCCGGTCAGCCCGAGGAGGTCGCGGCGTTCGTCGTGTTCCTCGTCAGCGACGAATCGTCGTTCTCCACCGGCGCCGAGTTCATCGTGGATGGCGGCCTGATCACCGACGTGCCGCACAAGGACATCTTCTAGCCGCGACAGGTTCCAACCGCTGCGCCCTCAAGCGCGAGCGCCCACCGTCGCGATCGCATCGACCACCGCTGCCGGGGCGTCGAGCGCCACGAACGTGCGCGCACCCGGCACCTCGACCCATGCAGCGTTGGGGAACAGCGCCGCAAGCCGCCGGCCGAGCGCTGGGGTGAAGCAGCGGTCGGCCATTCCCCACACGATCGTGACCGGCTTGGCGAAGCGCGGCAGCCGCGTCGCCACGTCGGTGAGATCCATCGCCGCCACCCCGCGCAGCAGCGTCGCGAGATTGCCGGCGATGCGCGGATCAGTGCTCATCGGCCGACCCACGAAGCGGTCAGCGCATCGTCGCCGGACTGCAGCAGCAGTCCGTAGCCCAATGGCGAATGGCGCAGCGCGGAGATCTTCATCAGCTTGGACAACAACCCGATGGACCGGGGCCCCCGCATCGTCGCGAACACGGCGTTGAACGGAAACGGCGGGAACTTCTCGAATGCGTCGCAGTTGGTCAGGACCAGCCTGCCGACATCGTCGGGATGGGCGTCGACGAGGAGCTGACACAGTCCGCCGCCGGTGTCGTTGCCGACCAGCGTCACGTCGTGCAAGTCCAGGGCACCGATGAATTCGTGAACCATCTCGGCGACGGTCGACGGAGTGAGTGCGACGGATTCGTCGACGGGGATCCGGTGGGAGCCCAACGGCAGATCGGGAAGGATGCATCGGAAGCCGTTGCGGGCCAGCTCCTCTGCGGCCTTCATCCACAGCCTGTGGTCGACCAGGATGCCGTGGATGAACAACACCGGGGGATGGGTGGAATCGTCGGGACCCAACACGCGGTATTCGATGGTCGCGTGTTCCAGTGTCACCTGTGGCATGTCGGCTACCCTCCTGATCAAAGTTACGAACAACTGGTATGAAAGTTACGTGCAGACTGTATGAAAGTCAACGATCGCCGCGCCGCAGCGTCGAACGCAGGCCGAACGCACGGCCGCGACGCGCGCCCTCCTGCTGGAGGCAGGCAGGCGGCTGTTCGCCACCGACGGATATGCCGCGGTGTCGACGCAGACGATCGTCGGTGCCGCCGGCGTCACGCGGGGGGCGCTTTATCACCAGTTCGGCGACAAGGCGGGCTTGTTCGCGGCGGTCTACGAAGAGGTCGAAAGCGACATCGTCGCCGCGATCATGGGTCGGATCGCGACCGCCGCGCCCGCCAGCCAGCTCGAGGCGATGCGGATCGGCGCCCGACTGTTCCTCGACGAGTGCTCGTCGCCCAAGGTGCAGCGGATCGTGCTCATCGACGCGCCTGCGGTGCTGGGGTGGGACCACTGGCGCGAGGTCGGGATGCGGTACGGACTCGGGGTGGTCGAGGCGATGCTGGTCCAGGCCATCGCCGATGGCGTCATCCCGGACCAACCGACCCGACCCACGGCCCACGTACTGCTCGGCGCCCTCGACGAGGCGGCGCTCTACGTCTCCCGCGCGGACGACGCCGCGCAGGCGTTGCAGCAGATGTACGCGGTGTGCGACCGCCTGATCAGCGGTATCGCAGGCAAGGACGACTGATCGACGGGGCGCCGTGCACAATGGGTGCCTGCCACCGCGCGTCTCGCTTCCGTTGCGTCGCCGGAGTCGAAAAGGAGCGGCAACATCGTCAGCGAGACACGCCGGACCGCCATCCTGTGTGCCGTCGTCGCCCTTCTCCTGCTGTCGGTGGGCGTCGGCGACGTTCCACGATTCCCACGGCCCGAGTCGCCGGCAAGCCAGGTCGAACTGGCCTCGGGATGGCGACTGGCGTCGGCGCGGGAGGTGAAGGCAGACGGGTCCGTGATCTCCCGCGCTGACTACCGCGACGCGGCTTGGCACGAGGTGAAGCGCATGCCCGCCACCGTGCTGCAGGCGTTGGAGGACGACGGCACCTATCCCGACCTCTACTACGGCAACAACCTGCTCGACAAGGTGCCGCAGGACCTGTATCAGCAAGACTGGTGGTACCGCACGACGTTCACCGCACCCGCCAACCACAGCACCTATCAACTGAACTTCCCCGGGATCAACTACCGCGCCGAAATCTGGTTGAACGGCCAGCTCGTCGCCGACGCCAAGCAGGCGGTCGGCATGTACGTCGACCACGACTTCGACGTCACCCGGTGGATCAACACCGACCAGCCGAACACATTGGCGGTCAAGGTCACCCCCGAACGGTCGCTCCAGGACATCGACGGCGTGGAGTTGGCCGACAGCTGGTTCGACTGGATCAACTGGAACTACCTGGGATACCAAGGGCCGGGCAAGAATCCGGCCAATGGCAACTCGTTCGTCGCCGACCGCAACGCCGGGATCTGGAAGCCGGTCTACCTGAAGGCGTCGGGTGCGGTGACTATCGGCGACTCGACCGTAAACACCGAACTTCCACTGCCCAGCACGGATTCGGCACGCCTGACGGTCTACAGCCAACTGCGCAACTTCTCCAAGAACCGGGTCAGCGGAATCCTTCGCGCCACGATCTCGCGACAGGGCAGCCAGGGACGTGCTGATCGAGAAGCCCGTCGCCCTCGGGCCGGACGAGGAGTCGCGAGATCAGCTTCAGTCCAACGGATTTCGCAGAGCTGACGCTCAACCACCCCGACCTGTGGTGGCCGTACACGATGGGCACGCCGAATCTCTACGACCTCAAACTCCAGTTCCTCCAGTTCGACCGGCCGATCGACGAGAAATCCCAACGCTTCGGCGTCCGCACCATCGCACAGGGCCGTGACGACGACGAGGGCTTCCCCGCGCTCGGCAAGGGCGGCAACTTCTACCTCACGGTCAACGGCAAGGACTTCCTCGTCCGCGGCGCGACGTACACGCCCGACCTGCTCTACCGCTACGACCCCGATCGCGAGGACGCCATCCTCGCCTACGTGCGCGATCTCGGACTGAACATGCTGCGGCTGGAGTCCAAGATCCCCACGGAGCGCTTCGTCGAGGCCGCCGACGAGCTCGGCATACCGCTGATGGTCGGCTGGATGTGCTGCAACCAGTGGGAGAAGTGGCCGCAATGGGACGAAGAGGATCGTCGAGTCGCCTACGACAGCACGCGCTCGCAGGTCGCGATGCTGCGCTCCCACGCCGCGGCCGTCGTGTGGGCCAACGGCAGTGACGGCAGACCGCCCGAACAGGTGCTGAGCAACTACCACTCCATCCTCGAGGACCTGCACTGGCAGAACGCCGTCGTCGACACCGTGTCCTCGTATCTGACGCGATGCAAACGGCGAACGCGTCTGGGACGGCATCCAGATGGCGGGGCCCGTACACGTGGCGTCCGCCGTCGTACTGGTTCAGCGGACGCTATGGCGCCGCGCGGGGATCGTCTGCCGAGCAGGGCGACAACGAGCACATTCCACCGTTCGCCAGTCTGAAGAAGTTCATTCCGCCCGACAAGCTGTGGCCGATCAACGACGCGTGGTACTTCCACGCCGGCTCCAACCCGGGCAATGCGGCGCTGGCGAGCATTCGAACCGCGATCGTCCGCCGGTACGGCTCGTCGGGCGGCGCCGAGGAGTTCGCCGCCAAAGCCCAACTCGCTCACTACGAATCGACGCGTGCGCAGTTCGAGGCCTTCGCCGCGCTCGGCTGGGCCGGCCACAAGATGACCATCTACTGGATGTTGAACAATCACTGGCCGTCGTTCTTCGGCAACATCTTCGACTACTACCTCCGACCCGGCGGCGCCTACTTCGGCGCCAAGAAGGGGCTGCGGCCGCTGTCGGTCGTCTTCGACTCCTACGCGACCGGCGACCACAGCCAGGCCAACGTCATGCTCGTCAACCAGACGCCCCAGGAGGCAACGCATCTGCGGGCCAGGGTGCGCGTCTACGACCTGCAGGGTCGCGTGCGTGAAGACAGAACCAGCGACGAGATGACCGTCGCATCGGGCAGTGCCGCCACCGCAATCACACTGCCACGCGTCGCTCGCGATTCGCGGGTCTTCTTCGTCCGGTGCGAGCTCCTCGATCGCGACGGAAAGGTAGTGGGCGACAACGTCTATTGGCAATCGCAGCTGAACGACGACGTCGGCGACCCCGATCTGGACGTCGCCTTCGAGTTGAACCAGTCGACGTGGGCCGACATGACAGCACTCAACTAGGATGGCGAAGGTACCACTCGAGGTCACCGCCCAGCGGACGACCAACGGGGCGGGTCAGGACGTCGTCGACATCTCGCTGCACAACCCGACCAAGCAGATCGCGTTCTTCGAACGCGCCGAGGTGACACCGTCGCGCGACGGCGAGGAGATTCTTCCCATCGAGTACTCCGACAACTACGTGACCGTCTTCCCCGGCGAGACCACCGTGGTGCGCGCCGTCGTGCCGAGCCCGTGGAAGACGGCACGGGTGGGTGCGGGTGACCGGGTACAACACCGCGGAGACGGTGGCCCAGGTCTCGTAGGGGAGGATGTACGCGAGAAACGACAGGAGATGTCCATGACCGCGACCGACATGCGGAGCGAACTCGCCCAACTGACCGAAGCCGCCGGTTGGCAGCGCCGGGAGGTCGATCGCGTCGACGTCTACCTGCGCGGAGCCGCCAGAGTGAGGGTCATCTGGGCCGGAAACGACGTCATCAGCGGCGGTTCGCGATTCCATGACGACACCTTGGAGGCGTACTCACGCGACGTCGACACGGTCAAGGCGTGGCTGAACAGGTAGCGAACAGCCACACCGCCAAGAAAGCCAGCTGACAGCCCAGACATACGCCGTGGTCGATGAGGACGGATCGGGCTAGGCGCGTCTGCTCCGCAGCCGTACCTGCGCGCTCGCCGAGTCGGATCGCGTTCGGCACGGTTCGGCTCAGCGCCAGAACAATCGGTGTGGCGGCGAGTGCCGTGGCGACTACCGACAGCCAGAACGGGTCATGACCACGCCACGCCCGCAGGACCAACGCGAGCAACAGAATCGCCATCACGACGGCGATCAGATGACCCATGGGTCGAGACGTCGTGGTGGCCCGACGGTAGTAAGCGGCCATGGAGGCAAGGACAGGATCGGGTAGTTCGTCCACGTGGCGGTGGGCCAGAACCTGCACGTCGAAGATCAGGTCCATCCAGAGGACGGCAATCAGGAAGCCGCTGCATGCGGTCAGAATCTCCACCGAAACGTCCACTACGCGACACTAGGCCGGGTCGGACGGCACTCCGCCCGCATTCGCCTTGGCGCGACGACCGAGCAGGCCGCGCACCACCGAGGCGGTGACCGGCAACGCGGACAGCACCGCGATGACCACGACGATGAGCTCAAGGTGCGCGCTGACGACGGGCACGCCGCCGAGGTGGAAGCCCACCACGGTCAGACCGACCCCCCACGCGGTGGCGCCGAGAATGTCGTAGGCCAGGAACACGGGGTAGCGCATGCCCGAGGCGCCCGCGATCACGGGGACGAACGTCCGTCACCACGCCGATGAAGTGACCGATGAGGATCGTCTTACGGCCGTGCTGCTCGAAGAAGTCGTGCGACGAGGTCAGGTAGCGCCGCTTGAAGAAACGGGCGTCCTCCTTCGTGAACAACGCCGGACCGAGGCGCCACCCGATGAAGTAGCCGATCTGCCCGCCGACCACCGCTGCACACACCGCACACGGGGCAAGCGCCCAGATGTCCACCGGCGCATTCGCCTGCGCCGCAAGCAGACCCGCCGTGAACAGCAGGGTGTCGCCGGGCAGGAACGGGATCAGTAGGCCCGTCTCCATGACGACGATGAGCATCACCCCCGGCAGGACCCACGATCCGAATATCCCGCCGTCGCCCAGCCAGTACATCGGATCCATGACGCCCGGCAGCGCGGTCAGAACGGTCGTCACGGCCGCAGACCGTAGTCCGCCGACCTTTCGGGACGGCAAACGGCGCGCGACCTCCCGCCCCTCGGGAATCGAGGCGGCAGGGGTCGTAGTGTCTAAACCGTGAGTGCACGCGCAGGAATCGTCGTCACGGGGACCGAAGTGCTGACCGGCCGGGTGCAGGACCGAAACGGCCCGTGGCTCGCCGACCGCCTGCTCGAGCTCGGCGTCGAGCTCGCGCACATCACCATCTGCGGTGACCGGCCGCAGGACATCGAGGCGCAGTTGCGCTTCCTCGCAGGCGAGGGCGTCGATCTGATCGTCACCAGCGGGGGACTGGGCCCGACCGCCGACGACATGACGGTCGCGACGGTCGCCAAGTTCTGCGACCGCGAGCTAGCGCTGGACACCGAGCTCGAGGAGAAGATCGCCAACATCCTCAGGACGCTGATGCGGGCCCGCGGCGGAGTGGACTTCGAGGCGGTGATGGCCGCCAACCGCAAGCAGGCGATGGTCCCGGTGGGCGCTCGCGTGCTCGACCCGGTCGGTACCGCGCCAGGCGTCGTGGTGCCCGGCACGCCGACGGTCGTCGTCCTTCCCGGCCCGCCGCGTGAGCTGCAGCCGATGTGGGACACCGCCGTGCAGACCGCCGAGGTGCAGCAGGCGATCGCGGGCAGGACCGAGTACCGCCAGGGCACGCTGCGGATGTTCGGCCTTCCCGAGTCGGGTCTCGCCGAGACGCTGCGCGAGGCCGAGACCGTCATCCCCGCCTTCGACCGCCTCGAGATCACCACGTGCCTGCGGCGCGGCGAACTCGAGATCGTCACCCGCTACGAACCCGACGCCGCCGACGTCTACGACGCATTGGTGGGCCACCTGCGCAGCCGCCACCGCGATGACCTGTTCTCCACCGACGGCAGCCTGGTCGACGACCAGATCGCACACCTGCTCTCCGGCAGGACGATCGCGACGGCCGAGTCCTGCACCGCAGGACTGGTCGCCGCGCGGCTGACCGACCGCGCCGGCTCGTCCGACTACGTCGCGGGCGGGGTGGTGTCGTATTCGAACGACGCCAAGGTGGAGTTGCTCGGCGTCGACCGGGCTCTCATCGAGGCGCACGGAGCGGTGTCGGAGCCCGTCGCCGAGGCGATGGCCGTAGGCGCGCTGCGGCGTTTCGGCGCGGACACGGCGGTCGCGATCACCGGGATCGCGGGCCCCGGTGGAGGAAGCGCCGAGAAACCGGTCGGCACCGTGTGTTTCAGCGTGATGCTCGGCGATGGCACGACCCACACCCGCACACTCACACTGCCCGGCAACCGGTCCGATGTCCGCGAGCGATCCACGACCGTCGCAATGCACATGTTGCGACGGGTGCTGACCGGCCCAGACCACATCGGCTGAGCATCGATGCCGTTCTCGCTCAGCGATGCCGAGCTCGACGAGTTGCTGGATCAGCTTCCGGCACTGACGGGGCAACCGCGTCACCTCGAGGATCTCTCGGGTGGCCTGACCAACCGCAACGTCAAGGTCACCACGCCAAGAGGGATCTACGTGGCGCGGTGCTCTGGCAGCTCCGCGGGTCTGCTCGGCATCGATCGAGACCAGGAGCACTACAACTCCACGGCAGCCGCGCAGGCTGGCGTCGGCGCACCGGTCGTCGACTACCGCCCCGACCTCGGAATCCTGCTGCTTGGCTTCCTCGACGGAACCACCCTGTCCAACGACGACTTTCAACGCCCAGGCGTGCTCGCCAAGGCAGCCGACGCCATGCGGACCCTGCACTCGGGGCCACGCTTCCGGGGCACCTTCGACATGTTCGCCAAGCAGCAAGCCTATCTGAAGGTCGTGCAGGACAACGGCTTCCGCATGCCCGCCGACTATCTGGATCATGCCGACCAGTTCGACAGCGTACGGCGGGTGCTGCAAGCCACCGACCGCACGACGGTGCCGTGCAACAACGATCTGCTGGCGGCCAACTTCGTCGAGGACGGCGACACGATGTGGCTGATCGACTACGAGTACTCCGGTAACAACGATCCATGTTTCGAGCTGGGCAACACGTCGTGCGAGTGCCAGCTGTCGACGGATCAGTGCGAGGAACTGGTCACCGCGTACTACGGACGTCGGTTGCGGCACAAGATCGCCCGTGCCCGGCTCCAGGGCGCCGTGGGCATGTACGGCTGGACGCTGTGGGGCTGTATCCAAAGCGGTTCGAGCCCACTGGACTTCGACTTCTGGGGCTGGGGAATGGAGCGCTACGAAGGTGCGCTCGCCGAGTTCAAGGGTCCGGAATTTCACGGATTGCTCGATGACGTGCAGGCGTCGGACTGAGGAATGGGTATGGCAGACAAATCACTCCCCGAACGTGCCCAGGTCGTCATCATCGGCGGCGGTGTCATCGGAACCAGCGTCGCCTACCACCTCACCAAGCTCGGCTACACCGACGTCATTCTGCTCGAACAGGGCCAATTGTCCTCGGGCACGACGTGGCACGCGGCGGGCCTGGTGGGGCAGCTGCGCGCCTCCGAGGGCGGCACCCGCCTCGTCCAGTACTCCACCGAGCTATACACCGCGCTGGAGGCGGAGACCGGTCTGACGGCGGGCTACAAGCAGTGCGGGGGAGTGACCGTCGCGCGCACCGAGGATCGGATGATCCAACTGCGTCGCACCGCGGCGAACGCGGCCGCCTTCGACATGGAGTGCGAATTGCTCACGCCAGCAGCAAGCTCTCGAGCACTACCCGGTGATTCGCATCGACGACCTCGTCGGCGCCATCTGGCTGCCTGCGGACGGCAAGGCCAACCCGACCGATCTCACGCTGGCCCTGGCCAAGGGGGCACGGCTGCGCGGTGCCCGCGTCATCGAGCGCACCAGGGTCACCGGGATCAAGACCGAGAACGGCCGAGTGACGGGCGTGTGCACCGATGCAGGCGACGTCGAGGCGGAGATCGTCGTGAACTGCGCCGGGCAGTGGGCCAAGCAGGTCGGCGCACTCGCGGGCGTGAACGTGCCCCTGCACTCGGCCGAGCACTTCTACGTCGTCACCGAGAGGATCGACGGCGTGCACACCGACATGCCGATCCTGCGCGATCCCGACGGCTACACCTATTTCAAGGAGGACGTCGGCGGGCTGGTGATCGGCGGCTTCGAACCGGAGGCCAAACCGTGGGTCGCCCCCGACGCGATCCCGTACCCCTTCGAATTCCAACTGCTGGAGGAGGATTGGGACCACTTCCAGATCCTGATGGACAACGCGGTGCTGCGCATCCCTGCGCTGGAGCACACCGGGCTCAAGAAGCTCTACAACGGGCCGGAGAGCTTCACGCCGGACAACCAATTCATCCTCGGCGAGGCGCCCGAATGCGCGAACTTCTTCGTGGCCGCGGGGTTCAACTCCGTCGGCATCGCGTCGGCAGGCGGTGCGGGGCGCGCGCTGGCCGAGTGGATCGTCAACGGGGCTCCGACGACCGACCTGACCGGGGTCGACATCCGGCGGTTCGCACCGTTCAACGGCAACAACCGCTGGCTGCACGACCGCGTCGCCGAGATCCTCGGGTTGCACTACGAAATACCCTGGCCCAACCGTGAACTCACCACGGCGCGGCCGTTCCGCCGCTCGCCGGTTCATCATCTGCTGCTCGCGGCCAATGCAAACTTCGGCAGCCGGATGGGGTGGGAGCGCGCCAACTTCTTCGCCCCACCCGACCAGAGCCCGACGATCGACTACTCGTGGGGCAAGCAGAATTGGCTGCCCTGGTCGGCGGTCGAGCAGACCAGCACGCGCACCGCGGTCACCGTGTTCGATCAGACGTCGTTCTCGAAGTACGTCATGGTCGGCCCCGACGCCGAGGCCGCGCTGCAATGGTTGTGCACCGCGGACATGGCCGTCGCCGTCGGAAAGACCGTATACACCGGCATGCTCAACGAGCGCGGCACCTACGAGTCGGACGTCACCGTCACGCGCACCGGCGCAGAGGAATTCCTGATCGTCAGCAGCGCCGCCACGACGGAACGGGACAAGGACCACATTCGCAGGAACATACCACCGGGCTCGCGCGCCGAATTGGTCGACGCGACATCGTCGTTGGCGGTGTTCGGTGTCATGGGCCCCTCGGCACGGGATCTGCTGGCCGGCCTCACCGACGCCGATCTCTCCGACGACGCCTTCCCCTTCGGCACGAGCCAGCTCATCACCCTCGGGTACTCGACGGTTCGCGCCACGCGAATCACCTACGTCGGCGAGCTTGGCTGGGAACTCTACGTTCCCGCCGAGTTCGCGGTCGGCGTCTACGAGGACCTGATCGCGGCGGGGGCACCCCTCGGCGTCTCCCGCGGAGGCTACTACGCGATCGAATCCCTGCGCCTGGAGAAGGGCTACCGCGCCTTCGGACGCGAGCTGACCCCGAGTGAGAACCCCGTCGAGGCGGGTCTTCTGTTCGCCTGCAAGCTGAAGACGGACGTCGACTTCCTCGGGCGCAGCGCGGTGGAGAAGGCGCGGGCAGAGGGTCCGCGCCGAAAGTTGGTCGGCTTCTCCGTCGACTCGCCCGACGCGATGTTGTGGGGCGGTGAGCTCGTCCTGCGCGACGGCGCCGTGGCGGGGCAGGTGACGTCCGCCGCATGGGGTGAAACCACTGGAGCCTGTGTGGGTTTGGCGTACGTCAGATCATCCGACGACACGCCCGTCACCGCCGCGTGGATCTCGGCCGGGGACTATCGGGTGAACGTCGGCGGCGACCTGTACCCGATCAACGTCTCGCTCAAGCCGATCTACGACCCCACCAACGCGAGGATCCGGTAACCGACAGGCCTACCGGGCCATCCCGGCGATCGACTCGATCGAGAATCCCCGACGGTATGCGGAATGCGCGTCCGGGCGAGCACGCCCACGGCAGCGCCCTCCTCGCAACGACCCTGCCACCCTGGCTGGCCACGACGGTCGGGAGCCGGATCAGGGAATCGGACCACGCCAGCAGCCGATGACGCGGCGGCGCAGGGTCTTCCGGGCGCAGAATCCCGGGCGTCACCCACCGCAACGGCGACTCCGCCACGATGCGTACGCCCGCCGCCGGCGTCGCACGGCCGTCGAGGTGGGCGAGAACGTGGTCGGCCACGTGCCTGCCATCCAGCGCGACGACGTCGGCGGTGTCGACGGGATGTACCACGTTGCCGATCGCGAAGACGCCGGACCTGCTCGTCCGCAGCGCCGTATCCACCAACGGGCCAAGGGTATTGGCGTCCATGTCGAGCCCGGCAGAACGGGCCAGCTCGTGGTCGGGGATCCAGTCACCGGTGAAGACGACGGTGTCGCAGTCGACGATGCGGCGTTCGCCGGAGTCGAGATCCTCGACCTCGACTCCCTGCAACGTGGAGCGCCCGATGATGCGACTGATTCGCGTTCGGGTTGCCACGGGAAGGCCAAGCAGCGGCGATCGGGCGGCGACGTTGAACAGTCCGTATGACTCCGGCGAGGCGTGGACCGTGGTCATCAGCGCCGTCGCGCAGCCCGCCTTGCGCAGCGTGAGAACCGCTGAGTAGCTGACCAACTCGGCGCCGACGATCACCGCGCGTCGTCCGACGTCGCGCTCCTGCACGTGCACCAGGTTCTGCAGCTGCCCAGTGGTGTAGACGCCCGAGGGCCGGTCACCGGGAATCATCCGTGCCGAGCGCGGTCGTTCCCGCGCTCCCGTGGCGAGGATGACCGCGCGTGCCGCGATGCGTTCACGGCCGCGGGACGACGTCACGTCGAGGGTCCGCTCGTCCGCCCACCCCGTGGCCATGGCCTCGGTCCGGATCTCGACTCCCGCCTTGGTGGCCCGTTCGCTCAGGCGGCGGGCGTACGCCGGTCCGGACAGGACGGTCGACATGTCGCGCATGCCGTAACCGAGGTGATCGCTATGCCGCGGGATTCCGCCAGCGGCCGATTCCCGTTCCAGCACAACGACGTTCATCGACGTGCGGGCTGCGAGCGTCGCGGCTGCCGTCAGTCCGGCGGGCCCACCACCCACGATGACGACGTCCACGTCCGTCGTCATGTTCTCGCCTCCAGGGCGGTCTCGGTGTCGAACATCGCGTGGACCCGAGCGCCGCAGTAGAAGCCCTGGCATCGACCGTTCATCGCCCGCGTGCGTCGGCGCAGCCCGTCCATCCCCGTCGGCGGGAGCACGGAATGGCACGCGTCGCGGATCTCGCCCTCGGTCACCCGCTCGCAGAAGCAGACGATGCGGCCGTATGCGCCATCCGAGCAGATTCTGTCCTGGTCCTGGTAGGGCCGGGGGAATGCCTCGCCGAGGTTGGGCATCGCTGGGGCGGCGGGTAATTCCGACTTCGGCTCCAGCACGAGGCCCGCGTCCGCGAGTAGGCCCGCGGCGTGTTCCGCAATCGCGAGGCCCGCGGTCAGGCCGGTCGACCGAATGCCGCCGACGAGCAGGTACCGCTGGGCCGCGTCGGCATCGATGAGGTAGTCGCCATGGTCGATGGCCGCGCGCAGGCCCGCGTAGGACGCCGTGACTTCCTCGTCCAGCAGTCGCGGCATGATCCGCGGCCCTTCTCGAGAAGGAAGTCGAACCCCGCCGCCGACGTTCCGGTGGCCGTTCTGTCCTGCAGGTCCTCGGCCGTCGGTCCGAGCATCACGTTCCCGTAGATGGTCGGGCTGACGAGCACGCCCTTGCCGCTCGCGGTCGGCACCGGCAGCACGATCTTGTTCACCAAGGGCCGCGCGAGCTTGTCGTAGACGATGAGTTCGCCACGCCGCGGGGTGACCGTGAACCGGGAGTATCCGAACGATCGCGTCGATCCGGTCGGCGCCGAGGCCCGCGGCGTTGACGACCCATCGGGTGGTGAGGTCACCGCGGGCGGTATGGATCGTCGTGTGGTCCTCGTCGACGTCGATCGCGTCGACGAACATGTTGGTGTGCAGCGTGATTCCGCGATTGACCGCGTCGGTCGCCAGTGCGAGGTTGACACTCCAGGTGCACGTGATCGACTCGCCAGGCACGGTCAGGCCGCCGAGGACGCCGTCACCCAGGTGGGGCAATCGGCGTATACGTCTGCGGCGCTGACGATCTCGGATTCGAGGTATCCGTTGGCCTGCGCCTTGGCCAGGAGGTTGGGAAGGGCGTCGAGTTGCTCGCGGTCCCACGCCACCAGGATCGCGCCGGTCCGCTCGACGGGGATGCCGGTCAGCGCCGCGTACTCCGATAGCAGTCGGTACCCGCGGCGGACCATGTCCGACTCCAGAGTGCCGGGCGTGGCATCGAATCCGGTGTGAAGGATCGCGGTGTTCGCCTTGCTGGTGCCGTCACCGACGTCACCGCGGGCCTCGACCATGGCGACGTCGAGTTCGTGCGCCGCCAGCTCGCGCGCGATGGCCGAGCCGACGATGCCAGCACCGATCGACCACCACGTCGTGGTCAGTCACGGGTTTCCCCGTCCGCATAGCGTCGTCGACGCGAGATCGCGCCATGCGGAACGGAACTCGGCGGCCCGAGCCCTCGTCCACCGCGGCTCGTAGGTGTCGGCCGCGGCCCACGGAGCGACCACGTCGCGCAGCCCGAGCGCCGGCTGCAGGCTCAGCCGGGCCAGCGCTGCCGCACCGAGGGCCGTCGCGTGCGGTGACGGGTAGACGTCGACCGGCACGCCGACGATGTCCGCCGTCGCCTGCATCAAGACCTTCGACCTGGTGAGTCCGCCGTCGACGCGCATGCGCGTCGGAATCTGACCGGTATCGCCCTGGACCGCGGTGACCAACTCGGCGATCTGAGCGGCGATTCCCTGCAGCACGGCGAGGACGACGTGGCCGCGCCCGGTCGACAGGGTCATCCCGGAGATGACCGCGGTCGCCTGGGGTCGCCACCAGGGTGCGGCGAGCCCGGCGAGTGCAGGCACGCACATCACCCCGCCGGAGTCGGCCGTCGCGACGGTATCCAGTTCCTCTGCGCCACTGATGATCCCGAGTGACTCCAACCATCTGATCGCCGACGCGGCGGTGTAGACCTGCCCGTCGATGCAGTACGTGTCGACACCGCCGATGCGCCAGGCGACCGACGTCGTCAGACCCGATCTGGACGCCACCGGCGTCGAGCCTGCGTTGGCCAGGAGGAACGCCCCCGTGCCGAGGGTGCACTTCGCGGTGCCCGGTTCGAAGCACGCCTCTGCGAGCAGTGCCGCCTGCTGGTCGACGACGATTCCGCCGACCGGGATCTCACCACCGAATGCCGAAGTGGCGCCGACGATCTCGTCGTTGCCTGCGATTCGGGGCATCGGCTCGTCGGCCAACCCGAACATCGAGAGCAGTTCGTCGCTCCATCCGGTGGCGCCCAAGTCGACCAGCAGCGATCTGCTCGCCGTCGTCGCATCGGTGACGAACGCGCCACACAGCTGATGAAGCAGCCACGTGTCGGACGTGGTGACCACGCCGCCGGTCTCGAGGTTTCGCCGCAGCCACGCCATCTTCGGCGCGGAGAAGTAGGGGTCGAGGATCAGTCCGGTGCGCTCGGCAAGGGCGTCGGCGTGCGAGCGGAGTTCTTCGCAGACGCCCTCGGACCGCCTGTCCTGCCACACGATCGGCGGACGTCAGCGGGCGGCCCGTCGCCGGGTCCCATGCGAGCACCGTCTCACCCTGGTTGGCCAGCGCCACCACGTCGACCGGGCGGCCGGCCTGCGCGATGGCCGCAAGGCCGGCGTCGAGGACGGATCGCAGGAGTTCGTCGGGGTCCACCTCGACACCGCCGCCGTCGAGGTAGCGGGGATGCACGTCGATCTCGGCCAGGCCGATCACGCCGTCCTCGGGGTCGACGACGATCGCCTTCGTCCCCGAGGTGCCCTGATCGATGGCCAATACGGTCACGCTGTCCGCCTCTACGCGACGGCGGCGGGCGGCATCGTCGCGGTCAGGGCTTCGGGTCGAGGGTGTCCCACACCTCGATGATGTGGCCGAGGATCTCCTCGGCCACCCCAAGGCCACCGAGGTGACTTTCGCCAGGCAGGGTGAACAGCTCGGCGTCGGGGAGTCGGGCCACGACGTGCTCGCCATGGGCGAACGGAACGATGTGGTCCTTGTCGCCGTGCCACCAGCACACCGGGACCTTGACCTCGTCGAGCCGGAAGCCCCAGTCCTTGGCGAACACCGTCGACATCGGCGAACGGTGCCGCCAACTGCTTGCGACTGCCGTTGAGCAGATCGTCGAGGAACATGGCGCCGAACTCGGGCCGCTGCAGCAGCCTGCGGTCGCCCTCGGGCGAAATCATGGCGTAGGCCTGCACGGCAAGCGGTGCGATGGGGCGGATCAAGTGAACCAGGCCGACGGCGGCCAGCCGCAGCGGCAGGCCGATCACGGGCAGCGCAGGCGCGACCTTGGCGCCGAAGCCCATGAGCCCGCCTCCGATCGCCGCCTCGCCCACTGTCGGGGCAACCCCGCCGAGCACTCCCGCGACGACGATCCGGTCGGGCATCGCCGCCGCGCACGCCAGCGTGTACGGCCCTCCACCGGATAGTCCGATCACCGCCATCTGGTCGATGCCGAGCACGTCGGCAATGGTGCGCAGGTCATCGGCGAAGGCCAACACGTTCGGATATTCGTGCGGCGTCGACGAGCCGATGCCAGGCCGGTCGACGCCGATCAGCCGGATGTGCTTGCGTTCGGCATAAGCACGTGCCTCGATGGGAATCTGGCGACGAGCACCCGGGGTGCCGTGCAGCCAGAAGATTGCCCGCCCCTGCGGGTCGCCGAACTCCGCGAATCCGAGTTGGCGGTCGTCCCCAACGGCGACGTTGCCCTCCAGCTTGGGGCGTTCGATAGACATGGCCATCTGCCGAGTCTCCCATGCGCGTCACGGCGCGCTTGACGGGCTTCCGCAAATCGCCCGCGGGCAATTCCCGCTACCCGCCGACCCAGCCTGGCGGCTTCCGATCCGCCCATGGCGACGCGATCTCGAGTTGCCGGGCCAGCTGCAAGAGGATCGTCTCGTCGGGCGCCATCAGCTGAACGCCGATCGGCAGGCCTGCCGACGTGACGCCGAGCGGAAGCGAGATCGCCGCCCAACCGGTGACGTTGGCCATCGTCGTCCAGCCCGTGGTGGCGAACTCGACGTCGAAGAACTTGCGGGTGGTGCCTCGGGGCTGGTTCAGCAGACCGTACGGCGGCGGGGGAGTCAGCAGCGTGGGCACCAGAAGGACGTCGTAGCCGGACATGCCCGCGGCGAATCGCCGGGTCTGGGCGTGGACGGCGCCGATCGCCGAGGCATAGGCGACGCCGGTCGTGGTGAAGCCCTCACGGATCATCACCCAGCTGCTCGGCTCGAACTCGTCTTCCCGTGGCTCTCGGCCGAGATGCTCCGCGGCGAAGGCGTGCAATTCGGCGTTGCTGACGGTATGCAGCACGGCGATCGCATCGGCGACCACCTCGGGCTCGATCGCCGGGGCACCGGTCTCGACGTGGTGTCCGAGGCCGGCCAACGTGTGCGCCACCGCGTCGACGGCTGCGATCACCTCCGGGTGCGTGGGCGTCCCAGGGAACGGCGAGGCCGTCGTCGTCAGGATTCTCGTTGCGGCCGGCGTTAGCGCGATCGCATCGAGGAACGCGGTCGCCGGCGGCGGGCGCCGAGTAGGGGTCGCCATCCACCGAGCCCGTGATGACGTCGAGGAGGGCGGCGCTGTCGCGCACGGTGCGCGTCAACGCATGGCCGTTGACCAGACCCTCCATGCCCTGGCCCGAGCTCGGCGCGAACGACGAGCGACCGCGACGCGGCTTGAGCCCCACCAAACCGCAGCACGACGCGGGCACCCGAATCGACCCGGTGCCGTCGCCGCCGGACGCGGCGGGCACGATGCCCGCGGCCACTGCGGCGGCCGTCCCGCCACTGGACCCGCCAGGAGTGATGTCGGGTGACCACGGATTGACCGTCGGGCCGAACAGCACCGGCTCGGTGGTGCAGTGGTTGCCCCACTCGGGCGTGTTGGTCTTGCCGAAGACGACGAGACCCGCCTCGAGGTACCGGTCGACGGTCCATGCCGTGTCGGGCGCGACGTACGTGCGCAGCGCGCGAGCACCCCATCGCCTCCGGCGTTCCCGCCAGCGACGAGCCGAGATCCTTGAGCAGGAACGGCACGCCGGCGAGCAGTCCGGCTCGTCCGTCACGCAGTGTCCCGGCGTCGTCGAGGGCGGCGGCCTGCGCACGGCCTCGCTCGAACAGGTCGGTGATGACCGCATTCAGATCACGGCTTGCCTCTACCCGGCTGATCGCCGCGTCGAGAAGCTCCGTCGCGCTCAGCTCGCCCGCCGCGACCAGCGCGGCCTGCCCGATCGCGTCGATGTTCGCCAGTTCCGCCGCCGTGTCCATTGACACGGATCTTGCGGGCTGGACGGGTCCGCGGCAACTCGGGCCGCCCAGTGGTCGGGCCCCTCAGTGCAGCGGGATGTCGAAACCGTCGCCGCGTTCTTCTGCGGGCCGCGGACCGAGCAGGCGACGATCGGCTTCGGTGATCACGACGTCGTTGATGCTGGCTTCACGTCGTGCCATCAGACCGTGGGCATCGAACTCCCATAACTCGTTGCCGTAGCTGCGAAACCACTGGCCGCCTGCGTCGTGCCATTCGTACTGGAATCGCACGGCGATGCGGTCGTCGTGGTACGACCACAGACTCTTGCGCAGCACGTAGTCGAGTTCTCGTTCCCACTTGGCCGTGAGGAAGGCGACGATCTCGGCTCGCCCGGTGATGAACACGTCGCGGTTGCGCCAGACCGAATCCTCGGTGTAGGCGAGGCTGACCCGATGCGGGTCGCGGGTGTTCCAGGCGTCCTCGGCAGCCTGCACCTTCGCGATGGCGCCGTGCGTGGTCGAACGGAGGCAGGGGAGGCCGATCGGAGGCTGGCTGGTCCACCCGTCGAGCCTACTTCTGCTCCGACTCCTCGGCTTGCGGTGCCGCGGTGACGGCATCGTCGCCATCGTCATCGTCATCGTCACGCTTGTCGACGACCCTGGTCTTGTACAGGCTTGCCACAGTCGTGATCGACCAGCGTGACGATGATGACGCCCAGGCTGAGCAGGGTCGGGATCTCCGGCACCGGTACGTGCTCGCCGCCATTGATGAACGGCAGCTCGTTCTCGTGCAGCGCGTGCAGAACCAGCTTCACGCCGATGAAGGCGAGGATGAATGCCAGCCCCTGCGAGAGGTAGACCAGCCGCTTGAGCAGGTCGCCCAGCAGGAAGTACAGCTGCCGCAGCCCCATCAGCGCGAAGACGTTCGCGGTGAACACGATGTACGGCTCCTGCGTCAGCCCATAGATCGCCGGAATCGAGTCGAGCGCGAACAGCAGATCGGTGGTGCCCAGCGCGACGATGACGAGGAACATCGGAGTCATCAGCCGCTTGCCGTCCTCCTTGATCCACAGCTTGAGGCCGTCCCACTTGTCGGTAAGGGTCAGGTGCTTACGGGCGAAGCGCACCACGCCGTTCTCGGCGTCGTCGTCGTGTTCGGTGTTTCGGACCAACTTGATGGCGGTGTACACCAGGAACGCGCCGAAAACGTAGAAGATCCAAGAGAATTGGTTGATCGCGACCGCGCCGAGCGCGATGAAGATGCCGCGGAAGATCAGCGCGAGAATGATGCCGATCAGCAGGGCTTCCTGTTGATACTTCCTCGGCACCTTGAAGCTCGCCATGATGATCAGGAAGATGAACAGGTTGTCGACCGAGAGGCTGTATTCGGTGAGCCAGCCCGCGAAGAACTCCACGCCGAACTGGGTGCCGTGGAAGTACGGTGACCCAGACGCCGAACGCGACCGCCAGGCCGACGTAGAACGACAGCGCGATCGCGCACTCCTTGAACGTCGGTTCGTGGGGCCTGCGCGCGATGAAGATGATGTCGAACAGCAGAACGGCCAGCGTCACGCCAAGGGTGACGATCCATTCGAGCTGAGTTACCTGCATGTGAGGGTGCCTCCGGACGTCGAGAAACGGCCGAGGTCTCTGCCACCGCATGAACACATGCAGTCCACGGCACCGGCTGGGCAACTTTGCACAACGTGATGACGACACCGCGGCGAAGGAATACTCCCCTCGGGCATCAGTCTGACAGACATTTCCCAGAACAGCGTAATCGGACGCGCGACGGACTACTCGGACGACTTGGCCGAGCCGATCTTGGAGGGCCGGTATCCGCTGGTGATCGCCAGGGCGATCAGGACATCGGCGGTCGTGATGAACAGACCCACCCAGTACATCCACTTCAACGTCGGCTCGGGCTGCGATGCGAAGAACACGGCAAGGAATATCGGCCCGACGATCCCGCAGACGAAGACGAAGAGCTGAACGCGGACGTACCGCCAAAACGTCTCCACCAGCCGACCCTAAGCGATCTTGGCCACGGGCTACGCTGCGATCGTGAACCTTGACCTGTTGATGCCCGGCGTTGAGATCGGGCTGGTGACCACGAACCTCGATGCGATGGTCGAGTTCTACGAAGGCTTCCTCGGGCTCGAGCCGCAGGGGGAAATCGAGTTCGCGGACGGCTCGCAACGCCGGTATTCGCTCGGCAACAGCGTCATCAAGCTCGTCACGTACACGACGCCGCCGGCCCTGCCACCCATGGCGGGAGGCGGGCACGCCCAGGCCGGTCTGCGTTACTTCACCATCGGGGTCAAGGATCTGCGGGCCGTCGCCGCGGAGATCGAGGCGGCAGGCCACGTGATCACCGTGCCACCCACCGAGTTCGCGCCGGTGCCCGGCATGGGGTGGATGTTCATTGCCGACCCAGACGGGAACTCGATCGAACTGTTCGGGACGCTGTGACGTGTTCCGGATGACGATCGCAGACGTGTTCGCCATCCGCGGGCGGGGAACCGTCGCGACGGGGCGAGTGGAGTCCGGCCAGTTGCGCGTCGGCGACGAGGTGCATGGTCAACGGAACGATGAGTGTGACGGTCGATGCCATCGAGGCGTTCCGCAAGCAGCTGATGGAGGCCAACGTGGGAGACAACATCGGCGTCCTGCTCAGGAACGCGGAACGCAGTCAGCTCAAACGCGGAGACGTGCTGTCCGCCGGCGTGACGATCTTTTAGGGGAGCGGACCGTCGTGGCGGATACGTGTACTGACCTCTGGCAGGCGATGTCGACGGCGCGCACCATTCGACGATTCACCGACGAACCGGTGTCCGACGCAGTTCTCGCGCGGTGCCTCGAGTCGGCGACCTGGGCGCCATCGGGCGCCAATGCCCAGGCGTGGCGCTTCGTCGTGCTTCGGTCGCCGCAGCAGCGTGCGGTGGTCGGCGAGGCCGCGGCCCAGGCGCTGACGGTGATCGAGAAGGCATACAGCCTGACCCGCCCCGCCGACGACGACGTTTCCCGGCGCGCTCGCGACAACCGGGCGACCTACGAATTGCACGACAGAGCAGGGGAATTCACGTCGGTCCTGTTCGCCCAGCAGCGTCTCCGCATGGCATCCGATCAGCTGCTTGGCGGCTCGATCTTCCCGGCGATGCAGAACTTCCTGTTGGCTGCACGCGGCCAAGGGCTCGGTGCGTGCCTCACCAGCTGGGCGTCCTATGGCGGCGAGTCACTCCTGCGCAAAGCCGTTGGCGTGCCCGATGATTGGATGCTCGCGGGCCACGTCGTGGTGGGTTGGCCGAAGGGCAGGCACGGTCCGTTGCGGCGCAAGCCGTGGCAGGCCGCCGTCAACTCAGACCACTGGGACGAACCCGCACCCGACATCACCGCCGCCGGGTCGTGACGTGGCACTAGCCCCAGGAACTTGGCCGCGTCCACTGTTGCGTGCGATTCGGATCTGGAACAAGTACGTGCTCAATCCGGTCATGCGCAGGCGTGCCGGGCGAAAGAACGCGTACGCCGCCGCCATCGGGCACGTCGGCAGAAAGTCGGGCCAGCAGTACTCGACGCCGGTGGGGGCCGAGAGTGTGCAGGACGGGTTCCTCATTCCGCTGGCCTACGGGACGAAGGCGGACTGGCTGCAGAACGTCATTGCCGCACGGCGGGCCACGCTGACGGCCGAGGGCGAAACCCACGACGTCACGGATCCCGAAGTGATCGACGCCGCGACGGCATTGCCGATGCTCACGCAGAAGCGACGCCGAAGCTGGGAGCGTGTGGGCGTCCCGCACTATCTGAAGGTGACGCTCGCCTGACTCGACTGGGATTGGGCGACTCGGTGGATGGCCAGCCAACGCCTACGCCGATATGACGACCGTCAGCTCGTTGCCCCGCCGCTCCACCCGAAGACCGGCGCGCCGCGCGACCGCGGCCACCCCGGCTGCGTCCGTGGGCTCGGACCGCGAGCCGGCGAGCACTCGCGCCAGCCTGCCCTTATGGGCCTTGTTGAAGTGCGTGACCACCGTGCGGCGCCCGTCCGGGTGCTCGGTGAGGACGTCGACCTCCACCGCATTGGGCAGACGGCCGAGCGCCGCGTAGGAGCCGGACCTCAGGTCGACGACCAACTCGTCGCGCGCCATGTCGGCGAGGACCGGGTCGAGTAGCGGCCGCCAACGGGCGGCCAGGGTGGGTCGGCCCGGCAGCTTCGAGCCGGCAGACAATCGGTAGGGCGGCACGGGATCGTCGGCGCGCAGGAGACCGAACAGTGCGGAGCCCACGGCGAGCCTGGCGCGCGCCCGGGCAGCCGTTGCGCCCCTTAGCGATTCGATGTCCAGCGCGTCGTACAGCACGCCGGTGTAGCGGTTGATCGCGGGCATCGTCGGCGCGGTACGCAGGGCGGCGTTGCGATCGATCTCGGAGTCCTGCGCGGGCGAGATCCCCAGTGCCCGTCTACTCGCCGTCCGGTCGCGGGACAGCTCGATCAGTTCGTCGACGAGGGTTTCGCGCAGTGGCCCGAGTTCGGGGGAGGCGAGAGCGTCCAGCTTCAGAGCCGGTCCGTCGCCGCCGTCGCGCTTGGTCTCCGAGGGGGGTAGCAGCACGATCACGCGACGACGTTAACCGACGCCTGATTCTCCGGTCGCCAGCAGCAGCGGCACGCGTTGCTCGGCCGAGGTCAGCGAGCCGTGGTGACCGATGAGCGACGACTCGATCGGTTCCACTCGCGAGCGCACCATCGCCGCCGAACCACGGGCCGCTGCGACGACGTCCCCGATGCGGTGACGTACTCCGTCGGCGACGTGATCGCCGAACCAGCCCGCCGCAATCGCCTCCTCACGCGACACGGTCCACGCCCGCTCGCCCAGAATCTCTCGCCACGCCACGAGGACGTCGTCGGCGGCGCCCTCGGTGGTGTAGACGTGCCGCGCCCTCACCTCGCCGCCGATGGCCTCCACGCCGTCGCCGAGCGCAGCCGACCCGTCGATGTCGACGATGTCCGACGTGTCGACGGTGACCATGCCGTGGTCCGCGACCACGGCGAGCAGCCCGCCCGGCGGAAGTGCCTCCACCACCGACTCCACCAGCTGGTCGATCTGGCGCAGCTGTAGGCGCCAGGCCTCCGATCCCGGTCCGTAGAGGTGTCCGAGCAGGTCGAGGTCGCCGTGATATCCGTAGCAGAAGCCGCCGCCCGACACCGCCGCCCGCACGTGTGCGGCCAGGTCGCCGAGACCCTGGACCCCGATGTAGCGGCCACCGCGCAGGACCGCTCGCGTCAGTCCCGAGGTGGCGAACTCCGCCTTCGAGATCACGCTGACCGCCATGCCTGCGGCCGCGGCCCGCTCGAACGTCGTCGGCATGGCCTGAACCGTCTCGGGGGACACGACGTCCCTCAGATCCGCACCCCACGGGTGAGGCCGCCACTGCAGCGCATTGATCACGCCGACGTCGGGCAGGCGAAAGGTGTAGCCCACCATGCCGTGCTCACCGGATTGGCAGCCGGTACCGACCGCGGCCAGTCCGGCCGCCGTCGTTGAGGGGAAGCCGACGTTGAGGGTCGGGCCGCGCAGTTCGGCCAATGTGGGCGCGTCGTCGGCGTGGGCGTCGAGCAGTTCTGCGCCCAGGCCGTCGATCAGCATCACGCACGCGCCGTTGACGTCGACGGGCAGCGGGATTCGGCGAGTGAAGCCGCCTGCACCCATCGCCGCCAGCACCGACGGCACGACGTCGGCCAGGTGCGGGATGTCCGACTCGAGCCGAGGCAGGTCCACATTCGGAGCCTGCCAGTTGCTCGAGGTGAACATGGCGCCGGGTTCCAAATACGCTCTTCGGTATGACGGGCGTCGGGGGGGCCGCTTTTGGCGGCGGGCGTCGCCGTCGAGCAGTCCTGCTCGCAGGGTTCGGGCTCGCGGTGGGTTCGTGCGGCGCGGCGCCATCGCCGGCACCCGCGACGTACGTGCCTGCGCCGGTCGTGAGGTCCACGCTGCCCGACGCCCCTCTGAACATGGGCCAGGGCGCGACCGGTACGGGAACTGGCGCCGACGGAGCGCTCGCCGTCGGAGCGGCGGCGAACGACACCGTCGGCGGGTTCATCGCCGACAATCAGCTGCTTTCGCCCTTCGACGTGGAGAACCCGGCAATGAGTCGGCTTGATCCCTTGCTCCGCAAGGCAATTCAGGATGCTGCACGACACGCCCAGGGCTCCGGCATTGCGCTGCAAATCACCTCGGGCTGGCGATCGAAGGGTTTCCAGCAGCGACTGTTCGACGACGCGGTGCGAACGTACGGAAGCGTTGCGCGAGCGGCTGAGTTCGTTGCATCGCCCGACGTGTCGAAGCACGTTCTCGGCGAGGCGGTCGACGTGGCTCCCCCCGCCGCAGACGACTGGCTGATGCGCAACGGCGCCCAGTTCGGTCTATGCCAGATCTACGCGAACGAGATCTGGCACTTCGAACGCGTGGCCGACGCGCAAGGCCACTGCCCGCCCCTAAGGGCCAACGCCGCCGGGTGACGAGGGTTGACATGCAACCCTGCGGCTGCCTATCTTGGGACATGCAGTCAACCGGCTGCATGACGGCGATGGCAGGGAATTCCGACGGTGATGGACGAGATCTTCAAGGCCCTCGCCGATCCGAGCCGGCGCAGGCTGCTGGACGGCCTGAATGCCCGGAACGGACAGACCCTTCGGGAGCTGTGCACGGGGTTGGCGATGACCCGGCAATCGGTCAGCAAGCACCTGGCGGTACTGGAAGCCGCCAATCTGGTGACCACGACCTGGCGGGGCCGCGAGAAGCTGCACTACCTCAACGCCGTGCCGATAAACGCCATCGCCGACCGCTGGATCAATCAATACGACCGCGCGCGGGCACAGACGCTCGCCGATCTCAAGACGGCATTGGAGAGTGAATCAATGAGCGAGACAAACGAATACGCTTACACGACCTACATCAGGACGACGCCCGAGCGGCTCTGGCAGGCGATCACCGACCCGGAGTTCTCACGCCAGTACATGGGGCACGGAATCGACTCGGACTGGGTGAAGGGATCGACCTACGCCTGGGTCGAAGCGGGAATCAGAATCGAACACCCCGACCAGGTCATCCTCGAGGCAGACCCGTATCGCCGCCTGGCGTTCACGTTCCACACGATGGGCCCCGAGATCAAGGCGATGGCTCCTTCGCTGACCGACGAGACGATCGCCAGGCTCGCTTCCGAGCGACGGTCGCGGGTCTCCTTCGACATCGAACAGGACGGTGAACAGGTCAAGCTCACGGTCGTCCACGACGAGTTCGGGCCACACAGTCTGGTCCGGGAGATGGTGTCCGGCGGATGGCCACGCAAACTCGCCGACCTCAAGAGCGGGCTCGAAAAGGCCTGAGGCGCAACGATTGGTCCGAACTCAGGAGAGCTTGCGGTGGACCGACACCGCGTAGTCGCCTCCCTCGTGGGCTTCGCGGTCCCACGTCGCCCAGCGGGAGGCAAGCTCCAGACCGGCCGACGAGCACAGTTCGTCATAGCGCTCCAGTGGCAGTCGTCCTTCTCGGACCTGGAAGCCCGCCACCAGCAGCCCACCTGGAGCGAGTAGTGCCGTCAGCCCGGAAAGCACCTGACCTTCGGTGCCGGGGTCCACGAAGATCATGACGTTGCCAGCTAGCACCACGACGTCGAACACGAGGCTGGCCGCGGGATTCAGACCGGCACTCAACTGCGCGAGATCAGCTTCGGCCCATGACAATTCGGGACTCTTCGACCGTGCCGTGTCCAGCATCGCCGCATCGGCGTCGACCCCAAGGGTCTCGTAACCGCGGCGCGCCAACTCGATCGCGACCCTGCCGGTTCCGCATCCGGCATCCAGCACGCGGGTGCCGCCGGTCTCGCGAAGGAGGGAGTCGACCAGGTCGGCCTCGCCGTGGACGTTGCGACCCCTCTTGGCCATCGACGTCCACCTCGCGTCGTAGTCGTCGCCGCGCGGAGCGTCGGATTGCTGCCATCGGGTGCCCACACCGACATCGTTGCAGAACACCGTCGGCGTCGGCCAGTCGTCACCCGGCGACGATCGAATCCCCTTGCACCTTAATGACCTTGGTTTCAAGCGGCTTCTTGGCCGGTCCCTCGGCAACGGTGCCGTCGAGCTTGAACTTGCTGCCGTGGCACGGGCAGGAGATCAGCCCGTCGGTCACCTTGGACACGTTGCAACCTGCGTGCGGGCACACCGTGGAGAACGCCTCGAACACGCCGGCCGTTGGTTGGGTGACCACGATGTCGTCGACGATGACACCGGATCCGACCGGCACGTCCGCCGTCTTCGCGAGCGCGGTGGCGGGCGCAGGCGCTCCCGACGATCCAGCTGGAGCAGAGCCGGCCGGTGAGCTCGAAGGCTCGGCGGCCGGCTTCTTCTCCGATGTCGTGCAGGCTGCTAAGACGGCTGCTGCCAGGCCGATGCCTGCGCCGACGATGACGTTGCGGCGTCGAGTGTTCAGATTCATGCAATGGCTCGATTCTCGTGGGCTGACGAGGTGGGTTGGACTGTACGGGCCAGTGTGGACCGTGGCCTAGAGGACCACGCCGACCAAAGGCCGGCTGCCAGAAACCGTCACATCTTTCGATTTCGTTGGACGGGCGACCATCGGACGTGGCAACTTGTAGGAGTCCGTTACATGAGCCGATGAAAACGTAACGAGAGGCGGACGTGGACATCTCGACCGTGGACCACCTGCTGTCAACCACCCGCGCGGTTCGCAAGCGCCTCGATCTGACCCGTCCCGTGGAGCGCGACGTCATCCTCGAGTGCCTACAACTCGCCATGCAGGCACCGACGGCGAGCAATCGGCAGAACTGGCGCTGGGTGGTCGTCACCGATCGCGACAAGCGGACCGCCATCGCGGAGTTCTACCGTGCCGCGGGCGGGGACTACCTGGCGACCGCCGCGACCACGGAGCAGGACCCGCAGACCCGGCGGGTCTACGAGAGCGCGCATTCGCTCACGGGAATCCTGGCGGACGTTCCCGTGCACGTGATTCCGTGCATAGAGGGCAGTCTCACCGGCCTGCCTCTGATCTCTGCGGCGTCGGCCTGGGGTTCGATCCTGCCTGCGGCATGGAGCTTCCAGCTCGCCCTGCGCTCGCGAGGCCTCGGCACCGTGTGGACGACCCTGCACCTGGCCAAGGAGCGCGAGGTCGCGGAGCTACTCGGCATTCCCGACGGTGTCACGCAGGTGGCGCTGTTTCCCGTCGCCTACACGGTCGGCACGGACTTCAAACCCGCAACGAGGCCGAGGGCAGAGACGATCACGTCGTGGAACACCTGGGGGCAGAGCTGATGCAGTCGTACACGGTGACGTTCGCCGTCGACGCGCCGCCGAGCAGGGTGTGGCGAATACTGCACCCGCCGCCGCCGAAGGACGCACCGCGACCCCGCGTCATCGACTACCCGGCGGGCAGCATGGAGATCCTCAACGAGGGCGACGAAGCGGGGCAGGGATTGGTCCGCACCTGCGTGTTCGACGTTCCCCGCTACCTGCTCTCCGGCGGGAAGGCGCGGTCGTGGGAGACCGTCACCGAGGCGGAGATCAACACGTTGTCCCGCTACGTATCCATCAGCAAACCGCTGTGGTCGCGGGCCGAGGGCTACCACCGGCTTGACGAACAGCCGGACGGCACAACGCATTTGACCTTTCACGAGACGTACCACGCCTACAATCCGGTGCTTCGGGCGCTGCTGGAGCGTCGCGTCCACGCCAAGATATCGCGCGACAATCTCGCCACGTACCAATTCGCCCTCGGCTACGCGGGCACCACGAGGAGACTGACATGACCCACGACCTCATCGTTCGAGGAGGAACCGTCGTCGACGGTTCGGGCGCCCCGGCCCGCACCGCGGACGTCGCCGTGCGCGACGGGATCATCGTCGAGGTGGGCCGTGTCGACGGGTCCGCGCGCCGCACCGTCGAGGCCGACGGCCTCATCGTGACACCAGGCTTCGTCGACATCCACACGCACTTCGACGGACAGGCCACGTGGGATCCGCACCTGACACCGTCGTGCTGGCACGGGGTGACCACCGCGATCCTCGGCAATTGCGGCATCGGGTTCGCCCCGGTCGCACCCGACCGCCACGACTGGTTGATCGACCTGATGGAGGGTGTCGAGGACATCCCGGGAAGCGCACTTGCAGAAGGCATCACGTGGGAGTGGGAGACGTTCGGCGAGTACCTCGATGCGCTAGAGCGGATGCCGCGCGCCGTCGACGTCGGCACGCAGATTCCGCTCGCCGCGGTGCGCGGGTTCGTCATGGGCGATCGCGCGTCGGATGCCCCGACCGCAGAGGACATCTCGGCGATGCGGCGCGTGGTCATCGACGGCTTGCGCGACGGAGCACTGGGAATGTCGTTCGGCCGCACCGCCGGTCACAAGAGCGCGTCGGGGGAGTACGTGCCAGGCACCTTCTCCGAGGAGGACGAACTCGCCGCCCTCATGGCAGCCATGGCCGAGGCGGGTACCGGCGTCCTGCAGGTCGTGCCCGCCGGTGTCGGTGGCGAAATGGGCGGCGATCAAAGACATTCCATCGATGCCGAGATCGACTGGATCACCCGACTGGGGCGGACCCATCCGATCCCGCTGACCTTTCTCGCGATGGTCAACGAACAGGATCCGCACGACTGGCAGCGCTGGTTCTCCGCCGTCCGCGACGCCAACGCCCAGGGCGCCAGGATTCGACCGCAGGTCGCCAGCCGCGCCTTCGGGATGCTGATGGGACATCAGTCCCGGATGAATCCTTTCCGCCACCGGCCGAGCTATCGCATGTTGATGGATCTGCCGTTCGAGGAGATGATTCGCCGTCTGCACGATCCGGACGTCAAGGCGCGGATCCTCGCCGAGGCGCCCGATCGGTGCGAACCGCGCTCGGCAGACGAGTTGAACAGGCACACCTTCAAGCGTCTGTATCCGCTCGGCGAACATCTCGACTACGAACCCGCTGCCGACGACAGCATCGCCGCCATCGCCGAACGCGAGCACCGCGACCCGTGGGACGTGACCTACGACGTGTTGCTCGGGGCCGGCGGTCGGGAGTTCCTCCTGCTGCCGCTACTGAACTACGCGGGCAACAACTACGACCATCTGCACGACATGATGTCTGACCCGGTGAGCATTCAGGGCCTCGGTGACGGTGGCGCGCACTGCGGGATCGTCTGCGACGCCAGCATGACGACTTACCTTCTGTCGCACTGGGTCCGAGACCGCGCGCGAGGCCCCCGGCTGCCCTTGGAACTCGCCGTGCACCGGCTGACCGGAGACCCGGCGGCGTTCTACGGACTCGGCGACCGGGGCGTGGTCGCACGGGGCATGCGCGCCGATCTGAACATCATCGACCTCGATCGCGTCGGCCTGCACTATCCGCAGCGCGTGCAGGACCTGCCTGCGGGCGCGGGGCGGCTGATTCAGCGATCCGACGGGTACGTCGAGACCATCGTGCTCGGAGAAACGATCGTCGCCGACGGCGAGCTCACCGACGCCCGCCCCGGCGGCTTGGTGCGGGGCACCCGGTAGTCAGCCCTTAACCCTGCGCCGGGCGAGCCGCTTCGTCTCCTCCGGCAGCGCGTCGGCCTCCAACAGGCGCGGCAGCAGGTCGGGCTCCAACGTCATGGCGCGGAACGCGAGTCCCATCGTCACGTCGTGGTCGGGGCGGTCGATCACCTCGATCGCGTCGCCCGCCTGGACCGTGCCCGGTGTGATGACCCGGAGGTAGGCACCCGGGACCGCCGCCATGGTGAACGTCTTGACCCACCCGCGGATCTCCAGCCACTTGGCGAACGTCCGGCACGGGATGCGCGGGCGGGACACCTCCAGAACCAGCCCGTCGGAGCCGACCAGCCAGCGCTCGCCGACCTTGGCACCGGTGACGTCGATCTCCGTCGTCGTGAAGTTCTCGCCGAACGCACCGTTGTCGAAGTCCCGCTCGAGCGTCCGCTGCCATGCGTCCAGATCCTCGCGTGCGTAGGCGTACACCGCCTGATCGTCACCGCCATGGAACTTCTGGTTGCCGATCAGGTCGCCCCGCAGACCGCTGCCCAGACCCGAAAGCATCGGCCCCGGCGAGAACACCGGCACCCGACCATCCGTGGGCCGCTTGTCGATGCCTGTCGACAGGCGCGGATTGTCCGGGCTCGTCTGCGGACGCGCCAGATTGACGGTGAGGACATTTCCCATGTGACTCATGGTAATTCGCCGGGCGGGTAGCGGCCCTCCGAACGTAGCCACCACGGCGACAGGGCACATTGCCGAGCCCGTCCGGCCATGGTGGACAATCGTGGCGCCGTCGACGACGGCACCGTCGAAGGAGCCGGACTTGCCTGACATCGACCCTGCCGCCACCGCCTGGTTGCTGGCCAGCACAGCCCTCGTTCTGCTGATGACCCCGGGCCTTGCCATCTTCTACGGCGGGATGGTGCGAAGCACCGGCGTGCTCAACATGATCATGATGAGCTTCATCGCCATTCCACTGGTCACGGTGTCGTGGCTGCTTCTGGGCTACACCATCGCGTTCTCCGAGGACGGAGGAGCCGGACTGATCGGCGACCTCGCTCACGTCGGCATGGCGGGCATCGCCCCCGACACCGTGCACGGCGCGGTTCCTGAACTGCTGTTCGCGACCTTCCAATTGAGCTTTGCGATCATCACCGCGGCGCTCGTCAGCGGCGCCATCGCCGACCGTGCCAAGTTCTCCGCGTGGATGGTGTTCGTACCGATCTGGGCCGTCGTGGTGTACGCCGTGGTGGCCCACTGGGTCTGGGGGCCGGACGGCTGGCTGTTCAAGCTCGGCGTCCTCGACTACGCGGGAGGCTTGGTCGTCGAGATCGTCTCCGGCGCATCGGCATTGGCGCTGGCGCTCGTGCTGGGACCCCGGATCGGATTCAAGCAGGATGCGATGCGCCCGCACAACCTGCCGTTCGTCCTGCTCGGTGTGGGCCTGCTCTGGTTCGGCTGGTTCGGGTTCAACGCGGGTTCCGCGATGGCCGCCAACGGCACCGCGGCGGCGATCTTCCTCAACACGCTCGTCGCCGGGTGCCTCGGCATGTTGGGGTGGCTGACCGTGGAACGGTTGCGAGATGGCAGGCCGACCACGTTCGGTGCGGCATCGGGTGTCGTCGCGGGCCTGGTCGCGATCACACCGTCGTGCGGAACGGTGAACACGCTCGGTGCCGCCATCGTCGGCTTGGCGGCAGGGGTGGTGTGCTCCTTCGCGATCGGACTCAAGTTCCGGTTCGGCTACGACGACTCGTTGGACGTAGTCGGCGTCCACTTCGTCGGCGGGGTGGTGGGCGTCCTCCTGATCGGACTGCTCGCCACCGAGGTCATGACGGCCGGACCGCAGGGCCTGTTCTTCGGGGGCGGCTTCGCCCAGCTCGGCAAGCAGGTGCTCGCCGCCGTCATCGTCGCCCTGTACGCGTTCGTCGTGTCGTTCGTGCTGGCCAAGCTGATCGACCGCATCATCGGCTTCCGGCTGAGCCCCGAGGACGAGACGACGGGCGTCGACTTCACCCAGCACGCGGAGACGGCATATGCGGAGGGCGTGCACGGACACACGCCGTTGCGCCGACCTTCCGGCGCTGGGCAATCTCGCGTCGCCCAAGCCCGGACATCGCCGACGAAAGGACCGCTGACTAACCGAAGAATCCTCGGCGGCGATGCGGCGCATCCCCGGGGGCGGAGTGTCCGGGCGTGGGTGCCTCGCGCGGCATGGGGGCCACGCTGATCGGAGCAGGCTCACGCGGTCTGCCGGTCGGAGCGTCCGACTGTGAGGGCGGGTAATACCTGTATCCGCCGCCGGTGCCCTGAGGCGCGGGGGTGGTCTCTTCGGGCGGCGGTGGTGGCGGGGGCGGGAGTTCGGCCGGCGGCAGCGGGTCCGCCCCGACCGGGTTCGACGAAGGCACAGTCGGGGGGACCGCGCTCGTCGTCGCCGTCTGCGTCACCGTCGTCGACTCGTCGGTGCCGTCGCTCGAATACCTCAGCACCAGAAGGACGGCCGCCACGATCATCGCGACGACGGCGATGCCGAGGGCGAACAGCAGCACCCGCGACGACCCGTACCACGGCCGGGCGGCGGGCTTGAACGTCAGCCCATTCGAAGGAAGAGGTCTGCGGCTGGCCTCGTCCCACGAAACGTCTTCCATGCGGGCCGGTTCCGTCTGCGGCGGCTCGCGGACCGTCGCCAGTGGACCGGTGTCCGCGTCGCCGTTCTCCCAGTCGTCGCGTCGGTAGTCCGCGTCCCAGTCGCCGCGCGCATACGAGTCGGCGGGAGTGGTCTGGCTCAGTTCGGTGAATGACTGCTCACGGAACACCGGCACCTTCAGCGACTGGTGAGACGCGCGACGCAGAACGCGCCGCTCCGCCACCCAACGAGGGCCTGCCATGGCACCCAGCGTAGCGGCGAGGGAAAAGCCGGCGCCGCAGTTGGCGGCGAGCAGAGCACCCCCCGAGAACGTGGCTGAACCAAGGTTTGAACCGGCGACGATGTGGTAAATCGATTGATCATGATGATGAAAACTGGACTCACGAAACGGTTTCTTCTGGCTAGTGCGGCCGCCGCGGCGATCGGCGCAGGCACTCTGATCTCAGCCCCGACGGCTCTCGCCGACCCGCCGCCCTGCGACGTCAGCGCCCCGGACTGCACCAATGTCAGCATCCCCGGTGCTGACGCCATCGCGGGCCCCGGCGTTGCGGGCGTGAACGTCCCGGGTGCTTCGGCCGCAGCCGACAACGGCGGCGCCGTCGCAAACGTGCCGGGCGCAGGCATTTCGACCGCACCGGGCAGCGTCGACGCCTTCGTCCCCGGCGCCAATGCCCAGGCCGGACCTGGCAATGCGGGCTTCTGCATCAACGGTTGGTGCGCCAACGCCGGATGACCGCTAGCTTCTCCGGCTAGCCGCGTCGACTAGCTTTGTCGTCAGTGAGAACACTGATCGACTTCGCCGACGCACCGATCTTCGCGATCCCCGTGGTCGATGCACGCACGGGTGCCCACGGATTTCGCGAAGGCATGCTCATCGAAGGTCCTCAGGGATGGGGAGAGTTCGGCCCACCGCGAGACTGCGACGCCGCAGAAGCGGTCCGCTGGCTGACCGCGGCGACCGAGGTCGGCACCGTGGGTTGGCCTGACCCAGTACGCGGCCGCGTGCCCGTCAGCGTCACGATCCCGGCGGTCGACGCCGACGTCGCACACCAGATGGTCCGCGGCTCGGGCTGCATGGCGGCCGACGTGGCGGTCGGCACCAGCGCAAGTTCGCTTGCGGGGGACGTTGCACGACTCGAGGCCGTGCGCGACGCGATCGGCCCGATCGGCGCCATCCGCTGCGACGCCGCTGGGGCGTGGGACGTCGATGGCGCGGTCTCGGCGATCGCGCTGCTGGACAGGGCGGCCGGTGGACTGGAATACGTCGAGCAGCCCTGCAGCAGCCTCGATGACCTGGCCGCGGTTCGACGCAAGGTGAGCGTGCGCATCGCCGCCACGGTGCCGCTCGAAGGACGCCGCCGACGTCCTCGTGCTCAAGTGCTACCCGCTGGGCGGGGTCCGGCGCGCGCTTCGCGTCGCCGAACTGTGCGACATCCCCGCGGTCGTGTCGTCCACGACCGACACGACCATCGGGCTGTCCGCCGGCCTCGCGCTCGCAGGTGCGCTGCCGGAACTGCCCTTCGCGTGCGGACTCGGCACCAGGCTCTTGCTTGGGGGCGACGTCGTCGCCGGACCACGCTCGTTGGTTCCCGTCGACGGCTACCTCCCCGTGGCGCCGACGCCGCCGACGCCCGATCCCGAACTCCTCGCGAGGTATCGCATGGTGTCTCCCGGCGACATTGCCTGGTGGAGGACGAGGCTGGGCGCCTTGATCGACCCTGACCCAACGGCTCCGCGCACACCTTGACAGACTGTGCACATGGCACAGATAACGATGCGTGGAAACCCCATCAATACGGTCGGCGAACTCCCGGCCGTCGGCGCCCCCGCTCCGAGCTTCTCCTTGACCGGCACGGATCTCGGCGCCGTCACGAACGAGCAATTCCGCGATAAGGCCGTGTTGCTGAACATCTTTCCCTCGGTCGACACACCCGTGTGCGCGACGAGCGTCCGAACCTTCAACGAGCGCGCGGCGGCGAGTGGCGCCTCGGTGCTGTGCGTATCCAAGGATCTGCCGTTCGCACAGAAGCGGTTCTGCGGCGCGGAGGACATCGAGAACGTCGCGACCGCTTCGGCGTTCCGCGACAGCTTCGGCGAGGACTACGGCGTCACCATCGCCGACGGTCCGTTCGCCGGCCTGCTCGGGCGCGCCGTCGTGGTGATCGGCGCCGACGGCAACGTCGTGTACACCGAACTGGTGCCGGAGATCGCGGAAGAGCCGAATTACGATGCGGCACTTGCCGCGATGAGTTAGTCCGCCTTGCGGTAGGCGATCATCTCGCGCGACAGGACACGCCTGATCCGCGGTTCACGGCTTGCCGAGAGGGCGAAGACCGTCAGCAGTAGCCAGCACGTCACGGCGCTCGCCAGCACCAGCGCGAAGGCGCCCCAGTCGCCTGCGTCGAGCCGGGAGGCCGCCGTGTACTTGGCCCACAGCTGCCAGTAGATCATCAGGTTCGCCGTCAGCCCGACACCGTAGGACACGGCGAACAGGACCAGGTACGGCAACCACGTCCCGTCGCGGAACCTTGCCTGAATCGGTTCGTGCCGAAGCGGATACAGCACCGACAGGACGTTGCCGAGGCCGAGCCAGATGAACACCATCGTCACCAGTTGGTCGACCATCGCCGTTGCACTGCCGTAGGTGGTCGCGGCGAGGAACACGATGACGGGCAGTGCCGCCACCACGATGAGAGCGGCCATCGCGAGGTTCTTCGCCACCAGGATCCGCCACATGCGTTCACCCCGCGACAGACCGTCGCGCACCCTCTGCGCCTCGAAGCACAGGGCGTTCGTGCACACCACGCTGCCGACGACCGCCGAGAACAGGTACAGCGTGAGTTGGCCGAAGTCGTCGTACCGGGCCACCCCGATGAAGTGATAGCCCGTCACCATCGCCAAGCTGATGGCCAGGGAAATCGCCAGCCGTAGCAGGATCTTGCGCGGTTTGTCCGCGAAGACGTGTCGCAACTCGTCGACGAACCGTCTGCCCAGCGCAGACAACGAGTCGACGCGCAGGATCGCGGACCGACGCACCGCACCCCGGCCCGCGTCGGCCGCCTTCATGTCATGGGCCCGCGCCACGGCGAGGACGGCGTCGGCGACCGCAGCCCTCGCGAGGGCAACCGCCACGACGGCGTCCGCTCCTGCCTGTGCCGGCGTGGTGGGCGCGTCGTCGGCCACGGACGTCGCACTCGCCTGGTACCTCGCCCGGTCGAGCCACCGGGCTGACGCGCGTGCCGCGGCAATGTCCTCGAGCACCCCATCGCGCACCAATGCCGCTTCCGCACGGGCATCGGCGACCACCGAAGCCAACGCGCTGTCGTCGTCCCAGTCAGCAGCGGCGGCCGCGGCGTCGATCCGCCGCAGCGAGTCGGCCAGAAATCGCAGTTCGTCGAGCACCGCGACGTCACCGTCAGTGGTCATGGCGACAACTGAACCACCTTTTCGTCCGACGGGTCGCTCCCCGGGGCTCGAGAACCGAATCGTGAATTGAACCAACGAGTCCCAGCGTCCGTATCCAGTCGAGGAGGTTCACATGAGTGTGATCGCAGCCGTCCGAGGAGAGCTCCCACCACACCGGTACACCCAGTCGGAGGTGACCGAGGCACCTGCTCACCATTCCCGGCTATGCCGAATTCGCCGAGCCCATCAGGAAACTGCACGCACGTGCGAGGGTCGACAGCCGCCACATGGTCCTACCGTTGGAGGACTACGCCGAGCCTCGACGAGGCAGGTCTGAAGCCCGCCGACGTGGACGTCATCTTCACGACGACGGTGACCGGCCTTGCCGTGCCGACGCTGGACGCCCGCATCGCCAGCCTCATCGGGTTGCGCCCGGACGTCCGCCGCGTGCCGATGTTCGGCCTGGGCTGCGTCGCGAGAGCAGCCGGAGTGGCGCGGGTGCACGACTATCTGCGCGGCGAGCCCGATGGTGTCGCCGTGCTCCTGGCCGTGGAACTGTGCTCGCTGGTGCCCAAGCGCGATCCGTCGATGGCCACGGTGGTCGGCAGCAGCCTGTTCGGCGACGGGGCCGCCGCCGTGGTGGCGGTCGGCGACCGACGTGCCTCGAGGATCGACGCGTCGGGTCCGGAGGTGCTTGATTCGCGCAGCCTCTACCCCGACTCGCAACGCACGATGGGTTGGGACATCGACTCGACCGGCTTCCGGCTGGTGCTCTCACCCGACGTGCCCAAGGTCGTCGAGAGATACTTGGGCGACGACGTCACGAATTTCCCTGCGGCCCATGGCCTGACGGTTGACGACTTCGGCACCTGGGTGAGCCACCCCGGCGGCCCGAAGGTCATCGAGGCGATCACGGCCACGCTCGGCCTGTCCGACGATGCCCTCGAGCTGACGTGGCGATCGCTCGCCGAGGTCGGCAACCTGTCGTCGGCATCGGTGCTCCACGTCCTGCGGGACACCATCGCCAAACGGCCCGAGCCGGGAAGCCCTGGCCTGATGATGGCGATGGGCCCGGGGTTCTGCTCGGAACTCGTCCTGCTGGGCTGGCGATGATCGCGTGACCTGGTACGCGGTGCTGATCGTCGCGCTAACGGGCGAACGCGTGGTGGAACTGATTGTCTCCAAACGCAACTGGGAGTGGAGCCGAGAGCGGGGTGGAACCGAGTTCGGTGCAGGCCATTATCCGGCGATGGTCGGCCTGCCTACCGCCCTGTTGGCGGGCTGCCTGATCGAGACGTTCGCGCTGCATCGTCCGTTCATCCCCGCGCTCGGCTGGCCGAAGCTGGCCGTCGTCGTCGGCGCGCAGGCCCTCCGCTGGTGGTGCATCACCACGCTTGGCCCACAGTGGAATACGCGGGTGATCGTCGTGCCCGGCGCATCCCGCGTGAGCGGCGGTCCGTACCGCTTCGTCTCGCATCCGAACTACGTCGCGGTGGTCGCCGAGGGAATCGCCGTGCCACTGGTGCACACCGCATGGGTTACCGCTGTGGCGTTCACGGTTCTGAACGCGGTTCTGCTGCGATCGCGTATCGCGGTGGAGAACCGCGCTCTCGCGGACTTGACGTGATCGACCTTCTCGTGGGCGGGGGAGGACCCGCGGGTCTGGCCACTGCTCTCTACGCCGTGCGCGCCGGCCTCGACGTCGTCGTCGTCGAGCACAGAAGCGGGCCGCTGGACAAGGCGTGCGGCGAGGGCATGATGCCGCACACCGTCGGGTACCTGGAACGCCTCGGCGTGGTCCCGCCAGGGCGACCGTTGCGCGGAATCCGCTACCTCGACGGCGACCATGCGGTCGACAGCCGGTTTCGCGCAGGGGCAGGCCTGGGTGTGCGCAGAACCGTGCTACACGCGGCGCTGCGTGATGCGGCTGAGACTGCAGGCGTGCGGTTCGTCCACGCCGACGTCGGCGAGATCACGCAGGACGCGACGATGGTGCGTGCCGGAACGCTGCAGGCTCGATACCTTGCGGCGGCCGACGGTCTGCACTCACCGATCCGCAGGAGCCTCGGGCTGTCTCAGCCATGCCGCGGTCCGCGGCGCTGGGGAATCCGCCGCCACGTGCAGATCGCGCCGTGGACCGACTCGGTCGAAGTGCACTGGGCTGCCGGCGCCGAGGCCTACGTGACGCCGGTGGCCGACGACTGCGTCGGCATCGCGATCCTCAGTTCCTCGCGCGGCGGATTCGATGGTCACTTCACCGAATTCCCCACGCTGAGGGACAGGGTGGACGGTCTCGAGCACGGACCGGATCGAGCCGCGGGTCCGCTGCGCCAGAGGGCGCGCACTCGCAGCGCCGGGCGGGTCCTGCTCGTCGGCGACGCAGCGGGGTACATCGATGCACTGACGGGAGAAGGCATGGGGCTTGCCTTCGGTGCCGCCGAACTGTTGGTGAATTGCGTTGTCGCCGAACGGCCTGGCGACTACGACCGGCAGTGGCGGCGGTTGACCCGTCGCTACCGTCTGTTGACGTCGGCCCTCGTCGGCGCCGGCTCCCGGGCCTGGATTCGGTCGCGCATCGTGCCCGCGGCGACGGCGCTGCCGGGGGTGTTCGCGGGCGCGGTCGATCAACTCGCGTACTGATCCGCACAAATCGGTCGGCGCGTTCGGTAGTTTCGGCGACGTGCCAGACCTGAAGAACCGCCAGATCCTCCTGCGTCGCCGCCCCACCGGCCTGATCCAGCCCGGCGACACGGAACTCGTCACCACGCCCACACCCGAGCCCGGCGAGGGCGAGGCGCTCGTCCGCACGACGTACGTGGGTCTGGACGCCGCGGCACGGACATGGCTGAACGACCAGCCTGGCTATCTGCCTCCCGTTCAGCTGGGGGAGGTGATCCGGGCGGCAGGCATCGGCGAGGTCGTGGCCTCGCGCTGCGACGCCTACGCGGTGGGCGACGTCGTCACCACGTTGACCGGCTTTCAGGAGTACGTGATCGTCCGCGACGACATCTTCTGCACGCCGGTCACCGACATGGATCCCATCGACCAGCCCGCGGTGATGTCGATCTACGGCCCGACGGGGGCCACCGCGTACTTCGGCATGTCCGACATCGGCAAGCCGCGCGAAGGGGAGACCGTCGTGGTCTCCGCCGCTGCGGGAGCCACCGGATCCGTGGCGGGCCAGATCGCGAAGATCGCAGGCGCGCGCGTGGTGGGCATCGCCGGCGGACCGGAGAAGTGCCGAGCGGTCGTGGACGACTTCGGCTTCGACGCGTGCATCGACTACCGCATCACCGACATGAAGGCCGCTCTCAAGGAGCACTGTCCGCGCGGGGTCGACGTGTACTTCGACAACGTCGGCGGGGCCGTCCTCGACGCGGTCCTCGGTCGTCTGGCCCCGAAGGCGCGCGTCGTGCTGTGCGGCGTCATCTCGAGTTACCTGACCGGCGAGCACCCGGGACCCGCCAACTACGTCAACATCCTCGCCAAGACGGCATCGATGCAGGGCTTCAACGCCTTGGACGAGTGGGGCCGGTTCGACGAGGCCTTCGCCGCGCTCCGCGACTGGGAGGCCAAGGGCCTCCTCGTGCATCGCGAGACGATCTTCGACGGCATCGAGTCGTGCGTCGACGCGCTCAACGGACTGTTCACCGGGGCCAACGTCGGCAAAATGTTGGTAAAGGTGTCCGAGCCCACACCAGCCTGAGGCCCCGAATCACCGTTGGGTCACGGTCGCGCAACTCCTTGGCCAGTCACCAGGCGTGAAATTGCTTGCGGCACATCCGGAGTTGTACAACGGAGTGCAGACGGCCCGACGTTGGGCCGACATGGCAGCAAACCCAAGGAGGTGAATCGGGATGAAGCGCATCTACGCCCTCGCGATCAGCATGGTCGTGCTGCTCGCGACGCCCGCGCTCGCAACGGCCGACATCACCGGACGCTCGGCGATGAACCAGCAGGCGGTCAACTACGTGATCTCCCGCGCCCTTGCGCAGCGGGGTGTGCCCTTCTCCTACGGAGGCGGCGACGCGAATGGCCCGACGGCGGGAAACCCCGTCGCCAACGCCATGGAAGCCAACGCCATGCAACCCGAACAGCTCTCGAACGGCCTGGATTCGCAGCCGCTCGCCGCAGGCATTGCGGTCGACGCGACGCCCAAGCCCATCGGATTCGACGCGTCGGGACTGGTGCTGTACGCCTTCGCGGGCGTCGGGATCAAGCTGCCGCGGTCCTCGGGCGAGCAGTACAAGGTGGGCCAGAAGGTTCTTCCCCAGCAGGCACTGCCCGGCGACCTGATCTTCTACGGTCCCGAGGGCACTCAGAGTGTCGCGATGTTCCTGGGCAACGGGCAGATGTTGCAGGCCACCGACCCCGTCGTCGTGGTGACGCCGGTGCGCACCAACGACATGGCTCCGTACCTGAGCCGCATGATCGCCTGACGGCTTCCGCTCCGTCTGGCGGCTTCCGCCCTGACGGACGGTGCCGGGCGTGAACCTCACGACGAAATCGGCCGAAAAGCGCCGTGATTTTCACGCTGGGCGTTGACCATTCGAGGATGTCCTACCGGCCGCGCCATTGGGGCTTGCGCTTCTCGACCCAGGCCCGAATTCCCTCAGCCGCATCCTCAGTCGCCGCGGCCACCTTGCGCATCGTCTCGCCGAAGCGGACCGACTCGATCCAGCCCATGTCCGCCGACCTCCACGCCACCTCCTTGGTCGCCCGTTGAGCGAGAGGCGCCGCCTCGGTGAGGGTCCGGGCCCACGCCTGGGCGGTCGCCTGCAGGTCCGCCGGATCGACGAGCTTCCACACCAGGCCGATCTCCTTGGCCCGCTCGGCGCTCATCGGCTTACCGGTCAGCAACAGCTCCATCGCGTTGGCCCAGCCCACCCGCTGGGGAAGCCGCAGCGCACCGACGATCGTGGGAGTGCCTAGCGATGACCTCGGGATAGGAGAACGTGGCCGCCGTGGTGGCAATCACGAAGTCGCAGAACAACACTCCCGTCAGCCCGTAACCGATGCACGGGCCGTGCACGGCGGCAATGGTCGGCTTGAACAGCTCCATCCCGCTCTCGAACGAGTTGATCGTCGGCTTCTCCCAGAACGTGCCGCCGAAGGTACCGACCGAGCCCTCGCCGTCCTTCAGGTCGCCCCCGGCGCAGAAGACGGTGCCGTTGGCGGTGAGGATCGCGACCCACGCGTCCTCGTCGTCGCGGAAGCGCTCCCACGCCGCGTTCAACTCCTGGCGCAGCGCCCCGTTGATGGCGTTGCGTGCCTCGGGCCGGTTGAGCGTGATGGTCGCGACGTGGTCGTCGCACTGGTAGCTGACAAGGCTCATGGCCGAACCCTAGTTTCCGTCGAGCCGACGAGCGCCAGGTGGCCATCGATGATCATCGCGCGCAAGGCCTTTCGATTGAGTTTGCCGCTCGGCAGGGTAGGTATCTGCTCGCTCGTCGCCATCGCCCACCTGGTCGGCACCTTGTATGCCGAGAGCTGCTCACGGGTGTGCGCGGCCACCGACGTCACGTCGACGTCCGCGATCGCGGGCACCACGATCGCACACACCACCTCGCCGCGCGACGGATCGTCGAGGCCGACCACCACACACTGGGCGACGTCGTCGAGTTGTTCGATGACCGCCTCGACCTCGAGCGGGCGAGACGTTGGCACCCGCGGCCTTGATGAGTTCCGTCGTGCGTCCGACGTAGAACAGTCGGGGATCGCCCTCTCTGCGGTAGACCTGGTCGCCGGTGTGGTACCAGCCGTTCTCGTCGAAGGTCTCGGCGCGCTCGCGCTTGTTGTAGCCGGCCATGACGCCGATCCCGCGGATCAGAAGTTCCCCGACGGTTCCGCTCGACACCGGTTCGCCATCGCCGTCGACGATCGCCATGTCGGTGAAGGCGAAGCCGCCAGCGGTCTCGGACATGGTGCGGTGGATCGGGAATCCGTCGGGCGAGTCGGTCATCGCGATGTCCAAGGGTCCACTCCGCAGCATGGGCGCGCAGCTGAGATCACGACTGCCGAACGTGGGGTGCTCGCGCAACCGCTGGGTGAACGCCGGCCATCCGACGATCCCGGTGGCTCGCTCGTGCTCGACCAGATCGAGCGCGGCCCCCGCGTCGAGGCGGGGCATCACCAGGAGCGTGACGGGTTCGTGCAGGGCGCCCGTCGCGGCGAGCACCCCGCCGATCCAGAAGAACGGCATCGCGCACAGGATCCGGCTCGGCGCGGCGGAGCCCGCGAGAGCGCGTGATGGCGCCCGGCCACGTCGACGTCTGCCGAACGAGCGTGCCGTGGGTGTGCATGACGCCCTTCGGGTCGGCGGTCGATCCCGAGGTGTGCACCATGATGGCGAGGTCGGCGGGACTGACCTCGGCCTCGACGGCGGCCAGAATCTCGTCCGGCACCACGTCGGCGGTCCCGTCGTCCCAACGCGTCGCCCACCTGCGATCCGGATCGCCGGTCAGGACGATGCGACGCAGGTACGGCGCGGCGCGCACGGCGAGCCCGCCTGGCGGACTGACCGGCCAGCCCGGGAAGCGCCGCCTCGAAGCGCTCCGCGACGTCGAAGTCGAGCACGCGATCGGGAGCGATTAGCAGCCCGACGTCGGCCAGCCGGGTCACCTTGGCGATCTCCGCGGCCGTGTACATCGTGCTCAGCGGCACGGCGACCGCGCCGATTCTGCGAGACCGCCAGCCACCAGACGACCCAGTCGACGCCGTTGGGGAAGAACAGGCCGACCCGGCAGCCCTTGCCGACGCCCTGGTGCAGCAGCCACCGGGCGGCGTGCGCGCTGCGCCGCTCGGCCTCGCGATAGGTCACCCTCTCGGTCGGCGTGACCACGTAGACGTGATCGCCGAAATCGCGCACGGCGCGGTCGAGGAGTCCGGGAACGGTCAGTTGCTGCGCAGTCACCCCACGATCATGTACGAGAGGCCAGGACCCGGTGCGAGCGCGGGCACGCGGGCACAAATCCCGTTGGAGAGCGTGCGATGTGAGGCAGGATCAGCCAGGTGACGAGACCGCCGCCCCGACGACCGGGCAAAGGTGGCGGGCCGGTGCCACCGGATCCGGCCACGCAGCGGCTTCCGCGACCCGGCAGGCCGGACCCAGCGACCGAGAAGATTCAGGCGCAGCCCGTCCGCGCCGATGCAGCGGCGACGGAGCGAATTCCTCGACGACGTCCCCCACCGCAGCAGGCCACGTCGCGACCGTCCACACGAACCGACCCGACCCCAGAACCAGGCAAGAAGCCACGGCGGTCCTGGCTGCGGGATCCGCTGTCGATCTCCCTCATCGCACTGATCGTCGTTGCACTCGTCGTCGGCGGCTTCGCCGGGGCCGAGCTCTATACGCGGCACCGCGCGGAGAAACTTCTCCTGACGGTCGCCCAGTGCGTCGCCAAGGACGGGGCGACCGTGTCGTTCGCCGTGACCCCGCCGTTCCTGTGGCAACGCTTCACCGGCGAGTACACCAAGATCTCGGTGCAGACCGACGGCAACCAGATTCAGGAAGCGAAGGGAATGCAGGCCGACGTTACCGTCGAGGACGTGCGGCCGGACGCCACGGCGGACTCCAAGGGGACGATCGGTTCGATCGACGCGACGCTGACGTGGACTGCCGGCGGAATCAAGGACACCGTGGCCGCCAACCTTCCCGCGGTGGGCAACCTGGTGACCGATCTGACCACGGACCCCGCGGCGGGCACGCTCCTCCTCGAGGCCGGTGCCATCACCGTCACGGCCAAGCCGGTCGTCGTCGACGGAAACCTGGCTCTGCAGGTCGTCGATCTCACGGGTCCGCTGGACAGGGAGACGGTGCAGGGGGCGCTTGACGGGCTCACCGCGAAGCTCAATGACAACTACCCGCTCGGCATCCACGCCGACAGCGTCGAGGTCACCGCCACCGGCGTCGTCGGGAAGTTCTCCACCCGCGATGCGTCGATCCCGCAGAGCGATACCGATGCCAACGGTTGCTTCGCGGAGCTGTGAATCAGCCTGTCTTGCAACGTGATTCGCCTACGATCACCCAATCGGTTGCGCGCGAAGTTCGGCGAGCGCTAATCGGCAGGAAGAAGCGAGATCTTCTGCCAGATCTTGCTCGACAGTTCCGTCGTCAACGTCTCGATGGTGGAGACGGTCTCCAGCACGAGTGCATCGCCGCTGCCCTCGGCGCACAGCGCGGCGGTCTTGGCCGTGAGGCTCAGCAGCTCGGAGCAATAGCCGAGATAGTGACGCAACTGGTCGGCGTCCAGTCCGTGCCGAGCGCTCTCGGCAGTCGGCACATAGGAGCGGCTGACCTGCTCCGGATCCTTGGACAGTTGATGCATGTCGATGACGTGCGCGAACGACCGTAGCCGGTGAAGCAGGCGGAGCAACGTGCGTCGCTCCAACCGCTCGGGAATGGCCCACAGGAACACCAGCGCTATTCCGGCGAACACCAGATCGTTGACGATGCTCTCGACCAGGGGCACCCAGTCCGCGGTGCGAGCCAGCCCGTCGACGACCGCTGACCGCACGCCGAGCACCAGAGCCACCAGTGTGGCCACGGCGATCATGACGGCGACGATGCGGGCGGCAAAGGTCGTGCGCCGCAGGCGGTCGCGCGACTCGTCGCGTTCGCTTCGTACGAGGACCACCAGTTGACCGAGTCCCCGCACCGCCTTGGTGAGCCCCCGCTCACCAAACCGGGCGTGGATGCGGCGTTCGAGTTGCGCGACGGTGTCGCCGACGTAGTCGGCTTCTAGCCGGACCGCGTCACCGGCGGGACTGGCCATCGCGCCGACGTGTTAGCCGGTGGGGGGAAGGTCGAAATCGCCGGCTTCGGGCTGCAGGGCGGGATCCTCCGCCAGCGCCCCGTCCGCGGCCTCCGCCTGCGCGGGAGCCAGCTCGGCGGGTAGTGCGCCGTTCGCGGTGCCCAGTGGCTCCGGAGCCGGCAGCTCTTCGGGAACGGGAGCGACGAAATTCTCGGCGCCCAGTGCCTCCGGAGCGGGAGGGACGAACTCGGGAGCGGGAGCGACGAACGCCGGGTCCTGGCACGTGGTGCCGACCTTGGGTGACATCGACTGTTGCATGGCGTCGCACGGAGCCGCATACGCCGGAACCGCCAGGCCCACGCCGCCTCCTCCGATGATGACGCCAGCGATGACGATGCCTGCAATGCGTTGCGGTCCGAACATGTGTATTTCATTTCCTTCCGAAGGGGCCGATCGGCCCAGCCTGCGGAGAGCGTAATGCCTCGTTCAGCGTTGCGACACCTCGCAACGTCCATCCCTTCGACGGTGCGGGGCCGCGCGAGGAGCCAACGGGCGGTTCCGAACGACGATATGGACGCTCCGCGAAAGTTACGCTTGGTGCGGTCGAGGCGGTGGTTCGAACAATGGGACTCGTGCGCGTGAGTCAGAGGCTGGGCGGTCGGTTTCGGCCCGGCGGCCTCGCCGCGTTCGCGGTAGCCATCGTGCTCGTGTTCGCGGGCTGTTCGACCGAATCAGCGCCTGCGCCTTCGGCATTGAAGACCATCGACCCGGCGTCATTCAAGACCGTGGTCGAGGCGGCGGCGCAGAAGCTCACGGTGCCCGGTGCCTTCGTCCTGGTGCGCACGCCGCAGGGCACTGTCGTCGCCGGCGTCGGCACCACCAGGCTCGGCGAGCGCACGCCACCGGAGGCGAACACGCACTTCCGGATCGCCTCGAACACCAAGACGATGACGGCGGCCGTCATCGTGCTGTTGGCCCAGGACGGCAAGCTGCAGTTGAGCGACCCCGTGTCCGACTACGTGCCCAACGTGCCGAACGGCAACGTCATCACCATCGCCCAGCTGCTGAAGATGCGGACCGGCCTCTACGGCTACACGCAGGATCCCGAATTCTCGGCGACGATGGATGCCGACCCGAAGAAGGCGTGGACACCGCAACAGGTTCTGGCCATCGCGTACAGGCATCCGCCGGTCTTCGCGCCCGATACGTCCTTCGAGTACAGCAACACCAACTACGCGCTGCTCGGTGTGATCGCCGAGAAGGTCGGCGGGCAACCCCTGGCCCGGCAGTTCCAGGACAGACTGTTCGGCCCGCTCGGCATGACGCAGACCTCACTTCCGGCGGCCGACGACACCTCGATGCCGGAGCCGTACTCCCACGGCTACATGTACGGCGGCACCGTCTACGCGCTCCGCGACGACCCGTACCCCGCCGACATCCAAGCTGCCGCGCGGGCCGGGACGCTGCCGCCGACCGACTACACAAACCAGAACCCCTCCTATGCCTACGCCGCAGGGGGAGCCATCTCCACCGGCACCGACATCGCCACGTGGATTCGAGCACTGGTGTCGGGCAAGGTTTTCGACGCCGACTACCAGAAGCAGTGGCTCGACAGCCTGCAGCCCGAGGACGCCACCAGACCCGACTGGCAAAAGTACGGATACGGCATCTCGTATCAACGCTTCGGGCCGAACGCCGCGATGTACTACCACGGCGGTGAACTGCCCGGCTTCAACTCGTTCATGGGCTACGACCGCGACAACGACGTCACGCTGGTGGTGTGGGCGAACCTGACCCTCTCACCCGAGAGCATGACGACCGCGAACGGGATGCTCCCAGCGATTCTCAACGAGATCTATGTGGGCTTGAATCTGTGATGTCGGGCCGATGGCTCAGGCGCGGCGGTTCACGCGGAGCTCGAACACGTCGGACGTATGCCATTCCCAGGACACCATGACGGCGCGCCCCGACCCGTCGAAGTCCGTCTGGTCGAAGTGCTGCAGCGGAGTGCCTCGAGGCACGTCGAGCATGCGCGCCAGCCGAGCACTGGCCACCACCGGCACCAATCGCGCCGTCGCACTGCGCACCTCGCACCCATGGTTCGCCAGAACGGTGTGCAGCGAGGGGTCGATCGCGTGGATGTCCGTGTCGGAGATCAGATTCCACGGGATCTGGTCCACCGAGTACACGACGGGTCGCCCGTCGGCGGTCCGCACCCGCTCCACGCGCAACACCTCGGCCTCTGGCTGCATCGACAACCGGTTGGCCACCGCCTCCTCGGGTTCGACGACCTTGACATCCAGGATCTTGATGCCCGGCTCGGCTCCGGCGGCAGTGATCATCTTGGTGTAGCTGAGGCTGGTCTCGAGAGCGTGCTCGCCGCGGGGGATGCCGGTGACGAACGTGCCCGATCCATGGACGCGGCTGAGGTAGCCGCTGTCGACCAGCCCGCGGACCGCCTCGCGGATGGTCGCCCTCGACACGTCGAACCGTGTGGCGAGGTCGTCCTCGTTGGGCAACTTGTCGCCCAACAGCAACTCGCCCCCTGCGAGGTCGTGCAGGAGTTCGGTGCGAACCACTTCGACCAGGCTCTGGCGGGCCACGTCACGAGTCCTTTCGCCAGCCGAGAACGGTCCGAACCTGCGCGGCGACGCTCGGAGCCCCGGGTAGCTGGCCGTTGAAGATCGCGCTGCCGATGGTGAATCCCCATGCGCCCGCCCGGTCGAGTAGCTCGATCTGATCGCGGGTGACGACTGCTCCTGCGGCGATGAGCGGCCCGTCGCAGGCCTTGACCACGGCCCTGGTCAGCTCCTCCGGGTCGGCATCGGCGTGGCGATAGGTGAGGAGGTCGACACCGTGGACGCCGGGCGTCCCGCTGAGCGACGCCGCCGACGCGGCGATGTCGTCGATCGAGCCGCTCAGGACGCTCGGATGGCCGGTGACGGTGCCGGGGAAGGGGCAGTAGCGAATGTCGGTACCAGCCAGGATCTCGACGCCGACCTCGGGATTCGTGCCGCCGAGGACCCAGTCGACCTGGGCGGCGCGCGCCGACCGAACCGAGTTGGCCTCGGCCTCCACCGACGTGGACACGACCTCGAGCATCACTTCCATGTCGAGATCGTGTGCACGCGCGGTGATTTCGCGTTGCCGGTCCGGGTCTGCCCCGACGTCCTTGAAGCCGACGTAGCGCAGACCGGTGTCCGAGACGGAGTCCAGCACCTCGATGGCGTCGGCGATCGTGCGGTCGTCCTTGGTCAGCATGAAGATGAATTCGATCATGGAACGCTTCCTTCGTCGACAGGTTCGGTGAGCAGGTCGTAGAGACTGTTGAGGAGATAGTCGGGCCGGATGTCGGAGGCATCCACGTCGGCGCGGGTGGTCGCTCCCGTCAGCGCAAGGGCGCCGGTCATTCCGGTGGCCAATCCCATCCCGACGTCGGTGGCGAGCCGGTCGCCGACGATGATCGACCGCCCGGCATCCACGCGCAGCCGGGTGAGCAGCGCGCGTGCCATGTGCTCACTCGGCTTACCCGCTACGGCGATCGGCGCTGCCCCGGTACAGGCCTCGATGGCGGCCAGCATCGCCGCACAGTCGGGCAGGCCACCGTCGGCGGTAGGGCAGTACGGGTCCGGATTGGTGGCGACGATGACGGCGCCGGCGTTGACGGCCCGGTACGCGGCAAGCAGTTTGGCGTAGTCGAAGGTTCGGTCGAACGAGACGACGACGACGTCGGCGCACAGCGGATCATCGGTGATCTCGAAGCCCGCCTCGGCGAGGATCGACGCGACCATCGGCTCGGTCACCAGCAGCAGCCGGGCGCCGCGGTGGAAGTCTGCGAGGTAGAGCAGAAGCGAATCGAGTGCCGTGACGACGTCGTCGACGTCGGCGGGAATTCCCAGCGCGGTGAGCTTGGCGGCGTAGTCGGCGGCCTGCTCGAGAGGCTTGTTCGTTGCGAAGATCACCCGCGCGCCGTCGTCCCTCAACCGGCCGATGACCTCGACGGCACCCGGTAGTGCCTTCTCGTCGAGGTAGATGGTGCCGTCCAGGTCGAAGACGTAGCCGTCGAAGCGGGGCAGCGGGCCAGCGGGGACGCTCATCGCCCGACTCCCTGGTCTTCGAGGTCGTCGAGGACGCCGGCGACGAACTCGTCGTTCCAGAGCCCGAGCATCTCGACGAGATCCGAGACGACGAACCTGTCGCGCATGTGGTGGCCGTGGGTCACCGCCCACGTCACGGTGTCGGCACTGAAGCGACTGGCGAGATCACCGAACCTCAACGGACAACCCGCTTCCCGCATCGCCTGCACCAGCGGGGGCAGGGGTGTGAGCAGTCCGTCGAGCGTGCGTTGCATGGCGGGCCACGCGGTGCGGAGCGCCTCGAGCGCCTTCGGCGCGGTCGACAGGCGTGTCAGCTTCGTGGCGTAGGCAGACCAGCATTCCTCTGCAGTGCTGTCGCCGAGCACCGCGAATGCGCTCAGCACCTTGGCCTTTCGCTCGTCGATGTCCGGGACGGTCAGCGCCGGGAGCTCATCGCCGACGGCGTCGCGGAGTCGGGTCCAGACGGCCGTCGCCACCAGCACGCCGATGCCGACCTGCTCACCGTGCAGGGCGGGTGCCGCTCCCTCGGCGGAGGCACGCATCTCGAGGAGATGACTGATCACGTGTTCGAGGCCGGACGACGGCGCGGTGGCTCCGGCGAGGCCCATCGTGAAGCCGCTGATCGACAGTAGGCGGGTGAGGAACTCGAGATCGTCGGGCTGGCGCTGCTCCAGCCTGGCCGCCACGTCGAGCAATCGGTCCCCGTGGGGACGTACCAGGGAGACGAGTTCGGAATCGTAGGGCACGCCGAACCCGACCGTCGACGCAAGCAACCAGTCGGCGGGCGCGGTGAACATCGACGCCAGATCTCCGACGCCGGACCTGTTGAGTTCGATTGGCGCCGAGGCGATCACGTCGAGGTCGACCACCAGCGCATCCGGCCATCGGCTCGGTGTCGTGCGCTTGGCCCCGTCGACGAGGAGAACGCTCTGGTCGTCGGCGAATCCGTTCACGCTGCCGGCGGTCTGAACGACGACGTGGGGGATTGCGCAACGCTGGGACACCACCTTGCCGATGTCGGCCATCGTGCCCGACCCGATCGTCACCAGAAGGTCTGCATCGCCGGTGATCTCGACCGCGTGTCGAAGCGTCGCCTCGTCGGCGTGGACTCGCTCACCACGAGCTCCGACGATCGCCAGTCGGCATCGGATCGCCGCACTCGACAGGATCTCCATCGCGTGGGGCTTGACCGGGCCTCGAGCGCTTGAATACGGGACCGCATCGACCAGGACGGCGATCTCGGAGACCGGCGCGCCCGCCAGAGTCGCGGCGATCCGGGGCAGTTCGGCGATGCCGTCGGGGCCGATGACGAGGTCGGCGAGGGGCAGCGCCAGGTCGCGAGCGGCGGCGATCCTGGCGATGTCGGCGATCGTCGCGAGTCCAGCAGACTGATCGATGGTCATGGGAGTCCAACGCCCTCGACCGCGTCGAACATCCGCCGGTAGCCGTCGTAGGCCTCGGCGTAGAGCGCGACGCAATCGTCGTTGGGCACGATCTGTTCGTCGGCCAGCTCGAGGGTGCGCTCGACGGCGTCCTGTACGTCGGAGAAGAACCCCGCGGCCGTGCCTGCAAGCATCGCCGCCCCCAACGCACAGCCCTCCTTGGACAGGACCCGCCGCACGGGGCGGCCGAGCACGTCCGCCTTGATCTGGTTCCACAGCGCGCTGCGTCCGCCACCACCGACGATGCGCACCTCGTCTCCCGCAAGTCCCATCGCGTCGAGTCGGTCGACGACGTCCCGGACCGCGAATGCGCAGCCCTCGATGACCGCTCTGGCGAGGTGTTCCTGACCGTGGTTGATCGACAAACCCGAGAAACTACCGCGCATCTCGGCGTTCCAGCGCGGAGTCATCGCGCCGGTGAGCGCAGGCAGGAAGGTGACGCCGTCACTGCCTGCCGGCGCCGCGGCGGCAAGGTCGAACACGTCGGCCTGGGGCCGTTTGAACAACTCGCTGAGCCACAGCGTGCTGCCTCCGGAGACGAAGCCGGGGTTCTCGATCAGGAAGACTCCGTCGACGGCGTGCGCGTGCGTCTCGACGAGCCGGGTCTTGTCGAACAGGGCCTCTGTCGACGCGCTGGTCACCGGTTCAGCGGTGCCCGTGACGTCGGCGATGACACCAGGACCGGTGACGCCGGCCGACAACGACGCCGCATGCTCGTCGCCGGTGCCGACCACGACGCGACAGTGCGTGGACAGGCACAGAGCCTCGGCTGCGGCCGGGGTCAAGCGTGCCAGCCACGCTGATCGCCGAGTCCACTCGCGGCAGCAGGTCCGGATCGAGACCTGCTGCTTCGCAGAGATATTCGGAGTACTTACCGCCACCGAGGTCATACAGCATGGTCGACGACGCGTTGGCCGGATCTTGCACGCACTCACCGGTGAGCCACGCGACGAGGTAACCGCCGACAGGTAGCAGCCAGCGGGTCCGGGCCCAAGCGTCGGGCTGGTTCTCGCGCAGCCACATCATCTTTGGCGCTCCATGCGAGGCGTCGGCGTTGAGGCCGGTGGAGGCGAACAACTCCTCGTCGCCCGACCGTTCGACGAACGCGGCCGTCTGGGCGACGGCGCGCCGATCCAACCAGATGAGCGCGTCGTGGACGGGGGACAGGGCGCCATCGACCGCGACCACGCCGTCGACCTGGCTGGCCAGACCGATCGCGTCGATGCCGCCGTCGGCATGTTGCGACACCTCGCATACCGCGACGGTCAACTGCGAAACCCATTCGGCAGGGCGACTGTTCCGCCCATCCGCTGTGCGGATGGCTCATCGCAATCGGCGCCGCCGCCGTCGCAGTCACCGAGCCTGTTTCGTCGACGAGAACGGCCTTGATGCTTTGCGAGCCGACGTCCACCCCGATGACGTACCGCATCAGGCCGAGTCTTCCACGGCCTTCGCCCCGGTGCCGTCCACGAGAGCGCCGTCGTTGTCCGCGTCACCCGTCGCGAGTACCGCGCCCGCAGCGCCGAGCAGGTGCGGCCGGGTGCGGCCAAGCCAGAATGCAGCCACCGCCAACAGGATTACCCAGCCGATGATGAGCCACGGAAACCAGGTGTAGGGGGCAGTCGTCTGTTGGTCGATCTGTCCGTACAGCAGGCCGATCATCAAGACCACGGCGATGGTGGGCAGCACGGCGTGGCGCACCACACTGAAGTCCGGCTCCTTGCTGAAGTAACGGATGGCCGCGATGTTGGTCAGCACGTAGACCGGCAGAATCCCAAGGGTGAGAACGAATCCGAGATAGCCGTAGACGTTCGCGCCGCCGGCCGGATCGATGAAGCCGCCCGCAAAGACGCCGACGCCGAAGGCCAGCACGATGGAGAACACGCCCTGGAACATGATCGCGTAGGACGGATTGTCGTGCTTGGGGTCGATGTGGGCGAAGAACTTCGGCAGCATCTTCTCGCGACCCATCACGTGCAGAATCCGCACGACCCCGGTGTTGGAGTTCAGCATCACCGCGAACATGCTCGACAGCGCCGCGAGAATCACGAACACCTTCGCCCATGGCGCATACGTCGCCGCCAGGTCGTTCCACGGAAGTGACGTGCCGTCAAGCTTGTTCGCCGCCTCGGTGCCGAGGCCGATCACCTCGGCCCACGTGCAGAACAGGTAGAGCAGCCCGACCGACAGCACCGAGAGGAAGATCGCGCGCGGCACGTTGTGTGCAGGCCTCTTGACCTCCTCGCTGAGCGTGGCGGCCGCCTCGAAGCCCACGAAGCTGAGCGCAGCGAAGACGAAGCCGGTGACGAGGCCGGTGGTGCCGTTGGGGGATGCACTCGGCAGCAGCGGATGAATGCTGAGGCCGTCCTTGCCTCCCTTGAGCACGATGATCAGCGCCATGCCGAACACCACGATGACTTCCGCGGTGAACAGGCCGATCGCGACCTTGAGCGACGCCTGGACACCGCGCAGTCCGAGCACGACCATGGCGATCGCCGGGACCAAACCGATGATCCACCAAGGGATGTTGATCCCGAATTCCTCGTTGATGGTGCTCGATGCGTACGAACCGATCAGGCCGATCTCTGCCGGCGGCAGAAGGGCGTAGGCGACGAATATCAGCCCTCCCGTGACGAAGCCGGAGCGTGGGCCGAGACCGCGCGTCACGTAGGTGTAGAACGCGCCTGCGCTTGGCAGCCGGGCCGACATCTGCATGATGCCGCTCGCGGTGATGAGAATGGCGATCAGGCACAGCAGGTAGACCAGCGGCGTGGCCGCTCCCGAAAAGGGTGTCGAGAACTGCGGATTGAAGAACGTCGACACCGCAGGACCCATGATCGCCGCGGACATGATGACCGCGCCGCCGAGACCGACGGCGTTTCTCCGTAGGCCGGATTTCTGAGCGACGGGTTCGATTGGAGTAACGGACTGATCCATGCCACTTCCGCCTTTCGATAGCGGTGGAGACCCACCGCTGCCACGAATATGTGGCCACATTGTCATCAGACGTCTGCTGTGTCAAGGGTCACATGCGGACGAATTGCTGCCGATCCGGCCGCCAGGCGCCCTGGGCTACCGACGATCTGTGAATATCGAAAACTGATACTGGCACAGCATATTTCGCAATAAACGCCCGGAGACTCAACGGATCGGTCATTGACATGAGTCATCTGATGACTTTACCGTCGAGTGCAACACCGGTGCCGACACGAGGAGTGCTGGCGTGAGTGAGCCGATCCCCGCTCCGGGTAATGGGCAGACGTTGTTGAGTCCCGAGCAGCGGCGCGCGGCGTGGTTGCGTTTGGGTGATGAGCAGTTCGACGTGGTGGTCATCGGTGGCGGCGTGGTGGGGGCGGGTGCGGCTCTTGATGCGGCGACGCGGGGGTTGAAGGTCGCACTGGTGGAGGCGCGGGATTTCGCGTCGGGCACCTCGAGTCGCTCGTCGAAGATGTTCCACGGTGGGTTGCGGTATTTGGAGCAGTTGGAGTTCGGTCTGGTCCGCGAGGCCCTGCACGAGCGCGAGTTGTCGCTGACGACGTTGGCGCCGCATCTGGTCAAGCCGCTGCCGTTCCTGTTCCCGCTGACGAACAGGTGGTGGGAACGCCCCTACGTGGCGGCGGGAATCTTTCTCTATGACCAGCTGGGCGGTTCGAAATCGGTTCCGGCGCAGAAGCACTTCTTCAAGGCCGGCGCGCTACGACTGGCGCCCGGGCTCAAGCGCAGCTCGCTCATTGGCGGGATCCGCTATTACGACACCGTGGTCGACGATGCCCGGCACACCATGACCGTGGCGCGGACCGCGGCGCACTACGGCGCGGTGGTGCGCACCTCCACCCAGGTCGTTGCGCTGCTGCGCGAAGGCGACCGGGTCACCGGGGTCCGGGTCCGCGACTCGGAGACCGGTGAGGTCACCGAGGTCAAGGGTCACGTCGTGGTCAACGCCACCGGGGTGTGGACCGACGAAATCCAGGCACTCTCGAAGCAGCGCGGCCGGTTCCGGGTCCGCGCGTCCAAGGGGGTGCACATCGTGGTGCCGCGGGATCGGGTGGTCAGCGAGGTCGCGATCATCCTGCGCACCGCGAAGTCGGTGCTGTTCGTCATCCCGTGGGGCACGCATTGGATCATCGGCACCACCGACACCGACTGGAATTTGGATTTGGCGCATCCGGCGGCGACCAAGGCCGACATCGACTACATCCTCGACACCGTGAACACCGTGCTGGCCACCCCGTTGACCCATGAGGACATCGACGGCGTCTACGCCGGCCTGCGGCCGTTGTTGGCGGGGGAGAGCGAGGAAACCTCCAAGCTGTCCCGTGAGCACGCCGTGGCCGTGCCCGCCCCGGGGTTGGTGGCGATCGCGGGCGGCAAGTACACCACCTACCGGGTGATGGGCGAAGATGCGATCGACGCGGCCGCGGAGTTCGTCCCGACGCGGGTGGCGCCGTCGATCACCGAGAAGGTCCCCCTGCTGGGTGCTGACGGTTACTTCGCGCTGATCAACCAGACCGAGCACGTCGGCAAGCACTACGGCCTGCATCCGTATCGGGTGCGCCACCTGCTGGACCGCTACGGCTCCCTGATCGGGGAAGTCCTCGCGATGGCCGAAGACCGACCCGAGCTGCTCACCCCGATCACCGAAGCCCCCGTCTACCTCAAGGTGGAGGCCTGGTACGCCGTCGTCGCCGAAGGCGCCCTGCATCTGGAAGACATCCTGGCCCGACGGATGCGCATCTCCATCGAATACCCCCACCGCGGCGTCGACTGCGCCCGCGAAGTCGCCGAAACCGTCGCCCCCGCCTTGGGCTGGACCCCCGACGACATCGACCGCGAAATGGACACCTATGTCCTGAGGGTCGAGGCCGAATTGCATTCGCAGACAAGGCCCGACGACGCATCCGCCGATGCGCTGAGAGTCAGTGCGCCCGAGGCGCGCGAGGAAATTCTCCCGCGCCTTTCACGCAGCGGTGGCTGAGCACCGCCGGCGACGAAGAACTCGAGGCCCCGGAGCGGCACGTAGATTCGAGTCGTGGAAGAACGCGATGTCTGATCGTCGGGTGTGGTGATAGGTGTTCATCGTCATCCTCAGTGCGGTCCTCGGGCTCATGCAGCTCTACCTCTGGAAACGACTGGTCAAGGACACGACCCGACCGGGGCGCATCCGAAAGATCCTCACCGTCGGGCTCATTGCCCTCACGGCGCTGCTGCTGGCGACGTTGATCCTGCCGAGGGTGATCGGGCCCAATCGCTCTGCGTGGTTCGCCTGGCCGGGCTACGTCTGGTTCGCGTTGGTCGTCTACCTGGTCCTGACACTGCTGGTGCTGGAGCCGGTTCGGTTGGCGCTGAGGGGCTGGACCAGGGGCACGCCGAGCACCGACACCCGCGACGGCCGACACCGACCCGCCCGCCGAGGATCGGCCTGCCGCGGACGTGAGCAGGCGGCTGTTCCTCGCCAGGGCCAGTGCCGTGGCCGCGGGCGCGGCGTCGGTGAGCGTGGTCGGAGTCGGCATGACCAGTGCGCTGGGCCCGCCGGACGTGTTGCGGATCCCCGTGGGCCTGCGGCGACTCGATCCGGCGTTCAACGGATTTCGGATCGCCGTGGTGTCGGACATCCACCTCGGTCCATTGGCTGGACGCTCGCACACCGAGCGCATCGTCGCGATGATCAACGAGACCGAGCCCGACCTGGTGGCGGTCGTGGGCGACCTGGTCGACGGAACCGTCGAAGAGCTCGGACCGGCGGCTGAACCGTTGCGGGACTTGGTGTCCCGTGAGGGATCCTTCTTCGTCACCGGCAACCACGAGTACTTCGTCGACGACACCGCCGACTGGCTGCGCGAACTCGAGCAGCTCGGCGTGCACCCGCTCCGCAACGAGAACACGGCAATTCGGCGGGGCGGCAAGGCCTTCAACCTCGCGGGCGTCAACGACGTCGCCGGCAAGTAGCACGGGGAACCGCCGGACTTCGATCGCGCGTTGTCCGGAGTGGACTCGTCACGGCCGACGGTCCTGCTCGCTCACCAACCGGTCCAGGTGACGCAGGCGGCAGAGCACGGGGTGGATCTCCAGTTGTCCGGTCACACGCACGGCGGACAGATGTGGCCGTTCCACTACATCGTCAGGGCGGTGCAGCCATCCCTCGCCGGGTTGTCCACCGTCGAGGGAACTCAGCTGTACGTGACCCGCGGCGCGGGGTTCTGGGGCCCGCCGGTCCGGGTCGGCGCGCCGCCGGACATCACGGTGATATCGCTGCAGGCCGAGGCGTAGCGAAAACCTCAGTTCGTTTGTGGAGCAAGATCATTGGCCGCCACGGTCAGAATCTCGTTCGCGTGGCTGACCGCAATGAAGTGCCCGCCATCCTCGACCGGGTGCCAGACCGCCCCCGGGGTCTTGTCCGCGACGGTCCTGTTGATGACCTCGGGGACCAGGGTGTCGGCGCTGCCCTGCCAGAAGTGGACGGGTCGCGTCACCGCGGTCATGTCGAACGGCCACGCCTCGTACAGCAGGGTGGCGTCGACGACGAGGCCGCCTGCGCCGTCGCGGAAGCATTCCCGCCCGGCCGCCAGGAACGCCTTCATGACGGCGTCGTCGGCCAGCACCTCTCGGTCGGCGGCACAGACCGACTTCACGATGGCCTTCGCATAGCTGTCCTCGAAGTGCTTGGCGCTCATGCCGAGTAGCTCGTACATGAGCGTGAAGCCCGGATGAAAGTGCAGCGCCAAGCGTCCGCCCAACGCGTCCGCACTGCTCAGATATTTCGCCGCCCAGTTCGCGCCGAACGTTCCGTAGTTGCCGCCGGCGATGCAGGTGACGTGGCGCAGGCGCGCGGGATCGAGGTACGCGGCGGCGGCGAGCGCAGATGGCCCGCCCTCGGACCACCCCGTGACACCGAACGCTTCGGCGCCCATCGAGTCGGCCAGCCGGGCGAGGTCGTCGGCCCAGCCTTCGAACGTGCGGTTCTTCTGAGGATCGGATCCGCCGATGCCCGGTCGATCGACACAGACGAATCGCACGCCCGTCGCCTTCGCCGACGAGTCGAACAACTCGGCCTCCAACCGACTGGAGGGACCGCCGTGGTTGTGAAGCACGAGAGGACCGTCGGGATCGCCGACTTCGAGGTACGCGATGGTCCGGTCGCCCACCTGGAGTCGTCCCTCTGATGTCACGTCGTCTCCTCAGATATCGAGCAGCTGCTCGAAGAATCCGCCGAAGGTGCCTTCGGGGTTGACGAGGTGCACCTCGAGGATCCAGTGGCACGTGCGACCGGCGGAGTCGCGTCTGCGCATCGGTGCCGTCACTGCCCGGTGCGATGTAACTGGCGATTTCGTCGCCGTTGATCTTCTCGTGCGGAAATTCGCCGATGAGGTGGCCTGCGTGATCGGTGGCGTGTCCCCATCCGGCGTCGGCGATGAGGCCTGTCACGTGGTCGAAGAGTTGGGCGCCGGTGATCTGCGGGTTGGCCGCGAAATGCGCGCGACCCGCCTCCCAGATGCGTGGCAGATCCTCTGCCAGACGGTGCTTGACCGGGTCGTCGCCGAGCACGTAGGTGCGGCCGAGGTCGGCCTCCCATTCGGTCGAAGAGGGGGCCGAAGTCGAGGAAGACGATGTCGTCGTCATCGAGGCGCCGATCCGGGGGATTGGACGCATAGGGCTCGATGGTGTTGACGCCGGATCTGACGACCCTCTTGTGCCAGAACCTCCGCACGTCGAACAGTTCGTTGGCGAGCGCACGGATCTGGTCGCTCAGTTCCCGCTCACCGACGTTCGGCACGATCAGTCCCCGCGCAACCACCTCGTCGAAGAGTGCCTTCGCCTTGTCCTCGGCATCTCGCAGCGAATCCACGCGTTCCTGCTCGGTCGTCGTCACGGGTTCATTGTCCCAAGATCGTCCGCGACCGCGATCAGCGAATCGACCACGTCGTCGACCGTCCCCGTCGTGTCCAGTTCGTGGGTGGCGCCCGAACGCAACACGGGCTCGAATTCTGCGAGGTCCCGCAGGATCTTGGTCCGCTCGGCGACAGACTTGCCGAAGTCGTTGGTGGTTCGCGTTCGCAGACGATGCACGATCACCTCGATCGGCGCGGTCATCAACATCACGGCGTCGAAGCGGTCGTAGAACAACCCCTGATTGGCGACCGTGCCCGCGACGAAGAGATGGCCCGTACGAGGCTGACTCAACAGGTCGTCGATGCGCGCCTCGCGCCACAGCGGTTCGCCGTCGACGACGCAGATCCAGTCGCCCTCATCGGTATCGACCGTGGCGAAACCTGCGCCGAGCTAGCTCCGCCAGCGCAGTGGACTTGCCCACTCCCGACATGCCCGTCACGAGGATCGACGCCATGGCAGAAAGTGTGGCATCCGGCGACGATGAGTTTCCTCTCGCGCGGCAGTCTGTCCCTCGGAGACGCTCACACCCATAGGAGGACCCCCGTGCCGAGAACCAACCTTTCGATGTCGATCTCCGCGGACGGCTACGTGGCCGGGCCCAACCAGAGCGAGGACCATCCGCTCGGGGTCGGCGGCAAGGCCCTGCACGGTTGGCACATGGGTCCGGCGGCGGACCACCCGGCGAACCGCCAGGTGGCATCCGAGATGATGGACGGTATGGGAGCAACGATCATGGGCCGCAACATGTTCGGTCCCGTTCGCGGTGAGTGGGCCGATTCGGAGTGGAGGGGTTGGTGGGGCGACGAGCCGCCCTATCACTGTCCGGTGTTCGTTCTGACGCACCACGCACGTGACCCCATCGAGATGAAGGGCGGGACCACCTTTCACTTCGTCACCGACGGGATCGAGGCCGCCTACGCCCAGGCGAGCGCGGCGGCTGGCGACGCGCCGATCTCCATCGCCGGCGGAGCATCGTGCGGCCGCCAGGCGCTCCGCGCGGGAGTCGTCGACGAGATCGACCTGCAGTTGAACCCAGTCATCCTCGGGTCGGGTGAACGCCTCCTCGACGGCCTCGAGGCGGGCACGCCCAACCTCGAACTCGTCCGCGTGCTGGAGGCCCCAGGCGTGGTGCACGTCCGCTATCGCGTCATCCGCTAGCGCGGCTACTTGGGACACGAGGCGCCGTTCGCGCTGGTTCAACGTCGTGGGGGTCGACGTGCCGGGCGCCTCGGTGGGGCGTAGGGTTCTTATGTCTGCTAACTATCTCGATCAGTGCTGGAGTCGCGCTCATGACCAAGATGAAGACCTCGTTGCGAACCATCGTCGTCGCTGGCGGGCTTGCCGCAGGCATCCTGGGCCTTGGTTCGGCGCCCGCGATCGCCGATCCGCCACCGCCGCCGCCCGCAGGCGAAATTCCGCCGCCGAACGCGCCGCCGAAGACCGCCGAGGTCTGGGACGGGGAGCCCGTCGTGTGGACCTCGATGTGGGGTGGCCGCTGGGGTGTCTGGAAGAACGGCATGTTCATCACGCTGTCGTCGAACATCAACACCGGCGGCGGCTAACCGCCGACCTTCAGACTCAGCCCGTTACGGCGAGGACCTTGATCGCGAAGACGAGCGAGTCGCCCTTCTCGATGCCCGCGGCGGGCTGACCATCCGGGTAGCCGTCGGCGGGATCCATCGCCACCGCGACCGTCGACCCGACCTTCTGTCCTGCGATGGCCTTCTGGAAGCCAGGCACGACGCCGGTCAGCGGAAACTCGGCCGGGGCACCGCGCTGGTAGCTGCTGTCGAACACCGTCCCGTCGCGTCCGTTCACGCCCATGTAGCAGACCGAAACCGTCGCGGTGTTCGCCACGACCGGCCCGTCGCCGGCAACCAGGGTGTGCACCTGGGTCTCGGTGACGCCGAACGGAGCCGTGACCTTGACCACCGGTGCCGCCGTGTCCGTCGAACCCGTCACTGCGACGCTGCCCGTCGCCCCGTTCAGCGACCACTCCGGCGCACCCGGGGTCGCCGGTGCCGCCGTTGGGCACGAATTGTCGCCCGCCGACTGCTCGACCACCGACGACGGGACGGACGGATAGGTCCAAGGGGACTCGGTCGAGGATGACGAGCTCTGCGATGACGTGGCGGTGGTGTCGGAACCGCACGCCGCGAGCGTCATGACGAGCGAAGCTGCGCAGGCCGCGAGCGCGAGGGGAGAGGACAAGCGGTAGGAATTCACCGTCGCCACGCTACAGCCCGCTCAACGCAGCCCTGTCGAACGATGACTTCCCATAGCCCCGAAGGTGTCAGCGGTGCCGATGGTGACCGCGTTCCTCGATGACGTGTCACCAACAACACCAGACCTCTTCTAGAGACAGCGACCAGGCGGCTAGTAATCCCAGACCGCGGGCACCATTCGAAAGCCCTCTCCGGTGACCGCCACGCGGCAGACGGACGGGAACGGCAGGTGGGTCGCCACCAGTTGCTCACCGCTGGCCGCCAGTTCCGTCAGGAGGCCAATTCGGACTCGGGTCGACTCCTCCGGGTCGTGTTCGAAGCCGTTCTGCCACTCGGGATTGTCGAACCCCGGCTGGAACACGGCATCACCGGCGAATGTCAGCGCCTCGCCGCGTGATTCGAGGCGGACGACGCAGTGGCCCGGGGTGTGGCCGCCGGTGCGGCGGAGCAGCACGCCGGGCGCCACTTCGTACTCGGTCTCGAACGTCCGCAGTTGGCTGCGGTACACGTCCAGGAATTGCGTGGCAGTCCGCCGCAGAACGTCGGGGATGGGCCCGGGCATGACGGTGCGGGAGAAGTCGGGCGCCTCCCAGAACTCCGCCTCGGCCGATGCCAGGTGGACCCGCAGGTCCGGCCGCAGCTGGTTCCTGAGCCCGTCGACCAGCAGTCCGCCGATGTGGTCCATGTGCAAGTGCGTGAGCACTACGTCCGTCACCGACGAGGGTTCGATCCCTGCAGCGACGAGCCTCGAGGACAACTGGCCGGCCCGCGGAAAGTCGGGAAACTCGGTACCGAGCCCGGAGTCGATGAGGATGGTCTTGCCGCCGCTGCGCACCACGGCGACGTTGAGCGGCCAGTCGGTGATCTCCGGCGGCAGGTACATGTCCTTGAGCCAGGCCGACAGGTCGGCGGGAGGTGCGTTGGTGGCCATCGTGACGGCGGTGATCGGGAGCACGCCGTCGCTGATCACCATCACGTCGATGTCGCCGACCGTGAGCGCATAGCGCGACGGCACCAACTCGTCGAGTCCGGTCCTACCGGGTTGTGAGACGTCGACCAAGCTCATGTTCTTCTCCTTCTGAGGGGCTGGACACGGTGGGAAGCACCTGTCTTTCTCCTCGAACGCCGCCCGGCGCCGGAACTCATCCAGCCGATCCAACGCGCTTATTCCGCGGGCAGGGGGTACAACTCGTGCCTGGCAGAGCGGGGCTGGCTGAACTCTCATTGATCCATGACAGAAGAAGACACGTCGATTGCCCTCGTCACCGGAGCCAACGCGGGCATCGGTTTCCACCTCGCGCAGCAACTCGCTCGAGCCGGCGTGCGCGTCATCCTGTGTTCACGCGATCGGACGCGCGGATCGTCCGCCGTCGGCGACTTGGCCGCCGACGGACTCGACGTCGATCTGCTCACCCTCGACGTCACCGACGACGAGACCATTGCCGCCGCGACCCGGTATGTCGCCGACACCTACGGACGGCTGGACATCCTCATCAACAACGCTGCCATCGTGGGCGACGGGCTACCGGCCTCGCGGGTGACTCGAGACGCGATGCTGCAGACGTTCGACACCAATACCGCCGGGGTTTCCGCGGTGATCAATGCCTTCCTCCCATTGCTTCGCGCATCCGCGCAACCGCGGATTCTCAACGTATCGAGCGAGTTGGGCTCGACCCGACTGGTCAACGATCCGCAATGGCAGTACACCTCGGTCGCCGTGGCCGCTTATCAAGCATCCAAGAGCGCGCTGGACATGCTGACCGTGTTGTACGCCAAAGAGCTTGCCCAAGAGAGTATTTCGGTCCTCTCCGTGAGTCCCGGGTACCGATTGACCGGTCTCAGCGGTGGCCGCCCGTCACCGGGCGCAGGCGATCCCGCCGAGGGGGCAGCCGCCATCGTCGCCGTCGCGCTCGCCGCCGAGTCGCCCACGGGTCAGTTCATCGATGACGCGGGGGAGCTGGTCGCCTGGTGATCGATCGCCCCTCGCTCGACGTAGCCGGCCCGTGCCAATATTGGAGTGTGGACGGACAAGCTGCCGGAGAATTCCTGCGAGCGATTCGTGAAACCCGCAATCCCACGGAATTCGGGTTCAGTGCCGATGGCCGTCGAACCCCTGGCCTTCGACGCTCGGAAGTGGCCGAACTGGCGCACATCTCGGTCGAGCACTACACGAACCTGGAACGCGCCCGCGGGGGAGGGCCGAATTCGCCGAGCTCTGGGGCGACGCGACGGTGGTGATGTTCTCGATTGTCTCTGCTGAGCAAATCAGTGAGCCGCCGCTGCGGTTGACGTCATCGATCAGGTGAGAGAGGGAGCCCGTCTTGGCCGCCGAACCGTTTGAGGTCAGCATCACCGACGCCGAGATCGCGGATCTGCGTGACCGGTTGCGACGGACGCGGTGGCCCGAACCCGAGCCGGTGGACGACTGGTCGCAGGGCTTGCCTCTGGCCTATGCGCAGGAGCTCTGCCGCAGCTGGGCCGAGGACTACGACTTTGGATTCGCCAAGCGGCTCAACGCCTTTCCGCAGTACCGCGACGCAGTCGACGGACTCGGCATCCACTTCGTGCACGTTCGCTCACCGGAGCCCCATGCCTTCCCACTGGTGCTCACGCACGGGTGGCCGGGCTCGGTGCTCGAGTTCCTGGACGTCCTCGGCCCGCTGACCGACCCGCGCTCACACGGCGGGGATCCGGCGGACGCCTTCCACGTGGTCGCACCGTCGTTGCCCGGGTACGGCTGGAGTGATAAGCCGACGACGACCGGGTGGGGTATCAATCGCATCGCGCGTGCCTGGGACACGTTGATGGTGGCGCTGGGATATGAGCGGTATGGCGCGCAGGGCGGCGATTGGGGCTCTGCGGTGTCCGGCGCGCTGGGCGAGGTGGCACCCGAGCGGGTCGCCGCCGTCCACCTGAACATGGGGGCCGTGGCGATGGGCACGTTCGACGATCCGACGCCCGAGGAGCGGGCGAACCACGCGGCCGCAGAGGAATTCGGGCGCACCGGTCGTGGGTACTCGGCGCAGCAAGCGACGCGGCCGCAGACGCTCGGCTACGGCCTCACCGACTCCCCGGCGGGCCAGGCCGCCTGGATCGCCGAGAAGTTCTGGGCGTGGACGGACAACGACGGCCACCCCGAAGACGCGGTGTCCCGGCAGCAGATCCTCGACGAGATCTCGGTCTACTGGTTCACCCGGTCCGCCACGTCCTCGGCGCGCCTGTACTGGGAGAGCTTCGCCAACTTCCGCGACAAGGTCACCGCGCCGTCCGGGCTTTCGATCTACCCGCGCGACATCAGCCGCCCGTCGCGGCGGGAGGCCGAATTGCGATTCACCGACCTGCGCTGGTTCGAGGAGATGCCGCGCGGTGGCCACTTCGCGGCGCTGGAGCAGCCGGAGTCCTTGGTCGAACAGGTGCGCGGCTTCTTCCGTCTCTTCCGTTGACCTTCGATCGCGCCGACGTGAAGCTGTTGGGTCAGTGAGGGTTTCGGCATGAGAGACGACGACTGAATCGGGTCAGCCACGAAGCGCCGCGGTGTACCGGTAACTGCAGGCGATGCCTTCCGGAGACGTCTGCGTGTAGGTCATGTCGAGGTTTGCGACGTCGTCGACGCGCGTGAACCTGCCCTCGAACGTGTCGACGTAGCCGGACCCCTCAGAGATGGCAAAGGTGTCCGGTGTCGTCATCGTTCCCGTGTACTTGCCTCCGATGGTGATCGACGCGCCCGTCACGCTCACCGCGATGGTGTCGAGCATCGGATCCCTACAGGTGCCGGAGTCATTGCGTACTTTCGCGTACGAGGTCACCTGATACACGCCCGGCCACCCGGTGAACGACGTTGGGGCCTCGGCTGAGGCGGCGGTGTGCGCCACCGCGATCACCAAGGGTGCGCCGTTGGACGTGTCGATGACGGTGAGCTGCGTGATCGCCGCGGCGGTGGGCTGGACGACGATGACCCGCCCGGGATCGAATTTCGGCCACGGGTCTCCGGTGAACTGCGGCTTCGACATGGCCAGCGCCGCGGCCGCCAGAGGGTTTCCGCACGCGCACCGGACCCTGGGAACTCCGCGGTCGTCGACGAGTACCGCTGTGCCTGCTTGCAGGACGGATTGAAACGGGGTGGCTCGGCCGTTCTCGAAGCCGTGGTTCGTGACGCGGGTGTCGGCGGTCAAGATCACCGGCGTGAGGGACTCGATGTATGGGCGCACGTCGGATATGCCGAGCGCGTCGGCAAAGGCCCCCCGCTTCTCGGGGTTGCCTTCCAGGAACGAGATGAGCTTTACCTTGTCGCACACGCCCAATGCGTTTGAACCGCCGTAGAGGCCGGGCCTGTCTCCCGCGACTGGCGTCAGCTCGCGCTCGCCGTTGGCGACCGTGGGTGCGGCGGGCGGCAAGGCGGGCGTCCCTGCAGGTGGCGAAGGCACGCTGGTCGGCGCGTCTGCCAGCACGACCGACGGTGTCCACGGCAACGGACCTTCCGCCAACACCGACTGCAGGACGACTTCGCCGTCGCTTCGGTCCTTCCTGATGACGAGGAGCAAGTACGCGACACCGACGAGCGCCACGATGGCGACCAGCGCAATCGCGATCACGGGCCAGGACACCCGTCGACGTCTGCCCTGCGGTGGTTGCGACGCCACCGGTCCCTCCGGCGGGTCACCGAGCGGCGGGGGATACTCGCTCATCCAATTCCGGCCTTGCTATGTCGTCGTCGCGAAGCCTCGATGCCGACGAGCGTCTTACACCCGTCCGCGTCTCTGCTGGGAATGGCCTGTGAACAGTAACTTCTTCGGGACGTAGGCCGCGCGAATATGCAGTTTCCGCTGGGGCCGAATCGTGCACGGCCGAAAGGCTAAGAGGGCTCGTCTTCAGCAAGGGAACGGTCGCCCTTGCCCAGGTGCTCGAGGACTCGCTCGTTGAGGTCGGCGATCATGTCGAGCTCAACCGGGGTGAAGAGGTCGACGAAGTTCCGGCGGACGTCCTCCACGTGCCCGGGCGCCGCCTTCTCGATGGCGGCACGGCCCGCCGGCAGCAGGCAGACCATGGTGCTGCGCGCGTCGTCGGGGTTCGGCTCGCGACCGATCAGCCCGTCCTTCTCCATCCGCCGAAGCTGATGGGAGAGACGGCTCTTCTCCCAGCGCAATTCGGTGCATAGGGCGTGTGCGGGCATGCGGTCCCCGTCGAGAGCCGACAGCACCGCCAGAACCTCGTAGTCCGCGCCGGACAAGCCCGACTCCTGCAGGCGGCGGCTCAGGTGCAGTTCGATCTGTTGATGCGCGTGGATGAAGGCGCTCCAGGCGCGGTCTTCACGAGCGTTCAACCACTTCGGCTCCACGTTCTCGATGATACCCCGATTGGTTGACGCGTCACCAATCTTTCCATATGGTTGAGGAGTCAACCTTTTCTATCGCCAACTACGACGGGATAGCATCATGAGCAGCATCAGCATCATCGGCCTGGGGAACATGGCCAGCACCCTGGCCGACCGGGCGCTCGCAGGCGGCAACGCAGTCGAGGTCATCGGCCGCGACCCGGCCAAGGCCAAGGAACTGGCCGCCACGCTCGATGGCGCCACTGCCGGAGCGGCCGGCGCCGCCCCGGCCGGAGACATCGTCGTTCTCGCGGTACCGTACGCCGGCGCGGCGGCGGTCGTGGGCGAGTACGGAGACGCTCTCGACGGCAAGATCATCGTCGACATCACCAACCCCGTCACCCCCGATCTGACCGGCTTCGTCACCCCCGAGGGCAGTTCCGGCGCGCAGGAGATCGCCAAGTCCGCCCCTGCCGGCGCGCATGTCGTCAAGGCGTTCAACACGCTGTACTCCAACGTGCTGGCGGCAGGATCGGCCGAGGGTCGTCCGTTGGACGTGTTCATCGCCGGCGACGACGCGCAGGCGAAGGCACGCGTGTCGGCGTTCGTCGACAGCCTGGGCCTGCGCCCGCTGGACACCGGGCCGCTGCCGATGGCGCGAGCGCTGGAGAACGTCGGCCTGCTGTCGCTGGGCCTGATGAAGCACTCGATCAAGCACACCAACTTCGCCCTCGGCATCAGCATTCTCAGCTGAGAGCCGCCCCTTCACCACTATCAAAAGGATTGCAACATGCGTGTTTTCGTCACCGGCGGGACCGGCCATTCCGGTTCGTACATCATCGGAGACTCATCGCCGCCGGGCACGAGGTCACCGGCCTGGCCCGGTCGGACACGGCCGCGGCGGCCCTGTCCGCGCTCGGCGCGACGGTGCGTCGCGGCAGCCTCGAGGATCTCGACGGGCTCAAGGAGGCGGCCGCGGACTCCGACGGCGTCGTCCACGTCGCACACCGGCAGGATCTGCTGCCGATCGGCGGGATGGACGCCGTGGCCGCCGCGGAGCTACCATCATGCTGGCGTACGGCGAGGCACTCGCCGGGACTGGAAGGCCACTGGTCGCGGCGGGCAGCATCGGCTCGGCCGGTAACCTGGGTCGGCCGGCCACCGAGGAGGATCCGGCCCTGCCCAGCGGCGACGAGCACAGAGGCACCCTCCGTGTTCGCAACGTCGTGGAACGTGCCGTCGTCGGCCTCGCCGAGAAGGGAGTGCGGTCGTCGATCGTGCGGCTTCCGCTCATCGCGCACAGCACCACCGATGAGGCCGGCTTCCTGCCGGGGCTGATCGCGCTGGCGCAGGAGAAGGGCGTCGCCGGCTACCCCGGAGACGGCGCGAATCTGTGGAACGCCGTCCACATCCGCGATGTCGCCACCCTGTTCCGCTTGGCGTTGGAGAAGGGTCCGGCCGGCAGCTATTGGCACGCGGTTCAGGAGGGGGGCATCCCGTTCCGCGACATCGCCGAGGCCATCGGCAGCCGCCTGGGCCTGCCCGCTGTGAGCATTCCCGTGGACGTCCTGATGCTGCCGGGCTACTTCGGGCAGTTCACGAATCTGGTCACGATGGACCTCCCGGCGTCCAACCTCATCACGCGCCAGACCCTCGGCTGGGAACCCGTTCAGCCCGGCCTGCTCGCAGATCTGGACAACGGCCATTACTTCCCGGGAGTGGCCGCATGACCACCTTCGCCCCACACCGCGACACGTTGGAGGCCTTCGTCGACTGCATCAACAGCGGCGCCGACAAAGACACCCTCACCCGTCTGCTCGCCGAGGACGTGCGCGCTCTACGGCCCGTTCGGCGATGAGCCGGTCACCGGCCGCGAGACCGCCGTGGAAACCATCAAGACGGTCAACGGATTGTCTTCCGACGACACGTATTTCGAGGTCCTCAGCGGCGACACCCACCACGCCGCACACTTCCGGCTGCAAGTCGGAGACGCTGCGGTCAACGGAATCTTCTTCGTTCTGATCGACGAGGACGGCCGGATCGCCGAGGTGAGCATCTTCTACCGCACGCTGCCGGCCGGCGTTGCGCTGCAGCGCAACCTCGCCGAGGTCATCGGCATGCCGCCCTGGGAACTGCGCACGCAGGGGAGTGAGCGTGAGGTACGTCGGCCGGGCGAGCGGTTCAGCCGTGATTTGACCCGCACCGAAGGAAGACGCGAGAGTGAGTCCATGAGGACGATCGCATACCGCCGCACGGCAGTCGTCGGCCTGGCCGTCGCCGCGTTGGTTACCGGGGGCTGCAGTAATGGCACGAGTGTCGACGCGTCGGCGCCGCCGCAGGTCGAGTTGATCGTCACCTCCGAGACTGAAGCCCCGCCCGCCGAGGTGAAGCTCATCGGGGAGAGGGATGTCGAGGTGACGCTGACCGGGCCGATTGCGGCCAAGTACACGTCGGCGACCGAGAAGCAGCGGCAGGCTCTCGGCAAGCCACTGACGGGTGACCGCAATGCGGGAGCGCGGGAGAGCGGCGTGGTGTTCCAGCAGTTCCAGGGCGGCGTGATCACTGCCAAGAACGACGAGGCGGGCACGCCTGGATACATCACCTGGGGCAAGATCCGCGAAGCTGGAATGTTCAGCGCGACCCAGATGGCGTGCCTGCTGTCACCGGCGAGAACGGCTCAGTGGGTCCGCTGGGCGCGCCGACAAGCGACGAGAACACCGTCGGCGATCTCCTCGTCACGACCTTTGAACACGGCAAGATCGAGTACGACCCGAAGACGGACCAGGTGGCGGTGACCGTCAACGGCAAGGTCGTACCTACCGGGCTCTGATAACACGGCGCAGGTTTACTCGCCGACTCATCCCAGGATCGCCCGCGCCGCCCGCTCGGCGATCAGCATGACCGGCGCGTTGGTGTTCCCGGACGTGATGCTGGGCATCGACGAAGCGTCAACCACTCGAAGGCCGGCGACGCGGTACACGCGACAATCGGTGTCGAGCACTGTGGCGGTGACCGCGGAACACCTTGTGTATCAAAGGCTCCCATCGCACAGGTACCCACCGGATGAAAGATGGTCGTACCGATTTCACGCGCCGCCTGTTGTAGGTCTTCGTCGCTCACCAATTGCGGGCCGGGAAACAATTCTTCTGGGGAGTAGCGGGCCAGCGACGGTGCCGCCATGATCTGCCGGGTCATCCGGAGGCCGAGCACGGCGGCTTGCCGATCGGCGTCGGTGGACAGGTAGTTGCAGGAGATCTTCGGGTAGGTCAGCGGATCTGCACCGGCTAGGCGTACATGGCCCCGCGAGCTGGGGCGCAGATTGCACACCGAGGGCGTGATGGCTCCGAAACGGATGCAGAGGTTCGCCGAACTTGGCCAACGACAAGGGCTGCACATGCCACTCCAAATCGGGACTGGCCAGCGCGGGATCGCTTTTGGCGAACGCTCCCAGCGTGGAGGGCGGCATGGTCATGGGCCCTGAGCGCAGTACCAGGTATTGAAGTCCCATGCCCGCGCGGGTGATCCAATTGCGGTACAGCGTGTTGACGGTCCGGGCGCCCCGTACCCGGAAGACCGTCCGCAGCTGCAGGTGGTCCTGGAGGTTTTCACCCACCCCAGGCAGATCGACGGTCACCGGCACCTGATGCTCGGCGAGCAGCCCGGCCGGGCCCAGACCCGAGGCCTGCATCAGATGGGGCGACCCAATCGCTCCGGCACTCAGGATCACCTCGCGGCGGGCGTGGACGTCGATGGATTTGCCGTCCTTGAGCAGTCGCACGCCGGTGGCGCGGTGCTGAGCCGAGGTCCAGGCACCGCGACGCTGATCCGCGTGAACCTGGTCATCCATCGAGCAGCCGCAAGGCCTGGGTGTCGGTGTAGACGGTGAGATTTGGTCGGTGGGCGACGGGATGTAGGAAGGCGTCGGCCATCGACCAGCGCCGGCCGCGCCGTTGGTTGACGTGAAAGTACGCACTGCCGGAATTGTCTCCGCGGTTGAACTCGTCGATCGGGGCAATGCCCACCTCGGCAGCGGCCTCCTGCCAGGCGTCCAAGATCTTCCATCGCACCCGCGGCCGCTCGACGCGGATCTCACCGTCGGCGCCGTGCCACTCGTCGGCTCCGCCGAAGTAATCTTCCAAATCCTTGTAGATCGCGAGCGTCTCGCCGGCACCGTCCTGGCCCCCCACAGCCAGCGATCGTCACCGGTGGCCTTGGCCCATAGGTCGTAATCGCTGGCCTGTCCGCGCATGTGGATCATGGCGTTGATCGAGGAGGTGCCACCGATCACGCGGCCCCGCGCGTAATGAATACTGCGGTCGGCCAGGCCTGGGTCCGCCTCGGTCGTGAAGCACCAGTCGGTGCGCGGATTGGCAATCGTGTACAGATAGCCCACCGGCACCTTGATCCAGAACAAGTTGTCCTTGCCGCCGGCCTCGACCAAGAGCACTCGGTGGTCGGGGTTGGCGCTGAGCCGGTTGGCGAGCAGGCAGCCCGCGCTGCCTGCTCCCACGATGACGTAGTCGAATTCGGCCACGGGGCTCATTCCGGCATCGTTTCTCCATGGCGTCGGATGCGTGTTCCGGTGTCGGCACGCGTGCGTTCGGCGTGTGCTGTCGCAGTACACCGTATTGGACGTCCGACGGACAGACTCACAACGGTCGAAAGTCGAACCTTCATGCCTGAGTCGGACGGCTGACAGCGGAGCAAGATACCGAGGTCGAGCACGCGGGGGGACATTCCTCGGACTTTGCTCGACAGATCAAACCGTATGGGCAGCAGAACAATACGCAGTCTGTCACGACTGGATACGCGACATTCTTAGCTGCTCGCCCCGGACGCGCATCCTCGCAGTTCGGGCGTGAAGCGCACGGGTTTAGTCGTGGGTCATCCGTTGTCTCGCCATGCGACCACTTCCTTGAGGGACGCGAGGTCATAACCGTTGACTGAGGTGAGCTCGGTCTGGAACAGCGTGACGCCTACCTCGCGGAAGGCATCGGCGCTGGCGGCGTTCTCCCAGAGCGTCGAGCGTTCGATGTCGGCGCCGTTGCGGCCGAACGTCGCTGCCAACTCATCGACGCGGTCACTGGACTTGCGGAACGCGTCCAGGTCCTGGAACGCGTGCCAGATGTCGGCGTGCCTGGCAACGGCGGGCAGTGAACGCTTGGGCCCCGTGCCGCCGATGAGGATCGGCAGCTTGCGCACGGGCGGCGGAATCAGTGCGGCGAGCCGCTTCTCGATGCGGATCAGGCTCTCGTCGAACAGATCGAAGCGGGAGCCGAAGGTGCCGAAGTCGTAACCGTAGGTGGTGTAGTCCTTTTCGTACCATCCTGCGCCGAGACCCAGAATGAGCCGACCGCCGCTGATGTGGTCGACGGTGCGCGCCATGTCGGCGAGCAGGTCCGCGTTGCGGTAGCCGACGCCGGTGACGAGGAGCCCGATCTCGGCGTGTGAGGTGATCTCGCCCCACGACGCGAGCGCGGTCCAGCCCTCGAAGTTGGCGACGTCGGGCTGCTCGTCGAACAGGACTGGCTTGCCGTCGACGATGCCCTTCATCGCCGGGCTATGGAAATGGTCATAGCCGAAGATCACGTCGACGCCGAGGTCGTCGGCGCGCCAGGACGGCGTCGCGCCACGTGGCGTAGTCGGGCGTGCCTCCAGGCTGGATCTGAACGGCGACGCGGACGGGACGGGTCATGAATGCTCCTGAGTCGGGGAAGGATCGACTCCAGGCCCAAGCTCGTCGAGTGCGGGTTTATTCCGGATCCCGACGTCGCCACTGGTGGAGGCATCACGGGAGCCTCCCCGGCAACCTGGCCGCCCCCTCAGAATCGTTGGATGCGACTGCCAGGCGAGAGGGACCCTGGCAATACCCGTACCACGTGGGATCTCCCTGACGTCGCGAACACCGGATAACTTGCTACGAGAGATGCCCAGCTGAACAGACCAACGAGAAAGACGGCACGTGGTAAGCAACCAATTCGCAACGCATGCAGAACTTTTCGATCTGAGCGGTAAGCGCGGTCTGGTCACCGGTGGCACCAGAGGGATCGGGATGATGATCGCGCGCGGCCTTCTGCAGGCGGGCGCCCACGTGGTCATCAGCTCACGCAACGCCGAAGCGTGCGCTCAGGCGCAGGAACGACTGTCCGAATTCGGCGACGTCTGGGCGGTCCCCGCCGACCTGTCCCGGCACGAGGAGTGTCAGCGTCTCGCTCACCTCGTCACGGCCGATTCTGGGAGTCTCGACATCCTCGTCAACAACGCGGGCGCAATGTGGGACGAGCCGTTGGAGACGTTCCCGGACGCAGCCTGGGACACGGTGATCGACCTCAACCTGAAGGCTCCGTTTTGGCTGGTGCAGGCGCTGCTGCCCGCACTTCGCAGCGCTGGTACCGCCGACGATCCCGCGCGGATCATCAACATCGGCAGCATCGCCGCCATCCACATTCCTGCGCGGCCCAACTACTCGTACTCCAGCAGCAAGGCCGCACTGCATCAACTCACCAGGGTGCTCGCCAAGGAGCTGGGCCCGCAGCACATCACGGTGAACGCGGTGGCGCCGGGACCGTTCCCGTCGACGATGATGGCCGCAACCCTCGACGAGTTCGGCGAGGCGATCGCGGCCTCGGCCCCGCTGCGCCGGATCGGCCGCGACGACGACATGGCGGGCGTCGCCGTGTTTCTCGCCAGCCGGGCAGGCGCGTACCTGACGGGCGCCATCGTCCCCGTCGACGGAGGGATCGCCACGACTGCGTGACCTGCCTGGGCCGTTCAGGGTATTGGCGGTATCTCCCTTCACTTGCGGTGCGGGCCTACGGTGAGTGGATGGCCGCCACTCTTGAACTGCGCACCGAGATCCGAGAGTTTCTGAGGTCGCGTCGCGCCCGCATCGCGCCCGAGATGGCTGGCCTGCCCGCCTACGGTGGCAATCGTCGGGTCAAGGGTCTACGTCGAGAGGAAGTAGCGCTACTCGCTGGGGTCTCAGTCGAGTATTACGTGCGCATTGAGCGCGGCAGCCTGGCGGGCACCTCAGAGGGCGTGCTCGACGCGCTGGCCACGGCGTTGCAGCTCAACGAAGCGGAGCGCGATCACCTGTTGCATCTCGCACGCCAGTCCGGGGCGCCAGGCGTTCGACGGCACCGCACATCTGCCGCGGCGGTGCGTCCGGCGCTGCAGGAGGTGCTCGACGCCATGACCGGTTCGCCAGCGGTGATCCGCAATGCCCGCCACGACCTGCTCGCCATGAATCACCTTGGTCGCGCCCTCTTTTCGCCGGTGCTGGCCGACCCGCGACGGCCCGCCAACACAGCGCGGTTCGTTTATCTGCATCCCACCGAGGCCGAGGCGTTCTTCGTCGACTACGACCATGCGGCGCGAAATGCGGCAGCGATGTTGCGCATGGAAGTGGGCCGCAATCCCCACGACGACGAGCTCATCGCCTTGGTGGACGAATTGTCAGCGGGCAGTGAGCTATTCCGCCAGCAGTGGGCATCTCAGGACGTGCGGCTGCACGGACATGGAAGCAAGCGTGTCAACCATCCGGTGGTGGGCCTGCTCGACTTGAACTTTGAGTCCTTGGACCTGCCCACCGACCCAGGCCTGCAATTGAATGTCTACACCGCACCTGCCGGAGGGCCGGCCGCTGACAATCTGGCCCTGTTGGCGTCGTGGGCCCGCCAAGAGACGTTGGCGACCGAGCCTCGTGCCCCCAGCGGATAACTCACTCAGCGCGATGGCTCGACGTTCACTCCAATGGCTCGGGAGTGAAGGTGACGTCGACACCGCCCACGGTCATCGTCACCTGGCCTTCCATCACCATCACCTGTGCCGAGACTCGTCGGTCGACAGTCTGGGCCAGTTGCTGCACGGGTGCGTTCGGTATCTGCACCACCGACAGGTTCCGCAGCCCCGCCACTTTGGGGCCAACGGTGCGCCACCAGGTGGCCACGCCGGCGGCGAACGGGAACAGCAGCACCTGGTCGGCCTGGCTGGCCGCCTTGCCCAAGGCGCGTTCATCGGGCTGGCCAACGTTGATCCACTCCAGGATTCGGCCCGTGTAGTCCGCGAGCCGCAAGTCCGGTACGCCAGGGGTCGACAGGCCCGCCCCGAACGCCAACTCACCATCGACGTCGCTGAGCCGGTGTGCGCGCAGCCCAAACGCCAACAACCGCACCACCATCCGCTCATCGGTCTCACTGGGATGACGGGCCACGGTCAGCGTGTGATCGGCGTAGTAGCCGTGATCGACATCGGAAACGCCAAGTTCGACTTTGAACACTGTTGCAGAAAGGGCCACGTCATAGTGTCCACCCTGGTGGTGTTCCCCAAGTAGTCAGGCCGCTTCGAGTGGTCGGGGCGTTGCGCGACCACCCTGGACGCACAATCGCGTGGCGCACCAGGTCGGTAACATACCGACGGTGAGCTGAGGTACGGGCTTGAACTGGAGCCGAGGCCCGTCAGGGCTTGCCGTCAGGATGTACCTGCTTCCGTCAATGCTCACGCTGGCGTACTTGCGGGGAAGGTCCCGGGCCGCATTCGTGATCGCAGCGGTGATCGTCGTTATCCTGGGCGTGGCCCTCGCCGCCACCTTGATCGCAGTGCATCGCCACATGACGCGCCATCCATTGCACCCCAAGCCAGTAACGCGGAGCCCAGACGAGAACTTGAGTACCAACTAGTCGAGAACGCGGCTGGGTCCGGGGATCGATCGCGTGTGAATAGCCAAGTTCTACCGGTAGAACTGCATATTCGATTCCTGCATATTCACGCGAAAGCTAAGAGCACTGCGGCCGTCGCGCCACTGTCTCACCGGTGATACTCTAGTTACATGGACACGGTGACGGTGCGCGATCTCCGAAACAACGGGGGAGATGTCCTGCGCCGCGTTGAGCGCGGCGAACGCATCGTCGTTACTCGTGACGGTGCGCCGGTGGCCGAGCTCCGCCCGTTGGCAAGATCCAGCGCCCGTCCGGCTGAACTCATTCGTCGCCGCAAAAATCTTCCGCAGGTGAACCCAGATGCGCTCCGGCAAGATATCGACGACGCGATCGACCCGTCGCTGTGACCGAGGCTTCGAGCCATGGGATGCTGGACACCTCCACGGTGATCCTCCTCGGCCGGATATCCGACCCAACCGAGCTTCCCGACGAATCGGTGATTAGCGCGATAACTCTGGCCGAACTTTCGGTGGGTCCGCATGTAGCGCACGACGAAACCGAGCGCAGTGCCCGTCAGCAGCACCTGCAGCAGGCTGAGGCCGACTTTGATGTCCTTCCGTTCGATGCTGATTGCGCGCGGGCCTTTGGCACTGTGGCGTCGGCACTCCGCGCATCAGGGCGCAAGCCGGCGGCGCGAGCGTATGACGCGCTCATCGCCGCGAGCGCGATCGCTCACGCGTTGCCGCTCTACACATGTAATGCAGCCGACTTCGCAGGAATCCCGCGGCTCGAGCTCCGGGCCGTCACCCATCCTGATCACTTGTAGGGGTAACCGTCTTACAAAACGTCGTACACTGTTGCTATGGCTGACACCATTACCTTCCGGCCCGACGAAGACACATCGAAGGCGCTGGAGGTCTTGACCAAAGACGGTACGGCTGTGTCGGCAGCCGTTCGGTCTGCCCTTATCGATGCCGCACGACGGAAGGCTGGCGCGGCGATTCGTGCCGAGGCGGAAAGGCTCGCCGGAGACGCGTCCGATCGCGCTGAGGCCATGCAGGTGCTGCGCGATATGGAGACGCTGCGTGCGTGGTGAGGTCTTTCGGTTGCATGCCGCGAGGGGGAGTCGCGGTCACGAGCAGTCCGGTTCCCGATATGCCGTAGTCGTCCAGTCGGATCAACTGCCGCTGTCGACCTGGCTGGTTGCGCCGACATCCACGTCGGCTCGTGCTGCCAGCTTCCGACCCGAGGTCGAAGTCGGCGGCGTGAAGACCCGAGTGCTTGCTGAGCAGACTGCAGCGATAGATCCAGGCCGGCTAGGCAGTAGCGTCGGGTTCCTCAGCTTCGACGAAATGCGCCGCGTCGATGCAGCCCTACGCATCGTTCTCGATCTCTGAGCGCTGCGCGGTCACCACCACATTGGACGGAAGAAACTGGTAGACAGCGCGATCCGACGTACTTTAGTTGACATAATGTGGCTTATCGGCAAATCATTGATCAGGGCAGATGGCAGAAGAACCGCGCTGCCTGCAGTTTGAGGCTTCAGGCCAGCGTCCCGTCGGCAGACACCACGCCCCAATCCTTCCGTCCCGCCCGCACGAGGCAAGCGACGAACGGACCGGCGGCGGATGTGCGCTGACGCGCCTTGGCCTAATCGGAATCCAGGCCGCGCCCAATGAACGAGGGCCCCTGCCGGAACCCCAAAAGCCTGCCGCGCATCGCCGCCATATTTCGTCACAGTGACGTTTTGATATAGCCGTGCTCATCGACTGATACGGCGAACCATGGCGTCGTGCAATCGGTTTCATTGTGGCGACGCCTCATCGCTGCACCGTGGGCCAGAACGTCCGCTGGGACGCCATCGACGTGTGGCCATGACCTCCCCCTCGGTCCCGGACTCCCCTGCTTGCCGCGCTAAACCCACGATACGTCACTGTGACGAATATGGTTGCCGCGGAGCGTATTTCGTTCTGCTCTATGGCGCCGATGCTCCTCAGCCGGACACCGTGTCCAGGTATTGCAGCAGATCGTGCGCGGCCAGCTCGACGTCCTTGTGCCGCCACTCCGACGCACGGTAGACGCACGCGATCAGGCCCGTGCGGTGTATCCGCCGAAAGTCGCCGAAGACGAATGCATACCGCGCCTTCGTGTCGTCGTGGGCGCCCTCGGTGAGGCCCAGGTGCCACTGTGCGTAGTCGTCCCAGCCGTGGCGATCGAGGAACGCGTTCTGGTCGGACGCCTTCGGTTGTACGTCGCCCCAGTTGCTGTCGAGAACATACTGCCGGCTGTCGATGAGCGTGCGGGCCTTCGCGACCGCAGCCTCGTTTAGTGCATAGTTCGCCATGACCTGTTGGTGTACCCGCAAGCCCAATCGACGAAGCGGTTCCTCACGATCGTCTCCAAAGATGCAGCCCGACAACCGCTTTCACTGTCTATTTTGTCACTGTGACGCTTTGTTGCGACACTCCTCTGCCCTTTTCGCCGAAGAGATATTCGCAAGTCCACCGCCGATGGCCGTCAGTGAGGAAAGGTGGTGAGCATGCGCGAATACCTGAAGTTCTACATCGACGGCCAATGGGTCGACCCCATCGAACTGAGGACGCTGGACGTCGACAATCCCACCACCGAACAGGTCTCCGGCAAGATCGCAATCGGTGCAAGCGCCGACGTCGACAAGGCCGTGAAGGCGGCGCGAAGAGCGTTCGCCACGTGGTCGCAAACCAGCAGGGAAGAACGCCTCGACATGCTGCAGGCGATCCTCGGCGAGTACCAGAAGCGGCTCGGCGACCTTGCCGACGCGGTCACCGAGGAGATGGGCGCGCCGGCATCACTGGCAGCCGGCCCCCAGGTGATGATGGGCCTCGGGCAGTCTGTCCACCGCCATCGACGTGCTGAAGAACTATCAGTTCGAGGAACAGCACGGGTCGACGCTGGTGGTCAAGGAGCCGATCGGCGTGTGCGGACTTGATCACGCCGTGGAACTGGCCGATCAACCAGATCGCCGTGCAAGGTGTTTCCGGCGCTGGCCACCGGCTGCACGATGGTGCTCAAGCCGTCCGAGGTCGCGCCGTACTCCGCTCAGATCTTCACCGAGATCATCGACGCCGCCGGGGTTCCCGCCGGTGTCTACAACCTGGTCTACGGCGACGGCGCCGGGGTCGGCGTCGCGCTGTCGAGCCACCCCGACATCGACATGGTGTCCTTCACCGGGTCGACCCGGGCCGGCGTCGAGGTGGCGAAGAACGCCGCACCGACGGTCAAGCGCGTCACCCAGGAACTCGGCGGCAAGAGCCCGAACATCGTGCTGGACGACGACGACTTCGCCAAGAGCGTGGCCGCGGGGATGAAGGCGATGATGATGAACAGCGGCCAGAGCTGCAATGCGCCGTCCCGCATGTTGGTGCCGAACTCGCGCAGGGACGAAGCCGCCGACGTCGCCGAGGCCGTCGCCGAGTCGGCGAAGGTCGGCGTCGCCGACGACAAGACCGCGATCGGGCCGGTGGCGTCGAAGGCACAGTTCGACAAGATCCAGGGCCTCATCCAGAAGGGCATCGACGAGGGCGCCACCGTCGTCGCCGGCGGGCTGGGCCGCCCCGACGGCCTCGACACCGGTTACTACGTCAGGCCGACCGTCTTCGCCGACGTCACCAACGACATGACCATCGCGCGGGAGGAGATCTTCGGGCCGGTGCTGTGCATCCTCGGCTACGACGACCTCGACCAGGCTGTCGAAATCGCCAACGACACCGACTACGGCCTGGCCGGTTACGTCTCGGCGACGGACCTGGATGCGGCCCGCGCGGTGGCCCGCCGGATCCGCGCCGGCCAGGTCGCGATCAACCACGCGTTCGACTTGAACGCGGCGTTCGGCGGCTACAAGCGCAGCGGCAACGGCCGCGAGTGGGGTCAGTTCGGCTTCGAGGAATACCTCGAGATCAAGAGCACTCTCGGGTACGCGGAGGCCTAGCTAGTCATGGTGGCTCGGATTGATGCAGGCCCTCACGCCACTTGTCCAACATCCTGCGGTCGCGCTTCGTCGGCCGCCCGGCACCCCGGTCACGAAACGCCACGGGAATGGACGCCGTCGGAGGCGGCGGCGGAGTGCGATCGAGGAAGCACGTCACCGCGTCGGCGGCCCCCACCCGCTTCTGGATCACGCGCACCACTTCCACGATCCGCGTAGTCTCCCCACCCGGCGCGCACCTGGTCGCCGGGAGACACCATCGTCGACGGCTTTGCCGGCCGATCATTGACCCGGACATGTCCACCTCGGCATGCCTCAGCGGCATCCGGCCGGGTCTTCGTGAGCCGCACCGCCCACAGCCACCGATCGATGCGGGTGGACTCCATGCCGTCCATAGTGGACTCGTCTTCGGGCGATTTTCCAGCGGGCCGGTTTGTCGCGGTTTGTAGGCTTCAAGGATGCCGCTCAACGACGGTGACATTTTCGCCGGCTTTCACCATTCAGCGGCTGCTCGGCGTTGGCGGCATGGGAGAGGTCTATCTCGCCCAGCATCCCCGCCTGCCGCGCCTCGACGCGCTCAAGATCCTGTCGATGGACGCGACGCACGACGAGGAGTTCCGGGCCAGATTCACCCGAGAGGCCGAGCTCGCCGCCACGCTGTGGCATCCCCACATCGTCGGGCGTGCACGACCGTGGCGAGTTCGACGACCGGCTGTGGATATCGATGGACTACGTGGAGGGCACCGACGCCCGTCACCTGGTGGAGCAGAACTACCCGATCGGGGATGCCGCATGCGCGAAGTCGTCGAGATCGTCACGGCCGTCGCCGAAGCCCTGGACTTCGCCCACGAACGCCGTCTGCTGCATCGTGACGTCAAGCCCGCGAACATCCTCGTGACCACCCCGGCCGGACAGCGCGCGACGACGGGTGCTGTTGACGGATTTCGGCATCGCCCGCGAAGCCGACGACATCAGCGGCATCACCGAGGAAGACATGGCCATCGGCACCGTCGCCTACGCGGCGCCCGAACAGCTCACCGGCAAGGTCGCTGGACGGCCGAGTCGATCAGTACGCGCTCGCCGCTACCGCGTTCCACCTGCTGACCGGCGCTCCGCCGTTCGCCAACCCCAACCGAGCCGTCGTGGTCGGAGACCATCTCCACACCCCGCCGCCGCGGCTGTCCGAGCGCAGGCCCGACCTCGCCCACCTCGACGCCGTGATGGCCAAGGCGCTGGCCAAACGGCCTGACGACCGGTACCCGCTCTGCCTCGACTTCGCGCTCGCCCTCAGCGCGCCTCCGGACGCAAACGCACCCGACGGCATGGCTGCACACCGCTCCACTCGAATCTGCCGACGTGCCTGCCCTGAATTCGCCGCATCACACCAAGCGTCTGGAGCGGATGACCGTGCTCGGCACCGCACGCGCGGTGCAGCAAGAAGCCGGCCGAGCCCGGCGCAGGCCAGGAGATCTGGACATTCCGCGTCGAGCGGTACGACTCGACGGGCAGGGCGCACACCGTCGTTCCCGTGGAACTGCGCGGAGATTCGATCACCGGGGACCTCGCCGACGGCGACGTCGTCGAGGTCACCGGCTTCTGGGACGAGCACACCCTGCTCGCGGACGCAGTGACCAATCAGTCCGCAGCGACCCGGCGGCGACGCCCGCCCACCGGGTTCGAGGTGACACCAGGCAAGCCACCCATGTGGAGGTCGCGCGCCGCGGGCGTCGTCCTCGGAGTCGTAGCCGTGCGTCGCAGCGATCGCGATAGCGGCAGCCTTCACCAGCGGGTTCGGCCTGTGGTCGGGCAGCGGCGGCGGACCCATCGTCAAGGCGGAGCGGGCGACCGTGTTCTCGCCCGACGGCGCACCCGACCACGCCAGCGAGGCCGGTCTGGCCATCGATGGCGATCCGAACACGTCCTGGCCGACGCGACATCTACAAGGACGCCGCGCCCTTCCCCTCCTTCAAGGAGGGTGTCGGCCTGCTGCTCCACCTGTCCGAGCCGACCGGATTGGATGAGGTCACGATCGACGTGCCCAGCACCGGTACCGAGGTGCAGATCCGCGCGGCCAACAGCGCCACGCCGACGAGCTTGTCCGACACCGTCGAGCTGACCCCGAGCGTGACGTTGCAGCCGGGCCAGAACACCATTCCCGTCGACAACCATGCGAAGACGTCCGACGTCCTGGTGTGGATCAACAAATTGGGCACGACCGACGGGCAGAGCCGCACCGACATCTCCGACATCACGCTGAGGGCGGCGAGCTGACCCCAGGTTGCGCCGAGCATATTCGATAGCCGACATAATTAGGCATGCGAAAGAGGAGTGCGGTGGTCGACTCGCCTCCCCTCCGACGTCGCGCACCCCCGGCCCGGTCTGCTGATCGCCGCGCTTGGCAATGGTCGCGCTGACCGTGGCCGTCCTGCAGACAGCCGTCGTTCCCGTGCTGGGCACCATCGCCGATCAGTTGAACGCATCGCCGGTGGCCGTGAGCTGGGCGGTGACGGCGAACCTCCTCGCCGCCGCGGCCGCGACGCCGCTCATCGGTCGACTCGCCGATCTGCACAACAAGAAGCACGTCCTCCTCGGCGTCCTGGTCATCGTGCTTGATCGGCTCGGTACTCGCGGCCACGACGTCGTCGCTCGCGCTGTTGATCGTGGCCCGAGTGCTGCAGGGCGTGTCGTTCGCGTTGTATCCGGTGTGCGTTGCAGTCCTGCGCGACGAGCTCGCCGAGGACGCCGTGGTCAGAGCGCTCGCCCTGCTGTCGGCCACGCTGGGCTTCGGCGGCGGTACCGGCCTCGTCGTGACCGGGTTGCTGATGGACGGCAACGCCGGCTACCACCGCGTGTTCTGGCTGACCACGGGATTCACGCTCGCGGTGATCGTCGTCGCCGCCGTCGTGGTGCCGTCACGGAAACGCAGCGTCGGAAGGGACGATCGACTGGTTGGGCGCGGTCGGCCTGGCCGCCGGACTGTCGGCCCTACTGCTGACGGTCACCCAGGGCAACGCCTGGGGTTGGACCACGCCGAGGACCATCGGAGTCGCCATCGTCGGCGTGGGCATCCTGGTCGCGTGGTGGCACTGGGAGCGCAGGCGGCCCCATCCCCTGGTGTCGACCACGATGCTGACCCGGCGCGCGGTGCTCTACACCAACCTCGCGACGGTGTTCGTGGGAATGGGGCTGTACTTCGGCTTCCTGGGCCTCACGGAATTCGTCCAGATCGACCGCGAGGCCGCCGGATACGGTTTCAGCGCAACGGTTCTGCACGCCAGCGTGGTCTTCCTTCTGCCAGGGGCGATCGCCGGGTTCGTCACCGCGATCGCTGAGCGGCCGCTTCATCGACCGCTTCGGTGCCCGGCCCGTCCTGATGTGCGGCGCGGTGACGGGCATCGTCGGCTTCGTGTGGCTCGCGGTGGCTCATTCGCAGCCGTGGCAGGTGATCGCCGCAGGCATCTTCGTCAACGCCTACATCAGCCTCGGCTACGGCGCATTGCCCGCGCTGGTGGTCAGTGAGGTCGACAGCAGCGAAACCGGAGTGGCGACGGGCGTCAACGCCATCGCCCGCACCGTGGGCAGTTCGGTCGCCGCTGCGTTGGTTGCGGTCCTGCTGAGCCGCTCCGTGGCCGGCACCGACCTACCTGCCGAGCACGCGTTCGTTCTGATCTTCGTCGGCGGCGCCGTGACTGCCGGATTGGCGATGGTCCTCATCGTCCTGTCTCGCAGCAGCAGAGCAGAGGCACGGTTGGCGGAGGCCACGATCGACTCCCGCGCCATGAATCACGAGTGGGGCTGAGCGGAACGCGCGTCACGCCCTGAGCAGAATGCGGAAAATGTGACGGATCTAGGGTTTTCGCGGGTTGCGTGCACAACCGCGACACTCTGACCACGGGCTCCTAACTTCGGTTGGGCGAGTTCGACAAGGAACTTGCTCACACGAAAGGACACGCTCATGATTCGTCCACCACTCATTGGGGTGCGTCGCGGCCGGCCTTCTGTTGGTTGGGGTTCTGTCCCCGGCTGTCGCCACCGCATCCACCTCCGCTGGGACTACCGAGGCCAGCTCCACTGAGACCACCGCGTCCACCATCGGCGCTGGGGCTACACCGCCCAGCAACGCGGCTCGCGTCGCCCAGGGCTCGTCGCTGGGGCCTGTTCTCATCCCGCAGTCACTGCTGTTCCTTCCTCAGATCCTTGGCCAGGTCGACAGGCACCGCTGATGGCACTCTCGGGATGCTCACCGCCAGTGGACTGCTCAGTGACTCACTCGCCGCAACACGCGGGCATGCAGCTCCCACAGCTGGTTCCACAACGCTCCACGTGCTCGAGGTCATATAGGTAGTGCACTAACTATTAGGGTACGATCAAAGGGTGTCCACGGCATCCACGCTCGAAGTCGACCCGCTAGCTCTCGAACAGCAGGTGTGTTTCGCCCTCGCGGTAACCAATCGCGCCGTCCTCGCCGTCTACCGACCACTGCTCGAACCACTTGGCCTGACGCATCCCCAGTACCTGGTGATGTTGGCCTTGTGGGATCACCAGAAGGCAGCCACGGACGGGCTATCACCGTTGTCCGTCAAGCAGATTGCGACGGCACTTCAACTGGACTCGGCCACGCTGTCACCGATGCTGAAGCGCTTGGAGTCGCTCGGCCTGATCACCCGCACACGAAGCGCCGCCGACGAACGCTCGACAGACGTCGAACTCACCAAGGACGGAACCGCACTGCGCGCCCGAGCGCTCGAGATTCCCCTGCCGTCGTCGCACGCCTCGGCGTGGACATGGCCGTACTCGAGGATTTGCGTCGAGTACTGACCACCGTCAACTCGGCTGCGCTTGCGGCAGGCGCACTACCGATCCACGACCCAAATCGAGAGGAGTCATCATGACCACCAACGCCCGACCCACGCCACTGCAATACATGGCGTACTCCTACGGACGCACCCTGCCCGACGCGATGCGGAATTGGGTCGCACACGACCTCGCTGGCCGCGGCGCCGTCCGACGCCACGTCCTCCGAATGCGGCCATACCCGCAGCCCTCGTTCTCGCGCCGTTCTGGCTGCTTCCCGCGTCGCTGTACGTGCATCTCGAGATGACGGTGCCGATCTTCACGTGGGCCGTGCTGATGTCGCTCGCCTTGAACAAGGTCTGGCGTCGACACCGCTTGGCCCAACACGGACTCGACCCGAATCTGGTGGACTCGATCAGGCGCAGGCGGGATGCGCGCATCCACCAGGACTACGTCCGGCGGTACGGGCCGCGCCCCGCGGTCGCCAAGTGGCAGGCGAACAGCAGCCCGTTCTGACCCGTGAGGAATTCGTCGGGTCCTACTGTTCGCCGAGCCCCATCAACTCGGTGACGCCGTGGTCGCAGCCCGCGGTGTAACCACCGTCCACCGCGATGGCCTGCCCGCTGACGAAGCTGGCATCCGACGACAGCAGGAAGGCCGCCACCGAGGCGATCTCGTCGGGCCTGCCGAAGCGCCTCAACTTGTGCTCGTGCCGCAACGCCTCTCGCGGCGCCTCGAATCCCGGCAGGCCCATCACCGAGTCGAACATCGGCGTCTCGATGAACCCGGGACAGATGACGTTGACCCGGATCCCGCTCGGCCCGTAGTCGATGGCCGTGTTCTTCGTCAGGAGCACCACTCCCCCCTTCGAGGCGTTGTACGCGCTGCCCCCGGCGGTGCCCTCGATGCCCTCGATGCTCGCCAGGTTCACGATGGCGCCTCGCTCACCGTCGACCCGGTCCTGTTGCACCATCTGGGCGAGCGCAGCCCGAGACACCACGAACGTGCCCTTGAGGTTGATGCCCACGACCCTGTCCCATTCCTCGTCGGGCAACAGGTGGACGGGCCCGCCGCCCGCGACGCCGGCCGCGTGCACGACACCGTCGAGGCGTCCGGCGGCCGTGACGACCGCGGCGACCGCCGCTGCAACGCCGTCGGCGTCGAGCACGTCGACCGCCAGGTAGGCGAACCGATCGTCGGCCAATCCCGCGGGTGCATCGGGCGCGACGTCGATTCCGACCACGATCGCGCCCTCGTCCAGCAGTCGCTCGGCCGTCGCCTTGCCGATGCCCGAGGCCGCGCCCGTCACCATCACGCCCTTGCCATCGAACCTGTTCATCGCACGTCTCCTTGGTCGAGTGAACAACACAATAGGTCGTGGCGGGCGGCTGCCAGCCCATTCCCGATGCCGAAACTGATTCTGCCGCCGTTATTTTCAACAAGACCGATTCCGACTGCAGGCATGGCACGATCACGACATGTTGTCAAACGTCGCACGACATGGTTCGTCGACCGCCCCTACTGCGCCCAGTGGGATTGACCGGGCGGGAGAATCGTCCAAACCGACCGAAGGATTAGCGTGTTCTCCAAGAGCTACAGACCGGCAGCGGCACTGTTCGCGGCAGCCTCGATCGCTGCCGCATGCGCGGCGTGCGGATCGACGACCGACTCCGCCTCAACCACCAGCTCGTCGCCCGCGACCTCGAGCAACTCGGCCCACATCGCCGATTGCGTCGTCAAGGGCCCAGGCCCCAGCAGTGTCGACGATGCCTTCACCGACATCGCGGGCTTCACCGTCGAACACATCTGCCCCGGTGACGTCGACCCGACACTGACAGCCAAGGCGGCGGAGTTCTCGGCCGTCAACACGGGCAAGGTCCTCTCCGACGGCAAGCCCGTGCTGTCGGTGTTCGCGGGTCAGCTCAAGGGCGACGGCGGTGACGCGTTCGTGCGCACCTTCCTCGAGGAGATGGGCACCCGCGTAGCTCCCAAGACGCTGGCCACGGAGTCGAAGACCGTCGGCGGCTACCCCTTGACGTCCTTCAACGTCCCCTCCGACACAGCGGGCTATGCGTATTTCGAGGGGCCCACCGTCGTCATCGCCTACGACCTGGCGGGCTACGAGAAGCGCTGACGCGGCAGAGAAGGCGCTGTCCGCGATCCTCGCAAAGGTCTACCCCAGGCCCTGACCGAGCGCGCTTCGACGTCGAGCGTCGGCTACCTCGACTCGCTATGCTGGCGAATTCTCGCCTTCCGATCGAGGAGCAACGATGTCCGAAGTGGGCGCTACCTCGCCGGTGCACGCCTCTTCGGCGGCCACCGGCCACATTCGTCTGACGTCGCACAGTGGCGGTTCGGGCGCCCCGCCGATCCACTGGGATGCGCCCACCTCCGCTGAGCGGGGACCGGTGATCGGCACGACGATCAAGCGCGCGCACCGCAACGTCATCGGCACGCACAGCGGTTCCTACAGCGTGTACCGAGCGCTGGCCGTCGCGGCGGGCGCACTGTCGCGCGACCACAAGGCCGATCTGACCAACACCGCGCCGACCCACGTCATCGGCCCGTACCCGCAGTGGAGTGAGCCGGGCAAGATCGTCAGCCTGGATCCGTGGGGCGCCATGGTCGCCGACGCATTCGCCGGCGAGTTGGCCGCGGGCTACGACATCCGCCCCACCATCGCGGTGACCAAGGCCCACGTGATCCTGCCCGAGATCGCGGAGGCGATGCAGAAGGGACGCTTGCGTCCCGATGGGCGGTTCCTGCTCGCGAGCGGTGCCGCCCTCGTCACGAAGGCCGCCGTCGAACCGGTCTGGTTCCTGCCCGGCGTCGCGCAGCGCTTCGGCTGCACCGAGGCGGACCTGCGGCGCGTGCTGTTCGAGGAGACCGGCGGGATGTACCCCGAGCTCGTCACCCGCTCCGACCTCGAGGTGTTCCTGCCCCCCATCGGCGGACAGACGGTGTACGTCTTCGGCGATGCGCACGATCTCGCCGACCCGTCGGTGGAGCTGACGGCGCGCGTGCACGACGAGTGCAACGGCTCCGACGTGTTCGGCTCGGACATCTGCACCTGCCGCCCCTACCTGACGCATGCCATCGAGGAGTGCATCCTCGGTGCCCAACGCGGCGGCGTTGGCCTGGTGTCGTACTCCCGCAAGGAGGGCCGCGCACTCGGCGAGGTGACCAAGTTCCTGGTGTACAACGCGCGCAAGCGACAGGAGGGCGGCGACACCGCCGAGTCGTACTTCACCCGGACCGAGTGCGTGGCAGGGGTGCAGGACATGCGGTTCCAGGAGCTGATGCCCGACGTCCTGCACTGGTTGGGCGTCAGAAAGATTCACCGTCTGGTCTCGATGAGCAACATGAAGTACGACGCCATCACGGGTTCAGGCATCGAAGTCGTTGAGCGCGTGAACATTCCGGACGAGCTGATTCCCGCCGACGCGCGCGTGGAGATCGACGCGAAGACCGCCGCCGGGTACTTCACGCCGGGCGTCGTGCCGGACGCCGACGAACTGAAGAAGGCGAAGGGCCGGGGCCTGGACGGATGAGCTGCGACGAGCGCTTGCGCGAGGAGCCGACCAGCCCCGAATGTGCAGCGGCACAGTTGCGTACGACCGCCGCCATCCGCGACCGCGCGGGCCAGCTGCTGGACCGTGCGCGTCGCGGCGGCTCGCGGTGGTTCAGCGTGGACGACGACGCTCTGCCCGCGACGGCGGAAGCGGTCGCCGACGTCACGCGCGTCGCGATATCCCGACCTCGCGATCCCATTCCACAGCCGATGGCGCCACTTCGAGGCGGGCGGCGTCGACCGCAACGTCCGAGTTGGGCGCACTGGAAGGACCTGCGCGGGCCCGCGCGATGATCGACCTGGCCGTCGTCAGCGTGCTTCTCGACGCGGGCGCTGGCCCCGACTGGCAATACGACGAAGCCGCCAAGCGGCCAGAGCTTCACCCGTTCCGAAGGCCTCGGAGTGGCCAGTTTTCACGCGTTCACGGCGGGACTCTTCTCCGGCGACGCAGCCGACCCGCTTCGGGTCGACGCGGCAGGTCTGCGCGGCCTGACCGAGGAAGCGTTGGCCTCCGCGTTTCAGGTCGGGCCCGCCAATCCGTTGGTCGGTCTCGACGGCCGCGTGCAGCTGTTGCGGCAGACTCGGCGGCGTGCTGGCCGCGCAACCCGAGACGTTCGGACCGCAGGGACGACCGGGCGGCCTGTTCGACGTCCTGGTTCCGGCCGACGGGCCGCCGGAGGTCGCCGCCCACGCCATCCTGTCCCGGCTGCTGACGTCCCTGTCGGGTATCTGGCTCGCGGACAACGTCATTGGCGATCAGCCGTTGGGCGACTGCTGGCGTCACGACGCGGTCTCCGGTGACGGCCTGACGCAGGGCTGGATGCCGTTTCACAAGCTGTCGCAGTGGCTCACCTACTCACTGCTGGAGCCGTTCACCTGGTCGGGTGTCGACGTCACGGGACTCGATGCGCTCACCGGTCTGCCCGAGTACCGAAACGGCGGCCTTCTGTTGGACACCGGAGTGCTGCTGCTCCGCGATCCCGCCTCGGCCGCCCGGACGTGGGCCGTCGGTGACGAGCTGGTGGTCGAGTGGCGCGCGCTCACCGTGGCGTTGCTCGACGAACTGGCCCCCCTCGTGCGCGCGCGGCTCGGCCTGGACGAGCAGCGGATGCCGTTGGCCTGCGTCTGGAAGGCGGCACGTGGGCCGCAGGCCGCGCCAAGGCCCAGGAGCTACGCGGCGGACTGCCGCCCCTGACCATCGCCAGCGACGGTACGGTCTTCTGATGCCCGACGTCCACCTGATCGACCACCCGCTGGTACAGCACAAGCTGACGCTGATGCGGCGAAAGAGCGCTTCCACGAACAGCTTTCGACAGCTGGCCAACGAGATCTCCATGCTCATGGCCTATGAGGTGCTGCGGGACATCCCCGTGCAGGAGATCGAGGTCGAAACCCCGATGGAGAACACGACCGGAATGGTCATCGACGGCAAGAAGCTGGTCTTCGTGTCGATCCTGCGCGCGGGTACCGGCATCCTCGACGGCCTACTCGCGGTGGTCCCCGGCGCCCGCGTCGGGCACATCGGCCTCTACCGCGACCCCAAAACCCTTGGTGCCATTGAGTATTACTTCAAGATGCCCGGCGAGTTGCACGAGCGCGATGTCGTCGTCGTCGATCCGATGCTTGCCACCGGCAACTCGGCCGTCGCAGCCGTGGAGCGACTGAAGGAATGCGGCCCGAAGTCCATCAAGTTCGTGTGCCTGCTGACCTGCCCGGAAGGCATCGCGGCATTGCACGAGGCGCATCCCGACGTGCCGATCTATACCGCGGCCATCGACCGCGAACTCGACGAGCACGGCTACATCCTGCCTGGCCTCGGCGATGCCGGTGACCGCATCTTCGGCACCAAGTAGCACCGCTCGTCAAACTGCTTGCAGATGTTGAGGTTTCGGGTGCGCTGCCACCTCCGAGGTGACCACAAGAATCTCCCGCCAACAACTTCGACCAGTCGCTCTCAGATCCAGTAGTCGGCCGCAGCATCGAAGACTGCGGCCACGGCGTCCGGCACTGGGCGGGTACGCAGTTCGCGGCTCAGCACCTCGACGCTGACATCACCGTCGAAGCCGTTGCCCCGCACCACGTCTGAGAACCGCTGCAGATCGGCGATCCCGTTGCCGGGCAGCGCTCGCCGATTCATCGTCTCGTCGAACAGATCGTCGGACACCGGGTCCGCAACGTCGGTGAACTGGAGATACGCGATCTTGTCACCGGGAAGCGTTTCGAGGTCGGCCCACGTGCTGGGACCGAGCGTGAAGTGCCAGGTGTCGACGAGCAGCCCCGCCCCGTGGCCGGCCAGCTCCACGACCTCCAGACCATCCGCGATGCCCGGAACCGATCCGACGGGGCTGAACTCGACCGCCATGGCCGTACCCGCTTCGGCGAGGATCCCAGCACATCGAGTGATGACCTTCGCCGACTCCTGGGTCGGCGCCACCGCGAACACCGTCGTCACCCACGGACTCGACATCGTGGCGGCGGCGGTGGCAAGTCGCTGGGCGTATGCCAGCGTGCGGTCTCCGTCGTCGGTGACGACCAAGGCCATGAGTTCGTGGCAGGACAATCCGGCCGCATCGAAGCCGCGACGGGCCTCCGCGGTTGCCTCACGCGCGGGGCAGCCCAGAGCGCCGAACCCGGCAGCGCCCACCATCGGGATCAATTCGCCGAACTCGATGTCCCACTGGGTATCCGGGGTCAAGGAGAGTTTCACGATCGCCAGCGGGCAGTGCTACTTGAGCGGCAGCCCGGTGATCGCTCTGGCCATCACGAGCCGCTGGATCTCACTGGTGCCCTCGAAGATCGTGAAGATCTTGGCATCGCGGTGCATCCGCTCGACGGGGTAGTCGCGGGTGTAGCCGTTGCCACCGAGGATCTGGATGGCCTCGTCGGTGACGTAGACCGCCGTCTCGCTGGCCGCCAGCTTCGCCATCGAGCCCTCGGCGTTGGTGAACGGCTTGTCGTTGCGAGCCATCCAGCCCGCGCGCCACACCAGAAGGCGTGCGGTGTCGATCCTGGTCTTCATGTCGGCCAGCTTGAAGGCGATGGCCTGGAAGTCGCCGATCTTGCGTCCGAACTGCTCGCGCTGCTGGGCATATTCGAGGGCGTACTCGTAGGCGGCGCGGGAGACGCCCAGCGCCATGGCGCCCACCGTCGGCCTGGTCCGTTCGAAGGTCTTCATGGCCGCCTGGCCCTTGGACTTCTTGCCTTCGCGAGCCTTCGCGAGCCGCTCGTCGAACTTCTCCTTGCCGCCGATGATCAATCGGCCGGGAATGCGGACGTCGTCCAGCACGACTTCGGCGGTGTGCGAGGCGCGGATGCCGTGCTTCTTGAACTTCTGGCCCTGGCTGAAACCCTTTGTGCCGGGCGGGATGATGAACGTCGCCTGGCCTCGGGAGCCCAAGCTTGGGCTCGACCGACGCGACGACGATGTGGACGTTGGCGATGCCACCGTTGGTCGCCCAGGTCTTGGTGCCGTTGATGACCCACTCGTCGGATGCCTCGTCGTACTTGGCACGGGTGATGATCGCCGAGACGTCGGAGCCCGCGCCCGGCTCCGAAGCGCAGAACGACCCGAGCAGGGGCTCGTCGATGCTGCCGAACATCTGAGGCAGCCATTCGCCCAGTTGCTCAGGGGTTCCCGTGGCGGCCAGCGATGCGGCGGCCAGCCCGGTTCCCAGGACGGACAAGCCGATGCCCGCATCGCCCCAGAACATCTCCTCGAAGACGGTCAACATTCCGAGGCCGCTCGGTTCCGCGGCCTGAGTGGCGAAGAACTCCATGGAGTAGAGCCCGATCTTGGCCGCCTCCTGGATGATCGGCCAGGGCGTTTCCTCGCGCTCGTCCCACTCTTCGGCCGCGGGCCTCACCACGTCGGCCGCAAACTCGTGCACCCAGTCGCGGATCTCGATGACGTCGTCGGAGGGGTCCAGCGAAAACGACATGGCTACTTGTCCTTTCAGCGACATTCGGTGAACGACTGTACACTGTGCGGCTGGCATCGACGCGCAGCGGGGACCAGCGGACCATTACGGTTTGACGTATATTACGGTCGACCGTAATGTTGGCTGCGATGTGGTCCCCGACGCTCGTCCTGCTCGCCGTCACCGCCTTCACCGCCTGCGCGTCGATCGGCGGCGGCCTCTACGAATTCCTGGTGCTCGATCCGGTGTGGCCGGGCCGGCCCGCGATCGTCCAGCCACGCCACGGCGGAGTGTCGCGCCGACGGTTCTGGATTCCGGCGCACGGCGCGTTCGAAGTGGCCCTGATCGCCTCGCTCATCGCGAGCTGGGGTCAATCCGACGTTCGGACCGCCCTGCTCGTCGCACTGGCGAGTCACCTCGCGATGCGGGTGTGGTCGTTCGTCGACTTCATCCCGAAGGCCGCGGCCTTCGAGAAGGCCGACCCGGCCACCGCTCGACAGAGCCGCGGCCGAGCGCTGGGCACGCCGAAGCCTGCTGCGACTCCCCCTCGACGCGGTTGCCTGTGCGGCCGCGTTCGCTGCTCTGGTTGCGGCGGCGTGAACGAGAAGCGCTCACGCGCAGAGCTTCTCGACGAACTGCGGCAGAGTCGGCCGCGAGCACAGCGACGCAACGGTGCTCTTCCACTCCGCGCTTGCGGGCGATCTCGGGCTTCACCCGACCGACTACAAGGCCCTCGGCGTCCTGGACCGACTCGGCCCCTTGAGCGCAGGCGAGCTGGGTAGCCAGACCGGCCTCGCGCCTGCGTCGGTGACCAACCTGATCGACCGACTCGCGGCCAGAGGATTCCTTCGACGCGAACCGGATCCGGTCGACCGTCGTCGCGTGCTGCTCCACGCCGACGTCGCGCGGCTCACCGACAACGAGTTCTTCGCGTCCTGGCAACGCGCCGCCACGCGGTTGTGGGAGCGATACTCCGACGCCGAACTGGCCGTCATACTGGACTTCCTCGCCGACACCGCCGAACGTCTGCGCGGCCGAACCGAGGCACTGGCCGCGAGCGGGATCGCAGAGGCCACCGACGAGGGACGACGCACCGATGCCGCACGACGCGATGAGTGAGCCTCGTCACGTCGTCGACCGTCATCCTCGGCCTCCGCTACGCCAGCGGGCTGACCTTCGCCCATCTACTCACCGTCGCCGAGGTCGTCGCCGTCGTCGTGTCGCTGAGCGGTCAAACCATCAGCGGCGCGCACACCCTCCTGACCCGAGACAATCTCGTGCTGCTGGTCATCGTGGTCGTGGTCGGCGCGATCGCCACGACGGTCGCCGGCTACTGGAACATCGTTCCGTCGCTGCGCTGGTACCTCGCGGGCGTCGATCCCGATCCCGACCAACGTCGCCACGCCATCAACGCCGTCCGCCGCGAGACCGCCATTCTGATCGGCACCTGGATCGCCAGCGCAGCGGTCCTGATCTTCGCGAACCGCGACGTCGGCGCGGGTCCGGCACTGATGATCGGAGCGACGGCGGTATTCGGCGGACCGTCGAGCATCAGCACCAGCCTGCTGTTCACCCAGAAGATCACCCGACCGGTCGTCGCGGCGGCCTCGAAGGACTTCATCGGCCGCGACACGGCGCCGAGCGTCGCCGCCAGGCTGGTGATGATGTGGGTGTTCAACAGCGCGCATGCCGAGCATCGCGATCGCGGTGCTGATCCTGTGCCGGTCGAACGGCTGGCTCATCGCCCAGTCGGCGACACTGGACATTCCGATCATCGTGCTCACCACCGTGTCGGTGCTTCTCGGGCTTCGCGCGCTGATCCTGGTGTCCCGTTCCATCTCCGATCCCGTGCGAGACGTCGTCGAGGCGATGGCCGACGTCGAGCACGGCGACATCGGACGGACCGTCGACGTCTACGAGCAATCCGAGATCGGGCGTCTGCAAAGCGGATTCAACAGAATGGTCACCGGCCTGGTCGAGCGAGACCGGCTGCGTGACCTCTTCGGTCGGCACGTCGGACCCGACGTGGCCCGGCGGGCGGTCGAGACCGACGAGGCGGTCGGCGGCGAGGTACGCGACGTCGCGATCCTCTTCATCGATCTGGCCGGCTCCACCCAGTTCGCCGTCAATCGCACGCCCACGGAGGTCGCCGACGTCCTCAACGACTTCTTCCAGATCGTGGTGGCTGCGGTGGACGAACACGGTGGGCTGATCAACAAGTTTCAGGGCGACGCCGCGCTCGCCGTGTTCGGCGCGCCCATCAGAACCGACGTCGCCGCCACCGCGGCGCTCGCCGCGGCACGGACGCTCGCGACGAACCTGCGCCGCCTGCCCGTGGTCGACTTCGGCATCGGGGTGTCGGCGGGAGCGGTGTTCGCGGGCAACATCGGTGCCGAGAATCGCTACGAGTACACGGTGATCGGCGATCCGGTCAACGAGGCCGCGCAGGCTCGCGGACGCCGCGAAGCACACCGCCGGCAGGACCCTCGCCTCCGGTGCGGCCATCTCGCGAGCCGAGGACGCCGATCGGCGAGCATTGGGAGCCCGCGGGTTCGGTCGTGCTGCGCGGTCGCTCGGAACCCACCCAACAATGGGTGCCGCGCGACGACGACAATGGCCACCATGGCTGACGTCCGACCGTTTCGCATCGACGTACCCGACGACGTCCTCGTCGACCTCCGCCGCCGGCTTGCCGCCACGCGGTGGCCCGAAGCCGAGTGCGTCGACGACTGGAGCCAGGGGATCCCGCTGAGCTACACCAAGGACCTGGCGGGCTACTGGGCGGACCGAGTACGACTGGCGCGCAAGGGAAGCGGCATTGAACCGGTTCGACCAGTTCACCACCGAGATCGATGGCCTCGACATCCATTTCGTCCACCAGCGCTCACCCCATCCCGACGCGTTCCCGATCGTCATCACCCACGGCTGGCCCGGGTCGATCGTGGAGTTCGCCAAGGTCATCGAGCCCCTCACCGATCCGACGGCGCACGGCGGGCGTGCCGAGGACGCCTTCCACGTGGTGTGCCCGTCGCTGCCCGGCTACGGCTTCTCGGCCAAGCCGAGCAGCACGGGCTGGAACATCGCCAGGATCGCCGCGGCATGGGACACGCTGATGGTCCGGCTCGGCTACGACCGCTACGGCGCGCAGGGCGGCGACTGGGGTGCCGCGGTGACCACCGACATCGGCAGGCAGGTGGGCCACTGCGTCGGGATCCACACCAACATGCCGATCGCGCGGCCGACGAAGGAAGCCCTCGAGCACCCCACCGAGGAGGACCAGCGGGCGTTTGCGGCCTCGAAGCACTACCAGCGCTGGGACTCCGGCTATTCGAAGCAACAGGCCACCCGGCCTCAGACGCTGGGCTACGGCCTGGTCGACTCGCCCACGGCGCAGTTGGCGTGGATCGTCGAGAAGTTCTGGTCGTGGACCGACTGCGACGGCCACCCGGAGAACGCGCTCACCCGCGACGAGATGCTCGACAACGTGATGCTGTACTGGGCGACCGGTGCGGGCGCGTCGTCGGCGCGCCTCTACTGGGAGAGCTTCGGCGCCTTCGGTTCTCAGGGGCCGCGTCGAGTTGCCCACCGGGGTGGCGTCGTTTCCGAAGGAGATCCTGCAGGCGCCGCGGTCGTGGTGCGAGTCGACCTACAACGTCACGCACTGGACGACGATGCCGCGCGGCGGACACTTCGCGGCGTTCGAGCAGCCCGAACTCTTCGTCGACGACGTCAGGACGTTCTTCGCGACGGTGCGCTGACCGATCAGCGGTTGAGCCACCAGATTCGGCTCGACAACAGCGTCGCGAAGGCACACCACAGCGGGTAGAGCGCGAGCGGTGCGGCCGACGATGCCCTTGACGCGCGACCGACCGCCGCGTCAGGTCGGCGCTGCTCGCCGCCAGCGCCGCCGCACCGACGGCGGAGGCGCCCAGCCAGCGCCGGTTGAAGAACATCCACGACCATGCGCCGTTGAGGACCAGGTTGAGGGCAAGCAGCCGCGAGTAGGTCTTGGCCCGTTCCGTCTCGCCCTGGTCGTTGAGCTGATCGATGGTGCTTGCGGATACGACCGCGAGGTCGGCGTAGAGCAGCGGGCCACACGATCGGGAAAGCCTGGCGGGGCGGCTGGAAACTCGGCTTGCGCAGGTTGACGTACCACTGCGATTCGACGACGGGACCGGTGGCAAGACCACCGACCGCTGCAGTGACGAATGCTGCTCCGGCGGTCTTGGCGAGAGTAAGGGGACGCACTTCGGATCCTTCCGGACATTAAGTTGCTTAAGCAGTCCGAATATACCCGTCTGCTCCTCGGATCAAACGCTCCCACTGCGACCAATCCATCGGTAGCCGCCGTAAAGAGCCAGCGCGACAAGGAAGTTCACGAAGTAGGCGACGTCGGCGCCATGCCACCTCTCGGCGAGCGAGCCGACGAACATGGGCGTGTTCATGAACGGAATGGCCGCCAGGTACGCGACGATCGCGGCGAAGGCAGGCACCCAGTAGCTGATGTAGAGCAGGACGTTCTGGAACCGTGCCTCCGACCAGCTCACGGTGAGTACGGCGAAAGTGACGAACAGCACTACCGTCAACACCGCCTGGAGTCGATCGATGATCTCGTAACCGAAATATCCGACGACACCCTGGACGCCGAGAACCAGCAACACCCCCACCCGCGCCCATTCGATCACGCCGCCAACGGTGCGCCCTCACCAGCGCAACGACGTGGCGAGATGGCCCGGAGAACGGACGCGGAATCCCATCCTCAGCAACGAAACGACGGCAGGAATCCACAGTCGGAATGTAAATTCAATGCGGAATCGCTTGCGAAGGTCGCGCAAATCGGCGAAGGTTTACCCACGGCGCACGGACAGCGACGGGCCACAAACGCCCTTGGGGGGGCAGCTTTCGTGCCGGCACGAGGAGGTCATCCTGACCGGCACAGACACCACCGCGGTAGGAACCGCGAAAGACCAGGATGGGGCGACCCGCGACACCGGTCGCCCCGTCATCGAGATCGACCACGTCACGAAGCGGTTCGAGGACTACCTGGCGGTGGCCGATGCCGATTTCACGATCGAGTCGGGCGAATTCTTCTCGATGTTGGGTCCATCCGGATGCGGAAAGACGACGACGCTGCGGATGATCGCGGGTTTCGAAACCCCCACCGAGGGAGCGATTCGCCTCGAAGGGCGTCGACGTGTCCCGGGTACCCCCCCATAAGCGCAACGTCAACACCGTGTTCCAGCACTACGCACTGTTCCCGCACATGACGGTGTGGGACAACGTGGCCTACGGGCCGCGGAGCATGAAGAAGGACAAGGCCGAGGTGCGTCGCCGGGTGGACGACATTCTCGAGACCGTCAGACTCACCGACTTCGCCAAGCGCAAGCCTTCGCAGCTGTCGGGTGGGCAGCAGCAGCGCGTCGCGTTGGCGCGCGCTCTGGTGAACTACCCGAGCGCGCTGCTCCTGGATGAACCGCTTGGTGCTCTGGATCTCAAGCTGCGCCACGCCATGCAGTTCGAACTGAAGCGGATCCAGCGCGAGGTCGGCATCACGTTCGTCTACGTGACGCACGATCAGGAGGAGGCCCTCACGATGAGTGACCGCATTGCGGTCATGAATGCGGGCAACGTCGACCAGATCGGCACCCCCACCGAGATCTACGACGTGCCCTCCACGGTGTTCGTCGCGAATTTCATCGGCCAGGCCAACCTCTGGGCCGGGCGGCAGAACCGCCTCGACGGCGACGTCGCCGAGGTCGCGGTGCTCGGCACGACGCTGCGGGCGCGGCCGGGTGCCACCCGCATCGAGCCGGGCGGCCACGCCACGCTGATGGTGCGGCCCGAGCGCGTGCGAGTGTCGGTCGACGCACCGACTGGCGACGTGGTGTCGGTGCGGGCCACCGTCACCGATCTGACCTTCCAAGGCCCGGTGGTGCGGCTCTCGTTGACCGCGCCTGATGGCTCACCGGTCATCGCGCACGTTGGCCCCGAGCAGGAATTACCGCTGCTTCGCCCGGGCGATGAGGTTCACGTCGGATGGGCAGCCGAGGCATCGCTCGTGCTACCTGCCGCCGACATTCCCACTACCGAGGATCTGGAGGAGATGCTTGACGACTCCTAGACCTCAGCCGCGCTAGCTCCCACACCCGCGTCCCACCACGGAACCACGAAAGGCACAGCAGCCATGGCCCCCCAGAACAACGGCGACCTCGATCCCCGCCTCCTGTCCCGACTCGCCGCCAGCCGGACCTCGCGGCGTCGCTTCCTCGGCGGGAGCGCAGCCGCCGCTGGCGCACTGGCCCTGGGCGGCTCATTCCTCGCCGCATGCGGCTCGAAGGATTCGACGTCGAGCGAAGGCCCCACTGCGCCGCCCGACGACGGCTCGCCCGCTACCGGTAGCCTGCGCATCTCGAACTGGCCGCTCTACATGGCCGACGGTTTCGTCGCCGCCTTCCAGAAGTCCTCCGGCCTCACGGTCGATTACAAGGAGGACTTCAACGACAACGAGCAGTGGTTCGCCAAGGTGAAGGAGCCGCTGTCCCGCAAGCAGGACATCGGCGCCGACCTGGCGGTGCCGACGACCTTCATGGCGGCACGCCTGCAGGGCCTGAAGTGGCTCAACGAGATCAACCACGATCGGGTGAAGAACTTCGACAACCTTCGCAAGGATCTGATGGAGGCCAAGGTCGACCCAGGTCGCAAGTACACGGCGCCCTACATGTCCGGCCTTGTCGGGCTGGCCTACAACAAGGCCGCGACCGGACGCGACATCACCAAGATCGAGGATCTGTGGGACCCCGCATACAAGGGCAAGGTCAGCATGTTCTCGGACAGCCAGGACGGGCTCGGCATGGTGATGTTGTCGCAGGGCAACTCACCGGAGGATCCCACGACGGAGAGCGTGCAGAAGGCCGTGGATCTGATCAGGGACCAGAAGGCCAAGGGACAGATCCGGCGTTTCACCGGCAATGACTACGCCGACGACCTGGCCGCGGGCAACGTCGCCATCGCACAGGCCTACTCCGGTGACGTCGTACAGCTGCAGGCCGACAACCCCGACCTCAAGTTCATCGTGCCCGAGGCGGGCGGCACCACGTTCGTGGACACCATGGTGATCCCGTACACCACGCAGAACCAGAAGGCAGCCGAGGAGTGGATCAACTACGTCTACGACCGGGCCAACTACGCCAAGCTGGTCGCATTCGTGCAGTACGTGCCAGTGCTGTCGGACATGACCGACGAGCTCGAACAAGCTCGATCCCGGGCTGGCCAAGAACCCGCTGATCAATCCGCCGCAATCCACGCTGGACAACGTCAAGTCTTGGCCGGCGCTCACGGATGAGCAGACGCAGGAGTACAACACCGCCTATGCCGCGGTGACGGGTGGCTGACGACCGCGGACGCGAGGAGCAATAGACCATGGCTGGCGTCGCTAGTAGCAGTCGACAACGGAGCAAATGGGCTCCCTACCTGATGATCTTGCCTGCGTTGGCTTATCTCGGGCTGTTCTTCGTCGTGCCGTTCGTTTCGTTGTTCACGACGTCGCTGTCATCGTCCGGCGGCTCGATTTATCTGCCGACGCTGACCTTCGACTGGAACTTCGGCAACTTCGCCGACGCCTTCGTCGACCTTCCGAGACCCGATCGTGCGATCCTTCGGGTACGCCCTGGCGACCACGGTGTTGTGCCTCCTGCTGGCGTTTCCGCTCGCGTACGTCGTCGCGTTCAAGGCGGGCCGGTTCAAGAATCTCATCCTCGGGCCTGGTGATCCTGCCGTTCTTCATCACGTTCCTGATCCGCACGCTGGCGTGGAAGACGATCCTTGCCGACGATGGCTTCCTGGTCACCGCGCTCGGGTCGGTGGGACTGCTACCCGAGCAGGGCCGGTTGCTGTCCACCAGTTGGGCGGTGATCGGGGGACTGACGTACAACTGGATCGTTTTCATGATTCTGCCGCTGTACGTGAGTCTGGAGAAGATCGACCCACGACTGCTCGAAGCGTCCAAGGACCTCTACTCGTCGGCGTGGGCATCGTTCCGGAAAGTCATTCTGCCGCTGTCGATGCCGGGCGCGTTGGCCGGCAGTCTCCTGGTGTTCATCCCCGCGGTCGGCGACTTCATCAACGCCGACTATCTCGGGAGCACCCAGACGACGATGATCGGCACGGTCATCCAGAAGCAGTTCCTGGTCGTGCGCGACTACCCGGCAGCGGCCGCATTGAGCCTCGGCCTGATGGCGTTGATCGTGGTCGGGGTGCTCGCGTACACCAGGGCCTTGGGGACCGAGGACCTGGTATGACCCAGATAGGAAGCGTCGTCACCGATTCCGTCGAGGAAGCGGCACCCAAGGCCCGACGGCGCAGCCTTCTTGGTCCCAATCTCAAGGCGGGCGACCTGGCCTTGAGGGTGGTCGCCGGACTGGTCCTGCTCTACCTGTTCCTGCCGATATTCGTGATCATCCTGTTCTCGTTCAACAAGCCGGTGGGCAAGTTCAACTACACCTGGCAGGGCTTCACGCTCGAGAACTGGGCCGACCCGTTCAAGTATCCCGCTTTGACAGAGGCATTGAAGCTCAGCCTCCAAGTCGCCGCCATATCGACGCTCATTGCATTGGTGCTCGGCACCTTGGTGGCCATCGCCTTGGTCCGCCAGCGCTTCCGCGGTAGCCGAGCGGTTGACACCTTCCTCGTGCTACCCCTGACCGCCCCCGAGGTGGTCATGGGTGCGTCGCTGCTCACCCTGTTCCTGGATCTGGGCTGGGCTACGGGCTACGTAACGATCCTGATCGCGCACATCGCCTTCGAAATCAGCTTCATTGCGATGACGGTTCGGGCCAGGGTGCGCGGCTTCGACTGGACGCTCGAGGACGCCTCGATGGACCTCGGCTCGGGACCAACACGCACGTTCTTCAAGGTGACACTGCCCTTGATCGTTCCAGGCATCATCGCCGCCGCGATGCTGTCGTTCGCGCTGTCGCTGGACGATTTCATCATCACGTACTTCGTCAGTGGGTCCACAGTGACGTACCCGTTGTACGTCAACGCAGCGACCAAAGCTGCCGTGCCGCCCCAGATCGACGTCCTTGCCACCGCGATCCTGGTGGTGAGCCTCCTCCTGCTCGCGGCTGGAACCCTCTACCGCCGCAGGCGACCGGCCGCCTGACCTACGGCCGGTCCAACGTCACCGTGACCGACACGCGGCCACGGTCGTCGCGACGTGCGACGGCGTGACCCGTGCGGTCGCGTCCGTCGAGACCCAGCAGCGTGATCGCACCGCCCTCGCCGAGAAAGTTGCGCCACCAGTTCTTGCGATCGGGCATGCCGACGGGAATGACGATCGCCGCCCCCGAACGCCGGTAGCCGACGGGAAGCTCGAACGTCGTGCCCGAGCGGCGTCCGACATAGCGGATCTCGGTCAACCCTCGCCGAATCAGACCACCCACCAGGGGAACGTCCATGAGCGTGACCGCGAGACCGTTGAAGCCGCGCACGAACCGTGACTCCGAGAGTCCGGACATTCGATCTCCTTGCCAATGAATCTCCTTGCTGCGAAGGAGCGTTCACCAGCCTAGCGCGGTCAGGTGATCCCGACCGGAACCGGCGCGGGCGCGGACCGGGCACCGCCGCGCGCTGCGCCGATACCGGCGGCGACGACCAGGCAGATGCCGACGATCGCCAACGGGCCGGGCACTTGGGCGAGCACGATGAAGCCGACCAGGAACGCGAACGCGGGTTCCAAGCTCATCAGCGTTCCGAAGGCCGCCGTCGTCAGCTTGCGCAACGCCATGAGTTCCAGCGCGAACGGCACGACGGGAAGCAGGATCGCCAATCCAATGCCGATCAGCAGGATTTCGGGGGTCATCTTGGCCAGCCCCGCGGGACCGATCACGATGGTCGCCACCACGGCGGCGACCGGCATCGACACCGCGAGACCGGCAACGCCGGATACCCCGTCCCCGACGCGCTGGGTCAGGAGGATGTAGCAGCCCCAGCAGATCGCAGCGCCCAGCGCGTACATGACACCTACGGGATCGATCGTTCCCTCCCACGGATGGGTCAACAGCACGACACCGATCGCCGCCAGCCCTGGCCACCACAGTCGATGACGGCCCCTGCCCTGCGCGACGGCGACACCGAGCGGACCGAGGAACTCCAGCGCACTCGCCGTTCCCAGCGGAATGCGGTCGACGGACGCCATGAACAGCAGGGTGATGCCCGCCGTCACGACGCCGAGGACGACGCAGGTCAGGAAGGTAGCGCGGGTGAAGTCGGCGCGCTTGGGCCGCACGATGATCAGGAACAGAACGCCTGCCCAGGCCAACCGGAGCCAAGCGGATCCCGTCGCGCCGATCTGGTCGAACAGCCCGATCGACGCCGCCAGCCCGACCTGTACGCACAGCATCGACCCGGTCGCCATGAAGGCTCCGCTACGGGCTCGTGGGGACATCACCTCTGCATTGAACGGCACCCGTACGTTCGCGTCCACGTGATTTATCCGGACATACCGTTCACGAAATGCGGACGATCAGCTAGCGCTTGAAGCGTCCGGCGAACCCTCGCAGCGGCAGGTCTGCACTGGTCAGCAGTCCTGGCGGTGCAGCGACGACCGACCTGATCGCGTTCAGCACAGGCATCCCCGTAACGGTCATTCCGATCGAGGCGAAGTTGTCCGGATCGGACAGGTCGACGCCTGGCTTCGGGAAGATCATGTGCTTGTTGTAGATGCAGGGGTCGCCCTTGATCTGAGTGATGTAGCAGCCCTTGATGTCCCAGCTGGGATCAGTGTGCGGCGTCATCTGCCATTCCAGGTGCGTTTCGACGCGCGGCACGCCGTCGACGAAGCCCTGATACTTGATGTAGTTGCCGCCGAGTGATCCCTTGGGCAGTACGTACCAACCGAGGTCGACGTCCTTGGTGCAGGCGCCGAGTTCAGCGCTGAACTTCACCTCGTCGAGTACGAGATCGAAACAGTCGGCCATCATCAGCACGCTGTCGGCGAAGACACGGGTGTACTTCTCCAGCTTCCCGGGGATCGACGGATCATCAACGGGCAGACCGTAACCCACCTCGATCCAGGTGTCCTTGCTGTGATGGCAGGACACGTCGACGGACTCGATCGTGGTGACGTTCTCGATCTCCGCGACGTCGGCCGAGCACGCCACCCCGAGGATCTGGTTCACACCGGGGTTCATGCCGGTGCCGTAGAAGCTCGTGCCGCCCTTCTCGCACGCCTCGGCGAGGAGTTGCGTGACCGGCTTGCCCGACGGGTGCGGGTGATTGGTGTCGCGGTGCCAGCCGGTGATCCAATCGGCGGTGGTGACGATGTTGATGCCTGCCTCGAGGACCTTCACGTACAGGTCTTCGTCGGGGAACACGCCATGGAAGGTCAGCACGTCGGGCTTCGCGGCGATGATCTCGTCGATCGAGCCGGTGGCGATCACTCCGTTGGCCGCCAGTCCAGCGATCTCACCGGCATCCCGACCGATTTTTTCCGCTGTGTAGCAATGCAATCCGACCAGTTGCAGGTCGGGTTGGGACGCGATGCGTTTGATCATCTCGGTGCCGACGTTGCCGGTCGCTACCTGGAAGACGCGGATGGGTGCATTCACTGTTGGTTGCCCTTCTGTCACTGGGAGTTCGTGGTTGCGGCGAGCTCGGCGGCGCTGCCACCCCGCCCGTCCGGATAGAACTGCTTGGCCCAGTTGCGGATCGCCGTGAAACCCTCGAACTCGCTGCTGGACAGCGCCGGTGGGTCCGAGTAGCGCTGATGGCTCCAGATGTACACGTCCTGCTCGAACTGGCGGATGACCTCCTCGCCGAACTCCTGCGCCTTGCGCTGCGCGCGTTCGGGATTCGAGCTCTCCCGCCTGCCGATGTAGACCATGAACCGGACGTCGGAGGTGAACTCGTCGACGGGCGTGATCGCCGAGATCGTCCGGTTGTCGACCATCCCCCAGCTCTTGGTCACCGCGATGCCGAGCCCGCCGTTGATCGCCTCCACACCGCTTTTGACGTCCTCGATCTTCTGTCCGTCGTCGCCCTCGAAGGTGATGGTGAAGTCGACCAGCGATACCGGCTGACCGAAGTCGTGCTTGGTGAACACGGGAACGATCGGCGTCTTGTGCACGAACTTGAAGTGGGCGAAGTCGACCCCGTTTTCGAGCACGTACTGCGGATGCAGTTCCAATGCCTCGCGGTGCAGGCGCTGTTGCGGGTAGTAGTCGGCGGAGCTGCTGTCGTCACCGAAGCCAGCGAACACGTCGGGCACGTCGAAGAAGGGATCGCGGCCGTCGACGTCATGCCAGATGTAGATCGAGGCGTTGCGCTCGACGGCCGGATGAACACGCATGCGGCGGCCCTTGTTGGGGCGACTCTCGTAGGGAATGCACACGTTTCGGCCCTCGTGGTTCCACTGCCAACCGTGGAAGCCGCACTCGATGACCTCGCCCTCGACGTGGCCGCCGAACCCGAGGTGGGCGCCGAGGTGTTCACAGTAGGCATCCATCACCGTCACCCGGCCGGACTGCGCGCGCCAGGCCACCATCTCCGTGCCGAAGTAGGTCATGCGGTGAACGTCGCCGACGGAGATCTCGTCGGCCCACGCCACCTGGAACCACCCCGTGGGCTTCATCGACAACGGCGGTTTCGCCATCTCGGGTGTCCCTTCTGAGCGCGCGACGGTCGTCGAAGCAGAATAGTAGAGCCTTCTATGAAAATGTACTAGCCTCGCAACGGTGAGCCGACCGGGGACAGCGCAGCGGCGGCCCAACCGGCGCGGCCATGCCACCCGGGAGACCATCCTCGAGGCCGCACTGCGGGCACTGGCGACCGGTGATCCCGGTTCGGTATCGGCCAACCGCATCGCCAGGGAGATCGGCGCCACGTGGGGCACGGTGAAATACCAGTTCGGCGACGTCGACGGATTCTGGGCGGCCGTGCTGCATCGGACCGCCGAGCGCCGAGGCGATCTACCTGCGCTAACCGATCCGACCGCGCCGCTGCACGAGCGCGTCGCGACGATCATCGAGATCCTTTACGACGGCCTGACCTCCACCGACTCCAAGGCGATCGAAAATCTACGGATGGCTCTCCCCCGCGAGAAGGGCGAACTCGAACGCCTCTATCCGCTCACGGCGGCCGAACTGTCATCGTGGGGTCAGGGCTGGATCGAGTCCTGCCAGAAGGCATTTGCCGACATAGACGTCGATCCCGAACGGATCCGCGAGGTCGCGATGTTCATCCCGGGCGCCATGCGCGGCATCGTCTCGGAACGACAGCTCGGGGCGCTCTACGATCTCGACCTCGCCCGGCGGGGGCTGACGAACGCGATCGTCGCGTACCTCAGAGGCCCTCGGCAACCGGCCTGACACCGAACGACTTCTCGTCGGCGAAGTTGATCTGCGCGGCGGGATTGCTGATGGCGGTCACCATGCCCGTGCCGAAGGCGCCCGCCCGGTCATACAGCGTCGCCGCGCCGACGCTGACCCCGTCGGCGACGGCGCGCGAATCGCCCTGCACGCAGATCCACTCGTCGACGGGCAACCTGGCCAGCGCCACCGTCAGGTCGCCGTTGATGTAGCCGATCCCCTCCGTGCCGAGATGGGTCACCATGCTGGTGCCCTCGGCCGCGTAGACCGCGTTCATGAAGGCTGTGTTGGGCACACCCTCGACGACGTCGATGGCGCGGTTCAGAAACCGCTTGCGCGACGCGTTCATGTGGTCGGCGATCGCCGGACTCCAGCCGCCGTCATCGCTGCCGACGCGCAGGTAGACCGAGTCGTCGACGTCGGGCGGTAGCGGGAGATCCATTGTGGCCGACCACTCTTCGCCAGGCGGCGCTGACGACCGGCGGTACTGGACCATGGTGGCCTTGACCACCGTCACACCATCCTGGATCAGCTCGCACTCCGAGTTGCGTATCCGCCTGCCGTCGCGCACCAATCGGGTCGTCGCGGTGGTGGAAACGCCGCGGGCAGCCTTGAACAGGTCGACGGTGAGCCGGGCGGGCATGAACTCGTCGAGTCCGTATCGCTGCTCGAGCGCACTCGCGGCCAGCCCGACGAGCGCTGGACCGTTGAGATGGTCGTCGCCCCAACGACTTCGCGCGTTCGCCGTGGGAAGGAACTCCTCGGGTGCCGTCTGGACGAAGTGGGCAGGCCGCGCGCTCATCCCGGCATCGTCGCACATCATCGATCGATCGCCGACGATGCATCCACGGATTGCGGACAATGGGGTCGTGGACACCCGGCGACTGCAGCTTCTCCTCGCACTGTCTCGACTCGGATCGATGCGGGCCGTCGCCGAAGCGCATCACCTGACCACGTCGACGGTGTCCCAGCAGATCGCCGCGTTGGCCAAGGAATCCGGCACTGCGCTGATCGAACCCGACGGTCGACGGGTTCGGCTCACCCCGGCCGGCCGGCGTCTGGCCGACCACGCGGTCACCATCCTGGCCGCCGTGGACGCCGCACGGCTCGACCTCGATCCCGACGCCGAACCGGCGGGCACCGTAAGGGTCGGCGGTTTCGCGACCGGCATCCGGGTGTCGCTGTTGCCGATGCTCGCCGAGATCGCCGAGCGCTACCCCGCGGTGGAGCTGGTGATCAGCGAGTACGAACCCATCGAGGCGTTCAGCCTGCTGACCAACGACGATCTCGACCTTGCCCTGACCTATGACTACAACCTCGCGCCCGCATCGACCGGCCCACTGCTCGAAACCGTTCCGCTGTGGTCGGTTCCGTGGGGACTGGGGGTATGCGCCGACGAACCCGACGGGCAGGTGGACATCTCCACCTATGCCGACCGCACGTGGATCGTCAACTCCCGCAACACCGCCGACGAGGACGCCGTCCGCACGCTTGCCGCTCTCGCAGGGTTCTATCCCCGCATCGCGCACCAGATCGACAGCCTCGACCTCGTGGAGGACCTCATCATCGCGGGCTACGGAGTGGGCCTGCTGCCGATGGGGCGACCCACGAGCCCGGCGTGAAAGTCGTTCCCCTGTCGGACCCGTGCGTCGTACTCACCGCGTACGCGGTGACGAGAGCGGGCCGATCGACCTGGCCCCCGCTGCGGGCCGTCCTCGACCAACTGATGCCGAACCACGGGAACTTGCCCACGCAGATCTGGCCGCGGCCTGCAGCCGACGAGTGACGGGAAGCTCGGGAAGGCTGCCGTCTGCGTCCCGCTAGCGGGAGTTTGCCTGCCCGATCGTCAGCCCCTGCACGCTGCGGTACCTGTCGAGAACCTCCGGCGTCGGATCCGCGGTGTAGGACTCCGTGTCGCCGAACGACCACGCCGGCGGCGAATCAGACTGGCGCAGAACCCAAGTGGCCTGTCGCGCCGCGCCCAGAGCGACGTACTCCGCAGGAACCGGTACCTCCACGGGCATCCCCAGGACCGCGGGGGCGATCCGGCGGACGGCTTCCGAGCGCGCGCCTCCGCCGACGAGGATGACGCGTTTGACGTCGACGCCCTGCGCGACGATACGGTCGATGCAGTACGCCATCGAGCTGAGCAATCCCTCGACGGCGGCACGGGCGACGTTCTCGGGCGCGAGGTTTCGGCCCGTGATTCCATGCATCGCCCCGGCGGCGTCGGGCAGGTTGGGCGAACGCTCGCCGGCGAAGTACGGCACCAGGGTCAGTCCCCGCGCTCCAGCGGGCGCCGAGAGTGCCAGCCGGTCGAACTCCGCGAAATCCACCCCGAGCATCGTCGCCATCGTGGCCAGAACCGGAGCCCCGTTGAGGGTGCACACCAGCGGCAGATGTCGTCCCGTCGCATCGGCGAATCCTGCGACCAGTCCCGACTCGTCACACGGCGCGGTTTCGCCGACCGCGCTCACGACGCCCGACGTGCCGAGCGAGACGACGCAATCACCCGGCCCCGCGCCGATGCCGAGGGCGGCCGCCGCGTTGTCGCCCGCGCCAGGCCCGAGAAGGGTTCCCGTGGTCGTATGGCCCGCCCGATCGTTGCGGCCGAGAACCGTCGGCAGTTCGGGCCGACGCCCCCGCATCGCGAGCATGAGCAAGTCCCACTGGTAGTCGCCGTCGTCCGCCCCGAAGTAGCCCGTACCGCTGGCATCGCTGCGATCGGTCCGCAGGTCGGCGATGTCGCGGCTTCCGGTCAGCCGCCAGGTCAACCAGTCGTGTGGCAGGCACACCGCCGCGGTCGCGTCGGCGTTCGCGGACTCCTCGTCGGCCAGCCAGCGCAGCTTGGTCACCGTGATGGAGGCAACGGGCACGACCCCCGTCCGCTTGGCCCATTCGGCAGGCCCTCCCAGCTCGGCCACGAGCGCGGCGGCGGCGTCACTCGATCGGGTGTCATTCCACAGCAAGGCATCTCGCACCACGTTGCCGTCGGCATTCAGGCAGACCATCCCGTGTTGCTGACCGCCTACCGACACCGCCTCGACGTCGTCGAGGCCGCCGGCTCCTTCGATCGCCTTCTGGGCTGCGGCCCACCACAGTTCGGGGTCGACCTCGGTGCCGTCGGGATGCGGCGCGGACGCCGAGCGCACAGTCTCGCCGCTGTCGGCGTCGCACACCAAGACCTTGCACGACTGTGTCGACGAGTCGATTCCTGCGACGAGAGCCACGTCCGACCTCTCAAGCACTTGGAGGGTTACCTGGACCGTCCAGCGTAGTGCGAAGCTACACGGGTGAGAGGGCTTGTCATCGGGATCGCCGTGACGGCGTTGGTTGCCTTGTCGATCCCCGGCGTCGTGGCCGTCGCGCCAGCGCACGCCGACTGCGCGGCCGAACCGACGGCTGCGGACTGCGACTTCGCAGGTCGCATCGCGGCCGCCGACGCCTACCTGGCCACTCGTCCCGGTTCGGTCGGATACGTGCTGAGGGACCGCCAGACCGGCACTATCCACCGCAACGCGCATGCGGGCGAACTCGTCTGGACCGCATCCACCATCAAGTTGGCCATGGTCGTTGATCTCCTCATTCGCCAACGCGAAGGCGCCGTATCACTGACGCCCGCCGACCAGACCCTGATGTCGGCGATGATGCATTCGTCCGACGACGACGCCGCCGACACCCTCTGGGCGCGGTACTCGGGTCCCGATCACCAGGCCTTCAACACGGGTTTTCCCCGCTACGGCATGACCGACCTGCAACCGCAGCGCGGTTTCAGCGCCACCTTCCCCTACTGGGGGTTCCAGAAGTCGACGGCCGACGATCTCGACCGGTTGATGGACTACGTACTGACGCGTCTCGACCCCGCCCAAACCTCGGCGATCGTGTCCGAGATGCAGAACGTCGCGCCGAATCAGCAGTGGGGCGTGTGGGGAGCAGGCCCGGCGATGTCTCCGGGAAACAAGGACGGCTGGTCGCTCGAGCAAGGCGGCTGGGTCGTCAACTCCGCGGGTTTCGCCGGGCCGGGCCAGCGGTACACGCTCTCCATCATGAACTCGCTCGGCAACGACGGCGGCTATGACGACGGGGTCGCAACGACGACCCACCTGGCCCAACTGCTCCTGTCCGGCCGCGAATCCAGCTGACCGCAGCCACGGGCACCCCGGATCGACGGTTTGTGGCTCCGGGTTTCGGGGAACACCGCGCACATGTTGATCCGACGCGTCGCGCGACCCATGCTGGCCACCACTTTCATCGCACGCGGAGTCGATGCGCTGCGCAGTCCCAAGCCGGCCGCCGACGCCGCCCGCCCCGCTCTCGAAGGATTCGAGCAAGTTGCCCGACCCGGTGGGCCCGAACGTCCCGACGAATGCCGAGACGGTGGCGCGGGTGACGGCCGGCGTGCAAATCGGCGCGGGCCTGTTGCTGGCGACCGGCAAGTTGCCGCGATTCGCATCGGCCGCGCTGGCAGTCAGCGTCGTACCGGGAAGCCTTGGTTCTCACGCGTTCTGGAACGAGGCCGACCCGGAGCGCAAGGCCGCGGAGCGGCGCGCGTTCCTGTCCGACATCGGCCTCATCGGCGGTCTCGTCATCGCCTCGGTCGACACCGAAGGCAAGCCATCGCTCGGCTGGCGCGGCCGTCGGGCCGCCAGGAAGCTCGGCGAGTCGGTGTCCGGGGCACTGCCGAGCGGATCGAGCAGTGCGCTCATCGACTCCGAACTGGTCGACCGGATCGGAGACGGCCTGCAGAGCGGACTGCACGTCGGCGCCGAACGTAGCCGCGAGTTCGCACACGTGGCTCGAGAGCGCGGCGCCGAGCTGGCCGAACTCGCGCGTGACCGCGCCCCGGAATTCGCTGAACTCGCCCGCGACCGCAGCGCGGAGCTCGCCGACGTGGCGCAGAAGCGCGGCTCCAAGTTCGTCGACGTAGCGCGTGACCGTGCCCCGGAGCTCGCGGAACTCGCCCGCAACCGCAGCACTGAACTCGCCGACGTGGCACAGAAGCGCGGCTCGAAGCTCGTCGACGCCGCCCGCGACCGCGGCGGCGGACCTTGCCGACCTGGCCCAGGACCGTAGCGCCGAGGTCGCCGCCACAACCCGCAAGCAGGCAAAGCGGGCGCGCAAAGAGGTCGAGCGCACCACGAAGGAACTCAACAAGGAGCTCAAGAAGCGCACCAGCTGATCAGGGATGACCGGCGTAGATTCGTCGGCATGACCACTGGAGACTTCGAGGCCCAACCCGGCCCTGCGAGCGGCCCTTATTCCTCGACCGAGCCAGGCGGGCTCCTCATCCGGTTCCTCGCCCGCCTCGTCGACGGAATCATCGTCGGCATCATCGGTTTCGTGGTGGTATTCGCCGTCCACGTCCAGTCCAACCTTCTCGTGACGGGCCTGTTCACGGGAATCCTGACGTTCATCTACTTCGTCGCCTTCGAGGTCACCCAGGGGTGGACGCCGGGCAAGAAGGTGTTGGGGTTGACCGTCCGTGGACCGGCAGGCGCACCGAAGCCCGACCTCGCCCAGTCGGCGATCCGCAACTCCTTCACACTTCTGCCCGTCGTGCCGTTCGTCGGTGGGCTACTGGGCGTCATCGCGATCATCGTGATCGCCGTGACCATCAGCGGCAGCCCCACCAAGCAGGGCAAGCACGACGAGCTCGCGGGCGGCACCCAGGTCGCCAAGACCTGACCGACCGCCGGTCAGATCACCAGGTCGAGCAGCAGAACCACGATCAGCCCGCTGACCGACAACACCGTCTCCATGATCGACCACGTCTTGATCGTCTGACCGACGGTGAGACGGAAGTACTGGTTGACCAGCCAGAACCCGGCGTCGTTGACGTGCGAGAAGAACAGCGATCCCGCGCCGACGGCCAGCACCACGAGTGACAGCTGACCCGAGGGCAGTCCCTCGGTGAGCCCGAGGATCAGCGACGACGCGGTGATGGTGGCGACCGTCGCCGAGCCGGTGGCAAGGCGGATCAACACGGCGATGAGCCAGGCCAGCACGAGGACGGACATGTTGGCGCCCTTGGCCCAGTCCGCCAGCAGCGTGCCGATGCCGGTGTCCACCAGCACCTGCTTGAACCCGCCGCCCGCCGCAACGATGAGGATGATGCCCGCAATGGGAGGCAGGCCGGACTCGATGACCTTCGTGATCTCGTCACGGCCCATGCCCGCGCCACGACCTAGGGTGAAGATGCCGACGATCACGGCAATCAGCAGGGCGATGATCGGGGTGCCGATGCTGTCGAATATCTTTTGGAGCCAATTGGTTTCGTCATCGACGAAGATGTCGACGAGCGCCTTGCCGAGCATGAGGGCGACGGGCAGCAGAACGCTGAACAGGGTGATCCCGAATGACGGCCTGCGGCGGTCGGCGCCCTCGGCGAACTCGTCGGCATCGAAGGTGTCGGGCGCCTCGACGACGACCCAGCGGCCGGCCAGTTTCCCGAACAGAGGGCCGGCGACGATGATCGTGGGAACCGCGACGGCAACACCGAGCGCGAGGGTGAGACCGAGGTCGGCGTTGAGCAGGCCGATCGCCGTCAACGGGCCCGGGTGCGGCGGGACGAACCCGTGCATCGCGGACAGTCCGGCGAGGGCGGGTATGCCGACCGTGATCAGGGACAGCTGCGACCGGCGCGAGACCAGGTAGATGACCGGGATCAGCAGGACCAGGCCGATCTCGAAGAACATCGGCAGACCGATGATCGCCCCGACGAGCGCCATGGCCCACGGCAGCATCCGCGGCGAGGCGTGTCCCACGATGGTGTCCACGATCTGATCGGCGCCACCCGAGTCCGCGAGCAGTTTGGCGAACATCGCACCGAGCGCGATCAGAATGCCGACGCTCGCGGCGGTGGAACCGAAGCCGTCGGAGAACGACTTGAGCACCTTGGTCAGGTTCTCGCCCGCGGCGAGCCCGACCGTGAGCGCGCCGAAGATCAGAGCGAGGAAGGGGTGCAGCTTGACCAGGGTGATGAGCACGACGATCAGGGCGATGCCCGCAAGGAACGCGAGGATCAGTTGCGTGCCGGACGCAACCGGTTCGACGAGTTTGGGGGCGTCCGCCAAGAATGCGACTCCGGTGTTCATCACTTCTCCTGTCCGGTTAGCGAAATGTATTCGTCGACAATCGAATCGATGTCCTGGTCGACGTCGATGGTGATGCCGTTCTCGTCGGTGGTGAGCGGTTCGAGCGTGTCGAACTGTGAGGCGAGCAGCGATGCGGGCATGAAGTGGCCCGGCCGGCTGGCCTGCCTACGGCCGATCACCTCGGGACTGCCCTCCAGGTGGAGGAACTGAACGGCCGGACAGTGCTCGCGCAGCGCTTCGCGGTAGGCGTGTTTGAGCGCCGAGCAGCTCATCACGCCACCTGCGGGGTGGTCGGCGAGCCAGTTCCCGATCGACTCCAGCCACGGGCCTCGGTCGTCGTCGTCCAGCGGATGGCCAGCCGTCATCTTCGCGATGTTCGCGGCGGGATGGAAGTCGTCTGCGTCGGCGAACGGGACTCGAAGGCGCTGCGCCAACGCGGCGCCGACGGTGGACTTTCCCGATCCGGATACGCCCATCACGACCACTGGTGACGTCATCTACTCCCTTACCCCGTTGTGTCTGGCATCACACAGCTTGCCTCAAAGGTATGTTTATTACAAGTAGATAGCCGAAAGATCTGTTTTTAAGCATCATCAGCAAACCGTATGACAAGATGTAAGCGTGGATTTCGCCATCACAAGTCACGGTTTGCACGACAACGTGCTGACCGCGCTCGGCACCGGAATCGTGTCGGGCGACATGGCGCCGGGTGAGGTGATCACGCTGGAGAGCGTCGGTGCAGCGCACGGGGTGTCCCGCAGCGTCGCCCGCGAGGTCATTCGAGTACTCGAGTCGATGGGGTTGGTTGCGTCGCGGCGCCGTGTCGGGATCACGATCCAGCCGCCGCAGAGCTGGAATGTCTTCGATCCCAGGGTCATTCGGTGGCGGCTCGAGTCGAGCGACAGGGCAGCTCAGCTGATCTCGCTTTCGGAGTTGCGCCGCGGCTTCGAACCCGCCGCAGCGGCGCTGGCGGCACAGCGCGCCGACCCGCACCAGTGCCGCGTCATGGCCGCCGCCGTGTCGGACATGGTGGTGACCGGCCGATCCGGCGATCTCGAGGCTTATCTGTTGGCGGACAAGCTCTTTCACCAGACCCTGTTGGAAGCCAGCGGCAACGAGATGTTCCGGGCGCTCAACGGCGTTGTCGCCGAGGTGCTGACGGGCCGCACGCGTCACGGCATGATGCCCGAAACGCCGAACCCGATCGCCATCGAACTGCACGACGACGTGCGCGCGCTCGATTCGGCTTGCGCGACGCGGCAGGCGCGGAAAGCGCGATGCGGGCGATCATCGACGAGGCGGCCAGCGCCGTGGTGCCGACGTCGGACTGACTGCGGCCGGTCTGGCCCATCACGGCACCGTGGATGATTGACTGACGGCGTGACTCGGGATCCCGCGATCGCTCGCCGGCTATTCGACCGTTTCGAGCCCATCCACGCCGTCACGTACTTTGCACCCGAGTCGCGCAGCGCCTTCGACTCCGTTGGCCTACGCGGCTTCTGGATGGGGTACTTCGCCGCCCGGTCCGCACCGCTCGGAACGGTTGCCCCGGAGCTGGTGACGGCCACGTTCTACAACTTCGCCCATTCGCACGTGGCACGGGCCCTTCCTGCCGCGTGGGATTACGTCTCACCCGCCCAGATGCTGCACGTGCGGGAGGCATCGGCGGTCGCGGCTCTGCAACGGTACGGACTGAACGGCGGGACGACTCGTCGACACCGCGGCCGAGTTGTTGGCCACGGCGGCACGCACAGCCCCGCTCGACGGTCGGCCGCTCTTCGCGGCAAACCTCGCCCTGACGTGGCCGACACACCCCGTGGCCAAGTTGTGGCACGCGGCGACACTGCTGCGGGAACAACGCGGCGATGCCCACGTCGCGGTCCTTGCCGCCACGGGAATCAGCGGTCGTGACTCCAACGTGCTCCATGCAGCCGCCGACCGGGTGCCGCGGGAGTTCATCGTGCGCAGTCGGCAATACGACGAAGACGAGTGGCGACGATGCTCGGCTCGACTTGCGACACGCGGCTTCCTCGACGCCGGCGGAGCGCTGACCCAGGCGGGCATGGACGCCAAGAACCGCATCGAAATGGCCACCGACGCGCTCGCGGTTTCTGCGTTCGATGCCCTCGACGACGACCAACTGGAGCTTCTCTTCAACACCCTCACACCCATCACGCGCGCCGTGGTCGCCGAGGGAGACATTCCGGCTCAGACACCAATGGGCCTGGGCCGCAACGATCTTGACGATGACAGCGCCCACGCGGGTGAGCGGGCATAGCGATGTCGTGACCAGGGGCTGGGTGCCGGCTACCCAGCCCAAGGCAGACCACCGTCAACCCTCGAGCATCAGCAGTGCCATGACGTGTACCGGTGGGTTAATACAACCTGGAAACGGACGTCACGGCAGTGGACTGACGGCTGATGTGGGTGAGGGCTAACCCCCGAGAAGCCCGATGAGCTCCCCCGGGTTGTTCAGGACGTCGTTGATCGTGCCCCTGGGGTCTTCCGTCACGGCGTCGATGATCGGCCGCAGCTCTTCCATGTTGGACAAGAGGCCGCCACCGCTGCCACTGCCTCCGCCGCCCAAGATGCCACCGAGGCCGCTGCCGGGGTCGGCGGACGCGGTGCCCGCGAGGCCGAGGCTGGCAGCTGCCAACCCGCCCGCGACCAACAGGACCGTCGCCAGTCCCGTCCGTTTGTGTGTCTTCATTGGTGAATTCTCCGCTTCTCGTGTGTTCGCGGCATGAGCTACCGCTGCCAGTTGGGTACGACGAGAGTGCACCGACGCGCTTGGAGCATTCTTGGAGCCGTTCTTGGAGCCGTTCTTTTCAGCGCGTCAGCGCACGTTACGGTTCCATTCCACCCAGCCGACGCCCGTGCGGCCATCGGCAGTGGTCACGGTGGCCCATGCTCGCGGGAACTGGCTCACTCGTCCATCCGACGAGGTGAGCAAGACCGGCGCGTGGCCCCGGACGTCGATGCTCGCGACGACGTCACCGGGCGCCAGCTCGAGCGTCGTCCCCAGCGGCAGGTCGTTCTCACCGAAGCTCTCCCGCGCGGTGACGCTCTGCAGCTCGACCAACGGCTTGCCGGCGGTCTGCAGGTATCCCAACCCGATCGGCGGCGCGCCGGGGATCCGCATGTCGACGCCGTGCAGGTGGGTTCCGTCGTCGAGGTGCAACGCGCTCCACACCCACTCCATCGCCCACCAGTCCCTGGCCGCCCAGGAGTGGTCGCGCTGGCCGGCGACGTCGCTGAACGTGTACGTGCGGCCGTCGGCGGTCACCGTTCCCGACACGGTGCACGGAATCTCGTACCGCGGCGAGATGCGGTAGAGGTAGGGCGTTCCCGCGGTGCTCCAGGTGAGATCCATCGTGACCTCGACCGGCCTGCCTGGCACGCCGTGCAGCAGGTCGGCCGGATCGTCGTATGCCTGCCCGCTCCCCCGCATCGTCACGCGGTATGTCTTCAAGGGATCGACGGCGTCGAGAACGAGTTCGATCCCGTCGGCGCTGACGTGGGTGTGGTCGCCCGGCAGCGGCGCGTCGAAGTCCAGCACGGCGATGGTCGGCATCCCCGGGCCGCAGAGCAGCGCGTTGATCCAGGCGTGGTTCTGATTCGGGATCAGGCCGAGGCGTAGCCATCCGCCCACCGACTGGCCCGGGTCGGCGAAGTCGAAGTACCAGCTCTCGCTCCACATCGGCTCATCGGTCTTGTCGTGCCGTCCCTCGTCTTCGGCGTTGGGCTGCAACGGTTCCTGGCGTGCGGGCGCGGGAAGGATGGCGAGCGCATCGGTGTCGAGCACGTGCTGGCAGTGTCGTTCGATCATCGCCATGAACATCGCGTCGCCACGCTCGGTGCGCGCGACGAGCATCGGCGACACGACCGCCATGACGACCCCGAAGAAGCTCGCCCGGCGCACTCCCTCCCGCACGTCGTCGAGGCTCAGCGAAGAATCCGGACCGAGTGCGGCGTGATACGCCCGTAGCAGATCGTCGTACTGGTCTCGGCGGGCTTGCACCGGCAGTGCGCAACCGAGGAAGTAGGCGACGTCGGTCAGCGCAGCACCCCACGTGACCGTCTGCCAATCCACCACCGTCAGTGGGCGATCGGCGCCCGCTTTGCCGAAGAGCATGTTGTCGAGCCGGTAGTCGCCGTGGACCAGGCCCTGCGGACGGCCCGGCTCCGCTTCTTGCGCCAGATAGGCGTCGAAGCTGGCGACGAGTCGCTCGCAGACGTCGCGATGCTCAGGTGAGACCTGGTCGCGGTATCGGTCGACGAAGCCCGCGTACAACGCCGCGAGCAGGCCCTGGTTCAAGGGTGACTCGCGGGTGATCCAGTCGGTAGCCGCCAGCGCCGGGTTCCCGAGCAGAGGACCGTGCACGCGGCCCAGTTGGGTCAGCGCAAGCGTGGCCTGTTCGGCTGTGGCCCCGCGGATCTCGTCGCCGACCACCGCGGGTGCCGCATCGCCCAACAGCAGGTCGAAGATGCCGGTCTCCGGGTCGTAGGCGTGGTGATGGCAGGGCGCGACGGGGCCGTTCAGGCCGGGCGCAATGTCGGAGTAGAACCTGACCTCGCGCTCGTAGAGACCCATCGCGAGCCCGGTCTGCCTGCTGCTGGGATCGGCGGCGGCGACCTTCAACACGACCGACGCGGGGCCCGCGGCGCCTTCCCCATAGGCGAGGTCAACGCGGTAGCACTCGCTCATCTGGCCGGTGCCGATGCGGTCATAGCTGAACGCGGTCACGGGGCCCGTGCCGAGCGCGGCGGTCAACCACTCCGCGGTGAGGTCGGAGGGGCGTTCGATCAGCGTCGGGTCTGCGTCCACGCCATCAACATATGACAGGTTTTAACTTTCCTCGGCGTGGCACTGGTCCGCCGGGGTCGCGGGTACGTCCAGCGCGGGATTCCTGTCGAAGAAGCCAAAGGGCTTCAGCCAGAACGACACGACGTCGACGGGCATCACGGGCCAGTCTTCGGGGCGCGTGATGTGGTGTAGACCGAATACGTACCACAGCACGACGTCGGTGTTGTCGATCGAGCGGTTGGCCTTCGTCCACGCGCCCAACCCCGTATCGGCGACCGACTGGTTGACGAACTCTCCCGCCGGCCAGCGCTCGTCGGGATCGTTGGGCGTTACCCACAGTGTGTGACCGATGACGTTGGCGCGCTTCATCACCGGCGACTCCGGGTCGAACATCGGCGGCAGCGCACCGCTGGGCAGCAGCTTGTAGGACGGGTGGGTGCCGATGCCATTGACGACGTTGGTGTTCATGACCTTCCACCCGCGTTGCGTCGCGAAGTCGACATCCTGAATCCCCTCCTGCTCCGTGCGCAGGGGGATGTTGCGGGTCACCACCGACAGCCCGTACGGGTTGTCGGGTCCGATCGCCTCGGCGTAGGACTCGGACGCGAAGACCGTGTTGTCGGGTCCGTCGATGTCGAGATCGAGTCGCGCGACCAGAAAGTGTTGGTGGAAGGGCGCATACGTACGGTCGTCGACCAGCGTGCCGTTCGGGTTGGCTGCGCCGGGGGCGAGCGGCGTGGTGACCATGATCCCGGTGGCCCGCACCTCGCACTCGATGTTGCCGTCCTGATACAGCCGCCAATAGGCCAGGTACTCGTAATTGGCGACCGTCACGTGGAAGGACACCGTCAGCCGCCGCATGCGCCGCACCTCGGCGCCGGTGTCATGGTCGACGTGCTTCCACAGCACGGCGTTGTCCTCTTCGTGGATGCAGATCGCGTTCGCGATCGTGTACGGCTCACCCTTGCTGTCGTGAAGCACGGCGTCGAGGTAGCGGATCTCGCCGAGACAATCGCACCCGAGCTCCAGCGAGGTGGTCATGAAACCGAGTCCCCACTCGCCGATGTCGAAGGCCGTCCGGCGATAGTGGTCGACCGACGGATCGCGATAGGGCACCACCATCTCGGCGAACGACAGCCGGTGCGCGATCGATCGCTCCCGATCGCCGTCGCGGTAGCGCACCTGGTTCAGCGTCATGCCCTCGCGGTAATTGAAGCCGATGCGCAGCGACCAGTTCTGCCATTGCAGAAGGTTGCCGTCCAGCGTGAACGACGGACCTTCGGGCTGCGTGATGTGCAGGGGTTTGAGCGGATCGCGACGGAAGCCGGCCCGAACCCGCTCGGGGATGAGCCGTGGCACGTATTCGCCCATGACGTCTGGGGTTTCGACGCCTCCGGTGTCCTCGACGCGCAACAACTCCATGGCATTGAGGTCGACGACGCAGTGCAGTCCGCTGATCAGATGGGCGTAGGGGTTCATCTCCGGCCCGTCCTTGAGCCAGATGTCCGACCAGCCGAGCCTCCGGTCGCGGAACTCGGGCGGAGCCACCGCTTCGCCGTAGGTCCACGTGTCCATGAAGACCAGGTCGAGGTCGGTGATACCCCGCTTCGCCAGGGCTGCCACGAAGTCCGGATGAGAGCGCAGCATCTGGTCGCACTCGACGAATTCGTCGACCGTGAAGTTGGGCTGCACGCCGGGAACGTGCTCGAACGACTCGACGGAACCGTCGCTGAGCGAGATCACGCTCTTGTAGGTCGCGTTGGCGTTCCGCTCGAAGCAGACCACGGTCGCCCTTCGGGCCGGTGTGGCACCGCTCGCGTCGAACTCGCGCATGGCCGCCTTGTCGGGCTCGGCCAGCTCGATCGAGGCGAAGCGCCAGGCAGGCGGGACGACGCTCCGCTCGCGCCGCAGGATCTCGGCAGCGGCTCGGAATTCGTCGGCGGACAGTGGATCTAGGGGGTGCGCCACCCAACTACGCAATCACACCGGCCGATGCCGCGCAGGGGGTTTGGCCTCAATGGGCCGCCAGGGTGAAGCCGTCCCACGCGCGACGCCGTTCGGCGTCCGGGTCGTACTCCACTCGCGAGTGCTTGTCGAACACCATGACCGCGCGGTCCTCCGCGGAGTAGACCGGCCAGCCGTCCCCGGGCGCGCCGCTCGTGCTGAATGCGCGCCAACGGTTCTGAATGTCGTTGCTGACCCTCAGCGCAGAGCGCCGGTCGGCGGCCGCGGTCAGCAACGACCCCAGCCGGGTGCGGTAGACGTCGAACACCGCGAGCAGTTCCATGGCGTGGGTGGCGCCCAGCCCCGACCACTGCAGAGTCCGCGGTGCGTAGTCGTACCGGTAGGCGTATGTCCGCGCGTGGGTGGCGTGTGCCTCGGCGATCTGCCAGGCGGCAGACCCGAACGCGAAGTCGCCGCCGAGCCGGATGCATGCCGCAGAGTTCGGGTAGCCGGGATAGGCCGAGGTGATCCGCTCCCGAGATTCGGCGTCCGTCTCGGCGAGGAGCAGTTCGATCGTCCGTTCCGACGTGGGCAACAGAGGCATGAATCGCGTGAAGAGCCTGCCCTCCTCGGCGTTGTTGCCCACGACGAGAGGCACCCGGTGAGCGGTGCCATCCCGCATCGCGGTCACGGGATCGGCAGGCAGGAACTCGGTTCCGTAGGCCGGTCCCGCGGGAAACGCACCAGGAAGGTCGTCCATGCCGCGCGCGATGAGCGCCTCCAGCGCGCGATTCAACGTGGCGGGTCGCGCCGACATGACGGCCGCCGCGCCATCGGCCGGGCTCGCGTCGAGCAGGCCGGCGAAGTGCTCGGCGAAAATGGCGGCCGCCTCGGGAGAGCGCACCATCCCGCTGGCAGGACTCTCCGAAATGGCCTGCGAGAATAGGCCTTTCGCTTCAGGCACCGCGAGTAGCGTGGCGACGGCATGCGCGCCTGCGCTCTCGCCGAAGATCGTCACGTTGTCGGGATCGCCGCCGAAGACCTCGATGTTGTCGCGAACCCACTGCAATGCCTTGACCAGGTCTCGGAGGAAGAGGTTTCCGTCGATGGGGTTTTCCGCGGTGGACAGCGATGAGAGGTCCAAACATCCCAGCGCTCCGAGGCGGTAGTTCGCCGACACGTACACGCAGCCGCGCCGCGCCATGGCCGCGCCGTCATAGAGCGGGGTGGCGGAGCTGCCCATGATGTAGCCGCCGCCGTGGATGAAGAACATCACCGGCAGCGGGCCATCGCCGGGCTCCTCGGGCGCTACGACGTTCAGCGTCAGGCAGTCCTCGCTCATCGGCTGGTACCTGCCGACGCCGAGGAGGGTGTACTTGCGTTGCTGCGGTGCGCAATACGTAAAGCCATGGCAGTAGCGAACACCTCGCCACGGCTCGACGGGCTGCGGCGCACGGTACCGCCAGCGGCCGACGGGTGGCCGCGCGAATGGCACCGACCTCCAACGATGGACGCCGTCGCGGGTGAAGCCCTCGATGCTGCCGCTGTCGATGGTGACGCGGACGGTCCGTTCATGCATGACCCAGACGTTAGCGAAAGATCGTCGGGTCGACGCGCCTCACTGGACGCATCGGGTCGGGCCGATAACCTGGCGGGTATGCGGATAGTCGTCCTGATTGCAACATCGGCGCTGGTGGCGGCGTGTTCGTCGACCACACCCGGCACCGCGGGGCGGGAGGGGGACGCGTTGACGCCCACCCCGTCGAGCACACGGGCGGCGAATCCGACGATCCCGAAGCCACCGGCGCCCACGCCGGCCGCGACGAAGCCGCCCGCCTCCGGTGCGGCGATCGCCGACGTCATCACGTGGATCGAATCGGCCGCACCCGCCGACCTGACCGGATACCACACGGCGACGCGCGACGGCGTGACCACGCAACTCGATCCCGACGTCGCCTTCGCGAGCCCATCGGGCAAGGCGAACTGCATGACGGACGGGCAGTTCAACGGAACGCTGGCATGCCTCGTCGATCTCGCCACACCACCACCACAGCCTTCCGACGTCTACGGACAGTGGAAGGGAGGCTGGGTCGACTTCGAGGGGCCTACCGTGGAAGTCGGCTCCGCACATGGCGATCCGGGCCGATTCGGCAGCGGCTCCGGGCAGGTGCTGCCCTACGGTGAGGCGCTCGACTTCGGCGACTACCGTTGCCGCGCCGACCAGTCAGGAACGTACTGCGTGAACTATGCCCACCAGTCGGCGGTCAAGTTCGCCGCATCGGGCATCGAGACCTTCGGCTGCCTGACGGAGGTGACGCCGACGCCCGCCGACGTCGGTCAGAAGTTCGGCTGCTGAGCAGTTCCCGTCACGCAGGACGGCCCTTGATCCGCACCCGTTCCGGATAGGACTGCGTCATCCCCACGGCGCCGACGATCACCACGATCGGGATCACCCACTGCGTCCAATCCTTGGTCGCCGGGACCGCGGAGGCGACGTAGCCGAGCAAGGCGATCAACCCGAACACCAGCGCCCACATCAGCGTGAGCACCCGGTTCGTCTGGCGGAAGAGCGGCTTCTCCCACTCCTGCAGCGGCCGCGACGTCCTTGCGTACTGCTCGGTGAAGGGAACGAATGCCATTGACCCGAACGCCATTACCGCGAGGACTCCGCTGGACAGCGTCGTCGAGTAGGTGTCCATCCAGTCGCGGTCGACGGCGCCGACGATGACGCCCGCCGCGGTGACGCCGACGAAGAACACCACGGTGACGATCTCGAGTAGCCGCGGCCTCCCGAAGCCCATGGATATGCCGAGGATCAATGCCGACAGCACCGCGCACAGCGCACCGAAGAGCCAAGTACTCGGGCCCTCGGCGACCACCCAGTAGATGATCCAGGGCGCGAAGCCCACCACCGGGCTGCGCTCGAACCATTCGTCCACGGCACAAACCCTAGGCCGAACGTCGCGAGTGGGTCAGGCCACGCCCTTCAACGTGAGCAACGGCAGGACTCCCTCGTCGAACCAGTACGCCTCTTCGACCAGTGCCGGGCGGAACGCGACGAGGAATTTCAACCGCTCCGTCTCGGCCAATAACTCCGCCGACGTCAACCACGCGTCCTGGCACCACGTTCCGGCAAGATCAATCGCCACTTGTGCTGCCGCACAGCACTTTTGAATGTGCTTTCCGAACACCGGCGAGGCGACGGGTTGCAGAGCGCTACTCATGGTATGGCGACCCTGCCGGCGTGCCGGCAGGGTCGTCACGGTCGCGACTCGGAGGGTCAGCCGAAGCGGAAGGTGCCCGACACGATCGTCGGCGTCACGTCATGCCCGTTGATCTTCGACTTCAACGTCTTGTTCTGCAGCGTGACGATCTGCTGGGCCTGCTGCAGCTTTCGCTGATTGCGCACCTTCGCCTGAAATTCGGCGTCCTTGAGCTGCTGGATGTCGGACTGGTCGAGTTCGCGGTTGACGCCGTCGGCGTTGCGCTGGACGCCGATCGCCGAACCGTCCGGCCGGACCACCCACGACGCACGAACACCGTCGAACTCCGCGGTGTACATCCCCGCAGGAGGCGGAACCGACGCCGCGGCGAACGTGTAGGTCACACCGTTCATCGTCAGGTCACCCTTGACGTCACCACCGTCGAACGAGGCGTTGAGGGTGTCGCGGAACGTGGACACGAGGTCGATGGTGCCGTCGCTCTGGTTGCCGAAGAACCAGGCCTCGTCGTCAGTGCCGTTGCAGGCGTAGGCGGCGACCTCGTCGCCGTCCACGGCGATGCCGATCGTCATGGTCTTGCCGCCGGACTCCATGTCGGCGATGTACTTCGCCGACGTCGGGAAGGGTGCGACCGCGGCCGACTCGGGAGCCTCGGCCGACTCGGGGCCCTTGGTCGACGGGGCGCCGGAGCAAGCGGACAGGGTGCCCAACGCGACGATCGCGCTGACACCGATCAGGAGGGTGCGGAAGGTGTTTCTCATGTGACCAGCATGAACGGCGCCGCGCGACGTCACATGAAGATTGGGTGGAGATCGCATGGAGATCGACGGTCGCGCCGTGGCCGTCCGTCATGGCCACGGTCAGTTGGCGAGGAACGTCTCGACTTCGCTGCGGAACGTCTGCCAGGCCGGTTCCGTCTCGGTCAGCAGATGGTTGTTGCTGGGGAGCGCGACGAGGCGCGAGTCTCGGATCAGAGCGGCCAACTCCTCGCCGTAGCGCAGGGGAACGCGATGGTCGTCGCGCGCGTGCATGATCAGGGTCGGGCACGACACCTGGTCGGCGAGGTCGCGGACGTCGATCTTGGCGAACTCCTCGAGGAACCGCACCGCATTCTCCGGCGAGGTGGTTCGCCGCTGCAAGTGGTCGAAGGCCTGCCAGTCCGCACGTGTGCCATCGGGCAGAAACTGTGCGGCGAACACCTGACGAAAGGCCGGGTCGTCCCGACCCCAGCCGACGCGGGCGAGGTCGAGATCCAGTGCGGCGGCGCGCCGTTCCTCGTCGCTGATGGCCCGCACCGAGCGTCCCCTGGCGTAGGCGGAACACAGGACCAGCTTCGTCACCCGATCGGGGTGTCTGGCCGCATAGGCGACGGCGACGGCGCCACCCTGGGACACGCCGAGCAAGGGAAACCGGGTCAGGCGCAGCGCTTCGACGACGCTATCCAAGTCGGCGACCCAGTCCTCGAAGGTGAAATCCGTTGCATCCCAGTCAGATAGGCCACATCCGCGCTCGTCATAGCGAATGAAGGTGTGACGCGAGGAGAGCGCGGCCACCCAGTGCCGCCACACCGGGCTCTCGATGTCGTAGCCGAGATGGGTCATCCAGTTCGCCGCGCGCACCAGCGGCGGGCCGTCGCCGGCGACCGCGTACGCCAACCGGATGCCGTCGCCCGCCCGACAGAAGGCGATGTGTTGGCGCGGCAGCGGTGGCGGCCGCTCGTCGACGGAGGGTGCGACCGCGGTCGCGTCCGGTGGTTCGGCATCGGCGGTGATCGCGCAGATGAATTGGTACCCACGACCGCGGACCGTCCGGATGTACCGCTGCGACTCGCCGTCGTCGCCCAGCGCCCTGCGCACGGCCTTGATGCGACTGGTCAGCGCTGCCTCCCCCACGAACCTGCCGCCCCAGACCGCGTCGAACAACTGCTCCTTGGTGACGACGCGCTCGTGGTGGACGATCAGCTGGGTCAGGACGTCGAAGACCTGTGGTTCGACGGGAATCGCGATGCCGTCGCGCCGCAGTTCGTAGCGCTGAGTATCGAGTTCGAAACCCTCGAACCTCCACACGGCTCGCGGGTCGGTCGCGGTCATCGGGCTCCCTACGAGGGGCTGGACTGTCGGCTCATCGTAGCTGTGAGAACGCTGTGTCGGCACGTCGCCGAACTATCGCCAACCGTCGGCGGCCTTCGCCGCGCGAATCAGGGTGTCACACAATTCCCGCAGCTCGGGCCCATCGGCGCCCTCGTCGACCGCGGTGGCGACATCCTCCGCGGCGCATCGAACCTGGTACACCCGATCCGAGAGCTCTGCCGCCTCGTCGGCCGAGAGCACCACCGCATCCGGTGGCACCGACGTGCCCTTGACCATCGCGCGTTGCTCGTAGGCACGTTGCCGACACGACTGGCGGCAGTACTGTCGGCGTCTGCCCAAGTCGGCGTCGGCGACTTCGCGGCCACACCAGCGGCAGGGCTGAGGCCGAACGCGCCTTCTGGTTCCGGACTCCACGTGTCCAGACTCTAAACCGCAGATGGCGTAGTCCTGGGTATCTCCCCGGTATCATCGGAGAGCGAGTCGGGAACCTTGCGCCCATCTGATGCGTTGATTCCCCCGGACCAATAGCAATACGAGGAGTGTTCACCATGGCTGATCGTGTCTTGAGGGGAAGCCGCCTCGGAGCAGTGAGCTACGAGACGGACCGTAACCACGACTTGGCCCCGCGTCAGGTTGCCCGTTACCGCACTGACAACGGTGAAGAGTTCGAGGTTCCGTTCGCCGACGACGCCGAGATCCCGGGTACCTGGCCATGCCGCAATGGCATGGAGGGCAACCTCATCGACGGTGACGTGCCCGAGCCCAAGAAGGCCAAGCCGCCGCGCACCCACTGGGACATGCTGCTGGAGCGCCGCTCGGTCGACGAGCTCGAGGACCTGCTCAAGGAGCGGCTCGACATCATCAAGACCCGCCGCCGCGGCTAGCCTCTAGCCTGCGGCGCCGCGGGCCCGGTCCAGCCGACCCCGCATCCCCCACATCGCGACCTTGACGATGGCCTCGCGGATGTTGGAACCGCTCATCTTCGATACGCCGAGTTCGCGTTCGGTGAACGTGATGGGAACCTCCACGACGGTGAACCCGTCGGTGATGGTGCGCCACGTCATCTCGATCTGGAAGCAGTAACCCTTCGAGTCGACGGTGGCCAGCTCGATCTTCTCCAGTACCTCTCGGCGATACGCGCGGTAGCCCGCGGTGATGTCGTGGATGTCGACACCCAGCGAGATCCGCGAGTACCCGTTGGCCGTCTTCGACAACAGCATTCGTCGCTTCGGCCAGTTGACGACCGTGCCGCCGTCGACGTAGCGCGAGCCGATCGCGAGGTCGGCGCCCGCGTCGACGGCGTCCAACAGCCGATGGAGCTCCTCGGGGGCGTGGGAGCCGTCGGCGTCCATCTCGACCAGAACCGAATATCCGCGGCCCAGACCCCAGGCGAAACCGGCGAGGTAGGCGGCGCCCAAGCCTGCCTTGCTGGTGCGATGCATGACGTGGACGCGGTCGGGATCCGCCAGCGCCAACTCATTGGCGAGCTCACCGGTTCCGTCTGGGCTTCCGTCGTCGACGACGAGAACGTGGACCTCCGGCTGCGCCGCGTGCACCCGGGCCATGATCAACGGCAGGTTGTCGCGCTCGTTGTACGTCGGAATGATGACCAACGTGCGCTGACTGGGGCGGTCGCCACCGTCCGTCATGTCGCTCCTTCGTCGTTGTTATCGCCATCATGGGTCGCCTTCTGACGACGCCGCGCGAACCTCCCATTGTGCAGCATGGCGCCGACCACCGACCCGGCACCAAGGCAGACGAGTAGTCCCTGCACGAGCGGACCCCATCGCGTCGCGGGCGTGAGACCCGACCTCAGCCGGACCTGGTTGTCCAGATACGCCGGTTCGAACCACGCGGTACGGGCGAGTTCACGCCCGTCTGGAGCGATGATCGCGCTGATGCCGGTGGTGCCTGCGACGACGACGTACCGGTCGTGTTCGACGGACCGCAGCCGTGCGAACGCGAGCTGCTGTTCGCTCATCGGTCTCGTCGAACGTGGCGTTGTTGCTCGGCACGGTGAGCAGCTGCGCTCCGTTGAGGACCGATTCACGCGCGGCCCGATCGAAGATCACCTCCCAGCACGTGGTGACCCCGATCGGGATGCCCGCGGCATGGACGACGCCGTTGCCGTCGCCCGGCGCGAAGTAGCCTGCCCGGTCGGCGAAGGACGACAGGTGCCGGAAGAAGCTGCGCCACGGCATGTACTCGCCGAACGGCTGCACGATCTTCTTGTCGTGACGTTCGCCGGGCCCGCCGGGGCCATCGGAGCCGCCGTTCCAGACGATCACCGTGTTGGTGGAGACGGGATTCTCAGGGGTGTAGCCGGGTCCGGCGACCACCGCGCCGACCAGAATCGGCGCATGCACCGCCTCGACGGCGGACGCGATCTGGGCGGCGGCGTCGGCGTTGACGATCGGATCGATGTCGGAGGAGTTCTCCGGCCAGATGACGACCCTGGGCTGCGGTGCCCGACCGGCCCTCACGTCCTCGGCGAGCTTCATGGTCTCCCGAACGTGGTTGTCGAGGACGGCGCGCCGCTGCGCGTTGAAGTCCAGACCCAGCCGAGGCACGTTGCCCTGGACGGCGGCGACGTTGACCGCCTCCTGGTCTCCCACCGCGACCGCGGACTTGCGGACGTACGGTCCGGCCAGCGCCACGGCCATCAAGACGAGGACGATGCAGAGGCCGGGGAGCACGACCGCGGGCGGTCCGACGCGCTGCGCCCTTGCGGTCACGCTGAAACCACCGCGCGCCTTCGATCACGGCGGCGGCCACGCTGAACCCCACCAACACCACCGCGAACGAGACCAGCGGCGCGCCGCCGAAGTGCGCGATGGACAGCAGCGGGCTGTCCGCCTGGCTGAATCCGACGACGCCCCAGGGAAATCCACCGAATGGCACCGTGGACTTCAACCACTCGGCCAGGACCCACACGGCGGCGAACCAGACGGGCCATCCCGGCAAGCGGCGCACGACGACGGCCAGCAGACCGAACACCGCGACGAACGACGCCTCCAACGCCGACAGCGCAAGCCAGGGAACCATCCCGACGAACGAGCTGATCCACGGCAGCAATGGAACGTAGAAGGCCAGGCCGAACAGGAATCCGTACCCGAGTCCCCCGACACGCGTGGTGGCGTCCGAGGTCAGAACCCAGGCCATCAACGCGAAGGCGACGAACGCCAGATACCACCAGCCGAACGGCGGAAAGCTTGCGCACAGAAGGATTCCGGCGGCGATCGTGGCGGAGAGCCGCATCAGTCGCGGCTCGAGGACCGGCCACACCCGCGTGCTCGTCCGTCGCAACCGCGTCAGTAGCGACGACCACTGCGCCGAAAGCCACTCCGGCGACCCGGTCTCGAGGTGCGGACCGGCGGTCGCGGCCGGTTCCTCGGGTGTGTCGGCGGCGTCGTCGGGTTCGGGTGCTTCCTCGTCGGTGCCGGAGTCGGCGTCGGCCTCGGAGTCGGCGTCGGAGTCGGGCTCGGCGTCGGCCGCCGCGTCGGGCTCGACGCCGTCGCCTGGCTCGACCTCGGGCTCGACGTCGTCGTCCCGCACCGCGGGGAAGGTGTCGGTGTCGTCGGTCGCCCGCGACCACAGGCGCATGGGCTTTTCCTCAGCCATGGATGACCACGCCCCTATGCACTGTCTGCCGGCAGATCGGAAGCGGGTCGTCGGAGCCGAGCCTGGGTAGGGCGGGCACCCGCGACCGGGGATCGGTGGACCACCGCGCAAGACTATCGGCAGGCGCGGCGACCTCGAGCGCACCGACTCCGCCGGGGATCTCCCACACGGCGTAGGACGCGCGCGCGCCGGGCACCAGCGTTCCCGCGATACCGTCGCGAACCCCGCCTGCCCGCCAGGAGCCCTCGCGTGGCCGCGGCGAACGCCGCTCGCGCGGACACGGCCTTACCCGGCGTCTGATGCAGCGTGGCCGCCCGCACCGACGCCCACGGATTCATGCCGGTCACGGGGCTGTCGGAACCGAATGCGAGCGGTACGCCCTCGGAGGCCAACACCGCGAACGGGTTCATCTCGGCGGCGCGTGCGGGTCCGAGTCGGCGCGCGTACATGCCGTCGGGGCCACCCCACAGCGCATCGAAGTTGGGTTGCACGCTGGCGGTGACGCCCCAGGAGCCGAGCTTCGCGGCCTGCTCGGCGGTGATCATCTCGAGGTGCTCGAGCCGATGACCGCAGCGCGCCATCGCGGGAACGCCGAACCGCGCCGCCACGCGGGAGAGCGCCTCGACGACGCACGTCACGGCGGCGTCGCCGATGACGTGGAATCCCGCGGTGATGCCGGCCTGCGTGCACGCGCCGAGGTGCGCCTCGACAGCGTCGGCGTCCAGATAGGTGTTGCCGCACTCGCCGGGCGCGTCGTCGTAGGGCTGATGCAGCCACGCGGTGCGGGACCCGATCGCCCCGTCGACGAACAGGTCGCCTGCGAGCCCCCGCGCGCCACTCCGATCGATCAGGTCCAGCGCTGCATCGGCTGAGTCGACCGCCTCTCCCCAGTACCCGACGACCTCGACGCCGTGTTCGAGCCCGCGCAGGTCATGCCAGTCGTCGATTCCACCGATGTCGGGTCCGGCGCATTCGTGCACCGCGACGATGCCAAGACCAGCGGCGTGATCGAGCGCGGCACGCTGGGCCTCGCGCCGCTGCGCCGTGGTCAGCAGATCGCGGGCCACGGCGCGCACCCGATGGTGTGCGTCAGCCGTGAGCGGCTGGTCGGGATCGTGCCCGACGCCGAGGTCAGGCCAGGCACCAGGCGACGCAGGGCGGTGGACGCCACGGCCGAGTGCACGTCCACCCGCGACAGGTAGGCGGGCCGGTCCTCCGACCGCGGCATCGAGTTCGGCGGTGGTCGGCGGACGTCCACCTGGCCATCGGGTGTCGTCCCAGCCATGCCCCCAGATCGGACCCGTCGACGCGCCGTGAGCGAATTCGGCGACGAGCCGCAGCATGTCCTCCGACGAGACTCGCCGCCCGCAGATCGAGCCCGACGAGGGCCAGTCCCGTCGCGGTGACGTGGACATGACTGTCGACGAACCCGGGACCGACGAAACCACCGTCGAGGTCGATGACGTCGGCATCCGGGTAATTGCACGCGGCCGACGTCGTCGGTGCCGAGCCACGCGACGATGCCATCGGGCCCGTCGGTGACCGCCATCGCCGTGGCCTCCGGCATCGCCGGGCTGTGCACCCGGCCGTTGACCAGCAGGGTGGTCAAGTCAGTCGGTGTATCGAGGCAGGCTCGGCTGCTCGAAGTCGGTGACGTCGATCACCTCGCCGTCGATGTAGTCACGACGGCCCGCCCGTACTCCGCCGCCGTTGACGATCAGGGGCATCCGGCCGAGGCCGCGCGCCGCGAGGCCCGCCACCACCGGTCGGGCGATCGGGCGCGTCGGCGGGAGCAGCAGGAACAGCCCGAGGGCGGACGTGACCAGCCCCGGGATCAACGTCAGCACGGTGCCGAGGGCGACGAGGAGGCCGTCGGTCACCGCGCCCTGGGGCGATGCGAGACCCGACTGCAGCTTGCGGATCTGCTGCCGGGCCTGCGATCCGGCCAGCACGACCCCGAGCGCGAAGGTTCCGAGCAGCAACAGCAACGTCCAGCCGAAGCCGATGGCATACGCGAGCGCGATCACCACCGCCAGTTCGACGAGGACGTACGCACCAAACAGACGCTTAGCCATGTCGGGCTCAACGAACGGGGCGCCACGACGGTTCCTAGCCCTGATCAGATGGTTGGATCGCCCGAATCTCTATGGCGGCGTGCACCTTGTCGACGCCTCCGCGGACGATCGCCTGCGGCACCCACCACCACGCGTGGTACCAGAACCGCTTGGTCGCCATGTCGAACACGCGCCGGGTCTCGGACTCCGGCAGCATGCGGGCCACTGCCTCCACGGGCTCGCCCTTGACCTTGCCGAGGACGCCGCACTTCTGGATCGTGACGCGCGGAGTGTTGTTGATGCGCTTGGTCTTCCACGAACCCTTGTCGGTGCTGATCACCAGCTTGTCGCCTTCGGGAACACCCCACACCGGCGTCGGCTTCGGCCTGCCGTCCTTGGTGAACGTGGTCAGCAACAGGTACCGCTCGCGGTAGACGTCGTCGAACGTTGGACTCACGCCTCGTCCTTCCCCGACGCGTCGCTCGCCCCGGAAGCCTTCAACTCGATGCCGACGTTGTTCTTCATGCCGCCCTTGAGCTTGCTGAACATGTTGAAGACCTTTCCCAGCAAGCCCGTAGCGCCTGCCTATCGCGTCGTAGACCGCCCCGGTCTCCGACGCGTCCAGGATGACGGCGACCGCCTCTACCGCCTCGCCCTTGGGTTTGCCGCTCCGGTCACATTCGGCAATGGTCACGCGAGGGGTGTTGCGGATCCGCTTGACCTTCCATGACGAGCCCACTGTGATGGCCACCACTCGGTCGCCGATGGGGGCCACCCAGATGGCGGTCGGCTTGGGCTTTCCGTCCTTGGTAAAGGTCGTGAGCAGCACGTACTCCGACTTGGACACGTCAGCAAATGTTGCAGCCATGGCCCCAACCTAGCGGGTCTCGCACGTCTCCCGCCCCGGGTCAGCCTTCGAGTTCGCCCTCGGTCTCGAGCAGCACCTCGCGCAGGCCGTCGAGCGTCGCCTGGTCGGGCTTGGCCCACATGCCCCTGCCGGAGGCCTCGAGCAGGCGTTCGGCCATCCCGTGCAGCGCCCACGGATTGGACTCGGCGAGGAACTTGCGGTTCTCGTCGTCCAGCACGTACTCGCCCGCGAGGCGTTCGTACATCCAGTCGGCCATCACGCCTGCGGTCGCGTCGTAGCCGAACAGGTAGTCGACCGTCGCCGCCATCTCGAAGGCGCCCTTGTAGCCGTGCCTGCGCATGGCGGACATCCAGCGTGGGTTGACGACGCGGGCGCGGAAGACCCGCGTGGTCTCCTCCGAGAGGGTGCGAGTGCGCACCGCGTCCGCGCGGGTGTTGTCGCCGATGTAGGCGACGGGATCGCGGCCGGTGAGCGCCCGCACGGTGGCGATCATGCCGCCGTGATACTGAAAGTAATCGTCCGAATCGGCGATGTCGTGCTCACGGGTGTCGATGTTCTTGGCTGCCACCGCAATCCGGCGATACTGCCGGCTCATGTCGTCGCTGGCGGGCGCACCGTCGAGTCCTCGACCGTAGGCGAAGCCGCCCCAGGCCGTGTAGACCTCGGCCAGGTCGGCGTCGTCGCGCCAGTTCTTGCTATCGATCAGCTGCAGCAGTCCGGCTCCGTACGTTCCGGGCTTGGAGCCGAAGATCCTCGTCGTGGCGCGGCGCCGGTCGCCGTGCTCGGCCAGGTCGGCCCTGGCATGAGCGCGGACGTAGTTGTGCTCCGCGGGCTCGTCGAGCTCGGCCACCAGCGCCACCGCGTCGTCCATCATCGTCACGACGTGTGGGAACGCGTCACGGAAGAACCCCGAGATACGGACCGTGACGTCGATGCGGGGGCGGCCCAACTCGGCGAGGTCGATCACTTCCAGGTCGACGACCCGCCGGGAGGCCTCGTCCCACATCGGCCGCACACCGAGCAGGGCGAAGACTTCGGCGACGTCGTCGCCCGAGGTCCGCATCGCCGACGTGCCCCACACCGACAGCCCGACCGACTGCGGCCACTCGCCGCGATCGGCGTGGTAGCGCTCCAGCAGCGAATCAGCAAGGGCGACACCGGTTTCCCAGGCCAACCGGGACGGCACGGCCTTGGGGTCCACGGAGTAGAAGTTGCGACCGGTGGGCAACACGTTGACGAGGCCGCGCAGCGGTGAACCCGAAGGACCGGCGGGAATGAAGCCGCCGTCGAGCGCATGCAGGATCTGATCGATCTCGCGACCGGTCTCCCGCAGTCGCGGCACCACCTCGGTGGCTGCGAATCGCAGGATCGCGGCGACCGCCGGGTCGACGGCAATGCCCTCGACTGCGCCTGGATCCCAATCGCTTTCGGCGAGAGCGCTGACCAGTTCGCGCGCTCGGGCCTCGGCCGCGTCGACGGCGGCCCGGGAATCGGTGCCGTCCTCTGCCAGGCCGAGCGCCTGTCGCAGCCCGGGCAGCGACTGCTCGCCGCCGAACAGTTGGCTGGCCTGCAGAATGGCCAGCACCAGGTTCAGTTCGGTCTCGCCGTCTGGCGCTTGGCCCAAGACGTGTAGGCCGTCGCGGATTTGGACGTCCTTGATCTCGCACAACCAGCCGTCGACGTGCAGCAGCATGTCGTCGAAGACGTCCTCGTCGGGCCGGTCCTCCAGGCCAAGGTCGTGGTCCATCTTCGCCGCCCGCATCAGCGTCCAGATCTCCTGGCGGAGAGCAGGCAGCTTGCCTGGGTCGAGCGCCGTGACGTTGGAGTGCTCGTCGAGCAGTTGCTCGAGTCGTGCGATGTCCCCATAGCTCTCGGCCCGCGCCATCGGCGGGATCAAGTGGTCGACCAAGACGGCGTGCGCGCGCCGCTTGGCCTGCGTGCCCTCGCCCGGATCGTTGACCAGGAACGGGTAGATCAGCGGCATGTTGCCTAGTGCCGCATCGGTGCCGCAGGTCGATGACATGCCCAGCGTCTTGCCGGGCAGCCACTCCAGGTTGCCGTGCTTGCCGAGGTGCACGACGGCATCGGCTTTGAAGCTGTTGGCGAATTCGTCCGTCCAGCCAACGGTAGGCCGCAAGGTAGTGGTGACTCGGCGGCAGATCGGGATCGTGGTAGATCGCGATCGGGTTGGCGCCGAAGCCTCGCGGCGGCTGGACCACGATGACGATGTTGTCGGATTGCATTGCGGCGATGACGATCTCGCCCTCGGGATCGCGACTGCGATCGACGAACAACTCGCCGGGCGGCGGCCCCCAGTGCTCGACGATCGGGTCGGCCAGTTCGCTGGGGAGCGTGGCGAACCAGGCGCGGTAGTCGCGTGCCGACACGCGGATCGGGTTGCCCTCCAATTGGCCCTGGGTCAGCCAGTCAGGGTCCTGCCCGCCGCGTTCGATCAGCGCGTGGATCAGCGCGTCACCGTCCCGGGCCTCCAGCCCGGGCACGTCGCCGACGCGGTAGCCGGCATCGCGCATCGCGGCGATCAACGCGACTGCGCTGGCCGGGGTGTCGAGACCGACGGCGTTGCCGATGCGCGCGTGCTTGGTCGGATAGGCCGAGAACACCAGGGCGACACGCTTGTCCTTCGGGGCGACGTGGCGAAGCCTGGCCTGACGCACGGCAAGGCCCGCCACGCGTGCGCAGCGTTCGGGATCCGCGACATACGAGATCAAGCCCTCGTCGTCGATCTCCTTGAACGAGAAGGGAACCGTGATGATCCTGCCGTCGAACTCGGGCACGGCCACCTGCGTCGCGACATCGAGTGGGCTCAGGCCTGCGTCGTTACCATTCCAATTGGCGCGCGAGCTGGTGAGGCAGAGACCCTGCAGGATCGGCATGTCCAGTGCCGCAAGGTGCGCGACGTTCCAGGTGTCGTCGGCACCGCCCGCGGTGACGGTCGCGGGGACGGCGCCGCCCGCGGCAAGGACGGTCGTCACCAGCGCGTCGACGGTGCCGAGAAGTGCCAGCATCTCCGGCTCCGGGGTGCGTAGCGATGCACAGAAGATGGGCACGGCCTGGCCGCCCGCCGCGTCGATGGCGTGGCAGAGCGCGCCAACGTAGCCGGTGTTGCCCGCCAAGTGCTGCGCGCGATAGAACAGGACCGCCACGCGCGGGCCGTCATTCGAGGGACCGTTGCCCGCCGGACACTGCAACACGCCCCACGTCGGGACGCTGACCGGAGGCTCGAAGCCGAAGCCCGTCATCAGGAGCGTGTCGCTGAGGAACGCGTGCAGCTGCTGCAGATTCGCGACCCCACCCTGGGCCAGGTAGACGTGCGCCTGCAGGGCGACCCCTGCTGGGACCGTTGAGTGACTCATCAGGTCGGCGTCCGGTGACTGCTCACCGCTCACGACCACGGTGGGCACGCCATGGGCCACCACTGCGTCGATGCCGTCCTGCCACGACCGGTAGCTGCCGAGGATGCGGACCACGACGATGGCGGCGTCGGCGAGCAGTTCCTCGAGCTCGCCGGATATCAGCCGCGACGGGTTGGCGAAGCGGAAGTTCGCATCACTGGCCCTCGCGGTGATCAGATCGGTGTCGGACGTCGACAGCAAGAGAACGGTGGGCTCGGGCACGCTCCATTACTACCCCACCGGGGCTCGAAGGTCGTTGTTCAGTAGACGGTGTGGGTGCGCAGCTGTTCGGCGAGCGACTGGCGCGGCGACGAGGCCACGACCCCGACGATGAGGGCCAAACCCGCGGCGATGGCGAGAAGTGAAAGCACGTAATCCCCTGACGTTGATACCGGTACCGGCGGTACTGGTTGCAAGCAACGTACGGGCAAAACCGCTGCGTGTGACCCACTTGTGTGCGGTGGAACACATGCGGCCGGAGTGTGACAACGGTCACGTCGAGGTGTGTGGGCTCCTTTCGCAGCTAGCCGGTGCGCACGTCGAAGTGGTCGAGGTCGGGAATCTTCAGCAGCTCACGATGAAGTACCGGTGACCACGGAAACAGCTCCGGCAGACCGTCCTTCCCGAGATACCAACTCTTGCACCCGGTCGCCCACACCGTGTGCGGCATCGCGGCCTTCATGTCGGCGTTGTAGCCCTTGGTCGCCGCCTCGGTCGGCGAGGCGGACACCACGCTGCCCTCGCGAATCCGCTTGATCCACCAGAGCGCGTAGTCGGCCTGGTTCTCGGCGATGATCACCAGCGATTGAGTACCGATCGGCGAGTGCGGGCCCATCAGCATGAACATGTTCGGAAAGTCCGGTACCGCGACGGAGCGGTACGCCTGCGGCCCGTCAGACCATGCGTCCTCGAGGGTGCGTCCGCTCTCGCCGACGATGTGCATTGGCCGGACGTACGCGCGGGCGTCGAACCCGGTCGCCAACACCAGAGCGTCGACCTCGTGCAGCGTGCCGTCCGCCGTGACGACGCCGGTCGGCTCGACGTGGTCGATGGCGTCGTCGACCAGCGTCACGCCCGGCTTCTGGACCGCCTGGTAGTAGTGCCCTGCCATCACGATGCGCTTGCACATGGCGTGATAGTCGGGGGTGAGCCTGCGGCGCAGTTCGCGATCGCGCACGGACAGGTTCAGATTCCACCGGCACAGCGCCGACACGAATCGGCGCGGCCAGCCCGGTTCGACCGCTGCACGGGCGAGGAACTTCTCGTACATGTTCTGCCAGAAGCGGTAGCCGACCGCGCTGAGCCCGGGGCGCCGCCGCAACAGCGCCCTGTTGAGGCGTGAGAAGCGCCAATTCGGTATCGGGAACACCCACTGCGGCGTCCGCTGGAAAATGTTCAACTCGCGCACGTTGCCGCCCAGATCGGCGGTGATCTGGACTCCGGTCGAGCCCGTTCCGATCAATCCGATTCGCTTGTCCGGCAACGACACCGAATGGTCCCAACGCGAGGAGTGGAACGTTGGACCCGCGAAGGTGTCCAACCCGGGGATGTCGGGGTAACGCGGTACCCGCAGCACTCCCGTCGCGGTGACGAGGACGTCGAAGGCGTCCTCCCCCGTGCTGGTCGTCAGCCACCATTGCCGACCCCGATACTCGGCCGAGAGCACTTCGGTGCCGAACCGGATGTGCGAACGGATGCCCCGCTCGGTTGCCACTCGGCGGAAGTACGACTGGACCTCCGATCCTGGCGGCAAGAGGTGGGACCACTCGGGGTTCGGCCGGAACGAATACGAGTAGAACCGTGACGGCACGTCGCAGTGCAGACCGGGATAGGTGTTGTCGCGCCAGGTGCCGCCGACCTCGTCGGCCGACTCGAAGACGGTGAACGTGTCGATGCCTGCGTCCAGCAGCTTGCTCGCCATGCAGATCCCCGACATGCCCGCCCCGATGATCGCCACGCTCGGTGTCGCTCCCTCGGCCATCGGCTCCCCCTTCCGACCTGCGATGAAGGTGACGATACGCCCGCTGACGCCATCGTCAATGGATATTCGAAGCTGGCGCAGCCGAACACTGGGCTTCGGCTGGCGAAGGCGCGGCAGTGGACGCACGAGCCAATGCCACGTCATCGTGAAGCTCGGCGCGCACATCGGCGCCAGGGTCGACGGCGTATGCTTTGCACTACTCCGCCGTCGTGGCACCGGCTCGATTGGTGGCCGTACCGTAGTCGGGTGGAGAGAGTCCGCGACGACGACGCGTGTCCCGGTGCACTGCAGGTGCATCAGGCCAACGACGGAGCGCTGGCGCGGATCCGCCTGCCCGGCGGGCGTGATCACCGCAACGCAACTCGCGGCGCTGGCCGATACGGCGACCCGGTTCGGTTCGCCGTCAATGGAACTGACCGCGCGCGGCAACGTCCAGATCCGCGGCATCACCGACGCGACCGCTGTCGCCGATGCCGTCGCCGCGGCCGGGCTGCTGCCGTCGGCCACGCACGAGCGGGTGCGCAACATCGTCGCCTCACCGCTGTCCGGTCGAGTCGGCCCGTACCGGGACATCCGCCCGTGGATCGCCGACCTCGACTCCGCCATTCAGGCCGATCCTGCGTTGGCCGGACTGCCGGGACGGTTCCTGTTCAGCATCGACGACGGCCGTGGCGACGTATCGGGGCTGGGCGCGGACGTCGGCGTGCACGCCTTCGGCGACGCGGTGGCGCTGCTGCTGGCCGGCCGTGACACCGGCATCCGGATCGAGGATGCCGACGTGGTTCCGACGATGCTCGCGGTGGCGATGCGCTTCAACGAGGTCCGCGACAATGCTTGGCGGGTAAGCGAACTCGCCGATGCGTCCGTTCTGACCGGCGACCTCGCCATCTCGGTCGAACCGGGGACGACGTGGCCGCCGGTCGTGCGGCCGCCGGTCGGCTGGATCGAACAGGACGACGGGCGCGTCACGCTGGGTGCGGCGGTGCCGCTGGGCGTGCTCGAGGCGAGCGTCGCCCTGTATCTGGCAGCGATCGAGGCGCCGATGGTGATCACCCCGTGGCGCTCCGTCCTCGTCTGCGATCTCGACGAGGGCGTCGCCGACGTGGCATTGCGGGTGCTCGCCCCGCAGCGGTTGATCTTCGACGAGAACTCGCCGTGGCTCGACGTCAGCTCGTGCACCGGCCATGCCCGGCTGCGCGCACTCCCTGGCCGACGTCCGCGCCGACGCCGCGGAATCCGTCGAGACCGCCGAACCCGGAACGCATCGCCACTACGTCGGCTGTGACCGCGCGTGCGGAAGCCCGCCATCGGGTGAGGTGCTGGTCGCCACCGGAGATGGGTACAGGCTGCGGGAAGCCCCACCCGTAGGGTGATCGCGTGCTCGACTACATCCGCGACGCAGGCGAGATCTACCGCCAATCCTTCGCGACGATTCGAGCCGAAGCCGACCTGAGCCGATTCCCCGACGACGTCGCGCGGGTGGTGGTCCGCCTGATCCACACCTGCGGGCTCGTCGAGGTCACCGAACACGTTTCGTACACCGACGACGTGGTGTCCAGGGCGCACGCCGCGCTGGCCGCGGGTGCGCCCGTGCTGTGCGACTCGTCGATGGTCGCGGCAGGGATCACGAGGGCTCGGCTTCCCGCGGCGCAACGACGTCGTGTCCCTTGTCGCCGACCCGAGGGCGGCCGACCTCGCAGCGCGGCTGGGCAGCACGAGGTCGGCGGCGGGCGTCGACCTGTGGGCGGATCAGCTCGGCGGTGCCGTCCTCGCGATCGGCAACGCGCCGACGGCGTTGTTCCGGCTGCTGGAGCTCATCGACGACGGCGCCCCGACACCCGCGGCGGTGCTGGGCGGCCCGGTCGGTTTCGTCGGGTCCGCGCAGTCCAAGCAGGAGTTGATCGCCCGACCCCGCGGGATGGCGTACCTGGTGGTGACGGGCAGACGCGGCGGCAGCGCCATGGCCGCGGCCGCCGTCAACGCGATCGCGAGCACCGTCAGAGTGACGAACGGGCACGAGGGGCACTCTCTTCGGCGTCGGCCTCGGCCCCGGCGACCCCGAGTTGGTCACCGTCAAGGCGGCGCGCGTCATCGGCGAGGTCGACGTCGTCGCGTACCACAGCGCCAGGCACGGCCGCAGCATCGCCCGCGCCATCGCCGAGCCCTACCTGCGCTCGGGTCAGGTCGAGGAACACCTCGTCTATCCCGTCACCACCGAGGTCAGCGACCATCCCGGTGGCTACGCGGGCGCGATGGAGGATTTCTACGCCGAGGGCGCCGACCGCATCGCCGCCCACCTGGAGGCAGGTCGCGACGTGGCGCTGCTCGCCGAGGGCGACCCGCTGTTCTACAGCTCGTACATGCACATGCACAACCGGCTGACCGAGCGGTTCGACGCCGTCATCGTGCCTGGGGTGACGTCGGTGAGCGCCGCCTCGGCGGCGATCGGAAAGCCGCTCGTCCAGGGCGACGAGGTGCTGTCCATCCTTCCCGGCACCCTCCCGCCCGACGAGCTCCGTCGGCATCTCGTCGACGCCGACGCCGCGGTGATCATGAAGCTTGGGCGGTCGTATCCGGCTGTGCGGGAGGCGCTTTCGTCAGCCGGACGGCTGGACCAGGCCTACTACGTCGAGCGGGCGAGCACGCCGCAGCAACGGGTGCTGCCCGCGGCCGACGTCGACGAGTCGACGGTGCCCTACTTCTCGCTGGCCGTGCTGCCGGGAATGGCGGTCCGCAAGGACCCGGTCGGAAGCGTCGCCGTCGTCGGGCTCGGGCCGGGCGACGCCGACTGGCTGACGCCACAGTCCCGCCGCGAACTGGCCGCGGCAACGGACCTCATCGGCTACGGGCCGTACCTGGACCGCGTGCGGAGTCACGACGGCCAGGTGCACCACCCCAGCGACAACACCGACGAGGTCGCCCGCGCGCGTCTCGCGTGCACCTTGGCGCAGCAGGGCCGGGCCGTGGCCGTGGTGTCGTCGGGCGATCCCGGCATCTTCGCGATGGCGACGGCCGTGCTCGAGGAGGCCAAGCAGTGGCCAGGGGTTGACGTCCGGGTCATCCCCGGGATGACGGCCGCGCAGGCGGTCGCCAGCAGGGTCGGGGCGCCGCTGGGTCACGACTATGCGGTGATCTCACTGTCCGACCGGCTCAAGCCGTGGGACGTCATCGCCACCCGGCTCAGCGCGGCCGCCGCAGCCGACCTGGTGTTGGCCGTCTACAACCCGGCGTCGAAGACCCGCACGTGGCAGGTCGCCGCGATGCGCGACCTGCTGCTCGAGCACCGCGAGCCCGGCACGCCGGTCGTCATCGGCCGCGACGTGTCCGGCCCGAAGGAACACGTCAAGGTGGTCCGGCTCGCCGACTTGAACCCCGCCGACGTCGACATGCGGTGCCTGCTCATCGTCGGTTCGTCCCAGACGCAGTGGCAGTCCGACGAGTCCGGCGACCGCGTTTACACCCTGCGGCGATATCCGGGATGACGACGCGGGGCTGACGACTGTCAGAGATCGTTGACAGCTGTCAGACCGCCGATTAGTGTCGCGCGTCATGACTTCTGGGGCCTCGAAGGCCGTGTCCATCCCCCGCAGCCCGGCAGACGTGACGCCGCAGTGGTTGGGCATGGTGTTGGACGCCGACGTCGCGGCCGTCGACGTGGCACCGATCGGCACCGGCCAGACCGGCGCCACCTATCGACTCGCGGTCCAGTACGCCGACACCGTCGACCTGCCCGCCACGTTCGCGATCAAGCTCTCGTCTCAGGACGACACCGTGCGCGACCGGGTCGCGCTCGGTTACCGGTCGGAGCATGCCTTCTACACCGGCGTGGCCGACCTGGTCCGCGTTCCGATCCCGAAGCACTACCACTGCGAGATCTCCGAGGACGGTGGCGATTTCGTGCTGCTGCTCGCCGACATGGCCCCCGCGGTCCAGGGTGACCAGATCGGCGGCTGCACGCCCGACGAGGCCGTCCTGGCCGTGCGCGCGCTCGCCGGCCTGCACGGGCCGACGTGGTGCGACCCGGCCTGGATCGAATTCCCCGGCCTGGCAATGTCGTTGACCACCGAGGACGCCATCAAGGGACTCGGCGACATTGCGGTGATGGCCGCGCAGATCACGCTCGATCGGCTCGGCTCGCGGATGAGCGCCGAGGACCGCGAGACCACCACCGAGGCCATGTCGGTCGTCACGCCGTGGGTGCTTGCAGACCGCGACCGCTTCTCCCTGATGCACGGCGACTACCGGCTCGACAACATGCTGTTCGATCCGGATCGCACCCGCGTCACGATCGTCGACTGGCAGACGCTGGGAACCGGCCTGCCCGCGCGCGACCTCGCGTACTTCACCGGCACGAGCCTTCTGCCCACCACGCGATCGCAGTCCGATGAGCAGTTGGTCGCCGCCTACCACGACGAGCTCTTGACCTACGGCATCACGGATTACGACCGGGACACGTGCTGGCGCGACTACCGGGTCGGCATGCTGCAGGTGCCACTCATCTCCACGCTCGGCTGTGCGTTCGCCATCTCGACCGAGCGCGGCGACGACATGATGCTGGTGATGCTCGAGCGCGGGTGTCAGGCGATCCGCGATCTGGACAGCCTGGCCCTGGTCAAAGCGCTCTGACCCACTGCTCGGCCTCGGCGACGGTGGTCACCGTCGCGACGCCCTCGGGCAGGCTGGGTCTGCCCACCATGACGACGGGGACGCCGAGTGCGCCGGCGGCGTCGATCTTCGGGCGCGTCATGTCTCCGCCACTGTTCTTCGTCACCAACGCGTCGATCCCGTGCTCGCGCAACAGGTTCAGCTCGCCTTCGTAGGCATACGGGCCGCGCGACAGCAGCAGCTCGTGCCGGGGCGGCAGCGCCGCCTCGTCCGGGCGGCGTGACGGCTCTGATCAGAAACCAGGCGTCGACGCCGACGAACGCCGCGGTGCCCGACCGCCCCGTCGTGAGGAAGACGCGTTCGAAGCCCTCTCTCGAAACCACCTGCGCGGCTTCGGTATCCGAGGCGACCTCGATCGCGCCGTCGCTCGGCCACGCCGGGCGGGCCAGCACGACGTGCGGCAGCGCGAGGTCGCGGCACACCCGGGCCGCGGTGGCGGTGATCGTGGCGGCGAACGGGTGGGTGGCGTCGACGACGGCGTCGACGCGTTCGGCGCGCAACCACCGCGTCAACCCGTCGCTGCCGCCGAATCCGCCGATGCGCACATCTCCAACGGGTAGCGCCGGGTCGGGCACCCGGCCCGCCAGCGAGCTGATCACCTCGATGTCGGGATGCAGTGCGGGACGCCAGCGCGCGTGCCTCCGCGGTGCCGCCGAGCAGAAGGAGCCGCAGCGGCATCAGTGCCGGGTTCCTCGGCGCCGGCCCGACGAGTACAGGTAGCTGTCGCTGAAACCCTCTGCCGCAAGGACGTCGCCGATGACGATGATCGCCGTGCGGTGGACGTCCTCGGCGTGCATCCGCTCGGCGAGCGTGCTCAGCGTGCACCTGATCGTGATCTCCTGCGGCCAGCTCGCGAATGCCACCACCGCACAGGGTGTTTCGGGGGAATAGCCGCCGGAGATCAGTTCGGGAACGATCGAGTCGACCTGCGCCGCAGCCAGGTGCAGCACCAGCGTTCCGCCGACGGCCGACAGCGTCAGCAGATCCTCGCCGGGCGGCATCGCCGTCGACAGCGTGGCCACGCGGGTCAGCGTGACCGTCTGGGCCACCCCCGGAACGGTCAGTTCACGGCCGAGCGCGGCGGCGGCTGCGGCGAAAGCCGGTACCCCAGGCACGATCTCGTAGCTCACCCCGACGGCGTCGAGGCGTCGGCACTGCTCGGCCAACGCGCTGTAGATCGACGGATCACCCGAGTGCAGGCGGGCGACGTCGAGCCCGGCGGCATCGGCCTCGACCAGCTCGGCGACGATCTGCTCGAGGGTCAGCGGACCGGTGTCGACCTTCTTCGCCTCGGGTGGGCACCACGCCAGAAGGTCCTCGGGCATGATCGATCCGGCGTACAGGCACACCGGACATCGGCTCAGCAGACGCTGTCCGCGCACCGTGATCAGATCGGCTGCGCCGGGGCCCGCACCGATGAAGTAGACGGTCACGGCTTCGTCACCACCCACTGGGTCACCGGCATGGCGGGCCGCCAGCCGGTGAAGCCGCCGACCGGCTCACCGCGGGAGTGCTGAAACCTGCGCAGCTCGCCGCCATGCCGCGAATACCATTGCGCAAGAGTGGCTTCCGATTCGACCGTGACGACGTTGGCGACCAGCCTGCCGCCGCTGGCGAGCTTCTCCCAGCAGGCCTCGAGCAGCCCGGGCTGGCTCACCCCACCGCCCACGAAGACGACGTCCGGCGGCGCGGCGAGCGTCGAACGACTCCGGCGCGTCGAGCTGCACCTCGACGTCGACCCCGAATGCCTTGGCGTTCTCGATGATCCGCTTGCGCCGATCGGCGTCGCGCTCGAAAGCGACCGCGCGACAGCCCGCACCGTTGCGGCACCACTCGATGGCGATGCTGCCGGAACCCGCTCCGACGTCCCACAGGAACTCACCCGGCCGTCGGCGAGAGCGCAGCCAGCGTGACCGCACGCATCGCCTGCTTGGTGAGTTGTCCGTCGTGCGCGAGCTCGTCGTCCGGCAGCGCCGCGAACCGCCGCGCGTCGGGCAGGTACCGCACCGCCATCACGTTGAGTGCGTTCACCCCGCCAGGCGGACGGGATGCCCATTCCCGGGCCGTGGCCGAACGGCGCAGTTCCGCAGGTCCGCCGAGTTGCTCGAGCACCGTCATCTCGGAGTCCCCGCGCCCGGTGTCGGTGAGCAGCTTCGCCAACACTGCGGGGCTGGTGCCGTCGCGCGACAACACGACGGCCCGGCCGCCGCGGCGCACCGCGGTATGCGGTTCCGCGGTGACGAGGCTGATGATCTCGGTGTCGTGTACCGCCCAGCCCACCCGCGAGCACGCCAACGTCACCGACGACACGTGCGGAAGGACCGTGACCGCGTCCGGTCCGTAGAGCCGGATCAGGACGACGCCGACGCCGTGCAGGAGCGGATCGCCGCTGGCGACGACGTGCACGTCGCCGTCGGCTCCGTCGAGCAGCGTGCGCAGCGCGGGCATCATCGGCGACGGCCAAGCCCGCCGCGTCGCCGTCACGCTCTCGTCCAGCAGATCGAGCTGACGCGAGGAGCCGTAAACCACTGTTGCCCTGGCTAATTCGGACTTGGACGACGGTGCGAGACCGGCCATTCCCTCGGCGCCGATGCCGACGACGACGATCACTCTCCGCGACAAGCCTGCGCCAGACGAACCGCGGCGTCATTCTCAGTCCGAACGCGAGAAGGCCCAGCGCCTTCGGCACCCACACCTCGCGACGCCCCCTCCGCAGCGCCTCGACAGTCGCGTCGGCAACCTGCGCCGGAGTGCTCGACAAGGGCGCAGGCGACATGCCCTCGGTCATCCGTCCGATCACGAATCCCGGGCGGACCAGCAGCACGTGGACACCCGTTCCGTGCAGCGCATCGGTCAACCCCCGCGCGAATCCGTCGAGACCGGCCTTCGCCGAGCCGTACACGTAGTTGGCGCGACGCACCCGCGCCCCCGCGATGGACGAGAACACGACGATGCTGCCGCCGCCCACCGCGCGCATCGCCGCGGCGAGTGCCGTCAACAGCGACACCTGGGCCGTGAAGTCGGTGTGCACGATGGCGGCGGCGTGCGCGGGATCGACCTCCGCCCGCGCCTGATCGCCGAGGATGCCGAACGCGACCACCGCGGTACCGATCGCGCCGTGCTGCTCGGCGATCGACGTCACGATCCGCTCGTGCGATGCCAGATCGTCGGCGTCGAACTCGCACGTGTGAACGGCGGTCGCGCCGGCGTCGGTCAGGGTGGCGACCTCGGCGGCGAGCCGGTCGGCACCGCGCGCGGCGAGCACCACGTCCGCGCCGCGGGCCAACCTCTTGGCGACCTCGACGCCAATCTCACTGCGACCGCCGAAGATCACGACCAGTCCAGGGTCTCGTGCCAGCTCGTGAGCGTCCTTCATGGCAGTGATTATGACCTGCGCTAGTTTGGTTACCGATGGCGAAGGCAACCACTCGGCTCACCACCGACGCTCTGGCGTTCCTGACCGAGCGTCATCTGGCCATGCTGACCACTCTGCGGCTGGACAATTCGCCGCACGTCGTCGCGGTCGGTTTCACCTTCGATCCGAAGACCCACATGGCCCGGGTCATCACCACGGGCGGCTCGCAGAAGGCGGTCAACGCCGCCGAGCGTGGCCTCGCCGTGCTCAGCCAGGTCGACGGCGCCCGCTGGTTGTCGCTGGAGGGCCGGGCCACCGTCAACAACGACATCGACGCGGTCCGCGACGCCGAACTCCGCTACGCGCAGCGCTACCGCACGCCACGGGCGAACCCTCGCCGCGTCGTGATCGAGGTGCGCATCGAGCGGGTGCTCGGGTCCTCGGAGCTGCTCGAGCGCGGCGACGTCGACGCGAAATCGCAATTCAAGGCCCTGGTGTCGGCGGTGGTGGCGCAGAACCTGCGCGGCCAGGTGCCGACCCGGACCTGGCGAGCCGACGATGGGACGGTCGTCACCGGGTGGCGGATCGAGCAGATCGACTCCTTCCGCAACAGCGAGAACCCAGCGCCCGGCAAGTGGTACGACGACTGGCTCGACGCGGACTACGTCCTGAGCACCAACGGGGCGATCTACGAGTACCGGTTCTGGTCCTACGAGGACGACCACACCGCCAAGGACAGCGGGCGGACGCTGACCGAGGTTCCCTCGTCCGAGTTGGCCGGACGCCAGGGGCCGCCGTTCGGCGAGTGGTCGAAGAAGATCAAGCTGCTCAAGGCGACCTAGGCGCGCTCAGACGGGGACGACGATCAGGTCGTGCGGCCTGTTGTTGACCGACATCGCTCCGTCGTCGGTGACGATGAGGATGTCCTCGATGCGCGCACCCCACTGTCCGCTGAAGTAGATGCCCGGCTCGACGCTGAACGCCATGCCCGCCTCCAGCGGCATGTCGTTGCCCGCGACGATGTAGGGCTCCTCGTGAACCGACAGGCCGATCCCGTGGCCGGTGCGGTGGACGAACACCTCCGCCAGCCCTTCCGCGGCCAGCACGCCGCGGGCGACGGCGTCCACCTCCTCGGCGGTGACGCCGGGCCGCACCGCGGACACTGCGCTTCGCTGAGCTCGCTGTAGTACCGAATACTGCTGCGCCACTTCGGCAGTCGGCTCTCCGAGAGTGTAGGTCCTCGTCGAGTCGGAGTTGTATCCCGGCTCGCACGGGCCGCCGATGTCGACGACGACGATGTCGCCGCGCCGCAGTTCGCGGTCCGAGCACTCGTGATGCGGGTCGGCGCCGTTGGGTCCGGAGCCGACGATGATGAACGCAACCTCCGAATGCCCTTCGGCGACAATCGCTTCGGCGATGTCGGCGGCCACGTCGGCCTCGGTCCGGCCGGGTGCCAGAAATCCGGGTACGCGCGCATGCACGCGGTCGATCGCCGCACCCGCGGTGCGCAAGGCGTCGATCTCGGCGGCGTCCTTGATCATCCGCAGCCGCCGCAGGACGTCGGTGGCCAACACCGGAACGACCCCGAGGACCTCGGCCAGCGGCAGAAGGTGCAGTGCGGGCATCGAATCCGTGACGGCCGTGGCCCGTCCGCCGCCACCGAGGGCATCCGCGACCAGGCGGTACGGGTCGTCGCCGTCGACCCAGTCCCGGACCGACAACCCGAGTTCGGTCACGGCCGACTCGCGCAGCGACGCCAACTCCATCCTCGGCACGACGATGGTGGGGTCGCCGTCGACGGGCAGCACGAGGGCCGTCAGCCGTTCGAAGGTCTGCGCCCGCGAACCGACGAGATAGCGCAGGTCGTAGCCGGGCGTGATGATCAGCCCCGCCAGCCCCGCCTGCGCCGTGGCGTCGACCGCGGACCGAAGCCGTTGCGCGTAGACCTCGTTGCCGAATCGGCCTTGCGGAGTTTCAGCGCCATCCATGGCAATAGGCTAGCGGGACAGACGAGGACGTGATGGAGGACCAATGCTGCGCGACATCCGTGAGCTCACCGACCAGGCCGACGCGTACGCCGAGGAGCTTCGCGCCCGCTGGGGCGGCCTGCTGAGCTACCGCTACATCGGCCGCCAGCACGCGTCGATGGATCCCCGCGAGGTCGACGGCACGGTCAAACTCCGCCACGACATGCGCAATCCGGCCGGCGGGCTGATGTTCGCCCCGCTCAACATCGCGGCGCCCGAGAGCGGGCACATGTCCGATCTCGAGGCCGTGCCCAACCCCGTCATCCACTCCTGCCAGATTCTCGATCCCGGCCACGACGTGACGGCGCTTCGACGTCGTGTCCGAGGAGCTGAAGGTCGGGAGGCAGATGGGCTACAGCCGGGCCAAGATCGTCGATGCCGACCATCCCGACCGGGTGCTCGCCCTGATCGAGGGTCAGGGTGTCAGTCTCGGCAAGCCGCCGGAGGGGCTCCAGAAGATGGAGGTCGACAACATCGAGGTGGTCGACTCGCCCGATCTGCCGCCGCTGTGGCAGGTGTTCGGCGGTTCTCGCCGCGCCCGACGGACGCTGGGCGCTCAAGGAGCTCTCCGCCGAGGTGGCCTCACCGGACGCGGCACTGCACATCGGGCCGCAGTTCGTGATCCTCGAGACCGCCGCCGCCGATGCGGCCGCAGATGCCGCAGGCACCGACCAGCTGCAGGGCACGTCGTGTCACGTCATGTTCCTCGCCCGCGGCAAGGTGGGCCCGTTCCGGGTGGAGACCGAACCGATCGCGCGCCCCGGACGGTGTCGTCGCCGTCAGGGTCGTGATGTACGACGAGGGCAACCAGGACAGGGCGATCACCGCCGGCTCGTACGTGTTCTCGAGAATCCGGTGACCGCGCCCGTCCTGCTGCTCGACGGCGCGAGCATGTGGTTCCGGTCCTTCTTCGGGGTGCCGTCGTCCATCACCGCCCCCGACGGACGTCCGGTCAACGCCCTTCGCGGGTTCCTCGACACGGTGGCGACGCTGATCACCCGCGAGCGCCCGTCGCGCCTGGTGGTGTGCCTCGACGAGGATTGGCGACCGCAGTGGCGGGTCGACCTGATTCCGTCGTACAAGGCGCACCGCGTCGAGCAGGAGAGGCCGGCAGGCGAGACCGACGTCGAGGAGGTCCCCGACGATCTGACGCCGCAGGTCGACATGATCATGGCGATGCTCGACGCGTTCGGCATCGCCACCGCGGGAGCGTCCGGTTACGAGGCCGACGACGTGCTCGGCACGCTCGCGGCCAGGGAGCGTCGTGACCCCGTGGTCGTCGTCAGCGGCGACCGCGACCTCCTGCAACTCGTCGGGGACGACCCCGTGGCCGTGCGGGTGTTCTACATGGGCCGCGGCCTGGCCAGGGCGACCACGTTCGGCCCCGCCGAGGTGGCCGAGCAGTACAACGTGCCCCTCGAGCGGGCCGGCGCCGCCTACGCCGAGCTGGCACTGCTGCGCGGCGATCCGTCAGACGGGCTGCCGGGCGTGCCCGGCGTCGGGGAGAAGACCGCGGCAGCGCTCTTGGCGCAGTTCGGCTCGCTCGAGGCGATCGTTGCCGCCGCAGCCGATTCGTCGTCGAAGATGCCTGGCGCGCAACGCAAGAAGCTCGCTCGCCGCCACCGACTACATTGCGGCCGCCGAGCCCGTGGTCCGGGTGGCCACCGACGCGCCGGTCACGATGTCACGGGACTCCGACGAGCTGCCGCTGGCCGCAGCCCATCCGCGGAAGGTCGCCGAACTCGCGGCCGAACTCGGTGTCACGTCGTCGATCTCTCGACTGCAGACGGCGCTCGACGCGCTGCCGGGCTGATCGCCTACTTGGGCCGACCGACCTCGTAGGTTCCCTTGTCGTCCTGGAACGTCACGGTGACCCGGCGCTTGGTGCCGTCGATGCTGACCTCGCAGTCGAAGGTGTCACCCTTCTTGACCGTGGGGCTCGCGCCGTTGTTGCAGGTGACGTCCTTGACGTTCTTGGCGCCGTAGCCGTTGGCCTCGTCACCGAGAATCTGCGCGACGCCGGTCTGGGCGGCGTTGACGTCCAGCTTGGTGGTGACGAAGAAGCCGGGCTTCCAGAACCCCATGACCGCCACGACGGCGATGACGAGGACCACGAGACCGCCGACGATGCCGAGGATCATCCCCGTCGACTTCTTGGAGCCGTCCGCGGACTGCGGTCGAGCCGTAGGGCGGGAACTGCTGACCGCCGTAAGGGGGCTGCCCGTACGGTCCTGCTGGCCCGGCTGCCCGTACTGCGGCTGACCCGGCTGGCCCGGATATCCCATCGGGCTGTAGGCGGTGGGTTGTCCGTACTGCTGCTCGGGCTGGCCGTACTGCCCCTGCTGCGGGTACGACGGATAGGCGGTCGTCGCGGGCTGCTCCGGGCTGCTCGTACCCCGGGTACTGCGGCGGCTGATAGGCAGGCTGTTGCCACGCGGGCGCGACCGTCGTCGAATTCTCCGGTGGCGCGGGGCTGTTGCCAGGCAGGCTCGTTGTTGGGCGGTTGCCCGGACCAGGCCTGAGTTGGATCAGATCCCTGCGGTCCGCTCATCGGTTCTCCTTGGTACTCGTTGCCTTCGCCGAAGCGTCGCGCACAACCTTACCCTGCATCAACTGCGACGACGCCTCGCCGAATGTCGTTTATGGCCCGTTTCGCGGTCGTTCGCAAAGCCGGTGTCGGGGCGGCATTGCGGACCTGGTCGAGCATGTCGAGCACTTGGCGACACCACCGGACGAAATCGCCTGCGGACAGCGGGGAACCGCTGCCGGCGGTGTCGGAGGCGGCGAGCGCGGAGGCCAGATCCCCGGACGTGGCCCACTTGTGGATGGCGGCGATGAAGCCGGGATCGGGCTCCCGGCTCGGGGATACGCGATGGCGCTGCTCGTCGGCGCGGATCTCCGTCCACAGCCTGCGGGTCTGGGCATAGGCCCGCCGAACGGCACTGGAGACGACGTCGACGGTCGGTAGCGAGCCCGGCGTGTCGCCGCGGGATTCGAACAGGACCGCCGACACGACGGCCGCCAGTTCGGCGGCGTCCAGGCCGTCCCACGTGCCGCGCCGGAGGCACTCGGCGACCAGCAGATCGCTCTCGCTGTAGATCCGCGCGAGCAGTCGACCGTCCTCGGTCACCTTGGGGTCGTCGCCTTCGGTGATGAAGCCGCGTTCGGTCAGCAGCACGACGATTCGGTCGAAGGTCCGCGCGAGCGAATTCGTCGCGGCGGCAACCTTCTTCTCGATCTGCGCGTTGTCCCGTTCGATGCGCAGGTACTGCTCGGCGGTGCGCACCAGCGTGTCGCGGTTCGGAGCGTCGTGGGTGGGGTGGGTCCGCATCCGCTCGCGCAGCGGGGCCAATTCGGGATCGACGTCCGGCTCGCTGGTCGTGGCGCGTCTCCTCGTGCTGGGGACGTCGAGGCCCGCCGCCGCGGATCGCAGCGCGGATGCGACGTCGCGGCGCACGCGAGGCTGCCGGTGCTCGACGCGCTTGGGCAGCGTCATCGACCCGAGCTTCGCCGACGCCCCCACGTACTCCGCCGAGGAAATCCTTCCCGCCCAACGGTGTTCGTTCAGGACGAGGGGTCGCGGATCGTCGCCGTCGGCGGCAGGCTCGAGCACCACCGCCAGCCCGCCGTGGCGGCCCTGGCTGATCGTGATGATGTCCCCACGCCGCAGCGCGGACAGCGCGTCGTTGGTCGCGTTGCGCCGCTGTACCCGTCCCGCGCGCGACTGTGCGCGTTCGCGTTCGGATATCGCGGCGCGCAGTCGCGCGTATTCGAGGATCGGCGCGTCCCGACCGCCCAGCTTCGCGGCGATCTCGTCGAGCATCTTCTCGCCGCGCGCCACACCCTTGACCAGGCCGACGACCGACCGGTCCGCCTGGTACTGCGCGAACGACCGCTCCAGCAGTCGACGCGACTGCTCCGGGCCCATCTGGTGGATCAGGTTGATGGTCATGTTGTACGACGGCGCGAACGAGCTGCGCAGCGGAAAGGTCCGCGTTGAGGCCAGTCCCGCGACGTCGGCGGGTTCGACGTCGGGATGCCACAGCACCACCGCGTGCCCCTCGACGTCGATGCCGCGCCTGCCCGCGCGCCCGGTCAGCTGGGTGTACTCCCCCGGCGTCAGCGGCGCGTGCTGTTCTCCGTTGAACTTCACCAGTCGCTCCAGCACGACGGTCCTGGCGGGCATGTTGATGCCCAATGCGAGTGTCTCCGTGGCGAATACCGCCTTCACCAACCCGGCGGTGAACAGCTCCTCCACCGTGTGCCGGAAGACGGGCAGCAGCCCGGCGTGGTGGGCGGCGAGGCCGCGCAACAGCCCCTCGCGCCATTCGTGGTAGCCGAGCACGACCAGGTCGTCGTCGGCCAGGTCCGCGCATCGGCGGTCGATCACGCTGGCGATGCGCGCCCGCTCCTCGTTGGTCGTCAGCCGCAGCGGCGACCGCAGGCACTGCTTGACGGCGGCATCGCAGCCCGCGCGCGAGAACACGAAGGTGATTGCGGGAAGCAGACTTTCATGATCGAGGGCCGTGATGACGTCCGGTCGCGACGGTGGACGGTGAATGCTGGGTCGCCCGTCTCTGCCCTGATTTCTGCTGGCCCTGCCGTCCGCGGTGCCGCGGTTGCCAGTCGGCCAGCCGGTCGGCTTCCCGGCGATGCGCGATGTGGCGCAGGAGTTCCGGGTCGACGAGTATCGAGTCGGCCGTGGGCTCGGTGCCCTCGAACAGGTCGAAGAGCCGCTTGCCCACCAGCATGTGCTGCCACAGCGGGACGGGGCGATGCTCGTCGACGACGACGGTGGTGTCGCCGCGCACCGTCTGGATCCAGCCGCCGAACTCCTCGGCGTTGCTCACCGTCGCCGACAGGCTGACCAGACGCACGTCACTCGGATAGGTGCAGGATCACCTCTTCCCACACCGCGCCGCGCATCCGGTCGGCCAGGAAGTGCACCTCGTCCATGACGACGTGCGAAAGGCCCTGCAGCGTAGGCGAACTCGCGTACAGCATGTTGCGCAGGACCTCGGTGGTCATGACCACGATGTCCGCGTTGCCGTTGATCGACTGGTCACCGGTGAGCAGCCCGATGCGCTCGGCACCGTACCGGGCGACGAGGTCGTTGTGCTTCTGGTTGCTCAGCGCCTTGATGGGCGTGGTGTAGAAGCACTTTCGCCCCGACGCCAGCGCAAGGTGGACGGCGAACTCGCCGACCACCGTCTTGCCCGCGCCGGTCGGTGCGCACACCAGAACGCCGTGCCCAGCCTCGAGCGCCCGGCACGCGCGCACCTGAAACCCGTCGAGGGTGAACGGCAACTCTGCGGTGAAGCGACTCAGCTCGGGTGGCAGATCAGGTGGCGTCGTCATCGACCGTCAGTCGCGAGGGGGTGGGCACCGCGGCAGGCTCGTCGATCGGCTCCGCTCGGCCGATGGGCGCGGCGGCGTCGTCGGGGACGTCCTCGATCGCGGCCCGTCGAGCCTTGCGCTTGTCGTTCATGCGGGCGATCTGGATGGCGAATTCGAGCAGGACCGTCAGCGCCAGAGACAGCGCGAGCATGGAGAACGGGTCCGAACCGGGGGTCGCGAACGCGGCGAAGACGAACATGCCGAAGATCAACCCGCGCCGCCAGCTCTTGAGCCGTTCGTACGGCAGCATGCCGATCATGTTCAGCATGATGATCAGCAGCGGGAACTCGAAGCTGATGCCGAACACCAGCAGAAGGTTGATCAGGAAGCCGAAGTACTGGTCGCCGTTGAGCGCGGTGATCTGCACGTCGCTGCCGACGGTCAGCAGGAAGCTCAGCGCCTTGGCCAGGACGACGTAGGCGAGCACCGCGCCCGTGACGAACAGCACGGCGCCGACCCCGACGAACACCGCGGCGAACCGGCGTTCCTTGATGTAGAGGCCGGGGGTGATGAACGCCCACAGCTGATACAGCCAGACCGGGCAGGCCAGCACGACGCCCGCCATCAGCCCGACCTTGAGCCGGAGCATGAACTGGTCGAACGGGGCCGTCGCCAGCAGCCGGCATTCCCCGTTGGGGGCGATCGACGCCCGCGCGGATTCGGGCAGCGCACAGTACGGCCCGCGCAACCAGTCACCGAGGCTGGGCAGGCCGAACACACCGTGGCTGTACCAGAAGAAGCCGAGGATCGCCGTCACGACGACCGCGGCGACGGCGATCAGCAACCGGTTGCGTAGCTCGGCCAGGTGATCGACCAGCGACATCGTGCCGTCGGGATTGACGCGCGAGCGCCGACGACGCGGGTCGAGCTTCTTGAAGATTCCGGGTGTACGCACGGACGACGAAGGGCTTGGTCGGGGACGTCATCTAACGACGCAACGCCACGGCGCGGCGGAGTGTGTGTGGATCAGGCCGGACGCTTGTCGGCCTGGTCGGCCGGCGGGAGCCGGAGGCTCGGGTCGACACGCTCGGACGCGATCGCGGTGGGACGCGCATCGCCTTCCGGTTCCGGGTCGGTCTTCATCTCCTTGATCTCCGATTTGAAGATCCGCATCGACTTGCCCAGCGACCGCGCCGCGTCGGGGAGCCTCTTCGCACCGAAGAGCAGCACCACGACAGCCACGAGAATCAGCAGGTGCCAACCCTGAAAACCATTCGCTATCATTCGCGACCTCCAAAGCCTCGTTGTTGATCGTACCGGAGCGACACTCTGTCAATGGGTCGGTGGGTTACACGGGCGAGGATTCAGCCGCCTCCGTAGGCGGCGAGCGCGGCGGCAGCCGACTCCCGCACCCGATCGGCCAACGACTGTGGCTCCAGCACCTGCAGCGCGGAGCCGAAGCCGAGGACGAAACGTGCCATCCAATCGTCGGACGCGTACGTCATCGCCGCTTCACATGCGCCGTCGGGCAGCTCCCGCAGCACGCGCAGGGGGTAGTAGTCGAACATCCATCCCGCCGTCCGGTCGACGAGGAGCGTCGCCGACGGAAGCGACGGGTCTGCGTCGAACAGCGAGGTGTCGGGACCTGCCGCAACGGCGGGCTCGGGAGGTGCTGACTTCTCGTCGAGGACTCGGGCTTCGACGATGCGGTCGAACCTGAACAGCCGCACGCCCTCTGCGGAACGGCACCACGCTTCGAGGTAGCTCTTGTCGCCGACCAGGACGACGCGGATCGGGTCGACGGTCCGGCTGGACAGCTCGTCGTGCGATGCGGAGTAGTAGTCGATGGTCAACGCGCGTCCGTCCCGCACCGCCGCGCGGACGGCCGCCGCCGCCTGGCTCTCGATCGGCGCCTGCTCGTCGACCGCCGCCGCAGCCCCTTCCCGCTCCCCCAGCGCCGTCCCCGCCGCCGACTCGATCTTGGCGATCGCGCTGCGGGCGGCCTGCGGATCGACCATGCCCGGCACGTCCAGCAGAGCGCGCAGGGCCACGAGGATTCCGGTCGCCTCCGGCGAGGTCAGCCGCAGCGGGTGATCCATTCCGGCCGAGAAGGTGACTTCGATGGTCGTGGCCGGACATCTCGAAGTCGATCAGGTCACCGGGGCCGTAACCGGGCAGCCCGCACAGCCACAGCTGCTCGAGGTCGGCCCGCAATTGCTTGACGCTGACGCCGAGATCCAGATGCCGCTTCTTCGTAGGTGATCCGTGGGTTCGCCTGCAGGTACGGCACCATGTTGAGCAGCCGCACCAGCCGGGTGGATACGCCGCTCAAGAGACCGCTCCGCTCACGTGCGCCCGGAAGCGATCGACCACGTTGTCGCGCAACGACTGTGGTTCCAGCACAACGGCATCGGCGCCGTAGGCCGCGACCTCCCTGGCAAGTCGGTCGGGCATGGCCATGTCGATCGACAGCTCGTCGCCGGTCCGACCCGCCAACGACCGCGCGGTCGTCTCGATCGCCTGTCGGCGCAACGCCGTCGCGCGTCCGTCGGCGACCCAGACCCGGGCCTGGGCTCCCGGCGGCCACTCGGACACCGCGCGGTGCACGATGTCGCGCAGGTCGACGCCGTCCGGCCGCTGCACGGCCCCGGCGGGACCGACGGCCTTCACGTCCTCGCCGATGCGCGACAGTCGGAAGGTCCGGACGGCGTCGCGGTCACGGTCATGGCCCACGACGTACCAGCGGCCGCGATAGGTGATGACGCCCCACGGCTCGAGCGTGCGCAACGCGTACGGATCACTGCGCGACGGACGGTGCGGAAACTGCACGGCCTGCCCGGAGTCGATGGCGGCCAACAGGATCCCGAGCACGTCCTCGGACCCGCGCAGGCCGGGCATGGTCGCCGTCGTCGATATCGCGACACCCGCGTCGGCGGCCTCGACGTCGACCCCCGCGGCCCGCAGCTTGATGAGCGCACCCTGGGTGGCGGTGACGAGTTCCGGCGACTCCCACAGCTGGGTCGCCACGGCGACGGCGGCGGCCTCGTCGGCGGTCAGCTCCACCGGCGGCAGCGCGTACGCGGCCCGGTTGATCCGATAGCCCTCGGTCGGGTCGAACGACGATGCGCGACCGGTCTCCAACGGGATCCCGAGGTCCCTCAGCTCGTTCTTGTCGCGCTCGAACATCCGGGAGAACGCTTCGTCGCTCGGGCTGTCGCCGTACCCGTAGACGGTGGCGCGGATCCGCTCCGCGGAGATGAACGAATGGGTCGACAGAAGCGCTATCACCAGATTCATCAGGCGTTCGACTTTGGAGATCCCCACTGCCTAACCCTATTCGACCGGGGCCGAGCTGCCGTCACGAGTACGGCGATCACATGCTGGCGATGAGCCGCTTGACCCTTTCGTCGACCGAGCGGAACGGGTCCTTGCACAGCACCGTGCGCTGCGCCTGGTCATTGAGCTTGAGGTGCACCCAGTCGACGGTGAAGTCGCGGCCCGCGGCTTGCGCGGCGCTGATGAACTCGCCGCGAAGCTTGGCCCGGGTGGTCTGCGGCGGCTCGTTGACCGCGGCCTCGATCTCCTCGTCGGTGGTGATGCGCGCCGCCAGGCCCTTGCGCTGCAACAGGTCGAATACGCCGCGACCGCGCTTGATGTCGTGATAGGCGAGGTCGAGTTGAGCGATCTTCGGGTCGGCCAGCTCCATGTCGTAGCGGTCCTGGTAGCGCTGGAAGAGCTTGCGCTTGATGACCCAGTCGATTTCGGTGTCGACCTTCGCGAAGTCCTGGCTCTCGACCGCGTCGAGCTGGCGACCCCACAGATCGACGACCTGTTCGATCTGTGCGTTGGGCTCGCGGGTCTGGAGGTGCTCGACGGCCCGGCTGTAGTACTCGCGCTGAATGTCGAGCGCACTGGCCTGCCGACCGCCGGCCAGCCGCACCGGGCGTCGTCCGGTCAGATCGTGGCTGACCTCGCGGATGGCGCGGATCGGGTTGTCGAGGGAGAAGTCGCGGAACGGCACCCCGGCCTCGATCATCTCGAGCACCAGCGCCGCGGTACCCACCTTCAGCATCGTGGTGGACTCGCACATGTTCGAGTCGCCGACGATGACGTGCAGCCTGCGGTACTTCTCGGCGTCGGCGTGGGGCTCGTCGCGCGTGTTGATGATCGGCCTGCTGCGCGTCGTGGCGCTCGAGACGCCCTCCCAGATGTGTTCTGCGCGCTGGCTCAGGCAGAACGCCGCGGCCTTCGGGGTCTGGAGGACCTTGCCCGCGCCGCAGATCAGCTGCCGCGTCACCAGGAACGGCAGCAACACGTCGGAGATCCGGGAGAACTCGCCCGCCCTGACGATGAGGTAGTTCTCGTGGCAGCCGTAGGAGTTGCCCGCGGAGTCGGTGTTGTTCTTGAACAGGTAGATGTCGCCGCCGATGCCCTCGTCGGCGAGGCGCTGCTCGGCGTCGATCAGCAGATCCTCGAGAACGCGTTCGCCTGCGCGGTCGTGGGTCACCAACTGAATGAGGCTGTCGCACTCCGCGGTCGCGTATTCGGGATGGGAACCGACGTCGAGGTATAGACGCGCGCCGTTGCGGAGGAAGACGTTGGAGCTGCGGCCCCACGACACCACCCGCCGGAACAGGTAGCGGGCAACCTCGTCGGGGCTGAGCCTGCGGTGGCCGTGAAACGTGCACGTCACACCGAATTCGGTCTCAATGCCCATGATTCGTCGCTGCACGTAGACGAGCTTACGGGTTGCCGGGTCACCGCGTATTGACACCCGCCGCGGTGTCCGTAACGGTTCGTCGTGCCCGCTGACTCGCCGTGACGATCCATGGGCATCTTCTCGCTGATCGCCCCCCTGATCCGCCCTGACGACCACATGGTGTCGACGCGGCCGGTTCGGGGTAACCACGCTTCATCTCATCCCGGTGGCCAACGGAGGCAGACCAATGAACCTGATGCGAACCAAGACCGTCGAGCAGTCGATCGCGGACACCGAGGAATCCGAACATCAGCTACGCAGAGAGCTGGGACCGCTCCAGCTCACCGTGTTCGGCGTCGGGGTGATCCTCGGAACCGGCATCTTCGTCCTGACCGGCGAGGCCGCAGGCGAGAAGGCCGGGCCCGCTATCGCGCTGTCCTTCGTCTTCTCCGGCATCGCCTGCGCACTCGCCGCGCTCTGCTACGCGGAGTTCGCCAGCACCGTGCCCGTCGCGGGGTCGGCGTACACCTTCTCCTATGCCAGCCTCGGCGAGCTCGTCGCCTGGATCATCGGCTGGGACCTGATCCTGGAGATGGCGCTCGGCGCGAGCACGGTCGCCGTCGGGTGGTCGGGCTACTTCGCCGACCTGATGAAGGAAATCGGCATCAGCATCCCTGACTTCCTCTACGGGGACGGCCACAATCTGATCGCGGCCGCGATCGTGCTGATCCTCACCGGCGTGCTGTGCGTGGGCATCAAGATCTCCTCGCAGGTCAACTTCGTCTTCGTGGTCATCAAGGTGGCCATCGTGCTGTTCGTGATCATCGCGGGCCTGTTCTTCATCAAGATGAGCAACTACTCGCCGTTCATCCCGCCGTCCGGCTCACCGGCCGCCTCGGGCGGGGAGGCAACGCCGTCGCTGCTGCAGGACCTCGGACTCGCCCCCGGCGCGTTCGGCATCAGCGGCATCTTCACGGGCGCCGCGCTGGTGTTCTTCGCCTACATCGGGTTCGACATCGTCGCGACCGCGGCCGAGGAGACCAAGAACCCGCAGCGGGACATGCCCATCGGCATCTTCGCGTCGCTGGGCATCTGCACCGTGCTCTACGTCGCGGTCTCCCTGGTGGTCACCGGAATGGTGAAGTACACCGACGTCAAGGTCGACGCTCCGCTCGCCGAGGCCTTCCGATCGGTCGGACACCCCGCGTTCGCGACGGTGATCTCGGTCGGCGCTCTGATCGGCCTGACGACCGTGATGATGGTGCTGATGCTCGGCCAGAGCCGCGTCTTCTTCGCGATGAGCCGAGATCGATTGCTACCCAAGAGCTTCGCGAAGGTCAGCCCCCGGTTCGGCACCCCGATCCGGACGACGCTGTTCACGGGTGTGGCCGTTGCGGTGATCGCCACCTTCGTGCCGCTGTCGGAACTCGCCGAGTTGGTGAACATCGGCACGCTGTTCGCGTTCGTGCTCGTCGCCATCGGGGTCATCGTGCTGCGACGCACCCGCCCCGACTTGAAGCGAGCCTTCCGGTGCCCGGGGGTGCCGGTCGTGCCGGTTCTCGCCGTCCTCACCTCGGTCTACCTGATGCTGAATCTTCCCGCCGCGACGTGGATTCGGTTCCTGATCTGGATGGCGATCGGCATGGTGATCTACTTCGCGCACAGCAGGCGCAAGAGCCGCCTCGCGACGGATGATGGATATGACCAGCGGGATCACGCGGAAGTCAGTGCACCGCAGGAAAACCGGTAGCTGACAGGGATCAGTCGGGATTCTTCGCGATCAAGACTTCACCCTCAAGACCGTCTGGGTCGCGGAAGAACATGCTCCGCACGGCACCGAAGTCGTTGACGTGTCCGTCGCTCGCGCCGACGTCCACGAGGCGGGTGCGGATCGTGTCGAATGCCTCCGGTGAGGCCGCCTGCAAACCGAGGTGATCGATGCGCCCGCGACCCCACATCGGGGTCTGATGGTCCGCCTCGGCGTTGCCGTCGATGACGAAGACGTTCAGTTCGGTGTGCGGACCGATGCGGATCACCGTCATGGTCTCCCCGGAGTCTTCGCCGTGCGCACGAGTCGGACCGACTTCGGCATCGAACACCGCGGCGTAGAAGTCGCCGAGCCGCTTGGCGTCGTTGGAGATCGTGGCAACGTGGTTGATGCCATCCAGCTGCATGTGGTCCTCCCACTTCCGGTTCGTAACCGCGACTTTACTCGTGTGCACGGATCGACGATCGTGACCGCGACGACCGGTGAGCGCGAGACAACAACGAGTGTTGCGCTACATCAACCTGTTTGACCGTTCGGTCGCGCTGGACACGACCGGGTCGGTGGCCGAGTTAGTTGTCGCTTGGTGGTGCGTGTGGTTCGAAGGGTGTGTACCACCACCATTGGAGCGCGTTCGCCGGTTGGCCCCTTGTAGGGGGCGACGGTCGGTGGGGGTTGGGTGGGTGGTCGGGCCAGTGAGCGGTTACTCAGAACGGTGCCGAAGCGATCGGTGACGACGAGGCGGTCGGCGGGTCCGGCGATGGTGATCTCGCCGCGGTGATGCATCCGGTGGTGATACGGACAGACCAGGACCAGATTGTGCAGCTCGGTCACTCCGCCGTCCTCCCAGTGCACGACGTGATGAGCGTGCAGACCGCGGGTCGCCCCGCAGCCGGGCACCACACAGGTCCCGTGATCGCGGTCCTCGAGGGCGCGGCGCAACCGGCGGTTCACGGTGCGAGTCGACCGTCCTGCCCCGATCACCTGCCCGTGCTTCTCGAACCACACCTCACACGTCGCGTCACACAGCAGGAACCGGCGCTCACCATCGGACAGCAACGGACCCAGGTGAAGCGCCGCGACGTGCTTGTCGACGTCGAGGTGCGCGACCACGGTGCTGCGCCGGCCGTGCGAACGGCGTGCCACGTCGGTGTCCCAGCCGGCCTCGACCAAGCTGATGAACGCATCCACGGTGGTGGGCATCGGGACCGGCAGATCCTGCATCCGTGGGGTGACCTCTGGGTTGGCGTCGGCGTAGGGGTCGACCGCACCGGCGGCGGCGTGGGCGTCCCGGTCGCGTTGCCAGTCCGCGACCAGGGCCTCGCGGTGCGAATCCAGGGCGGCGTCGAACTTCGCGGCGTCCAGTTTCGGCAGGGTGATCTTCCAGGTGGTGTACTCCCCACCCGGGCCACTGTCATACCGGGTGATCGACTCTTTCGGCTCCGGTGGCGGCGGCGGTTCGGGTCGCGGTTCCAGGCTGACGGCCGTGCGCAACTGGGTCACGGTCGACTTCTGCGCCAACTCCGCATAGTGCGCATCAGAACCCTCGGCCGCACCCTCGGCGATGACGCCGACCTGATCCAGCGACAGCCGGCCCTCCCGCAGACCCTCGACGCATTGGGGAACTCGGCGACCGGTGCGCGACGGTAAAGACGGTTTCGGCGTTGCGTGGTGACACTCCGGTCTTCCATGCCACCAGTGCCGCCACCGAACGGCACCCGGTGTTGCCGCAGAGCCCGTCGCGATCGATCTCGGCCACGATGTCCACGATCCGCCCGTCGATCGCGTTGCGCTGCCCGGTCAACTCCGCCAACTCGTCGAACAACAACTCCAACCGCTCAACCGGCGGCGCATCGACCGCGAACGGACCCGGCGGATAGGACATGACCACATAGTGGCACGGGGGTACGACAACTAGCTTGACCGGAAATCCGGAACCCACCGAACACCGTCGGTCGACCTCGCAAAAGCACTACTTCCTGCCCTCGGTGAACGTCTTGACGCGATGATGGCCCAATACTTCTCTGAGCAACTACGTCAGTTCGAGGCATTCGTCGTCGACATGCGCAACACCATGGACCGTCACCTGAATGAAGAAGGAGACCCGCTCGATGAGCGCAGCAGCTTCGGTTGAGCAGACCGTCGTCGTCGGAGTCGATGGATCCGACAGCGCGCTCGGCGCCGCACAATGGGCCGCCGACCTCGCGGCGAAGTGGGCGCTACCGCTGACGCTGCTGCACGCGGTGCCTCGACTGGAATGGCACTTCAGCACCACTCCGGCGCCGCCGCTGGACACGACCTCCGACGTCCTCGCAGTGGCGCAGGATGCGGTGCAGTCGCACCACCCGGACCTCGCGATCCACGCCGTGTCCTTGAAGGACTCGGTCGCGGCGGCGCTGACGCAGGCATCCGCGGCGGCTCGCCTTCTCGTCGTGGGTTCGGGTTCGACGGATCACCGCGCGCTGGGCGGACACGTCGTGCGCATCACCCACCGGTCGCAGTGCCCCGTCGCGGTGTGGCGGCAACCCGTCGCGAAGCGGACCGGAAAGCCGCTGCCCGTCGTCGTCGGCATCGACGAGTCCGATGACTCCACGCGTGCGCTCGCGGCGGCGTTCGACGTCGCGGGCGCGTTGCATGCGCCCACTGTCGGTCGTGCACATGTGGGAGATCGGCGCCGCCGTCGGCCTCGGGTACAGCCAGGGCCTGATGGACTGGAAACTGCTCGACGTGCTGCAGTCCCAACAGCGGCGCAAGATGGACGAATTGGTCGCGCCGTTCCTCAAGGAATACGGAAATGCTCACGTGAACAAGGTCTTTCAGGACATCAGCCCATCGAAGGGACTCACCGAACTCTCGCGGGAAGCGCAGTTGGTGGTCGTCGGCAGCCACGGGAGCGGCAAGCTGGCGGATGCCGCGCTCGGTTCGGTGAGCCAGAACGTCGTGCATCACGCCGAATGCCCGGTGCTCGTCGTTCGGTAGGTGCCTGTGGATAACTTCAGCGGCCTCGCCCGATTTCCTGTCAGCATGAGGCATGGGGGACATCTACCGAATCGACTCGTTCGCGATGGAGGCGGTCGCCGAGTCGCTTCAGGCGGCGGCATCCGACATCAGGTGCACTTTCTACAATTGGCCTGAGCAGCAGGAGGATTCGCCGGTCACGGCCATCGACCTCCACGCCGAGAGCGCACGGTCTGTGGACCGAGTCGGTGGTCGAGCGACTCGAGGCGTGGGCGAAGCGGGCGCGCGAGATCGCCAATGCGCTCGATCGCCAGCAGGTACGCCGAGTGAGGTGACGCGTCCGACGGTGGCGCAGGCGCAAGCGTGGCGACCCGACTCGCTGCGCGAGGCCGCCGAGCGCTGGTATGCCGCCGCGACCGATGTCCATGCGGGCGTCGAGGTCGCCGTCGAAGGCGTGGCGGGAACACGTGACTTCTGGACCGGCTCGGCCGCGGACGCCGCGCGCGAGGGCGCGGTCGGGGTGGCGCGGAATTCGGGCGCGGTGGCGCGCGCCATGGTGCTGGCTTCGGTCGCCGCCCGCGACGGCGCCGACCAGATCTCCCTCGCGCGCGACGAGGTGCTGGGCCTGGTGGCGACGGCCCGAGGCGAAGGGTTCGCGGTTGGCGACGACGGGTCGGTGGCCGTTTCTGCGGATGCGGGTGCGCTGCTGGTGACGTTGTCCGGAGGCGACGAGGTCGTGGCCGGCGGGATGCTCCGGGTGCGCGCCGAGGAGCTGACCCGCCAGTTGTCCGCCGCGCTCGACCGGCTCGGTGCCGCCGACGCCGATGCCGCCGCGGACATCGACGAGGCCCTCGTGTTGCCGGTCCCCCGTCCGGCGGCGACCGTGCCCGCGGGAGCGTGGCCGGTGCAGGAGGGCGACGTCGTGGCGGGCTGGCCGGCGATGAGCCAGGAGCGCATCGCGCAGCAGGTCGCGGCGATGACGAGTGCCCAGCGGCAGACCTCACCGAGGCGTTTCCCGTGCAGGTCGGCAATACCGATGGCATTCCGTGGGACATGCGGATCGCGGCGAATCGCACCAATATCGCCGCAGGCGATCCTCGATTCGGATGATCCCCGACGCTCGGCGTTCTATCGCGGGCTGTTGGCCGAGGTCGACGACCCCGACGGCAGCGGGCGACGCATCGACCGGCAGATCCTCGCCTTCGATCCGGCGCGGTCGTCGTTCGTCGAGCTCAGTGGGAGTCTCGCGACGGCCAGTAGCGTCGCGGTGCTCATACCCGGCATGGGCACCACCGTCGAGGGCTCGGCATCCGACACCGCCGCCGCGCGGCGAATGGTCCGTGCGACGCGCGGAGAGATCGCGGCGATCACCTACCTGGGCGGGCCGTTTCCGCATGGCGACAACCTCGCCGTCGCGCTGGCCCAGGCCGCCGATCCCCGATCCGCCCTGGACATGGCTCCCAGGCTGGCGTCGTTCAGCGCGGACGTCGACCGCACCGTCGATGCCACCGGTCGTGCGATTCCCGTGACCTACGTCGGCCATTCGTACGGCGGTTCGATCCTCGGCACGGCGGAGGCACTCGGGATGACCGCCGACCGGACCCTGTACCTCGCGTCGGCCGGGGCAGGCGTCGGCGTCGACGACCCCGGCGACTGGCACAACCGCAACCCGGACGTGCTGCGGTTCTCGATGACCGCGCCCGGCGACGTCATCGAACTGGTCCAGGGCATCCCGGGCGGACCCCACGGCGCGGACCCGGATCACATGGCGGGTGTAATCCATTTGGCGACAGGCGATTACGACAGTGGTTGGCCGTTCGCAGGGCCGCAGACGCACACCGACATCGTCAACGACCCGGCCTCGGACTCGTGGCGCAACGTACTGGCGGTCATCACCGGTGACCGTCAACACATCGAGCTGGTGAACCAACAACGCTAGAGTCAGCCCATTCACTCAACGTTTAGGAGATCCCGATGGGCTTCGACCCGAAGGACGCGATCGAGTCGGTCAAGGACATTGCCACGAACGCCATCGAGCGGTCCGCGGACATCGTCGAGAGTGCCGGCCACATCGTCAAGGGTGACGTCTCCGGCGGCGTCCAGGGCATCGTGGCGAGTTCGATGGACATCGCCAGCTATTCGTACGAGAAGGTGAAGGACATCGTCACGGGTGAGGACGGGGTGACGCGGTACCTCCGCCGGAGTGATCGGGTGCGAGCGTGTCCGCATCCATCGCTCGGAGTGACGGCAGTCCATCTCGACGTGCGATTCCATGAATTGGTCGCACCTGCCGTGCGATTCGACGCCAGCCGAATCTATCCATTGCCGCCCAGCATGGTTCGGAGCATTCTTCGTCCTCCAGCGTTGTTGACGTGCCTGTTCCACCCAGCGAGTACCAGCTTGAGCGTAGGTTATCCTAACCTAATGTTGATCACTAGATTTGGTACCCCTCTCCGACGCGGATCGGCGTTCCTCGCGGTAAGTGCACTGGTAGTCGGCCTGTTGGTCGGGTGCAGCTCGTCCGCACCCGAGACGAAGACGGACAGCAGTCCCGCGGCGGCCGAGCCCGTGACGATCAGCCACAAGTTCGGCGAGACCAAGGTCCCGGCCGACCCCAAGCGGGTCGTCACCGCGGGCTGGATCGACCAGGACTTCGTGCTGGCACTCGGCGTGGTGCCGGTCGGAAGCCGCGGCGGCTACTTCGACAACTACAACGACTTCCCGTGGGTGAAGCAGGAGACCGACGGCAAGGGCGTTCCCGCCATCGAGGGCGACACCATCAACTTCGAGGGCATTGCCGCGGCCAAGCCCGACGTCATCTTCGCGATCAACGAGACCATCGATCAGAAGACCTACGACCGGCTCTCCCAGATCGCACCCACCGTCGTGCAGTCCGCCGACTACCCCGACGAGGAAACCCCCTGGAACGTCCAGCTTCTCACCACCGGCAAGGCGCTCGGCAAGGCCGACGAGGCGCAGAAGCTGGTCGACGAGGTCAACGGCAAGATCGCCGAGGCCAAGGCCGCCCACCCCGAGTTCGCGGGCAAGACCCTGGTCTCCGACTTCACCTCCGAGGCCAACGCGCACTACCTGATCGGCAAGGGCGACCCCCGCAACGCGATCTTCGAAGGCCTCGGCTTCACCGCGCAGGACACCGTCGGCGACGTCTCCGAGGAGAAGCTGAACCTGCTCGACGGCAACGTGCTGTTCGTCAACGGCCTGACCAAGGAGCAGATGGCCGACATCCCGGCGTTCCAGCGGCTCAGCGTCGTCCGCGACGGCCGCACCCTCTACGCGGGCTCGGACTCCACCCTCTCCGGCGCCCTGGCCTTCAGCGGGCCGAACGCCATGCTCTACGCGCTGGACCTGCTGGTCCCGCAGTTGAGCAACGCCGTGCAGGGCAAGCCGGTCGCGGACCTCTCCGACTCGTAAACCTCAGTGCCGCTGGTGATCCGGCTACCGGGACTCGGCGCGCAATCTGTCGACGCGGCCGAGGCCCGCGGGATCACCAGCGGCGTGCCCGTTTCGGGGTCGTCGATGATCTGGCACCGTCAGTCCGTAGACCTCCTCGACCAGTTCGGCGGTGACCACCGCCGACGGATCGCCCTGCGCGACGATCGATCCGTCCTTCATGGCGATGATCTGGTCGGCGAACCGGCACGCGTGGTTGAGGTCGTGCAGCACCGCGACGATGGTGCGGCCCTGTCGCGGCGTTGAGTTCGGCGAACAGGTCGAGCAGTTCGATCTGATGGGCGATGTCGAGGAACGTCGTCGGCTCGTCGAGCAGGATGAGCGGGGTCTGCTGGGCCAGCACCATGGCCACCCAAACCCGTTGGCGCTGACCGCCTGAGAGCTCGTCGACCGGCCTGCCGGCAAGGGCGGTGACCTCCGGTCGCGGCCATGGCGTCGGCGACCGCCCGCTGGTCGTCGCGCGAGTACTGGCGCAACAGCTTCTGGTGCGGAAACCGTCCTCGGGCCACCAGGTCGGCGACGGTGATGCCCTCCGGCGCGATCGACGACTGCGGCAGCAGGCCGAGCTGTGCGCGCGACCTCCTTGGTGCGCAGCGTGGTGATGTCCGCGCCGTCGAGGATGACCTGTCCCCCGGCGGGTCTCAGCAGCCGCGCGAGCCCGCGCAGCAAGTGTCGACTTGCCGCACGCATTGGGCCCGACGATCGCGGTGATCGCGCCGTGGGCGATGGTCACGGTCAGGTCGTCGACGATCGGCTTGTCGCCGTAGCCGAGCGACAGGTCGCGCGCTTCGAGCCGCGTGTGGTCTTCGTTGGACACGGTATTCCCCGTCGCTTCGCTCGCCCTTGCGAGTCATCCATCCCACCTTCTACCGGCGCCGCGCCTGCGCGACGAGCAGATACACGAGGTAGAGCCCGCCAACGGTCACGGTGACCGCGCCGACCGGCAATTCCGTTGGCGCGAAGATCCTCAACGCGATCAGGTCACTCGCCAGCAGCAGGAACGCGCCCATCGCCGCGGCGGAGACCAGCCCGACACCGGGCGCGGCCGTGAGGCGGCGGGCGAGCTGCGGCGCGGCGAGCGCCACGAACGAGATCGGGCCCGCGGTGGCGGCGGCGACGGCGACCAGCAGCACCCCGATGGCGAAGTACGCCAACCTGACCCGTTCGGGATTGACCCCGAGCGCTCCCGCTGCGTCGTCACCCATCTGCAGGATCGGCAGCTTCGGGCCCGACGGTCACGAGCAGCACGGCGCGTCACGGCGAGGCAGCCCACCACCGGATACACCTGGGCCCAGTCCAGCCCGCTGAGCGATCCCTGCTGCCACACCGACGCCGTAATCGCCTGGTGCAGCTTGATCTTGAGGATGATCCACTGGCAGAACGAGCTCAGCACGGCGGCGACGGCGATGCCGACGATGATCAGGCGGAAGCCCGCGACACCGTTCTTGTAGGACAGCAGGTAGACGACGACCGCCGTGGCCAGGCCACCGACCACCGCGCTCACCGCGACCGTGTAGTAGCCGCCGCCGAGCACCGCGATCGCGATCAACGCTCCGGTGTAGGCGCCGAAGTCGAAGCCGATGACGTCGGGGCTGCCGAGGGGGTTGCGCGTCAGCGCCTGGAAGATCGCTCCCGACACGCCCAGTGCGGCGCCGATGAGCAGTGCCAACAGGATTCGCGGCATCCGCCATTGCAGAACGAGCACGCTGGCGAAGCTCTGGTCCTGGCCGGTGAGGACCGAGACGACCTGCGTGGGCGGGACCGGGTACTCCCCCACCCCCAGCGCCAGCACGGCCAACACCGACGTCCCGCGCCGCGAGCATCGCCACGACCGCGACGCTGCGCCAGGCCGCGCGCAGTGCGACCGCCGGTTCGCGCCGGACGATCAGCTGGCGGTGCCCGAAGTCGATCGCCTCGAGTTGGTTCACAGGCCGGCCACGTTCCTGCGCCGAATCAGCCAGATCAGCACGGGCGCACCGACGAACGCGGTCACGATGCCGGCGGGGAGCTCGCCGGGCCGGACCACGACCCGGCCGAGGATGTCGGCGGCCAGCAGCAATGCGGGCGCGGCGAACACGCAGTACGCACAGATCCATCGCCAATCCGGCCCGGTGAACCAGCGCACCACGTGCGGCACCATCAGGCCGACGAAGCCGATCGGGCCCGCCGCGGCGGTGGCGGCACCCGCGAGCAGCGTGACCGCGACGAATCCGAGCACGCGGGTGCGAATGACGTTGCCGCCCATCGCGACGGCGAGCTCGTCGCCGAGCGCGACCGCGTTGAGCCCCCGGCTGACGTAGATGGCGATGGCCGCACCGAGGACGATGAACGGCGCGACGACTCCGACCACCGCGAGCGATCGACCGTCCAGCGCGCCCGCGTCCCAGTACCGCATCGAGTCGAAGGCCCGGGGGTTGCGCAGTCGAATGGCATACGACATGCCTTCCATCACCGCGCCGGTCGCGACGCCCGCGAGCAGCATCCGCACCGGGGTGGCCACGGCCCGGCCCGTCATGCCGATCAGGTACACCAGCACCATCGCGACGAAGGCGCCGAGGAAGGCGAACCAGATGTAGGACCACACCGAACGCAACCCGAGGAAGGCGATCGACGCGACGAGGAACAGCCCGGCGCCGGAGTTGATTCCGAGGATCTGGGTGTCGGCCAACGGGTTTCGGGTGGTGCCCTGAATGATGCGCGCCGCTGAGCCCCAGCGCGACGCCGACCGCGATCCCGAGAATGGTGCGCGGGATCCGCAGTTCGTGCACGATCCACTCGTTGCCGGTGTCCGTGTAGTCGGTGACCGCCCGCCAGACCGTGGCCAGCCCGACGTTCTCGGTGCCGATCGCCAGGCTGAGCACGCACACCAGCGCCAGCACGGCGGCGCAGGAGAACAGCCCGACGACGCGCCGACGTCCGCGCGTCGCGGGTGGGCCACCGGGGGCGAGGTCAGCGCGGACCGTCGGTGGTCGTCGCAATGCTCATCGACTAGAGGCCCACGCGTTCGAGTGCGAGGTCGTACTCCTCCGACGCGATCTTCTCGTCCTTGCCGTCCGCCAGCGCCCGCGCGTACACCGCTTCCATCTCGTCGCTGACCTCCTCGTACTTCCGGTCCCACGTCTCGGAGTCGAAGCGCCAGTACCCGACGATGTCGTACTGATCGGCCACCCAACCATGTTGGCCGCGAAGGTGTTTGCGTACCTCTCGCGTTGCCTGCGCCTCGCCGGCGAACCAGCAGTAGCCGCGTCCGTCGGGGTGCTGGTGCGCGCGAGCCATCTCGGCCAACCGGCTCGGCGCGTAGCCGTTTCCGGTGCCCACGGTGGCGACGACCGATACGTCGCGCCGCGCGGGCAGGTAGTTCAGATCGCTCTGCTCGGCGACCTCGACGATCACCGGCGGCCTGAGTTCCGTCGGGCAGTTCCTCGAGGATCCGGGCGAGCGCGGGCAGGCCGGACAGGTCTGCGATCAACAGCTGCCAGTGGGCGGTCTGCTCCGGTCGGTACCAACCGCGGCCGTGTGCGAGCAGCACCTGCTCCCCGATGCGAACCCGCCGGGCCCAGTCGCTGGCCACACCCCGCTGGTGAAGCACGAAGTCGCAGGTGATCCGTCCATCGTCGGGGTCGATTCGCCGGACCGAGTAGTTGCGCCCCTCGGGCGTGTCGGAGGCATCGAAGAAGTCCCACACGCCGTCGCGGCACTCCATCGCAGGCGGACGCGACGAGCCGGGCGCAGGGAAGTAGATGCCGACCGCGTCGTCTCCCCTGCCCGGGAGCCGCAGATCGGCGAGCTCCGGAACGTCGAAGACGATGCGCCGGATGCGCGGCCCTACGTCGGCGACGGTGGAGACGGTGCCGTAGACGTTACCCATGCAGTGAAGGCTAACCTAAGTAGGTTGGCGCCCACGCAGGCTAGTCGGCGGCGGGCTCTTCCGAGTCCTCCACGGGCAGCAGCGCTTCCAGTGCCGATCCGGTGATCCGCCGGAAGGCGCGCCGCGGCCTGTTGGCGTCGAGGATCGCCACCTCGAGGGTGGCGGGCCCGAGTACCCGAGCTTCGGTGCCGTTGCCACTGCCCGCCTTGAGGGCTTCGACGGCGATCCGTGCGGCCTCGGCGAGGCCCGCGTTCTCGGTGTAGGAGTCGTTGAGCGCGGTGATGATCGGCTCGGTGGTACCGCCCATGACGACGAAGTGCGGCTCGTCGGCAATCGAGCCGTCGTAGGTGATGCGGTACAGCTCCGGCTGCTTGGTCTCGCCGAAGTGCGCGACCTCTGCGACGCACAGTTCGACCTCGTACGGCTTGGCCTGCTCGGTGAATATCGTGCCGAGCGTCTGCGCGTACACGTTGGCCAGCTGGCGACCGGTCACGTCACGGCGGTCGTACGCGTAGCCGCGGGTGTCGGCGAACTGAATGCCGCCGCGCCGCAGGTTGTCGAACTCGTTGAACCGCCCGACCGCGGCGAACCCGACCCGGTCGTACAGCTCGCTGACCTTCTGCAGCGAGCGCGAAGGGTTCTCGGCGACGAAGAGCACGCCACCGGAGTAGGCCAACGCCACCACACTGCGACCGCGGGAAATGCCCTTGCGCGCAAGCTCCGAACGCTCACGCATCGCCTGTTCGGGCGAGATGAAGTACGGGAAGCTCACAGCTCCACCTTCCCGTCGCCACTGTCGCCGGGACCGAAGGAGTCAGCGCGCGAACGACTTTCGACGACCTCGCGGGCGAGCTCGGCGATGCGTGCCTCGGAAATCTCCTCGGCGCCTTCGGCCTGGATGACGACCGCGGTCGGATAGATGCCCCTGACGAGGTCGGGTCCGCCGGTCGCCGAGTCGTCGTCGGCGGCGTCGTACAGCGCCTCGATGGCGACCCGCAGTCCCGATTCGGCGTCGGTCACGCGGGAGTACAGCTTCTTCATCGACGACTTGGCGAAGATCGAGCCCGAGCCGACCGACTGATAGCCCTCCAGCTCGAGGTTCCAGCCACCCGCGGCGTCGAAGGACACGATCCGGCCTGCGTTGTCGCCGTTGGGATCGTCGAGGTCGTAACCGACCAACAGGGGAAGCGCGATGAATCCCTGCAGCGCGGCCCCGAGATTTCCCCTGACCATGATCGCCAGCCGGTTCACCTTGCCCGCGAACGTCAGCGCGACGCCCTCGAGCTTCTCGTAGTGCTCCAACTCCACCGCGTAGAGGCGGGCGAACTCGACGGCGATCGCCGCCGTGCCCGCGATGCCGGTGGCCGTGTAGTCGTCGGTCACGTGAATCTTCTGCACGTCGCGACCGGCGATCATGTTGCCCTGCGTGGACCGGCGGTCACCGGCGATCAACACCCCGCCGGGAAACTTCACCGCGACGATGGTGGTGCCGTGGGGCAGAGCGTCGGAAACGGCGGGCGTCCCATCGCCGGCACCGCCCGCAGGCAGCAGATGTGGCGCCTGCCTGCGCAGCATGTCCGAGAACGACGACAGATCCATCGGGACGGACGATCCGGAATTCGGTTGGAGGGAAGGCCAGCTTTTCGCTATGCGGCCAGGTCACTGTCCGCCCTTTTGGACGTACGCGCGAACGAAGTCCTCGGCGTTCTCCTCGAGCACGTCGTCGATCTCGTCGAGCAGATCGTCGGTCTCCTCGGTCAGCTTCTCGCGACGCTCCTGGCCCGCGGCCGTGCTGCCGGTGGCGTCGTCTTCGTCGCCCCCGCCGCCGCCACGCTTGGTCTGCTCTTGAGCCACCGCTGCCTCCTGCTCGTCATAGTGCTCGTCGATTCCTCGCGCGAGCGCTCGTCAGCGGACACACAGACACCCGCCGGTTTCTCCACCCTACCGTTGCGTCCGCAGGATTGCCCGGCATGGTCACGTCGTCACGTGGTGAGCTGTTCGACCAACTCCGCGGCGCTGTGCACCGAATCGAGCAGCGCTCCCACGTGCGCCTTGCTGCCCCGCAACGGCTCCAGCGTGGGAATTCGGACCAGCGAGTCGCCGCCGAGGTCGAAGATCACCGAATCCCAGCTGGCAGCGGCGATGTCGGCGCCGAATCGGCGCAGGCATTCACCGCGGAAATAGGCGCGGGTGTCGGTCGGCGGGCTGTCGACGGCGTCGAGCACCTGCTGCTCGGTGACGAGCCGTTTCATCGAGCCCCGCGCCACCAGCCGGTTGTAGAGGCCCTTGTCCAGTCTCACGTCGGAGTACTGCAGGTCGACCAGGTGCAGACGCGGCGCCGACCAGGTCAGGTTCTCCCGCTGCCGGAAGCCCTCGAGCAGCCGGAGCTTGGCGGGCCAGTCGAGGATCTCGGCGCACTCCATCGGATCGCGCTCGAGCAGATCGAGCACGTTGGCCCACGTCTCGACGACGCGCGAGGCGCTGGGGTCGGGATCTCGACTGTCGACGAGCTTCGCCACCCGATCGAGGTAAATGCGTTGCAGCGCAAGGCCGGTCAGCTCGCGGCCGTCGGCAAGTGCGACGGTGGCTCGCAGCGACGGATCGCGACTGATCACGTGCACGGCGTGCACCGGCCTGGCCAACGCGAGATCGCTGAGGTCGACACCCTCCTCGATCAGGTCCAGGACCAACGAGCTGGTGCCGACCTTCAGATAGGTCGACGTCTCCGCAAGGTTCGCATCGCCGATGATGACGTGCAGCCGCCGGTACTTGTCGGCGTCGGCGTGCGGCTCGTCGCGGGTGTTGATGATGCCCCGCTTGAGCGTGGTCTCGAGGCCGACCTCGACCTCGATGTAGTCCGCGCGCTGCGACAGCTGGAATCCGGGGTCGTCGCCCGACGCACCGATCCCGACCCGGCCCGAACCCGTGATCACCTGGCGCGACACCAGGAACGGCGTGAACCCCGCGATGATCGCCGAGAACGGCGTCTGTCGCGACATCAGGTAGTTCTCGTGCGAACCGTACGACGCGCCCTTGCCGTCGACGTTGTTCTTGTAGAGCTGCAGCTTGGCCGCGCCGGGCACGCTCGCGACGTGTCGTGCCGCGGCCTCCATGACGCGTTCGCCCGCCTTGTCCCAGATCACCGCGTCCATCGGGTCGGTGACCTCGGGGGCGGCGTACTCCGGATGGGCGTGGTCGACGTACAGCCGCGCGCCGTTCGTCAGGATCATGTTGGCGGCGCCGACCTCGTCGGCATCCACGATGGGAGGTGGACCCGCCGACCGGCTGAGATCGAATCCCCTGGCGTCGCGCAGCGGTGATTCCACCTCGTAGTCCCACCTGGTGCGCTTTGCCCGCTGGATACCCGCGGCCGCAGCATAGGCCAGCACGGCCTGAGTCGAGGTCAAGATCGGATTGGCGGTCGGATCGGACGGCGAGGATATGCCGTATTCGATCTCCGTGCCGATGATCCGTTGCATGTCGCCAAGCCTAGGCGACTCGCCTGGTGCCGCTCTCACCGCCGGTCACCGACCATTCCTCAGCGTTTTCTCAACACGACCTTGGGACGCTGATGCACCTGCTGATCAACGACGAAGCGCAGGGCGGTAAGACGCCGCAATGCAGCCACCCATCGAGCCACCAGATGCATGGCCGAAGTGACGACTAGGGAGAACATGAAGACATTCAGTCGGGTGACGATCGTGGTGCTGCGCCGCTGTTGCGGCCCTGCTCACCGGCTCAGGCACCTCGCATGCGGGTTTGGACAACGAGCTGAGCCTGGTCGATGGACAGGACCGGACCTTGACGGTTCAGCAGTGGGACACTTTCCTCGACGGCGTGTTCCCCTTGGACCGCAACCGGCTGACCCGTGAGTGGTTCCACTCCGGCAGCGCCCGGTACATCGTCGCGGGCCCCGGCGCCGACGAGTTCGAGGGCACGCTGGAACTGGGCTACCAGATCGGCTTCCCGTGGTCGCTGGGCGTCGGCATCAACTTCAGCTACACCACACCGAACATCTCCATCGACGACGGCAACCTGTCCGGGCTCGACCCGTTCAATCAGGTGATCACCCCGAACCTGTTCCCGGGTGTCTCGATCAGCGCCGACCTGGGCAACGGCCCCGGCATCCAGGAAGTCGCGACCTTCTCCGTCGACGTCACCGGTGCCGCAGGCAAGGTCGCAGTCTCCAACGCGCACGGCACCGTCACCGGTGCGGCCGGTGGCGTGCTCCTGCGTCCGTTCGCCCGCTTGATCGCCTCGACCGGCGACAGCGTCACCACCTACGGCGAGCCCTGGAACATGAACTAAGAGAACGCGAACCAACGGCGGCGACATCGCCGCCGTGCCCCGAACGTCGGCGCGTCACGCTGCACTCCCTAGCCATCCGCCATGCTCATCGTTGACACCTCGGCATGCGGACCGACTACGCGGCCTGACGCGCCGACCTCGGTATGCAGCCGACAATGTTTCTCAGCGTTCTCACAGCGCCCCTTTGGCAGTCTCAGCCGACTGCTGGTCAACGACGAGGTGGCAGTGCGGTACGACGCCGCAATCCGGACCAATCCCTCGTGCCGAACAGCGGCCGGGGTGACGACTAGGGAGACAATGAAGGCAATCAGTCGAGTGGTGGGCGTGTTGATCGCGGCAATCGCGGCTCTGTTCACCAGCACGGGCACGTCACACGCGGGTTTGGACAACGAGCTGAGTTTGGTCGACGGCAAGGACCGGACCTTGACGGTTCAGCAGTGGGACACCTTCCTCGACGGCGTGTTCCCCCTCGACCGCAACCGGCTGACCCGCGAGTGGTTCCACTCCGGCAACGCGCGATACAACGTCGCGGGCCCCGGCGCCGACGAGTTCGAGGGCACGCTGGAACTGGGCTACCAGGTCGGCTTCCCGTGGTCGCTGGGCGTCGGCATCAACTTCAGCTACACGACGCCGAACATCGCGCTCGATGACGTGAACATCAACCCGTTGGACCCCGGATTCGGGCCGCTCGACCAGGTGATCACCCCGAATCTCTTCCCAGGCGTGTCGATCAGCGCTGACCTGGGCAATGGACCAGGCATCCAGGAGATCGCGACCTTCTCGGTCGACGTCGCCGGACCCGCGGGCAGGGTGGCGGTCTCCAACGCGCACGGCACCGTCACCGGTGCGGCCGGCGGCGTGCTGCTGCGTCCGTTCGCCCGCTTGATCGCCTCGACCGGCGACAGCGTCACCACCTACGGAGAAACCTGGAACATGAACTGACGGCTGCGATCGCCTCGAATGCATCGGCGCGACTGGAAGAATGGCCGACGAGATGAACGACCTATGAGATGAAGGTTCTGATCGTCGAAGACGAACCCCTCCTGGCGTCGACGCTGGCGGTCGGCCTGCGGCCGGAGGGGTTCGTCGTCGTGCACGCCGCCACCGGAGTCGACGGGCTCTGGCACGCGACGGAGGGCGAGTTCGACGTCATCGTGCTCGACATCATGCTGCCCGGCCTCAGCGGCTACGAGGTCCTCAGGCAGCTGCGAGCCCGCGGCGTCTGGACCCCGATCCTGATGCTCACCGCCAAGGACGGTGAATACGACCAGAGCGATGCCTTCGACCTGGGTGCCGACGACTACCTGACGAAGCCGTTCTCGTTCATCGTGTTGGTGGCCCGACTCCGCGCCCTCATCCGACGGTCAGCACCGCAGCGACCCGCTGTACTGACCGCGGGATCATTGTCGTTGGATCCCGCAAGCCGCGAGGTCCGACGCGATGACACCAGGATATCGCTGACCCCTCGCGAGTACGGGCTGCTCGAATATCTGATGCGCAACGTCGACGTGGTGGTCACCAAGACGGAGATCCTGCAGCACGTGTGGGATGCGCACTACGACGGCGCCGACAACGTCGTGGAGGTGTACGTCGGCTACGTCCGGCGAAAGATCGACATTCCGTTCGGCACCAAGACGATTGAGACCGTCCGCGGCGTGGGCTACCGGCTCGAGTCCGGTGAGTTCACCTCGCGCGGCGTGAACGCCTCTGGCAACTGAACCGTCACACGCGTCCCGGTACCGATCCCGTTCCCGATCGTCACCGTGCCGCCATGTGCGGCCACGATCTCCCGAACGATGGCGAGTCCCAACCCCGTTCCGCCAGCCCTCCTCGACCGGTCCTTGTCCAGCCGGACGAACCGATCGAAGACGCGTTCGCGGTCGGCTGGCGCGATCCCCAGACCGTCGTCGCTCACCTCGAGGAGGACCTGACCCGACGCCACTCTCACCGTGACGTCAGTCCGCGAGATCGCATGCCGGGCAGCATTGTTCAGCAGATTACGAATGACCTGCGACAAGGCAGGCGAGTCGCCGGTCAGCCTGGCAGGCTCCATGTTGGCGCGCACGTCGAGCACCGTGTCGGCGCGCAAGCGGTTGACCTCGCTGCGCGCGAGGTCATCGAGGTCCACGTCCTCACGCGCCATGTCCAGCCCACGCTCGTCGGCGCGAGCCAGGAGTAGGAGGTCGTCGATCAGCGCCTTCATCCGCAGCGCCTCGGGCATCAACGTGCTCGTATTGAGTTCGCCACCAAGCACTTCCGGATGCGCGACCGCCACCTCCAGCGCAGAGATGATCGTCGTCAGTGGGCTCCGGAGCTCGTGGGACGCATCGCCGACGAATCGTTGTTGGGCGGTGTGTCCGGCCTCGATGCGCGCAAGCATCTGGTTCATCGTGACCGCGAGGGCGGCGATCTCGTCTCGACCGCCGGGCACCGGAACCCGACCCGTGAGGTCCGACATGGTGATGTCGGCGACCCTGGACCGAATGTCATCGACCGACTTCATCGAACGCCGCACCAAAAGGTATGTCGCAAAACCGGATACGGCAATGACGACCGGCGATGCGAACACCAGCCCGATCACGACGGCCCACACCGTCGACGTCACCGTCGCGCTGCCCTCGCCGACCAGGACCGTGTATTCACCGACGGGCCCGTCCACGGTCTGGGCGCTGAATCGGATGCGGCCGAACGGTGACGTGTGATCCGGCATCCCGATGCGCAGTCCGTCGCCGACCTCGCCGATCGGGATGAGCGGCGTCTCCGGCGCCGTGGGCGATCGCCGCACCACCGTGCCGTCGGCGGCGATGACCTGGACCGCCACGATCCGCTCATCGGTGGAGAGTTGGTCGGCATCGATGCCCGCGGGCCCAGCCGTCATGATCTCTTCGGCCAACTCGCTGACGCGTGCCGCAGCAGCGGAGTCGATGCCGGACAACATCGTTCTGTACAGGACGGCGGCCAGGACCGCCCCCGCTATGCCCAGCGCCACGAAGACGACCGTCGCCGCCACGAACGCCGAGCGCGCCGATATCCCCCAACTCGCCGTGAATCGTCTCGCCATAGCGCCACCAGTCCACCACAATGTGTGCCGTGCCCGACATCAAGCAGGTCCACGAATGGTTCCTGCGCAGGGGCCTGCCCCTGGTCCTCACCCGACGCGTCCGACGCCAGGACCTGATCGAGCGGTCGGCGCCCATGGTCAGCGGCGTCGGAGCGGTCACGGCGGTGACGATGTTGCTGGCCGAGGTACTCGGCGAGGAATCCCCCGACTACGGCTACGCGGTGCGCCTCGGCATCATCGCCGTCGTCCTGATCGCCGCGCCCTTCGCGCTGTTCCTGTTGCACCGCACCGGAACAACGCGCGGCGAGGCTGGCCGACGGACCGCGGCACTCGGGGTGATGGCGATCTTCGTCGTCGTCATGCCGGTCACCGTCAGCGGATGGTCGGCAGCCGCAGCGGCCGAAGCGCCTGCGTTCGTCGTCATCACCGTCCTGGCGATCTGGTTGACCTACGTGGGGTTCGGCTCCATTGCGTTGTGGGCCTTCCGGTTCGCCTTGGCGCAGTTCGGCGCTCTCGGTGCGCTGATCAGCCGCGCGCTGCCGCTGCTGATGTTGACGCTGCTGGTGTACTTCAGCGGCGAGCTGTGGCAATTGGCGGCGCGCATGCCGCGGCACAGGTTGTGGCAAGTCATCGGATTCCTCGCCTTCGTCGCACTGATCTTCGTCGTCACTACGATCCGCGACGAGGTGGCCGCCCTGCGCGACGACCGCGCCGAATCGACCGACCCACTGGCCCTGCTGACGGGGACGCCGCTGGAGGACGTGGACGAGGAGCCGGCCAGAACGCCCTTGTCCAAGGCCGAGCAGTTCAACGTCGTCGCAATCATGGTGGTGTCGCAGACGATTCAGGTGGTGCTGTTCACCGCGGGGATATTCGCGTTCTTCCTTGCGCTCGGCATCATCGCCATCCCGGACGACGTCGCCGTGCTGTGGGCATCGGAGGAGGCAACGCAGGCGTGCGGGTTCCAGTTGCCCTGCGACGGAACGTGGTTCAAGATTCCCATTCCGGTGCCGCAGACAATCATTCAGACCTCGCTGCTGGTGGCCGTCATATCCGGCCTCTACTTCACCGTGAGCACGAGCACGGATCCGCTGTACCGCCAACGTTTCTTCGAGCCGCTCATCGCGGACGTCGCCGTCAGCCTGGCGGGCCGCGACGCCTACCTGGCCCTGGAGAACACCGAAGGTCAGAGGCCATGACGTCTCCGCTCGCCGCCCGCCGTGCCGCCGAGCGGTGGTTCCTCGACCGCGGACTTCCTTCGGTGCTGACGCGGCGCGGTCGACTGCGCTCCGTCTGGCCGCGGTCGGCTCCCGCGCTGACGGGCTATGCCGTCCTCTCGGCCTGCAGCCTGGTCATCTTCCTCCTGACCGGCGACACCATCGACATCGACGGTCGACCGACCGCGATCGAGTGGGTCGTCCTCGTCATCGTCGCGCTCGCCGTGCCACTCGTGGTCGATCGGTGGCCGGACCGCCGCCCGCATGACGACCGACCGCGCACAGACCGTCGCATCTGGTCTCTCGGTCCTGTTCGTCGCGATCTCGGAAACGATCTCGGACGGCGTGGCCGGTCTCCTGTCCGCAGCCGTGACCGTCGTGCTCCTCCTGGCGCTGACCGCGCTCGGGCCTCGGCTCCGTGATCGGCTGGGCGGCGCAAGCTGACGCTCGCCCAGTTCGCTGCGGCTGGGGCTCTGCTCATCCGCGCGCTGCCGGTCGTTCTGTTGTCCGTGTTGGTCTTCTTCAACACCTACGTCTGGATCATGGCGACGACCATCAGCCCGTCGAGAATGTGGCTGGCGATCGCCCTGCTGGTCGCTCATCGCGGCCGTCTTCGTGATGTCCGGCATGTTCGAACGGGCAAGACCGCTCCTGGAATCGGCCACCGCGTCCGCCCGGCACGCCGAGCGTCTGATCGGCACCCCATTCGAGGACATGCCGATCCGGCGGAACCGGATCCGCTCACCAAGGCCGAGTGGCTCAACGTGGTCTTCATTCTCGCCGCGACGCAGATCGCTCAGATTCTGATGGTCGCGATCGTCACCGCGTCGCTGTTCTTCGTCCTGGGCTTGATCGTGTTGAGTCCCAGAGCTGCTGGCCGCGTGGACCCGGAACGGGTCGAGCGACGGACAACTGCTCGGGATGACGCTCCCGATTCCCCAGTCACTGATCCACATCACGTTGTTCCTCGGCGCGCTCACGTTCATGTACATCAGCGCGCGTGCCGTCGGCGACGGCGAGTACCGGTCCCGATTCCTCGACCCGTCGATCGACGACCTGAAGCTGACCCTGTTGGCGCGCAACCGCTATCGCAACAACCCGGTGAAGACTGCCTAGGCGCGAGCTCTAGAGGTACTGGCCCAGGTTCGATTCGGTATCGATGGCACGGCTGGCCGACGAACTCTTGCCCGTGACCAGCGTGCGGATGTAGACGATCCGCTCGCCCTTCTTGCCCGAGATCCGGGCCCAGTCATCGGGATTCGTCGTGTTGGGCAGATCCTCGTTCTCGGCGAACTCGTCGACGATCGAGTCGAGCAGATGCTGAATGCGCAGACCGTGTTGGCCGTTCTCCAGCACCGACTTGATCGCGAACTTCTTCGACTTGTCGACGACGTTCTGAATCATGGCGCCGGAGTTGAAGTCCTTGAAGTACATGACTTCCTTGTCACCGTTGGCGTAGGTGACCTCCAGGAACCGGTTGTCGTCGATCTCGGCGTACATCCTGTCGACGACCTTCTCGATCATCGTCTTGACGCACAGCGCACGGTCGCCGTTGAACTCTCCGAGATCGTCGGCGTGCAGCGGCAGATCGTCGACGAGGTACTTGCTGAAGATGTCTTGCGCCGCTTCGGCATCCGGTCGCTCGATCTTGATCTTGACGTCGAGGCGGCCGGGGCGCAGGATGGCCGGGTCGATCATGTCCTCGCGGTTGGAGGCGCCGATGACGATGACGTTCTCCAGACCCTCGACACCGTCGATCTCGGAGAGCAGCTGCGGAACGACGGTCGTCTCCACGTCGGAGCTGACGCCGGTGCCTCGGGTGCGGAAGATCGAGTCCATCTCGTCGAAGAACACGATCACCGGGGTGCCCTCGGAGGCCTTCTCCCGTGCACGCTGGAAGATCAGCCGGATGTGGCGCTCCGTCTCGCCGACGAACTTGTTCAGCAGCTCCGGGCCCTTGATGTTGAGGAAGTACGACTTCGCCTCGCGGGCGTCTTCGCCGCGCACCTCGGCCATCTTCTTGGCTAGGGAGTTCGCGACGGCCTTGGCGATCAACGTCTTGCCGCACCCGGGAGGCCCGTAGAGCAGAACGCCCTTCGGTGGCCGCAGCGAGTACTCGCGGTAGAGCTCCTTGTGCAGGAACGGCAGTTCGACGGCGTCGCGGATCTGCTCGATCTGCCGGGTCAGGCCGCCGATGTCCTCATAGCTGACGTCGGGAACCTCCTCCAGCACCAGATCCTCGACCTCGGCCTTCGGGATGCGTTCGAACGCATAGCCGGCCTTGGTGTCGACCAGCAGCGAGTCGCCGGGCCGCAGCTTGCGCGGCCGGTGATCGTCGTCGTGTTCTTCGGCGGGGATCGTCGGGCAGGAACTCGGCGGCCACCAGAGGTTCGGCCAGCCAGACGATCCGCTCCTCGTCGGCATGTCCGACGACGAGGGCACGGTGTCCGTCGGACAGGATCTCGCGCAGGGTGCTGATCTCGCCGACCGATTCGAAGGTGCCCGCCTCGACCACGGTGAGCGCCTCGTTGAGGCGGACGGTCTGGCCCTGGCTGAGCTCCTTGACGTCGATGTTCGGCGAGCACGTCAGGCGCATCCTGCGACCCGAGGTGAACACGTCGACGGTGTCGTCGTCGTGGGTGCCGAGCAGCACGCCGTAGCCGCTCGGCGGTTGGCCGAGCCGGTCGACCTCCTCGCGGAGCGCGAGCAACTGCTGACGGGCCTCCTTGAGGGTGTCCATCAGCTTGGCGTTGCGCGCCGCCAGCGAATCGATGCGTGCCTCGAGTTGATGTACGTCGCGGGCGCTGCGGGCATCGCCCTGGGCGCTCAACTCCGCCAGCTGTTCCCGGAGCATGGCCGCTTCGCGGCGCAGCTCTTCCAGTTCGGCAGCATCCTTGCTGGACATCGATGCGCCGAATTCATCGGAACGCTCGGCTTCAGTCACTCTGAGCTCCCTCCGGCACCAGAAAATTGGTGCAGTAACAACTTCAAAGCTACCGGCGATTCAGTCTTTGTGTGCGGTGTAGGAATTCGACACACCCACAAAACTGATAGCGTCAAGCCCGAAATGGGCCAAACAAAGGGGACAACCGTGACTTTGAAAACCCTCGTTACCGGCGTGGCAGCGGCCGCCCTGGTAGCCGCAGCAGCGGGTGGTGTGACGTCCATTGCATCCACCGTGACCGCCGCACCCGCCGTCGCACCCGTCGTCTTCGGCATCCCCATGCCAGAGGCACCCGCACCCGACCTCGAGGGTCCGCTGAACCAGACGCTGGGCGCGCTCGGAGCCGCGGGACCGTTCTCGTCCAGGCTCGCCTACATCGAGCCGCTCGGTGGCTTGACGGGACGACTGGCCGAGTCCCAGTACAACGGCCTGGTGAAGAAGGGCGTCTTCCCGCTCACCGCCACGATCAGCGGCGTCGACTTGGTCGGGAACACGGCGACAGGCCTGGTCTCGGCGACCTCTTCCAATGGCAGCCCCCATGCGGTGACGTTGTCGTTCGTGCAGGGCCCCAGCCCGACCGGATGGTTGTTGACGGCGGGATCCCTGCGGAACCTGTCCGCCGCGGTTTCGAGCTAGTTCCATACGCAACACCGCAGTCCGCCTGAGCGCCGTCACCTTGGTGGCGGCGTTCTGGTTGGCTGGGTGTGTCACCGAGCCGAAGCCGACGACGCCGACCACGTCGACCATCCCCGTGGCGCGTCGACCCCGCGCCGGCTCAGGCCGCGTTGCCCGCAGCCGGAGACGTTGGCAGGCGTGATGTCGACGCTCGCCGACATTTCGGTTCCCGGTGAGCAGAAGGTCGCCGCGGTGCAGTACGCCACGGCCGACGACGAATCGGCCCTCACCAGGTTCGGGCAGGCGTTGAAGGACAGCGGATTCGACCCCGTGACGGTCACGGCCGCCGATCTGGCGTGGTCGAGCACCCCGGGGAACGTGACGGCGAACGTGACGATCGCTCGCAGGCAATCCGGCCGTGAAACCGTTCACCTATCCCATGGAGTTCAGCCCGTTGCGCGACACCTGGCAGCTGACTCAGAAGAGCGCCGATCAGCTTCTGCCGTTGGGCGGGGCGTAGGCGCCATCCGCTCAGACGGTTCGCTTGCGCCGCAGCGGGGCCGGTGTCACGGTGCCGGGGGCCAACCGTCGGGCGCTGATCAGGAACGCCGTGTGACCCCGCATCGAGTGCTGCGGCCGTACGGCGAGACCGACGACGTCCCAGCCGCGCTGCAGTGACTCCCACGACCTCGGTTCCGTCCAGCACTGCTGGGTTCGAAGCGCCTCGACGGTCTTGGACAACTGCGTCACGGTCGCGACGTAGATGATCAGCACCCCACCCGGGACCAGGGCGCCCGCGACCGCCTCGAGGACGTCCCACGGGGCGAGCATGTCCAGGACGGCCCGGTCGACCTGCTCGCCCTCGTAGGCGGCGACGTCGGCGATCTTCAGGTCCCAGTTGGCCGGATGTCCGCCGAAGAACGTCGTGACGTTGCGCACGGCGTGTTCGGCGTGGTCGTCACGAAGCTCGTACGACGTGACCTTGCCCTCCGGCCCGACCGCCCGAAGAAGCGAGCACGTCAACGCCCCGGAGCCCGCACCCGCCTCGAGCACGTGTGCACCGGGGAAGACGTCGCCTTCGTGGACGATCTGCGCGGCGTCCTTCGGATAGATCACCTGCGCGCCGCGCGGCATCGACAGCACGTAGTCGATGAGGAGCGGCCGAAGAACCAGGAACTGGTCGCCGTTGGTCGACTTGACCACACTGCCCTCGGGCTGCCCGATCACGTTGTCGTGGGCGATGGCACCGCGGTGGGTGTGGAACTCCTGGCCCGGCCCCAGCACCATCGTGTAGTGCCGTCCCTTGGGATCGGTCAACTGCACGCGATCTCCGACGGCGAACGGACCGGTCCTTGGCACGGCTTCACAGCCTGCCAGCAGACGCGCCGAACCGGATGCGCGGGGCTGTCAGTCCTCGGTCTTACGCTCGCATTCGGAGGGTAGGAGCGAAGCGACAGGGGAAGGAGACAATGTGACCGACCAGCCCGCCGCAGCGCGACAGGAGCCGGCTGCGCGGGATCGGCCGGCTCGGCGGCGCCCGGCGTTGTCGCCCTCGCGTGCGAGCGACTTCAAGCAGTGCCCGCTGCTGTACCGGTTCCGTGCGATCGACCGGCTGCCCGAGCCGTCGTCGACCGCGCAGGTGCGGGGTTCGGTCGTGCACGCGGCGCTCGAGCAGCTGTATGGGCTTCCGGCGCATACCCGCGGGCCCGACACCGCGATGACGTTGGTCGCCCCCGCGTGGGATCGCGTGGTCGAGGCCCAACCGGAGCTTGCCGACGCGTTCGAACCGAAGATGCGCGACGACATGCTCGACGAGGCGCAGGGCTCTGCTGTCGGGCTACTACCTCCTGGAGGATCCGACGCGATTCGACCCGCAGAGCTGCGAGCAGCGGGTCGAAGTCGAGTTGCCCGACGGCACCCTGCTGCGGGGATTCGTCGACCGCATCGACGTCGCGCCCACCGGCGAGCTGAGGGTCGTCGACTACAAGACCGGCAAGGCGCCGCCCGCGGCGCGTGAACTGGCCGAGTTCAAGGCGATGTTCCAGATGAAGTTCTACGCGGTGGCGCTGCTCCGCTCCCGGGGAGTCATGCCTGCGCGGCTGCGGCTGTTGTACCTCGCCGACGGCCAGGTGCTCGACTACACGCCCGACCTCGGCGAGCTGGAGCGCTTCGAGAAGACGTTGATGGCGATCTGGCGGGCCATCCAATCCGCAGGAGCCACAGGCGATTTCCGGCCCCACCCGTCCAAGCTGTGCAACTGGTGCGCCCACCGCGAACACTGCCCGGAGTTCGGTGGCACTCCGCCGCCGTATCCGGGCTGGCCCGAGAGTCTCGACGAGGGCGACCCGGATACGACTCTGCACACACCCGCGGAGCCCGCCGCGTGATCGACTGCATGTACCGGCGGTTGCTCGCCCGATGGCGACTACCAGGTGTTCGAGTCGACCATGGGTACCGCCAGCAACTGGGACCCCACGATCCAGCACGGCTCGCCGCCGCTGGCCTTGATGACCAAGGCCATAGAGGAACTGGCGGCGTCGGTCAGCCGGATCCGGCTTGCGCATCGGCCGCTTGACCCTGGACATCCTCGGCGCCATACCCGTTGCGCCGGTGAAGGTTCGGGCCTGGGTGGACCGTCCAGGCTCGCGCATCTCACTGGTGTCGGCCGAGATGCTCGCCTCCCGGCCCGACGGTACCGACCGCGCCGTCGCTCGGGTCCACGCCTGGCTGCTCGGCACCAGTGACACCAGCGACGTCGCGACCGACCGGTATCCCCCACTCGTCGAGGGTGACGCGGTACCGACCCCACACGCGTGGGCAGGCAACCCCGGCTATCTGGAGGCGATCACCTGGCGCACGCAGGCCACCGCCCCCGGCGAGTCCGCGGTGGTGTGGCTCAGCCCGCGCGTTCCCCTGGTGGACGGCGAGGCACCGACCGACGTGCAACGGTTGGCGATGGTCGTCGACTCCGCGAACGGTGTCGGATCCGCAATAGACCCAAACGAATTCGTGTTCATGAACACCGACACGTCCGTGCATCTGCATCGCGTCCCGTCGGGCAACGACTTCGCCCTTCGCGCCCGCGGCTCGATCGGCCCCGACGGCATCGGCGTCACCACCGCGGAGATCTTCGACCGGCAGGGCTTCATCGGCACGTCCGCACAGACCCTGCTGGTGCAGCGACGCTAATCGAGCGGAGTCATCTCCTGCAGCATCGTTGGCACCAACTCACTGACCGTCGGATGGATGTGCATGGTCCGTGAGATGGCCGTGTAGGGAAGCTTCGCGGTCATGACGTCGAGGATGTCCTGGACCACCTCGTCGCCGCCGACGCCGAGGATCGCGGCGCCGAGGATCTCGTTCGTCTCGGCGTCGACGACGACCTTCATGAAGCCCTGGGTCTCGCCCTTCTCGACCGCCCGCCCGACGCGCGTCATGGGCCGCTTGCCCACCAACGCCTTTCGCCCCGACTTCCGCACCTCGTCGACCGTCATCCCTGCCCGCCCCAGGGGCGGATCGATGTACAGCGCGTAGGTCGTGATGCGATCGCTGACCCGACGCGGGTCGTCGTCGAGGAGGTTCGCGGCGACGATCTCGAAGTCGTTGTACGACGTGTGGGTGAACGCGCCCTTGCCGTTGCAGTCCCCCATCGCCCAGATGTGCTCGACGTTGGTCCGCAGCTGGTCGTCGACCTTCACGAAGCCACGCGCATCGGTCTCGACACCTGCCGCATCGAGCCCGAGGTCGTCGGTGTTGGGTTGCCGTCCCGTGGCGACGAGCACGTGGGACCCGGATACCGGATCTGCGCCCTCGCGCGGATGGAGCTGAAAACCGTTGTCCTGTTTGGTGATCCGCATGTCGGTGGCATCGAGGTGGATGTCGATGCCCTCGGCCTCGAGGATGTCCTTGATCGCGGCGGAGACGTCCTCGTCCTCGCGAGAGGTCAGCCGTGGGCCCTTCTCGACGACGCTCACCCGCGCACCGAAGCGGCGGTACATCTGCGCGAACTCCAGGGCGATGTAGCTTCCCCCGATCACCACCAGATGTTCGGGCAGGGTGGCGAGATCCAGGATCCCGACATTGGTGAGGTAGTCGACGTCGGAGAGGCCAGGGATGTCGGGGACGATCGCCCGGCCGCCGACGTTGAGGAAGATCTTGTCGGCCCGCAGCAGCTCGCCGTCGACGCTGACGGTGTGCGGATCCTCGAATCTGGCGTGCCCCCGGATCAGCGTGGCGCCTGCCATTCCGTCGATCCAGGACTCGACGCCGTGCCGGTCGCCGAGCATGATCTCGTCCTTGCGCGCCTTGACCTTTGCCATGTCGACGGTGACGTCGGCCGTGCCATCCCCGACGACGATGCCGAACTCTGCGCCGCGGCGTGCGACGTGCGCCGTATGCGCGCTGGCGACGAGGGTCTTCGTCGGGATGCAGCCATAGTTGACGCACGTTCCGCCGACGAGTTTGCGCTCGATCACGGCGACGGTCTGGCCCGCGTCGGTGAGCCGACCGGCAAGGGGCGGCCCAGCCTGCCCGGCGCCGATGACGATGGCGTCGAAGTGTTGGGTCATGCCGGGATCAGAGCAGCGAGGCGATGGCGACGACCGCGAAGCCGCCGAGCACGGCCACCGCGTCCTCCGTGAGGGCGACCGGCAGGTCGTGGCCGCCGTTCCTCTCGACGAGACCCTTGCGGGCCCGGTAACCGCCGAGAGTTCCCAGGACCGCGCCGATGATTCCACCGCCCAACGCGATGAAGGTGTGGTGGAAGGCGCTGCCGATCACCGCTCCTGCGAAGGCTCCGGTGAGGAGTCGGGTCGCGAATTGCGGAGTGGTCGTGCGACTCGGTGTCTTGGGCAACTGATCGGTCACCAGTTCCACCACCAGCAAGACGGTCAGCACGGCAACGGTGATCCAGCTACCGACCCAGTGCGACCACTTGTCGCTGACGTCCAGCCAACCCAGACACGCGGCCCAGGCGACCACCGCGGGCGGGGTGAGGGCGCGAAGACCGGCGACGATCCCGATCAGGATTGCAAGGAGAATTATCCATACCTGTGACATGTAGCCTCCCGGCCGCTCGGATTCTCCACGAAAGTTAGCACCCGTTCGTCAGAAGCGGCAGAACCTTATGTCGGAGGCCAGTATTGCCTTCGCGCCGATGCTGGCGATCTGGTCCATGATCGCGTTGACGTCGCGACGCGGCACCAGGGCCCGGACCGCCACCCAACCCGGATCCGCCAACGGTGCGATCGTGGGCGACTCGAGGCCCGGCGTCACCGCCGTCGCCTCGTCCAGAACCCCACGCGGGCAGTCGTAGTCGAGCATCAGGTACTGCTGACCGAACACGACACCCTGCACCCGCGCCGCGAGCTGGTCCCGCGCGGCCGCGGTCAGCGGATCGGCGTCCGTGCGTTCGATGAGGATGGCCTCCGAGTCGCACAGCGGGTCCCCGAAGGCCACCAGATCGTGCAGGCTCAGCGTGCGACCGGACCCGACGACGTCGGCGATCGCGTCGGCGACCCCGAGTTGCACGGAGATCTCCACCGCACCGTCGAGCCGAATCACCGTCGCCTCGATTCCTCGGGCGGACAAGTCCTTTCGGACCAGGTTCGGAAAGGCGGTCGCGATCCGCCTGTCCGCGAGATCCTCGACCGTCCAGTCCCTGCCGACGGGGGCGGCGTAGCGGAACGTCGACGCGCCGAAACCCAGCGCCAGCCGCTCCTGCACGGGCGCATCGGATTCGGCGGCCAGATCTCGGCCGGTGATTCCGAGATCGAGCTGGCCGGAGCCGACGTAGATCGCAATGTCCTTGGGCCGCAAGAAGAAGAACTCGACGTTGTTCGCCGGGTCGACGACGGTCAGGTCCTTGAGGTCTCTTCGGCGGCGGTAGCCCGCCTCCGACAGGATCTCGGCGGCGGCCTCGCTGAGAGCACCCTTGTTGGGCACGGCCACGCGAAGCATGCTGGCGGTCGTCGATGAGCCGCTTGCGCGAAGGGAGTCGTTCATAGCTTGGCGTAGACGTCGTCGAGGGACAGCCCGCGCGAGATCATCAGGACCTGAGTCCAGTAGAGCAACTGGCTGATCTCCCCCGCCAACGCGTCGTCGCCCTCGTGTTCGGCGGCCATCCACACCTCGCCCGCCTCCTCGAGGATCTTCTTGCCCAGTCCGTGTACGCCGCCGTCGAGCGCGGCCACGGTGCCGCTGTCTGCGGGTCGGGTGCGCGCGCGCTCGCTGAGTTCGGCGAACAGGGCATCGAAGGTCTTCACGGCAGGCGATTGTTCCACGCCGCCGATGCCGAAGTCACGGCGGTTTCGCCGAGCCACTCGCCGGGCGGGGCGCGTCAGGTGTTCGCCGTGGGCTTCGCCTTGGCGAGGATCTCGCCGTGCATGTCCTCCAGTGACACGCCCTTCGTCTCCATTACCCACCGCCACACGAACAGACCCGACAGGACGGCGCACAGCGCGTAGAAGCCGTAGGCCGGCCCCAGGAAGTTCGCGAAGTTCGGGGAACGTCACCGTGATCAGCCAGTTCGCCGCCCACTGCCCCGCTGCGGCAAGGCCGAGCGCGGCCCCCCTGATGCGGTTGGGGAACATCTCGCCGAGCAGCACCCAGACCACGGGGCCCCACGACATGCCGAAGGCGACCACGAACAGATTCGCGGCGATCAACGCGATTACCCCGGGGGCACCGGTGAGGCTAGGATTCCCGTCCGGCCCGACGGCGGCGTTGGCGAAGATGATCGACATGGTGCCCAATGTGATCGCCATACCGGTCGATCCAATCAACAGCAGCGGTTTGCGACCGATCTTGTCGATCAGCGCGATGGCGATCAGCGTCGTCAGGACGTTGATCACCGACGTGATCACGGTGTACTTCGCCGAATCGTCGGGGCTGAAGCCCACCGCCTGCCAGAGCACGTTCGAGTAGTAGAAGATGACGTTGATACCGACGAACTGCTGGAAGATCGACAACCCGAGACCCACCCAGACGATGCCGTAGATGCCTCCCGTCGGCTTCTTCAGATCCCGCCAGGAAGGCTTGTCCTCGCGCTCCAGCGTCTCCTTGATTCGATCGATCGTGATCTCGAGGTTCTTCTGCCCGAGCAGCATGCCGAGCACCCGCCGCGCCTCGGGAATCTTGTGGCTGGCAACGAGATAACGCGGTGACTCTGGGATCGTGAAGGCCAACCCGCCGTAGATGATGGCGGGCACCGCCATGACGAGGAACATCCAGCGCCAGGCATCCAAGCCGAGCCACAGTGGCTCGTTGGGGCCACCGGCAGCCTTTTGCAGGACCCAGTTGACCGCGAACGACAGGAAGATGCCCGATACGATCGCGAGCTGCTGCAACGAGCCCAACCTGCCCCGTATCCCTGGCGGCGAGGTCTCGGCGATGTACGCCGGTGCGATCACCGACGCGACGCCGACGCCGATGCCACCGACGATGCGGAACAGCACGATCACCCAGACGTCCGGTGCCAGCGCAGTGCCGAAGGCACTGACGAGGAAGAGCACCGCCGCGATCTTCATCACCGAGATGCGTCCGATGCGGTCGGCGATCCGTCCGGCGGTCATGGCACCCGCGGCGGCACCGAGCAAGGCGGACGCGACGGCGAAACCTAGCTTGTAGTTGTCGATGCCGAAGTCTTCTTGGATCGAATCGACCGCGCCGTTGATGACGGCGCTGTCGTAGCCGAACAGCAGACCGCCAAGGGCGGCTACCGATGCGATTCGTACGGCGGTACGGCCCGACGAGAAGTCTTCATCGGTGATGGCAGACGACGAATCGTCGACGGGGGGACCCTGACCAGCCATGTGGCTTCCTTCCGCAGCGGTGCGTGACGCGAATCACAACAACCTTGGCACAGTACGGCCATCGATATGGCCGTATCCCGGTGACGATTTGGGCAACCCGGGTGCCGCGCCCGCGAGCATGCGCCTGCGACGTTGACCAGCGAAACTTCGTGGCTCGCGACGCTACTGCTTGATGGGCTCGGAGCCTTCGCACAGCAACGCGTGAATCGTGCGGAGGTCGGCCACGCCGAGGTCACCGAGCGTCGCCAGATGCCGGCGGCGAGCACTGCGGGGAACGTCGACGTCGTTGGGCACCACCAGAACCGGGCACCCCGCCGACTCCGCCGCCAACGTCCCCGTCACCGAATCCTCGATCGCGAGGCACTGTTCGGGGGTGAACCCGAGAAGTTCGGCGGCCCGCAGGTAGATGTCGGGCGCGGGCTTGGCGTGCTCCACCTCGTCGCCACACACCGAGGCCGAGAAGTAGTGCACCCCAATGCTTTTCAGTGCCTTCTCAGTGAGCTCCCTGCGCGTGTTGGTCACCAGAGCCATCGGGACGCCGTCGGCGAGCAGTGCATCGAGAAGGGCGCGAGCCCCGGGGCGCCACGGCAATCCCGCCTCGAAGAGCTCACCCGTGCGCTCGTGGAGCCAGTCCGCGGATTCCGCCATCGCCTCCGGATCCGGCTCGAGGCCAAGATCGCCGTACACGATCCGCATGACGCCAAAGGCGGAACCACCGACCGTCGACTCGCGGATCTCCGGGGTCAGTACCCCGCCGAGCCTTCCGTAGAGCTCGTGCAACGAGACGTCCCAGAGCTTTTCGGAGTCGACGAGCGTGCCGTCCATGTCCCACAGCACGGCACGCATGCCGATCATCTTGCCACGATCGTTCGTGACGCCGGTTCCTCGCTCCTCGACCATCGTGAGGCTCAGTCCTCCGGGTTGTAGCCGAGGTTGGGGCCGAGCCAGCGCTCGGCTTCCTTCAGGGTCCAGCCCTTGCGCTTCGCGTAGTCGGCGACCTGGTCCTGGGCTATCCGGCCGACCACGAAGTACTGGGACTGCGGGTGCGAGAAGTACCAGCCACTGACGGCGGCACCAGGCCACATCGCCATCGACTCGGTCAGCTCGATGCCGGTCCGCTCCTTGACGTCCATCAACTCCCAGAGCGTCGCCTTCTCGGTGTGCTCCGGGCAGGCCGGGTAGCCCGGCGCAGGGCGGATGCCCACGTACTTCTCCCCGATCAGCGCCTCATTGTCCAACTGCTCATCGGGCTGGAATCCCCAGAACTCCTTGCGGACCCGTTGGTGCATCCGTTCGGCGAACGCCTCTGCCAACCGGTCGGCGAGCGACTCCAGCAGGATCGCGTTGTAGTCGTCGTTGGCCGCCTTGAACTCGTCGATCTTGTCCCTGATGCCGAGTCCCGTCGTGACGGCGAAGGCACCGACGTAGTCGGCCAGCCCAGTGCTCTTCGGTGCGATGAAGTCGCCGAGGCTTCGGTTCGGGATGCCGTCCCGGTGCTCGCCCTGCTGGCGCAGGTTGCGCAACGTGGTCATCACCTCGGTACGGGTCTCGTCGGTGTAGACCTCGACGTCGTCGCCGACGGCGTTCGCCGGGAAGAATCCGATCACCCCGTTGGCGGTCAGCCACTTCTCCTTGATCAGGGTGTCGAGCATCTCCTGTGCGTCGTCGTACAGCTTGCGGGCGGTTTCACCCGAGACGGGGTTGTTGAGGATGTCGGGGAACCTCCCCTTCATCTCCCAGGCGTTGAAGAATGGCTGCCAGTCGATGTATTCGCGCAACTCGGCGTAGTCGTAGTCGAGAAATTCCCGTACTCCGAGCCCCTGGGCGGGCACCGGCGGCGTGTAGCCGCCCCACTCGATCGGCGTCCGGTTCGTGCGAGCCTTCTCCAGCGTCAGCATCTTGCGTTCGCTCTTCTGCGCGTGCCGCTCGCGAAGAGACGCGTAATCCTTCTCGGTGGCCTCCAGCAGCGCTGGACGCTGCTTGTCGTCGAGCAGCGCCGCGGCAACCGGCACCGAGCGCGACGCGTCCTTGACCCACACCACGGGCCCACTGCGGCGCGGCGACACCTTCACGGCCGTGTGGGCCCGCGACGTGGTGGCGCCACCGATCAGCAGCGGGATCTCCAGTCCCTGACGCTCCATCTCGACGGCGAAGTTGACCATCTCGTCCAGCGACGGCGTGATGAGACCGGACAGCCCGATGATGTCGGCGTCGTGCTCCTTGGCCGCGTCCAGGATCTTCTGGGCGGGCACCATCACGCCGAGATCGATGACCTCGTAGTTGTTGCACTGCAGGACGACCCCGACGATGTTCTTGCCGATGTCGTGCACGTCGCCCTTCACCGTCGCCATGATGATCGTGCCGTTGGTGTCCTTCTTTGCCGCCGCTCCGGAGGTGACCTTCTCCGCCTCGATGTACGGCAGCAGGTAGGCCACGGCCTTCTTCATCACGCGGGCCGACTTCACGACCTGGGGCAGGAACATCTTGCCCGCGCCGAACAGGTCACCGACGACGTTCATGCCGTCCATCAGAGGACCCTCGATCACCTCGATCGGTCGACCACCCGCGGCCTCGATCTCGGCCCGCAGTTCCTCGGTGTCGGCGTCGACGTTGGCGTCGATGCCCTTGACCAGGGCGTGGGTGATCCGCTCGCGGATCGGGAGGCTGCGCCACTCGGCGGCTACGGGGTCGTCGGCCTTCTCCGAGCTGTTGAACCGCTCCGCGATCTCCAACAGCCGTTCGGCCGCATCCTCGCGACGGTTCAGGACGACGTCCTCGATCCGGTCCCGCAGTTCTGCGTCGATCGAGTCGTACGGCACCAGCGCGCCTGCGTTGACGATGCCCATGTCCAGGCCCGCCTTGATGGCGTGGAACAGGAACACCGCGTGGATGGCCTCGCGGACGGGGTTGTTGCCGCGGAACGAGAACGACACGTTCGAGATGCCGCCGGAGATGTGCACCCCCGGCAGGTTCTCCTTGATCCAGGCGCACGCCTCGATGAAGTCGATCCCGTACGTCGCGTGCTCCTCGATGCCGGTCGCAAGCGCGAAGCAGTTCGGGTCGAAGATGATGTCCTCGGCGGGGAAGCCGACCTCTTCGGTCAGGATCCGGTAGGCCCGCCCGCAGATCTCCTTGCGGCGCTCGAGATTGTCGGCTTGGCCCTGCTCGTCGAAGGCCATCACCACGACGGCGGCGCCGTACTTGCGGCACAGCCTCGCCTCGCGGACGAACTTCTCCTCGCCCTCCTTCATGGAGATCGAGTTGACGATCGGCTTGCCCTGCACGTTCTTCAGGCCCGCCTCGATGACCTCCCACTTGGAGGAGTCGATCATCACGGGGACGCGGCTGATGTCCGGCTCGGACGCGATCAGCTTGGTGAACCGGTCCATCGCGGCGACGCCGTCGATCATGCCCTCGTCCATGTTGATGTCGATGACCTGCGCGCCGACCTCGACCTGCTGCAGCGCGACCGACAGGGCGGTGTCGTAGTCCTCGGCCTTGATCAGGTTGCGGAACCGGGCGGAACCGGTGATGTTGGTGCGCTCACCGATGTTCACGAACAGCGAGCCCTCGGTGATGTTGAGCGGCTCCAGGCCCGACAGCCGGGTGGCCACGGCGATCTCCGGCACCTCGCGCGGCGGCTTGCCCTCGACGACCCTGGCGATCTCGGCGATGTGCGGAGGCGCCGTTCCGCAACACCCACCGACCAGGTTGACGAGGCCGGCCTCGGCGAACTCGGCGATGTAACCGGCCTGCGCTTCCGGGGACTCGTCGTACTCACCGAAGGCGTTGGGCAGCCCGGCGTTCGGGTAGCAGGAGACGAAGGTGTCCGCGATCCGCGCCACCTCGGCGATGTAGGGCCTCATCTCCGGCGCACCGAGGGCGCAGTTGAGGCCGACCGCGATGGGCCGCGCGTGCCTGATCGCGTTCCAGAACGCCTCGGTGACCTGACCGGACAACGTCCGTCCGGAGGCATCGGTGATGGTGCCCGAGATGATCAGCGGCCAGCGGCGGCCGCGCTCCTCGAACAGCGTCTCGACGGCGAACACCGCCGCCTTGGAGTTCAGCGAGTCGAAGATCGTCTCGATGATGAGGAGGTCGGAACCGCCGTCGACCAGGCCGTTGGCCGCTTCGAGGTAGGCGGCCACCAGCTGGTCGTAGGAGACGTTGCGGGCGCCCGGGTCGTTGACGTCCGGGGAGATCGACGCGGTCCGGGTGGTCGGCCCGAGGGCGCCTGCCACGTAGCGGGGCTTGTCCGGGGTGCTGAATTCGTCGGCTGCCTTGCGGGCCAGGGCTGCGCCCGCATAGTTCAGCTCGTAGGCCAGCTCGTGCATGTCGTAGTCGGCGAGCGAGACCGCGTTCGCGTTGAACGTGTTGGTCTCCAGGATGTCGGCGCCCGCCTCGAGGTATTCGCGGTGGATCGCCTCGATGATCTGCGGCTGCGTCAGCGTCAACAGGTCGTTGTTGCCCTGGAGGGCGGTCGGCCATTCCGTGAACCGCTCGCCTCGGTAACCATCCTCGTCCGGCCGGTCCCGCTGGATCGCCGTGCCCATCGCGCCGTCGATCACCATGATCCGCTGACGCAGAGCCTCCGTCAGTTCCCCGGTGCAGTCGGGACGGATGTTCGGAACGAAGGTGTCCGGCTCAGTGCCGAGTTGAACGGCGTTCACGTGCACTCCTTCCTCAGCGGAAGGCGTCCTTAACTCTGCCGAGCGTGGCGGATACCGGGGTGGGACCGAGCCCCCCAAATAGCCGTTGCAACGCCTCTCGACGGTAAAAGTCTACGTCGTCGCCCGATCGACGGCTGGACGCCTCGTCGCCACCCGAGGGCGACCGCTCGCGGGCGCATCGGCGAGGGCGTAGTCCCAGGACTAACGAGATTGCCGCCGAACGTATTTCGTCTCGGCACACCGACCCGCGCGGCCATGGCGCTCATCGGTGTCATGCAGGGCTTACGCTGGCCTGGTGACAAACCTGCCCAAACTGCAGGACGCCATCATTGTCGCTGCCTTCGAAGGGTGGAATGACGCTGGTGACGCCGCCAGTGACGCGCTCGAGCACCTCGACGCGATCTGGGAGGCCCAGACCATCATCGAGATCGACGACGAGGCGTACTACGACTACCAGGTCAACCGCCCGGTGATCCGCCAGGTCGAGGGTGTGACCCGCGAGCTGGTCTGGCCGTCGATGCGGATCTCCCACTGCCGGCCGCCGGGAAGCGACCGCGACATCGTCCTGATGCACGGCGTCGAGCCCAACATGAAGTGGCGCACGTTCTGCGCGGAACTGCTGGCGATCGCCGACAAGCTCAACGTCGACACCGTCGTCATCCTCGGCGCCCTGCTGGCCGACACCCCGCACACCAGGCCGGTACCGGTGTCCGGCGCTGCCTACTCCGCGGAGTCGGCCAAGTTCTTCGGGCTCGAGGAGACCCGCTACGAGGGGCCGACGGGTATTGCGGGAGTGTTCCAGGACGCGTGCGTCAACGCAGGCATTCCCGCCGTGACGTTCTGGGCGGCGGTGCCGCACTACGTGTCGCAACCGCCGAACCCGAAGGCCACGGTCGCGCTGCTGCGGCGCGTCGAAGACGTGCTCGACATCGAGGTGCCACTCGCCGACCTGCCCGCGCAGGCCGAGGAGTGGGAGCTGGCCGTGACCGAGATGACCACCGACGACGAAGAGATCGCCGAATACGTGCAGTCGCTCGAGGAGCGTGGTGACGCGGACGTCGACGTCAACGAGGCTCTCGGCAAGATCGACGGTGACGCGCTGGCCGCCGAGTTCGAGCGCTACCTGCGCCGCCGGGGTCCCGGATTCCGGGGTTGACGGTTACACCCTGACCGGTCGCGACACCTTCGCCGACGTGCGTTCCGCCTTCGCCGCGGCCCTGTCGAGATAGCGGGCCTTGGACTCCTCGAACTTGGCGGCCTCGAGTTCCAACCTGTCGATGAACGCCGCCAGTTCGTCGCGTTCGCGCTCCCCCTCGCCGGTGAAGTCGTCGCGCTCGAAGATCCGCCACTTGCGCAGCACCGGCATGACTACCTCGTCGAGGTGCTGACGCGCGTCGTAGATGCCGCCCACGGCCATCCTCACGGCGTTGCGACGGAAGTTCGGGATCGAGAAGCCCGGCATCGCGAAGTTGGCCAGGATCCGGTGCACCGAGTGCATCGCCCGGTCGGGCGCCAGATCGAGGGCGGCGCCGGTCAGCCCGCGGTAGAAGATCATGTGCAGGTTCTCGTCGAAGGCGATGCGCTTCAACAGCGCGTCGGCGACCGGTTCCTCGCACGCCTTGCCCGTGTTGCGGTGTGACACCCGGGTCGCCAGTTCCTGGAACGTGACGTAGACCGCGGCATCGAGGAAGGATTCCGGCGCGATGTCACCCTGGCCCTGCTGACCGGGGCTGAAGCCCGCGGTGACCTGCTGCAGTCTCGCGTTCTCGAGATCCACCGGATCCACGGCCCTCGTCACGATCAGGTAGTCGCGAAGCGCGATGCCGTGCCGGTTCTCCTCGACAGTCCACCGGTTCACCCAGGTGCCCCAGGCGTCGTCGAGGGTGAAGTACCCGGCGACCGCGCGGTGGTAGGACGGCAGGTTGTCCTCGGTCAGCAGATTGGTCACCATCGCGATGCGGGCCACCTCGGACAGCGGCGACTGTTCGAGGTCCCAGTCCCGTCCGCCGAGCGCGCCGAAGTCGGTGCCGTCCGACCACGGCACGTAGTCGTGCGGGGCCCAGTTCTTGGTGGCGGCGAAGTGCTGGTTCAGGCCTGCTTCGACGACCGGTTCGAGTTCGCGAACCAATTGCGCGTCTGTCGGCCCTGCCATCTTCGAAGCCATCGGCCACCCATCGTCAGGCTGCACGCTACCGCAGCAGGGCTCGAAATCCCGTCAGCCACGGCTACGCCTTGACCGGCTGCGGCGCCTTCCAAGTGCCGTTCAGCGCATCGGGTTTCGGCCAGTACAGACGCAGTACGACTTGGAATGGTCCCGAAGGGGCGGGCAGCCAGTTGGCCTCCTTCTCCAGACCCGGCGACTCGTTCTGGAGGTACAGGGTGATCCCGCCGTCGGGATCCTTGATCAGGCTCGACTCCATCGGCGAGTTGACGAGGTAGCGGTCCATCGGGTTCGCCACCAACAGGCTCTGCGGCAGTTCGTACATGGTCAGCGACCAGAACGCGTTAACGGGAGGTAGTTGACCCGATGCGAAGTGGTAGGTGTACTTGTACGCCCCGTTGAGCGGTTGTCCCGTGGAATCGGAGGCCGTCGAGGGGTATACGGCCTCTGCCGCGGTGTTGCCGTAGATGCCCAGCACCGCGCCCGCCATGCGGTAGAGGTAGTTGCCCTTGAGATCGGCTGCGGTGCCGAAGAATTGAGCGGAGCCGACCTTCCCAGTGTCGATCTGATCCTTCTTGAGCGCGTCGAACTCGGCCCATGCGTCGGCCATGCCGCCCTCGATCGCGCTGCGCATCTCACCGCTGAGCTCGTCGGCGTCGAACGAGCCGTCGGGCGCGATCCCGATGGTCGCGAACCTGGCACGCAGATCCTTCTCATCCGGCAAAGTCGGCGCAAAGCGCAGCGCGAAGTTCAGGATGTCGAAGAATTGCGGCGACGACTTCTCCTGGTCCTTGCTCAGCGGCGGGACGAAGTCGATGGCAGGCGCGGGCGGCGGTGGCGGCTGATTCAGGAATGCCGACAGCGGGGTCGCCTGGTAGCCGGCCTGGATCTTCTTGACGGTCTCCAGGTCGGATGGCCCGAGCAGCTGCGTGCGGTAGAGCACCATCGCGAGATCGGTGTCGCTGCGGATCACCTTGTCGATGCCCGCGGGCTTGTCGCCCTTCCAATTCGGGCCAGCCAGAAGGTATTTGCCGCCACCGTTGCCGGTCGTCCGGGTGCCGACGTAGTCGACGTTGTAGGTGTACAGGTCGATGAACTGCAGCGAGTAGTAGCGATCCTGCTCGACCGGTGGGACCGTCAGCACCAACGGTTCGGTGCGCAGGTCGGCACCGACGGCCGAGTACGGAGTATCGGAGTTCGGAGTCTGGATCGTCGTGTCGGCGGGCGTGTAGACCCTTGCCGTGTTGTGAACCTGGTTCCAGTCACCCTTGTACTCGGGGTCGTCCTTGTCGACGAAGTAGGAGTACATGACGCGATAGTTGTCCACGATCGGGAAGCCGTAGACGTAGGCATCCCTGGCGATCGCGCGGGC
>CAWCTU010000029.1:0-40203 GCA_963798405.1 uncultured Actinomycetota bacterium
GGACTCCCCATGGGCGACCCGATGGCCCTCGCGTCGATCTTCCAGCTCGGCCGCTGGGACGAGGCGGGCCAGATGACGGCGCCGACCGCAGGCCCTCTGCCGGGACCCACCGCGGGAACACCCCCGACGGTGATGCAGGACTGCCAGGTGTTCTGCCTTGCCCAAGCGCCCGAGCCGCCGCCGCCGCCGGCGCCTGCGTTCCCCCCGGCGTTCCCGCCCTCCCCGTTCGCTGCACCCGTCGAACCGCAGATAGGCGTCCCGGCTCCGGAAGCTCCCCCGCTCGCTCCGACCCCGATTCCCGGCCCAGGCCCGATTCCCGGCCCAGGCCCGGGTCCGGCCCAGGAACCGCCTGCACTCGGGCCCCCTCCCGGTCCCGCGGGCTGACCGCTGCCGAACCACCCGCCGGGGCCGCATAGACTCGCGGGTGATGTCTTCCACGCAAAGTGACCTCGAAACCGCTGTTCGGGCCGCACTCACCAAGGTGATCGACCCCGAGCTTCGTCGACCGATCACCGAAATCGGCATGGTCAAGGACGTCACCGTCGACGCCGACCACCGCGTCCACGTCGAGATCTACCTGACTACCGCCGCGTGTCCCAAGAAGACCGAGATCAGCGCCATGGTGACCGCCGCCGTCGCGGATGTCCCCGGCACCGGCCCGGTAAGCGTCAGCCTCGACGTGATGAACGACGAACAGCGCACCGAGCTGCGCAAGCAGCTCCGCGGGGATTCACGCGAGCCGGTGATTCCGTTCGCACAGCCAGGATCCCTGACGCGGGTGTATGCGGTCGCGTCCGGCAAGGGCGGCGTCGGCAAGTCGAGCGTGACCGTGAACCTCGCGGCCGCCATGGCGTCCCGCGGTCTTGCCGTCGGCGTGCTCGACGCGGACATCTACGGCCATTCCGTGCCGAGAATGATGGGCACCAGCGATCGGCCCACGCAGGTCGAGTCGATGATCCTGCCGCCCGTCGCACACGACGTGAAGGTCATCTCCATCGCCATGTTCACCCAGGGCAACACCCCGGTGGTCTGGCGCGGGCCGATGCTGCACCGGGCCCTTCAACAGTTTCTCGCCGACGTCTACTGGGGCGATCTCGACGTCCTGCTGCTCGACCTGCCGCCGGGCACCGGCGACATCGCCATCTCCGTGTCACAGCTGATCCCAGGCGCCGAGATCCTGGTGGTCACGACGCCACAGCAGGCTGCCGCCGAGGTCGCCGAGCGGGCGGGCGCGATCGCCCTTCAGACCCGCCAACGCATCGTCGGCGTGGTCGAGAACATGTCCGGCCTCCTGCTCCCCGACGGAACGACGATGCACCTGTTCGGCGAGGGCGGCGGCGTTCAGGTCGCCGAGCGGCTGTCGAACGCCATCGGCGCCGACGTGCCACTGCTTGGCCAGGTGCCGCTGGACCCCGCTTTGGTCGCAGCGGGCGACTCCGGTGTTCCGCTGGTGCTGAGCGCGCCGGATTCGACGGCGGGCAAGGAATTGTTGAAGATCGCCGACACGCTGGCATCGCGCAAGCGCGGGCTGGCGGGCATGTCGCTGGGGCTCGACACGACCCGCCGCTAGGCGCGTCTAGGTCGCGTCGGCGTCGAAGGGTGTGGACTCAGGCGGCGCGGGCGACGAGGCGGGCCCTGCCTGCGGTCGGGGCGTCATTCCGTTCGGCGGAACGTCGGAGACGGGCTTCTCGGTTGGCTTGTCGAAGTTCCCGGTCAAGAACGAGTCGTCACCGTCGAGCAGATGCTTCGTCAGCGCGGCCCTCGGGGTCATCCCCCGCAGCTTCTGCAACTCACTGAGAGGCTGCCGCAGGTCCTCGAACTCCGGGCCGAGGTCTTCGCGCAACTGGCTGGTCGCACCGCTGAGATACTCGCGGGCCTGACGGACGGCATTCGTCGCCCAGCGGATCGCGCCGGGCAGCCGTTCCGGGCCGAGGATCACCAGACCGGCGACCGCCAGCACCAACATCTCACCCCACCCGACGTTGGCGAACATGGCTACGCGGCGTTGTCGGGGGCGGGGTTGACGGTCAAGACGATGTTGCGACCACCGCGGACGACCTCGATCGGCGCGTCCTGCCCGATCTGGAGCTGGCGCACGGCCACGACGTACTCGTCGGCGTTGACGATCGGCCGGTTGCCGACCTTGACGATGACGTCGTTCTCGATGATCCCGCCGCGCTCCGCCGGGCTACCCACGATCACGTTCGCGACCTTTGCACCGGTGGCGATGGCGTCGCTGACCGTCTTCGCGGTCAGGCCGAGCGTCGGATGGACGATCTTGCCGTCCTTGATGAGAGCGTCGCTGACGGCCTTGACCTCATTTACCGGGATGGCGTAGTTCAGGCCGATCGAGCCGCCGCCACCGCCAGCACCCGCGGCATTGATTCCGACCACTTCGGAGTTCATGTTGATCAGCGGACCGCCTGCGTTGCCCTTGTTGATCGGCGCATCGATCTGCACGGCGTCCAGGACCGAGTCGGTGTCGTCGTCGCCACCCGGCGGCCCCGTGCTCACCGCGCGATGCAGGGCGCTGACGATGCCGTGCGTGACGGTGCTGCGCAGGCCCAGCGGTGCCCCCGCGGCAATCACTTCCTCGCCGACGGTGAGCTTGTCGGAATCACCGAGCTTCGCCGGGACCAGGTCGGGAACGTTGTCGACCTTGAGCACCGCGATGTCGGTCTTGGTGTCGCGGCCCGTCAGGCTCGCCTGTACCTCTTTGCCGTTGTTGAAGACCACGTTGATCTTGTACTTTGCGGGGTCCTTGGCGGCTTCGCTGATCACGTGATTGTTGGTGACGATGTAACCGCGCGGGTCGATGATGACGCCGGAGCCCTGAACCTCGTCGTCGTCGCTGGCGGTCTTGATCGTGACGACCGAATCAGTTGCGGTGGCAGCCACTGCGGCGTACCTGCTCGCAGGCACTTGGCTGTCGTCGGTCTGCAGGTTCACCTTGGAGCTGTTGACCGGGGGCTTGAGCTCGACGGTGTTCCTGCCGACGACGCCGCCGATCAGGCCGATCGCCAACGCGCCGAGAGTCAGGAGTCCCAGCGCGGTCCACGACGCCTTGCGGCCGGAGAGCACGTCGCGCACCCCGACCTTCCCGGTGGGGCCTGCCGCCGCGACAGGGCGCGCCTTGGGCATCGCGGGGGTCCCCATCGAGGGCGCGGCGGAGGCGTCGCGCCAGGCATCGCCGCGCGCTTCCGGGGTCGGCGGTCCTCGTCGGTTTCCCCCGATGCGTCGGCTACGGGCTGACGTTGCAGCGTGTCGCCAGGGTTGCGCCGTCCGAACGCATCGGCCAGCTCCGCATCGGGCGGCACGTCGTTGGGCGTGTACTCACGCTCGGCCAGATGCTGGTCGGTTTCGACGAAGGAGCCGGAGAATCCCTGGGGCCTGCCGAACGCCTTGGTGGCGGCGGGATCGACCGGTGGGCGTTCGATCGCGCGCGGGCCGAGGCGGGGTGCTGACTGGTCCTGATTCGCCATCAGGGAGCCTTCGCCGCTTCGGGCCTGACGGTGAGCACCACGTGGCGGCCGTCGCGCACCACCTCGATCTGGGCGTCGTCCCCGATCTTCAACTGGCGAATGGCGACGGTGAAGTCGTCGACGTCGGTGACCTTGCGGTCGCCGACCCTGCACGGCGACGTCATTCGGTTTCAGCCCACCCCGTTCGGCTGGACCGCCGGGGACCACCTTCGCGATCTGGACCCCCGTGGCCACCGAGTTGGCCACCGTTCTCGCCTCGACGCCGATGACCGGGTGGGCGATCTTGCCGTCCTTGATCAACGCGTCGGCGACGAACTTCACCTCGTTGATGGGGATGGCGAAGTTCAGGCCGATGGAGCCGCCGCCGCCCGAGAGACCGGCGGCGTTGAGGCCGATCACCTCGGAGTTCATGTTGATCAGCGCACCGCCGGAGTTGCCGTGGTTGATCGAGGCGTCGGTCTGGATGGCGTCGATGACGGTGTCGGTGTCGTCGGATTCGTCCGGCGGCGCACCCCGCTGGGCGCGGTGCAGGGCACTGACGATGCCCTGGGTGACGGTGTTGCGCAGGAACAGCGGCGCGCCCACCGCGACGACCTCTTCACCGACGGTGAGCTCGTCGGAGTTCCCGAGCTTGGCCGGCACCAGGTTGGGAACGTTGTCGACCTTGATGACGGCCACGTCGGTCTTGGGGTCACGACCGACCAGATTGGCGGGGACCTTGGTGCCGTCGTCGAAGATGACCGAGATCTTGTAGGTGGCCGGATCGTGGGCGAACGCGTACACCACGTGATTGTTGGTCACGATGTAGCCGCGGTCGTCGATGATGACGCCGGAACCACCGAAGCCGCCGCCGTCCCTGAGCACCTCGATGGAGACCAGTGACTTCGACAGCGCAGCAGCGACTTTCGCGAATCGATCGGTGGCCGGTTCCGGGTTGTCGTCGGTCTGCGCCGTGACATTGGTGGTGGTGACCGCCGCGACGACCTGAGCCGTGTAGCGGCCCACCACGCCCCCGATGAGCACCATCAGCGCAGTGACGACGATGAGCGCCGTCAGCGCGCGCCAGGACACCTTGCGGCCGAACAGGACGTCGCGCACGCCCAACTTCTCGAGCGCGGCGGCGACCATGCCCGGCGCCTTGCGCGCGGCGGGCGTGCCCAACGACGGGATGGCCTCCGGATCGCGCCAGGGGTCGGGAGGTCCGACCGGACCCTCCTTGTTCCGCTCGGCGTCCAGCGCGCCGGCATCGGCGGGATGGCGCTGCAATCCTTCGCCGGGCGCATGCCGCCCGAACGCCTCGGCGAGCACGGGGTCCGGCGGTGGTGTCCCTCGGCGTGTACTCGCGCTGTTCGGGGTGCTGTTCGGACCGGAGGAACGAGCCCGAGAATCCGCGTGGCCTACCGAACGCCCTCGTCGCTCCCGGGTCGACGGGCGGACGCGCGAGAGGACGCGGGGCCAGGCGTGGGCCGGACTGGTCCTGATTGGTCACCCGTGATCACTTTCGGTTGGAGCATCCGCCGCCCGACGGGTGGATGCGATTCGTCCATCAACAGTACCGACGCTCGCTGCAGGCACGCCCGACACAGCTAGGAGGACTTGTCCGCTTGAGCCCGGATGGTCAGCACGATGTTCTTGCCGTCGCGCACCACCTCGATCGGCGCGTCCTGGCCGACCTTGAGCTGACGTACCGCCACGGCGAACCCGTCGGCGTCGTCGACCTTGCGATCGCCGAGCTTGACCACGACGTCCTTCTCTTGGAGTCCGGCGGCCTGAGCCGGGTAGCCGGGGTCCACCTTCGTGACCTTGGCGCCGTCGGCGGCGTTCTCCGACACCGACTCCACCGAGAGGCCCAGGAACGGGTGGGCGATCTTGCCGTCCCTGATGAGCGTGTCGGCGACGAGCCTGACCTCGTTGATCGGGATCGCGAAGTTCAGGCCGATCGAACCCGAGTCGCCGGGGCTCTCCCCCGCCGTGTTGATGCCGATCACCTCGGCGTCCATGTTGATCAACGCACCGCCCGAGTTGCCGTGGTTGATCGAGGCATCGGTCTGGATGGCATCGATGACGGTGTCGGTGTCCGTGCCGCCTGCCCCGTCACCGGAGATGGAGAACGGGCGATGCAGTGCGCTGACGATGCCGTGGGTCACGGTGTTGCGCAAGAACAGTGGTGCTCCGACCGCGATCACCTGATCGCCGACCGAGAGCTTGTCGGAGTTTCCGAGTCGGGCCACGGTCAGGTTGTCCACGTTGTCGACCTTGATGACCGCGACGTCGGTCTTGGGGTCGCGACCGACGAGATTGGCGGGGACCTTGGTGCCGTCGTTGAAGATGACCGAGATCTCGTACTTGCTGGGCTCTTTCGCGTACGCATAGACCACGTGGTTGTTGGTGACGATGTAGCCGTGGCCATCGACGATGACGCCTGACCCGCCGAATGTCGCGTCGTCACCGGCCACCTCGATGGCAACGAGCGAATTGGCAACCGCCGACGCGACTTTGACGAACCTCCCGTTGGCAACCTCGGGGTTTTCATCGGTGCCGAGCGAGACCTTGGAAGCGGTGAAGGCCGACAGCACCTCGGTGGTGTAGCGACCGATGACGCCGCCGACGAACGCCATCCCCAACATGATGACGACCAAGGCCACCAGCGCGGTCCACGTGGTCCTTCGGCCGAACAGCAACTCGCGGACGCCCAACTTCGCGGCGGGAGCCACGGCGGCCGGCATCGGCGCGGGGGTCTCCGGAGTCAGGTCGCGCTCGTCCTCGGGGGCTCCCATGCCGATCGGCGCGGGTTGCGGTTCGGGGATGACGGGGTCGGCAGGGCCGTCGTCGGCCGTCTCGGGAGTCTGCTGACGTCCGAACGCCTCGGCGAGCACACGGTCGGGAGGCTGGTTCGTCGGCGTGTACGCGCCCTGCTCGCGGGTCTGGTCGGAGTCGAGGAACGAGCCCGTGAACCCGTCGGGACGGCCGAAGGCGACGGTGTTGGCAGGGTCGACCGGCGGGCGATCGACGGGGCGCGGGACCATGCGCGTGGCCGTAGTCGACCGGTCCTCATTCGTCACGCTGGATCCACTCTCCATTGGAGCGCCCGCCGGGGTTGCGGCGAGCGCGTTCGATCAACTTCTTCCGTCCAGCCTACAAGCGCTTGCGACGATCCCGTGTCGGGTCGTCAGCAAACTTGTCTGGCGTCTTCGCTAGTGGGCGGATCGTCTGGCGGCCGGTGCGGTATCTGCGACAACAAGCCCAAAAGCCCGCTGGGTATGTCGATCGGGCAAGAATCCCGCAAAGCTGCGCGGGCCTGCCCCTGCGCATCCACCTCCGCCGCGCACTGCGGGCACAACGACAGATGATGCCCCGCGCGCAGATGTGCGGTCATGCGCAATTCGCCATCGACGAATGCGGCGATGGCCTCCGTGGACAGGTGTTCGGTGGAGCCGAACTCGCGCGGACCCACCGGATCACTGCTCTGCGAGGCGAATTGCGTGGGCAACCACGAGAATGCCCGACGGAACACGTGTCCCGGATCGAACATCACCCAGCTCCTCTCGGGACCGTCATCGCATCTTAAGGCGACGTGCGCACCCTCGAATGTAGCGCGACGGGCTGGCCTAGACACCGGCGAACGGTCAGGCCGACTTCGCCACGCCGTCGACATAGGCGTCGGAGTGGCGCGCGAGGTGGTCGCGCAGGGCTGCACGGCCGCGGTGAATGCGGCTGCGCACGGTGCCGAGCTTCACGCCCAGCGTGGCGCCGATCTCCTCGTAGGAGAGACCTTCGATGTCGCACAGGACGACGGCGGCACGGAATTCCGGCGGCAGCGAATCCAACGCCGCCTGCAGGTCGGGACCGAGGCGCGAGTCGTGGTAGATCTGCTCCGGGTTGGGCTCATCGGCAGGCACGCGCTCGTAGTCCTCGGGGAGCGCCTCCATCCGGATCCTGTTGCGTCGACGAACCATGTCGAGGAACAGGTTGGTGGTGATGCGATGGAGCCATCCCTCGAATGTCCCCGGCTGGTAGTTCTGCACCGACCGGAACACGCGAATGAACGTCTCTTGAGTCAAATCCTCTGCGTCGTATTGGTTTCCAGACAGCCGGTACGCCAGCCGGTAGACCCGGTCGGCATGCTGACGGACCAATTCGTCCCACGAAGGCATGGTGGTCACGTCGCCGGTGGCGTCGAACACGGCAGTGCCGGTCAGCTCATCGGTGGGCTCTACCCAGTCTTCTTCGGTGGTCTGTTCGAAATGCGACATGAACGCGGGCGCGGTCATCAGTGTGGTCTGATCCTCCAGATCGGTCGCGGACCCTTCGACGGGAGTCAACGGTCCTACACCGGCGGCAACGGAAACGTCGACGGTGTTATTCCCTGCGTCGATCCCCGCGTGCCAGCTTCCGCCGTTGGTCATGCGCTTACCGTTCACCACCCGTGTGAGGCTGGCATATGAGCTAACTGAACTTTTCCTGAGAAAGCCGTCTACCCCTGGGTCAAGCTGCGCAAACCTGCCGATTGGACGAGATTTCCACCGCCGGACGCGGGCGTGTCGCCACCGGGGTGTCGGCGTTCGCTCTACGCTGCGGGCATGGCCAGCAGCGACGACCACGGAGGCGACTCCGAGGGGGCCAATCGCGCACTGTCGATCGTCTCGCATGCCGAGCAGTCGATCTCCGAGGACAACATCACCGCTTCCGCTCGCGAACGGGGAGACGACGTGGGCGCCGAGGGCGTCACACCCGCGGTCGGTGCACTGCTCAGCGTGCTGGCGAAGCTGGCGGGCGCCAAGGCCGTCGTCGAGGTTGGCACCGGAGCCGGCGTGAGCGGGCTGTGGCTGCTATCAGGGATGCGTGCCGACGGCGTCCTCACGACGATCGACGTAGAACCCGAGCACCAGCGTCTCGCCAAACAGGCGTTCTCCGAGGCGGGCATCGGCGCCTCCCGAACCCGGCTGATCGCAGGCCGCGGCCAAGACGTCCTGACCCGTCTGGCGGACGACTCGTACGACCTGGTGTTCATCGACGCCGACCCGATCGACCAGCCACAGTTCGTGACCGAGGGAATTCGCTTGCTGCGGTCCGGTGGCGCGATCGTCGTGCACCGCGCCGCGCTCGGCGGACGGGCAGGCGACGCGAGCGCCAGCGACAAGGAGGTCAGCGCCGTGCGTGAGGCCGCGCGGCTGATCGCCGAGAACGAACTGCTGACGCCGGTGCTGATCCCGCTCGGCGATGGCCTCCTGGCCGCCGCCCGCGACTGACCTACCCCTCGCTCGCGCCTCCGCGAACGTGCGGCGAGGGTCGAAAACCCAGCTCGCTTTCGACCCTGACCCCACGTTGGGCGACGACGGCCGACTCCCTTGACGGCTGACTGAACGAGCGTTTAGCATACTAAACATGCGTTCAGTCGACGATCTGACCGCCGCCGCGAGAATCCGTGACGCGGCGATCGAACAGTTCGGGGAGCACGGCTTCACCGTGGGCCTGCGGGCCATCGCGGCGGCAGCGGGCGTCAGCGCGGGCCTGGTGATTCACCACTTCGGCTCCAAGGACGGCCTGCGGTTGGCGTGTGACGAGTTCATCGCCGAGAACATCCGCGAGACCAAGACCGAATCCCTGCAGTCCTCGGACCCCGCGACGTGGTTCGCCCAGTTGGCCGAGATCGAATCGTTCGCGCCGCAGATGACCTACCTGGTGCGCAGCATGCAGACCGGCGGTGAGCTCGCAAAGACTATGTGGCGCAGGATGATCGACAACACCGAGCAGTACATCGAGGAAGGCGTGCGCGCGGGCACCATCAAGCCCAGCCGCGATCCCAAGGCCAGGGCGAAGTTCCTCGCGATGACGGGCGGCGGCGCATTCATGCTCTACATCCAGCTGCACGACACGCCCAACGATCTTCGCGCCGTCCTGCATGACTACGCCCAGGACATGGTCCTGCCCGCGCTCGAGGTCTACACCCTGGGCCTGCTGACCGACTCGACGATGTACGACGCGTTCAACGCCCAACGGGAACAAGGCATTCCGATCGTCACGTCCACATCGGAGGAAGAGGAGTAACAGACATGACAGCCAACTCAGCGGCAATCGATGTTCAGGGCCTGACCAAGAACTTCGGCTCGGTACGGGCACTCGACGGCCTGGACCTGACGGTGGCCCAAGGTGAGGTGCACGGCTTCCTAGGCCCGAACGGCGCGGGAAAGTCGACCACCATCCGGGTACTACTCGGTCTGGTTCGCGCCGACGGCGGAACAGTGCGCCTGCTCGGCGGGGACCCGTGGGCCGACGCCGTCAACCTGCATCGCGAAATCGCCTACGTACCCGGCGATGTGACGCTGTGGCCAACGCTCACCGGAGGCGAGACGATCGACTTGCTCGCCCGCATGCGTGGCGGCATCGACGACAGCAGGCGCGCCGAGCTCATCGAACGGTTCGCTCTCGACCCTTCCAAGAAAGCCCGCACCTACTCGAAGGGCAACCGCCAGAAGGTCTCGCTGATCTCGGCCTTCTCGTCGAACGCCCGACTACTTCTGTTGGACGAACCGAGCAGCGGCCTGGATCCCCTGATGGAGAACGTCTTTCAGCAGTGCGTCGGCGAAGCACGCGACCGCGGTGCGACGGTGTTGCTGTCGAGCCACATACTTGCCGAGACCGAAGCTCTGTGTGAGCGGGTGACGATCATCCGCGCGGGCAAGACCGTCGAGAGCGGGACGCTCGATTCCATGCGCCACCTGTCACGCACCTCGATCAAGGCCGACATGATCGGAGATCCCGGCGACATCGGTCGACTCAAGGGGGTCGCCGACTTCAGCATCGACGGATCCACGCTGCGCGCCCAGGTCGACAGCGAGAGCCTCGGGCAGGTCATCAAGATCCTCGGTGACGCGGGCGTCCGCTCGTTGGTGAGCCAGCCACCCACGCTGGAGGATCTCTTCCTTCGTCACTATGACGTCGGCGAGGATTCCACGGCGAAGGTCGGTGCGCGATGACCACCGTCCTCGACCGACCGCACCCGCACGCACATCGCGCCACCCCACGCGGATCGAATTTCTCGGGAACCCTTGGGCTGCTTCGCCTCTACCTCCGCCGCGACAGGGTCGTGGCGCCACTGTGGATACTGCTGCTGTCCGTCCCGCTCGCGACGGTCTACGTCGGCAGCATCGCAGCGGTGTACCCCACCCAGGCCGACCGCGCGGCGCTCGCCGCCACGATCATGGCCAGCCCGGCTCAGCGGGCGCTTTACGGCAACGTCTACGGCGACAGTCTCGGTGCCACGGGGATCTGGAAGGCCGGCATGTTTCACGTGCTCATCGCCGTGGCCGCAATTCTGACGACGATCAGGCACACCCGCGCCGACGAGGAGACGGGCCGTGCCGAGCTGATCGATTCGACCGCCGTCGGTAGATACGCCAATCTCACTGCGGCACTGCTGCTCTGCGGTGGGGCCTCGATCCTGACCGGCCTGATCGGCATCGCAGGCCTGCTGACGCTCGACGTCCCCGCCGCGGGCTCGGTCGCGTTCGGGCTGGCGCTCGCCTGCTCCGGCCTGGTCTTCACCGCCGTTGCCGCCGTGACCGCACAGCTCTCCCCTAGCGCCCGGTTCGCTCGCGGTGCAGCCCTTGGTGTGCTCGCGGTGGCGTTCACGTTGCGGGCCGTCGGGGACCCGACCAACGGATTCCTGTCGTGGCTCTCGCCGCTCGGCTGGGCGCTGCAGGTGAGACCGTATGCGGGCGATCACTTCTGGGTGCTGCTGCTGTCGACCGCAACAACCGCGGTCCTGGTCGTCGCCGCGTACCAGCTACTGGCGCGCCGCGACGTCGGGTCCGGATTGATCGCCGAACGGCCAGGACCGCCGCGCGCCGGCGGGGCATTGAGCGGCTCGATGGGTTTGGCATGGCGGCTGAGCCGCGGCTCACTGGTGCTGTGGACGATCGGGCTGTGTCTCTACGGCCTGCTGATTGGCAGCGTCGTCAACGGCATCGGCGACGAGATCGGCAACGACGGCATGGCTCAGCAGGTGGTCGCGCGCCTCGGCGGAACCGAGTCCTTGGAACAGGGATTCATCGCGATCGCATTCAGCATGCTCGGCATGGTGGCCTCTGCCTTCGCCATCTCGCTGACGCTGCGTCTCCATCAGGAAGAGGCGGGTCAGCGCGCAGAGACGCTGCTCGCAGGCGCCGTGGGTAGGACGCGTTGGCTGGCAACCCATCTCGTCATCGCCATCGTGGGGTCGACGGCGGCACTGCTGATCGCGGGCCTGGCGGCCGGCGTGGCGTACGGCGCTGCGGCGGGCGACGTCGGAGACAAGTTGCCGACGGTGCTCGGGACCATGGCCGTTCAACTCCCCGCGGTGTGGCTGCTGGTGGCCGTCACGGTTGTATTGTTCGGCGCGCTTCCCCGCTTCACGCCGGTGGCATGGGGTGTGCTCGTCGCCTTCATCGCGCTTTATCTTCTCGGCTCCCTGGCCAATTCGCCGCAGTGGCTGCTGGATCTGACTCCCTTCAGCCACACCCCACACGTCGGCGCCGGCTCCTTCGTCGCCACCCCGCTGGCATGGCTTCTCGGCGTCGACGTCGTTCTGATCGCGGTGGGCGTCATGGCCTTTCGACGCCGCGACATCCGCTAGGAGAAATCGTGAAAATCGCAGTGCAGTTGCTGGCATCTGCCGTCGGCAGCGCGGTGTTCTGGGGCGTGCTGTTGTTCTGGCCTGCAGGCACATTCGACTACTGGCAGGCATGGGTGTTCATCGGCGTGTTCCTCGTCACGACCATGGGTCCGACCGTCCACCTGGCTCTGAACCTCCCCGACGCATTCCAGCGGCGCCTGCGTTCCGGGCCACTCGCCGAGGACAGGACGGCGCAGAAGCTCATCAACCTCGGCATCATCGCGAGCGTCGTGGCGGTGGCCGTGGTGAGTGCACTGGACCACCGCTTCGGCTGGTCGTCGGTACCGACCGCGGTGGTCGTGGTCGGCGACCTGCTCGTCGCGGTCGGCATCGGCGTCGCCTACGCCGTGATCGCCCAGAACAATTACGCCGCCGCGACGATCACCGTCGAAGCGGGCCAATCGGTCGTGTCCACGGGCCTGTACGGCGTCGTCCGCCACCCGATGTACGTGGGCGCCCTGATCATGACCATGGGGACACCGCTCGCGCTGGGCTCGTACTGGGGTCTGCTCGTCGTCGTCGCCGGGGTGTTCGTCTTCGTCGCCCGCATCCTCGACGAGGAGAAGGCACTGCGGCAGGACCTCGAGGGCTATGCCGAGTATGTGGAGAAGGTCCATTACCGGTTGATGCCGGGCGTCTGGTGAGCGTGGAGTAGCTGAACCACGTCGTACCACCCGTGTTCTAGAAGTGCAGCCATCCCGTGGCGTCGATGATGTCGTTCGCGACCTCGGAGACGGAGCGACAATCGGTTGCAATTCGCCGGGTCCCGTCGGGGGTCCCGGTCTCCAGCACGCTGGCCGATTCCGAGCTGAACGCGAGGTGTTGATCAAGAGTCGAGCCGATCTCGCGTTGGCTAAGACGTTCTCGGGCTGTGGCGTCGGTGCAGGTAAGCAGGACTGCGATGACCCTCGGGTTGTCGCCCATCGCCGTGATGAGTTGTTCGATCACGTCGGGCAGCACGCTGACGGTGTTGGTGTAGATCATCCGGTGGTAGCCCAGTGCCCGGTAATTTGCCCACATGGCTGCGAGGTTGCGTTCAGCGAGCGCGTGCTCCCACGGGGCCGGGTAAGCCATGTCAAGGACGTCACCGTCGATGAGACAGTGCGAGACGCCAGCAGCAGTCAACTTGGCGTGAATCTCGAAACCGACGGTGGTTTTCCCGGTCCCGGATCGCCCACCGATGAACACTGCTTCGCTGGTCATTGCCGAAGTGTGGCCTATTTCCTGTCCTGCTCGCGACGCGTTTTTCGCTCCACTCTCAAGTCGGGTTTTGTCGGCATGTGAGTCCGGCAACGGCGGCGTCGGATTCCCCGAACGTGCGCAATCGCGGGAGGCGGCCGCAACACCGAGTGCATTACAGGCGCTGAGCTGGCCTTTCTCAACTTGTCACACCCCTCGTGCATACTCGCTCACATGTTCGATTTGGCGGAGTTCGACCCCGAGGTGTCGGAGGCGGCGTTGGCGGAGCGGCTCGCGACCATGGAACGGATGAAGTCCGCCGCTGCAGCCGATCAAGCCAAGTCGACGGCCGCTCTCGATGCCAAGCGCCGCGCCCGGGAGGCGGCCGCGGGTGTGCCCACCGCCCGACGCGGCCGTGGGCTCGGCGCGGAGGTCGGCCTAGCCCGCCACGATTCCCCCAAACGCGGTCGCGAACACCTCGCCTTCGCGAAGGTGCTGGTCAACGACATGCCGCACACTCTCGCGGCGTTGGAGGCCGGGGTGCTCACCGAGTACCGCGCCAGCCTGATCGTCACCGAAGCGGCGCACCTTAGCCCGGCCGATCGGCGCGCGTTGGACGCCGAACTATGCGCCAAACAACGCGGGTTGGCCGGACTCGGGAACAAGAAGATCACCAACCGGGCCCGCTCGATCGCCTACCGCCTGAACTCGCAGGCCGCCGCCGACCGCGCCGCACGCGCACCCCAGGTCGCACCGTGACCATCCGCCCGGGCCGCGACGGCATGGGTTATGTCACCGCCTACCTGCCGATGCCCCACGCCCTGGCGGTGCACGGCGCGCTGAAGACAGCCGCCGACGAGTGCCCTGAGAATCGGCCACGTGGCCAGGTCATGGCCGACACCCTCGTCGAACGCATCACCGGCCGCCCCGCCGACGTCCCGGTGCCGATCGCGGTGAACATGGTGCTCACCGATCGGACCCTGCTCGCCGGGGACAACACCCCCGCCCGGATACCTGGCTACGGACCCATCCCCGCCCCGATCGCCCGACGCCTCATCGGTGAAGCCATCTGGGATGACCGCTCCAAGGCCACCCTGCGCCGGCTCTACCAACACCCCACCTCCGGGGCACTGGTGGCGATGGAATCGCGCGCCCGACTGTTCCCCAAGGGACTCTCGGCGTTCATCGACCTACGCGACGACACGTGTCGCACCCCGTACTGCGACGCCCCGATCCGCCACCACGACCACGCCACCCCCAACCACGACGGCGGACCCACCAGCGCCACCAACGGCCTAGGGCTGTGCGAAGCCTGCAACTACACCAAGGAAGCCCCCGGCTGGCACGTCACCGCGACGGTCGACGAAACCGGCACCCACACCGCCGAATTCACCACCCCCACCGGCGCACACCACCACTCCCACGCCCCACCACTACCCGAAACACACCCGCCACGACCCGTCATCGACCGAGCCTGGCCACGCCACGCCGCCTGAAACGGTGCCGTCTCGCCATTGCCGGCGGTCTTCGTGACTCATACTGAACCCGAGTGACGAACGGGGCGAGGATGTGGTGAAGGCAGCATGACGGATAAGCCATGCGCTGGCGGCGGCAAGAGTTGGACGGTCGACATCGCCGGGAAGCCGATATGTCCACGCTGCCGGCGCGCGCTGAGCACCGTTGCCGGGAAGGGAAAGTCGGTGACCAACACACCCACAGTCCCGCGGCACGAGCGCCCGCGCAGCGACGAGCACAAGCGGCGCAGCTGAGCCAACGGGTACCGACAAGCCGCGCGAACACAGATGACCACCGGCGCTCCCGTCGCATACTGATTCCATGGAGATGCTCACGGGCTTCGGATTGGCCACCGCGGCCGGACTGAACGCCTACATCCCTCTGTTAGCGCTCGGCCTATTGAGTCGCTTCACGGATCTGGTGACGCTGCCCCACGGCTGGGCCTGGCTCGAGAACGGCTGGGTCATGGCGCTCGTGGCCGCATTGCTCCTCGTCGAGGTCGTCGCCGACAAGATTCCCGCACTCGACAGCATCAACGACGCGATCCAGACGTTCGTCCGGCCGACGGCGGGCGGCATCGTCTTCGGTTCCGGCACGGCCGCGCAGACCGCAGCCGTCACGGACCCGGGGAGCTTCGTGACGTCGGGTCAGTGGATCCCCATCGCGATCGGTGTCGTCACCGCACTCGTCGTGTCCCTGACGAAGACCGCGGTGCGCCCCGTGGCCAACGTCGCGACGGCGGGCGTGGCCGCGCCGGTGCTGAGCACGATGGAGGACGTCACCAGCGTCGGGTTGGTGTTCGTGGCAATCCTATTGCCGGTGCTGGTCGTGGTGGTCGTCGCGTTCATCGCGTGGGGGGCGTTCACGCTGTGGCGGCGCCGCCGTCGGCGCCAGACTCAGCCGAGCAGCTGATCAAGCGGTTCGCGTCAGTCGGCTTCGCACGCCGAAGTGATCGGAGGGGAACACCCGCGGCAGATCGGCGGCGATGGGTTCGGTTCCGATCAGGTCGATGTCCGCCGCCGCCCACGCAGGTCCCTTGAGGAGGACGCGGTCGAAGCGGACCTGCCGATGCTTGTTCTTGCTGTCGAAGCGCATCAGGTTGATCGAGGTGTCCTCGGTAAACCCCGGTTCGCCGGGGCGCAGGGTGGGCCAGACGTCCGCGAACGGCTCGGTGATCGAGGAGTTCTCGCCGTCGCGCATGTTGAAATCGCCTATCAGGACGGCATTCTCGATCTCGCTCACCACGTCGAACGCCTTCGCCAACTGCCGTGCACGCAGGTGCACGGACGCCTTGCCGCTGTCCAGATGAACGGATCCCACCGTCAGTCCGCTTGCGCCGACGTCTAGTTCGGCGACGAGCACGCCGCGCGCCATTCGCGTCGGCAACGGTACGTAGGTGGCGCGAAGAATCGGTATGCGCGACAGCACCAACATGCCGTAGTTGCCGACGCCGCGTCCCGTCACCGCCACCCGGCAATAGCGTTCCCGGATCCACGGTTGTTGTGCAGAACACCGTCAGCGCATCGGCGGTGACCTCCTGAAATGCCATGACGTCCGGCGCATCCCGCGAAAGGACCTCGGCGATCGCGGGATAGCGCTGCGCCGCAAAGTAGGTCTCGAACCAGATGTTGAAGGTCGACACGGTCAGTTCGTCGACCTCTGCGCCGCGACGGGATTCGCCCTCGGTCCAACGACCCGCGGCGGCGTCGAACCGATGCACGGGGAGGCCTCTTCGGCGCCTGAACGCGCCGCTGAGCCAGCGAGTCAGATCCAGATGCCCTTGCCGACGGCGACGACGCCGCCCGCGCTGATGGCGAACCGCTCGCGGTCCTTCTCGAGGTCCACCCCGACCATCTCACCGGGCCCGACGACGACGCTCTTGTCCAGGATCGCGTGCCGCACGACGGCACCGCGGCCGATGCGAACGCCCGGCATGAGCACGCTGCCCTCGACGATGGCACCGTCGTCGACCACCACGTTCGAGGACAGCACCGAGTTCCGGACCGACGCCGCCGAGACGATGCTCCCCGCGCCGACGACGGACTCCTGCGCCGAGCCGCCGTTGACGAACTTGGCGGGCGCGAGGTTCTCCGGTTCGCCGCGAATGGGCCAGCGCCGGTTGTACAGGTTGAACACCGGGTGCACCGACACCAGATCCATGTGCGCGTCGTAGAACGCGTCGAGCGTGCCGACGTCGCGCCAGTAGCCATGGTCGCGCTCCGTCGAACCGGGCACCTCGTTGTCGTTGAAGTCGTAGACCGCCGCCATGCCGTCGCGAACCAGCCGCGGGATGATGTCGCCGCCCATGTCGTGGTCGGAGGTGTCCTCGTCGGCGTCGGCGCGGATGGCGTCGACGAGCACCTTGGTGCTGAAGATGTAATTGCCCATCGACGCGAACGTCTGCTCCGGATCGTCGGGAGTGCCGGGTGGATCGGCGGGCTTCTCCAGGAACTCACGGATGCGGCCCGACTCGTCGGCGTCGATGACACCGAACGCGCTCGCCTCGGCCCGCGGTACGCGAATGCCTGCGACCGTCACGCCCGCGCCACTCTCGATGTGGAACTGCAACATCTGTTCCGGATCCATCCGGTAGATGTGGTCGGCGCCGAACACCACGACGTAGTCGGGGTCCTCGTCGTAGATCAGGTTCAGCGACTGCAGGATCGCGTCGGCGGACCCGGTGTACCACCGTGGGCCGAGCCGTTGTTGGGCTGGCACCGGCGTGATGTACTCGTTGGCAAGCCCCGAAAGCCGCCAGTTCTGCGAGATGTGGCGGTCCAGCGAATGCGACTTGTATTGCGTGAGAACGCAGATCTTCAGGTATCGCGCATTCACCAGATTCGACAGCACGAAGTCGATGAGCCGGTACGCACCGCCGAAGGGCACCGCAGGCTTGGCGCGGTCCGCAGTCAGCGGGTACAGCCGTTTGCCTTCGCCGCCCGCCAGGACGATGCCCAGCACCTGTGGCTGTTCCCTCATGAGACAAACCTATCGGCCGTCAGGGACGGCGGCTAGCCATTCGGCTTTTTGCCCGCCTGTTCGGCGCCGCTGTAGGTCAAGGCAATTGGCGCGGCCTGGCCCCAGCACCACGCGATTCCACTACCGTCGTAGGTATGCGAGTGGCGATGATGACCCGTGAATATCCGCCCGAGGTGTACGGCGGCGCAGGTGTCCACGTGACCGAACTGGTCGCCCAGCTGAGGCATCTGTGCGAGGTGGACGTCCACTGCATGGGCCAGCCGAGAGACACCGCGATCGTCGCGCAGCCCGACCCTGCACTCGCCGGCGCCAACGCGGCGCTGACGACCCTGTCGGCGGACCTGGTGATGGTCAATGACGCCGCGGCGGCCACGGTCGTGCACTCACACACCTGGTATGCCGGCTTCGCCGGCCACATCGCCGCGATGCTCTACGGAGTCCCCCACGTACTGACCGCTCACTCGCTCGAGCCGATGCGCCCCTGGAAGGCCGAGCAACTCGGGGGCGGCTACCGCGTGTCGTCGTGGGTCGAACGCACCGCCGTCGAGGCCGCCGCCGCCGTGATCGCGGTTAGCGCGGGGATGCGCGAGGACGTGCTGAGCACGTACCCGGCGCTGGATCCCGATCGCGTGCACGTGGTGAAGAACGGCATCGACACCGCTGTCTGGCATCCGGTGCCCGCGGGCTCGGTGCTGGCCGAACTCGGCGTCGACCCGGCCAAACCGATCGTGTCGTTCGTCGGCCGGATCACGCGGCAGAAGGGCGTCGCTCACCTGGTCGCAGCCGCGCATCACTTCGCGCCGGACGTGCAGTTGGTGCTGTGCGCCGGTGCACCCGATACACCGGAGATCGCCGCCGAAGTGAAGACCGCCGTCGAGCACCTGCAGGCCGCGCGTAGCGGCGTGTTCTGGGTGCAGGACATGAGGCCAACCGAACAGATTCGCGAAATTCTCTCGGCATCAACGGTTTTCGTATGCCCGTCGGTCTACGAGCCGCTCGGCATCGTGAACCTCGAGGCGATGGCGTGCGGCACGGCGGTCGTCGCCTCGGACGTCGGAGGCATTCCCGAGGTGGTGAACGACGGGCACACCGGGCTGCTCGTGCACTACGACAAGGCGAACACCGCCCACTTCGAGCAGGAGTTGGCCTACGCCGTCAACACTTTGGTCGCCGATCCACGTCGCGCGACCGAGTTCGGCCGCGCGGGCCGTCAGCGGTGCATCGACGAGTTCTCCTGGGCGGCAATCGCCGAGCAGACTCTCGAGGTCTATCGCAAGGTTTCCACCTAAGAACGGCGTTCGGCAGAGCGCCGGGACTGAGCGCCCTGCGGCGCGCAGGAGTCGCTAGCTGGTGACGCCCTTGAGTTCATCGCCGAGGGCAGCAGCTTCGTCCGGGGTCAGTTCTACGACGAGACGCCCGCCGCCTTCCAGTGGTACCCGCATAACGATGCCGCGCCCCTCCTTGGTTGCTTCCAGTGGACCGTCGCCGGTCCGGGGCTTCATCGCCGCCATCGAGTGCTCCCTCCGCACTTTCCGTCCCGCATCAGCGGATCCGTCGAGGCCGAGAGTGTCTACCCTTCGGAGAACACGGACAGCTCCCGGCACTGAACTGCATCTGAACTTCTTACATTCTTCCCTATCGGCGGCAGTGGTTGTGCAAAGACCCTGCGAAGCGTGCGCATCGGCCTTCCGGTCGAGCCGCTCACGGCTCGAAGGAGACCCAACACGAGGCCACGTGATCGTCGACCATTCCGGTCGCCTGCATCAATGCATATGCGGTGGTGGGGCCGACGAACGCAAAGCCACGCCGCTTCAATTCCTTTGCCATGGCCGTGGACTCGACGCTGGTGGCGGGGACCGCGGACAGGTCTGACGGGCGCGGGCGCGGCGGCGGAGCGAACGACCACAGCAAATCGCTGAAGTCGACGTCCAGGCTCACGATCGCGCGCGCGTTGTTAATGGTGGCGTCGACCTTTGCCCGATTGCGGACGATTCCCGCGTCGGCCATCAGCCTCTCCACGTCGCGCTCGGTGAACGTGGCGACCTTCGCTGCGTCGAACCCCTTGAATGCCTTGCGGAAGTTCTCCCGTTTCTTGAGGATCGTCAGCCACGACAGTCCGCTCTGGAACGCCTCGAGCGACACCCGCTCGAACAGTGCCTGGCTGCCACGCAGCGGCCGTCCCCACTCCGTGTCGTGATAGTCGCGGTACAGTGCGGAACTTGCTGTGGCTGAGCGAGATCCGGAGAACGACGCCCACCCGCAGCGGATCCGCCCATCCTCGTCGGGCGCTGTCATGACTCCGCTGCGTCATGCAGGACGTGGGCACCCTCGGCTCGCTCGTCGGGCTGCCCATCGCCGGGAACCTCGTCGACGCCGCGTTCCGCCGCTAGCTGCCCACGAAGGAAGTCCAGCTCCTGACCCAAGCGGTCGAGAACCCAGTCCACCTCGCTCGTCTTGTAGCCCCGCAAGGTCTGCGTGAACTTCAGCGCCTCGACGTCCGTGCCCGTCACGTCGGAGACCGGCAGCACCGTCGCGGTGGTGGCGCGCGGTAGCGGTGGCAACTGTTCGCCGCGGCCGAACAGCACGCTGCCCAGACCGAACAGCACGACGGCCACCAGAATGAGGACGACCAGGTACAGCAGAATCAGGGTCACGTCATTGATAGTGCCTGAGAGGGTTGGTCTACCGCGGTCGCAGGGTGTTCATCGGCGGGCGGTCCACCAATGACACCGACGAAGTCCTCGCCGTGTAGTCCTCGCCGTCGGCGAAGAACTGCGTCAGGCCCACGCCCGAGTCGGGGACGCCGCACCGTGACAGCAGCGTCGCGATCACCTGCCGACTCATCGCCGCCAGCTCGGTCAACGGCCGGTTGCGGTGGGTCCGCACGCCGAGGTTGACCTGGGCGATGGCATCCAGCCCCAGCTTGTCGTAGGTGTCGATCAGCAGTCCGATCTCCACGCCGTAGGCGGGCGCGAACGGTACCGACGTCAGCAGCTCGCGAGTACCCGCGTACTCGCCGCCAAGCGGTTGGAGCAGGCACGTCAACTCCGGACGCAGTGCGGCCAGCAGGGGGCGCGCGACGAGTTCGGTGACGCGGCCGCCGCCGTTGGCGTCCTCGCGGCCGCTGACCTTCAGCGGGCGACGATAGAAGCCCTTGACCAGGTGCACGCCGTCGGTGGTCAACAGCGGACCGAGCAGCTTGGGTACGAACATCGGGTCGGGGTCGATGAGATCGGAGTCGACGAAGACCACCAGGTCGCCCGTGGTCGCAGCGAGCGAACGCCACAGCACCTCGCCCTTGCCCGGCTGCGGCGCGACCTCCGGCAGCGCAACCTCGCGGCTGACCACCTTCGCACCCGCCGCGAGCGCACGGATCTCGGTTTCGTCGGTCGACCCGGAATCCAGCACCACGATCTCGTCGACGAGGCCGCCGAGCAGCGGGGTGATGGTGCCGACCACCGATGCGACGGTCTCCTCCTCGTTGAGCGCAGGCAGGACGACCGAGATGGTGCGTCCGGCCTTCGCCGCCTCGAGTTCGGCGACGGTCCAGGCGGGCCTACGCCAGGTGTGGTCCGTCAGCCATGGATGTCCCGCTACAAAGTCTGCGGCTTCGAGGTCAGGTGTCACGGTCATGCCAGTCCCCTCGTGGTCAGCGTCGGTGGACGCACCCCTTGGATCGACGCGACCATCTCCAGGACGCGTCGAGTGGGTCCCACTTCGTGCACTCGGAACATGGCGGCACCAGCCTCGGCGGCTAGGGCCGTCGCGGCAAATGTGCCCTCCAAGCGTTCGGTCAAACCCACACCCAGAGTCTCCCCGACGAAATCCTTGTTGCTCAGCGCCATAAGGACAGGCCATCCGGTATTTACAAGATCTTTTACGTGGCGCAACAAACTAAGACCATGATGAGTGTTCTTACCGAAATCGTGCGTCGGATCAATCAGTACCGCGTCGCGGGCAACTCCGGCGGCGACGGCCCGTTCGGCGGCTACCGTTACCTCGGCGATCACGTCGTCGACCACACCGCGCTCCGTCAACCCGTAGTTGACCCTGAAGGGCCGGGTTCTCGGCACGGCTCCGCCGGTGTGTGAGCACACCAGTCCGGCCCGGAACTCCGCGGCTACGGCGGGCAGTTCGGGGTCGATGCCACCCCAGGTGTCGTTGATGAGGTCGGCGCCTGCCGCGCAGGCCTGCTTGGCGACGGCCGCACGCCAGGTGTCGACGCTGATCAACTGGTCGGGGTAGGTAGCGCGGAGCCATTCGATGAACGGCACGACCCGGGCGATCTCCTCGTCGGCGTCGACGACCGCTCCCGGCCCTGCCTTGACACCGCCGACGTCGACGACGTCGGCGCCCTCCTCGATGACCCGGTGAGCGGCCGCCTTGGCCGCGTCGTCGGTGAAGGTGGCGCCGCGGTCGTAGAACGAGTCCGGCGTCCTATTCACGATCGCCATGATGAGCGCGCGATCGCCCGCCACCGGACGGCCAAGGAAGCGGCCGGAGTACGTCGACGTCACGCAGTCCAGGCTAGCCGCGCGGGACGCCTAATTCTTCGGGCGTTTGCCGTCCACGACCTCGGCGGGGTACTCGTCGTAGAACTCGACGTAGCCCTCGTCCTTGCCTGCCAGGACGTAGATGGCGTCCTCGATCTCGCCGGCGTCCTCGTCGCCTTCGCCCGTGTTGCCGCCGTAGCCCTCCTTGCGCAGGTCGACCTTCTGGCTCTTGAAGGTCGACGTGTGCGCGAGCTCGCCGGTAATCCTGACGAACAACGGCACCGCATAGCCGGGGAGGTGCTCGTAGGCGGCCTTGGCGAGCGCCTTGCCGTCGAACTCCTGGCCGTCCTTGAGCTGGATCGCGGCCATGCCCGCCTTACCGCCTGCGCCCTCGACCTCGACGCCGAAGACGGTGACCTCCTCGACCTGCGGGTCGGTGGAGATGCCCGCCTCCACCTCGGTGGTGGCGACGTTCTCGCCCTTCCAGCGGAAGGTGTCGCCCAGGCGGTCGGTGAACGCGGCGTGACCGAAGCCCTGCGAGCGCATCAGGTCGCCCGTGTTGAACCACACGTCGTCGTCCTTGAAGGCGCCACGCACCAGCTTCTTCTCGGTGGCTTCCTTGTCGGTGTAGCCGTCGAACGGTTGGAAGTTGCTCACCTTGGACAGCAGCAGGCCCGGCTCGCCGGTCTTGACCTTGTGCACGCGTCCGTCTTTCCCGCGCTTCGGCCCACCGGTCTCGTCGTCGTACTCCACGAATGCGATCGGCGACGGGCAGATGCCGGTCGTCTTGTCCACGTTGAAGACGTTGAGGAAGGCGGTGTTGCCCTCACTCGCGGCGTAGAACTCGCACACCCGCGAAATGCCGAACCGCGTGGTGAACTCGTCCCAGATGGTCGGGCGCAGACCGTTGCCCGCGATCACGCGGACGCGATGCTTGCGATCGGTCGGCTTGTCGGGCTGGTTCAGCAGGTAGGCGCAGATCTCGCCGATGTAGACGAATGCCGTCGCGTCGTAGCGGATCACCTCGTCCCAGAATTTCGACGCCGAGAACGACTTGCCGATCGCCAGCGTCGAACCCGAGTTCAGCACCGACGACAGCGCGACCGTCAACGCGTTGTTGTGGTAGAGCGGCAGGCAGCAGTACAGCGTGTCGTCCGTGGTCAGCCGCATGCCGAGGCCGCCGAATCCCGCCAGCGCACGCAGCCACCGGTAGTGGGTCATCACGCTGGCCTTGGGCATTCCGGTCGTGCCCGAGGTGAAGATGTAGAAGGCCTTGTCCTTCGCCAGCACCGCGGCGGTGGTGGCCGGGTTGGTGTCGGGCGCCGAGGCCGCCTGGCGCTGTAGCTCGTCGAGGGTCATCAAGCCCTCGGTTTCGGCTTCGCTCTCGGTGATCGGCTCGATGAAGTCGGTCTCCGCGACGACGGCCTTCGCGCCGAGCAGGCCGATGCTGTGGGCCAGGACCTTGCCGCGCTGGTGGTAATTGAGCATTCCCGCAACTGCCCCGCACTTGACCACCGCGAGCATCAACAACACCGAGTGCGGTGAGTTGCGCAGCATGACGCCGACGACGTCACCGTGGCCGACGCCGCGGGCCGCCAGCACCGCGGCGTACCGGTTGACCGTCTCATTGGCCTCGCGGTACGTCAGCTTCTCGTCGCCGAATTTGATGAACACCTTGTCGCCATAGCGGGCGGCCCGTTCCTGGAATACCTTGCCGATCGACGTCTTCGCGGTCGGACGGGCCAGGAAGCCGGTCACCACGCCACGCACGATCACGGGCACGTCCATCAGGAGACCCGGCAGCTTCGGCGCGATGTCCAGCAGACCGACGCTCGAACGCTTGCCCGACATCTCGTCACCCATGGCGCACTACCCTATCCGCGCGGGGGACGGTCCTGACTAGGCCGGGGCACACGCGGCGAGCGCCGCATCGATCTCGCCCACCACGACGAGCCGTTCCAGCGCACCGGGTGCGACGTAGCCGCTGTCGACCAGCCCGCGCACCCAGGCCAACAGACCGTCGTAGTGCCCGAACGGGTCGAGCATCACCAACGGCTTGGCGTGCATACCCAGGTAGCCGGCCGTCCACGCCTCGAAGAACTCCTCGAGCGTGCCGATTCCGCCGGGCAGCACGACGAACGCGTCGGCGCGGTCCTCCATGACCTGCTTGCGCTCGCGCATGGTGTCGGTCACGACGAGTTCGTCGGCGTCCACGTCGGCGAGTTCGCGATGCACCAGCGACTTGGGGATGACGCCGATGGTCCGCCCGCTGTGAGCCCTGGCCCCGCTGGCGATAGCCCCCATCGCCGAGACGTTTCCTCCACCGGACACCAGCGTCCACCCACGATCGGCGATCGCGGCGCCGACGTCCTGCGCGAGCGTCAACAGCTCGGGATGCGTAGGCCCCGACGCGCAGTAGACGCACACCGCCCATGGACGGTCGGATTCTCGAGACTCTGAGGTTTCGGCGGACACGGCTTGCAAACTACCGGCTCAAACCCGAGGGGTTTCTCGGTGGCGGGACCGCTACCGGCCATACACTTCCGCCGTGCCCGACGGAATCGCTGCGGCCGAGGAAGCCCTCGGGAGAGGCGACCTTCAGACCGCCGAGACGCTGGGCCGAGCGGCCCTCGAAGACGGCGACTCCCTGCAGGCCCGATTGACGCTTGCCCAGGCGTTGGCATGGCAAGGCCGAGGACGCGATGCCGACGCGGTGTTGGCCGCCGTGGACCCGTCGACGCTGACCGAGACCGAGCTGATGGCGTGGGCCCTCCCCCTGGCCGCCAATCAGTTCTGGATGCTCAACGAGCCGGAGCGCGCCACCGCGTTCCTGCGAACGACGAGGGGCCGCGTGACCTCGGGGCCCGCGGCCGCGACGCTCGACGCGCTGTTGGGCACCTTCGCCATGAACGCGGGCAGCCCCGTGCGGGCCATCGAGATCGCTCGCGAAGTACTGACCTCGTCGGAGGCCGACGATCAGGCCGTCGGCTGGGCTGCTGCTGCCGCTGCGCTGAGCAATGCCCGGATGGGCGCCTTCGCCGACGTCGACGACCTGGCCGCGCGGGCGATCGCCGCCGGTCACCCCGGGCTGCTGCGGTTCACCAGCGGTTTCGGCCAGACCACCGCGCTGGTGATGACGGGACGACTCGACCGCGCCGAGGCGTTGGCGAGGGAGCTCGTCGAGGGCACGCAACCGCCGCAGCCGGGCCATTTCATCGGTCAACTGCTCGTCGCCGACGTGCTCATCGCCCGCGGCCAACCGGCCGAGTCCGTGAAGCTGCTCGAGGACGCCGCCACGGCACTGGCCCCGACGGGGTACCGTGGGGGCCCCTGGCGTGGATGTTGTTGGCCCAGGCGCTCGGGCAACTCGGCCGCATCTCGGATGCCGGCCGGATATTGGCGAAGGCCGAGTCGCGCCACGGCTTGAAGTCGATGCTGTTCGCACCCGAGCTATCCCTGGCCAAGGCGTGGACGTCGGCGGCCCGGAATGACGCAACCGGCGCGATCGACGCGGCGCGGGAGGCGGCGCGAGCGGCCGAACGCGGCGGCCAGTCCGCCGTCGCACTGCGGGCGCTTCTCGATTCGGTGCGACTTGGCGATGCGCGGGCAGTCGATGCCATCGAGCGTCTCGACATCGACTGCACGGTCAGCCAGTTGGCCTTGGATTACGCCCGGGCCCAATCACGGGGCGACGCAACGGCATTGAATGCCTGTGCCGAGGCGTTCTCCGCGATCGGCATGATGGGCGTGGCCGCCGACGCCGCGGCGCGGGCAAAGTTGGTGTGACTCCCCTTCGTCCCACGGCCATACGATTGACGGGTCAGCACCTCACCGACGGAGATTCGACATGAGCGAAGAGCTGTACTACGAAGACGGCGCCGCGGCCCGCCTGGCGCGGATCCACGACGACGTCGCCAATCGGCTGTCCCAGGTCGCGGGCAGCGCACCCGGAGTGTCCGTCTTCGAAACCACGCAGGGTCTCATCGCCAGCCCCGTGACCGCTCGGCTGAGCGCGGCCCTGCCCAGCCGGGAGTCCGTCCTGGGATTCACGCAGACCGCCAGCCAGACCATCCGCGATCTGGTGAACGAGGCCGGCCAGCTGTACGCGCGAGGAGACACCGAAGGTGCGGCGAAGCTCCGGGCCGCCGCGGAGACGCTGGAGAGTCAACAGGAGGGTGAAGGCGGCGGCGGCTCCGGCTCGGCTCAGGCTCAGGCTCGGGCTCGGGCGGCGGCTCAGGCTCGGGCGTCGGCGGCAGCTCCAGCGGGAGTGGCAGCGGCGGAGCGGACACCGCGAGCCAAATGGCCAGCCAGGTCGGCCAGCAGGTCGGGCAATTGGGCCAGACGCTCGCGCAGTCGATGCAGGGACTCGCTGCGATACCGGGCCAGATCATGCAGGGCGTGCAAGGCATCGTGCAGGCGGCGGCGGGCGCCTCGGCGACGGGCGGATCGTTGGACGACAAGGCCGAACAGGACGGCCAGGGCGAATCCGACGACAAGCGCAAGCCCAGCGACAAGGGCGAGCCCGACGACAGGGCGCAGCCCGGCGACAGGGCGCAGCCCGGCGACCGAGGCGAGGGCGGCCCAGCACCTCGCGACAGGGCGGAGCCCGGCGCCAAGGGCGAGGGCCCGATCCCCAAGGGGACACTGACGCCGCACGCACCCGCGCAGACCCGCCCTCAACAGTCGCCGCTGTAGCGCGTCGGGTCAGCGCCCGACGTCGTCCAGCGCGCCAGTCACGCAACTCCAGTCGCCGATGGACCCCTATCGCGTCGAGGAAGCGTTCGTCATGGCTCACCACCACGAAGGCGCCCCGATAGGCGTTGAGTGCAGTCTCGAGCTGGCCGACGCTGACCAGATCGAGGTTGTTCGTCGGTTCATCGAGCAGCAGCAGTTGCGGCGCGGGTTCGGCGTTGAGGACGCACACCAGCGTCGCCCGCAGGCGTTCGCCACCCGACAGCGCCGCAACCGGAAGGTGAATGTGGTTGCCGCTGAACAGGAACTGCGCCAACAGGTGCATGCGGCGGGTATGCGACAACCCCGGGGCGGAGGCGGCAAGGCTTTCCGCGACGGTCCGCCCCGGATCGAGAGCATCCAGCCGTTGCGACAGGTAGGCGGTACGACCGTCGGCCCTGGCGATCTCGCCGGACTCGGGTACCAACTCGCCGGCGAGCATCCGCAGCAGCGTGGTCTTGCCGCTGCCGTTGGGTCCGGTCAGCGCGATGCGTTCCGGACCGCGGATGTCGAGGTCGATACCCCTGTCGGAGAACAATTCTCGTCCGCCGCGGCTCATCCGCAGACCACGCGCGGTCAGCACCGTTCGGCCTGCGGGAACGTCGGGGTCGGGAAGATCGAGCACGATGACGTCGTCGTCGCGCACCGTGCGCTCGGCCTGATCGAGCCGCGCCCTGGCCCCGTCGACCCGTCTGGCATGGACCTCGTCGGATCGCGCCGCCGACTCCTGCGCATCGCGTTTGAGCTTGCCCGCCACGATCTTCGGCAGCCCCGCGTCCTTCACCTTGCGGGCGGCGGTGCCCGAGCGGCGCGCGGCGCGCTCGCGGGCCTGCTGCATCTGACGTTTCTCCCGCTTCAGTAGTTGTTCGGCGTTGCGAACATCGGACTCCGCTGCGCGCTGGGCCTCCTCGATGGCATCCTCGTAGTCGGTGAAAGAGCCTCCGTAGAAGACGATTTCGTCGCGATGCAGCTCGGCGATGCGATCCATCCGGTCGAGCAGCATCCTGTCGTGACTGACCACGAGGAGCGTTCCGGCGAATCCGTCCAGCGCCCCGTACAGACGGCGACGGGCATCGACGTCCAGATTGTTGGTCGGCTCGTCGAGTAGCAGGACGTCGGGTCGTCGAAGTAGTTGCGCGGCAAGCCCGATCGACACCACCTCGCCGCCGCTGAGCGACGCGAGACGTCGGTCCAGTGCGACGTGGCCGAGGCCCAAGCGGTCGAGGTGGCCATGCAGCCTCTCCTCGAGATCCCACTCGTCACCGATCGCGGCGAACACGGACTCGCTCGCGTCGCCGCCTGCAAGGGCATCCAGTGCGGCGATGACCGGTGCAACGCCCAGGACGTCGGCGACGGTGCGCTCGCCGTCGAAGGGCAGTGTCTGCGGCAGATGGCCGAGCAGGCCGTCGACCGTGACCGACCCCGCGGCGGGCAGCAACTCACCGGTGATCAGCTTCAGCAGCGTGCTCTTGCCCGCGCCGTTGGGCGCGACGAGACCGGTGCGGCCCGCAGGAACGGTGAAGGACAGTTCCGAGAACAGCGACGTGCCGTCTGGCCAGCCGAACGACACATGATGGAAAACGATGGAAGACATGAGCGGACTTTCGGGAGCCGCCGCATCGCGGCGTGAGGGAACGATCTTCGACGTGCTCCGGTCACCCGGAGATGTCGTCTCCCACCATGTCTTCGGCCCACCTCTGTCTGACTACGACTGCCAGACCATGATAGCGGCGTCAGCCAACCAAATATTTCCGCAGCGTCTCCGTGGTGGCCGTGATCTGCGACGTGTGAACGTGTTCGTCGGCGCGATGCGCGAGGTTCGGATCGCCGGGACCGTAGTTGACGGCGGGGATGCCGAGCGCGGCGAATCGAGCCACGTCGGTCCAGCCGTACTTGGCCCGAACCCGTCCCCCCGCTGCGGCGACCAGCGCGGCGGCGGCCGGTGTGGTGAGGCCCGGCAGTGCACCCGCGGCGGCATCGGTGAGTTCCATCGTGACGTCGAGCCCGTCGAAGACGTCGTGTACGTGTTGGCGCGCCTGTTCGACACTGCGGTCGGGTGCGAACCGGAAGTTCACGGTCACGGACGCGGCGTCGGGGATGACGTTGCCTGCGATGCCACCGTCAATCCGCACCGCCGACAATCCCTCGCGGTACGTGCACCCGTCGATGTCGACGTCACGGCGCCGATAGGTCGCCAGCCGTTCGATCACGGGACCCAGCTTGTGAATGGCGTTGTCGCCCAACCACGAGCGAGCCGAATGCGCTCGGGTACCGTCCGCGCTCACGACGATGCGGATGGTGCCCTGGCAGCCCGCCTCGATGTAGCCGCCGGACGGTTCGCCGAGGATCGCGACGTCTGCCCGTAGCCACTCGGGGTGGTCGCGCTCGATGCGGCCGAGGCCGTTGGCGCTGGACTCGATTTCCTCGCAGTCGTACATCACGAGCGTGATGTCGTGAGCGGGCTCGGAAATCGTCGCGGCGAGGTGCAGGAACACCGCGTCGCCCGACTTCATGTCCGAGGTGCCGCAGCCGTGCAGTTCGTCGCCCCCGGGACCCGAGACGAGTCTGCTCGGCAGATTTCCCGCGGCGGGCACGGTGTCGGTGTGACCGGCGAGCAGGACCCGCGACGGCCGACCGAGGTTGGTCCGGGCGAGCACGCAGTTTCCGTTGCGGACGATGTCGAAGCCGGAGGTCTGCTCGTGCAGCGCCGCCTCGATCTCGTCGGCGATGCGCTGCTCGTGCCGCGACTCGCTGGGGATGTCGACGAGTGCCGCGGTCAACGCGATCGGATCAGCGTGCAAGTCCAGGCCCACGATCATCGAGGCTAGTCCAGTAGCCTTTCCCACCGTGACTTCCGCATCAGGCGTCGGCGTGGCCACCATCGCGGCCGACGGAACGATTCTCGACACGTGGTTTCCCGAACCGGAGCTGGCCGGCGACGGACCGTCCGGCACGAACCGACTGTCGGTTGCGGAGGTGCCAGAGGACCTCGCCGTACTGGAGGGCCGCGTCGAGGACCGCGACGTCGAGACCGTGCTGGTGCGGACGACCATCGCCTCTTTGGACGACAAGCCCGCGGACGCCTTCGACGTCTACCTGCGCCTGCACCTGCTGTCCCATCGCTTGATCGCACCGCACGGCGTGAACTTGGACGGGATCTTCGGCCTCCTCGCCAACGTGGTGTGGACGAATCACGGCCCGTGCGCGGTGGAGGGTTTCGAGCTGACCCGCGCGCGGCTGCGCAAGAGTGGGCCCGTCGCGGTCTACGGCATCGACAAGTTCCCCCGAATGGTGGACTACGTGGTGCCCACCGGCGTGCGGATCGCGGACGCGGATCGGGTGCGTCTCGGCGCTCACCTGGCCGCAGGCACGACGGTCATGCACGAGGGCTTCGTGAACTACAACGCCGGCACGCTGGGCACGTCGATGGTCGAGGGCCGGATCTCGGCGGGCGTCGTGGTCGACGACGGCTCCGACATCGGCGGCGGCGCGTCGATCATGGGCACCCTGTCCGGCGGCGGCAAGGAGGTGATCTCGGTGGGCAAGCGATGCCTGCTGGGGGCCAACTCCGGGCTTGGCATCTCGCTGGGCGACGACTGCGTGATCGAGGCCGGGCTGTACGTCACCGGCGGCACAAAGGTGCAGACGTCCGACGGGCAGACTGTCAAGGCGAAGGAACTGTCTGGCGCCAACAACCTTCTGTTCCGCCGCAATTCGCTGTCCGGCGCGGTCGAGGTCGTCGCCCGTGACGGCAGCGGCATCACGCTGAACGACGCCCTCCACGCGAACTGAGGCCCACGGGCCAGGGGCACGCCGCCCTCACCCGCAGCATCGCGACGCCGTGGGCGGGAACGGTCTGACCGAGCGCTCTCGGAGTCGTCGAGTCGGTGTGCTCCCACAGACCGCGCGCCGAGTAGCAGTCGGCCGAGGGCCGGCGACTGACCGCACCCCTGGTTGAAGGGACTGTGATAGATGCCGAGATACATGCCACGGTCGTGCGCGAATTCCACGAGTTCCATCCCATCGCCGGCGTTCGCGGTCCCCGAGGGTCCGGTGGAGGCGACGTGCACGCGGCCATGGTGGCACCGGCCGCTGGGAGTAGGGCGGGCCTGCGTGCAGTCATGGCGGGGTTGGCGGCTGCCTCTACACCTCCCGCAACTCACGTTCCTGTGGCATATTGACATGGTCAGCAATATTTGGGCGTTTGGATAGCGCAGTTTCTGGCTAACTCATACACTGACAATGAGCCGGTCAACATACCAACAGTACGAAAACCGCAAATTTCTACGCACTACCGTGACCCGTGACGTCGCAAAGAACTTTAAGTGACTAAGGACACACCAACCGCAAACCAGCTAAGTACGAATACGTCCGAAACCCTCTCCTGAGCCTGAAGGGCCGAAAGTGCAAAACATGTCGAATCGCCAAGTGATCGCGGACCTGTACAAGTCGTTTCTCAACGACAATCCCGAACCCGCGCTGGCCGCGTTCAACGACGATTCCGCCTGGGTGGAGCCCGGCGACAACGAACGCAGTGGCGTGTTCCGGGGCGTGGTGGAGATCGCCCAGCACGCCATCCATTGCGCCAAACTCACCGACGGGACGTGGGGCACCGACGTGGTGGAGATCATCGGAGGCGACGAGTTCGTCGTCGTCGTCGAACGGTCGCTCGCGCTGCGCAACGGCACGTCGTTGAACATGCTGGTCAACACCGTCTACGAGATGGCCGACGGCGTGGTCAAGGAGGTCCGGGTGCTGCCCTACGACTGCGACACGTGGGACGCGTTCTGGTCGTGACCGTTCACGTCGGAGCGAGGATGCAGAATTCGTTGCCCTCGGGGTCGGCGAGCACCACCCAGGATTCGTCGCCCTGACCGATGTCGACGCGTCGGGCACCCAAGGCAATCGCCCGATCCACCTCGGCCTGCTGATCGTCCGGCCGGAAGTCGAAGTGGATGCGGTTCTTCACGACCTTGTCGTCGGGGACGGCGAGGAACAACCACTTGGGCCCCGCCCCGGGCGGAGTGTGGAGGACGACGTCACCGTCGTCGTCGACGTCGCTTGGCCAGCCCAGCAATTTGGACCACCACGCGCCGAGGGTCGTTGCGTCGTGCGCGTCGATGCAGACCTCGTCGTAGGTCAGGCTCATGTCAGCAACTCCTTCTTCAGCACCTTGCCCATCGCGTTGCGGGGCAGACTCTCGACGATGCGCACCTCCCGAGGGCGCTTGTGGACCGACAGTTCCCCCGACACGAATTCGATCAACGCGCTGGGTTCGGCGTCGCCGACGACGAACGCCACGATCCGCTGGCCGAGGTCGTCATCCGGGATTCCGACGACTGCCACCTCGGCCACCCCGGGATGTGCGAGAAGCGCCATCTCGATCTCGCCTGCGCCGACGCGGTAGCCGCCGGACTTGATCAGGTCGACCGATTCCCGACCGACGATGCGGTGCATGCCCTCGGCGTCGACGACCGCCACGTCGCCCGTGCGGTACCAGCCGTCCCGGCTGAACGCCTCCGCGGTCGCGTCGGGCAGATTCAGATAGCCGTCGAAGAGGGTGGGGCCTCGAACTTCAAGTCGCCCAATGGTTTCCCCGTCGTGCACGACCGACGCGCCAGCCGCGTCGACGAGGCGGGACTCGATGCCGTCCAGAGGCAGACCGACCCACCCGGGTCGGCGCTCGCCATCGGCCCTGGTGCTCAACGTGATCAGCGATTCCGACGTGCCGTAGCGCTCGACGGGCTCGTGCCCCGTGATCCTGGCCAGCTCGGCGAACACCGGCACCGGTAGCCCGGCGCTGCCGGATACCAAGAGCCGGGCCGACGACAACGCCAGCGCCGCATCGAGATCCTTCGTCACGCGCGACCACACGGTCGGGACTCCGAAGTAGAGCGAGCCCTGGGCCGCGGCGTAGGCCTCCGGCGTCGGTTTACCGGTGTGTACGAACCGATTTCCGATGCGTAGCGAGCCGAGCAACCCGAGCACCAGGCCGTGCACGTGGAACAGCGGCAGGCCGTGAACCAGCGTGTCGTCGGGGGTCCACTGCCACGCGGGCGCGAGGGCGTCGACGTCAGCCGCGATCGCGCGACGGCTGATCAGTACGCCCTTGGGCGGGCCCGTCGTTCCCGAGGTGTACATGACGAGCGCGGTCGACTCCGGTCGCGGTTCGCCGTAGCGGTGCCACGACCGCGCGTGCAGCCGAACCGGGACGTGGGGTAGCCCCTCCGCATCGGTCGGCACCTCGCCGAGCCAGGCCTGGGCCCCCGAGTCGGTGACGATGTGGCGACGTTCGGCGGTGCCCACGTCGGCGGGCACCGGGACGACGGGAACACCCGCAATGAGGCAGCCGACGATGGCGAGCACCGTCGTGGCGGTCGGCGTGGCGAGCACCGCGATCCGCTGAGCTCCACCGACGCGTTCGGCCACGGACGTGGCGGCGCCGACGAGATCGCTGCGGCTCAGCGTGGTTCCGTCGATCCGCACGGCGTCCGCGAGGTCATGTCCGGCGGCGACGGCGGCGGGGTTCAGCGAGTCCAGCAGCACACGAGCGAGGCTACCCGTGTGGAAGTCGGCGATACTCGGGGCGTGGACCCCATAGAACCCGTCTCCTCCCGCGAGGTCTATCGGAACCCGTGGATGATCGTGCGGGAGGACGACGTGCGCCGGCAGGACGGCAGCCCCGGCGTCTACGGAGTGATCGACAAGCCCGACTACGCGCTGGTGATTGCGCGGGACGGCAACCGCTACCGGCTGGTCGAACAGTTCCGCTACCCAATCGGCTTGCGGCGGTGGGAGTTTCCTCAGGGCACTGCGCCGGGGACCTTGGAGGGAAGCGAGCCGGAGCCCGCCGTGCTGGCCGTGCGCGAGTTGCGCGAGGAGACCGGCCTGCGCGCAGGCTCGATGCAGCAGCTGGGCCGCCTTGACCTCGCCCCCGGCATGAGCAGCCAACGCGGATGGGTGTTCCTGGCGACCGATCTCACCGAAGGACAGCACCAACGCGAGCCCGAGGAGCAGGACATGCGCACCGCGTGGTTCACCGACGAGCAGATCGACCAGATGATCTCCGCCGGGGTGATCACCGATGCGCAATCGATCGCCGCATGGATGTTGCTACGGCTATTCGATCGCAACCGCTAGACTTACGCGGGGTGTCTCCAAATATTAAGAGCTGTATAAGGATTGGCGACTTGCCGATCGGGCACCGTCGGGTAACGGAAAGGCTAGAAGATATGCCGTTGATGACCAGAATCGTAGCCGCGGCCGGGGGGCTGGCACTGATGTACACCGCCGGGATGGGGACTGCCTCTGCGGAGCCCGACGTCACCCCGCTCCTCAATTCCACCTGCACGTACGACCAGGTCGTTGCCGCGATGAACCAGAACGAACCCGAGCTCGCCGCGACGATCCTCCCCAACCCGCTCGCGGTCGGGTTTCTGCACCGCCTGATCGACGCAGGACCCGACGAGCGTCGGTCCCTGTACGAACAGGCAGAGGCCCGGTACCCCATCAATGCGCCGAAAATCCTCACGCTGGCAAGCACCTGCCAAAACTTCCCGGCCTGAGGGCAGCCGTAGCCCCTCGTGCGCAAGATCTGGTGGGTCGCTGCGGTCGTCTTGACGTTCGCGGCGGCCGCATCGGGGTGCTCGTCGAACGATCCGCCGAAGCAATTCCAGCTCGCGGGCACCAGTTGGCAGCTGGTCTCCATTCAGTCGATGGACGACGCGCAGGGAACCACGACCGTCCCGGACCCGAGTAAGTTCACCGCGAGTTTCGACACCGCCGGCAGGGCGTCCTTCCTGCTCGACTGCAACCGCGGCAACGGCTCCTACGAGGCTCAACCCAGCACCGACGGGGTATCGGGAACACTGACGTTCGGTCCGATCGCCACCACGATGATGATGTGCCCGCAACCGTCACTTGATCAGCGGGTGTCGCTGGCGCTGGCCTTGGTGCGAGGCTATCTGTTGAAGGACGATCAGTTGCACATGTCGCAGGAGGCAGACGGCGGCATCCTCGACTGGAAGCGCGGGTAGCGGATGTCCTTGCGTCGCATGGCGTGTGTTCTGCTCCTGTTGAGCGTTGGTGGCAGTGCCGCGGCACCCACGGCGGGGGCGATCACGCCGGGCTGGAACGGGACGTGGTCGCTGGTCCGCTATGCCGCCCAGAAGACGGGTACGAGTATGGCTGCGCGACAGCCGGAACCGACGTTCAGCGACGACTATCTGTTCGTCACCGAGTGTTCGGCCACCGCGTGCGTGGCCACCGTCGTCAACGGTCCGAAGCCTGCCAACCCCACGCTGCCGCTGCCTCCTCGATACAGTTGGGACGGCTCCCGCTGGGTGCACGTGTACGACTGGCAGTGGGATTGCTATATGGGCGAAGGGGTTCCGAAGGTGTACGCACCCGCCCACTCCGTGGCGTATTACACCCCGCAGGCCGACGGGAAGTCGCTTCGCGGCGTCTGGCGCACCGACATCGACGGCGGGCCGTGCGATGGCGACGTCGTCATGGACGTCGCGGCGTTCCCCGCCGCGTAGATCCACTCGTCCGTCGCCCGATCGTCAGTCGATGAGTGCCCGCATGAAGAAGGTCAGGTTCGCGGGCCGCTCGGCCAGGCGTCGGACGAAGTACCCATACCACTGGCTTCCGAACGGTACGTACACGCGGACGTTGTTTCCCTCGTCGGCCAACCTGCGCTGTTCGGCGTCGCGGATGCCGTACAGCATCTGGTATTCGAAGTCGTCCGTGCCCCTGCCGAATTCGCGTGCCAGCGCAGGCACGGCCTCGATGATCGCGGGATCGTGAGACGCCACCATCGGGTAGCCCGAACCGGCCATCAGCACCCTCAGGCAATCGAGGTAGGAGGCCGTGACGTCGGACCGGTCCCGATGGGCCACGGACGCGGGCTCGTCGTATGCCCCCTTGCACAAGCGAATTCGCGCACCGGACGCGGCGAACTCCTCGCAGTCCCCGTGGGTCCGCTTCAGGTAGGCCTGCAGAACCGTTCCCAGCCAATCGAAGTCGGCGCGTAGCTCGCGCACGATGGACAGCGTGGAGTCGGTCGTGGTGTGGTCCTCGGCGTCGACGGTGACCCACGCCCCCACGTCGCGAGCCTTCTCGCAGATGGTGTGCGCGTTCTCCAGCGCGATCTTCTCGCCGTCGCGGGGCAACGCCTGGCCCACCGCGGACAGCTTCAGCGAGACCTCGAGGCTGCGCGGATGTTCGCCCGCTTCGTCGAGTCGACCGAGCGCATCCAGGAGCTCGAGGTACGCCCGCACGGTGGTGTCTGCGGCATCGGCATCGGTGACGTCCTCGCCGAGATAGTCGATGGACACGAAGCGGCGGGAATCCCGCAGTACCACAACGGACGTCAACGCATCGTCAACCGTCTCCCCCGGCACGAACCGGTGCACGACATCGCGCGTGACCGGCATGCGCTCGGCCATCCGGCGCAGCCCCTGGGACCGACTGGCGGCGAGGATCGCCGGCCGCGCCACCTTGTCGAAGACGCCGGGCATCAGTTCACCTCCATGTGCGGATACCGGTGATCGGTCGGCGGAACGAACGTCTCCTTGATGGATCGAGCCGACGTCCAACGGAGCAGGTTCAGCGCAGACCCCGCCTTGTCGTTGGTGCCCGAGGCACGCGACCCGCCGAACGGCTGCTGACCGACGACGGCACCCGTCGGCTTGTCGTTGACGTAGAAGTTGCCTGCCGCGTAACGCAATCGGTCCTGGGCCGCGAGAACCGCTGCTCGGTCGTCGGCGATCACCGCACCGGTCAGCCCGTAGTTCGAGCCACCGTCGACGACGCCGAGAACGTCGTCCCAGCGGTCGTCGTCGTAGACGTGCACGGCGAGGATGGGGCCGAAGTACTCCTTGGAGAAGGCCTCGTCGGTCGGGTCGTCGGAGAGCAGCACCGTCGGACGCACGAAATAGCCCTCGCTGTCGTCGCATTCGCCGCCGACGGCGATGGTGACGCCGGGCGCGCTCTTGGCCCGCTCGATCGCCTGCGCGTTCTTCGCATACGCGCGGGCGTCGATCAGCGCGCCCCCGTAGTTGGACAGGTCCGTGACGTCGCCGAAGGTCAATGCGGCTGTCGCGCCGAGGAAGTCGTCGCCCATCTGCTTCCAGACCGACCGCGGGACGAACGCCCGCGACGCCGCGGAGCACTTCTGGCCCTGGTAGTCGAAGGCGCCACGGATCAGCGCCGTGCGCAACACGTCCGGCCGTGCCGAACTGTGCGCGACCACGAAGTCCTTTCCGCCGGTCTCGCCAACCAGTCGCGGGTAGGTCCGGTACCGGTCGATGTTGGTTCCGACCTCACGCCAGAGGTGGTGGAACGTGGCGGTCGATCCGGTGAAGTGGATGCCTGCCAGCCGCGGGTCGCCGAGTACGACGTCGGACACCGCGAGCCCGTCGCCGCCGAGGAGGTTGATGACACCGGGAGGAAGGCCAGCCGCTTCGAGCAGCTGCATCGTGAGGTGGGCCGAGAACGCTTGCGTGACGGACGGTTTCCACACCACCGTGTTGCCCATCAACGCGGCGCCGTGGGCAGATTGGCGGCGATGGCGGTGAAGTTGAACGGCGTGATCGCGTAGACGAAGCCCTCCAACGGTCGGTAGTCGGTGCGGTTCCAGATGCCCGGCGCGCTGATCGGCTGTTCGGCCAGGATGTGACGCGCGAATGCGACGTTGAAGCGCCAGAAGTCGATGAGCTCGCACGACGCGTCGATCTCCGCCTGGTAGGCACTCTTCGACTGGCCGAGCATCGTCGCGGCGACGATTTTCTCGCGCCACGGTCCGGCGAGCAGGTCGGCGGCACGAAGGAACACCGCTGCCCTCTCGTCGAACGGGGTGTTCGCCCACGCGTCCTTGGCTGCCATCGCCGCGTCGACGGCTGCGGTGGCCTCGGCATGACCCGCGTTGGTGAGCGTGCCGAGCACCGCACCGTGCCGGTGGGGCTGCACGACGTCGATGCGATCACCGCTTCCGGTCACCTGTCTGCCGCCGATGACGTGCGGCAGGTCGATGGGATCTCCGGTCAGCGCGTCGAGCGCGACGGTGAGGCGTGCCCGCTCGGGGCTTCCTGGGGCGTATTCGTGAACCGGCTCGTTGGTCGGCAGCGGGACGTTGGTGACGGCATCCATGTCACAAGGATCCCGCGAGCATACCCATCCAACCGTTGGCCGGTCGGCTAAAGATTTGGGCTGGGCTAGTAGGATTCGCCAACATGAGGACTGTGGGTGTCGGATTGGGTCAGCTGCTGCTGGCGCTGGACGCCACGATGGTGACCTTGGTCGATGCGCCGCGGGGCCTGGACCTGCCGGTCGCGTCCGCCGCGTTGATCGACGCCGACGACGTCCGACTCGGCCTTGCCGAGGGCGCCGGCGCAGCGGACGTGTTCCTGCTCCTCGGGCTGGCCGAAGCCGATGCGCTCGCATGGCTGGATCAGCAGTCGACGCGTCGCAGCCCGGCGGCGATCTTCGTCAAGGAGCCCTCCGACGCGGTCGTGGCTCGAGCGACCGCCGCGGGCACGGCCGTCGTCGCCGTCGAGCCTCGGGCACGGTGGGAGCGGCTGTATCGGCTCGTCGACCACGTCTTCGAACATCACGGCGACCGCACCGACCCGTTGCACGACCCCAGCACCGACATGTTCGGTCTCGCGCAGTCCATCGCCGATCGCACCCACGGCATGGTCAGCATCGAGGACGAGAGCTCTCACGTTCTCGCGTACTCGGCGTCCAACGACGAGGCCGACGAGCTGCGGCGGCTGTCGATCCTTGGGCGCGCAGGCCCGCCCGAGCACCTGGCGTGGATCGGCCGAGCGGGGATCTTCGACGCCCTGCACGCCAGCGGCGAGGTCGTCCGGGTCGATGCGCGCCCCGAACTGGGCTTGCGCCCACGCCGGGCGGTGGGGATTCACCTCACGGCGACGGGACGGCGACGCGCACCCGCCTTCGCGGGAACGATTTGGGTTCAAGAGGGTTCGCGCCCACTCGCGGACGATGCCGACGAAGTGCTGCGCGGTGCAGCGGTTCTGGCGGCGCGCATCGTCTCCCGTCTGGCCGCGACGCCCTCGACTCACGCCGTCCGCGTGCAGGAGTTGCTCGGGCTGTCCGACGCCGAAGCCGACCCCGCGACCGCCGCGCGCGAGCTCGGCATCGCCATCGACGGGCGCGCGGCGGTGATCGGCTTCGACGGGGCGGCCGACGCACCGTCGCGCCTGGCCGACGTCCTCGCGTTGAGCGCCAGCGCATTTCGACACGACGCGCAGGTGGCAGTCAATGGGTCGCGCATCTACGTTCTCTTCCCCCATACGGGTCGACCCGCGTCGGTGACGTCCTGGATCCGCGGCACCATCGCCGCACTCGGCACCGAGCTGGGGGTGACGATGCGCGCGGTGATCGCCTTCTCCGCTACGGGTTTGAACGCGGTCGCCGTCGCTCGCGCCGAGGTGGATCGGGTGCTCGACAGCGCCGAGCGACACCCGGGCACCATCGATCGGGTGACCTCGCTGGACGAGGCGCGAACCACCGTCCTTCTCGACGAGATCGTGACGATGATCGGCGCCGACGAGCGACTGGCGGACCCGCGCGTTCGAGCATTGCGCGATCGGGATCCCGTGCTGGCCGAGACGCTGCGCGCCTACCTCGACAGCTTCGGTGACGTGGCCGCGGCGGCGCAGTGGCTGCACGTACACCCCAACACCGTTCGCTACCGCGTGCGGCGCATCGAGGAGCACCTTGGCTCAACGCTCGCCGATCCCGATGCGCGGCTGCTGCTTTCGCTCAGCCTGCGCGCGACCTAGTTCCGATGTCAGGCGGTGGCATGGGATTCGACGTGGTCGAAGATGGCCTTGAGCGCAGATTCGAGAGCGGTCGTTTCGCGCGTCGTCTGGGTCAGCAGAATCCCGCCCTGCACGGCGACGAGAAGTGCCGCGGACAACTCGTCGACGTCTGTGTCCGGCCGTAGGTCGCCACGTTCGCGCATCCCTGCAAGCCCGTCGCGGATCGACCGCTGCCACCGCGCGTATGCCCGCGCCAGGTCCGCGCGGGCGGCGTCGTCGCCATCGGCCAACTCGCTCGCGAGCGAGCCCATCGGGCAGCCGTGCATCATTCCCGTCGCGCGCTGCGCTTGGACGACGAAGTCGCCCCACGCCCGCAACCC
>CAWCTU010000030.1:0-14838 GCA_963798405.1 uncultured Actinomycetota bacterium
TCGCACTCAGCGCTATTTCAACGTGGCCGAACGTGGACGCTCGGCGTGCTCACACCTGGCAGTAGGGCACCAGAACAGGTTGCGGCCGTCCAGTACTCGGTGCGCATCGGCGTCCCGCAGATCCGACAGGGCCGCCCGCGCGGCGGTAGACGTAGGTGCGCGGACTCCCGCGGCGCATCCGCGGCGCGCCGCGGTCGTCGCTCGGGTCGGTGGTGATGATCCGGCCGCGGCGCACCCCGGCCCGCATCAGCGCCACCAGGTCGGTCCACAGCGCGTCGAACTCGGCTGCGCTGACATCGGTGCCGGGGCGGAACGGGTCGATGCGGTGGCGGAACAGGAGCTCGGTGCGGTAGACGTTGCCGATGCCGGCGATGACCGTCTGGTCCATCAGCAGTGCACCGACGGCCTGCGGGACTTGCTGATTCGCGCGCACGCCGGTGAGGGTCGGGGCTGCGACGCAACGGGTCCGGGCCGAGCCTGGCGACGATGTCGGCGACCGCGGGATCGGGGATCACCTCGCAGGTGGTCGCGCCGCGCAGATCGGTGCCGTACTCGGCGCCGACCATCCGCATCCGCAGCTGCCGCGGGTCGGGCAGGGGGAGCGGGTGCCGGTAGAACTTGCCGTAGAGCCCGAGGTGCACGTGGATGACCGCCCACCCTCGTAGTGGTGGAACAGGTGCTTGCCGTACGCGTCGGCCCTGCGCAGCACCCGGCCGCTGACCGCTTCGGCCGCGTCGCCGAAGCGACCCTGTGGGCTCGTGACGATGACGGGCGCGTGGGCGAACCTCTGCTGATGCAGGCGGGCCAGCCGGTGAATGGTGTGCCCCTCGGGCACGGCTTACTCCGGCGCGCCGGGAACCGGCGGCGCGACGTGCGTCTTCTCGAACTCGTCGAGGATGTCGATGCGGCGCTGGTGCCGGGGAGCCTCGGACCATGCCGTGGTCAGGAACGCATCGACGAAGGTCAGCGCATCCTCGACGGTGTGCATGCGGCCGCCGATGCCGATCAGTTGGGCGTTGTTGTGTTGGCGGGCAAGCGATGCCGTCTCGACACTCCACGCGAGCGCACAGCGTGCACCGGGCACCTTGTTGGCCGCGATCTGCTCTCCGTTGCCCGAGCCGCCGATGACGATGCCCAGGGACTCGGGATCGGCCACCGTCTTCTCGGCGGCCGCGATGCAGAACGCCGGATAGTCGTCCTCGGCGTCGTAGGTGTACGCACCGCAGTCCACCGGCTCGTGACCGCCGGCTTTCAGGTGCTCGATGACGGCCTGCTTGAGTTCGTATCCGGCGTGGTCAGAGCCGAGGTAGACGCGCATGGCGCCAACCCTACTAACCCCGTTGCGCCCAAGCTCACGTATGGGCGGAGAAGTGCGAGTGGGCGCCGACACTGAGTCGATCTGCGCGAGGTTGCCCGATTGGCCTCGATCTCGGCGCGACCTAGCCGACGGTGATGGCGTCGAGGCGCTCCTTGATGAAGTCCGCCGACGTGACCGGCACCAACCCCGAAACCCGCCCGACCGGCGGCTCGAGGGGTACGACGCGCGCGTCGTGGTTGGCCTCGTAGAAGTAGATCAGCGACACCAGGTCTTCCTCGGGAGCGTGCGGCTGCGGCGGCAGCACGCGGTGCCTACCCGACGGCCAGCGCCGCCCGCTCCAGTACTCCAGCAGATCGCCGATGTTGACCGTCAGCGCACCGGGCTCCCACGGCGCGTCCTCCCAGCCCTCGGACTCCGAATACACCTGTAGGCCACCGGCTCCCGGCTCGCGATCGAGAACGGTGACGGTGCCGAAGTCGGTGTGCGGGCCGATGCGGAACTGGCCGGGCTCGGGCTCCCCCACGACGCTGATCGGCGGGTAGTGGTTGATGTTCATCGTCCAGGTCGGGTGGCTCGCCAGCGTCGCGAACGGGTTCTCGGACAGGCCGAGAGCGTGGGCGAACAGCGCCAGCAGGTCGTCGGAGACGCGGCGCATCGCCGCGGTGTACTCGTCGACGAGTGCCTGCAGCGATGGCACCTCGGACGGCCACACGTTGGGCGCGAACCAGACTCGGTCAACGTCTGGATCGCCGGTCGCGGTTTCCGCGCCAAGGCTGTAGCTCTCCTTGAGATCCGGCGGGGTCTCGGTCCCCTCCGCATAGGCGTTGGCCTCGGCGCCGGGACCGATCCAGCCGTGGCCGCCCACCGGCACCGAGTAGCGCTCCTTCACCGCGTCGGGCAGCGCGAAGAATTCGCGACTCGCCTGACGCACGCGTGCCGCCAGCCCGGTGTCGACCCCGTGACCGGTGACGACGATGAAGCCCGCCCGCTGCAGGCCCTCGTCGACCTCGGCCGCGGCGGCGTCGGCCTCTGCACCGCCGGCATACCACCGTGAGATGTCCACCGTCGCAATCATTTTCCCACCCCGCTTCGCCCACCCCGGCGTGCACTCATTCGGCGACTCCGATGTCCTCGTTCCACAGGGCCGGGTTCCCTTCGATGAACTCGGCCATCATCCTGACGCACCGATCATCGTCCAACATCGTCACCGACACGCCGTTCTCGGCCAGCCAGTCATGACCGCCGACGAACGTGCGGCTCTCACCGACGATCACGGCGCCGATGTTGAACTGCCGCACCAGCCCGCTGCAGTACCAGCAGGGCGAGAGCGTGGTGACCATGACGGTCGAGCGGTAATCGCGCTGACGTCCCGCCGCCCGGAACGCGTCGGTCTCGGCATGCATGGAGGGGTCGTCGTTCTGCACGCGGCGGTTGTGGCCGCTCCCGAGTAGCGTGCCGTCTGCACTGAAGAGCGCTGCGCCGATCGGAATACCGCCCTCCGCCAAGCCCTTTCGGGCCTCGGCGACGGCGACGTCGAGCATCTCCTCGTGCGTCATGCCTTCGTCGCCTGCAGGGCCTGCTCGGCGGCGATCTTCGACCGGCACAGCAGCAGGTAGGCGCCACCGGCCAGCAGGAAGCCGACGAAGAACGTGATGTCGCCAAGCTGCGGAGCGGCCTGCACGACGTAGCCGGTGAACTTCGCCTGATTCGAGAACAGCAGAACCGAGACCACGAGACCGATGCCGAACGACAGCAAACCGAGCCAATTGGCGTAGGAGCGGTCGTAGAGGAAGCCGGAAATAGTCTGGCCACGCCGCAGGTACTGATCGGCGAACACCACGCCGAGCCACGGCCCGATCCAGTAGGCGATGATCAGAAGGAACGCCTCGTAGCTCTGCGCGGCGTCGGGCAACGCCCACCACGCCACCAGGAAACCGGCAACGCCGAAGAACACCGTCACCAGTGCTCGGGCGATGTGCGCAGGGAGTTTGACGCCGATGGTCACGAATGCCATTGCGCCCGAGTAGATGTTGATCGAGTTCGCAGCGATCGCACCGATCGCGATGGCGAGCAGAGTGGCCTTCGCCAGAGGCGATGCCAGCTCGCCGGTGAACGCCTCTGTCGGGTTCTCGGACAACGCTGGGCCGATCGTCACCGACGCGGCACCGACGACTTCGAGAACGACGCAGGACAGGAACAGTCCCGCCGACGCGAACAGCCCCGTGCGTGCGGTCGAGACGGTCGATGGCAGATACCGCGTGTAGTCCGCCGCGTACGGCGTCCATCCCGCGGCGTACCCGAAGGCGGTGCCGACGGTCAGCAGGAAGCCGCCCATGGACCCGTCGCCCACGATCGGATCCAGAGCAGGCGCGCCGACATGCGACTTGGCGAGGATGGCGACCGAGGCGACGGCGAAGATGACCGCAAGCACCGGAAAGGACCAGCGCTCGAATGCCTGAACCAGGTTGTGCCCGAAGAACGCGAACGCCGTCTGGAGCAACACGATGATGATCAGGCCGACCAGCGGGCCGACTCCGAACAGGGCGGCCAGCGCGTAGGCGCCGCTCACGCTGTTGGTCGCGAACCATCCGACCCCTGCGGTCACCGACATCAGCACCGCCGGAACCGCGTTGCCCTTGAACCCGAACGGAAGTCGCCCGAGCACCATCTGCGGGACGCCGTGAAGGGGCCCGCGGGCGGAGAGGAAGTAGTGCGCAAGTGCCCCAAGCCCGGTGCCGACCACGATGCCCACGACCGCTTGCCAGAAGCTCATGCCATACACCGCGACGGCTAGCACCCCGACGAAGATCGTCGCGAACTCGAGGTTCGGCGAGGTCCATGTCCAGAACAACTGGCTGGGCTTGCCGTGCCGGTCGGCCTCGGCGATGAACTCGTTCCCACCTGGTTCTACGGCGAAATTGCGGTCCCGGTACGAGCCGTCGGTACTGGGTTCAGCGACTGTCATGGGCCTACCGTGGTCCCACGCGGGCCGTCCCGCAACCGGAATCGCGGATTTCCGGCTCCCTGGTTGGTCAACCGAATGCCATCCCGGACCGTATCGGCAACGAATGACAGTCATGACGACGACGACCCGACTTCCGGCCGTTCGCGCCGCCGCCACCGGACTGATCGCCGTCGCCGCCGCGCTGGGGGCCGGTCACCTGGCCGCTGGACTTCTGCTCTTACCCGCCTCGTCACCGTTCTTCGCCGTCGGCAACGCGGCCATCGACCGCACTCCCGCGGCCGTGAAGGACTTCGCCATCACGACGTTCGGGACCAACGACAAGCCTGCGCTGCTGATCGGGATGGCCGTGGCGCTGGCAGTCATCGGCATGGCCATCGGCTTGACGTCGCGCCGCAACGTGCTGCCGGGTCTGCTCAGTCTCGGCATCGTCGGGGTCGTCGGCGCTCTCGCCGTGCACGAACAGTCCATGGGAAGCCTGGGACTTCTCGCCCCGGCGACATCGTTGGTAGCAGGGGTCGGGGTGTTCTGGTGGTTGCACTCCCGAGCGCGGCTACGGCCAGTTTCGGTCGACCGCGACCACGACCTCGACGGCGACCTCGACCAGCCTCCCGGCGCCTCGGTCGGACGGCGACGTTTCGTGTTCGGCGCCCTGCTGGCGAGCATCGGGGCCGTGGTCGCAGGCGCCGGCGGATTCGCCCTTGCCCGACGCGTCGACGTGACGGAATCGCGGCGCGCGGTCGGCGAACTCGTCCCCACCACGCCCGCGCCACCGATCCCCGCAGGCGCGGCCTTCCCCGATCTTGGTACGCCGACGTTCATCACGCCCGCCGCAGACTTCTACCGAATCGACATCAACCTGGAAGTTCCCCAGTTGCGTGCCGAGGATTCCACGCTGCGCATCACCGGCATGGTCGACAATCCCGTGGAACTCAGCTTCGACGACATTCGCTCAATGCCCTTGGTGGAGAAGACGATCACCATGACGTGCGTGTCCAACGAAGTGGGTGGACCCTACGTCTCGACGGCCAACTTCATCGGCGTGCCCCTCATGGAGATACTCGACAGGGCGGGGATCCAGGACCGTGCCCAGCAGGTGGTCGGACACTCGGTCGATGGCTTCACCCTCGGCACCCCGTTGGACATGTTGCGCGCCTCGAAGGATGCGATGTTGGTGATCGGCATGAACCGCGAGGCGCTGTTGCCCGAGCATGGATTTCCGATGCGGACCGTCGTTCCGGGCCTCTACGGATATGTGTCGGCGACGAAATGGCTGACCGAGCTGGAGTTGGCGTCCTACGACGTCAAGCCCTACTGGGTCGAACGCGGCTGGGATGGCCAACCGCCCGGCGTCGTTCCGATCAAGATCTCCTCGCGCATCGACTCACCCGATTCGTTCCAACAGATCCCCGGCGGGACGGTGACGATCGCGGGTACCGCGTGGGCACAGGGTCGGGGCATCAGCCGTGTCGAGGTTCGGTTCGACGGCGGCGCCTGGCAGCCCGCCGAGCTGGCTACCGAGGTCAACCCGAACACCTGGCGGATGTTCCGGCACACGGCATCACTACCGCCAGGTCAGCACACCGTGGCTTGTCGCGCGTTCGACGGCAGCGGGGTGATGCAGATGGAAGAGCGCCTCAGGCTGATCAACCCCGGTCCCGTGCCCGACGGATCCACCGGGTGGCATTCCATCCTGTTCACCGTGGCCTGAGGCTGACGTTTAGTCGAACTCAGGCGCCTCGGTCCGGCTGCGCTTGAGCTCGTAGAAGTGCGGGTAGGACGCGAAGATCACCGACGCATCCCACAGCTTGCCGGCTTCTTCGCCGCGCGGGATCTTCGACAGCACGGGGCCGAAGAACGCGACGCCGTTGACGTGAATCGTCGGCGTACCGACGTCGTCGCCGACGGCGTCCATGCCAGCGTGGTGACTCTTGCGCAGTGCCTCGTCGTACTTGTCGCTGGTGGCTGCCTCGGCAAGCTCGGCGGGTAGGCCGACCTCCTCGAGCGACTCTGCGATGACCTTCGTGAAGTCGGGGTCGAATTCTCGATATCCCTCGTTGTGAATCCTGGTGCCCATCGCGGTGTAGAGCGGGCTGAGAATCTCCGGCCCCTTCGCCTGCTCGGCGGCGATCGCGACGCGCACGGGACCCCACGCCTTCTTCATCATCTCGACGTACTGCTCGGGGAGATCGCGACCCTCGTTGAGCACCGCGAGGCTCATCACGTGGAACTCGACGTCGATGTCGCGGACCTTCTCGACCTCGAGGATCCAGCGCGACGTGATCCAACACCACGGGCACAGTGGGTCGAACCAGAAACCGGCGACATCCTTCTTGGCCATGATCAGATTCCTCTCGGCAGACAACGTGGGCAGAGCTCCGTGCAGCACAACCGTGCGCACGTCGGCTGTGTTCCCGCTACACGTCTAGTGTTGACGGACGTGGCACTACCAAACCTCACTCGCGACCAGGCCGCCGAGCGCGCCGCCCTGGTCACCGTCGACAACTATCGCATCGTCATCGACCTGACCGACGGCGACGGCGCGCCGGGCACGGGCACGTTCCGCTCGACGACGACGGTGACGTTCGACGCTCTCGCCGGTGCCGACACCGTCATCGACATCGCCGCCGCATCGGTTCGCTCGGCGAGCCTCAACGGCGTCGATGTCGACGTCTCCGCGTACGACGAATCCACCGGCATCTCGCTGACCGGTCTCGCCGAGCACAACGTGCTCGTCGTGGACGCAGACTGCCCGTACTCCAACACCGGCGAGGGCCTGCACCGCTTCGTCGACCCCGTGGACGACGAGGTGTACCTGTACTCGCAGTTCGAAACCGCCGATGCCAAGCGCGTTTTCGCGTGTTTCGACCAGCCCGACCTGAAGGCGACGTTCGACGTCAGCGTCACCGCGCCCGAACACTGGCAGGTCATCTCGAACGGCGCCACCGTGGGCGTCGAAGGCGGGGTGCACACCTTCGCGACCACGCCTCGCATGAGCACCTACCTGGTGGCGCTCATCGCGGGCCCGTACGCCCGGTGGGACGACGTGTACTCCGACGACGACGGCGACATCCCCCTCGGCATCTTCTGCCGCGCGTCCCTCGGCGAGTTCATGGATGCCGACAGACTGTTCACCGAGACCAAGCAGGGATTTGGGTTCTACCACCGAAACTTCGGCGTGCCTTACGCATTCGGCAAGTACGACCAGCTCTTCGTTCCCGAGTTCAACGCGGGCGCCATGGAGAACGCGGGCGCCGTCACCTTCCTGGAGGACTACGTCTTCCGCAGCAAGGTCACGCGGTACTCCTACGAGCGGCGTTCCGAGACGGTGCTGCACGAGATGGCGCACATGTGGTTCGGCGACCTGGTCACCATGACGTGGTGGGACGACCTGTGGCTCAACGAGTCCTTCGCGACGTTCGCCTCCGTGCTGTGCCAGGCCGAGGCCACCGAGTACACGCAGGCCTGGACCACGTTCGCGAACGTCGAGAAGTCGTGGGCCTATCGCCAGGACCAGCTGCCGTCGACGCATCCGGTGGCCGCCGACATCCCGGACCTGCACGCCGTCGAGGTGAACTTCGACGGCATCACCTACGCGAAGGGGGCCAGCGTCCTGAAGCAGTTGGTGGCCTACGTCGGGCTGGAGGCCTTCCTCGCCGGCCTTCGCGACTACTTCCGCGACCACGCGTTCGCCAACGCGACGTTCGGCGATCTGCTTGGGGCGCTGGAGAAGTCGTCGGGCCGGGATCTGTCGCATTGGGGTAGGCAGTGGCTCAAGACCACTGGCCTCAACACGCTGAGCGCGGACTTCGACGTCGCCGCCGACGGGACGTTCACGCGGTTCGCCATCAACCAGGGCGGAGCCGCGCCGGGCGCCGGCGAGACCCGCGTGCACCGGCTGGCCGTCGGCATCTACGACGACGACGGCTCCGGCAAGTTGGTCCGAACCCACCGCGAGGAGCTCGACGTCGACGGATCGACCACCGACGTCCCTGTGCTGCAAGGCGTTTCCCGCGGCAAGCTGATCCTCGTCAACGACGACGATCTGACGTACTGCTCGTTGCGGTTGGACCCGGACTCGCTGCAGACGGTGCTGACCCGCATTGCCGACATCGCGGATCCGCTCCCCCGCACGCTGGCGTGGTCGGCGGCGTGGGAGATGACGCGCGATGCCGAGATGAAGGCGCGTGACTTCGTCGAGCTGGTGAAGGGCGGCGTCCACGCCGAGACTGAAGTCGGTGTCGCCCAGCGCCTTCTCCTCCAGGCGCAGTCGGCGCTGAACTCCTACGCCGACCCGGACTGGGCGTGCTCGCAAGGTTGGCCTGCCTTCGCCGACCGGCTCCTCGAACTGGCTCGCGGCGCCGACGCCGGTTCGGATCATCAGCTGGCGTACGTCAACGCGCTCTGCACGTCGGCCTTGTCGCTGCGGCACACCGCAGTCCTGGCCGCCCTTCTGGACACCGACCCTGCCGAACTCGAATTGCCAGGACTGACGGTCGACACAGATCTACGGTGGCGGATCGTCACCGCACTGGCCGCAGGCGGGGACATCGACGAAGGCGGCACCGCGACGCCGTTCATCGACGCGGTCGCCGAGAAGGATCGCACCGCGGCGGGCAAGCGCAACGCCGCGGCGGCATCGGCGGCCAGGCCACAGGCCGCCGTCAAGGAGGCTGCCTGGCAACGGGTGATCGAGGACGACACCCTTGCCAACATCACCACGCGCGCGATCGTCACCGGTTTCGTCCAACCCGGACAGGCGGCGCTACTGCAACCGTTCACCACCAGGTACTTCGACGCCATCGCCGGCGTCTGGGAGCGACGGTCCAGCGAGGTCGCGCAGACCGTCGTCATCGGCCTGTACCCGTCGTGGGACGTGAACCAGTCCGGCCTCGATGCGGCGGACCGGTTCCTCGGCGGCGACGTGCCGCCCGCGCTGCGGCGCCTCGTCCTCGAGGGACGCGCAGGCGTGGAGCGGGCGCTGCGGGCGCGTGCGTTCGACTCCGCCTGACGTCATCTCGGCGGGAACACGTGTCGGCACGCTGAATCGGCTCCCAGAATCACGGTCGTTGGTCGCTTACGCTCTCGCCATGGCGGCCAACAACAGTCGCAGGGCGCGGGCGGCCCGTCGGCGCAAGCGTCGCGTCGACAGCGTCGTCAACGATCTCACTGCCGAGCAGTGGGCAACGATCCAGGCGGCCTGGGGCGGCTGTGCCTACTGCAGCGCGAGCGACCGCCCGCTGCAGCGCGATTGCGTGATGGCGATCTCGCGCGGCGGGCGCTACACCGTCGACAACGTCGTACCGGCCTGTGCTGCATGCAACGCGAGCAAGTGCAATGACGAAGTGACGGGCTGGCTGCGTCGCAAGCGCCTCGACGAGCGTGCGTTTCTCGAGCGGTACGTGCGGATCCGGGCCGAGCTCCGGCCGCTTCAGCAAACCAACTAGTGACTGTCGTCACACCCCTACCGACTGGCTTGCGCACCCCTCGCCGACCCCAACAACGCCCGTGGTGACGGTAATCACGCACGTCAAAGTTGATTAACATGGAATTAACAAGGACGATGAGGGAGTTCTTAAGTACGGGCGATCCCCATCGCAGAAGAACAACAGCACACAACAACGCCTTGAAGATCCAAGGCACAACAAGGAGTGAAGAAGATGTCTTTCGCGCAGTTCCGTTCAGATTTGACGCGCAGCATGAACCGGCGCCGTCTCTATGCGCGGATCAACGCCCTTCCCGATTCGACGGTCCGTGAAGAACTGCTGGCGATCGCACAGCGGTACGAAGAGGCCGAGTAACTCGGAACACCCATCCAGAGAGCCGGTGATCCCCACGGGGTCACCGGCTCTTGTCGTTGAGCGGTCAGTGCGGTGAGACGGCCGCGCTCAGCACTCGGATGGCGCTGACCAGTCCGTCCACGAGATTGCCCTCGGCAAACGAGGCCGCTGCCGCGGAGACGCCCAGTGGAGCGGCCTCCTCGATGCCGCGGCCCTGAACCTCGGAGCCGTAGACCACCTCGATGGCCTTCTGGTTGGGCGACACGGCCAGCAGCACCGCGTTGTCGGGCGTGGGCACCGACGCGAGGATCTCACGGGCCGTCGCGGCAGTATCGCTGCCGAGATCGCCGAGGTACACCGCGAAGCGGGCCTTGGCCCCACGCGACCCGAACTTCAGTGCATCGTCGAGGATCACCAGATCCTTGACCGGGAACGGGTAGTGGACCGACAACTCTCCCGGCTCGGTAACGCCGGAGATGCGACCGCTGGCGGTGACGGCAGATCCGTAGGGCAGCTCGAGGTTGCCGGGCCGGTCGACCACCGTCGTAATCGCCGATGAGTGACGCTCTACGGCAGTGCTTTCAACGGTAGGGCTCTCGACGGTTTCGTCACCACTTGCCACTTGCTCCACCTCCAACAGTCACGTGCGACCCATGACCGGAGTGGCCGTGATCGGCGGGCTCGTCCGCAGCCCAGAGGATCGGCGGGTGCGTCCACTCGTCCGACATCTTGTAGGTCTTGGGATGCGGTCCCTTACGGGTGAAGATCAGGGCCATCAGAATCAGCAGCAGTGCCAGCGGCACCCCGCCGAGCAGTGAATGGGCAAGTGCAAGGCTCACGAGGCAAACCGTATCAGCCGAGGCGGTCCGGGGAGCACTCGTGCGGCGACCTTCCGACGATCAGGCCGCGCCCTCATCCAAGTACCTCTCCCAGGCGGGGTCGAGCTCCTTGATCGTCGACAGCAGACGCCAGTGCTGGCCCTTCGGCGGCAAGGGCGTCGAGCGCAGCGTCCAACCGAGTTCGGAGAGCAGTTTGTCCGCCTTGCGGTGGTTGCACCCCGCACACGCGGCAACGCAGTTCTCCCAGGTGTGATCACCTCCGCGGCTGCGCGGGACCACGTGATCGACCGTGTCCGCCTTGGCCCCGCAGTAGGCACACCGGAACCGGTCCCGGTGCATCAGCGCTGCCCTCGTCATGGGGATCCGGGCGCGGTACGGCACGCGCACGTAGGTGCGTAGCCGGATCACCGACGGCACGACGATGGTTCGGCTGGCCGAGTGAATGACGGGCCCGGTCGGGTCGTCGTGGACGACGTCGGCCTTGCCACACATGAGCATGATCACGGCCCGCCGCATCGGGAGCGCCGTCAACGGCTCGTAGGTGGAGTTCAGCAGGAGTACGCGGCGCCGACCCCAGAAAGACCCCTCGGCGGCAGCAGGGCGCGGATCCGTGCCGAAACCGACGCTGTGCAGCGCCGACGCCTGCGACGCGGCAGACAGGGGCGCGGGTGATCCCGCCACGGCCACGTGATGTCGGTGGCTGCGACTCTTTCTTCGCTGCGACATTCGTCCTCCGAGGAGACAGTCCACCATGAATCCGGGGCGATCGCACGACAATTCTGACCGTGTTCGCAGGTCAGTCCGATGAACAGCCGGTGACGGGAGGCTGGGGGCGCCTCGCGATGGCGCGTGGGGAGACAATGGTGGGGTGACTGAGCCCGCACGGTCGTTCTACGACGAGGTCAATGGCGACGAAACGTTCCGGGCGATCGTGTCGCGGTTCTATCAGTTGGTCCGCGAGGACGAGATCCTCCGACCGCTCTACCCGGAGGACGATCTCGACGGCGCCGAGGAGCGGCTGCGGATGTTCCTCGACCAATACTGGGGTGGCCCGCGGACGTACTCCGATCAACGTGGCCATCCACGGCTGCGGATGCGTCATTCGCCGTTCAAGATCGGCTACCTGGAGCGCGACGCGTGGCTGCGCTGCATGCGCACCGCGGTTGCCGAGATCGACTCGCAGACCCTCGACGACGCGCACCGCACCGCCCTGTTGGACTACTTGGAGATGGCCGCACACTCGATGGTCAACTCGACCTTCTGAGCTCGTGTTCGACATTGAGATGGCGGTGGCGGCGCAGAAGTGCGAGTAGCCCGCACCCTCACCGCTATCTCGACGAGAACCCGACGCGAAGCTGCGGCATGATGGGTGGACGTGACCAGTTCCGGCGAAACGGCGTGGTGGTCAGATGCCGTCTTCTACCAGGTGTACCCACGATCCTTCCGCGACAGCGACGCTGACGGCGTCGGAGACCTCGATGGGGTCACCGCTGAACTCGACTATCTGAGTCGGCTCGGAGTCGACGCGATCTGGCTGAACCCGGTGATGGTGTCCCCCATGGCCGACCACGGTTATGACGTCGCCGACCCCCGCGACGTCGACCCGCTGTTCGGCGGAATCGGGGCGCTCGAGCGTCTCATCGAGGCGGCACACGCGATCGGCATCAAGATCACGATGGATCTGGTGCCCAATCACACCAGCTCGCGGCATCCGTGGTTCGCGGCGGCAGTGGCGGCGGGTCCGGGCAGCGCGCAGCGGGAACGCTACATTTTTCGAGACGGCCTCGGACCCAAGGGAATTCATCCGCCGAACAACTGGGTGTCGGTGTTCGGTGGACCGGCATGGACACGCGTGGTCGAGCCAGACGGCAACCTGGGCCAGTGGTACATGCACCTGTTCGACGCCGAGCAGCCGGACCTGAACTGGGAGAACCCGGAGATCTTCGACGACCTGGAGAAGACGCTGCGGTTCTGGCTGGAGCGGGGCGTCGACGGCTTCAGGATCGACGTCGCGCATGGGATGGCGAAACCGCCGGGCCTGCCCGACATGCGCAATCCCGACCTCGGGATGCTCACGCTCGACGACGACGACCCGCGGTTCAACCACGACGGCGTCCACCAGATTCACCGGGGCATCCGCTCGGTGCTCGACGACTACGTGCCCGCGGTCACGATCGGCGAGATCTGGGTCTTCGACAATGAGGACTTCGCCAAGTACTGCACCCCGACGAGCTTCACCTCGGGTTCAACTTCCGCCTGGTGCGTGCGGAGTTCGACGCCGCCGACATCCGGGAGGCCATCGAAAACTCCTCGCCGCAGCAGAACTGGCCGGCTCGCCGGCTACCTGGTGCCTGTCGAACCACGATGTCGAACGGGAAGTCAGCCGCTACGGCGGTGGTCCCGTCGGGCGTGACGCGCGCGAAGGCGATGGCGCTGGTCATGCTGGCGCTCCCCGGCACCGGTGTTCGTCTACAACGGCGAGGAACTCGGGCTGCCCAACGTCGACCTGCCCGACGAGGTCCTGCAGGATCCGGTGTGGGAGAGATCCAGCCACGCGGAGCGGGGCCGCGACGGGTGTCGGGTGCCCATGCCGTGGGAGGGCTCCGCTCCCCCGTTCGGCTTCTCCACCGATGCCGACACCTGGCTGCCCATGCCAGCAGAGTGGGCGTCGCTGACGGTCGAGGCCCAGAAGGACGACGCCGATCGACCTGGCGATGTTCGCAAGGCGATCGAATTGCGGCATGGCCGTGCGGCGTTCGACGGACGCATCGAGTGGCTCGACGTGCCCGCGGGTGCGCTGTCGTTCCGCGGCGCCGATGACTCGGTGTGTGTCCTCAACACCGGCTCCGACGGCGATCGCGCTGCCCGACGGCGACGTGTTGGTCTCGAGCGGTGCGCTGTCCGACGGCAAGCTGCCACGAACACCGCTGCCTGGCTCGCCTAGCTCCCGCCGACCCCGATCTCCGGCCGTGACGCCGCCTGAAGCGCACATGTCGAGTGTCCGCCTCGGCGGCTTTTAGAACACTTAAGGACCGGCGCGCACCGCATGCTCCAGCCAGCGACTTCGCTGAACGGGACGAGGGAGACCAATCGCATGTTCGCGACCAGGGAAGGAATGGGGCGCCACGCCCAGGAATCATCTGGCAATGACACGATGCGGTTCGCCGACGGCGTCTCCTGGCGGATCAGTCAGCGCGGGCTGGTGGTGTGTGGTCCCGGCAACATCCCCTGCTGATCGAACCGCTCGAGCCGCCGATCTGCCCGACCTCTCGCGGGTGCATCCGGGGCCGGGGATCTCGTCGCATGGTTGGGCGGCAACGACGCCGACCGCCAGCTCGTCGACGACCTCGTCGCAGAGCACATCCTGACCGATCCCTCGGCACCGGCCGAACCACGCACCCGGAAGACCGTCAAGCGGGTCACCTTCAGCCGCTCGGGCATCGAGTTCACCGGCATCGACACCGTCGCGCGCGCCGTGCACCGCGTCGTCTGGCCGCTCCTGCGGTCCTGGCCGGGCCGCATCCTGATCGCCATGATCGTCTCCGCGGGCGTGGTCTCCCTCGTCCTCGGGCGTCCCGCTGGTCCGCAGGTCAGCCACCACCCGTGGGTCGACGCCACCGTCGGCCTGATCCTGGGCCTCGCGCTGGCCGGCATGCACGAACTCGCCCACGCCGTCACGCTGGTCCACTACGGACGCACACCTCGTGCGCCGCTGCGGGTTCTACTGGGGCGCACTGTGTTTCTACATCGACTCCTCCGACGGCATGACCCTGCCGCGCAAGGCGCGCATCATCAACGCCTTGGCAGGCCTCGCGGTAGATCTGGTCACCGCCTCGGTGTTGTTCACCCTGTCGCACGCCTTCGCCGGCGTCACCCTCATCGCCGCCGTGTGCTGGCGCATCGCAGTCGTCCAGGTGATCGGCGTCGTCGAAAACGGCC
>CAWCTU010000031.1:0-25272 GCA_963798405.1 uncultured Actinomycetota bacterium
AACGCCTCCGCGAAGGCTTCATACCCTTCTGATTCCGAGGCACTTCCAGGGTCCTCGGCCGGCTGTTCTTCTCGAGCCAACCCATTCGCGCGCAGGCGGCGACCAGCAACGCGTCCTCGGGGTGGTCGGCTGCCGCCGCGACGACGGCCGCACGGGCGAACGCTTCGAGCGCCGGCCAGGGATCACCAGCCGACAGAGCGGGTCCGCCCGCCCGGCGGTAACCGTCGACGAACGCGTGCCAATCGATGTCCGGTATCAGTTCGGCCGCCCAGAATCCCGCGGGCCGCGCCAGGTCCACCGCCGGGTTCTGGGCGATCACGTCGACGCGTGGCCATCGCGTCCGCCACCGCTCGCCGAACCGCTCCGGCTCGAGCTCCAGCGGTGACAACAAGCACGCCGACCGGGCCGCGACCCGCAGGCGCTGTCTCAGAGCCTGCGGGTCGGTGCCCGGTCGGTGCATTTTGGTGACGACGTCCCCGTCGACGGAGATGTCGGCGCCGGAGGGGGTGCTCAGCGTCGCGGCGCGGGCAACCGGGTCGCGACGTTGATCCGATTCCACGCGTTGATGGTGACAGCCATCGCGATCACTTGGCCGAGTTCCCGCTCGGAGAACACCTGCGCGGCTCGCGCGTACACCTCATCGGAAACGTGTCCATGGTGCAGTTCGGTGATCGCCTCGGTCAGCGCCAGCGCCGCCTGCTCCCTGTCGGTGAACAGGTCCCCGGCCTCTTCCCACGCGGCGATGAGCGCCAGGCGCTGCTCGGTCTCGCCCTGCTTGCGGGCGTCGTGGGTATGCATGTCGAGGCAGAACGCGCAGTGGTTGATCTGCGAGGCGCGGATCTTGATGAGCTCGCCGATCGTGGGGTCCACGTCCTTGGCCGACGCGGTGCTGAGCGTCATCATCGCGTCGTAGAGGTCCGGTGAGACCTTGTAGATGTTGATGCGGTCGATGGTGTTCTTGGCTTCGAGTGTCTGTGTCATGTCCACCACGCTAATGCGCAAACTACTCCCTAAATGGTTCAATTCAACGTGCTTTCATGGGCCAATTCCGGAGTTCGAGATCTCCACCTGAATCTCGGGGAGAACATCCGACCCGGCGCCCGCGGTGCCAGGGAAGCCTTGGTGAATGCGCTGCGAGACGCAGTGCGGTCAGGCCAGTTGGCCATCGGAACCACGTTGCCTCCGTCGCGGCAGCTCGCGGAGACCTCGGGTTGGCGCGCAATACCGTCGCGGAGGCGTATGCCGATCTGGTCGCCGAGGGCTGGCTCGCGTCGCGGCAGGGTGCGGGCACCTGGGTCGTCAACACGGCCGACACGTTGGCGCCGAACCGGCCTCGCGGAACCCCGGCCTGCCGACCCACAACCTGATGCCCGGCTCCCCCGACGTCTCGGCGTTTCCCCGCACCGCGTGGCTGGCATCGACCCGGCGTGCACTGACCGACACGCCCACCGAGGCGCTGCGGGCCGGGGACCCGCGGGGCAGGCCCGAACTGCGCGAGGCGCTCGCCGAATACCTCGGGCGCGCAAGGGGTGTGCGCGCCTCGGCCGACTCGATCGTCGTCTGCGCGGGCACCCGCCATGCCGTCGAACTCTTGGCCCGGGTGTTCGGGAAGCGTGGCCCCATCGCGGTTGAGGCCTACGGGCTGTTCGTCTTTCGCGATGCCATCGCGGCCCTCGGCATACCGACCACGCCGATCGGCATCGACGAACACGGCGCCCGCGTCGACGAACTCGATCGGACGGGCGCGGCGGCGGCGCTGCTGACGCCCGCTCACTTCTTCCCGCACGGCGTACCACTGCACCCAGCCGGCGGAGCCGCCGTGATCGACTGGGCCCGTCGCACCCGCGGGTACGTCCTCGAGGACGACTACGACGGCGAATTCCGGTACGACCGCCAACCCGTCGGCGCGGTGCAGGGGCTCGACCCGCAGCGGGTGGCCTACCTGGGGTCGGCGAGCAAGAGCCTGTCGCCCGTGCTGCGCCTCGGCTGGATGGCGCTGCCCGACGACCTGGTCGAGCCCGTGCTTGCCGCGGCAGGCGGGCAGCAGTTCTACGTCAACGCGATCGACCAGTTGACGATGGCGGACTTCATCGCGACTGGCCAGTACGACAAGCACATTCGTCGGATGCGCAATACGTACCGCAAACGTCGCGACGAAGTGGTCCGCCGACTCAGCACGTTCGACGTCCGCATCACCGGAATGTCGGCGGGCCTGCATCTGCTGCTATCTACTGCCCGACGGCACCGAGCACGCGGTGCTGCGTCGGGCGGGCGAGGCAGGCATCTCGCTGTCCGGATTGTCAGGCTGCGGCATCCGTTGGCGGGCGACGACGTCCGTGCCGACGACGGGCTGGTGGTCAACTTCGGCGCGCCCGCCGACCACTGCCTTCACCGCGGCGATCGACGCGCTGTGCGGCGTGCTCGAGGCCAGCGGGCTCGGACGCGGGTGAACGTCGCGTGGCTAAGCTTCCGGGGTGGCCGAGCCCCCGATGAACCCGCAGCTGAGTCTGGGGACCCAGCTCTGGCGATTCGTGGTGACGGGCGGGTTCTCGGCCGTCGTGGACTACGGCCTCTACATCCTGCTCAACGTCACTTCGGGCTGCAGCTCGACCTCGCCAAGACGGCGGGCTGGATCGCGGGCACCACGACCGCATACCTGCTGAATAGGCGGTGGACCTTCCAGGCGCCGCCGAGCAAGTCACGGTTGGCCGCGGTGTGGGCGCTCTACATCACGACGTTCGTGGTGCAGGTGGGCATCAACCACGTGCTCGTCGCGGCGCTCGAGGACTCGTGGTGGCGAAAGCCGCTGGCGTTCGTGATCGCGCAGGGCACGGCCACGGTCATCAACTTCGTGATCCAGCGCGCGGTGATCTTCAAGCTGCGGACGGGCGGTAGCCATGAAACAGAGGGAGTGATGGGCGCGGTTGCAGGTGAACGGTTTGCTGCTGGCGGCGGGTGTTCTCTGGTGGACTGTTACGCATAGTGTGCGTATCGGTGGGCCGGAACTGCTGTGCCTGCCAACGTAGCTCGCTTGTCGATTGAGCCTGGCCGCGGGAGTGCTCGCAGCGGTCCTCTGTCCGTTGCGGGGTCCTGCCGGCTGTCGCCTGATCGGTATTCCGAGGCCACGTCTCGCGATCGCGGTCGCCGCGCCGTGGTGGCGGGTGACCGATTCGGAAGTCTGCTGCTGTAGTGGTTTGGCTCAGTGCTGGGCGCCTCACTTGCTGGTGCAAGCGGGATCCACTCCGATCACGGCGATGCCGCGGCGGGCGGCTATCGCGGTCAGGCGGATACGGAACTTCGCGGTGGGGATACCGGCGACCGTACGGCGGAACCGTTTTCCGTGCTTTCCACGGCCCATGGTCTCGCGGCCGGTCGCACGGGCGCCTGCAAAGTCGAGATTCTCGATGACCACCGCATCACAGCCGGTCTGAATGGCGGTTATCGAGCAGACTGGTGATCGCCGCCCGAACATGCCCGTCGCGCTGCGATGCGCGCAGACCCGCCGTGTCCATCGGGATCGTCACGGGGTCCCCAACCGGGTTGCCGGATCCATCCGAAACGCAGCAGGCAAGGTGATCGGCGTTCAGATCGACACCCAACACCGGGCCGGTCCGTAGTTCCTCGATCGAGGGCAATGCCACAACCGCGTCCTGTTTCCAGGAGGCGTCCAGGTACCACCGGTTCTTGGCCGGGTCAAAGGTGATGTCGTAGCGCACCGCACGGCGACCTGCTACCCGATCCGCCCACTCCGTGCTGCGGTGACTGAACCGAACCGGTGCCCCAATGCTGACATGGGTCCCGAACTTAGCGACCAGGGCGGCGGGCACCTTAAGCCGCAGTCGGCCGTCCTCATCGAGGCGGACCGTTTCGTTGCCACCGGCTTTGCCAGACTCGCCGTCGGCGGTCAAGAACATTCTCGCGGCGTCCCATCGCGCCCGCCACTGACCCTCAGTCATCCCCACGGTCACAAGGTGGGTCCGGTTGCGCCACAAACATTTCCCGCTGACCGTCACCGAGGGCCGGCCACACTCCAACGCCTCCTGCGCAGTCTGCAACCGGCTCCGCAGCACCGCCAGGCGGCGGGTTTTGGCGAACCGTTCACCAGCGCTGCGGTACCCGCGCTGCCTGGGGCCACCCGTTTCGGCCGTGCAGGCGAATTGACCGGGGCGGAGCGCGCACCGTTGCTCCAACACATCGACGCCGCAGCGCAGGACTGTGACATGGGCCTCGAGGCCCCGCATAGCCGAGCTTGTACTGATCCTCGACTGCGCGGGTGATCGCCCCGGCCCACCGTGACGAGGACACCCCGGTCACCGCCTGCTTACGCTGGGCCCGCCACACGGCTTGCGCTCGTCGATCCAGCTGGCCCTGCCGCACCCGACCAGCCAACTCCGCCCGGTACACCGACCCCAGTAACGACCCGATCGCCGCCAACACTGCGCCCTCAGCCTCGGTCAGTTGGATTCGGGTCCGAATCCGCACACCCGCTGGCGCGCGTGCCACCACCGGCGCATCGATCCGCCGCAAACGGGAACGTTCACCCATGCACCACATCCGCACCCCCACCACCGACAAAAGTGCCCTGCCGAGAAGATGCTGCGCACCGCAACTGCTCGAAAGCGGCCCACTAGAGTGCAGTATCGATCACCAACACTCTTTATCCGACTTTCCGACCAACAGGTGGACCCCTCGTCACGATGTCAACCGTGACCACGAAAGCGCCTGATGGGCTGGGCGCGCACCGCACCGACCGTCGCCCAGGTGCTGTCCACACCTCACGCAGGCGACATCGTCGAAGCCGTCAGGAAGGCGGCCGACGACGGCTCGCGCGGGCGTCATCGCGCGCGGGCTGGGCCGCTCCTACGGCGACAACGCCCAGAACGGTGGCGGCCTCGTCATCGACATGTCCGCGCTGAACAAGATCCACTCGATGGACCGCGACACCCACGTCGTCGACGTCGACGGCGGCGTGAACCTCGACCAGCTGATGCGGGCCGCGCTGCCGCTGGGTCTGTGGGTGCCCGTGCTGCCCGGCACCCGGCAGGTCACCATCGGCGGCGCCATCGCCTGCGACATCCACGGCAAGAACCACCACAGCGCGGGCAGCTTCGGCAACCACGTGCTGTCGCTGGACCTGCTGACCGCCGACGGCGAGGTCCGCACCCTCACCCCGAACGGCGAGGACTCCGAGCTGTTCTGGGCCACCGTCGGCGGCAACGGGCTGACCGGCATCATCCTGCGCGCCACGATCGCGATGACGCCCACCGAGACGGCGTACTTCATCGCCGACGGTGACGTCACCGCCAGCCTCGACGAGACGATCGCCTTCCACAGCGACGGCACCGAGGAGAACTACACCTACTCTCAGCGCTGGTTCGACTGCGATCAGCGCGCCACCGAAGCTGGGCCGGGCGGTCGATCTCCCGCGGATCGTCTGGCGACGCTCGACCAGCTGCCCGACAAACTGGCGAAGGATCCGTTGAAATTCGATGCGCCGCAATTGCTTCACGGCGCCCGACGTGTTCCCGAACGGCCTGGCCAACAAGTTCACCTTCGGACCGATGACCGAGGTCTGGTACCGGTTGGGCAGGCACCTACCGCGGCAAGGTCCAGAACCTGACGCAGTTCTATCACCCGCTCGACATGGTCGGAGAGTGGAACCGCGGCCTACGGCTCGGACGGCTTCGGGCAGTACCAGTTCGTGGTGCCGCGTCGAGGCCGTCGAGGAGTTCAAGAAGATCCTCGTCGACATCCAGGCCAGCGGCCACGTGTCGTTCCTCAACGTGTTCAAGCTCTTCGGCACCGGCAACCAGGCGCCGCTGAGCTTCCCGATTCCGGGCTGGAACGTCTGCGCTCGACTTCCCCATCAAGCCGGGTCTTGGCGAGTTCCTCGACGGACTCGACAAGCGCGTGCTCGAGTTCGGCGGCAGGCTCTACACCGCCAAGGACAACCGCACCACGGCCGAGATGTTCCACGCCATGTACCCACGCATCGACGAATGGATCGCCGTGCGCCGCAAGGTCGATCCGGACGGCGTGTTCGCCTCCGACATGGCCCGACGTTTGGAGTTGCTCTAGATGGTGTTTGACGCCGTGGGAAATCCGCAGACGATCCTGGTCCTTGGCGGCACCTCCGAGATCGGGCTTGCCATCGCCGAGCGCTACCTGCGCGACGCGAAGGCCCGCGTGATCCTGGCCGACCTGCCGAACCATCCGCGCAAGGACGACGCCATCGCCGCGATGACGTCGGCGGGCGCCAAGTCCGTCGAATGGATCGACTTCGACGGCCTCAAGAGCGACACCCACCCGGCGGTCATCGACGCCGCCTTCGCCGGTGGCGACGTCGACGTGGCGATCGTGGCCTTCGGGCTGCTCGGGGATGCCGAGGAGCTCTGGCAGAACCAGAGCAAGGCCGTGCAGATCGCCGGGATCAACTACACCGCAGCGGTTTCGGTCGGCGTGCTGCTCGGCGAGAAGATGCGGGCCCAGGGCTCGGGCCGGATCATCGCCATGAGCTCGGCGGCAGGCGAACGGGTGCGGCGCTCCAACTTCGTCTACGGCTCGACCAAGGCCGGACTCGACGGCTTCTACCTCGGCCTCGGAGAAGCCCTGCGCGAGCACGGCGTTCGAGTGCTCGTCATCCGCCCCGGCCAGGTACGCACGAAGACCACGATCGACTACCTGAAAGAGACCGGCGCCAAGGAAGCCCCGTTCACCGTCGACAAGGAGTACGTCGCCGAACTCGCCGTCACGGCATCCGCAAAGGGCAAGGAATTGGTATGGGCGCCAGGGGCGTTCAGGTACGTGATGATGGTGCTGCGGCACGTCCCACGGCCGATCTTCCGCAAATTGCCGATCTGACGCAGGGCGCGGGCATGCGTCGGGCGCTGACCGTCCTCGGGCAGATGCTGGCCGCCACCGCGGTGGCGGCGGTCGTCTCCGTCGTCGGGCTCGCCGCGATCGCGCGGGTGCAGTGGCCCGCGTTCACCTCGTCGAACCAGCTGTACGCACTGACCACCGTCGGCCAGTTCGTCTGTCTCGCAGGCCTTTTGGCCTCCGGCCTGATGTGGCGACGTGGCCGCGAGCTGGTCGCGAAGTTGGCCGCCGTGGTCTTCCTCGCGGCGTTCTCGACGGTCACGCTGGCCATGCCCCTCGGCGCGACCAAGCTGTACCTCTTCGGCGTCTCCGTCGATCAGCAGTTCCGCACCGAATACCTGACCCGGCTGACCGACACGGCGATCCCCCACGACATGACCTACATCGGGTTGCCGCCGTTCTACCCACCCGGCTGGTTCTGGATCGGCGGCAGGCTCGCCGCGCTCACGGGCACGCCGGGATGGGAGATGTTCAAGCCGTGGGCGATCATCTCGATCACCGTGGCGGTCGCGCTCGCATTCGTGTTGTGGGCGGCCATGATTCGGTTCGAGATCGCCCTGGTGGTGTCGACCGCGACGGCCGCGACGACGTTGGCCTACGCGTCATCCGAACCGTATGCGGCCGTCATCACCGTGCTGCTTCCGCCGGTGCTGGTGCTGGCCTGGTCGGGCCTGCGGGGGAGTTCGCGAAGTGGCGGCTGGGCGGCGGTCGTCGGGGTGGGCGTCTTCCTCGGCGGCGCGGCACTGTCCTACACGCTGCTGCTGGGGTACGCCGCGTTCACGCTGACGCTCATGGCGCGTGGTGGTGGCGCTGGCCGGCAAGACGCTGGGATCCGCTGGTGCGGCTCGCGGTGATCTTCGTCATCACCGGCGCCATCGGCGTGATCGGGTGGGGGCCCTACCTTCTGGCCGCGGCCAAGGGCACGCCCGCCGACAAGGGCACCGCCCTGCACTACCTCCCCATCGACGGCGCCCAGCTGACGTTCCCGATGCTGAGCTTCACCCTGCTCGGCGCGCTGTGCATGGTCGGAACGGTGTGGCTGATCGTCTGTGCGCGCAGTTCCGTCCGAGCCGGAGCGCTCGCCATCGCGGTGCTGGCGGTCTACGCGTGGTCGCTGCTGTCGATGCTGACGACGCTGGCGGGCACGACGCTGCTGTCGTTCCGGCTGCAGCCGACCCTGACGGTCCTGCTGGCCGCGGCGGGCGCGTTCGGCTTCGTCGAGGCGACCCGCGCCATCGCGGCGAGGAACCGCCCGCCGGTGGATCGGCGCGTCGTCGCGGTCGCGGCCACCGTCGGTGCGATCGGCGCGATGACCTTCGCCCAGGACATCCCCGACGTGCTCAGAGGCGACATCACGGTCGCCTACTCCGATACCGACGGCAGCGGCCAGCGCGCCGACCGTCGTCCGCCCGGCGCCGAGCAGTACTACGCGGAGATCGACGCCCGCATCACCGAGGTGACCGGACGCCCACGGAACGAGACCGTGGTGATGACGGCCGACTACGGCTTCCTGGCGTTCTACCCGTACTACGGCTTCCAGGGCTTGACGTCGCACTATGCGAATCCCCTCGCGCAGTTCAAGGAACGCTCGGCCGCCATCGAGGGATGGGCCACGCTGACGAAGCCAGACCAGCTGATCAAGGCACTGGACGGACTGCCGTGGCCTGCGCCGACGGTGTTCCTGATGCGCCAGGGCGCAGATGGCAGCTACACGTTGCGACTGGCCGCGGACGTCTACCCCAACCAGCCGAACGTCCGTCGCTACCAGGTCGCGCTGGACTCGGCGATCTTCGATGACGCCCGCTGGGACGTGACCAAGATCGGGCCGTACGCATTGGCGATCCGGAAGTGGACCTAGTATCTAGGCCCGTGGTGCAAGAACCGGCGATGGGTGACAGTCACCGAACCGCGCGGCTCATCGCCATCGTCGCCGGACTGCTCGGCGCGGTGCTCGCGATCGCCACCCCGCTGCTCCCCGTCACCCAGACCACGGCCCAACTCAACTGGCCCCAGAACGGCGTGTGGCAAAGCGTCGACGCCCCGCTGATCGGCTACGTCGCCACCGACCTGACGATCACCGTGCCCTGCCAGGCGGCGGCGGGCCTCGCCGGTCCCGAGAACGCCTCCAAGACCGTGCTGTTGTCCACCGTGCCGAAGCAGGCGCCGAAGGCCGTCGACCGCGGACTGCTGATCGAACGGGTCGGCAAGGACCTCCTGGTGATCGTCCGCAACACCCCGGTCGTCACCGCACCGATGGACAAGGTGCTCAGCCCGGAGTGCCAGAAGCTGACGTTCACCGCCCACGCGGACAAGGTCACGGGCGAGTTCGTGGGCCTGAGCGCGGATCCGGACGACAACCCGGCCAATGCGGCCGACGCCGACAAGCCATTGCGCGGCGAGCGCAGCGGGTACGACTTCCGCCCCCAGATCGTCGGCGTCTTCACCGATCTCGCGGGGCCTGCGCCACCGGGCCTGACGTTCTCGGCCACCATCGACTCCCGGTACAGCACGTCGCCGACGTTGCTCAAGATGCTCGCGATGATCCTCGGCGTCGCGCTGACCGTGATCGCCCTCGGCGCACTGCACGTCCTGGACAGCGCGGACGGGATGCGACACCGACGATTCCTGCCGCCGCGGTGGTGGTCGCTGACCCCGCTCGACGGCATGGTCACCGCGATGATGGTGTGGTGGCACTTCGTCGGCGCCAACACGTCCGACGACGGCTACATCCTGACGATGGCGCGGGTGTCCGAGCACGCCGGCTACATGGCCAACTACTACCGGTGGTTCGGCACGCCGGAAGCGCCCTTCGGTTGGTACTACGACCTTCTCGCGATGTGGGCACACGTCGTCGACCTCGAGCGTGTGGATGCGACTGCCGACCCTGCTGATGGGGCTGGCGTGCTGGTGGATCATCAGCCGCGAGGTGATCCCTCGACTCGGCCACGCGGTGAAGATCAGCCGCGCCGCCGCGTGGACCGCAGCGGGAATGTTCCTGGCCTTCTGGCTGCCCCTGAACAACGGCCTGCGCCCGGAGCCGATCATCGCGCTGGGCATCCTGCTCACCTGGTGCTCGGTGGAGCGGGGCGTGGCGACCAGCCGACTGCTCCCGGTGGCGATCGCGCTCATCATCGGCGCCCTGACGCTGTTCTCCGGGCCGACGGGCATCGCCGCGGTCGGCGCATTGCTGGTCGCGATCGGACCGCTGAAAACCATTGTCGGCCAGCATGTCTCTCGATTCGGCTACCTGGCGCTACTGGCGCCGATTCTCGCCGCCGGCACCGTCACCATCATCCTGGTCTTCCGCGACCAGACCCTGGCGAGCGAGATCCAGGCGAGCACGTTCAAGACCGTCGTCGGGCCCAGCCTCAGCTGGTTCGACGAACACATCCGCTACGAGCGACTGTTCATGGCCAGCCCCGACGGCTCGGTCGCGCGACGCTGGGCCGTACTGACCCTGCTGTCTGGCACTGGCGGCCTCGGTGGCAATGTCGTTGCGCAAGGGCCGGATTCCCGGCACGGCCGCGGGGCCGAGCCGAAGGATCATCGGCATCACCATCATCTCGCTGCTGGCGATGATGTTCACGCCCACCAAGTGGACTCACCACTTCGGGGTGTTCGCTGGTCTCGCCGGATCACTCGGGGCACTGGCGGCCGTTGCCGTCGCGGCGGCAGCCATGCGCTCGCGGCGCAACCGCACCCTGTTCGCCGCCGCGGTGCTGTTCATGATGGCGCTGTCGTTCGCCAGCGTGAACGGCTGGTGGTACGTGTCGAACTTCGGCGTGCCGTGGTCGAATCAGTTCCCGGAGTGGCACTTCGGCTTCACGACGTTCCTGCTCGGCCTCTCGGTACTCACCCTGCTCGTCGCGGCGTGGTTCCACTTCTCCGGTCGCGACGTATCGCCGCCGGGTGCCAGCGACCGCAAGCTTTCCCGAATTCTGCAGGCGCCGTTGGCGATTGCGGTCTGGATCGTGGTCGTGTTCGAGGTGCTGTCCCTGACCCTGGGGATGACCCAGCAGTGGCCCGCGTGGTCAGTCGGCCGGTCCAACCTCGACGCTCTGACCGGCAAGACGTGCGGTCTGGCGAACGACGTGATGGTGGAACAGGATCCGAACGCCGGGCTGCTGACGCCCGTCGACACACCCGTCGACGCCGCGCTGTCCGCCGGGGCGGCGCAGGGTTTCACCCCCAACGGCATACCGGCCGACGTCTCGGCGGACCCGGTCATGGAACCGGCGGGCAGCGGCAACTTCGCCGACACCGACGGCGGCGTGGTGACCGGCGCCGAGCCGGGCACCGAGGGCGGCACCACCGTCGCGGCGGGCGTCAACGGCTCGCGCGCGCGGCTGCCGTACAACCTCAACCCGGCGCGCACGCCGGTGATGGGCAGCTGGCGGTCGGGACCGCAACAGCCCGCGTTCCTCCGGTCCGCCTGGTACCGCCTGCCTCCCCGTGATCAGGCGGGCCCGCTTCTGGTCGTCGCCGCCGCGGGACGCTTCGACGCGGGCGAGGTCGTCGTGCAGTGGGCCACCGACGAGCAGGCGGAGAAGAACCGTCCCGGCGGCGGCCTCGGCTTCGCCGACATCGGCCCGGTGCCCGCGTGGCGCAATCTGCGGGCCCCCATGGCCGCGATCCCGCGCGAGGCCACCCAGGTGCGGGTGGTCGCCTCGGACGACGACCTGGCGCCGCAGCACTGGATCGCGGTGACCCCGCCGCGGATCCCGCAGCTGCGCACCCTGCAGGACGTCGTCGGCTCGACCCAGCCCGTGCTGCTGGACTGGCTGGTCGGCCTGGCCTTCCCCTGCCAACGGCCGTTCGGACACCAGAACGGCGTCACCGAGGTGCCCACGTGGCGGATCCTGCCCGACCGGTTCGGCGCGGAGGCCAACTCTCCGGTGATGGACTACCTCGGCGGCGGCCCACTCGGCATCACCGAGCTCCTGGTGCGGGCGGTCCCCGTCCCGACCTATCTGAAGGACGACTGGTTCAGGGACTGGGGTTCGCTGCAGCAACTCACCCCGTGGTACCCGAACGCACAACCCGCCCGTCTCGACCTGGGGACGGCGGACGCGCAGCGGGCTGTGGAGTCCAGGCCCGCTGAGACCGAGCTGAACGCGTCCTCGGGTTCTGCGGCGTGTCCGATGTGAGGCCGCTTGTTAGGCTCCCTCCGAGCCCTTCATGGACGACTCAGCCTTCCAACAATTCAGCAGGAGCTTCATGAGCGAGCACGGATCGGTCCCCCCGGACCTGACCGAGCATGCCGCGCCCGAGCGCCTGGTCGTCGCCCGTGGCCTGTTCGCAGGCCCGAGCGCGGCCGTGCCCGACGACCTCTACGCCCGCATCGCGAAGGGCAAGGGCCATCGCGAGCGCAGCGCGCTGCACCTCGAGAAGGGTGCGACGGTCGACACCAACACGTACTTCGGCCGGCTGCCCGCAAGCTACTTCCAGCGGTGGACGACGGTCACCGAGGTGCAGCTCAAGTTGGTGTTCGACACGGCGAGCCGCGCGCGGGTGGTGCTGCGCGGATCGGACAGCAACGGCGGCGCCAGGACGATCGACAGCGCCGAGGTGGACGGCACCGGCACGGTCGTGCTGTCGGCCCGCATCAACGAGTACGTCGACGGCGGCTCCCTGTGGATGGAGTGCACGGCGGTGGGCGGCCCGCTGACGATCACCGACCTCGAGTGGACCGTGGCCAGTCCGCCGACGATCCGGCCCGCGGCGATCGCCATCTGCACGTTCAACCGGGCCGACGACTGCGCCGCGACGATCGCCGCCATCGCAGGCGACAAGGGCCTGCTGGCAGGCATCGACGCCGTGTACGTCGTCGACCAGGGCACCGACACCGTCGAGTCCCGACCGCTGTTCAACGACGTCGCCGCCCAGCTCGGCGACAAGCTCGTCTATCTGCGTCAGGGCAATCTCGGTGGGGCAGGCGGCTTCTCGCGTGGGCTCTACGAGATTTCGAGCATCGCCGATCACGCGAACGTGATCCTGATGGACGACGACATCCTCTGCGAGCCCGAGACGGTGCTGCGGCTCAACGCCTTCGCCAACCTGACGCCGACACCCACCATCGTCGGTGCGCAGATGCTGCACCTGAAGAACACGCGTCGACTGCACGTCACCGCGGAGCAGACGCAGCTCACCCGGTTGCGGGCGGGCCGCTGGGCGCCGAACGCCCTGCACAACTCCGACATGGTCAAGCATCGGCAGGACCGCCGGGTCGACGCCGAGTACAACGCGTGGTGGACGTGCCTCATCCCGTCCGAGGTGATCGCCTCGATCGGGCTCCCCGTGCCGATGTTCTTCCAGTGGGACGACATCGAGTACGGCCTGCGCGCCGGCGATGCAGGCTTCCCGACGGTGACGCTCACCAACGCGGGCGTCTGGCACGCCGACTTCGACTGGAAGGACCGCGACGAGTTCTTCCGCTACTTCAGCGTCCGCAACTCGCTGATCACCCATGCGCTGCACGGCACGATCGACGCCAAGGCGACGTCCCGCTGGCTGGCGCGGGAGATCACCGAGGGACTCGTCTCGATGCAGTACGGCATGGCGTACACCATGATTCGCGGGATCGAGGACTTCCTCGCGGGGCCGTCGGTGCTGCAGGACGGCGGCGCTGCCGCGTTGACCGCGATCCGCGCGGAGCGCGCCGAGTACACCGAGACGGTCGTGCACCCCGCGGCCAAGATCGGTGAGCTCGTCCATCCGCTGCCCCGCATCCAGCCGCGCGGCCCCCTCCCGCGCAAGGACAGGGTCAACGTCGTCCTCGCCAAGCGGTTCCTCTACCAGTGGCTCGGCCGCACGATCCCCGGCCCCGTCGCCATCTCCGTCGAGGACAACCAGTGGTGGCACGTGTCCCTGTTCGACCAGGCCGTCGTGACCGACGCGTCCCAATCCGGTGTGCGGATCAGGCGGCGCAACAAGCGGAACCTGAGCACGCTGACGAAGCGGATGCGCACGGCGCTGCGCCGACTCGCCGACGAGGCGCCCGCTCTGCAGGACACCTACCGCGCGGCGCTGCCCGAGCTGATCAGCCGCGACAACTGGGCGCGCCTGTACTCGAGCTGATCAGGTCAGCCGCAGCGCGACCTGCTCGCCGTTGCCGGTGTAGGCCAGGTACTCGAAGGTGCGGCCGGTCCGCTCGACGAACTCCGTCCACGCCCGATGTTCGTGCTGCTGCCAGCCGGGATAGTTGAAGTACTCGTCGAACAGCAGCACCGCGTCGGGTGCCAGCCGGTCCGCCGTCAGATCGAGCACGGTCTTCGACGACGAGTACAGGTCGGCGTCCATGTGCATGAACGCGATCGGCTCGTCGGTCTGCGCCAGGAACCCGGGCAGCGTGTCCTCGAACAGCCCGGCCACCACGGTGGCGCCCGGCACGTCGGGCGGCTCCTGCGCGAACTCGCCCTCGGGGAAGCCGGTGCGCCAGGTTTCGGGCAGTCCCGTGAACACGTCGAATCCGGCGACGGTCCGATCGCGGGAAACGGTGTCCGCGATGATCGTCAGCGTCGTTCCCGTCGCCACGCCGAACTCGAGGGCCAGGCCAGGCCCCTTGATCTCGTCCAACGCGAACCGCAGCGTGTCCTGCGTCTCCCAGAACACCCGCGCCGCGGGCATGTGCTCGAGGACGAAGTCGGCACTCTCCCGCGCCGCTCGGCGATCCTGCGCGTGGGAGAGGTCGTGTCGGTCGCGGTACTCGACGTCGTGGACGAGCGTGGCGACCGCATCGATGGATTGCTGCAGCCGGTCGATCCTGGCGAGCAGCTCCTTCTGGGACCGCGCCTGCTCGGCGGCCACCACCTCGGCGATCGCTCGTTGGAGCTTTTCCCGGGCCGTTACCTTGAGCCGGTCGAGCATTCAGGATGTCCTTCCGAGGTCGGCTTCAAGGTCAACCGTAGCGTTGGCGTGCGCACGCACCGCGTGTGGACCATAGGCTCATCGCCGATGACCGATCTTGACGTGCCTGCGACGACCGCGCGCCGTAGCGACCTGCTGTGGGCCGTTCCTGGTGCGTTGGTCGGCGCGATCGTCATGTACGTGGCGCACCGCGGACTGATCGACGACGCGTACATCACGCTGAGCTACGTCCGCAACCTCGTCGAGCACTTCCACTGGGGAATGATCCCGACGGAGGAGTCGAACACCGCCACCTCGCCGCTGAACGTCATCCTGCTGGCATTGGCGACGTGGGTCGGCGGCGTCACCGGTCGGCTCGATCCCGTTCTGGGCCTTGGCATTCTGACGGTTGCCCTGTCGGCCGTCATGGCCGTGTGGGCGGCGCAGATCGCCCGTCGGATCGGCGTCTCCGGCGCCTGGTCCCTCGCCGTGCTTGGCCGTCGTCTTCGCGAACCCGTTCGTGAACTCCGCGCTCGGCCTCGAGGTCGTGCCGATCGCCGCGTTCCTCGTCGGGTTGACCGCACAGGCGGTGCGCGGCCGCAGGCTCGCGTTCGGCGTGCTGGCCGGGCTGTTGGTCCTCACCCGCATCGACCTGGGGATCGTGGTCGCGGTGGTGTACCTGCTCACGCCCGCGATGCGCCAGCGCTTCTGGGTGGCTCCGCTGACCGCCTGCGCCGTGGTGGTGCCGTGGTGGGTGTTCAGCTGGTATCACTTCGGGTCCGCGATTCCGACCACGTTCGTGATCAAGACGATGCAGAAGGCCTTCGGCGACGCCACCTTCGGCAACGGGTTGTGGAAGATGTGGGCGCCGGAGACCAGGCTGCCGATTCTGCTCGCCCTCGTTCCGGCGGCGATCGGCGTGGTGACCGTCGTGGGACTGCTGGCCCGTGGGGTGCGCCGCAGGCTGCCCGCGGAACAGTGGCCGCTGGTGGGCCTCGGCCTCGGCGGCCTCGCGGACTTCGGGGCGTACTGCCTGCTCGGCGTCCCGCCCTACCACTGGTACTACTGCAGTTCGACGGTCGCGCTCGGGGTCAGCGGCGTCTTCGGGCTGGCGCTGGTCCTGAATCGGCCGCGAGTGGCCGTCCGCATCGGTGCGCCACTGGTCGCCGCGGCCTTGCTCACGGTTGCGGCCTTCGCGTCACTGGGCGGGCGTGATCTGCCGTGGGCGTATCCGGTGATCTTCGGCAATTGGGCGCTGCCCTGCGGACTACCTGCCATCGGCGAGGACGTCGGAGAACTCGTCGGCGACGCCACGGTGAAGTCACCGCCCGAGATCGGCGCGGTCGCCTACGCGTGCAGGTGCTCGGTCGTCGACGTCTTCTCCGACCCGGGCGTCACGCTGCCGCTGATCGAACAGCAGATTCACGAGGCGGGCCCGGTCATGCGATTCCTGTTGGAGGCGAACTTCACCCGACTGGACCGGACTCAACAGCCCCGCACGCCCGAGTACCGCTTGGTGTGGACCCACGAAGCGCCTCCGCGGGGCTGCCGTCCTGGCCCACCCACGGCCCGGGCGTCGGCCCGGCGACCGTCTACCTGGAACCCGTGCCCTGACACTGGGACCCGGCATCGCTACTTACCCAACTGCTTCGCATACCATCGACCCCCGTGCCCCCCGGTGTAGACGAGCGACCCGAGAGGGTCCATCGCATCGCACGGTTGGTGGCCATCGTCGCGGGCATCGCCGGGGTGATCCTGTGCGGCCTCACGCCGCTGCTGCCCGTCAACCAGACCACCGCGACCATCCTGTGGCCGCAGGCCGCTGGGCCGGACGGGCTGATCACCGACGTCACCGCCCCGCTGGTGTCGGGCGCGCCGCTGGCCCTCGACGTCACCATCCCGTGCGCGACGGTCGCGACACTGCCCGCCGCGGGCGGCCTGGTCTTCTCCACGATCCCCACCGACGGGACCGACGCCAGCCGCTACGGGCTGTTCGTGCGGGCCAGCGCCGACGTCGTCGTCGTCGCTTTCCGTGACTCGGTCGCCGCGGTCGCGCCTCGCAAGGCCGTCGCCTCCGGCGCCTGCAGCGTCCTGCACATCTGGGCGAACGCCACGTCCGTCGGCGCCGACTTCGCCGGGATCCCCGGCGCCACCGGAACCGTGCCGATCGAGAAGAAGCCTCAGGTCGCCGGTGTCTTCACGGATCTGAAGGTGGCTCCGCAGCAGGGCCTCGGCGCGCGAATCGACGTCGACACCCGGTTCATCACCACCCCGACGGCACTGAAGTCGGTCCTGATGGCGCTCGGCGTCCTGGCCACGCTGGCCTCGATCGTGGCTCTCGCGATGCTGGACAGGCGGGCTGGCCGCAAGGTCCGGGCGTGGGCTTAGGCGGTTCTTCCGGGTCGGTTGGGCGACGTGGCTGGCCGACGGCGTCGTCATCGCCACGCTGCTGGTCTGGCACGTGATCGGCGCGACCTCGTCCGACGACGGCTACAACCTCTCGATCGCGCGCAACGCCGACCAGGCGGGCTACGTCGCGAACTTCTACCGGTACTTCGGCGCGTCCGAGGCGCCGTTCGACTGGTACCCGTCGGTGCTGGCCCACCTCGCCAGGGTCAGTACGGCCGGGGTGTGGATGCGACTGCCCGCGACGCTGGCGGGCATCGCCACGTGGCTGCTGCTGAGCCGCTGGGTGATCCCGCGGTTGGGTCGTCGCCTCGCGGTGAACCGCATCACGATGTGGACCGCCGGCGCGGTGTTCGTCGCGAGCTGGCTGCCGTTCAACAACGGGCTGCGCCCCGAGCCGCTGATCGCGTTCGGCGTCGTGCTGACCTGGGTGCTGGTGGAGTACGCCATCGGCGACCCGTCGGCTTTGGCCCGCGGCCGCCGCCATCGTCGCCGCGGTGTTCACCGTCACGCTGGCGCCCCAGGGCCTGATCGCGCTCGCTCCCCTGCTGGTCGGTTCCCGCGCGATCGTGCGGTTGATCCGCAACAGGCGTGCCGACGACGGCCTGCTCGCCCCCATCGCCGCGCTCGCCGCGTCGGCGTCGTTGATCTTCGTGATCGTGTTCCGCGACCAGACCCTGGCGACCGTCGCGGAGTCCGCGCGCATCAAGTACTCCGTCGGGCCGACCATCGCCTGGTACCAGGAGCTCCTGCGGTACTACTTCCTCACCGTCGAGGACAGCGCCGACAGCTCGCTGACCCGACGCTTCGCCGTGCTGGTCCTGCTCCTGTGCCTGTTCGGCACGCTGGCGGTGCTGCTGCGCCGCGGGCACCTTCCCGGCGTCGCGAACGGCCCGGTGTGGCGCCTGATCGGGGCCACCGGATTCGGGCTTCTGCTGCTGACGTTCACGCCGACGAAGTGGGCCGTCCAGTTCGGCGCCTTCGCGGGCCTCGGCGGTGCCCTGGCCGCCGTCACCGCATTCACGCTGGCCCGCGTCGGCCTGCACAGCCGCCGCAACCTCGCGCTGTACGTCACCGCGCTGCTGTTCGTATTGGCTTGGGCCACATCGGGTCTCAACGCGTGGTTCTACGTCGGCAACTACGGCGTGCCGTGGTTCGACAAGCCGCCGGTGATCGTCGGCCAGCCGGTGACGACGATATTCCTGGTGCTGGCCATCGCCACGGGCCTGCTGGCGGGCTGGCTGCACTTCCGCCTCGACTACGCCGGGCACACCGAGGTCCGCAACACCGGCCGCAACCGGACGCTGGCGTCGACGCCGCTGCTGGTGGTGGCGACCATCATGGTCCTGCTCGAGGTGGGCTCGATGGCGAAGGCCGCGGCGGGACGCTATCCCGAATTCACCACCGCCAAGGCCAATGTGGCGGCCATGACGTCGGCCACCAGCTGCGGCCTCGCCGACGACGTGCTCGTCGAACCCGACACCAACGCGGGCATGCTGGCGCCCGTCGCAGGCCAGAAGTTCGGCAAGGACGGCCCACTCGGCGGGATGGACCCGGCGGGCTTCACGCCGAACGGCGTCGCCGAGACACTCGAGCCACCCGAGCCCGTCATCGCCAATCCGGGCACCGTGAACTCCGACGGCTCACCGAACAAGCCGAGCGTCGGCATCGGCTTCTCCGCGGGCACCGGCGGCGGCTACGGTCCCGTCGGCGTGAACGGCTCGAAGGCGTCCCTGCCGTTCGGACTCGACCCGCAGCGCACGCCCGTCATGGGCAGCTACGGCGAGAACAGGATCGCCGCCAAGAACACCTCGGCGTGGTACCAGCTGCCCCCGCGCTCGCCGGACCGCCCGCTGGTGACGGTCGCCGCCGCGGGCGCCATCTGGTCGTTCGACGACGTCGGCAAGTTCCACTACGGGCAGTCGCTGAAGCTGCAGTGGGGCACGAGCAAGCCCGACGGCACCTTCGCGGCGCTGGGCCAGGTGCAGCCGATCGACATCGCACCGGCGATGGCGTGGCGCAATCTGCGCTTCCCGATGGCGTGGGCACCGCCGGAGGCGAACGTGGTGCGGATCGTCGCCGACGACCCCAACCTGAGCACCGACCAGTGGTTCGCGTTCACGCCGCCGCGCGTGCCCGTGCTGGAGACCGCGCAGCAGCTTCTCGGCTCGACAGGCGCCGATCTTCATGGACATCGCCTCCGCGGCGAACTTCCCGTGCCAGCGACCGTTCACCGAGCACCTCGGCGTCGCGGAACTGCCGGAGTTCCGGGTCATGCCGAGCTTCAAGCAGACCGTGGTGTCGTCGAACATGTGGCAGTCCGTCGAGGACGGCGGCCCCTTCCTCTTCACGCAGGCACTGTTGCGCGCGTTCACGATCCCGACGTATCTCCGCAACGACTGGTACCGCGACTGGGGATCCATCGAGCGCTACGAGCGCTACGTCTCGCGCAAGGACGCGCCGGACGCCGTCATCGACGAGGGCTTCACGCGGGTGTTCGGCTGGAGCCGCTCGGGCCCGATCAGGGCGCTGCCATGACGGGGGCCCCGTGAGAGATGTCATGAAGGACGTCAAGGTGGCCCGCTGGGTGGCGATCGTCGCGGGCCTGGTCGGCTTCGTGCTGTCGGTGCTCACGCCGCTGCTGCCGGTCGTGCAGACGACGGCGACGTTGAACTGGCCTCAGGGCGGGCAGCTGAGCAGCGTCACGGCGCCGCTGATCACGCAGACGCCGGTGACGATGTCGATCACCGTGCCGTGCGACGTCATCCGAACGATGCCTCCGGCGGGCGGCGTGGTGCTCGGCACCGCGCCCGCCGACGGCAAGCAGGCGGCACTCAACGCGCTCTTCGTCAACGTCACGACGTCCCGCGTCGACATCACCGACCGCAACGTGGTGGTGGCGAGCGTGCCACGGGCGAAGGTGGTTGGCGCGGGCGGTGTCCCCGGATGTTCGAGCATCGAGATCACCTCGTCGGAGGACGGCACGTTCGCGACGTTCGTCGGGCTGACCGACGGCACCGGCGGCGCCCCTGCGCAGCGGGTTCGACGATCCCAACCTGCGACCGTCGATCGTCGGCGTGTTCACCGACCTGACCGGCGCTGCGCCGCAAGGACTTTCCCTCTCGGCGACGATCGACACCCGGTTCACCACGAAGCCCACCACGCTCAAGCTGGCGGCGATGCTGCTGGCGATCGTGGCGACCGTCATCGCGCTGTTCGCACTGTGGCGGCTCGATCAGCTCGACGGAAGGCGGATGCGCAGCGTCATCCCGGCCCGGTGGCGCACCTTCACCGCGGTCGACGGCGTGGTGATCGGCGGGTTCCTGCTGTGGCACGTCGCGGGCGCCAACTCCTCGGACGACGGCTACATCCTGCAGATGGCCAGGGTGGCCGACCACGCAGGCTACATGTCGAACTACTTCCGGTGGTTCGGCAGCCCCGAGGACCCGTTCGGCTGGTACTACAACGTGCTGGCGCTGATGACCCACGTCAGCGACTCGAGCATCTGGATCCGACTGCCAGACCTGTTGTGCGCCTTGGTGTGCTGGCTGCTGCTGTCCCGTGAGGTGCTCCCCCGACTCGGGCCCGCCGTCTCGTCGAGCCGGGCCGCGATGTGGGCGGCCGGGCTGGTCCTGCTGGCGGCGTGGATGCCGTTCAACAACGGCCTGCGACCGGAAGGCCAGATCGCGACCGGCGCGCTCATCACCTACGTACTGATCGAGCGGGCGATCATCTCCGGGCGGCTCACCCCCGCCGCGCTGGCGATCGTCAGCGCCGCATTCACACTCGGCATTCAACCGACGGGCCTGATCGCCGTCGCCGCACTGCTGGCGGGCGGCAGGCCACTGCTGCGCATCCTCGTGCAGCGCCGCCGCGTGGTCGGCACCTGGCCGCTGGTGCTGCCACTGCTGGCGGCCGGGTTCGTGATCCTCACCGTCGTGTTCGCGGACCAGACTCTGGCAACGGTGTTGGAGGCCACCAGGATTCGCACCGCGATCGGCCCGAGTCAGGCGTGGTACACCGAGAACCTGCGGTACTACTACCTGATCCTGCCGACCGTCGACGGGTCGCTGTCGCGCCGGTTCGGCTTCATGATCACCGCGCTGAGCCTGTTCGCGTCGCTGTTCATCATGTTGCGCCGCAAGCGAGTTCCCGGCGTCGCCCGCGGACCCGCCTGGCGGCTGATGGGCATCATCTTCGGCACGATGTTCTTCCTGATGTTCACCCCGACCAAGTGGGTGCACCACTTCGGGCTGTTCGCCGCGGTCGGCGCCGCGATGGCCGCACTGGCCACGGTGCTGGTGTCACCGCTGGTGCTGCGGTCCGCGCGCAACCGGATGGCGTTCACCGCGGGCGTGTTCTTCGTGCTGGCACTGTGTTTCGCCACCACCAACGGCTGGTGGTACGTGTCGAGCTACGGCGTGCCGTTCAACAACGCGATGCCGAAGATCGCGCGGAGTCACCGTCAGCACGGTTCTCTTCGCGCTGTTCGCGATCTGCACACTGTGGGCGTTCCGACTGCACTTCACCGCCCGCGACAAGCCGGAGACCCGGATCTCCCGACTGGTCACCGCGGCACCGCTGCCCATCGCGGCGGGCTTCATGGTGGTGGTGTTCGTCGGCTCGATGCTGGCCGGCGTGGTGCGCCAGTTCCCGACCTACTCCAACGCCTCGTCCAACCTGCGTGCCTTCGTGGGCGGCTGCGGCCTCGCCGACGACGTGTTGGTCGAACCGGACTCCAATGCGGGGTTCCTGACGCCGGAGGTGCCCGGCGACTGGGGACCCCTCGGTCCGCTCGGCGGCACCGGCCCGGTCGGCTTCACCCCCAACGGCGTGCCGGACCACATCGTCGCCGAGGCGCTTCGCGTCCCGATACCGGCACCGGGAACCGACTACGACTGGGACGCGCCGGTCAAGTTGACGGACCCGGGAGTCAACGGGTCGACGGTGCCGCTGCCCTACGGGCTCGATCCGAAGCGGGTGCCGGTGGCGGGCAGCTTCGTCGGGGGCCCGCTGCAGCAGCAGAGCCTGTTGACCTCGGCGTGGTACGGGCTGCCGCAAGCCCGACGACGCGCACCCCCTGGTCGTCGTCACGGCGGCGGGCACGATCACCGGCAACAGCGTGGCCAACGGACACGTCGAGAGCCAGACCGTCGAGCTCGAGTACGCGCCGACCACGGTCCCGACGGCAACCCCGTGCCCGGCGGCCGCGTCGTGCCCTACGACCTCGGGCCCACCCCGTCGTGGCGCAACCTGCGCTTCGACCGGTCGCAGATTCCGGCCGACGCGACGGCGGTCCGGATCGTCGTCGAGGACAAGTCGCTCACGCAGGGCGACTGGGTGGCCGTCACGCCGCCGCGCGTGCCCGAGCTGCGATCCGTGCAGGAGTACGTCGGCAGCACGCAGCCCGTGCTGATGGACTGGGCCGTCGGCCTGGCGTTCCCGTGCCAGCAGCCGATGCTGCACGCCGACGGCGTCACCGAGATCCCGAAGTTCCGCATCACGCCCGACTACAGCGCCAAGAAGCTGGACACCGACACGTGGCAGGACGGCGTCAACGGCGGCCTGCTTGGGCATCAGCGATCTGCTGCTGCGGGCCCACGTGATGTCGACGTACCTGTCGAAGGACTGGGGCAGGGACTGGGGCTCGCTGCGCAAGTTCGACACGCTCGTCGACGCGCAGCCCGCGGAGCTGACGCTCGGTACCGCGACGCACAGCGGGCTGTGGTCGCCCGGCAAGATCCGCATCAAGCCGTAGCGCACCAGGACCTCCGCGAGCGCGCGTGTCTGTTGCCCGACACGCCGCGTGGGCCCTGCAACTGCGCGCACTCGCGACGGTTTTGGAAGCTCGAGCCATGGCTGATCGCATCCAGCTGGGCAACGCCACCGTCACCCGGGTCGTGGAGATGGCAGTTCGACGTCGGCACGTCGCTGTTCGCGGAGACCCCGCCCGAGGCGTGGCAGGAGAACGCGGACCTTCTGGTGCCGACGTTCCTCGACCCCGAGACCCAGCGCTGGCGCGTCATGATGCAGAGCTGGGTGATCAGGGTCGACGGGCTGACGGTCGTCGTGGACACCGGCGTCGGCAACGACCGCGACCGCCCGCACATGCCGGGGCTGGCGAACCTGAGCACCGACTTCCTCGCGGCGCTCGAGCGCGGCCGGGGTGGACCCGAAAGACGTTGACGTGGTGATCAATACGCACCTCCACACCGATCACGTCGGCTGGAACACCTCACTGGTCGACGGCCAATGGGTGCCGACCTTCCCGAACGCGCGCTACGTGATGACCGAGGCCGACCACCGGCACTTCAGCCCCGGAGGTCCCGGCGACAACGATGCGGCGGCGATCGTGTTCGCCGACAGCGTCGCTCCCGTCGACGATCAGATCGAACTGTGGTCCGACGACCTCCAGCTCAGCGAGTCGCTGCGGCTGCGGCCCGCACCCGGCCACACACCGGGGTCATCGGTGGTGTGGCTGGACGGCGGGCAGGCCCGCGGTGTTCGTCGGCGATCTGACGCACTGCCCGATCCAGATTCCGCGGCCCGACGGATCCGTGCGGGTTCGACGTCGACGCCGCGGCGGCGGCGTTCACCCGAAAGCGGGTGTTCACCGAGGCCGCGCGCGCCCGGGCCGCGGTGATTCCGGCGCACTATCCGGGCCATGGCGGTGCGACGATCGTGGCGCGCGGTGACCGCTTCGAGGTCGACGACTGGCTGGGCTCGATCCGGTCTGACGTCAGTGCGGGTTGCCGAGGTAGGGGAATTCCGCGAGCGTGTCGGTGTGGGGGCTCAGTCCGCTCGGCGGGCACTCGCCCTTCGTCAGGAACGCCAACCGGTAGTCGATCACGTCGTCGGTGAACGTCCTGCCGTTCGGGTACTTCGCCGGCTTGGCCGGGTCGTAGGTCAGCATGTCGGGCAGCGTGCCCTCCTCGTCGATCGCGGCGATGGCCTCGTCGTCGGAGTAGCCGCCGGTGTGGCCCATCAGGTGGATGAACATGCCGATCCAGCGTTCCCGATCGTGGACGGGCAGCGACGCGTTGTACTCCTCCTTGGTGTCGTCGGTGTTGAAGAAGCTGCTCACCGACGGGTGCCCAGCCCGGTCGACGTGCAGCAGTTCGCCGTCGCGGCGCACGCTGCAGCGACCCCAGACCCGGATGTCGGGCTGCGCACCGAGGATCTCGGTCGGCATCTCGAGCACCATGGAGCACACGTTGGCCTCGGTATTGGAATCCACTCCGGTCCAAGGGGATTCGGGCGCCGGCTGGACGGGCGAGGTGAAGTTTCGCGTACCCGAGGTGTCGAAGAGGCTCTTGACGCCGTCGAAGTCGAAGAAGAACGCGTCGCTGCGGGCACCCGCGAAGAACGTGAAGCTGCCCGACGTGGCGATCACCGGAGAGGGGCCGAACGACACCTCGACGGCGTCGAAGATCTTCTCCCCGACGGCCTCGGGCTCTTCTGCGTCGTCGTCGCGCGCGAGGTAGACGTCCACGGTCTGCTTGCCGCCGACGGGTTCGGAGAACACGAAGCTGAACGCGATGTCATCCTGCAGATCGCCGTCGTTGTCGATGGCGAGACGATAGATCGCATCGGGGTGCAGGAAGTCGGCCTGCGGGTTCGCGTTGAGGATCAACACCGTCTTGGTGGGATCCGCGGGCGACTCGAACGCGTACAGATCGCAGAGGTCGAGACGTGATCGCCTAGCGGTGGTCCGAGACTCAGCCCGGTGAAGTGGTTGGACACCCCGTCATCCAACGCTGCATGCAGGCTCCCGGCAAGGGCACGCTGAATCGACTTGTCCCGCAGCGGCTTTAGCGGGTCAGCCACATGCACACCACCGGATTGCGCGCGCACGCGGCATTGAGATCCTGCGGAGCAGGCGAACACGGCATGCCGTTCTCCTGCACGCAGCCCGGCGGCAACGGAGGGCACGGCGTGCCATCGGGTCGCACACAGCCCGGGTCTCCGGGGATCGCGTATGCGGGTGCGGCGGATATCGCCGACGTGAACGACATCGCCAGTGCCATCGCGGCGACAGCGCAAAGTAGACGTACGTACTTCATGTGTTGCGGACCTTCCCCCATGTGAAATCTGACGTGCTCAGCAAAGCCATCTCGGCGGCCGAGCAACCGCGCACAGAATAAC
>CAWCTU010000032.1:0-23128 GCA_963798405.1 uncultured Actinomycetota bacterium
TATCGCTATCCCGCTGTGCCTTCAGGCCCGCCTTGGCCGTCTTTGTCTGCCGTCGCATGTCGGCCTTGATGCGCCGAGTCTCGTTCTTCGCCGCGAGTTTGGCCTCGAGCTTCGCCTTGGCCTTGATGGCGCGAGCCTCGGCTCGACGCGTTGCGCGGCTCTTTCGCCGCGTGAACAGGGCCATTCGGCTGCCTCCCGGGTTCCTCGCTGCGCTGGTGCCGCCCACACTATCGCCGACGCGACCACGGGGTGGCTTCGGCCCCGCTCGATCAGCGATTTCGCCTGCTCCAGCAAACCGGCGGGCGTGGTTGTGCGACAATCGTCCAGGCACTGGGAGAGGTTCAGGGTCGGTGTCTTGAGGGTAGTTAGGTTGGTATGGGTCGACATAGGGCGCGAGGTCGGGGTGACCTCGTGACTTCGCGGGCACGCGTTGCCGCTGCGGCCTGCGTTCTCGCATCTGGCCTTGTCGTAGTTGCGGCTCCCGCGACGGCGTCCGCCGGACCCGGCCACGGCCCGAGTGAAACCGGTCAGAGCCGCGACGGCGGCCACGACCAGGGCGGGCGCGACGGCGCTCCGCGCGACGGCAAGGGAGATTCGGGGACGAAGCCCGGGTCTCGACCTGGCGGAGACGACAGCGGTTCGCAACCCAGCAAACATTCGGATGGCCCAGGGCGAGGCCCCGGGCAAACAAAGCCCACGAAGCCTGGCGAACATCCGGGCGGCAATCCCGGCCACGGCGAAGGTCATGGTCCCAAGCCGCCTGGTCACGGCGAAGGCCACGGTGAAGGTCATGGTCCCAAGCCGCCTGGTCACGGCGAAGGCCACGGTGAAGGCCATGGTCCCAAGCCGCTGGTCACGGCGAAGGTCATGGTCCCAAGCCGCCTGGTCACGGCGAAGGCCATGGTGAAGGTCATGGTCCCAAGCCGCCGTGCGGCGATGGCGGTGGTGACGGCGGCGGCGGTGACGGCGGCGGCGGTGACGGTGGCGGCGGTGACGGTGGCGGTGGTGACGGCGGTGGCGGCGGCGGCGTCGGACAACCTCCCGGTCAGCCCGGCGGCGGTGGTGACGGCGGCGGTCAACCCGGCGGCCAACCACCCTCGCCACCCGAGCACCTACCCGGCGGCGGTGACTTCCCCAATGGACTGCCGACAGTGTCGACGGAGCCCGTCGTCGCCGCAGGCAGTGCCGCGGTGATCGCCGCGCCGGCGCTCGTACCAATTGCGTTGCCAGCCATCGTCGTACCCGCAATTAGCCTCCCCATCCCGCGGGCCCTTCCCGGCGCTGCGGTCGGCCCTCAGGCCAGCCCGCCGCCGCCACCCGCGGCGGCCGCGCCCGCTCGGACGTCGGCGCCGCCGCCGGTCAGAGTCGGCACTGACGCCTCACCGGCATCGACCTTCCGCGCCGGCTACCCGCCCTATCTGCGATCGGCCGGAATCGGACAGGTCGCGTCGATCGCGCTGCCCGGATTCGTCGGCATCCTTCTGCTCACCGGGGCGGGAGGGCTGATCGGTTATCGGCAGGCGAGGACCGGTCGGGCGCTGCGGGCAGGAGGTATGGAGCGCTTCGTGGGTTGATTCGTATTCGTCTGCTGCTGCGGCCGCTGACACGTCATAGTTGAGGTAACACGAAGGGGGTGGACATGCCGGCCAGCCGACGAGTAACGCGCGCCGTTAACGAAGTACTCGCTCTTGCTCCTCGCCGGGGGAAGTGTCTCTGGGGCGTCTCGTGGAAGCGATCGCCGACGAACGTGGGCGGCCCATCGAACTCACGAATGCGGATCTGCCGCTCGGGGTCTGCGGTCAGTGGCGGCAGTACGTCGATCGCGACGTGTTCCTGATACAGAACGGACTCCCCGCAGGCGATCGCACCCTCGCTCACGAGCTCGGGCACCTCGTCCTCGGCCACGAGGGCATTTCGGTTACCGAAGCAGCGCGGGACAGCGTCGAACTCGCGAGTTCAGAGCTCATCGGCTACATGCTGAATCAACGGACCGGTTGCATGGGGCCTAGCGGTGAGGATCACGAGCAGGAGGCAGAAGATTTTGCCGCGCTACTCATCTACCGGCTCGGCCGTCTCCCCTCCGATCGCTCGTCGATCGTGCAGGTCCGCCTCGGAGAGGCATTTGGTTGATCGTATGGGTGATCGCCGGTCTGCTCGGACTGGCGACAGGCCTCCGCATCGGCTGGGCACTGGTCAACAAGCAGTCGTTGGTAAGCGCCGCCATGATCTTGGCGCTCGGCAGTCTCGGCCTCGTTGCCGCGCTCAACTGGCAGCCGCTGACCCTCCTGATCGACACCGCGATCGGATGGCCGAACGTGTCGACCGTGTTCAGCCATGTCGCGTTGATCGCTTGTGCCGCAGGCAGTTGTGTGATGATCACGTCGGCGTCATCGGTCCGCAAGCCCGCCACGGTCCGCCGCATCGCGATCGTTCAGTACCTCGTTGCCACCATCATCGGCGCCCTGACCCTGGCTGCCTTCTTCACCTCTCCACAGCAGCCCGAGATGGCGCCGGAGGAGTACCTGCGCCAGAACCTGGTGGCGGGCCGTTCGGCGTTGTCCTGGTTGTTGCCGTTGCTCTACATATGCCTCGCGCTGACGTTGGTCGCGTGGGCGGGCGCGCGCCATTCCAATCGCAGTCGACGGGGCAGGGCGTTGTTGGTGTTCACCATCGGCGTCGCACTGATCGTCCTGGCGAGTGCCTTCTTCCTGCTGCGGGCAGTCGGCGACACCGAGATCCTCGGAGTGGGCGCGGCCGCAACGCTATTGGGATGCGCGATGATCGTCGTGGCGAGCGGATCGCTGCTGCCGACCGTGGAGGACTGGTTCGGCGCACGTCGGGAACTGAGGATCATCCAGCCACTGCTCGACGAACTGAGCCGTCGTCATCCCGACGTCGGTATCGGCATTCGGCCCCGTGGGCCGCTTCTCTTCCGCGTGGCAGAGCAGATGTCCTTGATCTCCGACGCGCTATATCTGGAGGCGACTCAATCGCTCTCCGGCAGTGAGTCGGAAGTGGCCGCCGATGGTGACAGGCCGTCGGTGTCTGCGCGGGAACAGGCACTACGCATCGCCGAGTGGATTCATGGGAGTAGTGAGGACGAGAAGGGCGGAACGAACGGGGCATTCCCCGGGCCGTACTGGCTACGTCAACCGCCGTCATTCTCGGATCGCGAATGGATCCTCGCCATCGCCGAGAGCTACCGCGGGCTGACTCGGCACGCCGAGATGGCCGCGTCGTCCTGAGGTACTGAGTCCTCTGGAACGACTGGCCGGACCTTTGTCAGGTCGGGCCGGGCTAATCGTCCAGGTGCTCGGCGCGACGAAGCTCGTCGACCTTTTGCACGATGTCCTGCTGTGCCGCGGGGGACAGTCCGACGGTGCGCGCCGCGATCCGACGGATGCCCTCGTCACGCATGTCGGCAAGCCACGTCAATTCCTTGTCGAGCTTCTCGTAGTACTCGTCGTCGGTGAAGTAGGCCGGCTTGATACGGAAGAAGTTGGCAAGGGCGGCCATGGTAGCGACGGACGGGTTGGTCCGGTTGCCCGACCGCAGCTGCGACAGATAGGGGGCGGACATGGTCACGCCCTCGGCCTTCAATGCGGCGATGACTTCGGCAGACGTATGAGGGCCGCGTCCTGGGGGGTAGACGGTGTCGAAGAGACGGTTCAGGCGAGCGGAGAATGTCATGCTCATCGATTAGTCCTCACTGATTTTGTATGTGGCGGGGGTCGCGGCCTCTTTGCTGACTATCGTAGCGAGTGATCTGCCGAGAGCCAAGTGCAAACCGCAAAAAATCACGATCAACGATCCCGGCCACTGCATTTTACGCCATCTAGCAGCACTTCCGCTCCCAGATGTGATTGTCGCTATGTAGCGCGGCGAATCAAATAATAACGCTCGAGTTGTTTTGCCCGCACCGTAGGGGGTGAGTCCCGACACGAGAAGCCTTCCCTTACCTGAGGACGAATGAGCTGATCATTCGTTTGCCCAAAGTAGCTCACTTACTTAACAATCGCGTCACTGTCCGTCGGTGTGTCGGGTTCCTCGCACGTCGTCATGCCGCCGCGGTCGTCGGCGGACCGACGGCTGCCGTTCGGCTGTCGGTAGCCAGACGGTGGGGTGGCGGGGGGTGTCTCGGCCTCGACCGGAACGGTGGTGCGGTGCCGTCGTGCGCGGACGACACCCCGTGCGGCCGCGGTGAGAGCGACTACGGCAACGCAGCCGGTGGCAACGATGGCCACCGCCGTCCAACCGAGAGCGTTGGCGAAGAGCAGCCACAGCCCGAACAGGAGGAAAAGCACGCTGGCCAGGCGATGGAGCAGCTGTTCGGGTAGGCGTCTGTGCAGCAACGCGCCCGCGGCGATCGCAGCCCCATCGGCGAGCACCATGCCCAGCGTTGCCCCGAGCCAGACCCCCGCCCAGTTGTGGTCGCTGGCGAGCGCGACGGTCGCGAGCATCGTCTTGTCGCCAAGCTCCGCGAGGACGAAGGACGAGATGACCGCAAAGATCACATAGCGAGGCTCAGGTACCGCCGCCTCGCCGTCTTCGTCGGTCTTGCGGGCATCACGCCAGGTCCATGCAGCGAACAGGAGGAAGGCGATCGCTGCGGCGAAGGCGATCGGGCGCTCCGGCAGCGTCACGCCGAGAAAGTGGCCGATCATGACCGACACGCCGTGGACGAGGAACGCTGCGATGCCTACGCCGGACAGAACCACCCACCACCGATGTCGGAGGGCATAGGTCATGGTCATCAGCTGAGACTTGTCGCCCAACTCCGCGAGGAAGACGACCCCGAGGCTGACGAGCGTGGCGGAAAGCATGTGACGACCTTTCGACTGGGCGCCTGCGAGCCGATCTCCTCGGCACGCAAACGTTTCGTCGAAGGTCTCGCCCACCGCTCTACGCGGTTCGCCTGCCGGGCTTTACGCCAGTATGTCGACACGACGATTGGGGGCTACTCCCCTTCGCTGATGACACGAACATAGCGGTCATCGCTCGAGGCTGCCACCTCAGGCGGAGGATTCGGGCACCCGAATCCATGGATTCGTCAGGCGAATCAATAAGTGCGAATTCCCTTATGCCGCAAGCAGCATGGCGAGTATGGCCGTATCGGGATGACTGATCGGGTCGACACCCACCCGACTCACCATCGACGTGATGGTGCCGTCCGACTCCGCCTCGACCCATGCGGCGCGATGCTCGAGGCCGAGGTGCGGGAGGCCGGGTAACAGAACGCAACCCGATGCGGCGCCTGAGCATTCGGGAAGTGACGGCATCGTCTCCGACGGCGGATGAAGCATCAAGAGCGCGGGCGGCAGATGCTCCGCGAAATGGCCTGGCGCGACGGCCGAATCACCGAATATCGTGCCCTCGGCGAGAACCAATCCGACGGTGCCGGGAGCCGGTTCGTCGGGGAGTTCCTCGCGTGCACCGAAAATCGTTGTGGTGGAGAGCAATCCCGGTAGTGAAGCGACCCGGACCGCCACGATGAGCAGCTGCACCCATTCCTTGGTCGAGTCGGGCCACCGCCCCGAGACGACGAAACCCTTCAGGGCACCGCCTGCATGGAACGGAGAGATCTCAACGGCCCCGCCAGATCCTGTGTCCATCTGTCGCCTCCCGCATTCGGCCCGCAGCGCGTTTGCTTCCGACACGGCTCTGGGTCGATCACGTCAGCATGGGCCTGTAGCGGCTGGCACGCAAGACGACACGACTGCCAGCCGACGGCCAATGCGTCATCCGCTGCGTCGGCGGCGGCAGCCGGCCGGCCACAGCACCCGGTAGGAGCCTGCCGCAGACACCCAGCCGAACTCGTGGGAATCCGCGGCGCCCGGCGTTCCGGGGTTGTCGGAACGAGCCTCGAAGATCGCCCCGCTGGAGGAGTCGTAGACGTCGCCGACGCGCTTGACCAGCCAGCGCGTCGACAGGCGTGGGTCGCGGAACACCCGAACCTGGCCGCGCAGCGGATCGCCGCCACGCATCGCGAGGAGGAAATTGCCCGGGGCGAGGGCGGGCCGCATCGAGTCCTCGACGACCCTGAACACCCGCAGTGGCCAGACGCGCGAAGGATGGTTGCGCGACATGGCCAAAGGGTAGGTTATTTCCATGCTTGATCGAATCTTCCAAAACGCCACGCCCGCCCACGCCCACTGCGACCTGTACTGCGGTGTCTACGACCCCGCCCAGGCCAAGATCGAGGCGCTCTCCTGCCTGAAGACGCTGAAGAAGTACCACGACTCGGATGACGACCACTTCAAGACGCGCGCGATCATCATCAAGGAGCAGCGCGCCGAAGAGGTCAAGCATCACCTGATGGTGCTCTGGGCGGATTTCTTCACCAAGGACCATTTCGCGCAGTTCCCGAACCTGCACCAGCTGTTCTGGGACGGCGTGCACGGCGCTGGCGACGTCAAGAAGTCGCTCGACGTGGCCGTCGCCGAGAAGCTGCTCAAGACGATCGACGAGATCTCCGACATCTTCTGGCAGACCGACAAGGCGAAGGACATGGGCGTTTACCCGCCCGCCAAGTAAGCACTCGACGACGAAGGGCCGGCCTGAGCGTTCGCGCTCGGTGCCGGCCTTCGTTCGTGTGTAGTGAGGTTCCTGTGCGGTGAGTCGGTCGGTCAGAACAGAACGATGAGCGCGAGAACGCCGAGCAACACCAGCGCGATGACGCCGGCACGCATGCAGGCCATCAACTGCCCACGGGTGTAGGCATGCGACGAGGGCTGCCATTCCGACGGGGGCACGGCCGAACCTGGATGTGACGCCATCAACAGCTCCTGACCTGCACGTTCAATGTTGCCCCCAGTGAGATCTGTCACAACCTGTGCCAGTGACGCCGATCATAGCCCCGATACCACCATGGTGAAAATCAAGCCCATTCGAAGACCCGTACCAGGACTTCGCCGGGATCCAACCGGGCCCGTTGACGAACCGCACGCGGAGTCACAGCGCTATCCCCAGTCCGTTTCAGCGTGCACCAAGATTGGGCGCGTCGGACGGCGTTCTGCCCGCTCGTGCCCTGTGGATGAACCTGTGGAAAGTGTGCATAGGGTCAGTTGATCCGATGTTCCCGTGCGTGCCAGCATGGACGCCATGGAGTGCGCCGATGGATGAGTACGGGGTCGACGAAGCCCAGCCCGCCGAACTGCCCACCGAGTTCGACGACTCGGTGGTGCTGCTCGACGTCCGTGAGGACGACGAATGGGCGCGCGGCCACGCCGTGGGTGCCCGACACATCCCGATGGGCGAGGTCCCGGCGCGCATGGCCGAGATCGATGCGGAGGCGCGGCTCTACGTCGTGTGCGCGATGGGCGGGCGATCGGCGAGGGTCTCCCAGTACCTTGCCCGGAACGGGTATTCGCCGATCAACGTCAGCGGAGGGATGCTCGCGTGGGTGGGCGCGGGCCGCCCCGTCGTTACCGACGACGGCAGCGCCGGCACGGTCTAAGGCCCGATACTCTGGTCGGGTGATCCAGATCTGCTCTCAGTGCGGGACGCGGTGGAATGTCCGCGACCGCCAGCGGCACTGGTGCCCTCGCTGCCAGGGCCAGTTGCTCCCGCCATCGTCGGGCCCGACGGATCAGCATTGGGGTCCCCTGCCCAAAGTGTCGTCGTCGCCGACGACCGCCACTCCGCAGCATCCGCAGAAGGCTCCTGCCGGCTACAAGTGGATTGCCGTGCGCCCAGGGTCTGCGCCACCTCAGCGGCCTGCGCGCATACCGTTGGGTCCGACTCCGCGCTATGCCACGATCCCGCGCTGGGGCCTGACCGAGTATTTCGACACCGGACAGCCCGGCCAGCCCGATGCGGAGGCTGCGACGGCAGTGCGGTCCGGTCCGTCGACCGGGATGGTCAGGATGGTCGCGACCGTGACGATGGCACTCCTGGGCGCGGCTGCGCTCGTCCAGATCGGCGCCTATGCACTGCTGCTGATCAATCGGACCACGCTGCTGAACCCCTGGGTCGCCGGGGTGGCCACGTGGTTGGGAGTCGCGCTCAGCGTCCTGGCCGCGTTCGCCGTCGTCGGGAGCGCCATCGTTCTGACGAACTGGCTGGTCGCGCGCCGCGCCGCCGCGTTCGCGAGTCGCGGCGACGAGGATCACCGCAGCCCGTTGCAACTGCGGGCGGGCTGCCTCGTCCCGGTCGTCAATCTGTTCTGGGCTCCGGTGTACGTGATCGAACTGGCGAAGCTCGAGGGCAGGACGGCACGACTGCGGCACGGCATCGTCGTCTGGTGGTGCGTGTGGGTCGTGGCGACTCTGGTGTGTGCGTACTCGATTGCCACCAGCTTCACGCAGGACGCTCAGGGCATCGCCGACAACACCGTCACGACCATCTTCGCGTACCTGTTGGGCCTCGCGGCACTGGTGCTCGCCGCCCGCGTGTACTTCGGGTTCGAGCGCACGCCCGTCGACCGTCCGGCCAAGCGGTGGGTCATGGTTCCGACCGAGACGACTGAAACGGGCGAGGACTCGCCGCGCGAATCGCCGGGTGCGGTTGAGTCCGAGCGGCGAGAACCGGCAGCATAGCCTCATGAAGTCGGGCGAGACGGCGCTCGGTGGCCACCCCTTCGTGGTAGCCCACCGGGGTGCGTCGGCCGACCGTCCGGAACACACGATCGCGGCGTACGAACTCGCACTGCGCGAGGGCACGGACGCGGTCGAATGCGATGTGCGGCTGACCCGTGACGGTCACCTGGTGTGCGTGCACGACCGCCGGGTGGACCGCACCTCGACGGGGACGGGGCTCGTCAGTGACATGACGCTCGCGGAGCTGCGCGAATTCGACTATGGCCGTTGGCATTCCAGCTGGCGCGACGACGGCAGCGCGGGCGATACCGGGCTGCTGACGTTGGACGCCTTGCTCACGTTGATCCTCGACTGGAACCGCCCGGTCAAGATCTTCATCGAGACGAAGCACCCGGTGCGCTACGGCGCTCTCGTCGAAAGCAAGGTGTTGGCGCTCCTGCACCGCTACGGCATCGCGTCGCCGGCATCGGCGGCCATGTCGCGAGCCGTCGTCATCTCGTTCTCGGCCGCGGCGGTCTGGCGGATCCGCCGCGCCGCGCCGCTACTGCCGACGGTGCTGCTCGGAGACACGTCGCGTTACCTGGGGGGCAGTGCGGCCACCACCGTCGGCGCCACTGCGGTCGGACCGTCGATCGCCACGCTCCGCGAGCACCCCGAGTTGGTGGACCGCGCCGCCGCGCATGGGCGCGCGCTGTACTGCTGGACTGTCGACCACTACGAGGACGTTCGCTTCTGCCGCGACATCGGAGTGGCATGGGTGGCGACGAACCACCCGGGACGCACCAAGACCTGGCTGCAGAACGGCCTGACCGGCGCCGGCCGAGACCAGCCCGAGGGTTAGAGCGTCCCGCCTGCTGCCTTGGGTGCAGTGGCGTCCGTGATTGCCTCACCGATCTCGCGTGCGACGAAGTCCTCCAGGTGGAAGAGGTCGGCACCGGCGCGTTCGCTGATCCGCACCAGCGTGGTCATCAGGGCGACCTCCTCGACCTGCTCCTTGAGGAACCACTGCATGAACTGCTCGCCGAGGTAGTCGTTCTCGTCGCGTGCGGCGGCGGCCAGCCGGCTGATCTGCTCGGTGACCGTGCGCTCTTGAGAGAGCGCCAGCCGCAGGGCGTCGGTCGGCGAGCTGAAGGTGTTGCGCACCGCGTCGGTGCCGGGGATCTCGACCTCGACATCGCGGTCGATGAGGTACTGGACCAGCATCATCGCGTGGTTGCGCTCGTCGAGGGCCTGCGCGTAGAAGTGCTTGGCCAATTGGGGGAGGTCGGCGGCGTCGAAGTGAACCGCGATGGCGGTGTATTGCTGCGACGCAGTGAACTCGTGGCGAATCTGCTCGGCGAGCAGATGGTGAAACTTGGTGTCGAGTGCCGTCGTCTCAGTCATGTTGGCCGAGAATAGTGCAGATCAGAGCCCATTGTCATCAAAGGTATGCCTAATGCAGGGGAGGGTTACCTAAGCACTGTGACGGCTGTAACAGGACCGGCGACAAGCCAAATAAAGTTTGCTGGCTTACCCATTGCCCGCGTCGAGCACGTCCTGCGGGATCGGCGCGTCGGCCGCGAGTGCCTGGAAGAGACGAGCCGCGGCGTCCTCGTTCCACACGACCACCGAACCCACGTCGCTGCCGGAGAAGTCGCCAATCGGCACCGTGGTGGTGGTGATCGTGCCGTGAAGGGCCCATGCCAGGCTCGCCAGATCCCACACGTGCGCGCCCTGGTCGACGGTCACTGCGGCGGCCGCGGCGTGCGCCAGCGGATACCAGCGCAGCGGGTTAAGCAGCACGGCGGGGCTTGCCGCGCGGTGCATCAACGCCGACATGAACTCGCGCTGATTCGTCATCCTGTCGAGGTCCGCGCGGGGGGTGGCCCGGGTTCGGACATACCCGAGCGCCGCGGGCCCGGACAGCTTTTGGCAGCCCGCGGGCAGGTCGATGCCAGCCAGCGGGTCGCTGATCGGGTCGGCGGGGCACATCGTGACGCCCCCGACCGCGTCCACCGCCTCGGCGAAGCCGTCGAAGCCGATCTCGGCGTAGTGATCGAGGCGGATCCCGGATGCCTGCTCGACGGTCTGGGCCAGCAGCGGCGCGCCGCCGATGGCGAACGCGGCGTTGATCTTGTCCTCGCCGTGCCCGGGAATGTTCACGTAGGAGTCACGGGGGATCGACACCATCGTCGTCGGGGTGTCGCTTCCGAGGCCGGACACGTGCACGAGCAGGATGGTGTCGGTCCGGCCGTTTCCGATGTCGCCGCCGGTGGCTAGTTCGGCCTGCTGGTCGGGGCTGAGGTTCTGTCGGCTGTCCGACCCGACGAGCAACCAGGTGGTGCCCTTGCCCGGCGCGGGTTGCTCCGCGTAGGCGGCGAGTACCGGGATCCGGTGCAGGCTCGTCTCGATCCACGCGCCCGCGCCGACGATCGCCAGGACGAAGACCACGAGGATCACCAGAAGCGAGGTGACGACGGTCCGGCCCCTGCGCCGCTTGCGTCGGGGCTTGGCAGGCGGCCGAGCCGTCGGGGGTGGCGGCGGCCTGCGACGCGGGGGTGGCATGGGCGGCGGCGGCGGGTGTGGTGGCTGTCGCATCGGCGGCCGCGTCTGAGGCCTCGGCGGTGGTGGGGGCGGCCGTTGGATCGGCTCGCGGCGGATCACCTGCGATGGTTCGCGGCTCGGACCCGGCCGTCGAGGGTCGCGTCCCCCGATTGGCGGCCGGTAGTCGTTCACAGTCACGAATCTACGGCCAGCGGACGGTATGCCTACCGCAACCAGTCAAGATGCCCCGCGGCGAGTGAATACCCGACGAAGGCGACGGCGTCGATGAGGCCGTGCGCGATGATCAGCGGCCAGAGTCGACCGGTTCGCTGCCATACGTAGCCGAAGACCAGGCCCATCACGATGTTGCCGAGCCCGGCGCCGAAGCCCTGATAGAGGTGGTAGGTGCCACGAAGCAGGCTGGAGAGGACCAGGACGACGACCGGCGTGTAGCCGAGCTGCCGCAGCCGCGTCATGAGGAAGGCGACCACGATGATCTCCTCGGCCCAGCCGTTGGCGAACGCGACCGCCAACAGGACGGGTATGCGCCACCACGTGTCGTTCAGTTCGGCGGGCACGACCTCGACGCCGATTCCCAGCGCTCGCCCCGCCACGTAGAGGCCGAGGCCGGGCAGGCCGATCAGCGCGGCGAGCCCGAGGCCGCCGAGGAGGTCCGGGCGCCAGCGAAATCGGCCCAGACCGATGCTTCGTGGTCCGAAACCGCTGCGCCACAACAGGTAAAGCCCCAGGGCGCCCCATGCGAGGAGCTGAAACACCGACGCCAGGTTCAGCGCGAAGTTGATGAGGTCGATCGGGGAGAGTTTCCGGTTGAGCGCCACGGTCTGCCCGGACAGGCCGAGGAGAACGGCCTCGACGAGGCTGACGGTCGCCGTGTACGCGGACAGGCCGAAGGTGACCGCCAGAACGACGGCGATCTCGATCCGATGCGTTCGCCGGTCGGATGCCGACAGATGGTCGGGGAGGCCGGTCACCGGACCACGGTAGCGGGGTGTGTCAGATGCGGCGGGCGCGCAGTCCGTTGAGGAACGGGCAACCCATCAACACGCGGATCGCCTGGCTCAACCCGGTCACGTCGTCGACCGGGTTGGCGAAGGGAAGTCGGACGTCGTGGTCGCCGTCGGGGTTCTCCACCCGAAGCTGAACGCCGTAGCGGTCCAACCCGAGTGGCCGGACGCGGCCGCGTCGCAGCGGCGACGGAAGCCGCTCGGCGAGTCGATCGACGACGTCGCGGTGGGCCGACTCCAGGTGCTGCAGCCAGCATGACTCGAGTACGCAGAACGGGTCGGGTCGGGCATCGAGCAGCATGCCGACACCGACGGACTCGGCTCCGGTGGAGTCTGCGACGACCACCGAGTCGATCTCGAGACGGATCAGTGCATAGGGCGTGTCACCACCCGCGATGGTCTCGGTGTTCACCTGCAGCAGAGCAGGATTCGGATGCTCGGTGGCGATGAGATCGAGCAGCCCGGAGACGTCCGAGGATGGGATGTGATGCAGCCGTCCGCTGATCCACACCAGCGAGCGAACTGGCTCGCGCAGGGGGAGTGGCGCGTAGTCGGTCATCTCGAGCACTGCTTGAGTTCCCGCGGCGCCCGACGCGACGACCATGCCTGCCAACAGGCCGTTGGCGGGAATCGTGATGGCGAACGAGCCGTCGTCGAGGAGGTGGTGCACAGGGGTGGCGGCCGGTTCGAGGCCTTCCACGGCGAGCATGGCGCCGCCCGCGCGAACGCATGCGCTACGGATTCGCTCCGCTGTCGTCGGTGCCGCCAAGGCCATCGCGTCGCCTTCCAGTTAATGAGGTAAGCCTAACTTAACTACGGCGTGATCGAGATGCAAGGCTTCCATCAACACACGGGCCTGCGACGGCCGAGCCGATAGGCTTGCCCGGTGCCATGCGTCGCCTACCTCGGGCCGGAAGGAACCTTCACCGAAGCGGCGCTGCGGCAGATGATGGCCGCGGGGAGCGTGCCGGGCGGGGGTGCCGGCGTAGAGCAGTTGTCGTGTGACAGTCCCCCTGCTGCGTTGGCCGCCGTCCGCGCCGGTGGCGCCGACTACGCGTGCGTGCCGATCGAGAACTCCATCGAGGGCTCGGTTCTCCCGACGCTCGACAGCCTGTCCGCGGGCACCCCGCTACAGATCTACGCCGAACAGACGTTGAACGTCGCGTTCAGCATCGTCGTTCGGCCCGGTACGGCTGCCGCCGACGTCACGACCGTCGCGGCATTTCCCGTCGCCGCCGCTCAGGTGCGGCAGTGGCTGGCCGCGAACCTTCCAGCGGCCCGCGTCGTCCCCGCCAACTCGAACGCCGCGGCAGCTCAGGACGTCGCCTCCGGCGCGGCCGACGCGGCGGTGAGCACCGCCCTCGCCGCTGCGCGGTGGGACCTCGAGACGCTGGCGAACGGTGTCGTCGACGAAGCGAACGCCCGCACCCGCTTCGTGCTGGCCGGAGCGCCTGGCCCGCCGCCCGCGCCGACGGGTGCCGACAGAACGTCGGTGGTTCTGCAGCTCGACAATGCCCCGGGCGCGCTGGTGGCGGCGCTCACCGAATTCGCCATCCGCGACATCGATCTGACGCGCATCGAATCCCGGCCGACCCGCGTGGAGTTGGGCACGTACCTGTTCTTCCTCGATTGCTTCGGGCACATCGAAGACGATCCCGTGGCCGAGGCACTCAAAGCGCTCCATCGGCGTTGTAAGGACGTGCGATATCTGGGTTCGTGGCCGACCGACTCGGCAGCAGCGGCGGCACCGCCGCCCGCAGACGAGGCAGCGCGCTGGCTGAGCGGACTGAGGGAGGGGATCGCGTGACGGGCCGCCTCGTCCTGCTGCGACACGGACAGTCGTACGGCAACGTCGACAAACGCCTCGACACCCGGCCGCCCGGCGCCGCCCTGACCGACCTCGGGGTCGACCAAGCCACGACCTTCGCCAGGGAATGGGACCACCACATCGGGATGGTCGTGCACTCGGTCGCTCTGCGGGCGGTACAGACCGCCTCGGCGATCGGTGAGCACCTGTCGATGGAGACGCACGAGCTCGAGGGAATCCACGAGGTGCAGGCGGGCGACCTCGAGGACCGCAACGACGACGAGTCGGTCGAGGCCTTCCGGGCGATGAACCGACGCTGGCACCACGAGGGGGATCTCGACGCGTCGCTGCCCGGCGGCGAGAGCGCGCAGCAGGTTCTCGACCGCTACCTACCGGTGCTGACCCAACTGCGCCTGCGGTATCTCGACGACCGGGCGTGGACGGGCGACATCGTCGTCGTCAGCCACGGCGCGGCGATCCGGCTGGTGGCCTCGGCATTGTCGGGCGTCGACGGTGACTTCGCCCTCGAGCACCACCTCGCCAACACCGAATGCGTAGTGCTCAGTCCCATCACCGACGGACGATGGAGTTGCGTGCACTGGGGCAGCGCCGCGCCGCCGTTCTATCCGGATGAACCCGTCGACGAATCGTTCGACGAGCTTCAGACCGCCGACCCCATGGGCTGACGCCGACTCGCGATCACCGCGCACGAACAGCCGATCGCCTCGCAGTCGATGCGAAAGGCGTGCGTGACGTCTGGCGTCTGGCAGTCGGGCTCGGTGCACTCCAGTCCGAAGCGCGCGTGAGAGATGGCGGTGCCATGACAGTGCTCCAGACCGTCGCGGCACCGCTGACAGTCTTCGTCCATGCCCAGTTCTTAGCACCAGTCACCGACGAATGGCCGGCGGCACGCTGGAGAATTCAGGCCCAGCCGAGTTCGTGCAGCCTCTCGTCATCGATGCCGAAGTGGTGGGCGATCTCGTGGATGACGGTCACCGCCACCTCCTCGACGACCTCGTCCTCCGACTCGCAGACCTCCAGCAGGGCGTCACGATAGATCGTTATCGCGTCGGGCAACGATCCGGCGTACGACGTGTCGCGTTCGGTGAGGGCGATGCCTTCGTAGAGGCCGAGCAGGTCGGGCTCGTCGGGGTTGCGCGCCTCGACGAGGATGACGACGTTGTCGATCGCCGCGGCCAGCTTCGCCGGGATGTGGTCGAGCGCGTCGGATACCAGCTCCTCGAACCGTTGCGGGCTCATCCGCACGGCCACGGCGGCTACTCGCCCGGTGGAGGCGCGACCGCGTACGGCGGGATTGCCGGCGCCGGCCCCGGCGGAGCTCCGGGCGCTGCCCCTGGCGGCGGACCACCGGCAGGAGGCGGGACGTCACCCGCCGGTGGCGGAACGTCTCCCGGTGGCGGCGCACCGTCGACGGGCGGCGGCGGAGGCGTCGGAGGAGCGGATGACGTGGGCGCCGCCGCAGAGGGCGTCGGGCTGGTGCTGGCCTGGCCGGGGAGGTGCTGGTTCCCGTTCGATTGGGTCGGCTGGTTCTGAGGCCTCTGCTGTTGGTACTGGCCCGACGTCTGCGACGAGGTGTCCACGGGCGCAGGCAACGGGATGGGCGGCAGCTCGAGGCGGTCCTCGGGGATGTCCGGTGGCGGCACCGGTGACTGGCCGTTGATCAGGAGCGGGCCCTTGGCGCTGTTGAGTAGCACCGACCAGCCGCCGTTGCCCAGTGTCGCGCCGATGCTGCACGACACCTGGCGGCTGCCTGCCGACCAGCTCGGCAGGGCGATGGTGCTGTAGATCAGCGTCAGCGTCGTCTTGCGCAGTTGGGCGGGCGCCAGATAGGCGTCCGTCATCTTCGTGCAGGTGTCCTTGATGAACGCGTCCTGGTCCGGGTCGGCGGGCAGTGGGCCGGGGAACTTCTCCCCGACGTTGACGGCGCCGGTGATCTCCATGGCATGCGGCGCGGCGCAGTCGATGGGGATGTCCGTCGGCTGGCTGGTGACCGGGTCGATACCCAGGCAGGTTCCTGCGGGCCATGTCTTCGACTGGTCGAGGTCGGCGATCATGCCCTGGAACGCCTGTTGCTGGTTGTTGGGGCCCGGCAACTGCAGGCCGCACAGCATCCGGCGCTCTCCCGACTGTCGCCAGGCCTTGTCGCCCGACCACAGCAGACTGACGTTGAACTTGCCGTTCGGATCGAACTTGGCGCCGAGGTGCTGACGGGCGGCGGCCTGGCACTGCTCCTGGCTGATCTGCTGGATGCGCGCGGCCGACGGCGGCGCCGCGTCGGGGCCGTACTCGCTGCCGGGGAACGTGCTCATGTCGACCGACTCGGCCACCTCGAACCGGTGCTCGTCGGTGCAGTTCACGATCTGCGCGGCGTCGGGCTTGCCCGCCGGCCAGTTCAGACAGTCACCGCTCTTGGCGTGGTCGAAGGTCTCGGAACCGCGCGAGCCCAGGGCGGACTTGCCGGAGCTCAGCCCCATCGGGCCCTTGCCGTCGGGTCCGGGCGGAACGGCCGTGATCAACCCTGCGATGAGGAGGCCGCCCAGCGCCGTGAGCAACAGGCCGCGGGTCGTCGAGCTGGCGTGCAGACTCCGCCACCACGGCGGTTCCGCCTGCAGCGGTTCGGCCTCGGCGGCGAGTAGGTCGTCGCGCTCGGGTGCATCCAACATCGGTTCTATTGTGACAGGCGCGTCGAGACCTGTGACAAGTGTTGCAGTTGTAAAGTTATGAGGTTGTGCTGCAAGGACCCGCAGCGCATCGGTTTGGACCCCCATAAGTAGGGTTGCGCCGTGATCGACCTCAAGCTGCTTCGTGAAGAACCCGACCGGGTACGCGCGTCGCAACGGGCCCGCGGCGAAGACCCGGCCCTCGTCGACGCCCTGCTGGACGCCGATACCGCGCGACGGGCCGCCATCTCCACCGCCGACAACGCACGCGCCGACCAGAAGGCGGTCAGCAAGCAGGTCGGCAAGGCATCTGCCGACGAGCGGCCCGGCCTGCTGGCGCGCGCCAAGGAGCTCGGCCGACCTGGTGAAGGCCGCCGAAGTCGAGCAGTCCGCGGCGGAGGCCGCGTTCACGTCGGCGCACATGGCGATCTCCAACGTCATCGTCGACGGTGTCCCCTCGGGCGGGGAGGACGACTTCGTCGTGCTCGACACCGTCGGCGAGCCGCCGGCGATCGAATCGCCGAAGGACCACCTCGAGATCGGCGAGGCGCTCGGGCTGATCGACATGCAGCGCGGCGCCAAGGTGTCGGGCTCCCGCTTCTACTTCCTGACCGGCTACGGTGCGCTGCTGCAGCTCGGCCTGATGCAGCTGGCGGTTCGGCTCGCGACCGAGAACGGCTTCACCCTCGTCATCCCGCCCGTGCTGGTGCGGCCCGGAGATCATGTCGGGGACGGGCTTCCTCGGCGCACACGCCGACGAGATCTACCAGCTCGAGGCCGACGACATGTATCTCGTCGGTACGTCCGAGGTTCCACTCGCCGGCTACCACGCCGACGAGATCCTCGACCTCTCCGATGGTCCGAAACGCTACGCAGGCTGGTCGTCGTGCTTCCGCCGCGAGGCGGGCAGTTACGGCAAGGACACCCGCGGCATCATCCGGGTACACCAGTTCGACAAGGTGGAGGCCTTCGTCTACTGCAAGCCGGAGGACGCCGAGGCCGAGCACCAGCGACTGCTCGGCTGGCGAGCGCCAGATGCTCGCGCAGATCGAGGTGCCGTACCGCGTGATCGACGTCGCCGCAGGGGATCTCGGGTCCTCGGCAGCGCGCAAGTTCGACACCGAGGCCTGGGTACCGACGCAGAATACGTACCGGGAGCTGACCTCGACGTCGAACTGCACGACGTTCCAGGCGCGGCGGCTGTCCACCCGCTACCGCGACGAGAACGGCAAGCCGCAGACCGCGGCGACGCTCAACGGCACGCTCGCCACCACCCGGTGGCTGGTTGCCATCCTGGAGAACCATCAACAACCGGACGGCAGCGTGCGCGTTCCGGAAGCCCTGGTGCCCTACGTCGGAAGGTCGGTGCTGGAACCGTGACACACAACATGATCGAACTCGACGAGGCCGAGCTGCGGACCTGGTTCGGCTTCGGCGTCGCCGGCAACTTCGCGGGCCATCTCGAACAGGCGGGCGAGGCCGCCGACTTCGTCAACGTGGCGTCCGAAGGGACCGCGCCTAAGGGGATATTCCCTTGGTACGCACCGGGATACGACAGCTTCCTCGGCGAGTTTCCGCTGTCGCACGACGCGATCAAGCTGCCCGAGAGTGATACCCCGCTGAATCTGCAGATCGAACCCGAGGTCGGGCTGGCCTGCGGGTGATCTGGCAGGGCGACACCGTCTCGTCGCTGCAACCGTTCGCCCTGGGCGCCTTCAACGACTGCTCGATCCGCCGGCCGAACGCTCCCAAGATCAGCCACAAGAAGAACTGGGGTCCGGCGTCCAAAGGCGTTGCCGCGCGGTTCTTCGACATCGGTGACCTGACCCCCGACGGGCCGACCTCCACGCTGCGTCTGGTCTGCCATCTGCGCACCGCCGACGGCCAGGAACACGAGTACGGGGTCGACAGCCCGCTGCTCGGCTACTCGTACTACGGCGAGGTGCTGCTCGACTGGATCATCGAGCGACTCGCCAACCAAAAGGGTTCTGCCGAAACGCCGTTGGAGGACGTCGGTGCGCTGATGGTCGCCAGCGGACGCCCGGAGAAGCCTGCTGATCGGCATCGGCGCCACGCGCTACACCGCGCTCGGCGAGTCGACGTTCCTGCAGCCAGGCGATCAGGCCATCGTGCGGGTCTACGACACCGAATCCGACGCCTTCTCCGAACTGCGGCAGACGGTCGGGTAACTCCGATGGCCGACGTGACGGTTGCCCAGCTGTGGCGGTTCCCCGTGAAGTCGATGGGGGGCGGGCAGGTCGAGTCGGTCCGCATCGATCGACGCGGCGTGCACGCCGACCGACTCTGGGCGGTTCGCGACGTCGAAAAGGGCGTGACCGCGTCGGCCCGACGCGTCCCCGCCCTGCTCGGTTGTTCGGCGCGCTACCTGACCGAGCCCGCCGCGGACGCAGGCCCTGGCAACGTCCCCGGCGTGGTGATCACGTTCCCCGACGGGCGGGAGCTGGCGCACGACGATTCCGTCGTCAACGACGCGCTGTCCGAACTCGTCGGTCGTGAGCTGCGGCTGGTGGCGCTGCCGCCCGCGAAGGACAAGAGCCAGCACCGGATGACGATGCAGGACTCGCTGGCGAACTTCGCTCCGGCCCAGGTGCGCAAGGACTTTGGTCTCGACGACACCGAAGCGCTGCCCGACACCTCGGTGTTCTCGACCAAGGACGTCATCACGCTGGCCCGCTACTCGACGCCGCCGGGCACCTTCGTCGACCTCAGCCCGGTGCACTTGCTGAGCACGGCCAGCCTCGCGTCGCTGGCCGGAGATGGCGGCCCGCACGACGTGCGTCGGTTCCGGCCCAACGTGCTGGTCGACGCAACCGGCGACTTCCCAGAGTCGGCGTGGGTGGGCGGCACGGGTGACGCTCGGAACGGCCGTGCTCGACGTGGCGATCCCGACCATCCGGTGCGTCGTGCCCACGCGCCCACAACCGGGAATCGAGCTGGACCGGGCCATCACCCGACAGCTCGCCGAGCGGACCAACCGCTTCCTCGGCGTGTACGCCGACGTCGCGACGGCAGGCGTGGTCCGCGTCGGCGACGTCGTACGAGTCGAACAGGCGACCCCGCCAAATGCCGTGCGTCGCATGGGATCGGCGGCCAACAAGGCGGTGATGCGGCAGGCGCAGCGGCTGCTGGAGGCCACCGTCATGCGTGAGAAGAGTTAGTCGGGCCGCGACTCGAGCAGTTCGTCGAGCAGTGCGGTGAATTCCCCTGCGCGCAACGGCGTGAACGCGGGGCTCGGCCTGGTGCCGACCACGTCCAGCGTCACCAGCGTCGACTTGATCGGCCGCCACACGTCCAGCGGCAGCCACCGCCGAAGGTCGGGCCTGCCCCAGATTCGGAACCGGTTGACCAGCAGACCCAACGACTCGGCCCTGTAACCCTTGATCGTCTGCAGCGGAATGACTTTCGAGGTACCTGACGGAAAGTGGTAGCGCCGCAGCGTGAGCGCGTAGCGGTCGAGTTGGATCAGGCCGTCGTCGTAGTCCGATGTCGCCGCCGGGGCGGCTCCGTGCCTCGCTCACGACGTCGAGACTCTCAGCTCGTGACCCTTCGACGTCAGGCAGCGGCCGGTGTCGAGGTTCCACTGCCAGCCATGCAGGTTGCACGTCAGCGTCGATCCCTCTACCACGCCGAACTTCGAGAGGTCGGCCTTCAAGTGCGGGCAACGGCGCTGCATCTCGTAGCCGCCCAACGTGATCGAGGCGGAGTCGTCATGCGTTTCGGCGAACCAGCCGTCCGCGTAGGCGGCGCGCTCGTCGGTCAGGCACTTGAAGAACGTGTACAGGTACTCGTTGTAGCCGCCGACCCGCCAGGCCTTGAACCGGGTGGACAGGAAGATGGTGTTCACCCAGTCGGGCTCGCCGTCGCGGAGCACGGTGCGCACCAGCTCGGGTGGAATCTCGAACCCGTAGCGGAACTTCTCCTCCGGGATGGGTTCGCGCACAGTCCGCTTCGGGAAGTCCAGCACCACGGTTTCGGGGCCGATGCGCAGTTCGACCGGGTAGCCGATGCCGTCGCTGATCTGGTCGCTCAGCAGCATCATCGGCTCGAAGGCCAGCCGCAACGGCTCGAGAAGCGACTCCCCGGTGGCAGGCGCCCAGGTGGCCTTCATCGCGGCCAGCGCCGGGGCCATCCGCTGCGCGTAGGCCTCGATGTAGGCGGCCTTGCCGGTGGTGAAGATCGCCTCCGCCTCATCGTCGGGAATCGGATGCGCCAACGAATTCAGTTGTGAGCCAGTCGAAATCCGCCGTCGACCCCGGGATCATCAATAGCCCGCCGTCGTGTCCGTTGCTGCGCATCTGGTCGAGGAAGACCATCTGGTCGGGGAAGATGTTCGCCGGGTCGCCGTGGTCGTCGTTGAGATCGCGCAGCTCGGGATCGAGGAAGCACGGCGGCCCCGCGGACGGGACTACCCACGTAGCGTCGACCTGGGCGATGTACTGACGGCAGCGATCCATCTGCCGCTGCCGCTTCTGAATGCCGAACGACTCCTTGGCGCGGGCGGGCATGTCGTAGACCATCGGGTACCAGATCGCGCCCGAGTACTGGAGCATGTGTACGTCGACGTGGCCGAATTCCGAATGCAGAACGTCCAAGTCCACGGGGCGCGCGTCGTTCATGTTGAAGGCGACGGTCTCGCCGTCGGAGACCACCAGGCCCGAGTCGCCGATCGGCCCGTCGGCGGGGGCGCGCAACGCGATGATCATGACGTCAAGGTCGCCCTTGGGCCCACTGACGCGGTGCTTCACGGAGTCCGTCGTCTCGAAGAAGCGGTGGAATCCCAGCTTCTCCAACTCGCGTCGCAGTTCCGGCACGGGGAAGTCGGGCAGCAGGACGACGGCGTCCTTGTTGACGTTCCTCCGGAGGTGGACGGGATCGAAGTGATCCTTGTGGAGGTGGCTGACGTAGAGGTAGTCCACGTCGCCCAGGGCCGCCCAGTCCAATTGGCTGTTGTCGGGGAACGGGAACCACGACGCGAAGTAGGCGGCGTTGACCCAGGGATCGCAGAGGATGCTGCCCGCGGTGGTGTCGATCCGGAATCCGGCGTGTCCGACGCTGGTGACCTGCACGAATGCCTCTCTACCGAAACGATGATTCGCGACGAGTCTATCCGGCCGCGGGCGGGGCCTGCTCCCAGCGCGCCCGGTAGTAGGCGATGCGCTGATCGTCCCGGGTGACTCCGTAGGCGTCGAGCAGGACGTCCTCCTCGATGGCCGGGTAGTTCCAGCCCAGCGACAGCGTCGCGATGGCCAGGTCGGCCCACCGGTCGGCGACGCCGAGGTCGCCGAGATCGACGTGCCCGCTGCACCGGCCGTCGTCGCCGATGAGGGTGTTGGGCGCGCAGGCGTCGCCGTGGCAGACGACCAACTGATCGGCGGGCGGAGCGTCCGACGCCCAGGACGGTGGCCCGAACGGGCAGTCGGTCACCGGCAGGGCGTCGTGAAGGAGCCGTAGGCCCGCCCCGATGGCGTGCGCGGCGGCCGCCGGTCGGTCAGCCCAGTACGGGTCGACGGCGCTGCGGCCGGGTAGGCCTGCGGTGTGCAGCCAGCCAGGGCCGCTCGACAGCGCCCGCGGTACGACGGCGAAGTCGGCGGCCCACGCGAGCCGCATCTCCTCGGCGAGCGAGGAGCGGGACTCGGCGTCGGGATACACCTTCACGTACTCCTCGCCGGCACCGATCCGAAACGTCGTGCCACCGATCTCGTTGAGCCAGACCGCCGCGACCGGGCGGCCCGCCGCGATCCGTCCGACGACGTCGGGAACCGACGGTTGCTCAGTCGGGAAGGTCACCGTGCTCGTCGATCCATTCGGTGGTGAAGGACGAGATCTCGTGGATCCACGAGCTCAGCTGGCTGCCGATGAAGCCTTCGATCGCGCCGCCGATCAACGGGACCTTCACCGAAACGGTTGCGGTGTAGGCCAACTGCGTGCCCGTCGCGCTCGTCGCCAATGAGCCGGCTCCGCGCGCCGACAGGGGGAACCCGTTGACTTCGACGTTGACCTCTCCGCGGACGCGTCCGCCGTCGATCCGACTCCACGTTTTCGTCGTGCACCATCTGGAGATCGCCGAGGCGCAATTGGTTGACCACCTTCGGCAACCCGTCGCGGAGCAGCGTGAACGTCGTTCGGACGCTTACGGCGCCGTCGTCGTCGACGTCCATCGAGTCCAGCCGCCCGTTGTCCATGGCGGCCAGTCGAGCCTGCCAGTACGCCTCGTCGCCGAATGCCGAGCGGAATTGTTCGATGCTGGAGGAGGATTCGGCCTTCAGGTCGAACGTGCGCGGCATGCCGGTCTCTCTAGTCGATCGTGCCGGTCAGGTCGAATGCGGCCAGCGTCTGCGTCGCGAATTCGCTGAGTGCCGACTTCGAGTTCGTTCCGACCAGATGGTAGGCGATCACCGTGATGAACATCTTGCCCCCGATCCGTCCGCTGCCAAGGAAGAACTTCTGTTCGACGAGCTCCCGCGTCACCTTCTGGCCGACGCCGCGGGCGCTGCAGCAGGGCGCGGGCAACCTCGCGGACTTACAACATGCTGC
>CAWCTU010000033.1:0-138291 GCA_963798405.1 uncultured Actinomycetota bacterium
CCCACCGTCGGCGAGCGTGACGTGCACGGCGTGTGGGTCCAGAAATCGGGCCTTCCCGGTGAACACCGTGACCGAGTCGATGCCGTCGAGCATGGCAAGATTCTCGGCACGCAACGTCGACGTGACGGAGAGTTCGACCGACACTGCGCGGCGGTAGGCGTCTGCGCCCCTGTCCCCGTCAGCGAGCTGCTCCGATTGATAGACAAGGGATTTCGTCGGAACACAGCCGATGTTGATGAACGTGCCGCCGTACATGTCGGCGGACTGTTCGACCATCACCACCCGCCACCCCCGTCGACCAAGGGCTGCGGCCAGCGTCTTGCCTCCCTTTCCGAACCCGATCACGACGAGGTCGGCTTGGACGTCTTCCATGTATGTCTCTCCTAGGAGCGAGGTCTCGTGGTCGCAGGTTACGCGGGTCGCACCGACAAGATCGCGAGTGAATCAGACCCTAGGTGTTGAAGTCGGGCAGAGGGGGCGCCCATGAGATTGCTCGGCGGCACCTTGCCTTCGGCCTCGTCGTCGCGGCCTGCTTTTGCACTCGGCGGCGTGCCGAAGGTTGTCACCGGTGTTCTCTACGTGATCGGGGTGGCCACGACATCTCCTTGGCGTTGGGTCACCACCGCATACCCGCGGCGAGGTCGGTTCACGCAATGTCGCCGGCAAATCAATTCGGCTCGGCCCTTGCGCTTGAACGGGTCGTCATCGGGTATCCCTCCGCTACCGCAAACCCACGTAGCGGCACTGAAGGAGGGCGTAGATGGCGAGACGGCACGAATACACCGGCGAGGTGTGTCAATGCGGCAATCCGATGTACGTCCGTGTCGTCAGCGTGGGCGACCGGCCTGAGTCGAGACGTGGCCCGTCATGCTGGTACGACGACTGCCCGCGTCACGTCGACAGGCTCGGCCGCCGGTAACGCACTCACACCCCGTCACGGGCTCATCGAGTGAAGTGTGTACCTGCGAACCCGTCCTGCCGATTTCGCACTGCACTGCGAGAACAGTGGCTCCGACATCGTTTCGTTCAGGACGACCTCGATCTCACCCTATCCGCGGCCAACACGACGCGGGTCGTTCCCTCGCCCTGGTCCACATCGAGCGGGTGTAGGGCGTCGATGCGATCCTCACCCGAGGCCTCCCGCGCGAAGTGCTGCGCGGCCTGTACGGCGTGGACCACCGACGTGCGGCCGCGGAGGAAGCGGTCGTCGAGTCGCCCGTCGAGGTACAACCGAATGAGTTCGGGCGGATCGGCGGCGTCGACGCGGCCGTAACAGAATCCCTCGGGGAGATCCAGCATCGTCGCGGCGAACCGGTCACCACCCAAATGTGAGCATTCCCAGGTGAATTCGGGATAGCCGCATCTATCGCCGCGGCCGCCGAGCGGCCACGCACCGCGCAGCACTGGTCGTGCTTGCCATGTGCGCAGATGGCGACGAGCGGGCCGGTCGATTCGGCGCCGTCACCACCGTCCAGGTCGAGTTCGAGGTAGGCCCGCGCGTCGTCGACCTCTCCCGCGAACAGCGCGTGGCTTCCCACGTCGGACTTCGCCACGAACCAGCGCCACCGCGGGGTCTCCGGACGGCGCCCGTGCCGGCGTATCGCCGCGATGCGCATGCCTGCGGCCTCGGCTCGCCGGACGATGGCCCGCCCGAGTTCGGGTCGATGCAGGCGGGGGATTGGAGAAACGCCGAGGGCACCCAGCCGCCGCAGAGTTCCAGCAGTAGCCACGATGTGCCCGCCGATGCGGTGCCGTACATCGGCTCGTTGCGGGCCAGGGATTGTTCGCTGCACGGCGGGCGATCGGCGGGCCATCAGCCTATTGATCCGCAGCGGCGGGCACGACGACACTTCGCGTAGAAGTCGACGGATCAGCACGGAGGCATCGGCGGTGTCGAGACCCGGAGCGCGTCGGCATCGAAGACTCCCGCGCTTCGAAGCGCCTGCAGCGCAGGCCAACACGACGACGGAAAGGTCACCGTCTTGTCGGCCAGCCGCAGGACGACCTTCTCGTCCGCCCCTAGGTCGACGGAGGCGACGACGCCGTGCCGCCACCGAACGGACACGCCCGCGACGTGGTCGGCGGCGTGCATCGTCGCGAGCGGACGGATGGCCTCGGCACGCGTCTGCGATGCGAACTGGGCGGTCAGGCGCTTCGCCGCCGCGGCGCTGATTTCCGTCGCGTCGTCGCGGAGCCGGTCGACCATCAGGCGATCACCTTGGCCACCGAAGGGACATGTCGTCGCGCGCCTCGGGATCCGACACCATCGGAAGGGAACGCGGAAATCCTCCGCTTCTGCGAGTTGATCCAGCACCGCTCGCGCGACGTCCATCGCGGTCGTCACGGAAACCCCTATCGTCAGGTGGATCGAGGTCGTGTCCAGTGCCCGGCTGCGTGCACCCAGCCGCGGGGTAGATAGAGGGCGTCGCCTCCTCGAGAACGGTGTCGATGACCGGCTCGCCGGCGACCCGTCGGCGATGCGACCGCGGTAGGTCGTCCACGGTTGCGACGGCAGGGGATGGACGTGCACCGGCTCGTGCACGACCCATCGTTTGCGGCCGGAACCTGCAGAACGAACACGTCGTGCACGTCGTAGTGAAAGTCGAAGCCGCGGTTGTTCGTTGGCGTGATGTAGGCGTTGGCCTGAACGGGGTGGCCGATGTCGTCGACGGCGCGTCGCACGAAGTCGATCAGGGGCGGCCAGAGCCGGTGCAGACCCTGCAGCACGACCGTCGAACCCGACGCGAGCTGTGCCAGTACCTTCGCGGAGTCGACCTGGTCGGCGATCTCTGCGCCGAAGCCGGCGGGGCCGAGGTAGCAGACTCTTGGCCAGGAGCTCGCCGTCCTTGGCCAGACGGATGAACGGCGCGCGAACCCCGCGCTCTGCGAGAAGCTCGTCGACCGCGTCGGGTGACAAGAGATCGCAGAAGTCGCGGGGCAGCGCATCTGCCGTGCTCAGCAGCGGCTTTCGACCCCAGTATTCGGCGGCGAACACGTCGGGATCGACGGAGATGCAGCGGCTGAGCACGCCTAGCCCCTAGGCAGTGCCGTCGGCGCCGCCGTCGTGGCCCTCCGCGTTGCTGCCGCCATCGGCAGGCCCTCGCCACCAGCGGTGCCGTCCGCGCCGCCGTCATGGCCCTCCGCATTGCTGCCGCCATCGGCAGTGCCCTCGCCACCAGCGGTGCCGTCCGCGCCGCCGTCGTGACCCTCCGGATTGCTGCCGCCGTCGGCAGGACCTTCGCCGCCGCCTTCGGAGGATGTGGTGATGTCGTCGTCATCGAGCGCCATGGTGGTCTCTCTTCCGTGTTGTCCCGTGAGGGAGTTTCGTGCGCGGTGAGGCGCGCTGTTGGATTGCCCCGCTGACGCCGGGCGAAACGCAAGGACGGCCTTACCTCGCCGGCGGAGTCCGACGGTCCGCTCGTGACCGGTCGCCGTCAGCCCTGATCGGCGTAGCGGCGGGTCCACTTGTAGAGCCCGGCGACGACCGCCACGAACAGGACGACGCCGAGGATCTCGGCCCAGCTGGCGAAGCTCTCGCCGACCACGGCGAGCGGGCTGTCGGTGCCGGAAGCCGCGACGATGCCGGCGAACACCACCCCGAACAGGCTCTCGCCGACGATCAGGCCCGTCGCCATCAGCACCCCGAGTCGCTTCTTCTGCTCGACACTTCGTCGCGCCGCCGGTGCGGTCGGCCCACTTGTCGTAGGACCGGCCCAGTAGCGCGCCGATGGGGATGACGAGGGTCAGCGACATCGGCAGGTACATGCCCATCCCGACCGCCAGCGGCGGCAGGGCGAACTTCGTCGTGCGCTTCAGCACCTCGTCGATCAGGATGACCACCGCACCGATGGCGACACCGAGGCCCAGCAGTTTCCAGTTCAGGTCGCCACCGAAGACGCCCTTCGCGAGCGACGAGATCAACGCCGCCTGCGGTGCCGCCAACGCATTTTCGCCCGGCGCCCGGTGCACCTGCGAAACCGAACGCGCCATTCAGCAGGTCGAGGACCGGCGCGATCACCAGCCCACCGAAGATGACGCCGATCACGAGTGCGACCTGCTGCTTCCACGGCGTGGCGCCGACGAGTTGGCCGGTCTTGAGGTCCTGCAGATTGTCGTTGGAGATGGTGGCGATGCCGAACACGACCGCAGTGGCGAACAGCGCGTAGGCCACCAGCCCCAGCGTCTGGGCGGCGTCGTCACTGCGGCCGTGCACGAGCACCAGCACCAGCGAGGCGATGATGACGACCAGGATGCCGAGCCCCGAGATCGGGCTGTTCGACGAGCCGATCAGGCCGGCCATGTAGCCCGCGACGGAAGCGAGCAGGGCGCCGATCAGGACCACGAACACCAGGGTCACCCCGATGATGAGCGGCTTGTTGCCGGTGACCTGCGTGCTGTCGAGGAACCACCACAGCAGCAGTCCGATCGGGATCAGCGATGCCACGATCGTGCCGCCGACGATCCAGATCGGCAGGTCCCGTTCGATCAGTTCCACCTGGCCTCCGCCGCGGCGCGCGCGGGTCGAGGCGGCGGCCGCCTTGATGCCGCTGACGATCGGGCCGAGGATCTTCAGCAGCGTCCAGATCGCCGCGATCGCGATGGCGCCGGCGCCGACGAACCGCACGTCGGTGGAGAAGGTGCTGGACACGACGTCCTCGACGTCCGCGCCGCCGGGGATGTTGCCCCACGTCAGCGTCGGGCAGCAGGACGAAGTAGGAGATCACCAGGCCGACGATCATGGCGAAGCCGACGGTGACGCCGACGAGATGGCCGACGCCGATCAGTGCCAGCGACAGGCTCGCGCCGACGGTGGATCCGCCGGCGCCGAGGCGGAAGTAGGTGGAGACGTCGCTCAGGATCGCCTTGGTCGCGGCCAGGAGTGAAAACCCTGCCGCCACAAGCGAACCCACGAGGATCGCGCGCAGGCTTCGCTTGTTGCCCTCGCCGCCGTCCACGTCGGCCTCGCCGACTTTGAGGACCTCGGCCGCGGCGACGCCCTCCGGGTAGGGCAGGTCGGAACCGGTGACCAGCGCGCGGCGCAGCGGCACCGAATACATCACGCCGAGGATGCCGCCGACGATGCAGACGGCCACGGTGATCCAGTACGGGAAGCCGGTCCACCAGCCGATCATGATCAGCCCGGGCAGGACGAAGATGATCGCGGCGAGGGTGCCTGCGGCCGACGCGATCGTCTGGACGATGTTGTTCTCGAGAATCGTGTGCCCGCGGAAGTAGCGCAGGATCGCCATCGAGATGACGGCCGCGGGGATCGCGGTGGCGAAGGTCAGTCCCACCTTCAGGCCCAGGTAGACGTTGGCCGCCGTGAAGACGAGCGTGATGACGCCGCCGAGGACGACCCCCCGGAAGGTGAGCTCGCGAATCGACGGGGTAGTCGTCTCCGTGCTCTCCACTTGCGTCATGACAATCTCCCACCCGAGTAGGGGTTGAACATCGAAGCCGCGCCGGTGTCTGCGCTCGGGCGATGTTAGTCGGTGATCATGCGCGATTCAGGACAATGAACCTGCACACGCCTCTAGCTCGGGATCTTGTTCGAGATCTTCCTCAGCATGTCCTGGGCCTGGTGGACGATGCCGATGCGGCAGGCCATCACGTCGATGACGACGTTGCTGCGTACTCCCAGCGCCCGTTCGCAATCCCAGCCGTCAGAGCGCTTTGCGCCCGATTGCGATGGTGTCGTCGTCGACAGACTCCACTGCCCCGAAGGTCTGCTGAATCGACTTGTCGTTCACCGTCGTCGTGATGGTCTTACCGTTGCACGCCGCCCAGGTCAGCCGCTCGTTGCGCACCAGGTTCTGCCCTGCCGCGGCGTCGGGGAAGGCGACGACGGCCTGGACGACGAAGGCGCCGGCGCCCCCCGGCGGCGTCAGGAACTGCTCAACGGCGGCCTTCCAGTTCGACGCCTTGTAGACGGGGTTCTGCGCGGGCAACAATGCGGACACGCACTCCTTGAGGTCGACGCTGCTCGACGAGTCGTCTTGAATCGCGTTGAGAGTCCGGTAGACCACGAGCTCTGGCACTCCGGCGACCTCGGCGGCTTCCGGCAGCGTCAAGAGCAATCCGCTGAGTGCCGAGTTGGGGACCGTGGGGGCCGCAGCGGACGTCGACCCCGGTGGGGAGTTGGACGCCCCAGGCGTCGATTCCGACTTCGACGTCAGCGCCCATGCCGTGACACCGCCAGCGACCAGCAGGACGACCGCGGCCACGGCCGCGAGGATCTTGCCGCGACGGCGAGGAGGCGCGGGAGACGAAGTAGCCGGGCGGCAAGGTGTAGTTGGTTGGCGCCGCTGGAGGACTCGGGCGCAACGGCGTCGTCGGCTCCGTGTAATAACGTTGCGCCGGTGCAGAACTCGGGTTCCGCTGCGACGTCGCAGCGGCGGGCTGCGGTGCGGCAGGACCATAGAGGGCCTCTCTGGCCGCCTCGGCCAGCTCTTGCGCGCTGTTGAACCGGTCGGCCGGGTCCTTCGCCATCGCCTTGGCGATCACCCAGTCGATCTGGGGCGGCAGCCATGGAGTTACCTCAGTGACTCTGGGCGGCGGCTGATTCAGGTGGGCGGAGATCACCGCGACAGCGCCGTCGGCGTGGAAGTAGGGGCTCTTGCCGGTGAGTAGCCGGTACAGGGCGCAGCCCAACGAGTACAAGTCGGCGCGGCCGTCGAATGGGTGGCCTGCCAGCACTTCTGGAGCCGCATACGACAGCGTGGCCATCACGGCACCGGTGGCAGTCAATCCCGCGTCGCCAAGGGCGCGGGCGATGCCAAAGTCCGCGAGCAAGACGCGCTCTTCACCGCCGCTGAACTTCGACAACAGGAAGTTGGCCGGCTTGATGTCGCGATGAACGACCCCGCGGTGGTGCGCGTAGTCGAGCGCCTTGCCGACCTCGGTGATGATCCGCAGGGCGCGTGGGGGATCCATGCTGCCCGTCGTCTGCGCGGCCTCGGCGTCGGTGCCCTCGACGTACTGCATCGCGATCCAAAGTTTGCCGTCGAACTCGCCGCGCCGGTGGACGGACACGATGTTGGGGTGGTCGAGACCCGCGGCGACGTCCGCCTCGCGGATGAATCGAGTGCGAAATGCCGGGTCGCGGGAGAGTTCGACGCTGAGGATCTTGATCGCTTCGCTGCGCGGCAGATCGGGATTACGCGCCAGGTAGACGGTGCCCATGCCGCCAACGCCGAGGACACGTTCGATGCGATATCCGGCGAAGATCGAATCGATGGGCAGATCTGCCATGTGCGGTGACCCCTCAGTGTTGCCGTTCCCTCAGCAATGTTTGCACGATCCGCGCTGAGAGCACGACAGACCTTGATGGATCGGGCGCGAACATCGGTGTGTTTGGCGCTCCGACTGCCGCCCTATGCTCTTACCAAGGCGTTCGACAGACGCTCAACCGATCCGAACACCGGTGCGGCGTCCTCTTCTGCGAAGCAGTCGAACGCACCATCGACGCACGTAGGGAACAGATGAGCAACCAAGGGCCAGCGAACCGGGGGAACCCGTCGCATCCGCCGCGGCTAGGGCATCCGATGTCGCCGCCGCCGATTACTCCGCGTCCCCCGCGTCCAAGCCAGCGTCCCCTGGTGTTGTTCGTTGTCGTCGCCGTGGTTCTCGTCGTCGCAGTGGCCGGCGGCGTGTGGTTGCTGAACCGCGGCGGTGGGAACGCGGCTCAGTCCACGCCAACCACGACAGCTCCCAAGGTCGATCTGAGCACGCTCGACGTCGGTAGCTACGACGTCACACCGCGCGAATTCCCTGGCCCGCCGACGCCGGAGGACGCCCGCAACATCGAAGCGTTCAATCTGGCGCAGTGGATCGTGCCCCCACCCGACATCATCCCGACCTTGACGTACGTCAACGGCCTTCCGGTGTCGAACCCGGCGATGGCGGCGACCGCGGTATCGGGCAATGGCACGAAGGTGATCCAACCCGTCCTCGAGAAGTACGGGATGATCTCCGGCTTCCTGATGCAGGGCTTTCCCAAGCCGGTCAAGGAGTTCGTGAAGAAGCCCGAGGGGTCGACCGTGAACATCATGGTGACCAGCTTCCCCAGCGCAGAGAAGGCCGGGCAGGCCGCGGCTGAAATGGATGCGACGGACTTCGCGGTCAACCCGGCGAACGTCGCCGTCCCCATCCCCGGCTACCCCGACGCGCATGCGCACTATCAGCCCGGGAATTCCCACGATTGCAGCGACCATGGCTCGAAAGGACATGGTCGTATCCATCGCCTTGGCGGATACGGCGTCAAACACGGCCGACCTTCTGGGAGCGGCCGTGCAGACGGGTCCTCGACGCCGAAGTGCCACAGTTGGACCAAGCCGTCAGCAATCCGGACGCAGCGCTCGCCATGCTGCCGATCGACCCGGACCACATGCTGAGTCGCCTCCTCATCAAGGGTCCGACACCGCCGATCGGGCCCGCACTCGCGCGCGTGGCGGGATCCGCCGTGATCATTTGCGAGGGTTCGGCGGGCATCCAACAGAACGTCTTCGGCACCGCGGGTGTGGACCGCTGTGCGGGGTCACCAGATGGCACCGTGACGCGGGCGCGCGACGAAGCCGCGGCGAAGACCCTGGTGGCCAAGCAGTTAGAGATAGACGCCGATCTCGACCACAAGATCACGCCACCGGCGGGCGTTCCCGATGCGACCTGTTATGAACAGAAGCCGGATAAGTGGAAAGACGATCCCAGCAATCGCTTCTACTGCAGCCTGACGTACGGACGCTACGTCGCGTCCGTGTTCAGCGGCGACGAGAAGGATGTCCTGCAGCGCGCGGCCGCCCAGTACGCGCTGTTGGTCAACAACGACTGATACCGCCCTCCCTCGCGCCGTGCGACCTTCGGGTTACCTGTCAGGGGAATGCCGATTTCGTTATCGATGTTTATCCCTTTTGTCACATGGGCAACTTCTGTAACAGGCCGCACCCGCGTGCCGCGCTCCGCCCGACGAAAGAATTGAATGGGATACCGGCATGAACACCGTCTTGTACTTCTCCGCCAACGGCACCGTCTGTGAAACCACCGCGTTCGGCAAGGCCGACCTCGATCAACTGATCCAGTCCCAACACCTGCAGCATCTGACCAGTGCCAACGGCCAGTTCGACTTCTGGTTCAGCCCAACGACGCAACGCTGCCAACGTCGGGTCAACACGAAGGCCACCGAGCTGTTGATGGCCACCAGCAGCTTCACCGCCAAGTCGGTTCCACTGCTTCACGGCTCCGTCGTCGTCGCCACCCACGACCATGACGGTGATCTCGACGGCCTCAGCTGGCAGCAGTTGGACCTCGTCGAGGAAAAGCTCGGCGGCGTGAAGGCCCGCCACGCGCGTCGACTCGCCAAGCGGGTACTGCGAGAGGACGGTCGCAGGCTGACCCGCAAGGCAGAGCCCACGCGCAAGTCCCCTGCCCGCACGGTTCCCGTTCGCGAGCCGATGCCACTCTGCCCCCGCTGCCTGACGGGCGCGCTGCCCTTCACACCTGAGCCAGTCCTCCGTCGACGGGTATCTCTGCGCCGGTGATGAAACTGCTCTCCTCGCTGGCCAGGAACAGCGCGGCGGCAGCGACTTCCTCTGGGCGACCCAACCTTCCGAGCGGGATCGCCGCAGCCAAACCCGACCGCACCTCATCGGATACCGCATCGAACATCGCCGTGTCGGTGGGTCCGGGACTCAGCGTGTTCACGCGGATGCCGCGCGGCGCCAGCTCGGCGGTCAACGTTCGGGCGAGTGACCGCACCGCCGCCTTGCTCGCGTTGTAGACGGCATAGCCCGGGGTACCGATCTGCCCGGCAACCGATCCGACGAGCACGACCGACGCCGTCGACGTCAGCAGAGGCAAGGCGAATTGCACGGCGAACAGCAGCGAGCGCACGTTGAGCCCCATCTGCAGATCGAAGTCCTCGACGGTGATGTCTTCCACGCGGTCGTTGCCCGACGTTCCGGCATTGAGCACCAGAACGTCCATGCGCCCATGCGATTCGCGCACGGCTGCCATGACGGTCTTCAGCTCGTCGACCCGACCGGCGTCGGCGCGGATCGCGCGCGCTCCGGTCCGCGCCGCAGCTGCGTCGAGATCGGACTGCCGTCGACCCGTGAAAAGTACCTCGGCACCCTCGGCGGTGAACCGCTCGACGATCGCGAGGCCGATGCCGCTCGCCCCGCCGATCACTAGTGCGACCTTTCCCTGAAGGCGACCCGCCTCGTTGCTCGTCATTCCAGGGACGCTATCCAATCGTGCGGGCTAGGGTGTCCCGCGACCCGCCTTTCCCAGGGCATCAACGACATTCAGCGGCTGCCATTGGCCAGCGAGCACCGCCGAGCAGGAGGCGCCGTGACCGGAAATGCCCCAACATCGGCGTCGGCGGTGCTGGAGCAGCTGCCGGTGTCCGGGTGGCACCGACGCCTCGTGGTGCTGGTTGGCCTCGGCACGTTCTTCGACCTCTACGACGTGTTCCTCGGCGGCGTGCTTGCACCGGTTCTCGCCGCGGAATTCCACCTGGGGACCCTTGGCAAGTCGATGGTGATCGCCGCAGGGTTCGCGGGCATGTTCTTCGGCGCCAACCTGTTCGCCGTCGCCGCCGACCGCTTCGGACGTCGACGCGTCTTCATCCTCAACCTGCTCGTGTACTCGGTGTTCTCCCTCCTTGCGGCGTTCTCCCCGAACATCGAGACGTTCCTTCTGCTGCGCTTCCTGGCCGGCTTCGGTCTCGGCGCGGAGCTCGTGCTCGTCGACACCTACATGGCCGAGTTCGCGCCAGCACGGGTTCGCGGCCGAATGACGGCGTGGGCGTACACGATCGGGTTTCTCGGCGTACCGATCGCGGCGCTGCTCGGAGGCAGGCTGGTCGCTCGCCATGAATGGCTGGGCATCGACGGGTGGCGATGGCTGCTCGTGTTCGGGAGCCTCGGCGCGCTGCTGGTCTTCGCCTTGCGCACGATGCTGCCCGAGTCGCCGCGTTGGCTGGAGAGTCGTGGCCGCGACGAAGAGGCGCGCGAGGTCGTCGCGGCCGTGGTGGCGAAGGTGTCCCCCGAACTGACGGTGCCCGAAGTGCGTCCGCGAGATCCCGGTGACGCCGGTGCCGCCGACGAGCCACGCAATGCGTTCGACGCGTTGCGAATAGTGTTCCGCGACTACCGTTCGCGCAGCGTCATGCTGGCGATCTTCCAGGTACTGCAGACGGTTGCGTACTACGGCTTCGCCACGCTTGCACCACTTGTCCTGGTGGGCAAGGGATTCACCGTGACCAATTCCCTTGGCTATGCCGCGTTGACGTTCGCGGGATACCCACTCGGATCGCTTCTGTCGATACCGCTCGTCGAGCGGTTCGAGCGCAAGTACCTCATCATCGCCTCCGCGATCGCCATCGGCGTCTTCGGAGTGGTCTTCGCCGCCGCGGAGAACGTGCCGCTGATCGTCGCGTCGGGCTTCATGCTCACCGCGGTGTCCAACGTCTTCTCCAACGCGTTTCACATCTACCAGGCCGAGATCTTCCCCACCGCGATCCGCAGCACTGCCAACGGGGCGGCCTACTCGCTGTCCCGTGCCACCTCTGCGGCCCTGCCCTTCATCGCGGTCCCCGCCCTGGCCACGTTCGGTCCGGTCGCGGTGTTCTCCGGCACGGCGGTGCTGATCGTGCTGCTGTGCCTCGACGTCGGCCTGCTCGGTCCGCTCAGCACCGGCTTGACGCTGGAGGCGGTAGACAAGGTCGATCGCTAGTCGATTCTTGGGATCGGTAGCCCACGAAGGCGCGTCTACTCGGTGGCTCAGGCGACGCCGAGGGTGTGGCGCCCGACGAAGGGAATCCCATGAACCGAGTTTCGCGGCGCGCGGCCGCGGTCGTCGCATCCGGCGTCGTCGTGGTGACCGGCCTGATGCTCGGCGCGGGCACGTCGGTCGCCGACGGACCGAGCTACGTGGGCGGGAACTGCCCGCAGGGCGTGACCTGTACGCACTGGTGTCCAGGGGACCCGGCCATCCCCGGCGGTCAAGTGCTCAGCTGGGACTGGAACGTCTGCCACGACTGGTACTGGAACTCGTCCGGCATCGTCGATGTCAGCACCAGCATCATCTATCCCTGGTCGGGTGTACCGCATCCGGTGGCCCCGCCGCCGCCGATCGCGCCTGCGCCACCGCCCGAGCCGCTGTCGCCGGGCACGCCGTTCTGCAGTCCGCGCGGGTCGCTGATCATCATTCCGCCGATCTGCGACGAGATCGGCGTCGACCTGCCGCCGGGTTCGGTGCGGCACTGATCGGGTGCTCGACCACCTACGACCCGCTTCAGGAGTCGCGAAGGAACGCCGCGGCAAGGCCCGCCGCGATGCCGGCGAGCACCAGGATCGTCACGGCCACCGCCGTCCAGCCGCTGGCGTCGAAGGCAACCCCTCCGAACCATCCGACGGCGCTGGAGCCCGCGTAGTAGAACAGGTTGTACAGAGACGATGCCTGGGCCTTGCCCACGGGCGCGCTCTGGCCAGTCCATCCGGCCGCGGTGGAGTGTGCCCCGAAGAATCCCGCCGTGGCGACCACCAGGCCGATGAGGACCGCAATCAGGTTGTCGCTCAGGGTGATTGCCACCCCGGCCATCATTACCGCCACGGAGACGAGCAGGACCGGTTTGCGGCCGAAGCGGGCGGCCTCTGCGCCGGCCCGGGTCGACGCCCACGTCCCGGCCAGATACGCCAGGAACACCAGGCTCACCATCGAGGCGGACAGATCGAATGGTGCGCGGGTCAGGCGGAAACCGAGGAAGTTGTAGAGCGCCACGAACCCGCCCATCAGAAGGAACCCCTGAGCGAAGAGCACCAGCTGGCGCGGTGTGCGCAGGTTCGCCGCGAGCCGATGGCCAAGGCTTCCCTCGGATTTCGCACCGTCACGCGATGACGGTGTGAAGCCGCGCGGCTCGGGCGCGAGCTTGACGAAGCCCATGGCCGCCAGCCCGCAGATGACGGCGACGGTGAAGACACCGACACGCCAGCCGGCCACCTCGGCGACGGGGCTGCAGACCAGCCGTCCGAGCAGACCGCCGATCGTCGTTCCCGCGACGAATGTGCCTGCCGCCCTTGCCGCGTGGACGGGATTCACCTCCTCCGTCAGGTAGGCCACCGCGATCGCGGGCACCCCGCCGACCATCAGACCCCTCGACGAACCGACCCGTGAGAAGGAGACCGAACGTCGGCGCGAACGGCACCAGCATCCCCACCAGGGTGGCGACCGTGACCGAGATCGAGATCGCCGTCACCCGACCGATGCGGTCGGCCAATGCCGACCACGGGATGACGCCGATCGCCAGACCGACCGTCGACGCCGACACCAACAGCGCGGCATTCGCTGCGCCGACACCGAGGTCCGCCGAGATCAGTGGCAGCACCGCCTGGGGTGAATACAACTGCGCGAAGGTTGCGACGCCGGCGCAGAACAGCGCCGCGAGCAGGCGTGCGTACTCCGCGGACCCACGGGTATGCCCGGTCCACGGGGCCTCTACGGATTGCTCGATCGTCACGTGTCAGACGGTAAGAAGCCATGCGTGATGTGTCCAATGCATCGAATGTGTTGATTCGATGCACTGAGCGTATCATCGCAGGCGTCGGGCAGTTCAGCCGTCGGTGAGGAACTCGCACGAATCTTTCCGTCGGCGGCGCCAGGCGACGGTCGAGTCCCCACGCCAGCCCAACTTCGCGTTTGGCTCGGGCGTTCGACAGCGGAACGTAAGCCACCTTGTTGTCGCCGCCCTCTCGCGGGACGGGCACCACCGCGACGCCGAACCCCGCGGCGACCAGACCTTCCATCGTCGGGATCTCGGCCGCCTCGAACACCAGGGTCGGGTCGATGCCCGCCTCGGCGAACAAGTCGTCGGTGAGCAGCCGCAACCCGAATGGCTTCTGCAGTCCCACGAACGGCTCATCCGCCGCGACGGACAGATTCATGCGCTTGCGCGAGGCCAGCCGGTGCCCGAGGGGAACCGCGAGACACAGACGTTCGACGTAGAGGACGCGCCAGTCGAACGACGACGCATCGGGCCGAGGCGACGTGATGGCGATGTCGGAGCCGCCGTCCAACACCCGCTGCGTGATGGCATGCGCGGGCCCCTGGAAGAGGTCGAAGGCGATCCCCGGCGCCGCATCGCGAAACCTTCGGAGTTGCTCCGGCACATACCAGTTGGCGAGCGAATGCAGGAAGGCGACGCGGACTCGGCCGGTGTCGGGGTTGCGCAACGCGGCGATGCGGTCCGTGGCCGCCCGCATCTCGGCGAGGCTGCGGCGCGCATGCTCGAGCATGATCTGGCCGTACGCGTTGAGCCGAACTCGGCGACCGACGCGGTCGAACAACGGTGCCCCGGCGTGCTCTTCGATCCGGGTCAGGGCACGCGACAGCGTCGGTTGGCTGACCCCCAGCTCAGCTGCCGCGTCCGTGACGTGTTCGGTCTCGGCCAGCACCACGAACCACTGCAGTTCCTCGAAGTGCACCGCTTGACGATAGCTACTTGGCGTCTGGGACCGACGCCTCGCCCGCGGTCGCGGCGGACGCATTCAAGCCCTCGTCCCGTAGGAGCGCCAGGCCGGCCTCACGGGTCGCGTCACCCCGCACCAACACCCAGATCAACCCGGCGAGAAGCCACACCACGGTGATGGTCGGCGCCCACCAGCCCGCGCCCGTCGGCAACGGCCAGACATTGCGGAACAGCGTGTAGGCCAGCACGGCGAGCGCCAGAACGGGAATGATCACCTCGTGCGGCTTGATGCCCGCGCCGCGCCGCGCCAAGGCGATCACGCCAAGCGTGGCCAACCCGTAAACCACCAGGAGGATCAGGGTGCCGGTGGTGCCGCTGATCGCGAAGATCGCCAAAGTGGTTGGAGCCCCGGCGAATCCGGTGGCCTCCTGCCAGGACGCCAGGATGCCGCCCCTAAGCAGCACGTAGGCGACGACGAGGATCGCGAGGATTCCGCCGGTGACCGCGAGCGTGGCGTTCGTCGGCGTCCCACGCTTGGCATGCACGTTGTCGAACATCTTGAGGCTCACGCCGTCGCGACCGAGTGCGTAGATCAGCCGGGATGCGCCGACGCAACAGGCGAGCATGCATCCCAGCGCGGAGATCGCTGCGCCTGCCGCGATGATCTCGCCGATCCATCCGGCGACGTAGCTCGATCCAAGGTCGCCGACGAGCGCGCTGGATGCGACATAGGACTCGAGGCCCTTGTCGTCGGTGCCGAACCCCATCACCGTGACGGCGGTGACGAAGACGAAGTAGACGCCGCCGAAGATCGTGACGCCGAGGATGGCGCGCGGAATGTCGCGGTTCGGGTTGCGCGTCTCCTCCCCCAACGAACTGGCGGCCTCGAAGCCCGCGAAGGACAGGAAGCCGAAGACGACGCCCAGGAACAGCGTCGACGGGTCGGTTCCGGACGGGACGGAGAACACCGAGAAGTCGATGCCGAGCTTTCCCGGGCCGCTGTGTGCGCCGAGTTTCACGACCACGATGAGGCAGACGATCAGGATCAGCGCCACCGTGACGGCCTCGATGACGAGCAGGATGCGCGTCCCCAGTCGGGCGGGCCACAGCGCGAATATGAGCATCGGAATCAATCCGGCGATGCCGAGGCCGAACGCCACGCCGTCGCTGGGGTCGGTGCCCGCGAGCTGAGCGACCAGACCTGCGCTGAACCGGCCGAAGGCCATGGACGTGACCACACCGAAGAACAGGTAGGTGCCGACCAGTCCCCATCCCGCGACGACACCGGCGCGTGGGCCCAGCGTGGCGCCGACGAACCCGTACACGCTTCCCGCGTGCTGGAAGCGCGTGGTGAGGCGGACGAACGTGTAGGCGACGAGCAGGACGCTCACGGTGGCGAGGATGAACGCCAGCGGGACCGCCCTGCCGACGCTGCCGACCATGCCCTGCGGGTTGATGTTCGCCGCCATCGACGGCGCCATGAGGGCCAGCGATAGGCCGATGGCCTCCCAGATGCTCAGTTCCCTGCGGAGACCTTGCTTTTCGGACATCGTGGCTCCTCTAGTTGGCGGTTGATCGCGTCACGCGGTGCGCGTCGCGGTGGGTCCGTGGACGATGAGCGCGGCGAGCAGGCCTGCCCGTGGCGCAATGCTGGACACGACGCCGTACTCGGCCGGGGTGTGGTCGCGGCCTCCCACGGGACCGAGTCCGTCGAGCACGTGCCTGCCGAGGGCGGCCGCCCAGCACGCGTCCGACGAGCCGCCGGTGGTCTGCTCTCCGACGGGATGGTGGAGGTGGTGCCCGACACCGATGGCGAGGTCGGCGAGGCGGGCGACCTCCGGCGTGCGTTCCATGGCCGGGGTGCGGGCGAGAGTGCGCCACGCCAAACCGAATTCGCTGCTTTCGGGCTTCGTCAACTCGGCGATGACGTCGTCCATGTCCTGTTCGAGCAGGGCACGAATGTCCACCGTGAGCGCGGCGCTCGGCGGAACGGTGTTCGTGCCCATGCCACCGTTGAGCTTGGTCACCGTCACGCTCAGTCCCGGTCGGCTGCGGTGCAACTCGGCGATGCGCAAGACCTCGTGGGCAGCCATCACGACCGCGTTGAGACCGGCGTCCGGATCGACTCCCGCGTGCGCCGCGCGGCCGTCGACGTCCAACTGCAACCAGGCGCCTGCCTTCCGGGCAGTGACGATGTCGCCGTTCTCGCGGCCGCATTCCAGCGTCAGGCCCAACTCCATCTGCGGACCCTGCAGGTACAGCGGCTGCCCGGCGCGCTCCTCCTCATCGGGCACACTGAGCAGTCGGACCGACCGGTAGCCGGACGAGTGGGGCATGAGCGCTGCCATCGCGTGGAGGCCCTGAACGATGCCGCCCTTCATGTCGACGACGCCGGGTCCGAACATGAGGTCACCGTCGACTCGAAAGTCCCAATCATCAACCGTGCCAACCGGAAAAACCGTGTCGTGGTGGCAGATGAGGACGACGTCCCCCTGGCCGTCACCCTCGAGCGTCGCCTGCAGGTAGGCACCATTGCCGTTGCCGGGCAGGAGCTCTGCGTTCAGGCCCAGCCGTCGGGCAATCGCGGCCGTCGCCTCGGCGGTCGCGTCGAGAAGCGGAATGTCGAACGTTGGCGAGTCGAGGGAGACGAGGGTCTCGATGTCGGCGAGTACCTCGTCGAGGCTGCGCGTTACCTGTTCGTTGACTGTGGATGCAAGCGCTGCTGCATCGGCCAGGGTCGCCACCGGCATTACCCCGAAAGCCCATGCAGCCGTGGGGCATTCACGGATACTTCGCCGCACTTCGGACATCGAGTTCCGTCGTCACCGAACACAGTCCTCTCGCGCAGGTCCACCCCTTTGGGATGCTACGTCACCTGGACCGATTCGTCGTGACTCTGCCGGGGTAGCGCCTACCCGCCCAGCGCATCTTCGATCCGCTGCACCTTCGCGGTGAGCTGACCGGTGTGGCCGGGACGGATGTCCGCCTTGAGCACCAGGCTGACTCGCGGTGCGGCCGAGGCGACGGCGTCCACGGCCTGCTTCACCACCGCCATGACCTCGTCCCACTCACCCTCGATGTTGGTGAACATGGCGTTGGTCTCGTTCGGAAGCCCGGACGCGCGCACCACCCTGACGGCCTCGGCGACGGCGGCGCTCACGCTGGCGCCGTCATCGCCGTCGCCGCCCGAGGGGCTGACGCTGAATGCGACGATCATCTACTGCTTGCTGAAGGCTGTCGGGCGCACGATCAGGATGACGCGATCGGCCTTGTCGGGCGGCGGCTCGGTCAGCGGCCCGTCGTAGCGATCGTTCAGCGCCATGTAGAACGCTCCGGTCGGGTCGGGCACGATTTCTTCGACGACGCCGCGCACCTCGAGGAAGCGGTACGGGTTGTCGGGGTCGATCACCGACATCGCCACCCGCGGATCGGCCTCGATGTTGCGGTACTTCTGCCGCTTGGTGGTGTGGGTGAAGCGCAGGTGCTCTCCGTCCCACGCGAACCACATGGCGTTGACCTGCGGACTGCCATTGGGTCGCACGGTGGCGAGGTGGCCGAACAACGGCCGATCCAACAATGACTCGTAACCCTCGGGAATGGTGGCCATGGAACCTCTCTCGGTCGAACTCAACGAGTTGGGCTATCTCCATCCTGCATCACACCGGTACCCGTCAACCCGTCACTACAACCACGACCTTGTCACCGTGACGGCCGGCGGCGGCACTGAAGGCCTTGGCGGCCTCGTCGAGGGGGTGGCGTTCCGAGACCAGCGCGTCGAGGTCAATGCCGCTGGTGGCCAGCTCGATTGCGCGCGAATAGGTGTCGTTCATCCGCCGCACCATGGCAAAAGTCAGCCCCTTCCGCCGGGCTGCCGCTGCCGGGAACGCCGACGTGTCGGTCGACGGGATCCCACCGAGCGCGACGCGGCCGCCCGGTCTGCACGCGGCCACCGCGGTCCCGATCGCATCGTCGGTTCCCGCCATCTCGATCACCACGTCCACGCCGCGGCCACCGGTCGCGTCCAGGACGGCATCGGCTCCATGTTCGGGTGGCCAGGCCTCCTCCACGCCAACGCGTTCCGCGGTGGCTCGGCGGTGCTCGAGGGGTTCCACGACGAAGACGCGCCCCGCCCCGGAGCGGCGGGCCACCTGGGCGGCAAGCAGGCCGATCGGCCCGGCTCCGACCACCAGCACGTCCGAGCCCGGCCGCACGTGCCCGACACCGACCGCGTGGATGGCAACGCCGAGGGGTTCGAGCAATGCCCCGGCATCGTCACTGAGCTCGTCGGGCAGCGGGTGCAGCAGGTGATCGGGCCAGACGAGCCGCTCCTGCAGCGCGCCGTCCAACGTTCCGTGACCGGCGAACTGCACTGTGGGACAGAGATTGTGGTACCCGGCTCGACACATTTCGCAGGACATGCAGGGAATCGCCGGATCGACCGCGACCCGTCGGCCCGCGTGCGGACCGGTGAGCGCGAGTGCGGCGAACTCGTGTCCAGGCACCACCGGATGGCCGATCCTGTTCTCACCGATCCCGCCTTCGACGTACCAGTGAAGGTCGGATCCGCAGATTCCCACCGAGGTCACCGCGAGGAGAGACCACCCCGGCGGCGCCTCGCCGGGATCGGCTTCGGCTGCGACCCGCAAGTCCCCCACGGCGTGCAAGCGGGCGGCGATCATTGGTTCACATCCCGCTCAAAGTCCCACCGCGACATGGTGGTAGACGTCGTTCCACTTCAGCTCGTGCTGGAAGCCGCGCACCGTGGTGCTGGCGTCGATGACGAGCAGTTCCGTGTCCGTCATGGCCGCAAAGTCCTCGATGGTCTCCGTCTTGACCGCCGTGGTCATCACCGTGTGGTGCGGCGCGCCGGCCATCAACCATGCCTCGGCAGAGGTGGACCAGCATGGCAGCGGCTCCCACACCGCACAGGCCACCGGCAATTTGGGCAGTTCCGCGTCGGGTTCGACGACGCGAACCTCGTTGGCCACCAATCGGAATCGAGAGCCCATGTCGCAGATCCCGATGATGACTCCGTCTGCGGGCGCCGCGGTGAAGCGCAGTCGGACGGGGTCGTCGCGGTGACCGATCGACAGCGGATGAACCTCGAGCGTCGGAGTTCCGGCGGCGATGCTCGGGCAGACCTCGAGCATGTGCGCTCCCAGGATGCGCTCGCGACCGGGTGTGAGGTCGTAGGTGTAGTCCTCCATGAACGACGTACCGCCCGGCAGCCCCTCTGCCATGACCTTCACCGCGCGCAACATCAACGCGGTCTTCCAGTCGCCCTCGCCGCCGAACCCATAACCGTCGGACATCAGCCGCTGCACCGCAAGACCCGGTAGCTGCTTCAGCCCGCCGAGGTCCTCGAAGTTCGTGGTGAATGCGTGAAACCCACCGTCCTGCAGAAACGTTCGTAGCCCGATCTCGATCTCGGCACCGTGGCGCAAGGAGGCGTGCCGGTCGCCACCGGGAAGCAGCTCGGGATCGACCCGGTAGCTGTTCGCGTATTCACGGACCAACTTGTCGACGTCGGCCGGCTGGACTCGGCGCACCACGTCGACGAGGTCATTGACGCCGTAGGCGTCGATGGACGCGCCGAAGTGTGCCTCCGCCTCCACCTTGTCGCCCTCGGTGACGGCCACTCCGCGCATGTTGTCGCCGAATCGCGCGACGCCGCAGGGTCGACAGCTCGGCGTGGCCCAGCGCCGCGCGCACCCACGAGCCGATCCGGCTGCGGGTATGCGGGTCGCTGACATGCCCGGCGATCGGTCTTGCGTGAGGTCGACAGCCGCGACTGGATGTAGCCGAACTCGCGGTCGCCGTGCGCCGCCTGGTTGAGATTCATGAAGTCCATGTCGATGCTGTGCCAGGGCAACTCGACGCCGAACTGAGTGTGGAAGTGCAGCAGCGGCTTACGCAGTGTCTTCAGACCGCGGATCCACATCTTCGCCGGTGAGAACGTATGCATCCAGGCAATGACGCCGATGCATTCGTCAGTGGTGTTGGCGTCGCTGAGCACGCGTGCGATCTGGTCGGCGTCGGTGACGACGGGGAGCCAGCGGACCTCGACCGGCACCTCGGTGCTGCCGTCGAGCAGCTCGGCGATCTGACGCGACTGGTCGGCGACCTGATCCAGGATGTCCTGCCCGTACATCGACTGGCTGCCCGTGATCAGCCACACCTGGCTGGTGACGAGTCGGGAAGCGATCATCGCGGGTTCTCCTGGAAGGTCTCGGATGTGCCGGCCGGTCTGGCCGTACACGTTCTGGTAGCGCTCGAACAGTGCGGTCACGTCGGCCGCATCGATGGGCGGCGCGGCGCCGAGTTGCCGGCTGATGTGCACGGTGCGTGCCACGTCTTCGACCATCACGGCCGCCTTGACCGCGTCGCGCGCGGTCCGTCCGATGGTGAACGGACCATGGTTGCGCATCAGCACCGCCGGGGATCTGCTGTCCCGCAGGGTCTCGACGATGCCGCGGCCGATGGAGTCGTCGCCGATGAGTGCGAACGGTCCGACCGGGACGTCACCGCCGAACTCGTCGGCAATCATGGTGAGCACGCAGGGAATCGGCTCCCCGCGGGCGGCCCACGCGGTGGCGTAGGTGGAGTGCGTGTGCACCACGCCACCCACCTCCGGCATGTGCCGATACACATAGGCGTGCGCGGCGGTGTCCGACGACGGCTTGAGCGCGCCGTCGACCAGGTTGCCGTGCAGATCGCACACCACCATGTCCTCGGCGGTCAGCGTGTCGTAGTCGGCGCCGGAGGGTTTGATCACCAGCAGATCCCGGTCGGGCACCCGCGCGGAGACGTTGCCCGCCGTCCAGATGACCAGCTCGTAATGGGTCAGCTGCGTATGTAGGTCGCACACCTGCTGGCGCAGTCGCGCAATGACACTGTCGACGTCGGACGTGATCGTCATGACATGGCTCCCACTGTTTCTGGTGCTCCGATTCGCCGCAGTCGGCGCATCATCTCGTTGTCGCGGCCGAACCAGTCGTGGGCCGCGACGTACTCCCGGTACAGCCGGTCGTAGGCCGCGGTGTTCTCGGGAATCGGCGTGTAGGCGTTGCGGATTCGACGACCCATCCGTTTCGCGGCGGAGGGCACGTCCTCGAAGGCACCCGCGGCCACCGCCGCGTGGATGGCCGCACCCAGGGCGGGCGCCTGTTTCGACGGCACGACCGAGAGGGGCAGGCCGACCGCGTCGGCGTAGATCTGCATCAGAAGGTCGTTCTTCAGCAACCCGCCGGCCACCACCAGTTCGGCGACCGGAACACCGCTCTCGACGAAGGTCTCCACGATCATCCGCGTGCCGAATGCGGTGGCCTCCATCAGCGCGCGGTACATGTCGACGCACGTGGTCTTCAGCGTCTGCCCGATCATGACGCCGGAGAGTTCGTGATCGACCAGCACGGAGCGGTTCCCACTGTGCCAGTCAAGGGCGACGAGGCCGTGTTCACCGACCTGTTGGCGTCCCGCCAGTTCGGTCAGGTACTCGTGCAGCGACAGACCGCGACGGCGCGCCTCGATCGTGGTAGCTCTCCGGCACGCAGTTGTCGACGAACCAGCCGAAGATGTCACCGACCCCGGATTGTCCGGCCTCGTATCCCCAACTGCCACGGGAGATCCCACCGTCGACGACCCCGCACATGCCGGGGACCTCGCGCAGCACGTCGGAGTTCATCACGTGGCACGTCGAGGTTCCCATGATCGCCACCAACTGACCTGACTGCAGCGCGTCGGCCGCCGCGACGGTGACGTGGGCGTCGACGTTGCCGACGTCGCGACCGGGATGCCCTCGGGAAGACCGGTCCACAGCGCCGCCTGACGCGGTGAGCGATCCGGCACGATCGCCGAGCTCGCCGATCCGGTGATCCAGCTTCTCGGTGACGAAGTCCGCGAACTCCGGACGCACCTCGGCCAGGAACTCGCGCGACGGATACCGACCGTCCTGCCTGATGCCCTTGTAGCCGGCGCTGCACGCGTTCCGGACATAGGTCCCGCACAGTTGCCAGACGATCCAGTCGGCGGCCTCCACGAAGTGGTCCATCGCTCGATACACCCGTGGGTCCTCGTCCAGGATCTCCAGGGCCTTGGCGAACTCCCATTCACTCGAGATCAGTCCGCCGTACCGCGGCAACCAGGACTCACCTCGTTGGGCGGCAACGGCATTGATGCGGTCCGCCTGGGATTGGGGAGAGTGATGACGCCACAGCTTGGCGTAGGCGTGTGGCCGGTCGCCGAACTCGTCGAGCTCACAGAGCGGCGTGCCGTCAGCGCGCACCGGCACCATCGTGCAGGCGGTGAAGTCGGTGCCGATGCCGATCACGTCGGCGGGATCGATACCGGCCGACGCGACGGCCTGCGGCACCGCGGTGCGCAGCACGTCGACGTAGTCGCCGGGAACCTGTAATGCCCACTGGGAGGGAAGCCGACGAGTGCTGCCCGGCAGCGTATCGGTGACGACGCCGTGCTCATAGACATGTTCGGCGCTGGCGAGCTCGAGGCCGTCACTCACCCGCACGACGAGCGCCCGTCCGGAAAGCGTTCCGAAATCGACTCCAACCGTGTACTTTTCGGTGCTCATGACCTCTCCTCGGGCGCTGCCGTGCTGTCACGGACGATGAGTTCGGGGGGCAGCAGCGGCACGTTGGTCGTCAAGCCGTTCAGCGTCGCGGTGACCAGGTCGATCGCCCGTTGTCCGACGGCGTGGAAGTCCTGCCTGACGGTGGTGAGTGCCGGGTTGAGGTAGCCCGCTTCGGGGATGTCGTCGAATCCCACGACGCTGACGTCGTGCGGGACCCGCACGCCCGCCTCGGCGAATGCGTGCAGCAACCCGATGGTCATCTGATCGTTGGCCACGAATACGCCTGTGGCTGAGCCCTTTTGCGTCAACTCACGCCCGATCCGATAGCCGCTCGCCGGGGTCCAGTCACCCTCCCAGAGCTCCCCGGGGACCAGCCCGGCCTCCCGCATGGCCGCCTCGTACCCGGTGCGCCGCCCCTTGGCTTCGGTGTAGGTCATCGGACCCGCGATGTGGTCGATGGCCCGATGCCCGAGGTCGATCAGGTGCTGGGTGGCCTGGCGTGCCCCGTCGATCTGGTCGACACCGACGCTGAGGCCGCGCCCCGAGAGGTCCCCTTCGACCACGATCAGCGGCAGTCCGGCGTTGGTGGAGTGCACCACCGCAAGCGCGTCCTCCTGCGCGGCGATCATCACGATCGCCTCGACCGACTGCCGCGAGAGATGGTCGAGGGCGCCGCGGAGTTCATCGAGGGTCACCTCCGCCAACGGCACCAGACTGGAGAAGTAGCCCGCTGCCCGGGCGGCCTCCTGCACGGACCGCTGGATGCTCGACGGCCCATACAGCGCACTGTTGGTGCCGACGATGCCGATGATCCCGGACCGCCTGGTCACCAACGCGCGCGCGGCCGTGTTCGGTCGATAGCCGAGTTCCTCGATGGCCTGCTCGACCCGCGCCTTGGTCTCCGGCCGAATGCTGGCCGACCCGTTGATCACTCGCGAGACGGTCTGGTGGCTGACACCGGCGAGTCGTGCCACGTCGGCCATCACCGGCTTCGAGGCCGCCGGTTGCATTGGCTGGGCGTTCATCCGGGCTTCCTCATCACCAGACGCTGAACCAGGACGAACATCAGCAGCAGAACCCCCGTCATGATGCGCGTCCAATACGAGTCGAGGTTCTCCGCGGTGACGAAGGTCTGGATGGTGCCGAGGACGAGGACGCCGATCACCGCACCGATGACGTAGCCCACCCCGCCCGAAAGCAGGACACCCCCGATGACCGCCGCGGCGATCGCGTCCAGCTCGAGGCCGATGCCGTTGAGGCTGTACCCGGAGAGTTTCTGTACCGCCAACAGCAGCCCCGCCAAGGCTGCGCAGAGCCCGCTGATCGCGTACACCGACACCCGCGCCCGTGCGGCGTTGAGCCCCATCAGCTGTGCCGATTGCCGGTTGCCGCCGACGGCGTACACCGTTCGGCCGAAGCGGGTCTGGTGCAGGACGTAGGCGGCGACCACCACGACCGCGATCGCCATCACCACCGTCCAGCGAATGAACTTGTCGTCGTAGAGGTAGACGTAGTTGAGTCCGAACTCGCGCAGCACCGGATCCTTGATGGGCAACGTGTCGACACTGATGACGTAGCAGAGGCCACGGGCCAGGAACATCCCGGCGAGGGTCACGATGAACGGTTGGAGATCGAAGTATTCGATGGCCAGACCCATCAGCAACCCGAGTAGCGGCCCCACCACCAACACTGCGCCGACGGCCAGCGGCATCGGCCAGCCTGCCTGCAGGGTGGTGGCGACGATCACCGTGGATAGCGCAACCACCGCTCCTACGCTGAGGTCGATGCCGCCGGTGAGGATCACGAACGTCATGCCGACGGCAAGGACGATCAGATAGGCGTTGTCCACCAACAGGTTCAAGAAGACCTGGGTGGGGCTGGCGAAGTCGTAGCGGGCGATCAGTGACTGCGAAGAGCACCACGAACAGGACGAGGGAGACGAGTGGCGACAGGTAGCGCCCTCGGGCCCGCTGGAGGAAGTCGCTAGCGACGACACGGGGTCGCATCTGCGGTCTGGGTGCTCACAGTCTGCTCATTTCGTCACTCGAGGGGGCCTTCGCCTCCGGCGCAGCGGTCGTCGGTTGCGAGTGGGCCCGGGCGCTGTCGAGGTCGGGAGCGACGCCGAACGCGCTCGATCGTCGCCGCACGGAACTTGGGCGCCTGAAGCAGACACACCGCGATCACGACCAGGGCCTTGAAGACCAGCGTCGTCTCCGGGGTGATCCCCGCGGTGTAGACGGTGGTGGTCAGCGTCTGAATGATCAAGGCGCCGAGGATGGTTCCGGTCAGGCTGAACCGTCCGCCGAGCAGCGACGTCCCACCGATGACCACGGCCAGGATGGCATCCATCTCGATCCACAACCCGGCGTTGTTCGCGTCGGCCGCCGAGATGTTCGATGCGATCATCAAGCCGGCAACACCCGCGCACAGCGCGCAGAAGACGTACACCGCGAAAACGATTGAGCGGTAACGCACTCCGGCCAGCCGACTCGCCTCGGGGTTGATGCCGACCGACTCCAGCAGCATGCCGAGCGCGGTGCGCCTGGTCAGCAGACCCACCAGGGCGAACACCGACAGGCTCACCAGGATCGCCACCGGCAGCCCGAACGCATACCCGGCGCCCAGCACCTTGAACGGCGCACTGGTGATCGTGACGATCTGGCCGTCGGTGATCAACAGTGCGATACCCCGACCGGCGGTCATCAGGACGAGGGTCGCGATGATCGGCTGGACGCCGAAGATCGAGACGAGCATTCCGTTCCACAACCCGAGCCCGACCGCGGCACCGAGGGCGATGCCCATCGCGGTGATGACCGTGCCCGGACTGGCCGGGTCCGTGGCCGAGGCGATGTGTGCGCAGGCCAGCGCGCCACTGACCGCGACGACGGCGCCGACGGAGAGGTCGATGCCGCGGGAGGCGATCACCAGCGTCATGCCCAGGGCCACCAGCATGGTCGGTGCGCCGTTGCGCAGGATGTCGATCAGGCTGCCGAACAAGTGGCCATCCTGAATGCGGATGCTCAGAAAGCTCGGTGTCAGAACGAGATTGATCGCCAGAAGGGCCACCAGCGCCGCGGCGGGCCAGATGAGCGGCGACGCCGTCAGCTTCGTGATCGTCTCTCTGTTGATCACTGCCCACCGCCTCCGGCGATGAGCGCCGTCAATTCCCTGACCGTGCACTCGGTACCGACCCGTGCAACGCAGTGCCCTTCGCGAAGGACGGTGATGCGGTCACTGATCCGTGCGACTTCGTCGAGCTCCGCCGAGATGAACACCACACCCATCCCATCGCGGGCGAGGTCGGCGACGAGTTTCTGGATCTGCGCCTTCGCCCCCACGTCGATGCCACGGGTGGGTTCGTCGAGGATGAACAGCTGCGGTTCGGTGATCAGCCACCGCGCCAGCAGCACCTTCTGCTGGTTCCCTCCGCTGAGGTTCTTGACCAACGCCCACGGGTCACGGGGCCGGATGTCGAGCGCTTCGGAGTAGCGGCTGACGAGATCGTCCTTGACCTTCTTCGACAGTGGGCGCGCGAAACCGCGCCGGGCCTGCAAGGCCAACACCAGGTTGTCGCGGACGGTCAGGTCCCCGACGATGCCCTCGCGCTTGCGGTCCTCGGAGGAGAAGGCGAAGCCCTTGGCGATGGCGGCGCGCGGCGAGCGCACCTTGGTCGGTCGACCGTTCACCGACATCTGGCCGCTGGTCGCGCGGTCGGCGCCGAAGATCAAGCGCGCCAACTCGGTTCGGCCGGATCCGAGCAGCCCCGCCAGCCCGACCACCTCGCCGCGGTGCACGTCGAGGTCCATGGGATGAAGGCCCGGCGCCCTGCCGATGTCGCGTGCGCTCAGCACGGATTCGTCGGCAACCGATTCGCTGGTGGCGACGGCCTCTTCGATCGCCTCCAGCAGATCGAGCTCGTGTCCGAGCATCGCCGCGATCAGTTGCACCCTGTCCAGCGCGGCCGTCGGATACTCACCGATCAAACGGCCGTTGCGGAGCACCGTCAGGCGGTCCGAGATCTCGTACACCTGGTCGAGGAAGTGGGACACGAACAGGATCGCCGTGCCGCCGTCACGCAGTCGGCGCATCACGCGGAACAGCTCGGCCACCTCGCCGGCGTCGAGGCTCGACGTCGGTTCGTCGAGGATCAGCACCCGTGCGGATACCGCCGTCGCCCGCGCGATGGCGACCAGTTGCTGCAAGCGCGATCGGATGATCCCCCAGGGTGGATCTGGGGTCGATGGTCAGGTCGAGCTCGCCGAGCAGTGCCCTGGCGTGTTCATTCATCGCGCGGTAGTCGATCCGGCCGAACCGGCGGGGCTCGCGGCCGAGCAGGATGTTCTCCGCCACAGTCAGATTGGCGCAGAGATTGACCTCTTGATACACCGTGCTGATGCCGGCGTCCTGCGCCTGTCGCGGGCCAGCGAACCGCTGCTCGACACCCTCGATGACGATGCTGCCCGAGTCGATGCCGTAGACACCGGTGAGCGCCTTGATCAAGGTTGACTTACCGGCACCATTCTCCCCCATCAACGCGTGAATCTCACCCGGCAGCAGCCGGAAGTCCACGCCGTCAAGCGCTTTCACGCCGGGGAAGTCGATGGTGACGTCCCGCATCCGAACCACCGGGGTGCCGAGCGGCTCGGAAACCGATGCTGTCATCGAGGGATCCTTCGGTAGGAGTCGACGACCGCCTGGACGTGGCATGGGGTTCGCCGTCCAGGCGGTGTCGACGGTCCAGAGGTCAGTACTTCCGTTGGGGCAGGATGGCGGCCGCCTGCTGCTGGTCGAACGCCTCGTCGGCGGTGACGACGCGAGGTGGCACCGGCTCACCGGCCACCACCTTCTTGGCCAGATCCATCAGTTGCGGTCCGAGCAGCGGGTTGCACTCGACGATGTAGTTGAACTTGCCGTCGGCCAGCGCCTGCATGCCGTCGTGTGTGGCGTCCACGGCGACGATCTTGATGTCCTGGCCCGGCTTGAGCCCTGCGGCTTCGATGGCCTCCATCGCCCCGAGGCCCATGTCGTCGTTCTGCGCGAACACCACGTCGATCTTGGGGTTGGCCTTGAGGAACGCCTCCATGACCTGCTTGCCACCGGAGCGGGTGAAGTCGCCGGTCTGCGACGCGATCACCTTGAGGTTCGGGTTCGCGGCGATGGCCGTGGCGAAGCCGGAATTGCGATCGATCGCCGGGTCCGCACCCGTGGTGCCCTCGAGTTGCACGATGTTGACGGGGCCCGCCGCGGCCGCGTACTGCTTGACCACCCAGTCCCCGGCACGCCGACCCTCTTCCACGAAGTCCGCGCCGAGGAAGGTCTTGTAGACATCCTTCTCCTGGGTGTCGACGGCGCGGTCGGTGAGGATGACCGGGATACCGGCGTTCTTGGCCTCGAGCAGTACCGCGTCCCAACCGGTCCGAACCACCGGGCTGAAGGCGATCACGTCGACTCGCTGCTGCACGAACGACCGGATCGCCGAGATCTGGTTTTCCTGCTTGCCTCCTGCGTCGGAGAACTTGAGGTTGACGCCGGCCGCCTGGGCCGCCTCCTGGATGGATTTCGTGTTGGCGGTACGCCATCCACTCTCCGCCCCAACCTGGGAGAACCCCATGGTGATCTGACCACCCTCGGAAGCGGTGCCGGACCCGCCGCCGGGCGCCTTCCCGCTCCCGCAGGCCACCAGCACCCCCACCGCTGCGATGGCGACCACCGCTGTGAGAACTCTCTTCACGACAACTCCTTCGATGTCTCGTTCGCCGAGGTCAGCCCCTCGCTGGCGTGTGTTCGGCTAGCCGCGGGAGGTGCAATGACCATGTGACCGGCGTTACACAGACTCGGATGTTAACGCTCACATCGAGAGGGTGTCAACACTGTTGTTAGCGCTCACATCGATCCGGCTCGGGGCTTGACAAAGCCGTGAGCCGCGTCACAAGATCGTTGATGTTAACGCTCACATCGCGCGCTGCTGCGCTCGGCGTGACCGCGATGCGGAGCAAGATCAACCGGAGGAATTCATGCGCAAGAGCTTTGTACGAGTCGTGGGCGCCCTCGCCGTGGCCGCCACGCTGATCAGCGCCGGCTGCGGTCGCTCGACGACGACGGAAGCCACCGGTGGCGGCGGCGACGGCAAGGGCACCGTCGGCATCTCGATGCCCACGAAGTCCTCCGAACGCTGGGTGGCCGACGGCAACAACATGGCCGAGCAGTTCAAGGACCTCGGATACGAAACCGACCTGCAATACGGCGACGACGTCGTCCAAAATCAGGTGTCGCAGATCGAGAACATGATCACCAAGGGCGTCAAGGCCTTGGTCATTGCGCCGATCGACAGTTCGTCGCTGACCGACATCCTCCAGCGCGCCGCCGATGCGAAGATCCCCGTGGTCAGCTACGACCGGCTGATCCGGGGCACCGCGAACGTGGACTACTACGCGACCTTCGACAACTTCAAGGTCGGCGTCCTGCAAGCCACCTACATCGTCGACAAGCTCGGCCTCGCCCAGGGCAAGGGTCCCTTCAACGTCGAGCTCTTCGCGGGATCGCCCGACGACAACAACGCCACGTTCTTCTTCAACGGCGCGATGAGCGTTCTGCAGCCCTACATCGACAGCGGGAAGCTCGTCGTCAAGAGTGGGCAGACGTCGTTCGACCAGGCGGCGACGCTGCGCTGGGACGGCGGACTCGCGCAGTCGCGCATGGACAACCTGCTGAGCAAGGCGTACACCAGCGGCCGGGTGGACGCCGTCCTCTCCCCCTATGACGGCATGTCGCTGGGGATCATCTCCGCCCTGAAGAGTGCGGGCTACGGGACTCCCGCCAATCCGCTTCCCATCGTGACCGGGCAGGACGCCGAACTGGCATCGGTGAAGTCGATCATCGCGGGCGAGCAGACGCAGACGGTGTTCAAGGACACCCGCGAACTCGCGAAAGCCGCTGTGCAGATGACTGATTCGATGCTTACGGGAGGTAAGCCGGAGGTCAACGATACGAAGACCTACGAAAACGGCGTGAAGGTCGTGCCCGCATTCCTGCTCGATCCCGTCAGCGTGGACAAGACCAACTACCTGAAGGTGCTCGTCGACTCCGGCTACTACACGTCTGCACAGCTCGCGTGACCGCTGCTTCGGCCGCGCCGCTGCTCGAGATGCGGGACATCACGAAGCGATTCGGCGGCGTCACGGCACTGAGCGAGGTCAACCTCGTGGTGCGACCGGGCGAGATCCACGCCATCTGTGGTGAGAACGGCGCCGGGAAGTCGACCTTGATGAAGGTGCTCAGCGGGATCTACCCGCACGGCAGCTACGACGGTGAGATCGTCTTCGACGGCGGCCCAGGCGATTTCAAGGACATCCGGTCCAGCGAGCGGCGCGGGATCGGGATCATCCACCAGGAGCTTGCGCTGGTGCCCGTACTGTCCATCGCCGAGAACATCTTCCTCGGCAATGAACACGCCTCAGCCGGGGTGATCAGCTGGCACGAGACGATGACCCACGCGCAGCAGCTGCTCGACCGCGTCGGTCTGAACGAGAGCCCCCGCACCAGAATCTCCGACATCGGCGTCGGCAAGCAGCAGCTCGTCGAGATCGCCAAGGCGCTGTCGAAGAAGGCCAAACTGCTGATCCTCGACGAGCCGACGGCGGCTCTGAACGACGAGGACAGCAGGCATCTCCTCGACCTCATCGTCGAGCTCAGGGGCCAGGGTCTGACCTGCATCATCATCTCCCACAAGCTCAACGAGGTGATGCGGGTCGCCGACACCGTCACGATTCTGCGTGACGGCCGCACCATCGAGACCCGGCCCGTGGACGAGGAACTCACCGAGGAACACGTCATTCGCGGCATGGTGGGCCGCGACATGGTCGACCGCTTCCCCGCCCGGGCCGACCACCCCATCGGCGACGTCACCTTCTCCGTCGAGGACTGGACGGTGTTTCATCCACTCGACCAGCAGCGCAAGGTCGTCGACGGCGTCTCCATCAACGTCCGCCGTGGCGAGGTCGTCGGCCTCGCCGGGCTGATGGGCGCAGGCCGCACCGAGCTCGCGATGAGCGTGTTCGGGCGCAGCTACGGCAAGAAGGGTGGCGGCACGGTCTTCAAGGACGGCAAGGAGATTCGCACGCGCACGGTGTCCGAGGCGATCGGTCACCGGATCGCCTATGCCACCGAGGATCGCAAGCACTACGGGCTCAACCTGATGGACGACATCGCCCGCAGCGTGACCTTGGCGTCGCTGTCGAAGGTGAGCCGAGCGTCGGTCATCAACGAGCACGAGGAGACCGTGGTCGCAGAACGCTTCCGCAAGGACATGCACATCAAGGCGCAGTCCGTGAAGTCGACCACGGGCACCCTGTCCGGCGGCAACCAGCAGAAGGTCGTGCTGAGCAAGTGGATCTTCGCCGATCCGGACGTACTGATCCTCGACGAGCCGACCCGCGGTATCGACGTCGGCGCGAAGTACGAGATCTATACGATCATCAATGACCTTGCCGCGCAGGGTAAATCGGTGATCGTCATCTCGTCTGAGTTACCGGAACTGATCGGCCTGTGCGACCGCATCTACACCCTCAACGAGGGGCGGCTCACCGGCGAGGTGGCCCGCAAGGACGCGGCACAGGAAACGTTGATGCACTACATGATGAAAGGCCCGACCACATGACCACCAGCTCGACGGTGGATGCGGCGTCGAACGCACCGGCACCCCCGCCACCGGACTCGCCGGCCACGCGGCTGAAGAATGCGCTGCGGGGCAACTTCCGGCAATACGGCATGGTCGTCGCGCTGGCCCTGATCGTGATCCTGTTCCAGATCTGGACCAGTGGGATTCTGCTCAAACCCCTCAACGTCACCAATATCGTTCAGCAGAACGGCTATATCCTCATCCTCGCGATCGGGATGGTCATCGTCATCATCTCGGGCCACATCGATCTGTCGGTGGGTTCCATCGCCGGGTTCATCGGTGCGATGTCCGCGGTCCTGATGATTCGCGAGCACATGCCGTGGCCGGTAGCCGTTGTCGTGTGCCTGCTACTCGGTGCGCTGATCGGTGCGTGGCAGGGCTTCTGGATTGCGTACGTGGGCATTCCGTCGTTCATCGTGACCCTTGCCGGCATGCTGGTGTTCCGCGGAGCCACCCAGTACCTGCTGGAGGGCCAGTCGATCGCCCCATTCCCCCGCAGCTTCAGCCAGGTCAGCAGCGGGTTCCTGCCGGAGATCGGCGGCAGCGGGCTCTACCACTGGCCCACCGTCATCCTCGGTTCTCTCGTCATGATCGCGGCGGTCTGGCAACAGGTCCGTCAGCGAAGGACGCAGGCGCGCTACGGGTTCGACGTACTCCCGGTGGGCTGGTTCATCGCCAAGTGCGCGGCGATCGTCGCCGCGCTTGCGGCCTTCACGCTCTTGCTCGCCAGCTATCGGGGCGTTCCCGTCGTCGGCATCATCCTTGCGGTCGCGTTCGTGATCTACGCATTCGTCATGCGCAGCACGATCTTCGGCAGGCAGGTCTACGCCGTCGGCGGCAACGTGGCCGCAGCACGGCTCTCGGGCGTGAAGACGAAACGGGTCACGTTCCTGGTGTTCGTCAACATGGGTCTGTTGTCTGCCTTGGCAGGCCTGCTCTTCGCGGCCCGACTCAACTCGGCGACACCGCAGGCGGGCATCGGGATGGAGTTGGAGGCGATCGCCGCCGCGTTCATCGGTGGCGCGTCCGCCAATGGCGGCGTCGGGACGGTGCTTGGTGCCATCATCGGCGGCTTCGTCCTCGGCGTTCTGAACAACGGCATGTCACTGATAGGCATCGGCAGCGACGTCCAGCAGGTCATCAAGGGCCTGGTGCTGTTGGCCGCAGTGGGTTTCGACGTCTACAACAAGAAGAAGGGCGGGTCCTGACCATGGACCTTCTGCGCGACCCCACCTGGTTTTCCTACGACCGCCCCGGTGACCAAGAGACCGCAGAGTCGGCGGCGGCGTGGTACGCGGCGAAGGCCCGGGTCCACGAAGGCCTCGCCGGACAGCCCGGCCACGACAGCGCGCGGGAGTGCGCGCTGGCAAGCTGGGCCTACGAGCGGTCGCGAGTGTTGTTGCGGTCCAACACCTGATCAATGGAGACCGCAAGCACCCCGACACGGTGGCCTCTGGCCGATGGTCGCGAACTGCTCTTCTTCTCGCTTCCCGGGCACGTGCCGGCGCCGACCGCCGACCGCCGACCCCTGCCCGCCCGTGATGGTCCCCAATCTCAGCTGCGCTTCGACCGTCAGACCGGCCAGTGGGTGATCATCGCCGCGCTGCGGCAGGACCGCACGCACATGCCTGCCGCGGCCCAATGTCCGCTATGCCCAGGACCTTCGGGCACGTCCAGTGAGATACCGGCGCCCGACTACGACGTCGTCGTGTTCGAGAATCGCTTCCCCAGCCTGTCCGACGGTGGGCACGCGTGCGGTCATCCCGCGGCGGACGAAGGCTTCGTATCCGCACCGGGGCAGGGCCGCTGCGAGGTCATCGCGTTCTCCAGTGACCACACCGGCTCCTTCGCCGACCTCGGCGAGCCGCACGCCCGACTCGTCGTCGAGGCGTGGCGGCACCGCACCGCGGAACTGATGGCCACCCCGGGGATCGAACAGGTCTTCTGCTTCGAGAATCGCGGCGAGGAGATCGGCGTGACGCTGACCCATCCACACGGTCAGATCTATGGCTACCCCTACCTGACACCGCGAACGACCGCCCTGCTGGACCAGGCGCGTTCACACCGAGAACGCCACGGCACCAACCTGTTTGCGACCATCCTCGCCGACGAGGTGGCCGCGGGGAGCCGCATCATCGCGCGCAACGACGCGTTCACCGCCTTCGTCCCGTTCGCGTCGCGGTGGCCCGTCGAGGTGCACGTCTATCCGAATCGGTTCGTGCGCAACCTGATCGAACTCGACGACGCCGGAGGTCGACGCCTTCGCTCGGATCTACCTCGACGTCCTTCGCCGATTCGACCGGATGTACGCCGACGCCGCTGCCCTACATGTCGGCGCTGCATCAGTACACCGACGACGACGCGCAGCGCGAGGGGTACTTCCACGTCGAGCTCATCTCGACACGGCGCAGCGCCACCAAGCTGAAGTACCTGGCCAGTTCGGAATCCGCGATGGAGGCGTTCATCAACGACGTCACACCGGAGGACGTCGCCCTTCGGCTACGGGAGCTGTGACGGTGGCGGGGGCCGCATCCGCGGTTCGGTTTTCCGCACCGGGCCGGATCAACCTCATCGGTGAGCACACCGACTACAACCTCGGCTTCGCGCTGCCCATCGCGCTGCCCGAGCGCGCCACCGTGACTTATCTGCCTGCCGACACCGACTCGATCGTGGTCAGCAGCGACCGCGAGTCGGCACCCGCGCGCATCCCGCTCGACACCGTTCCCGGGGACGTCACCGGTTGGGCGGCGTACGTGGCGGGAGTGGTGTGGTCGCTGCGGCGCGCGGGTCGCGACGTCCCCGCAGGCACGATGTCGATTCACGGCGGGGTGGAGATGGGGTCGGGGCTGGCGTCGTCGGCCGCTCTGGAGTGCGCGGTCCTCGGTGCGATTCTCACCGCGACGGGTCAGTCCATGGACCGGATCGACCAAGCGCGGATCGCGCAGAGCGCCGAGAACGAATACGTCGGAGCGCCAACCGGATTGCTGGATCAACTCGCGATCCTCTTCGCCGAGCCCCGGCGGGCACAGCTGATCGACTTCCGCGACCTGACCGTCGGCTCGGTGGCATTCGATCCCGATGCACGTGGCATCGCGCTGCTGCTGATCAACTCACGTGCCACGCACCAGCATGCCGGTGGTGAGTACGCCGCTCGACGGGCTTCGTGCGAGCGCGCCGCCGCTGCGATGGGCGCCGCCTCGCTTCGGGACGTGCAGGATCGGGGTCTGGCGGCGCTGGCGGCGGTATCGGACCCGAGCGACGCTCGCCGGGCCCGGCACGTCATCACCGAGAACCAGCGCGTACTTCAGACCGTCGACGCTCTGCACGATCTCGACTACACCGCGGTCGGACGGCTACTGACCGCCTCCCACGAGTCGATGCGCGACGACTTCGAGATCACCACCGACCACATCGACCTCATCGCCGATACCGCCGTGCGGGCCGGTGCGCTGGGCGCCCGCATGACCGGCGGCGGCTTCGGTGGATGCGTGATCGCGCTCGTGGACGACGCTAGAGCGGACGCGGTCGCCGGTGCGGTACGTGAAGCGATGCGTCGCAACGGGTTCGACGACCCGGCGATCGTGCGCACCCGCGCCGGCGCCGGCGCCGGCATGGGCCCACCCGGATGAGCGTCGACACCCCTGACACTCGCGGGGTGCTCGGAACCCAGTACGAGCTAGCCCTGCGTGCCGGCGGGCGATCCGTGCGGGGGGTCATCAGCCAGGTGGGTGCCGCAGTTCGGCAGCTCTCCGTCGGAAGCGTCCAGATCACACCGGGTTTCGACGATTGCGGTCCCGCACCATTCTCCTGCGGTGCGGTACTCGTTCCGTGGCCCAACCGCGTGCGCGACGGCCGGTGGACCCACGGCGGGCACACACACCAGCTGGACATCACCGATCCCCATGCACGGTTGCGCCCTGCACGGTCTGCTGCGCGGCACCGCCTACCAAGCCGACGGCGCGGTCTGCGTCGTCGATCACGCTCCGCGCGCCGATTTCCGCGCAGCCCGGCTATCCGTTCGATCTCGACACCAGCGTGCGCTATCGCCTCACGGGCCGAGGGCTGATCACGACGCACACGGTCCGCAACGGCGGAGCCGAGCCTGCGCCATTCGCGATCGGCGCTCACCCATTCCTCGCCATCGGCGACGTGCCGACCGAGACACTGACCCTCACGATCAACGGCCTGCAGCACGTCGACGTCGACGACCGGCTCATCCCGATCGGCACCGCGGCGGTGGAGGGGACCGAGTGGGACCTGCGCGGCGGGCGGTTGGTCGCCGATCTCGACGTGGACCACACGTGGACCGGTCTCACCCCGACCGAGGGCGGCAGCACCCACACCCTGCGAGCACCCGACGGCCGTTCCGTATCGCTCTGGGCCGATCAGCATTTCGGCTTCGTCCACGTCTTCACCACCCGCAGAGTTCCCTCGAGGCGAGACCATGGTGACCGCGATCGCCCTCGAACCGATGACCGCTCCGGCGAACTCGCTCAACAGCGGAGTCGGGCTGCGCTGGTTGCCACCCGGTGACTCCTTCTCTGCCTCGTGGGCCATCCGCTACGACGACGGGTGTGGCCCTCGCGGTCAATGAGGAGTGGCAGCGATCCGACGCGGCTGTGAGGCAACGCCTTACAGCTGCGAGCAAATGAGTCGTGGCGACGTCGCGGCACCCCTTGCCACCATGGTGAGATGACCTGGCACCATTCACACCTCCACATCGCCCGTGGCGCAGCGGCATTGGCGGCGGCCATGGGTATCGGCCGGTTCGTCTATACACCCATCCTGCCCCTGATGACGTCGCAGGCGGGGTTGAGCCCGGCGGGCGCGGGCGCTCTCGCGACCGCCAACTACGTCGGCTACCTCGCTGGGGCGCTTGCGGGCGTGGCGGCCCCGCGGTTCATCCGTACGACCACCACGTGGCGGTTGGCGCTCGTCACGGTCGTCGCCAGTCTGGCACTCATGCCGGTGACGCACGACGTGACCGCCTGGCTGGCGATCCGCACGGTCGCCGGATTCGCGAGTGCCGTGCTGTTCGTGATCGCCGTCGACTGGATGCTGGACCATGCCCGGGGACGGTCGGCGCAGCTACCCGGGTGGGGGTTCGGCGGTGTGGGCCTTGGCATCGCACTGTCGGGAATTCTGGTGCTGGCCTTGCCGGCTGCCGGGTGGCGTACCGCGTGGTGGTTGTCGGCGGCACTCGCTGCCGCGATGGCGGCGATCGCCTGGCACATGCGCGGCACCGGTGACGCGCCAATCGCAAAGACGACCGAACCCGCGGGTCCGAGGCGTTGGTTCCTGATTCTGCTGACCTGCTACTCCCTCGAAGGGGTCGGATACATCATCGCGGGCACGTTCCTCGTCGCGGCCATCGGCCAGACGTCACCGGGCTGGCTGGGCAACGGTGCCTGGTTGCTGGTCGGTCTGGCCGCCGCACCGTCTGCTGCGCTGTGGGCGATGGCGAGCGCCCGGTGGTCACGCCCGGCACTGCTCGTGGTGGCACTGCTCGTGCAGGCCGCGGGAATCGCCTTGCCCGCGCTCATCGGTGGTGCCGCGCCCGCGCTGATCGGCGCAGTGTCCTTCGGCGGCACGTTCATCGGGGTGAGCACCATGGCGTTGGCGGCCGGCCGGGAGCTGGCAGTCCCCGGCGCCGTCGCGCTGCTCACCGCCGGATACTCGGTAGGCCAGATCGTCGGTCCGCTCGTCGTGACTCCCCTTCTGCACCATGGCTTTCGCTACGCACTACTGACCTCGGCGGTGGTGGTGGCGGGGTCGGCGGCCACCGCCATGTGGCTGCGTCTCGGCTGCCGGGAGCTCAGCCGGCCACCGCGCGGTGTGGATCGTCTCGAGGCAGCCACACTCCCGGTTCGGTGAGGCCCGACCTGTCGACGCCGTCCGTGAAGGCGTCGACGACGGCGTGCACCAACGGGTTTGGCTCGTCCCGTCGCCATACCAGGGACCACGTCCACATCGGAATTGGGCGCTGCACCGGCCGCCGCGTCATGTCCGGGGGCGTTGCGTCGTTCTGGCCCTTGGGGTTGTTCAACACCGGACGTCGGAGCCGCCGGACGTGGTCGACGAAGGTCGAGCCCGTCACTCCCCCGTCCTCCACCCGCACCACCTGCGCCCCCGACTCGCCGGCGAACTGCTCGGCGAACCGGTTCCACGACGACCAGCTCGACTCATCGGAGTCCACCAGCACCGTCACGTCGCGCGCGTCGACGGGTGCCGAGTCCTTTCCGACGCTCAACGCGTAGAGCCGGTCGACACCGACCAGCCGGGCCTCGAGTGACAGCGCGCGAAGATCGGATTGCTCGACCCAGCAGATCGCGAGGTCCAGGCTGCCGTCCGCGACCCGGGCGGCCTGCGCGTGCGAGGGCATGACCCACGTGTCCACCCGCACCTGCGCCACGCCGGCGGCCCGCTCTGCCCAGTCCGTCGGACACCACTGCACGTATCCGACCCGGACCGGCTCGGAGGACGACAAACCGAGTGCCTGGCGCCGTAGCTCGTCGGCCTGACCGATGAGTGCCCGCGCCTGCGGGAGCAGCGCCGAGCCGGCGGCGGTCAACGCCACCGAACGCCGGTCGCGGTCGAACAGCTGCACCTTGAGGTCGCGCTCGAGTGCCTTGATCTGTTGTGAGAGTGACGGTCCCGCGATGCGCAGCCGTTCGGCGGCCCGCCCGAAGTTCAGCTCGTCGGCCACCGTGACGAAATAGCGCAGCTGTCGCAGCTCCACACGGTCACCGTAGTGCAGTGGGAGCCTGCGCCTACCAGGAGCGAACGAATTGGTCCCACCGATCCGGACTGCCGAGTGGCCCGCACCGCGTTGCGATGAGCATCACCACCAAGAAGGGATCACGAACATGACATCCACTCCGCGCGTCGCACTCATCACCGGCGCATCACAGGGAATCGGTGCAGGCCTCGTCGCCGGATACCGCAAGCTCGGCTACGCCGTCGTGGCCAATTCCCGCACCATCGACGCCAGCGACGACCCCATGGTGTTGGCGGTACCGGGCGACATCTCGCAGCCCGGCGTCGGCAGCCACATCGTGGACGCTGCGGTCGAGCGCTTCGGGCGCATCGACACCGTGGTCAACAACGCAGGCATGTTCATCGCCAAGCCCTTCGCCGACTACACCGACCAGGATTACGACGCCATCACCGGCGTCAACCTCCGCGGCTTCTTCGAGGTGTCACGCGCGGCGATCGCCCAGATGCTCGAGCAGGGCGACGGTGGTCACCTCGTCACGATCTCGACGACGCTGGTCGAGCACGCGAACTCCGCCGTGCCGTCGGCGCTGGCCTCGTTGACCAAGGGCGGCCTGAACGCCGCGACGCGCGCGCTGGCGATCGAATACGCCGCGCGCGGAATCCGCTCCAACGCAGTCGCTCTGGGCGTGATCAAGACACCGATGCACCAACCGTCGGAGTACGACGCCCTGGCCGCACTGCACCCGGTAGGCCACCTCGGCGAGGTGGACGACGTCGTCAATGCCGTGCTCTATCTGGAGAACGCGCCCTTCGTGACGGGCGAGATCCTGCACGTCGACGGCGGCCAGAGTGCGGGCCACTGACATGGACGCCGCACGGATCGTCGTCGACGTCATGGACGAGTGGAAGGCCGGCATCGACACTCACGAGCCCGGCCGCGTAGCCGCCGCGTTCACCGAGGACGCGGTGTTCCAGGGGCTGCGGCCCCATGGAGTGGGCCGCGCCGCCGTCGCCGACTACTACGACTCCCAGCCCGCCGGTATGTCGGTCACCTACCGGGTGCTCGAAAGTCGCTTCCCGGCAGCCGATGTCGTGCTGGGCTATCTGGCGGCGACGTTCAGCTACCCAGACCGGCCCTCAGTGGAGCTGGCCATCGGCGTGGTGCTCACCCGGGATGGCGAGCGGTGGCACGTGGCTCAGTACCAGGCATCGCGGGTTCCTCCCGAGGAGTCGCCCCGCCGAGGCGCAGTCAGCTAGCGGTCTTGTGCAGCTTGAGGATTCGCCCGCTGATCGGAGTCGCGATCGCACGGAGAGTATGCTTGCGCCACCTCAGCGGCGGGCACCGGGCTGAAGCCCGGAAAGTACGGATAGTAGGACGACCGATTCGGTCAGCACCGTTGGGCTGACGCAGTTGATGCGGATCCCTCGGGGAAGCTCCGTGGCTGCTGCTTGAACGAATCCCTCCACCATGCGGTTGACGGTCGCCCCGATGGTGGCGGCAGGAGCCACCTCGTCGCCCAACACACCGGATACCAGGGTGATCGAGCCGTTGTCGGCGATGTGGGGTAAAGCCGCACGCGTCACGTTGATCTGGCCCATCCCCTTCGCTCCGATCGACATCGACCACTGTTCGTCGGTGGCATCGACCAAGTGGCGCGGGAAAGACGTCACCGGCGGCGTTGGCGACCGCGTCGCAGGTGCCAACTTTCAGGCGAACATCGTCTGCAGGCTGGCCATGTCGGCAATGTCGGCCTGCAACATCCCCGACGTGCGACCAACCGTGACGAGTTCGTGGCCAGCATGCGCGAGGACCTCTTGGACCGCAGCGCCCAACGCACCGCTGCCCACGACGACGATCTTCACGCCAATAGTCAAGCAGGATCACGCGGCTCCGAGCGGACCCGTGAGAATCCCGGGTAGACCCTCACGGTGTCTTGGTGAGCGCCGTCCTCAACTCGCGTCGTGACGTGACCCCGAGCTTCGCGAAGATCTTGCCGAGGTGCCACTCCACCGTGCGCCGGCTGATGAACAGCTGCCCGGCAATCTCGACGTTCGTGTATCCGTCGCGCGCAAGGAGTGCGATGCGGTTTTCCTGCGCGGTCAAGTCGGACGTGGCGTCGCTCGCCTGGACGTGCACCGTCTCACCGGTGGCGGCGAGTTCGCGTTGCGCTCTGCGTGCGAAAGCCGTCAGCACCCATTCGGGCGAACATGTCATGCGCGATCCGCAATTGGGTGCGGGCATCGGCCCGCCGCTTCTCGCGGCGCAGCCACTCGCCGTAGAGCAGATGCGTACGCGCCAGGTACACGACGGCAGGACTGCGCTCCAGATGAGCCAGCGCGTCTTGGTAGGCGGCGTCGGCTACCGGGCCTTCGGACACCAGTGCGGTGGAGCGGGCGGCCACTCCGAGTGCGGTTTCGGTACCACTGGCTTCGGTGCGCATCAAGCAGCCGGCCGAGCGCCTCGGCCGCGACCTCGTGCTTCTCTGCAGCGCACCGCTGCCTCCACCAATTCGACGAGGAGGTAGCCGCACATTCCGAGATCGTCGTATCGCGCGCCGGAAGCGGCGGCCTCCATGGCTTCCTGATACCGGCCGAGATCCGTTGTGCATGATCGCCTCCGAATACAGGGCGATCGAGATGTCATATCCCTCACCGCGATTCGACGGCGCCATCGATCGTCTCTCGTACACCGTCGCGGCACAGCTGCTCCTGTCCGCGGTAGGCGGCGAGGTAGGTCCTGATCGCGGCCCGCGGAGGGGCACCGGTGGCAGCGATGATGGCGGCCGGACTCGTCGAGCAGCGCGGCCGCCTGCTCGAACTTGCCTGCTGTGACACAGACGCCCGAATACGTCACCAGTGCCACGGGCAGCATCGTCAAGGAACCCGAGGCCCGCAGCTGCTCGACTTCCCGAGCCGTTAGGAAGTTGTGGGCGTCCTGGTCGAAGAGATCGAGACACACGCGCGCAGTGAGATCGTGCCAGCGCGGGTCGGGGGTCTCGGTCTCCCACTCTCGGAGATAGGCCCGGATCGCCCTCTGCAGCAGGTCCGCCGCAGCGCCGTGCCCGCGGTCAGCCTGACGATCAGGCCGTCCAGCAAGAGGTCGATGACCCTCGGCGGGTCCGGCGCGGCCGGCGCCCTGCGCGCGGCCTGCGCGACTGAGCGTGCGGAGTTGTGCTGTTCGGTCGACAACCGGCCGACGAGGATCGACGCCATCACGCCCCCAAGTAGGCCTTTCGCGACTCGAGTGGGTCGAGGCTGCTCCATCCGTTTGGCCGCTGCCAGCAGAAGTGGCGGTGCGTCGGCGCCGCGGCTGGCAGCGAATGCCATTTTCGCGCGCAGCAATTCGCAACGGGCAGCGAGCAATTCGTCGTCGGTGGAGTCGTAGGCCGCCGCAATGAGACGAGCGGCCGCGTCCGGCATACCCGCATCGAGATTGGCCATCGCAGCATCCAGCGTCCGGCGGGCCCGTTCGCCTGCGTCCGGCGTAAGCCGAGCGGCGTACTCCAGAAACGATGCCGAGGCGGAAACACCTCCACGAGCGCGCGCGCGGGCGGCCGCACGTTCCAGCTCGTCTGCGATGTTGAACGTCAGGTGCGTCGGTCGCGTGGGCACGGTGCCAGGCCCGATAATCATCGGCCGTCGGCCCGGTGATGCTCGACGCCAGCGCAGCGTGCGCTCGCCGCCGTTGCGACGCCGAGCGAGCTGCGATAGATCGCCGCGCGGATCAGCGGATGGCGGAACCGCGGCGCCCCCGTCGACGACGATCAAGCCAGCGGCCTCGGCGGGTTCCGCCGCCTCGCGGCCTATTCCAAGGCTGCCAAGCGCTGACCAGATCCATTCCGGTCTGCCCGCCGGTTCCGCGGCCATCACGACAAGGAATGTTCTTGTCGCGGAGGGAAGTTCACGCGCCTGTTGGATGAAAGTACGTTCGATGTGCGTTCCGGTCGACGTTGCGCTCGGCAGCCCGTAGCCGCCGGCCAAACCTTCCGGGGTCAGAGCCTTGTGCAGCTCCTGGAGCGCGAGCGGGTTTCCGTTCGCCTCGGCGAGCACCGTTTCGCGCACCCGCTCGTCGAGTCGGGCCGGCACCATGGTGGCGAGCAACAGCCGTGCGTCGCGATCGGTGAGGCCGCCAAGGATCAGTTCGCGATGGCCTACGAGCGCATCGGCACCCGGGTCTCGGCTGGTGAAGACCATCACGACGGGGTCGACTTGAATTCGGCGAGCGACGAAGGCCAACGCCTGCACCGACGAGGAGTCCACCCACTGCACGTCATCGACGACACACAGGATTGGTGTGCTACCGCTTGCCGCACCCAACAACGTCAGCAACGCAAGCCCCACGAGCAGTCGATCAGGTGGCGCTCCGGAGGCGAGGCCTAGCGCCACCTTCAAGGCGTCGGCTTGCGGCCCGGGTAGTCCGTCGACCAGCCCCATCAGCGGAGCGCACAGTTGTTGGACGCCGGCGTAGGCCATGTCCCTTTCCAGCTCGGCGCCGCTGAGCTGGAGGACGCGGGAGTCGGTGGCCCGCTCCACCAGATCCTGGAGGAGTGCGGTCTTGCCGATGCCTGGCTCGCCTCGCAGCACGAGAACGCCAGCTGTGGCCACGCCGGGCGGCGTCGAGCAGCTCGGCTAGCGCCTGCTGCTCGCGATGCCGCCCGACCAGTGCCACAGCACGCATCGTCGCACGGTGACCTGCACCGAGCAGGTCGATCGGCAACCGACGCCTGTGAGCGAACCACCGCAGCTCCCGTGCGGAACCCAGGAAACTCACTGGACCCCCGCAACCCGTGTTCACCACGGGTGTGCGCACCGCCAGCCAGTGCTGAAGTTGCGATGTGACGTTCGTCGACCTCCACTTCCACCTCGCGCCCGCGAGCTTCATACGTCCGGCGGGCGTCGACGCGGATGCTGATCCCTCGCCGACGGCGCTGGATGGAGTGTTCGATGCCTACCCGCAGCTCGGTGACGGAGCGCTGGGTCGCCGCGAGCTTGCAGCGGCGGGAGGCAGGGCGATCATCTCGCTTCCGTGGCCGGTGCCGCCCGGTGCAGGCCTCAAAGAAACCGCTGCGGCCGTCCGCACATGCAACGACGAGCTCCTCACCGCCGCAGCCGAGCACGATGAGTACGCGGGCGCCATGATCACGGTGGACTTGACCGATCCCGCACTAGCAGTCGCCGAGGTACGCCGTGTTGCCGACACTCCGGCCCTCGCAGGCGTGATGATCTACGTCTCCCCGACCAGCCGGCTCGACGACGACGGCCTTTCGGAGTTCTATGCGGAGCTCTCGGCGCGAAAGCTCCCGTTGTTCCTGCACCCCGCGTTAGTGCCCGCCGTCGAGGGAGCCACGGACTGGAGCCTCAACGCAAGTCTCAGTCCGCCGGTCGTGACGAGTATCGCGGCGGCCCGGCTGATGCTGTCGGGAACTCTCGACGAACACCCTGGGCTCCTGCTGGTCATTCCGCACCTCGGCGGCGTGCTGCCCTATCTGGCCCAACGACTGATCGACCAGAGCGGCCCGGGCGCGGCCCTGCATGACATTCCGACCTATCTGCGGACCAGGACCTATCTCGATACGTGCTCGTTTCATCAGCCCGCTCTGCGCTGCGCGCTCGACACGGTCGGGCCCGGTCGCCTGCTGCTCGGATCGGACTACCCGTTTCGCGGACCCGTGCAGCGAGCCGTTGACGACGTCGCGGCCTCCGGCATCGACGAGGACGCCCAGGCGTCGATCATGTGTGGCAATGCGGACGGCGTGATCAGCTACGTGGCGGGTACGGCATGAACTCCCGGCCCGACGCTGCACTGGATTTCCAGCGGCGGTCACGAATTCATCTGCGCGTCAACGGCGTCGACGTCGCAGCCGAGGTGGCGGCCCGGACCACCCTCCTCGACTGGCTTCGTGAATCGGTCGGCCTGACCGGCGCCAAGAAGGGCTGCAACGAAGGGGCGTGCGGAACGTGCACCGTCCTCGTCGACGGCCAGCGGATGAACGGGTGCCTCACGCTCGCAGTGCAATGCGACGGCCGCGAGGTGGTGACGGTCGAGGGGCTCGCGGACCCGGACGGCGACCTGCACCCGGTGCAGCGGGCATTCGTCGAGCACGACGCGTTTCAGTGCGGGTACTGCACCCCGGGCCAGATCATCTCCGCGGTCGCATGCATCGCCGAGGGGCATGCGGGAGACGAGGCCACCGTACGGGAATGGATGAGTGGCAACATCTGTCGATGCTCGTCCTACCTGCAGATCACCGAGGCCGTGCTGGCCGTTGCGAATGAGAGTGCCCGATGAAGGACTTCGGTTACGCCCGCGCCACCGACGTCGCATCGACGGTGGCGGCGTTGACCCGCGGTAGCGCCACGGTGATCGCTGGGGGCACCGAACTGTTGAACTGGTTCCGGCTCGGCATCTCCGACGCGGACGACGTCGTCGACATCGGTGACGTCGAGCGAGTTGCGCGGCATCACCCAGCGCGGCGACGAACTGATCATCGGGGCGTTGGCGACACTCAATGACGTGGAGGCACACCCCGCGGTGAACAGCGGCGCCGCGGCGTTGGCGTCGGCGTGCCGGCAAGCCGCGTCCGCGACAACTGCGCAATCGCGCCACCATGGGGGGAAATGTCCTGCAGCGGACCCGCTGTCCGTATTTCCGCGCCGAGCAGCCACTGCCGTGGGGATGCAACAAGCGTGTCCAGGGAAGCGGGTGTTCCTCGCTGGAGGGTCACCACGAGCGTCAGGCCATCTTCGGCTGGACCGAGGACTGCGTGGCGGTGCAGCCGTCAGACCCGGCCGTGGCGTTGGCCGCATTGGACGCATGGGTCGACGTCACCGGTCCGGCAGGCAACCGCAGCATCCCGATGACCGACTTCCATCTGTCCCAAGAGGAGGCAGCCGCCTTGGGAAACCCGCAGCGGGAGAACCGCCTGGAACCCGGCGAGCTGATCATCGGCTATCGCGTCCCGCTGCGCACCGCGGAGGGGCAGGCGTATGTCAAGGTCCGCGAGCGCGCCTCATACGAGTACGCGATCGTGTCCGCTGCGGCTACGGTGCGCAGCGAGGGCGGTGTCATCCGGGAGGCCCGGGTAGCGCTCGGTTCGGTTGCGCAGAAATCGTTGCGGCTGAACGGCATCGAGCCCAATCTCGTCGGCGTCAGGCTGGAGCGAGACGCACTGATGCCGGTGATCGGCAAGGCCATGTCGACTGCGCGCGCGTTGCCGAACAACGGGTTCAAGACCGTGATGGCAGGTCGCGCCGCGGTGCGTGCCCTGCTGCTCGCCGGCGGCGCGGCATGACGCAACCACCGCGACGGGGGGGACCGAGACCCCGTTCACACGCGTCGAGGCCGCGGCGAAGGTCACGGGCGCGGCGCGCTACACCGCCGATCACCACCCCGAAGGCTTGCTCTACGCGGTACTCGTGGGTGCTCCTGTGTCCGCAGGCGAACTGCGCGGCGTCGATGCCGCCGCCGGCGTTGGGCTCACCGGGGGTGGTTGCCGTCCTCACTTCCGCCGACCTACCGGACTTTCCGGAGCTCTCGGAACCGGCCGGTGTGACCCGAATGCCGTTCGTCGACAAGCGCATACACTACGAGGGGCAGCCCGTCGCCATCGTCATCGCCGAATCCGTCGAGGCCGCGGAGGCTGGCCGGGTGTTGGTGGCCGTCGACTGCGAGCGTGCAGATCCCGTACTGCTCGGCACTGGCACCCGCGAGCCGGCGCCGGGAGAATTCGGTGGCGGGTTCGACAAGGGTGACATGGATGCGGCCTGGTCGAGCGCCGCGCTGCGCATCGAGCAGGTCTACCGTCAATCGCCGCGACACCACCATGCGATGGAGACGTCGGGCACCGTCGCGCAATGGAACGGCGAGCAGCTGACACTCTGGGACACCGTCCAGGCCAGTTCCACGGTGGCGCCGGTGGTCAGTGCGGCATTGGGTGTCGACCCGAACCATATTCGGGTGATCGCGGGTCACATCGGCGGCGGCTTCGGCTCCAAGAGCTACGTCTGGCCGCACGAAATTCTTGCCGCGACGGCCGCCCGGGTCACCGGCAGGCCCGTGACGCTCCATCTGCGCCGCGCCGATCAGTTCACCAATGTCGGCTACCAGCCGTGGATGGAGCAGACGATGCGGTTGGCCGCCGACGAATCGGGGCGACTCATCGGCGTCGAACACGTCGCTGTCAACAACGCCGGAATGGTTGACACGCATGTGGAACCCGCGGCGCTGTCGAGTCGCAACCTGTACGCGTCGATGGCAATCCGCACCCGCCAGGTCATCGAACGGGTGAACCTCAACGTGCCAACGCCGATGCGGGCGCCGCTCGAGGGCACGGGCCAGTGGGCGTTGGAATCCGCGATGAACGAGTTGGCCGACGCGGCCGGCGTCGATCCGCTCGACGTGCGGCTGGCCAACTTCGCGGAGGTGTCCCCGGCCGACGGTCGCCCGTGGTCGAGCAATCGGCTCAGAGACGCCTACGCCGAAGGCGCCCGCCGCTACGGGTGGTACGAGCGGCACGACCGGCCGCGCACCGACGGAGCGTGGGTGATCGGGCACGGCATGGCCACCTGCACGATGGGAAGCTTCCGCTTCCCCAGCTCCGCACGGGTCCGGCTGCGCGACGACGGGGCGGTAATCGTCGAGACCAACGTGCAGGACATCGGAACCGGGGTGCAGACGATACTGAGCCAGATCGCCGCCGAGGAGCTCGGTTTGCCACCCACGCGGGTCGAAATGCATTGGGGTGATACCAATCTGCCGATGGGTGGCCCGGCCTACGGCTCGTCGACGACGATGAGTGCGGGTAGCGCGGTAGCACTCGCAGCCAGGGATGCGCTGCGGCAGCTCTCCCGTCGGCGAATCGACATCACGGACACCTGTGCCCTGCGGGGAAGCGGCGAGATCGTCGGCGAGGGTCGGTTCACACCGCCCGGCGGTGGGATGAACATGGACGGTGAGGGAACACGATCGGCGCTACGCAGCTGGGGGGCGATCTTCATCGAGGTCGGCGTCGACCGCGATTTCGGGCTGATCCGGCTGCGGCGTGCGGTGGGTGTCTACTCCGCCGGACGCATCCTTAACCCCGTCACCGCCCGGGCGCAGATGATCGGCGGCATCATCTGGGGCTGGGGCAAGGCCACGTTGGAGGAAAGCGACCAAGAGCCGATCCACGGTCGCTGGTTGGCCAAGAACCTGTCGAACGTGGCGGTGCCGGTCAACGCCGACATCCCATCTTCACTCGACGTGTCATTCATCAATGAATACGACGATGCAGCCAGCGTGATCGGTGCGCGCGGGATCGGGGAGTTGGGCGCGACGGGCGTGGACGCCGCAGTGGCCGCCGCGGTGCACGACGCAGTGGGTGTGCGGGTGCGCGACCTGCCCATCCTCCCGTGGAAAGTGCTGGGCGGCCTGGTGACGTCGCCATGACCACGACCTGGTTCATCACCGGGTCATCCCGGGGCATGGGGCGAGAACTGGCTGAACAGGCCTTGTCGCGGGGCGATACCGTCGCGGCGACCCTGCGGCGGCCCGATCAGCTCGACGACTTGGCGGCACGGTTCGGTGATCGGATGTGGAGGCGTGCCCTCGATGTCACGGACGTCGACTCCATCCGCAACGTGGTCGGCGAAGCGTTCGATGCCGTGGGTCGCATCGACGTCGTCGTGTCCAACGCGGGATACGGCGTCGCCGGGGCGGCTGAAGATCTCGACGACGACCACATCGATTCGTTGATCGCCACCAACCTGACGGGTTCCATACAGCTCGCCCGCGCGGTGATTCCTCGTCTGCGTGCTCAGGGCGGCGGCCTGCTGATGCAGATGTCCAGCATGGGCGGACAGATCACCTTTCCCGCGTACTCCGTGTATCACGCCACCAAGTGGGGTATCGAAGGCTTCTACGACGCCCTCGCATACGAGGTGGAGCCGCTCGGAATCCGCACCACTCTGATCGAGCCGGGCGTCGTGCGCACCGGCTTCTTCGACGCGGCCGCGCACATTCCAGTGAGCGAACCCTACCGGGGCGGGCCGGCCGACCAGCCGCCACCAAAGGTCAAGGAGATGACCGACTGCCCGGAACGTGTTGCCGCAGCGATCATTCGCGCCGCGGACGCGGACGCTCCGCCGCGACGGCTCGTTCTCGGTTCCGATGCATGGACCCTCATCACCGAGGGCCTGTCGAGCCGCCTCATCGAGGTGGCCGCTCAGCGTGACAATGCGGCATCAGCTGACTTGGACCACTCAACCGCGCATTAGGGCTGGGTGGCCCGGGCATGCAGGAGATGTTGCACCCGACGTCGTTCCTCAAGGGTCGTGGGCTGCCGCGCGTGCGCCTTGATCACCGACGGGCGATTCTCAGGCGGCAGTTCGGGGCTTGCGATCGGGCACGTGTCGCCCGAGGCGGCGGCGGGTGGGGTGATCGGTCTGGTCGAGGACGGCGATCTCATCGACGTCGACGTGTCCAAGCGTCGGCAACGTCAGATCGATCGCGGTGGGTTTCGACCGAAATCCCGAATTCGCAAGGTGTCCAACGCTCTTCGCGCCTACGCGGCAATGACGACGTCCGCCGATCGCGGTGCAGTAAGGGACGTACCCGTCACCCCGGCCCGCTGAACGGGTCCTGCCGACTCTCGCGTAAGAGCGCAGAGCCGGCAGAGACCCTATGCGCGTGCGGCCCAGGGGGAAGGCCATCACCCGCCTGGGGACCACAGTACGGAAGTCCTCCTGAGCAGACGCTGAGGACTGATGTGAGTGCGTGTGATGGCCGACGCTTGTCCGCCTTTGGAAGGCATTGCTACGGAATACGGTCGCGTGTGCCCAACGTTGGCCCCCAAAGGATGGACTCACCAGAAGAAGGCGGTTGCATGAAGATCGGAATCATCGGGGCAGGTCAGATTGGTGGGACGCTGACGCGTCGGCTCCGTGAACTCGGACACGAAGTAACCGTGTCGAATTCGCGATCACCCGAAACGCTCTCGGATCTCGCGAGCGAAACCGGTGCGACGGCGGTGTGGGCCAAGGATGCCGCGGCCGACGCCGACCTCGTGGTCGTGAGCATTCCGCAGAAGAACGTTCCCGACCTGGCAGACGGCATCGTCGATGCGCGCAAGCCGGGTGCGCCGGTGATCGAGACGAACAACTACTACCCCCAGCAGCGCGACGGTGAGATCACGGCGATCGAAGACGGTCAGGTCGAGAGTGCGTGGGTCGCCGAGCAGATCGGCGCTCCGGTGTACAAGGTGTTCAACGGGATCTGGTGGAAGCATCTCCTGGGGAGCGGGACGCCGAGCGGCGCAGCGGACCGCATCGCACTCCCGATCGCGGGCGAGGACGGACCGGGCCGTGAACTGATCAACGGCATCGTCGATCAACTCGGATTCGATCCCGTCGATGCGGGCCCGATCTCCGAATCGTGGCGTCAACAGCCTGGAACGCCGGTGTACGGCAAGGACTTCGACGCGGAGAACACCCGTAAGGCGCTCGCCGAGGCCACACCCGAGCGAACGGCTGAGTGGAGCGCACGCTCGGCGTGAGTCGATATGGGCGGGTGCGGTCCGCAGCCAAAGCCCTACCCCACATCCGCCCGGGCAAGCCGGGTCCGCGTCACGTCGTCCAGTGGCGCGTAGATGACGAGTTGCAGGTCCGGCCGGTCCGAAGCCCGCAGCTGATGGTGCTCGAGACGTAGCGTGCCGGCGGTCGGATGGAAAAAGCGCGTTCCCGGGAGACGAGTCCGCACCGGCTAGTGCGCCTGCCCGGTGCTGGCCGAGGTGCCACCATCCACCGGTAGCCATGCACCCGTGATGTAACCCGCATCTGGGCTGGCGAGAAAGAGCACGGCCGGCGCGATGTCTGCCGGCTTGCCCGGACGCCCGAGCGCTATCCGATTGTTGGCCGCCGCCAGGGCCGCCTCGTCGTCCTCGATCTCCTTGGTGATGTCGGTGATCGTGAGCGCAGGCGCCACCGCATTGAACCGGACTCCGCGGGGTCCGTAGTCGAGGGCGAGCGACTGCACGAAGTTCATGATCGCGGCCTTGGTCGCGTTGTATGCGGCCTGGCCCCAGTCGCCTCGCAGCCCGGACACGGAGCCGACCACCACGACGTTTCCGCCGGACTTCTCAAGCTCACCCACCGAGTGGCGAACGACGTGCACGAAGCCGTCGATATTGGTGCGCCGGATGGATTCCCAACTGTCGAGCGACATTTCGCCGAAAGGCCCGTTGAAGTAGGCCGCGGCGTTGTTGACCATGACGTCGAGTGCACCGAAGCGCTCGACCACTGCGTCGACCATCGACTTTGCGGACGAATCGTCGGTGACGTCGGCTTCGACTGCCAGCGTGCGTTGCTCGGGATACCCCGTCAGGACGGCGTCGAGTTTCTCGCGCCGCCGTCCGCTGATCGCCACGTTGGCGCCGTTGTCGAGAAAGGCCTCGGCGATTGCGCGACCGATGCCGGAACCGCCACCGGTGACCAGGACCGTCTTGCCGGCAAATGGATAGTCGTTGAACGTCATGCAGTCCCCATACCCCTCGAGCGTCGCTTATCCACTAACCGGCGGTGGATGCGGCGATGTCGGCGGCGCTGATGCCGGAGAGATCGGGCACGTTCTGCATGAGTTCGATGCGGGTGCCGTCGGGGTCGGTCAGGTAGATGAACCGGCCGGACTTTGGGTCCTCGACATCGCCCAACACGGTGCGCGTTGACTCCACCAGAGTCCCGCCCGCAGCGAGGATGGCGTCGGTGAGACCGTCAACTTCCTCGACTCGGAACGAAAGATGCGTGATGCCAAGCTCAGTCATCGGCTTGCGCTGCCCGGACCCAGTCATCGGGACGTCCACCCACTGCAACAACTCGATCCGGATGTCATCGCGCACGAGCATCGCCGAGCGGAATCTGCCGTCCTGCTCCATGGTCGCAGCGACTTCGTTGTCGTTGAAGTCGAGCTGATACAACTGCGCGAACCCGAACACCTGGGTATAGAAGCCGATCGAACGGTCGAGATCGGTCACGCAAATGCCGATGTGCGAGAAGCCCTGGATCATGTGTCGATTCTGACAGAACGATCACCACGAGGATCCGTACGTCTTGCCAAGATCGCCATGTTCATCGAGTTCCATTGCCGTGCTGGGTAGTGTCCCAGGCATAGCCACAAGAGTATGTCCGATCAAGCCGTAGCCAACTTGAGGACTCCGCGTGAAGAAACGGGCAACGGCGGCGGACCATCCGGTCGACCAGCCGTCGCCACCCGCGAGCCCCACCAGACCCAGCCGCCAGGCCCTGCGCTATCGATTCAGAGTTGCCATTCGGCGTCCCACGACGATCCTCGGCCTGCTCGGGCTGGTGCTGTTCGGCTATCTGATCGTGGTGCCGATCGTGACGATGTTGATCGACGGCGCAACCGTCAGCCCGAAGGACACGTTGATCGTGCAGCAGCCCGCGGGCTCGCTGACCTCCTACTACCTCTGGCGGGTGTTCCTGTCGCCGGTCTCCGGCGAGCTGTTCTGGCGGCCGTTGCTCCACACCGTGATCGTCAGCGCGTGCTCGGTCGTCCTGTCGCTGCTCGTCGGTGGAACGTTCGCGTGGCTCCTGACCCGGACGGACATGCTCGGCCGCCGCTGGTTCAGCACGGCGTTGATCGTCCCCTACATGCTGCCGACATGGGCATTCGCGCTCGCGTGGAGCACGATATTCAAGAACCGTACGGCGGGCGGGCAACCCGGTTGGCTGGAATCCATCGGGTTCACGCCGCCCGACTGGCTCGCCTACGGCGCCGTGCCCATCATCGTCATCTTCACCCTGTACTTCTCACCGCTGGTCATTCTGATGCTCGGCAACGCCCTCAAACGCTTCGACTCGCAGTTGGAGGATTCGGCACGGACATTCGGCGCCAGCTACGGGACCGTCGTCCGCACCATCCTGATCCCGCTGATGCGGCCGGCCATCGTCGCGGCCGCCACACTGATCCTGGCGAAGGTCCTCGGCGAATTCGGCGTGACCTACATCCTCGGACTTCCCACCGACTTCAACGTCCTGGCGACCTCGCTATACCGGAACATCTCGACCCGGGAGACGGGCGCCGCGGCGGTCATCGCCGCCGCCATCATCGTGATTGGACTGCTGTCCCTGTGGGTGGACGTGCACTTTCTGAAGGAGGCGCGGCGCTTCGTCACCATTGGCGGCAAGGGCTCGATGGACAGGACTCGGCCGCTCGGCAGATTCCGGATGACGGCTACCGCGCTCTGCGGGTTCGCATTTCTTCTCAGTGTGGCCGTCCCCATCGGCGTGCTGCTGCTCTCCACCCTGATGCGGCGTCCCGCCGACTTCTCACTGGACAACTTCACCCTGTCCTATTGGCTCGGCCGCGGCCTCGACACAGTAGGGTTCACCGACGGAGTCCTGGTCAGCAGCGCGGTGTGGTCGGCAGCCTGGAACACGTTCTGGATCGTCGGCGTCGCAGCGGTGTCCGCGGGCATCCTTGGACAGCTCGTCGGGTACGTGGTCGTCCGCTCCCCCAACCGTCTGCTCGCTACGACGTTGCGCCAGCTGACGTTCCTTCCGTATCTCGTTCCTGGCATCGCCTTCGCGGTTGCCTACCTGTCGCTGTTCGCCGTACCCCGCGGGCCCATTCCGGCGCTCTACGGCACAGCCGCGATCCTGGTTCTGATCTACCTGGCCGAGCAGATGCCGTTCGCCTCGCGCGCTGGCATCTCGGCGATGATGCAACTCGGCCCCGACCCCGAAGAGGCGGCACAGGTCGCGGGTGCCGGATGGTGGCGCCGCATGGCCGGGATCATCCTCCCCATCCAAAAGCGCTCTCTCGCAATCGGTGTGCTGATGCCGTTCATCGCGGGTGTCCGCAGCCTGAGCCTCGTGATCATCCTGGCCGTGCCGGGCATGGACGTCTTGACCACGTTCGCGATCAAGCTCGTCGAGTTCGGGTACACCCAAGCCGCGAACGGCGTCGTCCTCATCGTCTCGGCCGTCGCGTTCGGTGGCACCTACGCAATCCAGAAGACCTTCAAGACCGACCTCGGCCGGGGATTGGGTGCATGACCGATGCCCACGATTGAGCTCAACCACGTCACCAAGCGATACCTCGGGAGTACGACCAGTGCGGTCGATGACCTGGATCTCACGATCGACCATGGCGACTTCATGTGCATGCTCGGCCCATCCGGCTGTGGCAAGACCACGACGCTACGAATGATCGCCGGACTCGAACAGCCAACGGCGGGTTCGATTTCCGTCGACGATCGGGTTCTCGACTCGGTCGATCGCGGGGTGTTCATTCCACCCGAGCGCCGTGGGATGGGCATGGTCTTCCAGAGCTATGCGTTGTGGCCGCACATGACGGTCCGCCAGAACACCGAGTACGGCCTGCGCCTGCGCAAGGTCGCCCGTGCCGAAAGAGGACGACGAGCCGACGAGGTGCTCGGCGTGATGGGCATCGACCGCTATGCCGATCGATACCCCTCGGAACTGTCTGGTGGACAACAGCAACGGGTGGCGCTGGCCCGGATGCTGGCCGTCAATCCCGGCGTCATGCTTCTCGACGAGCCGCTCTCGAACCTCGACGCACGACTGCGACTCGAAATGCGGGCAGAGCTGAAGCGAATCCATCAGGACTTCGGTTCCACCATCGTGTTCGTGACCCACGACCAATGGGAGGCAATGACATTGGCCACCCGGATTGCGGTGGTGTTCGAGGGCCGACCCCAACAGATCGGAGCACCGACCGACATCTACGACCGCCCCCGAAACCGCTTCGTCGCCGAGTTCCTCGGCAACCCTCCGATCAACGTCGTCGAGATCGTCGATGCCGACCCCGCGACTCACGTGGCAGCCGCGTACCAGTTCGGCGTGGCCAAGACCAAGGGCACGGGCTCCGCGCCGGGTTCGGTGGGGTTTCGTCCGGAGTCCATCCGGATCGAATCGCGCAGCGAGCACGCCGCCTCCGAGGGATTGACCATGGATGGCACCGTGTTCGCCGTACTCGCGACCGGGGGCAGCTGGACCATCGAGGTCGTCGCCGATGGCCGCCACCTCTTCGCCATCACCTCGGTCACTCCGACGTGCCGGCCAGGCGATGACATCCGAATGCGTATCGCCACCAACGACGTTCACGTCTTCGATATCGAGGGCGATCGTGTCGACGCGAGCTGAGTCCGTGGCGCCCCGCCTACTCGCACTCGACGTCGGCGGCGTCCTGGTGGAGACCTTCCCGGCCAACGGCTGGGCGCAGACCTTCGCCAGCGGCGTGATCGAGGACGCCCGGCGAGGGCTGCCGGACGGGTCGCTCCTGCCACCGGTCGAGCAGGTTGCGGCCGACCTCCTGCACGGCCGCAGGCGGCACGATGCGTGGAAGGACGGTGACTCGACCGGCAGCGAGCTCGACCAGTCGGCGCTGTGGGCGCTGCTGGCGCAGCCCGCGTGGGGCGCGGACCTGATCGATCACATCGCCCGCCACCGAACTCGCCTGACCGCCGACCTGTGTCTGGCGTGGGAGCATCGTGAGCGCCGCCCCGGCATTCCCGAACTCCTCGAGCACTGTCGCAACGCCATCATCGCCGTCTGCGTCGTGAGCAACACGATATCCGGGGCCGCCTACCGGTGGGTACTCCAAAGTGCCGGAATCGGTGAGTGTTTCGCCGACTGCTCCTTCAGCGATGAAGTCGGCTTCCGCAAGCCCGACCCCCGGTTGTTGCTGCACGGCATCCACGCCGCCGGGTCGACGCCCGCGCAGACCTGGTACGTGGGTGACACGTACCGGCGCGACGTGTCCTGCGGGCGACGGGCGGCAGACACCCCTGCCCACCGATGAGGAACACACCCATGGCATCACTGTCCACCCGATGCTGCGCGACCGCGTGCCGCGCCGCATTGGACGTCGCGCCTCTGTTGCTCAACGGTTTTCGGCGTGACATGAACATCGATCTCAAGGCCGACATCCACGACGTCGTCACCAGGTACGACCGGGCCGCCGAGGTTCGCATCCGGGAGATCATCGACGAGGACTTCCCCGGCTCGACGGTCGTGGGCGAGGAGGACGGCCCTCAGGGCGACGGCAGCCCGACCTGGTACGTCGATCCCATCGATGGAACGTCCAACTTCGCTCGCGGTATCGCCTTCTGGTGCGTGTCGATCGCCGCGGTCGTCGATGGTGCGGTGATCGCGGGCGTCATCTACGAACCCGTTGGGGGCAACCTGTTCACCGCCGACGACACCGGTGCCCGCCTCGGCGGTGAGCCGATCCGCGCCCGCGGCTTCACCACGAGTAACCAGGCCACCGTGCTCGCCCACTACCCCATGCCGGCGGACCTCGCCGCAGACCAGGATTACAGCCTGCGACGCTACGGCGCTCTGGTGCAAGACTTCTCCGCGGTGCGCAACACCAGCAGCGGCGCGCTGTGCCTGGCACACGTGGCGGCGGGTTGGGCCGACGCCACCTTCAACTTCGGCACCAACCCCTGGGACGTCGCCGCGGGCAGCTACCTGGTGAAGCTCGCCGGTGGCAGGTACCGTGCCTACGCCGACGGCCACGAGCAGCCAGAGCGCGGCGACTTCCTCGCTTCCCAGTACTACGCCCATGTTGCCGGTGCAGACTTTCCCATCATCGATCAGACCATGCTCGAAGGATCACGATTGCGCTCCGCCTGATGGGTCCGGTAATCGCCAACGAAGGAGAAGTCATGCACAGGAATAGTTTTCGTCCACGGCGCGCCGTGATTGCCGGGGCGGTGCTCGCGCTCCTGGTGACGGCCTGCGCGCCTCCGGCCCCCACCGGCCCCGGCGCCGACGCGACGTCGCCCCCGCTGGTGCAGAAGACGTTCCAGCCCGACGAGGAGCCGCAGGGCTTCGATCTCGACAAGCTGATCGCCGCGGCACGCAAGGAGCGCGGTATCACGATCTACGATCAAACCGGCAAGGTCGTCGACACCGCCAAGGCATTCGCCGCCAAGTACGGACTCGAGGCCACCGGTGTGAAGGTCGAGCTGGGAGCCATCGACAAGGTGTTGCGGGAGAACCAGTCCGGCAACGTGATCGGTGACGTCGTCATCAACGAAGACCTCCCCGCGTACGCCGTCGAGCTGCTCGATCAGGGCGTCCTCGTCAACTGGGTCCCCGGGGACTTGAAGAGCTCGATCAAACCTCAGGATCAGTACCCACTGGCGGTTCACTACGGTCCCATGGGCTGGGTCTACAACGACGAGAAGTTCGAGAGTTGCCCGGTGTCCAACATCTGGCAACTCACGGACAAGCAGTTCAATGGACGCGTCGCCATCGCCGACCCGCTGAGCAATCCCAAGTACCCATACTGGTTCAACTCCATGGCGCTCAACGACGACGCGGCACTGCGCGACGCCTACAAGCAGCAGTTCGGCACGGACCTGACGACGGACCAACCCGATGCAGCTCACGAATGGGTCAAACGCTTTGCGCAGAACAATCCCAAACTGACCCAGACTGACGAGGAGGTCTCCGAAGCCGTCGGCGCGCCCGGCCAGCAGGACCCGAGTTTCGGCCCCATGTCCATGGCGAAGTTCCGCAACGTCGCCCAGAAGGGCTACCACCTGTCTCTCTGCGACGGCATGAAGCCATGGGCGCTGCAGTCGTTCCCGTCGGCGATCGCGTACGCGGCGAAGACGCAGAGCCCCAATGCCGCAAAGCTTTACATCCACTACATGCTGACCGAAGAGGGCTTCGCCCTTCAACTCGCGGACGGCAAGCCCTCGACGAATTCGCAGGTGCCCGCGCCGGGCGACCCGTCCAACGTGAAGGACTTTCTGGATCAGATGGCGCCGTTCCGCAGCGCCGACCTCGTCAGTGACTATCGCTCCAAGTCCGCGTGGGACGACTTCTGGCGCAGTTCGCACAGCTGACGGCGGAGGGGTAATGGGGATGAGCCACATCTCCCGGCGTCAGCCGAGACCGAGCCTCGCCGCTAGGTCGAGCACTGCTTCAGCGCGGGCGCGGGTAGGTCCGACACTGCCGTCGTAGGGTCCGGCGGGCACATCGAGGCGGGCAAGCGTGGCGCGCGCCTCGTCGACGTCCAGCGCCGACGGGCTGAGCAGGGTGTTGATCGTCTCGGCGTGCGCCTGATCGAGACACAACCGTCCAGTCATGCCTGCGGCCTTGGCGACCGCGGTCTCACGAGCCAGGTGTCGCGTCTGATCGCGCAAGGTTGGTCCGTCGATCGGGGCGGGGAGTCCTGCAGCTCGACTGGCGATCACTAGCCTTGCGCGGGCGTACGCCAAGACCGTCGGGTCCGCACTCATCCCGGTATCGCGGCGAAAATCGCCGACGCCGAACGCAATCCGCGCGCACGCTGGTGATCGTGCGATGTCGAGGGCCGCCTCGATGCCGAGTGCCGATTCGATCAACGCCACCAACGGTGTGCCGGTGGGCAACCGTGCGGCGGTGGTGGCGACGTCGTCGGCGGACTCGGTCTTGGCCAGCATGACGCCGCCGAATCCGCGGGCATTGGCGAGTGCGTCCAGGTCGGAGGACCAGAGGGCCGTGCCCGCGCTGTTGATCCGCACCCACTCCCGTGCACCAGTGTCCAGCCATTCGGCCACCGATACGCGACCAGCGGGTTTCTGCGCATCGGGCAGTCCGTCTTCGATGTCGAGGACGACCGCGTCGGCGCTGCTCGCGGCCGCAGCGTCGTACTCGTCGCTGCCATCTGGGATACCCGGCTGGAGCAGCCACGTCCGGGCCAGCGACCAGTGCGGCTTCCGGATTCGCTCCGTGACCTGCGGTGGAACTGTCACGCGTTGGACCTCTCGCTCGGCGATGTTCCATTCATCGTCCGACCCGCGGAACGGAACCTCCAGATTGCGCACATTATGTTCACGGCGTCGGCCGCGAACCACTGGTAGTGCACTGACAGTGCGTTATAGTGCACTACATGAATGGTGACGCGGCCAAGCTCGCCACGGCGATCGGGGCTCGCGTCAAGCAGGAGCGGATGTCTCGGGGTTGGACGTTGGATCAGCTCGCTGCATCCGCGGCGGTCAGCCGGCGCATGGTGGTCAGTGTCGAACAAGGCGCGGTGAATCCCAGTGTGGGGACCCTGCTTCGGCTCAGTGACGCCTTGGGCGTGGGCCTGCCCGCGTTGGTCGAGCCACCCGAGACCAGCCCGCTAAGGGTCACCCGCCGTGGCGAGGCTGCCGAACTTTGGCGCGGTACCGCCGGAGGACGCGGGGTATTGGTGGCGGGAACCGCCCCGCCGGATGTCCTCGAACTGTGGGACTGGTCGTTGGGACCGGCCGATCGGCACGTCAGCGAAGCCCACGCCAATGGCACCAAGGAACTCGTGCACGTCCTCGCTGGCGGGATCACCGTGGAGATTGCCGATCAGGTGGTCAGTCTGGAGTCCGGAGACGCCCTTGCCTTTCCCGGCGACGTCGACCACGCCTACGCCAACCCTCACGGAGAGCCGGCACGCTTCTCGCTCGCGGTGTACGAACCCGGAGTCGGACACGCCACCTCCCGGTCTGAGTTGCATCATGGCTGACACGGCGTCGCTCACGGCATTCCTGGCGGCAGCGAGCATCGATGCTGCGGTGTCCGCGTTGCGTCCCGACTACCGCGCCCTGCTGATGGCCGTCGACGGTGTGGTACCCGGTCCCAGCGACGATGCCAGCGAGAACCTGCTGCAGAAGGCCGAAACCGTTGCCCGCCAAAAGATTACGCAGCAGCCGATCGACCAACAACCGCACATCGCGGCGTGGCGCGACGCATACCGGGCCTTCGGGGCCAAGCCGCAGCGCACCCGCAACAGCGTTGAGGCGTTGACCCGCCGCGTTGAGTCCGGCCTACCCAGGGTCAATCGGCTCACGGACGTGTACAACGCGATCTCGGTGCTGCATCAGGTGCCCGTCGGCGGGGAGGACCTCACCCGCTACATCGGTGCCCCCCGGCTGCTTCGCGCCAGCGGCTCCGAAGTGTTCGACACCACCGCCGACGGCGTCGCGGTGATCGAGCATCCAGACGCCGGTGAGGTCGTCTGGTGTGACGACAGCGGGGTGACCTGCCGACGCTGGAACTGGCGTCAGGCTTCCCGCACCCAACTGAGTGATCACACCACCACCGCCCTGTTCATCCTCGACGCCTTGGCCCCATTCACCGACGAGCAGCTCCATGCCGCAGCCGACGAGCTCGCTACCCATCTGACCCGATTGGGTCCAGAAGTCACCATCGTTCGCCGACTGCTTTCCAGCAGCCCGGCAGCCACACGAGGAGATTGACATGCTCATCCATCCCTGGGATGCCGCACTCGACGCCGCGGAATGGCAGGAGTGGCTGGCCTCCACCGATCGCTTCGGGACCCTCGCCGTCAACAACGTCGACCCCGGTCAGGCACCGCTGCTGGTGCCCACCCACTTCACCAACCACGGTGACGAACTGCTCGTGCACCTCGCTCGACCCAATCCCGTGTGGCCTCATCTAGAGGCCGCGACCGAGGTGCGCCTGGCGGTGATCGGCGACTATGCCTACGTGCCGACCTACTGGCGCGCCAAGGCTGGCGGTCCCGACGAAGACGGCGTCCCCACCAGCTACTACTCCTCGGTGCAATTCGTCTGCCGCCCAACGATTGTCGATTCTCCCGAGGGGAAGGCACAGATCCTGGCCGCTCAGCTCGAGGACTTCCAGCCCGAGGGCCGCCACGCGCCCGTCGCCGCCGGACAGGACCCCTACGGTCGGATGCTGCCGGGCATTCGCGGTATTCGGTTGGCGGTGATCCGGGTGGAGGCGAAGTTCAAGTACGACGACGCCAACCCCGTCGAACATCGCGAACGTGTCATCGGCTACCTCGAGGAGCGCCAGCACGGCCTCGACTCAGGCGCAGCGTCCCAACAGCGCCGTCGCCTCGCGAAGATCGGCGAGTGGAAGGCCCGCCGGAAACAGACATGACGAACGCCGCGCCCAGGTGCCTCAAGGCGGGTTGCGTGCTCCGCTCACCTCAGATCTGAATCTGGCCGCCGTCGACGAACAGTTCGGCACCGGTCATGAAGCTGCTTTGATCGGAGGCTAGGAAGAGCACTGCATTGGCCACCTCGTCGGGCTGCCCGAGCCGCTTCATCGGCACAGACGCTGCGAGGCCGTCGAGCAGCTGCCGTTGCTGCTCGCCCTCCGGCGCGAGCCCTGCCAACCCGGGTGTCTCTATCGGTCCTGGGGTGAGCGTGTTGACGCGGATGCGCCGATCGACGAGTTCGGCGGCCCAGGTACGGCCGAACGACCGCACCGCCGCCTTCGATGCGGCGTAGAGGCCGAACGAGGGAATGCCCTCGTGTGCCGACGTCGACCCCGACAGGATGATCGAGGCGCCGTCATTGAGCAGTGGAAGCACCTTCTGCACGGTGAAGAGAGTGCCGGCGACGTTGCGGTCGAACGTATCTCGATAATTCTCGACGGTGACGTCGGGCAGAGCGGCGAAGTCACCTCCGCCGGCGTTGGTGAAGACGACGTCCAGCCCGGCGCCGTGCGCTTCGATCTCGCGGGCGAGTGCATCGAGGTCGTCGGGATTGCTGACGTCACTTCTGATCCCGCGGATGGTGCCCAGGGCGTCCGCTGCGGCGGCATCCAGGCGTTGACGATCGCGGCCGGTGATGAACACGTATGCGCCCTCGGCCGCCAGTCGGCGGGCTGCGGCCAGTCCGATCCCGGACGTCGCGCCGGTGACCAAGGCGGTCTTTCCGTCGAGCTGGCCCGTGGATGTCGTCGTCGGAGTTGTCATGTCGAAAGTCCCTCGTGTGGTTGTCGGCAGCCGGTAGTCGGCTCTGGAACTCAGAGTGCAAGGCGCGGTGCGTGCGAAAAAGAGCCAGATGACGCGTCCACTCATCGGCTGCGACGATCAATGACCTATTCGTGCAGCTCCGGCTACGCTTCGGCAATGGAGCTTCGGCAACTCGAAGGGTTCGTGGTCGTCGCCACCGAACTGCACTTCGGGCGGGCCGCAGAACGGTTGGGCATCGGCCAACCCACGCTGAGCGACATGGTGCAACGACTCGAACGCGAATTCGGCACTGCACTGCTGACCCGCACCACGCGCCGAGTCGCGCTCACCCCCGCCGGGGAGGAGCTGCTGGCTCGGGCCAAGGTGCTGCTCGACGAAGCAGCCGCCACGAAGGCCGCGGTACGGCGCATCGCCGCAGGCGAATCCGGTTCGGTGCGGGTGGCGATCACGCCGCCCGTGGCGGCCACGTTGGCGCCACATCTGCGCGCCGCCGCCCGCGACGTCCTGCCCGACGTCGTGGTGAGCGTGCAACGGATGTGGCTGCCCGACCTGACGCGGGCGCTCGCCGACGGGTCCATCGACGTCGCCCTGACCTGTGGTCGGATGCCCGAGGCGACCGGCGTGGTGAACGCGGTCTTCTGCAGCGAGGCACTTCTGGTCGGACTGCGCCCCGACCACCAGCTCGCCGGCGGCGACGGCGTGTCGCTGAGCGATCTCGGCAAGCAACACTTGGGTCTGCCCAGCCAGTCGTTGTTCCCCAATTGGGCACTGGCGCAACGGCAGGCCCTCGACGAGGCAGGCCTGTCGCCTCCCGTGGTGGAGCTCGATGCGACCGACCTGTCGTCGTCGGGTTGGACCAATCAGCCCGACGCGATCTGGGTGCTCCTCACGGCCTCGCTCGGCCTACCACCTGACACCACGGTGCAGCCCGCCATTCCTCCCCTTCGCATGCCGTACACCCTGCAATGGAGTCCGGAGCGGGCGCAGACCGCCGCAGTGGGTCGCTTCGTGAGGCTCGCCCTCACCACCAACGTGCCGCCGGGCTGGCGTATCGAGTCGGACCACCTTCACTCCAACCGCTGACACCATCACCATTGATCGGCACCACCGATCAGTGTGCGAACCAGTTGCCTCTTTTTCGTTCGTCCTGTTCCCCGCACGCTGTGCAGTGACCGTCTAGGCCACCGCTCGCAGGAGGATCCATGACCACGACACTGACGACCGACGGCTTCGCGCTGAAGGAGTCCGCGCGGCCCACGCCGACACCGTGGGTCGCATTCGTCGTCATCGGGGCGGTCGGAGGCATCCTCTCGGGCCTGTTCGCGATCGGCGGCGCCATCCTGATGGTGCCGTTGCTGGTGTGGCGCGCTCACATGGATCAGCGCCAGGCCGCCGCCACATCACTGGTGGCGATCATCCCGACCGCCATCGTGAGTTCGACCACCTACCTGATCCACGGATACGTCAACATCGTTGCAGCACTGCTTATTTCGGTCGGTGCCATGGTCGGCGCGGTCATCGGGACCCGCGCGCTGCACCGACTCCCGATCGCATGGCTGCGGTGGGCCTTCATCGCATTCATCCTCCTCGTCGCAGCCCACATGTTGGTGAGTGCACCCAAACCCGAACACGCACTGGCCCTTTCGCTCCCCGTCGCCGTCGGCTACCTGACGCTCGGAGTGATGACGGGAATCGCCTCCGGTCTCTTCGGCATCGGTGGCGCAATCATCTCCGTGCCACTGCTGGGGTCGGTCTTCGCATTCGGTGACGCGATCGCGAAAGGCACCGCACTTCTGGTCAGCATCCCGACCAGCCTGACGGGCACGCTCGGCAACCGCCACGGTGACAACCCGGTCGACGTCCGCGCTGGGTTGATACTCGGCGTCGCCGCAGCGGTGACCTCCGTTCCCGCGGTCTACCTCGCGGTCGCCCTGCCGCCCGCCGTGTCGTCGGCGACGTTCGCCGCCCTGCTCGTGGCCATCGCGGCCCAACTCACCATCAAGGCCGTCCGCGCACGACACGTCGACCCCACTCACACCGACCCCCAACTGTCCGAAAGGTAGAGCCACGCCATGAATCAGCAACCCACCCCCGAGAACGTGCTGCACCATCCCGAACGCATCCCCGGCTACTCCTACGGCAACGACGCCACTCCTTCGCCTCTAACTCTCGATGACTTGAAGGAACTCAAGGCCGCCGTCGGTTTGACCGATGACGACGACCAAGCCCTTCGAGCGGCGGCGGAGCTGCTGGCACCCCGAGCGGCCGACATGGTGACGGCCTGGCGAACGCAGGTCGGCCAGCATCCGTTCCTCGCTCGCTACTCCGCCCACCCGGACGGATCCCCGAATCCGGAATACGGTGCTGCGTCGACACTTCGGTTCGAACGCTGGGTCATCGATGCCTGCACCCGCCCACTCGACCAAGCCTGGCTCGATCAACAATACGAGATCGGATTGCGCCACAATCGGGCGAAGAAGAACCTCACGGATCACGCCGATTCGGTCGACCACATCCCGCTGCGCTACCTGCTCGCATTCACCGCGGTCATCATCACCACCGCCCGGACGTACCTCACCGACCCGCGTCACTCCGCGGAGCAGATCGACGACATGCACGCCGCGTTCACGAAATCGGTCATGCTGCACGTGACAGTGTGGACCAGGGCCTACACGAGCGCCACGCAGTGGTGACGCCGCACCGACGGAAAGTGACCGACATGGAGTACTCCGGAGACACCACCGCAATCGTCGTCATCGATCCCCAGAACGACGTCCTCAGCCCCACGGGAAAGAACTGGGACAGCGTCGGAGACAGCGTGACCGAGAACGACACGGTGCAGCACCTCATCGACATTCTCGCCACGGCGAAGACCTGCGACTATTCGGTATTCGTCTCGCCGCACTACTTCTATCCCACCGACGGCGGCTGGTTGTTCAACGGGCCGCTGGAGTCAGATGAGTTCCGCACCAACACCTTCGCGCGCACGGGTCCGCTCACGCTCGAAGGATTCGCCGGTTCCGGCGCCGACTGGCTCGACGAGCTCAAGCCCTACATCGAGGACGGCACGACGATCGTCGCCAGCCCACACAAGGTGTGGAGTCCGCAGAGCAACGATCTCGTGTTGCAACTGCGCAAGCGGTCCATCTCCAAGGTCATCCTCTGCGGGATGCTCGCCAACATGTGCGTCGAATCGCATCTTCGTGACCTGCTCGAGGATGGCTTCGAGGTCACCGTTGTCCGTGACGCCACCGCCGGACCGCGGCATCCGACCCGTGGCGACGGCTACCAGGCCGCACTCGTCAACTATGCATTCCTTGCTCACGCGGTGGTGTCCACGGAGGAGGTCGTCGCCGCGATGACCGCGGGCGCGCATCACTCCAGGTCCGACTGAGTCCGAAGGAATTCCGCGAATCCGGGGATGGTGAAGCGGAGCAGTCCGCGGCCCGCAGTCTCGACGAGGCCGCGGTCGATGAGCTCCTTGCGCGGGCGGCTCAGCGCCTCTGAGGCGATGCCGAGGCGGCCGGCGAGGGCCGCACGCGACACGGGCCCGTCACCGAGCTCGGCCATGGCCATCACGACGCGATGCTGTTCGGGATTGAGTTTCGCTAGCCTGCTTCGGAATACCCCAGCCATCCGCTGCTCGGCGTGCTCTGCGCCCATCCGTACCTGAGCCGCGCCGATGACGTCGCCCGCCTCGGGACGCCGCGCCTCCCAGGCGGCGTCGCCGATCAGCTGCACCCGATGTGGATACCCTCCGGCCGACTCGATGGCCGCGAGGATGGCGTCGTCAGACCACGACACCCCGAGTTCCTGCGCGGGCAGCCGCAGAGCCTCGGCCACTGCGACCTCCCCGAGCAGACCTATCTCGATGAAGTCGGTGCGTTCGCCGAAGGTCGCGGCCTCCGGGACCGCGCCGAGTAGGGAGGGCAGGCCCGCGGCGATGATCGCCACCGGCCGACCTTCCGGGGCGCCGTCGAAATGCTGGAGCGCGATCAGGAGCGACCGCCGATCTGCCAACCGGGCCTCCTGAAACTCGTCGACGAACACTGCGAGACCGTGATGGCCGTGCTCGCGTGCGAACTTGCCGGCTGCCGCCAGGCTGTCCTCGACGGCGGCAACGCGGCGAGCCCTATCCGCCTCGATGCCCACCTTGGCGCCCGGAACCCCCACTTCGACCTGAATCTTGCTGATGCTCTGCAGAACTCGCTTCGCCTTCTGTCCCGTCGTCCGGCGCTTGATCTCGTCGGTCAACGACGCGGCCAGGTCCGGGGCCAGCTCGACGTCGTCGCGGCCGGTCACCCAGACGGTGAGGTAGCCCGCGGCCGAAGCCTCGCGCTGAGCCGCACGAAGCAGGGACGTCTTGCCGAGACCCCGAGAGCCGTAGAACGCGAGCAGCGGCCCGCCGGAGCGCCCGAGCATGCTCGTACGCGCCAGGCGCATGCGAATGGTCTCGAGCTCGGTCCCGCGGCCCGCGAGGTAGACGGGTAGCGCGCCTGGGGCATAGGGGCTGGGTAGCACAGAGCTCCGTATCGACTCGTATAGTTCTGCTCGACTATACGCATCGATACGACCGCGTCGGCTACGCGCGGGCTTGGCCCACCGCTTGGTCGATGAGCGTGGCCGCGGCCTTTCGAGCATGCGTCCACGGAGTGGGGTCGTCGAGCGAGGTCGACAAGGCGGCGGCACCTTCATAGAGAACACCGAGTTGGTTGCCCAGCAGGGTGGGGTTGGCCGCGCCGGCCTGTCGGGCCAGCTTGATCAGACCCTTGAGATACGCGCGCTTGTGTTCGTGAACGATGTCTTGAATTTCCGGCATGGCCTCAGACGCCTCGACCGCGGCGTTGTGGAAGGGGCAGCCGCGCATCTGCCCGCCCGCTGAAGGGGTCTGGAACAAGGCCAGTATCCGCTCGCGTGGTGTGTGGTTGGCAGCGTCCGGGCCGGGGCGAATGGGGTCACCGACGCCTTGCCGAATGTTTTGCAGGTACTCCTCGACGACAGCCGCCTTGCTGGGAAAGTGTTGATAGAGCGTTCGTTTGGACACCAAGGCCTCGCTGGCGAGGCGCTCGACACCGGTCGCGTTGATGCCCTCGCGGTAGAACAGATTGGTAGCGGATGTGAGGATGCGCTGCCGGGCACCGCGTCCGCCGCGTCCCTCGGCGGACCGTGCCTCGTGCTGGGTGGTCATCGACCAAGTATACCGATGGGTTTACATCGCACGTAGCGGTGTGTACCGTTCAGCCTGGAAGTACACCGTTCGGTTTACAAGGAGTGGGCGTGAGTCGGGGAACCGGCGGCAACCACATCGACGTGAACCGTTCGGGCGCTGTGAAACACCCACACCAAACGCTGGGCTCAACTAGGAGAACTCAATGACTTCGCTTGCCGGACAGACCGTGCTCGTCACGGGAGCCAACCGCGGAATGGGCCGCGAATACGTCGGCCAACTGCTCGATCGCGGAGCGGCCAAGGTGTACGCCGCCGCTCGTGATCCACGGACGATCGACGCCAGTGACCCGCGGGTGATCGCACTTGCGCTCGACGTCACCGACGCGTCGTCAATTGGCGGCGCCGGGCAGGCGGCCCCAGACGTCAGCGTCCTCATCAACAATGCTGGAATCTTGCGTGGGTCTTCGGTTCTCGACCCGGACACGTCCGGCCTACGTCAGGAACTCGAGACCAACCTCTTCGGGCCGCTGGCCATGGCGTCCACCTTCGCCGATCGGATCGCCGAACGGTCCGGAGCGATCGTCAACGTCGCGTCCGTGCTCTCCTGGTGGCCCGTGGGTGCGAGCTACGGCGTGTCGAAGGCGGCGATGTGGAGCGCCACGGACTCGATGCGGCTTGAGTTGGCGCCGAAGGGGGTTCAGGTGGTGGGCGTCTACGTCGGCCTGGTGGACACCGACATGGCCGACTTCTCCGACAGTCCCAAGGCGGCTCCCGCCGAGGTGATCCGTCAGGTCCTCGACGGCATCGAGTCCGGTGCCGACGAGGTACTGGCCGACGAGTTGACCCGCCGCGTGCGGGCGCAGCTCGGCGAGCCCATTCACGCGCGCCTGCAGGGTGCGATCGCTACCGCCGAGTGACGAGACGGTCAGTTGAGCGTGACGATGACCTTGCCGGCCTTGGCCTTGCGGCCCTCGGCAAACGCCTTTGTTTTCGAGGCACTGCAGTTCCTCGCCGACTAACCGCGTTCCCACCCGGCTAGCAGTCATTCCCGGGTGCTCAAGTTGTTCTGGAAGAAGATGGCCAACGTGTCGAAGGGGATCAGGTCGACGCGGTCGTAGAGGTCGACGTGGCCTGCGCCGGGAACGAGCACCAGTTGCTTGGGTTCGGCCGCGAGTTGGTAGGCCTGCTCGCTGAACTCGCGGGAATGGGCCTGATCGCCGGTGATGAACAGCATGGGGCGCGGCGAGATCGTCTCGATGTCCTCGAACGGATAGAAGTTCATGAATCGCGCATTGCTGCTCAGCGTGGGCTGGGTGCTGGTGGCGGGGCTGTTGCCTCGGGCGGTGCGGTAGAAGTCGTAGAACTCTCGGTCGATCGCCGTCGACTGGTCATCGAGCTCGAACGGCGTCCCGCCGACGTACTCGACGTCACCGCCGCTGAACTCCACGTCTCGCTGCTGCGCGGCGAGGGCGAGAGCCTCCTGCCGCATCTCGGGCGTCATCGCGCCCCGCAGCCCGTTGCGGTTGACGCCACCCATGTCGTACATGCTGACCGTGGCCACGGCCTTGATCCGCGGGTCGATCTTGGCGGCACTGATCACGAAACTTCCACTGCCGCAGACGCCGAGCGCACCGATGCGCTCGGTGTCGACGAACGACTGGGTCCGCAGATAGTCGACGGCGGCGCTGAAGTCCTCGGTGTAGACGTCGGGGGCCACCAGGTTGCGCGGCTGGCCCTCACTCTCTCCCCAGTACGACAGGTCAAGGGACATGGTGACGAAGCCCCGCTCGGCGAGCTTGGCGGCGTAGAGGTTGGCGCTCTGCTCCTTGACCGCACCCATGGGATGCCCGACGACCATCGCCGCAGCCTTCGCATTGCGGTCCACGTCGTTGGGCACGAACAGGTTTCCGGTCACGTTCATCTGGTACTGGTTCGTGAAGGTCACCTTCTGCACGGTGACCCGGTCGCTGGTGTAGAAGTTGTCGGCGCCCCTGGACGTATCGCCGGGCGCCAGACTCGTCGTCGGTTGGGGCTGGCAACGACGATGCGGTGGTGCGCTCGGATGGGGCACACGCCGTGGTCGCGAGGACGCCGAGGGCGACGGCGCCGCTGGCCATCTTCATCAGGCGACGGCCCTTGCGGTTCGGCGTCGTGGTGGTGGTGATCATGGTGGTCTCCTTCTAGTGGGACGTGACGCGAAGCCGGTTGGCTTCGCGGTTGTCGAACGTCTGCCGGTCGTGGGTCTGCCGCTTCAGCGCCAGCACCGACAGGGGAATGAGGGTCAGCGCCGCGATGACGGTTCCGGTGACGGCAGGCCCCAGTTCGGCCAGAGACGAGTCGAGCGCCCGGCCGGCGATCCAACTACCCACCGCCGTACCGAGATTGAACGCAGAGGTGGCCAACGCCGAGGCGAGCGTGGGTGCCCGGTGGGCGAAGCGGACGGCCAACGCGATCAGAATGGGGTTCACCGTCATCGAGGTCAGCCCGAGCAGTCCGATCAAGACGACGGTCGCCACGGTGTGCCGCGAGAACGCACAGATGCCGAGCAGGATGACCGCCGTTGCGGCGGAGGCGATGATCGTCGTCGAGTACGGCCGGGTGTCCCCGAGCCGACCCCCGAGGAACGATCCGATCAGCGCGCCGACGCCGAACCCGACCAGGGCCAGCGGCACCAGAGTGCCTGGTAGTCCAGCGCGATTCGTGAGCAGTGGTGCGACGTAGCTATAAGTGGCAAGGGTGCCGCCCATGATCATCACGGCCGAGATCAGGGCGAGCCACAGCTGTCGGGAGCGCAGACTCGCCAGCTCGGCGCGAACCGACGCGCGGGGTGCCGTCGGATCGTCGTCCGGGACGTACGTCACGATGAGGACCGCCGCGGCGACCGCGAGGCCGGCCAATACCCAGAAGGGGCCGCGCCACCCGATCAGTTGTCCGGCGAACGCGCCAAGTGGGACGCCGATGACGTTGGCGAGCATCCCGCCGCCCAGGACGACGCCGAGCGCGCGTGAACTCGCCGCCGGTCCGGCGGCGCGGCTGGCGACCACGGCCGCGACCGCCCAGAATGCACCGGTCGCCAGGGCGGTGAGAAACCTTGCCGCCAGCAGGATTTCAAAGCCGGAGCCAACCGCGACGACGACGTGCCCCACCGCGAACACCACGAGCGCCAGCGTCAACGTCGTGCGGCGGGGCAGTCGAAGGGTCAGGATGGCCATGCCCGGGGTCCCGACGATCATCCCGATCGCGAAGACGGTGATCAGCAGACCTGCCCGGGCCGGGGTGACGGAGAGATCGACCGCGATCTCGGGGAGCAGGCCGGCGATGATGAACTCGGTGGTCCCCATCAGGAAGGTGCCTGCGGCGAGGACGTAGACGACGAACGGCAGCCGGGTCGGCGCGGGGTTCGCTGCGGGTCGTTCGTTGGTCGGGCGGGTTTCCATGTCTACGAGGAAACGCCGGTCGCGACCGGGTAGGGAGTCCCTGCGCAGGGGTGTACCGACAGTGCATCCCTCGACGCTGAGCTGGGTCGTACCGTGGTCGGCATGGACAACCGAGCCGAAGCCCGCGAGTTTCTGATGACGCGGCGGGCGAAGATCACTCCGCAGCAGGCGGGTTTGCCCGAGTTCGGGACCCGCAGGGTGCCGGGGCTGCGCCGCGGAGAGGTGGCCTCGCTGGCCGGGGTCAGCATCGAGTACTACAGCAAGCTCGAACGCGGCGGACTTGGCGGTGTTTCGGCGTCAGTCCTCGACGCGATCGCCCGCGCCCTGCAGCTCGACGACGCCGAGCGCGCGCACCTCTTCCACCTCGCGCACGCCGCCGACGGCACCAGCGCGGGCATGCGTCCGCGGCGGCGCCCGGCCAAGCGCTGGACCCCGCGGCCCAGTCTGCAGTGGGCCCTCGACAAGTTCACCGCGCCGGCGATCGTGCGCAACGGCCGGATGGATCTGCTGGCCGTGAATCACCTTGGCCGGGGCATGCATTCATCGGTGTACGACAGCGACCCCAGCCGGCCCCCGAACTTCGCCCGCTACACCTTCCTCGACGAGGGGTCTCGTCGCTTCTACCCGCACTGGGACCAGGCCGCCGACATCTGCGTGGCCATCCTGCGCACCGAGGCAGGCCGCGACCCACACGACCATCAGCTCCAGGATCTGGTCGGCGAATTGTCCACCCGCAGCGACGATTTCCGCCGCCGCTGGGGCGCTCACGACGTCCGTACCCACGGCGCCGGGGCGAAGACGTTCCATCACGACGTGGTCGGCGATCTCGAGCTGTTCTACGAGAGCGTCGACATGATCTCCGATCCGGGCCTGACCTTGACTCTCTACGTCGCCGAACCCGCCTCCCCGACGGCGCACGCACTGGACCTGCTCGCGTCCTGGACCGCCGAGCAGATTCCGGAACCCGTGGCCGGTGACCATTCCGAGAATCTGACATGACACGCCTGCGGTCAACCGTCGCGGTTCACGGCGCCCTCTTGACCCTGCTACTGGCTGCGTGCGGTGGAGCGCCGCGGACGGGACCCGATTCGTCCAGTGTCCCGCCCACTACGGCCCCAGCCGCGGACGCCACACCTGCCTCCGCCGACCGGACCGCGTTTCGCATCGTCGTCGGAGACACCGTGCTGACCGGCCACCTGTTCGACAACGCCGCGGCCAGAGACCTCGCCGCGCAGCTGCCGCTGACCGTGACCTTCCGCGACTTGAACGCCGTCGAGAAGACTGCGCCGCTACCCCGGAAACTGACGGTCGACGGCATGCCGGCCGGCGATGACCCGCACGTCGGCGATCTGGGCTACTGGGCACCCGACGGAGACCTTGTCGTCTACTACGGCGACGTCGGCTATTGGACGGGCATCATGCGACTTGGTGAATTCGACGGCGACGTCGCGGCCATCGCCCGCCAATCCGGCGACTTCAGCGCGACCGTCGAACTCAGCCGCGAATAAGTGCCTCGAAGCAGGCCATCCATCCCGGTGACGTCATCTGGACACCGCCGGGCGTCAAGCACTGGCACGGGGCCACCGAGACTACGGCCATGACACACATCGCCATTCAAGCCAGCGTCGACGGCACACCCGTCCACTGGCTGGAAAACGTCACCGAGCCGACTACCTCGGCTGACGAACGACACCATGGGGCCTGCGCTGGCCTGCGTGTTCAACTAACATTCGCCCCCTAAGGCCAACGCGTCAATTGGCCTGCGGAGGTGACAGGGGCATGGACACCAACGATCCGAGGATCGTCGGGCCTACGCATCCGAAAAAGGCGCGCATATCGCTCGAGCGCTGGCCGCTGCGGCGGAAGGTCGCGGCGACGCTGGTGGTGCCCCTCGTCCTTGCCACGACGTTCGGAGCCCTCCGCATCCAGAGTGAGCTGTCTGCCGCGTCCACGCTGAACGTCGCGGCGAGCGCCATCACGATCGTGGCGCCTGCCGTCGAGTTCATCGATCGGCTCGACAGACTCGCCGCGCCCGCCGCCACCGATGGTCCGCTCGGCGATCGACTCGCGCGGTTCGACGAGAGCACGACCGCGCTGACGAACCTGACCCGATCCACCCGCTTCGACACGACTGCGACCTTGAACCTCGCATCCGCCGCTGATACCGCGAAGACGGTGCGCGACGAACTCGCCGCGGGCGCCCCGCCGAGCTTCGTGCTCGCGAGGCGGATGGATAGCGTCGCCTCCGACGTCGGATCCGCGATCGTGACGTCAACGGCCAATCGTCGTCGATAGCGTTGCACGACCGATCGCGGATCGACTCAACGCCGTCCTCGCCGCGCAGCGTGCGCTGACCACACAGCGAATCCTGGTCGCCACGACCGACTTCGCGACGTCGGTCGATCTGAGGACCAGCACCGCCGAAGCGGCGGGAGCGGAGGCAGCGGCGATCGAGCGCCTCTACGAGCTGGCGCCCGACGCGGATGCCATCACCCTTCGCGGGCAATCCGAGGTCCGGCGCGACGCCTACACCGCGCAGTCCGGCGAGGCGGTGACGTCGGTCAACTTCACCGGCGCGGTGCAGGGCAGCGCCGAGCGCTATCAGGCGCTCGCGCAGCAACTCTCATCCGAGCTCGAGCGCACGGTGGCCGCCCGTGCGACGGCACTGCGGTCGGCCGCGCTCCGCGACGCCGCGATCATCCTCGGGGCGGTGTTGGTCGCGCTCGTCTTCACGCTGGCAGTCGGCAGCTCGCTCGTCCGATCGGTGGGTCGCCTGCGCCGCGGCGCATCGGACGTCGCACGGGTCCAGCTGCCGCAGGAGATCGAACGGCTCAGCAAGGGCGACGGCGTCCCCGAGATCACGGCGCTGCCCATCGACACCGACGAGGAGCTCGGTCAGCTGGCGCGCGCCATCGACGACATCCACCTGCAGGCGGTCCGGCTGGCCTCCGAACACGGCGTCCGCCTGCAGATCGGCGACATGTTCGAGACGCTCTCGCGGCGGAGCCGCTCCCTGGTGGAAGAGCAGCTGGCGCTGATCGAAAATCTCGAGCACGACGAGGACGACCCCACCCGGCTCGACCATCTGTTTCGGCTCGACCACCTCGCCACCCGGATGCGGCGCAACGGCGACAACCTGCTGGTGCTCGCCGACACGGTCGATCGGCACCGCCGGATGCCGCCCGCGCCAGTGTCGGAGGTGCTGCGCTCGGCGGTCTCGGAGGTCGAGGACTACCGGCGGGTGTCGCTCGGTCCCAACGTCGAGGCATCGATCGTCGGCGCCGCATCCGCGGACATCGGCCACATGATCGCGGAGCTCCTCGACAACGCGCTGCGCTATTCACCGCCGGATTCGACGGTCCGGGTGACGGTCACACGCGGGGCCGACGCGGGGCTCGTCGTCGAGGTCGCCGATCGCGGACTGGGCATGGCCGAGGAGGACATGCGGGAGGCCAACGAGCGGCTGGCTCTCGGCGGTGAGGTGACGTCCGACACGGCCAAGCGCATGGGCCTCTTCGTCGTCGGTCGGCTGGCCCGACGGCACGGCGCGACCGTTCAGCTCCGGCCGCCGACCGGCAATCCGGGCGTGACGGCGCGCGTGCACCTGCCCACCGACCTGCTCGCGCCGACGACCGAGGTACCGGTTCCCCACACCGACGCCCATCCGCTGCCGGCGGACGCTACGAACGGGTCCAGCCGTCCGCAGTCCACACTCGCGGCCGTGGCACCGAAAATCGTTCCGACCATGACACCGACGATCGGAGGTCTTCCGCGACGGTCTCCCGGTGCCAGCGGTGTCAGCGCCGCAAGGCCACCGGTCGTCAGCCCGCCCGTCGTCAGGCCACCCGCCCCGCCGCCGCAGCCGGTCGAGCCCGTCTGGCCGACACCCGATTACGACGACGGGTCGATCTACGCGCAGCTGACGAATGAGTGGTCTGCCGCGGAGTCACAGCCCAACGGCCAGGAGCCCGAAGCGAACGTCGACCGTTTCACCGACTCTCGACTGCCCATCCGGGAGCGCGGCGCGAGCCTGCTCCCCGGCCACGTCGACGAGGACGCGGAAACGCCCGCCGACGTGCGCAACGACCCCGCTGCCATTCGCGCCGTTCTGAGCCGACAGCTCACCGGCGTTCGAAAGGGTCGAGCCGACACCGAGGACGCGAACCGTCGTGAAGGAGCCCGATGAACGACGACATGCAGTCGCACGGTCCCGCCGTCGATCCGGCTTCGACCGCCCTCACACTCGACTGGTTCATGGTCAAGTTCGCCCGCGACGTGCCCGGAGTGTCCCACGCCATCCTGGTGTCGGTCGACGGTCTGCTGATGGCGTCCAGTCTGCGTTCGCACACTGACGACACCGACCAAATGGCAGCTCTGACATCGGGTTTGGCGAGCCTGGCCAACGGCGCGGCGCAGCTCTTCAGGGCAGGCGCCGTCCGTCAGTCGATCATCGAGATGGAGGGTGCCTTCCTTCTGGTGATGGGTGTGGGCAACGGCTCGTATCTCGCTGTGCTGGCCTTGGTTTCGTGTGACATCGGGCAGGTGGGCTACGAGATGGCCCTACTGGTCGACCGTGTCGGCAAGACGATTTCGGCGACGCCACGCGCGACGCCGTCGGCGCGATGACGTCCTCGTGGATGAACCGGAGCCACGGCACTCTGCCAGTCGCGCACGGCCCTACGCACTGACCGGAGGCCGGACTCGGCCGCAGATCGAACTGCCGCTGGAGGCGACGGTGGAAGCCGTGGTTGGCGGCAACGCCACCGGCACGCTCGACGACGTCCGCTCGGTGATCGTCGCGCTGTGCCGCGTTCGCCAATCGATCGCCGAAATCTCGTCGCACGCCAACATGCCGATCGGGGTGACTCGCGTCCTGGTCGCCGACCTCGTCGAAAGCGGCCACCTTCAGGTCCACGCCACGCTCACCGACCGTTCGACGGCCGCCGAGCGACGCGGACTGATCGAGAGAACGCTCGACGGGCTACGGACGATCTGACAGCGAAGTGTCTGGCAGCCTTGGCAACTGCACTGAGGCGCTATTCACGAGCCACAATCAACTGCACGCCGCACTGGGGGTCACTCCGACGACGACGCGTTGGTCACCTGAGAGAGATGGAGCTGGGGCAAATCAGCGCCACCCCTCCGAGGGTGGATCATCGAGTGATGACCACCTTGCCGATGACGCGTCCCGACTCGATGTCGCGGTGCGCCTCGCGAAGTCCGGCCGCGGAGAAGTCCGCGATGGTCTTGGTAAGTGTGGTCCGAAGAACGCCGGCATCCACCAATCCTGCTGTCCGCCTGAGCAACTTCTGCTGGGCAATCGTGTCGACGCCGAACAGCGAGCGGGTGAACATCAGTTCCCAGTGCCAGGCGATGCTCTTGGCCTTGAGCGGTGCCAGGTCGAGCGTCGGGATCGTCCAGCGGCAATGCGGCGTACGACGCGATCGCCTTCATCTTCGTCATGGTGTCTTCCTTCTGTCCAGGGTCGCGTCGTGGTAGTTCTGCGGCTTCGCTATGCGACGTCGAGGACAACGCGGAAACGCGCGTGGCCGGCCATCATTCGGTCGTAGGCCTGCGGTGCGTCGGTGAACGGCATCGCCTCGATCATCGGAACGATGTCGTGAGCCAGGCAGAACGCGAGGTTGTCCTCGTTCTCGGCGGCCGAGCCGGTCAGGCTTCCTACGATGCTGCGACCGCCGAAGATCAGGTCGGAGGTACCCACCTCGATGGGGTCGGGTGCAGCACCCACCACGACCAGCCGTCCTCGCGGACGCAGCCCCGCGATCAGTGGACTCATCGACGCTCCGCTGGCTGCCGTCGCGATCACGGCAGCCGCACCCCCAAGGCTGTCAATGCCTCACCTGGATCGACGTCGGCACTGTCGATGTAGTGATCGGCGCCGAGAGACGATGCTAGTTCAGCCTTTTCGGTACCACGCGCAATCGCTGCTACGCGGTAGCCGAGCTTCTTGGCGTACTGCACGCCGAGATGACCGAGTCCGCCAAGGCCCTGTACCCCCACCAAGGCGTCGGGTGCCGCGCCGGTCGCCCGCAGCGCGTTGAAAGTCGTCACGCCGGCGCACAGCAGGGGTGCGGCCAGCATGGTTTCCAGGCCGTCCGGAATCCGGACGAGACCGGTGGCCCGTGCGATGACCATCTCCGCATAGCCGCCGTCGTGAGTGGTCCCGGGCAGCGGTTGATCGGTGCAGTTGACGAAGTCGGCATGACGGCAGAACTCGCACTGGTTGCATGGGCCGCCCAGGAAGCCGAGCCCAACCCGGTCACCGAGCTTCCACGTGGTGACCCCCTCGCCAGTGGCATCCACGATGCCGACGATCTCGTGGCCCGGCACCACGGGTTGCAGGGGTTCGGGTCGCTGGCCCTCCACGGCGAGAACGTCGCTATGGCACACGCCGCAACTGAGCACGCGCAATCGCACGTGGCCATCCCCCGGTTCGACCACCTCGCGTTCGACAAGTTCGAACTGTCTCTGGCCCGTCACTTGGAACGCTCGATACGCAGACATGATCTCCATCCTTCCGTGAGGCACCGATCAACGACTCAGCCGGGACGCGACCTCAGACCGTTTACGCTGCCAGACTCGGAGCAGAACGGGTATCAGTCGAATGACTGAAGGGTCGCCGCATCGCGCCGTGCGACGGTCTTGCGCATGCTGTCTGCGTCAATTCGGTTGAGGGGTCGACAGTTCGGTCGACGCACTTACCGCCAAATCCTGGGCGGCTGCGAGGCAACACCTTGGTAGTTGAGAGCAAATGAGTCGTGGCCACATTGCCGCGTCCCGGCGACGATGGCGGAATGACCTGGCATCAGTCACACGTCCACATCGCCCGTGGCGCAGCGGGATTGGCGGCGGCCAACTACATCGGCTACCTCGCTGGCCGGGTGTGGCGGCGCCACTGGATGCTGGACCATGCCCCTGCCGCCGCGCAGATCGGCATCTCGACGGATATCGTCGGGGTTGCCACCCGCCGGGGCGACCGTAACGTGCCCGATGGCGCGCCGTGGTCAGCCGGTCGCCTTGGGGTGAGCTGCGGCCATCTCGAGAAGTCGGAGGTAGCCCGGCAACTGCCATGCGGCCCGACCGATGAACAGTCCGGTGACGTGGTCGATGCCAAGCAGATCCTGGGCGTTGTCGAGATTCACCGAGCCGCCGTAGAGCAATCCCCTCGTGCGGCTGCCGTACTCGCGCCCAAGGTCGGCGAACGGCTCCTGCAACTCCTCGACCGTGGCAGGGCGACCGCCCTCGCCGATCGCCCAGATGGGTTCGTAGGCGATGACGACGCGCTCGACCTGCTCGGCCGTGAGGCCGTCGAGCGCGCCAGCCGCCTGCTCCAGAATGAAACGAGAGGACTCCCCGGCGCGTTTGACCTCCGCGCTCTCGCCGATGCACAGCAGCGGGACGAGCCCGTGGGATAGGGCCGCGGCTACCTTGAGTCGGGTTGTCGCCACGGTCTCGCCGAAGTGCTCGCGGCGTTCGGAGTGGCCGATCTCGACGAGCTGGGCGCCGGCGTCCTTCGCCTGCGCGACCGAGACCTCACCGGTCCAGGCTCCCTCGTCCTGCCAGTGCGCGTTCTGCACTCCCAGCAGCACCGGGGATTCGGCTCCCAGTTCGTCGCGGGTGGCGGCGATGGCAGTGAACGACGGGATGACGAAGGGCTGTATCCCCGAGGTGCCCACCCGACTGACGTAGTCGGACAACCCCCGAACGTACTGACGGGCCTCGGCGAGACCCTTGTTCATCTTCCAGCTGGTGCCGATCCACAACCCGCTCACGCCGATCGCCTCCTGGTCAGTCGCCCTCGTACGCGCAGATCGCATCGACCTTGGCCGCGGAAGAGGACTGCGGGTCGAACTCCAGACCGAGCCATTCCTTGACCAGGACCCGCGCCAACTCCAGCCCCACGACCCGCTCGCCCATGCACAGCACCTGCGCATTGTTCGACAGCACGGACCGCTGAACCGAGTAGATGTCGTGCGCGGTGACGGCGCGGATTCCCTTGACCTTGTTCGCGGAGATGGCGACGCCCAGGCCCGTACCGCAGATCAGCAGCGCCCGGTCCGCCTCACCTCGGGCAATCTTCTCGGCGGCTGCGATCGCGACGTTCGGGTACGACGTGTCGTCCCCGGTGTCCTTGACGCCGACGTCCTCCACGGTCTCCACCCGGTCGTCGGCCTCGAGGTCCTTGCGCAGTGCTTCCTTGTAGTTGAAGCCGGCGTTGTCGCCGCCGACCACGATCCTCAGTGCCATGATTCGCTCCTTCGTAGGGGTTTCGGTCAATCGGTCAGGTGCTCACCAAGCGCAGCCATCAGCAGCGAGAATGACACGGCACCAGGGTCCGGCGTGCCGAGGCTCTTGTCACCGAGGACGCGGGCGCGGCCCAACCGCGCCGTGATGTCCGCCGTCTTGTCGGCCGCGTCGCGCGCAACCTCGGCTGCCGTGGTGATGGCGGGGCCCGCCTTCGTATCGAAGGCCTCGGCCAGTGCGTCGCGGAACGGCGCGGCGGCGTCGACCATCGTCTTGTCGCCTGCCTTCGCGCCACCGAGACGGACGACGGCGTCGATGCCAGCGCTGACGGCGTCCACGATGTCCTTGTCGTCGACACCGTCGGTGTCGGAGAAGACACCTCCGGCGCTGGTCAGCGCCGCACCCCACAGTGCGCCCGAGGTACCCCCGGCCGCGTCGGCCCATGCCTGCCCCGCCAGCAGCAGCGTGGTCCGAGCACCGGCACCCTGCTCCACGGCAGCGCCGGCCGCCTGTGCGGCGCCACGGGAGCCGAACGCCATGCCCTGCCCGTGATCGCCGTCGCCGGCGATCGCGTCGAGGCGGCCCAGCTCAGTCTCGTTCTCGGAGCACACTTTTCGAAAGATCTCCAGCACTTCGACGATGTTGCCGGCGCACGCTCGGGACTCTTCGCTCGACTCGGGGATTTCCGTCTTTTCCGCATCCCAGATGTTCGTGCGTGGAGCGCGGTCCACCTCCGGCATCGCTCCGCGGCGGTAGGACGGGGTGCTCACCGGAGCCATCCACAGCGTCTCGAGCTCGTCGTCGAGGAACATCAAGGTCAGCGACAGCCCGGCCATGTCGAGGCTGGTGATGAACTCGCCCACCTCCGGGCGAACGGCGGTGAGCCCCTTCTCCTCGAGTCGCTCGGCGATGCGCCCGTAGACCACGAAGAGCTCCTCGTACTTCACCGTCCCGAGGCCGTTCAGGATCACCGCGACCCGGCCGTCGTAACCGTTCTCCCCGCGCGGGGGCTCTTCGGCCAGGACTTCGTCGAGCAACAGATCGGCGACCTCGGCCGCGCTACCGAGGCTGACGTCGCGGACGCCCGGCTCGCCGTGGATACCGAGTCCTACCCCCATCTGGCCGGCCTCGACGTGGAACAGCGGCTCGTCGGCTCCCGGCAAGGTGCATCCCTCGAAGGCCACGCCCAACGAGCGGGTCGCGTCGTTGGCCTTCCACGCCAGGCGCTCGGCCTCATCGAGATCTGCGCCCGCTTCGATGGCCGCGCCCGTGATCTTGAAGATCGGCAGATTGCCGGCGACGCCTCGGCGGTCACGATGGTTGTCGAGATCGTTGGAGGCGATGTCGTCGCTGACGTTGACGATGCGCACGTCGATGCCTTCGTGACGCAGCTTTTCAGCAGCGAGGCCGAAGTGCAGGACGTCTCCGGCATAGTTGCCGAACCCAAGGATGACACCCCCACCGTTCTCGGCGTTGCGCACCACGGAGTACACCTCCGAGGCAGAAGGTGAGGAGAAGATGTTGCCGCACGGTGCGCCGTGGCCCATGCCGGGTCCGACCCACCCGGCGAAGGCCGGGTAGTGCCCGGAGCCGCCGCCGATCACGAGGGCGGGCTGCCCCTGCGGAGTCTGTGTCGAGCGAGCCACGCCGCCGGGAACCTCGCAGAGGAGGTCCGGGTTCGCCGCGACGAGGCCGCGGACCGCCTCGTCGGCAAAGTCGTCGGGTGAATTGAGGAGGTACGTCATTGTTCCGTCCTTCAGATCCGCCGGCCTGCCCGCGAATGCCGCGATGGACCGGTCTCGAAATGCGGGAACCAGTCTCACACGACCTGCCTCCCGAAGGTGCGATCGTATAGGAAAATCGTATAGGAAAGAAGGGCGGAAGCTCAGTCGCGAAGGTTGTCGCGCTTCGTCGGTCGTGCTTGCCCACCGGCCTCTCGCTCGATCTGTGCGTGTTCGGCCAGCGCCCGTTCCTTCACGCCCAAGATGTGCGAATGCATGATGCGGTACACCTCGGGGGCATAACCCCGTCGTAGCGCTGCGAGCAACTCGCGGTGCTCGGCGATCGCATGCTTGGCATCCTTGACGCCGATCCCCACGAAGAGCCGGAATCGTTGGCCGTGGCCTCCCAGTGCGTCATAGGCTCGCAGCAGCGCACCGTTGCCTGCGTGCTCGGCGATCAGCCGGTGGAACTGTTCGTCTGCCCGGTGGTAGTCCCTGATCGCGGCGGACGCGGGGGTGTGCGGTGCCCGTTCCTGCTGGTCGATCGCACGCTCTAGCGCCTCCAGAAGGCCTGCATCTACCTGGCCACAGGCCAGTTCGGCTAGCTGACATTCGATGAGCAGGCGAGCGTCCATGATGTCGGCTATCTCCTTGGCATCCGGCATCTCCGGCACGCGATACCCGCGCATGGCGACCCGGACGACGTTGCCCGTGGACTCCAGGCGAGCCAATGCCTCGCGCACCGGCGTGGGCGAGACACCCAGATGACGGGCCGTCCCATCGATGCTGATCGGGTCTCCGGAGTGCAGTGTGCCATCGAGGAGAAGCTCCATCAGGCGCTCATAGACCTGGTCGACGAGCGTGCTGCGCACCGGCAGCGGATAGTCGTGCGCTCCCACTCCAAGCCTCTCCGCGATCCCGGCCGCAACGGACCGACACGTCGGCTGCTGGTGGGCCCCTGCTGAACACGACGTGAGCGTCCGAGTAGAGGGATTGGAAGCTTACCTGCCATTGACATTGCGCACCGGGATGCCTATATCCTATGTGATGCCCACCACCACGACAGGCAAGAAATTTTCGGCCGAAAGTTGGCCCATCGCCGCCAACATGCTCGGGTTCGGCAACAAAGCCCCCGACGGCGGCCACATCAAGGATGCTCCGTCCGACGTGTGGGCCTCGCAATTACGCCAAGTCCGTGAGCTTGGATTCGACTACATCGACCCCACCGACGCCTGGGTACCTCTCGCTGCTCTGTCAGACGCACGCGTCGAGGAGTTCCGCACCGTCCTGAGCGGCGAGGGTCTGGCGATCTCGTCGATCTCGATGACTCGCAACTCCGTGGTCGACGTCGCGAACGGTGAGCAGAACCTCGCCGACGCACATCGCCTGATCGACCTCGCTCCCACCTTTGATGCCACGATCGTGAACACCGGTTTCATGCAGGCGGTGACGCCCGAGCAGAGCGAGCAGATCTGGTTCTGGTTGGTCGATGGACACGTCGACGACCCAGCCCTGCGCGACCTGGCGATCGAGCGCATTCGCGAGCTCGGTGACCACGCCCAGGCCAACGAGATCCAGCTCAGCCTCGAGATGTACGAGGACACCTACGTCGGTACGCCGGACGAGGCAGTCCGCTTCGTCACCGACGTAGGCCATGACGCGGTGGGCCTGAACCCCGATCTGGGCAACCTGATCCGACTGCACCGGCCAATGCCCCATTTCGCTGAGATGTTCGCCAAAGTCCTTCCCTACTCCAACTTTTGGCACATCAAGAACTACTCACGCGACTACGATCCAGCGACCGGCGCCTACAGCTCTGCCCCGCTGCCGTTGAAGTACGGGTACATCAACTACCGCCAAATGATCCGTCTGGCACTAGAACTCGGCTACACCGGTCCCTTCTGCTGTGAGCATTACGGCTCCGACTCCCTAGGCGTGTGCGCCGAAAACCGGGAGTACATCGAACAGGTCCTCTCCTCCGCACTCGCCTGACCTGCAACCCGAAGGACATCGCATGCGCAAGATCAACACCGTCACAGTCGTCGGCGCCGGTTACATGGGCGGCGGAATCGCTCAGGTTCTCGCCCTGAACGGCTTCGACGTCCAGATCGCCGACGTCAGCGTCGAGGCCACCAACGATGCCCTCGTGCGGTTGGAGAAGGAGGCCAAGGAATTCGAGGAACAGGGCCTGTTCGACGCAGGTAGCGCCAAGACCATCATGGGCAACCTCAAAGCCGGCAAGAGCCTGGACGATGCCGTCTCCGACGTGGACTTCGTGATGGAAGCCGTCTTCGAGGACCCTGAGGTCAAAAAGGAAGTGCTGGCACGGATTTGCGCTAGTGCTCGCCCCGACGCGATCATCGGCACCAACACGTCCACCATCCCGGTCAAGGTGTTGGTGGATGCGGTGACCAACCCCGAGCGGTTCCTCACCGTGCACTTCTCCAACCCTGCACCCTTCATCCCGGGAGTCGAGCTGGTCGCGGGCGAGGCCACCACCCAAGAGGTGATCGACTCCGTCAAGGATCTCCTCGAACGCGCCGGGCGTCAGGGTGCCCAAGTCGCCGACACACCCGGCATGGCGCTGAACCGCCTGCAGTACGCGCTGCTCAAGGAGGCGACTCTCATCGTCGAGCAGGGCGTGGCCTCGGTGGAGGACGTCGACACCATCGTGCGCACGACCTTCGGCTTCCGCCTCGGTTTCTTCGGTCCGTTCGCCATCGCCGACCAGGCCGGTCTCCCCGTGTACGCCAAGGGATACACCACCCTGGAGAACGAGTTCGGCGAGCGGATGGCCACCCCCAAACTGCTCACCGACGCCGTCGACGACGGCCGCGAAGGGACCAAGAACGGCAAGGGACTGACCGGCGACTTCGACGACGACACGAAGGCGGCAGTCATCGCCTACCGCAATAAGGCGTATTCGCGCATGGGCGATCTGCTGCGCGAACTCGGCCCGGCGCCGAAGGGGTCCTGACAGGACCCCAGATTGGGCGGCTTCGTCGAGGACCGCTTCCCACCTCTGTCAAACCCGGAAGGGACACCCATGGACGACGTCGTCCTCGCTGAGCGGCCGACCGCCCTGCTCATAGTCATCGCCCTCGTTGCCATCGCAGTCCTGCTGTTCCTGATCATCAAGGTCAGGCTTCATGCCTTCTTCTCGCTCATCGTGGTCAGCGTGCTGACCGGCCTCGCTGCCGGCATCAGCATGGGCGACGTCGTCAGCGTGGTCATCGAAGGCTTCAGTACCACCGTCGGTACCGTGGCATTACTCGTCGGCTTCGGTGCCGTACTCGGGCGGCTAGTCGAAATGACCGGCGGCGCACAGGTACTGGCCGACAAGATGCTGAACAAGTTCGGGGAGGACAAGGCGCCGCTGGCTCTCGCCGTCGCCTCGCTGTTCTACGCCTTTCCGATCTTCCTGGACGCCGGCTTCATCGTCATGCTGCCGATCATCTATACCGTGGCACGCCGCCTCGGCGGTTCGTTCATGCTCTACGTGCTGCCATCCATTGGCGCATTTCTCATGATGCACGCGCTGACCCCGCCCCACCCCGGCCCCACGGCCGCAGCGACCGTGATGGGTGCCGACATCGGGATGGTGGTCATCGTCGCGTTGCTCGTCGGCCTGCCAACCTGGTACCTCGCCGGCTACCGGCTCAGTCTTTTGATCGCCAAGCGCTATCCGGACATGCCGGTGCCGAACCTGCTCGGCGAGCCCAAGGACTATTCCGAGGAAGAGCGCCCGGGTTTCTGGACGATCATCCTCGTGCTGGTACTGCCACTGCTGCTGATCTTCTACAACACGGTGTTCTCGACGCTCGAAGCCGACGGCGTCGTGGGCGAGGACAGCATCGCGTTCCAGGTGTCCCGCCTGATCGGGACCACCTCGATGGCTCTCCTGATCACCGTCCTGCTGGCCATGGTCTTGCTGTACGTCGTGCCGCGGCGACGACGCGGCGAGCCGATCGGTGGGCTGTTGGAGAACCTCGTCGACGATGCGCTGGCGCCGGTCTGCTCGATCATCCTGATCACCGGTGCCGGTGGCGCCTTCGGCAAGGTTCTCACCGAGACGGGGATCGGCCAGACCCTGGCCGACGGCCTGGACGCCTGGGGGCTGCCGGTCATGCTGGCCGGCTTCCTGATCGCCATCGTCTTCCGGGTCGCGCAGGGTTCAGCCACCGTCGCGGCAACCACCGCGGGTTCGATCATGGCGCCCGCCGTGACGTCGATGAACCTCGGCGCGATCGCCCTGGCGGCCGTCGTCGTCGGCATCTACCGCCGGCTCGATCACGTTCTCGCACGTGAATGATTCGGGCTTCTGGTTGATCGGCCGGTTCTGCGGCTTCGACACGGTGACCACGTTGAAGACCTGGTCGGTCATAGCCACTGCCATCGGCTTCATGGCCTTCGGGCTGGCCTCGGTGGTCTACGTGGTGGCCAGCTGAGGCGTTCAATTCAGCAGCTGACTCACGGACGAATCCGGTCAAGGGGCCGCATCCACCTTGTCCAAGTTACCGGCCTCGATCTCGTTGGCCTTCTTGAACAACGCCGTCGAGGCGAACAGGATCGCGCCGAGCAGGGCTCCCACCGCCAACGCGTACAACCCGCCGTTGCCGTCGAAGCCTTCCTTGAAGAAGTCGCGCAGGTTGGGCGCCAGGAATCCGCCGAGATTGCCCAGGGAGTTGATCAAGCCGATGCCCGCGGCGGCGGCGAACCCGGTCATGTATTCCGTGGGCAGCGTCCAGAAGATCGGCTGCATGGCCACGAAACCCATTGCTGCGATGGAGAGTCCGGCGATGGCCAGGACCGGTGTACCACTCAACGCGCCGGAGACGACGATTCCGACGGCGGTCATCAGTAGCAAGCCCGTCCCGATCAGCCGGTGCTTACGCGTCCGGTCCGCCAGACCCGGGAAGAACGCGATGCCGATCAACGCGAATACCCAGGGGATGGCCGTCACCAAGGACGCCTGGAAGCCGAGCTTCTGGCCGGTGATCGCCGTTACCTGCGTCGGTAGGAAGAACGTCACGCCGTACACCGCGATCTGGATGCAGAAGTAGATGAGCGCGAAGTACCACACCCGCCAATTCCCCAGCGCCCGTAGCACCTTCTGCGGTCCGGCCCCCTCTGCCTTCGCGGTGTCCTCGGCCGCGATCGTCTCCACCAGCGCTTGTCGTTCGTCATCCGGCAGCCACTTCGCGTCCGCCGGTTTGTTGCTCAGGTAGAAGTACGACCACACGCCCACGACGACGGCCAGCAGACCCTCGACGAGGAACATCCACTGGATGCCGCGAAGTCCGAGAACCCCGTCGAGCTCGAGCAATCCGCCCGAGAGCGGGTTGCCGAGGATGCCGGCGAGCGCGATGCCCGCGTAGAAGTAACCGCGCGCCCGGCTCAGGTGCCGCGCGGGGATCCAGTAGGTCAGGAAGAGGATGACACCGGGAAAGAAGCCGGCCTCGGCGACGCCGAGCAGGAACCGCAGGATGTAGAAGCTCGTTCGGCCCCTGCACGAACATGAAGGCGGCGGCAATGATGCCCCAGCTCACCATGATTCGGGCCAGCCAGAAGCGCGCCCCCACCTTGTGCAGCAGGAGGTTGCTGGGCACCTCGAAGATGGCGTAGCCGACGAAGAACAGGCCGGCGCCGAACGCGTACGCGCCGGCACTGATGCCGAAGTCGACCTCGAACTCCTTCTGAGCGAACGAGACATTGCTGCGGTCCAGGAACGCGATCACGTACATCAACAAGAGGAATGGGATCAGCCGACGGAACACCTTCTTCGTCGCCAGCTCACTCAACTCGAAGCGGCGAGAAACGCTCGCAGTGGTGTCGGCCATGTCGTCTCCTAGTGTTCGATTGGATCGTTCGTTGAGCCGTCTAATGCATGTACTTGCCGCCGTCGATCTGGATGGTCGCGCCGCTGATGTAGCCGCCTCCGTCGGAGAGCAGGAAGGCGACAGTGGCGGCGATCTCTTCCGGCTGACCGACCCTGCCCAGCGGGATTCCTGCCGACATCGATGCCTTGCGTTCGTCGGTGAGCTGGCCGCCCATGATCTCGGTGTCCACGGGTCCGGGCGCCAACACGTTCACGGTGATCCCGTACTGACCGAGCTCGCGGGCGCCGCCGTGGGCCATCCCGATCACGGCGGCCTTCGCGGTGGCGTAGACCCCCTTCGAGAAGGTGCCGCCGCCGTCGAACGCCGTGATGGACGAGGTGTTGACGATCCGCCCGACGCCTTGCGGGATCATTCGCGCGGCAGCGGCCTTGAGCATCAGGTACGAGCCGGTGACGTTCACCGCCATCACGCGCTCGAACTCGTCGAGTTCGCACTCGTGCAAGGTGGCCTGCGAGGCGATTCCGGCGAGGTTGACCAGGCCAGCCACCGGGGGCAGGTCGGCGTCGACCCTCGCGAACAGCTCGTTCACCGAATCCGGCGAGGCGATGTTCGTCGCAACGGCGACGACGGCGTCGTGGCCGGCGTCGCGCAACTCGGCCTCCACCGCGGCGAGACCCTCGGCATTGATGTCGGCCAGGGCGACCGACCAGCCGTTCTCCGCCAGGATTCTGGCGGTGACGCGGCCGATGCCCGCGGGGCCCCCGGCGCCGGTGATCACAGCGGTGCGCTGCTCGGGCAGCATGACCGGGCCGGTGGTCGATGACGTCATGTGTCTGCTCCCTCAGGGCGGTCGTTCACCTGATGACCGTTGTGATCCAGCGCGATACGGCCGACCAAGCACGACCCTCTTTTGACTGCGGGTGGGTTTCCAGAGCGGAAGCCTGCCCACGGGATAACCCGCGATTGTGATCTCAAACACATGGCATCCGGCTTCGGCGGGTATGCCTTTCCTGCCGACCCCGGCATCTCAAGAAAGGCTCGACATGACCGCGCAGCGCCCCGGGACGCCCGAGCCACCCTCCGTCGGCGCGGTACCCCTACGAACACTGTTGAGCGGCCAACTGCCAGTACGCGACGTCGGCACCAACCTCGACGAGGTTCGAGCGAGCCATCGCCTGGTGGTGCTCGACGATGACCCCACCGGCACCCAGTGCATTGCCGACCTTCCAGTTCTGACCCGATGGACGGTGCCCGATCTGCAATGGGCTCTTCAGCAGCCCACTACGGGCTTCTTCGTCCTCACCAACTCGCGCAGTCTCTCCGAAGCCGACGCCGCGGAGCGCAATCAGCAGATCGTGCGGGCCGTCGCCGAGGCGTCCCGCCTCGAAGGTGATGTGCCATTCGTTCTCGCCAGCCGCAGCGACTCGACGCTGCGGGGGTACTTTCCGCTCGAAACCGACGTCCTGTCAGACGAACTCGCACAGCTCGGTACTTCCGTCGACGGAGTCGTCATCTGCCCGGCCTACGTCGAGCCGGGGCGCGTCACGGTGGACTCCGTGCACTGGATGCGCACCGATGCCGGGATGATCCCGGTCGCCCAGAGCGAGTTCGCGAAGGACGCCAGCTTCGGCTACCACAACTCCGATCTGCGGGACTGGGTAGAGGAGAAGACTGGGGGACGGATCTCCCGTTCCTCGGTCGCAACGGTCACGCTTACCGACATCCGTCAGGGTGGCCCGGATCGCGTCCAGGAGATTCTCGGCGGTCTGGTCGACGGCCAGCCGGTCGCGATCGATGCGGCTGAGTACGCCGACCTCCAGGTGGTGGTCCTTGCGTTGATCCGCGCCGAAGCGGCAGGAAAGAGCTTCGTCTATCGCATCGCACCCTCCTTCGTTCGAGCTCGCAGCGGCCAGCAGGCCACTCCCCCCATCGATGCCGCACGGCTAACCGAGATCGTCGCTCGGGCGAATTCCGAACGGCCCGAGGACAATCGGCCCGCAGTCCGACACGGACTCATCGTCATCGGTTCGCACGTCGGGCTCACCACCCGCCAGCTTGCGCAGTTGCGCGCCGACGGCCACATTCTGGAGCTGGAACTGAACGTGCCGACCCTTTTGGAGCCGAGCACGCGCGACGAGCACGTCACCGAGATCGCCGCCGAAGCGGCGCGGCTGCTGCAGGACAACACGTCCGATAGTGACGTAGTGATCGGTACGAGCCGGACGTTGATCACCGGCGCGGACGCGACGGACAGCCTCGACATCGCCCGCACGGTGAGCGCCGCACTCGTCGGCACGGTGCAGGAGATCATCAAACTGGTCAGGCCGGCGTTCGTGCTCGCCAAGGGTGGAATTACGTCATCCGACACCGCGACGGAGGGGTTGGGGATTCGGCGGGCGTGGTCACGGGGCAACATGCTGCCGGGAATCGTCTCGCTGTGGGAGCCGGTCTCCGGGCCGGCCCAGGGCATCCCGTACATCGTCTTTGCCGGCAACGTCGGCGATGACCATGCGCTGGCCGACGTCGTGACCACGCTCCGGAGCGTGTGACGCTGCAGGTCCCCGCTGAAGTGAAAGTCCACCTGGCTACCAGAAGGAAGTGTGGCGGCATGACCCCCAACGACAGTCCTCACATCGCGGTGATCGGTCTCGGAGCCATGGGTCTACCCATGGCCACCCACCTCGCCACGACGTTCACGGTGACCGGCTTCGAACCCTTTGCGCCGCGCCGCGAAGAGGCCGAAAAGCCGGTATCACAGCCGAATCCACGCCCGCGGCGGCCTGTCGGAAAGCCGACATGGCCCTGCTCGCAGTACGCGACCAGGAACAGGCGGAGAATGCGCTGTTCGGTCCGGACGGGGTCATCGAGACCCTCCCGCCCGGCGCTCCGGTGATCCTGACCAGCACGATCGGCCCGGACGGCGCGCGCCATCTCGCCGACAAGCTGGCGACGGCGGGACACCCACTCGTCGACGCGCCGATCAGCGGCGGCCCCGTACGCGCGGGGAACGGGGATCTTCTCATCGTCGTCGGGGCAGACGACGCACCTTGGAAACCGTCCGCCCGGTGCTGGACCACCTTGCCTCCACGCTCACGGTCGTCGGGCCCCGACCCGGTGACGGCCAGGCGCTCAAGACCATCAACCAACTTCTCGCAGGCGTTCACATCGCTGCGGCCGCGGAGGCGATCGCCCTGGCCCGCGGTCTGGGCCTGGACCCGGCGGTGGTCATCGACGCGTTGTCCCAAGGCGCTGCAGGCTCGTTCATGTTCGCCGATCGCGGTCCCCGAATGCTGCAGGCGTATACCGGGGGCGCCGAGGTCAAATCCAGAGTCGACATCTTCGTCAAGGACATGGGTATCGTGGCGGCGGTCGGCCGCACCTCCCACGTGCCCCTGCCTCTGGCCGCGGCCGCGCAGCAGCTCTTCTTGATCGCCGAGGCCGCAGGCCTCGGCGCACGTGACGACTCGAGTGTCGTCACCGTTCTGTCGCCAGACACCGGGACCACGGCGTGAGACGGGAGCTGGCGGCGGCGCACGCCGCGGTGGATGAGGCCGTCGCGATCCTGCGGGCCGGGCGTGATCGGCCGCACGAGCGGATCACCAAGGCGGCCAAGGACTTCGTCACTGAAGTCGACCTGGAAAGCGAGTCGGCGATGCAACGCTCGCTCGCGGCGTCCACTCCCGAGATCGGCTTCTACGGCGAAGAGGGCGGCGGGGCAGATCTGGAGTCGGGCAAGGTCTGGGTCGCGGATCCGCTGGACGGGACCGTCAACTACGCGACCGGGTCGCCGCTGTGCGGGGTGATGCTCGGCCTGCTCGAGGACGGCGTGCCGACGTTGGGCGTGATCGATCTGCCGTTCCTCGGCGTGCGGGTCGACTCGGGCGCGGTCGCCGACGTCGGCTCACTCGAGGAGGCGATCATCGGGATGGGCGACGCCTTTCACCGTGGCGGCGCGCGCCTGGACGCGTACCTCGACCTTACGGCCAGTGTGCATCGACGAGCGCTGCGCTTTCGGTGCGTCGGCGCGGCGTCGGTCCTCTGGACCTGGCTTGCCCAGGGCCAGATCCAGGGCATGTTGCTGGCCCACAACAACCCGTACGACGTCGTTGCCGGGCATGCCATCGCTCGGGCGGCGGGTGCGCTGTGCACCGATTACGCGGGCGCCCCGCTGGTCCTGGGGTCCAGCGGCGCCATGGCGGCGGTCCCCGGCGTCCAGCGCGAACTCCTCAGCCTCGCAGCCGATCTCGCCGAGGTGGCAGCAACACACGAGTGAACGATCGACTCACACCAGTGCCGCGACGAGATTCTGCCGCTGCTCCCCCAGCAGATCGATGCCCAGGCGGACGTTGTCTCCTGCGGAGAGGTAGGGGAACCGGCCCGAGAGCGCCACGCCCTGAGGCGTTCCGGTGTTCACGATGTCTCCGGGATCGAGCACCAGGTACTGGGACAGGTGCCAGATCAAGTAGCCGACGGAGAAGATCATGTCCTGGGTATTCGAATCCTGCCGGATTTCTCCGTTCACTTCTGACCACAGGCGTAGTGCCTGTACATCTGGAACATCCTGGGAAGGAACGAGATACGGACCGAGCGGATTGAAGGTCTCGCAACACTTTCCCTTCGACCACTGCCCGCCCGACTCTTCGATTTGATATGCCCGCTCCGAGACGTCGTTGCTGATCGTGTAGCCGGCGACGTGCTCGAGCGCCTCCTCGGGGCTGCTGAGATAGCGCGCCCGCTTGCCGATGACGACGGCAAGCTCGACTTCCCAGTCGACTTTGTGGGCATCGGGCGGAATGGCGACGTCGTCGAACGGACCGACGATCGTGTTGGGGTGCTTGAAGAACAGGATCGGAGTTTCCGGCGGCGGATCGCCGGACTCCGCCGCATGGGCGGCGTAATTCTGACCGATGCAGAGCACGGCGCCGGGGTTGGCGACCGGGGCGCCGACACGAAGATCGTCGGCACCGGCGAATTCGGGCAGTGTTCCCGCCTCGAGCGCCTCGCGGACCCGAGCCACCCCGTCACCCGGAGAGGAATTCGGCGTCGATGTCATCGGTCATCGACGTGAGGTCGTAGACCGTTCGGGAGTCACCGCGGACCGCGGGCCGTTCGGCTCCCAGGTCACCTATTCTCATCAGCTGCACGAATGTCTCCTAAGCGCTGCGTATCTCAGTGGGTGTGAGGACGGGCGAGTTCCACGTCCTTGGACAGCGATACCCCGAAGCCCGGATCGTCTGGCACCTTCAGCCGCCCATTTACCGGGACCGGCTCGCCCACCAGCATGGGGGAGAACATCGGAACGACTTCTTCGGCGGTCGGATGCATCATGAGGAACTCCGCGAACGGGCTGTTCGTCCGTGTGACGACGAAGTGATACGAGTAGACCGACGATCCGTGCGGTACGACCATGACGCCGTGGGCGTCGGCGAGTGCTGAGATCTTGATCAGTTCGGTGATTCCACCGCACCATCCGACGTCCGGTTGAATGATGTCGGCGCAACGCATCTCGAGGAGTTGGCGAAATCCCCACCGGGTCGCTTCATGCTCGCCGGTCGTGACGAGCATCGTCGGCGGCACCGCGCGCCGGAGCTGTCGATATCCCCAGTAGTCATCGGGCATGAGCGCTTCTTCGATCCACCTGAGCCCGTACTCGGCAGCCCGATGCGCCAGTCGCGTGGCGTAATCGAGGTCGAGGGACATCCAGCAGTCGAACATGAGCCAGAACTGGTCACCGACCAGTTCACGCATGGTGGCGAGTTCCTCGAGGTTGCGCCGCAGTCCCTCTTCGCCTTCGGCGGGACCGTGGTGAAGTGGCATCTTGCCGCCGATGAAGCCCAGTTTCTGCGCGATGTCGGGCCGAGCGCCCGTCGCATAGCACGTGAGCTCGTCGCGGACGGGCCCACCGAGAAGCGCGTAGACGGGTTCTTGGCGGACCTTGCCGAGCAGGTCGTACAGCGCGAGGTCGACGCCGCTGATGGCGTTCAGCACGATGCCACGCCGACCGTAGAAGACGGTCGACCGATACATCTGATCCCACATGCGCTCGATGTCGGTGACCAGCGAGCCCTCGATGAACCGCGCGAGGTGCCTTTCGACGATGAATGCGGCTATTTCGCCACCGGTGGTGAGGGCGAATCCGACCGTCCCGTCGTCGGCCTCGATCTCGACGACCAGGGTGCCGAGCACGTTGATGCCGAAAGACTGGCGCGACTGCCGATACTCCGGATACACGGCCATCGGGGTGGCGATGTGGTCATCGATCCAGTGGCCGGCGCCTTGATCGTGATAGTCGGCGCCGCCTCCCCGGGTGGTGTAGGCGCGGACCTGAATGATTCGGGGAGTCATGGGTTTCCACGCGCCCTTCATCAGCTGTCGACGCGGTCGCTGAGCAGAACCAGAACCTTGCCGGCGGTACCGTCGCCTGCGGCCAGATCGGTGAAAGCCTGCGGGCCATCGTGGAGGGGGACTCGGCGGGAGATGAGCTCGCCCAACTCCGGAGGCGCACTCGACACGAACTCCGCGGCGTCGCGAAAGTCCTCCGCGGAATAGGTGAAACTGCCGACCAGCGAACGTTCCTCGGTGCTGACCCTGTATGCATCGAGCTCGAACCGGGGCGTCCCCATCCCCACCAGGCACACCGCTCCGCCCAACTTCACCGACTCCAGCGCCGCTGCCACCGTCGCTCCGATGCCCACCGCATCGATCGCTACCGCCGCCGGCCCGCCCAGCAGAGCCTTGACCTGGTCCGGCAATGGCCCTCCGGCAGGGTCAAGCGTCCTGGCGCCGAGGCGGGCGCACAACGCTCGGCGACCTGGATCGACTTCACTCACGACGATGTCGGTAGCACCTTCCATCCGGGCGGCGAGGACGACGGACTGCCCGATGGGGCCGCCGCCGATCACCAGAACCGAAACTCCTGGCTGCACGCCCACGCGGCGCACGGCGTGGACTCCCACCGCGATCGGCTCGATCAAGGCGCCGAATTCGATCGGCATGTCGCTGCCTAGTGCGACCACGTTCCGCGCTGGTACGGCAACGAACTGGGCAAATGCAGCGACGACGTCGTGCGCGACCCCGATGACGTACTTGTCTGGGCAATGCTGCTCACGGCCGACGTACTCGACCGCCTGCTCAGCGGGGACCACTACCGGGTTGAAGGTCACGACGTCACCGACCGAGAAGCCGTACTCCTTCGCCTCGGACCCGCACTCAGCAACGACACCGACCGTCTCGTGTCCCATGATTTGGCCGGGCACCCGCCGGCCGTTCTCTCCGGTGAATCCGTGGATGTCCGAGCCGCAGATACCCGTTGCCGCGATCTCGACCAGGATCTCGTCCGGCCCTGCGACGGGCTTCTGCTGTTCGCGCACGGACATCTTGCCGAAGTCGTCCAATACGAGTGCCAACATGTCATCTCCAGCTCAGTGCGGTGACTCAAATATTCAGACGTCCGTACGATGCCCCAGAGCGCACGGGCGCAAACCCCAGCATGGGACGCGGGTGGCCTCCTGGGTCGTTTACCCGGCAGACGTACCGGGAAGCCGCCCTTGACGCGTCGTTACACAGCTCACACTGGGAGAGCGCTGCCCCTACCACGACGTCACCGTCGGCCTCTCAATCGACCCCGTCCGTCACCTGAACGAATCCCTTTCCCAAAGGAGCGTCATGGATGTGCAGCGCGACACGGACGTCCAATCTCGGGGTCACACGAGTAGTGGCGACCGCAATGGGTACGTGGTCGGGCTCACCGCCGACGGTGCCGACGCCACCGGTGCGACGATGTTCGGCGACATCGGCCTGCACCGGCTTGAGGCAGGCGGGCATCACGTGGGTCCTGCTTCCCGATATCCCCGGACACGGCCCGGTGGATCCGGCCGCGCTCGCGGATGTCGACGCGGTGATCTCGTTCGGCCACATCCCTTTTAGCGCCGAACTGGTGCGGGCGGTACCCCGCCTGCGCCACGTAGCGAGATTCGGCGCGGGCTACGACGGAATCGACCCGGTCGCGCTGGCCCGCGAGGGAGTGGTCCTCACCAATACCCCTGCGGCGGTGCGGAAGCCGCTTGCATTGTCGGGTCTGACCCTGCTGCTGGCGTGTGCGCATCGGTTGTTGGAGAACCACCGCATCACGATCTCCGGTCGGTGGGCCTCCGAACGCGGGCGCCTGCCGAGGTATCGGGGTGGACGGCCGGACCGTCGGGATCCTCGGCTTCGGCTCGGTCGGGTCCGAGCTCGCGCAGATGCTTGCCCCGTTGGGTGTCACGGTGATCGCCAACACCAGGTCAGGTACGTCAGCAAAAGCAGCGCAGATGGGCATCGAGGTCGTCGACCGCCAGACACTTGCCGCGCGATCGGATTTCGTCGTGGTGGCCGCCGCGCTCACCGCCGAGAACTACGGCATGCTCGATGAGGCATTCTTCGCCGCGATGAAGCCGGCCGCCTACTTCATCAACATCGCCCGCGGCGGACTGGTGAACCAGCCCGCGCTCACGGCCGCGCTGCGCGCCGGAGTCATCGCCGGAGCAGCACTCGACGTGTACGAGCCGGAACCGCCCACACCGGACGACCCGTTGTTCGCATTGGACAACGTGATCTGCACACCGCATGCACTCTGCTGGACTGCGGACTTCACCAGGGACGTCTCCGCCTCGGTGATGGAAGCGGTGATTGCCGTGTCGCGCAACGAGATTCCGGATACCGCCCTGGGTAGCGAGGCGCTCGATGCGGCCACCTGGCGGGCGCAGGCAGCGTCAGACTGGTAGTTCCGCGACGCGCTGGGCAAGGTAGTCGACACCGAGACGCGGGCTCGACAGCACCGTCATCCCGGTCTTCTCCTGCAAAACGCCCGCGAGTCGGTTCATCGACGCCTGCGCCAGGACGATCACATCCACCGTCTTGGCAAGGTCGATAGCCTGCTCCACGATCATGCCGTCATGCTTCTCGCGGTCCCCTGCCATGAGGACGTCGAAAGCGCCTTCACACAACTGCTGTTGGAGCACGACGTCACGTCCAAGCTCGTCCGCCTTCGCCTGAATGAGATCCGACGTGGGGCCCAGAGTCGTAGGAACGGTTGCCAGGATCCCAATTCGGCTGCCCTCGCCGGCCGCTCGCATGGCCATCGCCTCGTCGATCTTCACCACTGGCGTGTGCACGTTGGCGGCCGCCACATCCAGTGCCGGTCCCAGCGACGAACAGGCGGAAAAGATGATGTCGGCGCCGGCCGCCTCGGCCGCCTGCGCGAGAAGCGTCATTCGCACCTCACTGTTGCGGGATATCCCTTGCTCACGGACCACTGTGTCGAGGACGTCGGAGTCAACGAAGTGCATGACCTCGGCGTCCGGGATCAACTCGGCAATCAGGTCATTGATCACGGGCTCAACGGATACGAACACGAAGCTCGTGTGCAAAATTGCTATCTTCTTCGGCACGATGGTTGGTCCTTCCCTCGAGGGTCGGCGACGTCTCGGCCTCATAGGGCGAAACAGCCGTTCCATCGTCAGGAGGCGTTCGTCGCCGGAGCGACGTACCCCGGATCGAAGCTACGTAATCAACGCGCTGCGATAGCTGCACCGGATTCGCCATTTCATCGCCGACGGGCCCCGTGCTTCACCGCGATGGACTCAGTCGGGCTCCCGCGCATCAGGCGGACCCTGCGAGCTGTGTCGCCCGCCAGCCCCGGCCGCGGCCAGCTGGCGAATCCGGAGGGAAGGTCGAGTGCGAACGTTCTGCGGCCACCAGAACCACCGACCCATCAGCGCCGCGATCGACGGCGTCAAGAAGGACCGGATGACCAGGGTGTCGACGAGAAGGCCGAGGCCGATCGTGGTTCCGACCTGAGCCATCACCTTGAGGTCGCTGATCGCGAACGACATCATCGTGAACGCGAACACCAGACCGGCCGAGGTCACCACACTGCCACTGCCCGCCATCGCCCGGATGATGCCCGTCTTCAACCCGGCGTCGCGTTCCTCCTTGAATCTCGACACCAGCAGCAGGTTGTAGTCCGACCCCACCGCCAGCAGGATGATGACCGACATGGCCAGCACCATCCAGTGCAGTTCGAGGCCAAGTCACGTGTTGCCACAACAGACACTGACAATCCGAACGACGCGGCCAACGACAGCGCCACCGTGCCGACGATCACCAGCGCCGCGACTGCCGCTCGCGTGATGATCAGCATGATGACGAAGATGAGGCAGAGCGCCGAAATCGCGGCGATCATCAGGTCGTAGTTGGAGCCGTCGCGCATGTCCTTGAAGGTCGTCGCGGTACCCCCGAGGTAGATCTTGGAGGTCTCCAACGGAGTTCCCTTGATCGCCTCGAACGCGGCGTTCTTGATCTGGTCGACGTGCGAGATTCCTTCCGGCGTCGCGGGATCGCCCTGGTGAGAGATGATGAACCGCACCGCTTTACCGTCGGGGGAGACGAATTGCTTGAGTCCTCTCTTGAAGTCTGGATTGTCGAAGACTTCGGGTGGCAGATAGAACGTGTCGTCGATCTTGGAGTCGTCGAACGCTTTGCCCATGGCAGTGGGATCCGACTGCTGCCTGTCCTGCAGGCTCTGCTGCCCCTGCTGCGTCGCGTAGTTGGTCAGGATCTGATCGCGGTTGGTTTCCTGGGTGGCGATCTGCGGAGGCAGCAGCGCGAGCAGCTTGGGTTGCAGTGCATTGATCTTGTCGAGACTGGCCGTCGTCTGTCCGAGCAGGTCGCTCAGCTCATCGATTCCGTCCAGCGCATCGAAGAGCGACCGGATCGTGTAGCAGACGGGGATGTCGTAGCAGTGCGGCTCGTAGTAGAAGTAGCTCCGGATGGGCCGGAAGAAGTCATCGAAGTTGGCGATCTTGTCCCGAAGGTCGTTGCGTGACCACCACCGTCTGCTTCAACAGGTCGGCTTGTTCCTGCTGTGCGCCGGCGCTTTGGGTTTGCAAGGTCAACTGCTGCTTGAGGATGTCGATCGAGTTGTTGATGTCGGCTGCCTGCGAAAGAAGATCGGCCGTGCGGGCTTGACCGTAGGACTGGCCGAGTTTCTGGTTGACTCCCTGCTGGCCGACGATGTAGGGGATGCGAGGTGCCGTCGATCGGTGTGCCGAGCGGCCGGGTGATCGTCTGCACCCTGGCGATGTCCGGGTAGGTGGAAGATGTCCTTGGCGACCCTGTTGACGATGAGCATGTCGGTGGAGTTGCGGAGGTCGTGATCGGCCACCAGCATCAGCACTTCGGGGTTGAGCCGGGCTTGCGGGAAGTGCCGCGCTGCCGCCGCATACCCGATGTTCGCCTCGACGTCCGCCGGAAGGTAGCGCTTGTCGTCGTAGCTGGTGGTGTAGGACGGCAGCGCCAGTAGACCGACCAGGGTGACTGCAGTCGACGCGACGAGAACGGGACCCGGCCACCGGACCACCGCAGTCCCGACTCGCCGCCAACCCCGAGTCTTGGTCTGTCGCTTGGGATCCAGCAAGCCGAATCTGGAGACGACGGTCAACAACGCCGGTGCGAAGGTCAGCGCAGCCATCGTCACGACGAACATCCCGATGGCCAGTGGTACGCCCAGTGTCTGGAAGTAGGGCAATCGGGTGAAGTGCAGGCACAGGGTCGCTCCGGCGATCGTCAGCCCGGACCCCAGCACGACGTGGGCGGTGCCGTGGTACATGACGTAGAACGCGTTCTCACGGTCCTCGCCGAGGTTGCGCGCCTCGTGATAGCGGCCGACGAAGAAGATGGCGTAGTCGGTTGCGGCCGCAATGGCAAGCAAGCGTAAGGAGATTCACCGCGAAGGTAGACAGCTCGATGAGGTGGTAGTAGCCGAGGAACGCGACCACGCCGCGCGCAGCGGCCAACTCGAGCATGACCATGAACATCACCAGCAGCACGGTCACGACCGAGCGATACACGAGCAGCAACATGACCACGATGACCGCGAGGGTCAGCGACGTCACCAGCGCAAGGCTCTTGTCACCCGCGTGCTGCTGATCCGAGGACAGCGGTCCCGCGCCGGTGACGTAGACCTTCAATCCCGATGGCGGCGGATGACTGGCGACGATGTCTCGCACCGCCTGAACGGATTCGTTGGCCAGCGTCTCACCCTGATTGCCGGCGAGGTACAGCTGAACGTATGCCGACAGGTTGTCCGCGCTCTGCGAGCCGGACGAGGTGAGGGGGTCGCTCCACAGGTCCTGGATGTGCTGGACGTGGGTCGTGTCCTTCTCCAGGTCGGCGATCAGGCCGTCGTAGTACCGATGGGCCTCGGCGCCAAGAGGCTTGTCGCTTTCCAGGACGATCATCGCCGAGCTGTCCGAGTCGTACTCCTGGAACAGCTCGCCGACCAACTTGGTGGCTTGTAGCGACGGTGCGTCGTCCGGGGTCATCGACGTGGAGTTCGCTGCTCCCACGACCTCCAGCTGGGGCACGACGACGTTCAGCGAGGACGGTGATCGCAAGCCAGGCCAGCAGGACCGGCACGCAGAACAGGCGCAGAAATCGCGGGATCCGGGAACGGCGTGGTCTCGGAATCGCTCATGCCGACTTCACCAGGCAGGAGGTCTGCGCGTTCACTCCGGTCGACGTCTGCTCATCCCTCACCTCGTCGTCGACGACGACGCGGCAGCTGATGCTGTCGCCGTCACCCTGGGCGATGATCGTGGCGCTGGCGGACGGCTTGGTGGTCTTCAGCGTGATCGACCAGGGCAGGGGTGCGTCGTCGACCCGTATTGGGGTCGAGTCGAGGTCGAGGTAGTTGATGGTCGCCACGGCGCCTTCCGTTCCAGAGATCTCATAGGTCACGACTTTGGGGTTGAACGGCTCGGCGTCCTGGGCCAGGCCGGCGCCCGGGCGGGTGACCTCGTTGTTCGACCCGAAGAAGCCGTGCATCCGGTACACCACGACGCCGGCGAGCGCGACCACCACCACGATGAGTAGCGGTATCCACAACCGCTTGAGAAGCCCGACCACAGAGGCCCTTCCGTTCGCAACGACTCCGCGCATTGATTTGGTTAGCCGATCAAACATAAACGGTTGGTCTATGTTGAGCAAGCCGAACGGCTAACTCAAGTTAGGCGCACGTTCTGCGGATTTCGCCTACTGCACCGGACAGCGGGCGTTATCGTTTGGCTGATTTCACGTGGCGTGCGAGAGGGGCGGACGGTTGGCGAGACCCACGGCACCGCGAGGCCTGGCCCGCGGGCGGGTCCTCGAGGCTGCGGTTGCCCTATTCGCCGAGCACGGGGTGCACGGCACGTCACTGCAGATGATCGCCGACCGCGTCGGAGTCAGCAAGGCCGCGGTGTACTACCAGTTTCACTCGAAGGAAGACATCGCCCTCGAGGTCCTCCGACCGTCCATCGAGGACATCGCCCGGCTCATCAGAATCGCCGACGCGCTTCCCGACGCTCGGCAGCGCCGCGCGGTGGCCGTGAGCGGACTGGTCGAAATGGTTGTGCGGCACCGCAACTTGGCGGTCATGTGCTACGGAGACCCGGCCATCGATCAGTTGATACTGGGTGAGCCCCATTTCAAGGCGGTGAGCCGATCGCCTCCGCGAACTACTCGAGGGCCCCGATCCCAGCGCCATCGACCGGATTGCGTTCTCGGTGTTCTTCTCCGGGGTGGGCAAGGCCGCAGCCGATCCCGAGTTGGCCGACATCGACGACGCCGAGCTGCACAGGGCGCTGCTCGAGTTGTCCTCCCGAATCCTCGCGCCCGCCAACGAGGTCGTTGCGGGATAGTGCCGCTGATCGATCAGCCCGCCAGCGAGTCCCGAACGTCGAGCATCGCCGTGTCCGCAGCTGAACGCCCTGCGCCCAACCCGAGGTAGTCGTATGCCACCAGCGGGCTGGCGACCGTCCTCGGAAATAGGCGGCTGAAGGCCTCGTCGGCTGCACGGTTGCGGGCTGCCAGCACGGGAAGTAGCCGATTTTCGCTGCGCAGTTCCTCGGTGACCGCAGAACTGGTGGCGTCGAGCCGCTCGCCGATACGGGCGGCGTAGGCGACCAGGAAGGACTGCCGGAAGGATTTCGTACGGGACTGCCCCCGAACATCGTGCTGGCGTCCGGCGATCAGCATCGCCCGGCTGGCCTGCGCCAGTAGCGAGGTCGCAAGCAAATCGACTAGGTCCAGGTCGGTCTCCGCGCCGACCGTAACGACGCAGCCCAGGTTCTTCATCCAGACAGTGCGGCACCGATTGGCCTCGGCCACGGCTTGCACCAGCGCCACCTTCGCGGCCACGTAAGGGTTGTCGATCCAGAGTCTGCGCGCCACGGCGGCGGATGTTCGCCCCGGTCGTAATCGGCGACCGCCTCCCGCAACGAGTGCCGGGCCATGAGTTCCTGCGCCTTGGCTGACAGCGTCTCGGCCTCCTCGGGGAACTCCGTGCCCTCGGCCTTGGCCAGTAGCGCGCGGACCCGAGCGAGCATCTTCTCGTCGACCTCGCCGGACACCGCGGACGGCTGCAGGTGTGAGCCAGGCAGCGGAAGCAGCGCCTCGATCGCGGGGATTCTTCCCAGCAGGTGCAGCACCTGCAGGACGACGGTCACGACGGTTCGCTCGTCAGCGGAATGCGAAGCGGCCCAATGCCACATCTGCGGCGCCTTCGCCGTTGGCACCACCGTCGGCGAGATTGCGGCGAGCGCGGCGCGCCACCGTGGATGCAGCGTCGTCGTCGAGTACCGCCGGGACTCCAACACGATGGCCTCGTCGAGGTAGAGCGCCGCGGCCGCGTCCACCCTTCGGCGCGCAATCTCGTGCAGATCCGTCGGCGACCACCCGTGCTCCCACGCCGTTCGGATCGCTTCGTGCACGACGATGTCCGCAGCAACGTCGAGTTCCCGCTCGTAGCCGCGGAACTGCTCCAAGAGTTCGGCCGCGTGCACCGGTGAGGGCATGGCGGCAGCCGTACTCAATGCGATGACGAGGCGCTCGAGGATCTGCGCCCGATCCGGCCTCAGGCCTGGTCGGTTGCGTTCACGATCAGGGGCCGACTGGCGTCGGTGCTTCTGCTTGGCGGTCCGCTGCTGACGGCTGCGCTTGCCCATGTGCGGAAGTATGAAGCAAGGGTCCGACAGACTGACGGAGGGCGCGCATGACATCGACGGACACATCGACACTGCCCGTTTCGACGTGGGCGCCCCTGCGGTCGCCGGTCTACCGCGCGCTGTGGATCGCGCAACTTGTCTCCAATCTCGGTACCTGGATGCAGACCGTTGGAGCGCAGTGGATGCTCGTCGGGGACCCGCGTGCAGACGTGCTGGTTCCACTGGTTCAGACCGCCACGACGCTTCCGTTCATGCTGCTCGCGTTGCCGTCGGGCGTCCTCGCCGATCTCGTCGACCGGCGTCGCCTGCTGATCGCCACGCAGGGGGCGATGGCCGCAGGCGTCGGTCTACTTGCCACGTTGACCGGCGTCGGGCTGACCACGCCAACCGTGCTCCTGACGTTGTTGTTCGTGGTCGGTTGCGGGCAGGCGCTCGTGTCGCCCGCCTGGCAGGCGATACAGCCCGATCTCGTTCCCGCTCAACAAATCCCAGCCGCTGCGGCGCTGGGCAGCATGAGCATGAACCTGGCGAGGGCCATCGGGCCCGCAGTCGCGGGTGCGCTGGTCTCGCTGTCCGGACCGACCCTGGTGTTCGCCCTCAACGCCGTGTCCTTCGTCGGCATCGTGATCGTGCTCGTGTGGTGGCGACGTGAGCCGGTGGAGCAGAACCATCCCCCCGAGCGCGCGCTGGCCGCCCTCAGTGCGGGTGGACGCTTCATCCGCAGCTCCCCGATCGTGCGGCGGATCCTGTTGCGAGCGGCGCTGTTCGTCGGCCCCGCCAGCGCGCTGTGGGGACTACTACCCGTGATGGCGAGCGATCAGCTCGGCTTGTCGGCGTCGGGCTACGGGCTACTCCTAGGCGCTCTCGGCGCGGGTGCCGTACTCGGCGCTTTCCTGTTGTCGCGCTTGCGGTCCCGATTCGGCCAGAACACTCTGCTGACGGTGGGCGCAGCGGGATTCGCCGTCACCACCGTCGTGCTGGCGCTGGTGCCCAACTTCGCGGCCGTGCTGGTGGCGCTGCTGGTGGGCGGAGCCTGCTGGTTGCTGTCGCTGTCGACGCTCAACGCCTCGATGCAGCTGAGCCTGCCGGCATGGGTGCGTGCCCGTGGCTTGTCGGTGTACCAGTTGGTCTTCATGGGCGGCCAGGCCGTTGGATCGCTGGCGTGGGGGTTGGTCGCGGGAGCCACCACCAGCGTCACGAGCCTGCTGATCAGCGCCGGTCTGTTGGTCGTCTGCGGACTGTCCTCACTGTGGTGGCCGCTGCACGCCAAGACCGGCGACCTCGACCTGACTCCGTCATCGCATTGGCCCGAGCCGCACCTCGTCTTCGACCCCGAGCCACTCGACGGGCCGGTTCTGGTCATCACGTCCTACCGCGTAACCGCGGCCGACGAAAGCGGTTTCCTTGCCGCGATGGACGTGCTGGGCAGGTCCCGCCAACGCACTGGCGCCTCGCAGTGGCGACTGTTCCGCAGCGTCGAACACGAGTCGACGTTCGTGGAGACTTTCGTCACGCGTTCCTGGGGCGAACACATGCACCAGCACTACACGCGACTGACGGGTCAGGATCGTCTGATCGAGGAGAACGTCGAGCGATACACCGACGGTGAGGCCGTGTCCGAGCACTATCTGGCGGTACGCCACCCGCAGTGACACGCTGCCGGATGCCGTCGGGCACCACGTCGTCTGAGAGCAAGATCGCGCCGACACGGGCCGAACGACGCGGCCCGGTGTCGGGGCCCTGGGGGAGAATGCGAGCGTCCACCTTTGCGTTGGCCGCGCCTCGGCCCTCAGTCCCATGGAAGGGATCAGCAGTGAGTTACACCGCCGCCGACATCACCGAGCTCGACGATGTCCAGCACACACGTCTGCGGCCTGCGGTGAACCTCGGTCTGGACGTGCTCAACACCGCGCTGCGGGAGATCGTGGACAACGCGATCGAGGAGGTCGCCGACCCGAGCCACGGCGGTGCGTGCGTGACGGTCACGCTGCACGCCGACGGATCCGTCAGCGTCGCCGACGACGGCCGCGGCCTGCCCATCGACTCGGACCCCGTGAACGGGAAGAACGGCATCGTCAAGACGCTGGGTACCGCACGCGCCGGTGGCAAGTTCTCCGCGCACACCGACGCCGCCAGCACGGGTGCCGGACTCAACGGAATCGGCGCCGCGGCCGCGGTTTTCATCTCCGCACGCACCGACGTGACGGTACGCCGCGCCGGAAAGACCTACCTGCAGAGCTTCGGCGGCGGCTACCCCGGCGAGTTCGAGGGAAAGGACTTCGACCCCGACGCTCCGTTCACCCGCGCCGACACGCAGAAGCTGCGCGGCACCGGCAACCGCAAGCCCGACGCGCACGGCACCACGGTGCGAATCCTGTTCGATCGAGCGGTAGTACCGGATTCGACCGTCGACATCAACGAGGTGCTGCTCAGGGCGCACGCCGCCGCGCGAATGTCGCCGGGGGTGCACCTGACCGTCGTCGACGAGGGCTGGCCCGGCGATGAGCTCAGGCCCGAGTTGCTCGAGCAATTCAGCGGCCCGTGGGGCACCGACACGCTGCTCGACCTCATGTGCGCCGCTGCCGACACCTCCGTGCCGAGCGTGCGGGCCACCGTGGAGGGCCGCGGCGAGTACACCACCGGACGCGGCCCCACTCCCTTCCGGTGGTCGCTGACCGCGGGACCCGCCGAGCCGGCCACCGTCGCCGCGTTCTGCAACACCGTGCGCACCCCCGGCGGAGGATCCCACCTGACGGCCGCGGTGAAGGGGCTGTCAGAAGCGTTGGCAGAGCGGGCTTCCCGGATCCGCGACCTCGGACTGGCCAAGGGCGAGGAGGGCCCGGAGCCACAGGACTTCGCCGCGGTCACCGCACTTGCCGTCGACACCCGTGCACCCGACGTGTCCTGGGACTCCCAGGCCAAGACCGCGGTGTCGTCACGGTCACTGAACGTCGCGATGGCCCCCGACGTGGCGCGGGAAGTCACCATCTGGGCGGTCAACCCCGCCAACGCCGACACCGTGACGCTGTGGACCAAGCTGGCCCTCGAGTCCGCCAGGGCGCGGCGCAGTGCCGAGGGTGCGAAGGCCCGCTCCAGAGCGGCATCGAAGGCCAAGGGTCTTGGGACCAATCTGTCGCTCCCGTCGAAGTTGTTGCCCAGCAGGGAGACCGGTCGAGGGTCGGGTGCCGAACTGTTCCTATGTGAGGGCGACTCGGCGCTCAGCACGATCAAGGCGGCCAGGGACGCGACGTTCCAGGCCGCCTTCCCGCTGAAGGGCAAGCCGCCCAACGTGTTCGGATTCACCGTGAGCAAGGCGCGGGTCAAGGACGAGTTCGACTCGATCGAACGCATCCTGGGCTGCGGCATACGTGACAACTGTGATCCGGAGTCGTGCCGCTACGACCGGATCCTGTTCGCCTCCGACGCCGATCCCGACGGGGGCAACATCAACTCGAGCCTGATCTCGATGTTCCTGGACTTCTACCGGCCACTCGTCAAGGCCGGAATGGTCTACGTGACGTTGCCGCCGCTCTTCGTCGTCAAGGACGGCACTCAGCGGGTGTACTGCCAGGACGAGTCCGAGCGCGACGCCGCGGTCGCACAGATGAAGGCCACGTCCAAACGCAGGGTGGAAGTGCAGCGCAACAAGGGGCTCGGCGAGATGGATGCCGACGACTTCTGGAACACCGTGCTGGATCCGCAGCGGCGCACCGTGATTCGCGTGCATCTCGACGACGATGAGAAGAATCTGCATCACACGCTGTTCGGCGGACCGCCGGAGGGCCGACGCACGTGGATGGCCGACATCGCCTCCCGTGTCGACACCCTCTCGCTCGATCTGACCTAGGAAGAAATTCTTGTGACCGCCACTCTCGATATCCCTGAACAGAACCCCGACCTGGTGCTCGACCAGAGCGCCGACGACTATTGGAACCGCTACCAGCTGACCTTCGCGCTCTACAGCGTCAGCGACCGCGCCATCCCCTCCGCATTCGACGGTCTCAAGCCGGGCCAGCGGCGCCTGCTCTACCAGATGCACGACTCGAAACTGCTCCCCGGTAACAAGCCGCAGAAGTCCTCGAAGATCTGCTCGGCGGTCACGGGAAACCTGCACCCGCACGGCGGTGCGTCGATGTACGGCGCCGCGGCGCTGATGGCCGCCGAGTTCCAGCGCGTGAAAGTCATTGACGGACAAGGCGCTTTCCCTCGAATCCAAGGTGACATTCCCGCCGCCGACCGCTACACCGAGATGCGACTGTCGGCGCCCGGTGCCGCGTTGACCGCCGAACTCGACGACCACGCGGTGCCGATGGTGCAGACGTTCGACGGCGAATGGACCGAGCCGACGATGCTGCCTGCGCAGTGGCCGGTGCTGCTCTGCAACGGCGCCGTCGGCATCGCCGAGGGCTGGGCCACCAAGGTGCCTGCCCACAATCCTCGCGAGGTGATGGCGGCCTGCCGAGCTCTGTTGGCCAGGCCGAACACGACTGACGACACGTTGATGAAGCTGATTCCCGGCCCAGACTGGGGGTGCGGCTCCACCGTGGTCGGCACGGCAGGTCTTCGGGAGTACATCACCACGGGCCGAGGCCTGTTCACCGTGCGCGGCACGGTGTCCGTCGACGGGAAGAACTGCGTCATCACCGAGCTGCCGCCGGGTGTCGCGAGTAACACCGTGCAGGAACGGATCCGGGCCCTGGTCGAGTCCGGCGAGATGTCGGGGGTTGCCGACATGTCCGACTTGACCGACCGCCGCAACGGGCTGCGCATCGTGGTCACCGCCAAACGCGGACACGACGCAGAGACGATCCGCGACCAACTGCTCGCACTGACCCCGCTGGAATCGTCGTTCGCCGCCAGCCTGGTCGCGCTCGATGAGGACCGGGTGCCACGCTGGTGGTCGGTGCGGGAGCTGATCGGCGCGTTCCTGCACCTGCGCGATTCGGTGGTGCTGCGGCGCAGTGAGTATCGGCTGGACAAGGTGGCCGCGCGGCGCCATCTGGTGGCGGGCCTGATGAAGATCCACCTGGACATCGACGCGGCGGTGGCGGTGATCCGTGGATCCGATACCGTCGACGATGCCCGCCAGGGACTGCAGGAGCGGTTCAAGATCGACGAGGAGCAGGCGAACTACGTTCTGGCACTGCAGCTTCGGCGGCTGACGAAGCTCGACGTCATCGAGCTACAGGCCGAGGCCGACAAGCTGGACGCCGAGTTCACGGCGCTGACCGAATTGGTCTCGAACCCCGACGCGCGCCGCAAGGTGATCGATCAGGAGCTCGTCGAGACCGCGAAACTGTTCAAGGGTCCCGAGTTCGACCGCCGCACCATCCTCGACTTCGACGCCGTCCCCGTGACCGCCGGCGCCGACGAGGACGCCCCGCGCGAGCGGAAGGTCAACGCCGCCTGGCGGCTTGACGACCGTGGCGTGTTCTCCGACAGCCACGGCGACCTGCTGACCACCGGTCTGGGTTGGGCGGCATGGACCGACGGACGAATCAAGTTCACGACGGGCAGTGGTCTGCCGTACAAGATCCGCGACATCCCGGTGGCCCCGGACATCGTCGGGCTGGTGCGTTCCGGGGTGCTGACCGATGGCCAGCACCTAGCGCTGGTGACTCGCCGCGGCAAGGTTCTGCGGATCGATCCCGCCGCGGTGAATCCGCAGGGTGCGGCCGGCAACGGGGTGGCGGGCGTCAAGCTGGCGGACGATGGCGACGAGGTGATCGCCGCGCTCCCCGTATCGTGTGAGAACGGCGAGGCCATCCTGTCGACGTCTGAAAAGGGTTGGAAGGTCACCGAAGTCGCAGACATCCCCGTCAAGGGTCGCGGTGGCGCCGGCGTCGGCTTCCACCCGTTCGTCAACGGCGAGGTCGCAGTGCTGTCCGCAACGATCTCGGCGACCGGGTTCGTCCGGGGCGGACGGTCGGTACGCGCCGAGAAGCGCGCGAAGTCGACGATCAAGGGGTCGGGCGGGGACGTGACACCTGCCGGATAACGGCGCGGCATCGAACTGACGTCGATGCCGACGGATCACTTCAATCACATCCGCCACATTGTTAACGTCGCCCAGTGCGGATATCCCGGCGCGACGCACTGCGCTACGCCACCGCGGCGTCGGCGCTGGCCGGGCTCAGCGCGGCAACCGGCTGCCCACGCACCCGTGGCGGCTGCCGCCGCTCCCACGCTGATCGACTACGCCATCCGCCAGATCCCGGCTCAGGACATCCGCGCCGCAGGCCACGCCGGGGTGATCAACTACGTCTCGACCTCGCGGCCTGGGTCGTCCTTCGGCGCCAAACCGATCACGCTGCCCTACGCACGGTCGCTGAACGCCTCCGGTTTGGTGATCGTCAGCAACTACCAGTTCGGCAAGCCCGGAGGGACGGCGCCGTCGGACTTCACCCGCGGCTACGCCGGTGGCGTCGCCGACGCTCGCACCGCGTGGCAGCTGCACACCGCCGCCGGTGGCGGCCAGAGCGCACCGATCTTCTTCAGCGTCGACGACGACATCGACCGCGAGACGTGGAACAGCGTCGTGCTGCAGTGGTTTCGCGGAATCAATTCGGTGATCGGAGTGCAGCGCACCGGGATCTACGGCGGCTTCAAGGCGTGCCAGTGGGCTGCGGCCGATGGTGTGATCGGACGATCGGCTTCGCCCGGCCACGTGTGGGCCTGGCAGACCCGGTCGTGGTCCGGCGGCCAGGTGTATCCCGCCGCAGTCCTCTACCAGCGCATCGTGGCCACCGCGTCGAATCCCGGGCCGCTGGTCGGCGGGGTCGAAGTCGACGTCAACGACGTGCTGGCCCAGGATTGCGGCCAGTGGAACTTCCATCCGTGACGGCCGAAGCCCGCGACCGCCGCTGAGGGCCGGTCCGGTTAGCGACGTGGCGTCGTGGTGATGTGCACGTGGTCGTAGTGGCCGTAACCCGAGCCCGCCGGACCGCCCGGGGTGTAGTACGTGCCGCGCCAGATCACGTCCTGCAACCCGAATCGACCCACGTTGCTCATCGCAAACGCGAGAATCGCGTCCCCGAGCGCGATGCCCTCTGGGCTCGAGGGGTTGGGAATCATGATGTCGATCGCCAGACCGCTCGGATGCCACGGCTTCGAGTCCGGCCGGACCCCGTCGATGGCGCTGATCTGCGGGAACGCCGCGCTGACGGCCCGTGGCGGCCACGATGGTGTTCGGCTGCAACCCGGCCTCGCGTGCAACGCCGACGGGCAACGCCTCCGGGACGTCGAGGAAGGCGTCCGCGGGGGGTGGCACGGCATCGGGGGGAAGCTCGCCGGGCATCGCGGCGATGGGCGGGTCCGCCGGACGCGGGCAATCCCTGCGCCGGCGGCAGAACCGCGCTCGCGGCGTCGACCACTGCTTGCTGTTGCGGCGTCAACGCCGAGTACTGAGCCTCCGCGGCGGTGATCTGACGCAGCAGATCCTTCCACTTCGACTGCAGTTCTGCGCGTACCGCGGAGGCCTGCTCGGCCGCGGTGCGGGCGTCGGCGGCCGACTTCTCCGAGGCCGCGACGGCGGCGGCCGCACGCTCGCTTGCTGCCTTGAAGGCCTTCATCTGATCGGCCGTCTCGGCGACGACTACCCGCTGCAGCGACAGCTGATCGATGAGCCCTTGCGGGGAGGTTGCGGTCAGCACCGCGGTGAATTGGCTGGTGCCTCCACCCATGTAGGTCATCGCCGCGATGCGGTCGACCGCGGCCTGAAAGGGCTCGAGCTGGGAGTTCGCGGCGTCAAGTGCCGCCAGGTCGGCGCGATGGCGCTCCTCGGCGGCTGCCTGATCCACCAGTCTCGCGTCAGCATCGCGTTGTGCGGTCGTGACGTCGCCGCGAGTCTGCACCGCCTGCGCGGGACAACTCGTCGAGCTTGGTCAGTGCGTCAGCCGCCGGGTCCGCCATCACGCCGGACATCGACATCGCCAGGAGTAGGACCGCCGCGACCGAGCCGTACGACGCTCGCCGAAGTGCCAGGCGCACGCGGTTCATTCGGCTTGTCACGATCCTTCGGCATCAGGGACCGATCGTGGTCCGGCACGTGCGTCCCCGACAGGCTACGAAGTGCCACCGCCGATGTCCACTCGTCCGACTATGTGCTCGGGGGGCGAAGCAAGTGCCCGCGCGGCGATCAGCGCGGCCACTGTCGTCGCTTCGAAGTACAGGCCCGCGTCCTTGAGGCCCCATTGGATCGCCACCAACGTCGCGGCACCAGCCACGCATAGGAGCGCACCGATCGCCGCTCCTCGCGCGGTGCCGTCGACCGCCGCGGCGCCGTCCCAGCCAGGCAGTGGACGGTTCTCCAAGGGCCTCAGAACCACGAACAGGGTGGCGACGATGCCGACCACGAGCAGCAGCTGTACGACGCCGATCACGGCGAAGCCGGGCTGGCCGGGGTACCTCGGCCAGCCGATCTCGTCGAAGAGCAGGTGGATCCCCAGCAGCGCAGGAATGTGCCACAGGTAGAGCGTCATCGCCCCCGAGTTGCCGAGTACGGTCCACCACCACACCGTGGGCCGCTGCGCCCAGCGCCCGATCGCCGGTGCGGCGGCCATGGCGACCAAGCTCAGGACGATGGCGTGGCCGGCCAGCAGCAGGGACGGCGGGCTGCTGTTGGACAGATGCTGATCACCGGTTCCGACCAGGCTGACCTCGTATGGGCCCCACAGCACCAAGGCGAGGTTGGCCGTGAACACGCCGGCGGCAATCCGCAGCGCCGCGGCTCCCGTGAGCAGGTTGCGTCGGTAGGCGACCCCGAACATGGCCGGGATCAACCAGACCGCGAGGTTGAGATAACCCAGTGGCGCCGCGGCATGCCAGTGCAATCGGACGACGTCGATGACGCCTATGACCGCGTAGACGATGGCCACACCAAGGGCCAGCCGAGTGGTGGTGGTGATCCGGTACAGCACCGGCATCGCGGCCAGCACCAGGACATACGCGCCCAAGAACCACAGTGCCTGGGTGGAGACGCCGGCGATCGGGTCGTAGACGTGCGGCGGCAGGAACGGATGCAGCAGTAAGAGCGCCGCGACCCAGAATCCGAGGTAGTAGAACACCGGCCGGAACAGGCGTGTGCAGCGCTTCATCAACCAGCTACCCCAGTTGGCGCCGGGCTGCCACGACGTCAGACAGGCAGCGGCGCCGGCGAAGAAGAAGAGCGGCATGATCTGGAAGATCCAGGTAAGTGCCTGGAGCGCAACGGACGTGGCGAGCAGGTTGTCCCAGATGAGAACGTCGTCGCGAATGATGCTGATCGCCATCAGCGTGTGCCCCAGCACCACGGCGACGAGCGAGGCGATCCGGATGACGTCGATGGCGCGGTCGCGGTCGGCCGGGGTGCTCGCGGCGAGTTCCTCAGGTGAGGGGAGTCCCGTCAGTGTGCGTTCGGCATGGCGTTGGCTCATAGCTGCCACCATCGCGGACAGCCCGCGGAAACGAACGAGTAGAACTACTCGACCTCTACCTTCGGAGGCTGCTTACCCGAGGGTTTGGCGACGTAGTGCCGCGTCCCACGTCAGCAGGATGCGAGTCGGGTGATCAGCCCCTTGTCGCCGTCCACCCTGACGCGATCGCCGGTTTTGAGCACCTGGGTGGCCACCAGAGTGTTGACGACGCACGGCAGCCCGTACTCCCGCGCGACGACCGCGCCGTGCGACACCGAGCTGCCGATGTCGGTGACCAGTGCGGCGATCACGGTGAAGTACGGTGTCCAGCCCACGTCGGTGACGGGCGCGACGAGAATCTCGCCGCGCTGCACCTCACGCGCATCGTGGATCGACTTCGCCACGCGCACAACGCCTTCCGCGATTCCGCGGCTTGCCGGCCGCCCCGAGATCTGGTCGTCGGCAATGGCGGCCAGCGGTCGAGCGAGGACGGGTGCGGGCCGCCCGACCGAGACGTCGTCGAACTCCAGTGACTGCTGGAACGGCAGCGCGTCGCGGCGCTGCAGCGCACGCTGCACCAGATCGGCGATGTCGGCGTCGCCCACCACCCGGGGCAGTTCCGCGCGATCGAAGAAGAAGACCAGGTCGGCGTCGGGAAGGCGCCCCGACTCGGCCAGCACCTCACCCAGATGGCGGTAGCCGAGTTTGAGGCGGTGCGCCATCAGCGCCATCTTCGACTTGGTCTCCTCACGCCCGCGCGCGCCGCCCTGGGCCAGGCGCGCAAGCAGCCGGACCGTCCGCGACGCGGGCGCTTCGACGGCGTGCGGCGCGGGCCCCGCCCCGGCTGGATCACGGGCGGACTGCACCATGACCTGCATCATCGATCCGAGTCCCTCGGCGTCCTGCGCCCACGCGGGGTCACGCATGCACAGTTCGCGGTAGCCGCGGTGTCCGTGGCGAATCAGGAACTGCCGCAACGCTTCCGCGCCGGGCGTCGCCGCGTTCCGCAGCCGGGTCAGCGCCTCCGCGGGCGCCGCGGCGAGGAACACGCTCGGCGGCGGTGTCGTCGGCGGCGATCTGCGCGCACCACCGCGTGCAGTTCCTCGACCATCACGGCGCTCTCGACGTCGGCGGCACCCGCCATCAGCCGGGCCGCCTCGGCTTGACCCTCGTTCTCGTCGCGGCCGTCCTTGACGGCATTGCGCACCAGGTAGCTCTCGAGCACGTTCGCGCCGACCGCCGCCCGCGACGAGGACCGGACGTGGACCAGCGTCACGTGGCAGTACAGGTCGACGCCCGACTCCAGCTGCCGCAGAACCTCTTTGGCGTCCCGACCGGTGGGGATGGGGAACGCGGCGATCTGGTCGCCGAGGCGCCGGATCGCCGGCCCGGCGAACAGCGAATAGGAGGTGAGCCGGACCGTGTTGACCAGTTTGGGGAACGAACGGCTTCGGCGGCTTGGGCTCGAGTTCGTCGACCACCCGACCGCAGATCGACATGGAGAACTGCTCCAACGAGTTCCCGAGGATGCCCGAACTCAGGGCCGTCCCTTCGGTCATGTTCAAGAACATGTGCCCGTAGAAGTAGCCCACTTGGAGCCACGGCTTGTCGTAGCGTTCCTGCGCCCGCGCCACCACCTGGGTCATCTGCATCGCGTAGTCGATCGCGTGCCCCGACACCGATGCGGTGAGCGGGCAGAACGCCCCGGGCATCATCTCGCCGATGTTGCATCGCGTGTAGACGTGCGGTGGCGCCGGCGACCGGGGTGTCCATCTCGTTGAGGTCCCCGGGCAGCGTGGTGATCGGTCTGGCCTGCAGCCACCACAGCTGCCCGGCCTCGTCGATCGCCCACTCCAGATCCATCGGCCTGCCCCAGTGCTGGGCGGCATGCAGTCGCGCCGGCACGGATGTCGGCGACCTCGTCGTCGGACAGGACGGGGACGTCACCCACCTCCCGTACCGCCTGGGCGCCGTCCGAGGTCAGCACGAGATGGTCGGAGACGGCAGATCCGTCGACGAGCGCCTCGCCCAACCCGGCGATGGCATCGATCACCACGAGATCCCTGCGGCCGCTCGTCGGGTCTGCGGTGAAGACCACGCCGGCCGCGCGGGCATCGACCATCCGTTGGACGACCACGTGCATGGTGACCGCCTCCGGGTCGGCGCCGTCACCGGCCGTAGGCGGAGGCGCGTTCGGACCCGACGGAGGCGACGCATTGGCGGACGGCCGCGGTGAAGCCCTCGAGCGAGTCGACGCCGAGCACGGTGTCGTACTGCCCGGCGAACGACTGCTCGGCACCGTCCTCTCCGGTGGCCGAGGACCTGACGGCTACCGGTGCCTGCATCTGGGTGAAGCGGTCCGTCACCGCGTCCGGAAGTGGGAGCAGGGACGCGTGGGCGAGGACGAAACCCGTTGGGACGGAGAGCCCGAGGCGCGTCAGCTCGGCAAGCCCCAGCGCCTTCCCGCCGAACCCGTCGTCGGTGATGTCGGCGAACTCGACTGTCGTGGTGTGCATTCGTCAGCCCAACGCGTCGATGATCTCGGCCAGTGCCTCCACGGCGATGGGGCCGGGTTGATAGAGACAGATCCGGTCCGACACGCCGTCCACGCGGTCCCGGATGTGCGCGGCCACCTCGGCCGGGCTGCCGCAGGCGGCGATCGTGTGGAGCACCTCGTCGTCGATCAGCGTGGCCATCTCCTGCCACCGCCCCTGCTTGGACATGGCGTTGAGTTCGGGTTGCAGGTCGCCCCAGCCGTGCGCGTCCAGCACCGGCCGGTAGGCGGGCGTGGAACCGTAGAACGCCAGGAGCATCCGCGTCGACGTGTGGTCCTCCCCGACCGACACGATGATCTCGGGTACGACCGCGAAGTCGTCGGCATCGCGCCCCGCGGCCGCCAGGCCCTCGCGAACCTCGGGCATGGTCACTTCGTGCAGGAACCGCTTCGACCCGAACGGCATCACCAGCAGGCCGTCGGCCACTTCTGCTGTCGCCCTGGTCATTCGCGGCCCCAGGGCACCGAGATAGATCGGCGGCGGCCCGAACGGGTTCGGCCCGGGGTTGAACGTCGGCGTCATCAGGGTGTGCCGGAAGAACTCACCGCGGAAGTCGAGCCGCTCGCCGTGCTTCCAGGTGGCGAAGATCGCCCGCAGCGCGCCGACCATCTCCTTGATCCGCGCGACGGGGCGGTCGAACTCGGCGCCGTAGCGCTTCTCGATCTGCGCGCGAATCTGGGTGCCGAGACCGAGGATGAAACGCCCCTCGCGAGATCTCCTGAAGGTCATTGGCTTGATGGGCCAGCTGTATCGGGTTGCGCGGGAACGCAATCGCGACGTTGGTCATCAGGTCCAGACCCTTGACCGTCGACGCCAGCACCAGCGGGGTGAAGACGTCGCGCGGACCCTCGAAGGTGAACACCCCGGAGGCGCCGGCTTCGCGCAGCAGGGCCGACCCGTCGACCGCGTCCGTACGGGCCGAACAGCGCCGTCATGACCTTCACTGCGTCGCCTCGGCCAGTACGTCGGTCCAGTCGGAGAACCCCGACGGGTGGTGCGGGCCGATGACGGCGTGCTCGAACAGTCCGACGCCGTCGGTCGTGCTGCCGTCGGGTTCGGTGCAGACCGCACGCCCGACGTGGTCGATCAAGCTGAAGGGCGCCCGCGCAAGGGCTTCGGGATCCGTCAGGTCGTAGGAGACGCGTTCGGCGGACGGACCGCCCTTCCACGTGCCGTGCGCCCAGGACGAGTCGCCACCGTATCCGGAACCAAAGGCGATGGGCGCGAACAACTTCGACTCGACGTCGAGCTGTAGTCGGTCTCCGGACCGCGTCAGCATCTCGATGTGCGCACCGTAGGGGATTCGGGTGCCGGGCGTGTAGTGGATCGTCGCGCGCACGCCGTCGAGTTGTTCGACCCTGCCGTCTGGCCATCGCCGGGTGCAGTCGTAGAGGCTGCGGTGGCCGTCCGGGTCCTCCTGGATGATCAGGAAGATCTGGTAGTCGTCGAAGGCCAGCGGCAGGTACAGCCACCACATTCCGCCGAATGCGGTGTCCGGCCTGCCGGACGGCTCCGGCTCGCCGATGGGCCGGATGCCCCACGACCTGTCGCGGCTGCCCACCGAGGTGGTCGGAGTCGACGGTCAGGCGGTCGCCGTCGACGTCGATCCAGCCCTCCCAGGTGCCGAGCTGGGCAAAACGGCAGGCCTGCAACGTCACTCGTCGTTCGGAGTGCATCTGGTGCGGATGTTCCAGCGCGGCCGGGAACAGGCCGCGCCACCGAGGTCGGCCGAGACGCCCTCGGTCTCGGCGACGGTCAGATGGAGCTCCTGTAGGGGTTCGACGACGTCGAGGCGATACCCGTTGACGTTCTGGTTGAGGCGGTCACCGTCGATCGCGTCGCTGAACCGGACGGCGGTCTGCCCGTCTCCGCGCCGGATGACCACGTAGGCGTCCTTGACGCCGAGCCGGGGGTAGTAGCCGATCCCGGTCAGCATCATGAAACGGCCCTGGCGATCGAGCACGTTGAAGTACGACCGATCGTAGAAGTTGCGATCGGACGTGGCCGGCGAGCTGATGGGCACCGGCGCCTGATGGATCGGGTACTCGTCGAGCGGGCTCAGGAACACGGCACTCCAATAACGATACGATGCGAGTTATATTGGAATCATGAGAACAGATCGGCCCGAGGATGACAAGGGGCCCACCCGGTCATCTGCGGGACGGCCGCGGGACGGCAAGATCGACGCCGCGATCATCCAAGCCACCCGCGACCTGCTGATCGAGACGGGCTATCCCGCGCTGTCACTGTCCGCGATCGCGACGCGGGCGGGGACCACGACCGCGGCCATCTACCGGCGATGGCCGGGCAAGGCGCAACTCGTGCACGAGGCGATCCTGCCCGCCGAGGTCACGGCCATGCCGAGTGCGTCGGGCGACGTCGTGGAGGACATCCGAGCGTTGGTGGAGGCGACGCGCACCATGTTCGACCGCCCGGAGGTCCGGATCGCGCTACCAGCCTTGATCGCCGATACCGTCGCCGATCCGAATGTGCACGGCGCCATGACTTCTCGCTTCGCCGAGAGCCTCGCGACCTTCCGCACCAGGATCGACCGAGAACCCCACCCTCCGAGCGACGATGGCGTCCTACCCCTGCTCGCGGAGGTCGTCGTCGGCAGTGCGATCTTCCGCATCATCGTGCGCCACGATGCCCCGCTGGACGATGCGTGGGTGGACGATCTGACCACGCTGATCAGCTCTGGCTGGGCCTCGATGCCGCGCGGTTCTGGGTCCAACTAGCTCACTGCGCCGCGAGGCTACGGCCAACGCCGCGTGCAACCTCTGCGGAGATCTCGCTGACGGAGAGGTCCCGCGCCGTCGTCAGCATCATCATCGCGGTGCCCCGCAGCAACCCGATGATCCATACCGCCGTGACGTCTGGATCGACCGCAGACCCGATGGAGCCGTCGCCCAGGCCATCTCGGCCGTGCAGCATTATGGAGATCATCGGCACCGGGCACCCGTCGCTGGTCGGTGCCGAAGGCGGTGACTGGGACATGGTGGCGTTGGTCGGCTACCCGAGTCGGCAGAACTTCGTCGACATGGTCAACGATCCCGACTACCAGGAGTTCGAACACCTGCGAGCCGAGGCCGTGGCCACCGCCGTCCTACAGCCCACCACCGTGGCCATCTGACGACGATCGGACCCCGACGATCGACCAAACCTCGGGGTCCGATCGGCGCAACTGACCACCAGGGCACGATGGGACGAATGGACGTGTTGGTGGTGGGGGGCGGACCTGCGGGAGTGGCGCTGGCGGGGGCGTGCGGCAGGCTCGGTCTGACCACCGGGTTGGTGGACCCGGCCCCGGAGCGGCCGTGGACGGCGACCTACGGCATGTGGAGCGACGAGTTGCCGGTCGACTTACCGGCCTCCGTGGTCGCTGCCCGCGCCGCCGGTCGCGTGATCGCGGTGACGGAGCACCAGTTGGGTTGGGAGTACGCCGTTCTCGACGTGCCAGCTCTGCAAGCACACCTCGCCGACGGGCTGACCGGCGTGCAACGTCACGCCGGGCGCGCGGTCGGGTCTCCGGAAGCCGGCGTCGTCGCCCTGGCCGATGGGTCACACCTGCGAGCCTCCGTCGTCGTCGACGCCGGGGGCGGCGCCCGACCCCTGCACCCCGCCGCGCCAGGCGGGACGTCCGCGGCGCAGACCGCGTACGGATTGATCCTCGACGAGGACGCGGCCGCGCCGCTCGTCGCCCCCGGCGACGCGCTGTTCATGGATTGGCGCGCCGATCACGGCGAGGCGGGCTGGCCGACGTTTCTCTACGCAATTCCGCTCGGCGGTGGGCAGGTGCTGGTGGAGGAGACCTCGCTGGCCCGCCGACCCGGGTTGCCAATTTCCGTGCTGCGGCGACGGCTGCACGCCCGGCTGGCCCATCACGGTGTCCAACCCCCGAAAGACGCTCGGAGCGAGAAGGTTTCCTTCCGGGTGGACCATCGGCGCTATCGCAGGCCCGGCGTGCTCGGGTTCGGTGCGGCCGCACCCCTGATCCACCCCGCCACCGGGTTCAGCGTGGCGACGTCCCTGCGACTCGCCCCGCAGGTGGCCGCCGCGCTCGCCGCACACCTGCCGGACCACCCGGACGGTGCGCTCGCAGCAGCTCAACAGGTCGTGTGGCCGCTCGACGCGCGAGTCGTCCACCGCGTTCGGCGGATCGGCTTGGAGTCGCTGCTGCGGATGCCTCCGGCCGACGTCTCGGGTTTCTTCGAGCGGTTCTTTGCGCTGCCGGACTCGAACCGCTGGACGTACCTGACCGCCCGCGACGACGTGCGCGGCATCGCTGCCGCCATGAACGCTCTCTTCTGGACATCGGGTGGTCGGTTGCGACGCCACCTCGTCATGTCGGCCTTCGTCCCGCCGGTGAAGACCAACGACGAAGCGGCCTAGCTTGCCGGGCAGGCTGAGCCCGCCGTCCGCACTCGGCACCATCTGACCGCCGCCGACAGGGCACGGTCTCGTGGAGTGTGCGCCTCCGTTCGGCAAGCGTGCATCGGTCACCACCCAGAGGCACGGCTGCACTGAGGTAGGTGATGCTCGGTCGGCATGGCGTGGTGCGGGCCCTGGCGCTGGCGAGCGGTTAGCACGACGACGGCGGTCACCCGCCCGGCGATGGATACTCGGGGACGTACACCGTGACCGTCACCCGCACGGTCGGCAGATCAGCGGACCGTGCATACGCTGGGGTCGCCACAGTTTCAACCCGGCACCTCCCTGGTAATACTGCGCCGTACATGCGGTCGAAAGTCACAACACATGCGAAGGCGGACATCTTGACTCAATTGGCGGAGCCGGAAGGCGAAGACCAAGGCAACGAGCCGACCGAGATCACCTTCGACGAACACCTGCACCCCGCGCGACCGCGGGCCCTTCGGTTCCGTCCGCGGGTCCGGACCCCGTTCACCCGTCGCTCACTCGCCCAAGACGGCTCGCCGACGGGCGAGAATCCGGCCTATGTTTCGTGGCTGCTCAGCCAGTCGATGCTGGCGGATGCGAACGAGATCAGCCAGCAGTTCTCCGGCCAAGGCTCGATGTGGCAGAACCCATACGCCAGGCCCAGCCCGCGCGGAGCGGTCGACACCGCCTCGGTGTGGTTCACCGCCTACCCCCTGTCCTTGATCACGCGCCCCGACGAATCGTTTCTCAAGGCCATGGCCGACGAGAACATGTGGAAGGCATTCGCCGAAATCGGGATCGAGGCGATCCACACCGGCCCGGTCAAGCGCGCGGGCGGAATCTCCGGCTGGGATCTGACGCCTAGCGTCGATGGACACTTCGACCGCATCAGCACGCAGATCGACCCGGCCTTCGGCACCGAGGACGAGTTTCGGGCGATGTGTGGAGCTGCCAACTGGTACGGCGGCACGATCATCGACGACGTAGTGCCGGGCCACACGGGCAAGGGCGCCGACTTTCGGCTCGCCGAGATGAAGCATGCCGACTATCCCGGCATCTATCACATGGTCGAAATCGATCCACGGGACTGGGAGTACCTCCCCGACGTACCGGCCGGCATCGACTCGGTGAACATCGACTCCGCGACCGAAGAATGGCTGGACAAGGCCGGGTACATCATCGGCAGACTTCAGCGGGTGATCTTCTACGCCGAGGGCGTCAAGGAGACCAACTGGAGTGCGACGCGGTCGGTGGTCGGCACGGACGGCGTAGAACGACGATGGGTGTACCTGCACTACTTCAAGGACGGTCAGCCCTCGATCAACTGGTTGGACCCGTCATTCGCAGGCATGCGTCTCGTCATCGGCGACGCGCTTCATTCACTCACCGACCTCGGCACCGGCGGTCTGCGACTTGACGCGAACGGCTTCCTCGGCGCCGAGAAGACCGCGGCGGAGGACAGCACTGGCTGGTCAGAGGGCCACCCGCTATCCGAGGCCGCGAATCATCTGATCGCCAGCATGGTTCGCAAGGTCGGCGGCTTCACGTTCCAGGAACTCAACCTGACGATCGACGACATCCGTGAGATCGGCGAGGCCGGCGCTGACCTCTCGTATGACTTCATCAACAGGCCCGCCTATCAACATGCTCTTGCCACCGCCGACACCGAGTTCCTCCGGTTGACGCTGCGCACCACGCTGGAGCTCGGAGTCGACCCTGCAGCCCTGGTGCACGCACTGCAGAATCACGACGAGCTCACCTACGAACTCGTCCACTGGTCGACCGGTCACCGCGACGACGTCTATCACTACAAGGGCGAAGAGATCACTGGTGAAGTGCTTGGCGAGACCGTCCGCACCGATCTGTCCGACAAGCTCACCGGTGAGAATGCCCCGTACAACCTGACGTTCACCACCAACGGCATCGCCTCGACGACCGCCACGATCATCGCGGCCACGCTCGGCGTGACGGACCTCGACGAGATCGAGGACGTGGACCGCATCCGGCGCGCGCATCTGCTGCTGGCGATGTTCAACGCACTGCAGCCCGGCGTCTTCGCGCTGTCCGGCTGGGATCTCTGCGGGATGCTCACGCTCCCCTCGTCGCAGGTCTCCGAACTGATGCGAGGCGGCGATACGCGCTGGATCCACCGGGCCGCCCACGACCTGATGGGCGTCAATCCGAACGCCACGCAGTCATCGGCCGGAATGCCAAGGGGCAGAAGCCTGTACGGGTCGATCCCCGACCAGTTGGCGGACGACACCAGCTTCCTGCGCCAACTACAGGCCATCCTCAAGGTGCGCTCGCACTACGGGATCGCGACGAGTAGGCAGATCGACATTCCCGAGGTGTCCCATCGCGGAATGTTGGTCCTCGTCCACGAGTTGGCGGATGAGGGTCGGTACCAGCTCACCGTCCTCAACTTCGCCAACGAGGAAGTCGCCGGAACGGTGCGGTCGGACACGCTTCCTCCCGGCGGGGTCGTGTCCGACATGTTCACCGGCAAATCCATTGCGACAGTGGATGATTTGCACAGCTTTGCCGTCGAGATGCCTCCCCACCACGGCATGTCACTGCTCATCGAGGCGGCTCCCGAGGGAGCTTGACCCCTGCGCGTCTGTGCGGGTCGGGAAGGACTCCGTGTTTCGGGCCGGCGGAACTGGAAGCACTGTCGACGACGTCGTGCGCGACCTGGAGGCAACCTCGGCGCACACCGTGTTGGTCGACGGGCGCTCCGGCTCGGGCAAGTCGACGTTGGCCGGGCAACTCCGGCACCGTTGGACCGGCGCCGAGGTGGTGCGGTTGGACGACGTCTATCCCGGCTGGGACGGTCTGCGATGGGCCACCGCGCACGTGCAGTCGGCACTGTTGCAACCGCGCGCCCGCGGCGCCGAGGGGCGCTGGCGCAGCTGGAGCTGGGTGCGAAATCGCCCCGGCGTCTGGCACGTCGTCGAACCGGAAACGCGGCTCGTCATCGAAGGCGTCGGGGTGCTCACCTCGGCGAGCCGCGCGCTCGCCGACCTGGCCATCTGGGTCGACGCTGACGACGCGGACCGCAAGCGTCGGGCCCTGAGTCGCCGAGCCCGCGATGACTACGCGGAGCACTGGGATGAGTGGGCGGCGCGGGAAGAGGAGTTCATCCTCGAGCACCACCCGCGGGACCAAGCGGACCTGATCGCCACAGCCGTTCCCGAGGATACCAAGTCCACCAAGGTGTTTCGGTTCGACCCGGCGTGACGTGGGGGCAGGTTCGCGGGTCGAGGTGAGGGTTCTGCCACGCCACGCTACATTGGAGCGACTAACGCGGGAGCTCGGGAGCACGGGCTGAGAGGGTGGCTATGGGGCCACCGACCGCTTGAACCTGACCGGGTAATGCCGGCGTAGGGAGAGTGAGTTCGATGTCGACAGGCCTTTCTCGGCTCCGTCCGTTCCACCATCGCGCGGCTGGGAGCGAAGTTCCGCCGACTCTCGTGGAGCCTGCGCCGCGGGTACTCGGCGTGTTCGATCAGCTGGGGTTGTGGGGCAACCTGGGCGTCAGCCTGCTGGGCTTCACGGGCGCGGCCGTCGTCCTGCATCCGTTCGGCCCGGGAACGCCACAGTTGTCCTTGGTGGCCGCGCTTCTGGCGATCGTCATCGGGACGGCGTTGGGCTCGGCGGCCGTCGCGGTGGCGGCGATACCCGGCGCGCAGACCGGTGCCCCGGCGATGGTCTTGCTGCGCGGGCTGTTGGGCAGTCGGGTCTCCTACTTGCCGACCGTGCTCAACATCGCGCAGATGGTCGGCTGGGGAACCTTCGAATTGGTCACGATCTCGACCGCCGCGTCGACGGTGTTACCCGCTGTGCCGCAATGGATTTGGGTGGTGACGGGTGGAGTGATCACGACGCTGCTGTCACTGTATCCACTCGGGTCCATCAGGGTGCTTCGGCGCTACGTCACCGTGGCGGTGCTGATTGCCTTGGGCTACCTGTTCTTCGAACTTCTCCGCAATCCGCTGCCCTCGTTGACGGAGGGCACGTGGTCGGGGTTCAGCATCGCCGTCGACACGACGGTCGCGGTCGCGGTGTCCTGGGTGCCGATGGCGGCCGACTACGCCAGGCACTCGAGGAGTTCCTCGGCGGCGTTCACGGGAGCGTTCGTCGGCTACGGGTTCGCTCAGATCGCCTGCTACGCGTTGGGCCTGTTGGCACTGGTGACCGTGGCCGCCGACGAGGACCAGATCTTCGCCGCATTCATCGCCGTTCCGCTCGGCGGGCTCGCGTTCGCCGTGCTGGCCATTCGCGAACTGGACCAGTCCTTCGCCAACGTCTATTCGGCAACCGTGTCCACGCAGAATCTGCGGCCACGCTGGGACCGGCGGTGGATCGCCGTCATCGTGGGTGTCCTGATCACGTTGCTCGCGCTCGCGGTCGACATCTACGGCTACGCGAGTTTCCTGTCCTTGATCGGCTCGGTGTTCGTCCCGCTGTTCGCGGTGCTCGCAGTCGACTACTTCTGCTTCTCCGGCAGACGTCGCTGGGATCTCACGCTGGACTCTCGGTCACGCTGGCTGATGCTGCTGCCGTGGGCGTTGGGCTTCGTCACCTACCAGCTGATCTACCCGGGTCAGGTCGGCTGGTGGGCATCGGCATGGGGCGGACTGGCTCAGGCCATCGGCTTCACGGCGCAGCCGTGGATGAGCGCGTCGCTGTTCTCGTTCGCGGTCGCGGCGGTGGTGACCGTGCTGTTGGGCGGCGCATCGCGCTTGACGGCGCGGTCGCGGGACTCCTCGCCCAACTAGTTCGCACCGGCACCGCTGCCGCCGGGATCGCGTTGTCGACAAGAACAACGGCGGCCGATCTACAGCAACCACTGGGCCAGCGGGTGCACGAAGTATCTCAACGAGAACGCCTCGTAGACCGCGCCGATCACCAGCAGCCCAACTGCAGGCAGTGAAAGCCAACCAAGTTGCCGTAGGCCTCCGACGTAGCCCCCTCGACGACTTTCGGCATCCACGGATCGAGGCCAGACCCAGGACCGCCCGAGCACGTAAGCGCCCAGGAGGAAGAGAACGTAGGCCTGGAGTTCGATGACCAACGTGACGGAATGCGGGATGAGGGCCACCCGCGGCGAGATCACTGGCTGGTGCGAGGGTGATTCCCGTCGTCAACGCCCAGTATGCGAACAAGGGGATGCCCGCGAAGGGCAAGATCATCGACGGCAGCGCGATGGTCGCCGCGGCCATCCCCACCGTGTTCACCGCAAGGATCGTCAAAGCGAAAAGCCACGGATCGTTGATCAGTGATCGAACGAGATCCGTTGTGCCATCATCGTTCAGCCGCGCGACCTGGGCCTGACTGAGACCCGGGGAGATGAGACCGACGAGGAAGCCCATGGCGACAAAGCCATACGTCATCGCATTCAGCGCGAGGTACGCGCGGGCATTCGCCCGGATTATGCGGAACGGCCGCCGCCCGAACAGTCGTGGTGTCGTCTCGACGTCAGAAGTCATAACGCGGGTGAAGGTCCTTTCCAACCGATGGGCGGATGCACGGCTCGCCTTCGATGAGACACCCGGACGCTGCGGCACAGTCAAGCCCCACCACGAGGGAACAATGGCGGCGTTGCATGGAGCACCCGCGAAGTCGCCGAACTGGCAGGCACCCCCTGCGAGCGGTACGGCACTACCCCACATCGGTCTACTCGCTGATCGCCAGCGCGATCTGCGAGCCGAACGACTCCGCGCAACTCGACGTACTCCGCCGCGCCCATGCGCCACGACAACGTCTTCCACTCTGCAGTGAAATGCCTTCCGAAGCTAAGCCTGGTCTGGCGATGGACTTGCGTAATCCCAGGACGACGTTCTCACGGGTGTCATCCGGATGTAGGTGGCGCCCGGTCTGGGTGCGACGGGCCATTCGTCCTCTGGCACACCCCGCTTACGGGCACCTTCTCTCGCCAGCTGGAGTGCTTCGCTTGGTTCGCGAACGATGCGGGCATGACCTTGGAACATCACTCCCCGGATGTCTTCCATGCTCGAGCCGTCTTCGAGCATGACACTCACATTCGGGTTGCCTTCGACGTTGGCAACCTTGCGTGTCCCGTCTCGGACACCCATGACGATGTCCCGGCCAAGGCGAAAGTATCCCAGCGGCACCGTGTGCGGGAATCCATCCCCGTCGATCGTGCTCAATGTCGCCCAGGACGGTCGGCTATCAAGGAACGCCTCTATTTGTTCGTCACTAAGTCTTCGTGGCATGAAAGAGCTTAACAAGACGACACTGGCGTATGTGAAAAGTGGCGTGGCACATGGCTTGTCATGCTCAACGGCGCGGATCGGGTGCCATCGTCTCGTCGAGGAGATCCAGCACCGCACGCCATGCCCTTGTCGCGTGCAGAGCGTGATGTCCTACCCCGGGAACGGTAGCCAGGTGTGTGGGTGCGGCACCATCCGATGCGTCGAGCTGCCTGGGAGCCGCCCAGAAGGCGTGTTGGGCGCCACCATAGACGTTGACGCGCCAATCGACGCCAGCGTCCTCGAGGACCGCGGTGAAGGCCAACAATTGCTCGGGAGTGCACAGGGGGTCCTCGGAACCGGTGCCCAACAGGAATGCCCCGCCCACACCTTCCCACGACAGGGCGTGGGTGGGCGCGGGCAAGCCCGGGTGGATCGCTGCGAGCGCCGTCACGCGCGTTCCCGTGCCCGCAAGTTCGAGCACGATTCTCCCGCCGGCGCCGAACCCCACCATCGCCAGTCGCTCGTGGTCGATTCCTGGTTCAGCTAGGAGAACATCGAGCGCCGCCTGGCCGATGGATCGCATGCGACCGGGGTCATCGAGAAGCGGCATGACGCGAGCAAGCATCGCCTCCGGTTCCCCGAAATACGTGCGGCCAGCGTGATAGTCCATCGCGAGCGTGATGTATCCGAGTTCGGCGAGGATGTCGGCGCGACCGCGTTGGTAGTCCTCCAAACCGATTCCGTCATGGCCGATGAGCACTGCCGGCCACGGACCATCACCGTCGGGCCGCGCCAAGTGAGCAACCATCGTCAGACCGTCAACGTCGTAGATGGCTTGCCGCGCAACGACCATGGCAGAACACTATCGGGTTCACCCGAGGCGAGGCGGCCCTCACCGCCGAAGCGTTCCATTCACGACGACGGTGACCCGGAAGCCGCACAGCACCAGGATGTGGATCAGGTAGAGCCAAAGCGCCAGCGCCGAAACCGCCCCGATGATGGGCAGGCCACCGAAAGGCGCCGACCACTCGATCGGGATCGCGAGAAAGAGGATGAACCCCTGCAGGAATCCGGCAAGGATCGCACCGGTGCCGAAAGCGCCTAGCACGAGGGCCTTTGGCTGGAACCGGCCCGGCGCGATCAGTCCGTACACGCCGAGCAGCGCGGTCGAGACGGCGATCCACACGACGTGGAAGCCGACGACGACGCCCCACACCAGCGGCCACCCCTCGCGCGCGTAGAGCGGTGCGACGTGCGGCGCCGAGGCGAGCACGATGAGCACCAGGAATGGGGCTACGGCCGCGACACCCAGGAGTCCGGCCCGTCCCCGCCAACCGGTGAGTTTGTCTGTCGCCGAGGATAATTGGACGAATGCCCGACGGAGACCCTCGCCGTAAAGACTCGCCGGAAACAACACGACGAGGGCCTGCCACCAGGACATGGACAACGCGACGGATGCCAGAGTGCGCAGCGCGTCCGGGGTGCCGTGTCCGCTGGGCAGGCCCGCGATCGCCGCTTCCATCGAGGACGTCACCGCGGCGTGCCCGATGAGCAACCCGGCCGCCCACAGCGACACCAGTGCGAGCGGCACCAACCCGATCACTCCGAAGTAGGTCGCACCGGCCGCCCAGAGCGCGAGGTCCGTGCCGGGGAAGGTGTTGGCAAGCTGCGACGCCAGCTTGCGTGCCCGGTTCACCGCGTCGCTCGGGTACGTGGTGCCGCGCCCTGGCAGGCTGGCGTGATGACGTCGCAGGGACCGGTCGGCGACGACGCCGACGATGCGGGATGGTCGGCGCTGCACGGCGGCGTGGCGCCTTCGCGTGTCGTTCGCGGTTGGTTGTCGGTGGTGCGGATCCTCGCCTCGGGCCCGATCGCCAGGATCCCGCCCGACGTGTTGTCGGTATTCGGGGTGCTGGCACTGGTCGGCGCGTGGGCCGCAGTAGCGGGGCCGGGATGGCCCGCGCTGACGGTGCTGTTGGTGATCGCCTCCGGGCTGCTCGATGGACTCGACGGCGCGGTCGCGCTGCGGACCGGCAAGGCCCGCCCCCTCGGCGCGGTGATCGACTCGGTCGCCGACCGGCTCGGTGATCTCCTGCTGGGAGCCGTTCTCCTGGCGTTGGGTTCTCCGCCGGCGTGGGTGGTGGCAGCCCTCGTGCTCGTGCTGCTGCTGGAGTACGTCCGCGCCCGCGCGCAATCGGTCGGCATGCCGGGGGTCGGCGGGATCACGGTCGCCGAACGCCCGACGCGGCTGATCGTGGTCGGCGTGGCGGCGGCGGGCGCCGCCGTGTTCCGAGGCGGCGTGCCACCCGCGCGGATGGAACTGGGGCACGACGTTGGCCGTCACGTGGACCGTCGTCGGCGTCGTCGGAATGACGCAGTTGCTCGTCGGGGTGTGGCGCTCGATCCCTCCGGAGTTTCCGCCGGACCGATGAGCTCGGCGACGATCTCCGCCGACATCAGGACCAGGGGAATGCCGCCGCCGGGGTGAGCCGAGCCGCCGACCAGATAGAGCCCCGGCAGCGGGCTCCGGTTCGCGGGCCTGCGGAGCGCGGCACGTGGCCCGTGCGAGGCGGTGCCGTAGATGGCGCCACCCGGCGCGCCGGCGTGGCGCTCCAGATCGGCGGGGGTCAAGGTCTCGGTGAACCGAATCCGGTCGCGAACGTCGGCGCCGCGGTCGGCCAGCACGTCGAGGACGAGCCCGGCGTAGCGCTCGCGCAGACCCGGTTCGTCCCAGTCCACTCCGTGCGCCGGGTCGTGTGCTGGCGCGTTGACGAGCACGAACCAGCCCTCCGATTCGTCGTCGGGGCGCAGCGCTGGATCGTCGGGGGCGTGCACGTACACGGTGGGATCGGCGACGGGGGCTGGGTGGCGTCCGAAGATGGCGTCGAATTCGGCGTCGTAGTCGTTGGGGAAGTAGACCCTGTGCGCGGGGCCCGTCTCTCGCCCGGAGAGCCCCAGCAACACGACGAACCCTGCCATGGAACGCGGGCTCTTCCGCGCTCTGCGCCGCGCGCTCCGCGCCGCGCCGGGCGGCAGGAGCCGGTCGTAGAGGACGGCGGCGTCAGCGTCGCTCACCACGATGTCGGCGGCGACGTCCTCGTCGTCGGCGCGCACGCCGGCAGCTCGGCCGTTCGACAGCAGAACCGAGTCCACCTGCGTTCCGGTGCGCACCTCGACTCCGAGGTCGCCGCACCGTTCGGCGAGCGCCTCGACGATGCGGCGCAATCCGCCCCGCACGTACCAGGCGCCGAACTCCTGCTCCACGAACGACGTCACCGACAGGACCGCGGGGGTGCGGCGCGGGTCCGAGCCGGAGTAGGTCGCATATCGGTTGAGCCACGTCCGCAGCCGAGCGTCGGGCAGCATCCGCCTGCCGAGCCCGTCGAGGGTCAGCCACGGTGCCACCGCCCGCAGATCCGCTGGCCGCGTGCTCATTCGGGCCAGCGCGGTCATCGAGATCGGCCGACGCAATACGGGCTCACCGACAAGCTCCCACAACCGGCGCGAGCGGGTGTGCAGCCGTTGCCACGAGGCGCCTGCGCCGACCCCGAGTGCGTCGTCGAGTGCCGCAGGCACCTTCGCCGCGTCGTGGGGAAGCACCAGCGTCGTGCCGTCACCGAAGACGTAGGAACAGGAGGGATCGACGGCAGTCACCGCCAGGTCGGCCGGAGCGCCAGTGTCGGTGAACAGCTGCTCGAGCACCGCGGGCAGGGTCAACAACGACGGTCCGGTATCGAAGGTGAACCCGTCGCGCTCGAGGACGCCGAGCTTTCCGCCGACGGTGGGCGCGCTCTCGAAGACCGTGACCTCGTGACCACCGGCTGCCAGCCGAGCGGCGGCCGCCAGCCCGCCGAGGCCCGCGCCGATCACCACCACCCGGCTCATACGGCCCTGCCCTTCCACTGCAGCGAACCCGTTGCCCGGCCAACCCAAGAGGAGGCGAGCAGCCCAAGGAGCGTCACCACTGAAAGTGGATGTGCCACGGCATCACTCACCGCATTCCGGCCGGACGGCGTGGCGCACCACCGCGCGGCCGACATCCGCCCGGCGACGGCTGCGGCGTAGCCGAACGCGCCGATCCGGGAGCCCGTCACCGCCGCGACCGCGGGCAAGACGTAGACGACGGCGAGGACGGCGCCGACGGCCACCGCGCCGAGCGGCGAGCCGAAGGCCGCCCACAGTGACTTGCGGTAGCCGTCGCGCAGCTCGCGCCCGTCGGCGTACATCCGGCAGGTGGCGATGCCGGATCCGTCGGCGATGCCCGTCCGACCGCCGACGGCGCGGATGGCACGCGCCAGCGCGATGTCGTCCAGCACGGCGCCGGAGACCGACTCCCACCCGCCTGCGCGGGCAAGGACCTCGGCCTCGACGACGAGGAACTGGCCGTTGGCGACCGCCATCGACGGTCGGCGCGGACCTCTCGGCGAGACGCAGCGGCAGCGTGGTCAACCACGACCATGCGAGCAGCGGTTGGACGAGGCGGCCGGTCAATCCGGAGGCGATTTGTCGCGGCCACGGGCTGAGCAGGTCCAAGGGATTCGGCCCGCGCAGCACCGCCACCGCGGCCGCGACGGCGTCGGGCGAGAGCACCACGTCGGCGTCGACGAACACCAGGATCTGAGCCGCGCGCAGCCTCGGCCAGCTGCGCGCACGCGTGCGGCTTCCCCAGGACCCCTGCCGGGGGCGCGGTACCGGTCAGCACGCGCAGGCGGGGATCGTCCGCGGCCACCTTGCGGACGACGTCGGCGGTGCCATCGGTCGAACCGTCGTCGAGCACGAGGATGTCGGTCTCGGCCAGTCCCCGCTGCGCGAGCAGCGAGCGAATCGTGGGCTCGATGCGGTGGGCTTCGTCGCGTGCGGGCACCAGAAGGGACACTGCAGCGGTCACCGGCGGCGGGTTCTCCGGTGGGCGCCGCAAGAGCCGCTGATTGATCAGCTGGTGCGCAGTGCCCAGACACGCAAGTGACGAACCCGTGACGACTAGCGCCCTAAGAGGTTTCGGGAGACGCGCTGCGGGCACCTGGAAACTCTACGGAGCCCTCGCGGCGACTGCCACGAGGCGGTGGCGCACGACCTGAGGGACGGTCGGCTTGCCCTGATGGAGGTGTGCGCGTGGCGTTGGCCCTGCCAGTTCAGTCGTTGCGGACCATTCACTCGGCGTGGGTCCTGGTGGCCGCGGCCATTGCCGTGCAGATCGCCTACCCGCTGATTCCCGAGGGCTCGCGCAACGAGATCACGGTGATCAGCGTGGTGGTCTTCTTCCTGGCCGCGGTCGCCGACGTCGTTCGGGTGCACGGCGCGCGCGGGCGCCGTCGTGCTCGTCTCGGTCGCAGGCGGTGGCGGCTTGCTCGCCGAGTCGATCGGCGTGGCCACCGGGTGGCCGTTCGGCGCCTACGCATACAGCGGACTCGCTCGGCCCAGAAGTTCTCGGCGTGCCCATGGTCATTCCGCTCGCCTGGGTGATGATGGCTTGGCCAGCGCTGGTGGTCGCCCGCACCCTCGCCACACGCGGGGCTGCGGTGATCGCGATCGGCGCCGTCGCCCTGACCACCTGGGATGTGTTCCTGGATCCGCAGATGGTGGCGGCCGGCCACTGGGCCTGGTCGAATCCCTCGCCCCGGCCTCCCGCTGGTGCCAGGCGTCCCACTGACGAACTACCTCGGGTGGCTGTTGGTGTCCGCATGTGATCATGGCCGTCCTCAACGCCACGCTGCGCGAGCACGACGCCCCGTCGGCGCCGGCGGCGACGCTGTACCTGTGGGTGTACTTCTCCTCGGTGCTGGGGCACTTCGTCTTCTTCGGCCTTCCCGGCTCGGCGGTGACCGGCGGATTGCTCATGGGAGCCGTCGCGATACCGTTCGCCATCGCGCTGCTGCGTCGACGAACGGCCGAGCCCCGTCAGGAGCGCACGTGACCGACTCCCTCACCAGCCGCGCCGCGCCATTTCGGATGCACCCCCGCCGCCTGGTGACGCCCGACCCCCTGCTGCCGCGGGACGTCGCACCGGGAGCCGAAGCCGTCGTCGTCGGCGGCGGCATCGCCGGAGTCTCGGCCGCCATCGTGTTGGCCGAACGCGGCGTCCAGGTCACCCTGCTCGAAGGCAGCGACTACCTCGGCGGGCGGCTGGGCGCCTGGCCCGAGCAGCTTCCGGATGGCAGCGAGCAGTACGTCGAACACGGATTCCACGCCTTCTTCCGGCACTACTACACCTGGCGGTCCATCCTGCGCCGGGCCGACCCCGACCTGTCGTTCCTCAAGCCCGTCGACAGCTACCCGGTGATCTCCGCGACCTGGCCGGCCGAGGACCTATCCGGACTGCCCGCCGCACCGCCGTTGAACCTGTTGGCCCTGGCCCTGCGATCGAAGAGCCTCAGCCGCCGCGAATTGACCGGCGCGGACCCCGACACGGGTCGAGCACTGCTGGCCTACGATCGCGCCACCACCGTCGCCGAGCTCGACAACGTCGACGCCGCAACGTTTCTCGACGGGTTCGGCATGACCGAGCGCACGCGCAGCATGCTCTTCGAGGCCTTCGCCCGGTCCTTCTTCTGCAATCAGGGTGAGCTCTCCGCAGCCGAGCTCGTGGCGATGTTCCATTACTACTTCCTCGGAAACCCCGAGGGCATCGGCTTCGACGTGCCGAGAACCGACCACGCAACCGCGATCTGGCATCCGCTGCAGCGTTACCTCGAACAGCGCGACGGCCGAGTTCGGCTGGGCGCCAAGGCTACTGGCATCGCTCCGGACGGTCAGGGCTGGAGCGTCGACGTCGGCGACGGCGCACTGACGACCCGGCACCTGATCCTCGCGCTGGACCCCGGGGCCCTGCGTGCGCTCGTCGCAGGTTCGCCTGCGACCACCGCGTCCGCCCCGCTGCTCGCCAGCAAGTGCGAAATGCTTAGCGTGGCACCGCCATTCGCCGTCAGCCGGATATGGCTCGACCGAGACGTTGCGCCCGAGCGGGCCCCGTTCAGTGCCGTCAGCGGACAGCCGACCCTCGATTCGATCGCCGTGTACTCCCGCTTGGAGGAGCCCAGCATCCAATGGGGCCGCGCCACGGGTGGATCGGTGATCGAACTTCACTCCTATTCCTGCCGCCTGCGCGACGCCGCCGAAGCCGCACTCGCCATGCGCCGCGAACTCGCCGCCCTGTGGCCCGAAACCGCCGACGCCGCCGTGCTGCACGCCCATGACAGGCTGGAGGCGACCGCACCGGCGTTCCCGCCTGGCTCCGCTGGCACCCGACCGGGGGTGCGCACCGATGCTCGCGGACTGCGGCTCGCGGGTGATTACGTCGAATTGCCCTACCTCGCAGGGCTGATGGAGCGCTCGGCGATGTCGGGCGTGCTGGCCGCCAACGACGTCCTCGCCGAACTCGGTGCCGCCGCGGAGCCGATCATGGGGGTGCCGCAGCGCGGTCTGCTCGCGGGCGTGCCTCAGATACCTCGACGTGGCAAGAGGACGACGCCACGCGGATGAAGTTCGCCGTCGAACCCGACGGATGTCGAGGAAGCGCAGTATGTGGGGATTGATGCTGTGCTCCTTTTCTTGGTGGCGAGCGCCGCCATTGGATCAGCTACTTCCGCCACTACCGACTCGGCGACTACCGCTGGGAGCGTCGTCCGTTGCCGGTGTTCGCGCCCACGGGCAGCGATCCAAGGCTCATCGAAACGCGGCGCCTGATCGAGGCCGAGTCGATGTGACTTCGTCACTAGCGACACGGTGCTCGGCGTGGCGGTGGCCGGGCTTCGGTCAAATGACTGCATCGCGATGACTGCATAGGGCAGACGTGAGGTCTGCTCGTGCAGTACAACCAAGAGGTGCGTGCGGGGGTCGGCCTCATCGGCCGAGACGAGGAGATCGACACGTTGACCCGGTTCCTGGGCGGATCGGGCCGGCGCGCGCTGGTCATCCGCGGCGAAGCTGGGGTCGGCAAGACCGCCATGGCCGAAGAGATCGTCGACCGGGCCGTCGCCGCCGGCTGGCGAGTCGTACGTGCCACCGGGGTCGAAGCCGAGACGTCCTTCGCGCTCAGCGGCCTCAACCAGATCGTGTTCGCGCTCCGCCCGGAGTTGGCCGCGCTCGGCGACGACGATCAGGACGTGCTGGCACCGGTGCTGGGTGCCGACGCGACGTCCGCGCCGGCGCCGATGCCGCTCACGATGGCGTTGCTGTCGCTCCTGACGCAGGCGGCTCGGCACGACCCGCTGTTGCTCGTCGTCGAGGACATGCACTGGTTCGACGACGTCAGCGCTGGCGTGCTCAACGCGGCGGGACGACGCCTCTCCGACCCACGGCTGAGATTCCTGGCGACCGCCCGCCCGCGCCAGGCGATCATGCCGGTGAGGGGTGGGAGGAGTTGGATCTGCGCCCCCTCGCCGCCGGCGACGCCGCACGTCTGGTGGACCTCTCGCGTCGTCGTTGAGCGCGTCGGCGCGACGGATGATCCTCGACGTGGCCGCTGGCAATCCGCTGGCCCTGCAGGAGTTGCCCCACAATGCCGAGCACATGGACACCTGGACCTCGGCGATGCCGTTGACGGATCGTCTAGTCACGGTGTTCGGCAGCAGACTGCAACGCCTCGATGACCGCGTCCGCACCGAGCTGCTGCGCGCCGCATTGGACGGCACTCCGGCCACGACGTCCGTCGACGCCGCGGGCCGTTACGTCCTGTCCGACGTCGACGCAGCGGTCGCCCAAGGGTTGCTCGTCACCAAGCCCGGCGGGCGACGTCGTGTTTCGCCACCAGTTGGTGCGGGCGGCCGTCATCCATCAAGCCAGTGCGTCCCAGCGCCGGGAGGCACATGCTCATCTCGCGCGGCTCTACGACGACGAATTGATGCGACGGGCAACACATTTGAGTGCTGCCGCAACTGGTCCCGATCAGGCGGTGGCAGATCTGCTGGACCGGGCGTCACACCTGTCCATCCGACTGGGAGGCTCGGCCATCGCCGTGGACTGGCTGCGGCGCGCGGCGGAGTTGTGCACCGACCCCGCACGTCGCGAGCGGCTGCGCGCCGACGCGGCATTCGTGGCATCGCAGGCCAGCCGGTTCGACGACGCACGACGTTTGGCAGACGATCCGCTGGCCGAGGCGGAGAGCGCCGCGTCGGTGCTGGCCGCCGCGTATGTGGCGCTGTATCGAGACGGTGACGTGCTCACCACGCATCGCCAACTCCTCGGCGCGCTGGCGGGCGCCGACACCCTCGATGATGCCACCGTCAACCGGCTGGTGAAACTGCTTCTCGCGGTTGCCCTTTACCACGGTGACCCCGAACGATGGAAGGAGACCGACGACGTGGTCGACCGCCTCGCATCGCGGCTCGACGCCGACGCGATGCTCTTCCGGGACTCGCTGGGGGGACGTCTGCCGTCGAGGACACACCGTCCGCCGACGGCTCGACGAGCAGCGCGCACGGCTGGCGCGGCGAGAACCGTGGGACGTCATGCGGTTGGGGGTCGCCGCCTACTACGTGGACGGACTGGCCGACTTCCGCGCTCCTCTCGCGTCGTTGTTTCACCAAGAGTCCGACCGCGGCGCGATCACCAACGCGATGACGATGCTGCACCTGCTACTGCTCGATCAACTCGCGACGGGTGACTGGGAGCAGGCGCAGCGGTCGACACGGCTCGGACGAGAGCTGACCGAACGTCACCACAACGAGCTGTTCCGCTACCAGTTCATCGCCTACGACGGACTGCGCGCCGCCGCGACCGGCGACGTCGACACCGCCCGCCGGTGCGTCGCCTACGTCCAGAACTGGGCCGGTCCAAGGAGACTTGGTCTCCTGGCCACGATAGTCCGGCGCACCGAGGCGCTTGTGGCACTCGGCGATGGCGACTACACCGCCGCCTACGCAGTCGACAACGAAAGAGTCTGCCTGCACAACGCTTTCCGCCCTATTCCAAGCAGCCGACCGAAGAGCTCCTCGACGTCGTCGAGGCGGCCGTGGGCGCCGGGCAGCTCGAACGTGCTCGGGCCTACGTCAACCAGGCGGTCGAGCTCCGGATCGCCGACATCTCACCTCGGCTCGCCGCGCTCACCGTCGCCGTCCAAGCGATGACCGTTGCGGACGAGTCGGCGGGTGAACTCTACGACCAGGCTCTGGCGCACCCCGGCCTGTCCCGGAATGCATTCGAAGAGAATCGGATTCGACTCTCATACGGCATGTGGTTACGGCGACGGCGCAGAACCGCCGAAGCCCGCGATCAGCTCACCAGAGCAGCCGACGGGTTCCGCGCTTTGTCTGCGCACCCGTGGGAACGACGCGCCATCGGCGAGTTGCGCGCGTCCGGCGCAGCGGTTCAGCGAGCCGCCGGTGGCTCGGTCGCTCTAAGTGCCCAAGAACGCACGATCGCGGAACTGGCCGCGGCAGGGCAGTCGAACAAGGACATCGCCGCCCGCCTTCATCTGTCTCCCAGAACCGTGGGCGCTCACCTGTACCGCATCTTTCCCAAACTGGGCGTCACCAGCCGTGCCGCGCTCGGCCAGGCGTTGAGGCATCTCGACGACCGCTGAACGAGCAGCCTTCAGCGCGACCCGCGATCGGCGTCCAGGGTTCATTGCCAACTCCGTAGCCAATTCCCTTGGCGGCGAAACTGTTCAGGTCGGGAGCTCGACTTGCCAGGGGTCGTACCGGTAGACGTCTTCCGTGCTGAGTCCGGAGTGTTCCTCGCGCAGGAAGTCGTTGGCTCGCGAACCGCCCTGTATCGTGCTGGCGCGTGGTATGCGGGCCCTTGCGTAGCGGACCAGAGCGTCCTCGACGCCGTCGACGGTCACACCGTCGCAAACAGCGGGCCAGGACCGCGGCGTCCTCGAGTGCCATGCCAGCTCCCTGTGCCATGAACGGGAGCATCGGATGACAGGCATCGCCGAGCAGCGTCACCCTTCCCTCGCCCCAGACGGGCAGCGGATCGCGGTCGTACAGCGCAGAACGCATGAGGGTTGACGCGGCACCGGCGACGTGTCGGGCGGGTTCTGTGAATCCCTCGAGGGCATCCAGCAGGTCAGCGGTCTTGCCTTCCGCGGCCCAACTCTCCTCGTCCCACGACGGTTCCGGCACGGCGGCAACGAAGTTCAATTCCCGACCCGCATGACACCCAGTAGTGGACCAGGTGCCGGTCACCGCCCCACCACTTGGCGGCGATGGGCGGAACGTCTGATACCCGGTCGCGCGGCGCGATGCCGCGGTAGGCCACGAGGCCCGAGAAGGTGGCCTCCGTTGCGCCGAAGAGGCTTTCGCGAACCAGCGAGTGGACGCCGTCGGCACCGATCACGATGTCGGCAGTGGCCGTGTCACCTCCCGCGAAGGTAACCGCCGGGCGCCCGTGGTGCTCGTCGATTCCGGCCACGCGGTGGTCGAGGTTGATCTCGCCAACGGCTGCCATGAGCACGTCGTGTAGATCGCCCCGGTGCACGTGTAGGTAGGGCGCTCCGTATTGGCCTTCGATGTCGTCACCGAGCGGCACCCGGAGTTCGAGGGCGCCGTCGAATGCGTCGAAACTGCACCAGGCGGTCGGCCGGAAGGCGACGGCGCGGACGCGGTCGAGCAAGCCAAGGCCGCGCAGCGCCGCGGTGGCGTTGGGGGCGAGTTGCAGGCCAGCGCCAACTCTGGCCAGCGTGCGGGCTTGCTCGTGGACTTCGACGTTGGCCCCGATGGCGCGAAGCGCGACGGTCGCGGCGAGGCCGCCGATACCGGCGCCGACGACGATGACGTTCAGTGGGTCGTGATCGGGGCGCTCATGGCGTCTCCTTTCGGTGCTGTTCGCCCGTGGGCGAGGTGTCGGGTTGTGTCGGGGTCCCTGGCCAACGACGGCTACGCCAATCGTCGAAGACTTCGCGGTGTGTCGGCGGCGTACGCGTCTGCTGTCTGTGCCGCAGTTCCCAGGAGGCGCGTTCGATCCAGGCGCCGCTGAGGAGTCCGGACGAAGTGACCGCCCAGATGGCAGTTCCCGTGAGGTAGATGTCGCTTTGGTCGGCTGGGGTCTCGAGGAAGCCGTTGTCCCGGCCGGTGATTCGCCAACGAGCGGCGACGCGGCTTCCGGCAGCGTCCTGAAACGATTCTTCCACCAGTAGGTGCAGGTCCAGCACCCTGGCGAGGTAGTCGGTGAGCCACCGCTTGTACTGATCGCGGCCGCGGATTTCTTCGCCCGCGTATACGAGCACGAAGTCCTCGGTGAGGTAGCGGTCTGCGACGTCGGGGGCGTGGGCGTTCCACACGTCGTCCCAGAACTCGCGCACGAGGTGGACGGAGGTGTCGTCTGGTCGGTCATGCGGAGACATATGTGGCCTTTCGTGAAAGTTGGCGTACATGAGGACTATTCGCCCGCTAGACCGCGTGGGGCAGGGCGAACGGCGCGTACGTCAGTCTCCGATGAAGGTGACGTTGGCGTCGAGCGGGTTGCGCGGGACGTCGAGGGTGTTGGCGGGAAAGGTGGTGTCGGGGTAGCCGATGGCGATGCCGCAGAGGATGCGGTACTCCTCGCCGATGTGGAGTTGCTCGCGCAGGATGTCGGGGTAACCGGCGACCGAGACCTGAACGCAGGTGCCGAGTCCGCGGGCGGTGAGGGCGAGCACGAAGGTCTGCAGGAACATGCCGACCGCGACGGCGTCGACGTAGTCGAGGTCTCGGTGCATGCTGATGACGCCGGCCAGCGGTGCGCGGAAGAACTCCCAGTTGCGCAGCACGGCGAGGCGACGCGCCTCGGTGTCGTGGCGGCGACGCCCATGGTGCCGTACACCAGGGAACCGAGGTCACGGCGATAGTGGGCGAATTGTTCGGGTAGCGGCGGCACGGTGGGGCTGGCGATGTCGGCTTGGGTGAGCAGTGCCTCGACGAGCCGGTCACGCGCGCCGCCGGAGGCGAAGACCACCTGCCACGGTTGAATGTTGGAGTTCGAGGGGGCCCGGATGGCCAGCTCGAGCGCTTCGGTGACCAGCTCGCGTGGAACGGGCTTGTCGCGCAGGAACAGTCGGGTGGAGTGACGGCTGGTGATGGTGTCTTCTAGGTCGTACATCAGTTCTTCGGCTTCTCTAGTCGCGGACGGTGAGAACGGTCTTGCCGGGCCGGCGGCCGGGTTGGCGACCGCTTTCGAAGGCGGCGCGGCCGTCGGCGAGGGGGTAGGTGCCGGCGATGGCGACGTGCAACGTGGCCTCGTCGACGTACTGCGCGAGCTGGTCTGAGGGCGCCTGGTCGGGCTCGACGACGAAGAACGTGGCGTTGATCTCGAAGGCGTCTGCCTTGCCTGGCGGTGGAGGCGCCGAGAGTGTGACGAGTCGGCCTCCGGGACAGACGATTTCGAAGGAGCGATCGAGGGTGTCCCCGCCGACGGTGTCGATCACGACGTCGTAGCAGGCGTCGGGTGCGTCGAACGGCTGGATCCGGGTGTCGACGACGTGGCAGGCGCCGAGAGTGGCGGCGAAGTCGCGGGCCACGTCGCTGCGCACGGTGGTGGTGACGTCGGCTCCGAGCTGCATGGCGAGCTGCACGGTCAGTGCGCCGACACCGCCGGCGCCGCCGTGGACGAGGACTCGTTGCCCTGGTTGGACGGCGGCGTGGTCGACGAGGGCCTGCCATGCCGTCAGCCCCGCCAGCGGCAGAGCGGCGGCGACGACGTGGGACACCGACGTGGGTCGTGGGGCGAGGTCGGCGGCGGGTGCGGTGACGTACTCGGCGGCCGCGCCGTCGCGGTCGAAGCGAATGAGCCCGAATACCTCGTCGCCGACGTCGAATTCGGTGACGTCCGTCTGCCGTCGCGGCGACGACGCCGGACACCTCGTGCGACGGAATGATGGGGGTGCGGTCGGCGCCGTCGCGGTCCCAGGTTCCGTCCCACGTCAGCTCGTCGAAGGTGATCGCCCCGGCGTGCACCTCGATGAGGACTTCGCCCGGGCCGGGCACCGGAATCGGGGCACGCTCGATGACCAGGACCTCGGGACCGCCGCGGTGGTGTGCGCGCAGCGCGGTCATGTCGGCCATGGTCAGAATCCCTTCTTCTCGAGCCACGCCAGGGTCACGTCGGCGACGTCGCGCCATCCGCCGTCGATGGTCAGCGAGTGTCCGCGTCCCTCGAACTCGTGGAACTCGGTGTCGGAGCCGCCCTTGGCGTAGAGGCCGTAGACCTCCTTGGTGACCTTCAGCGGCACGGTGTGGTCCTCGGTGCCCGAGGTGAGCAGCAGCGGTCCGCGGTCGGCGAGATGGGTGTCCACCGCCGCGGGTGAGTGGCGGACGAAGTTGGCGGCGGCATCTTCGAACAGGGGGCGGCCGGGACCGGGGATGGTCCAGCGGGCATGCAGGGCATCGGATTCGTCTTCGCTGAGGGCGTTTCCGAACGCGTAGTGGAACTGCTTGGGGGTGAGCGAGACGGTGCGGTGGCGGTTGGCGGGATTGCCCAGCACGGGGAATGCGGAGCGCAGTTGGGCCAGGGGCAGGGACTTGACGCCCTTGATGGGGGCGGGATCGATGGCCACGGCCGCTGCGGCGTGACCGCTGGCCAGTAGTTCCTGGGCGATGAGGCCGCCGAAGGAGTGCCCGACGATGATCGGCTTGGATTCGTGCTTGCCGCCGGCGGAAGCGATCAGCTGGGCGTAGTGGTCGACGATGTCGGCCGATCCCGACGTCGTTGAGGGCGTCGGCGTTGTCGCGGGTTGCGGCCACGGTGTCGGAGTCACCTGGCCAGCCCGGCGCCGAGACGTCGTAGCCGTTCTCGGTGAACAGGTCCATCCATGGCTGCCAGGCGCTGGCGTGGATCCAGAGGCCGTGGATGAAGATGACGGGGTTCGGCTTGGTGCTCATCGGGGTGTCCCTTCGGGGAGTCGTTGGCTTGACGTGGTGGCGGGGGTTTTGCCGGGCATGTCTCCACAGTGCGCCGACGGTCATGGCCCGTGCTTCGGTCAAATGACTGCATCGCGATGACTCCACGAGCGGACGTGAGGAGTGCAGGTCGCTGAAGCGACGGGCTTCCGATGTCGGTATGAAAGCCGTTCCCAACCCATTGCGGACCAGGTCGTTCGGCGTCGCGAAGACCGCCGCAGCCACGAACTTGTCATAGCTCACTACGCCTAGGGCTGGTCTGCTCAGGCAGCGGGTGTCGGCCTGG
>CAWCTU010000034.1:0-36291 GCA_963798405.1 uncultured Actinomycetota bacterium
TCGCGATCCCCCGGTCGATGACGTCGCGGACGTGCTCGTACACCGTCGTCTCAGCGGTTCGGATGTAGGCCACCTGCTCCTCGGTGAACCACTCCGTGATGTAGGGGCCCTCCTGGAAGTAGACGGCGGCGCGTTCGATGTCGCTCGCGATGCCGACCAGAAGGCGCCTGGTGAAGTGATAAATGGTCTCGCGCGCCGAGGCCGTCGGATCGTCGTGCAGGGCTGCGACGGTGAAGTCGGCCGCGCTCTTGTAGATGTCGTACAGGATCAGCGACTTGCTCGCGTAGTAGTGGTAGACCGTCGCCTTGTTCAGGCCGACCGCGTCGGCGACGTCGTCCATCCTGGTGCCGTGGTAGCCGCGGGCGGCGAACAGCTTGGTGGCGACCGCCAGCAGTTCCTCGCGACGGGACATCCCGTTGGGAGGCGATTCGGTGGTGGACATGGCGACTCACTATAGGTAGACGGGGTCGTTGCGCGCGGCCAATCAACTGGTTGGCCAGTCACTGGTTGACCAGTTTATGCAATTGCTCAAGCCCCGTGGCCACACCGGGGTCCCTGGGCATACACTCAAGCCAAGGCACGCCGGAACTTGGAGGCACTTGTGGACCCGAATCCTGACTACGACGCCAGTGATGAGATCGAGTACTTCTTCAACTTCATTCCGTGGGGCCTTCGCGGCGTGTACCCACCGCCCGCCTACCCGCCGGTGTAACTCGCTCCCAACGGTTACTCACCAGCGGTAAAGCGCCAACGTCTGACGTCAGGCTGCGGCCGCCTTCACGGCCTTACCAACCTCCGCACGCAATCGCGTGTATCCGTCTGACCGCCTCAGCTCGTCGGGATCGACGCCCGTGCTCGGTAGGTCGACGGTGAGATCCAGCGCCACCTGACCGGGCCTGCGCGTCAGCACCACGATCCGCGAGCCGAGGAACGCGGCCTCGTCCGCACTGTGCGTGACGAACACCGTCGTCCGGCCGGATTCCGCACTGGTGATCTTCGGCGCTTCGTCGATCCCGAGCCAGATCACGAGAAGGAAGAAGTAGGCCAGCGGCGGAAGCGCCCGCAGAAACGTCAGCCACGGTTCGAGCACGCTGCGTACCCAGCTGACGGAGCCCATCAGAAGGCCGAGGAGAACGCCGATCACGACGCCGACGAAGACCCGGCGCAGCGTCATGTAGAGGTGTTCCCACAGCAGATGGCCCGCGTAGCCGCGCACCCCGTCGTGCGTGGTGGAGACGTCAATGAACGACTTCCACACGGTGCTCGGGTACGGCACGAAGGTCTGGTTCCAGATCCCCGCGGTGGCGGCCGGCTGCCACGCGCCGAGGAACACCACGACGGAGATGAGCGGAAGGGCCGCCCTGGTCAGCGGACCGCGCCACGAACTCGTGGGCGCACGCTGAAGCGACGAGTCGACCTGCGACTCATCGGACACGATGTCGACGAAAACTGACATTTCCCTGCGACTTTCCGAGGCTGATGCTGAACGGGTGAGCGTCAGCGACAACAGCAGTCGTCAGGCGATGTCACGCGCACCGACCAATTGGTACCGGGCGCAGCGCATCTGAGAAATGGCTGGGATCGGGCTGAATCTAATTTTCGTCGAGGCATCGGGGAGCAGACGACTCACTTGCGGCTTGATCACGGTCACGGTTCTCTTGACGCTTGCTTCTATTGACGCTCGCTCGCAAACGCCGGTTTGGTCCGTACCCGTCCTGGCTGGGAGACTCTTCGGATGCTTATCGGGATACCGCGCGAGTCTCACGCGGGTGAGACGCGCGTCGCCGCCACGCCGCTGACCGTCGGACAACTGCTGAAACTGGGCTACTCCGTGGTCGTCGAGTCGGGCGCGGGCGATGCCTCCAGCTTCACCGACGCCGCCTATACGGACTCCGGCGCCGAGATCGCCGATCCGTGGGGCGCCGACGTCCTACTCAAGGTCAACGCACCCTCCGACGACGAGATCGCCTCGGTCAAGGACGGCGCGACACTGATCAGTCTCATCTCCCCCGCCCTCAACCCGGAACTCGTCGAGAAGCTGTCCGCGCGGCCCATCACGGTGCTGGCGATGGACGCCGTCCCGCGGATCTCGCGGGCGCAGTCGTTGGACGTGCTGTCGTCGATGGCCAACATCGCCGGATACCGGGCCGTCGTCGAGTCCGCCCACGCCTTCGGCCGGTTCTTCACCGGACAGGTGACCGCCGCGGGCAAGGTGCCGCCCGCCAAGGTGCTCGTGGTCGGCGCGGGCGTGGCCGGACTGGCCGCCATCGGCGCAGCGGGCAGCATGGGCGCCATCGTCAAGGCCACCGACCCGCGACCCGAGGTCGCCGACCAGGTTAAGTCGCTTGGCGGCGAGTACCTCTACGTCGACCCGGCGGCTGCCGAGATATCGGCCACCGGCTACGCCAAGGAGATGGACGACGACTACAAGGCTCGCGAGGCGGCGCTGTACGCCGAGCAGTCCAAGGACGTCGACATCATCATCACCACCGCGCTGATCCCCGGCAGGCCTGCGCCCCGCATCATCACCGGCGAGATGGTCGCGTCGATGAAGGCGGGCAGCGTCATCGTCGACATGGCCGCGGCCAACGGCGGCAACGTCGAGGGCACCGTCAAGGATCAGGCCGTCGTCACCGACAACGGCGTGACGATCATCGGCTACACCGATCTGGCCGGGCGACTGCCCGCGACCGCCTCTCAGCTCTACGGCACCAACCTGGTGAACCTGCTCAAGCTGCTCACCCCGGAGAAGGACGGTCAGCTCACCCTCGATTTCGACGACGTCGTCCAGCGCTCCGTGACCGTCGTCCGCGACGGCGAGACCACCTGGCCGCCGCCACCGGTGAAGGTCTCCGCAGCCCCCGCGGCGGTCGCCGCCACGGCGCCTGCGGTGTCTCCGGTCAAGCAGCCGATGTCGCCGCAGCGTCGGCTGGGCATCACGTTCGTCGCCGCCGCGGTGCTGTTCGCTCTCATCGCGATGTCTCCCGCCGCACTGCAGGTGCACCTGACGGTCTTCGCCCTGGCTATCGTCATCGGCTACTACGTGATCGGGCACGTGCACCACGCGTTGCACACTCCGCTGATGTCGGTGACGAATGCGATCTCGGGGATCATCGTCGTCGGCGCGCTGCTGCAGATCGGGCACGGCGACGCCGTGGTCACGGCACTAGCAGCCGTCGCGACCCTGCTCGCCAGCATCAACATCTTCGGTGGCTTCGCGGTGACGCGCCGCATGCTCGCGATGTTCTCGCGCAGCTAGAGCTGCCCGGCCCCATGCCTCTCCCTGCTCACGCCCTCTCACCCTGGACGGACTGAATGTTCACCCTAGAGACCACCGCCACCGCGGCCTACGTCGTCGCGGCCCTGTTGTTCATCCTGGCTCTGGCCGGGTTGTCCAAGCACGAAACCTCGCGGGCAGGAAACACTTTCGGCATCGCAGGCATGGCGGTGGCACTGATCGCCACCATCGCGTTGGCGTTCGCCCGGCACATCGAGCCGGTGGGCGTGGGCCTGCTGTTCGGAGCCATGGCGATCGGCGCCGCAATCGGCCTGTGGCGGGCCAAGGTCGTCGAGATGACGGGCATGCCCGAGCTGATCGCGCTGCTGCACTCGTTCGTCGGCCTGGCCGCGGTGCTGGTGGGTTGGAACGGCTACCTGCACGTCGAGGGTGATCTCGCCGGTTCCGAGGCCGCATTGCTGGACGGCCAGAACCTGCTCGGCATCCACTCCGCAGAGGTCTTCATCGGCGTGTTCATCGGCGCCGTCACCTTCACCGGGTCGATCGTCGCCAACCTCAAGCTGTCGGCGCGCATCAAGTCCACGCCGCTCATGCTGCCGGGCAAGAACATCCTCAACGTCGGCGCGCTGGTGCTGTTCGTCGCGCTGACCGTGTGGTTCGTGATCACCCCGCAGCTGTGGCTGCTCATCGCGGTCACCGTGCTGGCCCTGCTGCTCGGCTGGCACCTGGTCGCGTCGATCGGCGGCGGCGACATGCCCGTCGTGGTGTCGATGCTCAACAGCTACTCGGGCTGGGCTGCTGCGGCGTCGGGCTTCCTGCTGTCCAACGACCTGCTGATCGTCACCGGCGCCCTGGTTGGCTCCTCCGGTGCCTACCTCTCCTACATCATGTGCAAGGCGATGAACCGGTCGTTCATCTCCGTGATCGCCGGCGGCTTCGGGATCGAGGCGGGACCCGCCGAGGACAAGGACTACGGCGAGCACCGCGAGATCACCGCCGAGGGCGCGGCAGAGATGCTCAACTCCGCCGATTCGGTGATCATCACGCCTGGCTACGGCATGGCGGTGGCCCAGGCTCAGTACGGCGTCGCCGACCTGACCCGCAAGCTGCGGGACCGCGGCGTCAACGTCCGATTCGGCATCCACCCGGTCGCGGGCCGGCTGCCCGGCCACATGAACGTGCTCCTCGCCGAGGCGAAGGTGCCCTACGACATCGTCCTCGAGATGGACGAGATCAACGAGGACTTCGACGACACCGCGGTCGTTCTCGTCATCGGCGCCAACGACACCGTGAACCCCGCGGCAGCCGAGGATCCCACCAGCCCCATCGCGGGGATGCCGGTGCTGACGGTGTGGAACGCCAACAACGTCATCGTCTTCAAGCGCTCTATGGCCTCCGGCTACGCGGGCGTGCAGAACCCGCTGTTCTTCCGGGAGAACACCCAGATGCTCTTCGGCGACGCCAAGGACCGGGTCGACGCCATCAACGCTGCGCTGTAGTTCGCCGTGAGGGTGCCCGCCTGGTCGGTGCCCGCGTTCTTCGTCGTCGGCGCGATATCGCAGTACCTCGGCGCCGCGCTCGGCGTGTTCCTGTTCGAGACCACCGATCCCGCAGCCGTCGCATGGCTGCGCTGTGCATCTGCCGCCGTCGCCCTCATCGCCTGGCGACGGCCGTGGCGAGTGCGCTGGACGCGGCGCGGGCTGACGGCGGCGGCGGGCTTCGGCGTCGTCACGGTCGCCATGAACGTCGCCTTCTTCGAGGCGATCGCGCGGATTCCGCTCGGCACCGCGGTCGCCATCGAATTCCTCGGCCCGGTGGCCGTGGCGACGCTCGGCTCTCGACGGCGCGCGCGACCTGGTCGCCGTGCTGCTGGCGGCCGCGGGCGTCGCGCTGCTGGCCGGGGTTCAAGCGGAGGCGAACCTGGCCGGAATCGGCTTCGCCCTGCTCGCGGCCGCGCTGTGGGCGGGCTACATCCTGCTGGGCAAGCGGGTCGCCGACGCGGGCGCCGGACTGGACTCCCTCGCCGTCGGCATGGCGGCGGCCGCGGTGCTCCTCGCGATGCCGCTGCTGCTCGGTCAGCTGCTCGACGACGCAGCCGTGTTCGCCGATCCGCGGACGTGGCTGCTCGGCCTCGGAATAGGGGTGCTGTCCACCGCCGTGCCGTACGCGCTCGACCAGGTGGTGCTGACCCGCGTCGGCCGCGCCCGGTTCGCGCTGCTGCTCGCGCTCCTGCCCGCCACGGCCGCCGTCGTCGGCGCGACGATCCTCGCCCAGGCCCCGACGGTCGCCGAGGCGATCGGCATCGCCATGGTGATGGCCGCGCTCGTGGTCAGCGCGGGTGACGCCGATATAGTTAGATGATTCGGCTCGGCCGTAGGTTCTTCGCGCGAACGCCCATCACTAGGAGATGCGACCATGCCGGTCGACAGACTGTTGCCCACCGACGAGGCCGTCGAGCTAATCGCGCTAACCCGCGAGGTCGCCGACAAGTTGCTCGATCCGATCGTCGACGCCCACGAGCGTTCCGAGACCTATCCCGAAGGGGTCTTCTCGCAGTTGGGCGCTGCGGGCCTGCTCAGCCTTCCGCAGCCGGAGGAGTGGGGCGGCGGTGGCCAGCCCTACGAGGTGTACCTGCAGGTGCTCGAGGAGATCGCCGCGCGGTGGGCCGCAGTGGCGGTGGCGGTCAGCGTGCACAGCCTGTCGTCGCATCCGTTGCTCGCCTTCGGCACCGACGAGCAGAAGCAGCGCTGGCTACCGGGGATGCTGTCGGGTGACCAGATCGGCGCGTACAGCCTGTCCGAGCCGCAGGCGGGATCCGACGCGGCGGCGCTGCGGTGCGCGGCCACCGCGGACGGCGACGGCTACGTCGTCAACGGGTCGAAGTCGTGGATCACCCACGGCGGCGTCGCCGATTTCTACACCCTGTTCGCGCGGACGGGTGAGGGATCGAAGGGCATCTCCTGCTTCCTGGTGCCCGGGGATCTCGACGGGCTGACGTTCGGCAAGCCCGAGGAGAAGATGGGGCTGTCGGCCGTCCCCACCACGTCGGCGTTCTACGACAACGCCCGCCTTGATGCCGACCGCCGCATCGGCGCGGAGGGCCAGGGCCTGCAGATCGCGTTCAGTGCGCTCGACGCAGGCAGGCTGGGCATCGCGGCGGTCGCGACGGGCATCGCGCAGGCCGCGCTCGACGAGGCGCAGCGCTACGCCAATGAGCGAACGACGTTCGGCCGCAAGATCATCGACCACCAGGGGCTCGGTTTCCTGCTGGCCGACATGGCGGCGGCCGTGGTCAGCGCCAGGGCCACCTATCTCGACGCCGCGCGCAGGCGCGACGCGGGCCGGCCGTACTCGACGCAGGCCAGCGTGGCGAAGCTGGTGTGTACCGATACGGCGATGAAGGTGACCACCGACGCGGTACAGGTGTTCGGCGGAGCCGGGTACACCCGTGACTACCGGGTCGAGCGCTACATGCGCGAGGCCAAGATCACGCAGATCTTCGAGGGCACCAACCAGATTCAGCGGCTCGTCATCGCGCGCGGCCTGACCACGTAGGCGCGCACACGCCGACGGGGCGGGAACCCAGCTGGGTTCCCGCCCCTTGGTGATGTGGTTCGGATCAGGCGGTGAGCAGGCCCTTGTACTGCGGGCAGAAGGCGTACGTCGATTCGACGACGAGAACCGCGGCCTGGCGGGTCGTCAGATTGGTGTGGCTGGTGATGTCGTTGCCGATCTGAACGCCGGTCTGGCCGGCCTCCAGGGTGCGGCACACCTTCCGTGCCTGCTTGAGCGCGATGGCGTCCGTGTCGTAGACGACGCCTTCATTGGCGAGCTTGGCGATGAACGAGTCGGTCGCGCTGGTGGCGTTGGCGGTGGCGGAGCCCGCGAGAGCGGCGAGTCCGAAGGCAGCGGCGGCGACGGCGGTGGTGGCGATGCGAGCGATCATTTCGTGGTTCTCCCTGTGTTGGTTGTGGTTTCGCTTCTTGCGATGGGAGAAGCCTCTGATCAGGCCCTAAAAGAAAAGTTAAAGATTTCTTGGGCTTTTCTTGGAGGCTCTCGGAGATGCCCTGAACGACAAGAAGGGCGCGAACCCAGCTGGGGTTCGCGCCCTTTTGTCGTCGGGTGGAAACCCAGCTGGGGTTCCTGCCCTTTCGTTTCGCTTCTTGCGATGGGAGAACCTTCTCAGCCGCCGCTTGGTGGATTCTTGGTGAATCCTCAACGCGGCTGAAGTGGGCCTCGGCAGGTGCCATATCGTGGCCGTCATGGACTTCGCGATGACCGAAAAAGGCCAGGACTACCACAAGCGGCTCACCGCATTCATGACCGAGTTCGTCTTTCCCGCCGAGGAGTCCTACGACCGCTACCGGCATGAGGCTGGCCGCGACGATCACACGGTCCCGCCGGTCGTCGAGGAACTCAAGGTGCTCGCCAGGGAGCGCGGACTGTGGAACCTGTTCCTTCCCGCCGTGTCGGGGCTCACCAACCTCGAATACGCACCGCTGGCCGAGCTGTCCGGCTGGAGCATGGAACTGGCGCCGGAGGCGTTGAACTGTGCGGCACCCGACACCGGGAACATGGAGACGCTGCACCTGTTCGCCACCGAGGAGCAGAGCAAGCAGTGGCTCGAGCCGCTGCTGAACGGTGAGATCCGCAGTGCATTCGCCATGACGGAACCGGCGGTGGCGAGCAGCGATGCCCGCAACATCGAGACGACGATGCTGCGCGACGGCGGCGACTACGTCATCAACGGCCGCAAGTGGTGGACCTCCGGCGCCAACGATCCGCGCTGCAAGATCCTGATCGTCATGGGCCGCACCAACCCCGACGCCGCCTCGCATCAGCAGCAGTCGATGATCCTGGTGCCCATCGACACCCCCGGGGTGACGATCGTGCGCTCGCTGCCGGTATTCGGTTGGCAGGACCAGCATGGGCATGCCGAGGTCACCTTCGACAACGTGCGGGTGCCGGTGACGAACCTGCTCGGCGAGGAGGGCGGCGGCTTCGCGATCGCTCAGGCGCGGCTGGGGCCCGGTCGCATCCACCACTGCATGCGGGCGATCGGCGTGGCCGAGCGGGCGCTGGCGTTGATGGTCGACAGGGTCAACAAGCGCATCGCGTTCGGCAAGCCGCTGGCCGAGCAGGGCGTCGTTCAGCAGCAGGTTGCGTTGTCCCGCAACGAGATCGACCAGGCCAGGCTGCTGTGCCACAAGGCGGCCTGGGTGATCGACCAGAAGGGCAACAAGGAGGCCCGCAACGAGGTTGCGATGATCAAGGCGGTCGCCCCGCAGATGGCGTGCAACGTCATCGACCGTGCCATCCAGGTGCACGGCGCCGCGGGCATCAGCGACGACTTCCCGCTGGCCCGGCTGTACGGTTGGCACCGGGCGATGCGGCTGTTCGACGGGCCCGACGAGGTTCACATCCGCAGCATCGCCCGCGCGGAACTCGGTCGCGAGAAGTCGGCGTTCGCCGCGGCGGTGACCAAATAGTGGTGGCCGACGCCGACTTCCTTTCCGGCGCATGGAATTTCCGTGACGTCGCCGACGAGACCGGGATCCGGCCCGGCCGGCTGTTCCGCTCCAGCGAACTCAGTGGGCTCGACGACGACGGCCGCCGCGCGCTTCTCGGGCTGGGCATCAACGACGTCGTGGACCTGAGATCGGTGCGCGAAGTCGAGCGCCGCGGACCCGGCCAGGTGCCCACTGGCGTCGCGATTCACCACCTGCCGTTTCACGAGCTCGCCAAGGACCAGACCGACGCCCCGCACGAGCACGCCTTCGAGCGCATGATGACCGACAAGCCGGACGACGAGGACGTCTCGATCGCCGCGAAGCGGTTCATGACCGAGGAATACCAGCGTTTCCCGGCGCTACCCGGCGCGCATCTTGCCGTGCGCCAGGTGATTTCGCTGCTCGCCAACGGCCGTCCCGTCATCGCCCACTGCTTCGCGGGCAAGGACCGCACCGGCTTCACGATCGCCGCGGTTCTCGAGTCGGTCGGCGTCAGCCGCGACGCGATCCTCGCCGACTTCCTGCGCAGCAACGACGCGGTGCCCCGGCTGCGGGAGAGCATTCTCGAGTCCATCCGCAACCGCGACAGCGAGACGTCGACGCCCGAGATCGTGACGTTCGCGGAGGCCCGGCTCACCGACGAGGTGCTCGGAGTGCGTGAGGACTACCTCGATGCCGCCAAGGAGACGATCGACAGGGAGTACGGCTCGCTGCCCAACTACCTCGATGCGCTGGGCGTGACGCCGGACGAGATGTCGCGGCTGCGAACCACCCTCATCGGTTAGCGGGCTGGGTCACTCGTCGTCGCTGCGGTTCAGCCGACGCTTGACCGACAGCAGTTCGAACTCGGGTCGAGCGGCCACCAGCCGCTCTGCCGCATCGAGCACGTCGACGACGTGTGCCCGGTCGGCGGCCACCACCGCCATCCCGACGGCTGCCCGCCGGTGCAGGTCCAGCGCGCCGGTCTCTGCGGCGGAGACGCTGAGGCGGCGCTGCAGTTCGGCGACCAGCGGACGCACCACCGATCGCTTCTGCTTGAGGGAGTGAACGTCGCCGAGCAGGAGGTCGAACTCCTGCCATCCGATCCACATCGACATCGGCGCCTCAGTGCTGCGGCACCTCGATGTCCGAGAACAGCACGCGGACCCCGCCCGTCGACAGCCTGCCCATGGCCTCGAAGAACGCCCCCGCCTCCGGGGTGGTGACGGCAGCGCTGGCGGTGTCGTAATCGGGGAAGTAGATGTCGATCGTCCGGTAGGCCGGAGTCGGGGAGCCATCCTCCTTGGGCCACACCTTCGACGCCTCGAAGCGGATCTGGCCGGGAAACTTCTTCGCCGCTTCCAATTGCTCGGCTACGTAAGCATTTTCGAAGGCATCGGGGTCGGTGGGGTTGTCATAGATGACGGTGATCTTGGTTTCGGACACGAGGACCATGTTCCCCTGCGAAGGCGTCTCGCGCCATTCGCGGTCTGCACGAGACCTAGCTCCGTGGCGGCGCTCTCCGAGGAGGAGTGCCCGTGCCCGCCTCTGAGCGAATTCGAACGGCCTGCCGAACATCGCATCGACAACGGGTCTGTGCTGGAGCTCCCACCCGCGCCGGTCTCCCACTCGCGACCGGTCCGGATTCGCTCGGAGGCGGGCAAGTCGGACATTGTCCCGGCAGCCGACGGACCATTCGACGACGACGACAGCTGACTCGGTCGTGGCGGCGCTCTCCAAGAAAGGGTGCAGTTGCCCGCCTCCGAGCGAATCCGCGGTGGTGTCAGGACAGTGTCCAAGAGTCGTGTCAGAGGTTCGTGCGATCGTCGCCAGCATGGATGACTCGAGAGTTTTGCGCGGCACGGAACTTCGCTACGCACTCACCCTGTATCTGGCCCAGCACGGACGTTGCACCATATCGACGCTGATCGATGCCCTTGAACACCAAGGATTCGTCATCCCAGGCAACGCACCGAAGGCGGTCTCGGACGCGCTGCGCTGGGAAATGGGGCACTGTCGCGTGCTTCGACGAGGCCGCGGCGTTTACGACTCCTTCGAAATGCCACGATCCACCGAATACCGCATCCACAGGCGGGTGCTCGCGCTGCGCCGACAGGCGGACAGGATTCGCTCGGAGGCGGGCAAGTCGGACATTCCCCCGGAAAGGGGGTAGGCCACACAGCAGGTAGGCCGTCCAGTCGGCAGGTCACATAGCCGGTAGCTTGCGCAGTAGGCAGATCGGGCAGCCGGTAGGTCACCCCGCGAAGACGGCGGCCACCCACACCACGGTGGACAGCAGGGCGCCCGCCATCTCCACGCCGACCGACAACGCGACGCCCTTGATCGCGTGCACCGTCGACGCCCAGGCCAACCTCTGGTTCCGGTGCTTGGCCAGTTCGGCGAGATAGACACCGAGCACGAAGCCGAGCACCAGGCCAAGCACGGGAACGACGAAGAACCCGATGATGCCGAGCACCGCACCGGCGAACAGACTCATCGTGCCGACGTCGGCGTCGCGCATCCGGCGGGCCGGCCACAGATACTTCACCAGCAGCGTCGCAACCAGCAGTGCGGTGACGATGCCGAGCGTCACCCACGCCACGGTGGTGCGCTCGACGAATGCCCAGACGGCGATCGCGCCGAACACCAGCAGCGACCCAGGCAGCAGCGGCACGAGGATGCCGACCAGCCCGACGGCGATGGCCAGCGCGACGAGGGCGATTCCTGCGGTGCTCATTGCACCGCCCACTCTGTCACTGTTCGAGAATTCGCGCGAGGTCGATGAAGTCCTCTGCCACGAAATCGAATTCGCCCGTTTCGTAGCGCGGCGGCTTGCGACCCTCGCCGCGTTCGAGGGGCCGGGTCACGTACGCGGTCATCAAGCCTGCGTCCCGCGCCGCCCGCAGATCGCTGGGGTGGGCCGCCACCAGCATCAGTTCGCCGGGCGCGATGTCGAGGAGGTCGGCGCACCCGAGGTACGCCTCGGCGTCGGGCTTGTAGTGGCGGAACAGTTCGGCGGAGATCACGCAGTCCCACGGCAGTCCCGCGCGCTTGGCCATGTTGGTCAGCAGCGACACGTTGCCGTTGGACAGCGTCGTGATGGTGAAGCGGCTCTTGAGCCGGGTGAGCCCCTCCACGCTGTCCGGCCACGGGTCGAGCCGGTGCCAGGCGAGGTTCAGGTCGGCGATGTCCTCGTCGGGCACGGTGTCGATCCCCGCCCGGTCGAGCAGCTCGTCGAGGATCAGACGGTGAAGGGCGTCGATCTTCAGCCATGGCAGCTCGCCGCTGCGGACCTTCTCCATGGCAGCCGGGTATCCCGCCCGCCACGCGTCGGCAAACGTCGGCCAATCCTCCGCAACCCCATGGACTTCGCCGAACATCTCGAGCTCGCCGATGATGCTGCTACGCCAGTCGACGACGGTGCCGAAGACGTCGAACGCCAATGCTCGAGGCAGCATCATCAGGGCTCCAGTACCAGCTTCCCCTTGATGCCACCGTCGGCCAGACTCTGCAGCGCGGCCCGGCCGTCGGCGAGGGGAAGCCGCACGGGTGGCGGCGGCCGCAGCCCCGCGTCGACCAGCTTCCCGAGCCCGATGCCGATCTCCGCCTGCGCGCCGGGAGTGCGGTTGATGAACTCGCCGAGCCCGACGCCCACCACGCTGACGTTGCGCAGCAGCAGCCGGTTCACCTTGACGGCGGGAATCCCGCCGCCGGACGCGAAGCCGAGCACCAGCAGTCTGCCCTCGGTCGCCAGCACGCGAATCGCGTCGTCGAACGCATCGCCACCGACGGGGTCGACCACCACGTCGACGCCGCGGCCGTCGGTGTGGTCGCGCACCGCCTGCGCCCACCCGTCGGTCAGCGGGAGCACGACGTCGGCGCCGAGCGACTCGACGAACTCCGTCGCCCCGGGCCGGTGAACCATCGCGATCACCTTGGCGCCCAGCGCCTTTGCGATCTGGATCGCGGCCGTGCCCACGCCGCCCGCCGACCCCAGCACGAGCACCGTCTCGCCAGCCAACAGCGCACCACGACGGACGAGCGCGAAGTACATCGTGTAGTAGTTGCCCAGCAAGGCCACCGACGAGGCGTCGTCGATCCCGTCCGCCGTCGGCATCACGCTGGCGACCGGGAGGGCCGCCCGTTCGGCCCACCCGCCGAGCATGCTGAGCCCCGTAACCCGCTGTCCGACAGCCAATCCCGAGTCCGCAGGCGCGGAGCGCACCACCCCCGCGATCTCGGTCCCCGGCACGAACGGCGGGTCGAGCTTCAGTTGGTACTCGCCGCGGAGCAGCAGTAGGTCGGGAAAGCTGACCCCGGCCGCTGCCGACGTCGACGACGACCGTGCCCTGGGCGGCGGGCTCACCGAGGTCGGGGACGTCGGTATAGACCAGCCCGTCAGGACCGGAGAGTTCCTGCGCAACAAGCGCTTTCATTGGTTAACCGAGTTTGAAGCTGGCCGACTGCGCTGCCGAGAGGTCGGTGATCTCGCCCCACTTGGCGGCGACGTCGTCGACCGAGGGCACCGAGGAGAACGTGACGCCGTCGTTCTGGAACAGAGCGGTGCGCTGCACCTTGCCGCCGCCGACGATGAAGATCGAATCGGTGTCGGGCAGTTCCTCCGTGCACAGGTACGCGACCACGGGTGCGACGTATTCCGGCGTCAGCTTCTCGAACACCTCGGGCGGCAGGATGTCCTGCGTCATGCGCGTCGCGGCGATCGGCGCGACGGCGTTGGCCTTGATGTTGTACTTGGCGCCTTCCTGGGCGAGCGTGTTGATCAGTCCCACCAGACCGAGCTTCGCGGCGCCGTAGTTGGCCTGCCCGAAGTTGCCGAACAGTCCGCTGGTGGACGTGGCGACGACCACGCGACCGAAGCTCTGCTCGCGGAAGTGCGGCCACGCGGCGCGCAGGACGTTGTAGCCGCCATAGAGATGCACCTTGAGCACCGAGTCCCACTGCTCGGACGTCATCTTGTGGAAGGTGCCGTCGCGCAGGATGCCCGCGTTGCTGATGACGCCGTCGACCTTGCCGAACTCGTCGACCGCCGTCTTGATGATGTTCGCGGCGCCCGCTTCCTCGGCAACGGAGTCATAGTTGGCGACGGCGCGCCCGCCCGCCGCCTTGATCTCGTTGACGACCTCGTCGGCCATGTTGTGGCCCGCGCCCGATCCGTCACGGGATCCGCCGAGGTCATTGACCACGACGCTGGCGCCCTCGCGGGCGAGGGTCAGGGCGTACTCACGGCCGAGACCGCCGCCGGCTCCGGTGACGACGATGACGCGATCCTGCACTCCGGGCATGACGTTCCTACTCTCTCGATCTGCGTTGACGAGTTCTGCTGCGGGTCTGTGTTGCGACGACTCGGCTCAGAAGAGCTTGCGAGCCAACTTCCACGCCTTCTCTGTATACGGCGGGTAGATCATGGCGCCCAAGTCGGGTCGGGTCGGCTTGGTCAGCACCGACTTGCGGTGGCTGAACTCCTCGAACCCGAACCGGCCGTGGTAGGCGCCGATCCCGGATGGCCCAACGCCGCCGAACGGCAGCTTGGTGGTGGAGAACTGGAAGAGCAGGTGGTTGACGATCATGCCGCCCGCCGGCACCTCCTTGATGACCCGCTCGCGGGTGCTCTTCGCCTTGGTGAACAGGTACGCGGCCAGCGGCTTCGGCCGAGAGTTCACGAATGTGATTGCCTCGTCCAGGGATTGGACGGTGACGATCGGCAGAATGGGTCCGAAGATCTCGTCGGTCATCAGCGGCTCGTCGACGGCGGGGTCGACGACGACGGTCGCGTCGATCTCGATCTTCGACGCATCCGAGCCGCCGCCGATCGCGACCGTGCCCTTGGTCGCTGCCAACGCGGTCGTCAGCCTGCCGAAGTGCCGCTCGTTGACGATGCGCTTACCGCCGGTGTTCTCGGCCTCGAACGTCTTGACGGCCTCGCCGATCTTGGTGACGAGCTCGTCGCGGATCTTGGCGTCGGCCAGCACGTAGTCCGGCGCGATGCAGATCTGGCCGGAGTTGATCAGCTTGGTCCACGCGATGCGCTTGGCGGCGACGTCGATGTCGGCGTCCGCCGCGACGATCACCGGGCTCTTGCCGCCGAGCTCGAGGGTCACGGGCGTCAGTTGCGACGCCGCGCTCTCGTAGACCTTGCGGCCGATCTCGGTGCCGCCGGTGAAGCACAGCTTGTCGAAGCCCTGCGCAATCAGTTCCTGGCTGACCGCGCCGTCACCCTCGATCACGACGATGGCGTCGTTGTCCAGATACTTGGGCACCAATTCGGCCATCAGCGCCGACGACGCCGGGGACACCTCCGACGGCTTGAGCACAACGGTGTTTCCTGCGGCGATGGCTCCGACCGCCGGTCCGAGCGTCAACGCGAACGGGAAGTTCCACGCACCGATGACGAGGACGACGCCGAACGGCTCGTACTCGATCCACGCCCGACCCGGCAGCTGAGCCTTCTCGAGCAGCCGGTGCTTGCGCTTGGTCCACTTGCCGACGTTCTTGGCGGCGTCCTTGGCTTCGGAGGCGGTGCTGGCGATGTCGGCGAGCCACGCCTCGAACGGCTGGCGGCCGAGATCCTGAGCGAGCGCTTCGGCGATGGCGGTCTCGTTCTCGGTGACCATCCTGTGCAGCGCCTCGAGTTGCAGCTTGCGCCACGCGACGTCGCGCGTCCTGCCGCTGGCGAAGGTCGCGCGCAGCCGGGCGACGACGGCGGGGATGTCGACCGCTTGAACGTCGGCAATGGGTGGGGCTGTGACTTTATCCGTGGATTCGATCGTCATGACGGACTCCTTCCGGGAGCCACACGATCCTAACCAACCACCTGGTTGGCGAACAGGGCCCCGGTCAACTCCGAGGTCCGCTCAGCTGCGCATGCCCACGACGAACGAGGAGAACGAGTCGTCGGAGGCTTCCCCGAAGGAGACGAAGCGCTCGAGTCGGCGCATCTCGCTGGCGGACGTGGTCGTCGTCGCCGTCCAGCCGTGCGCGTCGAGCCAAGCGGCGACGTCGGCACGGTCGGGATCGTCGTACATCAGCTCGCCGACGTCGGTGACGTCTTCCATGTCGAACTGAGCCCTCAGCGCCTCCATCCGCTCGCGCATCCGGGCCCGGCGGTCCGCCGCATGGGTCCCCGACGGCCTCCGCGGCGATGCGGCTACCCGGCGCGCTGAGCTCGGTGACCTGTTCGAACAACCGATCCTGCGCGTCGCCGGGCAGATACATCAGGAGGCCCTCCGCCAGCCAGGCCGTCGGTTCGGAAGCGTCGAAACCGTGCTCGCGCAACGCCTTCGGCCAGTCCTGCCTCAGATCGATCGGCACGTGGCGCAGGGTTGCCGCAGGCGTGGCTCCGTGCTCGGCCAGCGTCGTCGACTTGTACTCGAGCACCTTGGGCTGATCGATCTCGTAGACGACCGTGCCCGCGGGCCAGTCGAGTCGATACGCCCGCGAGTCGAGGCCCGACGCCAGGATCACGACCTGGCGGATTCCCGCGGCGCTCACCTTCGCGAAGTAGTCGTCGAAGAAGTGCGTGCGCACCGCCTGGTAGTTGCCCATGTTCTCGAAGACCGCCGCGATCTCGGCGTCGAGGCCGGCGATCTTGGCGATGAAGTCCTCGTCGAGGAGGCGCTCCCACACACCGGTCCCGGCACCGGCCACCAACACCTTCGCGTACGGATCACGGATCAGCGGCTCTGCGCGATCGGTTTCTCCCGCGCGATGGGCCGCAACGAGGACCGCGGTCGATCCGACGCTCGTCCCGATGTCCCAGGTGTCGTCGTTGGAGCGCAGTGAACTCATGGTCGGCAATGCTACAGAGAAAGTTAGGCTAGCTATCCGCCCGAGTGGACGACGTCACCCCGAAAATTGACGCTCGGCACCCCAGCAGCTACTCGGAGATCTTCCACAATTTGTTCGCCAGGAGCAGCTCGAGCTTGTCGACGATTGTCACCAACTCGTCATGCCCACCGACGTAGCCGGCGTAGAACCCCATCCCCCACATCACCGCCACCAACAGCTCGACGAGCGTCGACACTTCGGTGTCGGTGGTCAACTCGCCACGTTCGATCGCGTCGGTGACCGCCCACGTCACGAATGCACGCGAGGCCTTCAACGAATTGTGTTCGTCGCGACTCAGTTCGGGATGGCGCTGCGATTCGAGGACCGAGGTCACCAGGAACGCGGCCGCGGACCGGTCGCGGGACTCCGCCTGCATCGCGGCAGAGAAGAACGCCGACAGCCGCTTCAGAAGCGACGTCTCGTCTTGGGCCTTCGCCATACCGGCGGCAACCACCAACTCGTTCGTCTTCTCGACTACCTCGCCGTACAACAGGCGCTTGCTGGCGAAGTAATGATTGATCGCGGGGCGGGTGAGATCTGCCCGAATGGCGATCGCTTGGAAAGTGGCTGCGTCATAACCGAGTTCGCTGAAAACCTCCCGCGCGGCACGCACGATGCGCTCCCGCGTCTCGGCAGCCTTCGCTGCCGGCGGACGTCCTGGACCCCTCGTCGCGATATACGGCACGGTCAAATTGTGCCACACGTCACCCCGGAGTTAGACATGAATCAGTTGCGGAACCGTCAAATGTTTCAGTTCAGCAAACATCTTCGAGATTAGCCAGGAAATTGACGGCGCAAACAAGTCGCCCTCCGACGGGCCCGGCCAACTATCGTGTCCACACATGGCCACCGTCGTATCGCGGGAGTCGTACTTCGACATCGGCTTCGAGGTGCTGTCCGACAGCGGCTATGGCGGCCTCAAACTCGCCGAAGTCGTCGGGCGCCTCGGCGTCACCACCGGCTCCTTCTATCACTACTTCACCAACTGGTCGACGTACACCAACGAGCTCGTCGCGCACTGGGTGGAGGCGCGGACCGTGCGCATCGTCGAGCGCGTGCGGACCGAACCGGACCCCCGTCGGCGCATCGACACGCTGATCCAGGAGGGGCTGGCCCTTCCGCACAGCGCAGAGGCGGCGATCCGGGTGTGGAGCTCGATCGACCCGGCCGTCCAACGACAGCAGCTGGCGGTCGACCAACAGCGCTTCGACAGCCTCTTCGAGTCGGCGTTCGAAGTCCTCGAGCACAAGCACCAGGCCAAGGTGTTCGCGTCGTGGGCCATCTACGTTCTGGTCGGATACGAACAGGCCTCACTGGCGCGCGACCCCGACGATCTGGCATGGATCGCCGACCAACTGCTCCACGCGCTGGACTCCGGCCGATTCGCGTCTCTTCCCGACGGCGACTGACGGCGGTCTACCCTTCGAGCATGCTGACGCCGGCCGCCCTGTGGCGCCGGGCGACGGCTCGGCTCTCCGAACGAGACCCCGAACACGACGCGTTTCGCCGCGCGATCCGCGCCGCCATCGTGCTGCCCATCGCCGCGTTCATCGGCTTCTCCGTCGGGAGTGGCTCGCAGACACCGCTTTTCGCGATCTTCGGCTCGGTGGCCCTGCTCATCACCGTCGACTTTCCCGGCAGCCGCCCGGCGAGAGCGCTGGCCTACGGAGCTCTCGGAGTCTCCGGCGCCATCCTGATCACGCTGGGCTCGCTGGTGGCACCGATCCCATGGCTGGCCGTGACCACGATGTTCCTTCTGGCGGTCGCGGTGACGTTCTCCGGCGTGCTCAGCGAGTTCATGGCGGCGGGCCAGCGATCCACCCTGCTCACCTTCGTCCTGCCGGTGTGCACGCCGCCAGGACCGATCCCCGAGCGCCTCTTCGGCTGGCTGATCGCGTTGTCGGTCGCGGTGCCCGCCGCGCTGTTCCTCCTTCCGCCGCGCCATCACGACGAGCTGCGGCGAGCACGCGGCGCAGGTGTGCCGAACGCTCGCCGACCGTCTGGAGGGACAGCCGTCGGCAGACGAGCTGGCCGCGGCGATGGGAGCGCTGCGCGCCAACTTCCTCGGCGCCGACTTCCGACCCGTCGGGTTGACCGCGGGAAGCCGGGCGCTGGTCCGGGTCGTCGACGATCTGCAGTGGCTGGCCGATCGCGTCACCGACACCACGGGCGAGCTGCTCGCGGAGATGCGCGAGCCGGTCGTGCACGTGCTCCGCGGCTGCACCAGCGTCCTCGACACGTCGCGGGCCGACGTCCGGGACTCGCACCGGGCGGAGCTCGCCTACGCGCTGGCGTGGCAGCGCGCCGTGGCGCAGAGCCGCTACCGCGACGACATCGTGGAGATTCTCGGCGAGGACAGCGACGCCTCCGCCATCGGGACGGGACGGAAGCTGCTGACCCGCCGCACGATATCGGCCTGCGTCGGCGCCACGGGCGGGTCATCGGCTTCGCCGCCGCGGCAGACGCGAGGCCGGTGTGGGAGCGCGTCCTCGGCCGTGGGCTGCCGACGTCCGGCGCAGCCGACCGGATCCTTTCGGAGTCCCAGGCGATCGCGTCGCTGACGGCCGGCTTCGTGCTCACCCGCGCCGTGGTGGTCCGCAACAGCCTTCGCACCGGGCTCGGCTTGGCGACGGCCGTCGCCGTCACGCACCTGTTTCCCATCCAGCACGGGTTCTGGGTCGTCCTCGGCGCGATGTCGGTGCTGCGCAGCAGTGCGCTGTCGACCGGTACCCGCGTGGTCCGCGCCGTCGGCGGAACGGCGCTCGGCTTCGTGCTCGGCGCGATCTTCATCCACTTCATGGGCGTCGACCCGGTCGTGATGTGGACCGTGCTGCCGATCGTGGCGTTCGGCTCGGCGTACGTGCCGGAGGTGGCGTCGTTCGTGGCGGGCCAGGCGATGTTCACGATGATGGTGCTGATCATCTTCAACCTGATCGCGCCGTCCGGATGGCAGGTCGGCCTCATCAGGGTGCAGGACGTCATCGTCGGTGCCTCCGTCGGCATCGTGGTGTCGCTGTTGCTGTGGCCGCGCGGCGCCACCGCATCGGTGTCGAAGGCCGTCGACGCCGCGCTACATCGTCGGCTCCACCTATCTGAGGGCGGCCGTCAGTCGCGTGATCCGGGGTGCCTCGGAGGCGGCCACCGACCGGGTGTTCGCGCTGGGATTCGACGCGATGTCGGCGTCGCGAACCCTGGATGATGCAGTCCGACAGTATCTTTCGGAGAGTGGCGGCTCGACCGACCGGCGCGCCCCGATCATCCGCGCCGACCAACCGCGCGATCCGGCTGCGCAACGCAGCCGAGCTCATCGCCGACGTCGACCCGCCGCCACTGGGCGCCTATCCGCGCGTGCGCGAGGTTCTGGCGAGGCACACGCAGCTGGTCTGCGACCGCGTCGGCGGCATGGCGCCCCTGCATGACGTGGGCCCGATCAGCGACGACTTCGTGCTGGCGCTGCGGGCCGAGGCCGAGCCCGGTGCGCTGTCCGTGTCGGCGGCGCTGCCACTGGTCACCGTCGCGGCCAATCTCGGCGAGCTGGAGCTGTTGTACCCGGAGCCGACGCGGCCGGTGGCCCTCGCCGCCCGCGACTAGGCGCGCTCGCCGCGCCTAGCGCAGTTGACGCTTGTTGTACGCAACCTCGTGAAGGCCCGTCAACAACCGTCACTCGGGGAGGTTGGTTAGCGCCCGCCCGGTGCGGCATCAACGCATTCGGCGGGATGTGCCCGAACTCGCCCTGCGTTGAAGTCGTCCATCGCCTGGGCCAGCTCCGCCTTCGAGTTCATCACGAAGGGGCCGTAGTGGAAGACCGGCTCGCGGATGGGCTTGCCGCCGAGGATCAGCACCTCCATCGCGGGCCGGTGCGAATCCTGCTGCGGCTCAGCAGCAATCGAGATTCGGTCGCCCGCGCCCAACACCGCCAGCTGGCCCTGCTGGATCGGATGGCCGCGGGCCCGACGGCACCGCGGCCCGACAGCACGTAGACGAGAGCGTTGAAGTCGCGGTTCCACGGCATGTTCAACTGCGCGCCCGGCTCGATCGTCGCGTGCGCCAACGTGATCGGCGTGTGCGTCGCACCCGGGCCCTGCTCGCCGCCCACCTCGCCCGCGATGACGCGCAGCAGCGCGCCGCCGTCGTCGGAGGACAGCAGCTTCACCTCGCCGCCCTCGATGGCCTGGTAGCGAGGCGTCGCGAACTTGTCCTTGCGCGGAAGGTTCACCCAGAGCTGGATGCCGTGGAAGGTGCCGCCGCTCTCGACCAGTTCGGCGGGTGGAGTCTCGATGTGCAGGATTCCCGACCCCGCCGTCATCCACTGGGTGGCGCCGTCGGTGATCAAGCCGCCGCCGCCATGCGAATCCTGGTGCGCGAAGCGGCCGTCGATCATGTAGGTGACGGTCTCGAAGCCGCGGTGCGGATGCCAGTCGGTGCCCTTCGGCTCGCCGGGCTGGTACTCGACCTCGCCCATCTGGTCCATGTGCACGAACGGATCCAGGTCGGCGGTGCTGACTCCCGCGAAGGCGCGGACGACGGGAAACCCCTCGCCCTCGTAGCCGCGTGGGCCGGTGGTGATGGAGCGCACCGGTCGCTCGGCGTCGGTCGGCGCTGGCGCTGCGACGCGGGGAAGGGTGAACGTATCTGCTGTCACGGCTGGCATCGGAATCTCCTCTGTGATCGACTGCCCGCTATAACCGGACTGTGGTCCGTATTGTTCCCTCGCCCTCTGCGATTCGTGCACCCGCAACAGCGCTCACCGCGGGTGGAGGTGCACAAATCGCGCGGCCTAACTCAGGACGGCGCTGGCGGCGGCCCGCGCCTCGGCGGCGGTGGCGGTCGCCAGTGCCGCAGTGGCGGCGTCCTGGCACTGCGCCAGCGTGACCTGCGCCAGCTTCGCGCCGACGCCGGCGACCGCGGCCGCTGCCGACGACAGCGACGAGACCCCGAGGCCGACCAGCACGCACGCCAACTGCGGATCCGCCGCGGCCTCACCGCAGACGCCGACCGGCTTGTTCGCGGCGACGCCCGCCTTGACCGCCATCGCGACGAGCGCCAGGACGGCGGGCTGCCACGGATCGGTGAGCGTCGCGAGTTCGGCCGACATCCGATCGGCGGCCATCGTGTACTGGGTCAGGTCGTTGGTGCCGATCGACAGGAAGTCGACGTGCTCGAGAATGCGGTCCGCCAGCAGCGCGGCAGCGGGCACCTCGATCATCACTCCCGGCGTCAGGCCGTACGAACGAGTCTGGGCCGCAAAGGCTTCCGCCTCGGCGGGCGTGGCGATCATCGGCGCCATCACCCACGGTGCGCTGCCCGTGTTCTTCGCGGCCGCGGCGATGCCCTCCAGCTGCCGGGTGAGGATGCCGGGATTGCCGTCGGCGATGCGGATGCCCCGCACGCCCAGCGCCGGATTGGCCTCGTCGGGATGGCCCACGAACTTCAGCGGCTTGTCCGAACCCGCGTCGAGCGTGCGGATGACGACCTTGTGGCCCGCGAACGCGTCGAACACCTCGCCGTAGATCTCCGCCTGCTCCTCGACGGTGGGCTCGGTATCGCGGTTGAGGAAGCACAGCTCCGTGCGGAACAGGCCGACGCCCTCCGCGGGAGTCTCGCGCGCCGAGCGTGCGGCCGCCCCGTCCTGGACGTTGGCGAGAATCGCGACGACGTGTCCGTCGGCGGTGGCGCCGGGACCCTGCCAGCTTCTGGCGAGCTCGGCCTCCCCTGCGCGGCGGCGACGGCCCTGGTGGCGGCGTCGGCGTCGGGCGACACCGTGACCGTGCCGAGCGTGCCGTCGACCATCACCAGGGTTCCGGAGGCCACGGCGTCGAGGCCCTCGACCGCGACCACGCAGGGGATGCCGAGCTGGCGGGCGATGATCGCGGTGTGGCTGGTCGGACCGCCGAGCGTGGTCGCCAGCGCGACGACGAGTGAGGCGTCCAGGCCCGCGGTATCGACCGGCGCGAGGTCCTCTGCGCACAGGATCGACGGCACGGTGGGCACCGGGACGCCGGGTTCGGGCAGGCCGCGCAGTTCGGCGATGACGCGATCGCGGATGTCGCGCAGATCGGTGACCCGCTCGGCCATCAGGCCGCCGATCTGGGTGAACATCGCGACGAACTGGTCGACGGCACCGGTCACCGCGGTCACGGCGGGGTGACCCTCGCCGATCCGCTTCTCGGTCGGCGCCGAGCCACGCCCTGTCCTGCGCGAGGGTCGCCGTCGTCGCCAGCACCTCCGATGCCGCGCCAGAGGCGTGGGTCGCCCGCTCGCGCAGCCGCTCGGCGACGGTCAGCGGCGGCCGCCGTGAACCGCGCCACCTCGCCTGGCCGCTCCTGTTCGCCCAGCTGAGCGGCGGTGGCGGAGGCGTCATCGGTCGCCGGGCGCTTCCCCGGCCGGATCACCGGGTGCGTACTGCACACCGCCCACGGCGGGGATGCCCTGCAGGACGGTTCCCGCAGGCGGCTGCCCGGCATCCGTAGACGGGAGTGACGTGGTCGAGGAGGGGCTACTCATGTGAACCAGATTACAAGAAATGATTGACAAGTCAACACATTCAGGAGTAAAACCAACTATATCAACATTCAAAGAGCGTCATATCCCACGCAAACGGAGACCCATGTACGCGGAAGAGCGTCAGCAGGCCATCGCCTCGCTGGTGATCAGCAAGGGCCGTGCCTCCGTCACCGAACTCGCCGAGACCTACGACGTCACCACCGAGACCGTGCGACGTGACCTCGCCGCTCTCGACAAGGCGGGCGTCGTGCGTCGCGTGCACGGCGGCGCCGTCCCGACGCGGGCGCTGCACCTCGTCGAACCCGGCGTCGGCGAGCGCGAGTCCACCCGAACCGACCACAAGGACGCCATCGCCGCGGCCGCCGCCGAGTTCTTTCCCCTGAGCGGCGCAACCGTCCTGCTGGATGCGGGCACGACGACCGCGCGCATCGCAGGCGTACTGCCGACCGACCGCGAGCTCACCGTCGTCACCAACTCCGTGCCCATCGCCGCTCGGCTGTCGTCGATGCCGACGGTGTCGCTCCTGCTGCTCGGCGGGCGGGTCAGAGGCGTCACGGGCGCGGCCGTCGGCGAGCAGGCGCTGCGGGTCCTCGACACCCTCCGCGTCGACATCGCCTTCATCGGCACCAACGGCATCACCGCGCGGCACGGACTGTCCACCCCCGACAGCGAGGAGGCCGCCATCAAGCGCGCCATGGTCGCGTGCGCCAACTACGTCGTCGTCGCCGCCGACTCCACCAAGGTCGGCCGCGAGGACTTCGTCAGCTTCGCGCCGATCTCGAGCGTCGACACCCTGATCACCGACGCCGAGATCACCGACGCCGACCGACAGGACCTCTCGGACCACGGCGTCGAGGTCATCGCCACGGGAGCGCCCGAATGATCGTCACCGTCACCCCCAACCCGAGCATCGACCGCACCGTCACGCTCGGCACGCCGTTGACCCGCGGCGCGGTGCACCGCGTCACCTCGGCGACCAGCGAGCCCGGCGGAAAGGGCGTCAACGTCGCCCGCGCGCTGACGCTGGCCGGACTCCACGCCGTCGCCGTGCTGCCCGCCGCCGACACCGACCCCATCGTGACGGGCCTTCGCGCCATCGGCGTCGCCTACGAGTGCGTGCCGATCGCAGGCGCCGTGCGGACGAACCTCACCATCACCGAGGCCGACGGCACCACGACCAAGCTGAACGAGCCGGGCGCCGAACTCGACGCGGCCGCGCTGGACGCGCTCAGCCGATCGGTCGTCGCACACGCCGCGAACGCATCGTGGGTGGTGCTGTCCGGGCTCGCTCCCGCCGGGCGTGCCCGATCGCTGGTACGCCGACGTCGTCGCCGAGCTGGCGTCCGCGCCATGCCAGGTCGCCGTCGACACGTCGGAGCGTCCGCTCGAGGCGCTCGCGGCCGGCTTCGGCAGTGGCCGCGCCGGACGTCATCAAGCCGAACGCCGAGGAGCTCGCCGGACTCGTCGGCGCATCGGGCGAGGCCCTGGAACAGGCTGCTGCCCAGGGTGATCCGGCACCGGTGGTCGCCGCGGCCAATCAGCTCATCGAACGCGGCGCCAATGCGGTGCTCGTCACGCTCGGCGCGTCGGGCGCGGTACTGGTCGACCGGACCGGCAGCTGGTTGGCCACACCGCCGCCCATCACACCGCGCAGCACCGTCGGAGCCGGCGACTCGTCGCTTGCGGGTTACGTGCGCGCCGCAGTCGACGGAGCCGAACCCGCCCGTCGCCTGCAGATGGCGGTCGCCTACGGCAGCGCCGCTGCCTCGCTGCCCGGTTCCGCCCTGCCGTCGCCGACGCAGATCGATCTGAATGCCGTTCGGGTGTATGCGATTACACCCGCGTCCAGCCCGTCCCTAACCCCAACAGGAAGAGAATCATGTCCATCATCACCACCGACCTCGTCGCCATCGACGTCGACGCCGGCGGCGACAAGGAGGCCGTCATCGGCCTGCTCGCCAGCCGCCTCGCCGACGCCGGGCGCTCCTCGGATCGCGACGGTCTCGTCGGCGGCCGCCATGGCACGCGAAGCGCAGTCGGCCACGGGTCTTCCCGGCGGCATCGCGATCCCGCACTGCCGCTCCCCCTACGTCGACGAGGCCACCATCGGGTTCGCCCGGTTGTCGCCTGCGGTCGACTTCGGCGCCCCCGACGGCCCGGCGGACCTCGCGTTCCTGATCGCCGCGCCGGACTCCGGCGGTGCCGAGCACATGAAGCTGCTGTCCAGCCTCGCACGGGCATTGGTGCGCAAGGAGTTCGTCGCATCGCTGCGCAACGCCGCGACGGACGCCGAGGTGGTCGAACTGGTCGAAGGCGTGGTCAATCCCGCGCCCGTCGCTGCGGACGCTCCGACGGCGGTGGCTCCCGTTGCCCCCGCAGCCGTCGCCGACGCGGTCCCGGCGAAGAGCAAGACGCTGATCGCCATCACGGCCTGCCCCACCGGAATCGCCCACACCTACATGGCCGCCGACTCGCTGGCGCTGGCCGCGAAGGAAGCGGGCGTGACGATGCACGTCGAGACGCAGGGCTCCTCGGGCAGCACTCCCGTGTCGCCCGAGGCCATCGCGAGCGCCGACGCCGTCATCTTCGCCACCGACGTCGGCGTCAAGGACAGGGCTCGCTTCGCGGGCAAGCCCGTCATCGCATCCGGAGTCAAGCGGGCCATCAACGAGCCCGCCAAGATGGTCGCCGAAGCCGTTGCCGCAGCGGATAATCCGAACGCTGCGCGGGTCGAGGGATCCGCAGCCGGAGCGGCAGTCGTCGGGCGCCCCAGCCGGAGGAGGGGTCGGCTGGGGTACCCGCACCCGACAGATCCTGCTCACCGGCGTCAGCTACATGATCCCGTTCGTCGCGGCCGGTGGTCTGCTCATCGCGCTCGGCTTCCTGCTCGCCGGCTACGACATCGCCAACAAGCCAGATGGCGCGACGCAGTCGCTGGGCAACATCATCGCCAGTGGCAACTCGCTGACCAACCTGCCCGCCGGCGGCCTGGTCCAGTACCTGGGCGCGGTGCTGTTCACCCTGGGCGGCCTTGCCTTCTCGTTCCTGGTGCCCGCACTCGCCGGTTACATCTCGTTCGCCATCGCCGACCGCCCGGGCATCGCGCCCGGGTTCACGGCGGGCGCGGTCGCGGTCTTCGTCGGCGGCGGCTTCATCGGCGGCATCGTCGGCGGCCTGATCGCCGGCTTCACCGCACTGTGGATCAGCCGCTTCGACGTCCCGCGATGGCTACGCGGCCTCATGCCGGTGGTGGTCATCCCGCTGGTCGCCTCGCTCGTCGTCGGCCTGCTGATGTTCCTGCTGCTCGGACGACCCCTCGCGGCGATCACCTCCGGCCTGACCCACTGGCTCAGCGGGCTGACCGGCAGCTCGGTGATCCTGCTCGGCATCATCCTCGGCCTGATGATGTGCTTCGACCTCGGCGGACCGGTGAACAAGGCGGCCTACGCCTTCGCCGTCGCCGGCCTCAACGTCGCCGACCCGGCGTCGCTGCGGATCATGGCGGCCGTCATGGCCGCGGGCATGGTGCCGCCGTTGGCGATGGCGCTGGCCTCGACCGTTCTGCGGCCCAGCTTGTTCAGCGAGCCGGAGCGTGAGAATGGTTGGAGTGCATGGCTTCTCGGTGCATCGTTCATCTCCGAGGGCGCCATCCCGTTCGCCGCGGCGGACCCGCTGCGCGTCATCCCCTCGATGATGGCGGGCGGCGCGGTCACCGGCGCCATGATCATGGCCTTCGACGTGACGCTGAAGGCTCCGCACGGAGGAATCTTCGTGTTCTTCGCGATCGGAAACCTGCTGTGGTTCCTGGTCTCCCTCGTCGCGGGAACACTCGTTGGCGCCGTTGCCGTCATCGCCGCCAAGCAGTTCGCGAAGCCCAAGGCCGAGGCGGATTCGTCTCCCGCCATGGCCACCGTCTGACATCCTCACACCCACATAGAAGGAGATCCTCAATGCCCACCAAGACCGTCATCGTCGGCTCGTCCATCGGCCTGCACGCCAGGCCCGCAGCGATCATCGCGGAAGCCGTCGTCAACGCCGGGGTGCCCGTGACCCTGTCCGTCGACGGCGGGGAGCCGGTCGACGCAGGCTCCGCCCTGATGATCATGACGCTCGGCGCAGCCAACGCCGCGCAGGTCACCGTCGCATCGGATGACGAGGCCGCACTTGAACACCGTCGCGGACCTGATTCAGCAGGATCTCGACGCGTAGTAGCAGGTCCGCAGGTCAACTCAGGGGAGGCGCCGGTCGCGCCTCCCCTGAGCCCGTCAAGAAAGCGGAACGGGTGCCCGCTACGCCCCATTAGGATTGGCTGGTGCTACTGGTCAGGGGGCTTGGCGTTCAGGGACGCGCCCAAGCGAACAACGGCGAACCATTTGCCGCGCAAATCTCAGCCTCGCGCGGCGATGCCGCCGATCGACGGGGACGACGGGTGCTGACGCGCATCGGCGTCCTGCTGGCGGCAACGTCGCTGGTGTTGCTCACCGCTCCTCCGGCGCTCGCCATCGACCCGCCGGTGATCGACGCAGGCGCGCTCCCGCCCGACGAGACCGGCCCCGATCACCCGACCGAACCGTCGCGCGCCTGCTCGTCGCCGATCACCTTCCCGAACGCGAACTTCGCCGACAAGCCGTGGGCCGCCGACTACCTCCGGCTCAGCGACGCGCAGAAGTTCGCCACCGGCCAGGGCGTCACCGTCGCCGTCATCGACACCGGGGTGAACGGTTCGCCGCGGGTGCCCGCCGAGCCCGGCGGCGACTTCGTCGACAAGGCCGGCAACGGCATGAACGACTGCGACCGCCACGGCACGCTGACGGCGTCGATCATCGGGGGCCGGTCAGCACCAGGAGACGGCTTCATCGGCGTCGCACCGGATGCGCGGATCCTGTCGCTGCGGCAGACGTCGGACAACTTCAGACTTTCGGGTTCGCAGCAGCGAGACCCCAACGACCCCAACCAGACTCAGACCGCGGGCTCGCTGCGCAGCCTGGCCCGCGCGATCGTGCACGCGGCCAACATGGGCGTGCGGCGTGATCAACATCAGCGAGGCGGCCTGCTACAAGATCACGCGCCGCATCGACGAGTCCTCCCTCGGCGCCGCAATCGAATACGCGGTCAAGGTCAAGAACGTCGTCATCGTCGTGGCGGCGGGCAACACCGGGTCAGGACTGCAACCAGAATCCGCCGCCGGACGCGTCCATTCCGGCGGATCCGCGCGGCTGGAAGCAGGTCCAGACCATCGTCTCCCCCGCGTGGTACTCGCCGTTGGTGTTGACGGTCGGCGGCATCGCGGAGAACGGCCAGCCGAGCAACTTCTCGATGTCGGGCCCGTGGGTCGGCGCGGCAGCGCCTGCGGAGAACATCACCGCGCTCGGTTACGACGGCAACCCCGGTGAATGCGCTGCAGGGCCAGGACGGTCCCGTCCCGCTGAACGGAACGTCCTTCGCGGCCGCCTTCGTCTCGGGGCTGGCGGCGCTGGTCAAGCAGAGGTTCCCCGACTATTCGCCCGCGCAGATCGCCAACCGCATCACCGCCACGGCGCGGCATCCCGGCGGCGGCGTCGACAACTACGTGGGTGCGGGCGTCATCGATCCGGTCGCGGCGTTGACGTGGGATCTGCCGCCGGGTCCGGCGGACATTCCCTACCAGGTCAAGGAGATTCCGCCGCCGGTGTACATCCCGCCGCCCGATCGCGGACCGATCACCATGGTCGTCGTTGCGGGACTGGGGCTTGCGCTCGTGCTCGGCATCGGCGCCCTGGGTCGACGCGCGCTGAGGCGCCGATGAAGAACTTCCTGGCGCAGTTCGGGTTTCGCTTCACGACGGGTCATCTGCTGTGGGCGGCGGCGCTGATTCCGGCGTGCATCGCGCTGTCGATTCCGGCCGACCTGCTGTGGCTCGGGCATCACGGTGTCGGTGCTGATCCTGATCGCCGTCGTCCTGACGGTCCGCGGCCGCCGAGTGACGGGCTGGATCACGGCGATCTTCTCCTGGCGCAAGCGGCACCGCGCGGCTCCCGCGCCGCCGTCCGAACCGGCCGTCGGCGCCACCGTCATGCCCGGTGACCACGTCGCGGTGCGCTGGCAGGGCGACCACCTGGTGTCGGTCGTCGAACTGATTCCGCGGCCGTTCACGCCGACGGTCATCGTCTCGGGCGACGCGTTCACCGACGACGTCATCGACACCCGACTGGTCGAACGCCTGCTGGCCGCGCACTGCCCCGAATTGGAGGCCGACGTCGTCTCGGCGGGCTATCGGGTCGGCAAGACGGCGCCGTCGAGCCTCGTCGCGCTGTACGAGCAGGTCGTGGGCCCGTACCCCGCGCCGGCCAACCGCCGGACGTGGATCGTCCTGCGGGCCAAGCCCGAGGAGACCAGCAAGCCCGCGCAGCGCCGAGACGTCGGCGTCGCGGGTCTGGCCCGGTACCTCGTCTCGTCGACGACGCGGATCGCAGATCAGTTGTCCAGCAATGGAATCGACGCGCGGTGCAGCCGCAGCTTCGACGACTTCGACCGCGCCACCGAGATCAGCTTCGAGCGCGAGACGTGGTCGTCGATCAAGGGCCGCAGCACGTTCACCGCCGCCTACACCGCCGCGGGTGGTCCCGACGTCTGGTGGTCGGCGCGCGCCGATCACACCATCACGCGGGTGAGGATCCGTCCAGGCGTGGCGCCCACGACGACGGTGCTGCTGACCACGCTGGCGAATCCGTCTACGCCGCGCGGCTTTTCGTGCCTGTTCGGCGGTCAGCGTGCCGCGCTGCAGGGCGAGAGCCCGCTGACCGATCGTCACTACGAGCTGCCCATCGGCTCGGCGGGCATCCTCGTCGGCGAGACCGCCGACCGGTATCCGGTGTACATGCCGTTCGACGACGTCGACGTGAGCATCAACCTGGGCGACGCGCGGCTGTTCACGCAGTTCGTGGTCCGATCGGCGGCGGCCGGTGCGGTCGTCACCCTGGGCCCGCAGTTCCGGGAGTTCGCCGGCCTGGTCAACGCGCGGGTCGGCCAGACCGCCAAGATCGCGTGGCCCAACGCCACCACCTATCTCGGGCCGCACCCCGGCGTCGGTCGAGTGGTGTTGCGGCAGAACTTCATCGACACACCCCGTCACCGCCAGCTGCCGATCCGACTGATCAATCCGCGCGAGGAAAGTCGCTACCAGATGGCGCTGGAACAATGATGGGTGCAGGCGTGATGGAGGACACCATGGGCGTGAGAGACTTGCGCGTCAACCCGCAGGACCTGCTCAAGGTCTCCAACACGCTGGCGAATCAGGACTGGCCGTCGAACGACGAACCGCCCTCGCCTGCCGATGTGCTGCCCGCTCGCGAGCGACGCCGCCGCGAATCTGAAGCAGAACGCGAGACGCTGCAGGGGTTTCAGGCCGTCGCGGAGGCGCAGAACAAGTACCTCGTCGGAGACATTCAACAACGTGGCCGACGCCTACGCAGAAGGTCGACGAGAACGCAGGCGACCAAGTCGACGAGCTCGGAGCGCACGGCCGCGGTCGACGCGATTCCCGTCCCGGCGGCCTCGGCGCAGTTGCCCGCGATCCCCGGCGGCCCCTCGCTGACGGCGGTCGAGCGCGGGCGGGTACAGCGGCGTGAGCGACACAGGACGGCGCTGCAGGGCGGGGACAGCGGCGCGTCACTGCGGGCGGCGGCCTCGGACTGCCGCATGCGGGGCCAGCTGATGGGTTCCAACGCGGACGAGACGTATTCGACGGACTGGGAGGGTGACGCCGCCGACGCCGCCTACACGCGGCTCAACGAATACTCCGACTGGCTGCGCGACCTGAATCCGCTTGGGGGAGGCTGGAAGCCGCGGCCACCAAGCTGGCCGAGGCGCACGAGACGGCGCGCAAGGAGCACACCCCGTCTATCGCCGAGTACCTCCTCATCGGCCAGGAGATCCAGGCGCAGCACCGCGACAGCACGATCCCAAGAACGATCGCGAAGATCAACGAGCTGAACTGCAAGACATGGCCGAGCTGCACGAAGAGTCCGAGGAGATCCGCGAGGAGTACGCCCAGGGCGCGACGTTCGACGCGGTGAAGCCATACGACCCACCGTTCGGCTCCCGCGGGGGCGGCGGCTCGACTGGCGGCACCGGGAACGGCGGCGGCCTCCGGCGGCGGCGGGCGGAGGCGGCGGCGGTCGGACCGGCGGTGCCAGCGGATGCGTCGGGAGCGACGATGCCCGACTCGGCCGGCATGCAGAACGCGCGCCCAGACCGCGGCTCCGGGGAGACCGGGGGCAGCGGGTCCGGCGGGAGGGTCAGTCGGGAGGCGGCGGCTCGCAGTCGGGTGGCGGTTCGCCGTCCGGCGCTGGCGAAGGCGCGACCGGCGGACTGCCCGGCGGGCTCCCCGACGGTGGTACCGGAATGCCCACGCTGCCCGACGATCCGAGCCTGCACCCGGCGTCGGCGCCGAAGGAGGTGGCGGATCCGGCGGCGGCGGAGGCGGCGGCCTGGGGCCGTCGCCATTGCAGCCCAACCTCGGTGGGTCAGCGGTGGGAACGGGCCCGCGCAGGCGTCGGCCGCTGGCGGCGGCGGCGGCCCCGGCGGGCGCAGCCGCGACCGGCGGCATGGGCGGAATGGGCGGCGGCATGCCGATGCACGGCGCTGGCCACGGCCAGGGCGGCGGCACGGAGAAGAAGCGCAATCCGGGTGCTGATCACCGGACGAGAACATCTACACCGAAGAGCGTGAGTGGACTGAGCCGGTCATCGGCCAGCGCCGACGCACAGTCGCTGACACGTCGAAGGACTCCAAGTGAGCGCCGAGATGCATCCGGCGGTGGCCGCCGTCCTCGCGCAGGCCGAGCGCTTGCAGTCGGTGATGGACGAGCAGCTGACGAAGATGAACACCGAAACCTTCACGGCGACAGACGAAGCCAAGACCGTGGAGGTAACGCTCAACGGGCATCACTGGCTGACGGACGTCTTCATCGAGGAGGGCTTGTTGCGCCTCGGCGCGGAGACGGTCGCGGCGCGGGTCAACGAGGCGCTGCAGAACGCGGCGGCGCAGGCGACGGCGTCGATCGACGAGGACCGGGCGCGCATCGACGCGTTGGTCGCGGAGATCACCGGCGACGAGCGACGGCAGCTGTCTAGGACGTGTCTGTTGCTCGGGTCCAACAGAATTCGTGCGAGGTGGCATGGTGTTGCGTGACCTACGCTGGGTAGTTGGGCACGTCGGTAAACTTCACTGCGTGAATGACGGATCTTGCGGGGGTGCGGGAATGGGCAGGCCGGCGACCGGAGGGCGCGCATGAGCATGCCCCCGCAGGGCGGATGGCAGCCCCCTCCGAATCAAGGGCCGCCAAATCAGGGACCTCCGCAGCCGCCTCCGTCCGGTTGGGGGCAGGTCCCCTGGCCGCCGCAAGTGCCGCCCCTGCCCGACTTCACGCCTGACAAGAGCAACACCACCAAGTACCTCCTGATCGCGGTCGCGGTTCTGTTGGTTGTCGGGGTCAGCATCGGCGCGACACTGCTATTCACTCGCGACAGCGGCGGAGGCGGAGGCACGACGTCGACTTCCGCGGTGCCGAGCGACGTTGCGAGCGCCAACGACACGGGGCCAGTCGCGATCATCACTGGAGGAGCCGACCTGTCAGACCTTTCTAGGCATCAACGGCGGACTCGGCGACGTTCAAAGGCGAGGCTGGGCGGACCAGAGGGGGGCACTGGGGCCGGCGTCAGATTGGACAGCTGATCAACGAAGTCAAGTGATGGCTGTCTCGACGGCGATGCGGAACGCCGCTGAGCAGACCGTTGCTTTGGCGAAGCAGACACCGCACCGGGTGATGCGCGAACTCTATGAGCAGTTCATTGCTTATGGACGCGCCTACGCCGATAGCATGGCGAACTACACGCCAACAGATAACGCACTTGCGTCGGCGAACGTTAATGCGAGTTCAGCGATCGTAGGCGTCTGCAATGCGATTTCAACTGGTTCTGCGAGCCGGGCGTTGGCTGTAGGAGTAGTCAAGCCGCCGTCCCAAGTCGCCGATATTGGCAACGTTGTCGAGCCCGACTCCATTCATTGAGTCATCGAATCCCTTCATGCGACGCATGGGTGCGGCGTCTCGACACAACTTACGAACGACACGGCCTCTTGGCAGAACATCGATACTGGAATTCCTGCAACCGACTGGACACCTGATCGTCGGGCACTAGAAGAGAGGGTCGTCCTATATTTTCTGCCTACGCGGATGACATTGAGAGCGCTGGCCGACAAAGCGGAAACGCAGTATTCGAGGATTTCGCGGTGTCGGCCGCACTTTATATCCGCGGTTATGTGGACGTTGGCGATAGCTATTCACCCAACGATAGCTGGCTGAGTTTCGTGGGCTTCAGGTACGCGAACCTTATTTCGGCAGCATGCCGGGCCCAAACTGGTTGATGTGCAATGAGCATTCCAAGACCCACCGACGGTCGCAAGGGTGACATGACGGTCCCGCCTGCGTGGCCGGAAATCGACGAGGATTCGTATGACGACGGTCCCAACAATCGATGGCAACTGCTCGACAATCTAAAAAGGGAACTCGCCTCAGGGCAGTACCAATGGGACACGAAGGAGACTCAGCTCTTTGAGCGCGTCTACTTGGTCTAGCAGCGCTTCGGGTGCTGCAGAGCAACGGGTTGATGGCCACAGCGGCGAGATGCAATCCATCGACGACTCTTCTCGACAAGGCAATGAAGTTCTACAACCAAACTCACGCGACGATCGTGACCGCCAAGAATAGAATTTTGAAAATTTGCAACCATTATCAATCGGAGATCGAGCGGTTAAACGGAGAGAAATTTGAAAAGGAATCCGATCGTTCAGCATCGATCGACGCACAGATTCAGGCTGCGCTAAAGGAGAATACGGATGTCGTCAACGCTGCCGCAGATTCAGTAAAGAGCGGACAGCCATACAACCCCCCGCGCTACGTTCCGACTCAGAATGACACCACCGTTCGCCTGTTCAATAACGAGGCGATCGTCACACCTCCGCTTGCCGCTGCCGGCACGGGTGATACCGGCAGCACCGTAGTGTCGTCCGGCGCAACTGGCTCCATGCCAGCTGCAGCGGGCAGCACAGGGCCCAACTCATCCACCAAATCAGCCGGAGCGACCGGCTTCATGCCAGCTGCCGCGAGCAGCACGGACAGGCCCGCAACCGTGGAGTCTCCCGAAGCAATCCACTCAGTGCCGGCGACACTGCCAGGTGGGACACAGGACGCCATCAGCACTCCACAGAGCCCGCTACCAACCGGCACCGCGGCGTCAGCTCCCCCGCCGCCGCCCACACCTATCCCCGCAGGTGGCTTGCCGTCCCCCGCGACAGTCAGCGGCCCAGGCTCGGTATCGGGCTCGCCAGGCGGATCGTCGTCCCCGGCCACCTCAAGCGGATCCGGCGCAGGGTCCGGCTCGGGCGGCAGCGGTGGCAGTGGCGCGCAGGCCGGCGACGGGAAGTCCAACCCACAGCTCGACCAGGCCAGCCGCCGGCAAGGACGCCACGGGCAAGCTGCCGGAAGACCTGTCTGCAATCCCCACGCAGGCGGCCTCGACAGCCGCGCCAGCGCTTGCCTCCGCGGCGCTGAGCGCCGCTCCCTCGCTCATTCCTCCCCTTCCGCCGGTCGATCCGGCCGGCATCGCCTCAGCCGCGATCTCGCACACCGCCGCCGCGGTCCCCGATGGCCCAGGTCCCGGTGGCGGCGGCCCGGGCGGCGGCGGATCCGGTGGCGGAGGCGGCCCCAGCGGCGGTGGCGGAGGCGGCTCGATCGCGCCGCCGATGGGCGGCATGCCCGCGATGCCACCAATGCCGCTCGGTCAGCCGAGCCACGCCACCGCCTCCGGGGCCAACGCCTCCGCCTCCGCCGAGTCCGAACGTGAACCAGGCGTCGACCAAACCGCAAGACATCCTGCCCGCGCCGATCCCCGTCTCTGCCGTGCGCGCACAGCGCGACGCCGCCCTTGCCGCAGCAGCAGCGGGCACGATGGCGGCCGGCGGCGTCAACGCCGCGCTGATGATGGCTCGCCGGATCGGCGCCGCACTCAACGTCGGCGCAACGGATTTCGGCTTCTTCTGGATCACCGGCCTCACCACCGACGGCTCGATCGTCGTCGCCAACAGCTACGGACTCGGCTACATCCCCGACACGGTGAACCTGCCCGAGAACGTCAAGATGGCCACCGCCGACGAGTCCATCCCCATGGCCGATCGCGCCAAGTGGGCGACGTATCCCATTCTGGCAATACAGGGTTGGGCGCAGGCGCACGATCAGAAGTTGCGTGCCGTCATCGGGACCGAGTCTCAGTTCGCGAACTTCGATCCCGGCGCCGCGAAGGTCATCCTGCAACCCGACGACATGCCCGAGCTCCGGTGCCATGCAGGGCCGCAGTCGCCTCGAGGTCATCGCCCCCGGCGCTGCCGCACATCTCGCCTCGGTCCCGGACTCCGGACTCAACGACCTGCTACCGGCAGCGCCCGCGGATGTCGCTGCGCCCGAAGATAATTCGGCCGCGATGTGGTTCGACATGGCCGTACCGCTGATGAGCACCGCGACCGATCGCGGCGTGGCCCACATGAATCTGATGGTCGACTACGCCAACCATGCGCAAGAGCTCGCGCTCTACCGCGCCCACACCGCGGCCGACGCCGCGCTGCAACGAGCCGCCATCGCCGACTGGGTCTACTGGCAGCACCTCAGCGTGTTGATGTCCGACGCCATCGGCGCCACCGTCAACGTGTCGGGCGGGAGACCCTGCTGCAGGTAACGTGGACAAATCAGAGGCTGCTGAGACGCGTGTGCGACAGCGCTGGAGAGAGCTGTGCGCGACTTGAAGGTGGACCATAACCAGTGATTAAGAATTTGCTGTCGGAGTATTGGTGGATTTCGCTGCTTTACGTTGTTCTGCTGATTGTCGTGATGCAAGTATTGGCCGGTCGTGGGACGTTCGAAAAGACATGGCCGAGAATCACACTGGCGATTACCTGCGCAATCATCATTCTCATCCCGACCATGCACTCACCGATGAGTTACGTGGCGGCGGTAATCAGTGTGTTCAACGTGTTGGTCTTGTTCAGGAGTACTTTCACCGCCCAGAAATCGTCTGCCCCCGCGGATCGTTGAGCAGGGGAATTCCCGCCCGACCGTTTCCAGCGGCAGATGCGCACTGCAGCGAGCGGCCATCGCCGACTGGGTCTACTGGCAGCACCTCAGCG
>CAWCTU010000035.1:0-9926 GCA_963798405.1 uncultured Actinomycetota bacterium
GATCCGACCAATCCCATGCGGTGCTGACGGTGGCCGATGATGGTCCCGGTATTCCCGAGGACGACCGGGAGCGAGCCTTCGACAGGTTCGTCCGCATCGACTCCGCCCGCGCGCGCAGTGACGGGGGCGCCGGACTCGGGCTGGCGATCGTCGCCGAAGTCGTTGCCGCACATGGAGGAAACGTCACGATTGGTGATCGACCCGGAGGTGGCGCGATGGTGACCCTTCAGCTTCCGTTGCAGTATTCGCCGGAGTCCAAGCGGTAGCCCGCTCCGCGCACGGTCTGAATCGTATTGGTGCCGAACGGCGCGTCGATCTTGCGACGCACGTATCCGACGTACACCTCGACGACGTTGTCAGGGCCCGAATAATGGGCATCCCAGACGTTTTGCAGCATGTCGTTCTTGGTCACGACGGTGTCCTTGTGCCGCATCAGGTATTCAAGGACGCCGTACTCCCGTGGCGTGAGCTCAATCGGAGTCGAATCGCGTTGCACGACGCGACGAGCGGGGTCGAGAAGCAGTGTGCCAGCCGTCAAGACGACCGGGCGGTGAGGAGCACCGCGGCGAAGGAGCGCCCGTAGCCGAGCCAAGAGCACGATGAACGCGAACTGGCTTGCTCAAGTAGTCGTCTGCACCCAGGTCGAAGGCGTCGGTCTGGTCGTAGTCGCCATCCTTGGCGGTCAGCATCAGAACGGGGGTCCACACTTCCTTCGCGCGCATCTTGCGCAGAACCTCGTAGCCGTTGAGCCCGGGCAACATGATGTCCAGGACAATGACGTCGAACGTATTCTCCGTCGCCTCCCACAGTCCGTCGACCCCGTTGGAGGCGTGCACGACGACGAAGCCCTCGGCTCGCAACCCCATCGACAGGGTGGCAGCGAACCGGGGTTCGTCCTCGACGATCAGAACCTTCACGGATCACATCCTCTGACAGTCCGGCGATTGTCGGCGCGGGGTTTGCCAATCTGGTGCGTCGCCTTAAGGCCGACGACGACGAGTCCCAGCCTGGCAGCGTGAGGCTGAGAGAACGCTGAGGTCCGGTTACACGCAAGCCATCGCGGATGCGATGGAGTAGGCAAACGACGAACCGGCCCCAGCGTTGCGCTGAGGCCGGTTCGATTGTCGGGCAGACGATGTCGCGTCAGGCGGCGTTGCCCTTGAGCGCGTCGCGAGCCCGGTCGAGCAGTGACGCGAATGGCCCAACGGCGAAGTTGACGAACGCCGACTCCACGCCGGCGTGCGGGTGGGTGGGGGCGATCCGTTCGGCCACCTCGGCGGCCGTGGCCAGCTTCGCGAGTTCGTCGGCGCTCAGGTGCTCTTCGAGAAGGGTGAACTCCTCGGCCTCCTCGCGTTCGGCGTGCGCCAACACCGCGCGCTGAAGATGGATCAGCTCCTTGGTGAACTCGGCCGTGCCGAAGGGAATCTTCTCCAGTGCGGTCAGGGCGACCTTCGAGTCGTGCTCCTCGGTCAAGAGTGCGTCGACGATCGCATCGCCACCGTCGATCTTCCGGCGCACGCGCGGGTGCACCATCATTTCCTCGGCGGTCTCGTGCACTGCGAGCAGAGTGCGGAGCCGGCCGAAGGCATCCTGCTGATCCTCAGCGCTTGCGGCATCAAGCGTTTCGATGAAGAGGGCCTTGATCGCTTCGTGCTGTTCCGTGAGATAGGTGACGACGTCGGTGGACGTCGTGATGGGGGTCCGAGCCATGCGGCATTGCCTCCGGTTTATCGGGATTATCGGGCTGATTCAGCGCGAGGGCTAAGCGCTGACCCTTCGACTACCCGGCTCGAGTTGGAGGAAACATCGGCTCGCCGACTACGTCGGCACCTGACGCGACTTGGGATCTTCGTAGCCAGCTCGGCGTGCGATTCACCTCGAGGGTGAAGACGTCGGCCCGGTTGTAGTGCCCAGCAAAGTCCTGCAGCAGCTTTCCCCGTACCCACAGGTCGAGATCCATGTCCGCATAGATGATTCCCTCGGTCCCGGCCGGAAGCGGTCCACCGATGATCTGCGACCCGGGCGACACGATGACCGAGCCGCCGTCGACGATGCCGGCCGTCAAGTCGACGTCCGGGGTACCCGCGATTTCTGCCAGCTCCTTGTAGAACGCCCGGTCGATGACGGCACACGCGCTGATCACGAACGTCTTCGACAGGATCGTGAAATGTCGTGCCGTCAGCGAAGAGATGTCCTCTAGTGCAGGTGCATCGCCACCGACCATCATGAAGTGCGGCGGCCAACTCATCGCGTGGACCCGGGGACCGCGGGCGATCATGTCGAAGCCCGCCAATGGATTCGAGTTCTCCGAGCAGCACAGCGCGCTCAACCCGCCGAACGGCGTATCGATCACGGTCAGCGTGTCACCCCCGCCGCCCCAGTGCACCATCCGCTCATAACCCGTTGGGGTCAACTTCTGGTGCTTGCCAAGGAGCCGGCCGTCTGGACCGAAGAACAATTGGGTGTTGAACATCGAGCCCGAGCGCGATCGTTCACAGACACCCACTACGGCATGGCAATTGGACTCGCGAACGGCCTCGCCCAGTTTGGCGGTCTCTGGCCCGGGCACGTCAATGGCGCTGTCGTACAGCCGAACGTTGAGGTCGTTCAACGCATTCGACGAGGCGGGTAGGAACATGAACCACGCGGGGTACGCGGGGATGAAGCATTCGGGGAATACCACGACGTCGGCCGAGTTTCGGCCGGCCTCCCGAATCAGGTCGCACGCCTTGTCGGTGGTCGCTGCGGTGTCCAGCGTGATGGCGGCAGCTTGCACGGCGGCGCCACGAATGACCTTCTTCACTTGCCGCTCCCCTGTTTGCTGTAGTCGTCGCCTCGCGTGAATGCGGCGCAGCCCAGCTTCCCATGCGGGCGGGGTTCAGCTACCAAGATCAGCGAGATTTGGGAGCGCCCACTCCAAGGTCCGACCTTCGTACGAGTCCCGCCTCGCCCTCGAACAGCGTGCCTACATGCGCGAGTAGCGACTGCGGACGAACAGATACACGCCGTAGCAAGCGATGCCGAGCGCTGCGACGATGAGCAGGAATTTGCCAAACGGCGCGTTGCCCAGCGCCTTCACGGCAGCATCCACACCGCTGGCCTTCGACGGGTCGGCCGTCATCGTCGCAACGATGACGAGGAGCCCGGCGCCGACGAGCGCCGAGCCCTTTGCGACGTATCCCGCGACGCCGATCCCCGTGATGACCGAACCTCCGGTGACGCTCAGGTCCTTGAGAAATTTCTTGCTGACACCCTTGTAGACGTGGTACCCGCCGACGCCCATCACGACGAGTGCGACGACCACCAAAACGGCCTTGCCCCAACCCGATTGCATCATCTGCGCGCTCAGCCCCGCGTTCTGACTGCCGCTGGACTTCCCACTGCCCATCGCAAACTTCGCCGCCGAGACACCCAGCGCGAGGTATACGACTCCGACCGCGCCTGCCTTGAGCCGGTCCTTCGCGTCGTCCTCGACGAAGACTTCGAAGAGCTGCCATACACCCAGGACGGCGAGCGCGGCCGCTGCCACCCACAGCATGATCGCGCCGCCCGGTTGCGCGGCCAAAGTGGCCAGCGCACCCGACTGGTCGGCGTTGCCGCCACCACCGAGCGCCAGTCTCAGGACGATCAACGCAATGAGCAGGTGTAACACGCCGCTGGCGGCGTAACCGCCGCGCGCTACGCGCTCGAACCAGTCGTTGTTGCGAACGTTTTCCGCCGCCGTGCGCGTATCCACCATCCCTTGGGACTACCCAGCGACCTTCCAGAATGAAACCAACAATTGACGCCGATGTAGGAACAGGTCCGAACCCTTCGGCGACGGGGCTTGAAACGCCGAAGAGGGCGACGGAATCCGTACCGGACTCCATCGCCCTCCGGCGAGATTGAACGAGCTACTACTTGCTGGCGCTGGCGCCCTTTTCACGAGCAGCGGCGACCTTCTCGGCGCCACGGGCTGCCTCAGCCTCAGCTTCCTTCTTCGCGACGTCGCGCTGTGCCTTGGCCTTGTCCTGCTGCGCACGACCCTCTTCGCGCAGGCTGTCGTGATCGATGACGATCCCGATGATCTCCTTGACCTTGCCCACGACGTCTTCGACGATTCCCTTTACTGCTGACACTGGTCCACTGTCGGACATATGACATTCCTTTCCTCGGAGGTTGTGGGAGTACCCAGTGCGCGACCGCATCGGAACGCGATGTGACATCACTCACCTGTCCGGCCTGCGTTCCGTGTTCTGGAGTTACCAAACACGTTGTAGCACAGGCTATTCCACCAGTACTCCACCAGACTCCGCGGGATGTCAGGTAGCTGGGCGGCCTCAGAGCTGGGTCAGTGGGAGCGCCTCGACCACGTCGAGGCGGGCTCGCATCGGCACCACCCCTCGTCACAGGTGCATAACGCCAGCGTGGCGGTCCGAGCGTGAAGAGTATTTCGGTCCACTATCGACTTTGCCGCTCCCATTCGCGCTCAGCTACGAGCCCGGGGCCGAGGAGCCAAGCGCGAGGCGAGGACGGCACATGATCTCGAGCATCGATGTCAGCGGATCGCGTTCCATGGCGATGGAGCGAGTCCGGATCGCCTCTCGGTCAACGTCGTTCGCGAGCCAGCTGGCATTCGACATCCACGTGTTGACCACCGACGTCAGTGCGCACGGCGACGGGAACGGCGCCCTCGGTGCCACGGAGTAGCTGAACCAGAGCCTCGTCGCGCGGCGTCGACCCGATCAGTCGACGCTGATCGCCGCCACGATGTTCAATCGTGCCGCCCGCACCGCGGGCAGCACGGCACCGAGCAGGCAGGTCAGCAGCGCGCCGAGACTGATGGCGATGACCGCTGGGCTCACGTGCCACGCGACGTCGATGCTGAGCACGTTCGTCAGCGCGATCGACACCAGGTACTGAATCGCGGCGCCGACCACCAGTCCCAGCAGTCCACCCACGATGCCAATGCCCGCCGCTTCGGCGATGATCGCCTTGAACGTGAAACCGCGGTCGGCGCCCAGCGCACGGAGGACGCCGATCTCGCGGCGTCGATCCATCACCGACAGCATCAGCGTGTTCAGCAGGGTGACCGCGGAGACGGCCACGACGATCCACGCGATGATCGTGATCACCGCGATCACCTGATCCAGCGCGCTGCTCACCCCGGCCAACGCCTCGGCGCCGGAATAGACGAATACCTCTTCCGGCACGGCGGCGCGAACGGCCGCCCGCACCGTGTCGACGTCGGCGCCGGGCGCCACGGTGATCTCCAGGTCGCTGGCGCCGGGCCGGAGGAACCAGCCCTGCATCGCGTCCAGGCTCATCGCGATGGTGCCGGTGAGCCCGGAGAAGTACGGGACGAGTTCGAGCACCTTGACCCGGCGCACACCGGTCGGCGTCTGCAACGAAAGCTGCTGCCCCGCAGACACACCCATCGCTTGGCCGAGATCCCGGGACAGCGCGACGCCCTCCCCTGCCAGCAGCCTGTCGCGGTCCTGCGCCGACATCGCCGCGAAGATGTCGCGATGCGATCCCTTGGCTATCCCCAGCAGCATGACCCGCGTGTCGCCGACGGTCGCGAACGCCATCTGGTCGGGCACCACCTGCTGCACCCCGGGAAGGGCCCGCACCGTGGCCTCGGTGTCCGGGGGCAGGAGCGTGGTCGAGAAGTCCGTGGCCGCAGCCGAACTCACCCACACGTCGGCATCGGCGATCGAGGAGAACGACGCCACCGTCGAGTCGACCGCATTGGCCGTCGCGCCGGTCACCGCAACGGTGGTGACGACGGCCGTCAGCACCGTCATGAGCGCCACCCACATCCGTCGCGGAGCCCGCTCGATGGTGGCGGCACCGAGTACGCCCGCAGTCCCGAACAACCGCGCCACCGCCGCCGCGGCCCGAATGACGAGACCCGAGCCGGCGAAGCAGAGCGCGCTACTGCCGATGAACGCCAAGAGCAATCGACGCGATCGCGATCTGACCCAGGTTCGCGGTCACGATCAGAATCGTCGCCGCTAGCAGCACGGCGCCGGCAATGCCCGCGACGATGCGAAGCCGCCGCGATCCGGCCTCCGAGGTCGTGACGCCGCCGGGTGCCAACGCCTCGATGGGCGCGACGCCGTGAATCTGCCGGGCCGCGAGCGCCGACGCCGTCAGGCTCGCGACGACGGCCGCCACGATAGCCGCAGGCACGACGTACGGCGACAACACGTATTCGATGCGCGCGTCCAGCGACTGGATCATCGTCGACGGCAATCGGTCGATCGCCAGGCGACCGATCAGCACTCCGAACGCCGAGCCGATCACCCCGCCCACCAAGCCGATCAGGGCGGCCTCCATCAACATGTCGGAAACGATCGTGCGGCGCTTGCCGCCGAGTGCGCGCATCGTTGAGATCAACGGCCGACGCTGGGCGATCGCGATGCTCATGGCGTTGTAGCTCAGGAACGCCGCGACCACCAGCGAGACCGACGCCGCCAGCAGCGTCATCGCCTGCAGGATCGCGAACGAGCTACTGGCCTGGGCGGCACGGAAACTCGGGGTGGAGACCACCGCCCGTCCGTCGATGGCCCTGCCGATGGCGGGCTGCACGAAGGCCATGTCGGCGTCGGGCTTGGTGAAGACCAGGATCGAGTCGAGCCGGTCTTCACGGCCCGAGATGCGTTGCGCGAGTGCGAGAGGTGCGATCACGAAGCGCGCATCGTTCAGTCGCCGCGCCGCGGGACCGTCCACGACCACGACGGCGGTCACCTCTGTCGACGCCACGTCGAACTGCTCGCCCTTGGCGATCCCCAACCCAGCGCCGACGATCACGCCGTCCGCGGCGCCCGTCACCGGTGAGCCGGAATCCAGTTGATCCTTGATCGCCGTCTGCAGATCCGAATGGAGTTCGTTGGCGTTCTGGCCGAGTCCCAGCAGGAGCGCCGGACCCGAGTTCACCGTCGTTCGCATGCGCACCATGGGAACCGCCGCGGCGACGTCGCGCACGCCGGCGACCGCCCCGAGCAAGCCCTCGTCGAAGCCGTCGTCGGTGATCCCGGAGACCTCGAGGTTCGCGTCGCCGCCGATGCTCGTGGCCAGCCGATTGATCGAGCCGGTGATCGAACCCGAGACGCCCAGGACGGCGACCAGCAGCGCGGCCGAGACGGCCACCACCACGACCGACGCCACCGCGCGTCCCCAATGCGTCCGCAGCTCACGGACATTGAGCACCCTCAACCGGCTGAATGCCGCGGACACCGCTACCTACGACCAACTCGACGAATGACGCCCGCCCTGCGCGTCCACCGCCGCCAACGCGGAGTGCAGATCCTTGATCACGTCAGTCACTGCTTCGGCGTACGGTCTGCGCGAATGGCGTCCGACGCTCGGCGCTTCCTCGGTGTGGACGTCGGCCGTCACCGCGCCGTCGTGCAGCGTGACGACCCGGTCGGTCTCGGCGGCGGCCTCCAGATTGTGCGTCACCATGACGACCGCCCGTTCTGCACCGACGCCATGAGCGACGTCGCCGAGCAGTTCGAGGATCGCCGTCCCGGTCGCCGAGTCGAGATTGCCGGTCGGCTCGTCGGCCAGGATCAGTGGCGGATCCATCATCAACGCCCGCGCGACGGCGACCCGCTGCATCTGTCCGCCGGACAACTCGGCGGGCCGGTGCTCGATGCGCGAGTGCAGTCCGACGAGGTCCAGCAGACGGATCGCGTCTGCCTTAACGTTGCGAAGCTTCTGCCCGTCGAGCAGCATCGGGATCGCGACGTTCTCCCACGCGGTCAGCGTCGGCAGCAGGTTGAAGAACTGGAAGATGAAGCCCACCTTGCGGCGTCGGAACGTCGACTGCTGATCGTCGGTCATCGTCGCGATGTCGACGCCGTCGAAGCGAATGGACCCGGAGTCGGGCGAGTCCAGCGCACCGAGCAGATGCATGAGCGTGCTCTTGCCTGCGCCCGACGGCCCGACGATCGACGTGAACTCTCCGCCGTTGATCTGCAAGGTGAGTCGGTCGAGTGCCCTCACGGCGTGTCCGCCAGCGCTGTACTGACGAACGACGTCAGTGAGTTCGACCCGTAGTGCCACGTCAGCGCTCGGCGGTGAATTCCAGACCGGGGAAGAGTCGCTCGGCGAAGCAGTCGCGCACTTTCTGACCAACCCTGCGGTTGCCGGTCAAGGTGCTGCCGAGCAACGACGTGACGTGCGCATACACGGCCTGATTGTCCGGTGCGTCCATGTGGGTGAACGGCGGTGTGCCCGCCAACGGCACGAGAGGCAGGCCGAGGACGTCGCGCGCCGCCCTGAACACCGGCGCGTCGAGCACCGCCACGAAGTGTTGGATGTTCTCGCGGATGATGGCAGCGGAGACGACACGCATCAGCTGCGAGTGCACCCCACCCAGTTTGCGCCGATAACGCTTCGGCACCGCGGCCGTCGCCCCGTCCCAGCACCGGTCGAGATCGTCGATCCCGTGGTGCTCCATGACGTCGCAGACGGGGATCGCGACCGGAGCGATCGGGGACTTGATGACGTCGTCGAGGTCGACGATCGTCTTGAGACCGGCTGCGGAGTTGCGGATCATGCGCAATGCCCCCGCGGGCGTCTTCGTCTTCATGTCGATGACGACGAAGAAGACACTGCTCTCGTCGTAGGGCCCGTATTCCTTCTTCATCGTCGCGGAGTCGTTGCCCCACGAGTCCTCGAAGACCTCACGCTCGACCTGCCGGGCAATGTTCGCGAACGGGTCGGTGCCCTCGATCTGAAAACAGGCGAACCTCTCGCGCACGAAAAGCGCCTTCAGCGAGAGGAATTCGCAGGTGAGCTCGTTTCGCTCCTCATCGCAGAGGTCGTAGGCGTACCGCTCGGAGGTCGAGGTTGGCCGCGGCGCGCGCGAGACATCAGCCATCCGTGACGACCACGTGCTGCCCGACGCGAACGAGGTCAGTCACCTGGCGCTGCCGCCCCTCAGATTGAAAACGCTTGATCGGCAGCCAGACGGCACCCGAGATCGGCCCAACTCACGTGGGTTACCCGCGACCATGCCATTCCTCACCTGTTGACGCAAACGCAGGATTCACACAGGAACTGCACAGTCGCATGCGCTGGACTGCCACAGATCAATGGACCCGTGCGCTGCCACCGAGGGCGATCTCGAGGACGCTGCCGGTGACGACGCCGGGATCCGTCACCAGATAGAGCAGTCCGCGGCTGACGTCCTCCGGCTCGATCCACGGTTGAGGGATCGGATTGGCTCGCATCATCCGTTGAACCAATTCGTCGGGAACGTCGTCGGCGCCGACGGGCTGCACCATCGGCGTGCGCACCGTGGTCGGGCAGATGACGTTGACCGTGATCCCCTCCTTCGCGACCTCCAATGCCAGAGACTTCGCGAGCCCGATGACGCCCCACTTCGTTGCGTTGTACGGACCCAACTCGGGGATGCCCATGCGGCCGCCCATCGAGGAAGTGATGACGATGCGGCCGAAACGCTGCCGTCGCATCACAGGCACCGCGGCGCGCAGAGTGTGGAACACGCCCGTCAGGTTGGTGTCGACGAGCTGGTGCCAGATCTCGTCGGTCACCTCGTCCAGCGGCCCGGTGCTGACGATTCCGGCGTTGGCCACCAGAATGTCGAGACTTCCCAAGCTGCTTACGGTTTCGTCGATGGCGGCGATCACTGCGGCGGAGTCGCGCACGTCCATCGCGATCGGTAGGCAGCGGCCGCCGAGTTCCTCGACCTCTTTGGCCGTGCGCCGAAGATCGTCCTCGGTGCCCAGTGGATACGTCAGGTTCATGGGGCGGGGCGCGTCGGCGACGACGACGTCGGCACCTTCGGCGGCCAGCGCCAGGGCGTGCGCGCGTCCTTGCCCCCGCGCTCCTCCGGTGATGAAGGCGACCCGGCCATCCAGTGCACCCATGGCTAACGACCCCAACTCTCGGCAGGATCGACGAAGGCTGGC
>CAWCTU010000036.1:0-5027 GCA_963798405.1 uncultured Actinomycetota bacterium
CCCGCGCCAGATCAGGACTTCGACGGCATGGTGACGTCGTGCTGCGCACAGAACGCGGGGATTCCCACCCCGACGACGAAGTACGGAATGGCATGCGTCGCGCCCCCGCCGGAGGTCTTACCTGCGGACTACCGCCCGACGATCGTTCTGCCCTCGCGCCAGAAACAGACCGATGACGCCGGGCTCCTGGAGGGCGAGCTCGACGACCTGGGCAACCCGCCGCTGCCCGACGGTCCGAACATCGTCGGGGATCCCTTCGACGACGGCGGACCCAACTAAGCGGATGGACGATCGCAACGTGCTCGGCGGTGCACTGGAACCGTGCGGCACAGACCCACTCACCGGCTTCTACCGCGACGGTTGCTGCACCAGCGGGCCCGAGGACCTCGGCCTGCACACCATCTGCGCCGTCGTGACCCGCGAGTTCCTCGACCACCAACGCTCGATCGGCAACGACCTGTCGACGCCGATGCCGCAGTATCGGTTCCCTGGCCTATCCCCCGGCGACCGCTGGTGCGTGACCGCGCTCAACTGGCTGCAGGCCCAACGCGACGGCTACGCCGCGCCGGTGGTGCTCGCCGCCACGCACGAACGCACCCTCGACGTGGTGCCCCTCGAGCTACTCCGGGAGCACGCGGTCGACGTGCCCGACGACCTGGGCGGCCTCTGACCGACCGCGCCGGCTAGACCGCAAAGCGCGGTCGCGTCTTCGGGAGCGGCTTGTCCACCGGACCCATCAGCTCGATGCCGCTGTTGATCGCGGTGAGCCGCCATCTCCCGAACAGGGGTAGCTCGCGCAGCTTCTCGGAACGACGCGGGTTTCGTCGCGCCCATGACCGGATTGCGATGCGCACCAACCGATTTGCGTTGCCGTACCAGACCCATTCGTACACGTCGTCCCGATCCACCCACCGGGCCACCGCCTCGGACTCGACGCCCTCGAAGAACGGTCGCACCCAGGTGGCGACGACCCACGCGTTGGATGCAGCATTCGGCGTCGGGAAGCGTGAACGTCCACTCGATCGGCTCGTCGCCCGCGTTCATGGTGGCCCGTCGTTCCGGCGGTACGAGCCGTTGGCCGTGGTCGTCCTGCGTCGGGCCGAGGACGTGGATCGAGACGTTGTGGAAGACACCCGGGCCCGCGATCTCGAAACGCACGTCGTACTCACCGGCCTCGCCGGATTCCGTCGGTTCGACGGAGAAGCCGATGACGCCGCCGACCCAGAAGTACCGCGAAATGACGAATCGACTTCCGGCGGCGAGCAGGCGCCACGTCGCGAGGACCAGCGTCAGTGCCGCGAAGGAGATCCAGAAGGCACTCAGCAGGAGCTGCACGAGCACAGCCTTGCAGATAAACGTCGGGGGGAAACGACGCCACGCGTCGCCCGCTCACCGAAGGTTCTAGCGGATCTGACCCGCCATCGTCGGCACGAAGTTCTGGTACAGAAACTGCGTGGCCAGGTATCCGCCGGGCTCGGCGAGCGCGGCGAGCACGTCGGGCGTGTCGGCGATGATCATCGCGCCGGTGTAGGCGCTGAACGGCGCGGGCAGCCCGCCGTAACCGCCTTCCCCCGCGGCCTTGTCCGAGCGGAGCACCACCAGCACCTGGGTCTTCAGTTGGTAGATCTGGTTGACGTCGGCCAGCGGACGGCTGTCACCACGGTCGGCAGGGGTGCGCTGCAGATCGTTGTCGTAGCGCAATCCCACGCTCTCCAGGAACGTCGCGATGTTCGACGGCCTGAGGATTTCGCCGACGCCACCGTCGCTCACCGTCAGGGCGGCAACGGACTTGCCGTCGAACGACGGGTTCTGGTTCTTGACGTCGTCGGCCTGCGAGCGGACCGAGTTGATCAGCTCCTTGGCCTTGGCGTCGCGGCCGACGATCTTGCCGATCCACGTCAGCTGGTCCTGCCACGTCCACGGCGTCGAGGCGTCAGCGGGACGGGTGATGGTGGGTGCGATCGACGCCAACTTGCCGTAGGTGGTGTCGTCGACGTCGCCGGTAGCGATGATCACGTCGGGTTTCGCTGCGGCGACCGCGGCGGTGTCGATCAGGCCGCTGACGATCGTCGGCGTTCCGGTGATCGCGGCCTTCTCCCAGCCGGGCAGGGCGCCACCGGTAGTGCCGATCGCGACGGGCTGCAGGCCAAGGGAGAGCACCGCGTCGCCGTCGCCGGGGCCGAGCGCGGCGACGGCGGTCGGCGCGGCGGTCATGTCGGTGGTGCCGTGTGCGTGGGTGAACGTCTGGCTCTGGTAGTCGGATTGACCGCTGCCGCCCCCTCCGGTGACCAACACGCCGGTGACGACCGCCGCGATCACGACCACCGCCGCGACGGCACCGGCGATCAGCGGCCACCGCCGCCGCGGCGGTTTCGACGGCGGCTCGTAGGGACGCGGATAGCCGGGGTCTCGGGGCGGATACGGCGGCTGCGCCACAGGAGGGGCGCCGTAGGCGGGAGGCAGGGGTGGCATGGCTCGCGGCCCACTGAACTGTCCCGACGGATAGGTCAGCGCCCCCTGGCCGGACGGCGACCCCTGGTCGGGCGGCGACGCCGGCCAGGCTCGTTGCGGTGGCGGGGGCGCGGGTGGACGCTGCATCACCGGAAGTGACGTGGTGGTCTCGTTGAGGGCGTCGGCCGCTGCCCTCGCCAGCGCGCCCGCCGTTTGGTAGCGGTCCCTGGGATCCTTGGCCATCGACTTCGTGATCACCGCGTCGATCGCCGGGGGCAGATCGGGTCGGGCCTCGGTGAGCCGCGGTGGCGGTGAGGTCAGGTGCGCGGTGATCATCGCGGGCATCCCGACGGAGTGCGAGAACGGGCTCTCCCCGGTCAGCAACCGGTACAGCGAGCAGCCCAGCGAGTAGATGTCGGTGGTGTGGTCGATGTTCGGCGCGCCACCCAGGCTCTCCGGCGAGGCATAGGCGACGCTGGCCACGAACATTCCGGTTTGGGTCAGACCGACGGCCTCGTCGAGCGCGCGGGCGATGCCGAAGTCGGCCAGAAAGACCCGCTCGTCGTCGCTCCCGAGCAAGAAGTTTGCCGGTTTGACGTCGCGGTGCAGGACCTGGCGGCGGTGCGCGTAGTCCAGCGCCTTGGCGACCTCGCCAATGATGTGCACGGCACGCTCCGGCGCCATCGGGCCATCGTCCAACTCGTGGTCGGCGTCGGAGCCCGTCACGTATTGCATCGCGATCCACAGCTCGCCGGTTTCGGCCTCGCCGCGGCTGTACACGGTGACGATGTTCGGGTGATCCAGGGTCGCGGCGAGTTCGGCCTCCCGGCTGAACCGGGCCTTGAACTGCGGATCGCGGGACAGTTCGGCCGACAGCACCTTCAGTGCGTCGCTGCGAGGTAGCGACGGGTTGCGGGCCCGGTAGACGGTGCCCATGCCGCCGGAGCCGAGGACGCCCTCGATGGCGTATCCGGAGACTACGGTGCCGACGCTGAAAGCCATTGTGTCTCTGCCCGTTTCAGTTATCTCGCGATGAGGATCAGGTGCTGGGCGGAGGCCCGTTGCTGGGGGTGGACGTCCTGATGGGAGCGCACCAGAATAACGCAGCAGTTCGCGCAGCGGGAATGGAAGAGACCAGGCTGGGCGCGGGCGGGCGTCTCCCTCCTCATGTCGCGGTCAACATGAGGTACTGAGCGGCCAGCAGCTGATGCACCTCGGTCCGCTGGCCGGTGTTCACCTCGATCGCATACCGACCTGCGGGAGCCACGCAGTAAATCCCCGAGGACGCCAGGTTGATGCACTTACTGCCCGGCACCCCGGGCACCGGGTCCTCGGGGTGTCCAAGGGCCGAAATCTGGGCGGCGAAGTCGTCGACGATCTTGCTTGCGCCCGCAGCATCGGCTGCCTGGTAGACGTTGGTCTTGGCGGAGGTGGACAGATCCATGCCGGTGTCGGCGAACAACTGCGCCGACCTGGCGGAATCGGACTGGAACTGCAGACTCCCGCGCCTGTCGTAGGTCGCGTTCAGATTGACGGTCGCGTCCTTCTCCGAGGTCGGGATGGTGCGCGCCAGCAATCCGCTGGGGTCGAGAGGCAACGTGGGAAAGTCGGCCACGGGCGTTGGGGTGAACTGGTCGATCAGCGGTATCTGCAGATCCAGCGTCTTGGCGACGAGGCCAACCGCGTCGTCGAGGCCATTGAAGGACTGCGCGATCTGGACGAGAACGAACGTCCCATGCGGGGTGAACGAGGTGATGTTCGCCCGCTCCTTGTGGGACGCGGCGTCGGTGAACGGGTAGCTGGAGGTGAGCGCGTCGGGGTGCCCGGGGATCGGCACGACGGTGCGCGTGGCGCCGCTGACCGGTTGGGCTTGTTGGAGCTGAGCGAAGTCGGCGGCCGCCGCGGACGCTGCCGCCGGGTCGGCGAATCGCAGCACGGCGTTGCGAAGCGAGCGCGTCAGTCCGGCGATCTGCCGTGACGTATGGAAGCCGTTGACGAAGTCGTGTCGGCCTGCGGCCACGGCGACGTCCTTGTCCATGAAGATGCCGACCGCGTCGGCGCTCTTGATGACGACCGCTTGAGGCGGGAACGCCTCGATCAGGGCGGGGTCGACCTCCCATGGCCCCGTGACATAGCCGGCCATGCGTTGCGCATCGAGTAGGCGGCCGACGAACGGCGTGTTCGCCGCGCCCAGCGGCGGACGGGGCTTCGTGGGAAAGTTACCCGGATCTGGCTGCGCTGTAGCGGGTGCACTCGCTGTGGCGCTGCTCGGCGTGGACGACGTCGCAGTGCCGCTGACGGTGTTTCCACACCCCGTGGCCGCGATCATCAGCGCAGCGCACAACACCGCCGCCCCTCGCGCACGTGTCCGTGCCCGTCGAACGGTCTCTCCGCGTCGATAACCCCATGACGTAGAAATTACCGCCTATTGCCCGCGTCGCACCGCCGCATCGCCCTTCAGCCGTCGGCGCGCCGTCGTCGACGGCCGGATCCGTCAGCAACCGCCGGATACCGCGGACCCGTCCACGTGACCCCATGACATTCTGAACGCAGAAGCACTTGCTGGAAGAGGCGCG
>CAWCTU010000037.1:0-20986 GCA_963798405.1 uncultured Actinomycetota bacterium
CAGGCGCGGTCCACGATGCTGAGGAGATCCGGGACGTAGGCGTCCTTGTCGTGATCGATGAAGAGGAAGTCGAGATCGCCTGCGCCGAAACCGTGTTCGGTGGCGAGCGCGTCGAGCGTCTTCCCGTCGCCGATGGTTCCGACGACGCAGGTGATCCGGTCCTCGAGACCCGCGTGAGCCCAGATCCGCCGGGCGACCTGCGGCGTTCGCCTCGGCGAGCTCGATGGAGAACACCTTGGCGTTCGGTGCGGTCTTGGCGATCCGCAGCGCGCTGTACCCGCAATAGGTGCCAAGTTCGAGCACGAGGCGGGGATCGGCCTTGGCGACGGCGGCGTCGAGCAGGGCGCCCTTCTCGATGCCGACGTTCACCAGCATCGACTTCTCGAAGGCGAACTCGTCGATGGCCGCCAGCACGCCGTCGACGTCACCCCGTCGGGCGTGTTCGATGACGTAGTCGGCCGCCGCGGCCTCGCGACCGTCGCCGATCTGGCCCGTCGTGGTGAGGTTCCGTCCGCCGACCGCCATGCGCAGAACAGACCAGCGGATCAGTGAGACTCGTCGCTTGAGTTTCATGCCTCGAACCCTACTTGCCCGATGCGGGCGGCCGAATCAGTCGCCGGTGCGCGTGAAGGTGGCGTCGTAGACGTTCGTTCCCGAGCAGTCGCCGGTGACGTTGACGGTCACGTTGCCGGTCACGGTTGGCGCCGGGTCAGGCACGGGAGCGGGCGGCAGTGACAGGGTCACCGCCTTCGCGCCGATACCCGAGCGGCCGTCGGCGCACTGCGTCTGGCCGACGGTCTGCTTGAAGACGAACTTGTCGTTGGCGAACTGGTAGACCTCGAGTGCGTACGGCGTTGCAGGGTCTCGGGGAGCGAGGTTGACCGTGGTCGTGACGCACCGTTCGTCGGCGCGCAGGCAGGTGGTCTTGACGTCCAACTGTTCGCTGTTCTGGGGTTCGCCACTGTCGGCGCGCTTGTAGTCCGCCGTGTACTTGCCGCGGAACGCGTTCGCCGGGTAGGACGGCACGCGCTTGGGTGCATCGGCGGGATCCGGCAGGGTCATGCCCGCGGGGAGGTCCCCGACACGGGTCAGGGTGGACGTCGATTCGTTGACGAAGTTGCAATCGTCGGTACCGATGCTGGTGCCCTTGATGGAGAGCTTGTCCTCGGCGGGCTTCGTGATGTCCCAGATGCTCCACTGGTCGGACTTGAACGTGGCGTCCTGCCTGGCACACGTCGCGCCGCCCACGTCGAGGGTGACCTGCGTCCACTTGCCGTCGGCGTAGTCGGCGGCAAAGACCTGGCTGGGTGCCGCCGATGGGTTGGCCGGGTCGATCCTGCCGCCCGCGGCGACGCAGCCGTTCTCGTCGCACTTCGTGCGGAACGCCCACTGCGTCTCGCCCTTGAACAGATCGGTGGAGGGGGCGCCGTTGCGGGTGCCGGTGCCGTCCTCGACGAACTTGTAGAGCCCGTCGAAGGTGAAGGTCGGTTCGACGGCCGGCTTCTTGGCGTCGAACTCCCGCCCAAACCCGAGGTACATCCGGCGAGCACGAACGCAACGAATGCTGCGATGGTCAATCGGTATGCGAACCGCACCATGCGGTCATCGTAGTGGCGGCGCGGTGGGCGTCTGGCAAACACCCTGGATCACCGACGCTGCCACGCCCCGGGGAAGCGTCAGAGGCAGGTCGGTGTAGGTGACGATGCCCGGCGCCGCCGCGACGACGGCGGCGATCGCGTGAATGGGTGGCATGGCCGTCATGATGTGGCCAAGGACGAAGAAGTCCTCGAGCGTCTTGGCGTTCTCGATCATGTCCTGAGGCGGCAGGAAGCCGACCTGCATGTTGACGGTCGGACGCCCGTCGATGGTGATCTTCCAGCCGTCGCCATCGAGCTGCCAGTCGGGCTCGAGGGTCTGGCCCTTCTTCCACCTGACGTTGAGGTCGATGAGGGTCTTGCCCTTCACGATGCCCTGCCAGCTGGCGAACACGCCGGCGACGTGCCCGGCCTTGATGGTCCAGGACGCCATCGGGAGGTCCTCGGTGGTCTGGGCGTATTCGGACACGCACGTGATCTCGTCGAGTTCGACGCCGATGGCGTCGGCGATGAGTTGCACGGCCTCGGCGAACACCGCGGTGCCGTTGCGCGGCCATCGGCGGCAGGTCGGGATCGTCGATGTGCTTGTCGAAGCCGACGGGGCGCTCGGTGTCCGGCGAATCGTAGAGCGTGGTGTCCGCGGACTCGGCGATGGTGATCTTGTCGATCCGGTCGCACGCGTTGGCGGCCACGATGGCGAGGAGTTCCGCGAAGCCTGGACTGACGCCCGAGCCGAACATCGTCGAGCCGCCCTGCCGACACGCCTCCGCGATCTTGTCGCGGCCATCGCCGAGGTTTCCGCCGGTGATGAAGGAGGCGGACGTGACGACGTTGACGCCCGCTTCGAGGATGCGGGCGAGTTCGTCGACGTCGATCCACATCGGGTTGTAGACGACGACGTCCGGCTTCAGCGCGAGTAGGGCGTCGACGTCGTTGGTGGCCGCGACGCCGAGCGGCTCGATGCCTGCCAGGACGCCGACGTCACGGCCGACCTTGTCCTCTGACCAGGCGTAACAGCCGACCAACTCGAGGGTCGGATTGCTGGCGATGGCCACGACGGAGCTCTTGCCGACATTGCCCGTCGTCCACTGGACGACGCGATGGGGAGAATTGTTTGGCACTCGCTCAGCATATGGACGAACCGCCCGCCTGCCTATGGATTTCGCCGGATCTCAGGTTGTGAGCGCGGCCTTCGCCGTGCGTTGCACGCCGGAAACGTCAATCCACACCAGGTCGACGACGTCGCCCTGATAGTGCCGGTCCAGCACGCTCGTCAGCTCGGTCGCCGAACGAATGGGGGCGCCGTCAATGCTGACCAGGACGTCACCGTCGGCAAGACCAGCCTTCTGGGCGGGCCCGCCGAACAGCACCTCGTGGATGACGACCCCAGGCAAGGACGCGTTCTGCTCCCTGGTGCTGACCCCCACGCCGAGCAACGTCGGTGGGCCGATGTGCACGGTGTCGGTGGGTATGCGGGAACGGATCTGGTTCGCGGTGGCCAGCGCGTCGTTGATCGGGATGGCGAAGCCCTTGCCGCCAGGTCCCATCCGGAAGGTGACCGTCGCGGCAGTCGTCACACCCATGACCTGGCCCAAGGCATTGATCATCGGTCCGCCGGAGTCCCCGGCCCGCACCGGCGCATCAAACTCGATGAGGCCACTGACCTGGTTCGAGCTGCCGGTCAGCTCGTCCTGAGCCGAGATGGTGCGGTCGAACGCGGCGATCGCACCCGCTTCGTGTGTGAGGGGGCGTGCGGAGCCGCTCGCATTTCCCAATGCGACGACGGGTTCTCCAATACTGAGGGTCGACGAGTCACCCAGTGCGGCGGTGCGTAGCCCGGCGGCGCCGCTCAGCTGGAGTACCGCGATATCGCGCTGGCGGTCATAGCCGACCAGTTCCACGCCGTACTGGCGGCCGAGAACACTTGCGACGATCGAATCCGCGCCCTGCACGACGTGGAAGTTCGTCAAAACCGTGCCGCCCGGATCGAGCACGATGCCCGTGCCCGCGCCGATGGCGTGCTGGTAGTTGATCGTCGTGTCGATCCGCGCGACGGCGGGCTCGACCAGTTCCACCGCGTCGGTCAGATCCGCAGGCGCGGCCGATGCCGGGACAGGCACGAGCAGCAGCCAACGTCGCTGCGGCCACACCCATGATGGCGAGCTGCCTTACGCGAAACAATGTCATGCGCTGCCTTACCTATGCTTTTGGGCCCGACCCAATTGACACAATAGTGGCGGCGAACGCGTCGACTGTCGACGCAGGCTCGCCGACCAGGTCAGTCCTCGACGGCAACCCCGCCACGCGAACGCCTGCGCAGCCGTGACGTCGTCTTGCCCGCCGGGGCGTCGATTGCGCAGTTTGCCCGACTCTTCGTCGGTCGCGTCGTCCTCGGCAGCGTCCTCGGCTTCGGTCTCGGTGGCCTCGCCGGCTTCCGTAATCTCGGTCGTCGGCGTCGACGGTCTCGGGCGAGGCGCTTCGACGGTTTCCGCTGCCGGGCGAGGCGCTTCGACGGTTTCCGCTGCCGGGCGAGGGGCTTCGACGGTTTCCGCTGCGCTGTCCGATTCCTCGTCCGCGGTGTCCACGACGGCGTCCCCGGGGCTGTCCTCGATGTCGTCCGCGTCGGACGTGACGACGGCCTCGTCGGCGACCTTCCGCCTGCCGCGACCACGCGTGCGCTCCTTGGACTTGAGCGGTTTGGGCGGTGGCGGCGGCAGCTCGGCGAGATAGGCCAGGTAGAAGGCGAGCGCACCGAGGAGGGCGATCGCGGCGGCGGCGCCGTAGATGCCGAACAGCCACTGGCCCACGTCGTCGAGGCTCAGCCAGATCTCGGCGATCGCCGCGCCGACGATCAGGACGCCGGCCAGCACGTGAAGCACGATCGACCACACGCGCAGCGATAGCGCGAGCGCCGGTGTTCCGTATTCGGGCTTGCGGGTCTTGACCAGCGTGAACGCCACGGGCAACGCGGCTAGCCCGATGAGCACGCCGGTCACGATCCGCATCGCGGTGCCGAGGCCGTGCGACCACTCGCCGGTGAGCTCGTTCCATCGCGGCATGACGAAGAGGAAGTAGAGAACTCCGGCGATGACCAAGAACGATGCCTGCCACAACACCGCAATCCAGCGCCGCATGCTCCTCCTTGAGTGGTGGCCGGGGTGCGACATGGCGTGTTATCTGCCGATCGCACCCCGGACCGGGTGCGGAGGATAGGGGATTTGAACCCCTGAGGGCGTTAACCCAACCCGCGTTCCAGGCGAGCGCCATAGGCCACTAGGCGAATCCTCCGCGGGCAATCCTAGCCGACCTGGCTTGGACGCCCCACCAGCTGCCGGTGCCATCGCGGTACTACACTCTTGTCGGACCCCGCGCGGCGTCTATCCTGTGAACTCCCCCAGGGCCGGAAGGCAGCAAGGGTCAATGGGCTCTAGCGGGTGCGCGGGGTCCCCTTACATTCATTCGCGGCTTCAGTACATGCGAAAGGCGCGCCGTGTCGTTTCAGTCCCTCGGCCGCGACGAACTTCGGGCGCACCACGACCAGCAGACGCGCAACTACGCCGATCTGCGGGCCAAGAAGCTGAGCCTGGACCTCACCCGCGGTAAGCCATCACCCGCTCAGCTCGACCTGTCCAACGCACTGCTCGAGCTGCCCGGCGCAGGACGCGACGCCTATCGAGATGGCGAAGGCACCGACACCCGCAACTACGGCGGCCTGCACGGACTGCCCGAGCTGCGCGCGATCTTCGGTGAGCTGCTTGGCATTCCGGTGCCCAACCTGATCGCGGGCAACAACGCGAGCCTGGAGATGATGCACGACATCATCGTGTTCTCGCTGCTGCACGGCAGCGTGGACTCGCCGCGGCCGTGGCTTCACGAGCAGGGCGACGGCGGGGTGATCAAGTTCCTCTGCCCGTCGCCCGGATACGACCGCCACTTCGCGATCACCGAGAGCTTCGGCTTCGAGATGATCGCCGTGCCCATGCGCGAGGACGGCCCCGACGTCGACCTCATCGAGGAGCTGGTGGCCGTAGACCCGGCGATCAAGGGCATGTGGTGCGTGCCGATGTTCTCCAACCCGACGGGTGCCACGTACTCCTGGGAGAACACCCGTCGCCTCGTCCAGATGCAGACCGCGGCGGCCGACTTCCGCTTGTTCTGGGACAACGCCTACGCGGTGCACACGCTGACGCACGACTTCGACCGGCCGATCGACGTCCTGGGCTTGGCGGCGGCCGCCGGTAACCCCAACCGGCCGTTGGTGTTCGCCTCGACGTCGAAGATCACCTTCGCGGGCGCGGGGGTCAGCTTCTTCGGGGGCTCGCTGGGCAACATCGCGTGGTACCTGCAGCACGCGGCGAAGAAGACGATCGGCCCCGACAAGGTCAACCAGCTGCGGCATCTGCGTTTCTTCCGCGACGCCGACGGTGTCCGCCTGCAGATGCAGAAGCACAGGCAATTGCTCGCCCCGAAGTTCGAGATGGTCGCCGACATACTCGACGATCGGCTCGGCGATTCCAAGATCGCGTCGTGGACCAATCCGCTGGGCGGCTACTTCGTCAGCCTCGACGTGTGGCCCGGCACTGCGAAGCGCACCGTCGCGCTCGCGAAGGATGCGGGCATCGCGGTCACCGATGCGGGAGCGTCGTTCCCGTATCGAAAGGATCCGGAGGACAAGAACATTCGGATCGCCCCGACGTTCCCGTCACTGCCGGACCTGCGGCAGGCGATCGACGGCCTGGCGACCTGTGCGCTGCTGGCGGCCACCGAGTCGCTGCTTGCCAGTGACTAGCGCGCCGTTCGTCGGGGAGCCTGGGTAGCCTTCATCCGTGGCTCTCTACCGCAAGTACCGACCTGCGTCCTTCGCCGAAGTGGTCGGCCAGGAGCACGTCACCGAGCCGCTGTCCACGGCGCTCTCCGCGGGCCGGATCAACCACGCCTACCTGTTCTCTGGACCGCGCGGGTGCGGCAAGACGTCGTCGGCCCGCATCCTCGCGCGCTCGCTGAACTGTGAACAGGGGCCCACCCCGACGCCGTGCGGGGTGTGCGACTCGTGCGTGGCGCTCGGTCCGAAGGGGCCGGGGAACCTCGACGTGACGGAACTGGACGCCGCGAGCCACAACGGCGTCGACGACGCGCGCGACCTTCGGGACCGCGCGTTCTACGCGCCCGCGCAGTCGCGCTACCGCATCTTCATCATCGACGAGGCGCACATGGTGACGCCTCAGGCGTTCAACGCGCTGCTCAAGATCGTCGAGGAGCCGCCGGAACACCTGATCTTCGTCTTCGCGACCACCGAGCCCGAGAAGGTGCTGACGACCATCCGGTCGCGCACCCACCACTATCCCTTCCGGCTTCTGGCGCCGAAGGCCATGCGCGGGCTGCTCGAACGCATCTGCGCCGACGAGGGCGTCACCGTCGACGACGCGGTGTATCCGCTGGTGATCCGCGCGGGCGGCGGCTCTCCGCGCGACTCGCTGTCCGTGTTGGACCAGCTGCTCGCCGGTGCCGACGGCGACCACGTCACCTATCCGCGGGCGCTGTCCCTTCTCGGTGCCACCGACATGGCGCTGATCGACGCATCGGTCGACGCCTTGGCCGCCGGTGACGCCGCGGCGCTGTTCGGAGCCGTCGAGTCGGTGATCGACGCCGGCCACGATCCGCGACGGTTCGCCACCGACCTCCTGGAGCGATTCCGGGATCTCATCGTGCTGCAGGCCGTTCCCGACGCCGCCGAGCGCGGCGTGGTCGACGCGCCCGCCGACACGTTGGAGCAGATGCGCCTGCAGGCCGACCGACTCGGAACCGCGACGCTGACCCGATACGCCGAGGTCGTGCATGCCGGGCTCGGCGAGATGCGCGGCGCCACCGCCCCGCGTCTGCTTCTCGAGGTGGTGTGCGCGCGGCTGCTGCTGCCGTCGGCAAGCGACACGGAATCGGCTCTGCTGCAACGGATCGAGCGCATCGAGACTCGGCTGACCATGTCGATCCCAGCCGCGGAGGCGGCTGCCGTCGCGCTGGGCCGCCCGCTGCTGCGGCGTCCAAGCAGTTCGCCCGCAGGAGCCAAATCACGCAGGCCGACGAGACGCCGGCGGCACCGCCCGCCACACCGCTGCGGCCTCTGCGACTGCGCATGCTGCCGCGGCCCCGCTTCCGCCGCCTCCCGTGCGCACTGCGCCGACGCCTGCCTCTGCGCCGACGCCTGCCGCAGCGCCGCCGCCTGCCGCTGCGCCGCCACCGGCAGCACCCGACACCCGAGCCGACGCAACCCGAGCCGACGCAGCCAGCCGACGCAGCCGCGCCACCAAGCCGTCCGTGCCGCCCCTGCCCGAACCGCCCCCGCCGGTCACGACGGGCGAACCGGATGCCGCCGCCGTGCGCAGCATGTGGACGACGGTTCGCGAGAAGGTGCGCGAGCGCAGGCGTCCCACCGACGTCATGCTCGACGGGGCCGTCGTGCTGGCGGTCGACGGCGACACCCTCGTCTTGAGCCATGTGTCGGGACCGCTGGCCAAGCGGATCAACGAGGCGCGCAACGTCGAGATCATCCGCGACGCGCTCAAGGACGCGCTCGGCGTGAACTGGAACGTGCGATGTGAGGCAGGCGCTCCGGCGCGCACCCGCGCCTGGCGGCCGACCGGACCGGTCCGTCGGCGCCCGCGCCGCAGGCACCCGACGACGAGGAGAGCATGCTCGCCGAGGTCCAGCGCGAGGAGCCAGCGCCGCGTCGCGATCCCGAGGAAGTGGCGCTCGAGCTACTGCAGAACGAGTTGGGTGCCCGCCGGATCGACGGTTAGGCCGGCGGGTCAGGGCTACGGCGTCCACCACGGCCGCAGCGGCAGGCCGCCGTCGCCGCCCTTGACGTCGAGCTTCACGCACAGAACCTGGTGCAGCTGAACGACATTCGTCTCGAAGCCCACCCGGGAGCCCGCCATGTACAGGCCCCACACCTTGGCGGTCGGCAGGCCGACCTCCTCGACCGCTTCGTCCCAGTGCTCGACGAGATTGCGGCACCAGTCGCGCAGCGTCATCGCGTAGTGGTGCCGCAGGTTCTCCTCGTGAACCACTTCGAGGCCGACGTCCTGCGCCTCGGTGATGATCCGTCCCGACCCGGTGAGCTCCCCGTCGGGGAACACGTAGCGGTCGATGAACCCGCCTGCCGCCGCGCTCGTGCGGTTGTCGGGGCGGGTGATGCAGTGGTTGAGCAGCAGCGCGCCGGCGCGCATCTTCGACTCGAGGAAGCGGAAGTACGCCGGGTAGTTCTGCACGCCGATGTGCTCGGTGAGCCCGATCGACGACACGGCGTCGAACCCGGACTCCCGCACGTCGCGGTAATCGCAGTGGCGAACCTCGGCGAGGTCGGACAGGCCCTGCTCCTCGATCGCGTTCTGCGCCCAGGCGGCCTGCTCCTTCGACAGCGTGACGCCGATGACGTTCACGCCCTGCCGGGCCGCGTAGCGCACCATTCCGCCCCAGCCGCAGCCCACGTCGAGCAGGCGGTCGCCGGGGTTGAGACGCAGCTTCTCGAACACCAGGCGGTACTTGTTCTCCTGCGCCTCCTCCAGGGAGGCATCCGCGTCCGCATAGGTGGCGCACGTGTAGGTCATCGACGGGCCGAGCACCCACTCGTAGAACTTGTTCGACACGTCGTAGTGGTGATGGATGGCCTCGGCGTCGCGAATCTTGCTGTGCCGCAAGCCTTCGATGACGCGACGCCAACGTGGCTGTGCCTCCTGCGGCGGAGGCGCGATCGGCCGGAGGTGCTCGAAGCCGATCGCACGCACGATGTTCGCCAGCACCCGCGCGGGCGGACGCTTGATGTCGAGCCTGTTGGCGAGCGCATGCAACAGCGGGTACGGATCGCCGGGGTGGACGCCGCGCATGTTCAGATCGCCGGATACGTAGGCACGCGCCAACCCGAGCTCGCCAGGTGCGGTCGCCAGGTAGGTGGTGCCGCGGGGGGTCAGCAGATCGAACCCGAGCTCCGCGTCGTCGGGTCCCGCGTAGCTGCCGTCGTACGCGGTGAACTTGAGCGGCGACTCGTTGCCCGCGATGAAGATCTCGAGGATTTCGGCCAGGGTGAGCCGTTCGGTCTGCGCATCGTCGCTCGCGCCCGGCAGCGTCGTCTTTGTACGTCGTCATCTTCTTTGCACCGCCTTCGCATACAGGTCAAGTAATCGTGAATCGGGATCGTAGGTCTTCTTGACCGTTTTGTAGGTTTCGCCTCCGTAGAGCGCGTCGAACTCCTCGACCGAGTAATAGGCGTCGGAGTACAGCGATTTGTGTCCGTCGAGCTCGCTGACCTTGCGTTCGATCAATCGATTCGTCTCACCCTCGGTAGCGCCGACCGGGACCGACGACCAGAAGCCTACGTTGACGTAGGTGTGCTGCGGTTGGATCGGGTACAGCGGCCAGCTGGCGGTCGATCCCGGGACGTCGCGCAGTCGCAGCGGGCATAGCCAGATCGGTTCGATCGGAACGTTTTCCAGGAACCAGTCGAGGAACTCCGCGGTCCGTTCGATGGGCACCTCGATGTCCTGGACCACGCGCTCGAGAGGCGGCCTGCCGTTGCGCTTCTCGATTCGGTCGGCGATGTCGAACCGCTGGTCGTAGCCGATGAGCTTCCAGTAGAAGCTGCTGCGGCGCAGCCGCCGAGGCCACAGCCGCCGAATCGTCGGATTCTGCGCGCCGAAAGCCCTCGAGCACCAGAACCAGTCGGTGTCCCACCGCCACAGGTAGTCGTGGATGGTCAGGCGATCGTGCTTCTCGCCGCTCGCGTGCCGGATCGATCGGTAGTAGATCTGACTGCCGGTGTAGTCGCTGACCGGGCCGGGGGTCGACGTCTTGATGCCAAGGCACAGGTAGCCTTCGTCGGCGCTGAACACGACGCCGTCCAGGTAGTCGACCGACGTGCCGTCGTAGCCGCCGGTCTCGATGATGCGGTCCATCGTCGAGACGAGGTCGGTCAGCGAGTCGAAGCGCAGGTGGCGCAGCGTGACGAACGGCTTCACGGGCTCGAGCTCGATCTTCAATCGCACCGTATAGCCAAGCGTTCCATAGGAATTCGGAAACGCGCGGAAGAGATCGGCGTGCGACGTCCGGCGAGGCCGTCACGACCTCGCCGTCGCCGGTCAGGATGTCCATCTCGAGCACCGACTCGTGCGGCAGCCCGTTGCGAAACGAGGTCGACTCGATGCCGAGGCCCGTGACCGCGCCGCCGAGGGTGATGGTCTTCAACTGCGGTACGACCAGAGGCGACAAGCCGTAGGGCAGCGTCGCCGCGACGAGATCCTCGTACGTGCACATCCCCGCGACGTCGGCGGTACGGGCGTCGGGGTCGACGGAGATGACGCCCGTCAGCCCCGAGGTGTCGAGGCCCTTGACGGAACTCTTCGCCCGCTTCCGGAACAGGTTGGACGTCGGCTTGGCGAGCCGGACGGTGGCATTGGTAGGGATCGCGCGATAGCTGGCCAGGAGTCGCTCCACGCCCTGCGCGTGGGCGGACTGTGCCTCATTCGATACAACGGACACACATATACGCTAGTCCGCGGTCGCCAGCATGCGACCGGACCAAGCCAACATCACACCGTGTCGTGCACGAGCACGCCCAATCAAGGAGTCTTCACCGATGGGACAGGTCAGCGCCGCCAGCACCGTCTTGATCAACGCCGAGCCGGAAGCTGTCCTCGCCGCGGTCGCCGACTACGACACCGTCAGGCCCGCGATCCTGTCGTCGCATTACAGCGGCTACCAGGTGCTCGAGGGCGGCCAGGGCGCTGGGACCGTCGTCACCTGGAAGCTGCAGGCCACCGAGTCGCGCGTACGCGACGTCAAGGCCGCCGTCGACGTCGCGGGCCACTCGGTGATCGAGAAGGACGCCAACTCGTCGATGGTCACCACCTGGACCGTCGCGCCTGCGGGTACCGGGCTCGAGCGTCACCACCAAGACGACGTGGACCGGTGCGGGCGGTGTGAAGGGCTTCTTCGAGAAGACGTTTGCACCGCTGGGGCTGCGCAAGATTCAGGCGGAGGTCCTGGAGAACCTCAAGAAGCGGGTCGAGGGCTGACCTAGGTCGGCCTGGCGACGGGAGCTCGCGAGCCGAGGAACCCGGCGATTCCCTTCACGACGGCGTCGGCGTACTTCTGCTGACCCTCCGGGCTCTCCATCAGCGCGGCGTCGGCGACGTTCTTCATGTTGCCGCACTCGACGAGGATCGACGGGTACTGCGCCAGGTTGAGGCCGGTGAGGTCCGCGCGGCCGTAGAGCCCGCTCTGACCGATGTAGGTGGCGGGCACCAGACCGGAAGCCTGCATCTGGTCGCGCATGATCTGGGCGAACTGCACCGACGGCCCCTTCTGGGCGTCGTTGAGCGGCGGCGACGGAGTAGTTGACGTGGAACCCGCGCCCCGTCGCAGGGCCGCCGTCGCCGTGGATGGAGACGATCGCGTCGGGATGCAGTGCGTTGGCCATCTCTGCGCGTTCGTCGACGCACGCGCCACCGTGGTGTCGTTTCCGCGGGACATCGCGGTGCGCACGCCGAGCGCCGTCAACTCCTGCCGGATGCGCAGCACGGTCATCCACGTGAAGGTGTGCTCGGGGTAGCCGTCGTTCGACGATGTCCCGCTGGTCTGGCAGTCCTTCGTGCCGCCGCGGCCGGTCGGCACCTGCTTGGTCAGCGACGCGTCGTTGGCGCCGTTGTGCCCTGGGTCGAGGAAGACGATCATTCCGGCGATGCTCGTGGGCGCGGCGATCGCGTTTTCGGCGACCGGTGTGGATGCGGCGACGAGGAGGCCGACCGCCATTGCGGCGCCGACACGCAGGCTCATTGGGACGTGCACGGCGCCACGCTAACGCCGGGGGCGACTACTCTTGGGCTGCGAATCGCCGTGCACCCGCGAGCGAAACCAGGTCGAGACCAACATGCGACCAAGTTGTTTTCAGATACGCAATGGGAGACGTCATGCAACCCGGTCAGCCGCCCGACATGTCAGCGCTCCTCGCACAGGCGCAGCAGGTTCAGCAGCAGTTGATGGAGGCGCAGGAGGCGCTCGCCAACTCCGAGGTTCACGGTCAGGGCGGGGGCGGCCTCGTCCAGGTCACCATGAAGGGCAGTGGCGAGGTGATCGCCGTGTCGATCGACCCCAAGGTGGTCGACCCCGATGACGTCGAGACGCTGCAGGACCTCATCGTCGGCGCGTTGAGCGATGCCGCCAAGCAGGTGACGATCCTCGCGCAGACACGGCTCGGCCCGCTCGCGGGAGGCCTGGGCGACATGGGCATCCCCGGGCTGACGTGACGTGAATCGCCATGTTTGAGGGGCCCGTCCAGGACCTCATCGACGAGCTCGGCAAGCTGCCGGGCATCGGGCCGAAGAGCGCGCAGCGCATCGCCTTTCACCTGTTGTCGGTCGAGCCGCCGGACATCGATCGGCTGACGTCGGTGCTGGGCAGGGTTCGCGACGGCGTGAAGTTCTGCGCGGTGTGCGGCAACGTGTCCGACGACGACCGCTGCCGGATCTGCTCGGATTCGCGACGCGACGGCACGCTGGTGTGCGTGGTCGAGGAGCCCAAGGACGTGCAGGCCGTCGAGCGGACGCGCGAGTTCCGCGGTCGCTACCACGTGCTGGGTGGAGCGCTGGATCCGTTGTCGGGGATTGGTCCCGACCAGCTGCGCATCCGTGAGCTGTTGACCCGGATCGGCGAGCGCGTCGACGGCGTGGACATCGCCGAGGTCATCATCGCCACCGATCCCAACACCGAGGGCGAGGCGACGGCGACCTACCTGATGAGGATGCTGCGCGACATCCCCGGGCTTGCCGTGACGCGGATAGCCTCGGGCCTGCCGATGGGCGGCGACCTGGAGTTCGCCGACGAGCTGACCCTGGGCCGGGCGTTGCTCGGCCGCCGCGCCATGGCCTAGCTCTCTTTTCTTCCCTCCGTCCGCGCGCCCCTCGCCGTTTGCGCGGCTTCGTGACGAGATTTCGACATTTTGTCATCGCGCTCATCGCACTTCTTCTGCAAAAACGCGATCTCGCGGATATGTCGGTGCGCCGCGTGGCATCATTCGCGGTCATGCGAAGCGACGTCATTTCGTGGGCGGGGAAGCACGTCGGAAGACGGTGATCTCTCGGCGTACGAACTCCGTCGTGGATACGAAGCCGATCTTTCGCGGGGTGCACGTGCCCGCAGCGCAGCGCAGCCGTCGCTTCGAGACAGAACCGTCGCGGCGTGGCTCGCGGTCCAAGAAGCGGGGTGTGATCGCTGGAGCGGCCGCGGCTCGGCGCTGCATGGGGCGCGAATTGGGTCGATGCGGACGTCCCGATCGAACTCATCGCTCCCAGTGCGACGTACGCAGGATGGGCTGATCGTCCGCAACGAGACGCTCGCACGCCGACGAAGTGACCAAGCCTCGCGGGCATCCCGGTGACCACGTCTGGCGCGGACGGCGTTCGACCTCGCGCGGCATCGTGGAGCTTGGCGAAGCGGTAGCGCGTCTGGACGCGCTCAAGCGCGCCATCGGCTTTCAAGGAGGCGGAGGTATTGCGCCTCGCGCAGCGGCACCCAGGAGCCCGCGGGCTGCAACAGCTTGCGCAGAGCACTACCACTGGTCGATGGCGGTGCAGCGTCGCCGACGGAGACATGGCTGCGTTTGGTGTTCATCGACGCCGGACTTCCTGCGGCCCGACGACGCAGATACCCAGTGGTGGACGGGCCGCGGGAAGCTGGTTCGCGTTCTCGACCTGTGCTGGGAGGAGTACATGGTCGGCGTCGGAGTACGACGGCGATCAACATCGCACGAAGCGCTCGCCAGTACGCGAAGGACGTCGAAGGATCAGAGCGCACGATATGCGCGAGGCTCGGATGTCGAACGCGTCACGCGAGGTTCGTCATCAAGGAGGACAAGTGAGGGTGAGATCGCTGCGTAGCTGTGCGAGACGCCCGTGACGTCGCGAGCGAACTGGAGGCCTGAACCTAAGCGCGGCGGGGGGCGGCGAGGCGCTCGACGCGCAGGCGCTCGACCTCGGGAAGTGCCAGCGGCGCAAGGTCGCCGACCACCCGCGAGAGCATGAGGTCGGCCAGCTGGGGATTGCGCGCGAGGCACGGCCCGTGAAGGTAGGTGGCGATGACGCTGCCCTGCGTCGCGCCGTCGATGCCGTCACCGTCGCGGTTGCCCGCGCCCTTGACGACCCGTGCCAGAGGCGCGGCCGCTGAGCCCAAAACCGTTCCGCCGCGGTGGTTTTCGAAGCCCGTGAGGCGTTGGTCGAGGCCCTCGACGAGCGGCTGGCTGACGACCTCGCCGATGGTGCGCTTGGGCTGCGGCGACGTCGTCACGTCGAGCATGCCGACCCCGTCGACCCGCTCGCCCGACGACGTCTCGTACCAATGGCCGAGCACCTGAATCGCCGCGCAGATCGCCAACACCGGAGCCCCGCGCTCGGCGGCACGCTGCAGACCCGGGTAGCGGAGCAGGTGCCTGGTCGCCAGCCGCTGCGCGTAGTCCTCGGCGCCGCCGAGGGTGTAGAGGTCGAGTGACTCGGGCACCGGATCGGCCAACGTGATCTCGACGACCTCGGCGTCGATGCCTCGCTGCCGCAGTCGCTGACGCAGGACGACCGCGTTGCCGCCGTCGCCGTAGGTGCCCATGACGTCGGGCAGCACCAGCCCGATGCGCACCGTCGACTCAGACACCGTGACCCGCCCTCCCCGCCCGAAGGTCCGATTGAGCCCGAGGAAGGCGGTGTAGTTGGCGACGACCTCGACGTGACCCGGCGGGCACGACGTGATGGCCTCGACGGCGTTGTGCACCAACGTGTGCGAGACGCCCGCGTAACCCAGCCGAACGGCGAGGTCCGTGCCTCGCTCGCCTGCGGCCACCACCGTCAGCGGCCGCCCCGATTCTCTCCGCGCAAGCGGCTCATCGACGAAGTGCTCGAAGTTGACGTCCCACAGCCACGACAGATCCTCGCCATCCGGCACCTGGCCATTGACGGCGATCACGACCGAACCGGAGTCGGTGTCCACCATCGACAGCGCCTCCTGCCACCCCGCCGGGTTCTTGGCGAGCAGCATCCGGACGGTGTGCGCGCCGAGTCGCACGGTCGAGTAGCGACCCGCAACCTCGTCGACGGCGGACGCGGCGGCCACCGCCGCCGAGGGCTCTGCGCCGAGCGTGACCGCCGCGGCGACGGCCTGCGTCGCGTTGCCCCGGTTCACGCGACCGGGCAGCGCCAACTGCATCGGCAACGCCAAACCGTCTGGGCCGTAGATGTTTTCGTCGTCGTACCACCACTGCGGCGTCGGCCGCTCGAAATCGGTTCCGGTGGAACGCCAATGGTCGCCGTCGCGGACGATCACCTCGCCGCTGCGCGGACAGCTGACGGAGTCGTTGGCCCAGCCGCCGCCTGCCGCCACCCACACCACGTGGGGGCTGTCGTATGCGGCCGACGTCATCAGCACGTCGTCACAGTTGGCGACGACGACCGTGTCGGGATGTCGCGACAGCCCGCCGCGCAGCGTGCGCTCGATGTGGTTGATCTCGCCGACCCGGTCGAGCTGGTCGCGCGACAGGTTCAGCAGCACGATGACGGCGGGATCGATCGCGTCGGCGACGTGCGGCACGTGCATCTCGTCGACCTCGAGCGCGGCCAAGCCGGCGTCTCGGGCGCTCGCGAGCGCAGCCACCAGGCCCGCGTCCATGTTGGCGCCCTCGGCGTTGGTGGCGACGGTGGAATGTCGCCGGCGGCCCGGCTCTGCCTGGCCGATCGTCGCGAGCGCGGCGGCGGTCATCCGCGTCGTCGTGGACTTGCCGTTGGTGCCGGTCACGACGACCGAGCGCCTGCCGCGGCCCAGCTGGCCGAGGATCGACTTGTCGAGGCTCATCGCGACGAGACCGCCGATCATCGCCCCTGCGCCGCGGCCCGTGACCCGGGATGCCCAACGTGCAGCGGATCCCGCGCCGAGCGCGACCCGTCCACGTACCGAAATCCCCCGGTCGCTGCGCTCCTGCCCTCCGACGGTGATCATCCCCGGCAGTCTATGAGGGCGAAACTCGGCAGGCGACACGCGGCGCTACTGGTCCGGGCTTGTCGGAGAGGCGTGCCATCCTCGAATCGTGAGCCAAACCTGGGGCCGACCGGCTGTCGATGCCGGTGCGGGCTGGGCGGTCGTCGACGTCGAGACGTCGGGCTTCCGCCCAGGTCAGGCGCGCATCGTCAGCGTCGCAGCCTTGGCGGTCGGTGATGACGGCAACGTCGAGGACAGCTTCTCCAGCCTGCTCAACCCCGGTGTCGACCCCGGTCCGACGCACGTCCACGGCCTCACCGCCGAGATGTTGGAGGGTCAGCCGACCTTCTCCGACGTCGTCGACGAGGTGATCAGAGTGCTCGCGGGTCGCACGCTGGTGGCGCACAACGTGGCGTTCGACTACTCGTTCCTGACCGCCGAGGCCGAGCTCGTCGGTGCCGAGCTGCCGATCGACAGCGTGATGTGCACCGTCGAGCTTGCCCGCCGCCTGTCGTTGGGCACGGAGAACCTGAGGCTGGACACGCTGGCCGCGCACTGGGGCGTCACGCAGATGCGGCCGCACGACGCGCTGGACGACGCGCTGGTGCTGGCGCAGATCCTCAAGCCGGCATTGGCGCAGGCGTGTGAGCGCAAGGCGTGGCTGCCGGTCCGTCCCGTGGCGCGGCGAAAGTGGCCCAATGGGCAGGTCACCCACGACGAGATCCGTCCGCTGAAGGTGCTCGCCTCGCGCATGGCGTGCCCGTACCTGAACCCCGGCGTGTTCGTCGACGGCAGACCGCTGGTGCAGGGGATGCGGGTGGCGCTGTCGCCGGACGTGACGCACACCCACGAGGAGCTCATCGAGCGGATCCTCGATGCCGGGCTCGCCTACACCGATGCCATCGACCAGCAGACGTCGCTCGTGCTGTGCAACGAATCCGAGCCCGACCAGGGCAAGGGCTATCACGCGGGCGAGGCGGGGATACCGCTGGTCAGCGACGCGGACTTCATGCGGATGCTCGACCGCGTCGCCGGCGGCACCGATGCCGAGGAGTTCGTCGACGTGACGCTCGCCGGCGATCAGTTCACGCTCTTCTAGGGCGGCTGCCCGAACCGCGTTGAGATAGCACTGAGGGCGGAAGCTACTCGAACTTCGTCGCCATGAGCGCTATCTCAACGTCGGCATCTGGCTCGACTAGGTGAGCGCCTTGGCCTTCAGCGAGTCGTACTCGGTCTGGTTGATCGTGCCCGCGTCGAGCAGTTCCTTGGCGTGCGCGATCTCCTCGGCTGGCGAACGACCGGCGGCCTGCTTGATGTAGTCGTCCGTCTGCTTCTTGGCCGCCACGGCTGCCTCGTGAGCGCGCACCGACATGCCCTGGCCGCGGAAGACCACGTACGCGAGCGCGGTGAGCCACGGGATCAGGAACAGGAAGACGACCCAGATCGCCTTGACGACGCCCTTCGTCTTGTGGTCACGCCAGAACAGGTCCGTCAGGATCTGGAACAGCACCAGCAGATAGGCGATCCAGGCGAAGATGATCAGGAAATGCCAGAGGAAATCCCAGGTAGAGCCCCAGTCCACGTCTACTCCTTAAACGTATGAAACTGCGCCATTTGACGCAGCCGTCAGTTTAGCGGCGCGCGGCGCGATTCACGGCAGAGACTACGGCTCGCAGCGACGCGGTAGTGATGGACGTGGCGATGCCGACGCCCCAGACCGTCTTGCCGCCGACGGATGCCTCGACGTAGGCGGCGGCCTGCGCCTCCTCGCCCGAGGACATCGCGTGCTCGGAGTAGTCCAGCACCGAAACGTCGAATCCGACCGCGCCGATGGCGTCGACGAACGCGGCGAGCGGGCCGTTGCCCGCACCGACGATCTCGCGCTCGACGCCGTCGACCTTCACCACTGCGGTGATGGTGTCGGTACCGCCGTCTTCCTCGGCGGCGTCGACCTTCTGCCGCATCCGCTCGAGCGGCCGCACGGGTGCCAGATACTCGTCGGCGAAGACGTCCCACATCTCCTTCGGGGAGACCTCGCCGCCCTCGCCGTCGGTGATCTTCTGGATCGCCTGGCTGAACTCGATCTGCAGCCGCCGCGGCAGGGCGAGGCCGTGGTCGGCCTTCATGATGTAGGCGACGCCGCCCTTGCCGGACTGCGAGTTCACCCGGATCACGGCCTCGTAGGTACGGCCGACGTCCTTCGGGTCGATGGGCAGATACGGCACCTGCCAGAGGATGTCGTCGACGTCCGCATCCGCCTCGTCGGCGCTGACCTTCATCGCGTCCAGGCCCTTGTTGATGGCGTCCTGGTGGCTGCCGGAGAACGCGGTGTACACCAGATCACCACCGTAGGGATGACGCTCGGGCACGGGCAGCTGATTGCAGTACTCGACGGTGCGGCGGATCTCGTCGATGTTGGAGAAGTCGATCTGAGGGTCGACGCCGCGGCTGAACAGGTTCAGCCCCAGCGTCACGAGGCAGACGTTGCCGGTGCGCTCGCCGTTGCCGAACAGGCAGCCCTCGATGCGGTCGGCGCCCGCCTGATAGCCCAATTCCGCTGCGGCAACGGCTGTTCCGCGGTCGTTGTGCGGGTGAAGGGACAGCACGATCGAGTCGCGGCGCGCCAGGTTGCGGCTCATCCACTCGATCGAATCGGCGTAGACGTTGGGCGTCGCCATCTCGACGGTGGCGGGCAGGTTGACGATCAGGGGCACCTCGGGCGTCGGCGCGATGATGGCGCTCACGGCGTCGCAGACCTCTTTCGCGTACTCCAGCTCGGTGCCGGTGTAGGACTCCGGGCTGTACTCGAACCGCCACTGCGTGTCCGGGTACTTCTTGGCCTGCTCGACGCACAGCGTGGCGCCGTCGGTGGCGATCTTCTTCACGGCGTCGCGGTCGGCGCGGAACACCACGCGGCGCTGCAGGATTGACGTCGAGTTGTAGAAGTGCACGATGGCTCGCGGTGCGCCCTCGCATGCCTCGAACGTCCGCTCGATCAGCTCGGGCCTGCACTGGGTCAGCACCTGAATCGTGACGTCGTCGGGAACCGCGCCCTGCGTGATGATTTCGCGGACGAAGTCGAAGTCGGTCTGGCTCGCCGACGGGAAGCCGACCTCGATCTCCTTGTAGCCCATGCGGACCAGCAGATCGAACATGCGTCGCTTGCGCTGCGGGCTCATCGGGTCGATCAGCGCCTGGTTGCCGTCGCGCAGGTCGACCGCGCACCACATCGGCGCGGTGTCGACGACCTTGTCGGGCCAGGTGCGGTCGCCCAGGGTGATCGGTCTCTGACTTCTTGGGCGAACGGTCGATACCGGCTCACCGGCATCTGGCTGGCCCGCTGGGTGTTCCAGCGCGGCTGGCCGGCATTGGGTTCGCCGACGGGGGTGGAGATGGCGTGTGCGGAAGTAAATGCGTCGGGAGAATCGCCCGACGGCTTCGAGAAGGTGGTCATGTGAGGTGGCTCCGGTTCGTCTGGTTTGACTTAGACCGGCGCATCGCGACTACCCGCGACGGAGAGCCAGTCTGATTCAGACTCCGTCGCGGCGTCCGAGGAGGAGCACCCGCTGCACGTGGGCCACCCTACTCCGCGGGACCCCTCCGCCAAAACCCCCCGCGGGATTGAGCGGCGCTCAGACCTGCGAATCGGGGAACGCCACCACCGAGAGGAAGCGAATGGGCACCTGCACCAGGTCGACCGGGCCGTGCGCACCCTCGCCGTCGAGCTGCAGTGAATCCCCGGGGTGCAGGCGGTACACCGAACGGCTGTGGCTGTAGTCCATCACGCCCTCGAGCATGTAGATGAACTCCGTGCCGGGGTGCTGGAACAGGGGATAGGTCTGGCTCTTCGCCGACAGCGTGACCTCGAGGCACTCGAGGCGTTTGTGCTCACCTCGCAGCGAGCCGAGCAGCTGGTACTCGTGACCCTCGCGGGTGCCCGTGCGGACGATGCGCGCGCCGGTGCCCGCCTTGACGAAGGCCGCGGGCCGCTCGACGTCGGCGCCGCGGAACAACGTCGTCACCGGGACGTCGAAACCCTTGGCCAGCAGCGCCAGCGTCGACAGGCTGCAGGAGGTCTGCGCGTTCTCGATCTTGGACATCATGGCCTTGGAGATGCCGACCCGCCCCGCCATCTCGGCGACGGTGAGGCCGTGCTGCTGCCGGAGTTGACGGACGTTGCGTCCGATCGCCGCCTCGAACTCGAGCTCGTCGACGGGCTCGCGCGGATCGCGGTCGCGCGCGGTGCCGGATTGGTTGCGGAGCAGCGGAACTTGGTCGTCTGGAAAGGACATCTATCGCATCTCACCAGCACCGACGTACGGATACGGCGTCTTGAGCAGATCGTTCTCGGCGAAGCGCGACAACCGGAAGTCGCTCTCGGGAATGCGCGG
>CAWCTU010000038.1:0-14876 GCA_963798405.1 uncultured Actinomycetota bacterium
CATCCGCCGCACTGACCGTCGTCGCAGGCGGCGCCGGCGCCACGCTGGTGGGGCCCGCATCCTTCTGCGGGGTGCACCCGACGGCAGTGGTCAGCAGCAGGGCCACGGCGGCGAGCATCGCCGCTCGCCCGACGATTCTCGACTTCACGTCAACATCAAACCATTGCGCGCGCGAAGCCAAGAGTCATTGCGCCGTGGGCTTTTCCAGCGCCTCGGTGTGCGCGGTGGCCGAGCGACCGAGCGCCGCCACCTCGGCGTCCATTCGCGGCAGGATGTCGGGCACCAGCTTCAGGACGGGCGCCATCCCGACCGGCAGTCGCGAGCACCGGCTTCAGCCAGCGGACCGCGCCGACCCACCGTGGACAGTTCACCTGTCGCTTCCGGCCCTCGATGCCCGCGACGAACGCCTTGCCGCACTCCTGCACCGAGGTGGTCTTCTTCAGTGGACCGGGCAGCTTGCTGATCAGCTCGCCGAACGTCGACAGGTCGTCCTTGGGGTCGCGGACCATCGCGGTGTCGATCCACGACATGTGCGCCGATCCGACGTCGACCCCGCGGTGGGTCACCTCCAGCCTCAGCGCGTTCGCGAACTGCTCGACCGCGGCCTTCGACGCGTTGTACGCCGCCAGACCGGAGAGGCGGCGTAGGCCGCCAGCGACGACACGACCAACACGTAGCCGCGCCGCTCGATGATCGACGGCAGCGCTGCGCGCACGGTGTTGAACACCCCGACCACGTTGACGTCGAGCACACGCTTGAAGGCGTCCGGGTCCACCTGCAGACACCGACCCGTACGACACGATGCCCGCGTTGGCGAGCACCACGTCGACTCCTCCGAAGCGCTCGACGGCAGCAGCGACGACGGACTGCATCGCGCTCAGGTCACGGACGTCCGCGACGGCGGTGAGGACCCGGTCGGCTCCCAGCGCCGCGGAGATGTCGCTCAGCCGCGCGCCATCGAGGTCGGTGAGCACCAGTTTCGCGCCCTTGGCGTGGAGTCGCCGGGCGACCTCGGCCCCTACCCCCGCAGCCCCGCCGGTGATGAGGACGACCTTGCCGCTGATTGATCCCATGCGCCGAAAGGTACTCGACGGCTCAGAGGCGTCCGCTCAGAGCGCCGAGCAGTGCGTCGACGGCGATCGCCACCGCGCGCGGCGCCTCGGTGTCGTGACCGCCGTACTCCAGCGCGTCGGTGGTCCAACCATCAAGGGCGGCAATCGCCTTGGGGGTGTCGAGGTCGTCGCTGAGGTACTGCCGCACTCGCGCGATGACGTCGGTTGCGTCCGGGCCCGCAGGCAGCGCGGTCGCCGCGCGCCACCGCGCCAGCCTGGCCTGCGCTGTCCGCGAGTGAATCGTCGGTCCACGACCGGTCCGCGCGATAGTGCCCGGCCAGCAGGCCCAAGCCTGATGGCTGACGGTTCGACCCCGTCGGCCCGCAGCCGCGACACCAGCACGAGATTGCCGCGGCTCTTGCTCATCTTGTGGCCGTCCCAGCCGATCATGCCCGCGTGGACGTAGTGCCGGGCGAATCGTCTTTCCCCCGTTGCCGATTCGGCATGAGCGGCGGAGAACTCGTGGTGCGGGAAGATCAGGTCGCTGCCCCCGCCCTGAATGTCGAGGCCCTGTCCGATGCGGTCGAGCGCGATCGCCGCGCACTCGACGTGCCACCCCGGCCGACCGGGGCCGAAGGGTGACGGCCAACTGGGTTCGCCCGGCCGCGCCGCGAGCCACAGCAGCGCATCGAGCTCGTCGCCCTTGCCTGCACGTCCGGGGTCACCGCCGCGCTCGCCGAACAGGCGAAGCATGGTGTCCCTGTCGTAGCCGGACTCGTAGCCGAACTGCGCCGTGGCATCGGCGCGGAAGTACACGTCCGGGTGACTCCGGGTCGTCGAGGACGTACGCGGCACCCGAGGCGAGGAGCTTCTCGATGAGCTCGATCGACCTCGGCGATGGCTTCGGTCGCCGCCACGTAGTCGTGCGGGGGCAGCACGCGCAACGCCGCCATGTCCTCGCGGAACAGTTGAGTCTCCCGGTCGCCGAGCTCGCGCCAGTCCAGACCGTCGCGGTTCGCCCGCTCGAACAGCGGGTCGTCGACGTCGGTGATGTTCTGTACGTAGTGCACGCGGTGCCCGGAATCCAGCCACACTCGATGAACCAGGTCGAACGTCAGGTAGGTCGCGGCGTGCCCCAGATGGGTGGCGTCGTACGGCGTGATGCCGCAGACGTACATGGTCGCCGTCTCCCCCGCCGACACCGGCCGCACCTGGCGATCAGCACTGTCGAAGAGGCGAAGCTGGGGGCCACGGCCCGGCAGCTCCGGAACGTTCGGCGCCGACCACGATTCCATGCGTTCGACTCTAGGGCGTCGGGTCAGTACAGCGATCGGATGGCATCCAGCAGCGTGCCCGCAAGCTCTTGGCGACACATCAGGAAATCCGGAAGGTAGGGATCGCGGCGGTTGTAGATCAGCGGCGCGCCGTCGAGGCGCGAGGCGTGCAGACCTGCGGCGATCACGACTCCGGCGGGCGCGGCGGAGTCCCATTCCCACTGGCCGCCCGCGTGCACGTAGGCGTCGACGTCGCCGCGTACCACGGCCATCGCCTTGGCCCCCGCCGAACCGATGCCCACCAGCTCGATGTCGAGCAGATCGCGCAGGTACCACAGCACCGTCGGCGGCCGGTAGGCGCTCGTGGCGATGCGGATGGGTCCCGGGCTGCGGGCGGGGGGTGCCGTCGACGGTGTCCGTGCGGTGCAGCTCCCCGATGGCGGGCAGTGCCACGGCCGCGTCGGTGATGGCTCCCTGGGGTCCACCCGAGCGCTGCCACAACGCGATGTGCACGGCCCAGCCGGTGCGTCCCCGCATGGAGAATTCCCGCGTCCCGTCGACGGGGTCGACGATCCACACCCGATCGGCCCGCACGCGGGACAGGTCGTCGACCGCCTCCTCGGACAGGACGGCGTCATCGGGTCGGTGTTCTGCGAGCCGGTCGAGAATCAGCGTGTTGGCCCTGGCGTCGCCGGCGTCACCCAGGTCGTAGGGGTCGTAGAACCCGATCTCCTCGCGCAGCGCCAGCAACATCTCACCGGCTTCCTGCGCCACGTCCGCGGCGAGTGCCGCGTCGGTCACTCCGGCGGTGCCGGTCATGTACTCCGCGGCTCGGTCACTCGGGCTCCGGGAACGGAGCGCGGACGACCATCGGCACTGCGGGGAAGTAGGCCGCCATCTCCGAGCGGCAGCGCCTCAGTGCGGCGGTGCCGAAACCGCGGTGGCGGTGCTCGGGGTGGATCCAGATGCGCACGTTGACCTCGCCGCCGTCGAGCTCACCGAACACCATGCCGATCTTCTCGGCCGCCTCCTCGGCGACCAGCCACACCGCCTCCTCGTCGGACACCCGGCGGACCGCGGCACGGATCTCGTCGTCCAGCTCCCCCGCAGGCGCTCCCGATCCGTCACCGCTCGCACCGACGTCATTGGTGCGGGCGGCGAAGATGTCGCGGTCCGGCACGCCCGCGAACGGGCGGAGGGTGATGCTCTCGCCCGAACTGGCGGGGCGCTCGTTCAGCGTGAACGTCAACTGCTTGTTCAGGTCTTCGAGCTCGTCGGCGATGCGCCGGCGGGAGTCCTTGGTCAGCTGGGCGAACGCAATCGCCATGACGGACTCGCCGCCGAGGTGCGACGTGCCGAGCAGGGTGGAGATGGCCTCGACCGCCGCTGCCTTGTCCTCGGCCTCGACGATGACGTCGAGCACCTCGTGCCTGCGTTCGAGAGCCTGCACCAGGGCATCGGCGATCTCGCGGCGGGCCGCGGCCCGATCATGATCCGTCATGCCGACGAGCGTAGAACACCGAGCCGGCGACCGAGCGGTTCGCCGCCATCTCTGCTCGATACCTAGAACGCCGGCCACGGGATCGGTCGTCGGCGATCCGGACCCGGCATCACCGGATTCTGCAGCAGCGCAGCCGTTCTCGCCCGAAGTGCGTCGACCTCCCGCCCGGTGAGGTGGGTGTTCAGCTGCAGCGCGAGGTCGCCGTCGAGGGCCTCGAGGAGCGCCGCGACCTGACCCAACGTCTCGTCGTCGACGGGTTTGCCCGCCCAACCCCAGAGCACGGTGCGCAACTTGTCCTCGACGTGAAGGCTGACGCCGTGATCCACCCCATAGACGCCGTCGTCGACTCCGGTGAGGATGTGGCCGCCCTTGCGGTCGGCGTTGTTGATCAGCACGTCGAACACGGCCATCCTGCGCAAGCGGGCGTCGTCGGCGTGCACCAGCGTGACTTCGTCGCCCGCGTAGTCGTAGGCCTGCAGGATCGGTAGATAGCCGGGCGGAATGTTCCCGGCGGGCAACAGGTCGACCAGGTCGGGTATCCGCGGTTCGTCGTCGGGCGGTTCATCCAGTCCGTCGCCGGGCTGGTCGACCCATCGCTGGACCATCCCCCTGCCCGCCTGGCCATCGCGAATAATGGTGTAGGGCACGATGTTCCAGCCCAGCTCGGCCGACACCAGATAGGCACTGCGCTCGCGTCCCGCGAGGGTTCCGTCGGGAAAGTCCCACAGCGGCGCCTCCCCCTTGATCGGCTTGTACACACAGTGCACTTCCCGATCGTCGAGGTGAGCCTCGCACAGGAACGTGGCGTTGCTGGCGGAGCGGATGCGACCGATGACGGTCAGCTCCCCGCGCCGCAATACCTCCCCGTCTTCTCCGCCGTCTGCGTCCTCGTTAGGTGTCGGCATCGCCGTCGGACCCGGTCAGCGCGCCACGCCGGTAGCCATTGGTGCGTACGCAGACGTGTCCCTCGGGATCGAGAGGTTCGTCACACAGAGGGCACGGCGGCCGTCCGGCCGAGATGACCCTGTTCGAGCGTGTCGCGAACTCACGCGCCGAGTCCGGTGTGAGAAAGACCCGGACCGCGTCAGGCCCCTCCTCTGCGTCGTCCAGCACCACCGACGCGTCGAACTCGGTGTCCGAGACGGCGAGCAGTTCGACGACGATGGTCTGCGCCTCCGCGTCCCAGCCGAGCCCCATGGTTCCGACGCGGAACTCGGCGTCGACCGGTGTGACGAGGGGATTGAGGTCCGAAACCTCGCCGGTCTCGGGAGGAATCGGGGTGCCGAACCGACGATTGACCTCCAGCAGGAGCGCGGCGATGCGCTCGGCGAGAACCGCGACCTGCTGCTTCTCGAGCATCACGGACACCACTCGGCTGTCGTGGACGGCCTGCAGATAGAAGGTTCGGTTCCCCGGCTCACCGACTGTCCCGACCACGAAGCGGTCGGGTGAGCGGAAGACGTGGATCGCGCGAGTCATGGCACCTTCCAAAATACCGGTATCGGTCTTGCAGGCGTAATTCCCAGACTGCGTCCGCGTCAATCCGTCGAACCGCCGACGACCGCATCCTCGGTCGGTTCCGCCTTGGCCGACAGCGCTGACGTCAGGGTGGCGCCGGTGTGGTTGACGTGCATCACGAACGGGCGCGTCGACGTGTACCGGATCACGCTCATGGACGCGGGGTCGGCGGTGATGCGCTGAAAGCTGTCCAGATGGGTGCCGAGCGCGTCGGCGACGACGGACTTGATGACGTCACCGTGGGTGCACGCCACCCAGAGCACGTCGCCCTCGTTCTCCTCTGCGAGCCTGCGGTCATGCGCTCGCACGGCCTCCACGGCGCGGGCCTGTACCTGCGCAAGGCCCTCGCCACCGGGAAACACCGCGGCGCTGGGATGCTGCTGCACGACGGTCCACAGCGGCTCCTTGAACAGGTCGGCGATCTTTTGGCCGGTCCACTCGCCGTAGTCGACCTCCGACAGCCGTTCGTCGACGAGGACGTCGAGGCCAAGCGCGGCGGCCAGCGGTGCGACCGTGTTCTCGCAGCGCAGCATCGGTGACCGGACGATCGCCTTCACGGGCAGCGACCCGACGCGCTCGACGACCGCCTGAGCCTGCTCGCGGCCCTTGTCGTCGAGGTCGACCCCCTCGGACCGGCCGGCAAGGGTGTGGGCGACGTTGGAGGTCGAACGACCGTGCCGCAGCAGAATGACGGTCATCGGGTGGGCCTCCTGGATGGGGGTGTCACTGGGCCGCCACCACACCGGTGCCGAGCAGGATCAGCAGGACGACGCCGAGGATCACCCGGTAGCCGACGAACCAGTACATGCCATGGCGGACAAGGAATTTCAGGAACCACGACACGGCGGCGTAGCCGATGACGAACGCGATGACGATCGAGACGATCAGCTGCGGGCCCGTCGCGCTCAGGCCGACGCCGTCGGGATGGAACGCGTCGGGCAGTGAATACAGGCCGGATGCGAGCACCGCGGGAATCGCCAGCAGGAAGCCGAACCGGGCAGCGGCCTCGCGCTGCTGGCCGAGGAACAGGCCCGCGCTGATCGTCGCGCCCGACCGGGACACGCCCGGGAACGAGCGCAAGGCACTGCGCCGCACCGATGAGGACGCTGTCGCGCCAGGTGAACTCCTCGATCGGACGGGTCTTCTTGCCGAAGTACTCGGCGGCGGCGATGACGGCGGAGAACACGATCAGCGCGGTCGCGATGACCCACAGATTGCGGACGTCGTTGCGGATGTAGTGCTTGAAGATGAGCCCCGCCGCCCCGATCGGGATGGTGCCGATGATGACCCACCAGCCCAGCCAGTAGTCGGAGGTCCGGCGGGATGCGTCGAACAGGCCGCCGAACCAGGCCACGCAGGATGCGCCCGATGTCGCGGGCGAAGTAGATGAGCACGGCGAGTTCGGTGCCGAGCTGACTGACCGCGGTGAACGACGCACCGGCATCGTCGGTGAAGAACAGCTGGGACACGATCGCGAGGTGACCGGATGACGACACCGGCAGAAACTCGGTCAGCCCTTGGACCACCGACAACACGATGACCTGAAGCCACGACATGTCCGTCACGCCGACGACCGTACCGTGAGCGACCTGTCAGCGAGCTGGACGCGGGACGGGCTGTGCGGCGGCCACCGCGTCGCGCACCACCGCTGACGAGACTCCGCTCGTCGTTGCACGTCGACGTGGGTCAGGCGGCGGGTCGCCGTGGCAACCACGTCCTCGGCGTGCGGCACCGGTCCCGCAAGCCGCGGTCGGTAGATCTCGACGAGCAGATTGTGCCCCTCGACGTGGAACGAGAAGGTGCGGCCGCCGGCCAACACTGCCGAATCCGCTCGCATGCCTGCCGGTCCAAAGATCTTCGATGGCAAACTCTTCGCCGGCCACGTCGTCGTCCGCCGCGAGGCTCATTGACGCACCATACCTCTGGTTATGCCGGCGGGCAGGCCGGACGCGTGCAATCGGCGAACGACGAACTTGCCTACACTTGGCCCTTCGATCGACATCCACTTCGCACATCCGAGAGTTGCCCTTGTCGTCGCACGGAAAACGCGCAGGTCGCCGACGTCACATCGGCACCATTGCCGTGATGGCGGTCGCCCTCGCGTCGTGCTCGTCGAGCCCTGCCGACGCCCCGCCGCCGACGATATCGCCCGCTCGGGCAGCGGTGTCGCCTGCCGTCGTGGGAGCACCGGACGGCGCAGTGCGTCCACTACCCGGCCCGGGGATCGCGGCCGTATTCGATGGCGCGACAAGGTCTCTGGTGGTCCTCGGCAGCGGACGGCGGGGGGCGGTCCGTGATCTCGGTGCTGCCGACGCCATCGGGTGGGCGCTCGGTGCCCCTTCCCGCCGAGGCGACCGCGATCACCGGGGACGATCGGGGCACGGCGTACCTCTCGACCCGCGGCGGCTACTTCCGGTTCGACGTCGCCAGTGGCGCGGTCAGCCCGGTCGACGTCACCGATGAGCAGGACACCGACTTCACCGCGATCGCGCGTCGGGCCGACGGCACCCTCACCCTCGGCAGCGCCGACGGCACCGTGTACACGCTGGGCGGAGACGCTGACGTGCGCACCCGCCTGCACCTCTTCGCTCGCGTGGATGCCCTTGTCGCACAGGGCGACTCCGTCGTCGTGCTGGACCGAGGGCAGACGTCGGTCACCGAGGTCGATTCGTCGGGCACGAAGGCCGAACAGGCGCTGCGGGCGGGCGACGGCGCCACGACGATCGCCGTCGACCCGCGGGGCCGCGTCCTCGTCGCCGACACCCGCGGCGACGAACTGCTGGTGTTCGGTGCGGATCCGTTGATACTGCGCCAGCGGTACCCGGTGCCGAGCGCCCCCTACGGCCTGGTCGGGTCGTCGCGACTCGCGTGGGTATCGCAGACCGCAACGAACAGCGTTGTTGGTTACGATCTGTCGACCGGAATCCCCGTCGAGAAGGTGCGTTATCGAACCGTGCAGCAACCCGACACCCTCGCCTTCGACGATGCGACCGGCACCCTGTACGTGGTGTCGGGCAGCGGCGCGGGCGTCCAGGTGATCGCCGGGGCGGCCACGTGACGGCGATCGCGCGGGGTCTGATGCCCGCGGGATGGGACGTCGACCTCTCCGACGACTACGAGTGGGTGCCGCTGCGCCTGCCGCCGGACGTGACGAGGCTCTCGGCGTCGATCCGGCTATCGATCGAGGCGGAGTACCGGGGTTGGGAGCTCACCAAGGTCCGGCTCTACACCGACGGAAGCCGACGAGTTCTGTTGCGCCGCAAGAAGTCCGCGACCGAACGCCTCGGCGTCCGACCGGCCGAGCCCGTAGCGGTGAGCAGGCGGTGATGTACCGAGCGCTTCGCAGCGTGCTGTTCCTGATCGCCCCCGAACGCGTCCACACCTGGGTTTTCGCGCTGCTTCGCGTGGCGACCGCCACGGCTCCGCTCCGCGGCGTCCTGACCCGGTGGCTTGCCCCGCGGGACCCGATCCTCGCGACCACGGTCTTCGGCGTCCGCTTCGGCGGCCCGGTCGGCCTCGCCGCCGGGTTCGACAAGGACGGCACGGGCCTCAAGACCTGGGGCGCATTGGGTTTCGGGTACGCCGAGGTGGGGACGGTCACCGCGCAAGCCCAACCCGGCAATCCGCGGCCGCGGATGTTCCGGCTCGCCGACGATCGCGCCCTGCTCAATCGGATGGGGTTCAACAACCACGGTGCGGGCGAGCTCGCCCTGTCGAGTTGACGCGGTACCGACCCGAGTTTCCGGTCGGTGTGAACATCGGCAAGACGAAGGTCGACACCGCCGGAGTCCGCGGTCGACGACTATGCCGAGAGCGCACGCCTCGTGGGGCCGCTGGCCGCGTTCCTCGTCGTCAACGTCAGCTCGCCGAACACGCCCGGCCTGCGCGACCTGCAGGCGGTGGAGTCACTTCGCCCGATCCTGGCGGCCGTGCGGGCTGAGACGACGACCCCGGTGCTGGTCAAGATCGCGCCGGATCTCTCCGATGCCGACGTCGACGAGATCGCCGACCTCGCCGTCGAATTGGGCCTCGCCGGCATCGTCGCCACCAACACCACCGTGTCGCGCGACGGGCTGGCCACGCCCCGGCGTCGACGAACTCGGGGCAGGCGGGATCTCCGGACCGCCCGTCGCACGGCGATCCGTCGAGGTGCTGCGTCGGCTCTACGGTCGGGTGCGGCAGGAGCTGGTGCTCATCAGCGTCGGAGGCATCGAGACCGCCGACGACGCATGGGAACGCATCATCTCGGGAGCCTCTCTGGTGCAGGGCTACACGGGCTTCGTCTACGGCGGCGGACTGTGGGCCAAGCACATCCACGACGGCATCGCCAGCCGATTGCGCGAAGGCGGATTCGCACCCTTGCCGATGCCGTCGGCTCGGCGGTACGCTGACCGCTGCCGGGGAGCGGGGGTTCTCCGCAAAGGGGGGCCTGTCGCATGTCCGCATCCGAACGGTCCACTGCCCGCAACAGCGAGACGTGCAGACGCTGCGACGTCTGCATCGTCGGAGCGGGCATCGCCGGCCTGAACGCCCTGTTCGTCGCGAGCCGATATTTGTCCCCCGATCAGCGGGTCATCCTGATCGACCGCACGCCCACGCGTCGGCGGGATGTGGGTCGACACGTACCCGTACGTGCGGCTGCACCAACCGCACCCGATGTTCACCGCGGGCAACATCAAGTGGACGCTCGGCAAGGATCCCGGCCATCTGGCGACCAAGGGCGAGGTGCTCGACCACTTCGAACACTGTCTCGGCGTCGATCAAGGAACGAGTCCAGGTCGACGAGTACTTCGGCTGGACCTTCGAGTCGCACGAGGAGGTCGACGGGGTCGTCCGCCTCACCTGCACGATCCGCGGACGGCCAGCAGTCTGGTCGTCGAGTCGACAGCGATTGATCAAGGCGTACGGCCTGCGCGTCACGCCCAACGACCCGCTCGAGATCTCCAGCACGCGCGTCCAATCCGTCTCACCCGACTACTGCGACGTCCGATCGGGCGACATGCGCGCCAGCGACACCCCGGTGTGGATCATCGGCGGCGGCAAGACCGCGATGGACACCGCGCACGCTCTCATCACGGAGTACCCCGGTCGACGAGGTGAACCTCGTCGCCGGCGGGGAACGTTCTTCTCGAACCGCGACCGCTGTTCGCCACGGGATCCGGCGATGGTGGGCGGGCACGCTCTGGCCGACCGATGGCCACGCAATGGTCGCCGATTCGACGGAACCAACGAAGCGCGAGGTCCAGGAGTGGTTTCGCGCCGACCTACGGCACCATCGTCACCCCTGACGCCGGCCAACTTCGTCTTGGGTGTGCTGTCCGAGGCGGAGAACAAGACGATCGCGGCCGGCCTCAACGACGTCGTCATGGACTACCTCGTCGACGTCGTCGACCGCAACGGCGACGACGGAGTTGGTGTTCCGCAGCGGATCGACCAAGGCCGATCGCGCCGGACAGCTGGATCGTGAACTGCACGGGATACGTCGGCATCGAAGGCAGCGAACACCCCTACGAGCCCTATGTATCCGCTAGTGGCGCAGTGGTCTCGATCCAGCCGTGGTCAGCCACGCTGCACCTGCCTGCGTTCCAGGGCTACTTCCTCGCTCATCTGATGTTCCTGGACAAGCTGAGGGACATTCCCCTGTACGAAGTCGATTTGCGGCAGCTGCGCGAGAAGTCGAGGTCGGTGTTTCCGTACGTGCTGTTCGCACTCGTTCAGCACAACCTCAGCCTCATCTTCGACAACGTCCGCATCAAGCGTGTTCAGCGAGAACGGCCTCGACTTCGACACCTGGTACCCGCTCGCGCGCCGGTTGCCGGCACGGTCAAGTTCATGCTCACCCACCGCCGCTCGCGCGAACGCGCGCAGGCAGGCGCTCGACACCGTGCGGGAACGGTTCGACATCCGGTGCGGCCCGCTCCCGACCACCGGCCGTTAGGTCTGCTCGTAGGTTCCGTGAATCACGGCGCGCGCGATCGCGTGGCCGAACAGGTTGAAGCCGAGATAGGCCGGCGTGGCGCCCTCGGGCAGGTCGAGCTTCTCGACGTCGACCGCGTGCACCGCGATGTAGTAGCGGTGCGGGCCATGCCCTTGCGGTGGGGCGGCGCCGATGAAGCGCTTCAGGCTGGCGTCGTTGGCCAAGGTGATCGCGTCGCCGGGGAATCCGCTCTGGCTGCCGTCGCCGACGCCCGCGGGCAGTTCGGTGACGGTCGCGGGCAGGTTCGCGACCGCCCAGTGCCAGAACCCCGAGGCCGTCGGGGCGTCGGGGTCGTACACCGTGACGGCGAAACTGCGCGTCGTCTCCGGGAAGCCCGACCAGCTGAGCTGTGGAGAGACGTCCTCTCCACCGGCGCCCATGATTCCGCTGACCTGAGCGTATCGACCTGGTCCTGGAATGTGCCGGGCCAGCCAGCACGCTGGCGTTCGTCAGCAGGTGGACGCACATGTAGGCGCCGACTGGGACGAGCCCGCTGAGCGAGTGAAGGCGTCGAATCAAGAACTCATGACGCCCGAGGAAATAGCCGGGCTGCGACGTCGACGACGAGCTGCTTTCGACGTTAGCTCCCTCTGCGACCCACCCGCAAGAAGGGGCAGGGCATGAAGTGCAGGCAAATGATCCGTATCCGCGGTCAGTATAAAGGGGTTACGGCCGATGACAAGTGGCGCCACGGAGTTCGGCGCCGGCAGGCGTTTTCGCGACGTTTGCCTGCCCAAATGGCAGAGAAAAAATCGCGTTCTCTAAGCTGTGGCGTCTGTGTCATTCGCCCAGTTTATCTTCATTGACCGGAAAGTTTCTGGTAGAAAGAATCGTGATATCAAGGATTTCGGTTCGAGCGGCTAGCCGGCGTCGGAAATCAAGATGCGTCTGGTATTCGAGTTGCGTTAAGAGAAACCCGACCTGAGCTAGCTGCAACTTTGCACCTTTTCACCGTCGTTCAAGCCCGAGGCGGGCAAAAGAGACGAAGCCGTGATGGCCCTTCGATCTTGATCACCGACGACGATCGCGATTTCCGCGAAACGCTGCGCGGCGTTTTCGAGCCCGAGGGGTTTCATACGCTATTGGCCAGCGCCGGCGACGAAGCGCTCGAATCGTAGCGGCAAGACATCCATCTGTTGTTGCTCGACATGCACATGCCCCGTCTAACCGGCCTCGAGACGCTGCGGCTGGTCAAGCAGTTCAAGTCGCGCTGCCCTGTATTCTTCTCTCGGCCAATGCCGACCGTCGCTGGTCGAGCAGGCCCTGCAGGCCGACGCCTTCTCGTTCCTGGAAAGCCGTCAGCCGCCGCGAGATCACCTCGACGGTGCGGCTGGCCTTACACAGAACCTACAACTGGCCGCTTGATCATTTGCTGGGCGAGGCGGGCGAGTTGCTCCGGCCGGATTCGGATGGGAATCTTGAACTCTCGGCCCTCGGGGCTCACGCGGAGCCGAGGAACCGCGGAGAGGTAAGAAATAAAAATTCTCCCCAGCTGCCGCGAGTGATTCTTCCTGGTGCCCAAGAGAAGCGAGCGGCGGTTTGAAGGCGTGATTCGCCCGGCGATTTCAGCTATGCTGGATGCCTGACCTACCTGGGAAGTTCCCGCCATGCACTGCCGCCGGTTTGTCCCGCGCCGCTATCGCGCCGCGAAATGCTCGCGCCGCTGCGCCAACGGCTTCGGCGCCGTCGCCCTGGCGGCGCTGTTGCGGAGCAGGCGTTCGGGGGCGACATCGCCGGCGAGACCTCGCGGACCCGCTCGCGCCGCGGCCGCCGCACTTCGCCGCCAAGGCCGAAGCGTCATCTTCCTCTACATGGACGGCGGGCCGTCGCAGGTCGATACGTTCGACCCCAAGCCGCGGCTCGACGAAGGAGCACGGCCAGCCGTTCACGATGAAGGTCGAGCCGACGCAGTTCAACAACGTCGGCAACACGCTCGGCCAGCCCCTGGAAGTTCCAGCAGTACGGCGCAGAGCGGGCTGCCGGTCAGCGATCTGTTTCCGCACGTCGCGCAAGTGCGTCGACGAGCTGGCCGTCGATCCGCTCGATGACGTCGAACTTCTCCGAGCACACCAGCGCCAACTACTTCCTGCACACCGGGCACGGGCATGCAGGGCCGGCCGAGCATGGGCGCGTGGGTCACGCTACGGCCTGGGCAGCGAGTGCCGCGACCTGCCCGGCTTCGTCGTGCTCAACGGCGGGCTGATTCCGCCGGGCGGGCTGGACAACTTCGGCAGCGGCTTCCTGCCGGCCACGTATCAGGGCTCGATCTTCAAGCCGGCGCGACAGCCGGTCGCCGACGTCAGCCGCGCCGAAGCCGACGCGCCGAGCTGCAGCAGCGACAAGCTCGACCTGCTGCGCAAGCTCGACGCAGTCGCTGCTCGAACGCGACTGGGCGACCGACGACCCGCTCGAATCGGCGATCGCCAACTACGAACTCGCCTTCCGCATGCAGACGGCCGTGCCGGAGCTGATGGACCTCAGCGAGCGAGACCGCAGCGACGCAGGAGCTGTACGGCCTCGACGACCGAGTACGAGCCGACGCGACTTCGGCCGGCAATGCCTGCTCGCCCGGCGGCTGGTCGAGCGCGGCGTGCGGTTCGTCGAGCTGACCTGTCCCGAGCGTCGGCGGCGACCGCTGGGATCAGCACAGCAACCTGCAAGGACGGCCACGACGAAGAACGCCCGGGCCGTCGACCAGCCGATCGCCGGCCTGCTGACCGACCTGAAGCAGCGCGGGCTGCTCGACGACGACGCTGGTCGTCTGGGCCGGCGAGTTCGGCCGCACGCCGTTCGCCCAGGGCAGCGACGGCCGCGACCACAACCCGTTCGGCTTCACGATCTGGCTGGCCGGCGGCGGCGTCAAGGGCGGCACGATCTACGGCGCGACCGACGAGTACGGCTACCACGCCGTCGAGAACAAGGTCGAGATCCACGACCTGCACGCCACGATGCTGCACCTGCTGGGCATCGACCACACGCGGCTGACCTACCGCTTCAGCGGCCGCGACATGCGGCTGACCGACGTGCACGGCAACGTGATCAACGAGATTCTGGCGTGAGCTGGGAGTCGGGCAATTCAGGAACAGCAGGCGAGGGAACAAGCGCGTCGATCGACGCCTCGTCGTCTACTCACCCGATTGCCGCGGCTTTTCGAATTCGCCGCGGGCAAGAGGGAACGCTGCGGCGGCAGTTCTTCGAAGGGGGGCTTCTCGACGATCAGCTTATAGCCGAGCTTGTTCTCGGGCTTGATGAACAGGTTCTTCAGGCGTTCGAGGGGACTGTTGATCGAAGGCTTGTCGAAAACGTACATCAGCCGATGTTCGTCGTTCGGGGCGTGATTGGGCAGGAATTCGTTGATCGCAAAGATCGTCATGTCCTTTTCCAGGAAGATCACCTGCACCAACTTGAAATTCGCGGCGTCGGGCTGGGTCTTGGGCAAGGCCTCCAGCAGCACCTGGCCCGGCTGCAAGTCAATCTGGGTGTGGTTCCTGTCGGCGTCGAAACGCGAATCCAAAATCGCCGCTCCATCTTCTCGGCCGTCGAAACCGATGCGT
>CAWCTU010000039.1:0-43506 GCA_963798405.1 uncultured Actinomycetota bacterium
TTATGTTAACCCTGCTTCAACTTCAGACGTATTGCTTAGCCCGGCGCCGCCGATCAGTCCGCTACCGCCGTCGCCGCCCACAGCGTCACCGTCGGTGTTGATCAAATCGGCGAGCCCACCGAGGATCAGTACGTCGAGGCCATCAAGTCCGCCGTCCGTAAGGCCCGACAGATCAAGGAGGTCGAACGGGTTCGAGTAGTACCTGGTGCCGCCGTTGCCGCCGCTGCCGCCGACGGCGTTGCCGTTGCCGCCGTTGCCGCCGTCGCCAGCAACAGCGTGACCGATCGGGATAGCAATGGGGACCTCGTCGAGCTGTATACCCCCGTTGCCGCCGGTAGCGTCCCCGCCGTCGCCGCCGCGACCGCCGAAGAGCGTGGAGTTGATGCCGGGAAGATTGCCGCCTCCCCTTCCGCCGTTACCAGCGAAGCCGCTGAGGCTTCCGAGGGCATCGCCACCGCGGCCGCCGCCTCCGCCGAACAGGCCGCTTCCGCCCAATCCGCCGACGCCACCATTGCCGGTTCCGGCAGGCACGTCACTTGCTTTGATTGGGATGACCCCGAGAGAGTGTTGTGTCAACGTCCGCGGTGCCCTCTGCGGTGCCTGCCCCGCCAGCGCCGCCTCTACCTCCGAGGAATGCACCGGAGCCAGCGTTTCCACCGCCACCACCCGTGCCGAGTAGGCTTCCGATTCCCGCGCCGCCAGCACCGCCGCCGCCGCCGATCTGGGCGCCACCGCCACCTGCCCCACCAGCACCACCGACTCCGCGACCAGCCGCGCCGGTCGCGGGCAGGAGGATGGGTCTCGGGAAGCAAACCTCCCAAATCCCCGCCGATAAGGGTCCTTGATGGCGTCCGGAAGTTCGAAGTTCACGGTCGTCGGACCCTCGGCAAGGTTAGTGCCGGTGCCGCCGCCTCCGCCGGTGCCGCCGAAGCCGAGGAGCGTCGCAGAAGCCGCCGTGCGCCGCCGTCGCCGCCGGTAGCGAGCGCGGTCACCGACCTGCTAATCGCGTCGCCGCCCATACCGCCGCCGCCGCCATTGCCGACCAAGCCCGGAGGTGCCGCTGCGCTTCCACCATTACCGCCGTTCGCGGGGCCGGATACGAACCCGTGGATGGCAGTGGGGGTTGTTGCAGCACCGAGCGTTGACGAATTGGAACTTGCCCCCTGAAAACTTGAACTGCTGATTCTGGGAAAGTGGTGCCCCGTGGTCGTAGTGGCACTGCCGTCGTTGGTTCCGTGCCGCCGCTGCCGCCTGCGCCGCCGCCACCGAAGAAGGTTCCAGCGGCGCCGCCCTTTCCGCCCGTCCGCCGTAGCCGAGAGTTGATGGCGGACACTGTGGTTCCATTGCCGCCCGGGCCGCCAATACCGCCCACTGCCGAACAGTCCGCTGCTGCCGCCGATACCGCCGTGCCGCCTGTCGCCATTCCCGGCGGGCACGTGGTAGACGTGCTGGAAGTTGTTTGGCGAGTGTTAAGGTCTCGTGGTGTCTGTCGCCATGTTAACGGTGTCGGGCCGCACGGTGACGGGTCCGCTCCCGGGATGCGGCGTCACCAGCTGCGCCTGCCGGCGCCTCCGCCGCCGAACAGTCCGCCGCCGCGAACCCACCTTCGCCGCCGTTACCGCCCTTGCGTTGCCGAGTGACGTCGTGACGTCGCCGCCTTTGCCGCCTACGCCGCCCCAGCCGATCAACGATGCCGCCATTACCACCCGCACCACCCGTGTTACCGGTGACCTGCTTTCGTTGGCCACCCGAGCTGCGCGCGACAATCTGCAACAGCAGCGCCGCCTGCGCCGCCATTGCCGATCAAGCCGGCATCGCCACCCCTGCCGCCGTTGGCGCCTGCGCCGCCGTTGCCGAGCAAGAGTCCGCCCCGGCCGCCGTCGCAGCGAAGTCGTGCAGTTGGCTGCAGGCGTCAACACCATTGCCGATGAGCAATCCGCCGGGGCCGACAAGGTTGAGTGGGTCGAGCGCTTGGAAGGTGCCTGCCGCGCCAGCCGCAGTACCGACAGCGCCGCCGAAGATTGAACCGTTGCCTCCGCCGAACAGTTCGGCCCCGCCCTCAGTCGCGAAACAGGCGAAATCATTCGCCGCGCATGGTGCGGCTTCAGCGGTACCGGTATTCATTCCTGAGGTCAGGCCGACACCGAACGTTCCAGCAGCGACGGCCGCGCTCAACAGCGCCCCACCCGCGAATCGCTTCGTCGTGTAGCTAGCGGGGGCCGCGTGCTTCGGGGCCTTGGCGCGAAGCGCAGGCGGTGCGGCGTTGTTCGTCAGTTCGATCGACGCTCGGCTCCATCCCCTTGATACATCGTGATCACGCCCCCGACGGCGCTGGTTTGGCAACAGCTCGTGCGCGGAGCGTAGCAACGATGTAAGCAAAATGCAGCCCTTTTCAAAGGGTTTTCTAATAATCATGTGCCTCAGGCATTTGCGGCGAGTCCGACGCAAGTGCCCTGCCGGCCCGGGGAGAAGGTTTAGCATTCGGCCCATGTCATCGGAGACCCCTGATCTCGAAACCCCGTCCGAAGTTCGCCAAGTGAAGGCTGGTGATGACCGCAGCTCGCGGTTGCCGGCAATCGCCACCGTCCTCGCGGTCGTGGCGATCGGGCTGTCGGTCTGGGCGCTGCTGCAGCCGTGTTAGGCGGCTCGGTTCGCTGGGCAACTTCAGCGACGCGCAGCGCGCGGACGCAAAGACGCAGGCCTGCGCCGCTTTGACGCGGTACGCTCGCGGCGTCAAGCGGAATACAAGTTTGGTCGCCCCCGGCGGTCGCCGACGATGTAGCGGGGACTCTCGCGGTCACGGCGAACGCCCGCATCGCCTTGTATGTCGGCGGTCAGTATCTTCTGGATCGGGTAGAGACCGCGACCCCACGGAGTTAGCTGATGCTACGCGTGGATTCGCGAACAACTTGATGGACATCGGCGCGGCAGCTACTGCGGGAGCGCTGAATACGGACCCCGAGCAGGCCACGCGGCTGAAGAACGCGGACGCAGACAACACGAAGATCGAAGGACTTTGCGCCTGAAAAAGCGCGGGCATGAATGTCAGCAGCAAGATCATGCGACATCTCCGGCAAGGGGGCGAGCATGCGTGCAGGGTCCTCTCATGAACGCGAACGTCGTCTGAGCGTCGTTCTCGAGGAGGACGTGGGGCCTCGCTCGTTTGCCGACATGTCGCGGCATATCGTTCGAGGTTGAAGCGATGGGCAGTCGAATCCGACATAGCGGCATCCCGACACAGCGACTCGTCAGCGAGCATGCGGCTTGGTCGCAGATACTTCTCGCTGTGCAGACGCTGCGTCGAGGTCGCCTCGGTTCGCGTTCGGTCTACCGGGCTATCGAAGGGGGCTGAATACATAGGCGAAGCGTTGGGCGTTAATCTGATTGCGACAACCGACGGTACGCCGGAAGCTTCCAAAATTGAACGGGTGGTCTCGCTCGACCGAACGCAATTGGGGGTGAAGGTTCCCCGCTAGGATTGCGCGCATGTCGGATGAGGATGAGATCGAGACCAAAGTCAGTCGAGTTCAAAGCAAAGAGCCGCAACGTAGCGCCGGATGGGTCGTCCCACTCTTCGCGGTCGTCTCGCTCGTCGCACTGGGCTTGGCGGGATGGGCGGCATTTCGGCCCGCGCCGTCCGACACGCCTACCTATTCCGATTCGCAGCGCGCCGATGCCAAGAAGAAGGTCTGCGCGGCGTTCGCCACCGTGCGCGCTGGCGTCAACCTGAACACCAACCTTCAGCCGGCCGGTGGGCCGGAGGACGTCACCGGAGCCCTGGCGGTCGCGGCTAACGGCCGCATTTCGCTGTATGACGGTGGGCAGTACCTGCTCGACCGGTTGGACCCCGCCACCTCATCTGACCTGGCTGATGCGGTGCGTAAGTTCGCCAACAACTTGATGGACATCGGTGCGGGCGCCACGGCGGGTCTGCAGAACTCCGATCCCGCTCAGGCCGCCCTTCTCACGTCGGCTAGCGCGACGGATGCGACCATCACGGGGTTGTGCAAGTAGGCGTCGCTCGCCCCTAGGCGGCGGTCGGTCACTCGTAGCTCGGCGGTACGGGTCCTGCTCCGGCGCCGGCATTCCTCGTTGGCTAGGAGTCCGTCGCGGCGGCTGCGTAGTAGCACCTGTCGCGGACCGCGTCTGTCGACGGCAATGACGAGATTGCTGACGCATGGCGCAGTTACCGTGCTGGTCCGGTACCGTGCCCAACGGCCGCGACGTCAGCCCGCTCGCCGCAGTTCCGCGACGAACTCCAGTCCCTGGTTGTCCACGACGCGCCAGCTGTAGGGCCCGATCAGTGCGGTGATGCCGAGCATGTGGACGGCGCGCCGGGCGTCGTGCTCGCACTTGATGCCGTCGACGCGCGAGCCTCGCGACGTCGTGACGCTCCACATCACGCACCCCGCGAAGCCGCGGGCGACGGCGGCGTCGGACGTGCCGCTCTTCAGCACCGCCGACATGAGCCGCTCGTTGTAGTTGGCAGGCCAGGTCGAGTCGATGAACCGCTCGACGGTTTCGACGAAGCGGTCGGGATGGTCGTGGTGCGGCATGTGCCCGGAGTTCTCGAAGATCTCCAGCTGGGAGCCGAGCATCGCCTCGTGGGCGAGCCGGGCGTGGCTCGCCGGGATGATGGGATCGTCCGCGCCCCAAATCAATTGCTTGGGAACGCGATTCCATCAGGTAGCTCCGGTCGAGCATCGTGACGAACTGGCCGTGGCCGTCCACCACGCCGCGCAGGGTGTGCGAGAACGCCGACAGGGCCGCCGGATCCCGCAGCCGCTCGACCAGATCCAGCAGGTCGGGCAGGTCGCGGCCGATCTGGGTCGAGCCGAGCACCGTCTTGGCGGCGCGGCCGAACAGCCGCAGTGACGTCATCGCCCCGGGGATGCGCAGGGCAGCCAGTGCCTCGGCGCCCATCGGCAACGCGGCCAACCGCAAGCGCGGGGCTCACGCCCGTCGACACGCCGCCCGAGGCGACCAGAACGACGCGTTCGACGAAATGCGGGTACTGGTAGGCGAATTGCCCGGCGATACCGCCGCCGAGCGAATGGCCGATGATGGTGACGCGCTCGATGCCCAAGGCGCCGAGCAGGTCGCGCATGCCGTTGGCGAAGGCGGCCAGCGAGTAGTCGGCGCGGGGCTTGTCGGAGTCGCCGTGACCGAGCAGGTCGGGCGCGATGACCGTGAACCGCTTCGCGAGCTTGGCGTGGACGGTGCTCCACGTCGCGGAGCTGTCTCCCACGCCGTGGATCATCAGGATGGCCGGCCCGGAGCCCGCGATGCGATAGGCGCGTCGGTGGCCGTGGATCGTCAGGAACTGCAGGGTGGGCTCTTCCGCCGTGGATACCGACCGCAGGCTGGTCCGTGTCTGGTTCCGCATCGTGTTCTCCTCTCCGAGTGAGCTGTTGAGAGGAAGCGTGCAGGGGAGCTCTTGATGAAATCTTGGTGACGGCTCGGCCGAGACTCTTGGAGCATGTCGAGGAGGGCATCGGCTAGCGTTCGGCCGTGCCGCCCTTACTGCGCGAGTTGCTTCGACCGCACCGCGTGATGCTGAGCGTTCTCTTCGTCGGGATCCTCGTCCAGATCGCGATGAGCCTGGCCGTGCCGTGGCCGTTGAAGATCGTCCTGGACAACGTCGTCGGCGACCATCCGCCGCCGCAGTGGATCGCCTGGCTGGTGCCGATGATGGGCGGCACGTCCAAGGCCTACATCGCCGCGGCCGCAGGCGTCGTCACCGTCGCGATCGCGGTGGTGACGGGCATCGCGTTCTACATCTCGAGCTATCTCACGGAGAGCATCGGCCAAAGCGTCGGAAACGATCTGCGGGTGCGGCTCTACCACCATCTCCAAGAGCTGTCGCTGGCCTACTACGACACGCACCGCGTCGGCACCATCCTGTCCACGCTCACCGGTGACGTCCAGACGATCCAGAGCTTCGCGTCGACGAACACGCTGAACATCACGACCGACACGCTGACGCTCGTCGGCATGGTCATCGTGATGTTCATGCTCCGTTGGGATTTCACGCTCATCGCGCTCACCGTGACGCCCCTGCTGGTGCTCTTCGTCGTCCGCATCAACCGCGCCGTCAAGATCGCGGTGCGAGACGTACGAACCGCGCCAGTCCGACCTGTTGTCCACCTTGCAGGAGGGCCTGCAGTCGATCGAACTCGTCCAGGCCTACTCGCGTCAGGACCTCTCCGAGCAGCAGCTGCGCAAGGCCAGCGGCGACACCGTCGCGGCATGGCTGGCCACCCGCAAGCTGTCGGCGTTGCTGTCTCCGACCGTCGGCCTGGTGATCGCGGTGTGCACCGGGGTCGTGCTGTGGCGCGGCTCCCTGCTGATCCTCAGCGGCGCCATGACGGCCGGCGCGCTCACCGTCTTCCTGACCTACCTGACGAAGTTCTTCCAGCCGATCCGCGACCTCTCGGTGATGACCAACACCCTCGCCCAGGTCAGCGTCGGCTTCGAGCGCGTGACCGCGATCTGCGACGCCGACAAGACGGTGCCGGAACGACCGATGCCCATCGAACCGCCGCCGTTCAAGGGCCAGATCGAATTCGAGCACGTCGCATTCGGTTACGACCCCGAACGGCCGGTGCTGCGCGACGTCACCTTCTCCGTCGAGCCGGGCCAGACCGTCGGCATCGTCGGTCCCACCGGCAGCGGCAAGTCGACGCTCGTCAGCCTCATCCCGCGGTTCCGCGACCTCGACACCGGCACCATCCGCATCGACGGCGGCGACATCTGCGACTACCGGCTGCACGGACTCCGCTGCCAGATCGGCTTCGTCCTGCAGGAGACGGTGCTGCTGCGCGGGACGATCCGCGACAACATCGCCTTCGGCCGTCCCGACGCCACCGACGAGCGAGATCATCGAGGCCGCGAAACTGGCCAACGCCGACGAGTTCATCGTCAAGATGCCCGACGGCTACGACAGCTTCGTCGGCGATCGCGGCTCGACGTTGTCGGGCGGCCAGCGTCAGCGCATAGGCATTGCGCGAGCACTCATTCGGGACAACCCGATCCTCATCCTCGACGAGCCGACCGCGGCGCTGGACGCGGAGTCGGAGAACAAGGTGATCGAGGCGCTGGACCGGCTGATGGAGGGGCGGACCGTCCTGACGATCGCGCACCGCCTGAGCACGCTGCGCAACGCCGACAAGATCATCGTCATCAAGGACGGCGCCGTCGCCGAGGACGGCACGCACGACGAGCTGATGGCGCTCGACGGCGTCTACGCCGAGCTGCACCGCCTCCAGTTCGGCGGCCCGGCATAGCGGTCCGACGGCAGAATCTGTGAGACCCTGTCAATGCTGGTGAACGGCGGATGAATTCGCGGCTCACGACGTGCCTGCATGCCCTCATCGTCGGCTCCGACGACGTCCGCCGCGCTAGCATTTTGCGCAGCGCAAGCTGCCTCGAAGGCTCACCCGACTAAGGAGTTCACGATGTTGACGATGCGAGATCACGGCGTCCAGGATTACGCGGTCCTGCCCGACATGGACGGCACCGACGTCGGTGTGCTGAACGACGACGACCGCGCCTGTCTGGCCGAGCTGGGGCAGTACCTGGCCACCACCGATGCGTGGAACCGCTTCGGAATCTGGCTGCTGCACAAGCACTTCGAGCCCTCCGACGGCGAGGTATTCGTCGAGCAGCTGGCCCACTCGCCTCGCGGCACCCGCACCGCACCGATCGAGCGCACCGCCGACCTGACCGCGACCGCCATCCGCTTCGACGGCTCCGTCGACGCAGGCGTCGGCGCCATCGGCATGGAGTTCGCGGCGCCCGTCGACTTCGGTGACACGGCTCCGTTCAGCGAAGAGGACGAAGCGGTCCTGGCCGGCATCGCCGAGCGTCTCGAACGCCACGTGGCAAGCTCGACCGCTTCGGCGTGCGCCTGATCCGTAACCCGCTCGGCCTCACCGAGACCGAGGTGCTGTACGAGACCTCCGACAGCTCGGACCGGACGCTGCACTGCGTCGTCAGCGACCGCGCCGTCCTGGTCGCCCGAGAACACCATCGAGACCACGTGGCGCTGGCGCGTCGTCGAGGGCGAGTCGCAGCCGATGGTGATGCAGGAGTGCACCGTCGGGTGCGTCCGCATCGGTGAGGGCCACGACATCAACCATGCCCACTCAGAGGACTTCGGCGGCAACGACTAACACCGACCCCCTTCACGCCGTCGATCGACTGGGGCTCGGAAGTCGCCACGTCGATCGTGTGGATCCTCGCCGTGTCGGCGATCAGCGCCGCCTGCGTGCTCCTGATCCTGGCGGCGGTCGTTCGGTTCACCACGTTCGGCAGACGCTTCTGGGCGATCACCGGCGGCTTCTTCACCGGTAGGGCAAGCCTGCCGGCGTGGGGACTGCTGGCCGTCATGATGCTCTCGGTGATCGGCTCGGTACGCATCGACGTGCTGCTGAGCTACTACCACAACGATCTCTACTCCGCGCTGCAGACCGCGGTGCAGGGCATCGCCTCCAAGCAAGTGGCGCAACGGGATTCGGGTGTGCACGGGTTCTACGTCGCGCTCGGGCATCTTCGCGATCCTCGCTGCCGTCAACATCGCGCGCATCGTCTTCGACACCTGGCTGACGCAGATGTTCATCATCCGGTGGCGCGTATGGCTCACCGCCCGACTCACCGGCCGGTGGCTGGACCATCGTGCGTACTACCGCGCCCGCTTCGTCGAACCGGGCGTCGACAATCCCGATCAGCGCATCCAGCAGGACGTCGACGTGTTCACCACCGGGGTGGGCACCGGTCCGAACGTGCCGACCTACTACGCCAGGAGCATGCTGGTCTTCGGCGCGGTGGAGGCGATCGTCTCGGTCGTGTCCTTCACCGTGATCCTGTGGCACCTGTCGGGCCCGCTGACACTCTTCGGCGTGACCTGCCCAAAGGCGTTGTTCTGGATCGTGCTCGGCTACGTCGTCATCGGATCGGTGATCGCGTTCCGGATCGGACGACCGCTGATCGGACTGAGCTTCCGCAACGAAAAGACCAACGCCGCTTTCCGATACGCCATGGTTCGGCTCCGCGACTCCGCCGAGGCGGTCGCCTTCTACGGTGGCGAACGAGCCGAACGCGAGCAACTCGACACGCGGTTCGGCGCGATCATCGCCAACTACCGTCGCTACGTCCGCCGGACGATCGGCCTGATCGGCTGGAACTACTCGGTCACCCAGGCGATCGTCCCGCTGCCGTTCCTGCTGCAGACCCCCCGGCTGTTCGCGGGCGCCATCAAGCTGGGCGACGTCATGCAGTCGGCGTCCGCGTTCGGCTCGATCCAGAGCGGGCTCTCCTTCTTCCGCAACGCCTACAGCCAGTTCGCCAGCTACAACGCCGCCGTCATCCGCCTGTACGGCTTGGTGGAGACCTGCGACGCCGTACGGCTGTTGCCCTCCATGGCAACGGAATTCAGCGACGACGGCTCCGTTCAATTCGACGGCGTCGAGGTGCGCACCATCACGGGCGAGCGCCTCATCGACCCGGTGGACGTCAGGCTCGAGCCGGGGGAGTCGATGGTGATCACCGGCGCATCGGGCTGCGGCAAGACCACGCTGCTGCGCTCACTGGCCGAGCTGTGGCCCGAGGCGTCGGGAACATGGCGTCGACCGGGCGGCGACAACGCGGCGATGTTCGTCGCGCAACTGCCCTACATGCCGCTCGGCTCGCTGCGCGCGGCGCTCTGCTATCCGGACCTTCCCGCAGCGGTATCCGACGAGCGGCTGCGCGACGTCCTGACGCAGGTCTCGCTGCCGCACCTGCGCGACCAGCTCGACGTCGAGACCGAATGGGCCAAGGTGCTCTCGCCCGGTGAGCAACAGCGGATCGGCTTCGCCCGGGTGCTGTTGATCAGGCCGAAGGCGGTGTTCCTCGACGAGGCGACCTCGGCACTCGACGAGGGCCTCGAGTTCGCGTTGTACGAGCTGCTGCGCACCGAACTCCCCGACAGCGTCGTCGTGAGCGTCGGACATTCGCACGCGGTCGAGCAGCATCACCAGCGGAATCTGGCACTGCTCGGCGACGGGGCGTGGCGGCTCAGCGCCGTCGGGGGATGGAACGTGCTTCTTTAGAAACTCTTTAGGACCCCCGGTCAGACTCGTGCATCCAGGCGCGAGCGATAGGGGTTGATCATGTGATCTATTTCCTGGACACCGAGTTCAACGGCTTCGGCGGCGAGCTGATCAGCTTGGCGCTGGCGCCCGCCGACGTCCGCGTTCCTCCGCTGCACTTGGCGCTGGAGACCGTCAAGGAGCCGCAGCCGTGGGTCGCCGAGCACGTCCTGCCCGTGCTCCACGCGGGTCCCATTCCTCCGCGACTGCTGCCGAATCGCAACGCCTTCGGTTCGGCGATTGCGAAGTACTTCAGTCTCATGCCGCGCGACATGCCGGTGATCGTCGCGGACTGGCCAGACGACATCCGGCTGTTCTGTCAGGCGCTCACGTTCTTCGGCAATGGCACCACGATGCGAGTTCCGCCGATCCGCTTCGACATGCGTCCCGATCTGGGGCCGATCCCGCCCCTTCCCGCGGGAGCGCCGCACAACGCCTTGTGCGACGCACTCGCGCTGCGCGCGCACGTCTTGGCGCAGAGGTGGCGCTGACGAGCAAGGCGAGTAGCCGACTACGCAAGGTGAGGTGGCAGCGGCGGCTTAGCGTTGCATCACAACGTTCCACGGACACACGGGAGGTAGCGCCATGATCACCATGTGGAAGTCGAAGACCCGTCGACCACAGGCGGTTCGAGTGGCCGGAGCTGGCGCTCGGCCGACCCCGATCGCCGTCAGCCCGGACGGCAAGCGGGTCTACGTCGCCAACCGCGACACCGACACGGTCAGCGTGATCGACATCGCGACCGAGAAGGTCGTCGCGTTGATCCGCGCTGGTGTCGCGCAGGCCGAAATCCTCGTCAGCCCCGACATCACCCGGTGCTGAGCGTCAGGGCACGACGACGGTCTGACCGCCGCCGGAGGCATCGGCATCGAGGTTGTCGCCGTTGACCGTCGCGACGTTGAGATCACCGTCGCCCGCGTAGGCCGTGCTGTTGTTGCCGTTGACGGTCGCGGCGTTGCCGTTGCCGCACGTCGCATTCCCGAAGGCGCAACCGGATCCGGCGTTGCTGTTGTTGCCGTTGACCGTCGAGGTGTTGCCGTCGCCGTTGGCGGCATACGCTCCGTTGTCGTTGCCCTTGACGATGACGGTATTGCCGTTCCCCTTGCCCGCGAAGATCCCGCCATTGTTGTCCCCACGGACGTCGGCGGTGTTTCCATTGCCGATGGCGGCGGTGGCATCGCTCAGGGTACCGACGGTCCGAGCGGAGTTGTCGTCACCGTTGCCCGCCGTGGCGTAGGCCTGATTGCCCTTGGCGTAGGCGGTGTTTCGGTCGCCTCCGGTTGCCTCGGCGTAGCTGCCGTAGCCCTTGGCGGTCGCGGTGTTGCCGCTGCCGCTCGTCGCGTCGCAGGTCTCCTCCGTACGGCGAGCAGCCGGCCATCGCCTCGCTGAGCGTCCCCTTGGCCACCGCGGAGTTCCGCTCGCCGCCCCTGGCGGTGGCAGAGTTTCCGTTGCCGATTGCCCTGGCGGAGTTGTTGTTTCCGTCGCCGGCATACGCCGTGTTGCATTCCGCCCGCGCGCGATCGCCGTGTTGTCGTTCCCGTTGACCGCCGACGCGGTGCTGCCGTTGCCGATCGCAATCGCGGTGTTGTGCGTGCCGCCGGTGGCGGTGGCTTGGCTGCCTCGGCCCACGGCGATGGCCAGCGAGTGGGGACCCTGCGCGTCGGCCGTCGCCGTCCCCGCATGAATCAAGTTGTGGCCGTTGGCGGACACGCTCACGTTGATGATGTTCTGGCCGACGTGTGCGTCGGCGTTGGCCGTGGCCATCCCGGCGTTCGCGACGAGCCCAGAACCGGTCCCCAGGGCAACGGCCATGAGGGCGACGGTTCCCGCGTTCCGTGCGTTCAGCATGACGGTTTGCTTCCGATGGAGTGCCAAGGTCAGCTCCCAAGTGGTCGGTGTCGGCCCCCGCGGTCGACGTCGCCCGACGATCATGGACGCGAACCGTCGCGTTGAGACCCGGGCCCGACTACCTGTTTTTTCACGGCCCGCCGAGCGACTACCTAGTTTCTGCGAACCGTCTGTGTGTCAGGCGGACTGCGCTGGTGCGGTCAGGGTTCGGACCACCTCGGCCAGTTCGGCGCGTCCAATCACACCGGCCTTGCAGCTGGCCCGGTAGATGTGGCCTTCGACGGTGCGCACCGACAGCGACACCGCGTCGGCGATCTCCTTGTTCGTCAGTCCCTGTGCCAGGAGCACGACGATCTCGTGCTCGCGTCGGCTGAACGGCAGCACGATGCGAGCGGCCGCGATGGCCGGGCTCATGGCGCCGCCGCACCGTGCCGCGAGCTCGCCGGCCCGCGCCGCGGCCGTCATCGCGCTGCCTGCTCGGCCTGCCCTGCGGTGTGACGAGGCGGCCTGTGCCGAGGCGTCGGCCGCGGCCAACAGATCGCCCATCTCCTCGAAATCCGCTGAGACGTGCTGCAACTGCATCGCGTCGTCGGCTTCCAGCGCGCACGCGTACCGGGCCACCAGCGGCGCTCGAGGTCCCTCGACGACGTGGGCCAACTCGGCGAGCCGAGCGACGACCGACGTGTCGCCGAACTGCACCAGCGTCTGCAGGCACAGCACCTCACGCGCGAGTTGGCCGTGTTCGCGGGTGAATGCGACTGCCCGACTCGGCGAATTCGCGCGCCTCCGATAACCGTTGGCGTGCCGCGGCCAGCCAGGCCTTCGCCAGCAGCGCGTTCGATTCGACCAGGACGTAGGTGGGGTGCCGATCCGCCTCAGCGGCTCGCATGGCTTCCTCCGCCGCCGCGACGTCGCCCAACCGGGCGAGCACCTGGGTGCGCAGCAGGTGGAAGCGATAGAAGCTGTTGACGAGCACGAAGTCGGCATCCTCGGCGGCGCTTTCAGCGGGCAACTGATCGAGCGCGGCACGCAGGTCGCCTGCGGCCAGAGCGGCCGTCCCGCTGATCGCGTCGGCCATCACCTTGGCAGTGGACGGCTCTGAGGCGCAATCGTTTCGGTGGCGTTCGGCGAGCTCGACCGCCTCGTGGATGCGTCCCGAGATCGCCAGCCCGAACGAGTGGAACTCGACGAGGGCGCCATTGAGGAAACTGCCCTGCTGCGACGACCCGATCACTCGGTGGCACGCGGCGGCCTTCGCGACGGCCTCGTCGATCCGGCCGACCTCGCCGAGGGCCAACGTCTCGGCGCAGAGGCGCACGGATTCGCCGTAGCCGTCGAGCGTTCCGTAGTCGACGGTGTCCATCATCTCGACGACCTCGGCAGGCCGGGCGGCGAGGACCAGCTGGTTCGCCCGGAAGGCCAGTAGTTGGCCGACGCGCGGTCCCGTCGCCGTCTCGAGCGCCTCGTCGATGACGCGCCAGGACTGCTCCGGATCGCGCATGGTCCAGAGCAGGTTGGCGGCGCGCAGCACGTCGTCGTTGATGAAGGCAGCCTCGGACACCTCGTCGGTCGCGATGCTGTCGATGACCTCCGCGGCGGCATCGCCCTTCTGCGACATGAGGAGGTTGTAGGCAAGGTGCACGCGCGCCTCGACGCCGACGCCCGACTCATCGGCGGCTCTGGCCAATCGGGCGGCAAGGTCGAAGTCGAGCAGTGAGCTGGCCGCGGCTGCCGCGGCCGACCAGCACCTGCGGGTCGGACGGCAGGTCCGATTCCAGCCAAAGCAGGCCTCGCCGAACGGTATTCGCCGGTGCCGAGCCGTCCTTCATCGCCGAGGCGACGAGCCCGCGCAGGCGTCGCAACCGCAACGGGCCGCACTGCTTCATGCGGACCTCGGCGTACATCGGATGCCCGACGTAGACGGAGTCGGCCTCCGTTCTGATGAGCTCGCGTTGTTCGGCTTCCTCGATGGCGGACTGGTCGACGAGCATCGACAGGCAATGCCACTCGACGGGTTCGCCCACCGCGACCAGGTCGACGACGTCGCGCACGTTCGGCGTCTATCGCGCCGATCTGGTGCTCGACGACGTCGACGAGCGACGGCGATAGCTCCGGGATTGCCGAGCCAGCGGCAATGACCTTCGTCGTCGACGAGGCGGCCCGCGCCCTGCTCCTGCTCGACCAGTTGCCGCAGGAAGAGCACGTTGCCTCCCGTCAGCCGCCACATCCGGTTGGCGCAGTCGGGTTCGGGCGGTGACCCCAAGGCGACACACAGCAGATCCTCGGATTCGCTGCGGGACAGCGGCTGAAGCTCGATTCGCCGGAGGAGTCCGTCCTTCCACAATGCGGTGATGGCGTCAGGGGCCTGCTGGCCGGTGCGAACCGTCGCGATCACCACCGCGGCTTGCTGCAGCACCAGTTGATGGACGACGAGCGCCGACAACTCGTCGAGCAGGTGGGCGTCGTCGACCAAGACCAGCAGCGCGTTCTCCGTCGACTCCGGCGGTCAACGCACCGATCACTCTGCGCGCCAACACAATCGGCGAGCCCTCGAAGTCATCCGTCCACTGCGCGAAGGCGCCCAGCGGTATGGACCGCCCGCTGGCGGTCGCGGCGACGTGGCGCACGGACCAGCCCGTGTTTGCCGCCGCCGACACTGCCTCACGGGCAAGCCGCGATTTTCCGACGCCTGCGCGGCCCGCCAGCACGACACCCCGGTACTCGGCGCCTGCGATCAATTCGGAGATCACGGCAGACTCTTCGTCGCGGCCCGTCAGCGGCCACTCCCCAACCATGACGGAAATGTTAGCTGAGCTAGGGCGAATTTGCTACGCGCGCGTCAATTCATTGCGGAGTTTGCGTGCGCCATGTCGAGGAGGGGCTCGCAGGGCCTCTCGCTCGATGCCCAGCTCGGTGGCAGATCTCGTCGTCCGACATGCCGGAATCGGTGTACCGCAGCGCCAGTGAGTACGCCGCGGGTAGCCGCGCGAGAGCGGCTTCGTAGGCGGCTGTCATCCGGCGCCGATCCTCCGACGCAGCGTCGTGCCGTTGGCGCCCGAGCTGCCTGCACTGCCGGATGCACCGGATGCGCCGGTCGCACCCGCGGACCCGGTTGCGCCAGCGACACCGTCACTCCCGCTGCCGAAGTGGGGGCCGCCGGCGCCTGGGACTCCCGCGCCTCCGCCAGTGCCACCCGCGCCGCCGTTACCTGCGGCGCCGCCGCGTCCGCCAGGGCCCGGCCGTCCGAGCAGTCCGCTAGTGCCACCGCTACCGCCGGTGCCGCCGCGGCCGCCGGACGCGCCTGCACCGCCTGTGCCGCCATTGCCTGCGGACCCACCGGTTCCGCCAATGGCTGTACCGCCGGACACTCCTGCATTTCCGCCGGCGCCGCCGTTGCCTCCGCTACCACCTACCGCACCGCTGCCGCCGGTTCCGCCCGCTCCGCCGACGCCACCAGCCCCACCGTTGCCGGACAGCAGGCCTCCGCGACCGCCATTGCCGCCCGCGGCGCCGGCGCCGCCAGCGTCAGTTGCCGACTGTCCGCTGCCGCCCGTGCCGCCGGTACCGCCAACTCCGCCGAAGACGGCTCCTGATGAATAGCCGAAACCGCCATCGCCGCCATTGCCGCCAGCTGCTCCAGTGCCGCCTTCACCGCCTGCGCCCCCGGTGCCGCCTATGACGCCCGACAGATGGATGAAGTTGGCTCCGCCACGCCCACCCGTTCCACCGGCAGAACCTGGGCCCCCGTTGTCTCCCGCTCCGCCGGGTTGCCCGCTGGCGGTGGTGACCGGGCTTGATCCCGCTGCTGCGGGCGGGGCCGGCGGCGGGTTGACCGCGTCCTTGCCCTTGGTGCCGATGCCGCCGCCCCCGCCTGCGCCACCATCGCCGATGAACCCGGCGTCGCCGCCGTCACCGCCGCGCGCTCCGGCTCCGCCGGTGCCGCCCGCCCCGCCGTTGCCGATCAGCGTTCCGCCATTTCCGCCTCGTCCGCCGACCTGACCGGTGGCGCCCGCCCCACCGGTGCCGCCGCGCCCGATCAGGCCTGCGTTGCCTCCGGCGGCGCCGTTGGCGCCTGCGCCGCCGTTGCCGAACAGCAGTCCGCCGTTGCCGCCGGTGCAGTCGGATCCGCAGGTGGCCGGGTCGGCGTCGATGCCGTTGCCGATCAGCAGGCCGCCGGGGCCGATCAACCTGGGCTGTGCGCTCAGTGCCGCCGCCAACGTGGTCGGCGACGGCGGCCCGGTGAGCACCAGCAGCGGATCCGCGGAGGTGCCGCACGACGACAGCAGACCAAGGGGACCGCAGTAGGCGGGGGCGGCCTGGGCCAGTGCAGGTGTGCCCAACGCGACCACGCCGGAGGCCAGGGCCCCGGCTAGAACCAGTCCAGCCCGGCGTGAGCGGCGCTGCACCGCAGTCTGTGTCCCAGGATCAGCCATCAGAGTCGGCTCCTTCGCTGATCGGCCGCTGTGGTCGACGAGGGGGCCAATGATGCCGGTGAAACCTCGCGTAGCAACCCGGGCCGGACTACCTGTTTTTTCGGCTCGCCGCGGCCGCGACTACCTAGTTTCGGCGCCGCGCCGCCCGGCACGGCCGCCGAGTACCCGATCCAGGCTCGCTGAGCACAATGCGCAGAAGGCGGTTATCGACGTATGCGTGGGTTGTGCGCACAAGCACGACTTCAGCGTCTGCTCTCCGTAATTTCGCGGCTAGATCCCATCCGGGAAAGTCACGAACTAGGGAGAATGAAAATGCTTGTTTCCTTGCCCGCCATGCAGTTTCGCGGAGGCACGTCCAAGGGCGTGTACCTGCTGCGCAGCGATTTGACTCCATACGAAGGCTCGCTCGATGCGCTGTTGTCGGCGCTCATGGGCGGCGCGCCACGACAGGTCGACGGCCTCGGTGGCGATGCCACCACCACCAGCAAGGTCGCCATCGTCGGCCCGTCCGCCGAAGACGACGTCGACGTCGACTACCTGTTCGCCCAGGTCGATCCGAAGACCGGCGCCGTCGACTGGACTCCCACCTGCGGCAACATCCTCGCCGGTGTCGGACCCTTTGCGATCGAGCGCGGGCTGGTCCCCGTCACGGGTGACACCACCGACGTGCGCATCCGGCTGGTCAACACCGGCGCCCGCGTGGTGGCCACCATCCAGACGCCGAACGGAGCCGTCGAGTACGGCGGTGACCAGAGCATCGCGGGTGTCAGCGGTAGCGCCGCCGCGGTCGAGCTGACGTTCACCGACTTCGCCGGCGGTACCACCGGCACGCTGTTTCCCACCGGCAACCGCGTCGACCACATCGACGGCGTGGAGGTCAGCTGCGTGGACGCGGGCGTCTGCGCGATCATCATGCGGGCCAACGACTTCGGGCTCACGGGTGCGGAGACGCCCGCCGAAATCAATGCCGACGAACAGCTTTTGGCGCGGGTCGAGCGGATCCGGCGCAAGGCAGGCGAGCTGATGGGCATGGGCGACGTCAGCGGGCGCGTGGTCCCGAAGGTGATGTTGGTCTCGGCATCCGACGACTGCCGACATTCGGTCGCGCTACCTGGTCCCGACGTCATGCCATCCCGCCCACGCGGTGACGGGCGCGATGAACTTGGCGAGTGCGGTGTCGATCCCCGGCACCGTCGCCCACGAATTCCGCGGTGCCACTGGTGATTCCACCATCGGCATCGAACACCCGGGCGGCGTCATCGAACTCGCCGTCGCCATCGACGACGACGCACCCGTCGGCGCCACCATCACGTCCACCGCGCGGAAGCTGTTCGACGGCAACGCCTTCGTCGAGCTCGAAGGTCGGTGAGCACAATGAGCACAAACACGTTTTCGAGCGTTGCGCGGGTTGTGCGCGCAAGCACGACTTCTGTCTCCCCGCTTCGTAATTTCATGGTCATGAAGAACATCTCGGACATGAAGAGCTACACACGCTGGGCGGCCGCAGCGGCGATCATCGTCGCGCTCGGATTTGCGTTCACCGCCGCCGCACTACCCGCCGGCTGGCTGATCGCCGGCATGCTCGGCGCCGCGATCGTCGCGCTGACGTCCCGCCGCGAACTGAATCCCCCCGCCAAGGCCATGGCCGCCGCGCAGGGCGTCATCGGCGTGGTCGCCGTCGAGCCGCTGACCAAGCTGACGGGCAGCGACCTGATCCACTTCGCCGGGTGCGCAGCCTTTTCCGTCAGCATCACGCTGGGACTGAGCATCGTCTTCGGCGTGGCTCTGGCACGGCTGGCCAAGGGCCTCGGCACGACGACGGCCAACCTGTCGCTGATCGCGGGCGGTGCGAGCACGATCTCGAGCATGGCCCGTGAACTCGGCGCCGACGAACGCTACGTCGCGCTGTCGCAGTACCTGCGCCTGACGATCGTGGTGTTGACGATGCCGATGGTGCTGGGCGCGTTGGGAACCCGCGACCCCGAACCGTTCACGGTCGGACCGCATGATCACTGGAGCATCGTCGGTCTGCTGGGCATGGCGGCGCTGATCTTCGTCGCGGCACGCGTCGCCAAGCTGGTCAGGATGCCCGCGCCGTACCTGCTCGGCCCGCTGGTGGTGACGGCCGTGCTGGCGATCGCCGATCCGGCGCTGGCCAGCCTGGTGAGCCCGAACACCGTGGTGACCAACATCGCCTACGTGGTGATCGGATGGCAGGCCGGCGGCGGGTTCGCCCTCGACGTGCTGCGCCGGTTCGTGCGGCTGATTCCGCTGACGCTGGGCTTCATCGCGCTGACCATCGGTAGCTGCTTCGGTGTCGCGGTCGTGGTCAGTCACTGGGCCTCGGTGTCGCTGGCCGACGCCTACCTCGCCACCACCCCGGCGGCATCTACGGCGTGCTCGCCATCGCCAACGAGGTGCACTCGGGGCCGATCGTGGTGACGCTTCAGATCCTGCGGCTCGTCACGATGGTGCTGGCGGCCGGGTTCATCCCGAAGATCATCGGGTGGCTGGACCGTCGTTCCGCTGCAGCACGAGCCGAGCCAGCCGCACCGGCCTTCGCCTAACCGCGTACTGACTCCCCGTGACTTCGGCGCGGAAGCGATCGCTCAGCGATCGCTTCCGCGCCGAACTGGCTGCGTGGGCGCAGAGGTGAACTCCTGCTCCGGACGGCCCGTCGTGCCGTACCGCAAGCCCACGGTCACCTCGCCCGAGGTGGACAGCGTGGCGAGATACCTCTGCGCGGTGGCCCGCGATACCCCGATCGCCTCGGCGACCTCCGCGGCGGACATGGGAGATTCGGCTTCTCCCAACGCCTGTAGCACCAGCTTCTTGGTGGGCGACGGCGCAGCCGTGGACTGAGGCGGCGGGGCGAGCTTCGGCCGCAGTGCGGCGAACGCCGCGTCGATGGCCGCCGCACTCACCGTCTGCGTCGCGAGGATCTTGCGATAGCGCGCGTAGCCCGCCAGCCGCGCGGCCAATTCCGTTGGCTGGAAGGGCTTCACCAGATAGCCCCACGCGCCCGCCGCGAGGGCTGCTCGCACGGTGTGGGTTTCGGTGGCGGCGGTCAGCATCATCGCGTCGCCGTGAATCTCGCGCACGAAGTCGACCCCCGATCCGTCCGGCAGGTAGACGTCGACCAACGCCAGATCCACGGGCACCGACCTTGCGGGCGGCCGCCAGCGTGGTCACCGTGTTGACGACGGTGAATCCCGGTAAGGCCCCGACGATTCCGGCATGCATGTTGGCGACGCGGAAGTCGTCGTCGATCACCAGCACGGTCAGTTCTGGCTCGTCCACTCTGCCTCCTCTGGGATGTCCTCCGGGATGTCGCCGCCGGCGATGACTCCCGGCAGCTGCGCGATGAATTCTGCACCGCACAGCCGAGCGTCGGGGTCGCCCGTGCTCGATAGCCGCAGGTCGCCGCCGAGGCCACGGCTCAACTGACGCGACAGCGCGAGCCCGATTCCGCGTCCACCCGGTATGCCCGAATCGGGCTTGGTGGTCGTCCCCTCGACGAAGATGTCGTCGACGAAATCCTCGGCGACGCCCGGTCCGCTGTCCGCGACGGTGATGAAGAGCGTCGAATTCTCCTGCAGCAGTTCGACTTCGACCTCCTTGACGTCGCCCGGCGTGCCGCGGGTGGCGTCGATGGCATTGTCGACGAGGTTGCCGAGCACGGTCGTGACGTCGACGGGAAGCGTCAGACGGCCGGGTACCCAGCTGTTCTCGCCGATCGTCAGCGTGACGCCGGCCTCTCGGGCCGCGGCGGCCTTGGCGGCCAGGAAGGCCTGCAGGAACGGGTCGCGCACCACCTCGATGCCCGGCACCGCCGAGCCGAGCGGCCCGGTGCCGAGCAGTTCCTCGACGTACTGTGCGGCCTCGTCGGTATGCCCGGCGTGGAGCAGACCGTTGAGCAGATGCAGCCGGTTGGCGAACTCGTGGCGCTGTGCCCGCAGCGCGGAGCTCATGAGCTGTACGGCATCGAGTTGGCGGGTCAGCGATTCGACGTCGGTTCGGTCCCGCACGACGAGCACGGTGCCGAGGTTGCGTCCTTCGCGTTCGACGGGTCTCGCCGAGACCACGACGATGCGTTCGTCGACGTTCGCCAGCGTCGGCGTCGCGTCGGCGGCCCGGAACACGGCCAAGACCCGCGGCGTCAGCCCGATGTCGGCCACGGGCCGTCCCGCGTCGCCTTCGATACCGAGCAGTCGGCAGGCCTCGTCGTTGACGAACGTCGTCTGCCAGTCCTCGTCGGCGGCGACGACGCCCTCGCCGATGCCATGCAGTACGGCGGACTGGCCGCGCACCATCTCGGCCATCTCGGTCGGGCGCAGGCCCAGAGTCAGTGCCCGCCATCGGCGCGCCAGCAGGAAGGACGCCAGCGCGCCGAGCAGCAAGGTGGCGCCGATCAGCACGGCGGAGGTCCGGATGTTGCTCCAAAGCTGTTCGTGCACGGCGGCTGTGGAGATGCCGACGCTGACTTCGCCGACGACCCGCTGCGACGTCGGGGCCAGGATGGGCACCTTGGCCGCCACCGAGCGACCGAGGGTTCCGGTTTCGAGGAGCACCTCCTCGCGTCCGGCCAGGGCTGGCGACGCATCGGTACTGGTCGGCTTACCGAGCAGGCCGACGTCCGGATGGGCCAGCCGCAGACCCTGGTCGTTGCTGATCACCACGTAGAGCATGTCGGTGCGGTGCTGCACGTCCATCGCGACGGCTTGGAGCGGTCCCTTGGCGAGTTCGCCGGGGGACAGGGGACCCGGTTCGTCGTCGATGCCGGTGACCCCGGCCCGCACCACGGGTGCGTCCGCGAGCACCCTGGCGATGTCGAGTGCGCGGATGCCGTACTCGGAGCGAAGCCGCTGGTGCATGAAGACGGCGAACATGCCGAAGGCGATCGCGAGCGTCAGCGCCACGACGACGATTTGAAGCACCAACACCTGCGTCGCGAGCCGTGAGTCGATGCGGCCCTTTCTGGCCATGAGCGGGAGCCTACTTGCATGGTCGGCGAACTCGAGCCCGTACACGCAGCAAGGCCGGCCGCGCGGTGTCCCGCGCGACCGGCCCCGGCGTGACTCACACGGGATTGATCTCCTCCAAACTCCGGCCGGTGGTCCTGGGTCCGAACGGCACCATCAACACCAGAGCGGCCACCAGCGCCGCGACGACGACCGCGAACATGGCGGTGGCGCCGTACGTGTCGAGCACCGGGATGAGCACGAACGGCATTGCCGCGCAGGACAACCGGGATAGCGAGTAGGTCCAGCCCACTGCGGTCGCCCGGACGTCGCTGGGGAAGATCTCGGCCTGGTAGACGTGGTAGATGTTCGAGAAGACGTTGGCCGCAGCCGTCGTCAGCACACCGAACAGGACGATCAACTCAGGATTCGTGGTGGAGGCGAAGGCGATACCGCAGGCCGCCATCGCTGCGGCACTACCGATCACCAGGGTCTTGCGCTCGAAGCGAGCGAGCAGGGGGATCGAGATCAGCGAGCCCAACGGATACCCGATGAAGGTCAGCGCGGTGAACAGCAGCGACGACGTGACGTCGAAGCCGCGTGCGACCAGCACCAGTGCCGCCATGGTCCCGAAACCGTAGTAGCCGAAGGGCTGGAACAGGTGGAAGACCGCCAGCATCGCCATCCGGCGCCGGTACGGCTCTTGGGCAAGCCGCGCAACGGGATTCGACGCTGCCTCTTCGGGCCGCAGTGCGGGTGCGGTGACCGGCTCCAGCACGACCTCGCTGCCCGCCGCGAAGGACTGCAGCGCGGCCTCGGCCTCGGCCGTGCGGCCCTGCGCCGCCAGCCATCGCGGCGATTCCGGCAACCCGCGCCGCATCAGCAGAACGGCGAACGCGCCGACGCCGCCGATCAGCAACAGGACGCGCCAGCCGTCGATGCCGAAGACGGTGTGACCGGTCAGGCCCAGCGTCAGGAAGCCCAGCGCGGGAACGGCCAGGAACGAGCACGTGTAGGCCCAGGCCGCGAGCCGCCCGCGATGTGCCTTCGGAAGCACGTCGGACAGATAGGAATCCGCGACGGGATATTCGGCGCCGATGCCGATGCCCGCCAGGAAGCGTGCGGCGACCAGCAGTCGCCGGCGTGGGTGCGAGCGCGCCCAAGATGCTGCACACCGAGAACCAGATGAGGTTCAGCAGAAACGCCTTCCGCCGGCCGATCCGGTCGGCGATGCGACCGAAAGCGGCTGCGCCTATGAACATTCCGAGGAATGACGAGGCCATCACCAGCGCTAGCGTGGTGCCGCCGAGGTGGTACTGGGTCTTCAGGGCGGTCGCGATCGAGCTGGACACGAAGATCTCGTAGACCTCGAAGAACAGCCCCAGTCCGATCGCGACGACGATCTTGCGGTGCATGCGCGTGACGGGCAGCGCGTCGAGTTGGTTGCCGACGTCGGCGTGCGACGTGTCGACTGGCGCGGTCAGGGTTGTCGTCATGATGTCTGTTCCTTGGCCTTGTGTGGGTGATTAGCGGTGGTCGTCGGAGGACGAGTCGGAGCGATGGTGTTCGGAGTGGTCATTTCCGCGCGATGAATCGTGGTCGTACGAATTGCTGTTCGAATTGTCCGAATTGTCGAAATGGGGGAGGAACAAGCGGAAGTCACGCGGCCACCGATTCCCGTGCTGCTGACGGTCGGACGAGTCGTCCGAGCTTGAGTAGGTCGGGTTGGACGAAGTGGACGAGTCGGTCGAGCTGGTCGGGTTGCTCTGGTGAGGCGGGCAGTTGTGGCTCCGCGTGTTCGAGGAGTCGCCGTGACGGCTCGACGCGACGGGCGCAACGGGCGCGGAGGACGTAGGCGCCGCCGCCGGAGTGGTCGGCGCCGCAACCGAAGTCATCGGTGCGCTGCTGACGGCCTGGTTCGCCGCATTCGGGGCCGCGACCGTGGCGGAGGCAGCGTGTGTGCCGAATGCGACGAACAGCCCTGTCGCGACGGCAGCCGCCGCGCCGGCGCCGATGCCGGCGAGCGCCATGGCGCGCGGCAGTCGCTTCGGGCGTGCCGCGGAGTACTGGGGGGCCGGGAATTCCTCCTGCGGCTCCGCCGACCACGCGAGCGCGGGTGCCACGATGGCCGCCCTGGCCATGGTGGCCGCGTCCGTATTGATCCGGGCCATGGCCTCGGTGTCGATCTGCGACCAGTCGTTGGTCTGGTTGACGTTCATGTGATGCTCCTTGCATGTGGCCTCAGGTGACTCCTGACGGCGTGATGCAAACGACGTTAAGGAGCGGGGAAGCCCAGGTCGCGCTTGTGCTCGCAACCCGCGCTACGCGCGATTCGGCCGCTTTTGCGCATTCTGATCAGAGACAGTGGCAACGAGGCCGGGCAGCGCCGATCCAGGTCTAGGAGATGCGATTGCTCGCGATCCAGTCGTCGATGTGGCCCATGGCGATGGGCAGAGCGGAACCCGAGAACACCATGTGGTCGCACCGTGCCATTTCGACGCAGGTGCCATGTCGGTACCGGGCTGCAGTCTCGCGCACTGCTGCGGCTGGGACGATGCGGTCGTGCTCGCCGCCGATCACCAGCACGGGCGTGGTGACCGCCGCATAATCGACGACGGTGGCCTTCGACAGTCTGAGCCCGGCGAGGAGCATCTCGCACTGCGCCCGTCCGGATTCGTAGACCAGGTCGTCGTGTAACTCGCGGGCTGACTCCTCTGACTGGGTATTGGCGACCCATTCGTGAAACTGCTCGAAGGTCGGCGGGCTTACCGGCTTGGCCCATGGGCGCAGCCGCAGGAAGCCTGGCAGGGCCATTCGCCTGTTCGCGGGAGTCGAAGCGTTGATGCCTGCCGCAGGGGCGGGGCACGCTGTCACCAGCCCAGTGTGGCGCGTGCGCGCGGCGACCAGTTGTGCGAGCAGGCCGCCCATCGAGTGACCCACCAGCATGGGCGGGGAGTCGAGTGACTCCACGAATCCCACGAGGTCGTCGGTGTAGTCCCGAAGACTCAGTGTCGCGATCCTCGTCGCCCCGTCGTGCATGGGCAATTCGTGATGGCGCAGAGTCGGGGTGTGCGCGGTGTAGCCGCGCTCTTCGAAGGCGGTACCGGCGGCGGCCAACTGTCCACCGCGGCTCCAATTGCCGTGAATCAGGACGACGTGCTTGGTGTTCGGCACGGAATCAAGCGTGACAGCAGATTGCCAGTTCCACGGCCATACCGGGCAATTGCTTGATCTTGTTGGGTCACCCACGTTTGCCAAGCGCCAAGAGGCCTGAGGTGCAACGAGATTGCTGCGTTTGCGCCGAGCTGATCTTGGTTACTCCCCGGCCATGACAGATCGACTGGAACCTCGGTTCAGCCCGTATGCGCCCGTAGTCCTCAGCCTCTTCCGAATCTTCTTCGGACTGTTGTTCCTGTGCCATGGCACATCAGGTCTCTTCGGCTGGCCCGCCGCCGCCCAGGCGCCGACCGGCTCGCTGCTCTGGATCGCCGCACTGATCGAGCTGATCACCGGCATCTTGATCACGATCGGCCTGTTCACGCGTCCCGCGGCACTCGTCGCCTCGGGCGTGATGGCCGTCGCGTTCTTCACTCAGCATCTTCCAAATGGGTTCTGGCCCATCAACAATGGCGGTGAGCTTGCCGTCATGTTCTGCTGGGCGTTCTTCCTGCTGGCGTTCACCGGGCCCGGTGCCTATGCGGTCGACACGGGGTTCGCGTCGGGCCGCCCGGTCTACGTGCGAGGCCACGTGCGCAGCGCACCCCGGCGCTTTGGCCGCTTCTCGCGTGACCGTCGCGACCGGCGATCCGTGCGCGGCTGATCTCGTCGGTTCTGACTCACCGGGTACGACGCCATCGCGTCGTGCCCGGTGAGTCATTGACGGCACCAACCGCTTCCCTCACTAGGCCTGCGTTAGTCGCCAGACGTCAGCTGTCGAGGTGCCGAATTCTTCGGTATCGCCTTGCGCGGCGGTCGCTTCGGTCGCTCGACCCGCGCCGTCGTCGTCGCCGTCGCATCGAATCGCACATCGTCGACGGGTGGCTCGACCGTTTCCTCGGACATCACGCTCACCCGATGGCTGCGGCGGAGGCTGAAGTGAATCTCTTCGGTCTCCTCGATCACCTGACGTGCGCCGCGCAGTGGCCTCGTCGTCGTCTCGATGGCACTGGCGACGATGGGCGGTACGAACGGGCGGAGCCACCGAGTCGCGGCCCGGGTGACGTCGGGAATCACCGGGATCAGCCCGCGCTCCCGCTGCGCGACCTCGGCCGGATCGATGACAGCAGGCAGATTTTCAGCGACGTCCGTCGCGGGCAATTCAGCCGCCGGCTCGATGACCCGCACCGACTCAACGGTCACCTGCGTGGGCGGCTCCAGTGCCTCGGCGACCCGACGGCGGTGTGTCTCGCGGTCGATCTCGTTCTGCGCCTCGACCGCCATGCGGGCACTCGCCAGTTGCTGTTCGGCCCAGAGCGTTTCGATCTCGGCGCGCACCTCGGCACGCTTGACCGCAATCGTGGTGTCGGCAGCCATCTCGGCGCGCTCGCGCTCCTCGCGCGCCGTGCCGCTGCGATCCTCGGTGGTCTGCCCACGCCATAGCTTGAGGATGAGTGGCAGAAGAATCAGCAGCGCGAAGAAGCAGCTCGTCAGGACCCGCAGCACCAACGCTCCTGGGCTGGCGGCAGATTCGGCATTCAAGGCCGACCAGCGGGCACCGAGCCCGCGGTCGGCGTGCACGGTGGCAGCGTCGCGTGCTCGTGCGAGCGCTTGCTCCTGCGCGGCGATCTGACCGTCCAGTTGTGGTGCGCGACCATCGCGTTCGCCGGTCGCGGCGTCGAGCTGACGCTGCGCGTCGGTGAGAAAGTCCTTCGCCGTGCGGGTTTCGGGACCTGCCCCGGGCACGCCGGTGATGTGTGTCTGTGGGCAGGTGGGCGACGGGTTGAACTCGCATCGCGCGACGACAAGCGCATCGTCGCGGCCCCGGCTTGCGGCGGCGACGGCATCGTCCAACGCGCCACGCGCCAGGCGGGTGCTGTCAAGGCTGGCCGAGGCCGATACGACGGCCGGTACGGAATCGGCGTCGCGAGCGGCACGCTCCTCGAGGCGAGTGGCGATCGAACCCGCGAAGATCGCCATGGCGGCGAGCTCGCCGACGACGGCGCCGGTGACCACCGCGACGACGGCGCGCGCGAGTACGCCCGACCAGCCGCGCTTCGGGCCGCTGGCGATGGCCCGGCTGACCGCTCCGACCAACACGCCGAAGATGCGGCGACGGGCAGAACGGCGACCGCTTGCCACCCGGTCGCCTCGACGAGTACCGCGGTGGCGACGAGCGTGGCCAATGTGACCGTGACGAGCACCACGATCCCCGCCACCATTGCGGTCGACCGGTGATGTCGTTCGTTCAGTTCGTGATATTCACCGCCGCCGAGCCATGTGGCACCGGCAGCAATTCTGTTGGCAGACATGGAAACTCCAGGAGTTGCATTGTGCAGTTACCAGGCGGAATGGGCACACCGGTACGAATTGGAAATATCGTCTCACAATGGCGTCCGTTCCGCATATTCACCGAGGTCGATTCCCCGATCCACCGCGCGGTGGTAAAACTTAGTCAGTCGAATGACCGATACACGTCGAGATGAGGATGCATGTCTCGTGCAAGGACGTATGTGATCCGTGGCGCCGTCGCCGCAGCCATGCTGTTGGCCTGTGCAGGGCAAGGCCTGGCCGTAAGCCATGCCGACGGCCCACAGTGCGACCAGATGGCGTGGCCTCAGCCGTTGCCGCAGATCAACGGGAGAGGGCTCGACGCCATCTTCAACGATCCGATCCTCATCTGCCTCAGCCTTGACGCCGCCACGGCACCCGACGGGCACAACGTGATGGACGATGCGGCCAATCACCCCGACAGCTGGCTGATCACTAGCATGACGCCGCCGCCGGGCGCCCTCGTTCCGAAGAGCCAGGAGCTGACCATGACGGTGGTCCCGCGGGGTTAGTCACGTGGCGGGAGCGTGCCCGACGCATCACCGTAGTTCGCCGAATTCCATTGCAGTGCGGTCGCTCTCGCCGCCGCGGTAACCCCCGTCACGAACTCTCGTCGAGCAGCGCGCGGTTGAGCACCGCGATGAGTTCGCCTCGGGTCACCATGCCGACGAGCCGGTCGTCAGCGTCGACGATCGGCATGTGCCGATAGCCGGTGTCGGTCATGAGCGGAATCAGTTCCGCGACATCCGCGGTCTCCACGAGCGTGACGACGTCGGTCTTCATGATGGTCTCGACCTTGCCGAGCTCGACCACGTCGCGGTTGAAGAGATCGGTGATCGACAGGACGCCGATGACCCGGCGGTCGTCGTCGATGACCGGCAACGACTTGACGTGCCGCTGAACGATGAGAAGCCTTGCGCGATAGATGGTTTCGTAGCCCATCACGGTGGCGACGTCGCGGCGCATGATCTGCGCCACCTGAAGCGACCCGAGCCTGCGGTCGAGCGCACGGGTCTCGGCCTCGCGTACCAGGGCGAGCACGTCGGCGGGTAACACGTCTAGGCCGCGACCTGCCCGTCGCATCGCCTCGTCGACGTCCTGCTTCTGGACGCCCAACTGGGCGGTGACGCCCTCGACCTTGGGCACCGGCGGCGGTCGGTGTGGGTAGCGCAGCCCCGTGAGGTTGTTCACGGCGAGTGCCACCGCGAGCAGTGCGACGGTGTTGACGGCGACGGGTAGCGCGATGAACGCCAGGCCTTGGGCGTCGATGGCGGGTGTCGCCGTGGCGGCGAGCAGCGCGCAGGCGCCGCCCGGCGGATGCAGGCATCGCAGCAGCATCATCACGGCGATCGCGGTGCCGACGCCGACCGCCGCGGCCACTACGGGAACGCCGATCAGCCAATGGGCCACCAACCCGATGGCGGTCGACACCAGGTTGCCGCCGAGCAGCGGCCACGGCTGCGCGAGCGGGCTGCCCGGTACGGCGAAGAGCAGGACCGCGCTGGCGCCCATCGGCGCGACGATGAACGGCAAGGCCTCGTTGCCTTGGGGAATCAGCAGCGCCGTCGCCCCGGAAACGAGAATCCCCAGCAGTGCACCTAATCCGGTGCGCACCACGTCGACGGGGCGGTAGCCAGCCACCCGGCCAGCGTAGGGGCAACGGCCCCCCGCAAATCAGTACTTACTGCAGCTGTCGGCGACCTGGATCATCGCGCCGATGTCGTCGGACAGAAAGAAGTTGCCCTGCGCCTGCTGGATCATGCCCAGCCGTTCCGACGGCCCAGCGGCGAGCAGGTCGCGAAGCAGGCCTTGCAGCTGAGACGAATTGTTGATTCCGGAGGCCTCACTCGGCACCTCGGCGTTGACCGCGTTAACGATCTGGTTGTAGCTGCACTTGGTGTTGGCCAGCCCGTTGGCGTCGGGCGCTGCCGACGCCAAACCCGTTCCAGCCGACGCCAAGAGCGTGATGAATCCAGCCCCGACAATGATCTTCAATGGCTTGCCCATGTGACACCAATCCCCCCGAACGATGCGATGTCTGTGCAACTCCTGCACGGACACTGTGCAACGGTACCGGGTTTCGCCGAAGTGAGCAGCCCGGCGCAGGTGTGGGAAACCTAGGCGTCAGCGCAAGCCTGACGGTCGCACGCCCCGCGGCAGCGAGCATGTACCCAAGCACGAGGAAGCCCGCCGCCAAGACTCCGACGTTGGCAGCGACGCCGAGCATCCCGACGCTCTCGGGGTCCAGGAAGTAGTACGGGGCGCGACGCCCGGCGCGGTTGAGAATCACCAGGGCCAGCACCAAATACAACGCGGGATACACCAGCCATGCGAACGGCTGCCACCAAAGCACCTCGCCCTGGCTTCGGCCGACGGCAAGCCAATCGATCAGTGCCAGTGCGGGCACGACGATGTGCAGCAGCGTGTTGGCGGGTGTGTAGCCCATGCTCATCTCGGTCAGGTACAGGTTCCAGACCACGCCCGCCACGACGACGTACAGCACCACCGCGCCGCGCAGGCCGGAACGAGACTCGGCTCGCGGCGAGAACAGCGTCCACGCGTAATAGGCGGCGGCCAGCACGTTGGCTTGGTAGGTGAAGGTGATCAGCCGCCACGCCACGCCACGCCGTGAGGTGAACTCGACGAGCAGAATTGCGGCCACCACCGCGACCACGATCGCCACTCGCAAGCGATCGCGAGCAAGTGGCCGTCGGCCAGCCACGACGAGGTCACTCATGACACCCGCAACGCCCGACGCACCCGTCCTGGTTCCCGTCACGAAACACGTTGGGTGACAGCGGAGCCATCCGACTCTGAACCGTCGCACGGCGGGTGCGACGTCACCGCCAAGGCGATGGAGCGGTCGGCGGGAGGCCGAATACGCCACCGAGGCTTCCGGCGATGAGCTCGCCTCGGGTCCGCCGTAACGCACGCCACCGGATGAACCGAAGTAGATGTCATGGGGCTTACTCTCGACCATCCCGGGCGCGTACCGCGTCCTCAGTCTCGCTTCCGCCGCTGCGTTCGCTGCAGCATTGGTGCTTGCACCAGTCATGTCGACGGCACCGCTGATTCCCACGGCGTCGGCGGCATGCCCCGACGCCGAAGTGATCTTCGCTCGCGGGCGAATCGAACCTCCCGGAGTCGGCGCGGTCGGCGATGCCCTGGTGAATTCGCTTCGGTCCCAGACGTCCAGGTCGATCGGGGTGTACGGCGTCAACTATCCCGCCAACGTGGACGCCGGCAGCGGCGCCAAGGACATCAGCAACCATGTTCGATCCATGGCGAGCAGCTGCCCCGACACCCGCCTGGTGATAGGCGGCTATTCCCTGGGTGCCACCGCGGCTGACATCGCGGCCAGAACGAGACTGTCGTCGAGCGTTTCCCAAAATGTCGCAGCAGTGGTCTTGTTCGGCAACGCCACCAATCGTCTCGGCCCCGCACCGCTCTTCGCCGGTAGGACGATCGACCAGTGCGCAAACGGCGACCCGATCTGCGGGCGAGGATTCAACTGGGATTCGCACCTGCAGCCGTCATACATCGGCTCCGGACTCGTCGACCAGGCCGCCGGCTTCATCGCCGGCAGGATCTAGCAGGACGACCCCCGGCCGACGAACGACGCCGACCGTCAGCCGCCGCGCGCGGAGAACTTGCCTACGGTGACGTCGTCCCACTTCTGGCAGCTCGCAGTGACCTGAGGGTCGCCCAGCATCAGAGGCAGTCGCACGCCGCAACGCCAGAAGCCAACGGCCTGAACAATGGTGGCGATCCCGGCGACGAACAGGTCCGCGATGATCAGGTGGACGATGTCGGACTGCTCAACTGCCCGGCGCTCACCATCGCGCCCCCGACGATCAGCGGCACCGCCACGCCGCCTGCTTACATCGCGAGGACGTGCTGAAGGGCAATGCTTGGGGCAGCGCGTTACACCGGCTTCTCGCACGGATTACCGACGGATGACGCAGGTCAGCACTCAGTGTTCTCACAGCGCCTCGGTGCCACTCTGGGCGTAGCGCGATCTTCGCGGAGCGGCGGCGATCTCGCTCAGTCAACCCTGGTTCAGCCCAACCATCGGAGTAGAGATGAGCTCAATCAATCGACATCAAGTCAAGCGATCCGCCGCGGCGGTCGGTGTCAGTGCAATCTTGGGCCTCGGCGCAGTCGGCGCCGTCATGGTGCAGAATTTCGATAGTGACGTCACTGCGGCAGACGTGATCGTGAAGGGCGAACCTCGGCCAGCGCCCGAGCCAGCGGAACCGGAATTCGGTACGCAAGCGATCATCATGGGAGTGCCAGCCTTGACTGGGAAGCCGGAGCCCTACCCCGGTGGGGTCCCCAATCGGATCCCCGAATAGCGGCCCTTCACAGCCGGGACCAATTGTTGCGGGAGCGGCGGTTGGTGAGCATCACGGTTGCGGCTGGGAGCCTTCGACTTCGTTACGGCCGAGGGTCTCGACGAACCGTGGCCCGGTCTTTTGCAGCTCGTCGCGGTAGCTATCGGCCCATTCGCCGAACGGCTGATGGGCTAGATACTCGTTGCGGAACCGGTCGTCCTCGGAGACCTCGGTGGCGCAGAACGCGGGGATCACGAGGTCGACCACTGGGGCATTGCGCTCGACCTCGGCCAGCAGCAGGGGTGCGTTGCGGCCCAGGAACCGATCGACGATCCAACCGTCCTCGCCCAGCCATGCCGAGTAGCGGACCTTGATGACGACATGCTCGGCGCGGGAGACGATCTGACCGGCGACGATCGGGTCGAGCTCGCGTTCGGCTTCGTAGCGGGTGCCGCCGGCGGCGGGCCCCTTGGCGGTCATGGTTCCGATCGTGTCGGTATCCGCTAGGCCGATTGCCTGGATGAGTTCGTCGGGAGGGACGTTCAAGTCGGCGGGAGCGGGCCCCTGCAGCCGCACGCGGACCGCGTATCCGTCGGCGGCGAACAGGTAGGCCTGCACGATCAACTCGGGCCGTGGATCGAGCGCAGTGGCGGCGGGCATCTCGCGGACGTAGAACTTCCGCTCGAACTCGAAATCGCCGAAGTTGGACTCAGACACATCCCGACGCTATCCCCTTGGTGGCTCAATGGTTCGCAGGCGCGGATCCACAGCGCCAACGTCTTCCCGCTTCGAGAGGGTCCGCATGGAGGTCGGGAAATCAAAAAGCCAGCGTTTCCGCTGATCAGTAGGGTGCCCCCGGCAGGATTCGAACCTGCGGCCTTCCGCTCCGGAGGCGGACGCTCTATCCCCTGAGCTACGGGGGCGCGCGGTCTGACACGCTGCGCCGTTGGGCGTCGACAGCCTAACGCATCGCGACGGGCGCCGATCACACCCGCCGCAGCCCTGGCCGCCGTAAACGATTCGGGGCCTGACCACCCCAGACCATAGGATGGTCACCCGTGACCCCCGCCGACTTGGCCGAACTGCTCAAGACCACCGCTGCCGCGATTCTGGCCGAGCGCGGCCTCGACGCGGCCGCGCTTCCGGAGACGGTCACCGTCGAGCGCCCGCGCAATCCCGAGCACGGCGACTACGCCACCAACCTGGCCCTTCAGCTCGGCAAGAAGGTCGGCGTCAACCCGCGCGAGTTCGCCGGCTGGCTGGCCGAGGCACTGACGAACGCCGACGGCATCTCCTCGGCCGACGTCGCGGGCCCCGGCTTCGTCAACCTGCGCATCGAGGCCTCCGCGCAGGCCGTCGTCGTCGACAACGTCCTCGCCGCCGGCAGCGTCCTACGGAGACTCCGACGCCCTCGCCGGCGTGAAGGTCAACCTCGAGTTCGTCTCGGCCAACCCCACCGGGCCGATCCACATCGGCGGCACCCGCTGGGCCGCGGTCGGCGACGCACTGGGCCGGCTGCTGGCCACCCAGGGCGCCGAGCGTGGTCCGCGAGTACTACTTCAACGACCACGGCGCGCAGATCGACCGCTTCGCCCGCTCGCTGGTGGCCGCCGCGAAGGGGGAGCCCGCCCCCGAGGACGGCTACGCGGGGGACTACATCGCCGACATCGCCGCGCAGATCGTCGCGCAGGTGCCCGACGTCATGAGCCAGCCCGCCGACGAGCAGCAGGAGACGTTCCGGTCGATCGGCGTCGACCTGATGTTCACCCACATCAAGCAGTCCCTGCACGACTTCGGCACCGACTTCGACGTCTTCACCCACGAAGACTCGATGCACACCAGCGGTCGCGTCGACCAGGCCATCGCCAAGCTCCGCGAGACGGGCAGCATCTACGAGAAGGACGGCGCAACCTGGTTGCGCACAACCGAATTCGGTGACGACAAGGACCGCGTCGTCATCAAGAGCGACGGCAACGCCGCCTACATCGCCGGTGACCTCGCCTACTTCCTGGACAAGCGCCAGCGCGGCTTCGACCTGTGCATCTACATGCTCGGCGCCGACCACCACGGCTACATCGCCCGGCTCAAGGCCGCCGCCGCCGCGCTCGGCGACGATCCGGACACCGTCGAGGTGCTGATCGGGCAGATGGTCAACCTCGTCCGCGACGGCCAGCCGATGAAGATGAGCAAGCGTGCGGGCACCGTCATCACGCTCGACGACCTGGTGGACGCCATCGGTGTCGACGCCGCGCGCTACGTCCTGATCCGCAGCTCGGTGGACAGCCCGATCGACATCGACCTCGCCCTGTGGTCCAGTGCGTCGAGCGAGAACCCGGTCTACTACGTGCAATACGCGCATGCCCGCTTGTCGGCACTTGCCCGCAGCGCCGCCGAACTCGGCATCGCGCCGAGCACCGCGCACCTCGACCTGCTGACCCACGACCGCGAGGGCACCCTGATGCGCAGCATCGGCGAGTTCCCGCGCGTGCTGAAAACCGCTGCGTCGCTTCGGGAACCGCACCGCGTGTGCCGCTACCTCGAAGACCTCGCAGGTGACTACCACCGGTTCTACGACACGTGCCGGGTACTGCCGCAGGGCGACGAGGCGCCGGGCGACCTGCACGCCGCCCGACTGGCGCTGTGCGCGGCGACCCGGCAGGTCATCGCGAACGGTCTGCAGATCCTCGGCGTCAGCGCTCCGGAGCGGATGTGAACGCCCACCCCGCCGGCCCGCGGCACGCCGAGGAGATTCATCACGGGGGCGCCCCGGCGCGTCCGCAGTCGGCCGACGAGATGATGACCCTCGCGTCGAATGTGTGGCCGCGCAACACCGTTCGCCGTGATGACGGCACCGTGTGCATCGCCGGTGTCCCCGTGAGCGAGCTGGCGCAGACGTACGGCACGCCGCTGTTCGTCATCGACGAGGACGACTTCCGCTCCCGCTGCCGCGACATCTCCGAGGCCTTCGGCGGCGGAGAGCACGTCCGCTACGCGGCCAAGGCGTTCCTCTGTTCCGAGATGGCGCGCTGGATCGACGACGAAGGGCTGTCGCTGGACGTCTGCAGCGGCGGTGAGCTCGCCGTGGCGCTGCACGCAGGCTTCCCGGCCGAGCGGATCGCGCTGCACGGCAACAACAAATCGGTCGCCGAGCTCACTGCGGCGGTCGACTCCGGGGTCGGCCACGTCGTCCTCGACTCGATGACCGAGATCGAACGGCTCGACGCCATCGCGGGAGCCGCGGGCGTCGTGCAGGACGTCTTGATCCGCGTCACCGTCGGCGTCGAGGCGCACACCCACGAGTTCATCTCGACCGCCCACGAGGACCAGAAGTTCGGCCTGTCGCTGGCCAGCGGCGCGGCGATGGACGCCGTCCGCCGCGTCTTCGCGGCCGACAACCTGCGCCTGGTCGGCCTGCACAGCCACATCGGCTCGCAGATCTTCGACGTCGCGGGGTTCGAACTCGCCGCGCACCGCGTGATCGGACTGCTGCGCGACGTCGTCGCCGAGTTCGGCGTCGAGAAGACCGCGCAGATCGCCTACGTCGATCTCGGTGGCGGCCTCGGCATCTCCTACTGCCGCAGGACGATCCGCCGCCCATGCACGACCTCGCGGCCAAGCTCGGCGCCATCGTGCGCAACGAGTCGGCCGCCGTCGGGATTGCCCGCCCCGAAGCTCGTGGTCGAACCCGGCCGCGCCATCGCCGGCCCCGGCACGATCACGCTCTACGAGGTCGGCACCGTCAAGGACGTCGCGGTCAGCGCGACCGCGCAGCGCCGGTACGTCAGCGTCGACGGCGGGATGAGCGACAACATCCGCACCTCGCTCTACGGCGCCGAATACGACGGCCGCCTGGTGTCCCGCACCAGCGAGGCCCCGCCGACGCTGGCGCGGATCGTTGGAAAGCATTGCGAGAGTGGCGATATCGTCATTCGCGACACCTGGGTGTCCGCCGACGTCACGCCGGGGGACCTGATCGGCGTCGCCGCCACCGGCGCCTACTGTTATTCGATGTCGAGCCGGTACAACCTGCTCGGCCGACCCGCGGTGGTCGCCGTACGCGACGGGGCCGCCCGCCTGATCCTGCGCCGTGAGACGGTGGAGGATCTGATGAGCCTGGAGGTAGTTACACAATGAGCGAGCCCGAGAAGCCGGTCGGCGTAGCGGTTCTGGGACTGGGCAATGTCGGCAGCGAGGTCGTGCGCATCATCGAGCAGAGCGCGCCCGATCTCGCGGCCCGCATCGGCGCCCCGCTGGAACTGCGCGGCATCGGCGTACGCCGGGTGGCCGCCGATCGCGGCGTGCCCGCCGACCTGCTGACCGACGACGTCGATGCACTGGTATCGCGTGACGACGTCGACATCGTCGTCGAGCTGATGGGGCCCGTCGAACCCGCGCGCAAGGCGATCCTGACCGCGCTGGAGCACGGCAAGTCGGTGGTGACCGCGAACAAGGCACTGATGGCCCAGAGCACCGGCGAGCTGGCTCAGGCCGCCGAGAACGCCGGTGTCGACCTGTATTTCGAGGCCGCCGTCGCCGGTGCGATCCCGGTGATCCGCCCGCTGACCCAGTCGCTGGCCGGTGACACCGTCCTGCGCGTCGCGGGAATCGTCAACGGCACCACCAACTACATCCTCTCGGCCATGGGCGAGACGGGCGCCGACTACGCCTCCGCGCTGGCCGATGCGAGCGCCCTCGGGTACGCCGAGGCCGATCCCACCGCCGACGTCGAGGGCTACGACGCCGCCGCGAAGGCCGCGATCCTCGCGTCGATCGCGTTCCACACCAGGGTGACCGCCGACGACGTCTACCGCGAGGGCATCACCAAGGTCAGCGCCGCCGACTTCGACTCGGCAAGGGCGCTGGGGTGCACCATCAAGCTGCTGGCGATCTGCGAACGTCTCACCAACGACGAAGGCCAACAGCGTGTTTCGGCCCGGGTGTATCCTGCGCTGGTGCCGCTCGAGCATCCACTGGCATCGGTCAACGGTGCGTTCAACGCCGTGGTGGTCGAGGCCGAGGCGGCGGGCAGGCTGATGTTCTACGGTCAGGGCGCCGGTGGCTCGCCGACGGCCTCGGCGGTGATGGGCGACGTGGTGATGGCCGCCCGCAACCGGGTTCATGGCGGCCACGGGCCCCGCGAGTCGAAGTACGCCGAATTGCCCATCGCGCCCATCGGTTTCATCCCGACGCGCTACTACGTCAGCATGAACGTCGCGGACCGGCCCGGCGTGCTCTCCGCCGTGGCGGCCGAGTTCGGCAAGCGCGAGGTGAGCATCGCGGAGGTCAGGCAGGAGGGCATGGTCGACGACGGCGGCCAGCCCTGCGGCGCCCGCATCGTCGTCGTCACGCACCGGGCCACGGATGCGTCGCTGTCGGAAACCGTTGACGCCCTTGCAGGATCTCGACGTGGTGCTCGACATCGACAGCGTGCTGCGCCTGGAAGGAACCAGCGAATGAGTTCACGGACGGCAGTGCACCAGCCCTGGCCCGGCCTGATCGCCGCGTACCGCGACCGCCTTCCGGTCGGGGACGATTGGACGCCGATCACCCTGCTGGAGGGTGGCACGCCGCTGATCCATGCCAAGCGGCTGTCCGAACAGACCGGCTGCACAGTGCATTTGAAGGTCGAGGGACTCAATCCCACGGGATCGTTCAAGGACCGCGGCATGACCATGGCCGTCACCGACGCGCTCGCGCGGGGACAGCAGGCGGTGCTGTGCGCGTCGACGGGGAACACCTCCGCGTCTGCCGCCGCCTACGCCGCCAAGGCGGGCATCACCTGCGCGGTGCTGATTCCGCAGGGCAAGATCGCGATGGGCAAGCTGGCGCAGGCGATCATGCACGGCGCCAAGATCATTCAGATCGACGGCAACTTCGACGACTGCCTGGAGTTGGCGCGCAAGCTGACGGCCGACTTCCCCACGATCGCGTTGGTCAACTCGGTCAATCCGGTGCGCATCCAGGGCCAGAAGACGGCCGCGTTCGAGATCGTCGACGCACTTGGCACCGCGCCGGACGTGCACTCGCTGCCCGTCGGCAACGCAGGCAACATCACGGCCTACTGGAAGGGCTACTCGGAGTATCACGCCGACGGCCTCAGCGACCGTCTACCGCGCATGCTCGGCACGCAGGCCGCCGGTGCCGCGCCGCTGGTGCTCGGCGAACCGGTCACCAACCCCGAGACCATCGCGACCGCGATCAGGATCGGTTCGCCCGCATCCTGGGACTCGGCGGTCGAGGCGCAGCAGCAGTCCGGCGGCCGATTCCTCGCCGCCACCGACGACGAGATCCTCGCGGCGTATCACCTCGTGGCCAAGTCCGAGGGAGTCTTCGTGGAGCCGGCTTCGGCCGCCAGCATCGCGGGCCTGCTCAAGTCCATCGAGGACGGCTGGGTGGAGCGCGGCTCGACGGTGGTCTGCACGGTCACCGGCAACGGACTCAAGGACCCGGACACGGCGCTGAAGGAGCTGCCGCCCGTCATGGCGATCGCGGTCGACCCGATTGCCGTTGCCGCAGAACTCGGGCTGGCCTAGGTAGGGGAGCCGTGACCCAGATCCTGCCTGCCGGGCTGACGGCCAGTGCCGTCGTGGCGGCGTCCAGTGCCAATCTCGGCCCCGGATTCGACAGCCTCGGGTTGGCGTTGAGCCTGTACGACGAGATCACCGTCGAGACAACGGACTCCGGCCTGAGCATCGACGTCGTCGGCGAAGGCGCGGGTCAGGTTCCGCTGGACTCGTCGCACCTCGTCGTGCGGGCGATCGAACGCGGTCTGCAGGCCGCCGGCGTCCGAGGCAGCCGGACTGAAGGTCTTCTGCCGCAACGCCATTCCGCATTCCCGCGGTCTCGGATCATCGGCCGCGGCCGTCGTCGGCGGTATTGCAGTGGCCAATGGACTTGTTGCACAGATCTGATTCGACGCCGCATGACGGAGACGGAGCTGGTGCAGCTGTCATCCGAGTTCGAGGGCCACCCCGACAATGCCTCCGCCGCGGTACTGGGCGGCGCCGTGGTGTCCTGGACCGAAGGCGAGGGCTCGCTGGCGCGCTACTCGGCAGCGCCGCTGCGCCTGCACCCCGACATCCGCCTCTTCACGGCCGTACCGGAGGTGAAGTCGTCGACCGCCGAGACGCGGGTCATGCTTCCCGCACAGGTCAGTCACGTCGATGCGCGGTTCAACCTCAGTCGCGCTGCCCTGCTGGTCGTGGCGCTCACGGAGCGGCCGGATCTGCTCATGGAGGCCACGGCGGATCGCCTGCACCAACCGCAGCGCGCTGCCGCCATGCCCGCGTCATCGGAATACCTGACGATCCTTCGGCGTTGTGGGGTGGCAGCAGTGCTTTCCGGTGCTGGACCTGCGGTGATCGCCATGACCACCGCAACGGAATTGCCTCAGGAGGCGCTGGACTACGGCGCCGCGAACGGATTCACCGTGAGCGAGATGTCCGTCGGCGAGGGTGTGCGGTGGACGGCCGGCGTCGGCGCTCGGCGTTGAGCGCGCCACGCGGGGCCGGTGCCGTTCTTGCTTCCCGTCGGGATGAGGGTTATTCTCGCTCTCGTCCAGCAATCGCAGCATCTGTGCCTGCGCCGACAGTAGGACGATCACCAAATTCTTCTCGTGGATGACGGTTCGCCGTATGTGGCGAACCCCAGCGATCACCGTTGCATTGGCGGCGGTGGGACCTTGGCAATCAGCGGATCTGCTGGTTGCGAATAAAACCCCCGCGCGTTCAGAGCAGCGGGGGTAAGGAAAGGAAATCCGTGTCTGATACGGACCTCATCACGGCTGACGGCAGCAGCGACAACGTCGAGCTCGCCAGCCCCGTGACCTCGGACGATGCCCAGCCCGAGGCAGTTGCAAACCCCGAAGTCGGCCGCACCCGCCGCGTGCCGCCGACGCCCCCGTTGCGAAGGACGCTGCGCCCAGCGAGCGCTCCGGATCTCTGTCCGGCATGGTTTTGCCGGATCTGCGCGCGCTCGCCAACCAGGTGGGTGTGAAGGGCGCGTCCGGAATGCGCAAGAGCGAGCTGATCGCGGCGATCCGCGAGCAGCGCGGCGAGACCAACGGTGCTGCGCAGGCCGCGCCCGAGCAGTCGGCGCGCCGCCGCGGCCGAGCCCGCCGCCAGCGAGCCCGCCAACGACGCCCAGCCCGCGCCCGCCGACGCGTCGGTGCAGGCCGAGGCTGGCGCGCGAGGAGGGTGGCCGAGGAGCCGCCGCCTCCCGCGCACGTCGTGAGCGACGCGGCGCGAACCGTCAGGCCGGCGCCCCGGAGTCGGGCGACGACGCAGGTGCAAACGACCGTCGCCGACGAGGGCAACGAGCCCAAGCGCAACCAGCAGAACAAGAACAACGACGGCGACAAGAACAACGACGGCAACAAGAACAACGACGGCAACAAGAACAACGACGGCGACAAGAGCGACGGCGGTGGCGGCGAACAACCGCAATGCCAACAACCAGAACAACAACGCCAACAAGAACAGCGGCAACAACCAGCAACCAGCAACAACAACCAGAACCAGAACAGCGGCAACAACAGCAGTAACAACGACGACGATGACGACGGAGACGGTCGTCAGGGTCGGCGTGGCCGCCGCTTCCGCGACCGCAGGCGCCGCGGCGAGCGTGCCGGCGGCGAGGGTGGCGGTGGCGACCGCGACACCGAACTCCGCGAAGACGACGTCGTCCAGCCGGTCGCAGGCATCCTCGACGTCCTGGACAACTACGCGTTCGTGCGCACCTCCGGCTACCTGGCGGGCCCGAACGACGTCTACGTCTCGATGAACATGGTGCGCAAGAACGGCCTGCGCCGCGGCGATGCCGTGACCGGTGCGGTGCGCGTGGCTCGCGAGGGCGAGGGCGGCGGAGGCCAGGGCGGCGGCAACAATCCGCGCCAGAAGTTCAACCCGCTGGTTCGGCTGGACACCGTCAACGGCGGTCCGGTCGAAGACGCCAGGAACCGTCCCGACTTCACCAAGCTCACGCCGCTGTACCCGAACCAGCGGTTGCGCCTGGAGACCACGCCGGACCGGCTGACCACCCGCATCATCGATCTGATCATGCCGATCGGCAAGGGCCAGCGCGCGCTGATCGTGTCGCCGCCCAAGGCCGGTAAGACGACGATCCTGCAGGACATCGCCAACGCGATCACCGTCAACAACCCCGAATGCCACCTCATGGTCGTGCTCATCGACGAGCGACCCGAAGAGGTCACCGACATGCAGCGCTCGGTCAAGGGCGAGGTCATTGCCTCGACCTTCGACCGGCCGCCGACGGACCACACCCAGGCCGCGGAGCTGGCCATCGAGCGGGCCAAGCGGCTCGTCGAGCAGGGCCGCGACGTCGTGGTGCTGCTCGACTCGATCACCCGCCTCGGCCGTGCGTACAACAACGCGTCACCCGCGTCGGGCCGCATCCTCTCCGGTGGTGTCGACTCCACTGCGCTGTATCCGCCGAAGCGGTTCCTCGGCGCAGCGCGCAACATCGAGTTCGGCGGCTCGCTGACGATCATCGCCACGGCGATGGTCGAGACCGGCTCCACCGGCGACACGGTGATCTTCGAGGAGTTCAAGGGCACCGGTAACGCGGAGCTCAAGCTCGACCGCAAGATCTCCGAGCGCCGCGTGTTCCCGGCCGTCGACGTCAACCCGTCGGGCACCCGCAAGGACGAGCTGCTGCTCTCCAGCGACGAGTTCGGTGTCGTGCACAAGCTGCGCCGCGTGCTGTCCGGTCTGGACTCGCATCAGGCCATCGACCTACTGATGAGCCAGCTGCGCAAGACCAAGACCAACTACGAGTTCCTGGTGCAGGTCTCGAAGACCACGCCGCAGATGGCCAACGACGACTAACTGCTAACCACTACCGCGAACAGACGTAAATGGCCCTGATTTCCAAGGAATCAGGGCCATTTACGTCTGTTCGCGCGGTGTTTGGTCACACGTTCGGGTCGGCTCTCAACCCTGGCATGACGTAGCGGCGGACGTGCCTGCAACACCGCCGAGTTGTCTGCGGGGTCGAGCCGCGCGCCAGGAACCGTCGCCAGTGAAATGATGGCGCGCGCAACCCATTCCGACGCCTCGGCGATGTCGAGATCGGGATGGAGATCGCCACGGTCGCGCGCGGTGATCAGGTAGCGCGACCAGAATTCCGCGAGGTCGGGTACCAGACCCTGCACGCCCGCCCCTGCGCACGCCGCGAACTCCTCGGGCTCGTCCATCCGCAGCTTGAGCAGGATCGCGCCGGGATCGTCGTACGCGGTGCGGCCGTGCCGGATGCCTGCGGCGAGCTGCCGATCGAGGCCGTCCACCCCTTCGAGCACGGCGTGCGCCTCCGACCAGTAGGCCTCGTTGAGCCGCACCAGTGCCGCGCCCAGCAGGGAGATCTTGTCGGGGAAGTGCCGATAGAGCCAACCCCTCGACACCCCGGCGACCTCGGCGACCTCGGACACCGTCGTCGCGCGAATGCCCTTGGCGCGCATGCACTCCTCGGCCGCGTCGATGAGTCGATCGCGGACGCTCTTCGGCGTGGTCGCGCTGGTCACGTGCCGCTCCTGATGGTTTTGCCGCCAAGCGGCGTACTGAGGAAGATCATTGTGCCAAGTGCCCGACGGTACGCCCGCCGGGCCAGGCGTGGTAGACAGTTTCCGATATCTGTTCACTATCCGGACGAAGGCAGCCAACGATGGCGGATACCTTGCAGCAGTTGATTCGCGAGCGAGCCGATCAGGAGGGCACCGCGATCAAGTATGGCGACCGGACCTGGACGTGGCGCGAGCACGTCGCCGAGGCCACGGCGCAGGCCGCGACGCTCATCGCGATGGCCGACCCCTCGCGGCCGTTGCACGTGGGCGTACTCATGGGCAACACCCCCGACATGCTGACCGCGATGGCCGCCGCCAGCCTGGGTGGCTACGTGCTGTGCGGGATCAACACCACTCGCCGCGGCGACGGTCTCGTCCGTGACGTCAATCGCGTGGACTGTCAGTTCCTGCTCACCGATCCCGACCACCGGCACCTGCTCGACGGTCTGGACCTCGGCGCGGTGACGGTCATCGACGTGTCCTCCGGCGAGTGGGCCACGTCGACGGCCTCGGCGCCGGCGCTGGTCCCGCATCGCGAATCCGCGCCCGACGACACCTTCATGATGATCTTCACCTCCGGCACCAGCGGTGACCCGAAGGCGGTCGTGGTGCCGCACGCGATGGTGCTGTTCGCGGGCATGGCCCTCGCGCAGCAGTACAAGGTCGTCAGCTCCGACGTGTGTTACCTGGCCATGCCGCTGTTCCACTCCAACGCCGTCTACGCAGGGTGGAGCGTGGCGGTCAACGCGGGCGCCGCCATGGCGCCTGCCGCCTTCTCGGCCTCGCGCTTCCTGTCCGACGTCCGGCGCCACGGTGCCACGTACATGAACTACGTCGGCAAGCCGCTGGCCTACATCCTGGCCACCGCCGAGCAGCCCGACGACGCGGACAATCCACTGCGCGTCGCCTTCGGCAACGAGGCCGCCGATCGCGACATCACCGAGTTCAGCCGCCGGTTCGACTGCGTCGTCACCGACGGCTTCGGCTCCACCGAGCAGGCGGTGATCATCACCCGGTCCGACGACTGCCCCTCCGGCTCCATCGGGAAGGGCTTCCCCGGCGTCGCCGTCTACGACCCCGAAACCGTGCAGGAATGCGAGGTCGCGCGCTTCGACGAATCCGGCGCTCTGACCAATGCCGACGCCGCCACCGGCGAGATCGTCAACACCACCGGCAGCGGGATGTTCCGCGGCTACTACAACGATCCCGGCGCCACGGACCAGCGGCTGCGCCACGGCATGTACTGGTCGGGCGACCTTGCCTACCGCGACGCCGACGGCTGGATCTACCTCGCCGGGCGTACCGCCGACTGGATGCGCGTCGACGGCGAGAACCTCACGGCCGCGCCCATCGAGCGAATCCTGTTGCGGCTGAGCGCAATCAGCAGGGTCGCGGTGTACCCCGTGCCCGACGAGTACGTCGGCGACCAGGTGATGGCGGCCATCGTATTGCGCGACGACGCCGCGCTGAACCCCGCGGAGTTCGCGGAGTTCCTTGCGGCGCAACGGGATCTGTCGCCGAAGGCCTGGCCGCGCTACGTATGGTTGGCGAAGGACCTGCCGAGTACGGCGACCAACAAGATCCTCAAGCGCGAGCTGGTGGCCCGCGGGACCGATCCCTCCGGCCGCACGATGTGGAAGCGCGACGGCAAGGACTTCCATTCCGTGGCGGCGACGGCCGTCAGCGGCTCGGATCGGTGACCTCGCTCAGCGACATCAGCATCGCCCGTAGGTCCTG
>CAWCTU010000040.1:0-39047 GCA_963798405.1 uncultured Actinomycetota bacterium
CAATGAGATGACCGGTAGTGAGCAGGCGGTTCTGCTCGTTCTGATGGCCGAGGCCCGGCCAGTCCGGAATCCCGAACTGGCCACGCTTCGGCCCAGAATTGAAGAAGCGGATAAGCGCGATCGCCTGGTCGGCACGGGGCTGATCGAGATCACCATGGATGGGCGGGCGATGGTGCTCGAGCTGACCGACGACGGGGCTGGGCGACTGTGCGCGAAGTTGATCGGCGCGGAGACGCCGGATAAGCCATCGGGTCAAGGCAAGGCTCGTCTACACAGTGCTACGCGCGTTGCGCCGATACTTCGACAGAGAAGACCTCGCGCCCGGCGACGTCTTCCTGCCGTTGGACGAACACGCGCCCGGAGGGCTACCCCGACCCGCTGGGCGACGACATCGAGGCGAGGGTGCGATCCGCCTACGTCCGGCTGGCTGCTCGTACGACGGCGGCTGGGTCGACCTGGTGCGCCTACGCGCCGCACTCCCCGACGTGTCCAAACGCGACCTCGATGACGCGCTCACCTCGCATGTACCGGGTGCCCGGCGTCAGCCTCATGCGGGAGGACAACCAGAAGGCACTGACGGCGGACGACCATGCGGCCGCGGTCCCAGATCGGCAATCAGCCCAAGCACATGATTGCGATCCAGCGCTGTGACGGCCGAGGTCACCATGACGCCGGAGCAACGTCACGCACTGCGCTCTCTGCACCTGCCAATTCGCGCCGTCCGCCGACGACCTGTGGCATGCCCAGGGAGCTTTTCACGTGCCTGGCGTCAACGACCGCGCACTCGACGCGGTGATGGATGCCTTCGCCGACGCCGAGCGCTCGAGAGGATTCCAGTCCACTCGGGGTGGTCGTGCAGGGAGCTGCAGGAACCGGGAAGACCCACCTGCTCGGCCAGGCACGCGAGCGTGTGCAAGCAGCGGGGGTTTCTTCTTCTTGGTTCCCCTTCTCGATGCTGCAAGCTTCTGGGAGTCCGCCCGAATCGGCATGCTCGACAGCCTGGGCCGTCCTGCCGAGAAACAGGAAACTCAGCTCAAGGAACTGCTGTGGAGGCTCACGAATTCGCACACGACGGTCCGGGCGACATCAGTCGTGCCGAGCGTCGAGCCATCATCGGGGAGGACGATCTCACGCCGGAGGTGTTGTCCGCCTTCGTTACTGCCCTGAACAAGGCGCGGCCGCAGGTGCTGAAGACACGCACAGCACTCTGCGAGCCCTGGTGTTGCTCGGGGTGTCGGATCTGGGCGTGCAGGACATCGGCCAGGCCTTTCTCAGTTCGACCGACGACATCGATCGTGCCGATCTCAAGGCGTGGGGCATCTCGGGGAAACCGCCGTCGACCGCGCAGGAATGCGTACGTGACATCTCCCGTCTCGTCGCGCTGGCAGGGCCCGCAGTGCTGGCGATCGACCAGTTCGACGGCTTACTCGCGCAATCCTCCGATCGCGCAACGGGTTCGGCGACCACGACCGACAACCGTGACCTGGAACACGTAGCAGGCGGGATGATGGCGATCCGCGAGCATGCGTCGCACCGCGGAAGTCGTGGCATGTCTGCCCGCATCGTGGGCGGCGATCAGAAGTAGAGCTGTAGGAAGCGTTGCCGACCGATTCCGGCTAGCACCGCCGCTCGAAGGACTGCCGAGCGCCGATATCGGCCGAGCGATTCTGGAACGGCGGTTCACTGCGAGCTATCGCGCTATCGAGTTCGAGCCCGACTACCCGAGCTGGCCGATCAAGAAAGAGGCGTTCGAGGACTCGCCGGACTTCACACCGCGGGGGCTTCTGCAGCGCGCCGATGCCCACGTTCGAAGCTGCGTAGACCGCAACGTGGTCGACGAGCTGGCGGACTTGAATGACGAGGTCAAGAAACCTGGGCCAGCCAACCCCGATGATCTCGACGATCTTGACCTCGTGTTCGCCGACTACCGCGATCGCGCCGTCGTTGACGCTGTCCTCGACCACGATGCCGAGGACAGCACGGTGCCCGGTCTGCTGTCGGCGGCCCTGCAGGCCTGGATCATCGAGAACGGCGAGGACGACCAATTGTTCTGGTTCGACCCGCCGCCCGGCAAACGCCCACCGATACACGCGCGCCTCAGGCAGAGCATCGACGCCGCTACCGACGACGAACGGCACTGGGGATTCCGGGCCATCGCCAGCGGCAATGCGATCGCCGTGCAGAGCCGCATCAAGAATGCCTGCGCTGCAACAGGTTTCGGATCAAAAATCGATAAGCGCAAGCTGGTCTTCTTGCGGAACGACGCGTGGCCAAAGGGTGTGAAGACAGCTGCCGTGGTCGCCGCCTTCGAGGCTGCTGGTGGACGCACGTGCCGATCTCCACCGCCGAACTACGCACCGTCATCGCGTTGCGGGACTTTCTAGACGACGATCATCCCGATCTTCGCAGCTGGCTGGTCGCCCGCAAACCCGCTCATCACCTGCACTTCATGCGCGCCGCGCTCCTCAACGGTGTCGAGCCGCCACCACGTTATAACGACACCAAGACAGATTCGGCGCGTGCACCCAAACCGCCGAACTCAAAATCCGATCAACCGAAACCGCCGAAGCCCAAACCCGTCGATCGCGAACACTCCCCCACCGCAGTCCCTCTGGGCGTCGATGACATCACGCAAAAGCTGCTCGACGTCGAACTGCTCGCATTGCGCAAGCACACCGCGATCTTCGCCGGTTCCGGGTCAGGCAAGACTGTGCTCATCCGCCGACTGGTGGAGGAGTGCGCTCTGCGTGGGGTGTCATCGATCGTGCTGGATCCCAACAATGACCTGGCCAGGCTCGGGCTTGCCTGGCCCGATCCTCCGAGTGGTTGGGATCCAGCAGACACGGTGCGCGCCGACGACTACCACGCGAACACCGAGGTCATCGTGTGGACGCCTCGGCGCGCGGGTGGTCGACCGCTGTCCTTCCAGCCTCTGCCCGACTTCGCGAGCGTCGTCGACGACGCCGACGAGTACGAGGTGGCCGTCGAATCTGCGTTCTCCGCGCTGGAGCCTCGCGCTTTGATCTCCGGTAAGACCGCGAAGGCGGAATACGCGAGAGCGGTGCTGCGCGAGGCGCTGAATTGGTATGGGCGCCAACCAGGTACGAGCCTTGACGGCTTCATCGAGCTGCTCGGCGAGCTGCCGGTCGGCATCAGTGCGATTGCGGGCGCCGGCGAACTGGCCGCCGTACTGGGTCAGAACCTACGGGCCGCGAAGGTCAACGATCCGATGTTCGGCGGCGGCGGCACTCCGGTCGATCCCGGCCTGCTCATGACACCGTCGGACGGATATCGCGCAAGGGTGTCGGTCATCAGTTTGATCGGACTCTCCAACGACGATCAACGTGCGGGGTTCGTCAATCAGTTGCAGATGGCGTTGTTCGCCTGGATCAAGCGGAATCCGGCGGGTAACAAGCCTCTCGGCGGACTGCTGGTGATGGATGAGGCGCAGAACTTCGCGCCGTCCGTCGGGACTACCGCGGCGACCAAGAGCACGCGGGCACTGTCGTCGCAGGCTCGCAAGTACGGCTTGGGCCTCGTGTTCGCGACGCAGGCGCCGAGGGGCATCGACAACAACATTCCCGGCAATGCGGCAACACAGTTCTATGGGCTGCTCAACTCGTCGACACAGATCACGGTGGCCAAGGAGTTCGCACGCGTGAAGGGCGGACACGTGCCGGAGATCAGCAAGTTGCGCGCAGGCAACTTCTACGCCGCGCTGGAGGGCACCCCGTTCCACCGGATCACCGCGCCCTGGTGCCTGTCGTATCACCCGCATAGCCCACTCACCACCGAAGAAGTACTCGAACTCGCGAAGCGGCCGATCGGTCGGAAGCCCTAACACGAAGTCATGCTTCGGGCGCCTGCCGTTCGGTCCCGTTCTCATGGTGTGCGGTGTCTTCCTGCCGCGTGGTGACATCACACATGGGTCCGTGCCGCGTATGTTTGGCTCGCCGCCCACGCCGGTTGCTGGGTGGATCGGGTCCGGTTTCGTGCCGACCTCCCGACGTGTCGAAGCAGGAGTTGGGATCGCCAACTGATGGAACCACGGGAGCGCGACGCGCTGGGTTCGATCCGGTTGTCCTGGGCTGTGACCGCGGACGATGTCTGGCATTCGCAGGGTGCGGTGCACGTGCCCGCCCTCAACGACGGGGCATTCGATCAGGTGCTGGCAGCGTTCGCCGACGCCGACCGCGGCATGGACTCCAGCCCGCTCGGTGTGGTGGTCAGGGGTCAAGCCGGTTCGGGCAAGACCCACCTCCTTGGTCAGGTGCGCGAACGAGTGCAGACCGGCGGCGGGTTCTTCTTTCTCGTGGAGCCACTCGACGCCACCGGCTTCTGGGACTTGGCCCGCAGCGGCGTCCTCGAAAGCCTTTGCAGGCCCGCTGCGAAGTCCAAGACTCAGCTGAAGAAGCTCCTGCGGGACCTCGCGGCCATCGCTCCGGACCTCACCCACGCCGAAAGGCGCTCTGTCGGCGGGGACGCCGATCTCACCCCACAGATCTTGTCGAAGTTCCTCAACACTCTGCACAAGTCGAAGGGCGAGATGATTCGCCGGACGCACCACACGTTGCGAGCGCTGGTGTTGCTGGGCGCGAACGACCCCGGCGTCCAGGGCGTCGGGCACGCCTACCTACATTCGGCCGAGGAGTTCGATGACACCGGCCGCAGAATCTGGGGAATCGGTGTTTCGACGTTGACGCCGCAAGACTGTGTGCGCGACATCTCGCAGCTGGTCGCCCTCGTGGCGCCGGCGGTGCTGGCGATCGACCAGATCGATACCTTGCTCGCCCAGCCCGTGGACGGCCCTTCGTCTGCCGACGGTGCAACTTACAACCGTAACCTCGAGCGTGTCGCGCACGGCCTCATGTCGATCAGGCAGACCATGCGGCGCACGGCAGCAGTGGTCGCGTGCGAGCCGAGCGTATGGGAATCGATCGGCTCTCGCTCCATCGGCACGGCCGCCGACCGCTTTCGAGTGACCGCGCCGCTGAAACCACTGCACGACGCCGACGCAGGCCGAGAAATAGTCGAGCGTCGGTTCACCGCTGGCTACCAGGCGATCGGTTCGTCCCGCCATACCCAAGCTGGCCGATCATGGCCTCGGTATTCGATGGCGCTACCGGATGCACGCCCAGGCAGCTGCTGAGACGCGTCGATGCTCACGTGAAAAGTTGCCTGGCGCGCGATGTGGTCGAGGAAATCGCGTTCTTGAAAACGACTGCACCCGAAACGATTCTGCCCGTGTCCGGCGTCGTGTAGCCGTCAAGGTCCTAGCTCGACGAACACCACCCATCTCGGATTCGTCTTCGAAGTCGATGCCTTCGACCACCTCGCCGCTGAGCACCTGCTTCATGCGATCCGAATCCAGTTGGCCTTCCCAGCGGGCCACCACCATCGTGGCCACGCAGTTGCCGAGCAGGTTCACCGAGACCCGCATCGAGTCCATGATCCTGTCGGCCCGAGCAACAACGCGACCGCGGCGACGGGAATCGCGCCGTGCCCGATGGCGGCCACCGTCGCCGAGAGCGCGAGGAACGACGAACCGGGCACTCCGGCCATCCCCTTCGACGTGAGCATGAGCACCAGCACGGCGGTGATCTGCTCGCCGAGGCTGAGATCGACGCCCAGTGCCTGCGCCAGGAACAGCACGCAGATCGACAGGTACAGCGTCGCTCCGTCGAGGTTGAAGGAGTAGCCGGTCGGCACCACCAAACCCGTTGTCGTTCGGGAACATCCGGCGAAGATGAGCTTGTCCATGATGCGCGGGAGGACGACCTCGGTGGACGCGGTGCCCAGGGCGAGGAACAACTCGTCCTTGATGTAGACGAGGAACCGCCAGAGGTTCACTCCCGCGAAGAACCGCGCGATGGCGGCGAGGACCAGGATGAACAGCACCGCACCGAGGTAGCAGGCGCCGATCAGCTTGGCGTAACTGCCGAGCGACGAGATGCCGTACTGGCCGATGATGTAGGCCATCGCGCCGAATGCGGCCAGCGGCGCCAGCTTCATGATCCAGCCGATGATCGTGAAGAAGAGGCTGCTGAAGTGCTCGATCAGTTCGAACACGACGGGCGGGCCGTGCTCCCCGAACTTCGCGAGGGCCAGGCCGAACAGGACTGCGAAGAAGAGCACCTGCAGCAGTTGGTTCTCGGCGAACGCGGAGATGATCGACGTCGGGATGATGTTGAGCAGGAACTCCACGGTGTGCGGCAGTTCGCCGTTACCGGTCTTCGCCGCGACGGCGTCCGCGCCGGTGGCCAGGGTCTGCGGGTCGATGTGGAAGCCCGCGCCCGGCTTGACGATGTTCCCGATCAACAATCCGAAGAGCAGCGCGAACGTCGTGACGACCTCGAAGTAGATCAAGCGCCTTCACGCCGATCCTGCCGACGGACTTGAGGTCACCCGACATGGGCAATGCCGATGACGACCGTGCAGAAGATGATCGGCGCGATCAACATCTTGATCAACTTGATGAAGGCATCGGCCACCGGCTTGAGGTCCGCGCCGAATCCGGGCCATAGCCACCCGACCGCGATTCCTGCGACGATGGCGACCAGCAGTTGCGCGAACAGCGATGTGTACCAACGCGACTTCGTTGGTACGACCTCCGCGGCGTCGATCTCTGTGTCCGTCATCCTCAACGAGTACTGCGGTCACATGTCGTCACCGTGTGGTGCGTGTAACCTCCGCGCTAAAAGCTGATCGGGTCAGTACTCGACCCTGAAATTCCCGATCAGCCGGATCACGTTCCCGTCGGGGTCAGTCAGCGTCGACAGCTCTACGCCCTTGTTCACGGCTTCGATCTCTCCCGGTTGCCAGGCCGTTCTCGCGAGCGCCGCGAACGTGTTCGGCAAGATCGTCGACGGCGAAGTTCACCAACCCCGATCCGGCTCTCTCCTCGTCGATGAACACCTGCACCCAGCCGCCGGGAACGACCTGCCACTCGACGAGGACCGGCATCGGATTGTTGTCGGCCGGGCGGCCGAACAGCTTCTCGTAAAATGCTGCTGCGACGTCGATGTTCGTCACGGGCACGACGGCCAGCACGTGTTCGATGATCATGGTGCAACCTTTCGTAGGGGTCACCAGTACCGACCGCCGAGGATCGCGGAACTCATCGCCGCAACGCGGGTCGATCTACTGCAGGCTGGCCGATCCGTCGGCGCGCACCTCGACCTTCGCGCCTGCGATGTCGTCGCGAGTGCTGGTCAAGGCCTCGCTCGGGTCGGTGATCACGGCCAGCGCCCTGGCGTCCTGCGGCGTGCGCACCGCGACGAACACCTTCTCCGGTTCGCCGTCGCGGGTGACCGGCGTGGTCCAGGACTCGACCGTGCCCACTCCCGTCCAGTCTTCGACCGCCTCCCTGGTCGGTTCCTGGTCGACGGTCGATTGCACGTCTTCCCAACGGAATTCGTGCCGGGGCGGTTCGGTACCGTAGAGGCCGAAGCTGTGCTTGGTCAGGTACCCGCCGTTCGCGGTGATCAGGCCAAGCGTGCCCGGTGCGGCGGCCAACTGTTCCGCCATGGTCGCGATCGAGTGCGAAACGTAGTTGTTCCACGGGCCGCCCGCGAACGTCAAGCCGCCCGTCACGGTCAGCGGCCGGTCGGGATCCTCGGTCGAGAGCCCGAGCTCGCGCGCGGCGACCTGGACGGCTGACGGGAAACACGAGTAGACGTCGATGAGATCGATGTCGTCAATTCCCTTGCCCGCCAACTCGAGTGCTCGTCGACCCGCGATCCTGATGGCGGGTGAGCGGTCCAACTCCTCGCGTTCGCCGATCAGATACGTGTCGTGTGCGTCGGTCCCGGCATAGCGGAAACACCCAGCGATCCGAGGGGATCTGGAGGTAGGTGGCCTTCTCCACCGACGTCAACACGAGTGCGGCGCCCTGGTCGACCATGTTGTTCGAATTCATCAGCTTGGTGTAGGGCCAGCTGATCATCCGGTTGTCGGGACTTGGCTGCCAGATGTCCTCGGCCGACACGGCCTCACGGGTCCAGGCATGCGGATTCCCTTGCGCCACCTCGCTGAACCGTGCCCACAACTCACCGATGCGGCGACGATGTGCCTCGGGAGTCTCACCCGCCGAAATCCGCAGCGCCTGCTCGAAGAGCGGGTAGACGAACGCCGGTCGGTCCAGGTGAATCTTGATCTCCACCGGCCCCGCCATCGCGAACTGCTCGTCCGCGCCGGCCGGGGCCGCGACGGATTCGTCCTGCTTGGTCCAGTTCAGCGTGCCTCCGGCCCGGCGGACCTTGGTTCGCGTTCGCCACGTCTCGGCGCCCGCGATCAGAACGGTGTCGACGCTTCCCCGTTGAATGTCGATGCACGCCTGGTTGACGAGCGACTGTGGGACGTTGCCGCCGATCGGCGTGTAACGGCTCTCCGCGTGCTGGGCCCGGATGCGTTGCGCGAGAAGCAGACCAGGGTTGGGATAGCGCCACGACAGGAGGTTCACGATCCGGACCGAGTCGACGGACTCGAGCACACGCGGGTCCGCGGCGACCCGCGCGGCCTGCTCCATCAGGTCGATGGGTTCGGTCGCCGGGTCGGATTCGCGTTGGTTGACCTGGCCATAGCCGACGAGCACCGGCGTTCTGGGGTCGATCATGATGGAACTCCTCGTTCTCGGTCGGGTTCGGTCCAGGTGAACAGCACGCCCTCGGCGATCAGGCGATCGGTTTCGTCGGCGTCCATGCCCAGCAGTTCGTGGCAGATCTCCGGGTGTGCTCGCCTGGCATGGGGGCGGGGCGCTGCTCGGCAACGGGGATGTTGCGGTAGGGCGCGCAATTCGCTTCGCTCGGCAGCGGGGCGGGCAGCAGCGGATGGACCATCTCGCTGAACACCCGCCGTGAATGGATCTGTGCATCAGCCAGCACGTCGGGAGGTCGGCACATCGCTCCGGCGGCCACCCCAGCCCGTTGAAGCTGCTCGACGATCACGTCATTGGCGAATCGACTTGTCCACGAGGCGATTTCAGACCACAGGGCGTCACGATCGGCGGGAAGATCGCCCCGGCCCATCGCGGCGCCGATGGCCGCGCGGTCCTCGTCGGAGCGAATGGAGATCACGCACCAGTCGTCGTCGCCCGCGCACGGATAGACCGCGTGAAAGCCCGGGTCGTCGTCGATCACCTGTCCCGCCGTCCGCGCGGCCTCGGTGACGAACAGGGTGTCGAGGTGGTTCATCGCGGTTTCGGCCTGCGATACGTGCACTTGGGCGCCCACACCGCTGCGATCACGACGGACGAGTGCCGCCAGCGCCGCGATTGCGGTGATGCGGGCGGACACGTGGTCCGGAAAGACGGTGGTGGCATCGCTGAATGCCGGCCGCCCGGCGCGTTCGGCGTCCTGCGCCGTCCAGAGCCGAGTGACCCCGGTGCTGGCGCGCACGAGTGGCCCGTACCCCATTCGGGTGCTCCACGGCCCGGTGTCGCCATAGGCGCTGCTCTCGGCGAGCACGATCCGCGGGTTGATCGCGCGCATCTGATCGTAGGAAAAGCCAAGAGCTGCAAGGGTTCCCGGCTTGAAGTTCGCGAACACGGCATCGGATTCCGCGATCAAGCGGCGAAAGACGTCCGCCCCCGTCGAGGTGCGTAGATCCAGGCCGAGGCCGTACTCGTTGCGATGTGTCAGAGCGAAGGTCTCGCCCATCGGCTGCCCGTCGCGGGTTTGACGCAATCCGTCCGGGTAGGAGGCACTTTCGATCTTGATCACCTCGGCGCCGAGGTCGGCGAACAGCCTGCCCAGCTCACCGCCGGCGACGATGACGCCCATGTCCAGAATCCGGAGTCCCTCGAGCGGCCGCAGCGCCGAGGTCCGCTCCCCTGTCGCCTGGTGCGGTCGCGACAGCCATGCCGCAGCGTCGCGACCTGCGGTCGGCGCCGGGTGGCGGATGCCGGCTCGTTGTCCGTCGACCACGAAATTGCCTACCGGAGCGGTCAATTCGGTGCCGCCGCCGCAGACGATCTCGGTAAGGGCACCGACCGTCCGGAAGTGATCGGAGGCCAGTACCTCCGCAGGGGTATGCACGGCAGCGATGGGGACGCCGTGGCGTTGGCCTCCTTCGAGGAGTTCCGCCATGGTGTGCCTCGAGAACAGATCGCCGATCATCGCGCCGATCTCGCGGGTCGCGGTGATCCGCGCGCTGAGGCTCTCGAACTTCGGGTCCTGCAACTCGGCAGGCTCCCCGAGCCACGCCCGCATGCCACGCCACTGCCGCCCGGACATCACGCAGATCCGGACGAAGCCGTCGGCGCACGCGAATATCGGATACACGTGCTGATTGCGCGGCCTGCCCCGCCACGACGTCGGGCGAACCTGGTTGGCCGCCGCCTGGCCCATCGATCCGAACGGCGGATCGAGTGCCAGCAGGACACCGTCGAAGCGGGAGAAGTCGACGAAATCGCCAACTCCGCAACGCATCCGGTGGTAATAGGCGGCCAACACGGCCCACGCGGCCTGAGCGGCCGCGGTCGCGGAGGCGATGCCGTCCGGCGGCAATACCGGGGTTCCCGTCGGCGGCCCTGAGCGAGACAGCGCGGTCGACATCGCATAGAGCACCGGATCCGTCGCGCGCCAGCTGGCACGCGGCCCCGTCGTGCCGAAGTCGGTGACCGACATGGTGACCAGATGGTCGAAGCGGTCGGCGAGTTGGGCGCAGGACAGGCCGAATGCGGATGTCTGCCCGCTGTCGACGACGATGTCCGCGGCCTCCGCCAGCCCGAGGAATTCGTTGCGTGAGGGTTCACGACGGCGCTGCGCTTGTTGGCGTTGTGCAGGGCGAACGGAACGCTGACTCCCCCGACTCGCGGCAGTGCGATGCGGCCGGGATTGCCGCCCTCCGGCTCGATCTTGAGGACGTCGGCGCCGAGGTCGGCGAGAAGTCGGGTGACCATGTCGGCGGTACCGGCACCGAGATCGAGGACCCGCACACCGGCGAGCAGTGGCGCGGCGTCGGTCACTCGGGGGCCTCCTCAATCGCCGGGGACGCTGTGGCTGCCCGTGACCCTACTTGACACCTGTTAAGAGACTCTCGGCCGACTGCCGGAGCTACTCGTTGTCACCGCCGGTCGAGACCGTCGCGGCGACGGCGGGCCCATCCGACGACTCGGCGCGCTCCGGGCCAGATCCAGTCGCGGACCTCGGGAATGTCGTCGCCGTGCTCGCGGGTGTACTCGCGTGCCGCAAGCCGCTTGTCGACCAGCTCCTGGCGCAGGGTGGCGCACGTGCTCTGCAGGAAGGGCACACGATCGAGCACGTCGATCGCGAGGTGATAGCGGTCGAGGTCGTTGAGCATCACCATGTCGAAGGGCGTCGTGGTGGTGCCCTCCTCCTTGTAGCCGCGGACGTGGACGTTGTTGGCGCCGGTGCGGCGGTAGATCAGACGGTGGATCAGCCACGGGTAGCCGTGATAGGCGAAGATCACCGGCTTGTCGGTCGTGAAGATCATGTCGAACGCGCGGTTGGACAGGCCATGCGGATGCTCGGCTTCGTCCTGCAGGCGCATCAGGTCCACGACGTTGACGAACCTGATCTTCAGATCGGGCAGGCTCTGCTTCAACAGGTCGACGGCGGCGAGCCCTTCGAGCGTGGGCACGTCACCCGCCGTGGCGATGACGACGTCGGGGTCGTCGCCGAGCTTCTCGGTACCCGCCCATTCCCAGATCCCGAGCCCTCTGGTGCAGTGCGCGACCGCCTCGTCCATGGTGAGGAAGTTCGGCGCGGGCTGCTTGCCCGCAACGACGACGTTGACGTATTGGCGGGAACGCAGGCAGTGATCGTAGGTCGACAGCAGGGTGTTGGCGTCCGGCGGCAGGTACACGCGGACGACCTCGGCACGCTTGTTCACCACGTGGTCGATGAAACCGGGGTCCTGATGGCTGAACCCGTTGTGGTCCTGGCGCCAGACATGGCTGGACAGAAGGTAATTCAAGCTGGCGATCGGTCGCCGCCACGGAATGTGGTTGGTGACCTTCAGCCACTTCGCGTGCTGGTTCATCATCGAGTCGATGATGTGGATGAACGCCTCGTAGCAGTTGAACAGGCCGTGGCGACCGGTCAGCAGGTAGCCCTCGAGCCAGCCTTGGCACTGGTGCTCGGAGAGCATTTCGACGACGCGACCGAATCTGGCGAGATGGTCGTCCACTTCCGGGCTGAGGTACTCGGCGTTCCACTGCTTGTCGGTCGCGTCGAACACGCCCTGCAGCCGGTTCGACGCGGTCTCGTCGGGTCCGAAGATGCGGAAGTTGTCGGGGTTGAGTCGGATCACGTCGGTGAGCCAGGAGCCGAGAACCCTGGTCGCTTCGGTCAGTCCCGCGCCGGGGGCAGGCACGTCGACCGCGTAGGAACGAAAGTCTGGAAGCCGAAGGTCCTTGAGGAGCAGGCCTCCGTTCGTGTGCGGGTTGTCGCTCATCCGCAGCGCACCCGGGGGCGCCAACTCGGCGATGTCCGCGTTGAGGGAGCCCTTCTCGTCGAAGAGTTCCTCGGGCCGGTAGGACGCCAACCACTGCGCCAGCACCTGCAGGTGTTCGGGGGTGTCGCGGGCGTTGGCGAGCGGCACCTGGTGTGCGCGCCAGGATCCGGTCGTCTTCTTGCCGTCGATGTACGCCGGGCCGGTCCAGCCCTTCGGGGTGCGGAAGACGATCATCGGCCAGCGGGGCCGCGACTGGTCGCCGGCGAGCGCCTTGGCCTTGATGCCGGCGATCTCGTCGAGCACCTCGTCGAGCAACGCGGCAAACCGACGGTGCACGTCGGTGTGCTCGCCGCCACCCGAGGCATCCGCGTCGTCGGCCACCTCGAAGAAGAACGGGTTGTGTCCGTACCCGATCATCAGGGATCGCAGCTCGTCCTCCGGAATCCGGGCAAGCACAGTCGGATTGGCGATCTTGTAGCCGTTGAGGTGAAGGATCGGCAACACCACCCCGTCCTTGGCCGCGTTGGTGAACTTGTTGGAGTGCCAGCTGGTCGCCAATGCTCCGGTCTCCGCCTCGCCGTCACCGACCACCGCGGCGACGAGCAGGTCGGGGTTGTCGAACGCGGCGCCGTAGGCGTGCGACAGCGCGTAGCCGAGCTCGCCGCCCTCGTGGATCGAACCCGGCGTCTCGGGAGCGACGTGCGACGGGATGCCGCCAGGAAACGAGAACTGCCGGAAAAGCCTTCGCATGCCTTCGGCATCGTTGGTGATGTCGGGGTAGTACTCCGCGTAGGTCCCGTCGAGGTAGGCGTTGGCTACCAGGCCTGGGCCACCGTGTCCTGGACCGGTGACGTAGATGGTCGACTGTTCGCGCGCCTGGATCGCCCTGTTGAGATGCGCGTAGAGAAAGTTGAGGCCAGGTGTGGTCCCCCAGTGTCCGAGCAGCCGCGGCTTGACGTCGTCCCGGGACAGCGGCGTACGCAACAGTGGATTGCTCAGCAGGTAGATCTGTCCGACGGACAGATAGTTCGCGGCCCGCCACCAGCGGTCGATGCGGGTGATCGTGTCGTCGGTCAGCGGCTCGGGATCCGCGGCGCTCCAGACTGTCTTGGCGTCGGTCATGGCAAGCACGCTCCTCGGGCATCGGTCGACAGGTGTTACCCATACAACCCGTACGAGCGGCGCGGCGCTTGGCTGCACCGGGATTTCACCTAGAGGTCACGAGTTGGAGAGCTGCCTGGAGCTGCACCCTCTGACCTGGGCAAATCTGAAAAGCGCGTATGCTTGCTCGGTCATGACCGACCTCAGCACGGCCACTGCGCCAACGCACCCGCTGATCGGTCAGTTGGCGGCGCTGCACCACTTCCGGATCTATGTCGACATCGGCGTCGTGGTGGTCGTGCTTGCTCTGACCAACCTCATCGCGCACTTCACCACTCCGCTGGCCAACTTCGTGGTGGTACCGGTTGCGGCGGTCGGTCTCGTCGTGCTGGTGCGGTCCCGCGGTCTCGGCTGGGCCGAGCTCGGACTCGGACGTGACCAGTGGCGCTCGGGCGGCTGGTACGCGCTCGGCGCCGTGGTGCTCGTCGGCACCGTCATCGCGGTCGGTGCGCTCCTGCCGTGGACGCGGCCGATGTTCCTCAATGACCACTACGCGACCGTGTCCGGTGCGCTCATCGCGTCGATGGTCATCATCCCGCTTCAGACCGTCATCCCCGAGGAACTTGATCTTCGCGGAGTCCTGCACGGCACGCTCGATCGGGCGTGGGGATTTCGTGGTGTGGCCGCCGCGGGCTCGCTGCTGTTCGGCCTGTGGCACATCGCGACCTCGCTGGGCCTGACGAGTAGCAACGTTGGCTTCAGCAATCTCTTCGGCGTGGGTGTGTTCGGCATGGTCGCGGGCGTGGTGATGGCGGTGATCGCCACGGGCACGGCCGGTTTCGTCTTCACCTGGTTGCGGCGGCGCAGCGGCAGCCTGATCGCGCCGATCGCGTTGCACTGGTCGCTCAACGGCCTCGGTGCGTTGGCGGCCGCCCTGGTGTGGCACCTGTCGACCTGAGGCGCGTCAGCCGATGGTGCGACGCCTCGCGCGGAAGTCCCGGTTCTTGAGCTTGTTTCCGCAGGTCGCCATGTCGCACCAGGTTCCACCGTGGTTGCGTGAGCGGTCGTAGAACGCCCAGAGGCAGTCGTCGTTGGCGCACGCCTTCATGTGCACCCACAGCCCGTTGCACTGGGCGTCGGCGATGTCGAGCAGCAGGTCCAGCAGCCGACCTCTGATTCCGTCGCGGGTCGGCGCCAGTCGAACACCGCCGTCGGGGGTGATCGTCACCCGGGCGTGTTCCTGCTCGGCGACCGCGTACAGCAACGACATGGCGTCTGCTGCCGGCTGGAGGCCGTCGGTATTCTGAATCACCAAGGCGCGCAGTCCTTCTCGGAATACGGCCAGGGTTCTAAGGTCCTCGTCGCGTAGTGGCGCATCGCGGTCGAGCAACTCGTTCTCGACCAACCATGGTCGGGCGTCCTCGACGGCTCGCAAGCGATCCTGACCCGATTCGCGATCAATGGTGTTGATGAATGCCTGCACGCGTCGCAGCGGCTCTGGCGCGGGCTTGGCCTCGATGTCGCCAAGCCACTGGCCCGAGAGGGACGTCATGACGCCAGACTAACTCAAACGTGACCAGTGTTCCAGCTTGACTAGTCATTGATGACCGGTATAGCGTTTTCATAGGTCACGAACGAGGAGGTCGGCGATGACGTCACATCAGCAGGATTGGCTCGGCGTACTGGACTCGGTATCGCCGGCCCGCACCGAACGACGTGTGGCCGACGCTCAGGCGTCGCGGTCGGCCCGGCTGTCCGCGCGCCTGTTCGCCGCCCGCTACGACGGAGAGGTTGAGGCGGGCATCGTCCCCGTCGGCGGTACACCGCTCGCCGTGCACTGGACGCGGCTGACGTCTGAGCGCGAGCGCCGCGACTTGGGGATTGCGCTGTGTGCGGCCGTCCGGGACGCACACTCTTCCCAGGGTCACCGCAGTCCGCGCGCTCCCGTGCACGCGGCGGCGGTCCGCCAGGCGACGGGAGTCATCGACGAGGTGCTGGGACGACTTACCGGTGCGACGCCGGTGCGGGCACGCGGCATGGCGAGGCTGCGACTTCTGCTGGCCGACGGGCGCGGACCGTTGTACCGCAAGGGCCAAGGCACCCTCACTGCTGCGATGCGCGGCGTGTTGGCCGCGCTGTAGCGGTGGTTACCGCTTGCGTACGGCGCCGAGAATGCCCAGCAGGATCACCGCGCCGAGGATCGCGGTGAACAAGGTGAACCACCAACCGCCCGCCGCGGTGTCGAGGAAGAAGCTCAAGAGAAATCCACCGATCAGCGCGCCGACGATCCCGACGACGATGTTCATCAGGATGCCGCTACCGGAACCCTTGACGATCTTGCCGGCAATCCAGCCCGCCAGCGCGCCGATGATGATGTAGCCGATCCAGCCCACGCTGGTCAACGTGCTGGATCTGGCAGCCAGAAACTCTGTAGCCGTAATCATGTCCATGACGAACTCCTGCCTGTGCCGGCGACGCCCAACACCGCTGCTGGGTCACCTTCCGGTATAGCCGCCGAGCGTAACTATTCGACTGACGAAATGGACACGATCGTCACGCGACGGTCAGCCGCCCGGCAACATCCCCGGAGGTGCATCGGTCACCGGCACCGGGACGCCAACCGCGGGCCGCGGCTTCGGTGCGTTCGGATCGGGTGGCGGCGCGTTCGGGTCCGGCTCTGCCGGCGGTGGCGGAGGCGGCGGCGTGTACGGCCGGATCGACTGCGCCAGGACCGTCGCGGCCTCCCTGTCGATGGGGTTCTTCGCCGAACCGAGCCAGACGACGAACCACCGCTCGGGTGTCCGCTGTCCACGCGGCGTCCCCGGCGCGGGCGGGTCGCCGATGACGCCGGCCCAGATCTGGCCGTCGGGCTTGGTGGTGTCGGTGAACTTCACGTCATAGGAGGAGAAGGCGCCGGGCAACCCGGCCGCGGTCAGCGGTCCGGCGGCCTGGTTGACGCGCGTTCCGGCGTACGGGAGGAAGAACTCACCCATGTCGGACGCCAGCCGGGTCGCTGCCTTGGCATCGTCGGTCTCGGCGCCTGCGAACAGCTTCAGGTCGAGGCGTCCGAGGAGAACGCTGGTGTCGGTGGGTGCCGCGGTCGCGCCCTCGGCTGGGATCTTGGTCAGCAGGGCCTGGCCGTAGGACAGGTTGGTGTTGTCCGAAACCTGCCAGCCGGCAGGCACCACGTAGCTCAGGCCGCCTGGGGTGTTGTTGACGCGTCCCGGCTCCGGCGGAGGCGGCGGAGGAGCCTCGGGATCGCCTGCCGCGGGCGGCGGTGGCGGAGCGTTGGGATCCGCCGGTGGGGGCGGCGGCGCGTTGGGGTCCGCGGGTGGGGGCGGCGGAATGTTGGGGTCCGCGGGTGCCGGTGGCGCGGGCGCGCCGGGATCGGCGGGTGGTGGCGGCGGGACGGGGTCTGCGTGGGCGACTGCACCGGACAACGCGAGCGTTATCGCCGTGAAGCTCGCGACGGCACTGAGGGATAGTGTCTTGGCGAGGCTCATGCGTTTGTGTCCTCTGGTGCTCACGTGCGGGTGCTGCATGGGAACGAAACTACCGTGTTACCGCCGTGACGCAAGTGAGAGTCGCTCTTAGAGTGTCAGTTGTCATGATTGCTGTGTGGCGGTAACCGCCGCCAAGGGCCGCATATCGCTGATTGCTGGCATGGGTCGTCGACGGTGCAGCGTACAAACCCTGCCTGCCCGTGGTCTCACAGCGTTGATCGCCCGTCGGCACGCGCGGTCGTTACGGCCCGGCGTGCACGCTGACTTGCTGCGACTTCACGACGAAGTACAGCCGGTCCCCCAGGGTGAGCCCGAGGTCGGCAGCCGATTCCGCGGTGACGTCGGCGGCCAGTCCCGGTGCGCCGTCGGGCTGTTCCTCTGCGCGGATCCGGATCGCTGGTCCTCGGCTGTCGAGCTCGGCGACGACGACCTCGACGACGTTGCGTGGACTGCCCTGCGGCTTGTCGCGATACACCGCGATGGCCGACGGCGGGAAGACGGCCACCACGGAATCGCCGTCGTCGAAGACCGATTCCCGATGGCCGTGCCAGACCGATCCCCAGTCCGTCAGCACCGTGTCCTGCGGGCCCGCCCGGCCCGCGACGAGGTTGACCCCGGCGAAGCGTGCACCAAAACGACTCCGAGGCGCCGCCAATACCGTTGTCGTCAAACCAGATTCGACAATTCTTCCCTGCTCGAGCACCACGACGCGGTCCGCAAGGCTGACGACGTCGAGGATGTCGTGGGTGACCAATACCGCCGAGCGGCAGTCCTGCGCCAGTACCCTTCGCAACACCCTGCGCATCGACGCCGCGACCGTCACGTCGAGCCCGGTCAGAGGTTCGTCGAGGAGGAGCACCTCGGGTTCGGCGGCCAGTGCCCGCGCGAGCGCCACCCGTTGCGCCTGTCCCCCGGACAGTTGTCGCGGCTTGCGGTCGATCAGGTCTGCGGCGTCGACCTCGCCCAGCCAGTGCTCGGCATGCTGCGCGGGAGTCCTTGCGGCCGAGCCGTTTCGCGGCACGCGGTCCGAATGCGACGTTCGCGCCGACGCTCAGATGGGGAAACAGGAGGGGATCCTGCATCAGCAGTCCCACCCGCCGGTCGTAGGTGTCGACCTGAATTCCGGCGGACGTGTCGGTCAGGACGCGCGCTCCGACCCTCACCTCCCCCGCATCGGGTCCGACCAGGCCGGCGAGGACATGCAGCACGGTCGACTTGCCTGCCCCATTGGGTCCGAGCACGGCGAGCACTTCGCCCGGTGCGACGCTGAACTCGACGTCCAGACGTCGCGATTCGACGACGGCACGGATCTCGATGCCGCTCAACGCGATTCACCGCCGCACGAGTCACCAGCCACCGGCACCACCCGCCTTCAGCGTGCGACTGCCCAGTGCCAAACACCACGACGGCGGCGACGGCGACCAACAGCACGGAAAGTGCCACCGCGGCGTCCGTATCCACCTCGCGCTGCAGGTAGATCTCCAGCGGCAGCGTGCGCGTGACGCCCTCGCGTGAACCGGCGAACGTCAGCGTCGCCCCGAACTCTCCGAGCGAGCGGGCGAAGGCCAGGACTGTGCCCGACGCCAGGCCGGGTGCCAGCAGCGGCATGGACACGCGCCACCACACGGCGGTGGGGCGGGCGCCCAGGGTGGCCGCCACGACCTCGTAGTCGGCCCCCGCGGTTCTTGCCGCACCCTCGAGGGCGATGACCAGGAAGGGCAGCGACACGAAGGTCTGGGCGAGCACCACCGCCGCCGTGGTGAACGCGATCGAGATGCCGGCCGCTTCGAGGTAGCGGCCTAGCAGTCCGAGACGGCCGAACGCATACAGCAGGGCGATGCCACCCACGACCGGCGGCAACACCAGCGGCAGGAGGATCAGCGGCCGCGTCCAGCGGATCGCTCGAGAATCGTTGCGGGCCAACACCAATGCCATCGGCACGCCGAGTAGGATGCACAGCACCGTGCTCGCGCTCGACGTCTTGAAGCTCAACTCCAGCGCCGTGAGCGACGAGTCGCTGGTGATCAGCGACCAGAAATGCGGCCAGTCGACCCTGGCGGCCATCGCGACGAGCGGAAGCACGACGAAGACCGCGCCGACGACGGCGGGAACGTAGATCCAACGCGGCAGACCGCTGGTACGGGTCAAGGCTTGGCGAAGCCCGCCTGCGACAGGATCGTCTGGCCCGCTTCACCGGTGACCAGGGCGACGAACCTCTTGGCGGCATCCGCATCCGCGGCACTCTTCAGCTCCGCGATCGGATAGGTGTTGACGGCCACGGATGCCTCGGGGAACTCGACGGTCGCGACCTTGTCGCCAGCGCCGATCCCGTCGGTGACGTACACCACGCCCGCGTCGGCCTGTCCGCTGGTCACCTTGGTGAGCACGTCGGTCACCGAGGACTCCTCGCTGACGGGGTTCAAGGCCACGTGTATCGCCTTTTCGACCTTCTCGGTCGCCGAGCCGCACGGCACCTGGGGCGCACACACCACCACCTTGAGGCCGGGCTCGTCGAGGTCGGCGAACGATGCCACGCCTCGCGGGTTGCCCGGTGCGGTCACGATGACGAAGCGTGTTCGACGCGAAGTCGACCGGATCTCCCGCGAGCAGGCCGCCCCGGGCGGCCTTGTCCATGTTCTTCGTGTCGGCCGAGGCGAAGACGTCGGCCTTGGCGCCCTGAGTCAACTGTGTGACGAGGTCCGACGACCCGGCGAAGGTGAACTTCACCTTCCAGTTCGGGTTGTCGGCCTCGAACTGCTTGCCGATGTCGGTGAAGGTCTTGTTCAGCGATGCGGCCGCGAAGACGTCGAGAGTCTTCTCGTCAACGCTTCCGGAAGCGCCGGATCCGCAGCCGGCGAGGACGAGCACGGAGACCGCCAGGAGCGCTGTCGCGACGTGGCGGAATCTGGTCACGCACAAGACCCTAGGGGACTTTCCCACGGGCGTCCGAAGATCGAGGCGTGGTGGGTTTCCCCTCCTAGCTACTGTCCAGTAACATGGTGCGACTAGCTGGGTTCAGCGGCGAATACTAGGGGGTTTGGTGATGGACGTACTGCTCACGGGTGGGGATACAGAACTTGGCCGCATCATTGCGGAGGGGTTTCGCGACGCGGGGCACCACGTCGTGATCGCCGGAGCGCATCGCGCCGATCTCGAATTGGCGGCCAAGGAACTCGACATCGACTTCCTCGTCTTCGACAACACGGATCCGGGCAGCCTCGAGGATGCCCGCAGCCAGTTCCCCCACCATCTCGACACCATCGTCAACGTGCCCGCACCCCGCGGTGTGGCGGACGACCCGCGGACCTACACCCTCGTTCAGCGCGCGGCGGCGTGGCGTAGCGCACTCGATGCCTCGCTGCTGTCGACGGTGCTGACCGTCCAGATCCTCGGCGACCACCTCCGTTCCGGCGGCACGATCGTCAACGTGGTGCCCGACGACGTCAAGGAGGGGAGCCCCGGCGCCGCGATCAAGGCAGCCGTGGCGAAGTGGACCGAGGTCGAGGCCAGCCACTTCGGCATCCGCGGCATCACCGTCAACACGGTGGCGCCAGGCAAGGGTGCCGAGCACGGATACGACGGCATCGGCACGGCCTCACCGTCTGTGGCAGCCGAGATCACAAGGCTGGCGCTGTTTCTCACGACGCCGGCGGCGCGGCACATCACCGGGCAGACCCTGCACGTCAGCCACGGTGCGCTGGCCAACTTCGCCTGACCTTCGAGATATTCCCGCTTCGCGCCAAGCGAAACGGGGTTACGGTTCCGTTTAGCCGTCGCTACGGTCGAGTCATGACGATTCGACTCGGACTCCAGATCCCCAACTTCTCCTACGGCACCGGCGTGGAGGAACTCTTCCCCACCGTCATCGCGCAGGCCAAGGAGGCGGAGGCGGCGGGGTACGACTCGGTCTTCGTGATGGACCACTTCTACCAACTGCCTGGTCTCGGCACCCCGGATCAGCCGATGCTCGAGGCGTACACCGCGCTCGGCGCACTGGCGACCGCGACCGAGAAGGTCCAGCTCGGCACGCTGGTCACCGGCAACAGCTACCGCAACCCGACCCTGCTCGCGAAGGCCATCACCACGCTCGACGTGATCAGCCAGGGGCGCGCGATCCTCGGCATCGGCACCGGCTGGTACGAGTTCGAACACGACTCGCTCGGCTTCGAGTTCGGCACGTTCACCGACCGCTTCAACAAGCTCGGTGAGGCGCTGCAGATCATCCTGCCCATGCTGTCCGGCGAGCGCCCGACGTTCTCCGGCACGTACTACCGCACGCAGGAGGCGATGGCCGAACCCCGCTTCCGCGACCATGTCCCGCTGATGATCGGTGGCAGCGGCGAGAAGAAGACAATCCCGTTGGCGGCCAAGCACTTCGACCACCTCAACATCATCGCCGGCTTCGACGAACTGCCCCGCAAGCTGGCCGTGGTGAAGGAGAACTGCGAGAAGATCGACCGCGACCCGGCCACGCTGGAGACCAGCATGCTGGTCATCGCGATCATCGGTGAGGGCATCACCGCCGACTTCATCCCCGAGGACTTCCGACAGCAGGCCGTCTTCGGAACCCCCGAACAGGTCGCCGACCAGATCAAGACCAAGGTGCTTCGACGCGGGTGTCGACGGGGTCATCCTCAGCCCGGTGACCAGCCTCGACGGCTACCACCCAGGGCCCGCCACCGAGGTTGCGGAGAAGCTGCAGGCCACTGCTCGCCGGGTGAACATCGGGTGCGGTGGGTTATCTCACCGCGCTCCAGGGAAGCCTGCCCACTAACCTATGGGTTGTACTGAGTAGGTTTTCGTCCGTCAGGAGCAGCAATGAGCCATCCCGGAGCTACGGCATCGGATCGGCATAAGGTCGTCATCATCGGTTCGGGTTTCGGTGGGTTGAATGCGGCTCAGAAGCTCAAGAGGGCCAACGTCGACGTCAAGCTGATCGCTCGCACCACGCACCACCTGTTTCAGCCGTTGCTATACCAGGTGGCGACGGGCATCATCTCCGAGGGCGAGATCGCGCCGCCCACCCGGCTGATCCTGCGCAAGCAGGAAAACGCCCAGGTGCTGCTCGGCGACGTCACGCACATCGACCTTGCCAGCCAGACGGTTCACTCGGAGCTGCTGGGGCACGACTACAGCACGCCGTACGACGAGCTCATCATCGCGGCTGGCGCGGGGCAGTCCTACTTCGGCAACGACCACTTCGCCGAGTTCGCGCCCGGCATGAAGTCGATCGACGACGCGCTCGAGCTGCGGGGCCGCATCCTCGGCGCCTTCGAGCAGGCCGAGCGGTCCAGTGACCCGGCACGCCGCAGGAAGCTGCTGACGTTCGTGGTCGTCGGCGCCGGGCCGACCGGTGTCGAAATGGCGGGCCAGATCCAGGAATTGGCGGATCAGACGCTCAAGGGCAGCTTCCGGCTCATCGATCCGAGCGAGGCGCACGTCATCCTTCTCGACGCCGCTCCCGCGGTTCTCCCGCCGATGGGCGAGAAACTGGGGCTCAAGGCCAAGGCGCGGCTGGAGAAGATGGGTGTCGAGGTCCAGCTCAACGCCATGGTGACCGACGTCGACCGCAACGGCATCACGGTCAAGGACCCCGACGGCACGATCCGTCGCATCGAGTCGGCATGCAAGGTGTGGTCGGCAGGCGTGTCGGCCAGCCCACTGGGCAGAGACCTCGTCGAGCAGTCGGAGACCGAGATCGACCGGGCGGGCAGGGTGAAGGTCAACCCGGACCTGTCGATCCCCGGCCACCCCAACGTCTTCGTCATCGGCGACATGGCAGCTCGTCGACGGCGTTCCGGGCATGGCGCAGGGTGCCATCCAGGGCGCCAAGTACGTGGCCGACATCCTGAAGAACGAGGCCAAGGCCCGCGAACACGGGACGACTCCGAAGCCCCGCGAGCCTTTCAGCTACTTCGACAAGGGCTCGATGGCGACGGTGTCGAAGTACAACGCCGTCGCGCAGATACCCCTGGGCGGTTCCAGGAAGCTGGAGTTCGGCGGCTTCTTCGCCTGGCTGGCATGGCTGGGGCTGCACCTCATCTACCTCGTCGGCTTCAAGACCAAGGTCGCGACCCTGATGTCGTGGGCGGTGACGTTCCTGAGCCGCGAACGCGGACAGCTGACCATCACCGAGCAGCAGGCCTATGCACGCACCCGGATCGAGCAACTCGAGGACTTTGCGGCCTCGCTGAAGGAAACCGAGAAGGCGGCGAGCTAGCGCTCTCCCCCTTGGCCGCCGATGACCGTCGGTCGGCGTTGCGCAACACTGGGCGTCGATGATCGAGACCTGGCGCCTCCGTGCCCGACGACTGTGGCGATCGGTGCGCAAGGAGGCCTTGCCGTCCGTCACCGAACCCGACACCCACGACGAGGCCGTCGTGGCGGCGATGCTGCGCGAACTGGGTATCGCGCTGCTCGAAGTCGAACAACCGTCCCAATTGGTCGCCTACCGACTTCTGACCATCGCCCCGCGGTACACGTCCTCGGCGGTGCGGGTGGTCGCCCTGCCCACGATGCTGGTGATTCAGGTGGGCAGTGTCGGCTACGAGGTCGACACGTCGACGCATGCGACGTTGCAGCTCGATCTGGCGGGCCGGATCGACGACATCGCCGACCTTGCGGCGGTCGGCGGGATCACGCCCGCGGACGCGATCGCCGAGGTGTCCGCCGCCCGCACGATGAAGCCGCGGTTCGGGATCGCGCTGACCGTCAGTGCCTACGCCGTGACCACCGTCGGGTTCGGGATGACGATCAACCCGACATGGGCTGCGTTGCCCGGATATCTGTTCCTGGGTCTCGTCGTCGGCGCGGTGGTGATGCTGGGTCGGCCGTTCCCGGCACTCAATCCGGTGCTTCCCACGCTGTGCGCGATGATCGCGACGATCCTGGCCACCCTCTTCGTCGCGGACGCGGCCAACGACGGCCTGGTCCGGGTGATCAGTCCCGCGCTGGTCGCCATCCTGCCCGGCATGGCGTTGACCATCGGGGCGATGGAGTTGGCGAACTCCGCGATCATCGCAGGCGCCAGCAGGCTCGTCTACGGAGTGACACAGCTTGGGCTGCTGGTGTTCGGTGTGGCGCTCGGCACCCACGTCGCCGGTCAGGTCGCGCCGCAAGCGCCTTCGCCGCAGATGGGGTCCTGGTCGATCTACGTCGCGGTGGTGCTGGTCTCCATCGGGCTCTACGTCTACCTGTCCGCCCCGCGCGGCTCGCTGATCTGGTTGATGGCGGCGATCGGGGTCGCACTGGTGGGCCAGAAGGTCGGCGGGTTGTTCCTCTCCCCCTCACACAGCGGCGCCGTCGGCGCATTCTTCGTCGCACCGTTCGCGTTGCTCGCTTCGCGGATCAAGTCGTCGCCGCCGGCGATCGTGATGATGCTGGCCTCGTTCTGGGCGCTGGTTCCCGGTGCGCTCAGCTTCGTCACGTTGAGCCAGGCGGCCACCGGCGGCCACGCAGACCTGACCACGTTGGGAAGCACTGTCGCAGCCCTCTTCTCGATCGCACTGGGTACCCTGGCCGGATTCAGCGTGTTCTACGCCTTCAGCCATCCGAGGGCCACGCCTCCGGTCAGGTGACCAACCGCTCGCCCTGCCACGTCGCGAGACAACCACCTGCGGCGAGTTCGAGCAGCGTGCCCGCGGCATCGAAATCGGTTTCTGGATAGCGCAATTCGCTGACACACGCCATGGGCGTGCCGAGCACGTCGTGGGTTGCCGAGTCGCTGCCGAGCTCGACGCGGTGCCGGAGCAGCGGGGTTCCGTCGACGTCGGCGTGCACCGAGCCCGACCAGAAGCCTTGGCTCTCATTCGATCTGCCGATCTGCACGCGCTCGCGAAGCCGCACGGTGCCCGTTCCGGACAGCCTCAGTCGCGTCGACGTGACGTGCCGCGCCTGCCCGGCCACGATCGTCGGCTGAGGATCCAGGTCGAGGTGGCCCGCCACCTCGAGATTCCACGTCGCCCTGGACTCCATCGTGACCGTCCCCGGCATCGCCATCGTCGCCGCCGCGCTGCGCACCCTCAGCACGGCTCCTGCTTCGACCACCACCCGCACTCTGATGGTGTCACCGCCCAACGGGGTCGCCGCAGCGGAGACGAGGTGAACGGTGTCGGGCTCGGTCCTTCTGGCCGCGACTCCGCCGGAACACTCGATGCGGGGCGCACGACCGGTCGACGCGACGATCAGGACGTCGGAAAGCATTGCGCTCGAGTCGCTTACACGGAGACGCGGAGTTGCACGCGCACCCAGTCGAGGACGGCCGCCGCGGTGGGGTCGTCGGTCAGCGAGATCAGGACGAATGGCCGCTCGCCACGGACCTTGGCGGCATCGCGGCGCATGACCTCGAGATCGGCACCCACCATCGGGGCCAGGTCGGTCTTGTTGATCACCAGGAGATCCGAGAACGTCACCCCGGGTCCGCCCTTGCGCGGCACCTTGTCCCCACCCGCGACGTCGATGACGAAGATCTGCGCGTCGACGAGGCCAGAGGAGAAGGTGGCCGTCAGGTTGTCGCCGCCGGACTCGACGAGGATCAGGTCCAGCGCGGCGTTTCCCGCGATCAGGTCGTCGATCGCGTCCAGGTTGGCGGTGATGTCGTCGCGGATCGCGGTGTGCGGGCAACCCCCGGTCTGCACGGCCGCGATCCGCTCGTCGGGAAGGACGGCATGTCTGCGCAGGAAGTCGGCGTCCTCGGTCGTGTAGATGTCATTGGTCAGAACCGCGAGCGACAACTCTTCGCGCAGCTGTCGACACAGCGCCGCGACCAGCGCGGTCTTGCCGGACCCGACCGGACCGCCGATGCCGATGCGCAACGGCTCGCCGTCGCGCCGGACTCGGCGCGGGCGTTCGGTGTGGACGTGCGGCTCGCCGTCGATGAGATGTGGTGGCATGAAGCGCCTTTCGAGAGTAGAGTTATGACGCGAACAGGGGTCGATCGCGTTCGGCGTGGTGTTGAGCGAGCATGTCGAGCATCGGATCGGACAGGTCGGCGAGTTCCTTGGCCGCCTCCGCAGCCGTTTGATCGCAGAGCGGAGACAGCTCGAACGTCAGTGCCGCCACGTCGCCGGGATCCAATGCCAGGAGTCGCTGGGCGGCCGTCGCGGAGCCCGTCATGGTGGTGTAGACCACTGAGATCGCGGTGTGCTCCGGCATCAGACCGTTCGCTTCCCCGACCGCCCCGGCTGCCACGGCGAGGTGCGGCCTGGCCCCGATCAGGTCCCAGTCCCGCTCGGGCCAGACCTTGCGGGCGAGTCGTGTCAGCCCCCTCCCCTGCGCTCGCGAAGCCGCGCGAGCCGCGGGAGCTGGTGTGCGGGCGTCGGTTTCGTGGTCGGCCTCCACGACGCTGAGCGTGCCCGCGTGCACGGCCGCCGCCACCGACGCGGTGACGAGGCCGCTAGTGCGGATCCGTCTGCACAGGAACGCGCGCAGCGTCGGCAGGTCCACCACCAGCCCACTGGTGACGGCCTCCTCGACGCCGCCGGAATGGACGTGCCCGCCGGTCGGGAGTCGGGAATCAGACAACGCGAGCAGCGTGGCCAGCCCGGCCGGAACGGACATCAGAACAGACCTCCTCTAGAACAGGAAATAGCGCTGCGCCATGGGCAGTTCGGTCGCAGGTGCCTGTTCCCATACCTCGCCATCGATCCGCACGGTGAACGTGTCGGGGTCGACCTCGATGTGGGGCATCGCGTCGTTGAGCGGCATGTCCGCCTTACCGACCTTGCGGACGTCGCGCACTCCGACCAACCGCCGATTCACGTTCAGGCGGTCGGCGAGGCGGTCTTCGAGTGCCTGGGGTGCGACGAAGTGCACCGAGGTCGCCGCTGCAGCAGCGGGTGCCGCGCCGAACATCGGCCGCGGCAGCACCGGCTGCGGCGTCGGGATGGACGCATTCGCGTCGCCCATCGCGGCCCACGCGATCATGCCGCCCTTGATGACGGCGTGGGGGCGGACACCGAAGAATGCGGGTTCCCACAGCACCAGGTCGGCGAGCTTGCCCGTCTCGATCGATCCGACCTCGCGGTCGAGCCCGTGCGCGATCGCAGGGCAGATCGTGTATTTCGCGACATACCTTCTGGCCCGGTTGTTGTCGGCCGCGCCGTCGCCCGGCAGCGCGCCGCGGCGCTTCTTCATCATGTGCGCGGTCTGCCAGGTGCGCATGACCACCTCGCCGATGCGGCCCATCGCCTGGGCATCGCTGCCGATCATCGAGATGGCACCGATGTCGTGCAGCAGATCCTCCGCTGCGATGGTCGACGGTCGGATGCGGCTCTCGGCGAACGCCAGGTCCTCGGGAATGCTCGGGTTGAGATGGTGGCAGACCATCAGCATGTCGAGGTGTTCGTCGAGGGTGTTCACGGTGTGCGGCCGAGTCGGATTGGTCGAGCTGGGAAGGATGTTCGGCTGCGAGACCACGGTGATGATGTCCGGAGCGTGGCCGCCGCCTGCTCCCTCGGTGTGATAGGCGTGGATCCCCCGGCCGTTGATGGCCGCAAGGGTGTCCTCGACGAAGCCGAGTTCGTTGAGGGTGTCGGTGTGTAGAGCGGCCTGGACGCCGTATTCGTCGCACACGCGAAGGCAGGCGTCGATGGCGGCGGGTGTCGAACCCCAGTCCTCGTGCAGCTTGAAACCCGAAGCTCCCGCGCGCAATTGCTCGCGCATCGAGTCGGCCCTGATGGTGTTGCCCTTGGCCAGCAAGGCGATGTTCATCGGCCAGTGGTCGAGCGCCTCCAGCATCCTGGCGAGGTGCCACGAGCCGGGTGTCACGGTGGTGGCCTTACTGCCCTCGGCAGGTCCGGTACCGCCGGCGATGATCGTGGTGATGCCCCCGCCGAGGGCTTCCTCCATGATCTGCGGGCAGATCAGGTGCACGTGGCAGTCGATGCCGCCCGCGGTGACGATCTGCCCGTTGCCCGCGATCACCTCGGTGGCCGGGCCGACGACGAGGTCGGTGCTCACGCCCGGCATGATGTCGGGATTGCCCGCCTTGCCGATCCCCGTGATACGTCCGCCACGGATTGCGATGTCGGCCTTGATGATTCCCCAGTGATCGAGGATCACCACGCCGGTGATGATGGTGTCGGGACAACCTTCGGCGCGGATGGTCTTGCCCTGGCCCATCGACTCCCGCAGCACCTTGCCGCCACCGAACACCGCCTCGTCGCCTGCGCGACCGGGACCGCCGCTGAGGTCGTCGGTGATCTCGATGAACAGGTCGGTGTCGGCCAGCCGAATCCGGTCGCCGGTGGTGGGGCCGTAAAGCTGCGCGTACCGCTCTCTCGACAGTCCGGTCATCGGGAACCTCTGCTCTTCTCGCACGCGCTCATCGGGGATCCAACCGGCCGGGGGGGTCGAGCGTCAGTCCATGCACTTCCCGGTAGCCGCCCAGTGGCACGAGTCGGACATGTTGTGCGACACCGGGTTCGAAGCGAACGGCGGTACCAGCGGGGATGTCGAAGCGATAGCCGTGGGCAGCCTCGCGATCGAATGACAGCGCTTTGTTCGCTTGCGGCAGATGAACGTGACTGCCCACCTGCACGGGACGGTCACCGGTGTTCTCGATGGTCAATTCCAAGCGCTCTGCGCCCTCGTTGAGCTCGATGTCGCCGTCACCGTAGATGTATTCGCCGGGGATCACGAATCTCCTCAGGGGATCGGGTGGTGGACGGTGACCAACTTGGTGCCGTCCGGGAAGGTGGCCTCCACCTGGACTTCGTCGAGCATTTCGGGAACTCCCTCCATCACTTGCTCTCGGGCGAGTACCTCGCAGCCACTAACCATCAGCTCGGCCACGGTGCGCCCGTCGCGGGCGCCCTCGAGGATGTGGTCGGTGATGAGCGCGATGGCTTCCGGGTGATTGAGCAGAAGCCCGCGGGCCTGGCGGCGCCGGGAGAGTTCGGCCGCGTACGAGATGAGCAGCCTGTCCTGCTCGTGCGGGGACAATCGCATAGCTCGCGATACTGCCACGGCCCGCGGCAGTCAGCAGCGCAGGCGAATCAGGCAGGCGGTGTGCGCGGCTCGGCGTCGGGCATGTTCTGTAGCCGTACCTGACCGCGCGCGACGAGTCGATCCTCATCGTCGGTGATGGTGATGACCCAGAGCTGTTGTCGCCGACCACGATGAATCGGCGTGGAGTGGGCGGTCACGGTGCCCGAGGAGATGGCCCGCAGGAAGTCGGTGTTGTTGTTGACGCCGACCACCGATCCGCCGCCACCGTTGGCCGTGAGCCAGACGTGCGCCGAGACGCTCGCGAGGCTCTCGACCATCGCGCAGTACACGCCGCCGTGCACGATGCCCCACGGCTGAAGCAGGTGGTCGGAGATCGTCAGCTGCGCGCGGCCGCCGTCGGGGGTGACCTCGAGGAAGGTCAAGCCAAGTTCACTGTCGAACCCGGCACCAAGCCCGGGTGGCACGGAAGACGTCACGGTGTGTGTTCTACACGTCGCGGGAATGGCGCGGACGCCCGCCCTCGTGACCAACTCTTTGCCCCAGAATGCGGGAGGGCCCCGCACCCTGAGGTGCGGGGCCTTCCCTCGAGTGGACCGGGGGTCTCAGCAGCCCTCTGGACTCCGCGGCGATCCGTTGGTTCGTTGTCTGTACGACGTGACGAAGCATAGGCAAGGCTGCCCTAATTTAGCAAGAGCTTCCCCGAGCAGATCCGATTCGAACCGCGCACGGGCGCACCGAAGCGGACCAGCGCGTCGAGAACGGCCTGCGCACGACGCATGCTCGTCAGCTCGCTCGAACCCGCGAGCAGCGGAACCTGCGTGGCGGCGCCGACCACGGCGGCCCCGACGACGTGCCACATCGCCGGGATGCTCATCAGTCCGCCGCTGACCTTGAAGAGCCTGTCGAACAGCGGCTCGAGGGTGCGGTGGCTGCGGTGGGCGACCCACGTCGTCAATGCGGCCTCGCTCGGGAGCGCGACGATGCGGTCGCGCGCTGCGTGCGGCCGGTATCCGTCCGCGTCGGAGCCGAAGTGGGGATCCTCCGGCAGCGCCCGTAGCGTGGGATCGACGACGCCCACCCAGTCGATCGCGCCGTCGGAGTCGACGTGCACCCAGAGGTTCTCCAGGCCGGTGTCCCACGCCCGCCCCTCCAGGGCCAGCAGCGGGATCACCCGCCCGAGGACGACGTGGGACAGCGTCGCGGCCAACTGCTGCGCGACCGCTGACCGACTGTCGGTCTCGGCCGCCGACGAGTCGAACATCGCCTGCAGTCGATCGCTGCCGAGTGCGTCGGACAGCGGCCACCAGCGCCTGCGGGTCAGATCGCTCATCACTGCTACCCCGTAGACGCGCGGGCATTCGGGATAGAGCTCGCGCAGGCGCCTGCTGGACTCGTGGAGCGGCAGCGTCCTGCTGATCGCCATCCTCGAGATGAGTGGGTCGTCGACCATCACGGTCATGGACACCTCCATAGTTAGGTTAGCCTTACTATAGTGAGGGTAACAAAGGGGAAAACCCCTCGTGACTGGACTCACAACGACGTGAGAAGAGCCGATTGACCTTGTCCTCGCGAGCGCTGGGGTCGCTCGCCGACATTGGATACGACGTTCGGTAGTAATCGCGTAGTACCCTGAATCCATTGCTCAGGAGATGAACGAACCATGGCCAAGTTGACGCGACTCGGGGAACTCGAACGCGCTGTGATGGACCACTTGTGGGCCTCCCGCGAACCCCAGACCGTGCGCCAGGTACACGAAACGCTCTCCACGCGACGCGACCTCGCCTACACGACAGTGATGACGGTCCTGCAGCGGCTTGCGAAGAAGAACCTCGTCGTGCAGCACAGAGACGATCGGGCACACCGGTACGCACCCACCCACGGCCGCGACGAACTGGTCGCCGGACTCATGGTCGATGCCCTTGACCAGGTATCGGACTCGGGCAGTCGCGAGGCGGCGCTGGTCCACTTCGTCGAACGGGTCGGTGCCGACGAGGCGGACGCGCTGCGCCGTGCCCTCGCCGAACTCGAGGCCAAACATCGCACGGCATCTCCGGGTAGCAATCCGGGCCTCGCCTGAGGGACACTGACGGGGTGTCCGCGCTGGCCTTCGCTCTCGTAGCGTTGTTGCTCGTCGGGCCGGTACCGGCGATGTTGGCGCGAGCCTCCTGGCCACTGCGTGCGCCACGGGCCGCCATCGTGCTGTGGCAGTCGATCGCCCTGGCCGCCGTCCTCTCCGCATTCAGCGCGGGAATCGCGATCGTCAGTCGGCTGTTCGTACCGGGCCCTGACGGACGTCCCACCGCGACCATCACCAGCGAGGTCCATGCCCTCGGCTGGCCGCTGTGGCTTCTGTACGTGGCGGTGTTCGCGCTCACGGTATTGGTCGGGGGGCGACTCGTGGTCGCGGTGGTTCAGGTGGCGATCGCCACCCGGCGCCGGCGTGCCCATCATCGGATGATGGTCGACCTGCTCGCCAGCTCACCCGACTCTGCACCCGAGATCTGTACACGGGCCAGCGGGCTGCGCATCCTCGACGTCTCCCAGCCGCTGGCCTACTGCCTGCCGGGCGTACGCAGTCGCGTCGTGGTCAGCCATGGCACCCTCACCGCGCTGTCCGACGGCGAGATCGCGGCGATCCTCAGCCACGAGCAGGCACACCTGCGTGCCCGCCACGACCTCGTTCTCGAGATGTTCACCGCGGTTCACGCGGCCTTTCCACGATTCGTCCGCAGCGCCAGCGCGTTGGACGCGGTGCGCCTGCTGATCGAACTGCTGGCCGACGACGCAGCCGTCCGCGTCGCAGGCCCCACTCCCCTCGCCCGTGCCCTGGTGGCATGTGCCGCGGGACGGACGCCCTCGGGTGCACTCGCCGCAGGCGGCCCGACCACGGTGTTGAGGGTGAGGCGGCTGGGTGGTCGGCCCAACAGCCTCGTACTCTCGGCAGCGGCGTACCTGTCCGCCGCGGCGGTTCTCGTCATCCCCACCATCGCGCTGGCGGTGCCGTGGCTGACCGAACTGAGGCGACTCTTCGCCGCCTGACCGACCCGCCTCTTCGACCAGAACCCCAGAACCTCAGTGCCACGACATAAAACGAAAGGCTGCCCGTGACTCCGTCCGACACCTCCGCCTCCACCGACACCACCGGCACAGCGCAGATCGGGGTCACCGGCCTCGCCGTGATGGGCTCGAATCTCGCGCGCAACTTCGCACACCACGGCTACACGGTCGCGCTGCACAACCGGTCGGTCGCCAAGACGGACGCACTCCTGAAGGACCACGGCTCGGAGGGCAACTTCGTCCGCAGCGAGACCATTCCGGAATTCCTTGCGGCGCTGGAGAAGCCGCGACGCGTCATCATCATGGTCAAGGCGGGCGACCCCACCGACGCCGTCATCAGCGAGCTCGCCGACGCGATGGAGGAGGGCGACATCATCATCGATGGCGGCAACTCCCTCTTCACCGACACCATCCGGCGCGAGAAGGCCATCCGCGACCGCGGCCTGCACTTCGTCGGCGCGGGCATCTCCGGTGGCGAGGAGGGCGCGCTCAACGGCCCGTCGATCATGCCCGGCGGCCCCGCGGAGTCCTACACGTCGCTCGGCCCCCTGCTCGAGGACATCTCCGCCCACGTCGACGGGGTGCCGTGCTGCACGCACATCGGCCCCGACGGGGCTGGGCACTTCGTGAAGATGGTGCACAACGGCATCGAGTACTCCGACATGCAGCTCATCGGCGAGGCCTACCAGCTGCTGCGCGATGGACTGGGCAAGACCGCGCCCGAGATCGCCGACATCTTCGCGGAGTGGAACTCCGGCGACCTCGACAGCTATCTCATCGAAATCACCGCCGAGGTGCTCAAGCAGGTCGACGCCAAGACCGGCAAGCCGCTCGTCGACGTCATCCTCGACGAGGCCGAGCAGAAGGGGACCGGGCGCTGGACCGTGAAGTCGGCCCTCGATCTCGGGGTTCCCGTCACGGGCATCGCCGAGGCCGTCTTCGCCCGCGCCCTGTCGGGTTCGGTCGCGCAACGCAAGGCCACCACCGGCCTGGCCTCGGGAGAGTTGGGCGTCAGGCCCAGCGACGCGGCGCAATTCATCGACGACGTCAGCAAGGCGCTGTACGCGTCGAAGATCATCGCGTACGCCCAGGGCTTCAACCAGATTCAGGCAGGCAGCGCCGAGTACGACTGGAACATCACGCTCGGTGACATGGCCACCATCTGGCGCGGCGGGTGCATCATCAGGGCCAAGTTCCTCAACCGCATCAAGGAGGCCTACGACCAGGACGCCGAGCTGGCTACCCTGATCGCCGCGCCGTACTTCCGCGACGCGGTGGAAGCCGGGATCGACAGTTGGCGCCGCGTCGTGGTCAAGGCCACCGAGCTGGGAATTCCGATCCCTGGCTTCGCCTCTGCGCTGTCCTACTACGACGCACTGCGCACCGAGCGACTGCCCGCCGCGCTCACGCAGGGTCTGCGGGACTTCTTCGGCGCCCACACCTACGGCCGGATCGACGAGGACCGCGACAAGAAGTTCCACACCCAGTGGAGCGGCGACCGCAGTGAGTCGCCGGCCTAGGCATGAGGTTTCTTGACGGGCACACCCCGCCCTACGACCTGACCTACAACGACGTCTTCATCGTTCCGGGCCGCTCCGAGGTCATCTCCCGGTTCGACGTCGACCTGTCGACCGTCGACGGATCGGGCACGACCATCCCCGTGGTGGTCGCGAACATGACGGCGGTCGCGGGTCGAAGGATGGCCGAGACCATCGCCCGGCGCGGAGGCATCGTCGTTCTGCCACAGGACCTTCCGATCGAGGCGGTCAAGCACACCGTCGACTTCGTCAAGAGCCGCGATCTGGTGATGGACACCCCGGTGATCCTGGCGCCGGACGACTCGGTCTCGGATGCGACCGCGTTGATCCACAAACGCGCGCACGGCGCCGCCGTCGTCGTGTTCGAGGGTCGTCCCATCGGCCTGATCACCGAGCGCTCGTGCGCGGGCGTTGACCGCTTCGCGCGGGTTCGGGACGTGGCGCTGTCGGACTTCGTCACCGCTCCCGTCGGCACCGACCCGCGCAAGGTGTTCGACCTGCTCGAGCACGCACACGTCGGCGTCGCCGTGATGATAGAACCCGACGGCACGCTCGGCGGCGTGCTGACCCGCACGGGCGCGGTCCGAGCGGGCATCTACCCACCGGCGGTCGACGGGTCGGGTCGGCTGCGGATCGCGGCGGCGGTCGGCATCAACGGCGACGTCGGTGCGAAGGCGCGTTCCCTCGTCGAGGCCGGTGCCGATCTACTCGTGATCGACACCGCACACGGTCACCAGGTCAAGATGCTCGACGCAATCAAGGCGGTGGCCTCCCTTGACCTCGGCGTGCCGTTGGCGGCAGGCAACGTGGTGTCGGCCGAGGGCACCAGGGACCTGATCGGCGCAGGCGCGTCGATCGTCAAGGTGGGCGTCGGTCCCGGCGCGATGTGTACCACCCGCATGATGACCGGCGTCGGCAGGCCACAGTTCTCAGCCGTCGTCGAATGTGCTTCCGCAGCAAGGGAACTCGGCGGGCACGTCTGGGCCGACGGCGGTGTCCGTCATCCCCGGGACGTGGCGCTGGCGCTGGCGGCCGGCGCGTCCAACGTCATGATCGGTTCGTGGTTCGCAGGCACGTACGAATCCCCGGGCGACCTCATGTACGACCGGGAGGACCAGCTCTACAAGGAGAGCTACGGCATGGCGTCCAAGCGCGCGGTCGCTGCGAGGACCGCGACCGACAGTGCGTTCGACCGTGCCCGCAAGGGTCTGTTCGAAGAAGGAATCTCGTCGTCGCGGATGGGGATGGATCCGGCGCGCGGCGGTGTGGAGGACCTGCTCGACCACATCACCTCGGGAGTGCGCAGCACCTGCACCTACGTCGGCGCCGCCACCTTGCCCGAGCTGCACGACAAGGTCGTCCTCGGCGTGCAGTCGGCGGCGGGCTTCGCCGAGGGCCACCCGTTGCCCAGTGGCTGGTGACGCGATCGGTCCCGGCCCGGGACCGCTAACATGGTGCTTTCATGACGCCGGCCAAGGAAAGAGATCACGTGCCGCTGGTGCCCTCGACGGCCCCCGCATCCGAGCCGGACGACGCCGAGCCCTCCAGTAGTGGGCCGGGCCAATCGCCCGGCGATCGAACGGCGAGCGCTCGATGAGCGTCGTCCTGACCCTTGCCGCGCTGCTCGGCTTCATCGTCCTCACCGCAGGCACCGCGGTCTTCGTCGCCGCAGAGTTCTCGCTGACGGCGCTGGAGCGCAGCACGGTCGACGCGAATGCGCGCAGCGGAGGCCGCCGCGACAAGCTCGTGCAACGGGCGCACAAGACGCTGTCCTTCCAGCTCTCCGGCGCCCAGGTCGGCATCTCGATCACCACGCTGATCACCGGCTACCTCGCCGAACCGCTGCTAGCGGAACTGCTGAAGCCACTGTTCACCGCGATGTCGCTCAAACAAGGCATGGCGGAAGGCCTTTCGCTGGGGTTGGCGCTTCTGATCGCGACGTCGGTGTCGATGGTGTTCGGCGAGCTGGTCCCCCAGTACCTGGCGGTGGCCAAGCCGATGGCGACGGCGCGCGTCGTCGCCGGACCACAGTTGCTCTTCTCGATGTTCACCAGACCGGTGATATTCCTGACCAACGGCACCGCCAACTGGATCCTCCGCCGACTCGGCATCGAGCCCGCCGAGGAACTGCGGTCGGCTCGTTCGCCGCAGGAGTTGGTGTCGCTGGTGCGCAACTCCGCCCGGCAGGGCTCGATCGACATCACGACGGCGACGCTGATGGACAGATCATTGCGATTCGGCACCCGCTCCGCCGAGGAGTTGATGACGCCGCGCAGCAAGATCGAGGCGCTGGGGGCCGACGACACCGTCGCCGACCTGGTGGACGAGGCGATCAAGACGGGCTACTCGCGGTTCCCGATCATCGATGGCGATCTCGACGAGACCATGGGAATCGTCCACGTCAAACAGGTCTTCTCGATACCTCCGGCGCAGCGGGCGAAGACCAAGTTGGCGAGTATCGCGCAACCCGTGCCGGTCGTGCCGTCGACACTGGACGGCGATGCGGTGATGGCGCAGATCCTGGCCAGCACGCTGCAGACCGCGCTCGTCGCCGACGAATACGGCGGCATCGCGGGCATGGTCACCGGGGAGGACCTGATCGAGGAGATCGTCGGCGACGTCCGCGACGAGCACGACGACGTCAGCCCGACGTCGTCAGAACCGGAAACGACTGGGTGGTGTCGGGCTGCTGCGCATCGACGAGGTCGACACCGAGACGCCCTTCCGCGCACACCACGGCGAATACGAGACCATCGGCGGGCTGGTCCTCCAAGAGCTGGGCCACATCCCGGAGGAGGGCGAGTCGGTCGAGCTCACCGAGTTCGACCCGGACTCGCCGAGCGACGAGCAGATGCGGTGGCGGGCGACCGTGGAGCGCATGGACGGCCGCCGCATCGACCTGATCAAGCTCGTCCGACTCGATTCCGACCAGGAGGCCGGACGATGAAATACGTGTTGGCGTCCTGTTCACCGTCGTGCTGCTGGCCGGACGCGTTCTTCGTCGCTGCCGAGTTCGCGTTGATCTCTGCGCGCCGGGACCGGTCCGAGGGCCGCGCCGAGCAGGGCAGAAGCTCGGCCGTCGCCGTGATCCGAGCAGGCGGAGAACCCTGTTCCACTGATGCTCAAGGACGCTGGGCTTTTTGGGCATCACTTTGTGCTCCATGCTGCTGGGCCTCGTCGGCGGACCGGCCGTGGCGCACCTGCTGGAAAAACCCTTCGACCTGCTCGGCATGCCCGACGCCGTGTTCCACACGGTGTCCTTCCTCGTCGCGCATGACCGTCGTGGTGGTCCTGCGCGTGCTGCTCGGTGAGATGGTGCCGAAGAACATCGCCGTCGCGGGGCCGGAGGCCGCGGCTATGCTGCTGGTTCCGCCCTCCTCTTCTCGATCCGCATCGCCAAGCCGTTCATCGCCGTCTACGACTGGTTCGCGCAGAAGGTGCTTGGCGCGCGTTCGGCGTAGAGGCCGAGAGCGGGCTCGAGAACACGGTGTCGACGATCGAGTTGTTGGAGATGATCGCCGAATCGCTGTCGGAGGGTCTGCTCGATCGCGCGAGCACCACCGGCTGTCCCGGGCCCTGCAAATCCGCACCGGGTCGTCGGAGAAGTCGCGATCCCGCTGACCAGGTCCGGCAGTGCCCATCGCGGGCCGACGGCACCGGCCGACCGTCGACGCGGTGGAGCGGCACTTGCCGACACCGGATACTCCCGATTCCCCGTCACCGACGTAGCCGGAAAGTACATCGGCTACCTCCGCATCAAGGACGTCCTGCCGCTGGTGGGCGATCCGGATGCGGTCGTCGACCGCTCGCTGGTGCGACCGCTGCCCGAGGTGGCCGCGTCGTTGCCGCTGCCCGACGCGCTGTCGCGGCTCCGTAGGGACGACAGTCACCTCGCCCTCGTCACCAGCGGCGGCTACGTAAGCGCCGTCGTCGCACTCGAGGGCCTGTTGCAGGATCTGATCGGTACCCTTCGCGACATTTCCCACCATGGTTGAGCTGACCGTTCTCGACGAGCCCGTCTGGACCGAACGGGAAGACCGTCACCTGGCACGGGTGACACCGTCGTGGAGGCGCGCGAGCGACGCGCGAAACATGGTGAAGCTCACCCGGTATGGGTTGCTGTTCAGCTACTACAGCCTGCGGCCTCGGCAGCTGCGTCGGTGGCGCCCGGGGTTCGGGGTGGCGCTCGCGGGCGGTTCGGCCCACCGCTTTCTCGGCCGCCCGGGATATGGCGGAAAAGGGATCAAACGGTCTCGGTCACGCACGACTATCTGATGAGCCGACTGGACACGATCGAGTTCGTCGGGCGACCTCCTGCGTGCCACGGCGCGACGACCCGCGCGGCTGAACTGCTTCGGCATGCACGAGTGGGCGATGGTCTACCGCACGCCCGCCGTGCGCCACGGCGCCGTGCCGTTGCGGTTGGGGCCGGATCAGACCGACGCCGTGGTCGAATCGATTCCGTTGCGGTGCAGTCACTTCGACGCCTACCGCTTCTTCACCCCCGCGGCGGCGCCGCTCAACGTGGACCCCCTGAGTCGCGACGCCCAGGTCGCCACCGAACAGCCGGGCTGCGTTCACGCCGCAATGGATTGCTCCATGGGCGTACAAGCTCGGACCGCTGATCGACTCTGCACTGCTCGCCGACTGCCTCGAGCTTGCCGCCGACGCGCAGGCACTGGACATGCGCGCGAGCCCCTACGACCTGACCGGCTACGTTTCGCGCCGATCGCGGTCGAAACGCCGGCGGGGCGAGCCGAGTTCGTCCGACTGCAACAGGACGTCGCCGATCGCGCAGCGCCACTGCGGAATGCACTCGCCGACCTCTGCGAGCTGCTTCTTGGCGCGGCGGGCCCCGGTTAGCTGCCGGTACCCGCGGGTAAGCTTGATCGACGCTTCAGGAGGACAACAGGACCGAACGAGTGACCATGGGCGATCTGCGGTCGCCAAGGTGCTGCACGACTTCGTCAACCGCAAGGAAGCCCTGCCCAGCACCGGCGTCAACGCCCCCGACGGTTTCTCAGGCTGCATGAACCAATCGTAACCGACCTCGCGCCCAGGACCAGGACCTGCTCGGCCGAGCGCGACGACCTCTGCAGGCCCAGATCGACGGAATCGCACCGCCAGCGGGTCGTCGAGCCTCTCGACGTCGAGGCGTACCCGGCAGATACCTGACCGAAGAAGATCGGTACCTGCGGCCCGAGCCCGCCGATTTCACGGTCCCGAGCACCACCTCGGGCATCAACCGGAGATCACCCAGCACTACAGGACCTCGGCTTCGTCATCTACATGCTCGATGCGAGATTTGCGATCAACGCCTCTAACGCACGCTGGGCTTCCTGTACGACCCACGCTGTACGGCACCAACGTAGTCTCCGAGGCCGACGGTGCGGACAAGGGCAGCAGCTGCAACAGGATTCGCGGCGACAAGGTGGTCTGCGTACGCCAGGAGTTCCTCGACGGTGCGGTTGCCGTTCGGCGA
>CAWCTU010000041.1:0-13443 GCA_963798405.1 uncultured Actinomycetota bacterium
CACGCACGACGGAATTCTCGCGATCCGGTGGCGACTGCCGTCGGGTACCGAGATCGACACCGGTTTCCGCGGCGACGACCGTCGCGACCTGGCCAACTGGGTGGAGGAGAACGCGGCATGAGCGCGGGAAGAGCAGTCCTCGTTCTCGAGGACGGACGAGTGTTCACCGGCACCGAATTCGGCGCTGTAGGGCAGACATTGGGGGAGGCGGTGTTCTCCACCGGCATGTCCGGATACCAGGAGACTCTCACCGACCCCAGCTATCACGGACAGATCGTGGTCGCGACGGCGCCGCAGATCGGCAATACCGGCTGGAATCAGGAAGACGGCGAGAGTCGAGACGACAAGATCTGGGTGGCGGGCTACGCGGTCCGCGACCCGTCGCCGCGTGCCTCCAACTGGCGCTCCACCGGAACGCTCGACGATGAACTCGTCCGTCAGAGCGTGGTCGGCATCGCGGGCATCGACACCAGGGCCCTCGTCCGTCATCTCCGCACGCTCGGGTCGATGAAGGCGGGCGTGTTCTCGGGCGCCGCGCTGGCCGACGCCGACGAACTGGTCGACCGCGTGGTCGACCAGCCGTCGATGCTCGGCGCGGATCTCGCCGGACAGGTCACTACCGACGCCACCTACATCGTGGAACCCGAAGGTGCGCAACGGTTCACCGTTGCCGCCCTCGACCTTGGCATCAAGACGAACACCCCGCGTAACTTCGCCCGTCGCGGTATCCGTAGCCACGTGTTGCCCGCGTCGGCAACGTTCGACCAGATTGCGGACCTGAAACCCGACGGGGTGTTCCTCTCCAACGGGCCAGGGGATCCCGCGACCGCCGATCGCGTGGTGGACGTGACGCGTGAGGTGCTGGCCGCCGGAATTCCCCTGTTCGGAATCTGTTTCGGCAATCAGATCCTGGGTCGGGCGTTCGGCCGCTCCACCTACAAGATGGCATTCGGGCACCGCGGCATCAACATCCCGGTGATGGACCACGCGACCGGACGCGTCGCCATCACCGCACAGAACCACGGCTTCGCCCTCGAGGGTGAGGCGGGCGAGGAGTTCGACACCCCGTTCGGTCGTGCCGTCGTCAGCCACACATGTGCCAACGACGGCGTCGTCGAGGGAATCAAACTCGTTGACGGAAGGGCGTTCTCGGTGCAGTACCACCCCGAGGCCGATGCGGGCCCGCGCGACGCGGAGTACCTGTTCGACCAGTTCGTCGACCTGATGGCGGGGGAGAAGTAGTGCCCCCGATCACCGCGAGCGCGCGTGTCTGCACGCGACACGCCGGCCATTTCCGTACAAACGCGCGCGCTCGCGCAGAGCAAGAGGAGCGCTAGATGCCGCGCCGGACAGATCTCAATCACGTGCTGGTGATCGGCTCTGGCCCGATCGTCATCGGTCAGGCCTGCGAGTTCGATTATTCGGGAACACAGGCGTGCCGCGTCCTGAGGGCCGAGGGGCTTCAGGTCAGCCTGATCAACTCGAATCCGGCGACGATCATGACCGATCCCGAGTACGCCGACCACACCTACGTCGAGCCGATCACCGCGGCATTCGTCGAGAAGGTGCTGGCCCAGCAAGCCGAACGGGGCAACAAGATCGACGCCGTGCTGGCGACGCTCGGCGGTCAGACGGCGCTCAACACGGCCGTCGCCCTCTACGAGAACGGCGCACTGGACCGTTGGGACGTCGAGATGATCGGCGCCGACTTCGAGGCCATTCAGCGCGGCGAGGACAGGCAGAAGTTCAAGGACATCGTCGCCAAGGTCGGCGGCGAATCCGCGAAGTCTGCCGTCTGTTACACGATGGACGAAGTCCGGCAGACGGTGGTCGAACTCGGCCTTCCCGTCGTGGTGCGGCCGTCCTTCACGATGGGCGGCCTGGGATCGGGCATGGCCTATTCAGCCGAAGACGTCGAACGGATGGCGGGCGATGGTCTCGCCGCATCGCCGAGCGCCAACGTGCTGATCGAGGAATCGATTTACGGCTGGAAGGAATTCGAGCTCGAGCTGATGCGCGACCACCACGACAACGTGGTGGTGGTGTGTTCGATCGAGAACTTCGACCCGATGGGCGTGCATACCGGGGACTCGGTGACGGTGGCCCCCGCGATGACGCTGACCGACCGCGAGTACCAGACGATGCGAGACCTGGGGATCGCGATCCTTCGTGAGGTGGGCGTCGACACGGGCGGATGCAACATCCAGTTTGCGGTGAACCCGGCCGACGGCAGGCTGATCGTCATCGAGATGAACCCGCGCGTGTCACGGTCGTCGGCGCTGGCCTCCAAGGCGACGGGCTTTCCCATCGCGAAGATCGCGGCGAAGTTGGCGATCGGCTACACGCTCGACGAGATCGTCAACGACATCACGAAGGAGACGCCTGCCTGTTTCGAGCCGACGCTCGACTACGTCGTCGTCAAGGCGCCTCGATTCGCCTTCGAGAAGTTCCCTGGCGCCGACCCGACCCTGACGACGACGATGAAGTCGGTCGGCGAGGCGATGTCGTTGGGCCGCAACTTCATCGAGGCACTTGGCAAGGTGATGCGGTCCCTCGAGACCGGCCGGGCCGGGTTCTGGACGGCGCCGGATCCCGATCTCTCGGTCGAGGAACTGTTGGCGGGCCTGCGCACTCCGGTCGACGGCAGGCTGTACGACATCGAGTTGGCGTTGCGGCTGGGTGCCTCGGTCGAGCGTGTCGCGGAGGCCTCAGGGGTCGACCCGTGGTTCGTCGAGCAGATCGCAGGGCTCGTCTCCCTGCGTGGCGACCTCCTCGACGCACCGGTGCTCAGCGAGGAGCTGCTGCGCCAGGCCAAGCACAACGGCCTGTCGGACCGCCAGATCGCCGCTCTGCGACCGGAACTGGCCGGCGAGGTCGGCGTGCGGTCGCTGCGCAGGCGGTTGGGCATCCATCCCGTGTACAAGACCGTCGACACCTGCGCCGCGGAGTTCGAGGCCAAGACGCCCTATCACTACAGCAGCTACGAGTTGGATCCAGCCGCTGAGACCGAGGTTGCACCGCAGACGGAGAAGGGGAAGGTGTTGATCCTCGGATCCGGTCCCAACCGGATCGGCCAGGGCATCGAGTTCGATTACAGCTGCGTGCACGCCGCGACCACGTTGAGCGAGACGGGTTTCGAGACCGTCATGATCAACTGCAATCCCGAGACGGTGTCGACCGACTACGACACGGCGGATCGGCTGTACTTCGAGCCGCTGACCTTCGAGGACGTCCTCGAGGTCTACTACGCCGAATCCGCCTCCGGGGAAGGTGGTCCCGGTGTCGTCGGGGTCATCGTCCAGCTCGGTGGGCAGACGCCCCTCGGCCTGGCGCAGCGTCTCGAGGACGCCGGTGTGCCGATCGTCGGCACCAGCCCCAAGGCGATCGACCTGGCCGAGGACCGGGGTGAATTCGGCGAGGTACTCAAGAACGCCGGCCTGCCCGCACCCCGGTTCGGGATGGCCACCAGCTTCGAGCAGGCCCGTCGCATCGCCGCAGACATCGGGTACCCCGTCCTGGTCCGACCGTCGTACGTTCTCGGCGGTCGTGGCATGGAGATCGTGTACGACGATGAAACGTTGCGCGGGTACATCACTCGCGCCACCGAGCTGTCGCCGGAGCATCCCGTCCTGGTCGACAGATTCCTCGAAGACGCCATCGAGATCGATGTCGACGCCCTATGCGATGGCACCGAGGTCTACATCGGCGGCGTGATGGAGCACATCGAGGAGGCGGGCATCCATTCCGGCGACTCGGCGTGCGCGCTTCCGCCCGTCACGCTGGGACGACAGGACATCGAGTCGGTTCGACGAGCCACCACCGCCATCGCGCACGGTATCGGCGTCGTGGGACTGCTCAACGTGCAGTACGCGCTCAAGGACGACGTCCTCTACGTGCTGGAGGCCAACCCGCGAGCGAGCCGTACCGTGCCGTTCGTCTCCAAGGCCACCGCAGTTCCGTTGGCCAAGGCGTGTGCGCGAATCATGCTGGGCGCCACGATCGCCCAACTCCGCGAAGAGGGCCTGCTGGTCAAGTCGGGAGACGGTGCCAGCGTGTCACCGCACGCGCCCATCGCAGTCAAGGAAGCAGTACTCCCGTTCAACCGCTTCCGCAAGGCCGACGGCTCGCAGGTGGACTCACTCCTCGGACCGGAGATGAAGTCGACCGGCGAGGTCATGGGAATCGACCGCGACTTCGGCAGTGCCTTCGCCAAGAGCCAGACCGCCGCCTACGGGTCGCTGCCGAGTCAGGGCACCGTCTTCGTGTCGGTGGCGAATCGGGACAAGCGGTCGTTGGTCTTTCCGGTCAAGCGCCTGGCCGACCTCGGATTCCGCGTGCTAGCTACCGAGGGAACGGCAGAGATGCTGCGCCGCAACGGCATTCCCTGCGACGAGGTACGCAAGCACTTCGAGGCGCCCAGTCCGGATCGGCCCGCGGCGTCGGCGGTGGACGCGATCAGGGCAGGTGATGTGGACATGGTGATCAACACGCCGTACGGCAACGCGGGCCCACGCATCGACGGCTACGAGATCCGAGCGGCCGCGGTCGCGATGAACATTCCGTGTGTCACGACGGTGCAGGGCGCGTCGGCCGCCGTGCAGGGGATCGAGGCGGGGATCCGCGGCGACATCGGGGTGCTCTCCCTGCAGGAGCTGCACAGTCAGCTGGGCGCGGCGCACTGATGGACTTCGGTGCCCGGGCGGCCGCCGCGATGGCACTCCGCGGTCCGCTGTGTCTCGGCATCGACCCACATCCGGAACTGTTGACGGCGTGGGGATTCCCCGGGGGCGTCGACGGCTTGAGAAAGTTCTGCGACGTCTGCGTCGATGCCCTCAGCGGGTTCGCGGTCGTGAAGCCACAGGTCGCCTTCTTCGAAGCACATGGCGCGGCGGGCTATTCGGTCCTCGAAGACGTGATCGCTGTGCTGCGAGACGCGGGTGTCCTCGTGCTTGCCGACGCCAAGCGCGGCGACATCGGCACGACGATGGCGGCCTACGCCGCGGCCTGGACCGGTGACTCGCCGCTGAGCAGCGACGCCGTGACGGCCTCGCCGTACCTGGGATTCGGCTCGTTGAGACCGCTTCTGGACACCGCGGCCGAGAATGGTCGAGGTGTCTTCGTCCTGGCGGCGACGTCCAATCCGGAGGGGGCCGGCGTGCAGCTGGCGGAGACGGACGGACGGTCGGTGGCCCAGTCGATCGTCGACGACGTGGCCACGGAGAATCGCACCTCGGGAACGGGTTCGGTCGGTGTGGTGGTGGGTGCCACACTGTCCGCGGTGCCGGATCTGAGCGCTCTCGGCGGTGTGGTGCTCGTCCCGGGGGTGGGCGCCCAGGGCGGCCGTCCGGACGCTCTGCGCGGCATCGGAGGCGCACGGCCCGGGACTGTGCTCCCTGCGGTGTCACGCGAGGTGTTGCGTGCGGGTCCCGACGTGGCCGCCTTGCGCGCAGCGGGGGAGCGCATGCGCGACTCGGTTGCCTACCTCGCCGACTGAACGCAAGGGCAGAAGCCACACGGCGGGCCACCAAGATCGGTGACCCGCCGCATCGCCGGCTAAGCTGCGTGGTTACAGCGGAATCCACATTCCCAAGAACCAGAATCCCCAGCCTGCACCGTTGCCGGCGGGGACGGGATTGACCTGTACGCCGTTCCAGTTGAAGGGCTGGTGGTCCTGGCGGCCCTGGTCGATGCCGCGACCGTGCCAGTCTGACTGGCCTGGGCCACCGTGGTAGTCGCCCGGTCCGTTGTTGTTGCCGGGTCCGTCGTTGTTCCAATTCGAACCATTGTTGTTGTTCCCGTTGTGGTCCGGTCCGCACGGCGGCCGGCCCGGTGCGTTGCAGCCGGGATCCGCCGACGCCGTTGCTAGGCCGACACCGAACAACCCTGCGAGTCCGACTCCGGCAGCCAGTGTTGACGCGCATGCGACTCGCTTGAAAGTCATTCCGTCACTCCATTTCTCGTCAGTGCGACGTTGGTTCGTCTCACTGGACATGACGGTATGGCGGCAAGGTGGGGTGGCTCTGTGGTGAGGGTGGGTGGCGGCTGTGCAATGGGTAACAGGTTCAAAACCGTTTGCTCATCAGGAGGATTGAGGCAGCCGAGAACTGAGGAAGAACAGCAGCACCGGCAATGCGAGCTCAATGACCAGCATGGCGGAGTAGAAAGCGTTCGGCGGACCCGATATGGCGATCGAGGCGAGTCGCGCCAGACCTCCGAACAGGAACGTTGCGGCCAGGATGTTGATCTGGCGCTTCTTGGTCTCGATGGCAGGCACGCACCAGAGGAATGCAAGGCCGTAGCAAACGAGGAGGGCTGCGAAGAACCGGTGCTCGCCCTGTGCGGTCGCGTTGAGCGGACTACCCCCGATGACGGCAGCCCCGCCCAGGATCACGTGGGCCAAACCGATTCCGACTACGGCGACGCCGGTAACTGCCAAGAGCGCTTGAGTCAGGCGTCGCATCGCGATCACTCCTCGGTATCTACTACGCAGCGTAGTTGATGCCTCGAGAAGGCGCAATGACGTGCGGCGGTGCTGTCATCAGCACCGGCCGCATCTCGCTCAACGAGTGGTCAGGACCTCACAGCGGAACCCAAACGCCCAGGAACCAGAAGCCCCAGTTGTTGAAGATCGGACTGTAGATCGGCTCGACCCAGTTGCCGTCGTAGTTGAACGGCTGATGGTCCCGTCGACCGTCATCTATGCCACGCCAGGCCTGGTCGGGCGGGGGTGGTCCCCACATCGGTCCCCCGGGTCCGCCGTGGTAATCGGGTCCGCGCCAGTCCGGGAGGTCCGCCCGGGCCGACGCCGCCGGAGGGCGGCCCGCCCTCGTCGTGTTGCGGCGGCCCCTGAGGCCCGCCCTGCTGCGGCGGTCCCTGGGGCCCGCCGCTGCTGGGGTGGTCCACCGAGACCCCGTGGGGGGCCACCGGGCCCACCCTGGCAGTCCCCGGCCTGCGGGGGGCAGGTCGGTGGTGCGGCGTTCGCTACGGTCGCGGCCATGGTCAGTGCGGATGCGCCGATGCCGAAGGCGATGACGGACGCACAGGTCACTCGCTTGATGTGCATGGCCAGTTCCGTTCGAGGTTCTCGGGTAGATGTCGATCGACCCGACAACCGGACGCTAGGTAGCGGACCTATGCGTGAGCTGTCCCCTGCTTATGAGCCACCTTCGGCGGTGCTGATGTGACGGACGTCACTCGAGTGACGGACGTGGTTTCGCCAGCCGCAGCTCGGTCGCGCCGACACGCCCGACACGCCGTGACCAGCGAAAATTTCTCGCGCGAATCGCCCGGATGCGTCGACGTCGAACGCGTCGGCTCACGCCCGCGCCGTCGCGCCCGACATCAGCAGCCGCCAAAACCCTTGATACGCAGGCAGATCGATGATTGCCAGGAAGAAGTGCCGCGGCTGGAGCGTCGGAACCGGGCCTCGTTCGACGGTCCGTCGCGTGCCTAACACGCTGCAGTTTCGGTGGCGTTACGGGGGGGTGGGGTTAGCTTTCGTCACCCGGCGTGGGTACGGTCGTCGTCGCTGGCTGGTTCTGTGACCAGTCGAGACACAAGTAAATGACGGCTAGAGACGGAGGAACCCCGTGGCCCTTCCCCAGTTGACCGACGAACAGCGCGCGGCAGCGTTGGAGAAGGCTGCTGCCGCACGTCGCATTCGAGCTGAGCTCAAAGACCGGCTCAAGCGCGGCGGCACCAACCTCAAGCAGGTGCTCAAGGATGCCGAGACCGACGAGGTCTTGGGCAAGATGAAGGTTTCCGCGTTGCTCGAGGCGTTGCCCAAGGTGGGCAAGGTCAAGGCGCAGGAAATCATGACCGAACTCGAGATCGCTCCGACGCGTCGTCTGCGCGGCCTCGGCGATCGGCAGCGCAAGGCACTGCTGGAAAAGTTCGACTTCACGGCGGATTAAGCGCCGGCGGAGGGCCGGGCAGCGATGAACCGCATAGGCGATGAGCCGAAAGCGGTCGCAACCGCACCCGTGGTTGTGCTGTCCGGGCCTTCTGCAGTCGGGAAGTCCACCGTCGTCCGCTGTCTGCGTGAACGGGTTCCCGGCTTGCATTTCAGTGTGTCCGCCACCACCAGATCGCCGCGTCCAGGCGAGGTGGATGGCGTCGATTATTCATTCGTCACCGCTGATCAGTTCCAGCAACTGATCGATCGCGGTGCGCTCCTCGAATGGGCCGAGATCCACCGTGGGCTGCACCGATCCGGCACCCCCGCGGAGCCGGTTCGAGAGGCCGCTCGCGCGGGAAATCCCGTGCTCATCGAGGTCGATCTCGCCGGAGCACGCGCCGTGAAGGCGGCCATGCCCGAGGCGATCACGGTCTTTCTCGCCCCGCCCAGCTGGGACGCCCTGGAGAGCAGGCTGGCCGGTCGGGGTACCGAAACGCCCGAGGTGATGGCGCGTCGTCTGGACACCGCGAGGGCGGAACTGGCCGCTCAGGACGGCTTCGACAGGGTGGTCGTCAACAGCCAATTGGAATCTGCCTGCTCAGAATTGGTATCCTTGCTGGTGGCCCGTCGATAGTTCGAGTTCCTCGCACGCACGCGAACCGGCCCGACAGCTAGCTAGACCTCACACCAAAACGCCAGGAGAGCACTTCGTGACAACCCCAGTCGAGAACATGGATTCCGACGCAGCCAACGCCTACGACACGCCTCTTGGCATCACCAATCCTCCCATCGACGAGCTCCTGTCCCGGGCTTCGAGCAAGTACGCGCTGGTGATCTACGCAGCCAAGCGCGCGCGCCAGATCAACGATTACTACAACCAGCTCGGCGACGGCATCCTCGAATACGTGGGCCCCATGGTCGAGCCGGGCCTGCAGGAGAAGCCACTCTCGATCGCGATGCGCGAGATCCACGCCGACCTTCTCGAGCACACCGAGGGCGAGCACGCGGGCTAAGACTGGCGTGAGCCATTCGGGCGAGGCGCGCTAATGGCCGAACGCAAGCAGATCATCGTCGGCGTCGCCGGCGGGATCGCTGCTTACAAGGCGTGCACGGTCGTTCGGCAACTCGCCGAAGCAGGTCACTCCGTTCGGGTGATCCCCACCGAGTCCGCACTTCGCTTCGTCGGCGCGGCCACGTTCGAAGCTCTGTCGGGTCAGCCGGTGCGCACGGGCGTCTTCGAGGACGTTTCGGAGGTGCCGCACGTCCGCATCGGTCAACATGCCGACCTCGTCGTGGTGGCGCCCGCTACGGCGGATCTGCTTGCCCGCGCCGTCGCCGGCCGCGCCGACGATCTCTTGACGGCGACGCTGCTGACGGCTCGATGCCCGGTGATGTTCGCGCCGGCGATGCACACCGAGATGTGGTTCCACCCCGCGACTGTAGAGAACGTCGAGACCTTGAGGCGACGCGGTGCCATCGTCCTCGAGCCGGCCTCTGGTCGGCTCACCGGCGCTGACAGCGGTTCGGGACGGCTTCCGGAGGCCGAGGAGATCACGGCGCTCGCAAGCTGCTGCTGGACCGCTTCGACGCCCTTCCGTACGACCTGTCTGGCGTCAAGGTGCTCGTCACGGCCGGTGGCACGCGCGAACCGATCGACCCGGTGCGATTCATCGGCAACCGCAGCTCCGGCAAACAGGGGTATGCCGTCGCCCGTGTCGCCGCCCAGCGCGGTGCCGACGTCACGCTGATCGCCGGGCAGACCGCGGGGCTGATCGACCCCGCGGGCGTCGAGGTCGTCCGCATCGGTTCGGCCAGCCAACTCCGCGACGCGGTGTCGAAGCACGCCCCCGACGCCCACGTGCTCGTGATGGCGGCCGCGGTCGCAGACTTCCGGCCGACCCATGTGGCCACCAACAAGATCAAGAAGTCGCACGAGCCGGGACACACCGCCGATGCCCCGGCGATCGAGCTGACACGCACGGACGACGTGCTCGCGGGCATCGTGCGAGCCCGCACCGACGGCCAGCTGCCCAACATGGCTGCCATCGTCGGCTTCGCGGCGGAGACGGGCGACGCCAATGGGGACGTGCTGTTCCACGCGCGGTCGAAGCTGAAGCGGAAGGGCTGCGATCTGCTCGTCGTCAACGCCGTCGGAGAAGGCAAGGCCTTCGAGGTCGACAACAACGACGGATGGCTGTTGGCGGGCGACGGCAACGAGACCTCGCTGGAGCACGGTTCGAAGACTTTGATGGCCAGCCGTATCGTGGACGCGATCGTGGGCTTCCTGCACAACAGGGGTGACGAGTAGCACACCACACGCTGCACGCAACGGTTGCGCGCTGCACGGGCTAACGCTTGGCTGCATCAGGGCACGCATATGATTTGCCTAACTAAGTAATACTCAGTGATTGAAGGGATGAACCGTGAGCAATGGTCGGCTGTTTACCAGTGAGTCGGTAACTGAAGGACACCCCGACAAGATCTGTGACGCGATCAGCGACTCGGTCCTCGACGCCCTGCTGGCTCAGGACCCCAAGTCTCGCGTGGCAGTGGAGACCCTCGTCACCACCGGTCAGGTGCATGTCGTGGGGGAGGTCACCACGACGGCCAAGGAGGCCTTCGCCGACATCCCCAAGACGGTGCGCGAGCGCATTCTCGAGATCGGCTATGACTCGTCGGACAAGGGTTTCGACGGTGAGACCTGCGGCGTCAACATCGGCATCGGCGCGCAATCACCCGACATCGCCCAGGGCGTCGACACCGCGCACGAAGCGCGCGTCGAGGGTGCGGGCGATCCGCTCGATGCCCAAGGCGCCGGCGATCAGGGGCTCATGTTCGGCTACGCCATCAAGGACACCCCCGAGCTGATGCCGCTGCCGATCGCGATCGCCCACCGACTGGCCCGCAGGCTCACCGAGGTCCGCAAGAGCGGCGTGCTGGGCTACCTGCGCCCCGACGGCAAGACCCAGGTCACGGTGCAGTACGACGGCACGACGCCGGTGCGCCTCGACACGGTCGTGCTCTCGACCCAGCACGCCGACGGCATCGACCTGGACGGCACCCTGACCCCGGACATCCGCGAAAAGGTCGTCAACACCGTCCTGGCCGACCTGAACCACGACTCGATGGACACCTCGGACTTCCGGCTGCTGGTCAATCCCACCGGCAAGTTCGTGCTCGGCGGACCCATGGGCGACGCAGGGCTGACGGGTCGCAAGATCATCGTCGACACCTACGGCGGCTGGGCCCGTCACGGTGGCGGGGCGTTCTCCGGCAAGGATCCGTCAAAGGTGGACCGTTCGGCCGCGTACGCGATGCGCTGGGTGGCCAAGAACGTCGTCGCGGCCGGTCTGGCGGAGCGCGTCGAAGTCCAGGTGGCGTACGCGATCGGCAAGGCCGCTCCCGTCGGCCTGTTCGTCGAGACGTTCGGCAGCGAGACCGTCGATCCGGCCCGCATCGAGAAGGCCATCACGTCGGTCTTCGACCTGCGGCCGGGAGCCATCGTTCGCGATCTCGACCTGTTGCGTCCGATCTATGCCCCGACCGCCGCGTACGGCCACTTCGGCCGCACCGACATCGACCTGCCGTGGGAGCGCACCGACAAGGTCGAGGAGCTCAAGGCCTCGGTGTAGGTCTCGGCCTGGTTTCTTCCGCGAACAGAAGTCAAGGGCGCTGAATCCACGCGATTCAGGGCCCTTTACGTCTGCTGGCCGATAGTCGGCGCGGTGCGTTCGGGTACAGCAGGATGAAGCCATGGACCACGTCACGTTCATCCCGACGGTCGAGCAGCTGACGTTCACCTTCGGTGGCGCCACCCCGGTGATGCGGATCAGGCCGGGCACGGTGCTCACGCTGTGGACCGAGGATGCCTACGGTGGCCGGATCACCAGCCGCGACGACGTGGCCAGCGCCGCGTTGGACACCGAGGACCTCAACCCGCAGACGGGGCCGTTCTTCATCGAGGGTGCCGAACCCGGAGACACGCTCGCCGTCCACCTCGTCGACCTCACCCCGGCGCGGACGTGGGGCGCGTCGACGCTCATTCCGTTCTTCGGCGGGCTGACGAGCATCCCGGTCAGCCCGACGCTTCAGGATCCGCTGCCCGAGCGCACCTACATCTACGACTACGACGCGGGCACCGAGACGCTGGGCTTCTCGGCGCACGCCAGCGACTTTCAGGTGCGGCTGCCCGCCAACCCGATGCTCGGCACGGTGGGCGTGGCGCCCGCCCGTCGCGAGGTGCGCACGTCGCTGGTTCCCGACTGCTTCGGCGGCAACATGGACACCCCCGAGATGGCCGCTGGCGCAACGTGTTATCTGCGCGTGAACGTCGAAGGGGCACTGTTCTCGCTCGGGGACGGCCACTACCGGCAGGGTGAGGGGGAGTCCTGCGGTACCGCGGTCGAGGGTGCCATGCACGTGACGGCCATCGTCGACCTGATCAAGGGCGGCGGGCCAGCATGGCCGCGGCTCGAGACCGACACCCATCTGATGTGCATCGGATCCGGGCGGCCGCTCGAGGAGGCGTGGCGAGCCAGCCAGGTGGAGATGATCACCTGGCTCGGCGAACTACACGGCCTCGACCGGCTCGATGCCTACCAGTTGCTCACCCAGATCTCGCAGGTTCCGATCGCCAACGTGGTCGACACCAACTACAGCGCGGTGACCAAGATCGACAAGCGACTGCTGCCTCGCGCCCCGGCCTTTGGCGGCATCCACGACGAACTACGCAGCGCGGCAACCACACTGGGCTCCGTCAACTACTGATCGATGCGAAAGCGAAGGAATCATGGAACTTGGACTGTCGGGCAAGCGCTTTCTCGTCACGGGCGGTACCCGCGGCATCGGACGTGCGGTGGTCGAAGGATTGTTGGCCGAAGGTGCGACCGTCGCCTTCTGCGCACGCACCCCTGATGCGGTGACCGCCGCGCAGTCGGAACTCCTGGCAAACGGTGCCACCGCAATCGGGACTCCGGTGGACATCGGTGACGCTGCGGCTCTGGCGAACTGGGTGAACTCCAGCGCTGCCGCTCTCGGCGGCATCGACGGCGTGGTGGCGAACGTCAGCGCACTGGCAATCCCCGACAGTCCGGAGAACTGGCGGACGAGCTTCGAGGTCGACCTGATGGGCACCATCGGCCTGGTCGAGGCGGCGCTACCGCACCTCGAGAAGGCGGACGCGGGGTCGATCGTCACGATTTCGAGCGTGTCGGGCCGCGAGATCGACTTCGCCGCAGGGCCCTACGGCGCGATGAAGGCCGCGATCATCCACTACACGCAGGGACTGGCGTACAACCTCGCGGCGCAAGGGCATTCGGGCGAACACCGTCAGCCCGGGCAACACGTACTTCCCGGGTGGGGTGTGGCCGTCGATCGAGCAGAACGACCCCGACCTGTTCGCGACGGCACTGGCCTCAACCCGACGGGCCGGATGGCACACCCGTCGAGGTGGCAAATGCCGTTGTGTTCCTCAGCAGTTCGGCGGCCAGCTTCATCACCGGCACCAACCTCGTGGTCGACGGCGCGTTGACCCGAGGCGTGCAGTT
>CAWCTU010000042.1:0-11044 GCA_963798405.1 uncultured Actinomycetota bacterium
ACCTCCCTGGCGGGCCCGCACCTGCGACGGCTTCTCTATGATGGCCGCTGGGATTGCCGAGCGGGGGAGTGGATGATGTCGGAGTCGGACGCAGACGAGCGCGCCGAACAACCGTCAGGCGCCAAGAAGCCGGCCCCCGAGGGTGGCACGAGCCGCGGGTCGATTCGCTGGCAGGACGCCAGCACCAGCAGTCCACGTCAGCCGACTGTCGCCGAAGCCCGGCAGCGGGACAAGGCGCGCAAGGCGCGCGAGGCCGCCGCACGCTTTGCCGAGGAGCAGGAACGCCAGACCGAGCTTCGCGCAGCCTCGCGGCGCAAGGTACTGATGGGCTCGGTCGCGGTGGTTGGTCTCGTCGGCGCGGTGGCCCTGGGATACAGCCTGTTCAGCGGCGACGACGAAGTCTCCGCGACGTGCGTGCGGGACGGCACCAACGAGGTGGTGTCCGACAACTACTGCTCGGGGGGCAGCGCCGGCACCGGCGGCGTCTTCATCTTTGCGGGGTCGCCCTATCGGTACTACTACGGCGGTAGCAGCGGCGGGGTCGGCAGCACCGCCAGAGGCGGGACCATCGAACTGCCCCGCGGCACGACGGGCAGGACGTCCGCCGGTTCGACCATTTCCAGGGGCGGTGGCTCGGACGGGTCGTCCGTTTCACGCGGCGGGTTCGGGTCCAGCAGCCACAGCAGTTCGGGCAGCTGAGTGAGGCGCGAACACCATGCCCCCCGCCGCGGCTGGGAGCAGATCGTCGCCGACCAGGGCATGTGCTTCGGCGTACCCGCACGCGACGCGACGGGCGCCGCCCGGCCGTATTGGGACGAATCCGTTCACTACGTCTTCGACATGGAAGAAGTCTTGTCGATCGAAGCGTCCGTCGAAGTGCTGCACTCCATGTGCCTCAATGCCGTCGAGCAGGTGGTACTCACGGAGCGCTACCGCGACTTCGGACTTCCGGAGTGGTCATGGGAACACGTCGAGAAGTCGTGGCGGCGCAGCGATCCCTATCTGTACGGGCGTTTCGATCTTCGGTACGACGGCCGCAGACCGCCGAAACTGCTCGAATACAACGCCGACACGCCCACGACGTTGCTGGAGGCGGCAATCCTGCAGTGGCATTGGAAGACCGACGTGTTCCCCGAAGACGACCAGTGGAATTCACTTCACGAGAAGCTGGTCGCCCAGTGGGGCAAGATTCGCAACCAATTGCCAGGCAGTGAAACACATTTCACGTGGTCGTCGGCCGATCCCACCGGCGAGGACAACGTCACGCTCGCCTACATTCAGGAATGCGCCGCCGAGGCCGGGCTGAACACCGTCGGCCTCGCGATCGAAGACATCGGCTACGACACGGATCTAGACAGATTCGTCGATCTCGAAGAGGCCCCCATCTCTTCCATATTCAAGCTGTACCCGTGGGAATGGCTGCTCGACGACGAGTTCGGCCGTCGCGCAGCCGATTCGCTTCCGGCCACCATGTGGGTGGAACCGCTATGGAAGGCGCTGCTGACCAACAAGGCGATCCTGGCCGTGCTGTGGGAGATGTACCCCGGCCACGTCAATCTCCTGCCCGCGTACGTCGACGACCCGCACGAACTGGTCGACTTCGTGCGCAAACCCAAACTGGGTCGCGAGGGTGCGAACATCACGATCAGCGCTGACGGGCACGAGATGCAGACGGGCGGCGTCTACGGTGAGGAGGGGTACGTCTACCAACTCTTCGATCCGCTACCGCAATTCGACGACATGCGCCCAGCGCTCGGCGCGTGGGTCGTCGGTGACGAGTCCGCGGGCCTCGGCATTCGCGAGACTTCGGGGCTGGTCACCGACGACGGAGCGGCCTTCGTGCCACACCGGATTCCGTTGTCATGATCGAGAGGAACTGAACACCCATGACCTTCGTTGCGCTCGGACAGGACTACTGGTCCGTCCTCGGCCACGGCGTCGCCGCCATCGCGTTGTACGCCATCCTCGGCCTCGCCTTGATGGTGGTCGGGTTCTACGTGCTCGACTGGACCACACCGGGTCCGCTGCGGACGTTGGTGCAGGCAGGTCGTCCCAACGCGGCCGCCATCGCTGCGTCGGGGGTGGCCTCGCTGGCATTCATCGTCGTACTCGCGATCTACAGTTCGTCGGGCGACCTGGTCGACGGTCTGATCAAGACGCTGGCGTTCGGTCTGCTCGGAATCGTGGCGCAGGCCCTGTCGGTGCGGATCGTCGAATTGGTCACCGGGATCGACATCGGCCCGGTTCTCGCCAAGGAGGAGTACACCCCGGAGGTGCTCGTCGTCGTCGCCGCGCACTTCGGCCTCGGGTTGATCGTTGCTGCGGCGATCCTCTGAGTTCTAGCGGCCGAGGGTCGGCCGAGCGCGCCGCCAGCTCAGCCTGGCGTCGGTCTGCATGCCCGCCGCGTCGGTAGTGGTGGCGGACAGCGTCAACACGTCGCCGTCGACGCTCGCGTGCCGAAACTGCGGCTGTGTCAACAACTCCGGCAGCATCGAGATCGTCACGTCGTGATGCACCGTCGCGGTCTCCTCGTCCACGGAGAAACCGCCACCGTAGGCGATGTAGCCCTGCATGTCGGACTCGGCGAGCTGCGCCGACATGTGCCCGTCGGCGGTGTAGGTGATCAGTCCGCGGGGTGCGCTCCCGAGCGGGTGGCGGTCCTCGCCCGACTCGACGTTGCGCGCGACGAACGACTCCAACGTCCAAGCGCCGAGCAGACTCTCGCGCAAGCTCACGGCAGGATGACGGTTCGGCTGACCGGCTCTGCGGCGGCCTGCCTGCTGAACAGGCCGCGCTGAAGGCCGGCCAGCAGCGCGTCGCGGGTCTCGCGGGGATCGATCATCTCGTCGAAGCCGAGGTTCTCCGCGGATCGGTAGGACGCCTGAAGCTCGGCGTTGCGCAGCTGGGCGCTGAGATCGTCCTCGGCGTGGGTGGCTCGACTGAGGGCGGCGGCGCTCATCGCGCCCATCGTCGCTCCCGGGTAACCGTAGGTCGCCACCTGCTGGTCGAACCCGAGGATCGACATCACCATCGACCCGAAGCCGTAGGCCTTGCGCAGCGTGACCTGGAGCTTCAACGTGGTCGCGGCGGTCTGGGCCGCGAACATCCTTGCGCCGGCGCGCAATACGCCGTTTCGCTCCGAATGGCTGCCGGGCAGCATGCCGGGGTTGTCCGCCAGGAAGATGATCGGCAGGTGGAACGAGTCGGCCACCATGATGAAGTGCGCCGCCTTGTCGGCCGCGTCGGTGTCGATCGAGCCTGCGAGCACCTGCGGCTGGTTGGCGACCACCGCGACGGGATGGCCGCCGAGGTGGGCGAGCGCGCACAGCATGGCCCGCCCGAACTTGGGTTGCACCTCGAACCAGTGCGGGTCGTCGAACACGACGTCGAGCACCTTGCGCATGTCGTAGACGCGCTTGTTGTCCCTCGTCACGATGTCGAGGAGTTCCGGAGTCGCGCGCGGGCCCTGGGTCTCGTCGGTGGGTCGCTGCGACGGGTAGGACCATGCGCTGGCGGGGAAGTAGGACAGGTAGTGCTTGACGTCGTCGATGACGGCCTCGTCGTCGTCGGCCACGTTGTGGATCACCCCGCTCGGCAAGGCCACGCCGGGTCCGCCAAGGTCCTCCTTGGTGATGTCCTCGCCCGTCGACTCCTTCACGACCGGCGGGCCCGCCGTGAAGATCGCGCCCTGCTTGCTCATGATGCGGAAGTCGCAGACCGGTGCGACGAGCGCGCCGTGGCCGGCGGACGGGCCGAGTACGGCCGCGACGGTGGGCACCCTTCCCGAACACTTGGCCTGGGACAGGAGATCGGTCGGCGTGCGTCCGTAGTGCGCGCCCGTTGGCCGGAACCCCGCCCCCTCCAACAGCATGACGAGCGGAATGCGGTCGCGCAGTGCGAGTTCCGCGATTCGATAGCGCTTCGAGTTACCGCCGGGGCCGATGCTGCCCGCCAGCGTCGTGAAGTCCTCCGCGCCGATCATGACGGGAGTTCCGTTGACCACGCCGGAGCCGACGACGATGCCGTCGGCCGCGACTTCGCCTCCGACGAGTGTGCCGATCTCACGGAAGGAACCCTTGTCGACGAGGCGGTCGATGCGCGCTCTGGCGTCGAGCTTGCCCTTGCCGTGATGCTTGGCCAGCCGCTCCTCGCCGCCCATCGCCCTGGTGCGGTTACGCCGCTCCTCGAGGTCGTCGAGCGTGTCCTGCCAGTCCCTACCTGATGTCATGCATCCATCCTCACAGCTCGGGTGCAGGGTGCTACGCCCGGCGGCGTTGACCATACTGAAGCGCTTACTGTAGCGTCATCGCCCATGGTGGCGGCCGTCGGGGGTCTGGTGCTCGTGCATGACGGTTGATGGTCCACGGCTCAAGATCGACCGAGGTATCCCGAGCGAACTCGCCCGTGTCCCAGGCATAGTCGCCGAACTCGAGCGAGCAGGCTATGACGGCTGCTGGACCGGTGAGATCGACCACGACCCCTTCCTGCCGGTCCTGCTGGCCGCGGAGCACACGACTCGCCTGGAAGTCGGCACCAGCATCGCGGTCGCCTTTGCGCGCAACCCCATGACGGTGGCCAATCTCGGTTGGGATCTGCAGGCATTCTCGCGGGGCCGGTTCAATCTCGGACTCGGATCGCAGATTCAGCCGCACGTCGAGCGTCGGTTCAGCATGCCCTGGAGCCACCCTGTGCGCCGCATGCGCGAGTTCGTGGAAGCGATGCGAGCCATCTGGACCTGTTGGCAGGACGGCACCCGGCTCTCCTTCGAGGGTGACTTCTACACGCACACCCTGATGACGCCGATGTTCACGCCTTCGCCGCTGGACTGCGGGTTCCCCAAGGTGTTCATTGCCGCGGTCGGGGAGGCGATGACGGAGATGTGCGGTGAGGTCGCCGATGGGCTGCTCGCGCACGCCTTCACGACGAAACGCTATGCCGACGAGGTCACCATCCCCGCGCTCGAGACCGGCATCAAGCGGGCGGGCCGGGAACGCGGCGACGTCGAGGTGTCGTGCCCGGTGTTCCTCGTCACCGGTGCCACCGAGGAGGCCATGGCAACGGCGGCCGTGGGCGTGCGAAAGCAGATTGCGTTCTATGGGTCGACGCCTGCCTATCGCAAGGTGCTCGACCTGCACGGCTGGGGTGATCTGCACACCGAGCTGCACCGGCTGTCGAAGCAAGGCGGGTGGGATGCCATGGGTGAACTCATCGACGACGACGTGCTCGGAGCCTTCGCGGTGGTCGCACCTCTGTCTGAGCTCGCGACGGCGCTGCGGCAGCGCTGCGACGGCACGATCGACCGTGTGCTGCCAGCGTTTCCGGCAGGCCTGGACGAGGGTACCGTCGCCGCGGTGCTCGACGAGGTGCGCGCATGACGAGGAGTACCGCCATGGATCGGATCAGAGGCAGGACCGTCGTGATCACGGGTGCCGCCCGCGGCATCGGCTATGCGACCGCCGAGGCCTTGTTGGCGCGCGGGGCGCGCGTCGTGATCGGCGACCGCGACGTCGCCCGGCTGGAGGCCGCGGTCGTTGCACTGTCCGATACGGGCATGATCTCCGGGCACCCCCTCGACGTAGCGGACGCCGAGTCGTTCGCGATGTTCCTCGACAAGGCGCGCAGCGATGGGGACGGGCACATCGACGTGCTGATCAACAATGCGGGCGTCATGCCGATCGGCGGATTCCTCGAGCAGTCCGATGAGACGATCCGGACGGCGATCGACGTGAATCTCCGCGGAGTGCTGACCGGCTGCCGACTCGTGTTGCCCGACATGGTGGGACGACGCAGCGGCCACATCGTCAACATCGCGTCGATGGCAGGGATCGTCGCCGTTCCAGGCCAAGCCGTCTATGCCGGAACGAAGTTCGCGGTGGTCGGGTTGTCCACGGCGTTGGCCGACGAGTTCGCGCCGCACGGTGTCGAAGTGACCGCGGTGCTGCCACCGTTCGTGAGGACCGAGTTGATCTCTGGAACCCACGGCATCGGTGCGGACCATGCCGTCGAGCCTGCGGACATCGCCGCGGCCATCGTGAAGGTGCTCGACAAGCCGAAGACCCACGTCTCGGTACCCGGTGCGGTCCGATTCGTGATGACGTTGTTGAGCATGCTCGGCCCCCGCGGTAGGCGGTGGGTCAACCGCCGGTCGGGTACGGATCGGGTATTCCTCGATTTCGATGCAGCGCAACGGCAATCATACGAACAACGAGCACAGCATGCGACGGGCATCGCGCCCGCGACCGAAGGGAGTGATTCGTGAGCACGCCAATCATGGACGACGCGGCGAAGGTGTTGGCGAATCCGCAGGCCTACGCCGACGAGGCGGGCCTTCACCGTGCGCTTGCGCACCTGCGTGCCCACGCCCCCGTGTCGTGGGTCGACGTGCCGAATTACGCTCCCTTCTGGGCGATTACGAAGCATGCCGACATCATGGAGATCGAACGGGCTAACGACGTCTTCACGAACTCGCCGCGCGCAGTTCTCGTGACGAGGGAAGGCGACGAGCAACAGGCCGCCATCGGTGTCAAGACGCTGATCCACATGGACGATCCGCAGCACCGCGACTTTCGAGCCATTGGCGCCAATTGGTTTCGCCCAAAAGCCATGCGCGCCTTGAAGGACCGGGCAGACGAGCTCGCCAAGGCATTCGTGGACAAGATGGCGGCCGATGGACCGGAATGCGATTTCGTCCAAGAGATCGCGGTCAACTATCCGCTGTACATGATCATGACGCTGCTCGGCGTTCCCGAGGCCGACTTCGGGTCGATGCTGACCTGGACCCAGGAACTCTTCGGCAGCGACGACGAGGAGTTTCAGCGCAGCGCCAGCATGGAGGACCAGATGACGGCGCTCGTGGAGATGTTCCAGTACTTCACCGAGATGACCGCGGCGAGGCGGGCGAATCCGACCGACGACCTGGCGTCGACGATCGCGAACGCGACGATCGACGGTGAGCCGCTTTCCGACATCGAGACGGTGTCGTACTACCTCATCATTGCAGCGGCCGGTCATGACACGTCCAGTGCCAGCATCGGTGGGGGCATGCACGCGCTCATCGAACATCCCGACCAATTGGCGCGATTGCAGAAGGATCCGAGCCTGATGCCCCTTGCCGTTGAGGAGATCGTACGATGGACGACCCCGGTGAAGGAGTTCATGCGGACGGCGCAGCGCGACTACGACATTCGGGGCGTGCGGATCAGCGCGGGGGAGTCGGTGCTGTTGTCCTACGTGTCGGGCAACCGGGATGACGACGTGTTCGTCGACCCCTTCCGGTTCGACGTGGGCCGAGATCCGAACAAGCACATCGCCTTTGGATATGGCGTCCACTTCTGCCTGGGAGCAGCACTGGCGCGGCTGGAGATCAACAGTTTCTTCAGCGAGCTGTTGTCGCGTCTGAAGTCCGTCGAGCTCATTGGTCCTGCCGAGTACCTGGCGACGACGTTCGTCGGCGGTCCCAAGCACCTGCCCATCCGCTACGAACTGGCCTAGTTCCCCGGCGAGCGCGCGTGTCTGCGGGCGACACGCAGGGTGCGGGCCCGAGTTTGCGCGCGTTCGTGACTCTCAGAATCGCTACCCGCAGAAGTCGCACGAATCCTCTTTGATGGATGGCGGATTCACTCCGTCCCATACACCGCTAGGTAGCTCGCCCCTGTATGGAACGTTGCCGTCACTGCCCTTGGTCCAATACCACGTGTGGCAGGTGGTCATGTCCCACTGATAGGCAACCCCGGGCCCCGATGACACGTCGAAACGGTTGTACACCATCGAGTCGCCTGGACACCACGTATGTGGCGGCAGTGGCGGCCCGGCCTGCGCGGTACCCGCAAGTGCCACGCCGATCAGACCAAGACCGCCCGACGTCACCACTGTCGTCACCAGTCCTGCGATGAGTTGCTTCATGTCGCGCCACCTCGTTCGTCGGCCCGTTCGGTGTGGGCCGTCATTGCGCCAAGTGGATCCCACGCGTGGTGCTACCGATCCCAACATCGTGGTGAGTGCGCGCAAAGTTGGACCTCCGGACGGCGTGTCGCGCGCAGACACGCGCGCTCGCGAGAGGAGCTACTAGCAGCAGCGCGGGTTGGGGTTCGCGTCGGTGGCAGCGTGGCGCATGCGCCAATAGTCCCGCTCGGAGCAGACCGCCTCGCCGGGATGATTACGGAGGCAGAGGTCGACATACCGCCGATAGTGGTTGTCACCCATCAATGAACCCCAGTACCAACCGATTTGGCGGCCGAGCCGGGCAAGTCGTTCCATTGCTTCTGCACCTCCTTCTCCGCAGAAGTGGGAATCATTCCCGACGGTGCGAACAACCGTGACGGCACCGGGTCGTCTGCGCTCAGCGGGGGGCCGCCACCGCGGATTGCCCTGAGCGCCACGATGACTCCCGCAGCGACCACCACGCACACGAGCACCGCGAACACGATCGACAGCGTGCCCTGGATGAAGGTGTTGCGGATGACGGCGTCGAGCTGGTCAATGTTCTTGGCCGCGCCGAACGACGTCTTGCCCGCGTCCTTGGCATTGACGTACTGAGAGTGCTGCGTCCAGTAGCCGAGCTTCGGGTCGCCCGAGAAGATCTTCTGCCAGGACGCCGTCATCGTCACGATCAGGTCCCATGCGAGCGGAATGCCGGGTATCCACGCCCATTTCAGCAACCCGCGCTTGATGACGACCACGGTGACGACCGTCAGCGCGATCGCGGCGAGCAGCTGGTTCGCGATGCCGAAGAGGGGAAATAGGGTGTTGATGCCACCGAGCGGATCGGTGACGCCCATCAGCAGGATGCTGCCCCAGGCGGCGACCACGATGATGCTGCAGGCCCAGGCGCCGATGCGCCAGCTCGGATTGCGCAGCTTCTTCAACGGGCCGCCGAGGTTGGCCAGGCCGTCCGAGAGCATGAACCGGGCAACCCGGGTTCCCGCGTCGACGGTGGTGAGGATGAACAACGCCTCGAACATGATCGCGAAGTGGTACCAGAACGCCTTCAGCCCAGGTCCGCCGAACACCTGATGCAGTACCTCCGACATGCCGAACGCCAGAGTCGGTGCGCCACCGGTGCGCGACACGATCGTCTTCTCTCCGACGCTTTGCGCAGCAGCGTCGATTTCTGCACCCGTCACCGGTGTGCCGGAAAGGCCAAGGCCGTTCACGTAGGTGGCCGCCGTCTCGCCGGTGGTACCGGTTTGGGCGCCTGGAGCGTTGATGGCGAAGTACAGATGCTGGTTGAGGATCGCTGCGGTGATGAGCGCCATGATGGCGACGAACGACTCCGTCAACATGCCGCCGTACCCGATCAGCCGCATCTGGCTTTCCTTCTCCAGCAGCTTCGGTGTGGTGCCCGACGAGATCAGCGCGTGAAACCCGGACAGTGCACCGCACGCGATCGTGATGAACAGGAAGGGAAACAGCGAGCCTGCGAACACCGGGCCGGTTCCGCTACTGGCGAACGACGAGACGGCGGGTGCTTCCATGATCGGCCGTGCCACCAGGATGCCGATGGCGAGGAGCACGATGGTGCCGACCTTCATGAACGTGGACAGGTAGTCGCGCGGCGCGAGGAGGAACCACACCGGCAGCACCGACGCGGCGAGACCGTAGACGATGATGCACCAGGACAACGTCACCTTGGAGAGCGTGAACCAGTCCGTGCCCCAGTCGGTTTCGGCGACCCAGCCGCCGGAGACCACGGCCAGCAGCAGGAGGGCGACACCGATGAACGACACCTCGGAGATCCTGCCTGGCCGCAGGAACCGCAGGTATAGGCCCATGAAGATCGCGATCGGAATGGTCATGGCGATGGAGAAGACGCCCCACGGGCTTTCGGCGAGGGCGTTGACGACCACCAGCGCGAGGACCGCCAACAGGATCACCATGATGACCAGGACGCCGACGATGGCGGCCACTCCGCCGACCACGCCAAGCTCGTCGCGGGCCATCTGGCCCAGTGAACGGCCGCGGCGTCGCACCGAGATCGACAAGACCAGGTAGTCCTGCACGCATCCGGCGAACACTGCGCCGACGATGATCCAGATGGTGCCGGGCAGATAGCCCATCTGCATGGCCAGCACCGGGCCGACGAGCGGTCCCGCCCCCGCGATGGCGGCGAAGTGGTGACCGAACAGCACGCGGCGGTCGGTCGGCATGTAGTCGGTGCCGTTCTCGAACACCTCGGCTGGGGTGGCCTGGTCGTCGGCGGGGGAGACGATCTTCATTTCGATGAGACGCGCGTAGAACCGGTAGCCGATGACGTAGGTGCAGACTGCCGCGATGACGAACCAGACGGCGCTGATCGCCTCCCCGCGGAAGAACGCGATGATCGCCCATGCCACCGCGCCGAGCAGGGCGACCGCGCCGAAGATCAGCTTGTGCTTGGTGGTGATCGGCGACCGGTCGATGATGGCCACCGGAGGCAGGTCCCTGTCGGTTCGGACGTAGGTGATGTCACCGTCGGTCTCCTCCAGGCGGGACGACGGCGAGGTGGGTGCAGACATAGGCCGATCCTGTCACCGTGGGCAGGCCCCGTTGGCGAAAACGCCGCCATTGATTCAGGGTTCGTACAGCCAGGGCTCACCCCGAGTGCGCTCAGTCCCTTTCGTAGAAGGTGCGGACGGTGTCGATGGTGTCAGCCTCGGCCGGACTCTTGTCGTCGCGGTAACGCAGGACCCTGGCGAATCGCAACGCCATGCCGCCCGGATACCGTGTCGAACCCTGCACGCCATCGAAGGCGATCTCCACCACCTGTTCGGGTCTGACCTTGACGACGTAGCCCTCGGTGCCGTCGACGGCGAGTTCGGTGAATCGCTCTGTCTGCCAATCGAGTATGGCGTCGGTCATGCCCTTGAACGTCTTGCCCAGCATCACGAAGCCGCCGGTGGCCGGGTCGAGGGCGCCGAGGTGGATGTTGGAGAGCTTCCCAGAGCGCCTGCCCGATCCCCACTCGATGGCGAGCACGACGAGGTCGAGGGTATGCACCGGCTTGACCTTGAGCCAGCCCGCGCCCCTACGGCCCGCCTCGTACGGTGCCGTCAGCGACTTCGCCATG
>CAWCTU010000043.1:0-2328632 GCA_963798405.1 uncultured Actinomycetota bacterium
CACGGCGCCTGACTCAGGATTGCGTCGTCGACGAAACTTGGATGGCCCGGGTCGGCTGCGCAATTTGCTCGACGACGAACTCTGCCGCCTGGTCTGCCGACCCGTTGCTCGCATAGGCGCTGTGTGCAGCGCGGTCCAAGCCGCCGGGCGAGCAGATCGGATCACCCTGGTTGCACAGCTGGAGCGTCTTCGAGGTGTACGCCGCTCCGATGGCGATCGGTGGGGCCGAGTGATCGAGCAAGCCGAGGATGTAGGGCTGAGGCGTGCCGAACAGTACGACGGCCGCGATGTGATTGCCCACTGATGGGGGCATCGGCCCGGTGATGCCGGGAGGCAACGAGTATCCGGACGGGTCGACGCCGGTCACCGTATAGCCGGCCACCGCCGCGCCCTGCGAGTAACCACCGAGCACGATCTTCGTGTTCGGGCAGGTGGCGGCGATCGACTCGACCTCGTTGGTGGCATCGACCACGCCTTGCGCCGCGTCTGGAAAGGACAGCGACGCTGGGTAGTTCACGCCATAGACGTCGACCGACTGCCCCGGCAGCTGAGCCTCGAGTGCGTTGACGAACGCCTGACCGGTTACACCGACGCCGGGCGCCTCATTGGTGCCACGTGCGAAGACGACCTCGAGATTCGAGCACGCTGGCGGCGTGTCGGCCGACGCGACTCCGCTGGCCAGTGGTCCGACGACGGCCAGAGTTGCCAATGCCGTCGTCGCCAACGCTGCATGCGTGAGGTTGCGGCGCAAGCGTCGATTGTGGTGGTCGCGGTTCATGTCTCAGCCCTCCGAGTGGTTGCCTGTGGTGTAGGTCAACCCTCTCGTCATCGTCGCGATTGCACATCGGCGGAGGCATCCACAAGTCTTGGTCGCTGACCGCCACTGCCGTCTACCGGCTAGCGGTAAGGCGTCGAGGGCCGCAGGGCCGTACCCGGCTAGTGGCACTGCCAACCGTCCCGTTGCCAAAAGCTCGGCCGGACCCGTCGTTCGGGCGAAGCCCTCATCAAGCCGGAGAGGTCGCCACGCCGTCGTCGACCGCTGCGGACCTAGACGAACTTGTCAGGCATCGTCAACCCGTTCGCGTTCACCGAGAGCGCTGGCAACCAATCGGCGAATAGGAACTGGGTCAAAAGGCGCCTATCGCGCCGACCGCCGATCAAGTTCACCGATCGCGGGGCGTTCATGAAAGTCGCAGGACGACTGTTGGCGACGGTTGAAAATCCGGCCAGTCGCGACGGGGTGGGTTCTAGTCAACGTCGCAACAACGACGAACTCGACGAAGTCGCCTCGAGGGCTCGACGCCCTCGACGATGCCCGCCGCGACCTTCCGTAGCGCACACCTGCCGAATGACCACTCGGCTTGGCGGATATCGGCCGGATGGCTCTCACGGTGAAGAAGCCGATGATCTCGAAAAAACCCATTGATCAGGGTGCTTATGTGTGGTCCCGGCTGGGATCGAACCAGCGACCTTCCGCGTGTGAAGCGGACGCTCTCCCACTGAGCCACGGGACCGGGTGTCGCGCCGAAGCGATATCGACGGCCCGAACGACGTCGAAGATTATCACGAAGCGGTACCTCGACCAGAATCCCGACAGTCCAAGACTCGGCGCCGCTACGGCGATAGCGTGACCAGCCATGATGGCATGCCAGGGACTGGTCATTCTCGCCGCCGCAATCACACTCACGGCCTGCGGCGGTCAGAACAGCGCTGAAACGTCAGCGACGAAATCCGCCGCGGGCACGACTTCCATCGCAAGCTCTGCGAGTGCGGTACCGATGGAATCGCCGACGACGACGGACCACGAATTGATCAGTGAGCTGGTGGGATTCACCTCGCCGAGCGGCAACGTCGGCTGCTTCATCGCATCGACGACCGCACGGTGCGACATCGCGGAGCGAGATTGGTCGCCCCCTCCTCGACCCGCTGACTGCGAGTTCGACTACGGGCAGGGCATCACGTTGGAGCCAGGCGGCCAGTCGGAGTTCATCTGCGCGGGTGACACCGCACTCGGCGGGGGTGAACCGCTGGCCTACGGCAAGTCATTGGCGGCCGGCGCACTGGTCTGCGAGAGCGCCGAATCGGGAATCACATGCCGCGACACCGCGACCGGACACGGTTTCTCGATCGCCCGCGAGGCCTATCGCCTGTTCTGAACCCCGACGGAGAACCGCCAGGGGTGATTTGTGCGGCCGCGCTCAAGTGGACTATCGTCGTCCTTCGCAACGGGCGACGATCTCGCTCGTAGCACGCGGACGTGGCGCAGTTGGTAGCGCACAACCTTGCCAAGGTTGGGGTCGCGGGTTCGAATCCCGTCGTCCGCTCGATGGTGCGAAGGCATCAACCCCAGCGGTGGAGTGGCCGAGTGGTGAGGCAACGGCCTGCAAAGCCGTGCACACGGGTTCGATTCCCGTCTCCACCTCCAAGTTTGGACCCGCGCGATTAGCTCAGCGGGAGAGCGCTTCCCTGACACGGAAGAGGTCACTGGTTCAATCCCAGTATCGCGCACCAAGATAGACGCAGGTCAGAGCGAATTCCATCTCCAAAGTGGGCGTTACAGGCCACGCATGGCTAGTCGCTCAAAGCGCCAGCTACAACGAAAAGAGGTAGCTGGCCCCGTGGGACTTGCCGAATACCGCGACGGGGCCAAGACATGGCGCGATCTCACCAGCGCCCTGACCGCGACCGACGTCGCCGACCTCGAGCACCTTGAGGCTGACGGCCTTGACAGCGACGATCTGCTCGACCTCGCGCGGTATCGCGTCGCCATTTCCGCTCCGGATGTCGCTAGCGAGGACAGAGCACCCGCTCCGTGCGGTATTCCACGATGGATCTATCTCGCGCAACGCAACCGCGATGTGAGGGCGTTCGTCGATCGTCCACCGGGCTAGCGCGCTGAGCGCTTTGGCGACGACTCCGTTCAGCGTGACGGCCTCGCTGCCGGCTCGCAGTTGCGCTAACGAATGTCGCAGACGATCTCCTAAACCATTGCGTACGATCGCGTTCACGCGCCCCGCACATTGGCGCACACGGTTCGGCCCGTCGACCCTCGCGGTATGGCGGGCCGAACTCATTGTCCGACTCCGCCAGTTGGCGGAAGGCAGCCGGCGGTCTGAATTTCAGCCGATGACGCCGGCGGCGCCACGACAGCCCTGAAGGACCTCGAGCGACTCTCCGAGCACGCCATCCCTAGGGCCAGCGCAATTTCAAACGCCTTCGCTGACATAGGCTGAATCGCCCATTACCGCAGATCATTCTGCTGGATCAATGAATGATGTTTGAACTGATTCGGTGATGGCTAATCCAACTTCTCTGCCTCGGAAGGCCCCGGCCACGGATCCCCCACCTGTGGCCGGGGCCCATTTTCTTCGATGTTTGCTATCGGACAATTTGCGGGTATTGAATCAGCCAGGGTGCTGAAGGCCATAGCCGCCCGATCGCCTAGGCCTCACCGGCCGCAGCGATGGGGAGGGCTTGGCCGGTGAGGCCGCTCCAGCGGTAAGCCGAGTGTTCGCTTGGCAAGCGGATCCGTGCGTGCGTTGCTTCGGCCCAAACCCAAACGGCAACCCCGCGTTCAATCGTGCACGGGACATTCGTCCCACCTACTAGGCACGTCACCGCTCTCCGGTGGCGGGTACCACCATGTTCGTGGAACCGCGAAGCATCAGCAGGCGCATTGGGATTCGTTGAGGATTGCGCAGGTGACGCCGAAGTCCACGCCCACCTGATTCCTGGCTTCGGGCCGCAACAGGTACCCGCCGCTCACGGTCCAGTAATCACCGCCGACCCGACTCCCGGGTTCACGCCATAGCCGACCCAAACCACCACGTCCAGTTCGGGTCTCGGCGAAGGGTACGACTTCGGTCCTCCCGACAACCCCACCGCGGCCCCGCCTGTAGCGAGGTGATCGACTAACGCCGACCGCCCGTCTGAACGAGTTACCTCAGCCCGTCACCGACTCCGCGCGGTGGCGGGCCGAGTGCTCTGTCGGTGACAGCGGGACGTCACACCCAGCCTTCGCCGCCAGTGCCCGCCACGAGAGCAGCGGCCAGCGTCGGATAGACCTCCATCGACAAGTCCGCGTCGACGAGAGACATCGGCCGAGCGGTGACCGGGCCATCCGCGACGACGGCGAATCGTGTGCTGCCTGCGGTGGCGTGTCCGCTGACAATCGCCGTCATGCCCGCCGAGTCGAGGAAGCTCACGGTCGAGAGGTCCACGACGAGGGTGTTCGGGTGGTCCGAAAGCTCCGCGGCGATTTCCTTCGTCAACGACGGCGCCGTGAGCGCATCGAGGATTCCGTGCACCGCGAGCACGATCACCCCGCCGTCCCTATCGGCCTGTACTGCGAAACCCTGTTCGTGCACGGATCACAACCTAGCGACGGTTCGCTAACATGAGGACACGTTGCATGAGACGAAAGTATGACGTCCGACAAGCAAAGATGACGAGAGGCCTGTCGAGGAGCACGATCACTGGCAAACAGCTGTGAACTGCGGCAGGTCTCCATCGAGAAGCGCGACGACTGCCGATCGCCATCCGAATCCTCGATCGCGACGGCGGCGGGTGCAACGGCCAGCCAACCGGGATGTCGGGGCGCCGGCGCCCACCTCATCACTCCACGCATTCTCGTGAGGCATCCTTAGCGCGTGGACGTGGACGCCTTGCTGCAATCGATTCCGCCCTATGCCGTGTACATCGTCGTCGGCTTGATCATCGGGCTGGAGAGCTTGGGCATTCCGCTTCCCGGCGAGATCGCCCTCGTCAGTGCCGCATTGCTGGCGTCACGCCACACCCTCGACATCAGTCCGGTGGGCGTCGGCGCCGCCGCGACCATCGGCGCGATCGTCGGCGACACCATCGGCTACGCCATCGGGCACAAGTACGGCATGACGCTGTTCGAGCGCTTGGGCAAGCGCTTTCCGAAGCACTTCGGCCCCGGCCACGTCGCGCTTGGCCAAGCAACTGTTCGACCGGTGGGGCGTATGGGCGGTGTTCTTCGGGCGCTTCATCGCCCTGCTGCGGATCTTCGCGGGACCGCTTGCCGGGGCGTTGAAGATGAAGTATTCACACTTCTTGGCCGCCAACGCATCTGGCGGACTGCTCTGGGCTGGCGGCACCACCGCCGTCGTCTACTACCTCGGCGTGGCCGCTGAGAAGTACATGTCCCGGTTCTCCTGGATCGCCCTCGTCGCGGCCATCGTGATCGGCATCGGCGTCACGTTGCTGCTCAAGGAACGCACCGGCCGCGCCATCGCCGAACTGGAGGCGCAACACGATTGGGACAGCCTCCACGGCCGTAAGCCGGAAAGGCCCGACGTCACCGACGGCGTCTGACACCATCGAGGTCGTGACCGACCGCATCGAAGTACCCCGAACCATTGCCGCACCTGCCGCCGACATCTTCGCGGTGCTGCGCGACCCGCACGGCCACGTCGCGATCGACGCCACGGGCATGTTGCAAGACGCCGATGGCGACCGCGCCTCGGCTGTCGGTGACACCTTCGTCATTCACATGGATCGCGAGTCGCTCAACGACTTTCCGATGGGCAAGTACGACGTCACGGTGCAAGATCCTGGAGTTCGAGGAGGACAAGCTGATCGCGTGGACGATCGACGGTCAGATCAAGCCGCAGATCGGACACGTCTACGGCTACCGGCTCGAACCCGACGGCGACAACACCATCGTGACGTCGTTCTACGACTGGTCGGACATCGACCAGCAAGTGGCGCGACGCGGGCATCTTCCCCGTCATCTCGGAGCTCGCGCTGCGCTCGACTCTCGGAATCCTCGACCGCACGGTGCGCCGCGGCTATCCCCGCGGATAGCCACGCGTCAACCGCGGGTTGACGACATCGGCTCGTCAACCTAGAGTTGACGCATGACCGAGCCCGTCAAGATCGCCAACCCCGTCCGCCTCGACGACCTCATCACGGCCATCAAGACGGTGCACGACGAGCCACTCGAACAGCTCACCGACGCCATGCTGGCCGCCGAAGCCCTCGGCGAGGTCGCCGATCACCTCATCGGTCACTTCGTCGACCAGGCCCGTCGCTCCGGCGCCTCGTGGACCGAGATCGGCCAGTGCATGGGCGTCACCAAGCAGGCCGCGCAGAAGCGATTCGTGCCGAAGGCTCAGACGATCCCATCGACCCGAGCGACGGGTTCAACCGGTTCACCCCGCGGGCCCGCAACGTCGTCGTCGAAGCTCAGAACAAGACGCGCGCCATGCAGAACAACGAGATTCAACCCGGGCACCTGCTGCTGGCACTGTTCGCCGACCCCGCATCGGTGGCCGTCCGCCTGCTTCAGGGCCAGGGCGTCGCCGCGGACGCCGTCGCAGCCATCCTGACGTTTCCCGAACCGGCCGCCGACCTTCCGGCGCTGATCCCCTTCAGCGGCACCGCCCGCAAGGTGCTCGAGCTGACGTTTCGGGAGGCACTTCGCTTGGGGCACAACTACATCGGCACCGAACACATTCTCTTGGCACTCATCGAGGCCGAGCCCGACGACGGACCGCTGCACGCCCTCGGCGTCGACAAGCAGCGCATCGAGACCGAGCTCGTCGACGTCCTGCACTCCCTCGGTGAATCCGTGATCCGGGAATGAAAGTCGCGCCGCCGCGGTAGAACAAGATCATGAGACTCGAAGACTCCGCCCGCGCATTCATCGGTGCAGGCGCCGACGCCACGCTGGTCACCCTGAACTCCGACGGCAGCCCCCAGGTGTCCCTCGTCTGGGTGGCGCTGCAGTCCACACCCGACGGCGACGAACTCGTCAGCGCACACCTGGCCGAGTATCAGAAGACGCGCAACATCCGCCGCGATCCGCGGGTGGTCCTGACCATCGTGTCCAAGGACCATCCGGGACAGCAGACCCCCTACCTGACGATCACCGGAACGGCGCGGATCGTCGAGGGCGGCGCACCCGAGCTGCTCACCGAATTGGCCGAGGTGATGCTCGGGTCCAGCGAGCACTTCCCGCCGCCCAACTCACCGCCAGGGCTGCTGACGCGGATCCACATCGACAAGGTCAGCGGCATCGGCGTCTAGAAGGCGGATCCTCCCCCAGCAACCGGCGGGTGTGCGATCATGCGCAGGCATGCGCCGCTGGTTTGTGCTCGTCGTTGCCGGGATGGCGACCATGGCCGGGGTGCTCGCGCCGCAGGCCTCCGCCGGGTCTGACCCCGATCGGCAGGCTCGGCGAGACGTCTGCACGTCGACTACATGACCATCGTCGCCGACGTCACCGTCAACAGCGTCGGTCCGTCCGAGGTTCCGCCAGGGTTCGGCTTCGCCCCGCGCGGCCCCGCGTTCAAGGTCGAGAGTGCCAACATCACCGTCCACGTGATCAAGGCGCCGAATCCCTTCATCACGTCGATCGTCTTCAACTTCCGCGGCGTCAACCCGATCGCCGACGCCTACGACTCCCGCAACACCGACGCTCCCGACGCCCTCAGTACGCGTTGCAGAACGCCCCGCCGGGATCGACCGTCACCGGCAGCGTGTGGTGGGACACCTATCGCGACCCCGTCACCAACGTCGTGCTGCTCGACAAGGTGACGGGCACCCATCTCGCGCAATGGAATCTGTAGTACCCCTGGCATGCCCGTCGAGGTGAGCACTGCCGTCGACAGCCGACGTTCCCGAGCTCGCCGACGTCGCCGCGCGGACGTTCCCGTTGGCGTGCCCGCCGCGCGTCAGTGCGGACGACGTCGCCGGACTTCATCTCCGAGAACCTGTCGCATCGCCGGTTCACCGAGTACCTCGCCGATCCGGAGAGGGTCGTGTTGGTGGCGCGGTCAGACGATCGAATCCTCGGCTACGCCATGCTGATTCGCGGCGTGCCAGACGATCCCGACGTCGCGAAGGCGGTTCCGCTGCGGCCGGCCGTCGAGTTGTCGAAGATGTACGTCGTTCCCGACCACCACGGCGCGGGCGTCTCCCCCGCGCTGATGACCGGGGCACTCGACTCGGCCGCCGACCTCGGCGCGGCGTGCGTCTGGCTCGGCGTCAATCAGGACAACGAACGCGCACAACGCTTCTACGCCAAGCACGGCTTCGCCGTGAGCGGCACCAAGACATTTCGGCTCGGCGGCCACGTCGAGAACGACTACGTCATGGTGCGAGCGTTCTAAGCAGACCCCGCGTGCGTCAACGCCAGAAGCCGCGACGTCGCACGCAGATACTTCTTCCGGAATCCGCCGGCGAGCATCTCCTCGCCGAAGATCGCATCCACCTTCGCCCCCGACGCCATCACCGGAATCCCCGCGTCATACAGCCGGTCCGTCAACGCGACGAGCCGCAGTGCCACGCTCTGGTCGTCGAGCGGGTGCACGCCCGTGACGAACACCTCGGTGACCCCGTCGATCAGCGCCTGATAGCGCGAGGGATGCATCGTCGCCAAATGCGCACACAGCGAATCGAAGTCGTCGAGCGTGGCCCCCGGCACCTCGGCGGCCCGTGCGCGGACGTCGTCGTCGCTCGGCGGGGTCGGGCGCGGGCGGCAGGTCCCGATGCCGGTAGTCGGGGCCCTCGATCCGGACCGTGGTGAAGATCGCCGCCAAGAGTGTTGATCTCCCGCAGAAAGTCCTGCGCGGCGAAGCGGCCCTCTCCGAGTTGCTCGGGCAGCGTGTTCGACGTCGCCGCGATCGACACCCCCCGCTCGACCAAGTTGGACAACAGCCTCGACACCAGCGTCGTGTTGCCAGGGTCGTCGAGTTCGAACTCGTCGATGCAGACGACGACGTAGTCGGCGAGCAGGTCGATGCATTCGACGAAGCCGAAAACCCCTGCGAGCTGGGTGAGTTCGCCGAATGTTGCGAACGCGACGGGATGTGACTGCGTCGCGGAAACAGCTTGAAGTAGATCGATGCGAGAAGGTGGGTCTTGCCCACGCCGAACCCGCCGTCGAGGTACACGCCCACCCCGGGGAGCACCTCGCGCTTGCCGAACAACTTCTTCTTGCCCGCGCGGCGTTGCACGGCCTGGTCGCAGAACGTCAGGCACGACTGCACGGCGGCGGTCTGCGACGGCTCACCGGGATCGGGGCGGTAGACTGTCGAAGCTGACGTCGGCGAACGTCGGCGGCGGCACCAGCTGCTCGACGAGCCGCTCGGGCGTGACAGTCGGATGCCGATCTGTCAGGTGTGTGACTGCCTGGCCCCCTTCATGCAGCAACCCTATCGACGTGTTGGAATTGATCCCGTGCCCGACGCCGACGCTGCGACAGAACTCACAGAGCTAGGGGCGACCGGCAACGCCTTCGACACCGACGACGATGCCCGGCTCGCCGAGTTCTATGCCTATCCCGAGGTGGTCGACGGCCGGTGCTGGGTGCGGGCCAACATGATCTCCAGCCTCGACGGCGGCGCCACCGACGATGGCACGTCCGGCGGACTCGCGGGCCCAGGCGATCGCGCTCTGTTCAACCTCATGCGCCAGGAAGCCGACGTCATCCTCGTCGGCGCATCGACCGTGCGCATCGAGAACTACTCCGGCGCGCAGATGTCGGCGGCGCAGCGCCAGGATCGCCAGAGCCGCGGCCAGTCCGAGGTTCCGCCCATCGCCGTCATCACGCACTCCGCGGACTTCGAGCACGATGCGAAGCTCTTCACCCGCTCCGAGGTGCCGCCGCTGATCCTGACCTGCCAGCGAAACCGTCGACGACGCGAGGCGGCGGTTCCACGGGGTGGCCGAGATCATCGACGCCTCTGGACCCCACTCCGACCGCGTGGACCCGGAGACGGTGCTGAAGGTCCTTGCCGACCGAGGCCTGTGTCGCGTTCTCACCGAGGGCGGCCCGTCGCTGTTGAGCCTGTTCATCGAACACGATCTCCTCGACGAACTCTGCGTGACCATCGCGCCGATCCTGGTCGGCGGCTCGGCGCGACGCATCGCGAGCGGGCCAGGCGTCGCCCATACCCGGATGCGACGCAGCCACCTGCTCACCGACGACGAGGGCTATCTGTACACCCGCTACGTCAAGTCCGACTGACGGCGGAAGGGAAGGTCTTCGGCGATCGCTACTGTGGTCAGCATGCGTCGGCGTCGTCACCTGCTCAGGGCCCTGTGCCTGTCCACCGTGGTGTCGGCAGCGCTCGCCGGTTGCGCGCCAGGCCTTGCCGCAAACCCGCGCTACGCGACCGATTCGGGCGCCCAACCGCAGGGCGTCCCGGAGACCACGCCCAACAAGCCCGCGGGGCCGCCACCCATCGCGGTGCCGAAGAACGAACTGTCCTGGCGCGACTGCACGTCGAAGACGTTCAGCGCCGCCGCAACCCCGCCGATACCGGGCGTGACGCTGGAATGCGCCAGCTATGACGCCGATCTGGACACCATCAGCGGGGCGGCCGGAACGATCAGCATCGGCGTGGTGCGCGCGAAGTCGGCCGCCACCCCTGCCGATGCGGGGCCACTGGTGATGACCACCGGCACGGACCTGCCGTCGACGGTGCAGCTGCCGGTGTGGCTGTCGCCGCTCGGGAGCCGACGTCCTCAAGACGCCATCCGGTCGTCGCGGTGGACCGCCGCGGCATGGGGATGTCCGGCGAACTCGACTGCCGCGACCTGTCCGACCGCAGGGAGATGCTCGAGCAGGCACAGTTCGAATCCGGTGACGATCCCGTCGCCAACCTGAGCGCGGTCGCTCAGACCGCGACCACCATGTGCACCGACGCGATCGCCCCCGGGGACTCCGCGTACGACAACGCCCACGCCGCCGAGGACATCGAGCGGCTGCGCAGCACCTGGGACGTGGACACACTGGCCCTGCTCGGCGTGGGCAACGGCGCACAGGTGGCGCTGGCGTACACGGCCTCTCATCCGAACAAGGTGTCGCGTCTGGTGCTCGACTCGCCGCTGCCCCTCGCCGTCGGGTCGCAGGCCGCCGCCGAGCAGCGCGTCAAGGGTCAGCAGGCCGCACTCGACGCATTCGCCGCCCAGTGCGCCGCGGCGGCGTGTCCGCTGGGGCCCGATCCGAAGGGCGCCGTCGACGCGCTGTTGAAGTCCGCCCGCACGGGCTCCGGCCCCGGCGGGGTGTCCGTCGCCGCCCTTTCCGGTGCGATCACCACCGCGCTCGGATTTCCCCGCGGAGACCGGGTCAGCGTCGACGAACGCTCTCGCCACGACCCTGGCGGCCGCCCGCGACGGCGACGTCGGCCGACTCAACGGCCTGATCGCCGACGCCAACGCGGAACGGCACAGCGACGGACAGTTCGTCAACGGCTGCAGCGACGCGCTCGATCGACCCACCCCCGACCGGGTCCGCGAGCTCGTGGTGGCGTGGAGCAAGCTGTATCCCCAGTTCGGCTCCGTCGGGCGCGCTCGACCTGGTCAAGTGCCTCAACTGGCCGAGCGGGACGACGCCGACCGATCCCAAGGACCTCAAGATCCCCGTCCTGCTGCTCGGCGTGCAGAACGACCCCATCGTCGGCAACGAGGGCGTGGCCGCCGTCGCCGCGACCATCATCAACGCCGGCGCGCCCAACAAGCGGGTGATCTGGCAGGGCGTCGGCCACGGCGCGAGCATCTACTCGTCGTGTGCCGTGGCCCCGGTGCTCGCGTACCTGGACAGCGGCAACCTGCCCGCGACCGACACGTACTGCCCCGCCTAGCCCGCGGCCCGGGAACGTCGGTGTACGGTGCGCTGGTGGCGGTACCTGAGTCCCTCCTGCGCGCATTTTCGGCCCCGCACATCCGCGCCAAGCACCGCTACCGTGCTTCGGTCGGTGCTGTGGCCCGCGGCGATCATCTCGGTCATCCACCGCAGCTACGTGCTCGGCACCAACGGCTACATCACCGACGACTTCGGGCCGGTCTACCGCGCCGTCGTCAACTTCAAGCTCGGCTTGGACATCTACAACGAGCACTTCGAGCAGGTGGACCCGCACTACCTGTATCCGCCCGGCGGAACGCTGCTGCTCGCTCCGTTCGGCTACCTGCCGGTCGACGCCTCGCGGTACTGGTTCATCACCATCAACACCATCGCGATCGTGCTCGCGGCGTACTTCCTGCTGCGGCTGTTCAAGTTCTCGCTGTCGTCGGTGGCGGCGCCCGCCCTGCTGCTCGCGATGTTCTGCACCGAGAGTGTCACCAACACACTGGTGTTCACCAACATCAACGGATGCATCCTGCTGTGCGAGGTGCTGTTCTTCCGATGGCTCCTCGACGGAAAGGTCAACCACCAGTGGCTTGCAGGGGTGGCGGTCGGCCTGACGCTGGTGATCAAACCGTCGCTGGCGCCCCTGCTGCTGCTGCCGCTGCTGAACCGGCAGTGGCGCGCGCTGGTGCCCGCGGTGGGGGTGCCGTTGCTGTTCAACGTCGCGGCCTGGCCGTTGGTCAGCGACCCGATGCAGTTCGTCCGCGGCACGGTGCCCTACATCTTCAGCGTCCGCGACTACTTCAACAGCTCGATCCAGGGCAACGGCATCTACTACGGCCTGCCGCTGTGGCTGATCCTGTTGCTGCGCCTCGTCTTCGGGCTTGCTCGCCGTCGGCGAGCCTCTGGCTGCTCTACCGCTACTACCGCGAGCGCGATCCGCTGTTCTGGATGGTGACGTCCTCCGGCGTGCTGCTCATCGCGACGTTCCTGGTGACCGTCGCTGGGCCAGGGCTACTACTCGATGATGCTGTTCCCGTTCCTGATGACGGTGGTGCTGCCGAACTCGGTGATCCGCAATTGGCCTGCGTGGCTGGGGATCTACGGGTTCATGACGATGGACCGCTGGCTGCTCGGACACTGGCCGACCACGGGTCGATACCTGGAGTACATGAGGATCACCTACGGCTGGTCGCTGATGCTGATCGTGGTGTTCTGCGTGCTGTACTTCCGGTACCTCGACGCCAAGGCCGACGGCAGGCTCGACGACGGCATCGACCGGCCCTGGATGGCCACTCCGAAGCGCGATACCGTTGAGGCATGACTGCCCCCAAGGTTCAGCTGACCGACGACGAATGGCGCAAGCGGCTCACCGCCCAGGAGTTCGCCGTGCTACGCCAGGCAGGCACTGAGCGGCCGTTCACCGGCGAGTACACCGACACCAAGGCCGAAGGCGTCTACGAGTGCCGGGCCTGCGGCGCCGAATTGTTCCGCAGCACCGAGAAGTTCGAATCCCATTGCGGCTGGCCGTCTTTCTTCGACCCGGCCGACTCGGACGCCGTGATCCTGAAGACCGACGACTCCGGTGGCATGCACCGCGTCGAGGTGGTGTGCGCCAACTGCCACAGCCACCTCGGGCACGTCTTCGAGGGCGAGGGCTACGACACGCCGACCGATCAGCGCTACTGCATCAACTCGATCTCGCTGAAGATGGTGCCTGCAGAGTCCTAGGTCTCGAACTTCTCCGCGAGCAGACGGAAAAGGCCCTCGACGCCTCAATGTCAGGGCCCTATGTGTCTGCTCGTGAGAGGACACGCGGCCGCGTCCTAGGGCAGCGAGTTCACCAACTGCTCGACGCCGACGCGCGGGCCGGTGAAGAACGGGATCTCCTCGCGCACGTGACGGCGGGCCTCGGTGTAGCGCAGCTTCCACATCAGCTCGACGATGCGGCCAAGGTCCGGGCCCTCGAACGCCAGGATCCACTCGTAGTCCCCCAGCGCGAACGCGGGCACGGTGTTCGCCCGCACGTCCGGGTACTCGCGGCCCGCGATGCCGTGGTCGCGAAGCATCGTGCGTCGCTCCTCCTCGGGCAGCAGATACCAGTCCAGCGAGCGCACGAACGGGTACACGCACACGTAGTCCCCAGCCGGCTCGCCCGCGATGAACGCGGGCACGTGGCTCTTGTTGAACTCCGCGGGCCGGTGCAGCGCGACGACGCTCCACACCGGATCGCTGGCCAATCCCAGTGAGGTGCGGCGGAACGCGCGATAGGTCGCCTGAAGGTCCTCGATGCGCTCGGCGTGCGTCCAGATCATGAAGTCGGCATCGGCTCGAAAGCCCGCGACGTCGTAGAGCCCGCGCACGACGACGCCGTTCTCCTCCTGCTGCTTGAGGAACGTCGCGGTCTCGTCGATCACCGCGGCGCGGTCCTCCCCCAGCGCCTCCGGTTGGACCGCGAACACCGAGATCATCATGTATCGGGTCATCGAGTTGAGTGCGTCGTAGTCGAGCTTGGCCATGATCGTGCTATCGGTGCCACGCCGCGGGCATGGTCAGCGACGCGGCCGCCCTGGTGCCCGACGCCACGCACGCGGGCACGCCGATGCCGTCGAGATAGCCGCCCGCGACGGCCAGTCCGGCGGCAGACCCGCACGCAGCTCGGCGACCAGGTCGGCGTGGCCCGGCCCGTACTGCGGCATCGCGTCGATCCACCGCTGCACGCGGCAGTCGACCGGCTCCTGGGTGACGCCGAACACCGCGGCGAGATCCTCGGCGGCCCACTCCAGCAGGTCCTCGTCGCCGACGTTGCGCGCGATGTCGTCGCCGAACCTGCCGAACGACAGCCGCACCAACTCGACGTTGCCGCGCCGTCCCCACTTGCGCGAGGTCAGCGTGACCGCCTTGGCGTGAAGTCGTTCGCCGGCGCCACGAGCACTCCCGACTGCTCGCGGCAACGGCGTGCCACCCGGCAGGGCCAGCACCACCAGTGCGGTGGACGCCACCGCGATTTGCCTTGCGGCCGCGGCACTTCGGGGCGCGACGCCCTCGATGAGGCGCGGCAGCGTCGGCGCGGGCACCGCGAGCACCACGGCATCCGCGGGCCAGCGCGTGCCCTCGTCGTCGACCACCAGCCAGCCGTCCGCGGTCGCGCTCCACGCGTTCGACGGCCACCCGGGCCCAGCGGAATCGGCCCGTGCGCACGAGTTCGTCGAGCAACACCGCGTAGCCGCCGTCGACGGCGCCGAACACCGAGCCGTCGACGCGGCGCGAGCGCCTGCCAAGGCGTCGCGCACCGCGTCGGTGAGGCTGCGGCGCACCACGGTCGAGCGCGGCGGCCAGCGTCGGCAGCGGCGGAGCGCAGGCCGATCGTCGCCGCCGATCCCGCGTAGACACCGGCAAGCAGGGGGTCGATCGAGCTGGTGACCACCTGCTCGCCGAACCGGTCACCGACGACGTCGGCGACCGAAGGATCGGCGGCCGGATCCCACGACATCGGTCGGGTGCGCTCGTCGAGCATCCGCGCGACGGTGGCGTCGTCGACCAGACCGGCCAGCGCCGACGGCGTCCGCGGGGATGCCCTGCAACGTTCCCTGCGGCATCGGGTGCAGGCGGCCGCCGCTGTAGATCAGCGGCCGCACGCCCGTCGTGCCCACCTGTTTGGCGGCCAGGCCCAGTTCGGCGAGCAGCGCCGAGACCTCGCGGACGGCGGGCGATGAACGCCTCGGCGCCGACGTCCACCGTCTGGCCCGCGATGCGCTCGGTGCGCAGTACGCCGCCGAGCCGGTCGGCGGGGTCGAACACGGTGATGGAGGCGTCCGGACCGGCGGCCTGCCGCAGCCGGTAGGCCGCGACCAAGCCTGAAATTCCGCCCCCGACAACGCAGTACGACGCCGTCACAACGAGTGAACCAATGCCACGGCTTCGGTCACGATGGCCGGATCGGTGGCAGGCAGCACGCCGTGACCGAGGTTGAACACGTGGCCCGTCGCGCCCGCAGCGACGGCGCGACGACCGTCGGCCACGACGGCGCGCACCGCGCGGTCGACCGCGGGCCAGCCCGCCAGCAGCACCACCGGGTCGAGATTGCCCTGCAGTGCGACACCGGGCCGGACTCTGGTGACGGCCGCTCGGCAGCGACGTCCGCCAGTCGACACCGACGACGGCGGACGCGTCGACGGGAATGGCATCGGACATCGCGCCGAGGAGTTCGGCGGTACCCACTCCGAAGTGGGTCATCGGCACACCGCGGCCGCGACAGCGCCTCGAACACCCGGCTGCTGTGCGGCAACACGTACTCGCGGTAGTCGGCGAGCGACAGCGTGCCCGCCCACGAGTCGAACAGTTGGATCGCGTCGACGCCGGCGTCCACCTGTGTCCCGAGGAATTCGATGGTGATGTCGGTGAGCGTGGACATCAGCGCGTGCCACGTGGCGGGCTCGCCCAGCATCATCGCCTTCGTCCGTTCGTGATTGCGGCTGGGGCCACCCTCGACGAGGTAGGAGGCCAACGTGAATGGCGCGCCCGCGAAGCCGATGAGCGGCACGTCACCCAGCGCCGCCACCAGAAGCGAGATCGCGTCGGCGATGGGCATGACCTGTTCGCGCTCAAGCGGTTTCATCGCGGCGACGTCGGCCGACGGTGCGGATCGGATTGGCGATCACGGGCCCGACGTCGGGCACGATGTCCAGCTCGATGCCCGACGCGCGCAACGGCACCACGATGTCCGAGAACAGGATGGCGGCGTCGACGCCGTGGCGGCGCACCGGCTGCAGCGTGATCTCGCAGACGAGTTCGGGGGTGAAACACGCCGCCAGCATGTTGGTGTTGGCGCGCAGGGCGCGGTACTCGGGCAGTGAGCGGCCGGCCTGGCGCATGAACCACACCGGAACGCGCTCGGGCTGGCGGCCGCGTGCGGCGGCGAGGTACGTCGACTCTGGCAGGTCGCGGCGGGTATTCATCGCCAACCATGCTGCCATGCGCGGTTCAGCGGTCGAGCGCAGCGGTCATGCTGGCGAGGGCGGCCACGGTCGCGGCGAGATGCACCGGGGGACGGTCGCCGGGCTTCCACCCTCTTGAGGCGTCTCCCAGTCGAATTGAATGTTCTTCCACGCGGCGGGTGAATCGAAGGCCGCGTGCAGGCACTTGAACTTGGCTCCGGCGAAGGTCGTGTCCCCGCCGAGGAAGCTCGCCTGCTGAAACGTGACGTACTCCCCGGTGAATCGGGCTCCGTCGAAGGAGATGACCGGACCGCTGAACGTCGCCGCCTCGAAGGACGTGCTCCTGGACGTGAACTTCACGCCCTCGAACGACGTGTAGCCGGATTCGAACTTCGCCCCGTCGAAGGTGGCGCTCTCGGAGCCGAACACCGCACCGTCGAACTCGGTGTCGCCGTTGTCGCCGAACGTCGCACCGTCGAACGACACGTACCGGCCGCGAAACCGCGTTCCGGCGAACGGCGCCAGTTCGAAGAGCACGTCGGTGAAGTCGAAGTCGTTGGCGGACCACGACGTGTCGGCGTCGCTGCGGAGATGGCGGGTGATGACGCGGACGATCGTCTTGCGAAGCTCGCCGTCGTTCTGCCGAATCGCCTGGCGGCGCTGTTCTTCGATGTTGGTCGCCGGCGCGGTGGCCGACCAGGTCGTCGTCGACACGAACTCGGTGAGGTGATTGGAACCGGACTCGGGGTCGTACGGCAGCCGGAGGTAACCGCAGAGCACGTCGATGCATCGCTGCCTGCGCTCGTAGCCGGTGCTCTCGTCGGCAACCGCGGCCATCGCGTAGACGCCTGCGATCCGCACTGCCACGTCGGGGCTTCCCAGCTGAGCCGACGCCGCACCGAACCGTTGAGCGAATTGCGCTCGCTCCGAATCTCTTTGACGACGGAAGACCACGACGATCCCGAACGCCACGATCAGCCCGACGATCGCCGGCAGGGCTGCCTTGACCACGTCGACCGGGGTCGCCGACGCCGGGTGCGCGAGCGCCCGTCCACTGATCGCCCGCGTGGCGTAGGCGGCCACGGCAAGCCCGATCAGGGCCGCCAGGACCAGCGACACCAGCAACGGCGCACGGGCCGTGCGCCGACGCAGCGACGTGACCCCGTTGCGGAATCCACGCCGAAGGGTCTGGGTGGGCCTGAACAACCATGCCAGCAGACCGCCGACGACGAGTCCGGCCACCGTCGCGATCCCGGTGCGCACCAGCGGCCGTTCGAGGACCGTGCCGAGATCACCCTTCAGAGCCGGCATGCCCAGCGCCCAATAGGTTGCCCAGCCGGCGGCGATCGCGGCAGCGAGCACCACGATCACGATCACGAACGTCGGGCAGATCCGAATCAGCCGAGGTCGGCGCGCCGCGGGATCGGGATGGCTCTGCGGCTCGGGGGGTTTGTCGGCCTTGTTGGGGTTTGCGAGTTCGTCGATGGCGTCGGTCAGGCGCTCAGACATGGGGACATCGTCTCATCCTGCGAGGGGCAATCGTCGCACCAGTTTGCGGCAGGCGAGCGACGTCCGATTGGCGCCGGGCCGGTCGGGGTCGCGCACCAAGATCGGCGCGCCTGCCGTGCGACCTGCCCAGATCGGATAGCGTCAAACGCTGTGACCTCCGCTGAGCCGGCTCAGTTCCGCGCCGCGGTGGCGGCGATGAATGCCACCACCGTCCGGCCGGAGATAGAGCTCGGCCCGATCCGCCCGCCGCAGCGGCTCGCCCCGTTCAGTTACGCGCTGGGCGCCGAGGTCAAGCATCCCGAATCCGACGTCGTTCCCGAGAGTTCCGAGGGCGATGCGTTCGGGCGGCTGATCCTTCTGCACGACCCCGAAGGCGCCGAGGCGTGGGACGGCACGATGCGGCTGGTGGCCTACGTTCAGGCGGATCTCGACTCGAGCGAGGCGCTCGATCCGCTGCTGCCCGAGGTGGCGTGGAGCTGGCTCGTCGAGGCGCTCGAGGCGCACCAGGAACACGTCACCGCGCTGGGCGGCACCGTCACGGCGACGACGTCGGTGCGCTACGGCGACATCTCCGGTCCGCCCCGCGGCCACCAACTCGAGCTGCGCGCGTCGTGGACCGCCACCTCGCTCGAGCTGGGGCCACACGTCCAGGCGTTCTGCGAGGTGCTCGAGCATGCCGCTGGCCTGCCGCCCACGGGGGTCACCGATCTCAACTCCCGTACCCGCGCGTGAGATGACGGACGCACACACAGCCGACATCGGTACGCCGGACGACTCCGAGCCTGAGGCTCCCGAGGCACTCGAGCTGCTCGCGCCGGCAGACGGCGTCCCCGCGCTGTCGGTGAGCGTCGACGAGATCCGCGCGGCAGCAGACTTTCTCGCCGAGGGCACGGGGCCATTCGCGATCGACGCGGAGCGGGCGTCGGGCTTTCGCTACTCGAACCGCGCGTACCTCGTGCAGATTCGTCGCGCAGGAGCGGGATCGGTGCTGATCGACCCCGTCAACCACGGCGCGGATCCGGTGACGACGATGGCGCCCGTCGCCAAGGTGCTCGCACAGGACGAATGGGTGTTGCACGCCGCGGACCAGGATCTGCCGTGCCTGGCCGAACTCGGCATGACGCCGACGCGGCTGTACGACACCGAGTTGGCGGGTCGGCTGGCCGGCTTCGATCGGGTGAATCTGGCCGAGATGGTGCGGATCCTGCTCGGCCTTCAGCTGAAGAAGGGGCACGGCGCGGCCGACTGGTCGAAGCGTCCGCTGCCCGCGGACTGGCTGAACTACGCCGCGCTCGACGTCGAGGTGCTGCTGGAACTGCGGGCGGCGATCGCGGGCATCCTCGACGATCAGGGCAAGTCCGCAGTGGGCCGCTCAGGAGTTCGAGCACCTGCGCACGGTGGTCCCGTCGCCCACGCGGCGCGACCGCTGGCGTCGGACGTCGGGCATCCACAAGGTCCGCAACCAGCGGACGCTCGCGGCGGTGCGAGAGCTGTGGACGACGCGTGACCACATCGCCTCGCGGCGCGACATCGCGCCGGGCCGGATCCTGCCCGACGCGGCGATCATCAACGCCGCGACGGAGGACCCGGACACCGTCGAGAAGTTGACGGCCCTTCCCGTCTTCGGCGGCAACCGCCAACGCCGCAGCGCGCAGACATGGCTGGAAGCGCTCGCCCGCGCGCGCACGACCGAGGACCTTCCCGACGCATCGGAGCCGCAGGCAGGCCCTCCGCCCGCGGCCCGCTGGGTGCGGCGCAAGCCCGAGGCGGCGGCCCGGCTCGAGGCGGCTCGCAATGGCCTTTCCGAACTGTCCCAACGGGTTTCGGTGCCCAGCGAGAACCTGCTGACACCCGATACCGTTCGCAGGCTGTGTTGGGATTGGCAACCCGTCGAGAACACCGCGGAGGTGATCGACGCGTTCCTCGTCGAGGCGGGCTCGCGGCCGTGGCAGCGGGAACTGACGGTGCCGGTGCTCGCCGAGGCGCTGAAGCAACCGGCGGACGAGCCAGAGCTCAGCTGATCCGATCGACGTGGGCGAGGAAGTGCCTCAGCACGTCTTCGGGCGCCTCGATCTGCGGCCAGTGCCCGATGTCGTCGGCGAGCATCACCACGTCGGCGTTCGGAATGACCTCGGCGTACCGCTTCGCCATGTGGGCTCCCGAGTTGGGGTCGATGGGTCCGTCGATCAGCCGCATCGGCACCGTGGTCTCGCGCATGGCCCGCACCCAGCGGTTGCGGTGTGCGTAGCGGTCGGCCAGGAAGCGACCGACCTTGTGCAGCACCCGCTTGCCGTCGTTGTACTCCAGGATCTGATGGAACTTCTCCATCAGCGCGGCCGACGGCTTGGTGTTCGGGCCGAACATCTCGTTGATCGTCGGTTCGACCAGGCGCCGCGACAGGGGGCTGCCCTGCAGCGGACTCATGATGTCCCCCAACGGAGTTCCCGACATCAGCTTCTGCATGGTCCTCGGCGTGTACGCCTCGTTGAACAGGCCGCCGTTGAGCCAGGTGACGGACTCGTAGCTCACCTCGCCGTAGACGTGTTCGCCAAACACGTGGCGGGCCAGCAGTTCCTGGCCGACCGAGTCGCCGAGGTCGTGCGCCAGCATGTGGCAGCGCGTGACGCCGAGGTGCGCGAGCAGGGCCTCGTGCATGTCGGCGTGATCGTGCACGGCGTACTGATAGGCGACGGGCTTGGCGGAGAAGCCCATGCCGATCATGTCGGGGGCGATGACGGTGAACCGCTCGATCAGCGTCGGCCAGATCAGCTCCCAGTCGAACGAGTTGAACGGGTAGCCGTGGACCAGCAGCAGCGTCGGGGCCTCGCCGAGCGGACGACCGTCGAGCCGGTAGAAGATGTCGAAGCCCAGGTAGTCGAAGTACGTCCCCGCGGCCTTCCAGCTTTCGAGATCGGCGTCCATGACGCAAGGGTAGGCGGCCCTTCGAGCTCAGCGCTGCGTGCTCCCCGCGTCGACGATCAGCGTGGACGCGGTCACGTAGCGCGCCTCGTCCGACGCCAGGAAGAGGCTGGCGTTGGCCACGTCGACCGGATCGACCCACGGCACGTCGAGCATGTTCATCGACCGCGCCGCCTCGGCGAACTCGGCACGCGTCGGCGGTCGATCGAGGTCCGGCCGGAATGCGCTGCTGACGACGTCGTTCTGGATCATCGGGGTATCGACGTTGGTCGGGTGCACCGTGTTCACCCGGATGCCATGTGGCGCAAGCTCGTTGGCGAGGCTCCGCATCAGTCCCACCACGCCGTGTTTGGCGGACGTGTAGTGCGCCACGCCGACCAGGCCGCGCAGCCCGGCGATCGAGCTGACCAGAATGACCGAGCCGCTCCCCCGCGCGATCAGATGCGGCACCGCGACCTTGCACGTGCGCCACACCCCCGTCAGGTTGACGTCGAGCATGGTCTGCCAGACCTGCTCGGACATCTCGGTGGCCACGCCTCGCGACGTGATTCCGGCCGTCGCGCAGACGATGTCGAGGCCGCCGAAGCGTTCCACGCCGCGGTCGGCGGCGGCATGCAGGCCGTCCGCATCACGGACGTCGACGATCTCGGTGAACGCACGACGACCCGCGGCCGCGACCAGCCGCGCGGTCTCGGCGAGGTCCTCGGGCGTGGCGGGCGGGATCAGCACGGTGTCGACCGGGCCGCACACGTCCAGCGCGATGACGTCGGCGCCCTCCTGCGCGAACCGCACCGCCTGCGCCCGACCTATCCCCCGCGCCGCGCCCGTGATGAGCGCGACCTTGCCGTCGAGTCGTCCCGTCATGTCGTCTTCGCCGTCAGGCCCGCGTCGACGACCAGCTGCGTCCCGGTGATGTAGCGGCCCTCGTCGGAGGCCAGGAACACCGCCGCGTTGGCGATGTCGACGGGCTCCACCCAGGGCACGGGAAGCAGATGCCGCGCCCGCATGACCTCGGCGGCATCGTCGGCCGTCGGCTCGGCGAGGTCGGGTCGCAGCCGTTTGAACGTCGCCTCGTTCAGCACCATCGCGGTGGCCACCGCGCCGGGATGCAACGTGTTGACGCGAATCCGGCGTGGGCCGAGCTCATTGGCGAGCGTTCGCGCCAGACCCACGAGCGCATGCTTGCTCGCGGTGTAGTGCGCGGTGTTCGCGGTGCCGCGCAACCCATTGGTGGAACTGATGATCACCACCGAGCCGCCCGTCGGCGCCCATGTGCGCCACCCCCGGCGTGATCGTGTGCCAGACCCCGGTGAGGTTGACGTCCAGGGTGTTTCGCCACGCCTCTTCGGTGAGCTCCCACGTCGGGGCGGGCGGCGGGTGGATGCCCGCGTTGGCGATGATGACGTCGAGCCTGCCGAGTTGACCGACCGCCGCATCGATCGCGGCGAGCATCGACGCGCCGTCGCGCACGTCGGCGAACGCTCGAACACCTCTCCTGCCCCGTTGCTCGATCAGCGCCACGGTCTGGTCGAGGTCGTCGGCCGCCGCCGTGCCATCGAGTGCGATGACGTCGGCGCCTTCCTCGGCGAACCGTGCGCAGTGCACCCGACCGGTCCCCCGCGCTGCGCCGCTGACCAACACGACCTTGTCCAGCAGGCCCGACATCACGGGGCCTTCAGCACGGCGAAACCCTTGTAGCCCGCGGCGGCCACCTCGGCGCAGATGTCGTTGTAGACGGCGAAGCCACCGATGAAGAGCATGAAGACCCGTGGCTTTCCCGGCACGTTGGCACCGAGGTACCAGGAGTCGGCCTTGGTGAACAACGAGGTGTCCGCACGGCGTGCACATTCGGCCACCCAGTCGTCCACCGCGTCCTTCGGTCGCTTCGATGCCGTCGTGCGCGTGGTCGTCGAGGTAGGCGATGCACTCGGCGATCCAGTTCACGTGCGCCTCGGCGTGCAGCACCATGTTGGCCAGCACGGCGGGCGCGCCCGGGCCGGACACGATGAAGAGGTTGGGGAATCCGTCGACGCCGAGCCCGAGATACGTTCGCGGGCCTGCCGCCCAGTCGTCGCTGAGCCTGCGGCCGTCTCGTCCGACGATGTCGACCTTCGCCAGCGCGCCCGTCATCGCATCGAACCCCGTGGCGAGCACGATCACGTCGAGGTCGTAGTGCGCCGTCGGAGGTGTTGATGCCGCTCGCGTCGATGGACTCGATCGGCGTCTCGCGCACGCTGATCAGCTCCACGTGCGGCTCGTTGAACGTCTGAAAGTAGTTGGTGTCCGTGCAGATTCGCTTGGTGCCGATCGGATGGTCGCGCGGGATGAGCAGGTCGGCGACTCTGGGATCGTCGATGACGGCCCTGACCTTCTCCTCGTAGAACCTGCGGGCCTCGTCGTTGGCGGCGAGGTCCGTCAGTTGGTCGGCGAACGTCTTGGAGAACAGCACGCCGCCGAGTTGCCAGCGCTTCTCGTACGCGTCGCGACGCTCTTCGGGGGTGGCCTCCATCGTGAGCTTCGGATGGGCGACGTGCGGCGATCCGCCGCCGCTGCGCCACGACAGCCGGCGCCGCTGCGGATAGTCCTCCTGGATGCTCGCGCGGTCGTCGTCGCTCAAGGGCCGGTTGCCCGCGGGCACGCTGTAGTTCGGCGTGCGCTGGAACACGTACAGGCGTTCGGCCTGCGCGGCGATGATGGGCACCGACTGGATGCCCGACGATCCGGTGCCGATGACCGCGACGCGCTTGCCGGTGAAGTCGACGGGCTCGTGCGGCCAGTGGGCGGTGTGGTAGACGTCGCCGCCAAAGGTATTGAGGCCGTTGAAGTCCGGCGTGAGTGCCGCGGACAACGGCCCCGTCGCCATGATGCAGAACCGGCTGGTGACGACGTCACCCGTGTCGGTGGTGACGGTCCATCGCAGTGCGGCCTCGTCGAGCTCGGCGGAGGCCACCCTGGTGTTGAACGTGATTCCCCGACGCAGGTCGAGCCTGTCGGTGACCCAGTTGAGGTAGCTCAGGATCTCGGCCTGCGTCGCGTACTTCTCCGACCAGTTCCACTCCTTCTCCAACTCGCGGGAGAACGAATAGCTGTAGTCCACGCTCTCGACGTCGCAGCGCGCGCCCGGGTAGCGGTTGTAGTACCAGGTGCCGCCGACCTCGGGGGCGGCCTCGAAGACGCGCACCGTCAACCCCTGCGCGCGCAACTTGTGGAGGGCGTAGAGGCCGGCGAATCCGGCGCCCACGACGACCGCGTCGACGACCTCGTGGCTGGCACTGTTCACGATGGCCAAGGTAGGCCAATGCACCGGCTGCATGTGCCGCCTTCCCAGTGACCGGACGACCACCGGCGGACATCCCGACCAACGGGCCGATTCTCCGGACTCGGACCGCCTCCGTCGGCGACGATGACACATCGAGTTCGACAGCACCGATTCGTCCACTCACCGGGACCGAGCCGGCCTGCCAGGACCCGAGTCGGGTAAGCCTTGTGGTCAGCCACAGTCACCACACAGTGAGGACCTCAACGATGAGCGAGCGCGTGATCGATCGGCTGGCCGACATTGCCGACCAGTTCAAGGAGCAGGCCGTCGAAGCCGAGAGGCTCGGCCAACTGCCCGAAGCCACCGTGAAGACCATGAAGTCGATCGGCTCCATTCGGCAGCTGCAACCCGAACGCCACGGCGGCATGGAGGTCCACCCACGCGAGTGGGCCGAGACCGTGATGGCCACCGCGGCGCTGGATCCGGCGGCCGGATGGGTCAACGGCGTCGTCGGCGTCCACCCGTACCAGTTCGCCTACGCCGACCCGCGCGTCGGCGAGGAGGTGTGGGCGGACGACGTCGACACCTGGATCGCGTCGCCCTACGCGCCGCAGGGCATCGCCAAGCCCGTCGACGGCGGGTACGTCTTCAACGGTAGGTGGCAGTTCAGCTCGGGCACCGACGCGTGCGACTGGATCATCCTGGGCGCCATGGTCGGCGACGCCGACGGCAGACCGGTGATGCCGCCGCAGATTCTGCACATGATCCTGCCCCGCAAGGACTACGAGATCGTCGCCGATTCGTGGGACGTGGTCGGCCTGCGGGGCACCGGCTCGAAGGACGTCATCGTCAAGGACGCGTTCGTCCCCGAGTACCGCACGATGGACGGGACGAAGGTCATGGACGGCACCGCCCAACTCGAGGCGGGCATGACCAAGACGCTCTACAAGATGCCGTGGTCGACGATGTTCCCGCTCGGCATCAGCTCGGCCACCATCGGCATCTGCGAAGGCGCGCTCGCCGCGCACCTGGACTACCAGCGCGAGCGCGTCGGCGCCGCGGGCACGGCGATCAAGGACGACCCGTACGTGCTGTACTCCATCGGCGAGGCGGCCGCCGAGATCGACGCATCCCGCCAGGCGCTGCTCGGCAACGTCGACAAGGTCTACGACATCGTCGACGCGGGACGGGAGGTCACCTTCGAGGAGCGCGCCGCGGTGCGCCGCTCGCAGGTGCGGGCGGTGTGGCGCGCGGTCGCCGCCGTCGACCAGATCTTCGCCCGCTCCGGCGGCAACGCACTGCGCATGGACAAGCCACTGCAACGCTATTGGCGCGATGCGCACGCAGGCATGGCACACGCGATCCACACCCCGGGCACCACCTATCACGCGTCGGCGCTGAGTTCGTTCGGCGTCGACCCGCAGGGCCCGCTGCGGGCGTTGATCTGAGGGCGTGTCGTGAGTGACCTGAAGAGCCTGGGGTACGTCAAGATTCAAGCCACCGACATGGAGCGGTGGCGGCACTTCGCCTTCGGCGTACTGGGATTCGCGGAGGGCTAGCGGCCCCGAGGCCGACGCGCTGTATCTCCGCATGGACGAGCGCGCGGCCCGCATCATCGTCGTGCCCGGCGACGTCGACCGGATCGTCACCGTCGGGTGGGAGGTCCGCGACCACGCGGCGCTGGAGCGGGTGAAGTCCGCACTGGACGCCGCAGGCGTTGCCGGTGAAGGAACTGTCGCAGGCCGAGGCCGACGCCCGCCGCGTCGAGGAGGTCATCGCGTTCGACGATCCGGCGGGCAACTCCGTCGAGGTGTTCCACGGCGCGGTGCTCGACCACAGTCCGGTGGTGACGCCGTTCGGCGCCAGGTTCGTCACCGGCGCCCAGGGCTCGGGCACGTGGTGCTGCCCGCGGTGGACTTCCCGGGTCTGTTCGACTTCTACACGCAGACATTGGGTTTCCGGCCGCGCGGCGCGTTCCGGGTGCCCGCGCCGCCCGAGTTCGGGCCGATTGCGCGTCCGGTTCCTCGGCATCAACGAGCGTCACCACAGTCTGGCGATCTGCCCCGCGGCCACCGCAGCGCGACCCCGGCCTGATCCACCTGATGGTCGAGGTCGACTCCCTCGACGCCGTGGGCCAGGCCCTGGATCGGGTGAACAAGGACGGCTTCCAGCTGTCGTCCACCCTGGGCCGCCACACCAACGACAAGATGGTGTCGTTCTACGTGCGTGCGCCCGGCGACTGGGACGTCGAGTTCGGCACCGAGGGCATGCGGGTCGACGAAAGTCATTACACCGCAGAGGAAATCACCGCCGACAGCTACTGGGGCCACGAATGGGTCAGCGACCTGCCCGCGGCGATGCGGCCATGAGCCGGGCTGCCGGCGACATCAGACCCATGAGCGAGCGCAACGTCTACCCCGGTCGGCCGCAGCGCGATCGAGCCACTGGGACTTCGAGGCCGACGTGGTGATCGCCGGGTACGGCATCGCGGGCGCGGCAGCAGCGGTGGAGGCGGCCTCCGCCGGGGCCGACGTGCTCGTCGTCGAGCGCACCGGAGGGTGGGGCGGCGCGGCGGCGATGGCGGGCGGGTTCATCTACCTCGGCGGTGGCACCGCCCTCCAAAAGGCCTGCGGCTACGCCGATTCCGTCGGAGAACATGGCAGGCGTTTCTCAACGTCGCGATGGGTCCGGGCGCCGACGAACGCCGGATTGCGGACTACTGCGCGGGCAGCGTCGAGCACTTCGACTGGCTGGTCGGATGCGGCGTGCCCTTCAAGCCCGAGTTCTGGGGCGAGCCGGGCTGGGAGCCGCCTGGCGACCAGGGGCTGATGTTCACCGGCGGCGAGAACGCCTTCCCGTTCAACACGATCGCCGAACCCGCTCCCCGCGGCCATGTCCCGCAGATGGCCGACAAGGTCGCCGGCGAGAAGAGCGGCGGCTTCATGCTGATGAAGCCGCTGGTCGACACCGCGACGGCGCTGGGCGTGCGGGCCGAATACGACCTGCGGGCGACAGCGCTGGTGGTGCGAGTCCGACGGTCGGGTGGCTGGGCTCATCGCTCATCGGTACGGCAAGGCGGTCGCCGTACGCGCCCGCCGCGGCGTCATGCTCGCCGTCGGGCAGCTTCGCCTACAACGACGCGATGGTCATGCAGTACGCGCCGCGACTCGCAGGCCGCCCTGCCGCATCGATCGAGCAACACGACGGGCAGTCCATCCGGATGGCGCAGGCGCTCGGTGCCGATCTCGCCCACATGGACGCCACCGAGGTGGCGTTCCTGATCGATCCGCAGCAGACGGTCCGCGGCATCCTGGTCAACGCGCGCGGTCAGCGCTACGTCGCCGAGGACATGTACTCCGGCCGCATCGGCCAGGTGACGCTGTACCACCAGGACGACACCGCCTACCTGATCATCGACGGCGACGCCCAGGAGGAGGCCATGGCCGCCACGTCGGCGACGCCGTTCCTGAAGCGGCCCGCGACGTGGGTGTGCGACACCGTCGCCGAACTCGAGGGCGAGATCGGCCTTCCCGCCAGGCTCGTTGCAGGCCACGGTCGGCGGCGTACAACGAGGCCGCCGCGCGCGGTGAGGACCCGCTGCTGCACAAGAAGCCGGAATGGCTCAAGCCCATCGGCACCCCGGTCGGTGCGATCGACCTGCGGGCCAGTTGCGCTGGCTTCACGCTCGGCGGCCTGCAGACCACCCTGGACGGCGAGGTGCTGCACGTCGCGGGCGAGCCGATCCCCGGGCTGTACGCGGCGGGCCGCTGCACGGCAGGCCTGGCCGCGTGGGGTTACGCCAGCGGCGTCTCGCTGGGTGACGGCAGTTTCTACGGCCGACGGGCGGGCCGCGCGGCCGCGAAGGGCTGACGCTCTCGAACTCGCGCCCGCGTCGCTCCGCCGCTCCTCGCCGCGCCGACTGTGCGGTTTCAGACGCAAAACGCGGCATCACCCGGACGAATTCGCACAGTCGTGCAGCACGTCGGCACGTCGTGTGACAGCGGCCACACCGCTGTGCTACAAAAGCTATATGCCTAATAGGCATATGTGAGCATCGTCGCAAGGAGGCGCCATGACCATGACCGCGGACCGTGCGGAAACCACCACCCCCAGCGCAGTCATCGACCGGATTTCGCTGGTGCTGGAGGCCTTCGAGGGGCCGGGCCGGCTGACCCTCGCCCAGATCGTGCGCCGCACCGGGCTCCCCCGCTCGTCGGCGCACCGCATGCTCGAACGTCTCGTCGCGTTGCGCTGGCTGCGGCGCAGTGGGCGCGACTACGAGCTGGGCATGCGCCTGGTCGAGCTGGGTTCGCTTGCGGTGCACCAGGACCGGCTTCACCGCGCCGCCGCTCCCCTGCTTCACGACCTGCATCGCGCGACGGGACTGGTGGTGCACCTCGCGGTCCTCGACGGCGCCGACGTGGTGTACCTGGAGAAGATCGGCGACCGGATGGTCGCCGCAATACCCACCCGCGTCGGCGGACGACACCCGGCGCACTGCACCGCCGTCGGGAAGGCGATGCTGGCCGACAGCCGAGCGGTCCGACGCCGTCGACCTCTCGGCACGACGCACGCGGTACTCGATCTCCACGCCCGCGCAGCTGGCGCCAGGAGCTGGCCAAGGTCCGCGCCCACGGCGTCGCCTTCGACCGCGAGGAGTCGCTGGCCGGATTCGGTTGCGTCGCAGCGCCGATCGGCAACGTCGGCGACGCCGTCGCCGCGGTTTCCGTGTGCGGGCCGATGAGTCGCATGACCTTCGACCAGCGCCTCGTCGCTCCGGTGCGCATGACGGCGATGGACATGTGGCGAAACGTCGACGACGGACCACCGCGGGTCGCGCCGACGCTGCAACCCATGCGGCCGTTGCGCGGCGGACCCGACCCTGCAGTCCGCGTGAGCCTCGACCCTCAGATCGCCGAACTGCTGGCCACGCTCGACGCGGGCTTTCCCGCCGGTGCACACCATGACCGGCGCCGAGGCCAGCGCGACGATCCGCTCCCGGTTCGTGCCGAACCCGAACCCCGAACCCGTCGCGCGAGGTGACGCGACGTCGTCGATATCCGTCGACGGCGGCGAGGTCGACGTCCGGGTCTATCGGCCCGACGGCGTCGAGCGCGCTGCCCGTTCTGGTGTACGCCCACGGCGGCGGGTTCGTGTTCTGCGACCTCGACAGCCACGACGGGCTGTGCCGCAATCTCGGCGAATCTCATTCCCGCCGTGGTGATTTCGGTTGGCTATCGGCTGGCGCCCGAGCATCGGTGGCCGATCGCCGCCGAGGACGTTCTACGCCGTGACCGAGTGGGCGGCCGACGCACGCCGAAGAACTCGGCGGCGATCCGACGCGGATTGCCGTCGGCGGCGACAGTGCCGGCGGAAACCTCGCCGCGGTCGCCGCGCTGATGGCCCGCGACCGCGGTGCGCCCGCTCTCGCCGCCCAGCTCCTGCTGTATCCGGTGATCGCCGCCGACTTCGACAACGCGTCGTACCGCCAGTTCGGTCACGGGTTCTACAACCCGCGGCCTGCGCTGCAGTGGTACTGGGACCAGTACGTTCCCGACGGTCGCCGATCGCGACCGATCCGTACGCGTCGCCGCTGCACGCGCGACTCGACGGGCTTCCGCCGGCCGTCGTCGTGTGGGCGGGGCACGACCCGCTGCGCGACGAGGGCATCGCCTACGCCGACGCCTCGAGGCCGCGGGCGTGGCGACGATCCGATGTCCATTCGACGGCGGCATTCACGGTTTCATGACGATGCCCATGCTCGACATCGCGCACGCCGGCCCGCAGGCAGGCGAGCCGCGAATTGGCTAGGCTGCTGTCGGCATGAGCCGTGGCTGAGGTGTTCGTCATCGACCGCGTGGTGACCGCGTCCGGGCCGCGCCCGCGAGTTCGTCGACGCCTACCTCGCCGAGCTACGCGCCCGGGGCCGCGAGCGAGGCATGACGCTGCGCTCGGTTCTCGTGAGCCCGCCGATCTGGTTCGACGACCGACGCCAACACCGTCACGGTCACGTGGGCGTTGCCCAGCCCGCAGGCCTGGTGGGAGATGACGTGGAAGGGCAGGCCGGACCCCGACGCTCGGACGGTGGTGGGACCGCATCGGCACGCTCGTCGTCGAGCGCAGCCGCAGCGTGGCGGCGGCGGCCGATCGACGTGCGACGCGGCTCTGCGCATGTATAGGCGTCACCCGATTGCTCGACGTCGCCGAATCCGACCGAGCCGCGGTACTGGCGGACGTGCGGGCGGCCGCCGACGGCACCGGTGCGGTCCGCTGTCTCGTCGAACCGACGCTGCCCGGAGTCGCGCAACGGCGGCGACATCCTGGTGCACCTGCGGTTCGACTCCGAGGCTCAATGGCGCTCGGCTGCTGAACGATTTCGACGAGTGCGCTCGCGCGACCCGCGCGATCACGCGCGTCAACGGCGCGACGATACGTCGGGATACCCACCCGTGGCCGCGACACCGCGCATCGGTGTACCGCGACGCTGCTGCTTCGCGTGCTGCCGGAGACGGACCCGCCACGCGTGGCCGCGATTCGAGCGCGATCTGGCGATGATGCCCCGCTACGTCCCGGCGATCGTCGCCTGGCAGCTGAGCCGCGTCGACGAATGCGGTCGGCACGACCGGCGTGGACCCACGTCTTCGAGCAGGAGTTCACCGACATCGACGGGCTGATGGGTCCCTACCTGATGCACCCCATCCACTGGGCGGTGGTCGACCGGTGGTTCGATCCCGAGTGCCCCGAGGTCATCATCAAAGACCGGGTGTGCCATAGCTTTTGCGAGCTCACCGCTCCCGGTGCTCGGCTGACCGACCGCTACACAGCCCAGCAGGCAGGATGTTCGGGTTCGCGGTGGCCGGCGGCTCCAGCGGCGGCAGCACCGTTGCTCCGTCGAGCGAGTGCACCGGCAAGCCGCTGCGACCACGGGTAGTGCAGGCTGAAAGCCACCAGCCCGGTCCGCTCGTGCGGCAGGCAGGTGACACATCGCCAGCACCGTCTCGGCGAGGTACTCGACGGGCTCGGTGGGAAAGCCGTCCGGAATCAGCGCTGCCGCACCGGGAGTGCGGATCGCCGTGGACGGGCCGACGCAGTTGACCGCGATATTGGCGTCGAGCAACTCCGCGGCGATGCCCTGGGTGAAGCGGTGCAGCGCGGCCTTGCACGACGCGTAGATCACGTCGCCGGAGGTCTTGTTGTACTCGCGGTACGGCCGCACCGGCGCCAGTCCCGGTGACCGATCCGATGTTGACGATCCAGCCCGCACCCTGACGCACGCATGTGCGGCACGGCCGCCTGCGTCAGGACGAACGGCGTGCGCAGGTAGTGCTCGACCGTGCGGTCGAACGTCTCCAGCGACATCTGCTCGACCACCGAGTAGTCGGCAAATCCCGCATTGTTGACCAGGATGTCGAGCCGGCCGGCGCGTTCGACGACGGCATCGATCGAGGCCGTCGCGCTCGCTCGGCATTCTCCAGATCAGCGGCCAGCCGCGAACGCGCTGCCGCCCGCGTCGGTCGATGAGCGCGACGGTCTCCTCGATCGTGCCCGGCGAGCGCCGTCGCTCGACCCCGGCCCTCGTCGACGGCGACTGCGTGATGCGACGGGCGGTCACCGCGACGGTGGCGCCTTCGGCCGCCAGCCGCTGCGCGATCGCACGGCCGATGCCCCGACTGCTGCCGGTGACCAATGCCGTTCTGCCGGAGAGCAATCTCGCTCATCGCAGCAGGAAGTCCTCTTCGACGGGCGCCCGGTGTTCGTGCCACAGGTCGACGAGGCGGAACGGGGTCGCCACGACCACGCGACCGGATCCGGAGCGGTAGTAGGTGTGGGCGTTGGGCGTGTGACACCACACGGTGCGGCTCATGGCCTCGTCGACGCGACGCCACGTAGTCGCTGTAGGCCCGCTCGGTCACCTCGATGGTCGAGGCGCCGCGGATGGCCATCAGCTGCAGACACTCGACGATGTAGTGGGCCAGCAGCTCCATCGAGAAGTTGGCCCCTGCACCGTGTCCCGGGCTGTAGTTCGGCGCAGACGTGATGAACAGGTTCGGGAATCCCGGGACCGTGCCACCGCGGTAGGCCCGCGGGCTGTCGCCCCACTCGTCGGCGAGCCTCTTGCCGTCCCGCCCGCGAATGTCGATGGTGGACAGGAAGTCCAGGTGGTATCCGGTGGCGTACACGATGACGTCGAGGTCGAGTCTGGCGGCCGTCCTTGGTGACGATGCCGTTGGCGTTGACCTCGGCGGGTTCGTTGGCCTCGACGTCGACGTGCGCACGCGCCAACGCCGCGTAGTAGCCCCCGGGATCGCGGATGATCCGCTTGCCGTAGGGCGCGAAGTCCGGGCGTCACCTTCTGCGCCAATTCGGTTCCGGCGCCGAAGGTTCGGTCGATGTAGTCCAGGCACATCTGCAGCAGCACGTCATTGGCCGGGTAGATCGACAGATGGGTCTTCGCCCACTCCGGGTCCTGCAGGATGATCGGGTAGTTGTTGTCGGCGGTGCCCCAGTACGACTTCAGCCGGTGCCAGTTCGCGTAGTACGGGCACGTCCTGCCGAGGTAGCGGCGGTGGTCGGGGACCTCGTCGGTCAACCGCTTGCGCGGGGCCACCCAGTGCGGCTGGCGCTGAAACACCGTCAGGTGCTCCACCTGCGTCGACACACGCGTCGACGATCTGCACGGCGGTGCATCCGGCGCCGATGACCGCCACCCGCTTGCCGGTCGAGGTCCAGCGTGGGATCCCAGTGCGCGGAGTGAATGCTGATGCCCGCGAACGTGTCCCGGCCCGGCACGTCCGGCCAGCGAGGCCGGTTCAGGTAGCCGGCGGCCGTCACGACCACGCGGGCATGGGTGACGTCGCGTGTCGCCGGCGGCGTCGACGCGAGTGGATCTGCCAGCTGCTCTGGTCCTCGTCCCACCAGAGCGCTTCCACTTCGGTGCCGAACCGGATGTGGCTCGCGCAAGTCGGTGTTTGTCGGCCAACGCCACCAGGTAGGCCTGGTATTCGGCGCCCTGCGGGTAGTAGCTGCTCCAGTCGGGGTTCACCTCGCGGGACAGCGAGTAGTAGGCCGACGGGGTGTCCACCCCGATGCCCGGATAGTTGTCGTCAGCCAGGTGCCACCGACCTCGTCGTTGCGGTCGAAGATTTCGTAGGTGCACGCCCTCCTCGGCCGCCGCCAACGCCACGTTGATGCCCGCGATGCCCGCGCCGATGATCGCCACGTTCATCGTGCCGGGAATCGGCGCCGTCCGCGGCAGCGTCGGTTGCGAGGGCCGAAACCCGCCCTGCTCGAGAAGCAGGGCACGTGTTCGTCGTCGACGTCGGAGCCCAGCGCCACCGGCAACAGCCGGGCGAAGAAGTCGCGGATCGTCGGCGGCGGGCGCCGCCGGGTCGCCGGGGCTGGCCGAGCGCCTCCACGATCGCGTCCGCCAGTGCGGCGGCGGTGTGCCTGATCGGTCACGCCTGCGCTTTCGGGCGGATCGGGAACGTGCGTCGATCTTGGCTGCGAACCGATCGATCGACCGAGGCGTCGCCGGTCAGCTGTGCCAGCACGGCCACCAGAACGCCGGGGTCGGCCTGCAGCAAGTGGTCCCGCAGTTCGATCGACGTCCGGCGCAGTGCTCATGGCACGTCCGAGTATCGAGCGACGGGACTCAGCGCCGGCGATCCGTCTGTCTACTCAGCGGGAGACCAACCGGCAGCGGCCGCTCCCCAGCCTAGAGTTGCGGCCCATGCAGCGCGTGCATTACGACGACGATCACCTCGCCTTCGGCGAGCTGGCCGGCAGCTTCGCCGCCAAAGAGATCGCCCCGCACATCGAGTTCGTGGGAGGACGCCGGCATCGCACCCCGCGCACGTTTTCGCGGCGGCAGGCGCGATCGGTCTGCTCGGCTTCGCCGCACCCGAAGAGTTCGGCGGCCTGGGTACCAAGGACTTTCGCTACAACCAGATCCTCATCGAGCGTTGCATGGCGGCTCACGCAGGCAACGTCGGCCTCAGCTTCGCCGTCCACAACGACATCTGCCTGCCCTACCTCGCCGAGGTCGGCAACGCGACGCAGCGGCAACGATGGCTACCCGGCTTCGTCCGAGGCGAGTTGATCGCCGCGATCGCCATGACCGAACCGGGGGCCGGCTCCGACGTCGCCGCCATTCGCACCAGCGGCGTCGACGCCGGCGATCACTTCATCGTCAACGGCGCAAAGACGTTCATCACCAACGGGCAGAACGCCGACCTGATCATCACCGCGGTGCGCACGTCCCAGGATCGCCACAAGGGGCTGACGCTTGATGGTCATCGAGCGCGGAATGCCCGGTTTCGAACGTGGCCGTAACCTCGACAAGCTCGGGCTCCATTGCCAGGACACCTCCGAGCTGTCCTTCACCGATGTGGCGGTGCCCAAGGCGAACGTTCTCGGGGAAGTGGGCCGCAGGATTCGAATACCTGATGCGCAACCTGCCTCAGGAACGCATGCAGATCGCGGTCGGCAGTCTGGGCCGTGCCCGCGCAGCACTGCAGTGGACCATCGACTACGTTCGCGAGCGCGTCGCGTTCGGCAAGCCGATCGGCGCCTTGCAGAACACCCGATTCGCCCTGGCCGACGCCGCGACAGAGGTTTCCGTTGCGGAGTCGTTCATCGACCGCTGTGTCATCGCAACTCAACGCCGGACTGCTGACTCCGGCCGACGCCGCCAAGGCGAAATTGTGGGCGACCGAAATGGAATTTCGGGTGCTCGACGGCTGCCAGCAGTTGTTCGGCGGCTACGGCTACATGCGTGAATATCCCATTGCCCGTGCGGCCATCGACGCTCGGGTCACCAGGGTGTACGGCGGAACCTCGGAGATCATGCGGGAAATCATCGGGCGCGACCTCGCCCTGGACCCCAAGCGAGACGAAGGCCTCGCCGTGAGCCTCGAGGACCTCGTTCGCTCTGCCCGCGGCCATGGCTTGGGCGACATTCCGCGGCGCTCCGCTCGCCGCCACCCGGACAAGATCGCGATCATCGACGGCGAGGTGACATTGACGTTCGCCGAGTTCGACGAGCTCGTCGACCGGGCCGCGGCGGCGTTGGGCGACAACGGGTTAGGCCCCGGTGACCGGGTAGCACTGCTGGCCCGTAATTGTTGGCATTACGCGGTACTGGCCTTTGCCACAGCGCGCGCGGCGGTCGTGCTCGTGCCGTTGAACTTCATGCTCACCGCCGAGGAGATCGCTTACATCTTGGGGCATTGTCGGGCAACGGCTTTCATTGTCGAGTGCGACCTCGTCGCAGTGGCCGAAGACGCGATGCGTCACGGCGGGAATGTCGCGACGCGCATCGCGATAGCCACGGCCGAATCACCGGCGCCACCGGGCTGGACCGATTTTGAACAGTGCCTGGCCACCACGTCATCCCCACCGACGCCGGAGGTGCACGATGACCAGCTGCTGAGAGTGATGTACACCAGCGGCACCGAATCACGACCCAAGGGCGTCATGCACACCAGCCGCAGTCTGATGTGGCAATACGTCAGCACCATCACAGCGGGATCTATGAGCACCGAGGACGTCGAAATCCACTCGTTGCCGCTCTACCACTGCGCACAGCTGGACAACTTCCTGGCGACCGACGTCTACCTTGGCGCGACGAGCATCCTTCTCCCCCGCCCCGATCCGGAGTTGGTGTTGCGCACCATCGAGCGCTACGCGGTGACCAACTACTTCGCTCCGCCCACGGTGTGGATCAGCCTGTTGCGCTGCCCAGTGTTCGATCAGGTGAATCTGTCGAGCCTGCGCAAGGGGTACTACGGAGCGTCGGCGATGCCGACGGAGATCCTGCACGAAATCCGGCATCCGCCTACCCGACGTCCAGCTCTGGAACTTCTACGGACAAACCGAAATCGCGCCGCTTGCCTCGGCGCTGGGTCCGGCAGACCAAGAGACCCACGCCGGTGCCGCTGGGCGCCCCGTGCTCAACGTCGAAACCGCCATCCTCGATGAGACCGACACACCGGTGCGCGCCGGGACGATCGGCGAGATCGCCCATCGCAGTCCGCATCTCATGCTCGGCTACCTCGACGACCCGCTCAAAACCGCCGAGGCGTTCCGCGGCGGCTGGTTCCACTCCGGAGACCTCGGCTTCTATGACGACGCCGGATTTCTCCACGTCGTGGACCGGAAGAAGGACATGATCAAGACGGGCGGCGAGAATGTCGCCAGCCGCGAGGTCGAAGAGGTCCTTTACCTGCACGCCGGCGTCGAGGAGGCCGCGGTGTTCGGGTTGCCGCATCCCGGTGTGGGTGGAAGCGGTGGTGGCCGCGGTGATTCCGCGGGCGGGCGCCGAGCTGACCGAGGACGACGTGATCGCCCACTGCCGGACACACCTCGCCGGGTTCAAGACTCCCAAGCACATCTTCTTCGTCAGCGCGTTGCCGAAGAACCCCAGCGGGAAGCTTCTCAAGCGCGACCTCCGGGAGCGGTTCAGCCTGCCCGGTGTTCCACTCATCGGTCACCAGTAGTGCCACGGGCACCTCGCCAGGTTGACTGCCGCGTCATGAGCAACGAGATCAGCCTGTCCGAGGTTCAGGAGTTCATCGCCGGATTCTGGTACCACTACGACCAGGGCCACTTCGACGAGGTTGGCGCGCCGCATCGGCGACGAGATGGAATACCTGAGCCGCTCGGATTCCGGCAACTGCCCGTTCGAGGATCTGCTCGCCGCCGAGTTGCACGGCGGCGCGGACACACTGGCTTGGCTGACCGCGCATCGCATCGAGAAACCCTACCCGCTGCCGTCACCACGCCACCAACGTCTTCCGGACCGGGACCAGCGGTGACGTGACGACGGCGCGGTTCTACCTGTACGTCAACCAGATCACCAACAACATCCCGTTCGACGTGTCCAGCGGTGTGGTCGACGTCGGCATCCGACGCGGCGAACGACGGACTCGTGTTCACGTCGATGAGCGGTGGTGCTCGACGCCGAGGATTCGGTTCCCTTCGCGGAGTCACGCCGCCAAGACGGCCGCCGCCCCCGGCGTGAACGCACGCGAGACGTTCGGCGGCGGCGTCGCCGTCATCACCGGCGCCGGTGCCGGCATCGGGGCCGGGACTAGCCCGCCACGCCAGCCGGCTGGGCATGACGGTGGTGCTGGCCGACGTCGACGAGGCGGCCGTCGCCGCGCTGCGCGACGAACTGAACGCGGCAGGCGGGACCGCGGTGGCCGTGGCGTGCGACGTCCGCGACCCGGATGCCGTTGCAGGACTTGGCCGACGACACCTACCGCGATCTGGGCCACGTGCGACTATTGGTCAACAACGCCGGCGTCGAGCAGTTCGGCTACCTGTGGGACACCCCGGTCGCCAACTGGAACGGGTGGTGGACATCAACGTCAGCGGCGTCTTCCACGGCGTCCGCGCCTTCCTGCCGAAGATGATCGCGACCAGGCACTCCGGCGTGGGTGTGGAACCTGTCCTCGATCGGCGGCGTCGCGGTGGTTCCCTTGCAGGCGCCCTACATCATGAGCAAGCACGCCGTGCTCGCACTGACCGAATGTCTGCGGCTGGAAGTGCAATTGGCCGGCCACGATCACCACATTCACGTTCAGGCCGTGTTGCCCGGCGCGGTCGCGTCCAACATCTTCGAGTCGGCGGGCGGCGTCGACAGCCGGTGACGTCGCCGCCGCGGAGGCCCACCGCGCCGCGATGCTCGACATCAAGGCCGACGCGATGGATCCGCTGGCCGCCGCCGAGGTGGTGTTCGAGCAATCCGCCGCAGGCGAGTTCTACCTGCTGACCCAGCCGGACTACGTCGGATCGGCGATGGCGGAACGGGCCGCCGTGTTGACCAGCCAGGAGGCCGCCGCAACTGCGTGGCGAGCGCCGGTTCGACCCCGCCAAGCACTGACGTGGCCGCTCCCCCAGCTGGATCCCGATGCCGCTGCGCGGGTCGCCGCGTTCGGTGCCGCAGTGCCCGATGCGCGAGCGTGGGTTCGCCGCCGTGCGCGCCGCCATCGAATCCGCTCCCCTGCCCGCGGACCTGCCGACGCATGGCCGCGATCGTCGACGGCGCCGCACCGGGACCCGCCGGGCCCATCCCGCTGCGCATCTACCGACCGACCGACGAGCTCGACTTCGCCCGGCGCTGGTGTACCTCCACGGCGGCGGAATGGTCATGGGCAGCAACCATTCATTCGAACCGCTGGCACGCTTTCTCGCGGCACGCCAGCGGTGCCGTCGTCGTCGCCGTGGAGTACCGACTGGCGCCGGAGTCACCACCGCCCGCGCAGTTCGACGACGCCTACGCCGCGACCGCATGGGTCGCCGCCACGCCGCCGAACTGGGCGTCGATGCCGACCGACTCGGCGGTGGTCGGCGACAGCGCAGGCGGCTCGTTGGCCGCCGCCGTCGCGCTGGCGGCGCGGGACAGCGCCGGGCCGCAAATCTGTGCGTTCAGGCGCTGCTGTATCCGGGCCTGGATCGCGACATGGCTGCGCCGTCGATCACCTCGATGCGCGACGCGCCGATGCTGCGCCACGACGACATCGTCTACATGCACGAGCTCGCCGATTGCGGGACGCCACCGCACGACCACTATCGAGTGCCCGCCTACGCCGGCGATCTGTCCGGCCTTCCGCCGGCGATCGTGGTGACCGGCGAGTGCGATCCGATCCGCGACTGGGGCGAACGCTATGCGGCGCGCCTGCGAGACGCGGGCGTGCAGACCACGATGACGCGCTATCCCGGTGATGTACCACGGCTTTCTGATGCGCTCCGACGCCACCGCACGCGGACGCCTGGCGATCGCCGAACTCGGCGCACTACTCGAGGCGAAGTTCGCACACCCCGTGCGTTTTGACCCAATGTCCCGATCACCGGAACGCCCGCCGTCGGACCGCACGAGCGCGCACACACAATCGACCCACCAGAACGACCAGAGGAGAGCCTCATGCTCACCGACGAGCGCCGGATCGAGCTGTCCGACGTCCTTCGTCCCGCCGCGCCGCCGCGCGAGATCGACGGCGTCTACACCGACGATCAGCGTGAGCGACTGCTCGACGTCGTCCGCACCGAGGGCCCATGGAATCTGATCATCGCTCAGCACTTCGCGTCGGCGGACGAACTGATGGCGACGATGAGCGGCATGTTCCCGGAGGGGTTCGAGCCGTCGCTCGACCTGTTCCTCACGCCGACGTTCCGCGGCTATCTCGCCAACTACGGCGCCGTGCTCTACCCCGAACTGCACGACGTGCTTCTACAACGAGCGGTTCCTCGGCATGGCCAAGGACTACTGGGGCGCCGCAGTACGCCAAGCCAGAGATGATGCTCTTCAACATCAACGGCCCGTGCGCGAATCGCGATCCGGGACACCTGGATTCACCGAGCTTTCGCGGGGTGCGCCATGAGAATGCCCCGACGTGGCTATGCAGCGTGATGGGCAAGTCCGGGCTGTTCACCGACTACCTGATCAAGATGGCGCAGGTGATCACCTGGTTCTCGCTCGACGAGGGAGCGGGTTCACCTACTGGCCGGACGGTCCGTTGCACGCCCCGCGCGGGTTCTACCGCCCGATCAACAACCGGGGCGTCGTCGTGCAGAACGAGATGATGGTGCATCGCGGCGAGGCGAACGGTCCACTGGATCAACAGATTCCGGCCGGGCTGGCATTCGACACGGTGTTCACCGGCGACCCGACCGACCGCGACCACTGGCTGCTCAAGAACGGCGATGACGTCATCGCCCGCCACCGCACCGATGAGCTGCGCTTCCTGGTGCACTGGTCGGCGGAGGTGTTCTCGGACCTCGACGAGCTGAAGAAGAACATGGACGGCTCCGACGACCTGACGATCGACAGGGCCATCGACATGCTCGTCGACGACCTGGCAAGGCAAGGGCATCAAGCTCGACGTCCGAGCGCGCCACTGCACGATCCAGCAGTTCATCGGAGCGCTCAACGCCGCCTACGACCTCGGCGGCCCAGCCACGTATCCGGCCGAAGCCCCGATCAGCGCCTTCCAACTCGCTTGATCCGAAAGGCATTGCAGCATGGATCGTTTCACCGACCGCAAGGTCATCGTCACCGGCGCTGGCTCCGGAATCGGCCAGGCCACCGTCGGCCGGCTGCTCGACGAGGGCGCCAGCGGTGGTGGCGTGTGACGTGTCCGCCGACGGCCTGGCCATCACCGCCAAGACAGCGGATGCGGCGGGGACCGGCACGCGACTCACCACCGCCGTGGTCGACGTGTCATCCGAGGAAGAGGTGATGACGGTGGTCGACGCCGCCGTGACCGACCTCGGTGGCCTCGACGTGCTGGTGAACGTCGCGGCCATCCAAACGTGCGCCCACACGCACGAAACGACGTTGGCCGATTGGAATCGCACGCTGGCGGTCAACCTGACCGGCACCTTCCTGATGACACGGCAGGCGTTGCCCGCACTGCTCGAATCCGGCCGCGGGGTGGTCGTCAACTTCACCTCCACCGCAGCCACTTTCGCCCATCCCTACATGGCTGCCTACGCGGCCAGCAAGGGCGGAATTCTCAGCTTCACTCACTCGCTCGCATTGGAATATTCGAAACAGGGATTGCGCGCCATCAACATTCAGCCGGGCGGGGTGTCGACCGCGTTGGCCAACAGCACACTCGACAAGATGCCGGAAGGCTACGACCTCGGATTGTGGGCCAAGCAGACCCCGCTGCTGCACGGCGCGACCAGCGAGATCCTCGGCGACCCGAGCGCGGTGGCGTCGGTGATCGCCATGGTGGCCTCCGACGACGGCGCGTTCATCACCGGTACCGAGATCCGGGTCGACGGCGGGGCGCACGCCTGATGTCCGACGAGCCGCCGACATCGCAGGGAACATCCAGATGCTCCTCGACGAGCGTGACATCCACCGAGGCCTCGCATCATTCGCGCGCATCGCCGACACCAAGAGCTTCGATGCGCTGGGCGACGTGTTCGCCGACGACGTTCGATTCGATTACGGCACGGGGAAACTCGAGATCGGGCTCGGCGCACTCCGGGCACTGATGACCCATCACCTCGGCCGCTGTGGCGGAACCCAACACCTGATCGGCAGCATCGTCGTCGACGTCGATGGCGACTCCGCGGTCAGCAGGGCCTACGTGCAAGCGCGGCATCAACGTGCCCGCGACGCCCTCGGCCCGGTATTCGACTCGAACGGCGAGTACATCGACAGCTGGGAAAGACGCCCCGACGGCTGGCGCATCGTCGAGCGCCGCGCGACATGGGCGACCACGTCCGGCGACCCTCGGATCATCGCCGAAAGCGACGAACTGGGCTAGGTCGACACCGCGCTCGAGTCGTCGAGCACGGGCAGCGCCCCAACCCGCACCGCATCGACGATCGACTCGCGCAACGCCGAACAGGCCAGGAACACGCCCCTGGTGCCGTGCGCGGCGAGCTTGTCGGCCTCGCGTCGCTCGGGACACGCCTCGTGCGCCGCGGCAGTCCACTGCACGCTCGTCTGAGCAAGACTGCTCTTGCGCACCAGAACCGTTGCGCGACAACGCCGACAGCCGACCGGTGCCATCGGCGCGTCGGCAAGCCGGTTGTCGGTCCGAACGGTCACGTCGCCGACCCGGCCGCCCTGGCGGCGGCCAGATTCGCCTCCACTTCCCTGGTCCAGTGCTCACTGGGGCGGGTGGTGTCGATCTCGAACTCGAAGCGGTCGACCATGTCCGGCAGCGACGTCGGCCGCGTCGGTGTAGAACTGCTCGTACCAGCGCCGGAGTTGGTAGACCGGGCCGTCCTCCTCGACGAGCAGCGGGTTGTCGATGCGCGCCTTGCGTGCGCCAGATCGCGACGTCCTGTTCGAAGCCCATCTTGACGAAGTCGCCCAGGCTGATCGCCGTGGCCATGGCCTCGTCGGCGGGTAGGGCATCGGACTTCTTGACGATGATGCCGTATTGCAGCACAAAGGAATTCGCATCGATCGGATAGTGGCAGTTGATGAGGATCGTGTGGTGATCGGCCTCGGTGTAGTGATACACCAGATCGTCGATCATGAACGAGGGACCGTAGTAGGACGCCACCGACGTCGTACCCAGCATCGCCGCTCCCTCGGTTCCGCCGAGGTCGGGCCGCGAGCCGCCGTTCATGTACTGCGTCGCGACGTGGCCTTCGAAGATGTTCTTGAACTCCGTCGGCATCGAGCCGTGCACGTAGAAGAAGTGGGCCATGTCGACGACGTTGTCGATGATCTCCCGGCAGTTGGTGTGCACGACCGTGGTGTACCAGTGCCAGTCGGTCCACTCGTCGCTCGTGGCGCCCTCGATGCGGGGAATGGTCACCCCGTCCGGGGGTGGGTTGCCCTCGGGGTCGTTCCACACGAACAGCATCCCGTCCTGCTCCAAGGTGGTCCACGTCGCGGTGCGAGCCAGTCGTGGCACCCGCCGGGCGTAGGGCACGCTCTTGCACCGCCCGTCGCCACCCCAGCGCCAGTCATGGAAGGGGCAGGCAATCTCGTTGCCCTTGACGGTGCCGCCTGCGAGGTTGCCACCCATGTGCCTGCAGTAGCCGTCGAGCACGTTGACCCGGCCGTCCGAGCCGCGGAACACGACGAGCCGCTGACCGAAGGCGTCGATCGCGTGGGGCGTTCCGTCGCCGAGTTCCTTGACGAGCCCGAGGCAGTGCCAGCCGCGCGCGAATCGCGTCGGCGCAGCATCCGCCTCGATGTACCGGACTCGTCGTCGGTGTCCGCCTGCAGTGTCATGTCGGGACCGTCCTTCAGGGTGCGTGGGGCTGCTCCTTCGATTGAACCTCGCATGACGACGCGGGGATAGGGCGTGTTCCGCTCATCAGGAGAAGGCATCGGCATTTCCGCCACTGACGCCTAACGTCAGATCCGTGACCGCACCAAGCATGACGATTCCCACGGGACTGACCGTCGACGACGCCATCGTGGACCTGCTCGTCGTCGGCTCCGGCACCGGGATGGCGTCGGCGCTCGCGGCGCACGAGGCTGGAATGTCCGTGCTCATCGTGGAAAAGTCCGCCTTCGTCGGCGGTTCGACCGCCCGATCCGGCGGCGCGCTGTGGTTGCCCGGCAGCCCGGTGTTGGCAGATGCGGGCGCAGGCGACACCGCGGAGCGGGCCGAAGACCTACCTGCGGTCGGTGGTCGCGGACACGGCGCCGGCCGCGCGCTCCGAGCGCTTCGTGCGAGCAGCTGACCGCGACGGTGAACATGTTGCGGCGCACGACGCCGATGAAGTTCTTCTGGGCCAGGGAGTACTCCGACTATCACCCCGAGGCACCCGGCGGCAGCGCTGCGGGGCGCACCTGCGAGTGCCGGCCACTGAACACGTCGATGCTCGGCGAGTACCTTCCCCGGCTGCGTCCCGGCGTCCTCGAGGTCAAGGTGCCGATGCCGACCACCGGAGCCGACTACCGCTGGATGAACTTGATGGCCAGAGTGCCGCGCAAGGGCCTTCCCACCATCGCGAAGCGGCTCGCTCAGGGCGTCGGTGGTCTGGCCATCGGTCGTCGCTACGCGGCAGGCGGCCAGGCACTGGCGGCAGGCCTCTTCAGCGGCGTGCTGAGCGCAGGCATACCGATCTGGACGCACACGTCGCTCGTCGCCCTCACCGAGGCCGACGGGCGCGTGACGGGCGCGATCGTCGACCACGGCGGCAGGCGCATCACGGTGACCGCCCGGCGCGGGGTGGTGCTGGCCGCAGGCGGTTTCGACCACGACATGGAGATGCGGCGCAAGTTCCAGTCCGAGGCGCTCGGCGACGGGTTCAGCCTCGGTGCCGACACCAATACCGGCGACGCGATTCGCATCGCACAGGAGCTCGGCGCCGGGCTCGGTCTGATGGATCAGGCGTGGTGGTTTCCCGCCGTTGCTCCGCTGCCGGGCAAGCCGCCCGCGGTGATGCTCGCCGAGCGGTCGCTACCTGGCTCGCTCATCGTCAATCAGAACGGTGACCGGTTCGTCAACGAGTCGACGGACTACATGTCGTTCGGTCAACGCATGCTGCACCTCGAACGACAGGGCAGGCCCGTCGAGTCGATGTGGATCGTGTTCGACCAGCAGTACCGCAACGGCTACGTCTTCGCCGCCGAACTGTTCCCCCGGATGGCCATTCCACAGTCCTGGTATGACAGCGGAATCGCTTGCCGCGCTGACACACTCGCGGACCTCGCCCGCAGATCGCATTGCCCGAGGCGCGCTTCACGCGAGACCATGCGCCGCTTCAACGAGGCAGCGCGGGCAGGCATCGACGGCGAGTTCCATCGCGGCGAGAGCGCCTACGACCGCTACTACGGCGACCCGACGATCACGCCGAACCCCAACCTCCGGCCTCTCGACAAGGGACCCGTTCTACGCGGTCAAGATGGTGCTGAGCGATCTCGGCACCTGCGGCGGCTTGCGCGCCGACGAGCGGGCGCGGGTTCTCCGCGAGGACGGGACCGCGATCGACGGTCTCTACGCGATCGGCAACACCGCGGCCAACGCGTTCGGCGCGACCTATCCCGGTGCGGGCGCGACGATTGCGCAGGGACTGGTGTACGGGTACATCGCCGCCACGAGATGCGGCCGGGCGCTGACGGTTCGCGTCAGCTCGGCTCGTCTGCCTCCGCCTTCTTCTCGATCTCGTACCAGTATTCGGTTGCAGGCCAAGGGATCTTGGTGCGCCCGCCCTGCCCGATCTGCGGGAAGGTCGCCTCCGCCTCGTCGAGCTCCTTGATCATCTTGAGCGCGAGTTCTCGCTCGTTTGCGTAATACTGCTCGGCCCACCGGAGCCCAACGCGGGCATAGGCCCATGCCGGGTCGGCACCCGCCCACTTGGCATCCTTGGCCGCCTCGCGCTGCATCTCGTCGGCGTAGGCCACGTGTTCGGTCAGGATTTCCTTGAGCCTGGTCGGAGTGGTGAGATGTCCGAGAGTCACGCGCAGCAGCGGGCTGTGCTTGAGCACCGGCGGATCGACGGGGGCCTCGTTCGCCCACTGCGTGACCGCGCGCAATCCCGATTCGGTGATCTTGTAGAGCCGTCTACTCCGCGCTCCGCCGGAATGGTCCACACGCGACGTCACGTACTCCAGCTGCTCCAGCTTCTTCAGCTCCGAGTAGATCTGGCTGTACGCGGGGCTTCCGTAGTAGAAGCGCAGACTCCAGTCGATCCACTTGCGGATGTCGTAACCCGAGAGCTCGTGTTCGTACGACAGCATGCCCAACAACGCCCAGCTGGTCGCCGTCATCGTCGGCTTGCCTCGCTGGTCGTCCTGTGCCACTTCGCCAGCCTAACAACGCTGGTCGGAGGGATACCGCGACTCACCGCTGACCGGGACACGGCGTTGCGCGACGCCGTGCGCATCGTCAGGGTGGGCGTCGTGCCCGACTTCGACGACTTGGCCGCAAGCTACGGCCCCCTCGCGGAATCCCTGCGCCGACTCATCGACATCGAGCATCCGCAGCGAGGTGGGCCGCGACGTCGTCGCATCGGCGATGGCGAAGATCGACGCCGCGACGGACGAACTCGGCGCCGTCGCCTGCGCACGGTTCGTTCGGCGTCAGACAGACCGACGACGGCACCAGCATCGCCTGGGGCAATGTCGTCATCGGGCTGCGGAATCCGGTCGCTCCCCCGTTGGCAGTAGTCCACTCCGCCGACGGCTCGGTGTGGACCGAGTTCGTCCTGGGTGCCGCCTACGAAGGTCCGCCCGGCCACGTGCACGGCGGATTCTGCGCGCTGATCCTCGATCACGTACTCGGTGCGACGGCACATCTCCCGGGACGGCCGGCGGTCACCGGCACGCTGACTCTTCGCTACGTGCGCGGCACGCGCCTCGGCAGGCCGCTGCGCGCCGAGGCGCGCGTCGACCGAGTCGACGGCGTCAAGACGTTCGCATCCGGCCGCATCAGCGATGCCGAGGGCACGACGGTCCAAGCGGAAGGCATCTTCATCCACCCGCGAACCGCTTGACGCACCACTTTCGCTGGCGATCGTCATTGACGGTCGTCAATGAAAGGATGTACGGTCGGGTCCATGCGATCGCCACACGCCACGGCGGAAACGGATGCCATGGGTGGCGTCCGGGAGGCCCGCCGGCGCGAGACGCGGGCGCGCCTGTTCGACGCCGCGTTGGCCGAGATGGGCCGGTCCGGATTAGCCGGTGCCGACGTGACCGCGATCGCCACCGCAGCGGGAGTGGTACGCGGCACCTTCTACTTCCACTTCCCGACCAAGGAACACGTCCTCGTCGAGCTCGAACGCAACGAAGAAGTCAGGATCGTCGCCGAACTCATCCGCGCTCGAGCGGACGACGGCGACCTGGAGTCCGTGCTGACATCGCTGGTGCGGCACGTGTTGGCGGCCGAACGCCGTTGGGGCCCAGTGGTGTTCCGCGACATGCTGGGACTGCACTTCTCCTCGACGCGACCCGTCTCCGACGAGCTGTCGCAGCACCCGCTGCTGGACTTCAGCGTCGGCGTGATCACCCGAGCCCAACGGGATGGACAGGTCGCGGCCGACGCCGACGCGGGCGAAATCGGCGTCTTCTTTCTGACCGGCCTCTTCGCGCTGCTCGCCACCGGCATGCACGCCATGTCGAATACCGAGCCGTTGAGCCGTTACGTGACCACGATTGTCAAGGGAATGGAGACACGATGAACCAGACGGACATCTCGCGCCTTGAGGGCTACCGCGACTTCTTGCGCAGGCGCGACGGCGAGGCCGACCTGCTCAACCGCAAGTTGGCCAATCGCGAGCAGTTCTTCGAAGGCCTGGTCGCCAATCCGGTCCAATCGCGAACTCCCGCCGACCGGCCGACGTTCCTTCGGAACCTTCGCCGCCGCCGACCCGAGGCCGGCTTGGATCCGAAGATGCTGTTCCTGTTGGCCACCGCCAAGCTGAATCAGGCGGAGCGGTTCGGTGTCGGTCTCGGAGAAACCTACGGGCTCAACAGCAATGAGGATCTGCCGCCGGAGCGGGTGTACCTCGAACTCGAGGAGCACTACCACACCCGGCTGCTGGCGTACGCGTTGGACGTGTTCGACCTCACCTTCCAGGTGGTGCCGCCGCCGTTCGTGATGCGCCAGTTCGTCAAGATCGGCGTGTTCATCCCGGAGCGGCTCGGCTTCCTGTTCGTGGGAGCGGCGGAGATGGCAGGCTGCGTGATGTTCGACGAGCTGCGTCGCGTCGGCCTCGAGCTGTTCGCCGACGAGCCCGACGTGTCCGAGCGAATCGAGTTGCTCTACAGCGAAATCCTCACCGACGAGGTGGGCCACGTCGGCTACTGCGCATCGCGGTGCTCACCAGCGGAACGGGCGGTAATGCGGCGGATCTACCCGTTGATTGCTCGGCTTTTCGCGCGTCAAACCGTGGAGATCAGCATGCTCGTCGATCGCGACCGGCTACGCGCCCGCCTCGCCAAGCCCTTCGACGTCGACGAGCTCACCGCTGGCCTGAGCAACGAGACCTACCTGGTGACCCACCCGTAGCGGTCGGGAAAGCACTGCCGCACAACCGCATACACCTACACCGAGCGCGCGCTTGTCGTACCCATATCGCGAGTAACCCCGTCAACAAGCGTGCGCTCGGCGTGCGCGTCCCAGCTCGTCATCAGCACGGGACCGCGATGTCCGTCGCGGTGTCACGTCCGCGCAGGATCTCGGCGTCCACGATGCGCCAGCGCCCCGCCTCCGACTGTTCGGCGCGGTTCAACGCCGCTCCCGACGCCACCACGCCGCCAGCCCGCTTGGCCACCTCGGTAAGCCGCGCCGCCTCGTTGACGGGATCCCCGATCACGGTGTACTCGTACCTGGTCGGGTCACCGACGTTGCCTGCCGCCGCGATGCCCGCCGACACGCCGATACCGAACTGGGTGCCCGCATCCGCCGGGTTGAGCCGTCCGCTGAGTTCCCGCGCCGCCGCCAACGCGTGACCCGCGTTGTCGTCGGTCGGTATCGGAGCACCGAAGATCGCGAGGGCCGCGTCGCCCTCGAATTTGTTGATCACGCCGCCATGGCGTTCGACCACCTCGACGACCACGGTGAAGAACTCATTGAGGACCGCGACCAGTTCCGCGGGAGGAAGCGCCGTCGCGAGCCGGGTCGACCCGATCATGTCGACGAACAGCACTGCCACCTCGCAACTCACGCTGTCCATCGCCATGGGCGTGCCCGCGGTGGCGCTGGCCTCCGCCAGACGAGCGACGTCGCGACCGACATGACGGCCGAAGAGGTCACGCAGCCGCTCACGTTCGCGAAGCCCCGACGCCATGGTGTTGAAGCCCGCCTGCAGCAGGCCGAGTTCGGATGCGTCGAAGACCGGAACCGTCACCTCGTACTCGCCGCGCTGCACGCGCTGCATGCCGCGCCGGACTTCGTCGATCGGGTCGGCGGTGTTCGCACCGGTGAACGCGGCCACCGACAGTCCGCTGATGACGGTCAGAGATCCGACGGCGATCACGACCCAGGCCAGGCGATCGCCGGAGTACTCGACCGCCAATGCGCTGGCCGCGACGAGCATCAGCGCCAGGATCGGAACACCCGTGCCCACCAGCCACGCGCTGACCGCCCGCAGACGTAGGCCAGGCCCCCTCTGCCGGGTCGGCGGATCATCGGTCAGGAGCTCGGCCACCGAGGGCCTGAGTGCTCGCGTGCAGACCCAGTACGACACCGCCGTGGTGACGGCACCGCCAAGCAGAATCGGCGTGCCGAGCGTCGCCGCCAGCCACGGCGTGCGCAGGTTGACCAGCGCGAAGGTCACCGCCGCGCCGAACCACACCACCCCTTGAATCGTCGCCATTCGCGAAGGGGCGGCCATCAGGGTTCGCCGGCCGACCACGACCTGGTCGGCCCCCTCCGGGACGGTCAACCAGACGTATGCGCAGGCACCGGCGAGGGGTATCGCGATCGCGCCGTAGACGAGGGCCGTCAACAGGTTGAGCTGCAGGACGTGATGTTGCCCGAGCGCAGCCCCGGTCGGCAGCGCCCAGAACGTCATGGCAGCGATCGCGGCCGAGCCGAGCGCACTCGGCACGACCGCGCCAGACACCGCGAGGGCGCGCGCCGACCAGTTGAGGGGATACTGCCTGCGACGGATGCGGGTCCGCCCCATCAGGACGCGCTGTTCTTCACGCTCGGGATTCTCCCCGACGACGCGAGTGTGCGACAGCGCTCTAACCCAAGTGCGGTGCGTTGAGGCGGCATTCAGGGCGAACTTGTTCGAGTGACCGTCGCCGCCACTGCCGTCTCAACGAGCTTCGATCGGTCGGCTGCCCCCGAGGAGCTAGTCGACTCGGCCGGTCACGGGCGCCTCGACCGAGCTGCCGAGTGCGGCGACCCAGCCCGTGATTCGGCGTGCGATGTTCTGGTCGGTCAGCCCGACGTCGCTGAGGACCTCGGTGCGCGACGCGTGTGCCTGGAACTCCTGGGGCACACCCACATCGCGGCACGGTACGTCGATCTCGGCGCGGCGCAGCGCCGCAGAGACCGCCGACCCGACGCCACCGTTGACGCCGTTGTCCTCGACGGTCACGACGAGCTTGTGCGCCTTCGCGAGCTCACCCATGACCTCGGGAACGGGAAGCACCCAACGAGGATCCACGACGGTGACGCCGATTCCCTGCTTGCGCAGTCGCTGGGCCACCGACAGCGCCATCGATGCGAACGCACCGACCGCCACCAGCAGCACGTCGTCGGCCAGGCCCTCGTCGGGAACCGCGAGCACGTCCACGCCCGAGCGCCGGCTCACGGCCGGAATGTCTTCGCCGACAGCACCCTTCGGGAAGCGGATTGCGGTCGGCCCGTCCGCGACGTCGAGCGCCTCGCCAAGCTCTTCGCGCAGCCGTGCGGCGTCACGCGGTGCGGCCACCCGCATGCCGGGAACGATGCCCAGCACCGACATGTCCCACACGCCGTTGTGGCTGGCGCCGTCGGGCCCGGTGACGCCGGCGCGGTCGAGCACCATGGTCACCGGAAGTCCGTGCAGCGCAACGTCCATCATGACCTGGTCGAACGCGCGGTTGAGGAATGTCGAGTAGATGGCCACCACCGGATGCATGCCACCCATCGCCAGTCCGGCGGCCGACGTCATCGCGTGCTGCTCGGCGATGCCGACGTCGAAGAACCGGTCGGGGTACTTGTCTCGGAAGGCGCTGAGCCCGGTGGGTCCTGGCATCGCCGCGGTGATGGCGACGACGTCGCGGCGCTTCTTCGCGCGCTTGATGAGTTCGTCGGAGAACACCGACGTCCAGCCCGGCGCGGCCACCGAGGTCGCCAGCCCGGTATCGGGGTCGATCACCCCGGTGGAGTGCATCTGCTCGGCTTCGTCGTTCTCGGCAGGGCCGTAACCCATGCCCTTGCGGGTGACGACGTGCACGATCACCGGTGCGTTGAAACCGCGGGCGCTGCGCAGCGCCGCCTCCACCGCATGCTCGTCGTGGCCGTCGATCGGGCCGACGTACTTGAGGCCGAGGTCGGTGAACATCACCTGCGGCGAGAGCGCGTCCTTGATGCCCGCCTTGACGCTGTGCATGCACTGGTAGCAGAGCTCGCCGATGAGCGGCACGCCGCGGACGGCCTTCTTGCCCTCTTCGAGCAACTTCTCGTATCCGGGCTGCAGACGCAGGCCCGCCAGGTGGTCGGCGAAGCCGCCGATGGTCGGTGCGTAGCTGCGCCCGTTGTCGTTGACGACGATGACGACCGGACGTCGCGCGGCGGCGATGTTGTTGAGCGCTTCCCAGCACATTCCGCCCGTCAGAGCGCCGTCACCGACGACGGCGACGACGTGACGGTTGCGGTGGCCACTGAGCTCGAACGCCTTGGCCAGCCCGTCGGCATAGGACAGCGCGGTGCTGGCGTGGCTGGACTCCACCCAGTCGTGCTCGCTCTCGCTGCGCGACGGATACCCGGAGAGGCCGCCCTTCTTGCGCAGGTTCTCGAAGTCGTGGCAACGGCCCGTCAGCATCTTGTGCACGTAGGCCTGATGGCCCGTGTCGAAGACGATCGGGTCGTGCGGCGAGTCGAAAACCCGGTGCAGCGCGAGCGTCAACTCGACGACGCCCAGGTTGGGGCCCAGATGGCCACCGGTCGCAGCAACCTTGTGAATCAGGAATTCGCGGATCTCGTCCGCCAACGCACCGAGTTGCGCTTGCGACAGGTGCTGTAGATCTGCGGGACCGCGGATCTGTTCAAGCATGCGGCCAGTTTACGCACGGGAGCTGAGAGGAGTCCTGTCAAGGTTCGTAGACATCCGGCACACCGTCGTGGTCTGAGTCCTCCGTCTCACGTTCGTGGATGCGGCGGTATGCCGCATTGCGGCTGACCAACACGACCGCGGCGAGCATGCCCGCGACGACCGATCCCGTCAGAACGCCGATCTTGACGTCGGCCGCCGTCACCGATCCGTAAGCGAAGGCGAGCTCACCGATGAGCAGCGACACCGTGAACCCGATGCCTGCCAGGAGTGCTGCACCGAGGACGTCGCGCCAGCCGAGGTCGTCATCGAGGGTGGCGTGGGTGAATCTGGCCAAGAGGAAAGCCGTCAACCAGACACCGAGCGGCTTGCCGACGACCAGACCCGCAATGACGCCGAGGGTGACGGGGTGGGTCAGCGCTCCGCCAAGCCCGCTCCAGCCGCCGACGGTCACTCCTGCGGCGAAGAACGCGAACACGGGAACGGCGAAGCCTGCCGATATCGGCCGCAGAGCGTGCTCGAACGTCTCGGCAGACGCGCGTGCCGCCCAGCACTGGGACCGTGAAACCCAGCACGCACGCCTGCAACCGTCGCGTGCACGCCGCTCGCGTGCACCAGCGCCCATGTCGCGACTGCCAGATGGGAGCAGCAACCACCAGTGCCCGGAACCCGCGCTGTACCGCCAACGCGAACAATCCCATGGGGATCAACGCAAGCGCCAGCGGTCCGAGCGCCAGGTGGTCGGTGAAGAAGACGCGATGACGGTGATCGCCAGTAGATCGTCGACGACGGCAAGGGTCAGCAGGAAAGTGCGCAATGCCGTCGGCAGGTGCGTGGACAGCACCGCGAGCACCGCGAGCGCGAATGCGATGTCAGTGGCGATCGGCACGGCCCATCCGCCGATGTTCTCCGGGTGCCCGGCCGCCAGGTTGATTCCGATGAAGATCGCGGCAGGCACGATCATCCCGCCGATGGCGGCGGCGATCGGCAGGGCTGCCCGCGCAGGGTCTCGCAGGTCTCCGGCGACGAACTCCCGCTTGAGTTCCAGCCCGACGACGAAGAAGAAGATCGCCAAGAGGCCGTCAGCAGTCCATGCCGTCATTGGCAGCCGCAGATGCAACGACTCGGGGCCGATCGCGAACTCGGAAACCGTGTGGTAGGTGTCCGACCATGGCGAGTTGGCCCACACCAGGCGCCAGCCGCGGCGACCAGCAACAGCACCCCGCCGACGGTCTCGCGGCGCAAGACCTCGGCCATGCGCTTGGTCTCCGGCCAGGATCCGCGGCTCAGCAGAGTCGGAGTGCTCAGTCATCCCCCGATCCTAGGGCGAGAATCCGTAGCGCCCATCGACGTGGCGTCGTCCCCGCGGCCAACGTCGTCGCGACCGTCGCAGACGAGTTCGGCCCGCACACCGCGGACGCATCGACGACGACCGCGTGAGCACCGCATACGCATTCGACGTGATGGGTGAGCGGGAACGAGTCGAAGACCCGCATCTCCTCGACCGCATAGCCGTGACCTCGGTAGAGGCCGACGTCACGCGCGAAAGAGGCTGCCTCACAACCGATGTGGATGATTCGCGGCACTCCGGCGGCGGCCAGCAGGTCGATGACCTCACGGCCGGCGCCGGATCGCGGCGGATCCAGCACCGCGACGTCGGCGCGTCGGTCCTGGGCCGTCAACGCCCGACGCACCGACTCGGTCACCACCGAGACCTGGCTCAGGTCCGCGAGCGCCGCGCGTCCCGCACGCGACGAGCCGCGCGAGGTGTCGACCGTCACCACGTGACCGGACTCCCCGACCGCTTCGGCGAGCACGGCGGCGAAAACCCCTGCGCCGCCGTACAAGTCCCACGCCGTCATGCCCGGATCCACACCGGCCCATCCCGCGACGAGCCCGCTGTAGACGCGCGCGGCGTCGCGATGCGCCTGCCAGAACGCCGTCACCGGCACCCGCCACTCGCGGTCTCCCACGCGCTGCACGGCCTCGTAGGAGCCCTCGACCACCTGCGTCTGCGAGCCGCGACCCGATCGCGGGCCGGACTGCACCACGTGACGTCGGCCCTCGTCGTCGAGCGGCGACGTGCAGTTCGGCGCCTGGCGGCCAGCTCGATTCGTCGAGACCGTCCAGCATGCCCGGGGGAAGCTGCGCACACGCCGAGGTCGGTGACCAGGTCGGCGCTGTGATAGCGGTGAAAGCCCGCGCGGCCTTCGGCGGAGGTGTCCAGTCGCACGCGCGTCCGCCAACCGGTGGGACCGACGGAGCCGACTTCTTCGGCCTCGCCCGCCCACTCGAAGCCACCGAGCCTGCCCAATTGATTGCCCACGACGTCACCCTTGATGCGCAGCGCCGCATCGGGTTTCACGAAGGCGAGATCGCAGCATCCCGCGCCGTCGACGCCTGCGATCGGACACAGCGAGTCGACGCGGTCCGGCGACGGGTCGATGACCTCGATCACCTCGGCGTGCCAGTGACTGCCCTTCTCCTGGCGTGACGCGGGCGACCACCTGCTCGCCCGGCAGCGCATAGCGCACGAACACCACTCGGCCGTCGTGGCGGGCGATGCAGCTGCCCCCGTTGGCGGCCGGGCCGACGGTCAGCGTCAGATTCGTCAATCCAGGTATCCCCGCCGCGCGTCACCGGGCGCAGACTGCGGTGCCAGGTTCTTGAGCCGCTCCGACGAACTCAGCAGCCACGGAACCGATGTCACCATCACGTTCGGCTCGAAGAGCAGACGACCCTTGAGCCGCAGCGCACTCTGGTTGTGCAGCACCTGTTCCCACCAATGGCCGACGACGTACTCCGGGATGAACACCGTCACGACCGTGCGCGGCGACTCCTTGGTGATCCGCTTGACGTAGTCGAGGACGGGCTTGGTGATGTCGCGGTAGGGCGACGCGATCACCTTGAGCGGGGTGGTGACGTCGCTGCGCTCCCACGCCTTCACCAGCGTCCGGGCGTCACCGTCGTCGACGCCGACGTGGATGGCCTCCAATATGATCTGGCCGGGTCGCCTTGGCGTAGGCCAGCGCGCGCATCGTCGGCATGTGCAGGTTCGACACCAGGACGATGGCATGGTTGCGGCTCGGCAGCACGAAGTCCTCGTCCATGTGCCGCCCGGGCATTCTCGAGCTCGCGTGCGACGGAGTCTGTAGTGCCGGTGGATCATCTTCATGACGACGAACAGGAATCCCATCGCCAGGATCGCGATCCATGCTCCGGCGAGGAACTTCGTCACGATCACGACGAGCAAAACCGCTCCGGTGCAAATGAATCCGATGGTGTTGATCACCCGGGACCGCTTCATCCTGCCTCGCTCGGCGGCATCGGTCTCGACCGCCAGCAGCCGCGTCCAGTGCCGCACCATGCCGATCTGGCTGAGGGTGAACGACACGAACACACCGACGATGTACAGCTGGATCAGCGCGGTCACCTCGGCATTGAAGGCCACGACGAACGCGATCGCGGCGAACGCCAGAAACAGGATGCCGTTGGAGTAGGCCAGTCGGTCACCGCGGGTGTGCAGCTGCTTGGGCAGGTAGCCGTCCTTCGCCAGGATCGAGCCGAGCACGGGGAAACCGTTGAATGCGGTGTTGGCCGCCAGCACCAGGATCAGTGCCGTCACGCCTGCGATGGCGTACAACCCGACGGGGAAGCCGTGGAACACCGCGTCGGCGAGCTGCGCGATGAGCGTCCTCTGGTGATAGTTCGCGGGCGCGCCGATCAACTGATGTTCGGGGTCCTCGGCGATCTTCACCCCGGTTTCCCTGGCCAGCATGATCATCCCCATGAACAGGGACACGGCGATGCCGCCCAGCAACAGCAACGTGGTTGCCGCATTGCGCGACTTCGGCTTTTGGAAGGCGGGCACGCCATTGCTGATCGCCTCGACGCCGGTGAGAGCGGCACTACCCGAGGAGAACGCCTTCGCGATCAGAAAGACCATGGCGAAGCCCAGCACGTCGCCGTGTTCGGACTGCACCGTGAAGTCGGCAGACTCCGCGCGCAGTTGGTGGCCGAGGACGAAGATCTGGAAGAAGCCCCACGCCAGCATCAGGTACATGCCGATCATGAACGCGTAGGTCGGAATCGCGAACGCGGTGCCCGACTCCCGGATGCCACGCAGATTCAGTGAGGCCAGGATGAGTATCGCGGCAACCGCGAACAGCACCTTGTGCTGGGCGATGAATGGCACCGCGGAACCGATGTTGGACATCGCCGAGGCCATCGACACCGCGACGGTCAGGACGTAGTCGACCAGCAACGCACTCGCGACGGTCAGGCCCGCGGTGCCACCCAGATTCGTCGTCACCACTTCGTAGTCGCCGCCACCGGACGGATAGGCGTGCACGTTCTGCCGATAGCTGGCGATCACGACGAGCATCACCGCGGCCACTGCAAGGCCGATCAGCGGCGCGACCGTGTACCCGGTCAGCCCCGCCACCGACAGCACCAGGAAGATTTCCTCCGGTGCGTACGCGACCGAGGACAGCGCGTCGGAGGCGAAGACCGGCAGGGCAATCCTCTTGGGCAGCAGAGTGTGACCCATCGCGTCACTGCGGAACGGACGGCCGAGGACTAGTCGGCGCGCGGCAGTCGAAAGCTTGGACACGAGTGCCAAGAGTATGCGTACTCGTCGATGGCTGTAGCGTTCCGTGTGCGCAGATTCGGCGACAATGTTGTCGTGGCGGCGTCCTGGCTAGTGCTCTGGATACCTGGAAGGACCAACGCGTGCACGTTGTGGTGATGGGATGCGGGCGCGTAGGCGCCTCGCTGTCGGACGCCTTGGCCCGCATCGGCCACGACGTAGCCGTCATAGACCGGGACAGGACCGCGTTCCACCGCCTCTCACCCGAGTTTCCCGGTGAACGCGTCCTCGGCATGGGATTCGACAGGGACGTCCTGCTCAAGGCGGGCATCGAGCACGCGGGCGCCTTCGCCGCGGTGTCCTCGGGCGACAACTCCAACATCATCTCCGCGCGGGTGGCCCGCGAGACGTTCGGTGTCGAGCGCGTCGTCGCCCGCATCTACGACGCCAAGCGCGCGCAGGTCTACGAACGCCTCGGCATCCCCACCGTGGCGACGGTGCCCTGGACGACGGACCGACTGCTCAACGTCCTCACCCGCGAATCCGAGACCACGAAGTGGCGCGACCCGAGCGGCAACGTCGGCGTCGCGGAACTCCCCCTGCACGAGGGCTGGATGGGTCATCGGGTCACCGCGCTCGAAGGGGCGACGGGGGGCCGCGTCGCGTTCATCATCCGGTTCGGGAGCGGACTGCTGCCCGAACCGAAGACCGTCATCCAGTCCGGTGACCAGGTGTACCTGGCCGCGATATCCGGTCACATCGCCGAGGCGATGGCCATCTCAGCCCTCCCCCCGAGCGACGACGTCGAGGACAAGTGAGGAACTCGTGAAGGTCGCCATCGCAGGTGCCGGAGCCGTCGGCCGGTCCATCGCCCGGGAACTCCTCGAGAACCACGAGGTGACCCTGCTGGAACGCAACCCCGATCACGTCGACGTCGAGGCGATCCCCGCCGCGACCTGGACCCTCGGCGACGCATGCGAGCTCAGTCTGCTCGAGTCGGTCAGGCTCGAAGAGTTCGACGTGGTGATCGCCGCCACCGGCGATGACAAGGCCAACGTGGTCCTCAGCCTGCTCGCGAAGACCGAATTCGCCGTGCCGCGTGTCGTCGCAAGGGTCAACGATCCGCGCAACGAGTGGCTGTTCGACGAGAACTGGGGCGTCGACGTCGCCGTGTCCACACCTCGCATGCTCGCTTCGCTCGTGGAGGAGGCGGTGTCGGTCGGCGACCTGGTGAGGCTGATGAGCTTCCGCAAGGGGCAGGCCAACCTCGTCGAGATCACGCTGCCCGACGACACGCCGTGGGGCGGCAAGGCCGTCAAGCGCCTCGAACTACCCCGCGACGCATCGCTGGTGACCATCCTGCGCGGATCCCGGGTGATCGTGCCGGAGGCCGACGAGCCGTTGGAGGGTGGTGACGAGCTGTTGTTCGTCGCCACGTCCGAGGTCGAGGAGCAGCTGCGCGAGATCATGCTGCGCCCGAAGTAGTTCGATTCCTCGTCGCCGCGACGCATTCAATGACGCGGCGGTGCCGGCGGCGGTGACGCCCGGTCGCGGGAGTGTGCCGTCGCGACCGGAGAGACGCGTGCGCCGTCGTAGTGTTTGTTGCTGATGCCGATCGCGGAAATCACACCCGCGATGCCGAACAGAATCGCGATGACCACCACGCCCTGCCGGAAACCCGCGAAATCCCCTGGCAGAAAACCTGATTCACCGGTCGAGCCGATGATCACGCCAGTGAACGCAATGGCGACCAGACCCGCGATCCGAGACACGGCGTTGTTGATGGCCGAACCGATCCCACTCTGCTGGGTGTCCACTGCCGACAGGATTGCCGCCGTCAACGGCGACACCGTGATCGACAGGCCGAGCCCGAACGCCAGCAATCCGGGCAGCATCTGCGTCCAGAAGTCGAACGGCGGACGCGCGGACGCCAGCAGGAGAAATCCGGCCGCAGCCACGAACGGGCCGACGGCCATGTAGAGCCTGGGCCCGTGTGTGCCTGCCAACGTGCCGAACCGTCGCGCCAGGAAGAACGACAGCACGGGAATCGGCAAGGTGGCCAGCCCCGCCTGCGTGGCCGTCAGCTGTACCGACTCCTGCAGGAACAACGCGATGATCAGCGTGCCGAGAGACACTGCGGCGTAGAGGAATACGGTCGCGAGGTTGCCAACCGCGAAGTTCCGCGCCGCGGAAGAGATCCAGGGGCATCATCGGGTTCGGTGCGCGACGCTCCCACCAGAGAAATCCGCCAAGGCACGCGATGCCCAGCATGAAGCACGGCACGACCAAGGGATGGGACAGCCCCACCTGCTGCCCTTCGATCAGTGCGAAGACCGTGGCGCTCAGCCCGGTGACGCACAGCACCGCACCCACGAAATCGATTCGCGACAATTGCCTTTCGGCGACGTCGTCCGCGGCGATCTTCGTCGTCAGGTAGAGCGTCACGGCCAGCGGGACCACGTTGATCCCGAACACCCAGCGCCAATCGAGTGCATCGACGAGCAGGCCTCCCAGCGGCGGTCCCACCACGAAAGCCGTTCCGGTCCATGCGGTCCAGGTTCCGATGGCGCGCGCCTGCTCGGCGCCGGTGAACCGCGAATTGATCATCGCCAGCGAGCTCGGCACCAGGAAAGCCGCGCCGATGCCCTGCAGGCATCGGGCGGCGATCAGTACCCAGCCCGTCGGCGCAAGCGCACAGGCCAGCGACGCAAAGGCAAAGATCACCAACCCCATTCGCAGCACCCGGAGCCTGCCGAACTGATCGGACACCGCACCGGCGACGAGAATGAGCGCGCCGAGAGTCAGCAGGTATCCGTCGACAACCCACTGCTGCAGCGCAAGCCCGCCGCCGAGATCGGCGACGATCGACGGCAGTGCGAGGTTGACGACGGAGCCGTCGAGGAATGCGACGAAGGACGCGAGTACCGCAACCGCTACCAGCGAGCGGTCGGTTGCCCGCTCATGCGGCATCGGGTCGACTGCCCGCCTCCGCGTCGTCCTGCCAAGATCTGTTCTTCCACCGCGCGCTGTGCCGCGCGGATCGCGAGGAACGTTGCCAGTGCGGCCACGGCGAATAGCGGATAGCCCATGGCGATCCTGGCCACGCCCGAGCCAGCCGACCTCGTTGGCGTCGAACAGGTAGTGCTGAACGGTGAACCGAGCGCCGAACACCAGCGCCCACACGATCGTGGCGAGGTCGAAGGCGTAGACGGCGCGACGGACCCCTCGCCACTCGCTGCCGTGTCCACTGAGCCAGCTCCACAGGTACCCGACCACTGGTCGGCGGACGAGCACGGAGAGACCGAAGACCGCCGGCGTAGATCAGCGACTGCCAGATGCCGATCAGGAAGAAGCCCTTGGCCTCCCCCAGCCACCACGCCACCAGGGCACTGACGCCGACGCCGAAGTACCCGGAAATCGCCGGCTGCAAGGAGTCTCGACGGATCAACCGCCATACCAGGATCACGGTGGCCACGCCGAGCGCCGCACAGATCGCGGGCGTCAGCCCGAAGTAGGTGTTGACGGGGACGAACGCCAGCACCGGCAGCGACGAGTAGATCAGCCCGGTGAAGCCGCCCATCTGCGCAAGCAGCGCCTGCCCGTCGAGCTTCTTCTCGGGCTCGTCATCGTGTTCGTCCTGGGGCTCGTCGTGCTCGGCGGTCTCTGCGTCCTCGGCAGTTCCGCTCTCCGAATTGCTCTTGGCGTCCGCGGTGTCGGACTGGCTCACTTTTCGATCTCGTAGTGGGGGTTGTAGATCGCCTTGCTCCCGTTCTCCAACTTGCCGAGACGGCCGTGCACCCGCAGGGTGCGACCGGATTCGATGCCCGGGATGCGGCGTTGGCCGAGCCACACCAGCATCACCGAATCGGTGCCGTCGAACAGCTCTGCGCGCACACCACCTGCGCAACCCTTGGCGTTGGCCTCGACGCAGCGAAGCGTGCCGACCATCGTGACTTCCTGGCCGCGCCGACAGTCGATGGCCTTCTGAGCACCGGTATGGGCGGCCTCGTCGCTGAGCTCTTCGACATCGCGCTGCTCAGGGTCTTCGGTAAGCCGACGTGTGAGCCTCCGCAGATAACCTTCGGCCGTCGCCATGGTCGCTCCTGAACCCCTGCCGCGAATCCACCATGGATCCGCTCCTTAACCAACGTCACGGTAGACCTGTTGGTTCCGTAATGCCACGTATGCCCCGGGGCGTCGGATCTTATTCATGGGCCGCCTGCGCTCACGTGATTTGACGCACACGGGACGATCGTGTGATGGCGGTCGATCTGCGCGGGGTCACGGTGGTTCTGCTCGCTAGGCACGGGTTCCGACGACGACTACGTCTACAGGGCTTTTGCGACCGCATTGCACGATGTCGGAGCGACGGTCGTGACACCCGCGCCGCAGCCCGGCCGACTCATCGACGGCTATCTCGAGGACCTCGACAATGCCGGCCGTACCGGCACGATCGCCGTCGGCGGTGTGTCCATCGGCGCCGCCGTCGCGGCGACGTGGGCTCTGTCACACCCGACGCGGACGGCCGCGGTGCTGGCGGCCCTGCCGGCGTGGACGGGTGCGCCGGACAATGCGCCCGCCGCCCTGATGGCCAAGAACTCCGCGCACGTTCTGCGGCGCGACGGGCTCGCCTCGGCCATCTCCCAGATGCGCGCGTCGAGCCCGGCCTGGCTCGCCGACGAGCTCGCGCGTTCGTGGGTCGGTCAGTGGCCGGACCTGCCGGACGCGATGGACGCCGCGGCCGCCTACGTCGCGCCGACCAGCGCGCAGTTCGAGACCCTGGCCGTCCCGATGGGCGTTGCCGCTGCGACGGACGATCCGGTGCATCCCGTCGAGGTGGCGTTCGAGTGGGTGTCGGCGGCGCCGCGGGCAGCGCTGCGCACCGTCACGCTCGAGGCGATGGGTGACGACCCGGCGGTCCTTGGCACGGCGTGCGTGACGGCGCTGTTGGAGGTCTAGAAACGACGGGTCACGCCCGGCTTACCCGCCGGTGATGGTCCGCAACTGCTGCATCGCCGAACCCTGTTCGCTGCGGCGGGCGGCCGGCTGCGGCGCTGGGTGAGGCGGCAGCTGGGGCTGAGGCTGCTGCTGTTGCTGAGGCAGGTGCTGCTGGGGTTGCGCCTGTCCCTGCTGTTGCGCGTACTCCGCCGTCATCTGCTCGGCCCGGGCCCGCAGCCGTGCGACGAGCGATTCCGACAGCTGCAGCGGCAGCTGCGCGCGGACCGGCTGCGGCGTATCGCCTCTGCGAACAACGGTATCCGCCAAGGCATTTCGCATCTCGGTTGCTATCGCTTCGGCATTGTCGGGCGTGCTGATCGCCGCACCTCGAACCATCCACCGGTAGCCGTCGACGCCGACGAACCGCATCGACGACGGGCTCGGGACCCTTGGTCACCAACCCGACGACCTCACGCCCCCAGGTTCCGTCCTCGATGCTGACGCGCGCCTCGTCGTTGCGCAGCGACTCGGCGAGTTCGGTGACGACCTCGCGCCAGAGGCCGCCGGCCTTCGGGGCGGCGTAGGCCGTGATGTTGTACCGCCCGTTCGGCGTCACCATCCACACGGTGGTGGCCGCGCCCTCCGGGCTGACCTCGACGGCCAACTCCGCCGTCTCGTTCTCCGGGATCAGCACTCCGCCGAGATCGTGTCGACCCAGCTTTGCCACCGCCACGCTGTCGAAATCCTCGATCTCGAACGGGCCGTCGCCGCTCGTCGAGCGCCTGGTCCTCGTCGGCGCCGTCGGGAGACGTCGCTCGACGTTCTTGTCGCCGCGACTCTTGCTCTTACCGAATGCCATCACAAACTCGCATGTCCGCCGGAGGATCCGTGGCCGCCCGCGCCACGGGTGGTATCAGCCAGCCCTGCCTCGTCGAATGACGTGACCTCGACCAACTCGGGCAGTTCGACCCGCTGGACCAGCAACTGCGCGATGCGGTCTCCGCGTCGCACGGTGATGGGTTCGTCGGGGTCGAGGTTGATCAGTGTCACCTTGATCTCGCCGCGGTATCCGGCATCGACCGTTCCGGGGCTATTCACGATCGAAAGGCCAACGCGCGTAGCCAATCCCGATCGGGGATGCACCAGTCCGACCATCCCATGCGGGATGGCGACGGCGATACCGGTGGGAACCAGGGCTCGCCGACCAGGTTCGAGTACCAGGTCGATCGAGCTGTACAGATCGACGCCGGCGTCGCCGTCGTGCGCCCGGACGGGCATCGGCAGGTCGGGATCGAGCCGCACGACCGCCAGAGAAGTGGACACGACGGAGAAGATTACTCTTGGCCCCGTGTCCGACACGCGCGCAGCCACCCAATCCCTGCGCTACCGAGAGCGCCTGCGGGTGCCCTGGTGGTGGTGGCTGCCCGGGCTCGGGTTGGCCGTCCTGATCGCCGTCGAGGTGAACCAGGGAGTCAAGACACTGCCGAACTGGGTGCCGTTTGCCGTTCTGCTGCCGGTCGCCGCCGCGGCGTTGGTCTGGCTCGGTCGCGTCGACGTGCGGGTCGTCGGTAACGATCGCGGAGAGACCGAGCTGTGGGTGGGGGCGGCCCACCTGCCCGTCGGCGTCATCTCCCGGTCGGCCGAGGTGCCACGTTCCGCCAAGTCCGCAGCGCTGGGCAGGCAGCTCGATCCCGCCGCCTACGTCGTACATCGGGCGTGGGTGGGCCCGATGGTGCTGCTGGTACTCGACGACGACGACGACCCGACGCCGTACTGGCTGGTGAGCTGCCGCAGGCCCGACCGGGTGCTCGCCGCGTTGCGCGCCTAGCAGATCAGGCCGCGCAGTCGGTGCAGATCATCACACCGCTCTTCTCGCTAGCCAGGCGGCTGCGGTGGTGGACGAGGAAGCAACTCGAGCAGGTGAACTCGTCGGCCTGCTTCGGGATGACCCGAACCGAGAGCTCCTCGCCGGACAGATCTGCGCCGGGCAGCTCGAATGACTCCGCTGACTCGGACTCGTCGACGTCGACGACGGCCGACTGGGCTTCGTTGCGCCGTGCCTTCAACTCCTCGAGCGAGTCTTCGGAAACGTCGTCGGTTTCAGTGCGCCGTGGGGCGTCGTAATCGGTGGCCATGTTCATCCCCTCGGTTGATCCAGAGCTTTGTACCAGCGCAGAACGCATCCGCCAAATGATTCGTGCCCGGATTCGCTGCAGATTGGATGTGATTTACATCACACATCAAAATCCCTGGTAGAGGCGGCGACAGTAACACCCTTTACAGTGCACTGGTGGTCGCGCAAATCACCCAGGGCACGGCGTTCGACGAACGAGGTCGCCCGTTCCGTCGCCGGAACTACACCCCGGGCATCGTCCTCGTCGTCGTCCTCGCCGTCGCAACGCTGATGGTCTGGGTGGTCGCACTCAACCGACCCACCGACGTGCAAGAGGTCGCCGCCTGCAATCCACCCCCGGCACCCGCCGACGCGAACCAGCCGAAACTCGGCGATCCGGTCTCCTCGTCGACGATGACGGAGGTCCCGCCCGCCAAACTGGCCGACACCAAGATCCGCGTGCTGAACGCCAGCGGACAGGGCGGTCAGGCAGCCGAGGTGGCCGGCGCCCTGCGCGATCTCGGTTTCGCCCCGCCCACCGCCGCCAACGACGACGTCTACGCGGGAACCCGGCTCGAATGCCAGGGACAGATTCGGTTCGGCCCCTCGGGCAAGGCCGCTGCCGCCGCCCTCTGGTTGGTAGCACCGTGCACCGAGCTCTATCAGGACGCCCGGGAAGACGACACCGTCGACCTGGCGATTGGGGCCGACTTCTCCGAGGTCAGCCGAAACGACGACATCGACGCCGTGTTGGCGAGCCTGCGGCCCGACGCCACCGCCCCCGCGGATTCAGCGCTGCTGAAGAAGATTCACACCGCATCCTGCTGACCGCGGACCGACACCCTCAGGTCGCGCCCGCGCGTCGCAACGCATCGGCGAAGTCCACCGCAATGCCCGGCGCCGCGGCGATGATCAGCCGCGAGCCCACGCCGTCGACCGGCGGCAACCGAACGTGGGCGCCCGCCTCCGCGGCGATCAGGGCGCCGGCAGCCCAATCCCACACCTGCACACCGTCCTCGTAGTAGGCGTCCAAGCGGCCCGCGGCGACCATGCACAGGTCAAGCGCACAGGAGCCGATTCGCCGGAGGTCGCGCACGTCGGGCAGCAACTGCGAGACCACCGCCGCCTGCCGGGCCCTCTTCTCGCGGGCATAGCCGAAGCCCGTTCCCACCAGCGCCATCGACAGGTCCTCGACGGCAGTGCAGCGAAGGGGCTTGGAAACGCCGTCGCGCCGCAACGCGAGCGCCCAGGCCGCGGGCCGCGGAGAACACCTCACCGGTGGGAACGTTCGCGACGGCCCCCGCGACGGATACGCCGTCGACCTGGACTCCCACCGACACGGCATACGCCTCTATGCCATAGACGAAGTTGACCGTGCCATCGATCGGATCGAGAACCCACAGCGGACGTCCCGCTACGGCAGCCGTCGACCCGCCTTCCTCCTCCCCGAGGATCGGCTCACCGGGTCGAAGCTCGGCAAGCCGATCACGCAGCAGTCGCTCGGTCTCGGTATCGACGACGGTCACCGGGTCGGTCGGCGTGCTCTTGGCACGCACGGCGTCATCGGCGCAGGCGCCTCCGCCCTCGGATCGCTCCCCGAAGACCTCCGTGCGGCGGCGCCGAACGAAGTCGGCGGCGTCGGTGGCCAAGCCCTCCGCAACCGCTCGCAGACTCGCGGGATCGCCATCGAGTTCAATCACGTTCTCCAGCATCTAGGTATCGCAGCACAATCCGCACTAATGTGTGGTTCGCGTCGCACCTGCTGGCCTCTGGAAGAGGAGTGCTCAAATGACCGACCCGAACACGACCACCGCCGATTCGAGCGCCAACGGCGCCCAACGCCGGGGGTTCGGCGTGGACGTCGGCGGTAGCGGCGTCAAGGGTGGGATCGTCGACCTCGACACCGGCGCGCTGATCGGTGATCGGTTCAAGATCCTCACACCACAGCCCGCCACGCCGAAGGCGGTCGCGAAGACCGTCGCCGCGGTGGTGAAGGAGTTCAACTGGACCGGCCCCCTCGGCGTCACCTACCCGGGCGTGGTCACCAACGGGACCGTGCGCACCGCCGCCAACGTCGACAAGGCATGGATCGGGACCGACGCGAGCGAGGTCATCTCTGCCCAGCTCAACGGCCAGCCCGTGACGGTGCTCAACGACGCCGACGCCGCCGGTCTCGCCGAGGAGAAGTTCGGCGCAGGCAAGGACAACACCGGCATCGTCGTCCTCCTGACCTTCGGCACCGGCATCGGATCGGCCGTCATTCACAACGGAATCCTGTTGCCCAACACCGAGTTCGGTCATCTCGAGGTCGGCGGCAAGGAAGCCGAGCATCGGGCGGCATCCTCGATCAAGGAGACACAAGGGCTGGTCCTACGAGCGGTGGACCGAGGAAGTCACCAAGGTGCTCATCGTCGTCGAGAACGCCATCTGGCCCGACCTCTTCATCGCGGGTGGCGGCATCAGCCGCAAGGCCGACAAGTGGATTCCGCTGCTGAAGAACCGGACGCCCGTCGTGCCCGCCGCCCTGCTGAACACCGCAGGAATCGTCGGTGCCGCCATGGCCGCGGACGAGGACCCGGCCAAACGCTGAAAACGGCTCGCCGACGCGACGAATTTGCCGCTCAGGGGCGCAGTCGCTCACACTGTCGTTACAATGGTCGACGGCGGCCGCATACCGGATAGCGGTGAGTATCCGAGCTGAGATCTACGCCGACATTCGACAGCCGACGTTTTTTGGTGACGCACGCCCACGCCACCGGAATTTTCAAGACCGAAGGGGTGCATGTGGCCGCGACGAAGGCAACAACCGCAGTCGACGAACCGATGAAGCCCACCGCCGCGAAGAAGGCGACGGCAGCCAAGGCCACCCGGGCCGCCCCCGCCAAGCGGGCAACCAAGGCTGCTGCCCCACGCGGAGAAGACCGCCGGTAAGCCACGCGCATCGCGGGCCAAGAAGGCCACCGGGCCCGAAGACCCAGATGCCCCCGATACCGGGGCCGCGGTCGTCGCCGAGGACGTCGACGCCGAGCCGGGCGATGACCTCGACGTAGACGTCGACGTCGCCGACCTGGAAGAGGTCGTCGTCGACGATGACACCGTCGTCGCAGAACCCGAGGAGACCACCGCCAAGGTGGTCACCCCCGAGGCCGCCGTCGACGAGACCGCCGAGGACGGCGCCACCGGTGACGAGGAGATCTCCGAGCCATCCGAGAAGGACAAGGCCTCCGGCGACTTCGTGTGGGACGAAGAAGAGTCCGAGGCACTTCGGCAGGCCCGCAAGGACGCCGAACTCACGGCATCGGCGGACTCGGTCCGCGCCTACCTCAAGCAGATCGGCAAGGTCGCGCTGCTCAATGCCGAGGAGGAAGTCGAGCTCGCCAAGCGCATCGAGGCCGGCCTGTACGCCACCCAGTTGATGGCCGAAGCCGCCGAGAAGAACGAGAAGATGGCCGCGGCGCAGCGCCGCGACATGGCGTGGATCTGCCGTGACGGCGACCGGGCCAAGAACCACCTGCTGGAGGCCAACCTGCGCCTCGTCGTCTCGCTGGCCAAGCGCTACACCGGACGCGGCATGGCCTTCCTCGACCTCATCCAGGAAGGCAACCTCGGCCTGATCCGTGCGGTCGAGAAATTCGACTACACCAAGGGTTACAAGTTCTCCACGTACGCGACGTGGTGGATCCGCCAGGCCATCACCCGCGCCATGGCCGACCAGGCCCGCACCATCCGCATCCCGGTGCACATGGTCGAGGTCATCAACAAGCTCGGCCGCATCCAACGCGAGCTGCTGCAGGACCTGGGCCGCGAGCCCACGCCCGAAGAGCTGGCCAAGGAAATGGACATCACGCCGGAGAAGGTGCTGGAGATCCAGCAGTACGCGCGTGAGCCCATCTCGCTGGACCAGACCATCGGCGACGAGGGCGACAGCCAGCTCGGCGACTTCATCGAGGACTCCGAGGCCGTCGTGGCCGTGGACGCGGTGAGCTTCACCCTGCTGCAGGATCAGCTTCAGTCGGTGCTCGAGACGCTGTCCGAGCGCGAGGCGGGTGTGGTGCGGCTGCGGTTCGGCCTGACCGACGGTCAGCCCCGCACTCTCGACGAGATCGGCCAGGTCTACGGCGTCACCCGTGAGCGGATCCGCCAGATCGAGAGCAAGACGATGTCAAAGTTGCGCCACCCCAGCCGTTCTCAGGTCCTGCGCGACTACCTGGACTAGCGGGCGGCAGTTTAGGCACTCGCCGCCGACTCAGGACACTAGTGACCCTCGGCAGATGCTTGCTCGCCGCCATCGGCGAGGAAGCTGCCCATACCCTGTACGAGCGCTGAGAACGTGCGGTGCGCGGCTTCGAGATCGGAATCGCTCAAGCCCTCCAGAGCGCGCCCGCTGCGATCGCCCATTTCATCGATGAAGCCGCGCGCGATATCCGCTCCGAGATCAGTGCAGTGCAGGATGACCTTGCGTCGGTCTGTCGAGTCAGCCTCTCGCCGCACCTCTCCCGAGTCGGTCATCCTCTCGATTTGATAGGTGATCGCAGCTCCGGAGAGTCCCATCCGTCGACGGAGGTCACCCGCGGTGAGATGCTTGCCCGCAGCGTCGGCGAAGAATATGACGAGTAGCGCGCGAAAGTCGTTGGCGCTCATGTCGTTTCTCGCCGCGTACGACCGGGCAACGCCATCCGACTCTGCGGTCAATCCACGAAGGTCGTATGCCAGCATCTTCTCGAGTTGCCAACGCTCGCTGGCCTCTTCAGCTGAATTCGACATCGGTACCCGTCCAATGCAGGTCCCCATCTTCCGACGTGCCTGCGACGCCGAAAAGCGGTTGCTGGGCCGCTCGGGTAGTCAAAGCTAAACACACGGCCGACGGGTGGCGCGGCAAATCGGGTCGGCGCACGCGCAGGGCGCAGCGATCGCCGTTACTGGGCCTCGCGCACCTTGTACGACGCGGGCCACGACTCCCTGGACTCGTCGCCAGTCAGCGGTGTGCCAAGGCCCCCGACCTGAACGGCGTAGGCCTGCTTGCCGGGACCCACTTCACGATTGGCCTTCTCCTGGGCGAGATACAGCAGTTCGTCGATGCCCAATTCCTTGAAGGCGACGAACGTCGTCTTGCGCACCGTGTGCGGGCTGTTCGCCTCGGCGACCATCCGCTCGGTCATCACCCGCCCACCCATGGCCGCGCCGAACAACAGCAGGAACGGCACCACCCAGTAGCAGACGAACGACAGCGGAGTCCGCGTATCCAGCAGAGTGGCGCCGCCCTGCACGATCGGCGGAATCGCCGACGACACCGTCATCCCCGCGAATGCCGCGATCCACAGCCACGTGATCGACGTCGTGATCTTGCCGAACAACTCGCTCTTGATCACCTCTGGCGCCTGATCCACCTCGGCGAACTCGCGCACGAACGGCCTGCCGATCAGCACGCTGCCGAGCGCGACGAGAAGGATGCCCGCGCTGCTCAGTGGCTGCACCCAGCGCTCCATGAAGTCCTGGCTCAGCGTGAACGTCAGCACGGCCAGCACCACGAAGACACCGATGGTCCCGAGTTCCAGCGTGCGCCCCGGCTTGCCCTTGGCGCGTCCGATCACGAACGACAGCACGGCGACTGCGAGCGCCGCCACGACCGCGACCTTGAACGGGACGTTTCCGACAAGAACCCAATAGACGATCCAGGGCGCGAAGCCCGACAGTATTGCCACGCTGTGCAGTCTAGGTAACACGATTACCGCGACGGGCGGATACACCCACCCTTCGAGTCCGACGCACAGGAAACGATAAGGTCGGTTGCGTGCCAAACACCTCAAAACCTCCACCGCCGTGGCTGATCAACGGAATTGGCCGCGTCCGCGCGGGACTCGGCCAGCTGCGTCGCTCGGCGATCCCCGCCAACGTCGCCGTGCTCGAAATAGCCCAGGGCGCATGGTTGACGCAGGCCATCTACGCGGCCTCGAAGCTCGGTATCTTCGACGCGCTCGGCAAGGGGCCTGCGTCATCCGACGAGCTGGCCCATCGCGCAGGCTCCGACCCGCTGGCGACCTACCGACTGTTGCGCGCGCTGGCCAGCAACTCGATCCTCAAACTCCGCCGCGATGGCCGATTCGCGCTGACCCGAGTGGGGCAGGCGATGCGCTCCGACGCACCGGGCACGATGGCGCCGATGGTCGAATTCGTCGGTCACCCCAAGCACTGGGAGCACTGGGGCGAGCTGCTGTATTCGGTCCGGACGGGCAACACGTCGGCCGAGAAGCTGCGCGGCATGCCGTTCTTCGACTACCTCCAAACGGACCCCGACCTGGCCGGCGTGTTCAACGACGCCATGACGGGCGTGTCCGGCATGGCGATCGAAGCCCTCATGGGCGCATACGATTTCAGCGACCGCCGCCTGATCGTCGACGTCGGTGGCGGCCACGGTGCGCTGCTGAGCGCGGTCCTCTCGCAAGCGCGCGACGCCCGCGGCGTGCTGTTCGACCTTCCGTCCGTGGTCGCGAACGCGCGCCCCGTGCTCGACGCTGCAGGCGTGAGCGCGCGGAGCACCGTCACCGGCGGATCGTTCTTCGAGTCAGTGCCCGAGGGCGGCGATGCCTACCTCATGAAGACGATCATCCACGACTGGGACGAAGCGAGCGCACTGACCATCCTGCGCAACGTCCGGACGGCGATCGCGCCCGACGGCAAGTTGCTGCTCATGGAAATGGTGCTACCCGAGGGCGCGCCATGGCATCCGGGAATGCTCCTCGATCTGGAGATGCTCGTCAGCGCGGGCGGACGCGAGCGGACCGCAGCCGAATACTCGGAACTGTTGGTGCAGGCCGGTTTTCGAATGACTCAGGTGCTGCCGACCGCCGGTCCGATGTCCATCGTCGAGGCACGGCCGGCGTAGTCGAGTGTCGAACAGCCGCATCAACGTCTCGTCCGGCTCCCCATTCGAGGATCGGGTCGGCTATGCGCGGGCGGTGCGCATCGGTCCGCTCGTCGTGGTGGCGGGCACGACCGCGCCCGGGGACGGCATCGCCAACCAGGCGCGGGAAGCGTTCCGCCGCATCGAGATTGCGCTGATGGAAGCCGGGGCGGCGATGACGGACGTGGTTCGCACCCGGATGTTCGTCACCGACATCGACCGTTGGGCCGAAGTAGCCGACGTGCACGCCGACGTGTTCGGCGACATTCGGCCGGTCGCGACGATGGTCGAGGTGTCCGCGCTCATCTCCCCCGACCTCCTCGTGGAGATCGAGGTCGACGCCTACCTGACGGACTACGGGTCGGACTGATCCGCGGGCAGTGGCGCAAACGTACCGTCGGCCCGCGGCGGGTAGGGCGAGACGCTCGTGACGGCTGCCGTCGGCAGCGGCCCGTACAGATGCGGGAACACCATCGACTGCGGATCGGTCGGCACACCCGGCTCCCATCGCACGGGGCCGTCGAGCCGAGCCGGATCGCACCGCAACAGCAGCAGGTCGGCCCTACCGGCATACAGCCGGTTTGCCGGCAGGTGAACCTGGGTAACAGCTGACATGTGGACAAACCCGACGTCGTCGAGTGATGGCGGACGATGGTGTCCATCTGCTTTCGCGCGCTCCCAGTCCTCGGCGCTGATCAAGTGGACGAGCACTTCGGAAGGCGCGATCATGCGGCCAGCATGCCCGTTGCGCAACTTCGCGAGAACGTGAGACACGACACACCGGTTAACGGTCGGGGAACAAGGCCGGAATCGAAAACGTCTGAGACAGTAGAAGCACGTAACGAGCAACGTAGGAGGCGGCCATGAATGCAGCAACGCTGACCAGTCCTGAATTGACTCGGGCTGATCGCTGTGACCGTTGTGGCGCCGCCGCACAGGTCCGCGCAAAACTCCCGTCCGGAGCCGAGCTGTTGTTCTGCCAGCACCACGCCAATGAGCACGAGGCGAAGCTGGTAGAGCTGGCTGCCGTGCTGGAGGTCAAACCGGTCGAGTCCTGACAGACAGGCCGAGCGTCGGCAATCCCGGCGCTAACGCCGTCTTTCGGGAATGCTGGTCTGGTCATGAGTGACCAGCCCCCTCCTGTGAAGCCTTCGCGTCGCCACGTTCTCCAAGTTGCCCGTCGCACCCTCTCGAAGAGTTGGGACGACTCGATCTTCTCGGAAGCGGCGCAGGCTGCGTTCTGGTGTGCGCTATCCCTGCCGCCACTGCTTCTTGGCATGCTCGGCAGCCTCGCGTACGTGGCTCCCCTCTTCGGGCCGGAGACGTTGCCGACCATCCAGCAGAGCCTGGTCAGCACGGCGAACCACTTCTTCTCGCAGAACGTGGTCACCGAGATCATCGAGCCGACGATCCGGGACATCATTCAGGGTGCGCGCGGGGAGGTGGTCTCGATGGGTTTCGTGATCTCGCTGTGGGCTGGATCGTCGGCAGTCTCGGCGTTCGTGGACTCGATCGTCGAGGCGCACGACCAGACGGAACTCCGGCATCCCGTGAGGCAGCGGTTCTATGCCCTCGGCCTGTATGTCGTGATGCTGGTGGGGGCGATCATCACCGCGCCATTCCTCGCGCTGGGCCCAATCAAGATCGCACGATACGTCCCCGATAGTTGGGACTACGCCCTGAGCTGGGGCTACTATCCCGTTCTCTTCCTGGCAGGCGTGATCGCGGTGACGTTCCTCTACCGGGTATCCCTGCCGAATCCGCTGCCGACGCATCGACTGCTGTGCGGCTCGGCGTTGGCCGTGGCGGTGTTCCTGATCGCGACCTCCGGGCTTCGGGTCTATCTGACCTGGATCACGTCGACCGGTTACACCTACGGCGCGCTGGCGACACCCATCGCCTTCCTGCTGTTCGCGTTCTTCCTCGGCTTCGCGATCATGATCGGCGCCGAGTTGAATGCGGCGATCCAAGAGCAGTGGCCGGCCGGCGATACGCATGCACGTCAGATCCGCGAGTGGCTGGAGGAGAAGGCCGAGGCGCGCAACGGGAACGTCGCCGCCGACCCTCCTGCTACTTCTTGAGCGACTCGTAGATCCGCTTGCAGTCGGGGCACACCGGCGAGCCCGGCTTGGCCGACTTCGTCACCGGAAAGACCTCGCCGCACAGAGCGACGACATGGGTGCCCATCACGGCGCTTTCGGCGATCTTGTTCTTCTTGACGTAGTGGAAGTGCTTCGGCCTGTCGCCGTCGGTCCCGTCGTCGACCTCTTCGTCGGTGTCGGTGCGTTCGATGGTCTGGGTGTCCATGACGTTCATTGTGCCTCGCAAGTCAGCGGTAATAAACCGGACCGTTTTGTGACGTCCCAGATGTGGAACAGTAGAGACATGAAACAAGGCCAAGAGCTGAGTTTCGACGCTGACGGTCATCCGGTACTGATCACCCGCGCGGAACTGCCCTACGAGGAGCAGCACCGCGAGCGCGTGCGGAAGTACCTGAAGATCATGTCGTGGCGCATTCCCGCTTTCGTCGGATCTGCGGCCGCCTACGGCATCTGGCACAACGGCCTCCTCTCGCTGGGCATCCTGGTGCTGTCCGTTCCGCTGCCGTGGATCGCCGTCCTGATCGCCAATGACCGCCCTCCGCGACGGGCCGAGGAGCCGCGGCGCTACGAGAACGTCCGGCGGATCCCCCTGTTTCCGACCGCTGAGCGTCCAGCGCTCGAAGGTCGGACATGGCCTACACCGCAACCGGAATCGACGGGAGTTCGGCCACGATGTTCCTCGATGAGGAGTTTCTTCGCCATTCCTCAGGACATTCTCAGGTCACGGCCGAATAACTGCAGCTCAGAAGGTGTGCGATCGGCACCTAGCGGGAACTCTTGGGACACGTTCGACGTTGTAACCCTTGACAGTTCCAGCCGAGCAGGAGGCCGTAATGGCAAATGCCACCGCAAGCCGCACCAGTAGTGATTTGGACGCACAGAGCCCAGCCGCTGACCTGGTACGCGTATATCTGAATGGCATTGGCAAAACCGCCTTGCTCAACGCCGCCGACGAGGTCGAACTGGCCAAGCGCATCGAGGCTGGGCTTTATGCGCAGCACGTCCTCGCCACGAAGAAGCGCCTCGGCGACACCCGCAAACGCGAACTGGCGATTGTCGTTCGGGACGGCGACGCGGCCCGCAGCCACCTGCTCGAGGCCAACCTCCGACTGGTGGTGTCGCTGGCGAAGCGTTACACCGGGCGCGGCATGCCGCTTCTCGACCTGATCCAGGAGGGCAACCTGGGCCTCATCCGCGCGATGGAGAAGTTCGACTACACCAAGGGCTTCAAGTTCTCCACGTACGCGACGTGGTGGATCCGGCAGGCGATCACCCGCGGCATGGCCGACCAGAGCCGCACCATCCGCCTTCCCGTCCACTTGGTCGAGCAGGTCAACAAGCTGGCGCGGATCAAGCGCGAGATGCACCAGACGCTCGGCCGCGACGCGACCGACGAGGAACTGGCGGAGGAATCCGGCATCCCGGAGGACAAGATCACCGATCTTCTCGCCCACAGCCGCGACCCGGTGAGTCTCGACATGCCGGTCGGCACCGACGAGGAGGCCCCGCTGGGTGACTTCATCGAGGATGCCGAGGCCATGTCCGCCGAGAATGCGGTGATTTCCGAGCTGCTGCACACCGACATCCGGCACGTCCTGGCCACACTCGACGAGCGCGAGCAGCAAGTGATCCGGTTGCGGTTCGGCCTCGACGACGGCCAGCCTCGGACGCTGGACCAGATCGGCAAGCTGTTCGGACTGTCCCGGGAGCGTGTCCGCCAGATCGAGCGCGAAGTGATGGCCAAGCTCCGCCACGGCGACCGCGCCGAGCGTCTGCGGTCTTACGCGAGCTAGACCCGTTCGCACGCACTGTGATGCCCGGCGCAGACGCGTCGGGCATCACATTGTGTCGCCACAGTGTTGGGCCGCAGATCAGCGCCTTCGCCCGGTAGACTCGGCATGACGGAGGGCACGAATGAACGATCTGATCGATACCACCGAGATGTATCTACGGACGATCTATGACCTCGAGGAAGAGGGCGTAGTACCGCTGCGCGCCCGAATCGCCGAACGTCTCGAGCAAAGTGGTCCCACGGTGAGCCAGACGGTCTCCCGCATGGAACGCGACGGGCTCCTGCACGTGGCCGGTGATCGACACCTGGAACTCACCGACAAAGGGCGTGCGCTCGCAGTGTCGGTGATGCGCAAGCACCGGCTAGCCGAGCGACTCCTCGTGGACGTGATCGGCGTTCCGTGGGAGGAAGTTCATGCCGAGGCGTGTCGGTGGGAGCACGTGATGAGCGTCGACGTCGAGCGTCGTCTCGTCCGGGTTCTCGACAACCCGACCACCTCGCCGTTCGGCAATCCGATCCCCGGGCTTTCCGAGCTCGGCGTCTCGTTCGAGAGCGCCGACGATCTGGCACTCGTTCGATTGACCGAGCTGCCCACCGGATTCCCGGTGGCCGTGCGGGTTCGACAGCTCACCGAGCACGTCCAAGGCGATACCGGTTTGATCAGCCGCCTCAAGGATGCAGGCGTGGTGCCGAACGCACGGGTGACCGTGCAGGTCACGGAGCACGGCAACGTCTTGATCGTGATCCCCGGACACGAGCAGGTTGAGCTGCCCCACGACATGGCTCACGCCGTCAAGGTCGAGAAGGTCTAACCGGCGCACGCCCTCTCACGTGTCTCCATCACTGCACACACTCTTGGCCCCGGCCCGGATGACGGCGGTGGTGGACATCGGCGCGAACCCCATCGACGGTGATCCACCGTACAAGCCGATGCTGCAGGCCGGACTGTGCACCGTGACCGGTTTTGAGCCGCAGAACGGCGCGCGCGAGGAATTGGTGCGCCGGAAGGGACCACTCGAGACGTATCTCCCCGATGCCGTCGGCGACGGCGCCACCCACACGCTTTACGTCACCCGGGCGTCCGGCATGACCAGCCTGTTAAGGCCCGACCCGCACCGGCTTCAGCAGTTCAACGGGTTCTCCGATTGGGGCGCGGTGACCAGTCAGATACCCATCACGACTCGGCGACTTGACGACATCGAAACGCTCGATCCCTTCGATCTGCTCAAGATCGACATCCAAGGTGGTGAGCTCATGGTGTTCCGGGGTGCCGGCGACCATCTGGCCGCGGCCGTCGCCGTGCACACCGAGATCTCCTTCGTCCCGCTGTACGAAGATCAGCCGACGTTCGCAGACGTCGATCACGAACTGCGAGGGCACGGTTTCATTCCCCATTGCTTCTCCGCGGTGAAGCGCTGGGCCATCGCGCCGGTGATCTTCGACGGCGACTTTCGACGTGCCGGTAACCAATTGTTGGAAGCCGACATCGTCTACGTGCGCGACTTCACCCGCCCGGACGCGATGAGCGATGAACAGCTCCAGCACCTGGCGATGATCGCTCACTACGTCTACGGGTCAATCGATCTGGTCTTCCGCTGCCTGATGACGCTGGGTGAGCGTCAGCTGGTAAGCGCCAGTGCCGCACACGAATACCTGCAGTCGGTCTCTGCCGGCTAGACACGCCCTAGCCGGCGCGCTTGCCGAAAGCGATGCGCGGCGGGAGCTCTATGCCCAGTCGCTCGGCAAGCCGATAACCCGTAAATGCGAGTTCCCGGATCTGATCGGGCCGCATCCCCGACTGCAGCGCCTGATCGAGCATGCCCGCCATCCGATGGAGGGGATCGCACCTCAGGGCAGCCTCCAGCGCGACCCCGGCGAGCGGTCCGTCGCCGCGTGCGTAGGCGGAGAACGCCAGCTGCACCAACGCCTCGACCCGCCATGGCTCCGGAAGGCTCCGCGACAAGGTCACCCACAACGCCTCGGCTCCTTCCGCGTCGGCGCCGACGGCCAACGCGTACAAGGTGTCTCGTACCTGGGGATCGGTGAGTCCATACGCGAGTCGCGCCATGTCCGCGTCCGACGGTGGTCGGCCGTCGACGACGTGGGCGACCGCGTCCCTGGCGTGCTCGATGTCATCGCGCACGTCGGCATTGCGTCGGTCTTCGTAGACGTCGGAGTCGACGTGCGCGGCGATCACGGCGTGCAAGGCGGCGGCGCGGACCGGATCAGCGGTGGCGATCAGGTCCTGCAGGTCCGCACGGCGCAGATAGAGGCGCCGCCCGTCCAATACGGCCGCCATGGCCATCGGCGAGGCCTTGGGGTCGTCGACGATCCCCCTGTCCGCGCGGCCGTCGGCACAGTGCCACCGAGCTCCCGCCTCGACCCGGTCGACCACGTACGTTCCGAGCAACTCGATGCCGTGCTCGTCGAGGACGTCCTCCACGGCGACGGCGAGCACGCGGTGCTCGTCATTGCACATCCGACACGATGCCCCGTCCTCGTCGACGATGACCGCGATGGCATGGTCGGCATATCCGGCGGCGGCCGCCGCCGCCATGCCGTCGAGGTGGTCGCACAGTTCGTCGGTCAGGTCGACACGCAGCACGGCACCCATCTCACCGTCCTCGACGGTGAGCAGCACCAGCGATTTCTCTGGCACGAATCCCAGCACCGCGGGTATGGCGGCGATGAGCGCGCCGGGCCGATTCGAATGAAAGTCATGTGCACTCGGGGTTGTCATGCACCGAACGTCGCAGACCGTTCAGACCCGCAAGGTCTCGATCGGCGCAGGTCCGACCATCGCTGTGGACGAATTCGCTTCTGTGGACAGACGCTCGTCGTTCATCGTGCATTGGCCCGCGATTGGGTCCGTCGGCATGCAAGATTGCCTGAACCGGCGTAGGACTACTGCATGGGTTCCACGCAGGAATACGACCTCGTCGTCATCGGCTCGGGTCCGGGCGGGCAGAAGGCTGCCATCGCCGCCGCCAAGCTGGGCAAGTCGGTGGCCGTCATCGAACGCGGCCTCATGCTCGGCGGCGTGTGCGTCAACACCGGGACCATTCCCTCGAAGACGCTGCGCGAGGCGGTCGTCTACCTCACCGGCATGAGCCAGCGTGAGCTGTACGGCGCGAGTTACCGCGTCAAGGAGAAGATCACCCCCGCCGACCTGCTGGCACGGACACAGCACGTCATCGGTAAGGAGATCGACGTGGTCCGCTCCCAGCTGATGCGCAACCGGGTAGACCTCTTCGTGGGACACGCCCGCTTCATCGACGAACACTCGTTGACCGTCGAGGACCCAGCCAGAGCCGAGCTGATCACGGTGCGCGGCCACTACGTCGTGATCGCCACCGGCACCAAGCCGCTGCGTCCATCGGGCGTCGAGTTCGACGACGACCGCGTGCTGGACTCCGACGGGATCCTCAAGCTGAAGTCCATCCCCGCCTCGATGGTCGTCGTCGGCGCCGGGGTCATCGGCATCGAGTACGCATCGATGTTCGCCGCGCTCGGCACCAAGGTCACCGTCGTCGAGAAGCGTCCGACGATGCTCGACTTCTGCGATCCGGAGATCGTCGAAGCCCTCCGCTTCCACCTCCGCGACCTGGCCGTCACGTTCCGCTTCGGCGAAGAGGTGACCGCCGTCGACGTCGGCGCCTCGGGCACCGTGACCACGTTGGCCAGCGGCAAGCAAATCCCTGCGGACACCGTGATGTACTCCGCGGGACGGCAGGGGCAGACGGAAGGCCTCGACCTTCCGGCGGCGGGTCTCGAGGCCGACAACCGCGGCCGAATCTTCGTCGACGACGACTATCGGACGAAGGTGGATCACATCTACGCGGTCGGCGACGTGATCGGGTTCCCGGCCCTAGCGGCGACGTCGATGGACCAGGGTCGGCTGGCCGCCTACCACGCGTTCGGTGAGCCATGTAAGGGCATGACCGAGCTGCAGCCGATCGGCATCTACTCGATCCCCGAGGTGTCCTACGTAGGCGCCAGCGAGGTCGACCTGACGAAGGATTCGATTCCCTACGAGGTCGGCGTCTCGCGCTACCGCGAACTGGCGCGCGGCCAGATCGCCGGCGATTCGTACGGCATGCTCAAGCTTCTCGTCTCGACCGAGGATCTGCGTCTTCTCGGCGTGCACATCTTCGGGACCAACGCCACCGAGATGGTCCACATCGGGCAGGCGGTCATGGGCTGCGGCGGAACGGTGGAATACCTCGTCGACGCCGTGTTCAACTACCCGACCTTCTCAGAGGCATACAAGGTCGCTGCGTTGGACGTCATGAACAAGCTGCGAGCGCTGAGCCAGTTCAAGGCCTAGGAACTGGTCAGCACTCGTCGTCGAAGTCGTTGGGGGCAACATCCGCGGGCCCCCCGGCCTCCGCTCTGTGCAACAGCCTGGTGATGGCGTCGTCGAACGGCGGCGAGTACGACACGTCCTCCTGGCAACCACCGCCCTCGAGGCCGCCGACGAGCCCGGTGATCACGGAACCGGAGACCCAGGGCGATCCGCTGGTTCCGTCCACCATGCCCGCGCAGGGCAGCGACGGGAACCCGCTCTTGGCAGCCGACGTGTGGGTGCCGCAGCCGATCGGCTCGCCGCCCTCGCCCAACGCGTACCCCGTGACGGTGACGTCGGTGCCCGCCTTCGGCGCGACGCCCACCGCGAATCCACCGCCGGTGTGGCTCTCGAGCGAACCCTCGCCGTCGCGGCTGACGCGTGCAACGGCGAAGTCCGCCATCGGATCGCGATCCTGGGTCCACCGCGGATCCAGATACACCGCGTCGATTCGCCAGAAATCCTGCGGCTCAGCACTTTTGGTGAAGCCAGGGACGAAGAAGCTTCGTATCCGTCCGCCATGCAGTGTGCGGCGGTGAGGATCAGATTCCCGCTCGGCGAGTCGAGGACCGCGCCGGAACACGTGTGCAGGGTGCTTCCGCCGAGGAAAACCGCACCCACCCGGGGATCCGGCGCCACCGCGTGGGCAGCGGCCGCCGCGGAGGCGGCCGGCTCAGGGCGCTCGAGGGGCGCTGGCGCCTCGTCCGACGGTCGGCCGCACGACACCGAAATGGCGGCGGTTGCGGCCAGCAGAAAGATCCAGGTACGGCGCATTGACAATGATCTTGCCCGAATGCGTCGCAGCGGGCAGCGGGCGCGAAAGGATGAGCCGATCGGGCCAAGTCCCCCGGATCGGTGGGCCGACGTGGCAACCGCGGCGAAGTGCGCGACACTTAGGTGAACCGCGAGAGGAGGTGACCGAATGCCCGACGACCCCGAGCAGCGCTACCAACCGGAGCAGACCGGCATGTACGAGCTCGAATTCCCCGCACCGCAGCTGTCGTCCCCCGACGGCCGCGGGCCGGTCATGCTTCACGCGCTCGAGGGCTTTTCCGATGCCGGACACGCGATCAAGATCGCCGCTACGCACCTCAAGGACTCGCTCGATACCGAACTGGTCGCGTCGTTCGCCATCGACGAGTTGCTCGACTACCGCTCGCGACGCCCACTGATGACCTTCAAGACGGACCACTTCACGGATTACGACGATCCCGAACTCAACCTGTATGCCCTGCACGATTCGGTCGGCACACCATTCCTTCTGCTTGCCGGCCTCGAACCCGACCTGAAATGGGAGCGCTTCATCACGGCCGTGCGCCTGCTGGCCGAACGACTCGGCGTCAGGCAGATCATCGGCCTTGGCACGATTCCGATGGCGGTACCGCACACCCGGCCGGTCACGATGACCGCCCATGCCAACGACAAGCAACTGATCACCGATCACCAGCCGTGGATCGGTGAGATCCAGGTACCCGCCAGCGTGTCGAACCTCCTCGAGTATCGGATGGCCCAGCACGGTTACGACGCCGTGGGGTTCACCGTGCACGTCCCGCACTACCTCGCCCAGACGGACTATCCGCCCGCAGCCGAGGCGCTGCTGGCCGAGGTCGCCCGGACGGGCATGCTTCAGATTCCCCTCGCCGCACTGGGCGAGGCAGGCGCCGCCGTGTACTCGAAGATCAACGAGCAGGTCGAGTCGAGTGCAGAGGTCGCTCAAGTGGTGACGGCGTTGGAGCGCCAGTACGATGCGTTCGTCAGCGCTCAGGAGAATCGGTCTTTGCTGGCGCGTGACGAAGATCTGCCGAGCGGCGATGAACTCGGGGCCGAGTTCGAACGTTTTCTCGCTCAACAGGCCGGGGACGAGCCGACCGAGACCGACGACGGCGGCGCGGCGCCCTGACCGGGTCCGACATCGAGGTTTGGCGAGGAGTTGGCGAGCATGACGGAGCGAAAGCCCAACCTGCGAACGGTGCGCGAGGTCACGCCGACACTTCAGTACCAGACCATCCACGGCTACCGCCGAGCGTTCCGGATCGCAGGTTCAGGCCCGGCGATCCTGTTGATTCACGGCATCGGCGACAACTCGACGACGTGGGAGACGGTGCAGTCCAAGCTTGCGCAACGCTTCACCGTCATCGCGCCGGACCTGCTGGGCCACGGGAAGTCGGACAAGCCCCGCGCGGACTACTCGGTGGCTGCCTACGCGAACGGCATGCGCGACCTGCTCAGCGTGCTCGACATCGAAGACGTCACCGTCGTCGGCCACTCACTCGGCGGCGGCGTGGCGATGCAATTCGCTTACCAATTCCCACAATTGGTCAATCGGCTGATCCTCGTCGGCGCGGGCGGCGTGACCAAGGACGTGAACGTCGCTCTGCGCATCGCTTCCCTGCCGCTCGGCAGTGAGGCTCTCTCGGTGCTGCGCCTTCCGATGGTCCTTCCCGCGTTGGGGTTGATCGGTCGCATCGGAGGCGCCCTGTTCGGATCCACCGGCCTTGGCCGCGATCTCCCCGACGTCGTCCGGATCCTGCAGGACCTGCCCGAGCCGACCGCCTCATCGGCGTTCGCGCGCACCCTGCGTGCGGTGGTCGACTGGCGCGGCCAGGTGGTAACGATGCTCGACCGATGTTATTTGACGGAATCCGTTCCCGTGCAATTGATCTGGGGTTCGAAGGACTCGGTGATCCCGGTCAGTCACGCACGGATGGCCCATGCGGCGATGCCCGGGGCGCAACTCGAGGTCTTCGAGGGCTCTGGCCACTTCCCGTTCCATGACGACCCCGACCGCTTCGTGGAGATCGTCGAGAAGTTCATCGAGACCACCGAACCCGCGGTGTACGACCAGGAGCAGTTGCGCCATTTGCTCCGCACCGGAGTCAGCGAGAGCGGCCTCACCGGCACGATCGACACCAGGGTCGCGGTGCTCGACGCGATGGGCGCGGACGAGCGCAGCGCCACCTGACGCTGCGCCTTGGCTGCCGGTTTCTGCGACGTACGATCTCCCCCATGGCAATCGACGTGACCGTTCTTCGGGTGTTCACCGACCCCGTCGGCAATTTCGGCAACCCCCTCGGCGTCGTGGACGCGAGCGCGGTGGACCCGGCGGACCGCCAACGCGTCGCCACCGAATTGGGTTACAGCGAAACGATTTTCATCGACGCTCCGGCATCCGGCGCGAATACGGCCACCGCGCACATCTTCACCCCGGTGGCCGAACTTCCGTTCGCCGGCCATCCCACCGTCGGTGCGGCGTGGTGGCTCAAGGACCGCGGGACACCGGTCAACACCTTGCAGGTGCCTGCCGGCGTAGTACAGATCGGGCATGAATCTCAACCCGGATGGAGACTTCACGGTGATCAATGCCCGCGCGGAGTGGGCCCCCGACTTCGCGATCTACGACCTGGACTCGGTCGAGGAGGTACTCGCCGCCGACCCCAACGCCTACGGCGACGACGTCGAGCACTATCTCTGGGCGTGGATCGACAAGTCCGAAGGCACTATTCGGTCGCGGCTGTTCGCCAGCCATCTCGGCATCCCCGAGGACGAGGCGACCGGCGCCGGGGCGGTTCGCATCACCGAGTACCTCAGTCGGGACCTGTCCATCACCCAGGGCAAGGGCTCGCAGTTGCGGACGCGCTGGCATCCGGACGGCTGGGTTCACGTCGCTGGACGCGTCGTCGACGACGGAGTCAGAACGATCGACTGATCCTGCGCCTCAGCCGGAGGTGGCAACCCCGCGATGGGCACGCAGAGCTTCGATCTCGCGTTCGAAGTCGTCGGCCGAGGAAAACGATCGATACACGGACGCGAATCGCAGATAGGCGACTTCGTCGAGGTCGCGAAGGGGCCCGAGAATTGCCAGCCCCACCTCGTTGCTCGGCACCTCGGGAGACCCCGTCGCGCGCACGGCATCCTCGACTTGTTGCGCCAGCAGGTTGAGTGCGTCGTCGTCGACGGCGCGACCCTGGCACGCACGACGCACGCCCTTGATGACCTTTTCGCGGCTGAACGGTTCGGTGACGCCGCTGCGCTTCACGACTGCCAACACGGCCGTCTCCACGGTGGTGAACCGGCGACCGCACTCGGGGCAGGACCGACGGCGCCGGATCGCCTGGCCCTCATCGGCTTCCCGCGAATCCACGACCCTCGAGTCGGGGTGACGACAGAACGGACAGTGCATCACCGCTCCTTCGCCACAGTCGACCAACCCGGACGCGTATGAGCCTACCTGTGCACCACCGGAAGTCTCGTGACGCACGTCGCGAGCTCAGGCGACGGGAGCGATCGAGCGTCTGTCCCGCGTCCACCGCGGCGGAGTCCAACTCGTTGAGGTCGCGAATCTGGTCGACGACGGCCGCGACGGGCGCGTCGGGATTCACTCGCTGAGCCAGCTGTGGCAGCGACTCCCCCATCTGAACCTGAACGACGGCCAGCTGTCCGGGCACCGGATGGGGCGTCTCGGCCGGCGCGCCGAGGTTGGCGACCAGACCGAGCCATACGGTGATGGCGGCCGCGATCAAGGCCAAGACCACCGTGGTCACCGGCGTGACCGGGCGCGGGCGATGAGAGGCGCGCGACATGAGCACCGCCGGACGCCGATACCCGATCGGCGGCCCCTGCGGGACGGTCGTAGTTGGACCGCCGCCGCGTCGGAGTGCGCGGGCGCATCGGCCGAACGACGAGGTCAATGGGGTCTTCGCGGGTGAGGATGGTCATCTTCGGGGCCTTCCGTGGTCGTCCTGTGTCGAGGTGCCGGTCGGGTCGAACGTGAGCCGGTTCGCTCCTGTGTTCGAAACTATAATCGCTCACGTGTTCGATTAATAGAACATGTGATCGAACTGTTGCAAACCATATCCGGGGGTACCGACAAATTTCGTGCGGCGACGACCGCAGCGACACGCGTCGAACACATGTTTGATTATCGACGGGTCTAGGGCTACATTCGGCACCATGAGTGACAGCAACGACACCGGTGGCAAGACCGGCGCACCGCGCGACACGACACTGACGGAGCGCCAGCGCACCATCCTCGACATGATCCGTTCGTCGGTCACCACCAGGGGATATCCGCCCAGCATCCGCGAGATCGGCGACGCCGTCGGCCTGACGTCGACGTCGTCAGTGGCTCATCAGCTGCGCACGCTCGAGCGCAAGGGGTTCCTGCGTCGGGATGCGAATCGGCCGCGGGCGGTCGACGTGCGGAGCCCCGAGGACGTCGCGAAGGCGGAAGTCACCACGGACGTCGCCGGCTCTGACGCGCTGCCCGAACCCACCTACGTACCGGTGCTGGGTCGAATCGCGGCAGGCGGCCCGATTCTCGCGGAGGAGGCCGTCGAAGACGTCTTCCCGCTTCCGCGGGAACTCGTCGGCGAGGGATCGCTGTTCCTGCTCAAGGTCGTCGGCGAATCGATGATCGATGCCGCCATCTGCGACGGCGACTGGGTGGTCATCCGTCAGCAGAACGTCGCCGACAACGGCGACATCGTCGCGGCGATGATCGATGGCGAAGCCACCGTGAAGACGTTCAAGCGCACCCGCGATCAGGTGTGGCTGATGCCGCACAACCCGGTGTTCGACCCGATTCCCGGCAACGACGCAGCGATCCTCGGCAAGGTCGTCACGGTCATCCGCAAGATCTAGCGCCGGACGAGCTCAGCCCTTGGTGAAGCCGTTCGTCAGCGCGAATTCCTCACTGGCGAACCATATCTCGGCACGCGCCACGCCATAGAGACTGCTGTCGGGCGTCCAGTAGAGCCCCGTCTTGGTGTCTGCCTTGACGGGATATCCCTGTGGCGCGTCGTACGGATCCTCCAGCGCCAGCTTCAACGACGTCAGCGTCGGCCCCGGCTCGTCGAGCTGGATCGCGGCGTGCCTGCCACTCGGCGGCCCGCTCGAGTGGACGCTCGGAGGCGCCCAGCTCTCGTCCACCTCGGACTCGATGTACGTCGGCTCGGTGTCCAGGAAGTCCTCGTCGGGCGAGAATTCCTTCGGAGGTGCGTCGCCGTTGACGGTGGGGGGCTCTGCACCGCGAGGTGCACCGCCATTCCCTTCCCGCACCGTCGGGGGCTCGACACCGCGAGGGCATCGCCGTTCCCCTCGCGCGCGGCTCGGGGGCACGACGGGACTCGCCCACGCATTGAACGGGGCGACATCGTCGTCTGGAGGAGCAAGCTGCATCGGCCCGGATTCGAAAGAGCTCTCGGCGCGGTAGGCACGGTCGTCGGCGTAGACCCGATCGTCCGCGTACGCCTGGTCGTCACGGTAGGGCCGATCGTCCCGATAGGCGCGGTCGTCGGCGTAGATCTGATCGTCACCGTCGTCGTAGTCGTCGTCGTAACCGTCCGCGTACGGTTCCGCTTGCGCCAATCGCGCACGACGCTTGCGACGCCGCCTATTCAGGAAGACCGCAAGGGCGACCGCCACGATCAGCATCGCCGCCGGAATGACGCCCAACAGGTACGACCGCCGCCACGTGTACCACTTCGCGCCGTCGTTGGCTGGCGCCGCTTGCGCCGCAGGCCCCTTCTTGGGCAGTTCCACACCGGGAACCTGGAGATCCTGTCAGCGACGACGCCAGGCTGGGTGGCTCGGTGCTGAACTTCTTGGTCGCCTGATCCCACGAGATCGCGCCACCGGCGAACGTCTGCGTGATGACGTCGCCGTTCTGCACCTGATCCGACGTCGGCGCACCGAGCTGACCCGTCGCTCCACCGAGCTTGGTCCATGCCGCGTTCATCGCGCCGCGGACGACGACGGCGCCGTAGTCGGGTGTCCAGAAGATGACCGGCTTGTCCGCGGCCGAAAACGGCACGACCCGGCTCCGGTCGAGGCCACCATCGGCCTCGCTACCGGAAGGCAGGCCGAGGTCGCCATCCGGCCCGCCGAGGCTTTCGTACTTGGCGAGGATCTGCCCCGATCACCACGTTGGCGCCGGTGGCGGGCGTGTAGAAGATCTTGCCGCCGGCAAAGTTCTGTGCGACGCCGTCGGCGCCGACGTAGTACTGGCCGCCGTCAGGCGCTCCCAAGCGGTCCCAACGGGCCGCCCGCAGCGCGACGCGCGGCGTTGATCGCCGTAGTTGGCGTCGCCGGGAATCTTTAGCCCGACAAGCTGATCCGCGAGTTCGGGCGGCGTGGTCGTGAACGCCTTCGTCCGGTGGTCCCACGACACCCGACCGCCCGCGAAGGCTTGCGACACCACGTCGCCGTCGTACGTCTCGTCGTCGACGGGCACGCCGAGCGAGCCTCCGGAACCGCCGAGCTTGTCCCAGGCCGCGTTGATGGCGCCGCGCACGACGTGGGCACCGTTGTCCGGCGTCCAGAAGATCACCGGCTTGTCGGCCGCACTGAACGTCGTATTGCGACTGCCCGGCGCCTTGCCGCCGCCTTCGTCGATGTTGGGGAATCCCAGGTCACCGTCGCCCGGCCCACCCAACGCCAGGTACTTGTCGAGGATCGCGCCCTGCATGACGTGCGCCCCGGTGTCCGGCGTGAAGTAGATCCTTCCGCCCGCGAGGTTCTGACCGAACCCGGCGCCGACCGGATAGACGCCGCCGTCCTTGGCGCCCAGCGGACCCCGTGGCGCCGCCGGCGGCCTGCCACGACGCAGTGATCGCCGCGTCGGCGTCACCTTCCGGAGTGGCGGCGGCGACAGGGGTAACCACCAGAGCGACCGCAAGCATGGCGAGGCATGCGCTCGCGCGGCGTACGGCGGCACCCCAGAGGGTTTGCGGCCCGGTCATCAGATCCTTCCCTGCGATCCCGTCACGGCTCCGTGAAAGTATCGCGCCCGTCAACTATGCGTCAGTCGACGTCTATCTTGACGGATATCGGGTACGGTCGCGCGCCGGTGTCGGGTCGGAAAGCTGGTCAAACTCCCAGGCTGCGGCCGATAATCTCCTTCATGATCTCCGTGGTCCCGCCGTAGATCGTCTGGATCCGCGAGTCCATGAAGGCCCGCGCGACCGGGTACTCCCGCATGTAGCCGTAGCCGCCGTGCAGCTGCAGGCAGCGGTCGACGAGACGGACCTGAGCCTCCGTGGAGTACCACTTCGCCATTGCCGCCTGCTCGACCGTCAGCTTCTCGTCGAGGTGCAGCCGGATGAACTCGTCGACCATGATGCGGATCGCGGTGGCCTCGGTGGACAGCTCGGCGAGCGTGAACCGGGTGTTCTGAAAGCTGCCGATCGGCTTGCCGAACGCCTTGCGCTCCTTGGTGTACTGCAGCGTCGTTTCCAGCACGCCTTCCATGGCGGCATGCCGCCATCACCGCGATGCTGATGCGTTCCTGCGGAAGGTTCTGCATCAGGTAGACGAAACCGGAGCCCTCCTCGCCGAGCAGATTCTCGGCGGGCACCTTGACGTCGGTGAAGGACAGCTCTGCGGTGTCCTGGGCATCCAGACCGACCTTGTCCAGGTGACGGCCGCGCTCGAAGCCCTCCATCCCCCGCTCGACGACCAGCAGCGAGAAGCCCAGCGCGCCCTTGTCGGGGTCGGTGCAGGCGACGACGATCACCAGGTCGGCGTGAATGCCGTTGGTGATGAACGTCTTCGATCCGTTGAGCACCCAGCTGCCGTCCTCCTGCTTGACGGCGCGGCTCTTGATGCCCTGCAGGTCGCTGCCGGTGCCGGGCTCCGTCATGGCGATCGCCGTGATCAGCTCACCCGAGCAGAACCCCGGCAGCCACCGCTGCTTCTGCTCCTCGGTGCCCAGCCGCAGCAGGTAGGGCGCCACCACGTCGTTCTGCAACGCGAAGCCCAGGCCGCTGTAGCGTCCGGCCGAGGTCTCTTCGGTGACGATCACGTTGTAGCGGAAGTCGGGATTGCCGCCGCCGCCGTACTCCTCCGGCACCGCCATTCCGAGGAACCCCTGCTTGCCCGCTTCCATCCACACGCCGCGGTCGACGATCTTGTCCTTCTCCCACTGATCGTGGAAGGGGGCGACGTGGCGCTCCAGGAACGTGCGGTAGGACTCGCGGAACATCTCGTGCTCGGGGTCGAAGAGAGTGCGGTCGTACTTCACTACCTGCGTGGGCGCGCCCATGAAAGACCTCCGGATCGGCGGAACGGGATTTGCCGACGACGATATACCATCCAACCGGATGGTTGATACCGGCGGTACCGGCGTCGACGCCGCCGCGCCGTGAGAGCCGAAAGGTCCGCCGCTGCCACCTAGAATCGACCGCATGGCGCCACGTTCCAGCCTCACCCACTGGGGCGCGTTCACCGCCGACGTCCACGACGGCGACATCGCAGCAGTGCGCCCGTTCGCCGGCGACGACGATCCATCGCCCCTGCTGGGCAACCTCGTCGGCTCGATTCGGCATCGATCGCGGATCGCAGGCGCCCGCCATCCGCCGCGGCTGGCTCGACAACGGCCCTGGTCCCAGCGCCGACCGCGGCAGCAGACGAATTCGTCGCGGTGTCGTGGGACGAACTCACCGAACGCCTGGCCGACGAACTACGCAGGGTCGTCGACACCCACGGCAACGAAGCCATCTACGGCGGCTCCTACGGCTGGGCCAGCGCGGGCCGCTTCCACCACGCCCAGAGCCAGGTGCATCGATTCCTGAAAATGCTTGGCGGCTATACCTTTTCGCGACACTCCTACAGCCTCGGCGCGACCGGCGTCATCATGCCCCATGTCGTCGGCACACACGACGACCTGTTCAAGCGATCCACCAACTGGCAGGTGATCGTCGAACAACACCGACCTCATGGTCTGCTTCGGCGGAGTGGCACTCAAGAACTCCGCGGTCAATCCCGGTGGCGCCACCGAACATCCGATCCGCGAGGCGCGCTGAATCGTCTCCGCGAGCGCGGCGGGAGGTCGTCTCGTTCAGCCCGCTGCGCGACGACGTCGACGGCGACTGCGAATGGTTCGCTCCCAGTGCCCGGTACCGACGTGGCCATCATGCTGGCGCTGGCCTACGTGTTGGCGACGGAGGGACTGGCCGACCGCGACTTCCTGGCCCGCTACTGCGTCGGGCTATCCCCGCTTCGAGCGGTACCTGCTCGGCGCGGACGACGGCGTGGCCAAGTCACCGCCTGGGCAGCGGCGATCAGCGGCCTGCCCGCCGACGACCTCGTCGCGCTCGCCCGTCGGATGGCCGCCGGCCGCACGATGGTGACGGTCAGCTGGTCGCTGCAACGGGTTCGCCACGGCGAGCAGGCGCCGTGGATGGGCCTCACGCTGGCCGCGATGCTTGGCCAAATCGGTTTGCCCGGTGGCGGATTCGGCCATGGCTACGGTTCGCAGAACGAAGTCGGCATGCCGCCGCTGCGCTTCGGGCTCCCGACCTTCCCGCAGGGCGCCAACCCGGTGCGGACCTTCATCCCGGTTGCCGCAGTGACCGACATGCTGCTGCACCCGGGCGAGCAGTTCGCCTACAACGGCAGAACGCTGACCTATCCCGACATCAAGTGCGTGTACTGGGCCGGAGGCAATCCGTTCCATCATCACCAGAACCTGCCGCGACTGCGACGGGCGCTCGCGCGCGTCGACACCGTCGTCGTGCACGACCCGTACTGGACGGCGATGGCCAAGCACGCCGACATCGTGCTGCCGTCGACCACCAGCTTCGAACGCGACGACTACTCGGGTTCGCGCAACGATCCGCTCCTGGTGGCGATGCCTGCGATGGCCGACCGTACGCCGACTCCAAGGACGACTACCAGAGCCTGACTGCCGCTGGCCGAGCGACTCGGCTTCGGCGACGCATTCACCGAAGGCCGCACTCCCCGTCAGTGGCTGGAGCACATGTACGAGAAGTGGTCCGCTGGGCTCGATTTCAGCGTGCCGATCCTTCGACGAGTTCTGGTCCCGCGGGCAACTGCGACTGCCGACCGAGCCTGGCCTCACGCTGCTGGCCGACTTCCGAGCCGACCCGCAGGCGCACCGACTGGCCACGCCCAGCGGGAGGATCGAACTCTTCTCCGAGACGATCGACGGCTTCGGCTACGACGATTGCGCAGGCCATCCGACATGGTACGAACCGGACGAGTGGCTCGGCGGCGCTCGCGCGCAGCGCTACCCGCTGCACCTGCTCGCCAACCAGCCCGCCACGCGACTGCACAGTCAGCTCGACGGCGGCGCAACCAGTTCGGCAGTCGAAAGTGCAAGGGCGCGAACCGATCCGGATGCATCCGGCCGATGCCGCCGAACGTGGCCTGGCCGACGGAGACGTCGTCCGGGTGTTCAACGACCGCGGCGCGTGCCTGGCGGGCCTCGTCGTCGACGATCGGCTGCGTCGCGAGGTCGTGCAGCTCTCGACGGGCGCCTGGTACGACCCCGAGGACGCTGGCGATCCCGATGCGATGTGCGTGCACGGCAATCCGAACGTGTTGACCGCCGACGTCGGAACCTCGTCGTTGGCGAAGGGATGTACCGGCGCGCACGTGCTCGTCGCAGGTGGAGCGTTTCTCCGATGCACTGCCACCGGTGCGCGCCCACGACCCTCCGACGATCGTGACCCGTTGACGGACACGATCGCGGTGACCGAACTCGGCCGCACGCTCGAGTTCACCTTCGACGACGCACTGCGCTACGCCGGGCCCGGCTCACCCGCCGGCGTGGCGGTCGCGTTCAAGGCACTGCAGCGCGCCTTCGCCGTCCTGCGCCCCGACGCTGCCGCCCGAGCGGCGCGCGGTGGCGGTCCGGACGGCATTTCGCGGCCCAGGCGCGCGCGACTGTTTCGAGGCCGTCACCCGCGCCGTGACCGACGACCGCTACGTCGTCGACCGATCGTTGCTGCGTGCCGACCGCGGCCGCCTCCTCGAGGACTTCGTGTTCGAGGTGAGCATCGACGGCCGGTCCGCGACATTGCTGCTGCGGGAGGGTTTCGTCACCGACGAGTTCATCGACCTTGCCCGCATGCCGTCGCGAACGCCGGACCAAGATCACCGTTTCGCCGCAGTGAAGGCCGATTTGGCGCACCGGGTCATGGCGATCGCCGGCCGAGCGACGTGTTCGAGATCGGCTAGCGGCGCCGTCGAACTTTCGCACGCGACATTTTTCCTGATTTGCTGTGCCGGCGCTCGTCGGCGGTGACAGGATGCGTCGCGAGAGACTTCCCGAACCCGAGCAACGAAGGGGTTGCCATGCGAGGAATCGTCAAAACCGTAGCCGTCGTCATCGCCGCACTCTTGGGTACGGCGCTGCTCGCCGTGACGACGACGTTCACGGCGGCCGTCACATTGTCCGCCACGGCGATCATCGTTCCTGGCACCGGAACACCGGACCCGACGATTCCCACCGACTACATGAACAACGCGGTCAACTACTACGTCATCCCCAACGCCGCGAACACCGCGGGCTCCTGTGACACGAGCGTCGCCGGCAACACCTGCACCGCAGCGCCGGTCAAGTACTACGCACAGTTCTGGCCCATCCCGCTGCCCGGCTGGGGCGGCCTCGAGGGCCAGAAGTGGAACGTGTCGGTCGGTGACGGGCGTCAAGAACACGACCACCGTCTACAACGCGAGTCCCCATCGGCGAGAACGTCGTCTTCGGCTACTCGCAAGGCGCCACGGTCAGCAGTCTGTTCAAGCAGCAACTGATCGACGGGAACCTGGCGTGGTTCCGGCCGGCACGTCGTTCGTGCTCATCGGAAACCCCCAGCGACCCAACGGCGGGTTCTTCGAGCGCTGGGCGATTCTGGGCACCGTGCCGATCCTCGACGCGACGTTCGGCGCAGCCGACGCCGAACACCGGCATCGATGCCAACGGCAACGAGATCCCCGACTTCCCCGTGAACACCACCGACATCGCGCTGCAGTACGACGGCGTGGCCGACTTCCCCACCTACCCGATCAACGCGCTCGCGACGGTCAACGCCCTCGCCGGGTTCCAGTACATCCACGGCACCTACCTGGCCCCCGACGGCGACGAAGTCGGCCAGGACCCCGCTGCCGACGCCGTACGGCTACACCCCCGCCGAGATCAAGGCGATCGAAGACGCGTGCCAGGCCGACTCGACCGGTCCGAATTGCCAGAAGTACGGCGACACGCTCTACATCACGATCCCGGCGAGGGTCCTGCCGATCATCAGCCGGCCCTCGACCTGGGCGCGGCGACCGGCACGTCGGCCTTGGTGATACCGCTCGTCGACTTGGTTTCGCCGTTCACCCAGACCCTGATCGAAACCGGTTACGACCGAACGAATTACGGTGTCGCGACACCGGCACGGCTGATCCCGAGGATCAATCCGATCACGTTGACGGCGGACCTCATCAAGGACATCCCCGAGGGCATCCACGCGGCACTCAATCCCGGCTTCGATCCGCTGCCCGGATCGACGCCCTCACCGGCCATCACGACGCTCTCGGAACCGGCGGCGCCCGACGCCTGGGCCCACCACGAACAATCCCAAGCGGCGGCCGCTGACCCCGCTCGGCCTGATCGCCCGACCGAACTGTCTCGGGAGCCAACGGCCAGACGGCGGGCAGCCGGGCCCGACGTCGTTGGCCCAACCCTTCGGCCCCAACGTGCACCCGGTCCGCGACGTCGCAAAGGCGGTCGCAGGCGCCGCGCAGTCGGCCGCAGGCGTGGTGAAGAAGGTCCTCGGCGTCAAGGGCAGCGCGGACGGCGCGCGCCAGCGCCGGCTCAACGCCGGCTAGAACGTCGCGAACTCGCTGCAGGCTCGCAGCGAGTGCGACCGGCACCCGGGCCTTGATCCTGGTGCCGTCCGCGGTGTGCTCTTCGGCGTCGATTCGGCCGTCGGCGTGCATCCTCGAGACGAGCTCTCCCCGGTCGTAGGGGATGGTGACGTCGACGGTGGTGTCGGTGGGTTCGATCAGTTCGGCCATCCGGCTGCGCAGCTTGTCGATGCCGTCGCCGGTATGGGCGGACACGAACACGGCGTCGGTCAGCGCCCGGCGCAACTGCGCCAGCACCAGGCCGCTCGCGGCGTCAGTCTTGTTCACCACCAACAACTCTGGCGCCGGCGTGGCGTCGTTGTCGCGGACCACCTCGTTGACGACCCGGCGGACCGCGTCGATCTGCGCGAGCGGATTGGCATCCGAGCCGTCGACCACGTGCACCAACAGGTCGGCGTCGATGACCTCTTCCAACGTCGAGCGGAACGCCTCGATCAGCTGCGTCGGCAGGTGCCTGACGAACCCGACGGTGTCGGTGATGACGAATGGCCGTCCGTCGTCCAACGTCCCACGCCGCGTGGTCGGTTCGAGGGTGGCGAACAGGGCATTCTCGACCAGCACGCCCGCACCCGTGAGGGCGTTCAGCAGGCTGGACTTGCCCGCGTTGGTGTAGCCGACGATGGCGATCGACGGCACGTCGCTGCGCAGCCGACGTCCGCGCTGGGTGTCGCGGATCTTCTTCATGTCCTTGATCTCCCTGCGGAGCTTGGACATTCGTTCGCGAATCCTGCGCCGGTCGGTCTCGATCTTGGTCTCGCCGGGTCCACGGGTTCCGACGCCGCCGCTGCTGCCGCCCGCGCCGCCGCCCTGTCGTGACATCGACTCGCCCCAGCCACGGAGCCTGGGGAGCATGTACTCCATCTGCGCGAAGGCCACCTGCGCCTTGCCCTCCGCGGAGGTCGCGTGCTGGGCGAAGATGTCGAGAATCAGAGCGGTGCGGTCGATGACCTTTACCTTGACGGCCTTCTCCAGCGCGTTGAGTTGTCCCGGAGTCAGCTCGCCGTCGCAGATCACGGTGTCGGCGCCCGTGGCCACGACGACGTCGCGCAGTTCCTGGGCCTTGCCCGACCCGATGTAGGTCCCGGGGTCCGGTTTGTCCCGGCGCTGCACCATGCCCTCGAGCACCTCGGAGCCGGCCGTCTCGGCCAGCGCGGCGAGCTCTGCCATGCTCGCGTCGGCGTCGGCGGCGGAGCCCTCGGTCCAGACTCCTACCAGCACAACACGTTCCAGCCTCAGCTGGCGATACTCGACCTCGGAGACGTCGGCCAGTTCGGTCGAGAGACCTGCGACGCGCCGCAGCGCTGCGCGGTCTTCGAGGGCGAGTTCGCCGGTGCTCGGGATGTTGATGTCAGTCATGAGTCCTTAGTGATGGTGCCTGTCACGCGCGGTCTCGCGCATCTGAATTAATGCGCTGCTGCGCCTGCCACCAGTCGTCGGAGAGTCTCCGTGGGCCACCAGCACCGACGGGCCGCGCAGATAGCTGGAGGCATCGGTGATCGTGACGTCCACCTCGCCGCCGGGGATGCGCACCCGAAGCGTCCCCGTGGACTCGCCCGCGTGGCGCAATGCGGCGACGACGGCCGCCACGGTTCCCGTTCCGCACGAACGGGTTTCGCCGACACCGCGTTCGTGCACACGCATCGAGACGGCACCGTCCGCCGGCGCGGTGAGCACCTCGACGTTGACGCCCTCGGGAAACTGCGCGGCGTCGAACGGACACCGGCGCTGCGACGTCGAGTGCCAGCAGGTCGTCGTCGGTCAGCGACGCGTCGACGCACGCCAGATGCGGATTGCCGACGTCGACGGCAAGCCCGGTGAAGCGTCGTCCGCCGACGATCGCCGAGCCGGTGCCGACCTGGTTGGCCTTGCCCATCTCGACCGTGACGTCAGCGGACAGATCGTCGACCGCATGCACGACGACGGGACGCGGGCCCGCCAGCGATCCCACGACGAATTCATCGCGCTGCTCGAGGCCGGACACCCTAAGGTAGTGCGCGAAGACCCGGACGCCGTTTCCACACATCTGCGCGATCGATCCGTCGGCGTTGCGGTAGTCCATGTACCAGTCGCTCGATTGCACTCCCTCGGGGATGCGGTCGAATACGCCCGCGGCCAGCGCGCCCGCGGCCGTGGTCACCCTCAGCACGCCGTCGGCGCCGATGCCGCGACGGCGATCGCACAGCGCGGCCACCGCGGCAGGCGTCAACGCCAGGGCGGCGTCGACGTCGGGCAGCAGCACGAAGTCGTTCTGCGTACCGTGCCCCTTGGCGAACTTCACCTGATCAGGATACGTGTCGCCATACCCGCAGGGTCTCGTCGGCGTTTCCGGTCGCCGAGCCGTCCAGCCAGGTGATGCGGTGGTCGCGGCGGAACCACGAACGCTGTCTGCGAACGTAGCGACGAGTTCCGATGAACGTCCGCTCCCGCGCCCGGGCGAACGACGCCTCGTCCCCGCCTGCGTCGATCGCCTCGAGCACCTGTGCGTAACCCAGCGCGCGCGATGCGGTGACGCCCTCGCGCAGCCCACGGTCGACCAAGGCCGACCACTTCGCCGACCAGTCCGTCGGCGAACATCGCCTCGGTGCGCATCTCCAGACGCGCATCGAGAAGCGTTGTCTCCCAATCCAAACCGATGATCGCGGTATCCCATCGCGGCGCCCCGATCGTTGGCGCCGACGCCGCGAACGGCAACCCGGTCAGCTCGACGACCTCCAGTGCGCGCACGATGCGACGGCCATCCGTCGGCAGGATCGAGGTCGCGGCGTCGGGGTCGACGCGCGCGCAGCTCGGCGTGCAGGGCGCCGACACCGACCTGCGCCAGCCGGGCCTCCCAGCGCGCCCGAACCGCGCGATCGGTCGCCGGGAAACGACCATTCGTCGAGCAGCGACTGGACGTAGAGCATCGATCCCCCGACGATGACCGGCACCGCACCGCGGGCGGCGATGGCCTCGACGTCGGCCGCGGCTGCCTCCTGATAGCGGGCGACGGTCGCCGTGTCGGTGACGTCGAGAACGTCGAGCTGATGATGCGGGATGCCGCGGCGTTCGTCGACGGCGAGCTTCGCGGTGCCGATGTCCATGCCGCGGTAGAGCTGCATGGCGTCGGCATTCACGATCTCGACGTCCCCGGCCTCGGCGGTCAGGCTCTCCGCGACGGCGAGGGCAAGCGCGCTCTTGCCGGTGCCGGTCGGCCCGACGATCGCGATCGGTCGAATGCCCATGTCAGGGCTGCCAGATGCCGACGAAGTAGCCGACGCCGTAGGGCGCGCCGCGGTAGAGCTCCGCCGCCGACCCCGGCGCGGGTTCGGCCAGTCCGGCCAGCACCTGGTAGGCGACCCTGCCCACGATGCCGTCGCGGAAGCCGGCTCAACGCCGCCACGTCGCCCGCGGCGAGGGCGTCGTCGAGCGCCGTCTGCACCGGGATGGAGTCGGGGTCGTAGCCGCCCGGTGCGCCGGGGCGTGAGGGTGTGCGCGCCGTCGGCGACGACCAGGACGCCGACGTCGTCGACGAACGCGTCGAGCTCCGCCCGCAGACTTCGGCCGCGCGCCAACGCTGCGTCGGCGCCCTGACCGTCGCCATGGCTGCGCACCTCGGCGCGCGCGAGCGGGTTGACCTGCGCGCGCACCCAGCCGGCGATCAGCGCGCACAGGGGCAGTCGGGACGGCGTGCCGGAAACGTCCGGTGCGAACGTCACGCGCACGTCGACCCCATATCCCGCAAAAGTGCCGACGGCGTGCGGGCCGACGACCTCGTCGCACGGCCCGACCCCGATGGCGACCCAGCGATCCGGTAGTGATGCCGCCGCCGCGAACACGGCTTCGCGCAGGTCAGCCAGCCCCGACGCAGCACCCGTGGCAAGCTCGGGCACGCATCAGGGGCGGCGACGGGATGATCGGCGATCGCGCTCAGCACCAGACCACGCTAGCGAGCCGAGGTCTTGGGCATTTGGGCGCCCTCTCGTGCGAAGGCATGCTCACTCGGTCGAGTGACCTGTTTCAATAGCGTGCTAGGCATGGTCAAGGCAATGGCTACCAGGCGCCGCGTCGCGCGGCAGGATCGCGGGTTACCCCCGCGTAGGACACGAGGACGAATATGACGACCACCGAATCAGGCGGCACTCCCAAGCCCGCTCCCCGCCCAGGACCGCCGCGGCCTGGCCCTCGACCGGGTGCTGCCGTCCCGGCCACGACCGCCTCGGTCGATCCCCACCGCTTCGGCCGCATCGACCCGGACGGCACGGTCTGGCTGGTCACCTCGTCCGGAGAGCGTGTCATCGGCTCTTGGCAGGCTGGCGACAACGAGGCCGCGTTCGCCCACTTCGGGCGCCGCTTCGATGATCTGCAAACCGAAGTCGCGTTGATGGAACGGCGCCTTGCCTCGGGCAACGGCGATGCGCGCAAGATCAAGACCACCGCCGCCGCGATGGCCGAGAGCCTGCCGACTGCGGCGGTACTCGGTGACGTCGACGCGCTCGCCGCCCGCCTGAGCTCGATCGTGGAGCGGGCCGACGTCAGCGCCGCCGAGGAGCGACAGAAGCGTGACGAGCACCGGGCGGCGCAGACCGCGCGCAAGGAGGCGCTCGCCGTCGAGGCCGAGGACATCGCCGCCAACGGGACGCAGTGGAAGGCCGCGGGCGATCGGCTTCGCGACATCCTCGAGGAATGGCGCACGATCACCGGCCTGGAGCGCAAGACCGACGACGCGCTGTGGAAGCGGTACTCAGCCGCCCGCGAGACGTTCAACCGACGGCGGGGCTCGCACTTCGCCGATCTCGACCGTGAGCGCGTCGGTGTGCGGCAGGCCAAGGAGGCGCTGTGCGAACGCGCCGAAGCACTGGCCGATTCGACCGATTGGGGTCCGACGGGTGCGGCGTTCCGTGACCTCCTGACCGAGTGGAAGGCAGCCGGCCGGACCGCGAAGGACGTCGACGACAACCTGTGGAACCGTTTCAAGGCGGCGCAGGACAAGTTCTTCGCCGCCCGCAACGCCGTCAATGCCGAACGCGACGCCGAATTCGGTGCGAACGCCGCGGCCAAGGAGGCTCTGCTCAAACAGGCCGAGGCGATCGACCCCACGGACGTCGATGCCGCACGCTCGGCGCTGCGGACGATCGGCGACAAGTGGGACGCCATCGGCAAGGTGCCCCGCGAACTACGCACCCGAACTCGAACGGCGAATGCGTGCCGTGGAGAAGAAGATTCGCGACGCCGCGTCCACCGGCTGGTCGGATCCAGAAGCCCAGGCCCGTGCCGACCAGTTCAGGGTCCGCGCCGAGCAGTACGAACGGCAGGCGGAAAAGGCCGAGGCGGCCGGCCGCGCCAAGGACGCCGAACAGGCCCGGGCGAATGCCACGCAGTGGCGGGAGTGGGCCGAGGCTGCGGTGGGCGCGCTCGGCAAGAAGCGCTAAACGTCGGGCTTCGCCGCGTCGTCCGGGTCGTCCAGCAGGCTCTTGCTCTGCCGTTCGACCGCGAGTCTGCGACGTTGCTCCTCCGCGGCCAGTTGTACGGCCGTACGCGACCACACCACCCGTGCCCAGTGGAACGTCAACAGGATCACCGCGATCCAGGCGACGATCAGCCCGACGCCGGGCCCGGGATGCGGGTAGGCCACGGTCTGACGCGACCACACGGCCAGCATGCCGATCGGGCAGGCGATCGCGGATCCGGCCAACGCGATCCAGGCCACTCCCCATCGCCGCGTCAGCAGCGCCAGGATCGAGAACCCGACGCTGAACACCAGGGTCAGCCAGGTGAACACCCGCGACGGGAGGGCCACCGCCTCGCGAATGGCCGCGTCGTCGCCGACGAGGACGTCGAACCCCCGCGCGTGCGCCGGTGTGTGGAATGACGAACGTCGCCAGGATCACGAAGACCAGCGCCGCCACGACCAATGCCCTGGCGCCAGGATCGATTTCACGTGCGACGCGCCGTTCGGCGTCCTCGATGTCGGACTTGAACTCGTCGAAGTCCGGGCCGCTTCGATCTGCTGCGCCGGTCATCCGCAGCACCCCGTCGTCCGCCGTGGCGCGTGGCGGTGCACCAACGCCGGGCATTCCCAGCCCAACCCCGGTGCTCACGCGACGACCGGACTCGTGCGCGTCGCCAGCGGTCGTCCGCCGGTGGAGCACGATGTCGGAGTCGGCGATGAGGTGGTGGGGTGCGGCGCCGGTGACGACGGTGGTGACGACGTCGCCGGGCCGGATGTCGGCATCACCGGGTGCGAAGTGCACCAGCCTGCCGTCGCGTGCGCGTCCGGACATCCTGGCGGTAGCCGAGTCCTTGCGGCCTTCGCCGGTGGCGACGAGCAACTCGACCGTCGATCCCACCTGAGCCGTGTTCTCTTCCCAGGAAATTCGCTCCTGCAGGTCGATGAGGCGCATGTAGCGTTCCTGCACAACGTCTTTCGGCAGTTGATCGGGCAGATCGGCGGCTGGGGTGCCGGGCCTCTTCGAGTACTGGAACGTGAACGCGGTGGCGAACCTGGCCGCCTCCACCACGTCGAGAGTGGCCTGGAAGTCGTCCTCGGTCTCACCGGGAAACCCGACGATCAGGTCGGTGGTGATCGCCGCATGGGGAATCGCCGAACGCACTCGGTCGACGATGCCGAGGTAACGCTCGGCGCGGTAGGACCGGCGCATGGCCTTCAGGATGCGGTCGGAGCCCGACTGCAACGGCATGTGCAACGTCGGGCACACGTTCGCGGTCTCCGCCATCGCATCGATGACGTCGTCGGTGAACTCCGCCGGGTGCGGCGAGGTGAAGCGCACCCGTTCCAACCGTCGATCCGGCCGCAGGCGCGGAGCAGCTTCGCGAATGCCCCACGATCGCGGGGGGCGTCGGCCCATGTCGTCGAGTTCTCGCGCAGGCGCTCGTCGGTGGAGAAGGACACCCCGTAGGCATTGACGTTCTGCCCCAGCAGCGTGACCTCGAGGACGCCCTGGTCGACCAGCGACTGCACCTCGGCGAGGACGTCGCCGGGACGCCGGTCCACCTCCTTGCCCCGCAACGCTGGCACGATGCAGAACGTGCACGTGTTGTTGCAGCCGACCGAAATCGAAACCCAAGCCGCGTAAGCAGATTCGCGAGCAGCAGGCAGGGTCGACGGAAACTCCTGCAACGCCTCGACGATCTCGACCTGGGCGGTCCGGTTGTGCCGCGCCCGGTCTAGCAGCGTGGGCAGCGAGCCGATGTTGTGGGTGCCGAACACGACGTCGACCCACGGCGCGCGCTTCAGCACCGCGTCACGGTCCTTCTGCGCCAGGCAGCCGCCGACGGCGATCTGCATGTCCGGATTGGCCTGCTTGCGCGGAACGAGATGGCTGATGTTGCCGTACAACTTGTTGTCGGCGTTCTCCCGCACCGCGCAGGTGTTGAAGACGACGACGTCGGCGTCGGCTCCATCGGCCGCCCGCTGATATCCGGCCGCGTCGAGGAGACCGGCGAGCCGCTCGGAGTCGTGGACGTTCATCTGGCAGCCGTACGTGCGGACTTGATAGGTGCGAATCGACCCAACGACGCGGTCGGCCGTCGCGCTGGAGATGGTCGACGTCACGGGCCAATCGTACGGCGGTGCCCCGGCAGACCCAATTTCAGTCAAATCAGTCGGATTTCCGAGAGCCCGGCGAGCTTGCCGATGCCTGGGTAGTGTCTGAACGCATGGAGAACGACGGTGCGGCAACCGTGGTGAACGAATCGGCTCCCAACGGCACGCCCATGATCTCCATGAAGGACGTCGACAAGCACTTCGGCGAGCTGCACGTGCTCAAGGACATCAACATCGACGTCGGCCGCGGACAGGTGGTCGTGGTGCTCGGGCCGTCGGGGTCGGGCAAGTCGACGCTGTGTCGCACCATCAATCGACTCGAGCCGATCGACTCCGGCACCATCGCGATCGATGGCGAGCTGCTTCCCGCGGAGGGACGCAAACTCGCGCAGCTGCGCGCCGATGTCGGCATGGTGTTCCAGTCGTTCAACCTGTTCGCGCACAAGACAATCTTGGAGAATGTCACCCTCGCGCCGATGAAGGTCCGAAAGGAATCCAAGGAGCAGGCGCGCGCAAACGGGCTGAAGCTGCTCGAACGGGTCGGCATCGCCAATCAGGCCGACAAGTATCCGGCCCAGCTGTCGGGCGGTCAGCAGCAACGGGTGGCGATCGCGCGGTCGTTGGCGATGAACCCCAAGGTGATGTTGTTCGACGAGCCCACCAGCGCCCTCGATCCCGAGATGATCAACGAGGTCTTGGAGGTCATGACATCGCTGGCCGGCGACGGCATGACGATGGTCGTGGTCACCCACGAGATGGGCTTCGCACGCCGGGCGTCCAACCGCATCCTCTTCATGGCCGAGGGCGCCATCGTCGAGGACGCCGAGCCCGAAGAGTTCTTCTCCAATCCGAAATCCGATCGTGCCAAGGACTTCCTCGGCAAGATCCTCAACCACTGACGCCTGAAGCGAAAGGAACTCGAATGTCTCGATTCTCCCTACGGATGGCGGCCGCTGTCGCCGTCGCGATCGCACTGCCCCTCTCCATGACCGCCTGCGGTGGTGGCGACAAGGGCGGTAGTGCCGCGTCCGGCGACAAGGAGAAGATCGTCATCGGCACCAAGTTCGATCAGCCCGGGTTGGGACTGAAGGGGCCCGACGGCAAGCTGACGGGATTCGACGTCGACGTCGCCACGTTCGTCGCCCAGCAGCTCGGATACGCACCCGAGAAGATCGAGTGGAAGGAGTCGGTGTCGGCTCAGCGCGAGAACCTGATCGACAACGATCAGGTCGACTTCATCGCCGCCACCTACTCGATCAACGACGAGCGCAAGAAGCGCGTCGACTTCGCCGGGCCGTATCTGATCACCGGGCAAAGCCTGCTGGTGCGCGCTGACAACACCGACATCACCGGCAAGGACTCGCTGGCCAACAACAAGAAGCTGTGCTCGGTCAAGGGTTCGACGCCTGCTCAGAAGATCAAGGACGAGTTCACCAGCGTTCAGCTGCAGGAGTATCCGAACTACGCGGCGTGCGTCGAGGCGCTCAAGAACGGTGCGGTCGACGCGGTGACCACCGACGAGGTGATCCTCGCCGGCTTCGCCGCGCAGAGCCCCGGCACCTTCAAGGTCGTCGGCGACACGTTCTCCACCGAGAAGTACGGCATCGGCTTGAAGAAGGGCGATACCGAACTGCTGACCAAGATCAACGATGCCCTCACGAAGATGGAGGCCGACGGCGCTTGGGCTGCCGCGTTCGAGAAGAACCTCGGCCCAGCAGGCATCAAGACGCCGACTCCGCCCGCCATCGAGAAGTAACGGGCTGACGGGGAGCGCGCGGAGCGAACGTGGAGGAGTTCACCAGCGATCCAAGCGCGTTCTTCGTCGCGTTCTGGACCACGATCAAGCTGACGGTCTATTCGGGGATCGGCGCGCTGATCATCGGTACGGTCCTGGCGGGGATGCGGTTGTCGCCGGTGCCCGTGCTGAACTGGCTGGGTACGGCTTACGTCAACATCGTGCGCAACACTCCGCTGACGTTGATCATCCTGTTCTGCTCACTCGGGCTTGCCTCGACCCTGCAGATCACGTTGGCCTCCGACGATTCACCAACGTTCATCATCGACAGCAACTTTCGACTGGCGGTGCTCGGATTGGCCGTCTACACCGCGTCTTTCGTCTGCGAGACACTGCGCTCGGGGGTGAACACGATTCCTCTGGGACAGGCGGAGGCCGCCCGCTCGCTGGGACTCACGTTCGGGCAGAACCTCACGACCATCCTGCTTCCGCAGGCCTTTCGCGCGACCATCATCCCGATGGGCTCGGTGCTGATCGCGCTGACCAAGAACACGACCATCGCCTCGGTGATCGGCGTGGGCGAGGCGGCACTGCTGATGTCGGAGTGGGTAGAGACGTCATCGGCCCTGCTCCTGACGGGGGCGATCTTCGCGGCAGGGTTCGTCGTGTTGACGTTGCCCCTGGGTCTGTTCTTCGGTTGGTTGGGCAAGCGACTGGCGGTGGCGCGGTGATGAGCGCTTGCGCGAAGAACGGAGCAGCCAGATGAGCGGCGCCTCCGTCCTCTTCGATGCACCGGGCCCGCGCGCCCGCGTCCGCAACCACATCGCCACGGCGGCAACGGTCGTCGCGATCGTGCTCGTCGTGTGGTTGGTGATATCGAAGCTCGCTGCTGCCGACCAGCTTTCTGGCGAGAAGTGGGAGCCCTTCCTCACCACGAATCTGTGGGAGACCTACGTCATCCCAGGTATCTGGGGAACGTTGAAGGCCGCGGGCCTGTCGATAGTGCTGGCACTGATTCTCGGCCTGCTCCTCGGGGTGGGTCGAATGTCGACGCATGCCCTCATCCAGCGGCCGTGCGCGGTGTTCGTCGAGTTGTTCCGGGCGATCCCCGTCTTGATCCTGATGCTCTTCGCGTACTTCGCGTACTCGCGTTACGACATCTTCCCGTCCGAATACGCAACGCTGGCTGGCGTAGTCACCGGCCTGACCCTATACAACGGCGCCGTCATCGCCGAGATCGTCCGCGCCGGTGTCAACGCCCTGCCGCGTGGGCAATCGGAGGCGGCGTCCTCACTGGGCATGAGTTGGGGTCAGACCATGCGGTCGATCCTTCTCCCCCAAGCGATTACGTCCATGCTGCCGGTCCTGGTCTCGCAGCTGGTCGTCGTACTGAAGGACACGGCCATCGGCGTCGCGATAACCTATCTCGAACTCGTCGGGCAGGCGCAGAACATCGGCGCGCAGTATCGGAATTACATTCCCGCGCTGATGGTGATCGCCGTCGTGTACATCGCAGTCAACTTCAGCCTGTCGTCCTTCGCGGTATGGCTCGAGAAGTTCTTACGACGGTCCAAGCGTGGGCCTGCGCCGTTGGAGGGGGAGAACGTCGAGCAAGAGGGCGTGCCCGGCGCGACGGTGGTCTAGACCCTGCGCCGCTCGCGCTCGCTCGCCAAGGCCACCTTGACCACGTCGAACGCCATCGACTGGTCGTAACCGCGGCGGGCGAGCATCCCGACGAGCCTGCGCGTGATCTTGAGGTCGTCGGTGGCATCGGTGAGGCGTTCGCGCCGCAACTTGTCGGCGACCAAGCTGCTCGGCTCGCGCACGTTCGGCACTCGGATCGATATCGGCCAACGTCGCCGAGATCACTTCGTCGTCGACGCCCTTCGTCCGCAGTTCAGCGGCCAACGCGCGCTTGCCCTTTCCCGCGTTGACCCGACGCGAGCGCACCCACTGCTCGGCGAAGTCCTCGTCGTCGACCAGCCCGACCTGTGCCAGCCGGTCCAGAACTTCGGCACTGACGTCGTCCGGATATCCGCGCTTCGTCAGCGCGGTAGCCAGCTCGGATCGCGTCCGCGCCCGAACGGTGAGCAGGCGCAGGCAGAGTGCCCGCGCCTGCTCCTCGCGCGACTCAGAAGTCGACGGGGACGGGCAGGGGCTCGACATTGGTGAGTTCGTCGGTCAACACGGCGCCGATGCCGAGCTTCTCCTTGATCTTCTTCTCGATCTCGTCGGCTATCTCGGCGTTCTCGATCAGGAAGTTGCGGGCGTTCTCCTTGCCCTGGCCCAAGCTGCTCGCCCTCGTAGGTGAACCAGGAACCGGACTTGCGGATGAAGCCGTGATCGACGCCCATGTCGATGAGCGAGCCCTCCTTGGAGATGCCCTTGCCGTAGAGGATGTCGAACTCGGCCTGCTTGAACGGCGGCGCCATCTTGTTCTTGACGATCTTGCAGCGGGTGCGGTTGCCGACCGCGTCGGTGCCGTCCTTGAGCGTCTCGATGCGCCGGACGTCGAGCCGGATGGAGGCGTAGAACTTCAAAGCCTTTCCACCCGTGGTGGTTTCGGGAGAGCCGAACATCACGCCGATCTTCTCGCGGAGCTGGTTGATGAAGATCGCGGTGGTGTTCGAGTTGCTCAGCGCGCCGGTGATCTTGCGCAGCGCCTGGCTCATCAGCCGGGCCTGCAGGCCGACGTGGCTGTCGCCCATCTCGCCCTCGATCTCGGCGCGGGGCACCAGGGCGGCCACCGAGTCGATGACCAGGATGTCCAGCGCGCCGGAGCGGATCAGCATGTCGGCGATCTCCAGCGCCTGCTCACCCGTGTCGGGCTGGGAGACCAGCAGGGAGTCGGTGTCCACGCCAAGCTTCTTGGCGTAGTCGGGATCCAGCGCGTGCTCTGCGTCGATGAACGCCGCGATGCCGCCCGCGGCCTGCGCGTTGGCGACCGCGTGCAGCGCGACCGTCGTCTTGCCCGAGGACTCCGGGCCGTAGATCTCGACGACTCGGCCGCGCGGCAGTCCGCCGATGCCGAGCGCCACGTCCAGCGCGATCGAACCCGGTGGGGATGACCGAGATCGGTTGACGCACCTCGTCACCGAGTCGCATCACCGAACCCTTGCCGTGACTCTTCTCGATCTGAGCAAGAGCCAGCTCGAGAGCCTTCTCGCGATCTGGGGCCTGTGGCATGGTGGTCTCCGTCTCTCTTCCGTGTCCAGCTGTTCGTTGATCGGTGTCGATCAGTTGGCCGTGACGTTAGAGGCAGGCACCGACAAGTCGGCGTGACCGGCATCTAGCCGTCGAACACTGCCCACAGTAGACGAACACCTGTTCGATTCAAGCTGACACGCCGGAGGAGTTTCGTCGGCCGCCGCGATTTTTCGATTGGCCGCCCCCCTCGTGTCCGCGCGGGCCTATCGTGGGGTGATCCGGCCGCCAGATTGGGGCAAACGTGCACGAGATGTCGCTGACGCAGAGCCTCGTCGATGCGGTCTGCGAACATGCCGCAGGCCGACGCGTGCACAGCGTCAAGCTGGAAGTCGGCGCGCTGTGCGCCGTCGTCCCCGACGCCATGACGTTCTGCTTCGAACTCGCTACCGAGGGCACCGTCGCCGACGGCGCCACCCTCGAGGTCGACATGCGCCCGGGCGAGGCACGGTGCCGCAGCTGCGATGCCAACTTCGAACTCAACGATCTGATCCTCTTATGCCCTTGCGGCAGTGCCGATGTCGAGGTGCTCGCAGGCCGGGACCTGAAAATCCTCTCGATGGAAGTGAGCTGACCATGTGCGCAACCTGCGGCTGCGGCGACGACGGCGCGGTCATCACCGTCATGAGCGCTCGCGCGAAGAACGAACAGCCGGAGTCCGGACACAAGCAAGCACATCCCCACGACCACGACCATCCCCATGATCACGACCATCCCCACGACCACGACCATCCACCGCACCGAGACCATCTCCCTCGAACAGAAGGTCCTCGCGAAGAACGACGTCCTTGCCGAGCAGAACCGGCAGTGGCTTGTCAGCCGCGGGATCCTCGCGTTCAACGTCACCAGCTCACCGGGCGCGGGCAAGACCACGCTGCTCGAGCACACCATCCGCGGCCTTGGCTCGCACCGCCGGGTCTCCGTCATCGAGGGTGACCAGGAGACGTTGCTCGACGCCGACCGGATCACCGCCGCGGGGGCACGCGCGGTCCAGGTCAACACCGGCGCCGGATGTCACCTCGACGCCGAGATGATCGAACGCGCGCTTCACGCCCTCGAGCCCGAGGACGGTTCTTTGCTGTTCATCGAGAACGTGGGCAACCTGGTCTGCCCGGCGCTGTTCGATCTCGGCGAGCACAGCAAAGTCGTCGTCATCTCGGTGACCGAGGGAACCGACAAGCCGCTGAAGTATCCGCACATGTTCGCGGCGGCGGGGCTGGTGCTCATCAACAAGATCGACCTGCTGCCGTACGTCGATTTCGACGTTGATCTCTGTGCGCAGCATGCTCGTTCGGTCAATCCCGGCGTCGAGATCATACCCGTCTCGGCTACCAAGGGGGAGGGAATGGACGTCTGGTATCGGTGGATGGACGCGCGCGCACATGAAGTCTCCATGAGCGTTGGCTAGATGTGATTGACAACACACTTTTGCGGGAGTAAACCGAGAATCAGCGACGCGCAAGTGGGCCGAAGGGCGACTCCTGCGCCGCAGGGACCCCAGCCCGGGTCCCGGAAAGCCGGCAAGCATGCCATCCGAAGCTGCCATACAAAGCGGAACAAACTCTGATTCACGTTCTGTGGATCAACGCCGGTCTGAGTTGTGACGGCGATTCCGTGGCATTGACAGGCGCCACCCAACCAAGCATCGAGGAGATCGCGCTCGGCGCACTGCCCGGTTTGCCTCAGATCGCGGTGCACTGGCCGTTGATCGACTTCGAGTGCGGACCCAGCGGGCGGCGCCGACGACTTCCTCGAGTGGTTCTTCAAAGCCGATCGCGGCGAGTTGGAGCCGTTCGTGTTGGTCGTCGAGGGGTCGATCCCCAACGAGAATCTGCACGAGGAGGGGTACTGGTGCGGGTTCGGCAACGACCCGGCGACCAACCAGCCGATCACGACCAGTGAGTGGCTGGATCGGCTCGCCCCCAAGGCAACCGCGATCGTCGCCGTGGGTACCTGCGCAACGTACGGCGGCATCCACGCGATGGCGGGAAACCCGACGGGCGCGATGGGCGTGCCGGACTACCTCGGCTGGGACTGGAAGAGCAAGGCGGACATCCCGATCGTGTGCGTGCCAGGCTGCCCGATCCAGGGCGACAACCTTTCCGAGACCTTGACCTACCTGCTGTACATGGCCACCGGTCAGGCGCCGATGATCCCGCTCGACGATTGCCTACGGCCGCAATGGCTGTTCGGCAACACCGTGCACGAGGGGTGCGACCGGGCCGGCTATTACGAGCAGGGCGACTTCGCCACCGAGTACGGGTCGCCGAAATGCATTGTCAAGCTTGGCTGCTGGGGTCCGGTCGTCAAGTGCAACGTGCCGAAGCGAGGCTGGATCAACGGCGTCGGCGGTTGCCCGAACGTCGGCGGCATCTGCATCGGCTGCACCATGCCCGGCTTCCCCGACAAGTTCATGCCCTTCATGGACGAGCCACCTGGCGGCAAGATCTCGACCACCGCGTCGGGCCTGTACGGATCGGTGATTCGCAATCTGCGCCACATCACCGGGAAGACCGTCGACAAAGAGCCGAAGTGGCGGCATCCGGGCAAGGAACTGACCACAGGAGCGAAGCGCACCTGGTAGGTGCGCGACGCACAGAAAGGCAAAACTCAATGACAACCACAGTTCCCGGACCTCAGCACACCAAGAAGGACCCGCGCACGCTCGTCGACATGTCGTGGGATCCGATCACGCGGATCGTCGGCAGCCTCGGCATCTACACCAAGATCGACTTCGAGAACCGAGAAGTCGTGGAGTGCCACAGCACGTCGTCGATCTTCCGCGGCTATTCGATCTTCATGAAGGGCAAGGACCCTCGCGACGCGCACTTCATCACCAGTCGCATCTGCGGAATCTGCGGCGACAACCACGCCACCTGCTCGTGCTACGCGCAGAACATGGCGTACGGAGTCAAGCCGCCCAACCTCGGCGAGTGGATCGTCAACCTCGGCGAAGCCGCGGAATACATGTTCGACCACAACATCTTTCAAGAGAATCTGGTCGGCGTCGACTACTGCGAGAAGATGGTCTCCGAGACCAACCCCAGCGTGCTCGCCAAGGCCGAGAACACGCTGTCTCCGAACTCGGACGCGCACGGCTACCGCACCATCGCCGACATCATGCGTGCGCTGAATCCGTTCACCGGCGAGTTCTACCGCGAGGCACTCGTGGTCAGCCGGTGGACGCGAGAGATGTTCTGCCTCATGGAGGGCAAGCACGTTCACCCCTCCACGCTGTATCCCGGCGGGGTCGGCACCGTCGCCACCATTCAGCTGATGACCGACTACATCACGCGGCTGATGCGCTACGTCGAGTTCATGAAGAAGGTCGTGCCGATGCACGACGACCTGTTCGACTTCTTCTACGAGGCGCTGCCCGGCTACGAGAAGGTCGGCCTGCGCCGCACCCTGCTCGGCTGCTGGGGCTCGTTCCAGGATCCCGAGTACTGCAACTTCTCCTACAAGGACATGGAGATGTGGGGCAACAAGATGTTCGTCACCCCGGGCGTGGTGGTGGACGGCAAGCTCGTCACCCACTCCCTGGTCGACATCAACCTGGGCATCCGAATCCTGTTGGGCAGCAGCTACTACGACGACTGGACCGACCAGGAGATGTTCGTCAAGAACGATCCGCTGGGCAACCCCGTCGACCGGCGCCACCCGTGGAACCAGCACACCAATCCCAAGCCGCAGAAGCGCGACATGGACGACAAGTACAGCTGGGTCATGTCGCCACGGTGGTTCGACGGCAAGGATCACCTGGCGCTGGACACCGGCGGCGGACCGCTGGCGCGGTTGTGGAGCACGGCGCTCGCAGGTCTGGTCAACGCGGGCGGCTACGTCGTGTCCACGGGGCACAGCGTCGAGATCAACCTGCCGAAGACGGCGCTGAAGGGCCCGGTGTCCTTCGAGTGGAAGATCCCCGAGCACGGAAGCAACACGCTGGAGCGCAACCGCGCACGGACGTACTTCCAGGCCTATGCCGCAGCCTGTGCACTGCACTTCGCCGAGCAGGCGCTCATCGAGATCCGCGCCGGACGGACCAAGACGTGGGAGAAGTTCACCGTGCCGGACGAGGCCATCGGTTGCGGCTTCACCGAGGCGGTCCGCGGAGTGCTGTCCCACCACATGGTGATTCGGGACGGCAAGATCGCGAACTACCACCCCTATCCGCCCACCCCGTGGAACGCCAACCCACGCGACAGCTACGGAACTCCGGGACCGTACGAGGACGCCGTGCAGGGCCAACCGATCTTCGAGGAGAACGATCGGGAGAACTTCAAGGGCATCGACATCATGCGGACGGTCCGCAGCTTCGATCCGTGCCTGCCATGCGGGGTACACATGTATCTCGGCGAAGGCAAGACACTCGAGAAGCTGCACTCCCCCACCCAGTCCGTCACTGGGGAGTGATACATGGCCTCGACTGGACGACAAAGCCCGGAGGCACTCGAAGACGAAACGCGATGGCGCACAGCAGGTGATCGAATTCAGACCCTGCTGGACGCCAGCGCGGGCAGCGGCACGGTGGTGCGCGAGCGGACCGAGCAACTCGCCGGTGAGCTGACCGACCTGTACGGGGCGGCGCTGGAACGCATGGTGGCAATCGCGGCGCGATCGGCACCCGAACTGGTCGGCGAGTTCGTCGCCGACGAACTCGTCGCCAGTCTGCTGCTCGTGCACGGACTTCACCCACACGGCGTGGAACGCAGGATCGAGGATGCACTCGACGGTGTCCGGCCCTATCTCGGGTCGCACGGCGGCGACGTCACGCTGCTCGAGGTGGTCGACGACGTGGTGCGACTTCAGTTCGCGGGCAGTTGCAAGAGCTGTCCGTCATCCGCGGTCACTCTCGAATTCGCCGTCGAGGATGCGGTTCGCGCGGCCGCTCCCGAGATCACGTCCATCGAAGTCGTTGCAGCGGAACAGGAGTCGACGTCGTCGGCGGGGCTCATCTCGGCGGACTCCCTGATGAGCCGCATCCACGCCAAGGACACCGCGGGCGCCTCGTGGCACGGCGTTCCCGACCTCGCGGATCTGGGCTCCGGCGAGGTGGGCGGCTTCCTGGTCGCGGGTGTGCCGATCCTGGCCTGTCGGGTCGGCGACGACCTCTTCGCGTACCACGATCGGTGTGGCAACTGCCAGGAATCCATGGCCGGCGCCGCATTGCATCGGCCCATGGGGTCGCCCATCGGGGAGGCCGTCCTCCGCTGCCCGCGCTGCCATGCACACTTCGACGCGGTCCACGCAGGTGCGGGTCTGGATGAGACCTCCAACGCGGGTGCACATCTCGATCCGATCCCTCTACTGCTTCGCGACGGCGTGCTGTCGGTCGCGGTGGTCGCCGAGGCCACGGGGGTGATGTGATGGCGGGCGCCTACGACGTGATCTCGCGGATTCGGGCCAACAAGCGGCCCGTCCAGGCGGCGGGTGAGCGCTGCGAGATGTGCGCGGAGCCGATCTCCGACGAGCACCAACACGTCGTCAATGTCGCGGCGCGCCAACTGATGTGCACCTGTCGCGGCTGCTATCTGCTTGTTCTCCGATCCGCACGCGAAGCTCCGGTACCGCGCGGTGCCGGATCGCTACCTCACCTTTCCCGACTTCACTCTGGACCGTCGCGCGTGGGAAGCGCTGCAGATACCCGTCGGGCTGGCCTTCTTCTTCCACAACTCCGACGTGGACAAGACGGTTGCCTTCTACCCGGGCCCCGCCGGCGCGACCGAGTCCGAACTGGATCTCGACGCCTGGAGCACGATCAGCGGCGCCGACTCCCGACCCGGACATTCTCCCGTCGCTCCGCTCGCCCTGACAATGCTCGCCGACGACGTCGAGGCACTGCTGGTGCGGGTACCCGATCGAGAGCACGCGGACCCCGAACTCAACGCCCCCGCCGAGTGCTATCTGGTCCCCATCGACGCCTGCTACGAGTTCGTGGGAAGGCTGCGAATGTTGTGGCGGGGCTTCGACGGTGGGCAGGAGGTGCGCGAGTTCGTCGACGAGTTCTTCGAGCGGATCAGGGCGAGCAGCAAGGTGGCCAGCGTGAACGGGTCGGCGTGAGCGACTTGACGTTCACCGTCGCCGACGTCGCCGCGGAGCAGTTCTCGGTGACGCCCCGACTGATCGCGCGCATCGGCATCGCCGCAGGCGACGACGAGCCGATCCAGGCAATCGCGCTGCGATGCCAGATCCGAATCGAGCCATTGCGCCGGCCCTACTCCGACGAGGAGGCGGAAGGGCTGGTCGACCTGTTCGGGCCCCGCGAACGGTGGGTCAACACCCAGCGCACGTTTCTCTGGCAACACACCACCGCCATGGTGCAGGGCTTCACCGGGGTCACCGAGGTTGCGCTCCCGCTGGAGTGCACCTACGACTTCGAGGTGGCGGCGTCGAAATATCTGCACGCTCTGCGCGACGGCGCCATTCCCCTGTTGTTCCTCTTCAGCGGAACGGTTTTCGTGCCGGGCGAGCGCGGCTTCTCGGTCCGTGCAGGTGTCGTGGGAATGCGAGGCCCAACACCTGATGCCGGTCACGGTGTGGAACGACCTGACCCGGCTGCACTACCCCAACGCCGGCTGGGTGCGTCTCGGGCACGACACCGTCGCCGCGTTGGCGGCGTACAAGTCGGCGCGCGGGATGCTCGACTTCGAGGAAGCCGTGACCACGTTGCTCGCCCACGCACCCCAAGTTCGCGATGCCGAGCCCGCAGCCCGAGGAGGTCCGGTGACGACGACGTGGGACCGGGCACGCGCGATCGCCGACGCGGTGCTCTACGAGGGATACCTGCTCTACCCCTATCGGGCGACGTCGAGTAAGAACCAATCCCGTTGGCAGTTCGGCGTGGTCGGCCCGCCCAACGCATCGGCGCTGGGTCTTGGCGAAGACGACACGCTGTCGGCGCAGTTCCTGGTCGACGGCGACAGCGAACTGACCCTGATCGTGCGCTTCCTCCAGCTGCAGCACCGCCACGCCGAACGCGACGCCGGCGGTGGACGATTCGAGCCCGTCGACGAACTGACCAGCGGGTTGCAGTCCTGGGTCACGTGGGACGAGGCGGTCGAATGCGAACTGCCCTTCGGCCCCTTCGATCTCGCGACGTCGCGCACCGTGCAGATCAGCGTCCCCGGGGGCAGGGACATCGAGGACGTGGACGGCGGTCGGCTCATCCGCAGCAGGTCTGCGATCGCGGCCGAACTCGCGATCACCGTCGAACGCGATGGCACCCTGGTTCGCGTCGGCGTGTCGGTCCGCAACACCGGTGCGACCCCGGCGGACAAGGACGCCGCGATAGCCACCTCGCTGATCGGCACGCACGTCATCGCCGAAGTGGTTGGTGGAGAATTCGTTTCACTCCTCGAACCACCCGAATCGGCGGCCGGTGCGGTATCGCGGTGCACCCAGCACCGCTGCTTCCCCGTGCTGGCCGGGCGGCCGGGTGAACGCGATCTCCTGCTGATCTCGCCGATCATCCTCTACGACCACCCCGAGATCGCCGAACAGAGCGAGGGCGCGCTCTACGACTCGACCGAGATCGACGAGATCCTCACCCTTCGGGTCATGACGATGACCGACGAGGAGAAGGCACAGGCCCGCGCCACGGATCCCCTTGCGGCGGCGATCATCGACCGGTGCGACTCGATGTCACCCGAGGCGATGCAGCAGTTGCACGGCATCCTGCGCAACCCGCACGCGACTGGGCTCGATCCGGGCAGCGGCTACGACGAGCTCGACGAGCAGATGAGGTCTGCGGGCCTGATCCCCGAGGTCCCCGAAGGCGTCGACTGGTGGGATCCGCTGGCCGACAACGCCGTACGTCCCGATCTCGACGCGGTGCTGGTGAACGGCGTGCGGGTGTCCGCGGGTAGTCGGGTCCGACTTCGGCCATCGAGACGCGCCGACGCACAGGACATCTTCTTCGCCGGCAGGACCGCGCGCGTCATCTCCGTACACGAGGACGTCGACGGCCAGCAGTACGTGGGCGTGATCGTCGAAGACGATCCAGAGGTCGAGATGCCCGACTCCTACGGCCGCTATCTCTACTTCGCGCCCGATGAGGTCGAACCGCTCGGCGCCCAGGATGTCAGCCCAACGATCAACGAGAGAAGGAGTTCGACATGGACGTAGTGGGATGGGTGGCGACCGGCGTGGTCGCGGTGGTCGTCGTCGGCGGTGTGGCGGTGGCCCTCAGTTCGCTCCCCGACATCAAGCGTTACCTGCGCATCAGGAACATGTGACGGCCGGAACGAAGGCAGTATCACGTCACGAATACTGATCGCCGGCATCGGCAACATCTTCCTCGGAGACGATGGTTTCGGACCCGAGGTGATGCGCCACGTCGTCGGACGATCGAGTGAGCGCCACGATGTCGACGAGCACGTGCACCCCGTCGACTACGGGATCAGGGGCATGCACCTCGCCTACGATCTGCTCGAGGAGTGGCACGCCCTGATACTGGTCGACGCCGTGCCCAGTCGCGGCGCGCCCGGCACGTTGCACGTTTTCGAGGCAGACCACGAAAGCCTCTCCGCCACGGCCGGTCTCGAAGCGCACAGCATGGACCCGGCCGCCGTGTTCGCGACCCTGACCGCGCTCGGCGGCACGCCGCCGCGAACCATCGTCGTCGGCTGCGAGGTGGAGAACGTCGACGAGGGAATGGGCCTGTCCGAACCGGTGGCAGCGGCGGTACCCCGCGCCGTGGCGGCGATCGAGGACGTGGTCGCCGAGCTGGCCGCCGCGATGTCGACACCGAGTGAGGGCTGAGTCATGTGTCTGGGAATCCCCGGCCAGGTCGTCGGGATGCTCGAGGGTTACGGCGATCAGCTATGCCTCGTCAACGTCGCGGGTGAGGACCGCAAGGTGAACATCGGGATGCTTCCCGAGGAGACGTTCTCCCCCGGCGACTGGGTCATCATTCACATGGGCTTCGTCGTGGAGAAGACCGACGAGGAGGGGGCCGCCGAGGCGATGGCTGGCCTCGAACTCATGGGCCGGGGAATGGACCCCGGCGAGTGACCACCGATGCCGAGACGAGGGCCTCGACCCACGGCTGGGAACTGTTCGCCCAGTACGCATTTCCGCCCAACGAGCTGGGTTACTGCGGTCCGCCGGATGCGTCGAAGCTATTGAGACGTTCGGCGACGCCATCCACCGTCGCCGAGCACGCTCAGGGATTCGACGGTGCGTGGCCGTACCTCGAGGACATCGCCGCCGCCGCGGGAGTCGACGATCCCCTTCACCCCGACGTCGTGCGCAATTACTGGATCGGCGGAACGCTGCTCGCCGGCGTGGACGGCGCGCACCTGCTCGCTCGCTTGCGCACGGCGTTCGCCAACCAACCGACCGGACTGCTGAACGATTTGACGTCGCCCTCGCACGTTCTGCCGCACCACAGCTTTCACGTCTTCGTCGTCTACCCGTGGATCCGGTTTCTCGACGCCGATCCGGCCACGCCACTGCAGGATCCTGCAGTCCTGCCGGATACGTTGGGGAACAGTCGATTCGGTTGACGACGAACATGCGGTCGTCGTCTCGCAGCCATTGCTCTTCGATGGCACTCTCGCACTCGGCGACCCGGTCGCCGAACACGTGCGGTGGAGCCGCGACGGCGCGTCGCTGGCGCCTCGGCCCGTGCCGGGACAGACCGTCTCGGCCCATTGGGACTGGCTGTGCGGCAGCCTGACCCCCGACGAACGCGACGCCCTCTCGACGACCACTCAGCAGACGCTGGACCTGGTGAACTCCGCGAGGGACTGAGCGCTCACCACTGGTCGCGCGGCACGTCGAAGTCCGCACACAGCGCCCGCCAGACGTCGCGCGGCTCGACGCCGTCCTCGATCGCCTGCTCGGCCGTGCGCCCGTCCAGGCTGGTCAACACGTGGTCGACGAGCAGAGAGCCGCCCCGTACCCGACCGAACTGGCCGTCGACCAGCTCGCGGAATTCCGTCAACCGCATCCGACCAACCTACGCCGACGTCGCCAGTGCTTCATGGCACACCCGTACCGGATCGTCGATCCCCTCGACGTCCGCACGCGCCCGCCCCGCGGCCGCGCGGTAGCCGGGCAGATCCGAGCACGTCGCGCACCGCGGTCGCCAACGCCAGCTCGGTGAGCGGCCGGATGAGCACCGCACTCCCCTGGCGGACAACACGATTCGCGATCTCCCACTGGTCACCGCCGCCGGGCACCACGACCATCGGCACTCCGGCCTGGAGCGTCTTGGACACCATGCCGTGCCCACCGCCGCAGATCACCAGATCCGCGTGCGACAGGAGCTCGTCCTGACGGCCGAGGCCGACGATCGCCCACGGGGGAACCTCCACGTCGGCCCCGCCGAGCCTCGATACGACCACCCGCGACCCCAACGGCAGCGCATCCCCGGGCCGCAACGCCTGCAGCGCCATCTCGGCCAGGCCCACGGTTCCGGTCGTCGCCGTGGACGGCGCCACCACGACCACGGGACCGTCGCCCTCGGGTACGCCGAGCACGTCGGTCGTCGGCTCGAAGTGCAGTGGCCCGACGACCGTCGCCTCGACGGGCCAGTCCGGGCGCGGCACCTCGAGGGCAGGCAATGTCGCGATCAGCCGCCGCAGCGGACCGGGATCGACTGTAGGCAGCCCGATCTCGGACCGAGCCGCCGCTCGCTGCCGCGTCCCGTCACGTATCGAACGAGCGCTGAGCGCCCGCATGACCGCGTCGCGCAGTCGGCCTCGCACGCCCGTTCCCGGCGCCAGCCCGCTGCCGACGGGCGGCAGCCCCCTGGACGGCAGGTACAGCGGGTGCGGACACAGCTCCACCCATGGCACGCCGAGCAGTTCCGCCGCCATCCCCCCGCACGTCGTGATCACGTCGGACACCACCAGATCCGGCGCCAACCCCTGCAGCGTCGGAACGTTGAGCAGGGCCATCCTCGCCGCCCGACGGTGGAGTTTCTCGCCGGCATCGGCGTCGTCGTCGGCGTCGGTCGCATCGAGACCCTCGAGTTCGACGGCGTCGACTCCCGCGCGCACGCGCAGTCTCCAGCCATGCCGTCCCGGTCAGCAGCGTCGGGACGTCCCCGGCTGCGAGGAACTTCAGGCAGAGCGCCAGCGCAGGAAACGCATGACCTGGATCGGGTCCGGCCACCACCGCCACGCGCATCCGGCCACCTTGCCACGAGGCTAGGCTGGCGGGCATGACCGAGCAGACAACGACCGTGACCGACACCACGAACGCGCTGGTCGTCGAGACGTTCCTCAAGGCCTTGCAGAGCCAGGACTTCGACGTCGTCGACGCCCTCCTCGCCGACGACCTCGTCTACGAGAACGTCGGATTCCCGACGCTCCGCGGCGGCCGGCGCGTGGCGAAACTGTTCCGCGGCATGGAAGGCAGGATGGGCTTCGAGGTCGACGATCCACCGCAACGTCGCCGAAGGCGCGCACGGTGCTCAACGAGCGCACCGACGTCATGGTGTTCGGGCCGGTGCGGCTGCAGTTCTGGGTCTGCGGGGTGTTCGAGGTGCACGACGGCCGAATCACCTTGTGGCGCGACTACTTCGACATCTTCGACATGCTGAAGGCCACGGTCCGCGGAGTGGTCGGGGGCGGTGATCCCATCGCTGAGGCCGACGCTGTGATCGTCCCACCGGCGGGCCGGCCAAGCCGAACGTCTGGCAGTACATCGGGTACAGCTACGGCAGGCGACTGCCCGCCGTCGATGCTCCAATGGGTGGCCGACGATCTGGCCGGACCCGGCGCGACGGTCCGCATGATGGTGCGGGTGTTCATTCCCGCGGTGCTGATTCTGACGCCGTTCTGGTTGATTCCCATGTCGCTGTACCTGCACCTGTCGACGACGCTGCCGATCCTGATCCCGTTCGTGTTCTTCTCGCACGCGTTGAACAAGGTGTGGCGGCGCCACATGTTGCGCAAGCACGGCCTGGACCCCGGTCTGGTCGACTACCGCGCCAGGCAGCGCGACTCCCACATCCACGACGCCTACATCGAGAAGTACGGGCCGAGGTCAGGTCCGCCGAGCAGCCACGACGTCTGAGCTCAGGCGCGGCGCAGGTGGCCGAGCTCGTCGAACGCCTGCGCCCAGCCGGCGAGCCGATCGGTCGCGGCGACCAGCTCGTGCCGGTGACGCTGCGCCGACATCGGCGAACTGGACATCGATCCACTGTTGGCCGAAGACACCAATTGCGCTGCGGCGTTGACCATTTCGCTGTACTGCCGCAGGCCGTCGTCGAGCTGGACGGTGAACGACCTGATGATCGGCGCCAGGTGTGCGCGCGACTGCGGGGCCGAGTTCGCCGCCCGCTCCATCGACACCACCTCGTTGGCCGTGGCGGCCATGCTCACCGCCGTGTGGTTCGCCGCCGCCGTCACTTCGGCGAGTTCGTCGTCGGGAAGCATCTGGCCGCGCTCCATGATGCCGAGCAGCGAGACCAGCCCGCGCTCGGCCGATGCCAGCGCGGCCATGGACTGACGGGCCGACGATCCCCACGGCGGCAGCCGTCGCGCCGAGCGTTCCGGCGGCAGCGGGGCAGCCCTTGAACCATCGGTACCGCATGAAGGCGAGGGTGGCCAGGAACGCCGCGCCGACCGCGATCGCTCCCGGAATCGGCAGCGACCCATGCGGGTATCACGTCCCACGACGCGAGCACCGCCGTCACGGCGATCCAGAGACCGGTGGAGAAGGCGAAGAACAGCGTCGCGCGCAGCGCCCACTTCCGCTTGCGCATCACCTTGGCACGCGGGTCCGCCGCGGCGCCGAGCTTCTGCGCCACGACGTCGGTGAACTCCGCAGCGGTATCGACACCCCGCTGCACCAGCGTGCGCCAAGCCTCTTGTCGCCCCATCTGCTGATTCACCGCCATATCCGAACCTCGAACCTTGTGAAACCTATTGGGAAAGCGGGTTTTCCGGCGTCGCCGTCGGGTTGGCAGCAGGCGCGGCGGGCGTTGCGGCACCGCCGGAGGGCAGCGCATCACCGCGCATCGACGCCTTGATCTGTTCGAGCCGCGAGTGCCCGGCCATCTGCACGCTGGCCTGCTGCACCTCCATCATGCGGCCCTGCACGGAGTTCTGGGCGAGCTCTGCGGCGCCCATGGCGTTGGCGTAGCGCCGTTCGATCTTGTCGCGGACCTCGTCGAGGCTGGGGGTGCTGCCGGGTGCGGCGATCTCGCTCATGGAGTTCAGCGAGGCACTCACCTGCTCCTGCATCTTCGCCTGCTCGAGCTGGCTGAGCAGCTTGCTGCGCTCGGCGATCTTCTGCTGCAGCACCATCGCGTTCTGCTCGACCGCCTTCTTCGCCTGCCCCGCGGCCTGCAGCGCCTGGTCGTGCAGGGCCTTGAGGTCCTCGACGCTCTGCTCGGCGGTGACGAGCTGCGCCGCGAACGCCTCTGCGGCGTTGTTGTACTCGGTGGCCTTCGCGGCGTCACCCGCGGACGTGGCCTGGTCGGCCAGTGTGAGCGCCTGGCGAACGTTGACCTGAAGCTTCTCGATGTCGGCGAGCTGCCGGTTCAGCCGCATCTCCAGCTGGCGCTGGTTTCCGATCACGGACGCGGCCTGCTGCGAGAGTGCCTGGTGCTGACGCTGCGCGTCCTCGATGGCCTGCTGGATCTGCACCTTCGGGTCGGCGTACTCGTCGACCTTGGAGCTGAACAGCGCCATCAGGTACTTCCACGCCTTGGTGAACGGGTTGGCCATGGGAACGTCTCCGCCTTCGTGTCGTTGCTGTGCCTGCCGGGTCCGGCTCATCTGCGTTTGCGCTACTGCCAACTTATCGGGTTCGCGCGAGACGACCACACCCTTGCCGATGAATTCCGGCTCGGCGTGTGCATCGGCCCCGCAGTGGCGCTACGCGACCGCCATCGAGACGACCTGCGGGATGACGACCTTGGTCGTCACGTCGATGCCCGCGGTCGTGTGCGCAGCCCTCAGGCTGGCCGCCTGCTCGTCGCGCGACAGAGCGTCGCCCGCGTCGGTCAACACCCGCGACAACGGAACGTCGAGCGCGCCGCAGATGGAGCTGAGCAGCTCGCTGGACGCTTCCTTGCGGCCGCGCTCGACCTCGGACAGATAGCCGAGGCTGACGCGGGCGGCGTCGGACACTTCTCGCAGCGTCCGACCCTGCTCGATCCTGGCTTGCCGAAGCACGTCACCGATCACTTCACGCACCAATGCCGTCATCGGGCTCTCCTTGGTCCGGGTTTCATACAGGGTCATCCTACTGAACGCCAGAACGCACATCGCCTTCGGATTGGTTCCCGACAGCTCACACCGTCTTCGATTCGGTCTCGGGTTCGAGGTGAGTCCCTGACCGCCGAGACCACGTAGTCCAAGCCCGGTGACCACGGTCAACACCACCGCGGTCAGCATGATCACCCAGGCGCCGGTCAGCCAGGCACCCGAGAGAGGAAGCACGAACAAGCCGATCGCCACCGCCTGGACCAGGGTCTTCAGCTTGCCGCCGCGGCTGGCGGGGATGACGCCCCGTCGCAGTACGGCGAATCGCAAGAACTGTGACGGCGATCTCCCGAACCAGGATCACCGCCGGTCACCCACCAGGGCAGATCGCCGAGCAGCGACAGGCCGATCAGCGCCGCGCCGATGAGCGCCTTGTCGGCGATCGGATCGGCCAGCTTGCCGAACTCCGTCTCCAAGCCATAGCTGCGCGCCAGGGCACCGTCGAACCGGTCGGTGATGACCGCAACCGCGAAGATGACGAAAGCTGATTATCCGCCAGCGGGTTTCATGGCCATCGCCGGCGAAGAGGGCGACGAGGAAGACCGGCACCAGGACCATTCGCAGCCCCGTGAGCATGTTCGCCAGGTTCGCCACACCCACCTGTGGAGTCACCGGATCGGTGGAAGGCTGGGCCGGCACCGAATCAGAATATCCGTTGCGCAAGCAGATACTCTCCAGCTGTGAGCGGAGCGCCCCAGAACAACGGGCTCGCGGTCCGGCGCGCCCGCACGTCGGACGTGTCTGCGATCAAGGCCCTGATCGACATCTATGCCGGCAAGATCCTGCTCGAGAAGAACCTCGTCACCCTCTACGAGGCCGTCCAGGAGTTCTGGGTCGCGGAGGTCGACGGCGAGGTGGTCGGCTGCGGCGCACTTCACGTCCTGTGGTCGGACCTCGGAGAGGTACGCACGGTGGCCGCGCACCCGAGGGTCCGGGGGCACGGGGTCGGACACGCGATCGTCGAGCGCCTGCTGGACGTCGCACGGGAGCTGCACCTCTCGCGGATCTTCGTCCTGACCTTCGAGATCGAATTCTTCGGCAGACACGGATTTCAGGGAGATCGAGGGAACCCCGGTGACCGCGGAGGTCTACGAGGAGATGTGCCGGTCCTACGACATCGGCGTCGCGGAGTTCCTCGACCTGTCCTACGTCAAGCCCAACATTCTGGGCAACACGCGAATGCTGTTGACGCTCTAGCCATTTGCGCGTCCGACCTGCACTCGCGCGGGTTTGCGTGCACGTCGAGCGCGTCATCCTCGTCGTCGGGGTCCGCCGTCGCCGCGGATCAGCATCAGGGTGCCTGCCAACTCGTCGGGCTTGACCAGCACCTCACGGGCCTTCGAGCCCTCGCTGGGGCCGACGATCTGCCGTGTCTCCATCAGATCCATCAACCGGCCCGCCTTGGCGAATCCGACCCGCAGCTTGCGCTGCAGCATCGACGTCGACCCGAACTGGCTCGACACCACGAGCTCGACGGCTTGGAGGAAGACGTCCATGTCGTCGCCGATGTCGGGATCGACGTCGGTGCGTTCGCCGGTCGGCTTCGCGGCCGTGACGCCCTCGGTGTAGTCGGGCTCGGCCTGGTCCTTGCAGGCCGCGACCACGGCGTAGATCTCCTCGTCGCTGATGTAGGCGCCCTGGAACCTGACCGGCTTGTTGGTGCCCATCGGCAGGAACAGTCCGTCACCCATGCCGATCAGCTTCTCGGCGCCCTGCTGGTCCAGGATGACGCGGCTGTCGGTGAGCGAGGACGTGGCGAACGCCAGTCGCGACGGCACGTTGGTCTTGATCAGGCCGGTCACCACGTCCACCGACGGCCGCTGCGTGGCCAGGATGAGGTGGATGCCCGCGGCGCGGGCCTTCTGCGTGATCCGCACGATGGCGTCCTCGACGTCGCGGGGCGCGGTCATCATCAGGTCGGCCAGCTCGTCGACGATCGCGATGATGTAGGGGTACGGCTTGTAGACGCGTTCGCTGCCGAGCGGGGCGGTGATGACCCCGGACTTCACGTTCTTGTTGAAGTCGTCGATGTGACGAACCTTGTTCGCCTGCATGTCCTGGTAGCGCTGCTCCATCTCCTCGACGAGCCACGCCAGCGCCGCCGCGGCCTTCTTGGGCTGGGTGACGATCGGGCGTGATGAGGTGCGGAATGCCTTCGTACGGCGTGAGTTCCACCATCTTCGGGTCGATCAGGATCATCCTGACCTCCTCCGGCGTGGCACGTGAGAGCAGCGAGACCAGCATCGAGTTGACGAAGCTGGACTTGCCCGAGCCCGTCGAGCCGGCCACCAGACAGGTGCGGCATCTTCGCGAGGTTGGCCGAGATGAAGTCGCCCTCGATGTCCTTGCCGAGGCCGATGACCAGCGGGTGGTGGTCGCGGCGGGTGGACGGGTCGGTGAGCACGTCGGCCAGCCGAACCATCTCGCGGTCGGTGTTGGGAACCTCGATGCCGACGGCGGACTTGCCGGGGATCGGCGAGAGCATCCTGACGCTCTCGGTGGCCACGGCGTAGGCGATGTTCTTCTGCAGCGCCGTGATCTTCTCGACCTTCACGCCGGGTCCGAGTTCGACCTCGTAGCGGGTGACGGTCGGGCCGCGGGTGCACCCCGTGACGGCGGCATCCACCTTGAACTGGTCCAGGACCGACTGGATGACCACCATCATCTTGTCGTTGGCGGCGCTGCGCAGCTTCGGCGGATCGCCTGCGACGAGCAGATCCAACGACGGCAGCGTGTACGGGCCCTCGACGACCCGGTCGAGTTCCAGCGTGTCCTGCTGCTTGGCGGGCTTCTTGCGTCGCGCCGGGCGAGCGGCCGGCTCCGGGACCGTCGGCTCCTCGTCGAGCGGGTAGTTCTCCAGCGGGGTGCCGCGCTGATGCCCGCGGGGAGCCGCTCCGGGCCATGCCTGCGACTGGTCGCCAAGTCGCCGACGGCGTCGTCGTAGTAGCCCTCCGAGAAGTCCTCGTGGTGATCCGCGGCGGGCTCGTCGTAGTCGTCGTCATCGTCGTACTCGTCGTCGTAGTCGTCGCGGTAGCCCGTGGCGAACAAGCCGTGCAGGGCCGACGGCACGTCGCGAATCGTCGTCCCGGTGACCAGCAGCAGCCCGAACAGCACCCCCATGATCAGCAACGGCGTCGCAATCCACGGCGTCAGCCCGTCCGAAAGCGGTCCACCGATGGCGAACCCGAGGAAGCCACCGGCGGATTGGCGGGCGATGGGGTCCTGCGGGGCGCCCGACCACAGATGCCACAAGCCCCAGCGAGGGCAGACCGATCATGGCGGCGCCGAGCACCAGCCGCGGTCGAGCCTCCGGATGGGGTTCCGTGCGCATCAGGACGACGGCGATCGCCGCGAGCAGGATCGGGACCAGAACGACGGCGCCGCCGATGACCGTGCGAATGGAGCTGTCGATCCAGCCGCCGACGGGCCGCGCTGCGTCGAACCAGGAACTGGCGGCGATGACGACGGCGACGCCGAACAGAGCCAGCGCGACGCCGTCGCGGCGGTGTCCCGGCTCGAGATCGCGGGCTCGGCCGACCGATCGGGCCGTGGTTCCGGCGCCCTTCGCGAGCATCAACCAGCCCGCGCGCGCACCGCGCCCCATCGCCGAACCGGCCGCGCCGACCTTCGAGTTGCGCCGACGTGCCGGCTTCTTGCGGGGCGCCGCGGGACGCGCAGAACGCGTCTCTGGTCCGCGAACTGGTCTTTGACCTGCTCGAACGGGATGCCGTGCCGGCACTCGTACGGGACGAAGTCTTACTTGCCATGGCCGCAAGCCTAGTCGCAATTACCCCAAATTCACCATCTGCCACACTGGTCACAGGTTGATTTCGATCTTCCTAGCCAGGCTTCGTATCAGTAGGGTGGACACCTGTCCGGCCGTACTCACCGAGGAGTTTGTTGCGCATGCCCGTTGTCGTCGTAGCCACCATGAAGGCCAAGCCCGAATCAGTCGACGCCGTGCGCGAGGCGTGCAAGACGGCGATTGCCGCCGTGCACGACGAGCCCGGCTGCGAGCTCTACTCCCTGCACGAGTCCGACGGCACCTTCGTCTTCGTCGAGCAGTGGGCCGACGCCGACGCGCTCACGACGCACAGCACCGCCCCCGCCATCGGCGCACTGTTCGGCGCCGTCGGCGAACTCCTCGACGGCCCGCCCGACATCAAGATGCTTCAGCCGGTGGTCGCGGGCGATCCGGCCAAGGGCCAGCTGCGGGGCTGACGAGCACGCACGCGAGGGTCTGACATGGGATCACTCGACGGTCGTGTCGCGTTCATCACCGGCGCGGCCCGCGGTCAAGGCCGTGCCATCGCGGTGAAGCTGGCCTCCGAGGGCGCCGACATCATCGGCGTGGACCTCTGCGACCAGATCGCGTCCGTCCCCTACCCCATGGCCACGCCCGACGATCTGGCCGAGACGGTCAAGCTCGTCGAGGACGCCGGGCGTCCGAATGGTCGCGCAATCGGCCGACGTGCGGGATCGCGCGTCGCTGAAGACCGCGTTGAAGGCCGGGGTCGAGGAGCTCGGCGGCCGGCTCGACATCGTGGTCGCCAACGCAGGTATCGCGCCGATGGCGGGCGAGGATGCCTGGCAAGACGTGATCGACGTCAATCTCACCGGCGTCTACCACACGATCGACGTCGCGATGCGCCCAATGATCAAGGCGGGCAACGGCGGAGCGATCGTGCTCACCAGCTCGGTGGCAGGCCTGGTGGGGCTCGCCGCGCCGCAGGCCGGTTCGATCGGCTACGCCGCCGCCAAGCACGGCATCGTCGGACTCATGCGGGTGTACGCCAATCTCCTTGGCTCACTGAACATCCGGGTGAACTCCATCCACCCCGCCGCCGTCCGCACGCCGATGGTCGAGAACGAATTCACCAGGGCCTGGCTCGCCGACATGGCGAACAACGCGGGCGGCAACAGTTCGGTCCAGATGGAGACCATCGAACCCGAGGAGGTCGCCGACACGGTGGCGTTCCTGGTGTCCGATTCCGGCCGTCACATCAGCGGAACCGACGCTGCCCGTCGACGCCGGGTACGTCAACAAGCGCTGAATGGCTCGAAATCCCGCTGCGCAGACCGCATTCGGACCGATGGTGCAGGTGGCCATCGAGCAGTACGAGCCGCCCGAGCGCCGGTTGGTCGACGACGACCTCGCCGTGCAGATCCTTCCGACCGGCCAACGCGCGCTCGTTCGCGCGATGCGCTGGGCCTTCCTGCGCCGCCTGACGGTATCGGCGGGCGAGCGAGTGATCGCAGGCTCGTGGGCGCTCATTGCGTGTCGCAAGCGCTTCATCGATGACAAGCTCGCCGAGGCTCTGAAGGACATGCGATGCGGTCGTCATTCTTGGCGCGGGGATGGATACCAGGGGATGCCGTCTCGCGCGCCGATCCGACGTCCCGGTCTTCGAGGTCGACCTGCAGGAGAACATCGCGTCAAGCAGGCCGCCATACGTCGTGCGATCGGTGTGCCGCCACCGTCGGTTCACCTGGTGCCCTTGGACTTCGAACACGACGACCTGCTGGGCGCATTGACGCGAGCACGGCTATTCACGCGACGCGCGGACGTTCTTCATCGCGGAGGGAGTGACGCAATACCTCACCGAGGCAGCCGTCACCGCGATGCTCGGCGCATTGCGGACCGCGGCGAGTGGCAGCCGGCTGGTGTTCACCTACGTCCGCAAGGACTTCATCGACGGGCTCGACATGTACGGTTCGGCGTCGCTGTACAAGCGTTTTCGGCAACGGCAGCAGGTGTGGAAGTTCGGCCTGAACCCCGATGACGTGGCGGAATTCGTTGCTAGGTATGGCTGGGAACTCGTTGAGCAGGCGGGACCCGACTACTACGTGAAGAACTACATCGAACCGGCCGGACGCCGACCTCACCGCCTCGCAGCTGGAGTGGGCGGCGTACTGCGTCAAGCCCTAGACGCCGCGCAGTGTCAGCCGGACGAGTCCCGCCGCTGGGTCGGCGTGGATCCTTCGCCGTCGCGACCGCTAGTTGGCCGAGCCGAGATAGGTCGACTCCAGAACCAGATCGGGAATCATTCTCTGGTACTCGAGGTGCGATTTGTGCTCGACGGTCCGCCAACTTTGGCCCTCGTTGTCGCGCATGTAGGCGAGATACTTTGGGGCGCCGGGGAATTTGACGTTATCCGCCACGACGACGCTGCCCGCATGCAGTAGGTCCGACTCGAGCAGAAGCATCAGATCCGGGAGATATCGACTGTGCTCGTGATCGATGAAGAGGAGATCGAGTGAACCTGGTTCGATGCCGAACTCCGTCTTGAGACGGCCTATGGTCTTTCCGTCGTCGATGGTTCCGACGACAGCCGTGACCCGATCACTCACGCCCGCATGCTTCCACACCCTGGTCGAAACGTCGGCGTTGTTCGGATTCATCTCGACCGAGAACAGGCTGCCTCCGGCCGGCAGCGCCCGCGCGATGCGCAGACCGCTGTAGCCGCAAAACGAGCCGAGCTCAACGGCTTTCAAGGGTTTCACCCGCTCCACGACGTCATCGAGCAACACCCCCTTCACGTCCCCGATGTTCATCAGGAACGACGTCTTGCTCGCGAAGTCATCGATGGCATCCAGCGCCGCCTGCACGTCGCCCTCGGGAGCCTTGTCGAGAACATGCTCGACCAACTGCTCTTTGACGGCGTCGTCCGTCTCACCCTTTCGGGTGGCCGCCCTGAGCAGCGAGTACAGGTACTTGAATCGATTGCTCATGCCGCACCCGTGGTACTCGGCTCCAGGGGCGCTGCCCTGGTGACGTTGTAGTCGGTGGGTTCGAACGTCAGCTGGCGTCGAAAATCGAGCACACTTCCTGGGAACATCATTCCGTTGTAACCGTTCTCACTCAGATACCAACTGTGACAACCCGAATTGAAGGTCGTCTTGGCAAGCTTGCGCTGCAGCGCCTCGTTGTGAGCCGCCTGCGCTTCGGCCTTGACATCCATCACTAGCCCATCACCTTCCAGAATCTGTCGGACAACCTTGACCGCGTAGACGACCTGTTCTTCGATGAACAGCAGTTCGGAGCTGTGACCGAAGGAGTTCGGCCCCATCGTCCAGAAGAGATTGGGGTAGCCGGACACGTTGACGCTCTTGTACCCAACCATCCCCTGCGACCATTCGTCGCCGAGCACACGACCATTCAGACCGATCACCTCAAAGGCGGTTCCTCTGGCGCCGACGTCGTAGCCGGTCGCAAAGACGATGCAGTCGACGTCGTGCTCCGACTGATCGGCACTCCGGACCCCCGTCTCCGTGATCTCGATGACTCCGTAGGGCACGAGCTTCGCGTTGCGCTTCTGCAAGGCGGGATAGAACTGACTCGTGATGAGCGGTCGCTTGCATCCGATGCGGTAGTTCGGCGTCAGGTCCTTGCGCAGCACCGGATCCTTGACCTGCAGTCGCAGATGAACCTTGGAGAAGGTTTCCACCAGTTTGGTGAAAGGCGTGATCCAGATCAGTGCAAAGGTCAGTAACTCGTAGAACATGAACAGCGCCGTGCGAACAGCTCTCTGCGTGACGGGAAATCGTCGGAACGTCTTCTTCGCCAACGCCGGGAATCGGAAATTCGACCGGGGTATGACCCACGCCGGGGTCCGCTGAAATACCACCACGCTTTCGGCGTCCTTGACGAGCTCCGGGACGATCTGCACGGCGCTCGCACCGGTACCGATCACCGCGATGCGCTTGCCGGCTACGTCGTAGTCCTGCGCCCACGACGCGCTCACGATCTTCGTCCCGGAGAACGTGTCGATGCCAGGAATCGACGGGTAACGCGCGTTTGCTAGCAGCCCGTCGGCGGCGATGACGACACGTGCCACGAAGTGCCGACCGTCCTTCGTCTCGACCCGCCACCTTCCGTCGGCGGAATCAAATTCCGCGCGGATGACATCGGCACTGAATTGAATGTAGCTCGCCAGCTCGAAACGCTCCACGACGCTCTCGATATACGACAATATTTCCGAAGCCGGAGAATTCATCGTCGACCAATCCGGATTGGGCGCGAATGACAGCGAGTACAGGCAAGACGGCACATCAACCTCTGCGCCTGGGAATACGGCATCGCGCCACGTGCCACCTACCCGACTATCACGCTCCAAGATGACGAAATCCGTGATGCCGGCTTCGCGCAGACGGACGGCGGAAGCCAATCCAGAAAATCCCGCACCTATTATCAATACCGAGTATTCGGCTACATATGCACTATCCCCCATTTCACAATTATCGCCCGGGTCACTTGTCGTGTCAAACGGTCGAGGCGGCCCCTGGCGGTCGTCAGACGCACGCTGGCGTGGGTGGTAGCTGGGCACCACGTTGCCACGTGTGGTCACGCCTGCGACGTCAGGCCATGCGTGCGGCGTGGGTTCGGATCCGACCCGTCGACGAGCGACTCCGAGCCCTCCGACGCCAGGTCGACAGCCCGCCCGCCGGCGAAGGGGGCGCTCCGCGTTGACGTGGCCGTCGGTTCGATCAGCCGGCAACCGCGCGCGCACACGTGAACCCACGCATCGCGCCCTGGCTTGGGGCCACGGCCTGTGCGGCCAGCGTGCGATGGTTGCTGGGCCGTGCCTTCGCGGCGAGATGAACCAAGGCAGGCGACCGTCGTGACGTCATCGGAACGCACTGCGGAGAGACCACGAAGCCAGCATGTTTCGATCGTTTCGCTAAGTAACCCTCGGCACGCGCACAGCTATGCCAATTGACCTTGAAGTCGATAACTTCTTGAACGAATCCACGTCGGCATGTCGCGATATCATCACATGTAGAGGCGGTTTCTGCGCGCTGAGGATTACCTCGATCGGTCAAAACCTGGCAAATGGAGAACCGACTGGAAACTCACAGAATCTGTGCTAGGTTTTGCACTGTTCGGGGAAGATGGGCGCTTGGGGGGATCGTGCATAGTTTCTTTCGTCATCAAAATTCACACGGCGTGACTACGGGCGTTGCCAGAGCTCTAGCCGTGGTGGGCGCCAGCGTGGTTGTCGTCGCTCCGCTGTCGGTAGTGCCACCCGCCCCATCGCCATTAGCGACCGTCGCAGCGCCCGCCGCGGCGCGCACGGTCGGTGACGACGCCGCACTCATGGCGGCCTCGTTCCCATACTTTCTGTCGCAGATCTTCGTCTCCGAGCCGCCCGAAGACTACGTCGCGACTGCGCTCAGCGGGTTTCAGGCCTCGATCGGCGCTGTCACGGGATACGTCCAGGCGGCACCGGGGTACTTCACGACTCTGGGCGACTACGTCCGGGAAAACCCCAGCTCGCTGCCGTCCGCCGCCAGTCGGGTGGTCTACGACCTGGTGAACGTCATCGACCGGACCTCGTTGCTGCACGAGATCTCGGGGCCCATCATCCACAGAGTGATCTATCCCTTGCTCACGGAGCAGGCGAGAGAGGTATTCGACTCGGTCCTGATGACGGGTGACAACATCACACTGCGGTTGCTGAAGCTGACCCTGCCCGAGCCTCTTGGCGCCGACGGCAACATCCCCGGCCTACCGAAGCTCGTGACCACGCCGTGGCAGCATCCCTTCAGCCAGCAGAGTTATCCGCCGATGGCTCAGTCCAATCCGCAGGGACGCGCGGGCCAACACCTCATCGCCGTCAGCGGCGGGGACACCGAGCGCGTAGTAGTCCACGAAGATCGAGCAGCCGACCCGAAGGCGAATCTGGACGAGATCCGGGATCAACCCTCGGGCAACCCCGCGGTCAGTATCGTCCGCAACGCGACCACGTCAACGCGGGGCATCGGGCAGTCACCCACCGCGTCGCAACGCTCCCTCTTCCCGGGCCTTGCCGGCGCAGGCGGCGCAACGGCACGGTGGAACCCTGGCGCCGAAGTGAAGAAGGTGCTCGACAAGACCCAGTCCGCGATCAGCTCGACGTTGTCCAAGATCAACAACGGGATGAGGAAGGCCGCCTCAGTCGGCAACACCACGACCCCTCCGAGTGCCGGCGACGCGGACACGCCATGACCACGTCGACGGCGGGCAACTCACCCGAGGCGTGGTTCAAGGAAGTTTCCGCATCAGCCCTCGCGAATTTCTCCGGAAAACGCGAGTAGTCCAGGTTCACGCGACCATTCCGGCACCGCATGATCAATATCAGAACGTCCTCACTGCGCCCACTCGGAGCATTACCGGTAGAGTCGCGTCGAACGAGCTCGACAATGGCCGCTCTGCGTGCCTCGAGCTGCGGACAGCAACGCCTATCCCCGACCGTTCTTCGGTCACCAACGCCGCCGCTGCCCTGCCGCCGTCGGTGCCAATTCCGCTACCCGTCGACGCGTATCGCTCATGGCCGGATGCCGCCCATCAGCCCATCAGGGTCCGCCAGGAAAGATCACGAGCCCCGATCGGCAGGGTTCAGGGCATCCGCTAAAGTGTTTCGCACACAACGCATTCGGTGTTCGCCGCCGATCGCCACAGACCCTTCGAAGCATCGCCATACAGTCGATTTCGGGTTCGACGTCGCCACGTTCGGAGCACGACGCCCCGGGTCGGTGAAAACTGATGAAGAACAGGTTAACTTGGGCGTGCTCGAGATGCCGCGATGCGTGCCTGTAGCTACATTTGACTCGGGAGTAAGAGGCAATTGACACCGCGGTAAGAAGTGAGGCAGTATCTGATGCGGGAGGAAGAGTTAAAGGGGGTTAGCATGACATTGCCAACAGAAAAATCCACGAGTGTCGAATCAGTCACCGGGGATATCATCGGACTGCTTCAATCGGAGATACGTGCAGCGAATGCTGACGTAGGCCTCGTCGAGCCGGACGTCGATCTCGACGCCGACACCGTACTGCTCGAGGTCGGGCTCGATTCGCTCAAGGTCATGTCGATCGTCTTCAAGATCGAGGCGCGGTTCGACATCGAACTCGACGAGGAGGACTCCGACGACCTTCGGACCGTCGGCGATCTGGCTGCATTGGTCGTCCGCCGCATCGAGGACAACGCATGAGGGGCGCACCGGCGATAACGCCCAAGTACGCCACTCTCGTCGAGATGCTCTCTGCGGCCGCGGCAACAGACGGAAAGCTGACCTTCGTCGACAAGCGGGAGAACGACACCGAGGTACCGTTCGCCGAGATTCAGAAGCGGGCGTCGGCGATCAGTGCAGACCTTGCTGGACGAGGAATCCGTCGCGGCGAACGAATCGCTCTCGTGCTCCCAACGTCTCCCGACTTCGTCGCGTGCTTCTTCGGGGTGCTGATGGCCGGCGCCGTGCCAGTCCCGCTGTACCCACCCATCCGGCTCGGCAGGCTGGAGGAGTATCACCGCCGGACGGCCGCCATGCTGCAGGCGGTGGACGCCAGCCTGGTGGTAACCGACGAACGCATTCGGCGAATGCTCGGTGCTGCCGTACAACGCGCCGCGCCGAGACTGGGCTGCGTCACCGCGTCCGGGCTGGGCAAGGGCACGGAACGGGCAGCCGGCGCGGACGTCACCAGCGACGATCTGGCGTTCATCCAGTTCTCCTCGGGTTCCACGGCGGACCCGAAGCCAGTGGCCCTTACCCATGCCAACATCCTGGCGAACCTGGCGATGATCAAGGACTACACCGATGCCGAGGGCACGGAAAGCCCCGTGGGCGTCACGTGGCTGCCGCTCTACCACGACATGGGTCTGGTCGGAAATCTCCTCCTCGCGTTCTATGCGGCGGCTCCGTTGGTGCTGATCCCGCCGGAGATGTTCCTGGCCGTGCCGGGCGCCTGGCTCCGCGCGATGTCTCGACACGGAGGCACGCATACGACCGCTCCCAACTTCGCATTCGGCTTGTGCCTCAAGCGGATTCGGGACGATGAACTCGAGGGTGTGGATCTCTCGACGTGGAGGGTCTGCCTCAACGGTGCCGAACCGATCAGCGCTGCCGTGCAGGAACGCTTCGCCGAACGTTTCGGCAAGTGGGGCTTCCCCGCGAGCGCGCTCACCCCTGCGTACGGCATGGCGGAGGCATCGCTGGCACTGACCTTCAAGCCGGCGCACCAGCTCCCCCGGTCCGTGGACGTCGACGCCGACAAATTGGCCGCCGAAGGAGTCGTTGCGCCAGGTAGCAAGCGGCTGGTGAGTGTCGGTCGCCCCGTGGCGGGCGTGGACGTCGAAGTGCGGGACCAGGCTGGGGTTCCGTTGGCCGAAGGATCCGTCGGACGGATCTTCGTCAAGGGCCCCAACATCATGGAGGGGTACTTCAACCGGACCGACCTGACCGATCAGGCATTGCACGACGGTTGGCTCGACACCGGTGACCTCGGCTTCCTGCACGACGGTGAATTGGTCGTATGCGGACGGCACAAGGACCTCGTCATCGTGCGCGGCTCGAACCATGCACCACAGGACTTCGAGGTAGCCCTCGAGGGTCTGGACGGCGTCCGTAGTGGATGCGTGGTCGCGGTTGGGTTCGTTCCGGATGGTCACGATGACGAGGCGCTCGCCATGCTCGTCGAGACCGATCCCGACGCGTCTCCCACGCTGGCGCAGGACATCGCGTCACGCGTAGAAGAGGTCACCAGAATCCGACCCGCACACGTCGAGCTGTTGGCCCCAGGGACTCTCCCGCGGACGTCCAGCGGGAAGATGCGTCGTCGAGAAGCGCTAACCCAGTGGCTGACAGGCACATTGACACCGCCCAAGAAGGTCACGGCAGCGCGGCTGTTGACCAAGGCAGCTAGCGGCGAGGTTTCGCACACCCGTGCCAAGTTGGCGCGCCAGCTGTTGGCAAAGAAGCGTCCAGAAGACGTTGGCGACACAGGAGCAACCATCGATGTCAAGAACTGAAGCCGTCGACACCACCGCCCCCAGCGGGGCCACGTCGACCACGACCAAGCTGCGGCCCACCCTTCTCGGCATCTCCGTGGCACACCCGCCCTACGAGATCACGCAGGAAGAGTCCTGGGAGATCTTCTTCAAACACCTCAAGCCGGAGGTGCCGTTCGCCAAGCGCATCGTCGAGTCGACCGGTGTGAAGAAGCGCCACATCATGTGGGATCCGAACAGGCAAGCCGAGGTCTGCGCCATGCTCACCGGCGACCGGATGGCGGCACATGCCGACGCCGTGGTCGAGGTGGCATCACGTTCGGTGAAGGAAGCCCTGGGCGGCAACGACACCGCCCGCATCGGCAGCTTCGTGATGGCGTGCTCGACGGGCTACGTCAACCCGGGGCCCGACGTGATGCTCGCGAAGGAACTCGGACTGCGGTCGGATCTACGACGCACGTTCATCGGCCACATGGGCTGCTATGCGGCGCTCAACGTGGTGAAGGTGGCACTGGACAGCCTGGCGGCCAGGCCGGACGAACTGGTCATCTGCAACTGCACCGAGCTGAGCTCAGCACACATCCGCGACAACCTCATGCCCGCCGAGGATCCGACGGAGTCGCTGATCACGCAGGCGCTGTTCGGGGACGCAAGTGCATCGATGCTGCTGGGAACCGCACCCGACGGAGAAGGTATCCAGTTCCTCGGGACGCACACCGAGCAGCTGTACGACAAGCACACGATGATGAGCCTGAACATCGGCAACCAGTCGTTCTGGATGACGCTGGCGGCCGGCGTTCCCGCAGTGATCCAGGAGAACATCGAAGGCTTCCTGGCGAAGTTGCTTGAGCCGCAAGGCCTTACCCGCGACGACATCAGCCACTGGGCGATTCACCCCGGAGGCCCGAAGATCGTTCGCCAGGTGGTCAAGCAACTGGAGTTGGAGCCCGAAAAGCTGCGGGCGAGTTGGGACGTGCTGGCCAACTCAGGCAACTGCGCATCGGCGACCGTGCTGCTGGTGCTGGAAAACATTCTGCGCGTTGACAAGCCGCGCAAGGGTGAATACGGGGTCATGTTGGCATTCGGGCCAGGCCTCACCATTGAGGGCGCAGTTCTTCGGTTCTAGAGAGGTGACCAGTTTCGGGGGGGCGAAGGCCGTCGGTTTCGCGCATCAAGGCTGATGTTCGGCGATCAACGGCATACCAGGTCAAGCGGGAGGCGGGACCAGGATGGCGGTATCTGACGTACCGGCGTTTGCGCATTTGGACGAGTCTGACATCGAGAGCCTGGCAACCGAACTGGACAGGATCCGCCAGGAGATCGAGGAGTCCCGTGGCGCGAGCGACGCGCGCTACATCGTCACGGTGATCAACGCCCAGCGCACGCTGGACGTCGCCTGCCGAGTCATGTTGGCGGCCAGTTCGAATCGGTCGGCGTGGTGGCTCGGAACCGCCGGACTCGGCGTGGCAAAGATCATCGAGAACATGGAGATCGGCCACAACGTCATGCACGGCCAATGGGATTGGATGAACGATCCCGAGATTCACTCGACGTCGTGGGAGTGGGACAACGTCGGGGCGGCCAAGCATTGGCGCTACACCCACAACTTCATCCACCACAAGTACACGAACATTCTCGGTGTCGACAACGACCTCGGCTTCAGTCTCCTTCGTGTCACCCGGGATCAGCGTTGGCGGCCGTTCAATCTCGGCAACGTGCTGTACAGCACGATCTTGGCCACCATCTTCGAATGGGGCGTCGGGATACAACACCTCGAGGTCGGCAGGATCGCGAGGGGCAAGAACGAGAAGTCCGCCACCCGTGAGAGATTGCGGGAGTTCGGCGTCAAGGCCGCCCGGCAGGTGTCCAAGGACTACGTCATCTACCCCACGCTGACGTCGCTTTCTCCACGGGCGACGTTCCGGTCGACGCTCACGGCGAATCTGACCGCCAACCTCATCCGCAACCTGTGGACGAACGCCGTGATCTTCTGTGGTCACTTCCCCGACGGAGCGGAGAAGTTCACCACCACCGACATGATCGATGAGACCAAGGGTGAATGGTATTTGCGGCAGATGCTGGGCAGCGCCAACTTCGAGGCCGGTCCGGTGCTGCGACTGATGAGTGGCAATCTGTGTCACCAGATCGAGCACCACCTCTTTCCCGATCTGCCGAGCAACCGACTCAAGGACATCGCCGTTCGCGTGCGCGAACTCTGCGAGAAGTACGACATCCCCTACACGACGGGGTCATTCCTCTTGCAATACGGCAAGACGTGGCGGACGATCGCCAAGATGTCGCTTCCGGATAGTTACCTACGTGCCAGTTCCGACGATGCGCCCGAGACCCGCAGCGAGCGGATGTTCGGCCCGCCGGAGACCCACCCGGCCGCAGCCACCTTCGGCTCACGACCAGGATTGAAGACGTCGATCGCACTGTCGCGAAAATCGTCGACCGGCCGACGCTCTCGCCGTGCGGCGAGGAAGGCGACGTGTTAGAGGCCATTGCAAGGTTCGGCCTTCGTGCCCCCAAGCTGATCATCGGGGTCGCCGCATGCATCATGATCGGTGCCGGCGTGTTTGGCGTGCCGGTGGCGACCACGTTGTCGGCGACGGGCTTTCACGATCCCGGTTCCGAGTCTTCGCGAGCCACCAACGTCCTGGCAGGCACGTTCGATCAAGGCAACATGCCGATGACGATCGCCGTCACGTCCGAGGGCGGTGTGCAAGGTGTCGCCTCGCGTAACGTCGCTATGCAGATAGTCGACAAGCTCCGCAGCAAGCCCTACATCGCCCAGGTGTCGTCGGCGTGGACCACGCCGCCGCCTGGGTCCGCGCCGCTGATCAGCCGGGACGGCAAGACCGGGCTGATTGCCGTCGGCATCAAGGGCACCGAGAGCGAAGTCGTCAAGTATGCCGGTGAGCTGAGCGACGAGCTCGTGTACGACCGCGATGGTGTGACCGTACTTGCCGGCGGCGAGGCGATCACCGCAGTCGAGATCCGCGCTCAGACGGAGAAGGATCTCGCGACCATGGAAGCGATCGCGATCCCGCTGAGCTTCCTGGTTCTGGTGTGGGTGTTCGGCGGCTTGGTCGCCGCGGCACTCCCGGTCGTAGTCGGGATGTTCGCGATTCTGGGCTCGATGGCCGTTTTGCGGGCCATCACCTACGTCACCGATGTCTCCATCTTCGCATTGAACCTCTGCCTCGCCATGGGTCTGGCGCTGGCTATCGACTCAACCCTGCTGATCCTCAACCGCTTCCGCGAGGAACTCGACGACGGTCACGACCGTGACGTAGCGCTGGTCCGCACGATGGTCACCGCGGGCCGGACGGTGCTGTTCTCGGCGCTCACCGTGGCCTTGTCGGTGTCGACCCTGGTGATCTTCCCGATGTTCTTCCTGAAGTCCTTCGCGTACGCGGGTCTCGCGGTCGTAGTGTTCGCCGCCTCCGCGGCGCTGATCATCGCTCCAGCGGCCATCGTGTTGCTGGGTCCACGATTGGATTCCCTCGACATTCACCGGCTGTTGCGGCGCCATCGACGCAAGGGCGGCACTCCGGATCCGGCTGCCGCCGATCACGCGGGTCCGACGACGATCGAGCAATCGTTCTGGTACCGCATCGCCAAGTTCGCAATGCGCCGATCCATCCTCGTCGCGGTGGTGATCGTGACACTGCTGATCGGCCTCGGCGCGCCGTTCCTCGGCGTGAGGTGGGGTACGCCCGACGATCGGGTTCTGCCGCCGTCGGCGTCGGCACGGGCCGTGGGCGATCAGATGCGCACCGGCTTCGCCGACGACCTGGCAACCAACGTCACAGCCGTGATCCCGAACATCGACGGCATCAATCCCATTGACCTCGACCGGTATTCGGCCGATCTGTCGCGCGTACCGCAGGTGGCCTCGGTCTCCGCGCCAGGCGGAACATTCGTCGACGGATCCATGGCTGGGCCGCCCTCGGCTCCGACCGCCGTCAAGGATGGCAGCGCATTTCTGACGATCTCCACCAACGCACCGCTGTATTCGGATGAGTCCAACGCCCAACTCGACAGGCTGCACGAGGTCGCGGGGCCCGGCGGACGCGACGTCCTGCTCACCGGCGCCGCGCAGATGAACCGGGACATTGCGCACGCCGTGACGTCGCGGCTGCCCATCGTCCTGGCGCTCATCGCCAGCGTGACGTTCGTGTTGTTGTTCCTGCTGCTCGGCAGCGTCGTGCTGCCGCTGAAGGCACTGATGCTGAACGTCCTGTCCCTGACCGCGGCGTTCGGCGCGATGGTATGGATCTTCCAGGACGGCCACCTCGGCGCGCTGGGCACCACGTCGACCGGCACGCTGGTGGTCGACGTGCCGATGCTGTTGTTCTGCATTGCCTTTGGGCTGTCGATGGACTACGAAGTGTTCCTGACCTCGCGCATCCGCGAGTTCTGGCTGCATTCCGACCAGACCAGTGCAGACAACGACGAGAGCGTCGCGCTCGGCGTGGCGCATACCGCCCGGGTCATCACCGCGGCGGCGTTGATCATGTCGATCTCGTTCGCCGCACTGATCGCCGCGCACGTGTCGTTCATGCGGATGTTCGGTCTTGGTCTGACATTGGCCGTGCTCGCCGACGCGACCCTGGTGCGCATGCTGCTGGTGCCGTCCTTCATGCACCTCATGGGCCGGTTCAACTGGTGGGCGCCCAAACCGCTGGTGCGACTGCACAAACGCATCGGTTTCAGCGAGTCCGGAACGCCGAAGACGACGGAGGCGGAGCCGCGCGTAGAAGAGCACGCCGGCCTGGACGGACAAAAATGACCGATCTCAACGTGGTCGTCATCGGCGCCGGTTACTCCGGTGTGATCGCGGCGAACGCGCTGCAGGCGAACCCCGACGTGAAGATCACCTTGCTCAACCGGTGGCCGCGCTTCGTCGAACGGATCCGGTTGCACGAGCTTGCCGCCGACGTGGACGACGCTACCGAGGCCTTCGACGAGCTACTCGGTGAGCGGGTCCGGCTGGTGGTCGACTCCGCGACTCGCATCGATCGCGAGGCCCGGCGCATCGAATTGACCTCCGGCGAGGCACTGGACTACGACTACCTGATCTACGCGGTCGGCAGCACCGGCTTCGTTCCCGCGGGTGTCGTCGGCGCCGCCGAATTCAGCTATCCGCTCAGTGAACTCGACGAGGCGGAACGACTGCGCGACCGGCTGCGGCAGACCGGGCCGACGGATCCGGTCGTCATCGTCGGTGGCGGCCTGACCGGGATCGAGATCGCCGGCGAACTGGGTGAGCAACATCGCAACGTCACCGTGGTCACTGACATCCTGGCCCCGTCGCTCAGCTCCGGCGCACGGCGTTCGGTCGGCCGCCAGCTGGCCAGACTCGGGGTGACGGTGATCGAGGGATTGGATGCCGCGGTAACCAGCTGCACCGCCGACAGCGTCGTTCTCACCGACGGTCGCGTGCTGCCGAGCTCGGTCACGATCTGGACCGCCGGGCTGGCCGTGCCGGGTCTGGCCGCCGAGAGCGGACTCACCACCGACGCGCTTGGCCGGCTGGTCACCGATGAGACGCTGACCAGCGTCGACGACCGCCGGATCGTCGGAGCCGGTGACGCCGTCGCACCGTCGGGTGTTGCGCTGAGGATGAGCTGCCAGGCCGCAGGACCGCTCGGTGCGCAGGCGGCGAACACCGTGTTGGCGCATCTCGAGGCTCCGAACCCGCCGAGATCAGCCAGGGATTCATCGCGCAATGCCTGAGCATCGGCCGTGGCCGCGGGGTGATCCAGCTCGTTCACAACGACGACTCGCCACGCTTCGTCTTCGTTCCCGGCCGGGTCGCCGCGTTGATCAAGGAAAAGGTCTGCAAGGGCACGTTGGACCACATGCGTCACGAGGCGCACGAGCCAGGAACGTACGGCTGGTTCAAGAAGGGCAGCTGGCGCACCGACCATCTGGCAGCCCGGGAGCGAGCAGGACAAGAAGCAGGCTAATCGCCCAATCCGGTCAGTCGACTTCGAGTACGGTCGGCACGATCATGGGCTGGCGACGGTAGACCTCGCCGACCCACTTACCCACCGCGCGTCGTGCCGCCTGCGCGATCCTCGCTGGATCGGTAACTTGCTCCGCCGCAAGGGTTTCCAAGGCTTCCTGCACCTTCTGCGCGGCAGGCTCGAGCGCCTTCGGGTCCTCGGAGAACCCGCGGGAGTACAGATAAGGAGGCGCGAGGGACTTTCCGGTTCCGCGCTTCACCACGATGGTGGCGGAGATGAAACCCGAAGCCAACGTGAGCCTTTCACCGACCGTCGCGTCGCCGACATCACCGGTGACGAGTCCGTCGACGAACATCTTGCCCAGCGGTACCGCACCCAGACAGTCTGGCCTGACCGCCGACCAGATCGACGCTGACCCCGTTCTCCGCCAACACGATCGACTCCGGCGGCACGCCCGACTTCTCGGCCAGCGCGGCGTTGGCGCGCAGATGCCGCCACGTGCCGTGCACCGGCATCACGTTGCGGGGCCGGACCCCGTTGTAGAGAAACAACAACTCGCCGGCATAGGCGTGGCCCGAAACATGGATGCGCACTTGCCCGTTCGTAACAACGCGGACACCGATCTTGGCCAGGGAGTCGATGACTCCGAAGATGGCTTCCTCGTTGCCCGGGATCTGCGAGGACGACATGATGATCAGATCACCGGAGGTCAGCGTGATGCTGCGATGCTCGCCACGCGACATCCGTGAGAGCGCAGCCATCGGCTCGCCCTGGGTGCCGGTGGTGACCAGCACCACGCGTTCGGGCGGCATCATCTCCGCGGCGGCGATGTCCAGAACGTCGTCGTCATCGACGTTGAGGAAGCCGAGTTCGCGCGCGATCCCCATGTTGCGCACCATCGAGCGGCCGACGAACGAGACCTTGCGACCCAGCGCCACCGCGGCGTCGACGATCTGTTGCACCCGGGCGACATTGGACGCGAAACACGCAACGATCACCCGGCCCTCTGCTCCACGCATCAGGCGATGCATGTTCGGGCCGATCTCACTCTCCGAAGGACCGACACCGGGGATGTCGGCGTTGGTCGAGTCGCAGAGGAACAAGTCGACCCCGGCATCGCCGAGCCGCGACATTCCGGGCAGGTCGGTGGGCCGGCCATCCAGCGGCAGCTGATCGAGCTTGATGTCGCCGGTGACCAAAACCGTTCCAGCTCCGCAGTACACGGCGATGGCAAGCGCGTCCGGAATGGAGTGGTTGACGGCGAAGTACTCGCACTCGAACACACCGTGCTGACTGCTCTGCTTCTCGGCGACCTCGACGAACACCGGCTTGATGCGGTGCTCACGACACTTCGCCGCCACCAACGCCAAGGTGAACTTCGAGCCGACGATCGGAATGTCGGAACGCATCTTCAGCAGATGCGGGATGGCACCGATGTGGTCCTCGTGGGCATGCGTCACCACGACGGCCTCGATGTCGTCGAGTCGGTTCTCGATGTGCCGCAGATCGGGCAGGATCAGGTCGACGCCGGGCTCGTCGTGGTTCGGAAACAGGACGCCACAATCGACGATCAACAACCGGCCGAGGTGCTCGAAAACGGTCATGTTGCGGCCGATTTCGCCGATGCCACCCAGAGCGGTCACCCGCAAACCGCCGGGAGCGAGTGGGCCGGGAGGCGCGAGCGGAGCCGTCGCCGGTGGAGTCCCTGTGGAGGCCGTCATCGCAGCACGCCGGCAGCACGCATGTCGACTGCGAGCGCGTCCATCTGCTCGGGGGTTGCCGGCACCTGGGGCAACCGTGGCTCACCCGTCTCGATGCCCAGCAGCCGAAGTCCCGCCTTGGCCATCGTCACACCACCGAGTCGATTCTGGGCATCGTTGAGCGCACCGAGGGCGACATGGCACTTGCGCGCGGTCGCGATGTCACCGGAGGAGAACGCCGACAACATGTTTCGCAATTGGCTGGCCGCCACGTGTCCCCACACGCTGATGAAGCCCGTCGCGCCCATCGCCAACCACGGGCAGGTTCAGAGCGTCATCGCCCGACCAGTAGGCCAAGCCCGTCTCGGCCATGATCATCGCGCCGCCATGCAAATCACCCTTGGCGTCCTTCACTCCGACGATGTTCGGATGGAGTGACAGCGTACGAATGGTGTCCCAGTCGATCGGCACGACGGAGCGGGGCGGAATGTCGTAGAGGACGACGGGAAGCGCCGTGGCATCGGCGATCGCCGTGAAGTGTGCGACGAGACCGGCCTGTGGCGGCCGCGAGTAATACGGCGTCACCGCCAGGATTCCGTGGGCGCCCTCCGCCTCGACAGGCCTTCGCCAAGTGAACGCTGTGCGCGGTGTCGTACGACCCGGCGCCTGCGATCGATGCGGGCGCGGTCGCCTACGGCGGCCAGCACCTCCGCGAGCAGGGCGATCTTCTCGTCGTCGGAGGTGGTGGGCGATTCACCGGTGGTGCCGAACACCACCAGGCCGTCGCACCCGGAGTCCACCAGGTGCGTCGCTACCTTCTTCGCGGCGGCCACGTCAAGCGAGCCGTCCGGGCCGAACGGCGTCACCATGGCAGTCAGCACGGTGCCCACGCGTGCGCTGACGTCGATTCCGCTGGTGGTCACGGCGTCAAGGTTACCGTTACCGGGCCACGTCCACGCTCAGAGGGCGGCGGGGCCGCGCCGACGTTACGGTGGCTCATGGCAGGCGACACGATTGCATCTCGACTCCTCGACGTCATCGACTTCGACATCCTGCCCATGACCGAACGCGGCGTCGCCGACGGGGAACAAGGTGTTCGGCGCGGCAATCCTGCGCAAGTCGGACATGTCGTTGGTCATCGCGGGCACCAACGCCGAGACCGACAACCCGCTGCTGCACGGCGAGATCAGCACGCTCAATCAGTTCTACGAGATGGCCGGACCGGCCGTCGACGCGGGACCTGGTCTTCCTGTCCACCCACGAACCGTGCCCGCTGTGCCTGGCGGCGATCACCTGGGCGGGCTTCGACAACTTCTACTACTTCTTCACCTACGAGGATTCCCGCGACGCCTTCGCCATCCCGCACGACCTGCTGATCATGAAGGAGGTCTTCGGCGTCGACGACGGCGCGTACCGGCGCAGCAACGCATTCTGGACGGCGTACTCGATCGCCGACCTCGTCGAGTCAGAACCCGAGCCGCTGCGCGCACGACTGCGCGAACAGGACCAGCGGATCCGCGATCGGTATCAGGCGCTCTCCGAGCAATACCAGCAGACCAAGGGCGACAACGACATTCCGCTTCGCCTGAGCTACGTCTGCCGGGTCGCCGTGACGAACTTCACGACGACCTCGGCGAGCTCGCGGCCCTTGTCCTCCTGCAGGAAGTGCCCTCCGCCGGCGATCGTCACGTGCGCCTGTTCGCGGGCGCCAGGGATGAGCTTGCGCAGCGGACCGTCGCCCCCCGCCGTGATCGGATCCGAGTCGGAGAACGCACACAGGAACGGGCGCTCGAACTGCTCGAGGCCTCCCACGCGGCGCGGTTCGCCGCCGCAGCCGGGTCGTCGGGCGTGATCGGCACGAGAACGCGGGAACTGTCGCGCGCCCGCCATGTATTCGTCGCCGGGAAATGGCGCGTCGTAGGCGGCGATCACCTCGGGCGACAGTGTCGACACGGAACCGCCGTTGACGATCTGCGCGGCGGGAAACACCGGCACCTCCTGGCTGAACTTCCGCCACGCCAGGAACGCCTCGCCCGGGTTGTGGTCGCCCGTCGGCAGCGATCGTGTTGGCCGCGACCACGCGAGCGAACCGGTCCGGATGTTCACCGACGAGACGCAGGCCGATCAAGCCGCCCCAGTCCTGGCACACCAGGGTGATGTCGGTCAGACCGATCGCCTCGATCGCCGCCCACGTCCAGTCCATGTGCGGCTGCATAGGTGTAATCCTCACGGCGAGTGGGCTTGTCGCTGCGGCCGAACCCGACCAGATCGATGGCGACGGCGCGCAACCCGGCGTCGGTCAGCACCGGGATCATCTTGCGGTACAGATAGCTCCACGACGGCTCGCCGTGCAGCAGCAACACCACCTCGCCGTCGGCTGGGCCCTCGTCGAGGTAGTGCATGCGCAGCGTCCCGCCTGCACCCGAGTCGACCTCGACGTAGTGCGGCGCGAAGGGAAAGTCGGGCAGATTGGCGAATCTCTCGTCAGGCGTTCGCAATACGTCCATGGCGGTGCTCCTGTGCACTAGGGGTTGGGGGCTGGCATCACTCGTTCGGCGGCACGCGGTCGTGGCCCTCCCGCCGCTCAGCGAGCGCGACCTTCGCGTATTCGAGCAGCTCGTCGACCGACCATTGGTCACCTGCGTGCTTGCCGTACTTGGCGTGGATGACCGTGCCGTCACGATCGATCAGAAATTCTGCGGGCAGCCCGGCGTGGCCCCCGTTGGCACTGCGCATTCCTGCCCTCAACCGCAATTTGCCTCGCAGGGAAGGGTCCATGATGCCCTTGACGACGGCGCCATCGAGCGCGGATCGGCTACCGAGCGGACCGATGTCTCCACGCCGAATCGCCGGTAGAGCGTCCGGTCCGGATCTGCGACCAGGTCGAACGGCATGTCGTCCACGTAGGTCGGCCAGTTCCTCGGGCGTGGAGTGAAAGAGCACCACCTCCCGAATTCCCGCCTCGGTGATCTCGTCGTGGCGCTTGGATCACCGTTTGCAGGTGCACGTTGCAGATCGGACATCCGGCGAAGCGCCGAAACTGAAGGTGTACAAGACTTTCCGGATCCGGTACGGGAACGGTGACACCCTTGACTGATTGCAATTGGTCGGTCTTCGACGATGTCTCCGGTTTGACCTGCATGTGCGTCTCCGTCGCGTCCTCGGCGCGCCCGGCGGTGCGTCGCTGCCGTTCAGCCTGACCGTGAAGAAACTGTACTGTCAAGTACAGTTATCGTCATGGACTTCGGTCAACGCTCACGGCCAGATCCCCGCGCTCCCCACCGTGACGTCGTCAAGACCCAGCCACGACGCCATCGTCCGCAGCTCACGGCCAACCCCGGCGGCGACGGCGCGGCATCCTGGCCCGGTTCCGCGAACGCGCCCACCACGTGCAGCGCGTCGCGGCGCGGTCGGCCTTGAGGTCGACGCGGCCCACCAACTGGCCGTCGAGCAGGAACGGCCAGACGTAGTAGCCGAACTGACGCTTGGGCGCGGGAGTGTAGATCTCGATGCGGTAGTGGAAGTCGAACAGCCGCTCGACGCGCGGCCGGAAGAAGATCAGCGGGTCGAACGGGCACAGCAGCGCGGTGCCCACGGTCCCGCCGCGGCACCGTCTGGCCGGCCCGCAGGTAGGCCGGCGCGGTCCAGCCCTCGACCTCGACGGGTTCGAGCTCGCCCTCGGCCACCAGATCGGCGACGCGGGCTTGGCCTGCTTTGGCGCCGAGCCGGAAGTAGTCGCGGATGTCGGTCTCGGTGCGCGACGCCCAGCGCCGTGGCGGCCCGCAGCGACGAGCTCGCGCACGGCGTCGTCGTCGGCGACCTCGCCGCGCCACCACCTCCGGCGGCAGCACCCGTTCGGTCAGGTCGTAGTGCCGCGCGAAGCCGACGCGGGTCGCGGTGGTCAGCACTCCGGAGGCGAACAGCGCCTCGGCCACCCACTTGGTGTCGCTGCGGTCCCACCACGGACCCTTGCGCCCGCGTGGTTCGGCCTCGAGGTGCGCCTCGATCTGCCCGGCGGTCGACGGGCCGAGCTCGGCGACCGCGGCGACGATGTCCTCGGCCAGCTTGCCGGTTCTTCGCGCACGATCTCGGTGCCCCACCGGCCGTGCTCGTATTCGCGCATCCGCCAGCGCAGCAGCGGCCAGTCGTCGACGGCCATCAGCGCGGCCTCGTGCGCCCAGTACTCGACGAGCAGGCGCGGCGAGCGGGCGCTGTGACTCCACGCCGCCCGGTCCAGCAGCTCGCGGTCGTAGGGCCCAGCCGGCTGAACACCGGCGCGTAGTGCGCGCGCACCGCCACCGACACCGAGTCCAGTTGCAGCACCTGGATCCGCGAGACGAGCCGACGCAGATGCGCCCGGGTCACCGCGCCGCTCGGCTTGGGCTCGGCGAAGCCCTGGGCCGCGACGGCGACGCGGCGGGCCTGGTCGAGCGGTGAGCGTGGTCATGCCCGCAGGTAGCTGAAGAACCGGTACCGCAGGCCCGACGCGCTGGTCAGCCACTCCCCCTCGGTGCCGACCCACTCCTCGTCGAGCACGGGCGCCACCGCGTCGTCGTCGTCGCGCGGCAGGTCGACGTCGACCTCGGTGACCTCGCACCGGTCGGCCAGCGGCAGAGCGAGTGCATAGATCTGAGCCCCGCCGATGACCCACGTCGCGTCGTCAGCCGGCGCCGACTCAGGTCGCGCACGCACGGTCGCTCCGTCGGCGACGTACCCGTCTTGCCGCGTGACCACGACATTCCTGCGCCCCGGAAGCGGGCGCACCTTGGCGGGCAGCGACTCCCAGGTCAGCCGTCCCATGACCACGGTGTGTCCCATGGTGAGCTCCTTGAAGCGGGCCTGATCCTCGGGCAGCCGCCACGGAATGCCGTTGTCGCGGCCGATGATTCCCGAGGTGGACTGCGCCCAGATGAGGCTCAACATCGAACTCGGTCAGACGCCGACCTCACACCGCCACCGGGGCCTTGATCCCCGGGTGCGGGTCGTAGTTGACGATCGCGATGTCGTCGAAGGTGTAGTCGAAGATCGAATCACGTGGCGCGAGAACGAGTTCCGGATACGGCCGTGGATCGCGGCTCAGCTGCAGCGTCACCTGCTCGACGTGGTTGTCGTAGATGTGGCAGTCCCCGCCGGTCCAGACGAACTCGCCGACGTCGAGGCCGGCCTGAGCGGCCATCATGTGGGTCAGCAGCGCGTAGCTGGCGATGTTGAACGGCACGCCGAGGAACAGGTCCGCGCTGCGCTGGTACAGCTGACACGACAGCTTGCCGTCGGCGACGTAGAACTGGAAGAACGCGTGGCACGGCGGCAGCGCCATCTGCGGGATCTCGCCGACGTTCCATGCCGACACGATGTTGCGCCGCGAATCGGGATTGCTGCGCAGCATCTCCAGCGACGCGCTGATCTGGTCGACGTGCTCGCCCGACGGTGTGGGCCAGGAGCGCCACTGCACGCCGTAGACCGGTCCGAGATCGCCTGTCTCGCTTGCCCATTCATCCCAGATCGTGACGCCGTGCTCGTGCAGCCAGGCCACGTTGGAGTCGCCGCGCAGGAACCACAGCAGCTCGTAGACCACCGACTTCAGGTGCACCTTCTTGGTCGTGATCAGCGGGAAGCCCGCGCTCAGGTCGTAGCGCATCTGGTGACCGAAGAGGCTGCGGGTGCCGGTGCCGGTGCGGTCGGACTTGGGGGTGCCGGTCTCGAGCACGAGCCGCAGCAGGTCCTCGTAGGGAGTCGCGATCGGCACGCGGTCAGCTTACTTCGCGACAGCGACCGTTGAGACGGCACTCCGGGCGCGTGTCACTCACACTTGCCCGCCACCACTGCCGCCTGATGCGCCTGCCAGCGGCGGGGAGTAGAACGGATGCCATGCCGACCATCACAGACACCATCACCACGCCCGACGGGACGTGCCCCGTCACCTCGCCACCCCGGATGGGGACGGCCCCTGGCCCGGGGTGGTGATGTATCCCGATGCGGGCGGCCGGCGTGCCGCGTTCGACGAGATGGCGCAGAAGCTCGCGGACTACGGCTACGCGGTACTGGTGCCGGACATCTACTACCGCAGCGGCGACTGGGCGCCGTTCGACCTGAACACCGCCTTCAGCGATCCCGACGAACGCAAGCGGCTGATGTCGATGATGGGCGGGATCACCCCCGACAAGATGGCCTCCGACGCCGGCGCGTTCTTCGACTACCTCGAGGCGCGGCCAGAGGTCAGCGGCACGCGCGTTCGGCACCACCGGGTACTGCATGGGCGGGCGGACGTCGCTGGTCGTCGCGGGCCGCGTGCCCGACCGGGTGGCGGCGGCGATGTCGTTCCACGGCGGCGGGCTCGCCACCGACGATCCCGGCAGCCCGCACCTGCTGGCCGACCAGATGCGCGCCGCGGTGTACGTCGGCGGCGCCGAGAACGACGCGTCGTTCACCACCGAGGCGGCCGAGACCCTCGAAAAGGCGCTGACCGCCGCAGACGTCGTGCACACCATCGAGTTCTATCCCGCGGCCCATGGGTTCGCGGTGTCCGACCACGCCGGCGTGTACGACGTCGACGCCGCGCAACGGCACTGGGACGCGATGGAGAGCTTCTTCGGCGAGCACCTGCGCTGACCCGTTTTGCTTTGTCGTCGAAGCCGTAGGCGACCATGAACGCGATGAACGACCAGGACGCCGACCTCCCACGACGGATCCCAGGACGCAGGCTCACGCATCGATCCGGTGCTCGCCCGAAGCTGGCTGCTCGTCAACGGGGCTCAGGACGACCGGTTCCCGGCCGCCGTGCACTCGCGGGCCGACATCGTCGTCCTCGACATCGAGGATGCGGTCGCGCCCAAGGACAAGGTCTCCGCGCGCGACAACGTGCTCCGGTGGTTGAACGCGGGCAACACCGACTGGGTGCGCGTCAACGGCTTCGGCACGGCGTGGTGGGCCGACGATCTCGAGATGCTCGCCGGGACGACGGTCGGCGGGGTGATGCTGGCGATGGTCGAATCGGTCGACCACGTCACCGAGACCGCAAAGCGACTGCCGGGCGTGCCGATCGTCGCCCTCGTCGAGACGGCGCGCGGGCTTGGAGCGGATCACCGAGATCGCCGCCGCGAAGGGCACCTTCCGGCTCGCGTTCGGCATCGGCGACTTCCGCCGCGACACCGGGTTCGGCGACAACCCGGCGACGCTGGCCTACGCCCGGTCACGCTTCACGATCGCGGCCAAGGCCGCGCACCTGCCCAGTGCGATCGACGGCCCGACCGTCGGCTCCAGCGCGCTGAAGCTCATCGAGGCGACGGCGGTGTCGGCCGAGTTCGGCATGACGGGCAAGATCTGCCTGACGCCCGATCAGTGCTCCGCGGTGAACGAGGGGCTCTCCCCCTCGCAGGACGAGATCAGTTGGGCCAAGGAGTTCTTCGCCGAGTACGAACGTGACGGCGGCGAGATCCGCAACGGCTCGGACCTACCGCGCATCGCGCGAGCGACCAAGATCCTCGACCTCGCCCGCGCCTACGGCATCGAGGTGTCCGAGTTCGTCGAGGACGAGCGCGTGCACATGCCCGCGCCGTCGGACACGTACCACTACTGACCCTTTTCGGCCCTGAGCCCCCGCAGGTACGTGCGCAACGCCCGCAACAGGCCCCGGGCGGCGTAGACGCCCGCCGCGACCGACACGATGATCATCACCACGAACATCAGCCAGTAGTTGGCGCGGGAGTGCGGGGTGTTCCACCAGATGATCGTGAACAGGATCGCGCAGACGAACACGACGATGTCGCGCCAGTTGCCGCGGTAGGACGCCGCAACCTCGAGCATCGACCGCTGCTTGTCGACGGCGGCGATCATTTCGTCGATGCGCATGTCGATGACCCGCTGCAATTCGGCGCGACGCTCGGCCTGTTCGGGCGGAAGCATCTCGAGAATCTCGATGTCCTCCTTGACGATGTGCGCGAACGTCGGGTCCGCGCAGGTTGCCCGCCAGCGCGCCCAGCAAGGCTCCACCCGCGATGGGCGCACTCGCCATCGCGATCAGGCGATACCAGACATGCGGTCTCCTTCGTCAGTGCGGGTCGGGCTACTGACGGTATCCGAGACGAGCACCACGGGAGACCCGAAGGGCGGCAACGGGTAAGAGTGGCAGTCACGTCGCACGACCCCTCACGAGGTGTTGCGTCCACCGTCCGGCCGAAAGCCTCACTGCGCCAGGAAACCCCCATCGACGGGCAGCACCGCGCCGGTGATGAACGAGGCTTCGTCGGACGCGAGGAAGGCGATCGCGCTGGCGACTTCGACCGGCTCGCCGAGGCGGCCCATCGGGTGCATGCTCTGGATCGAAGCCAAGTACTCCGAGCCGCCGGGCTGCTCTGGAATCCGCTTGACCGCATCAGTCCGAATCGTGCCTGGGGCAACGGCATTCACCCTGATCCCGCGGTCGGCCCACTCGACCGCCAGGTGCTTGGTCAGGCCCGTGGCGACGAACTTGGCGGGGCCGTAGGCCGCCTGCCGCTTCTGGCCGGCCACTCCCGAGATCGAGGAGAGGCACACGATGGCGCCGCCGCCCGTCGCCACCATCGCCTCGATGGCGAACTTGCAGGTGAGGAACATGCCGCGCCCGTCGATGGCCATGACGTCGTCCCAGTCGGCGACCGTCATCTCCATCACGTCGCCAAGCGGGATGATCCCAGCGTTGGCGACGAGCACGTCGAGCCGTCCGAAGTGATCGGTCGCGGCCGCGATCATCCGCCGCGCGTCCTCCTCGACTGACACGTCGCCGACCACTGTCTCGACCTCTGCTCCGTCACGCCGCAGTTCATCGGCCAGCGCAAGCAGCGGCTCGCGTTGAACATCGGTCGCGATCAGTCGGGCGCCCTCGCGCACGAAGAGTTCGGCGGTCGCCCGACCTATGCCCATCGCCGCTCCGGTGACCACCGCCGACTTTCCTTGTAGGCGTCCAGATCCTTGGGGCATGGCTTGTTCCTCCGAATTGGGGGCAGTTAGCGGACGAATTCGTCCAACGTGAACAGTGCGCTTGTCAAGGCTGGCCCGTGGCGGCAATCGGCCGACTTGCGTCCACCACTCATGACATCAGGTGTGCGGCGACCGTTGCGCCAAGGTTCCAGCACGCCTCGAGGTCGGCCTTCGACGGTCTTCCCGACACCGAGAGGTGCTCCGCGGCCTTCACCCAACCCAGCCCCGCGGTGATCCCGTCAACGGCACGCTCGGCTCCCTCGGTGCCCTCGTTGCCGTGAAGCCAGAGGCCGAACGGTCGACCACGGGTGGAGTCGAGGAGCTGGTAGTACGACTGATCGAACGCGTGCTTGAGCGCGCCGCTGATGTAGCCCGAGGTTCGCCGGCGTGCCGAGCAGATAGCCGTCGGCTTCGAGCATGTCGACCGGCGACACCGTGAGGGCTGGGCGGCGCACGACCTCCACACCGTCGATCTCGGGGTCGGTCGCGCCGGCCACCACCGCCTCGAACAGCTCCTGGCAGTGCGGCGAGGGCGTGTGGTGAACGATCAACAGCGTCTTGGTCATTCGAGTCCGCTCTTCGCGCAAACGCTCATCGCCGCCACTCCCCCGCTCCATGTCGACCGCCGTCCTCATCGTCTCCCGAGCGCGGCCTCGGTCACCGGCGTAATCGTAGGCTCGAGCCAGCCGATACCAGCGGCGCCAGTCCTCGGGTTCGGCATCGAGCTCGGCCTTGCACGGTGTGGAACAAGGCGTCGGCGGCGTCGCGCTCGATCCGGCCCGACGGCCTGCGCGGAAGCGCGCTCACGTCGAGCTCCATGCCCTGCTCGGCAGCCGTGCGCGCGAGCCGTTGGTGGGCGAAACCCGCTCGCAGCGTGGCGATCATCGCCCAGAGTCCCACGATCGGGAAGCAGAAACACGGCGACGCCAAGCCCGATTGCCGCAGGCTTGCCGGACGTCAGCAGAATGAGCGCCGCACGACCGAGCAGCACGAAGTAGACGATCAGCGCGACGCACATGAAACCGATCAACAGCTGGATGCGCAGGGCTTTCACGAGCGGGCCGAGATGCAGAAGGTGATGGATGTCGGCCGAATTCCGTGAACAAGTGCAGTCTCGGCGCGGTCACGACATGCCGAGCAGCGGCTCGATCCCGATCGTCAGCCCGGGCCGCTCGTGCACGTGCCGCACCGCCAGCAGCACGCCGGGCACGAAGGACGTCCGGTCCATGCTGTCGTGGCGGATCGTCAGCGTCTCCCCCTGCGTGCCGAACAGGATCTCCTGGTGGGCGACGAGGCCGGCCAGCCGGATCGAGTGCACCGGAATGCCGTCGACGCTGGCTCCACGGGCGCCGTCGAGTCCAGTACTGGTCGCGTCGGGGTTGGGCGGGAGATCCTTCCGGGCCTCCGCGATCATGCGGGCGGTGCGCGCGGCGGTGCCCGAGGGCGCGTCGGCCTTGAACGGGTGGTGCAACTCGATCACTTCCACCGATTCGAAGAAGCGCGCGGCCTGCTTGGCGAACTGCATCGACAGAACCGCTCCGATGGCGAAGTTCGGCGCGATGAGCACCGCCACGTCCGGGGCCGTCGGCGACCCAGCTCCCGTACCTGCGCGATCCGCTCGTCGGTGAACCCCGTCGTGCCGACCACCGCGTGGATGCCGTTGTCGATCAGGAACTTCAGGTTGTCCATCACGACGTCGGGATGGGTGAAGTCGACGACGACCTGGGTCTGGCTGTCGGTGAAGGCGCCGAGCGGATCACCGGCGTCGACGCCGGCCGTGAACGTCAGGTCGTCGGCGGCTCTCGACGGCGTCGACGATGGTCGCGCCCGACCTTGCCCTTGGCACCCAACACTCCGACACGCATGGTCTGGACTTTACTGCCAGCCGACCGGCCGCATCGCAGGGCCGTTAACAGATCCGCGGAAGCTGTTCGCCGAGTTCTCTTTCGATCACCCGAGTGGTGCCGAACGGCGTCGTCCCCACCGCCATGCCCGGATGTTCGGCGACGACCTTCCCGATGACCACGGCATCGGCGCCTTCGTGACGGGCGCGCATCGCGGCGAGGACGGCCGCGGTGTCCGACGGGTCGACGAATGCGACCAACTTGCCCTCGTTGGCCACCTGGAGCGGATCCAACCCGAGGAAGCTGCACGCCGACGCGACGCCTTCGGGCACGGGGATCGCCCGCTCGTCGAGTTGGATACCGACACCCGCCGCGCGTGCAAGCTCCACGACCGCCGCGACGAGACCGCCGCGGGTGGGGTCGCGCAACGTGTGCACTCCGCCAGGCGTGCCCGCCGCGAGCATGGCAGCGACCAAACGGTGCAAAGGCGCACTGTCAGTGGCGATTTGGGTGCCGAAGTCGATTCCTTCGCGGACACTCATGATCGCGACGCCGTGCTCGCCGATCTTGCCGGAGACGATGATGTCGTCGCCGACGCGTGCCCGTTCCGGGCCGACGGACACCCCGGGTGGCACGACCCCTACGCCTGCGGTGTTGATGAAAAGCTGATCGGCGCTGCCCTTTCCGACGACCTTGGTATCGCCCGTGACGATCGCGACCCCCGCGTTGTCGGCGGCCTTGCCCATGCACTGCGCGATTCGGCCGAGCACCTCAAGTTCTAGACCCTCCTCCAGGATGAAGCCCGCGGTCAGCGCCAGCGGTTGAGCCCCACTCATGGCGAGGTCGTTGATGGTGCCGTTGACCGCGAGGTCGCCGATGTTCCCGCCGGGAAAGAACACCGGCTGCACCACGTACGAGTCCGTCGATAATGCGATCTGGCCGGCCGCCACCGTCAGCAGCGCCGAATCACGCGCTGGCCCTCCAGCGGATCCGAATGCCGGCAGGAAGAGGTTCTCGATCAACTCTTCCGACAACACGCCGCCCCCGCCGTGGCCCATGACGATTCGCTTGGTCTCGCGCAACGGCATCGGGCAGACCCAGGCCTCCGGATCGATCGTGACCGACTCGTCGTCAGGCATGTGCCACCGCTAGATCCAGCCGGCGGAACTGGTAGTACGCGGCGCAGGCACCCTCGCTGGACACCATCGTTGCCCCCAGTGGGGTGCGCGGCGTGCACGTCTTGCCGAAGGCAGGGCACTCGTTGGGCTTGATCAGACCCTGCAGCACCTCACCGCTGTGGCATTCGCTCGACTCCTCGACCTGCATGTGGCCGACGCCGAACTTCTTCTCTGCATCGAAGTCCGCATACTTCGGCGATAGGGTCCACCCCGACTTCGGGATCATCCCGATGCCGCGCCACGGCCGGTCGGTGACGACGAATACGTCGGCCAGCGTCTGTTGAGCGACGAGGTTGCCCGCCTGGCTCACCGCTCTGGGATAGGCGTTGAGCAGCTCGACCCTGCCGTCTTCGAGCAGATCGACGAGTTGGCGGACTCCCTCGAGCAGGTCGAGCGGCTCGAAGCCGGACACCACGATCGGTACGCCGAACTTCTCCACCAGCGGGCCGTATTCCGACGTCCCCATCACCGAGCACACGTGGCCTGCGCCGAGGAAGCCCTGCACCCGGTTCGTCGGCGAGGACAGAATCGCCGTCATCGCGGGCGGCACCAGCACGTGCGACACGAGCAGATGAAGTTCTTGAGCCCGAGCCGTTGGGCGTGCACCACGGACATCGCGTTGGCAGGCGCGGTGGTCTCGAAGCCGACACCGAAGAAGACCACGTCCTTGTCCGGATTCTCGGCGGCGATCTGCGTGGCGTCCAGCGGCGAGTAGACGATTCGGACGTCGCCGCCGCGCGCACGCACGCCGAACAGATCCTGCTTGCTGCCGGGGACCCGCAGCATGTCCCCGAACGAGCAGAAGATGACGTTGTCGCGCGCAGCGATCTCCAATGCCCTGTCGATCATCTCCAGCGGCGTGACGCACACCGGGCAACCGGGACCGTGGATGAACTCGACGGCGTCGCCGAGAAGCTGGTCGATACCGTTGCGGATGATCGAATGCGTCTGCCCCCCACACACTTCCATGATCGTCCACGGTTCGAGTGGCCCTGCGCTTGATCTGGTCGACCAGCGTCCTGGCGGCCACCGGGTCACGGAATTCGTCTAGGTACTTCATGCTGACTCCTCGTCTCGCGGACGGCCGGCAGAAGGCTGGAGCACGGCGAGCTCCTCTTCCAGGACGCCCAGATCGGCGAACATCTTCAGGGTGCTGCTGGCGGACTCCTCGTCCAGCCTGTTGATCGCGAAACCGGCATGGACGATGGTGTATTCACCGATCTCCATGTCTGGCAGGTAGGCCAGGCAGACCTTCTTGGTCGTGCCGCCGAAGTCGACGGTCGACATTCGGGTACCCGACTCGTCCCAGATGTCGACTACCTTGCCGGGGATTCCAAGGCACATGGGCCGCTTCTCTCTGTCGAAGGATTGGCGCAGGCGGCGATGACGGCCTGGCCGAGTGCGATACCGCCGTCGTTGCAGGGCAGTATTCGGTGCGTCAGTACATCAAATCCGTTCGTCGACAATGACTTCCGAACGCCATCCAGCAGAAGCCGGTTGACGAAGACTCCGCCGGTCAGGCCGACCGTTCCGATTCCTGCCGCGCGGGCGCAGCTGGTCACTGCGGCGACGGTGGCTCGCACCACCGCGTCGTGAAACGCCGCGGCGAGATCGGCGACGGCCACGCCGGATCGCAGTCCGCCGACCAAACCCGCCATTACCGGCAACGGGTCGATCAGCCCGGCGTCGACGCCGAAGTCGACCTCCGCACCGCGCACCGTTCCTCCGCGGGCCAGGTGCTCGAGTTCGACGGCGGCCTGGCCTTCGTAGCTGACCCGCTGGCACACCCCGAGAAGGCTGGCCACCGCGTCGAAGAGCCTGCCCATGCTGCTGGTCGTGGTGCAGCGCACTCCGCGCGGAATCTGTTGCGCCAGAACCTTCATGCCCCCCTGGCCGATCTCGGCGACCGGGGGCAGATCCGCGTCCCATCCGATCCCCGCGCGATGCAGCAGGTCGAGCGCGATGCGCGCAGGCTGGCGGGCCGCTTCGTCACCGCCGGGCAGTGCGAAGGGCTTGAGGTGTCCGACCCTGGTGAAGGTCGCGGGGTCGGAGATCGCGAGAAGCTCTCCGCCCCAGATCGTTCCGTCGGCGCCGTAACCGGTGCCGTCGTAGGTGACCGCGAGCACGGACTCGCCGATGCGGCGATGCTCGGCGATCAACGAGACCGCGTGTGCGTGGTGGTGCTGGACGGCGAACACATCGAGCCCTTGCCGAGCCGCCCAGCGGGTGGTCGCATACCCCGGGTGCATATCGTGTGCGATCAGCTTCGGTCTGCGATCGGTCATGAAGCCCAGATGCCGATACGCGTCGTCGAAGCAGTCCTGTGTGCGAGGGTCCGCCATGTCGCCAAGGTGCGATGACATGTGCGCCCGCCCGTCCTCCCCCATCAGGCAGAACGTGGTCTTCAGATCCCCGCCGGTTGCGAGGACTACACCGGCGTCGCGAGGGATGGAAACCGCAACGGGCAGAGGCGCGTACCCGCGGGAGCGTCGGATCGGCAGTTGCTCGCCGTCGCCGTCGATGGCGACTACGGAGTCCTCACACGGCACGTGGATGGGCCGATCATGCGACAGCACCGCGTCTGCTAGGCCGTCGATCCAGTTCAGGTCGCCGTTGCGGAACACGATCGGCGATCCGCCCTTGTTCGCCGACGTCATCACCAACGCCGTGGCGTCGAGCCGATCGAAGAGCAGGTGGTGTATCGGCGAATACGCGAGAAAGACGCCGACGTCCCGCAGGCCGGGTGCGACCTGCGGGGCCAAGACACCCGATCGCGCCGGAAGCAGGACGATCGGCGCGGACGGTGAGGTCAACGCCACCTCCGCGCCCCGAGACAGCTCGGCGATGCGGCGAGCGCCTACGAGGTTGGCAGTCATCACGGCAAATGGCTTTGCTGGCCTGCACTTTCGGTCTCTCAGCCCTGCCAACACCGCGGGATCGTCTGCCCTACAGGCCAAGTGGTAGCCGCCGATTCCCTTCACCGCGACGACCAGCCCCGCGTCGATGGCGGCTGCCGCCGCGGCAATCGGGTCGCCGTCGCCAGGTCCGGACCACGACAGGCGCGGCCCGCAGTCCGGGCATGCGATGGTCTGCGCGTGAAACCGACGGTCGAGAGGATCGTGGAACTCGGTGAGGCACTGCTGGCACATCGGAAAGCCCGCCATGGTCGTAGCGGGCCGGTCGTAGGGCAGATCGGTGATCACGGTGTAGCGCGGCCCGCAGTTCGTGCAGGTGATGAACGGGTGTCGATGTCGGCGGTCGCCGGGATCGCGCATCTCGCGAAGGCAGTCGTCACACATCGCGATGTCGGGCGGCACCAGGGTGCGGGCGTCGTCACCGGACCTGCTCGCCATGATGCGAAACGCGCCGTCCCCCAGCGGCGCGATGGTCGTCACGCACACGTCGTCGATGCGCGCCATCGGCGGTGGCGCGTCCCGGATGTCGGCGGCCGCGGCGTCGACGGCATCGGCCAGGCCTTCGAGTTCGCAGTGCACCGAGCCTGCGTCGTTGTAGACGAACCCACTGACCCCATGTGCGTTTGCTATTCGTGCGACGGCAGGACGAAATCCGACACCCTGGACTACGCCAGTGATGTCGAGTCGCACCCGAACTGATGTTGCGGGCGCGCCGAATTCGGTCCTCATGGACCTCCTGAACAGCGTCAACCAGGTCCGGCGGAGGGCTGTCCGCACGGGCTGATCTCCCCAGGCTAGTCCCGGCAAAGTGTGTCCACAATCACAATCGAGCACAGAGTTTCAGGAGAAAGTTTTGCGGCGCGATGCGTTGACGCGTTTCGCCCAGCGCACGCCGTCGCGGCCTTACCATCGGCTGATGCACGACTCGAAGGTCCTCATTACCGGTCCGACCGGACAGGTCGCCGCTCCGATCGCACTGGCGCTGGCGCCCGACAACGAGGTGTGGGGTATCGCTCGCTTCTCCGATGCCGCGGCGCGAAAGGTCCTGGAGGACGCGGGAGTCCGTTGTGAGGCAGTAAATCTCGCCGCAGGCGACTTCACCGGGCTCCCCACCGACTTCGACTACGTGCTGAATCTGGCAGTGGCCAAGAGCGGCAGGTGGGACAAGGACCTTGCGGCCAACGCGGAGTCGGTCGGCCTGCTGATGGCGCACTGTCGTAGCGCGAAGGCATTTCTGCACTGCTCCTCCGCCGCCGTCTACGACCCGCCGGACGACGAGCCGAGGAATGAGCGCACCGCCCTCGGCGACAACCACAAGCCGCATGCTGCCCACCTACTCGATCTCCAAGATCGCCGGAGAGGTCGTTGCTCGGTCGATGGCTCGCGCGCTGGACCTGCCCACGACGATCGCCCGGCTCAACGTCCCGTACGGCGACAACGGCGGGTGGCCGCTGTACCACCTGGAGATGATGTTGGCCGACATCCCGATCCCCGTGCCATCGGGTGGCCCGGCGCGCTACAACCCGATCCACGAGGACGACTTCATCGCCATGGTGCCCAAGCTGCTCGAGGTGGCGTCGGTTCCTGCGATCACGGTGAACTGGTGTGGCGATCAGGCTGTCAGCCTGCAGGACTGGTGCCTGTATCTCGGCGAGCTGGTGGGCAGGGAACCGACGTTCGACGTCAGCCCCCACGCGCTCCGCGGCGGACCGACCGACGTCGCCCTCATGCACGAACTCGTCGGCGGAACCACCGTGGACTGGCGTGACGGTATCCGTCGGATGGTGACCAGGTTCCACCCCGAACTCGTCGGCGCCTGACCTCGGCTACTGGTCGGTGAGAGCGGCCAGCTCCGCCTCCGCGGCCGCGAGCTCGGTCGCCGCATCCTCTGCTCGACCGGCGGCGTCGGTTGCGGACGTTCGTGCTCCGTCGAGTTCGACGTCGGCCGTGTTCACGTCGCGTTCGGCGGCGTTCAGGGACTCGAGCAGGGTCTCGTAGCGGCGGCGCGCGGTCGCGAGCTTGCCCTCGCGATCGGCGACGACGTCGTCGGCGTCGACCCGTGCGGCTTCCGCTGCGGCCAGTTCGACTGCTGCGGCGTCCCGACGTTCCATCGCGGCGGCGAGCTCGCGCCCGGTTGGCTCCTCGGCATCGGCGGCCGCCTCGGGCCGCTGCTTCGTCGGTGTCGCCCGCCCGCTCTTCGTTCCAGCCACCGCGGACGTCGTGCCGAAGTCGCCGAACCCAGACCATCGCTCGGCCGTCGTCAATCGCCCCAGTCGGGCGGCGACATCGGGATCGGCGACAGCCGCCTGCAGGGTGCCCGTCACGTCATCGCGCAGCGCAGCCGTGGGGTCGGAGAGCCCGGCCTCGGCGAATGCGGCCCGTGCCAGTGCATCGACCAGTCTGCGTTGTGCCGCAGTCGATTCCCGGATGCGGGCCCCGTCCATGTCGGCATGCGCCGCTCGCAGTTGGTCACCGAGGTCGAGCAACCGGCGCCGCGCGGTGGTGTCACGTCGAACCAGCAGGTTGACCACCCACGCCGCGGCAGTCGGCCGTCGGGCTGCCCCGATCAGCTTCGCGACATCGGCCTCGTCGCGCTTACGCGCCGCCGCGGCCAGCTCCTTGCGGCGCGCGGTGAACTCCCTCGGCGGAAGTCCGTACAACTCGTCCAACTCGTCCTCGGCGTCATCGGCACTCACAGCGGCGACGCCCCTCGAAGGTGCTCGAAGATCAGCGACGTCTGGGTACCGGCGACGTCGGCGTCGGCGTTGAGGTTCTCGACCACGAACGACCGCAGGTCGTCGGTGTCACGCGCGGCCACGTGCAGGATGAAGTCGTCGGCGCCCGCCAGGAAGTACACGTCCATGACTTGCGGGCGGCGTCGGATGTGCTCGATGAAGGTGTCGATCCGGCCGCGCGCATTCGACTGCAGGCTGACCGAGATCATCGCCTGCAGAGACAGGCCGATGGCCGACGGGTCGATGTCGGCATAGAAGCCGCGGATCACCCCGAGATCCTGCAAGCGTCGCACCCGCCCGTGACAGGTCGACGGCGCGATGCCGACCAGGTCGGCGAGCGCGCTGTTCGACATCCGGGCGTCGTCGTGAAGGGCGGTGAGAATGCGCCGGTCGGTGGCGTCGAGGTCGATCGCCCGAACATTCTTCGGCGACACACCGTTCGAAATGATGGTTCCCGAAGATTCTGTCACCACCACGCGACTATAACGAATCTTCACCATACCGATTGTCTTTGCTCCGAATCTTCTTCACAATTTATGCAGTCGCACCGCAACATGAGGAGCAGAAATGCGCGTCGGAGTCCCCGCCGAGATCAAGAACAACGAATATCGCGTCGCCATCACCCCCGCAGGTGTCGCCGAGCTGACCCGTCGCGGTCACGAGGTTCTCATCCAGGCAGGTGCGGGCAACGGATCCGCCATCTCGGATAGCGACTACAAGTCCGTCGGCGCGCAGATCGTCGACACCGCCGACGAAGTGTGGGCCGAGGCCGACCTGCTGCTCAAGGTCAAGGAGCCCATCGAGGCCGAGTACGGCCGCATGCGCAAGGGCCAGACGCTCTTCACCTACCTGCACCTCGCGGCATCCAAGCCGTGCACGGACGCGTTGATCGCCTCCGGCACCACGTCGATCGCCTACGAGACCGTGCAGACCGCCGACGGTGCGCTTCCGCTCCTCGCCCCGATGAGCGAGGTCGCCGGCCGGCTCTCCGCCCAGGTCGGCGCCTACCACCTGATGCGCACGCAGGGCGGTCGCGGCGTGCTCATGGGCGGCGTGCCCGGCGTGGCCCCGGCCAAGGTCGTCGTCATCGGCGGCGGCATGGCGGGCGACAACGCCGCCGCCGTCGCCTGGGGCATGGGCGCACACGTCACGGTGTTCGACCTCAACGTCAACACCCTGCGCAAGATCGACGCCGAGTACGGCGGCGCCATCGAGACCCGCTATTCCTCACAGCTCGATCTCGAGGACGCGGTCAAGCAGGCCGACCTCGTCATCGGCGCGGTCCTCGTCCCAGGCGCCAAGGCCCCCAAGCTCGTCACCAATTCGACCGTCGCGCACATGAAGTCGGGCGCGGTCCTCGTCGACATCGCCATCGACCAGGGCGGTTGCTTCGAGGACTCCCGGCCCACCACTCACGACGACCCGACGTTCGCCGTGCACGACACGGTGTTCTACTGCGTGGCGAACATGCCCGGTGCCGTGCCGCGTACGTCCACCTATGCGCTGACGAACGCCACCATGCCGTACGTGCTCAAGCTCGCCGACAAGGGCTTCCAGGCCGCGTGCAAGGCGGATCCGGCTCTCGCCAAGGGACTTTCGACGCACGAGGGTGCGCTGCTGTCCGAGCAGGTGGCCTCGGATCTCGGCCTTCCGTACACGGACCCGGCGATCATCCTCGCCTGACTCCGCTCCGCGTGACATCATTGCCGACACGGGTGACCGCGATGGCAGATGGGGTTGGAAATGGCGGAAACGGCACGACGATCATTTCACGCACGGCGAAGCGACCGCCACTGGCATTCGGGATCACAACGAGGATCGCCTGGGTGCCCATCCCGAGGCCGGACTGTTCTTCGTCTCCGACGGTGTCGGGGGTGCGCCGAACGGTGAAGTCGCGGCCCAGACCGTCGTCGACCGGCTTTCGGAGCGCCTTGCCGAGGTGCAACGCGATCACGCAATCGCCGCCGATCCCGAGACGTCGCTGATCGACCGCGATCGCCCAGCTCTCCGATGAGCTGAACGAACGCGGGCAACAGGAGGCCGCCGTCGCCGGCACCGGGGCCACCATCGTCGCCGCACTCGTCACCGGCGGGCGCTGCACCATCGCCAGCCTTGGCGACAGTCCGGCCTACCTGATGCACGACGGTCAACTGGTCCGGTTGACCACCGACCACACCATTGCCCAGGTCCTGGTCGACGCCGGGGCGATCAGTGAGGACGCCGGCGAGAATCACCCGGGCCGCAACAAGCTCACCCGCTACTTCGGGATGAAGGGGCCAGCGCACCCCGACGTAACCACCGTCGAGGTCACCCCCGGCGATCGGCTCCTGATGTGCTCCGACGGCATCAGCGGCGTACTCGATCAGGAGTACCTATTGTCGGCGCTCACTGCCGTCGGCGACCCCAACACCCTCTGCAGGGCGTTGGTCCGCGCGGCCACCAACGCCAAGAGCAAGGACAACATGACGGCATTGGTCGTCGACTTCCACTAAAGCGCGCGAGACCAAGCTCTAGCTGGCAAGAATTTTCAGAGGCCGCGGCAGGGACTTCTTCGACCGTGGGCCGAGCACCGCGGCGCCGAAGGGACGATTCAGCAGCTGAGCCGCCACCGCGTTGACCTCATCCAGCGTCACGGCGTCGATCTGCTCGAGAGTGTGGGGGATGCTTCGATGCGATCCGTAATTGAGTTCGCTGCGGCCGATCCGATTCATGCGCGATCCGGAATCCTCCAGGCCGAGCACCAACCCGCCGCGCATCGACCCCTTCGCGATTCGGCACTCGCTCTCGGTGATGCCGTCGCGCGCGACCTCTGAGAGGACATCCGTCGTCACCCGCACCACTTCGTCGAACCGTTCCGGAAGGCACGCGGCGTACACCGACAACGCGCCGGAGTCCGAGAACGTATCGACCGTCGAGTACACCGAATAGGCCAAGCCGCGGGTCTCCCGAATCTGTTGGAACAGGCGGGAACTCAGTCCACCGCCGAGGGCGCCGTTGAGCACCGCGAGCGCCCACCGATGATCCCAGTGCCTGCCCGGAGTGCGCACGCCGAGGAACATGTGCGTCTGCTCGGCGTCGCGGTGGATCAGTTGCAATGACGGTTTCCCAGGCACCCGTCCGGTGCCCTTGCGCGGCGACGCCGGGTGGACGCCCTTGACGAGCCGGGGACCGAAACTCTCCCGCACCAACGCGACGACCTGGTCGTGCTCGATGTTGCCCGCGACCGCGACGATCATTCGCTCGGGTGTGTAGCGCCGGAGATGGAAGGAGTGCAGCTGCTCGCGGGTCATGTCAGAGATCGACTCGGCACTGCCGATCACCGGCCGCCCGATCGGATGCTCTCCAAACATCGCCGACAGGAACACGTCGCCGAGGGTGTCCTCCGGATCGTCGTCGCGCATCGCGATCTCTTCGAGCACGACGTCGCGCTCGACCTCGACGTCCTCCGATGCACAACGGCCACGCAGCACCACGTCGGCGACCAGGTCGACCGCCAGAGCCAGGTCGTCGTCGAGGACGTGCGCGTAGTAGCAGGTGTGCTCGCGTGCGGTGAACGCGTTGAGCTCGCCGCCCACCGCGTCCACCGCCTGCGCTATCTCGACGGCCGAGCGAGTCGGCGTCGACTTGAACAACAGGTGTTCGAGGAAGTGGGCGGCGCCAGCCACGCTGCGACCTTCGTCGCGCGATCCGACGCCAACCCATACTCCCACCGACGCCGAATGCACGGACGGGATGAACTCGGTGACAACCCGCAGCCCGCCCGGCAGTGTCGTGCGCCGGACCGACTCAGCTGCTGGCGGTTGCGGCATCTACAGGTGCAGCGTCCGGAGCAGGAGCGGCGTCCGCGGGTGCGTCCGCTGACTCCTCTTCGGCGACCAGTACCAGCGAGATCTTGCCCCGGTTGTCGATGTCGGCGATCTCCACGCGGAGTTTGTCGCCGACCTTGGCGACATCCTCGACCTTGGCGATGCGCTTACCGCGACCGAGCTTGCTGATGTGCACCAGCCCGTCACGACCCGGCAACAGCGAAACGAACGCACCGAAATCGGTGGTCTTGACGACGGTCCCGAGGAACCGCTCGCCGACCTTCGGCAGCTGCGGGTTGGCGATCGCGTTGATCATGTCGATCGCGGCCTGTGCCGACTCGCCGTTGCTCGCACCGACGAACACCGTGCCGTCGTCCTCGATCGAGATCGAGGCGCCGGTCTGCTCGGTGATCGAGTTGATCATCTTGCCCTTGGGCCCGATGACCTCGCCGATCTTGTCGATCGGCACCTTGATCGTGGTGATGCGCGGCGCGTACGGGCTCATCTCGTCGGGCTCGTCGATGGCCTCGGCCATCACCTCGAGAATCGTGATGCGGGCGTCCTTGGCCTGAGCCAGTGCGCCTGCGAGCACCTTCGACGGGATTCCGTCGAGCTTGGTGTCGAGTTGCAGCGCGGTGACGAAGTCCTTCGTGCCTGCGCACTTGAAGTCCATGTCGCCGAAGGCATCCTCAGCGCCGAGGATGTCGGTCAGCGTGACGAAGCGCCTCTCGGTGCCGCCACCCTCGACCTCGACGTCATCGGACACCAGGCCCATGGCGATGCCGGCGACGGGAGCCTTCAGCGGCACACCGGCGTTCAGCAGCGACAAAGTCGACGCACACACCGAACCCATCGACGTCGAGCCGTTGGAGCTCAACGCCTCCGACACCTGGCGGATGGCGTACGGGAATTCCTCGATGCTCGGCAGCACTGGCATCAGCGCCCGCTCGGCCAGCGCGCCGTGACCGATCTCGCGACGCTTGGGCGAGCCCACGCGGCCGGTCTCGCCGGTCGAGTACGGCGGGAAGTTGTAATGGTGCATGTACCGCTTGGACTTCTCCGGCCCGAGCGAGTCGATCTGCTGAGCCATCTTGACCATGTCCAGCGTCGTCACACCCATGATCTGGGTCTCGCCACGCTCGAAGAGCGCGCTGCCGTGCGCCCGCGGGATGATCGCAACCTCGGCGGACAGCGCGCGAATGTCGGTGATGCCGCGGCCGTCGATGCGGAAGTGGTCGGTCAGGATGCGCTGGCGAACCAGTTTCTTGGTCAGCGATCGGTACGCCGCACCGATTTCCTTCTCGCGACCCGCATAGGTCTCGCCGAGACGCTCGAGCACCTCGACCTTGATCTCGTTGGTGCGGTCGTCGCGCTCTTCCTTGCCCGCGATCGTCAGCGCCTTCGACAGCTCGTCGGTGGCCACCGAGGACACCGCGTAGAAGACGTCGTCCTGGTAATCGGGGAACAGCGGGTAGTCGGCGACCGGCTTGGCGGCCTTTTCGGCCAGTGCCTGTTGCGCATCGCACAACGCGGCGATGAACGGCTTGGCGGCTTCAAGGCCCTCGGCGACGACACTCTCGGTCGGCGCGCCTGCACCGCCCGCGATGAGCTCGATCACGTTGTCGGTGGCCTCGGCCTCGACCATCATGATCGCCACGTCGTCCTCGGTCTTGCGGCCCGCGACGACCATGTCGAACACGGCGGTCTCGAGCTGCTCGACGGTCGGGAACGCGACCCACTGGCCCGAGATCAGGGCGACGCGGACGCCGCCGACCGGACCGGCGAACGGCAGTCCGGAGATCTGCGTGGACGCGGACGCGGCATTGATCGCCAAGACGTCGTAGAGGTCCTTGGGATCCAGGCTCAGGATGGTCACCACGACCTGGATCTCGTTGCGCAGACCCGAGACGAACGTCGGGCGCAGTGGCCGGTCGATCAGGCGGCAGGTCAGGATGGCGTCCGTCGACGGGCGTCCCTCACGCCGGAAGAACGAGCCGGGGATGCGTCCCGCGGCGTACATGCGCTCTTCGACGTCGATGGTCAGCGGGAAGAAGTCGAAGTGATCCTTCGGGCTCTTGCTGGCGGTGGTCGCCGACAGGAGCATGGTTTCGTCGTCGAGGTACGCGACGACGGCGCCGGCGGCCTGCTGGGCCAACCGGCCGGTCTCGAAACGGATGGTGCGGGTGCCGAAGCTCCCGTTGTCGATGGTGGCGGTCGCTTCGAATACGCCTTCATCGGTTTCAACTACGGACATGACGCGTGTCAGGCCTCTCTGCTTCATTCAGCTGTTTCGCGTCGTCACACATGAGAGCCCGGGGGCTTGGAGCCCGTCCGAAAATAGATGACGGCCGTCGATCGAAGCGGCCGGACGCCTGTCCGACAGCCACTACCGAAGACCGCCCATACGGGGACGGACCCTGTGGTGACGCACTGGAACGGCGCGCGCGGATGTGCACGAACCGCACCGTGTGTTCGAGCCGATCAGGCTCAAAACACTTGGATACTACACCGCAGCATTTGCGGTAAGGCACACCATGAACTGGCATTCAGCGACGCAGGCCCAGCCGCTCGATCAGGGTGCGGTAGCGCTCGACGTCGACCTGCGCGACGTACTTGAGCAGACGGCGACGACGACCGACCAGCAACAGCAGCCCACGACGAGAGTGGTGATCGTGCTTGTGCATCTTGAGGTGTTCGGTCAGATCGGAGATGCGCTTGGTGAGCATCGCCACCTGCGCCTCCGGCGAACCGGTGTCGGTCTCGTGCAGGCCGTACTGGCCAAGGATTTCTTTTTTTTGCTCGGTGGTGAGGGCCACGAAAATTACTCCATCGAATCGGTCCGCGATCTGCTATCTGAGGCATGGCCACCGCGAACTGCAGCACATGCTGGGTCGGGGCGAAGTCTAGCAGCGACGGGCAGTGGATCGAGAATCGTGGCCGCTACTGGGCGGCAAGGATGGTGCGGGCGCGCATGGTGTCGCCCTCCATGGCCACGATGAGGTCGTCGACGGACTCGAACTTCTCCTGCCCGCGGATGCGGGCGACGAAGTCGACGGCGACGTGTTGGCCGTACAGGTCGGCGTCGGTATCGAGGACGAACGCCTCGACAGTGCGGGTGCGACCCGAGAACGTCGGATTGGTTCCCACCGACACCGCGGCCTGGTAGCGCTCCCCCGGCGTGACGGTGCCGACCACCGGGCCGTGTCCGAGAACGGTGAACCACGTCGCATAGACCCCGTCGGCGGGGATGGCGGAGAACATCGGCGGCGCAACGTTGGCCGTCGGAAAGCCGAGCACCTTGCCGCGGCCGTCGCCGCGGACGACCACGCCCTCGACGCGGTGCGGCCTGCCGAGCGCCTCGGCGGCGGCCACCACGTCACCCGCATCGACGCACGACCGGATGTAGGTCGAGGAGAACGTGACGGTCTCGTCCCGGTGATGCTCGGACACCAGCGACACGGCTTCGACCGAGAATCCGAACCTCTCGGCGGCCTTGCGCAGCATCGACACGTTGCCCGCCGCCTTCTTGCCGAACGTGAAGTTGTCCCCCACGACCACCTCGACGACGTGGAGCCGCTCGACGAGCAGTTCGTGGATGTAGCGCTCGGGGGTCAGCTTCATGAAGTCGGAGGTGAAGGGCACGACGAGGAAGACGTCGACGCCCATTTCCTCGGCCAACTCGGCGCGACGCGTCAGCGTCGTCAGCTGTGCGGGGTGGCTTCCGGGAAAGACCACTTCCATCGGGTGCGGATCGAACGTCATCAGGACCGACGGAACGCCACGCGAACGCGCGCTCTTCACGGCGTGGCTGATCAGCTCGGCGTGCCCACGATGCACTCCGTCGAACACGCCGATCGTCACGACGCATCTGCCCCAGTCCGTGGGGATCTCGTCCTGCCCCCGCCAGCGCTGCACGAGGGCAAGCCTACGACGCGCGACGCGCGTCCGGCTGCGCTAGATCACCGGATGAGGTAATGAGTGCCTAAACTTGCTAGTTGTGAGTCCTGAGAGCAACCCACGCGACCTGTCGACGGTGGCGCAGGACTATCTGAAGGTCATCTGGACCGCGCAGGAGTGGTCGCACGAAAAGGTCAGCACCAAGATGCTGGCCGAACGCATCGGCGTCTCGGCGAGCACGGCGTCGGAGTCGATCCGCAAACTCGCCGATCAGGGCCTCGTCGACCACGAGAAGTACGGCGCGGTGACGCTGACGGAGCCGGCCGTGACGCCGCCCTGGCAATGGTGCGCAGGCACCGGTCTGATGGAGACCTTCCTCGTCCGCGAGCTCGGCTACAGCTGGGACGAGGTGCACGACGAGGCGGAGATCCTCGAACACGCGGTGTCGGACCGGATGCTGGACCGCATCGACGCAAAGCTCGGCCATCCGACGCGCGATCCGCACGGCGATCCGATCCCCGCCGCCGACGGGCACGTGCCGACACCGCCCGCCCGTCAGCTGTCGGTGTGCCAGGACGGCGACACCGGAACCGTGGCTCGCATCTCCGACTCCGATCCGGAGATGCTGCGCTACTTCGACAGCGTCGGAATCAGCCTGGATTCGCGGCTGCACGTTCTGGCTCGCCGCGACTTCGCGGGCATGATCTCGGTGGCCATCAAGTCCGCGGATGCCAGGGAGAACGATCCCGGAACCACCGTCGACCTTGGAAGCCCTGCGGCACAAGCGATCTGGGTCGTCGCCTAGCGCGAGAGCTGCACCGCGCGCCCGTCCGGCCCAGCAGCGCGTGCTGCGACACTGATCTTGACGTTGCGCGAAAGAACGCGCATCGCTCCCAGGATTTCGTAAGCTTGCGTCATCCACGGGGAGGGCGGATGGCAGATTTCCCGGTTGACCCCCAATGCGTGACGCCCGAATGGCTCAGCGATGTCCTCGGGGCTGACGTGCGGGAATGCCGACTCGAGCAGATCGGCATCGGTGTCGGACTGCTCGGCCGCCTGTATCGCGCCCACCTCGACGGCGGCCAGGACGTGCCGGCGTCGGTGGTCGCTCAAGTTCCCGACGCTCGACGCCCGAGCGCGGACGACGATCTGCGAGGACCTCGAGTTCTACCTCCGCGAGGTGCGCTTCTACCAGGAGATCGGCCTGGACAACCCGCTTACCGCCTGCGCGTCCATACTTCGCCGCCTTCGACGACGTGACACAGGATTTCGTGCTCGTCCTCGAGGATTTGGGCCGCCTTCGCGTCGCCGACCAGATCGTGGGCTGCTCCGTCGCGTGACGCCGAGACCGTCATCGACGCCATCGCCGTTCACCACGCCCACTGGTGGGAGAGCGACCGCTTCTCGTCGCTGCCGTGGTTGAAGACCAACGCCACTCCGCCATTCCCTGCCGTGTTGATCGGCAACTTCGAGGCTGCCTGGCCGAGGTTCGTCGAGGGTGTCGGCGCCGACCTTTCCCCGGCGATGCGTGCCTTCGGCGAGCGGTTCCCGTCGATGGTCCCGTGGTTCTTGGAGCAGCTCACGCGACCGCCGCGGACGTTCCTCCACGGCGACCTCCGCCTCGACCAGCTGTTCTTCGCCGTCGGCGCCGACGATCCCGCGGTGACGGCACTGGACTGGCAGATGACGTCGAAGGGCCGGGGCGCATACGACGTGGGCTACTTCCTGAGCCAGAGCCTCACGACCGATACCCGGCGAGAATGCGAGGACGATCTCATCGAGCGCTACGCGAACGCGTCTCGCCGAACGCGGGATCGACTATCCCGCAGCCGAATTGCGGTACGACTACCGACTCACCACGGCGTGGTGCTTCGCCTATCCCGTACTTGGGGCAGGCCAGATCGAACCCGCCAACGAACGCCAGCTGGGAGCTGCTGCACGCCATGCTCGATTCGCGCCGCGACGGCGATCGAGGACCACGACGCCTTGTCTCTGAGACCCGACTGACGTGGCCGAGCACCAGCGCGCCTGCGCCTCCTGCGGCGCCGCGAACGAAGAGGACGCCCGGTTCTGCGAGGACTGCGGCGCGCCGCTCGGTCGCGCCTGCGGAACGTGCGGGGTCGAGGCCAAGGCCAGCGCGCGATTCTGCCGAGCGTGCGGCGCGCCGCTCGACGATCGGGCCACGACGCGCGTCGGACGGCGCAACCGCGGGCCCGTCGCGCAAGACCGTGACCGTGATGTTCGCCGACCTGGCCGGTTCGACGACCTTCGAGGAGCAGGTCGACGCGGAGACCGCGCGCGACGTCATGAGCCGCTATCACGGCGTCCTCCGCGCTACCGCCGAGCGCCACCGGGCGGGCGTCACCAAGTACATCGGCGACGGGTTCATGGCCGTCTGGGGCGTTCCCGAGATCGGACCCGACGACGCCGGCCGCGCCGTCGATGCCGCGGTCGAACTTCAGAATCGATTCGTCGACTTCGCCGCCGCCGTCGTGGAAGCGCACGGAGTCGAGCTCGCGCTGCGGGTCGCGGTGAACACCGGTGAGGTCGTGGTCGGGGCGGGCGACGCCGACCTCGTCGGCGATGCCTTGAACGTCGCGGCCCGGCTCGAGTCCGAGTGTCCGCGCGGCCACGTCGTCGTCGGCGAGGAGACCTGGCGATCGACGCGGGGCCGGCACGCGCTACGAGTCTCTCGGCCAGGTGCAGGTGAAGGGCCGAAGCGCTCCCGTGGCCGTCTACCAGTGGCTCGACCGCCGGTCGGAGTCGCCCGATGCCGCCCCGTTCGTCGGCAGGGCCGACGAAGTCCGGCGGCTGCAGGCGACACTCGACGAGGCGGTGGCCACCCGGGCCGCGCGCTTGATCACCGTCATCGGCGATCCCGGCGTCGGCAAGAGCCGGTTGGCCGCCGAGTTCACCGGGGCCCTACGGCGATACCCGCGTGGTCGAGGCCCGATGCGACATCGAGGGCACCGTCGCACTTGCGCCGATCGTCGAGGTGCTGCGGGCCCGCGACCTCGAAACCGATGTTCCCGCAGGCGTTCCCGAGCGCGACCGCATCCTGCGCGATCTCATCGGCCTGACGACCGGTGTTCCCGGATCGGTCGAGGAGACCTTCTGGGCACTGCGCCGGTTCGTCGAGCTGCTGGCGCGCGACGCGCCGCTCGTCATCGTCATCGACGACATCCAGTGGGCCGACAGCCTGCTCCTCGACTTCATCGAACATCTCGCGGAGTGGGTGCGGGACGTTCCGGTCCTGTTGCTGGCGCTGGCCCGGCCCGAGCTTCGCGAAGTGCGGGCCGATCTCGTCACCGTCGGCAGATGGGTAACCGAGACGGTCCACCTCGGCGGCCTCGATCCAAGAGCGACAGCCGAACTCGCTGCAGGCGTGCTGGGGGCGACCACGCTGCCGACGGAACTGCTGGGCCGCCTCCCCTCGTCGACCGGAGGGAATCCGTTGTTCGTGCGCGAGCTCGTCGGGATGCTCGTGCACGACGGGGTGTTGGTCGCCGAGCCCACGGGCTGGCGGCTCACGATCGACGTCGACGCGATCGCCATCCCGCCGACGATCCAGGCGCTCCTGGCGTCCCGGCTCGAGCGGCTCAACGCCGCGGATCGCCGGGTGCTGGAGATCGCCTCCGTAGTCGGCACCGAATTCTCGTTGGGCGCCGTCGGCGCGCTGGCCGAAAATGCTGCCGCCCAAGTCAAGTCGTCCCTCGAGCGACTTCGCCGGCTCGAGCTCGCGCAGCCGAGTGGGGCCTATGTCGGCGACGAGCCGGTGTGGCGCTTCCACCACGTGCTGGTCCGCGACGTCGCGTACCGCCGCTTGTTGAAGTCGGATCGGGCACACCTTCACGAACGGTTGGCCGACTGGGCCGAAGCGGGTGGCACGAGCGTCGCGTTCGACTCCGACGAGATGATCGCCCGACATCTGGAGGCCGCGTACGGCTACCGGAGCGAGCTGGGCACGCTCGACGCGCACACGGGTGAACTCGCCCTCCGGTCCGCACGGCGCTACCTGTCGTCGGCTCGCCGCGCCCTCGACCGTGACGAGCTGGTATCGGCAGGCACGCAGGCGGCCCGCGGTGCCGCTCTGGCCACCGCCGACGGCGCCGTGCACGCCGAGCTGCTGCTCGTCGGGTGCGAGGCGTTCCTCTCGGCGGGTGACGTCACCGCCGGTGCGCCGCTCGTCGACGACCTCGACCGAATCTCGGGCGATGCGCTGGCCCCGTGGGCGACCTGCTACCGCTGCCAATTCGTCGTCTACACCGACCCGGCAGCGCCTGCTGGAGGTCGAAGCGCGGCTGCAGAGCGCGATCGACGAGTTCGGGCGTCGCTCGCGACGCTGCGGGATTGGCGAAGGCACACCGGGTGCGCGCGGGCGCGAGGGCACGACTCGGCCGGAGTCGGCGACGCCGAGACCGACCTCTTCGAGGCACTCATCGCAGCACGGCAGAGCGGCGATCACCGCCAGATCACCGCCGCGCTGGGCGCGGCGCCGAGCGCGGCGCTGTGGGGGCCGAGCCCGGTGCCCAAGGCAGGCGGGCGGTGCCTGGACGTCGTCCGGATGCAACGGATGACCACGGCCGCACCGTCACTCGAGGCGACGTCGCTGCGCTGCCTGGCCGTGCTGGAGTTGCTGCGAGGCCGGCCGGACAAGGCCAGGTCGATGCTGGCCGAAGCCCGGCAGGTCGTCGCCGACCTCGGCCTGCGGCACGGACTGATGGAGACCGAGCTGTTCGCCGGGATCATCGAGTCGATGGTCGGCGACCAGGTTGCGGCCGAGCCCCACTTCCGCACCGCCCTCGAGGGTTTGGACGCGCTGGGTGTCGGTGCGGACGCCGGTCAGGCGGCCGCGCTGCTGGCGCGGTCGGTGCTCGCGCAGGGGCGAGTCGACGAGGCCGATCGATACGCCACCGAGAGCGAGCGCCTCGCGGGCCACAACCTGAAGACCGCGATCGCGTGGCGGGCGGTGCGGGCCGAAATCCTTGCGGCCCAAGGCCGGCACGACGAGGCCGTCGCCATGGCGCGCGAGGCGGTCACCGTTGCCGCGGGCACCGATCTGGTGCTCGACCATGCCGAGGCCTGCTTCGCCCTTGGCCGGGTGCTCGCGGTCGCCGGCGATGCCGAGGGCGCGAAAGGCGCCCGCGGTGACGCCGAGAAGCTCTATGCCGCCAAGGAAGCGGCGGCCGCGATTGGACGGGCGGTCGAACTCCGTCGCGCCAGCCGTTACCCGTCAGCTCCGGCGACATCGCGGCTGGCGATCGCCAATCGCGCCAGCGAGAGTGTCGACATCACGTGTATCGCGTTGCAGGCCAACGACATCGACCGCGCATCGCCGCTGCACTCGGATCATTTCGTGTACGACGATCGCCGACGACTCAGCGGCGATCCGGTCGTGGGTCATTGCCGAGTTTCGGGTCGCCTCTGCGCGATTCATCGAGCAGTACCCACACGCCGAGTGGCGGACGCTGGCGGTTCGAGGAGATCGGCTGGCATTGGCCTGGAGCCGCTGGTGGGACGACGCCGGGAACGAGACGACGTACCACGCCGTTTTCGAGGTCGACGACGCCGGGCTGATCACCCACCACGTCCGCTTCGACGGGGACGACTTCGACAGCGCCTACCGCGAACTCGAGCGATCGGTACTACGCGGGCGAAGGCGCGGCGTTCGCATCGAACGGCCACGTGGTGACCCAGTTCGTCGAGGCAATGGACCGGCTCGACGTCGAGGCGGCGCGGCGTGTCACGCACCCGAGTTTCGTTGGCTATCCCTGCCCGCCGCGATGACATGGGGTAGCCAAACCGTCGACGCACAGTTCCGATGGATGCAGGAGCGCGCGCGGCAGGTGTCGTTCATGCACAACACGGTCGCCGCCATCCGTTGGATCGCACCGGACTGCTTCATCTGTGTCGGCGAGGTCCGAGCGGTGGGATTCGGCGGCGAGACCTACGAATGGTCACGCCTGTACGTCGGCGCGTGCCGCGACGGGCTGCTGGCGTCGATACGTCAGTTCGAGCTCGACGACGAGGAGGCGGCGTTCGCCTACGCCGAGCAGCTCGTCGACGCCGCAGTCCAGCCGGCTGGCGGTCACGCAACCGGGCCAGCCAGGTCCTCGACGAGCCTCGTCGCGGCGATGCGGGCTCACGACGTCGACACCACCGTCGCGGCTGTACGCGGATCCGTTCGCCTACGACGATCGGCGCCGACTCGGCGGCGAATCCGATCACGGACCGAGGGCGACTGCGTGCCGCGTGCGAACGCATCTTCGCGCAGTTCACGCGATTCGAGGGACGCACGCTCGCCGTCCGCGGTGAGCGCTCGGTGCTGCACGTGGACTCGCTGGGCGGACGACGCAGGCAACGAGACGAGCCACCTGCATCTGTTCGAAGTCGACGATGACGGGCGGATCGCCTATCGACGGCTCGCTTCGACGGGGACGACTTCGAGAGCGCCTACCGCGAACTCGACCGCCGCTACTACGCAGGCGAAGGTGCGGCATACGCCGAGTCGGGTGCCACGCTCACCGAAGTCGTCGATCGCGCACAACCGCGGTGACCTCGACAGCGTCTTCGGCGAATTGACTGCTCCGGGGTTCCGGATCGAGAACCGTTCCCGCTCAGCCTTTCCCGATCGGTCGGCCGCCGAACTCCGTGCCAGCACCGAGGAACTCCAGGCCATGTTCGCCTCGGTTCGGGTGTGTTACTCGGCCATGTGTTGGCTGTCGCGCAAACTGGGTCGTCGCCCGCCAGGACCGCGAGGCCGTCGGGCGGAACGGCGAGCGATACGAATGGGTCCAGCTCTACGTGACCGAGATCCGCGACGGACTCGCTGCATCGGTGCGTCATTCGACGTCGACGACGAGGAAGCGGCGTTCGCCTACGCCGAGGAGCGCTTGCGGGCGGCGTCCAGCCGGCTGCCGGTGACCAACCGCGTCATGCCGAGACACGGATGCCGTCCATCGAGCGCTGCACGCCACACGACGCTCGACGCGTCTGTCGCGGCGTTACTCGGAGCGTTCGAATACGACGATCGCCGACGCCTCAGCGGTGACCCCATCGTCGGGCTCGACGCGATGCGGCGAGCGATCGAGCGCATCTTCGACCAGTACACGAATTTCGACTTCCGCACGCTGGCGGTGCGCGGTGAGCACCTGAAGCTGCTGCTGGGGCCGCTGGTCGGACGACGACGGAAACGAGACGACCAACTCTACGTGCACGAGATCGATGACGACGGTCTGATCCGCTACCAGGGCCGCTTCGACGAGGACGACTTCGAGGGCGCCTATCGCGAACTCGAGCGCCGCTACTACGCCGGGGAGGGCGTGGCCTTCGCGGACGTCGGTGCTGCGTCGACCGAATTCGTGATCGCGATGAACGGGTCCGACGTCGACGAACTCTTCGACAAACTCGTCGTTCCCGGACTGCGAATCGAGAACCGCTCCCGCAACGCCTTTCCCGATCGCTCGGCCACGCAGCTTCGCGACAGCATCAAGGAACTTCACGCCATGGTTGCCTCGGTGCGGTCGTGGCACTCTGCTGTCTGCTGGATATCCCCGACGTGGACTGTCTTCCGTCACGAGCGCGAAGCCGTCGGCCATGACGGCGAGCGGTACGAATGGGTGCGGGTACTGGTCGGCGAGTACCGGGGCGGGCGACTCGCTTCCATGTGCGACTTCGACGTCGGCGACGAGGATCAGGCTTTCGCCTACGCCGAGGAACGCGCGCGGGCGGCGTCCCAGTCGGCTCGCGGTCACCAACCGGTCATGTGAGTTCCTGCCGCCATTCTTTCGCGCATTCCGTGCCCGCGATGCCGAGGGCTCCGTCGCGGCCTTCTCGGAGCGGTTCGTATATGACGATCATCGACGCCTCAGCGGCGACCCCATCGTCGGCCTCGACGCGATGCGGCGAGCGATCGAGCGCATCTTCGACGCAGTACACGACGTTCGACTTCCGCACACTGGCGGTGCGTGGTCAGCACCTGAATCTGCTGTGGAATCGGTGGTCGGACGACGACGGAAACGAGACGACCACCTTCTACGTGAACGAGGCCGATGACGACGGGCGAGTCATCTACCAGGGCCGCTTCGACGAGGACGACTTCGAGGGCGCCTACCGCGAACTCGAACGGCGTTACTACGCCGGCGAGGGGGCGGCGTTCGCCGAGACAGGTCGGGTCGCGACCGAGTTACTCATCGCCATGGACGCGGGCACCTTCGATCGGATACGCGACGAGTTCATGGCCCCGGACTTCGTCGTGCAAAACCGGTCGCGGGGCGTCTTCGGCGATCGGTCCGCGGCCGAACTGATCTCAACCGAAGACGATCTGAAGGCCATGATCGCATCTGCGCGCACGTGGTACTCGACAGTGTCTTGGCTGTCGCCCCTGTGTTTCGTCGCGCGCATCGAGCGCGAGGCCCTCGGGGAGGACGGCGAGCAGTACGCATGGTCCGGAATCGTCACTGCGGAGCTTCGCGGTGGGCGATTTGCATGGGCTTGCCAGTTCGAACTCGACGACGAGGCAACGGCTTTCGCTTACGCGGAGGAGCGAATGCAGTCCCCGGTCGAGTGAATCAGGAAGAGCCCTAGCCCGACAGCTCGCTGGATCGGCGGTCGCCTTCACGCGGGCAATGTCTCGGATGGCAGCCTGCGTGCGCTGCTCGGCGAGATGCTCGATGGCGGCGACGACGAGGTCTTCCTTGGACCGGAAGTGATGGACCTGCGCACCGCGCGTGACGCCGGCCAGCTCGACCACACGATGGGTCGACGTGCCCGCGTAGCCGTGCTCGACCAGACATTCCACGGTCGCATCGAGCAGCCTGGCGCGCATCTCCGCACTGCGCTGGGCCTGAGTGCGTCTGGCGATGCCCGCGTTCCCGCTCGAGGTCATCGGGGGATCTTACTAGGCGTCGCTGGCAGCCATCAACAAACATACCGACTCGGATGGCAACTGCTCCTTCGAGACCTATTGCAATGCCTGAGAGCCAGCCTACGTGATCAACCCTGCAGCGAGCGACACTGGTGCCGGGCCTGGCGTCCGGTTTCGCAACCAGCGACTAGAGCGCGGTCGCCCACGACACGGCGACGACGAGGTGGCGTGGTCGGGGGCGCCGCCACACGGGCGACGCCCCCGCACGCGGTGGCATCTCCCCCTAGCCACCCGACAAACATACCTTCAGGATTGAATCCAAGCAATCGCTACGCGGTGGAGCCGCCGTCGCCGGACAGCGCGGCCTCGATGTCACGGCCCAGCCGCGACTTCGCTCGAGCCCAGCGTCTCTGCAAACGCTCCTCGTCGCCGTCGACGAAGCTGGAGATCAGAAGTCCACGAATGGCGTCCATCACGGTGTATGCCGCGTGCCGCAACTCCCTCTGAGCTGCCTGATCAGGGAGAAGCTGGACGATGGCGGCGAACACGCCAGCGTTGACCACCGGTTCCACCCGCTCGATCTCAGCGGCCAGCACGGGGTCGGTGCGCGATGCGATCCAGAGTTCAATGGTGGCGACGAACAACGGCCCCTCGTGCAGCGACCACAGGAAGTCGAGAATCGCGGTCACCGGGTCGGAGTTGTCCTTGATGAGCCCGAGATCGCTCATCGCCTTGATCGCCCGCTGCTGCGCCAGATGTTCGATCGCCGCGGCGACCAAGTCCTCCTTCGCGCGGAAGTGGTGAATCTGCGCGCCGCGAGTGACGCCGGCCCTCTCGGCGATTCGGTTGGTCGTGGTGCCCGCGTAGCCGTAGGTCACCAGACAGTCGATCGTGGCGTCCAGGAGACGCTGACGCATGGCGGCGCTGCGTTCGGCCTGAGTTCGCCGCCCGCCCTGCGTCTTGAGCCCATCCCCCGTGTTGACGGCGCATCCCTTCGTTGGCCATCGAGATGGGACGAGAATACCTGCTGATCGGTATGTATCTGCCTAGAGCGTGGCAGGACGGATGACGACCACCGAATGAGTCCGCGCGCCCTCGTCCTGCAGCAGCGCGATCACCCGCCCGTCCGGGGCGACCGCGGCGTACACGCCGGTGATGCCCGCCGACGCCAGGGCGCGTCCGTGGCTCGCGGATTCCGCCTCGTCCGCCGTGAGCTCGCGTCTCGCGAACGCCAGCAGACACGCCTGATCCAGCGAGTAGCTCAACTCCGCCGCATCGGCCAGCTCGTCGAGCGTGCGCGCCTCGTCCAACCCGAAGTCGCCAACCCTGGTCCGCCGCAGTGCCGTCAGGTGGCCGCCGACGCCGAGTGCGATCCCCACGTCGCGGGCCAGCGCCCTGATGTACGTCCCCGACGAGCACTCCACCTCGACGTCGACGTCGACGAACGCGTCGACGTGCCGGACTGCGAGGACGTCGAAGCGCGCGATGCGTATCCGCCGCGACGCGAGTTCCACGGCGCGGCCCTCCCGCGCCAACTTGTAGGCGCGCTCTCCGTCGACCTTGATCGCGCTCACCGCGGACGGCACCTGATCGATCTCGCCCCGCAGGGCGCCGACGGCCGCCTCGATCTGCGCATCCGTCACGTGCTCGGCCGAAACCGTCTGCAGCACTTCGCCTTCGGCGTCCTCGGTCGTCGTCGTCGCACCGAGCCTGATGGTGGCCGAGTACGACTTGTCGGTGGCGGTCAGCAGCCCGAGGATCTTGGTGGCCCGTTCGATCCCGACCACCAACACCCCGGTCGCCATCGGATCCAGCGTGCCCGCGTGGCCGACCTTGCGGGTGCCGAACAGACGCCTGCACCGGCCGACCACGTCGTGGCTGGTCATGCCCGCAGGCTTGTCGACGATGACGAGGCCGGGGGCCTTCATCGCTTCCCGGGTCGCTTCGCTCCTGCCCTCCGGTGCACTCACAGCACGATCGCCGTCAGCGCCAGACCCTCGCCCACCGACCACCGGCCGTTCAACGTGGTCAGGGGCGGCCCGTGTTCGGCGGCGGGATCGATCAGGATCCGCGACTGGAACACCCCCGCGCTACCCGTCCCATCGACCTCGAAGGTGATGTGCGCGTCTTCGAACCCGAGCCACCTGTGGGTCAACGGGAACCACGCCTTGTACGTCGCCTCCTTGGCGCAGAACAGGATTCGATCCCAATGCAGGCCGCCGGGCAGCGCGCTCAGCTCGACGCGCTCGGCGGGAAGGCTCACGGCACTCGAGCACACCGTCGGGCAGCACGTCATGCGGTTCGGCGTCGATGCCGACCGACCGGACGGCCGTGCGCAACCCGACCACCGCGCCGCGGAAACCCGTGCAGTGCGTCAGGCTTCCCACGACACCGTCGGGCCAGCACGGTTCACCCTTGTCCCCCTTGAGGATTGGCACCGGCGGCAGCCCCAGTTCTGCAAGCGCCTCGCGAGCGCAGTGCCGGACCGTGGTGAACTCGTTGCGGCGCTTGGCCACCGACCGCGCGATCAGCGGTTCCTCCTCGGGCAGCGGCGTCAGCCCGGGCGGGTCCGCGTACAGTTCGGCAGCCGCTACCCGTTCCGGCAGGACCCCTTTGAGCAGTCCGGCCGTCACGACCTTCTGGCCTTGATCTGCTCCTGCATCTTCTGCGCGCCTTCTCGCATCTCACTGGTGATCTCGAAGTGCCCGCCGAACTCGTTGAGGTACCCCGGCGGGTACTTCGGGTCGGGCAGGATCTGCCTCATCCACCGATATGGCTTGCGGCGGCGCCACTCTCGCGGGTAGCCCACCGACACCTCCTCGAAGCGCACGCCGTCGTACCACGTGGTCCGCGGGATGTGCAGATGCCCGTAGACCGAGCAGATGGCGTTGTAGCGGGTGTGCCAATCGGCGGTCGCGGTGGTGCCGCACCACAGCGAGAACTCCGGATAGAACATCGCATCGCACGGTTCACGCACCATCGGGAAGTGGTTCACCAACACGCTCGGCGTCAACCAGTCGAGGTCCTCCAGCTGCTTGCGCGTCGTGGCGACCCTGTCGCGGCACCACGCGTCGCGGGTGGCGTACGGCTCGGCGGAGAGCAGGAACTCGTCGGTGCCGACGACGTTGCGCTCGCGCGCCACGGCCAAGCCCTCGGCCTTGGTGAACGTGCCCTCGGGAAGGAACGTGTAGTCGTAGAGCAGGAACATCGGCACGATGGTCGCCGGACCGCCCGCGTCCGTCCACACCGGAAACGGATGCTCCGGGGTCACGATGCCCATCTCGTCGCACATGTTGACCAGGTAGTCGTAGCGCGCCCGGCCGAAGATCTGCATCGGGTCCTTGGCCGTCGTCCACAGCTCGTGGTTGCCGGGCACCCAGATCACCTTGGCGAACCGCTTGCGCAGCAGGTCCAGCGACCAGCGGATGTCATCGGTGCGTTCGGCGACGTCGCCCGCGACGATCAACCAGTCGTCGGGCGTGGACGGGTACAGCGACTCGGTGACCGGCTTGTTACCCGAGTGGCCGATGTGAAGATCGCTGATCGCCCAGAGGGTGGGGTGCCGACGTTCTCGCGACGGTGAAGACACAACTGACCAGCCTACCGGCGCCACCGCCGCGTGCCGATCCGGCAACTAGAACATGTTCTCACTTCCGGTACTGGCGACCCGTGGCGACTTGTAGACTCCGGCGAAGGTCCACGAACGCGAGGGGGTGTGATGGCTGCCAGGTTCCGCCTGCTGTCGGCGATGTGTGCGCTGGTCGCGGCGGTGATCGTGGTGTGGCAGACCAATCCCATCACCGTGCCCGACGCCGGAACCGTGCAGCTCAGGTCCACGTCAGCGCCGCTGAGCGGCGCGTCGAGCACGATCAAGTACCCGGTGATCGCGACGGTCGACCCGCGGCCGTTCGATCCCTGCGAGGACATCCCGATCGACGTCATCAATCGACTCGGACTCGGGTTCACGCCGCCGGAGCACGAGGACGGCCTGCGGTGTCATTACGACGCCGGCAACTACCAGATGACCGTCGAGGCGTTCGTCTGGCGAACCTACGAGCAGACGCTGCCCGCCGACGCCGTCGAAATGGACATCCAGGGACACCGCGCCGCGCAGTACTGGATCATCAAGCCGAGCGACCGCAACAACCGCTTCTTCTTCTCCTGCATGATCGCCTTCAAGACCAGCTACGGCGTCCTCCAGCAGGCGCTCTTCTACGCGCCGACCTACTCGGCCGACGACGTGGACTGCATGCAGACCAACCTGCAGCGCGCCAACGAGCTCGCGCCGTACTACGTCTACTGACCGATCTCGCGGCTAGATATCACCGACAGCTGATCCGTCGGAATCGACCGCTCGAGCATGCCCATCGTCTGCTCGCCGTCCCACGTGTAGCGCACGCCGGCCTGCTGTAGCGCCGGGAAGGTCCAGTTCGCCATCAGGGCCAACATGTCGGGGGGAATCTCGCTCGGGTCGGTGATGTCGTGCGTCGACAGCACCGTCTCCCCTTCGATCCGGACCATGCCGTCGGCGGTCTCCAAGACGACGGAGACGTCCTCGCCGACCGGTTGGAGCCGACTCAGCCACGGCGCCTCGACGACGCGGGCCGCGATCAGGTCGCCGTCGCCGGAGAACACGTATCCCTCGTTGAAGGCCGGCTCTCCGTCGGGCCGCGGCGGGTAGGCGATGTAGCCGAAGGCGCGTCCACTGGGGAACAGTGCCGACTGCCAGCAGTGCCCCCAGAAGCCTTCGAGCTTGCGCACGCCCTGGCGCCTGATCCTCAGCCCACTGCCCGAGAACGACTGCTCGTCCCCGTCGACCGCGAGCGATCCGCGGGCCCGGAAGAGTTGTTCGTAGCGGGGCCCGCCCATCAGGTCACCGACCAACGACGTCTTGAGCTGCTCGGACGATTCCGCATCGAGTGCACCCTGCACCCACGGCGGCACCGCCAGGGTGGCCTCGACGTCGAACTTCACGTCGACGAGCGGGCCCGTCTTGCGACCCTCGACCAGGTCTGCCGACGACGTCTGCATGGCCTTGCCGTCGAAAGTCATTCGCCAGGTGTCGAATTCGCGCACGCACGTGAACGCCAGCGGTCCCGCGCCGAGCACCGTCGGCCGACCGTCGGGGCCCTCCACGGGTCGGCTCGGGGCGTCCTCACGCAGCCGGTACACCCGGCCGTCGGGAAACGCCACGTTGACCTGGATCTGATGGGCGTCCCAATTGGAGGCAACGGCCTCGATCCCGACCCGGGGTAAACCCAACTCGCCGCGCTCGTCGAACACCCAGAAGCTCACCGAATCCCGCATCTCGGGGTCGTCCGGACGATGGGCGAACGGGAGTTCCCGCTCCGGGTCGATGCCTCCGGTCAGATCGATTGCCATGCATCACCTTTCTCGGGTCGTCCAGCGTTGAGCGTGTTCGACGTACGACGCGAACTGCGGGCGCACGCGATCGGGATCAAGCCCGTAGTCGGCGGGATCGCCCTTGGGGCTCGGCTCGCGGTTCTCGGAGTTGTGCGCCCACCACGCCCGCATGCCCGCCTCGAAGTCCTCGGTGACCGGCTCACCGAGCCAGTCGTACAGCGCGCGCATCTCGCCGATCGGGTCCGCGGCCATCGACCGGAAGTCGACGTCGAAGAACCGATCGTCGGCGCCGCCGTCGCGGAACGTGCAGACGCGTTCCATGCCCGTCGACCACTGGTCGACGTTGAGTTCTCCGAGGTACCGACGGTCGACGTGATCGCTGAACCCACCGACGATGTCGGCGTAGACGTCGGCGACGGACAACATCACGTCGGTGGGGTCACGATGGGTCATCACGAAGCGCGCATCCGGGAACACCGCGTCGAGATAGTCCAGCGACAGCACGTGCGACGGCGACTTGAGCCGCCACGGCCTCGTCGGCTGGCCCCACTGCAACAGCTTGAGCACGCGCTTCTCGTAGGCGTACGTCGACGTGAAGTCCGCCCGCTCGACCAGCCACCGCGAGTACGTCGGTATCTGCGCATAGGCCTGAAAGATCTGCGACGTGAAGTCGAGCGCCATCAGGTCGAGGCACTCCATCGGTCCGTTGATGTCGTCGGGCACGTGGTGTCGGCTTCCCACGCGGAGCTGGATCGCCCCTGGCGGGATGCGGGGGTCGTCGCCTTCGACCGTCGACGGCGGCGGGCACGGTTGGGCGGATTCCCAGCTGTGCAGGTAGCGGATGGCGGGGTCCTTCGCCTGCAGGAAGGACAGCGCCGTCGACCCGGTACGCGGAAGACCGAGGCCGAACACGGGCGCATCGATGCGTTCGTCGTCGATGTCCGGGTGACGCCGGTACCAGTCCTCGACCTGCAGTCGCTGCTGCAGATGCAACGAGATCCGCGGAAACACGAAGCCCTCGCCTCGCGCGTTGAGCCGGGCCTCGTCGTTGAGTCCCGCGACGAGGATCTCCAAGCCCTCGCGAAACGAGTCGTCGCCGAAATCGTCGAGGCCCGTTCGTGCGCTCGCGTCCTGCAACAACTCGCTCGGTGACGGCACTGCACATCCTTCCGCAATTCGAGACAGTACACTGCCATCAATATGGACGAGCCGTCAACGGGTGACACCGAGAATCCACGCCGCCGCTACGACAGCCCCGCGCGGCGGCAGAAGACCGCCGAGACCCGCGACCGGATCGTCAGCGCGGGCACCGAGTTGGCCCACGGGTTCGACACGTGGGACTGGCGGGAGCTGACATTCCGCGCCGTCGCCGAACGGGCAGGCGTCGGCGAGCGCACGGTGTACCGCCACTTCCCCACCGAGCGACACCTGCACGACGCGGTGATGGAGCGACTCGAGGCGGAGGCCGGCATCCACTACGAGGACGTCGACCTCGCCAACCTCGGCGATGTCACCGCCCGGGTGTTCGCCTCGCTGCAGCGGTTCACGGTGCGAGACACCATGCGCGCCCCGAGCGACCCGACGTTCGTCGGCGTCGACAAGCGCCGAAGGAGCGCGCTCCTGCGCTCGGTGTCGGAAGCAGCACCCGGCTGGTCGGACGAACAACGGCGCGCCACCGCGGGCCTGCTGGACGCGCTGTGGAATCTGCCCACCTACGAACGCCTGGTCGGCGCATGGGGACTCACGGGTCCCGATGCGACCAATGCCGTCACGTGGCTGATGGACAAGGTGCTGGCGGCCATCGCCGACGACCGAACCGCCGGAGCCGTTTGCGTAGCCTGCAATCGTGCCTTCCCGAACGAGCGCCAAGCGGGTCGCCGCCCGCGCCCTCAGCCGCTTCCTGACACTGCCGCCGCCGACGACGGACTACACCGTGCATCACCATCTGCGCGTGCCCATGCGCGACGGCGTCGAGCTGATCGCCGACCACTACGCACCCGACACCGTGACACCGTCGGGCACCCTGCTGGTTCGCGGCCCCTACGGCAGGCGGTTTCCGTTCTCGAGCCTCTTCGGTGCGGTATACGCCGCACGGGGCTATCACGTCGTCCTCCAGAGCGTGCGAGGGACGTTCGGTTCGGGTGGGACGTTCACTCCCATGGTCAACGAGGTCGCCGACGGCGCGGACACCGCCGCCTGGCTGCGCGACCAACCCTGGTTCACCGGTTCGTTCGCCACCGTCGGCCTGTCGTATCTGGGCTTCACGCAGTGGGCCCTGCTCGCCGATCCGCCGCCGGAGATGAAGGCCGCGATCATCAGCGTCGGACCTCACGACTTCAGTGAGGCTGCTTGGGGCACAGGCGCTTTCACCGTGAACGACTTCCTCGGCTGGAGCAACATGGTGTCCCACCAGGAGGACCCCGGCCTCGTACGGCTGCTCGCGCGGCAAGCCACCGCCAACCGGGTGGTCGCGCGCGACCACGAGCAAGGCCCCCGCAGGCGACGCCGCCAGAGCCCTCCTCGGCCAGGGCGCGACCTGGTACGAATCCTGGATCGGCAACCCCGACCTCGACGCCGAGTTCTGGGAGCCGATGCGTCTGACCGACGCCCTCGACCGCGTGCAGATCCCGGTGCTGCTGTTCGGCGGATGGCAGGACCTCTTCATCGAGCAGACCGTGGCTCAGTACCGACACCTCACCGGCCGCGGCGTCACGACGGCCATGACCGTGGGGCCGTGGACGCACGGCCAGTTGATGACCAAGGGCGCATCCACCGTCCTGCGGGAATCGTTGGCCTGGCTCGACGCGCACCTCCGCGGCATCGATTCGCCACCGCGCAGCCCCGTTCGCGTCCACGTCAAGGGCGGCGAATGGATCGACCTGCCCGACTGGCCACCGCCGATGACCGATACGGAGCTGTATCTTCAACCGGCACATCGACTCTCGGACAGTCCGCCGGACGACGACGCACCGCCGTCGACGTTCACCTTCGATCCGGCCGCACCCACGCCGTCCGTCGGCGGCAGGCTGCTGTCGTCGGATGCGGGGTACCGCGACGACACCCGCCTCGCCATCCGCCCCGACGTGGCCGAGTTCACCGGCGAGCCGCTGTCGGCGGACCTCTACGTCGTGGGCCATCCGGTCGTCGAACTCGTGCATTCGTCGGACAACCCGAACAACGACGTCTTCGTCCGGGTGAGCGAGATCGACGCAGAGGGCAAGTCGACGAACGTGAGCGACGGATTCCTCAGGCTCACAGCAGCTTCCGGGAGTCCTGAGACGATTCGCATCGACCTCGATCCCATCGCCCATCGCTTTGCGGCCGGATCCCGGATTCGACTGCTCGTCGCGGGCGGCTCGCATCCGCGCTTCCTGCGCAACCTGGGCACCGATGAGCCTGCTGCCTCGGGCACGCGAATGGTGCCCGCGACCCACACCGTCCACCACGGCGAGGACGGGCTGTCGCGGCTCGTCCTGCCTGCGGGGTCGCGTCTGCCGTCAACCGACTGAACGGCGAACGTCCTCGGCGATCGCCCGCAGGGTGTCATCGTCGTGTACCGGATCGCCCCACGACGGCGTCAGCGGCAGTTCAACCCAACTGGTGCATCCCGCATACGCGGGCGTGCGATCCAGACGAACGGGCTCGGCGAGCGGGCGGGCCTCGACCACCAGCACGGTCAGCCGGTGCTTGGGCCGAAAGTCCAGCCGGTCGGTGCGCACGGATGCTGCCGTCCAGATGTGGTGTGCCGCGATGTCATCGAGACCCGCCGGCTCGTTTGACCTCAATGGCGGCAACCACTTTCGCGCCGGCACGGACGAGCACGTCGTCCTCGGTACTGTCGGCCGCCGCGTCGGCCAGCACATCGCGGTGTTCGGGACGTACGCGGTCGGCGTGCCCGTGCGCGACCGTGGGGAAGAACAGGAACTCCGAGGCCTCGAGGGCGAAGCGCTTCTCGTGAATGCCGCCCTTGCGAAGCAGAACGGTTTGGCGGCCGTCGAGCATCGCGTGAACGGCCGCGCTCCACTCCTTGAGCGCAGGCGCGCTCACTGCCCCCTGGCCGCGATTCGTGCCCGCACCTCGGGGCGTCGCAGCGGAGGAATCGTCTTCGGCGGCTGTCTGCGCGGCGGCAACTGCGACAGCAGCCGCTCCGTGGTTGCCGTCACCTCGGCGACGGCGGCCTCGAACGCATCCTCGTTGGCCGCTGTCGGGCGGGTGATCCCGCTGACCTTGCGGACGTACTGACGCGACGCGGCCTCGATCTCTTCTGAGGTTGCGGCGGGCTCGAGCCCGCGCAACTCGGTGATGTTGCGGCACATGCCTCAACCATAGGTCGATACGGTGAAACCATGCCGAGCACCGACGCCGCCCACGACGAAGTCCTGCTGATCGACACGACCGACCGAATACGCACGTTGACGTTGAACCGCCCTCGATGCCCGCAACGCGCTGTCGTCCGCCCTGCGCACCCGGTTCTACGCCGCGCTGCGCGATGCCGAGGTCGACGATGGCGTCGACGTGGTGATCCTCACCGGCGCAGACCCCGTCTTCTGCGCGGGTCTGGACCTCAAGGAGCTGGGCGACACCACCGAGCTGCCCGACATCTCCCCCAAGTGGCCCGCCATGCGCAAGCCGGTGATCGGAGCGATCAACGGCGCAGCGGTGACCGGCGGCCTCGAGCTCGCCCTGTACTGCGACATCTTGATCGCCTCGGAGAACGCACGCTTCGCCGACACTCACGCCCGCGTCGGGCTGCTGCCGACGTGGGGGTTGAGCGTGCGCCTGCCGCAGAAGGTGGGAATCGGGCTGGCCCGCCGCATGAGTTTGACCGGTGACTACCTGTCGGCCGCACGACGCGCTTCGGGCCGGGCTGGTGACCGAGGTGGTCGCGCACGAGGATCTGCTGCCCGCCGCGCGCGCCGTGGCGACGACGATCGTCGGCAACAACCAGAGCGCGGTGCGTGCGTTACTGGAGTCGTACCACCGGATCGACGAGCAGCAGACGGGCGCCGGGTTGTGGATCGAGGCGGCGTCGGCGAGGCAGTGGATGAGAGTCGCCACCGGTGACGACATCGCCGCGAGCCGCGCTGCGGTTCTGGAACGTGGACGGGCACAGGTGAATTGACGTGAATGAAGCGCACGAGATGTGTGGCAGTGACGAGTGGCGGCAGGCGATGCGCGACGTCATCCTGCCGTGGGCTCTTGGCGACGCCAAGCTCGGCGACGACGTCCTGGAGGTCGGCCCCGGCTATGGCGCCGTCACCGACGTACTCGCGCGGTCGGTGCCGCACGTGACGTCGGTCGAGATCGACGACGAGTTGGCCGCCATGCTGCGCGAGCGCTTCGCCGACGTGCCGTCCGTCGAGATCGTGAATGCCGACGCCACCACGTTGCCCTATGACGACGGAAGATTCAGCGGTGCAGCATGTTTCACGATGTTGCATCACGTCCCCACCGTCGAGTTGCAGGACAAGCTGTTCGGCGAGATCGCTCGCACCCTGCGGCCGGGTGCGCCGCTGGTGGCCAGTGACAGTCTCGGCTCGGACGAACTCGCCGCGCACCACACCGACGACACCTACAACCCCGTCGACCCGGAGTCGCTGCCGACGCGCTTGGCCGCGGCCGGCTTCACGGACGTCGAAGTACGCACGAATCCCTATGGCTGGGCGGTGATCGCCACGCCGGGTCTAACTCGTCCCCGCCACCAGCCAGCGTCCGGAGAACGCCCGCCAGCCGACGAACGCCAGGCGCAGCACCATGAACGTGGTCAGGCCTGACCAGATCCCCAGCAGACCCCAGCCGAACACCAGCGACAACCAGATCAGCGGCAGGAAACCCAGCAGCGCGCTGGCCAGCGTCGCGTTGCGCATGAATTTCGCGTCTCCGGATCCGAGAAGGACCCCGTCCAAGCGCGAAAACGATTCCCGCGATGGGCAATTGGGCGACGAGGAACCACCACGGCACGCCGATCGCATCGAGCACCGAGCGGTCGTCGGTGAACAGCGTCGGGAACACCGAAGCCCCTGCGGCGAACACGGCTGCCAACAGCGCGGCCGCCACCGTCGAGAAGATCGTCACCCGCCATGCCACCGCCTTCGCATGCGGGAAGTCACCAGCACCGAGCGCGGCACCGACCAGCGACTGTGCGGCGATCGCCAGCGAATCCAGCACCAGCGCAAGGAAACTCCACAGCTGCAAGCACCACCTGGTGAGCGGCGACGGCGGCCGCACCGAACCGTGCGGCGACCGCGGCCGCCGAGACGAAGCAGGCCTGGAACGCCAGGGTCCGCACCAGCAGGTCGCGGCCCATCACGACCTGCGTGCGCAACACCGCGAAGTCGACTCGCAGCGGTACGCGCTCGACGAGCAGCGCCCGGCAGAACAGCAGCGCCCGCCAACGACTGCCCGACCAGGTTGGCGACTGCCGACCCGGCCAACTCCATCCGCGGCAGGCCGAACCAGCCATAGACGAGCGTCGGGCAGAGGACCGCCGACAGGCGAAAGCCCGCGATGACGTAGCGCAACGGCCTCGCCGTGTCCTGAACACCCCGCATCCACCCGTTGCCCGCCAACGAGATCAGGATCGCCGGTGCACCGAGGATCGCGATCCGCAGCCATGGCAACGCCTGCTCGGCGATCTCGCCTCCGTCGGCGATCACGTTCAGCAGAGGCACCGCCGCCACCTCGATCGTCGCCACGATGACCGCTCCGAGGCCCACCGCCAGCCACGTCGCCTGCACGCCCTCGCCGACGGCCGACCCGCGGTCGCCCGCTCCGAAGAATCGCGCGGCCCTCGCCGTCGTGGCGTAGGACAGGAACGTGAGCTGCGAGCTCACCAGGGCGAGGACCAGACCGCCGATCGCCAACCCCGCGAGGGCGACCGCGCCGAGGCGGCCGACGACGGCGAGGTCGAACAACAGGTAGAGGGGTTCTGCGGCGAGCACGCCGAGGGCAGGCAGGGCCAATCCCGCGATGCGGCGACCGGTGGCCGGTGCCTGCTGATCAGCCGAATCGGCCGGCTCAGCCAAGGCGCACGCTGACGCAGTCAGCCAAGGGCTTCAGTGAGGTCGGCCATGACGGCGTCGGCGGGTCCGGTCGCCGAGTATCCGGCGGCGAGACGATGTCCACCGCCGCCGAAGGAGGTGGCGACGACGGAGAGATCGACCGCCGACTTGGCTCTCATCGATACCGACCAGTGCTCGGGCTCGATCTCCTTGAAGACCGCGGCGACCTCGGCCTGCGGCCGTCGTGCGGACGATGTCGACGATGCTCTCCACCTCTTCGGGTCGCGCGTCGACCCACTCCCGGTGAGTCACGACCGCGCAGACCAGACCACGACCACCGACGGCGTCGGGCAGCAGCCGAGTCGTCGACAAGACCCGCGACAGCATGGTCAGCCACGAGAACGGATGCGTATCGAACAGCGCGCGACTGATCGATGCATTGTCGACGCCGAGCTCGAGAAGCCGGGCGGCAAGTCGATGCGCGCGGGCGCTCGCCCATCGGAATGACCCCGTGTCGGTGGTCAGCCCCGCGTAAAGACAGTGTGCGACAGTCGAATCGATCGACTCGCCCCACGCGTCGAGCAGCTCCGCGACGAGCATGGTGGTGGAGTCCGCCGACGGATCGACGAAGTTGGCGGTGCCGAACAGCGTGTTGGAGGCATGGTGGTCGATCACCAGCGCCTCGCGCCCGGGACCGACGAGACCGCGCAGCGCACCGAGGCGATTCACGCTGGGAATGTCGACCGTCACCACCAGATCGGGATCACGGCGCATGGCCTCGGGGGCGACGAGTAGGTATCCCCCGGGCAACGTCTGAAGAGACTCGGGAAGGGCCGACGGAGCGGCGAACCCGACCTCGACATCCTTGCCCGCGCGCTCGAGCACCAACGCCAGGGCCAGCCCCGCACCGATCGTGTCGGCGTCCGGATAGACGTGACACACGACCGCTACCGTCGCCGCCGCACTCAGAAGATCGGCGGCACCGCCAGCATCGACGCGGGACGCCGTCGTGGCACCCCGCCGCGGAAGCTCAGTCGTTCGATCGATCGCGGTCAACGGCGTCCTCAGTGTCGAACACGGCCGTGTCGTTCCCAGGCGCACCGCCGTCGTCGTCTCCCCCAGACACACGGTACGGGTCGGCGTCGCCCGCCGGAGTCGCACCCTCTCGAATACGTGCCAAGTCGGCGTCGGCGGCCTTCGCACGGGCCAGCAGCTCATTCATGTGCGCCGAGGTCTCCGGCACCGTATCCAGCACGAATGCCAGCGTCGGGGTGAAACGCACCCCGGTGCCCGCACCGACCTTCGAGCGGAGGATGCCCTTCGCCCGCTCCAGAGCCGCCGCCGCGCCTGCGTAGTCGGGTTCTTCGGCCAAGGTCTCCCCACGCACCGTGTAGTACACGGTCGCGTCGTGAAGGTCACCCGTCACCTTCGTGTCCGTCACGGTCACGAAGGCCAACGGGGGATCCTTGATCTCGAACTCGATCGCCGAGGCGACGATGGTGCCGATGCGCTTGGACAGCCGGCGCGCCCGACCAACGTCGACCACCTAACGCCGCATGCTCTTCGCGCAAGCGCTCATCGATCATCAGGTGCGCGCCTTCTCGACGAGCTCGTACGCCTCGATGACGTCGCCTTCCTTGATGTCGTTGAACGTCAGGGTCAGACCACACTCGTAACCGTCGCGGACCTCGGTCGCGTCGTCCTTCTCGCGCTTGAGCGACGAGATGGTGACGGTCTCCGCGATCACGATGTTGTCGCGAAGCAGGCGGGCCTTCGCGTTGCGACGGATGATGCCCGAGGTGACGAGGCAGCCGGCGATGTTGCCGACCTTCGACGACCGGAAGATCGCCCGGATCTCGGCACGGCCGAGCTCCTTCTCCTCGTAGATCGGCTTGAGCATGCCCTTCAGCGCGGCCTGGATCTCGTCGATGGCCTGGTAGATCACCGAGTAGTACCGGATGTCGACACCCTCGCGGTTGGCCAGTTCGGTGGCCTTGCCCTCCGCTCGGACGTTGAACCCAATGATGATCGCGTTCGACGCCGACGCCAGGTTGACGTTCGTCTCGGTGACGCCACCGACGCCGCGGTCGATGACCCGCAGTTCGACCTCGTCGCCGATGTCGATACCGAGGAGTGCCTCCTCCAGCGCCTCCACGGTGCCGGAGTTGTCGCCCTTCAGGATCAGGTTCAGCTGGCTGGTTTCCTTCAGCGCTGCATCGAGATCGTCGAGGCTGATCCGCTTGCGGGTACGCGCGGCCAGAGCGTTGCGCTTGCGCGCGCTTCGCCGGTCCGCGATCTGCCGAGCGGTGCGGTCCTCGTCGACGACGAGCAGGTTGTCACCGGCTCCGGGCACCGACGTGAAGCCGATGACCTGGACGGGCCGCGACGGCAGCGCGTCGTGGACGTCCTCGCCGTGCTCGTCGACCATGCGCCGGACGCGGCCGTAGGCATCGCCTGCCACGATCGAGTCGCCGACGCGCAGCGTGCCGCGCTGGATGAGCACCGTGGCCACCGGGCCGCGACCGCGGTCCAGATGCGCCTCGATCGCGACACCCTGGGCTTCCATGTCGGGATTGGCCCGCAGGTCCAGCGTGGCGTCCGCGGTGAGGATCACCGCTTCGAGCAGGGCGTCGATGTTGGTGCCCTGCTTGGCGGAGATGTCGACGAACATGGTCTCGCCGCCGAAGTCCTCGGCCACCAGGCCGTACTCCGTCAGCTGCGACCGGATCCGCTGAGGATCAGCGCCTTCCTTGTCGATCTTGTTGACCGCCACCACGATTGGCACGTCCGCGGCCTGCGCGTGGTTGATGGCCTCCACCGTCTGCGGCATGACGCCGTCGTCGGCGGCGACCACCAGGATCGCGATGTCCGTGGCCTTGGCGCCACGGGCACGCATGGCCGTGAAGGCCTCGTGGCCCGGGGTGTCGATGAAGGTGACGAGCCGCTCGTTGCCGTCCAGCTCGGTGAGCACCTGGTAGGCGCCGATGTGCTGGGTGATGCCACCGGCCTCGCCCTCGCGGACCTTCGCCTGGCGGATCGTGTCCAGCAGTCGAGTCTTGCCGTGGTCGACGTGGCCCATGACCGTGACGACTGGCGGCCGGTACTGGAGATCGTCCTCGTCGCCCTCGTCCTCGCCGTAGGTGAGGTCGAAGGACTGCAGAAGTTCGCGGTCCTCGTCCTCGGGGCTGACGACCTGCACGACGTAGTTCATCTCGCCGCCGAGAAGCTCGAGCGTCTCGTCACCCACGGACTGGGTGGCCGTGACCATCTCGCCAAGGTTGAACAGCGCCTGCACCAGTGCTGCCGGGTTGGCGTCGATCTTCTCGGCGAAGTCGACTAGCGACGCGCCGCGGGCCAACCTGATGGTCTCGCCGTTGCCGTGCGGCAACCGCACGCCACCGACGACCGGCGCCTGCATGTTCTCGTATTCGGCGCGCTTTGCCCGCTTCGACTTGCGGCCACGACGGACCGCGCCGCCGGGGCGACCGAACGCACCTGCTGCGCCGCCACGCTGACCGGGCCTGCCACCGCCGCCACCGGGGCCTCCGCCGCCGGGACGGCCGCGGAATCCGCCTGCACCTGCGGGTGCTCCGCCCGGAGCACCGCCACCGGCGCCGCCGCCGCGGTAGTTACCACCGCCGCCTGCACCGGGAGGACCACCGGGACGACCGCCGCCACCGGGTCCGCGACCGCCAGGAGCTGGACGTGGCCCGCCGGGACGACCGGGAGCACCTGGCCGCGCGCCGGGTGGACGCGGCGGCATGTTGCCTGGAGTGGCACCGGGACGCGGGCCGCCGCCGGGCCGTGGCGGTGCACTACCGGGAGCACCTCCGGGACGCGGCGCAGCCGGACGCGGGGCGGGTCGCTCGACCGGCTGTTGTGTGGAGAACGGATTGTTGCCGACGCGAGGGGTGCGCGCGGCGGGCTTCGGCGCTCCAGGACGCGGGCCGGGTGTCGGCCCAGCTTCGCCCGGGGCGACCGGTGCAGCGGAGGCTGCCGGTGCTGCGGGAGCAGCCGGTGCTGCGGGAGCAGCCGGTGCTGCGGGAGCAGCCGCTGCAGGAGGCGCCTGCACCTCCGCGACTGGGGGTGCGACCGGTTGGGGTGGCGCTACCGGGGCTGCCGGTGCCGCTGCGGCAACCGGCGCTGGCTTCGGGCCCGCTGGCTTGGGCGCCGCAGGCCCCGTGCCTTCAGCACGGGGTTCGGCGGCTGCGGGCTTGGCCGCGCCGTTACCGGTGGCCTTCGCTGGAGCGGGTTTGTTGCCGCCGAGCGCTTCACGCAGTCGACGTGCGACTGGAGCCTCGACGGTGGAGGACGCTGATTTGACGAATTCGCCCTGTTCACTCAGTCGGGCGAGAACTTCCTTGCTGGATACACCGAGCTCTTTTGCCAACTCGTGTACGCGGGCCTTGCCTGCCACTACATCTCCTGTCTAGGAGGCGACAGCAGTCGGCCGCGCCTCGGGTTTAGCTATGACACATGGTCATCGGGACTTCACGGTGTGCTCATGTTCTTCGCTACCTGTTCTGTTGCCGGGCGGGCCGAGTCGAAGAACTCGACCACCCCGGAGGTGTCCGGTGAACCGGTGATGCGCAACGCTCGGCCGAATGCTCGCCGCCGGATTGCTTCTCGTAGGCACTGCTGGTCGGGATGCAACCACGCACCCCGCCCGGGCAGATTACCCGCTGCGTCAACGGTCACGGCGTGATCGCCGTTCCCGTCGAGCTCGGCGACTACTCGAACCAGTTCGACGGCCAGCTCTCGCCCTCGACATCCCACGCACGTCCGCACGGGTCCCACGGGTGGGTCGATGCGTTGGCGCGCAGAGGCCAAGGTCTCGCGCTGGATCACGGCTCAGTCTAGCCTCACCGCGGCCGCTAGCAGAATCGCGTCTCCAGCGGGCTCAGGCATCACCGTCGGGTCGACGCCTCGGCATCGCTGCGAATGTCGATCCGCCATCCGGTGAGGCGAGCGGCCAACCGGGCGTTCTGACCTTCCTTGCCGATCGCCAGCGACAACTGGAAGTCGGGCACGACCACTCGCGCGGCGCGGCCCGCCTCGTCGATGACGCTCACCGACACCACCTTCGCCGGCGACAGGGCGTTCGCCACGAACCGGGCGGGATCCTCGTCGTAGTCGATGATGTCGATCTTCTCGCCCGACAGTTCACTCATGACGTTGCGCACGCGCTGCCCCATCGGCCCGATGCACGCACCCTTGGCGTTGAGACCGGGAACTCGAGACGTCACGGCGATCTTGGAGCGATGGCCCGCCTCTCGCGCGACGGCGGCGATCTCTACCGATCCGTCGGCAATCTCGGGCACTTCCAGCGAGAAGAGCTTGCGCACCAGGTTGGGATGTGTCCGCGACAAGGTGATCAACGGTTCGCGCGCACCTCGCGTCACGCCCACCACGTAACACCGGACCCGATCCCCATGCTCGTAACTCTCCCCCGGTACCTGCTCGGACGCCGGGATGACGCCCTCGGAACCCTTCACCTCGCTGCCGACCCGCACGATGACGAGGCCTCGGGCGTTGGCTCGGGCGTCCCGCTGGATCACGCCTGCGACGATGTCGCCCTCGCGCGCCGCGAACTCGCCGTAGTTCTTCTCGTTCTCGGCGTCGCGCAGCCGCTGGAGTATCACCTGGCGGGCTGTGGTCGCGGCGATGCGGCCGAAACCCTCTGGTGTGTCATCCCATTCGTGGACGACGGCGCCGTTCTCGTCGGTGGTGCGCGCCATGACCTTCACCGAACCGGTCTTTCGGTCGATGTCGATGTGGGCGTCCGCCTCGTGCCCCTCGGTGTGCCGATACGCGGTGAGCAACGCGGTCTTGATCGTGTCGATGACGACGTCGACCGTGATCCCCTTGTCGACCTCGATCGCGTGTAGTGCGGCCATGTCGATGTTCATGTCTGCGTCTCCCCTCCGTCAGCGCGTCCCTCGACGCCCGCCAACTCCAGCTCGTGCGGGCTCGGCGTCGAGAACTCCACCTGGACAACGGCTTTGTCGATGCCGTCGAGCGGGATCTCGCGAACCACGAATTTGCCTCGTCCGCCGTCGGCGACGACGAGTCGAAGAATGCCGGCGTCGAGTGCGCCGATCCGTCCCGTCACGGACGTGCCGTCGGACAGGGTCATGTCGACCTTGCGTCCGCGGGCACGTCGATAGTGCCGCTCGGCGGTCAGGGGTCGATCCACTCCGCGCGAGGTGATCTCCAGCGCGTACGGCACGGAATCATCGAGACCGTCGAGGAGTTCGGACGCCGACCGCGCCAGCTCGGCGACCGCATCCAGATCCAGACCCTCGTCACCATCGGCGACGACGACGATGCGCGGCGGCTTCGCGTCGTCGACGACGGTGACGTCCTCGATTTCGTAGCCAGCGCGCGCGAACTCTCCGGCGAGTAGCTCCGCCACCTGCTGCTGCGACGGCAAACCCGCGGACCGTAGCGGTGCATCCGATGCCACGGCGAGCTCCTCATCTTGAGTTGTGCGGACACGATTCGACGGGAAACCCTATGAATCGAAGCCCAACGATACGCCAGCTGAGGAGGCGCAATTGGCAAACACGCGGCGTCGCCCGGGCAATCCGCACCCTCCCGGCCCACGAGCCTGATGGCAGGATGGGCGCGTGCGAAGTGGACCACCGACCGTCAGCCGACGGCATGTCCTCATCGGCACGGTTGCCCTGGCACTGGTCGGCACTGCGGTGGCCGGCTGCGGCACCCCTGAACCCAAACCCGACGTCGATGCTCTGGTTGCACAGCTCGACCGCGCCCAGGCAGACAGTCAGATGGCGGCGGCCGCGGCCACTATCGCGCCCCCACGGGTCGCTACTGCGCTCAACACCGTCGCCGCCGAGCGGACCGCGCACGCGAGGGCCCTCACTGATGAGATCACCCGGGTGTCCGGAACGCCCCCGACCACCTCGGCCGGGCCACGGGCAACCCCGTCGACCTCCACCACGACCACGTCAGGGGGGCCGATAAAACCACCAGGTGCCAAGGACGTGATCGCCGCGCTCAAGGCCTCATCGGACGACGCCGCACGGGCCGCCGCACAACGATCCGGCTACCAGGCAGGTCTGCTCGGCTCGATCGCCGCGTCCTGCGCCTCGGCGAGTGCGGTCGGGCTCGACGTTCGGCAGGCGCCGTGACCTCACCGACGTCCTCTGCGACTCCAACTCCCGGGCGCCCAACCGTTGCCGCGGACGCCGCACTCTTCGATGCGATCACCGATCTGCACGGCGTGATCTACGGATACGGCGTGGTGTCGGCGCATTCGACTCCCGACGTCAACGACCTGGTGTCCGACGCGATAACGGGGCATCGCGAACTCCGCGAAGACGCCATCGCAAAGCTGACCGCGCGCAACGTCGTGGCCCCGCTACCCGCGGTCGGCTATCAGTTGCCGATCACCGTGGGCAGTCCGGTCGAAGCAGCCAAGCTCGCCGTCCGCATGGAGGAGGACACCGCGGTGGCGTGGCGGGCCGTTCTCGAAACCGCGACCGCTACGGAGGACCGCACGCTCGCCGTCACCGGCCTCGTGCAATCGGCGGTCACGGCCGCTCGGTGGCGCGACGTCCTCGGCGTCTCGCCGAGCACGGTGGCCTTTCCCGGAGGGAATGAATAAACACAGCCCGGCGGCAATGAATAGGCGCCGCCCCCGCGCGCGAGCCGTGACATCCTGTTACGCATGGGGAATGGCCGCGACGAGAGCATTGCCTACCTACTCGGCATGCTGACGATTCCTGCGATCGGGCTGGCGCTGCTGATCGTGGGACTCGTCCTTCGAGCGAAGCAGAACAGGACGAATCCGATCGGCGGCGTGCCGCCACAGTGGCCGCCATACCCTCAACCGGGGTTCCGGCCGCCCGGGCAGCCTCCGCAGGCGAATTACCCGTGGCCGGGCCAGCACCCGGCCGCGTATCCCCCCGCGCCGCCACGCCGCTCCAACACACCGACGGTGCTCATCGTCGTCGGTGCCGTCATCCTCGCGCTGAGCATCCTGGGCGTTCTGGGACGCGCCGGCCAGGCAGTTCAAGATCAACGGCACGCGTCGCCGGGTGCCTACAACGCCGCGACCTCGGCGCAGCTCGACGCGGCACCTCGCCCAGCGGTCGCCTAGCCGACCTTCTCGGCGATCACCGTCGCCGCGGTGTCGACGGCAACCTCGTCGGTCTCGCCGGTGAATCGGTTGCGCAGTTCGACGACGCCGTCGGCCCAGCTGCGGCCGACCACAACGATCCAGGGCACGCCGAGCAACTCGGCGTCCTTGAACTTCACGCCGGGTGAAGCCTTCCGGTCGTCGTACAGCACGTCGAGTCCCAGCCGGTCGAGGTCCGCAACCAACTCGGCCGCGCCCGTCACGGCGCCGGCGTCCTTGTTCGCGACGACGACGTGGACGTCGAACGGTGACACCGACGACGGCCACCGCAGACCGATCTCGTCGTGGTGCTGCTCGGCGATGACGGCGACCAACCTGGAGACCCCGACACCGTAGGAACCCATCGTCGGGCGAAGCGGCTTGCCGTTTTCGCCGAGCACGTCGACGGCAAACGCCTCGGTGTACTTGCGACCCAATTGGAAGATGTGCCCGATCTCGATGCCGCGCGCGGACACCAGCGGCCCCGCCCCGTCCGGGGATGGGTCGCCGTCGCGCACCTCGGCCGCCTCGATGGTGCCGTCGGCGACGAAGTCACGGCCCGCCACGAGTCCGACGACATGCTGGCCCTTCTCGTCGGCCCCGGTGATCCACGACGTGCCGTCGACCACCCGAGGATCGACGAGATAACGAACACCGTTGGCCTGCAATCCCTTTGGCCCGATGTAGCCCTTCACCAGGAACGAGTGCTTCGCGAAGTCCGCATCATCGGCCATCGCATACTCGGCCGGGTCCAGCGCGGCGCCGAGGCGCTTGTCGTCGACCTCCCGATCGCCGGGCACGCCGACGGCGAGCAGTTCCCACTCACCACCGGGTTCGCGCACCTTCAACAGGACGTTCTTCAGCGTGTCCGCGGCCGTCACCTGCTTACCGAGGCCAGCGCCGTTTGCCCAATCCACCAACGTGGCGATGGTGGGCGTGTCGGGGGTGTCGTGGACGACCGGAGCGGGCAACCCGTCGAACGGAATCGACTCGGGGATCGCCGTGATCACCGCCTCGACGTTGGCCGCGTATCCCGACTGCACGCAGCGGACGAAGGTGTCCTCGCCGACGTCGCTCTCGGCGAGAAACTCCTCTGACGCGCTACCGCCCATCGCGCCCGACACCGCAGACACGATGACGTAGCGCACCTGCAGGCGGTTGAAGATCCTCTGATAGGCCTCGCGGTGGGCATGGTAGGCGGTCTTGAGTCCGTCCTCGTCGACGTCGAACGAGTACGAGTCCTTCATGATGAACTCGCGCCCACGCAGGATGCCTGCCCGTGGTCGCGCCTCGTCGCGGTACTTGGTCTGGATTTGGTACAGCAGTACCGGGAAATCCTTGTAGGAGCTGTACTCACCCTTGACGGTGAGCGTGAACAGCTCCTCGTGTGTGGGCCCGAGCATGTAGTCGTTGTTACGGCGGTCCTTCAGCCGGAACACGCCGTCGCCATACTCGGTCCAGCGGTTCGTCGTCTCGTAGGGGGCGCGCGGGAGCAGTGCGGGAAACAGGATCTCCTGTCCCCCAATTGCATTCATTTCGCTGCGGACGATTGCCTCGATCTTGCGCAGCACCCGCAGGCCCAGCGGAAGCCAGCTGTACAACCCGGGCCCGATCGGTCGGACGTAGCCCGCCCGGGCCAGCAGCTTGTGGCTGGCCACCTCGGCGTCGGCGGGGTCGTCACGCAGGGTGCGCAGAAAGAGTTCGGACATGCGGGTGATCACAAACCAACCCTATCCAGCCCTCGCAAGCGGATTCAGTCACGCCCCTGCCACGTGCAGATGCAGACCTCGTTGCCCTCGGCATCCGCGAGCACCCAGAACGCGGGCGCCTCCTCGGTGCGCAGCATCGTGCCACCCGCGGCGAGCGCGGCGTCGATCCGCCGATGCGCGACCTCGGCGGGGACGTCGATGTCGATGTGGATGCGATTGCGTTGCGGCCGCGGCGAATCCATCTGCTGAAACCAGATGGCGGGGCCGCGACGCAGCGGATCGAGCAACGCGCCTGCGGGTAGTTCGGGCGGCGCGGGCTCGTCGACGTAACCGGTGACCGCTTGCCAGAACGGTCGGATCAGCGGGATGTCGAGTGCGTCGATCGCGATCTCGAGCAGTTGCGGCACGACATCGAGGTCGCCGGGCACCGTGCGCAGCGACCTCTCGGCAAGTGCCTCGGTCACCAGCGGTGCGAGCCGAAGTTCGCGACCGGTCACCCTGCCGTCTGCCACGGAATGCAGGCGCAGCACGACCCGATCGGCTAGCAGATCGGCGGTGAGGTGCCCGTCGCCGTCCGCGCCGACCGTCTCGACGGCGAGCCTCGCGACCTCTGCGGCCTCGGCCAGCGAGGCCACCGGGACGTGGGTGATCAGGGCTCCGAGAATCAAGCGCCAGCCCAGTGAATCGACCAGTTCCGACACCTGACCCCGGGTCGGGTGGGCGTCGTCGGGCAGCGTCACAGCTCGCCCGCTTCGACCGCCTCGCGGGTGTGCTGTGCCGTGGCGATCTGATTGGCGGTGAAGCCGATCCAGAACGACGCGATGCCCACGACCACCGCGATGCCCGCAACCCATAGCAGCGAATACGTGTACCCGTAGCCGAGGGCATCGAGCTGACTCGGAGTCATGTTCTTGACCGGGCCCATGGTGCCGCCGAGATAGAGCGTCCGCGACGTCTGCACGGCCTGAATGACGACGAGCACGACGGGACCCCCGAGGTTCTGCACCATCAGCGTGATCGCCGACACCGGGCCGATCTCGCCCGGGCCGACCTCGGCCACCGCACAGAGCGGCAGGATGACCGCGATCAGACCGATGCCGAATCCGCCGACCACGATCGGCATGAACAGGTCGGGAAAGTAAGGAATGCCGCGGGTCAGCGTCGAGCCGTAGAGCATGGCGGCCAGCACGAAGATCCCGCCGCCGATGATGAGCCACCGGGGGGCGACACGCGGGGCCAGCTGAGCGGCCACCACGCTGCCGACACCGAACGCGACGGCGAACGGGATGAAGCAGATCCCCGCCCGCAGCGCGGAGTAACCGAGAACGTCCTGCACCAGCAGACCGATCATCACCGTCAAGGTGAGCAGCACCCCGCCCGCCAGGAACAGCGACACGAACGTCATCACCCGATTCCGGTTGTCGAACACCTCGAAAGGCACCAGCGGGTGGTCCGCGGTGCGCTCGACGATCAGGAATGCCGCGAAGAACACCAGCGCCGCGACGCCAGCGCCGATGACGAACGGATCGACCCAGCCCCGCGGTGGGCCCTGCGTGAACACCATCACCGCCGACGTGCAACCCAGCGTCGCCAACAACGCGCCGGTGACGTCCAGCTTCAGTCGCTCGTGTTGGGTCTCCGAGATCCGGAGCACGGCGATGGTGATGATCACGATGCCGATCGGGACGTTGATCAGAAACGCCAGCCGCCACGAGATCACCGTCAGTGCGCCGCCGAGCACCAGACCGAGGACCGACCCGACCCCCGTCATCGCGGCGGACATCGCCATGGCGCGGTTTCGCGCGTTGCCCACGGCGTAGGTGGTCGCGATCAGTGCAAGCCCCGTCGGCGCGGCGATTGCGGCACCGGTGCCCTGAACCGCACGGGCGACGATCAGGGTGACGCCCTCGGTAGCGAGCCCGCAGACCAGCGACGCGATCGTGAACAGTCCGACACCGGACAGGAACGCGCGTTTGTGGCCGATCGCGTCACCGACCCGGCCGCCGAGCAGCAGCAAGCCCCCGAATGCCAGCACGTAGGCCGTGATGACCCAGCTCTTGCCTGCATCGGACAGATCGAGCTCTGCCTGCATCCGCGGAAGCGCGACGATGACGATGGTGCCGTCGAGCGTGGACATCAGCTGCATGCCGGTGATCGCGACGATGGAGATCCCCAGCACGTGCGACGACAGCGACGGGACGGTGTGTTCGGTCGAGCCCGAAGAACCACCGACCGCAGACATGGGTCGCAAGCCTACCCAGAGCGAGTCGGGCCAGGGCGGGTGCGGTCGTACCTGGTCCGATCGCGCCGGAAACCGTCGAGCGCCTGGGCTACGGCGGCAGCGGCGTGGTCGTACCCTCGCCTCCTGCGGTGACACCCCCGCGACGACGTCGGTTGCGCTCGACCTCGTGAAGGAAATGCCAATGAGCCTGGGAGGCATCCCAGCTCCCAGGGGCGCCGAACTGTTCGATGTGATCGCCGTGCCGTGTCCCCGGCCAGGCATGCTCGGCGTCCGCGACTTCGATGAGGCGTACGGCCGCGAACCCAGTGGCATCGACGTACCGGGCCTCGCGGATCTGGTCGGAAACGGCGCCGTGCTGCGGCATGGGTCCACACCCGAGCGCGGCGGCCCATTGCGAGACCGCCGATTCCACCGAGTCCGACCACCGTGGACCACTGCCTCCCGCACGCGGATTGATGGCGTCGAGAGCTGCCGTGGATCGCCAGCAAGGGAGGCAGCCGGCCCGGTGAGGGTTCGACGAACCGGACGCCGGCGACGCAACAGACGGAGGCGAGTCGGTCGGTCATCCTGGCCACGAGATGCGACGCCAAGCGTGCCCCACCGGAGAATCCCCGCAGATGCATCCGGTGCGCATCGGCGCCGTGGCGGTCGGTCAGGCGGTCGACGAGCGCCTGGATGAAATCCAGATCGTCGGGCTCCTCGCGGGGCGTGGATTCACCCGGTAGTGGGCTGCCGGGCACGTTCCACGCCCACCCCGCCGGCCAGTCCGCCAGCATTCGGAACCGGATACCTGCCTGGGGAATGACGACGACGGCCCCGAGACCGGCGAACGCTTGCGCGGCGGTGATGGCCGCGTGCTCCTCCGGCCACGAGCCACTGCCGTGCAGGTCGACCACGGTCGGAAGCGTTGCCGCGTCCACCCCGTCCGGCCGGATCGAACAGGTATCGGCGGATGGCGCCGAACACCCGGATGTCGAACGACTCGGAGATGACGCCGTCAGTGGGCATGCCGAATGTCGAGCTAGAGCTCTCCGGCGTCGATCGCGTCCTTGACTTCCTGCGCATGCGCGACCTCGTCGGCCGAGTAGCCGATGAACAACGCCACGGCACCCACGATCACGGCCACGGCGGCGACCCACAGCAAGCCGTAGGTGTAGCCCTGATCAAGCGCGTGGAGTTGCGCTTCGTTCATGTTCTTGACCGGACCGGTGGTGCCACCCAGATAGAGCGTGCGCGACGTGATGACGGCCTGAACGATGGCCAACACCACGGGCCCACCGAGGTTCTGGAGCATCAGGGCGATCGCGGAGACGGGGCCGATCTCGTCGAACCCAACCCCCGCGATCGCAGAGACCGTCAACGGCACGACGATCATGCCGATGCCGAAGCCGCCGACGGTGATCGGTATCACCAGGTTGGGGAAGTACGGAATGTCACCGTGCAGCGTCGATCCGTAGAGCATGGCCGCCAGCACCAGCACGCCGCCGGCGATCACCAGGACGCGCGGCGGGAAGAGCGACACGAGATAGGACGACAACCCGAGCCCGATACCGAGCGCGATGACGAACGGGATGAATCCGATGCCCGCGCGTAATGCGCTGTAGCCCATGATGTCCTGCACGTACAGGCCGATCAGAACGGTGAGCGTGAACATGACGCCGCCGGCGAGGAAGACCGCGGCGAACGTGGCGACCCTGTTGCGGTCGCGGAACAGGCTGAACGGCACGACGGGGTTGATCGCGCTGCGTTCGACGAAGACGAACGCGCAGAAGAACACCGCGGCCGCGAGAATCGACCCGAGGGTCAGCGGCGACATCCAGCCCTTCTCGGGGCCCATCGAGAAGCCGAACACGCCGGCGGTACAGGCGGCCGTCGCGAGGAGTGCACCCGCGGCATCCAACTTCATCCGCTCGCGATGGGTTTCCCGCAGGGTGGTGCGCGCGAGGTAGATCATCACCAGGCCGATCGGCACGTTCACCAGGAACGCCCACCGCCAGGACACCTCGGTCAGTGCGCCGCCGACGACCAGGCCCATCACCGAGCCGACGCCCGTCATCGCGGCGAACACGGCGGTCGCCGAGTTGCGCGCCGGCCCCTTCGGGAACGTCGTTGCGATCAGTGCGAGGCCGGTCGGCGACGCGATCGCAGCGCCGACGCCCTGAAGCAGCCGCGCGGTGACGAGAGTGGGCTCGTTCCAGGCGATTCCGCACAGGATCGAGGCGATGGTGAACAGCCCGACACCCACGATGAAGGTGCGCTTGCGGCCGATCGTGTCGCCGAGGCGACCGCCGAGCAGCATCAGACCGCCGAACGTCAGCACGTAGGCGGTGATGACCCAGCTGCGCCCTGCGTCGGACAGGTTGAGCTCGTCCTGAATCTTGGGGAGCGCGACGATGGCGACCGTGCTGTCCATGGTGGCGAGGAGCTGCATGCCACCGATCGCCACCACCGCGGCCACGAACCGCCGCGACGGCAACCACGAGGGATACCAACTGGTTCGCTGTCGGGGTGTGCGTGCCACGTCCACCGCGGCATCTGCTTCACGGGCGGCGCGCTCTGCATCATTGAGAGCCGTCATGGCGAGCAACCTTACCGGAATCTTAAGAGATCTTTAAGCGGAGAACCCCGCGACGGCCCCGATGACGATGATCGCGGGAGGTCGGATGCCGTCCTCCCGCATGCGTTCTCCGGCCTCCGCGAGTGTCGTGCGCAACGTTCGCTGCGCCGCCGTCGTGCCGTGTTGGACCACCATTACCGGCGTATCCGCAGGTCGGCCGCCATCCAGCAGCACTTTCGCGAACAGCTCGATCCTCTCGACGGCCATCAGCAGCACGAGCGTGCCCGAAAGCGCGGCCAGCGCATTCCAATTCACTAACGATTCGGGATGGTCCGGTGATAAATGCCCGCTGACCACCACGAACTCGTGCGTGACGAACCGATGCGTCACCGGAACGCCAGCAAGCGCCGGAACGGCTATGGCACTTGTCACACCGGGCACGACGGTGACCGGAATGCCGGCGTCGGCGCACGCGAGGAGCTCCTCATAGCCCCGCCCGAAGACGAATGGATCGCCCCCCTTCAGCCGCACCACGAACTTGCCTGCCTTGGCACGCTCGATCAGCACGCCGTTGATGGCGTCCTGGGCCATCGCGCGGCCGTAGGGGATCTTCGCCGCATCGATGACCTCGACGTGGGGACCGAGCTCGGCCAACAGTTCCTGCGGAGCGAGCCGGTCGGCGACCACCACGTCTGCGCGTGCCAGCAGCCGCCTGCCCCGCACGGTGATGAGCTCCGGATCACCCGGCCCGCCGCCCACCAGTGCGACGCCGGTGAGCTCTTCCGCCCCGGGATCTACGGCGATGACGCCACCCTGAAGGCCCTCGCGGATGGCCGATCGGATAGCCGCCGACCGACGGTGCTCCCCACCGGCAAGCACGCCGACCGACAGGCCGTCGTAGTCGAACGACGCGGGTGTGACCGCCGTCCCGTCGCGCGCGATGTCGGCCCGGACGCAGAACACCCGCAGCCGTTCGGCCTCGGCGACGACCGCCGCGTTGACGTCCGGATCGTCGGTCGCCGCGATCGCGTACCAGGCATCCTGCAGATCGGAATCGCGAAAGTCCCTGAGGATCAAGGTGATGGCGGCGTCGGACGCGAGCGCCTCCACCGCGGGGGTCGCCGCCCTGGTGACCACCTGCACCTCGGCACCGGCCGCGATGAGCAGGGGCAGCCTGCGTTGAGCGACGCTGCCGCCACCGACGACGACGACCTTCTTGCCCGACAGTCGCAGGCCGACGAGGTAGGCGTTCTCGGTCACCGGGTGAGCCTAGAGGTTGCAGAGGCAGATTCAGATCCTTGCACCGTCCGGCCGGATGCGCGGGCCGCCGCGGTCACGAATCGGGTCACGGACTCCGGATGAGCGGCGGCGTGGGTGTGCAGATACGCGCCGTGGACGCCTCGGCGTACGGCACCGTCGGTGGCGGCGTCGCCACCACTGCCGCGGAACACCCACGCCGGTGCGTACTCCCGAGCGAATGTCACTGCGGTGCGGTGGAATTCGTGCCCGGTCACTCTGGCGCCCTCGACATGCACCGACGAATCAGTCGTCGCTACGGCGTCTCGATAACCGAGAACCAGACGCTCGGTGAAGCGGGCCGACCCGGCCAGCGCGCCACACATCGGTGCCCCGTCGAGATCGTCGACGAGATAGGTGAGGCCCGCGCACTCGGCGTGGATCGGCGCACCCGATTCGGCGAGCTCGTTGATCTGTTGGCGGACAACGTCGTTCGCGGAGAGTTCGGTGGCGAACTGCTCGGGGAATCCGCCGGGAAGTACCAGCGCCGCCGAACCGGTGGGCAGCAATTCCGTCATGGGATCGAACTCGACGACGTCGGCGCCCGCGGCGCGCAACGACTCGGCGTGCTCCGGGTATCCGAAACTGAAGGCCTTCCCTGCAGCCAGTGCCACCACGACACCGTCACCGACCGGCTCGCCCACGGCGGGCTCCCACGGCGCGCAGTCGGTGGTGGCGCCGGCAAGTCCCACCACCGCGGAGAGGTCGACGTGGCGTGACACCAACTCCGTCATCGCATCGACGGCCCGGTGCGCGAGCAGACCGTGCTCGACAGCGGTCACGAGACCGAGGTGCCTTGATGGAACGGATAATTCGGCGTCCCGGGGAATGGCACCCAAGACCGGAACACCCGCCTGCTCGCACGCCTGCCGAAGGACGTCCTCGTGCCGAGCCGTGCCCACGCGGTTGAGGATCACTCCGGCGATGCGGACCGAACGATCGAAGGTCGCGAAGCCGTGCAGCAGGGCCGCAATGCTCTGGCTCTGGCCACGCGCGTCGACGACGAGCACCACGGGCGCGCCGAGCAGACCCGCGACGTGTGCCGTGGAGCCACGCGCCGGACCGACCGCATTCTGCTCGATACGGCCGTCGAAGAGTCCCATCACTCCCTCGACCACGGCGATGTCCGCGCCCGCGGTGCCGTGTCGGTAGAGCGGTCCGATCAGGCGCTCCCCCACCAACACGGGGTCCAGGTTGCGTCCCGGCAGACCCGCGGCAAGCGCGTGGTAGCCGGGGTCGATGAAGTCCGGGCCGACCTTGAACGGCGCGACCCGGTGGCCGGCGCGCCGCAGGGCTCCGATCAGGCCGGTCGCCACGGTCGTCTTGCCGCTGCCCGATGCAGGTGCCGCGATGACGACGGCAGGCGTGGTCACCATTCGATGCCCCGCTGCCCCTTGCGGCCCGCGTCCATCGGGTGCTTCACCTTGGCCATCTCGGTGACCAGGTCGGCGGCCTCCACCAGTTGAGGCGGCGCATCGCGGCCGGTGATGACGACGTGCTGGGTCCCGGGTCGACTGGTCAGCGTCGTCACTACTTCATGGGTGTCCACCCAGCCCCACTTCAGGGGATAGGTGAACTCGTCGAGGACGTAGAAGTCGTGGCGCTCCTCTGCCAGTCGACGGGCGATCTCCGCCCAGCCGTCTGCAGCGGCAGCGGCGTGGTCGACCTCGCTGCCCGGCTTGCGCGTCCACGACCAGCCCGCGCCCATCTTGTGCCACTCCACGGCTCCCCCGACGCCGCGTTCGTCGTGCAGGGCGCCGAGTTCGCGAAATGCCGCCTCCTCGCCGACCTTCCACTTCGCGCTCTTGACGAACTGGAACACGGCGACGTCGAACCCCTGATTCCAGGCGCGCAGAGCCATGCCGAACGCCGCAGTCGACTTGCCCTTGCCAGGGCCGGTGTGCACGGCCAGCACGGGCGCGTTGCGGCGAACCCGGGTGGTGAGGCCGTCGTCGGGAACACTGGACGGCTGTCCGCGAGGCATTCGATCAGCCTATGCCGCGGCGATATCGGCTTCGGCCTTGACCAGCCGAGTCAACGCGTCCGCACGGAGCTCCGCAAGGCGCACCGCGGATCCCTGCAGCGCGACGGCCAGCTCCTGCGCCAAACCGAGTCTCACATAGGAAGTTTCGCAGTCCACGACGATCGCGGCCGCGCCCTCGGCGCGAAGCAGACCCGCCGCGGCCCTGCTCCGCCCCAACGGATCGGGACCGCCCGTCGCGCGGCCGTCGGTCAGAACCACCACCAGGCTGCGGCGCGCACGGTCACGCGCCTTCTCGCGCACCACCACGTCGCGCGCGGCCAGCAAGCCCTGCGCAAGTGGAGTCTTGCCACCGGTGTCGAACCGCGCGAGGCGCTTGCTCGCGATGTGCACCGACGAGGTCGGCGGCAGCAACACCTGGGCCGCCAGCGCCGCGGAACGTGATGACGGCGACCTTGTCGCGACGCTGATAGGCATCGCGCAGCAGCGACAGCGTGGCACCGCCGACCGCTCCCATGCGGTCGCGTGCTGCCATCGACCCCGACGCGTCCACGACGAAGATCACCAGATTGCCTTCGCGGCCTTCGCGTATCGCGCGGCGCACGTCGCTCGGACCGACCGCCAGTCGTCCGACTCCGCCATGGCTACCTGCCGCCGCGAGCACGGTGCCGAACACGTGGACGCCGTGGCCCGCGAGCGGATCCTCGGTGGCCGAGATCGCGGTCCCCGTCCGATTCCTGGCACGCGACCGGCGACCGGGCGCGCCCTCCCCGACCCCTGGCACGACCAGCGCCTTGGTTCGGAACGTCGCCGACGGCTGGGCGTTGGGCCTGGTACCGGACTGGCCGTTGGACGCGGTCGACGAATTCGACGAATTCCCCTCGGGTGCAGCTCCTTCGGTCGAATCGGGCGAGTCTCCCCCGCCGCCGGGCGGATCGGGTCGGGCTCGGGCTCGTCGTCCGCCTCGCTTGCCTGCGAGGCCTGCTCCATCGCCTCGTCGAGCTGATCGGGATCGAGTCCCGGATCGTCGAACGGGTCCCGGCGACGCCGGTGCGGCAGGGCGAGTTCGGCGGCGACCCGGATGTCCTCCTCCGTGACGGTGGTGTCGCCTCGCCACGCCGCATGCGCGACCGCCGTTCTCGCCACCACCAGATCCGCGCGCATGCCGTCGACGTCGAAGGCCGCGCACACCGACGCGATGCGCCGCAACTCGTTGTCCGGCAACTGGACACTCGGCACCAGCGAACGCGCCATGGCGATTCGCCGCGACAGCTCGGCATCGTCGTCGCCGTATCGCGCGATGAAGGACGCCTGGATCGGCCTCGAACTGCAACCGACGGCGAACGACCTCGACGCGGACGTCGACGTCACGTGAGGCGCGGACGTCGACCGTCAGCCCGAACCGGTCCAGCAGCTGCGGGCGCAGTTCTCCCTCTTCGGGATTCATCGTGCCGATCAGCACGAAGCGCGCGTCATGGCTGTGCGAGACGCCGTCGCGCTCGACGTGCACGCGGCCCATCGCCGCCGCGTCGAGCAACACGTCGACCAGGTGGTCGTGCAGCAGGTTCACCTCGTCGACGTAGAGCACGCCGCCGTGAGCCCGCGCCAGCAGCCCCGGGGAGAACGCATGCTCGCCGTCGCGCAGCACGCGTTGCAGGTCGAGCGATCCGACGACTCGGTCCTCGGTTGCACCGATCGGGCAGCTCGACCAGCCGCGCGTCGGCGTCGACGGCAGACAGCACGTGTGCGAGCCCGCGCACCGCGGTCGACTTCGCGGTGCCCTTCTCCCCGCGGATCAGCACTCCGCCGATCTCGGGCCGCACCGCGCACAGCACGAGTGCCAGCCGCAGTCGGTCCTGCCCGACCAGGGCGCTGAAGGGGTAGATGTCCGTCATGGCCTGCCTCGGTGAAATCCGTGCAGCCCGTGAATTCCACTGCGCAGCATGGGAACATGCGGAATGCCGTCGTCGAGGTATTCGTCACCGCTGACGACGAAGCCATGCTTGGCGTACATGTCCCGCAGGTAGGTCTGCGCGTTGATGTGGCAGGAGTAGTCCCCGACTTCGGCGAGTGCAGCCTGCATGAGGCGGTTGGTGTGCCCGTGTCCGCGCTCGGTGCGCTTCGTGCAGACCCGACCGATCCGGAAGGCCTTCTCGCCCGCGGGGTGCTCCTCCATCAGTCGCAACGTGGAGATCACCCGGCCGTCTGAACCCTCCAGCCAGAAGTGCCTGGTCTCGGCGTCGAGATCCCGACCGTCGAGTTCCGGATACGGCGTGGCCTGCTCGACGACGAATACCTCCACCCGCAGCTTGAGCAACTCATAGAGCGTGGTGGCGTCGAGATCCTTTGCCCAGCTGCGCCGTAGCTCGACGGTCACTCCGAGGCCGTCATACCGACACTGCCGGAACCGCCGGAGCATCGGTGGGCGCCTGGTCGAGCTTGAGCACCTTGGTACCCCAGTCCCAGACCTCGTCGTAAAGCTTCGGCTCGCCCGAGAGCTTGACCCCGAGTGAGGGGATCATCTCCTTGAGCTTGGGCTGCCAGCCCTGATAGCGGTCGGGGAAGCAACGCTCCATCAGATCGAGCATCGCGGGCACGGCCGTGGACGCACCCGGCGAGGCGCCGAGCAGTCCGGCGATGGTGCCGTCTGCAGCCGACAGCACCGTCGTCCCGAACTCGAGGACGCCACCGGCACCCTTGCGGCGGATGACCTGGACCCGCTGACCGGCGATCGCGAGGTCCCAGTCGGCGTCGAGCGCGCTGGGCGCGAATTCGCGTAGCTCGTCGACGCGCGCGGGCTCGCTGAGGACGAGCTGGCCGATCAGATACTTGAGCAGGCTGGTCTCGGTGAGACCCACACCGAGCATCGAACCCAGGTTGTTCGGCTTCACCGAGAACGGCAGATCGGTGACCTTGCCCTGCTTGAGGAACTTCGGCGACCAGCCGGCGAACGGTCCGAACAGCAGATAGGAACGCCCTTGGATGACGCGTGTGTCCAGGTGCGGCACGGACATCGGCGGCGCACCGAGGGGCGGCAGGCCGTAAACCTTCGCCTGGTGTGCGGCCGCCAACTCGGGGTTGTCGGAGCGCAGCCACTGGCCGCCGACGGGAAAGCCGCCGAATCCCTTGGCTTCCTTGATCCCCGACTTCTGCAGCAGCGACAGCGCGCCTCCGCCTGCGCCGATGAAGACGAACTTCGCGTTGATCTTCCGCTTGGCGCCGGTGCGCCGGTTGGTGACCTTGAGCGTCCAGCTGCCGTCGGACTCCTTGTGCAGGTTCCGCACCTCGTGTCCGAACAGCGTCGCCATTCCCCGCTCGACGCCGTAGCCGATCAACTGCCGCGACAGCGAGCCGAAGTCGACGTCGGTGCCGTTGGTCGTCCAGTTCAACGCGACCGGTTCGGAGAAGTCGCGCTTGGCAGCCATCAGCGGGAGCCGTCGGGCGAACTCGTCCTTGTCGTCGATGTACTCCATCGAGGCGAACAGCGGGTTCTGCACCATCGTCTCGTGGCGGCGCTTGAGGTAGTCGATGTGCTGAGCGCCGTGCACGAAGCTGACGTGTGGGATCGGGTTGAGGAAGCTACGCACGTCGGGAATCACGCCGTTCTCGACGGCGTGCGCCCAGAACTGGCGCGAGACCTGGAACTGCTCGTTGACGCCGACGGCCTTGCTGATGTCGATCGAGCCGTCGGCCATCTGCGGCGTGTAGTTCAACTCGCACAGGGCCGAGTGGCCGGTTCCCGCGTTGTTCCACGGATCGCTGCTCTCGGCTGCGGCTCCGTCGAGGCGCTCGATCAAGGTGACCGACCAGTCGGGCTCCATCAATCGCAGCAGGGCACCGAGAGTCGCGCTCATGATGCCCGCGCCCACGAGGACGACGTCCGTTCTTGTGGTCTTGGCTAGCTTGGGCTCAGACACCTGATCGAGGATCCCTTCATGGTCGGGCGGAAGCCGGTCACTTCTGACCGGTTACCAGGTTATCCCGACCGCGATCAGGCCACTAAGGTAGCTGGCGTGACCTCGTGGGAGCCCGACGTTCTGCCGGGTTACTCGAAGCAGACCATTCCGCTCGGCCTGGATCCCAACGGCGAGGGCGAGTTGGTGGCCACGCTGGTTCGCCGGGGTGACGGCGGACCGAGCCAGCACGCCGTACTCGCCACGCACGGCTACACCGACTACTTCTTCAACACCGAGTTGGCGGACCACTTCGTACGTCGCGGCATCGCCTTCTACGCACTGGATCTGCACAAGTGCGGGCGGTCGCGGCTGCCGAACCAGACTCCCCACTTCACCACCAATCTCGCCGAACTACGACCGCGAGCTCGACCGGGCGCTCGCGATCGTCGGAGCCGACACCGGCGGGGCCACGATCTGCATGTATGGCCATTCCACCGGCGGACTGATCGTCCCGCTGTGGCTGAATCGACTTCGCGAGCAGCGCCGCTTTTCGGCGTCGAACATCGGCGGCCTGCGTGCTCAACAGTCCATTCCTCGACCTGCAGGGCCCGGCGATCCTGCGCGCCGCGCCGACCTCGGCGGCGCTGATCGCGTTGGCACGGCTGCGCAAGATGCAGGTCGTCCGCAAACCGACCGAGGGCGGTTACGGCAGCAGCCTCCACCGCGACCACGGCGGCGAGTTCGACTTCGATCTCGACTGGAAGCCACTCGGCGGATTTCCCGTCACCGTCGGCTGGATCAACGCGATCCGTCGAGCGCAGGCTCGGCTGCATCGTGGGCTCGACGTCGGTGTGCCAAACCTCATACTTCGTTCTGATCACAGCGTCACCGAATCGCCGAATTCCGAGGGGATTCAGCGCGGTGACGCCGTGCTGAACGTCGCGCAGATCGCACGATGGGCCGGCTGCATCGGCAATCGCACGACGATCGTCCCGATCCCCGATGCCAAGCACGACGTGTTCCTCTCGGTGCCGGAGGCGCGCGCCGCGGCCTACCGCGAGTTGGACGGTTGGCTCGACGGCTACCTCGCTACCGAAACCTCATCGACGACGACACGATCCGGACAGGGCTGATACGCGTGGACCACTTCGACCTGGCGATCATCGGATCCGGTTCGGGCAACAGCATTCCCAACCCCGACGTGGACGAGCGCTACGGCAGCATGCGGGTGGCCGTCTGCGAACAGGGCACCTTCGGCGGCACCTGTCTCAACGTCGGGTGCATACCGACCAAGATGTTCGTCTACGCGGCCGAGGTCGCCAACACGATCAGGCACTCGTCGCGGTACGGCGTCGACGCGCACATCGACGACGTCCGCTGGCCCGACATCGTGTCGCGGGTGTTCGGCCGCATCGACCCGATCGCCGCCGACGGCGAACGGTACAAGCGCTCGCTGCCCAACACGAAGGTGTACCGCAGCCACACCAAGTTCGCCGGTGTCACCGAGGGCCGCTACGTCCTACGCACCGACGACGGTGACGAGTTCACGGCAGACCGGGTGGCCATCGCGGCGGGTTCGCGGATCAACGTGCCTCCCGCGATCGACGACTGCGGAGTCGACTACTACACCAGCGACAACGTCATGCGCATGGACGAACTGCCCAAGCACATGGTGATCGTCGGCGGGGGCTTCGTCGCCGCGGAATTCGCCCACGTCTTCTCGGCGTTGGGCGTGCGGATCACCGTCGTCGTGCGTGGCAGCGGACTGCTCACCCACTGCGATGCCGCCGTCTGCGAGCGGTTCACGAACATCGCGGGTCACAAGTGGCATCTTCGTCTGCACCGCAACGTGATCAACGCGCACACCGACGAATCCGGAACCGTGCTGGAGCTCGACAACGGCTCCACCGTCACGGCCGACGCGCTTCTCGTTGCGACGGGCCGAATTCCCAACGGAGACCTGTTGGACGCCCACCTCGCGGGCGTCGACGTCGAGGACGGCCAGGTCGTGGTCGACGAGTTCCAACGGACAACGGCGCGTGGCATTTTCGCGCTCGGCGACGTGTCATCGGCCTATCAGCTCAAGCACGTCGCCAACCACGAGATGCGGGTGGTGCAGCACAACATTCTGCGCGACTGGGACGACACCGCCTCGATGGTCGCCTCGGATCACCGGTTCGTCCCGTCGGCGGTGTTCACCGATCCGCAGATCGCGATGGTCGGCTTGACCGAGGACGAGGCCAGGGAGCAGGGCTTCGACGTCGTCACCAAGGTGCAGAAGTACGGGGACACGGCCTACGGCTGGGCGATGGAGGACACCACCGGAGTGGCGAAGCTCATCGCCGAGCGCGGCACGGGGAAGCTGCTCGGCGCACACCTCATGGGCCATCAGGCGTCGTCGATCATCCAGCCGGTGATCCAGGCGATGAGCTTCGGCCTGACCGCCCAGGAGATGGCGCGCGGCCAGTACTGGATTCACCCGGCCCTGCCGGAGGTCATCGAGAATGCGCTACTGGGCCTCGGCTAGCGGCTTCGGCGCGGTGGTTTGCGGTGGCCGCAACCGAGCGCACCCACATCACGGCTGACTCCAGCGCTCCTCGACGCGGCCGAACCGCCACACCGCCAGCGCGATCAGCCAGACCGCGACGAACAGCCCGACGATCATGAACCCGACCGATTCGAGATCGGCCGAGCCGATGACCGCCAGCGGCCCCGACTCGATTCCCAGCCGATCGACCAGCAGTCCGGTCAGAACGATGACGCCGATGACCAGGGCGACGAGCACCGACAGCACGGTGATGGTCAGGTTGTAGAAGACCTTGCGGACCGGCTTGAGGAACGCCCAGCCGTAGGCCCGCGACATGAAGATCCCATCGAGGGTGTCGAACAGGCTCATCCCCGCCGCGAAGAGCACCGGCAGCACCAGGATCGCGTACCAGGGCAGGGTGAATGCCGCCGTGCCCGCCGCGAGCACGAGCAACGCGACCTGGGTCGCCGTGTCGAAGCCGAGTCCCATCAGGAATCCGACCGGATAGAGGTGCCACGGCTTGCTGACCCGTCGCATCACCCTGCCGAGCAGGCGCGCCAGGAAGCCGCGGTTGTTGAGTTGCCGTTCGAGTTCCGCCTCGTCGAACTCTCCGGATCTCATCTGACGGAACACCTTGGCGATACCGAAGACGGCGAGAAGGTTGGTCAGACCGATCAGGATCAGGAAGGTGCCCGCGACGACGGAGCCGATCAGGCCAAGGGTTTGCAGCATCGGTGAGCCCTCGTCCTGCACGGGACCGACGAGTGCCTTCACACCGATGGCGAGGAGAAAGGCGAGCCCGAAGACGACGCTCGAGTGTCCGAGCGAGAACCAGAAACCTGCGGACAGCGATCGCGTCTTCTCCCCCACCAACTTTCGCGTGGTGTTGTCGATCACCGCGATGTGGTCGGCGTCGAAGGCATGCCGCACGCCCAGCAGATAGGCGGTGACCCCGAGCCCGACGCCGAATACCCCCGCTGACCCGAGGGTGATGTGCTGCGGCGCGACGCCGAGAAGCAGAACTCCCCAGCCAAAGACATGCAGGAAGACGACGAATCCGCCGGTGCCCGCGATGGAGATCCAGTCCTTGCGGTCGAAACGGGTGGCGACGGGCGCTTCGGACGACGCGACGAGGACCATGCCTCGACCTTAGGCGCGGCTCCCACATCTGTCTAGCTGTTCAGATGGGCAGGTGGATACCTACCCGTGTCGCGCGCCGATCCAGTGCAGTAGGTCGTGCACGATCGCGTCCTCGAGACGATACGCCGCCGAGCGGCCGACCCTGGTCGAGCTCACCCAGCCCTGCTGGCGCAGCAGCCGAAGTGCCTGGGACACGGCATTTTCCGACCGGCCCACCGCGGCAGCCAGGTCGCTGACGCATATCCCTGGGGCGCGATGCAAGCTCAGCAGAATCTCCAGCCGGTGCGGGTCGGACAACAGATCGAACCGCTGCGTCCAGCCCGAGATGTCGACGTCGGCCAGCGCCGAGGCCGCGTGCTGCACGACCTCGTGTCCACCCGATTCCGCCACCCGTCAAATGTAAACCTTCGAAGGATGAACGACGTGGCCGTTCAGGCCAGGAAGCTTCAGTCCAGGCTGTCTCAGTCCAGGAAGCCATGCAGCAGTGCGGCCGAACCCCAGACGTGTGCGGTCATCGTCTTGGCGGCCTTGTCGCCGTCGCCGGCCAGTATCGCGATGACGATCGCCTCGTGCTGTTCGTCCGAGTGCGCGATGTTGCGGGGCACCATCGGGATGTGATCGAGCAACTCGTTGAGCCGCATGCGATTCTCTGCCACCAGCGGCACGAGGGACGGCGCGCCCGCCGCCTCGGCGATCGCGAGATGCAAGCGGGAATCGAGCCTGCGGTAGTCCTCGGGCGGGGCACCCCGGACGTCGGACAGCTTGCTCCACAAGGTCTCTCGCTCGGCGGCGCTCAGCGTCCTGCCGGCCGCCATCCGCGCCGCACCCACCTCGAGGATCTCCCGAAGTCTCAGCGCGTCGTCGATGTCCTCGCGGCTGAACCCAGGCCCGTCCGCGGTCGACGCAGGAAGTTCGTCGGCCAGGAAGGTGCCGCCGTAGCGACCACGGCGCGACACCAGGTACCCGGCATCCGCGAGCGACTTGATCGCCTCCCTGACCGTGTCCCTGCTGACTCCCAGCCTGGTGGCGAGCTCGCGCTCCGGGGGCAGCGATTCACCGGGTGCCAGCAGGCCGAGCTTGATGGTCTCCAGAAGCCGCCCGACGGTGTCCTCGAACGCGTTGCCGAGCCGCACCGGGCGCAGCAGAGCCTCGCTGGCGTTCTGTGGTTCCGGAAGGGCTGTCATGGCGGCTGCGGAGTCGTGACTACAGCGGAGTGACGTAGTGGCCGGTGATGCCACCGTCGACCAGGAAGGTCGATCCGGTGATGAACGAGGCGTCGTCGCTGGCAAGGAATGCCACCGCAGCGGCGAGTTCCTCCGGCTCGGCGAAGCGACCCATCGGCACGTGTACGAGGCGGCGCGCGGCCCGCTCCGGATCCTTCGCGAACAGCTCCTGCAGCAGCGGAGTGTTCACCGGGCCGGGGCACAGCGCGTTGACGCGAATACCCTGGCGCGCGTATTGGATTCCGAGTTCCCGCGACATCGCGAGCACGCCGCCCTTGGACGCCGTGTAGGAGATCTGCGACGTCGCCGACCCGTTCACCGCGACGAACGACGCCGTGTTGACGATCGATCCCTTCTGCGCGGGCACCATGTGGCGCAGCGCGGCCTTGCAGCAGAAGAACACCGACTTCAGGTTGATGTCCTGCACCCGGTCCCACGCGTCGATGCCGGTGACCTCGATGAGATCGTCGTCCGGCGGGCTGATGCCCGCGTTGTTGAAGGCGATGTCCACCGAGCCGTAGGTCTCGGCGGCGGTGTCGAACAGCGCGTCCACCGCCACCTGGTCCGAAACGTCGACGCGGACGAACGTGCCGTTCAGGTCGTCCGCGACCGTCTTGCCGGTCCTCGGGTCGATGTCGCCGATCACGATGGTCGCGCCCTCGGCCCGCATTCGCTTGGCCGTCGCGAGTCCGATGCCGCTGGCACCGCCGGTGACTACGGCGACCTTGCCTGCAAGCCGCTGGGTCAGATCCATCTAGAGCTCTCCAATCGCAAAGAAGACGTTCTTGGTTTCCGTGAAGGCAAGGGGCGCATCGGGTCCGAGTTCGCGGCCCAACCCGGATTGCTTGAACCCGCCGAACGGCGTGTTGTACCGCACCGACGAATGCGAATTGACCGACAGGTTGCCCGATTCCACGGCACGCGACACCCGCATCGCGCGGGACAGGTTGTCCGTCCATATCGATCCGGAGAGGCCATACGGGGTGTCGTTGGCCAACGCGATCCCATCGGCCTCGTCCTCGAACGGCAGCACGGTCACCACCGGCCCGAAGATCTCCTCGGTGACGCTGCGGTCCGTACGCTGCGGAGTGAGAACCGTTGGCGGGAACCAGTATCCGGGCCCGGTCGGTGCGGACCCGCGGAAGGCCACCGGGGCATCGTCGGGCACGTAGGACGCCACGGTGTCGAAGTGCGGCCTGGACACCAGCGGCCCCATCTCGCTGTCCCGCGACGCCGGGTCGCCGACGACGAGGCCCTTGACCGCGGGCTCGAGGAGCTCCATGAACTTGTCGTAGACGTTGCGCTGGACCAATATTCGGCTGCGCGCGCAACAGTCCTGACCCGCGTTGTCGAATACGCCATAGGGCGCCGTCGCAGCGGCCTTCTCCAGGTCGCAGTCGTCGAAGATGATGTTCGCGCTCTTGCCGCCCAACTCCAGCGTGACACGCTTGACGTTCGCGGCGGCACCCGCCATCACCTTGACACCCACCTCGGTGGAGCCGGTGAAGACGATCTTGCGGATGTCGGGATGCGTGATGAACCGATCGCCGACGACCGACCCCTTGCCTGGCAGCACGGTGAACAGCCCGTCCGGCAGTCCGGCGTCACGACCCAGTTCGGCCAGGCGCATGGTGGTCAACGGCGTGATCTCGGCGGGCTTGACCAACACCGCGTTACCCGCGGCGAGCGCGGGGACGAATCCCCAGGAGGCGATGGTCATCGGGAAGTTCCACGGCGCGATGACCGCAACGACGCCCAACGGCTCGTTGAACGTGACGTCGATTCCGCCCGCGACCGGAATCTGCCTACCGGACATCCGTTCCGGACTGGCCGAGTAGAACTGGAGCACGTCGCGGACGTGGCCTGCCTCCCATTCGGCGTTGCCGATGACGTGCCCGGAGTTCGCCACCTCCAGCGCGGCGAGTTCGTCGACGTGAGCATCGACGACGGCGGCGAAGGCGCGCAGAGCGCCCGCCCGCTCCGAGGGCGCCAGCTTCGCCCACGCCCTCTGCGCGACGATCGCCTTGGCGACCGCGTCGTCGACACCGGCCACGTCGACCAGTTCGACCGTCCTCAACACGGACTCGTCGGCTGGATTGATCAGTGTCGACGCGCTCACGCCGTCACCCCTCTCGTTGCGTATGACTGGGCGGCTTGGACCACTGCCCTGAAGAGCCGTAGATCGTCGAGGCGTTCCTCCGGATGCCACTGGACCGCCACCACGAATGAATCTCCCGTTCCTTCAACGGCTTCGACCACCCCGTCGGAGTCCCATGCGCTGGCCATCAGTCCCGAGCCGAGTTCCGCGATGGCCTGGTGGTGGTAGCACTGCGCGTCGGTGGACTCGCCGACCACCGACGCCACCCGCGTGCCAGGGACGGTCTTTATCGTCGAGGTGTTGAACACGGCGTTGCCCAGCTGGTGCTGGTAGTGGCCGACGACGTCGGGCAGATGCTGGTGCAACGTGCCGCCGAGAGCGACGTTGAGGACCTGTGCGCCGCGGCAGATCCCGAGCAGTGGCAGACCCCGGCGCAGCGCCTCGGCCACTAGGGCGAACTCGAATGCGTCGCGATCGCCGGCCGGCTCGTCGGTCTTCGGATGCCGCTGCTGACCGTAGGTCTCCGGGTCGACGTCCCTGCCGCCGGTGATCACCAGCCCGTCGAGCCCGTCAAGCACCCGCGCGGCGATCGGACCGTCGACCGGTTGCGGCGGCAGCAGTGTCGCGATGCCGCCCGCCCTCGTGACGCCATCGATGTAGATCGCAGGCAGGAAGCTCGCCTGCACGTCCCACACTCCGGTCTGCGCCTGTTGCAGATACGTCGTCAGGCCGATCACCGGCCGGCTCGGGGCGCCGTTCGGGCTAGAGGCGTTCAAAGCCGCGACGCCTCTCCCAGTCGGTGACCGACGAATTGAAGGCCGCCAACTCGACCTTGGCGTTGTTCAGGTAGTGGTCGACCACCTCGTCGCCAAACGCCTCACGCGCCACCGTCGATTCCTCGAAGAGCTTCGCCGCCTCCGCCAGGGTCGTCGGAAGTCGTTCAGCGTCGCTGGTATAGGCGTTTCCGGTCAACGCATCGGGCAGTTCGAGCTTCTGGTCGATGCCGTGCAGCCCGCCCGCGATCAACGCGGCGACGGCCAGATACTGGTTGACGTCGCCGCCGGGTGCCCGACATTCCATCCGCATTCCGTGGCCGTGACCGACGACCCGCAGCGAGCACGTCCGGTTGTCCAGCCCCCACGCGACGGCCGTCGGAGCGAAGCTGCCGTCGACGAAACGCTTGTAGGAGTTGATGTTCGGCGCATAGAACAGGGTGAATTCGCGCATGGTGGCGAGCTGCCCGGCGATGAAGCTGCGGAACATCGCCGACATGCCGAGCGGGTCGGACTCGTCGGCGAATACGGCTGAACCATCGGTGCCACGGAACGAGATGTGGATGTGGCAGCTGTTGCCCTCGCGCTCATCGTATTTCGCCATGAACGTCAGGCTCTTGCCGTGCTTGTCGGCAATCTCCTTCGCACCGTTCTTGTAGATGGTGTGGTTGTCGCAGATGACGAGGGCCTCGTCGTAACGGAATCCGATCTCCTGCTGACCGAAGTTGCACTCGCCCTTGACGCCTTCGCAGTAAAGGCCGGCGCCCTCCATGCCGACGCGGATGTCACGCAGCAGCGGCTCCATCCGGGTGGAGGCCAGCATCGCGTAGTCGATGTTGTAGTCCGATGCAGGTGTCAGGTCGCGGTATCCGGCCTTCCACGCCTCGCGGTAGGTGTCGTCGAACACCATGAACTCGAGCTCCGTGGCGGCGACTGCGCCCATGTCCCGTTCGGCGAGACGGTCGAGCTGGGCGCGCAGGATGCTGCGCGGCGCTGGGACGACGGGACTTCCGTCGTGCCAGCCGAGGTCGGCCATCACCAGCGCGGTGGCCGGCTGCCACGGCAGCAGCCGCAGCGTGGAGAAGTCCGGCGTCATCACCATGTCGCCGTATCCGGCCTCCCAGCTGGACATCGCGTACCCATCGACGGTGTTCATGTCGACGTCGACGGCCAGCAGGTAGTTGCAACACTCGGCGCCGTGCGCGATCACGTCGTCGACGAAGAGCCGGGCCGAGATGCGCTTGCCGACCAACCGGCCCTGCATGTCGGTGAACCCGACGATGACGGTGTCGACGTCGCCGGCGGCGACGAGGTTCTCCAACTCGGCCAGGGGCAACATGCCGGGCCGTTGCGGGGGCGTCGAGGTCACGGGCTCTCCTCCATCAGACATGCTCTTAAGTCAACCATTGGATGCCGCTCCCCCGGGTAAACCCAACCCACATTTACACGATTGTCACTGCCAAAGGTAGGACACCAGACCATAAGCACTCTAATGTGCCATAAGCAGTACGCCGCCGCGTCCACGGCGGCATCTTCATGAATAAGGAGAACTTCCGTGCCCGAGGGTCAAGATCTTTCGGAGCTGAGCGACGACGAGAAACATCTCGCGTCACTCGGCTACAACCAGGAGCTGAACCGGTCCTGGTCCGGCTTCAGCAACTTCGCCATCTCGTTCTCGATCATCTCCATCCTGGCCGGCTGCTTCACGTCGTTCGGCCTCGGCTGGAACAACGGCGGGCCTGCCGCGATCGCCTGGGGCTGGCCGATCGTCGCCGCCTTCATCCTCGTCATCGGGCTGTGCATGTCCGAACTCGTCTCGGCATACCCCACATCGGGCGGGATCTACTGGTGGGCAGCCAAACTCGGCGGCGCCAAGGCCGGTTTCTACGCCGGCTGGCTAAACCTGATCGGCCTGATCGCGATCCTCGCGTCGGTAGCCTATGGCGCGGCGACGTTCCTTGACCTCACGCTGGGCACGTTCAGCGAGGACTGGCTGGCGGGCTACAGCCTGACCAGAACGTTCATCATCTTCCTGGTCATCTTGGCGCTCGTCGGCAACGGTGAACATCTTCTCCAGCCACCTGCTGGCGGTCATCAACAATGTCTCGGTGTGGTGGCACGTGGCAGGCGCGGCGATCGTCATCGGAATCCTCATCATCATCCCCGAGAATCACGCAAGCTTCGGCGACGTCTTCGCCACGACCGTCAACAACACCGGAATGTTCGGCGGCGAGAAGGGCTTCGGGTGGCTGATCTTCGTGTTGCCGATCTCGGCGATCCTGACGCAATACACGATCACCGGCTACGACGCGTCGGCTCACCTCTCCGAGGAGACCAAGAGCGCGGCCGACGGCGCGGCCAAGGGCATCTGGCGTTCCATCTTCTACTCCGCCATCGGCGGCTGGATCCTGCTGCTGTCGTTCCTGTTCGCAGTCCAGGACGTGGACGGGGTGACGGCGGGCGGCGGCGCGGTTGCGGTGATCTTTAGCTCAGGCGATGGACTCCCAGTGGGTCGCGATCGTCCTGCTGATCTCGACCGCGGGTCAGTTGTTCTGCACGACGGCGTGTCAGACCAGTGCGTCGCGCATGCTGTTCGCCTTCAGCCGCGACCGTGCGGTGCCCGGCCACCAGCTGTGGTCGAAGGTCACGCAGCACAAGATCCCCGCGAACGCCGTCGATCGTGACGGCGGCCATCGCGGCCCTGATCACGCTTCCCGCCCTGGTGCCGGTGGACATCGGCGGCGCGCCGGTGCCAGTGGCCTTCTTCGCGGTCGTGTCCATCGGCGTGGTCGGGTTGTACCTGGCGTTCGCGATCCCGATCTACTACCGCTGGAAGCTCGGCGACGACTTCGTCGTCGGCAAGTGGAATCTTCGCGGACACCACAAGTGGATGGCGCCTCTGGCAGTCATCGAGATCATCGTCACCTCGATCATCGCGCTGTTCCCCACCTCGATCGGCGGCGTGCCGTGGGTCGACGACTTCGAATGGAAGTACGTCAACTACACGCCGATCCTGGTCGGCACCGTGCTGATCCTGCTCTACATCTACTGGCACGTGTCGGTGAAGAAGTGGTTCACCGGCCCGATCAAGCAGATCACGACGGTCGCGGAGGACCTCGACCTCGCATAGGTGAAACAGCTGCGGCGCCAAATCATGTCGGCGCCGCACGGCAAGTTCCCGGGCCCCTCGTGCTGCAAATGCCGAGGGGCTCGGTGCTGTCGGCGATGCGTCAGCCGCCGCAGGCGACTGCAACCTCGAGAGCCGCGCAGACCTCGTGCATGCGGGTATCCGCGAGCCGTGCCGACGCGGTCGACCAGCGCTGCGACCGACGACACTTTCGACAGAGTCCAGGTTGATCGCCGAACGCCGCGGGATCGGATCAACGCCGGGGTCGAGAATCACTTCGCTCGCGAGTCCACGAATCGTCGTCGTACACGGCGCGACGATCGCGCGCCTAAGCCTCGGGATGGCTGCGTCTCGGGACAAGACGACGACGGGGCGGCGGCCGACGTCGGCGAGCTCGCACCACCACACCTCGCCGCGCGCTGGAAGCGGGCTCACGAGTCACCGGCGGCACGACGCCAAGAGGCCAGGTCTCCCCATTCATCGGGCTCGTCCGGGCGGGTGTTCGTCGTAAGCCGCATAGCTTGCGTCGACCTCGGCGGATCGATGCCGGGCGAGCAACGCCCCCAGCGCCTCGTCGACGAGTGCGGCGTCGGTCGATCCCGACCGGACACGGCGCGCATCACCTAAGCAACTGGGCATCCACGGTCGTGCTCAGACGTATGCGATTCATGCCACTGATCATGCCACTTCTTCACTACCCGAAGAGTTCCCGCACGTCAGAGGCCGTGATGGCGGTCCCGAACACCTCGCCCTCGTCCAGCACGGCGGTGAAGAGTTTGCGCTTGCGTTCTTGCAGCGCGACGACCTTCTCCTCGATGGTGCCCTGCGAGACCAGCCGGTAGACGGTGACAGGCCGGGTCTGCCCGATGCGATGGGTGCGGTCGATGGCCTGCGCCTCGGCCGCGGGATTCCACCACGGGTCGCAGACGAAGCAGTAGTCGGCTTCGGTGAGGTTGAGTCCGAAGCCACCCGCCTTGAGGCTGATCAGAAACACCTGGTTTTCGCCCGCCTTGAAACTGCGGATGGCGGCGTCGCGCTGACGGGAACTCGACGAGCCGTCCAAATAGCCGTAGCTCGCTGCCGACCGCGTCGAGGTGGGCCCGAAGGATGTCGAGGAAGCCGGTGAACTGACTGAATACCAGTGCGCTGTGGCCTTGGGCGACCAAGCATGGGCAACTGCTCCACCAGGAAGTCGATCTTCGCCGCGCCGACGTCGAGATTCGCCCGCGTCGACCAGTCCGGCATGGAGGCTGAGTTGCCGCAGCAGGGTCAACGACCGGAACACTGCAAACCGGTTCTCCTCCCAATCACCGAGCAGTCCGAGCACCTTCTGCCGCTCGCGAGCCATTCGGGTGTCGTAGATCTTGCGGTGTTTGGCACTCAGGTCGAGGGAGAGCACCTGTTCCTGCTTCGGCGGCAGCTCCGTGGCGACCTCGGACTTGGTTCGCCGCAACATGACCGGTTTGATCCGGCGTCGCAGTACGGGCAGCCGTTCTCGATTGCCACCCGACTCGATGGGCTTGCGGAAGTAGTCGGTGAACACCTTTGGCGACGGGAAGAGGCCCGGTGCCGTGATGGACAGCAGCGACCACAGCTCCATCAGGTTGTTCTCCATCGGCGTGCCCGTGATCGCCAGCTTGAATCGGGACATCGAGACGACGCACGCATTGGTGCGTCTTGCTGGCGTGATTCTTGACGAACTGCGCCTCGTCGAGAATGACTCCCGCCCAGTCGATCCCGGCGTACGCCTCGAAGTCGATCCGCAGCAACGCGTAGGAGGTGACGACGATGTCGGCGGCAGCTGACCCGCTCTGCCAGCGAGGTACCCGATCGGGCCTCGGTGCTCGTGACAGCGACCGCGGTCAGGCCGGGAGTGAACTTGTCGCACTCGGCAACCCAGTTGGTGACCACGCTGGTCGGGGCGACGACGAGGAACCGCTGTGCGCCCCTGCTCCGCGACGCGCGCGATGAGGGCGAGCGTTTGCACCGTCTTGCCCAGTCCCATGTCGTCGGCGAGTATGCCACCAAGTCCGTTGTCCCACAGGAAGGACAGCCAGTCAGGCCGTCGCGTTGGTAGTCACGCAGCGTCCGTCGAGGCCATCGGGGATGTCGACCGGAACCGGCGGTCGCGCGGCCGCCATCCGCGCAAGGCTCTCCCGCCAGGTTGCCACCTGCTTGTCGACGACCCCCAGCCCGAGAAGCTCGTCCCATAGCGTTGACGTTGTGCGACCCCGCGTTGGCCCTGTCGCCCTCGATCTCCCCGAGCGCGCGGGCCTCTTCGATCAGTTCCCGCAACCGCAGCGAGCTCCGGTGTCGCGAGCAGAAAGTAGACGCCGTTCGGTAGCAGCATGTGTGTTGCACCCGAGGCTAATTGGGCAATGATCGCCGAGATCGGCACCTGGTATCCGTCGATGTTCACGGAGACGCTGAGGTCGAACCAATCGTTGCGGATCGGTCCTCCGTCGCCGCTGCCGAACTCCACCTCCGGAGCAGTTTCCGCGGCACGGAAATCGGCACGCGCCTCATCCAGCTCGACGGTGAAGGCATCGCGGCAGTCCAACTGCGGCAGCACCTCGCCGCACAGCACCGCAGCCTCGGCCATCGTGAGGTCGACGGCCACCGCAGGGTCGCCGTCGATGCCACCGCCGCGGCGCTGCCGCATCGGCGAACTTCTCGATCGCCAACATTTCCTCGAAAATGCGCGGATATTCCGGACCGCGTAATCAGTCTGAGATGTTGCAGCACTTGCCTTTTCCAGCCGTGCGAAGCCGCCGCAACTGCTCGCAACGCTGGGAGGGCGGCCTCCCAGGCACGGTCCTCGGCGTCCGCGTCACGGAAGCCGGTCCGCTGCGGCACTGGCGTTGGGGTCGAAGTCGTAGCGTTGGTCGTTGACCTCGATAACGCGTACTCCAGTTGCGCGGGCGACATCCTCACCCAGCGTTATCGTCAGTACCGGCATCGGGCCGACTGATGGTCGGCGGCGTGAACAGTCCCTCCTCGATGTCGACCGGGGCGGCGTCAACCAGCCGCGGAAGAACGTCGAGGGAGAACTCCGCCACCGTCGTCCGCCGGAATGTGCACGACGTCGTTGCGGGTGAAGAGCTCAAGCATCGTGCGTCCGGGCGCGGATCGAACCGGCCGAGCCGAACCACCCTGTCGACGACGCTGAAAATCCCATGTGGCGAGGGCGATCCGATCAGACCCACCTCCAATGCATCACATCGCTCGCCGTCGACGAGCAGCACGGCAGACATCAAGGCGCCACCGGAACCGTCGGAACCGAAGTCGAGACGCAGCTGCGCACTCTTGATGAAGTCGACTGCACTAGATCATCTGCCGCGACGATCGTGACCCCGGCGTCCACAGCGTCGTCGAGCTGTGCCCAGAATGCCTGTGGCACATGGTTGATCGTCATCATCATCGCCGACGGACACGTATGCGTGACCTCTGCACCTCGGTCGCCGAGTCGGCGCACCGCAGCGTACTGTCGCGGGTCGAACTCGCCGGCGTCGGCGTTGTAGAGCGAGACGTTGCCAACTCAGACCGGTCTTCACCCAGGTTCCCGCGCTTACCGATGGTGACGGGACGAAGCGCGATCGCGGCGCCGTGGCGGTAGCGCATGGGTGCAGCCATCAGAGAACGCAAACCAATCGGCGACCCGTTCCCGCGGGCAGCCGGTGCGATCTCGTCAAGCACCTTGGAGATCACGGTGCGCCACCGGTCGGGGTCTGGCGCGCCGGGACTCCTCCTGCGCGTCCGCGGCGATCAGCAGCGCGACGGCATGTTTGCAGTACGAGGCTCACCGGACACGAACAGTGGGCCAACCCGAGCCGAAGCCCCGCAGTGTACGGGCGCGAAGGACGCGGTGACCACGTACACGTTGTTGCCGGAACCCGAACAGCGGCCGGTGAGCGCGAGCCCATCATCGCTCCACGCGATGGCGCTGATCCGACCCTCGCGCTGGTACTGCAGACCGCGGGTGATCGTCGGCGCTGCTGAACATGGCCAGCAACTGGTCGATGTCGAGCTTCATGCCGTGAGGCGACAACATATCCGAAGAATAAGCACATCGACCGGACAACACCGAGCGACTCCACGGGGAGTTATCCACAGGCGAATCGACCCGCCGTCAGCGCTTGCTACCAGGTGCTGGTGCGCATCACGATCTCCGCGGCGAGCTGTGCGGTGGAGTCCTGGGCGTTGCGTCTCCCGAGCAGCTCTACCAGCCGGAAGTCGCCGTAGACGTAGCGCTGACTGGCCTTCGCGACGGCCCGCGCCGCGGGAGTGCTCACCAGCGCGGTGGTGTTCATCTCGACCGGCGGGCAGTGCTCGTCGCGGATCACGCCAGCCTGGTCCGCGACGCGGGGGTGGCCGCGATCGATGACGACGAGTCCGATGAACCGGTCCAGCCGGGTGGCCGCCAACTCCCAGGCCAGCTCGCCGCCGATGCGATCGCCGACCAGAAGTGCCCATCGCACGTCGAGCGCATCGAGGATTCCGATCACGGTCTTCGCGCTCAGCTTCGGGTCGGGCGCAATCACGACCGTCCGTATCGACGCGGTGTGCAGTCGCTGGCATACGGCGTCATACATCGCAGGGCCCTGATGCGCGGCCCCGAGGACGACGACGACCGAACCCTTGTCGGGGCCCCCGACGTCGACGGTGGCGGGCACCCCGTCCACGGTGAGCATCGTCGAAGGCATTGCGACACGGTAGCGCGATTGATCATGTTCAGGGCCGGTTTTCGGCTTCTGCCAGGAAGGCTCAGCTTGCCGCGAGGCGATCTGCTTGCCTGGCCGCGGCGTCCAGAAACGTCTGCGGGAGGGTCGCTTTGACGGCGATCGTGGGGTTCGGCGTCGGGAATGCCGCCCCGATGACCGCCGCGTTTCCGACATTCTCGAACAAGGAGTAGACGCTGTTGTCGACGGTCCCGAGCCGCATGGTCTGCGCGGTACGCCAGCACGCCGGGCCGCGCAGCCGGAATCGGGGTCGTGGTGATGGGGATGCCTTCGTCCGACGGGTCGAAGTACGCCTGGTAGGCGGCGCAGCGGTCGGCCACCGCGGCCAGGCCTTCGAGATCCAGCGGCCACGACGTCACGGTGAACACCATGCGGACCCCGTCGTAGGACACGACGTACTTGATCGCACTGCCCGCACCGCGCTCGGCCGACGCCGCGAGAACCCTGGTGAGACCGTCCGAGCAGCCCTCGGGCCGCGACAGCATGGCAGGTAGGCCGCCCTGTCCGTCGGGCTCGCCCGGGCTGCTCGACGATGCGTTCGTAGTGCACGCCCGCGGGGAAGTCGGTGTCGGTGAGGATCGACCGCTCGAGGCGGGCTCCCGGCCACGTCGCGGCGCCGTCGACGAGGTGGGCGCAACCGCACGTGCAGGCCACGAGGGCGGCCAGCACGACGGTGCCAACGCGTCGCCGGATCATGTCGTCGGGCCGCTCAACGCCGAGGTGATGGACGGGCGACGTGGCGGACCGTCGTCGAGCAACCCCATGATCGCCTCGACGTCGAGATGTTCGGCCAGCAGATCGGCCATCACGTCGAGCTGTGCATCGCGCCGAAGGGACACGTCCACGTCATCGGCGACGACGAAGCCGGCTTGACCGGCCGCGGCCGCCGCATCGGTCAGCCACTGACGACGCTACGTCGTCGTTGTCGAGCAGCCCGTGCCAGTGGGTGCCGAACACGACGCCGTGACGGATGCCGACACCCAGCCAGTCGTCGGCCGCGCTCCTGGAAACCTGGCCGTGGTGAATCTCGTAGCCGCACAGGGGAAGGTCCCAGGCTCGCAGCGTCTTGTCCGGCGTCGAAGACGATGTCGGCGTCCAGCAGGCCAAGGCCCTCGACGAGGCCCGCTCCTGATTCCACGGGATCGTCGATTGTCCGGCACAGCATCTGAAGGCCCCCGCACACCCCCAGCACCGCACGGCCCGCACGAGCGTGCGCGACGACGCCATCGGCGAGCCCACGCTCCCGCAGCCAGCCCAGGTCGGACACCGTTGCCTTGCTACCAGGAATCACCACGACGTCGGCATCGACGAGGTCAGCCGCGTCGACGACCCATCGGACCGCGACACCCGGCTCGCAGGCCAGCGCCTCGACGTCGGTCGAGTTCGAGATCCGCGGCAGTCGAATGGCGGCAACCGTCAAGCCATTCCGGTCCGCGCGGCGGTTGCGGTACACCGACCGCGCGATGTGCCTGCACGGACAACGAATCCTCGGCGTCCATCCAGAGTCCGTCGCTGTACGGGATCACGCCGTAGGTCGGCCTGCCGGTCAGCTCCTGCAGTTGCTCGAGGCCCGGCGCGAGAAGGGTCGGGTCGCCGCGGAACTTGTTGACGACGAATCCGGCGACGAGCCGCTGATCCTCGGGTTCCAAGACGGCGACGGTGCCGAAGAGATGCGCCAACAGGCCGCCGCGATCGATGTCGCCCACGACGACGACGGGCAACTCCGCCGCGCGAGCGAGGCCCATGTTCGCGAGATCGGTTGCACGCAGGTTGATTTCGGCTGGCGATCCCGCGCCCTCGCAGATCACCGCATCGAACTCGGCGCGCAGACGAGGCGAGTTCGTCTGCGACCACCGCCGCCAGCCGGCGTGCGGTGGTGAAGTAGTCGGCGGCGCTCACCGTGCCCGCGACCCGGCCGCTCACGACCAGTTGCGACGTCCGGTCGCCGCCCGGCTTGAGCAGGACAGGGTTGAATCGCACGCTGGGCGCCAGACCGGGCGGCCCTCGCCTGCATCGCCTGCGCGCGGCCGATCTCGCCGCCGTCCAGCGGTGACGGCCGAATTGTTCGACATGTTCTGCGCCTTGAACGGCGCGACGCGAATTCCCTTGTTGGACAACAGCCGACACAGGCCGGCGACCATCATCGACTTGCCCGCGTCCGACGTGGTGCCCGCGACGAGCAGCGCGCCGCTCACGCCAGGGTCAGGATCTCGGCGCCGTCGTCGGTGACCACCAGCGTGTGCTCGAACTGCGCGGTCCATTTCTTGTCCGTGGTGGCGACCGTCCAGCCGTCGTCCCAGATCTCGTAGTCCAGCGAGCCGAGGTTGATCATCGGCTCGATGGTGAACGTCATGCCGGGCTCGATGATCGTCTCCACCGCGGGCTGGTCGTAGTGCAGGACCACCAGGCCGTTGTGGAACGTGGTGCCGATGCCGTGGCCGGTGAAGTCGCGAACCACGTGATACCCGAACCGGTTCGCGTAGGCCTCGATGACGCGCCCGACGACGGACAGCGCCCGTCCGGGCTTGACCGCCTTGATCGCGCGCATCGTGGCCTCGTGGGTGCGTTCGACGAGGAGCCGATGTTCCTCGGAGACGTCGCCTGCGAGGAAGGTCGCGTTGGTGTCCCCGTGGACGCCGTCGATGTAGGCGGTGACGTCGATGTTGACGATGTCACCGTCCTGGACGACCGTCGAGTCGGGGATGCCGTGGCAGATGACCTCGTTGAGCGACGTGCAGCACGACTTGGGAAAACCCTTGTAGCCCAGCGTCGATGGATATGCGCCGTGATCGAGCATGAAGTCGTGGGCGATGCGGTCCAGCGCGTCCGTGGTGACGCCGGGCTCGACGGCCTTGCCCGCCTCGGCGAGAGCACCTGCCGCGATGCGGCCCGCGATCCGCATCTTGTCGATCACCTCGGGCGCCTGCACCCAGGGCTCGGTGCCTTCCTTCACCGTCGACTTCCACGCGTATTCCGGGCGCGGAATCGACGCGGGTACCGGTAGCGTCGGTGACAGGTCTCCGGGGCGAAGGGCGGTGCGAACAGCCATGATGCCAGCCTAACCGCTACTGGATCGCCATCGCGGACAGCGCCGCGTGCACCCGGTGCGGCAGGGAGCCGCCGTCGCGCGAGCCAGTCGTCCAGTGCGATGCGGACCGACGCCATCGCCATCGCGCCGATGAGCCGGGGGCGGGGATCGTCGGGCCGAAGATCCGGGATTCTCGGTGCGACGAGCTCCGCGATCGCCGACTCGTAGCCGACGTAGATCTGCAGCGTCCACGCATTGAGCACCGGCGAGGACCTGGTGAGCGTCGCCAGGTCGTGCACCTGCTGCTGGATCGCCTCGAAGCCGTCACCGAGATCCCCGAATGCGGCGACGACGGCACCGAGGGCCGACAACTCCGCTGGCTGGCAGGCGATCTGCGCAGTGATGACGTCGAGCCAGTGCCGTGTCATGCCGTCGGCGACCGCGTCTTCCTTCGAGCTGAAGTACCGGAAGAACGTCGCACGGCCGACGTCGGCCTCGGCGGCGATCCGCTCGACGGTCGTGCCGCTCAGCCCGTCTCGGAGACCAGGCGGGCCGCGCACGCCGCGATGCGGTCGCGCGTCGCTTGGCGCTTGCGCACGGTGAGGGTGCCCGTTGGCGAGCGCAGCGATGGGATGAGTGCGGGTTCGGTCATTTCCTGATGAGACTACGTCTCAAATGAGACTATGTCTCGCTATGAGCCAAGGACGTGATCCGCGTGGGCGCCGAAGTCGCGTCGAGGCGTGGCAGTTCGTGCAGAAGATGATCGCCGACATCACCGCAGATCGTGATCGCGGACGCCGAGAACGAGATGGAAGTGCTCGACGGCCTGCGGGTGGTCTCGCGAGTGACCGCGCTGTGCTCCGAGCTGTCCGTCGAGGCCGATCCCGAACTGCCGTGGATGTTCGACATGTGCAGCCCGACGCGGTTGGTGGGCGGCCCCAACCCGGACGGCGGCTACTACCTGGCGATGATCCGTGGCGACAGGCGCTACCGGCTGACGGGCACCAGGGGCACCACCGCCTATCTGGGCTTCCAGGTGCTGGCGGGAGCCGGGATGAGCCCGCGTCGCATGGCCGCCTACGTCAGCGACACCGAACTGGAACTCGACGCGGGCAGCATTCGCCCTGGTCTTCGCCGCCGACGAACCGGCGCCCGCGGAACTCGCTGGCGCGCAATGGGTTCAGGTGCCGCACGATGCGGTCTCGATCGTCGTCCGCGAGTACGTCGGTGACGCGTCCGCCGAGGAACCCGCCACCTTGCACATCGAAGCGCTCGACGTCGAACCGCCGCAGGCGATCTCGGACGCCGAGGTGGCCGACCAGTTCACCGCGATGGCGTGGACGCTGATGAAGCTCACCACGCTGCACCGCACCATCAAGCCCGAGCTGCTCACCACGCCCAACGTGCTGCTCACCGCCAGGCCGCCGACCTCGGCGCTGCCGACACCACGCCCGACAACCTCTACATGATGGGCACGTTCGCGCTGGCGCCCGACGAGACGCTGCTGCTCGAGATCGAGCCGCCGGACACGCGCTACTGGAACGTCACGTTGGAGAACATCTGGCACGAGTGCATCGAGCCAAGGCGCAGACACAGTTCGGTCACCAACAGGGGCGTGTCGGCCGACGCAGACGGCAAGGTGCGGATTGCCATCGGCGCCAAGGACTTCGGCCATGGTCACTGGCTCGACACGGGAGGCAGGCACCGCGGGTTCGTCATCCTGCGATGGCTGGACAACCCGGAGCCCCCAGTCGTGGCGGTCAGCGTCCGAGTGAGCACCGGCCGGTTCGACCCCGACACCCTCATCGCGCAGGCCTGCGAGGCCGCGGGCAGCGACGACTTCGGCGAGCCCGACGGCTGGCGCGACGGCCTGGCGCTGCTGGCCGACGGCCTCGCCAGACGAGTCCCACCTGAACGACCTCGGCGTCGAGATCGCCGTCATGGACATCGTCGGGCCGCTGACCAACCGACTACGGATCACGCAGTGGCGCAAGGAGAATCCCGCGGCCGCGGCGGCGCCGATCGAGCGGCCCATCTTCATCGTCGGCCAGCCACGCACCGGCACCACCATCCTGTTCGACCTGCTCGCCCAGGACCCCGACCTGCGGCCCCCGCTGACGTGGGAGGTCGACGCCCCGTGGCCGCTCCCCCAGCCGGAGACCTACGACACCGATCCCAGGATCGCGCAGATTCAGGCCAACCTCGAGATGTCCGAGCTGATCGTGCCGGGACTCATGGCCCATCATCCGATGGGGGCGTTGCTCCCGCAGGAGTGCGTGCGCATCTGGGCCGCGCAGTTCTGCAGCATGATCTTCCCCGTCCAGTACCGGCTGCCGACGTACTCGCGGTGGATGCTGTACGACGCCGATCATCGGAATGCCTATCGCTACCATCGAATCTTCCTGCAGTACTTGCAGTCCGGCGTTTCCGGGCAATGGCTGCTGAAGTCACCCGCCCACCTGTGGCAGCTCGACACACTGGTCGCCGAGTATCCCGATGCCGTCATCGTGCAGACCCACCGCGACCCGCTGAACGTCATCTCGTCGATCGCCGTCCCTGACCCACCACGTGCGCCGGATGGCCTCGGATCACCGCGACATCGGCGAGTGCGCCGAAGGGTGCCGCGAGGAGAACGTCGTCGGACTCGACCGCTCGATGAAGGTGCGCGACTCCGGGGTGCTGAATCCGGGCCAGATCATCGACGTCCTGTTCGCCGACTTCATCGCCGATCCCTTCGCGGCGGTCCGCAAGCTCTACGCCGCGCTCGGGCGCGAGCTCTCCCCGGTCGCCGAACAGCGCATGCGTGACTTCCTCGCCGCACACCCCGGTGATCGCGGCGGCGCCCGCTACACGTGGTCGGACACCGGCCTGGACGCCGGCGGAGGTGCGCGAGCAGGTCAGGGATTATCAGGAGCGGTTCGGCGTGCCGACGGAGACGCTGAAGTAGCCGGGGGCAGTCCGCTCGAGCAGTGGTAACGGTGTTACCGTGCGACGGTGAGCGAACCCGAGCACCTGCTGCACCAGATGGACATGCGGGACGTCGAGGACTCCGCCGACCGCCTCGTCATCGAGATGGACAACCGGCCGCACTTCACCAACAACCGCGGAGCACTGCAGGGCGGGTTGGTCGCCACCCTGATCGACTGCGCAGCAGGACGATTCGCCGCGAACTTCATCCGGGCGGACCAACAGGTCACCACGGCCGACATGCACATCAACTTCCTGGCGCCGATCACGACCGGGCCCGCTCACGCCGAGGCGACCATCGTCAGAGCAGGCAAGCGCCTGATCGTGCTCGCCGTGGACGTCACCGACACGGGGGCGAATCGGCTCGCGGCGCGCGCAACGCTGACGTTCGCGGTGCTCGACCCGCGATAGCGGCAACCCGATCCGCGTTGCGAACATCCCGCTCCGCGTTGACCCGACTCGCATTCAGATAGCGCTGGGGCACCGGGCTACTCGCACGTACGCTGCGCCAGCGCTATGTGAACGGCGGGAAGGCTAGCCGCGACGGAGCCGGCTCGACACCTTGCCGCGGGGCCCGCGGATGTCGATCGAGCCGCACACGCTGCGGCCGGTGAGGATGACGTGCGGCGAGCCATCGGCGGGTGCGTCCTTGCGATGGTCCCGCGCATGGCCGACGACCACCTCGACGTCGTCGATCGACGCGCTCGCTCCGGCTGGCAACCGAATGTCCACGGAGCCGAACTTCATGTCGAGCTCGATGACCACGATCGGTCCGGCGAAGCGGGCCTTGGTCAGGTCGAGGTCGATCGAGCCCATCCGACGCACCAGGACCAGTCGGGTCGGCACGACCCATTCGCCCTGCCGCTTCAGCGAGCCGAGGACACCGCGCAGCTCGACCCGGTCGGTCGCGGAGGTGACGAGCGCGCCGGGTCCGGGAAGGTCGTCGACGAGCGAGTCGAGATCGGAGTGCAGCCGCGCGGTCGACACCAGGATCGACCGCTGCTCGAACTCGTCGATGTCGATCAGCCCGAGAGCCACTGCGTTGTGCAGGCGACGCAGCGTGCCGTTGCGATCGGCATCCGAAATCCGCAGGTTCGCGGCTTCAGTGATTCCCGGGTCCATGCGCCCAGATTACTCAGTGCACCACGCAGGTCAGGAAAGATAGTCCGGTGGCAGCGCTGCCAGCATGTCCTTGCACATCCGGACCGCGTACTCCGAGCTGCCACCGCCGACGATCAGCGCTGCGAACGCCATGTCGCCGCGATAGCCGGCGAACCACGCGTGCGAGCCGCCGTCGAACTCGGCCTCGCCGGTCTTCCCTCTGCACGTCGCCCGAGCCGTTGAGTTCCTTCGCCGTGCCATTGGTGACCACCAACTGCATCATCGGTCGCACGCCGTCGAGCATCTTCTCCGAGATCGGCGTCGCATTCCCCGTGACGGCCGGTCGCATGGCCCTCGATCAGTTGCGGTAGCGGCGTCTTGCCCGCCGCCACCGTTGCGGCCGCGAGCGCCATGCCGAACGGGCTGACCAGGACCTTGCCCTGCCCGAAGCCATCCTCCGTGCGCTCGGTGAGGTTCACCGTCGGCGGCACCGAGCCGGTGTTGGTCACCAGGCCGTCGACCGTGTAGTCGTTGCCGATGCCGTACTGGGCCGCAGCCGTCGTCAGGCCCTTCGGTGGCATTCTGCTGGCCAGTTCGGCGAAGGTCGTGTTGCACGAACTCGCGAAAGCCCGTGACATCGGCACCGTTCCGAGGTCGAAGCCGCCGTAGTTGGGAATCGTGCGCTGACCGATGTCCATCGTGCCCGGGCACGGCAGCAGCGTGTTGGGGGTCGCCATGTCGCGGTCGATCGCCGCGCCCGCCGTGATGATCTTGAACGTCGATCCGGGCGGGTACAGCCCCGTCAACGCTGCGGGGCCGTCGGCGTCCGCGGCGCCGTTCTGCGCCACAGCAAGGATTTCACCGGTGGACGGCTTGATCGCCACGATCATCGCCTTCCTCCCCACCGCGTTGACCGCACCCTGCGCGGCATCCTGCACGGCACGGTCCAGGCTGATGGTCACCGATGGCGCCGGAGAACCCGGTACCTCGTTGAGAACGTCGACCTCGGAGCCGTTCTGGTTGACGCTGACCACGCGCCAGCCGGCTTGGCCGTCGAGTTCGTCGACGACGGACTTCTTGATCTGGCTGATGATCTCTGGCGCGAATCCGTCGTCGGTGGCGAGCAGTTCCTCCTGCGGCGTGACGACGACTCCGGGCAGTCCGCCGATCGCGGCGGCGACGGCATCGTGGTCGGCTTGGCGAAGCGTGATCAGATCGATGGGCGTCGCCGAAGAACTGGCCTGCTCGGCGAGTTGCTGAGGGTCGAGGGTGTCGTCGAACCTGCGAAGCGCATCGGCAACCCCTTTCGCTGTCGGAAAGAGTTGGCCTGCCAGCGGCTTTCGCGTCCAACGAGTAGCGGTACAGGTAACCCGGGACTAGGACGTCCGTGCCGCCGTGCTCATTGACCGAGGCGCGCCTTGGAGGGTCTGCGCGCAGTGCGAACGTCTGATGCTCACCGAGGTTGGGGTGCAGGCCGGTGGCGCTCCACCGGACTTCCCATCGCCCTTCGTCGCGAAGCATGTTGAGCTGGCCGTCGTAGGTCCAGACGCGATTCTTCGGCAGGTGCCAGGTGTACCGGTAGGTGATGCTGCCGGTGTCTTCGACGAACTTCGACCCGAGCATCGTGGCGTCGAGCTTCGTCGCCTGCAGTCCCTTCCATGCCTGACTCAGCGCGGCCCGCGCATCGGTCGGCCGGTCGCTGAGTTCAGCCGCAGCACCGGTGTCTCCGCGCGCCAACGCCGTCAGGAACGCCTCGGCCACCGGCTCGGGCCCGTTGGGCTTCGGTGTGCACGCGCCGAGCGCTCCGACGACGGCGATCACGGTGAGGGCGCCGATGATGCGTGATACGGGTGAGGTTAGCGATGCCATTGGGGCAAATGTTATGAGTGTGCCGCTCGAATGAGACGGAGGCGCACCGCAGTCACTCCCATTTGTCGATTTTGGGCGGCGCGGTGAACTCGGCGGCTTGGTGAATCTGCGGTAGGACTCAGTCGAGCAGCACGGTCGCGAACGTGCCCACCTCGGTGAAGCCGATCCGCGAATAGGTCGCCCGCGCGACCGTGTTGAAGTCGTTGACGTAGAGGCTCGCGGTGCGCCCACTGCGGACGACGGCGGAGGCCAACGTCGCGGTCCCCGCGGCGCCAAGGCCCCTGCCGCGCCAGTCCGGGTGCACCCACACGCCCTGAATCTGACCGACTGACGGTGATTGCGAACCGACCTCGGCCTTGAACACCACGTGGCCGCGCTCGAATCGCGCCCATGCTCGGCCTGCCGCGATCAGGCTGGCCACCCTGCGGCGATAGCCGCGGCCGCCGTCACCCACCCGAGGGTCGACGCCGACCTCTCCGATGAACATGTCGATCGCGGCAACCAGGTACGCGTCGATCTCGTCCATCCGGGCCGGCCGGACACCGGCGTCGATCGCACACCGAGGTGCGGAATCGAGGGCCATCAAGGGCTGGTGCGCACGCACGTCTCGCGCTGGGCCCCAGGCACTTTCGAGCCTCCGCCACATCGGCAACACCAATTCGGCACGTCCGACCAGCGACGAACATCGCCGCGCCGAACTCATCGCCTTGTCCGCGAACGCCGTCAGATCGTCGAGCTCGCCCCTCAGCGGAATCAGATTGGGGCCCGCGTAACAGAGCGACTCGGTGGCACGCCGTCGGGTCCAGAGTTCCCCGCCGATCGCCGTCGGGTCGACACCGTGATCAGCCACGCGGGAGGCGACCATGCAGGAACCGACCGGATCCTCGTCGAGCACCCGGCGCACCATCGCCGCGTCGCGCACCACCGAGATGCGCCGCTCGTCGACGAGGCGATGCAACGGGGGAGCCGACATGGAGACTCTTTCTAAGGACCCTTTGGCGAGGTGACCCCACTCACAGGGTCATGGTCAGCTTACGGTCACGACCGGCGAACCGCTCGCATCATCTGAACCGCGTTCCGAACCCATTTCCTCGGCGATGCGCAACGCTTCCTCGATGAGGGTCTCGACGATCATCGACTCGGGAACGGTCTTGACGACCTCACCCTTGACGAAGATCTGCCCCTTGCCGTTGCCGGACGCCACCCCGAGGTCGGCTTCACGCGCCTCACCCGGACCGTTGACGACGCAGCCCATGACGGCCACGCGGAGCGGCACGTCCATTCCCTCGAGGCCAGCGCTGACCTCGTTGGCGAGGGTGTAGACGTCGACCTGCGCGCGTCCACACGAAGGGCACGACACGATTTCGAGGCCGCGTGGACGCAGGTTCAGCGACTCCAGAATCTGGTTGCCGACCTTGACCTCCTCGACGGGAGGCGCGGACAGCGACACGCGGATGGTGTCGCCGATGCCGCGCGAGAGCAACGCGCCGAATGCGACGGCCGACTTGATGGTGCCCTGGAACGCGGGCCCGGCTTCGGTGACGCCGAGGTGCAGCGGGTAGTCGGACTTCTCGGCCAGCAACTCGTAGGCCGCGACCATGACGACCGGGTCGTTGTGCTTGACGCTGATCTTGATGTCGCCGAAGCCGTGCTCCTCGAAGAGCGAGGCCTCCCACAACGCCGACTCGACGAGCGCCTCCGGCGTGGCCTTGCCGTACTTCTCCATGAAGCGCTTGTCCAACGAACCGGCGTTGACCCCGATGCGGATCGGGATACCTGCGGCGCCAGCAGCTTTGGCGACTTCCTTGACCCGGCCGTCGAATTCCTTGATGTTGCCGGGGTTGACGCGCACCGCGGCGCACCCCGCGTCGATCGCGGCGAAGATGTACTTCGGCTGGAAGTGGATGTCGGCGATCACCGGGAGGTTGCTGTGCTGCACGATTTCGGCAAGCGCGTCGGCGTCCTCCTGCCGCGGGCAGGCAACGCGGACGATGTCGCAGCCCGCCGCCGTCAGCTCGGCGATCTGCTGAAGGGTGGAGTTCACGTCGTGGGTCTTGGTGGTGCACATCGACTGCACGGCGATCGGGTAGTCGCTGCCGACGCCGACGTCGCGCACCATCAACTGGCGGGTCTTGCGCCGCGGGGCCAGCACGGGCGGCGGCGGTGTGGGGATGCCGAGTCCGATGGACTTGGTCATGACGTCCTCAATCCTGGGGCTATTGGAAGAGTCTGATGGGGTTGACCAGGTCGGCGGTCACCGTCAGCAGCATGTAGCCGACCACCACGACGAGGACGACGTAGGTGGCGGGCATCAGCTTCAGATAGTTCACCGGTCCTGCGGGCAACATGCCGCGGGCCGCACGAAGCATGTTGCGGATCTTCTCGTACGTCGCGATCGCGATGTGTCCACCGTCGAACGGCAGCAGCGGAAGCAGGTTGATGGCACCGAGCACGAAGTTCAGCTGAGCGAGAAAGAACCAGAACGCCACCCACAGACCGTGATCGACGGTGTCGCCGCCGATGATGCTGGCGCCGACCACGCTGATCGGAGTCTCCGGATCTCGTTCACCGCCGCCGATCGAGTGCACCAGGGCACCGACCTTGGTGGGGATCTTCGCCAGCGACTTGCCGATCTCGACGGCGAGGTCACCGGTGAACGCGACGGTGCCCGGCACGGCGGACAGCGGGTTGTACTGGGTCGGGCCGAAGAACGCGGGTGCGACGCCGATGGCTCCGATGGACGTTGGCTGTTCGTCGTCCTTCTTCACGTAGCGCTGGGTGCGCTGGACGTCGACGGTGGTGGTGAACTCGGCTGGCCTTGCCGTCCACGGTGCGCTGCACCACGAACGGCGTCGGACCGTCAGCCTTGCGCACCGCGGCCACCAGCTCGTCGAAGGTCTTCACGTCCGTGGCGCCGACCTTGACGACGGTGTCACTCGCCTTGATGCCCGCGAGGGCGGCGGGCCCGGGGCCGTCACACTTGCCGGGCTCACCCTTTGCGACATCCGGTGCGACACAGGCAGTTTCGCCGACGATCGCCGTGGTCGGCGGATGCAGGTTCGGCAGGCCCCAGATGATGGCGATGCCGTAGATCAGCACCAGCCCGATGACGAAGTTCATGCTGGGCCCGGCCAACAGGACCGCTACCCGCTTCCACACCTTCTGCCGATACATGGCATAAGGCCGCTCCTCGGCGGTGAGCTCCTCGACCGACGTCATGCCCGCGATGTCGCAGAAACCGCCGAGAGGGACCGCCTTGAGTCCGTACTCGGTGTGGCCGAGCTTGTTCGGTCGCATCGTCGACCACAGCGTCGGACCGAAGCCGACGAAGTAGCGCCGCACCTTCATACCGGTGGCGCGCGCCACCCACATGTGTCCACATTCGTGCAACGCGACCGACAGCAAGATGGCCAGCGCGAAGAGCACGATGCCGAGAACGAACATCATCTGGTGGGTACTACCTCCCGTGCGACGGCACTCCTGGCCCTGTCCCGCGCCCAGTCCTGGGCGTCGAGTACGTCTTCCACGGTAGCTGGTTCGGCGGCCCACTGGTCGGCAGCTCGGAGGACCTCCTGGATTGTTCGGACGATCGACGGGAACCGGATCCGGCCGGCCAGGAACGCCCCCGCGGCCTCTTCGTTGGCGGCGTTGTACACCGCGGTCAGGCAGCCGCCGCGCGTCCCGGCCTGCCGGGCCAGGTCCACGGCCGGGAAGACGTCATCGTCGAGGGGCTCGAATTCCCACGTCGACGCCGTCGTGAAATCGCAGGCCGACGCCGAACCGGCCACCCGGGCAGGCCAGCCCAGCGCCAGCGCGATGGGCAGTTTCATGTCCGGTGGGCTGGCTTGGGCGATGGTCGAGCCGTCCGCGAACGTCACCATCGAATGCACGATCGACTGCGGATGCACGACCACGTCGATGCGGTCGTAGCCGATGCCGAACAGCAGATGTGTCTCGATCAGCTCGAGGCCCTTGTTCACCAGCGACGCCGAGTTCAGCGTGTTCATGGGACCCATCGACCAGGTTGGGTGCGCTCCGGCCTGCTCGGGGGTGACGTGCTCCAGATCAGCGGCGGCCCAGCCGCGGAACGGCCCTCCCGACGCCGTGAGGACCAGCCGCGCGACTTCGTCGGAGGTCCCGCTCCGCAGGCACTGGGCCAACGCCGAATGCTCGGAGTCCACCGGCACGATCTGTCCGGGCGCCGCGGCCTTGAGGACCAGCGGGCCACCGGCGACCAGGGACTCCTTGTTGGCCAACGCCAACCGGGCGCCGCTGTGCAGCGCGGCGAGCGTCGGCTTCAGCCCGAGCGCGCCGACCAGCGCGTTGAGCACCACGTCGGCCTCCGTGTTCTCCACCAGCTGGGTGACCGCGTCGGGTCCGACGTAGGGCACGTCGCCGATCGTCGCGGCGGCATCGGGATCGGCGATCGCGACATTGGCGGTTCCGGTTGCGGCACGCTGGCGGGCCAACAGCTCGGCGTTTGCGCCGCCCGCGGCCAACCCGACCACCTCGAAGCGGTCGGGGTTGTCGGCGATGACCTCCAGGGCCTGGGTGCCGATCGACCCGGTGCTGCCGAGCAGCAGGACACGCAAACGATCCGGAACTCACCGAACCATTGTGCCGCGTGGGAGCGCCGATCCCCATATCCGATCCTTCGGAGCCGCTGTGAGCCAGATGTGACGCGAATCTGACGTCCAGCCTCGAGACCAATCCGTGATCGGGCTCACCCCGAATCCCGTATGTCATCGAACGAGGACGGCGGCACGCGTCGTCCCACGACACATTGGAGTGAAGACAACCATGAATTCAGCTAATCGCAAGCGAATTGCAGCGGCAGGCCTGGCCACGGTTGCGCTCATCGGCGCTTCGGCATGTTCCAAGGATTCCGCAACGGAAGCATCGAGCAGCAGCGCTTCCACCAGCTCGTCCGCCGTGGCCATGACGAGCCCGGAAGCCACCACGTCCGCCGCCGCCGATCCCGCCGCCAACCTCGTAGGCACCGGCTGCGCAGGCTATGCCGAGAAGGTTCCGACGGGCGCGGGCTCCGTGGCAGGGATGGCGCAGGATCCCGTCGCCACCGCGGCGGGCAACAACCCGCTGCTCACCACGCTGACGTCTGCGGTGTCCGGCAAGCTCAACCCGGGCGTGAACCTGGTCGACACCCTCAACGGCGGCGAGTTCACCGTGATCGCCCCGACCGACGACGCGTTCGCCAAGCTCGACGCGGCCACGATCGACAAGCTCAAGGTCGACGCCCCGCTGCTGAACAGCATCCTGACCTACCACGTGATCCCCGGCCAGCTGAGCCCCGCTCAGGTCGCCGGCAAGCACAAGACGGTCGAAGGCGGCGAGGTCACCATCTCCGGCGAGGGCGAGGCCCTGAAGTTCGACACCTCCGGCCTCGTGTGCGGTGGCGTCCAGACCGCCAACGCGACCGTGTACATGGTCGACACCGTCATGATGCCGCCGGCCAAGTAGCAGCGCCGCAACCGAACCCATGGGCGGGGCCCCGGCGCACATTCCCCGTGCCTGCGCCTGAGCCCCGCCCATGCTCATTTCCCAACACGAAGGAAACCGAAAACCATGAACGTGAACACCAAGACAGTCGGAAACGCACTCGCCGCCGCAGCGATGGTCGCAGGCTTCACCATCGCCTCCGGCGGCATCGCACAGGCCGAACCCCCGTCAGCCCTCGTCGGATCCGCGTGCGCCGGCTACGCCGAGAAGGTGCCGACCGGACCGGGCTCGGTCGCGGGCATGGCTCAGGATCCGGTCGCCGTTGCGGCGTCCAACAACCCGCTTCTGACCACCCTGACCGCTGCGGTCTCCGGTCAGCTCAACCCCGAGGTCAACCTGGTCGACACGCTCAACGGCGGCGAGTTCACCGTGTTCGCCCCGACCGACGACGCGTTCGCCAAGCTCGACCCCGCCACGATCGACAAGCTCAAGGTCGACGCTCCGCTGCTGACCAGCATCCTCACCTACCACGTGATCCCCGGTCAGCTGAGCCCCGCTCAGGTCGTCGGCACGCACAAGACGGTCGAGGGCGCCGACGTCACCGTCACCGGCAAGGGCGAGGCCCTGAAGTTCAACACCTCCGGCCTGGTCTGCGGTGGCGTCCAGACCGCCAACGCGACGGTGTACATGGTCGACACGGTCATGATGCCTCCGATGTAGTCGGAGTAGACTGCGACGCAACCGAACACGATCGTCAGCCCGGCCCGTGCGGCCGGGCTGACTTTCGTTGCTTGGCCATCCAAATCGCTTGCGGCTCCGAATGAATGGCATGTTCACACTCATCGCAATCGGCTTCATCGGCGGGTTGATCACCGGCATATCGCCGTGCATCCTGCCGGTGCTCCCGGTCATCTTCTTCTCGGGTACCCAGGGTGTGAGCGACCCCGTCGCCACCAAGAATGCGGCCTCGGCGGGCGGGGAGAGCGGCGGCTCAGTCGCCACCGAGGCCCCGCCGAAGGCATCGCTTTCCGACCGGCTGAGGCCCTACCGCGTGATCGCCGGCCTGGTGCTGAGCTTCAGCATCGTCACCCTCGCCGGGTCGGCTCTGCTGTCACTGCTTCACCTCCCCCAGGACGCGATCCGCTGGATCGCGCTCGTCGCGCTGGTGGCGATCGGTCTCGGGCTGATCTTCCCGAAGGTCGAGGAACTCCTCGAGAAGCCGTTCGCACAAGCTGCCGCAGAAGCAGTTCGGGTCGGGCAACGGTTTCGGTCTCGGCCTGGCACTCGGCGTGCTCTACGTGCCGTGCGCGGGTCCCGTGCTGGCGGCCATCGTCGTCGCGGGTGCCACCGGCACGATCGGGCTCGGCACGGTGGCGTTGACCCTGTCGTTCGCGCGTCGGCGCCGCGCTGCCGCTGCTGTTCTTCGCGCTCGCCGGCCAACAGGTGGCCCAGCGCGTCGCAGCATTCCGCAATCGCCAGCGCCAGATCCGCGTGGCCGCGGGGATCGTGACGATCCTGCTCGCGGTGGCGCTGGTGTTCAACCTGCCCGCGGTGCTGCAACGCGCGATCCCCGACTACACCAGCTCGCTGCAGGAGAAGGTCGGCAACGACGATCAGATCCGCGAGAAGCTCAACCTCGGCGGCCTCGTCAACGACCAGAATGCGCGAGCTGTCGAACTGCAGCAACGGCGCGCCCGAACTCGAAAGCTGTGGCACCGCACCGGACATCAAGGGCATCACCGAGTGGCTCAACACCCCCGGTAACTCCGCCGATCGACCTGAAGTCGTTGCGCGGCAAGGTCGTACTGATCGACTTCTGGGCCTACTCCTGCATCAACTGCCAGCGCGCGATCCCACACGTCGTCGGTTGGTACGACGCCTACAAGGACAAGGGCCTCGAGGTCATCGGCGTGCACACCCCGGAGTACGCGTTCGAGAAGGATGCGGGCAACGTCGCCAGCGGCGCGGCCGACCTCGGCATCACTACCCCATCGCGATGGACAACGGCTTCTCGACGTGGACGAACTACCGCAACCGCTACTGGCCCGCCGAGTACCTGATCGACGCGCAGGGCACGGTGCGGCACGTCAAGTTCGGCGAGGGCGACTACGACGTCACGGAGAAGCTGATCCGCCAACTGCTGACGGATGCCGACTCCGGCGTCGCGTTGCCACCCGCGGTCGACGCACCGGACACCACGCCGAAGTCGAAGCTGACTCCCGAGACGTACTTCAGCGTCGGCAAGAAGGTCAACTACGGCGGCCAGGGCGTCTACGACCAGGGCACCGCGACGTTCGACTTCCCGCCCGCGCTCGCCGACGACAGCTTCGCGTTGCGCGGACTCTGGAAACTGGACTACCAGGGCGCCACCGCGCAATCCGACGCGGCCACGATCGCGCTGAACTACCACGCCCGCAACGTCTACATGGTGGTCGGCGGCACCGGCACCGTGAACGTCACCCGCGACGGCGTGACGACCGCGATTCCCGTCAGCGGGCCGCCCAACATGCGCCAGATCGTCTCAGGCGACGACGACGGCTCCGGGCACGTCGAGGTCTCGCTCTCCAAGGGCCTGCAGGTCTTCTCGTTCACCTACGGCTGATCGGCGCCGAACCGGGCCGAGGGATCGGCGGTGGCTTCGATCTTGAGCACCTTGCCGTCGCGAATCGTCAGGACGACCACGGCGAACAGCCGCCCGTGATCGAAAGCCAGCAGGACCGGTTCGCCGGGAGGGCCGCCAACGACGATCGCCCCGGGCCCGAGGTAGCGGAGCAGGTTGACGGCGACATCGTGCGGCCCGTGGTTGACCTGTTGCGGCGGAGCGGGATCGGCGAGCACCGTGCCGACGCCCCATACCGTCGCGTCGAGCAGTGCCGCCAGCGTCTCGAGGTCGCCGTTCGCGCACGCGGTGATGAACGCCTCGGTGACGTGTTGGTGCTCGGCGGGCACCACCTCGGCCGACCGGGTGCCGCGTCGACGAACTTCGCCCGCGCCCGGCGGGCCAGTTGACGACACGTGCCCACCGGCCTGCCCACCGTCTCGGCGATCTCGTCGAAGGGCACCGCGAACACGTCGTGCAGCACGAACGCCACCCGCTCCCCCGGACTCAGTCGACCGCAGCACCTCGAGCAGCGCGGAGCTCACCTCGTCGTCGAGGGTGACGCGGTCGGCCGGATCCTGCGAACCTGCCCTCTGATCTTCCACGTCGTGCTCGGGAGCCAGGATCGTCTCCAACCTCACCCGCGCCGAGCGCAGCTGGTCGAGACACAGCCGGCCCGCCACGACGGTCAGCCAGCCGCGAACGTCGTCGATGGCCGCCTCCTCGGTCCGTGACAGCCGTAGGAACGCCTCCTGCGCAACGTCTTCCGCACCGCCGACGTCGCCCAGCATCTGGTAGGCGAGGTTGACCAGGTAGGGCCGGTGGGTTCGCCACGCCGCGGTGATGTCGGTCATGGCTCTACGACGAACCGGAGCCGGAAAAAGTTACACGGCGCGGCGTGTAACTTTCGGTGCCGCAGGCCCGTCCTTGATTGCATGAACACGATTCTCGTCACGGGCGCCACCGGCAACGTCGGCCGCCCCCTCGTCTCGCATGCTCGTCGATGCAGGAGTGCGAGTGCGGGCGGTCACCCGAGACCCGCGCAGCGCGCACCTCCCCGCCGGACGTCGAACTGATCGAATCCGCCGTCGACGGCCTCGCGGGCAGTTCGGCGGTCTTCCTCAATTCGAGGGCGCTCGGCGACGCGCTGGCCGGCACCGTCGCCGCGGCCAGGGCCGCGGGCGTCACCCGACTGGTCGCGTTGTCCGCGATCAACGCCGACGACGACTTCTCCCGACAGCCGTCGCGTGCGCGAGGCGATCGCAACAAGGAGGTCGACGAACTCGCCGTGGCGTCCGGCTTGGAGTGGGTCAGCCTGCGCCCCAGCGTCTTCGGCACGAACTTCGCCGGCATGTGGGCACCCCAGATCCGCGGAGGTGACGTGGTCAACGGGCCCTTCGCGACGGCGTCGTCGGCGCCGATCGCCGAGTCCGACATCGCCGCCGTCGCCGCGCGGGCCATCCTCACCGATGACCTTCTGGGACAGCGGATTCCGACTGACCGGGCCTCAGTCGCTGACCAACGCCCAGATGGTCGAGACCATCGGCGCCGTCCTCGGCCGCGACCTTCGGTATCAGGAGGTTCCACCGGAGCATGGTGCGGCAGCGGTTCATCGGCCTGGGCTTCGGAACCGAGTTCGCCGACGCCTACCTCGCCATGCTGGAACAGACGATCGAGCAGCCCGCGCTCGTCACCCACGACGTCGAGAAGATTCTGCGAACGCCCAGCGCAGTCGTTCGCCCAGTGGGTCGACGCCAACCGTCGCTCATTCACCAATTAGCAAGGGAGAAAGTCGATGTCCGAGCTCAATTCCACCCCGAAACCGCCCCGCTTCCTCAAGTCGATGAACAAGGTCGTTCTCGCGCTGGGTCGCATCGGCCTGCCCGCGGGACCGTCGCAGGTTCTGACGGTGCCCGGTCGCAAGTCCGGTCAACCACGCAGCACGCCGATGACGCCGTTCGATCACGACGGCGGGCTGTACACCGTGGCCGGCTATCCCGGCGCCGACTGGGCCGCGAATGCCCGTGCGGCGGGCCTCGGCACCCTCAGCAGGGGCCGCCGACGCCGACGGGTCAGGATCGTCGAACTCTCGGCCGACGAGTCGCGTCCGGTGTTGCGCGCGTTCGCGGAGAAGGTGCCGGTGGGCGTCGGGTTCGCCAAGCGCAGCGGACTCGTCGTCGACGGCACGCCCGACGAATTCGAGGCGCTCGCAGGCCGATTGGCGGTCTTCCGGTTCGAACCGGCGTAGGCCACCCACCGCGAGCGCGCGTGTTTGCGGCCGACACGCCGGGGGGACGCCCGAGTCTGCGCGCGCTCGCCGGGGGCATTGCGCCACCTGTTTGGTGACCGTCGCATGTGAATCGCGGCGAGCAGAATTCACCCCGACGCAATGCCGTGAAAACACTTCAGCGGTGACTGTACTGTTGCGGGCATGCTGAAGTCCGAGACGCGCGAGACGGCTCTTGCCCGCGTGGGGCGGGCCCTCGCCGACCCGACTCGATGCAGGATTCTGGTCACCCTTCTCGACGGGGTGAGCTATCCAGCCCAGATCGCCGGCCACCTCGGCCTCACTCGCTCGAACGTGTCGAACCACCTGTCGTGCCTGAGGGGTTGCGGCCTCGTCGTCGCCACCTACGAGGGACGCCAGGTCCGCTATGCCCTCGCCGACGAGCACCTGTCACGCGCTCTCACCGAGCTCGTGCAGGTCGTCCTCGCCGTCGATCCGGGACCGCAATGCCTCGATGCGCCCACGGTGATTCCTGCGACGGTGCGGCCGTGAGTCAACGAGCCGGCGGTGACAGTCCCCTCGATGCCGTGGAACCCGATGGCTGCGGTGATGAATGTTGCTCGGCTGCAGCGACATCGAGTCCTGCGCTGACCGCAGAGCGTCGGACGGTGCTGTCGACCCGCATCCGGTGGCTGGTCGCAGCGACCATCGCCTACAACGTGATCGAGGCCGTGATCGCCATCTCGGCGGGCAGGATCGCCTCCTCGACGGCCCTGATCGGCTTCGGTCTGGACTCCCTGATCGAGGTCGCCTCCGCGACGGCCGTGGCCTGGCAGTTCTCCGGCAAGAACCCCGAGTCTCGGGAACGCGTTGCGCTGAAGGTGATTTCAGTGTCGTTCTTTGCACTTGCCGCCTATGTCACGGTGGAGTCGGTGCGCGCACTGGTGAGCGCCGAACCCGCCGAACACTCCACCGTCGGCATCGTGCTGGCTGCGGTATCGCTCGTCGTGATGCCGTTTCTTTCCCTGGCGCAGCGGCGCGCCGGTCGCGAGTTGGGTTCGGTCAGTGCCGTCGCCGACTCGAAACAGACCCTGCTGTGCACCTACCTGTCCGGCGTTCTGTTGATCGGCCTTCTTCTCAATTCGCTGTTCGGCTGGTCCTGGGCAGATCCCATCGTCGCCCTCGTCATCGCCGCGGTCGCGGTCAAGGAGGGACGCGAAGCATGGAAGGGCCAGCACTGCTGCTGATCTCACGCGACGCCGATTACGTTCGTGTGCCATGACCGTCACTCGCTCGATCCTGCTCTTCGTCCTTGCCGCCGTCGCCGAGATCGGCGGGGCATGGCTGATCTGGCAGGGAGTGCGAGAGCATCGCGGCTGGGCGTGGATGGGTGCAGGCGTCGTCGCACTCGGTCTCTACGGCTTCGTGGCGACTCTGCAGCCCGACGCCAACTTCGGTCGCATTCTCGCCGCATACGGCGGCGTCTTCGTCGCCGGGTCGCTGCTGTGGGGCATGGCTCTCGACGGCTTCCGTCCCGACCGATGGGATGTCACGGGAGCCGTCATCTGTCTACTCGGTGTCGCCGTGATCATGTACGCCCCCCGCGGTGCCTAGCCGCCAAGGTAGGCGTTGATGCCCTTCACGACCGCAGCCGCGTAGTCGGCCTGCCCCTGCGGACTCGACATCTTCGCGGCGTCATCGGCATTGCGCATGTTGCCGAGTTCGACCAGAACCTCGGGATAGTCGGAGAGGTTCAGCCCCGCGAGATCAGACCGTCCGTAGAGGCCGTCGGAACCGATGTAGTTCGACGGGGTCAGGCCAGCGGCGACCAACGCGTTGCGCATCGTCGGCGCCAGCCCCGTCACCACACCGGTCTGGGCGGCGTTCAACGGGGGGCTCGAGTAGTTGACGTGGAAGCCGTGCCCCGACGGGGGTCCGCCGTCGCCGTGGATGCTGACGATGACGGCCGGCTGCGCGTCGTTGGCGATCTTCGCGCGTGCGTCGACGCACGGCACGGGTCCGGTGTCGTCGCTGCGGGTCAGGACGACGGTGGCGCCCTGCGCGGTGAGCTCGTCGCGCATCCGCGACACCACGTCCCAGTTGAACGCGTGCTCGGAGAAACCGTCGTTCGTCGACGTTCCCGAGGTCTGGCAGTCCTTGGTGCCGCCGCGGCCGTTGGGCACCTGACGGGTGAGCGGGCCGTCGACCGACGCACCGTGGCCGGCGTCGAGGACGATCGTCTTGCCCGCAAGGTCTGCGTGGGCGTTCGGTGCGGGGGCCAGCGAACAGCCCGCCCGCCACCAGGATTGCGGACGCGACCAGCACTGAGTGACGCACGGCCGCCAGGCTAACAAAGTCAGCTGGGCGTCCCGGGCGGGAAGTTCGCCGCCCAGTGCCTGGCGATGTCGACCCTGCGGGCGACCCACACCTTGTCGTGGGATGCGACGTGTTCGAGGAATCGGTCCAGCGCCGCGATGCGTGCGGGGCGACCGACGAGGCGGCAGTGCAGCCCCACCGACAACATCTTCGGTGCGCCTGCCGCCCCTTCGGCGTACAGCACGTCGAAGGCGTCGCGCAGATAGGTGAAGAAGTCCGAACCGCTGGGGAATCCGCTCGCTGAAACGAATTTCATGTCGTTGGTGTCCAACGTGTACGGCACCACCAGGTGATCCCGCCCGTCGACCCGGGTCCAGTACGGCAGGTCATCGGCGTAGGAGTCGGAGTCGTAGAGGAACCCGCCGTGCTCGACGACCAGCCTGCGCGTCTGCGGCGAATCACGGCCGGTGTACCAGCCGAGCGGCGCCGACCCGGTGAGCTCGGTCATCAGGCGAACCGCGTCGGCCATGTGCTCGCGCTCGACGTCCTCGTCGACGGGTTGGTAGCTCAGCCAGCGCAGACCGTGGCAGGCGATCTCGTCACCCCTGGCGCCGAAGGCGGCGACGGCGGCAGGATTGCGCGCCAACGCCATCGCCACGCCGAAGACGGTCAGTGGCATCTCCCGCCGGTCGAACAGCCGCAGCACCCGCCAGAGCCCGGCCCGCGAACCGTACTCGTACAACGACTCCATGCTCATGTGCCGGTCGTTGAATGGTTGTGCGCCAACGATTTCAGAGAGAAACGTCTCGGACGCGGGGTCGCCGTGCAGGACGTTGTTCTCGCCGCCCTCCTCGTAGTTGAGGACGAACTGCACCGCGATGTTGGCCCCGCCCGGCCAGCGCGGATCGGGCGGGTTCGGGCCGTAGCCCACCATGTCGCGCGGGTAGTCGTCCTGCGGCGTCATGAAGTGATTGTGGCCCATGCCGGGTGCTGCGCGCCGTGCGGAAGCGGTTCGCCGCGGACGCGCGAAGCAATCGGTCTACGGCACCTTCGCGATGACGTTCTCGGCGAAGCGTTCGATCGGCGCGCGAAAGGACGTCACGTCCGCCGGATCGACGCCCGCCGCGCCGATCCACGGCGCACACATCACCGCGGTGATCCCGATGTCCTCGGCGCGCTTGTAGAGGTCGACGGTGGGCACGTCCATCAACGCGAGCAGGATCTCGAAGGGCTCGTCCGCGCGGCCGTACTCGCGGCGCAGCGCGTGCAACCGCTCGACGTACGGCACCGCGTCGTCCCACGTGTAGGCCGTCCCCACCCAACCGTCACACAGGCTCGCGGCCCGCCGCAGCGCCGCATCGGACTCACCGCCGCACATGATGGGCACCGGCGCGGGCGGGTGAGGTTCGAGCATCAGTTCGGGGATCTCGTAGTACTCGCCGCTCCAGGACACCCAGCCGCCCGCCCACAGCGCGCGCAGCGCGGGAATCATCTCGTTGAGGCGCTTGCCACGATTCTCGAAGGACTGGCCGAGCAGTTCGAACTCCTCGCGCATCCACCCCGCGCCGACGGTCAGCGCCACCCGCCCCTGCGAGATGACGGCCGCCGTCGCCACCTGCTTGGCGACCTCCAGCAGCGGGCGGGACGGCGCGACGTAGACCGCGTTGGTGAAGCGCAGTCGAGTGCTGATCGCCGCCATCGCGCCGATCATCACCCAGGAGTCGGGCCATGCGGTCTCGGGCGCCCACGGCGGCTTGTCCGAACCGTCGGGGTACGGGAGAGCTCAGTTGCCGCGGGATAGATGAGATGGTCCGCGGTGATCACCCCGTAGTAACCGGCCTCGTCGAGCATCCGTACCAGGGCCAATGCGTCCGTCGTGTCGAGGAAGGGCGTGCCGGACCAGAACTGCATCCCGCCAGCCTGCCTCACCGCGTGTTTCCGAACGGCCGAATGCGGGCAAGATCGAGACATGCCGACGCTGCTGTGGTTCCGCCGTGACCTGCGCCTGGGACGACCTGCCGCCGCTGTTGGACGCCGCGCACGGCGACGGCGAGGTGTTGGCCTGCTACGTGCTCGACCCTCGGCTCAAGGCGACGTCGGGGCGCCAGGCGCCTGCAGTACCTGTACGACGCGCTTCGCGAACTGCGCGATGCGCTCGACGGCAGACTGCTGGTGACGAGCGGCGGCCCGAGACGCGAATCCCCGCACTCGCCAAGCAGATTCACGCGACGTCGGTGCACGTGTCGGCCGACTACTCCCCCTTCGGCATCCGCCGCGACAAGGCGGTGCGCGACGCGCTGGGCGACGTTGCCGCTGGAGGAGTCGGGCTCGCCGTACCTGGTCTCGCCAGGACGCGTGACGAAGGGCGACGGCACGCCCTACAAGGTGTTCACGCCGTTCTACTCGGCGTGGCGCGAACACGGTTGGCGCGCGCCCGCCAAGACCGGGCCGAAGTCGGCGACGTGGATCGACCCCAAGGACGTCGAGGGCGGCGGCGACATTCCCGCGGGCGACGTCGAACTCGACCTGCCTGCGGGCGAGGCGGCAGCGCGCACGGCGTGGAAGAAGTTCGTCGAGTCCAAGATCGGCGACTACGAAGTCGACCGCAACCGGCCCGACCTGGACGGCATCAGCCGGATGTCGGCCCATCTCAAGTTCGGCACCATCCACCCGCGCACCATGGCCGCCGACCTCGGCAGCAGGCAAGGGCGCCCAGGCGTATCTGCGCGAGCTCGCGTTCCGCGACTTCTACGCGGGCGTGCTCTACGACTGGCCGGACAGTGCGTGGTGGAACTGGAACAAGGCCTTCGACGCCATCGACGTCGACGAGGACGCCGAGGCGAAGAAGCGGTTCGAGGCGTGGAAGGCGGGCAAGACCGGCTTTCCGATCGTCGACGCCGGAATGCGCCAGCTCGCGGAGACGGGCTTCATGCACAACCGGGTTCGGATGATCGTCGCGTCGTTCCTCGTCAAGGACCTCCATCTGCCGTGGCAGTGGGGCGCGCGCTGGTTCCTCGATCAGCTCGTCGACGGCGACATGGCGAGCAATCAGCACGGCTGGCAGTGGGCTGCCGGGTGCGGCACCGACGCCGCGCCCTACTTCCGGGTGTTCAACCCCGAGACGCAGGGGAAGAAGTTCGACCCCGACGAGGTCTACGTGCGGCGCTGGGTGCCGGAATTCGGCAGCGACGGAGTACGTCGACCGCATCGTCGACCACAAGGCGGAGCGCGAGGAGGCGCTGCGCCGATACCAGGCGATCCGCTGAGTACTACGAACCGTCATATGCCAGAATGAGCCCAGCGCAAGCCCATCGTGAGGAGCTGAAGTGGCGAACACCGAAGTCGAGCGGCATACCGGCGTTGACGTCGAGGACGTGCCTTCGGCGGCGTGGGGCTGGTCCAAGGAGAACCACCGCGCGCTCCAGCTCGGCGGGATCGTCGTCGGGTTGCTTCTTGCTGCTGATGATTCGCGGCAACCACGTCGGCCACGTCGAGGACTACTTCCTCATCTTCTTCGCCCTGGTGATCTTCGGCGTCGTCGTTCCGCGACTGGTGGCTGCGCCGCAGGGGCTGGAGCCGCTAAGCGTGTCTCGGCCGTCAGCTGACGGGCGACAGGTCCGAGCCGTCCGGCGGGTACCACAACGCCGAGCTGTGGAATTCCTCTTCTGCGTCGACCATCTGCGCTGGCTCGCCCGCGGCGACCAACGCCTGGGCCTTGAATGCCCGTGCCGCCGCACTCAATCGGTAGCGCACCGACTGCACCCGGTCGCTCAGCGCCGACGGCAGCCGCTCGCCCCAGATCGTGACCTCGACGGTCCCTCGATCCAAGGTCTTGAGCACGTCCTTCAGCAGCCGCGCGTCCTGGGCAAGGTCGTCTGCCGCAAGCGCCATCGCCGCTGGCATCTCCGACGGTCGGACGGTTCGGGAACGTCGTCGCCCGCCGACCTCGTGGCCACGCCGAGAATCGTCAGCGGCCGCACGTCCGCGCCGTCGGGAACCGTGACGGTGACGTTCCACCCCGCCCTGACGCGGTCGCACAACCATCCGCCCGCGGAACGAACCGCATCGCGCGACATCGGCTACCTCGACGGCGATTTCGTAGCCGAGAAACGTCGTCGCCGAAGTGCGCACGCCCACCCGCCGGGAGCCGTCGACGTCGTTTCTGCCGTCTGTCTCGAATGTGCGAGCTGGCACGGTGTCACATCCTTTGCGCGTCGACAGGCGTGAGTCCACGGTTTGTCCGCCTCACTGACAGCGTGACATTATCGCGCCGATCTGTAAAGGCGTGCGGGCCCGCGTGTCAGACCGCGTCACGCCGAGTCGGGTCGCGTCGGGCCCGCATCAGTCGATCGCAGCCGCCATCGGCAACACCGAGGGGATCTGCAGTGAGCTCCTCCGGCAGCCCCGCGGCCGCGCGAATGTCGGCGAAGGATCGGATCATCGCGTCGGTCACCTCGTGCGGATCGTCGGTCGTCAGATCGTCGGTGAGGGCGGAGATGTTGAGCTGGTCGACGTAACTCCACACGGTCACGTTCATGCCGCTGCCCGCCACGAGGGGCCCGACGGAGTAGATCTCGCTGATCGCCGCACCGCCGAACGTTCCGCGGTCCCGCGGGCCTGGCACGTTGGAGACGGTGAGGTTCATGATCATGGAGGACTCCACCCGCTTGGACTGCCATCGGAAGGCGGGCGGCGCCATCGACGGCGGCAGGTAGTTCAGCCAGTCGGCCACCAGCTTCGGACCCAGCAGGTGGTGGTTCTCCTTGGCGATCTCGGTGGAGACCGCCGTCAGCCGCACGCGTTCGAGCGGGTCGTCGACGTGCACCGCGAGAGACGGTGTCATGTAGGTGAATTCGTTGCCTACCAGGCGATCCGGGTTTCCGTAGCTGACGGGCACGCCGGCGATCAACGGCGCGTCCGCAGCCCCGTCGTACCGGAGCAACAGCTCGCGGAGCGCGCCCGCCACCGTCGCCAGGACGATGTCGTTGATGGTGACGCCGAGCTCCTTGGCCGTCGCCTTGACGTCGGCCAGCGCCAGCGGCGCCGTGGCGAACCGACGAATGGGCGACACCACGTGGTTGATGAACGTCGGCGGGGGCGCGAAGTTGGGCGCGAGCTCGGGGTGTCGGCCGCGCTCCCGCACGCGTCGGCGAACGCGGGACACTCCGCGCCCCGTCTCCCCGATCAGTTTCGGTAACCGCCGAATCTGTCGGCCGTGGTCGCGGCCCGCAGCTCTGATCAGCCCACCGGTCGTCCGTTCGGAGTCCGCGGTGCGGATCGCCGGAAACTCGGACCGATCGGGCTGGATCGCCCACCCATCTGATTCGCCGACGCGACGCCGTCCGCCAGCACGTGGTGAACCTTGTGGATCACCGCCACCCTGCCGCCTGCGAGGCCCTCGGCGACGTACATCTCCCACAGCGGATGGCTGCGGTCCAGTGGCGTGCTGGCGATCTCGCCGATGAGCTCGTCGAGTTCACGTCGCCCGCCAGGTGCGGGCACCGTGCACCCGGCGCAGGTGGTAGTCGAAGTCGATGTCGGCGTTCTCGCTCCACATCGGATGGTGCAGCTTCAGCGGAATGTCGACGAGTTGGTAGCGCAGCGGCTTCAGATCGCAGCAGTCGCGGCTCGGCAACGCGACGGAACAGCTCGAAGGTGAAATCACCGTCCATGCCCGACACGTCGAGGATCCCGATCTTGAGCGTGTGCATCGGAATCTCCGGGGCCTCGCTGTACAGCAGAAGGGCATCCACCCCGTTGAGTCGCCTCATGGGTCCATCCCACCCCGTCGCGCGGTGGCGGGCAGGTCGCTTCGACGAAACCGACTCAACCCCGGCGGAGGCGGTGCCGAGCGGTCCGCGTGACATCGATGGCGAAATTTGTCAGCCTGTGACGATGAGCCTCGTCGCTGCCCGTGGTCCGCTGGGCGCCGATCCCGCCGGTTGGTTCGTCCCTGCCCTGCCCGAGCCCCGGCGCCATCGTGTTCGTCGAGCCCCACCCCCGCCGGATCGTGGCCCAGCGAAGGGCCGATGCCGTGATCGACACGGAGCGCGCGCTGATGGTGCATCGCAGCGGACACGCGCTCAGCTACGCGTTTCCCGTCGGCGAGGTGCGCGATCTTCCACACGAGCTCGTCCCCGAGGCGCCTGGCTACGCGCACGTGCCGTGGGACGCCGTCGACGCGTGGTTCGAGGAGGGACGGAAGCTGGTGCACTACCCGCCGAACCCCTACCACCGCGTCGACTGCCGGTCGACCGACCGACGGCTGCGGGTCGTCGTCGGCCGGCACCGTTCTGGTCGACACCTCCGATACCGTCATCGTCTTCGAGACATCCTTGGCGCCAAGGACTTTACGTCGATCCTGCACATGTTCGGACCGACCTGCTGCAGCGCACCGACACGACCAGCTACTGCAATTACAAGGGCGACGCGACCTACTGGTCGGCCGTCGTCGGCGACGTGACGGTCGCCGACGTCGCGTGGAGCTATCCGAACACGCTGCCCGAGACCTCGCCGATCAAGGGCTTTCTCTCCTTCGACGAGACGCGTGCCGACGTCACCGCGGTACTCCCCTAGTCCGCAGGCACGACCATCCCCAGCGATGTCCCGTAAGGTGCGCGGGTGTCCGCTGGATGGGGTTCGCTGCTCGGCGAACTGACGGCTTTCGCCACGGTGGTCGCGCTGTCACCGTTCTCGATCATTCCCGCGCTCGCGGTGGTCATGAGCAGCGACCGCCCGAAGCCCACCGGACTGGCGTTCGTGGCGGGCTGGCTGGCGGGCAAGGCAGCGATCACGGTGGTGTTCATCCAGGTTCCGCGCCTGCTCGACGGGCTCGAGGGCCTCAACCGCACTCCGCCGCACTGGACGATTTGGCCGCGGATCATCGCGGGCATCCTCTTGATCATCACGGGCGTGTGGTGCTGGCGGAGACCTCAGAAGACCGTTGAGGTTCCGCAGTGGGTGAGCAGACTCAAGAAGATCACGCCCGCCGCCGCGGCGGCCGTCGGAGTGGGCCTCACGGTGGTCAATGTCAAGGTGCTGTTGGCCTGCGCCGCAGCGGGATTGACGATCGGCGCAGCGCACATCGGCACGCTGGGCGCATCGGCGGCGGTGGTCTACTTCACCGCGATCGCCGGATCGACGGCAGCGGTGCCCATCCTCGCGTACGTGGCGTGGACGCACCAGGTCGACCGACAGCTCGAACGATTCAAGTCCTGGCTGCAGAGACGACAGAACGCGATCACCGGTCGCGCTTCTCGTGCTAATCGGTATTGCCCTGCTCTACAACGGAATTGATGCGCTCCAGATGTGACGCAGAGCTACACCGCGTCGCCCTGGTGGTCGTTGCCGTCTGTTTGGTATTCGCGTAGGTAGCGTTCGGGGTGGTGGAAGTCGTTGGTGGAGGCGGTTTTTCGTGGATATTGTGGGGGTGGGGTCCAGTTGGTGTTGCCGTTGATCATGTGGGTGTTCCAGGCGCCGGGTCCGACTTGGGGGTGGTCTTGGTAGCAGGCCAAGCTCATGAGGTCGACATTGGTTTGGCCGTTGGCGGCGAAGTCGGGGCTGTGGTGGGCTTGGGAGTCTTCGGCGGAGCGGTCGCAGTGGGGGCGGGTGCAGCCGCGGTCGCGGCCGAACAGTGCGAGCCATTGGTCGCCGTTGGCGCAGCGCCGCGCGCGGTAGAAGTCCACGGTGCGGCGGTCGGTGTCGCTGGCGAAGATCTGCAGGTAGCGGTATGAGCTGGGCGGCCATGGTGATCAGGTCGCTGTTCGCGATGAGCGTTCCGGTGGCGGTCAGTGCGTGGCCGGCGGCGGCTTGCAGTTCGGCCAGGGTGGTGGTGGCCACGACGGTGACCGGCAAGCCGTGGTGGGTGCCGAGTGCGGGGTTGCCCAGGATCGACCGCGCCCAGTAGTTCAGTGCGTCGTGGCGGCGCTGGGATGGGGTGCGGAAGTCGGTGACCGCAGGCGTGGGAGCCGGACTCGGCGGGCTGGCGTATCGGCGGTCTCGGCGGTGTCGGCTGCGGCGGACCCTGCGGTGTCGGCTGCGTCGGTCATCGTGTGTCGCCGGCTGCGTCGGTGTCCGGCTGGTCGGCGTCGGCGTCGGCGGTGTCGGACTGGTCGGTAGCGGGCCTATCGCCGTCGTCCGCGGTGTCGGACTGGTCGGCGGTGTCGGGCTCATCGGTGGTGCCAGGCTGATCGGTGGCGGCGGGCTGGTCGCGGTGATTCGCGGTGTCGGGCTGGTTCCCGTCGGTCGCCGGGTCGGGCTGGTCCCCGTCTGTCGCCGGGTCGGGCTGGTCGGCGGCCGGCCTTGGTGGCGTCGGGTTCCTCGTCGGGCATGGACATGCCGTATCCGGCGTACTTGGCGAAGAAGGCGTCCAGGTGGGCGCGTAGTTGCGGGGTGGCCCACAGCACGCCCTTGCTCATCCCGTCGGCGCGTTGGGCTTCCCAGTGGAATCCGCTCTTGCGGATGCGGTCCTGTTCGCTGAACGTCCCGTCCGGGTTGATCGTCTGCGCGAGCTTCTTGGCGACCTTCTTGAGTTGATCCGGGCGTAGTTGGGTGGCCTTGTCGGCCAGGAACTTCTCCGAGGTCTCTTGCACGTCGAGGGGGGTGTCGGCGGGGATCTCGTCGAAGAACGTGATGATCTCGGCGAGGTGCGCGGCGTCGAGGAGACCCCTGTTCCAGGCCTGCGCGGTGGCGGGCAGATGCGGCGCCAACGGTTCACCGGTCAGGGTGCTGCGCTCGCGGACCAGTGCGGCCTGCGTGAGCCGTTTGGCGGCTTCTGCGGGGGTGATCCGCAGGGTGTCGGCGATCAGCTTCTTCGGGAGGTCGCCCAGGGTGGCAAGGGGTTCGTCGGCGACGGTGGCGCCGATCGCGGTGCTGATCGCCAGCGTCAGGCGCCGGTCGGTTTCCAGGGTGTCCATCGTGACCAGTCGCTCGCGCACCGCCAGTGCAGTCCAGTCAGTGGCGTTGACGATGTCGATGCCGGCGGCGATCATCGCCAACCCCTCGGAGAGTTCTCCCGCATCCATGTTCGAAACGCTACGCCGCACCCCCGACACGAATCCGAGGTTATCCACAGTCGCGGATTCATCCCCAGATCACCCAAACAGGCTGGCACACAACATAAGAAGAGCGTATAACCTCAGGGCTAGCTCCCGGCCGGGCTGGTGAGATCTCGACCTAAAGCGCCGCGATGACCGTCTTGCCGAACTTCTCCATGGCCTCGACCGCTTGCGCCACGCCGTCGCCGGGGACGTGCGCCTGCACCCACGTCACACCCAGTGCGGCAAGCTCTTCGATGCCCTCCAGATAGGCGTCGGCGTTGAAGTCGTCGTCCGAGAGGCTTCCACCGACGTTGTTGGAGAACGTGATGTCCAGCGTGGATGGATCGCGGCCCAGCGCCTCGCACCGGCGACGCAGATCGTCGATGCCGACCTTCAATTCCTCGTTCGTCTCCATCGACGTGGTGCGCGCGGTCTGGGCAAGCACCGCGGGGGCTGGGAACGGGCACCATCCGTCACCGTAGGAGGCGACGCGACGGCGGGCCGCGGCGGTGTTCCCGCCGATCCAGATCGGCGGGTGCGGCTTACTCAGCGGCCTCGGGTGCGCGGTGATGCCGCTTGCGGTGAAGTGGCGCCCCTCGAAGGACACGTCGTCGCCGGTCCAGATGGCCCGGATCGCCTGCAGCGCTTCCTCCATGAGAGCGCCGCGTTCGTCGAAGTCGACGCCGAGGGCGATGAACTCCCACTTGAGATAGCCGACTCCGACGGCGAGGGTAAAGCGTCCGTCGGACAGCAGATCCAGTGTCGCTCCCGCCTTCGCGACCACGAAGGGATTCCGATAGGGAAGCACCACGACATTGGGAATGAGCCGGATCGTGGACGTGTGCGCGGCGGCGAATCCCATGGCCACGAACGGATCCAACGCGTCATGGCCACCCGATTGCAGCCACCGCTGGGTCGGAGCGGGGTGATCGGTGAAGCCGAAACCACTGAATCCCGCCGCTTCAGCTGCAACGGCCAATGCGGCCACGCCCGATCCGCTTGCCAGCTCCGGGTTGTACGGATGACTGTGCATGGGGTGGGTAATGGTGAAATGCATTAGGACACTCCGTAGTTGGGTCGGCCGAGGCCGAGTGCGTGCTGAGCGATCATGTTGCGGAACACCTCGAGCGTGCCACCGTAGACGCCGGTCGGACCCGCCAGACGGAACAAGAACTCCGCTCCCCCGTCATCGGCGGCACCGGCGGTGCCGACAGGAAGGGCCGATGCGGCGCCGAGGAGGTCCATCAGATCGGGTGTGATGTCGCGCAGCGTTTGGGCGATGGCGACGCGGCCGAACATCTCGGGCGTGCTCATCGCCGCCTCCAGTCGCGCGATGTCGCGGCCGAGCCGATACCGCGTCGCGTCGTCGTCGGCGGCGATCGCCGCGATCTCGTCGACCGCCCCTGCCGCCAGCACGATGTGTTCGGACATCGCGGCGATCTTCTGGAGACCGTGGGCGCCGCGTTCGACGGTTCCGTGCTCGGCATTGAGTGCGCCTCGCAACACCACCCATCCGCCGTTGACCTCCCCGACCCGATACCTGTCGTCTAGTCGCACGTCGCTGTAGTAGGTGATGTTGGTGCGGTCACCGTCGACGGTGCGGATCCCCTGGATCTCGACGCCGGGCGAGTCGAGCGGGACGAGAAACATCGTCAGGCTCTTGTGCTTTGGCGCGTCGGGATCGGTGTTGGTGATGAGGAAGACGTACTGCGCGTGGTGTGCGTTCGAGGTGAACATCTTGGACCCGTTGATGATCCAGCCCTCACCGTCGCGCACCGCCCGCGTCTTACACGTCGCGACGTCCGATCCGCCTGCGGGTTCGGTGTAGCCGAGGCACAGGCGAGTCTGGCCCGCCATGACGCCCGGCATCACGTCGGCCACCAGTTCGGGGGACGCAAACTGTTGCAGCGCTTGGGCGACCATGCGCGTCGTCCCGGAGTGGAACCACGGCGCGCGTGCCCGTCCTATCTCCTTCTCGAAGATCCGCATGCGCAGCGCGTTGAACCCCCCGTCGGCTTCCGGCTTGTAATAGTCGGCCAGGTAGCCCGCGTCACCGAGTGCGCAGTGCATTCCCTCGTCGAAGTTGTCGCCGGTGGCGCGGTCGTGCGCGATCACCTCGTCGGTGACGACCTTCGAGAGGAAGGTCCGCAGGTCGTCCTGAAACGCCTGGTCATCCTCCGACAGTTCGACCATTGAGAAGTCCATACCGTGCCACCTCCGCGCTAGAAACTCGTCGGCGCGAGGACGTCGCTGCCGTATTTATCGCCGATCAACGTCCACGGGTCCGCGTAGGGACCGCGCTTCTCCTTGCGTCGCTGAATGCGCAAGGCGAGCCGCAGCACTGGGCGAAGTACCGGACCCAGGACGCGCAGGGCGGGCTTGCCGACGTCGGCAGCGATCCACGCCACGGTGTCCTGCCACTGATGCTGCTGAAACTCAAGCAGCGCTTGGGATTCGCTGGTGTCGAACCAGCCGGTGAAGCTCCAGCCACGCTCGTCGTCCGGGTTTCCGGGCAGACTCGCCTTCGGGCCGAGCCGTCCGAGTCCGACGGCCGCCATCATGTCGTCCTCGAGGTCGCGGTGCGTGCACACATGGGTGTCATCGCCTCCGATCAACAGGACCTTGCCGTCGATCGCATCGACGCGGTCGACGGCATTGGCGAAGGCCAGCGCAACGTCACGCGCGTCCACCGTGTGCATGCGGTTGTCGCCAGGCGTCGCCCGCATCAAGACCAGGTGATCGGCGCTCATCGTCGACGCGCCGTCAGGTGAGATGACCCCGCCAAGACGAAGGAACGCGTGTGGGAGTCCGCTGTCCGTGATCACCTGCTCGGCAGCAACCTTGTCCTCGCCGTACTGATCGATTGGGTTCACCGGCGTGTCGGGGCGTGATCCGTTCCGGATGGTGGACGGGGTTGCGCGAGCCGTACACCGAGGCACTCGATGCGTACACGAACAGCGGCCGCCCGGGAAGCGCGAGCGCGCCCTGCACGAGATTGCGGGTACCGCCGACGTTGACCTTCCTGGCCAGTCTCGGATTGCGGTAGGACGCAGGGGCGAGGATTGCCGCCAGGTGCACGATCGCCTGCGGCTGATGCTCGGCGAGCAGCGCGGCGATCGAGTCTGCGTCGAGGAGGTCGACGAACGCGGGGACCAACGCGCCCGCCCCAGCGCGGCTCGCGAGTCGGTCGGCGGCCGCCACGGTGGCGTCGTTGCGCAGGTCCAACGCGATGACGGTTCGTCTCCGGTCCAGCAGGATCTCGGCGCATCGGCTACCCACCTGTCCGAACGCACCGGTGACGAGGACGGAATCTGGTGTGGTACCGGTCATTTGGCCATCCTTCGGGCTAGACCAGCGGTGGTCTTCTTGATGCGATCCGAGATGAACACCGAGATGAAGACGTTGAAGATGTCCTCTCGCAGCCGGGTCAGCGTGGAGGTCTTGATGAACCACTGCCCGTCGATCTTCTCGTAGGTCTCGTGATAGTGCCCGTAGCCGCGCAGGTTCACTCCGGGGGCGAGCCTGACCACGTCCTCGAGAGCCCATATGCCACGGGCCGTCGTCGGCGACGTGAGCTCGATTTCTGGCGCATGCACCTGGTGGGCGGTCACCTGGGACGGTTTCTTGAGGTTGCCACGCGTGAACGCGACGAAGTCATCCGCGCCCTCGATGAGCTTCCCGCCCGCCGGCGACGTATCGCTGACGAAGTCGTCGGTGAAGATCTGGCGCCACGCCGTCCAGTCCTTGGCGTCGAGAAGTCTGCAGTAGCGGGCCTTCAGCTGTTTGAGCGCCTCGATCTCCACCAACGCGCTGCTGTCCGACGTCACCCGAACACCGTGACATTCTCGGTCAGTTTTGTAAAGCAAGCCCCGCTTCGGCGACCGATTCGGGCGCCTTCTTGGTGGCGACGCTCAGTACCGCGAGCGACGCCAGCGCGAACGAGACTGCGGCGTACGGCAGATTTCCCACCGGCGTGCCATCGTCGGTCACCCCGTTCACCGCGCCGAAGTAGGCGGGAAGCGCCGTCACCCACAGCACGGCGAGCACCCCGAGGTAGATCGGGCCGAAGACGCGCACGTAGCCATTGGGTAACTCGGCGCCAGTCGGATTCGCCGCGCCGGGCCGTCAGCGACTGCCGAAACAGGATCGGCAGCGAGATTGCCGCGATGATCACCAGTTCGACGGTGAAGACCGTCGCCTGGGCGCCAACGTTCGGGTGCTTACCGCCGAACAACGACGACGGAAGGCTGACGATCGCCACCCCGATGGGGACCAGAACGCCCGCTGCCACGGTCCGCCACAGCAGGCTCACGCCGGAGAACGCGTCGCCGCGCTGCGCACCCCGGCCGACGAAGAGCATCACGAACACGGTCAGGACCGCAGGCCCGAACGCGGCGAAGATGACGAGGCTGGTCATCGGAACCGATGCGAACATCGGGTGGTTCATCGGGTTGGCGTCGTTCCACGCCCACCAGCGCAGCTGCGGACCGAGGTGGTCGAACACCTCGTAGAAGCACAGGTGCACGAAACCCACGCAGACGGCACCCATCACGATGCCCCTGTCCCGGAACACGCCGAGTGCACGCACCACCTCGAAGGCCAGCATCGCGACCGCGGGGTACAGCGACAAGATGTAGAGCGGCAGCCGCTCGAACAGGAACTGCACGGTGTACACGTTGTGGTCGAAGACGACGCCGATGGCGTCCTGCACGCCGAAGACGTCGGGAAAGTACAGCGGTATCTCGACGACGAGCAGGTAGATCACCGAGGCCACCCACAGCACCAGATTCGTGGGATCCCCATCGCGACGCAGTCTGCGGATCGCCCACCACAGCGCGAACGCGGCGCCGGCGACCATCATCAACTCGAGCACCGGCAGGGTCCAGTTCGACAGAGCGAGCGGGTTGCGGATGTGAACGAACGCCGGCGCGTCCCGACACGTGAAGCCGCCGAGGCTCTTGGCAATGTCGTCGAACGTCACGTTGCACTGTCCCACGGGGGTCAGCCCGCAATCTCGGCGGAATACCAGCGGGTGACGTCACCGCCGCTGTCCCAGCGCGCGAACCATCGGTCGGCGAACTCGGGAAGCATCTCGCCCTCCGGATCGTGGAAGGGCGTCTGGCTCAACAACACCCGCCGTGTCGTGGTCAGCATCTGCCTTCGAGGAACCGCCGCGAACGCCGATGGCGGCGCCGGGGACGAGGCGGCACGGCCAAGCCGCACCTTGCGACGAACCGAGTCCCGCAACCCGAACGCCGGCATCATCGTGCGAGCATCCACCTTGCGATCCGCAAGAGGCACATGGGCGTTGACGCCATGCGCGATGATCGACGTCACGTCGAGAAGGTGCTTGACGACGCGGGCCAGCACTCTGGTCCGGTACCACTTCTTGCCGACGACGGCGTCGTAGATGACCAGCGCCGAGCTGCGATGCTCGACCTCCTCGACGAAGTGCCACATCAGCAGCGACGCCACTCGCTCGTCGCCTGGCCGAAACAGGGTGTCCTCGTTGTCGAGCAGCATCTTGAAGAACGGGGTGAATGTCGCCTCGAGGTCCGCGACGTAGGCCAGCCGGAACTCCAGCGACGTCGTCGCGGTGATGTCGTCATAACTTGCGCAGGCCTCGTCGAATGTCTCCTGGAGCCCCGGGTAACGCTTGATCAGCGCGTTGACGTGCTTGCGGTGCGTGCTGGAGTGCTGGGCCTCCTGCCGCAGGAACGCCGTCGCCTCGGCCGCCACGGCCGGATCGGTGATCAGCGGCTTGGCCTCCTGCACCGCGGCGACGATCATCTGCTCGAAGCAGATGGCGATCATCGACGTGGCGTTCATGAAGAACGAGAAGGCAGGATTCTGCGGGTTCCACTCCCATGGGACGTCATCGGTGAAGTCGAATTTCGGCCGTCGGACCACCAGGTCGGTCATCGGGTTCCTCCCATCGATTTCCGCGATGAAGTCACATTACACATATCGACATCCTGTGTATCTTCTGATCTTGACCCCGAGGATGTGCAAGAGTCAAGGCGCTATGGGAAGAAAGGGCTGGGCGGGCGCACCACCCGCCGACGATGCCGAGGCGCGCAAGCGCATCATCGATGCGACGCTGCGGATGGTCGACGACCGCGGCGCCGCGGACGCCACGCTGTCCGACGTGGCGGACTCGCTCGGCATCACCCGACGGACCGTGTACCGGTACTTTGCGGGCACCGAGGAACTCTTCACCGCAGTCGCAGAGATCGCCCTGAACGGATTCGTCGCGCAGGTCGAAGCCATCACCGCCGACATGGACGCTAGCGCGCAGCTCATCGAGGTCGTCGCCTACATCGTGGAACGCCTGCCCCACGAGCCGAAGTTGGAATTGCTCCTGGCCAACGATCGCTCGAATGCGTTCAGCCGCAACATGTTGAGCAGCGACGTGATCGCGCGCTGCCGGGTCATCCTGCAGCACACCCACGTCGATTGGACCGCGCTGGGATACGACGACAAGAAGATCGACGAGCTCGTCGAATTCCTGCTGCGCAACATCCAGTCGATGGTGGTCGCGCCATCGGATCCGCCTCGCTCGCGCGACGAGCTGCGGGCCTACCTGCGCCGCTGGATCGGCCCAGCGCTGCGCTGAACGGTTGCGATTTGTGGAATATTTCCAGCGGTGAGCGCTGGTTTCACTCCACAAATCTCTACGGAACGCGCGCGGGAGCGCCTACATCGAACGCTTCAGCGCAGCAACGGTTTCCAGGTCCTCGATCGCGGCGACAGCTCGCGCAAGGCCCTCCAAGGAGATCGCCTCGGTCTGCATGCCTCCGAGACCCGCCGTCGTCAACGGCGATACGAAGGCATAGGTGACGGCTTGGCGGTACCGCGTCCAGAGCTCGTCGCGGTCCAGCTCGGGACCGCCAGCCGACGCGAGGGCCTTCGCGTAGACGTCGAGCAGGTCGCGTTCGGAGGCCCGTCGATCGTCAATGGGCAGGCCAAGCACGAGGGTGTAGGTCAAGTCGCGAGAGGGATGCCCGCGCCGAACCACCTGCCAGTCCAGCAGGCCGGCTCGACCATCGCGGAAGTAGGTGTTGCCGGGATGCGAGTCGCCGTGCAGCACGGTGTGCGTGCCTGCGTCCACGATGTCGTTCGCCGCCTGCAGGTTCTCCCAGAGGAACCGCCCCGACTCGATCGGGATCGCAGTCCGGTCGGCGAGCTTGCGAGCGGACATCTTCATCAGGCCAGGGGTCATCAGGTTCGCCGGGTCCCTCGATGGGGCCATCAACCAACCGAATTCACCTGCACCACCGGACTTCTCGGGCAGCTTGCCCCAGAAGGTGCCGTGCAGGCCCGCGAGGGTCTCCATCGAGCGACGCCATCTGGTCGACGTTCAGTGGGTTCAGCGTGTCGGCGAACTGGCACGGCCCCGTCGCCATGTCCTCGAGGACGATGACGTAGCGGCCCGTCAGGGAATCGAAGGCCGCTCCGTACGACGTCGGAATGCCGTCGCCGAGCAGCGGCGCTAGTTGGCCGTAGAAGCGGGCCTCGGTTTCGCCGAGGCGAGCCAGCTCGCCGAGCATCCTCGTCGCTGCCGTGGCCGCCGAGAGCTTCACGAAGACGGACGCGGGCACGTCCGGTCCCGTCAGCGCGAGTCGCGCCCTCGACGAGGTCCCCGCCTCGCCGTCGATCACCTCGACCGACTCGACCCTCCGACCCATCACCGCGGACAACGCCTCGGCGTCGAGATCCGAGACACGGCGCGGAAACGAGCGCAGACGTGCGAGCGCCGCGTCGACCCCAGCCGGGTGACACCATGGCCGAGATGTGCGGCCAAGCGGGCCGCCGATACCACCGATTCGCGCGTACTCACCGGGCCGACTTTACAATATTTGATGCTTTTGTAAAGGTATCTCCATGGGCATCGTCACCACCAGTTCGGAAACCGCGTTCACCCAGTCACCCGAGGTGATCTACGACTTCGTGACCAATCCGGTCAACTGGTCCAAGACGTATCCCGGCAGGACCACGCATCGGCGGCGTGCACCGACGAACTGCCGCTCGCGGTCGGCGCGACGTGGACAGGAGGCGCGCCCCGGCAAGGAGCGCGATCTTCACGTGGCAACTCGCGATGGCCATGCGGCCGAAGCTGTGGGTGTTCAACTCGGTCGGAAGCCTCGGAGCACGACAGTGACGGCAACGGCGGACATGGAGGGCCGGATGACCGATCCAGTACGAGTTCGCGCAGCCAGGTCGAGGACGTCACGTTGTTCACCAGGACGATGACCATCGAGGCCTACAGGCACTCGCCGCTGCCCGATGGCTTCTTCCGGATGGTCAATCCGGCCAACATCGACAGGTATCACGCCGCCGATCGCCAGGGAGCTCGCACGCTCAGGAATGACGCTGTGCCGCTGCGTCGAAGGCGCGTCGGAGCGCCTCACCCTGCAGGGCGAACAGTTCCTGGCTGATCTCCCATTCGGGTAGCAGCGAGTCGAAGCCGTGGCACGTGCCGGGATAGACGTGCAACTCCGTCGCGACACCCGACCGCATCAGCCGCAGCGCGTAGTCCATGGCTTCGTCGCGCAGCGGATCGAGTTCCGAGCACGTCACCAACGCCGGCGCCAGGCCTGCCAGGTCCTCGCGGCGGGCGGGCACGGCCTCCGCGGGCAGCGTCTCGCCGCCTGCCAGGTGGCTCCACATCTGCTCGGCCGCAGGCCCATCGAATCCGGGAGTGGTGGAGAACTCGGCCTTCGACGGCGTCGGTCGGTCGTCGAGCACGGGCTGATGCAGCACGTGGAACACGATCGGTGGCGCGGCACCGTCGGCCGCGAGCTGAGCGAGTCCCGCGGCAAGCGCTCCCCCGGCACTGTTGCCTGCGACCGCGAGTCGGTCGGCATCGACTCCGAGCGACGATGCTTCTGCCGCAACCCATTTCAACACCGCGAGCACATCGTCCGCGCCCGCCGGGTACGGATACTCGGGCGCCAAGCCGGTAGTCGACCGACACCACGGTGCACTCGCGCGCGGCGCGCGATTTCGACGCACTGCCGATGGTCCATGTCCAGATTGCCGAGGACGAACGCGCCGGAATGGCAGTAGAGGACCGCCGGGCGCGGGCGATGGTCCGCCCCGGTAGATCCGGACGGCGATGTCACGTCCTCGTCGCACGCGCGCCACCGCATCGCCGACCTCGACGCCGCGGGTGTCGAGCGTCGCGGCAGCCTCGCGACGCCGCTCGTCGAGCGAATCACGCACGGCGGCAAGTCGATCCGAGCGACAGGTCGGTGCGCGCCTCGGCGAATGCGTGCAGCGCGGGATCCAGGCGGTCGGATCACGAACGCGCCGACCTGGTGGGCCTCGACGGTGATGTCGGGCACGTCCGCCGGCGGGTCGAAGGCGTAGTCCGCGGCCCTGAATCGGCGGGTCATGCTCCAGAAGTCCCGAGCACTGCGCGGCCACTGCGTCACCACGCGTCCGTTGGCTGCGCGGAAGTAGCTGTTGCAGCGCGTGGTCCACACCGTGCCCTGCATCCGCTCGTCGATCATCTCGATGAAGTCGGCCATCGTCTGCGACCGCACCGCCACGTACGACTTTCCATGCGCGGCGCATGTACTTCAGCGCACGGACGACGTAGTGCGCCTGCGCCTCCAGCATGAAGATGACGCTGTTCGAACCGACGTTGGTGTTCGGCCCGTAGAGCATGAAGAAGTTCGGGAAGCCAGGCACCGTCATGCCGAGGTACGCGTACGCGCCGTCGCGCCAACTCTCGTGCAGCGACGTACCGCCCTCGCCGGTGACCTCGATCTGCCCCAGGTAGTCCGCTGCGGCATAACCGGTTGCGCACACCACGACGTCCACGTCGAGCGCGCGACCGTCCTCAGTCACCAGCGAACGGGCGCGCAGCGCACGTGCTGGGCTGGACACCACCTCGACGTTGGGCCGGGTCAGCGCGGGAAGGAAGTCCGAGGAGAACACCAACCGCTTGCAGCCGAGCGGGGTGTCGGGAGTCAGCATCTCGCGTAGTTCGGGGTCGGCGACGGTGTTCTCGAGCATGCTCTGCGCCAGCGCCTTGAACTCGTGCGTCTTGTCACTACCGTGTTCGATCACCGAGATGTTCGACTCGCTGCGCAACCACATCCGGGTTCGGTGGATCTTCTTGGCGAACGGGACGTGCGCGAAGACCCACTTCTCTCGATCGGTGTACTCCCGGTCGGGCTTCGGGAAGACCCACGTCGGCGAGCGTTGGATCGAGTAGACCTTCTTGGCGACCTTGACCACTTCCGGCACCAATTGCGCTGCGGTCGAACCGGTTCCCAGCACCGCGACGTTCTTGTCCGCGAGATCCAACGAATGATCCCACCGCGCCGTGTGCAGGACCGTGCCCTCGAAGGGCTCCTCCTCGAGGAGCGTCGGCATCGTCGGCTGGGTGAACAGTCCGACGGCCGACACGACGAAGTCGAACGTGTGCTCGGTGCCGGTCGCCGTGGTCAACGTCCAGGTTCGCGAATCCGCGTTCCACCTGGCCGACGCGACCTCCGTATTCAGCGCGAGATGCGGTCCGAGTCGATACCGCTCGGCGATGCCCTCGAAGTACGCCAGGATCTCCGCCTGACCGGACCACAGCCGCGACCAGTTCGCGTTCTTCTCGAACGAGAACGAGTAGAGGTGGGACTTGACGTCGCAGGCCAGGCCCGGATACGTGTTGATGCGCCACGTTCCGCCGACCCCATCCTCCCGATCGAAGATGGTGAACTCGCGAAAACCCGCTTTCTTCAGAAAGATTCCGAGCGCCAGCCCGCCAGGCCCTGCGCCGATGATTCCCACGGACGAGGCTCGGTGATTCCCTCTGGCAGCCATCGCCGTCATCCGATCCGCAGCGACTGTCCGCCGTCGATGACGAGTTCGGCGCCGGTGATGAACGACGCGTGTTCGGACACCAGAAACGCCACCGCGTCGGCGATCTCCATCGGCGTGCCCAGCCGCCCGGTGGCGGCGATGAGGCGGGTCTGGATTTCCGGCTCGAGCATCGGCGTGTCGATCGGACCGGGGAGCACGGCGTTCACCCTGATGTCCGACGCCCCCAACTCCGCCGCCATGATCTGGGTCAACCCGCGCAGGGCCCACTTCGACGATCCATAGGCGGCGTGGTTGGGGAACGGCCGAATCGCCGACGTACTCAAGGTATTGACGATCGACGCACCTTCGGTCGTTCGGAGGTGCTCCAGCGCGGCGCGAACGCCGAGGAACGGGCCGAGACAATTGACCCGCCAGCTCCCCTCGAAGCCTTCGGGTGTCTCGTCGGACAGTGCAGCGCGATGCAGGACACCCGCGTTGTTGACCAGGGCGCTCAAGCCAGCCGAAGCGATCGACCGCGGTGGACACCGCCTTCTCCCACTGCTCGGCGGACGTCACGTCGAGGTCGATCGCGGCGACGTCATCGCCGTATCGGGCTGTCGATGCCTGCAATTCGTCGAACTGCCGGTCGCACGCCGCCACCAGGAAGCCGTCGGCCAGCAGGCGTGCGACGATCGCGGCGCCCTGTCCGCGGGCAGCGCCGGTGACCAGCGCGACGCGATCGGTCTTCGCAGTCACTGATATCCCCCAGTCGAGTTGGGGGCAGACGTTTCGTCGCCCCTGGCGGTTGCGAGGTGTCGGGCCGCGCCGTGGCGCAGCGCCTGAGACTCCGACGCGAGCGTGATCATCCGAAAGCCCATCGTCGCGGCGGTGTTGCCCACCGCCCCGTCGCCGGCATGGACGCCGGTGACCAGACCGGCCGCGGACGCGGTGGACTGGATTCGTGCCATGGCGTCGAGCACGTCCGGATGCTTCCATGCGTCGGCGACACCGTGGCCCATCGAGATCGCCAGATCCGCCGGGCCGACGTATATCCCCGAAAGCCCAGACACCGAGCAGATCTCGTCGAGCGCGGCGAGGCCCTTCGCCGTCTCCACCATCGCGTACACGCTCGCCCGCGATTCCAGACCCGCGACGTCGAGCCCGAGGCTCGCGCGCAACGGGCCGAAGCTGCGCACGCCGCCTGGCGCGAAACGCGTCGCGGCGACGGCTTCGGCGGCCTGCTCGCCCGACTCGATCATGGCGATGATGACGGCGTCGGCCCCTGCGTCGAGCACCCGTCCGATCGGGGCGGGCGCGGTGGACGGCAGCCGCACCGCGGTGGCGATGGGTACGTCCGCCAGCCTGCTGAGAATGAGCGCCACGTCCGCGTCGTCGAGATAGCCGTGTTGGCAGTCGAATCCGACGTAGTCGTAGCCGGCCAGGGCGAACGACTCGGGGCCGAGCATCGTCGGGCCGACAACCCAGCCACCCCACACGTGCGCGCGATCGGCGAGCGCCTCCTGCAGCAGACTCATTCGACGATCGCGATCTTCACGCGAGCGGGCGTCGGCCTGCACGCCAACTCGAAGGCCGACTGCACGTCGTCGGAGCCGAACGTGTGGGTGAGATAGGCGGTCAGCAGGTCGGGATGTTCCTTCGCGAACGCCGCCGCCTTGGCAAGAACGCGTCGACGTTCCAGCGTCACACCGGATTTCAGCGTCAGGTTGTTGCGCAGCATCGTGCGGATGCTGATCGGGTACGTCTCGTCGTCGGTCACGCCGAAGTAGAACACCGTGCCACCGAAGGCCGCGGCCTCGATGGCGTGGCCCAGCGTCGCGACCTGGTGACCGACCGCCTCGATGACGACGTCCGCCTTGTCCGTCGGTGCGAGATGGCGTACCCAACGATCGCTGGTGGCGCGCACCACGGTGTCCACTCCGAACACCGGGCCAAGGGCATCGCGGTCGACCGGATCGATGCCGGTCACGTGACTGGCACCGAATGCCTTTGCCACATAGGAGAACAGCAGCCCGATCGAGCCCTGTCCGATCACGGCGACGCGGCGGCCCGCAAGGTCCGGCAGCTGTTCGACCGCGTACAGCACACACGCCAGCGGCTGCAGGCCGATCGCGAGTTCGGCTGTCAGCGCGGGGTCGTAGGCCACCAGACCCTCGCCGTCGGCGATCACGCGGGCCATCAGGCCGTCGAAACCCGATGCCCAGCCGACGACGCGGTCGCCCTGGCCGGTGCTCGGGATGGCGGCTCGCCAGGACCTCGCCCGCGATCTCGTGGATGGGAAACCCGTGCATCTCGGCCGCGCTGGCGCCGGTGTCGCCGGGCAGCTTGCCCTGGGTTCCGCGGAAGGCGGGCAGATCGCTGCCGCACACGCCTGCCGCGAGGAATCGCAGCAGAACCTGGCCGTCGGCGAGGGATTCGGCGGTTGGCTCGGGGAGGTCGAGCCGCTCGAAGGTATACGGCGCGACGAGGCGGTGGGCCCACATGGTCAGACCTCCACCGGGACTTCGACGGGGATGTTGTTCCAGCCCCATTGGAAGCTCGACGGCGGCCGCGACGCCGACTCGGCGACGACGTGAAAGTCGGGCACGCGCTTGAGCCACTCGGTGACCATGATGCCGATCTCGAGGCGCGCCAGGTGAACGCCGAGGCAGAAGTGTTGGCCGCGGCCGAACGCGAGGAGCCGTTCGATGGGCCGGTCCCAGATGAATTCGTCGGGGTCGGCGTATTCGCGTTCGTCGCGGGCGGCGGAACCCAGCAGCGTGATGATGCGCTGACCGGGCTCGATCGTGGTGTCGTGGATGGTGAATGGTGTCCGCGCCGTGCGCGCGAACCACTGCGCGGGCGCGCAGTAGCGGATCATCTCCTCGCGGGCCACCGGCACGCGGGCGTCGAGATCCGCACGGACCGCGGCCAATTGGTCCGGCCGCCTACTGAGCTCCCACAGTCCGTGGGCGACGATCTTGGGTACCGTCTCGGTTCCGCCGATGAACACCCCGAGCATCTGAACGGCCACCTCGGCATCGCTGAATGCGGAGCCATCCGGGAGTCGGTAGTTGATCAGTCCGTCGGCGATGGGCTGGCTGCCGTCGGCACCTGCGGCGCGTCTGCGCTCGACGATGGGCACCAGGTAGTCCAGGTAACCCGGTCGGGCGTTGGCCACGTCGACGCCGTCGCCCGGCACGGCGAGGCTGCCCGCATTGACGGTCGCCAGCACGTCGGCAGCGAGTTCGGCTGGCAGTCCGACCAATTGGCACACCATGGAGGCGGCGACGATGCCGCCGTAGTCCTGGGTGAGGTCGAAACTCCCGCCTGCGAGCAGCTCGTCGAGGCGTTCGTTGGCCAGTTCGCGAATGCGCTCGGCCAGGCCGGACACGCCCCTCGGGCGCAACGGCGCCGAATGCGAACGGCGAACTCCGTCGTAGATCGGCGAATCGAAGTTCGCGTGAAACGGCATGGGGTGCAGGGGCGGATCCGCCACGGGCCCCGTGTTGTGGGTGGCGAGCACCGCGGCCGCGGGCAGGGTGCCCTCCGACGCCACGAACGTTCCGTCGTTGATCTCCAACACATTCCAGATGTCGGAGAACCGCGACAGCGCGTAGGTGTCCCACTGCGGCAGGTAGTACACCGGATGTTCGTCACGCAGCACCCGGTAGTACGGCAGCGGGTCGGCCATCACGGCCGGATCGAACGGATCGTAGGTGAAGCTCTCGCCGTTGATCGTCACTGCAGTGGCGACGGGGTCAGGGCCGAGAGGATCGAGTCCTCCCAGCCGTCTCGCAGCGCGGGTGCGACGCTCATCCACGTGATGAGTTCGGCGGGCGGCTGGCCCTTGAACGACGGGTAGTGCTCGGTGAAGACCTCCCAGTCGTCCTCGAGCGCCCAGTAGTGGATGACCTCGTTGAACCGGAAGGTCGTGGTGAACGATCCGAGCCACAGCTTGCCCGTCCGTTCCGACCACGGCACGTAGAGCCTCTCCAGTTCACGGATGTAGTCGGCCTGCTTGCCAGGCTTGGTCTGCATGATCTCCTGAATCACCAGGCCCGCGTCGAAGTTCAGCTCCTTCAGCTCGGCAAGCGTCCGGTTGCTGGCGCCCGGGTACATGATTCGACCCTCGCCCGAGGCGCCGATGCCGGCCAGGAAGGCCGACCACCTCGCCGCCGCCTCCCGGTGACTGCCGCCGCTCGCCTGGGCGCGCCCGATCCGGGTGTAGTCGGCGAAGCCGTCGAGTTCCCAGATGATGGTCACCTGCGGCCAGTGACCGTTGTAGGGGGTCGCCTCCCAGATCGCGAACAGTCGCGCGCCGAGTTCGGACATCATCGGGTGATAAATGCCGTCGAATGACTCCGTGAAGGCCTCTGAGCTGCCCGATCCCAGAGAAATCGTCTCGTGGAGGTAGAGCGGCGCTTGGCCGGTTGCGTTCCTCATAACTCAGCGAGCGTGACACTTTTAGCGAGTTTTGTAAAGCACCGGTCTTGTACGATCGGTGCGTGCCCCGTCAGGAAGATTCCGACCAACTGTCCGGCGACGACGCGCACATCCTCGGGCTCGAATCGTCGGTGATATTCGGGCACACGCTCAAGCTCAACATCCTCGCGCCGGGCACCGCTCCGATCGACCTCGACACGCTGAGACGGGCAGTGGCCGAGCGCCTTCCGAGTCAGCCGCGTGCCACCCAGCGGGTCGACGTCTCGGGGGCCGAACCGCGCTGGGTCGAGGCGGACGACTTCGACATCCGCAACCACGTGCGACGACACGACGTGCCGGGTTGCCAGTCCAGGGACGATCTCTGGAACGCCGTCAGCGGACTGATGTCCGAGCACTTGGACCGCAGCCGGCCGCTGTGGACGTTCGACGTGATCGGCCCGCTCGCCGACGGGCGGGAGGCGATCGCGGCCCGCATCCACCACGCGATGGCCGACGGCATTGCCGCCGTCCGGTTTCTTCATTCGGTCCTGTGGGACGTTCATGTCGACCCGCCTGCGAAGGTCGGCGCCCACGCAGCGGACGAGCCACGAAGGCTCGCCGAGGCCCTGCGGATGCCGGGAGCCGCAGTGCGGGAACTCGGACACCGCGGCTCGCGGTCGCCCTTCGATCGTCCGATCACCGCGTCGCGCCAGCTCGCGTTCACCGTCGCGAGCCTGCAGGAGATGAAGGCGATCGGCGCGTCTCGCCCACGACACGCCACGGTCAACGACGTCCTACTGGCGATCATCGCGGGAGGTCTGCGCGAGTGGCTCGGAGTACGCCAGGCCACGCAAGAGCACCTACGAGCCCAGATTCCGGTCAGCCTGCACCACCGCGACGACGGTGCCGCGAACGTCGGCAATCGGGATTCCTTCATGAACGTGGATCTACCTCTGGCAGAACCCGATCCGCTGCTGCGGCTCGACGAGATCGCCGCGGAGACCAGTGAGCGCAAACGCCTCGACGACGCCGGTGAACTGTACGACCTGTTCCACGCGCTCGGCCGCGTCAAGGAGGTCGGTAGCATCGTGCAGCGCCTCGCGGGCAGCGCACGTGAGTTCAGCGTCTCCATTTCGAACGTGCCGGGCCCGCCCGTCACCGTCTGCCGTGGCGGGACGTGAGGTGATCAACCTCTTCTCGTCGTCAGAGCCCGCGATGCACCACGCACTGCGGATCTCGGCGATCTCGTGCGCGGGCAACGTGGGGATCGGCCTGTGCACCGACCCCCAGGCGCTACCCGACATCGCCGCGCTCGCCGAGGCGATCGAGCGGTCCTACGTCGAATTGCGCTCCGCCGCAGCGCCTTAACCGCGACTTGTGCACCTTAACCCGCGCTGACCGCGGGCCACTGTGCACGAATCGCTACGAACCGACGGCCACCCATGGCAGCTTGTCCGCCGACGCCGTGTCGAGCACCAGGTCGGCCACGCGCGAGCGATGTTGCTCGGCGCTTCCGAGCAGGGCGGCATCGGTGGTCGCACGCTTGAAGTACAGGTGCGCCTGGTGCTCCCACGTGAACCCGATGCCGCCATGCACCTGGATCGCATCGTGGGCGATCCGACTGAACGCGGCCGAACAGGTGGCCTGCGCGATGCTCGCCGCGAGCGCCGGATCATCCGATCCGTCGGTCAGTGCCCACACCGCGTGATACGCCGTCGAGCGGGCGTGCTCCAGATCGACGAGCATGTCTGCGAGTCGGTGCTTGACCGCCTGGAATGAACCGATCGGCCTGCCGAACTGCCAGCGCGTCTTCGCGTACTCGACCGACACGTCGAGCATGTGCTGTGCGGCGCCGACCTGCTCGACCGCCAAGAGCGCCGAGCCCACCTGAAGCGCGTGCGCGATGACGCGCTCCGCCTCGTCGGGTCCTGCGACCAATTGCGCTGGCGCGTCGGAGAACTCGACCGTGGCCATGGGCCGGGTCAGGTCGATGGTCGCCAGCGCCTGACGGTCGACGCCAGAGCCTGAGGCGTCGGCGACGTACAGGCCGACGCCGTCGGGTCCGGTCGCGGCGACCAACAGGACGTCGGCGGCTGCGGCGTCGACCACGCGCGGCACGCTGCCCGTCAGCGAGTAGCCGTCGCCCGACTTCTCGGCCGTCACCGCAACACCCGCGGCGTCGAACGCACCTGCGCTGTCGACGACGGCGAACGCCGCGGTCCGGCGACCCTCGACGAGATCGCCCAACAACTCGTCGCGTACAGAGCCCGCCGATGCCGCGACGAGTGCGGGGATCGCGAGGTACACGGTGCCGAACAACGGCCCGCATGCCAGCGTCGCGCCGAGTTCCTCCACCGCGACGGCCTGATCGACGAGTGAACCACCGACCCCGCCGTCGGCCTCGGAAACCGACAGTCCGAGCACGCCGAGCTCTGCGCCGAGGCGCGCCCACACCTTGGGATCGAAGGTCGGATCGGCCTCCATGAGTCGGCGCACCGTCTGCTCGTCGAAGTTGTCGGCGGAGAACTTGCGGACCGCCTTGCGCAGTTCGGTCTGCTCGTCGGTGAACGTGAACTCAGCCACGGGGGATCTCCTTCCACGGCATGCCGGCATCGGCGCGCAGGTCGCCGGGAAGCCCCAGAACCCGCTCACCGAGAATGTTCCTCATCACGTCGGACGTCCCGCCTTCGATGGTCGTGGCGCGGCTACGCAGGAACCGCTGCTGCAGCGGCCCCCGCCAGTCCTCGTCGCCGGGATCGTCCCCAGGTTTGGGATACGGTCGGTACAGAAGCCCTTCCGGCCCAAGCAGATCCATGCAGAACTGGTAAATGTGCTGGTTGAGTTCCGCGCCGACCATCTTGCCGATCGAACCCTCCGGACCGGGCCCGCCGACGGTGGCGGTGGCCCGCGACCGTTCGGACGTGAGCCGCTGCGCCTCCGACCGGAGCCACAGTTGCGTCAGTCGGTCGCGAAGCACCGGCGACTGCAGATCGGGACGCGACGCCCACAGGGAGACGGCGTCGGCGATCGTGCCTGCACCACGCCTGTTCGCGCTGCCGCCGAGCGCGCTGCGCTCGTTCATCAGGGTCGTCATCGCGACCCCCCAGCCGTTGCCGACGTCGCCGAGTCGGTGCGCGTCGGGAATGCGTGCGTCGGTGAAGTACACCTCGTTGAACTCGGCCTGTCCGGTCAGCTGACGCAGCGGCCGCGTCTCGACTCCCGGTCCGTGCATGTCGATGACGAAGTACGACAGCCCCTTGTGCTTGGCGACGTCGGCGTTCGTGCGAGCGAGCAGCAGGCCCCAGCGCGCGCGGTGGGCCAAGCTGGTCCACACCTTCTGCCCGTTGACTACCCAGTCCGAACCGTCCAGCACCGCCGACGTCGACAGGCCTGCGAGGTCCGAACCCGCGCCCGGCTCGGAGAACAACTGGCACCAGATGTCCTCGGTGGTGGCCAGGGGCCGCAGCCAGGATCGCTTGACCTCGTCGGACTGCGCGTGTTCGCGGATCGTCGGCGCCGCCATCCCGTACCCCATCGGGTTCAGGCCCAGCGGTACCGGACCGCCCGCCCCCTGCAGGATTCGGTCGGCAACGGCCTGGAGTCCGCGGGAGACGCCGAGGCCGCCCATGCCCTCGGGGAAAGTGCACCCACGACAGGCCTGCGTCGTAGCACGCACCGAGGAACTCAGGTGTCGGGACTGACTTCGGATCGTGCTCGGCGACCACCTTCTCGGCGAGGTCGGCCACCCTGTCTGTATCAGCAGCGCTGCTCATGAATCTCACGATAGGCCGGGCTTTCGCCCTGCCCGAAGGGGGGTCACTGCGGCGGCCGGTTGACAGTGATGCCGAGGTCGCGTGACACTTGCGGCGTGTTTTGTAAAGCGATGCGATGATTCCGACTCCGCTCGCCAACGGGTTCTGTTTCGGGGAGGGCCCGCGCTGGTTCGAGGGTCTGCTGTGGTTCTCCGACATGCTGGGCGAGGCCGTCCACACCGTCGACCTGGCAGGCGCGATGACCACGCTGCCGCTGCCCGGACGTAGCCCCTCGGGGCTGGGCTTCCGGCCGGACGGGTCACTTCTGATCGTGTCGACCGAAGATCGCCAGGTGCTGCGCTACGACGGCGACACGGTCACGACGTTGGTCGATCTGAGCGACGTCACGCCGGCCAGCCTCGGCGACATGGTCGTCGACGGAGCAGGCCGTGCCTTCGTCGGGTCGCAGGCCCGCGAGGGCGGCGTCGTCGTGCGCATCGACCCCGACGACACCGTCTCGGTCGTCGCAGACGACTTGGACTTTCCCAACGGCATGGTGATCACGCCCGAGGGCACGCTGATCGTCGCGGAGTCGACGGGTCGCCGCCTGACGGAGTTCACGATCGGCAGTGGACGGCGGACTCTCCGACCGGCGCGTGTTCGCCGACGGACTGGACGGCCCACCCGACGGCATCACCCTCGATGCGCAGGGCGGGGTGTGGACGTCGATGACGCTGACGCATCAATTCGAGCGAATCACCTGCGGCGGCAACGTCACCGATCGCATCGACATGGGCGATCGCAGCGCGATCGCGTGCACGCTCGGCGGGCCAGAGGGCCGCACCCTCTTCCTGCTGTCGGCCACCGACTCCTACCCCGACCGGCTGGTGGGCACGAAGCTGTCGCGTGTCGACGCGCTCATCGTCGACATTCCCGGCGCAGGCCACCCCTGACCCAGACGGAGAACACTGACGTGTCCACACCAGCGGCCGACTCCTATTACGACCTCATCGACGCGGACGATCCACGCGGCGAGCGGTTCTCGGCGACCGACATGGTTCGCAGCACCTGGATGGCGTCCATCCAGCACGGCGCACCCGTTTCCTCGCTACTCGTCCGCGCCCTCGAACGATGCGCACCGCGGGACGACACCCGACTGAGCCGAGTGATGATCGACCTGTTGGGCGGCGTTCCCGCCGAGGGTGACCTCTGGGTTCGCTCACGGGTGGAGCGGCCGGGACGGCAGATCGAGTTGGTCAGCGCGGAGATGCTCGCTCCCGGTCCGGACGGCGAACCGCGACCCGTCGCGAGAGCCAGCGGATGGCGGATGGCCACCCTCGACACGACAGCCGTCGTCCACTCCCCCGTACTGCCGCTGCGGCCGCTCGCCGAGGCGGAGAACCGCAACATGGAGAAGGACTGGGACCCGAACTACGTCCACAGCATCGACTGGCGTTGGCTCACAGAGCCCTTGACGGACGGCCCCGGCGAATCGTGGTTGCGCCCGACCGTCGATCTGGTCAAGGGCGAGACCATGACGCCTCTGCAGCGACTGTTCGCCGTCGCCGACGACGCGAACGGCATCGGCACCAAGCTCGACATCCGGAAGTGGACGTTCATGAACACCGACCTCGTCGTGCACGTGCATCGCATCCCGCGAGGGCGAGTGGATCGGCATCCGCGCCGAGACCAGCTACGGTCCCGACGGCATCGGGACGACGTTCGGCACGCTCTTCGACGAGAGCGGCGCGGTGGGCGGCATTCAGGAGTCGGTGCTTGTCCGCCCGATGCCGGGCCGATAGCCCGGAAACCTCAGTCCAGCAGGCGAAGTGCCGCGGCCGGGCACTGGGTCACGGCCTGTTGCAACACGCCCCGATCGGACTGCGACACCGCATCGTCGTGGATCTGCACGCTGCCGTCGTCCTGAACCTCGAACACGTCCTCGGCGATCGACTCGCAGATGCCGTGGCCCGTGCACTTTCCGAGGTCGACTTCCACCTTCATGTTGGTTCCCATCCGCTACTCGACGACCGCTGGAAGTCGCTTGATTCCGTGCACGAAGTTGCTGTGCAGCAGGTCGGGCTCACCGAACTCGATCCTCTTCAGTCGAGTCAACAACTCGCGGAACAGGTTTCGCAGTTCACTCTTGGTCAGCTGGTTGCCGAGACAGAAGTGGGGCCCACCGCCACCGAACCCGAGGTGCGGGTTGGGTGAACGACTCAGATCGAAGGCATTCGGTGCGTCGAACACGCTCTCGTCCCGGTTCGCGGAACAGTAGAACAGGCCCAGTTTGTCGCCCGCCCTGATCTGCTGACCGGCGATTTCGGTATCCACGACGGCATGCCGGGCGAACTGCAGGACCGGCGATGACCACCTGACGAATTCCTCTGTCGCCAAACCGATCCGGCCCTCGAAGTCCTCCATCAGCCACTCCCGCTGTTCGGGATTGGCGACCAAGGCCATCATCGCGTGCGTCGTCGCCTGTTTGGTGGTGTCATCGCCCGCCGACGACAACAGGATCAGGAACGAGCCGATCTCCTCGTCGGTGAGCCGCTGACCGTCGACCTCGGCGTTGACGATGCTCGTCATCAGGTCGTCACCGGGGTTGTTGCGTCGGTACTTCGCCAGCTCGACCCCGGTGCTCGACAGCAGCATGATCTCGTTGATGGTGTCGGCGGCCCGCTCCTCGAGCGAGCTGTACTCATCGTCGCTCATGCTGAACAGCTTCTCCGCGGCCTTCGCCACACCGGGCTGTTCCGACGCCGGAACACCGAGCATGTTCATGATGGTCAGCATCGGAAGTCTCGCGGAACATGCCGACACGAAGTCGATCTCGCCCGCCCCGACCAGATCGTCGACGACCGCGACGGCGGTGTCGTGGATCTGCTCCTCGATCCGCCGCACATTGCGCGGCGTGAAGGCCGAGCTGATCAAGCGCCGGTACACGGTGTGCTGCGGCGGGTCCATCGTCAGGAAGAACGAGGCGAAGCGCTGCACCTCTGCGGGCATCGGGTCGAGCGCAACGCCCTTCTCGGAGGTGAAGAGCTCCGGATGCGTGCTGACGTAGGCGATGTCAGCCCGCCTGGTGAGTGCCCAGAACCCCGGTTCCTCCATGTCGAACAAGGACGGGAGAGGCCGATGCCACGTCAGGCCGTCTGCCGCCCGCAGCTGCGCGAATGTCTGGTCGCGTTGGTCGAACGTCTGCGCCCAGAAGCTGTGCGACGTGATGTCGACGGAACTGTGCTCACGTGCAGGTAGCGGGCTCGCGACCGTCACAAATCCTCCATCGTCACCGGGCTGAGTGCAGAAATAGCGTGACACTTTGCCGATAATTTGTAAAGCTATGACGATGACTGCGGTGGGTGGCGCCGGGACGGCGACGGTTGAGGCCGACAACTCCACCCGGCAACGGATACTGGCCGCCACCGCGGAGGTCCTCGGCCGCAACGGGATGACCAAGCTCAGCCTGTCCGAGGTCGCCCAACAGGCAGGGGTTTCGCGGCCAACGCTGTACCGATGGTTCTCGTCCAAGCGCGAACTTCTCGACGCGTTCGTGGTGTGGGAGCGGCAGTTCTACGAACGCGCCGTCGCCAAGGCATCCGCGGGTCTGGGCCCCGCCGATCAGCTCGAGGCGACACTGCGCATCATCGTCGAGTACCAGCAGTCCTATCCCGGGCTGCGGATGGTCGACATCGAGCCCCACCACGTCATCAGGCGCATGGCACAGGTACTTCCGTTGATGCGGCATCGATTGGAAACGATGATGCCCGGCCCCGACGGCGCCGAACGAGCAGCCACCGTCGTACGCGTCGCGGTGTCGCACTATCTGGTGCGCAGCGACGACGCCGACGACTTCCTCGCCCAAATGCGGCACGCGGCGGGCCTGAAGCCGCTGCCGTAGCGCTAGCCGCGGCCTCGGAGCTCGGCGAGAACCTCGTCGGTGTGTTGACCCAGCGACGGGGCCGGAGACCTTGGCGCCCAAGGCGTTCCGTGGAAGTCGGCGGGCGTCGCGACCATCGGCACGTCACCGTCGCCGTCCGGCACGTAGACCATTCCGCCTGCGGCGTGGAACTGTTCGTCGGCGAGCACGTCCTCCAGCGAGTTGATGGGCGACCAGAAGAAGTCGGGCTCGCTGGCGAAGACGTCCGCCCACTCCGGCAGGGTCTTGGTCGCGAAGATCTGGTCGAGTTCCGCGATGAGCACGCGTGCGTTGATCGCTCTGTCGCGAGGTGTCGTGAAGCGCGCGTCGGAGAGCCAGTCGGGTCGACCGACGGCGCGGCACAGCGGTGGCCAGTGTCGGTCGACCTCCAGCCCGACGATCCAGAACCGCCGCCCGTCACTGGCGGCGTAGTTGTTCATGCACGGGTTGCCCATCGAATCCCGCTGGCCGATCGCGATCGAATGACCCGTCTGCACAAAGGTATTGAGATCGAAGCTGACGGTATAGGCGCCCTGGCGATACAGCGATGTGCTGACGAGTTGACCCTTGCCCGTCTGCGACCGCGAGACCAACGCCGCGCAGACGGCCGCGGCAAGCGTCATACCGACCGAGTGGTCGCCCATGCCGCCGCGTTGGAACGGCGGCACGTCACCCGGGCGGGTGAGCAGATGCGCCAGGCCGCCCCGCGCCCAGAACGCCGCGACGTCGTAGCCCGCCCGGTCGGCGTCCGGCCCGGTCATTCCGTAGCCGGTGATGAGCCCGTACACCAGGCGAGGATTGCGCAGGGCGACCGACTCGGCGTCGAGGCCGAGCCGCTCCAGCGCACCCGGTCGGATGTTCGTCACGAAGACGTCCGCGTCGTCGAGCAACTCGAGCGCGTGCCTGCGCCCGTCGTCGGTCGGCAAGGTCGAGCACCACGCTGCGCTTGCTGCGGTTGTCCATCTCGAACGGCGGATTGGCGCCGCCCTCGACGCCGAGCATCCGGCCGAACATCCGCGCCGGGTCGCCGGTCGGCGGCTCGATCTTGACGACGTCGGCACCCCAGTCGGCGAGAATCCCACCAGCCGCCGGAGCCGCCACCCAGACACCGAGTTCGACGACCTTGACGCCTGCCAATGGACCGGTCACGGCAAATCTCCCGTCTCGATTACATTTTGCGGTTGATCTGTAAACTTATCGGCGCGCTGCACCGTGCTTGCGCCCTGATGCCCACCCCAGCATCTACCATCCCCTTGGAGGTGAACGACGCCATGACCGCAGATAGCGACACCACTGAGTTCGGCGACGACACCTCGACCCGCCGCCGACTGCTGGCCGCGACCACCGAAGTGCTCGCCCGCAGTGGCCAGACCAAGCTCAGCCTGTCCGAGGTCGCGATTCAAGCCGGCGTGTCTCGCCCGACGCTGTATCGCTGGTTCGCGTCGAAGGAGGAACTCCTCGAGGCGTTCGGGCTCTACGAGCAAGAGATGTTCGACTCCGGCATCAGCAAGGCGACGGCGGGCCGACGCGGCAACGAGAAGCTCGACGCCGCACTGCAGTTCATCGTCTCCTACCAGCAGTCCTACTCCGGAGTGCGGCTCATCGACATCGAGCCCGAAGTCGTGATCTCCCAGTTGGCCTTGGTGATCCCGGTGATGCGGACGCGACTCGAGCGCTTGCTGGCCGGCACCAACCGTCGCGTCAAGGCGGCTACCGTCATCCGCGTCGCCGTATCGCACTACATCGTTCGCAGCGACGACGGCAACCAGTTCCTCGCGCAGCTCCGGCACGCGGCGGGCATCAAGCCGCCGGAGTAATCTCCCGCCGAATCGGCCAAGGCCGTGACACTCGACGGATAGTTTGTAAAGCTAGCCAGATGACGAGCGTGCAGAGCGATTCAGGCGTATTGGCCGGCGACGAGCGGATGCTGATCGACGGCGAGCTCCAATACACCGGCAGTGGCGCGAAGTTCGACGTCATCCATCCAGCCAGCGAACAAGTCGCGGGCCAGGCCACCGACGGCACCGTCGCCGACATGGAACGTGCCGTCGGCGCGGCACGACGGGCGTTCGACGAGACGGACTGGTCGCGCGATCTCGACTTTCGCTACCACTGTCTGACCCAGTTGCACGAGGCGCTCGAACGAAACAAGGAACGGCTGCGCCGCGTGGTGATCACCGAGGTCGGCTGTCCCGTGACGGTGTCGGGTTCACAGATCGAGTCGCCCATCGAGGAAGTCAAGCACTGGGCAGAGCACGGCAAGAACTTCGAGTATCTGGTCGACACCGGCGTTCACCCGACCCAGCTGGGTCCCGCCCGGCGCAAGATCCACTACGAGCCCGTCGGCGTGGTCGGCGCCATCACGCCGTGGAACGTGCCGTTCTACCTCAACGTCGCAGAGACCGTCCCCGCGCTCATGGCGGGTAACACCGTGGTGCTCAAGCCCGCTCAGCTGACGCCGTGGTCGGGCAGTGAGTACGGCCGCATCGTCGCCGAGGAGACCGACATTCCCGCCAGGCGTTTTCAACGTCGTGGTCTCCAACGCCAACGAGGTCGGCGCCGCTCTATCGGCCGATCCTCGGGTCGACATGATCACGTTCACCGGGTCGACGGCGACCGGGCGGGCGATCCTCGCCGCAGGCGCCCCGACGGTGAAGAAGACGCTGCTGGAGTTGGGCGGCAAGTCCGCCCACATCGTGCTCGACGATGCCGACTTCAACGCCGCGTTGCCGATGGCGGCCATGTTCGCGTGCGTGATGTCGGGCCAGTCGTGCGTCCTGCCCAGCCGGATCCTGTTGCCGCGCAGCCGCTATGACGAGGGGCTCGAGATCCTCAAGTCGATGATGGAGGGCTTCCCGATCGGCGACCCGTGGACGCCGGGCAACATGCAGGGACCGCAGATCAGCGAGCAGCAGCGGCAGAAGGTACTCGGGCTCATCAAGTCCGGCATCGACTCCGGCGCCCGACTGGTCACCGGCGGCGGCATTCCGGAGAACCTGCCCGTCGGCTACTACGTGCAGCCGACGCTGCTCGCCGACGTCGACCCCGATTCCGAAGTGGCCCAGGAGGAGATCTTCGGTCCGGTGCTGGCCGTCACGCCGTATGACACCGACGACGAGGCCGTCGCCATCGCCAACAACTCGATCTACGGCCTGTCCGGCGAGGTGTCCGGCGGCGACGTCGACCGCGCGTTCGCGATCGCCACCCGCATGCGCACCGGCAACGTCAGCATCAACGGCAAGTCCCACTTCGGCACCGCGAGCCCGTTCGGCGGCACCAAGCAGAGCGGCCTCGGATACCGCAACGGCGAAGAAGGCTACAAGGAATACCTGGACGCAAAGACCATCGGAATGCCGGAGTGAGCGACGCGCGGCGCGTCAGCGACGAACTCGAAATCGCCTCGCTGCTGGCGAGATACGCGCGCGGGGTCGACACCAAGGACTGGGAGCTGTACCGCTCGGTGTTCACCGAGGACGCGGTCATCGACTACTCGTCGGCGACGCCGATCGTCGGGTCTCCGCAAGAGGTGACCGACATGTTGAGTGCCGGCTTCGCCATGATCCCGTGGAGCATGCACTACATCACGAACGTCGAGATACTCGCCTACGACGGCGACACCGCGACCGTCCGCGCGATGTTCTACAACCCGATGCAGTTGCCTGGCATGGCGGAGCTCAGCACGTGCGGCGGCTACTACCACCACGAGATGGTGCGCACGGCTGACGGTTGGCGCAGCCGTAGCCTGCGCGAGGAGAACGTCTGGTTCGTCAATCCGCCGACGGGCTGACTTGCCGTCTTGAGTCTCATTTGAATTCTCTTGTGTCACTTTGGTTTCAGTGGTCACATTTGACGGATTCTTGTCGGTGGTCGTACGTATGTTCTAGATATGTCTGGGACGGTCGTACAGGACGCGGAGGCAGCGGTGGCCGCGTTGCGCGCCGCGTACGACGCGTTGGCCGCCTGCGACATCGACCTGCTCACCGCCACCGAACTGCTCGAAGTCGGTGACGAGGTGGAAACCCTGACCCGCCAAGCGCCCACCCAGTCGCATCGGGTGTTGGCGCGGTTGCAGGTCGAGACCACCGCCAAGGCGTTGGGCGCCAAGTCCTGGCGCGACGTGCTGACGATCCGGTGGCGGCTGTCGCGCAGGGAGGCCAACCGGCGCCTGGCCGAGGCCGCCGTGTTGGGTCCGCGGCGCTCGTTGATCGGCGAACCGTTGGACCCGGTGCTGCCGGCGACCGCCGCCGCTCAAGCCCACGGCCTGATCACCGCCGAGCACGTCGACATCATCCGCAAGTCGATGGCGAAGATCCCCGGCTTCGTCGACGCGGCCACCCGCGCTCAGATCGAAGTCGACTGGGCGCGCCTGGCGGTGAAGGTCGGACCGAAGGAACTGCTCGACGGCATCGAGCTGCGGTTGTTCCTGCTCGATCAGGACGGTCCGGAACCCGACGACACCGAACGCGCAGCGCAAACGCGGCTTCTCCATCGGCCGACAGGGCCGCGACGGCACCAGTCAAGCTCACCGGCATGCTTGACCCCGGAAGCTCGGGCGACCTGGGAACCGATCCTGGCCAAGTACGCCGCGCCCGGCATGTGCAATCCCGAGCGATCCCGAACCCTGCACCTCGGGCACCCCATCGCAGGCTCAGATCGACAACGATCACCGCAGCCTGGCCCAACGCCAACACGACGCGTTGATCGCGGTCGGGCGCATCGCCCTGATGAGCGGTGAGCTGGGTCAGCTCAACGGGCTGCCGGTGTCGATCATCATCCGCACCACCTTGCAAGACCTCGAGTCCCGCGCCGGAGTGGGTGTGACCGGTGGCGGCACCAAGATGCCGGTCAAGGACGTGCTGCGCCTGGCCGGGCACGCGAACCTGTTCCTGGCGGTGTTCGACAAGGCCACCGGCTCGGCGATGGACCTGTTCCGCGCCCGACGCGTCGCGTCCCTGGCCCAACGGATCATGCTGATCGGCCGTGAGGGGGGCTGCACCAAACCGGGCTGCACCGTCGGCCCGTACGGCTGCCAGGTGCATCACGCCACCGCCGACTGGGCCGATGACGGCAACACCAACGTCGACGACATGGGCCTGGCCTGCGGACCGGACAACCGGATGGTCGGCAAGGACGGCGGCTGGACCACCAAGATGAGCGACGACCACGACGTCGAATGGATCCCCCCACCCCACCTCGACACCGGCCAAACCCGCATCAACTACCACCACACCCCCGAACGCCTCCTCGGCCTCACCGACGACCCCACCGAACCGCAGCCGGACAACGCCACCGGCGACACCGACACCAGCCGACACCGGCGACGGCCGCCCACGGCATCGCGAGCCCGACACCCGCATCGAGACGACGACCGACGACTCCGCGCCGCGAACCACTCGACCCCTGGGCGCCCCAGGACACCGACCCCGGCGAACCCGCACCGCCTGAACCCGACCCGGACGACGCGAATCAGAACCGTTCGACCCCTGGGCACACGCCGAGGCTGACTGCCCGGCACCAGCCGACGACGACGACGACGACTCACCGTAGATCCCGTATCACCCGAAGCCGAACACGACTCTGCACCAGAACCATTCGACCCCTGGGCACCCGACACCTCCATCGACCCTGGGCACTCCGCACCACCCGACGACTACACCGCCGAATGCCGAGCACCCGAGCCCCAACCGGACGAACCACCCACACCCGAACCCAGCGACCCCTCGGCGCCTGAAGATTCACGAGCCAGCCTCGACCACCAGCGACCTCGGAGCCGCCGACAGCGGACCGACGTCCACATTCGACGAGCCAGCGCCGAGCCCGACGACCCGCGCCACCCTGAAGCCAACGCCGACGACGACACCGTCGATCCGCATCACCCGAACTCGATCCAGACCACTCCGTGGGGCGGAACGTCCGCGCCCGACCGGGGACACACCGAACCCGGCGGCCCCGCACCACCCGATGACGAGGTGGCATAGCCACCCGAGCGCGCGAGCTCTCGGCTAGCCCTCGGCGGCCAATTGCCCACAGGCGGCAGCGATCTCGCGGCCGCGAGTGTCCCGCACCGTGCACGACACCCCGCGATCGCGAACCCGCTTCACGAACTCGCGCTCGGCGGCCTTGGGGCTGGCGTCCCACTTACTGCCCGGCGTCGGGTTCAGCGGAATGAGGTTGACGTGGACGAGCGCCCCGAGCGCGCCGTGCAGGCGCTTGCCCAGCAGGTCAGCCCGCCAGGGTTGGTCGTTGACGTCGCGGATCAAGCGCGTACTCGATCGACACTCTCCGACCGGTCACGTCGGCGTAATACCTTGCCGCCGCGAGTACTTCGTTGACGTTCCACCGGTTGTTGACGGGCACCAGGGTGTCGCGCAACTCGTCGTCGGGGGCGTGCAGCGACAGCGCGAGGGTGACACCGAGGTGCTCGTCGGCCAGCTTGCGCATCGCGGGAGCCAGACCGACCGTCGATACGGTGACGGATCGTGCGGAGATGCCGAACCCGTTGGGTGGCGGCGCGATGATCCGTTGCACCGCGGCGAGAACACGGTTGTAGTTGGCGAGCGGTTCACCCATGCCCATGAACACGATGTTCGACAATCGGCCGTCGTGCTCGTCGCGCATGGCCGAGGAAGCCGCGCGGACCTGCTCGAGAATCTCTGCGGTGGAAAGGTTTCGCTTCAACCCACCCTGGCCCGTCGCGCAGAACGGGCACGCCATGCCGCAGCCGGCCTGCGACGAGATGCACACGGTGTTGCGTTGCGGATACCGCATGAGCACCGACTCGAAGGTGGTGCCGTCGGCCGCACGCCACAGCGTCTTGCGCGTCTCACCGGCGTCGCACTCGATCTGTCGCGACGGGGGTCATCAACGGCGGGAACAGCGCGTCGGCCACCTTGTCGCGCATCGCCGCGGGCAGGTCGGTCATCTGTTGCGGGTCGGCGATCAGCCGTCCGTAGTACTGGTTGGCCAGCTGCTTGCCGCGGAACGCAGGCAGCCCCAGTTCGGCGACCGCGGCCGCACGGCCCGCCTCGTCGAGGTCGGCGAGGTGCTGCGGCGGCATGCCGCGACGCGGCGCCTCGAATACCAACTCCTGCTTCATGTCTCTGTCCCTACGTCTGCTCGGCCAGTACGGCGCGGACGGCGTCGTCGACCGCCTTCAGGACATCGGCGTCCACCCCGGTCCGACCGCGCACGAACACCGACGCGCGGCTGCTCGGCGGCAGTCCCTCGGCGAGGCACAGCCCGTCGGGCAGCCTGCCGATCATCGGCAGCAGCGCGACGCCGAGACCGGATCGAACCGCCGCGTACAGGCCGGACAGATCGGAACTCTCGGCCGCGATCCGGTAGCGCACGCCGATCCTGTCGAGCGCGGCGAACGTCGGCTCTCGCAGCGTGCACGGCTCGGAGAACATCACCACGGGAAGCGGTTCGGACGCGGGAACCGAGAAGCTGCGTCCCGAGATCCATTTCAGGGCAACCATTCCCGACGCGTTCGCCGGATCGAGGCCAGACCCGTCGAGCATCACGGCCAGGTCGACGGTGCCGTGCTCGATCGCGTCGGCCAGCATCACGTTGCGGTCGAGCTGGAACCGCAGCCGCCAATCCGGGAGCCGCTCCCCCAGCGCGCCGGTCAGGCCGGGCAGCATCACGTCGGCACCGTGTTCGGTCGCGCCGATCACCAGCACCCGCTCCTCGACCGCACCCAGATCGTCGAGGGCGTTGTCGTGTGCGGCGAGGATGGTTCTGCGCGTGGGCAAGCACTCGGTAACCGAGTTCGGTGAACGCGACGCCGCGGCCCGACTTCTCCACGACCGGCCCGCCGACCACGGCCTCCACCTTGCGCACGTGCTGGCTGACCGCCGACTGCGTCATGTGAAGCACCGTCGCCGCGCGGTGAAATCCGCCACAGTCCGAGACCGCGACGACGCTTCGCAGCGGGGCGATGTCCAGCACTTGAGCCATGGCGCCAAGATACTCCGATCAGCAAATCAGATCAAAGAGCTGGCGATTTGCGCCGAAATGGCCGCAGATCGTGAGCTGATCGATCGCACATTGCGATCGAACGCGATCGCGAATAATCGTTGGACGCCATCGCGGCGCCTCGTCACCATGGACTCATGACGCCCACCCGCATGCCGTTGAAGACCGCGTCGGCCGTCACCTTCTTCTACGCGCTGGGCTACCCGATCGGCAACATGGCGGTCAACGCGATGTCGCCGATGGCGGTGCTGGTGTTCCGGTTCGGCCTCGCCGCGGCCATCCTGGGCTGCTGGGCGACGGTCGCGCGGGCGGCGTGGCCGACGCGGACGCAAGCTCGGGCACGTCGCCGTCACCGGTCTCCTGATGCAGGCCGTTCAGTTCTGCGCTCTCTACCTGGCCATTCAGCACGGCGCTCCCGCAGTGCTGTGCGCGGTGGTCGTCGCGATGAATCCCGTCGCGACCGCCCTGCTCGCCGCGGCGTTCCTGCGCAGCAGGTTGACGGTCCGCCGCGTCATCGCACTCGTCCTCGGCGTCGCGGCAGTGCTCGCGGCGTGCGCAAGCCGGCTGATCGCCGAGAAGGGCTTCGATCCGGCCGTCCTGCTGCTCCTGGTCGCGCTGATCGGCTTGGCCGCGGGCGGCGTGTACCAACAGCGCTTCTGCGCCGACGTCGACTTCCGCGTGTCGACCGCGATCCAGAACGCCGTCGCGTTCATCCCCGCGCTCGTCCTGACCATGGTCACGCCGTTCGCCGTTCACGACGGAATGAAGGCCGCCTTCGCGGTGGCCGGGGTGGTGCTGCTGAACGCCACGCTCGGCGTGTCGCTCTACGTTCGGGCGATCAACCTGCACGGTGCCGCCGCGGTCTCGATGCTGTTCTGCGTCATCCCCGCGGTCGCCGGAGTGCTGTCCTGGATGATGCTCGGCCAGCGGATCGACGTCGGCGTCGGGGTCGGTCTGGTTCTCGGCGCGGTGGCCTGCTGGCTCAACGCGCGCGGCGCGTCACGCAAGCAGCGTGAGGACGATCCACGTGGCGACCGCCGACGGCAGCACGGAGTCGAGGCGGTCCATGAGCCCGCCGTGGCCAGGTAGCAGCGTGCCCATGTCCTTGATGCCGAGGTCGCGCTTGACCTGAGACTCGATGAGGTCGCCGAGCGTTCCGGTGATCACCAGCATGAGGCCGAGCGGGATGCCGACCCACGGCGGCTTGTCGAGCAGGAACGTCACGGCGAGCACGGACGCGGCGGTGCCGCAGATCAGCGACCCGGCGAAGCCCTCCCACGACTTCTTCGGGCTGATCGCCGGCACCATCGGGTGCTTGCCGAACAGCACGCCCGCGGCATAGCCGCCGATGTCGGAGAACACGACGCCGAGCATCAGGCACAGCACTCGCCATCGGCCGTCCTCCGGATAGACGAGCAGCACGCCGAACGCGCCGAACAGCGGAATCCAGGCGGCCAGGAAGACCGTCGGCGGTGACGTCGCGCAGATAGTTCACCGGCGCGTTCTTCAGCCCGCCGGACAGCAGCCGCCAGATCATGCAGACGACGACGGTGCCGCCGAAGGCGCCGAGCGCGCCGGCGGTGCCGAACGGCCACGTCAGCCAGATCATCGCCTGGCCGCCGACGAGCAGCGGCACGAGCGGGATCGCGTATCCCGCCGTGCGCAGCCGCTTGACCACCTCGTGCGTGGCGACGGCCATCGCGACCGCCACGACGGGAATCCACCAGAGCGGCGCGAACACCAGGATCGCGATGACGCCGAAGCCGAGGAACGCGCCGACGGCGATGGCGGCGGGCAGATCGCGACCGGCGCGCGACTTCTTCGGCTCCGCTGGGGATGCGTCTGCCCCGTCGGAGGGAGCTGGGTCGGTATCGGCCACGGAAGTCGGTCGCTGAGGCCTAGACCTCGAGCAGCTCGCCTTCCTTGTGCTTGACCAGGTCGTCGATCTGGCGTCGTGTACGTCGCGGTGGTCTTGTCGAGATCCTTCTCCGCGCGGCCGACCTCGTCCTCGCCCGCCTCGCCGTCCTTCTTGATGCGGGAGAGCTCCTCCATGGCCTTGCGGCGGACGTTGCGGACGGTCACCTTGGCGTCCTCGCCCTTGCCCTTGGCCTGCTTGACCAGGTCGCGTCGACGCTCCTCGGTCAGCTGGGGAACCGAGATGCGGATCAGCGAGCCGTCATTGCTCGGGTTGAGGCCGAGATCGGAGTGCCGGATGGCGTCCTCGATGGCCTTGAGCTGCGATTGCTCGTAGGGCTTGATGACGACGAGCCGAGCCTCGGGCACGTTGATGCTGGCGAGCTGCGTGATCGGGGTGGTCGAGCCGTAGTAGTCGATCGCGATGCGGGAGAACATGCCGGGGTTGGCCCGGCCGGTGCGGATGGAGGACATGTCGTCGCGCGCCACCGACACGGCCTTCTCCATCTTCTCCTCGGCCTCGAAGAGGGTTTCGTCGATCAAGGTGCTATCTCCCGTCGCTAGCGCTCGCGTGGGCGTCATCAGTCGGTGGTGACCAGTGTTCCGATCTTCTCACCTGCGACCGCCCGCGCGATATTTCCATCGGTGAGGAGGTTGAACACCAGGATGGGCATGTTGTTGTCCATGCAGAGACTGAACGCGGTGGCGTCGGCGACCTGCAGGCCGCGGTCGATGACCTCGCGGTGCGTGATCGCGGTCAGCAGCTCGGCGTCCGGGTTCGTGCGCGGGTCGTCGGTGTACACGCCGTCGACCGCCTTGGCCATCAGCACCACCTCGGCGCCGATCTCCAGCGCGCGCTGCGCGGCGGTGGTGTCGGTCGAGAAGTAGGGCAACCCCATGCCCGCGCCGAAGATGACGACGCGGCCCTTCTCGAGGTGCCGGCGGGCGCGCAGCGGGATGTAGGGCTCGGCGACCTGCCCCATCGTGATGGCGGTCTGCACCCGGGTGTCGATGCCCTCCTTCTCCAGGAAGTCCTGCAGCGCAAGGCTGTTCATCACGGTGCCGAGCATGCCCATGTAGTCCGAGCGGGTGCGTTCCATGCCGCGCTGCTGCAGTTGCGCGCCGCGGAAGAAGTTGCCGCCGCCGATGACGACGGCCACCTGCGCACCGCTGCGCACCACCTCGGCGATCTGGCGGGCGACCAGCGCGACGACGTCGGGGTCGAGGCCCACCTGGCCACCGCCGAACATCTCCCCGCCCAGCTTGAGCACCACGCGTGAATACATCGGCCGGATCACAGCCGCATCCGCCATCAGACTCCTTCGGGTCCGGGCACGCGATCGTCCAGCGATCAGCACGGTTGGCAGCCCAATCCTGCCTCATGGCGGGATCGTGGCCACGAAGGGGTGGCGATGGGCGAGTCGGCTATCCCAGGTGCGCCGACAGCAGCCAGGCGGGCATCGACATGCGGCCGTTGCCCTCGTCCCGGATGGCGCCGCCGGCAAAGTCGGCGAACCCGGCGAAGTTCTCGCGCGACGTTGGCGTGGATGCGGGCGTGCCGGATCTCGTCGATCACCCAGTACTTCGAGACGACGTCGCGCAACTCGTCTTCGGTGACGGGGTTGGCGGGACCGGCGGGCATGCCGTTGCGATCGAAGACGAGCACGAAGTAGGACGCGCCGGGAGCGGCGGCCCGCACGATCGACCGCTGGTAACCGTCACGCAGTTCGACGGGCATGGAGTGGAAGAGCGTCGAGTCGACGATCGTTCCGAACCGCCCGTCGTAGCCGCCGAAGTCGCTGATGTCGGCGACGTCGAACGTGGCGTTGGTCAGACCGCGCTTGGCGGCTTCGGCACGCGCGAGCTCGATCGCGGTGGCGGACTGGTCGAGGCCGACGGTGGTGAAGCCGCGCTCGGCGAGGTCCAGCGCGGTCGCCGCCTCGCCGCAACCGGCGTCGAGGACGTCGCCGTGGAACTTGCCCGCGGCGATCAGCGCGGCGATCTCGGGCTGTGGCTCGCCGATGCTCCACGGCGGCTTGGTGCCGAGGCCCATCTCCTCGGCCTCGCCGCGGTAGGCGGAATCGAACATCTGATCAGAGGGTCTCGTCATGCCATCCGGTATATCAATCTAGTTGATATGTGTCAAGATACTTGACATGACCGATGGCCCCGACCAGCCGCTGGGCTACCTACTGAACCGCGTGGCAGTCGCGCTGCGCGCCGAACTGACGACCGCGGTGCTCGAACCGTTCGATCTGACCTTCCCGCAATACATCTGCATGCGGATGCTGTTCCACGCCCCCGGAAAGTCGAACGCCGAACTCGCCCGCGAGTACAACGTGTCGCCGCAGGCGATGAACATGGTCGTCCGCGGACTGCAGGAGCGCGGGTTGGTCGCCCGGCCCGCGACGGTGTCGTCCGGGCGTTCGCTGCCCGCCGAGTTGACGCGGGAAGGGCTGGCGCTGCTGAAGCGCACCGACCCCGGCCTTCACGAGGCCGAACAGCGGGTGCTCTCACCGCTGAAGGAAGAGGATCAGCGCAATCTGCGTCGCATCCTCGCCGAACTCGGCTAGCCGGAACCTCAAACCTTGGCCACCGGCGGCGGATTCCACGTGCCGTCGAGAACCTCGGCGTGCGGCGCGTACAGCCTCATCGTCACTCCCAGCGGACCCTTTGGCGACGGCAACCAATTCGAGACCCGCTCTGAGCCCGGATTGGCGTGCTGTACATACAGATCCAACGATCCATCGGAGTTGTACGTCAATGCATCGCGGTCGCCGATGGCAAACCGGTCCAGCTCGTTGGCGACCTGAAAGCCCTCGGCGTCGTACATCGTGACCGACCAGAAGGCGTACACCGGCGGCAGGGCGTCGGCGTCGAAGTGAATGGCGTAATCGTTCTCGCCGGTAGTCGGATCGCCGTCGGCATCGACGTTCAACAGCGGGTACACGGCGTCCTCGGGCGGATTGGCCCCGAGCCCGACCAAAGTGACGACGGCACGCTTGAAGTAGGCGTTCCCATAGACCCCGATGTTGCTCGTCATCACCGTCCAGCCATTGACGCTCGCACCAAGGGTCGGCAGCGATGCGAGCATGGCGGCGAGCGCATCCGACTTGCCCGCCTCGATCTCAGCCCTCTCCTCTGCGCTGAATCGACTGGCGTCGAACGGCTTTCCCGGCACGATACCGAGCAGGGCGATGCGGGCCAGCTGAGAGAAGTCGGCAGCATGCGGCGGATTGACGGACAGCAGCTTGGCCGCGTAGTCGAAGTAGTCGAGCGCGGCCATGCCGTTCACGGTCTTCAGTGGCTCGGTCTTGATGTCGTAGTTCGGGTCGACGACGTGCTCGGGATCGGGGCCCAACGACGTGATCAGGTATCCGTCCTGTACCTCGTGCACCGCCGGATAATCGGCGACCCCGTTGGTCTGGGTGCGTCCGATGATCCAGACATGCGGTGTCGGCGCCTCGATCACGGGTAGGCCCTCGGGCAGCGGGCCGGTGTGGCCGGGTCCGACGATGACCCACTCCGACGCATCGGTACCGGTGGTGCGCTTGCCCGGGTTGGCGAAAACGTCGGTCCACATGTCGATGCAGGGCAGCATGTAGTAGCGGTCTTCGGTGTCGGGCGCGGTCAGCTTCACCGGACCGGCGGTGAGATCGAGCCACGCCGACGAGTACAGGGTGTCGAAGTTCGGCCGCACGACAGCGCGGAAGTCCGCCGTCGGAAACGCGCGCATGTGCGAGAAGCGGTTCGGTGGGCCGGCGCCCGGTGCGGCACCGACCGGGATGTTGGCCATCTGCAGACGGGTGACGTCCATCGTCACCATCGGATAGAAGTAGACGAACGCCTCGTAGCTGAGCGTGCGCAGATCGTCGGACAGTGTGCTCACTGGGCTCCTCGCCGTTGGGCCCTGTCGCTTCAAGGCCGACGTTGGCGAGGCTACCCCTCGGTCATGACTCCCGCGCCCGCTCCGCGACGGGCAGGCCCGCATGGTGCGCGGCATGGCACGCCTTCGGCGGTGAGGGCGGAATGTCCAATGCCGGGTTCCCGTCGAAGAAGCCGATCGGCTTCAGGTGGAATCCCGTGTAGCTGCACGGCATCACCGGCCAGTCCTCCGGCCGCACCACGTGATGCGCCCCGAGCGTGTACCAGAGCACCACGTCGGTGTCCTCCAACGGTGCGTCGTCGGCGACGAACTCGGGCAGGCCCTGTGCGTCGGCGCTCTGGTACATGTAGTCGCCCGCCGCGAACTTCTCGCTCGCGTCGTACTTCGTCACCCAGAGGTTGTGCTGCACGAACCGCGCACGGTCATAGATGTAGGAGCCCTCCTGCACCATCACCGGGACGATGTCCTTCGGCACCAGCTTGTACGCCACCGGGCTGCCGAGCTCGTTGCGCTTCGACGGGTTGGCGACCTTCCAGTAGCGGCCCGTCTTCCACTCCCAGTCGCGCGCGCCCTCGGCCTCCGAGGCGACCAACGTGTCGCGCGTGATCCAGGCGTTGTTGTGCGGGTTCATCGCCGGATCGGGCTCGGGGATCGAATCCACTTCGTACACACTGTTTCCCGCTCCGTCGACGCTCATGTCGAGCCGGAAGTTGAAGAAGTGCTGGTGGTTCGGGCCGTAGATGCCGGGGGCCACCATCTTGCCCCAGCGCGGCACCTCACCGTCGACGACGGCACCGGTGGTCAACACACCCGACAGCTTCACCTCCACCTCGATGGAGGCGTCGTTGTACAGGTACCAGAAGAAGCCGTACTCGTAGTTGCCGACGGTGCAGATCATCGAGATGACCAGCCGCCGCGAGCGACGCACCTCGACCTCCTCGGTGCGGAAGTCGGTGTGCTTCCACGAGATCCCGTAGTCCTCCTCGTGCATGCAGATGGCGTTGGGGATCGTCACCGGGTTGCCGTCGGAGTCGTTGACCGTGCGTCGAAGTACTGGATCTCGCCGAGGCAGTCGCAGCCGAGCGTCAACGGGTTGGCCGAGAAACCCATGCCGACCTCACCCATGTCGAACACGTTCTTGTTCCAGTGGGTCGGCGCCGTGTCGCCGTACGGCACCACCATCTCCGACAGTGACGCCCGGTAGACGATGGGCCGCGTGACGCCGCGATCGGTGTAGGTGATCTCGTTGAGGACGATGCCCTCGCGGGGGTTGAAGCCGAGGCGCAGTGACCATTTCTGCCACGTCACGTGCCAGCCGTCGACCGTGAAGCTGGGGCCGTCGGGCTGGGTGATCTCGATCGGCTTGACGTCCGAACGGAACTCGGTGAAGGCAGGCCGGTTGTTCTCGTCGAACATGAACTTCGGGTCGTAGTTGCCCGCGGTGGGCGGCAGCGGCACGACACCGTGGTCCTCGACGTCGATGACCTCCATCTTGTCGAGATCGAAGGTGACGATCACGCCCTCGACCGGACGCGCGTACCCGTGCTCGGACGGCGCCGCCCGCATGAACGTCAGCGGACGGCAGATGAGTGCCGAGTTGTCGTAGTGGTCCTGCTGGCCGTAATAGCCTGCGGGCCAGGGATCGATCATCGCCAGGCTGAAGTCGGTGATGCCGCGTTTGAGCATCGCCTCCTGCCACCGCGAATCCTCCCGGACCTTCTCCTCCACGCCGGTCATGTGCTCGACCAGATAGGACGGGAAGCGCCCCGGTATCGACTTCCACGAGTCGATCACCCGCGCGCCGAGGTCGACGACGGCCTCGTGGACCAACTTCGCGGCGCCGTCGTACATCGTGACGAAGGCACACCGTGGGACGTCGGCCGCGCCCGTGAACGTCAACTCGGCGTTCTTCGCCGGCTCCGCCAGCTGGATCATCACGAATTTCAGTGTGGGCGTGCCGTATTCGGACTCGCTGATGATGGTGGCAGCCGACTTGATCTCGGCCCCCGACAGCGGGTCCAGTGGGTAGTGGGTGTAGTCCTCGGTAGCGTCCGCGCTGAGCGTGGTGCTGTCCAGTGTCATTTCGGTGAAGCCTCCGACGTCTCTTCGGTTTTCGTCAAGTCAAGCACTGCAAGGTGGGCCAACGCGTCCTCGGAGGACAGCTTGTGCGCCGACCGCCTGCCGAAGAAGTACACGATCACGCCGAGCAGGATCATGCCGAGGGAGATGCTGCCGACCCACCTCATCCACTCCGCATCACCAACGCCGACGTTGGCGAGCCAGGACTTGGCGAACGAGTAGTAGACGCCGCCGATGGTGCCCACCGTTCCCACGACGACGGTGATCCACACCCCGACCATGCCGCCGGGGATGCGCCAGAACTTCTCGCTCTCATAGCGATCGGCGTACTTCTTGCGCGCGATGACCACGGGGATCAGGAAGAAGAACCCGGAGATCAGCCACAGCGTCGAGAGCCCGCCCTGCAGGAAGATGGTCACGTTGGCCATGCTGCTCTGCGAGTAGAGGCCCGACCAGGATCAGCGAGGAGAGCACGCCCTGGATAAGCACGGCGGTCACCGGGTTGCGCGTGCGCGGGTTGAGGTGGGTGAAGATTCGCGGCAGGTGCCGCTCGAGGCCCGAGACGAAGATCAGTCGCGAGTAGGCGATCTGGTAGGTCACCAGTGCGACGAACACGATCACCGCGAGCACGACCGCGGCAACCTCCATGACGCCCGCGGGTGCGGACACTCCGAGCATCCCGATCACGCCGGTCACCGGGTCGATCTGCTCGGGAGGAAGCGCCATCATGGTCCCGAGCGTGGTCAGCAGGTAGATGACGACCAATGCCACCGAACCCCAGATGACCATCTTCGGTCCGCTCTTGCGTACGGAAAGGAACTCCGCACCCATGTTGTACGGCGTCTCCACGCCGAGCAGGTAGAGCAGCACGGTGCCGTAGAGGAAGCCGGCGCCCGCGAAGTCGGGCACCAGGACGTCGTGCATCTCGAACGGCGTCGCCGAACCATGGTTGATCGCGTACGTCGCGCCGCAGATGAAGATGAGCGCCGTCAGCATCGCGAAGATGATGAAGACGGTGTTCATGATCTTCTGGTTGGCGGCGAGCTTCGCCAGAGCCAAACCGACCACGCCCCAGAGGATCACGACCTGCAGGATGATGCTCATCGTCAGGCCCAGTTCGGCATGGAACGCCAACAGCAGGAACGACACGATGATCGCCGGTGATGATGCGGCGTTGAGGATGACCGGTATCCAGGACAGATAGCCACCGACGAATCCCCACGTCTCACCCATCGTGCGGGTGGCCCAGATGTACACACCGCCTTGACCTGGCCACAGGTTGCCGAGTTCGGCGACGGCCATGACCGGCAGGCACCAGGAAGGTCAGGATGCCCAGCACCCACATCGGGATCGCCGTCCAGCCACCGGCTGCCATCACCGACGAGCCGGTGATCCAGCAGATGATGAACACGTAGGTGGCGACGAGGCCGAACGTGGTCATCACCTTGGGCAGGACCTGCTCGGGGATGAGCTCAGTGGTCAGAAGTTTGTCTCGCTGAGACGACGGAGCCTCAAGTTCTTGGGTCATTGTTGTTCTCTCCCAATCGAATCGTTGCCTTGCGGGTGGTCATTTGACGATCTGTCCGTCTTTCATGCGGATGACACGGCTCGCTTCATCGGCCACCGTGGGGTCATGGGTGCTGGCGACAACGGTGACGCCCATCGTCGAACACAGGTCGCGCAACATGCGCACGACCGTCTCCCCCGTCTTGTGGTCCAGGTTCGCCGTCGGCTCGTCGGCGAGGACCAGGGTCGGATTGCTGATCAGCGACCGCGCGATGGCGGTGCGCTGCTGCTCACCACCCGACATCTTGGTTGGCTGATGGTGGATGCGGTGGCTGAGCCCGACGAGCTCCAGCAGCTCGAGTCGCTCTCTTGCGCAACGCCTTTCGGTCGTACGGTTCGAACATCAAGGGCAGTTCGACGTTCTCGACCGCCGACAGGAAGGGAATCAGGTTGTAGCTCTGGAAGATGAACCCGATGGTGTCGTGGCGCAGCGCGGCGAACTGGCTTTCGGTGAGCAGGCCCGTGTCCTTGCCCGCGATGGTCACCGAGCCCTTGGTTGGCCGGTCGAGCCCGCCGATGATGTTGAGCAGCGTCGACTTGCCGCTACCGCTGGGTCCCATCAGGCAGACGAATTCGCCTGGCATCACCTGAAGTTCCGCGGCCACCAGGGCCTTGACGACCTCGTCGCCAAGTTTGTGGAGCTTCCAGACGTCGGAGATCTCGATGACCGGCTTGACGTCCGTCTTCGGTGATCGACGCATCTGCATCCGCGGCATCGACCGTGACGTCGCCTTCGATGGCCTCGTCTTCGCTGTCTTTGATGACCGTCATGAATCAGCCTCCCGTGGAGAGCGAACGGATCGGTGGCCGCGACGCTGCGGTCCACGTGGGAACGATGCTCGTGGCCAGCGCGGCCACGACGCTGACGACGACCGCGATGGCGGCGCCCAGAATCAAACCGCCGACCGACACGCCGGTCGGCACGAATCCCGTTGCGCCGAGCAGCATGGCGGTGCCCACGGCCAACCCCGCTCCCGACGACCGCTCCGAGGACCGCGGAGATGACGGGTTCGACGAGCAGTGCTGCCACCACGGGTACGCGCGGCACCCCGTTGGCGCCGAGCACGCCGAGTTCACGCGTGCGGTGCGCGACGGTGCGGGTGGTGGCGACGGCCACCTCGACCACGCCGACCAGCAGCACGGTCACCGCGATCAGCACGACGGCGCGGCCGATCTCGTCGGCGTGGCCGAGAGATGCCGATTGGGCACGGATTCCGTCGGACATGCCGAACACCAAGACCACGAGGAACGCGCCGGTCGCGGTCGTCACGACGGGCAGGATCATCTCGCCCATGCGTCGGCGCGCGGAGAGCCACCCGTATGCGAGACCCCACTCATGCTCATCAGCGGTCCCCCAGCAGATCGACGGGCCGGTGTTGCAGTAACCGATGAACGGGGACGAGCGCGCCGACGATCGCCATGGCGGGCAGGAATCCCACGACCAGCCCCGCGGCCTGCAGCCACGCCGTCGGTGTGGCGATGCTGGGAATCACCAGTGCCACGGCGATTCCCGCGCCAGCGACGCCGAGCAGGTAGGCGACGAGGAAGACGATCGCCGATTCGACGAGGAAGAAGTAGAGCACCTCGTCGGCGAGCCCGATGCTGGACATGATGCCGAATTCACGCTTGCGTTCCTGCACGGCGGCGAGGAACGAGGACACGGCGATCACGAAGCCCAGCCCGAGACCGATGGTCGAGATGAGACCGAGCGTGGAGCTGGTGACCTTCCCGGAGAACAGTGCGGAGAACTTCTGCTCGAACGTCAGTGGCCCGGACCCGCCGACCGTGTCGTAGACGAGGCCCCCACCGCCCGCATCCGGCATCGCCGAGGGATCCGACGTGGCAGGCAATCCCGTTGCCGCGCCGAATGTCTGCCCCAGGTCGCGGTTCTTCTCCTGGCCAGACGGCGCAAAGATCGTCCACCAGCCCTTTTCGCCAACCAACGGACGGGCGAGATCGGTGGCGACGACGACGGACTGCCCGGTGCCCGCGACGTCGATGAGCAGGCTCTGCCCGCCGACCACCACGCGGTCGCCCGGCTGCAGGCCGAGCCGCTCGGCCAGTCCGGATCCCAAACGTGCTTCGACCGCTTGGCATCTCGTCACTGCCGCGTAGGGAGACGGCGGTTCCGTTGATGGTGGTGACGCCCGACAGCGTTCGGGCGCCCGTCCAGCCCGGAGGAAGAGCCAGCTCGGGGGCGGGCCCGCCTGCCACCAATGCCTGCACGTCGGGGTCGTACTGCACACCTGCGGCGGGCACCGCCCACAGCTGGGCACCGCCGAGCACGTCGGTCACCGAATCGGCGCCGGTGATGGCGAAACTCGACGAGATGGTGCGCACGACGACGACGCACGCGATGGCCAGCGCGATGCCGAGCACCGAGAGGACGAACCGCTCGGGTCTGCGCCGGATGTTGGCCAGCGCGAACCGAACGAGGTACCCGAAGGTGTTCCCGGAGGATGTGGTGATCGACGGTGATCTGACTGTTGTGGTCGCAGGGGATTCCACAGGCAGAATGGTGAGATCGTCGTGTTTCGCCCGCTGCGACCGCTGGTGTCGGACAGGTTAACTCGGCGGTCCTGCGTTACGGCATCGTGTCACGCGGGCTACGGATTTCGTCGTCGGGTTCGACGATGCACCAGCACATTCCACGACGGTTACTCGCAGGGCGAATCGAAACCCGCTGTGCACCGAAACTGATTAGCGGTCCACGCATTACCCGCCAAGATCCGCGGAACCGGCCGCCTCGACGTCGTCGACAGTCGTGCGTCACGCCGAAATCTCGGCCCACGGCTTCGCCTCCTCGAGTTCGTAGGCGAGCTTCAGCAGTCTGGCCTCCTGCCCCCTCGTCGAGGAGAGCATCATGCCCACCGGCATGCCCGCCGCGGAGACGGCGAGCGGCAGGGAGATCGCCGGGTCGCCGGTGGCGTTCTGCAGCGGTGTGAACGCGACCCAGTCGATGAGCCGGTCCATGATCTGCTCGTAGTCGGCCATCGGATCGAGGTGCCCGACCAGAGGCGTCTCGTGCGCCAGCGTCGGCATCAGGACGGCGTCGTACGTGCGGCCGAGTCGCGCCGTCAGCCGGCCCGACGCGGCAAGGCGGGCGGTCGCCAGCGGAAGCCGGTGCAGGTTGCGGCCCGCATTGCGCACCAGTCCGATGGTCAGGTTGTCCAGCCGCCCGGCATCGAAGCTCGGACCGAACGTGCGCCGCCCGCCCTTGACCAACGCGAATGCCAGGAAGGACCAGTACAGCAGGAAGTCGTCCAGGAACGAGTCCGGCATCGGATTGTCGATCTCGTCGACACGGTGGCCCAACTGCTCGAGCAGTGCGCCCGTCTCGAGTGTCAGGTCGCGAAACTCCGGGCTGGCCTGCCGTCCGATCGACTTGGTGCACAACGCAATTCGTAGCCGCTCCGTGCCGGGTCCGGTGACGTCACCGATGCTCGGCAGCTTGGGATTGTGGTGCACGCGCTCCATCTCCCGGAGGAAGGCCGCGGTGTCGCGCACCGATCGCGTGACCGACTCCGTTGGCGACGATGCGGACCGGCATCTGCCGAATGTCCTTGTCCAGCGGCAGCCGACCCCGGGTGGGCTTCATGCCGACCAGGCCGTTGCAGGCTGCGGGAATCCGGATCGATCCGCCGCCGTCGTTCGCGTGGGCGATCGGCACGACGCCGGCGGCGACGAACGCGCCCGATCCCGACGACGACGCGCCCGCGGTGTAGTCGAGGTTCCACGGATTGCGCACCGGCCCGAGTCGCGGATGTTCGGCCGACCCGCTGAAGCCGAACTCCGACATCTGGGTCTTGCCGAGCGGAATCACGCCCGTCGACAGGAAGTCGCGGGCGAAGTCGCCGTTGGCGGCCGCAGGCACCGGATCCCACGCGTCGGTGCCCTGCATGCGTGGGCATGCCCTCGACGGCCACGTTGTCCTTGACGAACGTCGGGACGCCATGGAAGTAGCCGCCGTAGGGGCGCGATGCGTAGGCCCGCGCGAGCGCCCGGTCGAAGGCCTCGTAGGCGAGCCCGTTCAATTCCGGGTTGACCTTCTGCGTGCGAGCGATGGCCGCCTCGACGAGCTCGGGGATGGAGACCTCGCCCGCGGCGAGTGCCTCGACCACTCCGACCGCGTCGAGGTCGCCGAGGGCGTCGTCGGTGAATGCCGATACACGTGTCACCGGTCGACGGTACCAACTCGTACCGCAGGGTCAGGCGGCGTAGGCACGTCCGGATGCGAAAAGACCCCGCACCTCCGGCGGTGACCGGAAGTGCGGGGTCTGTTCGGTACGTCTCTAGGCCTGGCCGACCTCGAAGCGGACGAACCGGGTCACGGTCACGCCGGCCTCGTCGAGCAGAGCCTTGACTGACTTCTTGTTGTCGGACACCGACGGCTGGTCCAGCAGCACGACGTCCTTGTAGTAGCCGGTGAGCCTGCCCTCGATGATCTTGGGCAGCGCCTGCTCGGGCTTGCCCTCTTCGCGAGCGGTCTCCTCGGCGATGCGACGCTCGTTGGCGACGACGTCCGCGGGCACCTCGTCGCGCGTCAGGTACTTGGCCTTCAGCGCGGCGATCTGCAGGGCGACGGCGTGCGCCGCCGACTTGTCGTCACCGGTGTACTCGACGAGCACTCCCACTGCGGGCGGCAGGTCGGCCGACCGCTTGTGCAGGTAGGTCTCGACCGTTCCGTCGAAGTAGGCGGCGCGACGCAGTTCGAGCTTCTCGCCGATCTTCGCCGACATGTCGGCGATGGCCTGCTCGACCGTCACGTCACCGGCCTTGGCGGCCTTGAGCGCATCGACGTCACCCGCCTTCGCGGCCGCAGCAGCGGTCGACGACCCGATCGGCCAGTTCCTTGAACTCGGCGTTCTTCGCGACGAAGTCGGTCTCCGAGTTCAGCTCGATGAGCGCGCCGTCCTTGGCGGCGACCAGGCCCTCGGCAGTGGCACGCTCCGCGCGCTTGCCGATGTCCTTGGCGCCCTTGATCCGGAGCAGCTCGACGGCCTTGTCGAAGTCCCCGTCGGCATCGACGAGCGCGTTCTTCGAGTCGAGCATTCCGGCGCCGGTCAGGTCGCGAAGGCGCTTGACGTCGGCAGCGGTGTAGTTCGGCATGTCAGCCTTCCGTGGTTGTCGCTTCGGCGGGGACGGCCGCGGCAGGGCAGCTTCGGCAGGGCGTCGGCGGCCGCGTCGGGCGCAGACAGCGTGGCACCGGCCAGCTGCTCCTGCTCCCACTCGGGCAAGAGGCTCGAGCTCGTCGGCTGCCGCCTTGTCACCGGCACCCGCGTTGCCGCGAGCCTGCAGGCCCTCGGCGACGGCAGACGCGATCACCTTGGTGAGCAGCGCGGCCGAACGGATGGCGTCGTCGTTGCCCGGGATCGGGTAGTCGACGAGGTCGGGATCGCAGTTGGTGTCGAGGATCGCCAGCACGGGGATGCCGAGCTTGCGGGCTTCGCTGACGGCGAGGTGCTCCTTGTTGGTGTCGACGACCCACACCGCCGACGGCACCTTGACCATGTCGCGGATACCGCCGAGGCTGCGCTCGAGCTTGTTCTTCTCGCGGGTCAGCATCAAGATTTCCTTCTTGGTGCGACCCTCGAAGCCACCGGTCTGCTCCATGGCCTCGAGCTCCTTCATCCGCTGAAGGCGCTTGTGCACGGTGGAGAAGTTGGTGAGCATGCCGCCCAAGCCAGCGCTGGTTGACATACGGCATGCCGACGCGGGTCGCCTCTTCGGCGATGGATTCCTGCGCCTGCTTCTTGGTGCCGACGAACATGACCGATCCGCCGTGCGCGACGGTTTCCTTGACGAACTCGTATGCCGAGTCGATGTAGGTCAGCGTCTGCTGCAGATCGATGATGTAGATGCCGTTGCGGTCGGTGAAGATGAACCGCTTCATCTTGGGATTCCAGCGACGGGTCTGGTGCCCGAAGTGGGTGCCGCTGTCAAGCAGCTGCTTCATTGTTACGACAGCCATGGTTGGCCCATATTCCTTTATGTCGGTTGTCGTTCGGCGTCGGGTGACGGTCGAACCCTGGCGTCTGTCGCAATGCCGGACCCGCCTCGAAAGTCGAGATCGGGACCGCCCGGCATGCGTGTGCGACCCTGGAAGAACGGGGCCGCGGCACAGACGCGCGAAGTCAACCCGCTAAAGCGGATTGCAGAGGCGAGTTTACACAGGTGAGCGCCCTGCCCAAAACGCGCGACATCCACGGCGGCCGGCTTCATCCACGAGCGCGGTGTTCGCGCGCTTCCCATCGCGACGACGGGCCGCTGAACTGGGCGGATGAGATTCGGCGCGCTGCGTGGTGGCCATCGGCGTTCTTCTGGCGCCGTCCGCCCACGCAACCGACGGCAGGCTGGACTGGCCGCTGCGGCCCAGGCCTGCAGTTCTTCGGATGTTCGACGCGCCTGCACACGACTGGAATCGCGGGCATCGAGGCGTCGACCTGTCCGGCTCACCCGGGCAGGTCGTTTACGCCGCGGCGGAGGGCACCGTCGTCTTCGCGGGTGAGCTCGCGGGCCGACCGGTGGTGTCGATCGCCCACCCCGGTGGACTGCACACCAGCTACGAACCGGTCGAAGCGGCGGTGCGCGCCGGCCAGATGTCGAGGCGGGTGCGGTCCTCGGCACGCTGGAGGCCGGCCACCCCGGCTGCGGCGCACCGGCGTGTCTGCACTGGGGTGCGATGTGGGGACCTGCCGCCAGAGCCGACTACGTCGACCCGTTGGGCTTGGTGGTGACGACGCCGATCCGACTCAAGCCGCTGGGCGGCTGACCGATCACGCCCGCGGGTGCGCCTGGTCGTGAACGGCGCGCAGCCTCGCGACCGTGACGTGGGTGTACAGCTGGGTGGTGGCCAGCGTCGAGTGACCGAGCAGTTCCTGAACGACCCGGAGGTCGGCGCCGCCCTCGAGCAGGTGCGTCGCAGCGCTGTGGCGCAGGCCGTGCGGGCCGATGTCGGGGGCGCCGCCCACCGCGGACATCGTCTGGTGCACCACGGTGCGGGCCTGCCGCTGGTCGAGACGGCCGCCGCGCGAACCGAGCAGCAGCGCCGGACCCGACGACGAGGTGGCCAGCGCGGGCCTGCCGTCGTGCAGCCATGCCGTCAGAGCGTGCCCGGCCGGAATTCCGAACGGCACGGTCCGCTGTTTGTTTCCCTTGCCGAGCACCCGGAGCAGACGCCGGTCGACCGTCGACGTCGTCGACGTCCAATCCGCACAGCTCGCTGACGCGGATTCCGGTGGCGTAGAGCATCTCGACGATCAGATGGTCGCGCAGCGCCAGCGGATCCCCTTGCTCCGCACCGGAATTCGCGGCGTTCATGGCGTCGAGGGCCTGATCCTGGCGCAGCACCGCGGGCAGGGTGCGACGCGCCTTCGGCACCTGCAATCGCGACGCCGGATCGTCGTCCATCAGGCCGTTGCGCAGGGCCCACGCGGTGAAGGTCTTGATCGCGGAGGTGCGCCGGGCCAACGTGGTTCGCGCGGCACCGGCCGTGGCCTGACTCGCCAGCCACGACCGCAGAATCGGCAGGGTGAGCCCCCGGACCGTCGTGCCGGGTGCACGCTCGCTCAGGAACGCGAACAGCGACCGCAGATCGCCGAGGTAGGCCCGCCGGGTGTGCTCGGACCGGCCGCGCTGCAGGTCGAGGTACTCGTCGAACTCCTCGAGAATCGCGTCGGTCTGCACGTCCACTCCCCCACCGTCGCAGAGAACCGTGCGCGTCGGGGCCACGCGGTCGCGCGTGTCAGGCAATCGAGACCGCACCGAGATTCACGGGCGTGCACGAGTGGCTCAGGGGCCGCAGGTGGCCGCGACGGTCGTCTGTTCGATGCGCACGACGCCGTCGGTGCCGATCTCGACGTCGATCGAGCCCTTCGGCCCGGCCCAACGCCAGTCGAGCATTCCGGTCTTCGCGTCGGTGTGCTCCCCGCACCACGTCGCGCCCCTGAAGTCCGCGCCGATCGGCACCTGCGGCTTCACTGCGGCCACCGCATCCTGCTGCGAACCCGGCGTCTGCCAGATCTCGACACCGTCGGAATGGCTCGAGATGGTGGTCCCCGGCGGCAGGGTCAGATCGATCACGGTCGAGACGACCTTCCGCTCCGAAGTGGTTGCCGCTGCCGATGTTTCACTCGATCCCGCATCGCCGGACGAACACCCCGAGATGACGCACGCCACGACCGCGGCGGCGGCGACGACGGCCTTCACGACACACGCCGCAACGCGTCGGGGGTGAGGTCCTTGAGCGAGGCGTACCCGTCGATGCCCATGATCAGGTCCGCCTCCGCCAGCAGTGATCGCAGCACGTGCACGACACCGTCGGCGCCGCCGAGCGCCATGCCGTAGGCGTACGGACGCCCGATGCCGACGGCGGTCGCGCCGAGCGCGAGCGCCTTGACGATGTCGGCGCCGCTGCGGATGCCGGAGTCGAACAGCACGGGTACGCCTGCGGCGGCCTCGACGACGCCGGGAAGACAGTCGATGGCGGGCAGGCCGCCGTTGGCCTGCCTGCCGCCGTGGTTGGAGCAGTAGATGCCGTCGACACCGCCGTCGATGGCGCGGCGCGCGTCGTCGGGATGCTGGATGCCCTTGACCAGCAGCGGCAGCGTGGTCAGCGACCGCAACCAGGGCAGGTCGGCCCACGACAGCGAGTTGCCGAACACCGATATCCACTTCAGGGTCGCCGCCTGCGGATTCTCCTCGGGCGACTGCGCCAACCCAGCACGGAACACGGGATCGCTGGTGTAGTTGGACAGGCACTTCCCGCGCAGCTGGGGGAAGTTCGACATCGCGAGATCGCGCGGCCGCCAGCCCGGCACCCAGGTGTCGAGCGTGACGACGATGCCCTTGAACCCCGCCGCTTCGGCCCGCTGGACCAGGCTGGCGGCCAGGTCGCGGTCGGTCGGCGTGTACAGCTGGAAGAACCCGGGGGTATCGCCGAACTCCGCCGCGACGTCCTCGAGCGGATCCTCGGTCAGCGTCGACAGCATCATGGGCACGCCGGTGCGCGCCGCCGCCCGGGCTGCGGCAAGGTCACCGTGGCCGTCCTGCGCGCAGATGCCCATGACGCCGATCGGCGCCATGAACACCGGCGTCGGAAGCTTGAGTCCGAACAGGTCGACGCGAGAGGTCGCGCTCCTTGGCGCCGACGAACATCCGTGGCATCACGCCCCACTGCTCGAAGGCGGTGACGTTGACGCGCTGCGTGCGTTCGTCGCCGGCACCGCCCGCGACGTACGACCACACCGACGGCGACATCGCCGCCTGGGCCTTTGCCTCCAGCTCCGCGAACGCCATCGGGTAGGACGGCAGGATGCCCGCGAGGCCTTGCAGGTAGATCTCGAGTTGATAGTCGCCGAACGCCATGGACTAAGCGTGCCAGCTCGCGGTTCAGGCGGCGGTGCCTGCCTCCGCCTTGGCGAGTTCGGCCTTCCACTGGCGGAAGGTCTCCTCCGTGCGGCCGCGGCGCCAGTAGCCGGAGATGGACGTCCACTTCGCGTCGACGCCACGCTCCTTGCGGATGTAGGGCCGCAGGTTGTGCATGACGACCTGCGCTTCACCGTGGATGAAGACCTGAACCTGGCCCGGAAGCCACCGAGCCTCCTTCACCGCCGCGATGAGCGGTGCGAAGTCACCGGCGAGCTCCTCCGGCACCAGGTCGGCGCGGCCACCGCGGTAGATCCACCGCACCTCGACACCGTCGGGAGCGGTGAGCGCGAATCTCGTCGTCGGGTCCGTTGACCTCGATGAACGCCTGGCCAATTGCGTTGGGCGGCAACGATTCCAGCGCGGCGCTCAACGCAGGGAGTCCGGCCTCGTCACCCGCGAGCAGGTGCCAGTCGGCGGCGGGGTCCGGCGCGTAGGCGCCGCTGGGGCCCATGAGGTACGCGGGTTGGCCCGGCTGGACCGACGCCGCCCACGGCCCCGCCACACCCTGGTCGCCGTGCACGACGAAGTCGATGCTGATCTCGCGGCGTTCGGCGTCGGTGTGCCGGACGGTGTAGGTCCGCACGACGGGTTGGTGCTCGTCGGGCAGCTCCTTGAAGCTGTCCAGGGTCAGCGGGTGGGAAGCGCCGCGACGTCGACGTCGGGCCGGACGATGACCATCTTGACGTAGGCGTCGGTGTACTCGTTGGGCGCGAACGTGTCGAACCCGCCGCCGCCGAGCACCACTCGGATCATGTGGGGTGTCAGCTGCTCGCTGCGGATCACCTCGAACGTGTGGACCGGACGTCCTGCCACTGAAGTCTCACCAGCTTCCTCAATCGTTAGCTTGCCTCACCGAACTATACGAGCGGACGTGACCGTCGGCGGTCTTCTACGTCATCGTGCGGATGAGCTTCCACCGCCCGTCGTAGCGGGTGACCAGACCTGCCAGTTCCAAGCGACGCCAACGGCCCGAGAATCTGGTTCGGCGGTATGCCCGAGGCCACCGCGACCTCGTCGGTGGTGCGCGCGCCGCGCGCGGGCAGGGCGTCGTAGATCCGCAGTTCGGATGTCGGTGAGATCGTCGAGAGGTGACGCCGGATGGTCCTGCTCGGGCGCGAGCTCGCCCATGCGGCCGACCAACTCGACGATGTCCTCGGCGCGGGTGATCACATCGGCATCTGGCTCGGAGCAACGCATGACATCCCGCGGAGGCCGAGGAGGTCACCGGTCCGGGCACCGCACCGACGGGTCGGCCGAGCGCCTTCGCCCACGCCGCCGTGTTGGCCGCCCCGCTGCGCAGCCCCGCCTCCACCACCACGGTGGCACCCGGTCAGCGCGGCGACCAACCGGTTGCGCGTGAGGAAGCGGTGCCGCGCCGGCCGGGTTCCCGGCGCGTATTCGCTGACCAGAAGACCCTGCTCCTGCACGCGGCGCAGCATTGCGGTGTGCCCCGCGGGGTACGGCACGTCGATCCCGCCTGCGAGGACCGCGACGGTGACGCCGTCGGCCGCCAGCGCCGCTCGGTGCGCGGCGCCGTCGATCCCGTACGCACCACCGGAGACCACCGCCACGTCGCGCTCCACCAGTCCGGTCGCCAGATCGGCCGCGACGTGCTCGCCGTATGCCGTCGCAGCCCGCGTTCCGACGAACGCGCACGCGCGCTCGGCGACGTCGCTCAGACGCTCCGGCCCCACCGCCCACAGCACGACCGGCGGATGGGCCTGCGGACGCTTGCTCGACGTCCACGCCGGCGAACGCCGCGAAGGACAGCAGCGGCCATTCGGCGTCCGTCGGGCGTGATCAGGCGACCGCCCATCCGATCCAGGGCCTCCAAGTCCTTTGCTGCGCAATCGATGTCGCGTCTGGCCTCGGTGCGTCGGCACAACTCGTCCTCGCCCCGCCTCGCCTGATCCGATCGGCGGCCTCGACCGGGCCGACCCGCTGCGGACCAACCTTGCGATTTCAGCGCAGGGCTGCTCGGCGACCCGGGAGAGATAGGCCCAGGCGCGGCGCGCGTCGTCGCTCATCGCGCGTCACCGGCCAGCCGGAATGCTCAGCGCAGTCATCACGTCGTCCAGTTCCGGCGACGACCGGCCAGCCAAGATCCGCAAGAGACCAGGCGACGCGCAAGGTTCTGTCGACGCCTCGGATGCTCAGGGCGCCGCGGTCGAGAGCGGTCTGCAAGGGCTTCATCACCGACGGCGGTGGCCGAAACCTCCGTCGCAGCAACGGCCCACCGATCTCCGCGTTGGTCCGCACCCCGTGGGGCGCCCACCGCTCCGCGGCGGCGTCACGTGCCGCAGGCAACCCGCTGACGAACCGTCGCCGTGGTCTCGCCCTTCGCCTGCGGTGAATGCCGCCGAGCGGACTGGATGCATCTGCACCTTCAAGTCGACGCGGTCGAGCAGGGGGCCGGACAACTTGCCGAGATAGCGCCGCTTGGCGTTGGCCGGACAGATGCAGTCGCGGGGATCGGCCGGGGCGCATGGGCAAGGGTTGGCGGCAAGCACCAGCTGAAACCGGGCCGGGTAGCACGCCACACCATCGCGACGCGCCAAGTCGAATCTCGCCATCCTCCAACGGAGTTCGCAACGCTTCGAGCGCGCTGGCTCCGATCTCGGCGCACTCGTCGAGGAACAGCACACCACGATGCGCACGACTGACGGCGCCCGGTCGCGCCATGCCCGACCCGCCGCCGACCAACGACGCGACCGACGACGTGTGATGCGGCGCGATGAACGGCGGTCGCGTGATCAACGGCGAGCTACCCGACAACAACCCGGCCACCGAATGGATCGCCGTGACCTCCAGCGACTGCTCGGGGGTCAGTTCGGGCAGGAGCGACGGAAGTCGTTGCGCCAGCATCGTCTTCCCAATGCCAGGCGGTCCCGCCAGCATCAGATGGTGCGCACCCGCTGCGGCGACCTCGACCGCGTACCGTGCATCGGACTGACCGACGACGTCGGCGAGCTCGGGGGTTGGACTCGGCGCCGATGCCGTCGCCGCGACCCTTCCCGCGAGAGGTCCCTTGCCTGCCAGCCACGCCTTTAGTTGGCCCAACGTGCTTGCACCGCAGACCTCGATGCCGTCGACGAGACACGCCTCCGCGAGGTTGTCGGTGGGAACCACCACCGTCTGCCACCCCTCGCGCTTGGCGGCCAGCACCGCCGGAAGTACCCCCTTCACCGGCCGCACTCGCCCGTCGAGCGCCAATTCGCCGAGGAGCAGGGTCTTCTCCAGTTGCGCCCACGGTCTCTTGAGTTGAGCGGACAGCACTGACGTCGCCAAGGCCAAGTCGTAGACCGACCCCATCTTCGGCAGCGTCGCCGGTGAGAGTGCCAGCGTGAGGCGGGCCTGCGGCCATTCGTTGCCGCAGTTGGTGATTGCCGCACGGACCCGGTCCCGCGACTCCTGAAGGGCCGTGTCAGGCAAGCCGACCAGATGCACGCCCGGCAGGCCGGAGGTGATGTGGGCTTCGATCTCCACGATCACGCCGTCGAGTCCGCGCACGGCCACCGAGAACGCGCGACCCAGCGCCATCAGCCGACTCCCTGCAGATGGCTGATCTCGGGTTCTCGGTCGCCGCCCGATCCGTATCCCGATGACGTCGATGCGCACGTTCGCCCAGGCGCGGTCCTGCCCAGCCAGCCACAATCCGGCGAGGCGACGCAGGCGACGCACCTTCTGCGGGGTGCACCGCCTCGGCGACCCCGCCGAACCTGTCGCTGGTGCGGGTCTTCACTTCGACGAACACCACGGTGCGCATGTCGGCGTCCGCCGCGATCACGTCCAACTCGCCGTACCGGCAACGCCAGTTGCGTGCCAACACTCGCAAGCCCAGCGACGTCAGGTGATCGACGGCGAGTTGCTCACCGAGCGCGCCGATCTCGGCGCGGGTCCAGGAATCTGTCATGGCCACCGACGATGAGGCGGGCGCGACGACACATCACGTCCCGGCGGCCGCGGTTGTCCCCAGTCGCCACTTCATCCACAGCCGCGCACATCGATTCTCGGTCGGCGGCCACGACGTCGAACCGAACAACACACCCGTACGTGAACGGTGAGGGCACCCTAACGGTATGTTCGTTAGGTAACCCTCACCGAACACGCGCGTCGAACAGCTCCTGCGACGCGGGAAGGATGCCTCGATGCGATCACCCTGGACGCGGATCACCGCCGTTCGTCGCGGCCCTCGTCCTGGTCGGCGGCGCTACGGCGGCATGCTCGTCATCGAGCGAGTCCGACGGGCTGCTGATCTACAACGCCCAGCACGAATCGCTGACCAAGGAGTGGATCGACGCCTTCACCAAGGAAACCGGCATCAAGGTGACCTACCGCCAAGGCGGTGACACCGAACTCGGCAACCAGCTCATCGCCGAAGGGTCCTCGTCGCCCGCCGACATCTTCCTGACCGAGAACTCGCCCGCGATGGCCGCAGTCGAGAAGGCCGGGCTGTTCGCCGACGTCGACGCCGCCACCATCGCGCAGGTGCCCGAGCAGTTCCGGCCCGCGACCGGGAAGTGGACCGGGGTCGCGGCACGCACCACCGTGTTCGCCTACAACAAGTCGAAGCTGACCGAGGCGCAGCTGCCGAAGTCGATCATGGATCTGCAGCGGCCCGAGTGGAAGGGCCGCTGGGGCGCGCCGCCGGTGAAGGCCGACTTCCAGGCCATCGTCGCGGCGATGCTCCAGCTCACCGGCGAGCCCGCGACGGCGCAGTGGCTCGCAGGCATGAAGACGAACGCCGAGATCTTCTCCGACAACATCGCCACGCTGCGGGCGGTCAACGCCGGCGAGGTCTACGGCGGCGTCATCTACCACTACTACTACTTCCGCGACCAGGCCAGCACCAAGGAGATCAGCGGCAACACCTCGCTGCACTACTTCAAGAATCAGGATCCCGGCGCCTTCGTCAGCATCTCCGGCGGCGGGGTACTCGCGTCGAGCAAGAAGAAGGACCAGGCGCAGCAGTTCCTGAAGTTCATCACCAGCAAGGCAGGCCAGGAGGTGCTGGAGAACGGCACGTCGTTCGAATACCCGGTCGCCAGCGACGTTCCCGCCAACAAGGTGCTCGTACCGCTCGCCGATCTGCAGGCGCCCAACGTCAACCCGTCGGACCTCAACGCGACGAAGGTCACCGATCTGATGACGAAGGCGGGTCTGCTGTAGGTGGTCACCGCCGAGGCATCGCCGCGGGCAGATTCGCCCACCACCGCGGCCTCCCGGCCAGGGCCTGCGCTGAGCGGCGTCGTCGCGATCCTGGTGGCGGCGACGTTCATCCCGCTCGGGTACGTCGCGTGGGCGGTGATCTCGACCGGACCGGCGAAGGTCTATGAGCTGATCGCCAGGCCGCGGGTCGGCCGAACTGCTCGTCAACACCGTCGGCCTCGTGGTCGTGACGGTGCCGCTCTGCATCGTGCTCGGGGATCGGCGCAGCCTGGCTCGTCGAGCGCACGGACGTGCCGGGCCGCGGGCTGTGGCGCCCGCTCTTCGTTGCGCCCCTTGCGGTGCCCGCGTTCATCAACAGCTACGCCTGGGTCAGCGTCATACCGTCGCTGCACGGATTCAGCGCGGGCGTACTGGTGGCGACGCTGTCCTACTTTCCCTTCGCCTACGTCCCCGCCGCCGCGACCCTGCGCAGGCTCGACCCCGCCATCGAGGAATCCGCCCGCGCTCTCGGGTCCGGCTCCGTGGCCGTCTTCTTCCGAATCGTGTTGCCCCAGTTGCGCCTTGCGGTGCTCGGCGGCGGACTGTTGATCGGCGTGCACCTGCTCGCCGAGTACGGCGCATTCGCCATGCTGCGGTTCAGCACCTTCACCACCGCGATCTTCGAGCAGTTTCAGGCCACGTTCAACGGAGCCGCGGGCAGCACGCTGGCCGCGATGCTGGTGCTGCTCTGCCTCGTCCTGCTTGGTCGCCGAGGCGGCGGCGAGGGGCAACGCCCGGTTCGCCAGGATCGGCTCGGGCGCGCAGCGGACGTCGGCACCAAATCGGTTGCGGCGGATGACGATACCTGCGCTCGCGGCGCTTGGCGGGCTCGTCGTGCTGGCGCTCGGCGTTCCGGTCTGGACGATCGGCCGCTGGCTGTGGCTCGGCGGCGCCCAGGTCTGGGCGCGTCGGCGACATCGTCGCCACACTCAGCCAAACGCTGGCGCTGGCGGCCGTCGCGGCGTTGATCACCACCGTGCTCGCGTTTCCGTTCGCGTGGGTCGCGGTGCGGTACAGCGGATTCGTCGCTCGCGCCGTCGAGGGCACCAACTTCATCACCAGCTCGATGCCGGGAATCGTCACCGCACTCGCCCTCGTCACGGTCGCGATTCGATGGGCTCCCCCGCTCTATCAGACCGTGGTCCTGGTGCTCGCCGCCTACGTCCTGATGTTCCTGCCCGCGCGCCATGGTGAATCTGCGCTCCGGACTGGCGCAGGTGCCCCTCGGTCTCGAGGAGGCGTCGCGCTCACTGGGCGTCTCCCCGACGTGGACGTTCCTGCGCGTGACGCTGCGATTGACGGCGCCTGCCGCTGCCGCGGGTGCCTCGCTCGTATTCGTCGGCGTCGCAACGGAATTGACGGCAACCCTGCTTCTCGCGCCGACGGGAACCAACACCCTGGCGATGCGCTTCTGGTCATTGAGCAGCGAACTGGACTACGCCGCCGCTGCGCCGTACGCGCTGCTGCTCGTCCTGCTCTCCATTCCCGTCACGATGGTTCTGCTGCGGCAGTCGACGAAGGCGGCCGCCCTGTGACGCCCGTCCGTTCCCGCCCTGGAGGTGTCCGCTCTTGCGAAGTCCTTCGGCGGCGAGACCGTGCTCGGATCCGTGGATCTGAATCTGTCGCCAGGCACCGTCACGGCCGTCGTCGGCGCCTCCGGGTGCGGCAAGACCACCCTGCTGAGGCTCGTCGCCGGGTTCGAAACCCCGGATGCGGGAACGATTTCCATCTCGGGACGACAGGTCGCCGGACCCGGACAGTCCATGCCCGCGCACCGCCGCGACGTCGGCTACGTCGCACAGGACGGCGCGCTGTTCCCCCACCTCACCGTGGGCCAGAACATCGCCTACGGGTTGGACGGCCCGGCGCGCAGCGCAGCCGTGCGCGCGCGCGTCGCCGAATTGCTCGACACCGTTGCCCTCGACGATTCGTTCGCGCGGCGTCGGCCCCACGAGCTGTCCGGAGGCCAGCAGCAGCGCGTCGCGCTCGCACGGGCACTCGCCCGACAGCCCGTGCTGATGTTGCTCGACGAGCCGTTCAGCGCCTTGGACGCCGGACTCCGGGCGTCCACCCGCAAGGCGGTCGCGCAGCTGCTCGTCGACGCGGGAGTCACGACCCTGCTGGTCACGCACGATCAGGAGGAGGCCCTCTCGATGGCGAGTCAGGTCGCCGTCATGCGGGACGGGCTATTCACGAAAGTCGGTACTCCACAGCAGGTTTACCTACAGCCCGACGATAGGTTCACCGCGGAGTTCCTCGGCGACTGCGTGCTGCTCCCCGGCACCGTGGCCGACGGGATGGCCGACTGCGCGCTCGGCCGCATCCCGGTACACCAACCCGCGACGGACGGACCCGCCACGCTGATGCTGCGCCCCGAGCAGCTCATCGCCACGCTGATCTCGGGCAACGGGCATGGCGCCGGTGTCGCCACCGTTCTCGCCTCGGAATTCCGCGGTCACGACGTCCTGCTCACCGTCGATCCCGGCGGGCAGGCGGAACCCATCGTCGTCCGCCAGCACAGCGTCGATCCACCCGTGGTCAACACCAACGTTCGCCTCGACGTCATCGGCGCGGCGGTCGTCCTCGCCGAGAAACCGCCGTCCTCATGACTCACCGCTTCGCCGAGCACCTCGCGGCACACGGTGACGATGTCGCCGTGTTGACCGATGACCGGGAGCTCACCTACCGACAGCTGTGCGACGAAGTCGCCGGTATGGCAGCGGAATTCGGCACCAGGCGACGGCTGGTGATGATCGAGACCCGCAACGACCTCGCAACGTTGGTCTCCTACCTCGGCGCCATGGCCGGCGACCACGTGGTCCTACCGCTCCCCGCCGGCCACGACCACAGCGCCATCGTCGACATCTACGAACCCGACGTCGTCGTCACGGGCGGTGTCATCGAGCACCGCCACGACCCCCCTTCGCGGGAGTTGCATCCCGACCTGGCGCTGCTGCTGTCCACGTCGGGAAGCACCGGTTCGCCCAAGTTGGTGCGCCTGACGCACGAGAACCTCCACGCCAACGCCGCCGCCATCGCCCGCTATCTCGACATCGAGCGAACCGACAGGGCCGCAACGACATTGCCGATGTCGTACTGCTACGGCCTCTCGGTGATCCACAGTCATCTGCTCACGGGCGCCGGACTCATCCTCACCGACGACTCCGTCGTCGACGACCGACTTCTGGGAGTCGTTCCGCCGCTTTTCCGGCACCACCTTCGCGGGCGTCCCACACACCTTCGATCTGCTCGACCGAATCGATTTCGCGGACATGTCGCTCCCCAGCCTGCGATACGTCACGCAGGCGGGCGGGCGCCTCGCACCCGAACAGGTACGGCGATACGCCGAACTCGGTCGGAGTCGAGGGTGGCAACTGTTCGTCATGTACGGCGCCACGGAGGCGACGGCCCGAATGGCCTATCTGCCACCAGAACTCGCCACCGAGTACCCGACGAGCATCGGCCGTCCGATCCCCGGCGGATCGTTCACCGTCGAGCCGTTGGACGGGGTGGCGGACGGCACGGGCGAACTGGTCTATCACGGAGCCAACGTGATGATGGGCTACGCCCACGCGCCTGACGATCTTGCCTTGGGCAAGACGGTCGAGCGGTTGCGCACCGGCGACATCGGGCGCCGTCACGCGAACGGCCTGTACGAGGTGGTCGGGCGCAGAAGCCGGTTCGCCAAGATGTATGGCCTGCGGATCGACCTGCAGCGCATCGAGGAGTCATTGCGTGCGGAAGGCATCACCGCGATCTGCACCGACGGTGACGGGCTCCTCCTGATCGCCGCCGCACGCACGGCCGGACGGGTGCGACGTCCAGCGGGTCGCGGCGGCGGCAGCGGGTCTGCCGCCCGCGGCGGTACGCGTCATCGACGTCGCCGAGATCCCGCTGCTCACCTCCGGGAAGCCGGACTATGTCGGCGTGCGCGAGCGGGCGCGCCTGCGAGAACCCCATGCGGCCAAGCCGAGCAAGACACTGGATCTGCGGAACCTGTTCGCCGACGTCCTCCAGATGGACGTTGCGGACGTCGATCTCGAACGCAGCTTCGTCGACCTCGGCGGCAACTCGTTGTCGTACGTGGCGATGTCGGTTCGGCTCGAGCGCGCACTGGGTCACCTGCCGACGGATTGGCAGCGGCTGTCCGTGCGCGAACTGCAGGCCGCTATTCGGCCCCGTCGCCGGTGGTGGGGTGCGACGCTCGAAACCAGCGTCGCCCTGCGTGCCGCGGCGATCGTGTTGGTCGTCGGTTCGCACGCGGAGCTGTGGACGCTGTGGGGTGGTGCGCACATCCTTCTCGGCATCGCCGGGTACAACTTCGGCCGCTTCTGCCTGACTCCGGTACCGCGTGTCGACCGGGTGAGACATCTGGGGAACACCGTCGCGTGGATCGCGGTGCCATCGCTGCTGTGGATCGCCTTCGCGTTGCTCGATCACCGATGACTACACCGCAACGAATCTGTTGCTGGCCAACAAGTTCCTCGGCCCGAGCGACAGCATGACGGCGGGCCGACTCTGGTTCGTCGAAGTGATCGTCTGGATCCTGATCGGTCTGGTCATGGTGTGTTGGCTTCCCCTCGGCGATCTGCTGGAACGACGGTGGCCGTTCGGCTTCGCCGTGGCGTTCCTCGCGCTCGGGATCGTCCTGCGCTACGACGTCCTTGGATTGGGCTTGGGCGACGACGCATGGTTCACCATGCTGGCCTTCTGGTTCTTCGCGGTCGGATGGGCGGCGGCGAAGGCCTCGCACGCCTGGCAGCGCCTCGCCGTGACGGTTGCACTGGCGGTCAGCGTCTTCGGGTACTTCGGCAACCCCAATCGCGAAATTCTGGTGTTCGCCGGTCTGGCATTGCTGATCTGGCTGCCCGCCATACGCTGCCCAGCGGCCTTCACCGTGACCGTCGGGCTCGTCGCCGAAGGCTCGCTCTATGTCTATCTGACCCACTTTCAGGTCTACCCGCTCTTCGGTGAGCACACCGCGCTCGGCGTCGTCGCATCGATCGCGGTCGGGGTGGTTGTCACCCAGCTCGTGACGCTGCTGCGCAGACGAATTCGGGATGGCCGATCGCTACGCCCGAGGCTCCCGTTCCGCAATCAGGCCCTCCTGAGCCAGGGTGGCGGCGATCGCCCCGTCGACACCGATCAGGCTGGCGGTGACCACCCCACGGCCGCGGGCCGCGGCGGGCGACCGGGACTCGAGGAGATTCCACTCGTCGGCACGGACCGGGCGGTGAAACCAGATCGATGAATCGGTCGTCCCACTGCGGTGGGTGCGAGCCATCATCGAGTGCCCGTGCACGGCAAGCGCCGGGTCGATCATGTAGACGTCGGTGACGTAGGCCGCAATCACCGTGTGCAGCAGGGGTTCGGCGGGGATCGGTACCTTCACCCGCCACCACAGCCGTCGGACGAACTCGCCGCCGGCGCCGATCGTCGTCGACGCGAATGTCGATCTCCTCCAACGGCATCGACGGAGCCGGACCGACCGGACCGGTCTGCGGCAACGAGTCGGGGTGGGCGCCGGCCACGTCGACGCGACCGTGCTCCGGTCCCGCGAGGGCGGCGGCGAACGACACGCTGGCAGTGGTCAGCAGTCGACCGGCCTGGCTGGATTCCACTCGGCGGGCCGCCGTCGTGCGTCCGTCGAAGACGGGAACGACGGCGTACTGCACGTCGTCGCCAGCCTCACCGCCTCGCAGGAACTGCAGATGCATGTTGGTCGGCAGCTTCTCGGCATCGACGCTCTTGGCCGCGGCGGCAAGGCTCTGCGCCATGAACTGACCACCGAAGGCTCGCTTGCCCTCCGGTCCGCTGGCCGGTCCCACCCACGCATCGCCGGTGTCGCCCGCCCGCACGTCGAGCAGCTCGAGAAGCGCACTCATGCCACGGTTCCCGATTCGACGAGCCGCTCGATCTCTTCCCCGGTCAACCCCAGACGTTCCCGAAGCACGGCAGACGGTATCGTCGCCGAGCTCCGGCGCCGCGACGGCGGGTGGGTAGACGCCGTCGATCGACAGCGGCAGACCGGCGGCCAGATGCCTGCCGATCCGCGGTTGATCCAACTCGGTGAACAACGGGTTAGCCGTCACCTTCGGGTCGGCGACGACGTCGGCGAAGCTGCGGTAGCGCTCCCACAGGATCGAGGTCGCCGACAGCGCAGCGGAGACCTCCTCGCCCGTGTGGTCGGTGAACCACACCGTGAACAGGCCGGTGAGCGCATCGCGATGGCGGTACCGGTCACCCTCGTCGGTGAAGTCTGCGTCGAGCGCATTGCCCAGCGCAGCAACCGCTTTCGCCGTACCGGTGACCTCGGTGAGATCCCGGAAGTGACGCCCCGTCAGCGCGACGATCATGAAGGCGGCACCGTCAGAACTGACGAACTGTTGCCCGTACTGGCCGAAGATCGAGTTGCCGATCCGCTCGCGCGCAACGCCGTTCACCATCACCTCGGTGAAGAAGCTCAGGTTGCCTGCCGTCGCCAAGGCCACGTTCTCCAGCGGGATGCTGATGCGTCCACCCTCGCCGGTGGCGTCGCGGTGCCTCAGCGCGGTGGTGACCGCGAGAGCGGTATAGAGACCGCATGCGACATCCCACGCGGGCAGGACGTGATTCACGGGGGCATCGAGACCGACCGGACCGGTCACCATCGGGAACCCGATGCCCGCGTTGACCGTGTAGTCGACACCGGTTCCGCCGTCGGCCCGTCCCGAGACCTCGACGTGGATGAGGTCGGGCCTCGACTCGGCCAACGTCTCGTACGAATGCCATTGGCGACCAGCAACATTGGTGATGAGGATGCCGGCATCGACGACCAGCCGCTGGATCAACGCCTGCCCCTCGGGGGATCGCACGTCGATCGCCGCCGAGCGCTTGCCCTTGTTGAGCCCCGCCCAGTAGATGCTGTCGCCGGCCTCGGTGACAGGCCAGCGGCGGTAGTCGGCGGCACCTCCGACCGGGTCGACCCGAGTCACCTCCGCACCGAGCTGGCCCAGCGTCATGCCGGCCAGCGGCACCGCGACGAAGCTGGAGATCTCGATGATCCGGACCCCCGCGAGTGGTCGGGTGGCATCCGAACGGTCAGCGGCTTCCCCGCGTCGTGAAGTCACACGGCTCACGATATTGGGCCGTGGTCAGACGAGTTCGACCGCATCCGCGATGGAGTCGAGCACGCGGCTGGGCCGGAACGGATACCGCTCGAGGTCGTCGGGCGTGGTGGAGCCGGTGAGCACCAGGATGGTCTCGAGTCCGGCCTCGATTCCGGCGACGACGTCGGTGTCCATCCGATCGCCCACCATCACGGTGCTCTCCGAGTGCGCCTCGATCCGATTCATCGCGCTGCGGAACATCATGGGATTGGGCTTGCCGACGAAGTAGGGCTCACGATTGGTGGCCTTGGTGATCAGGGCCGCAACCGATCCGGTCGCAGGCAGCGGTCCCTCTGCGGACGGGCCGGTGACGTCCGGGTTGGTCGCGATGAACCTCGCGCCTCCGAGGACCAGCCGAATCGCCTTGGTGATCGCCTCGAACGAATAGGTCCGGGTCTCGCCGAGCACGACGTAGTCGGGCTCCGTATCGGTGAGCGTGTAGCCGACCTCGTGCAGGGCGGTGGTCAACCCCGCCTCACCGATCACGTAGGCCGAGCCGCCGGGCAGTTGGTCGTGCAGGAACGTCGCGGTGGCCAAGGCCGACGTCCAGATCGATTCCTCGGGCACGGTCAGACCGGACCGGGCCAGCCGCGCCGCGAGGTCGCGCGGCGTGAATATCGAGTTGTTCGTCAGCACCAGAAACGGTCGCCGCTTCTCGGCGAGGCGGGCCAGGAAGTCGGCTGCGCCCGGCAGGGCGTGTTCTTCACGGACCAGGACGCCGTCCATGTCGGTCAGCCAGCACTGCGTGGTGATGCGCATGCCGTCCAGTGTGGCAAGTCCGGTCCGGCGAGCCGTCAGCGCACCACCACCGACGACGGAGTCCGCGGGGCGCCGAGCGCTTCTCGGTGCGACGGCGGGCGGCGACCCTCGGCGTCGGTGATGCCGTACCGCGCCGCGAGTTCCGCGCCGATCAGCGTCTGACCGCTCAGCGACGGACAGGTCCTCGTCGCGGTACAGCGCGTCGATGAGATGGCCGGTGAATTCGGGCGTCTCGGAGTGCGCCGCGGTCTTGGCCAGCGCCTCGGGGTGCCCGTCGAACGCCCGCACGAACTGCTCGGTCAGCAGGATGCCCATCCACACCGAGACGGTCGAGACACCGGTGTCCTTGAAGTCGACGGCCATGTCTGCGGCGAGCTTGTCGACCCCAGCCTTCTGCGCGCCATAAGCCGGTCCGTGCATGTAGCAGACCGATCCCGGCGAGGACGTGAAGGCGATCAGCCCGCGACCCTGCTCGACCATGAGTGGCGCCGCATACCAGGACGCCACGTACGCCGACCGCAATCCCACGTCGAGGACGTCGGCAAGCGCAAGTGGCTTCTGCCAGAACGGTTTCGGGCTCACCAGGTCGTCGTGGACGGCGGCGGCGTTGTTGACCAGGAGGTCGAGCCGCCCACACTCGTCGCGCACCCGGTCGAACAGCGCCGCGACCTGCTCGTCGTCGCGATGATCGACCGTCACGGGGATGCCGCCGTCGCCTGGATCGCTCACCGTCCGGCCCGTCAGGAAGACCCTCCACCCCGCGCCGCCCAACGCGGCGGCGATGCCGCGGCCTGCGCCCCGGCTTGCCCCGGTGACGACGGCGACGGGTGGCTGCTCTTCGGTCATCCCGCGAGCTCCTGGCGCACTGCTGCCGCGAACGCGTCGACGTCGGCCTCGGTCGTGTCGAACGCGCACATCCAGCGCACCTCGCCCGTCGCCGGATCCCAGTCGTAGAACCGGAACCTGGCGCGGAGCCGGTCGGCGACTCCGGGCGGAAGTATCGCGAACACGGCGTTCGACTGCGTCTGCTGTGTAAGCACGAGTCCGGGCAATCCCTCCACCGCCGTGCGCAGACGGGTGGCCATCGCGTTGGCATGGCGAGCCGAACGCAGGTAGAGGTCGTCGGTCAGGATGGCGATCAGCTGGGCAGAGGCGAATCGCATCTTGCTGGCGAGCTGCATGTCGAGCTTGCGCAGGTACTTCAGGCCGTCACACGCCTCGGAGTTCAGCACCACCAAGGCCTCTCCGAAGAGCAGGCCGTTCTTCGTTCCGCCGAACGACAGCACGTCGACGCCTGCATCCGCGGTGAACTCGCGCAGGGCGGCGCCGAGGTGGGCGGCCGCGTTCGCGATCCTCGCGCCGTCCATGTGCAGGGTCATTCCGCGTGCGTGGGCGTGGTCGGCGAGCGCCCGCACCTCGGCGGCGGTGTAGGCCGTGCCGAGTTCGGTGGTCTGCGTGATCGACACCGCGAGCGGCTGTGCGCGGTGCTCGTCACCCCAACCCCACGCCTCGCGGTCGACGAGCTCGGGGGTGAGCTTGCCGTCCGGCGTGGGCACCGTGAGCAACTTCAATCCCGCGACACGCTCGGGCGCGCCGTTCTCGTCGGTGTTGACGTGCGCGGTCTGGGTGCAGATCACCGCGCCCCAGCGCGGCAGCATCGACTGCAGACCGACCACGTTGGCGCCCGTGCCGTTGAACACGGGGAACACCTCGGCCCCATCGCCGAAGTGCTCGACGACGAGCTGTTGCAGGCGCTCGGTGTAGACGTCCCCGCCGTAGGCGACCTGGTGCCCCTCGTTGGCCGCCGCGATGGCGGCGAGCACCTCGGGGTGGACGCCCGCGTAGTTGTCGCTCGCGAAGCCGCGGAGCGCGGGATCGTGCAGCCGAAGTGCCGGGTCGAATCCAGGTGTCACGGCTAGTCGGGCAGCCGCAGTTCGGGCTTCTCGACCTCTTCGATGTTCACGTCCTTGAACGTGATCACCCGCACCTGCTTGACGAAGCGGGCGGGACGGTACATGTCCCACACCCAGGCGTCGGCGAGGCGAAGCTCGAAGTACACCTCGCCGTCGGCGTTGCGCGGCATCAATTCGACGCTGTTGGCCAGGTAGAACCGCCGCTCGGTCTCGACGACATAGCTGAACTGGCCCACGATGTCCTTGTATTCGCGGTACAGCGAGAGCTCCATCTCGGTTTCGTACTTCTCGAGATCCTCGGCACTCATCGGTTCAGCGATCCTTCTGTCGGTGTGGAGTTCATCTTTCCTCAGCCCAGTTCCCCATGCTGCGCGGGTTCACCAGACTCGTCGAATTCGGCCGCGAGCGCCGCATCGATCGGTAGGCCTGCGGCGGCCCTGCGCACGTTGATGAAGGAGTACCGGTGCTCCTCGCATGGGCCGCGTTCGGCCAGTGCTGCGGTGTGCGCGGCGGTGCTGTATCCCTTGTGCTCGGCGAAGCCGTAGCCGGGATGAGTGGCGGCAAGAGCGACCATCAGCCGGTCGCGACTGACCTTCGCCAACACGCTGGCGGCAGCAATGCACGCCGCCGCCGCGTCACCACCGATGACCGGCAGTGACGGCATCGGAAGTCCGGGCACGCGGAACCCGTCGCTGAGCACGTAACCGGGGCGGATCGGCAGGCCGGCGACCGCCCGTCGCATGCCCTCGATGTTGGCGACGTGCACACCGCGTCGATCGACCTCCGTGGACGGGATGAAGACCACGTGGTAAGCGAGCGCGTAGCGGCGAATCAACGGGAACAACCGCTCGCGCTCACGCTCGTTGAGCTTCTTCGAGTCATCGAGTGCCGCAAGGCTTTCCAGACGATTCGGGCCGAGGACACACGCCGCGACGACCAGCGGCCCCGCACACGCTCCGCGACCGACCTCGTCGACCCCTGCCACCGGGCCGAGGCCGCCGCGGTACAGAGCCGATTCGAGCGTGCGCAGACCGGCGGACCTTCGGATCACCGATCGGGGCGGCCAAGACAGCGGCACGAGCAGCTCCTAGGACGAGGTCTGCGGATTCACGCTGCTGACCCCACCCCACCGCGACGGCGGCCACGCGATGAATCGCGCCTTGCCGATCACGTTGTCCACGGGGACGGTTCCCGCCATCGGGTCGCCCGTGCACAACAGGCCCTTTTGCGCGTCCGCGGGGATGTTCGTGCAGTGGGCGCGCGAGTCGGCGGAATGGGTGCGGTTGTCACCCATCACCCACAGCCGGTCGTCGGGAACCTTCACGGGGCCGAACTCATTGCCCAGGCACGGGTAGACCGCGGGGTCGGCGTTCATCGTCGTCACGTTCAGGTAGGGCTCGTTGAGCTTGCGCCCGTCGACCGTCAGGCCGGTGTCCGCACGGCATTCGACGGTTTGGCCGCCGACCGCGATGACCCGCTTGACCAGATCGTTCTCGTCCGGCGGCACGAAACCGACGAAGGAGAGTGCGTTCTGCAGCGTCCGCACCACCGGGTTGTCGGATCGGATCGACTTGTAGCCGATGTTCCACGACGGCGGGCCCTTGAACACGATGACGTCGCCAGGCTCGGGCGACGAGAAGTCGAAGGTGACCTTGTCGACCATGATCCGGTCGCCGACGCAGCCATTGCACCCGTGCAGGGTGGGCTCCATCGATTCCGAGGGAATGAGGTACGGCCGCGCGATGAACGTCAGCATCACGTAGTAGAGGACCACCGCGATGGTCAGGAGCAGCGCGGCTTCCCGCACTGCGCCCCGCTTCTTCTCGGGCTTGTCCGACCGTTCCGAATCGGTGTCGTCGTCGATGACGTCGTCGGTGACGTGGTCCCGGGGTTCGCTCACGGAATCAGCGTAGCCAGAAGCGCGCCGGGCCGGACGCGACGCAGGTGCCAGCGATGGCGGTCCTGCGGAACGGACGTCAGCGCTTTTCCTTGATCTTCGCCTTCTTGCCGCGAAGCTCACGGAGGTAGTACAGCTTGGCGCGACGCACGTCACCGCGGGTCACGACCTCGATGTGATCGACGTTCGGCGAGTGGACGGGGAAGGTGCGCTCGACGCCGACGCCGTAGCTCTCCTTGCGGACGGTGAACGTCTCGCGAATACCGCCACCCTGGCGACGCAGCACGACGCCCTTGAAGACCTGGATGCGCTCCTTGGTGCCTTCGATGACCTTCACGTGCACGTTCACCGTGTCGCCGGAGCCGAAGACCGGGATGTCGTCGCGCAGCGACGCTTTATCGACGAAGTCCAGCGTGTTCATCGGTGACACTTCCTTGCTGTTGACGACTGCAGCCTGAGCCGTGAATCTGGGCGTAATGGGGGTTGCGCACCGCAGGCCGGGACCCGGTTTTCCGGATGGTCCCCAGAACCTGCGCGGACAACTGCTCAATTGTGCCAGACGGCGCCCGAGCGGCGAAATCGTGACCGGAACCCGATCGCGAAAAGGACTCGAAACGATGACGAAACACACCCGGCCCGAGGGCGCAGGGAGCGTCGCGAACCGGCTAGTCTTACCTGACGAGTCGGGGCTCAGTCGCTGAACGGTATCCGAGATCAGCACTCCACTTTTCGTCAGGCAGTCGATGCTGAGGAGGACCATGCGACGCCGGCAGTCGAAGCTGCTGATGGTCACCGCGGCCGCGACGGCGGCACTGCTGGTCACTGCCGGATGCGAAGCCAAGGTCTACGGCACTCCGCCGTCGCCCGCAGGCGGTCCCCAGCTCGTCGTCGTCGCACCGCAGGGCGCCTCCGCCCCGTTGCCCGAAGCCCCGCCCAACGAGCCGCCGATGGCATTCACCGGCCTGGACGTCAGGGAGCAAGCAGGCCACTGCCGACGCTGCCAAGAACGGCGCCGACATCAATGTCGCCGTCCTCGATCGGAACACCGGCCAGTTGGTCACCAACGGCAGGCGACGGCATCGCCATCGCCTCCGTGGTCAAGCTCTTCATCGCCGACGATCTGCTGCTGCAGGTGTCGAAGGGCCAGACCCAGCTGTCCGCCGACGACCGCGAGGCGTTCGACCGGATGCTGCGGCAGTCCGACGACGACCCGGCCGAGGTGTTCTGGAACCGCAGCGGCGGAACCGCCATCATCAACAGGGTGGTCGCCCGCTACGGGCTCTCGTCGACGCGGCCAAACGGCCAGTGGTTCAACACGATCAGCACCGTGAGCGACCTGGTGCACTACTACGACATGCTGCTCGCGGGCACCGGCGGCCTGCCCCCGGAACAGGCCAGCATCATCCTGTCCAACCTTGCGGCGTCGGCTCCGATGGCACTCGACACCATGATGCCCGGCGGCGTCTACCCACAGCGGTTCGGCATTCCCGACGGGCTGGCCGGCGAACCCGTTGCCGTCAAACAGGGCTGGATGTGCTGCATCGGCTCCGAGTGGATGCACCTGTCGACCGGCGTGATCGGACCCGACCGGCGCTACGTGATGGCGATCAGCTCGATGCAGTCCACCAGTCCCGAAGTGGCCCGCGCCACGATCACCCAGGCCGTCAAGACGATGTTCCCCGGAGGGCTCTAGCCTCCGAGGAGGTCGGGGCGTCGCTCCGCCGTCCGCCGTTGCGACTGCTCGCTTCGCCAGGCGGCAATCTTCGCGTGGTCCCCGCTCAGCAGCACCTCGGGAACGTCGAGGCCGCGCCAACTCGCCGGCCTGGTGTAGCTGGGCCCCTCCAGCAGGCCCTCGTTCTGCTCGGAGTGCGAATCATCTTCGTGCGAAGCAGGATTGCCGAGCACCTCGGGTAGCAGCCGAACCACCGCCTCGATCATGACGATGGCGGCAGACTCGCCACCCGGCAGCACGTAGTCCCCGATGGACACTTCTTCGACCCGCATGCGCGCGGCAGCGTCGTCGACGACACGCTGATCGATGCCCTCGTAGCGCCCGCAGGCGAACACCAGGTGCTGCTCGCCGCTCCACCGCTGCGCCACGGCCTGGGTGAACAGCCGGCCTGCGGGAGTGGGTACGACGAGAACGGTTTCGGGTGAGCAGATTTCGTCGAGGGCCTTCCCCCACACGGGTGCCGTCATCACCATTCCCGGCCCGCCGCCGTACGGCGAATCGTCGACGGAGCGATGGACGTCGTGAGTCCAGCCGCGCAGGTCGTGCACGCCGAGTTCCACGATTCCCGCGTCAATGGCCTTGCCCGGCAACGCTTGTCGAAGCGGATCGAGAAAGGCCGGAAAGATCGTGACGACGTCTATCCGCATGAGTCCGCTCGCATCGCTAGATCGAGTCCAGATCCAGCAGGCCGTCGGGGGGATCGATCTCGACGAGTCCGTCGGCAACCGACACCGACGTGACCATCGCCGCCACGAACGGAACGAGGATCTCCGGGCCGTCACCCTCGGCAGGCCGGACCGACAGCAGCTCCCCGGCCGCGGTGTGCAGCACCTCGGCCACGGTGCCGACGTCGCGCCCCGCGACGGTTCGCACCCGAAGGCCCTCGAGCTCGTGATCGTAGAACTCGTCGGGGTCGTCGATGGGTGGCAGTTCGGCGGTGTCGACGATGAACAAGCTCCCCCGCAACTCGTCGGCGGCGTCACGGCTCCCGACGCCGTCGAGCCGAACCAGCAGCCGGGCACCGTGCTCGCGCATCGAGGAGACCACGTAGGTCCGCTCGGTCTTGTCGCGCGCTCTGGCGCGCAACGACGTACCCGTAGCGAAGCGATCCCAGGGATCGTCGGTGCGGACGTCGACGACCAACTCGCCGGTGATGCCGTGGGCCTTGACGACGCGCCCGACTACGAGATCCACGCTGAGTCCGATCCGCGAGTCGCTTGGCTGAGTTCGGCCAACTACTGGTCGGTGTCGACCACGTCGACGCGGATGCCGCGGCCACCGATGCCGGAAACCAGCGTCCGCAATGCCGTCGCGGTGCGGCCGCCACGGCCGATCACCTTGCCGAGATCGTCGGGGTGGACGTGCACCTCGACGGTCCGGCCACGGCGATTGGTCACCATGTCGACGCGGACGTCATCGGGATTGTCGACGATTCCGCGGACCAGGTGCTCCACGGCGTCGACGACGACGGTGCTCATTCGGCGGCAGCCTCGGCGACCTCGGCGGGCTCGGCAGCGCGGCGGGCTCGGCAGTCAGCGGCGGGCTCGGCGTCGGCAGACGCCGGGGCCTCGTCGGCGTCGGCCTTCTTGGCGGGAGCCTTCTTCTTCTTGGGCGTCGTGGCCTCGCCGGAGGGCCCACCGTCAGCGGCGGCCAGCGCGGCGTTGAACAGGTCCAGCTTGCTCGCCTTGGGCTCCGCGACCCTCAGCGTGCCCTCGGCACCGGGCAGACCCTTGAACTTCTGCCAGTCGCCCGTGATCTTCAGCAGGGCGAGGACGGGTTCGGTGGGCTGAGCGCCGACGCCCAGCCAGTACTGCACGCGCTCCGAGTCGATCTCGATGAGGCTGGGATCTTCCTTCGGGTGGTACTTGCCGATGACCTCGATGGCGCGGCCGTCGCGGCGATTGCGCGCGTCGGCGACCGAGATGCGGTACTGGGGATTGCGGATCTTGCCGAAGCGGGCGAGCTTGATCTTGACAGCCATGATTGAGCGACTTCTCCTCTAGATGCCACGCTGCAATTCAGCGATGCGGGCGGACATGCCCCATCCGGTTTTGCCTTACGTGTGTGACCGACGGGCAGCGCATCTAAGGAGTCGCCCGGCAGACAGCCGACCATTCTGCCAGAACGGCTGGCTGGACCGGAAATCGTCGACTAGCGCCGCGACTGTGCGCTGTGCGACGCATCGCCCTGGAGAGGGCGGATCAGACCGCACCCTCGCGGCGCCGAGGGCGGCTCAGACGACCTTGTCGAAACACTTGGTCTCGACGCGGCGGGTCATCCGCCAGCCGGCTTCGGTGCGGATGAACGCGTCGTCGTACCAGAGGCCGCAGAACAGGATCTGCTTCTGCTCCGCGTCGAGCACCATCGGGTTGAAGCAGAGGATGCGGGACGTCGCGGTGTCCCCCGAGATCTTGACGTCGAAGTTGCCGATCAGGTGGGAGTACGCCGGGAAGTTCGGCAGAACGTCCGACAGCCACTTCTTCACGTCGGGAAAGCTGCCGTCGATGCCCCCCATCGCGCGGTAGTCGATGTAGGCGTCGGCGGTGAAGACGTCGTCGAGATCATCGAACCGGCGTGTGTCGATCGCCGTGGAGTAGTCGACGAGCAGCTGCTGGATTTCGAGGCGGTCGGAGATCTCTTGCAGGCTCAGCATCTGTCGATTGAACACCACCCGGACCGGAGCCCTGCCGTCGCTTCGCCTACGCCTGAGGTCCCTCCGACGGCGGCCAGTGCTCCCCCGGTGACACGTCGCCCGGCTCACTGTGGTCGCCGCGGGACAGCGGCACCCACTGCTCGCTGGGCGAAGGCTGGTTCGACGCAGGGAAGTCGCGCAGCTTGCCCGGCTTGGCGTCCCACCTCGCGAACGTCAGCGGAGTGCGCAGCCAGCTCTGCAGAAGCAGATAGCACGCCTCCAGCGAGTCCAGGTGGGTGCGCTCCCAGCCGTGGCTGCCGTCCAGCCCGAACGCCACCAGGGCGGCGCGCGTGTTGGCGCCCGCCTCGATCGCGGCCGCGGCGTCGGATCGGTAGAAGCGGAAGATGTCGCGAGCGTGGACGATGTCCTGCTCCTTGGCGAGGCGCAGCAGGTTTCGCGTGAGGTGGTAGTCGAACGGGCCGTGCATGTCGGCCATCGGGATCGTGACGCCGTGCTCGAGCGAATGCTGGCCCGGTGCGCACACGGCGTTGTCCACCGACACCAGCTCCGCCACGTCCGGTGGGAGTCCGCTGCTCGCGCCGTGACCGACCTCCTCGGTGATCGTCACCATGATCGTCGTCCTGTGCGGTAGCACGATCTTCTGCTCGACGACGTTGCGGGCCAACGCCAGCGCGACGGCCACACCCGCCTTGCCGTCGAGGTGCCGCGAGACGATGAAGTCGTCCTGGGTGAGCTCCGGACTGGTGATGAAGGCGACGAAGTCGCCGACGTTGAGCCCGAGCGCCTCGAGGTCAGCGCGTGTCCAGACCTTGCGGTCGATCCTGACCTCGACGTTGTCCCAATCCGTTGGCTGGGTGTCGATCTCATCGCCGAAGGCATGGCCGCTCGACTTCAGCGGCATGACCGTGCCGGTGATGAATTCGTCGGTGTCGTCGGTGAAGATGCGGACCCGCGCGCCTGCGGCGAACCGCGCCGAGAAGGTGCCGACGGGGATCAGGGCGAGCCTGCCGTTGTCCTTCAGCTCGCGGACCATGCAGCCGATCGTGTCCGCGTGCACGACGATTGCGCGCTCAGCGGTCGAGGACCTGCCGGGAATCTCCGCGGTGAGCGCACCACGGCGCGTCAGCATGAACGGCACGCCGAGGTCGTCGAGGATGCCGCCGATCAGCTGCATCACGGCGTCGGTGCGTCCCGAGGGACTCGGCGTCTGAAGCAGGGTCAGAAGCGTGTCGATCATCCAGCTGCGGTCGGCTTCTGGCATCCGCGGCGGGGAGGGTTCGGTGATGTCGATGGAGTTGAGGGTATCGGTCACGGCGGCGGCTCCACGGGGTCGGGTTGCCACGCCCACGGGGTCGCGGCGGTGCGGGGGAAGAGGAGGTCGACGAACGCCTGCGCCGTGGGGCGTGGCTCGTGATTGGCGAGCCCGGGTCGCTCGTTGGCCTCGATGAAGGCGTACTCCTCCCCGTCCACCGCAGGCACGATCAGGTCGATACCGGTGACCGGAATGCCGATGGCATCCGCGGCCTGGATGGCTACCTGCGCCAGCCTGGGGTTGAGGTCGTCGGTCACGTCCTTGATGGTTCCGCCGGTATGCAGATTCGCCGTCCGCCGAACGATCACGCGCTCGTTGAGCGGGAGCACGTCGTCGAGCTGCCAGCCGCCCTCGCGCACGGTGTCCTCGGTGAGGTCGTCGACCGGGATGGTGGACTCGCCCTGGGTGGCGGCTGCGCGCCTTCGGCTCTGTGCCTCGACGAGCTGGCGCACGGTGTGGTTCCCACTGCCGACCACCTCGGGCGGGCGGCGCAGGGCGGCGGCGATCACCTTGCCGTTGATGACGACGATGCGCAGATCCTCGCCGTCGCATCGCTCCTCGAGCAGCACGTCGGGACTGTGTTCGGCGGCCAGCCTGATCGCTCGGTCGAGGTCCTCGGGGCGGGTCACTCCGACGGTGATGCCCGCGCCCTGTTCGCCACGGGCCGGCTTCACGACGACCGAACCCACCTCGTCGAGGAAGTCGTGGTCTGCGGCGGAGAACGTGGCATTGCGGCCCTGCGGGACACGAATGCCCGCGTCCGCGACGACCTTCCTGGCGACGCGCTTGTCGTCACAGCGGCTCATCGCCACGGCGTTGGTCAGCTCGGAGAGCGACTCGCGGGTGACGACGCTGGTGCCGCCGTGCGTGAGCTTGAGATAACCACCCTTGGCATCGAGCACGTGGACCGCGATGCCGCGCAGGATGGCCTCGTCGGCGATGATCCGGGCGTACGGATTGAGTTGCGAGAGTTCCTCTTCCGCCATGGCGGGGGCGAAGAGCTTCTCGTTGATGGCGTTCTTGCGCTTGATCCCGAGGACGGGCACCCGGCTGAAGCCCATCCGCTCGTACAGCGCGATGGCACCCGCGTTGTCGTGCAGCACGGACAGGTCCATCTGGGTCCGCCCCCGTCGCGCGAACTCGTCGATGAGCGACTTGACGAGCAGGCCGCCGACGCCCGGCCGGGACAGCGTGGGATCGACGGCCAGACACCAGAGGCTGGAGCCGTTCTCCTCGTCGTCGAAGAGTTGCGCGTGGTCGATGCCGGTGACGGTCCCCACCACGGAGCCGGTCGCGTCGTCGGTGACGACCAGATAGACCATGTGCTCTTGGGATTGGCTGTTGTCCCACATGAGTTCGACGTCCGCGGGCACCATCCGGCACTGCAGATAGATCTGGTTGATGGCCGCGCAGTCCTCGATGGCCGTCACGGGACGCACCGACAGGCCCGGCACCGGTGAGGGCTCGTAGTCCAGCGGCTTGGTCAGGTCGACCCGGTAGGTGAAGCTCGGATCGATGAAGAACTCCTGCGGATGCAGGGCGACGAAGACGTGCGGCGCGTCGAGGTACATCCCGATGTCACGGCGCCCGCTGGCCTCCGCGCGAAGGGCGTTGCCGAATTGTTCGGGTTCGTCACAGGTTTGGCCGAAGACCAACCGGCCCCAGCCCAGGTCCTGGACGACGCCGACGCGCGTGTCCGGTGCTGCGGCGGTGTCCTCGGTTGCCATGGTCACTTCGCCCCATCCACGTGGCGGGCGAGCCAGAGTTCGAGCAAGCCGATCTGCCACAGCGGATTCCCGCGCAGTGGCGTGAGGTTGCCGTTGGGATCGGCGAGGAGGGCGTCGACCGCACTCGGGGCGAAGAGGCCGCGATCCCGCGCTGCCGAACTGTGCAGGGCGTCGGCGACGAGGTCGAGGTATGGACCCGCAAGGTGTTTGAGGGCGGGCACCGGGAAGTACCCCTTCGGCCGGTCGATCACCTCGTGCGGGATGACCTTCCGGGCGGCCTCCTTGAGCACGCCCTTGCCGTCCTGGGCGGTCTTCAGGTGCGGCGGGCACATGGCGGCCAGCTCGACGAGCTCGTGGTCGAGGAATGGGACGCGGCCCTCCAGACCCCACGCCATCGTCATGTTGTCCACGCGCTTCACCGGATCGTCGACCAACATGACCGTGGTGTCCAGGCGTAGCGCCCGGTCGGTCGCGGTCGCCGCGCCGGGATGCGCGAAGTGCTCGAGAACGTACTCGCCTGCGACGTCGTCGCCGAGCTGCCACCGCGGTTGCACCAACGCGTTGAGCGCATCGTGGTCGCGGTCGAAGAACGCCTGCCGGTAGCGCGCCAGAGCGTCGTCGGCGCTGTCATCCCTGGCATGCGCCATCGGCGGATACCAGTGGTAGCCGGCGAAGATCTCGTCGGCGCCCTGACCCGACTGCACCACCTTGACGTGCTTGCTGACCTCCTCGGACAACAGGTAGAAGGCCACGCAGTCGTGGCTCACCATCGGTTCGCTCATCGCCCCGATGGCGCCCGACAGCGACGGCAGCATCCGCGCCGTGTCGATACGGATCTGGTGGTGGTCCGTGCCGTAGTGCCGTGCGATGACGTCGGAGTACTTGAACTCGTCGCCCTCCTCACCACCGGCGGCCTCGAACCCGATCGAGAAGGTCTGCAGCCCGTGCTGTCCCGCCTCCGCCAGCAGACCGACGATGAGGCTGGAGTCGAGGCCGCCCGACAGCAGGGCGCCGACGGGCACGTCGGCGACCAGTCGGCGCTCGACCGCGGTCCGAAGCGAGGCGAGGATCGCGTCCTGCCAGTCCGTCTCGGACCAGTCGGCCCGCTCCGCCGACCGTTCGAGGACAGGCTCCCAGTAGGTCTCCTGGGTTCTGCGGCCGTCGGGTTCGATCCGCATGATCGTGCCTGGCTCGAGCTTGCGCACGCCGCGCAGAATCGTGCGGGGCGCGGGAACCACCGAGTGGAAGCTCAGGTAGTGGTGCAGGGCGACCGGATCGATCTCGGTGTCCACCCCACCCGCAGCCAACAGCGCGGGCAGCGACGACGCGAACCGCAGTGCGCCCGTCGCTCCTCCCTCGTCGACGTCGCACCAGTACAGCGGCTTGATCCCGAGGCGGTCGCGCGCGAGGACCACCCGGCCACTGTCGGTCTCGGCGACGGCGAAGGCGAACATCCCCTTGAGGTGATCGACCACCCGCTCGCCCCACTCGCGGTAGCCCTTGAGGATGACCTCGGTGTCGCTGTGCGAGAAGAACCGGTAGCCGAGGCCGAGGAGCTGCTGGCGCAGCTCGGGATAGTTGTAGATGCATCCGTTGAACGCGACGGTCAGCCCGAGCTCCGGGTCGTGCATCGGCTGATGCCCGTGACTGGACAGGTCGATGATGGCCAGCCTGCGGTGGCCGAGCGCGATCCGCTCGTCGGCCCACGCGCCGCTGCCGTCCGGCCCACGTGGCGCCATCGCGTGCGTCATCAGGCCGACTGCCTCTAGGTCGACTGGCCTGCCTTGGGCGATCTCACCTGCGATGCCGCACACGCTGCCCACTCCTTAGGTGATCTTGATCCCGGGGACATGCTTCATCGCACCGTTGAGAACCCCGCCGTAGCCAGTGTTAACCCTCGGGCACCGACTTCAAACACCGGGCCGTCGCGGGGCGGACGGCGCCGCGAGCGGCTGCCCGCTACGCTCTTGACCCCATGGGGAAGGTTATCGGCGCACTACTGGCATGTCTGAGCACGCTTTTCGTCATCGCGTCGCCTGCGGCATCGGCGGACGTCGACACTCAGCAGTCCGGCGCCGTTTCTCTGCCGGCGGGTCCGGCGCCCGCGTGGATCGTGGCAGACATGGACAGCGGCGAGATCCTGGCGGGCCATGACCAGTACGTCACCCATCCGCCTGCGAGCACCATCAAGACGCTGCTCGCCCTGGTCGGCCATCGACGAACTGCCCATGGACGCGACCGTCGTCGCCAACGAGGCCGACGCGAAGGTGGAGTGCAACTGCGCGGGCGTGAAGGCGGGCCGCACCTATACGACGCAGGAGCTTCTCGACGGCCTGCTCCTGGTGTCGGGCAATGACGCGGCCAACACCCTGGCGCACATGCTGGGCGGAACCGACGCCGCCGTGGCGAAGATGAACGCGAAGGCGGCCTCGCTCGGCGCGACCGGGACGCGGGCGGGCTCTCCGTCCGGGCTCGAACGGTCCCGGCATCGACGGCTACACCACGCCGCACGACCTCGCCGTGATCTTCCGCGCGGCATTGAACAACCCGACGTTCGCTGCCATCACGTCGACCGCGTCGGCGCCGTTCCCAGGCGATTCGGGACCGGTGAACCTGGTCAATCAGGACGAGATGCTGTTCCGCTATCCCGGGATGCTCGGCGGCAAGACCGGTTTCACCGACACCGCTCGCAAGACGTTCGTCGGCGCAGCCCAGCGCGACGGACGTCGGCTGGTCGTCGCGATGATGTACGGCCTCGTCGTCGAAGGTGGACCGACCTACTGGGACCAGGCGACCGGCCTGCTGGATTGGGGCTTCGCGCAGGGCAATTCGCAGGGCATCGGCAAGCTCTGACACGAGTCGCCGAAGCACCCGAATCTCGGGTGTGAAAGTTGCTGTTTCGCAACGCTTTCGATATCGGATCGCACACGGACGGCAACCTCGACGAGCCATCGCCCACCTAGGCTCGATCCGTGCGGAGACTGCTCGTGGCGATGATGCTCGCCCTCTGCACGGTGCTCGCGCCCGTCGCCTCGGCGCAACCCGACACCGACCTCGCCGGAGCAGTCGTCTCGCCACCCCAAGGGCCTGCGCAGGCCTGGCTCGTCGCCGACCTGGACACCGGTGCGGTGCTGGCCTCCAAGGACGCCGAACGGATCGCACGCCCCGGCGAGCACGATCAAGCCGTTGCTGGCGATGGTCGTCCTGGATCACCTCAGCCCGAACTCGTTCGCGCGGGCCAACCAGAGTCACACACAGGTGGAGTGCTCGTGCGTAGGGCTCGTGCCCGGCCAGGCCTACACCACGACGCAACTGCTTGCGGGCCTGCTGATGGTGTCGGGAAACGACGCCGCCAACATGCTCGCCGACATGCTGGGCGGACAACGCGTGGCGGTGGCCGCGATGACCGCGAAGGCGCAACAGCTCGGCGCCCGCAGTACCCGCGCCTCGTCGCCATCCGGACTGGACGGACCCGGCTGGGAAACCGTCACCACCCCTTACGATCTCGCGCTGATCTATCGCCAGGCACTGAAGTACCCATTGATCGCCCAGATCTTCCGGTCGCCGACGGCGTCATTTCCCGGCAAGGGCGGTGCGGTCAAAGAGCTTGCGGCGCAGAACGAGTTGCTCACCCGCTATCCGGGTGACTTCGCAGGCAAGACCGGCTTCACCAATCTGGCGCGCAATACCCTGGTCACCGCCGCGCAGCGCAACGGCCGCCGACTGCTGGTGGTGCTGATGTACGGCACCGGCGATCTCTACGGTCAGGCGATCGGGTTGTTCGACTGGGGCTTCGGCCGCGCCGCCGCATGACCGGCGATTTCGGCGTGCTCACCGGCGGTGAGCACCGCTGCACACGCCGAAGTCACGATCTAGCGGAAGATGCGGCCGCGCAGAATGACCAGCTCCGGATGCCGTAGGACGCGTGGGTCCCGAGGATCTTCGGCGTAGCACAGCAGATCCGCCGACGCGCCATGGTCCAAGGCGGGCCTGCCGAGCCATGCTCGCGCATCCCAGCACGCCGCGCCGAGCGCCGCGGTCGGACTCAGCCCTACGCGCGTGAGCGCCGCGACCTCGTCGGCGATGCGGCCGTGGCCGACCATGCTGCCCGCATCGGTGCCCGCGAAGATCGGGACGCCTGCCTCGCGTGCTGCGGCCACCCGCCGATCCCCCGTCGCATGAAGGTCGCGCATGTGGCGGGCGTAGGCCGGGTACTTGGCCGCGGCATCGGCGATGCCGGGGAAGTTCTCGATGTTGATGAGCGTCGGCACCAGTGCGGTCCCGTGCGCCTGCATGAGCTCGATGGTGTCGTCGGTGATGCCGGTGCCGTGCTCGATGCAGTCGATGCCCGCATTGATCAGGCCGGGCAGCGCATCCTCCCCGAAGACGTGTGCGGTGACGCGGGCGCCCTCGGCGTGGGCTGCGGCGATGGCGTCGACCAGGACGCCATCGGACCACAGCGGCGCGAGATCCCCGATGCCACGATCGATCCAGTCACCGACCAGCTTCACCCAACCGTCGCCCCAACGGGCTTGCTCGGCGACCAGGCCGGGGAGCTGCGACTCGTCCTCCATCTCGATCGCGAACCCGGGCGAGTACCGCTTCGGCCTGGCGAGATGACGTCCGGCACGGATGATGCGGGGCAGATCGTCGCGGTCGTCGAGGCTACGCGTATCGACCGGCGATCCCGCATCCCTGAGCAGGAGCGCGCCCGCCTCGCGTTCGATCTCGGCCTGTGCGACGGCCTCGTCGAGATCGGTCGGTCCGTGCTCGCCCAACCCGACGTGACAGTGCGCATCGACGAGGCCCGGCAGAATCCAACCGCCGTCGAACACGGTGTCCGCGTCGGCCACGGGATCGGAGCTGAGGACTCCGTCGACGATCCACCACTCGACGGGTTCGCCGTCGGGCAGACCAAGCCCCCGCACATGGAGGCGCAGAGTCATCTGCTCTTCGCGCAAGCGCTCATCGCCACTAGTTCTTGCCGGGGAACTTCAGCTTGGACAGGTCGAAGTCGGCAAGGCCCGGAGGCAGTTCGTCGAGACCCTTCGGCATGTTCGACAGGTCCGGGAAGCCTGCGGGCAGCCCGCCTGCGCCAAGTGGATTGGGCGTCTTCGGCGGAGTCGGACCGCGACCGCCCTTCTTCTTGCCTGCCTGCTTGTTCTTACCCTTCGCGGCCTTGCGCTGAACGCCCTTGCGGCCGAACGGCATCCCCATCTGCCCAGCCATCGACGACATCATCTTGCGCGCGTCGAAGAACCGGTCGACGAGCTGGTTGACCTCCGAGACGGCGACGCCGGATCCGTTGGCGATCCGAAGGCGGCGCGACGCGTTGATGATCTTCGGGTCGGCCCGCTCCGCCGGGGTCATGCCACGAATGATGGCCTGCACCCGGTCGAGTTGACTGTCGTCGACGGCGGCCAGCGCGTCCTTCATCTGACCGGCGCCCGGCAACATGCCGAGCAGATTGCCGATCGGTCCCATCTTGCGGATCATCAGCATCTGCTCGAGGAAGTCCTCCAGCGTGAGTTCACCCGAGCCGATCTTCGCCGCGGCGGCCTCGGCCTGCTCGGCGTCGAAGTGCTGCTCGGCCTGCTCGATGAGGGAGAGAACGTCGCCCATCCCGAGGATGCGGCTGGCCATCCGGTCGGGGTGGAAGACGTCGAAGTCCTCGAGCTTCTCGCCGGTGGACGCGAACAGGATCGGCACGCCCGTGATCTCGCGCACCGACAGCGCCGCACCGCCGCGAGCGTCGCCGTCGAGTTTGGTGAGCACGACGCCGGTGAAGCCGACGCCCTCCCGGAACGCCTCGGCCGTGGTGACGGCGTCCTGGCCGATCATCGAGTCGAGGACGAACAGCACCTCGTCGGGGTCGACCGCGTCGCGGATCGCACCCGCCTGGCGCATCAGCTCTTCGTCGATGCCGAGGCGGCCCGCGGTGTCCACGATGACGACGTCATAGTGCTTGGTTCGGGCCTCGGCGAGACCTGCCGCGGCGACGGCCACCGGATCTCCCGGGGCGGCGTCGTCCGAGCCCTCCGCAGTGCCTGGATGCGGGGCGAACACCGCGACGCCGGCGCGTTCGCCGACGATGACGAGCTGGTTGACCGCGCCGGGGCGTTGCAGGTCGCAGGCCACCAGGAGCGGCGTATGTCCTTGTCCGCGAAGCCAGTTGGCCAGCTTGCCTGCCAGCGTCGTCTTGCCCGCGCCCTGCAGACCGGCAAGCATGATCACCGTCGGCGGGGTCTTGGCGAACGCAAGCTGGCGAGTCTGCCCACCGAGGATCCCGACGAGCTCCTCGTTGACGATCTTGACGACCTGCTGGGCGGGGTTGAGCGCGCCCGAAACCTCGGCGCCCCGCGCACGCTCCTTGATGCGGGCGACGAACGCGCGCACGACCGGCAGGGAGACATCCGCCTCGAGCAGGGCAAGTCGAATCTCGCGGGTGGTGGCGTCGATGTCGGCATCGGTCAATCGACCCTTGCCGCGGAGGCCCGCGAGCGCACCGGTCAACCGGTCGGACAGGGATTCAAACACGATGGTCAGCTTAACGGTCCCAGTGGCGGCCCCGTCGTGGCGACCAAGCCTTAGCTCGCCTCGGCAATCTTCTTGGGCGCGGGCGGGGCGGGCAGCACGGCGAGCAGATCGCGCTCGAGATCGTCGCGGGCTGCCCCGCGGTCGGTGTCGGCGTCATTGGCCATGGCGAGGGGCACGACGAGGCCGAACGCGTCCACCACCGAGGATCCCAGTGTCGTGACCTTGGCCCATGCGATGTCGAGCCCGCTGCGCTCGATGACCGCCGTCAGCCGGGCGAGCAGCCCGGCCCTGTCCGTGCTGCGGATCTGCAGGACGTATTCCCTGGGTGCGGTTCCGTCGAACCAGAGGATCTTCGGCGGCGCGGTGGCGTGGTTCGCAGGGACCGCCTGCGGAGTCTCGCCCGCGCGGGTGGTGTTCGTCGCGGCGGCGTCGCGATCACGCTGTTCGAGCGAGGCCATGACGTCGAGGTCACCGTCGAGCGCCAGGATGAACTGTTGACGCAGGAGCTCCCCCGCAGGCGGCGACCCGAAGTGCGGCGAGACGACGAACGTGTTGATCGCGACGCCGTCCGAGGAGTTGACCGAGGCGGAATGCACGCGCAGCGAGTTCAGGGCGAGAACCCCCGCGGCCTTGGACAGCAGACCCCGGCGGTCGGGGGCGATCATCGTGACGTCGAAGACGTGCGGGCTTCCCGACGGTTCCAGCTCGACGTGGACCTTGCCTTCGGCGGCGAGCGCCACGAAGCGCGGTTCGAGCGGATCCGGTTGCGGTAGTGGCTCGCCGGCCATGACCAACCGGCAGCGACGCACCAGGTCACCGATCAGCGAGGCCTTCCAATCGCCCCACACGCCGGGGCCGGTGGCAAGGGAGTCCGCCTCGGCGAGCGCGTGCAACAACTCCAGCAGCAGCGGGTCGCCGCCGAGCGCGTCCACGACGGCGGAGATCGTCTTCGGGTCTTGAAGGTCCCGCCGAGTGGCGACGTCGGGCAGCAGTAGGTGGTACCGCACCATCTTCGAGAGGGTCTCGACGTCCGATGGCCACAGTCCCAGCCTCGTACCGATCTGGGTGGCCAGGTCGGCGCCGATGACGCTGTGGTCGCCGCCGCGCCCCTTTCCGATGTCGTGGCACAGCGCGCCGAGCACCAGCAGGTCCGGGCGCGAGACCCGCGTGGTGAAGGCGCTTGCGCGTGAGACGGTTTCGACGAGATGGCGGTCGACCGTCCAGATGTGCACGACATCGCGGGGCGGAAGATCGCGGACCGCACCCCATTCGGGAAAGAGCCTGCCCCACAGCCCCGTTCGATCCAGCGCCTCGATGGTCGCGACGGTTGCGGATCCCGCGGCCAACATCACCAGAAGGTCCTTGAGCCCTTGGCGTGGCCACGGCGTTCGCAACTCGGGAGCCGCCTCCGACAACCGGCTCAGCGTCGACGCGGATATCGGCAGGCCCGTCGTCGCCGAGGCCGCGGCGACCCGCAGGATCAGTCCGGGATCGCGTTCCGGCCGAGCGTCCCTCGCAAGAATCACCTCACCAGCGAACTCGACGACGCCCTCGTCGACCGGCTTGCGGATGGGACGACGAAGGGCGGCAAAACCGCGCCGCGGCAACGCATTCGCCGCGGTGCGCAAACCGGCGTCGACGTAGTAGCTGATGGTCCGGGCGGCGTCGCTGAGGGTACGCGCCAGGTCGAACCGGTCGCCGATTCGCAAGGCGGCACCGATTTCGTCGGCGTACTGCGCCTGAAGCATCTCGCGTCCCCGGTGCGAGATGCGGTGAAGTTCGGTGCGCACGTTGAGCATCGCCAGATGTGCGTCGCCGAGCGTCCCGGTGGGCGACGCCAGCAGACGGCTGGGGTACACGTCGGCCAACTGGGCCATGGCGAGCGCGTTGAGCAACTGCACGTCGCGAAGGCCGCCCCGGCCGTTCTTCAGTTCGGGCTCGGCCCGGTGTGCGATCTGCCCGCTGCGCTCCCAGCGCGCCTGGGTGTGCGCGACGAGTTCCTCGTAGCGCGACGCGATGCCGGTGCGCCACTGTCGACGCGCCCCGGCGACGATTGCCGACGAGAGATCCGTGTCGCCAGCGATGTGCCGCGCGTCGAGCATGGCCAGCCCGGCCGAGATGTCGCCGCCCGCGACCTCCAGCGCCTCCGGCACCGTGCGTACGCTGTGATCGAGCGCAATGTTGGCGTCCCACAACGGGTACCAGAGCAATTCGGCGACCTGCGTGACGATCTCGGCCGGCATGTCGTCGTGCACGAGCGTCAGATCGAGATCGGAGTAGGGCAGCAATTCGCCTCTGCCAAGGCCCCCGGTGGCGACGATCGCGAACCCACTGGTCGGGGTGATGCCGATTTCGGTTGCCTTCGTGGACAACCAGAACTGGTGCAGGTCGAGCAGCGCGTCTCGCAGTGCCGCCGAATCGAGATGCTTCGATCCGCCGTTGAGCAATTGCGCTGCCGCGGCCGACAAGTCAGTCGCCGGACGCGACGAACCCGCCGCCGGCGCCTCCCATCGAGAGGCTCCGGCGGCGGGGTCTGGTGTCTGCTTCATCATCTCGATTCTCCTCCCCCGGCAGTGCCGTTCGTTCTATTGGTTCTGCCGGGAGAGGGAATCTCAGATCACGAAGTCATCAAATGGCGTCCGTTCCCCGCTCACCGGTGCGCACCCGCACGACGGTTTCCACGGAGCTGACCCATACCTTGCCGTCACCGATCTTGCCGGTGCGAGCCGCCTGCACGATGACGTCCACCACCTTGTCGACGGCGGAGTCATCGACGATGACCTCCACCCTCACCTTGGGCACGAAGTCGACGGAGTACTCCGCACCGCGGTAGACCTCGGTGTGGCCCTTCTGCCGGCCGTAGCCCTGTACTTCGCTGACCGTCATCCCCAGGACGCCCGCTTGCTCAAGACCCGTCTTTACGTCTTCGAGCGTGAACGGCTTGACGATCGCAGTGATCAACTTCATCTGGTCGATTCCTTCCGGGTCATTCTCGAGGCCCCTTTCAATACTTCCCGATCACGCGAGTTCATAAGCCGTTTCCGCATGTTCGGCTTCGTCGATACCGTTTGCTTCGTCCTCTTCGTCGAGCCGTAGCCCGATGGTGAACTTGAGGAGGTAGGCCAGGATCGTCGTCACGACGAAGGAGTAGATCAGCACGGCGAACGCACCGATGAGCCTGCCTCCACAGCTGATCAGGGCCACCGCCGTAGAACAGGCCCGCAACCGCCGCAGGCGCTTCCGGAGTCGCGAAGAAGCCGATCAGGATGGTGCCTGTCAGACCGCCGACCAGGTGCACACCGACCACGTCCAGCGCATCGTCGAAGCCCAACTTGAACTTCAAGCCGACGGCCAGGGCGCACAGCACGCCGCCGATCGCGCCAATTGCCAGTGCGCCAAGCACATTCACCGAGGAACAGGACGGTGTGATCACGACGAGTCCGGCCACGATGCCCGAGGCGGCGCCAAGGGTCGTCGCATGGCCGTCACGGATCTTCTCCGTCAGCAGCCAGGCCAGCATTGCCGCCGCGGTCGCGACCGTCGTGGTGATGAAGGTCGAGCCGGCGATACCGCCCGAACCGATGGCCGACCCGGCGTTGAAGCCATACCAGCCGAACCACAGCAGGCCTGCACCGAGCATCACGAACGGCAGGTTGTGCGGCCGCATCGGGCTACCCGGCCAGCCCTTGCGCTTGCCGAGGACCAGACACAGCGCGAGGCCCGCAACACCGGAGTTGATGTGGACCGCAGTACCGCCCGCGAAGTCGATCGCCTTGAGCTTGTTGGCGATCCAGCCGCCGGTCTCACCGGTGTACCCGTCGAATGCGAACACCCAGTGCGCCACCGGGAAGTAGACGAAGGTCGCCCACAGGCCTGCGAACGCGAGCCAAGCGCCGAACTTCAGGCGATCGGCGACCGCGCCGGACACGAGGGCGACCGTGATGATGGCGAACATCAGCTGGAAGGCGACGAAGACCGTCTGAGGAATCGTGCCGAAGAGCGCGATCTTGACCTCTTCGACCGCCTCGGTTCCCGCGGCCGGATCCGCGGCGACTGCCTCCACGGCGTTTCCGCCGATGAGCCCCTTCAGGCCGAAGTACTGCGTGGGGTCACCAAACAGGTTGGACACGTCGTTGCCGAAGGCCATCGAGTAGCCGTAGAGCACCCACAGCACCGTCACGATGCCCATCGCGCTGATGCTCATCATGAGCATGTTGAGCACGCCCTTGGAGCGCACCATGCCGCCGTAGAAGAACGCCAGACCTGGCGTCATCAGCAACACCATCGCGGCACTAGCCAGCATCCATGCCGTATCCCCTGTGTCGGGGATACCCATTATCGGAAATCCGTCCACCTGCCGATTCCTCCTTCGCCCATGCCACCGGTAGGCACCGTTGACCTAGGGAGGAACAATGCGCAGTGGTTGTTTCGCCAATGGCGCGCCCGTGTTTCGCTCGTGTGAACGGATCGACCGATTGCGTTTCTCCTGCGTTAACTCCCTCGTCACGGCCCCAGAAACGCCGCAGGAATGCCCGATGGGTGCGAGGTCAGCCGAGGAGCGCGTCGACGAACGCCGCGGGTTCGAACGGCGCGAGATCGTCGGGCCCCTCGCCCAGTCCGACGAGCTTCACCGGCACGCCCAGCTCCTGTTGCACGCGAAAGACGATGCCGCCCTTGGCCGTTCCGTCGAGCTTGGTCAGCACCACGCCCGTGATGTCGACGACCTCGGCGAACACACGCGCCTGCGGAAGGCCGTTCTGGCCGATGGTGGCGTCGAGCACCAGCAGCACCTCGTCGACGGCCGCGCGCTTGGTGACCACGCGTTTGACCTTGCCCAGCTCGTCCATCAGACCGGTCTTGGTGTGCAGTCGGCCCGCCGTGTCGATGACGACCACGTCGGCTCCGGTGGCGATTCCCCTGTCGACGGCGTCGAACGCCACCGACGCCGGGTCGGCCCCCTCGGGGCCACGCACCACCTCGGCGCCCACCCGGGCGGCCCAACTCTGCAACTGGTCGGCAGCGGCGGCGCGGAAGGTGTCCGCGGCCCCGAGCACGACACGGCGACCGTCGGCGACGAGCACCCTCGCGAGCTTGCCGACCGTCGTGGTCTTGCCGGTTCCGTTCACTCCGACGACGAGCAACACCGACGGCTTGTCCGCGTGCGGCAACGCCTTGATCGACCTGTCCAGATCGGGTTGCAGTTGCGAGATGAGCACCTCGCGCAAGACCGCGCGGGCATCGTCGGTGGTCCGGACGCTGCTGCTGGCCATGCGCGACCGCAACGCCGTGACGACCGCCTCGGTCACCGTCGGACCGAGGTCTGCGACGAGGAGCGTGTCCTCGATCGCCTCCCACGATTCCTCGTCGAGGTCACCCCCGCCGAGCAGGCCCAACATGCTGCGGCCCAGCGTGCCCTGCGACTTGGCGAGACGCCCGCGCAGCCTCTCCATCCGGCCCTCGGCGGGCTCGATGGCGTCGATCGATCTCGGCTCGGGTCGGGCTCGGGTTCGGGTGCGGGCTCGGGCGCGGGCTCGGGCAGCGCGACGTCGGAAATCGAGCGTTTGGGCGCGTCGCGCGGGACGGTGGCGTCATCGCCGACGGCGGGCAGACCACTGGTGTCGAGCGGCTCGCCTGCGTGCGGTTTGATCGGCAGCCTCGGCTCGGCCTGCAGAGTGCCGGTCTCCGCCTTGGTGAAGGTGATGCCCGACGACGCCTTGTAGCCGCCGGACTTGTCGATCGCGGCATCGGTTTCCGGCCGGGACAGGCTGACCCGACGGCGCCGATAGCGCGTCAGGCCGACGATCACCGCAACGGCGACGAGTACGGCGATGAGCGCTAGCGCAATCCACAGACCTTCTGACACCCCGACATTGTCTCAGGGTGATCGGTCGCGGTGACTCAGCCCGTCCCTACGCGGCTGGATGATCCACGTTCTCCGCGTCAGGGGCTGGCGACGAGTTCCTGTCCGCGCATCCGCTGCGAGATCACCGTGGTGATGCCGTCGTCGCGCATGGTGACGCCGTACAGGGCGTCGGCGATCTCCATCGTCGGCTTCTGGTGGGTGATGACGATGAGCTGCGATACCTCGCGAAGCTGCTCGAAGAGGCTGATGAGGCGGCGCAGGTTGACGTCGTCGAGTGCCGCCTCGACCTCGTCCATCACGTAGAACGGCGACGGGCGGGCGCGGAAGATCGCCACCAGCATGGCGACCGCGGTCAGCGACTTCTCGCCACCGGACAGCAGCGAGAGCCGCTTGATCTTCTTGCCGGGTGGGCGGGCCTCGACCTCGATGCCGGTGGTCAGCATGTCGTCCGGGTTGGTGAGCAGCAGGCGACCCTCGCCGCCGGGGAACAGCGTGTCGAAGACCTGGGCGAATTCGCGCTCCACGTCGGCGTAGGCCTCGGCGAACACCTGCAGGATGCGGTCGTCGACGTCGGCGATGACGTCGAGCAGATCCTTGCGGGCCGCCTTGACGTCCTCGAGTTGGGTGGACAGGAAGTTGTATCGCTCCTCCAGCGCGGCGAACTCCTCCAACGCCAGCGGGTTCACCCGGCCAAGCTCGGCCAACTCGCGTTCGGCCTTCTTGGCCCGACGCTCCTGGGTGGGCCGGTCGAACGGCATCGGGGCGGGTGCGGTGACCTGTTCGCCGCGCTCTCTGGCCTGTTCGTACTCCTCCATCTCCAATGCCGTTGGCGGCAAGGACACCTGCGGCCCGTACTCGGCGATGAGGTCCTCGGCCGCCATGCCGAACTGATCGAGGGCCGCGGCCTCGAGTTGCTCGATGCGAAGCGCCGCTTGAGCTTTGGCGACCTCGTCGCGGTGCAGGGCATCGGTGAGGGAGGTCGATCCGCACACTGAGTTCGTTGAGTTCGGCACGGGCCGCGGTCAGCAGCGCACCGCGCTCGCGACGTTCGGCGGCGAGCGCGTCGCGCGTGCGCGACGCCACGGCGACCGTTGCGCTGAGCCGGTTCGCGACCAGGCGGCCGGACTCCGCCACCGCCGCGGCCACCGCCGATGCCAACACCCTGGCCTCCCGCGCGCGTTGCGCACGCAGCCGAGACTCCCGTTCGGCGGCCGCTGCGCGACGCAGCGAATCTGCCTGGCCGCGAACGGCATTCGCCCGCTCCTCCGCCGTACGCACGGCCAGACGCGCCTCGACCTCCGCGGCGCGCGCGGCCTCGGCGGCGACGACCGATTCGCGGCGATCCACGGGTTGGGCGTCGAACGTCGGGACCTGTTGAGCGTTGTGCAGGCGCGCCTCGAGCTCGGTCAGCTCCTCCATGGTGGCCACTCGGCCCGTCTCGAGTTCGTCGCGCTGCCGATTGAGTCGCTGCCACTCCTCCTCGGCGGCACGGGTCTCCAGCCCGAGCCTGCCGAGTTGCTCGTACACCGACGAGATCGCCGCGTCGGACTCGTTGAGCGCGGCGAGCGCATGCTCGGCCGCATCCTGACGCGTCGCCTGCTCGGCGAGTGCACCGGACAGCGCCGCGGACAACTCCCGGCCCTGACGCTCGACGCGCTCGAGTTCGCTTCGCGCCTTTTCGATTTCGGACGCGATCTCCAAAGTGCTTATCTTGCGGTCGGATCCACCGTTGACGAAGCCGGCACCCACGACGTCGCCGTCGGCGGTGACCGCGCGCAACCCCGGTCGCGCCGCCACCAAATCCAGTGCGGCCCCGAGATCTTCGACCACCGCGACGCTGCCGAGCATCGCGACGACGGCGCCGCGCAGACGCGGCGGGGCATCGACGAGATCGAGGGCCCACAGCGCACCGTCGGGCAGCGGCGGCCTCCGGCGGACCGCCGTCGTCCGGCCAATCGCCGAGCATGATCGCGGCGCGCCCGCCGTCGGCCTCCTTGAGCGCGCGGACGGCCGATCGCGCGGCGCCGAAGTCGTCGGCGGCCAGTGCGTCGGCCGCCGTTCCGAGCACGGCCGCCACGGGCACCTCGTAGCCGGGCCGAACGCGGAGCAGCTTTGCGACGGTGCCGAAAAGCCCTGCGCCACCGTGGTTCTTCTGCAGCCAGGCCGCGCCGTCCTTGCGGTCGAGGCCGACCGACAACGCCTCGATGCGCGCCCGCAGCGACGCCACCTGACGTTCGGCGCCACGCTCGGCGGTCTGCAGCTCGGAGACGCGTTCATCGGCGAGCCGTAGCGCGGTGACGGTGCGGTCGTGGTGGTCGTCGAGGCCGACCTCGCCCGCGTCGAGTTCACCGACGCGGCCCTGCACGATCTCGAACTCCGCACGCGCCTGCTGTACGCGGGTCGCGGCCTCCTCGATGCCGACCGTCAGTCGGCTGACACCTTCGTCGATCGACTCGACGCGCGTGCGCATGGTGTCGACCTGGCCGGACAGCCGCGCCAGTCCCTCGCGGCGGTCCGCCTCGGCGCGCGCCGCGGCCAGGTGTGCGCGCTCCGCCTCTGCCGCAACGTATTCGCGTTCGGTCAGCTCGGTACGGGCGAAGTCGAGAAGCTCGCGCGACGCCGTCAGCTCCGCGACGAGCTCTCGTTCGCGAGCCGCGACCTCCTCGGCCTCCGCCTCCATCGCGTCCGGATCGGCCCCCGACGACTGTTCGACGTCGCCGTCGAGCAGTTGCGCCCGTTCACTGGCGATGCGCACGGTCGCGCTGACCCGTTCGGCCAGCGCCGAGAGCCGAAACCACGTCTGCTGAGCCGATTCCGCCCGCTCGGTCAACCCGGACACGGCCGACTCGTGGGCGGCCAACTCGATGGTCGTCGCATCGATGCGCGCCGCGATCTGGTCGTGCTCGCTGCGCAGCGTCGTCTCGGCGGTGTTGGTGTCGTTGAACTCGGCCTGCCGATTGACCAGGTCGTCGGCGGCGAGACGAAGCCGTGAGTCCCGAAGATCGATCTGGATCGTCTGTGCCCGCCTGGCCATCTCGGCTTGGCGGCCAAGCGGCTTGAGCTGGCGACGCAACTCGGTCGTCAGGTCGTTGAGGCGGGCCAGGTTCGCCGACATCGCGTCGAGCTTGCGGACCGCCTTCTCCTTGCGCTTGCGGTGCTTGAGGACGCCCGCGGCCTCCTCGATGAACGCGCGGCGGTCCTCCGGGCGGGACTCGAGGATCTCCGAGAGCTTGCCCTGTCCGACGATGACGTGCATCTCGCGGCCGATGCCGGAGTCGCTCAGGAGTTCCTGCACGTCCATCAATCGGCAACTGCTGCCGTTGATCTCGTATTCACTCGCCCCGTCGCGGAACATCCGCCGGGTGATCGACACCTCGGAGTACTCGATCGGCAGCGCGTTGTCGGAGTTGTCGATCGTGACGGTCACCTCGGCTCGGCCGAGCGGCGCCCGCGACGACGTTCCGGCGAAGATGACGTCTTCCATCTTGCCGCCGCGCAACGTCTTGGCGCCCTGCTCGCCCATCACCCACGTGAGCGCGTCGACGACGTTGGACTTGCCGGACCCGTTGGGCCCGACGACGCAGGTGATGCCCGGTTCGAAGCGCAGAGTCGTCGGCGATGCGAAGGACTTGAAACCCTTCAGCGTCAGACTCTTGAGATGCACGACGTGCCACCTTACCGCCGCGTCCGGCTATCTCTCGACAAAGCCTGAGAACGGTGGACCCGCGTCCAACCAGTCCGCGACCACGGTGTCGACCGCTCCCGGCGTTTCACCGCCTCGCAGCAGGTCAAGCAGCTTCTGACACGCATTCCGCGCACCGCGGGCGACGACGTGCACGCGGCCGTCCGGCTTGTTGGCGGCGAACCCGGTCAGGCCGAGTTCCAGTGCGCGCGAGCGCGTCCACCATCGGAACCCGACGCCCTGGACCCGGCCGTGCACCCACGCGGACAGCCGGACGTCGGGATCATCCAATGTCGGCCACCGTCAGGGTCACCTCGGTCCCCGACTTCAGCGTCCGCCCGACGGTGCACACCTTGTCGATCGACCGCCTCACGATCGTCAGCAGCTTGGCCCGGTCCTCCTCGGACAGACTGGACAGGTCGACCTCGATGCGCTCCTCCAGCAGCGGGTACGTCTCCTGCTCGCGGTCGGCGGCACCGGACACCTTGATCGTGGCCTGCGTAGTCGTCGCCGAGCCGGGTGCGGAGCGGATGGTCGCTGCTCATCCCGCTGCACGCGGCGAGCGCGATCTTCAACAGTTCGCCCGGGGTGAAGACGCCGTCGACGTCCTCGGAGCCGACGAGCACCTCGGCACCCCTGCTGCTGCGCCCGGTGTATCGCCGCACGCCCGTGCGTTCGACCCACAATTCCGTCATCGCGTCAATCCTTTCCCGCGATGCGTCCACGTCAACGCTTCGCGCTGAACATCGAGTGCGCGTGCCAACACGTCACTGTCTGGTCGGTGTCAACGCCGCGGCCGCGGTTGGCATTTCGGACAATAGTGTGACGAGCGATTCATGAACTTGTCCCGCTGCATCAGCGCGCCGCACCGCCTGCACGGCTCGCCCTCGCGGCCGTAGGCGTCGAGCGAGCGGTCGAAGTAGCCGGACTCGCCGTTGACGTTGACGTACAGCGAGTCGAAGGACGTGCCACCCTCGCCGAGGGCATCGGTCATGACGTCGGTCGCGTGGTCGAGGATCGCGGCCAGCGTCGGCTTCGACAGTTTCTCGGCAAGCCGCGCCCCGTTCACCTTGGCCCGCCACAGCGCCTCGTCGGCGTAGATGTTGCCGATGCCGGAGACGACGGTCTGGTCGAGCAGTTGGCGCTTGATCTCGGAATGCTTGCGCCGCAACACCTTAACGACGGCGTCGCGGTCGAACAGCGGGTCGAGCGGATCGCGGGCGATGTGCGCGACGGGTTCGGGCACCTCGCTGCCGTCGACGTCGACGAGGTCGGCGAGCATCCACCCGCCGAACGTGCGCTGGTCGACGAAGCTGAGCGCGGTGCCGTCGTCGAGCAGGGTGGCGATGCGCAGGTGCTCGGTCCTGACCACCTCGCCGAGGAGCATCTGCCCGCTCATGCCGAGGTGGACGACGAGGGCGTGAGGATCCTCGGAGCCGTCGTCGAGCACCAGCCACAGGAACTTGCCGCGGCGACCCGTGCCGGTGATCTGCGACCCGAGCAGCCGCGCGGTCAGGTCGCCGGGCCCCGCCTCGTGCCTGCGCACCGACCGCAGGTGGTTGACGCGGACCGCCGTCATGCGGCGTCCGACGACGTGTGCCGCGAGCCCTCGGCGCACGACCTCGACCTCGGGGAGCTCAGGCATCGGTGGCGGGCAGCGCTTCCAGAGCGGAGTAGGCGGCGGCCGCGGCGTGCTGCTCGGCTTCCTTCTTGGTGCGGCCCGCGCCCGAGCCGTACTCGACGCCGTCCACGATCGCCCGCGCGGTGAACTCCTTGTCGTGCTCGGGACCCGTCGACGTCACGGCGTACGACGGCACTCCCAGTCGGCGAGCCGCGGCCAGCTCCTGCAGGCTGGTCTTCCAGTCCAGGCCGGCACCGAGGTTCGCCGCGGTATCCAGCAGGTCGCTGAACAGGCGAAGGATCACCTCGCGGGCGACTTCGTGGCCGTGCTGCACATAGGTGGCACCGAGCATCGATTCCAGTCCGTCGGCAAGCAGGTTGGCCTTCTGCGCCCCGCCGCTGGTCAGCTCGCCCCGCCCGAGCAGCAGATACGCGCCCAGCCCGTCGGGGGTCAGCTGCCGGGCGACCTGCGCCAGCGCCTGCGTGTTGACGACGGCCGACTTGAGCTTGGCGAGTTCGCCCTCGGCGCGGTCGGGATACTTTCCGTAGATCTCGGCGGTGATGACCAGGCCGAGCACCGCGTCACCGAGGAACTCGAGGCGCTCGTTGGTGGGCAGCCCGCCGTTCTCGTAGGCGAAGCTGCGGTGGGTCAGCGCGACCGTCAGGAGGTCGTCGGGCAGGTCCACGCCGATCGCCTTGAGCAGCGGCGCGCGGTCGGTCGTCACCCAGAGTCTCCAGCCGGGTCCGTCCCGTCGCCGTCGGTCGGCTCCGTGGTCCGCATCGCCGCGAGCTTGGCCCAGCGCGGATCGATCTTGTCGTGGTGGTGGTCGGGCTCCGCGGTCGCCAGCACGACGCCGCAGTCGGGGCAGAGTCCCTGACAGTCCGGGCCGCACAGCGGCGAGAACGGCAGGGCGAGCCCGATCGCATCGATGATCGGCTGCTCGAGGTCGATCGAGTCGTCGACGACGTGACCCACCTCGTCGTCCTCGGTGGTGGCCTCGGTGGCGCTGTCCGGGTAGGCGAACAGCTCGGTGAGCCGTACGTCGACGCGTCCGGTGATCGGGGTCAGGCACCGTGCGCACTCCCCCGACGTCGGCGCGGACACCGTCCCGGTGACCAGCACGCCCTCCGATACCGACTCGAGCCGAAGGTCGACGTCGACGGGGACGCCGTCGGTGATCTCGACGAGCGCCGCATCCATCCGCGCCGGAGCGGGCACCGTGCGCTGAAACGTCAACATCGAGCCAGGCCCGCGGCCCAGTCGACGGATGTCGATCACGAAGGGCGACGATGAATCCCGGTATGCGCCCTTTCGTGCCATGGCGGCAATCCTACGGCTGCGTCTGCACGGCGAGACCGCAGGTGAAGCGGATCAGCGTTGGGCGTAGTCGTGCGTGCCCGCGGCGGTGCGCAGCTGGTGACGTCCGCGACCGACCGAGCGCAGGGTTCCGTTCAGGTAGTCCTCGAACTCGGCCAGCTTGCTGTCGACGTAGATGTCGCACTCGCCGCGCAGCCGGTCCGCCTCGGCGTGCGCGGAGTCGACGAGCCGGGTGGCCTCTGCCGTCGCGGTCGAGACGATCTCGGTCTGCGACACCAGGCGCTGCTGCTCCTTGATGCCCTCCTGGACCGCCTTCTCGTAGGAGAGGTTGCCGTTCTCGATGAGCCGGTCGGCCTCGGTCTTCGCCCGTCCGGTGCTTGCCTCGTATTCGCGCTTGGCGGTCGCGCCGAGCCGGCTGGCCTCTTCGCGCGCCTCGCCGAGCATGCGTTCGCTGTGCTGCCGCGCCTCGGCGACCATCCGGTCGGCCTGCCCCTTGGCCTCGGCGAGCACCCGATCCGCCTCTGCGCGGGCGTGGTTGACCATCGAGTCGGCCTCTGTGGTCGCCGAAGAGACCATCGAGTCGGCGTGGTCCTTCGCGTCGCGCAGCATCGTGTCGCGGGCGTCGAGCACGTCCTGGGCGTCGTCGAGTTCTCCGGGGATGGCGTCCTTGACGTCGTCGAGAAGCTCGAGGACGTCGCCGCGGGGCACGATGCAGCCTGCGGTCATGGGGACTCCACGGGCCTCCTCGACGATCGCGCCGAGCTCATCGAGCGCCTCAAATACTCGGTACACGGCAACATCCTCCAGGCCTAGTTGGTGTTGTTACTAGTGTGCCTGGTGTTACCTCTGTGACTCGGTTTGCCACGCCGGTGTGTCGGCCTCGCGTTTTTACGAACGCGCTGCGCAATCGGGGCGCTGCTGAGCCGTCGAACGTGCGCTGAGGGCGAAACTCGGGCTCACTTTCCGCCCTGGTCGCACGTTCGACGCCTGGGATGCCGGGAGGTCGGGTCAGCCGGCGAGCTTCGCCTTGCAGGCGCGCCATGACCGGCGCGGGCAGCAATTCCGAGACGTCGCCGCCGAGCGAGGCGACCTCCTTCGCGAGCGACGACGACACGAACGAGTAGCGCGGCGCGGTTGCCACGAAGAAGGTGTCGACGCCCGCGATGTGCTTGTTCATCTGGGCCATCTGCAGCTCGTACTCGAAGTCGGTGCCCGATCCGCAGCCCCTTGACGATCGCCGTCAACCCGCGCGACTTCACGAAGTCGACGAGTCAGGCCGGATCCGGTCTCGGCCCGCAGGTTGGGCAGGTGCGGGGTGGACTCGACGATCATCGCGATGCGCTCGTCGGGGGTGAAGGTGCCCGCCTTGTTCGGATTGATCAGCACGGCGACCACGACCTCGTCGAACTGGGCGCACGCCCGCTCGAACACGTCGACGTGACCGTTGGTCACCGGGTCGAACGATCCCGGAACTACCGCCCCACTCATGGACGATGACCGTACCTTGTCCCGCCGCTCCGCCGGCGTCGGTCATCAGAGGTGTCGCCTTGGGCGACCCAGCTCAGCCGTCCCGCTGTGCCATCTCGAGTCGGGTGTCGCCGTACCGACGCTCACGCCACGCCGTCCAGCCCTCCGGCCACCGCAGCGGTGGGCCCGACGCAGGGCGTTCGAACACGGCAACGGCGTCCGCCTGCGGTCCAGCCGTGCTGGTCGAGCGCCGCCACCAGCCCCTCGACGTCGACGGTGGACACCTCGTACGGCGGATCGGCGACGACGAGGGAGAAGCCGTGCGGTGCGACACCGTCGACGACCGACGAGACGTCGGCGCAGCGCACCGTCGCGCCCTCGACGCCGAGGCTCGCGACGTTCTCGCTGATCACCGCCGCGGCCCGCCGGTCCGACTCGACGAACAGGACGGTGCCTGCCCCTCGCGACACGGCCTCGATCCCGAGGGCGCCCGAGCCGGCGTACAGGTCGAGCACCGCGCTCCCCGACAGGTCCGTGCGCGCCGTCAGAACGTTGAACAGCGACTCGCGGACCCGGTCGGTGGTGGGGCGGGTGCCGGTCCCAGACCTGCTCTGCGGCACCCTGATTCGGCGGCCGCCGAACGTACCGCCGACGATGCGCGTCAGGCCGATCCCCCGGTCGCTTCGCTCTTGCCCGCCGGGCGGATCACCACCAGGAGGTCACCACCCTCGACCTGCGCGGTGGCGGAGACCGCGACGCGACCGACCACACCCGCCTTGGGCGCGGTGATCGCCGCCTCCATCTTCATGGCCTCGATGGTTCCGATGGTCTGGCCCGCGGCGATCTGGTCGCCCTCGGCGACTCCGACGGTGACGACACCCGCGAACGGTGCCGCTACGTGGTCGGGGTTAGACCGGTCGGCCTTCTCCGCGGTCGGCGTGTCCACCGCGACGCTGAGGTCGCGCACCACCACCGGCCGAAGCTGACCGTTGATGATGCACATCACGGTGCGCATGCCGCGTTCGTCGGCATCGGAGATCGCCTCGAGTCCGATGATGAGGTCGACGCCCTTGTCGATCTGGATGCGATGTTCGTCGCCGTGGCGCAGACCGTAGAAGAACTGGTTGGCGCTCAGCCGCGACGTATCGCCGTAGATCTCGCGATGCGCCTCGAATTCCTTTGTCGGACCGGGGAATAGCAACCGATTGAGTGCGGCCTGGCGGGCGTGACCCGGCTTCGCGAGCGCGGCCTCGTCATCGGCGGTGAGCTCCTGGGTCGGCTTGGCGGGCGCGCGCCCAGCCAACGCCTTGGTCCGCAACGGCTCGGGCCATCCGCCTGGCGGGTCGCCGAGTTCGCCGCGCAGGAACCCGATCACGGAGTCGGGGATGTCGAACTTGGCCGGGTCCTCCGCGAACTCCTCGGCGGTGGCGCCCGCACCGACGAGCGCGAGCGCGAGGTCTCCGACGACCTTGCTCGACGGCGTGACCTTCACCAGATGACCGAGCACCCGGTCCGCCCCTGCGTACGCATTCTCGACGTCCTCGAATCGGTTGCCGAGCCCGAGCGCGATCGCCTGCTGACGCAGATTCGAGAGCTGACCGCCGGGGATCTCGTGCTCGTAGACCCGCCCGGTCGGCGCGGGAAGCCCGGACTCGAACGGCGCGTAGACCTTTCGCAGCGCCTCCCAGTACGGCTCCATGTCGCACACGGCACGCAGCGACAGCCCCGTGTCATAGCGGGTGTGCGCGGCGGCAGCGACGATGGAGCTCAGCGCGGGCTGACTGGTCGTCCCGGCCAGCGGGGCCGCCGCGCCGTCGACTGCGCTGGCGCCTGCCTGCCATGCGGCGGTGTAGGTGGCCAACTGCCCACCCGGGGTGTCGTGGGTGTGCACGTGGACGGGCAGGTCGAAGCGGCTGCGCAGCGCCGACACCAGCGTCGTCGCGGCGGGTGCTCGCAGCAATCCGGCCATGTCCTTGATCGCGAGCACGTGTGCACCCGCGTCGACGATCTGCTCCGCGAGCTTGAGGTAGTAGTCGAGCGTGTAGAGCGTCTCGGCGGGATCGGACAGGTCACCGGTGTAGCTCATCGCGACTTCGGCTATCGCAGAACCGGTTTCGCGTACCGCATCGATGGCCGGGCGCATCGACTCGACGTTGTTGAGCGCATCGAAGATCCGGTAGATGTCAATGCCCGTCGCGGTCGCCTCCTCGACGAACGCCGAGGTGACCAGCTCCGGGTACGGCGTATAGCCGACGGTGTTGCGGCCCCGCAGGAGCATCTGCAGACAGATGTTCGGCACCGCCTCGCGCAGCGCCGCCAGCCGTTCCCACGGATCCTCTTTCAAGAACCGAAGGGCCACATCGTAAGTCGCGCCACCCCAGCACTCGATGGAGAGCAATTCCGGGGTCATCCTGGCGATGTAGGGCGCGATCACCAGCAGACCCGAGGTGCGCACGCGGGTCGCGAGCAGTGACTGGTGCGCGTCCCGGAACGTGGTGTCCGTAACACCAACTGCCGCCGAATCCTTCATCCACGCCGCGAAACCCTCGGGCCCCAACTCGACCAGCCGCTGCCTGCTGCCCGGCGCCGGAGCGGACTCGAGGGCTTCAATTCCGATGTCGGGCAGCTTGTCCTGCGGATAGACCCGCGCCTTCGCCTGCCCTTCGTAGGGCGTGTTCACGGTGACCTCGGCCAGGTAGTTCAACATCTTGGTGCCGCGGTCGGCGGGGATGTGCGCGGTCAGCAGCGCAGGGCGCTCGTCGATGAACGACGTCGTGACCCGTCCCGCCCGGAAGTCGGGGTCGTCGACGACCGCCTGCAGGAATGGAATGTTCGTCGACACGCCGCGAATGCGGAACTCCGCCAATCCGCGACGGGCGCGCGTCACCGCCGTCGAGAAGTCGCGGCCGCGACAGGTCATCTTCACCAGCATCGAATCGAAGTGCGCGCCGATCTCCGCGCCGAGGTTCGTGCCGCCGTCCAGGCGGATGCCTGCGCCGCCCGGCGAGCGGTAGCCGGTGATCCGGCCGGTGTCGGGCCGGAATCCGTTGGCCGGGTCCTCGGTGGTGATCCTGCACTGCATGGCGAAACCACGCGTCGTCAGCATGTCCTGACTCAGGCCGAGATCGGCAAGCGTCTCCCCCGCGGCGATGCGCAGCTGACTGGCCACCAGGTCGACGTCGGTGACCTCCTCGGTGACGGTGTGCTCGACCTGAATGCGGGGGTTCATCTCGATGAAGACGTGATGGCCCCGCTCGTCGAGCAGGAACTCCACGGTGCCAGCGCAGGTGTAGTCGATCTGCCGCGCGAAGGCGACCGCGTCCGCGCAGATCTTGTCCCGCAGCTCGGCGGGCAGGTTCGGGGCGGGCGCGAGCTCGATCACCTTTTGGTGGCGGCGCTGCACGCTGCAGTCGCGTTCGTAGAGGTGGATGACGTTGCCCTGCGCGTCGGCGAGGATCTGCACCTCGATGTGACGCGGGTTGAGCACCGCCTGCTCGAGGTAGACCGTCGGATCGCCGAACGCCGACTCCGCCTCGCGGCTCGCGGCCTCGATGGCCTCGGCGAGCGACTCGGGGTCGGTCACTCGCCGCATGCCCCGCCCGCCGCCGCCGGACACTGCCTTGACGAACAACGGGAACGCCATGTCCGCTGCGGCGCTCAGAAGCTCGTCCACCGACGCCGACGGCTGCCGATGACGTCAGCACCGGCAGTCCGGCTTCACGTGCTGCCGCGATCGCACGTGCCTTGTTTCCGGTCAGCTCCAACACGTGGGCGCCGGGCCCGACGAAGGTGATGCCCTCCTCGGCACACGCGGCAGCCAACTCCGGGTTCTCCGAAAGGAATCCGTAGCCAGGGTAGATCGCATCGGCGCCTGCGTGTTTGGCGACGCGGATGATCTCCGAGACCGACAGATATGCCCGGACCGGGCGGCCGGTCTCACCGATCTGATACGACTCGTCGGCCTTCAGCCGATGCGAGGAGTTGCGATCCTCGTAGGGATAGACCGCCACCGTGGCGATGCCCATCTCGTATGCCGCGCGGAAGGCCCGGATCGCGATCTCGCCGCGGTTGGCTACCAGGAGTTTGGAAATCAATTCGCCACCTACCTACCTTCGCAAACCGTCCTGGCACACCCTCTTGGCGCCTGCGACCGGGTAAGCATCGACGTCTAGACGAGTGTTGACCAGTAGTTCCAGAAACGGACCAGAATCAGCAGAATCAGCGCGGTGAACCAGAGCGCGACGAGCGACCAGCGCCACTGATACACCGCGCGTGTGACGCCGTTGCCCGCCAGCGGCGCAAGGGCGATCGACGTCACCACGACGAAGAGCGGAATGGTGACAGCCCAGACCACCATGCAGTACGGGCATAGCGCACCGATGCGGTACAGGCTCTGGAAGATCAGCCAGTGCACGAACCCGACGCCCAACAGCGTGCCCACCGCCAGTCCTGCCCAATACCACTGCGGCAGTTTCACTTTCGCGAGAGCAAGAACGCCGGTCACCACCACCAGGGTGAACGCGACGACGCCGATCAGTGGATTGGGAAATCCGAACGCCGCGGCCTGAGGGGTGATCATCACCGACCCGCATGACAGCACCGGGTTGATGCTGCAGGACGGCACGTACGCGGGGTTGATGAGAATCTCGATCTTCTCGAGAGTCAACGTGAACGCCGCGGCGAAACCGACGACGCCCGCGATGAGGATCCACAGCGCACTCGCTCGACGGACTCCCACCGCCGAGACGTCGACCGCATCCGCGGCCGACGACACCTCGCCGGGTGCGGGGTCCGTCACCGTCACGGCGCCGGTGCCTGGGCGGGAGCCGCCGGCAGCGGAGTCGGTGCTGCGGCAGGCGGTGCGGCAGTCAGACCGGGAACGTCACCGACGATCTCCTTGATCTTGGCGACGAGCGCATCGGGCGTCGTCCACTCGTAGTCCTCGCCGTTGATGCGCACGGTCGGGGTGGCGTTGACCTTCGACGCCGCTGCCAGACCGTCGACCAGGTTGACGTTGCGGCCGCTGTTGATGCACTCGGGGACCTTGCCGATGACACCGGCCTGCCGCGCGGTCTCGATCAACTGGGTGTTGGTGGGGAACGAGGTTCCGGTCTCGGACGGCTGCTGGGCGTACAGCGCGGAGTGGAAGCGTTTGAACACGTCCTTGCCCGGGCTGGTGTCCTCGTCGGCCACGCAGTAGGCCGCTGCGCCTGACCGAGACGAATAGTTGTCGTTCTGCGGCCGGTCGAGGATGGCCACCATGTTGTAGTCCGCGGCGACCGCGCCGCTGTCGATCAACTTGGTGATCGTCGGGCCGAACGTCTGCTCGAACTTGCCGCACACCGGGCAGAGGAAGTCCTCGTACAGCGACAACACGGCCTTGGGCTCGTCGGTGCCGTCCTTCTTGATCAACGACGTCGACTCCACGCGAATCGCCTTCGTCTCGCCCGACGCGGGCTTCTTGTCGCCGGTCACGATGTAGAGCACCAGGCCTACGGCGAAGATCACCACGATGGCGGTGAGCCCGATCTGGATCACGAGGTTGCGCCTGCGGTCTGCAGCCCTCAGGTCATAACTGGCGTTCTTCTTGTTCGTGGCCACGCGACAAGGGTACCGGCGACATTCGCCGCACTCAGGCGCGGCTCAGGTGCGCACGCAGCGCCGAGGCGATTTCCGACATCGCAGTGGCACTGCCGCCGCCCAGCGGGAAGAAGTTCGCGAACCCATGGATGAGCGACCCGTAGCACCGATGGTCGGTGGGCACTCCCGCCGAGGCCAAGGCCTCGGCGTACTGGGTGCCCTCGTCACGAAGCGGGTCGAAGCCGCCGGTCACGATCAACGCGGGCGGCAGACCGGAGAAGTCATCGGCCAGGAGCGGCGATACCCGCGGGTCGGCTTTCCCGATCGCCGATCCGGCCAGGTAATTCTCGCGGAACCAGTCCATGTCCGCCTTCGTCAGGAAGTACCCGTCGGCGAACAACGTCTTCGACCTCGTGTCGCTGTCGAAGTTCGTCACGGGATAGAGGAGCAACTGCAGATCGGGAAGCCGGTCGCCGTCGGCGCGCGCGAGCTGGGATACGACGGCAGCGAGGTTGCCGCCCGCGCTGTCGCCGCCCACGGCGACGCGGTCCGGGTCGGCGCCGAGGTCCGACGCGTGCTCGCGCGCCCACCGGTACGCGGCCTGGCAGTCCGCGATCCCCGCGGGAGCGGGGTGCTCGGGGGCCAGGCGGTAGTCGATGGACAACACGTGCACGCCCGCGTCGCGGCAGAGCAGCCTGCACGGTGCGTCGTGCGTCTCGAGGTCGCCGACGACGAAGCCGCCGCCGTGGAAGAAGACGAGAAGGGGCGCCGGGCCTTCTGACGAGGGCTTGCGCGAGGAGTCGACCGGCACGGTGTTCACCGGGACGTAGTGCCGGGCCCGCATTCCTCCAGCCGGACCGGGGATCACGACCTCGCTGACACCGACGGAGATGCCGCTGTCCATCACGACGGCCAGTTTGCGCAGCTGCTCCCGCGCGGCAGAGATGTCGTTGCTGGCGACGAGGCCGCTACTCACCCGCGACATGTGCAGTGACGCCAGCATCAGCTGCAGCGTGGTGTCGAGGGTGTTGCCGTCGATCGTCACCGTCTTGCGACCCAGCATCAGCCGCTTGACCGCGTCGGGAATCCTTGGGATCGCTCTGAGCCCGACGCCGCTGGCGCCGTTGAGGAATGCGAGGCGCGCGCTGCTCGGCTCGCCGACGCGGGGATGCGTCACCGCAGGCTCGATGGCGGGTGCCGCGTCGGCTGGCACACTCTTCGTCATGACTCGCCCTTCACATCGGTCGATACTGCTCAACGACGGTAATTCGATCCCGGTCGTGGGATTGGGCGTTTGGCAGACCTCCCCGGAGGAGACCGAGCAGGCCGTCGCCGCCGCCCTGACCGCGGGCTACCGACACGTAGACACCGCAGCTGCCTACGGTAACGAAGCCGAAGTGGGGCGCGCGATCGCAGGCTCCGGCATCCCGCGCGAGGATGTGTTCATCGTCACCAAGCTGTGGAACGCCCAGCACGGGTACGACAAGACGCTGAGGGCGTTCGACGCGAGCATGGAGCGGCTTGGCCTGAACCAGCCGGACGACTATCCTCGATCTCTACCTCATTCACTGGCCGATGCCCGCGACCAACTCCTACGTCGACTCCTTCAAGGCCTTCGCAAACCTGCGCGATCAAGGACGGGTCAGGTCCATCGGTGTCAGCAACTTCAACAGCGAACACCTCAACATCCTCGTCGATGCAACGGGGATCACTCCATCGGTCAATCAGATCGAGCTTCATCCCCTGTTTCCGCAGCGGGAACTGCGCGAGCTGCACTCGCGGCTGGGCATCGCGACGGAGGCGTGGAGTCCGCTCGGTCAGGGCTCCCTGCTGAAGCATCCGGCGATTACCGCACTTGCCGGGGCGCATGGAAAGACGCCCGCCCAGATCTTGATTAGGTGGCACGTCCAGCTCGGTAATATCGTCATCCCCAAATCGGTGAACCCAGAACGTATTGCGAGTAACTTCGACGTGTTCGACTTCGGGCTGAGTGAGCAGGACATGGCGTCCATCTCGGCGCTGGAGGACGGCACCCGACTGGGGCCCGATCCACGAACCTTCAATTTCACGGGGTAGGCGACATGACTTCACCAAACCGGGAGGCAGCTGCCATTCCCAACGCGTCTCTCAATGACGAGAACACCATCCCGGTGCTCGGCATCGGAGTGGGCGAGCTCTCGGAGTCCGAGACCGAACATGCGGTGTCGGCGGCACTGGAGATCGGTGTGCGACTGATCGACACGGCATCGGCATACGGCAACGAGGCGGCGGTCGGCCGCGCCATCGCCGCGTCCGGCATCCCGCGAGCCGAGATCTTCGTCACCACCAAACTGGCCACCGAGGACCAGGGTTACCAGTCGGCCCGGGACGCGCTGAAGGCCAGCCTCGAGCGCCTCGGCATGGACTACGTCGACCTGTACCTGATCCATTGGCCCGGCGGCGACGCCACGAACTACGTGCGCAGCTGGGGCGGCATGCTGAAGGACAAGGAGGACGGTGTCGCCAAGTCGGTCGGCGTAGCCAACTTCACCCCCGAGGCGCTGGAAAACATCATGGATCTGACGTACACCGCGCCCGCGGTCAACCAGATCGAGCTGCACCCCTTGCTAAACCAGTCCGCGATGCGCGCGGTGAACGCCGAGCACAACATCGTGACCGAGGCGTACGGACCGCTCGGCGTCGGCAAGCTTCTCGACCACTCCACCGTGACGTCCGTGGCCGCCGAATACGGCAAGACCCCCGCCCAGGTGCTGATCCGGTGGAGCCTGCAACTCGGCAACGTCGTCATCCCCCGGTCGTCATCGCCGGAACGGATCTCCGAGAACTTCGACGTCTTCGGATTCGAGCTCGCCGCGGAGCACATGGGCATGCTCGACGCGCTCGACGACGGCACCCGGTTCCGGCCGGATCCCCAGACCTACACCGGCACGTAGGGCGCTCACCCGACCGGACACGTCGCGGCGGCGTCGCGAAGCACGCCGGCCGACGGCTGGTCGAGTAGGCAAGGCGCGCGACCTAGAAGCCGCGTCCACCGAGGCTTTCCAGCCAATCGTCCATCGTGCCGGCGGCATCGGAGCCGATCGCGTCGTGTACGTCGTTCTGCGCGGTGCGCCAAGCAGTTTCGGCCCGAACCAGTGCAGAGCGACCGTCCTCGGTGACGGTCACCCTTAGCGACCGACCCGTAGGCGAGGTCTCGGTGGTCTCGACGAGCCCATTGCGCGCCATCAGGGCCAGCGTGCGGCTCGCGGTCGAGCGCTCCATGCCAAGCCTCTCGGCGACTTCACTTGGCCGTCTTGGCTTTTCACCGATAATCAACATGGACAAGATCTCCAACTGGGGCACCGAGAGACCCAGTGGGCGCAGCGCAGATTCGAACCGTCGGCTCACCAACCGGTGCAGATATGCGACCCGCATTCCCACACACTGCGCCTGCATGGCCTGAGCCATCGCCGTGGAATTTTGTTGCATATACATCACTCTACCGCTAGCGTAGATGGTGTACCTACAACATATGGAGAAGTGCCATGACCTTCGATTCGTTCCTCGACCGCAACCGACTGTTCGCCGAGTCCGCCGACCGCCCCACGCTGATGGCGATGCCTGACAGCCCCGTCCTCATCCTGACCTGCGCCGATCCGCGGGTGGAGCCGGCGGCATTCCTCGGCGTGGGAGCCGCCGAGGCGGTGGTGCTTCGCAACACCGGCGGGCGCGTCACCACGTCGGTCCTCGCCGACATCGCGATGCTCAGCCAAATCGGCGAGTACCTGCGCCCCGGCGACCGCGGCCAACCGTTGGAAATCGCCGTGATCCACCACACCCACTGCGGTACCGCGTTTCTCGACGACCAAGGCTTCCGTCTCCAGTTGGCTACTCGAACCGGTGCCGAGGATGCGGGACTTGGCCGCCCAGGCCGTCACCGACCCGTACCGCAGCGTCGAGATCGACGTCGATCTATTGCTGACTACGCCCGCTGGACCTCGGCCACGTCGCCGTCTCGGGTCACGTACTCGATCTCGAGACCGGACGAGTGCGAACGGTGCTACCGGCGGCATTGCCCGTAGTTTCCGCGCCCGTCGTGTCGGAGCACGTCCGATGAGCGCGCCGACCATCCTGGTCACCGGCGCCACGGGACGGATCGGCGGCGCCGTAGTCGAGCAGTTGCTCGCTCGTGGCGTCCGGGTACGGGCGCTGGCGCACCGTCGGGATGCCCGAAGCGAACGGCTGCACGCGGCCGGAGCGGAGGTCGTGACCGCAGATCTCTTCGACCCCATGCAGATTCGCGTCGCGATGGACGGGGTCCGGCGCATGGTCTACGTGCCACCTTGGCACCCCCACATGATGCACAGCGCCGTCGCCGTGGCAACCGCCGCCCGCCAGTCGAAGCTCGAGGCGATCGTCGGCCTGAGCCAATGGCTGGCGAACCCGAGCCACCCCTCGCTAGCGACGAGGCAGAACTGGTTGGTCGAGCTGCTATTCGACATGCTGCCCGACACCGTTCATGTGACGGTCAACCCGGGTTTCTTCGCGGACAACTATCTCGCGGGAATGATCGGGTTCGCCGCTCAGCTTGGGTATCTACCGGTGCCTGCGGGTGATGGCCTCAACGCACCTCCGTCGAACTGGGACATCGCGCGCGTGGTGACCGCGGCCCTGCTGGAACCGGAGCAGCATGCCGGACGGCGGTACCGGCCGACCGGCCCGCGGCTGTTGTCCTCGAGCGACATCGCCCGGGACGTGGGCGTCGCGCTCGGGCGTACGGTCCGCCCCATGCCACTGCCTGGCTGGATGTTCGAGAAGGCGTTGCGCGCGCTGGGCCCGCGGGTAGGTGTCGACATGTTCCTGCTGAGCCAGGTCCAGTACTACTACCAAGAAGGCAAACTGGGTACCTGGGAGATCGCCGCGCCCACCACCGACGTCTACGACGCCACCGGGTCACCGGCCGAAGACTTCGTCGCCACCGCGCGCCGCTACACCAACGGGCCGCAAGCCCAACGAAGTGTCGCCAACACCGCAAAGGCGTTGTGGGACTTCACCCGAATTGGCCTGACGCCGCGGCCACGACTCGAGCGCTTCATCCGCGCGCAGCAACATCCACTGCCGCCGAACCCGGAACTGTCCGCGCATTCGACGCTGTGGTCCGCCGAGCACGGCCGGCCCTCACAGCGGTTGGCGATGTAGGCGTGGGCCTAGGGGATCCCGAGACCTACGCCGGCACGTAAGCCCCGTTCAGCCCGTCGGGCAGGTGGCCGCGGCGTCGCGCAGCACCCCCGCCGACGGCTGGTCGACCGGCAGGCCGTAGCCGCGCAGCACCGCGGCGAACTGCACCGCGTACTGGCACCAGAACGCGTGGTTGGGCGGCATCCACACCGCAGGCTCGCCGTCGCCCTTGTCCTGATTGGCCTGGCCCTGCGACCGCGAGCAGGTTGGCCGGATCGTTGGCGAACCGGATTCGAATCGCGTCGGTCCAGTTCCGTGCTCCGAGATCCCATGCCAGCGCCAACGGGACGATGTGGTCGATCTGCACCGACGGCGCCGATCTGATTGCCGCGGGTGAATGCGATGACGGCATTGGTGTACGGGTCGTGAAGGGTGCCGGTGGCGACCGCGTTGGGGCACCGCTTGATCGACACGTACGTCTTGTCGACGAGGTCGCGGTCCAGGATGTCGTTGCGGGTGTCGCAGCCGTTGTGACCGCCGGGCGCGGGGTTGTCATCGGTCCAGGCCTCGCCGAAAGCCGCTCTGCGGTAGTCGTAGCCGCGGATCCGCACGGGAATCTCGGCTATTCCGGCGAGCACGTCGACGCCGGCGCGACGGTGGGCACGTCGGCCCGCGCGACGAACGGTCGGACGTCGTGACTCGAGCGTCACCTGCACGGCGACCATCACCGCGAGCAGCGACGGCGGCGATCAGCCAGCGCCAGCCGCTTCACGCCTTGTCCAGGTATTCGATGCGCTCGGTATCGGTGAACTGTGCCGCCAGGATCGCGATTCCGGGGTGGCCGAGCAGTTCGGGTCGTCGTCGTAGAGCGACTCGGTGAAAGCCCTGCGCCGCCTCGATGATGTCGCGGTGCTCGGCCAGCGACAGCAGTCGCAGCGTGATCGGCCGCCCGGACTGGTTGAGGCCCAGCACGTCTCCCTCGCGACGCTCCTCGAGGTCGAGGTCGGCGAGCTCGAAGCCGTCCAGCGTGCCGGCGACGGCCTTGAACCGCGCTCCTGCCTTGGATTCCTCGGGCAGCTTGGTGGCCAGCAGGCACAGGCTGGGATGCTCGCCGCGGCCGATGCGGCCGCGCAGCTGGTGCAGCTGGCTGATGCCGAACCGGTCGGCGTCCATCACGAACATCACCGTCGCGTTGGGCACGTCGACGCCGACCTCGATGACGGTGGTGCACACCAGCACGTCGATCTCGCCGGCGCGGAAGGCCGACATCACCGCGTCCTTCTCGTCGCCGGAGAGCCGGCCGTGCATCAGGCCGAGCCGCAGCCCCGCACAGCGGGCCGTGGCGAAGGTGTTCGAACAGCTCGACGACGGTGGTGGCGGCGGGCCCGCGTCCGCCGCTCGTCCGCGGCCGTTCTTCGTCGGTGTCGTCGATGCGGGAGGCGACCACGTAGGCCTGCCGTCCCGCGCCGACCTCCTCGACGATGCGTTGCCACGCCCGCTCCAGCCACTGCGGCTTCTCCTCATGAAGATCGTGTTGGTGGTGATCGGCTGCCGGCCGCGTGGCAGTTCGCGCAGCGTCGAGGTCTCGAGGTCGCCGTAGACCGTCAGCGCGACGGTTCGCGGAATCGGCGTCGCGGTCATCACCAGCAGGTGCGGCGTGATGCCGCCGATCGCCTTGGCGCGCAACCGATCCCGCTGCTCGACGCCGAACCGGTGCTGCTCGTCGACCACGACCATGCCGAGCTGGTGAACTCGACGGCGTCCTGCAGCAGGGCATGGGTGCCGATGACGATGCCGGCCTCGCCGCTGGCGACCTCGTCGCGTACCTGCCGTTTCTGCTGCGGCGACATCGATCCGGTGAGCAGCGCGACCCGGGTTGCGCCGTCCGCGCCGCCGAGTTGGCCCGCCATGGCCAGCGGGCCGAGACGTCGCGGATGGACCGGGCATGTTGGGCGGCAAGGACTTCCGTCGGCGCCAGCAGCGCACACTGGTAGCCGGCATCGACCATCTGCAGCATCGCCAGCACCGACACGATCGTCTTGCCCGACCCGACTTCGCCCTGCAGCATCCGGTGCATCGGCTCGGTGTCGCGCAAGTTCGGCCGACAGCACCTCGAGCACCTCGCGCTGACCCGCGGTCAGCTCGAAGGGCAACTGCTCGCAGCAGCGCGGCGGCCAGTCCGTCGTCGCGCAGCGGTGCCGGCGGACCCGGTTTCGCTCAGTTCGCCGTACCTGCGCTCCACCAGCGCCCATTGCAGTCCGACGGCCTCGTCGAAGGTCAGCCGGTCCCGGGCGCGGTCGCGTTCGTCCTCGTTCTCGGCGAGATGGATGGCGCGCAACGCCTCGTCCTCGGAGCATCAGATTCCATTGCCGCAGAATCGTTTCCGGCAGCGGATCCGTCGATCGGATCCAGCACGGCGAGCACCTGGCGCACGCACGCGTAGATGTCCCAGCTCTGCACCTTGGCGCTGGCCGGGTAGATCGGGAAGAAGTCCCGCTCGAACGCCGCGAGCAGGTCGTCCTCGATGCGCTCGACGACTCGGCGATCTTGGCCAGCGACTTGCTGCCCTTGCCCTGACCCGACGCCGTCGAGGATCAGGAACGCGGGATGGGTCAATTGCATCGTGCCCTTGAAGAATCCGACCTCGCCGGACAGCATCAGCCGGGTGCCCTCGACAGGGTCTTCTTGGTGTACTTGGCGTTGAAGAACGTGGCGGTCACCTTGGGCCTGCGGTTGCCGAGCGTGATGACGAGGTACTCGCGCTTCGGCTGGCGGTTCGTCCAGCGCACCTCGGCCTTGGTGATCACGTCGACGAACGTGACGTGTTCGCCTTCTTCGGGCGGCTCCGCGCCTTCGTCGAGCACGGACATGCCGTGCGCTGTACTTGCGCGGGTAGTGCCGCAACAGGTCGTCGACGGTGCGAATGCCGAAGTGTTCTTCGAGCGGCCGCGCGGACTTGGCGCCGATGACGCGGTCCAGGCGGTCCGTGAGGGCGACCATCCGCTACTCCACCCCGATCAGCAACGCGTCCCCGCGATGACCGGTGTGATAGGTGACCAGTTCGGCGCCAAGGTGTTCGCGGTGCACGTGCGCCTGCAGCGCCTCGCCGACGCGCGCGTCGACTCCCGCACCGGTGAGGACGGTGACGAGCTCACCGCCGGACGTCAGCAGCAGGTCGATGAGACCCGCGCCAGCGGCGCGTCACGCTGTCGCCGACGATCAGGACCTCGTCACCGGCGATGCCGAGGCCGTCCCCGGATTGCACGTGCCCGCCCAGGTCAGCGCCTCCTCCGCGGCCACCCGCACGGAACCGTGCCGCGCACCCGCGGCGGCGCGGGCCATGGTGTAGCCGTCGTCGACGGCGTGGCGACCCGCGTCGTGCACGGCCAGCGCGGCCAGGCCCTGCACCATCGACGCCGGCGGCACGGGAACGACGTCGACGCCCCACCCGATGGCGGCGGTGCACCCCGCGACCAACTCCTCGGCGGCGACGAAGCCGTTGGGCAGCACCATGATCTGGGCCGCACCCATGTCGACGATCGCGCGCACCAGATGCTGGGCGCGCACCGGCGCGTCGTCGGCCGGACGCAGGACGCGTGCTCCCTCGCCGCTGAACAGCGCCTCCGCGCCGTCGCCGTCGACGATCGCCAAGACAGCCCGGTCGCGGGTCCATCCGCCCGGCGGCCGAGCACCCGCGGCTCCCATCAACGACGTCACCTGGATCTGGCTCGGCACGCCGAGGTCGAGAGCCGCCTCGATGGCGCCGCCCGCATCGTCTGCGTGCACGTGCACCGAATACCGGCCTCCCTCGCCGGATGCCGCGATCGCCACCGAGTCGCCGAGCCGCTCGAGGCGCGCACGCAAGGTCTCGACGCACGCGTGGCCGCAGTCGTCGAGGAGATACATGACTTCGAACTGCGGAGGTGCAGCCGCGGCGCTCTCCGACGTGGCGCCGTTGGGCGTGAGTCTGGCCGCCTCGTATGCGTGCCGGCGGGGCGCGTGCCCGGTGAGCGTGGCTGGGTCATGGCGTCGAGGAGCACCAGCAGACCCGCGCCCTCCGGCGTCCACCACGCCCGCGTCGGCGAGCACGTCGAGCTGCTGCGGGCGTCTTCTCCAGCGCGACGACCGCCGCCTCCGACGCCGACATCACCACTGCGACCAGGTCCGCTCCCCCGTCCGACGCGTCCTCGGCGGCGCCGGCGGCAGCCTGCAGCACCGAGACGATCGTGCCCGGCACCGTCTCGCCCACGGACTCGACCACCAAGCCGACCGCATGTCTCAGCGCAGCGGCGAACACGACGCCGTTGATGTCGGACAGCATCGCCGTCCGTCTGGTCGGCTGCCTCGACGCGTGACGTCGGCCAACCCGCGGATGATCTGCGACAGGATCACGCCGGAATTGCCCCGCGCACCCTGCAACGCGCCCTCGGCGAGCGCGGCGGCGACGCCCGCGATGTCCGCGTCGGCATGACCGAATCCGCGCATGCCGTCGCCGAACGCATGGTGAACAGCATGTTCGTGCCCGTATCTGCATCGGCGACGGGGAACACGTTGAGCCCGTTGATCTCGTCGGCGTGCGTGATGAGGCCGCTGACCGCCGCGTGGGACCAGTCGCGCAAGGCGGTCCTGTCCAGCGGACGAGCCGACATTCCCCACCTCCCACCCATGAGCCGCAGTGCGCGCCAGCCTAGCCATTTAGCCTGACATCACCGTCTCGACGCCGCCCTGTGGAAGGCCATTTTGGCGATACCCCCGGCGGCCGGTATCCTGGTCAGGTTGTCGGGTCTACGCGCGCCGGTCGCGCCGCAGGTCCGAGCCCCCAAGCACTGATCGAGGAGTTCCACATGGCTGCGGTTTGCGATATCTGCGCGAAGGGCCCCGGCTTCGGCAAGTCGGTGTCGCACTCCCATCGCCGGACCAGCCGACGCTGGGATCCGAACATCCAGACGGTACGCGCCGTCGACCGCCCCGGCGGCAACAAGAAGCGCGTCAACGTCTGCACGTCGTGCATCAAGGCCGGCAAGGTCTCGCGCGGCTGAGCTGCACCACCCCTGCGTGAGCAGACAAATGCCCTGAATCACCCTCTAGCGACGGCCTCGTGCGTCTGTTCGGCGAACGGGTTCTAGGGCAGCCGCCAGTCGATCGCCTCGGCGCCGTTCTGCACGAGAAGCTCGTTTGCCCGACTGAACGGCCGCGAGCCGAAGAATCCGCGTGACGCCGAGAGCGGCGACGGATGCACCGACTCGATGGTCATGCACCCACCGCTGGTCAGCATGGGTTTCAGCGTTGCTGCGTCGCGCCCCCACAACACCGCCACCAACGGCTCGGGTCGCGCCACCAAGGCCGTGATCGCACACTCCGTGACGGCCTCCCAGCCCTTCCCGCGGTGCGACGCAGGCTCGCCCGGCCGCACCGTGAGCACCCTGTTCAGCATCATCACTCCGCGCTGCGCCCATGGCGTCAGATCGCCGTTGCCGGGTGGCGGGTGCCCTAGGTCCGAGGCGTATTCGGTGAAGATGTTGGACAGGCTGCGAGGCAGCGGACGAACGTCGGGGGCCACCGAGAAGCTCAACCCCATCGCGTGACCCGGCGTCGGGTACGGATCCTGACCGACGATGAGCACGCGCACGCTCTCGAACGGAAAGGTGAAGGCCCGCAAGACGTTCTGTCCCGCGGGCAGATAGCCGTGGCCCGCCGCGATCTCGGCGCGCAGAAATTCGCCCATCGTGGCGACCTGCGCCTCCACGGGCGCCAGCGCACGCGCCCAACCCGGCTCGACGAGTTCGGCCAGGGGTCGGGGAGCCACGGAACACCAAGGTAGTGACCCGCGCCGCCAAATCGCGTTAGATACGTGGTGAGTCGTTCGACTATTTCGTCTGCGGCGGCACCCGGCGGCGGCGGGCTGGGATCTCGTTCGAACGAGGGGGCGCGCGATGTGCGGATGTGGAGACGCGTCTCACGACGTGGGGCAGGCGGCGATCGGCAAGATCTCCCGCCGGACCGCGATGGTCGCTGGAACGGCCGCCATCGGAGCTGCCGCACTCGGCACCGCCGCGTGCAGCCCGGCCGAGGCCCCTCAGTCGCCTCAGTCCCCTCCGGCCGCTCCCACGTTGCCAGACAACGCGCTGATCACCGTCGGGGTCGCGGCGGGTCCGCCACCCACTCCCAACAAGTTCGGCATCTGTTCGACTCTGAAGATCGGCAGCGATCTGTACGTGATCGACTGCGGACTCGGCTCGCTGAACGGGTTCACCAACGCCGGCCTCCAGTTCGGCGACATCAAGAAGATGTTCATCACCCACCTACACGCCGACCACATCGTCGACTACTACAGCTTCTTCCTCTCCGGCGGTAACCAAGCCAAGGCCGGGCAGGCGCCGGTCTTGGTCTACGGACCCGGTCCCGCGGGCGGCCTGCCCGCAAGCGAAGTCGGCAACCCGAATCCGGCCACGATCAACCCCGCCAATCCCACGCCGGGACTGGCCGCGATGACCGCGTCGCTGAACCAGGCGTTCGCGTACACCGGCAACGTCCTGATCCGCGACCAGGGCATCCTCGACATCGAGAGCCTGATGAAGGTCACCGAGATCGCGGTCCCGCCGGGGTCCGACTACCGCAACAGATCGCCGAAGATGGAGCCGTTCCCCGTGATCGAGGACGAGAACGTCACCGTCACCGCGACACTCGTCTCGCACTACGACGTCTATCCCGCGTTCGCCTTCCGGTTCGACATCAAGAATCCCGCCATGTCGGTGACCTTCTCGGGCGACACCACCAAGAACGACAACCTGATCAGGCTCGCCCAGGACACGGACATCCTGGTGCACGAGGCGGAGTTCAGCCTCGACGACGCCTAGTGGCACAACAGGTTTCCGCCGAACTATCTGCAGAATTCGCACACCTCGGCCGAGCAGGTCGGCGAGGTCGCCGCGGCGGCGAAGGCCAAGCAGGTGATCCTGAGCCACTACCAACCCGCGCCACCCTGCCCGACTCGCAGTGGCTCGACGAGATCAAGAAGCACTACTCGGGCAAGGCCACCGTCGCTCAGGACGGTCAGGTCTTCCCGCTCTGAACATCTGAACACCGAGCGCGAGAGGCACCAGATGACATCGCAGCCAACGAGTATCGCGTTGGAGGAACACTTCATCATCCCGTCGTTCCTCGACTACCTCGCGCAGGGCATGCCCAACGTTCCGGCCGATGCGAAGGCCACCTTGATCCGCAGGCTGCTGGACTTCGACGAGGAGCGACTGTCCGAGATGGACGCCGGGGGCGTGCGGAAGTCGGTGCTCTCCATCTCCGGTCCCGGCGTGCAGTGCGAACCCGACGTCGCGACGGCGACACGCCGTGCCGCCGAGGCGAACGACGCATTGGCCGACGTCATCGCCAAACGACCGGACCGGTACGGCGGGTTCGCCCATCTCGCGATGCAGGACCCGGGTGCGGCGGCCGACGAACTCGAGCGCTGCACGCGCGATCTCGGCTTCTGCGGCGCGATGATCAACAATCACACGCTCGGCGTGTACCTCGACGATCCGCGTAACGACGTGTTCTGGGAGCGCCTGCAGGACCTGGACGTGCCGCTGTACCTGCATCCCGGCGACTCCTTCCGGATGCCCTACGTGTTCGAGGGCGTTCCCGAATTGGTGAAGCCGACCTGGGAGTGGACGACGGAAACCGCCAGCCACGCACTGCGACTCATCGTGACGGGCGTGTTCGACCGGTATCCGCGCGCGCAGGTCATCCTCGGCCACATGGGCGAGACCCTGCCGTTCATGCTGTGGCGACTCGACAGCCGATACGCATTCACCGCGACCGACCGCCGGGTGAAGCGCAATCCGTCGGACTACCTGCGGGACAACTTCTCCGTGACGACGTCCGGGCAGTGCTCCGACGTTCCGCTCCTGGCATCGCTGGCATCGATGGGCCAGGACCGGGTGATGTACTCCATCGACTATCCGTACGAATCCTCCGCAATCGCAGGCGAATTCATGGCGTCTGCCGCGGTATCCGAGGACGTCCGTGCGCTCGTCGCCCACGGGAACGCGGAGACGATCCTCAAACTCGCGTAGTCGGAGGCCATTCAGCTCTAGGTCCCATTCAGATAGCACTGGCGCAGCGGAAGTGCGAGTAGCCCTGAGCGCCATCGCTATCTGAATGCCGAGCGGATCAACGATGCCGAGCGGAAGGCGGCCTCAGTTCGAGCCGTCACTGGAACGACTGCCAACCGGTGTCGCCGTGCCATGGTTCGCCGTCGAGCAGCACGCGCGGTGGTCCGTCGATCACCGTGCCGATCGGCCGCCATCCCGTGGGCAGCGCGCCAGGGAACGTCGCGACGAGCGCGTGGTCCTCGCCTCCCGCAAGAACCCAGACCCACGGATCGACGTCCAGCGCGGTGGCTGCCGAAGCGAGGGCGTCGCGGTCGAATCCAAGTGCATCCCAGTGACAAGTCGATGCCGACGCCCGATGCGCGGGCGATGTGGCCGACGTCGGCGACGAGACCGTCGGACACGTCCGTCATCGACGTCGCTCCCGCATCGGCCGCGGCGCGTCCCTGTCCGTAGGGCGGCACGGGGACCAGGTGCCGTTGACGCAACTCGTCGAAGCCGCGAACGCCGTTCACCAGCAACGCATATCCGGCGGCAGACGGCCCGAGCTCGCCCGCCACCGCAACGACGTCTCCCTGCCGCGCGCCGCTGAGCACCACGGGTGCTCGGCCCTCGAGATCGCCCAGCGCCGTCACGGACACCACCCATTGCGGCGCGCTGACGAGATCACCGCCGACGATGCCCGCCCCGAGAGCCCCTGCTTCGCGCCACATGCCCTCGGACAGCGCGAACACGTCGGCGGCGGCGGTGTCCCCCGGCGCTCCGAAGCGACACGACGAAGGCCGTCGGCGCGGCGCCCATCGCCTCGATGTCGGCGGCGTTGGCGGCGATCGCCTTACGCCCCAGTCTCGAACGGCGTCGACCAGTCGCGTCGAAAGTGCACGCCCTCGACGAGCATGTCGGTGGACACGACGGTCCGCCCGTCGGCGTGAGCGACCACGGCAGCGTCGTCACCGGGCCCAAGCACGACGTTCGGCGGCTGGATGCGCCCGCGCACGAGCCGGTCGATGACGGCGAACTCCCCCAGCCCCGCCAGGCTTTCGACCGGTTCATCGCCCGCCATCACACCTCCTGTCGACGAACTCCGTGCCCTGAACACCGGCGCGACCTGCGGTGCCTTTGGTCCCTGCGGCGTGGAGTCTATGCGCACGCGAGGAGCGAATTTGGCAGTCGAGACGGAGGAGACAGCGGGTGGTCGAGGCTTTCGTGCTGGTTCAGACCGAGGTCGGTCGTGCCGAGGTCGTCGCCAAGCACCTCGCCGGCCTACCGGGCGTGCGTGTCGTCGGAGTACGTCACCGGGCCGTACGACGTGGTCGTCCGCGTCAGCGCCGACACGGCCGGCCGCCTGCAGACCGACGTCGTTCCGATGGTCCAGCAGGTGGCACGGAATCACCCGCACCCTGACCTGCCCGATCGCGAACGGGGTTGCGCCTAGAACCGCGCTAGAGTTGCCGGATGACCGACAGCGATGGACCGCCGCGCGCAGCGCTGATCGCCGCGCTCGCGGTGGCCGCGACCGCGGTCGTCGCGCTTCTGGTCGTCGCGGCGCTGCGCCAGACCCCGCCACGCCCAGCACCGGTCGCCATCGCGGCCGCACCCGCCCCCGATGCCGACGGTGACGCCTGCCACACCCTGCTGGCCGGACTCCCCGACGCTCTCGGCGACTATCACCGCGCCGCCGCGGTCGAGCCCGTGCCCGCGGGGCTGCCGCGTGGCAGCAAGACGGCGGCGCCGAACCCGTGATCCTGCGATGCGGCCTCGAGCGACCGGACGACTTCGTCGCGAGCTCGCCGCTTCAGGTCGTCGACGACGTGAGCTGGTTCCGCATCGGCGATCAGGGTCGCACCACCTGGATCACCGTGGACCGTCCCGTATACGTGGCGCTGACGCTTCCGGACGGCTCGGGTCCGACTCCGATTCAACTCATCTCGGGCGCGGTGGCCAAGGCGATGCCCGCGGTGAAGCCCAACCGGGCCCGGCGCTAGCCAAGCCGTGGTTGAGACGCATTCATGGCGGCCGTACTCGCACTTCCTCGCCAGCCATCTCAACGTCGCCCGCTAGCGCAGCCCGGTGCCGCGCGCGAGCGCGGTCTCGACCATGGTGGCCAGCAGGGTGGGATAGTCGACCCCGCTCGCCGCCCACATCCGCGGGTACATCGAAATCGTGGTGAACCCCGGCATCGTGTTGATCTCGTTGACGACGGGTCCGGCCTCGGTGAGGAAGAAGTCGACTCGCGCCAGACCCTGACCGTCGATGGCGTGGAACGCGCGGATCGCCAATTGCCTTATCTCTCGGCGATTTCATCGTCCACCTTGGCGGGCACGTCAAGTTCCGCGGCGTCGTCGAGGTACTTGGTGGCGAAGTCGTAGAAGCCGTCCTCGCGGCCCCTGACACCGGCCACGCGGATCTCCCCCACGGTGCTGGCCTCGACTCGCCCGTCCGGATACTCGAGAACCCCGCATTCGAGTTCGCGGCCGACTATCGCCGCCTCGACGATCACCTTCGGGTCGTGTCGACGCGCATACGCGATCGCCGGGTCCAACGCGTCCCATGTCCCGACACGACTCACGCCGATCGAGGAGCCACCACGCGCCGGCTTGACGAACACCGGCAGCCCGAGCCGCTCGCGGTCCTCGAGCTGCACCGTCTCGTCGTGCGCCCGCAACACCACCTGGTCGCCGATGGGCAGCCCCTCGGCGGCGAGCAGCTTCTTGGTGAATTCCTTGTCCATGCCCGCCGCGCTGGCCAACACACCGGCACCGACGTAGGGCACGCCCGCGAGCTCCAACAGCCCCTGCACGGTGCCGTCCTCGCCGTAGGGACCGTGCAGGACGGGGAACACCACGTCGACGGAGGCCAGGATCTCGCCTGCGCCCTTACCCAGCGACAGCAGCTGGCCTCGACGGCGCGGATCGGCGGGCAGCGCCAGCGCCGTGCCGGACGCTCCGCTCACCTTCGGCAGCTGACCGTCGGTGATCGCCAGGGTCTCCGGCCGGCCGTCGGTGAGCACCCACGATCCCTCTGGAGAGATGCCGACCGCGACCACCTCGAACCGCTCGGGGTCGAGGTTGCGCAGGATGCTGCCTGCGGAAACGCACGAGATGGCGTGTTCGGAGCTGCGTCCGCCGTAGACGACTGCGACGCGCGTGCGGGGACTCACAACCTAGAGAGGCTACCGGGCCGTTCGAAGGGTAGGAGCGAAGCGACCGGGAGAGCACTCGTCACGCGAGGGCCCGTTCGATGTCGGTGAGCAGGTCGTCGGTGTCCTCGATGCCCAGCGAGATGCGGGCGAATCCGTCCGGCAACCGCGTCGCCCCACCGTGCCCGCCGGTCCACGACAGGTGTGGATGCCGCCGAAGCTGGTGGCGGCGACCAACAGAGCGCTGCGCTCGACCAAACGGTGCACCGCGGCGGCGTCGGCGAGTTCGACGGCGACGAGCGAGCCGAACCGCTTCATGTGACGGCGCGCGACGTCGTGCGCCGGATCGTCCGGCAGGCCCGGATACCGCACCGACCTTCACCGACGGGTGTCCGCGCAGCATCAGCGCCACGGCCATGGCGTTGTGGCATTGCCGCTCGAACCGCAGACCCGCGCTTCCGAGGCTGCGCAGCGTCAGCCACGCCTCGAACGGCCCGAGGATGGCGCCCGCCAGCAGTCGTTCGCGTTCGACGTCGGCCATCAACTCGGGAAGGCTGCCCGCCACGTAGCCCGCGACGACGTCGCTGTGGCCCGGCGAGCATCTTGGTTGCGCTGGCGACCACCAGATCGGCGCCAAGGGAAAGTGGTTGCTGCCCGAAGCGGCGTCGGCCGTGGTGTTGTCGACGACGAGCGTGACGCCGCGACCGCGACAGGTGGTGGCCAACCGGTGCAGGTCGACCACGTCGAGCGTGGGATTCACCGGGCTCTCCGCAAGCACGACGTCGGCGTCTGCAGCAGCCGCGCACATCTCTGCAGCGCGTAGCGGCGACGACGTTGACTCCTTGTGGCGCAAGGCTTTCCAATGCATACCTGCGAACCTGGTAGTAGCCATCCGCGGGGACGACCAGCGTCGTGCCCGGTTTGACCAACGTTCGTAGCACCGACGTGATGGCAGCCATGCCCGAGGCGAACGTCAACGCCGACGAGGCACCCTCTAGCGACGCGAGGGCCGATTCCAGTGCTCGCCATGTCGGATTCGAGCTGCGCCCATAGGTGTCGAACGATCCGGATTCGTCCGCGGAGAAGGTGATACGCCGACGCGGGAACCGGCGGCTGCGTCACGGGCTGCCCCGGGATTGCGTGCGTGCCTACGGCCTTCACAGCTCCGGGTGGAGTCACCGAATTGGCCGTCCATCCGCTATTCCGGCTTCGTGCTGCGCCCCAGCAGCAGTGCGACCGCCTCGTACACGGACAGCCCCTTGTGGCAGACCCGGTTGACCGCGTCGGTCAGCGGCATCTCGACGTCGTAGCTCGACGCCAGCGCGAGCACCGATTGGCAGGAGGTAATCCCTTCGGCGACATGGCCACCCGCCGCCTCCAGAGCCGTCTCCATGGTTCCGCCGGTGCCCAGCCGCACACCGAACGTCCGGTTTCGCGAGTGAGGTGAGGTGCACGTCGCCACCAGGTCGCCGACGCCGGCGAGGCCCGCGAGCGTCGCGCCCTTGGCGCCCAACGCAATTCCCAGTCGCATGATCTCGGCGAGCCCGCGGGTGATGATCGCCGCGATGGTGTTCTCGCCCAGCCCCACCCCGGCGGCCATGCCGCAGGCCAGCGCGATGACGTTCTTGCATGCTCCGCCGATCTCGGCGCCCACGACATCGGAGTTCGTGTAGGGCCGGAAGTAACCGGTGGAGAAGGCGCGCTGCAGGGTCGACCGCCCGCCCCGAGTCGGCACAGGCGACGACCGTCGCGGCCGGTTGCTCCATGACGATCTCGCTGGCGAGGTTCGGACCGCTCACGACCGCGACCCGGGACTGGATCGGCGCCGGTCACCTGGATGATCACCTGGGTCATCCGCATCAGGGTCTCCAGCTCGATGCCCTTGGCGACGCTGACGAGCGTGGCGTCGTGACCGATGGAGTCGCGCCACTGGCCGAGGTTGGTCCGCAACGTCTGCGACGGCACGGCCAGCAGGACGGTGCATGCCCCCGTCAGCGCCGACTCTGCGTCGCTGGTGGCACGGATGCCGTGCGGAAGCAGCGATGTCGCCGAGATACTCCGTGTTGCGGTGGGTGTCGTTGATCTCGGCGGCGAGCTCGGGGCGCCTGGTCCACAGCGTGACGCCGTTGCCCGCGTCCGCGAGCACCTTCGCCAACGCCGTCCCCCACGCGCCGGCACCCATCACCGCAGCTTCGACCACGGGAACAAATCTAGCCTGCGCCGCGCTGCTGGCAGGATGGCAGGCATGAGCGGCACCTCCGCCTCCGCCTCGACGACCGTCGAGTTGATCATCGCGATCAAACGCCTGAGCGCGGCCAAGACCAGGCTGGCGCCGATGTTCGATGCGCAGGCCCAAGGTGCGCGCGAGGAGCTGGTCCTCGCCATGCTCGCCGACACGATCACCGCCGCCTCGGCGGTGCCCGCGGTGCGCACGATCACCGTCGTCACCCCCGATGACGTGGCTGCGGACGCCGCACGAAGCCACGGTGCGCAGGTCTTGATGGACCCGACGCCGGTCGGTCACGTCGATCCGCTGAACACCGCCCTGCGCACCGCCGAGGCGGCCGTCCGGTCTCGACGCCTCCAACGTCGCCGTACTCCAAGGCGACCTACCTGCCCTGCAGTCACGCGAATTGGCCCAGGCGCTCTCGGCGGCCCGCGTCGCACCGCGCAGCTTCGTCAGCGACCGGCACGGCACCGGTACCGCTGCACTCTTCGCGTTCGGCGTCCCGCTCGACCCCCGATTCGGACCCAATTCGGCACGCCGCCATGCAGATTCAGGAGCCATCGAACTGGCGCGCCCGTGGCCCGGACTGCGCTGCGACATCGACACCCAGGACGACCTGGCCGCGGCCCTGCAACTCGGGGTGGGCATCGCCACCAAGCGTGCCGTCGGCGGCATGACAATGCCGGATGGCGGCGGATGAGGCCGGGTCCATAACCGCAACTGCGGTCGAATGGGGGATGATCGGACACATGACCGAAGCCGAGACGCGACCGACCGACTCGGAACGGGTCTCGGCCGATGCCGCACCGGAGGCCGCCCGCCGCGACCGCGGACGCCGTGGACCCCGCTGACACCCAGCCGCTGCCCGACGATCGTTACCTCAACAGGGAACTGAGCTGGCTGGACTTCAACTCCCGGGTGCTGGCATTGGCCGCGGATCCGTCGCTCCCCCTGCTGGAGCGCGCCAAGTTCCTGGCGATCTTCTCGTCGAATCTCGACGAGTTCTACATGGTGCGCGTCGCCGGACTGAAACGCCGCGACGAGATGGGGCTGTCCGTTCGATCGGCGGACGGACTGTCGCCGCGCGAACAGTTGCGCCGCATCGGCGAACGCACCCAGCAGATCGCCAGCAGGCATGCGCAGGAGTTCATGGAGTCGATCCGCCCCGCGCTGGCCGACGAGGGCATCATCGTCGTGACCTGGGCCCAACTCGACGATGACGAACGTGGGCGGCTGTCCACGTACTTCCACGAGCAGGTCTTCCCGGTGCTCACGCCGCTCGCGGTCGATCCCGCGCACCCGTTCCCGTTCGTCAGCGGGCTCAGCCTCAACCTGGCGATCACGGTCAAGCAGCCCGACGACGGCACGCAGCACTTCGCGCGTATCAAGGTGCCGGACAACGTCGACCGCTTCGTCGAGCTCGGCCCCCGCGAGGGTGGCGCCGCGATTCGCTTCCTCCCGATGGAAGAGCTCATCGCCGCCTTCCTTCCGGTGCTGTTCCCCGGCTTGGAGATCGTGGAGCACCACGCCTTCCGCATCACGCGCAATGCCGACTTCGAGGTCGAGGAGGACCGCGACGAGGACCTGCTGCAGGCGCTGGAGCGCGAGCTGGCTCGGCGCAGGTTCGGTTCGCCGGTCCGGCTAGAGGTCGCCGACGACATGACCGAGAACATGCTCGAGCTGTTGCTGCGGGAGCTCGACGTCCACCCCGGCGATGTCATCGAAGTGCCTGGGCTGCTGGATCTTTCGTCACTGTGGCAGATCTACGGCGTCGACCGGCCCGACCTCAAGGATCCCCCGTTCGTCCCTGCCACCCCGCCTGCCTTCGGTGAGCGCGAGACGCCGAAGAGCATCTTCTCGACCCTCCGTGACGGTGACGTGCTGGTGCATCACCCGTACGACTCGTTCTCGACGACGGTTCAGCGGTTCATCGAGCAGGCCGCAGCCGATCCAAACGTGTTGGCGATCAAGCAGACCCTGTACCGGACGTCGGGCGATTCACCGATCGTCAACGCACTGATCGACGCCGCGGAGGCGGGCAAGCAGGTCGTCGCGCTCGTCGAGATCAAGGCGCGCTTCGACGAGCAGGCCAACATCAAGTGGGCGCGCGCGCTGGAACAGGCAGGCGTGCACGTGGTGTACGGACTCATCGGGCTCAAGACACACTGCAAGACCTGTCTCGTCGTGCGCCGCGAGGGATCGACCATCCGTCGGTACTGCCACATCGGGACCGGCAACTACAACCCGAAGACCGCGCGACTGTACGAGGACGTCGGACTGCTGACGGCATCGCCCGACATCGGCGCCGACCTGACCGATCTCTTCAATTCGCTGACGGGTTACTCCCGCAAGGTGTCGTACCGCAATCTGCTGGTCGCTCCGTACGGCGTTCGCAGGGGAATCGTGGAACGCATCGAGCGCGAGATCGCCGCCAAACGCGAGGGTGCGGACGCCCTCATTCGCCTCAAGGCCAACGCGCTCGTCGACGAACAGGTCATCGACGCGCTCTATCGGGCGTCGCAGGCAGGCGTCCGCGTGCAGGTGGTGGTGCGGGGAATCTGCGCGCTACGGCCCGGTGCCGAGGGGTTCTCCGAGAACATCACGGTGCGGTCGATTCTCGGGCGGTTCCTCGAACACTCGCGAATTATTCACTTCCGCGCCATCGACGAGTTCTGGATCGGCAGTGCCGACATGATGCATCGTAATCTGGACCGTCGCGTCGAGGTGATGGCACAGGTGAAGGATCCACGGCTGACCGCCCAGTTGGACGGCATCTTCGAGTCGGCCATGGATCCCGCCACCAGGTGCTGGGAACTCGGCTCCGACGGTCACTGGACCGCATCGCCGCACGAGGGACAGAAGGTGCGCGACCACCAGGTATCGGTGATGGAACACCACCGGCACTCCTGACACTGGTCGACGCTTCCGGACCCCGACGCGGCGAGCGATCCGCTCATTTCCGAATGACCTGCAGGAGTTGACGTGCCGAAGAAGGCTCCACAGAGCGCGATCCTGGCCGCCGGTGGCGTGCTGTGGCGTAAGTGCCGCGGAATCCGACTGCGCTGGAGGTCGCCCTGATCCACCGGAACCGGTACGACGACTGGTCGCTTCCCAAGGGCAAGATCGATCCTGGCGAGACCGCACCGGTGGCCGCGGTCCGCGAAATCGAAGAGGAGACGGGCTACGCGGCGGAACTGGGCCGCTGGCTCACCGCTCTCGAGCTATCCCGTCGAACACGGCACCAAGAAGGTGACCTACTGGGCCGCGCGCGCCCTGGGTGGCGAGTTCGCCCCCAACGACGAAGTCGACCAGTTGATCTGGCTGCCGGTGGCGGATGCGATCAAGCGAGTGCGGTTACCCGCTCGATCGGAAGGTGCTGCGCCGCTTCATGAAGCACCCTGCCGATACGCGGACGCTGTTGATCGTGCGGCACGGCACGGCAGGCACGAAGTCACGTTACAAGGGCGACGATCGGAAGCGCCCGCTCGACAAGAAGGGGCGCGGACAGGCCGAGTCACTGGTGGGTCAGCTCTTGGCGTTCGGGGCCACCGAGCTCTATGCCGCCCCACGCACACGGTGCCACCAGACGTTGGAGCCGTTGGCCGAAGAGCTGGGCGTGACGATCGAAGACGTACCCGACGCTGACCGAGGAGGCCTATGCGGACGACCGTCAGGCCGGCAGGCGATCCATCAGGAAGATCGTCGAGGCGACCGACGGCACACCCGCGATATGCACGCAGGGCAAGGTCATTCCGGATTTCATCGATTGGTGGTGCGACCGCGATGGCGTGCGACCCGACAAGTCCCGCAACCGCAAGGGCAGTACCTGGGTGCTGTCGCTCTACGACGGCAAGCTGATCGCTGCCGACCACATCGCCAGCCCGCTCGCCATCGTGAAGTAGGCCACACACAGACGCGCCGTGGATCTGAGAGATCCACGGCGCGCCCTGTGCCGGAACTGAATCCGGCACTACGTGCGGGTTACTTGCGGCCCTTCTTGGCGGGGGCCTTCTTGGCGGCCGGAGCCTTCTTGGCGCCGGAGCCTTCTTGGCAGCTGGCGCCTTCTTGGCGACGGCCTTCTTCGCCGGAGCCTTGGCGGGCGCCTTCTTGACGACGGCCTTCTTCGCCGGAGCCTTCTTGGCAGGCGCCTTCTTGGCAGCCGGAGCCTTCTTGGCAACCGGAGCCTTCTTGGCGAGGCGCCTTCTTGGCAGCGGCCTTCTTGGCCGGAGCCTTCTTGGCCAGGCGCCTTCTTGGCGGGAGCCTTGACGGCGGCCTTCTTCACGGCCGCCTTCTTCACGGCACCCTTGCGGGCAGGTGCCGCGGTGGCGCCACGCTTGACGGCGGGTCCGTCAGAGGAGAGTCGCTGTGCGCCAGACACAACCGCCTTGAACTGAGCGCCGGGCCGGAACGCGGGCACGGAGGTGGGCTTCACCTTGACCGTCTCGCCGGTGCGCGGGTTACGCGCGACACGGGCGGCGCGGCGGCGCTGCTCGAATACGCCGAACCCTGTGATGGTGACGCTGTCGCCCTTGTGGACGGCGCGCACGATGGTGTCGACGACGTTCTCCACGGCGGCTGTCGCCTGTCGACGATCGGTGCCCAACTTGTCCGTGAGGACGTCGATGAGCTCTGCCTTATTCATGCAAAAACCTCCGAAGCCAGTGGTCCTCCTTGGACCGACTAATGCCCACGGTAAACCTTCGGACCACTGATTTCCAAGAGCCACGCCCATTTTGGGCAATAGCTGGCAATCATTTCGGCAATCCGGTTGCCCCACACCGGCGGTGGTACGCGCGTGCTAGAACTGGGCTGCTGGGACGGGATTTCGGCCCGCCAGGCCCGTCATCAGGCCGGCAGAGTCCTCGGTTTCCAGGTCGGCCTGCTCTGCTCGAATGATTCGATCTCAGCCTGTTTCCGCAGCGTAAGGCCTATATCGTCGAGTCCCTCGAGCAGTCGCCATGCCGTGTAGTCGTCAATCTTGAACGGCAACAGGACCGTTCCGGCGGTCAGGGTCCGATCGTGAAGATTCACAGTGATTTCCAGGCCTGGATGCTGCTCGATGAGCTTCCATAACAATTCCACGTCATCTTGTGCGACTTCGGCTGCCAGGAGGCCCGCCTTGCCCGCATTGCCGCGGAAGATGTCGGCGAAGCGCGACGAGATGACGACCCGGAAGCCGAAATCCATCAGCGCCCACACGGCGTGCTCGCGCGACGATCCGGTGCCGAAGTCGGGGCCGGCCACCAACACCGAACCCTTGTCGTAGGGCGGGAGGTTCAGGATGAACGACGGATCGTTGCGCCAGGCGGCGAAAAGGCCATCCTCGAAACCGGTTCGGGTGACCCGCTTCAGGTACACCGCCGGGATGATCTGGTCGGTGTCGACATTGGTCCGCCGGAGCGGGACGCCGATGCCGGTGTGGGTGCGGAAGGCTTCCATGACTGTCTCCTCTAGCGATTCGAGACGGCGGGCAGATCGGACGGTGCAGACAGCGTGCCTCTGCACGGCCGTGGCCGCGGCGACGGCCGGGGAGACGAGGTGGGTTCGGCCCCCCTTGCCCTGTCGGCCTTCGAAGTTCCGGTTCGACGTCGACGCGCAGCGTTCGCCCGGCGCAAGTTGGTCGGGGTTCATGCCGAGGCACATCGAGCAGCCCGCCTGCCGCCAGTCAGCGCCTGCGGCGGTGAAGATCTCGCCGAGCCCTTCGGATTCGGCCTGGGCGCGAACCCGCATCGACCCCGGCACCACCAACATCCGCATCCCGTCGGCAATCCTTCTGCCGCGCAGCACGTCGGCGACCACCCGCAGATCTTCGATCCGACCGTTGGTGCAGGAGCCGACGAAGACGGTGTCCACCGGGACGTCGCGCATCGCCGTGCCTGCCTCGAGGCCCATGTACGTCAACGCCTTCTCCGCCGACTGGCGCTCGCCCTCGTCGAAGATCAGCTCGGGGTCGGGCACCGAATCTGCCAGCGGCACACCCTGACCGGGGTTGGTGCCCCACGTGACGAACGGGCTCAACGTCGCCGCGTCGATGTGCACCTCGGCGTCGAATTCGGCTCCCTCGTCGGTGCGCAACTGACTCCATGCCGCGACGGCGGCGTCCCAGTCGCGATCCGGTCGGGGCATGCGGACGACCGCGCAGGTACTCGTAGGTCGTCTCGTCCGGCGCGACCATTCCTGCGCGCGCCCCTGCCTCGATGCTCATGTTGCAGACCGTCATGCGGCCCTCCATCGACAGCGATTCGATGGCGCTGCCGCGATATTCGATGACGTAGCCCTGGCCGCCGCCGGTGCCGATCTTCGCGATCACGGCCAGGATGATGTCCTTGGCGCTGACGCCGAGGGGCAGCACGCCGTCGACGTTGACGGCCATGGTCTTGAACGGCCGCAGCGGCAGCGTCTGGGTGGCGAGCACGTGCTCGACCTCCGAGGTGCCGATTCCCATCGCCAGCGCGCCGAATGCGCCGTGCGTGGACGTGTGGCTGTCGCCGCAGACGACCGTCGTGCCGGGTTGGGTCAGGCCCAGCTGCGGCCCGATGATGTGGACGATGCCCTGCTCGGCGTCTCCCATCGGGTGCAGCCGGATGCCGAACTCCTCGCAGTTGCGGCGCAGCGTCTCGACCTGGGTGCGCGAGATCGGGTCCGCGATCGGCTTGTCGATGTCGACCGTCGGGACGTTGTGGTCCTCGGTGGCGATCGTGAGATCGGGTCGGCGCACCGGGCGGTCCGCCAAGTCGCAGCCCGTCGAAGGCCTGCGGGCTGGTGACCTCGTGCACGAGATGGAGGTCGATGTAGATCAGGTCGGGCTCGCGGGCTTCGCCCTCACCGGATCCGGTGGCGACGACGTGGTCGGCCCACACCTTCTCGGCCATGGTGCGCGGCTTGTCATGCTGCACGGCTCATGATCTGACGCAATCTCACAATCTGGGAAGCTAGTATCTCCTTGTGAGACAGGATAGCGGCATCGGCGTGCTCGACAAAGCGGTGGGCGTTCTGCACTCGGTGGCCGAGTCTCCGTGCGGGCTGGCGGATCTGTGCGAGCGGACGGGCCTGCCGCGCGCGACGGCCCATCGGCTGGCCGCAGGCCTCGAAGTCCACCGGCTGCTCGCCCGCGACGCCGAGGGGCGGTGGCGGCTGGGGCCGGCGCTCACCGAGCTGGCCGGCCAGCGTGCACGATCCCTTGCTGCCCGCGGGCGCCGCGGTGCTGCCACGGCTGCGCGAGATCACCGGCGAGAGCGTGCAGCTGTACCGGCGAGAGGGCACTCTCCCGCATCTGCATCGCCGCACTGGAGCCGCTTTCCGGGCTTCGCGACACCGTGCCGGTGGGCACTCGGCTGCCGATGACAGCGGGGTCGGGCGCCAAAGTACTTCTCGCCTACAGCGATACGGCGACGCAGCAGGCCGTTCTGCCGACGGCGAAGTTCACCGACAGGGCGCTCGCCGAGGTACGCAAGCGCGGCTGGGCGCAGAGTGCCGCCGAGCGCGAACCCGGGGTGGCGAGCGTATCGGCGCCGGTGCGCGACGCACACGGCGTCGTCATCGCGGCGGTATCGGTGTCGGGGCCGATCGACAGGATGGGCCGACGCCCTGGCGCGCGCTGGGCGGCCGACCTGCTGGCCGCGTCGGAGGCCATGACCCGCCGGCTGTAGTGGCCTGCAGCGCGAGCCCTAGACGGGCCAAACCGATTCGAATTTCCTAGCGGTTGCGGGTAACCGCCAACTTGTCTCGCAATGTCATGAGACGCCATGTTGCCTCCGTCGCACAGGATGTCGACGCCCGTCAGATAACCAGGTTTATCGCTCGCGCAGAACGCCAACAGCTCGGCGACTTCATCGGGCCTGCCCAACCGCTTGAGTGCGGCGAATCGAAGCATCGCGGCTCCGCTCTTCTCTTCCAATCTGCCCATCGAGGTATCGATCGTACCTGGCGAGACCGAGACGATGCGGGCACCTCGGCGCCCGAACGCCATCGCCTGCGATTTCGTGTACCACACGACGAAGCTCTTGCTGAGGCAGTACGCCATGTCCGAACGAATCTTCTTGGGCGCGATGTTGCACGCAGACATCATCGTTGGCCATGAACTTGTCTTCGTCCTGCGCGGCGTAGCCGAACCATTAGTGGGAATGAGGCTTTCGGGCAGCATGTGCGCAGCCATGAAGGCGACGTTGACGAGCGCAAGCCTTCCCCGCGACGCCGCGAAAACCCTCATTGACGTTGAGCGTCCCGATGCATTGATTCGCATGATGCGATCGGCATCACCCATGCTGGGCTGATTCCGCGGTGTGGATGACCGAAGCGACGCTGCCGAACGCTGACGATGCCCTTACCAGCTCGGCAACGGACGATGCGATCGGTGATGTCACAGGCCACCGCCTTGCATTCGATACCAGTCGTTCCAACTCGACGAACGGCAGCGTCCAGTCGGTCTTAGCTGATATCGCACAGGACCACCGCGCGATCACGTCCGACGATCTTCGCGGTGGCAACCCGCATGCCGCCACCGCCGCCGGTGATGACCGTGACTTCGCCCACGCTCGGCCTGCCCTCGATCGCGCTCGCCGTGCCTTTACCGTGCGATCCTATGCCTCGGTGGGGCCGAGGAGAAGATCTCGCAGGGGTCGCGACACGGCTAGGACCGACGGACGAAAAAGCGCCCGGTTCAGGAACCAGGCACTTCGAGAACTTTGTACCCCCGATGGGATTCGAACCCACGCTACCGCCGTGAGAGGGCGGCGTCCTAGGCCGCTAGACGACGGGGGCTAGAACTAATTCGTGCGACGGAAAGCATATCTCAGCCGAGAATGCCGACCTAATCGACCGCTCATTGGCTGGGGTACCAGGACTCGAACCTAGAATGGCGGTACCAGAAACCGCTGTGTTGCCAATTACACCATACCCCATTGGGCGCCCATAACCGCTGGTCACGGGCCATTTTCGAACCGAATGCGGTCGGCGGGCACGCCATCGCGCGTGTCTCGGGCCGACGAGCAGACTACCAAAGATTCGGCACCGCTTTTCACGCCCTACTCGCGCTGCGGCCGCGTGCTCGCGTGCCGCCCGCAGCCGGGCCAGGGTGCGCTCGCGGCCCAGCAGCTCCAGCGACTCGAACAGCGGCGGGCTGATCGAGGCGCCCGTGGCGGCCACCCGGATGGGTCCGAACGCCTTGCGCGGCTTCAGCTCCAGATCCTCGAGCAGCGCGGTCTTGAGCGCCGCCTCGATGTTCGCCGTCGTCCAGTCCGTGACCGCCTCGAGCGCGGCGAGGCGGCGTCCAGCACCGGCACGGCGTCGGCGCTCAACTCCTTGGCGGCCGACTTCTCGTCGAGCGCGTAGGACGCCGTCGTCGAGGAACTTCAGCAGGTCCCACGCGTCGCCGAGCACGACGATGCGCGTCTGTACCAGGTCGGCGGCCTCCGCGAATCCGGCGTCGTCCAGACCGGTGTCGTGGCCGTGGGCGTCGAAGTACGTCGCGCAGCCGTGCGCGCGAAGTCGTCGGGCGCAAGCAGCCGGATGTGCTCGGCATTGATCGCGTCGGCCTTCTTCTGGTCGAAGCGCGCCGGGATTGGAGTTGACGTCCTTGACGTCGAAGGCGGCGACCATCTCGTCGAGACTGAACAGGTCGTGGTCGTCGGCGATGCCCCAGCCCAGCAGCGCAAGGTAGTTGAGCAGACCCTCGGGGATGAACCCGCGGTCGCGGTGCAGGAACAGGTTCGACTGCGGGTCGCGCTTGGATAGCTTCTTGTTGCCGTCGCCGAGAACGCTTGGCAGATGGGCGAACTCGGGAATGCGCGTCGGCGACGCCGATGCGGATCAGCGCCTGGTACAGCGCGATCTGACGCGGCGTGGACGGCAGGATGTCCTCGCCGCGCAGCACGTGGGTGATCTTCATCAGCGCGTCGTCGACCGGATTGACCAAGGTGTACAACGGATCTCCGCTGCCGCGGGTGATGCGCGAAGTCGGGCACGGTGCCCGCCGCGAAGGTGGTCGTCCCGCGGACCAGGTCGTTCCACGTGATGTCCTCGTCGGGCATCCGCAGGCGCAGCACCGGCTTGCGGCCCTCGGCGACGAAGGCGGCGCGCTGCGTCATCGGTCAGGTGCGGTCGTAAGTTGTCGTAGCCCAGCTTGGGATTTCGGCCTGCGGCGACGTGGCGGGCCTCGACCTCTTCTGCCGTCGAGTACGCCTCGTACACCTCGCCGGCGGCGAGCAGCTCGGGCGATGACGTCGCGGTAGACGTCGCCGCGCTGCGACTGCCGGTAGGGCTCGTACGGGCCGCCGACCTCCGGACCCTCGTCCCAGTCGAGACCCAGCCAGCGCAGCGCATCCAGGATCGCGGCGTAGCTCTCGGCGCTGTCGCGGGCGGCGTCGGTGTCCTCGATGCGGAAGACGAACGTTCCGCCGGTGTGGCGGGCGTAGGCCCAGTTGAACAGCGCGGTGCGGACCAGGCCGACGTGTGGGGTGCCGGTGGGCGACGGGCAGAACCGGACCCGTACTGGTCTGGTCGGTCATCACTTCGCCTTGCGCACAACGGGATTGGTCAAGCGTGCCGATGCCCTCGATGGTGATGCTGACGGTGTCGCCGTCCTCGATCGGGCCGACGCCCTCTGGCGTTCCCGTCAGGATCAGGTCACCGGGCAGCAGGGTCATCACCGCCGAGACCCACTCGATGATCGCGCCGATGTCGTGAATCATCAGCGAGGTCCGGCTGTGCTGGCGCACTCTCCCCCGTTCACCTCGGTGCGCAGGTCCAGGTCGGACGGATCGATCGTGGTGTCGATCCACGGCCCGATCGGGCAGAACGTGTCGTGGCCCTTGGCCCGCATCCACTGGCCGTCCTTCTTCTGCTGATCGCGCGCCGAGACGTCGTTGGCGATGGTGTAGCCGAGGATGTTCTCGGCGGCCCGCGATGCGGGCACGTCCTTGCACGGCCTGCCGATCACCGCGGCGAGCTCGCCCTCGTGGTGCACCGGGAACGCGTCGGCGGGCAGTTGGATCGCGCACGTTCGGGCCGATGATCGCGGTGTTCGGCTTGAGGAAGATCACGGGATCCTCGGGCGCGACGCCACCCATCTCCGCGGCGTGGGCGGCGTAGTTCTTGCCCATGCACACCACCTTGCTGGCCAGGATCGGCGCCAGCAGCCGGACATCGGCCAGCGGCCACGGCCGCCCGTGAACTCGGCGTGCCGAACGGATGCTCGGCGATCTCGCGGGGCTGCGCAAATCGTCGGCGTCCCCCTCGATGCTGACAAAGGCGACCCCATCGGGGCTGGCAATTCGTCCCAAACGCATTCGTCCAGCCTAGTGGCCGCTGTCCGTGGCGGCCGCGAGTCGCGTCCGCGCGGCATGTCGTCTCATTATTTGGGATATAGGTTCGACATAGTGAGATGGCTTTGGGACCATGGCGGCATGACCACGACGTCGATCGGCACCGTGCGCCGATGGTCGATGTTGGCGATCGCGTTGACCGCGACCCTGTGCGCCAACGTCTTCATCAACGGCGTCGCCTTCATGATCCCCACGCTGCACACCGAGCGAGGCCTCGACCTCGCCCAGGCGGGGCTGATGTCGTCGCTGCCCAGCTTCGGCATGGTGGTCACGCTCATCGCCTGGGGGTGGGTGGTCGATCGGATCGGCGAGCGCATCGTGCTCGCACTCGGCTCGGCTCTCACCGCTGCGGCCGCCTTCGCCGCGGCGTCGGCGCACTCGCTCGTGACGGTCGGGCTCTTCCTGTTCCTCGGCGGCATGGCTGCCGCCAGCAGCAACTCCGCCAGCGGCAGGCTGGTGATCGGTTGGTTCCCGCCGCAGCAGCGCGGCCTGGTGATGGGCATTCGTCAGACCGCAACGCCGCTGGGAGTTGGCGTTGGGCGCGTTGGTGATTCCGCAACTCGCCGAGATCCACGGCATCGCAGCGGCGCTGCTCTTTACGGCGATCGTGTGCGCCGCGGCGGCCGTGATCAGCGGGATCGGCGTGCTGGATCCACCGCGGCCGCCGCGGGCGGAGGCGCACGCCGACGATCTGGCCAACCCCTATCGCGGATCGTCGACGCTGTGGCGCATCCACGCCGTGTCGGTTCTGCTCGTCGCGCCGCAGTTGTTGGTCTGGACGTTCGCGCTGGTGTGGCTGATGGTCGACCGCGGCTGGTCGGCCGCGTCGGCGGGCGCGACTGGTCACCGTCGCCCAAATCCTCGGCGCCGCAGGCCGGATCGCCGCGGGCCGATGGTCGGACAAGGCCGGTTCCCGTCTGCACCCGATCAGGACGATCGCCATCGGCGCGGCCATCGCGATGGGGCTGCTGGCATTGACCGATCTGCTGCACTCCCCGTTGGCGTCGCGGTGATGGTCGTGGCGTCGGTGATCACGGTGTCCGACAACGGACTTGCCTTCACCGCGATCGCCGAGATCGCCGGCCCATTCTGGAGCGGGCGCGCACTCGGCACGCAGAACACAGCTCAGCTGCTCACCGGAGGGATCGTTCCGCCGGTGTTCGGCGCGCTGATCACCGCGGCAGGCTATCCCCTGGCATTCGCCGTATGCGCGCTGTTCCCCTTGATCGCGCTGCCCCTGGTGCCGGTTGAACGCCGACCCATGCGGTCGCCCGCAAGGCCGCGCACGACCGACTGACGCGCGGGCCCTTGCACGAAGGCGGCTCCACCTGATGAAGTCGGACCCGATGACTTCCCTATTGCTGCACAACGCCACTCTCATCGACGGCACCGGGACGGCCCCGATGCCGTCCGCCGCCGTGCTGATCGACCACGGCAGGATCTCCTGGGCGGGCGCCGAGAAGGACCTGCCGCATTCGAAGGCTGACACCGCGACCAGAGTCGATCTCGCGGGCAACACGATCTGCCCCGGCTTCTTCGACTGCCACGTCCATTTCGGCCTGCCCGGCTCTGGCGGATTGCCGCTTGGACAGGATCATGCATCCGTTGTCCTATCACCACTTTCAGCTCATCGAACGCCTGCGGGTGACCCTCGAGAACGGGGTGACGACGGCGCGCGACCTGATGGGCGTCGATGCGGGCGTGCGCGATGCGGTCGCCGACGGGCTCATCGGAGGTCCGCGGCTGTTGGTGGCGATCGACATGATGAGCCAGACGTCCGGGCACGCCGACTTCCACCTCCCGTCCGGCATCGACCTCTCGCCGTTCGTCGGCGGCTCGCTGGTCGACAGCGTCGACGACGCTCGCCGACGCACGCGCGAACTGATCGCGGCGGGCGCGGACGTCATCAAGGTGGCTTCCAGCGGCGGCATCGCCTCGCCGAGCGATCAGCCCGAGTGGCTCGGCATGCGCGAGGAGATGATCGCGGCGATGGTGGCCGAAGCCAGGGCGTACGGGAACAAGCGCGTTGCCGCCCATGCGATCGGCTACGCGGGAATCGAGGCGGCGGTCACCGCGGGCGTCACCAGCGTCGAACACGGATATCAACTCGACGACGAGCTACGCAAGCGAATGATCGATCAGGGCACGTTCCTGGTGCCGACGCTTCTCGAAACCATGGCGCCGGTGGAGGTTTCGGCCGTGGCACGCGAGAAGAGCGCGAAATGGCATCGGATGGCCCACGATGCCGTCGGAGCCTCTGCGGCGGCCGGCGTCAAGGTCGCGCTGGGCACGGACGCGGGTCTCGGCCCCGCCCACGGCACGAATCTGCAGGAGCTCGGCCTGCTGGTCAAGTTCGGCGGGCTCACGCCCATGCAGGCCATCGTCGCGGGCACGCGGACCTCGGCCGAATTGTGCGGCCTCGACGGCGAACTCGGCACTCTAGAGGCGGGCAAGCTCGCCGACGTGGTGGTGGTGCGGGGCGATCCACTCGCCGACATCGACGCAGTCGGCAAGCCCGAGAACATTCTGCTCGTGCTCAAGGGCGGTGCCGCGGCGAGCGATCGCGGCGGGTTCCTCGCCCCGCGCTAGCCTTCGGCCTCGAGGTTCTCGGCGCACCGGATCAACAGGTCGCCGCCAAGCGCCGCTGCTGCGTCCGGCGAGAGGCCGCCAGCATCGCCGCGTCTCGACGTCGAGGACGGCGTCGTGACGCCGCAGCCAAGCGCTTGCGCCCGGCTGGCGGTCAGCGCGAGCGCCGTGGCGCGGCCCCGCGGCGGTCCGGCGGCGCGTCGGCACCAGACCCGACGATCGAAGACCTGCCAGCAGATCCTGGAGCGACTGCCTGCGTGACGAAGCACAGCCGTGCCAAGTCGGACGCCGACGCCTCGGGGTGGTCGGCGAGGGCCCTCAGCGCCGTGTACTGAGCCATCGACAGCCCCGTCGGCCGCAACGCTGCGTCGCACCGGCGGCGCAGCGACTGCTGCACCCGCTTCACCAGATACCCGAGCGCCACGTTCGACTTCCGGAACCGACATGACAGGAACCTTACATTGCGCTATGGTCGATCATGTAAGGAACCTGACAAAGGAGTAGAGATGACCACCATCGAGCGGCACGGACCGCACGCGACATTGATCAACGTGTTCACCGTCGAACCGGAGAATGCGGCGAGACTCGCAGGCCTCCTCGACGAGGCAACCGAGACCGTCATGCGCCACGTTCCCGGCTTCGTCTCGGCCAACATTCACGTCAGCACCGACGGGACGCAGGGTCGTCAACTACGCGCAGTGGGAGACCGCGGAGGCCTATCAGGCGATGCTGGCCGACCCGACCGCACGCGAACACATGGCGCCTGCCGCGGCGCTGGCGTCAAGCTTCGACCCGCACGTGTACACGGTGGAGTCGGTGCACGAAGCTGACGAGCCATGCATCAGACGTCGACGGTGGTGTACCTGGTCTTGACGGGCGGCGCCGCCAGCAGCGGAGGCAGGTCGGCGATCTTGCCCTCGCCCGCGCGGAAGCTGCGGTAGGCCTCGTCGTGCGCGACGGACTCCCAGCTTTCGTAGATGACCCAGTGAGCGTCGTCGTCCTCGTCGACCAGAACCTCGGTGACGAGATTGCCGTCGAAGGCGCGCGTCTTCACGAGCTCGCGACGGAACACTTCGGTTGCCTCCGCGACTGATTCAGCCTTGAACTTCAGCTCGAGGAGCACGGTGACGGGCATGGTTGACCTCCTGATCGATGGAACTAGTTCGGCCACGTCGCGACGGCGAGGTCGAGAATCTCCTGGCGGTCCGCGGCGAGCAGGAATCCCGCATCGATCGTCGCGTCCAGTGCCCGGGTGAACCGATCGAGGTAGTCGGCCGCGCCACCGGGGTAGAGCCGCTCGAGGGTCTCGGCGTCGAACACCTCGCCGGAGCCGAACAACAGCGTCATCACGTCGTCCGCGATTCGCCGACTGCCCGGACGTCCTGCGCGACCGGCACGTCCACCCACGGAGTCCGTATGCCGCCCTTGGCAATCCCGTGCGCATCCTCGACGATCTCGGGCGGTTCGGCGTCGGTGAGCTCGATGCGCGGGGCGGACGGGGCAGCCTCGCCCCCGCGCGTCCAGCGGATCAGATGGGCGAGCGCCGACTGCAGAACGTAGTGGTGCTGCGGCGCGAAGTTGATGCAGTGCGGCAACTCTCGGCCCATGAGCGTGCTCGTCGGCCGGTAGCCGGCCACGAGGTCGGCAAGCGGCGCCGAACCGGAGTCGATGAACCCCACGTTGATCGTGTAGTTGTCGGCGTGCGCGGTACCGGTGATCTCCCACGTGCGGAGCCGATCCGTGTCCGGCTGCCTGGCCAGGTAGTAGCCGGCCCGCACTCCCCCACCGACGAGGTCGGTCTCGGTGATCACCGTCATCACCGGAACGCGCAGTTCAGCGAGCGAACGGCACGGCTTGCCCTACCTCCGTTGCCAATTCGTCGAACATCGACGAACCGTCCAACGGCGCCGCGGGGCCGAAACGCGAGTGGACGAGAAAGCCGTCATACACCTTGGCCACGGGATCGACCGCATTGACGTAGGTCGTGAGGAACAGCGCGGACTGCGATTCCCCAACCGCGACAACCGCTTTCGGCTCCAAGGAGCCGAGCAGCTCTCCTGTGCGCTCGCGAATCAGCAGCCCGACCTGAGAGTAGATGTCGTAGGCGAAGGCATCGCCGGGGTGCGCCAACGTCGAATAGCGTTGCGGATCCAGTTTCTTCAGCGACATGTCCATGCCGAGGCTGACGACCGCCCTCGACGCCGACGCTCTGCGCCGACACCGCGACGTAGGCATGACCGGCACGGACGATCTCCCGGTGCGCCATGAACCACACGGCGGGGGCGTCGATCCCGCCGCTGACGTTGAGCCATTCGACGACGACCGTTCCGTCGAAGTGGGCCGGGTCCGCAGGCGTCAGCACGACGATGCGCGTCGTATACGGCGCACTGCCCGTCTCACCCGTGGCCGTGCCCGACACGAAGAACTCGGCGACGTCGTAGCCGATGCTCGCGACGTCGAAGCTGCCCAGGAGCAGATTCGGCGTGCCAGGAACGCGGTCGACGCGCACCTCACCCACTAGAGCAGGCCGACGATCCGGTCACCGACCTGCGAGGTCGACATCGTCTCGTCGCCGCGGGTCGCAAGGTGTTGCGCGACGGCGTCGTCCACGCGTGCGGCGGCGGCGTCCTGGCCGATGTGGGCGAGCAGCATCGCGACGGACATGATCGCCGCCGTCGGGTCGGCGATGCCCTGGCCCGCGATGTCGGGGGCGCTGCCATGGACGGGCTCGAACATCGACGGGTTGGTTCTGGTGGCGTCGATGTTGCCGCTCGCCGCCAGGCCGATGCCGCCGGAGACGGCCGCTGCGAGGTCGGTGATGATGTCGCCGAACAGGTTGTCGGTGACGATGACGTCGAACCGGCCTGGGTCGGTGACCATGTAGATGGTCGCCGCGTCGATGTGCTGATACGCCACCTCGACGTCGGGGAACTCCTTGCCGACCTCGGCGACGATCCGCGCCCACAGCTTGCCCGCGAACGCGAGCACGTTGGTCTTGTGCACCAGCGTGAGGTGCTTGCGCCGCTTCGCCGCCAGAGCGAACGCGTAGCGCACCACGCGCTCCACGCCGAAGGCGGTGTTGAGTGCTGACCTCGGTGGCGACCTCGTGCGGCGTGCCGACGCGGATCGCCCCGCCGGTGCCGGTGTACGGACCCTCGGTGCCCTCGCGCACGACGACGAAGTCGATCTTCGGATCGCCGGCCAACGGACTGCTCACCCCGGCGTGCAGGCGCGACGGCCGCAGGTTGACGTGGTGATCCAGCGCGAAGCGCAGCGTCAGCAGCAGGCCGCGTTCGAGCACGCCGCTGGGCACCGACGGATCTCCGATGGCGCCCAACAGGATTGCGTCGTGGCCACGCAGCTCGTCGACGATGCCGTCGGGCAGCGTCTCCCCCGTCGCGTGGTAGCGCCGCGCACCCAGGTCGTACTCGGTCGTCTCGACGCCGGGCAGGACGACGTCGAGCACCTTGAGCGCCTCGGCGATCACCTCGGGTCCGATGCCGTCACCGGCGATCACGGCGAGCTTCAACGTCGAAGTCATGACAGGTCAACCAGTTCCAGCGTCACGGCGCCGACGTCGGAGCCGATCGCGGACAGCACGTCGGGCGGCACCTCGCGGTCGAGCCGCAGCATCACCGTCGCCCCGACACCGTCGGCGTCCTGGCTGAGCTGTGCGGCCAGAATGCTCACCCCCGCCGCTCCCAGCAGCGTGCCGATCTTGCCGAGCGCGCCGGGCTGGTCGTGATAGTTGATGATCAGGTTGACGCCCTCGGCGCGCAGATCGAGGTTGCGCCCGTTGACCTGGACGATCTTCTGCACCTGCTTCGGACCCGACAGCGTGCCGGCGACGTTGACCACCGAGCCGTCGGCGTTCACCGCCCGCACGTCGACGACGCTGCGGTGGTTGGGGCTCTCCGTCGCGGTGGTCAGCGCCGCCTCGACGCCGCGCTCGGCGGCCAGCGCGGGTGCGTTGACGAACGTCACCTGGTCTTCGATGACCGCGGAGAACAGCCCTCGCAGAGCCGAAAGACGTAGCACCTCAACGTCTTCGGACGCAAGTTCGCCCTGTACGTCCACGGCCAGCGACGTCGGCAGCTCCGGCGAGAGGGCGCCGACCAGGAGGCCCAACTTGCGCACCAGCTCCAGCCAGGGCGCGACCTCCTCCCCGACGACGCCGCCGCCCACGTTGACGGCGTCGGGTACGAACTCGCCCGCCAGCGCCAGCTTCACGCTGGCGGCGACGTCGGTTCCCGCGCGGTCCTGCGCCTCGGCCGTCGACGCGCCGAGGTGCGGGGTCACCACGACCTCGGGCAGGTCGAACAGCGGGCTGTCCGTGCAGGGTTCGGTGGAGAACACGTCGATGCCCGCACCGCGGACGTGCCCGCTGCGGACGGCGTCCGCGAGCGCCTGCTCGTCGATCAGCCCGCCGCGCGCGGCGTTGACGATGATGACGCCGGGCTTGGTCTTGGCGAGGGTTTCCTTGTTGAGCAGCCCCGCGGTCTCCTTGGTCTTCGGCAGATGCACGGAGATGAAGTCGGCGCGGCCGAGGAGGTCGTCGAGGCTGAGTACCTCGATGCCCAACTGCGCGGCGCGGGCCGGTGAGACATAGGGGTCGTACGCCACGATCTGGGCGCCGAATGCGGCGAGCCGCTGCGCCACCAGCTGGCCGATCCGGCCAAGTCCGACGACGCCGACCGTCTTGCCGAAGATCTCGGTGCCCGAGAACGACGACCGCTTCCACGTGTGCTCGCGCAGCGAGGCGTCGGCGGCCGGGATCTGGCGGGCCGCCGCCAGCAGCAGCGCGAGCGCATGCTCGGCGGCGCTGTGGATGTTCGACGTGGGCGCATTGACCACCAGGACGCCGCGGGCGGTCGCGGCGTCGACGTCGACGTTGTCGAGGCCGACCCCGGCACGGGCGACGATCTTCAGCTTGGCGCCCGCGGCGAGGACCTCGGCGTCGACGGTCGTTGCGGATCTCACCAGCAACGCGTCGGCGTCCGGAACGGCAGCCAGCAGCTTCTCTCGGTCGGGGCCGTCGACCCAGCGCACCTCGACCTGGTCTCCCAGGGCAGCGACGGTCGATTCGGCGAGTTTGTCGGCTATCAATACAACGGGCAGGCTCACGCGGTCAGCCTAATGGGCTTGAATTGAGCCATGGACGTCACCGTCGTCGGTAGTGGACCCAACGGATTGAGCGCAGCCGTCATCTGCGCGACGAGCCGGGCTCTCGGTGCAGGTTCTCGAGGCGCAGCCGACGTTCGGGGGCGGCGCGCGAAGCGCCGCCGACCCCGAGTTCGACGGCATACTGCACGACGTCTGCTCGGCCGTTCACCCGTTGGCGCTCGGATCGCGATTCTTCGCCGAGTTCGACCTTCGCGCGCGAGGCGTGCAGTTCGGGGTGCCCGACATCTCCTACGGCAACCCGCTGACGGGGCGGCCCGGCCGCGATCGCGTACCGGGACCTCGACCGCACCTGCGCGGAGTTGTCCGACGGTGCGTCCTGGCGGCGGCTGCTCGGACCGCTGGTCGAGCATCAGGACACCGTGCTCGGTTTCATGCTCGGCGACAAGCGTTCACTGCCTTGGGATCTGGTCAACGTCGCGCGGCTGGGGCTGCGGATTCTCGAGCAGGGCACGCCCGCCTGGAACCTGCTGCTACACGGAGACGACGCGCAAGCATTGATGACGGGCGTTGCTGCACACGCCATTTCGCGACCGCCGTCGCTGACTTCCGCCGGCGCGGGGATGATGCTCGCGATGCTGGCCCACACCGAGGGCGGCTGGCCGATACCGATCGGCGGCACCCAGGCGATCACCGACGCGCTGATCGCCGACCTGCGGGCCCACGGCGGCGAGCTTCACGCCGACACCGAGGTGACGACCCCCCCGGAGGGCGTGGTGCTGTTCGACACCGCCCCGACCGCGCTGTTGCCGATCTACCGGGAACGCGTACCGCGCAGATACGCAAGGCAGTTGAACCGCTATCGCTTCGGTCCGGGCGCGGCGAAGGTCGACTTCGTCCTGTCCGGCGACATTCCCTGGTCGGACGCCCGCCTGGCGCGACGCCCCGACGTTGCACCTCGGCGGCAGCCGCAGCGAAATGGCCCACGCCGAAGCCGAAGTCGCGGCCGGGCGGCACGCGGAGAAGCCGATGATTCTGGCCGCGCTCCCCCACATCGTCGACCCCGCCCGCATGGACGACGCCGGGCTGGCGACCGATGTGGACCTACGCGCACGTGCCCGCAGGCTCGACCGTCGACCAGACCGAGGCGGTCACCGCTTCGATCGAACGGTTCGCGCCCGGATTCCGCGACGTCATCGTCGCCGCGCGGAGCGTCACGGCCGCTGAGATGCCGCGCCACAACGCGAATTACGTCGGCGGCGACATCACCGTCGGCGGCGCCAACGTGCTCAAGGCCGTACTGGGCCCGACGCCGCGACTCAATCCGTGGGCGACGCCCATCGACAAGGTCTACCTCTGCTCATCGGCCACGCCGCCCGGGGCGGGCGTGCACGGCATGGCCGGCTACTACGCCGCGCGGACGGTGCTGCGCCGCGAGTTCGGCATCAAGGAACTGCCTTCACTCGCGCCCTAGACTCCGCGATTTGGGCGCGCTGACGTTCGCTCACCGAACGTTAGCGCACCCAAATCGCAAGAGGGGCTAAGCGGTTTCGGTGATCGGGCGGTCGACCCAGCTCATCAGGTCGCGCAGCTGCTTGCCGGTGACCTCGATCGGGTGCTCGGCGTTCTCCTTGCGCAGCCCCTCGAGCTCCTTGTTGCCGCCCTCGACGTTGGCGACGAGCCGCTTGACGAAGGTGCCGTCCTGAATGTCGGTGAGGATGGCCCGCATCCGGTCCTTGGTGCCCGCGTCGATGACGCGGGGACCGGAGATGTAGCCGCCGAACTCCGCGGTGTCGGACACCGAGTAGTTCATCCGGGCGATGCCGCCCTCGTACATCAGGTCGACGATCAGCTTGAGCTCGTGCAGCACCTCGAAGTACGCCATCTCCGGGGCGTAGCCCGCCTCGACCATGATGTCGAAGCCCGCCTTCACCAGTTCCTCGGTGCCGCCGCACAACACGGCCTGCTCGCCGAAGAGGTCGGTCTCGGTCTCTTCCTTGAACGTCGTCTTGATGACGCCCGCGCGGGTGCCGCCGATGCCCTTGGCGTACGACAGCGCGAGCGCCTCGCCCTCGCCGGTGGGGTCCTGGTCGACGGCGATCAGGCAGGGCACGCCCTTGCCGTCGACGAACTGCCTGCGCACCAGGTGGCCGGGGCCCTTCGGGCGCGACCATGCCGACGATGATCTCGTCGGCGGGCTCGATCAGGTCGAAGTGGATGTTCAGGCCGTGGCCGAAGAACAGCGCGTCGCCCGCCTTCAGGTTCGGCTCGATGTCGTTCTTGAAGATGTCGGCCTGCGCGGTGTCGGGCGCGAGCAGCATGATCACGTCGGCCCACTTGGCGACCTCGGCGGGGGTGTCGACCTCGAGGCCCTGCTCGGTGACCTTCTCGCGGGACTTGGAGCCCTCCTTCAGGCCGACCTTCACCTCGACGCCGGAGTCGCGCAGGCTCAGCGAGTGCGCGTGGCCCTGGCTGCCGTAGCCGATGACGCCGACCTTGCGGCCCTGGATGATCGACAGGTCTGCGTCGTCGTCGTAGAACATCTCAACTGCCACTTCGATTTTCCTTCTCTTCGTTCGTACTTCGAGATTGCCGTTATTTGCTGGCGACGATGCCGCGCGGACCGCGCGCCAGCGTCACCATGCCGGATTGTGCGATCTCCCGGATGCCGTAGGGCTCGAGGAGGTTGAGCAGCGCCGTCAGCTTGCCGGGCGTTCCGGTGGCCTCCACGACCAACGACTCGGCGGAGACGTCGACGACCTTGGCGCGGAACAGGTTCACCGCTTCGATGATCTGGCCGCGGGTCGTCGCGTCGGCCCGCACCTTGATCAGCGCGAGCTCGCGCGAGACCGAGTTGTCCTCGTCCTGCTCGACGATCTTGATCACGTTGATCAGCTTGTTGAGCTGCTTGGTGATCTGCTCGAGCGGGAAGTCCTCGACGGCGACGACGATCGTCATCCGCGACAGGTGCTTCTGCTCGGTCGCACCGACGGCCAGCGACTGGATGTTGAAGCCACGCCGCGAGAACAGCGCCGCGACGCGCGCGAGCACGCCGGGCTTGTCCTCGACGAGCACCGAGAGGGTGTGGGTCTGGATGGCCATCAGGCGTGCCCCTCGTTCTCGGGATCGTCGAACAGCGGCCGAATGCCCTTGGCGGCCTGGATCTCGTCGTTGCTCATGCCCGCGGCGACCATCGGCCACACCTGCGCGTCGGCACCGACGATGAAGTCGATCACCACCGGGTCGGTCGTTGATCGCGCGGGCCTGGTTGATCACGTCCTCGACGTCTTCGGCACGCTCACAACGCAATCCGACGCAGCCGTATGCCTCGGCCAGCTTGACGAAGTCGGGGATGCGCTCGGCGGCGTGGGTGCCCAGACCGGTTTGGCTGTAGCGCTTCTCGTAGAACAGCGTCTGCCACTGCCGCACCATGCCCAGGTTGCCGTTGTTGATGAGCGCGACCTTGATCGGTGCGCCCTCGACGGTGCAGGTGGCCAGTTCCTGGTTGGTCATCTGGAAGCAGCCGTCGCCGTCGATCGCCCACACCTCGGCCTCGGGCCGGGCGAACTTCGCACCCATCGCGGCCGGAATGGCGTAGCCCATCGTGCCCAACCCGCCGGAGTTCAGCCACGTGCGCGGGTTCTCGTACTTGATGAACTGGGCGGCCCACATCTGGTGCTGCCCAACGCCTGCGCAGTACACCGCGTCCGGACCCGGCGATGCGGCCCAGCGTCTCGATGACGTACTCCGGGCTCAGGCTGCCGTCGCTCTGCGGGCCGTAGCTCAACGGATAGGTGGACCTGATCGTCGACAGGTACTCCCACCAGTTGTCGATCTTGATCGAGCCTGCCGTCGACGCCGTAGTGGCGCAGGGCCTCGATCAGGTCGGTGATCACGGCCTTCACGTCACCGACGATCGGCACGTCGGCGTTGCGGTTCTTGCCGATCTCGGCGGGGTCGATGTCGGCGTGAATCACCTTGGCATCGGGGGCGAACGAGTCCAGCTTGCCGGTCACCCGGTCGTCGAAGCGCGTGCCGAGCGCGATCAGCAGGTCGCTCTTCTGCAGCGCGGCCACCGCGGCGACGGTGCCGTGCATGCCCGGCATGCCGAGGTTCTGCGGATGGCTGTCGGGGAAGGCGCCTCGCGCCATCAGCGTGGTGACGACGGGGATGCCGGTCAGCTCGGCCAGGTCCATCAGCTGCCGCGTCGCCTCGCCGCGGATGACGCCGCCGCCGACGTACAGCACGGGCTTGCGAGCCGCCGCGATCAGCTTGGCCGCCTCGCGGACCTGCCTGCTGTGCGGCTTGGTGTTCGGCTTGTAGCCGGGCAGATCCATCACCGGCGGCCAGCTGAACGTGCACTGAGCCTGCAGGACGTCCTTCGGGATGTCGACGAGGACCGCTCCCGGCCTGCCCGACTTCGCGATGTGGAACGCCTCGGCCATCACCTGGGCGATCTCGTCGCCGTCGCGGACGAGGAAGTTGTGCTTGGTGATCGGCATGGTGATGCCGGAGATGTCGGCTTCCTGGAACGCGTCCGTGCCGATCAGCCCGCGGCCGACCTGCCCGGTGATCGCCACCACCGGAATCGAATCCATCTGCGCGTCCGCCAGCGGCGTGACGAGATTGGTGGCGCCGGGTCCCGAGGTGGCCATCATCACGCCGACCTTGCCGGTGGCGTGGGCGTATCCGCTGGCCGCGTGGCCGGCGCCCTGCTCGTGCCGGACGAGGACGTGGCGCAGCTTCACCGAGTCGAAGAGCGGGTCGTACACCGGGAGGACCGCGCCGCCGGGGATGCCGAAGATGATCTCGACGTCGAGCTCCTCCAGCGACCGGATGACCGCCTGCGCGCCGGTGATTTGGTGTGGGGCAACGGTTCTCGGAGCCTTGACGTCCGCCTTGGCCGCTCCTGGAGCGCCGTTGGGGTGCTGTGCAGCCTCGGGTGGTCGCGTGGTGGGTGCGCTCACGTCGTTTCCTCGGTCTCTTCGTTGTCTCATCGGTCGGTGGTGGTGGGATCTAGGGCAACAAAAAACCCCCGTCAGCGTCTGCTGCACGAGGGTTGCGCGTCGATGCTCGTAGGCTCAGGCCTGGTTACGCACCAACGCGCTACCAATTACTACTACGAGCGATCCTGTTGCCATGATGTGACGACGGTAGTCCTTGGGAAGGTCAAAGGTCAAATTCGCTCTGTGCGTGGTCAGAGACGGATTGCGGCCGCCGGCGAGCCCATGGCTCGTCCAGTGCGAGTATGGTCGCGTGGCCCCTGACCCCGACACGTCCGTCATCCTCAAGATCTCGCCGACGGCCCATCTCGCGGTCGGGTTCTTCACGCTGGGACTGCTCGCCCTCGTCCTGGCCGAACCGGCGCTGTTCGCCCCGCTGCTGGTGATCCCCCTGGTCGCATCGATCGCGATCGTCCGCTATCGCACCGTCGCCGATCAGCAGAACGTCACCGCGCGCACGTTGTTGAGCAGCCGCACCGAGGCGTGGACCGACGTCGACGGCCTGCGCTTCGACAGGGGTTCGTGGGCCAGGGCTCACCTCAAGGACGGCACGGACATGCGACTGCCCGCGGTGACGTTCGCGACACTGCCGCAGCTGACCGTCGGCGACGAACGGCCTGGTCCCGAACCCCTACGAGTGAGCGGCGACTAGGCCAGCGGATTGGTTCCGTTGAGGAACACCCATACCGCGATGCCCGCTGCGATGCCCGCCAGCAGCGCGATGCCCGACCCGATGAACGGTCGGCGCGCCCACCCTCGGCCCGCATCGAAACCGTAGAGGCCGGGGCCGGTCAGGGTCAGCGCCGCCGCCACCAGGACGAGCATGACCTCGTACTCGTGTCCGTGCGGGAACGAAGAACGGGAAGTACCCGGATTGGGGTTGTGCGGCGACGGCCGCACCGAGCGAGTTGATGAAGTAGGCCACGGCCGCCGCGGCCGCCAGCGGCGTGAACAGGCCCGAGTATCAGCAGTACGCCGATCCCGAGTTGAGCGCCGACGGAAACGTAGGCCAGCAGGCCCGCGTGTTTGAAGCCGACGTCGGCCAGCGATTGCCCGAAGGCGTCGAGACCGGCACCGCCCCACCACCCGAACGCCTTGTGCAAGCGCGTGGGCGATGAGCAGCGCGCCGAGGCCCACCCGCAGCACCATCAATCCGAGGTCTTGGGTTCCCCGCCGACCCGAATTGCGTAGCCGGTCACGGGGTCGCCGTCCGGTTCGATCTCGGTGGGTTCGACGAGGCCTGCCGAGTTGCGACCGCCGGGCTGCGAATAGGGCAGCGGCTCCGGATCGCTGAGCAGGCCGTAACGCCATCGGTTCTGAGCTGGCGTTCCCCGAGTCGTAGCGCGGGATCGCCGTGGTCTCGAAGTCTCCGGCGTACGTCGACGACGGCATGTCGTCTTCGGGGTCGACGACGCGTGCCGACGCAGGCCGCCTGGACGACGCGCTGGGCGGAGCCCACCGTGGGTCGGGTTCTGTACCGGTCACGTCAACCAGCGTAAGTGCTAGTCTCTCGCTATTCATGGATTGGCGGCGGAGTTTCACAGGCGTATTCGCAGGCTCGACCGACCCGTCGGCGCCTACCGGCGTGGCGCGCACCGCCGAACGATCCGTAACCTGGCCACCATGAGTGTGCGGCGGCCGACGTGGGGTGTGCTGGCGATGCTGGGTGCCGCGTTGCTGGTGGGTTCGGGTTGCGCCCGGTTCGACGAGACGCAGTCGGAGCCGTTCACGCCCGCAACCGCAGCTCCAGGCCGGCCCCGCGTCGAGCCCCGATCCGCCGCCACCGCCTGCCGCCGACGCCGTTCCCCAAGGTCTGCCCGGCACCGGGCGTGATGCAGGGCTGCCTCGACAGCACCAGCGGGCTGATCATGGGTCCCGACAGCAAGTCGGCCCTCGTCGCCGAGCGCGTCACCGGCGCGGTCAAGGACGTGTCGTTCACCGCGGAGCCGACCGTCAAGATGGTGATTCCCGTCGACCCTTCGGGTGATGGCGGGCTGATGGACATCGTCCTGTCGCCGACCTACTCCCAGGACCGCCTGATGTACGCCTACATCAGCACCCCCACCGACAACCGGGTCATCCGCATCGCCGACGGCGACGTCCCCAAGCCGATCCTCACCGGAATTCCCAAGGGCGCCACCGGCAATACGGGTGCGCTGAAGTTCACCAGCCCGACCACGCTGATGGTGCTGACGGGCGACGCGGGCGATCCCGCGGCGGCCAACGACCCGGCATCACTGGCGGGCAAGCTGCTGCGCATCGAGCAGCCGACGACGGTCGACCAGGCGCCGCAGACCACCGCGCTAGCGGGCTTGGGAGCGGGCGGCGCCCTGTGCACCGACCCCGCCGACGGCTCCCTCTACGTCACCGACCGCACGCCGACCGGCGACCGTCTGCAGCGAATCACCAAGGACTCCAAGGTGTCCACGGTCTGGACGTGGCCGGACCGCCCGGGTATCGCGGGATGCGCCGTGGCCGAGGGCACGGTGTTGGTCAACCTGGTCAACACCAAGCAGACCGTCGCCGTGCGGATGGCCCCCGACACCGGAGCCGTCACCGGCGAGCCCGAGGTGGTCCGTCAGGACACGCACGGTCACGTGTGGGCGCTGCAGCTGTCGCCGGACGGAAACGTGTGGGGCGCCACGGTGAACAAGACCTCGGGCGATGCGGAGAAGCTCGACGACGTGGTCTTCCCGCTGTTCCCGCAGGGCGGATTCCCGCGCAGCAGCGCCGACAAGACCTAGAGCGCCGACGAGTCTCAGGCGTGGACGGCGAGTCGTTCGCGCACCTCGCCGGGGTGACCGTGCGTTCGACGCGCGGGCGCGACCCGCGGTCAGGTGGCGGGCCAGCACGTCGGCGGTGTGCGGCACCAGTTGCGAGCCATGGCGAGCAGCAGCCGTGAGTCGTCGACCGACAATGCCGCGCACCGTGCGCCCGTGCCATCGGCGTCACCGCGGCGTCGACCGCGGCGGGCTGGTCGAAGTTGCCCATGCGCGCGCATCCACTTCGGCAGCGTCGCGATCGCGGCGGGCGCCAGGATCCGGCTGCCCGCCCACAGCCGCACGCCGCGGTCTCGCGGCGTGCACAGCAGATACCGCATGGCGCGGTCGGCATGTTCGGACGTGCACAGCTTGCCACGAACGTCGGCGAAGTACTGCCGCACCTCGTCGCGCGACGCCGGAACGTCCGAGGGCTTGCAGGTCTGCAGTTCGGCCGCGATGCGGGACTCGGCCCAGTACCGCGACTCCTCCGCCGGCGACAGCGGCCCCGGTCCGTACCGCTCGTAGCACTTGAGCACCGAATGCCAGCCGGTGACGTGGATCCACAGCTGGGCCTCCGGGTTGTTGGCGCTGTAACGGGACCCGGTGATCGGCTCGACGCCCTTGGCCTTGGCGTGCACCCGCATCAGCGCGTCGGACACCGCGACGGCAGTGCGTCCGTCGGCCACGGCGACGGTGAGGAAGTAGGCGAGCGTGCGGTCGAGCCGTCCGCGTCGGATCGGTGTAGATGCCTGCGCTGTCGGCGACCGCGGCGGCCAGGAACGGGTCGAAGTGCTCGAGCACCACGGAACGCTGAAAGCCGATCAGTGAGGTCGGCGACGCCCATACCTTCCAGCTCGGCGAACCGGGTCCGAAGAAGCCGTAGTCGTCGCGTCGGATCGACGGATGTGGCGGTCACATCATGGCTACCTCCTGCGTTAGCTTGAATACAACGCCACCGTAGCAATTGTGCGCTCACCGAATACAACGGTGGCGTAATATTGCCTGCGTGACCCGCCCGACGGCACCGGCGCAAGTACGCGCCCCGACTCCCCCGCGAGCAGCGTCGCGAGCAGCTGCTCGACGCCGCGCATGACGGTGCTCGCCGACTGCCAACTGCACGAGCTGAGCATGGAGAGCGGTGGCACGATGCGGCAGGGCGTCGGAAAGCCCGTGCTGTACACGCCGATTTCGCAACGCGAGCTCGCGTGTCGACCTTGCTGGACCGCGAGCAGCGGCGACGCGCTCGATCAGGTGCGTTGGCGGTGCCCGCGGACCCGACGTCTACCCGCCAAGCGCTCTCGAGGAGCCGTACACCGCCACGGCGATGTCGATCTCGGTACGGCACGGGCAGCACGTCAGGTGGGTCCGGGCCCCGGTAGCGCCAGCATCATCCGCGTGCCACCGAGCGGGCTCACCGCCAGTGCTGCTGTGCCGCCGTGCAATTCGGCCTGCTGGGCGACCAGCGCAAGCCCAAGACCCGAGCCCGACCGCGACGCCGTCGAGCCGCGGTGGAAGCGCTTGAACACCGCGGTGCGCTCATCCTCCGGCACGCCCGAACCGTTGTCGTCGACGGCGATCTCGACGCCGCTGGCCGAACTGAGGACGCTGAGCTGGACGCGTGTCGCATCCCCGTGTTTGACGGCGTTGGCGATGGCGTTGTCGATCACGAGCCGAAGCCCGGCGGGCAGCCCGAGCATCAGCACGGTCGTCGACGACCCCAACGACACGTCGAGATCCGGGTAGTTGCGCATGGCGTCGTGTGCCGCCCGGTCGAGCAACTCGGTGACGTCGACCGGAACGAAGTCGTCGACCGTGGTCAGCTCGCCCTGCGCCAGTCGCTCGAGCGCCATCAGCGTCGCCTCGATCCGGGTCTGCGTGCGCAGGACGTCACCGATCACCTCGTTGCGCTGCTCGTCGGCGAGGTTCAGCGTGGACAGCACCTCGAGATTGGTTCGCATGGCCGTCAGCGGGGTCCGCAGTTCGTGCGACGCGACCGCGGCGAAGTCGCGCGCCGACTCCAGTGCGGCGCTGGTGCGTTGCTGCTCGTCGCCGATGCGGGCCAGCATGCCCTCGACGGCCTCGGAGATCTCGACGGCCTCCCACACGCCGCGCACCTGAACCTCGTCCGGGTTGGACTGGGCGTTGATCGCGCGCGCCTGCTGCGCGAGCAGCCGGAACGGATTCACCATGATCAGCGCGATGACCCACCCGACCAGCAGCGTGCCCGCGATCACGCCGGCGCAGATCCAGAACACCCGCCAGTGCAGCGAATCGATGATGGCCTGCGTCTCGGCCGTCGGGGCTCCCAGCGCGATCGACGCCTGCCCGCGGTGAACGTTCGCACCCGGTACTCGACGTCGCCGATGGTCGTGGTGGCATAGCCGTTGTCGAAGCGCGGCAGCACCACGTCGCGCGGAATCGAGACCGTGGCGGTTCCGATCCTCGCGGTGCGGACCAGGCCGTTCTCCACGTCGGGCGGCAGAACGCCCTGGCGCTCGCTGTTGAGGAGGGTGTTGACGTCACCGAGGCTGCTCAGCGAATCGAGCCGACGGTCCAACTGGCCGTACTGGTCATTGGTGACGCCGACCCACACCCAGACGCCGAGGACCAGCACCAGGATGATGACTCCCAGCGCGCTCGCGATGACGATCGAACGCAGCGACAGCAGCCGCAACGGCTGCCGCAGCAGCCGGTAGACCAGGTCGTTGAGCCACATGTGAAGGCCGGCGCCTAGCTACAGGCGGCGAGCACCAATTCCCGCACGCGGGCGGCGTCGGCCTGGCCCTTGGTCGCCTTCATCACCGCGCCGACGATGGCACCGGCCGCAGCCACCTTTCCGCCGCGGATCTTCTCGGCGACATCGGGATTGGCGGCCAGCGCCTCGTCGACGGCGGCCTGGATCAGCGAGTCGTCGCGCACCACGGCCAGCCCGCGGTCGGTCATCACCTGCTCGGGCTCACCCTCACCGGCGAGCACGCCCTCGATCACCTGGCGGGCGAGCTTGTTCGACAGCTTGCCCTCGTCGACCAGCTTCATGCACGGCGGCAACCTGTTTCGGCGTGATGGGCAGGTCGCGTCACCGACACCTGGCCTTCGTTGGCCTTCTGCACGAGGAAGTTGCCCCACCAGGCGCGGGCGGCTTCGCTCGACGCCCCTGCGGCGACGGTGGCGGTGACCAGATCGATCACGCCGTTGTTGACGAGGTCGCGCATCACCTCGTCGGAGATTCCCCAGTCCTGCTGAATCCGATTGCGCTGCAACCACGGAAGCTCGGGGATGGTCCCGCGGAGCTTCTCGACGAGCTCTGCGCTGGGCGCCACGGGCTCCAGGTCGGGCTCGGGGAAGTACCGGTAGTCCTGCGCGGTCTCCTTGCTGCGCCCCGCCGTGGTGAAGCCGTCCTCGTGGAAGTGCCTGGTCTCCTGGATGATTCGGCCACCCGACTGCAGCACCGCCGCCTGACGGCGCATCTCGTAGCGCACCGCCACCTCGACGCTCTTGAGCGAGTTGACGTTCTTGGTCTCGGTGCGGGTGCCGAACTCCTCGGCCCCGATGAGCTTGAGGCTGACGTTGGAATCGCACCGCATCGACCCCTGGTCCATCCGCACGTCGGAGACACCCAAGCCGCGCAACAGATCCCGAAGGGCCGTCACGTACGCCCTGGCGATTTCGGGCGCCCGCTCGCCGGTTCCCTCGATCGGCTTGGTGACGATCTCGATGAGCGGCACCCCGGCCCGGTTGAAGTCCAGCAGCGAGGTCGTGGCGCCCTCGATCCGGCCGGTGTCGCTGCCCAGGTGCGTCAGCTTGCCGGTGTCCTCCTCCATGTGCGCGCGCTCGATCTCGATGCGCCAGGTGCTGCCGTCCTCCAGCGGAACGTCGAGGTAGCCGTTGATGGCGATCGGCTCGTCGTACTGGCTGATCTGGTAGTTCTTCGGCTGATCGGGATAGAAGTAGTTCTTCCTGGCGAACCTGCACCACGGCACGATCTCGCAGTTCAGCGCGAGCCCGATGCGGATCGCCGACTCGACCGCCGCCTCGTTGAGCACCGGCAGCGACCCGGGCAGCCCGAGGCACACCGGGCAGACCTGGGTGTTTGGCTCCGCGCCGAATTCATTGGCGCAACCGCAGAACATCTTCGTCGCGGTCGACAGCTCGACGTGGACTTCCATGCCCATCACGGGGTCGTAGCGCGCGATGACGTCGTCGTAGTCGACGAGTTCGGCAGCGAGCGAGTGTCATGCCCCGATCCTAGTGAGCGTGCAGTCCTAGCCGAAGAACTCGGCGGCGTCGTCGTAGCGGCTCTGCGGCACCAGCTTGAGCTGGCGCACCGCGTCGGCCAGCGGCACCCGGCCGATCTCCTGCCCCCGCAGCGACACCATCATCCCGTACTCGCCGGCGTGCGCGGCGTCGGCGGCGTTGACGCCGAACCGGGTGGCCAGCACGCGGTCGTACGGCGTCGGCGTGCCACCGCGCTGGACGTGGCCGAGCACCGTCGTGCGCACTTCCTTCTTCATGCGCTTCTCGATCTCGACGGCCAGCTGCTGCGCCACGCCGGTGAAGCGCTGGTGGCCGAACTCGTCGATGCCGCCGTCGCGCAGCTGCATCGAGCCCTCGGCGGGCTTGGCGCCCTCGGCGACCACGCAGATGAAGTGCGAGTCACCGCGCTGGAAGCGCGCCTTGACCAGCCGGCAGACCTCTTCGACGTCGAACGGCTGCTCGGGGATCAGCGTCATGTGCGCGCCGGACGCCATGCCCGCGCTCAAGCGCGATCCACCCCGCGTGCCGGCCCATCACCTCGACCAGCATCACGCGCTGATGGGATTCCGCGGTGCTGTGCAGCCGATCGATGGCCTCGGTCGCGACGTCAGCGCGGTGTCGTGGCCGAAAGTGACGTCGGTGCAGTCGATGTCGTTGTCGATGGTCTTCGGCACGCCGACGACGGGGACGTTCTCCTCGGACAGCCAGTGCGCCGCCGTGAGCGTGCCCTCGCCGCCGATCGGGATCAGCACGTCGATGCCGTTGTCTTCCAGCGTCTGCTTGATCTGGTCCAGGCCCGCGCGCAGCTTGTCGGGGTTGACCCGCGCCGTGCCCAGCATCGTGCCGCCCTTGGCGAGCAGCCGGTCGTTGCGGTCGTCGTTCTTCAGCTGGATGCGCCGGTCCTCCAGCAGACCCCGCCAGCCGTCCAGGAAGCCGACGACCGACGAGCCGTACCGGGCGTCGCAGGTGCGCACGACGGCCCTGATCACCGCATTCAGGCCTGGACAGTCACCGCCTCCGGTGAGAACTCCGATCCGCATCTGTTTTCTTGCTCCTCGCGTGCGTCCCCTATCTAACCCGCTTTGCCAGCCCTGACTCGCCGAGCGCTGGCCTATTCGGCGTGGGTGTGACAAGCGTGCAGTCGGCGGGCGAGAACTCAGATCGCGGTCGGCAGCGGACCGCGCGCAGCCTCGTAGGCCGCGCCGACCCGGTAGAGCCGGTCGTCGGCCAGCGCGGGGGCCATGATCTGCAGTCCGACGGGCAGATCGTCGTCGGGCGACAGGCCCGAGGGCACCGACATCCCGCAGTGCCCGGCCAGGTTCAGCGGCAGCGTGCACAGGTCGAACAGGTACATCGCCAGCGGATCGTCGACCTTCTCCCCCAGCCGGAACGCCGTGGTCGGCGTGGCCGGCGACACCAGGACGTCGACCTTCTGGTAGGCCGCCTCGAGATCGCGGGCGATCAGCGTGCGGACCTTCTGCGCCTGGTTGTAGTACGCGTCGTAATAGCCGGCCGACAGCGCATAGGTGCCAATCATGATGCGGCGCTTGACTTCTGGGCCGAAGCCGGCCGCGCGGGTCAGCGCCATCACCTCCTCGGCGCTGTGCGTGCCGTCGTCGCCGACCCGCAGGCCGTACCGCATCGCGTCGAAGCGGGCCAGGTTGCTCGACACCTCCGACGGCAGGATCAGGTAGTAGGCGGCCATCGAGTGATCGAAGTGCGGGCAGTCGACCTCGGTGACCTCGGCGCCCAGCGCGGTCAGCTGCTCGACGGCGGCGTTGAACGAGGCCAGCACGCCGGGCTGGTAGCCCTCGCCGCTGCGCAGCTGCTTGACCACGCCGACGCGCACGCCCTTGAGGTCGCCCGTCGCACCCGCCCGCGCCGCGGCGACGACGTCGGGCACCGCGGCGTCGACCGACGTCGAGTCCCGCGGGTCGTGGCCGGCGATGACCTGGTGCAGCAGCGCGGTGTCGAGCACCGTGCGCGCGCACGGCCCGCCCTGGTCCAGCGACGACGCGCAGGCGATCAGCCCGTACCGCGACACCGTGCCGTAGGTGGGTTTGACGCCGACGGTCGCGGTGAGCGCGGCGGGTTGGCGGATCGACCCGCCGGTGTCGGAGCCGATGGCCAGCGGCGCCTGGAACGCCGCGAGCGCCGCTGCGCTGCCACCGCCCGACCCGCCGGGCACGCGTTCGACGTCCCACGGGTTGCGCGTCGGCCCGTAGGCGGAGTTCTCGGTGGAGCTGCCCATCGCGAACTCGTCCATGTTGGTCTTGCCGAGGATCGGGATGCCCGCGGCACGCAGGCGGGCCGTCACGGTCGCGTCGTACGGCGAGCGCCAGCCCTCGAGGATCTTCGACCCGCACGTCGTCGGCATGTCCGTGGTGGTGAAGACGTCCTTGAGCGCCAGCGGAACCCCGGCCAGCGGCGACGGCAGCTCGTCGCCGGCGGCGACGGCCGCGTCGATGCGACCGCGCCGTCGGCCAGCGCCTCATCGGCCGCGACGTGCAGGAACGCGTGGTAGCGGTCGTCGGTCTGCGGCGATCTGGTCCAGGCAGGCCTGGGTGACCTCGGTCGAGGAGACCTCCTTGGCGGCGATCTTGGCGGCCAGCGTCGCGGCGTCCGAGCGGATGAGGTCGGTCATGCCGGTCATTCGGCTTCCCCCAGAATCCTGGGCACGGCGAACCGGCCGTCGACGGCATTCGGCGCCGCCGCCAGCGCTTCGTCCTGGGTCAGGCACGGCTCGACGATGTCGGGGCGGGTGACGTTGACCTGGTTGCAGCGGGTTGTCCGTGGCTTCGACGCCCGTGACGTCGACGGCCTGGATCTGGCCGACGTAGGCCAGGATCGCGTCGAGTTGGCCGGCGAAGCTGTCCAGCTCGTCGTCGGTCAGGGCGAGTCGGGCCAGACGCGCCAGGTGGGCGACGTCATCCGCGGGAGATCTGCGACACGACCGCCAAGCCTAGTCGTGGCGCCAAGCGCTCACGCAGACCGTCTGCTCTTCGCGCAAGCGCTCATCCCCGACCGCTGCGTCTCGAGTCAGCGCGGCTGCCGTGTCATGGGACAGTGTTGCGCGTGCCTTCGTATCTGCTGCGGGTCCAGCTGGACGATCGGCCGGGCAGTCTCGGCTCGCTGGCCGTGGCACTCGGCTCGGTGGGCGCCGACATCCTCTCCCTCGACGTCGTCGAGCGCGCGGCGGGCTACGCGATCGACGACCTGGTGGTCGAACTGCCGCCGGGCGCGATGCCCGACATGCTGATCACCGCCGCCGAGAAGCTCAACGGCGTCTACGTCGACAGCATCCGGCCGCACACCGGACTGTTGGAGGCCCACCGCGAACTCGAGCTGATCGACCACATCGCGGCGGCAGACACGGGGCGACGCAGCAGCTCGCAGGTGCTCGCCGAAGAGGCGCCCAAGGTGCTGCGGGTCGGCTGGTGCATCGTGGTTCGGCTCACCGACTCGCGGCCTCGAGCCGCATCGTCGGCAGCCGCGGCGCCCCCGAGACCGAGCGCCACGACCGCGCCCTGGCTGCCGCTGGATCACGCCGAGGCGCTGGACGGCGACGCGGACTGGGTGCCGCAGGTGTGGCGTGACATGGACACCACCCTCGCGGCCGCGCCGCTGGGCGATCCCCACACCGCCGTCATGCTCGGGCGGCCGGGCGGCCCGCTGTTCCGGCCGTCGGAGGTGGCGCGGCTCGGCTACCTCGCCGGGATCGTCGCGACGATCATTCGCTGACTCTCGACGTCGCTACCCGCGTCTCGGGACCGTCCTCGAGCAGCCGCCGGAAGCCGTCCTCGTCGAGCACGGGTACGCCGAGCTCGATCGCCTTGTCGTACTTGGAGCCCGGCGCATCGCCGGCGACCACGTAGGCCGTCTTCTTCGACACCGAACCGGCCGCCTTGCCGCCCCGAGCCAGGATCGCCTCCTTGGCCTCGTCGCGGGAGAACCCGGTCAGCGACCCGGTGACGACGATCGACAGCCCCTCCAAGCGTGCGCTCGATGCTCGCGTCGCGCTCGTCGGCCATCCGAACGCCCGCCGCACGCCACTTGTCGACGATGGCGCGATGCCAGTCGACGGTGAACCACTCGATGACCGCGGCCGCGATGGTGGGCCCGACGCCCTCGGTGGACGCCAACTGCTCCTCGGAGGCCGCTTCGATGCGCTCGAGGCTGCCGAACTCCTGGCCAGCGCGCGCGCCGCGGTCGGGCCGACATGCCGGATCGACAGCGCGACGAGGACCCGCCACAGCGGCTGCGCCTTGGCCTTGTACAGATTGGCAAGCAGCCGTTGGCCGTTGGCCGACAGCTCGCCCGCCTTGACCTTGAAGAGGTCGGTGGCAAGCAGGTCGTCCTCGGTGAGCCCGAACAGGTCGCCCTCGTCGGTGATGACGTCGGAGACCAGCAGCGCGGTCGCGGCCTCGTAGCCGAGCCCCTCGATGTCGAACGCGCCGCGGCCCGCGACGTGAAATACGCGCTCGCGCAACTGCGCTGGGCAACTCTGCGAGTTGGGGCAGCGGATGTCGGCGTCGCCCTCCTTGGCGGGCGCGAGCGTCGTCCCGCATTCGGGGCACTGCGTGGGCATCTCGAACGCGCGCTCCGAGCCGTCCCGCACGTCCACCACGGGGCCGAGCACCTCGGGGATGACGTCACCCGCCTTGCGGATCACGACGGTGTCGCCGATCAGCACGCCCTTGCGCTTGACCTCCGACGCGTTGTGCAACGTCGCCTGGCTGACCGTCGACCCGGCCACCTTGACCGGCTCCATGAACGCGAACGGCGTGACCCGGCCCGTCCGGCCCACGTTCACCTTGATGTCGAGCAGCTTGGTGGTGGCTTCTTCCGGCGGGTACTTGTAGGCGATCGCCCACCGCGGCGCGCGCGACGTGGCGCCGAGCCTGCGCTGCAGCGAGACGTCGTCGACCTTGATCACCAGGCCGTCGATCTCGTGCTCGACGTCGTGGCGGTGTTCGCCCCAGTACGCGACGCGATCGGCGACGGCCTCGATGCCCTTGACCTTGACGGTGTGGGTCGGACACCGGCAGACCCCACGCCGCCAGCGCCCGGTAGGCGTCGTGCAGGGTGGGCGGGTCTGAAGCCCTCGGACCGGCCGAGCCCGTGGCAGATCATGTGCAGCCTGCGTCGCGCGGTCACCGCGGGATTCTTCTGACGCAGCGAGCCTGCCGCACTGTTGCGAGGATTGGCGAACGGCAACTTGCCGTCCTCGACGAGGCTGGCGTTGAGCGCCTCGAAGTCCGTCAGCCGGAAGAAGACCTCGCCGCGCACCTCGAGCACCTTGGGCACGGGAAATTCGTCGCTGTGGGTGAGCGTCTCCGGCACGTCCTGGATGGTGCGGGCGTTGAGCGTCACGTCCTCGCCGGTACGGCCGTCGCCGCGGGTGGCGGCCCGGACCAGCTTGCCGTCGCGGTACACCAGCGCCAGCGCGACGCCGTCGATCTTCAACTCGCACAGGAATTCCGGGTCGTCGCCGACCTCGCTCGTCAGGCGCGCCGCCCACGCCGACGAGTTCGTCAGGGTCGAAGACGTTGTCGAGTGACAGCATGCGTTCCAGGTGATCCGCCGACGTGAACTCGGTGGCGAATCCCGCTCCGCCGACGAGTTGGGTGGGCGAATCCGGCGTCCGCAGCTCGGGGTAGCGCTCCTCCAGCGCGGTGAGCTCACCGAGCAGCGTGTCGAACTCCCCGTCGGAGATGACGGGTGCGTCCCTGACGTAGTAGCGGAACTGATGACCGCGGACGTCGTCGGCGAGCACCTGCCACTCGCGGCGGACGTCGGCGGGGACGGGGTCGGCCGTGGGATCGGGCGGGGCTGAGCTCACCATCGAAGGCTATCCGAGGCGCCCGACAGATCCGGTCAGCCGGTGTACTCGACGAACGTCGCCATCCCGCTGTTGAGGTGGTAGTCGTTGTGGCAATGAACGATCCACCGACCGGGATTGTCGGTGTCGAAGTCCACTTCCACGGTCTGCTTCGGTGGCACCAGCACGGTGTCCTTTCGGGGGCCTCCGACCACCTGGAAGGTGTGCCCGTGGAGGTGCATCGGGTGCCACATCATCGAGTCGCTGACGAAACGCAGCCGCACCCTTCTGCCCTTGGTCAGCGCGATGGGGTTGTTGGGTGGGTCGTAGAGCTTGCCGTTGATGGGCCAGGTGTAGCCGTCGAGCGGTCCGGCCAGCCGGAGGTCCACGGTCTGGTCCGGATTGCGTTGGGGCAGAATGACATCTGCGGCGGGGGTCCGGGTCGACGTGTTGAGCGGCGCCACGGTCCGCAGCGCGCCCACGAACGTGGCGACGTCGATGCCTGCCGACCGTGACGATGGCGTCAGCGCGCTCCCCCATGCCGAGGATCACCGCGTCGGTGCGCTTGGCGACCACGGGATAGCCGTCGGTGTGGGTCACGGTGAGTTGGGTCCCCGGCACCGCCACGCGGAACGCGGTATCCGCTCCAGCGTTGATGATTCGCAGCCGAACCCTTTGTCCTGCAGGATAATCCTTGACCTGCGGGTCCTTGGTGGTTCGGCCGTTGATGAGAAAGTACGGATAGGTGACGTCGCCGCCGTCGGCACCGAGCGGCGTCGTAGGGCTGACCATCGGCCCACCCGGCGCCATCGGCGCCATGCCGCTCTTCTTGAGGTTCGCCTCGACTGCATCCGGGGTGGTGCCAGTGCCGTCGATCCAGTCGTCCAGCACCACGACCAGTTCATCGTCGTAGTCGCTGCCGTCGGCGGAGTCCTCGATGATCAACGGGCCGTACATGCCGCGATCAAGCTGGGTACCGACGTGCGAATGGATGTAGTAGGTGCCTGCGTCGGGCACGGTGAAGTCATAGGTGAACGTCCCGCCGGGGGCTATCGCGGGCTGAGTCAGCACGGGTACGCCGTCCATCCCGTTCGGGATGGCGAGGCCGTGCCAGTGCACCGTCGTCTCCTGCGGCAGATCGTTTTTCACGTTCGAACGCAGAGATTGCCCCTTCTCTAGCCGGATCTCGGTCGCAGGCACCGTGCCCGTATACGTCCAGGTGCGCACGACGACGCCGCCCAGGTCCACGTCGGTCTCGCGCGCAGTCATGTCGGCGATCACGGGAACCACGGCGGGCGGATCCTTGATCGCCGTGTTCGTGTCCTCGGCCCGCCCCGAACACGCACCTGCCACTCCCGTCACCGCACCCATCGCGGTGAGCGTCAGGAAGCCACGCCTGTCGATCATGATGGGATCGTGGCACCGCCACCGATGCCTTGCGGACGAATCGACGAGGCGGCTCAACATCCTCGGATTGATAGCCTGGCTTCGTGCCCCACCCGATCATGTTCCACGACGACGATCCGGGTCTCGCGGAACTCAGGGCCATCGCGCTGGGCTTCCCCGAGGCATTCGAGAAGGTTTCCCACGGCCGCCCGACCTTCTGCGTGCCGAAGATGTTCGCGATGTACGGCGGCAACTCCAAACAGACGGGCGAGATGGTCCCCTACCCGCAGTCGCTGCTGGTCAAGGTCGACGAGTCCGACCGCGCCGCGCTGCAACAGGACAAGCGGTTCTTCTACCCCATGTATCTCGGACCGTACGGCTGGCTGGGCCTCGACCTGGTCGCAGCCACGGTGGATTGGGACGAGGTGACCGAACTCGTCGACTCGTCCTACCGGATGGTCGCACCCAAGAAGTTGGTCTCCCGTCTCGACGAAGGCTGACCGGCAGACCGCCCCGCCATGGTTCGATCGGAGATGCCATGAGTTTCGCGAGCCCCTATCCCCAGGTCCAGATCCCCACGACCAGCCTGTATGACTATCTCTTCGGACATCTCGACCCCGAGGATGCCGACCGGATCGCCTTGGTCGACACCACGTCGGGCAAACAGACCAGCTACCGCGAGATGCTTGCGGGCATCGACGCGTTCGCGGGCGCACTCGCTGCACGCGGAGTCGGCGTCGGCGACGTCGTCGGCCTGCTCGCACCCAACAGCTCGGCCTTCGCCGTCGCGTTTCACGGAATCCTGCGCGCGGGCGCGACCGCCACGACCATCAACGCGCTGTTCACCGCCAAGGACATCGCCAAGCAGTTGACCGCCTCGAAGGCCAAGCTGCTGTTGACGGTCACGGCGATGGTTCCGCAGTCACAGGAGGCAGCGACCGCGGCGGGACTGACCGAGGCCGACGTCATCGTGCTCGACGGGGCCGGCCTGGGCGCCACGGACCTCCCCGCGCCCGACGTGACGTTCGACCCAGCCACGCATGTCGCTGCCCTCCCCTACAGCTCGGGCACGACGGCTGATCCGAAGGGCGTGATGCTCACCCATCGCAACCTGGCCGCCAACGTGGCGCAGATCCGGCCGGTGCAGGGGATGACGCACGATGACCGAATCCTGGCCGTGCTGCCGTTCTTTCACATCTACGGAATGACGGTGCTGCTCAACGCAGCCATGCACGCGCGTGCACGACTGGTGATCATGCCGAGCTTCGACCTCGAGAAGTTCCTCGGCAACATCGCCGAGCACGAGTGCACCTTCGCCTTCATCGCACCGCCCGTTGCCGTCGCACTTGCCAAGCATCCGCTCGTCGAGCGCTACGACCTGTCGAGCCTGCGCGGCATCATGTCGGGCGCAGCGCCGCTGGACGAGGAACTCGGCGAGGCGGTCAAGCAGAGGCTGGGTTGCCGGGTCGTGCAGGGATACGGCATGAGTGAGCTCAGCCCGGTCAGCCACGTCACCCCGTTCGACGGCGGTCGCGACATGATCGGTTCGACGGCGCGGTTGAGCTCGTGTGGTTGGACGGTGCCCAACGCCGTCAGCAAGATAGTCGACGAGTCGGGCGCCGAAATCGACCCGCCCGCTTCGGGTCTCAGCGACACCGGCGAATTGTGGTTCAAGGGACCCAACGTGATGGCCGGGTATCTCGGCAACGACGAGGCGACACGCGAGACGATCGACGAGGACGGCTTCCTGCACACCGGCGACGTGGCACGCGTCGACGCGTCGGGCTGCGTCTACATCGTCGACCGACTCAAGGAACTCATCAAGTACAAGGGCTATCAGGTGCCGCCCGCCGAACTCGAAGCCGTCCTGCTCGGCCATCACGACATCGCCGATGCCGCCGTCGTCGGGGTGACCGACGCCGACTCGGGTGAAGAAGTACCAAAGGCGTTCGTGGTCAAGCAATCCGGCGCCGAACTCACCGAGGCCGAGGTCATGGAGTACGTCGCGAGCCACGTCGCGCCGTACAAGAAGGTCCGGCAGGTCCAATTCATCGACGTGATTCCCAAGTCGGCGTCGGGCAAGATCCTGCGCAAGGATCTGAGGCAGGCCTAGGCGGCGTCGGGATCCTCGTCGATGCCGTCGTCGACCTTCTGCGCCAGCTCGATCGCGGCGCGCGCCCATGCGGCGGTGGCTCCGGCGAGTCCGCATGCCGGCGTGATGCCGATGCGTTCGCGCAACACCTTGCGCGAGAACCCAAGTCGGTCGGTGATGGAGGCTGCGGCCGCGGCCACCTGCTCGGCGGTCGGACGTTGCTCGGGAGCGGTCGCGGGAATGACACCCAACATCACGACGCGGCCCGATTCGACGAACTCGCCGATACCGTCGAGATCGGCGGCCGTGAGTGTCGCCACGTCCACCGAGACCGCTTGAATAGCTGTGCGCAACAACGCCTTCCACGGAAGCTCCGGTGCACAGCAGTGCAGCGCGACGTCACCGCCTGCGACGTCGACGCATTCATCGAGCAGGCTCACCGCCAGCGGTTCGTCGACGGGATGCACCGTGTTCAGACGGCTGACTCCGCTCAGCCGGCCCGCCAGCGCCGAAGGCAACGTCGGCTCGTCGAGCTGCACCACCACGGACACCTCGAGTCGCCTGGCCAATTCGGCACGATGGACGGCAAGCCCCTCGGCGAGTGAACCGGCGATGTCACGTAGGGCGCCCGAGTCGGTGATCGCCCGGTGCCCGTTCGCCATTTCGATGTGCGCGGCCAACGTGATGGGCCCGGGCGCCTGCACCTTCACCGTTCGAGATCCGCCGCGCAGTCCGGCCTTCTCCCAGGCCTCCTCCAGGGCGTCGACGTCCTCGTCGAGGAAGCTGATCGCGCGGCGGGTGGCGGCGCTGCGGCCCGGCGCGATCCGGTAGCCCCGTGGCACGGTGTCGAAGTTGATGTCGACCAGCAGCGCGGCCGCTCGGCCGATGGTGTCGGCGCCCACCCCGCGGGCAGGGAGCTCCACCAGGTGCGGGAGAGTGTGCAACTCGCCGACGACGACCTCGGCGGCTTCACGCGCCGACGAGCCGGGCCAGGAACCGATGCCCGTTGCGGAGGCGAAAATGCTCACTCGGCCAACACTATTCGATCGGTCTCCCAACAGGTTAATCTCGACCATGGCCGCATCCGCGAGACTGCTGGCCGTCGCGTTGGCGACGGTGGTTCTCTCCGCGTGCACCCACACGGTCACGGGCAGCGCCGTTCGGCCGGTTCCTGGCCTGGACGACGACTCGCGCTCGCCCGTCGACGTCGATTCAGTGCTCCTGAAGCGCTCGCGGATGCAAGCCATCACCGGAGCGGGCGAACATCTCACCGTGATCCCGAGCATGGACGGAAAGTTCCCCGTCGACATCGATCAGCTCGCCGAAGCGATCTCCGAACAGTGCCGGTGGTACTTCGCGGAGACGCAGACGTTCGGCGATGAGGTCGAGGAGTTCCACAAGACCAGTTACCAGGACCCTCCGGACGGTGCGCTGATCTCGCAGGGGGCAGCGGGATACCGCGATCAGGCGACGGCGCGCCGTGCCTTCGACGGTCTCCTCGACAAGGTGACCGAGTGCGAGTCGACCGACGACGGCTCGATGTTCGTCGGCGCCCTGACCTCGCGCGAGGACGCACTGTCACTGCGGACGGGCGACTGCGGACGCGACTACCGGGTGAAGTCGGTGGTCCTCGTCGAGGTGACGTACTGTCGCTTCCCCTCGTCGGTGCCCGACATCGTGATGACGAACCTGTTGGCGCAGATCCCGGGTTAGACGCCGACTTCTGTCGGACCCCTCGTGCATACTCGCAAACATGTTCGATGCGAGGTCTGCGGACACCCTCGTCGGGGTGATCGAGGAGTCCGTGCGTTCGGAGTCGCGGCTGATGGCCGAGCGGATGTCGGCGGTCGCCTCGCTGTTGTGGATTCGCACCGAGGAGGCAGGCGACTCCCCTACCTCCGATCCGGGATACGCGTTGATCACCGGTTTCGCCCGGACGAGCGCCGAGGTGGGCGCGGCGATGAATCTGACCTCGAGAGCCGCCAAGGACGTCGTGGGCGCCGCCGAGGTGCTCGACACCCGGCTACCGCAGATCGCGAAACGCCTCGCGGCGGGCACGGTCGACTGGCCCACCGTGGCCCTGATCATCGACCGCACCGAGCTGGTCGACTGGGCTCTGATGGCGCAGATCGATGCTGCACTGGCCACACGCGTCACCCAGTGGCACTGCTGGTCACGCAAACGGATCATCAACGCCGTCGACGCCGAAGTCATCGCCGCCGACCCCGACGCCGCCAAGGAACGCCGGGTCAACGCCGACACCGAACGCCACATCACCATCACCAACCAACCCAACGGGATGGCCCGCATCCGCGGCACACTGTCCGCCCCGGCCGGCGCCATCGTCGACAAGCGGCTCTCACAGATGGCGACCTCGGTCTGTCGCGGCGACAGTCGCACCATCGCCCAGCGCCGCATCGACGCCTTCGTCGCCCTCGCCGAGAGACGCGAATTGGCCTGTGACTGCGGGCAACCCGACTGCCCCGCCGCTCCCGGCGACGACCCGGGCTCGTCGCGGTTCGTCATCAACGTCATCGCCGGCCAAGACACCCTCACCGGAACCAGCGAGCAACCCGGCTACCTCGAGGGCTACGGCGTGATCGACGCCGAACAGGTCCGCGAACTCGCCGAGACCGCCCCGCTACGTCAGCTCGCCGAGCCCGAGGTCACCGACAAGCAGGCCGCGCGCTACCAACCCACCCCCGCCCTGGAACGGTGGATCCGGTGCCGTGGGCTGACCTGTTCGTTTCCCGGGTGCGATCGACCCGCCTGGCGTGCCGACATCGACCACACCATTCCCTTCGACCGCACCAACCCCGTCGCCGGCGGGCTTACCATCGGGGCCAACCTCGACCCGAAGTGCCGAGAACACCACCGGGTCAAGACCTTCCATGGCGGGGCAGACGGCTGGCAGACCCGACAGCATCCCGACGGCACCGTGGAGTGGACCTCACCGACCGGCCGCACCTACCGCGTCGCACCCGCAGGGGCGGACCTGTTCCCCCAGCTGCGGCGGCGCGCCTGCAAGGCCCCCACCCCACGACGACACAGTCGGCTGCTCGACAAGTGGGCCGCCACCGAAGCCACCCGGCGCGAGCTCAAGGACCTCCGCCCGGCCAACGCCGAAACACGCCGGACCAACCAGGCCCGCGCCAAGGAGATCGACCAACGCCAATGGCGCAACAACATGCGCCGCACCCTGCTCGTCCTCAAGGGCGGCAACCCCAGCACCAGCCCCTGGTGCCCCTGGGTCAACGACCCACTCGAAGACGAAACCATCCCCGCCGACTGGCGACCACCACCCCGCGCCAAACCACCACCAGACGTCACACCAGACGACGACACACCACCCTTCTAGCCGGTGGTTGGTTTCTGAACCGTGTCCCGTAGCCTCAAGGTGCAGGTCGCCGAGCGTTCAGCGCTCCGGACAACCTCATCTCCGTCGGACTACAGCCGACAACACCGCGCCCGCTACTCGCAAGACAGCTGGAGCGCCAACGACAGGACCACGACGAATGACCGACGAAACCATCGGCGCCCACCAATCCGACGACCGCCGTGGCCTACTGGTGTTCGACGGCCTACCCGCCAAGCTGAGCGACGCCGAGGAAGCCACCCTGACCGCCGATCACGCGAAGGCCATGAGTGGATTCTCGGCCGCGCGCTTCGACCGACCCGCGACACCGGTCGAGAAGCATCTGCTGCGCCATCTCGGCCACGACGTGCCCGACGAGCTCACCACCGTGGTCACCTGGCTCGACGACGGCTCACGCCGCAGGGACTGGCCGCAGCTGCACATGTACAGCCAGTCCTGACGGACTGCCGCTAACCGATCGTCGCGCTGGCGATGACCTCGTCGCCGTCCGGATCGGGCACGTAGAGCACCATGGTCTGGCCTGGCGCCACGCCGCGGAGCGGACTGCGCAGATTGGCCACCAGGGATCCCTCGCGGAATTCGACCACCGCGTCGGCAATACCGCCGTGTGCCCGCACCTGCACCTGGCACTCCACCGGCGACTGCAGTGAGGTGCCCGCCGTGAACACCGGCCGCTCGCCGACGAGCGTGTGCACGTCGAGGTCGGCGACGCCACCGACGCGCACCGTCGCGGTATCGGCGTCGATCGCGGTGACGTATCTCGGCAGGCCATCCGGCCCGGGTCCTTCGATGCCGAGGCCCTTGCGCTGACCGATGGTGAACTCGTGCACGCCACCGTGCTCGGCGAGCACCGCACCCGACGAGTCGACGACCGCGCCCCGCCGGACGGGAATGCGCGCTCCGAGGAACGCCTGCGTGTCGCCGGACGGAATGAAGCAAATGTCGTGGCTGTCGGGCTTGTCGGCCACCGCCAGACCGCGCTGCGCGGCTTCCTCGCGAATCCGGGGCTTCGGCGTGTCGCCGATCGGAAAGAGGGCGTGCCGCAGCTGCTGCGCCGTCAGCACACCGAGAACGTAGGACTGGTCCTTGTCCGCGTCGACGGCGCGACGCAGTCGCCCGTCCGCCAGGCGCGCGTAGTGACCGGTCGCGATCGCGTCGAAGCCGAGCGCCAGTGCCCGCCCCGACAGCGCCGAGAACTTGATCCGCTCGTTGCATCGGACACACGGGTTCGGAGTCTCGCCGCGAGCATAGGAAGCCACGAAGTCGTCGATCACGTCCTCTTTGAATCGATCGGCGAAATCCCATACGTAGAACGGGATGTCGAGGATGTCCGCGACGCGGCGCGCATCTCCGGCATCCTCCTTCGAGCAGCAGCCGCGCGACCCCGTGCGCAACGTGCCCGGCGCGGACGACAACGCCAGGTGCACGCCGACGACGTCGTGGCCCGCGTCGACCATGCGGGCGGCCGCCACCGACGAATCCACACCACCGCTCATCGCGACGAGGACACGCATGACTAGCGACCCTGCCCTGCGCTGGCCAATGCCGCCTGCCGGGCGCGATCGACCGCCGCGGGAAGGACGGCCAGCACCGCGTCGACGTCCGCACCGGTACTGGTGTGCCCCAACGACATCCGCAGCGACCCACGCGCACTCGCCGCGTCGGCACCCATCGCGAGCAGGACGTGCGACGGCTGGGCAACGCCCGCCGTGCAGGCAGAACCGGTCGAGCACTCGATGCCCTTGGCGTCCAACAACATCAGCAGCGCATCGCCCTCGCACCCGCGAAAGGTGAAGTGGGCGTTGCCCGGCAGGCGCAGGTCACCGACCGCGCCGTTGACGTCGACGTCGTCGACAGTGGCGAGCACGCCGTCGATGAGTCGGTCCCGCAGTGCGGCGACTCGCGCGGACGTCACCTCCAGCGTCTCGACTGCGACCTTGGCGGCAGCTGCCATCGCCACCACGCCTGCGACGTCGGGCGTGCCCGACCGGACGTCACGCTCCTGCCCGCCGCCGTGCAACAGCGGCACACAGGCGGTGTCTCGGCGAAGCAGCAGGGCGCCGACACCCGTTGGGCCACCGAACTTGTGGGCCGTCACGCTCATGGCGGACAGTCCTGCCGCGGCGAAGTCGACGGGAATGTGGCCCACTGCCTGGATCGCGTCGCTGTGCATCGGGACGTCGAACTCGCCGGCGATGGCGGCGAACTCGGCGATCGGCAGGATCGTGCCGACCTCGTTGTTACCCCACATGATCGTGACGAGGGCGACGTCGTCGTGCTCCCCCAACGCATCACGAAGCGATGCGGGCGCGACGGAACCATCCGCACCGACGGGCAGCCACGTCACCTCGGCGTCTTCGTGTTCGACGAGCCACTCGACCGCGTCGAGCACCGCGTGGTGCTCGACGGGCGTGGTGATGATCCTGCGACGCGCAGGGTCGGCGTCGCGGCGCGCCCAGTAGATGCCCTTGACGGCCAGGTTGTCGCTCTCGGTACCCCCGGCGGTGAAGATGACCTCCGACGGCCTCGCACCCAGCAGTTGGGCCAGCGTCTCGCGCGCTTCTTCCATTCGCCGCCGGGCCGCTCGACCCGTCGTATGCAGCGACGACGCGTTTCCCACCGTCGCCAGTACGGCCGTCATGGCCTCGATGGCAGCGGGGTGCATCGGGGTGGTGGCGGCGTGATCCAGGTACGCGGTACTCATGGCCCATCAAGGATACGGGCCGAGTCGAGCGTGCCCTCAATCCGCCGAGCGTTGAGCTCACGCAACCAGCGCGTGCGCTCCGTCGACGTGGACGATCCGGCCGGACGTCCCGCGCACCGCGGCCTCGCACCGCTTGGCGAGATCGCGACGATCATCCCCCGGCAACTGCAGCGACTGCACCTGCACGTGGCACACCGTCAACCGGGCGGCGAGCACTCGGCGAATCGACGTCAGCAGCGAATCGTCGCCGATGAACGCCGGAACGGTGGATGGTGCGCCGTCGCGGTGGTGGTAGGTCAGGCGCAGGGGCTGCACCGGTCGGCCCGCGTCGACGGCGGCCTGGAACATCGCGGGCCGGAACGGTCCGTAGCCCAGCCCGCACCACGTCGTGCCCTCGGGGAACGCAACCACCGTCTGCCCGGCATGGAGTCTGACCGCGACTGCCCGCACCACGGCGGGCAGGTTGCGCAGGTTGGCGCGCTCGATCGGGATGACCTTCATCAGGCGGGCCAGGAACCCCAGTGCGGGCCATTCGATCAGGTCAGCGCGCGCGACGAACGAGCCGGGCAGCACCGAGCCGATGATGAAGATGTCGACCCACGACACGTGACCGCTGACCACGAGCACGCCGCGCAGGTTTCGAATCGGTCCACCGGACAACGTGATTCGCACGCCGAGGCATCGCAGCATCATGCGGCAGTAGAACCGCTGGGCTCTCGACTTACCGGGAATGGGCAGCGCGAGCAGAGCGGCGGCGGGCAACACCGTGAACGCGCACGCGATCCGCATCGCGGTGCGCAGCATCACGACCATACGGCGAGACCCGTTCGACGCGTCGGCCGCAATGCAGCTCGAGTCGCACGATGCGCGCGGCAGCCACGGGTTGTTGATCTGCTGGTGACTGCTCATCGCGATGTCCCATCACCCAGGTCGTCGGCCATGTCGGTGGCCTGTGAGACCGACCGCAATCGTTTGAGGTAGCGCACGTCCGCTTGGCGCTTGTCCAGCAGTGCAGGGAAGTCGCCGACCCCGAAGTCCGGATCATGCGCCGGATCGCCGCACACGCGGGCGCCGAGGCGCAGGTAGCCGCGCATCAGCGGCGGCACGGTCAGCCGGGTGGGCGGCGCGATGTCGTCCAGCCCTCTGCCGTCCACCACCACGGGCCGGTACGGGTGCACGACGAACTCCGAGGCGTGCCTGCGGCGGACGACGTCGCGCACGCCCCTGATCTGCGTGCCGGGCATTTCCGCCGGACTGCCCTGCACGGGCACCGACACGCAGCCGGCGACGTAGTCGTAGCCGCAGCGGTCCAGGTAGGCGAGGATCCCCGCCCACATCAGCAGGACCACTCCGCCGTTGCGGTGATCCTCACGCACGACGGCGCGACCCATCTCGACCAGCGAGGGGCGCAGCGGGTCGAGCGCGCCGACCTCGAACTCCGTTGCCGTGTAGAGCCCGCCTGCGGCAATGGCGCCGGGCGGCGGGAGCATGCGGTAGCAGCCGACGAGCTCACCGGAGGTGTCCTCGCGGACCAGCAGGTGGTCGCAGAACTCGTCGAAGCGGTCGGCATCGAGGCCTGTGGATTGTGCGTCGCGAAGTTCGAAACCGGGTTCGGAGGTGAACACCTCGTAGCGCAGGCGCTGCGCGGCTTCGACCAGCGACGGGTCGGTGGACAGCAGGAGGGTGTAGCGGGGACCTGAGGCGTTCGGTGCCCCGCCGTCGGCTTCATCAGCGGCTATGAGTACGGATGCAGTGCTCATGACCTGAACGGTCGCTGAGCCGTTGGGCGGGATGCCTACGACTGCGTGACGTGTCCGTGCACGCTAGGTGACGAATTGGGCGTAGCTCGGTGTGACGCTGCACACTCAGCGACGCAAAAGTCCCCGACACTCAGCGTGTCGAGGACCTTGGCGACTACGTACGGGGAACTAGCCCTTGCGGGTCTTGACCGCGTCGGTGAGCTGCGGCGCGACCTTGAACAGATCGCCGACGATACCGAGGTCGGCGATCTCGAAGATCGGCGCCTCCTCGTCCTTGTTGACCGCGATGATCGTCTTCGACGTCTGCATGCCCGCACGGTGCTGGATGGCGCCGGAGATGCCCAGCGCGATGTACAGCTGCGGCGACACGGTCTTGCCGGTCTGGCCGACCTGGAACTGGCCCGGGTAGTAGCCGGAGTCCACTGCGGCACGCGAGGCACCGACGGCTGCGCCGAGCGCGTCGGCCAGTTCTTCGACCACGGAGAACTTCTCGGCGCTGCCGACGCCGCGGCCACCGGCGACGACGATGCTCGCCTCCGTCAGCTCCGGGCGGTCGCCCGCGACGGCGGGCTGGCGAGAGGTGATCTTCGTGGCGTTCTCGGCCGGAGCCGGAACCTCGACGTTGACGACCTCACCGGCACCCGTCGCGGGCTCGGCGTCGATCGCGCCGGGGCGCACGGCGATGACCGGACTGCCGGCGGCCTCGGCCTCGACCGTGTACGCACCGCCGAAGACCGAGTGGATGACCTTGCCGTCGTCCTTGATCCCGACGGCGTCCCAGAGCACGCCCGAGCCCAGGCCGGCGGCGAGCCGTCCTGCGATCTCCTTGCCCTCCGCCGTCGACGCGACGATGACAGCGGCCGGGGAGGCCGACTCGACCAGTGCGTTCAGCACGTCGAGCGTGGGCGTGATCAGGTAGTTGACCGCGTCGTCCGACTCGGCGACGTACACCTTGGCGGCGCCCGCCAGCTTGAGCCCGCCAATCAGCGGCTCGGCAGTGCCCGGTGCACCGACCACGACGGCGCTGGGCTCACCCAGTGCGCGGGCGGCGGTGATCAGTTCACCGGTGACCTTCTTCAGTTCACCTTCGGAGTGCTCGACGAGCACGAGTACTTCAGCCATTGTTGGTCAGCCTTTTTCCTATGAGTTCGGGGTCTGGAAAGTCTTCGGGAACGAGTTAGATGATCTTCTGGGCGACCAGGTACTCGGCGATCTTGCTGCCGCCTTCACCTTCGTCGGTGATCTTCTCGCCAGCGGTCTTCGGCGGCTTCGGCGTCGCGGATACGACGGTGGACGCGGAGTTCGCGCCACCGACGTCTTCACTCTCGACGCCGACCTCGGCGAGCGACAGCTTCACGACTTCCTTCTTCTTCGCGGCCATGATGCCCTTGAAGGACGGGAAGCGCGGTTCGTTCACGGCTTTCTCGCTGATGCTCACGATCGCGGGAAGCGTCGCCTCGAGGCTGAAGACGCCCTCGTCGGTCTCACGCTCGCCGGAGATCTTGCCGTCCGCGATCTCGAGGGTCCGCATGTGCGTCAGTTGCGGCAGGCCCAGGTTCTGCGCCAGGATCGCCGGGACTGCGCCACCGACGCCGTCGCTGGACTCGTTTCCGGCGATGACCAGGTCGACGCCCTCGACCTGGCCGAGCGCGTTGGCCAGGGCCCACGCGGTCTGCACCATGTCGGAGCCGTGGAGGGCGTCGTCGACAAGGTGGTAGGCCTTGCTCACACCGTCGGCGCTCATGGACAGCGCCTTGCGGATCGCCGACTCGGCGGCCGACGGCCCGACCGTCAGGACGGAGACGGTGGTTTCCACACCGCCTTCGGCGTCCTTCTCCTTCAGTTGCAGCGCTACCTCGACGGCCTTTTCGTTGATCTCGTCCAGGACCGGGTCGGTGCCCGCCCTGTCGATCGTGTTGTCGTCGGCGAGCTTGCGATCTTCGTAGTCAGGGACCTGCTTGATCAGGACCACGATGTTCGTCATGGGTGTGGTTCGTCCTCCTCGATGAGGCCGGCGGCCGGCCTGCCATAACACGCTGATTGCGGCGATCATCTGGTTACTGGTCGGTAACTTTAGGTGTCGCTCAGATTCACCATAGCTGGTCGAAGTTTGCCTCCTGACCTCCCCGTAGGTGACGAAACAATTGCGAACGGGTTGGTACGGGTTAGCCTGCCTAGCGATGAGTGCATTTTCACCCGCCGAACCGTCAGGCGACGCCGTCATGCCCCTGACCGGGGAACGCACGGTGCCGGACCTGGCGGAGGAAAACTACTGGTTCCGCCGCCACGAGGTGGTCTACCAGCGGCTCCTCGACCGATGCGCGAGCCGAGACGTCCTCGAGGCGGGGTGTGGCGAAGGTTACGGTGCCGACCTGATCGCGGGTGTCGCGCGACGCGTGGTCGGCCTGGACTACGACGAATCGGCGGTGACCCACGTGCGAGCCCGCTACCCGCGGGTGGACATGCGTCACGGGAATTTGGCCGAGCTGCCGCTTCCCGACGCCGATGTCGACGTGGTGGTCAACTTTCAGGTCATCGAACACCTGTGGGATCAGGGACAATTCGCGACGGAGTGCCTGCGGGTGCTGCGCCCGAACGGCCTGCTGCTCATGTCGACACCCAACCGGATCACCTTCTCGCCGGGCCTCGACACCCCGATCAATCCGTTCCACACGCGCGAGCTCAACGCCGACGAACTCACCGAACTGCTCACCGATGCCGGTTTCACCATCGAGTCCATGCTCGGGGTGTTTCATGGCGCTCGCCTGCAGGAGCTGGACGCCCGCCACGGCGGTTCCATCATCGAGGCCCAGATTGCCCGAGCACTCGCCGACGCGCCCTGGCCCGCCGACCTGCTCGCTGACGTCGCCTCGGTCTCCACCGCCGACTTCGACCTGCTCGACGCCGACGAGTGCGACATCGACGACAGCCTCGACCTGGTCGCCATCGCGGTGCGATCGTGACCGAGGCAGAGCCGCCCGTACCGGGGCTGTTCACCCTCGTCCTGCACACCCACCTCCCCTGGCTCGCGCACCACGGTCGCTGGCCGGTCGGCGAGGAATGGCTCTACCAGTCATGGGCGTCGGCATATCTGCCGCTGATGCGCGTGCTGCGCACTCTCGCCGCCGAGGATCGGCGCCACCTCGTCACCCTCGGCATGACCCCGGTGGTCGCCGCACAACTCGACGACCCCTACTGCCTGGGCGGCATGCATCACTGGCTGGCGAACTGGCAGCTGCGCGCACGCGAGGCCACCACTGCACGGACCGGCGCGGGCACGGGCTTCGGCACGCCGGAAGCCTTGCGCACGTTCGGAATTCGCGAGCACGCCGAGGCCGAACTGGCGCTGGAGGACTTCGGCCAGCATTGGAGTCACGGCGGCAGCCCACTGCTTCGCCAGCTGATCGACCACGAGACCATCGAGTTGCTCGGCGGTCCGCTCGCCCACCCGTTCCAGCCCCTGCTGAACCCGCGGCTGCGGGAGTTCGCCCTCCGCGAAGGCCTCGCCGACGCGGGGCAACGCTTCGCCCACGTCCCGACCGGAATCTGGGCACCCGAGTGCGCATACGCGCCGGGGATGGAGGCCGACTACGCGTCGGCGGGCGTCACGCACTTCATGGTCGACGGCCCGTCGCTGCACGGGGACACGGCACTCGGCCGCCCGATCGCCGACTCCGACGTCATCGCGTTCGGCAGGGACCTGCAGGTCAGCTACCGGGTGTGGTCCCCGAAGTCCGGATACCCGGGACACGCGGCCTACCGCGACTTCTATACCTACGACCACGTGACCGGCCTCAAGCCAGCCAGGGTGACCGGCCGCTCGGTGCCCTCGGAGGACAAGGAGCCCTACGATCCCGAGCGCGCCGAGCGCGCGGTCGAGCACCACGTGGCCGACTTCGTCGACGTGGTGCGAGAGCGCCTCGTCTCGGAGTCGGCGCGCCTCGGCAGGCCCGCGCACGTGGTCGCTGCGTTCGACACCGAACTCTTCGGACACTGGTGGCACGAAGGCCCGCTGTGGCTCGAGCGTCTGTTGCGCGCGCTGCCCGCGGCAGGGGTGCGGGTGGGAACCCTCTCCGATGCGATCGACGGCGGCTTCGTCGGCTCGCCCGTCGAATTGCCGCCCAGCTCTTGGGGTTCCGGCAAGGACTGGCAGGTGTGGTCGGGCCCGCAGGTCGCCGATCTCGTTCGACTCAATGCCGAGGTCGTCGACATGGCGCTCACCACCGTCGACAAGGCGCTCGAGCAGCACGCGTCGGTGGGTGCGCCGACCCCACGCGACGTCGTGGCCGACCAGATCCTGCGCGAGGCGCTGCTGACGGTCTCGAGCGACTGGCCGTTCATGGTCAGCAAGGACACCGCCGCCGACTACGCGCGGTACCGCGCGCATCTGCATTCGCACGCCACCCGGGAAATCGCGGGCACCTTGGCATCTGGTCGTCGCGAACACGCTTCCCGGCTTGCCGAGGGCTGGAATCGCGCCGACGGGTTGTTCGGAGCACTCGACGCGCGGCGGCTCCCCCGGTGAAGGTCCTGCTGCTCTCCTGGGAGTACCCGCCGGTGGTCATCGGCGGATTGGGCCGACACGTCCATCACCTCGCGACCGCGCTTGCCGAGGCGGGCCACGAGGTAGTCGTACTGTCCCGCAAGCCATTCGGCACCGACCCGAGCACCCACCCGTCGACCGATGACCTCAGCGAGGGCGTCCGCGTGGTCGCCGCGGCACAGGATCCGCACGAATTCGACTTCGGTTCCGACATGATGGCGTGGACCCTGGCAATGGGTCATTCCATGGTTCGGGCGGGTCTGGCGCTCCGGTCACGCGAAGGGCGCTCGGGCACGCCCTGGCGTCCCGACGTCGTGCACGCACATGACTGGCTGGTGGCTCACCCCGCCATCGCGCTCGCCGAATACTTCGACGTCCCACTGGTTTCCACCATTCACGCCACCGAGGCCGGCCGCCATTCCGGATGGGTCTCACGGCGCGATCAGCCGACAGGTGCATGCCGTCGAGTCGTGGCTGGTGCACGAATCCGACGCGCTCATCACCTGCTCGGCGTCGATGGGCGAGGAGATCACCGAACTGTTCGGCCCCGGCCTGGCCGAGACGCGGGTCATCCGCAACGGCATCGACGCGGGCCTGTGGCCGTTCGCCAAGCGCAAGCCCCGCAGCGGCCCCGCCACCCTGCTATACGTCGGCAGGCTCGAATACGAGAAGGGCATCCACGACGCCATCGCAGCGATGCCGCGGATCCGCCGCACCCACCCCGGCACGCGTCTGATCATCGCAGGCGACGGCACGCAGCAGGACTTCCTGGTCGAGCACGCTCGAAAGCACAAGGTGCTCAAGGCGATCGACTTCGCAGGCCGGCTGAACCACGATAAGCTCGTCGCTGCCCTCCACGACACCGACGCGGCCGTGCTCCCCAGCCATTACGAGCCCTTCGGCATCGTGGCCCTCGAAGCGGCCGCGACGGGCGCCCCGCTGGTGACGTCGAACGTCGGCGGCCTTGGCGAGGCCGTGCTCAACGGCGAGACCGGAGTCTCGTTCCCGCCGCACGACGTCGGCAGCGCTCGCGGCCGCGGTGCGCGTCGTCCTCGACGATCCCGCAGGCGCACAACGCCGAGCGAACGCCGCACGCGCGCGGTTGACGTCGGACTTCGACTGGCACACCGTCGCCGACGAGACGGCTCAGGTCTATCTCGCCGCGAAACGTCGTGAGCGGGAACCACATCGGCGGCGGACGATCGTCGAGCACGCGCTGCCCGACCGCGGCTAGGGTCCTTCGGCCACCAACCAGGTGCGCCATCCCGGCAACATCAAGTGTCCTTGCCGAAAACACCAGCGGTGCAGGGCGCCGACCTCATCTCCCGCCTGACGCGGCCAGGATGGTGCGGGCCACCAGGGTCGGGTCATCGACCATGGGGAGGTGCCCGACGCCGGGCAGGGTTGTGAATGACGCCTGTGGCACCCGCGCGCGAGCAATCTCGTCGCATGCCGGCACGGGAATGATCGCGTCGTTCCCCGACCATGCAATGGTCACCGGGCATGGCAGGGGATCCAGCGGCGCCAGCTGCTCACTCGACCCAATGAGGTCGTCCACATTCACGGTGGAGCCGATGATGTCGTCGACGAGCCCAACGGCCTGTACCCCACTAATTCGGTCCGCGTGGCAGGCGGCTTCGCGAAAGCCGAGCCGACGCACGGTCGGCGACTTCATCGCGAGCGCGACAACAGGACGCGCAGGACGGGCGAGGCGACCCATCGTCACGAACTTGTGGACTTGTTTCCTCACATGCGATTGCGCACTATCGCCAGCCGACCAGAAACCTGCCGGGGCCAACGCGCACACGGATGCCGCGCGGCCTCGCCGCGCCAACTCGATGGCCATCCAACCGCCGAGCGAGAGGCCTGCAAGATGTGGTCGTTCGAGACCACGCTCGTCCAGGAAGCGTTCCGCTGCGTCGACCAGATCGCTGACCGTGGCTGGCCGTCGCACTAGCTGCGGCCCGCCGTGGTGGCCGGCGGAGGTGTGCGCGTACACCTGATGATGGTCGGACAGCAGCGGGACCACGTCCTGCCACGCGTTTCCCGACATGAGGATGCCGTGCAGCAGGACTACGGCGGAATTGTCGGACGCCACGCGGCCAATTTTGACACCGGCCTGTTGTCGGCGGAGCAGTTTCCGCAGCCCCAGATCGTCGGAATGCCCAGGTGAGTGTTCTTCGGCAAGTCACTGCCACCCGCACACCAAACACTCTGCCGGACAGCTCGATCTGGACTCGTTGGTGTTTGTGCCGCTAGCAATGCGGTTCGCTGGCTAGCTGGTGCTCATCTATCCACCGGACGACGTGGCGGAGCACCAAGGGAAGCGATGGTCCGAATATCTGCATGTGGTCCGCGTTCTCGATGTCCACATTCTCGCCTTTCGCGTAGCGTGCCGCGGTCTGTCACCTCAACGCCCGCATCGCCGAAGCCCAACGCGAATGCTGGATCGGCGAAGTCGAAGGACACCAAGTCAGCCTGTTCGGAGCCGGATAAACTCGCGCAGATCGACCAACGCCTCGCCACCCGCACTGAAGTCAACCTCAGAAGTGGATTCCTGCCAACGAAAACGTGACCCAGCGAATGAATCACCGAGTGGTCCAACCAGGCCAGAGACGCACCCCGCAGGGGGCACCCAATTTGGGTGACGTAAGCCCGTTTCAGAAAGGAGAACATAGTGGAGCAATGCGAGGAGTGCCGGTACACCTATGACCTGGCCGCCGCGACGCGGGCTGGCGACGACATCCGGGCCGACGTCGCGGAACTCGCCGGATTGCTGACCACCACCGACCGGGCAACGCTGGCACGGCGGACCTCTCCGGAGCTGTGGTCGCCGCTGGAGTACTGCTGCCACGTCCGCGACATGCTGCTCACGCAACGAGAGCGGGTACTTCTCGCCCGCCGCGTCGACGTGCCGACCGCGGTGCCGATGGGGCGAGACCAACGCGTTGCGCACGAGGGATATGCCGAACAGGACCCGGTCGAGGTCGCCGAAGAGCTCACCATGGCGTCCCGGCTGCTGGCGCACGTCCTGAGCCGGCTCGATCCCGCGGACTGGGAGTTGCGGCTCGTTCACAAATGGCCGGAGCACACTGAGCGAACGCTGCGTTGGGTAGCCGCGCACACTGTGCACGATGTGCACCACCACTTGCTCGACGTGCGACGCCAACTGGGCTGACCGACATCGCGTACCACGGAGCCAGGGCTTGGAGTTGAGACGCGATCATGCTGCTCGTCAGGGCCAGCAACCGGTCAGTTCAGAGATTACGGCTTCGCGCCGGACTTCTGTCACGCCGAGGATCCGCAGTCCAAGGGCGTTGTGGAGAACGTGTGCGGTTACGCCCAACGCGATCTGGCCGTACCACTGCTCACCCAGGCCGCCATCGACGGCCGAGCTGTTGATCTGCGGGCCGCCAACACCGCAGCCAAGGCGTGGTGCGCCGAAGTCAACGCCGCGATGCATTCCGAGATCTGCGCACTTTCCCAACGAGCGGCTCCTGATCGAACGCGAACTGCTGCAGCCACTACCGTCGCTGCAAATTCGGATCGGGGCGCCGTCGGTGCTCCGCAAGGTGACCGACTCTCCTGTGTCCGGTATGCCTCGGCCCGCTACTCAGTGCCAACGCGGTTGCCCTTAACACCGTCGCCGTGGTCCTCGATCTTGGCGCGGTCTGCCTCATCGAACCCGGCACCGGAATGATCGTCGCCGAACACGAGTTGGGCGCCCCGGGCTCGGCGTCGATCCTCGACGATCAATACGACGGGCCACGACCGGCACCCCACCGAGGACCACGACCCAAAACGACGGTGGAGCAACAGTTCTGCGCGCTCGGTGAAGATGCTCACGCACGGCACCGGCGCCGTGGTCGGCGCACTGCGCCGCGCGGTCGCCTTTCCGGTTCCGTGCCGCCGACGTCCGTTCCATTCTGGCCGCCGACTCGGGAACCCCACAACCTCGCCCACCTGGGGACGCGTTGATCCTGGACCTACCGGTCGCGCCGACCCGGTCGTTGGATGCCTACACGGTCACCCCGACCGCGGACAGTGGTGCCACGTCATGAGCACCACACCCGCCAAGCGCACCAAACCCGTTGAGCCACTGTCAGTTCCCGAATCGGCGGCTGATCTCGACGCTGGTTCGGCGACTCAAACTCGCTGCGATCCGCCGGACCGCGCCCGAAGTGCCAAACACCGCGAAGACTCAGCGCTGGACTCCCGAGGAGGTGTCGCGGCGTCGCCGGTGCCTACGAACGCCGATCCCGAGCCATCGGCTCGCGCTGACCATTCCAAGAATGGGGCGATTCCTACCCGAACAGACCACCGCAGTCAGCATCCTCGACCGTCTGCTGCACCACGCCACCGTCGTCATCACCGACGGCGGTTCCTACCGCCTGAAGGACGCCAAACATAGGCAGGAGAGCCAACAAAAAAACTAAGAATCACCGCAAGGGGTGGGTACTTTCATCTGCCCACCAGCGGATACTGCTACGTGGCCATTGACAGCTTGGTGGTCTGACGCCGCCGGTCGCCGCGACGCGCTACGACGCACCCTCGGCGATCTGACCCCGCCGCAGCAGCCGGAGTCGGTACCGTGACCGTAATCCGAAACGGAACAGGAGCACGACGTGACGGACGCGCCGGATGTCCTCGGGCTCTTCCCTCCGGGTTCGCGCCTCGACGACGATGGAATGCTCGTCGTCGGCGAATGCCGGCTCGACGTCGTCGCCGAGGAGTTCGGCACCCCGGTGCTGACCGTCGACGAGGGTGCGTTGCGCGCTCGCGCCAGGACGTTCCTCCAGGAGTTCCGCAGCCGCTGGCCCAGATCGGACGTGGCGTTCGCGTCGAAGTCCTTTCCCTGCACGGCGATTCAACGCGTCATGACCGAAGAAGGCCTGCACCTCGACGTCGCGGGCGGTGGCGAGATCATGACCGCGCTGGCCGCGGGCGCCGACCCCGCGCACCTGGTGCTGCACGGCAACGCGAAGTCCGACGACGAACTCGAGCTTGCGGTAAACCAGGGCGTCGGACTCGTCGTGGTGGACAACTTCGACGACATCGACCGGCTGGAACACCTCACCCCCCACGGACGTGTGCAAGCCTGCCTGGTCCGCGTGATCCCCGGGGTGCAGGCGGACACCCACGCTGCGGTGGCGACGGGACACGCCGGCTCGAAGTTCGGCCTGATGCCCGACGACGCGCGCGAGGCCATCGCCCGCATCCAGCGCAGCAGCGTGCTTCGGTGCGACGGACTGCACACCCACGTCGGCTCGCAACTGCTCAACGTCGACCAACTCGCACAGGCGGTTGCGCCGCTGGCTGCGCTGGGCACGTTCGACGTCTACGACCTCGGCGGCGGCCTCGGGGTGCGCTACACCTACGCCGACGACGCACCGACCGTGGCCGACTACGCCGAGGCGATGACCGCCCAGGCCAAGGCGCTCCTGCCAGCCGACTGCAGGCTCATCGTCGAACCCGGCCGCAGCATGGTGGCCACCGCCGCGTGCACGGTCTATCGGGTGACCACGGTCAAGCGCGGATCCGTGACACACGTCGCCGTCGACGGCGGCATGGGCGACAATCTCGAGGTCGCGCTCTACGGACAGCGCTTCGAGGCGACGGTGGCGAACCGCGTGGGCGGTGGATCTCCCGTGCAGTTGGTCGGCAGGCACTGTGAGTCCGGTGACCAGCTGATCGACGGTGTGGCGCTACGCGATCCGGTGATCGGTGACCTGGTCGTGGTGCCGGTGACGGGCGCGTACTGCTACACGATGTCGAATCAGTACAACGGAGCGCGCCGCATCCCCGTGGTGTTCGCAAACGACGGCAACGCGCGACTGGTCGTGCGCCGCGACACGTGGGCCGACCTGCTGGCGCGCGACGTCACGTGACGAACATGGCCGCCGCGGTGGCCATGTGCCCTTCAAAGCCAAGCTCATTCGCCATGTCACGGTAGCGATCTCGGTAGTTCCCATAGGCGGCGTCGTCGCCGTGGGCCTGCGACAGCAGTGCGCGCATCCTCAGCAGCGGTAGTTCGTGCAACACGAATCCCGGATCCGTCGGCACGGCCGCCAATCGGTCGACGGCCGCGTTGGCTTCCGCGACGTCCGACTCGGTGCCGCGGCGCAGTAGCGCCTCCACCAGCACGCTGGCGGTAGGACCGCGTGACGTCATGTCACCGGATTCGTAGAGAGATTCGAGGGCCTTCGTGGCCAGTTCAATGGCTCCGTCGATGTCGCCGAGGCGCAACATCTCCCGTGCCGACAAGGTGTCGGCGAAGCGGACCGACGTCGTCGCGTAGCCGTGGTCGATCGAGGCTTGGCGATACTGGTCGAGCCGCCGAAAGCCCTCGGCTCGGTCGTAACCTTCGCCCTGGACGAGCACGTGACCTCGACTCAGCCTGGCCGAGTCCAGGGAGAAATCATCGCCGGACCGCTCGGCGACGGCCAACACCTCAGCCGTCTCTGCGTCCGCGACGGCATCCGGCAGGAAGCCGCCATTCAGCGTCGCGAAGCCGTACTTCACCAGGACGGTCGCGACGCGGGATGTCGTGTCGAAGGCACGCGCAGTCCGAATTCCACGATCGAAGTCGTCCCGCCAGCCCGGGATTCCCAACGCAAGTCGACACGATGCGCGGATTCCGATGGCCAACGCCAGCGGCGAGCCGATTATCAGGTTGTCCTTGGCCGGATCCCCATGCGCTAGATCGATGACCCGTTGAACCATCGTGCAAGGCCTCACGCACCTGACCCGCTTGCCACTTGGCGTTGGCCATCCCACCCCACATGCCGAGCGTCTGACTCTGATCGGCAATCGACTCGACGACACCGACATAGTCCGATGCGAATTCGACGGCTTCCCGAAAGCGGTTGCTGAAGACGAGCGCCGTCGTAACGCCTGTCATCCCGATGCCCAACGCAACGTTGTCACCCGCGGCGGTACACAGCTGCCTCAGTTCGTCGAACTGAGTGTCGTCGACGCTGCCGCTGACTTTGAACGTGCTCATGGCCAACAGTGTTCGGGGTCCGATGCGCATCGCAAGCACGTTCTGGCCGTCGGCGGGCAACCGGTCGGCGATCTCCTTGGCCCGCTGCCAGCTGACGCGGGCGGCGCGAATGTCGCGGTGTTGCACCCATGTACCGGCCCGCATGTGCCGTTGGTACGCCTCGACGAGATCGCCAGCGGCCTCGAGATGTTGGGCGACGAGCGCGGAATTCTGGTCGGCGCCCGCTGGGTCGCCTCGTTCGATCACCGCAGCGAGCCGACGATGAAGTCGCGCACGGTCGGCCTTGAGTTGAGACTCGTAGGCGACGGTGCGAATCATCGGATGACGAAAGGCGTACGCAGCGCGACCGGTGAACGTCACCTGATCGATGAGCTCTGCGGTGACCAACTCCCCGAGGTCGATGTCCTCGACGAGGCCGATCAGGGAGACCGCATCGAATCGCGCACCGACGACCGCGGCGGCGTTGAGCGTCCGCTTCGCGTTCGCGCTGAGACGGTCGATGCGGGCGGCAATGGTTGCCTGCAAGGACGCCGGCACCCGCAGATCCGCTGCACTCGTTCGAGATACGAATGCACCGGGTTCGCCATCGATAACGCCTCGTTCCGCGAGATCTCGAATGATCTCCTCGGCGAAGAATGGGTTGCCCGCCGCACGCTGCGAGATGTGTTCCGCCAAGGACACGACCGAGGAGTCCTTGCCGAGCAGCTCACCAGCTAAGGCGACCAGGTCGGAATCATCCAGCGGCGCAAGCGCAATCCGGTGCGCACCCGAAAGCCGATCGAGCGGGCCCGTGTACTCCGGCCGATAGGTTACGAGCATGAGCGAGTGGGTGTGACTGATCGCCGCTGAAACATCGGCAAGCATGGCCTCGCTCACCTCGTCGATCCAGTGCACATCCTCGATGACGTAGACGGCGGGCGTCGTACGCGCGGCCGCCGCCGTGTTGAGAAGTACCGCCAACCGTCGTCGGCGCGCATCGGGATCGATCACGGGCAAGGGAGTTTCGCCGTCACGGACGCCGAGCAGGTCGTCGAGAAGGACGAGGTCTTCGGGATCGGCTTCCGGCATCCGCCCCCGAATGCTCGATCGCATCGCGACACGATCCACACTATCTACCGCAAAGATGTTGCGCAGCAGGCGTGTCACTGCATAGAACGGCAACTCAGTCGTATGCGACTCACACGACATCGTGAACACCTCGACCCCGCGCTCGTCAGCCATCGACGAGATCTCGAACACCAAGCGGCTCTTGCCGATGCCCGGCGGGCCGACCAGTCCGACGACCCTCCCCTTGCCCCTGATCGACTGCTCCAGTATCCCCGCGACGGTCGACAGCTCCCACTCACGGCCCACCAGCGTCGACAGTTGCCGTGCCCCTCGACTTGCCTGGGAACCTGCCAAGAGGCGGTAGGCGACCACCGGTTCGGTCGCCCCCTTGAAGCTGACGCGTTCCCTCTCACCCAGTACGGCAACGCCATCGACCAGCCGTGCGGTCGATTCGCTGATCATCACCCCGCCGGCGGGTGCCACCGACTCCATTCGTTGTGCGAGCCCGACCTGTTCGCCGACGGTCGTGTAACTGGCGGAACCCGAACCGATTTCACCAGCTATCACCTCGCCCGAGTTCAAGCCGACCCGCAGCAATAGTTCGGCACCGTCACGCCGTTCAATGTCTCGCCCGAGCAGTCCGGCCTCCTCCTGGATCGCCAGCGCCGCCAGGCAGGCGCGAAACGCGTGATCCTCCAGGGCAATCGGTGCGCCGAAAACCGCCATCACGCCGTCGCCGGTGAACTTGTCCACGGTCCCACCTAAACGCTGCACCACCGCCGACGAGCGAGTGAACAGCTCGGCCATGATCTCGCGCAGCCGCTCCGCACCGACGGCGGCCGCGAGATCCATCGAGTGCACGACGTCGGCGAACAACACCGTCACCTGCTTGTACTCCGCGCGTGACACCTCCGATGCGATCCGTGCACCGCAGCCATCGCAGAACCGGGCGTCGGCGCGCAGTTCCAAGCCGCACTCGCCGCACATCGCCAGACCAGGACCCGAACCGTCCCCCACGTCAATATCGTGACACTCCGGCGGCCGGAGCGCGTCGGGTTCGACGACACTTAAAGTCGAGGCATGGATCTGGCTTCTCAGCAGCAATCCGAACCTCCAGCAGGTCTGCTCAGAATCGAGGACTGCCTCGACGCCGGCGGCGGCGTGGTCCTACCGCAAGGGGTCACGCTGGCGTCGCTCATCGATCGCAACATCGCCAACGTCGGTGATTCCGTGGCGTATCGCTACCTGGACTACAGCCGCTCCGACGACGGGCACGCGATCGATCTCACGTGGGCGGAACTCGGCGTCAGGATGAGGGCGATCGGCGCGCGCCTGCAGCAGATCGCCTCCCGCGAGGATCGGGTGGCGATACTCGCCCCGCAGGGCGTGGACTACATCGCGGGATTCTTCGCCGCGATCAAGGCGGGACACATCGCGGTGCCACTATTCGCGCCGGAACTGCCCGGGCACGCCGAGCGACTCGACGTCGCACTCGACGACTCTCGGCCGGCCGTCGTCCTCGTGACCGCTGCCGCGAAGGACGCCGTCGAGGAGTTTCTCGACAAGCGCTCGTCGAACTGGCGACCGCAGGTGGTCGTCATCGACGAGATACCCGACTCCGAGGCCGACGCGTTCGTACCCGTCGAGATCGACCCCGACGACGTGTCGCATCTGCAGTACACCTCGGGGTCGACGCGCCCGCCCGTCGGCGTGGAGATCACCCACCGGGCGGTCGGGACCAACCTGATTCAGATGATCCTCTCGATCGACCTCCTCAATCGAAACACCCACGGGGTCAGCTGGTTACCGCTCTACCACGACATGGGTCTTTCGATGATCGGCTTTCCCGCCGTCTACGGCGGGCACTCGACGCTGATGTCGCCGACCGCGTTCATCCGTCGACCGCAGCGGTGGATCCACGCGTTGTCGGCCGAGTCGCGCAGCGGTCGCGCGGTGACGGCAGCGCCCAACTTCGCCTACGAGTGGACGGCGCAGCGAGGTGTGCCTGCGCCGGGTGAGGACGTCGACCTGAGCAACGTCGTCATGATCATCGGATCCGAACCGGTGAGCATCGACGCCATCAACGCGTTCACCGAGGCGTTCGCACCGTATGGGTTGCCGCCCACGGCGATCAAGCCGTCCTACGGCATCGCCGAGGCCACGCTGTTCGTTGCGACCACCGATCCGAAGGCCGAGCCGACGGTGGTGCACGTCGACCGCGACCAGCTCGAACGCGGGCTGGCGGTTCGCGTTGCGGCCGATGTCCCTACTGCGGTCGCGCAGGTCTCGTCCGGTCAGATCGCCCGTAGTCAGTGGGCGGTGGTGGTGGACCCCGATGCCCGCGCCGAGCTTCCCGACGGCCGAGTCGGCGAAATGTGGTTGCACGGCAAGAACATTGGTCGCGGCTACTGGGGGCAACCCGACGAGACCCAGCGAACCTTCCACGCCTCGTTGGCCTCCAGGCTCGACGCGGCCAGCCATGCGGAGGGCACTCCGACCGACTCACATTGGCTGCGGACCGGCGATCTTGGCGTGTACCTCGACGGTGAGCTCTACATCACCGGCAGGCTCGCCGACCTCGTCGTGATCGGGGGCCGAAACCTCTACCCGCAGTTCATCGAGGCGACCGCCGCCGACGCATCGGCGGTGGTGCGGAGGGGATACGTTGCGGCGTTCTCCGTGCCCGGTGACACCACCGAGCGCCTGGTGATCATCGCCGAGCGCGCGGCGGGCGCAGGCCGCGCCGACCCCCGCGACACCACCGCGGCGATCCAGAAGGCCGTGTCGGATCGGCACGGGGTGGCCGACGTCGACGCACTCGTCGTACCCGCGGGCACCATCCCCCGCACCACCAGTGGCAAGCTCGCACGGCGGGCCTGCCGAACGCAGTATCTGGACGGCGGCTTCGGCGCGGCATGACACCGCGAGCGCGCGCAAAGTCCCGACACTCGACGGCGTTTCGCGTGCAAACACGCTCGCTCGCGGGGTGATTGGGGTGGGGTCGGCCGACCGGACCTAAACCCCGCGGGACGCCTTCTTTCGCTCGATGTCGGCGAGGTTGGCGGCCAGTTCGGCCCGCTGGGCGGCGGAGGTCTCCCAGGACACCTTGCGGTTCTTGACGATCTTCGCGGGCGCCCCGACCGCGATCGAGTAGTCGGGGATGTCGCCCTTGACCACCGCGTGCGAGCCCAGCACGCAACCCCTGCCGATCGTGGTGCCCCGCAGGATGGTCACCTTCGTCGCCACCCACGTATCGGGCCCGATCCGCACCGGGCCCTTGACGATCCCCTGGTCCTTGATCGGCAACTCGATGCTGTCCATCTTGTGGTCGAAGTCGCAGACGTAGACCCAGTCCGCCATGAGCACCGAGTCACCGAGCTCGATGTCGAGGTAGGTGTTGATGACGTTGTCGCGGCCGAGGACCACCTTGTCGCCGAAGCGCAGCGAGCCCTCGTGGCAGCGGATGGTGTTCTTGTCGCCGATGTGGACCCAGCGGCCGATCTCCATCGTGGACAGCTCCGGCGTCGCCTGGATCTCCACGCCCCTACCGAGGAAGACCATGCCCCGCGTGATGATGTGCGGGTTGGCCAGCTTGAACTTCAACAGCCGCCAGTACCGGACCAGATACCAGGGCGTGTAGGCCTTGTTCGCGATCACCCATCGCAACGACGCGCGGGTGAGGAACTTGGCCTGGCGAGGGTCGCGAAGTCGGGATCCGCGCCACCGAACGTGAATCGGGGCGCCCCACATCGTCGTCATGGCCGGACAGCCTACGCGAGCGCTGCAGGCGCGCCGACTAGTCTCTGGACTCGATGCCTGCTCGTGGAACGACCATCCGACGGACGGCCGCCGCGCTCGCTGCGGTGGCGCTGACCCTGACCTCTTGCGCCTCCACCGACTCGTGGGTAGAGCCGCGTGCCAGCGACGGTTGGCCTGCCCAGTACGGCGACGCGAACAACAGCAGCTACACCGCCGGTCGCGGGCGCGGCCAACCTGACGCTGGACTGGACCCGCTCGGTCAAGGGCGACCTCGCCGCGCAGGTCGCGCTCGGCTCGACGGGCGCGACCAACTATCTGGCCGCCAACGCGCAGACTCCCGCCGGCTGCTCACTGATGGTGTGGGAGGCCGACAACCAGGGCCGCCAACGCTGGTGCTCCCGACTGTGGCAGGGCGGCGGTCTGTCGAGCCCCCTGTTCGACGGATTCGACAACCTCTACGTCGGACAGCCCGGCGCCATGCTGTCCTTTCCTCCGACGCAGTGGATCCGATGGCGCAAGCCGGTGATCGGCGTCCCGATGACTCCGCGCTTCGTGTCGCCCAATCAGCTGCTCGTGGTGACACACCTCGGCCAGGTGCTGGTGTTCGACGCCCACCGCGGTGACGTCGTCGGCACGCCGGTCGATCTCGTCGCGGGCATCGATCCCTCGGACTCCCAGCGCGGGCTTGCCGACTGCGCGCTCGGTCGACCTCTCTGCCCGGTGGCGGCGGCACCGGCCTTCTCGTCCGCCACGGGCACCATCGTGCTCGGGATGTGGGAGCCAGGTGCGGAGCAACCCGTCGTCGTCGGGCTGCGGTATCGACCCGGTCAGACGCCGCTGGTGGCCAAGGACTGGACCAGCACGGCGGTCGGGGGCGGTCCACTCGGCAGCCCCGTCCTGTCCGGCGACGGCAAGACCGCCTACGTCAACGGTCGCGACGAGCGTCTGTGGGCTCTGGACACCGCGAACGGCCAGGCGAAGTGGTCGGTGCCGCTGGACTTCCAGCCGCAGACCCCGCCCTCGGTGGGCCCCGACGGCCTCATCGTCGCGGGCGGAGGCCCCGACGCGAAGCTGGTCGCCGTCCGCGACGCGGGCGACCACGGTGAGCAGGTGTGGGCACGGGCCGACGTCGCGCCGCTCTCGACGTCGAGTCGCGCAGGTCGGCCATCGCGTACACCGTGACGCGCGACGGCGACAGGGGCATGTCACTGTTGGCGTTCGACCCGGCCGACGGCCACACCGTCAACACCTATCCGCTGCCCGACGCCACCGGGTTTCCGGTCGGGGTGTCGATCGGCCACGACGGGCACGTCGTCGCGGCCACCAGCGACGGTCAGGTCTACGGCTTCAGGCCCGCCTGACGCGCCTTCAGTGCAGCGTGGTCAGGCGATCATCGAGTCGATCGGTCCCCGCGGGACGGACACCGAGAAGGCGCCCGTCGACTCGGGAAGCATCTCGCCCTGGTCGAAGAAGAAGATGATGGCGTCGTTGGTGATGGCGAAGTTCTGGTACTTCGACGGATCGAGACCGACTCCGGGGGAAATCGTCGCGGTCTCGCCGAACTGCTTGGTCGCCTCGGCCTGCACGACGGGGAAGATCAGCGGGAACGGCAGCGTGCCCTCCCTGAACAGGTTGTCGATCGTGATCGGCTTGCGATACGCCTGGTCCCAGTTGAACGCCTGGTAGAAGGTCTGCGGGTGGGCGCCGCCGACGCTCTGGTAGGTCTTGAACACCACTGTTCTGGGTGCCTCGCGGCGGTACCGCCGAGTTGTACTCCGTCATCGTCGTGTCGAGCTCGTACGGCATGTCCCGCGGCCCGCCGGACTTGGCCACGTTGAGGAATCCGTCACGGGTCTGCTGGACGTACGCGAGGACTGCCTTGCCGTCCGGGAAGTCGAGCGGGTAGACGATGTCCAGCGAGTAGGCGGGGTCGCTCTTCTGGATCTGGCACGTCTGACCAGGGCCCGCCGCGGGAAGGGTGGCCGCAGGCGTCGGCGAGGCGGCGGTGGTCGGCGTAGCGCTGCCCGGGCGGGGGTGGCGGCGAGGCCGAGGTGGGGGTTGATCGCGGGCGCGGGCGGGGCACCGGCGATGGGCGGGGCTCCAGCGATGGGCACGCCCTCGAGATCAGAGCACTTCGGCGGCGCCGCGGAAGCGACTACGACCACGCCCGACCATGCGATTGCGACTCCTGCCGCAACGGCGAGGGCCAGTTGGGTAACGCGCATCTACAGAACCTCCACGGCAGAAGCGGCACCGTCACCGCGGACGCCACAATACCGGGGTCATCTCGACGGTCGGCAAATGTACGCCACCGCGCGACCGGCCGCACCGCTGCCGATTCGGGTGATGACCACCGACAGTCTTTGCGAGCCGCGGAGTCGCAGCCGCGGTCGCAGCACGTCCGGATCGACGTCGACGCCCCGCACGAGGATCTCCACTGCGCCGACGTCGCGCGCCGAAAGCGCTTGGCGCAGAATGCGTTCGCCGTAGTCGACTTCATCGAGGACCTCGAAACCCCGCACGCCCGCGGGCAACTCGTCGCCGGACAGGTAGGCGATGTGGGGATCGAGTTGCCAGAGTCCGTGTCGCGCGCCGTAGTGCCGCACCAATCCCGCTCGCACCACCGCGCCGTCCGGGTCGACGATCCACCGCCCCGCCGGGCCGACGGAGCAGTCGTCACCATCGGCGTCGGTGATCTCCTCGCCCCGATCGAGGACCGTCGCACGGCGCGTCACCCCCGGCTCCGCGAGGCCGCGCGACCAGAGACAGGCCTCCCGAACACCGCCCGCCGCGGACGTCACTTCGATCTCTCCGACGAAGCCCAGTCTGCGAATCTGGTCGAAATCGATTCCTGGCGCGCACTTTACGACGATCTCGCGATTCGCGTACACGTCGAGCAGCGCGTCCAGCGCGGGTGCGTAGTCCCGCGGGTCGAAGCGGCGACGCCCACCGCTACGGCGCGCCGGGTCGGCGATGACGACGGTATCGCGTGTCACCGGCCGCAAGGCGTCGGCGAGGCAGAGCGTGACCTCGCCGCCCCGAGCCAGGTTGTGGCGCGCCATCGCCAGCCGAACGGGGTCGACGTCACTCCCGACGACCCGGGCAGCCGAATCCCGCAGCGCCGCGATCTCGGTGCCTATCGAACAGGTGACGTCGTGCACGGTGGCGCCGACGAGGCGCCGCGCCCGATGCGCCGCAACGGATGTCGCGGTCGCCTGCTGCAGCGCCTCGTCGGTGAACAGCCACGCCGACGGGTCGGCGAACTTGGCCTCCGCCTTGCGACGCAGCAGCGTCGTCTCGATCAGGACCGCCGCACGCTGTCCGAAACCCGCTCGCGCCGAGGCGATGTCGTTGATTCGCGTCGCATCGGTCAGCCGATATCCGGCCACCTCGCTCAGCGCATGCGCGCCGTCTTCGCCGCTGAGATACGCGACGTCGTCGAGCGTGAACGCCAACCCCGACACCTCAGTCCGCCGAACGTACGGTTGTTCGCGGAGCTACTCGGGGTTTGCGCCAACAACCGTGCACTCGGCGTCCTAGGACGGCTTGACCCCGGTCACCATCACGTTGTAGAACCAGCCCTTCGGCACGACGTGGCGCCACACGTTGGCGTCCACCCAGGACAGGCCGATCCAGCCGCGGAACGCGAACTTGGCCCAGCCCCAACCCAGGCGGCCAGCGGGCACCGACGCCTCGAACGTGCGCACCGGCCAGCCGAACATGGCGGCGGTGAACTCCTCGCTGGCGGTGGCGACGTCGACCGCTCCGGCGTTGGTGGCCATTCGTTCGAGGTCGCTCGGCTCGAAGGTGTGCAGATCCACCACCGCTTCCAGCGCCGCGGCGCGCGAGGATTCGTCGAGTTCCTCCTGGGGGCGACGCCAGTCGGACAGGCCCGGGCAGCTTCGTCACGTTGGTGGCGACGCGCCACGTCAGGGTCGAAAGCTGGCGCGCGTAGACGTTGCCCGCAGTGGTCGGCTCGCCCGCGAAGACGAATCGGCCACCCGGCTTGAGGACGCGGATGACCTCGCGCAGCGAGAGCTCGACGTCGGGGATGTGGTGCAGCACGGCGTGGCCGACGACCAGGTCGAACGTGTCGTCCTCGTACGGGATGCCCTCGGCGTCGGCGACCCGTCCGTCGACGTCCAGTCCCAGCGACAGGCCGTTGCGCGTAGCCACCTTGACCATGCCCGGCGAGAGGTCGGTCACCGAGCCTCGCCGCGCCACACCCGACTGAATCAGGTTGAGCAGGAAGAACCCGGTTCCGCAGCCGAGCTCGAGCGCCCGGTCGTACGGCACCTCTCGCTGGACCTCGTCGGGGACGATCGCGTCGAAGCGGCCGCGGGCGTAGTCGATGCAGCGCTGGTCGTAGGAGATCGACCACTTCTCGTCGTAGCTCTCGGCTTCCCAGTCGTGGTAGAGCACCTGGGCGAGCTTGGAGTCGTGGCGCGCGGCCTCTACTTCCTCAGCTGAGGCATGGGGACGGGGTGCCGGGTCCGAACTCGTCATGAAGGGCAGCCTAACGGCCGTCGCCCGAAGGCGGCCTTCGCAGCCGCCAGTAACTCCGGTGATGCATCGACGAAACGCCTGGCCCAGGCCACCGCGGCGTCGTACACGTGATCGGGGGCCACCAGTTCGTCGACCAGCCCCATGTCCAGCGCCTCCGTCGCACCCACGAACCGTCCGCTGAACACGAGATCCTTGGCCTTGCTCTCCCCGACCGAACGCGCCAGCCGGACGGCGCCACCGCCCGCGGGCACCAGCCCGTCCAGAATCTCCGTCGCGCCGACCTTCACGTTGTCTCCGCTGATGCGCCAGTCGGCGGCCAGCGCCAGGGTCAGACCGGCCCCGAGCGCGTAACCCGTGACGGCGGCGACGGTGGGCTTCGGGATGGCCGCGACGGCGTCGATGGCGCTTCGGCAGACCTCGTCGGCCACCGCCGCCTCGGCCGCATCGAGCGTGCGCAGTTCGGCGACGTCGCTGCCGACGGAGAACGCCTCGTGACCGCCGAACACGATGACTGCGGCCACGTCGGAGCGCTCGCCGAGTTCGGCTGCGGCCGAGGTGATCTCGCGGTACATCTGCCGGGTCATGGCATTGGTCGGCGGCCGGGACAGCAGGAGCGTGCCGATGCCCGGTTGCTCGTCACTGACGTGGACGATGACGAACTCCGTCATGGCGACCTGTGATTGCGGGCAGCGTTGTAGCGGTCGCTGTTGAAGAACTCGATCTCCCAGTTGCCGCCGCTCAGCGCGAGATGGGGTTCGACGGCGGTGAGCTTGCGATCGACGGCGAGGACCTCCGCGACGGTGTGGCCGTTGAGCGAGTCGAGTGAGGTCCACGTGGGCGGCAGCAGGAAGGACCTGCCCTCGGCGAAGTCGTCGAGCGCCGCCTGCGGGGTGATCCAGTCGGCCTTGTCGGTCTCGGTGTTGTCGCCGTCGGCACGTTGGCCCTCCGGCAGTGCGCCGACGAAGAAGTACGTGTCGTAGCGACGCGTGCGCTCCTCCTTGGGCGTCACCCAGTTCGCCCACGGCCGGATGAGGTCGGCGCGCAGCACCAGCCGCTCGTTGCGCAGGAATTCGCCGAACGACAGCGTCTTGCTCTCCAGCGCGTGCCGGGCCTCGCGGTACACCGACGCGTCGGCACACGATTCCCGTCCGGGTCGTCGGCCGGGCCCGCGAACAGCACCCCGCACTCCTCGAACGTCTCCCGCGCAGACGGCACAGACCAACGCCTCCGCGAGGTCGGTCTCCACGCCGAGGCGATCCGCCCACCAGGACGGGTCCGGACCGGTCCATGGGATGTCGGCGTTGCGGTCGCGTGCATCGACGCCGCCCCCGGGAAACACCATCACCCCGGCGACGAACTCCATCGCCGCGTGCCTGCGCATCAGGAAGACCTCGATGTCGCCAACGCGGCTGTCGCCGTTGTCGCGCACCAACATCACCGTGGCGGCCGGCCTCGGGATCAGGGGATCGTCTGCGGTCATGCACGCCTCCTGTGCGCGGCACGCGTGCGGGCCCGACGCGCGAAGTAGCGGCCGTCGATCGACTCGAGGACGATCGCCTGGCCGAAGACCCTCGACAGGTTCTCCGACGTGAGGACGTCGGGCAGCAGGCCGGACGCGACCGCCCTGCCCTCGGAGAGCAACAGGCAGTGGGTGAAGCCCAGCGGTATCTCCTCGACGTGGTGGGTGACGAGCACCGTTGCCGGGGCGTCCGCATCGGCGGCGAGATCGGCGAGCTGGGCGACCAGTTCCTCGCGGCCGCCCAGGTCCAGACCTGCGGCCGGCTCGTCGAGGAGCAGCAGCTCGGGGTCGGTCATCAGCGACCGCGCGATGAGGACGCGCTTGCGTTCGCCCTCGGACAGCGTGCCGTAGGTCCGGTCGATCAAGTGCTCGGCGCCGACGCTCTCGAGAGTGTCGATCGCGCGCTCGTAGTCGACCTGTTCGTAGGTCTCGCGCCACCGCCCCATCACGGCGTAGCCCGCGGACACCACGAGGTCGCGGACCAACTCGCCGTCGGGCACCCGCTGGCTCAGCGCGGAACTGCTCAGACCGACGCGTGACCGCACTTCGGACATGTCGACGCGGCCCAGTCGCTCACCCAGCACGTACGCGGTTCCCGACGACGGGTGCTCCATGGCGGCGGCGATGCGCAACAGCGACGTCTTGCCCGCCCCGTTGGGCCCGATCACCACCCACCGCTCGTCGAGCTCGACCGTCCACGTGATGGGGCCGACGAGGGTCTTGCCGCCACGCCGTAGCGAGACCTTGGCGAAGTCGATCAGCAGGTCTGGGTCGACCGAATCGTCTGGTGCTTCTCCGGCGCCGGGCACCCGCCCATCGTGCCTCATCGCCGACCGTCGCGGGCATCGCGGGTTCGACCGCGAGTCGCGTCACCCGGCGAGTGTCCCACCCCTGCGAACCGTTGACGATCGACGCGGTCGGCCGCGTGCGAGGGTCGGCGCCACCAGATCGGAATTTCGTTGGTCGGTGCCCGCCACCCAGGCGCGTGCCTCGGCTGCGGTCTTGCCGAACCGGACGTGCCGCTCGACGAGCCGCTCGATGCGCACGGCGTCCTCCGAGGCGACGAACCACACCGCGTTCATCGCGGCGCGCGCCCGGGCCCATTGCGGGTCGTCGAGCAGCAGGTAGTTGCCCTCGGTGATCACCAGTCGCGCCGCAGGCAACACGACGAGCGCGGCGGCCAGCGGTTGCTCGAGTGTGCGGTCGAACCCCGGCACGTAGATCGGGCTCTCGGTCTCGGAGACCACACGCTCCAGCAGATGGGCGTAGCCCATCGCGTCGAACGTGTCGGGGGCACCCTTGCGGGCGCGGGAGCCGAGTCGGTCCAGTTGGGCGTCGGCGAGGTGGAAGCCGTCCATGGGAACGTGCGCGACCCATGCCTCTCCCCTGCTGGCCGCGATCCGTGCGAGCAGCTCCTCGACGAGCGTCGACTTGCCCGCCCCTGGCGTGCCCGCGATGCCGAGCACGGCGCGAGAGCCGTTGTCCGCCAGTGCTATCGCTTCCCGGGCGAAGCGCGTCGAGAGCCGTCACGTGGCGTGCGCTATCGACGCAGCACGGGCGTCGCGCAGGCCGTCTTCGATGAAGCGATACGCGTGGCCTGCGAGGTCTTCACCGTCGTCCCACAGGTTGCGCCAGATCGCGAGGTCGATCGAAAGACCCGGTGCGACAACGGCTGACGAGAACGACTCGAAGGTGACGGGTCCGCGATAGTCGATCTCGGCCAGTGCGGCGAAGAACGCGCCGAAGTCGATGTGCCCGGAGCCGAGGTAGCCGCGATCGTTCTCGCCGATGTGCACGTATCCGAGTCGATCACCGACCTCGAACACCGGCGACGCGAGATCCTTCTCCTCGATGTTCATGTGATAGGTGTCCAGGTGGATCATCACGTTGTCGGCGCCGATGTCGTCGGCGAGGCGCAGGCAGTCGCGTGCCGTGTTGACGACGTTGGTCTCGTAGCGGTTGCAGATCTCCAGACCGAGGTCCACCCCGAGCGGCTTGGCGTCGACGGCGAGGTCCTTCAGCACGGATACCACGTTCGCTCGGCCTGCCGGCGACAACGGTTGCGACGCCTTGCCGAAGGCGCTGTACAGCGCACCGGTCAGAACCGTTCCGCCGATGTCATGGGTGAGCTGCAGGGACTCCTGCAGGAGCGCGGCGCCGCGCTTGACCACCTGCGGGTCGTCGCTGGAGATGTCGGCGTCGCGGGCCAGCCCGCGAGAGCATGCCGCCTTGATTCCGTTGCTGGCCAACACCTCCCGCGTCTTGGCGCGGTCGAGGTTGAGCGAATCGTGCAGCGAGAACTCGAGCAGGCCGTATCCCGCTGGCGACGGTCTGCTCGACCGCGAGATCGACGCTGGCCGGTCCGGTGTCACCGACCCAGACCAGGGCGTGGATGCCGATGGCATTCGGAACGTCGACCGGGCTGGTCATGATTGGGTCTCCTTGTCCGTGGGCACGTCGTCGCCGCGTGCGCCGGTGATGAGGCCGACGATCTCGTCGCCGTCGGTCTCGCTGGTACGTCGCCCCGCCACGCAGCGGCCTGCGCGCATCACCCACACCGCGTCGCTGAGCTTGAGCACCTGGGCGAAGTTGTGACTGATCAGGATGATCGCGTGGCCCTCGCCGCGCAGACGCATGATGAGCTCTTCCACGCGGGCGGTCTCCTGAACGCCGAGCGCTGCCGTCGGTTCGTCCATGATGATGAGCTTCGACTGGCGAATCCCGCCGCGCGACAGATCGATACGGCCTGGCGCTGCCCTCCGGACAGCCGCCGCACCCGCGATCCGACCGCAGGCACGTTGACCGCCAGCGTCGACACCATCTCTTCGGCCTTGGCCCGCATGGCCCTGCGGTTGAGGAACTTCAGCGGTCCGAACCCGCGCACCAACTCGCGGTTGAGGAACAGGTTCTGCCACACGGTCAGATCCTCGACCAACGCCAGATTCTGGTGCACGGTCTCGATTCCCGAATCCCTGGCCTCGTGCGGCGACTTGAAGTTCACCGTCTGCCCGTCGAACGCGATCGTGCCCGCGTCGGGTGCATGGACACCGCTGACGCATCGGATCAGGGTCGACTTGCCGGCCCCGTTGTCGCCCACGATCGCGGTGACCTCGCCGCGGCGGGCGTGGATCGTCACGTTCTTGAGTGCGCGCACCTGACCGAACGACAGTGTCGCGCCGTCGATCTTGAGCAGGGCATCGTCCGGAACGTCCTCGGCGAGAGGCTTCTTCTGCGTCTGCTTGCGTCATTTCTGGAACCTCGTCAGGAAGGCCGCCAGCACCACGACGATGCCCACTGACAGCGGTTGGTAGAACTGCGAAACACCCAGCAGGGTAAGGCCGTTGGAGAGCGCGGTCAGCAGCAGTGCGCCGATCACCGGCCCGACGATGGTCGCCCTGCCACCGAACAGGCTGACGCCGCCGAGCACGACGGCCGCCACGGAGTTGAGCAGGAAGGACGTGTTGGAGGCGGGTTCGGCGGCGCCGACCCTGGCGACCAACAGCACGGCCGCGATCCCGGCGGTCAGCCCGGCGATCACGTAGACGGCGGTCTTGATCCGTGCGGTGGAAACCCCTGTCGCAGAGGCGGCTTCGCTGTTTCCGCCGGTGGCCAGCACGTAGGTGCCGAACCGGGTGTGGAACAGCACGACGTGCGCGATGACCGCCAGTACGACGGCGAGGATGAAGGCATATCCGAAGACCCAGACGCTACCGGTCGACAGCTTCAGCAGCGGGACGCTGATGATGGTCTTCGGTTTACCGTCGGCGACGATCAGCGCCGCTCCCGACGCCGCGGACAGCGTGCCGAGGGTGACGATGAAGTCGGTGATGCGGCCACGGGCGATGAGCAGTCCGTTGATCAGCCCGACCGCCAAGCCCGCCGCGATGGCGGCGAGAATCGCCGCGAGCAGTCCGTACGGGAACACCACGCCGAACATCACGGCGGCGAACGTCATCGCCGAGGCGATGGAGAGGTCGATGCCCGCGGTCGCGACCACGAACGTCTGACCGATCGCCAACACGATCAGGATGGCGGCGGCGGCGAACATCGACTGGAGGTTGCCCGGGCTCAGAAAGGTGGAATTGAGAGCCTGAAACACGATGGCCAGCACGACCAGCGCGATGGGGGCGGCCCAGGTGGCGAGGTTGGAGGGATCGATCGCCTTGCGCCACACCGGCTCGCCGGAGTCCACCGCGGCGGGTTTGGCCACGTCGGTGGCGGTCGCCATCACTTGTTCAGCGCCGTGAACGGGTCGTCATAGGCTGCGGCGGGCTTCGGCGCCGAGGCCAGTGCCGCGTCGACGTTCTCCTTCGTCACTACCTGGACGGGGGCGTTCACCTTCTCCGGCAACGTCTTCCCTGCGATCGCGGCCTGGCAGGCCTCGACGCCCATCGCTCCGATCACGTAGGGGAACTGTGCGACGACGGCGTCGATGCCGCCCGACTTCACCGCTTCGAAGGCGTCCTTGTTGCCGTCGACGCTGATGACCTTGACCTTGCCGGTCTTGCCCGCGTTCGCAATCGCTTGTGCGACACCGAGGCCCATGTCGTCGTTGGCCACGAAGAAGCCGGCCAGATCGGCGTTGGCGGTCATGAGGTCGGTGGCCTTGGTCAGCGCCTGCTGGCGCTCCCAGTCGGCCGCGACCGTCGCAATGATCGTGACGTTGGCCGGCTTGCCCTTGGTGAAGCCGTCGAGCCGGGCCGCGCTGGTCACGTCGCCCGCGGTGCCGCCGATCAGTGCGACCTTGCCGCCCTGCGGAAGGATGCGTGCCCATCTGCGCCGCGCCCTTCGCGCCTGCGTCGGTGTTGTCCGTACCGATGTACGTCGCGATCTTGGCGTTGGCGGACTTCGCGGCGGCGTCGTCGAGCGGGCTGTCGATGTTGACGATCGGCACGTTCTTGGCCGACAGCTGGGCGATGCCCTGGATGAGGTTGGTGCCCGTGATCGGGTTGACGATGAAGCACTTGAAGTCCTGGCCCGCGAGGCCGCTGAGCTTGTCGCCCTGGCCCGTGGTGTCGGTGATGGAGTTGGCCGCCTGGACGGTGACGTCCACGCCCGACGTCTTCGCCTGGTCGTTGATACCCGACTCCATGGTCTGGAAGAACGGATTGTCCAAGCCCTTCACGACCGCGGCGACTCCGCCGGAGCCACCCGACGTCGAGCCTCCGCATGCGGCGAGGGCGACGGTCAGTCCTCCGATGGCGACGACGGACGCCGTACGTCCGATGCGGCGGGTCAGGTAGGTGCTGGATGACATGAGGCCTCTCCTCTTTGAGTGGAACTTGCGTGCCGAGCGTTAATTATGATTAGTCAAACCCATATATATGCGTAGTGTCAAGCAAAAAGAGCGGGAAGTCTGGTAAAAAGATTCCATGCAGCCAACGTTGGGCTCGGAGACCGGATCGGTGGGCCACGTGCTCGACGTCATCCGTCGCGCCGGAGGACTCACCCGCGCCGAGATCATCGAGCGAACCGGCTTGTCGCGCACGACCGTCGCATCCCGATTGGACGCCCTGGCAGGCGCGGGACTCATCTCGAGTGGGCAGTCGACGTCGGCCCGCGGACGGCCCCCGAGCCACTTCCTCTTCCGCGAGGACCAGGGCGCCCTGCTCATCGCCGACGCGGGCGCGACCGGAGTGCGGACCGCCGTCACCGATCTGGGCGGTCATGTCCGCTGCGATCTGCGGGCCAGTCTCGACGTCACCATCGGACCGGAGAAGTGGCTCCTTGCGGTCGGCGAACTGTTCGACCAGTTGCTCGACACCGCACAACTGACGAAGGACAGCGTCAGGGGAATCGGCATCGCCATTCCGGGTCCGGTGGACTTCGCCAGTGCGACGGTCGTCAGCCCACCGATCATGACGGGGTGGGACGCCTACCCGATCCGGTCGTGGTTCGACTCGCGGTTCGGCTGCCCGGTAGTCGTGGACAACGACGCGAACGCCATGGCTCTCGGCGAGCACAATCGCGAATTCGCCGACCGAGATTCGTTGGTGATGGTCAAGGTCGCCACCGGAATCGGGGCCGGGATCATCGCCCACGGGTCGATGTATCGCGGCGCGGACGGCGCAGCGGGCGACATCGGCCACATCCAGATCGACCCGCGGGACGACAACCTCGGGGCCGACGAGCCGCCGATATGCCGATGCGGAAACGTCGGATGCCTGGAGGCCTACGCCGGAGGGTGGGCGCTGTTGCGCGATCTTCGCAGCGCCGGGCGGAACGTCACCGCCATCCCCGACGTGGTCGAGCTGATCGTGGCGGGCGACGCGCTCGCGGTGAACCTCGCCCGGCGCGCAGGACGGTTCATCGGCCGCACGCTGTCGGAGGTGGTCAGCCTGCTCAACCCGTCGGTGGTCGTGATCGGCGGGGAGCTCGCCGCGGGTTCGGACTACGTCATCGCCGGAATCCGCGAGAGCGTCTACGCGCGATCGTCCCCCCTGGCAACGCGCACGCTGCAGATCGTGCCCGCCCGGCTTGGGGACCGGGCGGGCACGGTGGGGCTCACCAGCGTTCTAACCGACTATCTGTTCGACCCGCTGCGGGTCGACGCCGCATTCGCCTGACGGCGCCGCCGGGGCGGCTCCGGTGAACGCCCAGCCGCTGACCGCCAGCAGCCGCTTCGGAACGAGCCGCAACACGAGCTGAACCAGCGGGCCGATGCCGAACGCGTAGACGAGGGTGCCGACCCCGACGGTCCCGCCGAGCAGCCAACCGATGACGAGCACCGTCGCCTCTATCGACGTGCGCACCAGCCGAACCGAGAGTCCGGTGCGCGCCACCAGTCCAGTCATCAGGCCATCCCTCGGGCCGGGGCCGAGGCCCGCGCCGATGTAGAGGACCGTACTGACGGCATTCATCACGACCGCGCCGATCATCATCGCGATCCGGATCGGCAGCGATGACGGGGTCGGCAACATGGCGAGCGCTGCATCCACCGTGACCGCGATGACGATCACGTTGGCGACCGTGCCGATGCCCGGCCGGTTGCGCAGCGGGATCCACGCCACCAACACGGCGACCCCGACGACGGCGGACGCGATGCCGATGGTCATGCCCGTGCGGCCGGCGAGACCCTGGTGGAAGACGTCCCACGGGTCGAGGCCGAGGCCGGCGCGCACCATGATCGCCATCGACAGCCCGTAGCCGATCAGCCCCACCAACAACGCGGTTCCCCGCGCCACTGCGCGCGTCATGCGTGATCGGGGAATCGTGCGCGGAGCGCGGCGAGGTCGCTGCGGATACGACGGGCGTCGGCGTCGTTCTCGGAGTAGCCGGTGAGGCGGGGCGGGGTGCGGAAGACGCGGCCCCACTTATTCGCCGTCCGTGTCACCCGAGAGGTCCAGTTTTGTGCCATGACGCAATACTGGCTACAGAATGCCTTGCCATCAATAGCCAGTTAGGGCAAACTGGCACCGATGATGGACGAACTGGCGAGTCGCAGACTTGATGTGGATCTACTGGCACGCGAGCTGGGCAACTGGCGGACATCCAGTGCCAGCGGACCGGCCTATCAGGGTCTCGCCGACGGCCTTCGCCTGCTGATCGTCGACGGCCGACTGCCCATCGGCGCGCAGTTGCCGAGCGAGCGTGCGCTTTCCGACGCCCTGCGGGTGTCCCGCACCACCGTCACCGCCGCATACGCGCAGATGCGCGACGACGGCTATCTGAACGGACGCCGTGGCGCGCGCAGCACGACGGCCCTGCCGTCGGCCGAGGGACGGCGCCCGTCACCGTCCCCGCGCCCGCCACGGTCAATCTCGCGACGGCCACCCTCGCGGCGCCCGCGAGCGTCGCCGCGCGGGCGTTCGCCGAGGCGGCCGAACAGGTCACGCCCTATCTGCACGACATCGGCATCGAGCTGACCGGCGTCATTCCCCTTCGTGAGGCGATCGCCGAAAGATACTGCGCACGAGGGCTTCCCACCGAACCCGACGAGATCATGGTCACGACGGGAGCGCTGCACGCCGTCACCCTGATCCTGGCCACCTACACCCAGCCCGGGGACCGGGTGCTCGTCGAACAGCCCACCTATCACGGCGCGCTGTCGGCCATGGCCGCCCGCGGGATCCGGCCCGTTCCGGTAGCGGTGACCAGCACGGGCTGGGAGATCGACGCCATCGACGCCGCGATACGCCAACTGGCGCCGAGCCTGGCCTACCTCATTCCCGACAATCACAACCCGACCGGCATGTCCATGCCGTTGTCGGAGCGCACAGCAGTTGGCTCGCGTCATCGCCGAGACGCGCACGCGCACCATCGTCGACGAGACGATCACCGACATGTGGCTCGACGAGCCGGTTCCCGCGCCACTGGCGGCCGCCATGACGAGCCGGCGGGATCTGGTGCTGACGGTCGGGTCGATGTCGAAGTCGTTCTGGGGCGGTTTGCGAATCGGCTGGATCCGCGCCGAGCGCAGCACGTTGGCGACCATCGCCGCGCTTCGTCCGTCCATCGACATGGGCACCCCGATCGTCGAACAGCTCGCTGCCGCAGTCCTTCTCGACGCCGAGGACGATGTCCTTCCGCAGCGCAGGGACATTCTGCGGGGCCGACGGGACCTTCTGCTCTCCCTGCTCGACGAGTACTTGCCCGACTGGCAGCCCAACCCGGGCAAGGGCGGGATGTCGCTGTGGGTGCGGCTGCCCGCACCGATGAGCTCGGCGGTCTCGGCGGCGGCATCCCGAATGGGTCTGGAGATTCCGCCGGGCCCGCGCTTCGGGGTGGACGGAACGTTGGAGCGGTTCATCCGCGTGCCGTTCACGCTGCCCGACGAGCAACTGACCGAGGCGGTGCAGGTCCTCGCCCGTGCGTGGCGCAGTGTCACCGGGTCCGGCGGGGTGGAACCTCAGACGCTGGTGGTCTAACCCACGCGAGCAGACGGTTAATGGTCTAGGGGTCAGGAATCTCGACGCGGCGCACCACGCCGTCGATCGCGTCGGCGGCCTCGATCTCGCCGCGCGTCACGCCCAGGATGAACAACACCGTGTCGAGGTAGGGATGGCTGATCGACGCGTCCGCCACCTCGCGCAGCGCCGGCTTGCCGTTGAACGCCACGCCGAGGCCAGCCGCCGCGAGCATGTCGATGTCGTTGGCGCCGTCGCCGACTGCGACGGTCTGCTCCATCGGCACGCCGGCCTGCTGAGCAAAGTCCCTCAGCGCCTTGGCCTTTCCGGGCCGATCGACGATCTGGCCGATCACCCGACCGGTCAGCTTGCCGTCGACGATCTCCAGGTCGTTGGCGGCGACGAAGTCCATCTCCAACTCGTGGGCGAGCGGATCGATCACCTGACGGAACCCACCGGAGACGATCCCGCAGTGGAATCCCAAGCGGCGCAACGTCCGAATGGTGGTCCGGGCACCGGGCGTCAGCTCGATCTGATCGGCGACCTCGTCGAGCACCTCGGCGGGCAGGCCCGCCAAGGTGGCGACGCGCTTGTGCAGCGACTCGGCGAAGTCGAGTTCACCGCGCATCGCGGCCTCGGTGACCTCGGCGACGGCCGCCAAGGCACCCGCGCGGTCGGCCAACATCTCGATGACCTCGCCCTGAATCAGGGTCGAGTCGACGTCGAACACGATGAGCCGCTTGGCCCTTCGCGACAGGCTGTAGTCCTCGAGCGCGATGTCGATGCTCTCGGCGACGGCGACGCGCGCCAGTGCCAGTCTGCAGTTGGCCGTAGGCCGCGCCCGGCGGCACCGACACCCGCAGCTCGAGCCCGGTGACCGGATAGTCGGATACGCCGCGGATGGTGTCGATGTTGACGCCGAGCGTCGCCACTTCCCTGGCCACCACTCCGAATGCCTCAGCGGTGATCGGCCGTCCGAGAACCACGATCGTGTGGGTCGACGGATCACGCAGCACGGGTAGGTCGTCGCTGCGTTCGATCGTCACGTCGAGGCCAACACCGTGGATGGCCTCGGTGACCTCGTCACGCAGTTGGGCGCCTGCGACGTCGTCCGGGCCCGCCACCAGTACCGCGAGCGTGAGCCTGCCGCGAACCACGACCTGTTCGACGTTGAGTAGCTCGACCTTGTGGCGCGACAGCACCTCGAACAGTGCCGACGTCACGCCTGGCTGATCGAGTCCGGTGACGGTGATCAACACCGACACCCTTGGAGTGTTCACCCCCGCGTGCCGCCCTTAGGTCGATCAGGTGCGGACCTGGACGTCGTCGATCTCGGTGACGTCGCCACCGGACGGGTGCGGACCGCCGCCGATGTGCGCCTCGGCGCGCATCCGCTCGACCATGTGCGGGTAGTGCAGCTCGAATGCCGGCCGCTCGGAACGGATCCGGGGCAGCTCGGTGAAGTTGTGCCGCGGCGGCGGGCAGCTGGTCGCCCACTCGAGCGAGTTGCCGTAACCCCACGGATCGTCGACGACGACCGGCTCGCCGTAGCGCCAGCTCTTGAAGACGTTCCAGATGAACGGGATCGTCGAGATGCCGAGGATGAACGCGCCGATGGTCGAGATGACGTTCAGCGTGGTGAATCCGTCGGTGGGCAGGTAGTCGGCGTAGCGCCGCGGCATGCCCTCGTCACCGACCCAGTGCTGCACCAGGAACGTCAGTGTGGAAGCCGATGAACGTCAGCCAGAAGTGCAGCTTGCCGAGCCGCTCGTCGAGCAGCCGGCCCGTCATCTTCGGGAACCAGAAGTAGATGCCCGCGTAGGTGGCGAACACGATGGTGCCGAAGAGCACGTAGTGGAAGTGCGCGACGACGAAGTAGGAGTCGGTGACGTGGAAGTCGATCGGCGGGCTGGCCAGCAGCACGCCCGACAGCCCACCGAGCAGGAACGTGACGAGGAAGCCCACCGAGAACAGCATCGGTGTCTCGAACGTCAACTGGCCCTTCCACATCGTGCCTATCCAGTTGAAGAACTTGATGCCCGTCGGCACGGCGATCAGGAACGTCATGAACGAGAAGAACGGCAGGAGCACGGCTCCCGTCGCGTACATGTGGTGGGCCCACACCGCCACCGACAGCGCTGCGATGGCCAGCGTCGCGTAGATCAGCGTGGTGTAGCCGAAGATCGGCTTGCGGCTGAACACCGGGAAGATCTCGCTCACGATGCCGAAGAACGGCAGCGCGATGATGTACACCTCGGGGTGCCCGAAGAACCAGAACAGGTGCTGCCACAGCAGGACACCGCCGTTGGCCGGGTCGTAGATGTGTGCGCCGAGGTGGCGGTCGGCGGCCAGGCCGAACAGGGCCGCGGTCAGCAGCGGGAAGGCCAGCAGCACCAGGATCGACGTGACCAGGATGTTCCAGGTGAAGATCGGCATCCGGAACATCGTCATGCCGGGGGCGCGCATGCAGACCACCGTGGTGATCATGTTGACGCCACCGAGGATGGTGCCGAGACCGCCGACGGCCAGGCCCATGATCCACAGGTCACCGCCCGCGCCGGGCGAGTGGATGGCGTCGGTCAGCGGCGAGTACGCGGTCCAGCCGAAGTCGGCCGCGCCACCGGGCGTGATGAAGCCGGCGATCGCGATCGTCGCACCGAAGAGGAACAGCCAGAAGGAGAAGGCGTTGAGCCGCGGGAACGCCACGTCGGGCGCGCCGATCTGCAGCGGAAGCACCAGGTTCGCGAAGCCGAACACGATGGGCGTCGCGTAGAACAGCAGCATCACGGTGCCGTGCATGGTGAACAGCTGGTTGTACTGCTCGTTGGACAGGAACTGCAGGCCCGGGAGCGCCAGCTCGGTGCGCATGAGCAGGGCCATCAGGCCGCCGATGAAGAAGAAGATGAAGCAGGCGACGCAGTACATGATGCCGATCAGCTTGTGATCGGTGGTGGTCACCAGCTTGTAGATCAGGTTGCCCTTGGGACCCAGCCGCGCCGGAAAGGGACGTCGTGCCTCGAGTTCTCCGATTGGGGGCGCTTCGGCTACCAACAGATCCTCCAAAAGTTCGACGGGATGGCCCGCGTGCTCCTCAGAATCCTAACTCTCCACGGGCCGATGGGCGCCATGGGTCCTACAAACTGTCGTAATTGGTAAGAACATCCGACTGCTGGACGCCTGACCGGCCAGGAGTCGCCTGAATGTTACCGTCGGCGACGTGCGGTTCTTCGGCCAGCGGATGGGTCCGATTGCGGCGGCAACAGCAGTGGCCGCGGCGGTTTCGGTGACCCTTGCCAGCGGTTGCGGCAGCGCATCCGGCCCATCGCCCAACGCCGCCCAACGCTCCCGTCACCAGCACGACGAAGGTCGCGGGCGCCGGCGTGTTGGGCAACCAGCGCAGACCCGACGAGTCGTGCGCGCCGGAACCTGCTGCCACGGACCCCGACACCGAACGCACGGTCCGTCACGCCGCAGGCGAGACCGTCCTGCGTGGCGATCCACAGCGCATCGTGGTGCTGTCGGGCGATCAGCTCGACGCGTTGTGCGCGCTGGGCCTTCAATCGCGCATCGTGGCGGCCGCCCTGCCCGACGGGACACCGGAGCGCCCCTCGGCGCAACCGTCGTACCTCGGCACCGTCATTCACGACCTGCCGCCCGCGGGGACGCGGAGCGCACCGGATCTGGCCGCGATCAGAGCCGCCAACCCCGATCTCATCCTGGGTTCGAAGGCCCTGACGCCGGAGGCCTACGCCGCACTGACGGCGATCGCGCCGACGGTATTCACCGGCGCACCCGGCGCGGCGTGGCAGGACACCATGCGCATCGTCGGCGTGGCCACGGGCCGTGGCGATGCCGCCAACCAACTGCTCGACGGGTTCAACGCCGACGCCGACAAGATGGGCGCCCAGATCGACGCCGCACACTTCCAGGCGTCGGTCGTGCAGCTGAGCGAGAACACGGTGCGGGTCTACGGGACCGACGACTTCGCCGCCAGCGTTCTCGCCTCGGTGGGGGTGGACCGCCCTGCCGCCCAACGGTTTTCGGATCGACCATTCCAGGAGATCGGGACCACCGACCTGAAGGACGCCGACTTCGCCAGCGCCGACGGTGACATCGTCTACGTGTCGTTCGACTCCCCTGCCGCCAAGGAGCGTGCGGGGACCGTGCTGGACAGCGACGCGTGGCGAGAGCTGTCCGCCAGCCAGGACAACCGGGTGTTCATCGTCAACAACGAGGTGTGGCAGACCGGCGAGGGCATCGTCGCTGCGCGTGGCGTGCTCGACGACCTGCGCCGCCTGAATGCGCCGATCAACTAGCGCCGCTCAGTCGGAAGCCTGCGTGCCGATCACCCGATTCAGCTCCGCGGTGGCAGCGACTCGCGCGGCCTCGGCGGCCTCGTGGAGCCGACGGAGCTCACCCTCGATGTCCGCCGCCTGAATCTGCAGCCCGTCCAACCGTGCGACGTTGCGTTGCCGCACCGCACCTTCGGGGCCGGTATCGCGAAGGACCTTGAGCTGCTCGGCAATTCGGCCCTGAGCCTCGAACAGCTCGTCGCGGTCCTCCGCCAACGCGGTGCGTTGATCCTCCAGTTCGTCGGCTTCGTGCCAGTGGGCAAGAACACCGCTCAGCGCACGGAACGTCTTGGCGTCGAGCATCCGCTCGCCGAGCCACTCGTGTAGCCGGTCCGGTGCCAGCTTGAAATACTCCGTTCGACGGTGCCGTGGCCAGGACTCGCCCACCGTCAACTCCGTCGCACCGTGCGCGGGCGCCTCGACGCGGAATCGATAGTGCGACGCCGTTCGTTCGAACGGCTCCGGTGCGTCCGGCCACAGCGTGAATCCCTGCCGCACGGGCAGTTCGAAGATGACCTCGACGGGCGCGTCGCCGTCGTTCTCGGCGAGCAACGCGTGTGATTCGTCGTGGCGCTGCTCCTCGATCAACGCGTCGTCTCCAAGCCGCACGCCCGTGGTCGTGACGCTGCTGGACGTCGTCCGACTGCACCGCACCGTGAGGTCCTTCGCGAAGGCCAGTCGTAGGCTTGCGCCTCGGGCGGTGAACGGCACCATGGCCTCGCCCGAATAACTCCCGTCGTCGTAGACCACCGCGGGACCCTCCTCCAACACCACCCCCGTGGTGTTGTCGAAGGCCAGCACGATGTCCGGGGTGGGCGCGGACCCCACGCGCCAGATCCGTTCCCTTCGGGCCTCGGCGAGCCGCGCCACCAGCATCGGCGCCATGGCGGCACCACCACGCTTCAGCGAGATGGGCGCTGCGAGGCGGTATTCGAAGTGTTCGCCGCGGTCCGTCCCGTCGGCGAGACCGTCTTCGTAGGACTCCATGGCGTAGTCCATCGCGCCCATCGGCGCTGGCATCGCGTCCATGGACATGGGCGACGCCCCCAGCATGCGCAGCCCTGCCGCCGGCCGGTAGTCCGTCGGCGCGCTGCCCACCCGATCCTGCTCCTCGACGACGGTGCGTTGCACCCACTTGCCGTGGTAAAGGTCGATGTCGAAGGACACCGGCTGTCCCGTCGTGAGTGTCAGCTCGACGTTCTCCACTTCCTCGTCGACCGGGTTGTGCACGATCGCCATCGCCATCAGCGTGACCGAGTCGCCATCGCCGACCAGGCGGTACGACACCCGCCACACCGGCGCAGGGACCACGTACGACACCCGGATGTCGTCGGTAGCCCCGTTGATCTGCACGTTGACCTCGCAGTTCTCGCCAGCAGTCGCCGCCCGCGAGCGGTCGATCAGGTAGGCGAGATCCTCGCGTGAGGGCTCTTCGAGGAAGTTCAGGCTCCGCACCTCGGCGAGATCGACGAGGGTGATCGCGCCGGCCTCGGTGAGAAGGGTCAGGTGCCGCCGCGGTGCCGCGGTGCCGCCGTCCACCTCGTCGATGCCGATCACCTGTCCGCGGTGGGTCTCCGCGCTCGTCGTGATCTCGACGGCGCGACCGCGGACGGCGTTGAGCAGACCGGTCAGCGCCTCGCCGGGTTCCAGCCGCAGATTGCGCGCTTCGAGCGCCGCCTCCGGGTCGGTGGGCGTGTCGAAGGCGACCGCGCCGACGGTCGCGTCACCGCTCGCGACGCCGACGGCCAACGACTTCAACACGTCGTTCATGTCGTCGCGACGAAACGACAACTCGAATGGCCCGTCGGCCGCGCCGCGCCGCTCGACGTAGGCGACGCCGTGCTTGTACATGACCAGGCGGGTGACTTTCGGTCTCTGACTCATCTCGCACACAGTAGGCACTGAGTGCGACAACCGGCCTCGGTCGAGGGAAGGTCGAGGGTAAGCCCGTCACTACCCGTTCGCGTCGACTCCCTGAAGAGCCTGCTGGCCGAACTGGTTGATGCCCAGCGAGCCCTCGGGCAGGACCAACTCACCCGAGTGAATTCGGTTGCGCAGGTAGGCAAAAGTCTGCGCCGTCTGCGCGAAGAGATGCTCCCCGGCGCGCAGTGTCGGGCGGTCCTTGCCGCCGGTCGAGGCGAACTGGGGCAGCGGCTTCACCTCGGTGTCGTAGTCGACGTTGAAGAACAGCGGGAACGAGTACCGCTCCTCGACCACCTTGCGGACCCGGTGGCTGGTCGCGACGAACGCGCCGTTGGTCCACAGTTCCAGCATGTCGCCGATGTTGACGACGAACGTGCCCTCCACCGGCGGTACGTCGATCCACTCGCCTGCGCCGTTGAGCACCTCCAGACCCGGCGCCGTCGGCTTGAGCAGCGTGAAGCACTCGTAGTCGGTGTGCGCGCCGATCCCGAGCACGTCCTCGGCGTCGGGGTTGTACGGGTAGTGGACGAGTCGCAGCTGGCTCGGCGTCTTGGTGGCGTGCCGGGAGAACACGTCCGGGTCCTCCCCCAGCGCCACCGCGAAGGCGCACAGAAGGAGGTGCCCGACCTCGAGTATCGCGTCGTAGTACGCCGTGACGGCCTCGGCGAAGCCCGGCAGATCCGGCCACGCGTTCGGCCCGAGCATCGGGTTGCCCGCGAGGTAGTCGGGATCGTCGGCGGGAAGATCGAGCGCGGTGTCGAAGGCCTCCTTGAGGTCGGGTGTTCCCGCCTCCACGCCCTCCTCGCCCGTCGGCACGTAGCCGCGATGGCACCGCGACAGGCCGATGTAGCTGCGCATCTTCTCCTCGACCGGCAGCGCGAAGAACTCCTTCGTGGCCGCGAGCATCCGGTCGAACAACGCCTCGTCGATCCCGGAACCGCTGACGTACAGGAAGCCGACTTCGCGAGCCGCGGTGCCGATCTCCGCCGCCACCGCATCCCGATCGGCCCGGTTCGGTGAGCGCAACCCGCTGATGTCGACGATGGGCACGGACGTGAACGACGTGATACCACTCATGAAGTCACATTCCCTTCGCTTCGTTCGATGATCCACCGCACGCCACGGGCATGGATCTGGTTGCCACACAGTGCGATTCCCAAATCAGTCCACACCGGTCCATCGACCGCGTCGATCAGCACGGTGCCGCCGCCCGCCCAACCGAAGAGCGCGCCGACCCGCACCAGCAACCCGGGCTTGCCGTCGGGCCCACGGACGAACACGGCCCCGCACGGCGTGGACTGACCTCCGTCACGGACCCAGTGCTCGACGTAGTCCTCGTGCACACCGGTCTCGACGAGAGTTTCGCCGTCCCAGCGCATGGCGCCGGCGTCGGGGAACGGCCCGGGCGGTTGGAGATCGACGTCGCGGTGCCACTCGAAGACGTCGTCGCGCTGGTGCAGTCTGCCGGCGAAGCCGCGCGAGTCGACGTAGGCGGTGAGGCCCTGCAGCCACACCACGCCGGCACTCGTGTCCCGGGCGCCGTCGGCTCCGATCAGCAGCGTCCGCCGCCACAGGCCCGTGCAGTCCGACGCGATGACGGTCGTCACGACGACTCCTCCCACTTTCCCCGAAGTCGTTGCAAACCCGCCTCGGTAGGCGTGCCCAGCGCCCGGACGCGTGCGATTCCGCCGTCTGGATACGCCTGCACCCGAAGCGCGGTCAGCTCGCGGACGTCCACGGTGAACACCTGGCGGGTGTCCGCGGCCAGCCTGGTCCGCGGCAGCACCGGGACGTCGAAGGGCACCAGCGCCCAGCCGTGTTCGTCGTCGGGCAGGGTGCGACTGCCGAGAACGGACACCTCGGACGAGGCGTTGAAGACGTAGTACGACGTGTCGATCTCGAGCCGGCGGAGATCGGCAGGCACCGCGAAGGAGACCATCACGGCGTCGTGGGTGTCCGGGCCGATGTCACGGCGTCGGCGGGTCTCCCAGCCGTCGCCCATGTTCCTTGGCCGATCGGGCGCGATCAGTGCGCATGCATCCGAATAGAAGCTGTCGCTGCACCATTCGACTCGACCACCCTGTTCCAGCCCGGACACCTCGACGGTGACGTCGGCCCACGATGCGGGGTCCGGGATCACCTCGCCGTAGGCGCGCAGTCGGGCGACGCCACCGTCCGACTCCAGCTGCAGTCGTAGATGCGTCCACCGTCGACGATCCGAGATCGCCAGCAGGTTGTGCGAATCCGGTTTCAGCACGGTCATTTCCACGAGCGTCGTCCACGCGACACCCGGCAGCGTCGGGTCTGCGGCCGCGTCGAGCACGCACGCGTCCACCCGGCACGCCGTCGGGTGGTTGCCGGAGAAGAACCGGGTGTCGACGTCCACGGCGTGCAGCAGGCCCGCCGCGCCGAGACGGACGATCACCCAGTCGCCGTCGGGGCCCGCGTGCCGCCGGGTCTCCCATCCGTCGACCACCTCGCCGCGCCAGTCGTAGGTGCCTGGCATGAAGGCGGGTTCGGCCGGGTCGATGAGGCGTTCCTTGACTCCGAACGATTCGTCGCTTGCGGCGACGACGCTTCCGCCGAGCGTGCGCGACGCCAGATCGACGCCGCTCACGAGTCCAAGCCCCAGCGCTCGCGAGATCGGCCAGTGGCTTCGCGCGTTGTCCGGGCCCGGCGCGTACACCCCGACCTTGCTGGTCGACAGGTTCAGTCCGACGACGGCCTGCGCGAGCGCCACCGCCGCCGCGACCCCGTCGATCGCAGGAACGCCGAGCTTCGCCGAGATCGCTTCGGTCACGCCGGCCATGCCCGCGCAGCCCAGGCAGATGACGTCCGCGCCGTCCTCGGCGACTGCCCGCGCGGCCTCGGCCACGATGGCCTGCTACCGCGCCCGCGGGGTCGGCGTCCACCTCGGCCGTGCCGAGTCCACAGGCCCGCACCGACGCGCAGTGCGCGTTCAATCCTGCCAGCAGGAGGCGGTCCTCGATCGGTGCGATCGAACGCGCCAACGTGGTCACCACCGAGAAGCGCCGCCCGATCAGATGCGCTACGTGGGCGGCACATTCGGCGATGTCGAACACCGGTACCGACAGCATCTCTGCGAGCGCGTCCCTGCCGTGCTCACCGAACCCGGCCAGCACGACGGCGTCGTAGTGGAATTCGCCCGCATCGACGAGTGAGGCCACGACGTCCATCACCCCGACCGCCGACAGGTAGCTCTCCGCGGCGGAGTCGATGGCCACCGCACCGAACCGCGCTGCCAGGCAGACGATCTCGGTGTCCACTCCGGCGGCAGCCTCGGCGGCAGCGGCGATCTCGGCGGTCATCGACTCCGAGGTGTTGGGGTTGAGGACGAGGATTCTCATACCGGCTCACCCACCCGCTCGTACCAGATTCGCCCGCGACCCAGGTCTGCAGCACCGAACCACGCAGGACCACACCGTCATACGGGCTGACCGGGTGGCGGTGTCGCAGCCGGTCGACGTGGACGACCTCCTCGACGTCCGGCGCGAACGCACAGAGATCGGCGCGCAGGCCCACCTCGATCCGGCCCCGGTCGGTGAACCCGGCGAGCTCTGCGGGCGCCGCCGACATCCAGCGGCTCAGCGCAGCCAGCCCGAAGCCCCGCTGCGCGGCCTGCGTCCACGCCGCACGCGGGGCCGACCTGCAGGGAGCTGATCCCGCCGAACACACGACCGAAGTCGCCGTCGCCCTTCAGTTCTGGGGCGCACGGCGAATGGTCCGACACGATCATGTCCAACGTCGCCGTCCTGCAGCGCCGCCCACAGCAGCTCGCGGTTCGCACCCGATCGGATCGGCGGACACACGGCGAATTCGGTGGCGCCGTCGGGAATCGTCTCGGCGGCGAAGGTCAGGTAGTGCGGGCACGTCTCGGCGGTGACGGCGACGCCGGACCGCTTGGCCTCGGCCAGCAGCGCCAGCACGCGTGCGCTCGAGACGTGCACGACGTGTGCCCGCGCCCCGGTCTCGGCGGCGGTCTCGACGACCAGCGCGACGGCGTCCTCCTCGGCGGCGTCGGGCCGCGAGTCGGCGAACGACGCATAGCCGCGGCCGCCGGCCGACGGGCTGTCGGCGATGACGCGATGCGCTCTCGGCGTGCACCAGCAGCACCGCATCCGAGTTCGGCGATCCGCGCCATCGCGGTGCGGAACTGCGCCGGCGTCAGGTGCTCGAAGTTCGGGTTTCCGGAGTCGGCGAGGAAGCACTTGAAACCCGCGACGCCCGCGTCCGCCAGCGGCTCGAGGTCGCCGAGGTTGTCGGGCACCACGCCTGCCCAGAACCCGACGTCGACGTGGCAGTTACCCTCGGCCGCTTGCTGTTTGATGCGCAGTGCCGCGACGGTGGTGGTCACCGGATCGGAGTCCAACGGCATGTCCACCAGCGTGGTGATGCCGCCCGCCGCCGCTGCCGCGGTCGCGGTGGCGAAGCCCTCCCAGTCGGTGCCCGGCTCGTCGACGTGGACGTGGGTGTCGACGAAGCCGGGAAGCAGGACCGCGTCCGACGGCAGCCAAGCGTCGATCGGCGCCGGGTGGTCCGCGTCGATCGGGCCCGACGTCCACGATCGACTCCGTCGGCGACCGCCACCGCGGCGGGCCGGAGCTCGCCGTCGAGCAGGACCCGCTCGGCCCGCACCACCAAATCCATTACGAGACACCGGTCCGAACCGCTCGTGGAAGTGCTCCGTCAACTCGGGCCACACGTGGGGATCGTGGCCGGGGATCAACGGATAGCCCTTCTCGCTCGCCAGCCTCTTGAGCCTGCGGATCGGCTCGATCGTCTCCTCGGGCTCGACGTCGATGAAGCCGCCGATCGCCAGTTCGTGCTCGATGTTCTCGGTCAGATCGGCGGCGTCGAACGCGAACACGAACCCGTCCCCACCGACCGACTCGTCCAGCTCGACCACGAAGCTCTGATGACCGGGGGTGTGGCCGTAGGTCGGCACCGCGGAGATGCCCGGTGCGATCTCGGCCTCGCCGTCGGCCAGCCGCCACTCGATGTTGGGATCGTCGAAGTCGACGCGGACGATCGCATGTGACTCGGGCTCGGGATGATTCGCCAGCCCGTACTCGAGTTCACGCCGCTGCGCGTGCACCGGAACCTTGCCCGCGAACAGCTTCAGACCGCCCGGCATGGTCGTGGTGCAGGTGGCTGACCGCGACGGTGTGGATGGCGTCGAAGTCGACGCCGACCTCGCGCGAGCCGCTGCTCGATCGGCTCGCCGGGACCGGGCAGCACGGGCCGGTACTCGACCGCCGGGGAAGAACCGCCGGTACAGCGCGGGATCCCGGACCAGCGCGGTGTTGAACCCGGTGTCGAGCAGCACCCAGCCGCCGTCGGTCTGCAGCAGCACCCCGGGCACCGGCTCGCGCATCCGCTCCTCGGGCGGCGCCCCGTAGACCGACACCGACTTCGGCAGCTCCTCCCAGCCCAGCGTCAGCAGGATGATCCGGCGGACCCCGCTCTTCCTGACCAGCGTCGCCATCAGCCCACCGACAGCGCCGCGAGTCGCAGCGAGTTCGGGTTCGTCACGACGTGCGCCTGCTCGACTCCCTTGAGCCACGGCTGGGCGACCATGAAGTCGTTGACGTTGGCGATGTTCAGCCAGCACCCGGTCTTGACCGCTTCCAGCGCCGGCCGTCGAGAAGTCCTGCGGCGAACCGGTCGGCAGGCCCTTGCGCCAGCGCGGCGGTGACCGGCGGCGCCGAGCAGCCCAGGTAGTTCAGTGCCGCCGTCGGCGTCCCACGAGATGTGACCCCAGGTGTACGGCGACGGTGCGTCCGGCCACCCGAGATAGGCCAGGATCTCCGGCGCGGCCTGCCCGTCGCCGCCGATCCAGCCGTAGATCTCCGACGTCGGGTAGGCCTGCACCTTCGCGGTCAGGCCCGCCGCGGCCAGCTGCGTCTGAAGCAGGTTGCTGATCAACTGGTTGTCCGGGTTGCTGGAGTCGTAGCCGATGGTGATGGCCTTCTGGTCGGCGGGCAGTCCCGCGGCGAGCCCGGTCAGCACCGAGGGGTCATGCGTCACGCGCCTGCTTCCCGTACTCCGGCGCCATCATGTTCGGCGGGTAGATCTGGTCCGCCGACCTTGCCGCGACCGAAGTAGGTCTGCTTGACCAGCTCGTCGACGTCGACCGCCTGCATGACCGCGTTGCGGTTCTTGACGTCGGTCATCATTCCCTTGTGCGGGTTGATGTAGAGGTAGTTCGACATCATCGTCGGCAGCGAGTAGTTCGCGAACGACTTGTTGTCGAGGTAGGACTGCACCGCCGACGACGGCAGGTCGTGCAGGATCGCGGCGAGCTGACCGTTGTTGAACTGCAGCTGCTGCGCCGACGACGTCGGTGATGACCGGCAGCTCGACCTTCTCGAAGTACGGCTTGGGGCCCCAGTAGTCGGGGAACGCCGCCATCTCGTACTTCGAGCCGACCTCGCGCGTCGGTCAGCGTGTACGGGCCGGTGCCCAGGTCGTGGTTGGTCAGATAGTTCTGCGCGTTGTCGGTGCCCGCGTTCTTCTTCAGTCCCTCGGGGCTGAGCATCCGCGGACCGTACGGGCAGGCCAGGTAGTCGAGGAACGCCGAGTTGGGCGCCTTGAGCGTGATCGTGACGCCGTAATCGCCCTGTGTGGTCACCGATTCGATGTCGGTGACCATGTACGCCGGGCCCTGGTTGACGGCCAGCCGTGCGGTCGAAGGACGCCTTGACCGCGGCCGAGGTGAACGGCGTGCCGTCGTGGAACTTGACGCCCTCGCGCAGCTTGAAGGTGAACACCTTGTTGTCGGGCGAGGCCGTCCACTCGGTGGCCAGCAGCGGCTCCAGTTCCGCGCTTGTCGGTGCCCGCCTTGTACTGCAGCAGGCCCTCGTAGAGGTTCGTGGTCAGCAGCAGGCCCTGGCCGGCGTAGTAGATGTCGGGGTCCGGCGGCTGGCCGGGGTCCTGCAGGAACGACAGGTGCAGCACCTTGTCGGTCGGTGCGGCGTTCGGGGTGCTGCTGCCGGAATCCGAACCGCCGCAGCCGCTCAGCGCGAGCATCGCGATCGGCGCCGGCGGCGGCCAATCGCGCGGAATCTCGTGCGTCATCGTGCGGCTCCTTCGAGGACGGGGTGTGCGAAGTGCTTGCGAATGCTCGAGGATCTCGTCGGTGGTGCGCAGCGCACCGGTCTGCAGGTACTCCATGGCGTCCAGGGCCGCGTCGTGGCGGTACTGCGACGAGCCGCCGACGCAGTCGGTGACCACGCGGACGTAGAAGTCGCGCTGGTGGGCGTCGGCGAACGTGTAGTGCACGCAGACGTCGGTCAGGCCGCCGACCAGGATCAGCGTCGACGCCTGAGCCCGCGCAGCACGATCTCGAATTCCGTTCCGATGAAACCGGAGTAGCGCCGCTTGACGATGTGGAACTCGTGGTTCGGCCCGTCGAGATCGGGCAGCAGCGCCGGATGCAGCGGTCGTGCCCGGCCTGCCGTCGACGCAGTGCACGCCCTCGGTGCCGTCGAGTTCGCGCCCGAAGTCGATGCCGCTGGGCCGGTGCACCTCTTGGAAGAACACGACGGGCACACCGGCCGCGCGGGCGGCGGCGATCAGGCGCTGCGGCGCGTTCGATCCGTTCGGCGTGGCCGGGCATGTGGGCGATGCCGACCTCCTCGGCGGGCATGTCGCCGCCCTCCTGCATGTCGACGACGACGAGCACCGGATTGCCCACGATGAGTGGCTGTTTCGGCACCTAACCTCCTGTCGACTGCGATACGTGGATCGGCGGCGGCCTGAAGCAGGTCCACCGCCAGTGTTGATGAAGACGTAGAGCGCGCCGAGCATCAGCGTGACGCCCGGCGATCGCCGGGAAGTCGGCGACCGGGATGCTCTGCGCGATGTACTGGCCGATGCCGGGCCAGCCGAACACCTGCTCGACCACCAGCACACCGGAGAACATCAGGCCCACTTGCAGACCCGTCATCGACAGCGCCGCGCCGACGGAGTTGCGCAGCACGTGACCCGCCATGATCCGGCCCTCGGAAAGCCCCTTGGCCCGCGCGGTGCGCGCGTAGTCGCTGTCGATGTCGCTCGAGCAGGCTAGCTGCGCAGCACCCGGCCGATCGCGACGGCGGGACCGAGCGCGATGACCAGGGCCGGCAGGATCAGGTGGTGGATGGCGTCGGCGACGACGTCGAACCGGCCGTGCAGCAGACCGTCGACCGTCAGCAAGCCCGGTCGGCCCGGTCGGCGGGTTCGGGTATTCCGATGCGCCCGTTGGCCGGAACCCAGCCCAGGTTCTTGTAGAAGACGATCAGCCCGAGGATGCCGAGCAGGAACATCGGCGCCGACGAACCGGTGAACAGCACCGCGCGCAGCACGCCCGCGCCCGGCCAGTTCAGCGTCGTGCTGAAGGCGAGCAACACCGCGAGCAGCAGCGCGATCACGAGCCCGAAGATCGCGAGTTCCAGTGTGGCGGGGAAGAAGTCGCCGAGGTCGGAGGCCACCGAATGCCGCGTGCGGTACGACGTGCCGAGGTCGCCCGTCACCGCGCCGGTCAGGTAGTGCCAGAACTGCACCAGGATCGGCTCGTTGAGACCGAGCGCCTCGCGCCGCGCGGCCACCGCCGACGCCGACGCCTGGGCGCCCATCTGCGCCTTGACCGGGTCCAGCGGCGAGATGTGTTGCAGGACGAACATCACCCCGGTCAGGGCGACGAGGATGGCGACCATTGCGCCGACGCGGGACGCCACGAATGTCTTCATGCGCGGTCCCCTATCTCGTCTTCATCAGGTTGCGCAGGCAGTCCCCGGCGATGTTTCCGACGAGCGCGAGGACGAGCACGCCGAGACCCGGCATGACGGGAATCCACCACTGCTGCAGGAAGTAACTGAGGTTGCGCGCGGAGTCGGCGCCCAACTCCGGTGCCGGTGCGGACTGGCCGAGGCCGAGGAACGACAGCGCGGCGAGGGTGAGGATCAGCGTGCCGATGTCGAGGCTGGCGGCGACCAACGCATTCGGCACGGCGCCGGGCAGCAGGTGGCGTCCGGCGAGCCGGAACGTGCTCACCCCGGCCAATTTCGCGGCCTCGACATGGGGCCGCGCGGCGAGCCTCGCCACGTCGCCGCGCACCAGGCGGGCGTAGAACGGCCACCACACGATCGACACCGCGATCAAGGTGTGGATGAAGCTCGGGCCCGAGCGCCGCGACCACCGCGATCGCCAGCACCGGTGCCGGCAGCGACAGGAAGGCGTCGGTGATCCGCATCAGCAGCGCGTCGACCCAGCCGCCCATCGTGCCCGCGATCAAGCCGACCAGCCCGCCGAACGTCAGCCCGACGGCGACCACCACGAGTGCGGCGAACCAGCTCGATCGCGCGCCGTAGAGCACCCGCGAGAGGATGTCGCGGCCGACGCTGTCGGTGCCGAGCAGGAAGCCGTTCTTGCCGGGCGCCTGCAGCGGCATGCCGACGGGGAGCAGCGGATCGTAGGGAGCGAGCAGCGGCACCGCGACGGCGACGATGGTCACCACGATCACCAGCGAGAAGCCGATCCAATTGAGCAGCGCGGCACGCGATTGCGGCAGCGCCAACCGGCGGCGCGCGACGGCGACCGGCGGCGGCGCGGCCGGGAGCGCAGACGTCAACTGGATCGCCATCAGACCGCCCGCCGTTCGATGCACGCGACCTGATGCGGATTCCCCGGGTGGCCCTCCAGCCGCACGTCGAGCTCGTCGCCGCTGCAGGTGTCGATCGCGATCGGGCAGCGCGGGTGGAAGGCGCAGCCGGTCGGCGGCGACAGCGGGCTCGCGGGTTCGCCTGCCAGCACGCGTGATTCGCGGCCGAGGTCGGGGATCGAGTCGACGAGCGCCTGAGTGTAGGGATGCGCGGGATCGCCGATCACCTGCTCGGCGGGACCGAGCTCGACGATGCGGCCCAGGTACATCACGGCGATCCGGTCGGCGACCACGCGGGCGACCGACAGGTCGTGCGTGACGAACACGACCGACATGTCGAGGCTGCGCCGCAGGTCGCCGATCAGGTTGAGCACCGAAGCGGCCAGCGACACGTCCAGGGCGCTGGTCGGCTCGTCGCACAGCAGCACCGCGGGCGGCACGACGGTGGCGCGGGCAAGCGAAACCCGTTGCCGTTGACCGCCGGACAGCTGGCCCGCCCGCGATTTCGCGATGTCCGCGGGAAGGCCGACGCGCTCGAGCACCTCGGCGACGGCGTCGCGCCGTTGCGCTCCGCGACATGGACGTCTTGCGCAGGCGTTCGGAGATCAGTTCGCCGACGCGACAGCCACGGCGTCAGCGATGCGCCCGCGTCCTGGAACACCATCTGCGGACGTTCGCCACCTGCCAGCTCCACCGAGCCCGAGGTCGGTTGTTCGAGACCGGCGATCACCCTCAGCAGCGTCGACTTGCCCGATCCACTCTCGCCCACCAACGCCACCGACTCGCCGTGGCCGACGCGCAGCGTGACCCCGCGCAGCGCATGGAGCTTGCCGTGGTTGTCGGCCGAGCGATCCAGCCAGCGCCTGGACACCGTGAACGCCTTGGTCACGTTCTGCAGCACGACCGACGGGCGGCGGCGAAACACCCTCGGGAGCAACGGTTTCGGGGAACGGTTCGGCGGTGGTGGTCGACGCGGCGCCGAGCCCGGCGACGACCTCGTCGGGCGCGAGCACGCACGCGCTGACCCGGTCCGGCGCGACGGCGGTGGGATCGGGCAGAGCGTCTCGAGCACTCGTCGTGGGCCAGCGCGCACCGCGGCACGAACGCGCATCCGGGCAGCGGTGACACGGGGCTGGGCACCGACCCGGCCAACGCGGCGAGTCGACGGTCGCGCGCCGTGTCCAGCGTCAGCCGCGAGCGCAGCAGACCGTGGGTGTACGGGTGCGCGGGCGCGCCGAGAACCTCTGCGGTGGGTCCGATCTCGGCGATGCGGCCGGCGTACAGCACGGCGATGCGGTCGGAGATCTGTGCCGCCACCCCGAGGTCGTGGGTGATCAGCACGATGCTGCAGCCGAGTTCTTCGCGGAGCCGCTGCAGAAGGCGCAGCACCTGAGCCTGGACGGTGACGTCGAGCGCGGTGGTCGGCTCGTCGGCGACGATGAGCTCCGGATCACCGGCGATCGCGATCGCGATCATCACGCGTTGGCGCAGACCGCCGGACAGTTCGTGGGGGTAGGCACGCATGCGCCGCTTGGGATCGGGGATGCCGACCGCGATGAGAAGGCGCAGCGCCTCTGCCTCGCTGCCCGCGGCCTCGGCGACCTGCTTGCCGATCCGCATCGTGGGGTTCAGCGAGGTCATCGGGTCCTGGAAGACCGCGCCGAGATCCAGCCGACGCACCTTCCGCAGCGCCTTGGCCTCGCCCTTGACCATGTCCGATCCGGTCACGAGGACGGTGCCGTCGACCGCGGTCTCCTTGGGCAGCAGCCCGAGCAGGGTGAACCCGAGCACGCTCTTGCCGGAACCGGATTCGCCGACCAGACCGAGGATCTCACCGGGGGCGATCGCCAGCGAGACGCCGCGCAGTGCGTGCACGTCGCTGCCGTTGCGGCGGAACGTCACCCGCAGGTCGTCGATGGTGGCGACGGGGTCGACGGTCGGCGGCGCCGCAGGGCGCGCCACTGGCGCGTCCGCTTCGGAGATGCCGGTACCCATCGTGCGACTCCCGCAGTCGAGAACGTGGTGCGGCGGCACGTCGCCGTGCCGCCGCCTGTCACTTGACAGTTTTCACGGCACGTTCGCCCCGTGGGTGTCGCTGGCGTAACCAATTGACGGCATACGTAACCGATGCGTGTCGCGTGTTTCTATCGCATGACAGATAAGGCTGGGCGGCCGAACTGCGCTCCTCGTGGTCCACGATGGGACGATGCCGTTAGCCCGGTCGGGACGACCACGCCTGCACACGCAGCGCCGCCCGGGGACCACTGCGCGCGACGAGATCCTCGATGCGGCAGGCGAACTGTTCACCACGCACGGCTACGCAGGCACCTCGACCCGGACGATCGCCGAGTCGGTCGGCATCCGGCAGGCATCGATGTACCACTACTTCAAGACCAAGGACGACATCCTGTGCACGTTGCTCGGCCAGACCGTCGCCCCGACCCTGTCGTTCATCCCGACACTGTTGGGCGCCGAACCCGCGCTGACGGCGGCGGAGCACCTGCACGCCCTGGCGGCGTTCGACGGCGACCAGTTGCTCGGCGGTCAGTGGAATCTCGGCGCGCTGTACCTACTTCCGGAGTTGAGGGAGGCCCGCCTCGAGCCGTTCTGGTCGGACCGTGAACGGCTCCGGTTGCACTACCTCGCCACGAGCCGGGCAGTCGTCGAGCAGACCGGTGTCAACGAAGCGGCCGCCGATCTGCCGTTCCGCCTCGTCGAGTCACTGGTGAACATGTGGTCGCTGCCCGCGGGCCCGGAGCGGACCGAGCTACCCGTCCACGTGGCCGACGCCTGCCTCCGCGTGCTCGGCATCGCCGACGATGCGACGCAGGCCCTGCGCGCACGCAGCCGTCACGCGGTCGAGCGCTACACGGCGCTCGCGTCTGCCGACGCCGACGCCGAATAGCGAAGGTACGTCGGCCAGTCGCCGTGCCGCGAGATGTCCTCGCCCGCTTTCCACGCGTCCAACGCACAGCCGAACCCGACGACCTCGGAACCGTCGGCGAGCGTCACCCGGCCCAGCGCCATCGGCGCGGGCAACGCGGCGAGGAAGTCGCCCAGCATCGCGGTGCCGACCAGCCACAGCTCGCCGCCGATCGAAGTGCCGTCTTCCGGCCCGACCCGCATGAGTCCCGGCTTCGGTGGGGTGGTGTCGAGTCGGACCATCCGGTACAGCGGCGCGGTCGTACGCGGGGCCCACCCACCGGGCGCCGCGGTCGGTCAACTGCCATGCGAGCGGTTGTCCGCGCAGGTGCGCGCCGACCACCAGCAGCAGGGTTGCCGACAGACCGGCACGCGTCGGCCAGGGTGCCGACGCAGGCTCGACGGCCGCCGCGCCGGGAGCCGCCACCGAATCCGTTTGGCGCGATGACCAACCGGGCCACGTCCAGGGCGACCGCGTCCGCCCCCGACCGCGCGACCACGGTCACCCCGAATTGATCGTCGCCCGCCTTCCCGGAGGGCACCGCCACCGCGCAGAGGTCCATCAGGTTGCAGAAGTTGGTGTACGTCCCGAGCCGGGAGTTCACGGCGACGGGATCGGCGGCCACCTCGGCGATCGACGGATGAGCCGTGGTGGTCGGGATGAGCATGGCGTCGCAGTCGCCGAGTTCGGCGAGAGCCGCCGCCGTCAGCTCTACGAGGCGAGCGCGGTCGTGCAACAGTCGAGTCGCCGACACCTCGCCCGCCGCAGCCACGATCGCGCCCACGGTGGGATCCACGTCGTCGCGGTGCGCGTCGACGAACGAGCCCACCGCCTCGTGTCGTTCGGCTACCAGCCCGCCGTCGTACAGCAACCGCGCGGCCTCGAGGAACGGTTGAAGTGAGATTTCCTTCAGTGTCACACCATGTTTCGCGAGCCGGGCACACGCGGAGCCGAACGCCTCCCGCCACGCAGGCGACAGCTCGGGCAGCTCGCGGGGAATCGCGACCACCGGCGCCTCGGGCGCGGCAAGCGGGGCGTCGGGCGGGAACGGACGCGCCGTGGCACCGCCAGCCATCACCCCCATCGCCACGTCGGCGGTGTCGACGTCGCGGGCGAACACCGTCACGCAGTCGTACGACCGGCAGGCCGGAACCACTCCGTCGACCGGAACCACGCCGACCGTCGGCTTGATCCCGACGATGCCTTGAAATGCGGCGGGAACCCGGCCGGATCCGGCCGTGTCGGTGCCGATGGCGACGTCGACGAGACCGAGCGCCACCGCGACGGCGGAGCCCGAACTCGAACCACCCGAGATGAATTCGGGTCGCCGCGAGTCGCGCACCGCCCCATGGGGACTGCGCGTCCCGACCAGCCCGGTAGCGAACTGGTCGAGATTGGTCGCTCCGAGCACCACGGCACCCGCCTCCCGCAGCCGTGCGACCGCCGTGGCGTCGACGGAGGCGGGTGTCGTCGCATAGGACGGGCAGGCCGCCGTCGTGGGTAGGCCCTTCACGGCGACGTTGTTCTTGACCGCCGCGACCAGCCCTGCCAACGGCAACTCGGCGCCATCGGCCACCGCGGCATCGACGACGTCGGCGTCGGCGAGCGCATCGGCCTTGGGGCGCAGGAAGATCCAGACCTCCGGGCGGTCGGCGGCATCGATCGCGGCGTAGGCGGCGCGCACCCTCTCCGCGGCCGTCATGCCGGGATCCCCGCGACGTCGCGCTCGCCGAGGGCGGCGCCGGGCCCGACGACCACCAGCGGCGTGCCGGGGTCCACCTGGTTGCCTGCCTCGACGAGCACGTGGGTGACGACGCCGTCCGCGGGCGCGGTCAGCACGGTCTCCATCTTCATCGCCTCCAACGCCAGCAGCGCCTGTCCTGCAACGACCTGCTCACCCACCACGACCTCCACCTTCCATACGCTCGACGAGAACGGCGCGTCGACGCGCTGAGCCCCGTCGTCGAGCACCAATTCCGAGGTTGCCTCCGCGACCGTCGACTCGGCCCGTTCAGCACGGTCGAACTCGCCTGCCGCGGCCCATGCCGACCGCTCCGCGGCGAACGCCGCGCTCTGCCTGCTGCGAAACTCCTCGATCGACCGCGGCATTGGCCGCGAGGAAGCGTTCGTGCTCGGCGAGCGAGAACGTACCGTCGGAGATCTCGACCGAACCGCGGCCCGCGGCCAGGTCTGCGCGCATCTCGAGGAGTTCGTCGGCGGATACGGGGTACCAGGTGATGCGGTCGAAAAATCTCAGCAGCCATGGAGATTCGAGCCGATCGGACGCCGTGGAGTGACGATAGCTGCTCCACACCTGCGTCGTGCGGCCGACGAACTGGTAGCCGCCCGGCCCCTCCATGCCGTAGATGCACAGGTACGCGCCGCCGATGCCCACCGAGTTCTCGGCGGTCCACGTGCGGGCTGGGTTGTACTTGGTGGTGACCAGGCGATGGCGCGGGTCGAGCGGGGTCGCGACCGGCGCACCGAGGTAGACGTCGCCGAGGCCCAGCGTGAGGTATTCGGCGGAGAACACGATGTCCATCACGTCGGCCTGAGACTCCAATCCGTTGATCCTGCGGATGAATTCGATGTTCGATGGGCACCACGGCGCGTCGTCCCGCACGCCGGAGACGTAGCGCGCGATTGCCTCCCGGGTGGCTGGGTCGTCCCAGGACAGCGGCAGCCGGACCGATCGACTCGGCACGACGAGCTCGGACGTGCCGGGCAGGTCGTCCTCCAACTCGAACAGGAGGCGCAGAGACGCTCGCGATCGGCAGCACGTCGGGGTCGACGTGCACCTGCAGGGACCGGATACCCGGGGTGAGGTCGAGGATTCCGGCCACGGTGCCGTCGCGGCGGGCCGCCTCGAGCCGGGTGTGCAACGCGTGGACACGCGCTCGCAACGCGAGATCGAGCACGATGTCGCCGTACTCGACCAGCACGCTGTCGTCACCGCTGCGGCGGTACGTGACGGCGGGCGCGCCCGCCGAGGAGCGCCGTGCGAGCACGCCGTCGTCGCCGTCACCGCCGGACCGGGATACGAATGGCGTTGCGACTGCGGCGTGTTCCGAGCTCCCTGTCGCGATGGAGCCGAAGCCGCGCGGATCGGCACGAACCGCACCGTATCCCCCGGCCGCAGCTGCCCGAGCTTCCACCGGTCGGCCGACACGACGGTGACCGGGCAGACGAAGCCGCCGAGGCTCGGACCGTCGGGACCCAGCAGGATCGGGGTGTCGCCGGTGAAGTCGAGTGCACCCACGGAGTACGCGTTGTCGTGGATGTTCGACGGGTGCAGTCCCGCATCCCCGCCGTCCTTGCCGTGCCCACTCGGGCCGCGGACCTTCGAGGCGCACTCCGGTGCGCGCCGAGTTGAAGTGCACCCGATAGCGCGCAGCGAACAGGGTGTCGATGTCGGCGCGGGTGAAGAAGTCCGGCGCGGCATGCGGCCCCTCGGTGACCGCCAACTCCCAGTCCGACGGCATGGCGGGACGCACGTCGGCGGGCACCGGCGCGCCGGCTCCCGCTGGCGCATCCCCGGACCGCAGCACGTCGCCGACGACCAGCCGCGCGTCCGCCGTGGCCGCCGAATCGACCGAGCGTGAAGGTCGACGCGCTGCCGAGGTACGCGGCACGTCGATGCCACCCCCGACGAGCACGTAGGTGCGCAGCCCTGCCGTGTCGGCGTTGCCCACGTCGAGCACTCCCCCGGCGGGCACGCGAATGGGCTCCCACATCGGTACGGGCGATACCATCAACGGTGACAAGACATTCGGCGCCGGTGACGCAGACGGTCGTGGCGTGGGTGATGTGCAGAGCGGGACCGGACGCGGTGCATTCGAGACCGGGCGCCCCCTCGGGATTGCCCAGCGCACGGTTGCCGAGGCGGAAGGACAGATCGTCCATCGGACCGCTGGGCGGGACCCCGACGTCCCACAATCCCAGTCTTCCCGGGTAGTCCTGAACCGTCGTGAGCAGGCCCGCCCGCGTGACCGTGATCCGCGGGCGCGGGTCCACCACTCCGGCAAGCGTGGCGGTGCTGTGCGTCGCCGCCCGAACATCGAGGTGGTCGATCGCCGAGCGCAGCATCCCGACGTTCACCTCGATGCCGTGCAGGACGGTGTCGTCCAGCGCCCGCCCCAGCCGGTCGAGTGCCGCGCCGCGGTCGGGTCCGGCCGCAATCACCTTGGCCAGCAACGGATCATACGAGGCGGACACCTCCGTTCCGTCCTCCACCCAGGTGTCGACGCGCACGTCGTCCGGAAACCGGGTGGAGGTCAGGATTCCGGTGCTCGGCCGATAGTCGCGCGAGGGGTCCTCCGCGTACACCCGCGCCTCGACCGCATGGCCTACGACCGGCACCGCTCCCGTCGTCGCGCCTGACGGCAGATGGGCCCCGAGCACGTCCTCGCCGCGGGCCAGTCGGAACATCCACCCAGCGAGGTCGACCCCCGTGACGAGTTCGGTGACCGGGTGTTCGACCTGCAGACGCGCGTTGACCTCGAGGAACGAGGCCTGCGCCCGGGCAGGGTCGTAGACGAATTCGACCGTGCCAGCCGACCGGTAGGACACCGAGGCGGCAAGTGCTCGGGAAGTCGAATGCAGCTGTGCGCGAACGGCATCGGGCAGCACAGGCGCGGGGGCCTCTTCGATCACCTTCTGATTCCTGCGCTGCAGCGAGCAATCACGATCCCCGAGCGACACGACGCGACCCGTGCCGTCGCCGAAGATCTGGACCTCCACGTGCCTGGCGTCGTCGACGTAGCGCTCGACGAACACGCCGGCGGACCCGAAGCTGCGCGCCGCGAGTCGCGTCACCCGGTCGAACGCCGCACGAAGCGCAGGCGCGTCGCGGCACACTTCCATGCCGATGCCACCGCCGCCACCCGTCGACTTGAGCATGACCGGATAGCCGATCTCGTCGGCTGCGGCGATCGCCGACGACGCGTCGTCGAGTAGCCCGGATCCGGGGAACACCGGCACCCCCGCGGCTCTCGCCGCGGCGCGGGCGGTGTGCTTGGCGCCGAACACGCGCAGGTGATCGGGAGTCGGCCCGACGAACACCAGTCCGGCATTCTCGACGGCGGCCGCGAAATCGGCGTCCTCGGAGAGAAATCCGTAACCCGGATGCACCATGCCCGCCCCCGTGAGGGCGGCGGCGTCGAGGATCGCATCGGATCGCAGATAGCTCTCCCGGGGATCGGCGGGGCCAAGCCGAACCGCATCGTCGGCGAGGCGCACGTGTGGCGCTCCGCGGTCGGCGTCGGAGAAGACGGCGATGGCGCGCAGACCCAGCGCGTGCGCGGCATGCACCAGACGCACGGCGATCTCGCCCCGATTCGCGACGAGCACGGTGTCAGTGGCGATGGTCACGCCGTCCACCACGCATGCGTCGTGTCGCTCGTCACGGGACTCCCGGGTTCGAGGCTTCAAGCCAGTGGGGACTATTCCTATCAAACGACAGTTTTCGCGCGATCGCGGCCCCTGTGGTTGCCGTGATGTAACCGATCCCCTGCGCTCCGTTAACAACACGGGTCACGCATGTCTGTCATGTGACAGATATTCGGGCCGGGCGTGACGTCTCGCGTCGACTAGCCTCACGATGTGTTCCACGTGCTGACCTTGACCTATACGGAGCCGGCCGACGTCGTCGATGGGGTCCGACCCGCCCACCTCGAATGGCTCGCGAGGGAGATCGCCGACGGCAGGCTGATCCTCACCGGACGCATGGAGTCAGGTGAGGGGGGAATCCTCGTCACCAGCGACATCAGCACCGAAGAGGCGCAGGACGTCATTGCCGGGGACCCCTACCATCGGGCCGGCGCGGTGCACTACGAGCGAGTCGGCTTCACCGCGGGCGCCCGCGCTCCCGGCCTGTAGATCTCCCACACGGGGACTAATCTGGAGTAGCTGCCGGTTGGCACTACGAGTGGCGCGACGATGCGCCCGATTTGATTACCCTCGCTAATCTTCAGCGAGATGGGTAACCACCACACGATACGAACACAAGAGGGTATGTAGACGATGACCACGACCGTTTCCGCCATTGCCGCCACGTCGGCCACCGCGCCACTCACCAAGACCACCATCGAGCGCCGCGACGTCGGCCCCCACGACGTGGCATTCGACATCAAGTTCGCCGGCATCTGCCACTCCGACATCCACACGGTCAAGGCCGAGTGGGGCGAGCCCAACTACCCCGTCGTCGCAGGGCACGAACTCGCCGGCGTCGTGACCGAGGTCGGCTCCGAGGTCACGAAGTTCAAGGTCGGCGACCACGTCGGTGTCGGCTGCTTCGTCGACTCCTGTCGCAAGTGCGATCAGTGCAAGGCCGGCCTCGAGCAGTACTGCACGGGCGAGGGCGGCATGATCGGCACCTACAACGCCACGGGCAAGGACGGCACCCCGACCTACGGCGGCTACAGCCAGGCCACCGTCGTCGACGAGAACTACGTGCTCAACATTCCCGACAGCATCCCGCTGGACAAGGCCGCTCCCCTGCTGTGCGCGGGAATCACCCTGTTCTCGCCGCTGCACCACTGGGGTGCGGGTCCCGGCAAGAAGGTCGCCATCATCGGTCTCGGCGGCCTCGGCCACGTGGGTGTCAAGATCGCGCACGCGATGGGCGCCGACGTCACGGTGCTGAGCCAGTCGCTGAAGAAGATGGAGGACGGACTCCGCCTCGGCGCCGACGAGTACTACGCCACCAGCGATCCCGACACCTTCACCAAGCTGGCGGGCAAGTTCGACCTGATCGTCAACACCGTGTCCGCGAATCTCGACCTGGCTCAGTACCTTGGCCTGCTCGCCCTTGACGGCACGCTCGTCGAACTCGGCGCCCCTGAGCATCCGCTCGAGGTCCCATTCTTCCCGCTCGCAGGAATGCGCCGCAGCGTCTCCGGCTCGATGATCGGCGGCATCGCGGAGACCCAGGAGATGCTGGACTTCTGCGCCGAGCACGACGTCACCCCCGAGATCGAGGTCATCTCGGCGGACTACATCAACGAGGCCTACGAGCGCGTGCTCGCCAGCGACGTGCGGTACCGCTTCGTCATCGACACCGCGACGCTGTAGCAGCAGCTAGTTGGTGGCGGCCTCGGCGCCGGCGACACCCGACAAGGGCCAGCCCGCCGCGGCGAGGACCGCTGCCACGCGTGCGACGTTCTCCGGGCCTGCGTCGTGATGGGTCACCCCGGAGATGAACTCCGCGATCTCGTCCTTGGTGATCTCGCCGTCGGCCACCGCGGGTGAATCGGTCTTCGTGATGTCGCGGACGACCTCCTTGACCTGGTCCTCGGTCAGCGGGGTCGCGCGCAACAACTCCAGCAGCGGGACTCGGTCGTGCTCGGGAACGCCCTGGGGATAACCGGCCCGCAGCCAGTTCAGGATGGACGCCAAAAGCGAGGTGGTGGTCACGGCGTCAATCCTCTTCTCTGGCAGGCGTCGCCGCCATCATCGCCCAGCACAGTTCCCCGGTCGTTCACCGGTCGTTCATACCGTCGCACGACGTCTTGGTCAGTTGGGGTGCACGAAGTCCTGGCTGATCCAAAAGCCGTGGGCGGCCTTGCCGTACGCGTACGTCGTGCGCATCTCGCCCACTTCGATCGTCCAGCCGTCGACGTCGTAGGTCTGCCCCACCGCGAGATTCATCGGTTGCCCCCCGCCGACGCTGCCGTACTCCCACTGGAACTGACCGCCGCCCCGCACCACCGCGAGGTTCATCTTGGGGTTGGGTTTCGTGGTCGAGAACGGCGACTGGGCGAATGTCAGTCCGTCGACCCGTTGGCACGCCACCGTGGGGCCGCCGCCGCGGGGCACGTCGTTCGCGCTGACCGCGCACCGCACTCCCGAGGACTGGATCAGTACCGGCGCGTCGGCGTCTGCGACTGCCAGTGCCGGAAGCGGAACCACGGCCAAAACGAACAGCGCCACCACACCGGCAGAAAGCCTTACAACCATGTTCGTCCCATCCACAGCAGCGAATCCCGCACCACCGGCGATGCTCCCACGCGGAGCTGCGTCAATCGTCGGTTTCACGGGAATCACGCGAGCAGCGCGGGAAGCGGGATGTGCATCAACCCGCAGGCGACGCGGAGCAGCTCGGCTTCGGACGCCGTGATGGTGCCGTCGTCGAGAACGGATACGACCATTGCCTCGATGAGCGCCTGCTTGTCCCTCGGATCCAATCCATCCAATGCCGCCCAGCCCCCGTCGAGCGTCTCCTGCCAGGTCTGTCGGCGCGGCTGCTCGGGGGCCACCGTCTCGCCGTAGAGGCGTCGGCGCGCCGCCTCGAAGGCGCGACCCGATGTGTTCTGGTCCCCTCCGGCAGCGACGGCGAGCGTCGCGAGCAGCGTCGTCACGAGTGGCTGCACCTCACGCAGGGAGCCGCGACCCGCCCTGCTGCGGCGCGACGGGTCGGCGGCGTCCCTCAGATGGCTCCACACCAGGCGGGTGACGCAGTACTCGAACATCGTCACCGTGTCGTCGGCCACCGCGAGATCGTGCAGCGCCGCCACCAGCGCTTCCCGATAGTCCCGGGGATGGCCCACTAGCTGCGGGAGGGCCAGCTCGACGAACGAAAGGCGCAGCTCGTCGGGCAACCTCGCCATCACGTGGGCCAGCGATGCGGCCGCGTCGGCCTGGGCGGGCCCGAGCCGCGCAGCCACCGCGGCCAACTGGCGGGACTGCAGTGGATTGCCCGGCGATGCGAGAAGGAGAGCGATGATCGCCGACGGAGCGGTGCTCGGTTGGGCGGCGAGCTGATGCACGTCTGCAGGCAGCCGTGCGTGCAGCGCCGCGCCGTAGGCGAGATCAGCGGGTGTGAGCGAGCCGGCGCGGGCGGCGACCTGCTCGGGACTGACGGGCCGCCGGTCCTCCGGGGCGGGCGGGCCGGCCGCCGGCCGCGCTGAAGCGGGCGCGAATCCGACGGCCGCCCTGTCCTCGGCCAACCCGTCGGGCAGTTGCGCCGCGTACTGCTTCTGCAGCTCTGGCAGTTCGCGAGAGTCGAATCCCGGGTTGAGCGCCTTGATGCGATCCTCGAGGCGCGGATGGGTCGCCCACAGCGAACTGAATGACCGTCGCCCCTCGCCGAAGAGCATGTGGCTGACCTCGCTCGCATTCTTCGCGTTGCGCAGCGCGGAGCCCGCCCGTATGCCACCGATCTTCTTCAGCGCACCCTCGAGTCCGGTGGTCTGCCGGGTGAATTGCACTGCGGAGGCGTCGGCCAGCCACTCGCGCTGCCGCGACACCGCGGCCTTGATCAGGTTCGCGAAGAACACTCCGATGAACCCGAGCACCATCATCGCCGCGGCGATCGCCAAGATCGGCAGAGCGCCCTTGCTGTCGCTGCCGCGGCCACCGAACTGAAGAAACCGCAACCCCAGCGTGCCGATCAGCAGGATTCCTGCGAGCAGGCCGATGAGCCGGATGTTCAGTCGCATGTCGCCGTTGAGGATGTGGCTGAACTCGTGCCCGATGACGCCCTGCAGTTCGTCGCGGTTGAGTTGGGCCAGCGCTCCCCCGGTGACCGCGATCGCCGCGTCGGCAGGCGTGAAACCTGCCGCAAACGCGTTGATGCCGGGCTCCTGCGGCATGACGAACAGACGCGGCGTGGGCACGCCGGAGGCCAGCGACATCTCCTCGACGATGTTCACCAGCCGCCGCAGTCGCGGGTCCGTGGTGGTCGGGTCGATGGGGATGGCCCCGACCGAGGTGGCGACGGCGGCCCCGCCCTGCCGCAACGAGATCGTCTTGGTGATCATGCCGCCCGCGATGAGCAGCAGCGTGACCGACGTGACGACGACGACGGTCGCGAGGATCTCGGCGGGCTCAGATCCCTTGTATCCCATGACGATCACGGCGACGGCGTCGAGGCCTGCGACGAGCGCGAGTACGGCGGCCGCGAACAGGAGGACCAGCTTGAGCGTGGTGCCCTTGGCCCTGCGCTGGTGGTCGAAGAAGTTCATGACCTCGCGTTGACTAGAACTGCACCCGCGGCGCGTCCCGCATCTCGGGATGCTCCGGCGGAATCTCCAGGAGCGCTGCCGGCGTGAAGTTGAACATGCCCGCATAGACGCTGCCGGGGAACGTCTCTCGTTTGTTGTTGTAATTCATCACGGAGTCGTTGTAGGCCTGCCGGGCGAACGCGACCTTGTTCTCCGTCGACGTCAGCTCCTCTGTCAGCTGCATCATGTTCTGGTTCGCCTTGAGATCGGGATACTGCTCGGCGACGACGGTGAGGCGACTCAATGCGCCGTTGAGGGCCTGCTGGCCAGTCGCCAGCTGCTGCATGGCCGCTGGATCGCCCGGGTTGTCCTGGGCTGCCGCCAAACCGTTCATCGCCGCGCCCCTGGCCGCGACGACCGCCTCGAGCGTCTCGCGCTCGTGCGCCATGTACGTCTTGGCCACCTCGATGAGGTTCGGGATGAGGTCGAAACGGCGCCGCAGCTGTACGTCGATCTGTGCGAACGCGTTCTTGTACGCGTTGCGCGCGCGGACCAGACCGTTGTAGCCACCGATCACGAAGACCGCGAGCAACACCAGAATGACGACGACGATGATGCCGATGATGAGCCCCACGAGGCATACCTCCGGTCCGGATTTTCCGTGCTGACACGGCTTGCGGAAGCCTAACCGCCGTTCCAAGCGAACGTCCAGGTTCGGCCGGTCGCCCGCCAATATCGCTGCTCGAGTTGTCGGGTGCACCTCGAGGTGCGACGCTCCAAGGCGGAACTGCAGCGTCGCGGGCCACTTCAGCAACTCGATCCGAACCAGGATGGCCCAGTGACCACTGAATCAGCAGCCGTCAACGCCGAACCGAAGTCGCCGACCGGCCTGAAGAAGGGCTCGATCGGGATCGTCGCCGTCATCTTCATGGCGGTGGCAAACGCGGCACCGATCACCGCAATGACCGGCAACGTGCCGATCGCCGTCGGCTTCGGCAACGGCCTCGGTGCCCCTGCTGGATTCCTCTTCGCGACGATCATCCTGACGCTGTTCGCCCTCGGCTATGTCGCCATGGCGAAGCACATCACCACGACGGGCGCGTTCTACGGCTTCATCTCCCACGGCCTCGGTCAGGTGTGGGGCATGGCCAGCGGCGTGCTGGCCACGTTCGCCTACGTCGTCTTCGAAGGTTCGCTCATCGGCGGTTGCGCGTACTTCGCCAACGACGCCTTGAACACGATCTTCGGGGTGAACATCCCCTGGCTCGTCATCGCCGTCATCGCGATCGTGGGCATTGCGCTGCTGTGCTACTTCGACATCAGCCTGACGGCAGCCATCCTGGGCATCACGCTGACCGCAGAGGTGCTCATTCTGTTCGCGCTGGCCTTCTCGGTGATCTTCTCCGGCGGTGGACCCGACGGGTTCATGCTGAGCCATACCGTGCTTCTCAACAACGCCTTCGAGGGCCTGCCCGCCGGAGCGTTCGGCACGGCGGCCGCCGCAGGGTCCATGGCCATCGGCCTGTTCTTCGCGTTCTGGTCGTGGGTCGGATTCGAGACGACTGCGGTGTACGGCGAGGAATCGCGCAACCCGAAGAAGATCATCCCGAGGGCGACGATCATCGCGGTGGTCGGCCTCGGCCTGTTCTACACGTTCATCTCGGCGATGGTCATTGCAGGCAACGGGGCCAAGACCTCCGTGGAGGCATCGATCAGCGCGTCACCGTTGGACCTCTTCTTCAACCTCGTGCAGAACAACCTCGGCGGTGTCCTCCTCGACGTCTACAAGGGCCTTCTGGTGATCGGTTCCTTCGCCTGCGCGTTGGCGTTCCACAACGCCGCGTCGCGCTACCTCTTCGCACTCGGTCGCGAGATCCCTTCGGAGAGGGTGAAGTCGACGATCGGCAGCACCCATGCCAAGCACGGCTCGCCCTGGATCGCGTCGACCATCCAGAGCGTGATCACGCTGGTGATCGTGCTGGCGTTCGCGTTCTTCACCGCCGTGCAGGTGCCCGACGCCGACGGCGTTCCGGTCGACACTCCCGCCTTGGTTCCCTACGTCAACATCTACGGCCTGCTGGCACTCATCGGGACCGCGGCGATCCTGCTCGTGCAGGCGATCTGCTCTGCGGCGGTGATTTGGTACTTCTGGGTGAAGAAGACTCACGAGGGCAACGTCATCACGACCCTGATCTGCCCGTTGATCGGCGGCGTCGCGATGCTGTACGTCGTCTGGTTGCTCTGGGACAACCGGGAATTCGCGGCGGGCCTCGCGGCAAAGTCCGACGTCTTCAAGGTCGCTCCATACCTGATCCTCGGATCGTTCGTGGTCGGGCTGGCCTACGCGCTGTGGCTTCGGTCGGCCAAGCCCACCGTCTACGCCGAAATCGGCCGGACGGTGATGGACGACGCCCACGAGCGCGCCGAGGAGACGGTCTAGCTCGTTGCACATCGGTTGCAGGGACGGCAGTCGGGACCAGCGACACACGAGTTGGGGACCAACGACTCTGCCTGCACCCTCGGGTGTTCCATAGCGTGGGCATGGCAGTAGGGCCCTAGGCAGTCGAGCCCTCGCCATCCGCACGAGGAGCAGCACAATGTCAACGGGTTCAAGGGCATCGACGATTCTGGTCGCGGTCGACGGCTCGCCGGAGTCCGACGCAGCCGTCACGTGGGCTGCGCACGAAAGCTCGATCCGACACGCGCCCGTGACGCTGATGAACGTCATCGCCCCGGTTGGCGTGACCGTGCCCATGGAACCCATGTTCTATGGTTCGGAGTGGTTCGAGAACAGCGCTCGTCACATCCTCAAACACGCCGAGCTGGACCTTCGATCGGCCTTGGCGGCAACGGATGTCGCGGTATCCACGGTCATGGGACGGGGCCACCCAGTCGGGACGGTCGCGGACGCCTCCAGAGACGCCCAGATGCTGGTCGTCGGAAGCCGCGGGCTTGGCGCGGTCAAGAGCCTCGCGCTCGGATCGGTGAGCAACGGACTGCTACATCACGCGCATTGCCCGATCGCCGTGATCCGTGCAGACCAGGCGGATGTGCGCGCCGATGCTCCAGTCCTGGTCGGCATCGACGGATCGGAGACGTCGGAGGCAGCGACCGCACTGGCGTTCGACGAAGCGTCGCACCGAGGAGTCGGCGTGATCGCTCTCCACGTGTGGAGCGACTTCGGCGTCTACATCGCCGACGAGTCGGACTGGCATCGGTACCAACGGGAGGCAGAAGAGCTCCTTGCCGAACGCGTCGACGAGTGGGTCACGCGGTATCCCGACGTGGACGTACGTCGGGAGGTCGTGTGCGACGAGCCGGCCAAGACGGATCACCGAGGCGGCTCGGCAAGCCCAATTGATCGTGCTGGGAAGCCGTGGTCGCGGCGGGTTCGCGGGCATGTTGCTGGGCTCGACGAGTGCCGCGGTCGTGCGGACGTCCTCAGTGCCCGTCATCGTCGTCCGGGACTGACGTTGGAACCAATGACCAGAGGAGAAGCCATGCGCGACAAAGAATCCGAACGAAACTCGCGCCAGCGCACGATCACGATCACGCTGGACGAAGTCGATGATCGGACCCGCGCGATAGCCGAGATGGACTGGCACGATCTCAAGGTCGTGGGAGTTGGACGGACTCGTCCGGGCGAGGAGTTTCCGACCAGGGCGGCCGAGAGGCTGTCCGTCGCCCGCGCACTATCGGATCTCGTTGCACGGCTTAATACTTGAGCTCAAAGCGGCAGACGTTGGCGACCCCCGTAGCCGTTGCCCGGTATCCGCAGACCGGGACCTATGACGATCATGCGCGGGACTTTCGGCCCTGACGCGCGATGCAGCGATGGGCCTACCGTGGCGACGAGACCAACCGAACGGGGTACGCCATGCGAGACACACATCCTCCGTCGCCTTCCGTCGTCGTCGGCATCGACGGTTCACGAAACGGCTTGACCGCCGCACTGTGGGCTGCGGACGAAGCAGTCGACCGGGATCTACCCCTTCGCTTGGTCTATGCGATCGACTCGCCGACGGATGCCGTCGATCCCGATGACTCGGCACGTCAACTCGCCACCGCCGAAATCGCAGTCCGCCATGCCTTTACCGCCGTCGAGTCAACCGGCAAGGCGGTCAAGATCGAAGTAGAGATCATGCAGGGTCGCCCGACGGACGTGCTTCGGGAGGCCAGCCGCGGTGCGGCGATGTTGTGTGTCGGAGCCATCGGCCTCAAACACTCAACCGGCGCCACCGTGGGGTCGACCGCGGCGGCGCTCACCACCGTGGGGCACTGCTCCACCGCCATCGTGCGCGGCTACGAACCCACGCCGAGGGAGCCCGGTTCGATCGTCGTCGAGGTCGACAGGTCAACGGACAGCGAAGCAGTCCTCGAGCGCGGCGTCGAGGAGGCGTTACTCCGCAAGGCGCCACTGGTCGTCATCGCCACGTGGCGTCCCAGCGTCGCCGATGGTCACGACCGCGGCGGTGCGGAGCGAGAAGGCCAGGTAACGGCGGAGCTGACCCGGCGCCTGGCTCGAACGAAACGCAGACATCCCGGGCTCGACGTTCGACCCGTTGCCGTCCGCGGCAACCTGCTGGACTACCTGTCGCAACACTCGCAGTCGATCCAGCTCGTCGTCGTCAGTCGTCGACGAGCGCATGGTGTCGCCGAGATGGTCGGACCGCGCAGCCGTGCCGCGCTACACGACAGCGACTGCTCGGTACTGGTCTGCGGACCGCACGGATCGCTGTGATGGTCCGCACTGCGATCGCATCACCTATCGTTCAGTCAGGCGAAGCATCGACGTCGTAATTCGCCAACCCGAACACAGAGGCCCAATCATGGTGACAGTCTTTCTCGTCGACGATCACGAGGTCGTCCGTCGCGGATTGATCGATCTGCTCAGCGCCGACCCCGAGCTCGAAGTCATCGGCGAGGCCGGAACCGTGAGTCACGCGATGGCCCAGATTCCCGCGTTGCGGCCCGACGTCGCGGTGTTGGACGTACGGCTGCCTGACGGCAACGGCATCGAACTCTGCCGCGACCTTCTCTCGAAGCTGCCCGATCTGCGGTGCTTGATGTTGACGTCGTTCACCTCCGACGAGGCGATGCTCGATGCCATCCTGGCCGGCGCGAGCGGATACGTGGTCAAGGACATCAAGGGCATGGAACTCGCCGAAGCCATCAAGCAGGTCGGTGCGGGTCGGTCGCTGCTCGACAATCGCGCGGCTGCTGCGTTGATGGCCAAGCTGCGCGGAGCGGCGGAACGCTCAGACCCGCTATCCGGCCTCACCGACCAGGAACGGGTCCTCCTCGACCTGCTCGGCGAGGGGTTGACCAACAAGCAGATCGCCGACCGGATGTTCCTGGCCGAGAAGACCGTGAAGAACTACGTCTCGCGACTGTTGGCGAAGCTCGGCATGCAACGGCGTACCCAAGCAGCGGTATTCGCAACGAAACTCGACCGTCCGCAGCGGGACGACGGCTGACCTCGATCGCACTACGTGCCCACCGAGGCGGCGGACGGGTGTGAGGATGTCACGATGAACGACGCTGCGGCACCGAATACGGCCGCCGGAAGCAGCCGCCCTCTGCGGGATCTCTCGGAGCTGCGACTGCGGGAACTGCTGGGCGAGGTTCAGGTCCGTGTCGAGCAGATCATCGAAGAACGTGACCGCGTCGACGGCCTCGTGCAGGCGATGTTGTCGGTCACCGCCGGCCTGGACTTGGCCACCACGTTGCGCACGATCGTCCACACCGCCATCGATTTGATCGACGCCCGGTACGGCGCGCTTGGCGTCCGAGGCGAGGATCACGCGTTGGCCGAGTTCATCTATGAGGGGATCGACGAACCGACTCGGCAACAGATCGGCGACCTTCCCCAAGGGCGCGGCGTGTTGGGCGTATTGATCGACGAACCGACGCCGATCCGGTTGGAGGACATCCACGATCACCCATCCTCGGTCGGCTTTCCTCCGCACCACCCGCCGATGCGGACCTTCCTCGGAGTGCCGATCCTCATTCGAGACGAGGTGTACGGCAATCTCTATCTCACCGAGAAGGCCGGCGGTCTGCCGTTCAACGACGACGACGAGGTGCTGGCGATGGCTCTGGCTGCCGCGGCTGGGATCGCCATCGACAACGCCCGGCTGTACGAGCAGGCGCGCGCACGACAGTCCTGGATCCAGGCGACCCGCGACATCGCGACCCAGCTGCTGTCGGGAATCGACCCCGCCCAGGTATTTCGTCTCATCGCCGATGAAGCGCTCACGCTGACCGGTGCGGATGTCACGGTGGTCGCCGTCCCCGCCAGCGGCGACGCTGCTGTCGCCGATGTCGGCGAACTCATCGTCGTCGAAATGGCAGGAGCCACCGAGCCTGCCGATGGTTTCAGCCCGATCCCAATGTCGGGCAACATGATTGGCGATGCCTTTCGGCATCGCGCACCCTACCGCGGCCAGGACATCGACGTGTTCGACGGTGCCCTCGGGGACGTCGGAACCCGTACTGGTGGTTCCGCTGACGACCACGGAGACCGTCGCCGGCGTGGTGATCTCGGCGCGACGACCGGGTGCGTCGCCGTTCACCGACGAACAACTGGATTCGATGACCACGTTCGCCGAACAGGCCGCGCTCGCATGGCAACTCGCCACCACCCAGCGGCAGATGCGCGAACTCGACGTTCTCACTGACCGTGACCGGATCGCCAGAGACCTCCACGACCACGTCATCCAGCGGCTGTTCGCTATCGGGCTGGGGATGCAGGGCACGATCGCACGCATCAAGTCGCCCGAGATCCAGGGGCGGCTGTCCGAGACGGTCGACGACCTGCAGGGTGTGATTCAGGAAATCCGCACGGCGATCTTCGATCTGCACGGCAAGGGCGGCGGGGCCGACCAGACTGCGCCAGCGACTCGACGAGGCCATCACCCAATTCGCAGGCGCCGGCGTGCGAACCAAGTCGCAGTTCAGTGGACCGCTGTCCGTCATCGAGCCTGGCCTGGCCGACCATGCCGAAGCGGTCGTTCGCGAAGCGGTCAGCAATGCGATACGGCACGGCGGCGCAACCGAAGTCACGATCCTGGTCAGAGTCGACGACGATCTGACCATCGAAGTCATCGACAATGGCACCGGCATCGCCGACGACGTCACTCCGAGTGGACTCCGCAACCTTCGCGGCCGGGCCGAAGACTCCGGCGGGACCTTTGACGTCGCGAGGGCCGATGGCGGTGGAACCGTGCTGCGATGGTCGGCCCCGTTGCCGTGAGGGTCAGGCCTGCCGGGCCACGATGACGGGCATCCGGGCCGCCTGCACCACCGCCGAGCTCACCGACCCCAGAAGCATTTGCGCGAAACCGCCCCGGCCGTGGCTGCCGACGACGGTCAGCTGCGCGGATTCCGAAGCGGCCACAAGCTTTTGCGCCGGGTCGCCATGGACGAATCGGCGGTCGATCGGCACGTCGGGGTAGCGCTCCGGCCAGCCGGCCAGCCGCTCGGCCAGCGCCTCCTCGCCGATCTCGAGCTGACGTTTCCAGTCCTCGACGGCGAAGGCGTTGGCGTCCGCGGCCCAGGAGTGCATCGCGACCAGACCCACACCTCGCCGAGACGCCTCGTCGAAGGCGATCGCCGTCGCGAGTTCCGATGCCGGGGACCCGTCGATGCCCACCAGGACCGGGGCTAGTGCCGGATGGTCCATCATCGGGTCCTCGTCGTGAATCACCGCGACGGGACAGTGCGCATGATGGACCAGACCTGAACTGACGGAGCCGAGCAGCCGTTGCCGCAGCGCGCCCTGACCGCGGCAACCCACGACGATCATCGCCGCGTCCTTCGACAGATCGACCAACGTGGGAATCGGGGCGCCGGCGAATGCCCTCTGCTCGACGGCAATCGGATCGAAGTCGAGAATTGCCCGGTCAGCGACGTGCCTGGCGTCGGAAAGGATCTGGTGGCCATGCTCGTCACGCCAGTTCCGGAACGTCTGGGGCAGACATGGTTCTGGCCACATCCCGACTGGCGGCTGCGCCACCACGTGCACCAATGTCAGCGGGACCTGACGCATCGCCGCGTTTCGCGCGGCCCAATCGGTAGCCACCTTGCTCGACGAAGACCCGTCGACGGCGACGATGATGCCTTGATGCGCTGAGGATGAGGACATGTCACACTCCCGGTGCAGATGCGTAAACGAGCTCGCAATGGTTGCGCTGGATCCGCCGCTGCTCGTTGAGCAGCCGTCGACAGCGGTTGAGCGTCAACGGAATCAGATGGGCCCGTATGCGAGCTCCGTCAGAGAGGGTCTCGTAGACGTCGGTGACGAGCCATTCGACGTCCGGCGTGCTGCATTCGGGGAACCGCGCGCACAGACATGGTGACGATGTTCCCCAGCTCGTCGCGCACCATGGGCCCGTCAGCACTCTGATTCATGGCCGGTGGCCTGCACACGTGAACTCGTCCATGACAGCTCCTCGACGAACGGCGAATCCCGGCCGGTGCGACAGGACCGAGACCACTCAAGCTTCGACGCCGACTCCGCGAATTCCGAGGGCCGAAAGACACTGAGTCCGCCAACAGAGGTCACCGCGGGTGAATCCGGTGCGGTGGTGATGACCTTTTCGCACGGACAGGTGACCAACGACCCCATCTCCGAACCGTCGTCCACCCGTAGCCTCCGATGGGATGGCGTAGCAACCGGGAGGGTCGGCCGTGAAGCAACCGAAGTCGGCGGGTCCGATCGTCGTGGGAATCGACGGCTCACAGGCCGCTATCGACGCGGCACTGTGGGCGGCAGACGAGGCCGTCACCCGAAAGGTACCGCTGCGTTTGGTTCACGTCATCGAAGTCGAAGACGACTTCGACTGCGACATGGACGAGGACCCGGCTGAAATCGCGAAGGCTTGGCCCGAGAGCGAATACGGCAGAGCGTCACTGCGTGCCGCCTCGGCGGCCGTGCGGTCCACCGGCAAAGCCCTGACACTCGAGACCCAAATCGTTTGGGGTGACAGTCGATTCGATGCTGGTGAAGGAATCCGATGCAGGCGGCCATGGTCTGCGTGGGCTCCGTGGGGATATCACCGTTCTGCCACGAATTGCTCGGATCCACCGCTGCAACGGTCGCCGCGAAGGCACACAGTCCGGTGGCGATCATCCGCACTCCCCCTTCCACGCCGACGTCGGAACCCGACTGGATCGTCACCGCCGTCGACGACAGTCCGGAGAGCAATGGGATCGTCGGCCGTGCGATCGACGAAGCCCGCATACGTCGGGCACCAGTTCTTGCCCTTGGGGTGTCGCAGCGTGATCATCGGGGAGTTCACTACGACGACCTCGAACGCCGAGTCGCCGGATGGCGAACCGCAATCCAGACATACACATTCATCCCGTCGCCGTTCCCAGCGACATTGCGAGTTTCCTCGAACTACACCAAGAGCTTTCCGTCCAACTGGCGGTCATCGGCGCCGTCGACGCCGAGCAGGTGCCCGCGATCGTTGGTCCGCACCGCGAGAGTTCCCAGCGGCGCAATCGATGCTCGGTCCTCGTCGTTCGTTGAGCATTCGAGCCACCGTCGATGAATAACGCTCGCGCAGTGAGTGATTGGCCGTTACCCTCAGGGACCACGCAGTGGTTCACGTCCGTCGCTGCGACCGACGACTACGACGCCGTCGTTCGGCTGGCCATCGAACTGACAGACCGCGAGCGCTATCTGCGCTTCTTCACCTCGCGCCGAACTACCTCGACGACTGGGCTCGATCGCTGACCGATCCAGACGATCCGGATCAGCACGCGGTAGGCGCCTTCGAGGACGACATGCTGGTCGGCGTGGCCAACTACAACCGGACCAGTCAGCCCGGATGCGCCGAGGCTTCGGTGTTGGTTGCCCACGATCAGCACGATCGCGGGGTGGGCACCGCGCTCTGCAGTCCTGGGCCTCGTGGCCCGAGCGAGGGATTCATCACCTCATTGCCGATGTCCTTGCAGACAACCGTGCGATGCAAAGGGTGGTCGCCGATGCTGGCTGGTCAAGCAGTTGTCACCAGGACGGCTGCATCGTGTGCTACGACGTCGACCTCGATCAACTGGAATGACGTTGCGGATCAATCGAACCGCGCGCCATCCAGCCGGGTCACCACCTCGTCCAGGGAACGTCGTGGTGTCGACGGCAGCGGGTCGGCGTTGATCGGCGCCCAGCCGATGCGTAGGAGCATCTGAGGGAATAGGTCACCACCGAATGCGTCTGCCCGGATGGCTTCGCGGGTCTCGCCGATCTCGAGCGGCTCCGTCACTGGGCTACTCGCAAGGCCGAGTGCAGTGGCGGTCAACAGCACCAGACTGGTCGCCTCCCCGGCGCGCAGCCGGGCCAGGTCGTCGTCATCGTTGGTGCCGAGCGCCAACAACACGCCGTGATCATCGCCGGGCGACGCTTCGGGGGGCTGCGCCAAGACTGCGCCGGCAAAGAGACGGCCCGGTACCGGGGAGTCCGGGTTGGAATCGGGCGCACTGTGCGCTGGCACTCCTGCGGAAGAGGCGTATCGACCGCTCCATACCGTCAGCTCGTCGAGGTATTCACGGTCGTTCACATGCTGCCAAACCGCTTGCGCCAGTGCGGCTCGGAGAGCCGTGGACGGCTCAATGCGCCGCATGGCGACACCCATCCGTGCCGCTCTGGCACCCATCAACGAGATATCGCCGTGGGACACCGGCCATTCACTGAAGTAGCGGCGGTCCGTCCTGCGCCTCGGGATCGCCGCCGCAAGGCTGACGTCCACCTCGCCCGGGACGTAGCGATGCACCTGGATCGACGCCAGGTGCAGTGGCTCAGCGGCATTGGGGAACCGGTGAATCTTGCTCTGCCAGCCCAGTGCGGCCAGCGCAACGACGCAGTGGTTGAGCGTTGCGCCGCAGCTGACCATCATGTCGCGTCCGTCGGGATCGGTGTGGACGAGATGCAGCTCCGGGTTGGCGTACAACTGAAGACTCTGCTCCCCTACCCGCCACTGCCACGGCTGGACATTGTGTACCGACGGCGCCCTGGTCGCCAATGACAGCGCCGCATGCACGGTTGCGAGGTCGGGAAAGTTCTTGCTCATCGGACGATGCCTCCATGTAACTCACTGTTGGCCTTCACAATGCGCCGCCGTGTCCGCTCAGACGAGGGTAAGAAGTCACTTTCCTGCGCCAGGTGGGGCGCCATGACCTCTTCTGTGACTTTGTGCCCGAGCAGATGTGACGAATACCGGCTGACGACGGCCTTCGGTGAGCCCTAGCGTCATCCCTACGGCCCACGTCGTATCCCGAACCGTCGCATCAAGAGGCAGCCAAATGACCGGATCCGCAGCACAACCGATGACCAAGCTCGATGAGGACGAGAGCTGGGCGCTGTTGTCCAGTATTTCGCTCGGCCGGCTGGCGATCAGCATCGGCGACGTGCCCGACGTCTTCCCGGTCAACTTCGTGGTTCAGCGGCGCACGGTGCTGATCCGTACCGCCGAGGGCACCAAACTGTCTGGCGCCGCGGTCAATCGGCGGGTCGCGTTCGAAGCCGACCTTCACGACGTCGCGCAGGGTTGGAGCGTCGTGGTCAAGGGGATCGCCCACCTCCTGCAGGGCGCGGCCGAGATCCAAGACGCGGAGCGAGCCCAGGCGCTGCCGTGGATCACGACGCGCAAGGAACGCTACATCCGGATCCTGCCATCGGAGATCACCGGACGACGGTTCCACTTCGGCGGTGAAATGCAGCACCCGTTCGACTTCAGTTAGACGAGACGTTCTGCCTGGCTACGCATGCCGGCGAGCATTGCGCTCTCTGACCAACGCCAAACACACGGCAAACCAGGGTCTTTGTGTCGTCATGTCGCCTGCGTCGGATGGCACTCGGGCTCCTCGAACGGGCACAAGAGCACCGGCACATCGCAGTGATGCAGCAGGTACGAGCTGGTCGAGCCAAACAGTCGGTGGGTGGGCGAGTTACGTCGCCTACTTCCCAGGACGACGAGTTGCGCTCCTACCGAATGGATTTCGAGAGCGCGTCCCGGCTTGACCGGTTCGCACGTCAACGCGACCTCCACGTCGGGATGAAGCCTTCGCCACGGGTCGACGACATGGTTCAACCGCCGCCACTGCGCCCGAGTGGAGGCATTCCAGTGGACCTCGACCGGCCCGCTCGTGCCCATCGCGCGTCTCGCCACCGACCACGAGTAGATCACTCGAAGTGGCGCACCAAAGAGATCGGCCAACTCGAAGGCGATGCCCAAGGCTCCCCCGTCCTCGGCGCGGCCGTCGACACCGACTACCACCGGTTGACGTGTTGGTGCGATAGATGCTCCCCGCCACGCGACGACAGGACACTTCGCGTGCGCCAAGGTGGCCAGAGTCGTCGATCCGATGAGCAGCTCACCCATGGCGGTGACGTCGTCGCAGCCCAAGACCATCAGCTGCGCCGCCCTGCTCGCCGCGGAGAGCGCCTCGTCCGCAGGCACGGTCGACGAGGAGATCGTCACCGCCACCCCCGGATGGTCATCGAGAACGGATTCCTTCGTCGCCTCGAGAATCCGTCCGGCCGAATCGCGGTGCTCCGCGATCGCCGCCGCGCGGATCGCGACCGTAGCGTCCGTCAAGGTGCGCCCGACATAGGGTGTGGCCGTGAGGACGTGCAGGGGCACGCCCAGTCGTTCGGCAACCGCACCGGCCCACCGGGCCGCGTGCATTGCTTCGAGGGAGCCGTTCACTCCCACGATGATCGGGGCGGCGTCGTCGGGTACTGCGCCAGTTCCTGTCCTCATGGGGATGTCCTAACCTCTTGGACGGGCGCTCGGATGGCGGCGCATCGACTCGAGCAGCAGCCGCTCCTCGACAAGATCGAGGTCGAGGTCGGTCAGTTGCGGAGGGTCGGCTTCGTCGCGGACGCGGGCGGGGTCCCTGATGTAGTTGGGCGTATCGACCATCTCTTCTCCTTGGGATGATAAGCGCTGTCGTGGAGCGGTATTCAGAAGGTCAGACAGCACAGTTCCTGCGCCTCGGCCACTGAGTCGCCAAGGGGTCGGCTGGTATCGATGTGGCGGGCTTCGCGCCAGTCGGATTCGTCGACCGTCATGGCGGAGGCGATCTGCGGAGTGGCATCCGAAGTCGTCGTCTTCGGGCGGTTCGCGATCCTTGTCATGGCCTCGTCCAGCGGCAGTGTGCACGCCAACTCGACTGTTGGACAGCGCTCTTGGCGGGCGATCTCCCTAGCCCGCACACGGTGGTGCGGATCGCGCCAGGTACCGTCCAAGATCACCGATCGGCCGCCGACCAGCTCTAGCCGTGCACGGCAAAGCATCGTCGTGTAGACGGCGTCGATCTTGTCCGGACTGTACAGGCCGGCATCCAAGGTGCCTGGCTCGCCGTCGATGTCGCCTTCGGCTTGCATCTCGCGGCGGACGTCGTCGCTCGAGATCACCCGCGCCGCAAGCCTTTCCCCCAGGGCACGCGCCAACGTGGTCTTGCCGGTGCCCGGGCCACCGCCGACCAGAATGAGCCGCACCGTCCCCGCGCGGAGGTGCTGCACGGCGAGCTCGAGGTGCCGACGGGCGTCGGCAACGGCGTCGGGTACTCCCTGACCCGCCCTGATGCAGTCCACCTTGGCGCGCACGACGGCCCGGTACGCGATGTAGAAGTGCGCCAACGATGCAGGCGCGTCGTCCTGGGCAACTCGCCGGTACTCCTCGAGGAAGAACTCGCCGAGATCCCGATGCCCCAGGAACTCCAGATCCATGGCCAGAAAGGCGGCGTCGTCGAGGCCGTCGACGTATCGCAGTTGATCGTCGAATTCGAGGCAGTCCAGCAGAACCGGACCGTCTGGCATACAGAAGACGTCGTCGGTGATCATGTCGCCGTGCCCGTCGACGATGCGTTGTTCGGCGACGCGGGCCGCGAATAGGGCCGCACGTCCATCGATGAAATTGGTGGCGAGGCGCGCCACCTCGTCCAGCACGTCGGCGTCCAGTGCGGTCCCGACATGGCGTCGCAGCTCGGACAGGTTTTCCTGCCAGCGGGCGGTGATCGCCGGGACCCTGGCGCAGGCATCGATCGTTCGGGACCGGTCGGCCTCTGCGTGAAAGCGCGCCAACCTCTCCGCGATCGCCGATAGGTGTCCTTCGACCGGCTCACCCCGCCGAACCATCGACGCGAGTCGGTAGAAGTCGGAGTAGCGCCGCATGACGACGATCGGCTCGGGGTCACCGCCTTGCGGATCGGTGAGGTGGGCAACGCCGAAGTAACTGTCGCTCGCCATTCTGCTGTTGAGCCGGACCTCGCGTTGGCACACCTCCTCACGCCGTTGCACGGTGCTGAAGTCGAGGAAGTCGGTAACGATCGGCTTCTTGCACTTGTATGCCCGATCGCCAACCAATACGACCATGCCGGTGTGGGTTTCGCGGACCTCCGGTGGCTCGGTCATACCCCCATCGTCACCGCATCGTGTCGCCACCGACGCCGGAGATGAGTTCATGCAGTGATCGTCGCCCGGCCGCCCATCGACCGGTAGCGGTCATGAGACCTTTGCCTCACGCCACAAGTCCTCAGTCCACCCGGGTCGAAAGTCCCTGGTGCGGGCTCGAGCCCACGAAGGCCCATTCGTCGGCTGGACAGATGACCTTCGACTCTGGCGACGTGGGTGCTGACCAAGCGAGTCTTCGTCTCATGGACAGAACGAGAAAACCCACGACGAAGTCGGTCGTGTCCATCGATGTGATCGCGAACGCCGTGCACCTGGCGTGCCGGGCCCCGTCATTCCACAACAGCCAGCCGTGGCGTTTCGTGGGTACGGGCGACGGCGCCCTGCAGCTCCATCTGGATCGCGACCGCCTCGTTCACACGGATTCCTCAGGGCGACAAGCACTCATCAGCTGCGGCGCCGTGCTCGACCACTTCAGGGTGGCGATGGCGGCGGCCGGCTGGGTGGCCAACGTCGACTACTACCCCAACCCCAACGACCATTTTCACCTGGCATCCATCGACTTCGTCCCGATGTCGTTCGTCACCGATGGGCATCGCCGCCGCGCGGATGCGATCCTCGCTAGGCGCACCGACCGCCTGCCCTTCGCGGCACCCGCGGACTGGAACGACTTCGAACCGCTGCTGCGGCATGCCGTCGCTGACGACCTTGCGCTACTGGACGTCCTGCCAGAGGATGCGCACCCACAACTCGCCGAGGCATCCCACCTGACCGAGGCGCTCCGCCTGTACGACTCCTCGTACCACGCCGAACTCGCCTGGTGGACTGGGCCGTACGAGACGACTGACGGAATCCCCAACAGCGCCCTCGTGTCAGCGGCCGAGAGTGACCGGGTCGATGTCGGCAGAAGCTTTCCGGTCATCCAGCACCGCGATCGACGGTGGCAGCTGGGTGACGACCAGTCGACGATCCTGGTGCTCTCCGCGCTCGGCGACAGTCGCCGCGACATTCTCACCTGTGGAGAAGCGCTGTCGATCGCATTGCTGGAGGCCACGATGGCGGGCATGGCCACCTGTCCTCTGACCCATTTGACGGAAGTCGATGCCAGCCGCGACATCGTCAAGGGCCTGACGGGTCATGATCTTCCCCAGGTGCTGATCCGGGTGGGCATGGCGCCCGTGCTGGACTCGGTTCCGCCGCCGACCCCCCGACGTCCGCTGAGAGACGTGCTCACCTGGCAGCCCTCTGTCGTCGATGCGTCCCGGTGAGACGCGAGGAATCGGATGGGCATCCATGCACGACAGATCGCACTGGCCGCGGGAGCGACGATGCTGCTCTATGGAGCGCGCCGCTATTTCCGCAACTGGGGTACGACGAAGGAAGAGTGCAGGATGCGCCTGCCGGGCGACGAGCTCGTGCGCACACCCGTCCTCCAGACCACCGAAGCCGTGTGGATCGAGCGGTCGGCAACCATGGTCTGGCCGTGGCTGTTGCAAATGGGTCAGGACCGAGGCGGCCTGTATAGCTATGAGCCGCTGGAGAATTCGGTCGGACTGCATCACCGCAACGCCGATCGCATCCATCCGGAGTGGCAGCATCTCGAGCCAGGCGACGTCGTTCGCCTCTCACCAAGGGGATGGCTCGGATTCCGCGACGGCATCGCGCTGACGGTCGCGGAAGTCCTCGAAGCGCAGGCCATCGTGCTTCACGTTGCGCCGCCTAGCCTCCCGTGGGAGACGGTGTGGTCCTTCCACCTCATCCCGCACTGGGAAGACCGTTGCCGACTTGTCGTCCGCACTCGGGTGGGACTGCGCCATCCCGGCGAGGTGGTCCTTGCCGAGATGGCCAGTCCGGTCACAGCGCTGATGACGCGCGGCATGCTGCGCGGGATACGTCGGCGAGCACACAACGCGCCCAATCGAATTCCGGCGCCGTCGACGCCGCTCCCAGCCTCTGGCTAAGCCATGGTCCATCACTCATCAGCCACCGCCGCAAAGTCCCTCCCCCCGAAGCACGCAGGCAGATTCGACACGGCGCACCGAATGCTGTTGCCGACATTGCTCGGCATCACGCTCTGCGCCCTGGCGGGCGGCGGGCTCGCCTGGCTCACCGGTGCAGCGGCAACTGCCGACAAGCTTTGGGCCGCAGGGACTGTCGTCGCTCTGCTACCGGCGTCGTGGTGGGTGGTCGCCGCGCTGCGGCGCGGGCGGGTCGGCGTTGACGTCATCGCGTTGCTGTCCTTGCTCGGCACCCTCGCGGTGGGCGAATACCTCGCGGGCGCGCTGATCGGTGTCATGCTGGCGACTGGCCGGACGCTCGAGGGCGCGGCCGAGCGACGTGCCACGAAGGATCTCCGTTCGTTGCTCGAACGGGCGCCCAAGGAGGCCCGGCTCCGATCCGCCGGCGGTGTCACGACAGTGCCCCTCGCCGCCGTCAAGGTCGACGACGTTCTCGTGGTCGGCCCTGGCGAGATGCTGCCCGTGGACGGGCGGATCGCGTCGTCGTGGGCGGTTCTCGACGAATCCGCACTGACGGGAGAGTCCATCCACGTCGAAAGGCAAAACGGGCAGGAAGCGCGCAGCGGCGCGATCAACGCCGGCGGTGCGATCGAGATTCAGGCAACGGCCTCGGCCGGCGACAGTACCTATGCAGGCATCGTCCGCATGGCCCGGGAGGCCGCGGCGACCAGTGCGCCCGTCGTCCGCCTGGCAGATCGCGTCGCCGGATGGTTTCTTCCCTTGACGCTCGCCGTCGCCGGCTCGGCGTGGCTGTGGAGCGGCTCAGCCGCGCGTGCGGTCGCAGTGTTGGTCGTTGCCACACCGTGCCCACTGCTGCTTGGCGGCACCCGTCGCGATCGTCTCGGGATTGTCCCGGGTCGCGAGACTGGGCGTGATCGTTCGCGGTGGCGGCGCGCTCGAGACGCTGGGACGCGCTACCACGCTGGTGCTCGACAAGACCGGGACCGTCACGAGCGGTCAACCTCGGGGCACCGACATCGTGGTTGCCCCCGGTCGGTCGCAGGCCGAGATTCTCAGCCTTGCCGCCTCAGCCGATCAGTTCTCCTCGCACGTGTTGGCAAAGGCCATCGTTGTCGAAGCGAAGTCACGGAACGTACCGCTTCGCCTGCCGACCGACGTCGTCGAGGAGCCGGGCAAGGGCGTTTCGGCCACGGTCGACGGCAGGCGAGTCACCGTCGGCAACCACGTTCTGCCTGCCGATCCGGCGCCGTGGGCGGCCGCAACGCAAAACCGCGCGACATTCGACGCTGCCGTGGTCGCGTGGGTCAGTGTCGACGGGCAGTTGGCGGGGGCGATCCTGCTCTTGGACCCACTTCGGCACGACGCGTCGCGCACCATCCGCCGACTACGCGCCGCAGGCATCGACCGCATCATCATGCTCACCGGCGACCGATCCGCCCCGGCTCACGAGATCGGTGCGGTACTCGGCGTCGACGAGGTGCGCTCCGAGCAGACGCCAGAAGACAAGGTTGCCGGAGTGCGGGCCGAGCGTGTGCGCGCCGTCACCGTCATGGTGGGTGACGGCGTCAACGACGCGCCTGCGCTCGCCGCTGCGTCGGTCGGCGTGGCGATCGGCGCCCGTGGCGCGACGGCGAGTTCGGAGGCAGCCGACATCGTCTTGACGACCGATCGGCTCGACCGGCTGGCTGACGCGATGGTCATTGCCCGCAGATCACGGAAGATCGCACTGCAGAGTGCGATCACCGGCATGGTGTTGTCCATCGTCGCAATGGGATTCGCGGCAGCGGGCCTGTTGCCCGCTGCGGCCGGTGCTCTGCTTCAGGAAGCCATCGACGTGACCGTGATCCTCAACGCGCTGCGCGCCCTGACAGCAGGTTCTGGTGAAGCGCCTTCGTTGACCGCCGACACGCAGGGGTTGCTCCGCAGATTCTCGGCCGAACACGACGTGATGCGCGACGACTTGTCGCTACTTCGGGCCACCGCCCACCAGCTCGCCGCCGGCGAATGCGGCCCGGCTCTGGCCTCGCTCCGGCGAACCGATGCATTCGTGCAAGACGTCCTGTTGCCGCACGAGCATGCCGAGGACCGGTCGCTGTACCCGGCGTTGGCCCGTCCACTGGGCAACGCGGAGGCCACCGCGACGATGAGCCGGATGCATGCCGAGATCGACCGCATGGCCTACCGCCTGCACGCCCATCTGGTGAGCGCTGAGGCCGCAGGGGCGATCAGTGGCGCTCAGACCGAGGACCTCATGGCCTGCCTCTTCGGCTTGGACGCGCTGTTGTCGCTGCACTTCGTGACCGAGGAGGAGAGCTACTTCGCCTTGCTACCAGAGGACGTCGCCGGCGACTGACGTCCGCCCGGACGTTCTTGATCTTGACGATCGCCGCCGGTCTACTCGTCCGCGGACTACACTCCGTGTGTCTCTCTTGAACTCCATGGAGACAGCGCAGTGTTGAGGACCGGGGTGGGCCGTGGAGCCCGACGACAACGAATCTGCCTTTACCGCACTGGGACGACATGCCCTCGGCGGCAGCATCCACCACCAGCTCGACGAATTGCTGGATGCCCGCGACCAGATGGAGCGCCTCCTTCGTGTCATCGTCGGCCTCGCCTCCGATCTGGACCTGGATGCGACGCTGCACCGCATCGTGACCGCGGCGATGGAACTGACCGGGGCGGGTTTCGGTGCGCTGGGCGTGCTGGGACGCGACGGCACCCTGGTCTCGTTTCTGCACTCGGGTCTGGACGACGCGACCGCCGACCGGATCGGATATCTTCCCGTCGGGAAGGGTGTGCTCGGTGTACTGCTCGACGAACCCATACCGCTGCGGCTCGATGACATTGCCTCGCACCCCGCCTCGGTGGGATTTCCCGAGCATCATCCGCCGATGCGTGCGCTCCTCGGTGTCCCCATCTACATCCGTCAGACCATGTTCGGCAGCCTCTACCTGACCGAACCCCGGTCGCGGTCGACGTTCAGCGAGTCCGACGAAGTGGTGGTGCGGGCGTTGGCGTCGGCGGCGGCAGTAGCGATCGACAATGCGCGACTGTTCGAAGGGCAACGCGCCACGGCGAAGTGGATGGAGGCCAGCCGAGCCATCTCGACAGCCCTGCTGAGCGAGGCCGACCCGGTGGTGGAGCCGTTGCGCCTGATCGCCGAACGCGCCTGCGAGCTGACGGACGCCGAGCAGGCCATCGTGCTCGTCCCCAGCGATGGCGACCTGCCCACAGACGAGGTAGAGACACTCGTCGTGTCGACCGCGGTGGGATTGTCGAGCCGACGAGGTATTGGGTCAGGAGGTTCCGGTGGAGGGGTCGACGACGGGTGGCGTGTTCCGCTCGAGCGTGCCGCTGATCACCGAGTCGTTCCGCCACCCCATCCAGTCCTTCACCGACGTCGGGCAACGGCCGGCGATCGTGATGCCGCTCCGCACCAGGCAGTCCGTTCTCGGCGTCCTCGCCGTCGCGCGAAGCGAACACCAAACTCCTTTCGATGCAAGACATCTCGAGCTGATGAGCGACTTCGCCGACCATGCCGCCGTAGCACTCACCTTGGCTGCCAGCCGTGGGCAGGCACGGCGGTTGTCGCTGATCGCCGAACGCGAGCGCATCGCCCACGACCTGCACGACCACGTCATCCAGCGGCTGTTCGCGGCGGGCATGGACCTGCAGGGCACCATTGCGCGGTCGCGGTCACCCGAGGTCACCAGGCGCCTCAACACGCACGGTCGACGATCTGCAGGCCACCATCGACGAGATCCGGACGACGATCTTCGCCTTGCAGTCCCGTGCTGATGCAGCAGGCGGGTTCCGTCTTCAGGTCCAGAACGCGATCGCCGAACTGACCGAAGACCGCGACATCCAGACCACGGTCCGCATATCGGGACCGATGACCGTCATCGACCGGGAGTTCGCCGAACACGCGACACCCGTCCTCATCGAGGCGGTCAGCAATGCCGTACGGCATTCCGGCGCCGACCATCTCACGATCGAGATCGCAGTCGCAGACGAGTTGGCCATCACCGTCACCGACGACGGCTGCGGGATCGATCCCGCCAATCCGCGCCGCAGCGGACTGGCGAATCTCGAGCGTCGTGCCGAGTTGGTCGGCGGCAGCTGCGATGTCATCGCCGCGGTTGGCGGCGGTACCCAGGTTCGGTGGGTTGCGCCGCTCGGCGGCGCGTAGCACCGGGTTCGGCGCAGTTCACGAGCTGACGCCAGAATCCTGAAGATCTGGGACCAAAGGCACTTTTCGACGTGCTTTGCGGCACTGAACACTCGCAGATGGCCGACGTCGTGCCGTCCAGGGAGCGAAGGAGCAGAGCGATGAGTCTTGCAGCCCGCACCGACCGTCAGATCCAAGCGGCGGTCGAAGCCGAACTCGAATGGACCCCAAACGTCGACTCCGCCCACATCGGAGTCGCGGTCGACGAGGGCGTCGTTTCGCTGTCCGGGGAGGTCCACCATCATGTCGAGCGCGTGACCGCCAACGCCGCCGCGTTGCGCGTGCGCGACGTGACCGCCGTCGTCAACCGATTGAACGTGCACCCCAACTCCGAATCCTCACTCAGCCCGGCCGACATCGGCAAGGAGGTCGACCGTGCGCTGAGGTCCACTGTCAACGTCCCCGACACGGTCAAAGCCGAGATCGATGGACACGCAGTGATACTCACGGGCCAGGTCACGTGGGACTTCGAACGTCGCGCCGCCAAGCGTGCCGTTCGCTATCTGCGCGGGGTGTACTCGGTGACCGATCGCATCACCCTCAGCCCCCGCCCGGCCTCGGCGGACACCGCGGACCGTATCAAGAGCGCGATTCTCCGCAACGCCCAGCTCGACGCGAAGGCAATCAAGGTCGTCGCGGCCGGCGACACCGTGACCCTGTCGGGCACGGTGCGCTCTTGGGCGGAGCGACGGCAGGCCGACCTTGCAGCGTGGTCCTCGCCCCACGTGAGCGAGGTCTACAACCACATCATCGTCAAGGCCTAAAGCCGCCGGCAACCGACCGCACCACCTCGGTCCAATTGCGTTCGCCGGGAGTGGATTCAACCATTCGGATGGGTGACCTTCGGCAGGAAGGCAGGGGTCCAATGGCCCCTGCCGGGTGCGGAGGCCACGCCCTAGCGTTGGTCATGTCGCGGAAGGCGCTTCGACCCGAACGCGATGTCTCCAACCCGCTCGTGGAGGGAACAGGCATGGCCGAACACATTTCGCTTCGGATCGTCGTTGCCGTCGGCGGATCCGCGCCGTCGGGCGCCGCGTCGGAGCTCATGACGTAGCGCCCTCGCGCAACGAGCGCGAGATGGAGGTGACCGCTCTCGCGACATCTCAGATGCACTTTTCTATGGAACGGTGACGCGGTAACCATTGTGGGACATGACGAACGTGCTTCTGCACTCCTGTGGCTCAGCAGAGAGACGGGTCAGGACGTCCTCGACTCGAATGGCCGGATCATCGGTCGCGTGGCCGACCTTACGGTCGACCTCGACAGCCATGCTGGCCCGCGACTGGTACAGCGACTGCTCGTCAGGCGACAACGGGCAACGGATGTTCTGATCCCCTGGGCCGCCGTCGCTGACTTCGGGCACTCTGCTGCGGTCCTGGGCGCCGGTGCCGAATTGCCCTTACCGGCAGTCGGTTCGAACGCCGCCCACCTGAGTCCTGACGAAATCAGGCTGGTGCGCGACGTGCTCGACACTCAGATCGTGGACGTCGCGGGGCGGCGCCTGGCGAGGGTCGCCGATGTTGCGCTCACCAGAGCAGCCGGCCGCCGCCTCGAGCTGGTCGGTGTCGAGGTCGGGTTCGGCGGGGTGCTTCGGCGACTCGCCCTGCCTGCGCTGGCAGCGCACACTCGCGAGGACGTCGTGACTTGGTCCGATCTGCATCTCACCTCAGATCGGGGCCATACCGTGCAGCTCGGCACTCCCCTGTCGGCAGTTCATCACCTCGACGACGCCGAACTCACCGCTCTGGTCGACCGGCTCGACATCGATTCGGCTGCAGAAGTTCTCGCCGCGACGGGCCCATCCGCCGCGGCCCGAGTCGTCCGCTCCGCGGACCCGCTCATCGGTGAGCGGCTGCTGAGGGCGATGCCCGACGCAGAGGCCGCGGAGATCGTGGCCGCGATGCCGGGTGAACACGCAACACGATGGCGAGCCCGCCTGAGCCGTGCTCCCGCGCATTTCGGACGACCCTTCCTTTGGTCCAGGACATGGCCTCGGCGACGTCGCCCGACGACCGACGCGTCAACGTGAAACGCACTGCATCGCAGCGGTTCACCACCGGAGCGCTTCTTGCAGTCGTCGGACCCGGGCTACTCGCGGGACTCTCGGACGACGATCCGGCGGGTATCACGACGTACTCGGTGCTCGGCGCGGACCACGGCTACCAACTGCTATGGGTCCTGCTGCTGTCCACGGTCGCGCTGGTGCTGTTTCACGGCCTGGCGGCGCGCATGGGCGTCGTCACCGGACAGGGCCTGATCGGACTCGTCCGCCAGCGCTACGGCGTACGGCTTGGCGGCGCCACTCTGACTGCGCTCGTCATCGCCAACGTCGGCACCACGTGTGCCGAATTCGCCGGAATCGCAGCCGGATCGGAACTGTTCGGGATCAGTCGCTACACGAGCGTTCCTCTGGCGGCGGTGATCGTGTCGCTCCTGGTACTGCGCGGCAGCTTCCACCGCGTCGAACACTTCCTGCTCGTACTCTCGACGGTGTTCCTGGCCTACGTCGCGTCGGGGATCCTCGCTCACCCCGACTGGGGCGCGGCAATCCACGGCTTGGTCGTGCCGAGCCTTCCTACCGATGGTCCGTCCATCGCGATCGTCACCGCCACCGTCGGCACCACGCTCGCCCCGTGGGGACTGTCCTTCATCCAGTCCTACGCCGTCGACAAGAAGTTGCGCACCGAGGATCTCGCGTTCTTACGGGTCGACGTCGTCACGGGCGCAGTACTCACCGGCGTGATCGGATTCTTCGTCGTCGTGGCCTGCGCCGCTACCTTGCACCGCAACGGCCGGTCCATCCAAGACGCGGCGGACGCCGCAGTAGCGTTGGAACCGCTCGCCGGAGGTGCAGCCTCGACGCTGTTCGCCGTCGGACTGATCGGCGCGGCGTTATTGGCTGCCGCCGTGCTGCCTTTATCCACGGCGTACTCGGTGTGTGAATACGCGGGCATTGAAGCAGCCGTGGACGATTCCTTCGGCGAGGCCAAGCCGTTCTACCTCGCCTTTGGTTCGGTGACGCTGATCGGGGCGCTGGCAGTGCTGATCCCCCACGCACCGCTCGTCACCATCCTGGTGGCCACCCAGGTACTCAATGCCGTTCTGCTGGTGCCGATCCTGTTCGCGATGATCGGCATCGCCAGAGACCGAGACCTCATGGGCGACTTCACGATCGGTGGGGTGGGCACCGCGGTCTACTGCATCACGACGGCAGTCGTGCTTTCCTGCGTTGCAGCACTGGCGATCTCATCGATGACTGGATGAGCGAGCAGTGCAGGTGTCATTGGGGCAAGATCGCGACGAACTTCTCCGTGCCGCCCTACGGACCCTCTGCAACGCTACTGACCTAAGAATGCCGCACCGTGATCACCGATCCTCAATCACGTCGACGGTTCCTGCGCTACTGGACTCTGGTCAGGCCTTTCGTCGGCCACGTTCTGCGGACCACGCTTCGACAGATCCGCGAGAACGCCACGTCGTCCTCGATACCACGCGAGTTAGAACTGCGGCGAATCCGATGACACGCATCCTGGTCGCGTTCGGATCCACGCATGGCGGCCCCCCACACGTGCATCGATGGGTGGCCTCGGTCGTCGAGCAACTCACCGCACGAACGGCTCACGGCGGCTAGGCCATCGAAGGAGAATTCCACGAACACACTGATAGAACCCGATCCTGGCGCCACGGTCGTGGTCGGCGTCGACGGCTCTCGGGCAGCGGTCCACGCCGCCGAGTGGGCGGTCGACGAAGCCGTCGCACGCGACGTACCGCTGCGCCTGATCTGCGTCGTCAGCCCCGACTCAACAGTCGACTCGGCGTTGAACGAGGTTCCGCTCGGCATCGAGTATGCCGACACGGTATTGCGCGACGCCGCCGCCGCGATCCAGGCGGCGGGAGAAAACGTCAAGGTCGATACCGCCATCGCGATCGGTGACCCTGCCACCGCGCTCCTGGCGGAGTCGAGCACTGCAGAGTTGCTGTGCATCGGCACCGCTGGCGTCGGCGCGATCTCGCGAAGGGTCCTGGGCAGCAACGCAATGCACTCGCCGAAGGCGCACACTGTCCCGTCGCGATCATCCGGGATCATCGGACGGTCCCGACAAGAGACGGCCGCTGGATCGCGGTCGCGGTCAAGGTCTCCACCGACGACGAGGACATCGTGGTGACCGCAACCGACTCGTGGCGACCTGGCGACAGCGCTTTCCCGACGTTTCACGCGTACCCGGTGAGGACCGGGCGCGCGCTAGGTGACGACTGTGCCGACGAGATGCCCTATGGCCCAGGTCATACCGAGCGCCAAGCCACCGCCGACCACGTTCCGCATGACCGCTCGGCCCTTGGGTGCACCGCCCAATCCCGCTGATACCGACCCGGTGAGCAAGAGCGCCGCCAGAACTGTCGCTACCGTTGCGGGGATACGGAACATGATGGGCGACAACAGGATGACGACGAGCGGTAACAGTGCGCCCACCGTAAAGGACAGCGCAGATGACAGCGCGGCCTGCCAGGGATTGGTCAGATCGTCGGGGTCGATGCCAAGTTCCACCTCGGCGTGCGCCGCCAATGCATCGTGATCGGTGAGTTCTTCGGCCACCGAGCGCGCCGTCGCTGCGGACAATCCCCTTGCCTCGTACAACGCTGCAAGCTCGTCCAGTTCGGCGCCCGGATCGTCCCGTAGCTCGCCGCGTTCCTTGCTCAACAATGCCTGCTCGGTATCACGCTGAGTGCTGACCGAGACGTACTCGCCCAACGCCATCGACACGGCACCAGCGACCAGGCCGGCCACACCCGCCGTGAGGATCGGAGCTCGCGCCGCGGTGGCTGCCGCAACCCCCACCACGATGCCGGCCGTGGACACGATGCCATCGTTGGCGCCCAGCACACCGGCTCGCAACCAGTTGAGTCTGGATGACACCGAACCGGAGTGCGGCTCGGCCGGATGCGGCGCGCTCGTCATCCACATGACGCTAGACATCGCCGCTGACAATCGCCAGCAAACGTAGCCTAGCCAAAGGGACATCACCCTTTCACCCACCAGGCGAAGTGGTGACCTTCGGCCGTAGCGCGGTGCACTGCGCTCCATCACGCTGGTCTCCGAACAGGTGACCGGGTAGTGGTCACCCCGCTACGGGAGGAACCAATCGACGATGGCTGCCCGTAGCCCAATTCCACGCTCCCCTGCCTTCATCGACGTGCCTGCGCTGCTGTCAGCGGCCTCCGATCAGGCGCTGCTCGACGACCCCGCACTTAGCGCGCTGGTGGTCGAATACGCCTGCTGGGAAATCTCGCTTGCCGATTGGCACTCGCGGCAGCGGCCGAAGCGCGACCCCCAGTTCCACTCCTGGATCGCGGAAGGTCGCGCGCTGTTCGACCGCCTCGACCAACTCAAGGCCGTCGCTCACGATTGCCTCCGAAGCGGCGCCTAGGTTCGGAAGGCGCCCCGATAGTCTCTGCGTGGGACTTCCAACGACGAGCCGCACGACGGGCAGCCCAGGACTTGTGTGGCGTTCAGTCGGTGAACGATCTGATCACCCTGACGGGTCGAGTGTCCATTGCTGACAAAGAATGGTGCTTCGTCGCCGCTCGGGCTTCTCGACGGCCCGGCGCTTCATCGTTGCCAGTCTCCAGCCGTGGCGTGGATCGTCATCCGCCAATCTCTTTCGGCGCACAGATCGCCTTGACGAAGTCGACGATGGCGTGTTCGGGAAGGTGCCGCGCGATGTCCGCCTCGGTGACGATGCCGACGAGTCGGTGCTCCTCGATGACGGGAATCCGACGCACCTGGTGCTGCTCCATCACGAGCAGCATCTCCTCCATTCCATCATTCGCGTCGACGTAGTACACCCGTCCTTGGGCAAGCTCGCCAGCAGTCGTCGTGCTCAGCTCCCTTTCGGCTGCAACGGCTTTGATGACGATGTCACGGTCGGTGAGCATGCCGCGTAGCCGATCGTCGTCGCCGCAGATCGGCAATGCACCGACGCCCAGCTCGCGCATCCGCTTCGCAGCGTCGACCAGATTTGCACGCTCGAACACGCAGGTGACGTCGGGGTTCATGATGTCGCGCGCAGTGGTCATGTTCGTCCTTCGTTCGTGAGTGATCCACCCAAGACCGAAAGACTAAGCCAATGGTCCCTTGCGGTTAAGGGTCCAAGGACCCCTGAGTGCACCGGCCTTCTGCGACGGTGACCTACGCCGTCCGCGTGAGGGACCTTCGCCCCTCCATCAAGCGATGGCACACGACATAGCCTTGTGGACATCGACACCCCCCCATCAGTCGGAGCAAAGATGCGAGAGATTCCCCCTCCCTCTCCCGCCGTCGTCGTCGGGATAGACGGGTCCAGCCGAGCCCTCGCCGCTGCACTGTGGGCGATCGACGAAGCCATCGATCGCGATGTCCCCCTGAGGCTCCTGTATGCGATCGAGCCACGCGGGTCGGGCAGGTATGACAGCGACTCCATGGCGCGAGATTTCGTCACCGCTGACATCGCAGTGCGGCAGGCCGCGATGGCCATCGAGTCGGATGACCGTCCAGTCAAGATCGAGGTCGAGATCGTCCGGGACCGAGCACTCGCCGCCTTGGTGGCCGCGGCGCACTCCGGGGCAGCACTGGTGTGCATCGGAGTTCCCGGGCCCGACCACGCGACGGGAAGACGCGCTGGCATGAACGTGTCCGCGCTATTGGCGCAAGCCCGTTGCCCCATTGCCATCGTTCGGGGCGAAAGACAGGGTCAGAGCGAACCCGGTTGTGTGGTAACGGAGTTCGAGCACTCGGCGGAGCATCCAATTGCTCTCGGTCACGCTCTCGAGGAGGCTCGGCTGCGCAGAGCGCCATTGCGCGTCCTGGCCACGTGGCGACCGGGCTTCCCCGATATCCAGGACGCCCACGCGCACGCGGAAGGCGGAAGGCAGGCCAAGGCCACACTGGAGCGGTCGCTGTCCAGATATCGACGGCAGTTCCCCGACGTGGACATCCACGCGGTGGCGGTGCCGTGCAACTCCATGAATTATCTGGCGCAGCATGCCGATTCGATTCAATTGCTGGTGCTCGGGCACCATCCCAGCAATGAACTGACCGACATGACAGGCCCACCTTCGTACTCGACGCTCGCCGGCATGAATTGCTCCCTTCTCTTCTCGGAAGAGTGCGGTGCGCCCTGACCGTGTTTCGACGGGGGCCTGCTCGACGTAGGAACTGGCGCCAAGCCTAGCTCTGGTGGGTCTTCACTTGCGGGCCATCGATATGCGTGTCGGTTCCCGTGAGGCCCAGACCAGGATTGGTCGTCATCGGCGGCGACCATCGGCCACCAGCGCCCGGAGCCCCTGCTCCCACTGTGCGTCACGACGCCGGTCAAGACGCCACTTCAAGAGTTGCAGACTGCCGACGCCGACGCCGACGCCGACCAGCCACAGGACGACTGCCACCATGACGCCGTCCATCACGGCCTGGTCGGCGGACATGGGCTTGCCGCTCAACGTGCCCGTAGCATCGATCCAGACCGGAATATGCTCACCTGCCGTCAAATACTCGGGCCACTTGATCGATGCTCTTTGCGGTAAACCATTGACCTCCCAAATGATTTGAGCAACGTAGAGCTGCTGTGTGCCGTAGGTCGGCTCAACCATGGAATTAGCGGTGACCCTGGCGGTCGTCTGATGAACGCCCGCAGCCTGACGTGCATACATCGCGGTCTGATGTTGGTGCGTCGACATGCCGAGCGTGACGACCACGGGGATGATGGCGACGCCGAGGAGGAACAGCATGATGGTGGCGATCGCCTGGACCCGGTCGCTGGTCCGTACCAAGCGATTACCGCCGAGTCGCCCAATGAGAGTGCCGTGCGGAATGCCGATGGTGAATGTTTGCATGTCGCTTCCCCCATGCCATGGTCTGTGTGGTCCCTTATGGCATCGATGCGATTCAGGAACTCTTTGCGTTCGCGTCGTCATCTGCCTTGGTCAGCGCCCTGTCCGCGGATCGCACGATACTGCGGTTGAACTTGAACTGAGCGGTGACGAGCTCGTCGGCCAATTCGATTGCCGCATCGACGATCCGCGTGCGTAGCGGTTGAACCGCCTCGGGAATGGCATCGTCGAGTGTCTGCCGAAACTTGTGCAGGGCTTGGCTTGCGGCGTGCTGGCCGGCCTTCGCCGATTCGCGGATGTCTTCGGCGAGGCCCGGCTTCTCGGAATCCGAGCCGTTCGTGTCGATCATGGTCATCGTTTCATTCGTGGTCGTCATGGTCATGAACGCTAAGTCGCCCCAGGCGAGCTCGACACGGGCGAAGGTCACGCACCGAAGGGCCATTGGTCCGCAACGGGTCTCGATGGACTTGGGGCGCGCGAAGAGACGTGATGACAGCTAGACGGCCCCCAGTCGCGGAGGACTTTCGACACCGCTCAAAGGGCCGAATGTCTCCAGACCGAAGAAGTGGGCGCTCCTAGCCTTGGTCCAACATCGGCGTTGGTTCGTGCCGGTTCGCCTCCGATCAAAGGAATGCGCCATGTCTGGACACACGTCGGATCGGATCGTCGTCGGGGTCGACGGCTCCGCCCCATCGGACGCGGCGATCCGCTGGGCAGTCCGAGAGGCCGCGATGCGCAGGACAAAACTCACGCTGCTGCACGTGCTTTCCCCTGACTTCCCCGCGTGGGGACTGGGATACGAAATGGGCCCGCTGCCGACCGGAATACGGCGAGATGCAACAGGAAGTTGGTCAGCGCGTCCTCGACTCCGCACGGCAAGTAGCCGAGGGAGCCATTCCGTCGGGTGAGCACGTGCAGGTTCAGGGTGAACTGATACTCGCCTCCCCGGTCCCGACGCTCATCGATGCGACCAAGGACGCACAGATGATCGTGGCGGGTTGCCGAGGCCTGGGAGCAGCTGGGCCGCACGCTTCTCGGATCGGTCAGTACCGCGCTGGTCCATCACGCGCATTGCCCCGCCGCCGTCATCCGCGAACCCGATGACACACCGGCTCAGACCAGCGGCCCCGTGGTCGTCGGCATCGACGGCTCGCCGGCATCGGAGCTCGCCACCGCAATTGCCTTCGACGAAGCACTTTGGCGTGGAGCCGAATTGGTGGCCGTGCACGCCTGGCTTGACGGATCGGGATACGGCATCCCGAGGGCCGTATGGCCGACTTTCGGTCCACCGCCGAGGAGGAACTCGCCGAGCGCCTCGCCGGTTGGAACGAGCGCTATCCCGACGTTGTGGTCCGTCGACGAGTGGTGTTCGATCAGGCAACCCGCCATCTGGTCGATGCCGCGGAAAACGCGCAACTCGTCGTGGTCGGCAGCCACGGCCGTGGCGGCTTCGCCGGGATGCTGCTCGGATCGGTCAGCACCACGGTCGTGCACGCCACCCATACTCCGGTGATCGTCGCCCGTCAGAGCTGAGTTGGTCTACGCCGCAGCGACTCGGTCACCGCTTCGAGCTTCATGCTCACCTCGTCAGCGACGTCGCGAAGGCCGGGATCGCCGGTGACGTCGACCAACGACATACGCCTCGTCACTCTGACGGATCTCGCCGCTCCCGGTAGACCATCACCGAGCAGTTCGTCTTCCGCAAGAGCGAACGTCCCTCTGGGCCAACGAGTTCGGTCACCAAGTTCGCATTGTTCGCGCCGACGACGACCAGCTGGTCGATGCCGGCAGTCTCAGCCAGTAGGTCGGCCATGTTGGATGGCGTCGGCAGTGCATAGATGCGAACGTCCGCCCCATCGCCGTCGGTGTCTTGCAGATAGCGGTCGAGTTTCTTGCGAAGGTCGTCGGCGGAAGTTTCCCTCGTCGCCGCACCTTGGCGGGCAGCGACGTGAGCGCGAGCAGGGGCGCGCCACGCCAATCCGCCTCGTCGAGCGCCGTCTGCAGCACTCCGTGGGACACCGGCGCGTCGTCGAGTACCGCGACCACCCATCGATCGGTGGAGGACGGTCGAGGGGTGTGACGCATGCGGATGATGGCCACGGGGCAAAATGCCGACTCGGCGACAACGGACGAGGTGATACCGCGGCGGGCGGGTTCTGAATCGTGCTTGCCCTTTGCCCCCATGCAGACCAGTTGCGCCGTCCGGGATGCCTCGATCAGCACGGCCGCAGGGTCACCGCACAGTATCGTCAATTCGCGTTCGACGTGTTTTCCCGTCGCATCGACGGCACTCGAGGCTTGGTCCAGCGCAAGGCGTGCGGCGTCACGCTCGGCGGCCGAATCCTCTGTGCGAGCGTCGATGACGTATACCAAGCGCAACAGCGCCTCTCGCCCCACAGCCTCGTCGACGGCCCAGGACGCGGCGCGTAGCGCCTGTTTCGATCCGTCTATGCCAACGACGACGGCAGGTGCTGGTCCGGCGTCGACCACATGTGTCACCGGGGACCCGCATGTGTGGGGTGGGGCGCCTCGGCATCGGTCTGGAGCCAACGGTCCCCGACTTCTGACGCCGGGCACAGGATGACGGGCGCCGAGGACTCGTGCAGCAGACGCAGACCCGTGGAACCCATCAGGGCGCTAGCCAGCCGCCCCCGGCCCCTGTTACCGACGACCACGAGCTGCGCACCGACCGCATGGCGGAGGATCACCCGGTTTGGCTTACCCGACTCGACGACACACGTGACGGCGACGTTGGGGAACTGTTCCTGCAGCGGCCCCGAGGACTCCGAGAGTCGCTGCTGCGCTTCGCCTTCCCGCACTTGCGAGTCGTCGATGGGGGCGATGTTGATCTCGGCTGGAGGCCGCTGCGCCATCGCGTGAACCACCGTAAGCGCGACCCCGAGGCGATGGGCCAGCCCGAACGCCGTCACCAGCGCAGTCCACGAACTTGGGTCATCGTCGATGCCGACGACGATGGGCTGGTCGGTCGGCGCGAGAGGCGTCGCCTCTCCAGGCCACCACCGGGCAGGCCGCGTGTTTGGTCAACGCGAGCGTGGTCGATCCGATCAGCAGTGCTCCTTCCACCGATACGTCCTTGCAGGCGAGCACGACGAGGCGGGCGCGCAGGCTCAGGTCTCCGAGCACCTCCTCTGGTGCGTCGTGGGCCAGAGTGCGCGAGATGCGCAGCTGCGGATGGTCGGCACGGACCGAATCGGCGACTCGGTCGAGCAAGGCATGACCGAGCGCACGGGGATAGGCGCCGGCGTCCGCTTGCTCCGGTGCCGTCATCACGAGTAACGCCTCGTCGACGTTGCGCATCACGTGCACCAGGTGGAGTGAATCTCCGAATCGAGCGGCGACTTCGCCAGCCCAGCGCGCCGCCTTTGCTGCATCCTCGCTGTCGTCGATACCGACCACGATCGACAATCCCGACCTGTTCATTGCATCATCTCCTCGTCTTCGATCCGTTCCTCATCAGCCGTCGGTCCGCACATAGCGCAGCAGTGCTCCGATTCCGTCGCGAAGGTCCAAGCCTTCGTCAGCGTGAACCAGGGCCGCCCCATCCGTCATCGCGGCGAACGGAACCGCCTCGTCGGCGCGCAGTATCCGCGTTGGCGCTACGCCGAACGCGGACAGGTCATCGGCATCGACCGCGATCATGGTGGGATCCTCACCGGCAATGACGGTTTCGTTGGCGAGATCTCCGATGATCAGTGTCGCGACTGCCCCCTCCCGCAGTGCTGCGCACACGCCGGCAAGTCCGTCGACCGCGATACCCGACCGTCGACCCATCTCGGCCCGGAATCGCTTCGCGATCTCACCCGCGGCGCGGTGCCTGCGGTTCTCGAACTCGTCCGCGATGCCGTGAGACACCGCTTCGTCGATCCCGGTATGGCGGGCACCGACATGGAGTGCGACGACACAGGACTTGACCCGTTCGGGCAGAAGCGACAAGAGTTCGGCGCGAGCGCGATCCTGACCGACGATGAACACCATCTCGGGTCGGCACCTGTCGACTTCGTGCGTTAGATGGTCGGCGACGGCGCGGACGTTCTTCCGTATCGCTTCTTCGGCTCGGTGATGCGAGTCTCCCCATCCGTGGGCGTCGGCACCCGCAGACTCGTGCACCGGATACCCGCCTGCATCAACCATTTCCGTTCGTATGGTGTCGCCAGCGTGAAATGTGAAGTCGGCGCCGACGTGGTCGACCGCGACGACGGTGAAGGCCTTCGAGGCTCGGCCGTACTTGATGAGCGGAACGACATGGGGTAGCTCCGATACGCGTACCACCGGGGTCGCCGGCGCCGTACCCAGTGGTTCGTCGACGAAAACCCCTTGCAGCCCAGCGATCACGCCACGGCCACTGCGTCCTCCGATCGGCGGGCGCGTTTTGGCAATGGCCTGTCCGAGAAGGGAGACGAGCGCGGCGTCAGCTCCCTGATACTCGAGTTCCCTGCGCAGATCGCGCCACTTCACCTCGAGCTGAGCTACGGCATCGTGAGTGTCGTGCGAGTCGTCGAAGTAGATCGACGCGAACGGTCCTCGCGCCGCCAAGAGACGATCGGATTGGCCTGGAGTCATGATTGCGGCGGTCATGGTCATGGGATCAGTTCGTCCTCATCCTCGTCCTCGTCGTGCCGTTGGCGGGTGCGTTGGTCGCAGTTCCGCGGTATCGGCTCTTGCCGCCCTGGACTCACCATGCTGCTCGGATCGGAGAGCCGACAAGTGCTAAAAGTCCTCTCTCGTAGCACATTCAGCCTCGCGAGGCGGCTGGCGAGCAACCGATCGTGGTCGAGAGTCGCTCCCGACGATGGGAGCGGCGAACCCCGCGTCGGACAGGCATCAGTACGTGGTGCCGCGTGAACTACCCGTCAGCCGCGTGCTGCTGCGTGGGCGGGTGCGGCACCGAAGACGAACCGGCGACCGGTGACGCTCAGCGGACGAATTCGCACGAAGTGTTGCTTCGTCGTTGCCGTCCAAGGAATCAGGTCTGCCTGGCTAGCAGCCTCGAGATCCTCGTCGCTCCGAACCGCGCGAGCGCTCCCCTTGACGATCACGCTCCAGCCCCCTTCGGGATCGTGTTGATCGACCTCGAACAGCACTTTGTCGTTGATGGCCGCGCTCACGAGCTTCGTCCCCTCGGCCGTGCGGAACAGGATCGTGCGATCCTGGACGGCGAAGTTGACGGGAAAGACCTCCGGCCAGCCGTCAGCGGCCGTGACGAGCCGCCCGAGGGCGACGGTCGACATCAGCTCCCAGCACTCGCTTTCGGGCAGGATGGAGACCGGCTGCGTTTTCTCGGACATGACCTCAACGCTATCGGGCGCAATGGGCTGTGAATGGGGCCCAAAGTCACCAAACGACGGAACCAACGTCCCGTCGGGAAACCCGTCCCACGGCCCAAAGTCCCTCGATTGCAGTCAGTAAGCCCCTAGGGCTGAGCTACGGGTCCTCGTAGCGTCGCCGGCTATGGCGTCACGCGACCCGACTGAGCCGCCGGACGAGAATGCGCATTCCGTTCGCCGCCGCCCACCGGGGGCGGATGCGTTCAACGCAGCGACCCGCCCGTTCACGCGAACCGGCGGCTACTACGCCGCATCGTGGCGCGACTACCTCGGCCGCAAGCCCGGGAGCCTCCCCATCGCGCGGCCCACCATTACCCCTGCCGCACAGGCATTTCGCGACAAGATCGCACTGCTCGGTCTTCGAGCTCGTCGACCCATCAGCGATCTGCGCGCCTTCGAGCGGATCGACGCCGAGGTGGTCGCGGCGCTCGAACTGCATGGACGCAAGGGCTGGCTCGACCGACCCGAGCGATTCTTTGCCCAGCCGCCGAAACTCACGGACGTCGCGGTGCGCCCGGCGAAGGCGCTCGGCCACCGCTTCGAGCGACTCAGCTTCGCGAGCGGCCATCGGCCTCACACGGACGAGCCGACGAACTGGGCCTCAACGTCGTCCTGCCCGTGTTGCCGATGCACGGCCCACGCGGTCGCGGGTTACCGAAGGGTGCGGTGTTACCGGGCGAAGACGTGATCTACGCGGGGGTCGCTGACCGACTCGTTCACCCGCGCGAGCAGGTCGACCGGATCTGGGAGCACTGGGGCAGGCCCGAGATCGTCTGGCATCGCGGCGGACACATGGGCTTCTTCGAATCGCAACCGGTCCAACGGTTCACCGATGCCGCGCTGGTGCAGTCGGGGCTGCTCGACCGCCTTCCCGTCAAGCGCGCCCATCGGTCGGCCTAGACCACGGCCCCGGAGTTGAGGGGGCTCCGGGGCCGGTTCTCCATAATGCGACTGCGACGACCCCGCGGTGCCGCCGTCAGCTCTTGAAGTGGTGAGTGAGCTCGTGTTCGAGAGAGACCATCCGCTGGTTCGCGCGGTCGTCGGCCGCCTGCTGTTCGACCGCCGTGACGACGATCGCATCCGGGCCGGGAAAGACCGTCCCGAGGTGATCGCTGTCGAGCCAACGAACCACGTAGGGAGGTGAGCCGTCGTGGTTTCGCACCTCGGTGATCAGCCCGCGCTGGTCATGTTGATCGACCGTGGCGCCCTTGATGACCAACCAGTCTCCGACCTTCGCATTCATGACAGAAATCCCTTCATCGTTCGCGGCAAGCTGTAGATCGACGCACTGTCTGCAGCGCGTTTCGACGACCGACTGACTCAGCGTGCGCGATCGGCCGTGACGTTCACAGGGCATGTTCTCCCGTCAATGAGGGACGAAAGACCCCATCGCACATCGGCATTGCCGAACCGGAATCTGAGGTCTAGTGGCCCTAGCAAGAACCGCCGTGCGGGTCCGACGATGTCCCGATGTCCTTGGAGAAGACGGCAGCTCTTGCGGACTTGACGCCACTGCGGCGTGGCATCTTCGAACGGCTGGGCACGAGGTCGTTCATCCATCTCGACACCACATGCCACTGACTCACGAGCGAAGGACGAGGGGGCATGGCCACACGAACGATGCAGGCGTGGGACGAAGCGGGCCGTTGACGAGGACCCACGGCGGACGCATGGGACCAAGGTCATTCGCGATGATGCCGTTCGACTCCGGCGCGGAGCTCGCACACTTTTCTACCCTCGTGTCATGACCTATGTGATCGGCTCGGCGTGCGTTGACGTGATGGACAAGTCGTGTGTGCAGGAATGCCCGGCGGACTGCATCTACGAAGGTGCGCGGTCCCTGTACATCAATCCCGACGAATGCGTCGACTGCGGCGCGTGCAGGATTGCCTGCCGGCTCGATGCCATCGAATACGAGACCGACCTGTCCGAGGACGAACACCAGCATCTCGCCGACAACGCCGCATTCTTCGCCACCGTGCTGCCGGGCCGCAACGAGCCACTGGGCTCGCCGGGCGGCGCCGACGGCCTTGGCCGGGTCGGTGTCGACACGCCATTGGTGGCGGCGATGCCCGCGAAGCCCGTCTCGGATCACTGACGCAGCTGGCGGTCCACGGCGACGAGGACGAACGGCCGCACGGTAGGGCCGCGGTTCACTCGTAGAGACTCTCTATGACCTCGTGGAAATTCTTCACGATGACGTTGCGCTTGGCCTTCAGGCTGGGCGTGAGATCACCTGATGCAACGGATAATTCGCGGTCGAGGATCGCGAACCTCTTGATCTGTTCCCACCGGTTGAGCTGCTCGTTGAGCACGTCGACGTAGCCGCCGATCAGCTCCCGGGTTGCGTCGCCCCGCGCTATTTCGGTGAAGGACCTGTTCTCCAAGCCGTTGCGTGCCGCCCAGTCGGTGATCGCCTCGCTGTCCAGACTCACCAGCGCAACGCAATACGGCCGGGCGTCGCCGTAGACGATCATCTCGGTGGCGTACGGGCAGACCGCCTTGAAGGTCGCAGCGATGGCCGACGGCGCCACGTACTTGCCCTGAGAAGTCTTGAACAGGTCCTTCTTTCGGTCGGTAATGCGCAGGAATCCCTCGTCGTCGAGTGAACCGATGTCACCGGTGAGCAACCAGCCGTCCGGATCCAGCGTCTCGGCGGTGGCCGCGGGCAGGTCGTGATAGCCGGTCATGACACTGGGGCTCCGCAGGAGTATCTCGCCATCGTCGGCGATCTTGACCTCGGTGCCGGGAAAGGGCAGGCCGACGGTTCCGAACCGATAGGCGTTCGGGCGGTTGATGAACGACGCCGCCGCCGTCTCGGTGAGGCCGTAGCCCTCGAGCACGATGATGCCGATGGCGTCGAACCATTCTGCGATGTCACGGTTCAGCGGCGCAGCCGCCGAAACGAAGAATCGCAGCTGGCCCCCGAAGCGTTTCCGAATGGTCGAGAACACCAGCACGTCGGCGATCCCGAGCTGGAGCGAGAGCACGAGCGGCGGCTTCGCGCCTACTGCTCTCGCCCGAGAAGCCTTGATTCCCAGACCAATCGCCCAGTCGAAGATGCGTCTTCTTGAGTCCGCCCTCCTCGGCGATCGTCGCCTGGACGCGGGCGTACGCCTTCTCGAAGATCCGCGGTGCCGCTGCCATGAACGTCGGTTGCACGACGGCGAGGTTGTCGACGATCTTGTCGACCCGACCGTCGATGGCAGTGGGGAAGCCGACGATCAGCGGCAGCGCGAGCATCACCTTGCCGAAGGCATGCGCCAACGGAAGCCACAGGTAGTTCAAGTCGTCGGCGTGCAGGATGCCGAGCTCGTCGATGGCCGCGGCGGTGTAGACCCACGCTCGGTGAGGAAGACGCACGCCCTTCGGCCGACCGGTGGTGCCGGACGTGTAGATGATGCTGGCCAGGTGCTCGGGACAGATGTCGTCGACCCGTCGCTCAACGACATTGGGAGACTGAGCAAGTAGTCGTTCACCGAGCGCCTCCAGCTCGTCCAGGGTGATCACCAGATCGCCGTCACCCTCGCCGTCGATGATCACCACCTTCTCCATGTCGGGCAGCTCGGCGCGATGCCAGAGCAACTTGTCGACCTGCGTCTGATCCTCTGCGACGACCACGCGACTCCCTGAATTGGCGACGATGAACGCAACGTCGCGAGCGTTCGTCGTCGGGTAGAGGGTGGTCGTCGCGGAGCCGGCGCACAGCACCGCGAAGTCGACCAGCACCCATTCAAGGCGCGTCGACGACGCCAAGGCGACACGCTCCTCGGGGGCGACGCCTAGCGCGATCAGCCCGGCCGCGAATCGTTGGACGCGGTCACCGACCCACTGCCACGTGACACTCGTCCAACTGCCATCACCGGGGAACCGAAACGCCTCGCCGCGTGGTGTCGCGGCGACGCGGTCGAGAAACAGGCGCGCAACGGACGGCGCACGGTCGGCCTCCTGTTGACCGGAGTGCGCCGCGCGCGCCGAGCTCGCCTCCTGCGCGTCGGTATGCCGACTGCCCGCGTCGGGTGACATCACGTGAGGACTCAACACGATTCCCGGGCGGGGTTCGTTTCCCATGGCAGCCTCCAATCGGGGGTGCGGCGAATCCGTCGGTGATGGCAATACCAACCACTCCCGACGATGCGCAGCATCGCTGAAACTCCGATCCTGCGAGCATCGCCCGGGAGGCGGGAAGACCGCTCGGTCCCTTCTAGTGAGGCCGAATGGCTCTATTGCCGACCGCCAGCGTGGTCGGGCAATGCAAAGGGGGACTTCCGGCCCTGGATAGAGGACGAAAGCCTCCTCTGCCCAGAGAGTTGCGTCCATAGCGTCGAGATACGCGTGACGACCACATGTCACGACCCAACCTGAGAGGACGACGATGTCCGAAACACTGATGTCTCCGCCCCCCGTCACCCGCCCGACCGGTGTGAAGAAGGGCCTGGGCCTCGCGGCCCTGACGGCGATCGTCGTCGGGTCGATGATCGGCAGCGGGATCTTCGCCCTGCCCTCGCAGATGGCGGGTAGCGCCGCACCCGGTCCCCTGCTCATCGGGTGGGCCGTCACCGGCGTCGGCATGCTGACATTGGCGTTCGTCTTTCAAACGCTCGCGACACGCAAGCCCGACGTCGACGGTGGCGTATACGGCTATGCCCGGGCCGGTTTCGGCAACTACATCGGCTTCACGTCGGCCTTCGGCTACTGGGTGTCGGCCTGGGTCGGCAACGTGGCCTACCTGGTCCTGCTGTTCTCGACTCTCGGTTACTTCTTTCCCGGGTTCGAGGGCGGCACAACGGTTCCCGCGATCATCGGCGCTTCGGTCGTGCTGTGGATCGTCCACTTCATGACGCTTCGCGGCGTACAGACGGCAGCCTTCGTCAACGTCGTGGTGACCGTCGCGAAGGTGGTGCCCATCCTGGTGTTCATTGCCATCGCCGCCGTCGGATTCAAGGCGGGACTGTTCTCAACCGATTTCTGGGGCAAGGCCGTTCAGATCGACGGTGCCCCGCTGGGCGACACCATGACTCAGGTCAAGAGCATGATGCTGGTCACCGTCTGGGTGTTCATCGGCATCGAAGGCGCGTCCGTCTACTCCCAGCGCGCGGCCAAGCGCAAGGATGTCGGCCGCGCGACCGTGCTCGGCTTCGCCGGAGTGCTCGCACTGCTGCTCCTGGTGAACCTGCTGTCGTACGGACTGATGGCGCAAGCGGAGCTGGCCGGCGTGCCCGATCCCTCGATGGCAGGCGTTCTGGAGAACGAGGTCGGCAGCTGGGGCGCGGCCTTCATCTCGATCGGTCTGGTCGTCTCCCTACTCGGAGCCCTGATCGCGTGGGTGCTGCTGTGCGTCGAGATCCTGCGGCTGCCGGCACTCGAGCACGTGATGCCGAAGGCGCTGGCCAAGGAGAACGCGCACGGCGCGCCCGCGAATGCCCTTTGGCTCACCAACATCTGCGTCCAGGCCCTGCTGCTGTGGACGTTGGCCAACGCGAGCACGTACACCAACCTGGTGTACCTGGCGACGTCGCTGATCCTGCTGCCCTATCTGTGGTCGGCGGCGTACCAGGTACTGCTTGCGGTGCGCGGTGAGACCTATGCGTCGGGTCGTGAGCGGGCGCGTGATCTCGTCATCGGTGCGATCGCACTGGGTTATGCGGTGTGGCTGGTGTACGCGGGCGGCTGGCAGTACCTGTTGGTTGCGGCGATGTTCTACCTCGCGGGCACCGCGCTCTACCTTTGGGCACGTCGGGAAAGCCACTTGCCGATGTTCACCAAACCCGAAATGGTCGTCGTCGCCGTCGTGGCGCTGACGTCTGTCTTGGCCGCCGTGTTGATGGCCACCGGAAATCTGGCCGTCCTGTGAACGCCACCGACTCCCGCCTCGGCGTGTGGTCCGAGGCCGGCAAGCTGCGGCGGGTCATGGTGTGCGCGCCGGGCCTGGCCCATCAACGCCTCACCCCGGACAACTGCCACGAACTGCTCTTCGACGACGTCATCTGGCTGCAGCAGGCCCGCCGCGACCACTTCGACTTCGTCGCCAAGATGGTCGACCGCGGGGTGGAGGTCCTCGAGCTTCAGGATCTGCTCGCCGAGGTCGTCGCGAAACCCGACGCGAGGGACTGGCTGCTGGATCGCTCGGTGACCGACGACCTGGTGGGCCCGGGGCTGACCCACGAGATCCGGGGTTGGCTGACCGAGCTTTCGCCGGATCGATTGGCGGAGTTTCTCATTGGCGGCGTCGCCTTCCAGGACGTGGTCGACGAGTTGGACAGTGGCTTCCTCTCCCTGTTCAACGAGCTGGACCCGGCGGGTTTCGTCATCCGACCGCTGCCCAATACGCAGTTCATGCGCGACAACTCCGCCTGGATCTTCGGCGGCGTCACGCTGAATCCGATGTATTGGCCGGCACGGCGCCAGGAGACGCTCCTGACGACCGCGGTCTACAAGTTCCACCCCGACTTCGCCGACGAGAAATTCGACATCTGGCTGGGGGACGCCGAAGGACCGCCATCCGACCACGGTCTGGCCACCCTGGAGGGCGGCGACGTGATGCCGATCGGCAAGGGCATCGTGGTCATTGGCATGGGCGAGCGGTCATCTCATCAGGCCATCACGCAGGTGGCGCGCAATCTGTTCGCCGCGGGTGCCGCCGAGCGGGTGATCATCGCACGCCTCCCGAAGACGCGCTCCGCGATGCACCTGGACACCGTGTTCACGTTCTGCGATCGCGACCTGGTGACGGCGTTTCCTCCGGTCGTGGACGGGATCGTCGCAATCAGCCTGCGGCCCAACGACTCCGCACCATCCGGCTTCGACGTGCGCCGAGAGTCGAAGGGCCTGATCGACACGATCGGCGACGCGGTCGGCGTGGACTTCCGGGTCGTCACCACCGCCGGCGACGTCTACGGCATCCAGCGCGAGCAGTGGGATGACGGCAACAACGTGGTCGCCCTCGAACCTGGCGTCGTCATCGGCTACGACCGCAACACCCTGACCAATACCGCATTGCGCAAGGCCGGAGTCGAGGTCGTCACGATCGACGCCAGCGAGCTCGGCAGGGGCCGCGGTGGCGGCCGATGCATGACGTGCCCGATCCTGCGCGATCCGCTCTACACCTAATTCCTCAATCACGAAGGAAGCAATCATGGCGTTCAACAACCGAAACCGCAGTCTGCTCAGCCTGGTGCACCACACCGAGCGCGACCTGCAGTACCTGCTCCAACTGTCCCGAGACCTCAAGAGCGCCAAGTACTCCGGCGTCGCTCAGCCGCGCCTGACGGGAAAGAACATCGCTCTGATCTTCGAGAAGACCTCCACCCGAACCCGGTGCGCATTCGAGGTCGCTGCGTATGACGAGGGTGCTCACGTGACGTTCATCGACCCGGCGTCATCCCAGATCGGGCACAAGGAGTCGATGAAGGACACCGCCCGCGTGCTCGGCCGGATGTATGACGCCATCGAATACCGCGGCGCCGGCCAAGAGATCGTCGAGGAACTGGCGGAGTACGCCGGGGTGCCCGTGTTCAACGGACTCACCAACGAGTTTCACCCCACCCAGATGCTGGCCGACGTCCTCACCATGACGGAGCACTGTTCGAAACCCTTGACCGACATCGCCTTTGCCTTCGTCGGAGACGGCCGAAACAACGTGGCCAACTCACTCCTTCTGGTGGCGGCCAAACTCGGCATGGACGTGCGGATCGGTGCGCCGCAGGATCTGTGGCCGGCCGACGACCACCTCGCCCAGTGCCAAGACTTCGCTGCGGCGTCCGGGGCACGGATCACGGTGACCGACGATCCCGTCAAGGCGGTGAGCGGGGTCGACTTCATCTACACCGACGTCTGGGTGTCAATGGGCGAACCCATCGAGACCTGGGGCGACCGGATCGCGCAGCTTCTCCCCTTCCAGGTCAACGCCGAACTCGTTGCGGCCGCGGCCAACCCGCGGGTCAAGTTCATGCACTGCCTTCCCGCCTATCACAACTCGGAGACCGAGGTCGGAGCGCAGATCGCTGCGCAGTATCCGTACCTGGCCAACGGCGTGGAGGTCACCGAGGACGTCTTCGAGAGCCCGGCGAACATCGCGTTCGAGCAAGCCGAGAATCGCATGCACACCATCAAGGCGGTCCTCGTGGCCGCGCTCGGCTGAGTTCGTGCGGATCGTGATTGCCCTGGGCGGCAACGCGTTGCTGCAGCGGGGGCAGCCGATGACGGCCGAGAATCAGCGCGCCAACATTCGAGTTGCCGCCGAATGCATCGCCGCCATCACCCCCGGCAACGAGATGGTCGTCGCTCACGGGAATGGTCCCCAGGTCGGACTATTGGCTCTGCAGGCCGCCTCCTATCACGAGGTGGCGCCCTATCCGCTCGACGTGCTCGGGGCGCAGACCGAGGCGATGATCGGCTACGTCATCGAGCAGGAGCTCGGCAACCTGTTGCCCGCCGAACAGTCGCTGGCCACGCTGCTCACGATGATCGAGGTGGACAGCGACGATCCGGCCTTCGGCCACCCGACCAAGCCGATCGGACCGGTCTACGATCGAGAGACCGCACAGCGCCTCGCGGAGGCGAGCGGCTGGTCGATCGCACCCGACGGGGACATGTTCCGTCGTGTGGTCCCCAGCCCAAAACCCAAGCGAATCTTCGAGATCGAATCGATTCGGACTCTGGTTGAGCAGGGCACCATCGTAGTCTGCGCGGGCGGCGGTGGCATTCCGACGATGTACGACGAGAACAACAGGCTGCAGGGTGTAGAGGCCGTCATCGACAAGGACCTGGCCTCGGCACTGCTGGCCGAACAGCTCGCCGCCGACCTGCTGGTGATCGCTACCGACGTCGACGCCGTCTACACCGACTGGGGAACGCCAACGCAGACGCGGATCGGCCGGGTGTCGCCCGACGAACTCATGGGTCTGGACCTCCCTGCGGGCTCGATGGGCCCCAAAGTCCAAGCCGCATGCGAGTTCGCGCGCAACACCGGCAACGAAGCCGTCATTGGAGCGCTCACTGACATCGTCGACATCGTCAACGGTGCGGCCGGGACGCGGGTGCGTACGCGAAAGGTGCTCGCATGAATGGCAATCCCGCACCTGTAGTCGTCGGCGTCGACGGTTCGGTGGCCGCGTTCAACGCCGCCGCCTGGGCCGCGCTCGAGGCCAGGGACCGCATGACGACCCTGTGTCTGGTGTACGCCGTCGATGACACGGTAGCGACAGGTCGACGCGATTGGACTCTCCATTGCGCGCGTGAAGCATTGGACCACGCGAGTGCCATCGTCGCCGACGTGGCGCCGACCTTGCCGATCGACATCGCCGTTGAGCACGGGAAACCGGATGACGTGCTTCTCCGTGCGTCGCGAGGTGCGGCCATGATCTGCATCGGCACCGATGCTCGCCGAACCGGACCGCTCGGACACCTCGCTACCACTCTCGCCGAGAGCGCACATTGTCCCGTGGCGATCATCCGGGACGACTACGTGCGGGACCAGTCACACGACGGTGGTGTCATAGCCGTCGTCCTCGACGATGCTCCGGACAACGACGCGGTCGTCCGTCAGGCCATGAAGGAGGGCAGGCTTCGACACGCTGACGTCCGCCAGATCGACCGCAGGCGCGACAGCTGGGTGCGACGCTTTCCCGATGTACACGTGGAAACCGTTGCGGCGGGCACGGGTTGGGCGGCCAGCGGTCGCGACCGACGACTTCCGGAACTTGCGGTCATCGGCCGCGCGGACGCCGCGCACATCCGTGCCCTGGTGACGCCCAACTGCCATCCCATTCTCGGCTACCCGGACTGCTCCATCCTCGTCGTGCGGGACTAACCGCGATCATCGAACGTTCCACGAGCCGAGGGCTACCGTCCTGCGACGCAGCCGACGAGTGGCCTCCCCTCGGGGCCCCTCGTCGGCTGCCCGCTTCTCGGTGGCCGTCACCACCCAGTCCGCCGGTCGCGATCGGTTACGGTTCACGGGCGACGATCACCGGGATCCTCGCGGCTTGCACCACGGCGGAACTGACCGAGCCCAACAACATCCCGGCGAAACCGCCGCGGCCGTGGCTGCCGACGACCACGAGTTGCGCGGACTCCGACTCCTCGACCAGGTGTCGCGCCGCGTCGTCGCCGACCAACACGCGGCGCACCATGACGTCGGGATAGTTCTCCCGCCAGCCTGCCAGCCGTTCCGAGAGCACCTCTTCTTCCCGTTGCCCCACGGTGGACCAGTCGATGTCGGGGTAGTGATCACCGCTCCAATCCATGACCGCATGCACGGCAACGAGGTCCACACCCCGCCGCGACGCCTCGTCGAACGCGATCGCGGTGGCCGACTCCGAGGCGAGCGAGCCGTCGATGCCGACGACTACGGGCGCATTGGCGAGGTCCGGGGTCAGTGGCTCGTCGTCGTGGACGACCGCGACCGGGCAACGTGCATGCTGGGTCAATCCGGAACTGACCGAGCCCAACAACCGTCGAAGCCTGCTACGCCCGTGACAGCCCACCACGATGATCTCGGCGTCCTTGGACAGATCGGCCAGGCACGTGACGACTACCCCGGTCACCACGTCGCCGTCGATCTGGATGGGCTCGTCTCGTGTCGCCTCGCTGGCGATGGCGATGGCGTCACGGATGATCTCGCGTCCGAGATCCTCCTGCCATTGCTCCGCTTGGGCGGGTATCGGCATCTGCGGCCACGTCATCACGGCCAGCGGAGCCAGCACGTGGACCAACTTCAGTGGCACGTTCCGCATCGCCGCATCACGGGCCGCCCACTCGATGGCAACCTTCGAGGCCTGCGACCCATCCACGCCGCAAAGCACCTCGTGATTCGTTGTAGGACTTGGCATTTCATACCCTCATTTCCACCGCGGAATGTACTGCGTACGGCGTCGTGAACGACGTTAGACCCAGACCCGGAGTGCGGTCATGGGCCGTTGGTCACTTTCGTGCTGCCATCTGGCACTCAACGCCGCCGGCGAACCCGAAACGGGTCTCACTGGGTCCGACCCGCCCGACCTTGGGTCGAAAGGCTCTATCTGGCGACCAGCCCCGGGGACAGCCTGGGAGGTCGCACACGTTCACCTCACACGAGAAGAGAGAATCAGATGATTGAAATCCTTCCGGGCATGCCGAAGGGGGTCACCGGCATTCGTGTCTCGGGACGGCTGGTCGGCAACGATCTGCGCGAGCTCAAGCCCGCCCTGGAGACACTGTTGACTGGCTGCGAGATCCGAATCGTGGAGGTCATCGCCCCGGACTACGAGGGCTTTGGGCCCGGGGGCCTGGCCGAAGACCTGAAACTGGGCTTCGGGATGCTCTTGCAGCGTCATTCGGCCTTCAAGCGAATCGCGATCGTATCCGACAAGGAATGGATCGCCCATACCTTGCACGCACTTGCATGGATGGTCCCGGGCGAGCTCGCCATGTTCGACCTCGACGAACTCGATCGCGCCATGGAATGGGCTGCCGGCTAGACGTAGGGCACTCATCGAAGGCCAGCTATCGATGGATGTGCTCGACGTGTCACGGTGGCAGTTCGGCATCGCGTTGCTCGACCCCGTGACCGGAGGTCCGATCGGCCACAGGCAGCCCGCAGACGTCACCGCGGGCGTCTGCGACCCGCCCTATTGCTTCCCAGCGGCTTTCGTCCCAGCGGCGCCGATCTCGGCCAGCCGCCTCACCCCGTCCTCGATTCCACGGGCCAGCTTGTCGACGTCGGGCGCGCTGTCGTAGTCGGCATTGATGCCGAAGAAGAAGCTGTCGGCGTAGCTGACCATCGCGATACCGGTGCGCAGATGAAGGGCGATCGGCGGTATCGGCAGGATCTCCAGTACCTCCCGGCCCATCACGCGCTGTCGCCCGCGGGGCCCGGGAACGTTGGTCGCCAGCGCAGTCACCGAGTTCTGCGGCAGTCGGGTCAGCAGTCGAATCGCCCACGCCGAGATCGCAAACGGGATACTGCCTGCAGCGGCGAATACGGCGCTCCCGCCTTCGCGCTGACCACTGCCCTTGGCCTTGGTGAGCCGGCTGTGGACTGCCTGAAGCTGTTTGACCGGGTCGGGTTCGTCGACGGGCAACAACGGCAACATCGCCGATACCCGGTTGTCGGTCTTGTCGAAGTGGTCTGCCGCGCGCATCGACACGGGCACCAGCGTGCGCAATGCATTGGGGCCCGGGGTCTCGCCGCGGTCGAGCAACATGGTCCGGTAACTGCTGGTGATCGCCGCGAGCGCCACGTCGTTGAGCGTCACGTCGAAGTCCCGGCGAACCTGGTTCATGACAGCCAGATCCACCCGGGCCGCACTGAAGCGGCGCATCTTGGCGACGGTCCCGTTCAGTGAAGACTCCGGTGCGGCGGAGAGCACGTGGGCAGTCAGCTCGACGGCCCCGGCCATGGCGTGTTCGGCGGCAGTGGTGACGGCAATGGTCGCCCGAAAGACGTCGCTCATCCAGTCCAGTGGGTTCAGCCGCGGCCGCAGTAGGTCGAGGATCGAGTTACCGGGCTCCTTCGCGGCGCGGATGTCGGTGGCGAACGTCTCGCCCCCGCCGCCGTCGCTGAGCTTCGCCAGCATCTGGGCCGTCGCGATACCGTCGGCGATGCAGTGGTGGATCTTCATCAGCATGGCCCACCGACCGTCGGTGAGTCCCTCGATGATCCAGCACTCCCAGAGCGGGCGCTCACGGTCCAGCCGCCGCTCCATGATGCTGGCGATCACCCCGAACAGCTCGGCGTCGTCGCCCGGCTGCGGTAGCGCTACGCGATGCAGATGATGCGCGATGTCGAAGGCGGTGTCATCCACCCATTCAGGGGAGCCGAGGTCGAACGCGTGCGTATGAAGCACCTGTGTACAGCGTGGAATGGCTTGCGCCCGTTCGGTGAACGCCGACACCAGCTCGGCGTAGTCGGGAGCAGGCCCCTCGATGATCGACACTCCGCCGACCGCCAGACTGACGTGCGGATCAGAGTCCTCTGCCTGCAGAAAGCTGGCGTCAAGCGTGCTCAGATGCTCCATGGGGTGACGATGCCCGTCACACCCGGTGCTGCGGCAGGGCCGCAAGTCCTCATCTCGTGGGCACAACGGAATGCCGCCCAGCGCAGGTCGGGTCCAACGGCAGCCCACGAGGGACTAACGGCCATTAACGCAGGCCGACGACGTCCCTACTGTCACTGCTGAACCGAAAGCGGGTAACCCGTCGTGACGCCACCAACGCCACACACCGACAGCGCAACTACACCGTCGATCGTGACGGTGACGATGAATCCGGCACTCGACATCGCCACCGGAGCGGACGTCGTGATGCCCACAGAGAAGATCCGTTGCGGTGCAGCGCGCTACGACCCCGGCGGGGGTGGAATCAACGTCGCGCGGGTCGCGCACACGCTCGGCGCGAACGTAGTGGCCATGTTTCCAGCGGGTGGCGCCAGCGGCGACCTCGTCACCGACATGCTCGACGTCGCGGGCCTGCCACTGCGCCGGATCCGGATCGCCGAGCCGACCCGGGAGAGTTTCACCGTGAACGAACGCAGCACGGAGAGGCAATATCGCTTCGTGCTGCCCGGCGCGGGTCTCAGCGTCGCCGAGCAGGAGGAGTGCCTCGATGAACTCCGCGCGCTCGGTGCGCAGGCCGACTGCGTGGTCGCCAGTGGCAGCCTGCCCCCCAACGTCTCACCGGATTTCTACAACGTCATCGCCGGCGTGTGCGCGCAACTGGACACCCGGCTGATCCTCGACACCTCCGGCAGCGGTCTGCGACACCTCGTCGGCGGCAAGGTGTTCCTTCTCAAGCCGAGCATCCGCGAGCTCCGTGAATGCGTCGGACGCGAACTTCGCGACGAGGCCGAACAGGTGGCCGCGGCGCGCGAGCTCGTCGAGCACGGGTGTGCACGCAACGTCCTGGTGTCACTGGGCTCTCAGGGCGCCTTGCTCGTCAACGCCGAAGTCGCCCAGCGATATCCGGCGGTCGCGGTACCACCCGGCAGCGGTGTCGGTGCAGGCGATGCCATGGTCGCCGGGATCACGGTCGGGCTCAGCGACGGATGGCCGCTCGACAAGGCGGTCCGCCTGGGCATCGCCGCGGGCGCCGCCATGTTGATGACCCCGGGGACGGCGACCTGCACCCGCGATGACGTGGAGCGGTTGTTCGAGGCCACTCCTGAGCCGGTCGAGCTAGCGGTCAGCGCCGCTGACCGCTAGCCCACGCATGGCGAACCGTCGTAGTCGCGATGGTCGACACCCATGACCACGTCGACGCCAAGGCCTCCCCACGGCAGCCCTGTCGGTCCGTCGGCGATCGACCACGCCTTGATCCGTCGCTCTGGTCATCGCCGTCAACCGAAACGTCCTGCGCAGCAGGGCACGAGGTCCCGTCTTTCCCGCCATAGGCGCTTGGGCTTTCATTCGAGTGACCTTGGACCCTGTCTGGCCCGCGTGAGTTCGTGGGAGGTTGACGGTGTTGTCGGGCAACGACTCCGGTTGAAGTCGCCTGCCCGATCCGCCACGAGAGGACAGGTCATGGGTACGTCTCAGTACGTCCGCTTCTTCGAGGACATGGGCATCGAGGACGTGCCCATCGTCGGCGGGAAGAACGCCTCGCTCGGCGAGATGTTCCAGAAGCTGTCCGGTGAGGGCGTCCGCATCCCGCACGGCTTCGCCATCACCGCGGCGGGCTACCGCCACATGTTGGACGAGGCGGGCGCATGGGGGCGTCTGCACGCCGAACTCGACGACATCGACCCCGCCGACGTCGCCGCGCTGGCACGAAAGGCCAAGCGGGCCAGGGAGATCGTCTACGGGGCGGGACTTCCCGACGACCTGGCCGCCGAGATCATCGACCGCCTACCGCCAACTTCAGCAGGAGTACGGCGAGGACGTCAGCCTGGCCGTACGGAGTTCGGCCACCGCCGAGGACCTCCCGACGGCGAGCTTCGCCGGCCAGCAGGATTCCTACCTCAACATCAAGGGCGACGAGAGCCTGCTCGACACCTGCCGCCGTTGTTTTGCAAGCCTCTTCACCGACCGTGCGATCCACTACCGGATCGACCAGGGCTTCGACCACTTCAAGGTCTCGCTGTCGATCGGCGTGATGAAGATGGTGCGCTCCGACATCTCCTCGTCGGGCGTGATGTTCTCCCTCGACACCGAGTCGGGCTTCCGCGACGTCGTATTCGTCACGGGCGCTTATGGTCTCGGCGAGAACATCGTTCAGGGTGCCGTCGACCCCGACGAGTACTACGTGCACAAGCCGACCTATGCCGCAGGACATCGCGCGGTCTTGCGCCGCTTGCTCGGCGACAAGGCCGTGAAGATGATCCTCGTCGACGGCGAGACGAAGAACACGACGCGAAACATCCCGACCCCGAAGGCCGACCGCGCCCGGTTCTGCCTCACCGACGCCGACGTCCTGGAACTGGCGGGCTACGCGTGTGCGATCGAAGCGCACTACGGCAGACCGATGGACATGGAGTGGGCCAAGGACGGCATCGACGGCAAGCTCTACATCGTCCAGGCCCGCCCGGAGACGGTGGCCTCCCAGCACAGCGTGACCGCGCTGGAGAGCTACGTGCTCGACGGCCGCGGCGAGGTGCTCACCGAGGGCCGCTCGGTCGGCGAGCGGATCGCCTCGGGCGCGGTCAAGCGCATCGAAAACCTCACGCAGCTTGCGGAATTCAAGCCGGGTCAGGTGCTGGTCGCCGACACCACCACACCCGACTGGGAACCGGTCATGAAGACCGCCGCCGCGATCGTCACCAACCGCGGCGGGCGCACCTGCCACGCGTCGATCATCGCCCGCGAACTCGGCATCCCCGCCGTGGTGGGTACCGGCGACGCGACCACCAGCGTGCCCGACGGCGCCGATCGTGACGGTGTCGTGCGCCGAGGGCGATTCCGGCCGGGTGTACCAGGGCGCGCTGGGCTTCCACGTGGACCGCACCGAGGTGGGCGACGTGGCGCGGCCACGGACGAAGATCATGCTCAACCTCGGCAACCCCGACCTCGCCTTCAAGACGTCGTTCCTGCCCAACGACGGCGTCGGCCTCGCCCGGATGGAATTCATCATCAGCGAGTACATCCGGGCCCACCCGATGGCCCTGCTGCATCCCGAGAAGGTCGACGACCCCGACGCGCGCCGGGAGATCGAACGGCTCACCCAGGGCTACGCCGACGGCAGCGCGTTCTTCGTCGAGCGGCTCTCCGAGGGGATCGGCACCATCGCCGCCGCGTTCTGGCCGAAGCCCGTGGTGGTGCGGATGTCGGACTTCAAGACCAACGAGTACGCCACCCTGCTCGGCGGAGCGGGCTTCGAGCCGACCGAGAGCAACCCGATGCTCGGCTTCCGCGGCGCCTCGCGCTACGCGCATCCGGCCTACGCCGAGGGCTTCGCGCTTGGAATGCCGCTGCGATGCAACGGGTACGCGACGACATGGGCCTGACCAACGTCATCCTCATGCTTCCGTTCGTGCGGCGGGTCACCGAGGCCGACCTCGTGCTCAAGACGATGGCCGACCTCGGTCTGAGGCGAGGTGAGAACGGACTCAAGGTCTACGCGATGTGCGAGATCCCGAACAACGTGATCCTGATCGACGAATTCGCCAAGCGCTTCGACGGCTTCTCCATCGGCTCCAACGACCTCACCCAGCTGACGCTCGGCGTCGACCGGGACAGCGAGATCGTCGCCTTCGACTACGACGAGCGCGACGACGGCGTCAAGGAGATGATCCGGTTGGCCGTGGAAGGCTGCCGCCGCAACGGGATTCACTCGGGGCTGTGCGGACAGGCGCCGTCGGACTACCCGGACATGGCCGAGTTCCTCGTCCAGATCGGCATCGACTCGATGAGCCTGAACCCCGACACCGTGGTGAAGACCACCCGAGCAGGTGCTGGAGTTGGAAGACCAGCTCGTTCCGACGTCATGAAGCTGCCGATCACGATCGATCCGCGCTACCACGACGCGGTGCTGTTCGACCTCGACGGTGCGCTGACCTGCGACGTGCCGATGTTCGGGGCGACGGTCGAGTTGGCCCGCAAGTTGCGAGGCATCGGCGTGGGCGCGGCGGCATACTCCTCGAGCCCGCAGTGCCAGCAGGCGTTGAAGTCCGCCGGAGTAGACGATCTCTTCGGCGTCTGCATCGACGGCGTCGCGGGTGAACGGGGAACATCCGAAAACCCCGATCCCACAGTGCTTCTCGACGCCACCCGCCGACTCGGCGTGCGACCGCAGCGATGCGTCGTCGTCGAGAACTCCGCCGCAGGCGTGGCGGCGGCCCGCGACGGCGGATTCGCACTCGTCATCGGCATCGACGGCGACCGGGACCGCCGACGAGCTCACCCGCTGCGGTGCCGACGTCGTGCTCGCCGAGCTGGCCGACGTCGCCGTCCGCACCGGGGACCGGCGGGTCTCGGAACTCCCGAACGCGCTGACCTCCTACGGCCAGTTGATCGGCATCACCAGCGCCAGGGAGTCGATGCTGTTCCTGGACTACGACGGGACGCTGTCCCCCATCGTCTCGGATCCCGACGCGGCCAGGTTGGTCGACGGCGCCGCCGAGGCGCTGGAGCACGTCGCCGGGGTGTGTCCGGTGGCCATCCTGAGTGGTCGCGACCTCGCCGACGTCCGCGACCGGGTCGGCATCCCCGGCCTCTGGTACGCGGGCAGCCACGGGTTCGAACTGACGGGACCGGACGGCGCGTATCACTGCAACGAGGAGGCCGCCGCGTTCGTCCCGGTCCTCGAGCGCGCAGCCGCCGAGTTGCGCGACGGCCTTGCCGCGTTTCCCGGCGTGCGGGTCGAGCACAAGCGCTTCGCCGTCGCGGTGCACTACCGCGAGGTCGCACCGGAGCTCGTCGGTGAGATCGTCGCCACCACGCACAAACTCGGAGCGCGGGACGGGCCTACGGGTGACCAGCGGGCGGATGCTCGTCGAACTGCGGCCCGACCTCGACTGGGACAAGGGCACCACCCTGGCCTGGATCCGCGACCGCATCGATGCGTCCGGCTCGCTGCTGCCGATCTACATCGGCGACGACCTCACCGACGAGGACGCCTTCGACGCGGTCACGCTTCGACGGCATCGGGATCGTCGTCGGCCACGACGAGGACGGCGACCGACGAGACGGCCGCGCACTTCGCCCTTGCGAGTCCGGATCAGGTCTGCGAATTCATCGCACGCGGGTCGGAGTGGCTGGCCTACAAGCAGCGGGTCTCGGGCGAGGCGTGGGACTACGTCTTCGACGGATACGACCCGCAGAGCGAGAAGCTCCGGGAAGCGTTGTGCACGTTGGGAAACGGCTACTTCGCCACCCGCGGCGCCGCTCCCGAGTCGAAGGCGGGGCGGGTGCACTACCCCGGTACCTACGCCGCCGGGGTGTACAACCGCCTCGTCGACGAGGTGGCGGGCACGGAGATCGACAACGAGAGTCTGGTCAACCTGCCCAACTGGCTGGCCCTGACCTTCCGCATCGACGACGGCGACTGGTTCGACGTCGACGCGGTCACGGTGCTCTCGTATCGGCAGACGCTCGACCTTCGACGGGCGGTGCTCGTCCGCGAGGTGAGGTTCCGCGACGACGCGGGCCGGACGACGTCGCTGACGCAACGGCGACTCGTGGCGATGCACCTGCCCCACGTCGGCGCCCTCGAGACGACGGTCGATCGCCGAGGACTGGACGGGGACGGTCGAGTTCCGTTCGACGCTGGACGGCAACGTGACGAACTCTCTCGTCGAGCGCTACCGGGACCTGTCCGACCGGCACCTCGAGTTGATCGAAACGCGCGAATTCGCAGGCGATTCGGTCCTGCTGACCATGCAGACGACCCAGTCCCGCATCCCGATCGCCATGGCGGCGCGCAACACGGTGTGGCGCGACGGCGAACCCGTCCCGGCCGGCTTCCGTCTGTTCGACGAGGGCGCCGAGATCGGTCACGACATCTCCGTGCAGTTGTCCGTGGGCGAGGCGGTCACGATCGAGAAGGTCGTGACCGTGTACACGGGGCGCGACGTCGCGACGTCAGAGCCCGGCGTCGATGCGCAGCGCTCGCTCGCGCGACTGGGCCGGTTCGCGGAGCTGCTCGACGGGCACGCGACCGCCTGGGTGCATCTCTGGGAGCGGATGTCCATCGAGTTCGACGACTTCACCGACGAAGTGCGGATCCTGCGACTGCACCTGCTTCACCTGCTGCAGACGGTGTCGCCGAACACCGCCGACCTCGACGCGGGCGTGCCCGCCCGCGGACTGCACGGCGAGGCCTACCGCGGCCACATCTTCTGGGACGAGCTGTTCATCTTCCCGGTGCTCAACCTGCGGTTCCCGATGATCACCAGATCCCTGCTGGGTTACCGCTACCGGCGCCTGCCCGAGGCCCGTGCGGCGGCCCGCGAGGCGGGCCACTCGGGGGCCATGTTCCCGTGGCAGTCGGGCAGCGACGGGCGCGAGGAAAGCCAACGGCTGCACCTCAATCCGCGTAGTGGCCACTGGAATCCCGACGCCAGCGCACGCGCGCACCACATCGGCATCGCGGTCGCCTACAGCGCCTGGAAGTTCTACCAGGTGACCGGTGACCTGGCGTACCTGATCGACTACGGCGCGGAGCTGCTGGCCGAGGTCGCACGCTTCTTCGTCAGCCTGTCCAGCTACGACGAGAACCGGCAGCGGTTCGTCATCAAGGGCGTCATCGGGCCCGACGAGTTCCACTCCGGCTACCCCGACGCCCCCTACGACGGCATCGACAACAACGCCTACACCAACGTGATGGCGGTCTGGGTGATCATGCGGGCGCTCGACGCGCTGAATCTGCTGCCGATGCCGAACCGCCTCGACCTCATGGAGGCGATCGGCCTGCAGAGTGCCGAACTGACGCACTGGGAGGAGGTGAGCAGGCGGATGTACGTCCCGTTCCACGACGGCGTCATCAGCCAGTTCGAGGGCTATGGCGAACTGGCGGAACTGGATTGGGACCGGCTTCGCGGCCAGTACGGCAACATCCAACGGCTGGACCGCATCCTGGAGGCCGAGCACGACGACGTCAATCGGTACAAGGCGTCCAAGCAGGCCGACGCGCTCATGCTGCTCTACCTGTTGTCGGCCGACGAGCTGCACGAACTGCTCGACCGGCTCGGCTACCGCTTCGCCCCCGAACAGGTGCCGGACATGGTGGACTACTACCTGGCGCGCACGTCGCACGGGTCGACGCTCAGCGGCGTCGTCCACACCTGGGTGCTCGCCAGGGCCAACCGCGACCGCGCACTGGAGTTCTTCCAGCAGGCGCTGAAGTCCGACGTCTCCGACATCCAGGGCGGCACCACGTCCGAGGGCATCCACCTGGCGGCCATGGCAGGCACCGTCGACCTCATGCAGCGCTGCTTCACCGGGCTGGAGACACGGTCGAACCGGCTCATCCTCTCGCCGCACTGGCCGGAATCGCTTGGCGTGCTGGCCATACCGATCCACTACCGCGGTCTTCACCTACACCTGCGAGTCAGCGGCAAGGGCGTCATCATCAGCGTCGATCCCCGCGATGCCCCCGGTATCGAGGTGGAATGCCACGGTCGCGTGGTCAAGCTGATGCCAGGAACCACCGTTCGATTTCCAGGTTGATGACCGGCTTCGGCTTACACCCCGACGCACGAAGGGGACGCTGATGGACCTGTCCACTCGTTATCTTGGCCTGGCGTTGCGCGACCCTCTGGTCGCGTCGGTGTCCCCGTTGTCGAACACCGCCGCGGGTGAGACGTGACCCGGCGTGGCGTTAGTCATGGCATGGGCGGCCGTTGACCGAGTCACCGAGCAGTTCCGCAACCGTTGAGTGTCGCGCTCCGCACCGAATCATGTTGTCTAGTAGGGTGGTTGGTCTTCGTCGATGGCGCGTTGGTTGCGTTGTCGTTCGTTGTGTAGTCGGAGGGCTCGTTGCCAGCCGCGGGTGGTCTTGCGTTTGGGCATGGTCAGGCCGCGATTCGGCGGCCGGTCGCCGGTGACTGCGGCCGGTGGTGCGGCGGTGTTCTTGGGTAAGGGTGTGTTGGTGTCCCAGTGTGAGAAGTACATTCTGCTGCCCGGTGGCCGGGTGTAGCGGTGGCCGCTGGGGCTGATCCACACCACGGTCCCGTCGGCGAGCTGCTGATCGGTCCAGCCGGTGGGTCCGGTCCAGAAAGTCTTGAGCAAGTGATGTTTTCGGCATAGACATTTGGTGTTGCCGGGGTGGGTCAGCCCGCCGACACCGTGCGGGGTGCTGTGGTCGAGGTCGCAGCGTTCGGCCGGGCGATCGCAGCCCGGGAAGCAGCAGGTGAGGTCACGGCTGCGGACGTAGCGCGCCAGCTTCGCCGAGGGTCGGTAGCGCGGCTCGGCGCACAACTCCGCGGCTGTGGGTACGGGCCGCACGGTGGCGCCGAGGCCGATGAGTTCGGTCAGCAGCGCGGTGGGCACGATCCCACCTCCGGCGATCACCGCCAATCCCGAAGCAGCGGGCGGCGTTGCGTGAGCGTTATCGCATTGGTTCGGCGGTGAGGTGCTCCGAGTCGGGCTGAGCGGTGGGCGGTCGACCTCGGAACCTCGGCGTCAGGCGGGGCCGGGCCGCGGGTCAGCGGGATCGGGGCGGCTGCGTGCTGCTGTCCCGGGTCGGATCGGCCGGTGGTGGCCTGTCGGATGTCGGCGCGCGCCCCGCTCGGCATCCGGCGCGGTATCCGGTGAGTTCGGGACCGCTGCCGCAGTCGGGGCCGCTGCCCGGCTCGCTTCCGGAGTCGGGGCCGCTGCCCGGCTCGCTTCCGAAGTCGGGTCGCTGCCGAGTCGAGTCTGTGGCGGGTGGCAGTCCGGCATCGGGACCTGATCCGGGGGTGGCGAGGCATCGGGCGGGTCGACGTTCGGTGGCGGCGCAATGTCGGGCCCAGGTCCGGGTCGGGTCCGGCATCCGGCTCGGGTCCGGCATCCGGCTCAGTGGCCGGTGGCGGCTCGGTATCGGACCGTCATCCGGCTCGGGTCGGCTGGTGGCTCGCGTCGGGGTGGTGGTCGGTGAGGACGTGGATGACGATGGCATCGGCGCGGGCATCGGGTCCGGTGGCGGTGCAGTCCGGGCGACCGCAGGTACATGGCAGGTGCGTGCCGCCGGCACCGATCACCCCCAACACCGCGGTCCGACGTTCCCCAGCGGTGCGCGGGTCATGGGAGCATCGTCGCCGCGCCATCTGCTCGACGCGCCGTTCGAACAGTTCGGCGTCGGTGACCTTCAGCCGACCCCACATCGACACCGTCCCGGTGCTGTCATCGCGACTACCGAACTCCAGGTCACAGCCCTTCGCGGCGGTCTGGAAGCGGCGCACCGCCGCCGGGTCGTGCACCGCGATCGCCGCATCGATGGCGGCTTCGAGTTTGGGCACCGACAACGACCCGAACGACGACGCGACCTCGGCCAGATCACCGTCCACCTGGGCCAACACGTCCGGATCGTCGACGAGTTGGGTGCGCCAGGCGATGGTGTTCGCCAACCGCGCCGACAGGGTGCCCTCGGTCATCAGCTTGTTGATCTCGGGCAGCCGGTAACGCAGCGCCAACGCGTGATGCATCTGATTGGACGCCACCCGGGCGCTGATCCCGCTGGCCGTCGCGATCTCCGCGGCCGCGCTGTCCCACGCATCACAGGCCCAGAATTGCCGCTCGTCGGCCTGCTCGGACGCGCCGCGGCGGTCGGTCAACTCCGCGATCGCCGCCATCCGGTGCGCGGCCGCGGTGGCCTCCGCACGCGTCCAGCCGGTGATCGCGGTGACCAACGCCGCATCATCAACGTGGGCCAGCGCGTCGCCCTGAGCCAATTCCTCGAACATGTCTCCGATCCTGCACCCACCAACCGACGTGCATAGCGCCGCGAGCCGGCACAGAACCCCGAACTGTGGATGAAATCGCGACTGTGCACAACCCACCCCAAAACCACACGCCCAGAACAGAACTGTCGGTACGGCGTGCTAGGGGCCGCCAAGCGATTGAACGGGAGCTCAGCCGTGGTGCGGCCTCTACCAACGACACCACCCGCCGAGCTAGCACGGCAGGCAGCCGGTTACTCCACTCGTATGACCCGAGACACGAACGCGGCTGCGGCGGCCACCCTTCGAAGGTGGCCGCCGCAGTCGTGGTGCTATGTCAGTGCGAGACCGCCTTCTCGGCGCCCACCCCGGTCAGTGAACGAACCTCGAACTCCGCGTTGATCTCTGGGTCGCCGTTGTCCTTTGACGTCAGCGTGCCGACGATGCCGAGGATGAACGCCAGCGGAATCGACACGATGCCGGGATTCGCCAACGGGAACAGGGCGAAGTCGACGTGCGGCAGCATCGCGGTCTTCGCACCCGACACCGCAGGCGACAGGACGATGAGCACGATCGTCGAGATCAGCCCGCCGTACATGCTCCACAGTGCACCTCGGGTATTGAAGCGCTTCCAGTACAGCGAGTAGACGATGGTCGGCAGGTTGGCCGCCGCCGCGACCGCGAACGCCAGCGCCACCAGGAACGCGATGTTCTGCCCGTTGGCCAGAATGCCCAGCCCGATCGCGAAGATGCCCAACACCACCGCGGTGATCCGGGACACCTTCACCTGCTCGTCGTCGGATCACCCCGTCCTTCTTGATCACGCTGGCATAGACGTCGTGGGCGAACGAGGTCGACGCGGTGATCGTCAGGCCGGCGACGACCGCGAGGATCGTGGCGAAGGCGACTGCCGAGATGATGCCGAGCAGGACGACGCCGCCGAGTTCGAAGGCCAAGAGCGGTGCGGCGGAGTTCTGCCCACCTGCCGCAGCGAGGATGCGATCCGGACCGACGATCGCCGCGGCGCCATAACCCAGCACCAGGGTGAACAGGTAGAAGGCGCCGATCAACGCGATGGCCCACACCACCGAGCGCCGAGCCTCCTTGGCGGTCGGGACGGTGTAGAAGCGCATCAGCACGTGCGGCAGGCCGGCGGTGCCGAGTACCAGAGCGAGGCCCAGCGAGAGCAGGTTGAGCTTCGACAGCGTCGATCCTCCGTACTGAGCGCCCGGCGCCAGCACGTCGCGGTTGGCGACGGCCGCGTCGGCCGAACCCGAGATCGCGGACTGCGCCGAGCCCGAGGATGCTCGAGAAGTCGAACCCGAACTTGAACAGCACCATCGCCGTCATGATCGCCGCACCGGTGATCAGCAGCACGGCCTTGATGATCTGCACCCACGTGGTGCCTCGCATGCCGCCGATCAACACGTACACGATCATCAGCACGCCGACCACCGCGATCACGATGCTCTGGCCGGTGCGGCCCTTGATGTCGAGCAGCAGCGCGACGAGGCCGCCCGCGCCTGCCATCTGCGCCAGCAGGTAGAACAGCGAGACGGTCATCGTCGACGTCGCCGCGGCCAACCGCACGGGCCGCTGCTTGAGCCGGAAGCTCAGCACGTCGGCCATCGTGAACTTGCCTGTGTTGCGGAGCAATTCGGCGACGAGCAGGAGTGCTACCAGCCATGCCACCAGGAAGCCGATGGAGTAGAGGAAGCCGTCGTAGCCGTAGACAGCGATGGCTCCCGCGATGCCGAGGAAGCTTGCCGCCGAGAGGTAGTCCCCCGCGATCGCGATGCCGTTCTGCGGTCCGCTGAACGCGCGTCCACCGGTGAAGAACTCCGCGGCGGTGGACTTCTTGCGGCCCGCCTTGATCACCACGGCCAGCGTAATGAGCACGAACACTGCGAAGATGCCGATGTTGGCGACCGGGTTGCCGACCGTTTCACTTGCTGCCGCAAGGATGTTTCATGATGCTTCGCTTTCCAGCTTCGCGCGGATCGCCGCGGAGCGGGGATCGAGTTGCTTGTTGGCGAACCTCACGTACAGGCCGGTGATGGCGAAGGTCGTCACGAACTGCGCCAGGCCAAGCAGTAAGCCGACGTTGACGTTGCCGAAGACCTTCGTGGCCATGAAGTCGTGTCCGAAAGCGCCGAGCAGTACGTAGCTCGCATACCAGATGAGGAAGAACGCGGTCATCGGAAACACGAAGCGGCGCAGCCGGCTTCGCAGTTCCTGAAATTCCGGGCTCTGTTGCGCCTCGATGAACGAGGCGCGATGCGCCGACGACGCGTCCCGCTGTTCTAGGTTCGTGGGTGACACTGGTGGACTCCTACCGTGCTGTGACCCGGCTCTGGCCAGGTGCTCCTTGAGACCCTCCTCACATCGGGCGGCGGTGTCGATGGCCATGCGGTGAAGCCGTCGAGTGGTGCGTTGAGCGGTTGAAGGACCGCGACGAACGGCGCGACTTCAGTCGCCGGGAACGCGCTCGACGCTCATGCCCAGGCGCTCGGGCAGGTGCATGCGGGCGAAGATGCGAGCGGTGTCCGCTGGGACGGTGGCGCGCGTCATCCGGCTGGCCACGACCATGACGACGAACGCCAGTGGAACGCTGAACGCGGCCGGGTAGCCCGCGACCACCGCAGGCCAGCCACCGAGCACGCTGTCGTCGATCCCACCCGCCAGAGTCAGCGCCGCGGCCGCCCCAGAGGCGATGCCGCCGGCCAACAGTCCGCATACGGCACCGACCGCGGTGAGTCCCCGCCACCAGATTCCCAGCACCAGCAGCGGACACAGGGTGGACGCGGCGACCGCGAACACCAGCCCGACGTTTCGAGACAGTTCGAGCGTGGACGCCGCGAGCGCCAGCGGAAGCGGCAGCAGTCCGCCGATCAGCGCAGCGATCCGGAAGTCGCGCACCCGTCCGCGCAGCACGTCGGTGGCCAGCGCCCCGGCGATGCTGACCAACAACCCCGACGAGGTGGCCAGGAACGCGGCGATCGCCCCGGCGGCGGCCAAGGCGGCCAGCAGTTGCCCAGGCGCGCCCGCAATGGCGGCCTGCGGCATCAGCAACACCGCCGCGTCAGCGGTGCCGGTGATCAGCAGTTGGGGCACGTAGAGGCGCGCGAAGACGCCCATCAGCGTCGGAAATGCGTAGAACACCGAGAGCAGCGCGATCACTGCCAGCGCCGTGCGCCGCGCGGCCCGCCCGTCCGGGTTGGTGTAGAAGCGCACCAGCACGTGCGGAAGGCCCATCGTCCCAAGGAATGTGGCGATGACGATGGCCAGCACCTGATACAGCGGATGCGCGCCACCGAGTCCGCCGCCGGAACCCATCCATTCCTCACCGGTACTCGGCACACCGGCCACCACCGGCGTGGCCGCTCCCGCGGCGAGCGTGACCGTGGTGCCTGCGCCCAGCACGTGCTCACCGGGCGTGCCGATTGGCGCATCGCGCACGGATCTGCCGTCGAGGGTCCCGCTGACCGTGACGCCGCCGGGCGCGTCCACCTGCACCACGACGTCGGTTTCGATCGCCACGGTCGTCCGCTCGTCGACCGTCGGTGGCAGCGGCCCGCCGAGCGCCGGTCGATCGAGGCGAAGAAGGCCAGCAGAGTCAGTGCGGGAATGGCGATCGCCGTCAGTTTCAGCCAGTACTGGAACGCCTGGACGAACGTGATGGACCGCATCCCGCCGCCGACGACGTTCGCGATCACGATGGCGGCGACCACCACCGGCCCGATCCAAAACGGCAGTCCCAGAAGGATCTTCAGAGTCAGGCCGGCACCCTGGTACTGCGGCACGAGGTACAGCACGCAAATCACGACGACGAAGAGCATCGTCGCGGTACGAAGCCGGGGCGAGGCGAGCCGGAACTCGGTGAAGTCGGGCACCGTGTAGGCGCCGGAGCGTCGCAGGGGCGCGGCGACGAACATCAGCAGCCCGAGGTAGCCCGCCGTGAATCCGATGGGGTACCACAGCGCGTCGGCGCCATACTTGGCGACCAGGCCCGCAACGCCGAGAAATGATGCCGCCGAAAGATATTCACCCGAGATCGCCGCAGCGTTCCAGCGTGGTCCGACGCTGCGGGAGGCGACCAGAAAGTCCGACGTGGTCCGCGACAGTCGACCCCCGTAGATGCCGAGCGCCACGGTGGCCACCGCCGCGACCAATAGGGCGGCCGCAGTGAGCACCGTCGAGGACGATCCGGTCACGGTTCCTCGTCGACCACGCGGACGATGTCGCGCTCCCCTTGCTCGGCGAGCCGCACGTACAGTCGGCCGACGCCGTACAGCAGCGGATACGACAGCACCGCGAGCACCAACCAGTTCAGCCTGATGCCGAACACCGACGTCGTGATGAGTGTCGGAAACAACCCCCCGCCCAACAGGATCGCGACCACCGCGCACACCACGACGGCTGCAAGTCGCAGCGCCAGACCGAGCTGGGCCCGCACCAGTCCGCGGACAAGCGCGTCACCGACCTCGGTCTGTTCCTGGATCTCGACACGGGTGCGCACGATGCGGGCTCCCCGGCGCTGGCCGAGCACCACCCGTTCCCGCTGCGGCCGCGGACTACTCATCTCCGCGCACCGATCGGTAGCCACGCATCGGATCCCGGACCAGCCGGTCGCGCAACTCACGCACCTGGCGACGGCTCACCGGTAGCTCCGCTGCAGGCGAGGCACCGTTGGCCCGCATCCGCACCATCACCGCGCCGCCGGTGGTGCGCATGCCGGTCACCATCGGTAGCGATACCAGATAGGAGCGGTGCACCCGCTGGAAACCTGCTTCTGCCCAACGTGTTTCGAGAGTGCTCAGCGGGATGCGCACCAGATGCGCGCCGGAGCTCGAGTGCAGGCGGGAGTAATCCCCTTCGGCCTCCACCCATCCGATGGTGTCCCGGCGGATCAGATGTGTGACTCCGCCGACCTCGGCCGGGATCACGTCGTGGTCGTGGGCACGGTCGTCGGCTCCAGCTCCGGCGGCTCCCGCGGTCGCGGCCGGAGCCGGCGAGCGGGTCGCAACCACCCGACGCACGGCATCGTCGAGTCGGTCACGGCGGATCGGCTTGAGCACGTAGTCCACGGCACCGACGTCGAACGCCGCGACCGCCTTGTCGTCGTGAGCGGTCACGAACACCACGGCGGGCGGCTGGGCGAAGTTCGACAGCACGGCCGCCAGTTCCACACCGGACAGCCCCGGCATGTTGATGTCCAGGAACACCGCGTCGACGCCGCCCTCGTGCAGTGCGCGCAGCGCAAGGGTGGCGTCGGCCGCACTGCGCACCCGACCGATGGCGGGATGCTTCTCCAACATGTAGACGAGTTCGTCGAGGGCAGGCGACTCGTCATCGACGGCCAGCACCGTGATCTGTTCGCTCACCCCAAGGCACCTCCGCTGGCCCATACTCCCGGGCGGAACTTCGGGACCCGCATCACGACCTTGGTTCCCGCGCCGAGCGCCGTCTCGACCACCAGACCGTATTCGTCGCCGAACGCGGCGCGCAGCCGATGGTCGACATTGGTCAGCCCGACGTGAGCCGACTGGTCACCGGAGCTGGCCTCACCGAGCGCGTCGGCGGACCCGGACCGCAGCACCTCCGGATCCATGCCGACGCCGTCGTCCTCGACGGTGATCACGCAGTCGGCACCCTCGTCGCGGGCGACGAGCTCGACGGAACCGCCGCCCCGGCCTGCCAGCCCATGACGCACGGCGTTCTCGACCAACGGTTGAAGGGCAAGGAACGGCACCACCACGTTGAGGACTTCTGGCGCCACCTGCAGCTTGATCGTCAGCGCGGCGCCGAAGCGGGCCCGTTCGAGGCGCACGTAGCGGTCGATGTTGTGCAGTTCCTCGGCCAGCGTCGTGTACTGGCCCGCGGCACGGAAGGAGTACCTGGTGAAGTCGGCGAAGTCGAGAATGAGCTCGCGCGCGCGGTCGGGGTCGGTGCGAACGAACGAGGCGATGGTGTTCAAGGCGTTGTAGATGAAGTGCGGGCTGATCTGTGCCCGCAACGCCAGTACCTCGGCGCGGTCCACGCGCGCGCGGGAAGCGTCCAGCTCCGCCAGCTCGATCTGGCTGGATGCGTAGCGGGCCACCTCCCCTACGGCACCCATCGACCCGGGCCCGGGAGAGCGTGTCGTCACCACGACGAGCACGCCGATCACCCCGCTCCCGTCGGCGAGCAGAGGCTGGGCGATCACGCTCGGTTGACCGGTCGTCAGCGTCCTGCGTTGACCGGAGATGGACTCCTTCGCCGCCCGCTCACATGCCGCGACGACGTCCGCGCGTCCAGATGGGGTGGTCGACCGGGTCGCGCACCAGCAGCTCGGCGTCGCCGTCGAACACTGCGACTCCCTCACCGCCGGTCAGTGCGCGCAGGTGCGGCGCCGCCGCGCGCGCCGAATCCGGGCCGAGCCCTTCCCTAAGGGCGCGGGCCGCCAGCGAGGCGGTATGCAGCGCCTCGTGGACGGCCCGCTCGGTTGGGGTGGCCACGACCCTGCGCGTGCGCACCACGAATGCCGCGGCGGCCAGGCCAGCCACTGCGAGCACCACCACGACGGCGGTCAGGATCGGGCCGGACATCTCACCTCATTCGACGACCGCTGGACCGACCGAAGGGACCGGTCGGCGCTGGATTCGAGCCGTTCGCAGACCAGTGTGACGCACGCCCGTCGCTCATCGGTTTCGTGACTACGCTCACACCGCATGACCGAGACAATCATCGAAGCCCCGGCAACCTACGCGCCGTCGCCTGAGTTCGCCGCCACGGCCAACGGGACTGCGGAACTGTACGCCGACGCCGAGGTCGACCGACTGGCGTTCTGGGCGAAGCAGGCGGCGAGGCTGTCGTGGGAGACGCCCTTCACCGAAGTGCTGGACTGGTCGGAGGCGCCGGTGGCCAAGTGGTTCGTCGGCGGCAGGCTCAACGTCGCCTACAACTGCGTGGACCGCCACGTCGAGGCCGGCAACGGCGACCGGGTGGCGATCCGATGGGAGGGCGAGCCGGTCGGCGACAGCCGCGACATCACCTACGCGGAGCTGTTTGCCGACGTGTCGCGGGCGGCAAATGCCTTGACCGCGTTGGGTTTGGTCGCAGGCGACCGGGTGGCGATCTACATGCCGATGATCCCCGAGGCGATCGTGGCGATGTTGGCGTGCGCCCGCCTGGGCGCTGCTGCACACTGTGGTGTTCGCGGGATACTCGGCGTCGGCGCTGCGGGCGCGGATCTCCGACGCCGAGGCCAAGTTGGTGATCACCACCGACGGTCAGTACCGGCGCGGTACGGCCGTGTCGTTGAAAGAGGCTGTTGACGAGGCGATCTCGGGTGAAACGTCGGTCGAGCACACGCTGGTGGTGCGCCGCACCGGAATCGCCACGCCGTGGACCGCGGGGCGCGACCTCTGGTGGCACGAGACCGTGGACGTCGCGGCGGCCGAGCACACCCCCGAGGCGTTCGACGCGGAGCACCCGCTGTTCCTGCTGTATACCTCCGGCACCACGGGCAAGCCCAAGGGCATCGTGCACACCTCGGGCGGCTACCTGACCCAGGCGTCCTTCACCCACCATCACGTCTTCGACGTCAAGCCGGAGACCGACGTGTACTGGTGCACCGCCGACATCGGCTGGATCACCGGGCACACCTACCTGGTGTACGGCCCACTGTCGAACGGGGTGACGCAGGTGGTCTACGAGGGCACCCCTGCATCGCCCGACGAGCACAGGCATTTCGAGGTGATCGAGAAATATGGCGTCACAACCTATTACACGGCGCCGACGCTGATCCGCACGTTCATGAAGTGGGGACGCGAGATTCCGGACGCGCACGACCTGTCGAGCTTGCGACTTCTGGGTTCGGTCGGCGAGCCGATCAACCCCGAGGCGTGGCGATGGTACCGGGATGTGCTTGGCGCCAACAAGACTCCGATCGTCGACACGTGGTGGCAGACCGAGACCGGGGCCATCATGATCTCGCCGCTGCCGGGGGTCACGACGTGCAAGCCGGGTTCGGCGACCAGGCCGATGCCGGGCATCTCCGCGAAGGTGGTCGACGACGACGGCAACCTCGTCGTGCCGAGTCCCGAATACGGTGAGCACGCATCGGGTTATCTCGTCGTGGATCAGCCATGGCCGTCGATGCTGCGCGGCATCTGGGGAGATCCCGAGCGGTTCAAGGAAACGTACTGGTCGCGGTTCAGCGAGCAGGGCTGGTACTTCGCCGGTGACGGCGCCCGGTACGACCTTGACGGCAACATCTGGGTGATGGGCCGCATCGACGACGTGATGAACGTGTCGGGGCACCGGATCTCGACCGCCGAGGTGGAGTCGGCATTGGTCGGCCATTCGCACGTGGCCGAGGCCGCGGTGGTCGGCGCGACCGACGACCACACCGGACAGGCGATCATCGCGTTCGTCATCCTGCAGGCGCATGCCACCGACACCGGCTCCACGATGGTCGACGAGCTGAGAGCCGAAGTGGCGCGCGAGATCTCACCGATCGCACGACCGAAGGAGATCCACGTCGTTCCGGAGTTGCCGAAGACCCGCAGCGGCAAGATCATGCGGCGGCTGTTGCGTGACATCGCCGAGGGTCGGGAGCTCGGCGACACCTCGACTCTGTTGGACCCCAGCGTGTTCGAGGCCATCCGCGCGGGCAGGTGATCTGCTCGCGCGTCACTGTGCCCGAGTTGCCCGCTGCTCCGACAGATAAGCAGTCGCCGCGCCCAGGTTCAGCCGCGCCGCTGCCGTCAACCCCATCTCGAGTTCGAATGCGAAGCCCCTGATCGCCAGGACGTGCACCACCGGCAGGCGCGCGAAGCACTGCTGGCAGGTGGCCATGATGGCCGGGATGGACACGGCGTGCGAGGTGAAGCTGAAGTCCATCCTGGGCACTGCTCGCTCCAGCGTGAACGACCCCACCGTGGCGTCCCTGGTGGCATCGACGAACAGCACGCGCTCCTTGGTGCTGATCAATTCGGCATCCTCGAGCAGAAGCTGGTAGCTCCTGTGCAGCTGGGCGTTCTTGCAGAGCCCTTCCGCCTCAAGCCAATCGACGAAGGCCCAGCCCAATCCGTCGTCCTGCCGACCAACATTGCCGATTCCGTAGATCAAGCTGGAGTCGTCGTCGAACTCGTCGAGTCTCACGACCGGACACGCTCGTTGATCACGTTGCCCGCCGCGTCGTGGACGGTCACGATCAGCGGCATCTCGCCGAGGGCGTGCGTGGCACAACTCAGGCACGGGTCGTATGCGCGAATCCCGACTTCGATGGCGTTCATCATCGCCTCGGTGATCTCGGCGTGCCCCCCGAGGTAGTCCTCGGCCACGGAGCGAACCGTGCGGTTGATGACCTCATTGTTGTGCGTGGTGGCCACGATGAGATTGGCGAACGTGATGTCGCCTTCCTCGCCGGCGCGGAAGTGATGGAGCAAGGTGCCCCGCGGTGCCTCGACGACCCCGACGCCCTCGCCGACCCACGCGCCGTCCGCCGCAGAGACGACCAGGTCCTCCTTCTGCAGGTCGGGATCGCGCAGCAACCCCTCGATCAACTCCGCTGCGTGCAGCACTTCGATGGTCCGCGCCCAATTGGTGTGCAACGTCATGTTGTTCGCTGCGCCGTGGGTATAGGCATGGAAGCGCTCGAGCGCCTCCTGAGCCCGCGGCGTCGAGAGCGACGTGGTGACGTTCATCCGCGCCAGCGGCCCCACCCGGACCGAGCCCGCCTCCCTACCGAGGTCCTTGAGGAAGGGGAACTTCATGTAGCTCCACTCCTCGACGGCTTCCGAGAAATGGTCGAGGTAGTCGCGATAGTCGAATTCGCGGACGATTCGCTTGTCCTCGTCGATGATTCGCAACGTGCCGTCGTAGTAGTCCACGTTGCCTCGTGCATCGACGAGGGACATGTTGAGGGCGGGCACGTTCGCGAAACCATCCACCGCGCTTCGGTTCTTCTCGTGGAAGTCGTAGAACAGGCGAAGACCGTCCTGCGCGTAGTCGAGGACCTCGTCGATCGACGGAAGTCCCTCCTCTCCGTTCAGCAGTCGGTCGCATTCGGCGCGGCTCAGGTTCTTGTCGACGCCGCCCGGCACCGAGTTGATGCCGTGCATCCTCCTGCCGAAGACCGTCTTGATGACCTCTTGGCCCCACTTGCGCAGCATGATCACCCTGCGCATCAAGGCGGGGTCCGCCTCGATCAGGCCGAGGATGTTGCGCTGCTCGGGTGCGGCATCCATGCCGAACAACATCTCGGGGACGACGAGGTAGAAGTACGCCGTCGCATGGGACTGCAGCATCTGCGCGTAGTGGCCGAGCCTGCGGATCTTCTCCGCCGTCCGCGTTATTCCGATGCCCGGGCTCGCGCCGACGCCGATCATGTCGTCGAGTGCCTTTGCGCCACAGAGGTGGTGGCTGACGAAGCAGATTCCGCAGATGCGTTGCATCAGCATCGGCGCCTCCCAATAGGGGTGGCCCTGGACGAACTTCTCGAAACCGCGGAACTCGACGACGTGCAGCCTGGCGTCGACGACGTTGTCGTCGTCGTCGAGGTGCACGGTGACCTTGCCATGGCCCTCGATCCGGGTGACGGGATCGATGATCAGCTTTCTGCTCACACGGAGTCTCCGAGATCAGTCGTAGTGGTTGAGCGAGCGGGGCAGCGCAACCGGCCGACCGTGGATGAGATCGTCGAGCACCGCGAAGATGGCATCCGCGTCCGGTGGGCACCCAGGGATGAAGTAGTCCATCTCGACCACTTCGTGGCAGGGGTAGACCTTGGTGGTGATCCGGGGGATGTCGGGATGGCAGGGGATGACGGGTTTGGCGCCGGGAACCGCGGTGGGCGAGTTGAGGTAGGCCTCGGAGAGAACGTCCTTCAATTCGAAGACGTTGCGCATGGCCGGAACACCGCCCCAGACGGCGCACGCTCCGACCGAGATCAGGACGTCGCAGTTGTCGCGATAGTGACGCAGGGTGTCGATGTTGTCCTCGTTCGCGACACCGCCTTCGATGAAGCCGATCGCGCAGCGCTCGGTGATTCTCTTGATGTCGGTGAGCGAGGACCGGTGAATGGTGACCTTCGTCAGGAGCGACAGGATCCGCTCGTCCATGTCGAGGAAGGACAGCGTGCAGCCCCAGCAGCCGCACAACCCGATCATGGCCACGTTGACCTTGCCCTCGCGCGCCGCGATGAGCGTCGGATCCGCTGCCGTGGATGGCAATTCGTGCGATGCGATGTCGTCGGTCATGGGGCGCCGGATTCGTCGGAGGTGTCCAATGCGCGTTCGCGGACGGATTCGAGTTCATACTTTCGCCGGCCGATCGGGACGTCGTAGCCGACCCGTTTCTCGATGATGGCGCCGACGGGGCAGATGTCGACGGCGTAGCGGATCTGCTCCGCCGGCATGGCGTTGGCGCGTTCGGTATCGATCTCGATGCGCGACTCGGCGCCGCGGTGGCTGATGCTGAAGATCTTCTGGCCGGTGTCCTCGTCGCGGACGAATTCGACACACCGTTGGCAGAAGATGCAGCGATCCCGCTCCAGCCAGATCCGCTCGGACGCGTGGTCGCGCTCTCGAACCGGGAATCGATACGGGAAGCGCGACACCACCATGTCCACCTCGTAGCCGACCGCCTGCAGCGTGCAACGACCGCTCTTCTCACAGCTCGGACAGTTGTGGTTGCCCTCGCTGAACAGCAACTCCACCAACGCCTTACGGAGGTCGGCGGTGTCCGGCCCGTCGACCTCGACCGTCATCCCGTCCGACACGCGGACCGTACAGGCCGCGGCCACGACCCCGTTCACCTTGACCGAGCAGACCCGACACGTTCCCAGGCACGGCTTGCCCCTCAGGTAGCACAGCGTCGGGATGTAGACGCCGGCGTCGGCGGCGACGTCGACCAGCGTTGCGTTCTCCTCGGTCGACACCGCCAATCCGTCGATCTCGATGCGAATGGTCATGCCGTGCCGCCGGTCTCCAGCTCGGTCACTGCCTCGTCATATCCGGCGAACGCGGCATCCAGATCGAACGAGACACGCAGCGCTCCTTCCTGATCGCGCAACCTGGACCGGTAGACCTCGGGGAACTTCGCCATCGTCGTGAGAATGGGATTGGCTGCGGTGGCTCCGAGACCGCACCGACTGGTCGTCCGCACGATCCCACCCCACCGGACGATGTCGTCGAGGTCCTTCTGGATTCCGCTGCCGGCGACGACCCGTCCGATCTTGTCGTGCAATGCCGCGGTGCCCGCGCGGCAGGGAACACAGATGCCGCAGGATTCGTCGGCGAAGAACCGGGTGTAGTCCTTGACACAGTCGAGCAGGTCACGGGAGCTGTCAAAGATGGTGACGGCGCCATTGCACGGGATGTCCTCGTAGGCGATCCGACGTCGGCCGTCCAACTCTACCGACAGGCACTCCCCCGACGGACCGCTGATCTGAACCGCGCGGGCGTCGTTGGCGCCCACCATGGCCAGCACTTCGTCGAGGGTGATGCCCCACTCGACCTCGTAGACACCGGGACGGTCGCAGTCCCCCGCGACGCTCAACAAGCGTGCTCCCGCCGAGTCGGGCGTACCCATGCCGCGGAACCACGCCGCACCTTCCTCGACGATGCGGGTTGCGGCAGCGAAGGTTTCGACGTTGTTGACGCACGTCGGCTTGCCGAGGTAGCCCTCGTGAACCGGGAAGGGTGGCTTCAGCCGGGGCGTGCCGCGTTTGCCCTCGCAGGACTCGATCAGCGCCGACTCCTCGCCGCAGACATAGGCACCTGCGCCCAGCTGGATGCGGATGTCGAAGTCGAATCCGGCTCGGCCGCCGATGCCGAGACCGAGCAGGCCGTCGTCCCTCAGTTGCTGAAGCTGGGATTCCAGATAGCGCTCGAGGTACACGTATTCGGCACGGAGATAGAGGATTCCGTGCGTGCTGCCGATCGCATGGGCCGCGATGACCATCCCCATGAATACGTCCTGAGCCGACCGGGTCAACAGCGCCCGGTCCTTGAACGTGCCGGGTTCGCCTTCGTCTGCGTTGCAGATGACGTACTTCTCGTCGCCCGGGGCAGCCCTGCACAGCTGCCACTTCAGCCCGGTTCGAAACCCCGCACCGCCGTACCCGCGTAGCCCGGATTCGGTGATCGTGCCGATGGTCTCCTCGGGCGTACTGGCGAGGCAGTTCTTCAGCAGCGCCGTGTAATCGGTCTCGCCGCGGAAGAACACCGGGCCCCGCGTGTGGACGTGGGACTCCACGAGGGAGTCGACGTAGGCGATGTCATCGTCGGGGAGTCCGTGCGGGTTCGCGATCTCAGCGGCGGACCTTCCAGTCTTCAACTGCGCGAGGATGTCTGCGATGGACTCCGGCGTCAACCGCGTGAACACCACTCGGTCGATCGATCATCGCCGGTTCCTGGTCGCTGAGTCCGATGCACGGCGTCTCGAACAGGCCGAACGTTCCCGTCCCGTCGGTCTCGCCGAACCTCGCCCCGGTCTCCCGTTCGAGCGCGTCATGTACCGCCCGATATCCGCGCATCTTGGCAATCACCGTGTTGCTCAGGTAGATCCGGTGCCGGCCGGACGGCTTGGTGTGGAAGAAGTGATAGAAGGAGGCCGTCTCCACGATGTCCAACGGAGTCCGGTCGAGCGCCGTCGCGAGTTGCGGCAGCACGTCATGGGGAATGTAGCCGCACAGACGCTGGACATCCCACAGGATGTCGATCAGCCGCGTTCCGTCGTAGCGATAGCGCCCAACGACGTTCTCGACGTCTGCGGACATCGGGAGCCGCGTCGACGCCAATCCTTCGATTTCACAGCCTGCCCCGCGCGTCACTGCGATGCGCTGCCCTGCAGGATCGGACGCAACGCGTGCAGCACGGCAGGATCCTCGATCGTCGACGGCACGGGTTCGTCCCGGCCGTGGGCGATGCCGCGCATCGTCTTTCGCAGGATCTTGCCGGAACGCGTCTTGGGCAGCGCGGGGACGACGTCGACGAGTTTGAAGCACGCCACCGCACCGATCTCGTCGCGGACGGCCTTCACCAGATCCTCGGCGAGACCGTCGGCCGACGCACCGGCCTTCAGCACCACGAGGCCTCGCGGCACCTGGCCCTTGATCTCGTCGGCGACGCCGATCACCGCGCACTCGGCGACCGCCGGATGCGTCGCAAGCACGGCTTCGATCGCGCCCGTCGAAAGTCGATGTCCCGCAACGTTGATCACGTCGTCGATGCGCCCCATCACGAATAGGTAGCCGTCTTCGTCGACGTAGCCACCGTCACCGGTCAGGTAGTAGCCGGGGTGCTCGCACAGGTAGGACGCCTGATAGCGGGCATCGTCGTTCCAGAGCGTGGTCAACGTACCCGGCGGCAACGGTAGCCTCAAACAGACCACGCCCTCCTCGCCAGGATCGCACGGGTCACCGTCGGGGTGCAGGACGTGCACGTCGTATCCCGGCATGGGCACCGTCGGCGAACCGGCCTTGAACGGCAGCTCCTCGACGCCCATGGGATTCGCGGCGATCGCCCATCCCGTCTCGGTCTGCCACCAGTGATCGACGACCGGCACGCTCAGCTTGTCCAGTGCCCAGTGGTAGGTGTCGGGGTCAAGCCGTTCGCCCGCGAAGAACAGGTATCGCAAGGCGGACAGGTCGTGGCTGCCGATGTGCTCGCCATCCGGGTCCTCCTTGCGGATCGCCCGGATCGCCGTCGGCGCCGTGAAGAGACCCTTCACCCGATGCTCGGCGGCCACTCGCCAGAACGCGCCGGGATCGGGCGTGCTGACGGGCTTGCCCTCGTAGAGCACCGTGGTAGCACCGAGCAGCAGCGGGCCGTAGACGATGTACGAGTGGCCGACAACCCAGCCGACATCGGAGGCGGCCCAGAACACCTCGCCAGGTCGCATGTCGTAGATGTGGCGCATGCTCCACATGAGAGCCACCGCATGGCCGCCGTTGTCGCGGACGATGCCCTTCGGGGTACCGGTCGTGCCCGAGGTGTACAGCACGTAGAGCGGGTCGGTGGCGGCGACGGCTACCGGATCGACGGGCGCCGCCGTGGCCATCAGATCGTGCCAGTCAAAGTCGCGGCCTTCGGTGAGCTTGCACCGCAGCCGATCTCGTTGCACGATGACGCAAGAGCGAGGCGGGTGTTGAGCAGCCGCGAGTGCCGCGTCGAGCATGGGCTTGTACTCCACGACGCGGGAAGGCTCGATCCCGCACGACGCCGAGACGACGACGGCTGGCCGGGCGTCGTCGATTCGGGTCGCCAGTTCGTGGGGCGCGAAACCTCCGAACACCACGGAGTGCACCGCACCGATCCGCGCGCACGCCAGCATGGTGATCACAGCCTCGGGAATCATGGGCATGTACACGACCACGCGGTCGCCCTTGCCAACGCCGAGTCCGCGCAGCACCCCCGCGAACCGCGCCGTCTCGTCGAGAAGCTCCAGGTAGGTGTAGGTGAGTTGCGAGCCGGTCACCGGGGAGTCGTAGATCAGCGCGGGCTGATCGCCGCGCCCCTGGTAGACGTGACGGTCCAAGGCGTTGGCACACGTATTCAGTTCGGCGTCGGGAAACCAGCGGTAGTAGGGCGGGTTGGAGTCGTCGAGGATCCTGCGAGGCTCGCGGATCCAGGACACGTCGCGTGCGGCGTCCGCCCAGAAGGCCTCGGGATCGGCCAGGCTGGCAGCGATCAATTCGCGGTAACGACCGACTCCGGGAACGGGTGAGGTCGGCCGAGCCGAATCGATTGCGCTGTAGGGCATCTGACATTCCTTGGTCGCACGAGGGGTACCCCGGACGTCGAGGCCTGCTCGAAACGTAGTCATTTCACAGGCGATGTGGACGGGTCGTTGGACTCTGCGCGGGGGCCAAAGGTCACTAGTTTTGGGTAGCACCGCGTGCGCAGCACGGTCTGCTGACCGAAGGCCCTCCGATTGGTGACCTTGTCCTGCCGTCGACACGCCGCCGCCGACGCGACGATGGCACCAGCTCCACATCGGGCACATCCACTAGTCAGGAGTAGAGATGATCGACTTTGACCTCGACAAGGCCACCAGGATTCTGCACGTACGGCCCGAGTCGTCACTCGACAAGCGGGACTTCGAAGAACTCGCCAAGGCCGTCGACCCCGAGATCGCGGCGAACGGGGACCTTGCGGGCCTTATCCTCGACGCACCCCACTTCCCTGGCTGGGACAGTTTCGGGGCGGTGGTCACCCACATGAGGTTCGTTCACGACCATCACGCGCATGTCAAGAAGATCGCGGTGGTCACCAACTCGCACCTGGGCGATCTCGCCGAGAATCTGGTCGCGCACTTCGTCTCCGCCGAAATTCGGCAGTTCCCGGCGGGTCAGCTCTACGAGGCCCGGCAATGGATTTCGGGCGACGAGTCATCGAATTCAGGCCTTGCCACGGTCACGGAGATTCCACTGCAGGCTTGAGTCCCGCCATTGAGAGTCGGACGTCGGTGAAGTTGCGCCGGCTGGCACCAAATGAGGGTCCAAATGCTCTGGTGGCAGGGGCTCTACGCGCCCACTCTCACATGAGAACGGAGGGTTACGGATGCGCAAACACTGGCTGGTGATGGAGGGCGACGGACCTTCTGCGCCGTATTGCACTCGACTGGCAGGTGCGGGACGCCATCTGCCCGCGACCCACCTGAGCACCGACGACCTGATGGCCAGTACTCGCCACCAAACGCACATCGACCTGGAGCGGTTGACCGGTATCCGCGAGCGTCGCGTGTCCACCGGAGACGAGGACTCCTACAGCCTGGCCGTCGCGGCCGCGCTGGACTGCCTGGAGCATGCGGGTCAGGAAGCCGCGACGCTCGACGTGGTGATCAGCTGCAGCATCACGAAGCTCCGCGACGGCCTCACTCAGTGGGTTGAGCCAACGATGAGCGGAGCCGTGGCACACGCGATCGGTGCCGAACAGGCGATGACCTTCGACCTCTCGAACGCATGCGCCGGAATGCTCACGGGCGTAATGGTTCTCAATGACTGGATCCGTCAGGGGATCGTCGAGCGGGGCCTGGTGGTCAGCGGCGAGTACATCTCGCAACTCGGCCAGAACGCCGCACGGCACATCCGCACCATCATGAGCAAGGAACTCGCCTGCCTGACGCTGGGCGACGCCGGAGCGGCGCTCCTGCTCGAGCGGGCGCCTGCCGGATCGCAGGGCATCAGCGTCGCAGGCTTCACCACGGTCGCGGACCACAGTCGCCTCTGCCTCGCCTATCCCAAGGGGGACGATCCCGGGGCTCGGATGTTCACCGATTCGCGCGGGATCCAGCGGGCGGCCATCGCCGACACACCTCTCTTGTTGCCCGAAATCCTGGAAGCCGCAGGAATCTCGATGCGCGACATCGACCACGTGATCACACATCAGACATCGGCCCGCGCAATACGCAAGGGAATGGCCACGCTCGCAGCTACTTTCGGCGAGACGCCACGGCACGACGCCGTCGTCACCGTTGATCGCTATGGCAACACCGCCTCCACGACACACACCGTGGCTCTCGTCGAAGAGCTCGAGGCCGGGGCGGATCCGTGCCGGCGAGACGGTCGCGCTCATTGCACTCGCATCGGGTCTGGAGATCGGCGTCGTCCTCCTCACCGTCGACGAGGAGTTGGTGAACCGCCATGGGCACCGTGATTGACCGCCTCGACATCACCAAGGGCGGGTGGCGTCACGGGCACAGCAGCCTGCACCTGGCCGTCGCGTCCGCGAAGACCTGTCTGCAGCGTGCCGGACGGGATCCCCACGCGGTCGACCTTCTCATCAACGCGGGCATCTACCGCGACCGCAACCTGGCCGAACCCGCGCTCGCCGCACTCATCCAGCAGGACGTCGGAGCCAACCCCGAGGATCCGCATGGCGACGGCCACGGCACATTTTCCTTCGACGTCGCGAACGGGGCGTGCGGAGTCCTGACCGCTTTGCAGATCGTCGACGGTTTCATGCGGTCCAACACGATCGAATGCGCCCTCGTCGTGGCGAGCGATGCGGACCCGGGCCGTGGACGCAGCGAGCACTTTCCCTTCTCTCCCGTCGGTGCGGCACTGCTGTGCGGCTGGACCGATGGCGACTGCGGACTCGGCAAAGTGCACTGGGTGAACATGCCCGATGACGGAGAGAACTTCAGTGCGACGGTGGGATTCGACGATTCGCGCAACGTGCTTCGGTTCGCCAGCTCGGACGTCATGGACGAACGGTTCGCCGACGCTGCCGCGCAGGCGGCGCGTCGCTGCACTGCACGAGGCCTCGCTCGGACTCGCCGACGTCGACACGATCGTCGCGGCGCCCGCCCGCGCTGGATACCGCGCCGCGCTGGCAACACGCCTCGGCGTGCCGGTGGGCCGGATCACCGTCGCCGACGACGAGCGGATGCACACCGCGGCCGTCGTGGCCGCCCTGCACGACGGCACCGACGAACTCCCAGGGGGCGGTCGCGTGCTCATCGTCGCCGCCGGCGCCGGAATCACCGCAGGCGCAGCGCTCTACCGCAAGGCGCCGAGCGAGTCCTAGAACCACCGGGCAGCGCACGACGCGCTGCCCCGAACGCACGCACCGGATCCCCTCCGGCGCAACAAGGAAAGGAGACGTACATGTCGATGTCCATCACGGAGCCGGGGGTCGTCGTCGGCGTCGACGGGTCGCCAGGCTCGAAGGTCGCGCTTCGGTGGGCCGCACGCGACGCCGAACTACGCAAGGCACCGCTGACGCTGGTGCACGTCGTACCGACGACGGCCGGACCGTGGCGGGAGTCGTCCGCGCTTCCCGAGTGGGCGCACGGGCAGCGAGACGAGGGGCATCGCGTTCTCGAGGAGGCACGCAGGCATCGTCGACGAATGCACCACGCGCGGCCTCGACGGCGTCTCCTGCCACATGCCTTCCACACATGTCGTCTACGCGCTCGTCGAACTGTCCAAGCGCGCCGATCTCGTGGTGGTCGGCTGTCTGGGCACGGGTACCCTCCGGGGCCGACATCTGGGCTCGGTGAGCTCGGGCCTGACTCACTACGCGCATTGTCCCGTTGCCGTCATCCACGACGGCATCTCTCTCGACATCGACACCGCCGCACCAATATTGGTCGGGATCGACGGCTCGGCGGCGTCGGATTCGGCGGCCGCGATCGCCTTTGACGAGGCGGCGCGCCGCAAGGTCGGCGTGGAAGCCTTGCACTCGTGGCGGGACGTCGGCACGTTCGACATGGTCGTGAGTTTCAAGGGTGCGGGCTGGCCCGCTCTGCACGCGAAGCAAGAGGACCTGCTCGCCGAGCGACTCAGCACCTGCATCGATCGATACCCCGATGTGCCGGTACGCCGCATGGTCGTACGCGGCGAAGCCGCCGCCCACCTCGTCGACCAATCGGAGTCTGCCCAGCTCGTGGTGGTCGGAAGTCATGGAAGCGGTGGATTCGCCGGAATGGTGCTGGGTTCAGTGGGTGCGGCGGTCGTGCTACTGGCCAAGGTGCCGGTGATCGTCGCGCGCGGGCGATAGGGCTCACTGCCACGAGCCGCAGCGGCGATGAGTGTCCCCCCATTTCGCGGGCCCACACCGGACTCGATCGGTCGCGAGTGCGTCAGTCACATTTGGCGGCGGGCAACCTCAGCGTGAAAGTCGCTCCGCCGCCGGGTGTTTCGGCGACGCTTACTTCCCCATGGTGAGCGAGTGCAGTCTCGCGCACCAGCGCCAATCCAATGCCGTAGCGCTGGCGGCCCGAGGTCGACGTGTGACTCTGACCATGGGCGAACCTGGTGAAGAGTGTTTCCACCGCGCCTGGATCGATGCCCACACCGTCGTCACGAACGTCGATCCGCACGTCCGCTCCCCGCCGACCTACGCCGATCACCACCGTGCCACCGACGTGCTCGTGCGCAAGTGCGTTGTCGACCAGTGAGGTGATGGCGCGTCGCAGCGCAGTAGCCGACCCCATCACGGTCAGTTCGGGTCTCGTCGTGCCGGCGTCCCTTTCGACGACGAGCCGAACGCCCGCGGAGTCGGCGTGTTCGGCCATGCTCTGATGAACCTCGTCCGCGATGGCCAACACGTCGACCTGTACGCGGGGTACGCCGCTGCTCGCCATCGACGCCGACTCCAGGAGATCCTCGATCACCTCGCCGAGGATCCTGGTCTCGGCCGCGAGAGCGTCGATCTGGGCCCTGGCTTCGTGCGGATCGCCGTCGTCGAACCGGCGAGCCAGCAATTGGATTCGGGTGTGCAGCACCGTCAAGGGTGCGCGCAGCTCGTGTGACGCATCGGCGACGAACCGTCGCTGGAGGGCCAGAGCTTCCGTGAGAGGACGTATCGAACGCCGCGTGAGCAGAATCACCACTGCGGTGGACGCCACGATGCCGGCCAGTTCCGCAATGGTCAACGACAGCAACAGTCGGCCTCTGGCTGCCTCGTACGGCTCGAGTGCCAGGAGCACGACCACCCTGCCCTCGGGCTTGTCGGCGACGAGAACGCGGTTCGACGCGCCGTCGATTCGCGCATCGGAGAAACCCTCCGGACGCGCCAGCAGGTCGGCGGCGGGCAGGCCGTCGGTACTCACCTGCACCTGTCCCGTGAGATCCCGCAGCACCAATTGCGTGCCGGGCGGTGGATCGGTCACGTCGTCGGCGGTCGCTGCAACCGCGATCAGCTGATCGGTGATCTGTTGGTTCTGCACGCGGACGTCGACGAAGAAGATCACGGCGCCCACCACCAGCAGCACCCCGCCGAGCGCGACCGACGCCTGAACCGCGGCGATCCTTCCTGCGCGCCGCGCCAGCGCGAGATCGCCGTGGGCAGTCATTCGACGCCGAGCCGGTAGCCGGTACCGTGAACGGTTCGCACGATGCCGCGGCCGAGTTTTCGCCGTAGGTAGTGCACGTAGGTGTCCACCGTTCCCGGCGTGCCCGCGCCGTCGAAGACGGAGTCGAGGAGCTGGCCTCGAGTGTGGACCAGCCGCGGCGCGGACATCAGCACGCTCAGCAGCGCGGCTTCACGCTCCGAAAGCTCTACGTCACCGCCCGCCCCGGGACGGCTGACCGTTCTGGTCACGCGGTCGAGACAGAGCCCGTCCACCTGCACGGTCGATCCGCCGGCGGGGCGTCGCACCAGCGCCCTGATACGAGCAAGCAGCTCGGGAACCTCGAACGGCTTCACGAGGTAGTCCTGGGCGCCTGCGTCGAGTCCGTCGACCTTGTCGGCGATCGCACCCCGCGCGGTCAGGAGGAGCACCGGCATGACGACGCCGCGGGACCGAAGTATCGCGACGAGGTCGACACCGTCCATGACCGGCAGCCCACGGTCGATGACCGCCGCGTCGTAACGACCGGTGAGGCCGAGATGGAGGCCCTGCTGGCCGTCGACTGCGACGTCGACCGCGTAGCCCTCCTCCGTGAACAGCCCGGCAAGCATCGCACCGAGCGTGCGATCGTCCTCGACGATCAACAGCTTGGGCGCTGGCGTCCGGTCGGCCACCCGATGAGCGTGCCATGGGAATTCTTCGAAGGTTCAAAGAACTCACTGCCAGCATCGGCGGCATGGATTCACCTCGATCGGGCCTGCGTCGCGCTACCGCGGCGTCGTGGGCGTTGGCAGGGCTCGGCATCGCAGGCGTCGCGGGCGCGTCCACGCTGGCCTACGCCGACACCTACAAGCCTCCCGTGGCGGAGGATCCGGTGTACGTCGTCGAAACGCCTGCCCCCGAAGTGGCCCCTGCGCCCGTCCTCGCCGTGCCACCGCCACCGGCCGACCTCGTCATCGCGCCGGTCGACGTCACCCCAACGGTCGACGTCCCGCCACCTCCGCCGCCGGTCGCCACTGCCGTCACCAAGCCCGTGTACACGCCGCGGTACACGCAGCAGGAGCAACCCGTCGCGCAAGCCGCGGCTCCCGCCGCCCAGCAGACCCCGGCAGCCGCTCCGAAGCCACCCACGTCGACGACGCGCCGACGCCTCACCCCGGCAACGGTGATGTCCCCGCGAGCGACGCCTCGCGTCACGGCATCCCACGGTTCATGACGGCCGAAGCACCGACCATCGCGGAAGCCCACTGGCAGCGATGGAGCACGGACATGCAGATCGTCGTCGTCGATCCCCAGTTCGCTGTGACACCGCCCGCCGTGAGGTGGACGCAGAACTCGACGCGGTCGAAGATGCCGCGTCGCGCTTCCGGCCGGACTCCGAGATCAATGACCTCGCAAGGACTTCCGGTCACCCGACCGAGGTCAGCGAGATGCTCGCAAACCTGCTCGACGCGGCCCTGACGGCAGCCAGTCAGACCGACGGCGACGTCGATCCGACGATCGGCGCAGCGTTGATCGCGCTCGGTTTCGACCGGAACGTAGCCCGTATTGACGAGCTCGAGCCACGGACGACTTCCGTTGCAATGGTGGCGAACTGGTCGATGGTCTCGCTCGACGACCGTGTGGTGACCGTGCCTCCCGGGGTGGTGCTCGATCTCGGGGCTACCGCGAAGGCGGTGGCCGCCGATCAGTGCGCTCAGCGCGTCGCACGAAGCGACCGGCAGTGGCGTACTGGTCAACCTCGGCGGCGACATCGCGACCGCGGGCCCGGCACCCGACGGCGGTTGGCAGGTCCTGGTCCAGGACGCCAACGACGAACCTGCGAGTTCGGTGTCGCTTCCCTCGGGCACGGCGCTGGCCACGTCGAGCACCATCCGCCGTCAGTGGCGCGACGGCGAAGACGTCATGCACCACATTCTGGACCCGCGTACCGGACGTTCGGCCGAGCCGGTCTGGCGCACGGTCACCGTCGCCGCGCAGACCTGCTACGCCGCCAATACTGTCGCGACCGCCTCCGTCGTACGCGGATGGCGTGCGCTGGACTGGATCCGGCAGCTGGGCATGGCCGCCCGACTGGTCGACCGCGATCGCAGGGTCCACACCGTCGGCGGCTGGCCCGTCACGGACGCGGTGCAGCCGTGTTGAGCGACGAGGCCCTGTGGGCGCTTGGCCGGGGCACTGGAATCACGGCGCTCGCATTCCTCACGGTCTCCCTCGCGCTGGGGATCGCCACCCGATCGGGCAGGAGACTCGTCGTGCTGCCTCGCTTCGCGGTGGCCGACGTACACCGCTTCGCGGCGCTGGCCGGGACCCTCCTGGTCGCGCTGCACGTCGGTCTGCTGTTCTTCGATCCGTACGCGCAGCTGCGGTTGGTCGATTTCGTCGTGCCCTTCCTCGGTGCCTACCGTCCGCTCTGGCTCGGTCTTGGCACCCTGGCATTCGACGTGCTCATCGTGGTCATCGTCAGCAGCGTTCTTCGACATCGCTTGGGGCTGAGCATCTTCCGTGCGCTGCACTGGACGACCTACGCGTTGTGGCCCACCGCTCTCGCGCACGCTCTGGGCAACGGCACTGACGCCGGACGGCAATGGTTCCTGGCGTTCGCGGGTTGTTGTGCCCTTGCCGTCGCTGCGGCTTTGGTATGGCGGCTTCGATCCGACTATGCCGAATACTCCGAGACCCGATCGTCGGGATACCCGTGACCGCCCGCCGGTTGCTGGCTGCAGCAGGTCCGTCGCTCGAGGCGCATCACGCCGAATTCGGCCCGCTGCCCGAGTCCATCCCCGAGACGATGCTGACGTCTCTCGACAGGGCAGGTCTGACCGGCCGCGGGGGCGCCGGTTTCCCGACCGGCCGCAAGTTCGCATCGGTTACCGGCCGCAAACCGGTGGTGATAGGCAACGGCGCCGAAGGCGAGCCACTCAGCCGAAAGGACGCGGTGCTGATGGCTCGAGCACCCCACCTTGTCCTCGACGGCCTGCAGATCGCCGGCGGGACAATAGGTGCCGACAAGATCTTCCTGTACGTGCCAGCGCGCTCCACGACGATCATGCGCAGCGCCATCGCCGAACGCGCGAACGCTGGGCTGGACCGTCGTCCCGTCACCCTCGTCGAGGCGCCCGACGCATTCGTCGCGGGCGAGGAATCGGCCGTCGTCCGACGAATCGAGGGAGGGCCCGCGCTCCCCCGCGACAAGACGGTGCTCACCTGTGTCTCTGGGGTTCGCGGCAGGCCGACGTTGGTCAACAACGTGGAGACCCTCGCCCACGTCGCGCTGATCGCCCGCAACGGACCCGACTTGGTTCGCGTCGGTGGGAGACCAGGCCGAACCCGGCACGATGCTCATCACCCTGTCGGGAGCGTCGACCAGAAAGCGCGTCGTAGAGCTGGCGACGGGAACTCCCCTCACCGATGTGTTGGACCGCGGCGGCTTCACCGACGTCCGCGCCATTCTCATCGGCGGTTACCACGGCAGCTGGATCCCAGCCAACGACTTGGCGGGAATCCGACTGTCCCGCAACGGTCTCGCCGACTTCGGGGCCTCGCCCGGTGCTGGCATCATGCACGTGCTGCCAGCGCAGGAGTGCGGCCTCGCCCGCACCGCCGACATCATCGGCTACCTCGCCGAGCAGGGCGCCCGGCAGTGCGGTCCCTGCCGTAACGGCCTGCCTCGGCTCGCCCAGCTCTTCGACGACCTTGCCTACGGGCGCGTGGATGACGGCCTGCTCCACGAACTCCACACGATGCTGGGCCTCGTCGACGGCCGGGGCTCGTGCCGCCACCCCGATGGGACCGCGCGACTCGCGCGAAGCGCGCTCGAGACGTTCGCGACCGACGTCGACCGGCATCGATCCGGAGGCTGCGACGCCGCGTTGACGGCAAGCCGCGGCAGTTCCGGCGGGAGCAACGCATGAGAAGAACACCAGGGCCGAGCCGTCTGCACATCGATTGGACTCGGTGCGACGGACGTGGCTTGTGCACGGAACTGCTGCCGGGAATTCTCGGCCGAGACGACTGGGGTTATCCGTTGGCGCGCAATCACTCTCGCGAACCGGTGATACCACCAGGCGACATTCCCGAAGCGCGCATGGCGGTGGACCGATGTCCCCGGCTGGCGCTTTCGCTCATCAGAGAAACCAAGAAGGGAAACACTTCGTGACGACCATTAGCGGGCTTCCGGCCCACGCACTGCTGGTGCACTTCATCGTGATCCTGGCGCCACTCACGGCCATCCTCGCGGTGACGTCCGCGCTGTGGCCGGCGGCCAGGAAGCGCTTGGTGTGGCTGGTCCTCGGTCTCGCCGTCATCACCGTCGTCCTGACGCCGCTGACCACCGGCGCCGGCGAGTGGCTCGAGGACCAGGTGGGCCGGTCACCCCTGCTGCACGAGCACACCGAGTTGGGCGACACCATGATCTACTTCGCGATCGGCCTGCTGATCGCCTCCGCGCTGCTGGCGGTGATCCACGTGCGCGAGCACCGCGGGAAGCCGCTCAATTCGGCAGTGTTGTGGGGACTCGCGGCGATCATCATCGTGTTCAGCGTGGCGACGGCGGTTCAGGTGTATCGCATCGGGGATTCGGGGGCAAGGGCAACATGGGGCGACCGCGTTGCGTCCGCCGCACAGTCCGAGCTAGGCGTCACCGAACCGATGTCTCCTCGCCGGTAACGGATTCGATGTCGCCAGCGGTGGACACGAACAGTTGTCTCGTGAGATGCGTCAACGCGCGAGCGACTGCGAGTTCCTCGCCGACCCGCTTCGGGTAACGATCGTCTGGATCGAGGTCGGCTTCACCGGTTCCGACCAGTTTGACGTGGCGCCAACGCATGTGCGCGTTCGCCACCGTGTGGTTCTCGTGGCTGTCCACGGTGATCTTGACGCGGTGCTCGCTGTCGTGGTGCTTCTCATGGCTCATGTGATGCCTCCTCGCGCTTCGTCGACCCACTCTGCGCGGACACGCGGTGAGCTGCCAGGGCCATTGGTCCTCACGAGAGGTGATCAAGGCCCTCCGACGACCGCTCACCGAGTAAGGCGGACCACCGCACTCCATGGCCTGTTCGTCGGCGGACGGCGGTCATCGGGCTTGTGCAGGCGAGCGACGAGTCGGTAGAACCACGGCAACCGACGAAGTCGGTAGGCTGCGGCGAATATGGATTCCGTTTCAACGACGCGCCAGCCGAGGTCCTCGAAGTAGGCAAGGCCATTGTCGGGGGCGAACCTGAACGGGGCATTCTGCAGCAGGCCGTCGGTCTTGTCGTTCATGAACCGTTTCAGGCCGGGACCCGCCACGTCGAGCATCCACCAGGCGATCTCGGGCCGGGTGAATGCCTCCGAAAGTGCTCTGATGTCAGCGGTTTCGAGGTACATCGTCAGTCCCTCGGTGAGGACCAGCGCCTTCGAGGCACCGGCCAACGCCTCGTCGAGGAATTGGGCGCGGGCTTCCCCATCGGCGAGGTCCACCGCGTGCCGCGTGAGCTGGCATCGCGGCGCCTCGTCGGCGAGCAGTTGCTCCTTTTCGGCGAGCAGCGCGGGCAGGTCGGCCTCGACCCAGCCGAAGTCCGCGGGCAGGTCGAGGCGGTAGGGCCTGGTGTCAAGACCTGCGGCGAGGTTCAGGACGCGATCGCAGCCGTCGTCGATCGCCTCGAGAATCACTTCGTCGATGATCTTGGTTCGGGCGACCATCCACCAGCCCGACCGCATCGTCGGCGGAAACCGCGCGACGATGTCGCGGCCGTGCTTACCGGCGAGGCGCTCGGCGAGCGGATCATTGAACAATGCGTCGGGGCGCGCTGATTCGTTGGCGCGGTATACCGCAACCCAGCTAGCGGTGTCCGAGACGTTCGAGACGGGGGTGGTACCCGAAGTCGGTTGGTGAGCGTCGGCGTTCATCGCCTTCAGCCTAGGGCGATCCTCAACCGCTCACCTGGATGACGACCTTGCCCCTGGCGTGACCGATCTCCACCGCGGCGATCGCTTCGGCGGCCTCGTCGAGGGAACGCACGTCTTCGACGTGGGGGTCGAGCTTGCCGTCGGCGACCAACGCGCCGACGATCTCGAGGACCCGGCTCGTCCGGTCCCGCTCGATCATGTGCCCGCCGAGTTCGTCCGCAGTGCCCGGATCGCCAGCGGTGATCAGCTTGTCCTTGTCGGCTACCAGGTCCGCCACGGCTCGCAGACCCTCGCCGCCCGCGAGGTCGAAGATGGCGTCGACCCCGTCGGGCAGCAGTTGCCTGATCCGTTCGGCGACACCGTCGCCATACGGCACCAGGGTGGCGCCGAGGGATTCGACCAGCGCCTTCTTGTCCTGACTTGCCGTTCCAATGACGTTGATCCCCGCATCCCGGGCGATCTGCGCAGCAGCCACCCCCACGCCTCCGCCGACACCGTTGATCAGCAGGGTCTGGCCCTCCTTCAATCCCAACTGGGTGACGCCGTCGTAGGCCGTCGCCGCAGCAACCGGAAGTGTCGCGGCGTCGTTGAATGAGACCTGTGGCGGCTTGTGCGCTGCCGCGCTCGCAGGCACCAGCGTGTATTCGGCGTAACCGCCGGAGCCAGGAGCGACGCTGCCGAACACCTCGTCGTTCACGGCGAATCCCTCGACGTCCTTGCCGACCTCCCTGACCACGCCGGAAACCTCCGAACCCAACACGGCTGGGAACTCACCGGCGTCGCCGTACAACCCGGAGCGGATCTTCCAATCGACGGGATTCACCCCGGCAGTGCGGACCTCGACGAGCAATTCCCCAGGCATGGGACTCGGCATGTCGAGGTCGAGAAACTCCTGGACGTCGGGTCCACCGTTGCTGCTGTATCCGAATGCTTTGACCATTGCCTGCGCATACCCCGGTATCGACGGAGGGTAAACGAGACGGTGTGGTCGTAACGCTTGACGCTCGGTTCGATCACGAACGTCGGTAGAGGGTTCCGGTCGGGTGGCGACGGTGCTTTGATCGAACGCAACCCACAGCAGAGCGGCCCGGAGGTACGACATGGGAGCGCTCGGTCCGACAGGTGTGATGGTCCTCCTCCTCGCGGTCGCCGCGATCGCCTCGGCGTGCGGATACGCCGCCTCAGCCGTCGCCCGAAGGAACAAGCGCCGCACGCGGGCCGTCTTCGTGCTCGGCTTCCTTGCAGGTTCGCTGTCGAATGCAATCGTGCGCGAAAGACGCCGCGGCAGTTACCGTTCGGCCGTCGGGCGCACCCGAGCGGTGAACTCGATCACCCAACGCGTGAGTTCACGCGTGCTCCGTTGAGTGCCAGATGGTGAGCCTCTGAACGAGGCCGGCGCCGGTGAAGGTGAACCGGAACGCCGTCGAATCCGAGGTATCACGCGGCAGTGGCGCACCGAGATCGGTTGGCCCGTATCGGGTTCATGGGTCACGCGCGGCCGCGGCCGGTGATCCTTGCGGCTAGATTGCTAGCATGCTAGCTTGACGACGTGCCCGATGACGTCAAACAGTTCAACGTCTACCTGCCCATCGACTTGATCCGGCAGGTCAAGCACCACGCCATCGAAACGGAGATGTCGTTGTCGGCGCTCGTCACCGAAGCGCTGCGGGCATACCTCGACACACATTCACCGAACGAAGGGAAGCGCTGACATGACCGACGGCATCGAGGCCGTGTTCCTGGAAACGCATAACTGGGGCAAGGCGGCCAAGTTCTTTCACATGCTCGGCTACACCATCGATTTCGCGACCGACCACAACTCTGGGCGGTTACGCAACGGCGATGGCCCCTATGTGTTCATCGCCGAGGTCCCCGAGGATCAACCGACGCGACGGCATCTGGTCTTCGGCGTCGCCGACGCCGATGCTGTCGACCTGGACTCCTCCACCGAGGTCGTCAGCCCGTGGGAGGACACGCATTGGGGAACCAGACTGATGACGGTTCGGGACCCGGACGGACGCGAGTGGATGCTACAGGCGCCGAAATGACCGACACCGCACTGCAACCCGAGAGCTCGGCTGCCCGCGTCGCACTGTGGCGCGCGCTACACGTCGAGTTGGATTCTCCCCCGTACGTTCTCGACGACCGGGTCGGGTTGCAGCTGGTCGCGCCGGATTCCGACTGGCGCCAGCGACCCGACATGAACGAATACGCCACGTCGGGGGTGCGCGCGTCGATCGTCGCGCGGGCCCGCTACATCGAGGACCTCGTCGCCGACCGCGCACGGCACGGCGTCGACCAGTACGTGCTCCTCGGCGCCGGAGTTGACACCTTCGCCGAGCGGAGGCCTGAAATCGCCTCTCGGCTAACGGTCTTCGAGATCGACCAGCCGCAGCCACAAGCATGGAAGCGGCAACGCCTCGCCGAACTCGGCTTCGGCCCGCCGGACTGGCTGCGGTTCGTGCCGGTGAACTTCGAGGTTGATTCGTGGTGGGAGCGACTGCTGGACAACGGTTTCGATGCCAACCGTCCCGCGGTGGTGGCGTCGCTCGGCGTGTCGATGTACCTCACCAGGGAAGCGACGACTACGACGCTGAGCCAGACCGCCGCACTCGCGCCCGGCTCAACGCTGGCGATGACGTTCATCCAACCGCTGGAACTCGTCGCGCCCGAGGAACGGGCGCTACATCAAGCGACCAACGCCGCGGCACGCTCTTCGGGTACGCCGTTCATCAGCTACTACGCGCCCAGCGAGGTCCTCGGGATGGCCCGCGACGCGGGCTTCGCGACGGTGCAGCACGTGACGGCCGACGATTACGCCGAGCGGTACTTCGCGAATCGCGCGGACGGGCTTCGACCGTTCACGACCGAAGAACTGCTGGTGGCGACGACGTAGTGCGGCCGTTGGTCACTGCGGCTTTCCGTACACGGCCACGACGACGGTCCGGTCGATGCTGTTCTCCGACCACACCCCAATCTCCGTATTGGCACAGTCCTGCATGATGGCGAGGTAGGCCGGGTTGTAGTACCACTGATTGATCAGTTCGATGCCGCTGATCGCCAAGGCCGGGTTGATGGCCACCGTCTCGGCGACTGCACCGTGAAACCCCGCGGCGTTGGCCCGGTCTTGCGCTGTGGTTCCATCAGACCCGATGTCACCGTCGAGGTTTCGATTGTTCAGTACGTCCTCGGTGTGCCACTCTGCGGCAAGACGCAACTGCGGATTGACCTGAATGTCGTTGGTGCACCCCGCGCGATGCTGGACCGTGTACACGTTGGAGAGGACGCCATTGTTGAACCTCTTGTTGTCGGCGTACGAGTCGGGAGCAAGCGCGATCGCGCTCGAGATCAGCACCAGGCCAACGGTCGACGCGGCAGTGGTGAGCCGAACTGGGTTGCATCGCCTAGAGATGAGGTTCACGACGAAGGACTCCCTGACCGGTAGCCTGCCGCCGAGTTGCGCAGCAGCCAGATCTGCTCGGGACAGAGTTCGTTCACGGCCTGCGTGACGAGGTAGGACGCCTGATAGTCATCGCGGGTGTTGAAATCCGCCTTGAGGTCGTCGATCAACGAGACGTAGCGTCGGCCCTGGGCCACCTTGTCGCAGACCCTGTGCCCATAGGCCAGCGCGTCGTCGGCGTTGGCGAAGCCGTAGCCGGGGCGCACGGTCACGTTGACCAGATAGGCCACCGCATCGGCATGGGCCGGCGGCGGAAGTACCGAGGCCCCGAAGAACGTCGCAGCCGCCAACGCACTCACGAGGCTGGTTCTTGTTCGTGGCGCTACCCGGTCGGAGGCAACAACATCGACTGCCATGTCCTTCCTTCCTGCGCACCTGGAGCAAGGTCCGTCTGCACGTACCGCTTGCCATCCGGGCCGATGTAGCCACCGGTCGCCGGGTCGTACGGGGCGACGGCAACGGTGGACGGCGGGGGTCCGGGCGGCACCGCCGAGGCGGGGGGTGAGCCCGGAGGAAGTTGCGGCACGGCCTGACCCGAGAGGGTGGCGTTGGGATCGCCCTTCCAGTTGAAGCCATCGTTGAGCGGAACGTAGTTCTCGTCGCTCTCACACATCTTCACCGTCGGCGCCCGCTTGCCAGGCACCGTCTCACACGGAAGGTTGCGCGCACCTCGGACATTCAGCGGCGAGTCCTGCGGTACCCGGCAATAGAGAGTGCCGGGCACGGGGTCGGGTGCGTCCTCGAAGGTAGGCACGCGTTGCTGCTGAACGGGCAGGAACCCCGTGGTGCACGGCGGTGGCAGGTTGATGTTGAGGTTGAAGCTCAGGTACTGACCCTTGTAGGCCTGCTTGGTATCGACATTGGCCACCATGCCGGCCTGTCCCGCAGAAACGACCTGAGGGAACAGCACCAGGAGCTGCTCTATGTCGTTCTGATAGGTGACCCCGACCTGGCCGAGGCTGAGGAGGTTGGCCATCATGATCGGCAGTGTGGGCTGCACACGGTCGATGAGTTGACGCACTTCGTCGGCGGCTGGTCCCCCCTTGGTGAGCACGCCCGCAACCGCTGGATCGTGCGCTTGCAGCTCGCTTGTCACCGTGGCCGTGTGGGACGCCCACTGCGCAATGGCTTCCGAGGTGTTGGTCTGGGAGTCGAGCACGGGCTGTGCTTGATCGATCAGTGTGATCAGCGGGTCGAGATTCTTGCGAGCGTCGATCGCCAGATCTGAGGTGCCCTTCACGATCCGGGTCAGCTCTGGCCCGAGTCCGCCTACGGCGGTGTAGGACTCGTCGATGACCGTCCTGAGATTGTCGTGCGGGATGGCCTGCAGCCCGGCGTTGGCAGCGGTGAGCAGAGAGTTGACATCCGGCGGGACCGACGTATCCGCCAGCGCGATGACGTCACCGTTCCGCAATGGTCGTGCGTCACCACGGGGCAGCAGCGCCACGTACTGTTCGCCGATCGCCGACACACTGTGTACCTCGGCCTTGAGATCGGACGGAATGTCGATGCCGGACTTCAACGCCAGCGTCGCCGTAACACCGGTCGTGGTGAGCTGGACCGATTCCACCCGGCCGACTTCGGTCCCGCGATAAGTGACGTTGCCTCCGCTGTAGAGGCCTCCGGACTTCGGCAACTCCATGGTGACCGTGTACTGCCCGACCCCGAACCACAGGGCGGGCAGTCGCATGAAGTGAAGGGCCATCACCGACACCGCCGTCAACGCGATGACGGCGAACAGCGCGAGCTGGAACTTCATCCGTCCGTTGAGTCGCACTTAGCGTCCCTGGTCTGAGTTGTACGGCACCGTAAGCGGATTGGCCGCGGTGTACGGGCTTGGGTACTGGCCAATGGTGCGTCCCCACTGCATCTCCAGCTCGGTCAGATTGCCCTCCCAGCGGGTACCCGTGAAGAATCCGCTATCGATGCGGCTCAACGTCAAGTCGACGATGGCCGTCAGGTTGGCGTGGTCGCCGCGCTGCCACTTCTCGATGGTTTCGTTGGGGAACGGGAACGTCGCGATCAGACTCAGTGCCCGGGTGAGGCTCGGACCCGCATTGGCCAGCGATTCCAAGACCGGACCGACGTCCTTCAGCTCCTTGACGAGATTGTCCTTGGACTGGTCGACCGTATCGGCGGTCAGTGCGCTGAACTTGCCGAGTTTGTCGACGGCGTCGATGATGTTGCTTCGCTCGTCGTTGAGTACCCGCAGCGCGTCGGGAATGGTCGAGAGCGCACGGTCGAGCACGGGTTGTTGAGTGGCGAACTTCCGAGCCAGATCGTTGAGCTTCTCAGTGGCGGTGATGATGTCACCGGTCTGGTCATGGAGATTGGCGGTGAAGGTGTCCAGCTGACCGATCATCTCTCGCAGATCCTGCTCGCGCCCGCGGAATGCGGTGCTGAACGCTTCGGTGATGTCCTGAACCTGACCGAGGCCGCCGCCGTTGAGAACCATCGACAGCGCGGCCAAGGTCTGCTCGGTGCTCGGATAGGCGGCGCCGTGCGATAGCGGAATGACCGATCCCTCGTGCAGCCTGCCATGCGGAGGCTCGTCTGTCGGGGGCGCCAACTCGATGTGCAGTGAGCCGAGAAGACTGGTGAGACCGATCTTCGCCGTGGCATTCTCCGGCAGCTTGACGTCGCCGTCGAGGCGCATGGTGACCAGCGCATGAAAGTCCTGGCGCGCGATCTTGGTGATCGTGCCGACGGTGACGTCGGCGATCCGCACCCGCGAGTTGGGCTGAATGTTGTTGACGTCCGGCATCTGCGCGGTGATGACGAAGGATCCGGGACCACCGCCCTTGGTGCCGGGCATCGGCAGCGTGTTCAACCCACGCCAATCGGCGCAACCGGAAATCGTCGCCGTGACGACGGCGATCACCGCCACCAATGCAGCGATGGGACGGCGCCGATACGTCACGATCCACCACCTTCGGACGGGATCATCATTCCCGGTAGCCCGGCTGCCGGATCGGTGGCGATGCCTGGTGTCTCGGCCGCCAGCGGTGGAAGCGGAGTCGTCTGGCCTGCAGGAGGTTCCGACGGAGCTGTCTGCGGAACGAAGTCGGGTCTCATCCAGTCTTCGCTGTAGGTGACCTCGTTCGGACGTGCCTGCGCCCCGACGAGGAGGTTCTCGGCGATCGGCGGGAAGTTCATCTGGCGGTTCTTGACGATCGGCGCCAAATACTGCACGCACAGCTTCGAGGACTGCTCGGCGTCGAGACGCGATGCCGCCTGAATCGCGCCGCAGATGAAGGAGATCGGGTTGGCGAAGTTGTTGACCGCAAGTGCTCCGGTCAATGAACCGTTGGCGGGTTCATAGATGTTGTAGAAGTTCTGCACGGTAGAGGGGGCGATGTGCAGCGTCTGCTTGATGTCGTCGAGGCTTCCGACCAGCGCGGTGCTGATCGAGGCCAGCTTGTCGGTGGTCGTGCCGATCGCCTCGCGATTGTCGGCGACGAAGCTCTTCACGTCGTCGACCACGCCGTTGAGGTCTTCGAACGCCTGGCCGACCTCGTGGGGATCGTCGGCCATCAGGGACGTCACCGATGCCAGGTTGTGATTGAGGGCCTCGAGCACGTCGGCACTGTCGTGCAGTGCCGATACCAAGGTGGACAGGTTCCTGAAGGTCGTGAAGATGTCGTCGCTGTGATCGCCCAACGCCGAAATCGTCTGGGAGAGTTTGATGATCGTGTCGCGAATGTTCGCTCCCTGACCGCGCAGGTTGTCGGCTGCGGTGTTGACGAAACCGCCGAGCGTGCTCACACCCCCGGGCTCGGTGGGCGCCAACAGCTTGGTCAATCGCTCGAGTTGCACACGGACGTCGTCCCATTCGACGGGTACCGCCGTGTGATCGTCGGGAATCACCGTCCCGCTTGCCATGACGGGGCCATCGGTATAGACGGGAGTCAGCTGGATCGCCCGGCCGGTCACCAGCTGCGGCGACAGAATGACCGCCTTGGCGTCCGCGGGTATCGGGTAGTCCGAGTCGATCCAGAACGTGATCTTGGCCCGCTGCGGCTGAGGTTCGATCTTGTCCACCTGGCCCACTGGGACCCCAAGAATGCGCACGTCGTCGCCCGCGAAGAGGCCGTTGCTGTTCTCGAAGTACGCGACCACCCAGGTCCGTGCCGCTCGGTCGAATCCACGAATTACCACGACCACACCGGCGACCAGGGTCAATGCCAGCGCGATGGCCACTCCGGTTCGCACCCACCTGGATCGTGTCACGGCTGTCCCTCCGGAGTGACTTCACCGGGCGCCGGCACGAACACCGGAGTCGGGGTCGGTGCCGGCTGCACGTCGGCGGGCGGTCCCGGCGGCGGGCCTCCCGGAGGTGGGGCGGGCAACGGTTCGCGGTACGGGTAGCGCGGGTCGCCGGGTTTGCCCGTGATCGCATCGGGCAGAGTCAGATTGGGCTCACCGCCCTGTCCGGTCCGCGGAAACGGCATGGGTAGTGCCGGAGTGCCCGGCTGGCCGACCTGCGGATCGCTGCGCTGTGACGGCAACAGCACATTGGGGTCGAGGCCGAGGTCGGAGAATGCCGCGTCGACGAAAGGCTGCACGAACTGTCCGGGCAGCAAATTGGTGACGTATGCCTTGAAGAATGGCCCCGAGGACACCGACTCGCCCAGTGACATCGCGTAGCCGTTGAGCAGTTTGACCGCCTGCTGCAGCCGCTCCTTGCGGTTGTCGACGATCGCGAGAACCCCGTTGAGCTTGTCCAGCGCTGGCCGCAGCTGCTGCTTGTTCTCCGCGATGAACGCCTTCAGTTGCTGCGAGACCGCCGAGATGCTGGCCCAGATGCGGTCCAGGGCGTCACTCTGCGTACGAAGCTGCGCGAGCAGTGCGTTGGTATTCCCAACGAGGCTGACGATCGCGTCGGTTCGCTTCGCCAGTACGCCGGTGACCTTCGCGGCGTTGTCCAAGAGCGAGCGCAGCTCGGAATCGCGACTGTTGATCGTCGCGGCGAACCGCGACACCCCCAGCACTGCGTTTCGCAGTTGGTCCGGAGTGTTGGCGAACGTCTCCGACAAGGTGGCCATCGAATCGGACAGTTGATCGGTGTCGAGCCCGCTGATGGTTCTGGAGAGGTCGGCCAGTGCATCGGGCAATTGATAGGGAGAGATCGTCCGACTCAACGGAATCGGCCCGTCGAGCGTCCCGGTGCCGCGCGGCGTGACGTCAAGCACCTTGGTGCCCAGCAGGCTCTTCGTCTTGATCGCCGCTTCCGTCGTGTCGCCCATCCGGACGTCGACGTCGACGGTGAACGTGACGAGCACCTGCGCACCCTTCAAACTGATGCTCGACACCTTGCCCGCCGGGTAACCGGAGACTTGAACGCCTGCACCGGTGAACAACCCGCCGGCATCGGCGAAGTACGCCGAATAGCTCTTGCCCTGATTGAGAAACGGCAGCTTCTGGTAGTTCAGCGCACCGAGGACGAGAGTGGCGACGAGCGCCGCCCCGATGGCGCCGATGGTCAAGGGATTGCGTTCGGAGAACGATTTCATTTCGGCGTGCACCGTCCCGAGTCCTGGCCCGCCAGCTTGACGTAGACGGGCTGGCCGCCCTTGCCGTTCATCTTCAGCACGATCTCGCACAGGTAGAAGCTGAAGAAGTCGCCGTATATCCCCTGCCGGCCGAGCGCTCGATACTTGTCGGGCAACGTGTTCAGGAACCTGTCGAGATATTCGTGATCAGCGACCGCGATCGCGGCAGCCCGGTCGGTCTCGTGGACCACCTTTGCGAAGGGCTTCCGTGTGTGCGCCAAGAGGTCGGCGATCGAGCCGGCGGCTGCGTCGGTGTACGCGACGGCGTTGGAGATGTCGGTCTTGCGTTCCGCCAATCCGTGAACCAGTTGCGATAACGAGGTCACCGCCGTGTCGAGCCGGTCGCTCTGGCCGCCCAGTGATCCCAACACGACGTTGAGATTGTCGATGACCTGACCGATGAGCTGATCGCGGTCGGCAAGCGTATTGGTCACGGCCGCAGCTTGATTCAGAAATGATCCGATGTTCGGTCCCTGACCCTGCAATGCCGCAATCAATTGGCCGCTGAGCTCGTTCACCTGATCCGGATTCAATGCGCGGAAGAGCGGTTTGAACCCGCCGATCACCGAATCGAGGTCCAGGGCAGGTGACGTTCGGGCCACCGGGATCGTCTGCCCCGGGGCCAGGGCATGCAGGCCACCCGTACCTTCTTCCAACGCCAGATACCGGCCGCCGATCACGTTGTCGTAACGGATCGCGGCGCGTGTTCCGTCGGTGATGACCAGGGTGTCGTCGGTCGAGAACTGCACCCGCAGAGTCGCATCCGGATTGAACGAGATCTCCTTGATCTGCCCTGCCTCGACCCCTCCGACCCGCACCATGTCGCCGTTCTTCAACCCCGACACGTTGGTGAACTCCGCGTAGTAGCTCTTGCCGTCACCGAATCGGAACTGTGCGAACACCGTCAGCAGCAGGAATGCACCGAGGCCGCACACCGTCAGGAAGACGGCCAGACGCCAAGCGGCGCCTGTGAAGTCGTCCTTCACGCATGTTCCCTTCCTCTGCTCTTTCGATGATCATGGTGCGGGTGTCTCCGGTGGCGCCACCGGCGGGACGGGATCTGCAGGCGCCAGGCCCGGCCACAGCGGGACGCCACCCGGTCCGTAGAGCGCCGCGCCATATGGGGGCGCCCCTGGGTAGGGAATGGGTCCGGGGCTGGTCCCGGTAGGCATTGGCGGATCTTCGGCGGCCGCGGGACGGCTCGCGTCACCGGTAGGTAGTCGGCGTAGCAGGGGTGGCCGATCCCGGGGTTGGGCCGGATGTCGAGACCGGTACCGAATCCTGTGTTCGTGATCATCTGGCGCACTGGGAAGTTCTTCGTCGCATCCGGTAGTGAACCGCAGCCTGGTTGACCTCCCGGGCCACCCTTCGCCGCGACGATCGGGCAGGTTGTCCGGGTAGCGCGTAGGGGTCATTGCCCAGCAGCAGTCCGACGTCGAGCTGAATCGATCGGCCGTTCGCGCCACCCCACACGTCGAAGCCGCCGTGATCCAGGAACCACGTCGAGCCCTGCAGCCAGCACGTGTAGACGGGGTTGTACTTCATCAGCAGGTCCGTGGTGGGTGCGAGGGTGTTGATCGCCCCGACGATGCTGTCCTTGCTCGACGCCAGGAGGCTGGTGCCCGAGTTGGACAGCCCAATCACGTTGAGCAACAACCCATCCAAGTCCTTCGCGTGATTCACGACCGTGGTGGACGTCGTGCTCGCGGCGTCGAGGATCTTCACGATGTCATCGGCTGCGGCACTGTATGTGGCGTTGAAGTCGCCGAATGACCGCCAGTCCTCTCGGATGGTGTCATGTCGCGAGTTCAGCGCCGTCGAGCACCTGGTTCAGGTCGGTGGTGGCTTGCCCCATCCGCTCGCCCTGGCCGCGGACCCCGTCGGCGACCGCGGTGAGTACCGCGTTGAGCTTGGCGGGGTCGATCATCTTCAGCAGATTCGCGACGTTCTCGAACACCGTGTTCACCTCGGTGCTCGTGTTGGCGGACGTCAACACCGATCCCGCTGCCAGCCGCTCGGGGACGGGGATCCGCGGAAGGACGAGGTCGACGAACTTCCCGCCGAAGGCCGTCGTGGCCTGAATCTGAGCGTCTACGTTGGCGGGGATGAACTGGATCTGATCGGGATCGATGTCCAGTTTCAGTTCGGCGGCTCCGCTCGCTGCCGGAAATGTCGCGAACCCGGCCCACCTCGACACCACGCATCTTGACCTTGGCATCGGGTTCCATCACCAATCCCGACCGATCTGCCTTCAGCGTCACCGCCACGTACGACCTGCCGACACCGCTGAAGACGCCTGCCGTGATGACCAGAAAGGCGACGATCACCACCAACAGGATCACCGTCCACCACGCGGTGTGAATGCGCGCCTCGCCTGCTCGGGGTTGCACGTCAGCCCGCCAGGTTGAAATTGCCGGACTGGCCGTAGACGGCCAGCGAAATCATCACGATCTCAACGGAAGCCACCACCATCGAGGTGCGCACGGCACGGCCGACGGCCTCACCGACGCCTGCCGGACCCCCACTCGCCGTGAATCCGTAGAACGTGTGCACCAGCATGATGACGACGGTCATCGCGACGGACTGACCGAACGACCAGATCAGATCGGTCGGGTTGAGGAACGTGTTGAAGTAGTGGTCGTAGACGCCAGAGCCCTGTCCGTAGATGACGACCGTGCCCAGCCGCGCCGCCAAGAACGCCATCATGACCGCGATGCAGTACAGCGGGATCACGACGATCACCCCAGCGATCACGCGGGTGGAGGCCAGATAGGTGATGCTCCGGATGCCGATCACCTCGAGCGCGTCGATCTCCTCGTTGATCCGCATCGCGCCCAACTGGGCGGTCGCGCCTGCGCCGATCGTGGCCGACAACGCCACCGACGTGGTCCCAGGCACGATGAGCCGAACGTTGAAGAACGCCGATGCGAAGCCGGTCAGCGCTTCGAAACCCACTGAGGCAAGCTGGTTATAGCCCTGCACGGCAACGAGCGCCCCGTGGTCATCGTGAGGAAGCCGACGATCGCGACGGTTCCGCCGACGACCGCGAGAGCACCTGTGCCCAAACCCATCTGGGCGATCAGCCGCCACAGCTCGGTTCGATAGTTGATGACGGCGTCGGGAATCGCGGCCAGCGTCTTGGCGTAGAACTGCGCTTGAGCGCCGATTCGGTTCCACTCGCTGACGAAGCCGTCACGCGAGCGGGTCAGCCGGGGATGCGCGCGGGCGGGAATTGTCTGGCTCATGAGATCGTGAACTGGATGCCGACGGCGGTCACGACGACGTTGATGGCGAACAGGACCATGAAGGTGAACACGACCGTCTCGTTGACCGCATTGCCCACCCCGGCGGGACCACCGTGGACCGAGATGCCCTTGTAGCAGGCGATCAGTCCCGCGGAAAGCCCGAACAGTGTTGCCTTCGATGAGTGATACGACGACATCTCCGGCACCGGTGAGCAGCGTCATGCCCGTGATGAACGCACCCGCGGACACGTTCTGCACGAAGACGCAGAAGAAGAATGCACCCGCCAGTCCGACGATGATCACCGTGGCAGACAACGCAAGCGCCACCGTCGTCGCGGCCAGAACACGCGGAACCACCAGGGCCTGCACCGGATTGATACCCATCACCCGCAGGGCGTCGAGTTCGTCGCGAATGGTGCGCGCCCCGAGATCAGCGCACATCGCCGTGGCACCGGCACCGGAGACCACCAGCACCGTCACGATGGGACCGATCTGGTTGACCGTGCCGATTGCCGCGCCCGTGCCCGAGAAGTCCGAGGCACCGAACTCCTTGAGCAGGATGTTGAAGGTGAACACCAGCAGCACCGAGTAGGGCATCGTCAACATCAACGCAGGCAGCACCGACACCCGCGCCACGAACCAGGACTGCAAGACATACTCGCGCCATGCGAACGGCGGCTTGAACATCATCACGAACGTGTCGAGCGACATGGCGAAGAACCCGCCCATCGCGCGCAGCGGTTTGGTGGCCGCTTGCGCTGCCGTCACCACGTCACTCGCCCCCGGTGCGGCGTGGTCGCGGACGAACGAGGTAATTGCACACCGAAACGCTCCTCCAAACCGGATTTCTGCCGCGATCACATTGCTCAGGGCGTTGACAGTGACCAGGGCCAAAGGGCCTGCTGCGGAGGGAACATACCCCCATGCTCGACGGGTTCTGCACCTTAATGACGTGCTTATCTCCCCTTCGAGGTACGGAACTGTTCCCTAGGTGTTAGCCGTCGGATCAATGCAGGTAAATGAGTGCGGATTTGCTGTGTGCCCGCAATCGACCGGGATGGCTGACTTCAGCGAGAGTACGCCGCCCTTCCAGCATGATGTCCATAGCCGATACGGTTCATCTACTCGACGTATCGACCATAAAATACCTAATGGTCGAAGTGCTATCTAGGCTTTGGAAGTATTTGAACAGTACTACGTGATATCGTCGCGGATGGTCGATTTGTCGCCAACGGGCGGACGTTGGAGTGAAACGCGACGCGCCGCTCGCCGAACGGCTCGTACAGGTAGTTCTGGCAGGATTCATTCGTCGGCACAGTGCGTCGAAGGCCGCAGAAGGGAGGTGGCGTCCACGATGGAGACCGTCGTACCGCCCGTGCGGCGCCGGCCGAAGGACCGCAAGAACCAGATCCTCGAACAGGCCGTTCGGCTGTTCATCGATCGCGGCTTCCATTCGGTCAAGCTTGAAGAGATCGCGGAGGCCGCTGGCGTCACGGCACGCGCGCTGTACCGCCACTACGACAACAAGCAGGCATTGCTCGCCGCAGCGATCCTCGCCGGCCAGAACGAAGTACCAGAACGCTAGCCGACCCACGAATCACGAAAAGGGTTCGACGGTACCGCCGCTCAGTGTCGATCTGCCCAACCTCATCGCCGCAGCCATCGCGACGCGGTCGTTGACCGTGCTGTGGCAGCGCGAGGCCCGCTACCTCGACAACATCGAGCGCGCCGAGGTGCGACGTCGCATCAATGCGATCGTCGCGGGCATGGATGAGGCCGTCCGCCTGGAGATGCCGGGCCTTAGTCCCCAGCACTCCGAACTGCGCGCGTGGGCAGTGTCCAGCACCTTCACCAGCCTGGGTCGCACAACCTGAGCCTGCCGGGCGACGACTTGAACGAGCTGCTGTACCAAGCCTGCATGGCGGCGGCCCGGCACGCCGCCCGTGCGCGACCTGGAAGCCGCCGATGCTCCGCCCAGCGAAGACACGTGCGCACGTACTCCCGACGCGAGACCCTGCTGGCCACCGGCGCACGCCTGTTCCGCGCTCAGGGCTACCCGGCGGTCAGCACCAGCGAGATCGGCAAGGGAGCCGGGATCGCGGGCCCGGGGCTTTACCGCTCGTTCGCCTCCAAGCAGGCGATCCTCGATGCACTCATCCGGCGCCTCGACGAATGGTCGAGCCTGGAGTGCATTCGCGTACTGCGCGCGAACCTCGAGCCGGCGAAGCGCCTGCGCGGACTCGTCGAGGGCCACGTCCGGATCAGCCTGGACGACCCGGACCTCGTCGCCGTATCGATCACCGAGCTGTCGCACGCCTCCACCGACGTCAGCGAGACGTACGCCCGAAACCGGGCGGACCGGGAGGCCGAGTGGATCGACCTGATCCGGACAGCTCGTCCCGCAGACCACGATCGCCGAGGCGCGACTGCTCGTCGCGGCAGCGATCAGCTTCATCGAGGACGTCGCCCGAACCTGGCACCTCACCCGCAATATCGGTGTGGCCGAAGAGACTCACCGCCATCGCGCTGTCGATCCTGACGAGCCGATCACCAGCGGGCAACCGATCTGAGGGCGCCGTTACCAGATCGCGCAGCTGGTGCCGCCGTCGGCGAACTGGGCGGTGCCGGTGACCATCGAGGCATCATCGGACAACAGGAACGCCACCACACTGGCCATCTCCTGCGGACCCGGCCATCCGGCCCTGCAGGCGCTCGATCATCGTGGTCGCACCCCCTTCGCCGAGCACTTCGTCGAATGCCGCCATCGCGGTCTGCTGCATCGGGGTGTCGACGAAAGCCGGCAGCAGCGCATTGGATCGCACATTCGCGGAACGAAACTCGGCGGCGGTGATCCGGCTCAGCTGGATGATCCCGGCCTTCGACATGCCGTAGGCGGCGCTGCCTGCCGCCGCGAGGTGGCCCGCCAACGACGACATGTTGACGATGGCGCCGCCGCCGCGCTCAACCATTCGGGGCGCCGCATGTTTGGTGCACAGCCACGCGCCGCGCAGGTTGATCCGCATGACGCGATCGAAGTCCTCGACCGTCGTCTCGGTGATCGACGCGAAGTGGACGACGCCCGCATTCGACACCAGCTTGTCGACCCCACCGAACTCGGCGACACAGGCCGCGACCATGCCGATCACCTGATCTTCGTCGCTGACGTCGGTCGCGTGGCTGACTGCGCCGCCGCCGATCTTCGCCGCGGCGGCCTCGGCGGCGGCGCCATCGATGTCCGCGCACAGCACCTGGCAGCCCTCGTCGGCAAGTCGCTGCGCCACCGCCAGGCCGATCCCGGCGCCGACTCCGGTCACGATCGCGGCCTTGCCTGCCAGGTCCGGATGCGTCATGAGGTCACTGCCCTTTCTGCGGTTGGCACGCCAAGTGCTCGATAGTGGTCGTGCCATATCGTGTCTCACCCGACGGTCGCGCACGCCGGAATGCGGTCGCCTCGGCGCGCAGTCCGGTGTCGCGGATGTCGCCGAACATCACCAGGCCGAACGCCGGGGTGTCCTCGGACAGCCTGATCGTGTACAGCCCGAGATCGCGCAGAATCCATGTCAGACGGTCTCCGAGGTCACCGACATGACGTCCCGTGCGGGCGGTTGATCCTTCGAACAGTCCGCAGCCGCGCGCCGATCCCGATGGGCGTAGGTAGACGACCACACCGCCACCGTGGGCCGCCATCGACGCCAGCGCGTCGTCGAGGTCGGCGCCGCACCGACACGCGGTCGATCCGAACACGTCCCCAGTCAGGCACTCGACGTGGACATGCAGTGGCAGCGGGACGTCGGCACCCGGCCGCACCGACGATGAGGGCCAAGTGTTCGCGGCCGTCGGACGCCCCACGGAACCCGATGACGAGGGAGTCGCCGGTGCGGGTGGGCAGGATCGTCTCGGCCACCCGAACAACCTGCGGTTCGGTACGCCGCCGGTACGCCGCGAGATCGGCGATCGACACATGGGCCAGCCCGTGTTCATCGGCGAACTCGACCGATTCGTCGGCACCCTGCCATCGCGGCGGGGTTGATCGCGGGACACGATGTCGCACAACGCCGCTGCTTCTCGCCTGCCCGCCAGCCGGGCAAGGTCGACCGCAGCCTCGGCGGGTCCCCGCCGGCCCAGCACTCCCCCGGCCGCAGACACTACCGGGAGCACGTGACCCGGACGGTCGAAAGTCCGAGGCGCCGGATTCTGGGGCCGCCAGCGCCGCGATCGTCCGAGCGCGATCGGTCGCCGAGATTCCGGTGCCGGTGCCACGCCAGTCCACCGTGACCCGTTGTGCGGCGGTATCGGAGCGGCTCCCATCGCCCAGGCACATCGGCGGCAGGTTCAGCCGTTCACATTCGCTTGTCCGGCAATGCAATACGGACCAGTCCCGAGGTGTGCCGGATGGTGAATGCGAGCAGCTTCGGCGTGGCCGCTTCGGCGGCAAAGGCGAGATATCCCGCTCCGTGGACGGCGGCCTCCGGTGCGCCATCGTCCACATCGGATGTCACCACGACGGGCCGGCCCGCCGCCACCGCGGCGATCGCGCGCCGCACCCGCACATCGGTGGTTTGCATTAGCCCAATCCGCCCAGGAAGTCGAGCAATAGCCGGTTGGTCTCCTTGGGCTCTTCCTGCTGGATCCAATGCCCGACGTCGGCCACCATGTGGGTACCGCGATAGTTCGGCATCACCTCCTGGGCGCGTTCGGCCGCCTCGGCGCCCCAGGTGGTGCCGACGTCGTACTGGCCGCCGATGAACATCGCCGGTGGTGTCAGCGGCCTGCCCTCGTGGTCTGCCAGGTCGTGCCAGTCGGCGTCGATGTTGTGGTAGAGGCTCAACGGTCCGCCGAAACCGGATCGCTCGAATTCGCCCGTGTAGAAGTCCAGATCGGCGTCGGTGAACCAGTCCGGCATCCGCTCCGGATAGACGAAGGCATCCTTGAGTCGGGCACCGTCATCCATGCACAGCGGCCCGGCCCGGATCACGTCGATCGGGTCCATCGCCGCCAAGTCGACACCGGCGGCGGCGGCTTCCCGGGTGGCAGCGATCATGTTGTCCCCGGAGACGGTGTAGGTCAGGCCCAGCAGCCAGCTGCGCACGTCCTCCTCGATTTCGGCGATGATGCCGTCCTGTTCGGAGAAGTAGGTCTGGTACCAGACCTTGCCTGGCCCGGCGAGTTCGAGGTGATAGTCGTTGGGGCGGTGTTCGCCAAAGGGACTGCCAGGCAGGGCGATTACCGCGCGGCCGGCGAACGGGCAGCTGATCCCGACGACACCCTCGCAGCGCTCCGGATGCAGCCAGGCGAAGGTCCAGGCGACCGGCGCACCCCAATCGTGTCCGATCACCACGGCCTTCTCGGCGCCGTACGCGTCCAGCACGCCGAGGATGTCACCCACCAATTCTTTGATTCGATAGGCAGATTGGACACGATACTTCGAGGACAGTCCGAACCCGCGTTGATCGATGGCAACCACTCGGTAGCCCGCGGCGGCGATTGCCGGAATCTGGTGCCGCCAGGAGTACCAGGATTCCGGAAATCCGTGGACAAGGACCACCAGCGGTCCCTCGCCCTCTTCGACGGCGTGGATACGAGTACCCCGGCAGTCCACGTTCCGATGAATCTGCGGCATCGCCGCCCCTTCCGTGTGTGCAGACTTTCAGTGGGTAGGTATCGTCGCGCGGTCTGCCACCGCGATCGCTTCGGTGCGTACAGAGACGTCGGCCAACGGTGCTGACCGGTCGCGTAGTTGCTGGCGATGAGTGTCTTGCGCCCGGACAGCCTGGTCCGCGCCCACTTACCAAGCACCCGACCGGCGATCTTGGGCGTCATCAGTGCCGCGGGCGGCTTGACCAGGTGCACGACCGCGAGGAACTCGCGATAGGCATCCAGGTCGTCGTGAACGAGTTCCATCAACCGGTCCATGTACCACGTCAGCACGCCGAAGTAGAACGGCCGCTTCTTGGTGACGTCCTTGAGCCACGGGAAGCGCAGGTTCTGTTCACGGATGACGAACCAGGCGGTGTCGGCCATCTTGGCGATCGACCGGTAGTAGCTGCGGGGCAGGTCGGGATGGCCCGGGCCGTACTTCGCCAATGCCAACTGCATCTCCCGGACTTCTTTGAGCGCCAGAGTCATTCCCAGTCCGGATACCGGGTCGGCACTGGTATAGGAATCGCCGACCGCCACCAACGCCCGGGGCAGGTTGCGCTTCTTCTCGTAGTGCAGTCGCAGCATGTTCGGGTAGCGGAAGTTGTAGATCGGCGAGGCCGCTTCCAGCCCGTCGATGTTCTCGCCGATCACCGGTGACGGCATCAGGTTGGCGAACTCGCGGAACTCCTTGACCGTCCGCGGCGGCGAGTAGCAGTTGTAGGCCACCAACGAGGTGGACAGCAGGGTGCGCGAACTGTCCACGTAGTACTGCGCGGCGTAGGTGTCCTCGAAGGGGCGGTAGGCGTAGCAGATCACCATCACCTTGTCCTGCCACTGCCGTTCCGGCGGTACCCGGTGCTGCATGGTCGAGTAGAAGCAGTTGATGATGTCCTGCTCGACCTCCGGGGCTCCGATGCCGACGCGATCCAGGAACTCCGGTACCCGGGTGTTCTTGCCGGAGGCATCGACGACGAACTCGGCGGGCACGATCTCCAAACCCGCCGCCGTCTGCCTGCTCGAGAGCCACCCCGATGACGGCATTGGTGTCGCGGTCGTAGACCAGGTCGGCGACCTCGGACTCGTAGCGGAAGCTGATCCGCGGCTCGTCGTCGAGGCGGCGCCGCACACACCATTCGAGCAACGGCCTTCCGGCACAGACTATCTGAATGTCACTGGTGCCCGGCTTCTTCCAGCTGCCGCCGAGCCGGATCCGGTACTGGGCGGCCATGTCGACCTTGAACGCACCCTCGCGGACCATGTCGTCGACGATGCCGGGGAAGATGCGTTCCAACTCGATCTGACCGGCGGTGAGCAAGTGGTGCAGATGCCAGCCCTGCGCGGCACCCGGGCGGCCCTCCCGACGCGTGTGCGGGCCGTCCTTCTCCAACGACCACGACGCGATCGAAGGACTCGGTGAGCACCTTGGCCGCGGCGATACCGGCGAGGCTGCCGCCGATGACCACCGCGGTGCCGCGACCGCGCTCGCGCAGGGCGGCGAGGTCCAGGTCGGCGTATTGCACGAAGGCTGGTGTCCGCCGCCGCGCCGCGCCGCTGGGGACGAACTTCTCGTAGTACAGGCCGACTCGATGGGCACCGTGTTCGTCGAGCCAAGCCCGGGTGGCTTCGACCATCGCAGTCGGACCGCACAGGTAGAGGTCGGCCTCACCGTCGCCGAGAATGCCGTCGTCGAGCAGATCGGTGACGAATCCGACTGGCCCCTGCCAGTTCTCGTCGGCCCGCGCGACGATCGTCTGCACGTGCAGGCCGGGGAGCCGGCGTTCCAGCATCTGCCAACTCGTCGAGTTTGCAGAGGTCTTCGAACGCCGTCACCCCGTAGAGCAGGTGCACCGGTTGCACGTTCCCGGCAACGGTGTTGGCCGCCAGGTCTTCCGCCATCGCCAGGATGGCGGAGAGACCCGTGCCGCCTGCCACCAGGATCACGGGCCGTGCCACAGGACGCAGGTAGAAGCCGCCCTTGCTGCCGCGCAACGCGATCCGGTCACCCGGCTTGGCGCGGTCGCGCAGATAGTCCGACATCACCCCGTCCGGTAACAGCCGGATGATGAACTCGAGCTCATCGCGGCCGTCGGCGGGATGGGCATAGGAATAGTTGCGCCACGACTCGGTGCCAGGAACCCGCAACTGGGCGAACTGGCCCGCCTTGTACACCAGCGGGTCGGCGAGGGCCGAAACATCGAGGCGCAACAGCACGGCGCTGTCCGATACGCGCTCGATGGAACTCACCACGGCGGTCCCGGTGACCAGCCGCGCCGCGTTGTCATCGGCCGGATACTGCAGTTCGATCAAGGCAATCGGATGTCGGCGAAGGTCTGACAGGTCAGGACCTTTCGCTCGTCGCGCTCCACGTCGGAGAGACCCTCGGTGCGCCCCATCTCGTAGTCGCCCACCGCGCAGGTGGCCACACACGTTCCGCAGATGCCGCTTTGGCACTCGTTGACGATGGCGACACCGTGCTCCTCGGCCGCCTCCAGGATCGACTGGTCCGACCCGACCGGCATCTGCTCTCTGCGTCCCATCCAGATACCGGACGGTGACCTGATGAACCACCACGGAACGTCCTTCCCTCGCGCCGATCGTCAGACCAGTGCGATTCCGGCGGGTTTGTTGGCAAGTCGGGCATTGAGTCTCGGCATGACTTCTTCGGCGAGCAGGCGCATGGATTCCTTCCACGGACCGGGGTTGTCGCTGTAGTCGAAGCCCAACGTCAGAAGGTGTCCGAACCCGCCGACCTGGTCGTAGGTGGCTTCGAGTTTGTCGATCACGGTTTCCACCGACCCCACGACAAAGGTGTTCTCGGCCAGATACTCCGGGGTGACATCGGCGTCGGGGACATCGGAGTCGTGTTTGTAGAACTTGGTCATGCCGAACATCTTGAAGGTCGGCAGCACGTACTCGCGCATGTTGCGGCCCATCATGCCGTCGACGGCGAGGCGGAATGCCTGCTCGTCGGTCTCGGCGACGAAGACCTCGCGGACCAGTCGCCAGTCCCGCCGATCGGGAGTGCGGCCGCTGCGGGCGGCACCTTCGAGCACCGCATCCCAATGCGTGGCAACGTATTCGGCGTTGAGATCGAGGCTCATCGGTAGGTAGCCGCGTTCACCGGCGAGTTTGAGTGTCTCCGAGCCTGCACTGAACCCGGTGACGCCGATCGGAGGATGCGGCTTCTGGAACGGCTTGATGTGGCGTCGCATCAGACCGTCGAACATCGGCGCAATACCGTTGGCGTTCCAGTACTTTCCGCGATGTTCCCACGGTTCGTCCTCGGTCCAGATCTTCAACATGATCTCCAGCGCTTCGCGGGTCATGTCGCGGTGCTCGCCGTTCTTGCCGTCCACGTCGAACAGCGCCCAGTCACCGGGGATGCCACTGGCGCCCACGCCAAGCATGAAGCGGCCCTGGGCGAGATGGTCGAAGTAGGCCACGCGATGGGCGAGCTCGACCGGGTGGTGATAGGGCAGCAGGTGCGCACCCGGGGCCAGCTTGATGTTCTTGGTCCGCAAGAGAGCTTGCGCCAGCAGCAGATCGGGTGCGCAGATGGGCTCCCACGGCACGGTGAAATGCTCGCCGACCCACGCCTCCACATAACCCAGCTGGTCGGCCAGCTCGATGATCTCCAGATCCCACTGGGTCGCGTCGTACAGGCTTCGCTCCGGCGGATGCGCCGGCATCAGGAACAGCCCGATCTCCATCTTCAACACTCCTCAGTAGTGGTGCGGCACCAGTCGGCGGCAGCCGTCGCCGTGAGCATTACGGCGAAGGCGTTCGCTGATGACCAATAGTAATGTACAACACAGTACTAGCAAGATACATACACGGAACGCAAGTGGCATTTTTCTTGGCACTTTGCCTGATCGCAGAGTGTCGCAGTGCGTATCGCCTATGGACATAATTGGACCGGCCCGCGTAGCGTCACATGCGCAGCCGAGCTAGAAGGAGCGTCCTGTGCAGGATTTCGACTACATCTCCTACGAATGCGTCGACGACGGCCGGATCGCCGTCATCACCCTTGATCGCCCCAAGCAGCACAATGCACAGAACCGCGGACTGCTGGTCGAGCTGGGTGCGGCGTTCGAAGTCGCCGAGGCCGACGACACGGTCCGGGTGGTGATCCTGCGGGCCGAGGGCCAGTCATTCTCTGCCGGGCACGACCTGGGCTCCTCCGACGACGTCCGCGAACGCACCCCTGGACCTGGCCAACACCCGACGTACGCCTGCAACGGCGGGACGTACGGCGGGGTGGAATCCCGCTACCGGCAGGAGTGGCACTACTTCTTCGAGAACACCAAGCGATGGCGAAATCTGCGCAAGGTCACCATCGCCGAGGTCCACGGGAAGGTGCTCTCGGCGGGCCTGATGTTGGCGTGGTGCTGCGACCTGATCGTCGCGAGCGAGGACACCATCTTCGCCGATGTCGTCGGCACCCGACTGGGCATGTGCGGGGTGGAGTACTTCGGACATCCATGGGAGTTCGGGCCCCGCAAGGCCAAGGAGCTGCTCTTCACCGGCGACTCCCTGGGCGCCGACGAAGCCCACGCACTCGGCATGGTGAGCAAGGTCTTTACCGTCGACGAGTTATCGGATAGCACAATCGAATTCGCCCGGAGGATCGCGAAGCTGCCGACCATAGCGTTGCTGCTCATCAAGGACTCGGTGAACAAGACCGTCGACGCCATGGGCTTCACCACTGCGCTGGACACCTGCTTTTCCCTGCACCAGCTCAACCATGCCCACTGGAGTGAGGTGACCGGCGGCGAGTTGTGCTACGGCACAGTCGAAAACGGGCTAGAGGACTGGCGGGTCTCCCCCGAAATCCTGCCTGCGGCCAAACGGCACCCCTGAGGCGGACAGCCACGTGGATATCGAATACCCACCGGAAGCCGAGGCCTTTCGGAGCCGAATTGGCGCGTTCCTCGCCGAACACCTGCCCGCGGGCTGGGCCGGTGCCGGGGCGCTCGCGCCCGAGGCACGCGAGACGATCACCGAACGCTGGCGGCAATCGCTGGCCTCCGCCGGCCTCGTCGCGGTGTCCTGGCCAACCGAGTACGGCGGTGCCGGGCTGTCGGCCATCGAACAGGTGGTTCTCGCCGAGGAATTCGCCCGCGCCGGGGCGCCGGCCCGGGCGGAGAACGACGGATTCGGGATCGATCTTCTGGGCAACACGCTGATCGCGGTCGGATCCCACGAGCAGAAGGCTCATTTCCTTCCGCGCATTCTCAGCGCCGAGGACCGCTGGTGCCAGGGCTTCTCCGAACCCGAAGCGGGCTCGGACCTGGCGTCGGTACGAACTCGGGCGGTGCTCGACGGCGACGAGTGGGTGATCAACGGGCAGAAGATCTGGACATCGGCCGGGGCAACCGCGAATTGGATCTTCGTACTCGCACGCACCGACCCCGATGGGCCCAAACACAAGAGTCTGTCCTTGCTACTGGTACCGATGGACCAGCCCGGCGTGGTGGTCCGGCCGATCGTCAACGCAGCGGGACACGCCTCCTTCTGCGAAGTCTTCCTGACCGACGTCCGCACCAGCGCCGCCAACATCGTCGGCGAGCCCGGCGACGGATGGTCCATCGCCATGGCCCTGCTCGGTTTCGAGCGCGGTTCCCAAGTCACCACCGCAGCAATTGACTTCGGCCGCGACCTGGAGCGGCTCTGCGAGCTGGCCCGCGAGCGTGGACTCAACGAAGACGCGCGAATCCGGGACGAGTTGGCCTGGTGCCATTCCCGGGTGCAGATCATGCGCTACCGGGGCTACCGCGGCCTGACGTCGTTGTTGAACGGGCAACGTCCGGGCGCCGACGCCGCGATCTCCAAGGTGATCTGGAGCGAATACTTCCAGCGGTACACCGAATTGGCCGCCGAGATCCTCGGACTCGAAGCACTGCATCCCGACGGCGCGGGAAACGGTGCCGCACTGATGGTTCCAGAGGCGGGCACGCCGAATTCCGCCGCCTGCTGGATGGATGAGCTTCTGTATGCCCGCGCGGCGACGATCTATGCGGGCAGCTCGCAGATCCAGCGCAACGTGATCGGCGAGCAACTGCTGGGGCTCCCCAAGGAGCCGGCCGCACCCAGACCGAGGGCAGAGTGAACTGAGATGGACTTGCGCTACAGCACCGAACAGGACGACTTTCGCGCGTCATTGTGTCGGTTTCTGCAGAACCACGCCCCGCCTTCCCGGGTACGCGAGGTTGCCGCCGCGGGCGGATACGACGAACGGCTTTGGAAGAGAATGTGTTCCGAGCTCAACCTGCCCGCCTTGCACGCACAGCCGCAGTACGGCGGTGCGGGCGCAACGCTCATCGAGACCGCCATCGTGTTCACCGAACTCGGGCGGGCACTCACCCCTGTTCCACTGGCGACCACCGCGTTTGCGATCGAGGCGGTCCTGAGGATGGGTGACGACGAACAGCGCGGACGGTTACTTCCCGGACTGCTGTGCGGCGGGCGGATCGGTGCATTCACGGCGCTCGGCCCTGGCACCGTCGACCCATCCGCAGAGACCGTACGGGCCGATCGGCATGCTGGTCGCCTCATCCTGACAGGCGAGTGCTCCCCCGTCCTGCACGGCCACCTCGCCGACATGTTCCTGGTACCCGCAATGATCGATGGCGGCTTCGTAGTCTGCGTTGTCGCGGCCTCCGAACCCGGCGTCACCGTCGAGCGGCTCCCCTCCTTCGACACCACCCGACCAGTCGCGAGGCTGCGGCTGGAACACGCCCCCGCCGAGGCGTTGACGGCCTCCTCGGCTGAGGGATTCGAACGGATGCGCGACGTCGCACGGGTGCTGCTGGCCGCCGAAATGCTTGGCGGCGCCGAGGCATGTTTGGCGCTGGCGGTCGACCACGCAAGAGGCCGACGGCAGTTCAACCGCCCGATCGGCTCCTTCCAGGCGGTCAAGCATCTTTGCGCGGAGATGTTGATCGAGATCGACGCGACGCGTGCCGCGGTCATGTACGCCGCGATGTGTGCCGCCAACGAACACGAGCTGCCGAGCGTCGCACCGTTGGTGAAGGCGCAGGCGGCTGACACCTACCTGCTCTGCGCCGGTGCGGCGATCCAGGTTCACGGCGGCATCGGCTTCACGTGGGAACACGATCTGCACCTGTACTTCCGCCGTGCCCGAACCACCGCGGCGCTGTTCGGCAGCAGCGCCCAACACCGGGCGCTACTTGCCGACCGAGTCGGAATCTAACCTTCAAGGAGCCACCGTGATCACCGACACCTCAACCCGCGCAACGCTCGTCGACGCCAACGGACTACCTGCTGCGGGTATCTCGCTGTCCGACGTGCTGTCCCGGCACGCACTCCTGCGGCCCAACAAGGTCGCGTTCGTCGATGCTCGGCGACGGTGCACCTTCGCCGAGCTCAACGAGCGAGTGAACCGATTGGCGGGTGTGCTGTCGACTCGCGGTGTTCGCGCCGGGGACCGGGTCGCCGCGCTCGGGGTGAACAGCCTGGAGCTCGTCGAGACCTGGCTTGCGACTGTGCGATTGGGTGCCATCGCCGTTCCGGTGAACTTCCGTTTGGCCCCTGAGGAGATCGGTTTCGTCCTCGGGGACAGCGGAGCCTCGGCCGTGGTCGTGGACTTGGCGCTGGAGCCGGCGGTGGTTCAATCACGTGCGCAGGCGCCAGCTCTCCGTACCGTGCTCATCTGTGAGGAGCTGGACGAAATCCTCAGCGGCACGGACAACTACCTGGACTCCGACGTCAGGGTAGCGCCGGACGCGACGGTCGCCGACGACGATCCTGCCTTCATCATGTACACCTCGGGCACGACGGGCTTCCCGAAGGGCGCGGTGATCACCCATCGCAACCTTTACCTGCACGCGTTCAGTTCGATCGCCACGCTCGGCCAACGGGACGACGACGACTGCTGGTTGGCGATGGCACCGCTGTTCCACACCGCGGGGGTATCCGGGATGCTCCCGTGGTTTCTGACCGGCGGCAAGGTCGTCATTCCTCCGTCCGGCGGGTTCGACCCCGCCGCCGCGCTGGCCACCCTCGTCGCCGAACGGGTCACCTCGTGTTGGATGACCCCGGCGCAGTGGCAACTCGTCTGCGATGTGCCGAACCTTGCCGACTACGACCTGTCCCGGCTGCGTCGAATCTGGTGGGGTGCCGCGCCGGCATCCACCACCCTGCTGCGCACCATGTCCGAGACGTTCGACGACGCCGAGATCATCGCGGCGTTTGGGCAGACCGAGTGCAGTCCCATCACCTGCCTGCTGCACGGTGGGGACGCGATCCGCAAGATCGGCTCGGTGGGCACCCCGATGCTCAACGTCGAGGTCCGCATCGTCGATGACCACATGACCGATGTCGCACCGGGTGAGATCGGCGAGATCGTCTACCTCGGCCCGCTGGTGATGAAGGAGTACTGGAATAGACCCGCTGAGACCGCCGAAGCCTTTCGCGGCGGATGGTTCCACTCCGGTGACCTCGTCCGGCGTGACGAGGACGGCTACATCTACGTCGTCGACCGAAAGAAGGACATGATCATCTCGGGCGGTGAGAACATCTACAGCGCCGAAGTGGAGAATGTCCTCGCCGCTCATCCCAAGGTCAACGAGGTGGCGATCATCGGTGTGCCCCACCCGAAATGGGGAGAGACACCGATGGCGGTGATCGTCGCCCATCGTCCCGCCGACCCGCCGACCGATGCCGAGATCGAGATGCACTGCCGGGCGCACCTCGCACCATACAAGCGTCCACGGCATCTGATGTTCGTCGATGCGTTGCCGCGCAACGCCAGTGGGAAAGTACTGAAAGCCCGGCTGCGCGAGAGCTACGGAGCGCAGTGATGGAGGCCTATGACGCGGGTCCAACCGATGCGCCGATCCTCGAGGAGACCATCGGCGCGAACTTTCACCACACGGTGGCCACCCATCCCGACGTCGAGGCTCTCGTCGAGCTGGCAACCGGTCGGCGCTGGACCTACCGCGAGCTGGGCGCCGAGGTGGACACCATCGCCCGGGGGCTGATGGGCCTCGGGGTGCAGCACGGCGACCGGGTCGGCATCTGGGCGCCGAACTGCGCCGAGTGGACCGTCGTCCAATTCGCCACCGCCACCATCGGCGCCCTCCTCGTGACCGTGAATCCTGCGTACCGCACCCACGAACTCGGCTACGTCCTTGCGCAGTCGGGTGTGCGCACCCTGATATCGGCGAAGGAATTCAGAACCTCCGACTACGCGACGATGATCGACGAGGTGCGCCCAGATGCGCCGGACCTGCGGGACGTCATTCTGCTGGGCACCGACGACTGGATTGCACTGCGCGCCGCAGGCGAAGCGGTGACCGACGACCAACTGCACGAACGGATCGCCGGTTTGCGTAACGACGACCCAATCAACATCCAATACACCTCGGGCACAACGGGATTCCCCAAGGGCGCGACGCTGTCCCACCGCAATATCCTCAACAACGGGTTCTTCGTCACCGATCTGATCGACTTCGGCCCCAGTGACCGGCTGTGCATTCCGGTGCCGTTCTACCACTGCTTCGGAATGGTCATGGGCAACCTGGGGTGCACCACCCATGGGGCCACCATGGTGATCCCGGCACCTGGTTTCGATCCCGGCCTCACCCTGGCTGCCATCGAAGCCGAACGCTGTACCGGCGTCTACGGGGTGCCGACCATGTTCATCGCGATGCTCGGGCATCCCACGTTCACCGAGCGGGACCTCGGTTCGTTGCGCACCGGCATCATGGCCGGCGCGGTCTGTCCGGTCGAGGTGATGAAGCGCTGCATCAACGACATGCACCTGTCCGAGGTGGCGATCGCCTACGGCATGACCGAGACGTCGCCGGTGTCCTGCCAAACCTTGATCGATGACGATCTGGAGCGTCGCACCGCATCGATCGGTCGGGCGCATCCCCATGTGGAGATCAAGATCGTCGACCCAGAGACCGGAGATACCCTGGCGCGCGGCCAATCCGGTGAATTCTGCACGCGGGGGTACTCGGTGATGCTGGGCTACTGGCGCGACGACGCCAAGAACCGCGAATCGATCGACGCCGACGGGTGGATGCACACCGGCGACCTCGCGGTCATGCGCGAGGACGGTTACTGCAACGTCGTCGGCCGGATCAAGGACATGGTGATCCGCGGTGGGGAAAACATCTATCCCCGCGAGATCGAAGAGTTCCTCTTCACCCACCCCGACATCGAGGACGCTCAGGTGATCGGTGTGCCGGACGCGCGCTACGGCGAAGAGATCTGCGCCTGGATCCGGATGAAGCCCGGCCGCGAGCGGGTGGACGCCGCGGCGATCCGAGTGTTCGCGTCAGACAAGTTGGCGCACTACAAGATCCCGCGCTACGTGCACATCGTCGACGAATTCCCGATGACGGTCACCGGCAAGGTTCGCAAGGTCGAGATGCGTGAGCACAGCGCCCGGGTGCTCGGTTTGGGTTGAACGGGAAACCTACTGGATCCGATCGCCCTTCCGTCAAACCTAGAAGTCCCAGTCCTCGTCGGTGGTGTTGACGGCCTTGCCGATGACGTAGCGAGCTACCCGACCCCGAGAAGAAGTCGTGATTCTCGTCGGCGTTCGGCGAGAGTGCCGACAGGATCGCCGGGTTGACGTCGGTCTCGTCCTTGGGGAACAGCGCCTCGTAGCCGAGGTTCATCAGCGCCTTGTTGGCGTTGTACCGCAGGAACTTCTTGACGTCCTCGGTGAGCCCGACCCCGTCGTAGAGGTCCTGGGTGTACTCGACCTCGTTGTCGTAGAGCTCGAAGAGCAACTCGTAGGTGTAGTCCTTGAGCTCCGCCTTGCGCGCTTCGTCCTCGAGCGCGAGGCCCTTCTGGAACTTGTAGCCGATGTAGTAGCCGTGCACGGCCTCGTCGCGAATGATCAGCCGGATCATGTCGGCCGTGTTGGTGAGCTTCGCCCGGCTGCTCCAGTACATCGGGAGATAGAAGCCCGAGTAGAACAGGAAGCTCTCCAGCAGGGTCGAGGCCACCTTGCGCTTGAGCGGGTCGTCACCCTTGTAGAAGTTCATGACGATCTCGGCCTTGCGCTGAAGGTTGGGGTTCTCCTCCGACCAGCGGAACGCCTCGTCGATCTCCACCGTCGAGCACAACGTGGAGAAGATGTTGCTGTAGCTCTTGGCGTGCACCGACTCCATGAACGCGATGTTCGTGTAGACCGCTTCCTCGTGCGGGGTCAGCGCATCGGGGATCAAGGCAACCGCGCCGACGGTGCCCTGGATGGTGTCGAGCAGCGTCAGACCGGTGAAGACCCGCATCGTGAGCTGCTTCTCGTGGGCGTTCAGCGTGCCCCAGGACGGGATGTCGTTGGACACCGGAACCTTCTCCGGCAACCAGAAGTTGCCGGTCAGCCGCTCCCAGACCTCGGCGTCCTTGTCGTCCTGCAGACGGTTCCAATTGATGGCCGAAACACGGTCGATCAGCTTCATTCCATCAGACACTAGGACCTCATTCCACCGCAGAAAGTGTGTTCGCCAGACCGGCAATTCAGACACTACCTCTGGGGTCCGACAACGGCGCGCAACACAACACCTTGTGTCCGCGTGTCTTTGCACGGCGCCACGTGCGGTGCGATCGCCGCGGATCTCCCCGCGCGGTGTCACGCACGACGTGGGAGCGTCCGTACTGCCAGGTCACGGCGTCCACGCCGCGCCGTGTGCCGCCGCGCTCCGGCAAACGTCGAGATGCGGGAGCTCGTTCAGTTCAGCTGCGCCAGGCCGTGGTCGAGCGCGTACATGCTGGCGCCGATCCGATTCGACACGCCGATCTTGGCGTAGATCCGCTCGACGTGGTTGCGCGCGGTCTTCTCACTGATGACGAGTTTCGCCGCGATCTCCTTGTTGGACGCGCCGCGGGCGACGAGGCACAACACCTCGACTTCGCGGGGTGTCATTCCGTCGGCGCGCACGGCTCGTCGCGTCGTGGCGTGACCCGCCGCATGCAGCACCGCATCGACGGCGACCCGGTCGAGCGCGCCGACACCAACGCCGTCCTGGAGCCGGCGCGCCGCGCGGTCGGGCGACATCTCGTCCCGGTAGGGCCGCGGCTCGCGGGCCGATCGGTAGGCGACCGCAGCGGCCAGGATGCGGTCGCCGAGACCGAGGGAGTTGCCGGCCAGCCCCCGGGGATAGCCGGAACCGTCGAGACGTTCGTGATGATTGCCCGCCAGTTCGGCGACCTGCTCGAGACCAGCGACCTGCGAGAGGATGCGCACGGTCAGGTAGGGGTGCAACCGCACCCGTTCGGATTCGGCCGACGTCAAAGCGCTTGGCTTGGACCAGATTTGGTTCGAGATGCCGATCCGACCGAGGTCGTGCACGTGTGCCGCCCGACGCACGGTCGTCACCAGGTCGGCATCCAGCCCTGCTGCGGTCGCGGCGTCGGCAGCCAACTGGGCCACGGCCTGCGAATGCCCGAGGGTGAACGGGCACTTCAGATCAACGAAGTCACCGAGCGCGACGAGCAGGGCGTCCAGTTCGCCGGCATCGAGGCGTTCCCCGCGGTCCGGCGCCTCGCGAAGCGCCGCCGCCCAGGCATCGCCGGTCGGAGGGACTGCGAGGATCGCGGTGGCGTCGTCGACGAATGCGTCGACGATCACCGGATCGAACTGACCACCACGGCGGCTGCGGGCCATGGCCACCGCGCCCTCGGTGCCGTAGGTGCGTTGATGGACTTCCACCATGTCGGCCAACTGCGCCACCCGGATGGCGATCGGAATGGCGTCACCGCTGACACCGCGCGGCAGTCCTCCCCCGTCGTAGCGTTCGAAGGTGTACGCCAGTGCGTCGCGCACGCCGTCGTCGACCCCGAGCCTTTCGGCCAGCATGGCCGCGGATGCACAGTGGGAGTGGATCATTTCGCGACAGCTGTCCGCGCGCGTTTGCGACCAGGGCCACCATGCCGTTGATCCGGTTGAGCAGCGGGCGCCCACTGCCGACGTTGCCCATGAGGAAGCGCAGGTACGGCAACCCCGACCAATCGACCAGGTAGGAATCGTGCCGGACCGCGATGTCGTCGCCGAACCACTGGGCGTACTCGTGTGAGTCGGCGTGACAACCGATCCACATGATCAACGTCGTGTAATACGCGCAGTTGCGCTCGCTCGCGACTCAGTCCGAGGCGGTCGACGATCCGCGTGGCGATCACCGCGGATCGAAGCATGTGTTCGGCAGGCTGGCCCAGACCGAGATCCACCGCCACGGACAGGGCCGCCAATAGTTCGGCGCGACTGGGCGATGCCGGTCGCGCCGCGAGCGGAGCCATCTGCCGATTGTGCCTGGCCACGCCCATCGGGTCAGGCCAATGCCAACGCGACGGTGCGTTCGGATCGACGGTGCCGGTCAGGGTCGAAAGTCTCGAAGTGTCCGTTCCCCACGACGGCGATACCGCGTTGCGGCAACCTGAAACCGCCGAGACGGGCCTGTATCGCCAGCGGGCCGACGGATCCGAGGTCATCCCCGCGCAGTGTCGCCGACGACGCACTGACGGCCCACACCGTCCGAGGCGCGACCATGAAGGCCTGGCCGTTGGACGCCGTTCCGGCCAGGCGCATCGGACCAACGCCGAGCATTCGGCCCGCGGCGCGGCTGATCACGTTCAACACGTCGGGGTTGGTCCACGCAGACTCGGGCAGTCGACTGCCGATGCGGCTCATCAGTCGGGTTGCGGTCGTCGTGCCCAACTCCACCGTCCAGTCGAGTAGGCCGTCGATGGTCACCCGAACGGTCCAGGGCGTCACCCATGTGATGTCGATACCGCACTGAACCGCGTCGTTGGAGGTGGCCGAACTGAAGTAGCGGGCACAACTCTGCTCGCCAGGCGTGGTCGCGTAGAAGGTCCACCGACCAGCGGGGTCGCGGTGCCACACCGAGGCGTAGGCGGGCGCGAAGGACGCGATCGGGAACTGGCGCAGTCCAAGGTAGTGACCACTGGCGAAGGGCAACCCCATGATGCCGAATCCGGCGAACCGTTCGTCGTCGCCCGCGGGCAGTTCGGGGTTGTCGTTGATCGCCGCAACGATGGCGGCAGGAGTGTTGTTCGTCATACGACGATCGTCGTGTGGACGACGTGTCCACACATGGGGCGGATGCCTCAACTACGGCGGGACCAGCCGAGGTGTCAGGCCACGGTCTCGCGGCGGCGGACACCCTCGTGCAGCGGCAGGTCCGGGTCGATCTTGATGCCGAGCAGTTCGCAGGTGCCGTTGATGAGCCGAGCATGATCGTCGATCATGTGAGCGATGAAATCGTCGCGGGGCATCCGGCGCGGGCTGTCGAGTTCGGAGCCCAGCCACCAGTCGGTCGCCGACGCCGCCGTGCCGAAGGTGGTGAACGCCGACAGTTCGATGGCGGCGCCGTCGAGCTCCATCTCGCGCAGCTCGTTGTTGAACATCTCGGCCATCGCCAACGTGATCTCGCGGCCCTCGTTGAGCGCCACGCATCGTCGACTCGCACTGCTCGGCGAAACGGCCCTGGATGACGAAGCGGCAGCACGTTCGGATGCTCGTCGACCAGATGGACGTACTGCTCGACGCTGCGCTGGATGACCTCCTGGCGGGGTCCGTGACGCCAGGTTGATGACCGGGAAGATCGCCGCCCACAACATGTCGCGCAAGCCGCTCGCCGATCGCCTGGAACAGATCGGACTTGTCGGTGAAATGTCGGTAGATCTTCGGCTTGGCGGTGCCGGCCTCTTCGGCGATCTCGCGCAGGCTCACCTCGGGGCCCAGCCGGTCGATGGCGCGGAACGCGGCGTCGACGATCTCTGCGCGGACCTTCTTGCGATGTTCGCGCCAACGCTCGCTGCGGGCATCGACTTTGACCCGCGGTTGGCCCACTGGAACGTGGCAGTGGACGGTCTGCGCACGGCCCACTGTACCGGCTGGCAGCCCCTGACCTGCCAAGACCGCGATCCCCAGCGGAACTGCGCCGGTGTGCGCTGAGTCACACTTCTGTCACTTTGCTCGATGGGTTGACGGTAATCAATGGGCGGCACCCCGGTACTATTGCGCCTGTGCGTGACACAGCTCGAGCACATCGAGACGAGACACTTATGACGCAGCGATACGACCTGGTCATAGTCGGCGGGGGGCCATCCGGTGCGGCCGCGGCATGGCAGGCTTCTCAAACCGGCGCCAAGGTAGTGGTGCTGGACAAGGCCGAGTTTCCGCGCGACAAGCCATGCGGCGACGGCCTGACCGCCCGCGCGGTCAGCTATCTGCAGAAGATGGGCCTGGGCGAGGAGGTGACAAGTTCCATCGCGTCGAACCGGGTGACGGTGTTCAGCCCCGTCGCAGTGGGAGCTGTCGTTTCCCGAAGCGCCCCGGCATGCCCGACCACGGCTACGTCGCGCGCCGCGCCCGCAGCTCGACACATGCTGCTCAATCACGCCGAGTCGGCGGGTGCCGAGATCCGCGAAGTCGTTGAGGTGATCGGCCCCGAGCTCGACGCGAGCGGTCGGGTCGTCGGCGTCATCCTCAAGGGCGGCGAGAAGGTCTACGGCGACGCGGTGATCGCCGCCGACGGCGCCTACTCCCCGATCAAGCGGGCGATGAAGATCGACTCCGAGTACAACGGCTACTCGGCGATCGCGATCCGCGCGGAGATGCCGGCCAACAAGCCCGACTCCGACTCGCTCGACATCTACCTCAAACTGCGTTCAAGGCGACCAGCTGCCCGGTTACGCTGGGTGTTCCCCTTCGGCGGCGGGCAGATCAACATCGGCCTCGGCTACGTCAACAGCTACAAGAAGTGGCAGCAGATCAATGCCACCCAGTTCATGGGCGAGTTCATGGAGACACTGCCGCGCGAGTGGGACCTGCCGCCGATCGACGACCTGAAGAAGGACAAGGTCGTGCGGGCCTGGCGGCTGCCGATGGGCTTCACCGCGTGGCCGCCGTGGCGTCCGGGCGTGCTGTTCACCGGCGACTCGCTCGGTGCGGGCAAACCGGCGTCGGGCGCGGGTATCTCCAAGGCGCTCGAGTCGGGCCTCGCCGCAGGCGAATGCGCGATCGCCGCGCTGCACGAACGGCGGACCGGACGACTTCACCAACTACGCTCAGCGGATGGAAGCGGCGTGGGGCAGGAGTACAAGCGCGGCCGCTACTTCCACAAGCTGCGGGCATCCCGGCAGTCGCGAACAATGGCATCAAGCTCATCGACAACGCCCGCTTCCGCGACGTGATGCTCAAGTCGATGTACAAGAAGGCACAGGGCCCGCAGCACCACAAGGTGAAGTAGGGCGTGGTGGCGTTGGTCATCGCCGGACTACGGCCGCACTAGCTCACGCCGTGAACGCGTACTGCACGTGCTCGACGACGGGCACGAAGCCCAGTCGCCGATAGACGCCGTTCGACACAGGGTTCGCGACGTCGGCGAACAGCACCACGTCGCGAGCGTGGTCGCGCCAGGCGTGCCGCACCGCAGCCGCGGTGACCGCCGCGCCGTAACCGTGGCCCCTGCTCTCCGGCCGCGTGTACACGGGACCGATGCGCGACATCCCCAGCAGGCAGCCGTGCACCCGCGCCATCGCGACCGGTGAGCCGTCGACCGTCCACAGCACGACCGTCCCGCCGGCCTCCGCGATGGCTCCCAGCACGCCGTGGCTCGCCTCGCGGTTCGATGGTTGGTCGAACGCTTCGACGAAGAACGCGTCGAGCCACTCCACGATTAGCTCGTCGTCACCGGGGCCGGCGAGCCGCAACTCACCGGCGACGCCGTCGGGCTCCTCGAGGTCGTCGAGGCGGTAGAGCGTCTCCTCGAAGGACGCGGCGGCCTCGACGCCGGTGGCCTCGATCCACGCTTGACTGAACGCCGTTGCAGTGGAACGTGTTCCGCGCACCGCGGGAAGATCGGCACGTACCGGCGCCAGCGCCGCGGCGGCCTCCTTCGCCGACGTGGGCGGCAACCCGCTCACCAGCAGGACCGCGTCGTTCTTCTGCAGCGCCGCGCCGACGGTGCCGTCGCAATCGGCGACCGACAGCAGCAGCCGATCAGCCGGCCACCTCGACGTGCGCAGGGTGGTGAGCTCAGTCGTGAACGACACGGGATCCCTGCGATAGACCCAGCGCGCGACGCGGCCGAAGTCATCCGGCGACGTGTAGAGACGAACGTTCACGCATTCGAGGGTGACCGAGTCGATCGCGGAATTCCACTGATTTTCCGCCTCGAGCGGGCAAGGGGACGCGCGATGCACGCGACCGATCAGCGTTACGGAGCCGGCAGGCACCGGAAGCCCTTGGGCGGCAACGTGAGGTCGAGCAGGTAATTCGTGGTCGCGTCATCGACACATTCGTTGCCGTAGAAGGAGGCGGTGTGCTGTGAACCCTCGAATGTCAACAGCGCGCCGCCGAGTTGTTCGGCAAGGTCGACACCGTCCTGGTAGGGCGTGGCCGGGTCATCGGTGGTGGATATCACCAGAACCGTGGGCAGGCCGGGAGCGGATGCACGGTGCGGTTGAGTCGTCGGCGGCACGGGCCAGAAGGCACAAGTGTTCGCCGGCAGGTGCCCGTAGCCGCCAACGAATCCCGGTTGGCCCGTGTGGGACCCAAATGCCTGGTACGGCATTGCATCTCGGAGCCGCTTGTCGAGATCCGTATAGACCGCAAGCTCTTTGGGATAGACGTTGTCGACGCAGTCGATCGAGATGAACGCGTTGTCGGAGTTGGAGTAGTGGCTTTTCTCATCGCGTTCGTAGTACTCGTCGGCGAAGGAAGTAACTCGTCAGCGGGGCCGCCGCCCGCCAGCGCTTGCAGGCCTTCGGTGAGTTTGGGCCAGTTGTCATCGTCGTACAGGGCGTCGGTCGTTCCGATCAGCGCGTCCTGATGTGTCAGTCCACGGGGGTCGGCGGTGGGAGCAGGCTTGCGCACCAGTGGGTCCACCAGTTGGTGGAACACGGCGACGGCCTTGGCTGGATCGGACCCCAGCGGGCAGCGAGGGCGAGCAGCGCAGTCGACTGCATAGTCGTTGAACACCGTCTGGAACGAGATCGACTGGTCGACGAGGCTGTCGATCGCTCCGGCGCTGGGGTCCATCGCTCCGTCGAGCACCATGGCCCTGACGTTCTGTGGGAACGCTTCGGCGTACTGAGAACCGATCTTGGTGCCGTACGAGTACCCGAGATAGGTCAGCTTTGCGTCCCCCAGGGCGATTCGGAGCTGATCCAGGTCCTTGACGACATTGTTCGTGCCGACGTTGGCCAGGAACTCCTTGCCGGTCTTGTCGACGCAGCGTTGCACGAACTCTTGGGTTTCCTGATTCTCCCGGTCCGCGTCGGCCGCGGTGACGATCACCCCGGCGTCGGCGCGAGCGCGGTCGAAGTCCTCGTCGGAATCGCACTTGATCGTTGGCGTGGAGCCGCCGACACCCCGAGGGTCGAACCCGATTCTGTCGAACCGCTCGAGGAGCGGCTTCGTCAGGTACTCCTCGTCGTCGGCGCCAAACTCGACGCCCGAGGCACCTGGGCCGCCCGGATTGACGACGAGCGAGCCGATCTTGTCCCCGGTGGCCTTGAAACGGATCAACGCCAGGTGAGCTTTCGGGCCGTCGAGCTTTGCGTAGTCGACGGGCACTTCGAGGGTGCCGCATTCGGCGCCGTCCGGATACTCCTCTCCGTTGTACCCGTCGGGCGCGCACGTCCCCCAGATGATCGGCGGTGGCGGCGGTACGGCGATCGCCGTACTGGTCGCAGGAGCCGCCGCCGAGTCCTGGGAGCCCGCATCGGTGTCCTTCTTGGCGTCACAACTAGCGGCCGCGCCGGCGACGAGCGCAAAGACCAGCGCAAGACCGGCGACATGCACGCTGATTCTTGGTAGGCGAACGCAATCCCTGGCCATGAAACCCCCCCGGATCCGGCACCGCCAGCAACGTTGATTGCTGATCTTGTACAGGACTACCACAGATATTCTCTGTGGACTAGCTGTCCAACCAAATGACTCGATGTGTCTGGATGAATTCGCTCTGAGAATTTTCAGAACGTTGCCCATATCAAGCCATGCCGGAGCGTTCGCGAACACATGCGGATGCTGAAAAGCTTGTTTAGCGTGGCTCAAAAACACATGGCCAAGGGAAATTTGTTGCCATGACTAACGAACTTGCGTTGCTCAATGGCCGCCGCGATCGTGCTGGACGCGCTGTCGGATTGAGCTGCCGTCGCGCCCGGGCATTGCGACCGGTCCGGCGATCGAGGACCGAGCTAACGATGTTGGCCAAGGTCAGCGTCGACCGCGCTCGGCCCGGCCCGGCTTGCGGGCGACCTTGCCCGCGGCGGCGCGGGCGGCCTGCTTCGCGAGGGTCTTCTCCCGTGCGGTGCGTTTCGGCGCCGGCTCGGCCTGCCCTCGCGACGAACCGGGTTTGCGGCCCCGCACGATTCCGATGAACTCCTCGACCAGTGCCGGCTGCTGCCCCGTCCGGGACGGCGAGCGCCACCGGGCAGGTGGGCGCGTCGGCGATCGGGCGGTACGCGAGGTCCTTGCGGTGATGCAGCCGCGCCAGCGACTGCGGAACGATGAGCGCGCCGATCCCCGCGGCGACGAGTTCTATTGCGTCCTTGGTGGTCTCGGGCCGGTGATCGACCTGGACACCGGGAGCGCCCGCCCAGGCGACGACGTCGTCGAGTGGGAGCAGGATCGGCTCGCCGTCGAGGTCCGCGGCGGTGACCTCGTCGACGGCGCTGAGCAGGTGATCGGTCGGCACCACGACCACCGTCGTCTCCTCGTAGAGGGGGATGACGGCCAGCTCCGGACGTGTCGGCCGGCGGCCGGAGCAGCGCCACGTCGACGGTGCCGGCCCGCACTGCGTCGGCCGCGTCTGCCGCGGCGACGGCGTGCAACTGCAGCGGAACCTCGGGGTGGCGCTCCGCCCAGGTCCGAGCCCACTTCGCGGGCGTCACACCGGGGACGTACCCGACGGTGAGGCGGAGCGGGGTCACCGCATCAGGCTACCGATAGGCTCGATAAGCTGCCATGAGCAGGCCGAACGCGCAGTCCATGAAACCCGCCACGGCGGCGAAGAAGCTGGACGTGTACCTGCCCGCGACGCCTGCGGAGTTCCAGGAGAACCCGATCACCCGCGCCGAGCTCGCCGCCCTGCAGGCGGATCCGCCGCAGTGGCTCAAGGACCTGCGCAAGAACGGGCCGCACCCGAAGAACCTCGTGGCGGCCAAGCTGGGCGTCTCGATCGCCGGTCTCGCGCGCGGCGGCGTCACCGATGCGCTCACCACCGAGCAGATCAATGCGCTGCTCGAGGAGAAGCCCGAATGGCTGGTCGCGGAACGCGAGAGCTACCAGAGCGTGCTGCGCGAGGAGCGACGCTTGAAGGCGCTGCACGAGAACGGGCTCGCGAGGGCTGATCCGACCGACGGCATCCCGAACGTGAAGATGGCGACGCATCTCGCGAGAGATGCGTCGCCAGCTTCACGTTCGGGCCGAGACTGCTACAACATGCAGCTGACGCAACCCTCCACCTCAGTGCCCTCCAACGCCATCTGGCGCAGGCGGATGTAGTACAGCGTCTTGATTCCCTTGCGCCAGGCGTAGATCTGCGCCTTGTTGACGTCGCGCGTGGTGGCGGTGTCCTTGAAGAACAGCGTCAGCGACAGGCCCTGGTCGACGTGCTGGGTGGCCGCGGCGTAGGTGTCGATGATCTTCTCGTAGCCGATCTCGTACGCGTCCTGGTAGTACTCGAGGTTGTCGTTGGTCAGATACGGCGCCGGGTAGTAGGCCCGGCCGATCTTGCCTTCCTTGCGGATCTCGATCCGCGACGCCACCGGGTGGATCGAGCTGGTCGAGTAGTTGATGTAGGAGATCGACCCCGTCGGCGGAACCGCCTGCAGGTTCTGGTTGTAGATGCCGTGCGTCTGCACCGACTCCTTCAGCCGCTTCCAGTCGTCCTGCGTCGGAATGCGAATGTCCGCCTCGGCGAACAGCTCCCGCACCCGCTCGGTCGCCGGCTCCCACACCTGATCGGTGTACTTGTCGAAGAACTCACCCGACTTGTACTTCGAGCGCTCGAAGCCACCGAAGTACGTACCCCGCTCGATCGCGATGCGATTGCTCGCCCGCAGCGCGTGGTAGAGCACCGTGTAGAAGTAGATGTTGGTGAAGTCGATGCCCTCTTCGGAGCCGTAGATGATCCGCTCGCGGGCCAGGTAGCCGTGCAGGTTCATCTGCCCGAGCCCGATGGCGTGAGAGTCGTTGTTGCCCTGCTCGATCGACGGCACCGACCAGATGTGGGTCTGATCGCTCACCGCGGTCAGGCCCGGATCGCGACCTCGATGGTCTGCGCGAAGTCCGGCGAGTCCATGGCCTTGGCGATGTTGAGCGAACCGAGGTTGCACGAGATGTCCTTGCCCACCTGTGGCGTAGGTCAGGTCCTCGTTGAACAGCGACGGCGTCGACACCTGCAGGATCTCCGAGCACAGGTTGCTGTGGGTGATCTTGCCCTCGATCGGGTTGGCCCGGTTCACCGTGTCCTCGTACATGATGTACGGGTAGCCCGACTCGAACTGCAGCTCGGCCAGCGTCTGGAAGAACTCGCGCGCCTTGATCTTCGTCTTGCGGATCCGCGCGTCGTCGACCATCTCGTAGTACTTCTCGGTGATCGAGATGTCGGCGAACGGCACCCCGTAGACGCGCTCGACGTCGTACGGCGAGAACAGGTACATGTCCTCGTTGTGCTTCGCCAGCTCGAACGTGATGTCCGGGATGACCACGCCCAGGCGACAGCGTCTTGATGCGGATCTTCTCGTCGGCGTTCTCGCGCTTGGTGTCGAGGAACCGGTAGATGTCGGGGTGGTGCGCCTGCAGGTACACCGCACCTGCGCCTTGGCGGGCGCCGAGCTGGTTGGCGTAGGAGAACGAGTCCTCGAGCAGCTTCATGATCGGGATGACGCCCGAGCTCTGGTTCTCGATGTTCTTGATCGGCGCGCCGTGCTCGCGAATGTTGCTCAGCAGCAACGCAACTCCGCCGCCGCGCTTGGACAGCTGCAGCGCGGAGTTGATGGAGCGCCCGATGGACTCCATGTTGTCCTCGATGCGCAGCAGGAAGCAGCTGACCGGCTCGCCGCGCTGCTTCTTGCCCGAGTTGAGGAACGTCGGGGTGGCCGGCTGGAAGCGGCCGTCGATGATCTCGTCGACGAGCTTCTCGGCCAGCATCGTGTCGCCGGCGGCCAGGGTCAGCGCCACCATGACGACGCGGTCCTCGAAGCGCTCGAGGTAGCGCTTCCCGTCGAACGTCTTCAGCGTGTAGGACGTGTAGTACTTGAACGCGCCGAGGAACGTCGGGAAGCGGAACTTCTTCGCGAACGCGCGATCCAGCAGCGTCTTGACGAAGTTGCGCGAGTACTGGTCGAGCACCTCGCGCTCGTAGTAGTTCTCCTTGACCAGGTAGTCGAGCTTCTCGTCCTGGTTGTGGAAGAACACCGTGTTCTGGTTGACGTGCTGCAGGAAGTACTGGTGCGCGGCTTCCCTGTCCTTGTCGAACTGGATCTTGCCGTCCTTGTCGTACAAGTTCAGCATCGCGTTGAGCGCGTGGTAGTCCGTTTCGCCCGGGAGCGCGTGGACTCCGGTCGCTACAGGCTCTGCAGTTGTGACGGTTGGTGGCACGTCTGGTCCTTCCAGAATTCGGCAAGGCCCTCGCGGACGGCGATGACGTCGTCCGTGGTGCCCATCAGTTCGAAGCGGTACAGGTATGGGACGCCGCACTTGCGGGAGACGACGTCCCCCGCGTAGCCGAATTCGGCGCCGAAGTTGGTGTTGCCCGCGGCGATGACACCGCGCAGCAGCGACCGGTTCTTTTCGTTGTTGAGAAAGGCGATCACTTGCTTGGGGACGTATCCCCCGGCGTCGGGATCGGGTCCGTTGGCGTGCCCGCCACCGTAGGTGGGAAGCACCAGGACGTAGGGCTCTTGGACGAAGTCAGGGCCTCGATTCGTCCGAGTACCGGAATCCGGATGGCGGGCATGTCCAGCTTCTCGACGAAGCGGAGAGTGTTCTCCGAGACGCTGGAGAAGTAGACGAGATTGCGTCTTCAGACATTTCGTCGCGTCCTCCCTTCTGTCCGCTGGATACCCGCCGACTGCTATCTACTAGGCCGTCGCCGCGACGGCGCTCAGCGACTTGATCCGGTCCGGGCGGAAGCCCGACCAGTGCTCGTTGCCAACCACGACGACGGGAGCCTGCAGGTAACCCAGCGCCATGACGTAGTCACGCGCCTCGGCGTCCAGGCTGATGTCGACGATCTCGTAGGCGATGCCCTGCTTGTCCAGCGCCTTGTAGGTGGCGTTGCACTGCACGCAAGCAGGCTTGGTGTACACGGTGATCGATGGCTGAGTCATCTTCGGGGCTCCTCGGCGACAGAACTGAACGTGAACGACACGCGGCTGGCAACTGCTCGGGTACTGCATCTCACTGTGGTAAAGCGCCCTTTGGACCCGTGAAATTCCAGCCGGCCGAGTCCGAGAAAGAGCAAGTCGTGGTACCGACGTTGCCGGATTCTGAGCTCCGGCCGGCCCCCGAATCTCTGGGGGTCTGTCGGTCTGCAAGACACTACACCTAGTGGCCGACAATCAGAATAGCTACAAGATGTTCTGAACAACATTCGTGAAATTCCCAGGTCGTAACGAGCCGCACCGGGTTTCTCCCGGCGTGTCGCGCGTCACAATCGGGAGTGTGTCGCGCTGTGGCGTCCTGTCTACCAGTGGGCACCGACACGAACCGTGGGCCACCAAACGACAGCAAAGCCGTCGACGAACCCTTCCGGGCTCGTCGACGGCTCGGTGCCGCAGCGGTCTAGCCGACCTCGGCCGCCAGCTTCCCGACGACGTCGCCGACCTGCGCGGCCACCTCGGCGTTCTCGCGCGGATGCTTGCCGTCGAACACCTTGCCCGGGATCGAGAGCTTCAGGTCCTCGACCACGCGCGGCCCGGCGACACCGAAGGACTTGCGCGTCTCGTCGTGCGCCCACACGCCGCCGTACTGCCCCACCGAGGTTCCGATGACCGCCAGCGGCTTGCCCTTCAGCGCGCTGTTGCCGAACGGGCGCGACAGCCAGTCGATGGCATTCTTCAACACGCCGGGGATGCTTCCGTTGTATTCCGGCGTCACGACGAGCGCGGCGTCGGCGTCGGCGGCGACCTGCCGCAGCGCCTTCACGGGCTCGGCCACGTCGTCGTTGTCGATGTCCTCGTTGTAGAAGGGCAGCTCACCCAGGCGGTCGAAGGGCACCAGCGTGACGCCCTCGGGCGCGACGTCCGCGGCGAGCTCGGCGAGCTGCCGGTTCACCGATTGAGCGCGCAAGCTGCCCACCAGTACCAAGACCTTCACGTTCGACATGTCCCCACATTCCCTTCGACGGTTCGCCCACATTCTTGACCAGGTTAACCGGACCATGGTCCGATTAATTCCCGGCATGCGCCCTCGTCGTCGAGGTTCCTACGGGAACGGCGGCGGCACACCGCCCGGCGGCGGTCCGGGGTCCGGCGGCGGTGGTGGTGGTGGCGGCGGTGGCGGTGGCGGTTGCGGCATCGGCAGCGTTATCGGCGGCAGGCCCGGAATCTGGATGACGTTGACGTCCGGCGGCGGGGCTTCCGGCGGCGGCGGGGGAACTTCCGGTGGATCCGGGGGCCCGAAATACGTCGGCGGAGGGGCGACACCGCTGCTCACGTTGATCGTGACGATCGAACCCGGGAAGGCCTTCCCCTTCGGCGTGGTCCCCGCCACGGCGCCCTTCGCGAGGTAGCTGTCGATCGGCGTCGGCTGATCGGCCACGACGAAGCCTGCGTCTTGCACGCGTTTGCGTGCCGCCTCGAGCTTCAGGCCGGTCACGCTGGGCACGGCGCCGCTCGAGGCACCGTCGACGTAACGCCGATCGGTGGGGGGCAGCGCCACTGGACCGAAGTCGTTCGCGATCGGTTTCATCGCCGTGAACCAGGTGCGCGCGGGCGATGCACCACCGAAGAGGTTGCCGTTGGAACACTTTCGCAACGGGTATGAACAGAGCCCGGACGGCTTCGGGGAATCGTCGAAGACGTAGTTCACGGCAGCGTATTGATTGGTGAAGCCGAGGAATGCCGACGACCGGTGAGATTCGGTGGTGCCCGTCTTGCCCGACATCGGCAGATTCCATCCCGCCGAACCCGCCGAGCCTGCAGCCGTTCCGCCGGTGGTGTCCTTGCCAAGGGCGACGGAGAGCGTGTTGGCGAGACCTTCGGGGACCACTTGCTCGCAGGGCGCAGTCTTGAGGGCGACCTCACCGCCGCGCCGGTCGAAGACCTTGTCGATGGGCGACGGCGGGCACCACACGCCACCGGACGCGAGTGTCGCAGCGACGTTGGACAATTCGAGTGCGTTGAGCTCGAAGGGGCCGAGCGTGAAGGATCCGATGTTCTGCCGCTTGATGTAGTCCGCAAGGCTCTCGTCGTTGTTGGGGTCGTAGGCGCGGGCGGTACCGGACGCAGCGTACGACCGCAGCCCGAGCTTGACCGCCATGTCCACTGCACGCGGGACACCAACCTGCGCAATCAGATTGGCGAAGGCGGTGTTCGGCGACTGCGCCAGCGCGTCGGTCACGCTCATCGTGCCGCGGTAACCGCCTGCGTTCTTCACGCACCAGGTCATCGGCGGGCACCCGGGGATGTCGCTGCTGCTGCCCAGCCCGGTACCCCGAAACGTCTCCGGAACGTCGAGTTGGGCGTTGATGCCCATCCCCATTTCGAGCGCGGCGGCGGTGGTGAAGATCTTGAATATCGATCCTCCACCGTCGCCGACCATGGAGTAGGGCTGCGGCTGCACGGTCTGACCGGCGGCCAGGTCGAGGCCGAAGGCCCGGTTGTCGGCCATCGCCACCACGCGGTGCGCGTCCCTGCCCGGCCTGATCACCGACATCACGCTGGCGACGCCGTCCTGCGTAGGCGATGCCACCGCGTCGACGCCGCGTTTCACGCTGTCCTGCACCTTCGGGTCGAGCGTGGTCCGAATGAGGTAGCCGTTGTGTGCCACCTCGTCCCTACTGATGCCCGCGGCCGCCAGGTAACTCAGCGCGTAGTCGCAGAAGAACGCGCGGTTCCCCGCGGCGATGCAGCCCTGCGGCAGCACGTTCGGTCGAGGCAGTACGCCCAACGGCTGGGCGGCGGCCGCACGCAGTTCGTCGGCCTTGTCGGGCAGGTTGTCGATCATCGTGGTGAGCACGAGGTTCCGCCGCGCCAGTGCGCCTTCGGGGTTGGTGTAGGGATTGAGCGCGCTGGTGGATTGGACGAGGCCGGCGAGCAGCGCGGCCTGCTGCCAGTTGAGCCGTGAGGCGTCGATGCCGAAATAGGTCCTGGCCGCGTCCTGCACGCCGTATCCACCGTTGCCGAACGACACGAGGTTCAGATAGCGGGTCAGGATCTCCGGTTTGGAGAGCGCCTTGTCCAGTTCGAGCGACATCCTCATCTCGCGCAGCTTGCGTGTCGGCGTGGTCTCCACCGCCGCCGCGCGCTCCTCGGCGGTCTTGGCGTTGATCAGGAGGTTGAAGTTCTTCACGTACTGCTGTTCGATCGTCGACCCACCCCTGGCGCCCTCGGCACCGCTGAGGTAGTCGCGCAGTCCGGTCAGCGTGCCCTGCAGGTCCACGCCGTTGTGTTCGGCGAACCGCTTGTCCTCGATCGACACGATCGCCAACTTCATGGTGTCGGCGATCCGATCACCGGGCACCTGCCATCGTCGCTGGGCGTAAAGCCACGCGATCGGGTTGCCTGCGGCATCCACCATCGTCGTGACGGTCGGCACAGTGCCATCCACGACCTGTGCCGAATCCTCGACGACCGAACTTGAAATGCGGGCGACGGAAAGCCCTAGGCCACCGGCGAGGGGGAACATCAACGCCGCTGCGAGCACGCCGGCCAATACGCAGAGGTGCGTCAACTTGACGATCAGTCGCGAGCATGTCTCGCCGGGCCATGTCGCCAGCGTAGGGCCCCCGAGGGACTGCCCTCGAACTGATCCTCCAGGCTCGGGCGAAAAGGCTCCGGTCCGGTGTCCCCCACCAGCGCTAAAGTTCAGGCATGAGCGTCGGCAACGGGTCAGCGGGGCTGTCGCCACTGCCGGTGTCCGGCTCGCTGCCCGCCGAACGCGGCGATGCTGCTCGGAACCGAGCACTGCTGTTGACCGCCGCCCGCCAGTTGATCTCCGAGCATGGCTCCGATGCCGTGACGATGGACGACGTCGCCGCCGCCGCGGGTGTCGGCAAGGGCACGCTCTTCCGCCGATTCGGCAGCCGCGCCGGCCTGATGATCGTGCTGCTCGACGAGGACGAGAAGGTCGAGCAGCGGGCGTTCATGTTCGGTCCCCCACCCCTGGGGCCGGGCGCGCCGCCGCTGGAGCGACTGCTCGCCTACGGTCGCGCGCGGCTGCGCTTTGCGTGGGATCACCGCGACCTGCTGTCCGACGCCGGGCGCGATCCACAAACGCGGTTCAACGCACCCGCCACCCTGCATCACACCCACGTACGCATGCTCCTCGAAACCGCTGGAACGACAGGCGACCTCGACGCACAAACCGATGCGCTGACATCGCTGCTCGACGGCGACTACGTCGCGCACCAGGTGGTGGATCTCGGACGGAGCCTCGAGACCCAGGGCGATGCGTGGGAAAGCGTGGCACGCAAGCTTTGCGGACGGTGAGGGTGGCCTCCTGGGTTCTGCATGTCGACCTCGACCAATTTCTCGCGTCGGTCGAACTGCAGCGCCACCCCGAACTGGTGGGCCTCCCCGTGATCGTCGGCGGCAACGGCGATCCGACGGAGCCTCGCAAGGTCGTCACCTGCGCCTCGTATGCAGCAAGGGAGTTCGGCGTGCACGCAGGAATGCCGCTTCGCGTGGCCGCGCGAAAGTGCCCCGACGCGACCTTCCTCCCATCCGACCCCGCCGCCTACGACGCGGCATCCGACCATGTCATGGGCGTACTGCGAGATCTCGGCCATCCCCTCGAGGTGTGGGGGTGGGACGAGGCCTACCTCGGCGCCGACGACGAGAACCCCTACGAGCTGGCAGAGCGCATCCGCGAGGTCGTCGAGACCGAGACCGGCTTGTCGTGTTCCGTGGGCATCAGCGACAACAAGCAACGGGCCAAGGTGGCAACGGGTTTCGGCAAGCCGGCGGGCATCTATCGACTCACCGACGACAACTGGATGACGGTGATGGGCGACCGCGGCGTCGACGCCCTCTGGGGCGTAGGTCCGAAGACCACGAAACGACTTGCCGGACTGGGCATCACGACGGTTGCCGATCTGGCCGCCACCGACGCCTCCGTGTTGACGTCGACGTTCGGGCCGACGACCGGGCTGTGGATCCTGCTGCTCGCAAAGGGCGGTGGCGACACGAACGTCAGCGCCGAGCCGTGGGTCGCCCGCTCACGCAGTCACGTCGTGACCTTCGCCGAGGACCTGACCGACATCGCCGAGATGGACTCGGCGATAACCACATTGGCTCGCCAGACTCTCGCGGAGGTGGTGGAGCAGAACAGAATCGTCACCAGGGTCGCCGTCACGCTCCGCACCAGCACCTTCTTCACCCGCACCAAGATTCGCAAACTGGCAGCGCCCAGCACCGACGCGGAGCCCATCACCGCCACCGCGCTCGACCTGCTGCACCAGTTCGACCTGGACCGGCCGACGCGACTGCTGGGCGTCCGGCTGGAACTGGCGATGCCGGGATGCTGACGACCGTCGCGATGCGCGGCTATCGCTCGCTGCGCGACGTCGTCGTACCACTGGCCGACCTCACGCTGATCACCGGCGCGAACGGCACCGGCAAGTCATCGATGTACCGAGCGCTGCGACTGCTGGCCGATACCGGCCACGGCGAGGTGATCGGCTCGCTGGCGCGCGAGGGCGGACTGGAATCGGCGTCATGGGCGGGCCCGGAGCAGACCAGCGGCGCCCGTCGCACCGGGATTGCCCAGGGCACCGCCCGTACCCGGCCCGTCTCCCTCGAATTGGGCTTCGCGGCAGACGACTTCGGCTATCTCATCGATCTCGGACTTCCTCAGTACGCCGGACCCCAGTCGAAGTTCACCCGCGACCCGGAGATCAAGCGGGAGGCAGTATTCGCGGGCCCGCTGTTACGGCCTGCCGCAACGCTGGTGCGGCGAGGAAGTGACTACGCCGAGGTCGCCGACGAAACCGGCCGTGGGTTCACCGAATTGACGAGAGCGCTTCCCACGTACCGCAGCGTGCTCGCCGAATATGCCCACCCGGGTGTGCTGCCCGAGCTCGCCGCCGTCCGAGAACGGTTGCGCGGCTGGCGGTTCTACGACGGGTTCCGGGTCGACGCAGGCGCACCGGCGCGCCTGCCGCGGATCGGCACCCGCACCCCGGTTCTCTCCGATGACGGCGGCGACCTGGCCGCCGCAGTGCAGACCATCCTCGAGATCGGCACCGACGACCTGCCGAAGGCGGTGGCCGACGCCTTCGACGGCGCTGAGGTCTCGGTCGCCGTCCACGACGGGCTGTTCGAGCTTCAGCTCCATCAGTCGGGCATGCTGCGGCCGCTGCGGACGGCCGAGTTGTCCGATGGCACACTGCGATTCCTGCTGTGGGCCGCGGCGCTGCTCAGCCCGCGACCGCCGTCCCTGATGGTGCTCAACGAGCCGGAGACCTCGCTACACCCCGACCTCGTCAGCCCGTTGGCCGCGATGATCCGCACCGCAGCCACCCACACCCAGGTGGTGGTGGTGACGCACTCCGCGGCGATGCGCGAGCTCCTCGGCGCAGACGGTACGGAGGTCGAGCTCTACAAGGAGTGGGGCGAGACACGGGTCGCGGGCCAGACCCTGCTGACCACCCCGGCGTGGGATTGGGGAAAGCGCTGACGCCGGACGTCGGCTGACCCCATTGTTAGCGCGGAGATAAGCGGCCGTTCATGACAATCCCGTTCAATCTGCCAGGCGGTACACAGCGAGCGAGGAGTCATCGGTGTCAGGTTCAAAGCCCCTCAGCGGCCATCTCAAGACGGCGGTCATCATCGCGGCGGTCGCGGTACTGCCGCTCGCGGCGTGCACCAGCAGCGAGAAGAAGGACTCCAGCGGCAACACCGTCACGCGAGCGGCGACAGGAGACCTGAGCGCCAACGGCGGCGCTCGCCGGCTCAGCGGCGACCAGTCGACGGCCATCCGCGACGCCATCAACGACTCCGGGAGCCAAGAACGTCATCCTGCTCATCGGCGACGGCATGGGCGACTCGGAGATCACCATCGCCCGCAACTACGCCCTGGGCGCGGGCGGCTTCTTCACCGGACTCGACGCGTTCCCCCTGACAGGGCAGTACACGACGTACGCATTGAAGAAGGACGGCAAGCCCGACTACGTGACCGATTCGGCGGCCAGCGGGACAGCATGGGCCACGGGTACGAAGACGTTCAACGGAGCGCTCGGCGTCAACATCAAGGGTGAGCCGCAGAAGTCCATCCTCCAATTGGCCAACGAGCAGGGTTTCGCCACCGGCGACATCACGACCTCCGAGATCCAGGACGCGACCCCTGCCGCGCTCGTCTCACACGTCACCAAGCGCAAGTGCTACGGCCCGGTGGCAACCACCAAGAACTGCGGCAGCGAGGCGCTGGAGAACGGCGGCCTTGGATCGGTGACCGAGCAGTTGCTCACCACGCGACCGGACGTCACCCTGGGCGGCGGTGCCAAGACCTTCGCGGAGACCGCCGCAGGCGGCGAGTACAGGGACAAGACGCTCGAGGTCCAGGCGAAGGAGCGCGGATACCAGATCGTCCGCACCGCAGGCGAATTGGATGCGATCACCAAGGCCAACCAGGACGCGCCGCTGCTCGGACTGTTCGCCGACGGCAACATGCCGGTGAACTGGACGGGTCCACAGGCGGTCCGACAGGGCTACCTTCAGCCCGCGGGTAAGTGCACCGACAATCCCGAGCGCGGACCAGAAGTCCCGCAGCTGGCCGCCATGACGAAGAAGGCCATCGATCTGCTCTCCGGCAGCTCCAAGGGCAAGGACAAGGGGTTCTTCCTCCAGGTCGAGAGCGCGTCGATCGACAAGCGCGATCACGCCGCCGACCCGTGCGGCCAGATCGGGGAGACCGTCGTGTTCGACGAGGCGGTGAAGCAGGCGTTGGACTTCGCCCGCACCAACCCCAACACACTCGTCATCGCGACCGCCGACCATGGCCACACCAGCCAGATCGCCGAGCTGTACAGCGAGGACGACCTGCAGGGCATCGCCGAGGCCACCAAGAACCCGATCGAGCGGGTTCGCGACGTCATCTATCCCGGGCTCACCCGCCTGCTGACCACGAAGGACGATGCCGAGATGCTGGTCAGCTACGGCACGTCGGCCGATCTGTTCGTCGGGGACGAGGGCCACACGGGAACCCAGGTGCGCCTGGCGGCCTACGGGCCCCGCGCCGCGAACGTCGTGGGCCTGACGGATCAGACCGACTTGTTCTTCACCATGACCGACGCGCTGGGCATCAAGAGGTAGAGCCGGGGCGAAGCGCGCGGGTGAAGATGACGTTCACCCGCCGCATCGCCACGCTGTACGGCCACCAGGCCACCCGCTTGAACGCGTAGAGGGCGCGGATGTCGTGCGACGTGTAGATCATGTAGCGGTTCTTGGCAACGCCCTTGAGGATCTTGTCGGCGACGTGTTCGGGCGAGACCGCGTGCCCGGCGAATCGGTCGACCCACTTGCGGACCTGAGGGTTCCCCTTGTCGACGCCCGCGATCTCGACGGTGTCCACCAGCGGTGTCTTCACCGCTCCCGGCACGACGAGCGACACCCCGATCCGGTGGCGGGCGAGGTCGAAGCGCAGCACCTCGCTCGCGCCGCGCAGACCGTACTTGCTGGCACTGTAGGCCGCGTGCCACGGCAGTGCCACGATGCCCGCCGCCGAGGAGACGTTGACCAGCCTCCCACCTCGACCCGCGAGAACCATTGGAGGAACGAAGGTTTCGATGACGTGTATCGGCCCCATCAGGTTGATGGACACCATCGATTCCCAGTGCCGGTGTTCCAGGTTGCTGACGGTCCCCCACGCCGACACGCCTGCGATGTTCATGACGACGTCCATGCTGGGGTGGTCGCCGTGGATGTCCGCGGCGAAGGCGGCCACGGCCTCGTAGTCGGCGATGTCGAGCGCGCGATGAGCGGAGACCTTGCCGCCGAGCGCGAGCGCGTCCAGCACCGTCAGCTCAAGACCTTCGGCGTTGCGGTCGGTGAGGAAGAGCTCGGCACCCTCGGCGGCCAGCTTCAACGCCGTCGCCCTGCCGATCCCGCTGGCCGCTCCCGTCAGAAAGCATCGCTTACCGGCAAATCCGCTCCACTGCGCCATGGCGCCGACGATACCGGCCGCTGCGTGCGCCTCTAGCCGGCGTCGACGCCCCACAGGGCCGTGAGCCACAGTCGCTCCAGCACCTCGAGCGCTCGCGCGGGATCGGTGTCCCGTCCGACGAAGGCGGAGTCATGCGACAGCGTCATCGCGGTGGTGGCGATGAGCATGCGGACCAGAGCGGGCAGGTCGTCGGAGATGGGCCGGGCTCCGGCGTCCTGTTCGACGACGCCGACGATCTTGCCGATCAGCACGTCCTCCAGGTCGTTCATCATGGAGCGGATCGTGGCATCGGTGTTCTGCGCGATCGTGCATGCGGCCATGATCGGGTCGTTGCTCGCGAACATCGCCGCGGCACTGCCGACCATCTGCTTGGCGAACGTCACGGGTGACTCGCCGGGATCGCGGGGCGCGAAGTCGTGCGTCAGCTCGTCGAGTTCGGCCAGTGCGTCCTTGAGGATGACGGCCAACACCTCGTACTTGGAGTCGAAGTAGAAGTAGAAGCCCGATCTGGCCACCCCGGCGCGCTCGCTGATGGTGCTCACCGAGAGGTCGGCGAAGGGCTTGATCTCCAGCAGTTCGCGGACCGCGGCGACGATCGCCTCGCGCTGCCGATCGCCACGACTACGACGATCGGGTGCGGCGGTCATGGCTGTAGACCTTTGCATCCATGCCAGCCCACATCAAAACTTGACATGCGTCAAGTGTCCCCTACAGGATGGCTCTACGAGTGAGATCAGCCACACGTCCTCAGCCCCAGGAGCTTGCCAATGGCGACCATCAGCACCCCGGACTATTTGCTCGACCAAGCCAAGCGCCGGTTCACGCCGTCGATCAACAACTTCCCGGGCATGGGCTGCACTCGAGCGCAAGCTCCTGCGCACCGAGTTCCCGGAGACTGCGCTCGCCGAGCCGCCCGCAGGTAGCGGTCTCAAGCCCGTGATGGGCGACAAGGGCCTGCCGATCCTCGGCCACATGGTCGAGATGTTCCGCGGCGGACCCGAATACCTCATGCACCTCTACAAGACGAAGGGGCCGCTGTACTACGCCGACTCGCCCGTCCTGCCCGCGGTGACGGCGCTCGGCCCCGACGCCGCTCAGGCGATCTACTCCAACAAGGGCAAGGACTATCTCGCAGGAGGGCTGGATCCCGGTCATCGGGCCGTTCTTCCACCGCGGCCTGATGCTTCTCGACTTCGAGGAGCACATGTTCCATCGGCGCATCATGCAGGAGGCGTTCATCCGCACCCGCCTCGTCGGCTACACCGAGCAGGTCGACACCGTGGTCTCGAAGGTCATCGCCAATGACTGGGTTGCCAACGACCCGCGGTTCCTGCTCTACCCCGCGATGAAGCAGATGACCCTCGACATCGCCTCGATGGTGTTCATGGGCCACGAGCCGGGCACCGACCACGAGCTGGTGACCAAGGTCAACAACGCCTTCACCACGACCGTCCGCGCCGGCAATGCGATCATCCGCACCGGCGTGCCGCCGTTCACCTGGTGGCGCGGCCTGCAGGCCCGCAAGCTTCTGGAGGACTACTTCGCTGCGCGGGTCGCGGAGCGCCGCGGCAAGGAAGGGTCCGATCTTCTGACCGTGCTGTGTCAGACCGAGGACGAGGACGGCAACAAGTTCTCCGACGACGACATCGTCAACCACATGATCTTCCTGATGATGGCCGCGCACGACACGTCGACCTCGACCGCCACCACGATGGCCTACTACCTGGCCGAGAACCCCGAATGGCAGGACCGCTGCCGCGACGAGTCCGACCGCCTCGGCGACGGACCGGTGGACATCGAGTCGCTGGAGAAGCTCGAATCGCTCGACCTCGTGATGAACGAGTCGATCCGCTTGGTCACGCCCGTGCAGTGGGCGATGCGGCGGGCCGTGCGCGACACGGATCTGCTCGGCTACCACATTCCCAAGGGCACCAACGTCATTGCGTATCCAGGCTTGAACCATCGACTGCCCGAGTTCTGGACCGACCCGATGAAGTTCGACCCGGACCGGTTCGCCGAACCGCGCAGCGAACACAAGAAGCATCGCTACGCGTTCACGCCGTTCGGCGGCGGCTCGCACAAGTGCATCGGCATGATGTTCGGCCAGCTCGAGGTCAAGGTCATCATGCATCGCCTGCTGCGCAAGTACCGCCTCGAGCTCGCTCATCCCGGTCGCGAGCAGACGTGGGACTACGGCGGCATGCCGGTGCCGATGGACGGCATGCCCATCATCCTTCGCCCGCTGCGCTGAGGTGGCCCGGGATCGCGGCGGTGCCGCGCTGATCGCCCTGTCGGCGATGCGGATCGGCATCGGCGCCCTGGCGTGGGTCAAGCCGGCGGCCACGGCGAAGCTGTTCGGCATGCGCGGAACCCCGCAGGCCGAATCTGCCTTACCTGTGGCGGTTGTTCGGCATTCGCGACGTCGTCGTCGGCACCGCGACCCTGCGCGCCTCGGGCGCGGACCGCAAGGCGTGGATCGCGTTCGGACTGATCTGCGACGCCGCCGACGGGACGGCCGCCGCGATCGGCAGGCGCGACGGCGCACTCCCACCGTCGACGGCCGCGCTCGTCGCGGTGCCTGCGGTGGCGGTGGGTCTGGGTGCCTGGCTATTGCGAAGCGAGCTGCGCTAGCCGGTTCGCACAGGCGATGACCGCCCGCAGCGCCGACTGCGTCGGGTCGTCAGACCAACCCATCGCCCACTCGTCGCGCGCGCCGTCGGTGCCACGGATGAACGTCGCGGTGTCGTCGCCCGCGTCGAGTTGGTGGAACGCCGATATCTCGACCGCGATGCCGCGCTCGTGGAGCATTTCGGTCAGGGCGGCCACGGGCCCGCTGGCCGCCGCGGTCGAGGTGCCGATCCGGTCGCCGACGGCGATCGTGGCCTGGTAATTGCGTGCCTGCGGCCCCAACCAGGTGGCGGGGCGGTCGGCGTCGATGCACTGCCAGTGCCCGAGCCGCAGCGGTCCCGACGAGGACGTGTACGTCGCGTGGAATGCATCGCTGGACATCGAATCGGCCTCCTCGCGCAGCTCGTGGGGCAGCGGCCGGTCGAATTGCGCCGCGAAGGAAGGCGCCGTGCGGATGGCGGATGGTGTCGAAGCTGGGGAGAACATGTGCCGGTCTTCTCTAGGGAGAGGGATTGACCGACGGAGTAGCAATGACCCACAGCGAGGGGTCGGTCTGGATCAGACCCCGCTGCGGGTTGCTACTACGAGTCGCTTCGGCACGGACGCGATGCTAGGCCCACTTCGGCCTCCGCCGCAACTGGATGGGTCAGTTGCGGGCCGCGCCCGGTTGACCGTGATGCAGCCGCGCCCGCGGATGCGGTTGGTCATTGCCTCTTGTCGCAGGCCGTACACTGGATTGAGGTTTCGCTCAATCCATCAAGTGCTAGGTCGACGTCAATGCCGCACGAGTTTCCGAGGGGATCCGAACGCCCGCTGTACGAGATCAAGGCGAACTTGTTCAAGGCGCTGGCACATCCGGCTCGCATCAGAACGCTGGAGCTTCTGTCCGCCAGCGACCGCCCGACACCGGTGAGTCAGCTCCTGGCGGACACCGGAATCGAACCGACCCTGTTGTCGCAGCACCTCGCCGTGTTGAAGCGTCACCACGTGGTGACCAGCAAGCGCGAGGGCAACGCCGTCTACTACGAGCTCGCCCATCCGAAGATCTCGGAGCTGCTGGCCATCGCCCGCACGTTCCTCGCCGATACCCTGGCGACTCGCCGCGATCAGCTGGACGCGCTGGAGACCCTGCCGCCGTTGGGTATTCGCCCATGATCGGTGCGACCGCAGGCGCCATCGCCAGGCTGATCCCCCGCCGCTCCGACTACACCGGCATACGCCAGTCCTGGCGCCGCGACGTTCTCGCAGGCCTCACCGTCGGCGTCGTGGCGCTGCCGCTCGCCTTGGCGTTCGGCATCAGTTCGGGCGTGGGTGCCGCTGCGGGCCTCATCACGGCCGTGGTCGCAGGTTTGGTCGCCGCGGTCTTCGGCGGCTCGCACGTCCAGGTATCGGGCCCGACGGGCGCCATGGCCGTCGTGCTTGCGCCGATCGTGACGCACTACGGACTTGGCAGCGTAGCCCTGGTGACCGTGCTCGCCGGACTGATCGTGGTGACAGCCGGGGTGACCGGGCTGGGGCGTGCCGTGACGTTCATCCCGTGGCCGGTCATCGAGGGCTTCACGCTCGGCATCGCGGCGATCATCTTCCTCCAGCAGGTGCCCGCGGCGCTCGGTGGCGCGGCTCCCGAGGGTCAGCGCCCACTGGTCGCGGCGTTTCGTGTCATCGAGGCCGCCGACTGGACTCTCGCTTCGACCACACTTCTGGTCGTGGCGTTGGCCGCAGCGCTGATGATCGGACTTCCCCGATTGCACCATGCCATCCCCGAATCTCTGACCGCGGTGGCGGCTGCGACAGCCCTGGTCGTCCTGGCGGATCTCCCGGTCGCCCGCATCGGTCGACTGCCGTCCCACCTGCCGCCTCCAGTCCTGCCTCATGCCGACCCGTCTGCGCTGCGGCCGCTGATCGGTGCCGTGCTCGCCATTGCGGCTCTGGCCGCGATCGAGTCGCTGCTGTCGGCGCGGGTGGCCGCAACGATGTCGCCGACCGGTCCGTACGACCCGAACCGGGAACTGGTCGGCCAGGGTCTGGCTTCGGTGGCCTCCGGGGTGTTCGGCGGCATGCCGGCCACCGGCGCGATCGCCCGTACCGCCGTGAACGTGCGATCCGGAGCGCGAACGCGTGTCTCGGCCATCACGCACTCCCTGGTGTTGCTGTGCGTCGTCTACTTCGCGACCGGTCCGGTATCGGCGATTCCGCTGTGCGCGCTGTCCGCCGTGCTGATGGTCACGTCCTTCCGGATGATCTCGGCGAAGACGATCGGCAGAATCGTGCGCAGCACGCGATCCGACGCACTGATCTTCGTCCTCACTGCGTTCGTCACCGTCTGTTTCGATCTGATCGACGCCGTTCAGATCGGCATCGTGGTCGCCGCCGTGTTCGCACTGCGTTCGGTGGCACGACGGAGCAGCGTCACCCGCGAGGAACTGCCCGGACCACCGTGCCCCGGAGACGAGCGGATCGCCCTGCTGCGGCTCGATGGTGCGATGTTCTTCGGTGTCGCGGAGCGCATTTCGAACACGATCACCGACGGGGACCACCAACGGGTGACGGTGGTGATCATCCGGATGTCGAAGCTCGGAATGCTTGACGCGACGGGAGCGCACACCCTCGGCCTCATGGCCGACGAGCTGGAGTCGCGCGGAATCACCGTGATCATCAAGGGCGTTCAAGCTGAGCACTTGGACCTGCTCACCAATGTCGGGGCGATCGCGGCGCTGCGCCACGAAAACCACCTCGTCGACTCATTGGACGATGCGATCGCCCATGCCCGTAGTCACACCGCGATCGCATCCGGCTAGCGGTGCACCGTATCGCGCAGCAGGTAGAGGAATGGCCGGTGGCTGGCCCGCCCATCGCGACGGAACGGCATGCTGTCGGCCGCTGCGGCATACCACTGCGCACGCCGCATCTGCGAGAGATCAAGTGTGAAGCCACATCGCGCTGCGACGCCATGCAGAAGCAGCGCGCCGGTTCGACCGTTGCCCTCGCGGAACGGATGGAGCTGGTTGAAGTCGGCGTAGAGCGTGGCGAGCTCATAAGCCAGCCGCACGTCGTCGTAACCAGCACTGCCGGCGACGATCGAGAGCGCCTCGTCGTGCACCCTCGCCATACCCGATTCGATCGTCGAGACCCATGCGAAACCCTGTTCGCCGCGGCGCAATTCGGTCGTCCGGTATGCGCCGGCCCACGGATAGACGTCGGCGAAGAGCTGCCGATGCAACACGCGCACGTCGAGCGAGTCGTTGCGCCGTCCGCGCTCAGCCAGAGCGCCATTCGCCCCGCCGTCGCGACGAATTCCAGGTCGGCGAGCATCTCGGCGGTTCCGGCACCGAAGTTGTTGCGCAGCAACGTGGTTCCCGGGATCAAGTAGGGCGCCGCCCTGCGCAACCGCGGGCGGCGGCGGTATCGCTGCGGCGGTGGGTGCCGGGCGCGGAAGGTCGAGAGGTAGTCGGCGAACGAGACCTGGCCGTGAATCAGGGCGTTCAGCGCGGCGACGTGTTCGTCGGTGGGCTGCCAGCCCTCCAGCCGTTCGGCCGCCAGGGTCTGGGCGACGGCGTGCGCCAAGCGATCCACGGCCAACTCAGCGGAACGTGGACGTCGACGCGAGGTAGGTCAGCTTGCGGCTGATCCCCGCCACCTCGCGCGCGACGCTGCGCAGCATCGCCCGCTCCTGGGGCGCCGTCTCCGACAGCGAGACCACGTCGTTTCCGGCCCGTCCGTCGCCGTCGAACGCGCCCGCGCGGATGCGCCAGCGGAAGCGCACCAGCCAGATGAAGCAGTCCCGCAGGATCGATACGTCATCGGCATCGAGCACCTCCGCCGCTGCGGCGTCGTCGAGGCGGTCCAGCGTCGACTGTCGATCAGACCCCGCCGACAGTCCCGCCCACCGCGCGATCTTCACGACGGGATCGATGGCGGCCAGCTTCACGTCAACGGTGTCGGCATGCGTGGCGAACATCCGCAGCCGCGACGGGACCGTCGCCCGGATGGCCGTGGCATCCTGCAGCATCGCCTGCCGCACCGCGTAGTTGCGCCGGGCGGCGGCGACGGTGGCGGCGCGCAACTCGTCCTCGGGCAGGTCCCCGCCACCTCCGACACCGGTCGAGTCCGCCATCAGGCCCGTCATCACGACACCGCGGTCCTCGCGGGGTTCGGCTGGCCCAGCGATCGATCCCCTCGATCCAACTTCCGTGGCGCCGACAGAACCTGGGGCGGCTCGCGAGCACGCCGTTGGCGTCGCCGATGATCCCGCAGCGCTCGAGAACGGCGTGGACGTCCGCGGCATGGGATAGCAACGCGACCTTTCCCGCCTCGTCGACCGAGTCGGCGAGGACGATCATCGTCTCGACGTCCGAGCCCGGCGCTGCCTCACCCCGTGCCACGCTGCCGGAGACGAACCACGTCCAGTCCTCCTGGTCGACGCCCTCGCACAGCCGGACGGCGGCGCCGACGCCGTGCCGCAGGACCTCGGACCACGCCGCGGCCAACGTCAACGCGGGAGTTCGCGCCAATTCGGCGCGGATCGCGGCCAGTGCCCGATCCATTCCAGCGCGCAGAAGTGCCTCATCGCTGGCAGCATCAAGATCTCCGATGGTCGCCGCGATCTTCGGAGCCGCCCCGGCGGCGACATCGGGGTCCCGACCGGACGGCGGGTCTGTGGACATGCCGACGATTGTCACCCTCAGCCGGCCTGGTCACACAGTCGTGACTGCTACGACATGCGCACAACACCAACTAGCGCTATTTTCTATCGCACGACAGGTATTCCACTTCATGCACCAGGAGCTGCACATGACCACCTTCGATCCCGCGATCTCGTCCGAGGAGGACGCGTCGACGCTTGAAGAGCTCGGCTACACCCAGGAGTTGCACCGCGGGATTGGCGGGTACGCCGCGTTCGCCTCCGGCTTCTCGTTCGTCTCGATCCTCACCACCGTGTTCGCGTTCTTCCCGCTCGGCTTCTCACTCGGCGGCCCGGCGTTCTTCTGGACCTGGCCGATCGTCTTCGTCTGCCAGTTCTGCGTGTGCCTGATCTTCGCCGAGCTCTCGGGCAAGTTCCCCGTGGCAGGCGCGATCTACCAGTGGTCGCGGCGCCTCGCAGGCAACGCGGTCGGGTGGTTCGCCGGCTGGTTCATGCTGATCGGCTACATCGTCAGCATCGCCGCACTCGCCATCGCCATGCAGACCGTGCTTCCTCCGATCTGGAGCGGATTCCAGTTCATCGACGGCCCCATGGACCCGCTGTCGGTCACCGGCGCGGAGAACGGCATCATCCTCGGCTCGATCACCATCGTGCTGTGCACGATCATCAGCGCCGCGGGCGTCGCATTCATGGGCAAGATCACCGTGACGGGTGTGACGATCGAGATCATCGGCGTGTTCCTGATCATCGGTGCGATGTTCATCAACGCCCAACGCAATCCGGTCGCTGCGGTGGCCAACGACGGCGTGCACGGAACCGGACTCGGCTACCTCCCCGCATTCCTCGCATCGATGTTGATGGCCGCCTACGTCATGTACGGATTCGACAGCGCCGCAGAACTTTCCGAGGAGACGCGAGACCCGCGGAAGACCGCACCCAAGGCGATCGTCACCGCATTGCTGGTGTCGTTCGTCGGCGGCGGGCTGATGATCATCGCGGCGCTGATGTCGGCACCGAACCTCGGCGACGATCTGGCGGTCGGCGGCATGGCGTGGATCATCGAAAGCCAGCTCGACACGTGGCTCGGCAAGACCCTGCTGGCGTTGGTCGCCGTCGCGATGTTCTCGGCGACGCTGGCGATCCAGGCCTCGGCCTCACGCGTGATGTTCTCGATGGCGCGCGACAACCGGCTTCCCTTCGGCAAGTTCCTGTCAAAGGTGAACAAGCGCACGGGAACCCCGGTCATCACCGGCATCGCGGTCAGCACGCTGGCGATCCTCGTGCTGCTGGTCAACATCGGCCAGTCCACCGTGTTCCTCGCGATCGCCAGCGTCTCGGTGGTCATCGTCTACATCGCGTACCTGATGGTCACCGTGCCCGCGCTCGTTCACCGACTGCGCGGCACCAGCCTGTCCTACGGCCCGCCGGTGATGGACCTCGGCAAGTGGGGCATCCCGGTGAACGTCATCGCCGTGGTGATGGGCGGACTGCTCGTCATCAACATCGCCTGGCCGCGGGCTGCCGTGTACGACCCGGCGGGCACGTCCTGGGTTCTGCAGTGGTTCGCGCCGATCTTCGTGGCGGGCACGCTGATCGTCGGATACATCGCCTACCGCGTCGTCAAGGATCGCGACGGTGCGCCGGACCCGGCCGACGCCTTGGTGGGCACGAAGAAGTAGCCGTAGCGATGGGGCGCGCAGCGAGCGGTCAGCCGAACGGCAACCCCGCAGCGAGGAAGTCCAATGCCTCGTAGATCGTGTCGGGATCCATCGGCTTGCCGTGCAGGCTGTTCATCAGGACACCGGTGATCGCTCCAGCAGTGGTTCGAACGTCGACGCAATCGGGGGGACGACTCGTTCGCTCGGCCACGGCGCCCGCGATCAAGTCCATGGTGTGGAGGTATTCGCTGTACAGCGCTCCGCGTGCCTCGGGCAGGGTGTACAGCAACCGTTGGCGTGCGCGCTCGGGCTCCCACTCCTCCCCGGCCATGGCATTGAACGTCTGCTCGAGTGCATGACGGTAAGCGGCCACGGGCGACAGCTCTCGCGGCGCCGCGCGGAAGGCCGCCAGGATCGGCTCCATCAACTGGTCGGGGATGAGCAGGGCTTCCTTGTTCGTGAAATACCGCGAGAAAGTCCTCGGCGATATGTCGACGGCTTCGGCGATCGCTACGACGGTCGTGTTCGCGTAACCCTGCGATTCGAACAGTCGAAGCGCTTCACGTCGGAGTGCTTCGCGCGTCTGGGCCTTCTTGCGCTCCCGAAGACCGGGGGGACGATCGCCGTCAGCCATGTGGGCCATTCTGGCACTCAGGGCTCGAGTCATCCCCCCGATTGACCGCCGAGGCCCCACCGACCGGATCCGACGGACGGCTATCCTGCTGTCACACCGTGTCTCCGCCGCCGCTGATCCAGCGCACTGCCAGGAGCAGAGGTCCATCGACGACGGAGGCCCATTCGCGATGAGCCGCAACTGGATCGAGTCGGTTCTCTGCGCAGCGACCACGGTTGCCAGCTCTTGGCGCCACCTTCCGCTTGCGACGCGGAGAGAGATGGCCTCGCGCCGGTGAACGCTTGGGAATGGGCGCTGCTCTTCGCCGCAGGCATCGGTGGTGGCCTGGCGGGCAGCATCGCCGGCCTGGCGTCGGTCGCCACCTACCCGGCCCTGCTGTTGGTCGGCCTTCCGCCGGTGGCCGCCAACGTCAGCAACACCGTCGCTCTGGTCCTCAACGGCGTCGGCTCCGTTTGGGGTGCACTGCCAGAGCTACGAGGCCAGCGCGCCCGACTCCTGCGCTTGATCCCCGCGGCAGTGGTCGGCGGCGCGGCAGGCGCGGCACTGCTGTTGTCGATCCCGTCGGAGGGGTTCGAGAAGGTCGTGCCCGTCCTGCTCGCCGGATCGGCCGTCCTCATCGCGCTGCCCCAGCGCCAACGGGCAGAGGGCATCGGCGGCGGCACCGCGCAGCGCATCATTGAGGCAGTCGCCATCTTGGCGATCTCCGTCTACGGCGGGTTCTTCGGGGCAGCCGCGGGCGTGCTGATGCTTGCCCTGTTCCTACGCACGGACAGCGACTCCCTGGCCGATGCCAATGCCATCAAGAACGTCGTGCTCGGAATCGCGAACACCGTTGCGGCGGTTGCCTTCATCGTGTTCACCCAGGTCGAATGGCTGGCCGTGTTTCCGCTCGGCGCCGGCTGTCTGATCGGCTCGCGGTTGGGGCCGGTGATCGTCCGCCATGCGCCTGCCACTCCCCTGCGTCTGGCGATCGCGGTCGGCGGGCATGGCGCTGGCCGTCAAACTCGGGCTTGACGCCTACCGGTAGCTCACCCGAATGGGTTGTCGCCCTTGGTCACCCGGGTGCCGAGGTCGATGAGCGACTCCGCCGAGGCATGCAGACGTTGGCCGGCTTCCCAACTCGCCTGTCCCGCAAGGTACCGCGACCAGGTGCCCTCGATGACGATGCCGAGCTTGAAGCACGCCAAGGCGATGTACCAGTCCAGCCTCGCCGTGCGCCTACCTCCGGCGCCGGTGTAGGCGTCGAGGAGCTCGGCGCGACTCGCGAGGCCGCCGAGTGCCGCCAGCTCCGCGCCGACCTCGATTGCGTTCGGCGCGTGCGGCCAGCACACCAGCATCCAGCCGAGGTCCAGAAGCGGATCACCGACGGTGCACATCTCCCAGTCGACGAACGCCGCCAGTTCCGGGCGGTCATGGCGCAGCATGACGTTGCTCAAGTGGGCGTCACCGTGCATGATCCCGGGCGCCCCCTCCTCCGGGCGATTGGTCTCCAGCCACTCGGCCAGCTCGGTGACTGCGGGCAACGACCCCGGATCGTAGGCATCGTGGCGATAACTCTCGAGCAGCCCGAGGAACTGCGGAACCTGGCGGGCCAGGAAGGAACCCGGACGTCGGATGGCGCCGAGAGGACTGCCCTCCCACTCGACGTCGCCGAGCCGGGCAAGGCTGGCCGCATACGCCAGGCCGACGTCGTGCCGCATCGCGGGGTCGTCGACGTAAGCCTGCGAGACCTCGTTCGCGGGGTTGAAGCCGTCGACCTCCTCCATCAGATAGAAGACGACGCCGAGAACGCCGAGATCCTCACAGCCCGCGATGAATTCGGGGTGCGGCACGTCGGTGCCCGCCAGCGTCCGCAGCACCGCGATCTCGCGGAGCATCGTCTTGTCGCTCGTCGGCCGGGGATGCAGCGGGGGCCTGCGCAGCACCATCGGACCGACCATCGACGCGCAGTCTCACGACGATGTTCTGCGAACCGCCCGCCAAGGGCGCGACGTCGGTGACGTCCGAGCCGAGCCCGGATGCGCGGACCCAGTCCTGCAATGCCGCCTGGTCGTCGTCGGTCAAGGTGGGCTGGACTGCGTCGGCCATGTCAGGCATCGTCGCAGATCGCCGCGAGCCCGCAGGGCTTGGGATCAGACGGCTGCTGCGGGTTGAGCCTTCACGCGATCGGCCGCGAAGGTCGCCGCCTGGCCGGTCAACCCGGCCTGCGGGTAAAGGCTGTGGGCAGCGCGATCGTCCCCGCCGGAGCAGACCGGGTCGGCGCCGTTGCACAGGTCGATCGTCTTCTCGCCGTACAGCGGACTCAGAGCGGTCAGCGGGCGACCGAACTTGGCCGACGGATTTCCGAAGACGGCCACCGCAACCACGTGGTCTGCGGCCTCGGGCGGCATGACGTTGGTGAAGCCGAACTGCGGTGCCGCCGCCGAGGTGATGAGGTCGATCACCGCCGCTCCCTGGGAGTAGCCGCCGAGCACGATCTTGGTGTCGGGACACGATGCGACCGTCGACTGCACGTGGGCGCTGGCGTCGTCGGCGCCGACCGTCGCCTTGAGGAAGTCATCCGAGGCTGGGTAGTTCACGGCGTAGACACCGACGCTCCGCCCCTTGACGTTGCTCTTCAGCGCATCGATGAAGGCCTGGCCTTCGCGGCCCACGCCAACGGGCTCGCCCGTGCCGCGGGCGAACACGACCTCCACGTCGGAGCACCCCGAGGCCGCAGACGCCACCGGGGCGCCGAGTCCAAGCACGCCTGCGGCGATCAGTCCGCCGGTGGCCATGCCCGCCAACAGCACGTTGGTGTTCAGTGGAACGGACATGGGTTGCTCCTCGGTATCTCTGCGGGTGGTGCGGTTATGTAGTCGAACTCCACAACCGTTGATTGCATTCCACACCGAAAAGACCCGTCGGCACATACGGCTGACAGCAACATCACATACCGGCTAGCACGTAGCGTGCGTCACCATCGACCCGCCAGAGCCGTGAAAATGGCCGTCTCGCTGGCGAACTGATTACCTCTTGCGGGCGACCGCCACGAGATACTCCCACTCCATGGTCGATGCCCCTGCGAGCGCTTCGTCGCCAAGACGGGCGATGTCCGCATCGAGCGCTTCCACCCGATCGGGTTGGTCCGCGATGCCTCGGTACGCCGCGATCGTCGGACCGTAGTTGGACTTGAAGTAGTCGCGGAAGGCCGCACCGTCGGCGAACCGGTCGACCGCCAACGCCTTGCGCTCGGTCACGACGTCGACGACGCGGTCGCCGAACAATCCGCGAACGTAGTCCTCGCTACCCCACAGCGGAGGCGAGCGACACTCCCGCAGGCGGCGCCGCGACGTAGGGCTTCATCGTGGTGAACAAGCGCCCGATGAACCCCTGCGGCGTCCAGCTCGCCACCGCGACCGTCCCGCCCGCTCGACAGACCCGGATCAACTCGTCGGCCGACCGCTGGTGGTGCGGCGCGAACATGACGCCGATGCACGACAGCACGGCGTCGAACTCGCCGTCGTCGAACGGCAACGCCTCGGCGTTGGCCTCTCGCCACTCGACGGACAGTCCGAGTTCGGTGGACCTCGCCTTCCCGCGTGCGACGAGTTCGGGACAGAGGTCACTGGCGACGACGGTCGCACCCGCCGCAGCGGCAGGATGCGACGCATTGCCGGTGCCCGCGGCCACGTCGAGAACGCGGTCGCCGGGACTGATCCCACTCGCGGCGACCAGCACGGCACCCAACGGGGCGACGACCTCGTCGGCGATGGTGGCGTAGTCACCGAGGGCCCACAGCGCCCGGTGTTTGGCCTCGAGTTCGCGGTCGCGAACGCCGGTGTTCGTGGTGGTGGACATGATCGACTCCTTCGTGTCTTCGATGGTCTTCATCGTCACGACCACCAAGCGATTGATCTAGTTCCAGATCTGTACCTACCCTGGTTCCATATCTGCACTGGGTTCGCACGGAGGTGTGACGTGACGGGATACGGCCAGTTCTGTCCGATCTCGAAGGCCATGGAGCTGCTCGACGAACGGTGGACGCTGCTCGTCGTGCGGGAGCTGCTTCTGGGCAGCAGGCACTTCAACGATTTGCGACGTGGCGTGCCCAAGATGTCGCCCGCCCTGCTGTCCAAGCGTCTCAAGTCGCTCACCCGCGCGGGCGTGGTGGAGCGCACCCAAGTCGACGGGCGGACCTCCTACTCGCTCACGCAGAGCGGTCAGGAACTGGGCGAGGTCGTCGACGCGCTGGGCAGGTGGGGAACGCGGTGGATCGGCGAGCTCGGCGAAGAGGACCTCGACCCACATCTGTTGATGTGGGACATGCAGCGCAAGATTCCCGTCGATTCGTGGCCACGTGCCCGGACCACGTTGGCATTCCAACTCGACGGCGTGGCGTCCAAGGCGTCGAGGTGGTGGCTGGTGGTCGCCGACGGCGGCGCCGACGTATGCGATGTCGATCCCGGCTACGACGTCGCGGGCACCGTGGAGACCAGCCTGCGCACACTGACCCGCATCTGGCGCGGCGACGCGGGCTGGTCGAGTGCGCTGCTCGATGGCAGCGTGTCCGTGTCCGGCCCGGTCGACGTGCGTCGCTCCGTCCCATCGTGGATCGGGCAGAGCGCCGCCGCCGCAATTCCCCGGCCCGCGTGAAGGCCCTAGCGGGCCGTCACGCCGCGTCGAACGTGCTGCGCGAGAACGGATCCGTGAACGTCTCAATCCAGTAGTCGGCGCGCCACGTTGGTGGTGAACAGGTCGTGCAACTCGTCGGCCCGCCCCGCGAGAACGGTCCGGATCGCATACAGCGAGAAACCCTTGGCCTGCTCGGCGGTGATGGTCGGCGGGATCGACAGCTCCTGGCGCGCGGTGACGACGTCGATCACGGCCGGTCCGTCGTAGCTGAACGCATCGGTGAGCGCCTGTTCCAGGTCGCCGGGATGCTCGACGCGTCGTCCGAACAGGCCCATCGACTCCGCGACGGCCGCGAAGTTCGGATTGTCCAGATCGGTGCCGAAGTTGACGATTCCCGCGGCCTTCATCTCCAGCTCCACGAAGTTCAGCGACGAGTTGTTGAAGACGACCAACTTCACCGGCAGCGAGCTCTGGCGCAGGGTGACGAGCTCACCGAACATCATCGTCAGCCCGCCGTCGCCCGCCAACGCGACCACCTGGCGGCCGGGAAATGCCGTCTGCGCACCGATCGCGTGCGGCAGTGCGCATGCCATGCTGCCGTGGTTGTACGAGCCGACGATCCTGCGCCTGCCGTTCATCGTCAGATACCGTGCCGCCCACACCGTCGGCGAGCCGACGTCGACGGTGAACACCGCATCGTCGGTCGCCAACCGATCGACAAGTCCCGCAACGTATTCGGGGCGGATCGGGCTGCGGTCGCGATCGTTGACCGCGAGTCCGTCCATCGACTTGCGCGTCTTGCCGTAGTGCTTCAGCGCGCGGTCTAGGTGCTCGCGGGACTCCTTCGGAACCAGCAGTGGCTTCAGCGCGGCGATGGTGTCCGCGACGGTGCCGACGAGCCCCAACTCGATCGGGGTGCGCCTTCCGAGATTGCGACCGCGGACGTCGACCTGAATCACGCGCGCATCGTCGGGATAGAACTGCGGATAGGGAAAGTCGGTGCCCAGCATCAGAAGCGCGTCGGCTTCCTTGAGCGCCTTGTAGCCCGAGGTGAAACCGAGCAGGCCCGTCATCCCGACGTCGTACGGGTTGTCGTACTCGATGTACTCCTTGCCGCGCATCGCGTGCACGATCGGTGCGTTGAGAGTTCCTGCGAGACCGACTAATTCGTCGTGCGCGCCCGCGCAGCCCGCCCCGCCGAGGATCGTCACTCGCTCGGCGGCGTTGAGAATGTCGGCCGCGCGCCGCAGCGACTCGTCGTCCGGTCGCACCACCGATCGGGTGGGCACGATGGCGTGCTCCAGCCACGCCGACTCGGGCGGCCTGCGCGAGGAAGATCTCGCCGGGGATCACGACGACGGCGACGCCGTTCTCCTCGACGGCGGCCCGCATGGCCATTTCGATGATGCGCGGCGCCATCTCCGGCGTGCTGACCAGTTCGCAGTAGACGCTGCACTCGGCGAACAGGGTCTGCGGATGCGTCTCCTGGAAGTACTCGGAGCCGATCTCCGCGCGCGGGATGTGCGCCGCGATCGCCAGCACGGGGACGCGGCTGCGATTGGCGTCGAACAGGCCGTTGATCAGATGCAGGTTGCCCGGCCCGCAGCTCCCGGCGCACACGGCGAGCTGACCGGTGAGCCCGGCGTCCGCGGCCGCGGCGAACGCGGCGGTCTCCTCGTGGCGCACGTGTTCCCAGGTGACGTCATCCGATCGCCGGATGGCATCGGTGAATCCGTTGAGGCTGTCGCCCGGTAGGCCGTAGACGTGGTGAATTCCGCTGCGCGCCAACGCCGCGATCAATCTGGGTCGCAACAGTGGCCACGCACGCCTCCTAGGTGATTTGTGGAGTATTATCCAGCGGTCAGCGCTGGAAATACTCCACGAATCACTCTATTACTTGGGGGCGAAGCGCTGTCCTGCATCGAGGCGGATGCACTGCCCGTTGAGCATCGGGTTGTCGACGATCGCGGTCACGAGCTTCGCGTACTCCTCGGGCTTGCCGAGACGCTTCGGGAACGCCGCATCCTTGGTCAACGCGCTCGCGAACTCCTCGGGGATGCCCTTGGTGAGGCCGGTGGCGAAGAGGCTCGGGGCAATGGCGAGCACGCGAATGCCCAAGCTGCCGAGGTCCCGCGCCATGGTCAGGCACATGCCCGCGATGCCCGCCTTGGACGCGGTGTACGCGACCTGGCCGATCTGCCCTTCGAACGCCGCGATCGACGCGGTGTTGATGATGACGCCGCGCTCCTCGGCCTCGTCGTCGACGGGATCCTGCTTGCTCATGTGGAACGCAGCCAGCCGGCTGATGTTGAAGCTGCCGACCAGGTTGAGATCGACGGTCTGGCGGAAGGAGTCCAGGCTGTGCGGGCCGTCCTTCTTGATGGTGCGCTCGCCGATGCCGCCGCCGGCGGTCGTCACGATGACGTGCAGCGCGCCGAGGTCGGCAACGGCTTCGGCCAGCACCTGCTCGGTGCCTTCGAAGTCGGTGACGTCGGCCGGATAGAACTTGCCGCCGAAGGACTTCGCCACGGTGTCGCCGTCCGAGTTCGGACGATCCAGCACCACGACGTCGGCGCCACGCGCTGCCAGCGACTCGGCAGTCGCTCGTCCGAAGCCCGATGCGCCGCCGACGATGACGGCCTTCTTCCCCGAAATCTCCATTGACTCCCTTTCCAAAATGACGGCGAACTGTAAAGCAATTGGCGACGTCACTTTACGGTAAGGCTTTCGGGTTGCGGCGTCGGTACCGTTGCATTGTGGCTAAACAGGCAGTTCGCCCAAGCGGCCTTGCGGGTGTCGCCGCCGCGGCAGTAGCGCTCGGCGTGACCCAACTGGCCGCGGTCGCCTTTGGCCCCAATGCGGATTCGAGAACCGCGATCGGCTCGACCGTCATCGATCTCACGCCGGGTCCGGTCAAGGAATGGGCGATCCAGACCTTCGGCACCAACGACAAACTGATGCTGACGATCGCCGTCCTGATCGCCATCGCCGTCATCGCCGCGTTCGCTGCGCGATTCGAGACGCGTCGCAGGCCGGTGGGAAGCGTCGTGGTGGCGCTCGCCGGGGTCGCGGGCTGTGCGGCGGTGATCAGCCGGGCGGGTGCGGGTTGGACCGACATCGTGCCGACCGTCATCGGCACGATCTGCGGTATCGCGGCCCTCCGATTTCTCATTTCGCGTCGCTTCACGGGCGAACCGCCTGGCGAAGCCGCCACCGACGACGCCGCCGAATCCACGGGAAACGTTCCCAACGCAGGTCGGCGACGGTCGCTGGTGACGCTCGGATTCCTGGCCGCGGGAGTGGTAGCCGGCGTCACGGGGTCCACACTCCTCAAGTTGCGGTCCTCGGTGGCCGGTGACCGAGAAGCGTTCGTCCTGCCCTCGGCGCCCGCGCCCCCTCCGCCTCCGCCTCCGGCGCTCCAGCCGCCTGGGGTCAAGCTGCCGCCCTTCTTCACGCCGAATGCCGACTTCTACCGAATCGACACGGCGTTGAGCGTGCCGCAGCTGAGCCGGCCTCAGTGGCGGCTGCGCATCCACGGCATGGTGGATCGCGAAGTCAGTCTTGGCTTCGACGATTTGAATCGCTTCGAGGTCGTCGAGAAGGCAGTCACCTTGACCTGCGTGTCGAATCCCGTCGGCGGAGAGCTGGTCGGGAACGCCAAGTGGACCGGCTACCGGGTCAGCGACCTGCTGGCCGCCGCTGGCGTCAAGCCCGACGCCGACATGGTCCTGTCGACGTCGATCGACGGTTTCACCGCCGGTACGCCGACCGAGGCGATGACCGATGATCGCGAGTCCCTGCTCGCGATCGGGATGAACGGTTCGCCGCTGCCGGTCGAGCACGGTTACCCCGCGCGCTTGGTGGTACCGGGTCTCTACGGCTACGTGTCGGCGACGAAATGGGTGGTCGATCTCGAGTTGACCCGCTTCGATCTGGCGCAGGGGTACTGGACGCCGCTGGGCTGGTCGGCACGCGGTCCGATCAAGACGGAGTCGCGCATCGACGTACCGCGAAGCGGCCAGAGCATTCCCCGCGGCGCAGTGACGTTCGGCGGGGTCGCCTGGGCTCAGCACATCGGCGTCCGGGGCGTCGAAGTGCACATCGACGGGCCTGGCCAACAGGATGTCTGGCGACCGGCGCAGCTTGGCGCGAGCTACTCGAAGGACTGCTGGCGCCTGTGGAGTTTCGGTTGGCAGGCCACCGAGCCCGGCTCCTACGAGATCAGCGTCCGCGCAACCGACGAGACGGGCGCCACCCAGACCTCCCAACGCAGCGGACGTCATTCCCGACGGCGCTACCGGTTGGCACACAGTGTCATTCACGGTGACGTAGCCGATGGCGCTGTCGCCGACATGTCCGACCCGCGTGCGAGGCTGGTGACGTGTTGCTCGTCGAGGTCGCGAACGCTTCCGCCGAAGTAGGCGCGCTGTCGGCCCGCAAGGCGAAGATCGGCCGGATCGCCGACGTGCTGACGGATGCGGGTCGCTCGGGCGATCCGCACCTCGTCACCGTCGTCGTGTCGTGGTTGTCCGGCGAACTCCCGCAACGCCAGATCGGGGTCGGGTGGGCGGCGTTGAAGTCGCTCCCGCCGCCTGCTGCGGTGCCGTCTCTGACGGTGGCCGGCACCGACGCCACGTTCAGTGAGATCGGAGCCGTGACGGGCAAGGGATCTCAGGCTCGCAGGACGGCACTGCTGACGTCGTTGTTCAGCGCGGCGACCGAGGTCGAGCAGACGTTCCTGCGTCGTCTCCTCGGCGGCGAGTTGAGGCAGGGTGCACTCGTCGGAGTGATGGCCGACGCGGTCGCGAAGGCTGCCGACGCACCCGCTGCCGACGTTCGGCGAGCCGCGATGCTCAGTGGCGACCTCGCCACGGTTGCGGCCGGGGCATTGACGACGGGCGTCGCGGCGCTCGCCGAGTTCAGGTTGACGGTGGGCAGGCCGGTGGGCCCGATGCTCGCGCAGACCGCCACGAGCGTCGACGATGCCCTCGAGAAGCTCGGCGGCACAGCTATTTTCGAGGCCAAGCTCGACGGCGCCCGGGTGCAGATCCACCGCGCAGGCGACACCGTGGCGATCTACACCCGCAGCCTGGACGACATCACGGCGAGGCTGCCGGAGATCGTCGAGGCCACCCTGGCGCTGCCCGCGACCGAATTCATCGCCGACGCCGAGGCCATCGCACTGCGTCCCGACGGACGACCCCACCGGTTTCAGGTCACGGCGTCGCGATTCGGCCGCAGCGTCGACATCGATGCCGCGCGCACGGCGCAGCCGTTGTCGGTGTTCTTCTTCGACCTACTCTCCCTGAACGGCGTCGATCTCCTCGACCGTCCGGCGATGGACCGTCTCGCGGCCATGGATTCGATGGTGCCTGCGGGCCAACGGGTCGACAGGTTGATCACCAGCGACGCGGCCGAGGCAGCGACCTTTCTCGCGTCGACCCTGGCCTCGGGCCAGGAGGGCGTCATGGCGAAGTCGCTGACGGCACCGTACGAGGCGGGCCGTAGGGGCGCGGGCTGGCTCAAGGTCAAGCCGGTGCATACCCTCGACCTCGTCGTGCTCGCCATCGAATGGGGATCGGGCAGGCGCTCTGGGAAGCTCTCCAACATCCACCTCGGCGCCCTCGACCCGGCCACCGGCGGCTTCGTGATGCTGGGCAAGACGTTCAAGGGCATGACCGACGCCATACTCGATTGGCAGACAGAGCGATTCACCGAACTCGCGGTCGACGGCACCGAGGGCTACGTCGTCAAGGTCCGACCCGAACAGGTGGTGGAGATCGCCTTCGACGGCGTGCAGGGTTCGACACGGTATCCGGGCGGCATGGCGTTGCGATTCGCCAGGGTCCTGCGTTACCGCGACGACAAGAGTCCGGCCGAGGCTGACACCATCGACACCGTCCGCACCTTCTACGAAAGGGACTGAGCGCGACTCGAGGGTGAGCCCTGGCTGTACGAACCCTGAATCAATGGCGGCGTTTTCGCCAACAGGGCCTGCCCACGGTGACAGGATCGGCCTATGTCTGCACCCACCTCGCCGTCGTCCCGCCTGGAGGAGACCGACGGTGACATCACCTACGTCCGAACGGACAGGGACCTGCCTCCGGTGGCCATCATCGACCGGTCGCCGATCACCACCAAGCACAAACTGATCTTCGGCGCGGTCGCCCTGCTCGGCGCGGTGGCATGGGCGATCATCGCGTTCTTCCGCGGGGAGACGATCAGCGCCGTCTGGTTCGTCATCGCGGCAGTCTGCACCTACGTCATCGGCTACCGGTTCTACGCGCGTCTCATCGAGATGAAGATCGTCTCCCCCGCCGACGACCAGGCCACCCCAGCCGAGGTGTTCGAGAACGGCACCGACTACATGCCGACCGACCGCCGCGTGCTGTTCGGTCACCACTTCGCCGCCATCGCCGGGGCGGGACCGCTCGTCGGCCCGGTGTTGGCCATGCAGATGGGCTATCTTCCCGGCACCATCTGGATCATCGTCGGCGCGGTGTTCGCCGGATGCGTGCAGGACTACCTGGTCTTGTCGATCTCGGTGCGACGCCGCGGCCGTTCACTCGGCCAGATGGCCCGCGACGAGCTTGGCGCGGTCGGCGGAGTGGCCGCCATCGTCGGCGTCCTGGTCATCATGGTGATCCTGTTGGCGGTCCTCGCGCTGGTGGTCGTCAACGCCCTCGCCGAAAGCCCGTGGGGCGTCTTCTCCATCGCCATGACCATTCCGATCGCCATCTTCATGGGCCTATACCTGCGGTTCCTGCGGCCAGGCCGGATCTCCGAGGTGTCGTTCATCGGTGTCGCCCTGCTGCTGCTGGCCGTGGTCTCCGGCGGCTGGGTCGCCGAAACCGACTGGGGCACGGACTGGTTCACGCTCTCCAAGGTGACGTTGTCCTGGTGCATCATCGTCTACGGTCTCGCCGCGTCGGTGCTGCCGGTGTGGTTCCTCCTCGCGCCGCGCGACTACCTGTCCACGTTCATGAAGGTCGGCACCATCGTGCTCCTCGCCATCGGCATCCTGGTGGCACGGCCGATCATGGAGGCACCCGCCGTCTCGTCGTTCGCCAGTAGTGGAACCGGCCCGGTGTTCGCAGGCTCGCTGTTTCCCTTCCTGTTCATCACGATCGCGTGCGGCGCACTGTCCGGGTTTCCACGCGCTGATCTCGTCGGGCACCACACCGAAGCTGCTGGAGAAGGAAAGCCAGATGCGGCTGATCGGGTACGGCGGCATGTTGACGGAGTCGTTCGTCGCCATCATGGCGCTCATCACCGCGGCGATCCTCAACCAGCATCTGTACTTCGCCATCAACGCCCCAGGCGCCCAAACCGGTACCACCGGCGAGACGGCGGCCACCTACGTGAACGGCCTTGGCCTTTCCGGCACACCGATGACGGGTGCCGAGATCGACGCTGCTGCGCAAAGCGTCGGCGAGAAGACGATCGTGTCGCGCACCGGTGGCGCACCGACTCTGGCGTTCGGCATGTCCGAGGTACTGCATCAGGTGTTCGGCGGGCCTGGGCTGAAGGCGTTCTGGTACCACTTCGCGATCATGTTCGAGGCGTTGTTCATCCTCACCACCGTCGACGCGGGAACCCGGGTTGCCCGGTTCATGCTCTCGGACGGCCTGGCCAACCTCGGCGGCCCGTTGAAGAAGCTGCGCAATCCGAGCTGGCGCATCGGCGCCTGGGCCTGCAGCATCATCGTGGTCGCCGCCTGGGGCAGCATCCTGCTGATGGGCGTCACCGATCCGCTCGGCGGCATCAACACCCTGTTCCCGCTCTTCGGCATCGCGAACCAGCTGCTCGCCGCGATCGCGCTGACGGTCGTCACCGTGGTCGTGATCAAGCGCGGGTTGCTGAAATGGGCGTGGATACCTGGCATTCCGCTCGCATGGGACCTGATCGTGACGATGACGGCGTCCTGGCAGAAGATCTTCTCGGGCGACCCGAAGCTCGGCTACTGGACGCAGCACGCCCAGTACGTCAACGCCAAGGAGGCGGGCAAGACGTCGTTCGGCGCGGCCAAGAACGTCGACCAGCTCGACGCCGTCATCCGCAACACCTTCATCCAGGGCACGCTGTCGATCGTGTTCGCGGTGCTCGTGTGCGTCGTGGTCGCCGCGGGAGTCATCGTGGCGCTCAGGGCAATCCGCGGTGGCGGCCCCCCACTGAGCGCGGACGAGCCGGTGCCGTCGCGGTTGTTCGCACCCTCCGGAATGATTCCCACTTCTGCCGAGAAGGAGGTGCAGAAGCAATGGAACGACTTGCCCGGCTCGGCCGCCAAATCGGTTGGTACTGGGGTTCATTGATGGGCGACAACCACTACCAGCGGTATGTAGACCATCGCCTTCGCACCCATCCCGGCGAGGCGGTCTGCTCCGAGCGGGATTATTGGCGCATGCGCCACGCCGCGACCGACGCGAACCCCAACCCGCGCTGCTGCTAGTTGCTCCTCCCGCGAGCGCGCGTGTCTGCGGCCGACACGCCGTCTGGAGGTCCGACTTTGCGCGCGCTCGACACGATGTTGGGATCGGTAGCACCTCGCGTGGGATCCACTTGGCGCAATGACGGCCACACCGAACGGGCCGACGAACGAGGTGGCGCGACATGAAGCAACTCATCGCAGGACTGGTGACGACCGTGGTGATGTCTGGCGGTCTTGGTCTGATCGGCGTGGCACTTGCGGGTACCGCGCAGGCCGGGCCGCCCCTGCCGCCACATACGTGGTGTCCAGGCGACTCGATGGTGTACAACCGTTACGACTTGTCATCGGGGCCAGGGGTTGCCTATCAGTGGGACATGAACGCCTGCCACACGTGGTACTGGACCAAGGGCAGTGACGGCAACGTTCCATACAGGGGCGAGCTACCCAGCGGTGTCTGGGACGGAGAAAATCCGCCGTCCATCAAAGAGGATTCGTGCGACTTCTGCGGGTAGCGATTCTGAGACTCACGACCGCGCGCAAACTCGGACCCTCACCCTGCGTGTCGCCCGCAGACACGCGCGCTCGCCGGGGAACTAGGCCAGTTCGTAGCGGATCGGCAGGTGCTTGGGCCCGCCGACGAACGTCGTCGCCAGGTACTCCGCAGGCCCAGTGAGCTCGACGGACTTCAGACGCGACAACAACTCGCTGAAGAAGCTGTTGATCTCCAGCCTGGCCAGCGCTGCGCCCAGGCAGAAGTGCACGCCATACCCGAAGGCGATGTGCTTGTTGGGGTCTCGACCGACGTCGAACCGGAAGGGGTCGACGAACACGTCCTCGTCCCGGTTGCCCGACACGTAGGACAACAGCACCGACTCCCCCGCGCTGATCCGCACGCCTCGAATGTCGTAGTCGCGCTGCGCAGTTCGCATGAACTCCTTCACCGGGGTCGTCCATCGGACGATCTCCTCGACGGCAAGGGGCATCAGGCTCGGATCCTTCTGCAGCCGCGCCAACTGGTCGGGATGTTCGACGAGCGCGTGCATGCCCCCACCGATGCTGGCGCTGGACGTGTCATGACCCGCCGCCGCAATGATGAGGTAGTAGGACACCGTCTCGATGTCGGAAAGCGGCTCGCCGTTGATCGTCGCATTCGCGATCGTCGACGCCAGGTCATCGGTCGGATTCGCCCGCCTTGCCGCGGTCATCTCGGTGAAGTACTGGAACATCTCCATGAGCGCCGTCATCTGATCCTCCATGCTGGCGCTGCGCTGAAACTCCTCGTCGTCGCTGCCGAAGAGTTCCTGCGTCCAGGTCAGCATCGACCCGAAGTCGGCCTCGGGGACGCCGAGCAGCGTCATGATCATGTACAGCGGGTAGTTGACCGCGACCTCTTGGACGAAATCGCATTCCGGTCCATCGGCCGCCATCTTGTCGACGAACACCTTGGCGAGCTCGTCAGCCCGATTCTTCAAGGCGCGCATGGCCTTTGGGCGAAACCAGTTGGCGCCAATGGCCCGAAAGTCGCGGTGCTGCGGATCATCCATGTGGATCAGCGTCTTGACGCCGATGGCGGCCTGTTGCTCGTCGCCTTCCCTCGTCACCAGAACGGCGCGCGGCGAGTTCGTGAAGACGTCGTTCGCCCGTTCGATCTCCATGATGTCGGCGTGCTTCGTAATCGCCCAGAACGGCGCGTAATTGGGCACGTCGACCCACGACACGGGGGCGTGGGCCCGCAGGTGCGAAAGCGCACGGTGAAGGCCCGCCTCGTCGGCGTAGGCCTGCGGATCCGCGAACACCTTCGCGGCGTCGTCCATGATTGGCGTGCTCACGAATCGCTCCCTTCGGTTGCGGGCGCGATGCCCGTCGCATGCTGCGCGCGTTGTTCGTACGATTGCCGTTCCGCCGCATCGAAATCGAGGAATACCCGATCGGTACCCGACCGGCGGTTGACCCACCGCCTACCGCGGGGGCCGAGCATGCTCAACAGCGTCATCACGAATCGCACCGCACCGGGAACCGAGACGTGGGTCTTCGGCTTGTCGAGCACCTTCACGATGGCCGCGGCGATGTCCTCTGGCTCGACGGCATTGTCCGCACCGATGCCATGGGTTCCAGTGATCAACTCGGTCTTCACGAACGGCGGCATCACCGCGGTCACTTCGACACCGTGCGGCGCGAACTCGTCGGCCAACGCCGTGGACAGCCCGACTACCGCGAACTTCGTTCCGGCATAGACGGCTTGGCCTGGAACGGCGACGACGCCCGCCATCGACGCGACGTTGACGATGTGGCCGCTGCGTCGTCCGACCATGTCGGGCAACACAAGTCGGCAGCCGGTCAGCACTCCGCAGAAGTTCACCTCGATCGACGTCCGAATCGTCTCGTCGGACTGCTCGAGGAATCCGCCGATCGGCATCACGCCCGCGTTGTTGATCAGCACGTCGATGTGCCCGTCCCCATCGCTGCGCGCCTTGTCGAGGAACATCGCGAACGACTCCGGGTCCGTGACGTCGAGGGGATGTCCGGAAACCATGCCCGCGTCGGACAGCGCGGCGACCGCCGACTCCAGGCGGGCGACGTCGCGGTCGCCGATCACGACGCGCGCCCCGCGCGCCAACAAGGCCTCGGCCGTCGCGTAGCCGATGCCTCGGGCGGCACCGGTGATCGCGACGGTCTTGCCCCTGATCCTGTCCATGGCGGTACTCCTCGTCATGCGCGCACCTCGTCGAGCACGGCGGCGACGGCATCCTCGTCCAGCCCTGCGGGAAAGGCGGGCAGCACGCGGTCGATCGCGCCGTCGCAGCGCTGCCGCAGTGCCGTTGCGAGCTCGGGCAGCGGTGCGACGACCGCGAATGCGCCGAGCACGTCGTCGTCGATGAGCTCGCCCATGGCATCCCAGCCGCCCTGCTTCGACAGCCGGTGCAACTCGGTGTGCAGATCGCCCCAGCCGTGCAGGTCGAGCACCTTGCGGTAGGCGGGCGTCGAGCCGTAGAACGCCATCTGCTTGCGCACGCCGACGGCTGCCGTCGCCATGGCCTCCTCGGTGTCGCCGGTGACGAGGAACACCGGGCACGACACCTCGACGTCGGCGCGCACCCGGCCCGCCCGCTTGAGGCCCGCCTCAGCGCGGGCGTGGTGACCTCGTCGGCGTAGCGCTTGGTCGTGAAGGCGTGCGCGAGCAGCCCGTCGGCCACCTCGCCGCACATCTCCGTCATCGCCTCCCCGACCGCGGCGATGAACACCTTGGGGAACCCGCAGTCCATCGGCTCTGGCGTGAACATCGGCGTCATCAGCGTGTGCGTGTAGAAGTCGCCCTCGAACGAGAGCCTGGTGCCGTCCTGCCAGCAGGTCCAGATGGCCCGCATCGCTTCGACGAACTCGCGCATGCGCCGCACCGGATGGCTCCACGGCATGCTGAACCGGCGCTCGATGTGCGGCTGAATCTGCGACCCGAGTCCGAGGTTGAACCGACCCCCGAATACGCCTGCAGATCCCAGCCGAGATTGGCCACCGTCATCGGGTTGCGCGCGAACGCGACCGCGATGCTGGTGCCGACTTCCAGCCGGGACGTGTGTTCGGCGGCGAGCAGCACCGGCAGGAATGGATCGTGGTCGATCTCGCCGGTCCAGCAGCCGTCGTAGCCTGCTCGTTCGAGTTCGGCGACTATGCCTGGGACACGGGCGAGTTCGCTCGGGATGCCTCTGTCGATCTTGAGCCGCGGGCCATCAACCGTCATGCGCGAGCACCAGACCCCCGACGGCTGCCACCATGGGCGATGACGCTACAGTAAGCAATTCAGTATGGTCAACGCCGCCGGGCGTAGCAGCCTGCACCCGAGCTGTGAGGATGGACGCATGACGATCAGGCTCAGGGACTGGGAGGACACGCTCGACGACCTCGAGGAGCGGCGTAAGCGCACCATGGCGATGGGCGGCGACGAGCGGCTGGCCAAGCATCACGGCAAGGGCAAGCTCGACGCCAGAGCGCGCATCGACCGCCTGGTCGACAAGGGCTCGTTCCGCGAGATCGGGCACGCTGGTCGGCGGGGAGATCGCAGCCGACGGCATCGTCGTCGGCTCCGGCGTGGTCAATGGAACCCCCGTCATGGTCGGCGCGGAGGACTTCACGACGCTGGCGGGCAGCATCGGCCCCGGCGGTAACTCGAAGCGCTATCGCATCGCCGAACTCGCACTGCGCGACCGCATTCCGCTGGTCATGCTGTTGGAGGGGGCGGGGTTCCGGCCAACCGGCGAGCACTACGGACGCACCCCGACCGACCTTCTCTCCCAGGCCAAGTGCTCGGGCCAGGTGCCCACGGTCGCCGCCGTGCTCGGCCCGTCGGCCGGACACGGCGCGCTTGTCGCACCGGTCTGCGACTTCCGGATCATGAGCTCGCAGGGCGCGATCTTCACCGCGGGCCCACCGGTGGTGAAGGAGTCGACGGGAGAGGAGATCACCAAGGAGGATCTCGGCGGACCCAGCGTCGCCTGGCCAGCGGGGTGATCCACAACGTCGCCGAGACGACGAGGCCGTCATCGACGACATCAAGCACTACCTGTCCTACTTCCCCGCCAGTGCATGGTCCTACCCGTCGCAGCGACCCGCCGACGAGACGCAGGGCCGCGCGCCGACCCCGGAGCTCCTCGACATCGTGTCGAGGGACAACAAGCGCGTCTACGACATGCGCAAGGTGCTCGACGTCATGTTCGACGACCCGGACTGGTTCGAGGTGCAACCGAAGTTCGGGCGGGCCATCCTCTGCGCGCTCGCCCACCTCGGCGGGCATCCCGTGGCGGTGGTCGCCAACCAGCCGCAGGTGCTCGCCGGCTCGATCGACGCCGACGCGGCCGACAAGGCCGCGCACTTCATCATGGTGGCCGACTCGTTCCACCTGCCGATCGTCTTCCTGGCGGACAATCCCGGCATGCTGCCCGGCAGCCATTCGGAGCGAAGCGGCGTATTGCGCGCCGGCGCAAGGATGTTCGCGGCCCAGACCGCCGCGACCACGTTGAAGCTGCAGGTCACGCTGCGCAAGGCCTACGGCTTCGGCTCGATGGTGATGTCGATCCTGGGCTTCGACCAGCAGGTGGCGCACCTACGGCTACCCGGGAGCGACGATGGGCGCGATGAGCGCCGCGGCGCTCAGCCGGGCCACCCACGCCGAGGACGACGTGAGCGCCAAGCTGCGCAACGCCGAACTTCAGGCGTCCTACCGATCCGCGGAGAACCTCGGCTTCGACGAGATGATCGATCCCCGCGAGACGCGCGACGCGCTGCTGGCAGGCCTGCAGCGCGGTCTGTTCAGCAGGCAGGCCGCCGCAGAGCCGGTCAGCCGAACCGTCATCCTGCCGTGAGCCTGCGCGAGAGTCTGCTCGGCGCGTGGGAGTTGGAGTCGTTCGTCGCGCGCGACGTCGCGACGGGCGAGGAGCGCCACCCGCTCGGCACCGCGCCCCGCGGCTTGATCACCTACACCGCCGACGGTCACATGTCGGCGCAGCTCGCCGAGTCCGACATGAGGGCTACATCGCCTACGGTGGCGGATTCTCCGTGGACGAGAGGACGGCGACCGTGCATCACGAGGTGACGATCTCGATGCTGCCGGAGTTGTTGACACAACCGCAGTTTCGTCACGCGAGCGTCGACGGCGACCTGTTGACGCTGTCGGCCACCACGACCGACGCCGCGGGCGTGCAGACGAATGCCAGGCTGATCTGGCGGCGCGCTCAGCCGACCCCGGGCGCTAGAACTCAGAGGATCGCCGCGGCAACGATCAGTCCGAGGCCGAAGTGCGCGGCGACGACGACGAGCACCTCCGGGGTGTACTGCTCCTTGGCAAGAACCGGGCCGATGTAGAAGCCGTTGCCGGTGCGGGGCGCCAGGGAGGTAGCGATGGCCGCCCGGCGGCTAGGCTTGGACCTCGAGGAGGGCGCATGCCTGATGAGCAGGGTTCCAGTGCCGTAGCGGTTTTCCTCGAAGCTGGAAGATTCACCCGCGACGAGGTGTTCGCCGACCCGTGTCCAGTTCCGAGCAAACCCGGTATCCACGGTTGGTGGTTCCGCGACGTCCCCGGTGCCATCGACGCTTCGCGCTGCGAAACGCGGGACGGCTTGACGCTGCTGTACGTCGGGATCGCGCCAACTCCGCCTCCCGCCAACGGGAAGCGACCGGTCAGCCAAGACCTGCGCAAGCGCATCAGGTACCACTTCGGCGGCGTCGCAGGCGCGAGCGCGGAGGGTTCGACCTTGCGCAAGTCGCTCGGCGTGCTCCTGCCCGCCGAACTCGGCATCGAACTCCGCCGGATCGGTTCGGGCCAGCGGCGCACGTTCGCCGGCGGCGAGGCCGTCCTCACCCAGTGGATGGCCGAGAATGCCCTGGTGTCGTGGCTGGTCCGGCCCGACCCGTGGCTGTTCGAGGACGAGTTGATCGCCAATCTCGACCTGCCGCTGAACCTCCAGGGCAACAACGACAATGCGTTCTATCCGGAGTTGACGCGGATGAGGAAGGCGGCGATCGCGAAGTCGAACAAGCTGCGCATCCTCGCCGAGTGGTGACGGCCCTGCGTGGTGCGGCGGTAGCGTTGCCCCTGCGGGGGCGATAGGGAGGTTCGCGATGCCCACGGCGGCGCAGTTGATGGTGGAGTGCCTTGAGGCCGAAGGGGTTCGGTTCGTCTTCGGCATTCCCGGCGAGGAGAACATCCGGTTCGTGCAGGCACTCGCGAGCTCGTCGACGATCCGCTACGTGCTCACCCGCCACGAGCAGGCCGCCTCCTTCATGGCCGAGATGTACGGCCGGGTGACGGGCCAGCCGGCCGTGGTGTCGGCCACGCTCGGCCCCGGCGCCATCAACATGCAACTCGGTGTCGCCGACGCGACCACCAACAGCACGCCGATGGTGGCGATCTCGGCGCAGGTCGGGCAGAACCGCGAATACAAGGAATCCCACCAGTACGTCGATCTGGTGTCGATGTTCAAGCCGATCACCCGGTGGTCCGACGGGGTGCCGACGCCGTTGGCGATTCCCGAGATGTTCCGCAAGGCATTCAAGCTCGCCGAGGCGGAGCGCCCTGCCGCCGTCTATCTGGCCATCCCGGAGAACATCGACGCCGACGAGGCGCAGTACGGCCTGAGCCCGTTGCCCCGCAACGTGGTTCGTCCCGAGGCGCCATCGCCGAGCCAGGTGACGCGGGCGGTGGAGCTACTCCATACTGCGACACGGCCGGTGATCCTCGCCGGCCACGGGGCGGCCCGCGCCGACGCGACGGCGGCGCTGCTGCGACTGTCGGAGGGCCTGGGCATCCGGGTGGCCAACACCTTTCACGGCAAGGGCGTCATGCCCGACGACCATCCCAACAGCATGGGCACCATCGGGTTCATGCGGCACGACTACGTCAACTTCGGGTTCGACGACGCCGACCTGATCATCGCGGTCGGCTACGAGCTGCAGGAGTTCGATCCGGTGCGCATCAACCCGGGCGCCGACAAGCGGATCATCCACGTCCACCGTTTCCCCGCCGAGGTGGACGCGCACTACTCCGTCGACGTCGGCATCATCGGCGACATCAGCGCGTCGCTGGACGCCGTGCGTGAATCGATGGCGGGTAGGCGCTTCGACGAGGAGAAGTGCGCGCCAGGCGCTGACCTGCTCGCCGAGGAATTCGCACGCGGACAGGCGGATTCGCGGTTCCCGCTCGCGCCGCAGCGCATCGTCGCCGACACCAGGGCTGCGCTGGACCGCGACGACGTCGTGCTCGTCGACACCGGCGCCGCGAAGATGTGGATGGCGCGGCTCTACCCCACCTACGAGCGCAACACGTGCCTCATCTCCAACGGCCTGTCCACCATGGCCTTCACCCTGCCCGGCGCGCTCGGAGTCAAGCTGGCCCGACCCGAGGCCAAGGTGCTCGCGGTCATGGGCGACGGCGCATTCCTGATGAACAGCCAGGAGATCGAAACCGCTGTGCGTGAACGCATCCCGCTGGTGGTACTGATCTGGGAGGACAACGGATACGGACTCATCGAATGGAAGATGGACCTCGAACTCGGCGACCACTACTACGTCGGGTTCAGCAACCCCGACATCGTGAAGTACGCGGAGAGCTTCGGCGCCAAGGGATATCGGATCTCCTACGCCGACGAACTGCTTCCGACGCTGCGCACGGCGCTGGACTCCGACGGGGTGTCCATCATCGCCTGCCCCGTCGACTACTCGGAGAACCTCCGCCTCACCGACCGCCTCGGGCAACTCGACGGGACGCTCTAGCCCACGGACGCGCGGTACGCCGTGACGATCGGCTCGAGTTCGTCGGGCGTGGCGCCGTGCATGATCAGCGCGTCGGCGCCGTAGTCGAACTCCTTGCGGATGCGGTCGACGCACTGCTGCGCCGATCCCGTGGCCGACGGCTCGAGCCATTCGTCCGGGATCAGCGTCGCGATGTGCTCGATCTGTTCGGCACTGGCCTTGTGGTCGATGCCGCCCGGGACGGACTGCACCACCGAGTCGTCCCGGAACCGTTGCAGCACAGCGGGATCCCAGCCGTTCGTGTTGACCAGGAGGTCGCCGTAGCCCTGCAGGTAGGTGGCCAGCCGCGCGACCGTCTTCTTCAATCGCAGTTCCTCGGGCAGGTGGTCGCCGACGGTGGCGAAGCACGACCACACCTTCACGTCGTCGGGGTTGCGGCCAGCCTGCTCGGCGGCGTCCTTGACGGTCTTCACCGCGCGCTGCAGCGTCTCGGGCGTGAAGTAGGTGTGCAGGATGACGTCGTCGAACTCCCGCCCGCCGAGCGCCAGGGTCTGCGGGCCGAACGCGACGATCGCGAGCCTGATGTCCTCGTTGAAGTCCGGGTCGAGGAACAGAACCTGGTACTTGCCGATCGGCCCGTCGTGGTTGAACACCACCTCGCCGTGCCACAGCCTGCGCATCACCTGCGCGAAGTCCTCCATCTGTGCCGTCGTCACCGCAGGCACGCCGAAGGCGTTGTACATCGCGGCAATGCCGCGGCCGATGCCGAGCGTGAAGCGGCCCTTGGACAGTCGGTGCATCGTGGTGGCATACGAGCCGGTGATCAGCGGATGCCGGGTGTTGTGATTGGTTGCGGCCGTGGCGATCTGCATGCGGCTGGTCACCGCACACGCCGCGCCGGTGAGCGAGGACGCCTCCTTGACGTTCCACCGCTCGGAGATGAACGCGGTGCCGAAGCCGAGTTCCTCGCCGCGGCGGGCCTCGTCCATCAACCCGGCCGGACCCTCACCGCCGGCGCCGGCCAGCAGGTAGTAGCCCAGTTCGTCCAGCACACGGTTCTCGCTCAACTCCACACTCCCAGTTTGTATCCGCAGTTCCACACTTCCACGATCTGACCGTCCACGACCCGAAAGACCTCGATGCTGGCCACCTTCACCTCGTTGTCGTCCTTGGCCATGGTCGAATCCCACACCATGGCTACGTGTTCGCCGTCTCCGCCGTCGATCACGATGTTGAGATCGAAACGGAGACTGTCCATCTGCGCCCAGGTGTCCGTCACGCGCTTGAGCGCATCGGCGCGTGTCAACGTGTGGGACTCGCCCACTTCGTGGCGAATCATGGTGTCCGCAATGATCTCGTCAGCCAGTTCGAGTCGCTGCTTGTTCCACAGCTCGAGGTTGTAGGCCTCCACGACCTCGCGAGCGGTCCTAGTCATCGAACATCTCCGTCGCCCCGATCTCGTCGATGGTCGCGACCGCTCGGTCGGTCAGCGTCATGCACAGTCGGCGCGAACGTTCGGGCAGAACGTCCCAGCCCACCAGCGCCACGACGGGCAGCACGACCATATAGGCGACGGCGAATCGGTAGTGCCGCCACGCCGCGTCGAACCCGTAGTCGGCGACGCCGCGAGCGGCCAGGCTCTCCACGTACGTCCCGAACCAGTTCCTCGTCGCGTCCCGACCTGCACGTCGCTCGGCAGGCCCTGACTGACCAGATAGCCGATGTCGATGGGACCGACGCCGCGCGCCGTCATCTGGTAGTCGACGATCTTGCACCGGTCACCGGAGAAGAACACGTTGTCCGCTCTGATGTCGCCGTGCACCAACGAGTCCCGCTCGGTCAGTGCCGAGAGCGCGACGCCTGCGCGTGTCGGCGAAGCGTTCGGCGTAGGCGGACCGTCACGGAGGGGGCGACGTCGACGTCGGAGTGCTCGCGGTAGACCTGCCAACCCTGGGCGAACACGGCGGGTAACACATCGCGCATCATCGGCGTATCGAGTGCTCGGAAACGACTGCCCCAGAGCATGTTCGGCTCTTCGGCCGACCACGCGTGCAGGGCAGCGAGCTCGGCGATGATGAGTCGGGCCTGATCCAGCGTCGAGACCCGCGAGGTGGTCGACGTTGTCCCAGTCGCGTAGGTCCTCGAGCACCAGCACGAAGTCCGATCCCTCGCCCGCCTCGGCGGCGTACACCTGGGGCGTCCCGGTGGGCGCGCGGTCGGCGACGTCACGGTAGAAGGCCACCTCACGCGTGTAGCCACCCATCATCTCCATGGCGCCACGCGCCTCGGAGTCTGCGGGCAACTTCACGATGACGCTCTCCGGCACGTCGGGGCCGGTCAGGTGTACCCGGTAGAGCAGGGACGAGAATCCGGTGTCCATCGCGATCCGTTCGGCGCGAAGGCCGTCGACTCTGCTGCCGAGCGATCGCACTGAGCCACGCGCGCCGTAGACGTCGTCGATCGCCGCGACGGCACGGTAGCGGTCGGCACCGACGCTCTCCTTGGAGCTACGTGACGCTGGAGACTATTTGACGACAAACAACTAAGTTAGTTGTCGACCGTCTAATATGCAAGGGTGCCCTCCCCCGCCCGCGGGCTGACCCAGCCCCAGCGAGTCGAGACTCTCGGCCCGCAGGCTCGTCGAGGCTGCGGCCGAGCTGATCACCGAGAAGGGTTGGGAGGCAACGACGGCCGCTGAGATCGGCCGCCGCGCCGGCTACAGCAGGGCGATGGTGCACGCCAGGTACGGCGGCAAGGACGCGATCATCGACACGCTGTTTCGGACCACCTACGAGGCACACCTCGACACGACCCCTGCCGACGACGCCGACGGCTTGGCGCAGGCCGTCGGGCACTTCGATCGGATCATCGACCTCTACTCCGAGGACCCGGCGTTCACGCGGGCGGTGTTCGTCCTCACCTTCGAAGCCGTGAAGACGACGTCACCCGATCCGCGACCGCATCCAGGAGTGGCTCACCGATGGGGCGAAGACCGTCGAGCGCGGCCTGCGGGCGGGCTTCGACGACGGCTCCGTGAGGTCGGACGTCGACGTCGACGCGGCGACGATGGACATCAGCACCGCCGGACTCGGGGTCGCCTATCACTGGGTCGTGTTCGGGGACGCCTACCCACTCGATCGCGAGCTGAACAGGGTGCGGGACAGGATCATTCGGGACTACGGCGCTCGCTCCGCGGAAGCGGCGGTGAGCTGCGCCCACGCTTCGCGCCGAGCCGCCGCGGGATCCGACTCCACCCGCGAACGGCGATCGAAGATCATCGTCGCCCGTTCACCGGTGGTGTAGGTCGGCCAGTCGTCGCCCGGCACCCCCGTCCGGCTGAACGACCGCCACCGACGCTGGACGTCCCGGCTGACGGTGCGCGCAGAACGCCGGTCACCCGCCACGGTGAGCAACCCCCCGAGGCGGGACTGATACACGTCGAACACGGCGAACAGCTCGGTGCCGTGCGTGGCGCCGAAGCCCGTCCACTGAAGCGGCCGCGGGGCGTAGTCGTAGCGGTAGTGGTAGGTCGGCGCGTGCAGGCTGTGCGCCTCGGCGAGCTCCCATGCCCTCGCTCCGAAGGTGAAGTCGCTGCCGAACGCCAGACATGCGGCCTTGCCGGGATATCCCGGGTAAGCGGCCCGCATCCGTTGCGCCACAGCGGGTTCGGCGTCGCGCGAGGAACTTCTCGATGACGGGCTCGTTGGTCGGCAGATAGTCCATGAACCGCGCGAACAGACTGGCCTCGGTGGCGTTGCTCCCGATGATCAGCGGCACCCTGTGCGCCTCGCCGCGGGTCATGGCCTCGACGTGGGTGAGCGGTAGGTAGTCGCCACCGAAGGTGGCGCCGATCCCGAACGAGTCGGGGGTCTCGCGAATGGTGGCGGTCATGATCTGTTCCAGCGTTCTGACGAGCTGCGACGGCCGCGCGGTCATGACGGCCCGGGCTCCGTCGGCAGGGTCGGCGCCGAGTTCGGCAACCAGCTTGCGGGCCACGCCTGCGGAGTAGTCGGCCGAGTGGATCAGGCCGCCTGGCGGGCTTTCCGAGATCGCCCGGTGGAAGAGCCCCGCCGCATCGGGCACCGCGAGCAGCGTGGCCACCGCATGCGCGCCTGCGCTCTCGCCGAAGATCGTGACGTTGCCGGGGTCTCCGCCGAACCCGGCGATGTTGTCACGCACCCAGCGCAGCGCCAGCACCAGATCGCGCAGGAACAGGTTGTCCTCCAGCGGATGTTCCGGCGTGGACAACGACGACAGATCCAGACAGCCCAGTGCGCCGAGTCGGTAGTTGGCCGACACGTAGATGGCACCGCGGCGCGCGATGGCCGCCCCGTCGTACACCGTGGTGGCGGAACTGCCGAGCATGTAGCCGCCGCCGTGGATGAAGAACATGACCGGCAGCGGTTCGTCGGGCAGTTCGGCAGGGGCGACGACGTTGAGCGTCAGGCAGTCCTCGCTCATCGGCTGCCTGCGACCGCGGGCCCGTCATCGTGTATCGGGGATCCTGCGGGGCGCAGTACGCGAACTCATCGCAATAGCGCACTCCGCGCCACGGCAACGGCGGCTCAGGCGCGCGAAACCGCAACGGCCCCATGGGCGGTCGCGCGTACGGGATCGAGCGCCATCGTGCGACGCCATCGCGCGCGAAGCCCTGGACGGTCCCGCATGTCGGTCGACACCCGTGTAGAGGTTGCGGTCACGAAGCCCCACTTTCGTCGTCGTCGACCCCCGCTCGATCGAAGAATACGGACGGGAGCTCGCATGCCGAATGTTACTGTAAGTCTTACAGTAGAGATCAGCCCGAGCGAAGGATTGCGCCCGTGGAGGTTCCGTTCACCTGGAAGGTCACCGGCTGGTTCATGGTCGGCTGGTCCCCCGAGTTTCCCGTCGGTGAGGTGCGGCCGCTGCACTACTTCGGCGAGGATCTGGTCGCCTACCGCGACGAATCGGGCGAACTGCACCTGATGGAGGCCCACTGCAAGCACCTCGGCGCCCACATCGGACACGGGGGCACGGTGGTCGGCGACTGCGTCGAGTGCCCCTTCCACGGCTGGCGGTGGGGTCCCGACGGCACCAACCGCTACATCCCGTACCAGCCGGACAAGCCCAACCGCGGACTGCGCCTTCGCGTGTACCCGGTCAAGGAGCAGTACGACTGCGTGTTCGCCTGGCATCATCCCGAAGGCAAGGAGCCGCAATGGGAGATGCCGGACATCTTCACGTCGTTTCCGCAGTACGAGACCGACCCGAAGGCCTACTACCGGCCCTATCCGGAGTTCTCCCAGATCGCCGAGCGGGAGCCCGTGCACCCGCAGATCGTGGCCGAGAACGGCCCGGACAGTGCGCACTTCCAGTACGTCCACCGGGCGACGGTGACGCCGAAGTTGTTGGACTGGAACATCGTCGATCAGGAGTGGCGCTTCCTGACGGGCTGGCCGGTCGCGGGCAGCGACGATCCCGACGAGATGGCCCTGCGGATCCACAGCAACATGTTCGGTCTCGGCGGCGCGATCAGCGTGTTCGCGGGCCAGTCGAACCATCGGCTGATCTTCGCCTGCACCCCGGTCGACGACGGGTATTCGAACATGTTCTATTCGATCTGGGAACCCAGGTTGCCCGGCGACGAGTCCGACGTACCACCGGATTCCGTCCGCAAGCGCATCGAGAAGCAGTTCCTCGGGACCGTCTGGGACGACCTGGACATCTGGCGCTACCAGCGCTACGTCGAGAATCCGGCGCTGTCGCGAGTGGACGCGAAACCCTATATGGCACTGCGGAAGTGGGCTACGCAGTTCTATGACGTGGAGCCCGAGCCGCGGTCGGCACAGGCGTTGACGGACACCCGCGGGTTCCCCGAGGTGAAGCCCGTCGCGGCCCCGCCGGAACTCGACCGGTTCGCTGCCGCCGTCCGCCGGCTGCAGGATCTCGCCGCGTCGACGCATCCGGACGGCGCCACGTGGACCGCTGCGACCGAGCAGATCGAAGACGTCTGCGCGGCGCTCGAGCAGTACGTGGTTCCCGATGGTCAGGCGCCTGCGGGCCGGGCCATCACGCTGCCCGGGCTGGGCCATCCCCTGATGCCGCCGTGGACGTTGACGTCCTCCGACGAGGGCGGGGTGACGATGGAGGGCCACTTCACCCGCTTCCACGTCGGCGGCAACATGGCCGTGCACGGCGGCGTGATACCGCTGTTCTACGACTGGCACTTCGGCATGATCGTCTCCGCCGCAGGCAGGCCCATCAGCAGAACCGCTTACCTGCACGTCGACTACCGCGCGGTCACCCCGATCGACGCTCCCCTGATCGCCCGCGGTCGCATCGAGCGGATGGACGGCCGCAAGGCATTCCTCACCGCGACCATGACCGATCGAGAGGGCAAGGTCCTCAGCGAGGCAAGCGGCTTGATGATCAAGCTTCTGCCGCACCAGCCGTGATGCGGGGTCAGGAACCTTCCGCGGACAGCGATGCCTCCGCGGCGCCGAAGATCGCGACCGCAACCGCGCCGCAGACGGCGCCGACGAACGCCACCGCCACCAACCAGCCGAGCCCGGGTGCCGCGGTGTCCCCCAGCAGCACGACGCCCGCGATGCCGGGCACGACGGTTTCGCCGGCGACCAACGCGGCGGCGGCGCCATTGACCGAACCCAGCTGCAACGCGACGGTGAACAGGTAGAAGCCGCCCGCCCCGGCGATGGCGATGGTCCACGCCGCGGGATCCGCCAACAGGACCCCGGGCCGAAGGGGGTCCACACCGTCGAGCACGCGCACCGCAACGGCCATGGCTCCGAACAGGATTCCGGCGACCAGGCCTGCACCGATCGCGGCGCGGGCGCCGAGGAAGCGGACCAGGGCCAGGCCGATCGCAAGGGCCAGCACGGCCACCGTCAACGCACCCCAGTGCACTGCGCGCGGTGCGAGCGTCCCCTCCGGCGTGACCGGCGGTCAGGCCCAGCACGCACAGCGACACGACGACGGTCGCGATGGCCACCCAGTCGCGGGTCCGCAGGCGCACGCCGAGCACGACCACTCCCAGCACGGCCGTGACGACGAGGTTCGCGCTCATGATCGTCTGCGCCAGGAAGAGAGGAATCAACCGGGCCGACACGACGCTTCCCACGAAGCCGACGACATCGAGGGCCATCCCGGCGATGAAGGCAGGGGTCAACGCTGCCGCGACAGTCGCGGCCAGCGACGGCGCACCGGTCGCGGTGAGTCGGTCACCCGTGCCACTGGCCAGCGCGGCGGCGGCGGACTTCCTCGCACCGTAGGCCTGCAAAACCGACGCGGTCCCGTAGCCAAAGCACGCGAGCAAGGCCGCAGCAACTCCGATCAGCACGAGTGCAGTCTTGCATTGCCCGCGTGAGGAAGGGATCGTGGCGATACGATCGTGGCCCGTTGCGTAGCAACCAAGGCCACTTCTTCTCAAGGACGCCTCTGTGCCAAGCCACTCGCCGCCGTTTCGTTCGGCGTTGGTCCTCGGCGCGCTCGGCGTCGTGTTCGGCGACATCGGAACCAGCCCGATCTACACCCTGCAGACACTGTTCGATCCCGCCGATCCGCACCCGGTGCCCGTCAACGTCAACAACGTGTACGGCGTTGTCTCCCTGATCTTCTGGTCGGTGATGATCATCGTCACGCTGACCTACATCTCGCTGGTGATGCGGGCCGACAACGACGGTGAGGGCGGAATCATGGCCCTCATCACGATGCTGAAGCACGGCAGCGCCACCCGTGGTCGACGTACCGCGATGATCCTGGCGGCACTCGGGCTCTTCGGCGCGTCGCTGTTCTTCGGCGACAGCATGATCACCCCCGCGATCTCCGTGCTGTCCGCGATCGAGGGCGTCAAGACGGTCGCGCCGGGGATGCACGACTGGGTGGTCCCGATCACCGCCGTGATCATCGTGGTCCTGTTCACGGTTCAGCGCCACGGCACGGCGACGGTCGGCCGGTTCTTCGGGCCCGTGATGATCCTGTGGTTCGTCGCGATCGGTGCCTTCGGCGTCATCGGCATCGTCGAACATCCGCAGATCCTCAAGGCGCTGTCGCCGACCTATCGCGTTGTCATTCATGTTCGGGCACTTCCACATTGCCTTCTTCGCGCTGGCGGCCGTCGTGCTCGCCGTCACCGGCGCGGAAGCGCTCTACGCCGACATGGGCCACTTCGGGCGCAAGCCCATCACCCTGGCGTGGCTGTTCATCGTCCTGCCGGCGCTGGTGCTCAACTACTTCGGCCAGGGCGCGCTGATCCTCGGCGACGAGAGCAAGGTGAGCGCCCCGTTCTTCCTGCTCACTCCAGGCTGGGCGCGGCTACCGCTGGTGCTGCTCGCGACGGCGGCCACGATCATCGCGTCGCAGGCGGTGATCACCGGCGCGTTCTCCGTCGCGGCACAGGCCGCGAAGCTGGGGCTACTGCCACGGCTCCGGATCGTGCACACCTCGGCGTCGGCCTACGGCCAGGTGTACGTCCCCGCGATCAACTGGATGTTGATGGTGTCGGTCCTGATCCTGGTGTTCGCCTTCGAGAGCTCGGCCAAACTCGCCTATGCGTACGGCATGGCGGTCATCGGCACGATCACGATCGTCACGCTGCTGTTCTTCTATCTGGCCCGGGCGCGGTTCCACACCCCGCTGTGGCTGGTGCTGATCGGCGGCGGCGCACTCCTGGCGGTCGATCTGCTGTTCCTCGCGGCGAACCTGACGAAGATCGTGCACGGAGCATGGCTACCGCTGCTGATCGCGATCGCTGCATGGACGGTGATGACGACGTGGGAGCGGGGCCGCCACATCGTCACTCGGGCGCGCGAGAAGGCGGAGGGTCCGCTGCGCGAGTTCATCGACGGGCTGACCGATTGCGAGCCACCGTTGGCGCGAGTCCCCGGCACCGCGGTGTTCCTCAACCGCGGCAAGGAGACGGCACCGCTGGCGATGCGTGCCAACGTCGAGCACAACCACTCCCGCCATCGGCACGTGGTGATCCTGTCCATCGAAACGGCGCCGGTGCCACGCGTGCCGGACGACGAGCGCATGACAGTCGACGCGCTCGGCTTCCACCAGGATGGAATCGTGCACGTGACGGCCAAATTCGGCTACATGGAGTCGTCGAACGTGCCCGATGCGCTGCGGTTGCTCCAGGACCCGACCAGACCGAGGGCCCGATCGACGTCGACGAGGCGTCGTACTTCCTGTCGAAGTTGGAGCTGGTGGCCGGGAGCGAGCCGACGATGGCCCCGTGGCGCAAGCAACTCTTCATCGCCACCTCGTACCTCACCGCCGACGCCGCCGACTCCTTCCACTTGCCGTACGGTCGAACGGTGATCGTGGGATCGCGGATCGAGTTCTAGGGCAACCGCTTTCGTAGGCACATGGCTCTCGTAGACACGAAGAAGGAGTGCAGTGGCAGGTCGAACGATCGTCCTCACCGGCGCCAGCGACGGCCTCGGCGCGGCCGCGGCGAAACGACTGAGTCGCAGCGGCGAGAACGTCGTCGTCGTCGGCCGGTCACCGCAGAAGACGGCGGCGGTGGCGGCCGACATCGGGGCGGACCACTTCGTCACCGACTTCGCCGACCTCACCCAGGTCCGGGCGTTGGCCGATGAGCTGCTGGCGCGCTACCCGAGGATCGACGTGCTCGCCAACAACGCGGGCGGCATGATGGGCGATCGCTCGGTCACGGTCGACGGCCACGAGAAGACCTTTCAGGTCAACCACCTGGCGCCCTTCCTACTGACCATGCTGCTGCTGGACCGGCTGATCGAGTCGCGGGCCAGCGTGGTGAACACCTCGAGCGTGGGCAACAAGCTCTTCGGCAACCTCGACATCGACGACCTGGAGTCCGAGCACGACTACACGGCCCAGAGGGCCTACGGAAACGCGAAGTTGGAGAACATCTTGTTCACCAAGGAGCTTCATCGTCGCTATCACGACGCTGGAATCTCCACTGCCGCATTGCATCCGGGCGGTGTCGCCTCCAACTTCGGCAAGCGAGTCGACGTCGAGGGTGATCAGATTGATGTATCACACGCCGCTGAAGAACCTGGCACTGATCACCCCCGAGCAGGGATCCGATCTGCTGGTGTGGCTGGACATGCGCGACGCCCGGCGAGGACTGGACGTCCGGCGAGTACTACTCCGGACACTCGATCGGCAAGGCCAACAAGCAGGCCTACGACCCCGACCTGGCTCGCGAGCTGTGGGACCGCAGCGCCGCCATGGTCGCGACCTGAAAGGCGACGGGCAGACACGTGACCGCAGTGGCCAACAACGACGGACCCAACCAAGTCAGCCGCTCCGTGGAGGTGAATGCACCCGCCGCAGAGTTGTTCGAGATCGTCGCGGACCCCCGACGCCATCACGAGGTCGACGGCTCGGGCACCGTCGGCGCCAACATCAAGGCGCCCGCGAAACTCGTTCCAGGGGCGCGTTTCTCCACCAAGATGAAGATGTTCGGCGTGCCATACCGCATCACCAGCGTCGTCACCGCGATCAAGCCGAACGAACTCGTCGAGTGGCGCCACCCGGTGGGACACCACTGGCGCTGGGAGTTCGCCGAACTGACTCCGACGACCACGAAGGTGACCGAGACGTTCGACTACACCGACGCAGGACCGATCAAGGAGCGGCTGAAGTACTACCGCAGAATGGGTTTCGCGAAGAGCAACGCGAAGGGCATCGAGGCCTCCCTGACGAGGCTCCGCGACCGTTACGCCGGGAAGTCCACCTAGGCCCCCCGGTTGCTGCACGCGCGAGCCTGGGCGTCGCGACGACTCCCGGCCTTCCCACCCTGACCGAAGCCCGCGCGGCCAGCGCCCGAGGGTGTTGAACGGCAAATGTCGCTCGGCATAGGCTGGCCCCATGAAGAGGACGCTGTACGACGACGACCACGAGGCCTATCGAAAGACGCTCCGCGACTTCATCGAATCCCGCGTCGTCCCGGTTTACGACGAGTGGTACGCGAGCGGCATCGTTCCGCGCGATTTCTACAACGAGCTGGGTGAGCTCGGCGTGTTCGGGATCGAGGTCGCCGAGGAGTTCGGTGGCGCCGGGATCGAGTCCTACAAGTTCCAGGCCATCCTGTCCGAGGAGACCAATCGGGCGGCGGTCGCCTTCGGCGCGTCCGGAGCCCACGTGACGCTGTGCCTGCCCTATCTGCAGGAGTACGGCACCGACGAGCAGAAGCAGCGGTGGCTCCCCGGGTTCGTCACCGGCGAGTTGATGTTCGCCATCGCGATGACGGAGCCCGGCACCGGCTCGGACCTCGCGGGCATGAAGACCACCGCCAAGCTGACCGACGACGGCAAGCACTACGTGCTCAACGGCGCGAAGACGTTCATCACCGGCGGCGTGCTTGCCGACCGGATGATCGTCTGCGCCAGGACCGCGCCGCCCAGCGAGGACGACCGTCGGTACGGCATCTCGCTGCTGGTCGTCGACACGAAATTGCCCGGCTACAGCGTGGGACGCAAGCTCGACAAGCTCGGTCTGAAGGTGTCCGACACGGCCGAACTGAGCTTCACCGACGTCATGGTGCCCGTCGAGGATCTGCTCGGCGAGGAGCACCGCGGCTTCTCCTACCTCGGGCACAACCTGCCAAGGGAACGGCTCGGGATCGCCGTCAACGCGTACGCCCAGGCCAAGGCGGCGGTGCAGTTCGCGATGGCGTACACGAAGGATCGGACGGTGTTCAACCAGCCGGTCGCGTCGTTCCAGAACACCAAGTTCGAGCTCGCCGCCTGCCAGGCGGAGGTGGATGCCAGCGAGGCCGTCGTCGACCGCGCCATCGAGGCGCTCGACAGGGGTGAGCTGTCCGCGGCCGACGCCGCGTCGGCCAAGCTGTTCTGCACGGAGGTGGCGTCGCGGGTGATCGACCGCTGCCTGCAACTCCACGGTGGCTACGGCTACATCACCGAGTATCCCGTCGCGCGGCTGTACGCCGACAGCCGCGTCAACCGCATCTACGGCGGTACCAGCGAGGTGATGAAGCTGATCATCGCCAAGAACATGGGGCTGTAGGCGGCTCTACCAGTTGCTGGGCGAATAGTCCTTGAGAAAGCAGCCGTAGACGTCCTCGCCGGCCTCGCCCCGCACGATCGGGTCGTAGACGCGGGCGGCACCGTCGACGAGGTCGAGCGGAGCGTGGAAGCCCTCGTCTGCGAGCCGCATCTTGGTGGGATGCGGGCGTTCGTCGGTGATCCACCCGGTGTCGACCGCGGTCATCAGGATGCCGTCCTTCTCGAGCATCTCGCCCGCACTGGTTCTGGTCAGCATGTTCAACGCGGCCTTCGCCATGTTGGTGTGCGGATGTCCAGGACCCTTGTATCTGCGGCTGAACTGGCCCTCCATCGCCGACACGTTGACGACGTACTTGCGGCGGGCGGGCGCCGCGGCCATCGCGCGCCGCAGTCGACTGATGAGGATGAACGGCGCCGTCTGGTTGCACAGCTGGACCTCGAGCAACTCCATCGCGTCGACCTCGTCGACCCGCTGCGTCCAACTGTTCACCGACGCGGTGTCGGGCAGTAGGCCACCCGCGTCGATCGCGGTTCCTGCGGCGATCCGATCGGGCGTGGCGCTCAGCGCCGTCAGCGCCAGCCCGGTCACCGCATGCGGAGTTTGGATGCTCCGCGAGGCTGCCTGCCAGTGCGGCCGGGTGGGCGTCACTGACGTGGTCGAACGTGATCACGTCGACGAGTTCCGGCGGCGGAGTGCGCTCGGCCTCGACGAGCGCCGCGTAGGAGCCGGGTGAGCGGCGGACCGTCTGGGCCGCATTGTTGATCAGGATGTCGAGTGGACCCTGCTCGGCGACGTTGTCGGCGAGCGCCACCACCTGGGCGGGGTCGCGCAGGTCGATGCCGACGACGCGCAGCCGGTGCAGCCAGTCGGCACTGTCGGGCATGCCCGCGAACCGGCGCACGGCGTCATTGGGAAAGCGGGTGGTGATGGTCGTGTGGGCGCCGTCGCGGAGCAGCCGCAAGGCGATGTACATGCCGATCTTGGCGCGTCCGCCGGTGAGCAGCGCGCGTCGGCCGGTGAGGTCGGTGCGGGCGTCGCGCTTGGCCCTGCTGAGGGCGGCGCAGTCCGGACAGAGTTGGTGATAGAACGCGTCGACCACGGTGTGGTGGTTCTTGCAGATGTAGCAGGCGCGCGAGCGCAGCAGCGTTCCCGCGCTCGCCCCGGCCACGGTCGATACCAACGGCAGGCCCGCCGTCTCGTCGTCGATACGGCCAGGGGCAGCGGTGGCGGTGGCGGCGATGACGGCCCGGTCCGCGGCGGCGACCTCGTCCCGCTTGGCGTGCCGACGAGCCCGCTTCACCGACTTGAACACGCCCGCCGTGGCCCGGCGCACCGCCACGGCGTCGGGGTGGTCGGGGGGCAGCGATTCGACCTCGGACAGCACCTGAAGGCAGGTGCTGAGCTTCTCCGGATCGATCGCGGTCACGCTGGAAGAATACTGGTGACCCGGTTCAGCCGTGACCAGCGTCGTACGCGTCGAGCCCTTTGCGGGTCCTTCTGCGTGCCCTGCAGGTGACGGCGGCCATGCCGTGACCTTGGGAAGGCCTCACGAGTAAGATACTGTAATCTTTACAGTACCTATCGCCGGAACTATCGCATCGAGCTTTCTGGAGATCAGCCGTGGATGGCACAGCGCAAGATGTCACGCTCGACGAGTCCTTCGACATACTGCGGGATCCGTATCCCATGTTCGCCGCGCGGCGTGCCGAGGCGGGGGTGTTTCGAGGCAGCGTGATGGACTGGCGCAACGCCGCTGAATTCATGCCGGAGAACCTCTACGCCGCAGTCTCATTCGACGCCGTCAACCGAGTCTTTCGCGATGGCAAGATGTTCAACTCGGAGATCTACGACAACACCATCGGGTTGTTCATCGGACCTTCCATCCTGGCGATGGAGGGCAAGGTCCACCGCGAGCATCGCAACCTGGTGTCCGCGGCATTCAAGACGAGGTCCCTCGCCCGCTGGGAGCCCGAGATCGTGCGCCCGGTCGTCAACGATCTCATCGACGAGTTCATCGAGACCGGCAACGCGGACTTGGTGCGGGACTTCACCTTCGAGTTCCCCACCCGCGTCATCTCCAAGCTGCTCGGCCTGCCCGAGGAGGATCTGGCGTGGTTCCGCACCCGCGCGGTGGCGTTGATCAGCTATCACGTCAAGTACAAGAAGGCCTTCGAGGCCTCGGCCGAACTCAAGGACTACTTCATCCATCAGATCGACCTGCGGAGGTCGACGCCGACCGAGGACATCATCGGCGATCTGGTGTCCGCGGACATCGACGGCGAGAAGCTCACCGACGAGGCCATCTACTCGTTCCTTCGCCTGCTCCTGCCCGCGGGGCTGGAGACCACCTACCGCTCCTCGAGCAATCTTCTCTACCTGCTGCTGACCAATCCGGAGCAGTTCGCGGCGATTCAGAACGACCGCGAGCTCATCGGGCCCGCCATCGAGGAGGGTCTGCGGTTCGAGACGCCGCTGACCACCGTCCAGCGGTCCGCAACGGAGGCAACGGTTCTCGACGGCGTCGAGATACCCGAGGGCGCGGTGATCGACGTCTGCATCGGCTCGGCCAACCGGGACGAGTCGCGGTGGGAGAACGCGGAGGCGTTCGACATCTTCCGCAAGCGCGTGCCGCACATATCGTTCGCCGCCGGTGAGCACACCTGCCTCGGTCTCCATCTCGCGCGCATGGAGACCCGCGTCGCGCTGGAGTGCATGTTGGACCGGATGACCGACATCCGGATGATCGACGAGGGTGATCCGCACATCCACGGCCAACCCTTCCGGTCACCGAACGTTCTGCCGGTGACCTTCGCGGCGGTCATAGCGGCCCGGCTTGCCGACGAACACCGGGCGGTGCGGAGTCGAGCATTACGCCGATCTCGCGCTCGGCTAAGCCCCGCAGCCTACCTGTACCGGCACGCCCGTCAGCCAGGACATTCCGGCCAGCGCCTCGACGTCCTTGGGATCGCTTGACGTCAGCTGGTTCGCGTTCGCTCCCCCTGCCTGGTTCGCCAGCTGCCATCCCCCGGTGCCCTTGTGCCCCCAGCCGTGCGGGATCGCTATGGCGCCCGGCACGATGTCGGCCGTCAGCGTGACCTCGAGGGCGATCCTGCCGTGCGGGGAGCTCACCTCGACGGTGTCGCCGTCGTCGATGCTCCGCTCGGCTGCATCGTCGAGGTGCATGAGCGCACGTTGCACCCGCTCGCCTCGCATCAGCAGCGGCGCGTTGTGCATCCACGAATTCTCGGAGCGTGGCTCGCGCATGCCGATCATCCGCATGGGGAAGCCTTCGGATTGGCTTCCCGGTTCGCTGCGCCGCACCATCGCCGCGATCTCGGCAGCGATGTCGTCGTGTGCCAACCGGATTCGGCCGTGGCGGTACACCACCACCTCACCAAGCACCCCGGTGCGGATGTGGGGAGCGACGACCACGCCGTGAGGATGCTGCCCGGAGAGTCTGCTGAAGGTCAGCCCGCCGCGGCGCAACCCGTAGCGGTCTCCTCCGTCCGACAGTCGGATCATGCCGTCGGCCAGTGCCCGCGGATTCAGGCGACGCCCGAACACGCCGAGGACCTTGCGCATCACGCCAAGTACGGCGAATACCGCTGTGCGCGGTCCGATCCGGCTCGTCAGGTCGTCGATGATGTCCCACTCGGTGCGCGCCTCGCCGGGCGGGGCGACGACGGCCTCGGTGGTCTGCCGGAACGGCGTCGCTTGGAACTGTTGGAAGGTGAGCGCGAAGTCGTCACGCTCGTACATCGTCGTGACGGGAAGGATGTAGTCGCAGTGCGCGGTGGTCTCGGTGACGTAGAAGTCGAGGCCGACCGAGAGCTCGAGCCCGTCGAGCGCTGACTCGAGCTCGTAGGAGTCGTCTGCCGTTGGGCACCGACAACACCGGATTGCCCGCGCTGACGAAAGGGCCTTGATCTGATTCCGGCCCGGAACCGACATCTCCTTGGCCATCAGCGCGGCAGGCTCGGCGGCGATCACCGAACGGAAGCCGCCGATCCGGGTGCGCTTGCGCCGGTAGGTCCGGCGCAGCGAGGCGCCCATCGCCATGAGACCCCAGCGCTGCCCGGAGATGCCGAGGGTGCTGAACACGCTGCCGCCCGGTCGATCCACGTTGCCCGCGACCAGGTTGACGGCGTCGAGGAGATAGGTCGTCAACGTTCCTTGGCGCCCGACGCACGTGCCCAATCGCCCGTAGACGGCGGCTCGCGGCGTCGCCGCGAGGTCGCGTGCGAGCGCTCGAAGCACCTCCGGCGCGATGCCGGTGTGTTCCTCGGTGCGCTCGGGCGAGAACGACGCGCAATGCGCGGCAAGCCAATCCACCCCATCGGCCATGGCGTGCGAGGGCCGCCCGGTCGACGAGACCTTCGGCGAACATGACCTGAAGCAGCGAAAGCAGGAAGTACGCGTCCGAGTCCGGCACGATGCCGAGCCATTCGAACTGGGCCGCCGTCTCCGATCGGCGCGGGTCGATGACGACGACCCTGCCGCCACGCTTGACGATGTCGTGCATGCGGTCCTTGATCCGCGGCGCGGTGAGGAAACTCCCATGGGAGACAACTGGATTCGCACCCATCATCACCAGCAGATCGGTCCGCAGGAGGTCGGGTATCGGCACCGACATCGGCGTGCCGTAGAGGAATTGGCTGGCGAGCAGTCTGCTGCTGGTGTCCTGCGAGGACGAGGTGAAGTAGTGACTGTTTCGCCCGATGCCCTTGATGAACGCCATCACCCCGAACAGGTGCGAGTAGCTGAACGCGGCGGGGTTGCCCATGTACCAGCCGAAGGCGCCGGATCCGTGCCTGCGGTGGATGTCGATGCAACGCGCCGCGATGTCGCTCATCGCCTCGTCCCACGACACCGGTTCGAAGCCCTCGGCGATGCGTCGCAATGGCGTGGTCACGCGGTCGGGATCGTTGACCACCTCGGTGAACGCGATGCCCTTCTGGCAGGCGAAACCCGCGGACAGCGGGTGGTCCTTGTCGGGCCTCAACGACACCAACCGACCGTCCTCGACGCCTGCGATCATTCCGCACAGCGGCTCGCAGATCCGACAGAACGTGGGCTTGTGATCGATCACCGTGAGTAGGTTACTGTAATGATTACAGTTGAGGAGCGGAAACCGGTTCGAAGGGGACGTCCATGACGAACGACGTGGCGATCATCGGCGTGGGCATCCACCCGTTCGGCCGCTTCGAAGGCAAGTCGGCGATGGAGATGGGCGTCGACGCCATCTTCGCCGCCGTCGAGGACGCCGGTGTCTCGTGGGGTGACATCGGCGCCGCCACCGGCGGTAGCTGGACGGTCGCCAACCCCGATGCGATCGTCGGCATGGTGGGGCTGTCGGGGATCCCGTTCACCAACGTGTTCAACGCCTGCGCGACGGCCGCGAGCGCGGCGAAGACGTGTGCGGACGGAATCCGGTTGGGCGACTACGACATCGGCATCGCGATCGGTCTGGACAAGCACCCGCGCGGCGCCTTCACCGAGGATCCCGCGCTGGTCGGCATGCCCGCCTGGTACGCCGAGAACGGGCAGTACCTGACCACCCAGTTCTTCGGCATGAAGGCCAACCGCTACCTGCACGACCACGGCATCTCCCAGGGGACGTTGGCCAAGGTTGCCGCAAAGAACTTCCGCAACGGCGTGCTCAACCCGAATGCGTTCCGGCGCAAGCCGATCTCCGAAGAGGAGATCCTCAACTCGACGATGCTCAACTACCCGCTCACGCAGTACATGTTCTGCGCCCCCGACGAGGGTGCTGCGGCAATCGTGATGTGCCGCGCCGACATCGCGCACCGGTACTCCAAGAAGCCGGTCTACCTTCGTGCCGTCGAGGTGCGCACCCGTCGCTGGGGCGCCCACGAGGTCAACACCACCTGCGCCGCCGTCGAGGAGGATCTGTCGCCGACCGTGTACGCCTCGCGCGCGGCATTCGAGCGGGCAGGCGTCGCGCCGGAGGACGTCGACGTCATCCAGTTGCAGGACACCGACGCCGGCGCGGAGATCATCCACATGGCCGAGGCCGGCTTCTGCGCGCACGGCGAGCAGGAGAAGCTGTTGGCCGACGGGGCGACCGAGATCGGCGGCTCGATGCCGATCAACACCGACGGCGGGTTGATCGCGAACGGCGAGCCCATCGGCGCGTCGGGCCTTCGCCAGATCCACGAGCTCGTCAAGCAGCTGCGCGGCGAGGCGGGCGAGCGTCAGGTCCCCGGCGAGCCACGGGTCGGCTTCGCCCAGCTCTACGGAGCGCCGGGCACCGCTGGCGCGACCATCGTCACGCTCTGAAAGGGGACTCACACCATGAGGACAGTGGTCATCGGCGCATCGAGCGGGCTCGGGCGTTGCATCGGGGTCGGCTTGGCGGAGAAGGGCGCCCGGGTGGCGCTGCTCGCTCGGCGCCTCGAGCGACTCGAGCGTGCGGCGAAGGAAGCCGGCCCGGACTCGGTCGCGATCGAGTGCGACATCTGCGACGAGAAGTCCGTCCGATCCGCCATCGACGCCGCCGCCGAGGCGCTCGGCGGGATCGACAACCTCGTCTACACCCCGGCTGTCGGCCCGTTGATGCGCCTGGTCGACACCGACGCCGACACGTGGCGGCGGGTCTTCGACACGAACGTGATCGGCGCGGCGTTGGCGACCGCGGCGGCGGTGCCACACCTGACGGCATCGGAGGGCAAGGTCGTCTATCTGTCGTCGGACGCGGGCACCTACGGTCCGCCGTGGCCGGGCCTCGGCGCATACGGCGTGAGCAAGTCGGCGCTGGAGAGACTCATCGAATCGTGGCGGGCCGAGCATCCCGACATCGGCTTCACCTGTCTGGTCGTCGGCGAGTGCGCCGGCGGTGAGGGTGACGCGGCAACGGGCATGACGACCGGTTGGGACATGGATCTCGCAGCGAAGAGCTTCCCGCTCTGGGTGTCACGTGGCTGCCTGCCCGGCAAGGTGATGCCGGTCGAAGACCTCATCGACGTCGTGCACACCATCCTGAGTACGAACTCCGCGACGTCGATGCCCATGGTGATCGCGCGCGGTGCACCAGGCGGTTCGGCGGCCGCCGTCCTGGGGGGCTGAGGCTGACATGACCCAGTTCACCGCGACGCCGATCAGCACATGTACGAGACCGCTGAGGCGTGCCCTGCGCGGCGAGGACCCGCCGAATTGACGGAACGGCCGAATTCCGGCGGTCTGCCAGCGGCCGTGCCTACACTTCGGGCATGAAACGAACGTTGCGCTCCCTATGCGCCGCGGCGGGCGCCGGGTTGGCGCTCGTGACGGTGCCGGGTGCGGTCCTGGTCATCGGTCCCACGGGCGTCGCCAACGCGGACGTATGCGCCAGCGTCGGTCGGCGCGTATCCGTCAGCGGGTGCGCCAACCTCGCCGACGTGATGGCGCCCGTATGTTCCGCCGCCCGAGTACTACGCGCCGATGCCCGAGGACTACTACGTCCCCCCACCACCTCCCCGCCACCGAACATCTCGGTGCTGCGCCGGCGCGACGGGACGACGCGGACACGTGAGCGTCGGCGGCTGCACGTAACCGCCCGCTAGGACACGAGGCGGCTCTTGCCGACGGTGTTCTCGACGTAGAACTTCGCCGCCCGGCGTATCGACTCCGATGTCGGCGCGGGCGTCCAGCCGAGCTCGCGCGTCGCCTTGCCGTGGTCGGCGGGCGACATGATGTGCAGGAGTCGGACGCCGGTGACGTTCATCGGAAGATCGCGCCGCAGCAATCGACTCGCCGCGCCGAGGATGCCGCCGAACGGCGTACATCACGGCGAGGGGAACGCCCACCCGCGGCGGCTTGGCGCCGACCGCCGAAGCGGCCGTCGACAACATCTCCCGCATCGGCATGAAGCTCTCGGAGATGATGTAGCGCTCGCCGACCCGCCCACGCTCGGCGGCGAGCACGAACGCGTCGGCCACGTCTTCGATGCCCACCACCTCGGTGGACACACCCTTGACGTACGCGGGCATCTTCCCGAGCGCCGCCATCTGGATCATCATGCCCTGGCTTGGCTGAAAGTCCTGCGGCCCATACGGATTCGACACGCACATGGCGACGGCGGGCACACGACCCTCGTTGGCATACCGAAGCACCATGTCCTCGGCCTGGCGGCGGGACTCGATGTAGGCGCCGCCCTTGCCCGGCCAGTTGAAGGGCATGTCCTCGGTGACGGCCTCGTCCCCCGTGGCGATGGCGATGGTTCCGATGGTGCTGCAGAAGACGAACCTGAACAGATCCGCCTCCGCGGCGACGTCCAGTACCGCCCGCAGGCTCTCGACGTTGGTGTCGAAGAGCGGTGCCGGATCGCGCAGGAAGAACCGCGTATCGACCACGCAGTAGAACACGACACTGCAGCCGGACATCGCCTCGCGCAGCGCCACTTCGTCCTTCAGGCCGCCGTAGCTGCGCTCGACGTCGAGGTCGTCGATCGCGACGGTCGAGCTCGACTTCCGCAGATAGACCCGCACGTCGTCACCGCGCTCGACGAGACGGCGCGTGACGTGGGAGCCGACGAATCCGCTGGCGCCCATGACGAGCACCTTCCGGCGGCCGCCCGTCTGCGCTGTGTCCGTCACCGCGTCAGTCACGAAGCCTTCGGGGGCGAGTAGTTGGGCTTTCCCAGCCCAAGCATGTACTGGGCGATCATGTTTCGGAACACCTCGAGCGTGCCGCCGTAGATGCCGACGAGGGGGGCGAAGCGGTAGACGTACTCCGCCGCACCGTCGTCGACGGCGCCGTCGGTCCCACGCGTCAGCGCCGACGCGGCGCCGAGCAGGTCCATCAGATCCGGCGAGGCGTCGCGCATCGTCTGCGCGAGCGCGACGCGGCCGAAGATGTTGGGCGTCGACAGCGCCACCTCCGTGCGCGCGATGCTGCGGCCGAGACGGTAGGCGACAGATCCGTCGTCGATCGCCTTGCTCCCGTTGCCGTCCGGCGTGCCGACCACCTTCGCCGCCGTATCGCAGGCGGCCACCAGGAAGCTGAACTGATGGGCCATGATCGCGACGTCCTGCAGGCCGTCGGGTTCCGCGTCGACGGCGCCGTGTTCGGCGTTGAGCGGCTCGCGGACCACCGTCCAGCCACCGTTGACCTCGCCCATGCGGTACTTGTCCGAGACGCGAACATCGCTGTAGTAGACGATGTTGGTGCGGTCGCCGTCGACGGTGCGGATGCCCTGGATCTCGATTCCCGGAAGATCCAGCGGTACCAGGAACATCGTGAGGCTCTTGTGCTTTGGCGCATCCGGATCGGTATTGGTGATCAGGAAGACGTACTGGCAGTTGTGCGCACCGGTGGTGAACATCTTCGCGCCGTTGATCACCCAGTCGTCGCCGTCGCGCACCGCGCGGGTCTTGCACGTCGCAACGTCCGAGCCGCCTTCGGGCTCGGTGTACCCGAGGCACATCCGGACGTGGCCGTTGAAGACCTTGGGCAGGACGTCGGCACGAACCTCCGGCGACGCCGAACTTGGCCACCGACTTGGCGATCATCGTCGTCGTGCCCGCCGTCACCCACGGCACGTGAGCACGGCGCTTCTCCAGCTGCCACAGGCGATTACGCACCCTGCTGAAGCCGCCCTGGGCTTCCGTCTGCCACTCCCCGGCGAGGTATCCCGCCTCACCGAGAGCCAGGTGCACGCCCTCGTCGAAGTTGTCTCCGGTTTCGCGATCGCGGCGCAGGACGTCATCGGTCACCGTCTCCTCGAGGAAGGCGCGCGCCTCGTCCAGGAAAGCTTGATCGTCGTCGGCCAGCTGAACTCGTGAGAAGTCCACGTCTCTCCCCTATCGGCTTTCGCGGTCGGCGACGATGCGGGCGATCAGCTTGGCGGTCGCCCCGGGGTCCCCGCCTGCGAGCGGCCAGCCTCTGGCACGCAGCAGGTAGGCGCTCGCGGCCGCCTCCGCCGAAACGCCAAGGCCGCCTTGGATGTGCACCGCCATGGTCGCGGCCTTCGACGCCTCCTCGGCCATGAAGACGAACGCCGACGGCGCCAGTTCGCGCCGCTCGTCGGGCTCGTTGTCCAGGTACCAGGCGGCGCGACGGGCCAGGCCACGGCCGCCCTGCACGGTGATCGCCATGTTCGCGAGCGGATGCGATATGCCCTGCAGCGTCGAGATCGGCACGCCGAGGGTGTAGCGCGTCTTGGCGAACTCCGCGGCAATGGTCATGGTCTCGTCGACGAGACCGGCGAGCGCCGCCGCGGTGAGCAGACGCCACTCATCCAGCGCAAGAGCGTAACTCGCCAACGCGTCGGGCCCGCTGCCCAGCACCGTCCTGGTGTCCGCCGTCGCCGGGTCGACCCACGCCATCGGCAGACGTCCGATGTTGTCGACTCGCGCGGGTCGGGTACCGAAGGTGAGAAGAACGACGTCTGTCGCCGTCGCGCAGCACGATGTGATCGGCGATCGACCCGCACGGGATCAGCCGGGTGCCGGTCGTGCTGTCGAGTTGCGGGTCCAGACCCGCGATCTGCTCGCCGGTCACGATCGGGCTGCCGTCGTCCAGCGCGCCCAGCCGAGCCAGCAGGCGGGCGGTGCACACGTGGTCGATCCACGGCACGGGAGCGAGGTAGCGGCCCACCTCCTCGGCGATGAGCACCAGGTCGACCATCGTGGCGCCGTCGCCGCCCACCGACTCCGGTAGCGCCATCGTCGTTGCACCCGTGGCGCACAACCGTTCCCATAGACTCTTGTCGAATCCGATGGCCTCCGCCGCGCGCACCACCTCGATCGAGCAGTTCGTCTTGAAGAACTTCTGATAGGCCGACTGAAGGTCGGTCTGGTCCTCGGACAGGCTGTAGTCTTCCCTGCGCAATGCGTAGCGGTCCATCGTCTTTACGCCTTCCTTCTCGCTCGCCGAAGAAGAAGGCCTCGGCGTTGTTGTAGAGATAGTTGTCGAGCACGTCGGCGGGCAGGTCCAGCGCCAGCGCCTCGGGTACGACGCGGCTCTGGCGCAGCACCGGCCAATCGGATGCGAAGATCACCTTGTCCTTGCCGCGTGTGCGCATGTAGTGCAACAGGCTGTCCGGCAACCGCTTCGGCGACCACGCCGACGTCATGATGCGCAGGTTCTGGTACTTGATCAACAACCGGATGGCGACGTCCCACCACGGATCCGCGCCGTGGATCATGCACAGCTTCAATTCCGGAAAGCGCACGCAGACCCGGTCGAGGTGGATGGGGTTCTGCACCTCACCGGGGATCGGCGGCCCAGGCAGCCCGGTGTTGATGCACAGCGGCAGTCCGAGTTCGGCGCACTTGGCGTACAGCGGGTAGTAGACGGCATCGCTCGGCGGATACATGCCGTCGCCCCAGAAGCTCGGCCCCACTGCGACATACGTGACCGGCAGGTCCCGGTGCACCTCGGTCAGCTCCCGCAGTGCGGGCACCGGGCGCAACAGGTTGATGCCACCGATCGCGAGACTGAACTTGTCGGGGCGCTCCTCCACGAACTTCCGGGCGGTCACCGACGGCTTGACCAGGTTGTCCATGAGAATCGCCTTGGCGACGCCGTGGGAGTCCATCTCCTCGAGCAGCTGCGGCAACTCGACCTGGTCGTAGAGCGACTGCGGGCCCTTGAAGTAGTCGTCGCGCACCTTGAGCATGAACTCGGGCTGCTTGGCGGTCTCACCGAAGTGCACGTTGACGAGGCAATCAATGGCTCTGTGCGTCATGTCATCACCTGCTGCACCGCTGCGCTCTTCGCCCACCGATAGTCGGCCTTGCCGTTGCCGAGTCGACGAACCTTGTCGACGTAGACGTACTCCTTCGGCGCCTTGAAGCGGGCCAGTTCCGCGGCGCACAGAGCTGCCAGTTCCTCCGACGGGTTCGACGTGCCCCGGATGCAACTCGACGAGCGCAACGACTTCCTGCCCCCATCGCTCGCTCTCGCGACCGACGACGAGGGCGTCGGCGACGCGCGGGATGGGCGCGGATGACGGCCTCGACCTCCTCGACGAACACCTTCTCCCCGCCGGTGTTGACCACGAGTGAGTCGCGTCCGAACAGGCGCAGGGTGCCGTCGGCCTCCAACGACGCCCGGTCACCGGAGACCACGACACGCTGGCCTTCCACGACCGGAAAGGTCTTTCGCGTGGCGTCCGCATCGTCGAAGTAGCCCAACGGAATCCGGCCGGTCCGCACCACCCAGCCGACCTCGGGATCGCCCGGCGGCAGGAACCGCGTCATGTCGTTGGACACCACGGTCCCGCCCTCGCGTAGATCGAAGGTGTCGCGTCGCACGCCGACCTGGCTGCGGCCGAAGCCCATGTTGCCGGTCTCCGACGAGCCGTAGCCGTTGATGATCGTCAGCTGTGGAAGCAACTCGAGAAGAGCGCTCACGTGCTTCGGATTGGTTGCCGCTCCGCCAGTTCCGATCGCATACATCGACGACAGGTCGTAGTCGTTTCGCTGCAACTCCTCGACCAGCGGCGCTGCGTACGCGTCACCCACCATCGTCATCAGTCCGACCTTCTCACGCTCGGCGGTCTGCCACACGGTCGGCGGGTTGAACTTGGTCTTGTCGTCGTACAGAACCACGGGCAGGCCGGCCAACGATCCGGAGAAGACCGTCCACAGACCCGCTGCATGCATCAGCGGCGAGACGGCGAACCACGGCGGTCCCTCGCCTGCGCGGACCTTGTCGTGGATCTCGCTGGCGGATTCGTGGTCGGCACCCACCATCGATGACACGTACGTATCGCTCTGTCGCCACAGCACGCCCTTGGGCCTGCCCGTCGTACCGCCCGTGCAGTACATGATGAGGTCGTCGGGCGAGCCAGCGATCACGCGGTCGGGATCGCCCTGTGCCAGTGCGTCTTCGAGTGTGATCGCGCCGGACAGTTCAGCCGCGTCGCTGCCGTCGTCGACGGAGATGAGCAGTTCGGCGGTCTCCGGCGGGAGGACGTCGGCGAACTTGGCGCCCAGCGAGCGGTGGTAGATGACCGCGCGGGGCTTCACGTAGTCGAGAAGGTCGCCGATCTCGCGAGGGGTGTAGTGGTGGTTGACGTTGACCGGGATCGTGCGCGCCTTCATGCACCCGACGGCCATCTCGGGATAGCGGTCGTTGTACATGATGAGCGCGACGCGGTCCTGGCCACACTCCCAGTTGTCCAGGTCGTCACGCTCGCGGTGCGCGCCGAACCCCTTGTCGGCCAGGAAGTTCGCCAGCCGGCGGGTCCGTGTCCGCCATCTGGCCGTAAGTGGTCCGACGCTCACCGCAGACCGTCATGGTGCGGTCGGGGATGACGTCGGCGATGGCGTCGACGACGTCGCCTATGGTCCATTCACCCATGGTCAGGCCGACGCGGGAACGTGGACGCCGAGCAGGTCGAGTGCGTTGTCCCGCATGACCTTTCGGGTGTCTTCGGCGCTGAACTCCGGGAACTGCGGGATGTCGGCGGTGAAGGTCATCGGATCCGCGAGGCCCTCGCCGTGCGGCCAGTCCGAGCCGAACAGGATCTTGTCCACGCCGATGGTCTCGGCGAGCAGCTTGACGTCGTCCTCGTAGTACGGGGCGATCCAGACGTTGTTCCTGATCTGCTCCACCGGATCCTCTTTGAAATGGTGCGGCGCGGTGTTGGCGGCCTTCTTGAGCCGCTTGATCAGGCGGTACACGAAGTAGGACCCGTTCTCGATGCTCGCGACCTTCAGCTTCGGATGCCGGGTGAAGACCTGGTGCACGATCATCGAGGCCATCGAGTCGTGAATGGCCCTGTCGTCGAGCAGGATCTGGTCGAGCGGATCCTTCTTGCCGAACCCTTCGAACTTCGCCATGTCCGCCCCACAGCGCCGCGATCGCCAGGTAGCCGCTGTCGGACAGGTGAAAGCCCACCGGCACACCGGCTTCGGCCAACCGGGCCCAGACCGGATCGTGCAGCGGATCGCCCAGCGACCTCGGCTTCACCAGACCGGGCACTGGCGCCGGCCGCACCAGCACCATCTTGGCGCCGCGCGCGAGCACGAATTCGACTTCCTCGACGGCCTTCTCGGGATCTGCCAGCGAGATGATCGGCGCCGAGACCATTCGGTGGTCGGGACGGTCGAAGCCCCAGTCCTCGTCGAGCCAGAGGTTGAACGCGTGCACCGATGGCCATCGTCGCGTCGATGTCGCGCTTGAGCGCTTCCTCCACGCCGCAGGCGAACGTCGGCAGCATGAAGCAGGTCTCGATGTTCTGCGTGTCCAGCACCTTCACGCGCGCGTCGCGGTTCTGATACTCGGGATGGTTGGCCATGCGGTCGACCTTCATCAGCGACGCCGGGATCGACGCCATCGGGGATCTCGCCGCGGAACAAGCAGGTCGAGGCAGCCCGGCTCGATGATCGGATCGAACGTCGGGTTGGGGATGAACTGATTGATCTCACCGCCCATGACCGCGAAGGTGCGCTTGCCCTCGGTGAGCATCTGCACGCCGCGGCGCTTGAACTCCTTGGGCAGATGCCGCGTGAAGGAGTCGATCGGCTCGTAGTAGTGGTTGTCGCAGTCGATCGCCTTGTAGTCCAGTGTCATTCGCGTGCCTTTCGATCCATCTCACTCGCTCAGCGGCGGGAAGTTCGGCGGGCGCTTCTCGAAGAACGCCGTGATGCCCTCGATGAAGTCGGGCCGTCCCATCGACTCGTGCATCAGCTTCTCGGCGTCGGCGCTGACACGGGACGAGTTCGCGCAGCGCGTCGTCGTAGATCTGACGCTTGATGACCGCCATCGAGCTTGGCGCGCAGTGGGCGGCGAGGTCCTCGGCGTAGGCCAGCGCGCGCGGCATCAGGTCATCGGGAGCGACGACCTCCTTGACCAGGCCGAGCTCGGCCGCCTCGTCGGCGAGGAACGTCCGCCCGCTCAACAGCAGATCGAGCGCCGCGGCATGGCCGACGACGCGCGGCAGGATCCACGAGATGCCGTACTCCGCGATCAGGCCGCGCCTGGAGAACGCCGTGGTGAACTTGGCGCCCGCGGCGGCGAAGCGCACGTCGCACATCAGCGCCTGGGTCAGGCCGATGCCCGCGCACGCGCCGTTGATCGCCGCGACGATCGGCTTGCGCAGCTCCGGTGACGAAGTGCGGATGACGCTCGCCGACCAGCGTGGTGACGTCGGTGTCGCCGTCGATCGTCGCCCCGCCGATGGAGCCGCCGTCACCCATGTCCGCACCCGCGCAGAACGCCCGTCCACTGCCGGTCAGGACGATCGCGCGCACCGCAGGGTCGGCCTCGGCCCGGTCCATGCACCGATAGAACTCCGACGCCAAGCCCGCCACCCCAGGCGTTCAGACGCTCGGGCCTGTTGAGGGTGACCACCGCGACACCGCTGTCCCGCGCGTCGTAGAGCACGGGGCTCGTCAGATCGGGGACGGTCTCGGGGATGGTCACTGCGCCAACCTCACCTACTCGGATGCGGCCTCAACTGGAAATATGGTCATACTGTACACCTATCGGTAGTGCCTTCCGCAACGCAAGGCGGAGCCCGAGCTCAGTCCTCGACCAGGCCGTAACGCCGGTAGGCGTCGCGGATCTGCGACCTTCGCCACCTCGGGCAGGACCGCCTGCGGCGCACGCGAATGCGGGTAGTCGCCGATCGGCAGACCGAGCACCGATGCGGCGTACTTGAAGGCGCAGCCCCAGTGGGTGAAGTAGTCCGGCCGGCCGGGGTAGCGAGATGTACCAGGAGCCCCTGTCGGCTTCGAACTGATCCATGCCCGTCGGCGCGCGCGTAGTCCATCGCCTCGATCAGCTTGCCGTCCCAGATCAGGTTCCAGTACTCGGTGAAGACCCGCCGCTGCGGCGTCTCCATCAGGTAGCCCGTCGGTGCCCAGCTGGGCGGCGCAGACGATGCCGTCGCGCAGCCAGCCCGCCCGGTAGACGGTTGTGTCGCACTCCCAGATCAGCAGCTCGGGTGCCAGTTCGTGCAGCCTGCGGCTGTTCGCGGGCCGGAATGCGCCCTCCTTGGTGGCGCATACCGCGGGAATCTCGTGCGGCGATGCGCGCGCTCTCGTCCGCGGTCAGCACGTAACCCGGACGACGGCGAGTTGAACATGCCGAGCGCGATGTCCGTGCGATCGGCGATGTAGCGGAAGAAGTTCAGCACCCCTTCGCCACCGTGCGCCTCCATCACCGGCGTCTGGATGTACACGATGTCCGCGCCCGACTCCTGCGCGTGCCGGGTCAGCTCGAGGCAGTCCTTGGCCGCGGTCGCCGACGTGCACGCCTGGATCACGACGTCGGGGTTGATGGCTCGCCCCTCCTCGATCGCGACCTCGAGCAGGCGCTTGCGCTCGTCGAGCGTCAGCGCCCAGAACTCCGCCAAGCCACTCGTGCACCAGAGCATTTCGTGACGGAGATCATCAACGCAGTAGCGCACCAGCGTGCGGTAGGCGTCCCAGTCGATGTCGTCGCCGTCGACACCGCTGAACGGGGTGTAGAGCGAATTGCCGATCCCGCGTATCGCCCCGTGCGCCCATTCGCGCGCTTCCTTCGCCGTTGCCATCGACGCGACCCTTAGGAACCTGTCCAGTTCGGTGCGCGCTTCTCGGCGAACGCGGTCGCGCCCTCCATCGCGTCCTTGGACGCGAACACCGGCATGATCAGCTCGCTCTGCTTCTTCCACATCTCGGCCTCGCTCCATTCTGCGGACTTGACGATGATCTCCTTGGTCACCGCGACGGCCAGCGGGCCGTTCTTCGTGATGCGCTCGGCCAGTGCGAGTGCGCCCGCCAGAGCTTCGCCCGGCTCGGTCAGCACGTTGACGAAACCCCATGCGGAGGCCTCCTCCGCGGTGAAGTTGTCACCGGTCAGCGCCAGCTCGAGCGCCTTCTGGTACGGGATACGACGCGGCAGGCGAAGCAATCCACCGCCCGCGGCGACCAGGCCGCGCTTGACCTCGGGGATGCCGAACTTCGCGTTCTTCGCCGCGACGATCAGGTCGGTGGCCAGCACGATCTCGGTGCCTCCTGCGAGCGCGTAGCCCTCGACGGCGGCGATGACGGGCTTGCGCGGCGGGCGCTCGGTGAAACCGATGCCGCGGCCGGGAATCGAGGGAACCTCGCCAGCCATGAAGGCCTTGAGATCCATGCCGGCACAGAAGGTTCCGCCTGCGCCGGTGACGATCGCCACCGAGAGTTCCGGGCGTGTCGTCGAGTTCGTCCATCGCGTCGGCGAGACCTTGTGCGACGGCCAGGTTGAACGCGTTGCGCGCTTCCGGTCGGTTGATGGTGATGACGAGCGTCCGTCCATGGCGCTCTGTCAGAACTTCGTCGGCCACGTTGCCCCTTTTCCGCGCCGTGAAGCGCCGTTGCACGCGTCGAGCGTGTGTCGTTCCGTCGCTTCGGAATCTACTCCCGACACCCCGACGTCGACCGGTCGGGTAACGACATTCTCGACACCCACACGTCATCCATACCGTATACCTTTCGATATATGCGGCGACGCATCAACTGAATGGCTACCGGTAAGCTTCACCGTGACGCCGCTCACGACACGCTTTCGTAGCGCCGGTTCACCGCAGGTTTGCCGGTAGATTGAGTTTCGCCGTCTGGCGGAGGACCTTCGCCAGACTCGTGTATCCCGATGGAGGTGCCCCGTGGCCAAGCCCGCGACCGCCGAAAAGCGCGTACGTCGCGAACGCGGTTCCATCAATCCCGACGACATCATCAACGGCGCGTTCGAGCTCGCCGAGGAGGTCGGCATCGACAACCTCAGCATGCCGTTGCTCGGCAAGCATCTCGGCGTCGGCGTGACGAGCATCTACTGGTACTTCCGCAAGAAGGACGACCTGCTGAACGCGATGACGGATCGCGCGCTCAAGCAGTACGTGTTCGCGACGCCGTACGTCGAAGCCAAGGACTGGCGCGAAACGCTGCGCAACCATGCGCGCACCATGCGGAAGACATTCCTGGGCAACCCGATTCTGTGCGATCTCATCCTGATCCGATCGGCACTGAGCCCGCGGGCCGCCAAGGCGGGCGCCCTCGAGGTGGAGAAGGCGATCGAAAGCCTCGTCGAGGCGGGGCTGTCACCGGAGGATGCCTTCGACACCTACTCCGCGATGTCGGTTCACGTGCGTGGATCGGTTGTGCTGCAGCGCCTTTACGACAAGAACCGGCAGGCCGACGGCGGCCATGGTGACTTCGAAGAGGCGATGGTCATCGATCCCGAGACCACGCCGCTGCTGGCCCAGGTCACCGCGGAGGGCCACCGGATCGGCGCGTCGGACGAGAACAACTTCGAGTACGGCCTCGAATTGATCCTCGACCACGCCGCACGGCTGCTCGAACAGCCGTCGAGCGCGAAGACCGTCCCGCTCAGCGTCGCAAGGCCGCCACGCCAAGCCGCAAGTCCGGTGCCGCTCGCTAACCCTGGTTCGCGCGGGCGGGCTCAGACGATCTCGCGGTCCCGTAGCTCGGCGATTTCCGTTGCGCCATAACCGATCTCGCTGAGCACCTCATCGGTGTGCTCGCCGAGCAGCGGGGCGCGTCGGCGGATGGTCCCCGGAGTCTTGGACAGCCGGAACGGCGTCTCGATGATCGGCACGTCGGTCGGGACGCGCCGGGAAACTCCACCGGCTTCAGATATCCCATCGCCTGCGATGTGCGGGTCCTCGAGCACGTCCTGGGTGGAATGCATCGGCGCCGCAGGGCAGTTTCGCCGCCTCGAGCTTCTCCAACACCTCGGCCTTCGTCTTGCCGTCGCACCACTCCTGCATCAGGTCGTTGAGGACAGTCACCGTGCGTCCCACCGCGAGTCGTCGTCGACGAAGCGCGGATCGTCGATCAGGTCCTCACGACCGATCACCCGACACCAGCGCTTGAACATCGGCTGCCCGGCGATCTGCAACAGCACCCAGCCGTCCGTCACGCGGTAGAGGTCACACGGCGCCACCGACGCGCCCCGGTTCCCCATCCGCGGCTTGTCGACCCCGAGCAGGTGGCGCTCGATGAGGAACGCGTTCGACAGCATCAGCGCGGTGGGCAGCAGCGCCGCCTCGACGTGTTGGCCCTCGCCGGTCTGGTCGCGGTGGAAGAGCGCCATCATCACGCCGATCGTCATCGTCAGCGCGGTACCGAAGTCCGCCTGCGGCACGACGGTCCGGATCGGCATGTCGGGCAACCCCTGGCGGTACACCGCGCCCGACAGCACCTGGCCGGCGCCATCGAACCCGATCCGGTCGCTGTACGGGCCACCTTCGCCGTAGGCGGTGGCGCTGGCCAGGATGATGTCGGGCCGGATCTCGCGCAGCGTCTCGTAGTCCAACCGACTGGCACGCATGCCCGCCAACGGCATGTTGGCGATCACGATGTCCGACCGTTCGACGAGCCGCCGGGTGACCTCCGCGCCCTCGGACGTGGTCGAGTCCAGCGTCAGCGACCGCTTGTTGCGGTTGCACTGCAGAAACGTCCCGCCCTCACCGCCTCGGTGACGACGGACTGCACCCAGCGGTCTTCGCCGCCCTCGCGCTTCTCCACCCGCAGGACGTCGGCGCCCATGTCGGCCAGCAGCGCACTGCACCACGGCGCGGCGATGAACCGTCCGTAGTCGAGCACCCGGACCCCGTCGAGCACGCCAACCATCGGTCAACCCCCTGCCCCACGAGCGATTCGTGGAGTATTTCCCGCGCTCACCGCTGCTCAGACTCCACGAATCGCGGCGAAGGCTAGACCTCGACGATGACGGCGCCGCCCTGGCCGCCGCCTGCGCACATGGCCGCCATGCCGATGCCGCCGCCGCGGCGCTGGAGCTCGTAGATCAGCGTCGTGATCATGCGCGCACCGGAGGCGGCGATGGGGTGGCCGAGGCTGCACCCGCTGCCGGAGAAGTTCACCAGCTCCTCGTCGAGGCCGTACTCCTTGCACGCGGCGATCGGCACCGAGGCAAAGGCCTCGTTGATCTCCCACAGCGCGATGTCGGACGGCTTGAGCCCGGCGCGGTCGAGCACCTTGCCGATGACCTTGACCGCTCCCAGGCCGGTGTCGCGCGGGGCCACGCCCGCCGCACCCCACGCCTTGACGGTGGCCATGACGTTCAGGCCGTTGGCGACCGCGTAGTCGCGGGCCGTCAACCCCACCGCGGCGCAGGCGTCGTTGGTGCCGCTGCTGTTGCCCGCGGTGATGGAGAAGCCCTCGATCTCGGGGTGCAGCACCTTCAGGCCTGCCAGCTTCTCCGCGGTGGTGTCGCGACGCGGATGCTCGTCGACGCTGAAGTCGATGACGGAGCCATCGGGCAGTTCGACCTTCAGCGGGATGATCTCGTCGAGCGAACTTGCCTGCGTCCTTCGCCGCGACCGCACGCTGATGCGAGCGGGCCGCCCACGCGTCCATCTCCTCGCGGGTGATGCCCATGGCCTGCGCGGTGTTCCAGCCGACGGTGATCGACATGTCCTTGGCCGGCGCGTCCGGCGTCTCGACGTGGGTCGGCGGCATCCACCGCTCCTCGAACTTCAGCTCGGGGCCGGGGATGCGCCAGTTCGTCAGAGGCGTCATCGACAGCGACTGCACGCCACCGGCGATCAGGGCGCGCTCCATGCCGGAACCGATCTGGGCCGAGGCGTTGCCGATCGCCGTCAGGCTGCCGGCACAGTGCCGGTTGACCGACTGGCCGGGCACGTGGGACATGCCCGTCGCGTCCGCCGCGTAGCGCGCGAGGTCGCCGCCGCCGTAGTGCGACTCGGCGAAGATGATGTCGTCGATGTCCTTCGGATCGATGCCGGACCTGCGCACCACCTCGGGAAGAACGGTGGTGATCAGGGTCTCCGGCGGGGTGTTGACCAGCGTGCCCTTGAACGACCGCCCGATGGCGGTCCGGACTGCTCCAACGATGACGGGTTCAGACATATCTTCGACCTCGGTTTTCGGCTTGGGCGACGTTACGCGGTGACATTACAAAAGTAGCAGATACTGTATCGCACTCGGTAGGTCCCGATCACTCCGGCTCGGGTACGTGGAAGTGCTCGTCACGAAGCCGGAACGCCTCCTTCGTGCCGTGCTGCGCGCGGGTCTTGACGAAGTTGAACTCGCCTGGCGAGAACTGCAGGTTGGTCCCGTAGGCGTGGAACAGGTAGCTGGCCACCTCTTCGCCCTGGTAGGCCTGGCTCTGCTCGACCCACCGGAACGCCTCCTTGGCGATCACGACGCCGTCGGCGGGCATCTTCGCCACCTTCTGCGCCCAGTACCAGGCGCGGGCGGTGACGGCCTCGGGAGCGCACGTCTCGGTGAAGACGCCGAGGTGCTCGACCGCGCCCGCCTCGATGATGTCGCCGGTCAGCAGCATGCGCCTCGCCAGCACCGGGCCGAGTCGGTGGAAGAACATGTGCAGGCTGCCAAGGGCGGGGCCGAGGAACCGCGTGGCGGGCATGCCGATCCTGGCGTCGCGGGCGATGACCGAGATGTCGGTCATCAACGCCATCTCGAAACCGCCGCCGAGTGCGTACCCGCTGATCTCCCCCACCGTGACCTTCGGAAAGCCCATGAGATTGTGGTAGAAGCCAAATGACTTGCGGTCCACCGTGAGTCGACGGCGCTGGCTCGGCCGACTCTTCTTCGGTTTGGCGGAATCATCCGCTCCACCGCTCTGCTCTTCGCGCGAGCGCTCATCGCCATACCAGCCGTACGCGTTGTTCATGTCCGCGCCCGTGGAGAAGACGCCCTCGGCGCCGCGCAACACCACCACCGTGATGTCGTCGTCCTCGGCAACCACGTCGAGGCAGCGACCGACGGCGTCGCGCATCGGGGCGTCGTACGAATTGCGCTGCTTGGGATTGTTGAACGTGATGGTGGCGATCCGGAGATCACGGTCCACCTCGAAGAGCACCCTGTCATCCGTGGAAGCGTCGGTCGATGTCATCGGTTCTCCTTGTCGGCCACACGGCCATTGGCGTGCGATGGGGACCCGAGGTGATCGGACCCCGAGATCAGTTTGGCCTCGATCGTCTTGTCCATGCCGAAGGCGAGCGTGTTGCGACGGGCGGCCGAGAGGTGTTCTTGCGCAAGCTGAATTGCCTTGCTGTGATTGCCATCTCGAATGGCATCGACGATGCGCTGATGGTCTCGGAGCGCGGCCCGCATGGTGCCGGCGGTCATGGACTGGTCAGCGGCGTCGGGAGCCGACTCGTCACTCCACACGGCCGACTCGTGCGCCGACCAGATCAGCTCCAGGGACCCGATCAGCAGGATCATCGGCTCGTTGCCGCATCGCGACACGAGCGCCTCGTGGAATCGGCGCGCGTTGGGCACGTATCGCCCGACGTCGTCGAATTGCTCGGTCTGAATCTGAATCTCGGCCTCCAGGAATGGAACGACCTCGGTCAGTCGATCCTCGCGGGCGGCGCACATCCCGGCGCACACCGGCTCGAGATACATCAGTGCGCCACTCACGTCGGCCGGGGTCGAGTCACGCGATTGCAGCACCATGCCGATCATGTGGGCGGTCCGTTCGGCCGACGGCAGATGGACGACCGCTCCGCCGACATTGCCGCGACGCACCGAGACCAGTCCGTCCGTCTCGAGAATGTGGATTGCCTCGCGCAGGGCGGGCGGACTGACACCGTATTCGCCCAGCAGTTGCTCCTGGGTCGGGAGCACGTCCCCGGCCTTCACCCTGCCCGACAGGATGTCGTCGCGCAGCCGCGACGCAAGGATCTCGGCGACCCTGGGTTGACGGATGCGCGGCTGCTCACCGAAGCGCGGACCGTCGGCCATCCGTCGACTCCCTCCCGCCGTCGGCACCGATCTTCCGCCGGTGGCCTTTCCTTGCTAACTTGTACAAGATAGCAATCGTGGTGCCTACTGTAGGGGTAACCATAACGAAGCGGAAGGGGTGGCCCACGGTGGAGCAGCAGCCCGGTGGGCGTGCGACGGGAGAGGGCTCCGTGACGGTGACCCGCGACGGCGCGATCCTGCGCATCACCCTCGACCGGCCAACGCGGCGAAACACGCTGAACCATCCGATGATCGACGCACTGGTCGTGGTGCTGTCAGAGGCGGCCACCGACGATCACCTACGCGCCGTGCACATCCGCGGCGCAGGCGACGACTTCTGCGCGGGATCGGATCTCGTCGCCACGAATTCCGGAGGCGAACGGCCACGCACCGGCGACCTGGTCCGACGCGTGCCGCTGCAGGCACATCGCGTCATCGAGCTCGTCGGAACCATCGCGCTGCCGGTGGTGTGCACGGTGCGGGGTTGGGCAGCCGGACTGGGCTGCAATCTGGCCTTGGCCGCCGACTTCACCGTGGCGTCGTCGGACGCCGTGTTCTGGGAGCCGTTCATCCCTCGCGGGTTCAGCGCGGACTCCGGGTCGACCTGGCTTCTCCCGCGCCTCATCGGCGTCGCGAGAGCCAGGCGGATGTTGCTTCTCGGCGAGAAGGTCAGCGGGGCGGACGCCGCCGACTGGGGCATGATCCACGCCGTCGTCGGGTCCGAGGAACTCGATGACGCAGGAGAAGCACTGCTGGCCCGACTGGCGGCCGGGCCCACCGTCGCGATCGGGCTGACCAAGCAGGCGCTGCACGCCGGTCAACACACGACCCTCACCCACGCGATGAACCAGGAGCTCTACAACCTGGAACTCGCCTGCCGCACAGCCGATTTCAAGGAGGGCATGGCGGCGTTCCGCGAGCGCCGTACCCCCGACTTCACCGGACGATGACCGAAGGGAACGCCAATGTCCTACGACACCATCACGTACGAGGTCGACGGCCACAAGGCCACCATCACGCTCAACCGGCCCGACGCGCTCAACGCGCTCAGCCCGCACATGATCACCGAGCTACGCACCGCCTACGACATCGCCGAGAACGACGACGACGTCTGGATCCTCATCGTCACCGCGACCGGCCGAGCCTTCTGCACTGGCGCCGACGTCACCGAGATTCCGGGCGACGGCAAGGTCGTCAACGCACGACCGTACCTGTCCACCTACGAACAGTGGGAGGCTCCGCAGGAGGGCACCCCGCCGTTCCGGACCATGGCCAAGCCGGTGCTCGCCGCCATCAACGGATTGTGTTGCGGCGCAGGCCTCGACTGGGTCACCACGGGCGACATCGTCATCGCCTCGGACAAGGCCACGTTCTTCGATCCGCACGTATCGATCGGGCTGGTCGCAGGGCGCGAGATGGTGCGTTTGGCACGCGTGCTGCCGCGCAACATCGCCCTGCGGATGGCGATCGCCGGCAAGCACGAGCGGATGAGCGCCCAACGCGCCTACGACCTCGGGATGATCAGCGAGGTCGTCGAGCACGACAGGTTGCTCGAGCGCGCCCACGAGATCGCCGACATGGTGAACTCCAATGCGCCACTGGCCGTGCGCGGAACGCGGCTGGCCATCCACAAGACGCTCGACCTGCCGCTGCACGAGGCCGAGATCCTCTCCGAGACGTTCCGGGAACGCGTGACACGCACCGAGGACGCCCTCGAGGGGCCGAAGGCGTTCATGGAGAAGCGCGCCCCGAACTGGCAGGGCCGGTAGACCATGGACACGATCGCACTGGACGTCGACGCGGAGGCCCGGGTCGCCACGATCACGCTGAACCGCCCCGAGCGGCTCAACGCGTTCAACCGGGCGATGTGTCACGAGATGGCCGACGTGTGGGCGCACCGTGAAGGCCGACGACGCGGTCAACGCGGTGGTGTTGCGCGCCAACGGCGATCGGGCGTTCAGCGCGGGACTCGACGTCAGGGAGTCCTACGGTCAGCCCGCCAGCGTGTGGAACCACGAGGATCCCGGCGAGTTGCTCAGCCCCAAGTGGCAGAAGATGTGGAAACCCGTCGTCTGCGCCGTTCAGGGTATGTGCACCGCCGGCGCGTTCTACTTCGTCAACGAGTCGGACGTGGTGATCTGCTCGTCGGACGCCACGTTCTTCGACTCCCACGTCAGTGCAGGGCTGGTCTGCGCGCTGGAGCCGGTCGGCCTGATGCGCCGCATCGGGCTCGGCGAGACGCTGCGAATCGCCCTGTCCGGCAACGACGAACGGGTCGGCGCCGAGACGGCGCTGCGCATCGGACTGGTGACCGAAGTGGTGGACCGCGACGAACTGTGGTCGCGCGCCCACGAGATCGCCGCCACCATCGCCGACCTACCCCACCTCCGCGACGCAGGGCACCGTGAAGGCCATCTGGGAGTCGCTGGACAAGCCGTACCGGGCCGCTATGGACCAGGGCCTGATCTACACGCGGCTCGGAAATCCCGCTCGGCGTGGCCGAATTGAAGGCCAACCCGCTTCCCGATCGGCGCCCACCGAGGATCAGGTGATGACTCATCCGCTCAGCCAGCGCATTCGCAGACGTGCTGGCGCTGCAGCCCGACGGCCCCGCGATCGAACACGAGGACCGCTGGTGGCAGTGGGGCCAACTCGCCGAGTTCGCCGACCGCATCGAGCAACTCGTCGCACCCGGCACCCAGGTCGGTGTGCTGCTGCGAAATCGGCCGCCCTACGTCGCGACGCTGCTGGGGTTGGTGCAGGCCGGTGCGACCCTCGTCGTCATCAACCCGTCTCGCGGCGACGACCGCACCCGCGCCGACATCAGCTGCGCTCGACCTGCCGATGGTCATCGGATCCCCCGATGACGTGAATGCCCTCGTGACGCCGTCCTCGCACACCACCGTGGTCAGCGTCACCGAACTCGACGACGCGCCCGTCGTCGTCGCCCAGGCGAGCGCGCCGACTGCCTCAGAGGGTCGACCCGGCGTCGCAGTACGCATGTTGACGAGCGGAACCACCGGGCCGCCGAAGCGGATCGATCTCACCTACGACATGTTGGCGCACAGCGTGATGGGTGACGTGGCGCCGACGGAAGTGCGCCGCGGCGTCGCGATCGTCAACGCGCCGCTGGTGCACATCGGTGGGGTGTTCCGCGTACTGCAGTGCATCGCCGAGGCTCGATCGTTCGTGTTGTTGGCGCGGTTCGACCTCGACCGCTGGGCGGCGGCCGTCCGTGCACACCGCCCACGCGCGGTGTCGCTGGTGCCCGCCGCGCTGCGGATGGTGTTGCACTCCGACCTGACACGCGAGGATCTGGACAGCATCCAGGCCGTCACCTCGGGTACGGCTCCGCTGTCCGCCGACGACGCCGACGCGTTCACCGAGAAGTACGGCATCCCGGTGCTGACGTCCTACGCGGCAACGGAGTTCGGCGGCGGTGTCGCCGGGTGGTCGTTGGCGGACCATCGAGAGTTCTGGACCGCCAAGCGTGGCAGCGTCGGTCGCGCGACGCTGGGCGCACGGCTACGGGTCGTGAACGACGACTCGCGAGCCGGTGGAATCAGCCGAATCCGGTCTGCTGGAGGTCAAACCGGGCCAGCTGGGTTCGGCGACGGACTGGATCCGCACCACCGACATCGCCCGCATCGACGCCGACGGCTTCCTGTGGATTCTCGGCCGCGCCGATCAGGCCATCATCCGCGGTGGCTTCAAGGTGATGCCCGACGACGTGCGCGCCGCATTGGAGAGCCACCCGGCCGTGCAAGGAGCCGCGGTGGTCGGCCGTGCGGACGAGCGGCTCGGCGAGACCCCCGTCGCCATGGTCGAACTACGGGAACCGGTCAGCGCGACCGACCTCGAGGATTTTCTGCGAATGCGCTTGGCGCGCTACGAGATTCCCACCGCCATCGCGATCGTCGACACCATCCCCCGGACCCCCTCGGGCAAGGCGGATCTGAGTGCAGTGCGGCAGCACTTCGCCGCGACCGCATCCGCGTCGCGGGGCACGCATGGCACCTGAGGTTGCCACGGTCGCGTCACTGATCACCACGGCGGCCCAGATGCGTGGTGAGCACCCACTCCTGGTGTGTGACGACGAGCACCTGAGTTACGCAGAGGCACAGCGCCGTTCGGCAATGCTCGCACGTGGTCTCATCGCACTGGGCGCGGGCAAGGGCACCCACGTCGGCCTGCTGTACCCCAACGGAGCCGACTTCGTGGTCGGCATGCTCGCCGCGGCGCGGATCGGGGCGGTCGTCGTCCCGTTCACCACCTTCGCGACGACGCGCGAACTCGCCGAGCAACTCGCGGCCGCCGACATCTCGATACTGCTGGCCGTCCCGTCCTTTCGCTCACACGACTACGTCCAGCGATGCGGCGAGGCGCTCGGCGTCGACACGTTCGGTACGTCGGAGCGCCTATTCATTTGCGCCGCTCCGCAATTGCGGCACGTGGTGTTCGACCAGGCGGAGATTGCGCAGCTTTCCGATGCCGCGGACGAGGCGCTGCTCGAAGCCATGGAGGACGACGTCGACGGATCGGACCCACTGGCCATCGTCTACACCTCGGGCTCGACGGGGACGCCGAAGGGCGCGGTGCACACCCACGCCTCGCTGCTGGTGCACCAGCAGAACCTCAACGCGATCCGCGGGCTGACTGCCGACGACCGACTCTTCTGCAACTCGCCGTTCTTCTGGGTCGGCGGATTCGCGTTCGGCCTGCTCGCCACCCTCGTCGCGGGGTCGACGCTGGTGTGCTCCAACGCCGTCGACGCATCCGACACGCTCGACCTGCTCGAGGCGCAGCGGCCGACCGTCACCAACGGATTCGCCGCAGCCATCGCACATCTCGCGCGCCACGACAGCTTCGCCCGCCGCGACCTGACGTCGATGCGGCGCGGCAACCTCTACCCGATCATGGCCCCCGACGCCAGGCCCGCCGACCCGGAATTGCGCCACAACATGTTGGGCATGACCGAGGCGGGCAGCGTGCTTCTCGTCTGCGGCGACGAGAGCGATCAGCCCGAGCACAGGCGCGGTTCCTTCGGCAGACCAGCTCCCGGCTTCGAGATCGCACTCATCGACCCGGAGACGTCGACCTCCGCCGCCGAGGGCGTCGTCGGTGAACTTCGGATCCGCGGCCCGCACCTCATGCAGCGTTACTACCGTCGCAGCCGCGAGGAGAGCTTCGACGCCGACGGCTGGTTCCGCACCGGCGATCTGGTGCGCCTCGACGACGACGGATTCGTCTACTTCGTCGGCCGACGGCGGGTCGATGATCAAGACCGCGGGGGCGAATGTCTCACCGGCAGAGGTCGAAAGGGCGATCGCCACCGTCACCGGAGGTGCCGTTTCACACGTCGTCGGGATCCCGGACGAGGAGCGCGGCGAGTTGGTGGCGGCGGCGATCGTGGTCGACTCAGCCATCGATCCCGATGCTCCAGCGTTCGACGAGCAGGGTCTGCGCAAGGCGCTCTCGCGCGAGCTGTCCGCATACAAGGTGCCCCGCAGGATCGTTGCCCTGCACGCCGACCAGGTGCCCCTGCTGTCCAGCGGCAAGATCGACCTCCGTGCGCTGCGGAAGGTGTTCGATGCCTGACACCATCGACGCTCTCGTCCGGCTGCGCGCCGCCGAGCAGCCCGACAAGCACGCGGTGATCGATCCGGCGTCGCGCCTGACCTACGGCGAACTGGACGCCACGACAAGCGATCTCGCGGCGAGGTTCGTCGAGGCAGGTGTCGGCAAGGGCACCCGCGTCGGACTGATCATGCCCAACGGGGTGAGATGGGTTCAGGTCGCGCTCGCGTTGACACGCGTCGGCGCGGTGCTGGTGCCGTTGAGCACTCTTCTGCAGCCTCGGGAACTGTTGGCGCAGTTGCGCGTCGCCGCGGTTGAGTATCTGCCTCACCGTCGAGGAGTTCCGCGGCCACCGCTACGTCGACGAACTCTCGGCGGAGCTCGCCGTGGGCGACCCCCTGCAACGGCCCCTTCGAATTCCGACGCTGCCCGCCCTGAGAGCGGTCTGGGTCGCCGATGCGTCCTCGACGATGCCAGGGGGCGATGGTCCCGACCGCGTCATCGACGCCATGGCTCGGGCCGTCACTCCCAGCGATCCGATGGCGATCATGTTCACCTCGGGCAGCAGCGGAATGCCGAAGGGCGTCGTGCACTCCCACGGCAGCGCGCTCGGCGCCGTCCGATCCGGTCTGCACGCACGCTGCATCGACGTCGACACCAGGCTGTACCTTCCGATGCCGTTCTTCTGGGTCGGCGGACTTGGCGGCGGAGTGCTGTCGGCGTTGGTCGCGGGGGCCACGCTGGTCACCGAACCGACACCCCATCCCGAGAGCACCCTGCGACTGCTCGAACGGGAGCGGGTGACCCTGTTCCGCGGCTGGCCGGAGCAGGCCGAGGCGCTTGCGAAGCAATTGAATTCGGTCGCAGCGGACCTGTCGTCGCTGCGTCCAGGAAGCCTCGAGGCGTTGTTACCCCCCGAGCAGCGCTCTCACCCGGGCGCACGTGCCAAGCTGTTCGGGATGACCGAGTCCTTCGGGCCGTATTGCGGCTTCCGCGCCGATGCCGACATGCCGGAATCCGCGTGGGGCAGCTGCGGCAGGCCGTTTCCCGGCATGGAGGTTCGCATCGTCAACGTCGACGACGGAACACCCGTCGCGCCCGGTGCCATCGGCATGATCCAGATCCGCGGTCCACACACCCTGCGCGGCATCTGCCGGCTCAGCCGTGAGCAGACGTTCACCGCCGACGGCTTCTACCCCACCGGCGACCTCGGCCACCTCGATGACGGCGGATTCCTGTTCTACCACGGGCGTTCCGACGACATGTTCAAGGTGCAGCGGTGCGACCGTCTATCCCGAGCGAGGTCGAAGCGGCGTTGCGCACCGTTGACGGAGTCACCGGCGCCTTCGTGACCAACGTGCCCGGCGAGCACGGTGACCGGGTCGGCGCTGTCGTGGTGTGTGACACCGACACCCTGTCGATCGAATCGCTGCGCGACGAGGCGCGAACCCTGTTGAGCGCGTTCAAGGTTCCCACCGTGTGGCTGTTGTCGACCACGGGCGACGACCTTCCGAGGGGCGCGACCGGCAAGGTGGACGTGCGGCGACTCCGCGAACTACTCACCAACAGTGCAGAGAAGGAGAACACATGACGGGTCGACTCGAGGGCAAGGTCGCGTTCATCACCGGGGCGGCGAGGGGGCAGGGCCGCGCCCACGCGGTGCGGATGGCCACCGAGGGCGCCGACATCATCGCCGTCGACATCGCGGGCAAGCTGCCCGACTGCGTTCCCTACGACCCTGCCACCCCCGAGCAACTCGACGAGACGGTGCGCCTGGTGGAGGCCACCGGTCGAAGGATCATCGCGTCGGTGGTGGACACCCGCGACTACACGGGCTCTGCGACGCCGTCAGCGCGGGCGTCGCCGAACTCGGGCGCCTCGACGTCATCGTCGCCAACGCCGGGCATCTCTCCGCCGCAGGTCTGGAACGAGATCACCCCAGAATCGTTCCGCGACGTCATGGACATCAACTCGACCGGCACCTGGAACACCGTGATGGCCGGCGCACAGAAGATCATCGACGGCGGGCGCGGCGGATCGATCATCCTGATCAGCTCGGCGGCAGGAATCAAGCTGCAGCCGTTCATGATTCACTACACCGCCAGCAAGCATGCCGTCACTGGGATGGCGAAGGCGTTCGCCGCGGAACTCGGCAAGCACTCGATCCGGGTGAACAGCGTGCACCCCGGACCGGTGAACTCCGACATGGGATCGGGCGACATGATCGCCGCGATGGGCAAGGTGATGGAGTCCAACCCCCAACTGCAGAACATGATGACGCCGTTCCTACCCAATTGGATGGCCGAGCCGGAGGACATCGCGGACGCGGTGCTGTTCCTCGCCAGCGACGAGTCGAAGCTCATCACCGCCACACAGATGTCGATCGACCAGGGCTCCACCTCGTATTGACGTCACGCGCACTGCCGTGTCATCAGCCAGATCGAATCAGTGACAGCCGAAGGATCAGCATGCAAGAGACAACGCCCACACCCTATTTCGTGTCCGAGTCGGACACCTACGTCCCGAACGAGATCGCGCAGGGCGGCTGGGGACCGACGCTGGGCGGCCAGGTGGTGGGCGGACTGCTGGCCAGGGCGGTCGAGGCTGAACGCGCCGACGTCGACCTGGTGCCTGCACGCCTCACCGTCGACATCCTGCGCCGGGTGGCCACCGAACCGGTGCGGGTGCACGCCGAGGTGGTACGCGTAGGCAGGCGGATGCAGGCAATCGACGCGACGATGGTCCAGGACGGCGAGCTCGTCGCCCGCGCGTCGGCGCTCTATCTCCGTCGCAGCCAGCAGCCGTCCGAACTGCCATGGACCACGGGTATTTCCATGCCGCCAATCCCGGAGGAACCGGACCGTTTCGACGAGTCGAAGCCGATGTTCATCACCGCCTTCGGACGCGACGTCGAGACCGCGGGCAGAGGATTCGAGTGGCAGCACGACGGCCCGAAGTACGCCTGGCTCCGCGAGATTCGCGCCCTCGTCGACGACGAGGAGCCGACGCCCTTCGTCCGCGCGGCCCTTGCGGTCGACGTCACCGCATCGGTCACCGGATTCTCAACGGCCGGGCTGGGATTCATCAACGCCGACTTCACGCTGACGTTGTGCCGACTACCCGAGGGGCCCTACATCGGGTTGGCGGCTCTGACGCACTACAGCGCCGACGGGATCGCGACCGGCACGGCAAGCATCTTCGACGCCATCGGTCCGATCGGTACCGGTGTCACCACTGCGGCATCGAATGCACACTTCACACCCAAGTCCGACTAAGCGCGCGCGCCAGTCAGCGGCGTGGCCACGAACGTCCGGCTCAGGAACGCCACCTGGTCTCCCACCGCCTTCTCGAACCAGTCGTGCCCGGGCCACACGTCGAAGTGATCGCACGGGTAGTGGTGCACCTCTGCGCGGCCATGCACCGCGGTCTTGACGATGGATTCGGCGGGTACGTACCTGTCGAAGTCCGCGATCTGAACCAGGAGTGCGGCTTTTCAACGCGCTTGGCGGCCGACGTGGTACGGACCGCGCCGAGCTCGAACCCGACGGCGACGTCGACCTCGTTGCGCCACGTGGGACCCGCCATCGAGGTGTAGCTCTCGTATGCGCCGTCGAGGGCGAGCGCGCCCGGCTCGCCGGGACGAGATACCAGGGGCATGAGCTTGGCGGCACCGCCGCGCGCGAGGCTGATGCGGCTGGCGACGCCCAACGCCGTCCACCGCACCGCCGTGCCGACGCCACGCGACCCGGCCGACGCGCGACTGGCGGCCATGCCGCTCGTCAACGGCGTCATGGCGATGACTGCGGCGACATCGGAGCGGTCGGCCGCCACGTGGAACACGTGTCCACCCGACAGCGAGGTGCCCCAGATCGCCAGCCGGCTCCGATCGACGCCGGGCAGTGACTTTGCGGCGTCGACGGCAGCGTGGTAGTCCTGGATCTGCCTCTTGATCGAAATCGACTGCCGTGGATCACCTTCCGATGCACCGAAGCCGCGGAAGTCGAAGGCCAGCACGTCGATGCCCGCGGCGCTGATCCGCTCGGCGAACGGTTGCAACCCTGCGTCCCTGGTTCCTCCGAAGCCGTGTGCCATCACGACGGCGGGCCTGCCCGTGGGACCCGTCGAGGCCGTCGTCATCGCCGCGAAAGTGCCACGCGCGACACGTCACGCCGTGGGATTGAAAGGTGATGTCGTCAAACGTCATGCCGACTCCTGTTCCTGCTCGGAGGCTCCAGTGATGCCATAGATCGTGCTGAGCCAGATCGCCGCGGCACCGTCCATCAGCTGTTCGCGGGAGAGGGACCCGCCGAGCGTGAGCCGTTCCAGCATGCGATCGTTGAACTCGAGCAGCACCGAAGCCAGGACGTCGGCGTCCAGTCCGTCCGGTGCACGGCCCGCTGATCGGTCTGCGCGGATCATCGCGGCGATCGACTCCTCGAACGACTCGCGCGCGTCGTCCCAGATCCCGCGGACCGACGCGTTCGAGCCGCGCGCCTCCAGCATCGCCTTGAAGAGGTGCCGGTGGCCCTCACACGTGGCGAAGAGTCCGTCGAGCATCGCGTAGATCCGTTGCCGCGGGGGGTCCGACGCCACGATGAAGGCATCGTTCACGGCGAACGTCGCATCGAGGATTCGCTCCGACAGCGCCGCCACCGCCGCGCCCTTGTTCTCGAAGTAGAAGTAGAACGCCGAGCGGGTGACGCCCGCCTGCTTGGAGATCTCGGCGATGTTGATGGCGTCGAGGTTGGATTCGAGCAGCCAGTTGTCCAGGGCGTCGAGGATGGCCTCGCGCCGGTCGTCGCTGCGCTGTGGCGGACGGCGGTCGGTCTGCGACCTCACACCGACGCCAGTCGTCCAGCGCGTTTGATGCCCGCGGGTATCTCACGCGTCCGGATGTCGTGCTCGTAGTGGAAGTAGTCGACTTGCTGTGTGTGGCGGGCACTCTCGGTGCAGTGCCCGGTGTAGAGCTTCTGGTCGGCGTCGATGACGCGTTCCATCTCGGTCGGAGAGGGAAGCGCGTAGCGACCGATGGCGTAGGCGGCCAGCAGTCGCGACTGGCACTCGACGAACGGGAAGAGCGTCGGCACCGACTGGGCGAACCCGATGAAGGCGAGGTCGGAGAAGCCAGGCTTGAACATCCGCTTGTACAACCGGATGTGGTTGTCGGATGCGCTGATGAGGTCGGGGTCGAAGAACGGGAACGTGATGTTGTAGCCGGTCGCGTAGACGATGACGTCGAAGTCGTCGCTGGTGCCGTCGGTGAAGTGCACGGTCGAACCGTCGAGGCGTGACACGTTGGGCTTGGGGATGACGTCACCCGAACCGAGCCTCAGGGGCAACTCCACCGATTGCGTCGGATGTGCCTCGAAGAGTTTGTGATTCGGCGCAGGCAGCCCGTACATCGTGGGATCGACTCCCATGACGGGCGCGACGAGTTGAATCGCCTTTCGCTGCCATGACAGCGGTATGTGTGGCGACGTCCGCCACAGCGTGTCGCCCGGCCTGCCCGCGATGTACTTCGGCACGATCCATGCACTGGAACGCGTCGACAGCGTCACGGTGTTCTGCAGCGCCTTCGACGACAGTTCGACGGTGATGTCGGCGGCACTGTTGCCGAGGCCGACCACCAGGATCCGCTTGCCCGTCAGCGCCAGCGGCGTCTGCGGGTCGATGTAGTGGTGCGAGTGGATGGCCTCGCCGTCGAACGTCCCGGGAAAGTTCGGCAGCCGCGGGTCCCAGTGGTGTCCGTTCGCGACGACGAGGAGGTCGAATTCCCGCGTATCGCCCTGCTGGTCGGTGACGTTCCAGCCGCCGCCGTCGGCGCGCGCTGCGCGCGCCACCCCGTTGCGGAACTCGATGTTCTCCAGCAGGCCGAAAGCCTCGGCGTAGGCGTCGAGGTAGGCCTTGATGTCGGTATGGTGCGGAAATGCCGGATAGTGGTCGGGCATCGGAAAGTCCTTGAAGCACAACCGCTGTCGCGAGGTGTCGATGTGCAGGGAACGGTAGGCGCTGCTGTGCCCGTTCGGGTTTCCGAACGCCCAGTTGCCGCCGATCCGATCCGAGGTCTCGAACGTCGTGTAGGGAACGCCGTAGTCCTTGAGCATCTTGCCCGCGGTCAAGCCGCTGATGCCTGCGCCGATGACCGCGGTACGCGGGTGAGTTCGATCCACCGGCCGGACGTTAGCAGCGGCTTTGACGTACGTCAACGATATCTGACAACTGTCAAACGGTTCGAAGCTCGCCGCGGTCCGGTTTCGTCGAATGTGCGTTCTGATACGCACCTACTCGGGCGATGCGTCGTAAAACGCACGCTCGGCGCGGACATTCGGCGAAGTCAGCCCTAGGGGCCGATGACGCCGCTCTCGATCAGGTGGTCGGTCAACGGCCCGACGCCGACGGTGAAGTGCCCGGCCATCGCGCTGCGCGCCAGTTCTGCATCGCGAGCTTCGAGCGCGGTGATGACGGCGCGGTGGTCCGCCGTCGACTGCTTGGGCCAGCCGTGCAGCGTCGGGAACACCGATTCCGGCGCATAGCGGGTGATCCCCGACATGAACTGCGTCAGCTTGGGCGAGTCGGCGGCCACGTTGATGGTCCGGTGGAACTCGTGGTTGAGCCGGACCATGCGCTCCAGATCGTTCTGCTCGTAGGCCTTCTCCAGCTCGTCCTGGATGACCCGCAGCGCTGCCAGCTGCTCGTCGGTGATGTTCTCCGCCGCCCGCGCGGCAAGCTCGCCACCGACGAACGCCTGCACGATCGCGACGTCGGCCATGTCGCGGGCGGTCACTTCGAGCACCATGAATCCGCGCCGCGGATGCTGCTCCAGTAGCCCCTCGGCGCGCAGGTTCAGCAGCGCCTCGCGCACCGGCGTGACGCTGATGCCGACGTCCGCGGCCAGCTGATCGAGACGCAGGTACTCCCCTGCGCGGTACGTGCCGTTGAAGATGCGACGGCGGACGTAGCGGGCGACGTCGTCGGAGAGTTGCGGCCTGACCGCGAACTCCGGGTCAGATGCGGTACTCATTGAGCAGACTCTTGCTGATGATGGTCTTCTGAATCTCGCTGGTGCCCTCGCCGATCAGCAGGAACGGCGCGTCGCGCATGAGCCGTTCGATCTCGTACTCCTTGGAGTAGCCGTAGCCGCCGTGGATTCGGAAGCTCTGCTGCGTGACCTCCGAACAGAACTCGCTGGCAAGGTATTTCGCCATGCCGGCGAAGACGTCGTTGCGTTCTCCCGAGTCCTTGAGCCGGGCAGCGTTGACCATCATGAGGTGCGCCGCCTCGGCCTTCGTCGCCATCTCCGCGAGTTGGAACGCGATCGCCTGATGCTCGGCGATCGGCTTGCCAAAGGTGCTGCGCTGCTGCGCATATCGAACCGCGAGCTCGAATGCCCGTGATGCCGACCCCGCACGCCCTCGCCGCGACGTTGACCCGGCCGACCTCGACGCCGTCCATCATCTGGACGAAGCCCTTGCCCGGCGCGTTGCCGAGCACGTCGTCGGCACTGGCCTCGTAGCCGTCGAAGATCAGCTCGGTGGTGTCGACGCCCTTGTAGCCGAGCTTGTCGATCTTGCCGGGAATGGTCAGCCCTGGCGAGCACCTCGCCGAATCCTGCGGGCTTCTCGACCAGGAACGCCGTCAGGTTGCGGTGCGGCTTGTCCGCTCCCTCATCGGTTTTCACCAACGCGGCGACCAGTCGGGAGCTGCCGCCGTTGGTCACCCACATCTTCTGCCCGGTGATGGTGTAGTCGCCATCGGGGTTGCGCACGGCCTTGGTGCGGATGGCCGCGACGTCGGAGCCCAGCTCGGGCTCGGACATCGAGAAGGCGCCGCGCACCTCGCCGGTCGCCATCCTCGGCAGGAACCGCGGCTTCTGCTCGTCGGTGCCGTGTTGGCGAATCATGTACGCGACGATGAAGTGCGTGTTGATGACGCCGGACACGCTCATCCATCCGCGCGCAAGCTCTTCCACGCACAGCGCGTAGGTGAGCAGCGACTCGCCGAGCCCGCCGTACTCCTCGGGGATCATCAGTCCGAACAGCCCCATCTCGCCCATCGCGTCGACGATGTGCTGCGGGTAGGTGTCGGAGTGCTCCAGTTCCTGAGCGTTGGGGATGATCTCCTTGTCCACGAATTGCCGTACCGTGGAGACGATTTCGGCCTGGACCTCGGTCAGGCCGAGGTCTGCGCGAGTCTTGGTCATGGCCACCCTTTCGAAGACCGCCGCGAGCCCCTGGCCGCCGCCGATGCACATCGTTTCCAGGCCGTAGCGCGCCTCGCGCCTGTCGAGTTCACGCGCGAGCGTCGCCAGCATCCGGCCGCCCGTCGCGCCCACCGGGTGACCGAGCGAGATGCCCGAGCCCTGGACGTTCGTGCGGTCCAGATCCGTTGCGGTGAACTTCCACTCGCGCATGACCGCCAGCGCCTGCGCCGCGAACGCCTCGTTGAGTTCGATCAGATCCATGTCGGCCAGCGTCAGAGCCCGCCTTGGCCAACGCCAGCTCGGTCGCGGGCACCGGGCCGATGCCCATGACGTTGGGCGGCACGCCCGCGACACCCCAGGAGACCAGCCGAACCAGCGGCCGCAGGCCGAGCTCGGCGGCCTTCTCCGACGTGGTCACGATGCACATCGACGCCGCGTCGTTCTGGCCGCTCGAGTTGCCCGCCGTGACGGTGGCATCCGGATCCTGCTTGAGCAGAACGGGTTTGAGCTTGCTCAGCGCCTCCACCGAGGTATCGGCGCGCGGGTGCTCGTCGGTGTCGATCACCTCGTCACCGCTGCGACTGCTGACGGTGACCGGGATGATCTGGTCGACCAGCTGGCCGCTCTTCTGTGCCGCAATCGCCTTGCGGTGCGACGCCACGGCGAGCTCGTCCTGCTCGACACGCGGAATGTCGTACTGGCGCCGCAGGTTCTCGGCGGTCTCGAGCATGCCGCCGGGCACCGGGTAGTCGCGCCCGCCCGCCGTGGTGCGTCCTCGGCTGAGCGCGTCGTGGACCTTGACGCCGCCGCGCGATCCGCCCCACCGCATGTCCGTCGAGTGGAACACCACGTTGCTCATCGAGTCCGCGCCGCCGGCGACCACGAGATCGTTCTGCTCGGTGGACACCTGCATGCAGGCCTGGATCACGGCCTGCAGACCCGAGCCGCAGCGACGGTCCAACTGCATGCCGGGAACGGTCACCGGCAGGCCGGCATCGAGCGCGACGACGCGGCCGATCGCGGGCGCCTCCATGCTCGGATAGCAGTGTCCGAGGATGACGTCCTGCACCTCGTCGGGCGCCACGCCCGTGCGCTCGAGCAGACCCTTCAGCGCGGTCACGCCGAGGTCGACGGCCGTGAGCGAGGCGAACATCCCGCCGTAGCGACCGATGGGGGTGCGAACGGGTTCGCAGATGACGGCGTCACGCATCACATGTACCGCCCGCCGGTCACCTCGAGCACGGTGCCCGTCATGTACGAGGACAGGTCGCTCGCGAGAAACACTGCGACCGAGGCGATCTCGCTGGGTTCACCGGCCCGCGCCATCGGCACCTCGGCAAGCTTGGCGTCCCAGATCTTCTGCGGCATGGCCTCGGTCATCGCCGACCGGATCAGTCCCGGCTGGATCGCGTTGATGCGGACGCCCGAGGTGCGCGACCTCCTTGGCGGCGGCCTTCGTCATTCCGATGATCCCCGCCTTGGCGGCCGAGTAGTTGGTCTGACCCATCAACCCGACCTTCCCCGATATCGAGGAGATGTTGATGATGGCGCCGCCACCCGACTCGCGCATGACGCCCGCGGCGAGCCTGGTGCCGTTCCACGTGCCCTTCAGGTGCACGGCGATGACCTGGTCGAACTGGTCCTCGGTCATCTTGCGCATCGTGGCATCGCGGGTGATGCCCGCGTTGTTCACCATGACGTCGATGCCGCCGAAGCCGTCGACCGCCGCCGCCACGAGCGCCTCGACGTCGTCGGCCTTGGTGACGTCGCAGCGCACGGCGCGTGCGACGTCGTGACCTCCGAGTTTCTCCACCGCGGCCTCGGTCGCCGCCTGGTCGAGGTCGCCGAGTACGACGCGCGCGCCCTCGGCGACGAAGCGCTCGGCGATCGCGAAGCCGATGCCCTGCGCCCCTCCGGTGACCACCGCGGTCCGTCCGTCAAGCAATGCCATGGGTGCTCCTGCCCTCCCTGAAGGCCAACGATATGCAACATCAAATATGATATTTCTAGCATCAAGCCGACCAGCCATCACCATCAGGACGTACTCAGGAGCGCGCACCATGGCAGACCCCGCCGTCAGCACCACCGTGAGTGACGAGGACTTCGGCGACATCCTCGACGCGACCCGGCACTTCGTCCGATCCGTGGTGATGCCGCGCGAGCTCGAGATCATGAACGACAACCTGGTTCCGGACGACATCCGCGACCAGGCCAAGAAGATGGGACTGTTCGGCTACGCCATCCCCCAGGAGTGGGGCGGACTGGGTCTCGACATCGCCCAGGACGTCGAACTCGCCATGGAGTTCGGCTACACGACGCTGGCCCTGCGGTCGATGTTGGGCACCAACAACGGCATCGCGGGGCAGGTGCTGGTCGGCTTCGGCTCCGACGAGCAGAAGTCCCGATGGCTCGAGGGCATCGCCTCGGGCGACGTCATCGCGTCCTTCGCGCTGACGGAGCCGGGCGCGGGATCGAATCCATCGGGCTTGCGCACCAAGGCCGTTCGCGACGGGGACGACTGGGTGATCACCGGACGCAAGCAGTACATCACCAATGCCCCGACCGCGAACCTGTTCATCACGTTCGCCCGCACCCGGCCCGCCGACTCCGACGGCCCCGGCATCGCGGTGTTCCTCGTTCCCGCCGACGCGGACGGGGTCGAGGTCGGCGCCAAGGACGCCAAGATGGGCCAGGAGGGCGCCTGGACCTCCGACGTCAACTTCGACGAGGTCCGTGTCGGCGACGACGCACTCATCGGCGGTGCCGTCGACATCGGCTACCGCGCCGCGATGACGTCGCTGGCGCGCGGCCGCATTCACATCGCCGCGCTGTCGGTCGGCGCCGCACAGCGAGCACTCGACGAATCAGTGACCTACGCCGCGACCGCGACCCAGGGCGGCACGCCGATCGGCGAGTTCCAGCTGGTCCAGGCGATGCTCGCCGACATGCAGACCGGTGTGATGGCGGGCCGCGCACTGGTCCGCGAGGCCGCGCGGCTGTGGCTATCGGACGAAGACCGCCGGATCGCGCCGTCGACGGCGAAGCTGTTCTGCACCGAGATGGTCGGCAAGGTCGCCGATCTCGCGGTGCAGGTTCACGGCGGCGCCGGCTACATGCGCGACGTCCCGGTGGAGCGCATCTACCGCGACGTGCGACTGCTGCGCCTCTACGAGGGCACCAGCGAGATCCAGCGCCTCATCATCGGCGGCGGACTCGTCAAGGCGGCTCAGCGCAAGCTCTAGGCGAGGTACCGGACGATCGACTCCACCACCGCGGCAGGCTTCTCCGACCCCTCGATCTCGACGGTGGTGGTCACGGTCGCCTGTACCGCACCGCCCTTGACCTCCTCGACCGACGTGACCTCGGCGCGCGCACGGATCTTCGCGCCGACCTTGACCGGCGTGATGAAGCGGACCTTGTTGTAGCCGTAGTTGAGCGCCATCGCGATGTTGTCGACCCGGTAGAGATGATGCGAGAAGTGCGGCATCAGGGACAGCGTCAGCAGGCCGTGGGCGATGGTTCCGCCGTAGGGGCCGTCGGCCGCCTTCTCGGGGTCCACGTGAATCCACTGGTGGTCGTCGGTGGCGTCGGCGAACAGGTTGACGCGGTCCTGGCTGATCTCCAGCCAGTCCGTCGGACCGAGTTGGCTGCCCTCGGCCGCCGTGAACTCGCTCAGATCCTTGAAGACTTTCACCCTGACTCCTTCGTCTACTGCGGCCGCTGCGTTCACGCCGAAGATACGCTCGACGTGATGTCGCCAGACAACGCACCCATCAGCCTCGACCGACTGGTGACCAAGGTCGCCACCCGGTTGATGGCGGCCAACGCGGCGACGTCGGTGCAGGTCTCGACGGAGATCCTCGGCGTGCTCGTGGCGTACTTCGACGTCGACGTCAGCTTTCTGCGGCACAACGATCACTCGATCGGGGCATCGGTTCTGGTCGCCGAGTGGCCAATGCGAACCGACGTTCCGCAGCCCGATCCGCTGGCGGTGGTGTACTTCGCCGACGCCGACCCGGTGTTCGCACTCGCCGAACACAGCAAGAGCGTCCTGGTGTTCCGACCGGACAACGAGGACTACCAGCGCACGATCGCCGAGGGCCGAAACGTTGCCCAGACGTCCATGGCCGCGGCGCCGTTGGTGGCCAGTGACGTGACGACGGGCGTGCTCGGATTCGTCAAGTTCGGCGACAGGGATTGGCACACAGAGGAACTCAACGCGCTGGAGGCGATCGCCTCACTCTTCGCCCAGGTTCAGGCACGGGTCGAGGCCGAGGAGCAGTTGCGTCGACTCGCCGAACGCGACGATCTGACCGGGTTGTACAACCGCCGCGCACTGCTCGAACACCTCGATGCCAGGCTCGCACCAGGATGCATCGGCCCCGTGTCGGCATTGTTCTTCGACCTCGACCGCCTCAAGACCGTCAACGACCATCTCGGTCACACGGCGGGAGACGCGTTGATCCGAATCTTGGCCCAGCGCCTCGACGACAGCGTCGACGACGGAAGCCTCATCGCCCGCCTCGGCGGTGACGAGTTCGTCGTCGTCCCACCGTCGCCCACGCAACCCGAGGCCGCAGAGGCGCTCGCGCACCGACTGTCCGCCGTGCTGAGAGAGCCCGTCAGCGTCGACGGCGAGGTGTTCACCCGCACGGCGAGCATCGGGGTGGCCGCAGGCATCCCGGGCTCCGACACCACGACCGATCTGCTTCGCCGGGCCGACCGCGCGATGCTCGTCGCGAAGGCAGCGGGCGGCAACCACGTGGCGGTGTTCTCCGATGCGATGTCGCGAAAGTCCGAGTACCGCAACGACATCGAACTGCACCTGCAGAGCGTCATCGAAAGCGGCGACCTGTTCCTCCGATATCTTCCCGAGGTCGACCTGCGCAGCGGCGAAGTCCTTGCGGCCGAGGCGCTGGTCCGGTGGAACCATCCGACTCGGGGCCTGCTCTCCCCCGCCTCGTTCATCGGCGTCGCCGAATCCATCAATCTGGCAGGCGAACTCGGCCGCTGGGTGATGCGAACCGCGTGCGCCGACTTCGCTCGATGGCGCGCAGACGGGGTCGGCCTCGACGCCGTTCTCCGGATGAACGTCTCGCCGGTCCAACTGGTCGGCGACGGCGTCATCGAATCCGTCGCCGCCATCATCGCCGAGTTCGAACTCGCGCCGGATTCGGTGTGTCTGGAGATCACCGAGAACGTGGTCGTGTCCGATCTCGACGCCGCCCGCGCCACACTGGCCGGGCTGAAACGGGTCGGTGTTCAGCTCGCGATCGACGACTTCGGGACGGGCTACAGCGTTCTCTCACACCTGAAGTCGTTGCCGGTCGACGTCCTCAAGATCGACCGAAGCTTCGTCGCCGACCTTGGTTGCGAATCCCGACGACCTGGCCATCGTCCGAGCGATCATCGCGCTGGCCGAGTCGTTCGGACTTCAGCTGGTCGCCGAGGGCGTTGAGACAGAGGTGGCGGCAAAGACGTTGCTGGACAACGGCTGTCACCGCGCGCAGGGCTTCTTGCTGTCACGGCCGCTGACGGGCGACGACATGGAGGCGCTACTTGCGGCGGGGCGGGTACCCGTCCACTTTTCCGCATCTCGAAGCATCTGACGTCTTGCTGCGCGACCGCCGCAGGTCGTCGGGAAGCTCACGGCCCGATCCCGCGCACACGGGTTGTCTCACCACTTCGTCCGAGGACGCGGCGAGCAGTTCGACGCGAGCGAACCGGCTGCCGGCCTGGGCGACGAGGCACACCTGCATCCGGTCGGCAGCACCCGTGACGGCAAGCCCGTCGGAGCGAATCGCCAGGTGCTCGGTGGGCGACATCGTCAACCCATACCGCGTGCGCACCGCATACGGTCCGTCGGGCGTCGAGAACACCGCGCCCGCGACCGCACCATCTTCGAAGACGATGCGTTCCAGCTGACCGGCCTCGCGAACCTCGATGTCCCGTTCACGCGCCTGTGCAGCCATCCAGTCGAACAGTGCCTGCTCGCCCAGTCCGTCGTGCCAGTCGATCGAGCCGATGGCAAAGACCGAGATGATCTCACCGTCAGCCGAGTGCATCGGTGTCGACGGCCGGCCTGGCACGGTAGAGGTGAAGACGCCGAACGGTGAGGACACGCAGTTCCGCGTCCACTCCGGCAGTCTCGCGCCGACGAACGGCGGGAGCGCAGAGCCGTCGACCGGCATGTCGCGGGCGACCCGGACGGCCAGACCGACATCGGCCGGACCCTGACTCGCCGGAACCAGCCCGTCGGACAACGCCGAGAAATATTCATCCGTAGCAACGTCGGCGGTGTCGCACTTCCACCACCCGTGGGGGTCGGCGGAGCAGGTGACGCTCGAGCCGACGACGATGACGTCACCGTCAATATCGATCGTAGCTATGGCGGTGGCAAGCCCGCCGATCCCGGCCCCGATACAGACAACATCGACTTCATCGTCCCAGTTCAGAGCGCATCACCTCATATATCGATCGAGCTACGGACTCTCGGTCATCACTTTGCCCACTCAACATACCTTTGGCACGATCTTGAAGCTACGGCTGATCACGACCGCGGCGAATACCGCATCGTCGCGGCCCCACCAACTATCATTTCGCCGGAAGGAATGCCGACGGATCAAGCGCTCGCGGAGGTGACCTCAGGTGGTGCGGCAGGCCAGATCTGGGGCAACCCGGCGCAGGATCATCGACTCGGCGGTCGACCTGATCAACGGCATCGGCTACCCCGCGAGCGGATTGGCCGACATCATCGAGCGTGCCGAGTTGACCAAGGGTGCGTTCTACTACCACTTCGAATCGAAGGAGGACCTCGCGACCGCGATCATCGAAGAGGGCGCGACCACCGTCCTGGACGCGTTCCGGGCCGCGAGCCGGTCGACGTCGCCAGCGATGGCCAACATCGTCAACGGCCTCTTCACGGTGACGGAGGTAGTCGCCACCGACCGGATAGCGCAGGCCGGGTGTCGACTTCTGAGAACGTTCGGCGGGTTCAATCCCGCGGCGAAGCAGACCTACGTGACGCTCCTTGCGGAGATGACGGAGCGCGTACGGATCTCGATCACCGACGGGGACGTCCGCCCCGACGTCGATCCCGAGGTGGTCGGCACGACGATCGTCGGCGCGATGCTCGGCGCCGAGCTACTGTCGAGCGCCGTGAGCGACGGCGCGGACCTCCGCCCACGGTTGACGGGCACGTTGGAATGCTGTTGCCGGTGATCGTGCGTGACGGCTCGCTCGATTACTACCGCGAATCTTCTTGCGCAGTCCTCGGTCGGCGAAGTGAAGGGTTGACGCTGGATTGGCCGCGGTGCAGCTTCTTCACGCACGGGGCATGGCCGAATAGCTCGGCCCTTGAGTACTCGACCGGTTCTTCAACAGTTCGCCGTGATCGAGAACGTCCTCGTGGCGTCGTCGATGGAGCCATCGTCAATGTTGAAACCCTCGACGCTGCCGCTAATCGTCCACGCGCCGTCAACGATGTCGGCGTGCGCGTCACCGTGGTTGCCGTCCCAGTAGCTGCCGCTGAACCCATCGACGTCGCGTAGTTGGACGGACCTGGCCTTGAGTGGACCACCGCCCGTTTCGAAGACCGCAGTGGCCCCGGAATCCTGATCGCCAACCTTGATGATCCAGGTCCAGCGCACCTGTGTGCAGTCAACGTCCTTCGTGACTCCCAGATCGCGTCCGTTGATGACCACTCGGGCGGTGTTGGGGGGTAGCCCCCCGGATTCCGTGCTGGGCGGCGGCGGCGTCGAGCACCCGGCCAGGGCGGCGACGAGAGCCAGCGCGCCAGCGGCAAGGGCAACGCATCGGTGTGCTCTGACGTTCGTTTGGCGGCTTTTCATCGGAAGACCGGACTCCTGGTGGGGACAGATGTCCAGTACACGCCTTGCAACACCGTATGTCAACGGTGTAGACATACGCCAAAATGTCCTGTGTGGACAAACGTTGTTCCCGACACGGCGGAGGGAGTGTTGGACCATGGGAACCCCACCGACCAAACCGCAGCCGAACCTCGACGGACTGGACAACGGCGGCGTCACCCGTACGTCGATCCTCGCGTCCGCGCTAAGCATCGTCGACGCCGACGGCGTCGATGCGTTGTCGATGCGCCGCCTGGCTGAGGCGGTGGGCCGCGACACTACCGTTCTTTATCGCCACGTCCCCGACAAGGCAGCGCTGCTCGACGGGGTCGCCGAGACCGTCATGGCGCAATTGACCGTCGATGTCGCCGATCCAGACTGGATGAGTCAACTGCGCGCCGTGGCAGGCTCCTTTCGCGAGTTGGCCCTGGCCCATCCCAACGTCGTGCCTCTGATCGTCACCCGGCCCCTGACAACCCCATTGGGCCGCCGCCCCATCGGGATGTTGCGTCCGCTCGAAGCCATCCTGACTCTGCTGACCAACGCCGGATTCAGCACTGTGAACGCCCTGCACGTCTACCGACTGCTCTTCGGCTTCCTGTACGGCCACGTCCTGCACGAAGTGCAGGAAATCATCGACCGCCCCGACGAAACCGAGGATTTTCTGCGCCTGGGACTGCACCGCCTGCCGCTTGCGGACTTTCCGCTATTGCGTTCTCTTGCCCCCGCGCTCGCCGCCTACGACGGCGCCGCCGAACTCGACCGCGGCCTGGACCTACTCCTTCCCGCCATCACGGCCGCCCTCCCACAGAGCGACGACGGCACTCGGCCCTGACGTCACTGCCGGGCACCCCCGGGACAGTCGGCGGAACCCTTTACCGCAATGACCTTTTCAAGCCGGTCGTCGATGATCCCGCCAGCGCACGACGGGCCCGAGGCTGGCGCCCTTCGGTCTTGCGGCGGCGTCGATCCGACCGACGCGGATCAACCCAGCTGATCAAGGAGCAGCGCTGCGACAAGTCCTGTCGCCGCCGCGATTCCGGCCATGTAGGAGTCCTCGTTGAACGCCTTGGGAAACACTTCGACCGCCAGTGAGGCGACAACCGCGCCACCTGCGAAGCATCGGATGAGCGCGAGCACCTCATCCTGGACACCGGACAGTAGGAAATTGCCGACGAGTGCCGCGGCGGAAAGAAGGACTGCGGTAGCAGTCCAGAGAGCGAATACCCTACCGTTGGCCTGCCCACCCTTGGACATCTCCTTCGCGCCGCCAGCGGCCTCGGGCAGGTTCGACAGGAAGATCGAGCCCGAGAGTGCCGCGACCTGCAGCGGCCCAGCCCCTATGAGCGCGACACCCAATGCCAGATTTTCCGGGATGCCGTCCAACGTGATAGCAGCCAAAAGTCCACCGCCTCTGCCTGATCCCCACTTCTTCTTGACGCAGTAGTCCAGCAGGGTAAAGACAGCCGCTCCGGTTAACACCACGGCGCCCACCGCGAAGATGGAGGCTTGCTCAGTGGCCGGCTCTATCAGCTCCAACACGACCGAGATGATCAGTGCCCCGCCCGCGAGAGCGACGACGAAACCCTCCAACCTCTCCGGTAGCCGTCCGTATATGCCCCACGCGGCACCGAGGATCAGCGCACCTGAGACCACGAGGATGACGATGATCGTCAACATCGGGTGCCGTCCATCAGGTTGGCCAGAGCGGAACGGTCGCCCATCTTGTCCTCGGTGATGACGCTCAGCGATCCGTCGGATTCCAAGACCACTGCGGCGATACGGCGCACGTCACCGCAACCGGACGATCGAATGGCCTGGCATACGTCGGACGGGCTGACCCGCTGACGCCGCAACGCCTCGTCCAGGAAGCGGCCGTGGCAAACGAGCAACGTGGGCTGCGACGTCACTATCGCCCGTCCCAGCCGGGTACGCGACGAGACGATCGCTACGGCGAATTGCAGCGCAGCCAACAAAGCGAACGCTGCGGCACCTTCGATGAAGGACACATCGGCATTGAGCAAAACGGTCGCCAGCGTGGACCCGACCGCGACCGTCACCACCAGATCGAACGCGCTGAGCTTCGCTAGCGTGCGTTTGCCGGATATCCGCAACACAACGACCAGCGTCATGTACGCGGCGGTCCCCACGAGCAAGGTTCTCCAGATGTCGCTCCACGCGTCAAACCACATACACACCAACTACCTTCCCCAGACCGATCGCGGCCGCCGAAGTGTTTCGAGTCCGTGAAACATCGTGAGCCACCCGCCGGTAATACCCGGAGCCCGCCCATCCACGCCTATCGCCTGCGGTTCCGTTCCCGAAGGGTGGTCGAACACCACGGTGGGCAGACCGATCGTCCCAGGGGGTGCCCAGCAGTGGGTTCAGGGTCGGGTGCTGTCGTCGGCGTGCGGCGGTGATGGCGGGAAGGAGAAGGTCCAGGTCGCGGTCTAGTTCGGCGGCGCCGTCATAGGCGGCCAGTGCGGGCGCAAGGGAGCTGATGTACCTGCGCACGAGCGAAGTGCAGCTAGATCCCTTTCCGTGGCTCACCCGCGGCGTTGGTCAACATCGCTAACCAACGCTGTTTGCACACACCGTTGACAGTAGTTGCGACGGCGCGTCTACTGGAGTTCCGAGCATCCTTCGGAGGAGTGAACATGTTGGGTCATCCCGGGATCGATGATCGTGCTGACCGTAGGTGTCACGGGCGTGCTGAGCAATGCCGCAAGCGCGCACTTGCCAACTGACGACTGCCGTCGTCGTCGACACCCACTGACCGCGCAACTCGTCCGTGGCTCCGATTATGCGAACTCTCGAGGGGAAGCGACGCCCCAAATATCGATTGACGCAAGAGGATCAATGACGTGAGCAAGAATGCGATGACAGTGGCCGGTATCGACGTCGGCGGGACCAACATCGGGGCCGGCCTGATAGGCGACGAGCACCACGTGCTCGACAGGGGCAAAATCCCCACACCCACGGGCGGGCCGGACGCCGTAATGGACGCCATCGCGGAGCTGGTGGGTTCGCTGGACGGGCGCGTCGACGCGGTGGGGGTGGGTATTCCCGGAGTCGTGTACGAGGGTGAGGTGCTCACCGTCCCCAACTTGACGAACTGGCACGAGAGGGTGGACATCGCCGAGGCACTACAGCGGCGGTTGGGCGTGCCCGTGGCGCTGGGCAACGACGCCAACGTCGGACTGCTCGGCGAGTGGCTGGCCGGCGCGGCCCGGGGCGTGCGCAATGTGTTGGGGGTCTGGCTCGGTACCGGTGTCGGCGGAGGCCTCATCCTCGACGGCCGCCCGTTCAGTGGATCACACGGCGCCGCTGGGGAGGTTGGCCACATGATCGTTCAGCGCGGAGGCGCGCTGTGCACCTGCGGCCGGCGCGGTTGTGTCGAGGCCTACGCGGGCAGGCGGTCCATGGCTGGTGCGGTGTCAGCCATGGTCGACGCAGGCCGACCCACCTCACTGGACGACATCCGCGAGGACGAGGGCAAGGACAAGCTGACCTCGAAAGTGTGGGCGCGAGCCCTCTCCGAGGACGACGAGCTCGCCACGGAGTTGTTCGACATGGCCGTCGAGACGCTCGGGGCGGGGATCGGCTCGGCCGTCAATCTGCTCGACGTGGAAATGGTCGTGGTTGGCGGCGGCATGGCCGAGAAACTCGGCCAGGATCTCGCCGACCGGATCGCGGCGGTCACCGCACCGTGGATGCTGCAGCCAAACCCCGAGCTGAGTTTCGTCGCCGCGGCCCTGGGAGACGACTCCGGGCTCGTCGGCGCGGCGTCGCTAGGCAGGGCCGCCCTGATCTCGGGGTGAGCCGCGTGCTTCCGCGATCTGTGCCACGGCAGTCCGGGATCGGGAGGTAGCGACCTCGGCCGCCTGGTCACGCGGCACACCTATATCCCCGGCCGCTCATGGTGCGGAAGAACGTCGTCAACGTGGCGAACGGATGCGATCGACCCGGTCGTAGAGATCGACTTGGCTGGCGCCGCCAACCCAGAAGCACAACTCCTTTCTCCCCCGCATCCTCGCTGGCGAGGCGTTCTTCCGCCCGAGCTACTCTGAACCGGCGTCGGGCTAGGACCCGGCGTTGCTGTCGATGGCCGCTACCGACGACGGGCCGTGCAGATTCGCGGCCGCATGGGCATGACCGAGGAGCTGGCGATCGGGCACTACTTCAAGCGACCGATGGCGGTGCAGTACGAGTCCGGGACCACTGATCACCAATTGGCCCGCTATGCGGAGCCGACAAAGGCGTGAGCCCTCGTGGATGGGTGTTGTTCGCCTCCATGGCCGTGATCTGGGGCATCCCCTACCTGCTCATCAAGATTGCGGTCGAGGGGGTCTCGGTGCCCGTTCTGGTTTTCGCCAGGACCGCGATCGGCGCTGCCGTGCTATTGCCGCTGGCACTCTCGCGGTCCGCGTGGACGCCGGTACTTCGGCACTGGCGACCGGCGCTGGCCTTCGCATTCTTCGAGATCATCGCCGCGTGGCTACTGTTGTCGGACGCCGAACGCCATCTGTCCAGCTCGCTGACCGGGCTGCTAATCGCGGCATCACCCATCGTCGCCGCCGTGCTGGCCTGGCTGACACGTAGCGAGACGCAGTTCGGGGTCGGACGAATCGCCGGCTTGGCGGTCGGACTGGTCGGCGTGGGGGTGCTCGCGGGACCGGAACTCACCGGCGGCAGCGCATGGTCCGTCGCCGAAGTGCTCTTGGTGGCAGTCTGTTACGCGATCGCCCCGTTGATCGCGGCCCGCTACCTGGCCGACGTACCGACGCTGCCCCTGACGGCAGCGTGTCTGACCGTCGCCGCGCTGGTCTACGCGACACCGGCGGCCATCACCTGGCCCGAGCAGGTGCCTTCAGCTCGAGTTCTGCTGGCGCTGTTGGCACTTGCGGTCATCTGCACGGCGGTCGCCTTCATCGTCTTCTTTGCGTTGATCAAGGAGGTCGGTGCGTCGCGGGCGCTGGTGTTCACCTACGTCAACCCTGCGGTGGCCCTTGCCGCAGGGGTTGTCGTCCTCAACGAGCCGCTCACGCCATGGAACGTCGCTGGACTCGCGTTGATCCTGGCGGGTTCCGTACTGGCGACGCGACGTCCCGGTGCCGCCAGGGCACCCGCCGCCCCGAGAGCATAGCCACGCTCCGATCCTCTCACCGACACTGGACACCTGTCCGACTTGTGGGCGCTGCAGTGACGTCGTTGGCGGTGTCCTCGCAGCGCGAATCGCCACATCCGCCGCCTGGAACCCGCAGATCGCAATGGCTTTGAACCTGACGATTGCCAACCCACACCTCGTCCGATAACCTGGACACATGTCCAGCTCAGCGGTGACTCACGTCACTCGGCTGCGGGACCCGCACGCCAGGCGCACGCACACTCAACGTCGAGTCTTCGGTGCGGCTGCGGCCATGCTCCACGAGTCCATCGAGTCGGACGTCTCCGTCCCGACCCTCGCGGCGCGTGCCCGAATCGCACCAAGTGCCCTGTACGCACACTTCCCCTCGATGGATGCAATGTTCGCCGAGCTCTATCTGAACCGCGTGTCGGAGCTGCCGCTGGTCGTCGATCCAACGGCGCCGATACAGGCCCGCGTCAGCGTGCAGTTGCGAGCGATCGCGCTCGTCGTCGCCGACGAACCGCGGCTCGCCGTCGCGTGCACCCAGGCGCTGTTGCGCAACGACGACCCCGCCGTGCCGGTGATACAAGCTCGCGTCGCCGCCGAGGTTCACCGCAGGATCGCGGCAGCCATGGGGACCGGCGCGTGGCCCGAGGTGCTGACCACGATGGAGACGATGTTCTGGGGCGCGCTGATGCAGGTGCAGTCGGGGACGATCGGGTACCGCGCGATGGCAAGCAGGCTCGACACCATGGTGTCGTTGCTCCTGCCGGAGGCCGAGCATTAGCGTCCGGCGGGCGGGAGCGGAGCGAACCGGGGACGTGACGGTCGAGCACAAGGTGACGTGTCCCCTGTGCGAGGCAATGTGCGGGCTGACGGTTCAGGTCGACGGCGACCGGGTCGGCACCGTTCGCGGCAATCGCGACGACGTCTGGTCGCAGGGGCATCTGTGCCCGAAGGGTGCATCACTGGGCCACGTGCATCACGACCCCGACCGCTTACGCGCGCCGTTGATCAGGAATCGCCACGGCGACCACGTGACGGTGTCATGGGACGACGCGCTCGCCGAGTGTGAACGCGTGCTACGACCGGTGCTCGACGAATACGGCGCGCAGGCGATGACGGTCTACCTCGGCAACCCCGTCGCCCACAACATCGGACTGAGCCTGTACGTCGGCGCGCTCATCGGTTTCGGTCAGGCCGCGGGAATGCAGGCCTACTACACGCCGGGCACGGTCGATCAATGGCCGCTGAACCTCGTCAGCGCCTTGCTCTTCGGCGGGATGTGGAACTGCACCGATACCCGACCTGGCGCGACACCGATCATCTGATCATCTTGGGCGCCAACCCATCTGCGTCACAGGGCTCAATGTTGTCGGCACCCGACATCACCGGCTCGCTGGCCGCGATCGCGCGGCGGGGCCGGGTCGTCGTCGTCGATCCGCGTCGCACGGAGACCGCCCAGCGAGCCACCGAGTGGGTGCCGATCCGCCCCGGCACCGACGCACTGTTGCTCTTCGGCATCCTGCACACGCTTGCCGAGAACGGCTGGGTCCGCAGCCCCGAGCACTCTGCGCGACAAGGTGACCGGCCTCGACGAGGTCGTCGCGCTAGCGGCATCGTTCCCGCCGGAGCGGGTGGCAGGCGCGACGGGGATCGACGCGCACACCATCCGTCGGATGGCGCAGGAACTGGCGTTCGCCGAGAACCCGGTCCTGTACAGCCGAATCGGCGCGTGCACGCAGGAGTTCGGCACGCTCGCAACATGGTTGGTGTTCGTCGTCAACACGGCCCTCGGCGCCCTCGACCGGCTCGGCGGTGCGGTGTTCCCGAAACAGCCCGCATGGTCGCAGATGTTCATGAAGCCGCCGGACCAGCCAGTCGACGGCTGGACCTTCGGCCGCTTCCACAGCCGGGTTCGTGGGGCGCCGGAGGTGTTCGGCCAGTTCCCGATCAGCTGCCTGGCCGAAGAGATCGATACGCCCGGCGATGGTCGGATTCGGGCGTTGATCACCATCGCGGGCAACCCGGTCATCTCCGCGCCCGGTGCACGCAGACTCGAATCTGCGCTCGGATCTCTCGACGCCATGATCTCCGTCGACAGCTGGCTCAACGAGACCACTCGACACGCCGACGTCATCCTGCCCGGACTCTCGCCGCTTGGAGCGTCCGCACTCCGACGACCTGTATTGGGCGTATTCCGTTGCGTCGTGCCTCAAGTGGACGGATCCGGTGTTCGACCGACCGACCGGCCCACCGAGTGGGAGCTGCTGCTGCGTCTCGGCGGATCGGTGTTCGGCACACCGATTCCCGAGGTCGACGTGGCCGCGCTCGACGATCTCTACGTCGGCGGAATGATCGCCACCCTCTGCGCGCCAGCCGAACAGTCCACTGAGCGGCCGGGATCCGCAACAGGCGATGGCGATGCTGACCGATCGCGGCCCCGAGCGGATGGTCGACCTCGGCATCCGACTGGGACCGTGGGGCGACGACCTGGGCGAGCGACCGGGCGGCCTCACGCTCGCGGAGGTTCGCAAGAATCCCGACGGCGTCCGCCTCGGTGAGCTCGAGGGCGGGCGCATCGCCGACGCCGTGACCACCCCGTCCGGAAAGGTCGAACTCTTCCACGGCCACCTCGCCGACGACGTGCCGCGACTGCTCGAGCGGATCGACCGTGAGACACCGGCTTTCGTGCTCACCAGCCGGCGTCACCTCAGGTCGAACAACTCCTGGCTGCACAACGTCCCGGCGCTGATGCGCGGCAGGGACCGCTGCACGCTGCTGATCAACCCCACCGACGCAGCCGGAATCGGCTTGTCCAACGGTGATCTCGCGGAGGTCGCGACGTCGGAGGGGGCGCTCTCGGTGACCGCGGAGGTCAGCGACGAGGTCATGGCCGGCGTGGTGTGCCTGCCGCATGGCTGGGGCCACGGCCGGGCCGGTACCCGCCTCGACACCGCCAACGCTCATCCTGGAGTGAACTCCAACCTGCTGAATCCGCCTGCGCTGATCGACGTGCCGAGCAACACCCAGGTCGTCAACGGCGTCCCGTGCACCGTCCGCGGTCTCCCCCATCCCGCCCAAACCAACGTTTCGGCGAAGAAGTGCGAGTAACTCACGCCATTGCGTCGCTCTCGACGCACACAGGCATGCCGCAATCATGAAGGAAGGCAACGAGTAATGGGTCTACGGGGTGAGGCGGCGATCGTCGGGTACACCGAGCTGCCGGCCACGAAGCGGCCGACCGGACCGCTCGAGTTCAATCTCGAGCAGTGGGCACGGCTGGCCGCGTCCACACTGGCCGACGCCGGCATCGACGCCTCGGAGGTCGACGGCATCTGCGCGGGCTACCTGCAGGAGTCGATGATCTTCGTTCCGTCGACGATCATCGAATACCTCGGCATACGAGCCAATTTCGCCGAGCTCGTCGACCTCGGCGGCGCGAGTTCGGCGGCGATGGTGTGGCGCGCGGCCGCGGCGATCGAGCTCGGCATCTGCAACGCCGTGCTGTGCGTCGTGCCCGCCGGGCAGATGACGCCGATGTCGGACAAGAAGCCCGTCGACTTCGGAGACATGCTGTACTTCGGCGCGTCGAGCAACCGGTACGGCTCACCCGCAGGCCGAGTTCGAGATCCCCTACGGCAATCTGGGGCAGAACGGACCCTACGGCCAGGTCGCCACCCTGTACGCGGCGACCTACGGCTACGACGAGCGGGCGATGGCGAAGATCGTCGTCGACCAGCGAGTCAACGCGAATCACACTCCGGGAGCGATCTTCTCGGACAAGCCCTTGACCGTCGACGACGTGCTGGCCAGCCCGATGATCGCCTCGCCGCTGCACATGCTCGAGATCGTGATGCCGGTGCTCGGCGGCGCTGCCGTCCTGGTCACCAACGCCGATCTGGCACGGCGTAGCCGCAATCGGCCGGTGTGGGTCAAGGGGTTTGGCGAACGCGTGCCGTACAAGACGCCGACCTACGCCGAGGACCTGCTGCAGACTCCCATGATCAAGGCAGCCGAATCCGCCTTCGGGATGGCCGGTCTCGCGCCGTCGGACATGGACATGGTGTCGATCTACGACTGCTACACCATCACGGCGCTGCTCAGCCTCGAAGACGCCGGCTTCTGCCAGAAGGGCAAGGGGCTTCAATTCGTCGCCGAGCACGACCTCACGTTCCGCGGCGACTTCCCGATGAACACCGCGGGTGGGCAGCTGGGCTACGGCCAGCCGGGCACCGCGGGTGGCATGCACCACGTCTGCGACGCCACGCGGCAGATCATGGGTAGGGCGGGCGAGGCCCAGGTGGGCGAATGCAATCGCGCGTTCGTCTCCGGCAACGGGGGCATTCTCTCCGAACAGACCACACTCGTGTTGGAGGGCGACTAGACCATGAGCGCGATGTCCAAGCCGATGCCGGTCCCGACGCCGACCACGCGCCGTTCTGGGATGCGCTGAGCGAGCACGAGATCCGCATTCAATACTCGCCGTCGACCGGCCGCTACGTGTTCTATCCGCGGATCCTTGCGCCCGGGTCACTTGCCGACGATCTCGAGTGGCGCGAGATCAGCGGCGCGGGAACGCTGTACACGTTCACGGTCAGCCACCGCGCCGTCTCGCCGCACTTCGCCGATGACGTGCCACAGATCCTGGCGGTCGTGCAGTGGGACGAGGGGCCGCGGTTCTCCACCGAGATCGTCAACGCCGAGCCGGACGCGATCCGGGTTGGCATGCGGGTGCAGCCCGTGTTCACCGACTACCCCGACGACGGCGTCACGATGCTGCGCTACGAGCCGGCCTGATCACAGGGTTCCTGGCTGCGCGACCCAGCGGTGTTCGAAATCCAAAACGGTTGCCGCCATGTCGAAATCGGCGTCATAGTGGATCACCGTCAGTCGATGCGCTTCTGCGATCGTCGCGGTGAGCAGGTCTGCGATGCCGACCGATCGATGTCGACCTGACTGAGCCAAGCGAAATTGCGCGTCAAGCGCTCTCTGCCAATGCTCGTCGTCGGTGGGCAGATATTCATAGGCGATCTCGCGCCGAAGCTTCGTGCTTGCGAAGTCAGTCGACGAGCGCGCGCTGTAGAACGCTTCATAGTCGAGCCCCGCCGTGGTCGCGACCACTCCGGACTTGATGATCGGACCCAACTGTTCTTCAACGATTGGGTTGTACATCCTCGCCGCAGCGCTCGTGTCGACGAGAACCGCGCAGTCAGCGCCACGCGTCTTTCCGTACCTCCGGATCAGCCATCTCGGCCATGCCGCCAGATGACAACCATTCGACTTCACGCAGTCTTGCCGAACGCGCGGCCGCGAATTGCAATGCCGATCGCACGGTGTCGGTGATCCCGGATGTACCGAGTTCCTGCCTCGCCGACTCCAGCAGCTCGTCGTCGATCTCGATCAGTCGCTTCGTCATACCAGCCACTGTATATACCTCACGCACTCTTCGTATATAACAGCCGTTGATGCTTTGATCCGGCGGTGATGGCGGAAGCTACTCGCACTTTCCCGCCATGAGTGCCGACTCAACGCGGACTGTGGATAGCCAGCCAGGCCTGTGCACGAATTGAGCGAACGTGAGGCCGCAAATGTGACTCTGCAGCGCATGAACGGGCCTTTTGTCGGGAGCGAGGCAGTGGCCAACGGTTGGCTTACCCGCCATGCGCTGCGCACTCAGCATCGGCGGATTTTGCCCGACGTGTACGTCGCGAAGCGCGCGACACTCACTCTCGAGGAGCGCACCATGGCGGCCTGGCTGTGGTCGAAACGCGAAGGCATTGTGACGGGTCTGGCCGCATCGGCGATGCTGGGGTCCAAGTGGGTCGACGCCGACAGCCCCATCGAATTGAACTGGGCCAACCACCGTCCACCGACAGGGGTGCTCACCCGCGCCGAGACAATCCTGGACGACGAGGTGCTGCACTACGAGGCGATGTCGGCCACCACCGCGGAGCGAACGGCATTTGACTTGGCACGTCGAGGTCCGGTGGGGCAAGCGGTGGCCCGCTTGGACGCGTTGGCCAGAGCCACCCACTTCAAGGTCGACGACGTGCGCGCGCTAGGCGAACGGCATCCGCGAATTAAGGGTCTGCGGCAGGTCGACCGGGCACTCGATCTCGTTGACGCAGGCGCGGAATCGCCGCAAGAGACGAGGTTGCGACTGATGTTCATCAAGGCGGGCTTGCCCCGGCCGCAAACTCAGATCCCGGTGCTGGCGCCCGACGGCTACCCCGCTACTACCTCGACATGGGATGGAAGGAACTGATGGTGGCCGTCGAATACGACGGTAAACATCACACCGACCGGCCCGTGTACACCAGGGACATCACTCGCCTGGAGTACATCACCTCACTCGGATGGATCGTCGTCCGCGTGGTGGCCGAGCACCGTCAAGCCGAGATCATCCGGCGAGTCCGCCAAGCGTGCGAACAGCGACGGCGCGGCACTTGAGGCGGCAGTGAGGGCGGGCGCTACTCGTACTTTCCCACCATGAACGCCATCTCAACGAAGCGCGACAGCTCACGCTTGAGCGAGCTGCTTCTCCGCGTACAGCTTCGCCCATTCCTTGCGAGGCCGGATCGACACGTCGACGTCGGTCGCCGTCGCCCGCAGCGCGCCGACCGTTGCCTGCTCCTTCGCGGTCCTCGCGAACGGATCCCAGCCGAAGAACCGGCAGGAGTTCTCCCAGGTGATCTTGTTGATGTCGGAGTCGTCGGCGCCCGCAGCGTTCGAGTTCGGCAAGCACCTGCTCGGGCGCGTCGGGCCAGAAGCAGTCCGAGTGCGGGTAGTCGCACTCCCAAGCGATGATGTCGATGCCGATCTCGTGGCGCAGTTTCAGCGAGGTCTTGTCGGTGACGTAGCAGGCCAGCGAGTGCTCGCGGAATACGTCGCTGGGCAGCTTGTCGCCGAAGTCGCGGCGCAGCCACTTCTGGTTCGTGTAGTGGCGATCGCTCCGGTCCAAATAGAAGGGGATCCAACCGATTCCGCCCTCGGAGAAGGCGAACTTCAGGTCTGGGTAGTTGCGCATCGCCGGGCCCCACAGCAGATCCTGGGCACACATCGCGGAGATCTGGGTGGCCAGGATGATGAGGTTGTCGATCGGGGCGTTCGGCGCCATGCTGATCGCGCCGAAGCCGGTGCCGATGTGCAGACACATCACGACGTTCTCCTCGGACAGCGTCCGGAACACCGGGCCCCAGTAGTCCTCGTCGTGGTAGCTCGGAAGTCCTTCCAGGTGAGGCAGTTCCGGCATGGTCACCGCGCGGCAGCCCTTGGCGGCGACGCGCCGGATCTCGGCGACCATCGCCTCGGGGCTCCAGGTCGGCAGGACCGCGATGGGGATGAACCGGTCGGGGTAGCTGCCCGCCCACTCGTCGATGTGCCAGTCGTTGTAGGCCGACACCATGACCAGCGTGATCGGCTCCTGGGTCATGTTCAGATGTCGGGCGGAGAACCCGGTGAACGTGGGAAAGCACATCGACGCGAGGATGCCGTTGCGGCTCATGTCCTTCACGCGCTGATGGACGTCGTATACCCCCGGTCGCATCTCGGCGAAGCCCGCGGGATCGCGGCCCCACTCCTCGGCGGGCCAGGACACCACGGCGTTGAGCCCGCTGACACCCTGCGGCCTGCCCTGATAGAACCACTGGTCGACGCCCTTGTCGTCGGTGACCACGATCGGCGCCTCGGCCTTGTACTTCTCGGGCACGTGATTGAGGAACATGTCGGGCGGCTCGACGACGTGGTCGTCAATGCTCACCAGAATCAGATCGTCGACGTTCATGTCTTCCACTAGTACCCTCTCCAAGGGTGACCGGCTCTGCGCTTTCGGACAGAGATTTATCCGTTCCGGCCATGCTGCCCTCGCAGCGCCGGCCAGTCATCGGGCTACGCCGCGGAGGACGTGCGCTGGCGGGCAGCTATCTCTACGAGGGCGACGGCCTGATCACCGGCTGGCACTCCCACGAGGTCCATCAGATCGAGTACGCGATGCACGGCGTCGTCGAGGTCGAGACCGACTCCGCGCACTACCTCCTTCCCCCGCAGCAGGCCGCCTGGATTCCGGTGGGCCTGGAACACCAGGCGGTGATGAATCCCGACGTCAAGACCGTCGCCGTGATGTTCGATCCGGCGTTGATCCCAGACGCAGGCGGGCGCGCCCGCATCATCGCCGTATCGCCGCTGATTCGCGAGATGATGGTCTACGCACTGCGGTGGCCGATCCACCGGGCGCACGGCGACGAGGAGTCCGACAACTTCTTCCGAACTCTCGCCGCGCTGGTCTCCGAGGCCCTGGATCACGAAGCGCCGCTGAGCCTTCCGACATCGGACCATCCCATCGTGGCCGCGGCGCTCGCCTACACCAAGCAACATCTCGACGCGGTCAGCGCGGACGAGGTGGCCAGCGCGGTGGCGGTGTCCGAGCGCACGCTGCGGCGGTTGTTCGCCGACACCATCGGAATCCCCTGGCGCACATACCTCCTGCACGCCCGCATGTTGCGAGCGATGGCCCTGCTCGCCGCACCCGGCCAGTCGGTTCAGGCGACGTCGAGCGCCGTCGGCTTCGAGAGCCTCAGCTCGTTCACCCGCTGCTTCGCCCAGTTCTGCGGCGAGACGCCATCTGCGTATCGGCGGCGAGTCAGCGGGCCCGCGAACTGAGCCCGAAACCGTCCATCGACGCTTAGGCTCGTGCCATGCCCCTGCCCTATGCCGACCCCACTCTCCCCAAGTCCGCCTTCGCCCGCGGAATCGGCAAGGTCTTCGGCACCGCCTTCGGACAGGCGTTCATCAAAAACGTTGCGGCGAAGACGGATCCGTGGCTTGGCCGCGTCTCCAACGGAAGGCTGAGCTGGAGCCTTGGCATCGTCCCCACGGCGACGCTGCGAACGACGGGCGCCAAGTCTGGTCAGCCCCGCGAGGTGCAGATCACCTACTTCCACGACGGACCCGACCCCATCGCCGTCGCCTCCAACTACGGCGGCGGCAAGGATCCACTGTGGGCGCGAAACCTGTCGGCACACCCCGAATGCGAACTCGGCGGTGATTCCTTCCGCGCGACGAAGGTGACCGACCCGGATGAGTACGCGCGCCTCTATGCCCTCGCCGAACGGGTCTACGGCGGCTATGCCGACTACAAGGCCAAGACCGCGATCGTGGGTCGGCAGATCCCGGTGTTCCGACTGACCCCTCGCTAGCGGTCCCACCATGCGCGATGCGCATCGACGAGCCACGCGTTGATGGCGTCGCGGTCGGGGTGCTCCGGCAGCTTGCTGTTGCCGTCGGTCGACCTGGACCAGGGCCGCCTCCCGTTCGTCCAACTGCGCGACGGCGTCGTCCTTGGAGAATCCGCCCGTCCGTACGGCGAGCAGCGTGTGCACGGTGCTCGTCAGAGTCATCGGCAGCGTGGAATCGAGCCCCGTCCGGACTCCGGTGCGAACAGCGGCACCAGGATCGTCGGGTTGCCCGCCGCGGCGAGCGTCGCGAACTTGCGCAGCCTGTAGATGATGAGGTCGAGGTCCCCCGCGCCCGACCGATGCCCTTTCGGCTGCAGTGCGAAAGATGTACTGGTCGAAGGTGTTCAGGCCGATCACGCAGTCGGGTGGCTCGATGCAGACGCCCATCTCGTCGCGGTCGTCGGTGCCGCGATGGTGACGCCGTGCAGTCCCGATCCGACCTGCGTGCGCAGGATCTCATTGCCCACGGCGATGCGCTCGTGCCACGTAGCGATGTGCGGTCCGGTGAAGTCGTCACCCATCGGTGCAACATATCGCGCGGGAGCAAGCGGTTATCCTTCCGGCGAGATGACCGACACTCGCATCGACCTCATCCACGACCTGGTGTCGCGGGCCGCCGACGCCGCGCCCGACCGGCCGGCGATCATCACCGCGGATGGCACGTCGACCACCTTCGCCGAATTCGATCGCCAGATCGGTGCGCTCGCCGGGTGGGTGTGCTGCGCGCACCGAACGGGGCGACCGCATCGCCGTCATCGCGGACAACGGCCTCGACTACGCCCGGCTGTACTACGGGGTGCCCCGTTCCGGTCGCGTCCTGGTCCTGATCAACCAGCGACTCAGCGCGGACGAGCAGGCCGCTCAGTTGGCGGCGACGGAGGCCGCCGTCGTGGTTGGCGACGAGCGCTACCTCAGCGCCCTCGCACCCGGCGCGGCTGCGAACGTGGTGAGCTTCGACGACCCTGAATGGGGACGCGCGCAGGATCATTCGGCGATCGCCGAGGACGTCGACCCCGACGATCCCGCATGGCTGTTGTTCACCAGTGGCTCCACCGGCACGCCCAAACCCGTCGTGCATACCCACCGCTCGATCACCACCGCGGTCCGGGGAACGGTCGCGGGCCGCTCGGTGCGCTCCGGCGGCGTCTACCTATTGCCCTTTCCGATGTGCCACATCGCGGGCTACAACATGTTGGTGCACCACTGCGCGCAGTCAACGGTGTTGCCCGTAGCGGCTTTTCGGCCCGAGACGTTCACCGCCGCCGTCAACGCCCACGGCGTCACCTCGTGCTCGCTCGCCCCGACCATGTTGCACAGCCTGCTCGCCTACCTCGATGACTCCGGGGCCGAACTCCCGTCACTTCGCGAGATCGCCTACGGTTCGGCGGCCATCCCCGCCGATCTGCTGCGGCGGGCGATCGCCCGACTCGACGTCGACTTCCACCAGGGCTACGGAATGACCGAGACCGGCGGGAACGTCACCTTCCTCGGTCCGGCAGAGCATCGCGCGGGGGCAGCCGGAGACCCGGATGCGCTCGTCAGCGCGGGCCTGCCGCACGCCGAGATCGAGGTCCGCATCCACGAAGACTCCGGGGAGATCTTGCTGCGGGGTGGACAAGTCGCCCCTGGGCTATCCGGCTCCGACGGCTGGTTCCGGACCGGTGACGTCGGACGTATCGACGACGACGGCAGGCTGGTCATCGTCGATCGGTTGAAGGACGTCATCATCACCGGCGGCGAGAACGTCGCATCCCGCGAGGTGGAGGACGTGCTGTCTCGCCATCCCGACGTCGAGATGGCGGCGGTGGTGGGCGTGCGCGACGAATACTGGGGCGAGACGGTGTGCGCCGTCGTGGTGGCGAAGTCACACCGAGGCCCGACCGCGGACGAACTCATCGCTCACGTTCGCACGAGCCTCGCCGCATTCAAGCGGCCACGACACGTTCTGTTCGTCGACTCCCTGCCGTTGACGACGAATGGCAAGATCGCGAAAACTGCTGTGCGGCAACTCGCATCACGCCGAACTGCAGCGCTAGACGGTTCCCACGCCTTCGGCCGCCTTGCCACGTTGGTACCGTTCGACTCATGGCCGACCGTCGCCTCGCGGTGCTCGCCGCCACGGCGCTGGTGGCGGCATGCTCGGCCGAGGGTGCAGCGCCGCCGGCGCCACGGGAGCACCGGATCGCGATCGTCGGAGACTCCTTCACCGAGGGCTCCGACGAGGGCGGCCTGGGTTGGCGCAGTTGGCCCGCGGTGCTACGGCACAACCTGCTGGAGGCGGGCACGATCATCGACCTGGAGGTCTCCGCCGAGGGCAGCGCCGGATACGCGGACCCCGGCCATGCCGGGAATGTCTTCAGAGACAAGGCAAACGTCCTCGGCGATCGCGATGACCTGGTCATCTTCTTCGGCGGCGTGAACGACGGCCACGTCAACCCCGCCGACCTCCGGACCGCCGTCCACGACACCTTCGCCGAGGCAAGGGCCGCGGCTCCGCGCGCGAAGTTCATCGTCATCGGCCCCACGTGGCCCACCCAGAACCCACCCGCTGACGTCACCGCCGTGCGCGACGTCGATCCGCGGCCAGGCCGACGAAGCGGGCCTTGAGTTCGTCGACCCGATCGCCGAGAAGTGGCTCGTCGACACCCCCGAGCTGATCGGGGCGGACGGCGTCCATCCCACCGATCGCGGCCACGAGTACCTCGCGGAGAAGATCGCCACCGTTCGTTCAGAATGCTCTCGGTGGACACTGAGGGACAACCGACGGGTGAACCCTTCGCGGTTCCGCGTCGTATCCACTACGTCGGGTTCCAACCAACAAGGAAGTTGCCATGCCCACGTTCCCTGCTCTCACCCACGTTGCGATCACCGTTCGTGACCTCTCCGTCAGCGCGCCGTGGTACCGCGCTCTCATCGGTACCGACCCGGCGATCGACGAGGACACCGACGCCGGGTACCGCCACGTCGTGTTCGCGCTCGACAACGACACCCTCCTGGGTTTGCATCAGCACACCCAACCGGCACCCGACGAGCGGTTCAGCGAATTTCGAGTTGGCCTGGATCACGTCGCCTTCGGATGCGCGTCACGCGGAGACCTCGAGACGTGGGTTGGTCGACTGGACGAACTGGGCATCGAGCACGGCGGAATCGTCGACGCCTCCTACGGCTCCGGATTGAGCTTCCGGGACCCGGACGGTTCAGCTCTCGAATTCTTCGCACCGCCTGCCTAGCGCGGGGCGCATCCCGGCGGCGAGCGGCCAGTCCCCTCCGCAGCACCCAATTTCAGTTGCTGGGACTAATTTGCGCTGCGCTCTTCGACGCGGCGTCGCACCGGCCCTTCGAGCCCCGCAACGGGCCAACAATTGATCGCAACATGTGCACCACTGGTACCAACGTGCAGCGTGTCGTCCGGCGTGTCGCGAGGTGAAGCAGCGCGGACTTACCGCAGACTGGGCCAATGGCGGTTCCTGCCCGTGTCGGTGCGCTGCGAATCGACGCGTCATCGACGTCGGACGGTGACCTTCGCCACGTTTGCTCCAGCGGTCAGGCGCGTAGCCTGAGCAACGTATCCCTGGTTCGCCGCGGACCCCATTTCGCGAATATCCTTGGACCGGATCGAAGGGTTTGACGTCGCCATGCGAGAACAAGTGCGAGCCACCGCTTACAGGTGGTTGACGCCCGTCTGGCCCATGACCGCCGTCGGACTTCTGGTCGGCGGGATCGCCGGAGGACTGGCCGCACCGTTGGTCGACGGCACGTCACCGACCGCGACCGCCTTGATTCGCATCGACCAGCCGATCGACGCCAATCAGATCGTCACAAACAGCGTGCCATCGCCTGAGACGCAGCAGGCCTATCTCGCCGGTGAGATCGTCTACCTCTCTTCCAGCGGTTTTGCCGACGCGGTGGGCAACGAGCTCAAGCTGCCCACCCCGCCCAGCCTGCTGGCCGCTCAGCAGGGCCAGTCGGCTCTGGTCCGAATCACGGCAACAGAGCCAACGACTGACGAGGCGAGGGCCGCTCTGGACGTGGCACTCAAGGTTTACGCCGGCCGGGTGCAGCAACTCGCGAGTGACCGAACCGGAGCCGCCATCGACGCGATCACGGCCGTGATCGTGAGGGTCAGAGCGGAAACGGCTGCGGACGCCGAGCGCAACGACGAAGCCGTCAACCAGCTCGCACTCGACGACAAATTGCGAACGCTTGAACAGCAGCGGTTGAGTTTGCAGTCGCAGTTGCTGCGCGCTCCCGGAATCCAGGTCGTCGAACCGATCACTGCGGAATCTGCACAGAGCGACCCGTCACTACCCATTGTCGGCGGCACCATGCTGGGCGGTCTCCTGGCACTGGCGGGATCCCTGGCGTGGCGACGTAGGACCGGCGTGATCGCGTCGGCGTCACAACTGGATCGTCAGGTGACCCCGGTGCTGTTGCCGGTCGTTCGACTCGGCAAGCGCGCGGGTACCTACGCTCGGTCCGAACTGAGCCGCGCGCGAACGCTCTACGGCCAGCTGCCCGCACCGCGGACCGGCGAGATTCTGGTGGTCGGTGCGTCAGCGCATTCCGGCACCGACATCGTCGCCAAATTGCTGTACATGGGTGCTGTCGAACATGTTTCGGTGTCCGCGGTAAACGTCGTCGGTGAATTCGCGAACCTCTCCTCTGCTGCGGTTCGCGCCAAGCTCGACGCGCTTCCCGCAGATGACGGGCAGACCGTGATCATCGATGGCGGATCGGTGGCGACCGCGCCTCAGATGCTCGCCGTCGCCGAGCGCGCCGGCCAGATCGTCGTGGTGGTGCGGATCGGTCGCGACGTGGCCGCAGACGTCGAGGTCCTGCTGCACGCCATCAGAAACGAAGACGTCCCGGTGACGGCGATTTGCACGAAGGGCCGGTTGGCCACGTCTGACGGACTGCTCACCGGACGACGCGGCCGTTCCGAGGGCGGTCGGCATTCGTTGGGCAGCAAGGCGCCAGTGAAACAAGCACTTCCCGCCGCGCCGCTTCCCACGGCGTACGAACCGCCGCTCGCCCCGCCGGTGCCACAGCCGGGCCAACAACTCTGGGGCGCCGAGCAGTTCGACGGAGCCGCGATCCCGGCAGAGCCGATGGTCGGCCAAGTGGGCACGCAGCCCGAGATCGACGCGACCGCCCAGCACGACGGACCGTCATACACGATGTCCGAAGTACTCCTGGACCAGATCCCCACGCCGACTGAGGGCGACAACACCGGCGATGCACCCTTCGCCGCCGGCCCGCAAGAGGCACCCGTCGACGAGTCGAACGAAGTGCCCCACCAAGGCGAGCAGCACGAGCCACACGCCGAACACCACGAAGTCCCCACGGACACAACGCCCGAAGAGATCTACGCGCCCATCCCCGACGACGAGCACCCAACCGAACAACTCGACCCGCTCTCCGCGGCCTGGCACGTACCGGACGAGAACGATGCCGTCGCCACCCAAGACCAAGAGCAGAAGTCAGACGCCGAACAACAGGTCTTCTCAGACGGCGATGACGGGTCACCCGTCGGCGAGCACAGCCCTCCTCCCGCTCAGGACGAGGAGCATCAGGCCAACCTCGCACAATACGACGACCCACATTCGGACAACGGGCACCATCCGCCTGCCGCCGACGACACCGACCTGGCAGTCCACGACGAACAGTCCGAACTTCACGTCGAGCAGTTCGAGCACGCGGACAACGGCAGCGGTATACCCGCTGAAGACGAACAGTCGGAGCACCCCGACGAGGACGAGCACCTCGTGCACCCCGAGGGCACCGACGGCGACCCACCCGGCGGATTCGCAGACGCCGTCGAAGAGTCGCCTTCCGACCAAGGCCACCCACAGGCCCCCGCCGACGAGCACCAGCCCGAACAACGTGAAGCGAACTCGGCGACCAACAGTGAGCGGTCGGGGGGAGACAACCTCCATCCGCGGCCGTGGTTCTCCGGTCTTCAGCGCAGGCCCGATCAAGTCGAGCAGCGCAGCGCCCCCTCGTTCGTGGTTCCCGCGCCCCCTGTCGAGGTGAGCCACACACCGGTTCAGGACGATCAGCAGCACTCCGATCAGCCGGAGGCAAGCTCGGAGTCCGAGCCCGAATCACCGGCGGAGGAGACGAATCAACGGCGACCGTGGGTTTCCCTTCTGCGACGCAAACCCGCGCAAGGCGAACAGGACACGTCGGGCAATGGGCAGCAACCACCGCCCGACGACATCGACGGAGCGCCCGCCGAACACCAGCAAGACCACACGCACGCCCAGAACTAGCCCTCAGAGCGGCGTGGCCGGCGCCAGTCCCAGCGACCTCAAGATCGCCTCCGCGGACGTCGACCACGTGTACCGCAGAGCATTGGCCGACCCGCGATCGCGCAGGCTCTGCACCAGTTCCGGCTCGGACTCCAACCGCTCGAGTTCACGCAGCAGCGCAGCGGAGTCATCCGGATCGAAGTACAGAGCACCGTCGCCAACGACTTCCGGCAGCGAGGCCGCATTGGAGGCCACCACGGGGCAGCCCAGGGATTGCGCCTCCAGCGGCGGCAGCCCGAATCCCTCGTACTTCGAGGGAAAGATCAGCGCCGTGGCGTGACGATAGAGCCAGGCCAGCTCCGCGTCAGACAGCCGACCCGCGATGATGGCGCGACTGCTCAGCGTGTTCGCGTCCGAGAACACCTGCTGGTTACCGGACGCGCCGACGACGACGACACTGCGTCCCGACTCGGTCACTGCCCGGACCGGACCGGGGAGATTCTTGTGCACGGCGATCGTGCCGACCATCAGATAGAACGGTTCCACGAGACCGTCGATCGCGGGCCGTTCGGGCGGCATCGCGGTCAACGTGTCTGCGGCGCAGCCCGCCACGACGAACTTGTCCGCGGCGATGCCGAGCACGTCGTCGAGTTCCCGTGCGCTGAAATGGGACACCGTCACCAGCCGGCGGGCGAAACGGCCCAGCAGGTAGTACAGCACCAGATACGACCGGACGAACGCCTTGCGGAACGTCTGCGGATAGCGGAAGGGCGTGGCGTCGTGCATGGTGACGACCTGACGACGTTTCAGTAGAGGTGCTGGCCCTGCGAAGTTGAGGAGAAGCCTCCCCGCGGACACCACGGGCAGATACACCTGTTCGAACACAACGCCCTTCGTGGGCGCCCGCCGGATCTCCACCCGCTCGTGGTGCATCCATTCGGGCACTTCTGCCCCAGCCGGAACGTGGACGACCAGGTCGACGGAGTCCGTGGCGACGATGGCGTTCACGATCTCGCCCGCGTAGCGCTGCGTCCCAGTCATCTTTTGCGCCAACCACTTTCCGTTGACGTGGACTCGCGGTGTCAACGTGGCCCGGCCAGCGGTCCGTAGAGATCGCGCAATGCTGCGCGCTGATCGACGTCGGTATTGCCTGCGAGTGCGGCGGCGGTCTTACGACGAAGCGTCGCGAATTCGCCCTCACGAGTCAATTGCGTCATGACGCAAGCCAATTCACCGGGCTGGTCGATCACCGCAGGCATGTCGAAACCATGCAGATAGGGTTGGCGTCGCGAAACGACCGGCAAGCCCATGCCCACCGCCTCCATGATCGAGATCGGAAATCCCTCCCATACCGCCGTGTGCAGGTACAGATCGCCCGAAGCCATCGCCTTCAGCGCCTCGCGTCGCGACAGCCAGCCGGTCGTCTGGACCCCGCTTGCATGCAGCACCTCCTCGAGGCGGGCATCCCCGCCCCCGACCCACAATGCCTCGATGCCAGGATGTTTGGCCGCGGCGGCCCTGAACGCATCGGCGAAGAACTGGGGATCCTTCTGGGGCCCCAGCCGTCCGTTACCGACGATCCTCAGTGGACGCTCGCCCGACGTCGGTTCGCGCGCAGGCAGTCCCGGTGGGGTCACGTTGGGCACGCTGACCACCCGCGGCGAGCTCGTGGTCCACCGCGACAGCTCGGCCTCGCGCGGCGAGCAGGCCGCGTACGCGGTCGTGTTGAACGACAACAACCACTCCATGCCGTGGAATGCCAGTCGCATCGGCCGCCCTACGTCGGTCCGCTCGAACGAATAGCAGTGCGGCGTGTACACCACGGGCAGGCGTTTCGACTTGCGCACGGCCGCACGCACATACCCGCCTGCCCTACTGGAATGCGCATGGACGATCACCTGGCCGTCAAAGCTGTCCACGCACTGTCGCAGGTGCCTGCGCAGGAACCGGATGCGTGCCACGGCTCCCGACGGCATCGCCGTGGCGGAGGCGAAGCAGTCCAGCTCGCGCGAGTCGACGAGGGCCTCCTCGCGGAACGCGTAGACCACGTGGTGCTCGGCATCGGGATAGTTTCGGACGAAGTCGCCGATCGCCGACGCCGTTCCGCTCGCGAAGGACTCGGCGACGTGGACGATCATCGGGGCGCGCGCGGTGGATTCGTCGACGCCCGAGTTGGCGTCGGACATGGCGCCCCCTCGGCAATGGCGTGCGTAGCAAACGTCGTTTTCGGTAGCGCGATACTCAGCTAACGGTAATGGGAGCCCCGTTTGCCGTCCAATTCGAGACGGTATAGCTCGAGGCTGGCACGTTGCTGTCGAACGGCGTCAGCTTGGTGTTGTCCAGCGCGATCCCCTCGAGCGTGACGCCGCTCACCGACGCTCCGTTGGCGATGACCGCTACATCGCGCTCGGCGGTTGGTGCGGTCCCGGTGACGGAGACATTCGAAATCGAGACGTCGTTGATGGTGGTTCCCGCGTTCTCCGCGGCAACCAGGATCGCGCCGTGCACGACGGTCGGATTCTGGTTCGCGTTGGTGACCGAACCGTCCGAGATCGACACGTGGTCAACCGACTGTGTGTAGTACGGCGCGCCCTCCGTCGCGACGTACACGCCGGCAGCACTGGTATTGGCGATCGTGAAATCGCGCATCGTCACGTTGGTGCCGCCGACGACGGTCATGCCGCGGCCCCATCGGGTACTCCCGACGGAAACATTGGTCACGACGATGTCGTGGCAGCGCGTTCCGTCCGCGTTGTACGACACGACCGCGACTCCGTCGTCGCCCGTTCTGTCGGTCTGCACGTCGTCGACGACGCCATTTCCCGCCCCGTTCGTCATGTGAATGCCATCCGCGCGGGTCCCGTCGATGCTCACGTGGTGGATGTTGAAGTTCTGCGCGCCGTTGACGAAGATTCCTGCCGCTGCCGAACCGACGATGGTCAGGTTCGATACGGTCGCGTTGTTCCCGGCGATCACGAGCTTGTGTTGATCCGTGCCCAACATCCTCGGGCCGTCACGTGGAGCGGTCAGCCTGATGTTCGTCAATTGGACGCCGTCGGCGAGAATCTGCACGGCCGAGGTCGCATCCGAGGTCGCCTGCAAAGTGGCGCCGTTCCCATCGATCTGAACTCCGGGGACGCGGATCTTCAGCACCCCGCTGTGCATAAAGACCTGGGGCTCGAGTTTCAGCGAGGCTCCCGGCGCCAAGGCGTCGAATCGGGCCTGAAGGGTCGACGTGCTGTCCGCCATGGGGTCGCTGCGGGACTCCGACTGCTGACACGCGACGACAAGCGCCATGACGATGCCCAATGCACCAACCCACGCCATGATTCTCGCCGTGCGCACGCGACCTTCCTCTGAACTGTCGTGTGGCTTCGTTCTGCCCGTCATCGTTGACGGGTGAAGAGCGCACGTTGCTCGATGCCGCCATTGCGGCGTCGACGGCCTCTCTCAAGCAATACGACGATTGCCAGGAGTGCGACCCAAGTATAGATTGCTCGTCCCTGTACCCAGTAAATGTAGCGGGGAAGCTCCGCCAGACCGAGGAAGAAGACCGGATACAGCAACAGTCCGAGAAATCGGCCGCTGCAGAATTGTTGGTACAGCACGCCGGCGACGACTCCGGCGAGGAGAAGCCAGATCAGTCCGCCGAGCCACCCGTAGTCGATGAACGGACCGACGTATCCGCTCGGGTTGTTGAACTCGTTGTTACCGAACTGATAGAGGACGTCGTTGTAGGGGGCAGTGCCCGATTTCGAGTAGGGCGGTGGGAGCCCGCCGAGTCGCTCGTACAGGCCGAGGTTCGAAATTCCCGGCGCATCCCAGAACCCTTCGAAAGTGTCGTACGGCCATCGTCCAGGTGAGTCGAGATGACTGAGGATCAGCTGACCGTTGTTCAAGGCGGTGATGTAGTAGCCGGCGAGCCTGGAGAGGGCGAACCCCACGAAAGACGTCTCGCCGTGGGCGCGGTAGAACGTCCACGACCGGGAGTATTCGAACGCCCCGAAAACAACGACGACGAGCGCGATTCCGGCAACCGGAAGCGCGCGCGCGACGATCTTACGGGTGCGACTGCCGATCGATAGCTTGGCCGCAAAGACCACGGTGATCGGTAGGACGAGTTCGAGAATCGCGAGTCTTTCGGCGTAGATGTACGCACGCGGCACTGCGAATCCGACGATGATCAACATCTTGGCGAGCTCGGCACGCGAAAACTGTTGTACCAGAACGGTTGCCGAGATGACGACAGACCCAATTCCGAGCTGGGTCAACGTCGTCACGCCGGGAATCGTCCCGATGACATCCTTCACCGCCGCCGTGCCGTTGGCCTCCGAGCCGCCGAACAGCTGCGCCACACTGAGACCGGACCGAGCGATGAGGTAGAGGAAGCCTGCGTAGCCGACGAGGGTCGCTGCGGTCAGGATCGTGCTGGCACGTCGCAGAATGTCGATCCCGCGCTCACCGAGATTGGGCCACGGCGACGACGTCAGGCGAGGCAGCGGTGACATCGCGATGCCGATGAGCGCGCCGAAGGCAAGGGCGACTGCACCAAACCCGAACAGCATCAGCGTTTCCGGGGTGATGGCCTTGGGCGTCTTCCACAGCGTGCGGAACGGGACATCACCTACCAGCGCAGTGGGGATGATCGCAGCGGCACCAATGACGAGCGGTATGACCGCGGGCGACAACCACCAGAGGCCAGGGGTGGGAGCTGCCGTGGAGGGCGTGACGACCTCGCCGGCAGAGACCGCCACTAGCCGAACCCGCCTGCGTGCAGGAACACCGTGCAACCGATCGCGAACAACCGACAGCCTCCTATGGCGCTGGGTCCCGCGAAGATCTTATCGTCACCAAGCGGCGAGACCCGGTTTGCGGAGCGGGGTGGCGTGTTCGCCAGCTACGACGTCCGGCGCTGGTCAGGCTGCGGCGGTCGTCGAATCGGTGTCATCGTCTGACCGGTGAGCCGTTTCGGAGATGAGCTCGCGGACCGCCCTGATCACGCCCCAACGCGGGAAGGGGGCGTCTTCGAGCACACGCCGTGCGGTCAACCACAGGCTGACATAGAGCACGGCGAGTCCGAGTGCAGCAACGACCGCAAGGGTCACCGCCCCGCCAAGGAACGCCGCAGCGACGGCGCTGGGTACGACCAAGACCAACACCACCAAGGCGGTGCGACCGACGGCGCCTAGCTCGCCGGAGATGATCAGCAGCGACGCGGCAACACTCAACGCGGCCTGCGGAATTCCGCCTGCGGCAAGGATCACCAGCAAGACCCCGGCGTCCCGCATCGACGATCCATAGGCGAACTCGAGCGCAATCGTTCCGAACGCGGCCAACGCTGCCACCACGGCGATGGTGATGACGGTGTTCACCGTGGCGAGGTCCGACAACAGTCGCACGACCTCGCGCCTGCGACCCGCTGCCCACAATCTGGCAGCAGGTGGCATCACCGCCACCGCAGCCAGACCCTCCAACAGGGTGACCTGCGTGGCGATGGTCATGGCCGCGCTGTAGTGCGCCGCAGTCTCGGCCGAGAAGGCTGCGTTGGCCAGCCAGATCGACCCCGAGATGATGAGAAACGCGGTCACTTCGAACGCGAACAGGCGAGACCCGTCGGAGATGGCACGGCGAAGCGATGCAAAAACGCCTGAGAACCGAATCGCGATGTCCGTCCTCGCGAACCACAACGCGACCGCAACCTGGACTGCCGCCACCACCGTGTATGCGGTCAGGAGGTTGAGCATCGAGGGTTCCCTGAGTCCGAACGCCACGACGCCGACGACCGGAAGCACTGCGGCACTGCGGAAGTAGTGCATCGTCGCCACGGATGCCGTTACCCGGCCCAGCGCTGCGAAGATGTCGCTCAGCATCATCCGAACCGCTTCCAGCATGATCATCACCGAGGTGAGCAGAAACGCCTCGAGAAAGTCTCCGTGCCCGATCAGCCCAACGGTCGCGCACACCGCAATGATGGGCGCGGTCGGCAAGGTCAGCAGGACCGTCGCCTGCAGATGGGTGCCTGCGACGATCCGCCGCCCTGCCACGGTCGGCTCGGCGGGAATGAGCCGAACGACGTTCTGCCCCAAGCCAAGCCTGCCCACGATGGATCCGATCGGCAGTGCAGCGAGGATCGCAAAGAAGGCCGCGGCATCGCGGGCATCAAGGGATCGCACGACGATGACCGTGAGCAGGAACGTCGAGACGATGCCTGCGCCCGCGGCACCGACCCGAAGCACGAAGCTACGCCGGAGTTCGGCCTTGGCGCCGGTGGATTCCGCGTTCACGGCGACGTGCATGGCTGTCGGGTAACAGCCATCCGGCGATTGCTGGCGCGCACGTTCACCGCGCGCGGAGCACGTACGTTTGCCCGCGCGCCACGACCGGGTCGCATGCCCTCGGCCAACCTGCAACTACGACCGCCCCCCGAATGTCGTCGCGTCGTCCGCCTAATGCGGGTCGCGGCGGCGAGGGTTCGCACGCGGGCTCCATGGTGTCATGTCCGGTCCATCGTAGGGCGTTGGCGCTGGTTGAGCGAGCGGAGGGGCGCCGTCGCGGACGTGACGGTCCAGCTCTCGAGGATCGTCGACGCGAGCCGCCGTGGTGTCGACGATGGAGACCCCGCCATGCACCTGGAGCAGTACTTCCTCGCGAATCGCGACGAGCACCGACTGGTGATACGCAGCGTGGTCCCCGGAAGAGATGTGATGCAGTCGCAGTGGCAAATTAGCTCCGATGAGGTCGTCTGCCGTCCGGTAGCCGCCGAAGTCACCGAAAGCCTGAGCGTCCATCGGCGACAGAATCACCGTCGTGGAGGTTCCCTCACGCGTCAGCGTCTCGAGCAGCACCTCGGGAGCCTGAGACATACCCGTCCGGCCAAGCATGCGCATCGCAATGTCCGGAACGTGGGCACGGAGCACCGCCTTGAGCCGGTCCCGGTGCGGTTTGAGGCCTTCGACCACCCGCTTGCGAAGCGAGGGCTTGTGGACGTCGCGGCCATCGCGGCCACCTTCGGCGGCACCCAGCTGCGCGGCCGCGCGGAGATCCCGGTGAACGTTCCATTGCCAGGCCAGTCGACTCACCGAACGCCAATTCCAGATACCCGGGTTGATCAGAATCGCGGCGTCGAGTCCCAGCGCGCGCGCTGCATGGGCCGCGTACCAGGAACCCGAGCAGATTCCCACGACGGAGACGTTGCGCGGGTTGGTCGCAGCCTGCCGCACCACCGTCAAACCGTCCGCGATGTGCCTCTTCAGGTAGATGGGTTGCCATTGGTCACGCACGATCGGTCCGGAGTTCCCGATGCCGGACCGGTCCCACCGCACCGCTTGCGCCCCGGCCGCCGCGAGCCGCCGCGAGAGCTCGACCCACTCCCGTGCGGGGCCGACGTGCGGATCGTTGGAGGTGGTGAAGAACACGACGACTTTGCCGTCGCCCGGCGTCGAGTTCGCGGGCCGTGTTCTGATGGCGAACAGATTCGACGGGCCGAGAGTCTCGATCGCCTCGACGGTCGCGCCTTCGCCATCCGAGGAGTCGTCAGGAATCGTGATGGAGGTGAGGGGCCGCGCAGTCGCGATCGTGCGATCCGTCGTCATCGATGCATCGAGCCAGGAGACGGTCCGCTCGAGCGCCTCCAACGGCATGGCGACGACGATGTCGGCCGTTCGGGCGAACTCCGCCAGCCCGGTTACCACTTCGACATCGGCGTTGGCGTCGTCGTTGAAAGCCTGCAGACGTTTGCCGTCGTCGCCGGGACGGACCAACAAGAGCTGGTCGATGTCCATGGGTTTCAGCGAGAGGGCACCCAGGTCCTTGGCGGCCTTGTCGGTAAGAACGCCGCCGATCATCGAAACCGCGCCGTCGGGGACCTCGTCCGGGCCCACCGAGAGCCGGAACAGGGCGGCCTGTTCGCGAACGTAACGACGTCCGCTGACGGCCGGGTCGATGTAGGCCACGCGGTCGACCGAGGGCAAGCGGGGTAACGCCTCGTTGAGGATGAGGCCGCCAGCACGAATGGCGATGGCGCCGATCGACTTTGCGCCGATGCTCTCGAGGTAGTTCACGGCATGCGCGACGCTGGCGATCCAGTTGGACAGCGCGTCGTCGCGAAGCTGGCGAAATGCGGAGTCGCCGGTTCCGAGGTAGTCGAACCGCAAGACGGCGAATCCCGCTGCGGCGAGGTCATCCGCCAAGATCCGCTGGAACCGGACGCTGTCCATCCCCTCCTTGCCCAGCGATGCACAGATGACGACGCCGGCCCGAATCCGGTGATCGGCGGGGAGGTGCAGGACTCCGAAGAGCGGTGATCCGTCAGGTCCGAAGAAGGTCGGCCATTCCGTCGTCGTGTTCCGTGGAGTCGTCAAAACGGCATGGGGAAGTCGTGGCGGAAGGGTTGCGTACCGACGGTCATGATTCCAGTCCCAGCAAAGTAGCTCAAGAGTCGACTGACTTGGCAGCACATAGGCTAGCAATTTCTTACGGCGCCGTCACAATTAGCGTGGGCATCCAGTGAAAACTCACCCGTCCGACCACTAGTTGTCGGCACACACCACGACGACGACGGCGGCGGCGTGACAATCCGTGTGAGACAGCGAAACTGAAATGTCGAGCCACCCCTGATCCTCCGCCCGTTGGGCGATCGTCCCAGTCAGTTGCAGAGAAGGTACCGATCCGATCGACATCACTTCGATCTCCCGTGCGGGGTACGAGCCGCCAGGCTCGCCGAACGCCTTGACCACGGCTTCCTTCGCAGCGAATCTCGCAGCCAGACGTGCGATCTGGTTGACGCCGGTAGCAGTGGGCCTGCTCTGAGGCAGTGAACATCTTGTCCAGATAGCGCTGCCCGAACTGGGACAGTGAGTAGCCAACCTCCGACAGTGCGACGACGTCGCATCCGACACGGACCCGATGGGACGGAACCTCTATCGCGGGCGGCATCACGACGCAGTCTCGATCGACGTCCTGGCGATCAGGTCGATCGACGACACGGTGCCACTCGGTGATGGCGCTGTCGCGGGCTCGAAGTCCTGACGGAATATGGGCAGCCGGCGGCCACGTGGAAGTAGTTGTCCGACGGCGTCCACCCCGGCGCGTCGATGCTCACGTACCGAAGCGCGACGTCAGACTCGATGCGAAGATCCCATTCCTGCTCGCTGCGTCGTGTCGCAGTGGCCGTCAAGCCGCACCGAACCTGGCCGGGGCGTGGATGCACGACGAGCACGTCTCGCACGGTTCCGACCATCCCCTCGAACCGCACCGTCGCTTGGACGGCATCGGCGACGGGCGGACCAAACCTGAAGGCGTGCGAAAGATCTCGAAACGCTCCCGACAGCTCCGCGTCGGTGTAAGTCAGCGACGAATGGGCGGCGACGACGATCTCGCGTGTCACCTCGACTGCCCGCGCGCCAGTGGCATTGGTCGCGACGAGCTCGAGCTCCCCTCGCAGCGTCTCAGCGGTGTCGTTGTGGACGTCGACGCGGACTCCCGACAGCCCGGCATCGGAGAGGACGACCGCAACGGGTGCCCACACTCGGGCCAGCACCGCCAGCGCGGGTTTGGCGGTTCCGTCGACGTCGAGCAAACCCCAGCCAGCGCCGGGACTCATGTCCTTCCCCGACAGGACGAGAGCACCGGAACAGCGCGAATCGGTCTGTCGCCAGAACGCGAAGCACTCCCGCGTCGCCTCGGCGATCGCCAGACGGCCGAGTTGCAGATACCTCTCCGGGTCTACCCGTCGAGTCGCCAGCAGGTCCTCGCCGAAGACTTCCCGGGCATAGAAGTCGCGCACGTCCTCGAAATCCCAGGAGGAGCCGCGGTCGCGTGGGACGCCGGCCTTCCATTTCGGGTGGTGGCCCGCGACGGCAGCGGAGCCGAAGTGGCGCTCCACGGCGTCGGGGACGGGCGGGTTGGCGAACGCGAGGCATTCCGCGGCGAAACTCACTCCCGCGGAACGGACGTCGGAGATCGGCCGAAGGTATCCCCCGACCCCGAACCAGTGCGCGATGCCAGTGTCGGGCCGGATCGCGAGGCCCTCGCCGCCCGGCGGTTGAGACGGACTCGACCGGACATAGCGGGCGTCAGAATGGGCGGAGACGACCTCGGGGAGCAGGGTGTCGATCACGTCCATTGCAGAATCGGCGGGCGAGATGCCCAGCATCTCGGGTTGTTGCAGGGTCTCGCTGCCTCCGCTGACCACGACGAGCGCCGGATTGCCGGACACCGAGTCGAGTACGGTCGCCACTTCGCGCGCGATGATGGCAGACACCTCGGGCGGCGGATCGAATGTCGCCAGCATCGCGTCCTGCCACACCATCAGGCCCTGCTCGGCGCACGCTTCCCAGAACTCGTCTTGCTCGTAGACAAGGCCGCCGACGACGCGCACCATGTTGGCGCCGGCTTCGGCAAACGCCGCGACGTGCTCCTGCATCGCGGTCTGCCTGACGTTGAGGTGCAATGCATCCGGCGGTGACCAGGTGACTCCGCGGCAGAACACCCCAACACCGTTGACGCTGAGCGCAAACCCCTCCCGGTCGGCCGTGGCGACGACGGTGCGAAAACCGAAGCAGCGACTGCCGACGTCCTCTCCCCCGAGCGCGATCGTCGCCCGGTACACGCTCTGCGGACCGTATCCGTGCGGCCACCACAGTCGAGGACTGTCGACGCGCACCTCGACGCCGAACTCACCGCCCGCCGCCTCGGCGGATGCCACTGCCGCGACGTCCCCTGTTGGCGAGCGCAATTCGACGTCTACCGACGTCCCGTCAGGCGCACCCGTGCGGCCGGCGATGCGCACGATCCCGGTGTCGGCGTCGGCTCCTACGGTGAATCGGGTGTCGAGCCTGCCGGGAGTTGCGACGACGGGGCGCCAAATACCCACGGGGGCAGGGATGTTTCCGTAGATGGGCGCCCTACCGATGAGCGTCGTTCGGGCCCATCGAAGACCGGGAGCGCTGACGAGGCTGGAGCGCCATCGTCCGCGGGGCCGCCGCGTCCGGAGCCACGCGCTGAGCGAACCGCATCGCACCGCGAGTTCGTGTGCCCCCGAGTCGCATTCGATGCCGACCGGTAGGAACATCGATTCGCACTCGGCTACACGGGTTCCGTCGAGGTAGACGTCCGCGGGGAACGTGAGACCGTCGAATGTGACCGCCGTCGGTTCGTCTACCTCGAACCGGCAGCGCATCCACCAGTCGTAGTCATCTGGGTCGTCGGTGCCGCAGACCGAGCCAAGCGATGTCGGCACCGTGACCTCTGCGGCATCGTCCCATTTCTCGCCGATCTGATCCGGGTGCGAGTACGCGTCGGGCGTACAGCGGATGAACTGCCACGTATCGATCACCTTCAGCCGACCGCGGCGGCGACGACATCCATGCCCGACTGCCAGGACGATGCGATGGTCGCCAGCGCATCTCCGACGTCGACGGTGCGGCCCCGCGCGGCACGCGCCATCTTGAACTGCACCGACTTCGCATGGGCGGCGACATCGCGGAAGTGGACCGCGGCGCCGCCTGCGCCGACGAACACGTCGTCCAGCCGCTCGGCGAGATCGGCGAGGAGCTCGGCCGATGCGCCACACTGCCGCAACGTCGCGAACGCCCACAGGTGAAATTGCTCCATACCTCTCGTGGGTAGCCAATCCATCGCGCGCTCAACGCCTTCCGCCAATCGCGCCGCGGGGTTGCCCTCGGGTCGGCGGCTCAGATGTTCCCGAACGAGGTTCACCACCGCATCCTGCTCGACGTGGCCTGGGTGGCGGCGAACCTGCTCGATGTAAGGGGGCAGCACGACGGCGGACTGTTCGGTGAGGCCGAAGACGCCGTCGAAATCGGCCCCGCTGAGCTCGAACAGTCCGGCGTTGTGCAGATAGTTCAACGTGCGGCCCGCCCGGTCCACGCGCGTCGGCACGATCGTCGTCTTGACATGCTCGGTGCGGTACGCGGTTCCCGAAGTGTCTGGCAGCCACCAACTATCGACCTCGACAGTGTGAAGCACGCTCCTCGCGACGCCGGCTTCGATCGTTTCCAATACCGGCAACCAAAGGCTTGCCTCGGCCACTTCCAAGCCGTATAGCCGTCGCAGGTCCTCGGGTGGTTGCTTGACGAAGGTCCAGGCCATGCCATCGTGATCGGCAGACAGCAGGCAGGCGAACGACGGGACCGGGTCCATCCCGAGGCAGTGCAACGTCTCGATCCATAGATCGAAGTAGCAGTTGGTCTCCGGCCACATGCGGTCGGGACCATGCACGAAATGCTGTTGGTAGTCGGCGGGTTCGGCGTCGATGTCGAGCGGCGTGGTCGCCGCCGTCCCATGGGAGACCGCGATGAGGTTCACGAGTCGACTAATCCGCGAGGCTCGAAACCACCCGCTCGATGCTGTCGATCGAGGCGAAAGTGGACTTCTTCAGCGTCTCGTCGGGGAACTCGATGTCGAATTCGTCTTCCAGTGCGAGCATGACGTCGACCGATGCGTGCGAGGTGAGCCCAAGTTCATAGAGGTCGGCGGCAGCATCGACCGTGGTTGGATCGACTGTGAGTCTGCCGTGTGCCTCCAGCACCTTTCGTATTTGCTCCTGCATGCCGGTCATCCTACAACCTCAACTCATACCCAGGTCACGTCGGATGCCAATGGGAGCTATATACTTTCGAAGCGCTTTGCTGGAGCGCCGGTCGAAGGGTTTGACGAATGAACAATGGTGGAGCTCCTTCGATATTGGCTGCCACGGCGGTTCTCTCGTTGGCAGACGTGACGCGAGCAGCTGCCGAGGCAGCGGACAGCGTGGATCGAGAGTCTCGGTTTCCGGCGGAGGCGGTCGCCGCGTTGAAAGAGGCCAAGCTGCTGTCGTGTTCGCTTCCGGTCAACTGCGGTGGCGGGGGGTACCGCATCACGCAGCTTGCGGAGATTGCCCGAGCGCTGGGGGCGGCGTGCAGTTCAGCCGGCATGGTCTTTGCGATGCATCACACACAGGCCCTCAGCCTGGCGCGCCATGGGTCGTCGGGCGACGTGGCCGAAGTCACGGCGAGTATTGCAGCGAACGAGTCGTTACTGGCCTCGGCGACAACCGAAATCACGACTGGCGGCGACGTGGGTTCATCGACGTGCGCGATCACGATCGATGGTGACGAGGTTTCGCTCGAGAAGAACGCTCCGGTGATCTCGTACGGGAAGTACGCGGACTACATCTGCGCCACTGCCCGACGCGGGCCGGAAAGCGCGAAGAGCGACCAGGTTCTGTTGATCTGCCCCGCCGCCGACACCACCCTGGAACAGACCAGCACTTGGGATGTGTTGGGGTTCCGTGGCACGTGCAGTCCCGGCTTCCTGTTGAGCACCCGGACGTCGCGATCGCACGTCGTCCCCGTCGAGTACGCCACGATCGTGTCCGCCACGATGTTGCCCGCGTCGCATACGCTGTGGGCCTCGGTGTGGTTGGGTATCGCCGACGCTGCAGTTCGCAAGGCGCGCACGGCCGTTCGACAGGCCGCAAGGAAATCAGGGGGCAAACCCGTGCCGCAGGCGGGCAATCTGGCTGAATTGACCGAACTGCACCAAAGGTTCGAATCGACCGTGGCGCAGGGCGTTCGGCGTTTCGAGGATTTCACCGAATCGGGTTCGGTCGAGCCCACGATCGGCTTCACGATCGCGATGAACAACCTGAAACTGGCGGCGTCGACCGAGGTTGTCGACGTCGTGATCGCTGCGCTCAAGATCGTCGGTCTCAACGGATACCGAGAGGACCATCCGCTATCCCTCGGCCGACAACTGCGCGACGCCTTCGCCCCGCAACTGATGGTCTCGAACGACAGGATTCGACAGAACAATGCCCAACTCATACTGGCCTACCGCGGATGAGGCGTCGACGATGACCGCAACTGAACAAGATGCACGCGTGGAGTCACTCGAGGCTGCCCGCAAGGCATTTCGCGACGAGCTGGTCGACGCCCGCCTGCTGATCCCGTTGGGACTCGACGGCCTCTACGGCCGGGGGGCGGGCTTCGAGGCGATCATCGAGGGGATCGATCGCATCGTGCGGGCCAAGGGTGAAGCGGTCCACGGCGACGCCCCCACCCTGTTGCGATTCCCGCCGGTCTTCTCGCGCGACGCGTTCGAGCGAACCGACTACATCGCGTCCTTCCCGAACCTGACCGGCGCGATCTCGACGTTCACCGGGGACAACAAGGCGCACCGAGCGTTGCTCGCGGCCCGGGAAGCCGGGGATTCGTGGGACGGTCACCTCGAATCGGCAGGAACGATGCTGGTTTCGGCAGCATGCCACCCGAGCTACGCAACGCTCGAGAAGGTTCTGCCCGACGACGGCAATCTGCTTGACGTGTACGGCTACTGTTTCCGACACGAGCCGGCGATCGACCCGGCGCGGATGCAGGCATTCCGCATGCACGAGTACGTGATGGTCGGCAGTCCCGAACAGGCTCAGCACCATCGGGATTCGTGGGTTCACCATGGCCTCGACGTTCTTGATCGGCTCGGCCTCGACGCAGCTCCCGCTCCGGCCAATGACCCGTTCTTCGGGCGGGTGGGCAAGATGTTGGCGGCGAACCAACTCGAAGAGGAGCTCAAGACGGAGCTGATCGTCAGGCTGTACGGCGATCTCGATGACGGCACGGCCATCGTGTCGTCCAACTGCCATCGCGACCACTTCGGTTCGACGTTCGCCATCGCGACGGCCGATGGCGGGGTGGCACACAGCGCGTGCGTCGGGTTCGGCATGGAACGGATCGCGCTCGCAATGCTCCGCACCCATGGCATCGAATCAGCTTCGTGGCCCGCTGAACTACGAACGACGTTGGGCTTCTGACGCTTTCGCCCAACTTCCGCAGACGGCGCGGGAATCCGCCTTAGTAGGCGCCCTCGCCGCGGAGGACCGTGAGGACGGTCTTGGCGATGATCATGATGTCGCCGAGAAGGGACCAGTTCTCGACGTAGGACAGATCCAGGCGGACGGCATCCTTGGCGTCCAGATCTGACCGGCCCGACACCTGCCACAGGCCGGTGAGGCCGGGCTTGACCGTGAGGCGTCGCCGGATCAGGTCGTCGTAGGTATCGACTTCCCGGCGCACCTGCGGGCGGGGGCCCACGACGCTCATGTTGCCGAGCAGCACGTTGAAGAACTGGGGCAGCTCGTCGAGGCTGTACTTGCGGAGGAATTGGCCGACCGGGGTGACCCGTGGATCGTTCTTCATCTTGAAGAACAGGGCATTGGCGCCCTCGGCCGCGATCAGCGCCGCCGCCTTGGCTTCCGCACCGTCGTACATGCTGCGGAACTTGATCATCCGGAACGGGGTGCCGTCGAGACCGATGCGCTCGGACAGATAGAAGATGGGGCCCGAGCTGGTGAGCTTGATGGCGATGGCCGCAACGATCAACAAGGGCGCCACCGCCAACAGCGCGGACGTGGCGAAGGCGATGTCGAGCCCACGCTTCAGCATCGAGTTCGACCGGCTGTACTGCGGCTTGGCGACCTCGAACACGGCCATCCCGGCAACCGGGTTGCTGCGAAGCCGCTGATCGGCGACATCGACTAGGCCAGGTGCCACCATGAGATCGACGCCGAGGGCCTCGAGGTCCCACATCAGCCGACGGATCTCCACGGGTCGCAGCCGGTCGCTCGCGGCCAGTGCGACCGCGTGCGCGCCCGTTCGGCTGACCGCGTCGATGACCATCTGGTCGCCGCCGACGATCGGCACGCTGCGCTCGCCGACCGCGATGAACGCCTCGGTCTTCGGCGGTTTACCCGGGGTGCAGATGCCGACGACGTGATACTCGGCGAAGGGATCCTTGTCGAACTCCGCGGCGATCTCGGCCGAGGCGATCTCGGTGCCGACCACCAGGATCGGCGTCTGGTCGAGGCCGCGCCTGTGCCGCCGCGCGGTGACCTGGCGCCAGCCCCAGTGGTTGACGATGAGGCCGGCAAGGCCCAGCGGAAGGGCTATCGCGAGGTAGCCACGGGAGAGATCGACGTGCATCAGCAGGGACAGAATCGCGACCGCACCGAAGAATTGCGTCGTGGCTCCGGTCAGGACCACGTACTCGTCGAGCCCGCGCCGGGTGAAGCGCGTCGACCTGATGCCGACGGCAAGAAAGCCCATCCACAGCATCGCCAGCACGGCGGAGTGCAACGTGTAGTCAGTCTCGGCATCGGCCATCGGCAGGGGCAGCGTGTCGAAGCGGAGGAATTGCCCGGCCAGGAGTGCACAGCTAATTATCAGTGCATCGCTGTAGAACAGGCGTCGCGTTTGCGCAGCCCTGCGTGCTGCGCTTTTGGACCTCTTCGGCGCGATGCGGTCGCGGACCTGGTCCGGTATCCACGCGCGCTGCGTTTCCCACCTCTGGCGCCGAGTGGAAAGTCGTGATGATGGCTCTACCATCGGTTTGAGCTGACCCGTTGTCATCGACGAACATTCCATTTCGGTCGGGGGCACCTTGCTTGGCCCACTTCTACCCGTGCGATATGTCGCTGTAGACGACTTACGACAGTTACTGAAATATTTATATCATCTTCTGAACGATTCACTGCAGCGAGCGACTGGTTAACTCGGTGTGCCGTTGCTCACTACGCCGACGACCATCAAGATCAAGCTAATTGTCACTGACGTCAACCCGATTGTCCACAGCAAGGCTAATTAAGTCTGCAAACTAACGCCAGGGGAAGTGACGTCTGCCTTGCGCGCGACGGCATAAAAGCACGTCGTCGGCGCTACTCGGCAAAGAACAGCCGCCAGCAGGCGGAGACGTCGAAGTCGCCTAAGTGGTTTGCAGCGGGCATCCCGACCGCGCGCATCACGACGCACACCGACCACTGCGCCGGATCGCCTTGCGACCATGCTCCCGTAGGCAGGCTTGACCGTGCACAACCTCGCGTCGAGGCTCGCTACCTGTGCGATCTGTCAGTTTCGTGACATGACACGGCCGGGAACCGCGCCCTGACGTGACTGCGTGACGCGATCGGGATCGGCACCGGCGCGCCCCACTCCCCAGGCCTGCGCGAGCACTAGGAGTTGGCTGAGAAGAGCCTGCGCTTCCCACTCTCGGCGCACCGAGTGCTCGCGCCTTGGCGAGCATCGGTGACGCGCGTCGAGTGGACCTCCTGCCGTCCGTATGCCGGCCGCCGGATCGTCCGTCATCGTCACCAGACACCTGATCAACCTCTGCGATCTTGATAGTGACTGGCCGTGTTGTCAGCGATTTCACAGGCGCCAAAACACGTCGAAGTGCAGTGACAACACTGGAATTCATCTTTCTGCGGCAAATCCTCGACGGCTTGCTGGCCAGAATCCCCGCCGGGCTTGGGCGATAAGCATCGCCGTGGCATACGTCGTCGTCCAACCGACTTCACGCCGCTCGAGCGGATGCGGGCAGCGAACCGTTCGAACCTCCAACGCCGCTCGCCCAGGACGGGCCCATCGCTGTCCGTGCACCGATCATTCGTCAAGCGGTTCCGCGTCGACCACGGGGCGCTCCTCACCGTCACGCAAAGGGCACGGATATAGCCGACGCCGTTGCCTCTCTGGGGATATCGTTCCCGCTATCAGTTAGCTGAAACGTTGCGTGGAGGAGCCTGGTGGAGGGAACGCCGTTTGGCCGCTATCGGCTGATCGACTTGGTCGGTCGCGGCGGCATGGGCGAGGTGTGGCGAGCCTTCGACACCGCCACCGAACGGGTCGCTGGCACTGAAGGTGTTGCCCACGCAACTCGCCGACGATGCCACCTACCAGGAACGGTTCCGGCGCGAGGCCAGAGCGGCAGCTGCGCTCGACGAGCCGCACATCGTGCCGATCCATGACTTCGGTGAGATCGACGGAAAGCTCTACGTGACCATGCGGCTGATCAATGGTCGCGACCTGCAGAGCATCCTCGCCGATGGACCTCTGGACGCGGCCCGAGCCGTCGGGATCGTCGACCAGGTCGCGTCCGCGCTGCACGCCGCTCACCGGGTCGGGCTGGTGCACCGCGACGTCAAACCGTCCAACGTCCTGGTGACCGAGGACGACTTCGCGTATCTGATCGACTTCGGCATCGCCCGCGCCGCCGGTCAGGCCGCGTTGACGAACACCTCGAGCGTGATCGGCACCTGGGCCTACATGGCACCCGAACGCATCACCACCGCAGAGTCGGACGCGCGTGCCGACATCTATGCGCTGGCCTGCGTGCTCTACGAGTGCCTGACCGGCAGCCAACCCTTCCCCGGCGACAGCCTCGAACAACAGATCGGCGGCCACCTCGCCATGCCGCCGCCGACGGTGTCCCGCCACCACAACGACGTCCCCGACCAGCTGGACGCCGTCATCGCCAAGGGCATGGCCAAGAACCCCGACGAACGCTACGCAACGACCCGCGAGATGGCGCTGGCGGCCAAGGCTGCCATCGCCTACCCACGGCCCGCGTCGGCTCCCCCGCCGCCGGTTGCCCCGGCGTATTTCACCAATCCCTACCCCAGCCAGTACCCCGAGCGACGAACACAGCAGGCCGCCACCTTACTACCGCACCCCAACATCCGCCCAGTACCCGCCCCATACCTATCCACCTCCAACGCCCGGCCCGAACCACTTGCCTCCCAAGCCATCCCGCAAGGGCCTCCTCATCGCCCTAGCGAGCGTCGCGGCCGTGGTCGCCGTCGTCGTGGCAATCGTCGTCTCGAACTCCGGCGACGAAGACGCGCCATCGGTGGCGTCGTCGTCCCCCACCACAGGCAGCGGTGTCACGACGACCCCGGCCAACCCCACTGCCAACAGCGGACCGTTCACCGGCACCTACAGCGTCCAGTTCGGCCCGACCACGCGATGGAACGGAGAACCCTGGCCAAACAGCGCCCCCGCCTACACGGAGACGTGGCGCCTGAGGTCGGCCTGCACTGCGGACGGATGCGTGGCCACCGCGGCAGCAGGCAACCAGTACCCCTCCAGCAGTCTGGTGTTCGACAAGATCGGCGACCGGTGGATCGCGGTCACCAACTCGCAGGGCAAGTGCAAGGACATGGACGGCGAGCTGTGGAACTCGTTGTCGCTCCAACCAGGACCCGACGGCGCCATGTCCGGCGACTTCAGCCAGACCCAGTCGAACGGCTGCCTGTCGAAGCGGACCGTGACGCTCCGTCGAACCGGAGACGTCGACCTCTCGAGTCTGCCGGACCCGGCGACCCAGAGCCCCCGCGTGAAGACACCGGCGGACGCCCTGCACGGCAGGTATCACGAGGTGCTGAAACTCCACACCGTCCACGAGTACGACAACGGGGTACGCACCGACTGCCTGCGCAATGGCACCCGTTGCATGAGCTATTTCGTCGATCTCGGCATCCGGAAGCGGCGAGGCCCTCATCTTCGAGAACGGACGATGGACCCGCAACAGCGTCTACGACGCAGACTGCACCTCCGGCGGACGAGATCACATCACGAACACCGGCATGTTCCCGCTGCCGCAACCTCCTCAGGACCCGATCGGGTTTCTCACCGGGAACGGCAGGATCGAGATTGCGCCAGGGGGCAACACCAAGTGCGCAAGCGTGGACTACAGCCAGTCATTCACACGCACCGGCGACTGACCGGGGCGATGAGCCGATGCGTTGTGCCGTAGATCACTGCGCGTGTTGTCGGTCGGGCTCCCTAGAGTGGGGGGCGTGGTCGACGTCGGGGCGTAGTTGGCCCTCCGTCGTTCGAAGCCGATCAGACGGGGTCGCAGACTGTCGACGACGGAGTCGGCCTCGGGCGCTCGACGCGACGTCACCACCGCTACCGGGGGGTCAATCGTGGGGGAATCCGGATGATTGCGTGGCTGTGCGCCGCGGTCGTCGTCACCTCGGTCCTGTCGTTCTGGGCAGGGATGCGAGTGGAACGGAAACGCAAGGAACTGCAGGACGGGATGGGCGCGCAGTTGGAAGCCATCGACCGCGAGCGCGAAGTTCGTGGCGAGCCCGACGACTGCGGGAGTGACGGCACGGCTCACACCGCTGATTGATCGCGGTCCTCTCGCGCAGCAGTCGAATAGTCGGGCAGTTGCAGATCGTCTGCGGAGACCCTGACGAGGCGTCTGCCGACGAGTTTCATCGCGCCTTGAACGACGGGGTTCGCGACGACCCCGGCGACCGCGTGGAGGGTGCGGATGCCCGCTCGGGTGCGGGGATTGGCGCGGCGCAACACGCTCATTCGCACGGGTGGGGTGGCGTCGGCCACCGAACGCATGAACCGTTCGTAGCTACTCAGCGCGGATCCGAGATCGTCTGTGCGAGAAAGCTCTCCGGCAAGGACGTAGGCCCCGATCAGCGCCAGACTCGTGCCGACGCCGCCGAAGGTGGCGTTGCAGAACGCGGCGTCGCCGAGCAGCGCGACGCGACCCTTCTTCCACGCGGTGGCGCGCAGCTGGCCTACCGCAGAGAAGTACATCGGCGCGCCGTCGTCGAGTTCGGCAAGGACACGAGGGGCCGCACCACCGACGTCGGCGAAGGTCCGACGCAGGATGGCGAGCTGGTCGGCGGGCGCGAGGTCCTCCAGACCACGGACGTCGGAGACGAAGGTCAAGACCGCGCGAATGGTCCCGAGGTTGTCGGGCCGCAGAGTGCACGCTGAGAGACCCGGGGGCATGTTGCCAGTTCCACCACTGGTCGTCATCGTCCCGGCGCGGGATCGTGGCGTAGGCGAAGTACATGCCGAGTTCGCCGACGTCGGTCGAGTTGACGAATCTGCGCGATCGCGAACGCAATCCCTCGGCGATCACGACGAGGTCGGCATCGATGGCCGTTCCGTCCTTCAGAGCCACGGTGACGCGGTCGCCGTGGTCGGTGAGGTCGACGATTTCGGCGCCGAATCGGTAGTCGGTCGTTGCGCGGCCGTGCTCGATCAAGATGCGGGACAACTCGCCCCGCAGGATCTCGAATTCCGCTGTCGGACCGTCGTTCTCGCCCGGGCCGTTCATGGGGAACGACGCTGCGGGCGAACCGTCTTCGGCGAGGAAGCGCATCCCGACTTCGCCGGTGTTCGCGGCGCGCAGATCGGCCTCGATCCCCATCCGGCGAGCGACCTCGCGCGCCGCGCCGCGCACGTCGACGTTCTGCCCCTCGTCGCGACGCTCGGGGTAGCGCTCGAGGACGGTGGTCCGCCAACCTCGTACACCGAGTTGATGGGCCAGTGCCGGTCCGGCGATGCCGGCTCCCGAAATGACGGCGTGGCGAGTCATGAGTCGTGTGCCCTTTCAGCGGCTAGGGCACCGTGAGTGGCACGGCGGCTTTGATTAGCCTAGCGAAGTAGATGTGCGAAGGGGATCCCCGCTGTCGGTCGCAGCCAAACACCGTTGACTTATTTTCGAGTGGCATCCGCCAACTCGCCTGCGGTCACTGCGCCGCGAACTCCATGTCGACGCGCAACGCCTGCTGAATCCCGTCCTGGTCCGTCACGGGCTCCGCCGTGATCGGTCCGAAGTTGACGGTCGCGTCGCCGGATGGTCCCGCGAACTGGACGTTGAAGACGGGCAGGCACGGGTGCGCTCGCGATGTACAACACTTCGCACATCCCGTCCTTCATCCTCGAGCGAATGAAGACGCCGACCGCTACCTTGCCGCTGTCCACTGAAAGTGATCCGTCCGACAACAGGGCCGACGACCCGCGTTGGACCGGTTCGAGGGCTCCCGACCCGACGCATTGGTCGGGAGTCGAGGTCTCCGCGAACGATCTGTGGATGACGACGTGCACCACGGTGCCGACGTTCCCGGGTGCCGTCGGCTGACCGCCCGCCGGCGCGCAAGCCAGCCCGGCGGCATCAGCCAGAGGGCATTCCGCCATGGGCTCTGCTGATGCGTGTTGACTCGGCAGCGTGACCGAAGAGCGCCAAGACGACGGCCCCGCAGAGAGACCAGCGCTCGGCATCGGTGGTCGTTCGTCATCGCCAACACGATAGGCATCCAGCCGACGCGCCGGTGGGCTCTTGGCCTCGGTAGTCGCACCGCCGTACTGCTAGTTTGGGTGCCCATGGCTCCCAGGACACTCTGAGCTGCATCGATGACTCTGAAGATTGACGAGTTCACCGTTGCCGATCCAGCGGATACGTGGATACGAGCGGGATTCACCGTCGACCCCGATGCCGTGTGCCGAATCGGCGGTGTCGGCATCCGGCTGGCGGCGACATCCGCTCCAGGAGGCGGCATCGTCGCGTGGTCGTTGCGGGGTCTCCCGCCCGATGACTCGGTCAACGACATCGACGGCATCCCGACGACGTCGTCAGCCGAGGAGGTCCGTGCCGAGCCGGTCACCCACCCGAACGGCGTCACCGCGATCGATCACGTCGTGCTGCTGTCCCCCGACCTGGGCCGGACGGTCCGGTCGCTCGCCACTGTCGGTGCCGATCCTCGCCGGGAACGCGACGGTGAGCTCGGTGGTCGTCCGATCCGCCAGATCTTCTTCCGGCTCGGGGACGTGATCGTCGAGGCCGTCGGCTCACCGGACACGGCGAGCGAGGGCCCCTCCACGCTCTGGGGCATGACATACGTCGTCACGGACATCGATGCGACGGCCGCGTTCTTCGGCGACCACACGTCGCCAGTCAAGGACGCCGTGCAGCCTGGGCGTCGGATCACCACGCTGCGGCATCAGGAGTTCGGGATGTCGGTCCGGTCTGCGTTCATGTCCGCGCACGTTCGTGAGCGCTGACGACATGGACGAATCCGTCGAAGACATCGTGGTCATCCACACCGACGGTGGGTGCAGACCGAACCCGGGCCCGGGCGGCTGGGGCGCGGTGTTGCGCCAGCGCCAGCACGTGCGCGAGATGTGCGGTGGCGAGCCCGCCGAGACCAGCAACAACCGCATGGAGTTGACCGCGCCGATCATGGCGCTGGAGGCGCTCACCAGACCCGTGGTCGTGCATCTTTACACCGACAGCACCTATGTCCGCAACGGCATCACCAAGTGGGTGCTCGGCTGGGAACGCAACGGCTGGCTGACCGCCGCGAAGCAGCCGGTGAAGAACGTCGACCTCTGGCAGCGACTCGTGGTGGCGTGCGCGCGACACCGGGTCGAGTGGTTCTGGGTGAAGGGGCACTCGGGGGTCGCCGACAACGAATTGGCCGACGTCCTCGCGACCCGCGGCATGCAGGAAGCGATCGACTCGTCCAATTGAACGTTGGAGCCAGAAACACGTTGGCGGCGCGGGAAAAAACAAAAAAATGAAGGGCCGAAAGCCGCAACCTCTGTGGCCCTTCGCAGTAGCCGCACTTCTGCGGGATCCGCGCCTGCGTGAACGGTATCCGCGGGTTGCCGGTTACTGCAAGTTCTTCAGGTGCACGAGCGATACCAGGCCCATGTCACCCCGTAAGCACCGCGGGCGGCAGTTCCCTGAAGCCCCGAACGCCCGACGAGCCCGTAGCGACCTGGACGATCTTGCGCGCTATCCGATAGTCCAGATCCTTGAGCACCCCACGATCGGTCGTCGCCTCGAGAAGCGAGGGTAGCCCGGCGACCGAGAAGGGACTCTTGACGTCGAGCATCACGTTCGTGGCCGCGACGAGGTGTCGCGCCCGCTCGCCCGCGGGCAACGACAGCACCCCGGCTGCTGCGGCATCGATGCGGGTCGCCACGCGTCCGGCGAAGCGGCGCAGGCGATGTGGGCCCACCGCGACGGTGCCCGCCGAGGTGACCGTCAGACCAAGGCAGTCGATGCGGTCACGCCCTCGGTAGGCGGGGTCTTCGGTCGACGCTTGGCCCGTCGCACTGAGGGCGGTGCGAAGCTCCTTCGACAGCTTGCGCTTCACGCCGAGAGCGTCGACCAGTGAATCTATCCGCGCATCGGCCTCGTGCAGGGCGTCGATGTCCGAATGGGCCACGATGAAGTCGTCGTTGTAGCGCGCATAGAAGATGCCGTCGATGGACGAGATCGCCTTGTCCATGGGTACGACGGCGATGTTCCCGAGAAGGGGGACGATCGCCGTCCCCATCGCCATTCCCTTGAACCGGGTGAACAGAGTTCCGTCCTCGTCCCGCACGACGGGCCGCACCAGCGAGACGATGAGATCCCATGTACGTGAACCGATTTCACCACTAGGACTACCGAGGTCCGCGATCTCCCGGAGGATCGGCCACAGCGGCGCGTCGGGGCCGACCCGCAGATTGTCTCCGTAGCCGTCGAAGTCGGATTGCAGGACGTGCAGCGGAGGGCCCTTGGGACCTACCTGCCTGCGATGGTCGCGAACGAAGCCGGCGAAGGTCCGCATGGCTCCGAGGTTCGTCATGCCGGGCAGATAGGAGTACACGCCGGGCAGTCCATTGCAGCGCGCATTGTGCGAAAGAAGCCGGTACAGAGTCGAACCCACGACATGGTCGATGAATGTCGGCTTGTGAGCCGCCCGGCTCTTCGCGCCGTCTTCGAGAACCCACAGGTCCACCGGTTCAGGTTCGAACTGTCCTCCGGCGACCGTGCGCGCGATCGCCTTGGCGAGACCCTTGCGGTCGGTCGCCGTACTGAAGTACGTGACGCCGTTGCCCACGTCACCGAATGCCGAGCCACGCAGACTCTTCTTCGCATAGATCCGGAGAATGGTCTCCTCATAGGATTTCGGGTCCGCGAGACGTGCCTCCACGTCGACCGGTTCAGTCGATTCAGTGACTTCGGGCATGACTCGTGCCTTCGGTTGTCGGGCTGCCTACCTGCCACGTCCGGACGTTCTGCAACCAGGCCTGGAACTGATCGTGCTCGACGTCTGGCGGCAGGACGAAGATGAGACGCATCTTGCCCCGGTGGAAGATCGGCGAGACCCAGCGTCCCGACAGTTGCACGACGTGGGCGCCCTCCCCAAGACTGCGCACCGCCGTCGGCAGGAGTCTTGCCAACAGACCCCGGTCGAGACCGCGCATGTCCCGTTGCCCCTCAACGGATTCCAGGTCCAGGATGATGCCAGCGGGAAAGAGCGCACTGAACTGGGCCTTCAGTGCCTCGGGACCTTCAGTCGACACGTCGCCGGTCGGCGGTATCCATTCTTCGGCGATCACCTGTTCCAGTGCAACGCTTCCGTCTGCCGTCGGCGACGCCAGGAGCCTGCCGCGGTTGACCGCTCCGCCGGTGATCGCCTGAAGCGTCACGTGGAGCTGCCCGTCGACACCTCCGCTCGAGGTCCGCTGATAGTGGACAAGCGCCGTCGGCGAAAGGAAGGCGAAATAGCCAGTGCCGTCGAAGTTTTCGCTCATCAACCTCACGGCGTCCGATCTCTGCCGCGACGAGATCCATTCCGGCATCGCCAGCTTGCCGACGCGCACCGCTGAACGCTCCTGGTCCGAGCGTGTGGATCCAGTCCCGCAACGACAACAGCGTGGGCAGTGTGGTCTTGCGGTCCTGAAAGTGCTGCAGGTTGATGTGGACGATGAGCAGCGCGATCATGGCCGCGGTGATCTGCACGAGATCTGAACGGGGATTGATGTCGACCCAGACGAGCGCAAAGAGGAAGCCCGACAGCACGATCGTGGCATTCAGCATGCCGAACTGACTTTCGGCGAACAGGCGGAACTGGTAGGCCCCGATCAGGCTGCGCACGACGAACAGCGGTAGGAGCGCGAGCAGGAAGCTGAACGGTACGTCGGGCAGGACGAACACGCCGAGGACGACCGCCAGGCCCCAGTAGAACAGCGTGATGACGGGCGTGGTCCACAGCAGTTTGTAGAAGAACGGCAGCCGAAATTCCCGAAGCGCCGGGCTGCGCCGCAATCGCACGAAGTCGAAGTAGAAGACCCCGGTGGCCTCGTATGCGCCGCGGAACAACGGCATGACCAGGTAGAAGAACTGAAAGGCGTCGAGGTCGCGCCAGTCGTCGAACCCGGCGGCCAGATCGAAGGACCGGGTGCTCGTGCCGTAGATGCCTGCGATCGCGAGAACGGCGACCGCGTCGAGGCGCAGACCGAGACCTGCCAGCGTCGTCTCGATGCCAAGCCGGACGGGGATCGACGGCAGCATCCCCCGAAATGAGCCTGCCGCCGATCGGAATTTCGGCCATACCCCCGACAGTCGATACAGCTTGAGCGTGAAATGGACGGTGATCCAGATGCTCAGCGCGTTCGACGCGATGATCGCGAGGACGACGGCGGCGGTCGGGTAGAAGGCGACGCCTGCACCGATGACGCACGAGCTGAACGGCCGTGGGCGCGAACATCGACCACAGCGGTCGGTAGATGCGCCGCGTGGCGAACATGCCGGAGTGCAACACGCGGACGGGCAGGCGGAGCGCGAGCTCGATGACGACGAGGAACGCGTACAGGTGCCCGACGTAGTCGTGGTCGGCGGGAAGCGCGAGCGCCAGGACCACACCGCCCACGATCGTCACGGCCAGCGCCAAGACCACCGACAGGATCATCCACTTGCCGATCTCGCGCTCGACGGCGTCGCCATCCCCGGCCTGGGAGAACTCCCTCAGTCGCTCGCGCATCACCTCCAGCAGGCCCCACCACGCCCCGCTGACGATGAGGCTGCCGACGCGCAGGATCATGACGGTGAACGCCGCCAGTCCGCCGAGAGCGGTGAGGATGATCAGGAATTCGGCGACGTGGATGACGAACCGCGACGTGTCGAGCACGAGCACGAACCGCATGCGGTAGCGGAAGTACGCGAAGAGCCTGCCGGTCAGCAGGCACGAGTACAGGGACACCGCGCGGTCCTCGCGACGGGCGGTTCGCTCGAACCAACGGTCGATGTCGTTCGGCAAACCCGGGAGACCTTTCACTGGCGATGGTTCACGTGGATGCTCTGCTATGGGAAGCTTTTGATGAGGGCGAGCGTACGGCGTCTCCCGCTTTGCTCGAGTCTAGAAGGGTTGGCGATGGCGCGAGGCGACAGAACCGTAATCTCGATTTCCGCGGTGCTCGCCGCGGTCGTCGTCGCTGCCGTCGGCTTCAGCGTGGTCGTCCTCGACCGCTCGCCCAGTTCCGCGGCGATCGAATCCAATGACTCCGACTCGAGTCGGCTCGTCGCGACCTGGGGGCCCAGCCTGTGCAGACCGACCCGTCCAACTCCGGATGCGAGAGCGGTCATGTCGGCGAGATGGGCAGGACCTTCGTTCTGCACGGGCTATGGCCGCAGCCGTTCTCGGAGCAATACTGCGACGTGCCAAAGGATGTCGCCGACAGAGCGGCAAAGCTCAAGGGCTCCGACATGCCGTCGGTGGATCTCTCGGAGGACGTGCAAGCGGGTTGCAGTCGAACCTGTCCGACGCCTCGGTCATGGCACCGCACGAGTGGTACGCACACGGCACGTGTTCCGGCGTCGCACCCGGACAAGTACTTCGGCGATGCGCTGACGCTCATCGACCAGGCGCGCACGGTTCTGGATCCGCTGTTCAACCCAGGCGACGAAGAAGGGGCTGGCGCTGAGCACGGTGCGCGACCAGTTCGATGCGCAGTTCGGGCAGGGGGCGGGCGAACGCGTCGCCCTGACCTGTCGCAACGTGACCGGGGAGGGAAGCGTCGCCTACGAGGTGCAGCTGTCGCTACCTCCGGTCAACGCGATCGGCATCGACGGCACCGCGTTGTCCTTGGGAGACCTGCTGCTCAAGGGTCCCCCGATTGCACCGACCTGTCGGCACGGCCGCGTGCCCTGACCTCGCACTCCGAGGTCAGGACGAGCAGTACGCACCCTTCGAGAGCGACACCAACTTGACCGCTTGCTCGGGTGGCATGCCGGGCTTTGCCCGCATGATCGCCTGCACGACCGCCAACTGAGAGTTGCCGCGCAACTGCCTGCAGATCGAGCGACCGATCTGGATCATGTCGGCATCGCCCGTCGTGCACTCGAACGGTCCCTGGCCGCAGCCGAGCCCGCTGGCCTCGAGGGCTGCGATGTACTGATCGTCATTCGAGTCGGCCGATGCCGGACTGGCCGCGACGACCGACGCCGCGCAGACCGCAATCCCGACCATGACGAATATTCCTCGCACAGGGCCACCATAGAGCGTCAACCTGTGTCGGTCAGATCTCTCGGTCAGGGCTTCTTGTGAGCGCGCCTGCCCGCGATCCACGTTTCGTCCACATTGCGGTCGTCGCCGACCATCATCACGCCGAAGAGCAACTGTCCCGCGTGCTCCACGGTCTGCGGGCGACCCTCGACGATCAGCGATTGGCGCCAGCGCATGGCCGACTGTCCCGCCTTCCAGTCGATCGCCACGAAGTCGGCTTCCTTGCCCTTGCTCGAAATTCCCCAGGACGTCGTCGAGGTAGAGCGCGCGGGCACCGCCCAGCGTCGCCAGGTAGAACGCCCGGTAGGGCGACAGGACATTGCGATCGGCCTCCGCCGGGTCCTGCTCGCGCGCGATCGACCGACGCCTCGAGCATCGTGGTGTTGCACATGCCGACCTTGTAGGCCTCCTCCAGTACGCGGACGATGCTCAAGGCGTTGCCGCCGCCCATGTCGGAGCCCAGCGCGATGCGCACGGGGTGCTCGGGGTCCAGCGCCGTCCCGAGGCGGAAGAGGCCGTTGCCGAGGAACAGGTTGGACAGCGGGCAGAAGGCGATGGCGGCGCCCGCGTCCGAGAACCGCCGGAATTCATCACGGGATAGCCAGACCCCATGCCCGGCAACGAACTTGGGGCCCAGAAGGCCGTAGCTCGGCATGCACCGCGGTGTAGTCCGCGCAATCCGGGAACTGCGAACGCACCATGCGTATCTCCGCCGGATTCTCGGAGATGTGGGTGTTCACCCAGCAGTCCTGATGCTCGAGCTTGAGCTGCCGGCGAGCGCTCCATCATGTCGGGGCTGCACACCCCGGGGAAGCGTGGCGTGATCGCGTAGAGGTTCCGACCGTTGCGGTGATAGCGCTCGATGAGCCGCGAGGACTCGCGGTAGAAGTCGTCGGGCGTGATGAGGAAGTCATCCGGCGCGAACCGGTCGATCCCCGAAAGGCCTGCAATGACGCGCATGTTCGCGCCGGGCCGCCTCGTCGAAGAACTCCTCGGTGGACACCGGGCTGCTGGTGGTGAAGGCCATGGCCGTCGTCGTGCCGCCCGCCAGGAGGGCGTCGAAGAAGTAGCCTGCCGCGGTCCGCGCGTAGTCGCGGTCCCTGTACTTGAGCTCCTCGGGGAAGATCGAGGTCTGCAACCACTCGAGCAATTGATTGCCGAAGACGCCCAGAACGCGCAGCTGCGGGAAGTGCACGTGACCGTCGACGAACCCGGGAAGGATCAGACCGATCTTCGAGGTGGGTCACCGGCAGGTCGGCGTGACGCGGGAGAGTTCGGCGAAGTCGCCGAAGTCCTCGATGATGCCGTCCCTGACGACCAAGAGGCCATCCGCAAGGAAGCGCGCGGCCCGATCCTCGTGGCCAGGGTGCTGCCACGGGTCGTCCACGAAGTCGAAGAAGCTCCCGCGGATGGCGCAACTTGCCGGCATGAAGCTTCCTCGACGTCGGGCCCGACTGGCAAGCGAGACGCTACTACTCCAAACCCTCCGGGGACGGGTTCTCGGCGATCATGGCCAACCGCCACGTGCACTCGCGGTTTCGGGGAGCCACGCCCAGTAGCTGCACGCTGTCGGGCACCCAACGAAATGGCGCGCTCACCGCGACTTCGGTCATCTCTACGCGGCACCCACCGGACGGAATATCGCTCAGGCGCATGGTGATTCGCGCCTGCGCCGCCGGTCGGACCTTGGCCAGCAGAACGAGTTCATGCCCCACCTCCGCGCGTTCCACGACGGTCTCGTCGTTGATCACGGCAGGCCACGTCCCGATGGAGTGCAGAATTCGCGCCCCAGGCGCCGGCCAGTTCTCGCTCACTGCGCGAATGCGACTGTTGCCGACGACCCATCCCGAGTAGGTCCAGCCGTCGGCGAGCACGTCCCATACCCGCTGCCGCGTTGCTGCCACGTCACGTGTCACGGTCATCTGTCAGTCCTCACCATCGTCGGTTGTTCCTAGGGCCCCGCGGGCGGCACGGCCGAGGCCATCACCTTCGGCGCGCGGTCCCAGGCGCGATGCAGCCCCATCGCCGCGGCAAGGGACGCGATGAACGCCTTGTCGACGTCTTCGGCGACGGCGACCCCCGGATCCTTCAGCGGAGATCCGTGCCGCCTTCAGGACCGCGGCGCCGTCGCCCCACGCGGCGAATGCCTTGCAGTGCCGGAATGCTTCCTGCAGCAGCACGACGAGCTTGATGTCGGTGCTCGGCGTCGTTCCACCGGCGACGACGATCGCGTCGAATTCGATGGAGCGTGCGGTGGCCAGCGTGCGGTCGACCGTCACCTTGCGGCGCCCCGCCTTCAGGACGCCGCCGACCGGTGCGACGACCAATGCGGTGACACCAAGCGCTGCAGCGGCTTTGACCAGAGTCGGCGATACCCGCGAGGTCGGATCCTGCGTCGGCGATGATCCCGATCTTTCGGCCGTCGATGCGCCCGGGTTCGGCCAGCAGTTGCACCAGCGCCGGCGAGACGCGTGACGTCGGTCGGCCGGGTTGCCCTTCGGCGCGGGCAGGCCGAGGCCCGCAGCGACCTGGGCGCACAGGTCGGCGTCGACGTTGGCCAACACCGTCGAGTTCGCGTTCCTTGATCGCCTGCTCGTAGACCTTGCCCAGTTCGAAGGTGAATGCCTCGACGACGTGGGCCTGCTCGATGGGACTGAGACTGCGATAGAACATCGTCGCCTGCGAGAAATGGTCGTCGAACGAAGCGGGCTGCGCGCGAACGACTTCCCCCTCGACGAGCCGAGGCGTCTGCACGTAGCCGCCGTGCGCCTCATCGGCCGGGTGCGGTTCGTCGCCGTCGATGCTGTTGGGATGGTAGGCCGCGGTGCCGGTGTGGATCGCGGTCTGGTGCATGCCGTCGCGGAGCATGTCGTTGACCGGGCAGTGCGGCCGATTGATCGGCAACTGGGTGAAATTCGGTCCGCCCAGCCGGGTCAGCTGCGTGTCCAGATAGGAGAACAGCCGTGCCTGCATCAGCGGGTCGTTGGTGACCTCGATGCCGGGCACCAGGTTTCCGGTGTGGAACGCGACCTGCTCGGTCTCGGCAAAGTAGTTGGTGGGATTGCGATTCAGGGTGAGCTTCCCGACGAGCTGCACCGGCACCAGTTCCTCGGGGACGAGCTTGGTCGGGTCGAGAAGATCGATGCCCTCGAAGCTGTCCGTGCCGTCGTCGGGCATCACCTGGATGCCGAACTCGTACTCGAGGAACGCGCCAGCCTCGATCCCGTCGGCCATGTCGCGGCGGTGGAAGTCCGGGTCACAACCCGCGGCGATCTGCGCCTCTTCCCACACCAGCGAGTGCACCCCGGCGACCGGCTTCCAGTGGAACTTGACCAGGCTGGTCTTGCCCGCGGCGTTGACGAGTCGGAAGGTGTGGACGCCGAAGCCCTCCATGGTTCGATACGAGCGGGGAATGCCGCGATCGCTCATGTTCCAGAGCACGTGGTGGGTGGCCTCGGTGTGCAGCGAGACGAAATCCCAGAACGTGTCGTGCGCCGACTGCGCCTGCGGGATCTCACGGTCGGGCTGGGGTTTGGCCGCGTGGATGATGTCGGGGAACTTGATGCCGTCCTGAATGAAGAAGACCGGCATGTTGTTGCCGACCAGATCGAAGGTGCCTTCGTCGGTGTAGAACTTCACCGCGAATCCGCGGGTGTCGCGCACCGTGTCGGCCGACCCCCGCGAGCCCAGCACGGTGGAAAAGCGGGTGAAGACTTCGGTTTTCGTGCCCTTCTTGCCCAGGAAGCCAGCCTTGGTCACCGATGCCGCGTTGCCGTAGGACTCGAAGATGCCGTGCGCCGCCGCGCCGCGCGCATGCACCACACGCTCCGGGATGCGCTCGTGGTCGAAGTGCGTGATCTTCTCGCGGAGGTGAAAGTCCTCGAGCAGGGTCGGGCCGCGGGCACCCACCTTCAGCGAGTGATCCGTGTCGGGAAGTCGAAGACCCTGAGCGGTTGTCAGGTACTCGCCGGACTGGGCCCGGGGATCTGAATCGGGGCTGCTGCCGTTCGTGGTGGCGCCGGTCACGCTCACTGACTGTCGGCGCACGATTGATCGGACTTTCGAGGTGCGGGCATGTACTACTCCTGGCGAATTCGATTGCGTGATGTAACCGGCAGCTACACGGCCGCTTCTTCGCCGTCCTTCACCGTCTCGAATGCACCGAATACCCCGTTTCGGCAATCGCAATCGACGCCCGCACGCCCGCAACCGTTTTGCCGCTCCCGCTATGGGTACATGGGTCTCGTGACGCAAGTAGTAGCTCGCCTCGAACCGCGACTCCCCACGCCATGCGGGCCCATCTCGGCGGCGGTGATCGAACATCTGACGAGCCGCGAACCCCGCAACCGTCGACGCCATCGAGGCGCCGGTGGCCGACTCCGATCCCTACGGTCTCGACCTGCAACTCGCGCTGGCCATCTGCTACGAGCTCCACTACCGCGGTTTCGCCGGCGTCGACGACCGGGTGGGAGTGGGATCCCGGCATGCTGACGCTGCGCGCGCCGCCTCGAGGACGCGTTCCTGGCGGCGGTTCGCGCGACGTCGGCGACATCGACGCGGACGACAACGGCGGCCGACGAAATGTCGGGGCTGTCGGTCGAACCGATCGACGGCAGCGGCCCGTCCTACCATCTGCGCGACGAGGGCACCTGGGCGCAGATGCGGGAGTACTTCGTGCACCGCTCGCTGTACCACCTCAAGGAGGGCGACCCCCATGCCTGGGCGATCCCGCGGCTGTCGGGCAGGCGAAGGCGGCGTTCGTCGCGGTCGAGTTCGACGAGTTCGGCGCAGGCCGAGGCGACCAGGTGCATCAGCAGTTGTATGCCGACCTACTGGATGCCGCCGGCCTGGATTCCTCGTACCTGCACTACATCGACGACGTTCCGGCCGAAGCGCTGGCGGCGGTCAACCTGATGTCGCTGTTCGGCCTGCACCGCGAGCAGCGCGGCGCGACGATCGGGCACTTCGCCGCGACGGAGATCACGTCGTCGCCGGGTTCACGCCGACTGGTGGACGCGCTCACCGATTCGGTGCCCCCGAGGCGTGCATCCGCTTCTACCGGGAACACGTCGAGGCCGACGCCGTGCACGAGCAGGTGGTGCGGACCGACGTCGTCGGCGACCTGGTGGCCCGGAACCGCATCTGGAGGCCGACGTGGTGTTCGGCATGCGGGCCTTCAACCTGGTGGAGGATCGCCTGGCCGACCACTTGATGGGTGCTGGCGCGGGCGAATCGTCACTGCGTCGACCCCTGGCCTGACGGCACCGGCCCTGCTTCGGCGCCGATGGCTGGTGTCGCACAGCGGGTAGGTCTTGCTTCTCCGGCACGTACACATGGCGACCATGAATCGGTCGGACTCCACGATCGTGCCGTCCGGCGCCTCGATGCGCACCGGCCCCTCCACCATGATCGGGCCGCCCTCGACGATCGTCACCGCGCGTGCGGTCGGGCCGCTCATGGAACGTCGGCCCGGATGACCACCAGTTCCTCCATCCGCCGTCCGCGGTCGAGCAGACCGCTGCGTTCGAGCCATCCGGCCCGCGCCATGAAGCACCGGGCCGAACGGAACACGTTGGCGCGCAATCACCGACGCCTTCAACCCGGCCTTGCCGCAGCGTGGTCAGCGACGCGGCCTCACCCGAGAACTCCGAGTGGACCAGAAGCATCGTGCCGCCCGCGGCGAGGAGCGCGGGCGCCGCGGCGCACAGGGGGTCGAGCACCCGCCGCCCATCGAGGCCGCCATCGAACGCCGCTGGCGGACCAGCATGGCGCGGGATCGCTTCGGCATCGTCGTCGGAGGGCTCCGGCACGTAGGGCGGGTTGCATAGCACGACGTCGAACGGACCGAATTCGGCTGCCCGGGACCAACTCCCGTGGCGGACGTCGACGTCGACGCCTGCTGCGAGCGCATTGGCCCTGGCGCAGCGCACTGCCGCCATGGAGATGTCCAGGGCGGTCACGGTCCCTGCTCCCCCCGCAGCCGCGCTGATCGCAACGACCCCACTGCCGGTGCAGAGATCGACGACCCGGTGCCCACCGTGCAGATCGAGGTCACGCATGGCGTCGACGAGGAGTCTCGAGTCGTGCTGAGGCGCGTATACCTCGCCCGATGCGGTCAGACCAATGGGCGGTTCGGCATAAGCGCTCGTCATGTCGACCTTTCGGGGCGGGGATGTCTGCCGTCGACATCAGCGAGCGATGGTACCCCGCGCCGCAAGGCGCCAAACCTCGCGCCGCCAAGCCGCACACGGGTCGACATGCGACGCAGCCCGGACCCGACGCCCTAGCGCAGTCATCAGCCCAAGAAGGCCGATCGTCGACCAAAATCCGCAATTGATGCCATGCTTCGCCCATTGCGCAGGGTGCAGCCGGTTGCCCTCGAACGATCGAGCTAGACAGTCCTCACGAGGTACCCGAGTGAAATCCGATGAACCGTCCGACCCGGGTGTCGCGCCGTGTCCGTTCGCTACGTCGACGGGACCACCGTCGTATCCCTTTCCGGCGCGGTCGACGCCATGACGGCCCCTGCGGTCCGCGACGGAATCAGATCAGCGCTCGAGACCGAGCTGCAGCGTTGGTCATCGATCTGACTCACGTCGACTTCCTGGCGTCCGTCGGATTGGAGATTCTGGTCACCACCCGGCAGGCGGTGGACGAGACGACACCGGTCGTCGTCGTGGCAGACGGGCCGGTGACCCGCCGACCGATCGAACTCACCAAGGTCGACGAATTCGTACCCCTGTACCCGACACTCGAAGCCGCCGTCGCCGCGCTGCGGAAGTAGGGCTCGACCTTTCCTCGATCGAAACGGCGGCAATCGCGGTAGCGTGCAGGTGGCGTCAACCGTGAAGCAGCCGCGGGCTGATCGCACGTCGTGTCCGTGCATTGGGCGAGAGGGTCGGTCGGTGGCAGCTGCGGACGACGGAGCGCGTCACCCCTGCGTTCGCCAACGGCTCCGTCTTCAGCGCCGACCCCGAGGTCGGTCGCGATCTCGCGAAGGTCGACTGGGAAGCAACCCCCCTCGGGTCCCCCGAGGTCTGGCCACTGAGCTTGCAAACGGCAGTGCGGATTCTTCTCTCGTCGCGGTTCTCCATGTGGATGGCGTGGGGTCCCGAGCTGACCTTCTTCTGCAACGCCGCCTACCGCCGCGACACTCTCGCCGGAAAGTATCCGTGGGCGCTCGGCCGACCGGCCAGTGAGGTCTGGGCCGAGATCTGGGATGACATCGGCCCACGCATCGAGCGGGTGCTCTCGACCGGCGAGGCGACGTGGGATTCGGCGCTTCTGCTGTTTCTCGAAAGGTCCGGCTATACCGAGGAGAGCTACCACACCTTCTCGTACAGCCCGCTTCGCGACGACGCCGGCCGCGTCGTGGGCATGCTCTGCGTGGTCAGCGAGGATACCGACCGGGTGATCAGCGAACGCAGGATGACGACCCTGCGCGAGCTCGGCTCCGTTCACACCCTGCATGCCGTCCGAGGAGCGGATTCTGGAGTCCGCCGCCGGCCTGCTGGCGACGAACCTGCGCGACCTGCCCTTCACCATGACCTACCTGTTCGACGACGACGGTGGCGCTCAGTTGGCGGCGGTCAGCGGTATCACCGCCGGCCACCCCGTGGCGCCGCAGGCCTTGGCCGCAGGCAGTTCGTCGCCGTGGCCCCTCGAGGAGATCGGCGCGTGGCGAATCGGTCATCGTCGACCTCGTCGGCGAACGCGTTCGGCGACCTGCCGACCGGCTCCTGGCCCGATCCACCGACGAGGGCGCTCGTGGTGCCGTTGATCCAGCAGGGGGCCACGCCGTACGGATTTCTCATCGCGGGCCTGAATCGCTACCGGCCACTGAACGTGAAACACCGCGGCTTCATCGAGCTCGTCGCCGCGCACCTGGCGGCCCAGATCGGAAGCGCCCGTAGTTACCGCGCCGAGCAGCGACGTGCGGAGGAACTCGCCGAGCTGGACCACGCGAAGACGACGTTCTTCTCCAACATCAGCCACGAGTTCCGCACCCCGCTCACGCTGATCCTCGGCCCACTGGCCGAGATGCGCGCCAGGGCCGAAGGCGTTGACGAGTCAATGCGGCAGGAACTGGACGTCGCTCACCGCAACGGCTTGCGGCTCGCCAAGCTCGTCAACACGCTGTTGGACTTCTCCCGGCTCGAGGCGGGCCGCATGCAGGCCCGATACGTCCCCACCGATCTCTCGGGCGCCACCACCGAGCTGACGAGCGTGTTCCGGTCGGCGATCGACAAGGCCGGTCTGGCCTTCGAGGTGGACTGCCCGCCTCTGGACGAAGCGGTGTACCTCGACCGGGACATGTGGGAGAAGGTGGTGCTCAACCTCCTGTCGAACGCATTGAAGTTCACGTTCGACGGCTCCATCTCCGTGCGAGTCCGACGGGAGGGTGCACACGCGGTGGTCACCGTGTCGGACACCGGGATCGGTGTGCCCGCCGCCGAGATGCCTCGCCTGTTCGAACGATTCCACCGCATCGAGACCGCGCGGGCTCGCTCGAACGAGGGCAGCGGCATCGGGCTGGCACTGGTGAAGGAGTTGGTGGAACTGCATGGCGGCAGCATCACCGCCGAAAGCGCCGAAGGTCGCGGCACCACCTTCACCGTCAGCTTGCCGTTCGGTTCCTCGCATCTGCCCGCCGAAGACCTGGATTCCGTCGGCGCGACGAGCGCGGGTTCTGCGAACGCGGATCCGTACGTGCAGGAGGCGCTCCAGTGGCTGCGTGCGGACGACGAGGCGTCGGCACTCGACGATGGCGCCACGCCTGCCTCCGTCAGAGGCACCCCTGCACGCGTGTTGGTCGCCGACGACAACGCCGACATGCGCGACTACCTGACCCGTCTCCTCCGCGGGGCCGGCTACGACGTCGACGTCGTCACCGACGGTCGGCAGGCTCTCGAGAGCGTGCGCGCCGGCCTGCCAGACCTGGTCGTCAGCGACGTGATGATGCCGCGATTGGACGGGCTCGAATTGGTGGCCGCACTGCGCACCGACCCCCGCACCGCTGCCGTGCCCGTGCTTCTCCTCTCGGCACGCGCCGGGCAGGAAGCCTCCATCGAGGGTTTGCATGCGGGCGCCGACGACTACCTCGTCAAACCGTTCGCCGCAGCCGAGTTACTTGCCCGAGTACGGGCCAACGTCGAATTGGCACGGCTGCGCAACCACCAGGCGCGCTGGCGTACCGCGCTCGTCGATTCAATGCAGGAGGCGTTCTTCGTCTGCGACGATCACGGCGCCGTCATCGAGATCAACGCGGCATTCGCCGAGGTTCTCGGGTACGGCGTCGACGGGCTGCCCTACGAACCGGTCCACCCCTGGTGGCCGGACCCCGACGGCGATCCCGACGCTCACAGGCAGACCACGGCGGCCTTCGCCGAGCTGCTCGCACAATCGCAGGGCACGCTGACGGCGCCCGTGACGGATCGCGACGGACACCGACTGTGGATCAACGTCGCATTCAGCCACGTCGACGATCCGGACACGGGCCGAAGCGTGATCGTCGGCACCTTCCGCGACGTCACCGCCGAGCACTACGCAGTTCAACGTCAAACCTCGCTCGCGGAGCTGAATCAGGCACTCGCGCAGGCAGATACCCTCGATGAGGCGTTGCAATCCGCGGCCGAGGTGACTACGCGTCGTGTGGCACGCGCGGCGCGTCCTCGCCGTCACCTTTCCGATCCAGCGCGCGGCCACCGACGATCCGGACGTGCTGTGCGTCGGCGATCAGACGCAGTGGAGGGACCTGGCATCGCGAACGCGCGAGGCCGTCGGCGCGTTGCGCGACGGCGAGTTGCTCACTACCGACAGCACGGAACTGGGCGCGGCGGGCATCGCGCTTCAGCATCCGCGGGGCGTGCTCGTCCTGTGGATCGAACTGGCCGAGAAGCGGCCGTTTCTCCCCGTGGACCACACCCTGCTGACCGTGCTCTCCGGCCGCCTCGGTCAGGGTCTGCAACGGGTGTACCAGCACGACCAGCAGCGGGAAACGGCTCTGGCACTTCAACATGCGATCCTTGGACCTGCGGAGTTGCCGGGCGGTTTCGCAGTGCGATATCAGCCAGCGTCCCGACCTCTCCAGGTGGGCGGCGACTGGTACGACCTCTTCGATCTCGACGACGGGCGGATGGGGCTCATCGTCGGAGACTGTGTCGGCCATGGCCTTTCGGCAGCGACCGTCATGGGACAGTTGCGCAGCGCATGTCGGGCTCTGCTGCTGGAGAACCACAGCCCCAAGAGTGCACTGTCGGGACTCGACCGGTTCGCCGCGAGACTGCCAGGCGCTCCGTGCACCACGGCGTTCTGTGCCGTGCTCGATCCCGAAACCGGCGAACTGACCTACTCCAGCGCTGGTCACCCGCCGCCGATTCTCGTCCACGCCGACGGCACCACGCGCACCCTCGAGGACGGTCGCGACATTCCGCTGGGGCTCAGGACGGACCGACCCCGCCCCGAGGCTCGCGTGACCATGCCCCCACGCGCCACCCTGCTCCTGTACACCGACGGCCTGGTAGAACGTCGTGGCCAATCACTCGATATCGGCATAGCACGCGCCACCGGCCTCGTCCAGGACGGAAGCTCCTCTGCGCTAGACACTTTGGCGAGCGAGGTCATGGAACGCCTGACGCCTCCCGAGGGGTACCAGGACGACGTCGCTCTGCTCCTCTACCGCCAGCCCGCGCCCCTGCAATTGGACTTTCCCGCCGAGACCAGTCAACTGGCCGGCACGCGTAATGCCCTGCGCGGCTGGCTCAGTCGAGCGGGAGTGAACCCGGAGAAGGCCACGGACGTTCTCATCGCGGCCGGCGAGGCGGTCGCCAACTCCATCGAGCATGGACATCGCGATCGCCCGGGAACGGTCACGTTGCTCGCGAGTGCGCTCGTCGACCGGGTGCAACTGACGGTGGTCGACTCGGGCGACTGGAAAGTCCCGCAACCGGACAAGGACGTCAGCCGCGGCCGCGGCGTCATGCTCATGCGGGCGCTCATGCACGACGTCACCATCGACCGCAACGCCGCAGGTACGACTGTCAACATGTACACGAGGATCGACTGATGACCACACCGCTCACCATCAACACCGACCAAGGTCGTGACGGCGCACCCTCGCTCGTCGCCGTCGGAGAAATCGATCTGAGCAACGTGCAGACCTTCTCCCGCGCGGTGAACGCCGTGATCGCCGACCATGGCGGTGAAACGGTGACCCTAGATCTGCGTGCCGTCGATTACATCGATAGCGGCGGCATCAACGTGCTGTTCAACTGCGCCGACCACATTCGTCTCATCGTCAAGCCGTTGCTCATCCCAGTCCTGAAGATCAGCGGGCTGACCGAACTCGCGCCCGTCGAGGCCGCGCCGACACCGGCAGAGGACTAACTCGTCACTTCCGGGTCAAGCTGCCGATGCCGAGCGAAGGTTTGGTCGCGGGCGACACGGGGAACAGACTTACGACGCTGCAGCCGAGTCGGCGTCCCGTGTTCCCTTCGCGAGAGGCGACCCGTGCTCGACTTCATCTGCCCGACCTGCGGGCAAACCAGTTTCGACACTGCCTGTACGTCCTGCCCCAGTCAGGCCGCCCCCGTGGCAGTGTCTACTGGCGCATCCAAGGATCTCCGGGGTCATGCCACGTAGGCGGCGCCGGACCCGGCCCGCCGACGTCGTGCTTGCAGCCACCAGGGTGTACTCGTCGTTGCCGCTGGTGGGCAAGCACCTCGAACCGTTCGCCGGCCTCACCGCGCTCGCGCTATGGGGTGGTCACTACGCGCCCGCGACCGTCCACGCCGCGATTGATCGGCGCCGAAGCCCACTGGACCCCGTGACGGCAGCGTCCGTCCGTGAACCGGCGGCGCTTGACGCGGGTGCTGGGCAGGGCCAGGGCGGCGGACGCGTGCCTCCGTTCCTGCGCGCCCGCGCACAGCGTCGCCGAAATCTGTATCGAGGCTCGGTCCGCTATGGCGATCACCCGGCTCAGCTGCTCGACGTGTGGCGGCGACCGGACCTGCCGCCGGATGCTCCGGTGCTTCTGTTCGTGCCCGGCGGCGCATGGGTGCAGGGCACCCGCGTCCTGCAGGCTCACACCCTGCTCGCCCACCTCGTGCGGCGCGGTTGGGTCTGCCTCACCATGGACTACCGGGTATCGCCGGTTCACCGTTGGCCTCGCCACATCGCCGACGTGAACGCCGCGATCGCGTGGACGCGCTCCAACGTCGACAAGTTCGGCGGTGACCGCGAGTTCGTCGCCATCGCAGGATGTTCCGCGGGTGGGCACCTCGCCGCGCTTGCGGGTCTGACTCCCGGCGATCCAGGGTTCCGCGGCGAACTCGTCGAGGGCGCCGACACGTCGGTGGACGCCGTCGTCGGGATCTACGGTCGCTACGACTGGCAGGACCGCTCGACTCCGACGCGCCAGAACTTTCAGGGCTTCCTCGAGCGGGTCGTCGTGCGGCGCAGCCAGTCTCGCCATCCGGAGATCTTCGCCGCCGCATCGCCGATGGCGCGCATTCACGAGGATGCTCCGCCGTTTCTCATCATCCACGGCGAGCGGGACACCATCATTCCGGTCGGTGAGGCCAGACAGTTCCACACCGCACTGGCCGAGGTGTCACGCAACCCCGTCCGGTATTGCGAGATACCGCGGGCAGGCCATGGCTTCGACCTGGTCGACACCTCGCACGCCCGGCGTTCGGCGGTCGAGACCGCGCTGTTTCTCGGCGAGGTGCGAGACCGTCACGTTCGGGGACGCGTAGCGGTATGAGGGCCTGACCCAACAGACCCAGAGGCAATTCGCAGGCGATGTCCAGGCATTCACGGTGTTTGCCAAACCCCTGCCGCGGCTATACCAGGTGAAACCGCTCCAGCCCCGGGCGTGGATACACCCGTCACGAGGCAGGGAGGCCATTGTGATCTGCCACAAATTCCGTTACGAGGCTAGAGCGCGTCGCCGCCGTCACATCGGGCAGGACACGCGGTGACCGGCCTGATCGTGGTCGGCAGCGGACCCGCTGGAGTCGCCGCCGCCGAGGCGTTTCGCGACCGCCGACCACACGCGCCGATCAGGATTCTGACCGAAGATCTCGCCACCCCATACCACCGTCCGCCGCTGAGCAAGGAGTACCTCCGTGGCGACGACACCTACGTCGAACTTCATCCCGCCGACTGGTTCGACGAGCGGTCCATCACGCTGACCACCGACACCAGGATCATTCGCATCGACCAGAACGCGAACACGGTCGTGGACTCCGTCGGAAGCCGGTACGAATACGAAACACTGGTGCTGGCGTGCGGCGTGGAACCCAAGCCGCTGGGCGTGCCCGGAGGTGAGTCGGCGTTGCTCCTGCGCAGCCTCGGCGACGCCGCCAGGTTGCGAGAGCGGGCCAAGAACGCCAGCCACGCCGTCGTCATCGGCGCGGGGTTCATCGGCTGCGAGGCCGCAGCATCCCTTGCCATGCAAGGTATTTCCACGATCCTGCTATCGCCCGAGCCACTGCCGCAGAAGGCGCGTCTCGGTTCGGTAGTCGGCAAGCGCATCGTCCACCTCCTCGCAGATGCGGGGGTGTCCTACGCGGGCGGCGTAGGCGTCACCGGTCTCGGTGACGGTGAGGTGCATCTGGACACCGGCATCACCATCACCGGCGATCTGGTGCTTGCGGCCACGGGAGTGGAACCGCGGACGGCTTTCGTCGAAACCGCGGGCATCAAGACCGACCAGGGCCGGATCGTCGTCGACGAACACCAGCGCACCTCCGTGGACAATGTCTTCGCCGCGGGTGACGTCGCCCTCAGCCACAACCGAGCCGCTGGACGACCGCTCGCGGTCGAACACTGGCAGGACGCCGTCGAGCAGGGCAGGGTCGCCGGCGCCAATGCATCCGGCGGGACCGAGGCCTGGGACACCGTGCCCGGCTTCTGGACCACGATCGGCGACGCCACCCTGAAATACCAGGCGTGGGGCGACGGCTTCGACACCGGCCGCCTCGTCGACCACGATGACGGCTTCACCATCTGGTACGAGACCGACGGAAAACTGGTGGGTGTGCTGACCCTCAACGCCGACGATGACTACGACCGCGCGAAAGACCTTATTCTTCAGGGTGATCCAGCGCCCGTGGACCGATCCTAAAGGTCTAGGAATTCCTTCAGCTTCCGCGCGTTCTTCACCGCGTGCCCCGAGCCGTCGTTGTTGAAGTAGACGAAGACGTCGGAACCTTCGGCCGCCCACTGCGCGATCCGATCGGCCCACGTCCGCAGTTGCCGAGTGCTGTACGACCCCGCGTACAGCGACTCAGTGTCCGGCCCGTGCAGGCGCAGGTACGCGAAGTCGGTGGTCACGCGCGGAATGCACGCCAGCCCTGCGCCACTCATCACGACGTATGCGGCACTGCGTCGATGTAGCAATCCGTAGACCTCCGGGTCGTCCCATGACGGGTGGCGCAATTCCACCGCGGGCCGGATCGTGGCGGGCAGCAGCTCGATGAATCGGTCGATCCACGGCTCGGGTGACTTCAACCGACGGAAGTGCGTCAGGCCTCGTTGGGCCTTGACTGACATCGTGAAGCCGGGCGGCAACCGGTCTCGCCACGCCTCGAATGTGGTGTCCTTGGGCCAGCGGTAGAAGCTCGCGTTGAGTTCGACGGTGTCGAACTCCTTCGCGTAGCACTCCAGCCGCGCGCCGGCAGGAGTCTTGGGCGGATACAGAACGCCTCGCCAGTCATCGTAGGACCATCCCGAGGTGCCGATCCGGATCGTCATCTCCGGTGGATACCCGCCACGGCGCAAAGGATGTGCGCGACGGGTTTTGAGGTCGTTCACGACGGCAATCCGAATGACAGAAGGAGGTAAGACCATGTCGGTGACAGCTTTCCAAGATTTGCCGCTTGCCGATCGGGGTCGGGAGTGGGACGGCGATGCGGCCGAGAAGAGGTTGCGACGGTGGGCCGATGCCGACGACGAGCCCAACGAGAAGTATCGAGATGCACACGTCTGGTACGACAAGGAGAACAAAGACAACTTCGGTGCCTACAAGTTGCTGATCGCCGACGTCGTCGGCGGGAAGCTCACGGCAATTCCGCGCGGTGTGATGGCGGCAGGTGCGGTGATGCAGGGGTCGCGCGGAGGCGTCGATCTTCCCAAGGCGGACATCGACCGGGTCAAGAGCCACCTGGCTAAGTACTACGCGAAGATGGAAGACACCCCTCCATGGGAACGGGACTGAGCGCTGTCCGTTCCCACGAGCGTAGCGAGGCACGCTTGGGGCGCGCGGTTGCTGACGGCTAAGCGGACACCGAAGCCCGTGCGTACGAACTTTCGCGGCCGCGCCTTTCCCACAGCACTCCCCCCTCAGCGGTCACGCCGGCCTTGATGAGCTCACGCTTGAGGATCTTGTTGGTGGCGGTCTGAGGCAAGGCGGCATTGATGCGCACGAACCGAGGCCAGGCCTTCGGCGACAGGTCCTGCTGCTCGGAGAGGAACGCTTCGAACTCGGCGGGCATGAGAACGGCGTCGTCCTTGAGTACCACCGCAGCCATCACCTGATCGCCCACCTGCGCGTCCGGCACCGCGTACACCGCGACCTGACTGATCTGAGGAAGTCTCAGTAGGACGCGCTCGATCGGTGCGGCAGCGAGGTTTTCGCCGTCGACGCGCATCCAGTCGGCGGTGCGTCCCGCGAGGTAGATCCACCCGTCGACATCGCGGTAGGCGAGGTCGCCGGACCAGTACATGCCGTGACGCATGCGCTCGTTGGTCGCGTCGGGGTCGTTGTAGTAGCCGCCGAAAGCGCCACCGCCGGTGGTGTTGACCAGCTCTCCCACCGCGTCGTCGAAGTTGGCCAATGCGCCGGTCTCGTCGAAAACGGCTGTGGCGCATTCAGTCACGGAGTCGGCGTGGTAGATCGCGACGCCTTCCCAACCCTTGCCGATCGACCCCGGCGGCGTGCCGTCCTCTCGGACGACGATCACGGCGAACTCGCTGGAGCCGAACCCGTCCATCACCCGACAGCCGAAGCGGCGAGCGAACTGGTCGATGTCGCGGTCGGCGGCCTCGTTGCCGAAGGCGGTGCGCAACGTGTTGTCGGCGTCGTCCGGCTTCTCTGCGGTACTCAGCACCAGTGCCAACGGCTTGCCCACGTAGTTCATGTACGTGGCCCCGTACCGCCGAATGTCGTCGAGGAAGCCCGACGCCGAGAACTTGGCTGGCACCATCGTCGCACCACTGCACACCGCCACCGACCAGCCGCCTGCCACTCCGTTGGAGTGGAACAGGGGCATCGACAGGTAGCACACGTCGTCGGGCGTGACGTCGAGTTGAAGGACCAGGCTGCTGCCGCTGAGCACCGCCATCACGTGGGCGAACGGAACCGCCTTGGGATCGCCGCTCGTACCGGACGTGAAGATCAACATCAGCGGGTCGGTGGCGACGGCCTCGCGGTGCGGCTCGAGAACGGGCGCCGCATCGACCGCGTCGAGGTAGGCGCCCGACGTCACGTCGAATACCGTGACGCCCGAGAGATCCAACCCTTCGATCAGTGCGGCGTGGTCCGGATTGATCAGCAGCAGTTGACAATCCGAACGGCGAATGTCGGCAAGCAGCCCGGCGCCGCGTCGAGTCGTGTTGATGCCGCACAGAACGTAGCCGCCGAGCGCCGCGGCCGCCATCGACCGCAACATCTCCGGGGTGTTGCCCAGCAGCGCGCCGACGTGCAGTGGCCGTGACGGATCCGCGAGGCCGATCATCGCCGACGCCTCAGCGGCGGCCTCCGCGAGGTGCTCGCGCCACGTCCAGGTGCGGTCCCGGTACCTGACGGCGACGGAGTCGTCGTGCATGCGCTCGCGGAGTACCTGCTGGATGGTTTCATGCATCGTCGTCGATGTGCTCCTCGCTGATGGCGATGTGTTTCTATCAGAAATAGTGAGGCTATCGGATCGAATTGTCGGCATCGCGATGTCCCCTCTCCTCTAGGGTGTCGCCATGGCGGAGCAGAAACACGACTCGCATCCGCCGTTGCGGGCGACCAGTTACGCCGTCCTCGGTCTGCTGTCCTTTGGTCAGGAACTTTCCGGATTCGACATGAAGCGCTGGGCGGACTGGAGCCTGAAGTTCTTCTATTGGGCACCGTCCTTCAGCCAGATCTACGGTGAGCTCCACAAACTCGAGGAGCTCGGACTGGTCGCCTCGCGGCTCGACGACAACAAGCACACGCAGCGCAAACGCGGTGAGCGTGAGAAGCGGGTCTACCGCATCACCCCCGCCGGAGAACGTGCGGTGACGGCCTGGACTACCGAGGCGGAGCCCGAGCCCGCGATGCTCAAGCACGGCATCATGCTGCGAACGTGGTTGGGCCACACCGCCGAACCGGAAAAACTGCGGGAGATGGTGTTGGCGCATCGTGCACAGTCCGAACAGATGAGGGTGCTCGCCCTCGACCATGCCGAAGGAGCCGCACCCGTGCCGGAGTGGGCATATCCGGTCGCGGTGCTCAACTGGTCGGCCCAGTACTACGCCGACGAGTGCGCGCGGGCAGACACGCTGCTGGCCGAACTGGATCGCCTCGCCGCGAAACGGAAGCGCAAGCGCAAGCGCCCGTCCTGACCGGTCAGGCCGGCCGGTAGCGCAGCAACGTGACGTCGGTACCGGATACGTCGTGAAACACCGGCGCGACACGCATGCCGATGTGAATGCGATCGGGTGCCACATCGACGAGTTCGGTGCTGACCCGCGGGCCCACGTCCCACTCGACGACCGCGAGCAACTGCGGCAGTGCATCGGCCCATGGTGGCCCCGTTGGACGCTCGGCCACGGTGAATGTGAACAGCGTTCCAGCACCATCGATTTCACGCCATTCCAGATCGTCTGCCAGGGTGCCGGGAGCCAACGTCCGCGGGTAGAACACGTAGCGACCCAGCGACGGGCTGTACTGGATCTCGATCCGGTGCTGCCTCAGCGCCGCCCAATAGGGCGCGGACACCGGGGTGGGCTCTGGCAGGGGCGGGGCCTCGGGCACGTCAGTCACCGCCCAACACCAGCGCGACCTGCTCACTCATGATGCCGCCGGTGCCGCTGACGAAGGCGACGTCGCAATCGGGAACCTGCGCGGCAGCGCTGCGACCCATCACCTGGCGCGCGGCATCGACGACGTGGTGCATGCCGCCGGCCATGCCCGCCTGTCCGAACGACAACTGGCCGCCGGCGGTGTTGAGCGGGAAGTCGCCGCGGAACGTGAGGTCGTGACCGTTGATCCACGCCGCGCCTTGGCCTTTGGAGCAGAACCCGGCGTCCTCCAGGCTCATCAGGACGGTGATCGTGTAGCAGTCGTAGATCGATGCGACGTCGACGTCCGTCTGCGTCAGGCCCGACATCGCGAACGCCCTGGCCGACGACCGCGCGACCGGAGTGACCATGAGATCGTCGGCGTACGTCGGCGTCTTGAAGGCGATGTGCTCGCCGAAACCCTTGACCCACACCGGCCGGTGCCGTGATCGCGCCGCGAGGTCGGCGTTGACGATCAGCACGGCCGCTCCACCCTGGACGCGCATCACGGTCTCGAGCATGTGGATGGGGTCGGCAATCATCGGGCTGGAGAGCACGTCGTCGATGGTGAGCGGCTTGCCGTGGAACACCGCGTCGGGATGGGCGCACGCGTTGGTGCGCTGGTCGACGGCGATCTTGGCGAGCGCGGCAGGGTCATAGCCGTAGAGCGCGGAATACCGTTGGGCGATATGGGCGTAAGGCGCGTTCTGGCCGACGTTGCCGTAGGGAATCTCGTACTCGGCCTGCGGCGAACCGAACTTGTTGCTCGACGCGCCGTACCACGCGGGAGCCGTGGCCGGCCGGAGCGCCGACTGCGGCAGCATCGTCGAACCGGGCACGACCGCCAACACCGCGTCGCAGAAGCCCAACTCCACCGCCACGGCGGCACGCCACACCATGCCCGCCGACGTGGCACCGCCGAGGTCGACCCGTTCGCCGAAATCGATGGGCATGCCGAGGTATTCGCTGAGCGTGGCGGGCGCGAACATGTCCGACTCGGCGATGCCGTGGCAGACGAGCCCGTTGATCACCGATGCGTCGAGACCTGCGTCCTCGATCACCATCGAGGCCAGGGCGGCGTACTGGTCGATGGTGAAGAGTTCGGGTCGGGTCTGCTTGCGCTGTGCGGGCAGCTCGGCGATGCCGACGATCGCCGCCTCGCCACGCAGACCCGTCTGGCCCGCCATCACGCCTCGCGAACGGGCAGCGCGACCGTCGCGGTGCCGGGCATCAGGACGTCGTCTCCCCGTCGCCCCGCGATCTCGAGGTCGACGAGGCCCACCCCACCTTCCAGACGCTTCCCGGTGATCACACCGCCGAAGGTGAGTTCCTCGCCGGGATACGCCACCGCACGGTTCTGCACCGAGTAACTGACCAGGCGGCCTCGGCCACCGATCCAGTCGGTGAGGGCACGGGCCAGTAGCGCCGACTGCAACGGACCCTGCACGAGCACGTCGTCGTAACCCTCGACGGTGGTCGCCCAATCCTTGTCGTAGTGGATGCGATGGCCGTTGTAGGTGGCGGCGCTGAAGAAGAACATCTGCGTGGCATCGACGGTGACGACGAGTGGCGTTATCTCGCCGCCGGCTTCGACGTCCTCGTAGTGCAACTGCGCGGTCACCGGGGCCCCCTCACGGTCGGGCGATCATCGACGTGGTGGCCTCGGCGAGCAGTTCGTCGCGTTGGTTTCGATACGCGGTGTGCCAGGTGACCAGCACGAATCGACCTGACCTGCCTTCCTTTTCGACGATCGAGGCGATGGTGCGGACCATCTCGACCTCGTCCCGGTGATAGGCGGGGAGATGGAACGTCGTCGACTCGCCACCAGCCATGCGGCGCGGCGCGAGCGGGAATGCCAGCCCGCCGGAGACCGCCCCTGACGATCCGTCGGGCCGCAGATCGACCAGCGACGCGACACCCAACACCACGTACTGCAGGTACAGCGGTGGGCAGATCACGTCGTCGTAGCCGTTGGCCCTGGCGTAGTCGGGATCGAACCAGAGCGGGTTGTGATCGCCGACCGACGCGGCCCAGCGCTGCCACTGCAACCGATCCACTTCGCCGGTGGCACGCGCCGCGACGGTGCCCACCCGATCGGCGGAGTCGGCGTCGATCAAGGTGTTCTCGGTCATGCCTCCGCCTTCTGTAGCCAGGTCGCCGCGACGTCGGCGCCGCCGCCGAGGGTCGAGAGCACCCGCGCCCGTTCCGAGAACTGGTGCAGGTCGGTGTCGATGACATAGCCCATGCCGCCGTGCAATTGGTGCGCATCGAGAGTGGCCAACTTGGCCGCGCTGGCGGCGTGCATGCGCGCGACCGCGGTCTGGCGCGTCGCCACGTGGCCGTCTTCCAGCATCGCCACCGCCGCCCACGCCGCCAGCCGAGCGCACGACAGGGCGATGTGCATGTTGGCCACCAGGTGTTGCGCTGCCTGGAACGACGCGATGGGCCTGCCGAACTGGTGACGCATCACCGTGTAGTCGACGGTCCGCTGCAGTGCAGCCTCGCCAACGCCCACGAGGTCGAGTGAGAGCAGCGCCGTCGCGGTGTTGGCGACGCGGTGCAATTGCTCATCCGTGGCGGGTTCACCGCCGCCGAGCACCATCCCGTTGTCGATCACGACGTCGTCGAAGTGCAGGCGCGCGGCGCCCTGTCCGCCCATCAGCGTCATCGGATCCATCCGGAGCCGATCCACGCGCGCGGGCACGACGAACACCCGCGTGCTACCGGTATCCGCATCGCTCGCCGACACTACGACGCGGTCCGCGGCCTCGGCATCCAGCACGAAGTCGACGACACCGTTCAGGACCCAGGCCTCGTCGCCGGCCGTCGCCGTGACCGTGGGAGTGATGTCGTCGGCATCCAGCGGAGACCACAGAGCCGTTGTGGCGCTTGCCCTTCCGCTGCCGAATTCGGGCAGCAGGGCGGCGCGCTGTTCGGGCGTGCCGAGCGCATCCACCACCAGTCCCGCGTGGATGGTGCCGTGGACGATCGTCGGGCACAGGCCGCGTCCCGCCTCCACGGAGAAGACACCGAGATCGGTCAGCGTCGCGCCGGAGCCGCCGTGCTCCTCGGTCAACGTCAGACCGAGCACGCCGGCGTCGGCCAGCGAGGTCCACAATGCCGCTGACTCCATGCCGGACGAAAGGAGTCGACGCAGCGTCGAGGCGAATTCCTCGCTCGTCATCGTCGGGTAGTAGCCGCATGTGGCCTCCTCAGCGCCCGTAGGACGGCATGCCGTGGCCGCGCTGGGCGATGACGTCACGCAGCACCTCGTTGGTACCGCCGCCGAACCTCATGAGCGGCGCTGCGCGATAGAGCTTTTCGAAGATGCCATCGGCGGGGGCTCCGGACGCTGCGGTGTGCCATCAGACCGTCGGGGCCGAGAATGTCGATCGCGAGGTCGGCGATCCGCTGCCGCAGTTCGCTGCTGAAGACCTTCTCGACACTGACCTCGACCGTCGGAATGACGCCCGTGTCGAGTAGCGAAGCCGCTTCGAGCCCCATCAGCGTCGCCACGTCGACGTCGGCCTCGGCCTGGGCGAGCCGCCGGAGGAACGCCGGGTTGTCGGCGGGGATCGAGCCGTCGCGCCGCGGCTGCCGTGACCAACCGTTGCAATTCGTCGAGCGCCCGCCGTTGGTCGCCCGCATTGGTCAGAGCGCCACGCTCGAGATCCAGCGCGCCGGTGATGTAGGTCCACCCGCGATTCTCCTCGCCGATGAGATTCGTTGCGGGAACGCGGACGTCGCGGAAGAAGGTCTCGTTGGTGCGGTAGCCGGACCACGCCGTGAGCGGCCGGATCTCGATGCCCGGGCAGTCCAGCGGCACGATGATCACCGATATCCCGCGGTGGCGTCTCTCTTCGGGATTCGTGCGCACGCAGAGCCATTCGTGGGTGCTGCGCTGTGCGCCGCTGTTCCAGATCTTCGCCCCGTTGATCACCCATTCGTCGCCTTCGCGAACGGCGCGGGTGCGAAGGCTGGCGAGGTCGGTTCCGGCGTCGGGCTCGGAATACCCGACCGCGCAGATCAACTCGCCGCGTGCGATCGGCGGCAGGAACTCGAGCTTGTTCTGCTCGGTGCCGTGTCGCATGATCGTCGGCGCCACCGACGTCACCGTCAGGTCGGGTCCTGGCACGCCCCGGAATTCGAACTCGCGCATCAACAGGTGCTGGTGGATGGCGCCGAGGCCGAGCCCGCCGTATTCCTTCGGCCAGGTGACGCCGAACCAGCCCTTCTCGCCGACCCTGCGCCGAAAGGCCGACACCTCGCCGCCGATGCGTTCGAGACCGTGCTCGGCGATCTCGGCGTCGAGCGCCGGTGTCACATTGTCGCGGAGGAAGGCTCGCACCTCGTCGACCCACGCTCTTTGAGCCGCATCCAGGCCGACATCCACGAGCGGTCAGCCTAGCAGCGTGCTCACTGAACGGACTGTTTCGAAAAGAAAGAGTTCTCCGAAAATCGACACGGACACGCCGATTCGATGTGACCCTGTGAGGACTACTCGACGGAGGAGCCTCGATGCCTGCACCCAACCTGCCTCCCGGATTTCGACTTCACCGACCCCGACCTCTACGCCGAGCGGCTGCCCGTCGACGAACTCGCCGAGCTGCGCCGCGCCGCTCCCGTGTGGTGGAACGCGCAGCCCCACGGTGCCGAGGCGTTCGGCGACGAGGGGTACTGGCTGGTCACCCGTCACGCGGACGTGCGGGAGGTGTCGCTGCGGGACGATCTCTTCTCCAGCGCAGCGAACTGCATCGTGCCGCGCTATCCGGACGCGGAGTCGGGCCGAGGCCAGATCGAGGCGGGCCGCTTCTCGATGATCAACATGGACGCCCCGCAGCACAGTCGTCTGCGGAAGATCATCTCCCGTGGGTTCACGCCGCGAGCGGTCGAGCGGCTGCGCGACGGACTGAGCCAGGCGGCCAGGGACATCGCGGAGAACGCCGCCGCGGCGGGTACCGGCGACTTCGTGCAGCAGGTGGCCGCGGAGCTGCCCATGTATGCCATCGCCAACCTGCTCGGCGTCCCGGCCGAGGACCGCATGAAGCTCTTTCACTGGACCAACGAGATGGTCGGCGACGAGGATCCGGAGTTCGCGGAGTCGCAGGCGCTGATGTCGGCGGGTGAATTGGTCTTCTACGGAATGCAATTGGCGGCACACAAGGCCGACAATCCCGGCGAGGACATCGTGACCAAGCTGATCGAGGCGGACGTCGACGGCCAGAAGCTCTCCGACGAAGAGTTCGGATTGTTCATGATCACCTTGACGGTGGCAGGCAATGAGACCACCCGCAATTCCATCACTGCGGGCATGATGGCGTTCCTCGAGAACCCAGACCAGTGGGAGCTGTTCAAGTCCGAACGACCCGAGACCGCAGCCGACGAGATCATCCGCTGGGCCACCCCGATCACGTCGTTTCAGCGGACCGCGCTTGCCGACGTCGAACTCGGCGGGGTGCGGATCGAGAAGGGCCAACGCGTCGTGCTCGCGTACCGGTCGGCCAACTTCGACGACGAGGTCTTCGATGATCCGTTCCGATTCGACATCCTGCGAAGCCCCAACCCGCACCTCAGTTTCGGCGGCACCGGCGCCCACTATTGCGTGGGGGCCAACCTCGCGAGGATGACCGTCAACCTCATGTTCGTCGCGCTGGCCGACGCGATGCCCGACCTGAAGGCGCTGGCGCCCCCGGAGCGGCTGCGATCGGGTTGGTTGAACGGCATCAAGCACTGGCAGGTCGACTATTCCGGCGGTTGTCCCGTCGCGCACTAATCCGCTCGACCGGCTCTTGGCGTCGTGCAGTCCTGCGAGCACGTCCGCCGTCGTCACGAAGTCCATGCACTTGTCGGTGACGGACTGGCCGTAGACGAGTTCGCCCGTCAGAGGCTGAGATCCGGCGACGAGGAAGCTCTCCAACATCAGGCCGCTGATACCGCGCTCGCCGGTGGCGATCCTGGCGGCTATCTCGTGGGCGACCTCGGCTTGGCGGAGGTGGTCCTTGCCCGAATTGGCGTGCGAACAGTCGATCATGACTCGCGCCGGTAGTCCCGCGGCGTCGAGACCCGCCATCGCCTGGGCGACGGAGTCCGCGTCGTGGTTGGGGCCGGTCGAGCCTCCGCGCAGGATCAGGTGGCAGTCGGGGTTGCCTGCGGTCTCGACGATGGCACCTCGACCGAGGCCGTCGATTCCGAAGAAGACATGCTGTGCCGCAGCGGCTTTCACGCCATCGATGGCGGCCTGCACGTTCCCGTCGGTGCCGTTCTTGAACCCGATGGGCATCGACAGCCCCGATGCGAGCTGACGGTGGATCTGCGACTCGGTGGTTCTGGCGCCGATCGCACCCCAGGCGATGGTGTCGGCGATGTAGTGCGGACTGGTGGGCTCGAGGAACTCGCAGCCGACCGCCAGGCCGAGCGCTCCGATGTCGAGCAGCAGCGCTCGCGCGATGCGCAGTCCACGCTCGACGTCGTGGCTGCCGTCCATGGCGGGGTCGTTGATGAGACCCTTCCAGCCGACGGTGGTGCGGGGCTTCTCGAAGTAGACCCGCATGACGATCTTGAGCCGGTCGGCGTAGGCGTCGGCCAACGGGGCCAGACGTCGCGCGAAGTCCAGGGCCGCCACCGGATCGTGGACCGAGCAGGGGCCGACGATCACCAGGAGTCGGTCGTCGCGGCCGGCGAGGATGTCGGTGATCTCGTCGCGATGGCGCTGAACGTCCTGGGCGGCCGTGTGGGCCAGCGGCAGTTCGGCGCGGATCTGCTCGGGAGCCGGAATGGCGCGAAAGGACACGATCCGCCGATCCGAGGTGCTTTCGGCGTCGAGTGCGGTGCTGGTGATGGTCACGATGGGGTCGGGCTTCCTGTGAGTGGTTCTCAGGGCGTTCCCGCGGACTGTCCGGTGCCCTGAAATGACGAAAGCAGTGACCGTGTGGTCACTGCTGGGCTCCGGGTGGCTGCGCGCGGCTGGGGTCAGTGCGCCTTATCCATGGCTCCACCCGGAGCCGGGATAAAGCGCCAATAGCCGCGCATGCCGATGTTCACGCAGGCGACGATACCTCGTGGCGATCAACCCGCCCGCAGCACCTCGACCGTCTCCAACCGCCGCGAATGGACCACGGGTAGACCGCGGCGATCAGGACGATCACGATCACTCCCACTACTCCGGTCCGCAGCGGCGACAGCGGCACACCCCAATCGATCGTGATCCCGTAGTACACCGGTGAGCCGAGCGACCACAGGTACGTCAGGCCCACACCTCCAAGCACGGCGATCCCCGAGACCAGCAGTCCGAGCAGAGCGGCATTCGCCACGATCACGGCCTGTTCTTGACCCGTGGTCACCCCGATCGCTCGCAATACGGCTCGCTCCCGCTTGCGTTGCACCAGTGCCAACACGAACACGTTCAGCAGGCTCAAGCCTGCTGCTGCCATGACCACGTACCCGGCGAACGCCAAGGGCTCCAGGAAGCGCGTGATCCCGGTTGCGGCCGATGCGCGCCACTCCGTGTTGTCGTACACCCACAGTCCGGCTCCGAGGTCGACGAAGTCGTCGCGGTGCGCGGTGGCGTCGGCCGCGGAGGAGTAGTCCACGGCGACCTGATCGCGTACCGCAGCCCACTCGGCGCGGGCCAATCCGTCAGAGACCAGGACGATGTCGCCCACCGCGGCGTCGTTGACGAATCGCGGTTGAAAGATGCCGGCGACCCGGTACCGCTTCGCTCCCTCGACGGTGGGCAGTTCGACGGAGTCGCCCGCGACGACGCCGAGCCTGCTGGCGGCGATCTCGCTCAGCCCAATCTCCCCGTCCCGCAATCCCTTCCAGAACATCTCGTGCTCGGAAACCGGCTCGTACAGTGCTCGGCTGAACCAATCGCCCGGCGTGACACCGGCGACGAGGCGCGACATTGCTCCCGACGAGATCGTCGACCGCCAGTGCGACGACATGCTCCGCCCACCGGCGGCGCCCTCCACCAGCGCGAACGTGGACTCGGGAATCTGGCCGTCGCGCTGATCGAGCACCGATTGACCGGTGATCAGCAACGCATTGGGAAGGCGATCGGATTTCTGCGCCGCGATCTGCTCGGTGCCGAGCAGCTGCATGGCGTGCGAGCCGATCGCGAGGCTCGGTGCTCTCGGCGAGGAGCGCGGCGGACAGTGCGAACAGCATTGCGTAGCGCCGGAAGTCGGCGCCAAGCAGCCGCCCGAGGGCGGGGCGGGCGGCGGTCAGCGCATCGATCAGCAGACCGGCGCCACGTGGTGCGATCCATATCGTGACCAACACCAGACCGAGCAAGGCCACCGTCATCGCGTTGATTCCCACGCTCAGCGGCAGCGACCCGCGCTCGAAGATCTTCGTCACCACGACGACGCCCGCGATCAAGGCCGCCCCGACGACGAGGGGCCAGGTCGGGATCTTCCTGACACGCTGCACTCCCCCGACGCTCGCCATCGACGCCAACGGTCCTTCGCGAACCAATCTGAGGGCGGGCCCGCCCATCGCGATGATTCCGCACAGCGTGCCCGCGACCGCTCCGACCGCGATGAGGCTCGGCGTGAAGTGCGCTCCGATGGCGCCGCCGGAACCGGCCAACATCGACTGCCCGAAGCTGTTGAGCAGATAGGTCCCGAGGAGGAAGCCGGTCGGCACTCCCAACAGTCCCCCGAGAAGACCCACGACGGCGCCTTCGCCGATCATCCCGCCGAACAGTCCCAAGGGTCTTGCGCCGATCGCGCCGATGGTTCCCATCACCGCCCTGCGGTCCTCGACGGCGAGCAGGATGGTGTTCAGGGCAATCAGGCAGCCGACGATGATGCCGGCCAGCGCGACGAGGTTCAGGCCCTGGATGCTGTTCTCGAACACGGCGGGCAGGTGCGGCCGAGGCGGCCCCGCGCTCGCCACACCGGCTATGACGCGATCGACGTCGGACGCGACGTCGGCGCCCGAAGCCGCGCCGGTGGCGACATTGGACCCCGGTCTCGGGAGGACGAACGCCGCGGTCACGAAACCCGGCGTGGAGAGCATGCCCGCGGCGACGTCAGCCGACGGAGCCAGCAGCACGTAGCCATCGTTGATGCCCTTGACGCGGTCGAACTCCTGGAACGTCCAGCCGAGGTGCGCCGACCCCGGAGGTAGTCCCGGGATGCGTAGTTCGTCGCCGAGATGCAGTCCATGTCGCTCGGCGATGACGGCGGCCATCTGCAAGGGAACGCCGGGGCCGGCCGCGGGCTTGACGTCGCGGACGCGCTGCTCGCAGTTGAAGGGTCCGACCAGAAGCTCGACCTGGCAGGAGCCGCCGAGCAGGAAGAAACCATGGGCTTCGCCTGCGCCGTCCACGGGTGTCAAGGCCGCAACGATCGGGATGACCGCCTGTGCACCTTCGACTTTGGCGCGCAGGCGGTCGATGGTCTCGATCGGCAACCGGCCGCTGACGTTCGGGGTGATCTCGACCACGCCGACGTCGGCGGCGTGGGTGAGCGACGGACCGAACGAGTCGAACGGGCGGACGAGCTCGGATTTGAGGGTCAGGACTCCGAGGACCACCGTGACTCCGAGCGCGACGCCGATCACGCTGAACGACGTCCTGCGCCAGTCGGCGGCCAACGCGGCGAGGTGGATGCGCCGGAAGGATACCCATCCGGTGCGGAGCCTCCGCATCACCGTTTCTCGGCGACCGCAACGACGTCGACGGCGCGCGCACGTCCGTCGACGAGGTGCAGTTCGCGCGAGCCGTACCGCACCGCGGCCTGGTCGTGTGTCACCATGACGACCGCCGTGCCGTCCTCGTCCGACAGCGAGCGCAGCAGATCCAACACCTCGGTCGACGAATGGCTGTCGAGGTTTCCGGTCGGCTCGTCGGCGAGCACGATCGACGGACGCGCCACCAGCGCGCGCGCCACCGCGACCCGTTGCATCTGCCCGCCCGACAGTTCGGCGGGCCGGTGCCGGGCCCGGTCTCCGAGCCCGACCCGTTGAAGAATCTGCGCGGCTCGCGCGTCAGCCGATCGGGCGGGCACGCCGTCGAGCACCAGCGGCAACGACACGTTCTCGACGGCGGTCAGGGTCGGCACCAGGTTGAAGAACTGGAACACGAATCCGAGGTTCCGCCGCCGGAACGCCGCCCGCGCACCGGTGCTCATCTCCCACATGTCCTGACCGGCCACGGCCACCGTGCCGCTGTCGGGCGCATCCAGGCCTCCGGCGATGTGTAGAAGCGTCGACTTGCCTGCTCCCGACGGCCCGGTCACGACGACGAATTCGCCTGCTGCCAAGGTGAAGTCGAAGTCGACGAGCACCCGCACCAGCTCGTCGCCCCTTCGGTATGTCTTGCCGACGCCGCTGAGCTGCAGGACCGGGTTCACGCCTGGACCGCTCTGTCAGGAAACATCGAATCGCCCCCACGTGGTGTTGTGACTATTGAGTCCACACCCGGGTGAGGCGCCGTGGCGCAGTAGCAAGCTACTGCAATCACGCTCGTTCCCCAGGTCTCCGCGCTAAGTACCGGTGCGCCCCATCACGCGAGATTGCAGTACCGCACCACCGAGTGCCGTCCTTCACCCGCGAGCGACGATTCCTCCAGCTGGAGAATCCCCGGGCAGGTTGGCGATCGGAGGGCGCATGACCGATCCGGCCGTGATCGGCCCGCGCGAGACGTCGACGCCGATCGTGGCGAAACCACCACGGGTGCGCTTACCCAAGCTCGTGCAGGGGGTTGCGTTCGCCATGTTCCGCCGAGCGGCGATGCGGAAGTGGATCGACGACCACGTCGCCGTCACCCGCCGGACGCGGCTCGCCAAGTCGACCCAAGTGATCAGGCCGCGGAACGCAAGACCGCTGGAGATCCGCTGCGACGTAAGCGACTCCGTGGTGGCCAACTTGGCGGTTCACGTCGTGTTCTTCTTCGAACGGCGACTCGAAACCTGTGCGCTGACCCGTGCGTTCGAGCGCGCGCTCACGACCGTTCCCATCTTCGCGGGGCGAATGGCGTTGGCAGACGGGAGGATGCGCATCAGGTGCAAGGGCCAGGGCGTCCCCTTCACGACTGCGTCGTCCGACCGCACGCTGCTCGATGCAATCCGTTCGACGTCGCAGGACACCGGACTGTGGCTCGTCGACCCGGTGAACGGTGCCACGGCGCGGTGGGGATTCGGCCCGCTGTGCAGAGTTCGCGTCACGCACCTCGCGGACGATGCGACCGCGATCGGCGTCTCGTGGCATCACGCAGTCGGCGACATGCAGACGTTGATGACCCTCGTGAACGCGTGGGTCGCCGCCGCTGCCGACCAGCCACTGCCAGAGCCGTCGATCGTCGAAGACCGCGCCGCCTACCTCGACGAGCATCTGCCTTCCGGCGGCGCTCGTGTGCCTGGGGTGCGCTGTCTCGGTCTTGCAGAACTGGCACGCAGCGCGCTCTACCTCGCCACGAACGCGCGGAAGCAGCGGACCCTGAGTCTCTACTTCGGCGAAGCCGAAATCGCCCGGATGCGCCACGCCTACGGCAGCCGGATGCGCCTGTCGGCGAATGACGTTGTGTGCGGCCATGTTTCCGAGGCACTCATGGCCGCGGATCCTGCGGTGCATCGTCGCACCCTCGCGATCGCGGTGAATGCACGGACGCGCTGCGGTCTCGACCCGATGCTCGTCGGCAACGTGCTCACGACCCTGAACCTGGACGTGGAGCGGGGACAGACGGCCGGCCCGATCGCCGAACGCATCCGCCACGGAGTACACCACTTCGCCGATCGACACTGCGACCTACGCGTCAACCAACGGTTCCTCGACACCGCCGGTGCATGGCGTGCCGCCCGCTGCGTATCCGCGGCCTTCGATCCGGCGCAGTGGAACCCCATCATCTCGAACCACAGCGGCTTTGGCGTCTACCGCATCAGCTTCGAAGGCACGTTCCCGTGCTATTACACACCGCTGATGAACGCGCCCGTCGCCGGACTCGGAGTCTTGACCGAAGGCGCAGATGACTGGGGTCTGGTGTTTCAGATCGCTCTGCCTCCCAAAGACTTCCGGGCCATGTCGAACACGGCGATCTGGGAGGAGCTGCACCGGTTTCGGCGGGTAGGCGATCACATTCCGCGATTGCACCGTGACGTTCACGGCTGAGCGGCGACCTCAGCCGTCGAGGCCGCGATCGGGTGCCCCCATGTCGCCCGTCCCCGGCGTGCCATCGGCGACCCCGTAGCGCAGATAGACGGTGCCCTTGGCACTGGCTGCGGGCGGTTCGAGAAGCTCGAGGTTCGTGGGCACCGCGCCCCCGTCGAACACCTTCTTGCCGACGCCGAGCACGATGGGGTGCACCCAGAGGTCGAGGCGATCGAAGAGCTTCTCGCGCACGAGGGTCTGCACGAAGTTCAGGCTCCCAACGACTTTGACGTTCTCGTGCCGGTCGCGAAGCTCGCGCACCGCTGCGGCGAGATCCGGGCCGAGTTGCGTCGACCCGGCCCACGACAGGTCGGGCGTGCCGCGCGAGGCCACGTACTTCGGCACGCTGTTGAAGAGCGTCGCGATGTCGCCGTCCTCGCCACCATCCTGATGCGGCCAGTAGGCGGCGAAGATGTCGTAGGTTCGTCGGCCGAGCAGGAGGGCGTCGGTGCCCTCATACGCGGCACCGACCTGCGCCCCGGCGACCTCGTCCATCAGGGGCGCCTGCCAGCCGCCGAACGGGAACCCGATCGGATCCTCCTCTGGACCGCCGGGCGCCTGCCCGACGAGGTCGAGGGTCGCGAACATCTCGATGTGAATGAGGCCCATGCCGTGCTCCCGGTGAGTTGGTTGTCTCGGTCGCAAGATAGACCGTCGGGCAACGCACGGACTCATCGCTGCCGCGGGAACGCGCGCCGAGTGTGCGGTGAGGGCGACACTGCTGGCGAATACTCGCCATGGCCGCACGTTGGCGGTGTGAGGCGCGGGATTACGCCAGCGTTTGACTTCGTGACCTGCGGGTAAGTCTTTACCGCCGTGCACCTTCGGCGACTGCAAGTCTCTCAAGTGCACGTCTCGACGAAGGTCGCGGTCTATCGGACATGGCAACGCTGCCATCACGACGAGGAGCGCGACTGATGAGCACGACTGCGAGTGACCCGAAGCCCGAGGCCGGAGGTCGAGCGGATTCGCCAGGCCAATTGACTGGTGCGGTGTTGATCGTCGCGTTGGTGTCCGCGGTATCGGGAATGCTCTACGGCTACGACACGGGCATCATCTCCGGCGCCCTCCTGCAGATCACCGAAGACTTCGGCATCGCCGAAGCGTGGAAGCAGGTCATCGCGGCGAGCATCCTGCTCGGTGCGGTCATCGGGGCGCTGACGTGCAGCTACCTCTCCGAAAGGCGTGGCCGCAAGGGCACTCTCGTCATGCTCGCCGTCGTCTTCGTCGTCGGCGCGCTGTGGTGCGCGTTCTCCCCCAACCCGGTGCTGCTGGCACTCGGACGGCTCGTCCTGGGCTTCGCGGTGGGCGGGGCGACGCAGACCGCGCCGATGTACGTCGCCGAGCTGGCGCCGCCGAAATATCGGGGCCGGCTGGTGCTCTGCTTCCAGATCGCGATCGGCGTCGGCATCGTCATCGCCACCATCGTCGGCGCGTCGGAGTCGATCCCGTGGCGGTGGTCGATCGGCGCAGCGGCCGTCCCGGCCGCGATCATGCTGGGCCTACTGCTGCGGCTGCCGGAGAGCCCGCGGTGGTTGGTCAAGAACGACGACACCGACAAGGCGCGCGAGGTCTTGGAGCGAGTTCGCCCGTCGGGCTATGACGTCGATGACGAAATCGACGAGATGGCAGAACTGAGCCGCAAGGAGCAGACGGCCAAGACCCGCGGCTGGTCGGGCTTGCGCGCGGCCTGGGTGCGACCGGCACTCATACTCGGTTGCGGCATAGCGATTTTCACGCAGCTCAGCGGAATCGAGATGATCATCTACTACTCACCGACGATTCTGACCGACAACGGGTTCGACAAATCCGTCGCGCTGCAGGTGTCGGTCGCACTGGGCGTGAGCTACCTCGTCGCCCAACTCGTCGGACTGGCGATCATCGACAAGGTCGGCCGACGCCGGCTCACCCTCATCATGATTCCCGGCGCGGCGCTGAGCCTGTTCGTGCTCGGCACGCTCTTCTTCACCGGCAACAGCGGACGCGACTCGGTGCCGTTCATCATCGCGTGCCTCGTCGTGTTCATGCTCTTCAACGCGGGCGGCCTTCAACTCATGGGTTGGCTGACCGGTTCCGAGACATATCCCTGGCCGTGCGACCCGCAGGCACGGCTGCGCAGTCCGCCGCGCTGTGGGGCACCAACCTGCTCATCACGCTGACGCTGCTCACGCTGATCAGTGGGATCGGCGTCGGCCCAGCGATGTGGCTGTACGGCGTGTTCAACGTTGCCGCTTGGCTTTTCGTCTACTTCCGGATGCCGGACCTCACCGGAAAGAGCCTCGAGGAGATCGAGGGCAAGCTCAGCGACGGGAAGTTCCGTCCCGCAGACTTCGCTCGCTGACCGATCCTGCTCCGTCCGTGCGACCGGCACCAGGAATGGTGCGGTAGAAGAACTGCTCGACCACCTCATCCGTGCGCGGCATCCCAGCGGTCCACCGGCGAAGCCCGGGGAAGGCCGCGCTCAGGGCCACGTCGATCAGGTAAGGCACCGCGATCGCGGCGACGAGAACGATTCCTGCCAATAAGTACGTCATGGCACTAATCATTCGCCCATGCATATCCCGCCAAAAGTGGCAGGAGTGACGGCCTTCAGACAAAATGCTGCCAAAGCGACGGTCCGGCGCTCGCAGCCACGAGGCGAGGTAACCTACCTGATATCCGAAGACTTGAGGGAGCCGTCGATGCGGGCACTACTGTCACACGAGACCGGTGCCGCCATCCGCGCCTACATCGTCGAAAATCAGCTCAAGCCGGGCGATCCGCTGCCGCCCGAGGCCGAATTGGCCGCCCTTCTCGACGTCGGCAAGACCTCGGTGCGGGAAGGTCTTCGGCGGCTCGAGGCGCACGGGGTCGTCGAGGTGCGCCGGGGCAAGGGCCTGTACGTAGGCACGTTCAGCTTCGGACCACTCATCGAACAGCTCCCCTACGGCCTGCAGGCGGACAACGTTCCACTGCGCCAACTTCTGCAGGCGCGCCGCGCTCTCGAAGAGGGGCTCATCAGCGAGGTGGCGAAGGTCATCACCGAAGCGGACCTGCAGGTGCTCGACGACCTCGTCGGCAAGATGCGGGTCAGCGCCGACCACGGCAGGGTGCCCGCCGAGGTTGACCAGGCGTTTCACCAGGCACTGTTCGCGCCGCTCGACAACCCGTTCGTGCTGCAGCTCATCGACGTGTTCTGGAGCATCTTCCGTAAAGCCGCTGATCACATCGTTCTGGACCTGCGTCGGCCGACTGCCGAAGACCACGCGGCGATCGTCGATGCCCTGCGGTCCGGCGACCGGGCGGCCATGACGAAAGCCGTCGACCGGCACTTCGAAGACCTGCAGCGCAGCCTCGACGTCCACCCGGTATAGGCGATTCCGCGCTCGACCCCGACCGGATTCGGGTCTTGATGTGACCTGCGTCATGTTGTACCGTCCAGATATCCGCTCTCACATATCCGATATCTGATTAGAGGTGCTGGCATGACCGTATCCCCGCAATCGTCCACGCGCGACCGACGAGCACGACGGCCTGACTCGAACCCAGTGGAAGCAATTCTGGGCCGCCTGGATCGGCTATCTGCTCGACGGTTTCGACTTCATCCTGATCACCCTGGTGCTCACCGAACTGAAGGACGAGTTCGGGCTCAGCCTGGTCCAGGTCACCACCCTCGTCAGCGCCGCGTTCGTCTCGCGCTGGTTCGGCGGTTTGCTGCTGGGGGCGGTCGCCGACCGCTTCGGCCGCAAGGACGCCATGGTGATCAGCATCCTGTGCTTCGCGGGCGGCAGCTTCCTCTGCGGACTGCCTGGGGCTACTGGCCGATGTTCATCTTCCGGGCGATCGTCGGCATCGGCATGGCCGGCGAGTACGCCAGCAGCGTCACCTATGCGATGGAGTCCTGGCCTCAGCGCTTCCGCAACCGCGCCAGCGGCGCCCTGCTGTCCGCCTACCCGATCGGCGTGGTGCTCGCGAGTCAGCTCTACCCGTTGGTGGTCCCCCACCTCGGATGGCGCTGGATGTTCTTCATCGGCCTGCTCCCCGCGGCGGTCGCGCTGTGGATGCGCGAGGCCCTGCCCGAGGCGAAGGAATGGGAGGACAACGTCAGCGCGGTGCCGTCCGGGAGAACACCGCGATGCAACTGTTGTTCAATCCCGGCGGCGCGCGCTCAACATCGCGGTCTCCGTGGTCGCCGCCGTCGACCTGGTCGTCATCTTCAGCCGAACCATCACCGGGCCTTGGGTTTTCGCGCTGGCCCTGATCGCCGCGGCATGCTTCTTCGTCCTCGCCAAGCAACTCGCCGCAGGACAAGACGGCCATGTTCGTCATGCTGATCATCACCGTCCTGACCGCCTTCCTGTACTCCTGGCCACTGCAGTCGCTATTGCCGACGTACCTGAAGACCGAGTTGCACTTCGATCCGAGCCAGGTCGCGCACGTCCTGCTTTGGGCAGGGCTCGGCTACGCGGCGGGGTCGATCACCTCGGGCATCGTCGCGGACAGGTTGGGCACCCGTCGCACCTACGTGCTCGGGTTAGTGATCTCGCTGTTCTTCGTCGTCCCGGTCTTCGCATTGGGCAGCGATCAAGTCGTGTGGCTGTGGGTGCTGCTGTTCGGCCTCCAGTTCTTCAGCCAGGGCATCTCCGGGCTGCTGCCGAAGTTCGTGTCCGACCACCTTCCCGTCAACGTTCGGGCCAGCGGCCTCGGCTTCTGCTACAACGTCGGTGCACTGGGCGGAGCGATCGCCCCGATCATGGGCGCGACCGTCGCCGCGTCGCTGGGCTTGGGCACCGCACTGACGGTCCTGACGCTCGGCTTCACGGTCCTCGTCGCAATCCTGGTCGGTTTCGACGTCCCGGCGATGATGGGCCGGTTCGGCTCCGACCGCGACAGTCGCGGCCACACTCAGGCGATTGACGCATGACCACCCTGCGCGGGCTGATCCCTCCGCTCACCACGCCGCTGACCCCGGATGGCGACGTCGACGCGCCATCACTGGCACGGCTCTGCGAGTTCCTCCTCGCAGCGGGTGTCGACGGGCTGTTCGTCGGCGGTTCGTCCGGTGAGGCAGCACTGCTGTCAGACTCGCAGCGGTACAGGGCGATCGAGGTCGCGGTGAGTGCCGCTGCGGGACAGGTTCCTGTCGTCGCGGGCGCGATCGACACCGGCACGTCCCGTGTCATCGATCATGCTCGGGAAGCCGCCAAACTCGGTGCGGCCGCGGTGGTGTCGACGGGACCGTTCTACGTCGCACCTCACCCGGACGAAGTCGTCCGTCACTTCCAGTTGCTGCACGACGCCGTCGACGTACCGGTCGTCGCCTACGACATCCCCAGCGCCACCCACACCAGGCTCCCCCGGGCCGCTGTCGAGACACTCGCCGCGGCGGGAACCATTGCCGGACTGAAGGACTCGTCAGGCGACATCACCGTGTTCCGACAGCTTCTGTTGGCAACGAAGAACACCCAACTGGCGGTGTTCACCGGGTCGGAGACCGTCACCGACCTCGCTCTGCAACTCGGCGCACACGGCCAGGTGCCGGGACTGGCCAACGTCGACCCCGACGGCTACGTCCGGATCGGTCGGGCGGCCGAGGACGGCGATTGGGCCTCCGCCGCTGCCGAGCAACAGCGACTGCTGCAGCTCTTCACGATCGTCGACGTGGCCGATCGCTCACGGATCGGGTTCACCGCCGGAGCGTTGGGCGCCTTCAAGGCCGCGCAATATCTCCGCGGCGTGATCGACACGCCCCGCTGCGCAGATCCGTTGCTGCCCTTGACCACTGACGAGATCGCTGCCATCAGGGACATTCTGGTCGAGCAACGGTCTCAGCGTCACCCGCTGACACGGGTCCGTCAGCGGGCACCGGCGATGATCGGCTGCGGCCACGGCGTGCACGCTGGCGCCTTTTGGATGCACTGATTTTTCAGCCAGGCATCCACGGCTTCCGGGCCGCTGCCGAATCCCGCGATCTCCGCCAGTCGCTTGTTGGCCTCGGCCTGTTTGGTCGCCACCTCGGCCTGCGCCGCAGCCAACTCTGCTTCGGCCGCCGCCTTGCGGGCGTTGGCGTCTGACGTGGCCTTCGTCTGGGCCGCACCGGCCTCGGCGATCGCCGCCTGCTCCGCGGCGCGGGCATTGCGCAGCCGCTCGTCAGCCGGCTCCGGCTTACCGACCGTCACTTGGAAATTGGTGAAGTACTCGATGCCGCCGGTGCGGGCGGCACTCTGCTTCGGCAACTCGACCTGCAGCGCGTTCTTGTACTCCTGACGGACCGCTTCGTCGTTCCACAGCTGTTGGTAGGTGTACTTCTGGCTCACCGCGAGCAACGTCTGTTCGGTGGGCTGGCCGATGACGTACTGCAGCAGCTCCACCCACTTGGACGTGGTGTTCCCGTCGTCGTCGAGCCAGGCTTGGTACTTCGTGCCGTAGTTGCGGTGGAAGTCCTTGAGCTTGTCGCAGTCCGTGGTCAGGTCGAACGTCACCGTGAGCGGGACGTTCATGTATGCCTGGTCCTTGCTATTGGAGAGCACTACGTACGGCCCGCGCTCGGCACCGGGGTCGTTGTTGGCGTCCCAGGAGATCTGCCGCGCGGGATACCGGTAGAGATCCACCGACATCGTGCCGACCTGAGTCTCTTCCTGGGCACATCCGCTGACCGTCGGATCGCCCCAACTGTCGACCTCCACGGCCTGCTGGCCGGCGGCCACGCTGCTGCACGCCGACAGGGCCAAGGCAACGGCGACCAGAGCGGTGACGTGACTACGTTTCACGGCGAGACCCTTCATTCGTGAAAGCCTTTGATGGATTCGGTGTTTCGCTCGAACTCCTGGCGTTCAAGTTCCTTGCGCGCCCATGCGCGACGTTCGCCGCGGGAGAGCCACAGTCGAGGATCCGATAGTCCGTTGATACGCCGTCGCAGCGAGAAGATGTAGATGGTGAGGCAGCCAGACAGGATCACCCAGAACGGGGTGTCCAGCATCAGTAGGTACTTCATCGGGCAATCTTCTCAGCTAGGTGGCGGCATGTGAACAGCACTTGATCAGATAGGGGCCCATTGTCGCCCATTCGCTTGGCGGCCGCGCGGCATCCGCCCACCGGAGTTCAAGCGGCAGTGGCGAGTTGGCCCCGCAGTCGAACATGTGTTCTACTATGCTGCAGGTACCCGCCCGCTCACTGCGGGCGACGATCAGGAGGAGATCGCCGCAACATGACTGTAGACACTCTGGCACCAGAAGCGCCGTCCACCGACTTCGACACTCCCGACGATGCGTTTCCCTCCATCGCGAGCACGGCGACTGAGGGCATCCCGGCACCCGCTCAGGCCTCCGCCGAACCGAAGCCGAAGAAAGCGCCGGCCAAGAAGGCGGTCGGCAAGAAGACCAAGACTCTCGAACTGACCCTCACCGTCACGGGTACGGCCGACGGAGAATGGCGCGCGGAACTCAAGCAGGGCACGACATTCCTGGCCCGCAACCTCGCGGTGGCGGCCGCCGCCGTCTCCCGCGCGGCCAAGGAACTGCACGAGGACCTTTCCTCTCCGATCGACGCGGTCATCGAGGAGGCACGCTCACAGCAGGCCGCCAAGGTGGCGGCCCTCGAGGCCGAACTGGAGGCGGCCCGCAAGGCCCTCGCCGACCTGGACTAGCTCCCGAGCGCGCGACCTTGGCAATGCGGCCACGGCTTGCGATCCTCCGAACTACCGTCACCGTCGAGACGTTCGGAAGGGGCAACCATGGACATCTTCGCGCAATGGTCCACCGGCGCAACGACATTTGACTGGCCATCGTCGACCCCGGCCAATGCCGGACGAGAGGTCACCGTGTTTACCCGTCGCGCCGGTACGCCGGGCGCACCGGCCCTGGTGTGCGTGCACGGGTTCCCGACCTCGAGCATCGACTTCTTCGCACTGGCGGGTGAGCTCGGCGCCGACTTCGACATCTTCCTGCTGGACTTCCCTGGCTATGGATTCTCCGACAAGCCACAGGCGCCCTACGTCTACTCGTTGTACGACGACGCGCGTCTGCTCGTCCACGCCATCACCGAGGTATGGCGTCTCACCAACTACACGATGATCACCCATGACCGCGGCAGCAGCGTAGGCATGATCGCGCTCGGCATGTTGGCGGCCGAACACTCCGGATGCGGTGCCGACGGACGTCATCCTCACCAATGCCAACATCTACCTTCCGCTCGGCAACCTCACGGCCTTTCAAACCGCTCTGCTCGACGACGCGACCGGACGTGCCACGGCGGCGGCGACCACACCGGAGTTGCTGGCGGCCGGGCTGGGCGCCAGCGCATTCATGCCGCGACGCACCCTGGCCGACCCGGAGATCGCCGCCCTGGCGAAATGCTTTGCGCACCACGACGGCATCGGGGTGCTACCCGACACGATTCAGTACCTCCACGAGCGAGCCGCCGATGAAACCAGTTGGCTCACATCGCTTTCCGCCAGCGACGTCAACACGACCCTGGTGTGGGGCCTGCACGACAACATCTCCCCCGTGCGCGTCGCGAATTACGTCTGGCAGACCTTTCTCAAACACAAACCCGGCGCCAACCGCTACTGGATCGTCCCCAATGCCGATCATTACCTGCAATGCGACGCTCCCGGCCAGTTGGCGCAGATCGTGCGCCTCACGTGCGAGGGCGCCGACATCGCGCTGCAGACACTCGGTGATCAGTACGACGGCGCGGTCCTCGTGGACGACGGCGGCTCCTGACTCGGCATCCCTACAGGGCGGCAACCCTTTTGGCGTAGAACACGCGGTCGTAGCCGTCCTGTCGGCCGCGCGCCGTCTCGACATATCCGTGACGCGGGTAGAACACCTGGTTCTCGGTCATCGCCTGGTTGGTCAGGAGCCTGACCTCGGGCAGGCCGAGTTCGCGGGCATCGTCCTCGGCACGGGCCAGCAACAGCGCGCCGTAACCGTGCCCCTGCGCGCCAGGCGCGACCGCGACGGTGTCGAGAAGTAGGTGGTCGTCGTGCGGCTCGTTGACGACGACCCCGGCGATCTCGCCGTCAGCGTCGATCACCCACACTCGCGAATGCACTACGGCGGCGGCATAGTCGGCACTCATCGGCGCCGGTTGCCGGCCGATCCGGGAGACGTAGACGTCGAAGGCGGCATGCACGATGCGCTCGATGGCTGCCACGTCGGACGGACCCGCCCGGCGAACCCGTACCTCGACCATCGCGCCGAGGGTAGAGCATCGCTGCCCGTCAGCCGTGTGAACCCGGTCCATATTCGCCGAAGAAGTGGCATCCAACCGGGTTGGTATCGCAGTAGGAACCGGGTGCGGGTGGTGCGGGCGGCGGAGCCGGAGTGACATCCGGCCACCAGGGGGGTGGCGAATCGCTCCAGATGTAGCTGGCCAGCTGAATGCCGTTGGTGTTCACCGCGACGTTGCCCTCACCGGGGTTGACGAACCAATAGTCGTGGCAGGTGTTCATGTCCCAGCCGAACACCGCACCCCCGAGCGGTAGCGCCTGTCCTGGGCACCACGTTCCGGTCGGAGCAGGGGGATCGGCGGCCGCAGAACCCGCGCCCACCCCCAAGGCGGCCGCCGCGATGCCGCCCGACAGCAGCGCCCCGACGACGGTGCGCCGCATCATTTCTGTGTTCATGGAGTTTCCTTTGTTCATCGCGGCCTCCGGGGCTACGAAATTCCGTCGTATCTGCTTGCTGATGTTTGACGCTTTGGGATATTTTCCTGCTTGTGCGGTTCAATTGAACTTCATCGGCGTTGCTACCGATCCCAATATCGACATATCGAGAGCCCGCGTTACCCGGTCAGTTCGCCCAATCGGCACGCAAGATCGCCCGTCGGAAAGCGAAAAGTAGCGACCGGCCGAGCGCGCGTCCCGCACCGAAGCCTTGAAATCGTCAATCGAACGACTACCTGGCACGATGACGTCGTGAGCATGGTCCTGGACACCACGGATCTGCCCCAGGGGGACAGAGCCGACGCGTTGCGCGAGGCCATGCGGATGGCAGGAATCGCTGCGAACGTGATGCCGTTCCAAACTGAGACGGTCGAAGCGAGGATGCACGTCTGGAAGCTCGACGGATCAGGCACCACCCTCATGCATCGCATCGGGACGGGACTGTGGTTGGAGCGGACGCACCGGCAGGCGCAGGTGGCCTCGGAGCAGATCGCGCTGACGTTACTCAGCCCGAGCAACTGGTCGTTTCACCAGTACCGCAGGGATCATGTCTCCGGCGCTTCTCCGAGCCTCGTGCTCGTGAACCAGGCCGTGGCGTACGACCATCGCCGATGGGACTACGGGTCGACGATCGCGGTCAACATCGACAGGTCCGTCCTTGATCTGCCGATGGACACCGTCGCCAAGGCCAGCCAGAACCTCAGTCCGGCACACCCACTACACGGCCTGGTTTCTGAATACCTGGTGCACGCCTTCCGAGTGGCACGCGAATCACCGGAATCGGCGGAACACCTGTCCTGCACGACGATTCAGCTCGCCAGGGCAATCGTCTGTTCCGCCGCGGGCGATGCTCGGACAGCGGAGACGTTGGCAGACACCTTGTTGGATCGCCTGAAGATCTTCATCGCTGCGCGCGTCACCGATCCCGCGCTCAACGCCGACGTGATCGCAGCCGCCCACAACATCTCCGTTCGACACCTCTACAACGTGTGGCGAACACAGGAGGTGAGCCTGGCGAACTGGATTCTGTGTCAGCGGCTGGAACGGGCCCGTGATCAACTCGTCGATCCGTCCAGCGCGCACATGACAGTGGCGGCCGTTGGTCGAACGTGTGGGTTCAACGACGCCACGCATTTCGGTCGCCGATTCCGGGCGGCCTACGGGATGACTCCACGGGAGTGGCGTACCAGCTGACGTCCCGTGCAGGCACAGACCAGATCACTGCACGCACAGTCGATTCTCCAATCCTCGTGGGATTTACCGTGTCATCAACGATCTCAGCGCAACGGAGGATCCGCAGTGCCGTTGACCTTTGACCTCGCTTCGATCGAACCCGAAGAGCGCCAGCCGGCCCTGCGAGAGTTGTTGCTGCAGAATCCAGTTCCCATCGACGTCGCTACCGGCAGCATCGAACAGTTGCATGTCGCAACCACTGCGGAGTTCTTCGGTGGACTGTTCATGGTGTCCTGCGACGGGCGCGGTGCGCTCGTTCACCGCAATGAACGTCGGGTTCGCGAGGACCACATCCGAACGATGATGCTCAGCGTGGTCGCTTCGGGCCGTTCGGTGTTCCGGCACAACGACACTGTCACCGACGCACGACACGGCGACGTCGTGGCCTACGCCTCGACCCTCCCCTACAGTGCCACCTTCGACGACGTTGCCAAACACACGTTCATGATCGACTACGCCGCCCTGGAACTTCCCGAACCAACCCTGGAAGCGCAGCTGGGTCGACCGATCAACAAGGGCCACACGCTCGGACGCATCGTGGCCGGCTATCTCACCGAGCTCGCCACCGAGGCAATTTACCTGACCGAGGGTCAGCGCCGCGCGCTGGAGCAACCCACCCTTGATCTGTTGCGCGCCTTGTTCGCCACGACCGCAGGCCACGACAGCCACGCTCGGGAGCCACTGCACACCACACTGGGCGTCCGCATGATCACCTACTTGAAGATGCACCTGCGTGAACCCGACCTCACCATCACGCGGCTGGCTCGTGAGCACGGCATCTCAGAGCGGTACGCCTATCTCATCCTGTCCCGCAACGGAATCCAACTCGCAGACTGGATCCGCGCCGAGCGACTCGCTGGCGCGGCACAGGCCCTGAGGGACCCGTCCGCGTTGCCACAGCCCATCGCGACGATTGCAAGGAGTTGGGGCTTCGCCGATCAAGCCAATTTCACTCGCGCCTTCCGTCACCTCTACGCCATGAGCCCTCGCGAGTACCGCCATACGCGATGAGTAGCGTGCACACCGCGATGCCGACCACGTTTGACATCGAGAACTGCCCTCCCGGCGACCGCTCGACTGTTTTCGCAGCGGTATTGGCCCAATGCCCTGTTTCCCTGGACATCTCGGTGGTCGGCGCGTCACGGGAGTTTGGCTTCTCGGGGACGTCGCAGTACTTCGGCAGCATCTTCCTGGCGTCGTGTCGCGGCCGAGGTGCAGAAGTCCTCCGCGACCACCGCCGCGTCGCGCAGGACCGCCAACGCACCCTTCTGCTGAGTCTGGTCACGTCTGGCACCGTGGAATTCCGGCTCGAAACCAGCATGGTCCGACTCGTCGCAGGCGACCTCATACAGTTCAGCTCGACCACGCCCTTCTCAGCCGGGCTAGACGACGCCGCTGGGCACACGCTCATGATTGCCTACTCCGACCTGGCGTTGCCGGAGTACCTCATCGAAACACCTGCGGGACAACGCATCGATACCACCACTCCCCTGGGTCGCATCGCGGTGAAGTACCTGCGCGACCTTGGAGCGCACGGAATCTATCTCCCCGATTCTCAGCGGCAGGCGTTGGAACAGCCCACGCTGGACATTCTGCGAGCTCTGCTGGCGACGGCGGCCGGGGGCCCGGCTCACTCCCGCACCCCTCTCCACGTGACGTTGCCCATCCGCATGGAGGAGTATCTGCGGACACATCTCCGAGATCGCGACCTGAACATCGCACGGCTAGCGACAGCGCACGGCGTTTCGGAGCGTTACGCGTACCTCGTCCTCGCGCAGAGAGGCATCAGTCTGGGCGATTGGCTGCGGTCCGAGCGCCTCAGCGGCGCTGCCAAGGAACTGCTCGACGCTCCGGGTACGACAATCGCCGATATCGCAGCGATGTGGGCCTTCCCCGATCACGCCAACTTCACCCGGGCATTTCGCCGAGCCTTCGGCGTAAGCCCGCGTGAATACCGCATGCACCAGGCACGAGCCCTCGCAGGAGAGACGGCGGCCGGCGCGGCCGCAGCACCAGCGGCGCACGACTCGAGCGACGCCTCTAGGTGGCACGCTCGATGATGCTGTCGGCGAGGTTCAACTCGAAGTCGCCGGGCTGCTGCATGCCGCGCTGGAGAAACCCTGCGACGCGCCGCTGAACCGCGGGGTTGGCCAGCAGTTCGTAGAAGCGATCCTCGGTGGCGGTGAACCAGGCCAACTCTGGAATACCGCCGTGCGAGTTGAGCGTCGCCTTGGCCGCTGCTATGGCCGCTCGGTCGAACCCGGCCACCCGGGTCGCCAGACCGCTGACGAACGCATCCAGTTCCGCATCGGGCAGAGCTCGATTGATCCACCCATAGCGCTCGGCGGTGTCGGCGCTGAAATCCTCGGCGCCGACGATGATCTCGAGCGCCCGGGCACGGCCGGTGTTCAGGGCCAACCGCTCCGATCCACCGCCACCAGGGATGAAACCGAACCCGACTTCCGGGTGACACAGGATTGCCTTCTCGCGACTGGCGAACCGCAGGTCTGTGGCCAACGCGAACTCGCTACCTACCCCGCGTGCGCGGCCGCGGATGGAGCAGACCGTCAGGAAGGGAGCTTGCTCCAGACGGACTGCGAGATCCGGCCACACGCCAAGGCCGGTGCTCGATTGCGGCGTCCGGTCGAACTCGTCAGATCGCACGAGATCCACGTGTGCAATGAAGAAGTCGGGGTTCGCCGAATCGAACACCACCACTTTGGCCGAGTCATCGTCGTCGAGTTTCGCGATGAAATCCACGAGTTCGGCGACGAGGTCGGGATCGAACAGATTCAGTGGTGGATTGTCGATGGTCACATGGTGATATCCAGGCACGGGCTCTGTGAGGACCAGAAGGTTCTTCATGTTCGTGAACCTCAGGCAAATCGCTTGGCGAACGATAATGCCGCGTCGGCGACCTCGGGCCAGCCGTGGTCGATGATCAGCGAGTGTCCTCGGTCTTCGATCTCGACGTATTCGGTGGTCTCGGGGTTCTTGAGTTGCTTCTTATAACTCCCGTGCGTGAAAGCCCTTGGCGCAGTGGTGTCATTCGTGCCCGAGATGATGAGCAATGGTCCCCGGTTGGGATTCTTCACATCGACGGCGCAGGCCTTACTGGGGGTGAAGTTGGCCAAACCCGCTTGAAACAGCGGTAGTCCGGACGCAGGCACATGGTAGGTGTCGTAGAGCGCGTGGGCTTCGGCTTCATCGAGGTTGTTGCCCCAGCCGTATTTGAATTGTTCGTAGGTCAACGCAATGGACTTCTTGCGGTTCGCCGGATTCCTCAACACCGGGAACCCGGACTTCAACGCGCTCAACGGAAGGGGCAGAACCCCTTTGATCGGGGCATTGTCGATCGCGATCGTCGCCGACGCGGCGCCGGCATCGGCGATCTTCTGCACGATGAGCCCACCGAAGGAGTGCCCAATGACGACTGGCTTCTCGTGCAGGCCCGAGATGACTGCCAGGTAGTGATCGGTGACCGCCTCCACGGACTTGCCCGCGAATACCGACGGATTGGCGTAGGCCTCCTTGCGCGTGAGCGGATCATCGGGCCATCCCGGCGCCAACGTAATGTAACCGTTGTCCTCGAACAGCTTTCGCCAACCGTCCCAGCTGCTCGGCAGCAGCCATAGGCCGTGAACGAACACCACCGGCGTCAACCCCGAGGTGTTCGCCCTGTCGACCTCGGCGAGCTCCCACTCCGTCAATCCCTGACTCTCGTGCCTACCGGTCATTGCCCAGCCTTCCTGATCGAGGTCCCGAACGATCACGCTAGGCAGCGGGGCACCCGACAAGCTTGATCACACGTGCACGAGAATCGAGCATTCTCCGCACACCCCTCCTGTCCTCACACCCGGGGTTATCCAGGCGGCGAAACTGGGTACCAACACTGCGCAACGTTGGCTGAGCGAAAGGAACCATCATGGGCGACAGTGGACCCGAGGAAGCCGTCAAGGGCATCGTTGAAGACGTCAAGGGCAAGGCCAAGGAGGTCGCCGGCATCGTCACCGATCGTGACGATCTCAAAGAGGAGGGCCAAGCCCAGCAGGACAAGGCGGAGGCTCAGCGCGACGTCGCCAAGAAGGAAGCCGAAGCCGATGCTGCCCGTGCCGAGGTGAGCGTCGCCGAGGCGCGCCAAAAAGCTGCGGAGTAGCACCCCCGCACCCGAGCACACGAAGTCAGCGGGGTCGTCCTCATTGGAGGCGACCCCGCTGATCTCGTCTGTCGGAGCAGCTCAACCGACATGCTGTTCGTCGTTAAGTAGCGGATCCACGCTCTGCGGGTAGCGGCGGCGATTGCGGCGCGCCGCCGTTGGGGCTGGTGGGCCCGGCGCCGGGACCGCCGGGAGCCCCGGGAGCGGGCGGCGCGGGAGCACCTGCGGGGGGCGGTTGAAGCCGTTCTCCCGGCCCGGGTCCATCGGTGCCCGGTCCGCGCGTTCCTGGTGGAGGCGGCGGCGGCGGACCTGAGGGGCCGTCGGGCGTCATGCCGCCGCCGGGTGGCAAGGGCAGCGCGCCGGGTCCCGGCCCGCCGTCCGGTCCCTGAGGGCCGCGATGGTGCAGGCCTGGGGGCGGAGGTGGTCCGTCGGGTCCGCCGAGGCCTGGTCCACCTCGTTCGCCGGGCGGCGGCGGTGGCGGGCCGACGCGGTCGGGACGATCGAAGGCTGCCGGTTCGGGTGCAGTGCCCACCGTCAGAGACATCATTGGATGCGCGTCGATGGCTACGCCACCGAGCAGTCCCACCACCACGCCGATCAGCGCCGAGCCGATCGCCACGCCGACGGGATGCTGGCGCGCCGGCGCAGTCACCGAAGCCCACCTACCGGATGTCGTCCGATTCAGCGGCGGCTCCGGCGCTTGCTCTATCCGTGCGGTTTCAAGCTCACGCTCCGGCTCATTGTCCGAAACATTCTGCGTGCGTTCGTCATTGCTCATCGTGTCTTCCCATCCTGATCGTGTTTGGATGTCCGCGACGCTAACCACCGAGCGTGAAGCCAACCTGAAGACGACCCCGTTAACCCGCTTCTTCAGATTGGGTTCAGGTACGCCACGACACAATGGAGCCCATGACCGGCACCTCGGATGACCCTCGCGCCACGGCACGGGTCCTCGTCGTGGAGGATTCAGAGGCAATTCGCGAGATGGTCGTGGAAGCCCTCGTCGCTGCCGGATACGCGGCGCAGGGGTCCGTCGACGGCAACGATCTCGAAGATGCGCTCGACGGCCACCGGCCCGACCTGGTGATACTCGACGTCATGCTGCCCGGCCGTGACGGCTTCACCCTGATGAAGGTGGTTCGTAGCTGGGGTGACGTGGGGGTTGTCATGCTGACCGCGCGTGACGAGTTGCCCGACCGCCTCCGCGGGCTCGACGGCGGTGCCGACGACTACGTGATCAAACCGTTCGAGTTGTCCGAACTCATCTCCCGGGTAGGCGCCGTCCTGCGTCGCCGCGGCCGCATCCCGGCGACGGTTGAGGTCGGCGATCTCCTGGTCGATCGCGGGGCGGGAGTGGCCGCCCGGGCGGGAGCGCGCTTGGACCTCACGGCGACCGAGTTGCGCCTGCTCGATTTCCTCCTCGACCAGCGCGGCCGGACGGTGAGCGCGCACCAGATCCTCACCGCGGTCTGGGGCTACGCGTCCTACGACGACAACCTCGTCCACGTCCACATCAGCAGCCTGCGCAAGAAGTTGGAGGCGCACGGTCCGCGCATTCTGCACACCGCACGCGGCATCGGATACCGACTTCAGGCTCAGCGCCAGTGACCGTGCCCGAACCGACCGCGACGCCGTCCCTGCGACGACGTGTCATCGTCGGTGCGCTCGGGCTCCTCGCGGTGCTCCTCGTGCTTCTGGGCACGACGATCGATCTGCTCATCGGAGCTCAAGCTCGCCGTGACCTTCACGACCGCGTGATGGCAAGTGCCGCAAGGGCTGACGCGCTCGTCATCGCGCACACTCCGCCCGCGCAATTGGCGGCTGAACTCAACGGCGGAGGCATCCGCGCACTACTGATCACCGCCGAGGGCGCGACGTACGGGGATCCGGCGGTATCACCGAATCTGACCGAGGGCGTCGTCGAGCCGCCTCCCCCACCGGCTCCGCCTCCGCCACCACCCGGTGCACCTGCCCCGACACCCGGTGCACCCGGCCCGCCCAAGCCCCCCAGACCGCCAAGAGACGCCACCGCCACGGTCATCGCCCACGCTCTCCCCGACGGCGGTCGCGTCATCCTGGTGGCCGACACGACCTCGACGACGGCACTCCTGCAACAGCTTCGCGTCATCATGATCGTCTCGGGTCTCGCGGTGCTCATCGTCGCTGCGGCCGGCTTGGCGCTCGTCGTCCGTGCGGCGATGCTGCCCCTGCACCGTCTGACCACCGTGGCCGAGTCGATCGCGGCTGGCGACCGCGGTCGGCGCGTGCACCCTGACCGTCCAACGACCGAACTAGGACGCGCTGCAACAGCATTCGACACGATGCTCGATGCCTTGGAATCATCGGAGACCCGCGCCCGTTCCGCCGCCGACACCGCCTCGCGGGCCGAGTTGGCAACGCGGCAGTTCCTCGCAGACGCCGCCCACGAACTGCGGACTCCCATCGCCGGAATTCAGGCCGGTGCGGAGCAAATCGTCTCGACGGCAAGCCAGAGCGATGACGATCCCGAATCCGCCCGACAACGACATCGCGCCCATCTCGTCCTCAACGAGGCGCGCCAAGCGGGACGCCTGGTCGGCGACATGCTCGACCTCAGCCGCATCGATGCCGGAGTTCAGCTGGATGTGCAGGACTGTGACGTCGCCGGACTTGCCGAGACGGAACGGGACCGCAGCGCCTTGCTGGCGCCGTCGATTCAGGTGTTGCGCACGGGTGCGACCACCGCACGGATCCGGACGGACCCCAACCGCGTCGCGCAGATCCTGGCCAACGTCGCCGACAACGCGCGCCGCCACACCCCCGCGGACGGCACGGTCGCCATCGACGTGTCGCGCACCAACGATGGCGTCGTGGTCTCGGTGACCGATACGGGCCCCGGTGTGCCGGAAGCCCAGCGCGAGCGCATCTTCGAGCGACTGGTGCGCCTCGACGAAGCACGCGCCCGCGATCACGGCGGCGCCGGCCTCGGCCTGCCAATCGCGCGAGCACTGGCCCGCGCCCTGGGAGGTGATCTGACGTGCCCGGCTCACCAGGGTGGCGCGCGGTTCGTACTGTCGCTCCCGATGTCGCCGGCGCGGTGACGATGCCGTAGCTCCGATCGCTCGGGTCCCGATCATCGCGGACCGACGTGGTCCAACGGCCCGAGTCGGTCATTCCGGAGGTGGCCGATAGCCTGCCGCAGAATTCCGAAGCTGCCATATCTGAGCCGGACACAAGATGCCAACGGCGTTTGAGACGACGTAGTTTGCAGCCTGCTCGTCGTTGGGCATGACGTCGTTCTTCACGTCTGCCATGACGGCACCGTAGGGCTCTCCGCGAATAACCTTGTCGCAGATGCCAAAGCCGTAGCCGATGGCATCGTTGTTGGGAAAGTCGAAGTGCCGCCGCACGATGACGTCGTAGGTGTACTCCACCTCGGGTCCGGGTGCCGCGTGCGCCGACGGCAACGGTGCCAGCCCACCCATCGCCGCGGCAACGACTGCCAAGGCGATCGTTGCGTTGTGCTTCTTCATGACACTCTCCTCTGACCGAGTCACGGTTGACCATCCTCGCCGAACAGTCCTGAATTCAATCTCATTTGACCCGACTGTCTTCGGTGGCCTGATGCCCAAGCAGCATTTTTCGGTTCAGCCCGTCGATTCGGTTTTGCCGGCGGAGCGATTTCGCCGAGCGCTCCAGTGCGCGAGCCGGTTCGTCTCGGAAGGCCGTGGCATCTACCGCGAGTTCGTCCAACTTCGCCAAATAGCTTGCCAATGACCGCATCTTGACGTCTTCATAGCCGCGGATGAGGTCGGGGGCGCAAGCCACTGCTACGGCGTGCTCATACGATTCCAGGGTCAAGGACTCCAGCAGAGTGTCGATCGTGTGCTCGTAATGCTCGTTCAGCCGGCGCTCAAGTCGACGCATCCGCGCGTAGCCAAAGGGGTCGAAGGGAGTGCCGCGCAGCCGCTTACCCTTGGCCAGCAGTCGCAGAACTCCGTGAGTCCTCGGTCCGAGCCCGATCTTCTTCTTGAGCCCGAGCGTTTTGAGGATCGGAGGGTGCAGCCGATAGGTGACATTGGTTGCGCCCGGAATCTGGGTCTGAATGGAGTCGACGAACGATGGGTCCGTGAGCATCCGCGCGACTTCGTACTCATCCTTGTACGCGAGGAGCTTGAAGAAGTTGCGGATCACCGCCTCGGACAGGTCGGTGCTTTCAGTCGTACGGCGTTCCAGGACCCACACCCGCTCGGCCAGATCGATCAATCGCGTAGCCAGCTTGTCGCTCTGAAACGCGACCAGTCCCGCGGCACGACGCTCCAGGAGTTGGCGTGCGGGTCCTGCCACCGTGCAACTGGGTCAACAGGTGGGATGGCACGGTCACGGCGGTCCCTTGCGCGGAACTGACCGCGGCGGCCGCGAACGCACCGGGATCGGCCACTGCGACACGCCCCCAACGGAATGCGCTCCGATTGACTTCAACGGCAACGCCATTGATGGCGATCGCCTCCTCGATGGCCGAGGAACTGATCGGTATCCCTCCGGCCTGGTACGCGGCTCCGACCAAGAGGAAGTTCGCCGCGGTCGTGGCACCGAAGAGACGTTGCGCAGCATCGAGGGCGTCGAAGTGAACGAGTGAGCGTGATCGCAGGTCGAGCCGCGAAAGCAAGACCTCGTCGCTGGGGTAGTCGACGGCGCCGTCGTACACCATGTCGCCGGTAGGTGTCTTGCTCGTCGACGCGACGGCGATCGTGCGCTCGGCGCTGCCGTACCCCACGTACTTGTCGTCCGCCGCTGTCAGCAAGTCGAAGGCGATCACGCAGTCCGCCGATGCTGGGCTGATCCGGTTGGAGGTCTCGGCGGCGTCCTGGCTCAGCCGCAGATGCGACGTCACTGGACCGGCCTTCTGGCTGAGTCCAGTCTGGTCCAGCCCTTCGGCATGCAGCCCGCTGCGCAGTGCAGCCATCGCCAGAACCTGATTGACCGTGACGATGCCCGTGCCCCCGATCCCAGCGAGAAAGATGTTGTGCAGAGCCGTAATCGGCAATTGCACAGGGTCGGCGACGACCGGCGGCATCGGTGTTGGCGTCACGGCCGTCGCGTCACGCGACGATGCCAGCTCCACGGTCACGAAGGACGGGCAGTCGCCATCCAGACATGTGTAGTCGGTGTTGCAGGTGGTCTGGTCGATGCGAGTCTTGCGTCCGAAGTCGGTGTCTACGGGTTGCACCGAGAGGCAATTGCTCTTGACGCCACAATCGCCGCAGCCCTCGCAGACCGCCTCGTTGATCAGCACCCTGGTCCGCCGCACCGGAAGCTCACCGCGCTTGCGCTTGCGGCGGGCATCCGCCGCGCACTGCTGGTCGTAGATGAGCACCGTAACGCCGGCAACGTCGCGGAGGAGGCGCTGCGCCTCGTCGAGACGGTCGCGGTCCCAGACCACGACACCGGAGGCAAACGAGGCGCGCCTTGTGACGGCGCGGTTCGTCGGCGCAAACGATGATCTTCGCAACGCCGTCGGCGCGCAGCTTGTGTGTCAGCTCGGGAACCGACAACCCCGCCTGGACATCTTGGGCGCCGGTCATGGCCACCGCCGAGTTGAACAGGATCTTGTAGGTGATGTTCACACCGGCGGCGACGCAGGCTTGAATGGCGAGTTGGCCCGAGTGGAAATATGTTCCGTCGCCGATGTTCTGAAAGACATGGCCGATGTCCGTGAACGGAGCCTGCCCGATCCACTGGGCACCTTCGCCGCCCATCTGAGTCAACGCCGTCACCTTCGAATCCGCGCGTCCGGACATCGTGACCAACGTGTGACAGCCGATGCCGCCCCCGGCGACCGATCCCTCCGGAACCGCCGTGGATCTATTGTGCGGACATCCCGAACAGAAGTACGCGGTGCGCTTGGCCGGTAGCACCGTCAAAGCCAGCGACGGCGGGGCAGGCCTGGAAACCGCCACCCGATCCTTCAACACTGCGCGCAGCGGCCCTAATAGGCGCGCTGCGGTCAGCTCACCGTCGGCGGGAATGAGCGGCTGGCCGCCCAAGCCTCTCTTGCCGACGATCACCGGGGTGTCCGATGTCCCGTACAGCGCTTCCTTTACCTGCAACTCGACGAAGCCGACCTTGTCCTCGACGACGAGCACCTGCTCGACGCCTCGGGCGAGCTGGCGAACCCTTTCGCCGCCGAGCGGGTAGGGCATCCCGACGCGAAGGATGCGGATTCCCGCCCGCAGCACATCCGCATCCGATAGGCCCAGCTCGCGCAGGGCCTGGCGTACCGCGTCGTAGGCGGTGCCCACCGCGACGATTCCCAGCCAGGCTCCGGCGGGATCGACCTCCAACTTGTCAATGTCGTTGGCCGCGTTGAACGCTTGCACCATCGCCCATCGAGGCCCGTAGAGATCGGCCTCGGCGATCAGGCTGTCCGGAGGTGCAGCAAGGATCCGTTGCTGGTATGTCCATGGCGCACCTTGCCACTCAATGGCGGGCACGACGATCTCGAGGTCGGCGAAGTCTTGGTCGAGAGTCCAGATGCCGTCGGCGACGTCTGCCACGATCTTCAACGCTGGCCAGCATCCCGAGGCACGCGACAACGCAACTGCGTGAAGACCGAACGACACAACCTCATTGGCGTTGCGGGGGAAGAAGATCGGCATCGACAGCGCCGCCAGCGAGCGTTCACTGGCGGCGGGCACGCTGGACGACTTTGCGGCCGGATCGTCGCCGACCAAGGCGAACGCTCCGCCCTTGGGGTGTGCGCCGTACATCGCGGCGTGGCGCAATGCGTCACTCGCCCGGTCCAAGCCAGGACCCTTGCCGTACCAGACACCAATCACACCGTCGTGAGACCGTCGACCGACGGGGAGCTCGAGCTGGCTCCCCCACACTGCCGTCGCTGCGAGTTCTTCGTTCACACCCGGCTGCAGGCAGATGTCGCGATCCGCGAGATCGGGAAGGCTTGCCAACAGTTGATCGAGACCGGCCAACGGGCTGCCTTGATACCCCGAGACGAAGGTCGCGACCCGATGGCCGGCGCGTGCGTCACGGCTGTGCTGCTCGATCAACTGCCGCGCAATCGCTTGCACGCCGGTCAACAACACCGGGCCAGAAGATGGACGGTAGCGCTCGGCGAGTGGCGCATCCACACCTGCGGGAGTATTCGACATGTGCACCATCCGTTGCTGATACGGCTGCGCCGCGACTGGATCGTAAGTACAGTTAAGCCTCCTTGGTTGGGTCATGATGGTCAACTGATACCTGCTTAACTAAGCGATCGCATAGCTCATCACGGGAACACCGAAGCGAGGTTGATGAATTGCCCAGCATTGATCGACTTGACGTCCAGCTGCTCGAGATCCTTGCGCGTGACGCGCGCACCGGCATTGTCGCTTTGGCATCGACTCTCGGAATATCGCGGAATACCGTGCAGTCGCGTCTGAAGCGTCTCGAAGACGACGGTCTCCTGATCGGCTATCGCCCCGAGGTCAGCCTCCCCCGAGCCGGGGCCTCGGTCCTTGCGTTCATCGGACTCGAGATCGTCCAGGGCCGGCTCGCGGCGGTCGTGAAGGATCTCACCGCGATTGCACAGGTGCTGGAGATCCACGCCACCACCGGCCGCGAGGATCTGCTGGTCCGCGTGGCGACTCTCGATCAGGCGGGTCTCCAAGATCTCATCGAACGGATCGTGCTCATCGACGGTGTCGTGCACTCGACGACCACTCTCGCGCTGACGACGCCGCTCTCGTATCGCGCCATACCGCTACTTCAGGAACTGACTCGCGACACGGGCTGGGGCCGGTCGACGCCAGCAGCCAAGGCGTAGAACACTCTTTCAGATGCGCCACTTGGCGCGGCCCCGCTGCGAAGCACGCCGCTTCGAGCTACGCCGCCTCCCTCGGGGACTGGTCACCATCTCGACAGCGGGTATGAGGCACATCGAATGACGATGTCGGACAGCGACGTTCGGTATCAACGACACTGCCGCATGGCCGCACACCACACACGGCGCATCGTGCAGAAGGAATTCGCTCATCTAGCCCACATCGCTCGAGACGGCGTTCCGTGCCCTCGCAACGAGTTGGGCACCAAGGCATCCGGTTATTGCCTCGGCACTTCCGAAGGCCACATCAAGCGTGTAGCCGCGCCGGAGATATCGGTGCAGATCATGCTCCCAGGTCAGGCCCATCGCCCCGCAGACCTGCAGGCAATGCGATCCGACGACGTGATGCGCGCTGCCGGCGTACGCGAACGCGAGGTCGGCGGCCTCGGCACTTCCGCTAGCCCAAGCGTCCTCGAGAAGCGCGTCGGTGCCGGCAGCCAATGTCCGAGCGTCCGCGAGCCGGTGGCGGACTGCCTGGAAGGATCCGACGGGTCGGCCGAACTGGGTGCGGGCCGTAACGTGAGCGACGGCCAAGGCGAGAGCACCATGGGCCAGTCCGGCCAACTCGGTGGCGGCTGCACGCCGCGCCGACGTCCGCACGCGGTTTCGTAGCAGCCCATCGGAATCGGCGACTAGGTCTGCTTCGGAGTGCGACACCGTCCCGGTGACATGAACCCACGAGCCGCCGGAATCGAGTGTGTTGACGGGACGAACGTTCAGCCCCGGTGCCCTACGCAGCGTGGTGATCGCCATCGCGCCCTGGGGTTGTGCGGCGTCGGTGCTCGCAGACCACACGAGAAGTCGCTCGTCTTGCCCTGGGGTGTTCAGCGCCCAGCCATCGACGACGATCGCATCCACACTGGGCTGAGCGCGTGGCTGGAGGTCCTGCGCGGGCGTCTGATGGACCACGACGTCACAGCGTCCCGGCCACGACGGTCCGAGTTCTCCGAGTACGAGTCGATCGATCAGTCCGGTACTGCGCGCCGCCCGGCCTAGTTCGTCGTAGAGCAGCGAAGCGGCGAGCGGCGTCTCCGTTACCAGCTCCGTCCAGCCGAGGTCGTCAAGCTCCTCGTCGAGACGATCCGACCCCGATCGACATATGACGGCCCTCAGCGTGTCACGCAGACTGCGTTCGAAATCCTTATCCACGAATGAACTTCACTCTCTCGGCAGACCAAGTACACGGTCGGCGACGATGGTTCGTTGGATCTCGGCCGCGCCACCGTAAATCGATGCGGCGCGACTGTAGAACCACTCGGTGCGCCACCGCGAGATCGCGGGTTCGGTGTCATCCAAGGCGAATTGAGGCGACAGCAGGCTACGGCCTGCGTCGTAGACCGCATGCTCGGCAGTCGCAAGCAAGAGCTTGTCCATACTGGCATCCGGACCGACAGTGTCTCCGCGGGCAAGTATGTCCACGGTGCGCGATGAGCGCGCCCGCAAGGCAGCGACCGCCAGGACGGCCTCCCCCAATCGTTCCCGCTGGCGGTCGACTCCGTCGCCGCGCGAATCCACCAGGGCAGCAAGCATTCGGAGCCGATTCGACAACACCGCTTGGCGCATCCATGCGTACATGCCGCGTTCGAATTGCAGCAGGTACGTGGCGACCGACCACCCGCCGTCGACATCGCCGACCAGTTGGCCTTGACCGACCCGGACGTCGCGAAAGAAGACTTCGGAGAGCTCGTTCTCGCCGTTGGCGAAGCGGATCGGTCGCACCTCCACCCCGGTGGCACGCAAATCCATCAGCAGCATCGTCAGTCCGCGACTTCGACTCTCCGTCGTCCCGGTCCGGCACAACAGGGCGATGTGATCCGCAACGTGACCGAACGACGTCCATATCTTCTGACCGTTGACCACGAATTCTGCTGTGTCGGAATCGAACACGGCGCGGCAACGCAGGCCTGCGAGATCGCTGCCCGACTCGGGCTCGCTGAATCCCTGGCACAGGATGTCCTCGCCGCGTAACACCGCGGGGAGTCGGCTGGCGGCTACGTCCGGCGCGAAGGCGACCAACGCCGGTCCCACTACCTCCAGGATGACGTTTTGCTCGGGTATTTCAACATCGGCCCGGCATAGCTCGTCATAGAGCGCGGCGCGATGTCGGATGTCGCCACCCAGCCCACCTGCGGCGCTCGGCCATCCATAGCGGTTCCAACCAGCCTCGTAGAGCGACGCTATCAACCTCGCACCGTGGCTGATTCGCTCTTCGAGGGAATGGTGCTCCCCGTCTACGTGGACGCCACCCTCCCGCCGAAGCCATTCCGAAAAACGCGCGCGAAACTGTTCCGGTGGGAGCACGTCAGTCGTCGAATCGGGCTGGACCACGGCTGACTTCGTCATGTCCGGTCATCCGCTTGCCGAAAGGCGAAGGTGAGGAGGTCGACCGCAGCCTGGTGGACGACGGGCACGATGGCGTCACCCACTGCAGGCGCCGGATCATCGAGCAAGCCGATTATGCGAACTCCCTCGACGAATTCGGCGACGCCAACCCCATACGGCGCAGCGACCCGACTATCGGGGGGTTCGGCAAGAACTCGCGTTGCGAACACCAGTTTGGCCGGTCCGCCCAGCCAGAGCTCCTCACTCGGCACGTTGCACACCGGGCACGACGCGGCGGACGGGAACTGTACGCGCGCACAGCGCGGACATCGCGAGGCGGCCAGCTGTGTCGGTTGCCCGACCAATCCCGTTCTATAGAGCAGCGTTTCGGCGGTCACCGTGACAGCACCGCCACACAGGCGTTGTGTCCCGCGCCCATGACGTGACTGACACCGACGGTCGGTCCGGCCACCTGCCGCGGTCCGGACCGACCACGCAGTTGTTGGACGAGTTCGTGTATCTGGCCCAGCCCAGAGGCCCCCAGTGGCTCGCCCTTCGACAGCAGTCCCCCGGACGGGTTGACCGGCACTCTGCCGCCCAGTGCGACGTCACCGCTGCGCAGCAGCCGTGCTTCATCCCCGGGCTTGCAGAGGCCCAGATCCCGATATGCGAGTAATTCCGATGCGGCATCGGTGTCCTGGCACTCCACGACGTCGATGTCCTCGGGCCCGATGCCCGCGCGTTCGTAGGCGATCCTGGCCGCCCGTTCGGTGATGCTGCTTCGCTCGATCGGGTATGACGCGGCGGGTACGAACCAGTCGTCGGCCCCCGGGAGACCAAACCGATGCTTCGCAGCCGGATCGGTTGCTCGACGCCACGACGGCGCGCCATGTCCTCGGTCATCACGATCGCTGCGGCGGCCCCCTCGTTCGGGGCGCACAGCATGAGCAGCGTCAACGGTGCGCAGACCATCTTGCTGTCGAGGATCTGGTCTCGAGTGAACTCCTTGCGGTACATGGCATTCGGGTTGTGAACGGAGTGACGGTGATTCTTCACCGCGACGTCGGCCAGATCGGCTTCGACGATCTCTCCGCCATCGAGCAGCTCTTGGGCCGCAATGGCAAAGTACAGGGGGTTGACGCCCAGCCCGCTTTCGATTTGCCATTGTTCATATCCCGACCGGCCGATGAATCCTCGCGGCGCCTTCTCCACCCCGAGGCACAATACGATCTCTGCTGCGCCGCTGGCCACCATGTTGTTCGCCAGGAACAGTGCAGAACCACTGGACGCGCAGGCGGCTTCGACGTTGATGATCGGATTTCCGCCGCGATGGATGCGGTCAAGGACGTTGTGGCCCTTGGCCATTTCGGCCCCCACGTTGGCGACGAAGGTGATGTCGATCTCCTGCGGCGCCACTCCGGCGTCGGCCAGACAGTCGTTCACGGCGACGACACCGAGCTCTCTGTAGCCGACCGGGAAGCGTCCGAAGGGATGGATGCCGACCCCGGCGATCACGGTCCCGCTCACGACATGCCGTACGGACGGTCACCCACGGTGTTGCGGAGGATTCCCAGTCCCTGGATCTCGGCCTCGACGACGTCGCCCGGTTCCAGGAATCGGCCATCCTCTAGACCTACTCCGGCCGTGGTACCGGTGAACACGATGTCCCCGCATCGCAGTGCGACGCGCTCGTCCAGGTAGGCGATGATGTCCTTGACCGGCCACACCATCGATCCCGTGTTGTCGCGTTGGCGCTCTTGACCGTTAACCCGCAATACGATGTCGATCGACGGCTGGCCGTCGACACCGAGCTCGCCCGGTGTGGTGATCCATGGCCCCACCGGGGCGGTGCGGTCCAGCGCCTTCATCCCGAAGAGGTCAAGACCCCCAAGACCTTTCGCGTCACGGGCACTGACGTCGTTGCCGATGGTCAAACCCAATAGCGGGTCGGCGCCGCCACCGCTCATCACGATGACGAGCTCGACCTCGTAGTCGAGTTGCCTGGTGGTGCCGGGATACCTGATCTGTGCGTCCGGATCGACCAATGCCGAGTTCGGCTTCATGAACGCCGTGGGGTGCGCCGGGATGTCGGTGATCCCGAGCTTGTCCAGGTGCGCCATGTAGTTGGCACCCACTCCGAACACCCGCGCCGACGGATCGACGGGAGCCAGCAGGCGCAGTTGACTGAGCGGCATCGCCTCCTGCCGTACCGGCATCGTCCCCTCGGCTGCCGCGATCGAAGCCCATGTGGTGATGTCACCGTCGATGCGTTGCACCGAATCGGCATTCGGGTCGATCAGCCCCCAGAACGCGGCGTCGTTGCCATCTGCGAAGCGCCCAATGCGCATCTACTTCTCCTTGAACAATTGATTGGTGTTGTTCACCAATATGTTTCGCAAGGCGTCATCGGTGAGGTCCGCGTGACGCAGATAGTCGAAGGTGTCGCGATAGCTCTCGAACGGCAGCAGCACCGGATAGTCGCTGCCTGGCACGATGCGTTCGCTGCCGAAGGCCTCGACCGCGCATCGCAGTGCGGCCCGCGAACCGTGACCCACGGTGTCGTAGAAGAATCGGCGCGCGGTCCGGCTGGGCGGCTCGTTCAGGTCCGGTGCAGTCATCGGAAGCTGGTTGTCCAAGCGGCTCAACAGCATCGGCAACGCACCGCCGAGGTGCGGAATGACGAACTTTAGATTCGGGTAGCGGCGAGGATGTTGGCGGAGGATGAGATGCAGGGCGATCGTCGTGTCTTCGAACACGGTTCCCGCGGCAGGCGCCAGCCCCCACTCCCGCACCAGGGGGGAGCAGAGCCCGTTCACGCATGGGTGGAAGAAGATCACGGCGCTGCGCTCATCGAGTGCGGCGTAGATCGGGTCGAACCGTTCTGCGGCCACGGACTCGTCGAGGCAGGCACATTGCAGGGCCACCCCGATCATGCCGAGTCCGTCGAGACACCGCTCGAGCTCGTCCAGCGACTCATCCACGTGCGGCAGCGGTAATGCCGCATACGCGCCAAGGCGATTCGGATACCGGTCGACCATTTCGGCGTGAGCATCGTTGATGCACATGGCAGCTCGTACGGCGCCCGCCTTGTCCGATGAATACGGGGCTGACATCGCCGAGAGCAGCTGACGGTCCACGTCGGCCTCGTCCATCAACGCGATCCGAACGTCCTCTGCTGGAGCGACCAGACCGTTGCCCGTGCCGTAGCCGGGGGGCGCAACGCCCAGGTCGGCAAGCAGATCGTGGTAGCGCGGGACGATGGCGTGGGCGTGTACGTCGACGGTCATGCGCTTCTCCCGAGGTAGGCATCGGCCCGGCGGGCAGCAAGCTGACCCGGCGCGCCGAACACACCAGGGCCCGGGGCGCTGCCTGCGGAGCCGAGGATGAGCCCCCGCACCGGTGTCCGGCCACCGGCGAGCCCCCACGCGGGCCGCATCGGACCGACCCGAGTGAGGTTGAGGTCCACGTGAAAGACGTTGCCGTTTCGGACTCCGAGCCGTGCAGACAGTTCGTCGGGGGTTTCGAACCAGCGCCCCAGCTCAGAATCCAGGCCGTCGAAGAACTGCCCCAGCTTGGCGTGTACCTGCTTCTCGGCGAGGGGTTGCAGCCGTGGCCAGCCACCCGTGGCCACGACCGGGGTGGCGGCGATGTACACGTAGAGCGAATCTTGACCAGCGGGGGCCTGCGACGGATCGGCGGCCGAGGTGACGGCCGCCCACAGGAGCGGATCATGCGCCATGTCGCCGCGAGCGGCGGCTTCGTAGGACGAACGCGTGCTCTGCTCGGTGCCCAACAACAGTGCCGCAGCCCCGATGTCGGCTCCGTCCTCGCGCCTAAAATGTTCGGAGAGTTGGACTGTCGCACCGAGCGCCAGATTCAGTACGGCGGGTGCCGCGCCGTGCGCGTTGGACGGGATCGCGCGGACCCGGGCCCGTACCGACTCCCCGACGGCGTCAGCCGGGGCCAAGTCCATGAGCGCGCGATACGGATCGCAGGCGGCCACCACTGCGCGGGCCGCGATCTCGGTGCCGTCGTCGAGCCGCACACCGCGGGTCCGCCCGTTGCCGACCAGTATCTCGCGAACGGAACTTCCCGTTCGGATCGAGCCGCCCGTTGCACGCAGTCGCATGGCGAGTGAATCGCTCAGTCTCTGCATGCCGCCAACCGGTCGTAGGACGCCGACCCGGTGAAGAAGCGCCAGCATCAAATGCCCCAGCCCGCTGCCCTCGGCAGCGATCGGGCCTGCTCCCCCGGCAAGCGCGAGCAGGGCGCCACGAACGACGGGGTGCTCGAATCGCTCGCACACCGTCACCTCCGCCGGGCTCGTAATGAGCGGTAGTAGACCGCGCAGACTCCGCACATGGCGTGCCGCCGACGCGGCTGCCTGCCCCAGGGCGCGCAGTGACGGTCGAACGGGGTCGGTTGCCATCAGTGGCAGGGCGACGCCCAGCAGGGCGTCCAAGGTCCGCACCAAGTCGCGGTACGCCCTGCCGTCGCTTCGCGAGAACGCGTCGATCTCTCGAGCGGTCCGTTCTGCGTTGCGCCAGAACGCTATGGATGCCCCGTCCGGGTGCAGGTAGGCATAGGAGGGATCGGCGGGCAGGGTGCGAAAGCCCAACTCGGACAGCCGAAGATCCGCCACGACGTTCGTGGTGTTGATGAAGATCATGTCCACCGCGCAGGGGTGAACGACGTGTCGTGGCGCTTCGGGGATGAGCGCTCCCGAGGCCGTCATCCCGCCGATGCGCTCGGACGCTTCGACGACGAGGACCCGATGCCCGGCCTTGGCCAGATAACAGGCGCTGACCAGGCCGTTGTGTCCTGCGCCGATCACCACGGCGTCGACGGCGAGCGGTTCCGACACTATGCGCTTTCGCCGTTGCTCGAAGCAGACGAGCCCTTGACTACGATGATGGCCGCTTCTGGGCAGGACGCCTCGGCGTGCCTGACCGAGGCCTCCAACTCGAGGGGAATGAAATCGATCACGATGCGCGCCAGCCCGTCGTCGTCTAGATCGAACACCTCGGGACACAACCCCACGCACACCGCGTAACCGCAGCAACGGACGCGATCGACGGACACGTCAAGCGATGGGCCAGGCGGGGAGGATTCGGGCACGCTCGGCCCCTTCTGTGGTCGTCGTTGCTCAGTAGGACTCAGCCTAGGAACGACCCGCCGTGTCGAGTCTGTGTCTCACCCCAAGCCGTCGCCGCTCCTGCTGTGTCCGTGGACAAGCGGCGGCCAACCGATCGGATCTAGGTTTTGTGGCGTGAGAATTGCACGGTGCCGCGTCGCTTCGACGGAGTTTTGGGGTGTGCTCGATCCGACGGGAGAGTCGGTCGCACCGATCGATCCGCCTTTCCGGGAATGGGCGCCGGCAGTCTGCCAAGATCCGCGCGCGCTCGACGGCCACACCCGCGCACCGCTGCCGCTCGCATCCGTCGACTTGCTCGCCCCGCTGGAACCTGGCTGCACGGTTTTCGCGGGCGGAGCCAACTACGGCAAGCACCTCACCGAGCTCGGATTGGACGACGCCCGACCGACGGTCTTCCTCAAGGCCAACGGCTCGCTCATCGGGGCACGGAGCCACATTCAGTACCCCGCGATAACCGAATGCTTGGACTACGAGGTCGAGCTGGTAGCCGTATTCGGCGCCAACGCATTCGACCCCGATGACCCGTGGGCGGGAGTACTTGGCTACGCGGTAGGCAATGACGTCTCGGCGCGAGACTTGCAGTTCGCCAAGTCCGTGACCGGCATGGACATCTTCTCGGCGAAATCGCTCAAGGCGTCCAGCCCGGTAGGACCCTGGATCGTCACGCGTGACGAGGTGGGTGATGGAAAACCCGATCTGATGATGACCCTGCGCGTCAATGGCGAACTACGCCAGCACGCCAGCACGAGTGAAATGGTCTGGGACGTAGCAGCTTTGCTCGCCTACGTGGATTCGCGAGCCGGCGTGGGTTGCGGTGACCTGCTCTTCACCGGAAGCCCGGCGGGCATCGGGCACACCACCGGCCAGTACCTCCAACCGGGCGACGTGGTCGAGGCCGCCATCGCCGGCCTCGGCGCACATCGCAACGTCGTAAGCGCTCGGCCCTCTGGTCCCTCGAAGACAACCCGTCACGGCCTGTCCGACCAGGGTGTCGGTTCTGGCCAACCGCGATGATGATGGAATTCGATTCCTTCAACGGCGCCGAACTCGATGAGAACCTCTGGGTCCCAGCACAAATTCCCTCTGCGCACGGAGAACTCGTTCGCTGCGAAGAGGCCGGGGCCAAGACCACCGTCGGCGGCGGGATATTGGAGATCCGCGTCGACGAGTTCGAACGCAGCGACGATTCCTCCCAGGCGCTAGACAATGCCAAACACGTGCTCGTCTCGACCCGTCAGTTCCCGATCAGACCAACGGGAGACACGACGTTCTCCGTCGAGATGAACGCCGAGAATCTCGGCGACGAAACCTACGACTTCCGAAATGGTTTCGCGGCCTTCAACGTCATCGACATCGTCGAGACAGGGTGCGTCTTCGATCACATGGCGACTGGTCGTGGCGCCCGCGCAGTACGGGAACAGTTACGCATCCCCGGGTTCATCGACGCCGGCGAACCGTTCGTATGGCTGATCGACAACCCGGCGCTCGACGACACCGACTTCTCGGGCTATCACGAATACTCGATTGCGCTGAACGCTGCGGAACGCAGAGCGACGTGGCTGGTCGACGACGTCAAGGTTTTCGAGGCCCTCGACGTGTCCGTCCCGCCATCGGTACAGATCGGGCTCGGATTGATGACCCTTCTGCCGATCAAGAACGGGAAGAGTGCGTCGCTTCTCGGGCAAGGGATGGTTGCCCGGTGGCGCCGGTTGCACGTCACGCAGGACGGTCAATCCGACTGAGGGCGTTGATGATCCGTGTGTGGGCCTATCTGATGGTCGAGACGATGTCACTGGACATCGCGGCCAGTTGCGGGGCCCAGCTCGACCAGTCGTGGTTGCCCGTGGCCGGCAGGTCGAAGTGGCCGTTGCGCCCGCCCACCTGGCGGTAGCTCTGGTAGAAGTCGTGGTTGGTGCCCTGGGCCTGATCGCAGTAACCGATCATCGCCGCCGGCGTCACTGCACGTCAGGGTGTCGGGGCTGTAAACCCACAGTCGCGTACCGTTCGTCGCCAGGAGAGCCACGTGCACGTTGGGGTCGTGCCACTTCCAACGACCTAGCTGCGCCGGACCCCACATGTTACGAGTGTCTACGTTGCCGTACTGCATGAGCCCGGCGGTGATCGCACCATTGACGGTGGTGTTCGATGGGTAAAGGAATCCCGACATCGATCCGGCGTAGATGAATCTGTCGGGATGGAACTCCGCCAGGGTCACCGCCGCGGTACCGCCCTGGGCAGCCCCCACGATCGCGTGCCCGCCCGGTGCCAGTCCCTTGTTGGCCGCCAGCCAGTTGGGCAGCTCAGCCGACAGGAATGTTTCCCACTGCCTGGATCCGTCGGCCTCCCAGTCGGTGTAAAGACTGTTGGCCCCACCGGCGGGAGCCACGACGGACACGCCCCTTGCCAACCAGCGTGCTGAACGCCTTGCCCGCGCCCACCCAGTTGCTCTCGGTGTCACCGGCGTTGAAGGCATCGAGTAGGTACACCGCGTGCGGGCCTGCGCCCATGAACGCCACCGGAACGTCGCGGCCCATCGCAGCGGACGGCACCATCAGATGCTCGACGTCTGCGGCCGCCGCCGTCGCCGGAGTCACTGCCCACGAGCAAAGCCCTAGCACCAAGGCCAGAACGCCGTGCAGCGCGGCGACACGAAAACCCTTCATCGAGACTCCTCTTGCGTGTAGAAAACGCGTTCAGCCCGCCGGGGCCAACGCCGGTGGCGGGTACACCCCGTGCAGGATCTGCGGGAGACCAACTCAGACCGAATTCGAGTTCGTCGCTTGCGTCGTAGTCGGGACTCGGATCGATCGCGAGGGGCTGACCCGAGGCGAGATTGAGCGGTGACGGGGAGTCCGCCGACGGCAGCGGAGCAGGCGGCGTCGGCGGCTGTCCGTAGACGGCGACCACGACGGTGCGATCCAGGCTGTTCTCTGACCACACGCCCATTTGGCTGTAGGCACAGCTGGTCATGATCGCCTTCTCGGCGGGGTCGCCATACCACTGGTTGAGGATCTCCATGCCGCTGATGGCCAACGCAGGGTTGATCGCCACCGTTTCGGCAACCGTGCCCTGGTAGCCCGCCGCATTGGCGCGGTCCTGCGGACCGAGGCCGTCGGATCCGAGGTCGCCGTCAAGGTCGCGGTTGTTCATCAAATCGTCGGTGTGGCGCTGGGCGGCCAGCTGAAGCTGCGGGTTCATGTTGACGTCGTGGTTGCAACCGGCGAGCTGTTGGGCTGTGTAGACGTTGGCCAGCACGCCATTGTTGAGGCGCTGGTTGTTGGGTATCAGCGTGTTGTTGTCGTTGTCGGCGTGCGCGATCGGCACGAGCACTGCCGCGGCGCTGCTCATCAGCACCGCCATCGTTGACACGGTTAGCCCAGCGAGTCGTGGGTGGATCATCGGCATTTCCCTTCTGCGGTCATGAGTTGATCACCTTCGGCCTCCCCTTCATCGCGCCTCATATCCGGCGACCGCCCTAGACCGGAGTGAAATCTGATATGAGCCAACGGTTGTCGCGGTTGTCGAGGGTTACGCGGACCGTGGAGGCGGTGGCCGCTGGCGGCTCGTTGCCCTGAATGGTGGTCTGGTTGACGAAAACGATGACCACCGCGTGATCGGGGCTTGCCGACACCAGTGCCGCGGCGGGCACGGTGACCACTGCCGAGATCTTCTTCTCCTTGGCGGTGGGGATCACCAGGTCGTGGGTGAGTTGCGTATAGGCGTCGCGAAAGTTACCGGTGAGCTCACCCCGCGCCGCCTCGACATCGCGATCGACGGTGTCGGGGTTGTAGGACAGGATCGCGATGGTGCCCGCGGTGGCCGCCTGTACGGATTCGATTCGCGCGGTTTGGGTTTCGGCCAGAGTGGCGTTCTGCCACTTGAGGTAGCCGACCCCGCCGGCCAATGCCATGGCTAGCGCTGGCAGCAGCCCGAACACCAGTGCGCGGCGAAATCCAGATGGTTTTGCCAGCGGCGCGGCGGGGATGTCAGCGTCGTGCGTGAAGGCCTCGCCTGGTTGCTCGGCACTGCCATGGTCGGTCTCCGCCTCGCCCGGAAGGTCTGCAGCCGCATCCGCCTCGGCTGCGGGCAGCACGGGGTCGTCGGACTGAGTCGGTTTGCTCCGCGGTCGGGTGCGGCGGCTCAGTTTGATCACGGTACGAACCCCACGTTGGACACCTTCAAGGCGTCACCTACTTTCTGGACGTCGATGCGCATCCGCCAGTGCCGCACCGAAGGTTCGGAGGTGCCGGCGTTGACGGTGTTCACCGCCACGGCGACCAACACCTGGGCTGAATCCCCGCTGATCGACGCCAGGCCCGCGTCGGTGACGGTCCCCTGGGTCTTGGATTTCGCCTGTTTGACCACGTCGAGGAAGGCCGCTGCGTTCTTCGAGAAGTCGTCGCGGAATTGCCCGGTCGAAGAATCGAGGATGCGGGCGACGTCGGCGTCGGCTTCGGTGTAGTCGATCGTGGTGAGGTTCACCGCGCCCTGCTTGCCCACCGCAAGGAAGAGGTTGCGCGCGTTGTCCGACTGCCGCATCTGATGGCTGGCGTAGCCCAGCCAACCGGCCAGACCACCAAGAGCCATCAGGGTCACCAAACCCAGCATCAGCGCCAGGCGAAAACCCGGAATGCTGCTGCTCACAGCGGATTTCGCTGCCTCGCCCGTGTCGGGGTCGGCCGGCTCGTCAGCGCGCTCGGGGTCGGCCGGTCCGTCGACGTGCTCCGGGTCGGCCGAATCGTCGACGTGCTCCGGGTAGTCCGTCAGCACGTCGACGGATCCGGTCACGGCCCACTCGGCGGCATCAGCATGCTCTGCCACGTCTGCTCCTTCGGTGAATTGGTCGCCAGATCGGTCTGGGTGTACGTCTTGCCGTCGGGACCGACGTAGCGTCCCGTCGCCGGGTCGTACACGCGCGGCGGCGATGGCTGGAACCGGCGGTGGAGGCGGTGCGCCCGGCGGCGCTACCTCCGCCCGCGGCGGGGAGCCGGGCGGCAACTGCGGAATGTCTTGACCCGACAGGGTGGCGTTGGGGTCGCCCTTCCAGTTGTTGCCGTCGTTGAGCGGTACGTACTGCTCGTCGCTCTCGCACATCTTCACCGTGGGTGCGCGTTTGCCGGGCACGGTCTCACACGGAAGGTTGCGAGCTCCGCGCACCTGGAACGGCGCGTCCTGGGGGATGCGGCAGTAGAGGTCTCCCTCGGGCCGCGCCGGGGCGTCCTGGAACGAGGCGTCGCGGCGTTGGGCGGGCGGAAGGAATCCCGTGGTACATGGCGGGGGCAGGTTGAGGTTGAGGTGGAAGCTCAGGTAGATCCCTCGGTACGCCGTCTTGAGGTTCTGGTCGGGGACGCTGGCTCCCTGGAAGTTGCCGATGTTTGCAGGCAGCAGGACCAGGATCTGTTCGAGGTCGTTTTGGTAGGCGACCGCGACCTGGCCGATGCTGACGAGGTTGGCCAGCAGCGTGGGCAGTGTCGGGTTGAGCCGATCGAACAGGGCGCGGACCTCATCGGCGGCTGCGGGGCCCTTGTCGAGGACGCCGGCCACGGCGTCGTCCTGGGATTTCAGCTCGCCGGTGATGGTGGCCAGGTGCGCCGCCCACGCGGCCACCGCGTCGCTGGTGTCGGTTTGGGTGTCCAGTACGGGTTTGGTGTTGTCGATGAGCGAGGTGATCGCCTCGATGTTCTCCCGTGCGTCGATGGCGAGCGCCGTCGATCCCTTGACGAACCGGGAAAACTCGGGCCCGAGGCCGCCGAACGCGGTGTTGCTCTCGTTGATCACCGTGTTGAGGTCGTCGTGCGGGATGGCCTGCAAACCGCGGTTGGCCGCGTCGAGCAGATGGTTGATGTCAGGTGGGATCGAGGTGCGATTGGCCGTGACCACGTCGCCGTCCTTCAGCGGCGCGGAGGTGCCGTTGCGCGGCAGCAGCGCGACGTACTGCTCACCGATGGCGGTCGCGCTGTGCACCTGGGCATCGAGGTCCGAGGGGATGTCGACGCCGGATTGCAGCGACAGTACGGCCTCGACCCCGGTGTCGGTCAGGTGCACGGCGGTGACTCGGCCAACCTCGGTACCCCGGTAGGTGACGTTGCCGGTCGGGTACAGATTCGCGGCCGCGGGCAACTCGACACGGACGGTGTAGTGACCGACGCCGAAAAGCACTGCGGGCAAGTGCATGTAGCCCAAGCCGATGATCGAGATCGCCGCGACGGCGACGACGCTGAACACGGTCAGCTGGATCTTTATTCGCCTGCGTGAGCATGTCAGGGCCCCTGATCCTCGCGATAGGGTGCAATCAGCGGATTGCCTGCGGTGTACGGGCTGGGCATCTGGCCGATGGTTCGGCCCCACTGGAATTCCAACTGGGTGAGATTGCCTTCCCAGCGGGTGCCCGTGAACAGGCTCTGATCGATGCGGCTCAGCGTGAAGTCCAGGACCGCGGACAGGTTGGCGTAGTCCCCGCGAAACCACTTGTCGATGGTCTCGTTGGGCCACGGAAAGGTGAGCAGTTGGCTGAGCGAGCGGGTCATCGCCGGGCCGGAGTTGGCCAACGACTCGAGCACGGGACCGAGCTGCCGCAACTCGTTGACGAGGTTGTCCTTGGTCTGGTGTATTGCGTCGGCGGTCAAGGCCGAGAGCTTGCCGAGTTGATCGACGGCGTCGATGAGGTGGGCTCGCTCTTCGTTGAGCACGGCCAGTGCATCGGGAATCGTCTGTAGCGCGCGGTCGACGATGGGTTTGTCGGCGGCGAACTGTCCGACCAGATTGTCGACCTTCTCGGTGGCCGAGATGATGTCGCTCGACTGGTCGTTGAGGTAGGTGACGAATGTGTCGAGTTGGACCAGGAGGCTTCTGAGGTCTTTCTCGCGTCCGGCGAAGGCGGTGCTCAGTGACTCGGTGATGTCTTGGAGCTGACCGAGGCCGCCGCCGTTGAGCAGCAGCGACACCGCCGACAGGGTTTGTTCGGTGCTGGGGTACATGCCCGCCGAGGACAGCGGGATCAGCGAACCCCCGTGCAGCTTGCCCTGCGGCGGCGCGCTGGTCGGGGGCGCCAGCCCGACGTACACCGTTCCCAGCAGGCTGGACTGCCCGAGTTTGGCGGTGGCGTTGGCAGGCAGGTCGACGTCTCCGGTCAGCCGCAATGTCAGCAGCGCATGCCAGCCTTGGCGTTCGATCTTGTCGACGTTGCCGACGGTGACGTCGCCGACGCGCACGCGCGAGTTCTGTTGCAGCGTGGCGGCATCGGGCAGCTGGACCTGGATCGTGTAGGAGCCCGGCCCTCCCCCGGAGGTGCCCGGCAGCGGCAGGGAGTTCAACCCCCGCCACCCGCAACCCGACATTCCGAGGGCCAGCGCCGTGAGTACCGCCACGGCGCGGTGGGTACCGCGCAGGCCGCTCACCCTCCGTCTCCGGCAGGCATCATCAGGCCGGGCAGCCCAGCGGCCGGGTCGGTGGTGGTGGCCTCGGCGGGAAGCGCCTGCGGCTCAGCGACATTCGGAGGCGCGGCAGCGTTTGCGGATGCTGCGTCGTCCAGCGGCGGGCCGGTAGCGGGTGCTCCGATCGGCGCCGCGACCGGGGGTGTCGTGCCCGGCGGGATCGCGTACCCGCCGGGCAGCGGGCCTTCGTAGGCATCCCGGACACGTCCGGGCTCGGTGAGCGGGCGCAGCCAGTCCTCGCTGAAGGTGACTTCGTTGGGCCGCGCGATCGGGCCGGAGATCGGGTTGCCGCCGAGCGGGAGGAAGTTGTACTGGCGGTTCTTCAGGATCGGCGCCAGATACTGCACGCACAACTTGGCTGCCTGCTCGGCGCCCAGCCGCGACGCGGCCTGGATCGCGCCGCACACGAAGCTGATCGGGTCGGCAAAGTTGTTGGCAGACAATGCGCCAGTGAGCGCGCCCATGGAGGGGTGATAGATGTTGAGCAGGTTCTGGAAGGCCGTCGGGCCAATGTGCAACGTCTGTTTGAGGTCGTCGAGACTCTCCGTCACCGCGTCGGATACCGACGTGAGCTTGTCCGAGGTGGTGCCCAGCGGTTCGCGATTCTCGGCGACGAAGGAAGCCACGTCGCCCACGGCGACGTTGAGGTCGCGGAAGGCGTTCGCGATCGCGTCGGGGTCATCGGAGAGCAGGCCGGTGACCGAGGCGAGATTTTCGTTGAGCTGGCGCAGCAGGTCGGTGCTCGAGCGCAGCGCCGACATCAGGATCGCCAGATTCTTCAGGGTGCCGAAGATGTCGCCGCTGTGATCTCCCAGCGCGGAAAACGCTTGGGACGTCTTGATCAACGTGTCGCGGATGTCGGCTCCCCGACCACGCAGGTTGGCGGCCGCGGTGCTGACGAATTCGCCGAGAGTGCTTTGGCCACCGGGCTGGGTGGGCTGCAGGGTCTCGGTCAGCTTGTCCAGTTGTTGGCGTAAGTCGTCGAACTCCACCGGCACGGCGGTGCGCTCCTGGGGAATGAGTGCGCCGTCGCCCATCGTCGGGCCCTCGGTGTAGACGGGAGTGAGTTGGATCGCCCGCGCGGTCACCAGCGTTGGGGAGATGATCACGGCTTTGGCGTCGGCAGGCACCTTGATCGCGTCATCGACGTCGAAGGTGACCTTGGCGCGCTTCGGCTCGGGTTCGATCTTTTCGATCTCGCCCACCCGCACACCCAGGATCAGCACGTCGTCGCCGGTGTAGATGCCGTTGCTGTTTTCGAAGTACGCGACGATGCGCGTCGTGCCGACCAGTCGACTCGGGAGCACCACCGCGGTGATACCGCCCACCAAGACCAAGGCCAGCGCGACCGCCAACACCCGCCTCGTGACGCTCGATGACCTCATTGACCCGCTCCTGCAACTGCTGGCGCCGGGGGCATCTGTCCGGTGGGCGTAGGCCCGGGCTCGCCGGGTGCAGGCACGGCCACTGGAGACGGCACCGGCTCAGGCACGGAAGCCAATCCGGGCGGCGCGGCCGCGGGCGGGCCTGGAGGCGGTCCCCCCGGCGGGGGCGCCGGTAGCGGTTCGCGGTAGGGATAACAGCCTGGGCCGGGCAACGGGCATGGACGGTCGCCCGGGTTGCCGGTAATCGCATCCGGCAGGTTCAGGTTGGGCGTTCCGCCTTGTCCGGTGCGCGGGAAGGGGACGGGCAGCGCCGGAGTGCCGGGCTGCCCGGTGGGGGGTTCGGTGCGCTGCGACGGCAACAGCACGTTGGGATCCAGACCCAGATCCGAGAAGGCGGCGTCAACGAACGGCTGGACGAACTGGCCCGGCAGCAGGTTGGAGACATAGGCGTTGAAGAATGGGCCCGAGGACACCGACTCGCCGAGTGACATCGCGTACTGGTTGAGCAGCTTGATCGACTGCTGGACACGGCCTTTGCGGTTGTCGATGATGGCCAGGACCCCGTTGAGCTTGTCCAGCGCCGGCTTGAGCTGGGTGCGATTCTCGGCGATCAGGCCCGACAGCTGTCTGGCTGAGCGCCGAGATGTTTCCTGCGATCTGTTCCAGGGCGCCGCCCTGGGACTGCAGGGAAGCCAGCAACGCGTTGGTGTCGCCGACCAGGCTGACGATCTGATCGCTGCGCTGGGCAAGTACCGAGGTGGCCTTGTTGGCGTTGGCCAAGAGCTTGCGCAGTAGCTCGTCGCGTTTGTCCAGGCTCTCGGAGAATCGCGACACCCCTGCCACGGCGACCTGCAGATCTGGCGGCGTGTCCTTGAACGTCTGGGCCAGGGTGGCCAGCGAATCGGACAGCGAATTGGTGTCCAGGCCGCCAATGGTCTTCGTGAGGTCGCCCAACGCGTCGGCGAGCTGGTAGGGCGAGGTGGTGTGTTCCAGCGGGATGGGTTCTGAGAGGCGGCCCTCCCCGCGGGGGGTGATCTGCAGGATCTTCGTTCCCAGCAGCGCATTGGTCTTGATGGCGGCCTCGGTGCGGTCGCCCAGTCGGACGTTGTCGGCGATCTTGAAGGTCACTAGCACTTTGGTTCCGTCCAGTTTGATGCTCGACACGGCGCCGACCCTGTAGCCCGACACCTGCACCTCGGTGTTGTCCTTCATGTCGCCGGCTTCGGCGAAGTAGGCGCTGTAGGACGTGCCGCTGGAGAAGAACGGCAGCTTGTCGTACTGCACCGCACCCATGACCAGAGCGAAGGTCGACGGCCAGCCCGATGGCACCGATGATCAGCGGGTTGCGTTCGGAGAAGCGTTTCATTTCGGCGCGCACCGCCCCGTGGACTGGCCGGCGACCTTCACATACACCGGCTGGCCGCCCTTTCCGTTGATCTTGAGGATCGCGTCGCACAGATAGAAACTGAAGAAGTTGCCGTTGACCGCCTGCCGCGCGAGGATCGCGTACTTGTCGGGCAGGGTGTTGAGCAGGTTGTCGAGGTAGTCGTGGTCGGCCACGGCCAGCCCGGCGACGCGGTCGGTCTGCTGCACGGCGGTCTGCAGCGGGGGTCGGGCGGCGCTGAGCAGGTCGGCGACCGACCGAGCGCCCTCGTTGATGTAGGCCACGCCGTTGGTGATGTCGCTGCGGCGATCGGCCAACCCTTGACCAGCTCCGAGACCGACGTGACGGCCTTGTCGAACTGCTTGCTCTGATCACCCAGTGATCCCAGCACCGTGTTGAGGTTGTCGATCACCTGGCCGATGAGCTGGTCGCGGTCGGCCAATGTGTTGGTCACCGAGGCCGTTTGATCCAGAAACGAGCTGATGGTGGTCCCCTGGCCCTGGAATGCCTGGACGAGTTGGCCGGTCAGCGCATTGACCTGGTCGACGTCCAGTGCGCGCAGCAATGGGCGGAACCCGCCGATCAGGGTCTCCAAATCCAGGGCGGGCTTGGTTCGTTCGACCGGAATCGTCTGTCCTGGTTGCAGCAGCTTCACTGATCCGGCGCCTTCCTCGAGAGCCATGTACCGGTCGCCGAGGAGATTTTCGTAGCGGACCGCCGCCTCGGTGCCCTCGCGTCACCGTCACCGAGTCATCGGCGGAGAACTTGACGGTGACAGTGGCGTCGTCGTTGACGGTGATCTCGTCGACCTTGCCGACCTCCACCCCTGCGATGCGCACGAAGTTGCCGTCCTTGAGACCGCTCACGTTCGCGAACACGGCGTTGTAGGTCTTTTCCTGCTGAAATCTGAGTTGGCCGAACACCGCGAACATCCCTGCGATGCCCATGCCGCACACCAGGATGAAGATGGCCAGGCGCCACAGGATGCCGGTAAGGCTCTGTCTCATCGTTGAGTCCTCAATCGGTAGTTCGGACGTGGTCAGGGGTTCGGGACGGCGGTGTCGACCGGTAGTGGGGTCCCGGTCTGGTCGGTCGGCGGAGCTGTGGCGGCCTGCGGTTGCGCTTGTTCCGCCGGTGGGGCAGCCGGGGGCGGGTCGCCATACGGTGGCCCGAACGGCCCCGGCGCCGGGACTACCAGTCCGGGCGAGGGTGGCCCCTGACAGCGAATGCTCGGTGGCTGGGGCACCGCACGCGTGACCTGGAGATACTGGGCATAGCAGGGGTGCCCCAGGCCGAGGTTGTCGCGCACGTCCATGCCGGTTCCCCAGCCGGTGTTGGTGACCAGGTAGCGCACCGGGTAGTTCTTGGAGGCGTCAGGCAGCGAACCACATCCCGGCTTTCCGCCAGGTCCGCCCTTGGCCGCCACGATGGGAAGGTTGTCCGGGTAGACGTACGGGTCTTCGCCGAAACCGACCGCGGAGTCGGTGACCAGGCTGTACCCGTTACCCCCACCGAGGGCCGAGTAGCCGATCTTGTCCATCCACGCCTTGCTGCCGACGAGCATGCAGGTGTACGTGGGGCTGTATTTCCAGAGCAGGTTGGTGGTGGGCTCGAGGATGTTGACCGCGTCGATCAGTGTCTTCTCGTTGGACCCAATGGTCTCGATACCGCTGCGGGCGAATCCAGTGAGGTTGAGCAGCAAGGCATCCAGCGACTTGGCGTGATCGTTGATCGTGGTGCTGGTGGTGCTGGCCGCGTCGAGGGTCTTGAGGATGTTCTGCGCCGCCGCGCCGTAGGTGTCGCTGAAGGCGCCCAACGCCTGCCAGTCGGCGCGGATGGTGTCGGCGCGCGGGTTGACCGCCTCGAGGAATTGATTGGCGCCGCTGATCGCCTCGCCGATGCGATGGCCTTGGCCGCGCAGGCCCTCGGCGAACGTCGAGAGCACCGCGTTCAGCTTGGCGGGGTCCATCTGGTTCAGCAGATCGGTCAGATTCTGGAACACGGTGTTGACCTCGGTGGCGACGTTGCGTGACTGCAGAACCTGACCTGCCGCAAGCCGCTGGGGGCTTGGGTCGTCGGGATAGATCAGCTCGACGAACTTGTTGCCGAACGCGCTGGTGGCCTTGATCTGGGCTCCGACATTGGCCGGAATGTATTTGACTGCGTCGCTGTCGATGCGCAGTTTGAGGCTCACCGGCTGCTTGCCGCCAGCGATCGCCTCGACCTCGCCCACGTTGACGCCGCGCATCTTGACCATGCCGCCGGTTTCCATCATCAGGCCCGACCGATCCGACGCGAGCGTCACCGGCACGTAGGAATTGAACGACCGGTTGAACAGGAGCATGCACAGCACCATGATCGAGACGAGCGACACGACGAGGATCGCCGTCCACCACGCCGGGCGCAGCCGGCTTTCCCCTGGTCTTTGGTCCATGCCGCTACTCCGCGAGGTGGAAGTTGCCGTGCTGGCCGTAGATGGCCAGCGATGCGAACAGCACGACGAACACCGCGGCGATCAGCGACGCCCGGACCGCGCGACCGACGGCCTCACCCACCCCGGCGGGACCGCCCGTGGCGTTGTAGCCGTAATACGTGTGGATCAGCATCACCACGATCGCCGACAGGATCACAGGAAGCCCGACCAGAGCATGTCCGTCGGATTCAGGAAGGTGTTGAAGTAGTGGTTGTAGACGCCGGCCGACTGCCCGTACATGGCCACGACGGCTCGCGACGCCAAGAACGACGTCAGCATGGCGACGCAGTACAGCGGAACGACGATGACGACTCCCCCGATGACGCGCGTAGAGGCCAGGTAGGCCATCGACCGCACGCCCATCACCTCCAGCGCATCGATTTCTTCATTGATGCGCATGGCGCCCAGTTGTGCCGTCGCCCCTGAGCCGATGGTGGCCGCCAGACCGACGGTGACGATCAACGGCCCACCCAGGCGGACGATCGACGAAGGCCGCCACGAAGCCGACCAGGGCGTCAACCCCATTGCTGGCCAGGGCGTTGTAGCCCTGGAGTGCTACGAGTGCGCCAGAGGACAACATCAGGAAGGCGACGATGACGACGGTGCCGCCGATCAGGATCAAGGCGCCCGTGCCCAAGGCCATCTGGGCGATCAGACGCAACAGTTCGACCTGGTAGTGCACCACCGCGTCGGCGGTGGAGCGCAGCGTGGCGATGTAGAACTGCGTTTGTCGACCGACCCGGTCCCAGCCAGCCGCGAAGTTTCGGGCGGTCACCGAGACCCGGCCGATACAGCGGGCTCGGTCGCGCCAGAGCGCACGTCGGAGCTCATTTCGAACTGACCTTCACCCCGATGACGGTGGTGACGACGTCGATGGCGAACAGCGCCATGAAGGTGTAGACCACGGTCTCGTTGACTGCGTTGCCGACGCCGGCCGGACCGCCGCCCGACCGTGATGCCCTTATAGCAGGCGATCAAGCTCGCGGCCAGGCCGAACAGCGTGGCTTTGATCATCGCGATGATCACGTCGGGCAACCCGACCAGAAGGGTCAGGCCAGCTACCCAGGCACCCGGCGTGACGTGCTGGAAGTAGACCGAGAAGAAGAATGAGCCGGTCAGACCGACCATCGTGACCAGCGCCGAGAGCATCAGCGCAACCAGGGTGCCCGCCAGCACGCGTGGCACCACCAGCGCCTGGATGGGGTCGATGCCCATGACCCGCATCGCGTCGAGTTCCTCACGGATGGTGCGGGCACCCAGGTCGGCGCACATCGCCGTGGCCCCGGCCCCGGCGACGACCAGTACGGTGACGATCGGACCGATTTGGTTGACGGTTCCGATCGCCGCCCCGCTACCGGAGAAGTCGGCCGCCCCGATGTCCACCAGCAGGACGTTGAGGATGAACACCACCAGGGTGGTGAAGGGCAGCGCCAAGAGCATCGTCGGCAGCAGCGACACCCTGGCGACGAACCAGGTCTGGATGAGGAACTCGCGGAGCGCGAACGGAGGCCGGAACAGCGCCCAAAAGGTGTCCAACGACATCGCGAACAACTCGCCGACGCCACGGACGGGCTTGGCAGCACCGTTCATGCCCTTCGATAGGGTGCCCGGGGCGATCAACAGCACGCCGCCACCCGGCCGCGGGGCTTGCCGACTCTGATCGACCTCACAGCAGACCTTTCTCTTGCTCTTGGCTACTCAGTAATTCCACGGACGTCGATCGCTGCGACGACTCCGTTTCCCTGCATCGACGTGAGTCGACTTGCGGCCCAGGGCGTCGCCTCGCGAGCCGCCGCCGTTCGGGGCAGTCTCTGTCCGGCTACGCCTGCTCGTCCGGCGCGCTAGGCGTCCGCGCGTCCTCCTCGGCGCTGCCGATCAAGGTCGAGCTCGCTGCGGATGTCGCGGCCGGGGTGGCCGTCATCGTGATAGCTGAAGTCACCCTTCATCTGTCGGGCGACGAGTTCTTGGTAGACCTTCCGGAATCGAAGACCTGCGGCGTCGAAGCGCGAATTCATGTCCGGCGCAGGCGATTGCTCCATCTGATACAGCCTGTTTTGCGGTTTGGTGGCGTAATTGTCTTGCGTACCAATGAGATGCGCCGCAACGGGAAACAGCAAGCGAGCCGGCGGGGAGCAATGCTGCGGGTTGAACGTGTAGTGCGTTCGTGTTCGATATTGCGACTCCGGGGTAACCGGGTGCACCATGTAGACGTCCACACCAGGGTCGAAGTCGATGTTGAGCACACAAAGTCCGCTGCGGACATGGAGCGTGGTGGCAGCCACCAGATCCTGGGTCTTGCCGCGAACGAACCACCGCTGGCCCTTGGGAACTGCCCGGTTGCGCGCTCGACGCACCTGGGTGACCGTCTCCGAGGTCGACGACACCGTGACCTCGTCCTCCTCGGCCAGCGGGTCCCCGGTCAAGGTGGAGTGCAGGAAATCCAAATGCGTTAGGTCCAAGAGGTTTTCGCAGATCATCTCGTAACTGCAGTCGAATACGACGTTGCCGCCGAAAATGCGCGGCATGCCCTTTTGTGGAAGCACCGGCAGATTCGGCAGGAGATCGATGGACGCCGCGTCATTGTCGCCGTACCACACCCACACGTAACCGTGCGTCTCGTGGACTCGGCCAGCGACCGCTACCTGCGGTGAATTCGCTGTCGCGCAACCGGCCACGCTCGCGATCCTGGGGTGAATCCTCGTAGGCGACCGCGACACCGCCCTCGCGGGCCAGGTAGATCGGCTCACCGTGGAGGGCACGACGCACGGGACGATTGCCGAGCAGGCAACTGTGAATGACAGGAATCCAGGTGTTGCGCAGGGCAAATCGACCTGGGGTGAACCCTGCGGTGATCTTGTTGGAGCGGGCGCGTCCTGTCGCGACGTCGAGCCTCGTGGCTTCGTCGATGGTCATCAGATCATTCCTCTCAAAGCGTGCAGTATCGGGTCATAGGTGACGTCGGCATCATCGGCTACTGATGCGAAATGCTTGCGGCACGGCCGGTTCGGCGACGAACCGCCCATGTTGCGGCCGCCGCGGCGGTGATGGCCGGCGCTGCTTTACCGGTAACGTGCAGCTGCCACGTCACGACCGTGCGATACGGTCCGATGGGCGTCGCCCCGACCACGGCGTGCGCCGTTCCGCCACGTGGAATGTCCGCGGTCACCGACGTGAGCCCCGTCTCGCGCAGCGTTTCGATCCTGGCCCGAGTAGACCGCTTGACCGGCGGATCGAACGATGGCACCCGCGGGGCATCGACCGTTAGGCGTTCCCGCACCACGAAGATCCGATTCGATGCGTCGTCGCCATCGGGTCCCACGACCTCGTCGCCAGAGCCGAATAGCAGTCCCAAGCCCAGCGCGGCACCAGGATTGAACACCAGTGCTCCGACAGCCGAGGCGTGCGGGACACGCACCTCGACCTTTCCGGACACGTGCACGCCCGCTCGACTGGACACAGCGCTCGGCAGGTCCGCGTCGGCATCACCACCGGAATGAATGAGGATCATGCCGGACTGTTCGGCTATTGCGAACCCATCTACCCTGATGCGTCCCGATGGCCTCTCGCCGGGTCGAAAGTTGGGAATGCGTTCGCAGCTGCCGGTTCCATCGAACGACCAGCCGTGGTAGCCGCACTGAATCAACCCGTCGTCGGTAATTCGCCCCAGCGACAACGGCATCCGACGGTGGGGGCATCGATCGAGAACCGACCGTGCCGTCCCAGCGTCATCGCGATACAACGCCAAGTTCACGTCGGCGAGGCGCGCTGCGATCGGTTTGTCACCCAGGTCGGTGCTCAGCGCAACCGGCCACCAGCCGGGCGCCAGACCGGCCACCTCGGTGAAACTGCCCGCCGGCTTCTCGTCGGCAGATCGCGCAGTCCGCACGCCTTCGTCGGAAGGAGCCGCCACTGTTGTCGACCTCGCTCTCGTATTCGTGACATCGGTCATCGGACAGCCGCCCTCAATCCGTACGGCTCCCGACGAACCCGGGCAGGGCTGACCGCAATCCACCCAGTCGAGAGGGAGCTGGCACGGCGGAACGAAAGCCGCCCCGTGCCCCGAGGAACGCCTCACCTGATCGGACCGCCATACGCAGGTCCTCGGTGCCAAGGCGCTCAACGTTCACTCCGATCCGCTCGTCGGCGTGACTGTGAGCCACACCACTGCGAGCAAACGATATTGCGGAGCGTCGGAATCTCAGTAGTGAAAGAGACCAAACATCAGGCGTGGGCTCTTTGGGTTGAGTGACAGAGTCCGGCCGTGACGAGCAACGACTACGCGGGGTCGACTCCCATCAACCGCTCAATCATGAAGGCGAGCTCGAAGCGCAAGGCGAAGGAGAGATCGCCAGGGTGTCCGCCGGTGATGTCTCGGATACGACCAAGGCGATAACTCACGGTGTTGGCGTGGACGAACAAGCGGCCCGCGGTCGCCGGGAGCCTCCCGCGCTCCTCGAGATACACCCGCAGCGTGTTGAGGAGGTCCGCACCGTTGTCGCGGTCGTACTCGCGCAATTTGGCCATCGTCTGCGCAGCGAACGCCGCGAGTTCGTCGGGTCGGCGCGCATTGAGCAGCAGGGTGTACACCCCGAGATCGGGCACTCTGACCACCCCGTGACAGTCGGAGCCCACGTTCTTTAGCGATAGTGCCGTGAGGGCTGCACGATAGTTCGGCTCGTAATCGCTCGGCTCGCGAGAGACGGTGGAGACCACGATGGTGAGCCGCTCGAGTATGCGTACGGCCCGCATCTCGTCTTGCAGTCGGCCGATGAGTTCGTCCACTTCGCTTCCTAGAAGCGCGGGATACAAGACGACGACGTGATCAGCCCTGGCAACTGCTACCCCGGCCGGGCCAGAGATGTCGACCGCGCGCTGCACCGATGCGATCAGGCGCGTGGTGCGGGCGTTGACATCGTCGGCTCCGGCTGACCCGTCGGCGGGATCGTCGGCGATGTCGAAGATCACCATCGCGTTCGGCTGACGGAGATCGACGCCAAGGTTGAGACCTCGCTCGACTACGGCGGTGACGTCTGCACCGGGCTTCACCTCGAGTAACTGATCGAAGAACTCGCGCGACAGCCGCCACTCCACTTCACGTTCGGCGCGTTGGCGCTGGGCTAGCGCAGCCATCACCAGTGCGGCGCGGGCCACTACACGCCGTTCGAAACTGTCGAAGGGCTGCAGACGATAGGCGCTCACCCACCCCGTGAGATCACCCGCGAGCAGCGACGGTGCCGCGAGGCCGCTGGGCATGGCCGTGGCGGGGTCGCTGCTGATGATCGACGGTCGACCCGACGGATGAGGGCGCCGTCCGCGCATGCTGATCTCTCCGGCCTTCAGGACGTCGGTGGCCTCGGGCACGGATTCGCTGCCTGCCACCGCGGTCTGGGGCTGCAGCACGCCCACCTCCTCGACCACTGCCGCGCACTCGAGATTCGTGGCCAGAACACGCGCCAGGGCGTCGAGTGACTTGGCTTCGAAGAACACCTCCATGAGTTGCGCCTCGGTCATCTGTTCGCGCTTGCGCCATTCGACTTGAAGCTGCAATTTGCGGTTCAGTTCCTGCTGATCCAGTAGCAGGCGCTCGAAGTCCAAACGCCGAACGACGACGTCGATCGCCACCGCACCGACCTTCGCCAAGCGCTCGAGCAGGACCACGGTCTGCGCCGCCGGGGTGCGACCTGCGGGTAGGTAGAACTCGAGGACGCCGAGCAGGCGCTCGTCGGTGCCCATGGCGACCGAGAACACCGAGTGCAACCCTTCGGTGGCGAACGACGCCGCCCATGGCGCGCACCCGGGGTCATCGTCGACGTGAGGGACCCAGGTCGAGCCGTTGCACCGCAACGCGCGCACCGCAGGTGCCACCACTTTCGCGTCGGACACGAGGATCGGGTGACGCTCGTTGATCACGTGCGCCAGCTGCTGCCCCGTGCCCGACCAGCCGCGCACACGAAGATAGTTCTGCGAGTCGACCAACAAGACGGCGCAACTACCGGCTCCCATCAGATCGCGCGCCACCGAAGCCAACGCCTCGTAGACCTGGCTCGGCCGAGTGGCGCGCCCCGTCACCAGCGCGAGTTCGAGTCCTCCGTCGAGCCATTCAACCGTTCCGTCAAGTACTTCGGTCCGCGCCGCTTCGCCCATGCCGCCTACTTCCTCGTGGAACGGTCGAGTCCCGCCCAGTAAACAACGCGCTTGTGATTGACATGAAGAAACCGGCCAATCCCTTGGGCAGATTCAAAAGGAGGTCCCGGCTGCCTCGGAATAGGTTCAGGTTCCAATCGAATGAAGGGGGCGGCCATGAGCGGGCGTCTAGATGGTCGCGTTGCGCTTGTCACCGGCGCAGCTTCGGGCATCGGCCGGGAGCTGACCACGAGATTCCTCGCCGAGGGCGCGTCCGTTGCGGCTGTCGACCTCGTCGAGTGCCCGACCGAATCGGCTCCAGAGCTGTTGCGAATACGGGCCGACGTGACCGACCGGCAGTCGATCGAGTCAGCGGTGGCTGACGCGCGCGAGCACTTCGATGCTCTCGACATCGTGTGCAATGTCGCTGGCATCACTGGGCCGATCGCACCGACCGCCGATTACCCAGTCGACAGTTGGGACGAGGTTCTTGCCGTCAACCTGACGGCGGCCTTCACCATCATTCGCGCCGCGCTGCCGGCGCTGATCGCCTCGGGATCCGGTTCCATCGTGAATATCGCCTCTGCGCAGGGACTGGTAGCCGTCCCTGGCATGCCCGCCTATGCCGCGAGCAAGGGAGGTCTCATCGCGTTGACTCGAGTCGTCGCAGTCGAATACGCCCCAGCAGGGGTTCGAGTCAACGCCATCGCACCGGGCATCGTCGATACCCCGATGACACAGGCATTCGCCGAGGTCGTGCCTCCTGAGGCCATGGCCCAGATGGCGGGTCAAATTCCACTGGGTCGGCTCGGGGTGCCCGCTGATATCGCGGGTCTTGCGGTATTCCTGGCATCCGCGGAGTCCTCGTATCTGACCGGTGCCGTGATTCCAGTGGACGGCGGCTACATCGCCCAATGACCGTTTGGCAGCAACACAATCCGCGGCGGTCACCGTTGTGATCCGTCACGATCCTCCTGCATGCAGACGCCGATAGCGTCGAATCAGGAATTGATGCGCTGGCGGAAGCCAGCCGATCCGAGGAGCTTCCCCTGAAACGAACAGTGACATTCACGAGCGAGCAGGACACCATCGAAGCGCTGCTGCTCACGCCCGACGATGCGTCCGGCCCACTGCCGGTCGTCGTGATGGCTGGCGGCTGGTGCTACGTCAAGGAACTGATTCAACCGGAGTACGCGAAGTACTTCGTCGAGGCGGGGTATGCCTGCCTGATCTTCGACTATCGGCGGTGCGGCGGCAGCACCGGCTCACCTCGGCAGCACCTGGTTCCCGAGGACCAGCAAGAGGACTACAAGAACGCAATCTCCTACCTCGAGACCCTCGATGAGATCGACAGCGAGCGCATCGGAATCTGGGGCATCTCATACAGCGGTGGTCACGTCCTCGCCGTCGGTGCGACCGATCCGCGAGTCAAGTGCATCGTGTCCAACATCGCCGTCGTCGACGGATACGTCACGATGCAGAAATGCCACGGCGCCATGATGTTTCGTGACCTCGAGGCGCTAGTGCTGGATGATCGGCGCGAGCGCGCGCAAACCGGTGAATACGGCACGATCTCGATGTCGGGCCCGGCCGCTGACGGTCTCTCGACGTGGCCGCTACCCGAGATTCGCCCGGTGTTCGAAGATCTCAAGGCCAGCATCGGCGCCTGCCCACGAGCACTGGAACACCATCGCCTCGGTCGAGCACCTCATCAACTACAACATCTACCCTCACGTCCGACGCATCCTCAACACGCCCACCTTGATGATCGTCGCAGATCATGACGATATTACGCAGTGGGACAAGGAAATTGAAGTCTTCAACCTCATTCCGACCGCGAGCAAGAAACTCGTGGTGGTCGGCGACACGTCGCATATGACGCTGTACAGCGATCTCTCCAGGTTGGCGCTCGCGGCCACAGAAGCAGCCTCGTGGTTCTCGGCGCACCTTTGACGGGTGCCCGACGGTGGGAACACCTCCGATCTCCGCTCGCCACGGCTTATACCGCCACCGGACTATGGCGCGGAGTGCTCATCGATTCCTACCTCGATGACGCCGCAGCACGGCATCCCCACCGCACGGCCGTCATCGACGCAGATCGCGAGGTCTGCTTCGACGAGTTGAGTCGCGACGTGGCGTCGATGACCGGCGGACTGCGCCGACTCGGCATCGGCGTCGGTGATGTCGTGTCATGGATGCTCCCCAATTGGTACGAGGCGACCGTCATCCATCACGCCATCATCCGTCTTGGCGCGGTCAGCAACCCGATCGTTCCCATATACCGCCAACGGGAAGTGTCGTTCATCCTCCGTCAAGCACGGGTCGAAGGTGCTGGTGATCCCAAAGTCCTTCCGCGGCTTCGACTACCCGGAATGGTCTCGGGCTTGGACGTACCCGACCTCGAGCACGTGATCATCGTCCGGGGCGATCACGATGGGTGCGTCCCCTTCGACTCCCTGCTCAACGCCGACCCTAGCGAGGGAGTGCCGGCTTCAGAGGTTCGCCGTGCCGACGATCCCGTGCTCCTTCTGTACACCTCGGGCACCACCGCCGATCCGAAGGGTGCGGTACACAGTCACAACACGCTCGATCACGAAGTCCGAAGCATCGTGGCGCTGTTTGGACTCGTCCACCACGACACCGTGTTCATGCCGTCGCCGTTGACGCACGTGACCGGTGTCCTGTACGGCATTCATCTGCCCGATGCTCCTGGGCTCCACGGTAGTGCTGCAGGACATTTGGGACCCCGCCGTGGCCGCTGATCTGATTCAGCGGCACTCGGCGAGCTTCACCGTAGGTGCCACGCCGTTTCTCCATGGGTTGGTTCAGCAACCAGACCCACCCGGGGGGCGACTGACCATGCGTGCGTTCGCCTGCGGTGGCGCCGACGTCCCTCCGAAACTGATCGTCGACGCCACCCGACGCCTGGACTGCTGCGTGGTACGCGTGTACGGCTCGACTGAGCACCCGACCGTCTCCGCCTGCGGGTTCGCGGACAACATCGACAAACGGGCCTCGACCGATGGTCGGGCCATTGGTGCGGCCGAGCTCAGGATCGTCGACGCAGCCAATCTGGACGTCGGCGCCGAACATTCAGGGAGAGATACTCGTTCGTGGTCCCGAGCAGTTTCTCGGCTATCTGGGCAGCGACACTCCGGCGACCCGCGACGGGTGGTTCCATACGGGTGACCTCGGAGCCGTCGATGACGACGGCTACCTTTCCATCTCCGGGCGCAAGAAGGACATCATCATTCGTGGCGGAGAGAACCTGAGCGTCAGGGAGATCGAGGATCTTCTGCTCGAGCATTCCCAGGTCGCCGACGTAGCCGTCGTCGGCATGCCCGATCCTGTCTTGGGCGAACGCGTGTGCGCGTTCGTCGTGCCCGACGGCAAGGAGACGCCGACACTCGAATCCCTCGTTGCAGGATTGCGTGCACGCGGTGTGGCCGTGCAGAAACTGCCGGAACGACTCGAGGTGCTCGACGCGCTACCGCGCACCGCCAGCGGCAAGATTCAGAAGTTCATACTGCGCGAGCAAGTCCGACGAGCGCTGAACGTGGATTCATCCACGGGACGCCAAAGCAGCCAAACCCCGGCAGCATCAACGAGTTCGCAGACTTCCCGCCACTAGATGCCGGCGGCCACGGGGGCACCCAGTAGAGGTGCGAGCCGCTCACAGATCAAGTCGATGTTGCGCATGACCGTCACTTCGTCCATCCCACCAATCGTCGCGGGCAGAATCACCGTATCCACCGGGGCGCCAGCCGAACCGGTTCGAATCGCCTCAGCGACGAACTCCGGAGTTCCGAAGATGAATGATTCGGAGGGGCCCGAACCCGGCGAACCGAACGCCCGGCTGACTTCATCCGGGCCGGAATCGGTCTGGGACCCGGCAACGGTCCCTGGCTGCGTGTATGACATCGAGGTGCTGGGCAAGGCGCGCGGACACCGAAGGCCAGTCGCGTTCCGGATCCTCGGTGCTCCAGGCCTGAACCCGTCCCGTCATCATGCCAATCTTGGGTGAATGCCCTGCATTACGAAGCCCTTCGCGGTACGAGGGCCACAGTGTGGCATCGGCCGACAACAGTCGCTCCCCGAGCAATCCGGCGCGGTAAGCACCCCGTCGGTCAGCATATTCCAGCCAAATCGGGAGTCGGTTCTGCACGGAACCCGGTCGAATACCCTCCGGACCCAGCAGGGCGCGCAAGCGTCGCGTCGCGGCATCACTGTCTGCGTCGGGAACGTCCATTGGCGCGTCGTAGAGGTGGAACTCGGCGGCACGGTCGCTGACATTCATTCCGAGATCCACACGCCCGTCTGACAACACGTCGACCACGACGGCCTGCTCCGCGATCTCCGCAGGGTGATGCAGGGCTGGCGTGATGACGGCGCCCAGCCGGATGCGGCGTGTCCTGGCGGCCAACGCAGCGGCAAAGGTCAGTGGGTTGGGCAACTTGTCGCCGTCGCTCAGATGATGTTCGGAGAACCACGCCGAGCCAATCCCGAGACGTTCTGCCTCTTGGCAGGCCTCCAGCGCGAATCCATAGAGGTGTGACGCGTTCTGCCTCCACTCGAGCGGGTTGTCCAAGTCGAAGTGCAAACCAACCTTCATCGCCGCAGGGTGCACTGCTTGCTCAACTGGCAGGACCGACGGTGGAAGCGCTCTTCGTCTCCTCGACGCGATGGCCCCACACGCTGAGCCGGGCCGCCTTCGTCTCGAAGAACTCCTCCTGGGGGTATTCCGCTCCGCCCCAGAGGTATTCGATCTTCCCGCCGGTGGGCGTGTAACTGTAGAAGGAGATGCACGGGTCCTGCGTGTGCCTACCCATCGTCATGTGGATCGGTAACCCCCGATCCCGAACCAGATCCTCGGCGATCCCGACATCGTCGAGTTCCTGCACCTCCACGCCGATGTGGTCCATGCCGTGCCGTCCTGGCACCGCGATGTAGGCGATGCTGTGGGTGCGCCGTTGCAACTTCGGGCGATAGAACTCGGCCCGCCCGCGGTACAGCCCGTATCCGAACCAATCGAAGCCGAGAACATCCCGATTGAATTGCGTTATCTCATCGGTCAATTCGGGGACGATCAACACCACATGACCCAGTCCGGACATCTCGGCGACGAATCCGCCGAAGGAGCGGCCAGGCCGGAAGGAATGTGTCATGAAGGCGTGTCCGTAGAAGATCTCGTGGGTGAATCCGTCCGGGCTGACGAATTGCGCCACTCCGTGCACGGCCCGCTCGTCTGCCATCGCCTCGTCGCCGACGGTGACGTCGACACCTGCGGCCCGCAGCTTGGCTACCCCGTCCTCGAAGGCGAACCGGTCGCGGACCTCCCACCCGAGGTACGCAAGTCGATCGGTGTCGCCCGGGCGGACCGCGATCCGATGGTGTCGATCGTCCATCGTGAGCAGGACCGCATCACCGTCGCTCCCCTCCTCGTTGAGTCCCATCCCGAGAACCTCGGGTCCGTACTCGCGCCAGAGTTTTGCGTTGGGCGACTCCAAGCCGAGGTATCCCAAACCGAGAATGTCCATTGTCGGCCTTCCTTAGATCACGGGGTGACGAGCGCCGAGGTGCGGCTGATGAGTGAAAGTGCATTGCCAGAGCGGATTTTCTCCGTGTCCTCTGGACTGAGCCCAAGGTTGGCGGTGAGATCCTCTCGCACGCCGTCGCTACCGCCGAAGTTGTCGCCGTACACCAGCCGGTCGACCCCGATCACGTCGACGATCGCCTTGCGCATGGACAGCGAGTGCACCAGCGGGTCGAACCAGAAATTGGGCATGTATTCGCGCAGCGGCATCTTGTTCTTGCGGTCGCCGAGCACCTCGTTGGTTCCCTCAAGCCGGCCGAGCTGGTAGGGAACGTAACCGCCGCCGTGGGTGATGTAGATCTTGAGATCCGGAAAGCGGTCCAGCACACCACCGCAGATGAAGTTCCAGAACAGCGCGGTCTCGTCGTACGGGAAGCCGACGATCGAGGTGAGCTCGTAGCGTTCCATGGCCGCCCGGGTTCCCCACGAGCAGGACTGGTTGTGGCCGTGAACGAACAGCGGAACGCCTAACTCGCACGCCTTTTCCCACACCGGCCACATCGCCTCGTCATCGACCTCCAGACCGCCGAAGTTGGCTCCGCCCATGGCGATTCCGAGAGCACCGAGGTCGGTGACGGCACGCTCTAGCTCGATGACCGATGCCGACGGGTCCTGCAGCGGCAGGTGCGCCCAGAAGTCCAGCCGATCCGATACGTCGCAGTAGGCCGCATTCGCGTCATTGACCTTGCGGGCATAGCTGACGTTCACCTCGGGGGCGGTCCAGTACATGTACATGTGGGCCGGTATCGCCAGCACCATTCGGTCGATGCCCGCGGCGTCCATCTTTTCCAGCCGTGCCAGCGGATTACTGGGGATGCCCGCCAGACCGGACTCCTTCGAGGGCGCCCGTCCCGACTTGGCCTGCTCCTTGTCTTCCGGAGTAACCAAGTCCAAGACCCAATCACCGATACGGATGTTCCATCGACCACCTTCGCCGGTCACGAAGAACGGGCCCCAGTGTGGGTCGTGGTCGAACAGTTCAGGTATCAGGTTGTGCGCGTGCAGATCGATGAGCATGATCGAACAGACCCTTTCGGAGTGTGCGGACGTCAGAGGAATATGGCGAGATTGCCCGTCGTCAATGTGGTCGAGTCCAACAGAATCGTCCGGCGCAACAGCTTCATCCCCTCGGGGTGCCGCCGCAGCACGTCTTCGCGCAGTGCAGCAATGAGATGGAAGGCTGGGTCGTCCACCTGATTTCTCAGTACCAGAAGGGAATTGGATACGGCGTACTCATTCGGCACATCGGTCTCGTGCACTCGGATGTTGGTGACCAGGCGCCGTGTCCGCGACGGCGGATCCTCGGCGAAGGCGTACCTCGTTCGGATGCGACGGACCCGCTGCTTGAGCGTGTCGATAGATTCCTCGAAATGTTTTGCCGCAGGGTCGAATTCGTTGCCCTCATGACGCAGCCGGGTGCGCCGGACCGGTGCCACGTACTCGACGTCGTCGTCGAGCAGGAGCAGCCATTCCTCGAATTCGCCCATCTCCAGGAAGTGTGCTTCTTCGTAGAGGAAGTCGGTTGCCTCGTTATGGACCGGCTCCCCCACGCGAATGCGATTTCCCAAATGGTTCTTGACTGCGGCATGTCCGTTAGCGGTAACTGTCATCGGAAGTCCTTTCGCCGGTTGAGCGGGGATGGTCATTCTTCGCCCAGCAAGAAGCGGAAGTAGCGCTGCCACCACTGCCATTGGCCGTCGTCGCTGGTGAAGCCGAACCGCACCTCGCCCGGTCCTGGCCACCCGTCGGGTGGTGTGTGTCCCCGCTGCGCCGGGTACTTGTAGGTGCCCTGGCGCGCTACGTGTCCGCGTGCGGCCTTCGTCTGCGAGGGCCACGCCTCGCTGTCGTCCTGTTCGATTTGACCGCTGCTGCCCAAGGTTTGGACAGACGCTATCCGGCCGAGCCGCTTGAGTTCCTCGGGCGCGCCCTTCTCCACCAGATTCCAGGTGTACATCTCGAACCACTCGGGTCCGCGCGGAACCCAGGTGTGCAACGTCAGGAACGGTCCAACCGAGCCGTCGGGCAGGGCGGCCGGAACGAGCAGGAACTCGAACGTGGCGAATGCCTGTCCAACTGCCGGGGGATAACTCGAGATCACCTCGATCTGCCCCTCGGTCAGATTGTTGTAGAGCTGGGGGACCATTTCGGGGCTCAAGCCGAACGGCGGCATCATCGCCAGCCGCTCCTCGGTCGTGGTGGCCCCGGTTCCCTCCCTCGTCTGGAACAACACACTGAGGTCAAGACAACGCAGACCACCGCCGTTCGCGCTGACGTCGACGCTGATCATTCCGGCGGTCTCGGAGTTCTCCAGCGACCCGAACATGCCGATCTCGAACATCGACCGATGCAGGCCCAGGGTGTGGTAGCCGTCGACGCTGCCCTGCTCCGCCGGCCCCTTCCAGTTGGCCCGCATCATGGCCCGTTGCGGAGCACCGATTACTTCCAGTCCCTCGTCGGTCCGGCACAAGATGCATTCGAGATACCAGGCGAAGTCGCCGAAGAACTCCCTGAGCGGCGGTGCCTCTTGGTCGAAGTTTCCGAAGATCACTCCGCCGAGTGTTTCCACCCGCGCCTTGCGAAGTGCGAGCGATGGCTTGTCGAGACCTTCGAAATACATCTCCTTCTCGAACGGCGCCCCGAGGAACTGCCCGTTCTGTCCAAAGACCCAACCGTGGTACGGACACTTGAACTGCGTAGTCGAGCCGACCTCGGTCCTACACAGTTGCATGTTGCGGTGCGTGCAGGCGTTGAGCAGTATGTCGATGCTGCCGTCAGCGGTTCGGACCACGATCACGCTGTCCTCGCCGATGAAGCGCGTCACGAAGTCACCCGGATTCGGGATCTCGGAATCGTGGCCGACCATGATCCAGGTGCGAGCGAACAACCTTTGCATTTCCAGGTTGTAGATCTCTGGATCGGACAACACCCGCAGCGACACCTCGTGGCGAGCGTTGTCGATCAGCTCGCTAAGCAGCACGCCGTCGGAAAGGACGACGTCCTTGCTGCGAATACCCTGGTCTGTTGTCATCGGTTTCCTCAGTTCGTCGGTTCTCTTGGGTCATTCAGGGCTGTTGGTTCCAGTTGGGCGGCCGTGAGTCGTAACGCGCCAGGTGCATACCGCCGTCGACGGGCAGCGTCACGCCGGTGACGTATCGGGAGTCATCGCCGGCGAGGAATGCGATCACCCCGCCGATGTCGTCCTCCGGCTCTCCGATTCTGCCGAGCGGCGTGCGCTGACTCACCGACTCGACGATCTCGGGATGATCGCGCTGCAGTTCGGCGAATACGGTCCCCATCGCAACGGGCGCGACCGCGTTGACCCGGATGTTGAAGCGGCCCCACTCTGCCGCGGCCGAACGGGTCAGTGCGCCGATTGCCTCTTTGGTGATGTTGTAGTCGGAGTGCATCCACGCGCCGGCCTCTCCGTCGATGGAGCGGAAGTTCACGATGCTGCCCCCGCCGGCGTCACGCATCCCGGGGAAAACCGCCTTCATCGCCCACCAACTCGCCCAGAGCCCGACGTGCAACAGCTTGTCGAGCATGTCGTCCGTCTTATCCTCGAGGAAGACGTTCGGCGAGAGGGAAATTGCGCTATTGACCAGAATCGTGGGTCGGCCGAATGCCTCACGCGCCGCGTTGACCAGCGCTGTGACGTCCGCCTTGCGACCGACGTCCGTGTGAACGAACAGTGCGTTGAGTCCCTGCTCTGCAAGCTCTTTGGCTGTCTGCGTGCCCAGTTCGGTGTCCACGTCGGCGATGACCACACTGGCACCGGCAGATGCGAGCCGCACTGCCGCACCCCGGCCGATGCCGTTTGCTCCACCGGTCACAATCGCCACCCGGCCATCGAGACTTCTCAACACCGGTTCCTGACTCCCCTCGTTGGGCCGCGTAACACCCTTCGAGTTAAACGCTCGGCGTGACGAAGCACTATGTCGAATACGTCAACCAAGCCGGGGTTGCGTTCATCGAAATCACAAACGGTCCTGGAATTCGGCTGGCTATCGTCATGTGTCGTGACATCCCCGCATCGCGGTCGAGAGCGCGAAGTCTCGCCATGGCATCGAGTCCTGACATCGGGACGCACCTACACCGCACTGAGCGTGTTCATGGCGTTCGACGCGATCCTCTTCGCCATTCCGAATCAATTCGTCGCCGACGGACTTGACAAGGTCGAGTTTCCGGTTCGTCATCGCTGGATCTTTCCGCCCATCAAGGCAGCGTCGGCCGTGGGACTGCTGGCTGCGCGGCGATTCCCGGCGCTGGGACGCCTGACGACTGCGATGTTGACGCTGTACTTCGCCTTGGCGGCCGCCTCTCACGTCCGTGCCCGCGACGTCAGCGTCAGCATGGGTGCCACCGGAGCCTTCGCGGCCCTCTTCGCGACGATGACCGCGCTCGGACCGCCGAGCGCAACACCAATCTCGGACAACGGCAATCGATCACGACGGAAGCGCGCGCATGATGACCAACAAGGAACTTGCGCTTGCGCTGGTTTCAGGCGTTGGTCAGTGGCGACGCCGATACCGCGATGTCCTTGATCGCCGACGACTTTCGTTACTTCCTCGCCGGCACGCTGCCCGCCTCGGGGTGGTGGGACAAGGAAGGATTCTTCGCGACCGTCCGGATGATGGGCGACGCGCTCGCCGGGCCGATCACGATGCGGATCGGCGACGTGACCGCCGAGGACGACCGCGTGTGGTTCGAAGCCGAGAGCGAGGCCACGCTGACCAATGGTGTGTCCTACGCCAACACATACGTCATCGGTGTGCGGGTGCGCAACGGAAAGATCGTCGAAATGAAGGAGTTCTCCGATTCGTTGCACGTGTTCGAGTCGATTGATGCGCCAGGCACCCGCGGGCCGCGCACAGCGCGCCAAAGTCCGCTGAACCAGGTCACGGTGTCCGTCCAGGGTTCCACGGCCGGTGCCGATCTGTCGTAGCAACCGCGCGAGTGTCTGCAATCCCGGCTGGTCGCAACGCGGCTCCCCTTCCCCAGAACGGAGGCACCCATGTCTCGCGTGACGAACAGCCGGAGACTCGACGGCAAGATCGCCCTGATTACCGGTGTCGGTGGTGGCCAGGGCCGCGAAGCGGTGCTCCGGTTCGCCGCTGAGGGCGCCACCGTAGTCGGGTGCGACATCGATGGCGCGCTCGGCCGGACAGACTCGATCGGCAGCCCGCGCCGCCGGGCTCGACGTCGACATCGCCACGGACGGAGTCGATCTGGGCGATCCAGAACAGGCTCGCGGGTGGGTCGAGGCCGCGGCCGAGCGGCACGGCCGCATCGACGTCGTCTACAACAACGCATCCGCCGCGAAGTTCGGGTCGATCGCCGAGCTCTCCGTGGAGGATTGGCGCTTCACGATCCGCAACGAGCTGGACCTGGTGTTCTTCGTGACGAAATACGCCTGGCCAGTTCTGGTCCGTTCAGGTGGCGGCACGGTCATCAACGTTGCGTCGGTCGCGGGATGGACCGGCAACCGTTCGGTGCCGTTCGTCGCCCACATGGCCACGAAGGGCGGCGTCATCGCGATGACCCGACAGCTGGCCGCCGAGGGTGGGCCGTTCGGAATCCGCGTCGTCAGCATCAGTCCCGGCACCATCGTCACTCCCGGTACCGCCGGCGTGCTGGAGGTACCGCAGGTCCGCGACGCCTTGATCGCTCAGACGTTGATTTCTCGACTCGGCCAACCGGCCGATGTCGTCGCCCTGGCAGTCTTTCTGGCCTCCGATGAAGCAAGCTTCATCACCGGCAGCGACTTCATCGTCGATGGCGGTCAGACGGCGGTCTAGCCGGTCGCCCGAATCGTCATTCTCTGACAGGCCACTCAACTCCAGAACTCGTTCCAGCCAATGAAATCAGTGGGATGGAGCCATCCTTCGGTGATCTTGCCATCGACAATGCGGTAGAGGTTCACGATCCGACCTTCGAAGTGCCTTCCGTTTCGTCGGGCCGAGGTCGCGTAGACACCCGCGGCGTGATCGTCGCTGCCGAGAGTGTCGACCGGCGCGAGCGCGAACGTGCTGTCGCTGAGCGTCTGCAGACGTGCCGCGTAGTGCTTGAAGCCGTCCTGTCCGACGTATCGGCCCGAAATCTGGTTCGTGCCGGGCACGTGCAGTACGAAGTCGGATGCGAGGTACTGTGCCGCAAGTTCGTCGTTCTTCTCGGCGAACGCTTGAACCGCTTCGAGTAGACGCGATGCGTTGTCGTGTTGCATGCGGTCATCGCCCGCCTGAATCGTTCACAGTCCCAACGACTTCGCCACGATGACCTTCATGATCTCGCTGGAGCCCCCGTAGATCCGGGTGACCCGCGCATCTGCGTAGTAGCGGGCAATCGGATACTCGACGCAGTATCCATATCCGCCGTACAACTGCAGGCAACGATCCACGACGCGCCCCTGCATCTCGGTGGCGGACAGCTTGACCATGGCAGCGCTGGTCGCGTCGAGTTCGCCTCGGTCATGCGACTCGATTGCCCAATCGATCAGCACCTGACCGGCATGGACGTCCGTGGCGCACGCAGCCAACTCGAACTTGGTGTTCTGAAAGCTGCCGATCGTCGTTCCGAAGGCTCTGCGGTTCTTCACGTATTCGATGGTGGATTCCACGGCCGCAGCGGCTGCGGCCTGCGCCGACGCAGCGATCGAGAGTCGCTCCTGGGGAAGGTTCGAAGCCAGATAGAGGAAACCTTGCCCCTCGGTTCCCAGGAGATTGTCCACGGGCACCCGAACATCGGTGAACGCCAACTCGCCGGTGTCCTGGCTGTGCAGGCCGATCTTGTCGAGGTTGCGTCCTCGCACCACTCCGGGCCGGTCGCCTTCGACGGCGATCAGGCTGATGCCTTGCCGACGGGCCGCCGGGTCGGTCTTGACCGCGAGAAGGATCAGGTCGGCGGAGATGCCGTTCGATATGAAAGTCTTTGCGCCGTTGACGACGTACTCGTCGCCTTGCCTGACCGCGGTGGTGGTGATCCCCGCGACGTCCGACCCCGCACCGGGTTCGGTCATGCCGATTGCCAGGATGGTTTCCCCTGTCGCTACCCCCGGTAGCCAACGACGCTTCTGCTCCGAGGTGCAGTACTCCAGTAGATACGGCAGGACGATGTCCATGTGGGCCCGGAAACCGCCCAAGGGTAGGCAGGCAGCCTGAGACTCCTCCCCGAGGATCGTGTTGAACTTGAAGCTGGCGACGCCTGCGCCACCGAACTCTTCTGGGACCTGGATACCGAGAATCCCCAGTTCTCCTGCGCGGCGCCAGATTTCACGTGGCGGTCCTCCGTGCTCCGCCCAATCCAGGTAGCCGGGAGCTACCTCCTTCTGCAGAAAACACGCACGGCTTTTCGGAACATCTCGTGTTCCTCGGCGTAGATCGATCGGTGCACTGGGGTCTCCACTCTCGTTGGTGCCAGCCGAACCGGCGCGTCGGTCGACGCACCACGCCGGCGACCGAGCAGTTGGGTGTGGCGCGCAAGAATGCGCGTCGCGAGTGGCGAATCCCCTCATGCAATGGCGATTGCTCAGAGGAACGTCAGTTCGACTCGCCGGAGCGTTGCATATTGAAGGTTCGCCACTTGTCCCGCGACGGATCGCCCGAAAGATCAACTCCTTGGACTCGACACGCCGAAGCGGGTCTCACGCCTGTACCGACTCCTTTTCGAATGCACCGGCGGACAGGCCCTGGGCCAGCCGGGTGATGCCTGCGACTTCCGGTACTTCACAGATGCTGCCCACGCCAACGACGTTCAGGGTGTGGCCAGCGCCGCCGAGCGCGCCCATGATGATGAACGCGTCACCCAACTCTTCCTCGGAGAACAGGGCGCCCGCGCGCTCCCACAACTCGTCATCGCCGTTCATCAGCAAATGCTCCTTCTCGAAGCGATCACTGAACTCGACGAGGAAGCGCTCGCGGGCGGTGAACCCGTCCCACGCGAGGTCATAATCGATGATGCTCTGATAGAAGACTTCCTCGATCTCGTCGGAGAATCCCGGCACGTCACGCCAGAATCGGGCTGCCAAACAGGTATGGCAGCCGATGTTCTTGGCGATCGGCACGCGAATGGCCTCGCGCTCACGTGGCGCCAACTGACTTCCGGTGGCTTGATAGACCGCGGATATGAACTGCTGACGCGCGGCTACCAGCGCGGGGTTGCCGAAATTCTCGAATACGTGGCTAATCGGATTGGCTCCGGGCGGCATCTCGATCCGATACATGACTTCTCCTCATGCCGGCCGTAACGAAGGAACGATTCGGTTACCGGCGGTCGCGGTGGTTCATCAACGTGTTTAGGATGATGGTACAAAACTCGTCAGGCGTCAACCGTCATACGTCAACCAGCAGGAGGCACGATAGATGGTCGATATAGTGACCCTGAATCATTCGGAGCGGGAGGAGAGGCGAGTGAGCTCGATCGACCGTCCCACCCCCCAGTCCAGCGGCGATCCCCGCGAAGACATCCTCAAGGCAGCCGAGTCCTGCTTCGAGTACTTCGGCTTTCGCAAGACGACCGTCGACGACATCGCCAAGTCGGCCGGCATCTCCCGCACCACGGTCTACCGATTCTTCAAGGATCGGGACGCGCTATTGAGCGCATTGGTCTTGAGCCACGGCGAGGACCTCATGTCCGCCACTCGCGCGCACGTCGAGAAGTTCTCGGCCTTCGAGGACATCCTGGTCGAGGGGATGCTCTTCCAGATCGAGTACGGCCGTAAGGACCTGTTCTGGCGACTTGCTCGTCAGCCCGGAATACATGGACATCACCAACCGATTCATCATCTCGTCATCCGCGACACTCGCACTGACGACGCCGCTCTGGGAACCGCTCATCGCTGCAGGACAAGAACGTGGCGAGGTCAACACCGACCTCGACGTGCACGACGCGTGCCGCTGGATCGTCTTGGTCAATGTCATCGCCTTCAGCAGCAACGACCTCGTACCCGACGGCACTGACGGTCTGCGGGCCTGGCTTCGGCAATTCGTCCTACCTCCCTTCACCATCGGGGTCGCAGCCAAGCAGCCAGCGCGGCGGGACCGGCGGCCTAGCAAAAAATGACCGCTCCCAGAGCTCACGAAAGCACGCCCTAGGGGACAGGCGGTCGGCGTGGCGCGTGCCCGTCGATTCACCTTGTACGGCAGCGCCTTTCATGCCGTTCCGAGCGTCAGCGGATCAGCTCGAGGGCATCCAGTCAGTAGCCATGAGCGCGAGCCAGCTCAGTTGGGTCAATCGATGTCGAATGCTCAAACCTGATTCATCTCCCAGTCTTTCGCAGAAACAGCGCAAGGAGTGCACGTGACACGTAACGCGGTCAGGAACGACGCCATCACCCTGCCCCGCAGCGGAGATGACCTGCGGCTGCGGGTGCGGGGCTTTCTCCAGGAAGCATTGGCCGAGGGTCGCTTCATCCCGACGGTAGACACGTGGATGGTTGGGTGGGACGAGGAATTCAGCCGACTGCTCGGCGACAACGGCTTCCTCGGTATCACGATTCCGGTGCAGTACGGCGGCCAGGGCCGGACCTACCTCGAACGCTTCGCCGTGACCGAGGAACTTCTCGCCGCCGGGGCGCCCATCGCCGCCCATTGGATCGCCGACCGTCAAGTGGCGCCGACGCTGCTGCTACACGGCACTGAGGAACAGAGGCGAAAGTACCTGCCACGCATCGCTGCCGGCGAATGTTACTTCGCGATTGGCATGTCCGAGCCCGAAGCCGGGTCCGACCTGGCGGCAGTGAAAACCAGGGCCAACCGAGTTGATGGTGGCTGGATTCTCAACGGCAACAAGGTCTGGACATCGGGTGCCCATTACGCCGAGGCGTTCTTCGTGCTGGCTCGGACCGAAAGTGTGCACACCGGAGGACGTCACCGCGGACTGAGTCAGTTCATCGTGGACCTCCGCACCAAAGGCGTGGAGATCCGGGCGATCCATTCCTCCTCGGGAGAGCACCACTTCAACGAAGTGTTCCTGACCGATGTCTTCGTCTCCGACAGCGCGGTGATCGGTAAGATCGGCGAGGGCTGGGCCCAGGTGACCCGGGAACTGTCGTTTGAACGCAGTGGCCCCGAACGGTTCCTGTCGACATTCCCGTTGTTCTCGGCGGCGTTGGCCTCGATCGATGACGATCCTCGCGGGCTCGGGCACTACGCAGCTCGATATTGCGCATTGCATCAAATGTCGCAACAGGTTTCCAGCCTTCTACAGTCCGGCGAAGATGCCGGAATCGCAGCAGCCCAGGTAAAGGTGCTCGGCGGGACATTCGAAGGTGACGTCGTGGGCTGGATCGACCGGCTTGCCCACCGCTCGCTACGCCCGACGATGGCCGCGCCGGTCCTACAGATGCTGGATCGTGCACTGACACAACGACCTGGGTTCACCCTGCGGGGCGGGACTTCGGAGATTCTGCGAGACATCATCGCCAACGGCCTGACCAAAGACGGCGCCGCCAGGATCGCGCTCGATCTCGGTGTCGATCCTGATCTCGTAGAGATGATCGACGACGTGATGGCCAACGCCGGCCAACGCCTGGAGGGAAGGCGATCCGATCCCGCTGTCCTGCAGGAAATCTGGTCGCAGATGGGTGATCTGGGCCTGGCTCGACTGACAGGAGACGGCGCCAGCGGCGGAAGCGCAGCAGGCTGGCAGGAGGCGGCAGTCCTCCTGCGGGCGGCAGCGGTCAATGACGTCCAGGTGCCGTTCGTCGAGCACGACCTATTGGGCGGCTGGCTGGCTGAACGGACTGGCCTGTCAACAACGTCCGACTGCACGACGGTGGCCCTGGCCGGACTCGACGGCACCGCAAGTAACGTGGCATGGACCGGCATGTGCGACCGCATCCTCGTTGTCGTGGGCGCCGCCAACGGGCAGGCGCAGGTCGCCGCGGCATCGCCAAGGCAGCTGCGATTCGCCAACGATGAGAGTTCGATACTGCTCGGACGTGATATCGAATTCGACTGCACTTCACTGGAATTCACCCCAATCGATCCAGAAGTGGCCGAGGAGCTGCATCTGCGGGGAGCCCTCGCGCGAGCTGTTCAGATGGTGGGCGCCATGGGATGGGTGGTCGACTCCGCAGTCGGTCACGTCACCGAGCGTCAACAATTCGGTCGGTCGTTGTCACAGTTCCAGGCCGTTCGTTCGCTGCTGGCCGACGTCACCGCTGACGCCGCGCTTGCTGCGGCCGCGGTGACCGCTGCGATCCGCATCGTCGACGACGGTGATACCAGCAGCAAGGCCGTGCGCGCCGCTGCTGTCGCGGTGGCCAAGTCGTGTACCGGGCACGCATCCGAGATCGTCATCCGGCACGGGCACCAACTGCACGGAGCGATCGGTACCACGATTGAACACAGCCTGCACCGTTACACGAGTGCGCTGCTGGCCTGGCGCAACGACTACGGAAGCGCCACCTACTGGGATGGTCGGCTGGCGGAGTACGCCACGTCAGGCGCTTCTCACGAGCTCTGGCAGCGAATCACATTGGCCGACTGACGTTCGCGTCGTCGAACAGCGAAGACCGGTAGCAAGCGATACCCAACACGTGGAGATTGCATGACTGAGACCGATACGGCATCACCGCGCCGTGGCCGCAATGCTCGCCGCGACCACGTCGGTTGTCTAGCGGAAAGTGATGGCGCGCAGGACTTCTAGCATGGTCTCGTAGGGATCGTCGACCTGACCTAGACTCCGGAACCCGACGTGACCGTCGGGGCGAACGAGCACGGCCCCGTCGTCCTGCACCTCTCGCAGGTCTCGCCAGCGCCCGTCGGTGTCCGTCGCCTCGCAGTCGTCACCGATCTGAACCGCTCTGAGGACGAGGTTGCAGTCGCCCGCCGCCTTGAGTGCTGCCGTGCACCATGGGTCCCCGCCTGGCCCGGTCAGCAAGAGGAAGCCCCCGAGTGGGATCAACTCGTGGGTCGACCGCCGGCCCCCGTCGACGGAGAGCCAAGCGTGCGGAAGTCTGCTACCAGGCCGGGTGGTTGGGAGGTAGTCGGCACCCATGGGGTCCCGCCACGCCGGTTCCGTTCCGTCGTCGACGATTCCGGCCGAGGTGTAGCAGAAGCCCATCTCCATGTCGTGTGCGGCATATTCGATTCGCTGGGTCCGGAACACCTCGTCCAGACGGGCCCTGCGGGCGAGCCCCGCGGAGCCTGGATCGAACAGCTTGGCGAACTCGTGTTGGTTGATCTCCGGCGGCATCACCGGCGAGATTCCCATGGCCTGCATGGGGAGTGCCATGTTGCTCATGGCGAACAGCGACCACTCGACGTTGCGGCTGATGACGGGCCTGCGCTCGGCCTCGTAGCAGTCCAGCAGCTCCGGTCGTGACCCGCCCAGCACGAGTGCGAGCTTGGAGGCGACGGAGTGTGCATCCTGAATCCCAGAGTTCAAACCCAGTCCGGCGCCAGGGGTTTGACGGTGTGCAGCGTCTCCGATGAGCAGCACCCTGCCGTCGGAGAAGCGGTCGGCGATGACCGTCTCCAGGGTCCAGTGGCTGACATACTTCATGTCGATCGGCACGTCGATCTTGAAGAAGTCCCGGATCGCCGCGTCCGCATTGCTCGTGTCGACCTGATCGGTGTCGTCGGGCGGAGTCATCCAGAACGCGGCCCACTCGTCGCTGCGACCGTCCCATCGATCAGGACCCATGGTCACCAATGCGCCTGCGAAGCGGCCGACCTGGGGTCGTTCCGGATGCACGAACATGCGCATCACGGCTCGGTCGTCGGTGATGTACGAACTGAGGTCGGCGCTGAACCACGCCATCATCCAGTCGGCCATGCCCGACATGCCCGACATGTCTATCCCGATGGCACGCCCGACCGACCGACCGCCATCGGCGGCAAGCAGATATTGCGCGTGGATTTCGACCAGCTCACCGGTCTCGAGATCGCGCACCTGGGCGAGCACCCCGGACTCGTCCTGCTCGAGCGATTCGAATTCGTGCCGGAACAGCAGGCGCGCTCCGCGGTCCTCGGCGACCGAGCGCAGTACCGGCTCCAGTCGCAGTTGCGGGATGTGCGTCGGGTGGGTCATGCCCTTGGCGTCGTAGGCCTCACGGAGGCCGCCACCACCCATGATGTCGATCTCGGCGATGGTGCGTCGGTCGAACGGCCCGTCGCCTCCCAGCGACGTCATCCAGGCGATCTTTCCGTGGTTGTGACGAGGCGCGGATGCCGCGTAAATCGCTTCGGCGGCACCGTGTAGCGCGAAGATCTCCATCGTCCGCTGGTTCAGGTAGTGCGCCTTGGGCAGTATCGACGTGCTCGCATGCCTTTCCACCAGCAACGACTCGATCCCGAGATCACCGAGGAAGATCGACGCAGACAGTCCGGTGCAGCCACCACCGACGATCAGTACCGGAATCTCGAGACGTGTCAACGGCTACTCCTGCCAATCGCGCGGAACGAACACCACGCCGGACGTCCTGGAGGCGAATCGCCATCCTTGGTCGGTCAACCGGTAGTGGTCATGAAAGTCGATGAACCTGGCGTTCTCCGTGGCATAGGTCAACGGTCCCGCGCCCGCGTCGCCGACCGCGTGAAACGACAGGTTGTAGATGCGGGCCTCCGCCGCATCAAGCGACACTTCGAGAAAGTCGATGTTGGTGACGACGTGACGAGACCTGATGCCCGGTGGGCGCGCGCCGAACGCCGCGCGCATCTCTTCGCGTCCGTGCAGGATGTGCCCAACCCGGTCGAAAACACCGTCGGGAGTGAATAATTCGAACATCGCCTCGAAATCGCCATCGTCGAGGTGGCGCGCAAATCGGAAACAGAGTTTCCTGCACTCGGACTCGATCAGCAGCCTGTCGATGGGATCCACTGGGTTCGCGCATCTCCTCAGCCAAGTGATCGCATGGTCTGCTCGGCCAGGCCCATGACGTCCACCTCGACGGATGAGTCGTAATACATGAGCTCCTCGTCGGTGGCACCGGCTTGCATCCGTTTGAGCAACGCATCGCCGTCGAGCGGCTGGCCCACCGGATTGCGCACGAAGTCCGGCGACTCCATGTAGTCCATGGCCGCCTGGGCGTCGGGAAGGCACTCGACGAACGTCTCGACGTTGTTGCCGTCTGGGTCCTGCCAGTAGAAGGACATGGTCAGCCCGTGGTGGATCGAGACGACGGGCTTCTGGCCCCGGTCGGAAGCGGCCTCGTAGCACTCCAGCAGTTCCCTGATCGACTCGTAGCCGAACGCGAAGTGGGAGATCCCCGGCTGCCCGGCGACTCGATGAGGGACCGTTCCCTCGGCCGGCGGAAGCGACGCAAAGCCGATCCGATGGTGCTCCTCGTCGTAGGTGACCAGGGTGATCGCCGGGCTCTCGAACACGATCTTCGCCCCGAGCAGGTCGGCGTACCACCGAGCCAAGCCGCCGGGGTCATGGGACTGAATCACCAGGTGCGCAAGCTTCGCGGGGCTAGCCATGAGAACCCTTCTCCTTCGGTCCGGGGCCGCCCTTGATGGCAGGCCCGCCAACTATGACACGATATATTTGCCGCGTCGAACGTATGACAGAATTCAACTTTCATACTATCGTTCCACTCGATCGTCCGATGACGCAAGGGGTCCCGTGAAAATTGCTCGCATCGCCTTGGTGGAGACCGCCGAGACGTCCTGGGCCATCGTCGATCCCGCACTGGACACCGCGACGCTGCTGGACGGCACCCCGGCAGACTGGGCGCCAGCACTGTTTTCCGGGTCGACCCCACCCGGGCGAGTCCTGAGCTTGGACGACCGTGCGATTGCTCGCTCCGCTCGAGCCGACGTCACGCGTGTTCGGTGTCGGGGCGAATTACCTGTCGCACTTGGAGAAATTGGGTCACGCACGTCCAAGTGGACTGGTCGCCTACCTCAAACCGTTCTCTGCGATCGTCGGTCCCGGAGACACCATCAGCTACCCGAAGATCTGCACTCAGCTCGACTTCGAGATCGAATTGGTCGCCGTGGTCGGCCGCTCCGATGTCTGCGCATCGCGATCCGACGGCCAACCTGCTCGGATACACGGTCGGCAACGACATCAGCGACCGGTCGTCGATGCATTCGCCCATCGGCGGCTTCGATCTGTTCGGGATGAAGGCCCAGGATGCGACCACCCCCGTCGGCCCGTGGATCGTCACCCCCGACGAGCTCGGCGGGCCCGGGCAGCCGGAGCTGGCCATCTCGGTTCGCATCGATGGCGAGGAGCGCCAACACGACGTCACCTCGCAGATGATCTTCTCCGTGGCGGAGATCCTCTCGTATCTCGACGATCGGGTGGCTCTGCAGCCCGGTGATCTCGTCTTCACTGGTACTACCCACGGCGTCGGGCTCGAGGACGGCCGACTGCTCGAACCCGGCACCGTCGTCGAATCCGAGGTTCAGGACATCGGCGTTCTGCGCAACGTCGTCGGTCCGAGGTCCCGGTGACGGCCGCAGCGACGATGCCCAGAACACCGCGACCCGAACACCGCGAGCTCTTCCGCAACCGGAGCCCTCTACCGTGACGTCGCCGACCACGCCAGTCGCCAACCGGACAAGGTCGCGCTCGTCGTCTACCGCGGCGACGGTACTGCAGCGCGACGTTCTCAGCTATCGCCAGCTCGTCCGCATGGCCGACCGCTTTGCCGGTGCGCTTCTCGAACTGGGAGTTCGGCCGGGTGACACCGTGAGCTTTCAACTGCCCAACTGGTGGCAGACGCCGGCGATCTACCTGGCGTGCACGCGAATCGGCGCGGTGGCCAACCCAATCCTGACGATCCTGCGCGCGCGCGAGGTCGGATTCATCCTGAAGCGCGCGCGGTCCCGTGTCCTGATCCTGCCCGGCACCGTTCGCGGGTTCGACCACGACTCGATGCTGGCCGAACTACGTCCGTCGCTACCACATCTCGAGCACGTCTTCAGCATCGGTGGATCATTCGACGAGTACTTCGTCGCTCGACGATGGGAGGACGAACATCCGAGGGAGGAGCTCGACGCGCTGACCCCCGACCCCGACGACGTCGCTCAACTGATCTACTCCTCCGGGACAACCGGGGAGCCGAAAGGCGTACTGCACAGCCACAATACGCTTGACGTCGGTTCTCGGTTCGTCTCCGATCCCCTTCATCTCGCGTCCGACGACGTGGTCTTGATGTTCTCCCCGGTCGGGCACCAGACCGGCTTCCTCTACGGCATGTACATGCCGCTGGCCAACGGGATGAAACTCGTCTTCCAGGACACGTGGGCGCCCGAGTTGATGCTGAGGATCGTCAACGACGAGGCGGTTACCTGGACGCTGGCGAACACCACCTTCGTCGTCGACGTGTGTGAGGCCGTGGCCGCGGCGGGCCCGGTCGACCTGTCGACGCTGCGCTTCTTCACCTGCGGCGGTGCCCCGATTCCGCCTCAAGCCGTGCAGGATGCCCATGACAAACTCGGCACCCGACTCGTTGCAGTGTGGGGTGGCACCGAATTGGGCTGCGCCACAATCACATTGCCGTCGGATTCGTTGGAACGGGTCAGCAGCTCTGACGGAGCTCCGAATGAGGGCGTCGAGCTGCGCGTCGTGGACGACCACGGAGCGCCAGTCCCGGCAGGGACAGCGGGCCGATTGATCGTGCGCAGCCCTAGCCAACATCTCGGATACTTCGAGAGACCTGATCTCGACGAGGCTGCATTCGACTCGGACGGCTGGTTCGACACCGGCGACCTGGGACGCATCGACGACGCGGGCTACGTCCGCATCACCGGGCGGGTCAAGGACCTCATCATCCGCGGCGGCGAGAACATCCCCGCCATCGAAGTCGAGGCAGCGCTGTTCAGCCATCCCGGCCGTCCGTGAGGTTGCGGTCATCGGCTATCCCGACGACCGCCTCGGCGAACGTGCGTGCGCGGTGGTGGTGCCCGCGTCAGATCCGCCCACCCTGGCCGATCTGACCGAGCATCTTGCCGCCCAGAACATGGCCAAACAGTTCTGGCCGGAGCGGTTGGAGATCCGAGAATCGCTGCCCAAGACCGAGACCGGAAAAGTCCAGAAGTTCGTCCTGAGGGAGCAATTCCGATGACCACCGGAAACGAGGCCCAGTCCACCGACGTGCTGTACACCGTCGACGGTGCCATCGCCACCATCACGATCAACCGGCCGGAACGGCTGAACGCGTTCACCCCCGACACGGTGCGCGCGCTCGACCTCGGCGGTGAACCGAGCCGCGGAAGACTCCGCCGTCGGCGTGATCGTGGTGACCGGTGCCGGCAGCAGGGCCTTCTCCGCAGGCGGTGACGTATCGGTCGAAAACGAGGACACGTTCACCGGAGCCGCCGCGTTCGACGAACTCATGAAGGACCTCTACCGGGCCTTTCGGGACTCCCTGAAGCCGGTCATCGCGCGGGTCAACGGATTCGCGATCGGTGGCGGTCACCACCTCGCCTACATGACCGACTTCACCATCGCCTCGGACCACTCCATCTTCGGCCAGAACGGGCCCCGGGTGGCCAGCCCCGCGGAGGGGTGGCTCGTCAGTCTGCTGTGGACGGTGGTGGGAATGAAACGGGCGAAGGAGATCTGGATGCTCTGCCGTCGCTACACCGCTGCCCAGGCACTCGACTGGGGGCTGGCCAACGCGGTCGTGCCCGAGGCCGACCTGGACACCGAGGTCCGCAGCATGGTGCGACGACCTCCTCGCCATGTCGCCGACCGTTCTCAAACTCGTCAAGAGATCGTTCGACGAATCGGTGCGTGCCATCCGGGATGCGCAGGACGCCATCGACTTCCAAGCCGAGATCAACCCGGAGTTCTATTCCTCCGGCGAACAACAGGAGGGCGCAAACGCCTTCCTGGAAAAGCGCACGGCGAACTTCGCCGCGTGGCGGTGAGCGTGGCGAGCTTCTGCCGGGCGAGTCAGCGGCTAGCTCGCTGAATCATGTTGTCGGTGTGCTGATTTGAGATAGCAGGGAGCAAACAATGTCGAAAGTCATTGCAGTATTTGGTGCGGGCGCCGGCCGCGGCGCGGCTCTCGCCCGCCGCTTTGGCCGCGAGGGTTTCCGGGTCGCCCTGGTTGCGCGGCGGAAGGACCGACTCGAGGAGCTTGCCGAGAAGCTCAGAAGCGACAGCATCGAAACGACAGCCTTTCCCGCGGATCTCAGCGATCCCGACGGTGTTCCCGCATTGATCGCCGCGATCCGTGCGGAGTGCGGCCCCATCGACGTCGTCGAGTACGGACCGATCGGGATTGGCCAGCACTTCGTCCCAGTGACCGAACTCGACGCCGCCACCATGGCGAACTACCTTCCGCTGTTGTTGCTCACGCCGATAGAGGTGGTCCGCGCCCTGTTGCCGGAATGGACCGAACGTGGCGAAGGCACCTTCCTGCTGACCCACGGCGCCTCGGCGGTGAACCCGTTGCCCGGCATCAGCGGAACCGGCGCGGTCATGGCCGCGACCCGGAGCTACCTCTATTCACTGAACGCTGGGCTCGCCGGCACCGGCGTCTATGCGGGCACGTTGGCAATCGCCGGACTGATATCCGGTAGCGAAATCGCTGCGACACTGAGCGATTCGCCGCGGGACTCCGATTCCCTGGCGGCCCACCTGCCCGTCATCGATCCTGCCGATCTCGCCGACCAGTACTGGGACATGTACACCACGCGAGACCGCGTCGAAGTCGTCTATCCCGAAACGGTTGTCTAGCGACTAGTTCGCAGGCTGGCATGGGGCTGGCCGCCAACGTGCGAACGAAGTCAGGTTCGACCGCGATGGGCCCTACTTCCACACCCCTAGAGCTGCTGCCGACTTCGATCAGGCCGTGACCGAGTGAACGCGATGGCGGCCAGCGCGACGCAGACGAACAGCAGCGGCTGCGTCGCGACGGCGAGCAGCTTGTCGGTTCGGGTCATCTGGGCGATGGCGGCGTCGAGAGCCTCCACGTAGGTGGAGTAATCGCCACTGAGGTTCGATGCGGTGCGGTACAACCACGCGTTGAACCACATGAAGACCGCCAGGTAAGTGACGGTGGCGCCGACGATCCATCCGAGCCGAGCGCGGCCGGTGTTGCGCACGGCGCGATCGACGGTGATCGCCAGCAACGGGACTGCCCACACCCAGTGATGGCCCCAGGCAAGCGGGGGCACCGCGCAGGACAGCAACCCTACGATCGTGACCGCCACCAGACTCAACCCCCTGCGCTCCGACCGGTACGCCGCGTAGTAGCCGAGCACGGCCGCGACCGCGACTGCCAGCAGCCACCACACGGTGTCCATCGGCTCGGGATCCGACACGGTGGCGAGGATGCCGCCGATCGAGAAGTTGCCCGGGTGCGCCAGTGGACCGATGCGGTCGGTCTCGAATACCGCATGAAACCAGTACTGCGTCGAATCAGTCGGCAGCACGATCCACGTGAGCACCACGGTGGCAGCGGCCGTCGCCGACGCGGTCGCCGCTGCCCGCCATTGGCGAGTCAGCAGCAGGTAGGGCACGAATACGATGGCGGTCAGCTTGATTCCGGTTGCCAGGCCGACGGCCCACCCTCGCCACCGGGCTCCCCGTGGGCGAGTCAGATCCCACACGATGATCGCCATCAACACCAGGTTGACCTGGCCCTGCCACAGCGTGCCGCGCACGGCCTCGATGTCCAGAGCGGCGAACGCCATTGCCACGGTGAGTAACCCGAGCTGCCGGTCGGCCCGATACCCCAACACGGTGGCGCACCGCCAGATCACGGCCGTCAACGCCGCGAACGACACCAACATCCATACCACCTTGGCCAGTCCGAATGGCAACAGCGACAACGGAATGAACGCAACTGCGGCGAAAGGCGGGTAGGTGAACCAACCGCCGGGCGGAATCGGCTCGGCATACAGGGGGTCCCCATGTAGAACCTGCAGGCCACCGTGGCGGTAGATGTCCAGGTCGCCACCGTTGGTGAACAGCCCCATGTGCGAGCCTGCGGTGAACGGTTCGAGCCACTGCTGAATCAACACCAAGACCACCGCGGCGACCCAGGCGCCGAAGACCCAACTCGGTGAGACTCGTCGTAAAGGGCAGGCGTCGTTGCGGTTTGGATCATTGTCATCGCCGTTGAATCCATGCTGCACCGAATTCGACGGTTCGGGTGAAGTCACCTCCCTAGGATTATATGAAGCAAGTGTTACAGTCAAGGGGTGCCGCGCCCAGCCGATGCTGCCAAGCGTGAGGATCTCCTCGCGGCAGCGGCAGAGGTCTTTGCGCGCACCGGAGTCGTGGAGACCTCGCTGCGTGAACTTGCGACACGGATCGGCACCAGCGCACGCATGCTGGTGTACTACTTCGGGACCAAGGAGCAGCTCATCCTCGATGTATTGACCCGCCAGCAGCGCGCCGCCATCCCGAGGACCGACGAACTTGACTTGCCGGCTTCGGTTGCCGCGCACCGCCAGTGGTGTTTCGATGATTGGTTCGAATGCACCCGCGGTGAACGGCACAATAATCTGCGCGTAGTCCTGCAGGTGTTTGGTGCAGCTTGCGGGGTCGATAGCCCCTACCGCGACTACACCTGGGAGACACTGTCGTTGCTGACGCGCAACTCCCGCGCTCGCCTCGAAGCCATCGGCATGCCCGCCCACGTCGCCGAAACCCGTTCTCGCATTGCATTGGCCGCCTTCCAGGGGTTCATCATCGAATTCTTCACCGCCGACGACCTGGCTTTCGTCGACGACACCTTCCGGCGTTTCGTCGACGAATTCCTGCTCGCCCCGTTCCCGTCAAGCGATGAGCGCGGTTGAATCCGTCATGCCGCTGAGCGAGGTCGGCTCGCGCTACGGGGACGGGAGCGACGAGCAGTGCCGCCAACGCGAGAAGAACTGAGCCGAGGGACATCACGGACGTAGCGCCGAAGAACGGCAACTTCGTACGTGGTGACTGCGTAGACCTATCTGATCGCGGTGACGCTCACGTCGATCGAAGCCCAGACTACCTACGGACTAACTACGTATATAGTCGTGGGCGATGCGTCACACGAAAGAAGGATTGCTCTGATGGCTCCTATTTCGCGTATTCTGCTGACTGCGTTCGCGGTCATCACCCTGATCATCGGTGCAGGCGTTTATCTTTCGGTCCGCGACCGAGACACATCGGCCGCGGCGCAAGCTCAGGTCGAAGACGCCGGCCAGCTGGTTCGTGACAACAGTCGCCGCCTCAACACGGCGCCGGGGAGCAACGTCAACTTCGTCGAGTTCCTCGACTTCGAATGCGAGGCCTGCCGTGCGGCGTTCCCGCTCGTTGAACAGCTGCGTGGCGAATACGGGGATCGCGTCAACTTCGTCGTGCGCTACTTCCCGATTCAGTCGCACTTCAATGCCGAGCGTGCGGCCCGCGCGGTCGAGTCGGCCGCGCAGCAAGGCACATTCGAGCCGATGTACAAGAAGATGTACGAAACCCAAACTCAGTGGGGCGAGCAACGGACACCGGCCGATGCGACCTTCCGAGGATTCGCCACCGAACTCGGCTTGGACATGGCCGCGTTCGACGCCGCCTACGACGACCCCGCCACACTCGACCGCATCAATCTGGACGTCGCGGACGGCAAGGCACTCGGCGTTCGGGGCACTCCGACGATCTTCCTCGACGGCAAGGAAGTGGAGTTCAGGACCTATGAGGACCTGTCAGCGGCCGTCGACCGTGTGTTGAACGAGTAGCCGACGAACTGGACGCATTATCCTGTGCCGCAGGGCTTTTCGCAGTGTGCACACTGATGGCGGCGCCTCCAATGGGCGTCCCCCGGCACCCGATGCCCGAAGACCGTAAGCTATCTACTGACTAATTCAGGAGGTTCGTCATGGGGCGCGTGCGCGGCTTCGGAGAACTCGAGGCCACCATCATGGACCGCCTCTGGAATCGCGACCCCGATACCGACACGCCGGTCAGGGAAATCTTCGACGAGCTGAACACTGAACGCCACATCGCCTACACGACGGTGATGTCGACGATGGACAACCTTCATGGCAAGGGTTGGCTCTCGCGCGAACGCGACGGTAAGGCGTATCGATACCGACCAACGCTGACTCGCGAAGAGCACAGCGCGCGTCTGATGCTCGAGGCCCTGAGCGGAGGGGGCCGCTCAGACGCCGTGCTCAGTCACTTCGTGGAGCAGATCGACGCAGAGGAATCCGCGGATCTGCGTGCCGCACTCCGCCGCCTGGCTCGCAGGTCAGGACGACGATGACCGTCGTGGCCGCTCTTCTGCTCTATGTCGTGGTGGTCATGGTCGCGGGGTCGAGGCTGCTGCTTCGAATCACTGCCGACGGCGGTGCTCCACGCTTGGCGGTAGCTGCGTGGCTCACTGCCGTCCTGACCGTGCTCGGATGCTCGATCGCTGTAGTGGCATTGCTGTTGATCGAGGCGGCCGGGCATTGGAACACCACCGACGCACTCCTCGTGTCGTGTCTGGAGCGCCTCCAGGCAATTCTCACCGGGCACGCGGGGTGGCTCGCGATGACCATCGCAGTTGCCGCGATGGCCGTCGCGTGCGGGGGTCTGATCGCCGTCTGCGTACGAGTCGGCCGGTCCTTGAGGCGTATGCGGTCACACACCTTTGCGCATGCCGATGCGGTGCGCCTGGTAGGTCGGTCCGACGGCAATGACGTGGTGATCATCGAAGCCGCCGAGCCGGCGGCGTACTGCGTGGCAGGGCGTCCGCCGGCGATCGTCGTGACGAGTGCCGCCGTGGCGGCGCTCGATGAAAGCCAGCTGGCAGCCGTCGTCGCCCACGAACGTGCACACCTCGATGGCCGCCACGCATACGTCGTCGCCGCCGTGCGCGGTCTGGCCACGGCACTGCCCGGGGTTCGACTCTTCGCCAACGCCGCCACACAGATCTGCTCGCTGTTGGAAATGTGCGCCGATGATGCCGCAGTTCGACGGCACGGTCGTCAACCTCTGCTGGCCGGCCTCTTGACCCTGTCGGGTGCCGTCGCGCCAGCCCACGGTCTGGCCGCAGCACGGGTCGCGGTGCTCGTTCGTGCCGAGCGCCTCACGGATCCGCCAGAGGGGCTCGCGCAAATCCGGACCCGCCTCACGTTGAGCGGAGCGGTTGCGGGCATGGCCGCGACACCGATGGCGATCATCGCACTATCCCTCTCGGGCGCGCTGATCTGTTTTGCCTAGGCACACCTAGACTTTCGGCACGCCCGCCTCCCTTCCCCGACCCCACGCGAGATCTCGACTTCGAGCGCAAGCGGCTTGGCCAGCGTGCACAGTTCCCCTACGTAGAAAGTACGTAGGATGGTGGTGCAACAGCTCACCGCTATGAAACGTAAGGAAACTCATGAGGCGGATCGACTCCGCGGGAACCAAGCGCCGCAGGGGAATCTGGTGGACGACCGCGGCGTTGCTGACGACCATTTCGGTAGTCCTCGGTGTCGTTGCGTGCGGTGGTCCGAACTCAACGGCGACGCAACCACCCCAGGCCGTCGTCGACAAGGGCACCCCGTACGGCGACCTGCTGATACCCAACTTGCGGACCTCGGTCACCGAGGGTGCGGTAGGCGTGCCGGTGGACTCGCCGGTCACGGTCAGCGCTGCGACCGGTGTCCTCGGCGCGGTAACCCTGGTCAACGAGCAGGGGCGGGCAGTGCAAGGCGTACTGAGCACTGATGGCGTCACGTGGCGGTCGGCAGAGCCACTGGGCTACAACCGGAAGTACACGCTCAATGCCGAGGGACTGGGTCTCAGCGGCGTGGCCCGCCGCAGCGCCACGTTCGAGACGCATTCGCCGAAGAACCTCACGATGCCGTACGTGCTACCCAACGACGGCGACGTCGTGGGAGTCGGACAACCCATCGCCGTGCGGTTCGACGAGAACATCCCCGACAGGCTCGCCGCTCAGCGTGCGATCACGGTCACGACCAACCCTCCCGTCGAAGGCGCCTTCTTCTGGCTCAACGACCGCGAAGTGCGCTGGCGCCCAGCGCAATACTGGAGACCTCGGACCTCGGTCGAGGTCAAGGTCAAGACCTACGGCGTCGACATGGGGCAAGGATTGTTCGGCCAGGACGACGTCACCACTCGATTCAGGATCGGCGACGAAGTCGTTGCGACCGCCGACGATGCCACCAAGACGATGACCGTGCGCGTGAACGGCGCCGCGGTCAAGACCATGCCAATCTCGATGGGCAAGAACAAGACTCCGACCGACAACGGGACATACGTCGTCGGAGACCGATACTCGTTCCTCGTCATGGACTCCTCCACCTACGGCGTTCCGGTCAACTCGCCGGACGGATACCGCACCGAGGTCAACTGGGCCACCCAGATGTCCTACAGCGGAATCTACGTTCACTCCGCGCCGTGGTCGGTGGGCAGTCAGGGACGGGCCAACGTCAGTCACGGCTGCCTCAACGTCAACCCACAGAACGCGAAGTGGTTCTACGACATGACAAAACGGGGCGACATCGTGGAGGTCATCAACACCGTGGGGCCTACCCTGTCCGGTACCGACGGACTCGGCGACTGGAACATTCCATGGGATCAATGGCGCGAGGGCAACGCCACGCTGTAGAGGCCGAAACCCGTAGCGCCCGGACAGGGCGCCAAGCGAAATGAGGAACGTGAACGCCTCCGTGCGCATCGTCGTGATGAGTGTCGCCGTACTGGCCTTCTGGATGTTGGGAGCTGGGATCGCGCACGCTCACACGGAGCTGTCGAGTTCCGATCCCGCCGCTGACGCCAGCGTGGGTTCACCCCCGAAGGTGATCACGTTGACGTTCACCGAGGACATCAACTCAGCCTTCGTCAATGTCGTCCTCACCAGCGCTGACGGCCGAAGCTGGCTATCCGGTGACCCGCGTGTCGACGGGCCGCGAGTAACCGCGACGGTGACGTCTGACGCTCCGCCGGCGGGCCTGTACACCGTCGGCTACCGCGTGGTGTCCGCGGATGGCCACCCCGTGTCCGGTTCGTACACCTTCACCATCGCCGGCGTTCAGGCGGCCCCGCCTGCGTCCACGTCGGCCGGTGCTTCACCGCCGACCACCTCCGCGGCGCCGCCAACCGCGGCGCCTGCGGGCGCGGACACCAAGACGTCGGTCATCACCGCAGCCGTTGCTGGTCTGGCCCTCGGCGGAGTCATTGTGTTCTGGCAGTCGAGAAAGCATCGGCGAAGGAATGGATCGTCCGCCGAAATGGGACCGGTCGATCGTCCGTAGCGAGACGACGCGACGGTCAGGCCGATGAGGCCGTGCGAAACCGATCACGATAGGCCTTCGGCGAAACACCGAGACTGTTGACGAACACCCGCCGAAACGTTTCTGCGCTGCCGAATCCGGCGAGTCGCGAACTCTCTCCGACGTTGTGCCCGGCGTCCAGTGCGGCTCGGCCGATGTCGACGCGCACCATCTCCACGTAGCGCGCCGGAGTGGTCCCCAACTCGGCACGGAACAGCCGAGTCAGCTGCCGCGTGCTGAGCGCCGCGTGCGCCGCCAACGTCTTCACCTCGTGGTTGGCGCCGGGGTCGGCCGTGATCGCCTCGGTCACGATGCGCAACGCCGACTCCGGTGGTGGATTGGCCTCGACGAGTACGGAGAACTGCGATTGACCACCCGCCCGCTTGAGGTACACGACCAACGAACGGGCGACGTCGCGCACGAGTGCACTGCCGTGGTCGGTCTCCACCAGCGCCAGCGCCAAGTCGATGCCCGCCGATACCCCCGCCGAAGTGAATACGTCGCCATCTTGGACGAAGATCGCGTCCGGCTCGACCCGGATCTCGGGAAAGGCGTTGGCCAACAATCGCGTATGACGCCAGTGCGTCGTTGCTCGGCGACCATTCAGTAAACCGGCCTCGGCCAGGATGAACGCCCCCGTGCAGATCGAGGCCAATCGCCGCGTCTTCGTCGGCACGACTCTGACGGCGTCCACCAAACGCGGATCAATCGGCCGACCCACCAGCACGTCACCCCCAGCCACCACGACCGTGTCGACCGCATTGATCGATGAGATCGAGCCGGTCACCGCGAAGCGCATGCCGACCGTCGTCATCACGTCCTCGCCGTCGACCGAGACGAAGCGGAGGCGGTAGCGGGCGCCAAAGCGGTTGGCCTCGGCGAAGACTTCGGCCGGCCCTGCTGCATCCAACAGCTTCACGCCGTCGAAGACCACGACGACGATCTCGCGCTCTTCCTCGACCTGCGGTCACGCGTCCCCATTGTGTCCCGATCTGAGGGATTGGTGGCGCTTCGGACCCGTCACCGCGTTGTCTGACGGGTCACAGACTGTGAGGAGCAAGCCCTTCTACCCCAGGAGAATCCATGACCACCTCACTCCCCACCACCATCGCCGGCATCGACATCCCGGACACGCCACTGGTGCGGGCCACCACCGAATTCATCCGCAGCGTCGAAGACGACCTCCTCTTCGACCACTCCCGCCGCGTCTTCCTCTTCGGCGCCCTCCAGGGCCGCCGCCGCGGACTCAACCCCAACCTCGAACTGCTCTACGTCGGGGCGATGTTCCACGACCTCGGCCTCACCGAACCCTTTCGCAACACCTCTGCACTGCGGTTCGAAGTCGACGGCGCCAACGCCGCCCGCGACTTCCTCCTCGAACACGGCGCCTCCGAAGCCGACGCTCGCAAGGTGTGGCTCGGCATCGCGCTCCACACCACCCCCGGCGTCCCCGAGTTCCTGGACCCCGAGACCGCACTGGTCACCGCTGGCGTCGAGACCGACGTCCTCGGCATCGGCCGCGACGACCTCTCCGAAGAAGCGCGCGCGGCCGTCACCGCCGCGCACCCCCGCCCCGACTTCAAGCGACGCATCCTCGCCGCGTTCAACGAAGGCTTCAGGCAGCGCCCCGACACCACGTTCGGCACCGTCAACGCCGACGTCCTCGCCCACTTCGACGACACCTTCACCCGCGGCGACTTCGTCGACGTCATCCGAAACAACACCTGGCCCGAATGAATGCACGCCGAATGGCGCCGCCGCAACGCTCAGAAAAGGTCGTGGTGGAAATCAAGCCCTCAGGCCAACGGGAGCACGAGGGGCTAGCGGGCCTGACCTGTGAATGGCCTGCGATCTTGGTGTGCGCGCGGCTACGATTCCGCCCCATGAAGAAGACGCTGATGATCACCGTCGTCGCAGCCGCGACAACGATGTTCTGCTCCGCACCCGCCAGCGCCGTTCCGACGATCACCCCCGAGGAGTGGGGCATGGACGATGGCGCCGGCGTCGGCCCCCGAGTTGCTGGAACACCCTGTCTCGCATCGGAGTCTCACCAGTGGGCCGACCCAGCTGGCGGCGGACGCTATGCGCTGTGGTGTCCACCCCCAGAGTTCGTCTGGGTGCCAGTGCGGTAAGACCGCTCGTCGCGACTCTTGCTTTCCTACGCAGCCGCAGCGCTTAACCGACATGTGCTGTCGTGAGCGTGCTGTCGCGGAATGTGTAAGGGATGTCGGCGAGATGTCGTCGACCGGGCCGGTTCAGTGGCGGAGCCAGCTGTCAGCCACGTCAGTAGCCCCGGGGCATGCGCTATTCCGTTAGGCGGAAAAAGGGCTCAACCGTGCCACTGAGCTTGACGACCATGGGATTTCCGCGGCGGTCCTTGGCGGTAGGGACTTCAACACGCACCCAACCCTCGGCCACGTCGTATTCGTGAACATTGGTCTTCTCGACGCCATTGAAGCGAATACCGACGTCGCGGCGGAGCACCTCTTCGCTATAGAAGGCGCTGCGCGGATCAATGGAGAGGTGATTCGGTGGAACGTCGGTGTTCTGATCCTCGGGCATGATGGCTTTCGTCGAATGCTGCGTTGGGTTCCTAGGTTTGAACCTCTCAGAATCTACGCGACCCCGTACTCATGGGTTGCGCGTTGGGCTTTGAGGGGCCACCTCGAAACCGTCAGTGCAGACTGTCTCGTAGTCCATCAAGAGCCGTCGCCTCCGCGGTGCCCCGGCTGACTCGTCTCAATCGACGGCCGCCGTTCATTCCGACCCCATCACGGGCTCACTAGCGCTAGCGGGACTACCCGGTATGGAGACACCAAGATCAACCCGCAGGTCATGAATGAGGCCACGTTGTCGTCAAACCGCACACCCCGAGCCGACCCGCAAATGCAGAAACCCGCTCCGGCCAATGGTCGGAGCGGGTTTCTTTCTGTGGAGCTAAGGGGATTCGAACCCCTGACCCCCACACTGCCAGTGTGGTGCGCTACCAACTGCGCCATAGCCCCTCGAGTCGTGCCCGTCGACGGTACACCACCAGCACTTGCGCTTCAAAGCCGCTGGTCACGGGGATGAAGTCGTCATCAACCCCTGCCTCACAAACTGGCGCGCAAGGTGATCTAAGACACCGCACCCGGCCTCACGGAATCTGAGCGCCAGCATCGAGCTTGTAGAAAGCAAGCCGCACTAAACACTCTGCGGACGATCGGGAGAAGGAAGTCGTCATGGGCACCACGAGTCATAGGTCTGGTCAGCAGAGTCCGCAGTATGACCGGGCGTGCCGCCCTGACTGCGTTCGCTGCGGCCACGGTCGCCGGAGGCACGATCGGGCTCGCCGCGCCGGCGAGTGCCGCCGAGTCGTGTTCCAACGTCGAGGTCGTGTTCGCCCGCGGCACCAACGAGGCACCGGGCGTCGGCCTGACGGGACAGTCGTTCGTCGACGCACTCAACGCACGCCTGCCAGGCAAGACGGTCGACGTCTACGGCGTGAACTACCCCGCCTCGCTGAACTTCGGGCAGGCGGTCGACGGAGTCGCCGACGCCAGCAACCGGATTGAGGCGATCGCGACCAGCTGCCCGAACACCAAGATCGTGCTGGGCGGGTACTCGCAGGGCGCAGCCGTCGCGGCGTACACCACCGCCGATTCCGTTCCCGCCGGTGTCGACCTGCCCGCCGGTGTCGCGGTCATGCCGCCCTCGGTCGCTTCTCATGTCTCGGCCGTGGTGCTCTTCGGAACTCCCGACCCGTGGTTCATGAACCTGCTCGCCCACAGCGCGCCGCCGATCACCATCGGCCAGCCCTACGCGGCGAAGACGCTACAGCTGTGTGAGACAGGAGATCCGGTCTGCTTCCCCGGCGGGCTGAACAGGGCCGCCCACAGCTCGTACAAGGACAACGGGATGGCCGACCAGGCGGCGGACTTCGCCGCCCAGCGGTTGGGTGGCACGACGTCAGCGACCGTGCAACAGACCGCTGGCACCATCGGTGCCGACCAGACGGCGCCATCGCCTGCGCCCCAGCTCGACGCCCCGCAGGGGTAGCAGAGCGACGCCGTCGACAACGGCCGGAAGTGAGTCCTCGGACCGCTTCCGGCCGTTGTCGTCTGCTACCAGTTCAGGGTCGGTCACAGGCATTTCGCCGCCCGCCTCCGGACCCAGCGGGCGGGCCGGCGTCGGCTCGGAACCGGGCACCGGTCGCGTCTCCGGTGCGAAGAACCATCCGATTGCAGCCACCAGCAGAATGACTCCGCTGACGACGAACGCCGCCGCGTACGAGAATTGCTGGGCAAGCACACCGACCGCCAGCGACCCCACGATGGCCCCGGCGTCCGCCATCATCTGGTACGTCGCCACCGCCGTTCCACCGCGCGACTTGTTGCCGACGATGTCGGCGACGGCGGCCTGCTGCGGCGAGGTGAAGATCCCCGCCGCGGCTCCTGCGACGACGGCACCCGCCAGAAACAGCGTCAGCGAATCTGCAAGGCCAACAAGGATGGTCGACACTCCCGACGCCGTCAGTCCGATGATGAGCAGTTTTCGACGGCCGATCCGGTCGGACAGATAGCCGCTCGGAATCGTGGCCGCGACGTTGCCGATCGCGAAGGTCGCCAAGGCCAGGCCCGCCACGCGTGGGCCGCGCATCAGCACCTCGGTGACGAACAGCGGTACCAGCGCGATGCGCAATCCGAATACCGACCACCCCGTCGAGAAGTTCGAGAACAGCGCCGATCTATACGCCCTGTTGCGCAATGCCATTCCCAATGTCACCGGCGGCTCCGACTGCTCCTCCGGTGCCGTCAGCGACGAGTGACGCAGCTTGAAGTACACCACCGCGACCGCAACGAGCAGCGCGACACCGTAGATGGCGAACGGCGCCGCAAGCCCGAAGCCGATGGTGAGACTGCCGAGTACGGGTCCGCACACCGAGCCGACGAGGAACGCGCTTGCGAACATGCCTGCCACGCGACCGCGCGCGTCGGGCGGCGAGATGCGGATCGTCAATCCCAGCGACGCCACCGTGAACATGGCCGAGCCCGAACCCGCCGAGCGAACGGAACAGCAGCAGCTGCCAGTACGTGTGCGCGAAGGCGCATGCTCCCGTGGACACCGCGACGATCAACAGCCCGCTGAGGTAGACGCGCCGCTCCCCCAGCTTCTGGATGATCAGTCCACTGGCGGGTGCGGCGAGCAGTCGCATCAGCGAGAACGCCGTGATGACGAACGTCGCCGCGCTGATGCTGACGCCGAAGTCGCGTGCGTACTGCGGCAGCACCGGAGCCACCACGCCATACCCGAGAGCGATCACCACGTTGGCGGTGATCAGCACCCAGACTTCGCTCGGGAGCTTCGGCTTGTCGGGCGTACTCGATTCCCGAGTCGCTTCGCTCCTGCCCTCCGACGGACAGTCGGCCTCCGCGTCGGAACTCACCCTATGACTGTATTCACCAACTCCTTGGCCGCCTCCTGCACCTCGGCCAGATGCTCCGGACCCTTGAACGACTCGGCGTAGATCTTGTAGACGTCCTCGGTGCCCGACGGCCGCGCCGCGAACCACGCATTCTCGGTGGTCACCTTCAGCCCGCCGAGGGGTGCGCCGTTACCCGGCGCCGTCGTGAGCTTCGCGGTGATCGGTTCACCCGCGAGTTCCGTGGCGGTGACCTGATCGGCCGACAACTTGGCCAGCCGCGCCTTCTGGTCGCGGTCCGCGGGCGCATCGATGCGCGCATACGTTGGGGCACCGTACTTCTCGGAGATCGCGGCGTAGCGCTGCGACGGCGTCGACCCGGTCTTGGCGAGGATCTCCGAGGCCAGCAGCGCCAGGATGATGCCGTCCTTGTCCGTGGTCCACACCGAGCCGTCGAACCGCAGGAACGACGCGCCCGCGCTCTCCTCACCGCCGAATCCGATTGTGCCGCTGATCAATCCGTCGACGAACCACTTGAACCCGACGGGCACCTCGTCCAGCTTGCGGCCCAGCCCGGCGACGACGCGGTCGATGATCGAGCTGCTCACCGCCGTCTTGCCCACCGCCGTCGACCCGGGCCAGCCCGGCCGGTTGGCGTAGAGGTAGTCGATGGCGACGGCCAGGTAGTGGTTCGGATTCATCAGTCCGCCGTCGGGAGTGACGATGCCATGCCGGTCCGAGTCGGCGTCGTTGCCCGTGGCGATCTGGTAATCACCGATCTTTCCGATCAGCGACGCCATCGCGTTCGGCGAACTGCAGTCCATCCGGATCTTGCCGTCGGTGTCGAGCGTCATGAACCGCCACGTGGCGTCGACGAGCGGGTTCACCACGGTCAGGTTGAGGCCGTGGGTCTCGGCGATGGCGCCCCAGTAGTCGACGCTGGCGCCGCCGAGCGGGTCGGCGCCGATCCGGATGCCCTCGGCCTTGATCGCGTGGATGTCGACGACGTTGGGCAGATCCTCGACGTAGGCGCTCATGTAGTCGTGGCGCTCGGCCATCTGGACGGCCCGCGCCAGCGGTATCCGCTTCACGTCGGCCAGGCCGCCGCGCAGAATCTCGTTGGCGCGCTTGGCGATTACGCCGGTGGCGTCGGTGTCGGCGGGGCCGCCGTTGGGCGGGTTGTACTTGAAGCCGCCGTCGCGCGGCGGGTTGTGCGACGGCGTGACGACGATGCCGTCGGCGAGATCGCTGTCGCGGCCGCGGTTGAACGCGAGGATCGCGTGGCTGACCGCGGGCGTCGGGGTGAAGCGGTCGGCGCCGTCGATCATCGCCACGACGTCGTTGGCGGCCAGCACCTCCAAGGCCGACGCCCATGCCGGCTCGGACAGCGCATGGGTATCGCGACCGATGAACAGCGGTCCCGTCGTCCCCTGCGCAGCGCGGTACTCGGCGATCGCCTGCGTCGTCGCGAGGATGTGCGCCTCGTTGAACGCGGTGTCGAGGCTCGACCCGCGGTGGCCCGACGTGCCGAACGCCACCTGCTGGTCGACGTTGTCCGGGTCGGGTTGCAGGGTGTAATAGGCAGTGACCACCTGGGCCACGTCGATGAGGTCTTCGGGTTGCGCCGGCTGCCCGGCGCGGGGGTTGGCAGCCATGGTCCGATTCGTGCCCCGTCGCCCTATGCTCGTGTCTGACAACCGGGTTACCGAATCCGACCGCGAAGGAAAACGCTTGCTCCGCATACTCGGTTTGGTCGCGCTCGGCGGCGTCCTCGGCGCGGTCGCGCGCGCGCTGATCGAGGCCGCGTGGCCGCACAGCCCGGACACCATCGGCTGGGCGACCCTTGTTCATCAACGTGTCGGGCTGCTTCCTGATCGGGCTGCTGTCTGGGAGCCATCGGGCGCTACCGACCCGAGCAGGAGTTGATCCGGCCGTTCCTCGGCGTCGGCGTGCTCGGCGGCTACACCACGTTCAGCACGCACATCGTCGAGGTGCTGCAGCTGATCGAGCACGGCAGGCCCGAGCTCGGACTCGTACCTGGCGCCTGCAGCTCGGCACCGGCGTCATCGCCGTCGGCGACTCGGCAGCCTGGGATCCTGCGAGTGGGAGACGACGCGACGAGTGATGCTGCTCTGGGTCGCGCATCGGCGCGGCCGTCGGCGCCCCCGTCCGATATCTCGTCGATCGGTGGCTCAACGTCGGAAGGACGTTCCCGTGGGGCACGTTCGCGGTGAACGTCGCAGGCTCCTTCGATCGTTGGCGCTCCTGCTCGGGCTTCACGGTGGGCTGACACGTGTCGCAGGTCCTCGTGCTGGGCTTCTGCGGCGCGCTGACCGACCTACTCCACGATTCGGCTTCGAAGTGCTGCGGCGAGGGTCGGACGAGACTGCGCGTCGGCAGTGACTCTACGCGCTCGCGCAGCCTGGCGGTCGGGCTGCTCGCGGCCTACGCGCGGCCTGCTGCTGGGGCCGCGCGCTCTAGCCTATGTCCGGCGCCCACTGCGTCGCGAGTTCCTCGACCCACCCCGCCGCCAACGCCGCATCGTCGGGCGGGCCTGCGACGACGACCAATTCGTCGACACCGAGGTCCGCGAGCGCAGACACGTCCTCGCGCTGAGGGTCCTGGAGGGCGACGGCGATGCGCAGGTCGCTGATGTCACGGTCCTGTTCGGAGCACAACGACGTCAGCGTCGCCATGCGATCGGCCACCGCCGACACCCCTTCGACGTTGAATCCGTACCACCCGTCACCCCACGCGGCGACGCGACGCAGCGCCGCATCGCTGTTGCCGCCGAGCATGATGGGGATGCGACGGTCGCGGACCGGCTTGGGGTTGACCCGTACCGAGTCGAAGCGGACGAACTCACCGTCGAACGATGCGACGTCGTCGCGCCAGAGCGTCCTGATCGCCTCGACGTACTCGGCCGTCCGGGCACCCCGTCGCTCGAACGGCACACCGAGTGCCTCGAATTCCTCACGGGACCAACCGATCCCGATACCCAACGTGAACCGGCCACCGGACAGCGTGTCCAGGGTGGCGGCCTGCTTGGCCATCAGCACGGGGTTGTGTTCGGGCAGCAGAAGCACGCCCGTCGCAAGGGTGATCGTCGACGTGGCGGCGGCCGCGAAGCTTAGGCCGATCATCGGATCGATCCAATCCGCTTGTGCCGGAACGGCGATCTGGCCGTCGTCGCTGTACGGGTACGTCGACGCCGACCGGTCGACCATGACGACGTGCTCGCCCGACCAGAGCGTGGCGAACCCGGATCGCTCTGCGGCGGCGGCTACCTCGTCGATGACGGCGCGAGTGGCGCCGGCTCCTATCCCCAGGGCGTGCAATCCCAGACGCATGGCGTCATGGTCTCATCCGCGGGTGAGCAATACGCCCGCAATGATCAAGGCGATGATCTTGATCAGTTCGATCGCTATGTAGGCAAAGTGAGCGCCGGAACGGCCGCCCTCCTGACCCGCCAGAACCTCCGCGGTCCGTCGGCTCAGCATTGGCCGCAACACGGTCGTCTGGAAGAACAGCCCACCGATCGCCACGATGAGGGCGACGTCGATCGCCACCGACGGGGGGTGGGTGAACAACGCGAACGCGATGACGACCGCGAACACGAACTCGCACACGTTGAGGGCGCGAAACACCAGCCTGCCGATGCCCAACCCGATCGGCACGGTGACGCCGGGTGCCCGGAACTTCAGCGGCGCCTCGACGAACGAGATCGCCACCACCATTCCGAGCCAGACGAACACCGTCGCCATCGCTAGACGCTGACTTGCATCCACGGCCGCAGCCTAGGACATGGGATCGTGGAGCCATGGCCATGGGCGAATCCGCAGACCGTGACTTCGTGGCGGAACTGCGCCGCTGGGAAGACAGCGGAGCAGGCTGGCAGGTCGTTGCGCGGACACAGAGTGGAGTGACGGTCGCTTTGATGCGCTGCGACGGCGGCGAAGAGGCGGACCGGTTCACGACCAACGACCCGAAGGTGCTGGAGTACGTGGGCCGCTACGAGGCATAGCGCGAGGTTTGCCCCTCGCGTGAGGGGGTATCAGTCGCTACACGGCTACTGAGAAAGGTTCACCGATGAACTCGACACCACGCACTGCCCTCGTACTGTTCGGCGGAGCCCTGCTGACGGTGGTAGCCGTCGGCTGTGGCGGCGGCGACAAGGGCGACTCGACCAGCACGTCCTCCACCACCGAGACGACCAGCACTTCGACGGTCACGACGACGACGGGCGCACCCACCACCACCGCGGCGCCGCCAGTGCAGGCGCGGGCGAAGGCGGAGCAGGTGCCACGGTCCCGGGCGGACCCGGCGCCGGCGCAGGCCCCGGTGGAGCTAGCGCCTCCGTCCCCGGTGGCGGCGAGGTTGGCGCAGGCAACGGCGGAGCAACCGCCGAGGTTCCCGGCGGCACGGGCGCAGGCGCAGGCCCAGGCGGAGCAAGCGCTTCCGTCCCGGGACTGCCGCCGGTCAGCGTTCCGTAGCCACCACCACGAACTAGCAGCCTGCCCGCGAATCCCCCGACTCGCAGGCAGGCTGCTTTCATCTGTGCAGACTTACGCCGGGTGCAGCACGACCTTGATCGCACCCGAGGCACGGTCGCCCGCCACCCTGAATGCCTCCGCCGCGTCGACGAGGGCGAAGCGGTGCGTGATCAGGGTGTTCGCGATGTCGGGCCGGGCCGCCAAGACGTCGACGGCTTCAGCGAATTCACGCTTGCCGTGGTGATGGCCGTACATGCTCGACGGGTACAGCGTGATCTCCTTGAGCACCAGGGCCGAGCCCATCTGGATCGGCGACCACCACGACCCGAGCAGCAGGATCCGGCCGCCGGGGCGAACCCGTTGGATCGCGTCATCCATCGACGACTGTGTTCCCGCTGCATCGATCACCACGTCGTACTCGTCGGTCGGGGTGACGCCCGCGCCCAGTGCCTCGCCCGCCACTTGCTGGTGTCGGTGGCGGGCGGCGAGATCTGCGGTGACTCCGCGATGGCGTGCCACCGCCAGCGCGCTGAGGCCGACCGATCCCCCGCCGATCACCAGCACCCGCTCGCCCGATTCGACTCCGACGCGGTTGAACCCGTGCACCGCAATGCCGATCGGCTCGATGACCGACGCGTCGGCGGGGTCGATCGTCGCCGGTAGTTCGTGAATGCTGCGGGCGTCCACGGCGATCTCGTCGGCCATCCCGCCGTCGAGCGCGACGCCGTAGATCCGCGAGAAGACCTCGCGGCAGATCTGATCCTTCCCCGCGCGGCACTCGTCGCACTCTCCGCACGACACCAGGGGTTCGATCGCGACGACGGTGCCGTCGTCGAGCGTTCCGGCGATCTCGTGACCGAGCGTGACGGCGGGAAAGCCCATCTCCACCATGTTGCAGATCGGATCCGCAGATCCCTGCCGCCACGACCTTCACCCGAACGCCGTCGCTCTCTGGGGCGTCGACGTCGCGGACATCAACGGCCCCTGGCCCACTCACCCGCACTGCTCGCACGCGTCCGAACCTAAGCCAGATCGGCCGTGCCCGGTCTACGTTCCGCTCGATCGCAGACTTCGGCGCAGGATCTTGCCGGTCACGGTCTTGGGGATGGTCTCGACGATCTCGACTTCGCGCGGGTACTTGTACGCCGCCATCCTGGATCGGCAGAACTCGACGAGCTCACCCGGCTCGACGGTAAAGCCCTCGCGCAGTGAGACATAGGCCTTGACCGACTCCCCGCGGTAGGGATCGGGTACGCCGACGACGCCTGCCTCGAGGATTGCCTCGTGGGTGTACAGCACGTCCTCGACCTCGCGCGGCCACACCTTGTAGCCGCTGGCGACGATCATGTCCTTCTTGCGATCCACCAGGTAGTACCAGCCGTCCTCGTCGACGTAGCCGACGTCGCCGGTCAGCAGCCACCCATCCCGCATGGCGGCCTTCGTCTCGGCCGCGTTGCGCCAATAGCCCGGTACGATCTGCGGCCCGCTGACGGCGAGCTCGCCGACCTCGCCCGCGGGCACCTCGGCCCCGGACTCGTCCAGGACCCGCACCCGGGCAGTACCCATCGGCTGCCCGACTGACAGTGCGCCCGTGCGGGATTCGACGGGCGCGGTGCTGCCCATCGGCACGGCCAGCACCGGCGAGGTGGTCTCGGTCATGCCGTAGACGTTGTGGACGTACACGCCGAAGCGGCTCTCGAACCGCTCGACGGTGGCCGACGGGATCGGCGCCCCGCCCGACGCGATCTTCGTCAGGCTCGCCAGATCGTCGGTCGTGATGTCGGCCGCGTTCGCGAGCGCAATGAAGACGGTGATGGCGCCGACGGTGAATGTCGGCTTGCGGGTGCGGATCACGTCGATCACGACATCGAGGTCGAAGCGGTAGAACAGCACCAGCGATGCGCGGGCTGCCAGTGCGCAGGCGATGTGTCCGGACAACCCGGTGACGTGGAACAGCGGCGCCACACCCAGCACGACGTCGTCGGGTCCGAGCCCGAACCAGTCGCGGTACGCCGTGCCGCCGGTCGCGATGTTGCGGTGGGTGTTCATGGCGCCCTTGGGAACTCCGGTCGTTCCCGAGGTGTAGGTGATGACCGCGACGTCATCCGGATCGATCGACACCGCGTCGGGAGACTGCCGATCATGTTGGGCGACAACGGCGTCGACGTCGTCACTGGTGATGACTCGCGTCACCGATGATCCCTGCAGCGTCGTCGGCGAGATCGTCGGTGTACAGCTCGGCCAGCGTCACGAGGACGGTCGGCGTCGAGTCCGACAGCAGCTTGGCGACCTCCCGTGGCGTCAGCATCGGGTTGATGGCCACCGCGATACCGCCGAGCTTCCACGTCGCGAGCAGCCCGATGACGTAATTCGGAACGTTCTGCAGGTACAGCGCCAGCCGGTCGCCGGCACCGAAGCCACCGTCGGCGAGCGCGACCGCCAATGCGTCGGACATCCGATCGACGTCGGCCGCGGTGAGTGTGGTGTCGAAGTAGTGCAGCATCGGACTGTCCGGCGCGGTCGCGACGGTGTCGCGAAACATCCCCAGCACGGTGTCCTGCGCCATCAGCCGGCTCAATCCCTCTGCAGCAGAAGGCCTTGGGCGTTGAAGAAGAACCCGCCAGCGGTGATCAGGGCCCGCTGCGCATCGGGTACCTGACGCTCGCCCGCGACGCCCTGGAGTTGGTGCACGGCCTCGCGGACGTGCCCCGACGCTTGCGTCGCCCCCTCGGACAGCGAACCCCCATGCGGATTGATCGGGATCCTGCCGTTGATCATCGCGCGCCCTGCGTCGTGATCCCAGTGCTCGCGAAGGAAGTCGCCCGCCTCCCCCGGCTTGCACCATCCGGCGTTCTCGATCCAGTTCAGCGTGATCGGCGTGAATCCGTCGTAGGGGAAGTAGACGTCGATGTCGTCGATCCAGAAGTCGCCCTTGGCTTTCAGCGTGTCGACCACGACCTGCTGGCCGTGATGGCGCAGGCTGACGGTCTGGTCTTCCTCGTTGTGGGCCACCTGGCCGAGTACCGCCGCATTGATCAGCACGGGCGGCAGCGGCATGTCGCGGGCCCGCTCGGTGGTCGTGACGATGAACGCGTCGGCACCGTCGACCGGCACGTCCATGTCGAGGATGCGCAACGGCCACCGGATCATGCGGGCGGCGAGATAGTCGTCCATCGTGATCGGATCACGTTTGGCCGCAGCGGGATTGCGCCCGGCGTTGGTGCGGTCGTTGATCGCCACCAGTCCGAAGTCTTCGCTCGTTGCGCCGTACTCGTACATGTACCGAGACGCCCACGCGGTATAGCCCACCGCCGCTGCGACCGACTCGGGGCCCGGGATGCGGATCGAGCAGGCCGGGCGTCGCGATGCGCCGGAACGGGTCCTTGAGCGACGAGCTGGTGTTCCACGCCGAGCGGTAGGCGGCGTGGTAGACCAGCGCCACCTCGCACAGCCCACTGTGGACGGCCGCGGCAGCGGTCGCGAAGTGATCGACCAGCGGGATGACCGGGTTACCCGACCAGGTGACCTCGGGTATCCCCAGAGTCGACTGCAGGACCTCGACATTCGGCCAGCTGCCGCACAGGCCGTCGACGTCCGCGGCGGTGAGCCCGCACTTGCGGATGACGTCGATGCAGGCCTCCGCGGCCAGGGAGGCCTGTGACGCGTTCGAGATTGGCCGCGACGAAGCCCGTCGTCGACGCGCCCGCGATCGCGACCTGATCCTTCATGGGGTTTCGCGTCGAGGGGCTCATGCGTCCGCACCCGTCAGCACGAAGACCGGCATCGGCGACCCGGCGCGTTCCCGCCAGTCCAGGCGCACCGGCTTCCCGATGCCGATGTCGTCGTTGCTCGCATCGGCCACGGTCGCGGTGAACCTCAGCCCCACTTGCTCTTCCAGTTCGACCGTGACGACCGGGTACGGCGTCGAGTAGTCCACGCCGGGAGCGGGTGGCCCCTGGTGCAGGAAGACGTTCATGAAGATCACGCCGTTGCCGCTGACCGGCGTGGGAGTCACATTCCACGACCAGCACTCCGGGCATACCGGCTTGGGCGGTGCGTGCCACACCCCGCAGTCGTCGCAGCGATTGACCAGCAGCTGCCGATCCAACCGGCCGCGATAGTGGGCCGCGTTGTCGTGAGTGATCGGCTCACCCGGAAAGCGCTGCACCAGTTCGTCGTTGGATATCGTGCTGCTCGCCATTCGCAGTCCTCTCCTCGCCTACCCCGCTCCGCCGAGCGTGAATCTGACGACGTATTCGCGCGAATTTCGTCGTGAGGTTCACGCTCGACGCCGACTATACACCGTAAGGTCAAGACCCGGCTCCCCGCACCACGTCCCGCAGGTCTGCCTTGCGGACCTTGCCCGCCGCGGTGCGCGGAAAGTCCGACTGCTGCGCGCGAATCTCCTCGGGCCACTTGTACTTCGCGATACCCGCCTTCGCCAGGTGCGACTTGCATCTCCTCCATCGCCGGCGCCTCGCACCCAGGGGCAGGGCGCACGAAGGCGCACGCATGCTCGCCGGTCCGGGGATTCGGCGCGGCCACCACGGCGATGTCCGCCACCTGCGGCATGGAGATCAGAGCCGCCTCGATCTCGGCCGCGCTGATGTTGAGCCCGGCCCGGATGATGATGTCCTTCTTGCGGTCGACGATCGTCAGGTAGCCCTCATCGTCGAGCCTGCCGATGTCGCCGGTGCGGAACCAGCCGCCGTCGAAGGCGTCGACGTTGAGGGCCGCATCGGTGTAGCCGCAGAACAGGTCGGGCCCGCGCGAGAGCACCTCGCCCGCTTCGCCAGTGCCGAGATCGGTTCCGTCGTCGCCGACGATGCGGACCTCCACGCCTTCGCACGGCGCTCCGTCGGTGTTGGCCCGCTTGGCGAGCGGATGCTGCATGCCGCCCAGCGAGATGCTGGGGTGCTCGGTGCAGCCGTATCCCCGCCACGCGAGGATCCCGAGATCGCCTGCCCTGGTGACCAGTTCGGGTGTCACCGCAGCCCCGCCCAGCGACGACGAACCGATCAACGCGTGATGTTCCGGCGTGCAGTCCGGGTGGTCGATGAGCGAGGACAGGAACAGCGGCGCGCCGGTGCCTGCCGACAGCGACTCCTCCGACATCAGCCGAAGCACCCGCTGCGGATCCCACCGATCCATCAGGTGGATGTCGCGATCCATCAGCGGCGGCAGCAGGACCGATACCAGCATGCCCGTGACGTGGCTGACGGGTGAGGTGCTGGCCAGCCGCGGCGACAGGCCCGCCATCATCGGCACCATGTGAAAGCGGATCTCCGCGCACAGTCGCTCGGTGGGTGAGCAGCACGCCCTTCGGCGAGCCGGTCGTGCCCGACGTCCACCCGATCACGGCAGGCGATGCGGGGTCGACGACCGCAGGCGCGGCCAGAGGTGCGGATCGGTCAGGTCGGCGTAGTCGATCACGGACGACGGCGTCGGGAAGGTCGCCGACCGCGATGACGTATTCGAGAGCGTCCAGACCATCGAGCACGTCGAACGGGAAGCCGGGCTTCTGCCAGTTCGACACCACCAGCGCGCGGGCACCCGATGCCCGGATCGCGAATCGAAGCTCGCTGGCGCCGAGCGTGTGGCCGATCGGGACCAACACGGCACCCGCCATGGCCAGGCCGTAGAACACCGCGGCGGCCTCCGCGCTGTTCGGCAGTTGGAACGCCACGGCGTCCCCCGGTCCGATGCCGCGTGCGCGAAGGCCCGCGGCGAGCCGTCGGGCCTGGTCGGCGACGTCGGAGATCGAGCCCCGCCACGGCCGCTCCTGCGAATGCACGCGGAACTCCCGCGTCGCAGCGCTCTTCAGCGCGCCGGACAGCAGCGTCGCCAGGGTCTCGCCGTCCCACCAACCGCGGCTGCGGTACCGCTGCGCCAGTTCCGCCGAGGGTTCCACTGTCGTCCAAGTCGTCATGACTCAACTCCGCCGTGAGCACGAAGTACGTCGAGCCGGCGAACGGCCTGAAGACCCTGACCAGACGCTCATCGCGCCGTTGCGGCCCGACCGATCTCGGATGGTCAGCGGTCCGTCGTGAAGGGATGTCCGCCAACACCTAGGAGGAAGTCACGCAGGCCGTCGAGCAGTCGGTCCAGTCCGAAGTAGAACGTCGCACGCGACTGCTTCGGTGCCGTGAGCCCAGCCAGTACATGTCGAGTGCGCCATAGGCCCTGACCGCGTCGGCGCGGGCCAAACCGGCAGCTTGCAGTTGACGCACCAACCAGCGCTGCCGAATCCGAGCAGCTGGGCTGCTGTCGCCGTACCGGGCGATGAGGCCGTCGAGACCCGGATACTCGTCCAGGATGCCCATCAGCGATCGGACGTAGATCCGGATCGGCTCCCACGGATCGTCTCCCTCGGTCGACTCCGGCATCTCGACACGTTCCATCGCCTCGGTGATCATGAGGGCCACGAGCTGCTCCTGGTTCGCAACGTGGCGATACAGGGCACCTGGCGTAACGCCGAGTTGGGCGGCGAGCGCACGCATACCGGGCGGCTCTCCATCTTGCTGCGTCAGCGCCAAAGCGGCCGCGACCATGCGTTCCCGGCTCAGCGGTGTGAGCCGACGGCGTTTTCTGCACAACTCATTATGACCAGGCCTGTGTACAGCGTTCACCGAACCTGGTATACAGCGTTCACGGGTTATTGAGTGAACAGTGTTCACAGAGCAGATTGGGAGTCGACGATGACGGTTGCGGCGCCGGTGGGCACACCGGGCAACGATGCCCTGCTATCGCGGGCCGACGACTCCGAGTTGGCAGCGTTCCTCGGCGAATGGCTGCGCGAACTGATTGGCGGGGAGGTGGTTTCGATCCACCCAATCGTCGCGGGAACCCGCGCGAGTTGGAGCGTCGACGTCGTCCGCGACGGCGAAGACGTTCCGGTCATCGTCCGCCGCACGCGCGACACGTTGCAGATCTACGGGGATGCGGCCCGGGAGACCCGGATCTACGCAGGCGCTGGCGTCGACGCCGGTTCCGGTCCCCGTCATCTACGGAATCGACGAGGAACGTCATCTCGTCGCCGCGCAACGGGTCGACGGTACCGACGACCTGCGGGCCTGGACGCGGAGACACGCGAGGCCGTCAGCGACGCGCTGATGCGACACCTGGCCGATCTGCATGCGTTGGACCCGGCCAGCCTCGACCTACCCGAGATGGCCGTTCCACGGACCGCAAGGGAACACACGACGCTCGACGTCGACCATTGGCAGAACTTTCACCGCGAGCACGCGCCTGCCAACCCGGTCGTCACCTACGCCTGTAACTGGCTGCGTCGCAACGCCTCCGACGATGTCCCCCGAACCGTCCTCGTCCAGGGCGACACCGGGCCGGGAAACTTCGTGCAGCACGACGGCCGTATCACCGCGATCGTCGACTGGGAGTTGTCTCATCTTGGCGACCCCTACGAAGACCTCGGCTGGATCGTCGCCCGGTCCCTGCTCTTCCCGTTTGGGGATCTGCACCACCGATTCCAGGTCTACGCCGAGGCGAGCGGACTTCCGTTCGACCGGCACCGGATCTGGCACGGCGCGATCGCGGCGATGACGAAGATCCTCATCGCGGGCGACGTCGTGCGGGCCCAAGGTCACGATGATCCGCAGTACCCGATCATGGTCAGCGGTCCGGCATTTCACGGCCGCCTCGTCATCGAGGCACTGCACCAACTCGCGGGAGCCACACCCGAGCCAGTAGTCGTCGATCCCGTTGCGCCGTCGGGTTCGGAACGCGAGGGCTCACTGGCCTTCATCCGCACCACGCTGCGGGAACGGCTGCTTGCCTTCGCTGGCGGAGCCCTATCAGATCGCGCAGGCCAAGGCCGCACTGCGCACGACACGTCATCTGCAGCAGGGCGAGCGGTACGACGCCCCGATCGACGAGCAGGAGCGCGCCGAACTGTCCGCGCCTTGCTCGGCCGCGACGTGACGAGCGGGGCGGCGGGACGCCGCGCTCTGGCCGACGCTCTCGACGCCGACACCGTGGATGATGCTGCGGCACTGGCATATCTGGGTCGACACGTCCAACGGGAGACGATCAGGATGGCCGAATTGCTCGGCCCCATGGCGACGACTCCCCTCCCCACGTTCTAGGAGGCGTCATGAGCGAAACACCCGAATTCACGCTGTCCAGCGTCGACGACACCCTCCACACCCCGCCGGCCGCTGCCGACACGTGGTGGACCGAGACGTTCTGGTTCACCTTCGCAGTGCCCGAACGAGAACTGTTCGGCAATTTCTACCTCTACTTCCGCCCCCTTCTGAATTCGATCGGCGGCGGCGTCACGGTCTTCGACTGGACGGGAAGCACGCCGTGGGAGGTGCCTTACTACTCACAGCAGCACCACCTCCCGATACCCGTCGACCTCGACATGCGCGACGCGAAGTTGCCCGGCGGCCTCTTCCTCAAACAGTTGGTGCCCACTCGCTCTTACGCATTCGGCGTTTCCAACGACGAGATCGACGCCGACCTACGGTTCGACGCGATCGCGGAGCCTCTGCTGACGGTGCCCAAGCCGCGGCCGCCGTTCACCGGTGCCTACCACGTCGATCAACCAGGGCACGTCACGGGAACGTTGCGGCTGCACGGCGTGGAGATGGCCGTCGACTGCCGTCTGATGCGCGACAGATCGTGGGGCAGACGGCCCGACCTACGCGGTGTGAAGGCCGGATACGACTACGCCTTCGGCAGCGAGACCGACGGCTTCCTCGGCTTGTCGCTGGACCGCGGCGAGGACCGCGTCGTGATGGGGTTCATCCTCCGCGACGGGGAGATGAGCAAGGCGGTCGGCGGCAGACGGCACGTTCATCGTGGTCAGGATGGAACGCCGGAGGCAATCGACATCGAGGTGACCGACGCCCTCGGCAGGACCGTCACCGCGAGCGGTGTGGTGGTCTCACAGTTCAGCAACCTGGTCTATCCGTCGATGCTGGTGCACCAGAGCCTGGTCCGATGGGAGTACGACGACTACACCGTCCATGCCGAGGACCAAGACGTGTGGGACCCCGTGCAGTGGCGGGCCTTCCGCCGTAGGTAGTCCTGCACCGACCTGCGGCCGCCGGCCGTCAGGGGCAGAGCCGAAGCCCGGCTCGACCTCGATCGGGTAGCGGGTCTCCTGCTGATCCAGTTCGCGTGCCAGCGCCCAGGCTTCCTCAGGCGGAAGCGGCCTGATCTCGAACGGCCGGCCACGGGTGAGCTCGACCTCCATGGCGTACTCGAGCGGGTGCTGCAGCAGAATCCAGCGCTTGTCGTCACGCTCGAAGACCCGGATCTTGTGGTAGTTGCTGAGTTCGCCGTCGTACTCGTCCAGGACGTCTTCGGAGCCGTAGCCGCTGCGAATGTGGCTGAGCCGCTCGAGTTCGATGGACGGAGAACGTGAACTTGAGCGGGTCGTAGGCGCGCGCGGACGATGACCTCGGTGCCGTCGGCCTTCGTTTCGAACCGCTTGTTGCTCATGGCTCCTGCCTTCTCGTCACTCGTCGCCGAACGCACGGTTGTCGTACGCATTGCCCGAGTAGAGCTGTCAACAACCGTACTTTCGGCGAAAGATCTAAAGGACGAGCGCTTCAAGTGCAGCCCGCTCTTCATCAGTCCACGGCCGGGTGCCCATCTTGTCTTCGCGAAGTACGACCTGAACGGTCCGCACCGTCGCACACTTACGTCCGTCCGTCGTCGCGATGACGCTGACCGTCGTGCACGACGACCGGCCCACCGACTCGACACCCGATGTGACGTCGATTATTTCATCGGCGACCACCGGGCTGTGGTAGTCGATCGAGTTGTTCACCACGACGAACATCTCCCATGCATCCGGCAGCATGGCACGCAGGTACCTCGCGCGCGCCTCCTCGGCGTACACCAGATAGACGCTGTTGGTGACGTGGCCCTGCGGATCCAGGTCCGTCCATCGGGGTTCGATTCGCAACGATACGGTCATGTCTCTTGGCTCTCTCCACGCATCTTGCGCAGCCGAATGTTGGTGCGCGCCAACCATGCATCGTAGTCGGTAGCCTTGCGAAGGAATGACTCGCCGACGCGAGGATGCGGCAAGGCCAGGAATCTGCCTTCCGCCGCGGCATCGAGAGCCTGGCGCGCACACTCCTCGGGCTCGACGACGTCGCCAAGCGCGCCGAGGTCCACGGGCGACGTCGCGTCGTCGTCGTCGAGATCCTCGTTGCGCCCGAGCATTCCGGTGTTGACGGCGTTCGGGCACAGGCAGGTGACCTGAATTCCGCGGTGCGCGTAGTTCAGTGCCACCCACTCGGCGAAGCCGAGCGCCCCGTGCTTGGTGAGGGTGTAGCCCATGAACGAGGGCCCGGTGATCAGCGCCGCCGAGGAGATCGTCTGGATCAGCCAGCCCTCGCCCCGCTCGAGCATTCCCGGCAGTACTGCCTGGCCCGCCCAGACGTGGCTGAGCAGATTGACGTCGACGATGCGTCGAATGTCCGCCGGCGACTCGGTGAGTCCGTCGACGCTGTCACTGAAGCCGGCGTTGGAGCAGAACACCGCCACGGGACCGAACTCGTGCTCGGCACGCAGGACCAAGCCCCTCGATCGCGTCGGGTGAGCCGACGTCACACGGTGCCGCCAGTCCCCCGACACGATCTGCAACCTTGCGGGCTCGTTCCTCATTCAGGTCGGCGACAACGACTTTCGCGCCGCGGGCGGCCAGTTCTTCTACGAGCGCGCGACCGATGCCGTGGCCGCCGCCAGTGACCACGGCGCAGCGATCCTTCACGTCCATCGGCTTCCCCCGCGGCTGACTCATACGTGGCCGCCGTCGACGGCGAGAACCTGGCCGGTGGTGAAGCTCGCGGCGTCACTTGCCAGGTAGAGGACGGCCCCGGCGATCTCGCCCGGCTGTCCGACACGCCCCATCAATGCCGTGGCGCAGGCACGTTCACGCTCTGCGTCGGGCCACGACTTCATGACGTCGGTCTCGACGGCGCCGGGCATGACCGCGTTGACCCGCACCACGGGCGCGAATTGCTCGGCGAAGGACTTGGTCAGATTGTTCAGCCCGGCCTTGGCCGCCGAGTAGACCATCGCGTGCGCCGCGCCGACCTGAGCGGAGATGGTGCTGACGTTGACGACGGCCCCGCTGCCCATGGCGGCCATCCGCGTACCGATCAGTGCGGTCAGGCGGAACGGGCCCTTGAGGTTGAGGCCGATCGTCTTGTCGAACATCTCCTCGCTGATCGCGGTGACGTCGTCGTAGCGCAGCGACGAGCCGGCATTGTTGACCAGGATGTCGATCCGTCCGACCGCGTCGTACGCCGCGTCAACCAGGCGGTCGCAATCCTCCCAGCGACTCACGTTGGCGGGCAGGGCGATTGCCGCGCGGCCGGTTGCCTCGATCACATCGGCGGCGGTCTTCTCGCACGCATCGGGCTTGCGGCTCACCACGATGACGTCGGCACCCGCCTCCGCGAGTGCCATCGTGATCGCGTGGCCAATGCCGCGCGTGGCCCCGGTGACCATCGCCACCCGTCCCGTCAGATCGAACATCGACTGCATTAGAACAGGTCACCGCCCGCGGCCAAGGCCGTCGTTCCGTCCTTCTCGAACGCCTTGATCACGTTGCGACCGACGGTCCATCGGTGGACTTCGTCGGGGCCGTCGACGATCCGGTTGCCGCGTGCTTCGTTGAGCCAGGCTGCGAGTGGTAAGTCGTGGGTGTAGCCGAGCGAGCCATGAATCTGCATCGCGGTGTCGATGACTTCGGCGAGCATCCGCGCGATGTAGGTCTTGGCGATCGAATTCTCCTGCCGCAGATCCATTCCGTGTTCCAGCTTGTAGGCGATGTGCAGGATCATCAGCCGAGTGAGGTAGATCTTCTCCGCGCAGTCGGACAACATCCACTGGATTCCCTGGCGGTCGGCGACCCGCTGTCCGAACGTGAACCGCTCGCATGCGCGTGCAGTCGCCATGTCAAGCGCCGCTTGCGCTTTCGCCACGCTCCACATGCCGTGGCGCAGCCTGCCGTAGCCCAGTCGATGCTGGCCCATCGCGAAACCCTCGCCGAGCCCACCGACGATGTTCTCCTCCGGCACGACGAGGTCCTTGATCCTCACCTCGGCGTGACCCATCGTCACCTCGTTCTCGAAGCGTCGCTCGTCGCCCTCCCCCAGAACCGGGATGTTGCGGACGATGTCGAAGCCGGGGTCGGGTAATTCGACGAGGAACGTCGTGTACTGACGATGCCGCGGGAGCGTCGGGATCGGTCTTCGCCATCAGCAGGGAAAGCTGCGAAATGCTGGCCCCCGAGGTGAACCACTTCTCGCCGTTGATCACCCAGTTGGACCCCTGCTGGACCGCGGCGGTCGCCATCCCGGTCGCGTCCGCCCCAGCAGCCTTCTCGGTCATCGCGAAGCAGATCCGGATGTCGCCGTTGACCAGCGGGACGAGATAGCGCTCCTTCTGCTTCGCAGTGCCGTGCTCGATCAGGGTCAGCATCGTCGCGTCCTGGGGACCCATGCAGTTCATCGCCCACGCCCCGAGGTGGGAGAACGAGCGCCCGACCTCGACCTGCACGATGGCGTTGGCCAAGTGGCCCAGGCCCATTCCGCCGTACTCGACCGGGACGAACGGGCACCAGAGCCCCTCGGCGCGTGCCTGAGCCTGCAGTTCACGAACGATGTCGAAGAACGGCCGCGCCCCGATCTCCACCTCGGCCGGGTTGACGACGTCATCGATGAACCGCGCCACGCGCGCTCGAACGGCCTTCACATCGTCGGGAAGTTCGAAGTCGATCATGTGGCGGATACTGCCGTCATTGACAGTGACTGTCAATCGCCCTACATTCCGAGGGTGCCCACCATCAACGACGTCGAGGTTGACGTCACGGCCCTCGATGCGTGGATCGGTGACCGGTTGCCTGTTTTCGGCGAGCCCCTCACCGCGCAGCGCATGGGAGCGGACACCGGGATCGCCAACGCCCTGTTCGTGATCCGCCGCGGCCCGCACCGATGGATTCTGCGCCGACCACCTGCGGTGAAGAACGACCCAAGTGCATCGAACACGTTGCGGGAGTGGCGAATCCTGTCGGCACTCGAAGGCACGGCGGTGCCACATCCGAAGCCACTGCTGCTGTGCGAGGACATCAATGTTCTGGGAACTCCGTTCATGTTGATGGAGGTCATCGACGGCTTCACGCCGGGCTTCGTCCTGCCGGAACCCTTCGCCTCGGACGCGTCACTGCGCTACGACTTGGGCATGGGCTACGTCGACGGCTGCGCGGACCTGGCGGCGGTGGACTGGCAGTCGCGTGGCCTGGAGGGGCTTGGCAAGCCCGAGGGGTTCCTCGAACGCCAGGTCCCGCGCTGGCTCGCCCAGCTCGACCGCTACCGCACCAGAGATCTGCCCGATCTGGACTTCGTGTGCGGATGGCTGGGCGCCAACACCCCGGCGATGGGCCCGGCCGCGATCATCCACGGTGACTACAGCCCCTTCAACGTCATGATTGCGCCGGAACCGCCGGTACGCCTCGCCGCCATCCTCGACTGGGACACCGGAACGATCGGCGACCCCCTGCTGGACATCGGTCATCTGCTCGCGCGGTGGACCGAGCCCGGCGAGGAGCCGATCATCGGTGACCAGGCCGGCGGGACGGAGGGCTATCCCACCCGCACGGCGATGGCGGCGCGATATGTCGAGCGGACTGGGCGCAACCTCGACTCCATCGCCTTCTACGAAGTGCTCGCACTTTTCAAGCTCGCGGTGATCCTGGAGGGAAGGCATGCCCGCGAGGTGGGCGCAGGCACGGACCCCGAGAAGACGTCGATGGCCGAACTCGTACCCAGGCTGATGCGTGGTGCCAGCGATTTCGCCCGGGGAGAACGCAAATGACCGAGCTCCTGGGCGACCGCCGCCGTCGCCTTCTACGCGACGAAATCGGCCGCGTCGCAATGGGATTGTTCGCCGATCGTGGATTCGACACGGTGACCGTCGATGACATCGCCGCCGCAGCGGGTACGTCCCCGCGGACCTTCTTCCGCTACTTCGCCACGAAGGACGAGGTAGTGCTCGACTACGAGCGCCGCGTGCATGAACGTCTGCTGGACGCACTGATGGCCCGTCCCGCAGGTGAAGGACCCGTCGAGGCCCTGCGGGAGGCCTACCTCGCCACCTCCCACGTCGAGCCCTCGGACCGAGCCAAGGTCGTCCAACGTGGCCGAATCCTGGCCGCTGCCCCGGCTCTTCGAGCCCGCGTCCACGGCGAGCGCCTCGCCGAAGACGACGCACTGGTCGCTCAGATCACCAATCGGCTTGACGGTAAACAACGCGAGGTACGAGCGCGCATCATCGTCGCCGCCATGGGAGCCGTCGCCGCAACCGAATTCCGCGCCTGGGTCGACGGCGGCGGACGCGGCGATCCCGCCCAACGAATCGGTGCGGGACTGGCAATGCTGGAGGCCGGGCTTGCCCGGTTCGAATTGAACTGGAGAGGATTTCGATGAATGGCGTAGCCGGGCGGCTGCAAGATCGAGTTGCGATGGTGACGGGCGCAGGCCAGGGGTTGGGCAGGGCCATCGCCGCGGTCCTGTGCGACGCAGGCGCCTCCGTTGTGCTCCTTGGCCGCACCGAGAGCAAGGTCATCGACGCGGCCGACGAACTGCGAGCGGGCGGTGGGAACGCACTGGCCTTGAGGTGCGACGTGGCGGACCGCGATGACGCGAACGCCGCCGTGCAGGCCACTCTCGAGGCCTTCGGCAAGGTCGACATCCTGATCAACAACGCACAGGGCGGAAAGCTCGGCATCACGACGCCCACCGAGGACATCACGGACGCCGACGTCCTGGACTTCCTGACGACAGGGCCGCTCGGCAGCCTGCACATGATGCAGGCAGCATTCCCCGCACTCTGCGAAACCCACGGCGCCGTGCTGAACTTCGGCTCCGCGATCGGCGTTCGCGGTACTCCGCAGATGGTCGGTTACGCGATGGCCAAGGAGGCGATCGGCGCGCTCACCAAGGTGACGGCCAACGAGTGGGGGCGACACGGCATACGCGTCAACCAGGTCTGCCCCGCTGGCCTCTCATCGTCGGCCGAGGTGTTCCAGCAGGCGGATCCGAAACGGTGGCAGAAGATCCTTCGGGCTATCCCGCTTCAACGTCTTGGCGATCCCTACGACGACATCGGACGCGCCGTTCTCGCCCTCGTCAGTGACGACATGGCGTACCTTACCGGCGCCACGCTGATGCTCGACGGCGGCCAAGTTCTTCAGCGGTGAAAGGAGTCTCGACCATGACCGACGATGCGCTGCTGCAGCGACTACGACGCGTGGAAGATCGCCTCGACATCGGCCAGCTACCGATCCGCTACGCGCTCGCCGTCGACCAGCGCGACCTCGACACCTGGGTGTCCCTCTTCGTCCCGAACGTGTCGATGGGACGCCTTGGCACCGGCCGCGACGCGCTGCGAGCGCAGATCGCACCTCAGCTACGCAACTTCTACAGATCGATTCACCAGATCGTCGGGCACCGAATCGAACTCGTCGACGACGTGACTGCACGTGGCCAGACATATTGCCGGGCCGAGCACGAGGTGGGCGATCGGTGGGTCGTGATGGCCATCCGTTACGACGACGAATACCAGAGGGTCGACGGCGAGTGGCTGTTCGCGAGGCGTCGCGAGAGGCACTGGTATGCAACCGATCTCATCGAGCGGCCGCAGAGCGCCGACTTCGGCAGCTGGGATGCGGCACCGTCGCCGCAACTTCCACACGTCGACGGGTCGTGGTCGGCGTTCTGGTTAGGACATGACACCGACAAGGTGACCCGGCAGCCCTAACGGATCTTGCCAAGCCGCACGGTGGCCGTCGCAATGAGGTTCTTGCGATCAGCGCCCTGATGAAGGTCCGCCCGCACCAGGGATGCGTCATCGTCCTCCGACAGGATCCGCGCGGTCGCGATGAACGGTCCTGCTTGCCCGCCTTGATGATTCGCACGCTGAGCTCTTCGACACGCGCGCCGGCGCCCGCGACGTCCAACGCGGCCGCCTCGAGCGACACCAGGATCGGACCGTGATGGAGAAGCACACCGCCCAGCCGCGGGGTCAGCTCGTCGATGACGAGTCCGCCACCCTCCCGAGGCTTCGCGTCGTACGCCGTGGCGAGGGGCGGAAGGTCAGCGGTGTCCTCTACTCCCGGCCCGGGATCGATGTACTCGAACCCCGAAGGCGTCGGGTCGATCACCGCCCAGTCCGCGGTGCCGAAGCCGAGCACCACGTCGGGCCGCTCGGCGTCGACGAACGTCGCCTCGGTGAACACCTGACTGCGGGCGTGCCGTGTCATCGCGCCCAGCACACCCAATGTGCTTACCCCGGAAGCTGTCCCACGCAGATGAACGTCGACGTGGGTCAACGCCAACTGCCAGTGCCGGTCGATGGCGATTCCGGCCGTGTCCAGCATCGCGATCGCCACGGGAGCCGCCAACGGTGAACCCGCGTGCCGCATGTCGCTGCGTAGCGTCATCTCCCCGCGCGCCTCGAAGCCATCACCGAGCACCGACCGACACCCGAGGTAGCGATAGCTCATCAACTCCGCGACGGTCTGCGACCAGACTCCGTAGACATCCGTGTCCATGGGTGTTTACCTCACCAATCTGCTTCGAGAAGTGTCCACGGGCGATAGTCGTCGTCGAAGTATCGACGCTCCTTGATCATCCGATGCTTGATGCGCCATCCGCGCTCGGTGCGCACCAACCGGTCGGCGTACTCACCGGTGTGGAACCGGCCCAACGTGTCGGGCATGAAGAACTTGCACAGCGCGCGGACGTGTCCACCGCGTTCGTAGACGTAGACGTTGCTCACGTGATGGGCCAACGCATGGTCGACGACTTCGAACATCGCGCGCAGTTCGGCGATGCCATTGAATCGCCTGCCTGCCATCGACGTTCCCTTTTCCAGAGACATGTCGAACACGCCGTCGTCGGTGAACACGTCTGGCAGGCGATGCCACAACCGGCCGTCGAGAACGTGGCCGTACAGGTGCACGACCTGAGTGATCTCGATGATGTCGTCGGTGCTGAGCCGAGGGTTCACCGCTGATTCGTCTCTCGAACGCACCATTGCCACCTCTCTTACAGCGTAATGTAGTCGCGACGATCGGAGCCTGCGGCAGGAACGCGCCGATTGCCGCTAACGTACGAACGGGGAAGGAGCCGACGATGACGACCGAGAAGCAGTCCGGGACACGGTCTGCCCCACGTGCGCGCGCCAAGGCCCCGAGCCTCACCGAGAAGGACATCGTCGACGCGGCGCTCGCCGTCATTCGCAGCGAGGGCGTCGAAGCACTCTCCATGCGGCGCCTGTCCCGCGAGCTCGACCGTTCCGCCATGGCGCCGTATTGGCACGTCGCCGACAAGCAGCAACTCCTCGACCTCGTGGCCAAGGAGGTCCTCGCCGAGGTCGAAGTTCCCGAACCCGACAGCGGTACATGGGACGTCCGCCTCCGAGGAATCGTCGAGGCCATCGATGCCCGACTTCACGAGTACCCGGGGATCGCCGACGTGCTGTTCGCGCGCATGCAGAGCACGGATCGTCGTCTCATTCTCGCCATCATGAAGATCCTCATCAGTGCGGGCTTCGCCGAAACCGACGTCCTGCTCGGTTACGCGATGATCCACACGTACCTCTTCGGCAGGTATCAAGTCGTCACCCGCGCAGCCTGGGACGAGCCCGACGAAGTGGATGCGACGCTCGCCCGACTCCTGCCGTTGATACCCCAACTGCGCGGCAGGGACTTCTTCGCGTTCGGCGTCGACACGATCATCGCCGGCCTGCAGGCCAGGTTGGCGGCATCAACCATCAGCCCGTCCTAACCTCTGGGTGGCCGAGCGCGCGGACGAGCTCATTCACCAATTCGGAATCGTCGACACGGCGAAGGACGTATTCGCGAACGTAACCCGCCGCCGTGTGCACGACCTTTCCATTGATGCCGCTTGCCCTTTCGCCGCACAGCGCCAACAGGACTCGCGCGATCTGGTCGGGCGACAGGTCCAGGCCGTCGGGGATGCCGGTCTTCAAGTGCGGTCCGACATCCGCGTCAGGGCACCGGGCGAGATCGCGTTGACGGTGACGCCGCACTCCGCGCCTTCCCGCGCCGCCGCCATCGTGATACCCCACACCGACGACTTGGCTGCGGCGTAGGCCATTCCGGCCGCCATGTCGGTCGACAGTGCCGCCTCGGAGATCGTGTTGACGATGCGGCCGTAGCGCTGGGTCCGCATGACCGGAAAGGCCGCCTGGATGGCGCCTATGGTGCCGACCACGTGCACCGCGAGTACGCGGTGCAGCTCGGCCTCGGTCAGGCGCTCCAGATCGGTTGCCATGCCGACGATTCCGGCGTTGTTGACCAGGATGTCGAGGCGGCCGAATTCGTCGACGGCCCGGCCGACGACGGCGGCGGCACCGGGGAAGTCGGAAACGTCCGAGATGTCGGCGACGGCGCGCCCGCCTGCCTCACAGATTGATTCAGCCTGGCGACGCGCGACGTCGGGATCCGGGTCTGCCCCGCTCAGGTCCACCCCGGTGTCGTTGACCACGACGATTGCGCCCGCGGCGGCGAGCGCACGGGCGTGGGCGGCGCCGATCCCCCGACCCGCACCGGTGACGATGGCGACGCGACCGAATAGTTCGCCGGAATCAGTCAAGTCATCTGTTCCATTGTCGTTTGTCGACCGTGTAGAGATAGGGCAGCACGAACATCGGCGACAGATAGAAGAGGTTGAAAAGCCACCAGCCCAAGCCGAACTCCGACGACGCCATGCGCTCGCTGAAGTTCTGGCTCATCGCCATCGTGTAGCCGACCCAGAGGAACAGGTACAGCCATCCGGAGATCTTCATGAAGTGCAGTCCCCAGGTCTTCATCTGCAGGAACGCCCAAGCGCTGACCACTCGCATGGGCATCAGGATGAACACCGCAAGGAACTGCCACATCTTCTCCTGATTGTCGGCCACGCCGCCAAGGGCACTTTGGTTGTAGTCCAGGAAGAATGCGCCGTCGAAGAACCGCCCGTATCCGGTGATGAACGTCTCGCCGAGGGTGGTGTTGTGCGCGAAGGTGTCCAGAGACCACGGCAGGAAGTTGATCATCCCGTCGATCATGCAAAAGGTACCGATGACCGTTGCCGCCCAAGGCCTTACGTTCGTGCCTGCCTTGACCGATCGCCACAGCTTCACCAATCCGATGATCAGGGGAATCGCACCGAACGGACCGAGCAGCATGGTGCCACAGCTGAGGATGCCTGCAGCGAGCCACCCGTCGGCGGGCTCCACCCACCTCGAGTTCGGCGGCGAACTCTTTTCCACCTCAGCGGGATTCGAGACTTCCGCCGGTTCCTTTATGACCATCCGAACCTCACCAGTATCGCCGGGAACATTGCCACGCACTCCACGATCAGACCCGCGAGCAGGAAGAAGCACACGTAGGTCAGGATCCTGTGCAGCATCGGTACGCCGCGTTCGGTTTCGGCGTTGGCCGACGCGGGCGCCTGTTCGGCGGGGACCAGTCGACTGCCGAGGAACCACCACGCCGTGAGGATCGCGACGTCGGCGACCACCATGCCGAGGAGAAGAAGTAGGTCGTGCACGGTGCCTCCTATCGGTAGTGAAAAGCCTGAAGTACCTGAACCGTCAGGATCGCGGCTGCCCACAATCCCGCGAGAATGAAGAAGCCGATCACGCCGGCCATCCGAGAATTCATCCCTCTCCTTCGATCGACGTGGCACTGTTTTCGCGGTGCTCCGCGATGTTCTGCTTCGAGACCAGAGATGAGCACGTCGAGCGCAAGCGCGAAGGTGTCGATGTCGGTGTCGTTGCGCGTGCGTCCATTCACGGCCACCCGAGCGCCCAGCCACAGGTAGGTCACTGAGCGATACACCCGAAGAGCCTCGTCGAGGGTGAGCCCTTCGGCCTGCAGCGCCGCGATGCCCTCCCGACGAATTTCGTTGGCCTTCGGCGAGTTCGGCGAGTGGGCGATGACCACCTGATCCAGCCCCGGATAGAGGTCGACAAGTGCTTGCAGACCCAACACCTGGGCCCGCAGGGCCAACCAGCCGTCACCGACCTCGGGAGACATCGGCGGCGCCTGACCCAGGATCTTCTCGACGACCAACGCGATCAATTCGTCGCGCCCTGCCACGTGCTTGTACAGCGCGCCGACGGAGACCCGTAGTTCGTCGCTCACCGACCGCATCGTGAGGTCCTCGATCCGATGCTGCGCGATCTTCAAGGCCGCGTCGACGATCGAGGCCTCGTCGAGGCGCTCGGGGCGAGTCTTCGGCCTACCTGCCATACGCCGTATAGTAAACAGCGTTCATCATTGAAGTCAATGGCCTCCCCGAGGATTGAGGTGGAGCCGGCGATCAGCGGTGCGCTACCGAACGCACGTCGATCCAGTACTGCGGACTGATGTCGGGTTACGGGCGAATCGAGGTGCCGTGTTCAGGCGCGACTTCACCAAAGGCGAACCAGTGCAAGGGTTCACGGGTGTCGCCCACTTTGCGCCATCGGCCTTCGATCTGCGGGTTCGGTATGGGCATGAAGTCGACCATTCGCCCCCGCGGATCGGGCAAGAACTCCCAGGAGATGCCTGCAGCCTCCACCTCGATCCGCTCAGGCCATACCCCGTCGACGAGCAAGACCCGACCGTCCACGTCCGATGTCTGTGTCACCTTGGCGTTCTCGTCGCACAATAAGGCGAATCGCATTCCGTCGTGGCCAAGCATGAAGTGACCTGCATCGAGGCTTCCGTCCGTGTAGCGGGTCGCCCAGGTAAACCAGGAGATGTGTAGCTTCTTGCCGATCAAGAGATCGTCTTGGTAGATCTGCCCGTTCATGTACATGTCGTCGACCCCGATGAAGCCCGTGACGTGGCGTCCGAAGATCTCCCCGTCGATCTCGTAGATCTGCGAGACGTAGTAGTAGCCGTCGTCTCCATGAGGGAGGTGCCAATGCAGACCGGGCTCGACGAGTGCGCCGCGCAGGGTCATGACGTCTTGCTCGATCCATTCCAGGCTGGTGCCCGTAAGTTCCAGCGAGAAGGGCAATCCCGTTTCGCCGGGAGAGCTGTTCAGTCGCAACGCACCGTCGATGACCGAACGGACGAAACCGGCATTGCGCGCCGAACCACGGCTCGCACGATGCACGCGCAGACCGGAGTCATCACCCAACGTCGATTGCAGGAAGAAGCGTTCACGCCCACCACCACCGGCAGTCGGACGCCGTAGCAGGGTGTACAACTCGCCGTCGTCATCTCGCACGCTGCCGTAGAGGAACACCGCTGACCACGGCAGGCCGAACCACTCTCGTTCCTTGGCGACTTCAGCGGGATCGGACCGATGTGCACCGAGCACGGGCTGACACGGGAACTCTCCACGGCCAGGAAATGTCGTCACGCGCTCCTCCGTTCCCGCTAGCCCGCAGCCGGCGTGACGACGCCCAGTTCCTCGAACTTCGCGATGTCGGCCTCGCTGAAGCCGAGGCCTGTGAGAATCTCGACGCTCTGCCCGCCACGGACACAGGGCGGCGCGACCCGACCTGGTGTCTCCGAGAACGAGATTGGCGGCGCCGCCCGCACGAGCTCGCCGTACAGCGGGTGGTCGAAGGTCACCGTCAACCCCGTCTCCCGCAGTACCGGATCGAACGACGTGAAGACCGGCTGGCCGAGCAGGTTCACGTTCACGCAGCCGACGCGAGCGGCACTGAGCTCTGATTCCCATTCCGCCGCAGGCCGTTGCTTGAAGCGGACGCCCAGAAGGGCTACCAACTCGTCGTCGTGTTCCGCGCGCATCGCGCGCGAGGCGAAGCGGTCATCGATGGCCAGCTCCGGTAATCCGATGACGTCGAGCATCACCGCGAACTCCGCGTCGGTCTTCACGGCCAGGCACACCCAGCTGCCCTCGGCCGCTTCGTACAAGCGGTCGAGGGCGGCGGTGCCGTAGTAGTCGCTGTCGCACAACACGGTTGGAGGCTTTCCCTCGTAACTGCAGAAGTCGTCGGAGTACGCCCAGGCGTTCCCGCCGATCATCGACGTGCCGAGGAATTGGCCCTGCCCCGTGCGCTGCTGGTGATAGAGGCCAAGCGACAGCGCCGCGAGGAGGGCGAGCGCCGCATTGCTGTCCCCGTCGACCAGTTGGTTCAGATGTGGCAGCACGACGGCCTGCAGCTCCATCACGCTGAATCCCTCGCTCTGGGCCGGGTCGGTCCAGTAGCCGACCTGGCGGCCGAAGCTGCCCGCCACCGATTGCGCGGCTTGGGCGTAGAGCGCGCGATGAGCATAGGGGCCGTCGGTGCCGTAACCGGCTGCGTGTACGTAGAGCAGCCGCGGGTTGAGTTCCTTGAGTTCGTCGTAGCCGAGGCCCATCTTCTCCGCGACGCCGGTGCGGAAGCCCGTCAGGAAGGCATCTGCCTTCGACACGATCTGCTGCGCGATGGCTTTGCCCTCGGCCGTCTTGAGGTCGAGCGAGATGCTCTCCTTGCCCGCGGTGGTCTTCGTGCTCGCCACCTCCGGGCCGAACGAATTGCGGTGCGGGTCACCGGACTTGTCTTCGATCTTGATGACCCTGGCACCCAGTGCCGCCAGCATTGCCGTTCCGTACGGCATCGCGTAGAAGTAGCCGAACTCGACCACGGTGATGCCCGCGAACGGATGCGCAGGTGTCTTCTCGCCGCCCTTCGGGAAGTCATGCCCGACAAACGGACCCGCGTTGGCGCCGAGATCGGGCGCCGACTTCGTCACGACGATGGGCGTCTTCTCGAAGTGGCCAACGGGACCGATCTCGCGGACGGGGCCGAGCTTCGGATCATCGACGACGATCACGTCGCCGTTGTGCACGATCTGCGGGTGAGCGAGCCCCTCCTCGCTGGTGACCGCGACCTCGAACGCGATGTCGGGACTGCCCTCGAGCAACGGCAGCCAGTGGTCGAAGTCCTTGGCGCGGAACGCCTCCAGGAGCATGTCCTCCCACTCCTGGGCATCCTCGGCGGTCGCGAACGTCGGCAGTCCCTGGAACCGGGAGTCCTTCTCGATGACGTGGCCGATGCCCGCCACCTCGCACAGTGCCTTGCCTTGATGCGGCAGCATCGTCGAGGTCTGGATGAATCGGCCGTCGCGGGTGGCCAGCAGCACGCCGAAGCGACTCGCTCCGGTCAGCGACCGCGAGTCGCCGCTCGTCGATTCGCCCTTCTTGGCCATCAGCTGCACGATCGTCTGCACGAAGTAATCAATCGGGATCCAGTCCGGCCACCAGGGTGGCGTCGAGCGCCTGCCCCCGCCCGGTCTTCTCCCGCACCAGCAATGCACCGAGAATGCCAGCGACAGACTGCATTCCGGCGCCATAGCTGGCCCACGGAACGGGGAACATGATCGGGCCGTCGCGGTGGCCCCAACTCCCCCTGGCCCACAGCCCCACCTTGGCGGCGACCAGTGCGTCGTACGCCTTGAGCCCCGAGTAGGGGCCGGTCTTGCCGAATCCCGTGATCGAGCAATGGACAAGCGCCGGGTTCAACGACCGCAATGCGTCAGCGCCGATGCCCCACGCATCGGTGGTTCCTGGCGCGAAGCCTTCGATCACCACGTCGGCGGTGAGGGCGAGTTCACGGACCCGGTCCTGACCGTCGGAGGTGTGCAGGTCCGCGATCATGCTGTCCTTGCCGCGATTCCACACCAGGAAGCCGCTCGGGTTCTCCGTCCGGAGGCGATCACCGGTGGGCGGCTCGATCTTGACCACCCGGGCCCCGGCGTCCGCGAGGACGACACCCGCGATCGATGCCGCAGCACTGCCGGATCCCAGTTCGAGAACGTTCAATCCGGCGCAAATGCCGTCCATTGCACAACCTTTCGATGTTCAGTGAGCCCTATACCGACGCGGTCACCTTTGGCGTGAAGGTGATCGGGAAGTGCGTGACCGTCCGCACGGCGACGTTGTCGTAAACGAGTTCGGCGCCCGGCGCAATCGAGATCTCGGGCAATCGGGTGAGCAGTTCTTCGAGCGCGATCCTCATCTCGAGACGTGCCAGGTGCGAACCGAGACAGCGGTGTGTACCACTGGCGAACACGATGTGATTGACGCGCGCGCGACCGAAGTCCACGGTCATCGGGTCGACGAAGGCGGTCGGGTCCACGTTGGCGGCCGCCCACACGGCGTGAATCGCCTCGCCCTTCTTGATGATCAGCCCGTCGCCCAAGTCGATGTCCTCGACGTCGGAGTACCTGATGCCGGATGGCACCGGCGACTCGTAGCGCATGATCTCCTCGACCGCCGCGGGGATCAGCGACGGGTCGTCGATCACCTTCTGCTTTTCCTCGGGATGCTGGAGGAGCCAGGCGAAGACGCACGACAGCGAGGCGGTCACCGTGTCCAACCCGGCGAACATGAACAGGAACAGGATGTTGATCAGTTCCATGTCGTTCAGCCGCTCGCCCTCCACCTCCGACCAGATCAGCGACGAGATGATGTCAGGGGCCTGCTCGGTCTCCTCGCGGCGCTTGGCGAGGAAGCCCGCGAAGTACTCGAGCAGCTTGGCTCCGGACGCCATCATGTTCGCGTCCATCTCCTCCACCGTGTCGCCCTCGGGGTGGACCGCGCCGTTCTTGAATTCGATGAAGAAGTCCATGTCCTCGACGGGTGCGCCGACGAGACGCAGGAAGGTCAGGCAGGGCAACGGAACGCAGAATTGGTCGTGAAGTTCGGCCGTGCCGGTCGTGGCGAACTGGTCGATGAGTTCGACCGCCAGCGCACGCACCGATTCCTCCAGCAGCGCCATCCGCTTCGGCGAGAACATCGGATCGAGGAGCTTGCGCCACTTCTTGTGTTCGGGTCCATCGATCTCCAAAGGCACGAGGGCCATGTCATTGCCGAACGCGCCACCCCTGCCGCCCGTCCCCGTGACCGTGGGGTGGCGATTGATTGCCGTGATGTCGGCGAACCGGTACAGGTGCACGATCCCGTCGATCCGCTCCGCGCGGACATTGGCCGCCTTGTCGTAGAACACGGTCTGCGGCGTGGGCATGTCCTTCACGGACAGGGTCAACGGTGCGATTCGCGCGTCGAATCGTGGGCCTTGCTCCATTGGTACCTCGATACGGGGTCTCTGGCCGCCGGTCGAGCGGCGGACACGGGCTGTGACGACGGCTACTCGTACGCTGTAATGTGACGCTATCACAGCCGACGGAATCGTCTACCTGATTCCCAGGTCAGACCTTCGTCGCCCCCATGTCCAAGGGGACCTGGGCCCCCGACACGGTGCGGGAGAGATCCGAGGCGAGCCAGACGATGGCGTCGGAGATGTCATTGCAGTCGGCCAGTGGGATTGCGGGCAGGACGCTGCCGAACGACATGAGGTAGTTGGGATGCGCGGTGAGAATCTTCTCGGTCATCGGGTCCTCGGCCATGGCGGTTGCCACTCCCCAGGGGTGCACCGAGTTCACCCGGATGCCGTACTCGCCGAGCTCGATTGCGGCGCTCTTCGTCAGGCCGACGACACCGTGCTTGGCAGCGCTGTAGTGCGCCTGACCCGGCAGCGACTTGATGCCGGCCACCGAGCTGACCGCGATGATCGACCCGCCGTTCCCAGCCGCGAGCATGTGCGGAACGGCGGCCTTCATCGTGTGCCAGACGCCGGTGAGGTTGATGTCGATCATCGTCTGCCACTGGTCCTCGGACATCTCCCAGAACCGGCTCCAGTTGCAGATCCCCGCATTCGCGACGACGACGTCCAGCCGGTCGCCAAGGGTCTCCACGCCCTCGGCCAGTACCGCCGACATCGCGTCCGCATCCCGCACGTCCACCACCCTGGCGAAGACCCGGCCGCCATCGGCGCCGACCAGCGCGACCGTCTCCGCGAGGTCTTCCTCGGTGGCAGGCGCGTAGCCGACGTCGGAAGAGATTTCGGCGGCGACGTCGATCGCGATGATCGATGCCCCCTCGCGAGCCAGGCGAACCGCATGGCTTCGACCCTGCCCACGCGCAGCCCCGGTGATGAAGGCGACCTTGCCGTCCAGAAGTCCCACGAGGCCACTCCATCCATCTGTGTTAATGTGCCGAGCGTCACGTTACACTGTAAGAGTCGAGCCACATGCGAAAGGCGAATCATGAGCCACATCGAGTACGAAGGCCGCCTCTACATCGACGGCGAGTTCCGGGAAGCCAAGTCGGGCAAGCGATTCGACGTCATAAGCCCGGCCGACGAGTCGATCGTCGGCACCGCGGCGGACGCCGACGCCGACGATGCCTACGACGCGGTGACCGCCGCGCGCAAGGCCGCCGACGAGACCGACTGGGCCACCAACCACGAGTTCCGGCTGCACTGCCTCAAGCAGTTCCAGGACGTGCTGCGCAAGGCGGCCGACCAGATCCGCGTGCTACAGGCGACCGAGGGGGTGGTGCCGGTCGTCGCAAGCGCCACTCACGTCGAAGCGATGATCGAAGGCATGGACTACTTCAACGGGCTGATCAGCACGTGGGAGTGGGAGAAGGATCTCGGCCCGTACACGCTTCCTGGACTGGGGATTCTCGAGCAATCGGCTCGTCCGGTACGAGCCCTACGGCGTCGTCGCCGCGATCACGCCGTGGAACGCCCCGTTCATGACCAACATCTGGAAGGTGACACACGCCCTTGCCACCGGCAATACCGTGGTGCTGAAGAGCGCACCGGACACTCCGTTGACGGGCGCCTTGATGGCACAGCTCGCGCACGACGGCACCGACATCCCGCCGGGCGTCTTCAATGCGATCAGCTCATTCGACAAGGGCATCGTCGGTGACGCGCTCACCGGTGACCAGCGGGTGGACATGTACCACTTCACCGGATCGCCGGGGGTAGGCGAGCGCATCGCCGCGCGCGCCGCGGTCGGCATCCGCAAGGTAGTGCTCGAACTCGGCGGCAAGTCGGCCAACGTCCTGCTACCCGACGCCGATCTCGACATGGCTTGTGGATTAGGCGTTTTCACATGCATGAACAATGCCGGCCAAGGCTGCGCACTGCCCACTCGCATGGTGGTGCACGCCGACATCTACGACGACGTCCTTAAGCGCTTGGAAGACAATGTCCGCGCTATATCGGTTGGCGATCCGACCGACCCGGGCACCATCGTCGGTCCGATCATTCGCCTCGAGCAACTCGAGCGCATGGAGGGCCTCGTGCAGCGGGCCGAGAAGGACGGTGCCCGGATCCTCGTCGGAGGCAAGCGCGCCGACGTCAACGGCAAGGGCTTCTGGTTCGAGCCGACGGTGATCGTCGACGTCGACGAGAACTCCGAGATCGCCCAGACGGAGGTGTTCGGTCCCGTTCTGGCCGTCATCAAGTACGACGGCGACGACGACGAAGCCGTCCGCATCGCGAACAACACCAGGTACGGCCTGTCGGGCTACGTCCAGTCCCGTGACGTGAAGCGCGCTGTCGCAGTCGGTAATCGACTCAAGGCGGGCACCATCAACATCAACAACTCGTTCTACCTGTCGCCTGACGCGCCGTTCGGCGGGTACGGAATCAGCGGCCTCGGCGTCGAGCACGGCGAGGCCGGGTTCGCCGAGTACCTTCAGCTGAAGTCCGTTGCGACACCAGCTGTCTAAACATGACTGACTTCGACTACATCATCGTCGGGGCCGGGTCGGCGGGCTGCGTACTGGCCAATCGACTCTCGGCAGATCCGCGAGTCTCCGTGCTGCTGGTCGAGTCGGGCGGGCGCGACAACAGCCCGATGATCAAGATTCCCAAGGGTTTCGGCAAGACGGTGGGAAACCCAAAGTTCACCTGGCACTATCCGGTTCGGCCCATCGGGCCGTCGGCGAACGTCGAGGAGTGGGTCCGGGGGCGCACGCTCGGCGGCTCGAGCTCGGTCAACGGAATGGTCTACAACCGGGGCAGTGCGCCCGACTGGGACGCCCTGGTCGAACTCGGCAATCCGGGCTGGGGCTGGGACACCATGCTGCCCATCTTCCGCGGCATCGAGAACCATCAACTCGGCGCGGATCCAACGCGTGGCGTCGGTGGTCCACTCGGTGTCTCGGTCGACGTCGACCGGCCGCTGCTCTGCAACGAGATGATCGCGGCCGCGAACGAAACTGGGCTGGATGGCCACCGACGACATCAACGCCAACGACGACGAGCGGATCGGGCCGGCCGCGCGCACCATCTGGAAGAGCCAGCGCGTCAGCTCGGCTCGCGCGTTCCTGCATCCGATCCGCATCGCCCCAACCTGACCGTCGCCGTCAACACCACCGCCAACCGAATACTCTTCGAAGGCGACAAGGCCGTCGGCATCGAGGCGTCGACGGTGCCGGCACGTCCGCCGAGTTCACTGCGGGCCGCGAGGTCGATCCTGTCCCTCGGCAGCATCGGAACACCCAAGCTGTCTGCAGCTGTCCGGCGTCGGCGACCAGTCGATGCTGCGCAGCCTCGGCATCGACACGATCGTCGACAGCCCGAACGTCGGCCGCCGCATGCAGGAACACCGTTGCTTCGCGCTGCAGTTCCGGATCAACAAGAACATCGGCTACAACAAGCAACTCGGCACCCCGCTGCGGCAGGCGCTCACCGGTGTGAAGTACCTTGCGACCAAGGGCGGCCACTGGCCGGTGCCGCCTACGACGTCATCGCGTTCGCGAAGTCCTCGCCGGACCTCGATCGACCCGACGCCCAGATGCTGTTGTCGCCGTTCTCGGTCGCGCCGTACGACGGCCGGCAAGGAGATCGGGCTCGGAACGCGAACCCGGCGTGCAGGCCATCGGCTACATACTGCGACCCGACAGCGAGGGTCGGTGACGATCACCTCCGCAGACCCGAGCGCCCCGCTGGACATCGACCCGCAGTTCTTCACCACCCCGCACGATCGCGAGACCGGCGTGGCCATCTTCCGGATGATGCGCACAGATCTTCGACCAGTCGCCCATCGCCGACTACCTCGTCAGGGAGACCAGGCCGGGCACCGACGTGGAGAGCGACGAGGCCATCATCGACGCCGCGCTCGACGACGGCTATTGCGGGTACCACGCCGTGGGCACCTGCGCGATGGGGCCGGCCGACGACGACGTCGTCGACTCGTCGTTGCGCGTGCGCGGCGTGGACAAGCTGCGCATCATGGACTGCTCGGTGATGCCGACGATGGTGTCGGGCAACCTCAACGGCCCCGCGATGGCGATGGCCTGGCGCGCCGCGGATCTGATCCCGCCGACGCCTGACCCATCGCGCCGACTGCACGGTTGTTCGCGGGGTTACTCGGGCGATGCGCCAACAACCGTACTTTCGGCGTCGATTACCAGGCGGCATGCCGTCCAGCGGGAGTACCCGCCCCGTGAGTCCTTCGGGTCGGCCCATGTGCGGGGCACCAGTGACCGGCTGGCGAACCGCCACCCTTCGTCGGTGCGAACGCAGACGTCGTCATAGAAGCCCAGGAACTGAATCGGCCGCGAATCCGACTCGCGCCGCGCCCATTCCGTGATCGGGAACCGCGCGCGGGCGGTGTCGCCGTCGACCTCGACCAGGCCCTGATGCACGGTCTGGAAGACGAACTCGAGCGAGGCGGTGCGTCTTGGTGATGGTCGCGGTGACGGCCTCGCGACCGACCGCGGGTTCCGTTGTCGGAGAGTGCAGTTCACCATCGATCGGCGTAGGTCATGCACGCCTCGGCCACGTCGCCGCGCGAGACCGCCTCCGCGTACGCGGCGGCCAGATGGTTGATCGCGATGACGTCGCACGCCTCCTGGGCATTGCGCGGTTCGCGCGGAATCATGCTGTCCCCTATCGAAGTAGCGGCGCGAGCTTGGTGCAGATCGTGGTGACGTTTCGAGCCACTGCGTCCTCCGACATTCCGCCGACCGACGCCCAGAGGAACACCTCGCGGACGGGCGCCCCGGCGGTGTAGGAGCGGATTGCCTCGGCGACCACCTCGGGCGTGCCGTAGGTGAACGAGCCGAGGGGCCCGGACCTGCCCGAGCTGACCAACCGGTCCGACGTCGACCGGCTTGGGCGGCGGCGCGTCGGTGCCCTCGACCATGTGGTGGCGATACGAGTCGAGTTGGTGCGCGAGATGGCGTTTTCACCATCGGCCAGTCGCGTTCCGGATCGTCGGTCACGTACCCCTGGAAGCCGCCGGCCATGACGCCGGTCTCCAAGGGATGGCCCGCCTCGGCCAGCGCCCGCGGAATAGGGCTCCCACAGCGTCGCGTCAGCCGAAAGCAGCGGAGCGCCAAGCAGACCCGCGCGTCGCGCGCCCTGCGGTCCCTGGTAGCCGAGCCAGATCGGCAGGTTCTCCTGCACCGGTTGGGGTTGAACACCGCCCTTGCCGAACAGTTCCCGAAGCCGGCGGACGGTGTTGTCCGTCTGCGCGTAGCGAGCCTTCAGCGACGGCGTCGAAGAGTTCGAATTCGGGCACGCGGTAGCCGGTGCCAAGGCCGAGATCGAGCCGGCCGCCGGAGAGGATGTCGACGACGACGCTCTGCTCGGCGATCTCCGCGGGGTGGTGCAGGGGCGCGATGAGGATCGCCGTCCCCAGCCGAATTCGCTTGGTCCGCGCGGCCGCCGCGGCGGCGAAGGTCAACGGCTGAGTCGAGATAGCCGTCATCGAAGAGGTGGTGCTCGGAGAACCACGCCGACGAGGCACCGAGGCGTTCGGCCTCCTCGCACATCTCCAACGTGAAGCCGTACAGACGCGACGGATCCTGGCGCCACTGGACTGGGTTTCTGAGGTCGAAGTAGACCCCGACCTTGATCGGCGTTGGCGCGCTTGCAGATTCGCTCACAGCTGCTTGATCGACGCGCGCTTGTCCTCGCTCATCGGCGGAACCGTGAACAGCTCCTCGAACGTCCCACGCAGCACGCGCTCCTGAATCCTCGGGTCGACGGAATCGAAGATCTGGTGAAGCGTGTCCTGGGTGTGCCCGTAGGTGCCCTCCAGGTGCGGGTAGTCGTCGCCCCACAGCACGTTGTTGTAGCCGGTGTCCTCGATGATCTGCACGGCGCTGATGTCGTGCTGGAACGACGCGTACACCTGCTTGCGGACGATCTCACTGGGCAGCCTGCTCAGGCGGGGACGCACGAACATGCCGTGTTGGCGGTACGCCTCGTCCATCCGATCACCAACGGCCGGAACCCAACCCGCGCCGCCCTCGGCGATCAGAACCTTCAGGTCGGGGTGACGATCGAGCGCGCCGCTGGCCACCAGGTGGGTCACCACCCGCATGCCCGGGATACGTGGTCTCCATGTAGTTGACCACTGCGCCACCCGGACCGCGGTACACGACGGTCTCGCCGCCGGTGCCGATGTGGTACGCGAGCACCATGTTGTTGGCCGCCGCGGCCTCCCACAGCGGATTCCACATCTCCAGGCCCCAGTCCTTGTCCTTGGGCATGGTGCAGGGCAGGAAGATCGACTGGTAGCCGTTTTCGGCAGCCCACTCCAGTTCCGCGACGGCGTCGGCCACCTCGACCAGCGGCACGATGGCAGGAGTGAAGATGCGGTCCTGAACGCCGGTCACTTCCTCGTTGGACCACTCGTTCCATGCACGGGCACAGGCCCGCGAGAGTTCGGCGTCCTCGATGTTCACGGTCCAGAACCCGGTCGAGGGGAACGCCAGCTGCGCCCACACGCCTTCCTGGTCGAGGTCCTGCAGCCGGATGGTGAGGTCCTTGAATCCCGGCGGACGCATGGCATCCATGAAGTCGTTGAGCTGGCGGCTCAGCTGCTTGTCGTCGACGTAGACGATCTCGTACTTCTCGCCACGCTCGGTACGCGGCGCGCGATCGGCCAGCCGCTTGGGCAGTCGCGAGGTCCACAGGTCCTCGGACTCCATCGCGTGCGAGTCTCCGGAATGCGCCCAGATCTTCGGCTTCTCGGCTGTCCGACGGCTCGACTGTCGAACGCTCTGCGGCTTGCGTCATCGTCGTCACTCCTCACATCCCGGTTCGGATGCCTGACCGAATGCCAGCGGCGGTAACCGGGGAATGCCCTCAACATTACACTGTAACGTTGAGGCTTGTACAGCGGCCGCGCGAACCGCGCGGCGAACCCAATCGACGACCGAAGGTGACCGGCGTGACCACGCACCCTGCCCCCGTTCCAGCACACGAGGACCCGAATTCCGCATTCGCACAGCTCCTCACCGCGGACACGCTGTCTGCCTTGATGCGTTCGACGTGGACCTGGGACGACCGCGCACTTCGCCGCGATCTGGCCATCCTGCTGGTCGACCTGGACGCAGCGCGCACGGCCACCGATTCGGCCGATGCGCCGCAGGCACTGGCCCGCGCCAGGACCCTGCACGCTCGGGCGTTGTCCTCGGCCGCCCGGTTCGTCGCCGCAGTGCTCGGCCCGAAGTTGATCGCCGATACCGGCAACCCCTTGCGCGAGCAGTTCCTGGCCGCGGCGGTCGATCCCGGCGGATTCGACCGCGCCGCCGCCGCGGAGTTCAACAGCGTGCGCGGCGACGCCCCCGACTACATCGCGGCCAACACCCAGCCCGCATACCCATCCGCTTCGACGTGGATGGACCTGGTCCGGGACGACGGCGTAGCGGGGCTCGGCAGCCGCCCTGCGCGGCTACGGGAACTCTCTGAGCGAGTCGGCGTTGTTCGGCAATGTCGGGCTCGCCTGGCAGACGCTTCGTGCGGTCACTCGCGAGTCCGACAAGGCAGTCGAGTACGCGGATCAGATTGCGGCAGGAAAGCTTTCGGCAACCTTGGCCGCAGCAGAACAAACCGGCTCGTGGGATCCGGCGCTGGTCAAGACTCGCGCCGTCGAGACGTCGGAGGGCTGGCACCTGACGGGCCTGAAGCAGTTCGTCCCCGCCGCAGGGGACGCCGACGTCGTGTTCGTCATCGCCCGATCCACGGCCGGGCCGTCGCTCTTCGCCGTCACCAGGTCCGCACCGGGAGTGAAGGTCACGCCACTCGATGTCGTGGACCCGACCAGGCCGCTGTCGCAGATCGAGCTCGCCGACACGCCCGCGGAGCTGCTGGGGACGGAGGGCGCGGGCGGCCGTTTGATGATGCGTGCCATCGATTTGGCCACGACTGCACTGGCCGCCGAACAGGTTGGCCTGATCGAGAAGGCGATGAGCATGCTGGTCGGCCGCGCGGCCGAATTCGAGACCCGGGTCGCGGAGGTAGCTCTCGATCACGTCGCGGCGGCGGGTCTGTGGCGGCGAGCCCTCGAAGCGGACGCCGCAGGTCCTCCCGATGCGGCGGCCTCCGCGGCTGCTGCCGCACACGTCGGGTGCAGCGCCGCCGCCGTGCGATCGGCGACGGCGGCCGCCGAGTTGCTCGGACCGTCGCCGGAAACCGATGCCGTGCTGCGGCGGGCGCTTTCGGGCAGCCTGCTGTTCGGCGGGCCTGCCCTGTCGCACGAGCGACTTCTCGAACGCCTCGGCGTGTAGAGACACCTCTACGAACCGAGCGACCACTGCGGGCACTCCCGTCGCTGTAACGTCTGTCTGCATGGCTCCAGGTGAAGCAGGCACGCCAAAGCGCGGGAAACCGCCCGGTCTCACCGAGAAGGAAATCGTCGACGCGGCGCTGAGCATCATCCGGCAGGACGGCGTGGAAGCGTTGTCGATGCGACGCCTCTCGCGTGAACTCGGACGCTCGGCGATGGCCGCCTACTCCCACGTCGCCGACAAGCAACAACTCCTGGATCTCGTTGCGCGCGAGATTCTTTCGGAGGTCGAGATGCCTGCCCCGGACAGCGGGCCGTGGGAGGACCGGCTGCGCGCCGTCATCGAGGCCATCGACGCGCCGCTGCGGCACTACCCGGGCATCGCCGAGGTCCTATTCGCCAGAATGCAGAGCTCGGATCGCCGCCTCATCCTCGGCATCATGGAGATTCTGCTCAGCGCAGGATTCTCCGACACCGACGTCGTGCTCGGATATGCCATGGTGCACACCTACCTGTACGGCCGGTACCAGGTGGTGATGCTCGCCGAGGACCGTCCACCCGCCGAGGTCGATTCCGACATCGATCGGCTTCTCTCGCACCTGCCCGAACTCGGTGGCCGTGACTTCTTCAACTTCGGCGTGGACACGCTCATCGAGGGACTGCGCACCAGGCTCGCCGCAACCCGCTGACCTTACGTCGTATAGTCCAATCCGTGACTACCGACGAAAAACCGACTTTGAACCCGGCCAAGCTGAAACTGCTGGTCGAACGCGTCGCTCTCGAGGTGTCAGAGGGACGACTTCCGAGTGCGCAGGTCGCCGTCGGTCATGGCGGTGAACTGGTTGCATTCGAGACGTTCGGCGATGCAACACCGAAGACGCGGTACCGCCTGCAGTCGGTGAGCCGCCCCTTCGTCGCAGGTGCGCTGTGGAAGGTGGTCGGCGAGAACGGCCTCGACCTCTCGGCTCCGGTGTCGACGTGGATACCTGGCTTCTGCGAAGGAGTCACGCTCGAAGAGGTGGCCACACACCGCGCGGGCCTGGCGTACGCGCCACTCGGCGCCAAGCGGATGGCGACCCGCGAGTCGCGCCGGGAGGCGATGATGCGCTGGCAACCAGACCCCGAGACGCGAGGCCACATCCAGTTCGCGCTGACGTCCACCGGCTGGGTGATCTGGGACGTCGTCGAGACCGTCACCGGGCTGTCGCTGCCGGACTACCTCGCTCAACGCATCTGCGGCCCATTGGGTTTGACGGCACAGCTGGCGGTGCCGATTGATGAGCAGCGCGACGTGGCGAAGATGGTGCTACTGGGCGAGGCCGGCGACGAGCTTGATCCCTGGGGGCCCTGGTACCTGGATCCGGCCGACGTGCTGGCGCGCGGCGAGCCGTCCCACAGCATGGTCGCCACCGCCGCCGACGTCGCGATGCACTACCAGGGGATGCTCCACTCCGACGTGTGGACCCGGGAGATGGTCGCCGACGGCATCCGCGTCTGGGCGCGCGAACCCGCTTACGGCCCAACCGAACACGGCGGCACCGACCATCCGATCTCGATGGGCCTGTTCGTCACACTCCGAGGCGACCAGTGGCAGCAGGGCTGGATGCCCGCGACGGGATCGCCAGAGACGTTCGGCCACGGCGGTGCGCCATGCCAGCAGTCGTTCTGCGACCCGGTGACCGGCTTGAGCTTTGCGTTCCTCACCAACGGCTACCCGGCGTCCGGCTACGCTCTCGATCGATGGGGCAAGAACCTGTCGGCTGTTCTGATGGATCTCGCGGGCGACCTGGTCTAAATGTAGCGCCGACTGCACGGTTGTTCGCGCATCGCGCGAGAGAGGCCCCGAACAACCGTACTTTCGGCGAAGGGTCAGCTGAGCGCGTCCTGTTCGGCGAGCCATTGCTGATGGCGCACGAAATGTGAAGGGTCGCGGGCGATCCAGATGCCAGTCGCCGTCCCGAGAACGCTGCGACTCGGCAGCAACAGCAGCTCGCCCGAGATGAACCACTTGGAGCCCTCGACCTTGTCGATCCAGGCCCGCGCCTCGAGTGGCCGTTCCACGGGAACGGGTTTCTTGAAGTTGACGGTAAGCGTGGCCGTCACCGACATCTGACCGTTCAGCGGCGGGATGTGTCCAAGACACTCGTCCATGACCGCCGCGGTCCATCCGCCGTGCGCGACGTTGGGGCCGCCCTCGTGGTCGCGCGGGCACACCACGTCGAACGTGGCGACGCCCTTGTCGTCGAGCGACTCGGCACGTACTCCCAAGCGGCACTCCGCCTTCGGCTGACAGGCGCCGCACAGCAGTACTCCCCCACCGGAACGCGGCGAGTCCCTGACGTCCGCTGCCACCGACCACGAATCACTCACGCGACTAGTCCTCCACCCAAATCGACATGCTGCTCCGGCGGACTATACGCTGTACGGTCAGAAGAAAGAAGCGGTGCGCACATCAACCAAGGGAGTCCGCGAATGAAGCGCGACATATTCGAAGCAGAGCACGACGACTTCCGGGCCACCGCCCACGCATTCTTCGAAAAGGAGTGCGCCCCACACACCGAGGAGTGGGAGAAGGCCGGCATCACCGACCGGTCGGTGTGGCTGAAGGCGGGCGAAACCGGCCTGCTCGGCTGGGAGGCACCGGAGGAGTTCGGCGGTCAGGGCATCAACGACTTCCGGTTCAACGCGATCATGACCGAGGAGTTCTACGCCACGGGCAGCGCTGGAATCGGCTTCGGACTGCAGAACGACATCATGGCGTCCTATCTGGTTCAGATGACCAACGAGGAGCAAAAGAAGCAGTGGCTTCCGGGCTTCTGCTCCGGCGAAATCATTGCGGCGGTGGCGATGTCGGAGCCCGGTGCGGGCTCGGACCTGGCCGGGATCAAGACGACTGCAGTGCGTGACGGCGACGACTACGTCATCAACGGCGCCAAGACGTTCATCAGCAGCGGCATGCTCGCCGACCTCGTCGTCACCGCCGTCAAGACCGACCCTGCTGCGGGCCACAAGGGCATCAGCTTGATCGCGGTCGACACGAGCACGCCGGGATTCGTGAAGGGGCGCAACCTCGACAAGATCGGCCAGAAGTCCGCCGACACCGCCGAGCTGTCCTACACCGACGTCCGGGTTCCGGCGACCAACCTCATCGGCGAGGAGAATCGCGGCTTCTATCAACTGATGCGCAACCTTCCCGCCGAACGCCTCGGCATCGCCATCCACGCGGTGGCCTCTGCACGTCGCGCGGTGGACTTGACGTTGGCCTATGCCCAGGACCGCAAGGCATTCGGTCAAGCGATCGGCACCTTCCAGGTGAACCGGCATGCCATCGCCGACATGACCGTTCTGCTCGACGTCATGCAGATCTACGTCGACCGCTGCATCGCCGCCGTGAATGCGGGCGAGCTGACCGCCGAGGAAGCGGCTGGCGCCAAGCTGTGGACCACCGAGCAGCAATGGCAGATCATCGATCGCTGCCTGCAATTGCATGGCGGGTACGGCTACATCAACGAATACGAGATCGCCCGGCTCTGGCGGGATTCCCGCGTGCAGCGCGTGTACGGCGGCACCAGCGAGATCATGCGCGACATGATCGGTCGCAAGCTCGGCTTCTAAATACTCCTTGCTTACGGTGTAAGGTCCGGCTACCCTGAATTTATACCACCCTGGCATATAAACGCTCATTGATGGGCCCGACGAGAAAGGCCACCCGCCATGGCAATCATCCAAGACAGCGTCGGCACGCTGCCTTACCTGATGACCGACTTCGACCAGCATTCCTACGAGGCCAGGACGCTTCACCCGGTTACATGCCAAAGAACAAGATAGACACGGCGATCCGGCCGATCGAGCGCCGAGCGGCACGAAAGGTCCTACTGGCCAACAACCGCATCGTCACCGCGTTCGAAAGCGATCTCGACAAGGCCTACGTGCCGGGTCGCTGGTGGAGATGCTCAAGCAGCGGGCATCCGGCGACGCCGCGGACGCCGAACGGTTCTTCGAGCCGATCCAGCCGGAGTACCAGGACAAGGACGCGCGGCTCGATCCAGCTCAGAGAGCAGCAGATCGAGAAGTCGATCATGTATCCCGGCGGCTGGGGGCTCTTCGCCGAGGAGTATCCTGGACGGCATGGATCCTCTCTACGACAATCTCGAGTCCTTCAACCGGTGGATCGCCGAGGACTGGGGATTCGGGTAAAGGACACCATCTATGCCCCGGCGATGCTCTCGCTGCGCGACCTCGACCGCGCATTGGCCGAATTGGACCGGGTACTGAATGCCGGCGCCAAGTTCATCGTGCTGTCCGCCGGGCCCGCGTACGGGCGCTAGCCCAGGCGACCCGTACTTCGATCCTTCTGGTCGCGGATCAACGAGGCGAAAGCCGTTGTCTGCTATCACATCGCCGAATTCCATTACCAGAGCAACGTGGCTTCGCAGTGGGGTTGGAGGCCGGGCCGCCGTTTCAGTTCTCGGCGTGGCAGTGGCAGAACACCTACGGCGAGCGGCCGATCACCGACACGCTGTCCGCACTGATCTTCGACAATCTCTTCGGGCGATTCCCCAACATCCGCGTCCTGGTCAGCGAATACGGCGCCTAATGGATTCCGCACTTCACCCGCCACATGGACAAGAGCCGCGGCATGGCCCGGCTCGGCCGTGGCTGGGCGGGCCACTAAGGAGCGTCCCAGCACCATCTTCAAGCAACCACATTAGCGTCGTCCCGTACCCCGAGGACAACATCGATCGCGCTGGTCGACCAACTCGGCGCCACCGAGGCGCTCTTCTGGGATCGGACTGGCCCCACGCCGAGGGGATGCGTGAACCGGCCGAACAGTTCCTCCGGGTCGCCGGCCTAGGCGACGAACGGCGCAAGCACTTCATGCGCGACAACGCACTGACGTTGTTCGACGACTGATGACGGTAGCCACCGATTCCGTTCAGCGGGGTCGGCAGCGGGACCCTTCGGTTGAGCGTCGGGTGCGGAAGCTGCCAAACAAGAGTTGGCGGAGAAGGGTTTCGAAGCATTCAGCGTTCGGAGCGTGGCACGGCGTTCAGGAGTGTCTCGGCCGAGCCTGCAGCTTCGCTGGCCCGACAGGGACAGCCTGATCATCGACACACTGGCGAGCATCTCCGAGTGGCCGAATACCGATCCGGCGGGAGCTCTGCGCGGCGAGCTCGCCAAACTGGTGCGGGCGATGGTCGAGCTGCTCGATCCGACGACCATGGCGATTCAGCTGAGACTCATAGCGGACGCGTCCCGACATCCCAAGCTGTTCGCCGCATTTCAGCACAAGGTGATGTCCAGCGCCGGACATCAACTCGTCGATCTCCTGGAGCGGGCCGTCCACCGCGGTGAACTCGCCGAGGGGATCGACTGCCGATGGGCAGCAGACGCTCTCGTCGGCGTCGTCTTCATCCGGACGATTGGCGCGCCCGGACTGAAACCTCTGTCCGCACGGCCCAGAAGCGACTCGTCGACTCGATGATGTCGACGGTCCGAGTCCGAGGTAAACGAACAGAGAACATCCTGGAATGCGGTTTGCCCGCCTCCGAGCGAATGTGACTGTCAGATAAAGGCATTCGCCGCCGAATTCGCTCGGAGGCGGCAAACCGACTGCCGACCAGGCCAGGGACCACGGGGACCACGCGACCCCGCGCCGCGACGTGAGCGAAGCGCCTACGTGATTCCGCTGCTGAGCTTCATCCCGTTCTCGCGCAGGAAGGCGCGCTTCACGGTCTCGTCGAGACCGTCGACCTTGTTGTAGAAGTCGGCGGGCTCCCGAAGTCCTTCTGCGTGCGGCCAATCCGATCCCATCAGCAGCGTCTCGGTCGAATCGAGCCGCTCGATCAGGCCGATGGTGTCGTCCTCCGGATAGGGCACCACGCGGACGTGCTTCTTGAAGATGGTGCTCGGCCGCTCCTTGAGCTGGCCGCCCAACCACGGTCCGCCGCGGGCCATTCCGCGACTCTTGTCCATGTGCCGGATGAAGTGCGGAACCCACTCGGCGCCGAACTCGCTGACGAGCACCTTGATGTTGGGGAACCTGCCGAAGACGTTGTCGAAGATCAGCGCCGACAGCGTGTCGGTGATCGGCCGCTCGCCGTAGGTGTTCTGCCACTGCCACGCGGAGAACTGGAACGGCGGTCCCACCTTCCAGCCCCAGTCGGTGGCCACGTTGGCCTGGTAGTAGAACTCGGCGATGTGGAAGCACACCACGGCGCGGCCTCGTTGATCCGCGACCAGATCGGGTCGAAGTAGGGGTCGCCCGGTGAGCGACCGTAGGCCGGACCCGCGGGAAACACGATGAACCGCGCGCCGGCGTCGAGGACCCGGTCGAGTTCGGCGACGGCGCGGTCGAGATCGCGGAAGGACAGCATCGCCGGGCGCGTAGATGCGGTCCTGGTAGGCGAAGCCCCAGTCCTCGTCGATCCACTTGTTGAACGATTCGAGGTTGTCGTACAGCGGGTCGATGCCGGTGAGAAACTCCTCGGCCATCAGCGCCCAGCCACCCGGGTACATGATCGACGTTCGATCTGCTGCTCGGTGAGTTGTTTCAGCCGGGCGTCCTTGTCGAGGTACTCGGTCTGCATCGGCTCGTAGAAGCGGTCGGAGTCGGTGGCCTCGCCCGAGGCGCGCTGCTTGAGCATCTCGACCAGCGACCCAGGCACGTAGGCCTGGTCGAGATCGTTCTCCAACGCGGTGACGATGCGGTCGTTGGCGAGCAGGATCTTGCGTCCGCTGGGTGCCACGATCGGGACGACCGCGGTGTCCAGCTTCGCCTTCGGCATGAACCGCGTGAAGCAGTCCTCCGACTCGTAGGAGTGCTGGTCGAAGTCGGTGAGCAGATAGGGAAGCTCGCCGACGGTGCTCTCGATGATCGCCATGGAGGTGTCCTTTCTCGCAGTCGTGACTTTACATGTAAAGCTGAGTCGGCAACCCCTCGCCGGATCGACGAAATGGCGCGATCCCCTCTTTGTTCAGGCTCTCTGTGAGTAGTTATGGCTGACATTAGGAGAGCGCATTGTGTCGATCAGTACGGGGTTCACGGCGTTGGAGATCCGCGAGTTCGTACTATGAGTATCACCGGCAGCCTTATGATCAGAAGGGACTCATGGCTGGCTGAGCGTGGAATCTCGTATGATGGTTTGAAGAGTTGGCGAGTAGGCGGTGTTGGATGGCGATCTCGAACGGGGGCTGATTACACAAGAAGATAGTGGACGTACGACATCTCTTCCGGGGAAACGGAACGTGGATGGCCCGAAAACGCGATGCCGGATGAGCTCGAGACGAAGCGGAGCTGGCCCGTCTACGAGCGCGTGTGAAAGAGCTACGAAGGGACGAATGATGCGTTGGGAAAAGCTATCGGGAACTTGCACGCAGAGGAACGAACAAGAGACCGACGTAATCCCAGCGACGAGCGATGCCGACAGATTCCTCGACGTCGAAAATGGACGCGTCACCGAGCTGATCACGGCGATCGGATCGCAACGTCAGGCGCTGAAGCTGATCGGTCTGTCGCGTTCGACATGGCACTACCGATGCCAAGCCCCACGCGCGGTCGCCGATAAGCTACAGCAGAAGAGATCGCGCCTACCCGTGACGCATGACTGAGCGCCGACCGCGCGGTGATCTGAAGATGAGATCATCGCCGGCTGGCGAGCAGGCATTCTCGGTGGATCACTCCTTCGCCTCGAGCTGGGATGGGGGAGTGATGCTGGCCTGCGCGACGTTCCTGGTGGCGCATCGCGGTAACGATCGATTATCAAAGCGTGCGTCCGATTACGCCGAAAGCGCTCGAGCGAACATGACACCCGAGCAGCTCCGGTACTCAAAGCGATTGGACCACAACAGATTTGGAACTGGGATATCACCAGATATGCGGAGCCCGTGTCGTGGTATGGCATTCAAGGCATACTCGATCATGGATATCTACTACCGCAAGATGGTGCGCTGGCATGACGAGGAACGCGAATGCAACAATCTGGCCATGGCGATGTTCGAGGACGCCTTCACCGAACACGGACTGACCGCAGTCGTGCACGCCGACTCCGGGCCGGCGATGCGCTCAACGGTGCTCAAAGATCTGCTCGTCAATCTGGGAGTCGGCCAAACCCACAAACCGGCCACGGATAAGCAATGACAATCCGTTCTCCGAATCCGAATTCCGCACAATGAAATACCGGCCCAACTATCCCGGAATCTTCGCCGACATCGACGCCGCCCGCACCTGGATGAACTGCCTACGTGTCCTGGTACAACCAGCATCACCGCCACAGCGGCATCGCCCTGTTCACCCCCGCTGAAGTCCACAACGGCGCATGGGTGCAGCGATGGGAACAACGCGATCAGGCACTACAGGCCTACTACGACACACACACGAAGAACGTTTCGCAAGCGCTTTCTTGAACCGTAGCTCTCTAAAACTTTTATCGTAGTTTTTGAATCAAACTCTTAAAAACTGAACTCGAACGAATGTCCAGCAAGTTAACAATGGCGCGATCTACTCGACTTTCCCGCACCGTTTGTTCGTTTGGGCGGGGGGGGTCAGTGGCCGGTGAACTTCGGGGGGCGCTTCTCCAGGAAGGCGGCCTTGCCCTCGGCGGCGTCCGCGCTCGGACCCACCCAGAGAACGGCCTGCTGGGCGTCGCCGAGCGAGGACTCCAGGGTGCTTTCCAGTCCGCGGCGCATCATCGTCTTCACCGCGCGCAGGGCCAGCGGCGCCGCGGCCGCAAGTCGGCCTGCGAGTTCCATCGTGCGCGGCTGCAGGTCGGCGTCGGGGACGACCTCGGTGGCCAGGGCGAGCGCCAGCGCCTCCTCCGCGGCGTAGATCTCCGACAGCGCCACCATGCGAAAGGCCTTGTCGTAGCCCATCACCCGCGGAAACAACCACGCGCCACCCTCGTCGGGCAGCAGACCGGCGCGCCCGCTGGTGTCGCCAAGCCTGGCGCTCGCGGCGACGATGCCGGATGTCGCAGGCCAACGCGAAGGCCAGGCCGCCGTTGACCGCGATGCCGTTGACGGCACAGATCACCGGCTTGTCGAGCTTGTGCAGCGCGGTGATGACGGCATGGGAATCCTCGCGTAGTTCGCGCGCGCGGCCCACCTGCTTGGTCAGGTCGTCGGCGAACCCCGCATCGGGCGAGACGTCGCCACCGGTGCAGAAGCCGCGACCCGTGCCGGTGAGGATCAGCACCCGCACGTCGTCGTCGAGACGCACCCGCCGAATGCCGTCCAGAATCTCGGCGCACATCCGCGGCGTGTAGGCGCCGAGCCGGTCGGGGCGGTTGATCCTGATCTGCGCGATCCCGTCGCCGACGGTCTCGAAGACGGCGTCGCGGTCCGGTCATACCCCGACTCCTCTCGGAACGACACGCGACGCCAGCAGCTGTTCGCCGACGGAATGCATCGTCCGTTGCCATCCACCGTAGAGCGCATCGAGGGTGCGGAACCGCTTCACATATCCGCCGAGAGGATGCTCCGAGGTCAGCCCGATGGCGCCGCACACCTGAAGGCATGCCCGGCTGGTCGTCTCGACCGCGCAGCCCGCGTACGCCTTCGCGACGGTGGCGTCCCACGGCCTGTCACTGACCCAGGCGCTGCGCACGAGTTCGCGCGCCGCGGCCAACTGCACGTGGGCGTCGGCGAGGCGGTGGCGAGGTGTCTGGTTCGTCCCGATCGGTCTGCCGAACTGCGTGCGCTGCCCGACCTGTTCGACGGCGATGTCGAGCATCGCCTGCCCGTTGCCGATCAGCTCGCAGGCCAGAGCGCGGCGGGCGGCGGCGTTGGCGATCTCCCCGCCGTCGCGGATCCGCGTTCCGTCGATGGCGACGTCGAACCGGACCTGACGCAACGTCGAGGCCGGATCGAAGCCCGCGACCGGGATCGGCGGGGCGACGTCATCGACCATCACGGCGAAGGACCGTGCCCCGCGGTCCAGTGCGACGAGGTATTCGGTGCCGGCGTGCGGGCTCGGTCAGCACTACACCGTCGACGACCAATCGCCCGGCGACGTCCGAGCTAACTAACCTCCCGAACGGGTGCACCACCACCGCGGGCGCCCGGTCGTCATGTCCGCTTGCCGCGACGACGACACCGTCCAGTGCTGCGGATGCCTTACCCGCACTCCCCTGCTCGGTGAACAACAGCTCGACGGCGGCCGCCTCGTCCTCGGCGACCACGTCGTCCCAGCCGAGTTCGGTCAAGGTCGCCATCAGCGTGTCCGGATTCGACTGCAGCACAGCACGAATGGATCCCGCAAGCAGGCTGCGCGTGTCAGCGTCCACCGGGCTTCTCCTTTGGCAGCGAAAGGATGCGGTCGGCGATGATGCTGTGCTGGATCTCGCGCGCACCGCCGTACACCGAGGCGGCACGCGAATACCACCACTCGTCTCGCCAGCGTGCGTCGTGCGGGTCATCGCCGAGCAGCAGGTGCGCGTCGAGAACGACGAGCGACGCGTCGAGCACGTCCTGTTCGGCCGCCGACAGCAGCAGCTTGTCCACACTCGTCTGCGATCCGACGACCTCGCCCGCCGACAGCCGGCGAAGGGTGGCAGACGTACGGGCTCGCAGCGCCGCGAGGCTGAGGTACGCGCGCCCGACCGCTGCCGCGGCCAACGCGTCGTCGGCGACGTCGGGATCCGCGGTCGTCAACATCTCCTGAAGGTGATGACTCGTCGGCCGCCATGCGCATCCATGCGTAGTTGCCGCGTTCGTACTGCAGCAGATCCATCGCGACCGCCCAGCCCCCGTCGACGTCACCGACGACGCGATCGCGCCCTACCGGCACGTCGGTGAAGAAGATCTCGGCGAGTTCCTCCCGGCCGCCTGCCATGCGCGATCGGCCTGCGCTCGACACCGGGCTGGTCCAGATCGACCAACATCATCGTGAGCCCGCGGTGGCGGCTCTCGGTGGTCCCCGTTCGCGCCAACAGCACGATCTTGTCCGCGCGCGAACCGTAGGACGTCCAGATCTTCTGGCCCGAAGACCGTGAAGCCGCCGTCGGCTCTCGGCGTCGCCCGCGTTCGTAGTGAGGCGAGGTCACTGCCCGCCTCCGGCTCGGAGAAGCCCTGGCACCAGAGGTGCTCACCGCGCAGCGCCATCGGCAACATCTCGGCAGCGAGTGCGGGCGCGTGGGTCACCACTGCCGGGCCACACACCTCGACAACGTACAGATGATCGGGAATCGCGAAGCCGCGCAAGGCAAGTCGCTCGTAGATCTGGCATCGAATCGTCGGTGAGCCGCCGAGTCCGCCGACTTCCTCGGGCCAGCCCCACCTGCTCCAGCCACCGTCGAACAGCCAGCCGAGCAGTTCGGCGGAGTACTCCTTCTGCTGTTGCGAGTCGACACTCGGCGCCAGCAGATGCTCCAGCTGCTTCGTCGATGCGGTCAGGGCGTCCTCGAAGGCGTCGAGAATTCGGTCCGTTTCGATCGTGTCCACACCGACACCGCTCACCGTCGACTCCCGCCGAAATCATTGTGTGAAGTTCTTCACAACGCGTCGAACTATACATGTATAGTCCAGACGGACCTCAACGCCCGAACCACCGAACGTGACGGAGTGACCATGACAACCAGCGTGAGCCTCGAGGGCCGCCTGTTCATCAACGGCGAGTTCCAGGAGTCCTCCTCCGGCCGTCGGTATGACGTGATCAACCCAGCCGACGAGTCGGTCATCGCGTCCGCAGTCGACGCCACTCCGGAAGACGTCACCCGCGCCGTCGACGCGGCCGTCGCCGCGACCGAGAACACCGACTGGGGCACCAATCACGAGTTCCGTCGCCAATGCCTCAAGGACCTGCAGCAGGGCCTGAAGGACGCGACCGAGGAGATCAAGCAGATTCAGGTGGCCGAGGCAGGCATCTGCTACTCGACGACCGTCACCCACGTCGACGCGATGATCGACGACATGAGCTACTTCAACGGGCTCATCGCGTCGTGGCCGTGGGAGACCGACCTCGGTCCGTACGAACTGCTCGGCATGAAGAGCAACAGGCGCATCCGCTACGAGCCCTACGGCGTGGTCGGCGCGATCACCCCGTGGAATGCGCCCTTCATGACCAACATCTGGAAGATCGGACATGCGCTCGCGACCGGTAATGCCGTGGTGCTCAAGAGCGCTCCCGATACGCCGCTGACGAGCGCCATCATCGCCCGCATCGCCGCCGAGAAGACCGACATCCCCGCAGGCATCCTCAACGTCATCAGCGCTGAGGACAAGGCCATCTGCGGCGAAGCGCTGACCACCGACCCGCGGGTGGGCCTGCTGCACTTCACCGGTTCGCCGGGGGTTGGCGAGCGCATCGCGCAGAACGCGGCCGTCGGCATCCGCCACGTCGTCCTCGAACTCGGAGGCAAGTCCGCCAACGTCTTCCTGCCCGACGCCGACCTCGACATGTCGTGCGGCCTCGGCGTCGCGATGTGCATGAACAACAGTGGGCAGGGCTGCGCGTTGGCCACCCGCATGGTCGTCCACGCCGACATCTACGACGACGTCCTCGAGCGGCTGAAGACCTTCGTCGGCATGGTGCCGTTCGGCGATCCCACCGACCCGGCCAACATGGTCGGGCCGATCATCCGCCAGGAACAGCTCGAGCGCATCGAGGGACTGGTCGATCGCGCCGTCGCCGACGGCGCACGAATCATCGTGGGCGGCAGGCGAGCCGACAAGGGCGGCAAGGGTTTCTGGTTCCAGCCGACCGTCGTCGCCGACGTCGACGAGAACGCCGAGATCGCGCAGAACGAGGTGTTCGGCCCGGTGCTGACCGTCGTCAAGTACGACGGCGACGACGACGAGGCCGTCCGCGTCGCGAACAACAGCCGCTACGGGTTGTCGGGCTACGTGCAGTCCCGCGACGAGGACCGCGCGTGGAGGGTCGCCAACCGATTGAAGGCGGGCACCGTCAACATCAACAACTCGTTCTACCTCTCCCCCGACGCACCGTTCGGCGGCTACGGCATCAGCGGTGTCGGCGTCGAGCACGGCGAGGACGGCTTCCGAAACTACTTGCAGGTCAAGACAATCGCCAGCCCGGCGAAGAACTGAGGAACACTCACATGAGGATGCAAGACAAGGTCGTCGTCATCACCGGCTCGGGCTCCGGCCTCGGGCGCGAAGGCGCGCTGATGTTCGCCGCGGAGGGCGCGACGGTGCTCACCAGCGACGTGGTCCCCGGCCGGGCGCAGGCCGTGGCCAAGGAGGTCGAGGCCGCGGGCGGGACGTCGCACGGGATCGACGCCGACGTCCGCATCGAGGCCGACATCGAACGCCTCGTCGGTGAGGCGGTCGACAAGTTCGGTCAGGATCGACGTGATGTGGGCCAACGCCGGTATCCCCGAACCCGGCTTCGGCATGAAGGGGTTCATCGACTCCGAGCTCGAGGACTGGAACGACATCTTCAGCGTCAACGCGACGGGCATCTACCTGGCCTGGAAGCACGCGGCGAAGTGGATGGTCACCAACAAGCGCCAGGGCAATCTGCTGGCGACCACGTCGGCTTCGGCGTTCGTCGCCTATCCCGGCTTCCCGATGTACACCGCGTCGAAGGCGGCGGCGAACGGCCTAGTGCGTTCTGCCGCACTGGAACTGGGCAAGTTCGGCATCCGAGCGAACGCCCTGTGCCCGACGCACGGGATGTCGGTGAACTTCGCGCTGCCACCGGAGGCCGACGTGCTCGGCAAGTCCTACGAGGAGATGGCGCCGTGGGATCCCGAGAACCGGGCCATGCCGCTTCGGCTCGATCGCCCACCCGTCATCCGGGACAACGCCTACCTCGCACTGTTCCTGGCGTCCGACGAATCGGCCTACATGTCGGGGCAGACCATCCAGGCCACCGACGGTGGCACCTTCGCGCGCACGTCGATCGTCTTCCCGACCGATACCGGCGAGAGCGGCGACATCACCTCCGGCGCGATCCCGGACGAACTACGCGACCAGATCGACCGATAGGCCCACCGTGATAGCGACGCCTCTCCGCCGCCCTTACCCGTAAGGTTCTGATTCGTGGCCACCAAGAAATCCGTACGCGAACGGACGCCACTGGACCGTGGCCGGATCACGGCGACGGTGCTGGAGATGATCGACGAGGTCGGCGTGGAGAAGGTGACCATGCGCGCCCTCGCGGCGAGACTGGACGTCTCGGCGATGGCGCTGTATCACCACGTCGAGGACAAGGACGAGCTGCTGCGGATGGTCGGCGACGACATCCTGGGCAAACTCGATCTCCCGGACCCGGATGCCGGCGACTGGCGCGAACAGTTCACCAGCGTCTCCCTGGCCGCCGTCGACGCGCTGCTCGAGGTTCCCGGCCTCTCGACGGTTCTCCTGTCGTCGAAGATGCTGCCCAACGCCCGGCGGCTCGTCCAGTTCTGCATCAGCCAGTTCGAGCGCGGCGGGCTGGACCACGACACGGCACAAGAGGTGTACGCGGGCGTCCAGACCTTGGTGCTCGGCAGGCTGCTGATCGAGGAGAACGCCAACTTCCGTCCCGGCCCCGCCCTGCACCCCGATGACGAAATCCGGCTATACATCAAGAAACTGCGGTCTCGGGCCAGCTTCATCGGCGCGCTCACGGCGCTCATCGACCGCCCCATTGGATCGAAGGCGACGTGACGGTGAGCCTGTACGGCCTGCCCGACGAGGTGGTGGTCACGGCCGACGGCCCGGTGCGGGTCGTCACGCTGAACCGCCCGGACCATCTCAACGGGATCAACCGCATCATGCATCAGACGCTCGCCAAGGTGTGGACCCACATCGGCGAGGACGTCGAGGCCCGTGCGGTGGTCGTGACCGGAAGCGGGTCGGCCTTCAGCGCGGGCGGCGACTTCGGCTACATGCAGGAGAACATCGACGACGAGGTCCTGCGAACGGCCACCATGCACGAGGCGCGAAGCATCGTCCGCGGCATCATCCGCTGCCCCCTGCCCATCATCGCGGCCGTCAACGGTCCTGCGGTCGGGCTGGGGTGCAGCATTGCGGTGCTCTCGGATCTGGTCCTGTTGTCCGACAAGAGTTTTCTGGCCGACCCGCATCTGCGCATGGGCCTGGTGACCGGTGACGGCGGGATGGTATGGCCTGCGCTGATCGGGCTGTCCCGGGCGAAGGAATACCTGTTCCTCGGCCAGAAGATCCCGCCGGAGAAGGCGGTCGAATTCGGATTGGCCAGCCGCGTAGTGGCCGCCGACGACCTGATGTCCGAGGCACTGGCCCTCGCGCACCGTCTCGCGGGAGTCCCGCAGACCGCCCTCAACGACACCAAGCGGGGGTTGAACGCCTACGTGGAAGCTCAGTTGGACAACGCCTTCGAGATCGCCTTCGCCGCCGAGGAAGTGAGCATGGCCTCCCCCGAGCATGCGGCGGCAGTGACGGCGGCCAAGAGCAAGTCCTGAGCCGTTCCTCGGCGTTGAGATAGCGTTGACGGTGCAAAAGTGCGAGTAGCCATCGCCGTAGGTGCTATCTCAACGTCAGTGCTTACCGCGGGTGCGGGTGCCGGAATCGCTTAGAGCCGCTCGCGCAGGACGTACTTCTGTACCTTGCCCGACGCCGTCCGCGGAAACTCATCGACGATCCGAAGTTCCTCGGGCCACTTGGGTTTCGCGAGTCCGACCTCGGCGAGATGTGCGGTCAGGTCGCTCGAGCGTCGGTGCCGTCGCACCCGACTGGACGAAGGCTACCGCCCGCTCGCCGGTCCTGTCGTCGGGGACGCCGACCACCGCCACGTCGACGATGCCGGGGCACGACATCAGCGCGTTCTCGACCTCGGCGGGTGACACGTTGATGCCGTTGCGGATGATGAGGTCCTTGGCGCGTCCGGTGACCGCGAGATGGCCTGCCGCATCGATGATTCCGAGATCACCGGTCGCGAGCCAGCCATCGGCGTCGAACGTGCCGTCGTTCTCACCCGCGTCGAGGTAGCCCGCACACCTGTCCGGTCCGCGGCTGAAGATCTCGCCTTCGGTGCCCGAGGGCGCCACCGAACCGTCCGGGCGTTTGACGACCACCTCGACACCGGGCAGCGGGCTTTCCGTCGGTGGTGGCCAGTTTCTCCGGATCGTCGTCGGGCATCGCGCAACTGATCGTCGGCTGCTCGGTCGATCCGTAGGAGCGAAGAACGGTCACGCCGCGACGGGCGGCCTTGCGCACCAGGGCTTCCGGGACGATCGAGCCACCGAGGACGACGTGGCGCATGTTCTCGGCGATCTCGTCGGTGAAGTCCGGATGGTCGATGAGCGCCGAGAGGAACACCGCGGCACCACCGCCCGGCGCGAGGCCCTCTCTGCGGCAGACGTCGAGGATGAAGTCGATGTCGAACGTGTCGGCATAGTTGATCGGCTCGCCGCGGGAGATGGGTCCGAGGACGCCCATCGTCATCCCCGCCGCGTGAGCGATGGGCGTCGCCACGATCTTCGGCGCGTCACCGCGCGGAATCGCCACCGCGAGATGGTGGCGGACCTCCGCGACGAGCGAACGATGGGTCTGGATCACGCCCTTCGACCGTCCCGACGTGCCCGAGGTGAACCCGTACATGCAGGCACTGTCGGGGTCGACCACGGCAAGGGACGTCAGCGGCGGATGCTTCAGCAGATCGTCGAATGCGATCGCGTCGGAAGCGGTTGTGCCGCCGCATAACACGATGTTCACCAGACCTGGCATCGCCGCCCGCGAATCACGCAGCTCGGCAAGGTAGTCGCGGTTGCCGTGGACCGCCATGGTGACCAGCACCGAAGCCCCGGTCTGATTGACGATGTCGATCAGTTCCTTGCGACCGTAGTAGCCGGCGACGGGCACCAGGATCGCGCCGAGCATGGTCAGGCCGAGATAGGTCGCCGCCGCCTCGATGCAGTTCGGCAGTTGGTAGACGACGCGGTCGCCCTGCCGTACGCCCATGGCGCGGAATCCGGAAGCGCACCGTCGCGCGACGAGTTCCAACTCGCCGAACGTCAGCGCTCGCGGCGCGACCTTCGACCACACCCGCACGGTCTGGTGCGGCGTCGCGCGCAATCCGTCAACCAGCAGTGACCCCAACGAGGTGTCGTCCCAAAGACCTTCGTCGAGGTAGTGCTGTCTCAGGTCGGCCGGCAGCGGCGAGCACCGGGAGCCGGTCAAACCTGTGCGCCGACCCTCGGCTGGAAGGCGATGGGCAGGTAGGTCACGTTGCGGACCGCGATGTTGTCGTAGATCGAGGTGCTCACCCTGCTGGACCGAGTAGTCGGGTATCCGCTTGAGGAACTCCTCGACGGCCAGGCGCATCTCCAGTCGCGCGAGGTGCGAGCCGAGACAGCGGTGCGTGCCGCTGGCGAAGACGATGTGGCTTGGCCGCCGCCCGAAGTCGACGGTCAGGGGGTCGGGGAACGCGTTCGGGTCGACGTTGGCGGTCGCCCACACCGCGTGGATCGCCTGGCCCTTCTTGATGACGAGGCCGTCCCCGAGGTCGATGTCCTCCTTGTCGGAGTAGCGCATGCCGCCCGGCACGGGCGACTCGAACCGCATGATCTCCTCGATCGCGGCGGGGATGAGCGACGGGTCGTCGACGAGGCGCTGGCGTTCCTCCGGGTGTTGGGCCAGCCACGCGAACGTGCACGACATCGACGAGGTGACGGTGTCCAGGCCGGCGAACATCAGAAGGAACAGGATGTTCAGCAGTTCGAGGTCGTTGAGAGGTTGCCCCTCGACCTCCGCGAACAGAAGCGCGGAGATGATGTCGTCGGCCTGCTCCGTCTCCTCGCGCCGCTTGGCGAGGAACGCGGCGAAGTACTCGAGCAGCTTTCCGCCCGCGACCGCCATGTTGGCGTTCACTTCTTCGAGGGTGTCGCCCTGCGGGTGAATGACGCCCTGCTTGAACTCGAGGAAGAAGTCGAGGTCCTCGACCGGCGCACCGAGTAGACGCAGGAAGGTCAGGCAGGGCAGCGGAACGCAGAACTGTTCGGCGAGATCGGCCTTGCCGGATTCGGCGAATTTGTCGATGAGTTCGGCGGCCAGTTCTCGAACCGAATTCTCCAGACGGATGACCTGTTTGGGCGCGAACAGCGGGTCCAGCAACCTGCGCCACTTGCGGTGCTCCTCACCGTCGATCTCCAAGCGGGATCAGCGCGCCATCGTTGCCGAAACTGCCGCCACGGCCCCCCGTTCCCGTAATCGCGGGATGTCGGTTGATGGCAACGATGTCGGCCATCCGGTAGATGTGCACCACGCCATCGATGACCTCGGAACGCACGTTGGCGGCCTTGTCGTAGTAGATGTCCTGAGGCGCGGGCATGTCGTTGATCGCCTGCATGAAGGGCGCGATTCTCGGGTCGAAGCGCTCCAGCTCTTCTGCCATGACTTTGTCCTCCCAAGGCTGTGACGGGCGACACTATACGTGTAAAGGTGAAGGTACCACAGCCGCTCCGCGCCGACCACGGTGGATCAGCCGAGCGATGCCTCGTCGACGAGTCGGGCGACGTCGGCCATGTCCGGAGTCCGGCACGCGTCCACGTACTCGCGGCGAAGGCGCCCGACCAACTCGGCGACAGTAGGCACGTCATCGATCAGGTCGATGCCCTGCCCCGCCGACCAGAGGTTGACCCAGGGCTTGACGGCATCGGGCAGGTGATCGTGCGACATGCCCGGCCGAGTCGGCACCGGCAGAGCCTCGGGATCGAGACCCACCGACCGCATCGACTCGACGAGCCAGTTCGCCGGAACGCCCGCGATCCGCCCGGTGTACATCAGACCGTCGGAGGTCTGGCTGACGAGTAGCGCCTTGTAGTCCTCGTGGGCAAGCGATTCGCGTGTACCGATGAATCGCGTTCCGAGATAGGACAAGTCGGCACCGAGTATCTCCGCGGCGCGTATCGCAGCGCCGTTGGTGACCGCGCCGGCCATGATGATCACGCCGTCGAACATGCTGCGGATCTTGGGAATGAGGACGAGGTGACTGGTGGTGCCGGAGTGGCCACCGCCTCCCGCGCCGATGCAGATCAGGCCGTCAACCCCTGCGGCGATCGCCTTTTCGGCGAACCGGATGGACGTGACGTCGTGATAGATCTGGCCGCCCCAGTCGTGGACACGCTGCGCCAGTGCCCGCGGACTGCCCTGGGCGGAGATGATGATCTCGACGCCGTAGCGCGAACACAGGTCGAGGTGAGCGGTCAATTCGTCGTCGTCGAACCGGGCGGCGAGGTTCGACCGCGACGGGACCGACGCGCGCGCCGGGATTCTGCGTCGGTGAATTCGTCGAGTTCGGTCCGGATGTCCCGCAGCCAGTTCTCGAAGGTCTCGAGAGTGCGGGCGTTCTGCCGAGGCAGCGCGCCGATGACGCCCGCCTTGCATGCCGCCGCGACGAGTTTGGGTCCCGACACCAGGAACATCGGGGCGCACACCGCGGGCAGGACCAACGTGTCGCGCAATGCTTGATCGAGTGTCATCGCCATCCACGGTATGCATCGAACGCTCCGTCGGATACGACGATCGGTGAAAACGTCACTCTCGCACTCCGTCCCGCGGCAGTTCGGCCCGTACGACCTTGCCCATCGCATTGCGTGGCAGTGCCTCGAGGACGATCACCTCGTCGGGCACCTTGCCATGACTGAGCACGGTCGCGGCGTGTCGGCGCACGGCGGCCGGGTCGAGAGTGCCGACCGGTCTCGGGTTCGACGAAGGCGACGATCCGCTCGCCCAGGCGATCGTCGGGTCGCCCGATCACCGCTGCGGCGCGGACCCCCTCGAAATCGCCCATGACATCCTCGATTTCAGCGGCAGCAACGGTGACCCCGCCCCTGGTGATCACGTCACCCGTCCGTCCCACGACGTGCAGCGATCCTCGGTCGTCGAGGGACCCGACGTCCCCGGTGGCGAACTCGCCGCCAGCGGACGGGACGAGCCCGCCGTCCACCCAGCGGCCGAGAGCGCCTCGATACTGACCCGCCAACGGGCCATCGCTCGCGGGGCCGACCCATATCTCGCCCAATTCGCCTGATGGCAAGCACATTCCGGCCGGATCCCTGATCGTGATCGACGCGTGCGGCAGTGGCATCCCGCTGGAGCCCGGACGACGCGGCATGCCGGTGTCCTCCGAGCAGACGGCCGCCGGCGCCTCGGACAATCCGTAGGAGCCGGACAGCCGGATGCCGAACTTGGCTTCGAATGCGGCCCGCAGTGTCTCGGCAAGGCCCGCTGCGCCCGTCCCCGCTTCCCGCAGCGAGGCCAGGCTGTCCGGGACGATCGCGTCGTCGTGCACCATGTCGTACACCGTTGCGGGCACCAACGCCCTGACCATCGTCAGACGTTCTTCGCGGCATTTCGCCGCCACCTCGCGGGCAGTGAACCCGTCCAACAGCACGGTCGTGGCTCCGGCCATCAGACAGGTCAACGGGCCCACGATCATCACGTTGTGAATGCTGCACGGCAGCGTCACGCCCACCCTGTCGTCGGGGCGCAGAGTGGTGGTCGCGAGGGCAGCCGCCGCCAGCGACACCCCCGCCCGGCTGTGCACGATGGCCTTCGGATCTCCCGTGGTCCCGCTGCTGAACGCGATGGCACACGGCGCATCGAGATCCGGCCGGGGCGGCCGCGAGCCCGAGCCGACGGGCGCGAGTCCGTCGGGTCCGACCGCGATCAGGTTCACGCCGTCGGGTGCGTACCCGTCCCCGGCTCCGATGACGACCCGCGGTGCCACCATCTCGCACTGCCGCGCCTTGACCTTGACCGGCGCCGAAGGATTGACGCCCGCCCAGATCGCGCCGACCGCCGCACAACCCAGATACGCCTGCACCGACGTGACCGAGTTCGGTAGCGACACAACGACCCGATCGCCGGGGCGAACGCCATGGTGGGCCAGCAGATCGGCGACCGACCACACCGCGGCCGCCAACGACGGGCGGTCGGTCAGGACGTCGAGGACGTCGGGCCGGGCCATGCTCATCCAGCGCTACACTGGCCGACATGCACGAGCCCCACGGTCGCCGAATCCGACTCGGCGGCTGAAGCCGAGCGGGCCCAACTCCTCAGTGCCGCACAGCAAGTCCTCGACCGCAGCGGATGGTGGGGCTTCAAGGTCGAGAGCGTGCTCAAGCAGGCGCAGCTGTCGACCCGCAGCTTCTATCGTCACTTCCAGAAGAAGTCCGACCTGCTGCTCGCGCTTCTCGAACTCGAACTCGGTGGCGCGGCGGTGCACCTTCGCCGCGTCACGGCGACCGACGCCGATCCCCCCGACCGCGTTCGCGCCTACATCGCCGCGACGATAGACATGGCCTACCGCGAGGAGCTGGCGAAGCCGTCGTCTCTCTTCGCCTCGCACTGGCGCGAACTCCTTCCGGAGTACCCCGACGCCATCAACGAGTGCACGAGCCAGATGATCGCCCCGCTGATCGACGCCATCCGCGATGGTGTCGCCGCGGGCGTCTTCATCTCGCCCGACCCATCCGCCGATGCATGGGCGATCTTCTACCTGGTGTCGTGCATGACCGCCGACCAGGCGACCCTGGGCGGCTCGATGCCGCGCGCCGAACTCGAGCACATCGCGCTGCCGTTCATCGCGCGGGCGCTCGGCCCGAACTCCGGGCTGGGCTAAGTCGTCCACGTGGGGGCACGCTTCTGGGCGAAGGCCCGTGGTCCCTCGATGAAGTCCGGGTGCTGCCAGTTGGCCTTCACCAGCGCGTAGCCGTACTCGACCGCCTGCGTGTACGGCATCTCGACCGAGCTCCAGACGGCCTGCTGCGAAAGCGATACCGCGTGTGGCGAATTCATCGCGATGTCGCGGGCGATCTGCTCCGCGGTGGCCAGGAGATCCTCCGGAGCGACCACTTCCTCGACCAGCCCCAGTGCGTAGGCCCGCTCGACCGATAGCCGATAGTTGCGTCCCTGCAGCGTCATTCGCAGCGCGGTGCCCAACGGCAGCCGCTTCGCAAGGCCGATGTTCTCGACGCCACCCACCATGCCGACGTTCACGTGGCTGTCGACGAACGAGGCATTGGTCGACGCGATGACGATGTCGGCGTCAACCACGAAGTGCAGTCCTCCTCCGGCCGCGACACCGTTGACCGCGCACACCGTCGGCTTCCATACGTTGTTCTGCCGGGACGTGAAGAAGATCTCCTGTGTGGCCCGCCCGAGACCCGCACTGACAGAGCCCGTTTCGGCGACCCGGTTGAGATCGGCGCCGGTGCAGAAGTGCCTGTCGCCCGTCCCGGTGATCAGCACGCACCGGATGTCGGGGTCGTCGGCGATGCGGCGCCATGCCGTGCGGAACCACGGAAGCATGGGGCCGGTCAACGAGTTTCCGCTCTCGGGGCGGTTGAGCGTGATCCGGGCGATGTGGTCGCTGACGGAGAAGAGCACGCCGTCGATGTCTGCTACGTCTTCCATGCCGGACACCTCATATTCCGATCAGGCACGCGAGGCGTTCGCGTTGACATGCGGGATCTCCGAGGAGCATCTCGGAACTCTTGGCTCGCTTGAAGTACAGCTGCGCCGGGTGATCCCAGGTGAATCCGATGCCACCGTGGATCTGGATGTTCTCGCCCGCCACCGCCGTGTAGGCCGTCGAGCAACTGGCTTGCGCGACCGTGGCGACGACCAAGGGATCGTCGCCGTCGTCGAGGGTCTCGGCGGCGTGGTACGCGGCAGACCGTGCCGATTCCACGGCGAGCAGCATGTCGGCGCACTTGTGCTTGATCGCCTGAAAGCTTCCGATGGGTCTGCCGAACTGCACTCTCGTCTTCGCGTAGTTCACGGCCATGTCGAGACACCTCTGAGCTCCGCCCACCTGTTCGGCGGCGAGGCAGATCCCGGCGACGGCGACGACGTGCTCGACGAGATACCTGCCCGTCGTCGACTCGGGACAGGACCTGGGCTTGCGCGTCGGAGAACTCGATGCGTGCCTGCGGCCGCGTGGCGTCGAGGGTCCGCAACGGGGTGACGGTCACGCCCGGCGCGTCGGCGTCGACGACGAACAGCCGCCTGCCGACGGGCGATCTCGCCGATACGACCAGGACGTCGGCGTACTGGCCGTCGACGACGTAGCACTTCGCCCCGCTGAGTCGGTAGCGGTCACCGTCGGTTCGCGCAACTGCCTCGATGGAGCCGACATCCCATCGGCCCGAATCTTCCGCGAGCGCAAGGGTTCCGACCCACTCGCCTGACGCAAGCGAGGGCAGGTACGCCGTCTTCAGCGCCTCGTCGTCGGACTCCACCAGCGCGCTGGCTGCCAGAACCGACGACAGGAACGGCGACACGAGCAACGCCGCGCCCATCTGCTCGAGGACCAGCGCGAGGTCCAGATAGCCGAAGCCGCCGCCGCCGTGCGACTCCGGGATGATCAGGCCTTGCAAGCCGAGCTCCGCCATTGCCGACCACACCGCGGGGTCGACGGCGCCCCCGGCCTCCATCAGCCTGCGCACCTCGGTCTCGGGCGAATGCTTGTCGAGAAAGCCTGCGACACTATGGATCAGCTGTTGTCGCTCGTCGGTCAGGGTGGTGTCCATCAGCGCATCACCGGCCGCTGAAGACGGGATCGCGACGCTCGCGGAACGATCGGATCCCCTCCTTGAAGTCGACGCTGCGGATGGTCGCCTCGACGGAATCGGCCTCGGCTCGCAGCGCTGACGCGAGGTCGGTCGGCGCACGCCGATTCAGCAGCGCCTTGGTGTGGCCCAACGAGAATGTCGGTCCCGCGGCGAGTTCGTTCGCCAGGTCGGCAGCCGCCCGACCGAGCGACTTTGCGTCGACGACGTCGTCGATCAGTCCCCACTCCGCGGCCGTATCCGCGGGGACGGAGATGCCGCGAAGCAGCATCTGCCGGGCCCGTCGCATTCCGATCAGTCGCGGCAACAGGAAGGACCCTCCGCTGTCGACGGAGAAGCCGCGGGCGCGAAAAGGTGCGGCGAACACCGCGTTTGGCGAGGCCAGCACGAAATCGCAGACCACGGCCAGGTGCAGGCCGAGGCCCAGCGCCGAACCCTGCACCGCGCTGACCGTGGGCACCGGGCAGTTCCACAGCGCCTCGATCATCCGGTGGGCGCCGGAGGCAAGCGTTCGGGCCATGTGCCCCACCTGCGGCCTCTCCCCAGGAGCGTTGGCGCTCACCAGGTCGGCGCCCGCACAGAAGTGCTTGCCCTCAGCCTGGATCAGGACCGCGCGGACTCCGGTCGCCGTCGATGGACTCGATCATCGGCGGCCACGCCTTGGGTGTCTTCGTGCCGCAATGCGTTTCCCTTGTCGGGCCTGGCAAGGGTGAGCACCAGAACGTCGTCGTCCACAAGGGACACGGACAGCCGACTCATCAGCCATCCGAGGCACCCGTCAGAAGCTCGCCGTGCCGCTCGAACATCCGCAGCGCGTCACGCCTGAGATCGCGCGGCACGTCGGGCAGCAGCGCCGAGCCGTGTTCGCGGCTGGGCAGCGAGATCGTGGCATCGGCCAGTGCCGTGGTCTCACCACGCTGGTTGCGCACCTCGACCGAGACGTCGACGAGCGTCATGCCGTCTTCCTCGCGCTTGCCGTCCACCCGTCCGGTGAGGTACTGGATGTCGCCCTGGTAGTTGAACTTCCGGATCTCGTCGTGCTGGCGCACCACGAAGGCTCCGTCGCCCATCCAGTCCGTGAGGAAGTGATGGATCCAGCATTCGCGAAGCACGCCGTAGTCGTACGCTCGGGGTGTGCCAATCGCCTTGGCCCACTCCGAATCCCAGTGCACGCGCTGTGCGACGTCGGGAACACCTTGGGCGTTGTCGATGTAGAACGGCGCGATCCGCTGTCGATTCTGATACGCCATGCGCCCCGTCTTGAGACCGTAGGGCACGAAACCGTAACCGCCGGCGTGAAACACGATCATGTCGGTGGTGGTCAACGGACCCTTCGCCATGGTGCCCATCGCATCGCCGACCGCAACGTCCTCGTAGTAGAGCGGCGTCGACCCCTGCACCTTCTCGGCGGCGTAGATCTCGTCGAGCGCGGCGATGTCCTCCTTGGAGTAGGAGGGCTCTTCGATCGCGCTGTACTTGCCCTTCTTTCGCGCGGTCTTGCGCTCGGTGTTGATGACCAGCGTTCGGTACACGCCGACGACTTCGCCGTGCTGATTCATCTTGACGTCGCGAATGATCCGGATGACCGAGCGTCCGGCGAACTCCGATGGCTTCTCCTCGACCGACTCCAGGCCGGAGAAGCTGTAGATCGTGTCCCCCGGGTAGATCGGCCGATACCACTCCCATGTCCCGCCGGAGACGAATGCGTGGATTCCCCGGTAACTTCCGCCCCGCAGTTCCTTGGGAAGTCGATCACCGAGCAGTGGCGCGTTGAGCACGGCAGCCATGATCGGCGGTGCCACCTGCCCGCCCCACCGTCTGCCACCGCCGTAGGTGGGATCGGTGTAGAGCGGGTTGTCGTCGCCATAGCTGTAGGCGAAGTTCCTGATCGCTTCGGGCGTCGCGGTCGACAGCAGCGCCTTGTCTCGGCACGCCGACCACGCTCCCAGTGCCGCGCGGTCTTTCGCGATGTCGGCATCGTCGATCTCGAACGCCGTGGCCGCTTCGAAGCGGTCCTCTGCCGACTTCGGCTCACTGGTCTGGGTCACGCGTTTCTCCTAGCGTCGTCCGGTTGGTCGCGAGGCAGGCCAAGTACCTGCTCCGCGATGGTGTTTCGCTGTATCTCGGCGGTTCCAGCGCCGATGGTCGAGGCCCGGGTCGCGAGGAATCCGGTGACCCATCGGCCACGCTGCACCGATCGCGGGATCTCTCGGGTCGAGCATCATCGCGGGGCCCGGTGATGTCGACGGCCAGGTCGTGGAGGCGCTTCTCGAATTCGGTGAACATCAACCGGCCGATCGAGGACACCGGTCCGGGTTCGGCGCCGTCGACGACACTGGCGAGCGTCCTCAGGTTGTTCAGCTCGATCAGCCGTACGTCGATCTCGATTGCGGCAAGCCGCTGCCGGATCACGGGATCGGTGTTGCGGCCGCAGTCACGCGCGAGGTCGTACAGTTCGTCGACGATCCGGCGGTATCGCATCGCCTGCGACACGCCTGCCGTCGACCGTTCGTGACCCATGCTGGTTCGGGCGATGCGCCAACCGTCGTTCTCGTCGCCGACGAGGTTGGCCACGGGCACCCGCACGTCGTCGAAGAAGATCTCGCAGAACGACGAGCCACCGGTCATGTCCCGCAGCGGCCGCACCGTCACACCCTACGGATGTGCAGGTCGATCAGCAGATAGCTGATTCCGTGCTGACGCGACTCCCGAGTGCCGGTGCGCACCAACGTGAACAGCCAGTCTGCGTGTCGCGCATTGGTGATCCAGATCTTCTGCCCCGACACGACGTACTCGTCACCGATGCGGTCGGCACGGGTCCGCAGACTCGGCAGATCCGATCCGGCCTCCGGTTCGGAGAAGCCCTGCACCCAGATGATGTCCCCACGCAGCCCCGGCTTCAGATATCGTTGCCGCTGCTCATCGCTGCCGTACTTGATGATTGCCGGTCCGACGACCATGACTCCCGAGCCCGGGTGAGCCGGACGCCGTACCTTGGCGAACTCCTCGTGGTAGACCGCCTGGTCCGCCAATGACAGCTCCATGCCGCCCCAACTCTTCGGCCACGACGGCGCAGCGAAGCCCTCGTCGACCAGCTTTGCGGCCCAATCCTTTTGGAAGCCGAGCTTCTCCAGCGGATCCTTCGGCCCCTTGCCAGGATCGTTCGCGTCCAGGAACTCCTTGATCGACGCCCGCAGATCCCCGCTCACGATGCCACCCTCTGGCCTTCGCGAACCGACTGAGGGTCCGTCACCCCAGACTCGCGCAGCAGTCCCCTGGTGGCGACGGCCCGGCGCAAGTGCAAATGCATGGCGACGTCCCACGCGTACCCCATCGCGCCGTGCAGGTGGATCGCGCGCTCGAAGAGAGCGATGGCCGACGCGGGCACCCATCGTGCGGCGGCGGCGACGTCGGTCGCGACCATCTCCGCCGAGCAATCACACCCGGCCGCGGCGAATTGGACTGCCGCCCTGGCCTGTTCGACCGCCACGTACATGTCTGCCAGTTGGTGTTTGACCGACTGGAAGCTACCCACGCTGCGGCCGAACTGCTCCCGGTCACACACGTAGGCCAACGTCGCGTCGAGGCCCGCCTGCATGCCGCCGACCAACTCGCTGACCGCGAGCACGGCCCATTCGCGCAGGAGCGCCGCGACGGCGTCCGGTGCCATCGGCACGGTCTCGATGGGATGGACGCGGCCGAGCTCACACAGCGCCGTGGGTCGGCAGGGGTCGATGTCGGATCGTTCTCCCACTCCCCCGATCGCCGACCGCTCGACCAGTGCCAGCCCGCCGTCGAACGGAACCGCGGCCAAGTCGGTGATGCCGTCGTCGGCGATGCGGACCGTACCCGTCAGCGTGCCGTCGGCGTGGAAGCTGACATTCTGCGGGGAGACGAGGCAGGCGACCCGCGAACCGTCCAGCAGCGCGGTGAGGACGGGGGCCAGCACGATGGTCGTGCTCGCCGGTTCGGGGAGCAGGACGGCGCCGAAACCTTCGACGACCGCCGTGGAATCGAGAAGGCTTGCGCCGATGCCCTGCGGCTCCGGCACCCGCAGCGCGGGTATGCCGATCCCGCACAACGCGTCCCATCGAGCCCTGCTCGCAGCGGTGCCTGCCGCCGATGCGTCGGCGATCGAACGCCCGTCGTCGCGGCGATCGAAGAATTCGCCGATCGCCGCGGCGCAGCGCGATCGCGTCGTCGCCGATTCCGAAGTCCACGCCATCAAGACAACGCTCCGGGGCTGGCTGAAAGCAACATCACGACACGAAAACTCGGCTTTCACGCGAATTGGTCCGCGGCGGTGTTCACGGCTGGAAATGATTCGTACCGTCGGATCGTGGACACGACGCCGCTCACGGCATCTTCGGACCTCGCGGGCCTTCTTGGTCGCTGCGTCGCCGCTGCTCCGGGTGGGGTCGCGGTGATCGCTGGTGGTGCCGAGTATACGTTCGGGGAGCTCGCCGACGCCGCATCCAGGGTCGCCGATCAACTGACTCCTGGGACCAGGGTGGTCATCCGCCTCGACAACTCCGCCGCCTCCGTGGTGGCGATCCACGCGGCATGGTCGGTCGGATGCTCCGTCGTGTCGGCGGGTGTCCTCGTGCCCGACGCCGAGGTCACGCGCAGAACTGCGGTCACGGGTGCCGCGTTCACCCTCGTTCCCGGGGCAGGCCTGGCCGTCGCGGTGCAGCGCACCGGTAGTACGAACGCGGCCCCGCCGCACGAGGCACTGGTGATGTTCACGTCCGGCACCACGGGCGTTCCGAAGGGCGCCTCGCTGACGTTCGCGGCATTGCGGGGAAGCGTCGCAGGAATCGCGGGTGGCAGCGGTCTGGCCGACGGTGGGAGGGCACCGACGGATCCCGCGCGCGGCCCTCAGCTCATCCTGGTCCCGCTGGCGCTGATGGGTGGGTTCCTCGGCACGCTGGCGTCGTGGTGGCTCGGCAAGCCGATACTGCTGACCGAGAAGTTCTCCGTTCCGCTGGTGGTCGATCTGGCGTCGCGGTACCGGCTCGGCGTTCTGCGGCTCACGCCCGCGATGGTCTGGGAGATGGTCCAGTCGGACGTCGCAGGGCCGCTTCCCGGCGTGACGAGTGCGACCGTCGGCACGGCCGCATTACCGGAGGCGACGCGCTTGGCGTTCGAGGAGAAGTTCCGCATCCCGATCCTGCGCAACTACGGCCAGACCGAGTTCGCGGGCGCCATCGCATTCGAGCGGCCCGACGACATCGCGGCAGGCATCCGGCCCGACAACACCGTCGGGCGCATCGCGCCGGGCGTCGAGGTCGTCATCCTCGGTGCCGACGGCGTACCGCTGCCCCGCGGCGAGATCGGCGAGATCGCCGCCCGCGCCCGCTCGGCCATGTCGGGCTACCTCGATTCGGCGGGCATGCCGACCGACGGCGGAACATTGCTCCGGACTGGGGATCTCGGAATTCTCACCAATGACGGTTTCCTGTCTGTCGTCGGTAGATCGCGCGACCTGCTGGTGTGTGGCGGGTTCAACATCTACCCGGCACAGGTCGAGGCGGCGCTCAATGCGCTTCCGGACGTTGCGGATTCAGCCGTCGCCGGCATCCCCGACGACCGACTCGGCGAGATTCCGGTCGCCGCCGTGGTGCCGACGACCGGATCCGATGCCACCGCCGATGCGATCAGACGGGCAGTCGGGACCCACCTCGCCAAGTACGAGATACCGCGGCGGATCCTGCTGGTGGAGTGCCTGCCCCGCACCGACATCGGCAAGATCGACCGCCCCGCGGTCGCGCGATTGTTCGGAGCAGACGCCGTATGACGATCACGGAGATGACCGACGAGGCATTTCGCACCGAGTTGCGCACCTGGTTCGCGGAGAACCCGCCCACAGCTCCACCGGCCCGGACCGTCGGGCAGAAATCCGACTACGACGCCGACGACGTTGCCCAGCAACGGCAGTGGCAGAAGCGGCTTGCCGGGGCCGGACTCTCCGGCATCGCGTGGCCGGCCGAATACGGTGGCCGGGGCGCAACACCCCTGCAGCAGATCATCTTTCACGAAGAGCATCAGCGGGCGGGTGGGCGTGGCGGCGAACTGTTCTTCGTCGGGGTGTCGCACGCAGGCCCGACGCTGATCGAGCACGGCACCGACGCGCAGCGCCGGCAGTGGCTACCCGGCATCCTCAACGGCGACATCCTGTTCGCCCAATGCTTCTCCGAACCTGGCGCTGGGTCCGATCTGGCGGCGATCAGCACCCGTGCGGTGCTCGACGGGGACGACCTCGTGATCACCGGCGAGAAGCGGTGGAGCACGCACGCGCAGCACGCCGACTTCTGCGAACTGCTGGTGCGCACCGACCCCGGGGACCGGTACGGCGGCCTTACCTATCTGATGGCCGACCTTCGCACACCGGGCATCACGGTGCGGCCGATCCCCTCGGTCACCGGGTCCGCGGAGTTCTGTGAGGTGTTCTTCGACGGAGCGCGGATTCCACGCGCCAACGTCGTCGGCGACATCGGCCAGGGCTGGGCCGTTGCGACCACCACGCTGATGTTCGAGCGCAGCACCGCGTTCGCCGCCACCATCATCGGTCTGCAGCGTCACACGGCGCGGCTGGCCCGCACCTTCGGTGGCGATCCGGTTCTGGCGCAGCAGATCTCAGATCTGGACGATGACGTCTTCGCGGCCCGGGCGCTTCTGTACAAGTGCGTCGCCGAACAGCAGGCTACGGGTCACCCGAGTCCGGCTAGCGGCACACTCAAGTTGATCGCCACCGAGCTGAACCACCGGGTCCGCCGATTCGGCGCCATGGCGGGCGACGACGGATTCCTCGGCTATCTGGAGTCGTTCGGCCTCCGCATCGGCGGCGGCACCTCGGAGATCCAGCGCAACATCATCGCCGAGCGCATACTCGGTCTGCCGCGGGAACCCAAGCCCCCGAGGTGATTTCGGCGTGCTCACAGCCACTAAGCACCGGTGAACACGCCGATATCGCTAGGTGGGAAAGGTGATCGGCAGCCGCGCCACAGTGCGCACGGCCTGGTTGTTCCATTCGAGGGGCTCGCCCGCGGTCACTTGATAAGTCCGGGATCCGGTCGAGGAACTCCTCGACTGCGATCCTGAGCTCCAGGCGCGCCAAATGCGAACCGAGGCAACGATGTAACCCGCTGGCGAAGACGATGTGGTTGTTGCGCGGCCGGTCGAAGTCCACCTCGAGTGCCTTGTCGAATGCGTTCGGGTCGACGTTCGCGGCGCCCCAGATCACGACGATGGCGTCACCGCTCTTGAGCTCCAGCCCATCACCGAGGTCGATGTCGGCGGCGGCGTACCGCACACCGGCCACCACAGGCGATTCGTAGCGCATGATCTCCTCGATCGCCTTGGGAATCAACGACCTGTCGTCGTTCAAGAGTTTCCGCTCGGCTGGGTGGTCGGCGAGCCAGGCGAAGATGCAGGCCATCGACGCGGTCACGGTGTCCAGGCCCGCGAACATCAGCAGGAACAGGATGTTCATCAGGTCGAGGTCGTTGAGCTTCTCGCCTTCGACGTCGGCCCAGATCAGTGCCGAGGTGACGTCGGGTTGCTCCTCGGTTTCCTCGCGTCGGCGGGCGATGAACGAGAAGAGGTACTCGATCATGACGCCGCCCGCGGCGGCCATGTTCGCCAGCTTCTCCTCTTCGGTGTCGCCTCCTGCGTGCAGCAGACCGTTCTTGAAGTCGAGGAAGAAGCCGAGGTCCTCCACGGGTGCGCCGACCAGCCGCAGAAAGGACACGCACGGAAGGGGAATGCAGTACTTGTCGACGAGATCCGCCGAACCCGATGCCGCGAAGTCGTCGATGAGTTCGGCGGCCAGCGCGCGAATCGACTCCTCGAGGTGGGCGATCCGCTTGGGCGAGAACATCGGGTCCAGCAGCTTGCGCCACTTCTTGTGATCCGGCCCGTCGATCTCGAGCGGAATCAGCAGCATGTCCTTGTTGAACATGCCACCCCTGGCGCCGGTGCCGCGGATGTCGGGATGGCGATTGATGCGGGTGATGTCGTCGAACCGGTAGAGGTGCACGATCCCCTCGAAGCGTTCTGCGCGAACGTTCTTCGCCTTGTCGTAATACACCGCCTGCGGGCTCGCACTCGACTTCATCGATTGCGAGAACACCGTCGTATTCGGTAGTACGGGCGACCCTTCCAACAAATCCATGGGATTCACGTTACGACGAGACGCTGCCCGCCTAGCTGCCGTTCACGGCGTGAAAACGCCGTTTCGGATCGCGCACCGGGCGGCCTTCCTCGCGAACGTGAACGGCACGACGTTTCGAGCGTGAATATCGTCGTGACGTTCACGATCGAGCGTTGAGTCAGAGCGAGTCGAGGAACGCCGTCGTGTGGTCGACGAAGATCGCGTTGTCGTCGCCGGCGACCATGTGCCCGGCACCCGCGACGTCGATGGCCGTGGCGTGGGGCATGAGTTCGAGGAGTTCAGCCGCCCCGGCCTCACTGACGATGTCGGACAGCATGCCCCGCACCAATAGCGTCGGGACACGGATGCTGCGCGCGGCGTCGGCCAACCTCTCGTAATGGTTGTCGCGGTCGTCCAGGGTGTCGTCGCCCAGGCTTTGGAACGCCGGGTCCCAGTGCCAGTACAGCCGGCCGTCTTCGGCCAGTCGCACGTTGCGGCGCAGGCCCTCGATGTTGCGCGGGCGCTTGCGATGCGGCTGGTACGCCGCGACGGCGTCGGCCACCTCTTCGAGGCTCGCGAAGCCGGTGGGAGCCGCCCCCATGAACGCGCCGATCTTCTCGACCCCGTCGGCCTCGATGCGGGGAACGATGTCGACCAACACCAGCGCTCGCGCCACGCCGCCGCGCTCCCCCTCGGCGGCCAGTGCGGTCATGCCGCCCATCGACGCGCCGATGATGACGGGCAACGTCGACGACCACGTGCCGAGTTGGGCGCAGACCACGAGCAGATCGCTCACCAGCCCGTCAACGGAGTAGTCGCCGTCGGGCGCCCATTCGCTCTCGCCGTGGCCCCGGGCGTCCAGCGTGAGGACGTCCCAGCCGTCTGCAGCCAGCGAGCGTGCCGATCGGTCCCAGGTATGCCGGGTCTGCCCGCCGCCGTGCAACATGAGTACCGGGCCTCGATCGCCGCCCGATCCCCAGCGGTCTCCCACCAGCTGACCTGCGGCGCCCGTGAAGACGACTCGTTCCATGTTCGTATAGTCGCACTAAGCACATCGATATGTGGACCCGGGCATCGATACCGATGACGGCCGTGTCATCGTCAGAGGACGAAGACCAACTTCTGCGGACGGAGATCGATGGCCACCGAACAGGAGACACTCAAGCGGGTGCCGCTGGTGTCGTATCTCGAACTGGACCCGCCACGTCTGGTGGCGAATCAGTGCACCCAGTGTGGCGCACGCTATTTCGATCGACGCAATGCCTGCGCATCATGCGGCGGTGAGGAATTCGCACCCGTCGACATCGACACCACCGGAACGGTGCGGACGTATTCCATCGTCGCGTTCAGCATCCCCGGCGTCGAGGTGCCCTTCGTGGCGGCGATCGTCGACTGCGGCGGCACCAGCGTCCGCGGCAAGCTCGTCGACGTCGCGCCCGACCCCGAGCACGTCAAGGCCGGGATGAAGGTCAAGCTCGTCACCGTCTCCGAAGGCGTCGACGACGACGGCGTCGAGGCGATCGGCTACGCGTTTGCCCCAGTCAGCGAGGAGAACTGATGAGCGACTCTGTCTGGATTCTCGGGATCCACATGACGAAGTTCGGCAAGCACCCCGATCTCGACGAGATCGACCTCGCCTCCGAGGCGGCACGCGGCGCGCTCGCCGACGCCGGGGTGGGCATGAAGGACATGGGGATCCTCGCAGCGGGAAACCTAATGCAGGCCAACGCCGGAATCGGCCAACAGCTGCAGAAGCAGATCGGCCAGACCGGCATTCCGGTGTTCAACGTCGCCAATGCCTGTGCGACGGGAGCCACCGCGGTCCGCGTCGTCCACATGGCTCTGAAGGCGGGCGAGGCCGACTACGGACTTGCCGTGGGCGTTGAAAAACTCTCCGGTGCAGGCCTTCTCGGTGCACCGAAGGCGAAGAAGGACAACCGGTGGACGGCCGACGGCCGCCTCGGCGCCGTCGCGCTGCTGGAGGGTCGCACCGGAACCGACCTGATGCCGGGAGTGTTCGCGCAGATCGGCATGGAATACGCACACCGCTACGGCGGCGCCGACTTCGAGTTGTTCGCAAAGATCGCGGAGAAGAATCACGCTCACTCCACGCTGAATCCGCTTGCGGCATACCAGAAGCGCTTCACCCTCGAGCAGATCATGAACGACGTGATGATCTCCTATCCCAACACCAGGTCGATGTGTTCGGCGAACTGCGACGGCGCGGCAGCGGCGGTACTCGTCACCGAGAGCAAGCTGAAGACGCTGAGCCTCGAGCAGCAGCGGCGCGCCGTGAAGATCAGCGCATCGGTTCTCACCAGCGATCCGTGGCAGGAGGCGTGCCAGGTTCTGCCCGACGTCAACACGTTGACCCGGCAGGCCGCGGCCACCGCCTACGAACAGGCGGGCATCGGCCCCGAGGATCTCAACCTGGTCGAACTGCACGACTGCTTCGCGACGGCCGAACTGGTCCACTACGACAACCTCGGGCTGTGCGAGCCGGGTGGCGCGCTGGACTTCGTTCGCGCAGGCAAGGGCTGGCGCGACAGCGAGATGCCGGTCAACGTCAGCGGCGGTCTCGAGTCGAAGGGCCATCCGATCGCGGCGACCGGCATCGCCGGAATCTACGAGGTATCCACGCACCTTCGCGGCGAGGGCGGCCCCCGCCAGATCGAGGGCGCGAAGGTCGGCATGGCCCACGTCATCGGCCTCGGCAGCGCATGCGGTCTGCACATCCTGGAGAAGAGCGCGGTCGCCTGAGGGCAGAGCGGCCCCCACGGCGTGGGGGCCGCCTACCGTTGGGGCTATGCAGATCCCGTTTGCCGACGCGCTGCTCGGCCGCGGCGCCCGCCGTCCACCCACGCATCTCGCGGAGGGTGCCGACGAGTACGGCGACGTCATCGACGCGGTCGAGCGTCAGTCGACCGAGCCGACCCTGCTGCTGCAGCGGATGGAGAACCGGCTGGTGCGGCACAGCCTCGCCGCCCCGGACGTGTTGAGCCCCGACGAGCTTCGCAAGCTGCGGTACATCCTCAACTTCGCCAGGCTCGCGGACTTCGAGCCGGGAGCGGCGGGCCCTGGCGGACGGCGCGGGCGTGGCGACGTATCCGTCGGGGCCGAACTCGCCCCATGGCGCGACCAGGTCAGCGACGCCCTACGCGAGCCGCTGCGGGTGCTGCGTGATCCGACGAAGGCTCTCAAGGCGGCGCGCGACGTCCTCGCGCGACTCGCCGACGACCAGGACAAGCAGCGGCAGCTTCTCCTCGAGAACCACGGCAATGACTTCTCCCCCGCCGAGCTCGACGCGGAGGTCGGCTACAAGAAGCTCGTCACGGTGATGGGTGGCGGCGGCGGTGCGGGGTTCGTCTACATCGGCGGTCTGCAGCGACTGCTGGCGGCCGGCCACGTGCCCGACTACATGATCGGCTCGTCGTTCGGATCGATCATCGGCAGCGTCATGGGCCGCGCCCTGCCGGTGCCGATCGAGGAGTACGTCGCCTGGGCGAAGACGGTGTCCTACCGTGCCATCCTCGGACCCGAGCAGCGGCAGCGGCGTCATGGACTGACCGGCATGTTCTCGCTGCGCTTCGACGAGTTCGCCGACGCGCTGTTCCGGCGCGAGGACGGCGAGCTGATGCGCATGTCGGACATGGCAATTCCCTTCGAAGCGGTGGTCGCCGGCGTGCGACGGCAGTCGTTTCAAGCACTGCCCGCACGATTCCGCCGTCAGGAGCTTGCCGCCCTGCGGTTGCGCGGCGATCCCGCTGCTGCCGATCGGCATCGGCCCGCAGGTGGCGGCGCGCATGTGGCAGGTCGCGGCGTTCATCGACTCGCGGGTCACGAAGCCGATCGTCATCGGCGAGGACGACCTGACGAGCGAATTCAACGTCGTCGATGCGGCGTCCTTCTCGTCGGCGATACCGGGTGTCCTGCACTACGAGACCCGCGACCCACGCATGGTCCCGCTCCTCGACACCCTGCTCGCCGAGAGGGACATCGCGGCGATCGTCGACGGCGGTGCGGCGAGCAACGTCCCCGTCGAGCTGGCGTGGAAGCGGGTCCGCGACGGCAAGCTCGGCACCCGCAATGCCTGCTATCTGGCCTTCGATTGCTTTCACCCGCAATGGGATCCGCGGAACATGTGGCTGGTCCCGATCACTCAGGCCATCCAGTTGCAGATGGTGCGCAACGCGCCCTACGCCGACCACATCGTCCGGTTCGAGCCGACGCTGTCGCCGGCGAACCTGGCGCCGTCCGCGGCGACGATCGACCGCGCGTGCGAATGGGGCAGCAATAGCGTCGACAAGGCAATCCCGGTGACGTCGGCACTCCTAACGCCGACGTGGTGGGTGGGCGACGGCCCCGCCGTGCCGGGCGTTGAGCCCGAGCCCTCCAAGGAGTCGGTCGCCTCGCCGATGAGCGCGGTGATGGCAGCGCTGTCGTTGCCCACGGGCCGGTTCTCGAAGTGGCGCAACCGACGCACCTGAGGGCGCCCGCCCTTCGCGCTTTGTGGTTTGCTGTGTATTCACCGTGAGGGGGCTTCTTGTGGAGGGCACGCCGTTCGGGCGTTACCAACTGCTGGGCATGTTGGGTCGCGGCGGCATGGGCGAGGTTTGGCGCGCTCACGACACAGTCACCGAGCGGGTAGTGGCGCTCAAGATGCTTCCTCCGCAGTTCTCCGACGACGCGATGTTTCAGCAGCGGTTCCGGCGCGAAGCGCTCGCCGCCGCCCGACTCAACAGTCCACACGTCATCCCGATCTACGACTACGGCGAGATCGACGGACGACTCTTCGTCAGCATGCGGCTGATCGAGGGCCGCGACCTGCACGCAGTCATGTCCGACGGAGCACTGCCACCCTCGCGCGCCGTGCGGATCATCGAACAGATCGCCAAGGCCTTACACGCCGCGCACAAAGTCGGGCTCGTCCACCGAGACGTCAAGCCCTCCAACGTGTTACTCGACGATGACGACTTCGCCTACCTGATCGACTTCGGCATTGCGCGAGCCACCGACGACACCAGGTTGACCGGCACTGGCAATGCCATAGGCACCTTCCAGTACATGGCGCCCGAACGCATGGGCAGCAGCCCCGACGACGCCCGCGCCGACGTTTACGCCCTGGCCTGCGTGCTCTACGAATGCCTCACCGGAGCACCCCCATTCGCCGGTCAGACCATGGCCGGTCTGGTGGCCTCCCACCTGAACACCCCACCGCCACTACCGTCGGCCACCAAAACCGATGTGCCGCAACGGTTCGACGACGTCATCGCCACCGGCATGGCGAAGGATCCCGACCACCGCTACGCCACGACGATCGAACTGGCGACCGCAGCACACGACGCAATCACCACCCCACTCCCCGCACCGCAACCAGCACCGTCACCCCCGCCGGAACCAGAGCTGCCGAACACCGAAGTCGATCCGGCCCCGTTGCCGCCGGTCATCCGCCAACCATCAAACCCGCCGCCCCACGATGTTGACCCAGCAGCAGAAACCCAGCACCGACGACCCGCTGCCCCCACCCGCCGAGCACCCGGACCACCGCCTCAGGCACGAGAGGCAAAGCCAGACCTCCCATGGTGGCGCCGCAAGCCCGCCATTATCGGGGCGGCGGTCACGATCGTCGCCACGGTTATCACCATCGCCACCATCGGACTGTCTGGCGATGACACCGCGGCATCCCGCCAGACCCTTCCCTTTACCGACCTCCGGGATCCGACTGGTGTGGCCGTTGGCACCGACAACACCGTCTACATCATCGACGGGTACAACAGTCGGGTACTCAAGCTGGCGGCCGGCGCGACCACGCAGGCCCAACTGCCCTTCACCGGCCTCTCAAACCCACCCGGTGTAGCCGTCGACACCGGCAGAACCGTCTACGTCGCCGACTACAGCAACAACCGCGTCGTGAAGCTGGCGGCCGGCGCCACCACCCAGATCCAACTGCCCTTCACCGGCCTCTCAAACCCACGCGGTGTAGCCATAGGCACCGACAACACTGCCTACATCACCGACTACAGCAACAACCGCGTACTGAAGCTGGCGGCCGGCGCCACCACCCAGATCGAACTGCCCTTCAGCGGCCTCTCAAACCCACGCAACGTGGCCGTCGGCAACGACAACACCGTCTACATCACCGATAATGGCAACAGCCGGGTACTGAAGCTGACAGCCGGCGCCACCACCCAGACCCAACTGCCCTTCACCGGCCTCAAGTACCCGGGTGGTGTAGCCATAGGCCCCGACAACACCGTCTACGTCACCGACAACGGCAATGGCCGCGTGCTGAAGCTGACGGCAGACTCCGCGTCCTGAACCTCACCCCCCGAGCGTCACCACGTTCTGATCCAAGATCAGCTGATCGGTGTGCTCAGAACTCGCGACACCCGGCTTGAGGACCAACGGCACACCCTCGCCTTCGGAGGCATCGAAGTCCTTCGGTGCTCGCGACCTGCGCGGTGATCGTGAACCGGTCGACCAGGTAGGGCAGACCCTGGGATGCCAACGGCGACGGCCCGTCCATGACGTGCACATGCAGATGTGGCGCAACGGAATTGCCGGTGTTGCCGACCAGACCGATGACGTCACCCCGCTTGACCGTGTCGCCCACCTTCGGCCGGACACTGCCCGGTTGCATATGGGCGTAGTTGACGAAGAAGCCATTGCCGACGTCCAAGACGACGTAGTTGCCGTCGGCCTCGTCGATGGGGATGTTCGCCGGGTAGACACCCGGTGTCTGCTCGGCGAGGTCGTTGCGGGTGCCGACCACGGTGCCGTCCGCGACGGCATGCACCTCCTGGCCGAAGATCTTGTAGCTCAACGGATTTCGCGGGTCCCCGGTGAAGATCCGGTTCTGCGGGTCGGCCTGCTCGTAGTCGATCGCGTAGCGCTGGGCCAGCCAGGTCTGGCCGTTGACGGGCAGCACCGCCCGCGTGTGGCGGACCGCGTCGCAGCATCCGTCGGCCGCGATGTAGCGCTCACCGCGCAACGGCGCCGACAACACCGGCAGCGTTCGCTCGTCGACCTTGGTGGTGGCCAGCCGTTCCGTCACCTTGTCCTTGCCGGGCGGCATCGCGGCGCTCGTCACCGCGACTTCGTGGACGACGGTCTTCGGTGCGGTGCCGCTGTCCATGACCAGGTGGATGAAGACGGTCCCGGCTTGGCCGGCCTCGAGGCGATCCGAGCCCTCGCGGGTGCCCGCGGGTTGGAGTCGGTCCTTGAGTTCGGTTGCATCGAGTTCACCGATCACCCGACCGGACTCGGCGTCTTCGATCTTCACGTCACCGACCGTCAGCGCGGCGTTCGTGAAGTTGGTGACCGCCAGCTCGTAGACCATGTGGCTCTTGCCGTCCGAGCCCGCGAACGGAACCGGCGCGAACGGCACCGAGCCGAGCAGCGGCGTCAGGGCATCGGACGCGACGGGCGTCGCGGCAGGTGCGGGTGAAGACGTGGTCGGGGAGGTGGACGACGCACCGCACCCGCCTGCCGCGAGAACGACCGCCGCCGCCAAGATCGCGCGCATCATCATGAGTTTCATCGCTCCAATTATTTACGGTAACGTCGATAACGTCCTGTTGTTTGCTCCCACCAGCATCGCAGGTCGAAGCGTGTGAAGGACGACGACGTCAGGGGCTTGAGTGCGGCAATTGCGGGTGTGGCTATGGGCTGGTCTCGTCACCGCTGGGGTATCGGCGGCGCTCCTCTCCGGTGCCGCTGTCGCGAGCGCCGGGACCGAATCCGAATCCGGACCGAGCCCCGTAGCGTCGCAGACCACCGATTCGCAGTCCACCGATTCGGGAGCCGGCGCGAATCGCCCGCACCGGATCCTCTCGAAGCTCCATCTCAAACTGACCGCCGACGCCGACGCCCGATCGACGTCTGCCGCCGACACTGGACCCACGACGCAACGACCGCTTGGGCTGTTGCGCACCAGGCTGTCGAGCGCACTCGGCACGTCGCCCTCCGACGAGGTCGCCGCGCGAGTCACCTCGGCGTCGGATGTCATCACCCGCCCCACGACGACGCATCGGACGCTGGGTCTCCTGCGCGCCACGCTGTCGTCCGCACTCGTCGCTCCGCCAATCGAGACCGCTGCACGCGTCACCACTGCCACTCCCCCCGTGGACCAGACGGCCGCTCGGATTCCCGACGCCCAGCCCGCACGCCAAATCGGATCGCTGATCGGTGGCATCGTCTCGAAGGTCGGGTCGCTCGCCATCAATGCCGTCCAGGCAGTCGAGGCCGTGGTCACCGGACCACCGAAGGTCCCGCCGAACAGCACGGTCACCGTCAAGACCTCGACGATTCAACTGAGCAACGGGCAAACCGTTCCGGCCAACTGGTACTTCCCGACGACCGACGACGGCGCGCCACCGGATCGCATGATTCTCTTGCAACACGGTTTCTTCGCCCAGGGCCCCATGTACAGCTACACCGCAGCCAACCTCGCCGAGCAGACGAACAGCATCGTGGTGACACCGACGTTGTCGTCCAATCCCCTTGCCGGTGACGACTACTGGCTCGGCGGCACCGGAATGGCGTCGTCGATCGCCGACTTGTTCGAAGGAGACCGTGACGCGCTCACGGCGAGCGCCGTGGACGCCGGCTACGCGGAGGCATACAACCTGAATCCGGCCACGGCACGGTTGCCCCAGAAGTTCGCGCTAGAAGGCCATTCGCTCGGCGCCAACCTCGTCTCGGGCGCAGCGGGTTTCATCGCCGCCAACTGCACCTCCGAGAGTTGCGCCGCCGACGACCTCGTCGGGGTGATTCTCCTCGACGGCGTGCCGGTCGGAGACACTCTGCCCGACGCTCTCGACAAGCTCGCCACCTACGAGACGGCGAGCGGCCACTACATCCCGGTTCGCGAGATCGGTGCGCCGTCGAACCTGTTCAACTCGACGAGCACCGTCAACGACGACTTGACCGCCGCACGTCCCGGCCACTTCAACGGCATCGTGCTCGACGGCGGGGTGCACATGGACTCGATGCGCGGCGGAAACCCGCTGATTCAGATCGCCGCTTACGCCGTCGCCGGCTTCCCACAACCGCAGAACCCGCCTGCGGTCGACCAGTTGAGCACGACGTGGCTCAACGAGTGGTTCCTCACCGGGGACACCGGCGCCGACGACGTTCTCGTCCCTGGATCGACCGTCTCCATCGTCACCCCGCAGGGCACCGCAACAGGCGTCGTCATCGGGGCGTCCAAGCCGAACGTCCTCGCGGGGGCGCTCTCTACCGTCTTTTCGCTTCTGCTGTCGTTTCTGTCCTGACCGATAATGCGGGCCAGCTTAGGCAATCCTTGGTCGACGCTCTAATGTGACCACGGAACATTGACGAAGGTGGTCTCTACATGGCTAGTCAGCTTGCCGACGCCGACGGGTTACGGGTACTCGTCGTCGGGGCGTCGTCGGGAATCGGCCACGCGGTCGCCATCAGCGCCGCCGAACGCGGTGCAAAGGTGGCAGTCGCCGCGCGGCGAATGGACCTGCTGACGACCCTGGCCGACACCGTCGGCGGCTCCGCGTACGAGCTCGACGTGGAGGACACCGCGGCCATCAAGCGCGTCGTCGACGACGCCGCCTCCGCTCTCGGCGGGCTCGACGCCGTCGTGTTCACCAGCACGGTGGTTCCGTTTGCCCACATCGAGGACACCGACCTCGTCACCTGGATCCACGCGTTCAGCGTGAATGCCGTTGGGGCGAACAACGTCCTGCGGGCCGCGCTGCCGCACCTGTCCGAGAACGGCGTCGTCCTGATCGCCTCGAGCAACGACGTCGGCAGCCCGCGCGCGGGAATCGCCGCCTACGGAGCCAGTAAGGCCGCACTCGACGAGATCCTGCACTCGTGGCGCAGCGAGCACCCGGAGCTGTCGCTGATCCGCGTCGGCATGGGCCCGACGCAGGACACCGAGATCCTGCGTGGTGCCGACCGAGACCTGTTGGCGCAGCTGTTCAAATCGTGGGTGGCGCACGGCCAGCTGCCCGCTCAGATGTCCGCGCTGCGCGACGTCGCCAACACACTGGTATCGCTCGTCACCATGGCCTACGCCAATCCCACCGTCGTCCCCGAAGTCGTACAGCTCGCACCCCGGATCAAGTAGCCAGGTCTGCACGGCCGATGATCGACGAACGACGTGAAGGCGCGACGGCGTGGCTGACGTTCACGCGACCGGAGAACCTCAACGCATTCACCGTCGAGGGCTACACCGAGCTGCGAATGCGATTGCAGCGCATGGCATCCGACGATGCCGTCCGCGCCGTGGTGCTCACCGGCTGTGGACGCGCCTTCTCGGTTGGCGCGGATAGATCTCTTCTCACGGGATCACTGCCGGAGGCCGAGCGCGTGTCGGCGGGCGCCGAGTTCAAGCTGCTGCTCGACGTGCTCGCCACCTTCGAGAAGCCGTTGTTCGCAGCCGTCAACGGCCTGTCGGTGGGATTCGGCGCGACCCTGCTGCTGTTCTGCGACGTCATCCTGTTCGCCGAGACGGCACGCCTCCGAATGCCCTTCACCGCACTGGGACTCGTACCCGAGGCGGGCAGCTCCGCACTGTTTCCCGCGCGGGTGCGGTGGGCCGATTCCATGTGGGCGATGTTGTCCAGCGAATGGATCGACGCCACCGCCGCGCACCAGATGGGTCTCGCGTGGAAGGTCGTTCCCGACGCCGAGCTGACGACGCAGACCGCTGCGGCGGCGGACGTGCTCACCGCGCTGGATCCGACGTCCGTCAGCGCCACGAAGCGCCTGATGACCGAGGGACGTCACCGCGATGCGCGGCTCGCGTACGACCGCGAGCTCGAGGCGATGCACGCCTTGCTCGGGGGACAGGCCGACTGAGCTTCACCGATGTACCTCTCCCCAGGGGAAGTCGGCTGATGTACGAACAACCGTGCAGTCGGCGTTCGGTCGTCCTCAGTCCACCGAGGACAACCGCTCCGAAACCAACGCCGCGAACGTGTGTGCGTCGCCGGGCCACCGCGCCGAGATGTAGGAGCCGTCGTCGACGACGAACGCCGGACGGGCGTCGGTCGCAGAGTCACGTGCCATCCCCGAGGTCTTCGTCCTGGCATCAGGGGACCCCGCCGCGACGTTGCAGAAGTCGCTCGGATGCTCCAGCGCGCGAGTCACTTCCGCCTCCACCGACATGTAGCCAGCGGGGTCGCCAGGGCGCTCGGGGTAGGTCCGGTAATAGTTGGGGTCCCAGAATCGCGTCACCCGCGCGAGTCGCCAGGCGCGTCGCTCCAGCTCCCAGGTGAGCGACGTCGTCTTGCGGCCGAACAGGACCGAGCGACCAGTCGCCGGGTCGACCGTCCGCGCCGCGAGGAGCACGCCGTGGCATATCGCCGCCACCAAGATTCCACGAGCGAACGCGTCGGCCACCAGCCCCTGCAGGACGTCGCTCTCGATGTAACTCCGCATGCCGCGGGCGCGGTGCCCGCCCGGAAGGAGCAGTCCGTCGACGCCGTCCAACGTGGCGTCCACCCAGGCGACCGGCTGCCGGTACTCCGCCGATTCGACCATCCGCGCATACGCCTCGCGTGCGTCTCGGTTGGCACGCAGGAACCGTCCGGTCACCACCAGCCTGCCCACTCCCGGAATCCTCGACCACGGATCGAGTCCACGGCCGGTCACCATGACGTCGTCGCCGGTCGCCGGAAGCCCGCTCTCGGTGCTGAAGACGACGACGTTTCCGCGTTCGGTGAGCACCTGCCAGCTGACGGCGACCTCGGTCGGGTCGAAGTCGGTATCCGGAATGGGTATCAGCACCGTGGGCACGGGTACTCCCCTGCTATCGAAGGAGAAAAGGTGGCAAGGTCAGCGCGAGGATCAGCATGTCACTCGAAGCGATCGGGAGTACCGAGTCGTGAGCACTAGCGAACGGCGCGACGGCGTCGACCTCACCAATCTCGACGAACCGCTGAGTCCCGACGCCGGGGCGACGAAGCGCGATCTCGTCGACTATCTCGATGCGGTAGCGGATCTGATGCTCCCGGGACTGATCGATCGGCCTCTCACCGTCTTACGGGTACTGCGAGGGCGAGCGCCCTTCATGCAGAAGAACGTGCCGAAGTACACGCCCGACTGGGTGAGCACCACACCAATTTGGGCCGAGGCCTCCAAGCGCGAGATCAACTACGCGCTCTGCAACGACAGGCGAACCCTGCTCTGGCTGGCCAACCAGCGCGCGATCGAATATCACCCGACGCTCGGCTTCGCCGAGAACATCTACCAGCCAACGCATTTGATCCTCGACCTCGATCCGCCAGGCGACGACGACTTCGCCGCCGTGGTCGCCGTCGCCCATCTGGTTCGGCAGGCCTTGACCGACTGCGGGCTGTACGGGTGCGGTGAAGACCAGCGGCGCGAAAGGCGTGCACGTCTTCGTGCCGATCGACGAGAGTTCGGCACAGGACGACGTTGCCGCGGCGACCCGTGCGCTCGCCGCGCGCGCCGAGGCCCTGGATCCCGATCTTGGCGACGACGGCTTTCGTCGTCGAGGACCGCCACGGAAAGGTCTTCGTGGACTCCACCAGAGCCGGCGGCGCGACTGTCGCCGCGGCGTACAGCCCACGATTCCGGCCGGGTACACCGGTGTCGTTTCCCCTCGATTGGTCGGATCTGGATCGCGTCGCTCCCGGCGACTTCACGGTCCACACCGCGATCGACGCTCTCGACGGGCACCCGTCGTGGGCGGACTCGATGCCTGCGCCGCAATCCTTGCCCGACGACCTGATCGAACAGGGCCGTTCGATTCCGGTCGCCCGAGTGGCTGCCATGCACGAAGGCAAGCGCCGCGCCCGCGCCCGCCGGGCCGAAGACGGTTGACCGAGTGCGCTCGAGCCGATGAACCCGGAGAACATAAGGTTTTCGATCGTCGCGCGCGCGTTGCATTGATCGCCGCCAGCCTCAAGCAAGACATGCAACAAGATGCTGTCAATTTGCTGTCGATCTGGTGACGATCCCCCGCACAACCCCTAACCCCCCAACGATGACTGGCCACAATCCCCGGACCACGACATATGATCACGGGCAACGACCCCGTGTCCCCTAGTCGCCGTCGTCCGTAGCGTTGCTAGCAGGAAACCGCCCGTGCCCGGCACGCAGTCTCACCGCAACGCGAAAGGCCTTCGCATGGACTCCCTCCTCCAGTACGTCCTCCAGCTGTTCAACAACGAGGAAGCTGCGGCGCAATTCGTCAACAACCCCGAGACCGCTCTGGCCGGCGCAGGGCTGTCAGGCGTCACCGCCGAACAACTGCAGTCAGCGGCGGCGAGCGTGTCACCCGGGCTGAGTCTCGACGGCGGCAATCCCATCGGGGGCTTGCAGCAGGCGGTGTCGGACCAGTTCGGGTTCGCTCCGTTGGCTGAGCCGTTGATCGGCAGCGCGGCCAACCTGGGCGGCGCTCTTGGCGGCGGTCTCGAAAGTGGACTCGGACTGGGCGCCGACCTCGGAGCGGGAATAGGCGGCGGAATCGAATCAGGCCTTCAGGTCGGATCCGAGCTGGGTGCTGGCCTGGGCCTTGGCGGCGGGCTCGGCATTGGCGGCGGAATCGACGCAGGGCTGCAAGCCGGATCCGAACTGGGCGCCGGCCTTGGACTCGGCGGCGGCGGCGGCATTGGCGGCGGTATTGGAGCCGAGTTTCATGAAAGCTTCGGCATCGAAGCCGGGCTCGGCGCTGGCGCGGCCTGGGCGGCGGACTCGGTGGCGGCGGCGGGATCGGCGCCGAATTCCACGAAGGATTCGGCATCGAAGCCGGGCTCGGCGCTGGTCTGGGCGCGGGCGGCGGATTCAATGAAGGTTTCGGCGGCCAAGCCGGACTCGGCGGCGGCTTTGACGCAGGTCTGCATGGCGGTGCTGGACTTGGTGGCGGTGTCGGCATCGGCGGTGGCTTTGACGCAGGTCTACACGGCGGTGCCGGACTCGGCGGCGGTGTAGGCGCGGGCGGCGGAGCCGGACTTGGTGGCGGCGCCGGACTACGGCGGCGGACTGTCGGACGCAGGCCTCGGCGGCGGAGCCGGACTCGGCGGCGGATTCGACGCCGGCGCAGGCGTAGGGGCTGGCGGCGGAGCAGGACTCGGTGGCGGCGCCGGACTCGGCGGCGGATTCGACGCCGGCCTACACGGCGGAGCCGAAATCGGCGCAGGCGCAGGCGGCGGAGCCGGCCTCGGTGGCGGAGCCGGACTCGGCGGCGGATTCGACGCCGGCCTACACGGCGGAGCCGACTAGGCGCGTCGGCGCAGGCGCAGGCGGCGGAGCGCAGGACTCGGTGGCGGAGCCGGACTCGGCGGCGGATTCGACGCCGGCCTACACGGCGGAGCCGGACTCGGCGGCGGGCGCAGGCGCAGGCGGCGGAGCCGGCACTCGGTGGCGGAGCCGGACTCGGCGGCGGATTCGACGCCGGCCTACACGGCGGAGCCGACATCGGCGGCGGCGCGACGGCGCAGGCGGCGGAGCCGGACTCGGCGGCGGAGCCGGACTCGGCGGCGGATTCGACGCCGGCCTACACGGCGGAGCCGACATCGGCGCAGGCGCAGGCGGCGGAGCCGGACTCGGCGGCGGCGCCGGCCTCGGCGGCGGATTCGACGCAGGCACTACACGGCGGAGCCGGACTCGGCGGCGGATTCGACGCCGGCCTACACGGCGGAGCCGCGGAGCCGGCGGCGGCGCCGGACTTGGCGGCGGCGCCGGACTCGGCGGCGGATTCGACGCAGGCCTACACGGCGGAGCCGGACTCGGCGGCGGCGCAGGCGCAGGAGCTGGCGGCAGGAGCTGGCGGCGGATTCAACGGAGGATTCGGCGGCGACGCCGGAATCCACGGCGGTAGCCAGTTCAGCGGTGCCCAGCACGCCGGCGGAGGCTTTGGCGCCGGTGTCAATGGCGGGCGGTGCAGCGAACGGCCAGGCTGGCGCTCATCGTGGCGAAGGGCTTCGGAGAACGCCGCGACGACCGGTCCCCGGGCACCAACTCCGAGCGACCCGCGGCCACACGACTCCTCCGTGAATGCCAACGGCACCACGAACGCGGGTGTTCAGGCCGGGTTCTCGAACAGCACGTCGGCCGGACTGTCTAGCCCGATCGGCGGAGCGTCCATTGGCGCGCAGACCAGCCGCAGGCGCAGGCGCGAACTTCGGGAGTGCCGGTGTTGGCAGCGCCGGCATCGGGTGCCGCTGGCACCGGCGCGGCATCCGCAGGACTGGGAAGCGCCTCGATCAGCAGCCAGGCGGCAGCAAGCAGCAACGTCGCGGCTGCCGGATTCATCGGCCACGACAATGGCGGTGTCGAGCGTGCACAACGACCTTCAAGCCGGAGGTTCGCTGGGCGGCGGCACCGCGTTCGGTGGTCATGGCGGCATCCTCGGCGAGGAGAGTGCAACGCTCGGCGGTAACACCAATCTGCAGGCGACGAACTCGCTGGGCGGCGCCGGTCTCACAGGCCAAACCAGCAGCAGCGCCACAGTGGGTGCTCACAACGACATCCTCGGCAACGACGGGGCGTCTCTCGGCGGTCACACCGGTCTGCAGACCGCGACGTCGCTGGGCGGTGCGGGACTGACCAGCCACACGAGTGGTGGCACGGCCGTCGGCGGTCACACCGACATCCTCGGCAACGACGGGGCCTCGCTCGGCGCTCACACCGGTGCGCAGACGGCTACCTCCCTGGGCGGAACGGGGTTGTCGAGCCACACGGGTGCGGACGGCAGCGCTGCCGTCAACGTCGGCGGTGGCCACGGCAGCATTCTCGGCGACGAGGGTGCGACGCTGGGCAGCCACACCACCGCGAGCCAAGGGGTCATCGGCGACCACGGCTCCACGACGGCGTCGAGTGGTCACGTCATCGACACCACCGGTTCGTCGCAAAGCGTCGGCGCGACGTCCCATACGGGCACCGTCATCTCCACGTCGGGCACTCCCACCCAGAGTTCGATCGACACGAGCCACCCGGCGACGGCCACCAGCCACGCGGACCTCGGCTCGTCGACCCATGTCGTCAGCGAGCCGGATCACGCTGCGCTCGATTCGTCGTCGGGCGCTTCGGTCGACTCGTCCAGTCACGCTCCACTGTTCGACACCAGCCACGAGGCGGCGCCGACCCACCAAGAGGTCGACACCCACGCGTCGACCCACACCGACGTCGGAGCGCACGGATTCTGATCGCACGCAACGCCGTTGGCGCCCCACCTTGGGGCGCCAACGGCGCGGCCTAGAACACTTCCATGTCGCGAAGGACTTCGCCGTAGGCATTCACGTCCGCGGCGAAAAGCTCGGGTTGCTCGAATGCCGCGAAGTGCCCTCCGCGGTCCTGGATCGCGTAATGCACCAGGTTGTAACGCTTCTCGGCCCACACCCTCGGCGTCTGCAGCAGTTCGCCCGGGTAGACGGCATAACCCGTGGGGACGTCGACGTGGCCGCTCCACGCGTCGAGCGCTCCCGTGCCCGTCCGCGACGACTCGCAGTACAGTCGCGCGGCCGAAGTGCCCGTACCGGTCAGCCAGTAGAGCATCAGGTTGTCGATGAGCCGGTCCGTGCTGATCGGCATGCCGCTCGCGGGTATCGCACCACGCGTTGAACTTCTCGAGGATCCAGCCCGCAAGGCCCAAAGGCGAATCGTCGAGACCGAACCCCAGCGAGTGCGGCCGTGTCGATTGGATGTCCATGTATGCGGTGCCGTTGGACACCTTCCCCGCGGAGGCGACGATCCTGGCGATCTCGTCCTCGGTGACGCCCGCCATGGTGTCCGAGGCGCCCTCGGGCGGCATCGCGAACAGCATGTTGGTGTGAATGGCAACGACATTCGGCGCATGGTGCTCGCCGAGGTGCCGCGTCACCAACGCACCCCAGTCTCCGCCCTGCGCAACGTAGCGTTCATAGCCGAGTTGCGCCATCACGTCGGCAACGGCCGCGGCGACCTTCGCGACGTCGACGCCACGCTCGCGGGTCGGACCGGAGAATCCGTACCCGGGCATCGACACGACCACCACGTGAAACCGTTCGCGTAGCAACGGAATTGCGTCGAGGAACTCGACGACCGAACCGGGCCAGCCGTGAGTCAGAACCAGCGGAATCGCATCCGCATCGGATGATCGGATGTGCAGCAGGTGCACCCGCTGACCCGCCGCCGTCGTGACGAACGAGCCCCAACCGTTCAGTTCGGCTTCGGTGCGCCGCCAGTCATATCCGCTCGTCCATCGATCGACGACCGACCTCAGGAATCCCTGATCAGTGCCGTAGTCCCACCCCGCGTCCTCGATCTCGGCGGGCCACCGCGCGGAGGTGAGTCGGCGATGGAGGTCGTCGAGCTGCGCGTCCGCAATCGCGATGGTGAAGGGCTCCATGGGCATCACATCTTTCTCCTAGCCGGCGAACCTTTGACCGTGTCAGTGGACCTCGGAGAGAACCGGTTCCGTCTCCCGGCCGGGTGTCACTGCCGGAGAGGGCTGACCGACCCGGAGGAAACTTCCGGTGCGGACCTTGCCGAGCATGTCCGTGGGCCTGCCGTCGATGACGACCAACTGGCCGCCGATGAAGACAGCCTTGACGGTGTCGTCGTTGCGGTTGACCATGCGGGACAACCCGTCGTACTGATCGACGACGTCCTCGTTGTACGCATCGACCGAATCGTCGAGATGCTCGGGATCGATGATGGAAAGGTCTGCGCGGTCACCGATTCGGAGGTGGCCGGCATCAAGCCCGTACCAGTCCGCGAGTTCGCCGGACAGTCGGTGAATCGCCTGCTCCATCGAAATGAACGGCGTACCCGCCTTCTCCGCATCGCGGGCGTGCTTGAGGAACCGCAGACCCATGTTGTAGAACGCCATGTTCCGTAGGTGCGCGCCCGCATCCGAGAAGCCCATCTGTACCCACGGCTCCGCGGCGAGTTGCTTGAGGACCTCGGGCCGGTGGTTGGAAATCGTGGTGTACCAGCGGATGGCCGCGCCGTGTTCGAGGACGAGGTCGAGGAATGCGTCGACGGGATGCACCCCACCGCGTTCCGCGCCCACCTCGCCGAACGACTTTCCGATGACCGAGGCGTCCGGGCAGTCGGTGATGATGGCGTCGAAGAAGTCGCGATGCCACGCCTTGATGCCGAACTTCTTGTCGTAGTCCTTGCGGAACCGGCGACGGTAGGCCTCGTCGCGCATCAGGTCGTCACGCTCGATGCTGTCCTTGAGGTGTAGCGCCTCCTCGCCGGATCCGAACTCCTCGAAGATCACGAAGTCGATACCGTCGGCGTATACCGTGAACGGAACGGGCAGATGTTGGAAGCGGAAGTTGCCCCGCAGCCTATTGGCAAGTGTCGCAAGCGCCTTCAGCGCAAGGAACGCTTGCGGATTCGACTTCGCGTCGGCGGCGGCGAGCAGGCTCGTCTTGAGCGGCTTGCGAAAGAGCCCGGTCGACTGGAGGGCGTGCGAGAGCAGGTTCAGTGGCCGCTTGATCTCCGGCGCTGACTGCAGGACACGATCCCTGCGGCGCACGACCGCCTTGAGCTTGCGCAACTCGCGCCACTTCGCGTACGTCGACGGCAGGGTCCGCGACCGACAGACGTCGCCGTCCAATTTGTCGAATTTCAGATCCATCGCGGACATTCCCAGGAAACCGGCGTCGAGCGCCTCGGTCAGCATGCCCTCCATCCGCCGAAGTTCGGCGGGTGTCGGCGTGATCTCGGCATCGGTGGCGCGCTCGATGCCCATCGTTGCCGTGCGCATGTCCGAGTGACCAATGAAGGAGCACACGTTCGGCCCTAGCGGCCTGGCCTCCAACGTGGCGATGTACTCCTCGCCGCTGGTCCACGACTTGTGGGTGTTCATCGCCTTGATGACGTGCTCTCGGGGGATGGCCTCGACACGCCCGAACAGGTCGCCGGCGTCAGACGCCGTGACGTGGATCGTCGAGAGCGAGCAGGAACCGGCGGTCACCGTCGTCACGCCGTGGCGCACCGACTCGTCGAGACCTGGCCCCTCCCACACCTCGACGTCGTAGTGGGTGTGGACGTCGATGAACCCGGGCACCACCCATTTGCCGGTGGCATCGATGACGCGACCGCAACCCGACTCGTCGAGTTCCTCCGGCGTGACGGCGGCGACGCGACCGTCGCGGATGCCGATGTTGCGGACCGCCGACGGTGCGCCCGTACCGTCGAACCAGCGTCCATTGCGGATGATCGTGTCGAAGCTCATCAAGCAAGCCCTTCATTCCGTCGTCGGCATCCTGACGATACGCCCCTGCGAATGCGCGGAGTAGACACCTTTGTGAAAGTGTTCACCCTACACCTTCAGACTAGGCATAGTTGCGATAGTGTCCAACCGTCCGTAGGGCCGCGACGGGGCTGCCGCTAAGCGGACAGATAATCGCCGATCAGCCGATGCACCAGCTCCGGCTGGTCGAGGTGCATGAAATGCCCTGCCGCGGGGACTATCTCGTGTCGAGACCCCGGCGGGAGCGCTTCGACGCTGATGGCCGCCAGGCGGACGTCAATCGCGCCGTCGACCTCTCCGTGCACGAGCAGCATCGGTACGCGAGGCAGCTCGGAATCCCAGCCCGTCGTGCAGTGCACGGTAGGGAGCCGCAGGCTTGCCGAGCGGCATCTGGTGGCGGTAGTACGTGATCGCAGCCTTGCGGTGGGCGACATCGGGCAGCGCGTCCCACAGACGTGCCAAGTCGTCCCTGGCGTCATATGTCGGCGGGCACCAGTCACGCCAGAGTCGCGGGACGACGCGCTTCAGCGACCGCTCCGACACCCACGGAATCTGCTGATAGACCGTGTACCAACTCATACGCACCTGCCTCGGCATGCGGCGTAGCACCCGACCTGCGACCTGTTTGCCGAAACCCGGCAGGAAGGGCACTCCCATGGACACCAACTTGACGAAGGGGCAATCTCGTTGCGCCGCAAGTGCGCTCGCGGTCATCCCACCCCAGTCATGCCCGATGAGCACCGCGTCCGACGGTGACCCCAGACGTTGGTGCACCGCCAGTGCGTCGAACATCAGCGCGCCGATGTGGTAGTCGCCGTCGTCGGGAAGAGCGGTCGGTGCGTACCCGCGACTGAACGGGGCCACCACCCGGTAGCCATCCGCGGCCAGGGCGGGTCCAAGATGCCGCCAGGTCCACGCGGTATCCGGATAGCCGTGCAGGCACAACGCGAGTCGGCCGTCGGCTGGTCCCCATGCCAGCGCCGACACGCGAAGATGCGGTAGGTCGAACGTCAGGACTTCCGGGTCGTCGGTCACCGGACGAGACTACCCACGGGCAGATTGCGCCACTTGCGCCTCGACGATGGGCGCGATCCAACGTCGCAGGTGTTTGCGGAGGGCCTTCCCCACGCGCGGCGGCCGTCCGGGGTCGATCATGAACGACTGTGTGATGCGAAGCAGGTATTCGGCCAGGAAGTCGAGTGCCTCATCGTCCAAGCCCAGTTTGGTCCAGTCCACGTCGAGACCCTGCAGCACACCATGACTGAACTGGATTGCCAGATCCGAGGTGATACCCGCGGACGCGCTCGGGAAGTCGTGGTTGAGGATCAGCTGGAAGTTCTTGTCGCTGGGCAGCCATTCCAACGTGTACGACAGACTCTCGACCAAGGCGTCGACGGGGTCGCTGATGCCCTTCAGGTGGTCGGCCAACCGATCGATGAACCGCATGGCCGATCGGTTCGCGGCGGCCGTGACCAACGCGATCGTGTTCGGGAAGTAGTTGTAGACGGTCTGACGCGAGACACCAAGCGCCCGAGCGACATCCGTGATGCGGATGTTGGCTCCGCGCGCCTCGATCTCCTCGCCCGCAGCGTCGAGGATGCGATCGATCGCCTCTTCGTCGCTCGCCGGGGTGGCGCCGCCCCAGCCGTGGGTTCGCATTCGGCTGATCCTATGCGTTGCTACACCGTCAGCAATGCCTTGACGCAGTCGGGGCTGCGCGCGGCGACCTGCGCATACGCGGCGGGTGCCTCGTCGAGCGAGAAGGTGTGGGTGAAGATTCCCGACGTCTCGAGCTTCTGCGCCCGCACGAGGGGAACCACGTCACGCCACGCGCTCTGGACGGCCGCCATCGACATGCGCAACGTGATGGACCTGAACACGCCGGTGAGGATCGGCATGGGATAGGGATTCAGGTCGTGGACGCCGACGACCGAAATGGTGCCGCCCGCCTTGACGCTTCCGAACGCGCAGTCCAACGATCGATCGGTCGCGACCGCGTCGATCACGACGTCGGCTCCCCTGCCGCCCGGTCAGCGTCCATGACCTCGGCGATGGTGTCGTCGCCGATCGCCGTGCCACCGAATTCGACGGCGCGTGTGCGACGTCCCTCGACCGGGTCGTAGGCGTAAACCGTTGCGGCGCCTAGGGCGAGCGCGCACCTCACCGCGCACAGCCCGACGGCGCCGAGGCCGAGGACGAGGACCGTGCCGCCGGGGCGCACGTCGCCGCGCCGCGCCGCCGTCCATGCCGTGGAGAGGTTGTCGGTCAGCAGCAGCGCCGCCTCGTCGCTGACGTCGTCGGGCAGCGACATCAGCGTCGAGTCGGCATTGGGAACGGCCAACAGTTCGGCCTGACCCCCGCCGAGGCCCGCCCCGAAGCCGAACAGGGTCGAGCCCGTGTCACAGATCGCCGGGTCCCCTGCGCCGCAGCCTGGCACAGTGCCCGCAACCCATGATGCACGAGACCATCACGCGGTCCCCGACGGCGAACCTCGTCACCGCGCTTCCGGTCTCGACGATCCGTCCGATCGCTTCGTGTCCGATCGAAAGTCCGTCTACCGCAGGCAGATCGCCGTCGTAGAAGTGCAGGTCGGATCCGCAGATGGCGGCGGCATCGACGGCCACCACGACACCGGTGGGGCCGGGCAATTCGGGGTCCGGCAGGGCCGCCACCCGGACGGCGCCTCCACTGTCCATCACCACTGCGCGCACGCCTGCTCCTTCGCTTCGAATGCCGAACGACCCTCTTGCCCCCGATGCTAACGTAGCCGAGTAGACGCTTTCGCCATTATGTCTAGTCACTCGGAGGAACGGTGACACCACCCGCCACGACCACGCCGATCACGGACATGGACCGCTTGCTGGGGCTTCCCTTCGACGATTCCGACGACGTCATCCGAGCCGCCATCGCCGAGGCCAGCGTGCCCGCGCTCCTGATGTCGATGGTCCACATGACGGGCGACATGGGTCTGCTCGAGGAACTCCCGACGCCGTTCATGCTCATCGCGATGGACCTGCAGGGCGCCATGAGCGAGCCCGACAAGGAGGCGGTGCGCGAGCGGGCGTTCGAGGTGATTCGCGACTACCGCGACCGCGGCTGCCCGCCTCCCTTCGTCCCCGACGCCGTGCAGATGCGCACCATGTTCGACAAGATGTCCGCCGGAACGGTGGCCGAGGAGCACGTCGAGTACGTCGCCGCGGACCTGCGGTTCAGCGACGCCGACCAGCATGGACCGGTGCTGGCGTCGACACCCGAACAGCGCGCCGACTTCCCCGTCGTCGTCATCGGCTGCGGCGAGGCCGGACTGCTGGCCGGCATCAAGCTGAAGGCGGCGGGCATGCCGTTCACGATCATCGAGAAGCAGTCCGGGGTCGGCGGAACGTGGCTGGCGAATCGCTACCCGGGGTGCCGGGTCGACATCGCCAACCAGTACTACGCCTACTCCTTCGAGCCGACCGACCACTGGACGCACTACTACTCGGAACAACCCGAGATCCTGGAGTACCTCAACGGCGTCGCAACTCGCCACGAGATCCTGCCCGACGTTCGGTTCGACACCGAGGTGACCGCCGCCGCATGGGACGAGCAGTCGGCGACGTGGCGGGTGACGATCCGAGGGCGCCGACGGCCGGCGTGGAGACGCTGACGTCACGCGCACTGATCTGCGCCGTCGGGCAGTTCACCAATTCGGTGATCCCGGACATCAAGGGCGCCAACGACTTCCGCGGACCGTCCTTTCACACCGCTGACTGGCGCGACGACGTCGACCTGACCGACAAGCGCGTGGCGGTCATCGGTGCAGGCGCCAGCGGATTCCAGCTGGTCCCTGCCATCGCCGACGAAGCGCCGACAGGTCGACGTCTATCAGCGCACCCCGCAGTGGATGGCGCCAAACCCGATGTACCACGACGCCATTCCCGACGGAGCCAGGTGGGCGATCCGCCATCTGCCCTACTACGGCAGATGGTTGCGGTTCGTGTCGTGGTGGCCGATCGCCGATGCGCTCGACGAACAGGTGCGGATCGATCCGGACTGGGACGACGGCGGACTGTCGTGCAGCGAGTCCAACCACGCGATCCGCGAGATGTTCATCGCCTGGATGCGCGTCTTCTGCACCGACGAGGAACTGCTGAAGAAGGTCACGCCGGACTACCCGCCGATGGGCAAGCGGACGTTGCAGGACAACGGAACCTGGCTCACCACGCTTCAGCGTGACGACGTCGAGTTCGTCAACGACGGTATCACCGAGGTGACCGCTGACGGCGTCACCACGAGCGACGGCGTGCACCGGCAGGCCGACGTTCTCATCTGGGCCACCGGGTTCGACGTCAACCACCCGCTCGGCCCCGTCAACGTCCGCGGCCTCGACGGCGTGGAACTCAGCGCGGCATGGGGCGACTCCGCCTACGCGTATCTCGGCATCACCGTGCCGGGCTTCCCGAACTTCTTCTGCATGTTCGGCCCGGGCACCAACGCCGTCAACGGCGCGAGCATCATCTACAACTCCGAGTGCCAAATGCGTTACGTCATGGGGTGTATCGACATGGTGCTCGCGGGCGGTCATGGCTCCGCCACGCCGCGGGCCGAGGTGTGCGACGACTACAACCGCCGCAGTCAGGCTCGGCTGAAGCAGATGGTCTACAGCCATCCGGCAGTCACCAGCAGCTACTACAAGAACGCCGCGGGCGACGTGCCCTCGCTGTACGGGTTCCGCATCTTCGACTATTGGCGATGGACGAACCGGCCGAATCCGGAAGACTACGAACTGCGGCCCGGCGTGGCGCCGCTCGGACGGGAGCGAGACATGACGGACGATTGGGTGACGTAGCTGACGGACAAGACGGCAGTCGTCGTCGGCGCAGGCCCCAACGGGCTCGCGGCCGCGGTCACACTCGCCTCCGCGGGCATGTCGGTCACCGTCCTCGAGGCGGCCGACACCATCGGTGGTGGCACCCGCACGATCGAGGCCATCGTGCCCGGGCTGCTCCACGACGTCTGCTCGGCGACGCACCCCATGGCCGTCGGCTCGCCGTTCCTCCAGAGCCTGAGCCTCGAAAAGTACGGTCTGACATGGCGACTGCCGGAGATCGACTGCGCACATCCCCTGGATGACGGCACCGCGGGAGTGTTGTATCGCTCGGTCGAGGAGACCGCCGCGGGGCTGGGCGCCGATGGACCGCGGTGGCGGGCGTTGTTCGCGCACAACGCCTCCCGCTACGGTCGCACTGTCCGACGACATCCTTGGCCCCTTGCTCCGGATACCGCGCCATCCGCTGACGCTTGGCCGCTTCGGGCTGCCCACACTTCTGCCCGCCTCCGTACTCGTCAAGGCGTTCAGCACACCCCAGGCCAAGGCGTTGTTCGGAGGCGTTGCCGCACATGCCTTTCAGCCCCTCGAGCGGCCGCTGACATCGGCGATCGGCCTGGGCATCCTGACCGCCGGACACCAGGCGGGCTGGGCCGTCGCCGCGGGTGGTTCTCGAGCGATCACCGACGCGCTAGCGGCAAAGTTCACCGATCTCGGTGGGACGATCGAAACGGGAGTGCGGGTCACCTCGGCTGCCGAGCTGCCGCCTGCCGACATCACGATGTTCGACCTGGCTCCGGGCGCCGTTGCGGCCATCCTCGGCGACCGACTGCCACCGCGGGTCGCGAGGGCATTCGCGCGATTCCGTTCGGGGCCAGCGGCATTCAAGGTCGACTTCGCCGTCGAGGGAGGCGTGCCCTGGACGAACCCCGAGGCACGACGTGCGGGCACCGTGCACGTCGGCGGCAGCTTCGCCGAACTCGCCGCCACCGAGCGCGCCATCCACGTCGGCCGGATGCCCGAGCGTCCGTTCGTCTTGGTCGGGCAGCAGTACCTCGCCGACCCGCAGCGGTCGGTGGGCGACGTCCACCCGCTCTGGACCTACGCCCACGTCCCCAACGGCTATTCCGGCGACGCGACCGAGGCGATCTTCGCGCAGATCGAACGGTTCGCTCCCGGCTTCCGGGAGCGCGTGATCGGCTACGAAGACCCGCTCCCCAACCGATTTGGCGGCCTACAACCCCAACTACGTCGGCGGCGACATCAACACCGGCGCCAAGGACGTCCGCCAACTGGTGTTCGGACCGCGAACGACATTGTCGCCGTACGGCCTTGGGGTTCCCGGCATGTACATCTGCTCGGCCGCGACGCCACCAGGCCCCGGAGCGCACGGCATGTGCGGCTTCAACGCGGCGCGTGCTGCGCTGGCGTCCTAGCCCCGCGATCTACCTGCCGTGCGACGCGAAGAACAGCCCGCTGGTGTCTGAGGCGTCGAAGTGGGCCGAGATCGCGCCGACCAACTCGGCGGGCAGGGAGAACAGTCCCGACGGCCAGGGGTGGCCCGCACCTTCGATGCCGACGAAGACGACTTCCGTACCGTCAGCGCATCCGGCGACAGTGAGGCCGTGCACCGCGGTGCCCTCCTCCGCGTCGACGGGTTGCGGGCAGCCGTCGTAGCCCGTCACCGCCGCCCGCTCGCTGCCCGTCGCGCCTGAGCCGTGCAGGCTGATCACCGACGTTACGGCGACAGTTGGTCATACTTCAGATTGACCCTTGCCGCGCTCAGCCACAGGAGGTTCCCAATGACCGCCGGATTGGACCCGAAGCTCTTCCTGCCGGACCCCGAACCGCGCGACACCCGGTTCACGATCATCTCCGTGGACGATCACGTCGTCGAACCGCTTTACCTCTTCGAGCGTTACCTGCCGCCGGGCATGCGCAAGCGGGGCCCGCAGATCGTCGAGGCGGGAAACGGAGCGCAGATCTGGGAGTTCGAGGGCTCGCAGTACCTCCAGCTCGGCATGAACGCCGTCGCGGGACGCCGGCCCGAGACAGTCCACATGGAACCCTTCCGCTACGACCAGATGCGGCCGGGCTGCTACGACGTAAACGCCCGCATCGCGGACATGGACGCGGCGGGCATCTGGGCGATGGTCAACTTTCCCTCCCAGATCACCGGTTTCTGCGGCCGGGTGTTCGCCGACGCGAAGGACGTCGAGGTCGGCAAGGCGTGCGTGCGAGCGTGGAACGACTGGATATTCGAGGAGTGGTATTCGCCGAACCCGCGGCGGATCGTCCCGCTCGGCATCACCTATCTCGCCGACCCGGTGGAGGCGGTCGCAGAGATCGAGCGCAACGCGGCGCGCGGCTTCGTGTCCGTCACCCTTCCCGAACGCCCGCACGCCATCGGGCTTCCGTCGCTGTGGGACCGCGACCACTGGGAGCCGATCGTCCGCGCCTGCGTGGAGACCGACACCGTCATCTCGTTGCACGTCGGCAGCTCGGGCGTATACCCGTTTCCGCCCGGCAGCCCGGCCGTGCAGATCGCCGCGACGATGTTCGGCCAACTCTCGCTCGGTGCCTGCACGGAGTGGCTCTGGTCCGGCTTACCCAAGGACTTCCCCGACCTGAAGATCGCCATGAGCGAGGGCGGCATCGGTTGGGTTCCCATGCTCATCGACCGGTTGGACAATCTCGTCGACAGGTCGGGCTACGGCCGGGGCTGGGACGACCGGCCCAGCGACGTGCTGCGCCGCAACTTCTGGTTCTGCACGATCGACGACCCGTCCACCATCGCGCTGCGCCACGTCATCGGAATCGACCACATCATGTTGGAGACCGATTACCCGCACGGCGACAGCACCTGGCCCGACACGCAGGACGTCATCGCCCAATGCTGGGCCGGCATCCCCAACGACGAGCTTCGCAAACTCTGTTGCTTGAACGCCGCGGCACTCTACCGGCACCCGCTGCCGGATGTCGTTCTACCGCTTGATGATTAGCGGCGCTGCAAGCCTCCGAGCTTGAGCCGGATCTGCCAGCGCGTGATGATCAGGTAGGCCGTCGACAGGACGAACAACATCAATATGTCGAACCCCCATGCCTTCCAGTTGTGGTCGAAGTGGGAGTCTTCCGCCTTCGGAGTGATCGTCCCCAGGTCGACCGTCGACGCGGTTGCGGCCAACCCCCACCGCGATGGAACGAACCACGACGGAATGTCGAGCCCCCGGCCCGTCACCGGGATGAATCCGCCCGCGAGCACCACCTGCACCATGAGCGTCACGACGGTCAGAGGCAGGACCTGGTTGCTCGTCCCCGCGAACGACGACACCAACAGTCCGAGCATCGCCGCGGCCACACACGTCGCCGCAACACCCACGAAGAGTTCTAGAGTCCCGTTCCCCAGCATCGACGCACTCGGAGGCGCGCCCTTGATGAGCACCACGATCGCCGTCAGGACGGCCGACTGAATCACCGCGGCGACGCTGAACACCGCGACCTTGGCCGCGATATACGCCGACGTCGATAGCCCTGCCGCTTGTTCACGAAGGAAGATGGGGCGTTCACCTACGAGTTCGCGAACTGTCAAGGCGGTGCCCATGAAGAACGCGCCGAGGTTCATGAAGACCAGGACCGTGATCGCTACCTGCGGGTGGTCGCTGGGCGGCGGGTTTTGAAAGGCGTTACTGCCCTGCGCGGTGAGCGGCAGCAGCGCGACGAGGAACGGCAGCAGGCACAAGAAGATGAAATAGCCTCGGTCGGAGAGGATCAGCCGCACTTGGCGGCGCGCCATCGTCGAGAGTTGACGCCACACCCCGGTGCGCAGGGCCTTGCTCTTGTCGGGCGGCTGGTTAGCCGCAGGCGGTGCCGGCGGAGGAGCCTGCGGGGATTGCCCGTGGCGGGCCAGGTACCGATACTGTGCCCCGTCGGGATCCGCGGCGACCGTCTCGAAGATGTCGGCCCAGTCCTTGGTCCCCATTGCCGCTTCGATCCCCGCCGGTGGTCCGCAGTAAGCCATCTTGCCGCCGGGAGCGAGCATCACCACCTGATCGCAGACGTCGAGGAACGCCAGCGAGTGCGTCACCACGACCACGACGCGGCCCGCGTCGGCGAGACCCCGCAGCATCGTCATCACCTGCTGGTCCAGCACGGGGTCCAGGCCCGTCGTCGGCTCGTCGAGAAGCAGCAGCGAAGGACCGGTCAACAGCTCCAAGGCTACTGACGCACGTTTGCGCTGCCCGCCGGACAGCTTGTCAACGCGCTTCGCGGCGTGCTGCGTCATGTCGAGTTCTTCGAGCACCTGCGCGACCACCCGCTGCCGATCCGCGTTGCTCTTGTCCGGCGGCATCCGCAGTTCGGCCGCGTACTGCAGGGCCTGGTTCACGGTCAGCTGCGGATGGACGACGTCGTCCTGCGGCACCATCCCGATTCGGGTGCGCATCTGGGCGTAAGCGGCGTGAACGTCGTGTTGTTCGAACGACACTGTGCCGCTAGTCGGCCGGACGCCGCCCTCGATGACCTTGAGCATCGTCGACTTGCCCGATCCCGAAGGACCGATCAACGCCGTCAACTTGCCGGGCCCGGCGGACCACGAAATGCGGTCCAAGAGCGTGTGGTTGCCCTCGACCGTCAGGCTGATGGAGTTGACCTTGAGGCCGCCCGTCTCGGAAGCCGGCTCCGTGCGACGGGCCAGTGTGCCGTTGGCGAAGACCATGTCGGAGTTGCCGAGGGTGACGACATCACCGTTGTGGAGGATCGCTTCCTTGACCCGCTGGCCGTTGACGAACGTCCCGTTGGTGCTGTTGGCATCCGTGATCTGAACGCCCTGCGCCGTCAACACCAAGAAGGCGTGATGACCCGACACCAACACGTCGTGGAGGATGACGTCGTTGTCCGGCGCGCTGCCGATGAGAGTCGCCCCTGGCGGCGCGGCGGGTGCACCGGGGCGTAGCACGCGAGAGACGGCGTTGGGCCGTTTGACGAACTCGGTCCGGTTCTCGACGCCAGGTCGTCCCACTGGAATCTGCAGGTTGTCCGGCGCCCTGCCGACCGGAGCTTCGAGATCGAAGGCCAGAAGCGGACCGTTGGCGTTGCCCACGTTGATGTTCTGGCCGGGGCGAATGTCCACCGAGCGCACGCGCTGGCCGCCGACGTAGACGCCGTTCATGCTCTCGTTGTCGATGGCGACCCAGCGACCGTCGATGAATCGCAGCACCATGTGGGCCCGGGAGACCCCGAGGTGCGGGAGACGCACGTCGGCTCTGACATGGCGTCCAACCACCACGTCCTGACCGGGGGCGAACGTGCGCTGGCCATCTGCGAAGCGGACGGTGACCTTGGGCGGCTGCGGCCGGCTCATGAGGCAAATCTATCGGTGGTCGTCGATGCCTGCGCGAGTTCGTGGAATGGTGCCATCTCGTCGACGACGAGGTCCTCAATGTCGAGGGTCTTGGCGGCGGTAATCCTTTGCCTCCTCCGTCGTCTCGGGCATCGTGTCGAGCACCATCCGCACAATAGTCTGTTGAGTTCACGATTGCGTTTGGTCCATCCGCAAGGATGACCAGTCACCGCGCTGAAGGTACCCAATGCTCGCCGCGCGCCGCAGCTAACTGGCGATACGACTCGAGGCCTCCTCTTTCTGCGACCCACGGTGCGGTATATAGAGGCCTAGCCCGTCCGCGCACGTCGACACCAGTGAGGTTCACGCATGACGTCCCCCACGGATCTGTCGCACGTCGACCTGACCGATTTGGACAACTTCGCCAACGGATTTCCGCACGACCTGTTCGACCTGCACCGTCGTCAGAGTCCGGTGTGGTGGCACGAACCCACGGTGAACACACCCGACGGCGAGGGCTTCTGGTCGGTCGCAGGCTACGACGAGGTTCGTGCCGTGCTCCGCGATCCCACGACGTACTCCTCGGAGACCGGCGGGGATCGCCCCTACGGCGGCACCCTGCTGCAGGACATGCCGATCGCCGGCCACGTGCTGAACATGATGGACGACCCGCGGCACAACCGGATCCGCAAGCTCGTCAGTTCCGGGCTGACACCACGGATGATCGCCCGGATCGAGGACGACTTGCGGGCTCGCTGTCGGCGGCTCATCGCCGACGTCGACGACGGCGCCGAATTCGACTTCGTGAAGGTGGTCGCCACGGAACTGCCGATGCAGATGATCTGCGTCCTCCTCGGCGTTCCGTCCGCCGACCGACACTGGTTGTTCGAGGCAGTGGAACCCATCTTCGACGTGCGCGGGAACCGCCAGATCACCGACGGGCCCGATGACGAGGAGCAGAAGGCCCATGCTCGGATGTACGAATACGGCACGGCACTGATCGCCCAAAAGCGCTGCACCCCAACCGAAGACATGTTCTCTACCGTGGTCGACGGCGACTCTTCCGGATAACGATCAGATGGATGATTTCGAGCTGTACGTGTTCTTCAGCCTCTTGTTCAGCGCCGGCGCCGAGACGACTCGCAACGCCATCGCGGGTGGACTGTTGGCGCTCTGCGAAAACCCCGACCAGATCGCCCGGTTGCGCGCTGAACCTGCCCTCCTACCGAAGGCGGTCGAGGAGATGGTGCGCTGGAGCAGTCCCTCACCTGCAAAGCGCCGCACCGCGACGGTGCCGACGTCCCTGGGCGGCCACGACATCGGCGTCGGGCAGAAGGTACTCATCTGGGAGGGGTCGGCGAACCGCGATGAGACGGTCTTCGCCGACGCTGGTCGATTCGACGTGACCCGCGACCCCAACCCGCACATGGGTTTTGGTCACGGAATCCACTTCTGCCTTGGCGCCAGCCTCGCTCGCTTGGAGATGCGGGTGTTGTTCGAGGAGATCCTGCCCGAGTTCTCGCGCTACCGGGTCACAGGACCCGTCGAATGGACCCGCAGCTATCGACACACCGGCATGCGGAAGATGATGGTCGCGTTGAGCCGTTGATGCTCAGCGCGATGCGGCGATCACGGCGTCGGCGGCGCTGCCTCAGATACGACCACGCAATATCCGGCGGCAGTCCACCGCACAGCGGAGTGAGGTTGAGCATCTCGCCGTTGCGCATGCGTGCTGCGGCGTCGTCCACCGTCAGGATCAGATGCGACGGCGAGCGGCGAAGCTCGTCGACGGTCTTGGCGTCGGAGATGTTCGCGGACACCTGATTGTCGGGATTCCACTCCGAGTAGGACAGCGCGTCGTGCAACAGGTACGTGCCGATCTCGTCCCAGGCGGCGTCGACGTCGTCGGCGACGAAACACACAGTCGGAGTGTCGCGTTGGGGCACCATCGTGAAATCCCGGCTCGTGGCCGTGCAGCTTGCACGCGTCCCGATAGGCCTCGAGCAGGCCAGGAACGTCGCCGTTGGCCAGGAGGCCGAGTCCGTTCCTTCCCGCGCGGCGCGCCGCGGCAAGGCTTGCGCCGCCCCACATCATCGCGGGACCCCCGGGCGTGTGCGGGCGTGGAGTCACCGTGATGCGCCGCCCCTCGTGCACGACCTCGTCCTCGGTCAGCAGCCGACGCAGCAAGCCAAGCTTTTCGTCGGCCATGCGGCCGCGATCGGCGAGGCTCAATCCGAAGTGTTCGAACTCCTCGGCGCGGTATCCGATCCCGAACACGTAGGTGGCGCGGCCCGCGCTGATCTGGTCCAGCACCGACATGTCCTCGGCGAGGCGGACGGGATCGTAGAAGGGCAGAATCACGACGAGGTTCAGCAGCAGCTGCTCCGTGCAGGCAGCGATCGCCGACGCCAACAACAGCGGCGAGGGCAGGTAGCCATCCTTGGCGCCATGGTGCTCGCAGAGCACCGCCGCGACACACCCACGAGACTCCGCCCAGGCGCACATCTCCGTCGCGGCCTTGTACAGCTCCGGTGCTGGTGCACCGATCTCCGGGGCGCGCATGTCGAAGCGGATCGTGAACATTTTCAGGAGTCTTCCCTATCGCAAATCCACCTCCGCGGCAGCCGCCGAAATGAATTCAACTGGGCTTTCGCCGACCTCGGTTCCTTGGCGAATGCTGTACATCTCGGATTTCTCTCGTAAGGTGCTCGACGTGGGACGCCATGCAGTGGCCAGAAAGCGCCGCAAATCGTCGGCGGTGAAGGCTGCGGTTCTCGCCCCCGCTTCGCTTCGTCGTCGCGGCCGCGGGAGGGTCGGCATACCTGTCCTCGAACGCCGCCACACGAGCCAGTGGTCGCCGAAGTCGCACCGTGGACCGTGCAGATCGTGGACGTCGAGCCGATCGGAATCTCATCGGGCGCCCAGTTTCGGGTGTACGACCGCGAGGCGGCCCGCGTGTTACCCAAGGGCGTGGCCCCTGAGCAGGGATTGCAGGTCAAGACGATTCTGGCCTCGCGCAGCCTCACCGCGGTGTTCCCCGAGATTCGCGACATCGGCGGCGTTCGACCCGACGGCCTGAGGTGGCACCCCAACGGGTTGGCGCTCGACGTGATGATCCCCAACCCCAGCAGCGCAGAGGGGATAGCGCTCGGCGACCAGGGTCGTCGCCTTCGCCCTCGAGAACTGGGACCGGTTCAAGCTGAACCACGTGATCTGGCGTGGCACGTTCTACACGCGCAACGGCCCCGAGGGTACGGCGAGCGGGCACTACGACCACGTCCACATCGCCACCAACGGCGGCGGTTACCCGACGGGCAGCGAGACCTACCTCCGCTGAGCGACCGTCGGAGTAGTCCAGCCAAAGCGCTCGACGATCCGATCTTGATCGCTATCGTGAATCGAGCCTCCCGCTCGTCGACATTCGCCGGCGCGGCGCTTGGCTCCTCATCGACGGCGGTGGCCAACACCAAATGGGAACCTCTGAGCGCGCTGCACCACCACGGGGTCAAGCATTCGTGGTCTGGAATCTGGGCAACGTCTTCCTCGGCATCGGTCTGCTGACGGCCGTCATGTTCGGCATTCTCGCCGAACAGGTCAGAGGGCGCCTCGGAGTTTCCGATGACGTCATCGGCATGTTGGGTGCCGTCTTCTACCTTGCCTATTCGGCAGCGCAGTTCGTCGGTGGCATTCTGTTGGACCGCGTGAACCCGCGCTGGATCTTCGGCGTCTCCTCGCTCATCGCAGCAGTGGGCTGCTATCTCCTCGCCGACGCGTCGAGCCTCGGGGTCACGGTGGCCGCGAGGGCACTGGTGGGGATCGGGCTGTCGACGAGCTTTCTCGGAGCCATCTACCTCGCCAGGATCTGGTTCCCTCCCGAACGATTCGCGATGATGTCCGGCATTTCGCAGCTCGCGACCAACCTGGCGCTGTGCGTCATGCTGATCGCCCTGGCGGTGACGGGGGCCATTCCGACGCTGCATGCGGCGATGCTCGGGTTGGCCGTCGTCTACCTGCTGCTCGGGATCGTCATGTTCCTGTTGGTCGTTCGACCGCCGGCCACGACCGAGGACGAGGACGACGCGCCACGCGAGAGCATTCTCGCGCAGCTGCGATTGGTGGTGATGTCACGTCAGTTCTGGTTGGGCACAGTGTGTTTCGCGAGCGTTTTCGGGGTGCTGCTGGCCTGGAACGATCTGTGGGGCATCATGGATCAGCGCGCCTGGGGACGGTCCATCGAGATGGCGACGGCGCTCGCGTCCACCATCACCATCGCGGCGGGGCTGGGCGGGTTGCTGCTGGGTTGGCTGTCCGACCGCCTCGGCAGGCGATCGTTGATCACCCAACTCACCATCTGGCCGCTGACGGCGGTCATGGCGTTGGTGCTGTTCCTGCCGCGACTGCCGACCGCGGGTGTATTCGTCCTGCTGTTCGTCTTCGGCTTCCTCCTCGGCAGCAACATCATTGGGTTCGCTCAGGTCGGGCAGCACATCCCCGATCATGCGCGCGCGACCGCCTTCGGTTTGATGACGAGCATCGGTTTCCTCGCCGGGTCCGGGCTCGACTTCATCGTCGGCAACCTCGTCGGCGAGGCACCGCCACTCGGCACCGGAGTGGCGATCGCCCACTACCGGACCGCTTTGCTCCCCATGCTGGCGATGCTCGCCGTCGGCGCCGTCTGCGCAATTGCCCTGCAGGGACAACAAGGAATCGTCGGCGACGGCACCGTCGGAGTCACTGTCCGGTCAGCAGTAGAGAAGCCGAGGAGTTGCGTCGTGAACCACGTGGACCATCTGCTTCGCGCGGTGGAGGTTTCGAAGCAGGCGAAGGCCGCTGGGAACCATCCCTTCGGGAGCATTCTCGTGGACGGCCAGGGCAACGTCCTTCTCGAGCAGGGAAACGTCGAGGTGACCACCGGCGACTGCACCGGCCATGCGGAAACCACGTTGATGCGGCGCGCGTCCCAGCGCTACGAGAAGGGCTTCTTGTCCGCGTGCACGCTGTACACGACGGTCGAGCCGTGCGCGATGTGCGCAGGCGCGATCTATTGGGGCAACGTCCTTCGCCTGGTGTACGGCATCACCGAGAAGCAACTCCTGGCGGAAACCGGCGACGATCCACGAAACCCGACGTTGAGCCTGGACTGTCGGACGGTCTTCGGCGCCGGGCAGAAGCAGATCGAGGTGATCGGCCCGTTCCCCGAAGTCAGCGAATGCCGTACTGGAGCCACACCGGGGCTATTGGACGCTACGAAGCTGACGTCGAGAGCGACGCGAAGGCGGGTGCGACGAAGCGACTGCAACATCTCGCGTTCGGTGCGCTGTCCCCGATCGGCCGGTAGGCCAGCGACAGCACCACGTGGACGATCCACTGTCCTGCCCGTGGATCGTCGGCAGCGATTCCCGTCAGCTCCGCGGCCAGCGCCGCCATCACCGGCGAGTCGTCGAGCACCCATCCACTCGAGGGCGGCCGTCCGGCTGATCATCAGCTGTCCCAGCGGGTCGGCCCGGATCTCGTCGAGCGCAACGGCGATCGCCGTGACGACTCGATCCGGGCCGGTCATGCCGTCGACCGCGCGCCGGACGGTATCGACGATGCGCGCCGCCACACGGAGCAGGACGCCATTGCGGATCTCCGCCTTGCCGCCGACGTGACGATAGATCGTCGCGCGCGAGCAGTGTGCCCGAGCGGCCAGCGCATCGATGTCGAACGCCGCGAGCCCGCGCTCCGCATGAGTTCGGTGGCGATGGCGTAGATCCGTTCGGAGCCAGCCGCGCGGCGATCCCCGCCGACGAACCAGTCATCCCGAGCCACGGTTCGAGCTTGCCATGCGGTGCGTCAAATTCGTCCAAATATCTCACGATGAGATTGGTGGGCGGCATTTCTGGCCACAACCTCGCAGGTAGAGATCCGACGTGAGACATATGGCGCTCCCCAACGCCACCGGCAGTACTCAACATCGGTCACGATCATTGACGCGTTCTCCACTGCCGGTCAGCCTGATGTGGTGACGGTGCTCGATGGACGACTCGGCTTGGACTTGTTCGCCGACGAATGCATCCAGGACCCCTATCCGCTGTATCGGCGGATGCTGGGCACGGGGCCGGTGCATCGGGTCGGTGAGTCCGGCTTCTACGCCGTGTGCGGCTGGGACGCGGTCAACGACGCGGTGGCCCGTCCCGACGACTTCTCCTCGAACCTCACCGCCACGATGACCTTCCAGGGCCCCGCCACCGTGACGCCCTTCGACATCGGCGAACTCGGCGGTTCGACGCAGGCGCTCGCCACCGCCGACGACCCCGCGCACGCGGCGCACAGAAAGTCGCTGCTCCCCCAACTCGCGGCCAAGCGAATCCACGCCTTCGAACCCTTCATCGGCGATACCTTCGATGAGCTGTGGAGGGTCGGCTTTCAGCACGGACGCATCGAGTGGATGGGTTCAATGGCCAACCGACTGCCGATGATGATCGTCGGGCGGATCATCGGCGTCCCCGATGCGGACATCGAGCAACTCGGCCGATGGGGGTACGCGGCCACCAAATGGTCGAAGGGTTGGTCAGCCAGGAGCAACTCGCCAACGCCGGCGTCGCCACGATGGAGCTCAGCGGCTACATCGCCGACCAGTTCGAGCGTGCCGCGGCCGATCCCCAGGACAACCTGATGGGCGACCTTGCGACCGCAATCGCCTCGGGCGACATGGAACACAATAACGGCGATGGTGATGATGGTGACGCTGTTCAGCGCCGGAGGTGAGTCCACGGCATCGCTGATCGGTTCCGCGGCATGGGTTTTGGCGACCCGTCCCGACATCCAACGACAGCTGAGGGATCATCCCGAACTGATCGGCGCGTTCCTCGAGGAGGTGCTGCGCTTCGAACCGCCCTTCCGCGGTCACTACCGTCACGTGGTGCGCGACACCACCCTCGACGGGTTCCACCTCGCGGAGGGTTCGCGTCTGCTGCTGCTATGGGGTGCCGCCAACCGCGACCCGTCCCACTTCGCCGATCCCGACGAATTCCGACTCGACCGAGGCGTTACGGGCAAGGGCCACGTCGCCTTCGGCAAGGGTGCGCATTTCTGCGTCGGCGCCGCGTTGGCCCGATTGGAGGCGAGGATCGTCATCGAGTCTCTGCTCGAACGCACGATCGACGTTCGAATCGGCGCACACCGGCCAGTGGCTGCGCAGCCTTCTGGTGCGGCGCCTCGATCGCCTCGATCTCGTCTGCACCTGAGGCGCGCCGAATCCTGGCATCGCCCACTGTTTTCCCGTACCGCAGTACAAGATGGGTAGGTGCACGATGACACCGAGGCGCCGACGCTGCGCGTAATCGTCGCCGATGACGACCTCCTGCTTCGTGAAGGCTTGGCCAGCTTGCTGACCCGCTCGGGCTTCGACGTCATCGGCCAGGCGGGCGATGCCGCCCAGCTACTGCCCCAGGTGCGGGCCTTGACGCCGGATCTGGTGGTCACGGACATCCGGATGCCGCCCACCAAGACCACCGAAGGTCTCGACGCGGCCAAGGTGATCCGCACCGAGATGCCCGACGTCGGCATCGTGGTGCTGTCCGCGCACGTCGAGGTGGAGCAGGCAATGGAACTCCTGGCCAGCGGGCAAGGGATCGGCTATCTGCTCAAGACCCGGGTCACCGACGTGGCGGACTTCACCGACAGCCTGCATCGCGTCGCCAAGGGCGGCTCGGTGGTGGACCCCGAGGTGGTCAAGGAACTGGTGTCGGGGCGTCGCAAGAACGACCCACTCGCCGCCTTGAGCCCGCGTGAGGTCGAGGTTCTGGCGCTGATGGCCGAGGGACGGTCCAATGCGGGTGTCTCGCGGCAGCTTTGGGTTACCGAGGGCACCGTCGAAAAGCACGTGCGCAGCATTCTCACCAAGCTGAACCTGCCCGAGGCGGACGACAATCACCGCCGGGTGCTCGCGGTGCTCACCTTCCTCGAGGCCCGTTGATCCGGAGGCGTCACTGCACTTCCGCCGCAAGACCGCCGACGGGGACCTCGACCGCGATCGTCGTACCCCCGCCCGGCGGACTGGTCAGGGTCAGGCGACCCGACAGTGCCTCGACTCGATCCTTGAGCCCGATGAGGCCCGAACCGCCGCCCAGCACCGCACCGCCCGTCCCGTCGTCGACGATCGACACCCGCAGGCAACCACCGTCGATGGCCGCGCTCACCTGCACCTCGGAGGCGTTCGCGTACTTGGCGGCATTCGTCAGAGCCTCGGTGACGACGTAGTACGTCGCCACTTCCACCGATTCCGAGGGGCGCTCGGCGATGTCGAGTTCGAGCACCACCGGCACCGCCGATCGGCGGGCCAGCGTCTTGAGCGCGGGGACCAGGCCGCCCCTGGACAGGAACGCCGGGTGGATGCCGCGGGAGAACTCCTGCAGGTCGGTGTGGACGGTGGACAGCCTCGTCACCAGGTCTCCAAGCTGCTCTCGCATGTCGTGCACGTCCGGAGGCAACGACGCTTCCAGTGCCCGCAGCTCGAGGCCCAGCGAGACGATCCCCTGCTGCGCACCGTCGTGCAGATCCCGTTCGAAGCCCCGGCGAGCCTGATCGGCGGCGGTCACGATGCGGGCCCGCGACGCCTTCAACTCCGCGCGCGTCTCCGCGTTGGAGATCGCCGTGGCGACCAGATCGGCGAAATCGCTTATGCAGGACTCCGTTCCGATGGGGAGCGGGCCAGGTACATCCGAACCGATGATCATTGCGCCGCGCACGCGCTGGTCGACGATGACGGGAGCACCCGCACCCGAGCGCACGCCATCGGCGCGCAGTCGGGCGGCGATGGAGCCGACGACGTGCTCGTAGTCGTCGACCCGCGCGGGCTTGCCGTGCCTGCGGATCTCGGCACTGACGCTGTCGCCCTCGAGCGAAACGCGTTCACCGACGCTGAAGACCATTCGCGGTGGCTCGTCGCGGGCGGCGAGCACGGTGCCGTGATCGTCGTCGTATCGAAGCAGGGTGACATGAGCGACGCCGAGCCCACGCGCGAGTTCCTCGACCGCGGCCGGATACACCTCGGCTGGCTCGGCGCCACGCGCCACCAGGGTCGCGACCCGCCGCAGCGCCGTCTGTTGCTTGGCGAGCGCACTCGCCTCGGCGTGGCTGGTTTCGGCCTCGCGGCGGCGCTCCTCGGCCTCGGCGGCACGCAGTCGGGCCTGGCCCGCCAGGACGTTCGCCAACAGCGCGACGGTGAGGAAGACGATCACCGCGGGAACGGTGCTTCCCGCTCCCTCGAAGTGGAAGTAGACGTACACCGCGGCACTCGCCGCCGTGGTCGCCAGCGCGAGCCCGAGTCCCCACCCGGCCGAAACCACCAGCACGCCCAGCAGGAAGACGGCGCCGAAGGCGTTCTCGGGGAAGGCTCGCCGCAGCTGCGACACCACGATGATCTCGCCGACGATGAAGGACACCGCGACGACCACGCCCCATCCGAGCGGGCGTGCCGTCGGTCGCAGCAGCAGGGCCAGCATGCCGCCGCCCAGCGACTGCGGACGAGGTGTGCCCTCGGATCGACCCGTCGGTGCGTCCACCCGCTGATTTTAGGCCGAGGCGTGGGTCTGCCATTGCTGCTAGCAGGTATCGCCCACGCCGGTTGCCAGCACTGCCGGACTGCAGTCAACGGTGCAGACACCGCGTCGGTGACGCGAGACGCTTCTGAGGTAGGTCTCACGTCTCACGAATCGCAGGTACCGACATGATGTGGTTGATAGCAGTCTCGACCGCCGCCTCCACCGGTTTCGCAGTCGAATGGGCCCAGCGCCGATGCGAGCTATGGGCAAGCGAGCGCGATGCCGCTCTATAAGTTGCAGGTACCTGCAATGCCCTTCCGCTGTCGGCCGAGCACACTGAGGGTATGAAGTCCGAGGTGCGACCGCTGCGCTGCGTCATCGTCGACGACAGCCCGGCGATTCCTCGACGCTGCGGCGAAATTCGTTGGTCGCGAGGGAATTACGGTGGTCGGGGTGGCTTCCAACGTGGCCGAGGCGCTGGAACGCGTCGCCTCACTTCGGCCCGACGTGACACTCGTGGACGTCGTTCTCGGTGCCGAGAGCGGGTTCGACCTGGCCGAACGGCTCTCCCACGGCGACGTCCGCTCACCGGTGATACTGACGTCCACCCACTCCGAGCAGGATCTCGAGGACGCCATCGCGGCAGCCCCGCGCTGGGATTCGTCCCCAAGGTCGCCCTGTCCCCCGGCGCCATCCGCCTACTCGTCGACGCTCCCGACGGCGGATCCGCGAATCGACGAGCGACCCCGACGTTCAGATAGCGGCGACGCAGCAGAAGTGCGAGTAAGTGACGCTCCTGATCGCTATCTCAATGCGCCGTAGAGGTGAGCGAAAACCGCCCGCGGGTAGTAGGCAAGAGGGATGAACCTTCGCGAGGCTCGTCAAGTCATCGATTCACTCGACGCGGACCCAGACGCGCTGAGCGTCTTCGGCAAGCAGTACCAAACCCCTGACGGCGCAATCGTCATCCCGGTCTCGAAGCCGGTCGGCGTCTTCGTGATCAAGGACGGCAAGGGGACCTGGTCGCCGACGACCGATGGCACCCGCATCGCGACGTTGGGGATACTGTGCGGCTTGGTAGCCGCCACCGGTGCAGCTATCGCGATGGTCCGCCGCCCGCCGTGGCCCGAACTGCACGGCGAGGTCTCCAAGCGCCTGTAGGAGGGCGCTACGCCAAGCTTCTTCCAAGGCCAGGCGTGAACACTCACTTGCATCAACACAATTGACGCAAGAGAGCGGAGAGCACGATGATCGTCGACCGGCACACCACGGCAACCCTGGCCATCGTTCGGCCGCCCTCCACGGTGGTTCCGTGCTTCTGGTGCGGATACACCCGCGCCGACCACTTCGGCAATGCCGATTGGGCCGACACCTTCCTGCGCTGTCCCGCTCCGATGACCGTGCGCCTGAGCCGCAGCCAACGGCAACTCCGCGAGTCCACCTACCAACCGCTGCACCGGGTGCATCCGTAGAGGACAGCGTCTCGCGCCAGTAGTCGGAATCTACCGTGCGCCGGTGCCTCCAAACCCATTCGCCGCCAGGCGGATCGGAGCCATTTCAAGATCACGGCGACGGCCATCGCCCGAATGGTGCTCACATCTCGGGAAGGCGCCCTCACGCAGCGGTTATGGCGCCCAGATCATTCCCGCCAAACCGTTTACGTGCGCGTCAATGCTGCCTAAACTGTGGACTCAACCGGGGGTTGCGGTGGCTGAGCTGTGGGCAAGGTCGCCCGGCGAACTCTGATTCGAGGTGATCGTGGTGGCAGTGTCGATCGCTGACTTCCTGCTGGGGTACGACCGCATCGACACCGGCGATCAGAAGTCCTTCAACGGCTTCAACGGGCTGCACGGCGGGCTGGCAGCGGCGATGCTGGTTCGACAGATGCGGACGTTGGTGCCCGCCGATCGACCCCTGGTCGGGCTCACCGCGCGCTTCGTGCGCCCCTTGGCGTGGCCGATCGTCGTCGATGCGGACATCGTGAGAAGCGGTTCGACGATCACGATCGCGAGCGCCACGGCGTCATCGCAATCCGGCACGAGCGTCGAGGCGCACGGGACGTTCGGAGCCAGGGCGCAACGCGATCTGCCGGTCTTCGCGCCCGAGATGCCGACGGCCATCCTCGGACGATCCGATGCCGATCGCTACGTCATCCCACCGGAGTTCGTGCCGATATCCGAGCGCATGGAGATCAGGGCGGCCGTCGACGTGCTCCCGTACACCGGTGCCAGCGAGCCCGTCCTGTGCGGATGGGTGCGCCTCACCGACGACGTGCCGTCGAGCGAGGAACGGTTGACCATCCTGATCGACTCCTTGGCGCCTTCCTATACCGCGGTGCTGACCGAGCTCCGCGCAGTACCAACCGTGGAGATGACGATCGCGTTGTCCGCCGCCGCAGCAGCGACAGCGTTCGATTGGGTGCTGGTTCTCGCCAGGACTACCTCCGCGGACGTCTACGGCTACGTCCGCGAATCGATAGACGTGTGGGCAGAGGGAGGTGAGCATCTGGCCAGTTGCATGCAATTGAGGGTTGTCCGGTGAATCGGGGCGATTGCTCCCACCGAATCTGCGCAGTCGAGCACGCCGTTGGGAATGACATGGATGGTGACGCGAACACAATCGTCGAGGTGGTGCGCGCAAAATCGTCATCCGACGGGCTTGCCTACGTCTTCCTCGATGACGGCACCTCCGCAGGCGAGCACCGGTGGACCTTCGCCGACACCGGCAGGAACTCTCGGATATTCGCTGCGCACCTGACGGATCGCGGAATCGGCGCGGGATCGCGTGTGATGCTGGCGATGAACCCTGGCCTCGAGTACGTCGCCGCGTTGTACGGCATCATGCTGCTCGGTGCCGTTCCGGTGCCGTGCTTCCCGCCACTGCGTTCGAAGGACCTGGAGCGGTTTCGTGCGATCGCGGTCGATTGCTCACCGGACGGCATCGTCATCGACGCGATGTACTCACACCAGATCGACGCTCTCCGTGACCTTCTGAGGCCATCAGAGCTCGACCCCGTGGTCATCTACGCCGAGGACGTCAATGCCGACGCCCGCGACGTCGAGACGGTGTCACCAGCACCTGAGGATCTCGCGCTGATCCAGTACACGTCCGGATCGACCGGCTCGCCAAAGGGGGTCTGCCTCACACACGACAACCTGGTGAGCAATTGCCAAGCCCTGGAGCGAAGCATGGGCACGGACCCCGAAAGGGTGGGCCTGTCCTGGCTTCCGCCCTATCACGACATGGGGCTGATGGGCACCATCGTGCTGTCGATGTACCACGGTTGGCCGCTCGTCCTGATGTCCCCGATGCACTTCGTTCAGGAGCCACGCCGCTGGTTGGAGGCGATCAGCGACTACCGGGTGTCGATCACCGTTGGACCGAACTTCTCGCTCGACCTGTGCGCGGATGCCGCACACGACGGAGGACTCGAGGACCTGGACCTGTCGACCGTCAAGGAGCTCTACTGCGGCGCCGAGCCGATCTCCGTCTCGACGCTGGGGCGATTCGAAACGGCCAGCGCACCAGCAGGATTCGACATACGTTCGCTGATCCCCTGCTACGGGATGGCAGAGGCGACGTTGTTCGTCGCCGGTAAACGGGCGGGATCCCGTTACCGCACAGCCGAAGTGGACGGACGCACGGTCGTCAGCTGCGGCGAGATCGACCGTGAACACACGGTCAGGATCGTCGACCCGGCAGGCCGACAGTCGCTGCCCGATGGCACCGTCGGCGAGATCTGGGTATCGGGGCGAAGCGTCGCCGCTGGCTACTACAACCGACATCACCTCACCCGGGAGGTGTTTCACTGCAGGTTGAGCGGCGACGAGCGCAGCTATTTGCGCACCGGCGATCTGGGCTTCGTCGAGTCGGGCGAGCTGTACGTGACGGGCCGGATCAAGGACCTCATCATCTTCAGCGGCCGAAACATCTATCCCCAAGACGTGGAAGCGGCAGTGCTGCGCTCGGACTCCGCGCTGCGCGGCGCCGTCGCCTTCGCCGCCGAAGACGACCGACTCGTCGTGGTCGCAGAAATCGCGAAAACGACCTCCTCACAGGACTATCCGGCGATGGTCGACAGCATCCGCTCGAGCGTGACGTCGGAGTTCGGCGTGGGCTCCGACATCCACATCTGTGATCCGCGATCGATCCCCACCACGACGAGCGGAAAGGTTCGTCGGCAGGAGTCCAGGCGGATGCTTCTGGACAACGAACTTCGAGTCGTCTACTCGGACTCCATGGCAATCCAGGACTGCTCGGCATGAACATTCAGTCTCGAACCTCGCCAGCCACCCATCCGCCTGCCCCTGCCCCGGAGCACGGCGAGCGCGACGTGCTCGCCTGCCGTCTCGCCTATCTGACGGTCGGCCTGCCCACCGTCGGAACGGTCGTTGCCATCGTCTACGCCGTAATCGACGGACTGCGGCTCTCCGACATGATGACGTTCGCGGTGATGTACCTGATCACCGCGCTGGGCGTCGAGGCGGGTCTGCACCGGTACTTCACCCACCGTTCCTTCGACGCGTCCGAACCGGTCAAGGTGCTCCTCGCCGTCGCGGGTTCGATGGCCGCACAGGGACCCATCGTGTTCTGGGTCGCCACTCACCGCTTGCACCACGCGTTCGCCGACACGGATCGCGACCCTCACTCACCGCGGCCACGAGGTCCCGGCGCCTGGGGCCGCGCCAAGGGCATGTGGCACGGCCATGCCGGCTGGCTGTTCCGCGTGCAGAAGTCCGACTGGAGCCGACAGACCCGCGACTGGCTGGCAGATCGTCGCATCATGAGGATCAACGCCTGGTATTTCCCGATCGTGCTGCTCGGCATCGTGGCTCCCGCAGTGGTCGGCGGCCTCGTCACGCAGTCGGTTCACGGGTTCGTCGGCGGCATGCTGTGGGGCGGATTCGCCCGCATCTTCGCCCTCGACCAGGCGACGTGGGCGGTGAATTCGTTGGGGCACACCATCGGCCATCGCGAATTCCCGCTTCGTGACGGGAGCCGGAACATCGGCGCGTTGGCACCGCCCACGATGGGTGGGTCGTGGCACAACAACCATCACGCCAGGCCGGGTCTCGCGCAGACTCGCCGACACTGGTGGCAGCTCGACGTGGCCGGAGACTTCATCCGCATCCTCGACAGGGTTGGTCTGGCGCGCAACGTTCGTTACGTCAACTCGTCCTCAGACCACTCGGGAGTAGGGACATGAACGTCGAAACCCACGATGCGGCAGCCGGTCTGACGGGCAGAGAGGAATCACTCGCGCGGGCCATCGTGCTGCTCAACCCCAGAAGCGCGCGGGCCAAGCGGGTCGTCGCCCTGGTCACCATCGGAGTACCTGCCGTCGGATTCGCGGTCGCGGTGTACCTGATCGTCAGCGGAAGGGTCACCGCGCTGGACTATTGGCTCTTCGGCCTCTTCTACGCAATACAGATGTTCGGCATCACGATTGGCTTCCACCGTTACATCGCGCACAAGTCGTTCAAGACGTCCCGATTCTTCGAGGGCATCCTGATGATCACGGGGTCGATGGCCATGGAGGGCCCCCTTACCTTCTGGGTGAGCACACACCGCCGACACCACCGCTACGCCGACGAAGAGGGCGACCCGCACTCACCCAACCTGAGTGGCGCCGGCTTCATGGGTCGCGTGAAAGGCCTGTGGTTCTCGCATATTCCTTGGATGCTGAGCGATCGGGAGACGCGGGTGGATGCGTTCGCGCGAGACGTGCTCCGAGACCGCAGGCTGATGTACTACAGCCGGACCTACTTCGTCTGGGCACTGATCGGCCTGCTCATTCCGGCGCTCGTCGGTTTCGTGATCGGCGGCACGGTCGCGGATGCCATCTCCGGCTTCGTATTCGGCGGCCTCGCCCGCGTCTTTCTGGCGAACCAGGCAGCGTGGTGCGTCGGCTCGATCAGTCACATGTTCGGTTCGCGGCCGTTCGTGACGAAGGACGACAGTGCGAACAACTGGCCGGTGGCCATCTTCACCTTCGGCGAGGGGTTGCAGAACAATCACCACGCGTTCCCCAGTGCGTACCGCCACGGAATGCGTTGGTGGGAGCCTGATGTCAGCGGCTGGGTGATATTCGTGCTCGCGAAGGCCGGAATCGTGTGGGATCTCAGGATGCCAGATCGGGACACGATCAATGGCCGACTACGCCGCAGCCGGCGGGAGGGTTGACCAGTGTTCGGACGCAAGCGTCGCCACACAGTAGACGGACCCTTGACCCAGGAGTCGCTGCGCGCCTGGTTGGTCACCGAACTGGCGGACCGGGTCAAGTGCGCCGAAACGGAGGTGGACACCGCCAAGCCCTTCGATGCGTACGGGCTCGATTCACGTGCCGCCGTTGCCGTGTCGGGAGCCCTGGAGAAGGTCGTCGAGCGCCGATTGTCCCCCGCGATCCTGTTCGATCACGGAACGATTGACGATCTCGCGGCGTACCTGACGCGGGAGCTCCGGCTCCAAGGCTGACCATGAAACGACCCACCGCTCCCACCGATCCCGACCCACGGTTCGTCGAGTTCATGGCGAAAAGCGAGGCGATCGAGGGCGTGCGGCTGGCCGCGGCGATTCCCCGCGAGTACATGGAGCCGTCGGTGGTGCGCGGTCTCGCAGGTTTCGCCACGAGCAGCGCGCTCTACGTCGGGGCCATCGTCGCGATGGCCGCGGTGCAGCGGTGGTATCTGGTGGTGCCGCTGGTCGTCGTCGCCGGACTCGGCGGGTGGGGCCTGCACTGCGTGGGGCACGATTGCGGGCACGGCTCGTTCTCCCGGAATCGCAAGCTGAACTTCGCGATCGGGCATGTTGCGCTGCTGCCTCTGCTCTATCCGTTCCATGCGTGGCGGCACGAGCACAACTGGCACCACGCGCACGCCAACAGCCTGGAACTCGACATCGACTGGCGTCCGATCTCAGAGGCGGTCTATCACCGCATGCCGTGGCACCACCGCGTCTTGTACTCCAGCATGCGCACCTGGGCGGTGTGGGCCGGGTCGATCAACTACTGGGCCAAATCAGCTTTCCGCCCAGCGCAATTCCCGAAGAAGGAGATGCGTCGCGACGTCCGGCGCTCGGTGTGGTTCGTCATCGTCGCGGGCGGCACGTACCTGACGCTGCTCACCTACTTCACGGGCTGGCAGGGACTGCTCCTGTACTTCGTGGCACCGTGGTTCGCGATCCACGCCTGGTTCAGCATCACCACCTTGATGCACCACAGCAGTGAGGACATCCCCTACCTTTCCGAAGAGTGCTGGACCCGCAATGCCAGTAGGTTGTTGGTGACCACCGACTATGTCTATCCGCGTTGGCTGTTGTTCCTCACCCACAACATCTCCCTGCACACCGCGCATCACGTCGCTCCGGCCATGCCCTACTACAACCTGCGCAAGGCACAGGCGGCGCTGCGCAATGAGTACCCGGACATGGTGCGGGTGGAGAAGGCGAGCCCGCAGAGGCTGTGGAACATCTTGCGCAAGTGCCGTTTCTACGATCCGATCTCAGGGCTGTATTCGACCCACCACATGCAACGCGCCGACCGCGTAGGGCCAGGCCCGACGTGAGCGGGAGTTCCGTTCTGGCGGGCGTCCTTTCACGCGCGCATCGGATCCTGCCGCGCGCGGCGGGGTACGTGCACACCGCGATGTTCGTCAACACCCGCGGCCTGGGCGATCCGCCGGACGACGTATGTCCACTCGGTGCCCGCAGGGTCGCGGTCACGGGTGTGCCGCGCGTCGCCGCCGTATACGTGTGGGGGGAGGCGGACCCCACGGTGCTCGCGCTGCACGGTTGGGCCACGGACAGCACGACGATGTCAGCGGTCGTCGACGTGGCGGTGGCCTACGGCGAGTCCGCGATCTGCTTCGATGCGCCCGGGCATGGCATCTCACCGGGATCGCAGGCGACCATCACCGAGTACTCGCGAGCCATAGTCGAAGTGCTCCAGCGTTTCCCGAGCATTCGGACCGTCGTCGCACATTCCCTATCGTCGATCGCGGCGGTGGCGGCGATCGCGGAGTTCTGCCCGTCCGGTGTCCGCACGTTGCTGCTGCTCGCTCCCGCCTGCTCCCTCTCCGGTGTCCTCGACAGGTGGGCGGCGCAACGCGGGCTGCCTTCTGCCGTTGCCGGACTGATCCGTCGTGAACTACAGCGCCGCGACGGTGTTCCCGTGTCGCACTGGGACATCAGGATGCTTGGACTGCCCGCCGAAGTCGAGGTACGGATCATTCACGATCCGGCCGACGATTCGGTGCCCATCAGCGATGCTTACGACATCTCGACCAGCATCGACGTGCGGCTGCTCGAATCCGTCTCTGGGACGGGACATCACGGCATCGTCGCCAGCGACCGCATGCGGGCCACGCTGATCGACTGTCTGCGACCTGCCCCGTCCGATCCGCCGAGCAGGAAGGCTTCGCCGTGTCGTTGACCGAAGCGTCCATTCCCATGGTTCTGAGCGAGCGCGCTCGTCTGCAGCCAACGGACCCCGCCTTCACCTTCGTCGACTACACCGACAACCCGGCGGGCGATGCCGAGAGCCTGAACTGGTCGCAGCTCCATCGGCGAGCGCGCAACGTGGCGCGGGAGATACGGCTCAGCGGATCTGCCGGCGACCGCGCAGTCATTCTTGCCTCGCAGGGACTCGACTACGTCGTCGCCTTCCTGGGCGCACTCGAGGCGGGGCGCATCGCCGTTCCGCTGTCGCTGCCCTTCGGCGCGGGCGACGAGCACGTTCACGCGGTCTTGCGCGATGCGGCGCCATCCGTGGTGCTGACGACCTCGTCGGCCATGAACGTGGTCGGCAAGTACATGACATCCGACCGAGGCATATCCGTTCCAGCGATCCTCGAGCTCGACTCACTGGACCTGGACTCCGCCACGCCACTCGACACTCCCCCGGAGCCGAGTACTGCCTATCTCCAATACACCTCGGGATCGACACGTCGGCCCACCGGTGTGATGGTCTCCCAGAAGAATCTGCTGACCAATTTCGGGCATGTCATGTCGGCATACTTCTCCGAGTACGGGAAGGTCGCGCCGCCGGACACGACGGTCGTCTCGTGGGTTCCGCTGTCACACAACATGGGCCTGTTCATCGGGTTGTGCGCGCCGGTCCTCGCCGGACTCACCACGGTGTTCACGAGTCCGATATCGTTCATTCAGGATCCGGCCCGATGGATGCAGTTGTTGGCCAACAACTCTCGGGCCTTCTCCCCGGCACCCAACTTCGCATTGGAGTTGGCGGCGCAAAGGGTGTCGGATGAGGACATGGCCGGCCACGATCTCGGCGACGTGATGGCCATCATCCTCGGTGGCGAACGCATCCAAGCCGCGACACTGCGGCGCTTCACCCAGCGGTTCGCCCGCTTCGGGCTGCGGGACTCCGTGCTGAGGCCGTCCTACGGACTGGCCGAGGCGACCGTCTACGTCGCCACCCGCGCATCGGGTCAGCCGCCGGAAATCGTGCAGTTCGAACCGCAGAAGCAGTCGTCCGGACACGCTGAGCGATGCACGACCGGTGCAGGCACGGCGCTGGTGAGCTATGGGGTGCCGGGGTCGCCGTCGGTGAAGATCGTCGACACGGAGACGCGCACGGAATGCCCGGAGGGGACGATCGGCGAGATCTGGGTACACGGCGACAACGTGGCGATGGGTTACTGGGAGAAGCCACTCGAGAGCGAGGATTCCTTCGGCGGCCGACTCGTCGGTGCTCGGGCGACACCCCCGAGGAGAACTGGCTGAAAACCGGGGATCTGGGCGTCATCTCCGAGGGTGAGCTGTTCATCATGGGGCGGATCAAGGACCTGCTGATCGTTTACGGGCACAACCACTACCCCGACGACATCGAGGCAACGATCCAGGAGGTCACCGGGGGCCGCGCGGCCGCCATAGCGGTGCCGGACGCCACGACCGAAAAGCTCGTCACCATCGTCGAAGTCGAAGAGCGCGATGATCTGAGAGCCGTGAAGAATCACGTGACGGCCGCGCTGTCGACGGCGCACGGCCTGAGCATCGCGGACCTGGTTCTGGTACCGCCGGGGTCCATCCCCACCACGACGAGCGGCAAGGTCAAGCGGGCGGCCTGCGTCGAGCAGTACCTCAATCGCTCGTTCCCGCGACTCGAAGGGTAGGGGGCCGATGACTGTCGTTGCCGCACAATGAGATCGGGCGCATCGTGTGTTCACGATGCGCCCGATCCGTGTGACTGGTCTCAGAAAACCTGCGAGAAGTGCTTGTTGGTTCCGCTGTTCGGGCAGAAGATGTCGACGGTGTACTTCGTGCCGGTCTGGATGCCGAAGATCTGCAGATTCGACGGCGTCTTACCGGTCAGCGTGACCGCCGAGAAGTACGGCAACAGGAACGGGTTTCCCTGCGCATGCGAGCTGTAGGTGCAGGTTTCGACCGCACCGTCCGGGTTGGCCGTGTCGGTGACCTGCACGACGGTGCCGAGTCCGTTGTTGGTGTAGCTGGTCAGCACGGCTGCATCCGCGGTTCCGGCGGCGCCGAACAATGCCGCGGCGGTCCCGGCGGCGATGGCTGCGGCTCCGGCGAGCTTCTTGATGGTGGCGTTCATGTCGTTCTCCTTGATTCGTGGTGGTCTTGGGCTATCGGTGGTGGTGCCGATCTCTCGGTTGGGATAAATCTGCGGCATGGCCCTTGGAAAGTTCTTGGCGAATTCTCAGGTCGAGATCAGCGCATCGCACGCTCGAGCGCCGTCGCTGCTGTCGACGCGGATCGGCCGAGAGTCGAAATTCGACGATAAGGTCTGCCGGGCAAGCTATTTCGGTACGGTGATGGCGATCGGGGCCGAGGCATGCGGCAGCACGGGAAAGAGGTTCGATGACGGCGATTGAGTCCCTGTCACAAGAGATGCTCGACGAATTTCAGCTACGCAAACTCGTCCACGCCTACTGTCGAGCGGTCGATCGCGGCGACTTCGCGCAAGCTGCGAGAGCTCTACCACCACGACGCCGAGGACGCGCACGGCGCGTTCTCGTCGGGGAGCCTGGACGACTTCCTCGAGACACTCGCCGCCTCGCGCCCTCACCTCCGGTCGATGCAACACAACGTGACGACCGTGAACTTTGCGATCAGCGGCAGCACCGCCGAAGGCGAGATCTACAACATCGCGACCCACACCGTGATCGCGGGCGACCGGGACGTCGACGTCATCGTCGGCGGGCGCTACCTCGACAGGTACGAGAAGCGCGACGACACCTGGAAGATCATCGAGCGGACCATCGTGACCGACTGGGCCCACGTGAACGACCCGTCGTCGGTCGACCTGACCAACCCGATTACCAGGGGAACGCTGATGGGACGCCCCGATGGTGACGACCCGTCGCACCGGTTCTTCTCGCTGCTGTAGGCGAGGCCGACTACCCGCGTTGATCGAGTCGCGCACGATTGCGGGTACAAGTAGTCATGCGAGTGGCGACCTTCAACATCCTGCACGGACGCACCGTGGGCGGTGGAGTCGATCTGGATCGCCTGCGCGAGAGCGTGCGCCTCCTGGACGCCGACGTACTCGCGCTGCAGGAGGTCGACGTCGAACAGGAGCGGTCGGGTCGAGTCGATCTGACCGCGGTCGCGGCCGAGGCCATGGGTGCGGTCGCGCATCGGTTCGTCGCCGCCATCTCCGGCACGCCAGGCGCGACGTGGATGGCGGCCACGGGCGAAGAGCTTCCGGGCACCGCCGGTTACGGGATCGCGCTGTTGTCGCGATACCCGGTACTCAGCTGGCAGGTGTTGGCTCTCCCCCGGTCCCGTTCCGATTTCCGATGTACGCGCCCGACTCGCGCCGGGTCACGGTCGTCGACGAAGAACCGCGGACGGCAGTGGTCGCGCTACTGGAGACGCCGTGGGGTCAGGTCACGTTCGCCAACACGCATCTGTCGTTCGTTCCTGGCTGGAATCGCCGTCAGTTGCGCCGATTGGTCGAAGACCTGCAGGGCTTTCCCGGCCCTCGAATCCTGGCCGGCGATCTCAACCTCAGGGCGTCGGCGGTACGGCGCGCGACGGGAATGCGCTCCATGGGCGAGGCACCGACCTTCCCCGCCGGATCCCCGCGGCGACAGATCGACCACGTCCTGACCGACGATGCTCGGCTCGAGGTTCGCCGATGCGATGCGCCGCTCATGCCGATCTCAGACCACCGGCCGCTGGTCGTCGACATCGTGCGGGCGTAGACATCAAGGGCGAGATTGCCGACGATGGCCAACGGGTACAGGTGTCGCCGACAGACATCCACTGCCGATGGTCCGTGCCGACCGCGCACACGAGGCGCTTTCCACGACGGACATGACTGAGATCCGACGCTTACCGGCAACCACGTGCACGCCAATCGGAAAGGGCGGGACACACGTAGGGCGGTCCGCCAGTCGGTGACGACCACCGTCTAGCCTCGAACGACCGCGTTCTACTGCTCGGAGGGGGGCAGCAAACCATGACCAGCGCGACCCAGGTGCTTGCTACCCGGGCCGCATCGGCCCAGGAACCGCAGGTACGAGCCTCGCGCTTGCCCGGGGTCGACGGCATGAGGGCCATCGCGGTCAGCGCAGTCGTGCTGTATCACCTCGATAGCGATTGGCTGCCCGGTGGTTATCTGGGCGTCGACGTCTTCTTCGTCATCAGTGGATACCTGATCACCCGGCTGCTGGTCACCGAGCGGGGCGAACAAGGGCGACATCAGCCTGCGGCACTTCTGGATTCGTCGGGCCCGACGGATACTGCCGCCACTGTTCCCCATGCTCCTGGTCACGGTCGTCGGCGCCGCACTCGTCGACCGGTCGTTGTTGCACGGCTTGCGAACCGAAGTCTTCGGCGCTCTCACCTACACCAGCAACTGGCTCCAGATCACGCAGCACGACTCCTACTTCGCCAAGTTCGACGCACCCTCAGCACTGCAGCACCTGTGGTCCCTCGCCGTCGAGGAGCAGTTCTATCTGGTCTGGCCGCCGGCGGTTGTGGCGTTGCTGTGGTGGGGGCGGCGGCGGCTCGCCGTGATCGCCGGCGTGGGTGCGTTGGCATCCGCCACGGCGATGGCAGTGCTATACGAGCCGGGGAGTGACCCGTCGCAGATCTACTACAACACCCTGACCCACTGCGCAGGCCTTCTCATCGGCGCGGTACTTGCCGTCGTGTGGCCGGCCACGGTTGCGCCGCGAACCCCGGGCAAGATCAAAGTCAGCGCTGCGCTGGCCATGCTCGGCTTGGTGGGCATCGGCATGGGTTTCTGGCTTCTGGACGAGTACGGCGCGGCGCCGTATCGGGGCGGGATCCTCGCAGTCTCGGTGGCGAGCGCACTGCTGATCGTCGGCGCCGGACATGGCCAGACGCCGGTGGGGCGACTGCTGTCCGGTCCGGTGTTCCTGTGGCTGGGCGCCCGCTCCTACGGTCTCTACCTATGGCACTGGCCGGTGCTGGTCCTGAGCGACCGGGTCTTCGGCGTCCGCGGCCCAGTCGAGATCATCCTGGTCCTGTCTCTCTCGGTGCTGCTCGCGGCCGCCTCCTATCGCTGGATCGAACGACCGGTGCAGCGGCACGGCTATGGCGGTGCGTTCGACATCGCGAGACGCTCGATGCGTCGTGGTGGCGCTGGCCGCCGCCGCGCGACGATGCTCGGTGCCGCCGCAGTGGCGGCAGCGTGTGTATTCGCCGGAGTCTCACTTCGTGAGGGCTCCCGCACCGACGTCGGATGAACTGCAGGGCCAGCTGGCGGCCGCGCAGCTGGCGATTCATAAGGCGTCCGGAACTGCGCCGAATCCGCTCGCGCCGACACCCGCCACCGCGGGCTCGCTGTGTGCCACGTCGCCGCCCGCCGGAACGCAGATCAGTGCGCTCGGCGACTCGGTGATGCTGGCCGCGACGCAGGGCCTCCTGACGGCGCTGCCCGGCATCGACATCGACGCGGACACCAGCCGGTCCATGCAGATCGCGCCGGACATCCTCGCCCCTCGCATCCGCAACGGCTCCCTACGCCCCGTGGTCCTGCTCGGTCTCGGCACCAACGGCGAGTTCTCGCGGGAGATGTTGGACGGACTCCTCGATCAGATCGGCCCGACGCGCAAGGTCTACCTCGTCAACGTCTTCCTGCAGTCGCAACCCTGGACCGCCGAGGTCAACCAAACGCTCGCGGCAGTGGCCAAGGCCCGACCCAACGTCCACCTCGCCGACTGGCAGGTCACCGCGGGCACCCATGCCGACCTCCTCTACGCGGACGGGATCCATCCGCAGCCCGGTGCTGGCGCCGATCTCTACGCCCGCATGGTCGTCTCGACGATGACGGGACACAAGCCGTGCCCGCGAATTGCGCACGCCCCTCCGCTGCCCCCGCGACCGTCCGCTCGTGCCAACACGACGAGGGCTGACTCTTCGGCACCGGCTGGGGGTCTCAGCCGACGCTGGAGAGCATCGCGTCCTTCCGCGTGCCGATGGCGATGGTTCTGGCTCTGCTCCTGCTGATGCTCATCCGGCTGCGTGCGGACATGTCGCCAACCAGGAAGCTGCACCAGCTGCCGTAGAGTAGCGACTCTGGTTGCCATACAACGAAATCGGGCGCATCGTGTGTTCACGATGCGCCCGATCCGGTTGGGATTGGTCTCAGAAGGTCTGCGTAAGGTTCTTCTCCGTTCCGGTGCTCGGGCATGAGATGTTCACCTGGTAGGTCGTGCCCGTCTGGATGGTTCTGATGACGATCGCCTCGATCAGGGGAGGGTATAGATGCAGTGCGCGTCCCCCGCGCCCTGGCTGACCACCACCGTGCCGTCGACGGTGATGCGGCAACCCTGATCGCCCGTCTTGGTGACCGCGACGATCTGGACGAGTTCTCCCGAGTCGGCGGTGATGCTCGTCCTGAACGGAGCCGCGGAGTTCTCCGTGGCAACGCGCCCGCCCAGGATCGATGTCGATCGAGTAGACGGTTCCGCTGCCGGTGATTTCGAGTACCACGTTGTGCCCGGCCGTCGGCGTCGGCTTGGGTGTGTTGGGATCCGTCGGCTTGGGCGCGTTGGCCTGCCTGCGCGATGCCGCTGCCGCGTTGTCGGCCTTCGTCTGCGCCCGTTCCCCGGGAGTGACGCAGATGGTGTCACCGTCGAAGGCCTCACGCCAGACGAAGCCCTGCTTGCAGGTGTCCGGACCGGATGCGCCGCCGTTGGGTTCGCGGTTGAGGGTCGGCGTGGAGTTCTCCTGCAGCGTGCGCGCGCGGACATCTGGGCGTGACGCAGACGGTGTCGCCCGTGCGTGCCTCGCGCCAGACGAAACCCTGGATACAGGTGTCCGGGCCATAGGGCAGGTCACCCGGATCGGCGAGTACCGTCCCCGAACTCGCGACGGCAATGTGCGGTCATGGCGACCAGCAGCGGCGCAATTCTCTTGAAGCTAGCCATTTTCGTGTCTCCTTGATGCGTTGAGGGTTGTGGTCAGTGCGTGGTTGCGACCGATCGCTCGGTGGACACAATGTGCTGCACGGCCCTTGGAGAGTTCTTGGCAGGCGCGAAGCGGTCCGTGCAGCGCATTCGCCGCAGAAATTCGAGACCTCGCCAGCAGAGCCGTCGCGAATCGGACCTCTGCGCAGCAATCAGCGAGACGTACTCGGCCAAACAGGTTGGCGCACTTGCCCTCTAGCGAGCAGGAGTCCGATCAGGGGATGGTGAAGATGCAGTGCGCGTTACCTGCGCCTTGACTGACCACCACGGTGCCGTCGACGGTGATCCGGCAGCCCTGATTCGCCCGTCTTGGTGACGGCGATGATCTGAACGAGGGTGCCCGGTTCTGCGGCAATGCTGGTCCTGAACGGCACGGCGGAGTTCTCGGTGGCCACCCGCCCACCCGGGTCGATGTCGATCGAGTAGACGGTTCCGCTGCCGGTAATCTCGAGCACCACGTTGCTGCCCAAGGCCTTTGGCGACTGCGTCGTCGTGGTGGTTGGCGTGGTCTGAGTCGTGGTCGTGGTCGGCGTTGTTGGTTCGGCGAAGACCGTCGCTGGTATCGCGACGGCAATGGCCGCTGCCGCGACGAACAGCGGCGCAAATCTCACATACCTGGCCATGCGATGGCTCCTCGTGTTCACGGTCCCGACAGCACGCATCATTTTGCCTGCAAACACGATGGTCTACGCGTCCGTTCGAGGGAATTCGCGGAAAGTCGATCTCCTAAGCGCCGAGCCAGCCCGCCGCGCGAAGGCCGCTGACATAGGCCCCGTCGGCGTAGCCATTGCGCTCGGCATGCGTGTGCTCGCCTGCCAAGACCAGCCGACCGTGCACCGGTTCACCGAGCAGTTCGATCATCGACGGGTCGGCGCCCAGCGGGCAGCTGGTGTAGACGCCACCGGTGAACGGCTCGCGCGTCCACGACGTCACCACCGCCGCAATGGGTTTCGGCACGGGGTGGCCGACCACATCGGCCAGCACGTCGGCGAACCACGCCGCTGCCTCCGCCTGCGACCGACCCAAGGCGTGGTGCGTTGCACTGTGAACCAGGTGCGCGCACAACACCGGGCCCGCGCCGAAGGCGTCGAGGTCGATCACCCACAGAACGGGCTCGTCGACGTCGGTCGGGTACACCATCACGTGCGAGAGGCCGTCCTCGCGCCAAAAAGCGGTCTCGAATCGGAGCGCGATCTTCTCGTAGCTGCCGAAGCCGAGAGCCTCGATCGCGTCGACCATCGGCGCAGGCAGCGGCGGATCGAAACGCGGGCTACCCCGCTTCAGGACGCCGAGCGGCACGGTGACGATGACGTGAGAACCGATTTCGACCGATCCGTCCGCGCAGGTCACGGAGATCCCCAGAGCGTCCACCTTCACGCGAACGACCTCGGTATTCAACGTGACGTCCACGCCTGCGGCCAACGCGTCGACCACCGACCGATAGCCGCCTCGGGGCAGATCGCCGAGCGACTCGCCACCGAATTCGGGATCGTCTTCGAGCCAGCGCAGCGACTGCTTGTTCGCGAAGTCCCCCGCGTCGGCCTCGATCTCCGCGAGAAGGCCCTGGCGGACACGCCTCGCGACGGGGTCGGCGAATCCGCGATCGGTGATGAACGCCTCGATCCCGTCGCGGGCCGATGCGTCAGGCCCCAGTCGATCGCGCAGACTCGGGGCAGCCTCGGCGAAGTCGTCGACCACGGTGAGGAACGACTTCTCGATCTCGGCGGCGTCGAGGCGCCCGCCCTCGACGCGGTCGTAGGCCGACAGTGACGTCAACGCGTTGCCAGGGTCGCGCGGAATGCCGAGCTCGTCACAGAGCGACGACAGCGGGTTACCGATCGGGTGGTGAATCCACGAGCCGCCGAGGTCGACCGGCACGTCGGCGAGATCGATGGTGTGCAGTCGGCCGCCAAGGCGATCACGTGCCTCGAGCACCACGCACTCGATGCCGGCCCGCCGCAGCTGTGATGCCGCCGCCAACCCCGCGATACCGGCGCCGACGACGACCACGCGTTCGACCCGCCCGACCACGTCAGTCATGTGGCATGCACGGTAGGCCATCGACGAAGACCGCGAACGTCTTTCGCGCTACGACGCGCACACCGGCGGAGCCCGATCCGAGAGTCCCAGCAGATCGAAGTAGCTCTGGCCGAGTGCGATGTCTCGAAATGCGTTGCCGTCGAGATACTTGTTGATCTGACTGGTCGCGTCGAGTTCTTTTGCGTAGTCGGCGAATCCGTACTTCCTTGCGGCGACGAAGTCCGTACCCGTGAGGATCCTCGACGAGTACTGGTTGAGAAACGGAACGTACTGATCGCGGATCGGTTGCTTCGAGAAGTACTTGTCCTCCAACACGCGCCAGGCGAGGTCGAGGTAGAGATTGGGGTGCTGGTCCATCAGACGTCGAAGTGTGGCGACGTGGAGCGCGGGTTCGATGTGGGTGAGCTCGTAGGAGAGGCCGGAGTGCGCCCAGACGACCTTGTTGTCGGGGTAGCGGTTCAGCATGGCTTCCATCGAAGAGAGGTATTTCAGGGGTTCTGCGTCATTGCCCAGGTCGGAATGAACGGTCATGGGAATCTCCCGCCGCCGGAGTTCGTCCATGAACGGCTGCCACGCCGCGACGTCGTCCAGCGATGCCGGTTCCGCGTCGTTGACCATGAGGGCTTGCTTCATCACGTTGACCTCCCCCATCCAGCGGAACGCACCCGGGTACTGGGCATCGAGCGCACCCATTCCGTCGACGACGCCTGCGGGATTCGCGAGATCCGGAAAGGTCATCGACAACGTCAGATGCACCCCGTTGATCACGTTGTCGCTCACGTCGCGGGCGTTCGCGACGTCGTTCTTCATGTTCGGGAGGACGGGCGTCCCTGGGCAGTCGAGGATGTCGGTGCACGGCGAGTCGTCGGGCACGACTTGCCCGATCCCGTACAGATTCACATAGCGCACACCGGTTTTCGACCAGTACGTGGCCATCTCCTGCAGGGGAATGCCGGGACCACCGAACGGCCGAAGGTGAAGATGACTGTCGACCACCGAGGTGAACGGCCTCGTCTGACGGTCATAACACGCGACGTCGACCCGCTCCGGTCCTGCGCAACCGGCGGCGAACATCACGACCACTGCCGCCGCCGCGGGGAGGGTCCGCCACGCCTTCATCACTCCCCCTTCGATCCGGTGCTGCGATGGCGTTCAGCTAACCAGGCGGATGGCGAGCGTGACCGACGTCGACGCAGGCTGACTCTTTCAAATGATCCCGCGCACGCGCCCAGCCGACGTGGCACGCTGATTACCTGGGTATTGCCTGAACCCCTGGCTGGACCCGATAGTCCGACGTATTCACGTCGCACGACAACGGCGAGGATCCCGTCCCGCTGCGTCTAACCGACCAAAGCCGCACGTTAACGGCACGTTTCCGGTTTCCGATCCGTCATATTCGAAGACCGGTCAGTCATTGACTTCAAGCATTTATGGACGATATAGTTCAGTCCGAGCTCAATTGGAGCGTTTCTCGACAGCACAGACAGGACTACAACATGAAGAATCGTCGGCTGACCCGTCGCGTAGCGGCGACCGTCGGCATCGCGGCCGCCCTCTCCGCAGGAGTGTTGACCGCGTGCGGCGGTGGCGAGTCCGGTGGCCCGTCCAGCACCACTCCCACCACGACCACATCCGTGTCACCCACCGAGAAGAGCATCAGCCCCACCGGCGGCAATCTCTTCACCCCGACGGTGAAGGCACCGCCGGCACCGCCCCCGGTTCCCGGCGACAACTAGTCGATCGAGTCAGAAGGGGCGGGCCAGTCATCGACTGGTCCGCCCCTTCTGCATGTCGAGTCGTCAGCCCGGCAGATCGACTCCGTCGGGGGCGAACGACTTCACATGCGCGATGGCGGAATTCATCGCGGTCTGCATGAGACGCGGGTCATGTGCCGTCTGCGACAACAGGTAACCACCTTCCACGGCCGCGAGGAGACCGGTGGCGAGTCCCGGCGCGTCGATGTCCGAATTCAGCACGCCGGTATCGCGCATCCGCTCCAACGCCGCGGCCAACATCGCCCGCCACTCGGCGAAGTGTTCGGCAAGCGAGATACGGGCCTTGTCGTCGTTGTCGGACAGTTCCGCCGCCAACGAACCGAGTTCACATCCCCACAGTCCTCTGCGCAGCGTGCAGCGCTGCACCATCGCGTCGCGCCAGTGATAAAGCCCCCGAAACGAATCCACCTTTTCCAGGCGCACCCGCTGCCACGTCAGGATCTCGTCGGCGCGCAGCGTGATGACTTCGTACACCAGCTCCGTCTTGTCGCTGAAGTGTTGGTAGAACTGCGATTTACTCGTAGCGCTGGCGGCCAGCACCTCGTCGATGGTCGTTGCCGCGACACCTCGCACGTGCATGAGTTCGGCTGCGGCCAGCACGATCCGATTGCGGGTGGCGGCGCCGCGCGAAGTCAGTTTCGGCCGCGACGCGCCGCTGGGTGGCGCCGGCATTGCTCGACTCTACCGCCTCGATTGGACGCTGGAGTCCAGATGGTCGGCATGCCGGGTTCTGCGCCCGGACGGAAGCGCATAATCTGGCCTCGGCTGATCGGAGGGGTCGCATGGTGACATCACCTCCGCCTGCGCCTGCCAGTCGTGGGCTTCGCGCGATGATCGAGCTTCGGGCGGCGCCGCGCCGTTGGCCACAAGCGCTGCGGGCGGCGGCATGCATGGGTGTCCCGGTCCTCGTCGGCTGGCTGTCAGGTGACCTCGGCGCGGGATTGATGGCCACGCTGGGTGGCTTCACCGCCCTCTACGGCAGCGGCCGCCCCTACCTCAATCGAGCTGCACTGCTCGCGGCGGTCGCACTATCACTGAGCGCTGCCGTCGGCCTGGGCATCTGGGCGGCGACGTACACCTGGCTCGGGGTGCTCGTGGTCGCAGCGATCGCCACCGCGGCGACGATGTTGTGCAATGCCCTCGAGGTCGGGCCACCCGGGGCATACCAATTCGCGCTCGTCTGTGCCGCCGGTACCGGTCTGCACACCAGCCATCAGGACCCGGTGCGAGCGGCGCTGCTGGTGCTGGCCGGGGGCACGTTCGCCTGGCTGATGCACATGATCGGCGTGCTGTTCGGACCGCGGGCGCCAGAGAAATCTGCCGTTGCCGCAGGCGCCACAGCGGTAGCGGACTACGTGGACGCCATCGGGACCAGCGCCGAAGAGGCGGCCCGACATCGGGCAGCAGAGGCCATGCACGAGGCGTGGAAGGACCTGATCAGCCGACAACCGAGACATCTGCCGCCGACAGCCACCGTTCGACGCCTGCGGATGATGACCCGCGAGCTACACCTGATCTTCGCCGACGCCATGACCTCTGCCAGCGCAGCGGCGGACCCCGACCCGGGTGCCGCCGCCATGGCGCGGGCTTTGGCCGGAACAGGTCGCAGACCCGACGGGGTCCAACACCGCCGGGGCGCCGATGGACCAGTTTCCACTCGGTAGGCCCGGAGCATGGACGCTGATCAGACTCAATGCGCAGCGGCACTCGAGGTCGGTTCTCGTCGTGCTGCGCGTGGCCATCGCGACCGTGGTCGCCGGCGGATTGGCCGGGCTACTCGGCCTTGACCACGCCTACTGGGCGATGTCGGCGGCGGTGCTGGTCCTCCATCAGGGACTGGACCGTCGACGGACGACTCAACGCGCCCTGGAACGCCTCGTCGGCACGTGGGTCGGCCTCCTGCTTGCCGCAGCCGTGATCGCCACACACCCACACGCGATCTGGCTGGCGGTCGCCATCATGGCGCTCGACTTCTTCGTCGGACTCACCGTGGTACGCAACTACGCGCTGGCCGTCGTCTTCATCACTGCCGTGGCGCTGGTGATCTCAACCGGCGCGCATGGGACCGCCGACCTCGGTGCCCTGCTGCTGGCTCGCGGCATCGATACGGCGGTCGGCTGCGGGGTCGCCCTTGCGGTGTTCCTGCTGCTGGTGCCCACCAGCGTGACCACATGGCTTCCCACCGCCTTGGCCGACACGCTCGACGCGGTCGCCACGACTGCGGGCTACCTCGCTTCCCCGTCGATCACGACGCCGGACGCGAAGGCCGCTCGCCGCGACCTGCAGCGCAGCGCACTGCGTCTCAAGCAGATGTTCGAGACGTTGGTCAACGGCTCCGCGAACCAGCGCCGCCACGCCGAATACATCTGGCCCGCCATCGCCGCGACGGAAAGGTTGGCCTACCGGACGGTCGCCGAGTGCTGGCGAGTGGAGCGAGTCGCCCAGGATCCCACCATCGACGTCACCGAAGGCACTGCGCATTACGCCGACGTGCAGAGCGCGGTGCGCGCGACTGCGGACGCGGTACGGGCAGGGAGGACGCCGCCAGACATCGCCCTCGGGAGTGGCGCTCTCACCGATGAGCTTCGCGGCGTACGCGACGCGTTGCGTCACGAACCGACGTAAACGCTCCGAACGGAACCGGACCACCAAGCGCACGCCGCAAGCAAGAATCAGCGGATGCGCTTCGGAAACTTCATGGCTCCCTTCCACCCCGTCGGACACAACCCGACGCTCGCCCTGGAGCGAGACCTCGACCTGATCGTGGCGATGGACCGCCTCGGCTTCGACGAGGCGTGGATCGGCGAGCATCATTCCGCAGGCTTCGAGATCATCGCCTCGCCCGAGGTCTTCATCGGCGTCGCGGCGGAGCGCACCAAGCACATCAAGCTCGGCACGGGCGTCAGCTCACTGCCGTACCACAACCCGTTGATGCTGACCGACCGCATGGTGCTGCTCGATCACCTCACTCGCGGCAGGGTGATGCTCGGCTGCGGTCCCGGCCAGCTCACGTCGGACGCGCACATGCTCGGGATTCCCGCGGACGAGCAACGCCCCCGCATGGAGCAGAGCCTCGAGGCGATCATGCGTCTACTGCGCGGTGAGACCGTCACGATGCACACCGACGGATTCATCCTTCAGGACGCGCGTCTGCAGCTGAAGCCGTACAGCGACCCCTGCTTCGACGTCGCGGTCGCGGCCTCCTTCTCCCCCACCGGACCACGCGGCGCGGGACGGCACGGCATCGGCATGTTGTCGATCGCGGCCACGGCCAAGCAGGGCATGGACCTGCTCGCCCACCATTGGGAGACGTGGGAGGAGGTGGCGCGCGAGAACGGTCACGTCGCCGACCGCTCGAAGTGGCGGCTCGTCGGCCCGATGCACCTTGCCGATACCCGCGAGCAGGCCGAGCGCGACGTCGAGTACGGCATCGCCGAATTCTCGCGGTACTTCAAGCACATCCTGCCCGCGGGCCCGGTGCAGGGTGACACGGCTGCGGACATCATCGCCAACAACCGCGAGTCCGGCTTCGCCGTCATCGGCACGCCGGACGACGCGATCGCGAAGATCGAGGAGCTCGTCGAAGCGAGCAACGGCGGCTTCGGCGCATTTCTCCTCTTCGACCACGACTGGGCCCCACCCGCCGCGAAACTCCGCAGTTACGAACTGTTCGCGGAGTACGTGATGCCGCATTTCACCGGCCAGCTCGCGGGACCGGCCGCGTCGCAGGACTGGGTCATCGGAAGCGGGACGGACTTCGTGGACCGGGCTAGCCACGCCATCGGGAAGGCGATCGAGGACCACGCCGCAGAGCAAGAGTCCAAGAAGACGTGAGCGGGAGCTACGAGAAGCGAAGCGCCGCAATGGCAGCGACGCGCCACCTGCGCCCCCGCGACGCTGCATTCATCGGTTGCGCTGCGATCGCCGTGTCCAGCCCGCGTCGTGGACTCCCCACGACGTGGGTGAGGACCAGTCGGGGCTCCTCCGCCACGGTCCTGAACCGTTCCTCCGACGCGGTCTCCGGCGCATCGTGAGTCGTCGCCGTCAGGAACCGGTCCGGTAGGGACAGCTTGCAGATGGTGCGCACGGTGTGCCAGAACTGACGAATCAGCGGACCCGTCGTATACGGCAGGTCGTATTCGGCCAGCACCTGCCGAACGCGCACGGAAACCTCGGGCAGCCTGTTGCTGGGCAGGTCGGGGAACAGGTGGTGCTCGATCTGGTAGCAGAGGTTTCCACTCATCAACCTCATGACGGGGCCCGCGTTGAAGTTGGCGGTTCCCAGCATCTGCCGCAGATACCATTCCGACTTCGTCTCGTTCTCCACGGTTGCGGGAGTGAACTTCTCCGCACCGTCGACGAAGTGCCCGCAGACGATCACGATGTACGCCCACGCGTTGCGGAAGCCGCCTGCGACCAGATTCGCCAGGAACGTCCAGTGGAAGCGACGTCCGCTGAGCGCTGGGTACAGGAGATAGTCCTTGGCGGCCTGGCGCCCCATCTTGCGGACCATGGCCCGATGGAGCTCGGCCTTGGCCTCGTCGGTCGACTGATCCCGTTGCTCCGCCGCCAGGTTGTGCAGCGCGATGCCCCACTCGAAGACGATCGACAGTCCGAGCGCCCGCAGCGGAGCCCACCGATAGCCAGGCTTCCACTCCTGGTCGCGGCTGACGCGTATGACGCCGAAGCCGAGGTCGTCGTCCATCCCGATCACGTTGGAGAACACGTGGTGGCGGTAGTTGTGCGCATACCGCCATTGCGACGACGGCCCGACCATGTCCCACTCCCACGTATTGGAGTGGATCTCCGGATCGTTCATCCAATCCCACTGGCCGTGGATGATGTTGTGGCCGAGTTCCATGTTCTCGATGCACTTGGCCACCATCAGCCCGACGGTTCCGACCGTCCATCCGGTCTTGCTGCGGCTGCCCCAGATCGTCAGCCGTGCCGCGGCCTCAAGAGCACGCTGGAAGCGAATGGTCCGCTTGATGTAGGCGCGGTCCTTGGTACCCAGCGATGCCTCGACGTCACGACGAATCTCATCAAGCGCCGACGCGAGAGCTTCGACGTCGGCGTTGCTCAGATGCGCGTACTCAGCTACTTCTGCGATCGCAACGGGGCATCACACCCCAACTACCGAATTGCTGATGCAGGCGGAGCAGCTCGGGCTGGAAAAGCGCACGCAACGGCTCACTCCGTCCTACGGCCGCGGCGACTTCTTCACCGCGGACGCCACAATGTATCCACAAGATCAGGAGTCGCATAATCGGGCGCGCAAGTTCGCCTCGAACCGACGCACTCTCGTTGACCGCGTGCCGGACCGTCTCAAGTCGACTCGAAGGTCTGCCCGCTTACGACGAGGGCTCGGCTCGCACCCCGCGCATGAACACGTCGAGATGGCGCCGCGCGGTCACCGACCAATCGGGGCCGTGCGGCAGCGGCATCGCCACCAGCGTGCCGCAGACGATGACGTCGAGCGCTACGACGTCGTCGTGCACCGATCCGTCGGCCCTGCCCTCGGCAAGGAAGTCGTCGATCGCCCGGCCGATGCCTGCCTTGGCGTCCACGGCTTCGTCGTCGGTCAGCGGTTCTGCGCCGCGAAGCGGCATCGCCACCAATTGGTCTGCCATGGCCAGGCATTCGTGCAGATAGGCCTCGATGGCGTCGGCGCCGGTGCGGCCATCTGCCTTGATCCTGGCCAGTGTGGCGAGCAGCAGATCGTAACCGCGACGTTGCAACTCGTCGAGCAGTGCGCCCCGGTCGGGAAACCCGCGGTAGAACGTGCCAACCCCAACGCCTGCGGCATCGGCGATCTCGGTGAGCGGCACGTTGTGGCCTCTGCGCGCGATCAGTTCGGCGGCCGTGCGCAGGATCTTCTCGCGGTTCTCGACCGCGTCTCTTCGCTCGGCGCGCGGACGTCGGCGCGGGGTCACACCAGCGGGCACCAATCGAGTCTCACATACCCGCCGACGCTTGACCCTCGCTGCGGTCACGGTGCGGGGTGGCGCCCGAAGGACAGCACCCGCTCGGGGTCCAGCGCTGCCCGCACCGCACGGAGCCTGTCGAGGACGGTCGGTGACATCGCATCCCCCGCCCCCGGCTGACCCTCCCGGAACGATGGCGCGGATCGCCCGACATCCGCACTACGGGACGCGTTCTCCACCGCATGGAGGACGTCGTCGACGTCCCGTCGCGCCTCGTCGTCGGTGGCACCGCCGACCGCATGCAGCAGGAACGGTGCGGGCACGGCCGTCAATGCGCCATCGAATCCCGTTGAACGACTGTCGGTGTGGCGAAACTCGATCATGCTCAGACCACCGGGTTGCCCGATCCTGGCCGCCTCGAAGGTCGAGACGAGGACGTCGACCGCCGCGGCACTGAGCCATCGACCATCCCCTCGGGCGGGCACCGCGGCGGGCGGGTCCAGGTGAATCCGTGCGAGCGACTCGATGTCGCCGGGACCCGTCGTGTCCACTGTCGGACGGGCCGCTGCACGCATCGCTTCGTGCATGGGTCCGAGGGGAGCTCCCCCGTCGGGCGAAGCGTACGACAGGTGCACCACGGTGGTCCCGAGCAACTCGTCGGGAAACGGCCCCTCAGGCGGTAGATGCAACAGCGAGAGGGAACTCGTCACGGATTCGCCGACGACCGAGGTCGTCGTCGCCCATGCCGTCGCGACGGCGGCCAGATCCCCGGCAGGCCAGAGCAGATAGCCGGTCCACAGATCGGGAACGGGAACGAGGTCGATGTCCAGAGACGTGGCAATGCCGACGGGTGCGCCTCCGCGAAACGCCCAGAGCGCCTCTCGGTCAACGGCTTCGGGGGCGTCGTCGAGCGCGCGACGAACTCGTCCTGCGCCGTCGACGTACTCCACGGACCGCAACGCGGCAGAGGCGAGTCCGTGCTTCCTGACGAACCAACCCACTCCCCCGCCGAACGTGTAGCCGGCGACGCCGACGGTCGGTGACGTACCGCTCAGCCCGAGCAGCCCGTGCGGTGTTGCCGCGGCCTGGACCGCGGGCCACATCGAGCCCGCGCCGATCCTTGCGCTGCCGGGCGTCGGATCGACGGCGACGGTGTCGAGCGCCGAGGTGTCGAGCAGCACCTGGTCCGCGCCGATCGGTGCGGCCGTTCCGTGCCCGGTGGCCTGCACGACGATGCGACCGCCGAATCTCGCCGCAATCGCAACGGCCTGGGCGACGTCATCGGCGGATCGGGCGCACACCACGGCGCCGGGATGCTGCGGATAGCTCGAATTGTCGGGAGTCGTTGCGGCGACGTATTCGTCGTCGCCCGGGGCGAATACCGCGTCCGGCAAGGTCCGCCTCCAGCGCGTCGAGTACGTCCGTCATGACGCCTGTCTCGGCGGACCGCGGCCAGCGCCGGATAGTCGGTGTAGCCGTGTGCGTCGCCGCCGTAGAAGGTCGCTGGGTCGGGCTCGTTCAGCGGGGCGGACGTGCGCAGTCGCTCGATGAAGTCGGGATTGGCGAGCGCCCACTTTGCCACCGGGGCCACGTCCGCACGCCCGGACTCCACGTCGTCGCCGAGGGCATCGAGCGTTCGACCATCCCTGATGAGCAGCAACGGGTTCGGCCACAGTCGCCGGATGTCGGCGAGCAGTCCATGGTCGGAGAACGAGTAGACGTCGAGGAACGCCAGGTCCAGCTTGGCGAGTCCGGCGACGAGGTAACGGTAGAGGTCGTCACTGTCGGGCCCCTCGTCGAGCCCACCCAGCGTGGCGCCCGGCGAAAGCCGGATGCCGACGCGGTCTGCACCGATTGCCGACGCCACGGCCTCAGCCACCTCGAGGGTGAGTCGTGATCGATTTTCGATGGAGCCACCGTACGAGTCGGTGCGCTGATTGGCGTTGAGAGCCAGGAACTGTTGCAGCAGATAGCCGTTCGCGCCGTGGATCTCCACCGCGTCGGCGCCCGCGTCGACTGCGTGCCGTGCGGCGTCGGCGAAGTCCTCGACGGTGGAACCGATCTCGTCGACGGTCAACGCGCGGGGCGTCGGCGCGGACTGCTTGCCCGTGGGAGTGAACATGTCCACACCGGGGGCGATGGCCGACGGCGCAACGGGGGTTCTGTGATGCGGCGTGTTGTCGGGGTGGGCCATCCGACCGACGTGCATCAACTGAATGACGAGGTGGCCGCCGCGTTCGTGCACGGCGTCGGCGACGGCACGCCACCCCTCGACGTGTTCGGGCGTGTAGATGCCCGGCGTGTTCAGGTAGCCCTGACCATCGGCGGACGGCTGGGTGCCCTCGGTGATCAACATGCCGAGCGAGGCGCGTTGGGCGTAGTAGTCGACGGCCATCGGCGACGGCGTGCCGTCATCGAGTGCGCGGCTTCTCGTCATGGGCGACATGGTGATTCGCTGCGGTAGTCGCATGCGTCCGATGGTGATGGGGTCCCACACGCTGGTCATGTTCTCTCCTCGAGTCGTTCCGTCGGTCGAGCCATTCCACGGGCACAACGCTATAACGGAGGAATTATTCCGCTTAGATCGAGCATCCCCGTCCCCATCGATCTCGTCAAGTCGGCCCAGACGACGCCCGGAGGCCCACGACGCGACGCCGGATCGCTGATGAAAATCACAGCCGCCACATGACGCGGTCTCAACATCGATGCCCTCCAGACGCAGCGGCGGAACGCGACGGGACGCATGGCCGTCGCCCGACACACATCGTGGCTTACCCGAATCATGCATGAGCGCAGCGCATTCAACCAGCTCGCCACGGTGCTGGCCCGCGCGGAATCACGACTGGGTGAGGTCACGACCATCGTCGACGGGCGCGGTCCCGCACCGAGGGGCCAGAACGGTCGGGGAGGCGGCGTCAGGCCTCGGCCGTGCGTTTCGCCCGGACGGCAACCAAGCCGCCGCCGATGACGAGTGCCATGCCGAGATAGGTGAAGAGCGTCGGCCGGTGGCCCCAGACGATCCAGTCGATGAGGGCGGTGAACACGATCACCGAGTAGATGAATGGGCCGACCTTCTCCGCCGACGCGTACCGGTACGCCACCACGATGAGGATCTGCGAGAACAACTGCGCAAATCCCAAGGCGATCAACCACACCCACGCGGCCGCAGGAATGGGTCGCCAGTCGAACACGGCGATGGGAACGGACATCACGGTCGACAGCAGGAAGTAGTAGAAGAGCACCCTCAGCATGGGCTCGGTCGCCCCCAGCCAGCGGACCGACATCATCGCGACGGCCAGGAAGAGTGCGCCCGCGAGCGCCGACAGTTCGCCGACGTTGAAGCCCTTGCCTTGAGGTTGCAACACGAGCAGCACCCCGACGAAACCGATGGCAGCGCCCAGCCACGTCGCCTTCGCCACCCGCTGGCGGGTGACGACCCAGGCGACCAGCGGCATCCACAGCGGTGCGCTGTAGGTCAGCAGAGTCGCGTTGGCCAGCGGTATCTGCGTAATCGCGAAGAACAGGGCATACCAGCACGCGGTGCCCATCGCCGCCCGCAGGACGTGGAGACCGATCTTGCGCGTCCGCATCGCCGACCAGCCGCCGCGCATCGCCACCGGAGCGATGAACAGGAAGCAGATCAAGTTCTGGAACAGCAGCAGCACGCCGGTCGAGGTGTACTGGCCGGACACCTTGGCCAGCGTGCCGACCAGCGCAACGCAGAAGAACGCCGCGGTGGTGAGAGCTGCTGCCAGACGGAGGTTCTCGGGCCTGTGCCCGACGCCGGCGCCCGTCACCTCGCCCTCGGTCATCGGCGTCGGTCAGTCACTGACCCGCCTCCTTGAGGGCAGCCTTGACGTCGGCCTGGGTCTCCGCCAGGAAGGTCTGAAACTCGTCACCGATCATGAAGGTCGTGGTGAACTGGCTGCTCTCCGCGGTCTGCTTCCACGTGGGCGACTCCACCATCTTGGCGAGCGCCTTCTGCCAGTAGTCCACCGCGTACTGCGGCATGTCCGGCGGCCCGTACAGACCTCGCCAATTCGAGAGCGTGACGTCGAGACCCTGCTCCCTGGCCGTCGGTACGTCCAGTCCGGGCAACCGCTGCTCGGCCAGCACGCCGAGCGGCACGAGACCCTTCGACTTCACCAGGCTGATGAACTCGCTCACTCCGCCGATCGCCACGCTGACATCGCCGCTGCGAAGCGCAGCGATCTGGTCGCCGCCGCCCTCGTGGGTGACGTACTTGACCGACGACGGGTCGCCGCCGGCCGCGGACACCAGCAGGTCGAAGGGAGCCTCGTCGTCGTGGGCGGCACCGACCGTGACCTGCGATGGATTGGACTTGATTGCCGTCATGACGTCGTTCAGGTTCTTGAACGGAGAGCCGGGTGCGGTCACGACCACGAAGTACTCCGTCATCAACCGGGCGAGCATGGTCACGTCGCCGTATCCGTACTCGGACTTTCCGCGAAGCTCGTTCATCATCATCGACAGGGACGTCACCGACACCTGGTCGTCAGCGCCCTTGTACTGCTCGACCATCGTCGCCAAGAAGTCTGCGCCGCTCGCCCCCGGTCGGTTCTGCACCGGCAACGGCACATCGACGATGCGCTCCTTCTGCAACGCCTCGACGACCGAGCGAATGGTGAGGTCGAACCCGCTCCCGGGGTTCGCTCCCGCCGTCATCGTCACGGCTCCCGACGGGTAATCCTTTGTGACGGCAGCCTGTTCGGAGTTCTGGCAACCCGTCAGGATGAGCGACGCGGCCAGCATCGCACTGATTGCAGATTTGATCATCAAGGCAGTTGAACTCCTAGGTCATGACGTATCACGGACGGGCAGCCGGGATATCTTTCCCCAGTGCGGGTTTAGGGCTTACATGCTCGTGCATCCTGGCATTCATGCGAGTGGTCTCGCGCTCCAGGATGCCGTTGAGCGCGCGCGGCGCGACGACGTCGAGTGCGCGTAACGCGAGCGCCTTGCGGGGCGCGATGCGGACCGGTCTGGTCTTGGCGGCGGTCACCATCCAGTCGGCGGCCTCGTCGGCAGTGAGTGCAGGCAGGCCGTCGTAGGCGCGGGTGGGGGCGATCATCGGCGTCGCCACCAACGGGTAGTAGATGGTGGTGGACTGCACGCCGGACTGACCCCATTCGGTGTCGATGACTCGGCTGACCGCGCTCAGCGCCGCCTTGGATGCGTTGTAGACGGCGAACATTGGAGAGGATTCCGGCAACACCCGCCATGTGGTGATGTTGATGATGTGGCCGTCGCCGCGTTCGATCATTCCGGGCGCAAGCCCGCGGATGAGGCGCAGCGGGGCGAAGTAGTTGAGCGCCATGACGCGCTCGACGTCGTGCCAGCGGTCCAACGAGTCGATGAGCGGCCTGCGGATGGACCTCGCGGCGTTGTTGATCAGGATGTCAACGGGGCCAGCCGCATTCACCACGTCGTCGACGTGATCGAGATCGCTCAGGTCGGCCGGGATGGCCGTAGCCTGTCCACCGGACGCGGTGATCCGGGCGACGACCTCGGCCAGCAGATTTTCCCGTCGCGCGACCAGGATGAGCGACGCGCCTTCGGCGGCGAACTTCTCGCGCGGCGACGGCGCCGATTCCCGACGAGCCGCCCGTCAGGAGAATGCGCTTGCCGCGCAGGTCCAACGAATCACGCGCAGGCCATCGCGGCAGGGGACGCATCCCGGCCAGCCGCAACGCCTTTCTGACGTTCGAAATCACGTGACGGTTTCCGCGGGGTCGGGTTCGAGCACCGTGCGGTCGAAGATCATCATGTACCCGAAGTAGACGCCGCCGATGAGAAGCAAGCCGACGTCGACCATCGCGGGGACGAAGGCGGTAGGGGGCGTGACGAGCACGAACACGGCGAATCCCACCCAGATCAGGGCGGCGATGGCGATGGGAAGTTCGAGGCGCCCAAGGCTGAACCCGCCCTCCTTGCGCTCGAGCCGTTTGCGTACGCATAGGTACAGCACCACGGTTGCGCCGTAGATGAGCGCGGGCAGGATCGTGCCCGCGATGATCAGCTGCAGCAGTGCGTCACCGGGCAGTGCGACCATGAGGATGACGCCGACCAACAGGATCAGAATCGTGGCGGAGACCGGAGTTTGCGTCCGCGGATTGACCCGTCGCATCAGTGCGTGTGCCGGAAAGCGTCGGTCGCGCGCCATCGCGAAGGCCTGCCGCGAGCAGGCGGTCATCGTCACCATGCCCGCGCCGAACATCGCTATCACGATGCCCACCAGAAGAATTCGTTCGGCGACCGGCCCAAGCTGACTGCGGATGATCGTCGCCACCGGCGAGCCGTCGTTGCTCACCGCGGGGATGTCCTTGATGGCGACGGTCAGGGCGATCAGGAACAACAGACCCAACACCCCGGCGGCCAACACCGACGTCACGATCGCGCGCGGGACGCTTCGGAACGGATCCTTGGCCTCCTCTGCGAGATTCGCCGCGGAGTCGAACCCGACCAAGGTGGTGAGACCCACGATCATGCCCGCCATCAGCCCGCCGCCGATGGCGAAGTAGTTGGCGTCGTCCGCGGTCACGCCCCGCGAGGTGACGTTGTCGAAACTACCGCTCCCGGTGAACACCACGACGCCGATGAGCGCGATCACCAGCAGGACGACGATCGCCAGCTCGATTCCCACCGCGCTCGACGTGACCCAGCCGAGCAGCCGGGTGGAGACGATGATCAATACCGCCTGGACGATCAGGATCGCGACCGTGAGCAGCCGTGCGGTGCGCTCGCTGTCGTCCATGCCGAGCAACGGCATGAGGGCCTGGCTGGCCAACGCGTTGTCCATCGCGACGACACCGGTCGCCAGGAACCAGAAGCTCAGCCAGCCGAAGAACCAGCCGACCTTGGGGTTGGCCAGCCGCGAGGCCCACTGGTAGGACGAGCCGCTGAGCGCAATGCGTGCCGCGAACTGCGCGACCACCAGTGCCACCAAGGTCTGCCCGAGAGCCGCAATCGCAAACAGCCAGATGCCTACGGGCCCGGCAGTTTTCAGCAAGTCGTCGTAGGTCGCGAAGATGGCGACCGCAACGGAGATGAAGGCGAACGAGATGGCGAACGTCTGAAACCCACCGAGGGTCCGCTTCAGCTCCGGCGCGTAACCGTCGGCCTGTAGCTCACCCTCGGCGGTACGTGGTTCCGCCACGTACTCAGCAGTCATGTCCGACCTTCCGTGGCGCGTTGATGCAGGCAGCCTAAGTTACCCACCGACTGCCGTCACAGCAAATTGGCGATTGCGTTAAATGGAGTTGCCGTCCGTCATCAAGATCGACCAGTAGGTTCGTTCCCGATCGGTGAGCTCGTTCGACGTGATCGCGCCGAAGGCCGCGGCATCGCGGGCGAATCGCGCAGGCGCGTCCGGCAGCGCGTCGGGACCCTTGAGCCGAAAACTACTCGGCGCCAGCGGGCCGAACAGCAGTGCCCTGCGCAACTCGGGCCAGTCGTCAAGCCGTGGTTCGACTCCGGCCGCTCGAGCAAAGGTCAACGCCGCCAAGTTCATTCGAGTCTTCTGCGACATGCCCCGCCGCGACCGGTAGGCATCGATGGCCGAGCGCTGCTCCACTTCACTCGGCACCGCGACCGCGCCGCCCCACGCGTAGGCGATCCATCTCGCCTGCAGTTCGAGCGGCACGAAGTACCCGCCCGACTGATCCCACATCCCGACGAAAGCCAATCCGGGAAGGTCGGGATGGAACGTGTACCTGTCGGCGTCGAGGTGAGCTGCATCCAGATCGAGGGTCGCCCGGATCTCGTCGCTCAGGAACGGCAGATCCAACTCGAAACCCGTACCGAACACGATGCCGTCGAACTCCTCGGTGTGCCCCCCGGCGAATGACACCGTCGTCCCCGTGACGGATTCGATCCACGGCCGCACCGCAATTCGGCCTTCGGCCACCAACGGTAGATACGTCTGATTCAACGTCACGCCTGCGGCGAACAGTGACGGATCGGGCGCCGGGGCGCCGTACTGCTCCGGGCTCCCACCCGCCTCGACCACGATCTCCTTGAGCTGGCGGTCGATCTCCGCTGCGGGTAGAACCTCGTTGGCCAGAGTGCCGTAGCGGGTGAAGATTCGGTGGTCCGACGGCACACCGGCGGCGAACTTCGGCAGCACGTAACGCTGTCTTCGCTGAGTGACCACCACGCGTGCGGCGCCGAGTTGGGCCAGCTCGGTGGCGATCTCGAGGGCACTCACCGCGCAGCCCGCCACCAGAATCCGCCTGCCGACATAGCGATCGGGTTCGCGGTAGTCGTACGTGGGGGTGACGCCCGCATCCCCGGTGAAGGTGTCCAGCCCGGGGACCGGCGGGATCACCGGAGCGTGAAACCTGCCGGTTGCCACCACCACCCGGTCGAACTCCTCGCCGACGCCGGAGTAATTCACGGTCCAGTTGCTGCCGCGGCTGACGAGGTTCACTCGCGTATCGAAGCGAATGCGGGACCTCAGCCCGAACGCGTCGGCGAAGCGGTTCAGGTAGTCGAGGATCTCGGCGCTCGACGGGAAGACCACGTCAGTCTCGTGCTCGAGGTCGCTGAACGCCGTCAACACGCGACTCGTGTTGGTGTGCATCGCCGGCCACACACCGCTTCGGCCAGGAAGACCAGACCACTGCCCTCCGAGCACCGGGCTTTGCTCGAAGATCGTCGGCTCGAACCCCTGCGAGAGCAACCACCGCGCGGCGATCAAGCCACCCGGGCCAGCGCCGATCACGGCGACGCTACTCGTCATCCGGGAACTCTCGCACGTCCGTGCGCCTGCTGTCCCTCATTGCCCGCAATCGTCCGCGGGCGACGAGGCGGTGCGGAGTTGGCGTGGAAGGAAACTGACGACCAACGGTGATATAGATCAAGGGTGACGAACGACGACCGCTGGCCCAGATGAGGTATCCCCTCAGCACACCGCTCGGTCGAATGGGAATCGAAACACTCGATGTCGGGCCGAGACACTGCGCCGCGACGATTCCCGTCGGAGGTTTGGCCAACCCGCTCACCGGCTTACCCACCCTCGCGACCATCGCGATGCTCGTCGACCACGCCGGCGGATTTCTCAACCACGGTCGACGACGAGACGACGAATGGACGGTGACGAGCGAACTGTCCCTGGAGCTGGCACCGGATGCTGCCGCGCAGATCGCCGCAGCCCCCGACGTGTCGATGCGCGCCAACGCACGCACCCTCGGCCCGAAGAACGGTTCAGCACTGACGGTGTGTGAGTTGGCCCTTGGGGACGAGGTCGTCGGTACTGCTTCGGTGCGATCCTTCTACGTCTCGGCACTGGCCGGTTCCCCCACCGAATGGCCGGACTACCAGGGTGAAAATCAGCTCGCTCCAACGCTCGCGGAACGACTGGCCGTGCAGGTCGGCGAAGGTAGTCCGTCGTCGGCAGTGCTGGTCCAGACCCCCAACTCGGTGGTGAACAACTCCATGGGCATCGTGCACGGCGGCGTATCGGCGGCGGCGCTGGAATTGGTGGCTTCGGCGGCACTCAACCTCGGCAGGGACGGCACCCTGCTCAATACCGCATCGCTACGCGTGAACTACCTACGTCCCTTTCGCTCCGGGCCGGCGTCTCGGTATGTCGGGACCGTCATGCGTGCCGGACGTGGCAGTGGCGTCGCCGAGGCGCAAGCCGTCGGCGACGACGGCGTCGTTGCACTGATCGCTCGCCTCACCGCCTACGCTTAGCCGCCCAAACGAACCGCCGACGGATCCGCAACGGAACGAGCGGATCGGGTTTAGCGTTAGCCCATGGGCCGTCTCCTCACCGTCGCACTGGCTCAGTACGCACCCCTCAACGGATCGGAACCCGTTGCGGCGCTGCACGAGCAGGCCAGCGAGATGACCTCTGCCGCTGAACATTTGGACCTCATCGTCTTTCCTGAGATTCATCTGTTCGGTGGCTGTGACGACGCCGAAGATTCCAATGAGTGGTTGAGGTCAGCCGCCGAGCCCTTGGACGGCCCGCGGATGCGCGCGCTGTCTCGGGTGGCCGCCGACCTCGGCACGTGGCTCATACCCGGATCCGTTGCGGAGCTCGGTGACGACGGGCGCGTGTACAACACACAGGTCGTGTTCGACCCGACGGGAGAACTCGTCGCGAGCTACCGCAAGGTCTTCCCGTGGCGACCGTACGAAGCGTGGTCGTCCGGGCACGAATTCGTCGTCTTCGACATGCCCGGGATCGGTCGTGGTGGGCTGTCGATCTGCTACGACGCGTGGTTTCCGGAGTCCTCGCGCAGTGTGGCGTGGATGGGGGCGGATTTCGTGGTGAACGTGGTGAAGACGATCGGGTCGGACCGCAAGCAGGAGCGAATTCTGGCGCAGGCCAATGCGATCGTGAATCAGGTCTTCATGCTGAGCGTCAACTGCGCCGGTCCGATCGGGGCGGGCGGTTCCATCGTCAGCGATCCGGAGGGCACCGTCGTCGCCGACCTACCGACGGCGGACCCCGGCGTGTTGACGTTCCAGATCGATCTCGACGACGTCACGCGGGTCAGGGACGTCGGCACCGAGGGCTTCAACCGCATGTGGTCGCAGATGGCACCCGATGATCCGCTCATCGACCTACCGATCTATTCGGGCCGCATCGACCCGACCACCTGGCTACCGAAGGCCCCCGGGACACCCTCCACCACGGCCTAAGCGTCGGTTGACCATCGGTCGCAAGCTCGCCTATGTCAGTGATAACTGACAACTGACTGTCGGTTACCACCATTCCATTCGTTTCGGAACGGGAGGGCGAGTGCTCGAGGAATCCACCAGCCCGAGTGTGTTCGATGCCGGGCTGCCGGTCCTCGAGTACGACGCCACCGCGACGCCCGCCCAGGTCTACCCGCGACTACAGGCGGCACAACGACGGGCGCCGATCGCACTGGGACCCCTAGGGCCCGAACTGATTTCCCCCTGCTCGGCGCGCCCCGGGAGGACTGGGAACGGTTCTCCGTGTGGGCCCACGACATCTTCAAGGCCTTCACCTTCCCCTTCTCGGCCGACGGAGTGCCCGAGGTGATGCGTGCCTGGGGTGAGCTCGACGAGTACGTGGACGACATGATCGCCCGCCGTCGCCACACTCTCACCGACGACCTTTTGTCCGAGCTCATCCGCGCCGAGCACGACGGCGACCGACTCGATGCCGAGCAACTCCGCATGCTCGCCGCCTCCCTGCTACTGGCGGGCACCGACACCACCCGCAACCAGGTGGCCGCCTCGATCGACGTGCTCTGCGATCACCCGGATCAATGGGAGTTGTTGCGCGACAACCCCGACCTGGCACTGCCGGCCGTCGACGAGACCATGCGCCACTCCGGAATCTCCAATGCCCTACTGCGCGAAGCGACCGAGGACGTCGAACTCGGCCGGGTCGTCTTCCCCGCGGGCACGATGGTCTTTGCGAACATCGCGGCGGCCAATCGTGATCCCGCGATCTACGTCGATCCCGAGCGCTTCGACATCACGCGCCAGGGGTTGCCGCCGATACTGGCCTTCGGCGTGGGCGTGCACTACTGCGTCGGCGCGAACCTGGCCCGGCTGGAGATCGCCGAGGCGCTCAGGGCCGTCACGCGGCTGATATCCAAACCCCGCCGGAACGGGCCTGCGCCGTGGAAGCCGTACATCGGACTGAGTGGGCCGACGAGCTTGCCGATCGCGTTCGACACGTAAAACCGCTACCAGTTGGTCAGTACCAGCCGTCGGCCTCTATCTTCTAGCTGTGCCTGATATCGACCGTCGCAATTTGCTCATGATGACCGGCTTCGCCGCACTGGCGGCCGCACTCCCGGTTCCCACGCTGCCAGCAAACGCGGCGCCTCTCGATGCCAACACCGGCCCGTACATCTTCCAGGATGAATTCGATGGACCACTCGGCTCGGGCCCCAATCCAGCTAACTGGTCGGTACAGAACTTCGCCGACGACGTCATCCCGCCAATTGAGGGGATATACCGCGACGATCGCCGCAACGTGTTCCTCGACGGCAACTCCAACCTCGTCATCCTCGCCACGCGGGAGGGCGATCAGTACTTCAGCGGCAAGCTCCGGGCCATCCCGAGGATCACCATCGGACACACCTGGGAAGCGCGGGTCAAGCTCGACTGCCTGACTCCCGGCGCCTGGCCATCGTTCTGGGCGGTGAACGAAGATCCTCTGCCCGACGGCGAGGTCGACCTGTTCGAGTGGTACGGCAACGGGATGTGGGCTCCGGGAACCACCGTCCACGCAGCCTCCAACGGGAGGACGTGGGAAGGGACGAAGATCCCGCAACTGATCGACGGCGCGTGGCACACGTGGAGAATGCGTTGGGACGCGGACGGTTTCAAATTCTGGCGGGACTACGTCAACGGTGCGAAACCGTACTTCACCGTGCCGCCGAAGCCCATCCCGGTCAGCGGCAATCCGACCGACCTCCGCTGGCCGTTCGCCATTCCCGACTACTGGATGACCCCCATGTTCACCCTTGCGGTCGGTGGGCCGGGCGGCGGAGACCCCGCCCTCGGCAACTTCCCGGCGGCGATGCTCGTCGACTGGATCCGCATCTGGTAGATGCTCGGGGGCTCATCTGAGCGCTGTGACGTTCCTCGCGATGGCGGCGCCCAACTGTCAGCCGCGCGCCGCCGCTGTCACCATGGATACGGTGTTTGCGCGAAGTGAAGTTTAGAGCAGTAGTGATTGGCGTCACATCATTTGCTCGATGGTGTGGCCGGCACCTCCGCGCGGTCGGGTTCAACCCGCTGATCCGCGCCACCGATCGAATCGAATCGCTTGCCGTCCTCACCGCCCTGACCGTTGCGCTCCTCGCCGTCCCCGTAACGGCGCACGCCGGAGCGCAGATGTCCGACTCGGGCATGCGCACCGTTGACGAGCAGACGCACAGTCGGCACCCCATCAAGGCCGTGGCGATGGAACACGCCAGTCTGTCGGCCGACTTCGACGGACCTTCCCATGTGCGCGCTCAGTGGCAAGAGGGAACACGGCTGCGTACGGAACGGCTCATCACCCCGGCAACGGTCAACGCCGGTGAACCGATCCCGATCTGGCTGGACGACTCCGGGCGCGTGGTCGCTGCGCCGCTGACGCCGGAGGATGCCACGTTGAGCGCGGTCGTCGCCGCCGGCGCGTTATGGGTCACCATCGCTACCTGCCTGGCACTACTGGCCTACACCGTCCGTGTCGGGTTGCACCGTTCGCGCGGCCGTGAGTGGGATCGCGAACTCGCCCTGCTGACGCACAACGACGACGGCTGGGCGAACCGTCACGTCTGACGGCCACCGTCAGACCCAAACGAAAAACGGGCCAGGACTTTCGTCCTGGCCCGTTCTTCATCCGGTGGAGCCGCCGGGAATCGAACCCGGGTCCAACGGCATTCCCTCGAGGCTTCTCCGTGCGCAGTTCGCTATGCCTCTACTTGGATCTCCTGCTCACGCGAACAAGTCAGGATGACGATCCCAGTCGCTGTTTGATGTCCCGATAGATCCCGCGACCGGACTTATCGGTTTGTCCCTCTAGATGACGCCAGGGTCCGGGTCGAGGGCACTCCCGGTCTGACGGACTCACAGTCGCTTAGGCAGCGAGAGCGAAGTCGCGCTGATTGGAATCGGCGCTTAATTGGTTGCAACGACGCTTACGGTGGTCTCTTGCCTGCACCGGCACGCTTCCCTTGATTTGATGCGCGATGTCGAAACCGTTCGGCCCCTCGCATCCCCTCCGAGGTTTCGGCGGGACACACCATCATAGCGCCGGGTACGACACAGGCCAGCGATTATCGGTTCCAGTCCGATCACGCCGTGTCAGCCGCCCGCCGCGCGGCCGACGAACGCGACGATCACCGAGGCCCCCAGCAGCGCCACGGCTGCAGGCATCGTCAGCGGACTGCCGGGCGCCACCATCGCGAGCACACCGACGGCGACGGCGGACACGGCAAGGGCCAGCCGCACGATCAGCATCTGCCGGGACCGCAGCACCGACCGCCAGGTGCGCAGCGGCAGCATCCGACTCAGCCACACCAGGCGCACGAGCACCGCGCCGGCCAGGACACCGACCCATACCCGCGGCCCCACCTGATCCGGGTCTTCCCTCGCCACCAACGCCAGAAGTGGGATGAAGACGCCGATCACATTGGCGATCCGCAGTTGCTTGGTGACCGCTGCCCCGATGTTCTTGCGCGCGAGATCCCCCAACTCCGGATCGAGGCGCGCCGCGCCGAGGAACCCGCTGAAAGCCTTTGACCAACGGCCGCCGGCGAGACCGTTGACCGCGATGTTGTGAACGGCGGCCGCATTCGCGGGATCGAGCCGCAGCGCCTCCTCGTACGCGGCCGTCGACGCCTGGTTCTGGTCCAGTCGCGCCAGGATCTGACCCCGTAACACGTGGCTGTCCGGATTGGTGGGGTCGAGTCGCAACACTTCCCCGACGACGTAGAGCGCGTCATGGGCACGGCCGGCCTTGAGGAGCAGCTCCGCATAGACGTAGTGGGTCAGCCGGTCGAAGGGGTGCGAGGTGGCGGCACGCCACGCCACCGACAGCGCGTCTGCCAACCTGCCGACGCCGTCGAGCGCGATCGCGTACATCCGCATCGCGAACGCATCCTCCGGCGAGATCGCCAGTGCCGCATAGGCAGTACCCGCTGCTGCCTGGTAATCCTTCACCAGGATCTGTACGCGTGCCAGATTGGCGAGGAGGTCCGCACTGTCCGGCGATGACGTCAGCGCATCGCGCAGCACCTGCTCGGCCTTGGCGTGGTTGCGAGCGTCGACGTAGGCGCTAGCGAGGGTGACGGCGGCGTCGACATCGCCAGTGGTCAACGTATTTTCTTGCGCCGCAAGTAATTCGACAGGTCGTCGTAGGTTCCGTCGCCGTTGGCGAATTCGACCACGTTGCGGGCGGTGTCGAACCACGGACCCGTGCTCGGCTTGATCTGCGAGAGCGCGAGGTCGACGTCACTCATCCGCACCGGCCGTACGGTGCCCTGGCGCAACGAATCCGCCATCGCCAATTGCGTTGCGGTGTCGCAGACATGCGCGACGTCCGCGCCCGAGAAGCCCTCGGTGCGCTTCGCGACGGCGGCGGAGTCGATCCGCTCGACTGGCCGATCGCGCAGGTTCATCCGCACGATGGCGGCGCGAGCGTCCTTGTCGGGCAGGCCCACGAAGATCATCCGGTCGAAGCGGCCAGGTCTGCGAAGCGCGGGGTCGACGTCCCACGGCATGTTGGTGGCCGCGAGCACGTATACGCCATCGTTGGTCGACGTCGCCGCATCAAGCTCGGAGAGAAGGGCATTGACGACGACGCGCAGGCCCGAGCTGTTGGACAGCGCGGCGCGCCGCTGGCCGAGAGCATCGACCTCGTCGAAGAACAGCACGCACGGCGCGTTCCGGCGAGCGGTCTCGAAGATGCGGTTGAGCGCCTGTTCGCTCGCGCCGAGCCAGTGCTGCAGAACGTCCGCGATCCCGACGGGATAGAAGTTGGCGCCGAGTTCCCCCGCGACGGCCCTGGCCAGATACGTCTTGCCGCAGCCGGGTGGTCCGTACATCAACAGCCCGCCGCGGGCGTTCACCTTGTAGGCCCGCATCAGCTCCGGGTTGCGGATCGGGCCGAGCAGCGACACCTCGAGGCGCTGCTTGACCTCGGACATGCCCGCCACGTCCGAAAGCGTGACGGTGCTGCGTCCGACCACGTCGAAGTCGGAGTCGCCTTCGCCGTCGGGTACGTCGACGTCGCCGTCGACGAAGGCCGGGCCGATGATGTCGGACACCTGTTCCTCGGCCGCCGACCAGTTGAACGACGCCTTCGGGATCGGCGGGTGTCACATCACCGGCCGCCGGCGCCGCCAGCCCCGCGCTACACCGCTGCAACAGGCTCAGCGCCGTCGCGTTGGCTCCATCGCGGGCCAGCACGTTGCTGCAGTGCACGAGCGCCGCACCGTAACTTCCCTGCTGGACAAGTAGATCGGCAAGGTGCAGCCGCAGCTCGACCGCGTCGGGACTGCTCTCGACCGCGGCCGTCAACTCGCGGATCACCGCGTCACTCGCCATCAGCACCCCGTCTCATTCCCGGCACGGTCGATCGTACTGAACGCGGGTGCGCGTCAAGCGCTGCGAACCAAGCGACGCCCAGCGCAGGCCCGATGGTGGCGTTCCAGGAGCGCGTTCAGCCAGCGGCGATCATTGCCACCGAGGCCAGCGCCACCACCATTCCGACGGCCTGCCAGCGCGTCACCCGCTCCTTGAGCACGACCATCGCCAGGCCCACCGTCGCCGCCGGATACAGCGAGATCAGCACACTCGCCAGCGACAGCATCGACGCCTGCAACGCCAGCAGCATCGCCACGTTGGACGCGGTGTCGAGGACGCCCGCCAAGATGGCCAGCTTCAGCGGAACACCCGTCGGCACCGCGAGGTCGCGGGTGAACACGGCAATGACGACGACGAGCAGACTCGCGGCGATTCTGGCGAACACCAGCGGCCAGAGCCGAGCCTCGACGGGCGCCTGGTCGATGAGGACGAAGTTCAGCCCGAATGCCAACCCGGAGCCCACCGTCAACCACGCGACCGCCTTGGTGAAACGATGCGGCGTGGCACGCTCGTCGGCCTCGTCCCGAACTTCCCGACTGACCAGCACGACGGAGATCAGAGCCAGCACGATGCCGCAGGACGCGATCACCGAAGGCCGCTCCCCCAGCGCCACACCGACGCCGACGGGCACGCCTGCCACCAGGATCGCCGTCAGCGGCGAGACCAACGACATCGGGCCCCCCGCGAGCGCGGCGTAGAACCACCACACGCCGAACGCCTGGCTGATCCCGCACAACGCCCCCCACACGATCGCGGGCGTCGACACCTCCCCGCCGACGACGACCGCGAGCGCGGTGAGCAGCACCATGGCGACCGGGTAGGACACCAGGACCACTCGCAGGGCGGCGACCCGGCGAGACGCGACGCCTCCGACGAAGTCGCTGACCCCGTAGCCGATCGCGGAGAGCAACCCGAAGACGACGCCGATCAAGAGCGGGTGCTCATCACGAAGACGCCGGTCAGGTCATGCCCTTGCGGCGACGGCCCAACTCGCGAGTGACCTCGCGGTCGGCGTCCCGCTTCGCCATGTCCTGGCGCTTGTCGTGCGCCTGCTTGCCGCGCGCCAGCGCGATCTCCACCTTGACCTTGCCGTCGAAGAAGTACAGCGACAGCGGCACCAGCGTCAGGTTGCCGTCGCGAATCTTGCCGATCAGGTTGTCGATCTCGCGGCGGTGCATCAGCAGCTTGCGGTTGCGACGCACGGCGTGGTTGGTCCAGCTGCCTGCGTGATATTCGGGGATGTGCAGGTTGCGCAGCCAGACCTCGCCGTCGTCGACGGTCGCGAAGGCGTCCGCCATCGACGCCTGTCCTTCGCGGAGGCTCTTCACCTCGGTGCCCACCAGCGCCACGCCTGCCTCGAACGTCTCGAGGATCGCGTAGTTGTGCCGGGCCTTGCGATTGCTGGCCACGATGTGCTTGGTGCCCGGGTTTGCCGAAACCCTTTGCCGCGCCAGCCTTCTTGGCCATCGCTAATCCCGGACGTACAGCCGCAGCGTGGCGTAGGCGGTGACACCGGCCATGGCGAGAGCGGTGAACAACAGGATCGGCGAGATGTAGAGGATGTCGGCGTAGTCGATCCTCGCGATCAGATTGGCTTGATAGAACTGGCTCAGCGCGTCCTCGAGGAACGCCGCCCGCACCACGATCAGGCCGACGATGGCGATGATCACGCCGATCAACGAGGCGAGCATCGCCTCGACGAGGAACGGCAGCTGGGTGTACCAGCGGGTCGCGCCGACCAGTCGCATGATGCCGACCTCGGTTCTTCGGGTGTAGGCCGCGACTTGAACCATGTTGGCAATCAACAGAATTGCGCCGATGGCCTGGACCAGGGCCACCGCGAACGCGGCACTGCTCAGCCCGTCGAGCACGGCGAACAGGCGGTCGATCAGGTCCTTCTGGTTGGTGACGTTGAGCACGCCGGGCGTGCCGACGAACGCGTCGTCGAACTCCTTGTGCTGCTCGGGATCGTTGAGCTTGACGATGAAAGACGCAGGGAAGGCGTCCTTTCCGGCCACGTCCTTGTACTGCGGGAACTTCTTGATCGCGTCGTTGTAGGCGTCGTCCCGGTTGAGGAAGCGCACCGACTTCACGTCGTCGCGGTCCTCGATCTGCTTGCGCAACGCGGTACACGGGTCCACGTCGCACGTCGGGTCGTTGGCCGACACGTCGTTGGTCAGGAAGACCTGGCTCTCCACGCGGTCCAGATAGATCGCGCGAGAACTCTCGGCCAGCCGAACGACCAGCAGACCGCCACCGAACAGGCCGATGGAGATCGCGGTCGTCAGAATCATGGCGAGCGTCATGGTGACGTTGCGACGAAGTCCCGTGAGGACCTCGTTGATGAGAAAGCCGAAGCGCACTAGCGATCCATTCCGTAGATGCCGCGCTGCTCGTCGCGGATCAGGCGGCCGAGCTCGAGTTCGATGACGCGCTGGCGCATCGAGTCGACGATGTGGTGATCGTGTGTCGCCATCAGCACCGTCGTACCGGTTCGGTTGATCCGCTCGAGCAGATCCATGATGTCCTTGCTGGTTTCGGGATCCAGGTTTCCGGTGGGCTCGTCGGCCAGCAGGACCAGCGGGCGGTTGACGAAGGCGCGAGCGATCGCGACGCGCTGCTGCTCACCGCCGGAGAGCTCATTGGGCAGGCGGTTGGCCTTGCCGTTCAGGCCGACCATCTCGAGCACGTCGGGCACCACCCGGTTGATCACGTCCGAACGCTTGCCGATCACCTCGAGCGCAAACGCGACGTTCTCGAACACCGTCTTCTGTTGCAGCAGACGGAAGTCCTGGAACACGCACCCGAGCACCTGACGCAAGCTGGGGATGTGTCGACCGCCGAGCTTGTTCACGTGGAACTTCGACACCTGGATGTCGCCGGTGGTCGGCGTCTCGGCGGCGAGCAGCAGCCGCATGAACGTCGACTTGCCCGATCCCGACGGCCCGATCAGGAAGACGAACTCGCCCTTTTCGATCTTGAGCGAGACGTTGTCAAGGGCTGGCCGTGCCGAGGATTTGTACTGCTTGCTGACACGGTCGAGGGTGATCATCACGGCACGCCAGTGTAGCGGGGCCAGGCTCTCATGCCCGACTACCTCGGCGGAGTCAGCGGCGTGGGAGTCGAACTCGGGCTGGATCGCCGCCGTCGTCGGGGGTTGGGATCACCGCTGTCGTCGTGACGGTCGAAGTTCCCGTGATGGTCTGGGGCGGAAGCGGGCCGGACCCGTCCGGATCGATCACGGTCGTCGGCGCGTCGCCGGGAGGCTCCGTCGTGCTGGTGTCGGTCGTGCTCGTCTCCGTGGTGGTGGGTGTCGTCGTGGTCGACGTGGTCGTACGCGGCTGGACATAGGTCCGCGGCACCCACGTGTACGCGGGATCGGGCACGAACCCCGGGGGCACCACCTGTGTCGCCGGCACCGTGGGCGCGAGGCGGAGTCGGCTGGTACGCGTTGTGCAGCCACGCGATCGCCAGGAACGCCACGATCAGGCTGGCGGTCGACGTGCGGATACGCCCGTTGATGATGTACCCCGGCCAGCCGTGGTCGGGGCGTCGGCGGGTGAGCCACTTCCAGAAGGTCACGGGCGGTCCTCCGAATCCCGTTGCTCGGTGGACGAGCCGACGCTCGCCGAACTCGGAATCGTGTTCACCACGGGAGACGTGTCCGCAGGGGTGACGATGCCCGCACGGATCAGCGCGGCGACCACCAGCAGACGAAGCCGACGGCCGACCTCGAACTGCTTGCCTGGCAAGCGTGCGCGCGACCATCCGCAGATTCACGGTGTCGAGCTCGATGCTCTCGACGCCCATCACCTGAGGAGCGTCGAGCAGCAGCTTCCGCAGGCTCTCGTCCGCCATCGCCGCGTCGCTGACACCGTGCAGAACCTCGTCGACCCGAGTGAGGTCCGCGCTGGTCGGCACCGGGATGTCGACGACCGCGCGAGCCCAGTCCTTGGACAGATTCATCGTCTTGGCGATCTGGCCGTTCGGAATGGTGAACACCTCCCCTTCGGTGGACCGCAGCTTCGTGACGCGCAGCGTGACGTCTTCGACCGTGCCCTCGGCGGGCGCGGCGATGCCCGACACGGTGAGGGCCACCAGGTCACCGAAGCCGTACTGCTTCTCGGTGATGATGAAGAAGCCGGCAAGCAGGTCCTGGACGATGCGCTGCGCGCCGAAGCCGAGTGCGGCGCCTAGCACTGCCGCGGGGGCGACCAGCGATCCGACGGGGATGGCGATGACGTCGGTGATCTCGATGAGTACCACGACCAACAAGATGGCAATCGAGACCCAGGAGATGACCGACGCCACGGCCTGGCGGTGCTTTGCGCTCTCGGTGCGCACCAGCTGATCGGTTTGCTGAAAGTCCGCATCGATGCGACGGGAGATCTTCACCGCGGTCCAGTTGATGAACCGAGCGGCCAGCACCGCGAAGATGACCAGCAGCGCGATCTTGAGGCCCTTGGTGAGGAGCCATTCGCCGATTCCGCCTCGCCAGAAGTCGTGCCAGCGTTGCGCGAATTCGATTGCCTGGTACGTCGTGTTAGTCGTCATCTTTCCTATTGCGCCAACGGATGCCCGCTTCCAGGAAGCCGTCGATGTCGCCGTCGAGTACCGCTGTCGGATTTCCGACCTCGTAGTCGTTACGCAGGTCCTTGACCATCTGATACGGGTGGAGCACGTACGAGCGCATCTGGTTCCCCCATGAACTGCCGCCGTCGCCCTTCAGCGCATCCATCTCGGCACGTTCATCTAAACGCTTGCGCTCCAACAACTTTGCCTGCAGAACGCGCATCGCCGAAACCTTGTTCTGCAATTGCGACTTCTCGTTCTGACAGGTGACGACGATACCGGTCGGGATGTGCGTGAGTCGAACGGCGGAGTCGGTGGTGTTGACCGACTGACCGCCGGGACCGCTGGACCGGTAGACGTCGACCCGCAGGTCACCTTCGGGAACGTCGATGTGGTCGACGGTCTCCACCACGGGCAGAACCTCGACGTCGGCGAAGGAGGTCTGACGCCTGCTCTGATTGTCGAAGGGGCTGATCCGGACCAGCCGGTGCGTGCCCTGCTCGACCGAAAGCGTGCCGTAGGCGTACGGCGCGTGCACGGCGAAGGTCGCGCTCTTGATGCCCGCCTCTTCGGCGTAGGAGGTGTCGAACACCTCGACGCCGTAGTCGTGTTTCTCCGCCCATCGGATGTACATCCGCATCAGCATCTCGGCCCAGTCGGCAGCGTCGACGCCACCCGCGCCGGACCTGATGGTGACCACGGCCTCGCGCGCGTCGTACTCGCCGGAGAGCAGAGTGCGGACTTCGAGCGCCGCGATCTCCTCGCGAAGCTTGGTGCGCTCGAGGTCGGCTTCGGCCAGCGCGGCGGTGCCGCTGGGGCCCTCCTCCTCGGCTGCCATCTCGTAGAGCACGGGAAGGTCCTCGAGCCGCTGCCGCAATTCCTCGACGCGGCGCAATTCGCTCTGCGCGTGGGACAGCCGGCTGGTCACCTTCTGCGCGTTGGCCTGGTCGTCCCAGAGCTTCGGATCGGACGCCTCGTGCTCGAGTTTCTCGATGGTGGCGCGCAGACCGTCGATGTCCAGCACCCGCTCCACCGTCGTCAGGGTGGTGTCGAGCGAGGCGATGTCAGACTGCAGGTCGGGATCCACGGGAGTTCAGGGTACCGACCCGCGTGGAATCGCCTTCGTCCTTGCGCTTGATCCGGGCGAGTCGGGCGCTAGCATCGCCCTTGTACCCAGCCCGGTCGCGTCGCGACAGCCCCTTGCGCGTCGCCGGGCAGCGACAGAAGGCAGCGCCATGCCCAAAACCCGGCCGTATCACGTGGCCATCGTCGGTTCCGGCCCCTCTGGCTACTTCGCGGCGGCGTCGCTGCTGAAGTTTGCCGATGCGAATGAGGACTCGGACGTCCTGGTCGACATGCTCGAGATGCTGCCGACCCCGTGGGGTCTGGTGCGCTCTGGCGTAGCGCCGGACCATCCGAAGATCAAGACCATCAGCGCGCAGTTCGAGAAGATCGGGCTCGATCCGCGCTTCCGATTCTTCGGCAACGTCCGGATCGGCGAGCACGTGCAGGCGGCAGAACTGGCCCAGCGGTACGACGCCGTCGTCTACGCCATCGGCACGCAGGCGGACCGACCGCTGGGGATACCGGGCGAGGAGTTGCCCGGCAGCGTCGCCGCCGTCGACTTCGTCGGCTGGTACAACGCGCACCCGCACTTCGAGGAGATGGCGCCGGACCTGTCGACCGGCCGGGCGGTGGTGGTCGGCAACGGCAACGTCGCGTTGGACGTCGCGCGGATTCTGGTGAGCGACCCCGACGTGCTCGCCAACACCGACATCGCCAACCATGCGCTGGAGTCGCTGCACGCCCGCGGTGTCGAGGAGGTGGTGGTGATCGGCCGCCGCGGTCCCCTCCAGGCCACCTGGACGACCATGGAACTGCGCGAGCTCGGCGATCTGGAGGCGATGGCCGACGTGGACGTGATCGTCGACCCGGCCGACTTCGCCGACATCACCGACGAGGACCTCGACGCGGCAGGCAAGACCGTGAAGCTGAACGTGAAGGTGATGCGCAAGTACGCCGAGACGGAGCCGCGGGGAGCCAAGCGCCGCATCGTGTTTAGGTTCCAAACCTCGCCCGTCGAGATCAAGGGTGGCAATCGCATCGAGTCGATCGTGCTGGGCCGCAACGAACTCGTCGACGACGGCGGTCGAGTGACGGCGAAGGACACCGGCGTCCGCGAGGAACTGCCCGACGCAGTTGGTCGTGCGCGCGGTGGGTTACCGCGGCGTCGCCACCCCTGGCCTGCCGTTCGACGAAAAGGCCGGCACCATCCCGCATACCGATGGCCGAATCGATGGCAGCGCAAACGAATACGTCGTCGGCTGGATCAAGCGCGGCCCGTCGGGGGTGATCGGCAGCAACAAGTCAGACTCCGCCGACACCGTCGCCACTTTGCTCGCCGATCTCGAAGGACGGGAGTTGACCGACTTCTCGGAGGATCACTCCGAGTCCATCGTCGAGTGGCTGCTGTCGCGGCAGCCCAAACTCGTCACCGACGACCATTGGCAGCTCATCGATGCGCACGAGCGTTCGGCGGGCGAGCCGCACGGGCGGCCACGGGTCAAACTCACCAGCGTCGCTGACCTGCTGCGGATCAGCCACGGCTGATCAGTCGGCTTCACTCTCCCGCTGGGAGGGTGACCTTGTCGGCCTCGATGGTGACGAGCACCCGGATCTCGTCGGGATTGCCGCTGAAGTTCGGATACGGGATCCCCAGGTACTTGTGCGAGATCTCGTCGATGCTCTCGCGCGCGCCGTCGGTCGACATCGAGATGACGCGCCCGCGCACGGCGTAGAACCGTCTGACGTCGTCGGGTACGACGGTTCACGCGACGCGGGGATCGCGGGCGAGTTCGCCTTCTGGTGGCCGTCGACGATGTTGATGACGACGTGCTCGCCGTCGGTCGTCACCCACGTCTCGGTCAGCTGCGGCGAGCCGTCGGGCATGAGTGTGGCGATGAAGCAGGGGCTGGGCCGGTTGAGCAGATCGAGCAAGCCGTCGGGAAGTGGAGTCGGCATGACTCCAGCTTGTCAGACCCCTCGTGCATACTCGATCACATGTTCGATTTGGCGGAGTTCGACCCCGAGGTGTCGGAGGCGGCGTTGGTGGAGCGGCTCGCGGCCGCCGAACGGGTGAAGTCCGCCGCTGCGGCCGATCAAGCCAAGTCGACCGCCGCACTCGATGCGAAGCGACGAGCCGCCGAGGCCGACCGCGGTGTGCCTGCCGCCCAGCGGGGCCGTGGCCTGGGCAGCGAGATCGGGCTGGCCCGCCACGATTCGCCCAAGCGCGGTCGTGAGCACCTCGCCTTCGCGAAGGTGCTGGTCAACGACATGCCGCACACCCTGGCCGCGTTGGAGGCCGGGGTGCTCTCCGAGTACCGCGCCAGCCTGATCGTCACCGAAGCGGCGGGCCTGAGCCCGGCTGACCGCCGCGCCCTGGACGCCGAACTGTGCGCCAACCAACGCGGGTTGGCCGGACTGGGCAACAAGAAGATCACCAACCGGGCCCGCACGATCGCCTACCGCCTGGACTCCCAGGCCGCCGCCGACCGCGCCGCACGCGCACCCGCCGGCCGCACCGTGACCATCCGCACCGGCCGCGACGGCATGGGCTACGTGACCGCCTACCTGCCGATGCCCCACGCCCTGGCGGTGCACGGCGCGCTGAAGACAGCCGCCGACGAGTGCCCTGACAATCGGCCCCGCGGCCATGTCATGGCCGACACCCTCGTCGAACGCATCACCGGCCGCCCCGCCGACGTCCCGGTGCCGATCGCGGTGAACATGGTGCTCACCGATCGGACCCTGCTCGCCGGGGACAACACCCCCGCCCGGATACCCGGCTACGGACCCATCCCCGCCCCGATCGCCCGACGCCTCATCGGCGAAGCCATCTGGGATGACCGCTCCAAGGCCACCCTGCGCCGGCTCTACCAACACCCCACCTCCGGGGCACTGGTCGCGATGGAATCCCGCGCCCGCCTGTTCCCCAAGGGCCTCTCGGCGTTCATCGACCTACGCGACGACACCTGCCGCACCCCGTACTGCGACGCCCCCATCCGCCACCACGACCACGCCACCCCCAACCACGACGGCGGACCCACCAGCGCCACCAACGGCCTAGGGCTGTGCGAAGCCTGCAACTACACCAAGGAAGCCGCCGGCTGGCACGTCACCGCGACGGTCGACGAAACCGGCACCCACACCGCCGAATTCACCACCCCCACCGGAGCACACCACCACTCCCACGCCCCACCACTACCCGCACCACTACACCCGCCACGGCCCGTCATCGACCGAGCCTGGCCACGCCACGCCGCTTAGTCGATCGTCGGCTGCGGCGGCGGGGGCGGTGGTAACTCGATCGAGCCGAAGCGCCAGTTGTCCGGATTCTTCGGCGAGTACACGACGGGGATGAGCTGGCCCATCGACGGCCACGCGTTCACGTCCACCACCATGCGTTGATAGACGACGTGCTCGTTGATGGTCGGGCCGTTGATGACGCCGCTGATCGTGGCGAACTGCTCGCCCTCGGCATCGGGCCGGGGGCTGACGCCGGTGACGAGGAGGGTGCCCGCCGCCAGGTCGCCACGCGGTGCGCCAGCGCGCCGCCTGATCCACGGCGCCGCCACGAGGGCGAGCGCTCCCAACAAGACCAGGATCGCGACGAATTCGAACACATGGCCATGGTAGGACTGCTGGCATGAGTCCAGTTGCGGATGACGTCACACTCGCGCTTCAGATGGCCGACGAGGCCGACGCGCTGACGTTGGACCGGTTCGGCGCCCTGGACCTCGCAGTGGAGACCAAGCCCGACCTGACACCGGTCACCGACGCCGACCGTTCGGCCGAGGAACTGCTCCGCTCGATGCTGCAGACACACCGGCCCGATGACGCCATCCTCGGCGAGGAGTACGGCGGCACGGCGATTTTCGCGGGGCGGCAGTGGGTGCTCGATCCGATCGACGGCACCAAGAACTTCGTCCGCGGGGTTCCCGTGTGGTCGACGCTCATCGCCCTCCTGGTCGACGGCGTTCCGGTGGTCGGCGTGGTCAGCGCCCCCGCGCTGCGGCGGCGGTGGTGGGCAGGGACGGGCGAAGGAGCGTTCGGCTCGTTCGGTGGCGTCACTCGCCGCCTCGCGGTGTCGGGCGTCGACGACATCGGATCTGCCAGCCTCTCGTTCTCCGACCTCACCGGTTGGGGACCACGCCGATCGAGGTTCCTCGATCTCACCGACGCCGTGTGGCGGGTGCGGGGTTACGGCGACTTCTGGTCGTACTGCCTCCTGGCCGAGGGCGCGGTCGACATCGTGGCCGAGCCCGACATCATGCTGTGGGACCTGGCGGCGGTCGACGTGCTCGTCCGCGAGGCCGGGGGCGCGTTCACCAGCGTCGACGGCGCACCTGGTCCGCATGGCGGGAGCGCCGTCGCGACCAACGGACGGCTCCACGCGCGCGTGCTGGCCAGCCTCGATCCGTTGTGAAATAGGTAACAGATTCCCTACCTTACTCCGGAGTAAGATAGGTTCAACGTGCACTGCCCCAACGACGCGAGGCTGCAATCATGACCAACACCCTGCCGTCCAAGAACGGCTCCAAGAAGCGCATCGTGCGCTCGGGCTCCCAGAGCGCAGTAGGCCTGCAGAAGCACAAGCGGACCCCCACTTCGGTCGGGCTGGCGCTCATCACACCGCTGCTCGGCCAGGAGTTCCTCGACAAGTACGGCCTGCGCGACCCGCTGAACCACGGGCTGCGCTACGGCGTGAAGACTGCGTTCTCCGCGCTCGGCGCATCGACCCGCCAGTTCAACCGGGTGTCGAACCTGGGCAAGCCAGCGACGCGGTTGAAGCCCAGCGGATCCGACTACTTCGATCTGACGCCCGACGACGAGCAAGAGATGATCGTCGAGACCATCGGCGAGTTCGCCGAGGAGATCCTCCGGCCCGCGGCACACGACGCCGACGCCGCAGCGGGCTATCCGCCCGAGGTGATCGCCAAGGCGGCCGAGCTCGGGATCACGGCGATCAACATTCCCGAGGACTTCGACGGGATCGCCGCACACCGCAGCACCGTGACCAACGCCCTCGTCGCCGAAGCCCTCGCCTATGGCGACATGGGCCTGGCGCTGCCGATCCTCGCTCCCGGCGGGGTGGCGTCGGCTCTCACCCACTGGGGCAGCGCCGACCAGCAGTCCACCTACCTGCCCGAGTTCGCCGGCGAGAACGTCCCCCAGGCATGCGTGGCGATCGCGGAGCCCCACGCGCTGTTCGATCCGACAGCGCTGAAGACCACGGCGGTACGCACCCCGAGCGGATACCGGCTCACCGGCGTCAAGTCGCTGGTACCCGCTGCCGCGGACGCCGAACTGTTCGTCATCGCTGCCCAATTGAACGGCAAGCCAGCGCTGTTCATCGTCGAGTCGGCGTCGGAGGGTCTCACCGTCAAGGCCGATCCGAGCATGGGCATCCGCGCCGCGGCACTCGGCCGCATCGAACTGAACAACGTCGCGGTGCCGCTGCACAACCGTCTCGGCGAGGACGAATCGGGCGACGTCGACCACGCCCAGAACTACTCCGAAGCGATCGCGCTGTCCCGATTGGGCTGGGCCGCACTCGCCGTCGGAACGTCGCATGCGGTCCTCGACTACGTCGTCCCCTACGTCAAGGAACGCGAGGCGTTCGGTGAGCCCATCGCCCGCAGGCAGGCAGTGGCGTTCATGTGCGCCAACATCGCCATCGAACTCGACGGACTGCGCATGATCACCTGGCGTGGCGCATCGCGCGCCGAACAGGGCCTGCCCTTCGCCCGCGAGGCCGCACTGGCGAAGCGCCTCGGGACCGACAAGGGCATGCAGATCGGCCTCGACGGCGTCCAGCTGCTCGGGGGTCACGGCTTCACCAAGGAACATCCGGTCGAACGGTGGTATCGCGACCTGCGAGCCATCGGCGTCGCCGAGGGAGTAGTGGTGCTCTGATGGCAATCAATCTGGAAATGCCGAAGAAGCTGCAGGCCGTCATCGACATGGCCCACGACGGCGCTGCCGAGATGCTGCGGCCGATCTCACGCAAGTACGACCTCGCCGAGCATGCGTATCCGATCGAGCTCGACACCCTCGCAACCCTTTTCGAGGGCATCACGTCGACCAAGACGATCGACTTCGCAGGGGCCGACGCGTTCCGCAGTGCGGACGGGCCCAAGGGGAACGTCAACGGCGCCAACATGTCCGCGCTCGTCAACTCACTCGAGATCAGTTGGGGCGACGTCGCATTGCTGCTTTCGGTGCCGTTTCAGGGACTGGGCAACGCCGCGTTGTCGGGGGTTGCCACCGATGAGCAGCTCGCCCGGCTCGGCAAGGTGTGGGCGGCGATGGCCATCACCGAGCCCAGCTTCGGCTCCGACTCGGCCGCGGTATCGACGACGGCGAAACTCGACGGCGACGAGTACGTCATCAACGGAGAGAAGATCTACGTCACCGCAGGCTCCCGGGCCAGCCACATCGTGGTGTGGGCGACGCTCGACAAGAGCAAGGGCCGCGCGGCGATCAAGTCGTTCATCGTGCCGCGTGAGCACCCCGGAGTGACGGTGGAGCGCCTCGAGCACAAACTGGGCATCAAGGCCTCCGATACCGCTGCAATCCGCTTCGACAACGCCCGCATCCCGAAGGAATTCCTGCTCGGCAGCCCGGATATCCAGGTGGACAAGGGATTTGGCGGCGTCATGGAGACGTTCGACAACACTCGTCCCATCGTGGCCGCGATGGCCGTCGGCGTCGCGCGCGCGGCGCTGGAGGAACTGCGGGTGATCCTCACCGACGCAGGCATCGAGATCGACTACGACAAGCCTGCACACGCGCAGAGCGCGCCCGCCGCCGAGTTCCTTCGCATGGAGGCCGACTGGGAGTCCGGCTACCTGCTGACGCTGCGGTCGGCGTGGCAGGCCGACAACAACATCCCGAACTCCAAAGAGGCGTCGATGGGCAAGGCGAAAGCCGCGAGGGTGGCTAGCGACGTCACGCTCAAGACCGTCGAACTCGCAGGCACCACAGGCTATTCCGAGGAGACCCTGCTCGAGAAGTGGGCGCGCGACTCGAAGATTCTCGACATCTTCGAGGGCACGCAACAGATCCAGCAACTCGTGGTGGCCCGGCGACTGCTAGGGCTGTCGTCGGCCGAACTCAAGTAGCGGACTGCCTCAGCCGAGCACCCGCTGCAGGTCGGGCTTCATCTGCTGGAGCTGCTGGCCCCAGTAGGCCCAGCTGTGGGTACCGCTGTCCGGGAAGTTGAACACGCCGTTCTTGCCGCCCGCGGCAATGTAGTTGTCCTGGAACGTCCGGTTGGTGCGAATCGTCAAGCCCTCGAGGAACTTCGCGGGCACGTCGCCGCCACCCAGTTCGTTGGGTTGACCGTTGCCGCAGTAGATCCAGATGCGCGTGCCGTTGGCGACGATCTTGGGGATCTGCACCATCGGATCGTTTCGCTGCCACGCCGGGTCGCTCGACGGTCCCCACATCTCCTCCGACTTGAAGCCGCCTGCGTCACCCATCGAGACGCCGATCAGGAACGGCCACGTGCCTTCCGACGGGTTGAGGAAACCCGAGAACGACGCCGCGTAGACGAACTGCGCGGGGTGATACACGGACAGGATCAGCGACGCGCCCCCGGCCATCGACAGTCCGACCGCCGCACTGCCGGTGGCCTTCACGCTCTTGTTCGACGCGAGGTAGTTCGGCAGTTCCGAGGTGAGGAACGTCTCCCACTTGTAGGTCACCGTCGGACCCTTGTTCGTGGCGGGTTGATACCAGTCCGTGTAGAAGCTGGACTGTCCGCCGACGGGCATGACGATGGAGAGGCCCGACTGGTAGTACCACTCGAACGCGGCCGTGTTGATGTCCCAACCGTTGAAGTCGTCCTGGGCGCGCAGGCCGTCCAACAGGTAGACGGCAGGCGCACCCGCGCCGCCGCTCTGGAACTGAATCTTGATGTCCTTGCCCATCGACGGTGAGGGCACCATCAGATATTCGACCGGTAGGCCCGGACGCGAGAAGGCCCCCGCGGTCGCACTGCCGCCCGTCAGGCCGACCAAGCCCGGCAACACGAGTGCCGCCATCGTCGCGCCAAGCACCCGTCGTGCCCAGCGGCCCCGAATTCTGTCAGTCAACATCTGCGGATTCCATTCAGTTCGGTTACTCAGGTAGCCCAATGAGCGGACCAAGGAATTCAGTTGTCTAAACGCAGTAGAACACGTGGAGAGAGCGTCCATAAAGGCTTTCAATATGCTCGGCGATCTCGTTTGCTGGTCGTGATCGGAAGTGTGCCGATGCCCAGCGAGCCGCGTTCACGGTCGTAGGCTGCCGCCCATGGAGAGCAGTCATGGCGCCGCCGGCAACAGACTCGACGTCGACGACTGGATCCAGGCGGGCTTCGCGATCATTGCCGAGGACGGTCTGCAGGCACTCAAGGTCGACCGGCTGTGCGACCGACTCGGCGTCACGAAGGGCAGCTTCTACTGGCATTTCGAGGGCATGCCCAGCTATCGGAAAGCGCTCGTTCAGGCGTGGGGGGAGCTACGCGATCAGGACCGCGGCGCACTCGACGACGATGACCGAGCGTGCCACCCCGTGAACGTCTGTCGAGAATGATGTCCTCGCTGGTCAGCCCCCGGCATTGGACGCTGGAACGGGCGATGCGGGAGTGGGCACGCTCCGACGAATCGGTGGCGGCGAGTGTCCGGGCGGCCGACCGTCGGCTATTGCGGGCGGTGCGGCAGGCATTCGTCGACTTCGGGTTTGCCGACGACGAAGCCGACTTCCGCGCCAATGCCACGTTTGCCGCTGGAATCGGATTTCTCCACCTGTCCGGCCCGAATCCGATCCCGCGCGACACCGCACTGGGCGAACGATTTCTCGGGTTGATGCTCGAATCCTGAGCACTTCCATACTAAAAGGTATGGTAACGTCCGGGACATGCCCACGCTAGAAATGCACTCCGACATCACGGACGAATTCATCGGCCGGCTAGCCGAACGTGCCACCGAGGCGGAACGGCTTCGCCGACTTCCCGACGCGACGCTGGCCGACGTGACCTCGTCGGGGTTCACCGAGTTGCTGGTTCCAGCGCGCTACGGCGGTCGCCAGGCCGACTTTCCCGCCATCCTCGATCCGGTGCGACGGATGGCGCACGGATGCACGTCCAGCGCCTGGACGATCGGCTTCTATGCCCTGCACAACTGGATGATGGCGCTGTTCAGCGAGCAGGCGCAGGCCGAAGCCTTCGCCACCCGGCCGTTCCTGGCCCCCGCGCCGCTCGCCCCCACCGGGCGCGGCGTGCCCGTGGATGGCGGAATCAGGCTGACCGGCCGCTGGTCGTGGGCGACGGGTGTGATGGCGGGCAACTGGGTCATCGTCGGAGCACTGTGCGGCGCGGACGACGCGATCTACCCCGCGCTCGCGCTGCTGCCCGCAGCCGACTTCGCCGTCGAGGACACCTGGCACACCGACGGCATGCGAGCGACGGGCTCCAACGACGTCGTGATCGCGGACGCCTTCGTCCCCGAGCACCGACTGGTGCGCGTCACCGACATCTACGGCGGTACCGCACCCGGCGCGGGTCTGCACGATTGCGCGACATACCGCTGGCCGATGGTGCCCGCGCTCGCCCTGCTCGCCGCGATGCCAGCACTCGGCAGCGCGGAGCGCGTCACCGATATCTACGCCGAACGCCTCGCCGAGCGGGTGTTGCCGTACGAGGGCGTCATGCAGAAGGACAAGCCGATTGCCCAGGCTCACCTCGGCGAGGCAAGGGTCCGGCTGCGCGCCCTGCGCGGCCTGTTGGCAGACACCGTCGGTCAGATCGAAACCATCCTTGCCGCAGGGGATTCCGTGGAGCGACCGGTTCGAGGCGAGGCGCGGATGGCCGCCGCGCACATCGTGCACGAGTCGCGCGCCGTCATCGCGAACCTGTCCGAGGCCTCTGGCGCGAGCGCCCACTTCCTCGACGAGCCCGCTGCAGCGGTTCAAGCGCGACGTCGACGCCATCTCCGGCCACGTCGTGTTCGACTACGACACGGCCCGGGAGCTCGCGGGCGCACTGGCCCTCGGCATGAAGATTCCACGAACGTCGATGGTGTGAGATGCGGGTATGCCGAACGCGCACGAAATTTCTTCCAGAAGCGCGTCGCCAACCCCTGATGCGACGCAATCCCTTCCAGACGCTGCTCGAGACCACCGGTCGCAAGTCGGTGAACCCGCCGGCTCCGCGGCGGGGCCAGTCGGCGACGATTCGGCGCTCGAGTCCGCAACATCCAGGCAAACTCGCGGGTGCGGGTGCGGCTGCGCGGCAGTGGCGCAGCGGCACGGCCCACCTTGCCCGACGACGACCCGCACGCACGGCTTCGCGACCAGTCGCAGATCAACGCCTTCGGCGTGCGCACGTTCGGCACGAACCTGCTGACGATTCGGGTCGATCTGACCGATTGAGGCATTGACCGAAACTCGAAGTAAAAGTAAAGTCAGTTTTAGTTTGGGGTCTTGACCGCCGTTCCCGTCGATGGAGACGAACCATGGAATCCTTTGTCCACCTGCGAAAAGGCAAGACTCCACGGCGGATGCACGCCGACCTCGACGGCCTGAAGGACGACGAGTTGGGGCGCGGCGGATTCACCGGCAGAACCGCCAGCATGTACCGCCGCAACGATCCCACCGCTTATCGGTCCGTCGGGCCGCTGCGGCCCACCGACGTGCTGTCCAGTGAGTTGAAGCCGAGCGACGCCACCGACGCCAACGGCACCCCGCTGCTGATGTTCTCCAACGCCGACTGTCTGGTGTTCCTGTCGCGGCGGACCGAGCCCATGCCGTTCTTCGTCCGCTATGTCGACGGTGACCTGTTGTTGTTCGTGCACAACGGATCTGGACTGCTCGAGACGGAGTTCGGCCCACTGCGCTACCGCGAGGGCGACTGGGTGTACATCCCCAAGGCGTGCACGTTCCGGCAGGTGCCCGACACCGAGTCGACGTGGTTGATGATCCAAGCCACCGAAGAGTTCCGGGTGCCGCCACCGGGCCAACTCGGCAGGCACTTCCCGTTCGATCCGTCGCAGACCGTGATTCCGGAGCCCTCGCCCATCGACGACGACGGACGAGCGGAGTACGAGGTCCGCCTCCTCCACGAAGGCGGACCGACGACGCTCTACTACCAACACCATCCCCTCGACGTCGAGGGGTGGCAGGGCGACAACTTTCCCTTCACGTTCAACATCGAGGACTACAACGTCGTCACCTCGAACAGCGTGCACCTGCCGCCTACCGTGCACATCTTCATGCAGGCGACGGGCGTCTACGTGATGAACTTCCTTCCCAAGCCCGCAGAGGGCGTGGCAGGCACCGAACGCACCCCCTGGTATCACCGCAACGTCGACTACGACGAGATCGCGTTCTTTCACGGCGGCACGCTGTACGGCATTCCGATGCCCCCGGGCCTGGTTTCCCATGCGCCGCAAGGTGTTCACCACGGTGCGCCCGAGAAGGCGCGGGAGCGGGCGAGGCGCAAGTTCGATGAGTACTCTCACGTCGACTGGAAGGTGATCGCCATCGACACGCGCCGCCGACTCATCCCGTCCGCCGAAATACTGGCCAACGATCTGGGGCAACACTGATGAGCGCTTGCGCGAAGAAGAGAGTGCACTGATGACGACCACCGAAGCCCCCGTCAAGTACGCCTACGAGCGCATCCCGTATCTCGTTGCCTACCAGAACACTTCGAGCGTTCGCGACGTGTACGGCGGCGTCGCCGAACTCGTCGTGCTCGAGAGCTATCTGCTCAAGCCGAAGGACAAGCCGAGCGATACCGTGCTGGTGTTCATGCACCCGATCGGCGGCGGCGCCTACCTGCCGATGATCAACGCGCTCGCGCGCGCCGGTCACCACGTCATCTACTGCAACAGCCGATTCCGCGGCACCGACTCGGCGCTGCTCATGGAGAAGGTCGTCGAGGACCTTGGCGAATGCATCAAGGACGCCAAGAACAGGCTGGGCTACGAGAAGGTCGTATTGGCCGGCTGGAGCGGCGGCGGCTCGCTGTCGGTGTTCTACCAACAGCAGGCACAGCGTCCGACCGTCACGGCAAGCCCCTCGGGCGACGGTCCCGACCTGACGAAGCTGGGACTCGTTCCCGCAGACGGCATCATGCTCCTCGCCGCCCACATCAGCCGCCACGGCACCATGACCGAGTGGCTGGACGCGTCGATACTCGACGAGTCCGACCCCTCCAAGCGCGACCCCGAACTCGACCTCTACGACCCGGCCAACCCGAACCAGCCGCCGTACACGAGCGAGTTCCTCGACCGCTACCGGCAGGCACAGATCGATCGCAACCGTCGAATCACCAAGTGGGTCAAGGAGAAGCTTGACGGAGCTGAAGTCGGCGGGCAGGCCCGACGATGAGTTCGGGTTCGTCGTCCACGGCACCATGGCCGACCCGCGATGGCTCGACCCGACCGTCGATCCCAACGACCGCGCTCCCGGGACCTGCTACCTCGGCGATCCCGAGGTGGTGAACAACTCCCCCGTCGGCCTGGCTCGGTTCTGCACGTTGCGCAGCTGGCTGTCGCAGTGGAGCTACGACGACGCCAACGGCGACGCCGTCAAGGCGGGCCCCGAGATCGCCGTGCCCGCACTGGTGATCGGGAACCTGGCCGACGATGCCTGCACTCCGAGTCACACCCGCAGGCTGTTCGCGGCCATCGGCCATTCCGACAAGGAGATGCACGAGATCCCCGGCGCCAACCACTACTACTCGGGCCCCGACCAGCGCGGCACTCTGCGCGAGGCCGTCGGGATCTGCACGGATTGGCTGCACCGCCACGGATTCAGTCTCTGATGGCGACCGGCCCGCTCGACGGCATCCGCGTCATCGAGGTCGGCACGCTGATCTCCGGCCCGTTCGCCGGCCGGCTCCTCGGCGACATGGGCGCCGAGGTGATCAAGATCGAGCCGCCGGGCGCTCCCGATCCACTGCGCACGTGGGGCCAGGCCGAACTCGACGGTCACCACTTCTTCTGGACGGTGCACGCCCGCAACAAGAAGGCGGTGACGCTCAACCTGCGTGAGGCGAAGGGTCGCGAGCTGTTTCTGGAGTTGGTCGAGCGCTCGGACATCATCGTCGAGAACTTCCGGCCCGGCACGCTGGAGAAGTGGAACCTCGGCTACGACGTTCTGCACCAACGCAACCGGGGCATCATCCTGGTGCGCGTGTCCGGCTACGGGCAGACCGGGCCAGAGGCGCACAAGGCCGGCTACGCATCGGTGGCCGAGGCCGCGAGCGGGCTACGACACATGAACGGCTTCCCCGGCGGTCCACCACCACGGCTTGCACTCTCGTTGGGCGACAGCCTCGCCGGGATGTTCGCGGCGCAGGGCGCGCTGGCCGCGCTCTACCGCCGCACGGTCACCGGCGAGGGCCAGATCGTCGACGCCGCACTGACGGAGGCGTGTCTGGCCGTCCAGGAGTCGACCATTCCCGACTACGACGTCGGCGGCGTGGTGCGAGGGCCGTCGGGCACCAGGCTCGAAGGCATCGCCCCGTCCAACATCTATCCGACCGCCGACGGCAGCTGGGTGGTGATCGCTGCCAACCAGGACACCGTGTTCCGTCGACTGTGCGCAGCGATGGGCCAGCCGGAGCTCGCGACCGACGATCGCTTCGTCAATCATGTTGCCCGCGGCCGTAATCAGGATGAGATCGACAAGATCATCGCCGCATGGGCCATCGAACGCCAGCCCGCCGACATCATCGCGACACTCGGTGAAGCGGGAGTCATCAGTGGCCCGATCAACACGGTGGCCGAGGTCGTCACCGATCCCCAACTGCTGGCACGCGGCATGATCGCCGACCACTTCGACGAGAGAGTGGGACGGAACATCAAGGGGCCAGGGGTGATCCCGGTGCTTTCCGAATCGCCCGGCACCATCCGCAACGCGGGGTCAGCCGAGCCGGGCCAGCACAACGACGAGGTCTACGGCGAGCTCCTTGGTCGCTCCGCCGAGCAGCTCGACGCACTGCGCACCGAGGGGGTGCTGTGATTCCCAAGCACGTCACCATCCGCGAGGTCTGCCTGCGGGACGGACTGCAGATCGAGGACCCGATTCCGTTGGCGGCCAAGCTCGAACTGCTCGAGGCAGTGCTCGCCACGGGCGTTCGCGAAGTCGAAGTCACCGCGTTCGTGTCGCCGTCGAAGGTGCCCGCGCTGGCCGACGCGGCTGCGCTCGCCGCCGAACTCCCGCGCCTACGCCAGACTCACGGAGTCGACTTCTCCGCGTTGGTGGCTGGGCCCGGCGGCGCGGGTCGCGCGGTCGACGCGGGCATGGGGTCGATCGAGTACGTGGTCTCGGCAGCGGACGGGCACAGCCAGGCGAACGTCGGACGATCGACCGCCGACTCGACCCACATGATCGCCGACATCGCGCGTATCGCCCACGAGAACGACGCGACGATCGAGGTGATCATCGCCACCGCCTGGGATTGCCCCTTCGACGGGCCCACCGATCCCCGTCGCGTGCTGGACATCGCATCCGCCGCCGTCGACATCGGCGTCGACCGCATCGCCATCGCGGACACCATCGGCACCACGACTCCATTTCGGGTGACCGGGTTGATCGATCTCCTTCGGCCGGTGATCGGTGATCTGCCGCTCGGCGCTCATTTCCACAACACCCGCGGTGCGGGACTGGCCAGCGCCTATGCCGCGGTGACCGCTGGCGTCACCCGCCTCGACGCGTCGGTCGGCGGCCTCGGCGGCTGCCCCTTCGCCCCCGGCGCCAGCGGCAACATCGCCACCGAAGACCTGGTGTACCTGCTGCGCGACAGCGGCATCGGCGTCGACGTCGACCTGCAGGCCGCGATCCACGCGGCGAGCGTGGCGCGCGACGTCGTCGGCCACGACCTTCCCAGCGCATTGCTGCGTGCGGGCGATCGCATCCTGGGCTGACGGCCATGGCATCGGAGACCCTGACCGCGAAGGGCCGCCAGACCCGCGACGCGATCGACACTGCGGCGCGAAAGCTGTTTGCCGAAAGAGGTTTTCACGGCACCACCCTTGCCGACATCACGTCGGCGGCGGGACGCACGACGGCGGCGTTCTACCGCTACTACAGCGACAAGGAAGATCTGCTGGCCTCCCTGGCCCACTCGTTCCTGGTCGACGTCGTGATGCCGTCGGGGCTCACGGTGCACCTCCCCTCCTCACCCGACGACCATCAGTTCTTCACCGCGGTGGTGACGGGCTACTGGAACATGTTCAAGCAGAACATCGGCATCATGATCGCCGTGAATCAACTCACGGACACCAATCCGCGCTTCGCCGACGTGCAGAACGAGTTCCGACGCTTCGGCATCGACATGGTCGCCGCGTCCGTCCGACGCGCTCAGGAGCAGGGCTACGGCGGCGATCTCGATCCCGAGCACACCGGCGCCGCCATCGCCCTGCTGTTCGAGAACTTCACCGTGGTGTCCCTGCGCCCATCCGGCCTCGGACTGCAGATCAGCGACGCCGATGCGATCTCGACGCTGTCGACGATCTGGAAGAAGACCTTGTACGGGTTCTAGCCGACGTTCCAACGAAGGAGAGATCACGTGGATTTCGCTCTACCGGAACATCTTCCGGGTCTGCTGGCCGAGATGGACGCCTTCATCGAGGCCGAGATCAAGCCGCTGGAAGCCGAGAACATGCAGTACTTCGACCAGCGTCGCGAGTACGCGCGCACCGACTGGGAGAACGGCGGGATCCCGCAGCGGGCGTGGGAGGACCTGCTCGACGAGATGCGCAGGCGCGCCGACGCGGCGGGCTGGCTGCGCTACGGCCTGCCGTCCCGGTTCGGCGGCCGCGACGGCACCAACCTCGACATGGCCGTCATCCGGGAACACCTGGCGCACAAGGGATTGGGCCTGCACAACGACCTGCAGGACGAGTCGTCCATCGTCGGCAACTTCCCGCAGGTCATCATGATGGACCGCTTCGGCACCGACGCACAGAAGAAGGAGTGGGGCGAGGCCCTGCTGACCGGCGAGCGGTCGATGGCGTTCGGCCTGTCCGAACCCGCCCACGGCTCCGATGCCACCTGGCTGGAGACCACCGCGGTCGCCGACGGCGACGGCTGGGTGATCAACGGAACGAAGCGGTGGAACACCGGCGTCCACCGCGCCACCCACGACCTGGTCTTCGCGAGAACGTCGGGCGAAGCGGGCCAAGCCACCGGCATCACCGCGTTCCTCGTGCCCTGCGACTCCCCCGGATTCACGGTGCCCTTCTACTGGTGGACCTTCAACATGCCCACCGATCACGCCGAGGTGGAACTCAAGGACGTCCGCGTACCCGCAGACGCGGTGCTCGGCGAGGTCGACCACGGCCTCGAGGTGGGTCAGACCTTCCTGCACGAGAACAGAATTCGTCAGGCGGCCAGCAGCCTCGGCGCCGCTCAGTACTGCATCGACCGAGCCGCTCGGTACGCGGGCGAGCGCGTCGTGTTCGGCAAGCCGCTCTCGGTGAACCAGGCGGTGCAGTGGCCACTCGTCGAACTGCAGACCGAGGCGCAGATGGTTCGACTCCTGGTCTACTACGCCGCCTGGCATCTCGACCGCAATCACCACATGGAGGTCAGCGACAAGGTGTCGATGGCGAACTATCGCGCCAACCGACTGGTCTGCGAGGCGGCCGACCGCGCGATGCAGATCCACGGCGGGCTCGGCTACAGCCGTCACGAGCCGTTCGAGCACATCTACCGCCATCACCGCCGATACCGAATCACCGAGGGCGCGGAGGAGATTCAGATTCGGCGGGTGGCGCAGCGGATGCTGAAGTTCGGAAGCCGGCGCGCACGTGAATCGCCGCATGAGCTCGACTCCGCCGCTCTCGCGGGCGTGCTGAAGCCGGCGCTCGGCGAGGTGCGCGTGGAGAACCTGCGGGTGCTGACCGGCGGTGCGAGCCGGGCGACCTGGGCGTTCGACGCAGTGGGTGAGACCGACTCGCGGGAGCTCATCCTGCGCATCGGGCCGCCCGACGAGATCCACGCGGGCATGGAGCTCGAGGCCGCGGCGCTGACCCGCGCCTCGGCCGCTGGCGCCCCGGTGCCTCGCGTGCTCGCCGCCACCAATTCCACTGTTCCGCTCGGTAATCCGTTCCTCGTCTGCGACTTCATCGGCGGCGAGACCATCGTGCGGCGGATCCAGCGCGCGCTCGACGACGCCTCGCGCACGGATCTGGTGACGCAATGCGCGACGGCACTCGCGGCCATCCACCGCGCCGACCCCACCGGCATCGGGCTGACGTCGTCGGATCCGCTCGACGACTGGCACGCCCAACTCGACGAGATGGGCGACACCACCGCGACCTTCGAGTGGGCGTTCCGATGGTTGGCCCGCAATCGGCCCGCCGAGTCGGCGAAGGTGTTGGTGCACGGCGACTTTCGCATGGGCAATCTGATCATCGACACCACCGAGCAACCCGCGCGTCTCGCGGCGGTCCTGGACTGGGAACTCACCCACACCGGCGAGGTCTACGAGGACCTTGCATGGTTCTGCATCAGGGCGTGGCGCTTCGGCGCACCGGAGTCACTCGGGGCCGGCGGCCTGGGCAGCGTCGAGGACCTGCTCGTCGCCTATGAGGCCGCCTCGGGCACGTCACTCGATCGGGCGGCGATGCACTGGTGGCTGGTTCTGTCGACGCTGCGGTGGGGCGTCATCTGCCGCTATCAGGCAGAGCGGCACCTGTCCGGTCAGACGAGATCGGTCGAGCTCGCCGCCATCGGCCGCCGCGTCGCGGAGACCGAGTTCGACCTCCTCACGCTGCTGGCCGGCGGGCAGGAGCGCAGCGACCGGGGAATCGGTGCAGCGTCATGAGCGGCCTGCACAACCGCCCCACCGCCGCCGAACTGGTCGCGGCCGTCGCGGAGTTCCTGGAAGGCGACGTCCGCGAGAACACCACCGGACGCCGTGAACTTTCACGCTCGCGTCGCCGCCAACGTGCTGCGCACCGTCGAACGCGAACTCCTCGACGATCGGCGCGCACCGGACCTGCTCGGGTTCCCCGACGAGGCAACGCTGGCCGCCGCCATCCGGCGCGGAGACCTCGACGAACGAGGCGCCGAGGTACTTCCGACGTTGCGCGCGCTGGTGCTGCACCGGCTCGCCGTCTCACATCCCGGCTATGACCAGGACTAGCAGCTCAGATGCGCCGGACCCGCGCCAGCCACGCGGGCTCGTCGAGCGTCGTGCCGACCGGCAACCCGAAGCTCTCGGAATGCATCGGCCCGACGGTCCCGCGATAGGTCGTGGTGTCGAGCGCCTCGAGCTCCCAGCCGTCGACGAATGCATCGCGGACCTGCGCCTCGCTGACCACCGGGCCGAACCCGCGACCCGCGTCGGACAGCGCAAGCAGATTCAGCACCCCGCCCGGCCGGATCGCCCGGTGCAGGCTCGCGACGTAACGCGCGCGGTCGGCGTCGTCGCCGAAGATGTGGAACAACGCGCTGTCGAGGACGGTGTCGTAGCCGGGGTCGGCGCCGAGGTCCATCGCGTCGGCGACCTCGAAGCGCGCGTCGACGCCTCGGGCCGCGGCGATGTCGCGCGGCTTGCGCAATCGCGTTCGGCGCGAAGTCGATGCCGAGCACGTCATAGCCAAGGCGGGTGAGCAGGATGGTGTTCTCGCCGGTTCCACAGCCGGCATCCAGCACCGCGCCGCTCACCCAGCCGTCGCGTTCCAGCCCGACGACCGCGGGCTGCGGTTCGCCGATCACCCACGGCGGAGCCACATCCTGGGAGTAGAACGTGTCGAAGACGGTCTGCACGGAATTCGATTCAGTCATGAAGCCAGTCTGATACCTCAACAATTCTTGAGGTCAAGCCCCGGGAGGAATGCATGACCAACGCTGTGGCGAACCAGCTCTTCGACGCCATCGAACGCGGCGACTACGGAGCTGTCGAAAACCTGTGGACCGACGACGTTTTGGTATGGCACACCGGCGACCCGAAGGACAACCAGCGCACCCGAGCGCTGAAGGTGATCCGGTGGTTCATGGACGTCACCGCGACGCGCAGCTACGAAATCCTCGATCGCCAGTTCTTCGAAGGGGGTTTCGTTCAGCAGCACGTTCTGCGGGCGCGCCGAGCTGATGCCCAGGGCGAGCGAAGCGACGGCGCGATCGAAATGCGGGTGTGCATCGTGATCAAGGTCAACGCCGACGGCCTGATCACCCGGATCGACGAGTACTTCGACCCGGCCGACATGGCCCCGATTCTCGGGAACTAGACGAGAGCGAACGTCGAAGCGCCCTCGGCGTTCCTCCAGCAGTCGTAGCATCGGCTTCGTGCCTGACTCGCCGCTGAACATCCTGGTCTACAGCGACAATGCGCGCACCAGGGAGAAGGTGCGTTCTGCGCTGGGCAGACGCGTGCACCCGGACCTGCCGGAACTGACCTACCTCGACGTCGCCACCGCGCCAGTCGTCATCGCGCACCTGGACGCGGGCGACGTCGACCTGGCGATCCTCGACGGCGAGGCGGCCCCCGCCGGCGGGATGGGCCTGGCCAAGCAACTCAAGGACGAGATCGCGAATTGCCCGCCGATCCTGGTCCTGACCGGTCGACCCGACGACGCGTGGCTGGCGACGTGGTCGCGCGCAGAGGCAGCGGTTTCGCACCCGATCGATCCCATTCGGCTCGGCGAGGCGGTCGCCGGGCTGTTGCGCGAAGTGGTGCGCTGACCAGCACGAAATAGGCTGGGGCCGTTCACTCTTCGCGCCAAGCGCCGGTGCGGAACCTGACCCCAGTTTCCAAACTGGATCCTATCCAAAACACGTCGGGCCAACCGTTAACACGGCTAAGCTGTGTCATAGCTCACATCGACAGCCCAACGAGGGAGCGGCACACCTGATGAACGTCTACATACCCATCCTGGTTCTCGGAGCCATAGCGGCTGCGTTCGCCTTCGGTTCGGTGGGTATCGCGGTGCTGATCGGACCGCGCCGCTACAACAGAGCCAAACTCGAGGCCTACGAGTGCGGCATCGAACCCATCACCCCGGGATCCCCCGGTGACATGCAGACCGGCCAGCGATTTCCGGTGAAGTACTACCTCACCGCGATGCTGTTCATCGTCTTCGACATCGAGATCGTCTTCCTCTATCCGTGGGCCGTGTCGTTCGACTCGCTCGGCCTGTTCGCGGTCGTGGAGATGCTGCTCTTCATGCTCACGGTGTTCGTCGCCTACGCGTATGTGTGGCGCCGCGGCGGATTGAACTGGGACTGACCGATGGGACTCGAGGAAAAGCTGCCAGGCGGGATTCTGCTGTCGACCGTCGAGAAGGTGGCCGGCTACGTCCGAAAGGGCTCGCTGTGGCCCGCGACGTTCGGCCTCGCGTGCTGCGCCATCGAGATGATGGCGACGGCCGGGCCGCGTTTCGACATCGCCCGGTTCGGCATGGAGAGGTTCTCCGCGACGCCCCGCCAGGCCGACCTGATGATCGTCGCGGGCCGGGTCAGCCAGAAGATGGCACCGGTGCTGCGCCAGGTATACGACCAGATGGCCGAGCCGAAATGGGTTCTGGCGATGGGCGTGTGCGCGTCGTCGGGCGGGATGTTCAACAACTACGCGGTGGTGCAGGGCGTGGACCACATCGTCCCGGTCGACATCTACCTGCCCGGGTGCCCACCGCGTCCGGAGATGCTTCTGAACGCAATCCTGATGCTGCACGCCAAGATTCAGGAGATGCCGCTCGGCGTCAACCGCGCCGACGCCATCGCCGCCGCCGAAGCAAGCCGCTCTGGCGTCACCGACGACACTCGAGCTCAAGGGGCTGCTGCGGTCATGACCGAGAGTTCGTCTTCCAACGGCAACGGCAAGCCGGAGGTCATCGGCGCAGCGCCGCGGCATGTTCGGCGTCAAGGGCAGCGGCGACACGTCCGGATACGGCAGGCTGGTTCGCGACGTCGTGCTGCCCGGTAGTTCACCGCGACCGTACGGCGGGTACTTCGACGACGTCGTCGACGCGCTGATCACGCGCGCTCGGCGACGACGCGTTCGGTGCCGCCGTCGAGCGCGTCGTGGTCTTCCGCGACGAGCTCACCCTCGAGGTGCGCCGCGAGCACCTGGTCGCGGTCATGCAGGCCCTGCGCGACGATCCCGCTCTGAGATTCGAACTGTGCCTTGGCGTTTCGGGCGTGCACTACCCGGCCGACGCCGATCGCGAACTGCACGCCGTCTACCCGCTGATGTCGATCACGCACAACCGGCGAATCCGCGTGGAGACGGCGGCGCCCGACGCGGATCCGCATGTGCCGTCACTGTTCTCGGTGTATCCGACCAGCGACTGGCACGAGCGCGAGACGTATGACTTCTTCGGCATCATCTTCGACGGTCACCCGTCACTGACCCGGATCGAGATGCCCGACGACTGGGTCGGGCATCCGCAGCGCAAGGACTACCCGTTGGGCGGTATTCCGGTGCAGTACCACGGCGCCGAGATTCCGCCGCCCGACGAGCGGAGGTCGTACAACTGATGACAGCACACGACACCCCCGAGACCATCGTCACGGTGGGCGGCGAAGACTGGGACGACGTCATCCAGGCCGCCCAGGCGAATGCCATGGCGGGCGAGCGCATCGTGGTCAACATGGGCCCGCAGCACCCGTCCACCCACGGCGTGCTGCGCCTGATCCTCGAGATCGAGGGCGAGACCATCACCGAGATCCGTTGCGGAATCGGCTACCTGCACACCGGGATCGAGAAGAACCTCGAGTACCGCACCTGGACGCAGGGCGTCACCTTCGTCACCCGGATGGACTACCTGTCGCCCTTCTTCAACGAGACGGCGTACTGCCTCGGGGTCGAGAAGTTGCTCGGCGTCACCGACGACATCCCCGAGCGGGCCAGCGTCATCCGCGTGATGCTGATGGAGCTCAACCGCATCTCCAGCCACCTCGTCGCGCTGGCCACCGGCGGCATGGAACTCGGCGCCATGTCGGCGATGTTCTTCGGCTTCCTCGGGCGCGAACAGGTCCTTGCCGTGTTCGAGACCATCACCGGCCTGCGCATGAACCACGCCTACATCCGGCCGGGCGGGTTGGCCGCCGACCTGCCCGACGAGGCGATCCCGCTGATCAAGGAACTGCTGCGGACCATGCCCGCGAAGCTCACCGATCTGGAGAACCTGCTCAAGGAGAACCACATCTGGAAGGCCCGCACCAAGGGCGTCGGATACCTCGACCTGACGGGCTGCATGGCGCTCGGCATCACCGGTCCGATCCTGCGGTCCACCGGACTGCCCCACGATCTGCGGCGTGCCCAGCCGTACTGCGGGTACGAGAACTACGAGTTCGACGTCATCACCGATCCGACTGTGATTCCTACGGCCGCTACCTGATTCGGGTCGGCGAGATGAACGAGTCGCTCAAGATCGTCGAGCAGTGCGTAGAAAAGCTCGAGAAGCGTCCGGTCAGCCGGTGATGATCACCGACAAGAAGCTGGCGTGGCCCGCCGACCTCAAGCTCGGGCCCGACGGACTCGGCAACTCCCCCGAGCACATCGCCAAGATCATGGGCGGTTCGATGGAGGCCCTGATCCACCACTTCAAGCTGGTCACCGAGGGCATCCGGGTTCCCGCCGGCCAGGTGTACGTCGCCGTGGAGTCGCCGCGCGGCGAGCTGGGAGTGCACATGGTCAGCGACGGCGGCACCCGGCCCTATCGCGTGCACTACCGCGACCCGTCGTTCACGAACCTGCAAGTCGGTGGCGGCGATGTGCGAGGGCGGCATGGTGGCCGACGCGATCTCGGCGGTGGCATCGATCGATCCGGTCATGGGAGGCGTGGACCGATGACGCATCGTAGACCTGCTGTCTCGGGACAGCGGCCCGACGAATCGGGGCCGCCCATCGGCCAAGGGCCGCAGTCGTATTCGGCCGAGGTCGACAGCCCGGCTGAGCGAAGGCGCCGCGGAGATCATCGCCAAGTACCCGGAGGCGCGCTCCGCGTTGCTGTCCCTGCTGCACCTGGTGCAGTCCGAGGACGGCTATCTCACGCCTGCCGGAATCTCCTTCTGCGCAGAACAATTGGACCTCGACTCCCGCCGAGGTCACCGCGGTCGCGACGTTCTACTCGATGTACCGGCGCACGCCCACCGGCGAGTACCTGGTCGGCGTGTGCACCAACACGTTGTGCGCGGTGATGGGCGGCGACGCCATCCTCGACGTACTCGAAGACCACCTCGGCCTGCACGCGGGCGAGACCACCGCCGACGGCAAGGTCACGCTCGAACACGTCGAGTGCAACGCGGCGTGCGACTACGCCCCCGTCGTCATGGTCAACTGGGAGTTCTTCGACAACCAAACACCCTCGTCGGCAAGGGAACTCGTCGACCAACTGCGCGACGGCGCGTCCGTCTCCCCCACCCGGGGAGCGCCGCTGTGCACCTTCCGCGAGACCGCGCTCATCCTCGCCGGCTTTCCCGACCAGCGCCCAGGCGCCAATGACGCGACCGCCGGACCGGCGACACTCGCCGGGCTGGAATACGCGCACGAGCACGACATGGCGGCACCCGACCCCGCGGATGCGACCGCCAAGGTCGACGGACCCGACGACGAGAAGATCGCCGAGGAGACGAAGCGCGACGAACCCGCACCGGCTCCGTCGGCCGACGTCCCGGCGAAGAACGGCAAGCCCGAATGAGCCTCACACCGGTGCTGAGCGCCTTCTGGGACGATCCGCAGTCCTGGACGCTCGAGACGTATCTGCGACACGACGGCTACCAGGCGCTCGACGAAGGCTCTGGCGATGGGTCCCGACGACGTCATCTCCCTCGTCAAGGACTCGGGCCTGCGCGGCCGCGGCGGCGCAGGCTTTCCCACGGGGCAGAAGTGGTCGTTCATCCCGCAGGGCACTGACGGGGCCGCAGCCAAGCCGCACTACCTGGTGATCAACGCCGACGAGTCGGAACCCGGTACGTGCAAGGACATTCCGCTGATGATGGCGACGCCGCACGTCCTCGTCGAGGGCGCGATCATCGCGGCGTACGCGATCCGTGCCCGGCACGCCTTCATCTACGTTCGCGGCGAGGTGATGCCGGTGCTGCGCCGGCTGCAGGCGGCCGTCGCCGAGGCCTACGAGGCCGGCTATCTCGGCACCGACATCGGAGGGTCGGGCTTCGACCTCGACCTGGTGGTCCACGCCGGGGCGGGTGCCTACATCTGCGGCGAGGAGACCGCGCTGCTCGACTCGCTGGAGGGCAGGCGGGGACAACCCCGACTGCGGCCGCCCTTCCCCGCCGTGGCGGGTCTCTACGCCTGCCCCACCGTCGTCAACAACGTCGAGTCGATCGCGAGCGTGCCCGCCGTCGTGCGCCGCGGCATCGACTGGTTCAGGTCGATGGGCTCGGAGAAGTCACCCGGTTTCACGCTGTACTCGCTGTCCGGCCACGTCGACGCGACCGGGCCAGTACGAGGCGCCGCTCGGCATCACGCTGCGGGAACTGCTCGACTACGCGGGCGGGGTCAGGGCGGGCCACGAGCTGAAGTTCTGGACGCCGGGCGGATCGTCGACGCCGCTGCTGACGGCCGAACACCTCGACCTACCACTGGATTACGAGGGCATGGCGGCGGCAGGCTCGATGCTCGGCACGAAGGCGCTGCAGATCTTCGACGAGACCACCTGCGTCGTGCGGGCCGTTCGCCGTTGGACGCAGTTCTACGCCCACGAGTCGTGCGGGAAGTGCACGCCGTGCCGCGAGGGCACCTACTGGCTGGCGCAGATCTACGCGCGCCTGGAGAACGGCACCGGCGAGCGGGGCGACCTCGACAAGCTGCTCGACATCTCCGACGCCATCTTCGGAAAGTCGTTCTGCGCGCTGGGAGATGGCGCCGCGAGCCCGGTGTTGTCGTCCATCAAGTACTTCCGCGACGAATACGAGGCCCACCTCGACGGCGGTTGCCCGTTCGACCCGCATGCATCGATGCTCGCAGCACCGGAAGGAGTGGGGGTTTGACGACGCCGACCCTCGCGAGTGTGCGGTTTCGTACGGCGTTACCGCAATTCACGTCTGCCGCACAGTCGGCGACATCGAGGAGGTGGGCGCGTGACGCAGGTCGAACCGACGACCGGGCGCCGCCGTCGAGATGGTGTCACTGACCATCGACGACCACCAGATCAGCGTTCCCAAGGGCACATTGGTGATCCGGGCCGCCGAGCTGATCGGCGTGCAGATCCCACGGTTCTGCGACCATCCGCTGCTCGAGCCGGTGGGCGCCTGCAGGCAATGCCTGGTGGAGGTCGAAGGTCAGCGCAAGCCGATGGCGTCGTGCACGATCACGTGCACCCCGGACATGGTGGTGCGCACGCAGGTCACCTCCGAGTCCGCCGACAAGGCGCAGCGCGGCGTGATGGAACTGCTGCTGATCAACCATCCCCTCGACTGCCCGGTGTGCGACAAGGGCGGCGAATGCCCGCTGCAGAACCAGGCAATGTCCAACGGCCAGGCGGACACTCGGTTCACCGACGTCAAGCGCACCTTCCCCAAGCCGATCAACCTGTCGGCACAGGTGCTGCTCGACCGGGAGCGGTGCGTGCTGTGCGCCAGATGCACCCGGTTCTCCAACCAGATCGCGGGCGACCCGTTCATCGAACTTCTCGAACGCGGGGCCTTGCAGCAGGTCGGCATCGCCGACGGTGAGCCGTTCGACTCGTACTTCTCCGGCAACACCGTGCAGATCTGCCCGGTCGGCGCCCTCACCGGCACCGCATACCGGTTCCGGGCCCGCCCCTTCGACCTGGTCTCCTCGCCGAGCGTGTGCGAGCACTGCGCGTCGGGATGCGCGCAGCGCACCGACCATCGGCGCGGAAAGGTGTTGCGCCGCCTCGCCGGCGACGATCCCGAGGTCAACGAGGAATGGAACTGCGACAAGGGCCGGTGGGCGTTCGCGTACGCGACGCAGGGCGACCGGATCGCCACGCCGCTGGTGCGGGACCCGGACGGCAGCCAACGCCCAGCGTCGTGGTCGGAGGCCGTCGCGGTCGCCGTCCGCGGGCTGACCGCCGCGGGCGGACGCACCGGGGTGCTGGTCGGCGGCAGGGCAACCCTCGAGGATGCCTACGCCTATGCCAAGTTCGCCCGGATCGTGCTGGGCACCAACGACATCGACTTCCGCACCCACGCCTCCTCCGACGAGGAGTCGCAGTTCCTCGCCGCCGAGGTGGCTGGGCGACCGATGACCTTGGGGTACGCGGACATCGAATCCGCACCCGCGGTGGTCCTCGCCGGATTCGAGCCGGAGGAGGAGTCGCCGATCGTCTTCCTGCGCCTGCGCAAGGCATTCCGCAAGCGCGGCCTCAAGGTGACGTCGATCGCGCCGTTCGCCACCCGCGGCCTGACCAAGATGGGCGGCAGCGTGATCGCCACGCCGCCAGGCGGCGAAGCGGCTGCACTCGACGCGCTAGCCGGTGACCTCGGTGCCCGGCACCCTGATCCTGGTCGGCGAACGCCTCGCGAATGCGCCCGGTGCGTACTCGGCCGCCGTGCGCCTGGCGGCGTCGACCGGCGCGCGGCTGGCCTGGGTGCCCCGTCGCGCCGGGGACCGCGGCGCGCTGGAAGCCGGTGCGGCGCCAAATCTTCTGCCGGGCGGACGACCGGTGGCCGACGCCGCCGCGCGTGCCGAGGTGGCGGCCGCATGGCACACCGACGCGCTGCCGGAGACCGTCGGGCGAGGCACCTCGGAGATCCTCGCCGGCGCCGCCGACGGATCGCTGCAGGCGCTGCTCGTCGGCGGAGTCGACCTCGACGACCTCCCGGATCCCGAAGGGGCTCGCGCGGCAATCGATTCCGCGCCCTTCGTCATCAGCCTGGAGCTGCGCCAGAGCGCGGTCACCGATCGCGCCGACGTCGTGTTCCCCATCGCGCCAGTGGTCGAGAAGGCGGGCACCTTCATGAATTGGGAGGGCCGCCAACGGCCCTTCGATGCGGCACTGCCGCCGCAGGCCACGTCGGACATGCGCGTGCTCGCCGCATTGGCCGAGGAGGTCGGCGTCGACCTCGGCCTACCCGATGCCGCCACCGCCCGCGCCGAGCTCGCCCAGCTCGGCGCATGGGGTGGAACGCCTTCCGAGCCACCCGACGTGGCACCCGCGGATCCGAGCCAGCCTGCGGCCGGACAGGCCGTCCTGGCGGGGTGGCGAATGCTCCTCGATGCGGGTCGGCTTCAGGACGGTGAGAAGCATCTCGCGGGAACGGCGCGGCCCGCCGTGGTGCGCCTATCCCCCGGCACCGCAACCGAAATCGGCGTGGCCGATGGCGATCTCGTCACCGTCAGCACCGCCCGGGGTGCGGATCACGTTGCCGCTGGAGATCACCGACATGCCGGACCGGGTCGTGTGGCTGCCGCTCAACTCGCCGGGTTCCGCCGTGGCGTCGACGTTGGGCGCTCGCATCGGCGGCGTCGTGTCGATCGACGCACCCATCGAGCAGGGGGGCGATCCAGCGTGACGTATCCGGACCTGACCTCGTTCGGGCACGATCCGTGGTGGTTGATCATCGCCAAGGCCCTCGGCATCTTCGTCTTCCTGTTGCTCACCGTGCTGGTCGCCATCCTCGCCGAGCGCAAGATCCTCGGCTGGATGCAGTACCGCCCCGGGCCGAACCGAGTCGGGCCGTGGGGCCTGCTCCAAAGCCTTGCCGACGGCGTCAAGCTGGCGCTGAAGGAAGGGCTGATCCCCGCGGGTGTCGACAAGCCGATCTACCTTCTGGCGCCGATCATCTCGGTGGTGCCCGCGCTCCTCGCCTTCGCGGTCATCCCGATGGGCGGCATGGTCAGCGTGTTCGGCCACCAGACACCGCTGCAGCTGACCGATCTACCCGTCGCAGTGCTCTACGTACTGGCGGTGACGTCGATCGGCGTGTACGGAATCGTGTTGGCGGGCTGGGCATCCGGATCGACCTACCCGCTGTTGGGCGGGCTTCGCTCCAGCGCCCAGGTGATCTCCTACGAGATCGCCATGGCACTGTGCTTCGCCGCGGTGTTCCTGTACTCGGGCACGATGTCCACCTCGGAGATCATCGCCAAACAGCAGCACGTCTGGTTCGTGGTCCTGCTCCTGCCGTCGTTCCTGATCTACCTCACGTCGATGGTCGGCGAAACCAACCGGGCGCCATTCGATCTCCCCGAGGCCGAGGGTGAGCTGGTCGGAGGTTTCCATACCGAGTACTCGTCACTGGGCTTCGCGATCTTCATGCTCGCCGAGTACGTCAACATGACGACCGTCTCGGCGCTGGCCACCACGCTGTTCCTCGGCGGCTGGCAGGCGCCGTGGCCGTTGAGCATGTGGGATGGCGCGAACAGCGGGTGGTGGCCGCTGCTGTGGTTCGTCGCCAAGGTGTGGGTGTTCCTCTTCGGCTTCATGTGGCTGCGGGCGACCCTGCCGCGCATGCGTTATGACCAGTTCATGGCGCTGGGCTGGAAGGTTCTGATTCCCATCTCGCTGGCGTGGATCATGATCGTCGCGATCTCGCGGACCCTGCGCACCCAGGGGTACACCCAGGTGGCGGTCCTGCTCTTCGCCGCGGGCGCCATCGTGTCCGTGGCGATCCTCGTGTATCTGTGGAAGGCCCTGCGCCGCAGGCGTGTCCCCGACATCGTGGTACCCGCCGCTGACGCGGGCGCGTTCCCGATCCCCCCGATTCCCGTCAAGGAGCGCGCAGATGCCAATTAAGCGACCCCACTTCATCGACGCGATCGCCGGTTTCGGCGTCACGTTCAAGACGATGTTCAAGAAGCGCGTCACCGAGGAGTATCCCGAGAAGCCCGGCCCGGTGGCGATGCGCTACCACGGGCGACACCAGCTCAACAGATACGCCGACGGGCTGGAGAAGTGCATCGGCTGCGAGCTGTGCGCATGGGCCTGCCCGGCGGACGCCATCTTCGTCGAGGGCGCCGACAATGAAGAGTCGGAGCGGTTTTCGCCCGGCGAGCGTTACGGCCGGGTCTACCAGATCAACTATCTGCGGTGCATCGGCTGCGGGCTGTGCATCGAGGCCTGCCCCACCCGCGCACTCACCATGACGAACGACTACGAGATGGCCGACGACAACCGCAGCGACCTGATCTACGGCAAGGACAAGCTCCTGGCCCCCCTGCTGCAGGACATGCTGGCGCCTCCGCACGCGATGGCCGAGGGCAGCACCGACGAGGACTACTACCGCGGCAACATCACGGCGGAGGGGCTGGCGACGCCGAAGGACGACGGTGCGGTGACGACTGAATTCCTCGCTGCCGCCAGCGAACCCGTGCTTGCAGATATCCACCACCGAGGAGGTGACGTTCTGGGTGTTGGCCACGCTCGCGGTGCTCGGCGCCGTCGCCGTGGTGGCCGCACCGAAGGCGGTGTACTCGGCGATCTTCCTCGCGTGCACGATGATCATCCTCGCGATCCTCTACATCGCCCAGGACGCACTGTTCCTCGGCATCGTGCAGGTCGTCGTCTACACCGGCGCCGTGATGATGCTCTTCCTGTTCGTCCTGATGCTCATCGGCGTCGACTCGTCGGACTCGTTGGTGGAGACGATTCGCGGTCAACGCGTCGCCGCCGTCGGCGCCGGCCTGGCGTTCGGCCTACTGCTCATCGCGGGGCATCGGCAACGTCTCGGCGGCGGGTTTCACCGGACTGGCCCAGGCCAATGCGGGCGGCAACGTCGAAGGCCTCGCCGCCCTGATCTTCGTCCGCTACCTCTGGGCCTTCGAACTGACCAGCGCGCTGTTGATCACGGCGGCCCTCGGCGCGATGATCCTCACCCACCGAGAACGCCTCGAGGTGCGAAAGACCCAGCGCGAAATGGCCATCGAACGCTTCGCCCCCGGCGGCCACCCCACCCCGATGCCCAACCCCGGCGTCTTCGCGAGGCACAACGCCGTCGACACCGCCGCCCGCCTCCCCGACGGATCGGATGCGAAGACGTCGGTCAGCAGTGCACTGCCACCAGTGAGCGGAACCCGATGAACCCCGCCAACTACCTGTATCTGTCCGCGGCGCTGTTCACCATCGGCGCCGCCGGAGTCCTGCTGCGGCGCAACGCCATCGTCATGTTCATGTGCGTCGAACTGATGCTCAACGCAGCCAACCTCGCGTTCGTGACCTTCGCCCGCATGCACGGCCATCTCGACGGCCAGGTCGTCGCGTTCTTCACCATGGTGGTCGCCGCCTGCGAAGTCGTCGTCGGGCTCGCCATCATCATGACCATCTTCAGAACCCGTCGCTCCGCGTCCGTCGACGCCCCGAATCTGTTGAAGCACTGATGAGCGCTCGCGCGAAGAAGATCGGGGTCTGAGGCCATGACTCTTCCGGTGTGGTTGCTCATCGCCCTCCCCCTCGCGGGGGCCGTCGTCCTGTTGCTCGGCGGCAAGGCCACCAACGCATGGGGTCATCTGCTGGGATGCGCCGCCGCGGTCGCCTCCTTCGCTGGTCGGGGCGCTGTTGTTCGCGGGCATGCTGGGCCGCGGGGCTGAGGACAGGACGATTCACGAGACGCTGTTCTCCTGGGTCCCCGTCGCTCAGTTGCAGGTCGACTTCGGTCTCCAATTGGACCAGCTGTCAATGTGTTTCGTCCTGCTGATCACGGGCGTGGGGTCGCTGATCCACGTGTACTCCGTGGGATACATGGCCCACGATCCCGAGCGCAGACGGTTCTTCGCCTACCTGAACCTGTTCGTCGCGGCGATGCTCCTGCTGGTGCTCGCCGACAACTACCTCGGCCTCTACGTCGGCTGGGAGGGCGTCGGTCTTGCGTCCTACCTGTTGATCGGATTCTGGTCGCACAAGCCGTCCGCCGCGACGGCCGCCAAGAAGGCGTTCGTGGTCAACCGCGTCGGCGACATCGGGCTCGCGCTGGCGCTCGCCTTGATGTTCGCCACCGTCGGATCCGTCTCGTACGCAGGAGTCTTCGGCGCCGCCGACCGACTCTCCGAGGGCACGCTCACGGCGATGGGCCTGCTGTTGCTTCTCGCCGCGTGCGGAAAGTCAGCGCAGGTGCCGTTGCAGTCGTGGCTCGGCGACGCGATGGAGGGCCCGACGCCCGTGTCGGCGCTCATCCACGCGGCGACCATGGTCACCGCGGGCGTCTACCTGATCGTGCGTTCCGGCACCATCTTCGACCTGGCGCCCGACGCCCGCCTCGGCGTGGTGATCGTCGGTGCGGTCACCCTGCTGTTCGGCGCGATCATCGGCTGCGCCAAGGACGACATCAAGAAAGCCCTTGCCGCATCGACGATGTCGCAGATCGGCTACATGGTGCTTGCCGCGGGGCTCGGGCCTGCGGGCTACGCGATCGCGATCATGCACCTGCTGACCCACGGCTTCTTCAAGGCTGGGCTGTTCCTCGGTGCCGGTTCGGTGATGCACGGCATGAACGACGAGACCGACATGCGGCGCTACGGCGGCCTGCGCACGTACATGCCGGTGACGTTCGTGACGTTCGGCCTCGGGTATCTCGCCATCATCGGCGTGCCGCCGTCTGTCCGGCTTCTTCTCGAAGGACCCGATCATCGAAACCGCCTTCGCGGCAGGCGGAGTCAAGGGACTGCTGCTCGGCGGCGCCGCGCTGCTCGGCGCGGGCATCACCGCGTTCTACATGACACGGGTGATGCTGATGACGTTCTTCGGTGAGAAGCGTTGGGCCTGAGCGACGAAGCGACGGGAGAAGACAGCGCGCATCCGCACGAGTCACCGCTGAGCATGACCGTGCCGATGATCGTGCTCGCCGTCGGCTCCGTCGGAGCCGGTGGTCTGCTCGCGATCGGCGGCACCCTCGAGCATTGGCTGGAACCGGTCGTCGGCTCCCACGAGGAGGCGCACCTGGCGATACCCGCGTGGGTGATGACGGTCATCGTCTTGGCGGTGGTCGCCATCGGCATCGGCATCGCCTACCGCATGTACGGGACGCGCCCGATTCCCGAGACCGCGCCCGAGGCTGTCCGCGCTGACGGTGGCGGCCCGAAGGGACCTGTACGGCGATGCGTTCAACGAGGACGTCCTGATGCGCCCCGGCCAGCTGCTGACCGCCGGCCTGGTCGAGATCGACGACGACGGCATCGACGACGTATCTCGCGGGCTGGGCGCAGGGGTCGGCTGGGCATCGAAACGGATGGGAGAGTGGCAGACCGGGTTCGCCCGCTCCTACGCGCTGTCGATGCTCGTCGGCGCCGCGCTCGTGGTCGCCGCGATTCTTGCGGCGAAGGGCTGGTGACCGCGATGCCGTGGCTGACCGTACTGTGGGCCGTCCCGATGCTCGGGGCCGGTGCCGTCATGTTGGTTCCCTCTGCTGCACGCCAGCTGGCCAAGTACGTCGCACTCGCGGCTTCGGTCGTGGTCCTGGCGATTTCGGCCTTGCTGGCGATCCAGTTCAATCCCGCAGGAGCGCAGTACCAGTTCGTCGAGGACCACGACTGGATACCGTCCTTCGGCACCGGCTACATCCTCGGCATCGACGGCATCGCCTTGGCCCTGGTGGTCCTCACCGCCGTCCTGGTGCCCATCCTCATCGTCGCGGGCTGGAACGACGGTAAGGACAACGGGGAGGACGGCGCGGATCACGCCCGCTCCACCCACACCTATCTCGCGCTGACGCTGGCGGTCGAGGGCATGGTGTTGATCTCACTCGTCGCGCTGGACGTGCTGCTCTTCTACGTGTTCTTCGAGGCGATGCTCATCCCGATGTACTTCCTCATCGGCGGGTTCGGCGGCGAGAACCGTTCGAAGGCGGCGGTGAAGTTCCTGCTGTACAACCTCTTCGGCGGGCTCATCATGCTGGCCGCGGTGATCGGCCTGTACGTCGCGGTCGCCAGCAGCGACGCCTTCGCCGCGGGAACCTTCGACTTCCGCGCCATCGTGGCGGCGGTGTCCGACGGCTCGCTGAAGATCAACGCGGGCGTCGTGAACGCGTTGTTCCTCGGGTTCATGTTCGCGTTCGCGGTCAAGGCGCCGCTGTGGCCGTTCCACCGCTGGCTGCCCGACGCCGCCGTCGAGGCCACGCCCGCGACCGCCGTGCTGATGATGGCCGTCGTGGACAAGGTCGGCACGTTCGGCATGCTGCGCTACTGCCTGCAGCTGTTCCCGGATGCGTCAATGACGTTCCGGCCCTTGATCATCACGCTCGCGGTGATCGGCATCATCTACGGCGCGGTCGTGGCCATCGGGCAGACCGACGTGATGCGGCTCATCTCCTACACGTCGATCTCGCACTTCGGCTTCATCATCCTCGGCATCTTCGTGATGACGAGCCAGGGGCAGGCCGGATCCACGCTGTACATGGTCAACCACGGCATCTCGACCGCCGCGCTGTTCCTGATCGCCGGATTCCTGGTGTCGCGCAAGGGAAGTCGCATGATCGCCGACTACGGCGGCGTTCAGAAGGTCGCGCCCGTGCTGGCAGGCACGTTCCTGGTCGCCGGCCTCGCGACGCTGTCGCTGCCCGGGCTTGCGCCGTTCATCAGCGAATTCCTGGTGTTGATCGGGACGTTCACCCGCTACCCCGTCTTCACGGTGTTCGCGGCGACGGGCCTGGTGCTCTCGGCGATCTACATCCTGCTGACCTATCAGCGGATGATGACGGGGCCGGTCAACGCCCGCACCGAAGGGGTGCGCGATCTTCGGCCGCGCGAACTCGTCGTCGTCGTCCCGTTGATCGCGATCCTGATCGTGCTCGGCGTCTATCCGAAACCGGCGCTGGACATCATCGATCCCGCCGTCGGCCACACCCTGACCACGATCGATCAACACGACCCCGCGCCCCGAGGCGGAAGGACCCGCGAAGTGAACGTCATGCCGCCGTCGGTCGAATACCGTCTGCTCTCGCCGATGTTGATCATCTTCGGCGTTGCCGTCGCGGGCGTGCTCGTCGAGGCGTTCCTCCCCCGCACCAGCCGCTACGTCACGCAGTTGGCGTTGGCGATCGTCGGCCAGGTCGCCGCACTCGTCGCCGTCGTGATCAGTTGGATCGACCTGCACGGCTCCGTCGGGACGACGGCCGTCGTCGGCGCGATCGCCGATGGACAAGCCCGCGCTGTTCCTGCAGGGCACCCTGCTCCTGGTCGGAATCCTCGAGCACGCTGCTGATCGCCGAGCGCCACATCGTCACCGGCGACACCGACGATGCGGGTGCGACCGGCCTCGATGCGTTCACCGCGCAGGCCTCGAGCGTGCCGGGCACGTCTCGCCGAGAAGGTCGCCACCAAAGCCGGTGTGGCACAGACGGAAGTCTTCCCGCTGACGATGTTCGCGCTGGGCGGCATGCTGCTCTTCCCCGCCGCCGAACGACCTGCTGACGATGTTCGTCGCGCTGGAGGTCTTCTCGCTTCCGCTGTATCTGATGTGCGGCCTTGCCAGGCGCCGCCGCCTGCTCTCCCAGGAGGCGTCGCTCAAGTACTTCCTGCTCGGCGCGTTCTCGTCGGCGTTCTTCCTGTACGGAATCGCCCTGCTCTACGGCTTCGCAGGCACGCTGAGCCTGACCGGAATCGCGACGGCGCTGACGCCGACGGTTCGGACAACGACGTCGCTGGCGCTCATCGGGATCGCGCTGGCTGCCGGTCGGGCTCATGTTCAAAGTCGGTGCGGTGCCGTTCCATTCGTGGATTCCCGACGTGTATCAGGGCGCCCCGACGCCGGTGACGGCATTCATGGCGGCCGCGACCAAGATCGCCGCGTTCGGCGCGATGCTCCGCATCTTCTACGTGGCACTGCCCGGCCATGGCGGACGCGTGGCGACCCGTGCTGTGGGCCATCGCGATCCTGACCATGATCGTCGGCACCGTGACCGCGGTGTCACAGAGCAACGTGAAGCGGATGCTGGCCTACTCGTCGGTCGCCCACGCCGGCTTCATCCTGACCGGCGTCATCGCGCTCAACGACAGCGGTCTGTCCGCGACGCTGTTCTATCTGTTCGCCTACGGTTTCAGCACTCTCGGCGCGTTCGCGGTCGTCAGCGTGGTCCGCAATGCAGCCGGTGACGAGGAGACGGACATGGCGCGGTGGGCGGGACTCGGCCGCAATCATCCGCTGGTGGGCGTGGTGTTCTCGCTGTTCCTGCTCGCCTTCGCCGGGATCCCGCTGACCAGTGGCTTCGTCAGCAAGTTCGCCGTCTTCAAGGCGGCGGCCGAAGGTGGCGCGGCGCCGTTGGTGATCGTCGGCGTCATCGCCAGCGCGATCGCCGCGTACTTCTACGTCCGGGTGATCGTGTTGATGTTCTTCACCGACCCGCCCGACGACGCGCCGACCGTGGTGGTGCCCAGTTCGTTGAGCATGGCGACGGTGACGATCACCGCCGCGATCACCCTCGTGCTCGGTGCGCTGCCGCAGCCATTGCTCGACCTGGCGAACAACGCCAACCAGTTCCTGCGCTAGCGTCGACTCATGACTGACGACCTGGTGATCCGCGCCGACATCGGGGCCGTCCGCGTGCTGACGCTCAATCGACCGGCATCGCGAAACGCCTTGAACCGCGGCCTCATCAGGGCGCTGTACGCCGCGCTCAAGGAGGCCGACGCCGATCCCGACGTGCTCGCGGTGGTGCTCACCGGCGCCGATCCGGCGTTCTGCGCGGGCGTCGACCTCAAGGAGGCCGCGCGCGACGGGCTGAAGTACTTCGACGAGTTCAAGACGCACAGCTGCATCACCGCCGTCGCCGAGATGACCACGCCGATCATCGGCGCCATCAACGGAGCGACGTTCACCGGCGGTCTCGAGATGGCGCTGGGGTGCGACTTCCTGATCGCCTCCGAGCGCGCGGTATTCGCCGACACCCATGCGCGCGTGGGCATCCTGCCCGGCGGCGGGATGACGGCCAGGCTCCCGCAGGTGGTCGGCGCGGCGATGGCCACGTCGGCTGTCGATGACCGGCGAGGTCGTCGACGCCGCGCGCGCCGAACACATCGGACTGGTCACCGAGGTCGTGCCGCACGACCGACTGGTGGACCGCGCCGTCGAACTCGCCACCGCGATCGCCGAGGTTCCAGGCCCGATCATGTTGGGGCTCAAGGAGATCTACGTGCGAGGCACTGCCGCGGTGATCGGTCCCGCGCTCGCGGCGGAGGACGACATCGCCGGTTCGCAGGAGCACGACCTCGCCGGGCTCGGCGACCGCTTCGGGGCGGTGTCGCAGCGCAACAAGAGCCAGATCGGCTAGGGGGCCACCGGAGGGTCGTCGTCGGACGTCGCCATGAGAACGTTCCACGCCTCGCGCCGCTTGCGGTCCTGAACCTCCTTGCGCCACTGCGTCCCGCGCCTGCTGAAATTGCCCTCCGCGGCCTGCTCCGCGACTTCGACGATGCGCCGACCGAGGACCAGCGCCTCCCCGATCGTCATGGTGAGCAGAACCGCGGACCGATCACCGTCGGGCCTGCCAACGGGGTCGACGACGACGCGGGCGGTCTCGGCCCGGCCATCGGCGTCGTCCGTCCACGGCGGCGTCGAGTACACCTCGGGCACCCCGTCCTCGTCGTTCAAGGTCAGCTGCACGTACATCGGTCAACGGTAGTCGAAGCGGCGGCCGTCGACAGGCGTCATTTCACCGTCGTGCGACCTGGCCGCGTCGCTTTCGCCTCAAGGCGGTCGCGACCTATCGGGCCGGGTCGATCTCGATGACGCTGAGGCGTGCGTGTCTACCGGGCCTACCGCGTCACGCCGTGGGAGACGATGGCGGTGGTCTGGTCGATCCAGGCGTCGTCCAATTCACCGTCCGGCACCAGCATCATCCGCAGCAGCGTCGCACCGCCGATGATCTCGATGAGCCGCTCCGGGTCCACCTCCGCGTGGACCTCGCCCCGGGCGACCGCGTGCTCCAAGCGATCCCGCACGACGCCGAACAGGTCGGCGAACCGGCTCATCACCCGGGCATTGAGCTCGGCGTCGGCTGCCATGTCGGCGATCAGCCCGGGCAGTGCCGCGCGGACGACCGGGCTGGTGAAGACGTCGCGTGCCGCGGCGATCATCGCCCGGACGTCGCCGACGATGTCGCCCTCGGGGGTGGTCAGCGCCGTCGGCGCGGTCGGAAACGCCGCTTCGTGGACGAGTTCGGCCTTGCTCGACCACCGCCGGTACAACGCCGTCTTGGTGGTGCCTGCACGTTCGGCGATGGCGGCCATCGTGAGATTCGAATATCCGATCTGGACAAGCAGATCCGCCGTGGCCGCCAATATGGCAGCGTCGATGCGTGGGTCGCGAGGGCGCCCTGCGGCCGGGGCCTTGTCATCGAAGCGCGGGTCTGCTTTCATAACGCTACGGATAGTATCGTAATTACTCGAAGGGTGGAGCCGTGCCTACCGATCCGGCAGTCGAAGACGTCGACCACATGCAGCGTTCCAGCCGGGACGTGACGACGCTGCCGTCGGTGATGTCGCAGTGGCTTGTCCACCGTCATGCCCGGCGGCGCCGCTCCCGAGGTGACGGTCGAAAGCGGCATCGACTCCAACGGAATGTCCTCGGAGACGATCATTCTGACGGGCCGATGGACCGACGACGGCAAGGCCGTCGAGCAGAAGTGGGTGGCCCGGGTCGCCCCGTCCGCCGCCGACGTGCCCGTCTTCCCGACGCTACCGCCTCGACCACCAATTCGACGTCATCCGCATGGTCGGGAGAGCTCACCGACGTCCCGGTTCCGCGCGTCCGGTGGATCGAGGACACGGGCGCGGTGCTCGGCACGCCGTTCTTCCTGATGGACCACGTCGACGGCATCGTCCCGCCGGACGTCATGCCGTACACCTTCGGCGACAACTGGTTCGCCGACGCGCCAGTCGGAACGGCAGCGCGAACTCCAGGACGCGACGGTCGAGGTGCTGGCCAAACTGCACTCGATCCCCAACGCGGACAAGACCTTCGGGTTCCTCACCGAAGTCGATCCCGCCGGGACCCAATCCGCTGCGCCGCCACTTCGGCTGGCTCAAGGACTGGTATGCCTTCGCGGTGCCCGACATCGGCCGCGTCCCCGCTCGTCGAACGCGCGCTGGGCTGGCTGGAGGACAACTTCCCCGACCGACGTCGCCGCAACCGAACCCGTGCTGGCGTGGGGAGACGCACGCATCGGCAACGTGCTCTACGAGGACTTCCGACCCGTCGCCGTGCTCGACTGGGAGATGGCCACCGTCGGACCGCGCGAGCTCGACGTCGCGTGGATCATCTTCGCGCACATGGTCTTCCAGGAGCTCGCGGGCATGGCGGGGATGCCTGGGCTGCCCGACGTCATGCGCGAGGAGGACGTCAAGGCCACCTACGAGCGGCTGACCGGCGCCACGATCGGCGACCTGGAGTGGTTCTACGTCTACTCCGGCGTGATCTGGTGCTGCGTGTTCATGCGCACCGGCGCCCGGCGGGTGCGGTTCGGCGAGATCGAGAAGCCCGACGACGTGGAGTCGCTGTTCTACCACGCGTCCCCTGTTGAAAAGACTTATCGGAGAGGACAACTGATGCTCGGCCCGATGGATGAGTTTCCCGTACACCAAACCCCGCAACCGATCGCGTGGCCAGGATCGTCGGACCGGAACTTCTACGACCGGTGCTACTACAACGCCCATGACCGCACCGGCGACATCTTCGTGATCACCGGCCTCGGGTACTACCCGAACCTCGGGGTCAAGGATGCGTTCATGTTGGTCCGACGCGGTGACGTGCAGACCGCCGTGCACCTGTCCGACGCGATCGATCAGGACCGACTCAACCAACACGTCCTCGGCTACCGCATCGAAGTTCAAGAGCCACTGCACAAGCTGCGGATCGTCCTCGACGAGACCGAGGGCATCGCGGCCGACCTGACGTGGAACGGACTCTTCGACGTCGTGCAGGAGCAGCGCCACTTCCTGCGCACCGGCACCAGGATCACCCTGGACGCGCAGCGGTTCGCCCAACTCGGGTCGTGGAGCGGGCACATCGCCATCGACGGCGAGGAGATCGCGGTCGACCCGTCGACCTGGATCGGGTCGCGCGACCGATCCTGGGGCATCCGGCCGATCGGCGAGGCCGAACCCGCTGGGCGCCCGGCAGATCCACCGTTCGAGGGCATGTGGTGGCTGTACGTGCCGATGGCGTTCGACGACTTCTCGATCGTCATCATCATCCAGGAGGACCCCAGCGGCTTCCGCTCGCTCAACGACTGCACGCGCATCTGGAAGGACGGCCGGGTCGAACAACTCGGCTGGCCGCGCGTGCAAGATCCACTACAACTCGGGCACCCGGATCCCGACGGGCGCCACCATCGACGCCACCGCACTCGATGGCTCGCCGGTGCACTTCGACGTGGAGTCCAAGCTGCCCGTGCCGATCCACGTCGGCGGCGGCTACGGCGGCGACTCGGACTGGATCCACGGCATGTGGAAGGGCGACAAGTTCACCGAACGACTGACCTACGACATGACCGATCCCGCGATCGTCGGACGTGCGGGCTTCGGCGTCATCGATCACGTGGGTCGCGCCGTGTGCACCGAGGGCAACGGCGCGCCCGTCGAGGGCTGGGGCCTGTTCGAGCACGGCGCGCTCGGGCGCCACGACCCGTCGGGATTCGCCGACTGGCTGACCGTCGCGCCGTAAGGGGTCTCGGCGCGGTGTCACCCAACGATCGCGGCTAGCTAGGCTGGATCGGTGGCGCTCATCCTCGGTCCCGTTCTGCGGCACGTCGGCGACACCTCGGCGCTGGTGTGGGTGCAGACCGAGCAATCGGCGACGGTCGAGATACTCGGTTGCTCGTCAACCACATTCGAGGTCCAGGGCTTCCATTACGCCGTGGTGGAGGTGGAGGGGCTGACCCCCGACGCCGCGACGGCGTACGAGGTTCGAATCGATGGCCAAAGGGTCTGGCCCGAGCCCGATACGACCTTTCCACCTAGCGTCATCAAGACCCGCGGTCCGGACGCCGCCCGACCGCGTTCGGATGGTGTTCGGCTCCTGCCGCTACCCGAAGACCGGTGACGCCAAGATCGACGACAAACTCGGGCGTCGACGCCCTCGACTGCTACGCCCGCCGGCTGACCCGACTGCCGGTCGACGAGTGGCCCGAAGCGCTGATCCTGCTTGGCGATCAGGTGTACGCCGACGAGCTGACTCCGGAGGCGCGGCGCAACCTGGCGGGCAAGCGCCGCACTGGTCATCGGCCGCCCGACGAGGTCGTCAGCTTCTCCGAGTACGAGGGTCTCTATCGGCACACGTGGGGCGATCCCGAGATCCGGTGGATTCTGTCGACGCTGCCGACGGCGATGATCTTCGACGACCACGACATCCGAGACGACTGGAACACGTCGGCGGCGTGGCGGGCCGAGGTCAACGAGAAGCCATGGTGGCGCGACCGGATCCGAGCCGGACTCGCCTCCTACTGGGTCTATCAACACCTCGGCAATCTCAGCCCGCGCGAGCTGAACGACGACCAGGACTACCGCAGGGTGCGCGCCGCCGACGGCGACAGCTGGCCGCACCTGATCGAGCTCGCCGACCGGGCCGACAGCGAGGTCGATGGCGACAAGGGCCTGCGCTTCAGCTACCGCTGGGATCTTGGCCGCAGCCGGTTCATCATGATCGATTCGCGCAACGCTCGCATCCTCGATACTGGCGAGCGAATGATGTTGGGTGAACGCGAGTTCGCCTGGCTCGAGGAGCAACTCTGCGACGTCGACGAGCTCGATCACGTGGTGCTGGGATCATCACTGCCGTGGCTCCTGCCGCCCGCCATCGGCGACGTACAGACCGTCAACGAAATCGCCGCGAACCGCTCCGGCCGGCGTGGCCAGGTCGCCGAGAAGATCCGTCAGGCAGCTGATCTCGAACACTGGGCCGCGTTCATCAAGTCCTTCCTGCGGCTGACGGAGTTGATCCTCGGGGTAGCGTCGCATCCGTCACACGGCCCAGCCACCGTGACGGTGCTATCCGGGGACGTGCATCACAGCTATGCCGCACGTGCCGTGCTGCCCGGGTCTGGGACCGCGCGGGTGCATCAGCTGGTGTGTTCGCCGGTCCACAACTATGTTCCGACGTTCGTCAAGCCGGTGTTCAAGCTCGGCTGGTCTCCTCGGGTGGCGCGGATTACCCGCCGATGGGCCCGGCGTCAGGGCTCACCGGAGTTGCCCATCAGCTGGCAAAATCTCAGTGGCCCGCTGTTCGGCAACACGATCGCCGCGCTGATCCTCACGGGTCGCGACGCCGACGTACGGTTCGAGCAGCCCCGCGGCACCGGACAACTCGTCGAGGTCGCGCGCATACCGCTCACCGACTAGACAGGTCCCTTAATTTCTCTGGCGACTCTGGCGATTTCGGTGTGCTGAGCGGCGCTGAGCGGGCTGTTGATCACGCCGAAATCACGGGGGTTTGAGCTCCCACGCGGCCGAACACCATCGACTCCTCGATGCGGTCGAACCGGTGGTCGATGGCGTCGAGCACGTAGTTGTGCCTGACGTTCCACGGCCGGTGAATGCCAGACTTCGGAAGAGCGTGCGGCGCGCGCTGAACGTAGCCTGACTCCAGATCGAACGTCGGCTTCTCCGGCATCACCGCGTCGCCCAGGTGCGGGTACGCATGCGTATAGCCGTGAGACTCCATGTAGGCCAACAACTTCGCCACCGCACGGGCGGTCATGTCGGCCCGCAACGTCCACGATGCATTGGTGTAGCCGATGCACCACGCCATGTTCGGCACGTCCTCGAGGAGGAATTCCTTGTAGACGAATCGCTCGGCGGGCTTGACTTCGGCGCCGTCCACGGCGAGCGTGATGCCGCCCAGCGCCTGCAACTGCAGGCCGGTGGCGGTGACGATGACGTCCGCGTCGATCCGATTTCCAGACTGAGCACGATGCCGGTCGCGTCGACGTGGTCGATGTGATCCGTCACGACCTCGGCACGCCCGTCGCTGATGTGCTCGAAGATGTCACCGTCGAGGACCAAGCACATGCGCTGGTCCCACGGATTGTACTTGGGCTTGAAGTGCAGGTCGACGTCATAGCCCTCGGGGAGCGCCGCGATCGTCCTGTTGCGGATCAGCCACCTGCCGAACTTCGGCGCCTTCCGGAACATGAAGTACGTCGCCACCTGGAAGGCCGAGTTACGTAACCTGACAACCGAATTGGAGAGCTTGCGCGGCAGCACCCTCCGAATGAACTGCACCATCGGATCGATTCGCGCCTGCGACATCATGTAGGTCGGCGAACGCTGCAGCATCGTCACCTGCGCCGCCGTCTTGGCCAACGCCGGGATCAAGCTGATCGCCGTCGCACCGCTACCGATGACGACCACCCGCTTGCCTGCGTAGTCGAGCGATTCCGGCCAGAACTGCGGATGTACGACCTCGCCACCGAACTGCTCGATACCGGGAAAGTCGGGCGTGTACGGCTCGTCGTAGTTGTAGTAGCCGGTGCCGAAGAACAGGAACCGGCCGCGGTAGACCTTCTCGGCACCGGCCATCTCGGCGCGCACCGTCCAGGTGTCGGTGGTCGAGTCCCATTCGCGCGGACTTCACGTGGGTGTCGAACCTGATGTGTCGGTCGATGCCGTACTTGCTCGCGGCGTTGGTCAGGTAGTCGCGGATGTCGGCACCGTCGGCGACGTTCTCCGGCCGGACCCACGGCTCGTACGGCAGGCTCAGCGTGAAGATGTCGCTGTCGGATCGGATGCCGGGGTAGCGAAAAAGGTCCCACGTGCCGCCGATGCGCTCGCGGCGCTCCAGCACGGTGTAGCTCAACTGCGGGTTCTTCTCGTGGATCCGGTAGGCCGCCCCCAAGCCGGAGATGCCTGCCCCGATGATCAGTACGTCGGAGAACTCGGGTTCACCGTCAGCCATGAAGAACCTCCTCGTCCTTGGTCCTGCCGCGTACCACCAGCCTAGAACGTCAGGTGTGTAGCGCGTCAACGATCTGCGCGAGCGACTCCACCGCTATCGGTCCCGGCTGGTGGACGCACTCCTCGGCGGCCGCCCCTGCAACGCGTAGCGCACGGGCGCGCTCGATGGCATTGCCGGGGTCGAACAACGCTGTCATGACCTTCTGAACGTGAGACCCTAGCCTCGTGAAAACCCCAACGGACGTCGACGTTGTGGTCGTCGGCGCCGGATTCGCGGGACTGTCCACGGCGAGGCAGCTCTCCCGACTGTCCCGTGACGTCATCGTGCTCGAGGGCCGTGACCGGGTCGGCGGCAGATCACTGACGACGACGATCGCGGGCGTACCCGTCGACCTGGGCGGCACGTTCGTCGGGCCGACGCAGGACGAGGTGCTCACGCTCGCGGCCGAACTCGGCTGCGAGACGGTACCGACCCACAACCACGGCACGAACCTGATCAGATGGCGGGGCCGGGTGCGCTCCTACCGGAGCACGATCCCGAGGCTGTCGATGATTGAGCTGCTTGATGTTTCGCGCATCCAGTGGCGGTTCGAACGGCTCAGTCGGTCGGTCTCACTGGCGGAGCCATGGACCTCGCCGAACGCGCACCGGCTCGACGAGCAGTCGCTCGAGTCGTGGTTGCGTTCGGTACATGCCGGTGCCTCCACGCGTGACCTGATGGCGATCATGGCCAGGGTGACGTGGGGCGCCGAGCCCACGGACGTGTCGATGCTCCACGCGGTGCGCTACATCAAGGCCGCGGGCGGGCTCGGCCCCATGCTGGACGTCGACGGCGGCGCGCAGCAGGACCGCTTCCCCGGGGGCACTCAGCAGATCGCGCTGAAGATGGCCGAGGAATTGGGCGACACCGTGCGGCGGGATGCCATCGTGCGCCGCATCGAACGCCTCCCCGACGGGAACGTCGTCGTGCACACCGACGCAGGAGCGACGACCGCGCGGGCCGTCGTCGTGGCGATACCGCCCGAGCACCGCGGTGCCATCGCGTTCGACCCAGCGCTCCCGCAGGAGTACGCGGACCTGGCCGAGCACTGGCCGCAGGGCAACCTCAGCAAGGCCTACGCCGCGTACGACACGCCGTTCTGGCGGGCCGACGGCCGGTCGGGAGAGGCACTGTCCGACGACGGCCCGGCGTTCATCACGTTCGACGTCAGCCCGAGCGACGACGGCCCCGGCATCCTGCTGGGGTTCACCGACGCCCGCACCTTCGACCCGCTGCCCGCAGAGGGGCGCCGCGAGCGCGCCCTCGCCTGCTTCGCCGCACTGTTCGGAGAGGCGGCGCTGACGCCTATCGACTACGTCGACCACTGTTGGGGCACAGAGGACTTCGCGCCCGGCGGACCCACGGCGGCGGTGCCCCCCGGGTCCTGGACGAGCTACGGCCGCTGGTTGCGCCGACCCGTTGACGGCATCTTCTGGGCGGGCACCGAGACGGCAGACGAATGGACCGGATTCCTCGACGGCGCGGTCCGCTCCGGCATGCGCGCCGCGTCGGAGGTCGAGGCCTACCTGTCGACGCCGACGTCTACGAGCTGATTCGGGTCTCCCGACGCACCGACTCGGCGAGGGCTCTCAGCTGCGCGTTGACCTCGTCCGCGTGTTCCTGCGGGCCCATGTGTCCGCCGGACAGTTCCACGAACGATGCGAGATTCGGGACCTCGGCGGCGATGCGACGGGCCGCCTTGATCGGGAGCAGCCGATCACTCTTGCTTCCGATGACCAGCGCCGGGACCGTCAGATTCGTCAGTGAGATGTGCTTGGGCCCAAGTGAATCGACGAGTGCGCGGGCCCAACCGCCGCGGCCGGCGGGCGGCGTCGTCGCGAACAGTTCGAAGACGAAGTCCGCGATGGCCGGGTCGGCGTCACGTCCCACCGCGAGGGCGGCGATGAATCTGCGGCTCTGCTGGACCGACCCCGGCACCAGAGGGGCCGCACCGAACTGCTTCAACACCGCACCGACCGTGCGGACCCGACTGCCGACCAGTGGCCGTGGCACCGGTAGGAACTGGATGTCACGGAGCAGGTCGCCGCTGGAGGTGTTGATCAGGCCCACGGCGTCTGCGCAGTGCTGCACGCGCCGCGGATAGCGCTGCGCCCACGACATGATCGCCATGCCGCCCATCGAATGCCCGGCGATCACGGCGCGCTCGCCCGGCGTCAGGGTCGCCGCCAGCACGGCGTCGAGATCGGCGGCGAGAAAGTCCAGGCCGTAGTTGCCCCTGCGCGGCGGAACGCCGCTGCGCCCATGTCCCCGGTGGTCGTAGGCGATGACGCGGTAGTCGCCGGCGAGATCGTTGATCTGGTTCGCCCAGACCCGGATCGCGCAGGTGATGCCGTGCGCCAGCACGATCGGGTAGCCGTCCTCCGGACCGAATACCTCGGTGTGCACTCGAGTGCCATCCGCGGACCGCACGATCACCGGCCGCCCCGGTGGCATCGCGTCTACCGGCGCATATGTCCGAAGTCGTGGACTCATCGGTACTCCCATCGGGTCGGCGACGCTGCCGGGATTGGGAGCTTACCGTCCGACCATCACGACGGGTTTGACGACCCGCCCGGTCTTTGCTGCGGTCCAGGCGTCACCGAACGCGTCGACGTCGAATCGGGTCACCAGCTTGTCGAGCGGCAGTTCGCCGCTGCGCCACAGGTCTGCCAGCCGCGGAATGAACGCGTGCGGTGCGCTGTCGCCCTCCACGACGCCGCGCACGTCGAGGCCCTTCGCCATGATCAGGCCCACCGGTAGTTCGGAACTCAGCGCGCCCAGCCCGACGAGGGCCAGCGTTCCGCGGGCCCGCAGCACCGTCAGTGCAGTGGCGATGACGTCCGGCCGCGCGGTGGTGTCGACGGCCACGCCCGGCCCGCCGCCGGTCAGGTCGAGAAGCTGCGCCGCGGTGTCGCCGCTCGTCGGGTCGACGGTGGCGGTCGCACCCAATTCCATTGCCAAACTTCGCCGTTCGCCTATCGGATCGACCGCGACGATCCGTCGCGTATCCGGCGATCCGCGCACCCATGACGACCGACAGTCCGACCGCGCCCGCACCGAACACGACGAGTCCGCCGTCGCCCGCGTCGCCGAGCACGTTGAGCACGGTGCCGACTCCGGTCTGCACGCTGCAGCCCAGAGGAGCGGCCAGCGCCGGGTCCATCGCCTCGGTCAGCACGACGGTGTTCTCCCTGCGGGCGAGCGCATGCGTCGCGAAGCTGGACTGGCCGAAGAAGCCGCCTCGCACCGGCTGCCCATCGAGCCGAAGCGCGCTGCGCTCGTCGGCCCGATCGCCGCGCATGTTCAGGTCCGTCGATCCGTCGCAGTAGGCAGGCATGCCCGCCGAACAGTTGGCGCACGAGCCGCAGCTGGCGAAGGTCAGAACGACCTGCTGCCCCACCTCTGCGCGGGCCTGCGGTCCGCGCTCGATCACGGTGCCCGCGCCCTCGTGCCCGAACACCATCGGCAGCTTGCGGGCGGGCCAGCGGGCGGCGACGCTCACGTCGGTGTGGCAGATGCCGACGGCGTCGATGCGTACCAACACCTCGTCGTCGACGGGCGGCCGGATCTCGACGTCGGTCAACCGCGGGTCGCCGCTCTCATCGTGCAAGACCGCGGCGCGTGCGTGCATCACCCGTGGATGTTAAATGGTTCGAATGCGCGCCATCCAGATAGCTCGACTCGACGGTCCCGATGCTGCCGAGCTGGTCGAGATCGACGAGCCGACCGATCCCGACGCCGTGATCATCGACGTCCACGCTGCGGGGGTCGCGTTCCCGGACGCGCTGCAGACGCGTGGGCTCTACCAGCACAAGCCACAGCTCCCCTACGTGCCGGGCGCCGAGATCGCGGGCATCGTCCGCAGCGCGCCCGCGGGTGCCCACGTGGCCGCGGGCGATCGGGTCGCCGCGCTGACGATGCTCAGCGGCGCGATGGCCGAAGTCGTTGCGCTGCCTGCGGATCGGGTGTTCAAGCTGCCCGACAACGTGTCGTTCGAAGCGGGCGCTGGGCTGCTGTTCAACGACTTGACCATGCACTGCGCGCTGCGCACGCGGGGCAGGCTGGTGCCAGGTGAGACGGTGCTCGTGCACGGCGCGGCGGGCGGCATCGGCACCTCGACGCTGCGGCTGGCGCCCGCCTGGGGAGCGGCGCGCACCATCGCGGTCGTCAGCACCGAGGACAAGGCCGAGGTGGCGCGGGCTGCGGGCGCCACCGACGTCGTCCTCGCCGACGGCTTCAAGGACGCCGTGAAGGAGCTCACCGATGGCCGCGGCGTGGACATCGTCGTCGACCCCGTCGGCGGCGACCGGTTCACCGATTCGCTGCGGTCGCTCGCGCCGGGCGGCCGGCTGCTGGTCATCGGCTTCACCGGCGGCGAGATCCCGACCGTGAAGGTCAACCGCCTGCTGCTCAACAACGTCGACGCGGTCGGTGTCGGCTGGGGTGCATGGGCGGGCACCCACCCCGGTTACCTCGGCGAGCAGTGGGCAGAGCTGGAACCGCTCCTGGCATCCGGCGCGGTGACCGCGCCCGAACCCGTCGTGCATCCCCTGGAGGAGGCGGGCGCGGCGATCAAGTCGCTCGAGGACCGGACCGCCAGGGGCAAGGTCGTCGTCAAGGTCCGATAGCGGGCGACTGTTGATCAACCTCGGCCGCGAGTGTGCGGTCTGATACGCAAATCGCGAGATCGAGGCGGATCGAAACCGCACACTCGGCCGGAGCCTCCTGACTGGATCGCGATGATTCGGACTCGCCTGAGTAGAACCCTGTGCGTCGGACCCAGCGACTTGCTAGGTTGCCGCGGTGACCCACTTACCTGCGTCGAGCCGCTGCTCGCGGTGATTCTGCTCGATGGCGGTGCTCGGCGCCGCCGCCTGCGGGGCGCCGGATTCCGACAAGGCGCGACCGCATCCAGTCCGCAGGCGTGCTGCGCGTCGGCACCGAGGGCGTGTACGCGCCGTTCAGCTACCACGATCCCGAGCGGCCAGCTGGTCGGCTACGACGTCGACATCGCGAAGGCAGTCGGCGACAAGCTCGGCGTGAAGGTCGAATTCGTCGAGACGCCATGGGATTCGATGTTCGCCGCGCTGGAGGCCAACCGGTTCGACATCGTCGCCAACCAGGTCACCATCAACGCCGAACGCAAGGCGAAGTACGACCTGTCCGACCCGTACGCGATCGGCGAGGGCGTCATCGTCACCCGAGCCGACGACAACTCGATCAAGTCGCTCGCCGATCTCAAGGGCAAGGTCGCCGCCGAGAATCGCCACCAGCAACTGGGCGCAACTCGCCCGCGACGACGGCGCCCGCGTCGAGTCCGTCGACGGTTTCGCCCAGGCCATCAAGCTGCTGAACCAGGGCCGCGTCGACGTCGTCGTCAACGACAGCATCGCCGTGTACCAGTACCTCGCCGAGACCGGCGACAAGTCGGTCAAGATCGCCGCGGCAGACGGGCGAGAAGAGCGAGCAGGGCTTCGCCGCGCGCAAGGACAGCGGCCTGCTGCCCGAACTGAACAAGGCGCTCAAGGACCTGCAGCGCCGACGGCACGCTCGCCGACGATCTCGCAGAAGTACCTGAAGGCCGACGTCTCCGGCGCGTCCGGCGCAGCAGGGCCCAGCCGCAGACGCAGCACCGCGCTCGACGTGGAAGCTCATCGCCGACAACCTGTGGCCGCTGGCCAAGGCCGCGCATCACCGTGACCATCCCGCTGACGATCATCAGCTTCATCGTCGGCCTGGTGATCGCGCTCGGCGTGGCGCTGGCCCGGCTGTCGAAGAATCCGCTGCTGTCCAACGTCGCCCGGTTCTACATCTCGATCATCCGCGGCACCCCGCTGCTGGTGCAGCTGTTCATCGTGTTCTACGCGCTGCCCGAGTTCGGGGTCAGGATCGACCCGTTCCCCGCCGCGGTCATCGCGTTCAGCCTCAACGTCGGTGGCTACGCCGCCGAGATCATCCGCTCGGCGATCCAGAGCATCCCGAAGGGCCAGTGGGAGGCGGCCGAGACCATCGGCTTCAACTACGTGGGCGCGCTGCGCCGGATCATCCTGCCGCAGGCCACCCGGGTGGCGGTGCCGCCGCTGTCGAACACGTTGATCTCGCTGGTCAAGGACACGTCGCTGGCGTCGACGATCCTGGTGACCGAGCTGTTCCGCACCGCTCAGAACGTCGCAGCGCCGACGTTCGAGTTCTTCGCCCTCTACGGCACGGCCGCCGTGTACTACTGGGTGATCTGCCTGGTGCTCTCGTTCGGCCAGAGCCGCCTGGAACGCCGACTGGAAAGGTACGTGGCGCGATGACCGAGAACGGGACGGAGAAGGCAGAGGACGCCGGGACAGAAGTCGAGTACCGCGTCACCGCCGAGGGCGTCGAGAAGGCGTTCGGCGACAACAAGGTGCTCAAGGGCGTCTCGTTCACCGTGGAGCGCGGCACGGCGACCGCCATCATCGGCCCGTCCGGGTCGGGCAAGACGACGCTGTTGCGCACGCTCAACGCGCTCGACAGGGCCGATGCCGGCGTGATCCGGGTCGACGACGTCGAGATCGACTTCTCCACGCCCGACGCCCAAGGCCGAGGTGCGCAGGTTTCAGTCGCGCAGCGGCTTCGTCTTCCAGGGCCACAACCTGTTCCCGCACAAGACGGTGCTGCAGAACATCATCGAGGGTCCGGTGATCGTGCAGAAGCGACCGAAGGACGAGGCCGTCGCCGAGGCCGTCGCGCTGCTCGACCAGGTCGGGCTGGCCGACAAGCAGGACCAGTACCCGTATCCAGCTGTCCGGCGGTCAGCAGCAGCGCGTCGGCATCGCGCGCGCACTGGCGCTCAAGCCCAAGCTGGTGCTGTTCGACGAGCCGACCTCGGCGCTGGACCCGGAACTCGTCGGCGAGGTGCTCTCGGTCATCAAGGATCTCGCCGTCGAGGGCTGGACACTGGTGATCGTCACGCACGAAATCCAGTTCGCCCGACAGGTTTCCAATCAGGTGCTGTTCACCGACAGCGGCGATCATCCTCGAGAAGGGCCCGCCCGACGAGGTCATCGGCGACCCGAAGGAAGAGCGCACGCGGCAGTTCCTGCGAGCGGATCCTCAACCCGCTGTAGCGCTCCGCCTCGACCCGGGCAGCCCAGCCGACGAGCGACTCGATGTAGCTCAGCACCACCTCGTCCGGGCACCTCACCGGGTCGTCCAGATGCAGGCGGGCCAGTTCCTCGATGGACGCCAGCAGGATCCGCCCCGTGGCGCCGTCGGGGTCGACGGTCACCTCGATGGCACGTGAAAGATGTCGGGCGGCAATCTTTCTCGCGTATGAGCGGCCCAGCTCGATGCGATCCCGTAGGCCCGGAGGCGCGCCGTCGGACGGCCGCAGGATGATTCGCCAACTGACGGGTGCGGCATGCAGGTAGGCCAGCACGCCACGGGCGACACGGTCGATGCCCGCCTGGTCACCGAGTTCGGCCCATTCGACGGTTCGCATGCCCGCGAACGCGATGGCGGACTCCCTGTCGAGGAGTGCGGTCATCAACCCGGGCAGATCGGTGAAGTGCTGATAGACGACGGTGCGGGTGACGTCCGCCGCCTTCGCGACCCGCTCGATGCTCAGCGCGGAGAACCCCTCTGCCGCAACGAGTTCACGCGCCACGTCGAGCATCGAGGACCGCCGTTCCGCCCGGGACATGCGGCGCGTCCTTGGCGCGGTCATCGTTGCGAGGGTCGTTCGAGCAGCAGGTCGACGGCCTTCGCGGCGCTCTGCACGGCGCTCTCCATGGTCGCCGACCAGTCGGTGGCCGTCCAGTCGCCCGCCAGGACCACCGACGGCACCGAGGTCCGTTGCGGCGGACGAAGCGAGTCCATGCCGACCACCTGGGAGAAGGTCGCCTTCGGCATCTTGACCACCTGCGCCTCGACGACTTCCGCGTCCTTCGCGGCGGGATAGTAGCGACGCAGCAGCGCCATCTGTTCGGCCACGATGTCGTCGTTGGACTTGTGGATCTGCTCGTACGCGCCGCTGGTGGTCAGGCAGTACAGCCACCCGTGCTCGGTGCTCCTGCCGTGCATGATCTGCCGGTCGAACACCTCGTCGATGACGCCCGTCCCGCCGATCAGCCCCTCGAAGGCCGACTCGGTGCCGAGGGCGCGGTCCAGGTAGAGGTTGGTGCTGACGATCGGCGTGAAGCCCAATTTGTCGGCTGCGGCATAGATTTCAGCGTGCTCCGGCAGATCGTCCAATAGTCCCGCGACGTTGGAGTTGGGCACCGCGCACACGACGGCGTCGGCCTGCACCACGGTGCCGTCGGCGAGCAGTACCCCCGTCACCGCACCGTCGTCGATGACGATGCGCCGCGCGACGGCCCGATAGCGCACGTCCACCCCGCTCCGCTCGAAGAGTGCGAGCGCACCGGTGACGTAGAGGGTGTCGAGATCCACGGTGGGATAGCCGATCGTGACGGGCACCCGGTGTTTGACGCCCATCCGGAAGCCGGTGGCGAGCACGTTGGCGAAGACCTTCGCGGACTCCCGCGACACCGGTTCGGCGGCGATCCCCAGAGCGAGCCAGTCCCACAACGCTTCTCGCGCGTGCGCGGGCATGCCGACCCGCTCGAACCACTGCTCGGTGGTGAGGTCGGCCAGGTCGGCCGGTTGATGCAGGGCCTGCCAGCCCAGCCGCAGGGTTGCCCGGGCGGCGCGCAGCCGGTCGGCGACGCTCGCGTCGGGGTGCACGCCGAACAGCGTCCGCACCGCGCCGAACCCGGTGGTCTGCATGGTCACCTTGCGGCCGTCCGGCCACCGCAGGGTCGAGTTCTTCGGGAAGGCCACGAACTGCCGCGTGCCGACGCTGGTCAGATAGCGGAACAGGTGCTCGTATCCGCTGGCGATGACGTGTTGGCCGTTGTCGGGAAGGTCGTCGACCGCCTCGGCCCGCATCGCGTGGGTGCGTCCGCCGAGTTGTCCGCGCCGCTCCAGCAGGGTGACGTCCTTGCCCGCCTCGGCCAACCACACGGCGGCGGCGAGCCCGGCCAGCCCGCCTCCGATGACGACGAAGCGGCGAGGATCTGAGGGCATGTGCCTAACTTACACTCTGTAAGTACGAGTCGATTCCTTTGCCGAGGACGCGGCCATGGGCCATCTGGCGTGACGTCGCGAGCGCCGGACAGGTCTGATCTGGGCTGACCCGACACGGGCAACCCCGAGACCCGATAGCCCGCCGGGCATATACCCCGGTGGGTACGGTGTTGGAAGTGGCACGGAGACGAAGGAGACATCAATGGTTGGGGACGAAGACGCCATCGCCGCAGTGCTGAATCGACTGCGCCGCGCGCAGGGACAGCTGAACGGCGTGATCTCGATGATCGAACAGGGTCGCGACTGCAAGGACGTCGTGACCCAACTGGCCGCGGTGTCCCGGGCACTGGATAGAGCCGGGTTCAAGATCGTCGCCACCGGTATGCGGGAGTGCCTCACCGGGGAGAGCGCTGAAGGCAAACAGCCGCTCACCGAAGCCGAGCTGGAAAAGCTCTTCATGGCCTTGGCCTGACAACATTCGGCGCCGACGCGCCCATCACGCAAAGACTTCTTCGTGTACGGCGCCTCGCGACGTCGGCGGTGTCGTCACACCCTTCGTGTCGTCCGATCAGCGTCGGTGCATCGGCTGCAGCCTGCCCGTATGTGCTGACGGCGATTCTCGGTCTCGATCGCGTCAGGCGACCACGCCCGGCGTCCCGTCATCGCGGACGATGGGTTGGCCGCCTGCGACCACGCCTTCGATCCCTCCGACGAGGTTGTAGACCGTCACACCGGCGCCACGCAGGGCGGTTGGCGGCCTTCTGAGATCGACTGCCCGAGCGGCACACCACGATGACGTGTCACCGCTGGCGTAGTCGACCGGGGTCGACGAGTCCGAGCGGTCGGTGCTCGGCATCTGGCGCGTGTCCGGCATGCCACTCGTCGTCTTCGCGGACGTTCGAGCAGCCTTGCCCGGCGGTCAAGCATGCTCACCGCTTGGGCCACGTCGACGTGCGGTGTTTCGTGGGCCATCGCTATGTCCTCGGCGTCGGTGGTCGCGGCCGCGATTTTCACGCGGACGTCGGCCATGTCAAGCGCTTTGACCCTGGTGACGAGGTCCTCGAGGGCAGCGGCGGGCAGGGCTCCGGGTTGGCGGTAGACGAGAATGCCGTCGCGGAAGGCCATGACGTCGGGATCGACTGGATCTGCAACGCCGCGGCGAGCACGTGCTCGGCCTCGGTGTCGACCTTGGCGTGCGCGACGTCGGGGTGTGCCTGTGCCGAGCGATCGAAGACCGGGGCGAACGCACGGCACGGGCCGCACCACGAGGCCCAGAAGTCGACCAGCACGATGGGGGTGTCGGCAATCGTGGCTTCGAAGTCGGCGGCGGAAAGATTCTTCACGGTCATAGCGATGTCCTTTCGTTGTGTCGCAATCGAATTACTAGGCGAGGCCTTTGAGCATGAGATTCCAGTACATGAACGGCAGGCCGTACTTCTTGAGGTACCAGTACGCACGATGCGGTGTGGTCGGATCGAGAAGGGGGAACGAGGGTTCCAGGTTTAGCTCGTAGTCGAACTCCGCCAACAGCATTGCGTGCGAAGAGGTGACGATCGGGCAGGAGGAATAGCCGTCGTACGACGCGCGAAGGGGCTCATTCTTCAGGTATGCGTCGACGTTGGCGACGACGACCGGGGCCTGTTTGCGAATCGCGGCGCCCGTCTTCGAGTTCGGCGACGATCCGGCGTCACCGAGACTGAACACGTTGGGGTAGCGCACATGTCGAAGGGTGTGCTTGTCGATGTCGACGTAGCCGGCCGCGTCGCCGGTGGACAGCGGGCTGGACTTGATCCAGTCTGGCGCCGACTGCTGCGGCACCACGTGAAGCACGTCGTAGGGCAACATGGCGTCGGTGCCGCCCGCCGCGACACTCTTGACCGCGACCTTGTGCGACGCCGCGTCCACGGACGTCACCTCCGAGTTGCCGTGCAAGGTGATGCCGTAGTCGGCGATCACCTTGTCGAGACTGTCGGCGATCGCCGGAATCCCGAACGGCCGCGCCCCCGGCATCACCAGGTGCACGTCGATGTCCTTCAGCACGCCTTGCTTTCGCCAGTAGTCCGCCGCCAGATAGGCGATCTTCTGCGGCGCGCCTGCGCACTTGATGGCACCGGAAGGCACTGTGAACACCGCGCTGCCCGAGCGCGTGTTGCGGATGAAGTCCCACGTGTGCGGGGCGAGGTCGAAGCGGTAGTTCGATGACACCCCGTCGCGGCCTAGCGTCTTTTCGAGGCCCTCTGTGTGGTTCCAGTCGAGTTGGATGCCGGGGCAGACCACGAGCACGTCGTATTCGTACGTGGCTCCGTCGACGCAGGTGACCGAGTTGGCTTCCGGATCAAAGGCGCTGGCGGCCTTGCGGATCCAGGTCGCCCCCTTGGGCATCACCGAGGATTCGTCACGTTCGGTGGTCGAGGCCTTTGCCTGTCCACCGCCGACGAGGGTCCACAGCGGCTGGTAGTAGTGCTTGTTCGACGGTTCGATGACGGCGACGTCGGTGTAGCCGTTGCGGAGCAGGCGCGCCGCGACGGTGATGCCGGCCGTGCCGCCGCCGACGATCAGGATGTGGTGTTTTGCCGTGATGGTCATGATGCGTGATCTCCCTTGTCGGGTAGTCGGTTGCGGATTTCAGGCGTTCTGGTGAGCGTCGTCCCAGGCGCCGTAGCCGCCCAAGATGTCGCTGACGTCGGCGAAGCCGCTGTGCCGCAACAGACTTGCCGCCACCGAGGACCGGTAGCCACCTGCGCAGTAGACGACGGTCGGTTTGGTCGCGTCGAGTTCGCCGAGGCGGGCGGGTAGCTGGCCCACCGGGATCGCGATCGCGTGGGGGATGGCGCCCGCCTCGACCTCGCCTGGGTTGCGCACGTCGACGATCTGCAGATCAGACAGTTGCGAGACCCGCTCGTCGAATGCCTTGGTCGTCAACCGCGATGCCACTTGAACGTCGCGCTGGTGGGAGAACATCACCTGATAGGGCTCGGCCAGGTAGCCGATCACCCTGTCGAAACCGATGCGGGCCAGCCGGTTCTTGCCCTCGAGCTCCTGGCCCGGTTCGGTGAACAGCACGACGTCGACGTCGGGCGGAAGCACCGAACCGGCGAACTCGGCGTAACGGCCTTCCAATCCGATGTTGATCGCCTCGCGCAGGTGGCCCTGAGCGAACTCCTCTGGAGTGCGCCCGTCGACCAGCACGGCACCTCCGTCGACTGCGGCACGGACCTCGTCATAGGTCATCGCCGTCGGCGTCTTGGTCTCGTCCAGCAGTCCACGGTCCTTGCGATTGAGAATCGCGTCGTAGACGAAGTAGCCGGGCGCGGGCGGCTGGCCTTCGGTGACCAGGTTCATGAAGGTCGCCTTGTCGGGCGCCCGCAGTGCGTAGTTGGTCGCCTTCTGGTCGCCCATCGTCGACCACAGGTCGGTCGAGAGGTTCTTGCCGCACGCCGATCCGGCGCCGTGCGCGGGATAGACACGGGTCGCGTCCGGCAGCGTCATCAGCTTGTCGTGCAGCGAGTCGTACAACTTGTCGGCGAGCTCGTCGCGGGTGAATCCGATCGAGGCCAGCAGGTCGGGTCGGCCGACGTCGCCGATGAAGAGGGTGTCGCCCGTCATCACGCCGTAGGGAACCGTGTCGTCGGCATGTTCATAGACCACGACGCTCATCGACTCCGGTGTGTGCCCCGGGGTGTGGCGGAACTCGAGCGTCACGTCACCGAGCGAGTAGCGCTCGCCGTCGGCGACGCCCATCGACTCGAACTCTGTCTCCGCGACAGAGGAGTAGACGATCTTCGCGCCCGTCGCGTTGGCCAGCTCCAGGTGGCCGGACAGGAAGTCGGCGTGGAAGTGGGTCTCGATGGCCAGCTCGATGGTCAAGCCTTGTTCCTTGGCATCGGCCACGTACTCGGCCACGTCGCGTTGGGGGTCGACAACGACTGCGCGGCCGGTGGTTTCGTCACCGATCAGGTACGAAGCGTGGGAAAGACAGTCCAAGTAGTACTGCTGGAAGATCATTGCCGTCTGCTTTCTGTTGATGCCTTGGTGGTGCCATCTTGGCAATACCCCTACGGGTATGTCAAGTACCCTGGGGGGTATCTTATTCCGTCTTGACAATACCCATAGGGGTATGGGTACCATCTGTCCTGAACATACCCCCGGCGGTATGGAGGCGTTAGGGGCTTTCGTCACTGCCGACATGCCGAAAGGAACGCGATCATCATGACCACCCCAGGCACCATCGACTCGCAGGATCTGCGCGAACGCCTGAGTTCCGCTGCGCCACCGCGAGTGATCGACGTCCGAACCTCTGGCGAGTTCGAGACCACCCACATCGCCGGGGCCTACAACGTTCCGCTGGATCTGTTGCGCGAGCACCGCGACGAGATCATCACGCACCTCGACGAGCAAGTCGTGTTGGTGTGTCGCTCCGGGCAGCGCGCAACGCAGGCCGAAGAGACCTTGCGCTCAGCGGGCCTGGCCAACGTTCACATCCTCGACGGCGGCATAACCGCATGGCAGGCAAAGGGTTTCGCCGTCAACCGCGGGGCCCAACGGTGGGACCTCGAACGCCAGGTGCGACTTGCCGCCGGCTCGATCGTGCTGAGCAGCGTCCTGGGCAGCATCGCTGCGCCCAAACTCAAGTGGGTCGCCGCGGCGATCGGCGGCGGGTTGAGCGTCGCAGCGCTGACCAATACCTGCGCGATGGGCATGTTGCTTTCGAAACTGCCCTACAACCGCGGCGCCACCTGTGACGCGCAGAGCATCGTGTCCCAACTCGTCGGCTCCCCCACCAACCAGCCGGCGAGGTAATCGCCATGATCGCGTTGACCATCGGCTTGGCCGTGTTCGTCGGCGTCGCGCTGGGCCTGCTAGGCGGCGGCGGATCGATCCTGACCGTCCCGCTGCTCGCGTACGTGGCGGGCATGGAAACACAGCACGCTATCGCCATGTCACTGCTGGTTGTCGGCGCGACCAGCGCAATCGCGGCCATCGCCCATGCCCGCGCCGGCCGTGTGCGCGGGCACATCGCGGTGGTCTTCGGCGTAGCGGCCATGGCCGGTGCCTACGGAGGCGGCCGCGTGGCCTACTTGGTCCCGGGCACAGTGCTGTTGGTGGCGTTCGCGGTCATCATGGTCGCCGCAGGCGTGGCAATGCTGCGCGGCCGCAAGGACACAGGCGGTGGCGACGTTGGGCAGCCCTTACCCGTGGCGAAGATCATCCTGCTGGGAATCGCCGTCGGCGTGATCAGTGGACTCGTCGGCGCCGGCGGCGGCTTCCTGTTGGTGCCCGCCCTTGCCCTGCTGGCTGGCTTGCCGATGCCCATTGCGGTCGGCACTTCGCTCGTCGTCATCTCGATGCAGTCGTTCGCCGGCCTCGCCGGACACCTCGCCAGTGAGCAGATCGACTGGCGCCTGGCCACTTTCGTCACCGCGGCGGCGATCGTCGGCGCACTCGTCGGCGGCCGGCTCGTCACCCACGTCAACCCGGCCACATTACGCAACCTGTTCGGCTGGTTCGTCCTCTTCATGGCGTCGCTCATCCTGGCTCAGGAGATCGGTCCGTCCGTTGGTGCGGCTGCAGCCGGACTGACCTTGGCAGCGGCCGGGATGTCGGTCGCCTGCACTCGATATGCGCATTGTCCACTGCGCCGGTTCGGCACCCATCGACGTTCCGCGGCTGCATTCTGACGCACCAAGGACACGGAAGGTGCCCCACATGATCGACAACCAAGAAGCCACCACCGCGGTGTTGAACCGGTTGCGGCGCGCCCAGGGGCAATTGGCCGGGGTGATCTCGATGATCGAGCAGGGACGCGACTGCAAGGAGGTCGTCACCCAGCTCGCCGCAGTGTCCAAAGCGCTCGACCGTGCCGGATTCAAGATCGTCGCCACCGGAATGCGCGAGTGCGTCACGGGCGGCGCGGCCGCCGACGGCGCCACACCGATGACCGAGACCGAACTCGAAAGGCTCTTCCTCGCATTGTCTTGACCCGGCACCATGCCGACGTCACCGTCCGCCGCATGTGCACGCTTCGGACGTACCACCCCGGATAGACTGACCGCCAGTGCAGACCGCACGACGAGAGCGGGGTCGCCGATGTTGAGACGCAGGCCACCATTGCAGTCGGTCGGCACCGACCCGGACTACAGGTTCACCCTCGCCAACGAGCGGACGTTCCTGGCATGGGTCCGCACCGGGTTGGCACTCCTTGCGGGCTCGGTCGCGTTGGCTAGCCTCGTGCACGATTTCGGCCCGCGGCCATTGCGGATGTCGATCACGGCATTTCTCTTGCTTCTGTCACTGGCCGTGACGATTGGCGCCTATCTGCGGTGGGATCGCACCGAACGCGCCTTGCGCGAAAAGCGTTCACTGCCAACGGATCCACTTCCCAGGATCATGGTCGCGGGCGTCGCAATAGTCATCGCGGGGGCGGCCGCACTGATATTCCTTGCCGAGATCGGCAGCTAATGGACCCAGAGCTCATGGACGTCGGGGCGCAGGCGGAGCGCACCGCCCTCGCGTGGCAACGGACCGGCATCGGGGCCATCGCGGTAGGCGCCCTGCTGATGCGCGATCACTTGCAGGCTCACCTCTTGCCGTCATGGCCGGGGTTGCTGCTCGTCGTGGTCGCCGGCATCGGCGTCATGATCCTTATCCCGCAACGGTATCGACGCGTGTTGGCCAATGTCCGGGCCGGACGCACGCCGCTGTCCCGCGTGATGGTGCCCGGCGCGACACTCGTGCTGGTGCTGGTGACGATCGCCATCGGAGCCGACTTACTGCTCGCTTGAGAGTCACGCCGTTGGCAGCCGAGCGGTCAGGAGAACCGTTGTGCTCGGTTGGTCATTCTCCGTCACGTCGACCGACCTTCGCCGCCATCGACGAACTCGCAAAAGGCGGCGTAAGCACGGCGCGGTAGATCGTGGCCGGCCCGCCGTGCATCATGATGCTGACACCGATGACCTCTGCCGCCTCCTGCTTGGTGGCACCAGCGCGGGCCGCCCCCGCGCGTGCGAAGCGATGCATCCGTCACAGCCCTCAACGACACCGATCACCATCGCGATCAGTTCCTTGACCTTGCATCGATCGCGCCGGTGCCCAGTACGCTCGGCTCAGTGCGCCGAAGCCGTCATAGACGTCGGGAATCATCTTCTGCAGTGCGCGATGCTGAGGTTTCAGCTCGTTGAGCACAACGGAGTGGTGATCGTGATCTGCCATGCTCACAAGGTATGCGGCAGGGGGTATCACGCAGCAGAGCATTGTGACCCTGATGTGGGCCCGAGCTGAACCCACGCTGGGTGGGTCAAAGGCTCATCGCCGTCGGCGGAAGCACAGACGGCTGACGGCCCCGGGCGGGTGCCCGGGGCCGTCAGCTCGCGAATGCCGGTTGCTAGGTGGCTACTGACTTGCCGTCCCCAACGTGACCTCGGTGGTCTTGGCGTTGCCCGACGAATCCAGGTAGGTCAGCGTGACCGCGTCCCCTGGCGCCTTCGACCGAATCGCCGCGACCAAGCCCTCGGCGCCGTCGATCACGCGATCGTCGATCTTCGTGACCACGACGCCGTCGGGAAGACCGGCCGCCGCGGCGGGCCCACCCTCGACCACCTTGGCGATCGCGGCGCCGTTTCCGCTGGAGTCGTTGGCCAGCTGCACGCCCAATGAGGCGTGCGTCGCCGTGCCCGTGGACGTCAGCTCGTCGGCGACGCGCTTGGCCTGATCCACCGGGATGGCGAAGCCGAGCCCGATGTTGCCGCTCTGCCCGCCGCCGGACGGATCGCCGCCGCCCAGCGATGCGATCGCCGAGTTCACGCCGATGAGTTCACCGTTCATGTTCACCAGCGCGCCGCCGGAGTTGCCCGGGTTGATCGCCGCGTCGGTCTGGATTGCGCTGAGCACCGCGCCCTGGTCGGACGGGCCGCCGCCTGCGGACACCGGACGGTTCAGTGCGCTGATGATGCCGGTCGTCACCGTGCCCTGAAGGCCGAGCGGCGAGCCGATGGCCACCACGTTCTGGCCGACCTTCAGATCCTTGGACGAGCCCAGCGTGATGGGCGTGAGGCCCGAGAGGCCTTCGGCGCGAACCACGGCGATGTCGCTGGAGGGATCGGCACCGACGACGGTGAACGCTGCGGTGCGGCCATCGGACAGCGTCATGGTGGCCTTCGTGGCGGCGCCTGGGGCGTCCTGCCCGTTCCCCATGCCGCTGGGGAGGTCTTGGCGACCCGGCGCCGTGTTGGCGGCCGCGACCACGTGGTTGTTGGTCAGGATCAACCCGTCGTCGGAGAGGATGATGCCGGAGCCCTCTTCACTCTGGCCGCCGCTGAGGTCGATCTGCAGCTTCACGACGCTGGGCAGCACCTTGGCGGCTACCTGCTCGACCGAACCGGCCGGCGCGGCGACGGGAGGAACGGGGGCCGCGGACTGACTCGGCACCGCCACGTGCCCTGGCGCACTCGCGACGCTGGGCACCGGCTGCTGGCTCTGGTTCGCCAGCACGGCTGCACCGGTTCCTGCGGCGACCACCGCAAAGGCAGCGACGCTGCCAACGACGACGCCGACGCGAGAACGCTTCCGCGCCTTGGGATTAGCCAAGGCCGGTACCGGGTGGGGCTGGTGTGGGCCGCGGTTGGGGCCGTGCGGCAACGGCTGCGTGGCGTAGCGCCAATCGTAGGGCTGCCGATATGCGCCCGTCGTCGGGTAGCCCGGGTAGTGTTGACCCACAGGCTGATTCGGGCCGGTGTGGTGGCCCGGCTGCTGCTGCGGGTACCTCGGGTGGTTCGTCATGTCGTTGCGCGTTCTTTCTACGAAGGTGGCAAAGGCGTAGCCCAAGTGTCCGCTAGCCGACTGAGACTGAGCTGAGAGTTGGATCTATGCAGCCCAAGACTTTCCGGTGACGGCAGCTCTCATTCGAGGTAGATGCTGGCAACTTACGACCCGCGCGCAACGGTGAGGTCACGATTCGGTACCGGTCGCAATCGATGAGGAATGCGTGCGCCGACGGCCGGCGACGACCCGGTCACCCTCTGCGCCCGCAAACTCGCGCTGTTAGCATCCCCGAATGTTCCGCACACTGGCGTTATCGGTCCTTTCCGCAGCAGTCGCGATGGGCGTCATGGCGCCGGAGGCCACCGCGGACCCGCAACCCGCAACCACCGTCTTCGCCATCGGCAAGTGCGTCGACCCGAGTCAACCCGCCCAGCAGCGGCCCACCCGGTTCGACTACAACTGCGACGGCACCGGCGTGATGCAGGACATGACGTGGACGTCGTGGGGCGTCGACGGCGCGAAGGGCACCGGCACCGATGCCTCGATCTGGTGCCAGCCGAACTGCGCACAGGGGCCGCTGCTCACCAATCCGATCATCGTCCACGCGTGGAATCCGTTGCCGCCCAGCAGCACGGGCTGCCCGCCCGACGTCAAGTTCTACTCGGATCTGACCATCGCCTATCCGGAGGGCGTGCCGCCGTGGATCATCCCGGGGACGTCGTGGGACGACGGAACCGACCTTCGTGACCATCGACGGCAAGCCCGCGGTTCGCTTCTCCGGCCTGACCCCGAACTGCTCGCCGCAGTAATCCGCGTCTTTGTAATCTTAGTAACTATTGCGGGATAGACGGGCCTCGTACCAGCAACATCGCTGTTAAACTCATGGCGAAATGACATCCTTGGGAATCGGGCCCGAAGCGCGACGGCGGCTGTCCGCGCGTCGAACCGCTGAAATCGTGGCGGATGAGCTTCGCAGGCAGATCATCGACGGGGAGCTCTCCGACGGCGATCTGCTGCCGCGCCAGGAAGTGCTCGTCTCGCAGTTCAGCGTCAGCCTCGTGTCACTGCGCGAGGCGTTGCGGATCCTCGAGACCGAGGGACTGGTGTCGGTCCGTCGCGGCAACCGCGGTGGCGCCGTCGTCCACGCGCCCGCCAAGGCCAGCGCGGCCTACATGATCGGTCTCCTGCTGCAGCGCGACGAGGTGAAGTTGGGTGACCTCGGCACCGCCCTGCAGGAGCTGGACCCGATGTGCGCCGCCCTCGCCGCGCGGCGGGCCGACCGCGGCGAAACGCTGGTCCCGAAACTGCGCGAGATCAACGAGTCGATGGCCGAGCACATCGCGGACGTGCCGAAGTACGCCGCGATCGGCGGTCAGTTCCACGACGAAGTGGTCAGCGGCTGCGGCAACGCCACCATGGTGGCGGTCGTCGGCAGCTTGGAAACGCTGTTGAGCAGCCACCACGACCATTGGGCGCGGGAACGCGCCGAGCGCGGCCAGTATCCGTCGCTGAACCAGCGTCGCAACACCCTCACCGCGCACGTCAAGATGACCGATGCGATCGAGGCGGGGGACGACGAACGCGCCCGCAAGCTCGCCGCAAAGCACATCGCCACCACGCAGTCGTATCTGTCCGATCGCGATCTCGCGCAACGGATCGTCGCGATGTCGCCGCAGGCCCTCGCTGGCCGGCAGGGCTGAAATCTCTTACTGCCCTTCTACTTCGGCCTGATTCGCCGCCCAGCCGCCACCGGCGTCATGCAACTAGCGTGCGACCCTTCCTTGACCTAGCTATCTAAAATAGTAAAGATAGGCTTGCAGAGCTCCGCTACATTTCTTGCTGCCCAGGAGGCACAGGTGACGACCAGCACCGATCCGCAGGACCAGTCGGCGGTCCCTGACCTGACCGGTGATCCGTACGGCTACTTCGCGCACATGCGCAACACCGATCCCGTGTGGCGCGGGGTGCTCATGGAGAGCGAACTGATGCCCGCGGAGCTCAAGTCCGACGAGAACTGGACGTTGTTCGACTTCGAGAGCGTCTTCGCGGCCTTTCGCGAGGACACGGTCTTCGGTTCGGAGATGTACAACGCGACCATCGGCCTCATGTTCGGGCCGACGATCCTGGGCATGCACGGGAAACAGCACCACGACCATCGCAGCCTGGTGGCGAAGGCCTTCCGGCAGAGCGCGTTGACGCAGTGGGAACCCCAGGTGATCGACCCCATCTGCGACCAACTCGTCGACGAGTTCAAGAACGACGGGCACGCCGACCTCGTCAAGGCGGTCACGTTCGAGTTCCCCACCCGCGTGACTGCCGCACTGCTCGGCCTTCCCCAGGAAGACCTCGAGATGTTCCGGCGGCTGTCGCTGGACCTGATCTCGATCATGGACGACATCGAGGCAGGCTTCAATGCATCGGTCGAACTCGGTACCTACTTCCAGAACCAGGTGGACCAGCGGCGCAGCACGATGACCGACGACGTCATCGGCGATCTGGTCGCCGCGGAGATCGACGGTGAGAAGCTCACCGACGAAGCGATCATCTCGTTCCTACGACTGCTGCTTCCCGCGGGCCTGGAGACCACCTACCGGTCGTCGGGAAATCTGTTGCAGCTCCTGCTCACCCATCCCGAGCAGCTTGAGGCGGTTCAACGGGATCGCGACCTCATCCCGGCCGCGATCGAAGAGGGAATTCGATACGAGACGCCGTTGGTTCTGGTGGCGCGCAACACGACTCGCGACGTCGAGATGCACGGCAAGACCATCCCGGAGGGCGCGGCCGTCACCCTGTGCATGGGCTCGGCCAATCGCGACGAGAAGCGCTGGGCCGATCCCGACACGTTCGACATCCACCGCCCGCGGCGGGCGCACATCTCCTTCGCCGGAGGCATCCACAGCTGCCTGGGCATGCACCTGGCGCGTGTCGAGACGAGGGCGATGCTCAACAGCCTGTTCGACCGCGTGACCGATCTGCAGCTGGTACCCAGTGACGACTCGAAGATCGTCGGCATGCCGTTCCGGTCGCCGGGGAGCCTCCCGGTGACGTTCCGCCCGGTGTCCTGAGCTCAGCGGTCGTCAGACGATGCGCGAGCTGCGGCCCTGCCAGTAGCGGTCGCGGATGCGTCGCTTGTAGAGCTTGCCGTTCGGGTCGCGGGGTAGGTCCCCGTCGAATTCGATCGAGCGAGGGCACTTGTAGGTCGCCAGGTGTGCGCGGCAGTACTCGATCAGCTCGGCGGCCAGCTCGGGTCCGGCCGCGACGCCCTCGGCAGGCTGCACGACGGCCTTGACCTCCTCACCGAATTCGTCGTTGGGAACGCCGAATACGGCGGCGTCGACGAGCTTCGGATGCATGATCAGCAGGTTCTCTGCCTCCTGCGGATAGATGTTCACTCCGCCGGAGACGATCATGAATGACGAGCGGTCGGTGAGGTATAGGTATCCGTCGTCGTCGAGATAGCCCACGTCACCCAGTGACCGCCACCCCCGCTCGTTGGACACGGAAGCGGTCTTGTCGGGTCCTTGAAGTACTCGAATTTCGGCCCACCCTCGAAGAACAACTCACCGGACTCCCCCACCGGAAGCTCTGTTCCGTCCTCGGAGACCACGTGAACGGGGCTGTACGGCTTGCCTACTGAGCCAGGGTGAGCGAGCCATTCCCGAGGATCGATCGTCGAGCCCGCGAAACCCTCGGTGCCGCCGTAGTACTCGTGAATGATCGGACCGAGCCATTCCATCATCTGATGCTTGACGTCGACCGGGCACGGCGCCGCCGCGTGAATCACGCACCGAAGGCTGGACACGTCGTACGAATTGCGCACCGCTTCGGGCAGTTTCAGCATCCGTACGAACATGGTCGGCACGAACTGCGCGTGGGTGACGCGGTGTTCCTGAATGAGTCGGAGCACGGCCTCGGCGTCGAACCTGCGCATCAGGATCGACGCGGCGCCGACGCGTTGCACGGCCATCGTGTAGTTGACGCCCGCCGCGTGGTACAGCGGCGCGGGCGAAAGGTACACGTCGGACGACGTCATCGCGTAGCGCTTCGAGAGCGCCTGCTCCAGAACGTTCTGCCCCCACGATCCGTTGCCGTCGGTCGGCAGTGGGCGGCGGACCGCCTTGGGTCGCCCGGTGGTGCCGGAGGAGTAGAGCATCTCGGAGCCGTCCGCATGCGGCGGCGGTTCCCCGGCCTCGGCAAGGGCGTCGTCGTAGGACTGCCAACCCGCCAGGGCACCTCCCACCACGATGCGGACGTTCCACGCCGGGTGCCTCGTCGACAATCCGCTCGGCCAACTGTCTCATCGAGGCGTCGATGAACACCGCCCGCGCTTCGGAATCACTGAGGACGTACGACACCTCGTCAGCGGTGAAGTGAGTGTTCACCGCGCTGTAGTACAGGCCGGAAAGCTGACAGCCCCAGGTGATCTCGAGGAACTCCCGGCGATTCGGCAGGACCAGCGCCACGCCGTCGCCTCGCCGCAGGCCCGCGTCGTGAAGCAGGGCGGCGACCCGCTGACTGCGCTGATAGAGCTCGGCGTAGGAGACCGTGCCACCATCCACCAGGATCAGGGCCGACGAATGCCCCTTCTCCGCAGCATGTTCCGAGATGTTCAACGGCAGAACCTAGGTTGCGGCACCGTCGGTCGATGCGGCCGCCGAGGCCTGACGATCCGCCATTTCCTGGGGCTTGATCTGGCCCTTCAAGACCTGGCCGATCAGCGCCTGGACGTCGCTGCTCATCGACGCCAGCGCGACCAGGTCGTTGGAGGTCTGCCAGTGCACCCGCATTCCCATCAGCTCCCAGGCGCGCTTGATGTTCGCCTTGGTCATCATCAGGGTGGACAGCGGAGCCTGGGCGATGTGCCGCGCGATCGACTCGACGCGGTCATCCAGTTCGTCGCGGGGAACCACCTCGTTGACCAGGCCGTACTCGAGCGCCTTCTCCGCCTTGACGACTTCGGCGGTGTACAGGTAGTAGGCCGCGCGCCGCCAGTTCATGAAAACCCATGGCTCGATGGAGCATTCGCCCGACGGCATGCCGAAGCCCTGCAGCGGCGGGTACGAGAAGTAGGCGTCGTCGGAGGCGATGACGATGTCGGTGGTCAGGCCATAGTGGGTGCCACCGCCCAAGCAGTAGCCGTGCACCTGCGCGATGGTCGGCTTGGACAGCTCCCAGAGGTTCAGCGTCGGCTTGACGAAGAGATCCATCTGCGCCTTCCACGGCGTGCCCGTGCGTGCGGCGCCCTCCGCGAAACTCGGGTAGTCCGTTGCGTTGTCGCCGATCGCGTGCCCAGAGCAGAAGCCCTTGCCGTTGGCCTTGAGGATCACGACCTTGATGTCGTAGTCGCGATCGGCGTCCAGCAGTGCCGCGTCGACTTCCTCGGCGAGCTTCTGGTCCTGGGCGTTCGCCTTCTGCGGCCAGTTGAGCGTGATGCGGGCGATGGCACCCGTCTTCTCGTAGATGATCCGCTCGCGCGTCTCGTGGAGATCCATGTGTCGATACCTTTCGTGAAGCGTCTGGGGCTTTGAGCGTTGTACCGGCAGCCCGATTACTCTGTGATGACGCCGATTTCGGCGCCGATGTCGTAGATGGTTCCGATCTCGCCGGTCCACCGCACGGTGCCCGACGCCCCTGCCTCGATCTCCTGGTCCACCTTCTCGGTGGCGATGACGAAGAGCGGCGCACCCTCCTCGACGCGCCCGCCCGATTCGACGAGGAACTCGAGAAGCTCGGCCTCGGAGATCGCGACGGAGACCCTCGGGATGCGAATGACGAAGTCAGCCATGGGCACTCGCCGTCGACGGCCTCAGCGTCCGCAAGGCGGCCTCGACGAGCAGCGCGGGCGACGGCAGCGCCGCAGCCTCGAGTGCGGCGGCCGCGGGCGTCGGGACGAACCTGGCGCCGACCCGCTCGACCGGCGCCTCGAGCCGCCCGAACAGCTCGGCGGAGAGGATGGCCGCGATCTCGGCGCCGGGACCCGCGAACTGCACGGCGTGGTGCGCGACGACCGCCCGCCGTGTTCGTCCGACCGATTCGACGATGGTCTCGACGTCGAGGGGGACGAGGGTGCGGAGGTCGACGACCTCGGCGCTGACGCCGTGGTCCTTGGCCAGCTTGTCCGCCGCCTTCAGTGCATCCTGCACGCTTCGGCCGTAGCCGATGATGCTGACGTCGGTGCCCGGCCGCTTGATGTCTGCCTTGCCGAGCGGGATCGAGAAGCCCGGGATCGGTTGGGACCGGCCCCTTCTGGCCCTGCAACCGGATGGTCTCGATGAACAGGCACGGGTCGGGGTCGAAGATCGCCGACGTCAGCAGACCCTTGCCGTCGCGTGGGGTGGACGGGATGATCACCTTCATTCCGGGCACGTGCATGAACCACGCCTCCAGCGACTGAGAGTGCGTGGCGCCGGTGGCCAGCCCGCCGTATACCTGGGTGCGCACGGTGATCGGTGCCGTCGTGCGGCCCGCGGTCATGAACCGCAGCTTCGCGGCGTTGTTGATCAACTGGTCGGCCGCGATCCCAATGAAGTCCATGATCATGATCTCGGCGACCGGCAACATGCCGTCGATGGCGGCGCCGATGGCCGCTCCGACGATGGCGGCCTCCGAGATCGGGGTGTCCAGAACCCTGTCGTGGCCGTACTTCGTCGACAATCCCGCGGTGCGGTCCGGACGCACCTGGGTCGGCGATGTCCTCGCCGAGCAGGAACACGCGGTCGTCGGCTTCCAGGGCCTGGTCGAGCGCGAGGTTCAATGCCTCGCGCATCGTCATTTCAGTTTCGCTCATGACCGTCTTCCTCAGGCGGGGAACGCAATTGCATTGGCGTACACGTCTTTGTCCAACTCGTCGACGGTGGCGGCCTCGGCAGCCATGACCGTGTTCAGTGCCGATTCCACCGCGATCAGCGCGCCCTCGTCGATGTGATTCAACTCGTCGTCGGTGCACGCCCCGGTGTCGACGAGATGCCTGCGGAAGCGCGGCACGGGGTCGGCCGCCTTCGCCGCCTCCAGCTGCCCCTCGGGCATGTACTTGTTGCGATCGCCGAAGTAGTGGCCGCGGAAGCGGAAGGTCACGCACTCGATGAACGTGGGGCCTTCGCCGTTGCGCGCCTTGCCAACTGCCTCGGCAAGCGCCTCGGTGACGGCGAGCGGATCGTTGCCGTCGACCTTCACGCCCGGCATCCCGTAGCCGGCGGCACGGTCGGCGACGTTCTCGATCTTCATCGTGTCCGACGTCGGCGTCATCTCGGCGTAGAGATTGTTCTGGCAGACGAAGACCACGGGCAGGTCCCACAGCGCGGCCATGTTCGCCGCCTCGTGGAACGAACCCGGTGTTGGTCGCGCCGTCGCCGAAGCTCACCACCGTGACGCGGTCGAGTCCCTGGCGCTTGGCCGCCATCGCCAGGCCGACCGCCACCGGCGGCCCCGCTCCGACGATTCCGGTCGACAGCATCACTCCCACTTCGGGTTTGGCGATGTGCATGGTGCCGCCCTTGCCGCGGCTCGCGCCGACGGTGCGACCCATCATCTCGCCGTAGATCTCCTCGAGCGGAACACCCTTGCCGATGAGGTCGTGCAGGCCGCGATAGGTGGTGACCAGTCGGTCGTCGGTCCGCAACGTCACGCCCATGGCGGCGGCGATGGCCTCCTGCCCGCGCGAGGGCCAGTAGACGCATTGGAACTCACCGGTGCCGATGCCCTTGCTGAGCCGGTCGTCGGCCGCCTTCATGAGGACCATGAGGGCATAGATCCGCTTCTGAACGTCGCCGTCGGGGCTCATTTTTCGTAGGAACCAATCTGGCGGTACACCTTCGGAATGGGTGGGGTCTCCATGTTGAGGTACTGCAGCGACGACATATTTCCGCTGGCACCGAGCTCTCTGAGCCGACCGACCACCGCATCGAGGTCGTCGCAGTCGAGTTCGTAGATCGCAATGAAGGGCCCGTCGCCGTCGGTCGGGGCGAATCGGCGGGCACCCGTGATGCCCTCTACGGAGCAGATTTCCTCGAGATGCGTCTCGTTGTACCACTCGTGGTACTCCGCCTCGCGATCCGGCGAGACCGGCGTCGTCTCCAAGTAGATGATCCCCTTCGGCATCCTCGATCCTTCCGTTCTCGGCTCACGATCAACCGTACTGCCGACGGTAGCTATACTCCCTAAAATAACAAAGATAGAAAACGGTTCTCTCCCGACAGGACATCGTGGACTTCTCCTACCCCGCCGAGGTCGAACAGTTCCGCAAGGAACTGCGCGTATGGCTGACCGAACATCTGACCGAAGACGTCATCGCCGCGGACCGCAGCCGCGGTAGGGACGAAGGGGCCTTCGACCTTCTTCGCGGCTGGGATGCCACCATGGCCGACGCCGGCTGGGGCGCGGTGTCGTGGCCCAAGGACTTCGGCGGACGCGGCGCCACCGTCCTCGAACAGTTGGTGTTCGCCGAGGAGACCACCAGGGCGCGGGCTCCCCTGCCGCTCAACGTCATCGGCATCAACAACATCGCTCCGGCCATCATGGAATACGGATCCGATGGGCAGAAGCGCCAGCTCCTTCCGCGCATGGCACGCGCCGACGACATCTGGTGCCAGGGCATGTCCGAACCGGAGGCGGGGTCCGATCTCGCGTCGCTGCGCACCCGCGCGACACGCGACGGGTCGGGCGACGACGCCGACTTCGTGGTCACCGGCCAGAAGATCTGGACCTCTCTGGGCCATCGCGCGGACTGGTGCCAGCTGTACGTGCGCACCGACCCCGACGCACCCAAGCACAAGGGCATCTCCTGTCTCATCGTCGACATGAAGTCGCCGGGCATCGAGGTCCGCCCCCTGGTCACCCTCAACGGTGCGGCGGACTTCGCCGAGGTGTTCTTCGACGACGTTCGCGTGCCTGCCGACGCCCTGCTCGGCCCGCTGAACGGCGGATGGCGAGTGGCCACGACGACGCTGAGCCACGAGCGGGCGGGAGCGGCGCGGCTCTACTCGCAGCTGCGTCAGCACCTCACCGACCTCGTCAGCGATCTCGCCGACCATTCGGTCGACGGCCGGCCCGCTCTCGACGACAGGACCACGTTGCGCCGCCTCGGCGAGATCGCGGTTCGCGTCGACTTCCTCGAGCAGCTGTGCAAGCGCGCGATCTCGGCCACCCTTCACGGCGGCGACGACCTCGGCTCGGCCAGCCTTGCCAAGAGCGTGTGGGCGGAGACGGGACAGGATCTCTCGGTCCTCGCGTACGACGTCTTCGGACCCGCGCAGAACGCAGGGCGATGGACCGAATACCGGCTCGGGTCGCGCTCGCTCACGATCGCGGGCGGTACCACCCAGATCACCAAGGGCATCACGGCGACTCGAGTGCTGGGGCTCCCCCGATGAACCTCGAATTGACCGACGAGCAGACGGCGCTGCGCGACACCGTGCGCCGCTACCTCGCCGAGAAGGCCAGCGTCGCCGGGCACGTGCGTCCACTGCTCGACGACCCGACCGGAACGACCGAAGTCGTCTGGGGCGGGCTCGCTTCCCTTGGCGCCACCGGAGTTCTCGTCGACGACGAGCATGGCGGGGCGGGCATGACGATGGTCGAGGCGGGCGTCGTCGCGGAGCAGCTCGGCGCCGCGCTGCACCCGGGCCCCTGGCTGTCGACCGCCGTCGCCGCCGTCCGTGCCCTCACCCACTTCGGCGTCGCCGACGCGAACGCCCTCGCGGCGGGCATCGCCGATGGTTCGACGATCGCCACCGTCGGCCCGTTGCGCGGCCCGCGTCCCACGGCGAAGGAGTCCGGCGGGGGCATCGTCCTCGACGGCGCGATCGCGGCGCTGCCCGACGCTGCCGCGGCCGGCGTCCTCCTCGTCATCGCCGACGATGGCAGCGGAGTCGGATTGTTCTCCGTCGACCCGGCGTCAACCGGGGTGACGGTCACACCGCGCGAGCACGTGGATCCGACGAGAAAGCTGTTCGACGTCGGGCTGGACGGCGCACCGGCGCAACGACTTGCCGATGCCTCGGAGGACTCGGTCGAAGCCCTGATTGACGACGTGCTGATCGCCTACGCCGCCGATGCCCTCGGCGCCGCACAGGCGGTCATGGCGCTCGCCGTCGACTACGCCAAGGTGCGCAGGCAGTTCGACCAGCCCATCGGAAGCTTCCAAGCGGTCCAGGGCCTGTGCGTCGACATGTACGAGACCGTCGAACTCGCGCGAAGCGGCGTCATCCACGCACTGTGGGCCGCCGACTCCGCCGATGCCGAGGAACGGCATCGTGCGGCGTTGCGCACCAAGGCATTCGCGGGCCGGCTCGCCACGGTCGGAGACACCGCGATCCAGGTCTTCGGCGGAATCGGCTTCACGTGGGAGCACGACGCGCACCTCTACCTGAAGCGCCTGCTGGGCTGGAGTGCCTTCCTCGGCGGTTCCGACGAATACCTCGAAACGGTCGGCCGAGGGCTAGTGAGCGAACTCGTGAAGGGGAACTGACATGTCTGAAATGCTCAGTGGCGTAAGCGTTGTCGAGCTCGCGTCGTGGACCTACGTGCCCGCCGCGGGCGCCGCGCTCTCGGACTGGGGCGCCGACGTCATCAAGGTCGAGGACGTCCGCGGAGGTGATCCCGGGCGCGCGCTCGTCATCGGCCCGTTCACCAAGCAGGCCGCCCGCGCCCACGTCGACTTCATTCTGGAGATCGGGAACCGCGGCAAGCGCAGTATCGCGCTGGACGTCAAGTCCGAGACCGGTCGCGAGTACTTCGGCCGCCTGCTCGCCACCGCCGACGTGTTCCTGACCAACTGGCTGCCCGGCGCACTGGAACGGGCGCGACTGACCGTCGAGGACATTCGCTCGTTCAATCCGAACATCATCATCGCGCGGGGCACCGGCATGGGAGTGCGCGGTCCGGACCGCGACAGCGGCGGTTTCGATGCGGCGACCTATCTGTCCAGGGGCGGGGTCTCCTACACCCTGACGCCGTTCGGCGAGCACCCCGCCGTGCAGGGGCCTGCGTTCGGCGACCTGCAGGGTGGCATCACGCTCGCCGGTGGTCTCTGCGCTGCGCTGTTCCATCGCGAGCGCACCGGCGAGCCGTCGATCGTCGACTCGTCACTGCTGGCTCAGGCGATGTGGGCCATCGCTCCGTCGATCTCCGTCGCCGACCTCTTCGATCTCGACGGAATCCCCGGCGCACCACCCGGTCTGGCGATGAACCCACTCGTCAACCGCTACAAGACGAGCGACGACCGCTACATCCAGTTGGTCTTCCTGCAGCCCGATCGGTTCTGGGCCGGCTTCTGCCGCCGGATCGGTCTTCCGGAGCTCGCCGAGGACCCCCGCTTCGTGCCCTCGAGCAATCTGATCGCCAACGCCGACGAAGCGACCGCACTCGTCGGGGCGGCCATCGCCGCCAAGGACCTCGAGCACTGGCGCACGGCACTCGCGGACGAGCCCGGCGTCTGGGCGGCGCTGGCGACACCCAAGGAGACCCTCAACGATCCTCAGGTGAAGCCGAACGGGTACGTCATCGGAAACGTCGACGCCGAGGGCAACGAGTACCAGATCGTCGCTCCACCAGTGCAATTCGACGAGACTCCACCCGCACCGTCGCGTGCACCCGAGTACGGCGAGCACACCGAGGAGATCCTGCTGGAACTCGGTCTCGACTGGGACGACATCTCGACGGCCAAGGACAGCGGCGCGATTCTCTGAGAAGGAGAGCCCAATGACGATAGAGCGACGCGAGCTCGAGGCTGTCATCTACGAACGCGAACCACCGGTGGCGCGGATCATCCTCAACCGTCCCGAGAAGGCGAACACCAAGGACGCGATCCTGGTCCAGGAGGTCGACGCGTGCCTGAAGGAAGCGGACCACGACAAGGAGATCAAGGTCGTCATCCTCAAGGCGAACGGAAAGGGCTTCTGCGGCGGACACGTCGCGAAATGGGGTCCCGACGAGAACCCGTACCCGGATTTCGGCGATACGTTCGAGGACCTCTACAAGGGCACGGCGGATCTGTTCCTGTGGCCGACGCTGTATCTGTGGGAGTTCCCCAAGCCGACGATCTCGCAGATTCACGGGTACTGCATGGGCGGCGGGATCTACCTCGGGTTGCTCACCGACTTCTGCGTCGCATCCGAGGACGCGTACTTCCAGATGCCGCTGGCCCAGAGTCTCGGCGAGCCGGGCGGGCACACGATGATCGAGCCGTGGCTGCTGATGAACTGGCATCGCACCATGGACTGGTTGCTCTTGGCGCCAACGCTTTCCGCTGACGAGGCACTCGAGTGGGGCCTGCTGAACAAGGTGGTGCCGCGCGACGATCTGGAGGCGACCGTCGAGGAGATGGCCCAGAAGCTCGCGCAGATTCCGCTGACCACCCTGATGGCCGTCAAGAGCAACGTGAAGCGGGCCTACGAGCTGATGGGGATGCGCGTGCACCTTCAGGTCAGCCACATCCTGACGAACATGGTCGGCGCGGCATCGGACGTTCAGGCGCGGCGGGCCGAACTCAAGCAATCAGGTCTGACGCCAAGGGATTTCATGAAGGGCGGGTGACTCCGCGACTTCTGCACCTGGGTCGCGACTAGCCGACTTTCACAGCCCTGGTGCAGAAGTCGACGGAGCGTTGCCCGCGGCGTGGCGGGCGGCCACGTAACCGAACACCATGGTGTTGGCGATGCTCCCGCCCGCGCCGAGATAGGTGCGTCCCATCACGGTGGCGGTGATGTTGCCCGGTGGCGTAGAGGCCCTCGATCACCTCGTCGTGCTCGTCGATCACCTGGGCGTACTCGTTGGTGATCACTCCGCCGCAGGTTCCGACGTCGCCGGGGAAGATCCTCGTCGCGAAGTACGGTCCGCGATCGATCGGCCCGAGCGCGGCGTTCGGTTTGATGCCCGGGGTCACCGAGGCAGTCGTTGTAGGCCGACTGGCCGCGGCCGAAGTCGGGGTCGAGGCCATCCTTGGCGAACTTGTTGAACCGCTCGACGGTCTTCGTCAATTCGTCTGCGGGAACGCCGATCTCGCGTGCCAGGTCGGCGATCGTCGCACCGCGTTTGATGACGCCCTTCTCGATCAGCGCCTCGGGCACCCGACGCTTCGCGAACGGGTTTGCCCCCATGACGTAGCGGCCGACGTAGCCCTGGTCGAAGACCTGCCAACACGGCACGGCCTTATTGGCGTACATCGCCTTTCCCACTTCGACGTAGGAGTTCGACTCGTTGCAGAAGCGTCTGCCGGTTCCGTCGACGTAGATGGCGCCAGGGCGCTGCCGTCCGGAGCCCAGCGACGCTGCGGAGGGATCGGCGATGAAGGCCATCGGCAGCCACCAGGCCTCGTCCAGCAGGTCGGTCTTGGCGCCGAGGCGCATTGCCGCCTGCAACACCTCGCCGGTGTCCCCCGCGTTCGCGATCGACCACTTCCCCTCGTTGGGTTGATCGGCGCCGTACTGGCGTCGCATGTCGGCGTTGTGGCCGAAACCGCCGGCCGCCAACAGCACCCCCTTGCGCGCTTCGACGTTCAGCGTCGAGCCGTCCCTGGTCACGCGGGCCCCGACGACCCTGCCGTCTTCGACGATGAGGTCGTCCATCGCTGCGTTCGTCCACACCCGCGGATCACCGTTGCCGAACTCGATCAGCACCTTCAGCATCTGGCCGATGTACGACGCCCCATTGGTGAGGATCTCCCGACCTCGGAGGCGGGCGGCCCTGGTACGCAGGAACACCCGCGTCGCGACGGCGAACGCGCGCGGCGAGCGGTTGAAGTACTGCACGGATCGCAGCTCGTTGGTCTTGAGCACGAACCCGTAGTTCTTGGCCATGGACGGCTGGACCTTGTCGCTCCACTCACCGAGCGCGGCGGCGTCGAACGGAACGCCTTCGACCGAACGGCCCTCGGCGTTGCCGCCCTTGCTGTTGGGGTAGTAGTCGCTCCAGCCGGGGCAACGCACCATCCGAATGCCCTTGCGCAGCAGGAAGTTGATCATCTCGATGCCCGCGGTGAGGAACATCTCGCGACGTGCGGGCGAAGACGCTGGACCGACGTCGCCGATGACGTCCTCGAAGTAGGCAAGACCATCGGCGTGCGAATCGGGGATGCCCTCGGCCTGCATCAGCGGGTTGTTCGGTAGCCACACCATGCCGCCGGACAGACCGGTCGATCCGCCGACGAGGGCCTGCTTCTCGACCACCAGCGGTTCGATCCCGGAGTCGACCGCCGCCAGCGCGGCGACCAGACCTCCTCCGCCACTCCCCACGATCAGCAGGTCGACGGACTCGTCCCACATCACCATGCAGGCATCCGCTCGGTCAGTTCGAGGTCCGCGATCGGCACGTCGATCGTGGTGTTCGTCTTCTGGATCGCGGGCACCAGGCGTTCGTACGGCAGCCCCGCGAGGAACCCGTCGATGACGCGCTCGAAGTTCGAGATCAACCCCTCGACCCGATCCGACAGTCGCATGAACTCAAAGCCCTTGGCGTGCAGCCCCTTCTGCTGTTTCGGCAGGTTCGAGAAGTCCTGGGCGGGAATGGCAGGCCAGCTCGGGTCGTCGGGCGCCAGGGGCACCGGCGGGGTGGGCCTACCCTGCGACTCGTCGTCCGGGAAGCGGGTCAGCGACCAGATCTCGAAGAGCGTCTCCTCGGGACCCAGCGGCCGGATCCGGTACGACGACGCGCTGCTGTACTGGGGCAGGAGGAAGTAGTGCGGGAACCCGAACCCGATGGCGTCGACGACGATCTCGTTCAGGTCGGGAAAGTCGCAGCCGCGGGCACGGTGCCACTGCGTGACCGCGTCCCTGACGGCATGCTCCCAGGCGGCCATCGCCTCGCGCGGGTCGTCGGGCAGCGACATGTGTTGCAGCCCTTCGGCGATCCGCACGTCGTTCTCGTGGGTCATGCCGCCCATGCCGGACCCGAGGGTCCGCATGAAGTGCAGGCTGGTCTCGATGAGCGGGTGCACCGAGGATCGCTCGGCGGTGTGCGACGACGGCAAGAGCTGCGGGTGGGTCTGCTGGACGTGGTAGCCCTCCATGAAGGCCGCCGTGGCCACCTTCCAGTTCACCGGCAGAATGCACGACTTCCACCACTCGGTCCGAAGCGCCCCGACCTTCCACTCGTCGTGTTTGGAGGCGAACGGCTCGAGGCATTCGACCAGCGGCGGCGCACCGTCGTCGAGGTTGATCCACGCGCACGCGCCCCAGAGCTCGCACCGGACCGGTACCAGTGCGAGGTCGTCGGCGTCGAGGTTGGCATCGTCGAACAGCTTGGGGCGCAACACGAACGTGTTCTTGCCGTCGAGGCCCCAGCACCATCCGTGGAACGGGCAGACGAAGGTCCGCTTCGATCCCTGACCCTCGACGAGCTTCATCCCGCGGTGACGGCAGGAGTTGTAGTAGGCGCGCACCGTGTCCGCGTCGACGCGCACCACGATGATCGACTGGTCGAGGATTTCGTACTCGACGAAGTCACCGGGGTTGGGGATCTCCTCCAACCGGCACGCCATCTGCCATACGCGTGGCCAGAACAACTCGTTCTCGAGTGCGTAGAACTCCGGGTCGTAGTACCGCTGTTTTGGAATCCGATCCGGAGCCTGCACCGCCCACGGGACGGGAAGCGGAGTCCAATCGACGTCATGCGTCTGCTCGACCACGTGACCCACCCTTCTGCTCGGCGTCGATGGACTCTACGATTGGCGACCGAGTGGGCCCTATCTTAGCAAAAATAGCGATTTCGTCGGGAGAACGTCGTGGGCTCGTCCTGCCCGGTTCCGTCGGCGGACAGCGTGACATATTGTAGAGTTTTTGTAACACCAGCGGTAAGCCGTCAGAAGGGGAAACCATGGCCTTCGACCCCGAAGTCGTGCACGCGAAGTACCTCGCCGAGCGCGACAAACGCCTGGTACCCGGCCGCGCGGCCATTCGCGATCTGACTGCCGACGAGGTCGTCGCCGGGTATCGGGCCGACCCCTTCACGCCTTACATCGAGCGCGAGGCCGTAACCGACGATCCCGACGTGGTGATCATCGGCGGCGGCATCGCCGGACTACTCGCGGGTGCCCACCTCCGCAAGGCGGGGATCGAACGCATCAGGATCGTGGATGCCGCGGGTGGCCCTGGCGGCACGTGGTACTGGAACCGCTACCCGGGCGTGATGTGCGACGTCGAGTCCTACCAGTACCTTCCGATGCTCGAGGAACTCGACTACGTGCCCACCCGGCGCTATGCGTTCGGCGAGGAGATCCGACAGCACCTGCAGAACGTCGCCGAGCGCTTCGACCTCGTTCGCGACGCCCTGTTCCACACAGAGGTCACCCAGGCGAAGTGGGACGACGACGCCGGCCGCTGGCGGGTCAGCACCGACCGAGGTGACGAGCTGTCCTGTCGTTATTACGTGCTGGCCGTCGGGATCCTCAATCTCATGAAGCTGCCCGTGATCCCTGGCATGGACGACTTCGGCGGCCGCGCGTTCCACACGGCGCGGTGGGACTACGGCTACACCGGCGGCGGCCCCGGCGAGGCGCTCACCAACCTCGGCGACAAGTCCGTCGCGCTGATCGGTACGGGCGCAAGCGGTTTGCAGGCGCTGCCGCCACTGGCCGAGGCGGCCAAGCAGGTCTACGTCTTTCAGCGCACGCCGTCGGCCATCGGGGTTCGGGGCAACCGGCCCACCGATCCGGCCTTCGCCGAGAGCCTGGAACCGGGCTGGCAGAAGGCGCGGATGGACAACTTCCAGTCGATCATTCTGGGCCGGAAGGTCGACGTCGACCTCACCGACGACGGCTGGACGCACCACTACGCCGCCGTGCAGAACCCACCCCGCGTCAAGGGCGCGAGCATCCAAGAATTCATGCGCAGGGCCGAGGAACTCGACTTCGGGATCATGGAGGAGCACCGCAAGCGGATCGACGAACTGATCGCCGACCCGGACGTCGCGGCCGCGCTCAAGCCGTATTACCGGTATCTCTGCAAGCGGCCGTGTTTCCACGACGAGTACTTCGGCGCCTTCAACCGACCCAACGTCACCCTCGTCGACTGCCCCACGGGCGTCGACGAGATCAGCGAGGATGCCGTCGTGGTCAAGGGGCAGCGCTACGAGGTCGACTGCATCGTCTACGGCACCGGGTTCGAGGCCGAGGTCACGCCGCTGCAGCGCCGGGTCGGCCACGACATCATCGGCCGCGGAGGCATCTCGCTCGCGGAGAAGTGGGCCGATGGCGCAGCCAGCCTCTTCGGCATGATGAGCCGCGGCTTCCCCAACATGTTCGTCATGCCCGCTCCCGGTCAACAATCGGTCGTCACCGTCAACTACACCCAGCTGGCGGTGCTCGGCGCCGAGTTCGTCGCGGGCGTGGTGACGCTGATGGAGAAGCAGGACGTTGCCACGTTCGACGTGAGCGCCGCGGCAGAGGCCGACTGGATTCAGCAGATCGTCGACACCTTCGTCGACCCCAGCGCCGTCATGTCCGCCTGCACGCCATCTCGCCTCAACAACGAAGGCGATCCAGGCGGTATCCGTCCGCGCGACACCAACTGGGGTCGAGGCTTCGGCGATTGGTTCGGCTACCGCGAACTTCTCGAGAGTTGGCTCGCGGCAGGCGAACTCGAAGGATTGGACCTGGCATGAGCGACTGGCAGCGCGTCGTCGTCGTCACGGGGGGCGGTGGCGGCATCGGCGCTGCCATCGCCCAATCGGCAGCTCGCACGGGCGCTTTCGTCGTCACCGTCGACCCGCTGGTGTCGATCGACGGCTCCGAACAACTCCCCCAGGCCGACGAGACCACGGCAGGACGGATCGTCGCCGCAGGTGGAAGCGCGCGTGCCTCCGGGTTGTCGGTCACCGACGAATCGGGAGTCCGAAAGCTCTTCGAAGAGTTGGCCGACGAGTTCGGTGGGCTCGACGCAGTGGTCAACGTCGCGGGCATCAGCCGCCCGACCGGCTTCGCCTCCGGCAGCGACCAGGACTGGCGCAGCGTGCTGGAGGTCCACCTCGACGGCTATCGCAACGTCCTCGCTGCCGCGCTGCCGCTGATGGCGGCGGCTGGGCGGGGTCACATCCTCGGCGTCACCTCAGGCTCGGGATGGCGGCCGGCCGACGCGGGCGCCTACGGCTGCGCCAAGCGCGCCGTTGCCGCCCTCACCTGGCAGCTGGGACGTCACGCGCCCGCAGGTGTCGTGATCAATGCCGTCTCGCCGATCGCCGCCACCCGCATGGTGACGGCGGCGTTGAGCCGGATGCCGAAGACCAGCGGAACCGCCACCGGCGGACTGTCATTGGGCTCGATGCCCGCGCCAGAAGACCTCGGCCCCCTCGGCGCCCACCTCGTCGGCGAGGACTTTGCGTCCTGCCAGGGGCGGGTGCTCTTCGTCGGTGGATCGGAAGTGTCCGTGATCGACGAACCCCGTCTGATCGAGGTGGTGCGCGTCGACGACGTGGCATCGCCCGCCCGGGTATTGGATGCCGCGACCACCATCGCCCTTGCTCAGGCCGAGGCCAACCAGGTCAGCGGCGGCGGAAGCAACGCGCGCTTCGGGGCAGTGTTCGACGCACCGGCGGGCGACGACGTCCCGGCCTCTGCAACGCGGACGTGCGCGGTCGTCGCCAACCAGCCGGACGTGGCGAAGGCGCTCATCGGCGTGCTGGAGGCGCGCGGCGTGGCCTGCCATCAGGTCGACTCCCCCGCGGCACTCGGCGACCTCGAATCGCTCGACGCCGTGGTGGTCGCGCAGGGAGGTGGCCCCGCCGCAGGCGCGTCCTCCGACTGGGAGCGCATCCTCGCCGACCACGACGACATCGTCGAGCGGATCCTCACCGACGCCCAGTGGACCCTAGCCGTTGCCGAGATCGCCATGGCCAGAGACCATCCCGTCCGCCTGGTCACCGTCACGGCGGCCACCACGACGGGCGGCCGCAGCCGTGCCCAGGCCTCGGCGCAGCTGGCGAGGGCGGGCCGGAAGGCCACCAAGGACCGGGTGCTGCCCTTCGCCGTCAGCGTGGAATCCGAGGACGTTCCCACCGAATTGACGGCCCACCTCGTCTGCCACCCCGATGCCGCGTCGCTTGCCGGCGCCGAATTGGCCGCTGGCGCAGGATGGTTCGGATTGCGCAGTCACCCACGCCCCATCGGCAGCATCAGCTTCGGCGGGCCCGAGGTACCCCGGTGGTTCGACGACACACTCCGAGAGGTGGTACAGCCGCGATGACCACAGACGCATCTGAGACCCCGAAACCTGCCCGCATCGTCGATGCCCACGTCCACCTCTGGGATCCGGCGCGCACCGACTGGTATCCCTACCTCTCGGTGGACCAGGCGCAGCTGAACATGGGCAACGTCACCGGCATGGCCCGCCGCTTCGACGTCGCCACCTACCTCGCCGAGTCGGCGGGCTGGAACGTCGAGAAACTGGTCAACGTCGCTGCCGCCACCGGCGGGCACTCCGTCGAGGAGACCCTCGAACTGGACCGGCGGGCCGACGCCGACGGACACCCCGACGCCATCGTCGGCGGACTGCCGCCAGCCGACTCGACGGCCGAGGCCGTGGCCGCCATCGACAAACAGCTTGCGGCGAAACGCTTTCGGGGTGTCCGCCCGATGGGAGCCTCGGAGGGATTCCTCCCGTCGGCCGAGCTTCTCAAGGCTCTTGCCGAGCGAGACCTGTTGTTCGAGTTGATGATCCATCCCGATCGGCTGGTGGACGCCGCCAGGGGGCTCGAGCAGCACGACGACATCGTGGTCGTCGTCGAGCACGCGGGCTGGCCCCGCAACGACTCCGCCGAAGAGCGCGCCCTCTGGACCGAGGGCATCGACGCCCTCGCGAGCGTCGGCGACAACGTGGTGTGCAAGCTCTCCGGGCTCGCGATGCCGCTGGGCTCGATGGCGCCCGACGTGCTGGCGCCATGGCTCGAGCACGCCATCGACGCGTTCGGCGTCGACCGCTGCCTGTTCGCGAGCAACTTCCCCGTCGACGGGATGCACGGCACCCTCGACGAGCTCTGGTCGAGCTACTCGACCGTCACCGCGGGCCTGAGCGACGACGACCGCGACAAGCTCTTCGCCGCCAACGCCGAGCGCATCTACCGCTGTTAGTTGGCGGAGAGGACCGCGACGGCCGCCTGCGCACACTCGCGGTCCTGCTCTGCCGTGCCGCCGCTGACGCCGATTCCGGCGATGATGTCTCCGTCACGGGCGACGACGGCGCCGCCACCCACGATCGTGAACTCGCCAGCGCCGCTCGAGGCGATGCCGTACAGGGAACCGCCGGGCTGCGCCTCGCTCGCCAATTCCTCGGTGCTGCACGAGTTGGCCAGCGCGCTGAACGCCTTGTGCTGCGCCAGCGTCGTGCCCGCGACCTCGGCGCCGTCCATGCGCGCGAAGCGTTTGAGCCGCCCGCCGCGATCCACGACGGCGACGGACACCCGGATGCCGATCGCCCGCGCCACGCCGATGGCCGCCGCGACCATCGCGTCGGCTTCGTCGTCGTCGACCTCGAAGACACTGCGCACGTCCTCATCTTGCACGACGCCTCCGCACAGCAGCTGCCCAGCGCCTTTGACTAAGGTCTTGCATCGAGGCAAGGTCACCGGGACCCACGCAGCGAGGAGGTCGGAATGCGGATCGTCGTCATGGCCATCACTGCTGCGGCTGCCACGGCAGCGGCCCTCGGCCTGCTCGTACCGTCCGTCGCGACCGCCGATCCGGGTGACGGATCCCTGCCGAACGGCGATGCGTTGACACCCTTCGACGTGCAGGATCCCGCCGTCGGCCGCCTCGACCCGCAGCTGTTGAGCGCCATCCAGAACGCTGCCACCGAAGCCCGCGCGGACGGCATCGCCATGACCGTGACGTCGGGCTGGCGATCACCGGAGTTCCAGCAGCGGCTTCTCGACGACGCGGTGCACACCTACGGCAGCCTTGCGGTCGCGCGGCAGTACGTCGAAACCCCAGAGCTGTCCAAGCACGTCATCGGCGAGGCCGTCGACATCGGCGGTCCGCCCGCCGACCACTGGCTCATCGCCAATGGCGCCCGGTTCGGCCTGTGCCAGATCTACGCCAACGAGCTGTGGCACTTCGAACTGGCAACCGATCCGCAGGGCAACTGCCCCCGACTGCTTCCCAACGCCGCCAACTGATCAGGGCGTCGGCCTGCCGCACCCCGGGCCATTGTCGACGGCGATGCGCGGGCACGGCGGCGGCGGCGCCTGGGTGGTCGTGGTGGTGGTCGGTCGTCGGCTTCGGCGTCTCCATCACGGGCGGCTTCTTCGGCTCGCGCGATCGCGGCGCGGCCGTCGACGCGGGAGCGCTCGGAGCGGGCGCGGCCTGAGTCCTCGACGGTGCCGGTGGCGCCTGCTGCACGACGGTCGCCGAGGGGGCGGCCGACGGCACCTGCGCCGTCGGCTGAACACCCCGATTGCCTGCGCTCGGGCCGGGTGCTGCCGGACCCACGGGCGGCGGCGTCGACGTACTCGGTTGCGGCGGAGCCACATTCGTCGACGATGCGGTCACGGACGTCGTCGGCACCGGGCTACTGAACTGGACCGACGTGCCGGGGGAATCGTGCGGCGCCGTCAGGCTGACCGCAACACCCACCGTCGCCACGGGAACGGCGAACAGCGCGACGACCCACGCCGCGAATCGGCCGATCCCATGACCGGCCACGTGCGTCGCCGCACCCGCAACGCCGGCGCCCAGCGGGGCATGCTGCATCTGGATGAGCGTGGACTCACGAAGCCAGCTGGGCGCGGGGATCAGGAGTGGAGCTGCGCCGAGCAGCGACAGCGGGCTGACGAGTCTGCCGCGAGCCTCATTGCAGTTCGCACAGGAGTCGACGTGACGCGACACGCGCTTGCGCACCAGGACGGTGAACTCGCCGTCCCAGTCAGCCACCAGCGCCGCGAGCTCCGGACAGCGGTTGTAGCCGGAGCGGGCCTGGCGTGCGATCAGCAGCGCGCCGACCGATCTTTCGACGGTGACGCGAAGGCGCTGCACCATCTTCTTCGCCGACTCTTCGCCGACACCGAGCGCCTGCGCAAGCTCGGCCCCGGTCAGACCGTGCCGGTAGGCCAGGTCCAGGACTTCGCGATCCCGGTCGGAGAGGCCGCCCTCCGCCGTCGCGATCAAATCCGTGAGCTCGTTGCGCCGGACCAGGGTCTCGGGGCCTGCCGCCTGCGACGGCGACGTCGGGCAGATCGTCGGACGTCATCTCGCGACGGCGGTCGCGCAGCGTGCGAAACGCCTGGTTGCGGGCGATCGCGTACAGCCAGGGCCGCAGCTTGTCGGGGTCGCGCAGAGACGGCAGGTCGGTGACGGCGACGCAGAACGCCTCCTGGACGCAGTCGGCGGCGTCACGGTCGCCGACGATGCCGAGGCAGTAGTCGTGGAGGCGGTCGGCGTAGCGGTCGTAGATCCCGGCGAACGCCGTCCGGTCGCCGAGTGCGGCGGCGTTGACCAGGTCGGCGTCGCATGCCACGCCCCAGTCGAACTCAACGCTCACGGATATCGGTCTCCACTCGGATGATCGGCAGGCTTCGCAGTGATACGGCCTACAAGATCATTCGGTTCAGTCGGTCAGTCCGTTAGCCGAGTCGGAATGGCTGTTCAGGTCAGTCAGCGCGAGCGACCACGGCGTCGGCGAAGGCTTGGACGGCCCGGACGATCCGGGCGGATGCCGCGCCGTCCACGATCAAGCCGTCCGGTGTTACCGACTGAGGGGTGATCGGTACGTGTCGGCAAGCATCTTCGATCACGATGGCCTGGACGTAGCCCAGGACCGTGGCGAGCGTCGCCTGGGCTCCCTCACCCCGGCGCGAATCAGCGGCAACCTTCATCCACGCGACGGGCTTGTCGGTGAATTCGTCGCCTCCGACCATCCAGTCGAGCAGGTTCTTGAATGAGCCTGGCAAGGTGCCGGCGTACTCCGGCGTGCAGAACAGCACCGCATCCGCAGCGGCGACGGTGGCGCGCAACGTCGCGACGGTGTCCGGCAAGGGATCGTGATCGTCGTCGGGATTGAAATGCGGCAGGCTCGCAAGATCGAGATAGCACTCGACGTCGAGCCCGGGCGGCGCCAATCGTGAGGCCGTACGACACGCGGCGGTGTTCGTGGAGGTCGCGCGAGTGCTACCCGAGATGAGAAGCATCCTGAATGGTTCGGCGTCGTTGCCCACGTCTGGTCTCAACCGGCCGCCTTTCGGCCTTGTTCCGAAGCAGCACCAAGTCCGTCTACGTCAACCACTGACCGGGTCGCCCGCAGGGCGCTCGCGGGGGGCCTGCGATATTGGGCGCATGAGTTTTGAAACCCTGCTGTGGGACGTCGACGACGACGGGATCGCGACGCTCACCTTGCATCGGCCCGATGCGCTGAACGCGTTCGACGTCACGATGGCCCGAGAACTCGAGCAGGTCTTCCTCGAAGACGCCCGCGACGATGCGGTGAAGGCCGTAGTCGTCACCGGATCGGGTCGCGCGTTCTGCGCGGGAATGGATCTGTCGGCTGACGGAAACGTGTTCGGGCTGGACGAGTCCCAGAGCCCGACACCGCAGGAGTTTCGCGAGCACTACACGGAGGCGCCGTACCACGACGGAATCCGGGACACCGGCGGGCGACTGACCCTGGCGATCCACGCCTTGCCCAAGCCGGTGATCGCGGCGATCAACGGTGCGGCAGTGGGCATCGGCGCCACGATGACGCTCGCGATGGACATCCGCTTGGCATCGACCAAGGCACGCATCGGCTTCGTCTTCGGCCGCCTCGGCATCGTGCCGGAAGCATGTTCGAGCTGGTTCCTGCCCCGCATCGTCGGCATCCAGACGGCGCTGGAATGGGTGTACTCCGCCGACATCCTCACCGCCGAGGCCGCCCACGCCGGACGCCTGGTGCGATCGCTGCACGAGCCCGAGGACCTGCTGCCTGCCGCGCTCGAGCTCGCGCCGATCCTTCGTCGTCGGCCGGTCGCCGGTCGCGCTCGGCCTCGCCAAGCAGATGCTGTACCGCAACGGCAGCGCACGCAGATCCCCTGGAGGCGCACCTTTCCGACTCGCTGGCGATGTTCTACACGTCGATCGGCGACGGCAAGGAGGGTGTCGCGGCGTTCCGCGAAAAGCGGTCGCCATCGTTCTCGGGGCGCGCCTCGGATCTGCCCGTGATCTTCGGGGCCTAGGCACGTGGTCGAAGCACGGTGAACGAAGACTGGGCCACCGGCGACGTCACGCATACCTCGTTTCCCGCGCATCCGGAGGCCCTGCGCCGGAGCGGCGCCGACTTCCTCACCCGGGCATTTCGCGCCTCCGGCACGCTTGAGCCGTCCGAAAGCGTCACGCGCATCAGCCGATTCCAGGAGGTATCGGGCGGCAGCACCGGCCGCAAACTGCTCCTCGACGTCGAGTACGCACCGGACTGGCTCAGGCCTGCCCACCGAGCTGTTCGTCAAGTTCTCGCGCGACTTCGACGATCCGGTACGCGACCACGCCCGAACCCAGATGGACTCCGAGGTGCGATTCGCGCGGCTGTCGTCGACGCCGGGCTTTCCCATCGTGGTGCCAAGCACCCAGTTCGCCGACTATCAGGGCGCAAGCGGCACCGGCATTCTCATCACCGAACGAATAGCGTTCGGCACCAACGGCATAGAGCCGCAGTACCAGAAGTGCCTCGACTACGAGATGCCCGATGCCATCGGCCACTACCGCGCTCTGCTGACCGCGCTCGGCCGCCTGGCGGGGGCACACCGTTCCGGTGCGTTGCCGAGCGACCTCGCCGACCAGTTTCCGGTGGACCTGCGCGCCGCGGCGGTCGGCGAGCCGAGACCGCTTGTCGCGGAACGCCTGTCGCGTCAGCTCTCAGCTCTGGCCGAGTTCGTCGACGCCTATCCGGGTCTGCTACCCGCGAACGTCCGCTCGCCTCGCTTCCTGGAGAGGTTGACCCGTCAGGCCCACGACGTGATGCGCAGCGAGACCGCGATATGGGCTCGGCTCGCGTCGGACTCCGACTACGTCGGCCTCTGCCACTGGAACGCCAACGTCGACAACGCCTGGTTCTGGCGCACCCCGGAAGGAGAGCTGCAATGCGGGCTGATGGACTGGGGTTGCGTCAGCCAGATGAACGTGGCGATGGCGATCTGGGGCTGCCTATGTGCAGCCGAGACCGCGATGTGGAACACGCATCTGGACGAGCTGCTGCAACTCGTATGTACGGAGGTGCACGACTCCGGCGGTCCGTGCATGGAGCCCTCAGTGCTCGGGGCCCATCTTCAGGTCTACGTCGCACTCATGGGAATCACGTGGCTTCTTGACGTGCCCGCGCCGCATCCGGCAGAGAGTGCCGGAGGCCGGCCCGCAGATCACCCCGACCGACCCGCGCATCGCGGGCGACGAGAGTGTCCGTGCGCAGCTTCTGATGCTCACCAACGTCCTCAATCTCTGGGAGACAAGGAATCTGGATGACGCACTCGATGCCGTCTAACGGCCCGAAGCTCCGGCGCGGCGAACACGTCGTCAACATCAACGGCGGCGACGTGGTGTACGAAATCCTCGGCACCAGTGGTGAACTCATCGTCCTCACTCCGGGCGGCCGGTTCGGCAAGGACATTCCCGGCCTGCGGCCACTGGCGAAGGCGCTCGTCGCGGGGGGCTACCGGGTGTTGCTGTGGGACCGGCCCAACTGCGGCAAGTCCGAGGTTCAGTTCTACGGGCAGTCCGAGTCGCACATGCGGGCCGAGACGCTGCGGGCATTGCTGACGTCGCTGGAGACTGGCCCGTGCATCCTTGCGGGCGGATCTGGCGGCGCACGGGATTCGATGCTGACGACGATGCTCCACCCCGAACTCGTCACCAAGCTGGTGCTGTGGAACATCGTCGGCGGCGTGTACGGAACCTATGTCCTTGGGGCGCACTACGTGTTGCCCTCGATTCAGGCCGTCCGGTCTCTCGGCATCGAGGGTCTGCTGTCGGTCCCCGAGTGGCAGGACCGCATCGCCGACAATCCGGCGAATCGGGAACGACTGCTCAGTGGGGACGCTGACCAATTCCTCAAGGTGATGCTGCGGTGGCTGGACGCGTTCGTGGTCAAGCCCGGTCAGACGATTCCCGGCGTCGACGACGAGTGGTTCGACCGCATCACCGTCCCCACCCTCATCATTCGCGGCGGCGAGGACGATTGGAACCACCCTAAGCGGACGTCGCTGGAGGTGGGATGCCTGATCCGCGGATCCGAGGTCATCGAGCCACCCTGGCCAGAGGATGCGTGGGAACGCGCGTCGCGGGCCAGGGCAGAGGGAAGAGTGAAGCGGTACAACATGTTCGACACGTGGGTGCAGGCCGCGCCGGCCATTCTCGCCTTCCTCGGCCGCTGACTGAGCCGTCGGCGCTGGACGGGCACTACCGCTAGCAGGTAGTGAGCCTTCCCGGCAGCGTCGATGACGAGGGGGCGGCGAGCGACGAACCTGATTGTCATGACCGCCACGAGCCCTTCCAGCCGGACACTACGCATCGGCGCACTGCTGAGCACCATCGCGGCGACGGGCGCGCTGCTCAGCGGGTGCTCGTCGAAACCCGCTCCACAAGAGCAGAATTCACCTGCCGCGAGGTCAGCGACCCGGTCGGACGGGGTCCAACCGACCGTCGTCCTGATCCACGGCGCGTGGGCCGACACGTCCAGCTGGAACGGCGAGGTCACCGAACTGACGCAGCAGGGCTACGACGTTCGCGCGATCGCGAACCCGCTGGAGAACCTGACCACCGACTCCGAGTACGTCGCCGACTTCCTCAAGACGCTCAGCGGTCCCATCGTCCTGGTCGGCCATTCCTACGGCGGATCGGTGATCACCAACGCCGCCGCGGGCAACCCGAACGTCAAGGCGCTCGTGTACGTCGACGCCGCCGCCCCCGACGTCGGCGAGACCAACGGTTCACTCAGCGGGGCTGATTCGGTGCTCAAGCAGAAGCCGGAAGGCGAACTGTTCGACAAGCTTCGGTATCCCGTCGCGCCCGCGGGGGCGGTCGACCTCTACCTGCAGAAGGACGTCTTCCTGCACAGCTTCGGCAACGATCTCCCCGCGGACGAAGCGACCCGGCTCTGGGCGACGCAGCGGGCCGCCTCGACCAGTGCGTTCGAGACGCCGTCGAAGTTCGCGGCCTGGAAGACGATTCCGTCGTGGTACTTCATCAGCAGCGGCGACCGGATCATCACGCCCACGTCGGAGAAGGCGATGGCGGGCCGGGCGCACTCGCAGGTCACCGTCTTCGACGGTGGCTCGCACCTCACCCTGATCTCACACCCAGACGCGGTGACCGCCGTGATCGACCAGGCCATCGCCTCCGTCCACTGAGACGGACCCCAGCCAGGACGCGATGTTGCGGACGTAGTCCTTGAAAACCGTCAGACGCGACGGGTCCGCCTTGATCTGCGTGCCAGGCACTTCGGTGACGAATGACGGCGCACCGCGATCGAGATCCCAGTTGTAGTCGGCGAAGTGGTGAAACGTCGACTCGGCGATCGCCCGGCCCATGCGCCTACCGTCGGGTGTGCGCTCACCGTCCAGCGCGACGGCGAGGTTGAAGGTGCGACCGGTCGCCGTGCTTCGGCCTTGCGCCACCACGGTAGCGTTGGCGATCGCCGCGGACACCCCGCCTTCGTGCGGGTGGGCCGGGAACCACTCGATCCGTCCGCTGGCCGATCGATCGGTGCGCAGTAGTTCGTGCACCGACTCGGTGATGAACACCGGCTGGTAGTCGCCGTTGGCGCCGGAGTGATAGTTGGGCCACGAGATCGACGGGGTGTCGCGGTCGTCGCACATCGTGGTCGGGTCGACGGTCGCATCGTGAAAGTCGTTGACCAGGCCCAGCGATCCGAGCCCGAGCAGACAGCGTCCCAGGTTCTCGTGGTCGCGGGCGGTCAGTACTCCACCACCGCGCTCCCGGAACCTGACGACGGCCCGCGCCTCGGCATCGGTGAGGCCGTCACCGGTGTCCACGGCCATCAACCAGAGCTGGTCGTAACCGAGGTCGTCGACGTGACTGAGGACCGGGTCGTCGCCGGATCCCGAGATCCGATTGCGTGCGACGACGTCGTGGCCCGCGGCCCGCAATTCATCGGCCAGTAGCGAGAAGCGATCGATGTCCCAGTCGTCGGGGTTGGCAGCGATGGTCGTCTGGAGCAGGATTCTCGACATCGCAACTCACTTCGCTTCGACGCGAAGGTGCTTGCGCAGCGACCAGTTCCTCGTCGCCGACGAGGGTGAGCATCGGCTGGCCGGGGACGCACAACATCGTGACGGTGAAGCGGCAGTGGACGTCGTCGCGGTTGTTGCCGTCCGAGTAGTGGATGACGTCGCCGCCCGGTTCCCAGAACGCTTCTCCGGCGCGAATGACGCGCGGCGGCTCCCCTTCGAGCTCGAAGAGCATCTCGCCCTCCAGCATGAAGCCGAACGCCGGTCCGCTCGGGTGCCGGTGCGGCGGTGCGCCCGCGCTGCCCGGCGGATAGTCGATGACGACGGTCATCGCGTGGGCGCCGTCCGGGATGAACGGCGGTTGCACCTCCTGGACGACCGTCAGTGCGCTCTCCCACGCGGCGTCATACTTCTTCGGCATGATCGTTCCTCTCTGCGTTGATGATTCAGATCGATTCAGACGGCCGCAGCCGCCGCCGTCGGCGTGCAATGTCGCGCCCGTGATGAAGCTCGAGCGTGGTGAGGCGAGGAACAGCACCGCATGGGCGATCTCCTCGGGATCAGCGGTGCGGCCCAACGGCAGGGCGCGACCGAGTTCGTCGTTCGTCTCGCCCCATTCCGCCTCGACCCCCTCGGTCTTGGTGGGTCCGGGGGCGACGCTGTTGACCCGCACTCCCCGCGAGCCGAACTCGACTGCCCATGTGCGGGTGAGGGATTCGACGGCGGCCTTCGACGAGCTGTAGACCGATGCTCCGGGCACACCCTTGACCGCGACCATCGAGGTGACGTTGACGATGCTGCCGCGTCCTCGCTCCAGCATCCCGGGCACCAGGCCCGCGGCCAGGAAGTAGGTGCCGCGGACGTTGGTGTCGAACGTCTTCTCGAACGCGGGGACGTCCTGGTCGACGGTGAGAGCCCCCGGGAAGCTCGCGGCGTTGTTGACCAGAATGTCGACGTCGCCCACCTGCTGGACAAGCGATTCCACCGACTCCGCATCCGACATGTCCGCCTGGACGTACCGGACGTTCGTGCCGAGCTCGGCCGCTGCCGCCTTGCCTCGTTCGGGATCCCGGCCGGTGATGACCACCGTGGCGCCTTCACCGGCCAGGAGCTTGGCGCAGGCCCGCCCGATGCCTGCGGTTCCGCCCGTGACCAACGCGGTCTGATTGTTGAGTTCCATTGCGCACCAGACCTTTACGCCGCATCTTGGCGGGAAGGGGCAGTACCGTGGTCGAGGTGACTCAGCGCGACGCGCAGCCGCTGCCGGCCACGCGATACCCGTGACATGACCGTGCCGACGGGGATGTTCATCATCGCGGCGGTCTCGGCGTAGGTGTAGCCCTGGATGCACGAGTGGTACAGCGCCACCCCGACGCCATCGGGCAACGCCGCGAGCGCGGCCTTGATCTCGCTGTCCGGCAACGCATCCAAGACCTCGTCCTCGGCGGAGCGCGGGCCCGTCGAGAGCCGAGCCGCGCCGTCGGCCAGGTCGCGCTCGCCGACCTCGTCGACCGCGACCTCCATCGGGCGGCGCTGCCGGTAGCGGTGCGTGCTCACCCAGCGGTTGTATTGAATCCGGAACAGCCACGCCTTGAGATTCGTGCCGTCCTTGAACGTGTGGAACCCCGCGTAGGCGTGCAGCAGCGTGTCCTGCAGCAGATCCTCGGCGTCGGCCTCGTTGCGGGCGAGCCGCCGCGCACCGCGGGCAAGGACGTCGAACAGGGGCTCCGATTCTCTGGCGAAACGGGCCGCGAGCTCAGCGTCCGGTTCGGAGGTGCTGCGTACCAATGTCGTCGTCATGATCAAACCTCCGCTGTCGGGGTGCCTCGCGCTTCCGAATTCAGACTCGCGGTTGCGGAGGCGAAGGAAACCCTTGGAAGTCCGTAGTCCGTCGCCGACTACGGGTACCCGTGGCCCACGAACGTGACCGTCTCGTCGAGCGGCGCCCGGCCGGTGCGGACGTAGTTCACCGTCGGGTCCTCGTACCCGATCGACATGCCACAGAACAGCATCAGCTCGTCCGGCGGTGACACGACATCGGCGACGGTCTCGCGCACCTGAGACCACGCCATCTGCGGGCAGCTGTGCAGACCTTCGGCACGAAGCAGCAGCATGACGGTCTGCAGGTACATGCCCAGTCGGACCACTGCGGCATGCCCAGGTCGCGGTCGACGTAGCAGAACAGGGCAGCGGGCGCGCCGAAGCAGTCCCAGTTCGCGATCGCGGCCCGCATCCGAGCCTCCCAGTCCTCGCGCTCGATGCCGAGCGCGCTGTACCGCTCCTTACCGAATGCGGATCGGCGCTCGCCGTACGGGGATCTCATCGCGGCCGGGTACATCTCGTACTCCCGCTCGTCCCAACCTTCGCCAGCGGCGACGCGCTCGGTGGCGAGCTTCTTCAGCCGCGCCAGAGGCTCACCCGTGACCACGTAGACGTGCCACGGCTGAATGTTCGACCCGGACGGCGACCACGCCGCGGCCGCGAGCACCCGCTCCAGTACCTCGCTCGGAACGGGCTCGTCGGTGAATCCGCGCACTGCCCGTCGACTCGTCACTGCCTCGTAAACGTCCATGTGCCAAGCCTGAACGCAGCTGTCGGCTAGCGAACCATTGGAAGTTCGTGGTCGACGGCGCCTCAGCTGGCCCACGAAATGGTCCGCAGCTGCCTGCGCGACGTGATGCCGAGCTTGACGAAGACCTTCCGCAGATGCCATTCGACGGTGTGCGTGCTGATGAACAGCTGGGCGCCGATCTCGGAGTTCGTCAGCCCGTCGGCGGCCAGGCGTGCGATCTGAGCCTCCTGCCCGGTGAGGTGATCACCCGAGCTGAGTTGCTGTTTGCGGACCTTCTCACCGGTCGCGATCAACTCGCGGCGGGCGCGTTCGGCGAACCCTTCCGCGCCCATCGTGGTGAACATCTCGTGGGCGGCGGTGAGCTGCTGGCGAGCATCGAGCCTGCGGTTCACCCTGCGCAGCCATTCGCCGTAGGACAGCCGGGTGCGCGCCAGATGCAGCACGATGTTCGCGCGCTCGAGACGATCGATGGCCTCGGCGAAGTGGGCCTCCGCGTCGTCGTCCGTGGCGAGCAGGGCTCGCGCGGCAGCCACCGCGCCCATCCCCCAGTCGTTCCCGCCCGCCCCGGCTCGCTCCACGAATCGCGGCAGAGCGGCGGCGGCCGACTCTCGATCGCCGAGATGCGTCGCGGCCTCGATGAGTTCGAAGAGGCACCAGCTGTGGAAGCCCAGGTCCTCGTACTCGCAACACTCGCGGGCTGCCGCGAAGGCCTCTTCGTACCGGCCGAGGCCGTTGAACAGGACCGCGGAGGTGAACTTGCTCACCCCGACCAATCGGCCTTCGCCCCTTGCCATTCCGTCCGCTGCGGCCGCCTCGATCAGCGGCAATGCGTCGCTGGCAACTCCCCGCCACGCCGCGAGATTCAGCGAGTGGTACTTGAACGGCGCGTATCCCATGGAGTCGCTGATCGCACTGGCTTCCTCGAGGAACCTTGCCGCCGTGGCCAATTCGCCGCGATAGACGTGTGCGCCTGCCCGATAGACGAGTGCCTGCGGAAGCACCGCGAGCACACCGGTGTCACGCGCCCGCTGCACCATGTCGGTGGCGCTCTGCAGCAGGATCGCGTCGTCCCAGAGCTCGTGCGCGGCGGATTCCTGAGCTATCGGAAACGGCCAGAGCACGGGTTGTCCGTCGTCCTTTCGTGCGTCGCTGTTCCAGCGATCGAGAGCAGCGCGCAGATGGTCGGCGCCCGCGCCGGGACCCTCGATGATCCGACTTGCCATGCCGCTCAACAGAAGATCGATCGGCCGTCTGAAGCTCCGGCACCCGACCTATGGCGCCGCGGGCGGCGTGGGCGATCTCGGCGAGGCAGCCGGGTTCGCCGAGCCGGCCCGCATACATGGCGGCGGTGAGCGCCTCGAGGTACGTCTCCCGAGCCAATTCGTCGTCGAGGTTCTCCAGTCCCCCTGCGGCATCGAACAGTTGCGCCGCAGCCTCAGTGGTCTTCAGCGCTCCGATCTCGCCGGCGCGACTGCGGACGAATCCATCTGCGCGCGCATCCGGGCGACCTGTGCTCGCTGAAGCGCCGACAGCGGAACCAATTCGGCTATCGCGAGCAGTTCGTATGCTGCCTCCGGGCGCCGCGGCGTCGCGCTTCGCCTGAGCGGCGGCCAGCGCCCTCGATCCGCGAAGCGATCCGGATCCAACGTCAGGATGGCCGAACGCTCCAAAAAGGCTGCCGCCGCGGCAATTCCGCCTCGGCTCTGCGCCCGGCCCGCGGATGCCTCCAACTCGGCGGCGACCACGTCGTCGGGGCCCGTCGCCGCTGCGGCCGCATGCCAGGCCCGCCGGTCGGGATCGGTGTCGGGGTCGGTCGCCTCGGCCAAGGCCCGGTGCACCGCCCTACGTTCGGTCAGGTCCGCCGCGCGGTAGGCCGCCGAGCGCGCCAGCGGATGGTGGAACCGCATCCGCGGACCGAACTCGATGACGCCGCGCCGCTTCGGCGGGTGCGAGCGCATCGACCGGAATGCCCAGCAGTGCAGCCGCTCTCAGAAACAGCGCCGCGTCGCCTATCGGTTCGGCGGCCGCGACGAGAAGTAGCCGCCGGGTCGCCTCCGGCAGGGCCTGAATTCGCTGGACGAAACCTTCCTCGATCTGGCCGGCCGACAGCCGCGCCCCCGAGTTCCAGAAGCCACCCGCCAGTTCCGCCGCGGTGACGTTTCGAGGCACCTCGAGCAGGGCCAGCGGATTGCCTCGCGTCTCCGCGACGATGCGGTCTCGCACCCGAGGGTCGATCCCGCCCAGGAGCACCGACTCCAGCAGTTCGCGCGCGTCACCGTCGGACAGTCCATCGATCACCAATTCAGGCAGACCGGGCAGCACCGTCGTGGCAGCGCTCTGGCGCACGCCGAAGACGACGGCAACCGGCTCCGCCATCAGGCGCCGCGCGACGAAGCCCAACGTCTGCACCGACACCTCGTCGAGCCACTGCGCGTCATCGACGACGCACAGCACGGGCTGCACGTCGGCGGCCGCGGCCACGAGGCTGAGCACGGCGAGCCCGACCAGGAAGCGGTCCGGCGTCGCGCCGACTCCTCGACCGAACGCGACGTTCAGCGCCTCGCGCTGCGGCTCGGGCAGCTCGTCGAGGTGGTCCAGCAGCGGTGCGCACAGCTGTTGCAGCCCCGCGAACGCCAGCTCCATGTCCGACTCGACGCCGGACACGTGCAAGGTTCGGAATCCGCTAGCGGCCTCCGACGCGTAGTCCAGCAGTGCGGATTTGCCGACGCCCGCCTCCCCGCGCAGCACCAGCACCTGGCTCGATCCGGATCGGGCCGTCGAAAGGAGAGTTCTGAGCGTCTCGCACTCGCCGATGCGCCCGTGGAGTGGTTGCCCACTCCCCTGACTCGACATCAGCAACTCCCGCGCCCGACCTTGAGCAGACCTACCGACGAGATAGTAGCGAGTGAGGTGTGCGCGCTGCGACTATCCCTTTGCAGCCGCCTCGAGGATCCAGTCCGCGAACCGGGTCTCGAAGAGAGTCGCGCCCTCGCCGGGAACGAGAGTGCGCTGCTCGATCTGGATGCCCCAGTACGTCGCCGCTGGGTCGGACACCACCTGGCGCGCGTCGCCGCGAGCCGTCAACGCGATCCGAATCAGGTCGGGAAGCAGGACCGCTTCGGGCCCGCCGATCTCGGTGATGCCGTTCGTCGGGTCGGCCATCGCCGCGCGGACGACGCCTTCCGCGACGTCCACGGAGGCCATCGGCTGAAAGAGAGCGGGCGGCAGCGACACGATGTCACCGTTCGTGGCGGAGTCGGCGATGGTGTTGAGGAACTCGAAGAACTGCGTCGCATGCACGATCGAGTACGGGATGGGTCCGGCGGCGATGAGCTGTTCCTGCCGCAGCTTCGCGTTGAAGTAGCCGCTCTGCTTGGCCAGGTAGTCGGTGCCGACGACCGACAGTGCGACGAGGTGCTTGACCCCGGCCTCTTGGGCAGCCGCAAGCAGATTGGTGGCCGACGTCTCGAAGAACTCGAGTGCGGGACCGTCGTCGAATGACGGCGAGTTGGAGACGTCGACGACCACCGATGCGCCGTCGAGGACTTCGGGCAGACCTTCGCCGGTGAGGACGTTGACACCGGTCGACGGCGCGGCGGCGACGGCCTCGTGGCCACGTTCCGTCAAGCCGCGGACCACCTTCGAGCCGATCAGCCCCGTGCCTCCGATTACGACGATCTTCATGGTGTGCGCCTTCCGTGTGGTGTTTCAGCTTTCTGAATGCCATAACGGATGCGCGACCACGAACTCATCCATGAGCCGAATATCAAGCGTGTCCGTCCTGATCCGACGTCGCGACCCGTGGTGTGACGAGGGCGGACATTGGTTTAGGCCGTCATCAGCGGGGTAGATCGCGGGTATGCCGCATGACGAACACCGCTGGTTAGCGCCGACAGCTGTCAACCGATCGCCGGCCGCCAAGTGACCTCGCTCTGGCTCGCCGACCGAGATCCGGGATCGTCAACGACGTCAACCACTCTCGACGATCCGACCGCCGACGTCGTCGTGGTCGGCGCTGGCATCACCGGACTCGTGACCGCGGTGCTATTGGCTCGCGCAGGTAGGAAGGTGCTGGTGCTAGAGGCGCGCTCGGTGGGTGCAGGCGCGTCGGGAAATACGACCGCGAAGATCAGCCTGTTGCAAGGCACCAAGCTGTCCAAGATCGTCGGCAAGCACGGCACGAAGCTGGCCAAGATGTACGTCGAGGGAAACAGGGAGGGTCAGGCCTGGTTACTGCGCCACTGCGAGAGCCACGGCGTCGCAGTCCAATACGAAGACGCCTACACCTACGCACAGTCGTCCGACGGAGTCGCATCGGCGCGAGCTGAATTGGAGGCTGGTATCCAGGCCGGACTAGACGTGCAGTGGACCGACGATGCGCCCGTCCCCTTTCCGTTCCACGGCGGGGTTCGGCTAGCCGACCAGGCGCAGTTCGACCCGGTGCCATTCCTGCAGAGCCTTGCGGTCGAGCTGGAATCGCACGGCGGGCGCATCGTCGAGGGGGCACGCGTGCGGAGCGTGGCCTTGCCGGGCAGGACACTGCGGATGCAGGTGCACGTCGCCGATGACGACGTCACGGTGACGGCCGAGCAGCTGGTGTTGGCGACGGGCATCCCCATCCTGGACCGCGGCGGGTTCTTCGCGCGCGTGAAGGCTCAACGGTCGTACTGCCTGGCCTTCGACGTTCCCGGCGACATCACTCGAGGCATGTACATCTCGACGGATTCGCCAAGCCGGTCGGTGCGTTACGCCCCGACCGCCGACGGCGAGGTGCTCATCGTCGGAGGGGCAGGACATCCCGTCGGCCGGAAGAAGAGTCCGTCGGCATCGCTCGAGGAGCTGTCATCCTGGACCAGCCTGCATTACCCCGGCGCACGGCAGACCCACTTCTGGTCGGCGCAGGACTATTCCCCCGCGGACGAGCTGCCCTACGTCGGTGCGATCCTGCCGGGCACCGACAGCATCTTCGTCGCCACTGGATTCGACAAGTGGGGCATGACGAATGGCCCCGCCGCGGGGATCGCCCTGGCCGGTCGCATGCTGGGCGGACACATGCCGTGGGCCGACGCATTCGCGAGCTGGAGCCCGCACGAGCTAGCCGGCATCACCACCGCGCTCCAGTCCAACCTGGAGGTGGGCTTCAACCTCGCCAAGGGGTGGATCACGCCCGTGGCGGAATCCGCACGTCGACCGCCGGAGAACGGCGGGCTCGTCAGTGGCCCGCCATGGCACTTGGCTGCACGCAGTTCGGTCGACGGCGAAACGTACACGGTGTCTCCCGTGTGCCCTCACCTCGGCGGCATCGTGAACTGGAACGACGCCGACAATGCATGGGAATGCCCGCTGCACGGGTCACGCTTCGCGCCCGATGGGACGCTACTGGAGGGCCCGGCCACCCGTGACCTAACCCGGTAGCGATCCGCGTCGGTCGGAGCGCTGCGCGAAAGCCGCTGATCTGGTCGCGGTTTCGTTGCAGGTTGGCCCCACGACGCGCCGAGCCGCCACCCGTGTCTACGAAATCTGCGGTGCCTTGCCCGTCTGCGACTCGCCGAGACAAGTTCCTGCAGTTCAACGCCGTCCGCCTGGTCAGGTGGCCCGCCGACGATCTCGACGACCACTCACCGGCGATTCGGTAAGGTCGAGAATTACCATGGCAATGAAGCGCAATGTTCGGCGATTGGCGCTCGTGCTGGTCGTCTTGGCCATGAGCACTGCCCTCGGATCTGCCACTGCCGTAGCTGCCGAACTCAAGGACTATCTCTGGGAGCGGCGGCCCTTGTTGCTGTTCGCGCCGACGCAAGGCGATCCACGGCTCGTCGAGACGCTGAACCGGATCGAGGCCAGTCGGTGTGACTTCGCCAGCCGTGACATGGTGCTTGGCCTGGTGCTGGGCGAGGGCAACAGCACGCTCGACGGTCACGTCGTCGACGCCGATGAGTCACGACGGATCGCGAATCGGTATGGGATGGGCGAGGACGACTTCAGCGTGGTGTTGATCGGCAAGGACGGCGGCGAGAAGTTGCGCGTCAACGACGTTCCGGATCTTCGGTCGATCTATGCCGTGATCGACGGCATGCCCATGAGAAGCCGTGAGATGGGCGCCAATCCCGGTCGTTGTTGACAAGGCGGCCGACGCCAATAGCGTTGTCTCATGGAAAGTCGTCGGCTCCACGGGTCCAGAGGCCATCTACTACGGCGTGGCGTGGTCGGCATGGTGTTCGCCTGCTCGGCACTTCTTGCCGTATCTTTCGGCAGCGCTGAGCAATCCGCCAAGGCGGACGAGCCGGCCGTGCCTTCTGAAGCGTCCGACGTCGTGTTGGCCGACCTCGGCGATGCTGGCGAGGTGGCCACCTGGACAACGGTCAACGACCCCGTCATGGGCGGCATGTCCACCTCGAACGTCAGGTCCAGCGATGGCGGCCTCGTCTTCTCCGGCAACGTCTCGCTGGAGAACAATGGCGGGTTCGCGTCGGCACGCAGCCCGCAGAACCCTGACATCGGGCGCAGGGCAACAGGTGCGAAATCGCTCCGCGTGCGCGCTCAGGGCGACGGCAAGACCTACCTGCTGAAGGTAGGCGTTGCAGGGCAGCCATGGTCCTACATCCAGCGCTTCCAGACCGAGGCCGCCGTCCAACGAGGCTACGAACTACCCATCGCCGGCTTCCAACCGGTGGGCATGCGCCTCGATCCCGAACCCAACGCGCCGCGGACTCTCGACCCCTCGAGCATCGACCAGCTGTCGATCTACATACTCGACAAACAGCAGGGAGCCTTCGCCATAACCGTCAGCGCGATCGACGCCACGACCTGACGGCGATTCTCACTTGTCGCGCGATCACCGACGGCATGCCGTTCGACGAGTGGGGCTTTCATCAGGCTGTCGGACTATTGCGTCGATCCGACTGGACGCCGCGAGCTGCTGATGGCCATCGGCGCCGAAACCCTCGTGTCTGGGGTTCCCGATAGGCTGCCGTCGTCCAACGCGGGAGGAGGTGCGTGCAGTGTCCGATCAGAGAGAGCACCGCCGGCGAGAGGCCGGCCGCGCCCACGACGATCGAGGTGCGTGGCGCGTGCGTGCACAACCTGATGAACATCGACGTCGACGTGCCGCTGAACCAAATGGTCGCCATCGCAGGGGTTTCCGGCTCGGGGAAGTCGTCGCTGGCGATGGGCGTGCTGTACGCGGAGGGCTCCCGCCGCTACATCGAGGCGCTGTCGACCTACACCCGACGCAGGATGTCGCACGCCACCAAGGCCACCGTCGACAGCGTCCGGCACGTCCCCGCCGCACTGGCCCTGCGCCAGCGGCCGGGTGTCCCCGGTGCGCGCAGCACGTTCGGCACCTCGACCGAACTCCTCAACGTCCTGCGCCTGCTGTTCTCCCGCCTCGGCGAACACCTGTGCCCCAACGGGCACCGTCAAGAGCCGACGATCGACGTGGCCGCCGGCCTGGACCTCACCTGCCCGGTCTGCGGTGTCACGTTCAGCCCGCCCGGCGCCGAGGCGCTGGCGTTCAACTCCGACGGGGCATGCCCGACCTGCGGGGGCCTCGGGGTCGTGCGGGAGATCGATGACGCACCTGCTGGTCCCCGATCCCTCGCGGACCATCGCCGACGGCGCGGTGGCCCCGTGGAAGATGATGGGGCTCACGGTCATGCCGAAGATGGTCGCCGAACTCGGCGTGCGCACCGACGTGCCGTACCGCGAGCTCACCGACGACGAGCGCGAGATCGTCTGCACGGCGCAGCCGAGAAGCACCGCATCACGGTGCCGTCGAAGAGCGGCAAGCTGTTCGAGCTGAACTTCACCTACCGCAACGCCCGCCAGGCCGTCCAGGAGGCACTCAACAAGGCCGCGAGCGAGAGCGGCCTCGACCGGGTCAACAAGTTCATCCACACCGGCACGTGCCCGACGTGCCACGGCACCAGGCTGAGCGACGGCGCCCTCGCCCCGCAGGTCAGCGGGAATCAACCTCGCCGAGGCGACCGCGCAAGACCCTCGACGACGTGATCGCCTGGGCGCCGACGGTCGCCGCCACCCTGCCCGCCGACATGCACTCGATGGCGACGCGATCGTCGACGCAGCTACTCGAGATGGCGGAGCGGCTCGTCGAACTCGGCCTCGGCTACCTCGGCCTCGACCGGCCCAGCTCCACACTGTCCACCGGTGAGCGGCAACGGGTGGCAGCTCTCCCGCGCCGTCCGCAACCAGACCACCGGGGTGCTCTACGTCCTCGACGAACCGTCCATCGGCCTGCATCCGTCCAACATCGACGGCCTCAACGGCGTCATCCGCGACCTGCTGCGCGACGGAAACTCCGTCGTGCTGGTCGACCACGACGTCCAGGTCCTCCGCGAGGCCGACTGGTTCATCGAGATCGGACCCGGATCCGGCAGCGAGGGCGGCACCGTCCTCGCCGAGGGAACCCTGGACGATCTGGTCGGCAACCCGGCGTCGCTGATCGCCGGGTTCCTCGACGGCACCGAGCCGATCCGCGTGCGCGACACCGTGGCCTCCGAGACAGCTGTTCGACCACGGCCCGATCCGGCTGTCCACCCGCCCGCTGCACACCGTGCACGCCCTCGACGTCGAGATCCCCAAGGGCCGGCTCACCGCGGTCACCGGGGTCTCCGGATCCGGCAAGACCACCCTGGTCCTGGAGAGCCTGGTCCCGGCGCTGCAGACCGCGGCGACCGGCGAGCCGCTGCCCGCACACGTCGCGTCGGTGGAGCCGTCGGGCATCGAGCGGGTCAACGTCGTCGACGCCACCCCCATCGGCACCAACGTGCGGTCCACCGTCGCCACCTACAGCGGCGTCCTCGACGACCTGCGCCGTACCTACGCCGCCCTCGACGAGTCGAAGCGCCGCGGCCTGACCGCCTCGGACTTCTCCTACAACACCGGGTCCCTGCGCTGCCCGCGCTGCGAGGGCACCGGCCAGATCTCGCTCGACGTCCAGTTCCTGCCCGACGTCGACATCCCCTGCCCCGACTGCGACGGCACCCGCTACGCCCCTGCCGCACAGGACATCCGCGCGACCGACGGAGGCCTGTCCCTGCCCGAGCTGCTCGGGCTCACCGTCGACGCAGGCGCTGTCGGTCACCGAGGATCTGCCGAAGGTGCAGCAAGAAGCTGCAGACCCTCATCGACCTCGGGCTGGGCTACCTCACCCTCGGCGAGGACACCCCGGCCCTGTCCGGCGGCGAGGCCCAGCGGCTGAAGCTCGCAACCGAACTCGGCCGCAAGCAGTCCGACGCACTGTTCGTCCTGGACGAGCCCAGCGTCGGCCTGCATCCCCTCGACATCCGGGTCCTGCTGGCGTCATCGACCGCCTCGGCGCGAAGGGCGCCACCGTCGTCGTCATCGAGCACGACCTCGACATGATCGCCAACGCCGACTACGTCGTCGACATGGGCCCCGGAGGCGGCGCTGCGGGCGGAACGATCGTCGCGACCGGCACGCCGGCCGACATCGCCGCAATCCACGGCGAGCATCACCGGGCGCTATCTCGCACCTGGAGATGGAGTGTGAAGTCGTGCCCACTGGCATGAAAACGGCCCCCGGAGAGATCTCCGGGGGCCGTTTCACTTAGTAGCGGGGACAGGATTCGAACCTGCGACCTCTGGGTTATGAGCCCAGCGAGCTACCGAGCTGCTCCACCCCGCGACGGGTAAACACAAGGTTACCCAAGCAGTGACCGCAGACCAAATCGCGTGATGAGGCGCACTATTTGGCGTTGTCGTACTTGGTCATCGCGTCGCTCAACTTCTGCAGCGCTGCGCCGTACCCGGCGAAGTCACCCGTCTGCTGAGCATCGCGAAGACCCGTCATCGCCGTCTTGATGTCTTGCAGCGCAGCGGCTTTGGCGGCCGAAAGCTGCGTGGTACCCCCGGGCGGCGGCACGACCGCGACGGGTGAGGGCACCTCGGGCGCCTGCCCCTGCTGTCCGGGCGGCGGAACCGCGGGCGGCTGAGCCCCTCCCGGCGTCGGCACGGCGGCCGGCGGTGTCCGCCGCCGTCCACCGGCGCGAGACTGGTCGCCGTGGATCCGGCGCCCGCCCCGAACAGGCTGCTCAACGCGCCCGCCACCGTCGGCTCGAAGCGCGATCTTGTCGCTGTACGAGCATCGCGACCCGGATCAGACGCGGGATACGTCGACGCCGCGTCTCCCCTACCCGGGGAGGCATACACCGGTTCGACGTAGAGCAGACCGCCATCGCCGATCGGCAGGGTCAGCAGGTTGCCGAACTGAATCCGGTTCTGGTTGTCGCGACCGATCTGGCCCAGGTAGGTCGACACCGCGGTGTCGGTACTGATCGCGTTGTTGGCCAATTTCGGCCCGTTGACCTGGCCGGGAATCGTCAACACCGTGATCTTGCCGTACGTGTCGGGGTCCGAACTCGCGCTGATGTACGCCGCGAGGAAGTCCCGGCGGAACCGGTTCATCGCCGTGGTCAGCTGGAACGACGCGGACTTGTCGTTGGCCGCGAGATCTCTGGCGACGATGTAGTACGGCGGCTGATAGCTGCTGGCGGACGGATTGGGATCCTGCGGTACGTCCCAGAAGTCCGACGTCGAGAAGAACGTGACCGGGTCGTTGACGTGATACTTCGCCAGCAGCATGCGCTGCACCTTGAACAGGTCCTCGGGGTAACGCAGGTGCTGTGCGAGGTCAGGCGAAATGTCGCTCTTCGGCTTGACCGTGCCCGGGAACACCGACATCCACGCCTTGAGCACCGGATCCTGCTCGTCCTGGGCGTACAGCGTCACGGTGCCGTCGTAGGCGTCGACGGTGGCCTTCACCGAGTTGCGGATGTAGGACACCTTCTTGTCCGGGGCGAGCCTGTTCAGCGCGACCTCGTTGGAATCTGCGGTGGCGCTCGACAGTGACGTCAGCTCGGAGTACGGATAGTTGTCCAGCGTGGTGTAGCCGTCGAGGATCCACACCATCCTCTTGTTGACGATGGCCGGGTAGACGTTGGTGTCGGGGTGAGCCACGGCGCGACGGCCTCGACCCGCTGCGCGGGATCGCGGTTGAACAGGATCTTGCTGTTCTCCCCAATCACGTTGGAGAACAGGAAGTTCCGCTCGGCGAACTTCGCTGCGAACACGCTGCGGGTGAACCAGCTGCCGACCGGACACCCCGCCGCTGCCCTGGTAGGTGTAGTTCTTCGTCTCGGTGTTGGTCTCGTAGTCGTACTCGCGAGGGGCGCCGTTCTCGCCGACGATCGCGTAGTCCTCGGCGGTATCCGAGATCACGGGCCCGAAGTAGATTCGCGGCTGATCGAGCGGCGCCGGTCCCGGCGAGACGACACTGCCGTTGGCGCCGACCACGCTGGCGAGGAAGTCGGGATATCCGCCATTCTGGTTGGGGTCGTTGGCAATTCCACGCACGGTGTTGGCGGGTGAGGCGATGAACCCGTTGCCGTGGGTGTAGACGCTGTGCCGGTTGATCCAGTCGCGCTGGTTGTCGATCAATCGATCGGGGTTGAGTTCCCTTGCGGCGACGACGAAGTCGCGCAGCTTCCCATCGACGGCGTAGCGGTCGATCGACAGCTGGTCGGGGAAGTAGTAGAAGTTCTTGCCCTGCTGGAACTGGGTGAACGCGGGGCTGACGATCGTCGGATCGAGCAGCCGGATGTTCGACGTCGTCGCGGGATCGGCATCGACCTGCGCTGCGGTGGTCGGTGCGTCACCGCGGGTAGTTGCGATAGGTCACCTGTTTGTCGGTCACCAGGCCGTAGGCCTGCCGGGTGGCCTCGATACTGCGCTCGATGTAGTCGCGTTCCTTCTGCGCCGCATTGGGCTTGACGCTGATCTGCTCGACGACCAACGGCCATGCCGCGCCGACGATCAGCGACGACAGCAGGAGCAAGACCACGCCGATCGCGGGAATTCGCAAGTCGCGCAGCACGACCGCCGAGAACACGGCAGCAGCGCAGATCAACGCGATCGCCAGCAGGATGAGCTTGGCGGGCAGCACGGCGTTGATGTCGGTGTAGCCGGCACCGGTGAACGGCTTGCCGCCGCGGGTGTGGCTGAGCAGTTCGTAGCGGTCGAACCAGTAGGCGACGGCCTTGAGCAGGACCAGCGTTCCGACCAAGACGACGAGCTGAATGCGCGCGGAACGAGCTGAGTGCACCCGCGCGCCCGGCCAGCCGAATGCCGCCAAACAGATAGTGCCCGAGCAGGTTTGCGACGAGAGCGAGGAAGGTCGCGACGAAGAGGTAGGTCAACACCAACCGGTAGAACGGCAGATCGAAGGCATAGAAGCCCAGGTCCATGCCGAACTGCGGGTCGTTGACGCCGAAGGAGCCGCCGTGCAGGAACAACTGGATCTGCACCCAGTACGTCTGGGCGACGATGCCGGCGATGATGCCGATGAGGGCGGGCACTCCGATGCCGAACAGGCGCAGCTGCGACATCACCGCCGTGCGGTAACGGGCGATCGGGATCGTTCGGGCCCGCGGTGGGGACGAACACCGGCCGCGTCCGGTAGGCCAGCGCCATGGCGGCGTACACGCACGACGCCGACGAACACCGCTGCCACCAGGAAGACGATGAGCCGGGTGAACAGCACGGTGGTGAACACCGACCGGTATCCGAGCTCGCCGAACCACAACCAGTCGACGTAGGTGTCGATCACGGGGCGCCCGATCAAGAACAGGACCACGATGCCAAGCGCAATGGCGATCAGGATCCGGCTACGTCGTGTCAGCTTCGGCATCCGTGCCGCGGGCCGCATACCCACTCGTCAACTCCAGTTCACGTTCGTGACGTCGCCATTCGACGTTCCCCAACTCTACGCATCGACTACTGAGCGACTTCTCAACAGCTGGGAGGTTCTCCACCGGCTGAAACGGTGTGCAGCGCGTCCACGGCCTGGCTGAGGGTCTCCACCTTGATCAGCTGCAGATCATCGTCGCGCGCCGACCTTGGCATCGTCGCAGTTGTCCGCGGGCACCAGGAAGATGGTCGCGCCCGCCTCCTGCGGCAGCCAACATCTTGTGTGTGATGCCGCCGATGGGACCGACCTTGCCGTCGCGCGGATGATCGTGCCGGTGCCCGCCACGAACTTCCCGTCGTTGAGGTCGCCGGTCGTGAGCTTGTCGACGACGGCCAGGCTGAACATCAGACCGGCCGACGGCCCGCCGACGTTGGCGAGGTTGAAGTCGATGGTGAAGTTGGCCCACGGCGCGTCCTGAACGCTGACCCCGAGGAAGCCGTAGCCCTGGTCCTTGTCCTTGTCGGCATCGGGCCGCTTGCCCAAGGTGATCGTCGTCGTGCCGATCGATCCGTCCTTGCGGCGGTAGTCGACGACCAGCGGGTCACCGGGCTTGGTGGCCTTCAGGATCGCCGTGAACTCCTCGAGGTTGGCGACCGGCTTGTCGTTCACCAGGTCGATGGCGTCGCCGTCCTTGCAGCTTGCCCGCCGAAGGTCCGGGGTCGCTGACCTGCGCGACGGTGACCGCCTTCGGATACTTCAGATACGACAGCGCCGCGTATTCGGCGTTGTCCTCCGAGCTCTTGAAGTCCTTGGTGTTCGACGGTGTCGACTTCGTCCTTCGACTTTCCCGGCGGGTAGACGAGGTCCCGCGGGACCAGCTGCTCCCGACCCGAGAGCCACAGCGCCAGGGCCTGGCCCATGCTCAGCCCGTCGCTCTGGGACACCGTGGTCATGTTGAGGTGGCCCGAGGTCGGATGGACTTTGTCGGTGCCCTTGATGTCGACGACCTGCTTCTCTACCTGACCGTCGCCCTGCTCGACCTCGCCGAGGGTGTCGAACGTCGGACCCGGGCCCAGCGACACGAACGGCACCGTCACGAAGGACAGCAACGCGAGGAATGCCACGATCGGGACGAGGGCCACGATCAGGGTCGAAATCCGCCTGTTCACGACGCCCACATTAGGGCTCCTGCGTGAGTTCACTCACGGCGTGACCCGCGAGACCACGCCACGGCGCCGCAGGTGAGTACCGTTGAAGCCATGCCTGACCTGCCCTTCGGCTTCTCCGCGGGAGACGACCCCGACCGCGACCGGCCCGACAAGGACCCCGATCCGAATTCGCCGCAGAATCCGTTCGGCTTCGGCGGTGCGGGCGGCGCCGGCTTCGACATGTCCGACCTGGGACAGATCTTCACCAAACTCGGCGAGATGTTCAGCGGCGCGGGCGGCGCCATGGGCGGCGGCGGACAGTCGGGACCGGTCAACTACGACCTCGCCCGGCAGATGGCGACCAGCTCCATCGGGTTCGTCACGCCGGTGCCCGAGAAGACCAGCAGCGCGATCGCCGACGCCGTGCGCCTTGCGGAGACGTGGCTCGACGGCGTCACTGCCCTGCCCGCGGGCACCACCAAGTCGGCGGCCTGGACGCCAAGCGACTGGCTCGACAACACGTTGAGCACCTGGAAGCGGCTCTGCGACCCGGTGGCCGAACAGATCTCGTCGGTGTGGGCGTCGACGCTGCCCGAGGAAGCCAAGAGCATGGCGGGCCCGCTGCTGGCGATGATGTCGCAGATGGGCGGGATGGCGTTCGGCTCGCAGCTCGGCCAGGCGCTCGGCACGTTGTCGCGAGAAGTGTTGACGTCCACCGACATTGGCCTGCCGCTTGGCCCCAAGGGCGTCGCAGCGCTGATGCCCGAGGCCATCGAGACGCTCGCGGAGGGGCTCGAACAGCCGCGCAGCGAGATCATGACGTTCCTGGCGGCACGCGAGGCCGCGCACCACCGCCTCTTCAGCCACGTGCCGTGGCTGTCCACCCAGCTGCTGAACGCCGTCGAGGCCTTCGCCAAGGGAATGAAGGTCGACACCAGCGGCATCGAGGACCTCGCCAGGAGCTTCGACCCAGCGTCGCTGGCCGATCCGTCGAAGATGGAAGAGCTGCTCAGCCAGGGCATGTTCGAGCCGAAGACCACGCCCGGAACAGGTCGTCGCGCTGGAACGTCTCGAGACGCTGCTCGCGCTCATCGAGGGCTGGGTGCAGACCGTCGTCACGGCGGCGCTCGGCGACCGGCTGCCGGGCGCGCAGGCGCTGAGCGAGACGCTGCGCCGACGCCGTGCCACCGGCGGGCCCGCCGAGCAGACGTTCGCCACCCTCGTCGGCCTCGAGCTGCGGCCCCGCAAGCTGCGGGAGGCGGCGGCGCTGTGGGAGCGGATGACCGAGGCGGTCGGTGCCGACGCGCGCGACGCGGTGTGGCAGCACCCCGATCTTCTGCCAGGCGCATCCGATCTCGACGACCCGGCCGGATTCATCGACCGCGCCCTCGGCGGCGACACGAGTGGCATCGACCAGGCGATCGCGGATCTGGAGAAGGCCGCGAATGCGGACTCCGACAGGACTCGGCAGCGGACTCCGCCGAAGGCGCGCCACGGACCCGGTCGAGGACGCCGGCACGGACACGAACGAGGACCCCGACAAGGACCGATAGCGGCGCCCGCACGCCTGTGGACAACTCCGCGCGGCCTGTGGATAACTTCGATGACGCGACGGCCTGCCGTGGCACAGTCGCCTGGTGCTGCATCACACCCTCGACCCGGCCATGCCGGTCCTGACGCGACCGGACGGCACCGTGCAGGTGGGCTGGGATCCGCGTCGCGCCATGCTCGTTCGACCACCCGACGGGTTGTCCGCCGCGGCGCTCGCCGACCTCCTTCGGGCCATGCAGTCCGGGATCGCCGTCACCGACCTTCAGGCTCTCGCCGTCAACCGCGGCGCCGTCGACACGACGGCGAGTCGCGGATCTCGTCACCTCGTTGGTGCGGGCCGGCGTCGTCACGACGACCGCCGCAGCACGTCCGGTCCGCCTCGATCCGCATTCACGGCCGAGGCCCGCTGTCCGATCTGCTCGCAGGCGGGCTGAGGTGCTCGGGCGCGAAGGTGCGGCACAGCCGCCTGAACCATGCCGACCGTCAATCCCCGCAACACCGACCTCGTCGTCCTGGCGGACTCCCTGGTCGCCGATCCGCGCGTGGTCCGCGGTCTGCACGACGCCGGAGTGCCGCATCTCCCGGTGCGGGTTCGCGACGGAACCGGACTCGTCGGGCCCCTCGTCATCCCCGGCGCGACGAGCTGTCTGCGTTGTGCGGACCTGCACCGCAGCGACAAGGACGCGGCCTGGCCCGCCCTGGCGGCGCAGCTGCGCGACGCCGTCGGAAGCGCCGACCGCGCCACGCTTCTCGCGACGGCCGCCTTGGCTCTCAATCAGGTCGACCGGGTGATCCGCGCCGTCCGCGAGGCCGACGGCGACCGCGTATCGGAGCCGCCGCCGACGCTGAACACCACCCTGGAATTCGACGTCAGCACGGGTGCGACGCTGAGCAGGCGGTGGTCGAAACATCCACGATGCGACTGCTGACGGTCGGCGGTCAGCTTCATGATGGATGATGGTCTGGTGGCAGACATCAAGCGCGGAGGCGCCGCACGCAACGCGAAGCTGGCGAGCCTTCCCGTAGGCATCGCGGGCCGTGCGGCGCTGGGCTTCGGCAAGCGGTTGACCGGATCCTCCAAGGACGAGGTCAACGCGGAGATGATGGAGAAGGCCGCCAATCAGCTCTTCAAGGTTCTCGGGGAGCTCAAGGGCGGTGCCATGAAGGTCGGACAGGCGCTTTCCGTCATGGAGGCCGCCGTCCCCGAACAGTTCGGCGAGCCCTACCGCGAGGCGCTGACGAAGCTCCAGAAGGACGCTCCCCCGCTGCCCGCGGACCGGGTTCACCGCGTGCTCGACGCCCAACTCGGGACCAAGTGGCGGGAACGCTTCAGCCGAGTTCGACGACACGCCCGTCGCGTCGGCCAGCATCGGCCAGGTGCACAAGGGGGTGTGGTCCGACGGCCGCGAGGTGGCCGTCAAGATCCAGTACCCGGGCGCCGACGAGGCTCTGCGCGCAGACCTCAAGACCATGAAGCGGATGGTCTCGGTGTTCAGGCAACTGGCGCCGGGCGCAGACATCCAGGGCGTCGTCGACGAGCTGATCGAACGCACCGAGATGGAGCTGGACTACCGGCTCGAGGCCGAGAACCAGCGTGCCTTCGCCAAGGCTTACAAGGATCATCCCCACTTCGTGGTGCCCGCGATCGTCGCGAGCGCGCCGAAGGTGGTCATCGCGGAGTGGATGGAAGGCATCCCGCTGGCGAAGATCATCCGCGAGGGAACCGTCGAGCAGCGAGACCTGATGGGAACGCGGCTGTTCGAACTCACCTACGACGCCCCGCGAAGGCTCGAGATGATGCACGGCGACGCACATCCCGGAAACTTCATGCTGCTGCCCGACGACAAGATGGGCGTCATCGACTTCGGCGCCGTCGCTCCCCTCCCGGGCGGCATCCCGATCGAACTCGGCCTGATGGTGCGCTACGCCCTGAACAAGGACTACGACAACCTGCTCCCGACGATGGAGAAGGTCGGGTTCCTCCAAAAGGGCGAGAAGATCCCGCCGCGTGAAATCGACGACATGCTGCGCCAGTACGTCGAACCCATCGAAGTCGAGGTCTTCCACTACACCCGCAAGTGGCTGCAGAAGATGACCGCCATGAACATGCGGCCGGAGAAGGCTGCGGGCCAGATCAGAGCGGCCCGTCAGATGGACATCCCCGCCAAGTTGGCGATCCCGATGCGGGTGATCGCGTCCAACGTCGCGATCTCGTGTCAGCTCGACGCGCATATCCCGACGAAAGCCCTTGCACTGGAACTGATTCCGGGATTCGCAGCTTGAGCCTAATTTTCGGCTTCGCCGAAGCGGCCGCCTAGCATTCGCTCGCTAGGCGGCCCCTCGGCTACGCCGCGGCGGGGTTTCGCTCATCCTGCCGGTCCTTCCGCGGCCGACCCCTCGGCCGCTTCCGCGCCACGATGGCGCCCCGGTCGATGATCTCGCCGCCCCAAACACCCCACGGCTCTTCACGTTCCAGAGCCGCATTCAGGCATTCGAGCCGCAGCGGGCAGTCCTCGCACAGCGCCTTCGCCCGTTCCAAGTCGACTGGGCTTTCGGCGAACCACAGATCGGGATCACCGTCACGACACGGCACCGCCAGCCTCTCGCGACATGTCTGGACAGTCATGTCTCTCCTACTTCCTGGTCGTTATTCGATCTGCATCGGTCTGTCGATGGGATCTGTGACCAGGTAGTCGGGGCTTCCCGAAAACTATGGCCACGGATCCGATGTCGGGTCCGTGGCCATGAGGCTTGTGTCGGGGCTTTCCTAGGTGGTGCCCCGATTCACGGACGCGACGCTCGCGGCGGCGCCGCGATGCCTGCGCGGCATAATCGCCTGCGCAGGCGACGCGAGCAGCGCTGCCTTGGTCGTGGGTTCGGCGGATCGCAGGGTCCACGACATGACAGCGGCGCTTACGTTGCTGTACGTATTCGAAATCATCTGGAACCCTCCTTCCGCGTAGCTCTGAAGTCATTCGCCATAATGGGCGTCTTCGAGGGTAAAGGCTAACACCCAAATCCGACAAGCGATTTTCTGACCTGCGACTTTGGCACGATCTTTGCGATCATTGTCGGTTTCGCACCAGTGCCACCACATCCGAGCCGAACTGCTCGAGCTTGCGGGCACCGATGCCGGGAATGGCGACCAGCGCGGCGTCGTCGGTGGGCAGCGTCTCGGCGATCGCGATCAACGTGTTGTCGGTGAAGACCACGTAGGCCGGAACACTCATCTCCTTGCTCACGCGCAGCCGCCACTCCTTGAGCTGGCCGAGCAACTCCTCGTCGATGTCCGACGGGCAGCTTTCGCAGCGCCGCAGCATGATCGCCGTCGGTGTCGCCAGCGCGCCGTTGCAGACTCGGCATCGGGGCGTGGCGCCGCGCTGCCTGCGCGGACGGTCTGGCGCGAGATCCGCGCTGGATTGCGGTGCGATGCCGCTGAGAAATCGCGACGGACGCCGGCCCTGGCGTCCACCGGGAGCCCGCGCAAGCGCCCAGCTGAGCGCCAAATGCATTCGCGCCCTTGTGACTCCGACGTAGAGGAGACGACGCTCCTCCTCGACGGCCTCGCTCTCCGGGCCCTTAGACACCGCGTGCGAGATCGGCAGCGTGCCGTCGGCGAGACCGACGAGGAACACCGCGTCCCACTCGAGTCCCTTCGCCGCGTGCAAAGACGCCAGCGTCACGCCCTGCACGACCGGCGGATGCCGCGAGTCGGCACGCTGACGCAGCTCGGCGACCAACGCACGCAGATCGAGGAACGGGCGCAGCGCCACCTCCTCGGCGACGAGGTCGGCCAGCGCCGTCAGCGCCTCCCAGCGCTCACGGGCCTGCGCACCCGCAGGGGCTTCGGCGGTGAGCCCCAGCGGCTCCAACAGCTCGCGAACCAACGCGGGCAATTCGGCGCCGGGCTGCTGCTCGCGCTCGGAGGCGCGCTGCAGCGCGAGAAGCGCCTGCCGGATCTCCTGGCGGCTGAAGAAGCCCTCGCCACCTCGGACCGCGAACGCGATGCCCTTGGCGGTGAGCGCCTCTTCATAGGCCTCCGACTGCGCGTTGATGCGGTAGAGCACCGCGATTTCCGATGGCGCAGTACCGGATTCGATCAGCCGCTTGATGGACGTGGCGACGGCAGCGGCCTCGGCCACCTCGTCGGTGATGCTCGTTGAACGTCGGAGCGGGCCCCGGATCCCGTTGGCCGACGAGATGCAGCTTGCTGCCCGCCATGCGACCGCGCGCGGCACTGATGACGCGGTTGGCCAGCGAGACCACCTGCGGGGTCGATCGATAGTCGCGTTCGAGGCGCACGACCGCGGCATCGGGGAATCGGCGCGAGAAGTCCAGCAGGTAGCCGGGCGTCGCGCCCGTGAACGAGTAGATGGTCTGGTTGGCGTCACCCACGACGGTCAGATCGTCGCGATCGCCCAACCACGCGTCGAGAACCCGTTGCTGCAACGGCGTCACGTCCTGGTACTCGTCGACCACGAAACACCGGTACCTGTCCCGGAACTCGCTCGCGACGGAGGCATCGTTCTCGATCGCCGCGGCGGTGTGCAACAGCAGGTCGTCGAAGTCGAGGAGCGTCGTGCCGTCCCGCCGCGCCTTGGCCGCCTCGTAGCCCGCATAGACGGTGGCGACCTTCTCGGCGTCGAGCGGAATGTCGCGGCCCGACTTCGCGACGGCGGCGGCATAGGCCTCCGGGCTGATCAGCGACGACTTCGCCCACTCGATCTCACCGGCGAGGTCGCGCACGTCGTCGGTGCTGACCTTGATCGCGGCGCGGCTCGCAGCGGTGGCAACCACGCCGAACTTGCTGTCGAGCAGCTCCCACCCCGTGTCGCCGACCAGCCGCGGCCAGAAGTACTGCAGCTGACGCCGGGCGGCCGCATGGAACGTCATGGCCTGCACCGCGCCGGTGCCCGCACCATCAGCGGACTCCTGGCCCAGTGCACGCAACCGGCCGCGCATCTCTCCCGCCGCGCGCTGGGTGAACGTCACCGCCAGCACTTGAGCGGGCGCGACGTGACCGGACGCGACGAGGTACGCGATCCGCCGGGTGATGGTGCGGGTCTTGCCCGTACCTGCGCCCGCAAGCACACAGACCGGACCCCGAGGGGCGCACACCGCGTCGCGCTGCTCTTCGTCCAGGTCGACGAGGAGCGCCGCCAGCGACGACGAAGTCGACGGGGTGGCCTCTCGAGCCTCGCGCGCCATGGCGTCCATCTTGGCAGGGCCCGGTGACAATGTTGACTTGGCGCGACTCGTGCGACGTCGGATATCTTGGGAGACGCTATGACTTCCAAAGATTCGCAGCTGACCATGTACTCGACGTCATGGTGCGGCTACTGCGCCCGCCTCAAGTCCGCTCTCAAGTCCGCGGGCATCGGCTATGTCGAGGTCGACATCGAGGCCGACCCCAGCGCCGCCGACTTCGTCGGCTCGGTCAACGGCGGCAATCACGTGGTTCCCACGGTGAAGTTCGCCGACGGATCGACGCTGACCAACCCGAGCCTGAAGGCCGTGCAGGCCAAGCTCGCCGCCTGACGTTCGTCCCTGCATCAGTCCAACCCGGCCCAGGACTCGATGATCTCGCGAGCGATCGAAATCGAGCCGGGCAGCAGCAACCGCGACGGCGAGTCGCTGCTCCAGTCGCCGTTCTCGAGGGCGTCGCGGATCTCCGCTCTGGTGAACCACCCCGCCTCGACGATCTCGCCGTCGTTGAACGAGAACTCCTGCTCGGGATCGCCGATCGCGTGAAAGCCGACCATGAGTGATCGCGGGAACGGCCACGGCTGACTGCCCAAATAGGTGACGTCGCTGACGTTCAGCCCCACCTCTTCGGCGATCTCGCGCACGACGCACCCCTCGAACGATTCGCCTGCCTCGACGAAACCCGCGAGCAACGAGAAGAGGCGATCCGGCCAGCCCTGCTGACGCGCGAGCACCGCTCGGTCGTGGCCGTCGTGCACGAGGCAGATGATGGCGGGATCGATTCTCGGGAACTCCTCGTGACCGTTGCCGGAGTTGACCCGCGACCAGCCCGCCTTGATCGCCTTGGTGGCCGACCCGTCGACCGCGCTGAACCGGGCGCTGTCATGCCAATTCAGCAGGGCGGTCGCCGTCGCCACCAGTTGCGCACTGACGTCGTCGAACACGTGCCCTGCGCGGCGCAGGTCGAGCACCTCGGACTCGGCGTCGGGATCCTCGGGGGCTTCCAGCGCGCCGCGTACCGCCCAGACGTGTCTGCCGTCCTCCAGACGACCGAGGAACACCGCGTGTTCGGGGGGAGCGTCCGACAGCTTGGCGGCCTTGCCGAGCACGACGCTGCCCCCCGAGATCAATACCTGGTTGCGTTGGTCGACGCGCAGCACGAGCGCGTCTGCCCACCCCGCGCGGGCAGCGTCGACATCGGTGCGCAGGACGTCGGCCCTGTCCGCGCCCACCCGGGACAGCAGGGGGACGTTGCGCAGCGTGAACGAGCGCACGCCGTCGTTGGAACTCGCGCTCATCGCTCGGAGTCCGCGCTGCGGATGTACAGCAGCCGATCACCCAGTTCGAGCGCGTCCACCTCCGGCGTATCCACCCGCAACAGGTGCCCGTCGCGAACGACACCGAGAACGATGTCGCTGAGGTGACGAGGCGATCCACCGACCTCCTTGGTCTCGACCGCGCGTTCCGCGATCGCGAACCCGGCGTCGGGAGTGAGCAGGTCCTCCATGACCTCGACGACGCTGGGCGTCTTGGTCGCGATCCCGAGCAGACGACCCGCCGTCTCCGACGTCACGACCGTGGTGTTCGCACCCGACTGACGCAGCAGATGCTGGTTCTCCCCCTCGCGAACCGCGGCGATGATCTGCGCATTCGGGGCGAGTTCGCGGGCGGTAAGCGTGACGAGGACGGCGGTGTCGTCGCGGTTGGTGGCGACGACGATCGCCTTGGCGTGCTGGGCGCTCGCCAACCGCAGGACCTCCGAGTCGGTGGCACTGCCGCGCACGGTCACCAGTCCGGCAGCCTTGGCTCGCTCCAGGGCGGCGGGATTCTCGTCGACGACGACGATGTCCGCGGGCGCGACGTCGTCGCCGATCATCGCGGCGACCGCCGTTCGCCCCTTGGTGCCGTAACCGACGACGATCGTGTGGTTGCGCACGGTTCTCCTAAATCTCTGGATCTTCAGCGCCTGGCGCGACTGCGTGGTCAGCGTCTCGACCGTCGTACCGATCAAGACGATCAGGAAGGCGATGCGCAGCGGCGTGATCACCAGGACGTTGATCAGCCTCGCCGACGGCGTGACCGGGGTGATGTCGCCGTAGCCGGTGGTCGACAGCGACACGGTGGCGTAGTAGAGGCAGTCGAGGAACGACAGCGGATTGTTGGGTCGGGGCTGCTCTCGATGTCGCGGTAGCCGTCGCGGTCCAGGTACACGATGAGCACCGCGGCGAACAGGGCGACCAGCGCGTAGAGCACGCGCATCGCGATCCTGCGGGCCGGGCTGACGAACGGCTCGGGAATGTTGAGGATGTCGACCAGATCGGAATCGTGGTCGAGTCGTCAGATCCTGATCGAGCGCGGCAAGCCGCGCACGCAACCTACCCTTGGCCATGAGGGCCCGTCATCGGCCGGAGGGGCAACACAGCACAATGTAACCATGACCTCCCCCACCGACGCTCCCAGCCAGGTGCCCGCCCAGCGGATGGGCGCGATGCTCGTCGGCATGGGCGTGCTGCACTTCGTCGCGCCCAAGCCGTTCGACTCCATCGTCCCCGCCGAATTGCCGGGAACCGCGCGGTTCTACACCCTGGCCTCCGGTGTCGGCGAGGCGGCGGTCGGGGCGATGCTGCTGGCTCCTCGTACCCGTCGCCTGGGGGCGCTGGCGGCCGTCGCGTTGTTCGTCAGCGTCTTCCCCGCCAACGTGAATTCGGTCCGGGTGTTCTGGGACAAGGGATGGCCCGCCCGCATCGCGATGATCGCCCGCCTGCCACTCCAGGTGCCGATGATCACCCAGGCGCTCAAGGTGTACCGGAACGCGCCGAAGTAGGCGCCTCCTCGCTCAGCAGCGCTGCCAACTCCTCGGCGCCCGGTAGCAGCGTCGGGCACCACGGTGCGGCCGCTGCGCACGTAGTGGAAGGCCGCGCCTACTGATTCCAGAGCCACGCCCTGCATCGCCGCCCACGCCAGCCGGTAGACGGCCAGCTGAATGGCGTTGTGTCTCATGTCGACTGACGATGTCGGCGGATCGCCGGTCTTCCAGTCCACGACCGTGAATCCGCCGTCTGGCGTCACCGAAGACGGCATCGATGCGCCCGCGGACCACGGTGTCGCCGACCATCATGTCGAACGGAATCTCGACGTCGATCGGCGTGCGGGCGGACCACGGCGACAGCACGAAGGCCTCCTGCAGTTCCGCGAGGCTCTCGGCGTAGGCGATACCCGACTCACCGTCGACCGCTCCCGGGAGATCGTCGAGGTCGAACAATCGCTCGGCGTGAAAGAAGCGCTGCACCCAGTCGTGAAATGCCGTTCCCTGCAGGGCATTCGGATCGGGGCGGGTGGGCAGCCGCCGTTGCAGTCGCGCCGTTGCTCCCTCGGGATCGCGACTGATGTCCACCAGCGAGCTGACGGCCAACTGCGGCGGTAGCGCGACCGGGGGCCGTTGTCTCACGCGCTCCCGTTCGGCCAGCAGCGCGTCGACGTCCGCGACCAGGCCCTCGACGTCCCCGCCTTCGACCGGTACGCCTCCCGCAATGGCACTGTCTGCGATGACACTTCCCGCCGAGGCGCTTCTGCATGCTGCGCATGGCGCTGGCGACCAACGCCGCACCACGGTCGACGCCGCCGCGGTCTGCCCGCGACGACGGGCCAGGTGCGCTCGACGACCTCGTCCAGCATGGGGTTCGGCTCGCCGTCGGCGGGATCGGCCGCCCAGTGGTCGACGGTTCCACACGGCGCTCCAGCGGCCGTCGTCCGGTCGATGACGTCCCTGATCTCGACGAGGAACTCCGACGGGCCACGCGGCTTGGCCCCGGTGGCGCCCCAGTGATGGCCGGACAGCAACAGCGTGTCCTCGGAGCGGGTGATGGCCACGTACAGCAGCCTGCGCTCCTCGTCGTTCTGACGCTGATCGAACTGGCGCTTGTGTTCGTCGAGCCTGTCCGACAACGCCTTTCGGTCGTAGACATCCGAGGTATCGAGCACCGGCACGCCGAGCTCCGTCGCCGTCGCCCTGTCCCCGCGAAGCAACGGCGGCAGGTCGGATGGGTCGCTCATCCAGGTCCGGCGCGAGGTGGTCGACGGGAACAGCCTGCCGGACAGATGCGGGACCGCGACGACCTGCCACTCCAGCCCCTTGGCGGCGTGCACGGTGAGGATCTGGACGCGATCCTTGGCAACGGCCACCTCGGCGGGGGCGAGTCCGTGCTCGACGTCCATCGCCGCGTCGAGGTAGCCGAGCAGCCCGCCGACGGTCGGCGCCGGGCCTCGCCGAGTAATCGGCGACGACGTCGGCGAACGCATCGAGGTGCTCCGTGCCGGTCCAGCCCGCCGACACCGGTTGTGCGGCGCGCACTTCGGCATCGACGCCGAGCATCCTGCGAACCTCGGCGATCAACTCGGGCAGCGGATGCTGCAACTGCGCGCGCAGTGCGGTCAACTCGCGGCCGAGCTCGACGATCCGTCGGTGGCCTACGCTCGAGTAGCGGGTCGCGGGGCCCGGATCGCACACGGCGTCGGCCAGGCATGCCGCGTCGGCGTCGGACGCGGCCGACGCCACGACGTCGTCCACCCCCGACCGGTCGGCGGCTGCGGGCCCGTCGAGTTCCCTTGCGCGACGCCACAACGCCGCAACGTCAGCCGCCCCGAGGCGCCAGCGCGGCCCGGTCAGCACGCGCACCGCGGCGACACCCGCGGTCGGATCGGCCGCGAGCCTCAGCATCGCGACGACGTCGGCGACCTCGGCGACGGCCAACAGCCCGCCGAGCCCGACCACCTCCACCGGAATCCCACGCACCTTGAGCGCGTCGGCCATCGGCGCCGCATCGGCGTTGCGCCGCAACAGAACCGCGGTGGTAGGCGTGGGCGTGCCCGACTCCCGCGCCTCCTCGAACCGCCGCGCGATGTGATCGGCGACCCAGTCCCGTTCGCCCGCAACGTCAGACATCAGCGCACACCGGACGTCGCCGGGCTGCGCATTCGGCCGCGGCACGAGCTCGCGCACCGCGACCGAGCGGCGCCGCGCCTCCGACGAGACCGCGTTGGCCAGCTGCAGCGCCCGCGGCGGATTGCGCCAGCTGGTGCGCAGTTCCAGCGTCGGGCGCCGGGGTGCCGTCGGACAGGCAGAAGTCGGTGGTGAACCGGGGCAGGTTGGTCGCCGAGGCGCCGCGCCAGCCGTAGATCGACTGGATGGGGTCGCCGACCGCGGTCAGGGCCAGCCCGTCGTCGACCCCGCCGCCGAACAACGCGGACAGCGCGACGCGCTGCGCGTGGCCGGTGTCCTGGTACTCGTCGAGCAGCACGACCCGGTACCGCTCACGCAGCGCCGCGCCGACCGCCGGGAACGTCGCGGCCAGCCGGGCCGCGCCGGCCATCTGCATGCCGAAGTCCATCACGTTGTCGGCGGTGCATCGGCGGTGCAGGGCATCGATGAGCGGGATGAGCTCGGTGCGTTCGGTCTGTGCGTCCAGCATGCCCAGCAGCCTGCGGTTGGGACCGGTGTCGCGCTGCCGTGGCCCCGCGGGCAGGGTGTGCACCAACCGCTCGAGTTCGAGGTGGGTGCCGCGCAGGTCGTCGGTGTCGACGAGATGCTCGGCGAGTTGGCCTGCCAGCCGCAGCACCATCGCCGTGACGGTCGCGGGCGTCTTCTCGGTGTCGAGCACGCCGGGGTGGTCACTCACCACGCGAAAGGCCAACTGCCACAACTCGGTTTCACTCATCAGCCGGGTCGACGGTTCGACCGGCAGCAGCAGCCCGTGCTCGCGCAGCAGTGTGCCCGCGAACGCGTGGTACGTGCCGATGCTCGGGTGCTCCTCGACGACGTCCTCGAACGCGCCTGCACCGCGGCGTGGCCCGTCCGGCACGAGCCCCGCGCCTGCCAGCCGGGCCAGTCGGGTGCTGACCCGACGCAGCAGTTGACCCGCCGCCTTGCGCGTGAACGTCAGCCCGAGCACCTCGCCCGGCCGCGCATAACCATTGGCCACCAGCCACACCACCCGAGCGGCCATGGTCTCGGTCTTTCCCGCGCCCGCGCCGGCGATGACGACCAGCGGACCTGGCGGCGCAGCGATGACGGCGGCCTGCTCGTCGGTGGGCTGCAACAGCCCGAGCGCGTCGGCCAGTTCGGCCGGACCGTAGCGCGCGCTCATCCCTCACCGCCGAGTGCAGCCTGGGCGGGGCACATCGCGCGAACCGGGCAGTGCGCGCAGCCGTCGTTGATGCGGGCGACGAAGGCAGGCCCCTGGCTGGCGGCCGCGGCCTGCTGCACGCTGGTGCGCCAGTCGTCGCACGCCTGCGGGGTCAGCGCATCCTGAGTGCGTTCGGTGGCACCGTTGGCGCCCGTCTTGCCCAGGTAGACCAACCGGCCGCCGCCCGCCTCCGCGCCGTCGGCGACCAGGCCCTCGGCGATCGCCAGCTGGTACATCGCCAGCTGCGCGTGGTTCTGGGCGTCGTCCTTGCTCACGGGACTCTTGCCCGTCTTGAGGTCGACCACCACCAATCTGCCCTCGGCGTCCCGCTCGAGCCGGTCCACCCGCCCGCGCACGCGAACCTGCGGCCCCTCGCCGGCAGGACAACACCCCGTCGACGTCGACCTCCGACCCGGCCTCGGTGAGCTCGTGGCGGGTCTGCGCACGCCACTGGACGAACGTGGCCAGCATCGCGCGGTGGCGCTCGAGTTCGTTGTCGGCGTACCACTGCGAGTCGAACGGCAGCTGGTCCCAGACCCTTTCGAGTACGGCCGACATCTGCTCCTCGGTGGCGGACGGATCGGACACCAGCGCGTGAACGAGAGATCCCAGCGCCGAACGCACGTCGCGGCCGTCGTTTCCGCCGTGCCGTTCGAGCAGCCAGCGCAACGGACAATCGGTGAGCATCTGAAGGGTCGACGGCGACATGGTGACGACGTGGTCATCGCCCGACCACAGCGGCTCCGTGGTGGACGACTCCGCCGTGGCCTGCCACTGCGCGGGAGCCGCGCCTGGGACGCCCGCCTCGGCCAGCCTGGCGAGTTGGGTTGCGGCACAGGCGCGTACGTCGTCGCTCACCTCGTCGTCGGGTGCGCAGACCAGTGCCCGCAATCTGCCGACCACCTCCGCCGGCGCCAGCACCCGCGAGGCGGTGACCGGCGCGACGTCGTGGCCCGGGCCGCCGTCGGTGGCCAGCGCCGCGAGTTCGTCGCAGAATGGCGACGGGATGGCACCGTCGTCCCCTTCGCCGTCGACGGCCGTCACGAGAACGTGTGACCGCGCCCGGCCGAGGGCGGCGACGAGCAGTCGCCGCTCGTCGGCCAGCACCGGCGCCCGCGTGGACACGCCCCTGCGGCCCACGCCGTCGATGTCGTCGACGAGTTCCTGGGTGGCGAGCACGCCGCCTCGCGGAACCGTGTTGGGCCACAACCCTTCCTGAACTCCGGCCAGAACCACGAACTCCCACTCGCGGCCCAGCGCGGCGTGCGCGGACAGCACCGCCACGGCATCGACCGCGGGCCGGTCGCCGCGCGCCACCGGAGGCAGCGCCAGCCCGCGCACGTGGTCGGCGACACCGCCGAGAGTGGCACCGGCGGTGCGGCCGACGTACTGGTCGACGACGTCGAACAACGCGGTGACCGCGTCGAGGTCTCGGCCTGCCGCAGCGCCCGCCGAACCACCTCGCTCGATGGCGCTCAGCCAGCGCCGCTGCAGCCCACAGTGATGCCAGGTCTGCCACAGCGTGAACCGCGGGTCCTCGCCGTCTGGCGACGCTGCGTCGCGCCGCGTTCAGCATCGCGCGCACGCGGCGCAGCGGGCGGGCCAGTTGGTCGGGAAGGTCGACCGGGCCGCCGTCGAGTGCGTCCACGACGAGGTCCCCGAATTCGCGGTGCGCCTCCATCGGCGCGGCGCAGGGTGCGGCGCAGTTGACGCAGCGACACCGGGTCGACCCGGCCGACCGGACCGGTGAGCAGGGCCAGCGCCCGCTCGCCGGAGAGCCCGTCGGCCTGCGAATCGGACACGGCGTCGAACACCGTGAGCAGGGCCGCGACCGCGGGATGCTCGCCGATTGCCATGGCGGGCGCGGGTTGTTCGACCGGAACGCCCGCCGCCGTCAGCGCGCGGACGAGGGCCGCGCCCGCCCGCGGCACCGAGCGCACGATGACCGCCATCTGCGCCCACGGCACGCCGTCGACCAGATGCGCGCGGCGCAGCGCATCGGCGACGAGGGCGCACTCGGCATGCGTGGTGGCCGCGATGCGCACGGCCAGCGACCCGGGCCGCGTCCTCGACGCCGATGAGCGCGCGCGGACCGTCGACGCCGGGCAGGCGAGCCGCGACGCCGCTGACCGCGCGGGCGACCGCCTGCCCGCAGCGACGGGACTCGGACAACACGACGACGCGATCGTCGTCACCGCGAAGAAGCGCGGGATCGGCTCCGCGGTAACCGAACACCGATTGCGTGGGATCGCCTGCGATGACGGCGAGGTCGGCTCCGGCCGCCAGCACTCGCACCAACCGCGCGGCCTGAGGGTCGAGATGCTGGGCGTCGTCGACGAGCAGCACCCGGACCCTGGCCCGTTCGGCGGCCAGCAGGTCGGGGTCCATCGCGAACGCCTCGAGGGCCGCGCCGACGAGTTCGGCGGCGCCCAATGCGGGAACCGTCGCCTGCGGCGCGGCCATCCCGACCGCGGAGCGCAACAGCATCACCTGCTCGTAGACCTGCGCGAACCGGCCCGCGGCCACCCATTCGGCCCGGCCCGCCCGCCGGCCGATGCGCTGCAGTTCAACGGGATCCACGCCGCGCTCGGCGCACCGGGCCAACAGATCGCGCAGTTCGGTGGCGAAGCCGACGGTGCTCAGCGCGGGCCGCAGACGCGTCGGCCACGCCACCGACGCGTGGTCGCCGTCCTCGAGGTCGCCTGCGAGCAGCTCGCGGATGATGCCGTCCTGCTCGGCGCTGGTGATCAGCCGCGGCGGCGGATCACCATTGCGCTGCGCGGCGAGCCGAAGGATGGCGAAGGCGTAGGAGTGAATGGTGCGGACCATGGGCTCCCGCACCGCGGCGCGACCGTCACCCAGCACGGCGGCCGTGATGGCCGAGCGGGCCGCCATGCCGATGCGCGACGAACCCGTAAGCAGCAGAATCGATTCCGGGTCGACTCCCGAGGCGACGCGCGCCGCGGCGGCCTGAACCAACATCGTGGACTTGCCGGTGCCAGGACCGCCCACCACGCGCACGACACCACGCAGACCTGGCTGAGCCAGAGCGTCGGGCGTCAGTGCTGGGCGGGTTGCGGGCATGCCTGAATGACACCACGGGGGTCTGACAAGAATCGGTCCGTGCAGGCTGGCAGCATCGTGGCGCATGACCCACGCGTTGAACGTCTACCGCTACGGCCCACCCACACCCGTCCAGCTGTTGGCCATCCACGGGTTGACGGGGCACGGGAAGCGGTGGGAGAGCCTGGCGACACGGCACCTCGCGGAGTTCGCCGTCGCCGCACCCGATCTGGTGGGGCACGGCCGCTCGTCATGGGACGCGCCGTGGAGCATCGACGCCAACGTGGCCGCGTTGGCCGACCTGCTCGACGCCGATGCCGACGGGCCCGGTCGGTCGTGGCGGCTCATTCGTTCGGCGGCGCGGTCGCCCTGAGTCTCGCCGCCGCGCGGCCCGACCTCGTCGCCGCGTTGGTGTTGCTCGACCCGGCCGTCGGACTCGACGGTGCCTGGATGCGCGAGATCGCCGATCAGATGTTCGCCTCCCCCGACTATCCCGACCGGGCCGAGGCACGCGCCGAGAAGGTCAACGGTTCGTGGGGCGAGGCCGATCCCGACGAGCTCGAGCGGGAACTCGACGAGCATCTGGTCGACCCTGCCCGGATGGCCGAATGGGTTGGCGCATCAGCGTTCCCGCGATGATGTCGTACTGGAGCGAGCTGGCCAGGCCCGCCGCCGTGCCCCGCGCCCGAGACTCCGACGACGCTGATCCGCGCGACCCGCACCCACCCGCCGTACGTCTCCGACGAACTCGTCTCGCTTCTCGGCGATCGCCTCGGGTCGAACTTCACGCTGCTGGACTTCGACTGCGATCACATGGTCGCGCAGGCGAAACCCGCGGAGACGGCGGCGTTGCTTCGCGCACGGCTGACGGGCGGCTAGCGATGGCCCGGGTGACCGAGGAGCAGGTCGAGCAGGTGCGGGCGCTCGTCGCATCCATTCCGCCGGGCAAGGTGTCCACCTACGGCGACATCGCCGACGCCGCAGGACTTTCCAGCCCGCGCATCGTCGGCTGGATCATGCGGACGGACTCGTCGGACCTGCCCTGGCACCGGGTGATCACCGCGTCGGGTCGCCCCGCGCAGCATCTGGCCACCAGGCAGCTGGAACTGCTCCGCGCCGAGGGCGTGCTCGCGCGCGACGGCCGGGTGCGCCTGAGCGAGGCGCGGCACGCGTTCTGACCGACGCGACTACAGCACCAGCCGCACCAGCGCCGCGGTACGCGACAGACCCGCGAACGCCGCGGCCGTCGAGCGCGGGTGCAGTGCATGAACCGCGAGTCGGAACATCAAGGCGCGCAACAGCATCTGCGGCCACTCCGGCAGTGGCGCCCACCGCTCGACCAGGCCGTCGTCCGCCTCGCCCCACGCCAACGCGTCGACGACGACGACGCCAGCCGCCCACGATGCAGGCCGCCAATACGGCGTGATGTCGGTGATTCCCGGCGCCGCGGTGCCCGCGAAGAGCACCGTGCCGTAGAGGTCGCCGTGCACCAGCTGACTGGGGCCGCGCGTCGGCCTGCGCAGGGTCGCGAGGTGGTTGATCAGCTCCATCGACCGCTGCCCGTCAGACGATGCAGGGCCAATACGTGGCGCCAGGCGGCAGCGCGTGCAGCGGGCGGTCCTCCCACGCGGCTCGGTCTGCGGCGATGAACACGTCGACGTCCGACCACGGCGCCGAGGGAGGTTGGGTGAGAAAGCGGGGGCGTTCCAGCTTGGCCGTGGCCTCGTGCAGTCGCACGGCCGCGGACACGACCTCGTCGTGCCGAGGCTCTGGCGTGCCCGCCACGAACGTGTCTGCGCGCCAACTGGAGACGACGTAGCGGCCGTCCGTCGAGCGGACGGGACGCGCGAGGCGCACGCCGTCGACGAACAGCGTCTCTCGCACTTTGGCGGACCATGCGGCGCGCGCGTGGTCCGCCACCATGGAGAGAACCACCTCGCCGCAGCGCCAGCCGCCCTCCCAGGCCAGACCGAGCGACGTCGGCTGTACCCCCACCAGGCCGAATGCGGCCAGCACATGTTCCGGTGGCCGGTCGACAGTCACGGAGGTCAGCCTAAGCGGTACTCCGGCCAACTGGATGTCAGTACATCACCATGTCGGGTTCGAGTTGCTTCGCCCATGCCACGATTCCGCCCTGAAGATGCATTGCATCGGCGAAGCCGGCCTTCTTGACCGCGGCCAGAACCTCTGCCGACCGGACGCCCGTCTTGCAGTAGAGCACCGGGGTGCGGTCCTGCGGCATCTTCGCCAGGCCGTCACCGGTGTCGATCGACGGACTTCGGAATCAGCTCGGCGCCCGCGATGTGGTTGATGTCCCACTCGACCGGTTCGCGCACGTCGATCAACGCCACCTTGCGGTCGGAGTTCAGCATCTCCTGCAGCTCGCGCGGCGTGATCGTGGAACCCGCGGCAGCCTCGGCGGCGGCCTCGGACACCACGCCGCAGAACTCCTCGTAGTCGATCAGTTCGGTGATCTTCGTCGCGAGCGGGGTCCTCTGCGGATCCTGATGGTCCGGTACGTCATGTCGAGCGCGTCGTACACCATCAGCCGACCCAGCAGCGGGTCCCCGATCCCGGTGATCAGCTTGATCGCCTCGGTACCCATGACCGACGCGATCGACGCGCACAGGATGCCGAGCACCCCACCCTCGGCGCACGACGGCACCATTCCGGGCGGCGGCGGCTCCGGATAGAGATCGCGGTAGTTCAGGCCGAGGTCGTCGGGGGCGTCCTCCCAGAACACCGAGACCTGGCCCTCGAACCGGTAGATGGAGCCCCACACGTAGGGCTTGCCCGCCAGCACCGCCGCGTCGTTGACCAGGTAGCGGGTCGCGAAGTTGTCGGTGCCGTCCAGGATGAGGTCGTACTGGGCGAACAGATCGACGGCGTTCTCGGGCTCGAGACGCACCTCGTGCAGGTTGACCTGCACCAGCGGGTTGATCTCCAGCGATGGAGTCCTTGGCGCTCTGCGCCTTGGATCGACCGATGTCGGACTGCCCGTGGATGATCTGACGCTGCAGGTTGGACTCGTCGACGACGTCGAATTCGACGATGCCGATGGTGCCGACGCCTGCCGCGGCGAGGTAGAGCAGCGCGGGCGAGCCAAGGCCGCCTGCGCCGATCACCAGCACGCGGGCGTTCTTGAGCCGCTTCTGCCCGTCGACGCCAAGGTCGGGAATGATCAGATGACGGCTGTAGCGCGACACTTCTTCGCGCGTGAGTGCGGCGGCTGGTTCGACCAGCGGGGGTAACGGCGACACCGGCACGCTCCTCGTTTCGACGGCGGGGGCCTGAGTCGAATAACACCAGGCCCAGTCATTCAACGGCAATCCCCGCGGTTACCTTCCCGAGGGGTCGGGCCGGTCGGAGGCGAGCGTGCGCGTAACGCCATGATAGGGTCGCGTCGCGTGCCGATGCGCTCGCGCGGGAGGTTGGCCTACGCGATCGGGTAGGGCCAGGGGTTGAAGCGGCAGGTCTTGCCGTCGGCCTTGACCGACTCGGGGTCGAACTTCGCGTCGTCGTCGTTGCTGGTGGAGAACGTCTGCTGCATCATCACCGGCGCGAGCGCGCCGTCCTGACCGCACGGCTCGTGCTTCCCGTAGCCGATGGCGTGGCCGACCTCGTGGTTGATGAGGTACTGCCGGTACGAGCCGATGTCGCCCTGGAACGGAACGGCGCCGCGCACCCAGCGGGCCTCGTTGACGAAGACGCGCGGCTGCCCGTCGTCGTACGCCGGGTTGAAACAGGACGCCTCGAGCGGGATGTCGTAGCCGCAGCCCTCCCGCACCGTCATCGGCGATGTCAGCGAGACCCGGAAGTCCGGCTTTCCGCTGTCGATGCGGGTGAAGGCGATCTGCGCGTTGTGGGTCCAGCTCTTCGGGTTCGCGAGCGTCTCGCTGACCATCCGTGCGAACGCCTCGTCCCCGCCGAATGCCGTGGTGTCGACGCCGTCCTCCACCTCGACGGTGTAGGTGAACGACTTCGTGGTTCCTTCGCCGACCTTGGGCGCGACGCCCGGCACGATGTGCCACGCCTTGGCGCCCGCCTCGGTGAAGGGGCCGCCGTCGGGAAGGATGCCGGTCGGCAGGTTGACGTCGAACTCGGTCAACCCCTTCGGCGGGGCCCCGACGATGGCCGTGCCCGAGGCATCGACGTCGAGTGGTGCCTGAACCGGTGCGCCCTGCTCACCGGCTTGAGCGGGCGCTGCGTGCCCGTGCTGGTCACCGCCTGATAGATGACGACCAGGGTGATCACGACGAGGATCGGCAGGGCGTAGGCGCGCCAGCCGTACGTCGACACGAAGTTGCCCAGCCAGCTCTGCTTGCGAAACTGCTGGTGTTCGTCGCGATTGGCGCGTGGCCTGCCCAGATCCTCGGCCACCGGATCCCGCTGTGCACGCAGTGGCTCACGCCAATCGTTGCGCACCGCGGGCGCGCGTCCACCCCCGCGACGCCCCGGGTCGTAGGTCACCGGACCAGAATGGCACAGAAGCTGACGGCGGCGACTTCGGCGCGCCACCATGCGCGCGCAAGGCGCCGGATAAGGCACCACCTCAAGCGCTGGTAGTAGTGTCGTGGCGATGAGTGGCCGGACCCCAGCCGATTTGGCGGTGGTCGGCGCACGTCAGAACAACCCAGATTGAGGACGTGAATGGGCGATCTCGCCAGCGCCGCCGAAAGGAGAGGCGCGCAAGCTGCCAACGGTGACGGCGCATCGGGCCGGACGACCAGCGGAAACCGGCGCGGAAACCGCCTCCCCCGCGACGAGCGTCGCGGACAACTGCTGATCGCGGCCAGCGAGGTGTTCGTCGACCGCGGCTACCACGCGGCGGGCATGGACGAGATCGCAGATCGCGCCGGCGTGAGCAAACCCGTTCTGTACCAACACTTCTCATCGAAGCTGGAACTGTATCTCGCGGTTCTGCAGCGCCACGTCGACAATCTGGTCTCCGGTGTTCGCCAGGCCCTGCGCGCCACCAACGACAACCGGCAACGGCTGCGCGCCGCCGTCGCGGCCTTCTTCGACTTCATCGAGCACGACAGCCAGGGCTACCGGCTGATCTTCGAGAACGACTACGTGACCGAGCCGCAGGTGTCCGCGCAGGTCCGCGTCGCCACCGAATCCTGCACCGACGCCGTGTTCGACCTGATCAGCAACGATTCCGGCCTCGAGGCCCACCGCGCGCGGATGATCGCGGTCGGACTCGTCGCGATCAGCGTCGACTGCGCGCGCTACTGGTTGAACAGCGACCGGCCGATCTCCAAGGAGGACGCCGTCGACGGCACGGTGTACTTCGCCTGGGGCGGCTTGTCACACGTGCCCCTCGCCCGGCAGTAGCAACCCGCCGGCTGCCGCTCAGCCAGCCTTCGCCGGCTCCGCAGCCTTCTCGGCGCCGATGCCGAATCCCACCCGACGGCTGTCGGCAGCGCCGATCTCGACGTAGGCGATGCGCTTGGCCTGCACGAGGAAGCGCCGACCCTTCTCGTCGGTCAGGGCCACCACGCCCGAGTCATCGCCGAGCCCATCGGTTACCAGCTTCTCGACCTCGGCGGGTGTCAGCGCGCTGTTGAACACCAGCTCTCGCGGGCTGTCGGTGACACCGATCTTGACCTCCACGGTGGACCCTTCCATTCGTTTGAATTCTCTTCGCCCACGCTAGTGGACGCATCCGGTCCCCCGCCGCGGCGGTCGGTTCGCGCTGCGCGAAAGCCCGTCCGCTCAACCGAGTCCAGACCGTGATCTGCAGGCGCAGCGCGTCAACCTCAACTTTCACTTCAGCCTCGATAGTCTCGTGCCATCAGACCCAACGACTCCGGGATTGCGTGATGAACAGGCAAGACTCTTCGTATTCTCCGTACTCGTCGACGCGGAAGCCCGCGTACCGCCGAAACGTCGCCGACGCCGCGCCCGACACCGGCGCGACGGAGACCATCGTCATCGAGGACTACGACGCCTACGACAGGTACGGCGACCAACACCGGTACGACGACCTCGACCCCTACGCCGACAACGGTGACGACGACGACTACGACTACTACGACGACCCGATCGACCGGCGCTGGGTGTGGGTCGGCGGCATCGCGGCCGCGATTCTGCTCGTCGCGGTCATCTGCACCGTCGTGATCCTCGGCGGCGGCGACAGCGGCTCGGTGTCCGCGACCGTCAGTCCGCCCGCCGTGACGACCACGCAGGCTCCCAAGCCCTCGGCCGCCCCGCCCGCGCCGCCCGCCCCGCTACCGACGCCGGGACCGATGTCCCCCGAGACCGTGTCGACCGTGCCTCCCACCCCGACAGCCGCCGACACGCCCGCGCCGACGGCCGCGGCGCCCGCCGCCCGCACGGTGACCTACCAGGTGACCGGCACCCGCCAGCTCCTCGACCTCATCACGGTGATCTACACCGACCAGCAGGGCGCGCTGCAGACCGACCTGAACGTCGCTCTGCCGTGGAGTAAGACGGTGGTCCTCGATCCCGGTGTCGAGCTCACCTCGGTGACCGCGACCAGCCTGCTCGGGAAGCTGAACTGCACGGTCACCGACGCGACCGGCGCGACCATCACCGCGCAGAACAACAACTCGATGATCGCGACCTGCACGAAGTAGCCGTCAGCCTGAGCCCAGGCCGAATGGCCGACTCCGTCAGCCGAGGCCCAACTGCTGCATCCGCGTGCTGTGCGTGTTCTGTAGGCGGTCGAAGAACTCGGTCATCCGGGTCAGTCCTTCACCGCTGGAGATGACCAGGTCCACCAGTTCGTCGTGATCGGCGAGCACGAACTGCGCCTGCGTGATCGCCTCGCCGAGCAACCTGCGCGACCACAGGGCCAGTCGGTGCCGCTGCTTCTGGCTTGCGGTCACCGCCGCCTTCACCTCCGCGACGACGAACTGCGAATGGCCCGTCTCCGACAGCACGGCGCGCACGACGTCGGCTGCCTCGGTGGGCAGCGTGTCGGCGATCTCGAGGTAGAAGTCCGCGGCGAGCGCGTCGCCGATGTAGGTCTTCACCAACGCCTCCAGCCACGTGCTCGGGGTCGTCAGCCGGTGGTAGTTCTCCAGCGCCGAGGCGTACTTGGTCATGGTGGGCACGACGTCGACGCCGCGGCGCTCCAGGGCATCGCGCAGCAGTTCGTAGTGGTACATCTCCGCGGCGGCCATGCTCGCCATGTTGATCCGGCCCGCCAGATTCGGCGCCATGCGCGCTTCCTCGGTGAGCCGGTAGAACGCCGCCACCTCGCCGTATGCCAGCAGGGCGAACAGTTCGGTGACACCCGGATGCTCGGCCGACACGCCCGTGGTGGCCGGTTCGATGGTCTGCTCGGCAGGGGCCACGGGCTGCGCGGGATGTGTCGGCGGCATGGCCCAAACTCTAGACGCCGAGCGTCGGACCGGCCGGAGCAAACCCGACCAGCTATGATGGGCTCGGCAGTGGCTCGCCACCGGGCTGGTCACCACCGAGAAATGTGCGTGCACGTGTCGGCCCGCCTCTAGCTAGACACCCTTGAGGCCGGGGCCCCGGTGCTTTTTCGTTGACCTCGTGCGCGCGACCCGCAGCGGCTTTGAGCGCACGAAGACGCAGAAGACACCGAAAGGTCTTTCCCACGCATGACGTCGATCGATACGACACCCGAAACCACCGAAACTCCCGAGATCGTTCCCCCGACCGCGACCTTCGCCGAGCTCGGCGTTCGCGCCGAGATCGTCCGCGCGCTCTCCGAGAACGGCATCGAGCACACCTTCGCCATCCAGGAGCTGACCCTCCCGCTCGCCCTGGCAGGTGACGATCTGATCGGCCAGGCCCGCACTGGCATGGGCAAGACCTTCGCCTTCGGCGTGCCGCTGCTGCAGCGGATCACCACCGACCCGAAACGGCCGCTGAGCGGGGCGCCTCGCGCGCTCATCGTGGTGCCGACCCGTGAACTCTGTCTGCAGGTCTTCGGCGACCTTGCGGCCGCCTCGAAGCACCTGACCGCAGGCGATCGCAAGCTGACCGTGACGTCCATCTACGGCGGCCGCCCGTACGAGGCGCAGATCGAGGCCCTGCAGAAGGGCGTCGACGTCGTCGTTGGCACTCCCGGCCGCCTGCTCGACCTCGCCCAGCAGGGTCATCTGCAGCTCGGCGGACTGTCCGTGCTGGTGCTCGACGAGGCCGACGAGATGCTCGACCTGGGCTTCCTTCCCGACATCGAGCGGATCCTCAAGCAGATCCCGACCGACCGCCAGGCGATGCTCTTCTCGGCCACCATGCCGGATCCGATCATCACGCTGGCCCGCACGTTCATGAACCAGCCAACGCACATCCGCGCCGAGGCCCCGCACTCCGCGGCCACCCACGAGAACACCAAGCAGTACGCCTACCGCGCACACGCGTTGGACAAGGTGGAGACCGTCGCCCGCATCCTGCAGGCCAACGGCCGCGGCGCGACCATGATCTTCACCCGCACGAAGCGCACTGCGCAGAAGGTGGCCGACGAGCTCGGCGAGCGCGGCTTCAAGGTCGGCGCGGTACACGGGGACCTGGGCCAGGTCGCACGCGAGAAGGCACTCAAGGCGTTCCGGAACGGCGAGGTCGACGTGCTGGTCGCCACCGACGTCGCGGCACGCGGCATCGACATCGACGACATCACCCACGTGATCAACTACCAGATTCCCGAGGACGAGCAGGCCTACGTGCACCGCATCGGTCGCACCGGCCGGGCGGGCAAGACGGGCATCGCGGTCACGCTGGTCGACTGGGACGAACTTCCCCGGTGGACGATGATCGACAAGGCGCTCGGCCTGAACAATCCCGATCCCGTTGAGACGTACTCGAATTCGCCGCACCTGTATGCCGAACTCGACATCCCGACGGATGCACGCGGATCGCTCGGCCGTCCGCACGCCGCGAAGGAGCGGCCGCCGCGCGAGGAGCGCACCGAGAGGCCGGCGCGCAACCGCAGCCCCCGCCAGCGCACCCGCGGCGGAGGCGCAGGCCGCGTCGAGAAGACCGGCCACACCGAGAAGGCCGAACAGGCGGACACCACCGGCCAGCCCGCACCGTCGGCTGAGGGGGCTCCCGCAGCGAGATCCGGCGCGGCGCCGACGCAGGCGTCGTCGTCCCAACACCGCTGCACCGACCGCTGGCTAGAAGCGGCCGCGAGGCACGGTAAAAAAGAGAACGTGGTCAAACCGGAACGCCGCACCAGGGGTGACCTGTTGGCGGCAGCCGCCATCGTCGTGGTGATCGCCGTCGCCGCTGCCCTGATCTGGTGGACGAGCGACGCCCGCGCGACGATCAGCAAGCCTGCGGCGACACCCGTACCGGCCCTCGAGACCGCCAAGGACGTCCCCGCGACCCTCAAGCAGCTGTGGACGGCCGCGAGCCCCAGGACGACTCAGCCGATCATGGCGGCGGGCAGCGTCGTCACCGGCGACGGGCGGCAGGTCGACGGTCGCGATCCCGCAACGGGTGCGGTCCTCTGGAGCTACGCACGCGACCTCGACCTCTGCGGAGTCACCTCGATCTACCAGTACGCGGTCGCCGTCTACCCGGACGTCCGCGGCTGCGGCCAGGTCACCACGATCGACGGCAAGACCGGCCGACGCGGGCCCACCCGCACCGCGCAGGCCGACCAGGAGGTGAAGCTGAGCTCCGACGCCTCGACGGTCCTGTCGGCAGGCGACAGCCGCCTCGAACAGTGGCGGTCGGACATGGCGAGAACGATCAGCTACGGGGCGCTCGACGCGCGGTTCAAGCGCGAGGTTCCGGCCCAGCCGCTCTGCAGGTTGGTGTCCGCCGCCGCCAGCTCGTCAGCGGTCTCGGTGCTCGAGTCCTGCCCACAGCAGCCCGACATGAGGCTCACCCTGCTGCGGCCCGCCAAGGAAGAAGACCAGCCCGACACGAAGCACGTGCCGCTGCCGGGCGTGGCCGGACTGTCGGATGCCCAGGTCATCGCCGTCAACGGCACCACGACCGCGGTCTACCTTCCGACGCCGCAACCGGTCGTCACCGTCTACGACGAGACGGGCACGGTCATCGCGAGCACCCTGATGGCCAAACCGGCGTCGCCGAAGGCCACCGTGTCGGTGGCCGGCGACTACGTCACGTGGTGGACCGGCGACAGCGTGATGGTGTTCGACGCCAACAACGCTTCGATACAAGTACACGGTCAGCCCCGGTCGCAGGCAATGTGCCGGTCGGACCCGCGACGTTCATGGCAGGCAAGCTGCTGGTGCCGGTCACGGGCGGCTACGACGTGTTCGATCCGGCCACCGGCAAGGGCGTGAGCCACATCAACCTGCCGCGGACGCCGATACCCACCGCGGTGGTCCCCGCGGTGGCGGGCTCCGAGGTGCTCGAGCAGCGCGGCGACACGCTGGTCGCCCTCGGCGCCTGACGCGGGTCCGCGACTACGGCTCCGGAGCGAACGTCGGCAGCGCCTTGCCCGTCTTCCAGTACTTGATCAGACGCGTTGGCCAGGTCACGATACGCGTTGGCGCCCTTGTTCTTTCGTCCCGCGAGCACGGACGATCCCGAAGCACTGGCCTCGGCGAAGCGCACCGTGCGCGGAATCGGCGGACCGAGGACCTTCAAGTCGTAGCGGTCGGCGACGTCGAGAAGCACGTCGCGGCTGTGGGTGGTGCGCGAGTCGTAGAGCGTCGGCAGCGCGCCCAGCAACCGAAGGTCGGAGTTGGTGATCTGTTGGACGTCGTTGACGGTCCGCAGGAACTGCCCGACGCCGCGGTGTGCCAGCGTCTCGCACTGCAGCGGCACGATCACGTCGTCGGCGGCGGTGAGCCCGTTGAGCGTCAGCACGCCCAAAGACGGTGGGCAGTCGATGATCACGACGTCGTAGTCGGGTCCCACCTTCGCGAGGGCGCGCTTGAGTGCGTATTCGCGACCGGCCCGCATGAGCAGCATCGCCTCGGCCCCCGCGAGATCGATGTTGGCGGGCAGCAGTGCCATGCCCTCGGCCGTCGACACCACTGCGGCGCTCGGTTCGACGTCACCGAGCAGCACCTCGTGAATGGAGACCGCGAGCTTGTCGGGGTCCTGACCCAGCGAGAACGTCAGACATCCCTGCGGGTCGAGGTCGACGAGCAGCACACGTCGACCCTTCTCGGTCAAGGCCGCGCCGACAGACGCCACCGTCGTCGTCTTGGCCACCCCACCCTTTTGGTTGGCGACCGCCAGTACCCGCGTCACGCTGTCCATCCAAGCACGTTCGTCGGTGCATGCGCCGCGAGCGACGAGTCCGACGTGCGGCAGAATCGCGAGTGTGAGCATCGAACGGCATCGTCTTCTGTTGCTTCGCCACGGCGAAACCGAATGGTCGAAGTCCGGTAAGCACACCAGCCGCACCGACCTCGACCTCACCGACGAGGGGCGCGAGCAGGCCAGGCTGGCCGCCGAGGCGCTAGCCGACCTGCAGCTGGACGATCCGCTGGTGATCAGCAGCCCGAGGCACCGCGCGCTCGTCACCGCCGAGCTCGCCGGGCTGACCGTCGACGAGGTGTCCCCGCTTCTCGCCGAGTGGGATTACGGCGACTACGAGGGCACCACGACCAACGACATCCGCAAGGTCGTGCCGGGCTGGCTCGTCTGGACACACGGCTGCCCCGGCGGCGAGACCGTCGCCGCAGGTCAGCCTGCGCGCCGACAAGGCGATCGCGATGGCGCTGGAGCACATGCAGACGCGCGACGTGGTGTTCGTCGGGCACGGCCACTTCTCGCGGTCGGTGCTCACGCGGTGGATCGAGCAACCGCTGTACGAGGGCATCCGGTTCTCGATGGCAGCTGCATCGATCGGGGTGTGCGGATTCGAGCACGGCGTCCGCCAGATCACGGCGCTTGGCTTGGCCGGACACGTGAACGCCTGTCTGCCCAGGTGAGCAGCGAACCCGACGTTCGTCATGGCCGGCCCCGACGGCGCCGTCATCGCCGACGGCGTGGACACCGCCTACCCGGCGCTGGCCGACGCCCAGGCCGCGCTCGCCGACGGGAATACGCCGATCATCGTGGGCGCCTTGCCCTTCGACCTCGCCACAGCCGACGGCCCTCGTGCAACCGCGGCAGGTGCGGTTCTGCGACGCGCTGCCCGAGCGGCCGCGCACGGCACTGCCCGCCGTACGCGTCGCGCAGACGCTGCCCGCGCCCGAGGTCCACCGGGCCCGCATCACCGAAGCGCTTCGGCGACTGAATGATCCGAGCACCGGCCTGCAGAAGGTGGTCCTGGCGCGCGGGCTGCACATGGTCGCCGACGGGCCGATCGATGCGATGACGGTGCTCGGTCGCCTCACCGACGACTCCATCGCCACCGGCTTCCTCGCCGACCTGACCTCGGCCGGTGGCGGATTCGTGGGAACGGCTCTCATCGGTGCCAGCCCGGAACTGTTGGTGGCCCGCCGCGGCGACGTCATCACGTGCCGACCGTTTGCGGGTTCGGCGCCGCGGTCGGAGGATCCCGCTACCGACCGCGAGAGCGGCGCCGCCCTTGCCGAATCCGCGAAGAACCGCCACGAACACCAGCTCGTCGTCGACGAGATGCTCACCGCCCTCGACCCGTTGTGCGTCGACGTGGAGGTCGCCGCGACACCCGAGCTCACCGGGACCTCGGCGGTGTGGCACCTCAGCACGCCGATCACCGCGCGGGTGCGTGAATCATCCACGACCGCACTGGATCTCGCGATTGCGCTGCATCCGACACCCGCGGTCGGCGGAGTTCCCGGCGCTTTGGCGGCCGAGCTCATCAACGAGCTGGAGGGCGACAGGGGCTTCTATGCGGGGGCGGTCGGATGGACCACGGCCAACGGTGACGGCCGCTGGGTGGTGTCGATCCGCTGCGCCCAGCTCGCCGCCGACCGCCGCAGCGCCGACGCGCGATCGGGCGGCGGCATCGTCGCGGAGTCCGACCCCGATGACGAGGTCGCCGAGACCACGACGAAGTTCCGAACCATCATGTCCGCGTTGGGAGTTGAGCCATGACCAACACGAAGGCGATGGGATCGCGAGCGAGGGACGAGCGAGGACCGGAGCGACGGGAGTCGAGTCATGAGCATCGAGATTCGCCGCGCCAGGCCGGGCGACGAGGCCGAACTGGCCGCGATGATCTACGAACTTGCCGAGTTCGAGAATGCCGCAGAGGAGTGCGTCGTCACTGAATCCTCCTTGCGCGAAGCGCTTTTCGACCGATCAGCCCACGGTGTACGCGCACGTCGCCGAAGTGGACGGCGAGCCTGCCGCGGCGGCGCTGTGGTTCCGCAACTTCTCCACGTGGGACGGCGTGGCCGGGATCTACCTGGAGGACCTGTTCGTGCGGCCGAAGTTCCGTCGCCTCGGGCTGGGCCGCGCCATGCTGTCGACGCTGGCCAAGGAATGCGTCACCGGCGGGTACACGCGACTGTCGTGGGCCGTGCTGGACTGGAACGTCAACGCGATCGCCCTCTACGACTCCGTCGGGGGCAAGCCCCAGAACGAATGGATCACCTACCGGGTGTCGGGCTCGGACCTGTCCGCGCTCGCGGAGTCCGACTGGGCCGCCTGGGCCGACCGCGTCCTGAGACAGCCACTGCACGGCTGACGGGCTGAACAGCAGCACCAGCGTCACCAGCGCGACGAGGGCGATCGGCGCGCCGTAGGCCCATCGCTGCGACCCGACCGCGACGTACCAGGCGACCCCCAGCAGCAGGAGTTGGGCGAACACCGTGATGCCGCGGCCCCAGCGGCGGCCCGTCCACAACGCCCATGCGGCGGCAAGCAGGGCGGCACCCATGACGACGAACCAGACCGCGGTGCCATAGCCGCTGATCGAGCGCTCGTGCGCGCCACCGAGCGCGCGCACGACGAGGACCACCGCGACGACGACGAGCGCCACGCCCTCCAGCGCGGTCGCAATGGCCGCCTGCCGCACGGTCGATGGGGACGGAACGATCATGCGTCGACAGTAGCGAGGGTGGCGGGCGCGCCATGACCCTTGGATAGGCTGGCACCTCGTGCGAGCCGTGCTGATCGTGAACCCCAATGCCACGTCGACGACTCCGGCCGGACGTGATCTGCTCGCGCACGCCCTCGAGAGCAGGGTCAACCTGACCGTCACGCACACCGACCACCGCGGACACGCGATCGAGATCGGCCGCGACGCCGTCCGCGACGGCATCGACGTGGTGATCGTCCACGGCGGCGACGGCACGGTCAACGAGGTGGTCAACGGCATTCTCGGCGAATGCGGACCGAACCCTTCGGCGCCCACGGGGACGGCACCTGCCGTCGCCGTCGTTCCCGGCGGTGCGGCAAACGTCTTCGCGAGGGCGTTGGGCATCAGCCAGGACCCGGTCGAGGCCACCAACCAACTCGTCGACCTTCTCGACGCCCACCGGCGCGGTCAGGCATGGCGCCGTATCGGTCTGATGGGCTGCGGTGACCGCTGGGCCATCTTCACCGCAGGCATGGGGGTGGACGGCGCGGTGGTGGCCGCAGTCGAGGCGCAGCGGGAGAAGGGCCGCAAGGTCACCGCGTCGCGCTACATCCGCGTGGCGGTGCGCGAGATGCTGACCAGCGCGCGTCGGGACCCGACGTTGACGGTGCATCTCCCCGACCGCGAGCCCACGCCCGGGGTGCACTTCGCGTTCGTGTCGAACTCGAGTCCGTGGACCTATGCCAACACGCGCCCCATCTGGACGAACCCCGCCACGACGTTCGAGAAGGGTCTCGGCGTGTTCGCCATCACCAGCATGAACGTGTTCGCCAACCTGAGGCTGGTCGGTGCGGATGTGGGCGAAGAAGCCCACGCATCGAGGCCAAGCACCTGCTCCGGGAGGACGACGTCGCGTGGATCCGGGTGACGAGCAGTTCGCCCGCGCCATGCCAGATCGACGGGGACTACGCGGGCACCCGCGAGGAGATGACGTTCACGTCGGTGAGGGATGCCCTGAGCGTCGTGGCCCCATCGCCGTAGCCAATCCAAAGATGTGGCTGGGATGTGAGAGTGCCGCGATTTAGGGCGCAAGTGAGCTTGACTGTAGTACAACCGGGTACGGGTATCGGTAACGGACCCCCGCAGTGACATTGCACACGTGTTAACTCGCGGCTCTTGACATCTGTTCAGCCTGTGAAACCATCGGATGCAACAGTGCAGAAACATTTGTGTGCACGCGTTAACAGCCGAAGAAAAATTAGGGTGCGCATTGCTGCGCACACGATAAGGAGTGAAAGCCATGGATTGGCGGCATAAGGCGGTCTGTCGTGACGAGGATCCGGAACTGTTCTTCCCGGTGGGAAACAGCGGCCCGGCACTCGCTCAGATTGCTGATGCGAAGCTGGTGTGCAATCGGTGCCCCGTGACGACCGAATGCCTGAGCTGGGCGTTGGAGTCCGGTCAGGATGCGGGCGTATGGGGCGGAATGGGCGAGGACGAGCGTCGCGCCCTGAAGCGTCGCAACGCGCGGACGAAGGCCCGTACCGGCGTATAGCCCTCAGCTCTTCAGAGACCTACGGCCCCGGTGATCACCGGGGCCGTAACTCTGTCTCCAGTAGTTCTACGCAGCGTCATTGCGCGAGGCGCGTCCGTCTGCCGATCGGCACCCGCAACACCACGTCGGTGCCACCCGTCGGGCACGCGTGCATGCCCAGCGAACCGTCCAGCTCGGCCGCCACGAGGGTGCGCACGATCTGCAGCCCCAGACGGTCCGACTTCTCCAGGCTGAAGCCCTCTGGGAGGCCTCTGCCGTCATCGTGGACGATGACGTCGAGCCAGCGCGCCGACCGCTCGGAACGAATCGTCACGCACCCCTGGCCGCTGGGACCGTCGAAGGCATGCTCGATGGCGTTCTGGACCAGCTCGGTGATCACCATGATCAAGCGCGGTGGCCCGGTCGGCGTCCAGCACGCCGAGGTCGCCGACCCGCGCGATCCGGATGGGCGTGTCGACCGATGCGACGTCGTTCATGATCGGCAGGATCCTGTCGACGACGGCGTCCAGGTTGACCTCCTCGTCGACCGACATCGACAGGGCGTCGTGAACCAGGGCGATGGACGACACCCGCCGCACCGACTCGAGCAGGGCCTCGCGCCCCTCGGCGTTGTTGGTGCGGCGCGCCTGCAGCCGCAGCAGGGCCGCCACGGTTTGAAGGTTGTTCTTCACCCGGTGGTGGATCTCGCGGATGGTGGCGTCCTTCGACAGCAGCGCGCGGTCGCGTCGCTTCACCTCGGTGACGTCGCGGATCAGCACCGCGGCCCCCGCAGCCGCCCCGTCGACCACCAGCGGCAGCGTCCGCAGCAGAACCGCAGCGCCGCCCGCATCGACCTCCATGCGCATGCTCGAGCCGCCCGACAGCGAATCGCGCACGTGATTCGCCAGCTCCTGCGCCTCGAACGGGTCGGAGATCAACGGCCTGGTCACGGTGACCAGATTGTGGCCCTCGAGTTCGGCCGTGAAACCCATCCGGTGGTAGGCCGATATCGCATTCGGACTGGCGAAGGCGACCATGCCCTCGACGTCGAGGCGGATGAAGCCGTCGCCGACGCGGGGGCTGGACCGCGACATCGCGAGATCTCCGACATTGGGGAAGGTGCCCTCGGAGAGCATGTGCAGCAGGTCGCCCGCGCAGTCGAGATAGGCCCGCTCGAGCGGCGAGGCCTTGCGCCGGTCGGCCAGGGCCGTCTGGTGCGTGAGCACCGCGACGACCATGTTGTCGTGACGCACGGGGACGGCCTCGACGTTCAGCCAGAGCCCTTCGTGCGAATCGCCTTGTCCGGCATCGCTTTCCCGGCCGATGTGGCCCGAGTCGAAGGCCGCGGTCGCCACGGGCATGGCATCGGCGTCGTTCAGGGTTCCGACGGCGTCGGCGAGCAATACGGTCGGCGCGGTGTTCGGGCGAACCTGTGCGACGCACGCCAGCTGGCCGTCATCGCGCCGAACCCACATCAGGTAGTCGGCGAACGAGAGATCGGCGAGCAGCTGCCACTCGCCCACGACGGCGTGCAGATGGTCTACGGCGCTGCCGGGCAGGACGGTGTGCTCGGCGAGCAGATCACCGAGGGTGGACATCCGTGTTGCTGCGCCTAGCTGATGACGGCGATGGGGTCGCCGGCCTGGATGACGTCTCCGACCGACACGCTGACCGTGGTGACCGTGCCCGCGACCTCGGCGAGCACCGGGATCTCCATCTTCATCGACTCCAGGAGCACGAGGGTGTCGCCCTCGCCGATCTGATCGCCTTCGCTGACGACGACCTCGAGCACTGTGGCCACAATCTCGGCACGAACGTCCTCGGCCATCTTCACCCCACTCGTCATCGGGCCCGCCGGTGTCGGGCGACCGGGTCTATCGAACCACAGCAGCGGGTTTATGACCGACCACCCCGGTCATGAGACACTCGTGGCAAGTAACTGACTCACTGGAGGACCATCATGGCCAAGCGTGGCCGCAAGAAGCGTGACCGCAAGCATTCGAAGGCCAACCACGGCAAGCGTCCCAACGCCGGCTCAAAGGCAGCTAGCTAGCCCTTGATGATCGTGGTGCGACTGATCTCGATGCGCAGTCGCGCCACCAGGCTCTCGGGAGCCCGCTCGCCGCTGCACTTGTTGGCGACCAACTTCTTCACCCGCTCCTCCACGCCGTAGTGGCGTAGGCAGGTCGGGCATTCGTCGAGGTGATGGCGCAGTTTGTCGCGCGTCTCGATGGTGCATTCCCCGTCGAGCAGGGTCCATACCTCGGCGATCACGGCGGCGCACTCGGGGTGGTCCGGGTCGACCGGACCGATCGGGGGGCGGAATTCTTCGTCGCGTCATGACACGACCTCCTCGGACGCGTCGAGCTGGCTTCCGCGGAGGAATCCCCGCTCGCGCGCGACGTCGGCCAGCAGTTCGCGGAGTTGCTTGCGACCGCGGTGCAGACGGGACATCACCGTCCCGATGGGCGTATCCATGATCTCGGCGATCTCCTTGTACGGGAATCCCTCGACGTCGGCGTAGTACACCGCCATGCGGAATTCCTCAGGCAGCGCCTGCAGCGCAGCCTTGATTTCGGTGTCGGGCAGCCCCTCGAGCGCCTCCACCTCGGCCGAACGCAGGCCGGTGGACGTGTGCTGGGCATTCGCAGCGAGCTGCCAGTCGGTGATCTCCTCGGTCGGATACTCCGCGGGCTGCCGCTGCTTCTTTCGGTAGCTGTTGATGTAGGTGTTGGTCAGGATCCGGTAGAGCCACGCCTTGAGATTCGTTCCAGCTCGGAACGAGCGGAAGCCGGCATAGGCCTTGACCATCGTTTCCTGCAGTAGATCCTCGGCGTCCGCCGGATTGCGAGTCATGCGCAGCGCGCCGCCGTAAAGCTGGTCGAGCAGCGGAATCGCGTCGCGTTCGAACCGGGCCGTCAGTTCGGCATCGGTCTCCAGGCGTTCTTCCGGAGCCTCGGCGGGCGCTGACCCGTCGACATCGGTCATCTGGATCGACACCGTCCCTTCCATAGCGGGGCTGCCAATCACCTCCAGCAACATCACCGGACGTTCCAAGCTGACCGTTGGCACCAAGGTCCCCTTTCATCGATCCTAGAGCCTGGGTCCGACGACGTCGCCGGACAGCTCTCACTGCACCCAATAACAGCGGCGTCGGGCAGGGTTGTTCCCTGCGACGAGCGCTCGCGCGAGGATGTAGACCGCCAAGCCCGCGCACTAGTGTGGGCCGGTGGCCAGCGCAGCAACCCCCGCCATCGCCGCTCTGGTCGCGGCGGGCGTACCCCACGAGGTGCTGCGCTACCACCACGATCCGCGCGCCGAGTCGTTCGGCGACGAGGCTGCGGGCGAACTGACCGCGACGGCGGGCGTCGTCGCCGAACAGGTCTTCAAGACGCTGGTCATCGCGGTGCCGAACGGCCTCGCGGTGGCCGTGCTGCCCGTCCCATCCAAGCTGTCGCTGAAGGCCGCGGCCGCCGCGCTCGGCGTACCCAAGGCCGCGATGGCCGACCCCGCGGCGGCGCAGCGAAGCACGGGCTACGTCGTCGGCGGCATCTCGCCGCTGGGCCAACGCAAGGCGCTACCGACGGTCGTCGACGTCTCCGCCCTGGAGTGGGACAGGGTGCTGTGCAGCGCAGGAAAGCGCGGGTGGGACGTCGCGCTGGCGCCCGCCGATCTCCTCCGCCTGACGGACGCGGTGACCGCCGACATCCGCGCTGCCGTGAGGCGGCTTAAGTGTGATGGCCATGTCGCTTTCCGGGAAGACCATGTTCATCTCAGGCGCCAGCCGGGGCATCGGCTTGGCGATCGCCAAGCGCGCCGCCGCCGACGGGGCCAATATCGCGCTCGTCGCCAAGACCGCGGAACCTCATCCCAAGCTCGAGGGCACGATCTACACCGCGGCAAAGGAGATCGAGGAGGCAGGCGGCCAGGCGCTGCCGATCCTCGGCGACGTGCGTGACGGCGACTCCGTGGCCGACGCCGTGGCGCAGGCGGTTGCGCAGTTCGGCGGCATCGACATCTGCGTCAACAACGCGTCCGCCATCAACCTCGGGTCCATCACCGAGGTTCCGCTGAAGCGGTTCGACCTGATGAACGGCATCAACGTCCGCGGCACCTACGCGGTATCGCAGGCGTGCATTCCGCACATGTTGGGCAGGGAGAACCCTCACATCCTCACGCTGTCGCCGCCGATCCTGCTGGAGTCGAAGTGGCTCAAGCCGACGGCGTACATGATGGCCAAGTACGGAATGACGTTGTGCGCGTTGGGTATCGCCGAGGAACTGCGGGAAGACGGGATCGCGTCCAACACGCTGTGGCCGCGCACGATGGTCGCGACCGCCGCCGTGCAGAACCTGCTCGGCGGCGACGAGGCGATGGGCAGGGCCCGCAAGCCAGAGGTGTACTCCGACGCCGCGTACGCCGTCTTCACCAAGCCGGCCCGCGAGTTCACGGGCAATACGCTGCTGTGCGAGGACGTTCTGGTGGACTCCGGCGTCACCGACCTGTCGGTGTACGACTGCGTGCCAGGCTCCGAACTCGGCGTCGACCTCTGGGTCGAGCAGCCCAACCCGCCCGGCTATTCGCCGTCGTGAGGAACGTCGGCGCCGAGGACGAACACCGGCCAGAATAGCGCTCCTTCGACCAGAGCGACCGCCTCGGATCCCGCGGGTATCAGCCTGCCCCAATACGTTTCGAAGCGCCCGACCTGCTCGATGTTGAGGAATGCCCAGACGATGCCGATCACGAGGTACGGGACGGCCATCACCAGGGCGAACTCGATCATGGCCTCGACGCTGACCCGTCGACTCAGCATTCTGCGAAACACGGTCAGCCCCTTCAGATCAATGCCCGGTCGGTGCGGACGCGTCTGCGGACGTCGGCCAGCATCAGGTAGCTTCCGGCCTGCCGCACGAACACCGGAAGGAACCGGTTCACCAGCGCGACGCCGAGGAACAACCATTCGAAGAGCCGCTGTCGCAACGGGCCCCACCCGACGCCGAGCGCATCACGGAACACGGGGGCGAGGAAGCCCGCCGTCAGGAACTTCAGCAACGGCCGAAACGGCAACGCCAGCAACGGATTGATCATTCGCAGGTCGATCAGGTCGGTGAGGTAGCGGCGGACCACGTCGTCGACGGCCACGTGCTCGCAGCCCGCCGTCCAATAGCCGTCGAAGTCGGCCCGCGTGGCGGGCCACTGTTCGGAGGTGACCTGAAGCGTCGTCCCCAACGTGGCGGCCGACTGGTAGAACTGTTCGGCCTGCTCGTCGGTCATGTCACCGCGTAGCAGCTGATACGTGTCCTCCAGCCCCACGAAAAGACATGCGGCGACCCACATCTGAAGGTCACGATCGAAGGCGTCGTAGCTCACGGGGCTGCCGCTGGTCGACTTGACATGCCGGTGAGCGCTGTCGACCGCCCGGCGAAAGGCGGCCCGATCATCATCGGATCCGAGCACCGCGACGGCGATGTACTGCGACGTCGTCCGTGCCCGCTTCCACGGATGCTTGAGCAGACTTCCCGAATCCACCTTGCTCTCGACGACGCCGTGCCCCACCCGAGGCGACGACAGCTGCATGACGACGTTGGCTGCGCCTGCGGCGAACGACCAGAAGTCCAGCGCGTCGGCGGTGGTGACGGGACGCGAATCCCATCTCGACGTGCGCCTGCGGACCTGAATGCGACAGTCCGCAACGGTCAGCGGACGCTCGATGGCCACGACACAGCCCTCCCCCCGGATCGCGACAAGCTACGACATGTAAAGGCCGAACACCAGCATCGCGGGCCATTGCGTGACCGAGACGACGACCGCCACCACCCACCGCAGTCCGGAGGCATCGCCGAGGCGTTCGGAATTCATGACCGTCCACACCACCCCCACGATGAGGTAGGGGACGAGGAGGATGACCGCGGTGCCGATCCACTCCGCGATGGTCATCTCGAACGTGAGCAGGCTGCGGATGTCGGTCAGCATGCGGGTTCGCGTTTCGCCCTCATCGCCTGTCCGCCCTCGGCGTGATACCGATCCGCCTCAGTCCATGTCCGGCGGAGGCGCGGATGACGCCCATGGCGAATCGGAACTTGCCGCGCGAGTACGGGTACCAATTCAGTTCCTTGGCCTGAGGCTTCATCCGCGAGACCGTAATCGCCTGCTGGCGGCAGTATTTCAGCAGACCTTCGGCACCGCCGTGACGCGATCCGATTCCGGAGTTCTTCCAGCCCGGCATCGGAATGGCGAGATTGTTGCCATTGACCAACGCGTCGTTGATGTTGACCGCGCCCACCTCCAGTTGACGCGCCACGCGCTCGCCCCGCTCCTGGTCGCGCGTCCACACCGACGCCGAAAGCCCGTACTCCGAGTCGTTCGCCAGCCGAATCGCCTCGGCCTCGTCGGCCACCTTGATCACGGGCAGCGTCGGGCCGAACGTCTCCTCGGCCACACAGGACATCGACTGCTCGACGTCGGCCAGCACGGTGGGTTGGAAGAACGTTCCCACGCCGGTGGGCCTTCCGCCCGTCGTCACCCGCGCTCCGGCGGCGACCGCCTCGTCGACGTGGCGCGCCACGATGTCCCGCTGCGCGGCCGTTGCCATCGCGCCCACGTCGAAGCGGTACCCACGATCGTCCTTGCCCTGGCGCAGGCGCGTCACGTTGTCGGTGAGCTTGGCGACGAACTCGTCGTACACCGGCGCCTCGACGTAGACGCGCTCGATCGACACGCACACCTGGCCGGAGTTGAACATCCCGCCCCACGTGATCCCGTTCGCCGCCCGCTCGAGGTCGGCGTCGGCCAACACCAACGCGGCGTCCTTGCCGCCGAGTTCGAGGCTGTACGGGATCAGTCGCTCGGCACATGCGACGGCGACCTTGCGGCCGGTGGTCGTGGATCCGGTGAAGTGCACGTAGTCGGAGTTCGCGATCACGGCGGCGCCGGTTTCCCCGTAGCCCGTCGTCAGGGAGAGCACCGGCGGCGCACCGACCTCGGCCCAGCCGCGGGCGAACTCGACGGAGCTGAGCGGCGTGACCTCGGACGGCTTCAGCAGCACCGCGGCCCCCGCCGCGAGCGCAGCGATCCCGTCGAGCGCGACGTTCATGAGCGGAAAGTTCCACGGAATGATCAGCCCCACAACCGGATACGGGCGATACGTCGTCGTCAGCCGCTTCGTCCGCATCAGCGGGCTGTGGGCCTTCGGATGGCGGTCCGCCAGGAACGAGCCCGCGTTCTGGGCGAAGTAGTTCAGGATGTCCGCCGACGCCGGGCCCTCGGCGGAGGCCTCCGCCCTCGTCTTGCCGGTCTCCGACTGCAGCACGTCGGTGAGGTGTTCGGCATTGTCGAGCATCCAGCCCTGGAACTTCAGCAGCCATTTCTTGCGCCCGTCGGCGCCGATGGCCTCCCACTCGGGTTGGAACAGCCTCAGCTCGCGGGCCTTGGCGGCCACCGTCTCGGGCGTGTCGACCGGGACGTTCCCGACGACTTTGCCGTCGGCGGGGTTGCGCACTTCGATGGTGGTCAACCGCGGTTGGGCATGCAGATCCGTCATGGAAGTAGCGTCCCCCATCCCGCCCCGCGCGCGGGCGAAATCGACGGAGAGCTTTCGTCGATCGAGTGCCGTGGCACGCTGAACGCATGACGTCGCCATCGATCTGGTCGTCCGGCAGGTACGAGTCGGTCGCCGAGCAGATCGCCGTGATCGCCGGCGAAGTGGTGGACGCCGTCGCGGGTCGCTTGCCGTTGCGCGACGCCTCGCTGATCGACCTGGCCTGCGGAACGGGCAATGCCGCACTCTCCGCGGGCGCACGCGGCGCGCGCGTGACGGCCGTCGACATCACCCCCGAGCTGCTGGCGATCGGAGCAGCCAAACCCGCGGGCGATTCGGTGACGTGGGTGGCCGCAGATGCCGCCGCCACCGGCTTGCCGACGGCGTCCTTCGACGCCGCGGTGTCGAACATGGGGATCATCTTCGTCGAACCGGTAGCCCAGGTCGCCGAGCTCGCCCGGTTGCTGCGTCCTGGCGGCATCCTCGGATTCTCGGCGTGGTCGCGGGGTCCCGCCAATCCGTTCTTCGACCCCATCATCGAGGTGCTGGGCCCGCCGTCGACGTCGGCGTACTCGGCAGACCAGTGGGGTGATCCCGCAGTCATCGCCGAAAGGCTGTCGACCGACTTCGACGACGTCGACGTCGCCGCGGGCCCCTTCACGTGGCGCTTCGATTCGCTGGAGTCGGCCGTCGGCTTCGTCACCGACGAATCCCCGATGCACGTCAACGTCTTTCGGTACATCGGCGATGCGCGCGAACGGCTGATCGCCGGGTTCGAGGCGGCCTTCGCGGCCCACGCCGACGAAGCAGGCCGGGTCGCGTTCGACGCACCATACGTCGTGGCGACGGCTCGGCGACGGTAGCGCTAGAGCAGCGTCGCCTGCTCTGGCTGCGGTTCCGCTTCCTCGATGAGCTCCGGCCCGTTGTTGCGCACGCTGTTGACGAGCCGGGACACCTCGCGGATCGCGATCCGGTCGAGGTCGCCGTGGCCGCGCAGCAGTCCTTCGTCGATCGGCGCGTCGGGGTCCAGCCAGCGGTCCCAGTCGTCCGCGCTGATGCGTCAGCGGCATCCGGTCGTGGATCTCGGCCAACGGACCTGCCGAATCGGTGGTGATGATGGTGCAGCTGAGCAACGGCGGCGCATCGGAGGGCGCGTCCTTCGGCCGCCAGGTCGACCACAGCCCGCCCATGAACAACAGCTCGCCGTCGGCGCCGTACATGTAGTAGGGCGTCTTCGGCGACTTCTTCCCGCTAGTGTTCTCCCCGTTGGGCTTCCACTCGTACCAGCCATCCATCGGGACCAGGCACCGCTTGCCCTTGGCGGAGTTGCGGAATGCCCCGGACGTGGTGACCGTCTCGGCGCGCGCGTTGATCAACAACGGACCCTTGGTGTCCGGCCCGCCGTCGGAACCCGTCTTCACCCATGGCGGCACCAGTCCCCAGCGCATCGACCGCACGCGGCGCGTCGACTCGTCGTCGGGTTCGGAGTGCCGCTTCACCACGGCGCTGATGGTCGTGGTGGGCGCGACGTTGTAGTTCGGCCCCGATGAATCCTTGCTCTCGGCTGCCGCCACGGTCTCGTCGATGGCCTTGATCTTCTCTGCCAGCAGCGCCGGGTCGGTGGTCACCGCAAATCGCCCACACATGACTCCCATGGTGGCAGACAACCCCGACAAGGCAGGATGGACGCGATGACTCACTGGCCCGCACCGTCGACGACGACGCCCGTGCGCGCGACGGTCACGGTGCCCGGATCGAAGTCGCAGACCAACCGTGCGCTGGTGCTCGCCGCGTTGGCCGCAGCCGCAGGGCACGTCGACCGTGAGCGGTGCGCTGCGCAGTCGCGACACCGACCTGATGATCGGCGCGCTGCAGACCCTCGGCCTCACCCTCGACGGGGCCGGGACCGAACTGACGATCGGCGGAGCGGTCGCACCGCAGGCGGATGCCCGCATCGACTGCGGCCTGGCGGGCACGGTGCTGCGGTTCGTGCCACCGGTCGCCGCGCTCGGCTCGCAGGTCGTCACCTTCGACGGCGACGAACAGGCCCGCTCACGGCCCATCGCACCGCTGCTCGACGCGCTGCGGGGCCTCGGCGTCGCACTCGACGGCGACGGTCTGCCGTTCCGCGTGAGCGGCACCGGTTCCGTCGCGGGCGGAACCGTCGAGATCGACGCGTCGGCCTCCTCGCAGTTCGTATCGGGACTGCTGCTGTCGGGCGCCACGTTCACCGACGGCCTGACCGTCGTCCACACGGGCACCGCCGTCCCGTCGGCACCACACGTCGCGATGACGGTCGCCATGCTGCGGGACGCGGGCGTCATCGTCGACGATTCCGTGCCCAATCGGTGGCGGGTGGAGCCGGGGCCAATCAGTGCCCGCCACTGGACCATTGAGCCCGACCTGTCCAACTCGGTGCCCTTCCTGGCCGCCGCGATCGTCACGGGCGGGCAGGTGCGCATCGCGGGCTGGCCGCGCGCGAGCGTTCAGCCCGCCGACACCATCATCGAGCTTCTGCAGACGATCGGTGCCGTTGTGCGCCAAGAGGATTCCCACCTCGAGGTGACGGGTCCGGACGAGTATCCGAGGCTTCGAGGCCGATCTGCGCGCCGTCGGCGAGCTCGCCCCCATCGGTCGCCGTGCTGGCCGCCCTGGCAGCACCGGGCGCACAATCGCGGCTGACCGGCATCGCCCACCTGCGCGGCCACGAAACCGACCGGCTGGCAGCACTTTCCGCGGAGATCAACGGCCTCGGCGGCCAGTGCGAGGAGACCGCAGACGGGCTGGCGATCACCGCGCGATCCGCTGCATGCCGGGGTGTGGCGCTCCTACGCCGACCACCGCATGGCGACGGCCGGCGCCATCGTGGGACTGCGCGTCCCCGGCGTCGAGGTCGAGGACATCGGCACGACGGCCAAGACGCTGCCCGACTTCCCGCGGATGTGGGCGGACATGCTGAGAGCAACCGCTTGAGACCAGGCGACTACCAAGACGAGTCCGACGTCCGGGTGCGCGCCGGACGCGGCTCGCGTGCGCGGACCAAGACCCGGCCCGAGCACGCCGACGCCTCCGACGCGATGGTCGTCACGGTCGATCGCGGACGGTGGGGCTGCGCGCTCGACGGAGATCCCGAACGAGTCGTCACCGCGATGCGCGCCCGGGAGCTCGGCAGGACACCGATCGTGGTCGGCGACCAGGTGGGGATCGTCGGCGACGTATCGGGCCGGACCGACACGCTCGCGCGGATCATCCGACGCGACGAACGCCGAACGGTATTGCGGCGTACCGCAGATGACACCGATCCGACCGAGCGGGTCGTCGTCGCCAACGCGGATCAACTGCTCATCGTGGTCGCGCTGGCCGATCCACCCCCGCGCATCGGCTTCGTCGAGCGCTCGCTGATCGCCGCCTACGCGGGTGGCCTGTCCCCCATTCTGTGCCTCACCAAGTCCGACCTCGCCGACCCCGAGCCGTTCGCCGCGGAGTTCGCAGGGCTGGACCTGACGGTCGTCACGGCGGGACGAACCGATCCGTTGGAGAGGATCACGGAGTTGGTCACCGAGCAAGGTGACGGTGTTCCTCGGCCATTCCGGTGTCGGCAAGTCGACGTTGGTGAACCGCCTTGTCCCCGATGCCTTTCGGGCCGTCGGCGTGGTATCGGGCGTCGGCAAGGGCAGGCACACCTCGACCCAGTCGGTGGCACTGCCCCTGCAGGGGTCCGGATGGGTGATCGACACGCCGGGCATCCGGTCGTTCGGCCTCGCCCACATCGCGCCCGCGGACGTGCTGCTGGCGTTCTCGGACCTCGCGGAGGCCATCAAGGACTGTCCCCGCGGGTGCGGCCACATGGGCCCACCCGCCGACCCGGAGTGCGCGTTGGACGCGTTGACCGGGTCCGCAGGGCGATCGAGTGGCAGCCGCGCGGCGCCTGCTCGTGGCGATGAAGGAAACCGCACCCGGCGGCCATGGGCACGGCACGCCAATGACTCCAGTCCCCACAGTCGAATTGCGCGACGGCGTCCTGATTCCCCAACTCGGATTCGGGGTCTACAAGGTGGCCCCCGACGATACGGCCGCAGCGGTCAGGACCGCATTGGAGATCGGCTACCGCCACGTCGACACCGCGACGATGTACCACAACGAGCAGGGCGTGGCCCGCGGCATCCGCGACGCCGGCGTCGACCGTGCCGACGTCTTCATCACCAGCAAGCTCGACAACGGCGCGCACGAACCCGACTCTGCGCGAACGGCATTCGACGAGACGCTGGCCGCGCTGGGGACGGACTACGTCGACCTCTACCTGATCCATTGGCCGCTTCCCACCCGCTACGGTGGCGACTTCGTCTCGACGTGGCGCACGCTCGAGGAGTTCGCCGCCGATGGCAGGGCGCGCAGCATCGGGGTGTCGAACTTCCAGGTGCCGCACCTGCAGCGACTGGCCGCCGAGACCGAGACCGTTCCGTCGGTCAATCAGGTCGAGGCGCACCCGTACTTCACCAACGCCACGGTGCGGACACATTGCAAGGACAACGGCATCACGTTCGAGGCGTGGTCCCCCCTGGCTCGCGGCAGGGTGCTCGGCGACCCGGTGGTCACGCGCGTGGCCGAGGCGACCGGCAGGTCGACCGCTCAGGTGGTGCTGCGCTGGCACCTGCAACGCGGCGACATCGTCTTCCCGAAGTCGGTGACGCGCAACCGGATTGCGGAGAACTTCGCCGTGTTCGACTTCGAGCTGACCGACACCGACATGGCGGCGATCGACGAGCTTGACCTAGACGAGGCAGGGCGCGTGGGATCGCACCCCGACACGATGGACGTCATCGGCGACCGATCCTGACCGATCGCCGTTTGCGCACGGCCGCCAACGGGCACGCTCGATGTCGGAGCACGTACGAAGAACGCGTGCGAAGAGGAGGCAACATCGTGAGCAAGGTGCCCACCATCGAGTTGAACGACGGGGCCAGCATCCCGCAGCTGGGCTTCGGGGTCTTTCAGATCGACCCAGACGACACCGCGAGTGCGGTCAAGACTGCCCTCGACATCGGCTATCGCCACATCGATACCGCCGAGATGTACCAGAACGAGGCAGGTGTCGGGCAGGGCATCCGCGACTCGGGCGTCGATCGCGCGGAGGTGTACGTCACCAGCAAGCTCAACAACGGCTTCCACGAACCGGATGACGCTCGCCGTGCCTTCGACGCCACGCTGGCGGCACTCGCAGTTCGACTACGTCGACCTGTTCTTGATCCACTGGCCGCTGCCCACTCTGTACGACGGCGACTTCGTCTCGACGTGGCGGACGCTCGAGGAGTTCAAGGCCGACGGGCGCGCCAAGAGCATCGGCGTGTCCAACTTCCAGGTCGCCCACCTCGAACGACTGGCCTTGGAGACCGAGACCGTGCCTGCGGTGAACCAGATCGAGGTGCACCCCTACTTCGGCAACGACGACGTCCGCGCCTTCGACGAGCGCAAGGGCATCGCGACGGAGGCCTGGTCGCCGATCGCGCAGGGCAAGGTGCTGGACGACCCGGTGATCACCCGCATCGCGGAATCGGTCGGGCGGTCACCTGCTCAGGTCGTGCTGCGCTGGCATATCCAGCGGGGCGACATCGTCTTCCCCAAGTCCGTGACGGTCGAGCGGATCAAGGAGAACTTCGCGCTGTTCGACTTCGAGCTGAGCAGCGTCGACATCAACGCCATCAACGAACTCGGCAAGGGCGAGGACGGTCGCACGGGGCCCGACCCGGACACCTTCGACTACATTCCCGACTAGCGCCCGTTGATCCGGCATTGAGGGCGAGGAAGTGCGAGAAGCACCCGCCCTCAATGCCGGCGTCAACGCGTCAGGCCGCCAGCTTCCTGCGCTCGGCGCGCTTGTCGCCACGGCGCGCGCGCACCGCGGCGATGGCCGACTTCAGCCCACGCCGCTCGTTCGGCTCGAGTTCGGCGAACATCCGCTCGCTACGTGTCTCCGGCGCGTCGTCGCGCGTGTCGCGCAGCCACTGTGTCCGGCAGCGACAGCTTGGCGATGGTTCGCCACGTCTTGCCGTACTGGAGCAGGAAAGGGCCTGTCGTGTAGGGCAAGTCGTACTTGTCGCACAACTCCTGAACCCGGAACGACATCTCGTGATATCGGTTGCTCGGCAGGTCCGGGAACAGATGATGCTCGATCTGGTGGCACAGGTTGCCGCTCATGAACCGCAGCAGCCAGCCGCCCTCGAAGTTGGCGCTTCCGAGCATCTGGCGCAGATACCACTGCCCCTTGCTCTCACCGATCATGTCGGTCTTGGTGAACTTCTCCGCGCCGTCGGGGAAGTGGCCGCAGAAGATCACGGCGTTGGCCCACACGTTGCGGATGACGTTGGCGACCGCGTTCGCCTTGAGCGTCGACGTGAACGTCGCGCCCGGCGAGAGGGACGTCAGCGCCGGGTAGGCGACGTAGTCCTTGGCGATCTGATGGCCGGCCTTGACGCCGAATTCGCGCACGCGCACCAACGTGGCCTTGCGGTCGTCGCGACCCTTGAAGATCTTGCCGAGTTCCAGGTGCTGCAGGCCGACGCCCCACTCGAAGCCGATGGCCAGAAGCACGTTGAAGAGCAGGTTGCCGTAGAGGTTGAACGGCTTCCACTTCGCGTCGCGCGTGACGCGAATGACGCCGTAGCCCACGTCGTCGTCCATGCCGAGGATGTTGGTGTACTTGTGGTGCATGAAGTTGTGGGTGAAGCGCCAGTGCTTGGACGACCCGCTCATGTCCCACTCCCACGTCGAGGAGTGAATCTCGGGATCGTTCATCCAATCCCACTGGCCGTGCATGACGTTGTGGCCGATCTCCATGTTCTCGACGATCTTGGCCACGCCCAGCGTCACGGTGCCCGCCCACCAGGCGGACCGCTTCGAGCTTGCGGTCAGCATCAGCCGACCCGCCACTTCGAGTGCACGTTGGGCCGCGATGGTGCGACGGATGTAGCGCGCGTCTCGCGCACCACGGGAATCTTCGATCTCCAACCGGATCGCGTCGAGTTCGATCGCCAGACTTTCGATGTCGGCGTCGGTCAGATGCGCGAACTCCGGAACGTCAGTGATTGCCATGTGGCACCTCCTTCCAACTCTGTACGTTAGCGTAACCTACGCTACCGTAGGTTACCGGCCAGTAAAGGTCAGACGTCGAGCACACAATCGCCCGAGGCGGCAGAGATGCACGTCTGGACCCGGCTGCCCGGCTCGTGCTCGGCGCCCGTTCGCAGGTCACGCACGTGGCCGTCGGTCAGATTCACCACACACGACTGGCAGATCCCCATCCGGCAGCCGAACGGCATCCGCACGCCGGCCGACTCGCCCGCATCCATCAGCGACGTCGCGGCATCGGCCGTCACGGTCTTGCCGCTGCGTTCGAACGTGACGGTCCCGCCCGCGCCGTGTGGCGCCGCCCGCGCGACCGCGAAGCGTTCGAGGTGAAGCCGCTCGCCGATGCCTGCCGCGGACCAGACGCGCTGGGCATCGTTGAGCATCGCCTCGGGCCCGCAGGCCCAGGTCTGGCGATCCTGGAAGTCCGGCAGCTCGTCGGCCAACTTCGCCAGGTCGAGGCGACCGTCGGTGCGCGTGGCGCGAAGCTTGATCCGGTAGCCCGGGTGCTTGTCCGCCAGTTCCTTCAGCTCGGTCGCGAACATGACGTCGGATTCCGTTGGCGCCGAATGCAAGTGGACGATGTCGGTGATCTGGTCACGGCGCGCCAGCGTCCGCAGCATGGACATGATCGGCGTGACGCCAGAGCCTGCCGTCAGGAACAGCACGGACGCGGGCGCGGGGTCCGGCATGACGAAGTCGCCCTGCGGCGCCGCGAGCCGGACGACGGTTCCCGGCGCTACGCCCCCGACGAGGTGGGTGGACAGAAAGCCCTCGGGCATCGCCTTCACGGTGATCGTGATGGTTCGTTCGGCAGTCGCGGCCGGGCGTCGACGTCAGCGAGTAGGACCGCCACCTCCAGCGCCCGTCGACGAGCAGGCCGATGCCGATGTACTGGCCGGGGTCGTAGTCGAACGAGAAGCCCCACCCGGGCTTGATGACCAGCGTCGCGGAGTCGACGGTCTCGCGGCGGACCTCCACCACCTTGCCCCGCAGCTCGCGCGCCGACCACAGCGGGTTGGCCAGCTTGAGGTAGTCGTCGGGAAGCAGCGGAGTGGTGATCCGGCCGGCAATGGTGCGCAGTGCGTGCCACGCCGGATGGTCCTTCGCGCCTGCTACCGAGGCGCGCTTCGTTTCGACGACGTTGGCCGCGATCTTGATTTCATTCTTGGCCATGAGGCTCCTGATGCGGTGTCGCGGGTTGTAGAGCCGGAGTCTAGGGCCCGATAACCTACGGTACCGTAACCTACGATCTCGTCTCCAGCGCTCAGAGCAATTCCAGGAGAAATGGCAGCTCCTGTGTCGCATACCACGCCAGGTCGTGATCCTGGGCGTCGCCGACGGTGAGCTCGGCGTCCTCGTCCCCCAGATCAGCCTGCGTCGACGACCTCCACCGCAGCGGTCACCGCGGACTCGGCACCCGCGTTGTCGACGTAGGCCGCGATGACGTCGGCGATGCCGATCGGTCCCGCGAGGCGCACGACCGCGTCGTCCAGGTCGGGCCGAACCGTCACGCCATCCACCTCGGCGACGAGCACCGCCCGTCGCGGCGGAAGCTCATCGCCGTTCTCCGCGGCCAGCAGACGCAGCGACGCCATCGCCGCCTCGCGCAGCGCGACTTCCGCGAGTTCGTCGTCGTCGCCCTCGGCGTATGACTCCCGCAGTGTCGGGGTCACCGCGAACGCGGTCCCGCTCAACGCGTGCATCTGCTCGTCGGCGACGAGCCGTGCAAGCATGGCAAGGGTCGCCGGAATGTAGACACGCACAGGGCGAGAGTAGCTGGCTGCCCGCGGTCCCCCGCCGACGTGGCGACCCCGGGGAACTAGACACTGCGTCCTTTGATGACGTGATCCCTGATTTCGCCCGCCGACAGCGGTAACGGCCTAGTGTTCAAATTCAAGCTTGGTCGCGGCAGCCCCGCTGACCCGGCGGGAAACGGCGACGGGACGGTCCTCATGACCCACGCTTGTGTGCACTCTTGTGATGGTGCGAATCTTTCACTGTCTCAAGGTGTTTCATGTCCACACTTGATCGCTTCACTGAGGGCAATCACCCTGCTCCATTCGCTAACGGAGGGGATCGCATGAGTTCCACACCCACCCTGCAGAAGGCGCTCTCGCAGCGTCAGTTGACGATGATCGCCATCGGCGGCGTCATTGGCGCCGGCCTATTCGTGGGCTCTGGCGTCGTGATCGGCGATACGGGCCCGGGCGCCTTCATCACCTATGCACTCGCCGGGGTCCTGATCATCATGGTCATGCGGATGTTGGCCGAGATGGCCGTCGCCAACCCGTCGACCGGCTCGTTCGCCGACTACTCCCGGACCGCAATGGGCAACTGGGCGGGCTTCTCCGTCGGGTGGCTCTACTGGTACTTCTGGGTCATCGTGGTCGGTTTCGAGGCGATCGCGGGCGCGAAGATCATTCAATACTGGATCGACGTCCCGCTGTGGTTGTCGGCGCTCGTGCTGATGGTGCTGATGACCGCGACCAACCTGTTCTCGGTGTCGTCGTTCGGCGAGTTCGAGTTCTGGTTCGCCGGCATCAAGGTGGCGGCCATCATCGCCTTCATCGGGCTGGGCTCGCTCTACGTGGTCGGCATGTGGCCGAACAAGTCGATGGACTTCTCGAACTTGACGAGCCACGGCGGATTCTTTCCCCTGGGGATAACCGCCGTCACCGTCGGCGTGGTGACGGTGATCTTCTCCATGGTCGGTGCGGAGATCGCCACCATCGCCGCCGCGGAGTCCTCCGACCCGGAGCGGGCAGTGGCCAAGGCCGCGAACTCGGTCATCGTCCGCATCGCGGTGTTCTTCGTCGGCTCGGCGTTGCTGCTGGTGACGATCCTGCCCTGGAACGACGAGAAGGCCGCCGCCTCCCCCTTCGTGGCCGCGTTCACCGAGATGGGAATCCCGTACGCCGACCACATCATGAACGCGGTCGTGCTTACTGCCGTGCTCAGCTGCCTGAACTCGGGGATGTACACCGCGTCGCGAATGCTGTTCGTGCTCGCCGCGCGTCGCGAGGCGCCGGCGCAACTGGTCAACGTGACCCGCCGCGGCGTACCTGCCGCGGCGATCCTGACGTCGTCGGTCATCGGCTTCCTGTGCGTCATCGCCGCGGCGGTCTCACCGGACACCATCTTCGCGTTCCTGCTGAACTCCAGCGGCGCGATCATCCTCTTCGTCTATCTGCTCATCGCCATCTCGCAGATCGTCTTGCGCTACCGCACACCGGATTCCGAGTTGAAGGTGAAGATGTGGCTCTTCCCGGTGTTGTCAATCCTCACGGCCGTGGCCATCGTCGCGATCCTGGTTCAGATGGGCATCCAGGCCGACGTCCGGTCGCAACTGCTCCTTAGCCTGCTGTCGTGGGCGTTCGTCGTCCTCGTGTACTTCGCCAACCGGTGGTTCATCAATCGGCGTCCGGAGGTGGAGGGCGCCGCAGCGACGGATGCACCTCACAGCGTGCTGGTGCTGGCGAATCAGTCGGTCGAGTCTCAGGAGCTGCTCGACGAGTTGCGACGCATCGACGCCGACAAGTCGGCCACCTACTTCGTCGTCGTCCCCGCCAGCCCCATCGAAGCCGGGACCGCCGAGCGAGGCCCGCTGGACCTGCTGGAAGCGACCCGCAAGGTGGCCCAGCAGCGACTCGACAGCACACTGTCCACGCTGCATTCGGAGAATCTCGAGGCGAATGGCGAGATCGGTGACACCAGGCCGCTGCGCGCCTTGGCCAGCGCCGTGAAGACGTTCCAGCCAGATCAGATCGTCATCGCGACGCTGCCGCCCGAGGATTCGGTGTGGCATCGCTTCGACGTGGTGGACCGCGCCCGCGCCGAGTACGACGTGCCGGTCACGCACGTCGTCGCCACGCCGGCTCGCAGCTGAGAGACGTCGATGACGATCATCGCGGGATTCAGTTCGAGCCGGCAAGGCACTGCCCCGCTGAACCTGGCGGCACAGATGGCACGCAGCACGGGCGAGAAGGTCATCGCCACGGCGATCATCGAGCGGGCGCTCTCGCGCCGAGACGATCCCGTCGAGAACGAGTACCTCCGCTACGTCTCGGCACAGGCGCAGAAGTCCCTCGAGCGGGTGGTCGAGCAGCTCCCGGCGGACTGGACATCCCCGTCGTCGTCCACCAATCAACCTCCATACCCATGGGATTGATCGAACTGGTCAAGGCGCACGACGCAAGCCTGGTCGTCGTCGGATCATCCTCGTCGGGGCTGTTGGGCCGGGTCGGGCTGGGCAGCGTGACCGAGCGCCTGGTCCACACCGCGTCGGTACCGGTCGCGATCGCGCCCCGCGGCTACACCTCGGGATCCGACCCGATCCGCAGGGTCACTGCCGCCTACGGCGACGAGGCCGACGTCAACGGCCTCATCCCCGCAGCCGCGGAGCTGGCCAAGAAGTGGTCGGCCTCCTTGCGGATCGTGTCGTTCACGGTGCGGCCGGTCCGCATGTTCGGCGGGTCGATCGAAGCAACCGCAGAGGACCTGGTAGTGCAACAGTGGTCGCGCCGGACATTGGACGACATCGGCAGGCAGCTCACCGTCGTGCGCGAGAGAATCCCGGTTACCGAGGTCGACGTGCTCATCGGCAGCGGTCACGACTGGCGCGAGGCGGTGGAGGCAGTCAGCGTGGGAAGCCGGCGACATACTCTTGCTCGGGTCGGGCGCAGCCGGGCCAGTGGCCCGGGTATTCCTCGGCTCCGCCGCCTCGAAGATCCTGCGGAACGCTCCCGTCCCGGTGATGATCGTTCCTCGGCATCGACCGGCGCCGTAGCGGCCAAGCCAGCGGTCCTACTCGATATCCCCCATCAGCGCGGCGACATGGTCGTCGACGTAGGTCGACAACGCACGCGGCGGCCGCTCGTAGGTGTGGCTCAGGATCGGTCGCTCCGGCAGCTCCACCTTGGGCAGTTCGACCTCGTGATAGTCGATGGTGGACAACAGGTGCGACATCATGTTGAGCCGCGCGTGCTTCTTGATGTCCGACTCGACGACGTACCAGGGGCTCTGCGGAGTGTCGGTGTGCACCATCATCTGGTCCTTGGCCCGCGAGTAGTCCTCCCAGCGGTACACCGACTCCAGGTCCATCGGCGAGAGCTTCCACTGCCGCACGGGATCGTTCATCCGGGACTTGAACCGGCGAAGCTGCTCGTCGTCGGACACCGAGAACCAGTACTTGCGTAGCAGGATTCCGTCGTCGAGCAACATCTGTTCGAAGATCGGCGTCTGCTTCAGGAATCGCGAATGTTCTTGCGGCGTACAGAATCCCATCACCTGCTCGACGCCGGCGCGGTTGTACCAGGACCGGTCGAACAGCACGATCTCGCCCTTCGCGGGCAGTTGCGCGATGTAGCGCTGGTAGTACCACTGGCCGCGCTCCCGATCGTTGGGCGCGGGCAGTGCGGCGATCCGCGCGACGCGCGGGCTCAGGTACTCGGTGATGCGCTTGATGGTGCCGCCCTTGCCCGCGGCGTCACGCCCCTCGAAGATCACGGCGACGCGGGCCCCCGTCTGCCGAGCCCACTCCTGAAGCTTCACGAATTCCGTTTGGAGACGGAATAGTTCGGCCTCGTAGACGTCGTTGGCGATCTTCTTCGGTTTCTTCTTCTTCGGCTTGTCGCCGCTCTTCACCTTGCCCATCGGCGAATCGTAATGCGCCTGAGCTTACTTCGCCGCCTCAAGCAATTCGTCCAACGATTCGCGCAGCAGCGTCGGCAGCATCTCCACGTCGCTCATCGCGTCGCGGTCGGCGTTGATGCCGAAGTACAGCATGCCGTTGTAGGACGTCACGCCGATCGCGAGCACCTGCTTGTTCAGCAGCGGCGGCACCGAGTAGGTCTCCAGCAGCTTGGTTCCCGCGACGTACATCTGCCGCTGCGCGCCCGGCACGTTGGTGATCAGCAGGTTGAACTGTCGCGCCGAGAAGCTCGTCGCCACCCGAGTTCCCATGGCGTGCAACGTCGGTGGGGCAAATCCGGAAAGCGTGACGATGGTCCTGGCGTCGACCAGGCTTGCCGCGGTCGAGTGGGACTCGGTCGCGTGGGCGATCTGCGACAGCCGCACGACCGCGTTGCCCTCGCCGACGGGCATGTCGACGAGGAACGGCGAGACCTCGCTGATCGCCTGGCCGGGGCCCGCGGTGTCCAGTTCGGCATCGGGGTACACCGACATGGGTGCCATCGCCCGGACGGTCGTCGTCGACGTCACCGGCTCGCCGCGCGACAGCAGCCAGTTGCGCAGGGCGCCCGTCACCACCGCCAGCACGACGTCGTTGACGTCGCAGTCGTAGCGCGCCCTCAGCTGGCGGTAGTCGTCGAGCTTGTGGCTGGCGACGGCGAGGCGGCGGTTGCGCGACACCGTGGTGTTGAGCGGACTGTTCGGCGCGGTTCCCCTGGCGAACGTGCGGGCGACGTCGGCGAACCGTCGCCCGACCTCGACCAGCGCGCCCGTGTTCGTCGCGACCTCGGCCACGGCGGAGCGGACCGCTCCCAGCTGTGCGCCCGGCGCCCCGACCCAGTCGCCGACGGCGCCGAGCAGGAGCCTCGCGTCGCTGGGCTCGCGGGCCGGAATCCAGATGTCCTCGCCGAACTCGGGCGCCTTCTGCGTGCGGTCGGCGATGACGTGCCCGATCTCGAGCGCCGTCATGCCGTTGACCAACGCCTGGTGGGTCTTCGTGTAGATGGCGACGCGGTTCTTGGCCAGGCCCTCGACGAGGTACATCTCCCAGAGCGGACGGGACTTGTCGAGCGGGCGCGATCCGAGCCTCGCGACGAGGTCGTGCAGTTGCGCATCGCTTCCCGGCGACGGCAGCGCGGACCGGCGGATGTGATAGGTGATGTCGAAGTCGCGGTCGTCGATCCACACCGGCCGAGCCAGACCCACGGCCAGCTCGCGCACCTTCTGGCGGTACCTGGGAATCTGCGGAAGCCGCTGCTCGACCGTCGCCAGCAGGGCCTCGTAGCTCAGCCCGTTTCGCGGCTTGCGCAGGATCGACAGCGTGCCGACGTACATGGGGGTCGAGGAGTTCTCGAGGTGGTAGAACGACGCGTCGGACGCCGACAACCTCGTCACCATGACGGCGTCACTCCCTCCCCTTTCACCCGGAATGTCCGGCTCTGAACGGCTCCACAACGGTAGCGGTCCTGCCTGGGGGTCTGCATGACGGGTGCATGGGAGTGTCCCCCGACCGTGTGATGATGGACGTGTCCGCGACTCTCCAGTGGATGTCCCCGCCCTTCCTCGACCGCTGGAGAACACCGTGCTGGAGAACATCGCCAACGCCTCATCCGTCCCGGACGTACGTTGCCCGTCGACGTGGCCGATCACCGACTACGAACCGCCACCGGTCGGCGCCGCTCCGCCGTGCCCGACGCCCACCCCTGCGGCGCTGCGCCGCCACACGCCGCGGCCGCTGCGCCCCGTCCTCGCGCCTGCGCCGCCTGTGCAGCGCGGGCTGCAGCGCGAGCATCGGGAGTTGCCCCCGCCGCGCGCGGCGGCGATCTTCGCCGACACCGTCTTGCGCCGGGTCCTCGAGGTGACCGATCGACGCAGGCCCGCCAGTCAACTCCGGCGACTGCTCTCGCCGACGGTCTACGACACGATCATGGCGCAGCCGCAACGTCCTTCGTCGGACGGCGCGGCCGTCCTGCGCAGGGTGCGATTGCGTACCGCCGACGTCGCCGACGGAGAGGCGACCGCCGCCGAGGTGTTCGCCACCTACACCCGCGGCGCACGCGTGCGGGCCATCGCGGGCCGGATCGAGGTCGTTCGGGGCGGATGGCTGGTCGTCGCATTGCAGATCGGGTGAATACTACCGCTGAGCAGACCGAGGACGGCATGCGGGCCACCCTCGACCGCATCGCCGACTTACTCGATGAGCGACTAGCCCCTGCGCACCTTTGGTGGCCGCGGCCCTGCTTGCGTGCGGCCTCGCGGCGCTCCTTGCGGGTTCCGCCGGTCTGCGCGGCCTGACGCCCGTTACCGTCCGTTGCCCCGCTGCACCGCGCGCGGAGCCGTCCTCCGAAGGTCCGGAGTACGTGAGCGGCGGGCGTCGTCGTCGTCGACTCCCTTGACGCGCAACGCCTTCGGCCGCTCGTCTGCGACGGCGGGCTTGTCTTCGACCTTCTTGGCGGGCGCATTCTTGGCCTTCGCCGCCGCCTGCGCGGCGAACTCGGCCATGGCCGCGGGCGCATCCATGCGCCCCGACCTGAGCGGCCGGCGGCGCCACGGCCTGCACCTGAGCGTTGAACAGCAGCCCGACGGATTCTTCCTTGAGCCCGTCCAGCATGCCGATGAACATGTCGTAGCCCTCGCGCTGGTACTCGACCAGCGGATCGCGCTGCGCCATGGCCCGCAGTCCGATGCCCTCCTTGAGGTAGTCCATCTCATAGAGGTGCTCGCGCCACTTGCGGTCCACGGTCGTGAGCAACACGCTGCGCTCGAGCTGACGCATGGCCGTCTCTCCGCCGATCTCGGTCAGCTCGGATTCCCGCACCGCGTAGGCGAATTCGGCGTCCTCGATCAACGCGGCAAGCAGTTCGTCGCGCGTCAGCTCACCGGGCTCCCCGACGGCGTCGGAGTCGATGAGGTGGTGGTAGTCGATGCCGACCGGGTACAGCAGCTTCAGCGCCTCCCAGAGCGCGCCGAGGTCCCAGTCCTCCGAATAGCCCTCGGCGGTGGCGCCGTCGACGTAGGCGGTGATGACGTCGACGAGCATCTTGTGCGCCTGCTCCTGCACGCTCTCGCCCTCGAGGATCCGGCGACGTTCGGCATAGATGACCTTGCGCTGCTGGTTCATCACCTCGTCGTACTTGAGGACGTTCTTGCGGACCTCGAAGTTCTGCTGCTCGACCTGGGTCTGCGCGCTCTTGATCGCGCTCGTTGACCATCTTGGCCTCGATCGGCACGTCCTCGGGCAGGTTGAGTCGGGTGAGCAGCGACTCCAGCGTGGCGCCGTTGAAGCGCCGCATGAGTTCGTCACCCAGCGACAGGTAGAAGCGCGACTCACCCGGGTCGCCCTGGCGTCCCGACCGGCCGCGGAGCTGATTGTCGATGCGTCGCGACTCGTGCCGCTCCGTGCCGAGCACGTACAGGCCGCCGACTGCGCGGACCTCCTTGGCCTCCGCCTCGACCTCGGCCTTCACCTCGGGGAGCACCTCGTCCCACGCGGCCTCGTACTCCTCGGGCGTCTCGATCGGATCGAGGCCGCGTTCGCGCAGTCGGCTGTCGGCGAGGAAGTCGACGTTGCCGCCGAGCACGATGTCGGTGCCGCGGCCTGCCATGTTGGTGGCGACCGTGATCGCGTTCAGCCTGCCGGCCACGGCGATGATGCCGGCCTCCTGCTCGTGGAACTTCGCGTTGAGCACGTTGTGCGGGACCCGGCGCTTGGTCAACTGCTTCGACAGGTACTCCGAGCGCTCGACGCTGGTGGTGCCGATGAGGGCGGGCTGCCCCTTCTCGAAGCGCTCGACGAGGTCGTCGACGACGGCGATGTACTTGGCTTCCTCGGTCTTGTAGATGAGGTCGGTCTGGTCGGTGCGAACCATCTGAGCGGTTGGTCGGGATGCTGACCACGCCGAGCTTGTAGATCTCGTGCAGTTCGGCGGCCTCGGTCTGTGCGGTACCGGTCATGCCGGCCAACTTGTCGTAGAGGCGGAAGTAGTTCTGCAGCGTGATCGTGGCCAGCGTCTGGTTCTCGGCCTTGATCTCGACGTGCTCCTTGGCCTCGATGGCCTGGTGCAGACCCTCGTTGTACCGACGGCCCAGCAACACGCGGCCGGTGAACTCGTCGACGATGAGCACGTCGCCGTCGCGGACGATGTAGTCCTTGTCCCGCTGGAACAGCTCCTTGACCTTGATCGCGTTGTTCAGGTAGCTGACCAGCGGCGAGTTGGCGGCCTCGTAGAGGTTGTCGACACCGAGCTGATCCTCGACGAACTCGACGCCGATCTCGTGCACGCCGATGGTGCGCTTCTTGATGTCCACCTCGTAGTGGACGTCCTTCTCCATCAACGGGGCGAGCCGGGCGAACTCCGTGTACCAGTTGGATGCACCGTCGGCGGGTCCGGAGATGATGAGCGGGGTTCGGGCCTCGTCGATGAGGATCGAGTCGACCTCGTCCACGATGGCGAAGTTGTGGCCGCGCTGCACCATGTCGTCGACCGAGTGCGCCATGTTGTCACGGAGGTAGTCGAAGCCGAACTCGTTGTTGGTGCCGTAGGTGATGTCGGCGGCGTAGGCGACGCGCCGCTCGTCGGGCGTCATCTGCCGCAAGAATGACGCCGACCTCCAGGCCCAGGAAGCGGTGCACGCGGCCCATCCACTCGCTGTCGCGCTTGGCCAGGTAGTCGTTGACCGTCACGACGTGCACGCCCTCGCCGCCGATGGCGTTGAGGTAGGCGGGCAGCACACAGGTCAGCGTCTTGCCCTCGCCGGTCTTCATCTCCGCGACGTTGCCGTAGTGCAGCGCGGCGCCGCCCATGATCTGGACGTCGAACGGCCGCTGGTCGAGCACGCGCCACGCCGCCTCCCGCGCCACGGCGAACGCCTCCGGCAACAGGTCGTCGAGGCTCTCGCCGTCGGCGAAACGCTCCTTGAACTCGGCGGTCTTGGCCCTCAGCTCGTCGTCGGACAGCTTCTCGACGTCCTCGGACAAGGTAGTTCACATAGTCGGCGACCTTCTTGAGGCGCTTGACCATGCGGCCTTCACCGAGACGGAGCAACTTCGACAGCACGCTATTTCCCCTGTGGGCTCGATGGATCTCTTCGTCAAACGACTTCCATCGTAGGCGACTCGCGGAGTGAGCCAGGCAACACCGCTACGTGCTTCCAGGTGGAGGGACTGCCCTCCCGCGGTCAGGAAAGCCGAATCAACCCGTAGTCGTAGGCATGGCGCCGATAGACCACGGTCGGCTTGTCGCTCTCCTTGTCATGGAACAGGAAGAAGTCGTGGCCCACCAGTTCCATCTCGTAGAGGGCATCGTCGACGGTCATCGGGTTGGCCGGGTGCTCCTTGGTGCGCACGATGTGGCCCGGTTCGTGGTCGGTCGCACGACCCGTCGCGATCGGACTGCTCTGATCGTCGGTCGACGGCGGGAGGAACGCGTCGGGCGCGATGACCTTGGTGGCCTCCGCCAACGACACCGGCGTCTTGTCGCCGTAGTGGATCTTGCGCCTGTCCTTGCTGCGCCGCAGACGGTTCTCGAGTTTGCAGACGGCCGACTCCAGCGCCGCATAGAAACTGTCGGCGCAGGCCTCGCCGCGAACGACGGGACCGCGGCCTCTCGCGGTGACCTCGACGTGCTGGCAGTTCTTCCGCTGACGGCGGTTGCGTTCGTGGTCGAGTTCGACGTCGAAGAGGTAGATGGTGCGGTCGAAGCGCTCCAGGCGCGCCAGTTTCTCCGCGACGTACACGCGGAAGTGGTCGGGAATCTCCACGTTGCGGCCCTTGACGACGACCTCGGCGCTGGGAGCGTCCACGTGTTCGTCGTCGGTCATCAACATGGTGTTGCGGTTGGTGTCCACGGAATGGGTTGACATACTTGGCAACTCGTTTCTCTTGGCATCGCACGCGCGAGGACGTGCCTGGCTCATCTGGAAACGCGCCGAGGGGAAACGGGCACTGCCGCCCGACGGCGCAAGGTGTCGACTGCTCACCTCCTACCGCTGTCAGGCGATGTGGCGCTGGTTTCGTCAACGCCGCCGTGAGGCATTCACGGGTGGTTGGTCCCGACGGTAGTCCGTGTTCACCTGAACGTGCCACCAATTTCGCAGACGTGTTTTGAGTTCTTCATTTCGGTTTGATCTCGCAGAAATTGGCGACGGCGTCGACTGAGTGCGCTCAGGCGTTTGCGATGACGACGACGGCCGTCACGTGCGCACCGGTCTGCTTGCAGGACTCGCACCGATTCGGACGCGGTGGCCCCGGTGGTCGCGATGTCGTCGACCAGCACCACCTCACCGTCCGCTCGCGCTCGCCCGCGCACGCAGCGACCGCGTCCGGCGATGTTCTGCTGCCGCTGACCCGCGGAGAGCCCCACCGAGTCGCGGGTGAACGCCCGCGTGCGCAGCACCGGTGCTCACGATGCCGTCGGCGCGGCGCGGCGGCCACGGCGATCTTCGTGACCGGGTCACCGCCCCGGCGCCTGGCGGTCGATCTGCGGGTGGGAGCCGGGACCAGGGTCAGCGGGCCGGCGACGATGCCCCACTCGAGCAGATGGGTCAGTCCGGCGTTGAGCGCCGCTGCGAGGATCGGCACCAGGTCGACACGGCCGTGTTCCTTGACCGCCAGGATCGCCTCGCGTCGAACTCCGGCGTAGCGGCCGAGGGAGAAGACGGGCACGCCGGGGTCGAGACGCGGCGTGATCAGGTGGGGCTCGTCCGCCTTGACGGTGAGCGCTCCCGCGCAGGTTTCGCACCACCGCGTCGATGGCGCGCCGCACCCGCCGCATTCCAACGGCAGGACGAGGTCGAGCAGCATGCCGGTCAGTGTGCTCGGGTGGTCTGACGGATCTTCCCCACCAATCGAGACACACGGCCGTCAACGGCTGCTGAGTGGCTTACAGTTGCGTCGTCAGTTTCGGCGACTCAGCGTGGAGGTAGCAGTGGTGGACAACGGAGACGGACGCAGCGCGCTCGTCATCGGAGGCGCGTCGGGCATCGGTTGGGCGACGGCGAAGGCGCTCGCGGCCGACGGCTACACGGTCACCGTCGCCGACCTCAACGCCGACGGCGCAGCGGCGCGCGCGGCCGAGCTCGGGTCGCCGCACACCAGCGCCGAAGTCAATGTCACCGACGAGGATTCGGTGGCGGCGCTGTTCGAGCGGACCGGCGCGCTCGACGTCGTCGTCACCACCGCGGGCTTCTCCAACATCAGCCTCATCGTGGACATGCCGGTCGACCAGTTCCGGTCGGTCATCGACGTCTGCCTCACGGGTTCGTTGATCGTCGCGAAGTACGCAGGCAGACACTTGCGCGACGACGGCTCACTGGTGTGGATCTCGTCGCTCAACGCCCGCCAGCCCGCCGCAGGGATGAGCGCCTACTGCGCCGCGAAGGCCGGGCTCTCGATGCTGACCCAGGTCGCCGCGATGGAACTCGCCCCGCGAGGCATCCGGGTCAACGCCGTCGCGCCTGGCTTCGTGCTGACGCCGCTGACGGAGGGCGCCGCGATGGTGCCAGGCACCGATCGAGGGCTACACCGAGAACACCGTGCTGGGGCGCACCGGAACGCCCGAGGACATCGCGGGCGCGGTGCTCTACATCACCAAGGCGCCGTGGCTCACGGGCGAGGTGCTCGACCTCAACGGCGGAGCACACATGCTGCGCTACCCCGACGTCATGGGCGCACTGCAGAAGCTGATGGGGACGGCATGACGTTCGACGGCGGGCAGGAGCGAAGCGACCGGGGATTGATGCGAGGCAAGCACGCCATCGTCACGGGCGCCGGCTCGGGTATCGGTGCCGCGCTGTGCCGGGCGCTGGTGGCCGCAGGCGCCGACGTCGTCTGCACCGACGTCGACGGGGACGCGGCAGCCCGCACGGCCGACGCGCTCGGTGCCAGGTCCGCCCGGCTCGACGTCACCGACGCCGCCGCGGTGCAGGCCGTCGTCGACGAGGTGGTCGACCGAGCCGGCCGGCTGGATCTGATGTTCAACAACGCGGGCATCACGTGGGGCGGCGACACCGAACTGCTGACGCTCGAGCAGTGGAACGCGATCATCGACGTCAACATCCGCGGCGTGGTGCACGGCGTCGCCGCCGCGTATCCGCAGATGGTCCGGCAGGGGCACGGTCACATCGTCAACACGGCATCGATGGCCGGCCTTGCGGCCGCGGGCCAGATCACCAGCTACGTCATGAGCAAGCACGCCATCGTGGGCCTGTCGCTGGCGCTGCGGTCCGAGGCCGCCGGACGGGGCGTCGGCGTGCTCGCGATATGCCCGACTGCGGTCGAGACGCCGATCCTCGACAAGGGCGCGATCGGCGGGTTCGTCGGCCGCGACTTCTACAGGATGGGTCAGCGCAGCTCGACGTTCTCCTCGGCAGACGACTTGGCCAAGGACACGCTGCGCGCGATCGAGAAGAACAAGGCGCTGCTGGTGTGGCCGCGGCAGGCGCGCCAGGCGTGGCTGTTCTCCCGCCTTGCCCCAGGTCTGTTGCAGCGCATGTCGATTGGCTTCGTCAACAAGCAGCGGGCGGCGCAGGCAGCGCACGTGTCGTGAGCCATCGCGATGTGCAAGGGTCGAAACTAGCTGGCTCGAGCTCGTCGAATCTCGTGAGCGCGGCGTCGAGGTCTGACCTCGTCGAACAATTCGCACCGACTGATGAACGTCACCGTCGACGGCCAGAACGTTGATCACCCGCCACTCGGCATCGAAGCCCTCTTGCGCGGTCCCCCTCGCGTATGAGTGAAGACCGCTCCGAGGTCGCTCATCCGATGCACGGCCTCGATGCGATAGCGGATATCCGGTGTGACGTCCCACAAGGCACGGACGGCGGCGAGCAGGTCAGCCGGCGCGGTGGCTACCGCGCGCCGGTGGTCAATGTTCACCGAGTTCGGCGTCGTGCTGGGAAGTTCGTGCCGATTGAGCGCGGCGTAGGCCCCCGCGACGAGCGACCACGTGCGCGCGTAGGGCGGCCGCTTCGCCGGCGAGATAACGCGCGTCGAGTTCCTCGAAGGCGGCGTCGATGTCGTCGGGATCGAACACGACGCCCGCCGCAATCCGGTTGTCGGCGTTGATCTCGACGACGGCGAGCACGCTCGATGTCGAAACGTCTCGCGTCGCTGGTCGTTGCCCGCGTCGCCGCGAGTGAGGGCGAGGCGCTCCCCGCGGGTCGCGATGACTGTCGACGTCATGTATGTGACCCCGACGTCGGCGATCGCCCGCATGTTCGCGATCTCGGCGTCCCGACCGTGTCGGATACCGGCATTCACCACTCGACGACGATCGTCGATGAATACGTCATCGGCCAGCATCTCCGCCATCGCGTCCCAGTCGCGGGCCGCGAAGCACGCCCGTAAGTGCTCGTATACTTGGCTTGCCGCGTTTTCCAGCTGCGGCGCCCGTCGGTCGAGCTCGTCGAATCGCGCGAGCGCGGCGTCGAGGTCTGCCTCGTCGAACATCTCGAGCGACTGATCAGGTCGCCTTCGACCGTCAAGAGGTCGATCATCCCGCCACTCGGCGTCGAAGCCCTCTTGCGAGGTGCCATGCGACGCGTGGGTGAAGACTGCTCCGAGGTCACTCAGCCGATGCACCAGCCTCGATGTGAGAGTCTGAGGTCGCGACGTGAGGTCCCAAGAGGCACGGATGAACGCGGTCAGCTCACCGGGCGCGAAAGCTACGCCTCGCCGGTGGTCGACGTTCACCCAGTCTCGGGTCGTCGCGGGGAGCTCGCGCCGGTTGAACGCGGCGTAGGCCGCCGCGACGACCGACCAGGTGTGCGCGGTACGGCGCCGCTTCGCCGGCGAGATAGCGCGCGTCGAGTTCGGCGAAGGCAGCGTCGATGTCGTCGACGTCGAACATGACGCCCGCCGCGATCCGTTGTCGGCATCGACTTCGAGATGCGAGCACACGCGTCAGTACCCTCGGTTTGGTCGGGCCGCGGAGCCGAAACGGCTCGAGGGCGAGGCGCTCCCCACGCGTCGCGAATGACGGTCGACGCTATGCCAGTGACGCCGAACTGGGCAAGGCCTCGCTTGTCGGCGATTACGGCATCCCGGCCGCGTCGGACTCCACCGTTCACGACCCGACGACGATCGTCGGCGACAAATGTCGGCGGCCAACAACTCGGCCAGGCCGGCCCAGTCGCGGCGCCGCGAAGTACGTCCAGAAGCGCTGCGTACGCTTGGCTTGCCGCGTTTTCCAGCCGCGGCGCCGACGGGCGAGCTCGTCGAACCTCGCGAGCGCGGCGTCGAGGTCTGCCTCGTCGAACATCTCGCAGCGGTTGAACAGGTCGCCTTCGACCGTCACGAGGTTGATCATCCGCCACTCGGCGTCGAAGCCCTCGTGGCGAGGTCCCATGTCGCCACGTGGGTGACGACCGCTCCGAAGGTCGCTCAAGCCGATGCACAGCCTCGATGTGGATGCCCTGAGGTCAGGCCGTGACGTCCCACGTGGCGCGGATAGATGCGGTCAAGTCACCGGGCGCGATACGCTATCGCTCGCCGGTGGTCGATGTTCACCCAGTCCGGCGTCGATTCGGGGACCTCGTGCCGGTTGAGCTGCGGCATAGGCCCCCGCGATGACCGACCACGTGTGCGCGTGGGCGGCCGCTTCGCCGGCGAGGTACCGGGCGTCGAGTTCCGCGAAGGCGGCGTCGATGTCGTCGGGGTCGAACGCGACGCCGCCAGCGATCCGGTCGTCGGCGTCGACTCTCGACGATGATCGAGCAACTCGGCGCCGAACGCCTCGGGCCGCGGTCGCGCCCGAAAAGCGTAGACGAGTAGGGCGAGGCGCTCCCCGCGGGTCGCAATGACGGTCGAACGTCGATGTTCCTGACCCCGACGTCGGCGATGGCCCGCATGTTCGCGATGTCGGCATCTCGACCGCGTCGGATCCCGCCGCTCACCACCCGGCGACGATCGTCGTTGCAAACGTCCTCGGCAATCAGTCTCGCGCCATCGCGTCCCAGTCGCGGGCCGGCGAAGTAGCGTCCAGAAGCGCTCGAACCACTCGGCTTGCCGCGTTTTCCAGTCGCGGCGCCGGCCGGCTCGAGCTCGTCGAACCTCGCGAGCGCGGCGTCGAGGTCTGCCTCGTCGAACAGCTCGCAGCGGCTGATCTGGTCGCCCTCGACCGTCAGAAGCTCGATCATCCGCCACTCGGCGTCGAAGCCCTCTTGTCGAAGTCCCGTGCGACATGTTGGTGACGACCGCTCCGAGGTCGCTCAGCCGATGCACGGCCTCGATGTGGAGTCTGAGGTCCGGCGTGAGGTCCCACGAGGCGTGCGATGGTATGCGGTCAGCTCACCGGGCGCAAACGGCGTACCGCTCGCCGGTGGTCGATGTTCACCCAGTCCGGCGTCGTCGCCGGCAGCTCGCCCGGTTGAACGCGGCATAGTGCCCCGCGATGACCGACCACGTGTGCGCGTGGGCGCCGCTTCGCCCGCGAGGTACCGCGCGTCGAGTTCCGCGAAGGCGGCGTCGATGTCGTCGGCGTCGAACGAGACGCACCGCCACGATCCGGTCGTCGGCGTCGATCTCGACGACGCCGAGCACCTCGGTGTGAAACGCCTCGGGCCCTTCATCGCGCCCGAGATAGCGGATACGAACGAGGACGAGGCGCTCCCCACGGGTCGCGATGACGGTCGACGTCGACGATCTCGTGACCCCGAGCTCGGCGATCGCTCTGCATGTTCGCGATCTCGGCGTCCCGACCGTGTCGGACGCCGGCGTTCACGACCGACGGCGATCGTCGCGCGAGAAGTCGTCGGCCGCATCTCGGCCATCGCGTCCCAGTCGCGGGCCGCGAAGTACGCCCAGCAAGCGCTCGTACACCGGCTTGCCGCGTTTTCCAACTGCGGCGCCGGACGACTGAGCTCGTCGAATCTCGCGAGCGCGGCGTCGAGGTCTGCCTCGTCGAACATCTCGCTGCGGTTGAACAGGTCGCCCTCGACCGTCAGGAGGTGGACCATCCGCCACTCGGCCTCGAAGCCCTCTTGCGAGGTCCCATGTCCCACGTGGGTGACGACCGCTCCGAGGTCGCTCAGCCGATGCACGGCCTCGATGTAGATCGCCATGCCGTCAGGCCTGACTTCCCACGCTGGCACGGATGTATTCGGTCATGTCACCGGGCGCGAACGCTATCGCTCGCCGGTGGTCGATGTTCACCCAGTCCGGCGTCGTCGGGGCAGCTCGTGCCGGTTGAGCGCGGCGTAAGGCCCGCGTGATGACCGACCACGTGTGCGCGTGCTCGGCCGCTTCGCCGGCAAGGTATCGGGCATCGAGTTCCGCGAAGGCGGCGTCGATGTCGTCGGGGTCGAACGACGACCGCGCCACGATCCGGTTGTCGGCGTCGATCTCGACGACGTCGACGAACTCGATGTGGAATGCCTCGGGCCGCTGGTCTCGACCCGAGAAGCGCGCACGACCAAGGACGAGGCGTTCCCCGCGGGTCGCAATGACGGTCGAACGTCATGTTCGTGACCCCGACCTCGGCGATGGCCTGCACGTTCGCGATCTCGGTCATCTCGACCGCGTCGGACGCCAGCATTCACCACGCGACGGCGATCGTCGGTCGAGAGGTCGTCGGCCAGTATCTCCGCCATGCGTCCCAGTCGCGGGCCGCGAAGTGCGCCAGGTAGCGCTCGACGCACTCGGCTTGCCGCGTTCTCCAGCCGCGGCGCCGGCCGGCTGAGCTCGTCGAATCTCGCGAGCGCGGCGTCGAGGTCCGCCTCGTCGAAGATTTCGCTGCGGTTGACCTCGCCACCGTCGACCGTCAGCAGGTTGACACCCCGCCACTCGGCGGCGAAACCCTCTTGCGACGTTCCGTTCCCCGTCCAGGTGAAAACCGTGCCGAGGTCGCTGAGCCGATGCACTGCCTCGACGTAGATCTTGACGTGTTGGTCGAGATCCCAGCCGGCCCGGAGGTATTCGAGACCTTCACCGGGTGCAAACGCTGCCACCCGGCGGTGGTCGATGCTCACCACGTCCGGCGTTGTCGGCGCGAGTTCGCGCCGATTGTGCGCAACGTATGCATCCGCAATCACCGACCAGGTATCCGCGTGCGCGGCCGCTTCGCCAGCGAGATAGCGGGCGTCGAGCTCTTCGAAGGCGGCGTCGATGTCGTCGGGGTCGAACGACGACGTCGGCCGACGAGCCGCTCGTCGGCGTCGATCTCCATGATCACGCAGGATGCGGTGTCGGAACGCCTCGGGCCGATCGTCTCGTCCCGAGAAGAGTGACGCGAACGAGGCACAGCCGCTCCCCTCGGATGGCGATGACCTCAGACGTGATCCTCTTACGATGCCCAGATCGGCGATCGCTCGAATGCCTCCGCGAGCTCGGTCGGCTCGGTCGGTGCTCTACCCGACGAAGCCCTCGGCGCCGGTCCTCGACGCACAGATCGTCGACGAACAGCGCGCCGAATCTCGTCCCAGCGCCTGTCCGCGAAGAGCGACATTCAACCGAGGCATCGACGCGACTCGCGGCATTCTCGAGGAGTGGTCGCGGATGCCGCTCCTCGAGCCGAGCGTGAGCGGCGTCCAGCTCGGCGACCGCGGCCTCCATGTCTTCGATGTCGAACCACACCTGTCGTGCGATTCGCCCCTCCTCATCGAGGCCGTACAGCTGGAGCAGTTCGTCCCGCGGCGCTCCAGGGCTCAGATCTGCAGTGCCGACGTCTAATCGAGTGAGAGCCAGACGGTCGCCGCGGATGGCGACGACCACGTGGCGGTGCCGCACCGGGCCTAGGATCTCGCGAAAGCGTCGGGCCTCGCACTCCCATTCGCGATAGGAAATGTCGCCAAGGCTGAACCCGACTATTTTCCGACGACTTTCGGCAGAGATGACGGCTGCGAGCAGCTGCTCGATCTCCTCCCAGGCCTCCCGATCGTAGGCAGCGTCTAACTCGCGGATCGCTTGCGCGCAGGCGTTCTCCAGCTGGACGATGGGCCCTTCAGGCGGGGCAGACGCAGCTTGGACTTCAACGCCAAGAAGCTCTCGAGTCCTCTCAACAAGTGCCGCAGCACCTTTCAATTCGTACAGTCTCACCGCCTGTTCAGCCGCGGCACGTGTTCCCGCGCCGTCCCCTGCGATGTTCAACACCGTCGCCAGTGCCAGACACGCGTCACCGTGATCGACCAGTGCGTCCGTGCGCTCGGCCAGGGCGACGGCCTCCTGCGGCCACCCGCCGAGCCTCGTCGTGAGCGCCACCGCGCGCCAGCAGCTGCGCCCGAACGGTGCGCCAGGCGATGCATGCCCTGAACGCATGGCCAGCGAGACGCTCGCTCTCCGTGCACAGTTCTTCGGCCTCGGCATCCCTGTCCGAGCGCGAGACAAGCTCTAGCCAACAGGGCGGCGGTTTCTGCGGTGTCGGCGTCCAGACCCATGCGACGAAAACCGTTGTATGCCCGTCGCAGATGGGGCTCGGCAGCCAGTGGATCATCGGCGACCAACTCGAGGATTCCTGCGAACTGGTCGACCTCCAGCAGAGCGTGCCGCATACCGAGTTCGGTGAGCGATCGTCGCGCGGAGTCGAGCAGGCTACGGCCCGCGGCGGCGCGGCCGCGTAGTGCGTCGAGCACCGCCTGGCACCGCGTCGACGTCGCCTCGACGACCGGCGAACCCGTCGTAATGCGAAGCAGCCGAACGACATCCAGGCACCGCCCGCCCGCGCGGGGCACAGGGTTGGGGCCCCACAGCGCGGCTAGTGGCGCGCCCGCGAGCACGGCGTTGACCCGGCGGTGTTCGCGCGCCCGTCGCGCCGCCGTCAGGGCGTGGTCCAGAGCGGTTTCGCAGTCGCCGATTCGCCCAAGGCGGGCGAGGCAGCCGGCCCGGACGGTGTGGGCCTTCGCCTCCCCCGCGGCGTCGTCGAGTGCCGCCAGTTCCTCGGCCGCTGCCGCCAAAGCGGATTCGATCTCGTCCAAGCGCTCGGGATCGGTCAGCATCGAGAGCTGGCCGTCGAAGCACGTGCCCCACGCCGCAAGCCGGGCCGAATCGCTTGTCGCCGTTTGCAATTGCGAGACCGCGCCAGCGGCTGAGACCACGTCTCCCGCGGCCAGCAGCGCCTCACACCGAGCGACCAGCAGTTCGGCTTGTTGGTCGGCGCGGTCGGGCAGCTCCTCGTCGAGTTCCTCGAGCGCGTGTAGTGCGCGGTCGTAGAGGTCGGCCGCGCCCTCATAGGCCAGGCGTGCCATCGCCTGATCCGCTGCGCGCCTGCAGTAGTCGACGGCCTTGGCCGCGTTGCCCGCCCATGCGCATTCGAAGTAGTGGTAGGCGAGTTCGGCCAGCAGCTCGTCGTCTGCGCCGGGCTCGGATTCCAGCGTCGCGGCGATGCGCTGGTGCAGCCGCATGCGCCGCACGGACGCAAGCTCGGCGAGCAGGGACTGCCGGACGATGGCGTGGTTGAACCGGTAACGACCACCGGGCTCTTCGATGACGATGCCTGCCTTGCACGCCTCGTCGAAGGCGTCGACGAGGTCGTCGTCGAGCACCCGCTCGACCAGCTCGACGGCAAATCGGCTGCCGACCACCGCGGCGGCGGCAAGCGCCTTGTTGGTCTCGGCGGGAAGCCGAGAGAGTCTGCGGGTCACGGCTTCACGAACGCCCTGAGGCAGGGTGCTCGGATCCCACCGGCCGCCACTTTCGTCCACGTGGCGCAGAGCCTCGATGAGGAAGAACGGATTGCCTCCCGTGACCGACGCGAGCGCCTGTGCGAGTTCGTCATCGTCGTAGCCGGCCTCGGCGAGGTACGCACTCACGTCGACCTGGTCGAGACCGCTCAGCTGCAGGCGGGTGGCCGAGCCGTCGCGGTGGAGATCGGCGAGCATCGCGCCAAGAGGATGGGAGCGGTCGAGATCGGTGCTGCGGTAGGTGCCGACGATTTGCACGCGGGCGTGCTCGCCGAAGCGCAGGAGATGACGCAGCAGGAGCAGCGTGGGCTTGGCGGCCCAGTGCAGGTCGTCGAGAATCAGCACGACCGGTGCGCTGGCCGAGGCGACTCCCGAGTACGGCGACGACGGCATCGAAGAGGGCATAGCGCTCGGTGTCCGGGTCGGCGCGAGCTGGCGCGGCAAGATCGGGCAGGACGTCGGCGAGCCCTGGGACCAATGGCAGGAGCGCTTCGACGCCGCGCAGTCCGCGCAGCCGACTCGCACCGACGCAGGGAATGAGCGAACGCAGGGCCTCCGCGAACGGCTGATAGGGCGCGCCGAGGTCTTCGTCGCAGCGACCGTAGAGGACGACGGCGCCTTGCTCGTAGGCGTGTCGGGACCATTCACCGGCGAGGCGCGTCTTGCCGACGCCGGGTTCGCCTGCGATCAGCACCGCGTGCGCGCCTCCGTCGAGCGCGGTCTGCCAGGCGGAAAGGAGTCGTTCGAGCTCGGGGCCACGCCCGACGAACGGCCCCGAACCGGACAGCACCGCGGGCAGACCGGGCCGCTCCAAGGGCGTCTGCGCCGTGGCGGGTTGGGAATCGTCGGCGGTCTCCAACCGGAGTTCGAAGACGTGCTCGGGGCGCGCGAGGTTCTTCAGCTGGCGCATCCCGAGATCGGCGAGGATCACGTCGTCGGACAGTGAGTCGACGACCAATTCGGCCGTCGCACCCGAGCACAGGATCTGGCCGCCGTCCGCCAACGACCGCAGCCGTGCTGCGCGATTCACCGCCCGCCCGAAGTAATCGCCGTCGCGGAGTTCGACCTCACCGGTGTGCAGCGCCACGCGGATGCGGATCGGATCCGTCAATGCCCATGGCTCGTGCTGGATCGCGTTCTGCAGTTCGATTGCGGCGGCGGCCGCCGCAGAGGGGCGGTCGAAGACCGAGAACGTCGCGTCTCCCTCGCCACGCGTCTTGATGAGCCGTCCTCCGCGGAACGTGACGACCTGTTCGACGACCTCGTCGTGCCGCGCGAGCGCAAGGGCCATGGCGTCTGCGTCTGCCTCCCATGCAGCCGTCGACCCCTCGATGTCGGTGAGCAGGAAGGTCACGGCGCGCGTCACCGACGAAAGTTGATCTGACACGGGCATTTCCAGCGCGGCGTCCTGTGCGACGATCGCGGCCTCCAGCCTGCGGAGGTCCGGTCCGGGATCGACGCCAAGCTCGTCGGCGAGCAGTGACCGCGCGCGTTGGTAAGCGCCGAGGGCTTCGCCCTGCCTGCCCGCCCGGTAGAGGGCGAGCATCAGTTGGCTCCAACGCCTTTCACGTAGTGGCGCGTCGCCGACCGCGGCCTCGAGATCGCCGATGATCTCTGCTGCCCGACCCGTTGCGAGCAGCGCGTCGGCCCGGTCCTCGACGAGCGCGGCATGGCTCTCGATCCAGCGGGTCTTCTCGAACACTGCGCGCGAGCCGTCGGGCAGTTCGGGGGTGCCGCGCCAGAGGTTCAGGGCCTCGTCGAAGCGGGCCACAGCCTGGCTGGCGTCCCCGGCGGCGAAGGCTTCCCTGCCCATCTTGGCGGCGACCTTGTAGCGGGTGGCGTCGATCTCGGTGGTGCTCAGCGTCCAGCCGGAGCCCTCCGTCAATACGAAGCCGTCGCCCAGGGTTCGGCGCAGCGAGGAGACATGGGTCTGCAGGGCCTTGGCGGCGGTGCGCGGTGGATCGTCGCCCCAGAGAAGTCCCATGAGCGTGTCGGCCGAGACGACGGAACCGCCGTGCAGTCCGAGCATCGTGAGGATTGCCCGAGGTTTGGCGCCGGGGATCAGGACCGGCAGGCCATACTGCCGGACCTGTAGAGGCCCCAGAACCCCCAGTTCCACCGTATGAAGGGTAGTCACGTCTTGATCGTGATTGAGGCGATTCAACACGCGGTCAAGATCGAGTAAAGGCCGTCCCGCGCGTGATTTGTGGCGTCTGATCAGCGGTGACCGCTGGAAATACTCCACAAACGGCCGAAGGATCAGCCCGGCAGCACCGGCAACGTCCCCGGGATCATCAGCGGCCGGACCTCAGCCCAGGTGGGGTCCCCCTCGGACGCCGATCCGGAAAGTTGAAGCACGCCGCGCTGATCCGCGACGTACACCGTCGACGGGTTCGCCGCCACGGCCGACACCGGCGCCAGCAGATTCCGGGTGGGACCGTCGGAGTTCACCCCGTCGAGGTTCACGTACGACACGGGATGCTGCGAATCGGTGCGCGTGACGACGATGTCGTCTCCGGTCCGCCATGACAGCGAGACCACCGTGCTCCCGAGCCCGAAGCCCAACCGACGCGGATAGGTCAGCGCGAACTGTCCGCCCGGCGTCTGCTCGACACCGGCCAGGATCACCTGCCCCTCGATCACCATGGCCGCGCGCACCCCGTCCCGGGACAGCTGCAGGTCGGTGATCGGCCCGGGGAAACGCCCCGACACCGCCGTGGAGTCGACGGGGATGCGTGCGGGCTGACCGGATGCCGCCTCCTGGATGACGCGCACGACGTTGTTGCCGTCGACCACCACCCAAATCGCATCGTCGAGCGACCAGGTCGGCCGCGTCAGCGTGCGCCCGTCGATGGCCTGGGCCGCATTGTCGCCCACCTGACCGACCCACAGCGACGACGCCATGTCCGGTGCGCCGGGCCGCAGCGTCACCACCGAGGCGGCCTCCTGCCCGCTGCGCGACAGCGCCGCAGCCGTCTGATCCGGAATCTCCCCGAACGAACCGGCCACGCGAGGCGCCCTCTGCCCGTCCAGCGACACCATCGAGCCGCCGAGCAGCGCGTGCAGTCCCGCCGCGGCGCCGGGATCGGCTCCCGGATCGGTCGCCGCGACGTCGGAGGTGTTCCATCCGTCGACGAACCGGTCGTCGAGCGCCGCGCCGTCCGCGTTGATCACATACGGCCCGTTGACGCCGGCCCGCGACAGCGTCCAAATGATCTGGGCCGCAAGGAGTTGTCGACTGTGCGGATCGGTGGTGTTCAGGTTCTCCAGGTCGATCCGAGCCCCGCCGTAGCCGCGGCCGACGCCGGTCTTGCCCCCGTCGGCCCGCGTGACCGGCCCGCGCAGCCGAAGCGGCGCAGCGAGCAGATTGCGCACGGTGTTGGACATCTCGGGTCGCTGACCGGAGACGAGTTTGGTGACCAGTTCGGTGGCCAACTGATCGGGGTCGGCGACCGCCACGTACCGCGGATCGGGAACGACCGTCTTGCCGGTCGGGTCGACGAAGTAGAGCGTGCTGCGCTTGTAGGTCTGCTGAAACTGCTGCCAGTCCAGGAAGACACCGTTGGGCAGCCGATCGATGCGCCATCCGCCAGAAGTCTTGACCAGTTCGATCGGGCCTGGGTCGGGCAGCGCACCCTCGCCGGTCTCGAACACGCCCACGTCGGACAGCGAGCCGAGGATGTCGGCTCGCATGCTCACCGAAACCCGCTCCGGTCCGCGGGTTTCCACGAAGACGACGCGGTCGATGAGCAGTGCGCTACCCGCGTCGTCCCACTCTTGGCTCGCCGACTCGGTAAGGAACTGGCGCGCGGCGAGGTGCCGGTTCGCGGGATCGGCGGTGGCCTTGAGGAATTCGCGCAACAGAACGTCGGGGTCCATGCCGGGAATCGGCGTGGGCAGGCTGGGCGGAGCGGGCCGGTCGACCGTCCCGATCGCCTGCGGAGCCGACGATGACGGCACACCGGCGCACCCGGTGAGGACCATCGCCACCAGAAGCAGCGAGAGCGCCGCCGCCAGTGCGCGTTTCACGCGTGCTCCCCCGCGGGCTCGCGTTCGCGCGCAGGCACGCGCGGTGGGCGGTTGACCGCCGGCTTCAGCGGCAGCGGACTCGTCGTCACCTTGTGGCCGCGGACGAGCGGCAGCGTGAGCCGGAAGCAGGCACCCTTGCCCGGCTCCCCCCACGCCTCGAGCCTGCCCTGATGCAGGCGAGCGTCTTCGATGCTGATGGCCAGGCCCAGGCCGGTGCCGCCGGACCGCCGCACCCGCGACGGGTCCGAACGCCAGAACCGGCTGAAGACCAGCTTCTCCTCGCCCGGCCGCAGCCCAACACCGTAGTCGCGCACCGTGACCGCGACCGTATCCGCGTCGGCCGCCATCCGGATCCGCACCGGCTTGCGCTCGGCGTGGTCGATGGCGTTGGCGATGAGATTGCGCAGAATGCGTTCGACGCGGCGTTGGTCGACCTCCGCGATGACGGGCTCGGCGGGCATGTCGACGACGAGATCGCTGCCCGCGTCCTTGGCCAGGTGGCCGACGTTGTCCAGCGCGCTCTCCACCACCGCGCGCAGATCCTCTGCCTCGACGGACAACTCGGCGACGCCTGCGTCGTGGCGGGAGATCTCGAGAAGGTCGGCAAGAAGCGCCTCGAACCGGTCGAGCTCGTTGATCATCAGCTCGGTGGATCTGCGCAGGGCCGGCTCGAGCTCGTCGCTGTGGTCGTAGATCAGATCGGCGGCCATGCGCACCGTCGTGAGGGGTGTCCGCAGCTCGTGACTGACGTCAGAGGTGAAGCGCCGCTGCAGGTTTCCGAACTCCTCGAGTTGGGTGATCTGACGCGAAAGGCTCTCCGCCATGTCGTTGAACGACACCGCCAACCGCGCCATGTCGTCCTCGCCGCGGACGGGCATTCGCTCGGTGAGGTGGCCCTCCGCGAACCGCTCGGCGATGCGCGACGCCGACCGAACGGGAAGCACGATCTGACGCGCCACCAGCAACGCGATCGCGGCGAGAAGGCCGAGCAGGACGATGCCGCCCGTGGCCATCGTGCCGCGCACCAGGGCGACGGTGCTCTCCTCGTTGTTCAGCGGAAAGATCAGGTACAACTCGAGATTCGTCACCGGCGACGAGGTCGGGCTTCCGACGATCAGCGACGGCCCCGAGTAGCCGTCGGTGCGCACGGTGGCGTACTGGTAGCTGACTTGGCCGGCCTTGACGAAGTCGCGCAGCGTCTTGGGGACCTGGTCGAGGGGTCCTGCGGCGGTGGCGGCCCGTAGGCCCGTCGCCGGGCACCGCGAGCACCGCGTCGAACGCGCCCGCCAGACCCGACCCGGCGTCCGCCTTGCGGTCGACCAGGGTGTTGCGCGCAAGCTGCAGACTGCTGTCGAGCGAGCGCGTCTCCTCGCCGCCGACGATGCCGCTCACGGTGTTGCGGGCGCGCTCGATCTCCTCGGTGGCCGCGCGGACCTTGATCTCGAGGATGCGGTCGGTGATCTGGCTCGTCAGCACGAAGCCGAGCACCATGATGACGACCATGGACAGCCCGAGGGTCAGTGAGACCACTCGCAGTTGCAGCGAGCGTCGCCAGGCATAGCCCATCGCTCGACCCAGTGCACCGAGGCCACGCAGCATTGGGGCTGAACCCCGCCAACGACTCCTGATGCGCCGTCTCGAGCCCCAGATCACGGAGGTCCGGCCTTGTATCCCACTCCTCGAACGGTGAGCACCACGGTCGGGTTCTCAGGATCCTTCTCGACCTTCGCCCGCAACCGCTGAACGTGCACGTTCACCAAACGGGTGTCGGCGGGGTGTCGGTAGCCCCACACCTGTTCAAGCAGCACATCCCGAGTAAACACCTGCCGCGGTTTGCGTGCCAGCGCCACCAGAAGGTCGAACTCCAGCGGCGTCAGCGAGATCTGCTCGCCCATGCGCGTGACCTTGTGCGCGGGCACGTCGATCTCGACGTCGGCGATGGAGAGCATCTCGGCGGGTCCGTCGTCATTGCGGCGGAGCCGTGCCCGGACGCGCGCCACCAACTCCTTCTGCTTGAAGGGTTTCATCACGTAGTCGTCGGCGCCCGATTCCAGACCGAGCACGACGTCGACGGTGTCGGTCTTGGCCGTCAGCATGACGATGGGGACGCCCGAGTCAGCCCGAAGCACCCGGCAGACGTCGATGCCGTTCATGCCGGGCAGCATCAGGTCCAGCAGCACCAGATCGGGCCGCAGTTCGCGGACGGCGGTGAGCGCCTGGGTGCCGTCTGCGACCACTGCGGTGTCGAAACCTTCTCCCCGCAGCACGATCGTGAGCATCTCGGCCAGCGATGGGTCGTCATCGACGACAAGGATCCTTTGCCTCATGGAGACCATCGTGTCACCAGATTGCGATAAACCGGGGATACCACACCCGGCGTTTTGCCCGTATGACGGGGGCTTAGCTGAGGGCTCGTGCGAGATCGGCCGCGACGACGTCCGTTTCGGCGACCTTCCACCGCCCACCCCACTGCGCGGCGGCCAATGCCGCGTAGACCTCGTTGGTGCGGCGCTGCAGCCCGTCATCGCGTTCGTAGGCGTCGCGGGCGCGGTCCGCGTCCTGCTCGGCTCTCGCCTGCGCGCGCTGCGCCGCCACCTCGGTGGGCACCGCGAGCAGCACCTGCCAATCGGGTTCTGGCATCGCGAAGCGTTCGAACTCCAGCGCGCGCACCCATGCCACCACGTCGCCGTCGGCACCCTGGTGGAGCCGAGCGGCGCTGTAGGCGGCGTTCGATGCGACGTAGCGATCGAGGATGACGACATCGTGGCGGCTTAGGAGGTCGGCGATCTCGTCGCGCGCAGCCGAGCGGTCGAGGGCGAACAGCACGGCCATGCCGTACACCGACTCGGCGAGATCGCCGTGTTCGCCGTGCAGCGCCTCGGCGGCAAGGTCGGCATGCACCGATTGCTTGTAGCGCGGGAAGGCCATCTGCGCCACGGACTTCCCGTCAGCCTCGAACGCCGACCGCAGTCCCTCTGTGAGCGTGCGCTTGCCCGCACCGTCCACACCCTCGATCGCCATCAGCATGCGGCGAGCGTATCGGCTCGGGTCTTGCGCGTGCCGAAGCGCGTTGAGGGCCGGAGGGCCGGGACCGTGCCGGGAGGTGACGGAGACGCCAGCCCGGCAACCCCCGTTCGACGACCGCGTATCCGGACCTAGGTCCGGTGCGGCTACCGATCAATTTGTTCAATTCTCTTGTGTCACTTTGGTTTCAGTGGTCACATTTGCGACGGATTCTTGTCGGTGGTCGTACGTATGTTCTAGATATGTCTGGGACGGGCGTACAGGACGCGAGGCGCGGTGGCCGCGTTGCTCGCCGCCCATGACGCGTTGGCCGCCTGCGACGTCGACCTGCTCACCGCCACCGAGCTGCTCGAGGTCGGCGATGGGGTGGAGACCCTGACCCGTCAACTGCCCACCCAATCGCATCGGTTGTTGGCGCGGTTGCAGGTCGAGACCACCGCGAAGGCGTTGGGCGCCAAGTCCTGGCGCGAGGTGCTGACGATCCGATGGCGGCTCTCCAGTCGCGGGAGGCCAACCGGCGCCTGGCCGAGGCCGCCGTATTAGGCCCGCGGCGCTCGTTGACCGGCGAACCGTTGGAACCGGCGCTGCCCGCGACGGCCGCCGCTCAAGCCCACGGGCTGATCACCGCCGAGCACGTCGACATCATCCGCAAGTCGATGGCCAAGATCCCCGGGTTCGTCGACGCGGCCACCGCCGCGCAGATCGAAGTCGACTGGGCGCGCCTGGCGGTGAAGGTCGGACCGAAGGAGCTGCTCGACGGCATCGAGCTGCGGTTGTTCCTGCTCGATCAGGACGGCCCGGAACCCGACGACACCGAACGGCCGCGTAAACGGGGCTTCTCCATCGGCCGACAGGGCCGCGACGGCACCAGTCCAGCCACCGCATGCTTGACCCCGGAAGCTCGGGCGACCTGGGAACCGATCCTGGCCAAGTACGCCGCGCCCGGCATGTGCAATCCCGAGGATCCCGAGCCCTGCACCTCCGGCACCCCATCCAGGCTCAGATCGACAATGATCACCGCAGCCTGGCCCAACGCCAACACGACGCCATCGATCGTGGTCGGGCGCATCGCGCTGATGAGCGGTGAGTTCGGTCAGCTCAACGGCCTGCCGGTGTCGATCATCATCCGCACCACCTTGCAAGACCTCGAGTCCCGCGCCGGGATCGGTGTGACCGGTGGCGGCACCAAGATGCCGATCAAGGACGTGCTGCGCCTGGCCGGGCACGCCAACCTGTTCCTGGCGGTGTTCGACAAGGCCACCGGTTCGGCGATGGACCTGTTCCGTGCCCGCCGTGTCGCGTCGCTGGCGCAGCGGATCATGCTGATCGGCCGTGAGGGGGCTGCACCAAACCCGGCTGCACCGTCGGCCCGTATGGCTGCCAGGTGCATCACGCCATCGCCGACTGGGCTGATGACGGTCAGACCAACGTCGACGACATGGGCTTGGCCTGCGGACCGGACAACCGCATGGTCGACAAGGACGGCGGCTGGACCACAAAGATGAGCGAGCGCCACGACGTCGAATGGCTCCCCCCACCGCATCTCGACACCGGCCAAAGCCGCATCAACTACCACCACACCCCCGAACGACTCCTCGGCCTATCCGACGACGACACCCCGGGACCTCAACCCGCGCAACCCGACCCACCGGCCTCACCAGAGGCCGCCCACGACTGCCGATCCACAGCCCGTCGGAGACGACAACCCTGAAACCCGCGCCGACAACACCACCGGCGACGACGACACCGAGGACTCCGCCGCCGGACACCATTCGACCCCTGGGCGCCCCGACGGACACCGGCCCCGGCGAACCCCCACCGCGCTAAACCCAACCCGGACGAGGACGAGCGATCAGAACCGTTCGACCCCTGGGCACCCGCCGAGGCTGACGGCCCGGCACCAGCCGACGCCGACGCCGATGACATAGACCCCGTATCACCCGAAGCCGAACAAGACTCTGCACCAGAACCATTCGATCCCTGGGCGCCCGACAACGTCATCGACCCCGGGCAATCCGCACCAGCCGACGACTACACCGCCGAATGCCGAGCACCCCAGACCCCAACCGGAAGAACCACCCACACCCGAACCCAGCGACCCCTCGGTCATCGACACCCGCGACAACCTCGACAACCCCATCGAGCCAGACAAGCCAGACGAGCCAGTCGAGCCAGTCGAGCCCGTCGAGCCCAGTGAGCCCGTCGAGCCAATGCCACCCGACGACCACACCGCCGAACCCCTACCACCTGAACACAATCCGGACCAGCCACCCGCATCAGACCCGTTCAATCCCTGGACAGACGCCTCGACCGAACCGGGCGGGCCCGCACCACCCGATGACGAGGTGGCATAGCCGCCGCGCTACTCGGCCGGGTTCAGCACCCGCTGGACAGGTGCCATAGCACGGGGCGAAGGGTGCCGTCGGCGATGATGACGAACTAGCCCTTGCCCCGGAACCGTTGCGTAGACAGCGGTTTTGTCACCGAGCGACCCGATGCCGGCTACGTCTCGACGGGCACGACTCGGATCAGAACGTGCCGCAGTTCGGCGCAGTCGGCACTCCGTTGAATCTGTCCGCGATCCACTGCATCGCGGACTCGCCGTCGACGAGCATCGGCAGCGCGTGGTTGACCACCAACTTGTTCAGGAACGGGGGCTCCTCGTTGGTGCGGAACTCGACGTCGGCGCCCTGCGCGCACCAATCGCGGCCCAGCTGATTGGCTGCCGTCCACGGCACCAGCGGGTCGTACCGATTGCTGTTGATCAGCACCGGCGAGTTCGGCTTCAACCTGCCGATGCGCTGAAGGTCGAACAGCGTCTTGAACGGCTCCTCGCGGATCATCTCGTTGACGTCTTCGGTGAAGTACGGCTGGATGTGGCGGAACATGAACTTGGCGATCGTCTCGGCGATGCACTGGTCTGCCGTCTTGTACAGCAGGTCCTCACCCCTCGGCGTGAGCTTGTCGCGGATCGCCTGCTCGGCCTCCGGGTAGGCCGCAATGACCCCGTTGATCGCGTACCCGATCACGCCGACGAGAGCGGATCCATCGGCGTACGGGAACAACTCGACGAGGTCGGCGGGTGGGGCGCCCGCGTAGGTGCCGACGACGTGGAGGTCGGGTCCGTAGCTCGGCGCGAGCTCCGCCGCCGATGCCGCGGCCCCACCGCCCTGCGAGTAACCCCAGAACGCGACGGGTCCATGCGGATCGAGCGACGTGCCGGGCAACCGCATCGCGGCGCGGCCCGCGTCGATCATCGCCTGCCCCTCGGCGAGCCGGTTGACGTACGTATGCGTGCCAGGGGTGCCGAGCCCCTCGTAGTCGGTCATCACGATCGCGAATCCGCGCGCCACCATGGTCGCGACGAACAGCTCCTCGTAGTTGAATGCGATGTCGAGGAACGGCGAGAAGTGGATGCCCTGATTGAACTGGCGCGACGGCGCGCACTGGTCGCCTTGGCCCTGGGTGCCGGGGCCGTAGACGATCAGCGGGCGAGGGCCCGCCCCCGGCCACGGATTGTCTGGCTCGAAGTAGGTGCCGGTGACGGCGTTGGGCTTACCGCGGGCGTCGGTGCTGCGGTACATGATTCGCGTCCCCGTGGCCACGATGGCGCCGAGCTGCCCGGACGGTTCGAGCACGAGTCGCGACGGCTCGGTGCGGATGAGGTCGCCCGGCTGGGCCGGCGGCAGGGGCGATGGCGGCGTGTAGAACTCGGTGTACTCGTCCTCGTTGTACTTCGGGTCGTGATTGCGATCGGCGTGGGATGGCGGCGCCACACCCAGCATCAGCCCCACCAATACGACGACGACAGCAGCAAGTAACCCGATCCCCCCGACTCACGCCGCGAACGCTAACAGTCGGGTAACGGCCCGAGGGCCTACTCGGAGGAATCGACCGCCATGCCGCGGTGCATGAGTCGGTCACCGACGACGCCCGAGTGGTCGGCGCAGTGCATGACCACTCGGTTGTCCCACACCACCACGTCACCTCGCGACCACTCGTGGCGGTAGACGTTGTCGCGTTGGGTGGAGTGCGCGAAGAGATAGTCGACGAGATCGACTGCCGTATCGGCCGACATGCCGGTGATCGCGGCGCACCGCTGCGGGGTCGACATGAATAGCGCGGTCCTGCCCGAGCGGGGGTGGACGCGGAACACCGGGTGCTGCGCCGAAGTCTGCTGTCCGGCTTCGGGTTTCAGCCCGGTGACCACGTGGGTGATCGAACGTCCGTCGAGCTCGTCGCGCAACTCCGCGGGCAATGTCTCGTATGCGGCGTACTGGTTGCTGAACAGCGTCTGCCCACCGCGTTCCGGAATCTCGACGGCACGCAGAGCGGTGTACGCGGGCGGCCGGTCGACGTAACTGGTGTCGACGTGAAACACGGATCGAGGCGGCGTGGTGCGTCCGATGTTGCTCACCACGTTCAGGTCGCCAAAGCCCGGTACCGGCGTCTCCCCAGCGGTGAACGCCAATTCGCCGAGGCTCCGCAGGAAACGCACGAACGCCGCGTCGTCCACGTCGCCGTCGCCGCCGCGGAAGACCAGGACGCCGTGTTCGGCCAGCAGATCCTTCACCCGGTCGGCCTCCACGGATGACAACGCGTCGACGACGATCCCCTCGACACGTGCCCCGACGGGCGTCAACGCGGTGACGTCAGCCATCCCGCTCCCTGGATCTCGAGCTCGTGCAGCGCCAGCGCGAACAGGTCGGTGACCGAGATACCCGCAGCGGCGGCCATCACCGCGATGACGCTGGTCGGGGCGTAGGAGCAATACGGCCCCGCTTCGAGAAACCATGGCTCGCCGTGTTCGTCGATCCGGAAGTCGAAGAGGCTGTAATGCCTGCAGCCGAGAGCGACGTGGCAACGACGTGCCGCTGCCCACACCCGCTGCGTGATCGGATCGTCGGTAGGCACGATCCAGGCGTGCGTGGTGTCCTTCGCCACCAGGTAGAGGTCACCGCCGTCGGTGCGGGCGAGCTTGTCGCCCGCGTCGCGGATCGGCTTCGTGAGCGAGTCGACCGCGTACTCCTCCAGCGGAAGACATAGCAGGTCGCCGTCGCGGACGACCACTCCGCAGCGCACCTCGCGACCGAGCGCGACATAGGACTCGACGAGCGCCGAATCGCCATGCGACAGAGCCTGTTCCAGAGCCGACGGATACTCCTGCGGATTGCGCACCAGCGTGACGCCGACCGAGTTGTCGGATCCCACCGGCTTGACGACGACGGGTGGCGCCAGATTCGGCCGCTCGCCGGGGCGGACGACCTCGCCAGCCGGTACCGCGACGCCGGCGGCCGCGACGATCGCGCGGGTCTTCGCCTTGTCCGCCGCAGTGCCCATCACGGTCGGCGTGTTGCCGACGTAAGGGATCCCGATGACGTCGAAAAGCGCGCGATACGCGGTCATTCCGGGCAGGCAGAACATCTGCGGCACGACGACGTCCACATGCTGCTCCGATGATGTGCTCGACGGCCGCAGCGAGAGGCAGCTCAGGTGCGTCCGCTATGTCCGCGGGTCGCAGAGACGTCGGGAACCGCCAGGCGCCGCCAGGCGAAACGTACGCCAGCGACATGTCGTGACTGGCACTCAGCGCATCCTGGCAGCCTGCGGCGTAGAGCCGCGATAGCTCGGCGTGGACGTCGTCGACCGGCGATCCCACCAGTTGAAGCAGTCGCACGTCAATCACCGCCGACTTCGACGAGCTTGCCGATGTTGAAGTCGATTCGGGTCCAGCCGCGCCCGCTGCAGAAGATTGGCCAGCAACAGCGACGGAATCTGCAGATGGTGAACCATGAGGTAGGGCAACGGGTCCCGCCAGTCGAAGATGGCGTCCTTGCCCTGCAGGACTGCGGCCAGACGTCGGCCGCGGCCCGGCTGAGTCGAGAAGTCGCCATGCCTCGTGATAGAGCCAATGGGTGGGGCGTGCTCCTGGCCGAGGGGTGATGACGGCATGCCCGTCACACAGGTAGGCGTCGGCCAGTCGCGGATCGTCGTAGAACATGGTGATCGCCGAGTGCGTACGTGGATTGCACTCGATGGCGTAGACGGTTCCGTCGTCGGCTTCGATGAAGTCGAAGGACACCTGGCCGGTGAGACGGTGCGATGAGACGAAATGCTCGACCCAGCGTCGGATTTCGGCGTGCTCGACATGTGCATAGTTGACCTGGCACGCCGACGACTCACAACAGCAGTAGACCTGCATGCGTCCGTCGCGAACGGTCGAGTGCGTGCAGTACTCCTGTCCGGTGACGAACTCCTGAAGGATCCAGGGGTCGTCGACGGATATCGGCAGCGACTCCACGAAGGCGGCGTTGCGCTCCGGGGTCGCCGCGGACAACGGCGTGAGGTCGAGTCGGCCGACCGGGTTGTAGGCGACGCGCTTGAGGATGTAGGTCGTGTCGGGCGGAAAGTCGAATTCCAGGACCTGGCGCGGATCGGTGATCCGGCGCGAGTCGGGCACCCGCAGTCCCACTGCGGCCGCCGCACTCGCGAAATAGCGCCTTGTCGTCGAGCATCTCGACCGTGTCGGCATCGCCGTGCAACACCTCACACACACCGTCGAGAAGCTTGCGTGCCCGAGCATCGGGCACGCTGGCCGCCGGACTGGACACCGGCACGAACACGTCGACGCCCTCTCGTCGAACGATGGCGAGCAACGCCTCGGCGTACCCGGGTTCGTCGCGGTTCGGGAACGCAGTGAAAGGCGTCGACCGCACGCGAGAACCGGTGACCGGTGAACCGGTACTTCGCCGATTCCACCAACACCACCCGATGCCCTGCCGAGTGGAACGACCTCGCCAACTGCAGCGCCTTGGTCATCTTCCCGCCGCTGATCAACACGGTCTGCGCGCCGGCGTCAGGGCCGCGGTGGACGCGGACGCAGCAGCGCCACCGCCACCAGCAGCAGATCCGCGGGTAACGCGAGCGCAAGCCCGGCGAGCGTGGCCAGAGTGCGGCCCGCGTTGCGGCTCATGGGGTTCGCGGCGCGCCCTCGTCGACGCGCCGGATCAGGGTGACCCCGTCGCGCAACGGAATCAGCACCTGCTCGACCCTGGGGTCGTCGGCGACCGCGGTGTTGAACGCCGCGATCGCCGCACCGTTCTGCGAGACCACGCCACCCCCGCCGTACGGCTCACCCTGCAGCAGGGTGTTGTCCACCGCGATGACCGCGCCTGGCGCGAGAAGTGGGCTGTCGAGCAGGAACTGGAAGTACGCGAGGTAGCCCGGCTTGTCCGCGTCGATGAAGACCATGTCGAACGGCGCCGCTTGTTCGTCGACGAGCCGTTTGAGGGTGTTCATCGCGGGGCCCACTTCGACGGTGATCCGACGACCCGCGTCCGATGCCGCGAACTGGTCCATGGCGAACCGTGCGACGGCAGCATCGAGTTCGCAGGCGACCACGACGCCGTCGTCGGGCAGGGCCTCGGCCATCGCCAGCGCCGAGTATCCGGTGAACATGCCGATCTCCAGCACCCGCCGAGCGCCGCGCAGGTGCACGAGGAACTTCAGCGCCTGCCCCTCGACGTGCCCTGACAGCATCTCCTGCTCGAGCCCACCCGGTGATTCACCGAACGACCCCGCACGCCAGTCGGTTTCCCGCGTCGCCCTGGCCAATTCGGCCAGGGCCTCCGATTCCGGCGTGGTGCACTCGTCGAGATACGGGTCGAGGCCCGCCGCCAGATGACGCAGGCGGTTGAGCCGTGCCCGCATCCGCGGGTCAGACCCGTTGCGCTCGTCGAGTTCACGACACAGGACGGTCAGTTCCTTGGCGAGGATCGTCGTCGGGGTGACGGGCCGCGGCTCGCCGGCGCCGGCGCCGTCGCCTTCATCATCGTCATCGAGACTCCTTCACGTCGCCGGTGAACATGTCGATTCCGTCGCCACCGCGGGCCAGGTCGCCGCAGATCTTCTTGTGCAGCGTCAGCGTGTCGACCAATTCGTCGACCCCGAGGTCGTTCAGGAAGCGGCACCGTCCAATGGGATCGGGCACCGCAGCACGCAACAGACCGTCACGGGTCTTCAGGATCGACGACGTTGCCGCGGCGAGCAGGTCCGCGGTCAGGTACTCGCTGTCGAGCGCGAGGCCGAGGTCGCTCATCACGCCGAGGATCCGGTCGCGATCATCGGCCGTGATGTGCCCGCGCTGCTCCGCCAATGTTGCGGACAATGCCATGTCAATGTTGATGGCGTGACCGTGGAAGAAGGGCGCGGGTGGCGTGAGTTCCAATGTGGGACTCCAGGTGTGACCGAATGCGATCACGCGGTCGAGGTCGATCTCGTGCAGGTTCGGCGCCTCGAGTTCGAGCATCGTCGCGATGGCCGCGTAGGTCAGACGGTCGCTCACCGATCGCAACTCCGGCGTGCCGTCGAGATGGCCGAAGCGCGTGCGCAGCAGATCGGCGCCGTGTTGCTCCAAGCATCTCGAATATCGCGAGATTGCCGACGACCGAGATCTTGATCAGCTCGGCCATGCCGTTGCGCACCTGATCCTCGGGAAGCGTTGCCAGGAAGGAGAAGTCGAGGAATACGCGTTGCGAGGCGTGATACGCGCCGAGCCGGTTCTTGTGGTTGCCGAAGTTGACGGCGACCTTGATGGACACGCTGGCGTCGATCAGGCCGATCAGCGTGGTCGGAATCCGGATGTAGGGCGTGTTGCGCCGGTAGCTCGCGCAGGCGAATCCGGCGACGTCGGTCGTGAGACCACCACCGACCACCAGCACCGGTTCGGTACGGCGCAACCCGAAGGCGTCGAACTCGCCGACGATCCGCTCGAACGTCTCCAGCGACTTGGCCGTCTCCCGGATCTGCACCGGCACCACCGTCAGGGCGATGCCGTGGTGGTCGAAGTACGCATCGATCTGCGTCCGGTAGAGCTCGTAGACGGTCTCGTCGACGACCATCAGGGTGCGGCCGTATTCGCGGTAGCAGTCAGCTAGGTCGGTGTTCTCCAGACGCGAAGACTCCGTCGACGTAGACGAGGTCGTACTCGATGCGCTCCTGGCCCTCGACGCGGAAGGACCGCTCGGATGCCGTGACGCGGGCTTTCAGATCGCTCATCGCACGGACCGCCCGGCTGCGGTCATCGAGACAACCCGTCGCTCGTCGAGACGATCGACCGTCTCGGCGGCGGCGCTGAACTCGGCGCCGGCGGTGTTCTCGTTCGGGAAGGCGATGCACGGGATTCCCACGGCGGCAGCGGCATTCACGCCGCCGACGTTGTCCTCGATCGCCACTGTCTCGGCTGCCTCCATGCCAAGCCGGTCGAGCGCCCACTCGTAGCACGCCCCGTCGGGCTTGGACTGCTCGACGACGTCATTGTCGACGACGACGTCGAAGACCTCGGCGCCGATGTGCGGCTCGAGAGCCGACAGGAGTGCGGCGACGTTGGCCCGCAGGGTGGTGGTCACCAGGCCGAGCTTGAGGCCCTCGGTCCGTGCGTGGTCGATGGTGCTCGACGACGCCGGGCCGCGGCTGCAGGTCGGCGTCGGCCAGAAGCTTCTGGAAGATCGACGATTTGGTGGCGTGCACCGACGCGGCGTCAACCTCGGTTCCCACCGATTTCGCGTACTCGCTGACGCGGTTGGCGCCGCCATTGCTGCCCAGCATGTCGCGGTAGTCGTCGCGGGACCAATTCCAGTCCAGCTCGTGGCTGGCGAAGGCCTCGTTGAAGGCGCGCCGTTGGAGTTCTGACGTGTCGGCGAGCGTGCTGATGGATCCGAACAGGATGGCGGGCATGGAATTCCTCGTAGGTAGGTGTCACGGGAGCGGCTGTTGAATTACCCGTGCACTACTGAACTAAACGTACAACATCAAACTAGATGTACAACACCGAACTTTCTCTTCATTACTGGTCTAATTGTTCATCAAGTAGCTTTTCACCGACTGATCGCGGCACGAGGACGGAGGTGGTGCCATGAATCCCGGGCCGAAACCGTCCGATCCCGCCGAGGACGCCCGCGTCGCACGCACGCGGGCCGACGTCGGCCGCGCCGCCCTCGAGGTGCTGACGCAGGAGGACTGGGAAGCGGTCACACACGCCCGCGTGGCGGAGAAGGCCGGCTACTCGAAGACCACTCTGTACACCCACTGGCCATCAAGGGTCGACCTGATCGCCATGGCTCTCGACGCGGTCGGCGAACTTCAGCACCACGACGTCACCGGGGACCCGAGCGCCGACCTGATCGGCGAACTCATCCTCTTCCGCAACGCAGTGCGCGACATGCGACTGGACCGGATCCTGCTGGCGATGGCGCAGTCGGCAGGCGTCGAGGAGATGAACCGAATCCGCGAGGACTTCAACCGCCGGGGTCAGCACCTGGTACGCGACGTCCTCACCGAACTGTTCTCCGGGCCGCGGCTGGAGGCCGCGGTATCGATGATCTCGGGCGTGGTCGCCTGTCCCACGATCATGTTCGGTGAACTGCCCGACGACGACGTCATCGCCGCCGCCGTCGACATCGTCCTGTCGTCGATCAAGGACTAGCGCAAACGCCGAATGCCCCCCGACACGTCGGCGTCGGAGGGCATTCGCGCAGCAAAGTACCGCGAAGACTTAGTAGCGGTAGTGCTCGGGCTTGTACGGGCCGTCGACGTCGACGCCGATGTACTCGGCCTGCTCCTTGGTGAGCTTGGTCAGCGTTCCGCCGAGCGCCTCGACGTGGATCTTGGCGACCTTCTCGTCGAGATGCTTCGCGAGGCGGTAGACCTCGTTGTCGTACTCGTCGTTCTTGGTCCACAGCTCGATCTGCGCGATCACCTGGTTGGAGAAGCTGTTGCTCATCACGAACGACGGGTGGCCGGTCGCGTTGCCCAGGTTCAGCAGGCGGCCCTCGGACAGCACGATGATCGAGTGGCCGTCGTCGAAGACGAACTCGTCGACCTGCGGCTTGATGTTGATCCGACGGATCTTCGGGTCGCGCTCCAGGCGGGCCATCTCGATCTCGTCGTCGAAGTGACCGATGTTGCCGAGGATCGCCTGGTGCTTCATCGCCTTCATGTGCTCGAGGGTGATGATGCCCTGGTTGCCCGTGGCGGTGATGACGATGTCGGCCCAGCCGATGGCCTCTTCGACGGACTTGACCTCGAAGCCGTCCATGAGCGCCTGCAGGGCGTTGATCGGGTCGATCTCGGTGACCGCGACGCGCGCGCCCTGAGCCTTGAGCGCCTCGGCGCAGCCCTTGCCGACGTCGCCGTAGCCACACACCAGCGCGGCCTTGCCGCCGATGAGCACGTCGGTGCCGCGGTTGATGCCGTCGATCAGCGAGTGGCGGGTGCCGTACTTGTTGTCGAACTTGCTCTTGGTGACCGAGTCGTTGACGTTGATGGCCGGGAAAGACAACTCGCCTGCGGCGGCGAACTGGTAGAGCCGCAGCACGCCGGTGGTGGTCTCCTCGGTGACGCCCTGGACCGACTCGGCGATCTTGCTCCACTTGCCCTTGTCGGTCTCGAAGCGCTTGCGGATCAGGGCGAGGAACACCTTGTACTCGTCGGAGGCGTCGTCCTCGGTGGGCGGCACGACGCCCGCCTTCTCGAACTGCGCACCGCGCAGCACCAGCATGGTGGCGTCACCGCCGTCGTCGAGGATCATGTTGGCGGGCTCGTTCGGCCAGGTGAGCATCTGCTCTGCCGCCCACCAGTACTCGTCGAGCGTCTCGCCCTTCCACGCGAACACCGGCACGCCCTTGGGCGCGTCGACGGTGCCGTGCGGTCCCACGACGGTCGCGGCCGCGGCGTGGTCCTGGGTGGAGAAGATGTTGCACGACGCCCATCGAACTTCAGCACCGAGCACCACCAAGGTCTCGATGAGGACCGCCGTCTGGATCGTCATGTGCAGCGAACCCGAGACCCGCGCGCCCTTCAGCGGCAGCACTTCGGAGTACTCGCGCCGCAGCGCCATCAGACCCGGCATCTCGTGCTCGGCCAACCGGATCTCCTTGCGCCCGAATTCGGCCAGGGAGAGGTCGGCGACCTTGAAGTCGATGCCGTTGCGGACGTCGGCGGTCAGTGTTGGTGCAGTCATGTAGAGCCCCTTGAATCGTTCGTCATTGCCTGTGAGGGCACGGAGGTGCGAGTGGGCGACATCCGTGCCGAAACCCGTAGCCTGCGGGCTCGCGGGACAGGCACTCCACTGATGGGATGACGCGCTGCCAGCTACGGGGTATCCATGACACCGTAGCGTTCGGCGAACGGCGTCATCAAACGGGCCAGGTCAAGGGCCACGTCGTGGTCGGCCTCGGGGGGCATCGACACGTAGCTCATCGCAAGCCGGACGATGGCCCTTGCGAGCACTCCGGCGTCCTCGTCGCTGGCCCGAACCCAGCTGTGGGTGAAGGTCGACGTCAGCCGCTCCGAGCACCGAGTGATGATCGGAGCGCTGTCGGTGGTGATCAGCTGCAAGCAGGTCCGGTTTGGCGACACCGGTCAGCAGTGAGATCACCAGCGGGTCGGAGGCCGACTCCGCGAAGAAGGCGCGGAAGCCCTCGAGGAACGCCGTGTGGAATTCGCCGACGTTGTTGGTGATGGCATCGTCGACCGCGTCGACCAGTCGGTCGGCAAGGCGCAGGGCATACCCCTCGGCGAGGCCCTGGCGCGAGCCGAACTCGTTGTAGATGGTCTGGCGGCTGATGCCCGCCGCCTTGGCCACGTCGGACAAGGTGATCGACGACCAGTCCTTGGTCAACAACAACGCCCGCATGCCGTCCAGAATCGAGTCGCGCAAGAGCAGGCGTGACGCCTCCGCGTACGGCACCCGCGGCGCCGGGTTACCCATACGCGCGAGGGTAGCGGTCACGGGCGTGCGACCTCGACCATCTCGAAATCCTCCTTGGCCGCGCCGCAGTCGGGGCAACTCCAGTCGTCGGGGATGTCGTCCCAGCGCGTGCCGGGGGCGATGCCGTCCTCCGGCCAGCCCTTCTCCTCGTCGTATTCGAATCCGCATTGCACGCAGACGAACAACTTGTATGCCTCACTCACTTCGCTGCTCCCCTACGTCCGTTTTCCGTCGCTTCGCTCGCCATGACTTCGAAATCGACCTTCTCGCGCACCGCGCAGTCCGGGCAACACCAGTCGTCGGGGACGTCATCCCACTGGGTGCCCGCCGGAAAGCCTTCCCGCGGTGCACCTTTCGCCTCGTCGTAGACGTAGTCACAACCGGGGCACCGGTAGGCGCTCACTTGGCCGCTCCCGCCGCCTGGGCCCCGTACTTGGCGAGGACCTTGTCCCGCACCCGCGGATGGATGTTCGCCTTGGTGATGTCGCCGTCGTAGTGCTCCAGGACGCGGTGGTCCATCAGCCTGCGCCACAGCGCCGGGACGTAGGTCACGCCGATCAGCGACGCATAGCCGGTGGGCAGGTTGGGCGCCCCCTCCATGCTGCGCAGCGTCTGGTAGCGACGAGTCGGGTTGGCGTGGTGGTCACTGTGCCGCTGCAGGTGGTAGAGGAACAGGTTGGTCACCAGGTGATCGGAGTTCCAGCTGTGGACCGGGGCGCACCGCTCGTAGCGGCCGCTTTCGGTCTTCTGCCGCAACAGTCCGTAGTGCTCCATGTAGTTGACCGACTCCAGCAGGGAGAAGCCGTACACCGCCTGGATGAGCAGGAACGGGATGACCGCGGGCCCGAAGACTGCGATGAGGGCACCGAAGAGCACCGCGGAAATCGCCCACGAGTTGAGCACGTCGTTCTGCCAGTGCCACGGACCCTTGTTCAGCCGGCGCAAGCGCTGGGCTTCGAGCTCCCACGACGACTTCAGGCTGCCCCAGACGGTGCGCGGCAGGAACTCCCAGAACGTCTGGCCGAAGCGCGAGGAGGCAGGATCCTCGGGCGTGGCGACGCGAACGTGATGGCCGCGGTTGTGCTCGATGTAGAAGTGGCCGTAGAAGGTCTGCGCGAGCGTGATCTTGGCCAGCCACCGCTCCAGCGTTTCCTTCTTGTGGCCCATTTCGTGGGCGGTGTTGATGCCGACGCCACCGAGCGCTCCCACCGAGAACGCCAGTCCGATCTTGCCGAACCAGCCCAGCCCGCCATCGAATCCGAGCCAGCTCAGATCGGAGGCGGTGAACAGGTAGGCACCCACGATGAGGCTGAGGTACTGGAACGGAATGAATGCGTAGGTGCAGTAGCGGTAGTACTTGTCCTTCTCCAGCGCGTCCATCACCTCGTCGGGCGCGTTCTGGCCGTCGGCCCCGAAACGCCAGTCGAGCAACGGCAGCAGGACGTACAGCAGGATCGGGCCGATCCACAGCGGCGCCTGCGCGGCCGTGTGCCAGCCGAACTGATTGGTCGCCCAGACCACCGGCAGCATCACGAAGATCGCCGTCGGAACGATCAGGCCCATCAGCCACAGGTAGCGCTTCCTGTCCCGCCACTGCTCGACCGGGACTTCTGACTCGATGTTCGTCGTCATAGCTCGTTCACCTCCATGTGAGTGCCATCACTTACTGGAGTTGACTATATCTCTCATTTTGTCCGTTGTCTAGACACCAACATGGTTTTTGTAAAGTCCATGGTCGTTGCAGTGTCGACGTGATGACGTCCGGATGACGATCACGTCCGTGATGGCGTGATACGGCGAGCTGGCGGGTACCTTGCCGACCATGGGCCGGGAACACGCAGTCGTCATCGGAGCCAGCATCGCGGGCATGTGCGCGGCACGGGTCTTGTCCGATCACTACGCGAAGGTCACCGTCTTCGAACGCGACGACCTTCCGGAGGAACCGGGCAATCGGACCGCAGTGCCGCAGGGCAGGCACGTCCATCTCCTCATGGCACGCGGGGCCAACGAGTTCGAGAGCCTGTTTCCCGGCATCCTCGACGACATGGTCGCGGCAGGCGTGCCGAAGCTGGCCAACCGCCCCGACTGCATCTCCTTCGGAGCGGCAGGCCACCTGCTTGGCACGAAGACGACCCTGAAGAAGGAATTCACCGCCTACGTGCCGAGCCGGCCGCACCTGGAGTGGCAGATCCGGCGGAAGGCGCTGGCGATTCCCAACGTCGAACTGGTGCGCACGCGGCATCGCCGAACCACGGTTCGAGCCCGCCGAGGAGCGCGTCACCGGGGTGCTACTCGAAGCCGGGGACGAATCGAGCGCGGTGGACGCCGACCTCGTCGTCGACGCGACCGGGCGCGGCACGCGGCTGCCGGTGTGGCTGGAGCAGTGGGGCTACGGTCGGCCGGCCGAGGACACCGTCGACGTCGGCATCCACTACGCGACGCACCAGGTGCACATCCCCGACGGCCTGATCGTGGAGAAGGTCGTCGTCGCAGGGGCGTCTCGCGAGCACCCGGTCGGCCTCGGCATGCTCTTCTACGAGGACGGCAACTGGGGAGTGACGACGTTCGGGACGGGCAAGGCCGAGCCGCCGAAGAACTTCACCGAGATATGCGACATCGCCGACGAGCTGTTGCCCAGCCACGTCAGCGCCGCGCTGCGCAGCGGTACGCCGTTGGGCGACATGGCCTTTCACAAGTACCCGATGAGCAGGTGGCGCCGCTACGACCGGATGCGCCGCTTCCCCACCGGCATCATCCCGTTCGGCGATTCCGTCGTGAGCTTCAATCCGACGTACGGCCAGGGCATGACGATGACGTCGATCCAGGCAGGCAACCTGAGCGCGGTCCTCCAATCCGGAGATCCAGACATCGCGGGCCAACTCAGCCGCGCGACGAAGAAGACGACCTGGCCGGTGTGGACCATGAACGCCATCGGCGACCTCGCACTGCACAACGCGTCATCGGACCGCGTGCCGTGGTGGTACCTGACGGTCGGCAACCTCTTCGACGGATTCCTCGGCGCCGCCGAGACGGAAGCCGATCTGGCCGAGTGGTTTCTGCGTCGGTTCAGCCTGCTGGACAGCCTCTACATGGTCCCGGACGCGCGCACGCTGGGCCGCACGGTCCGGCACAACATGGGCCTGTTGATCGGCGAGAAGATCAGGGACGCGAAGTCCGCTATGAGGTCAGACGTCCGATCGAGATCTGGTTCCAGGAAGATGATCGTCGCCGCGGGTACCGCGGCACGAATCGCCGCCTCCGCGGCATTGATGGTGGCCGCCACCGTGGCCAGGTCGGTCCCGGGCGTCAGCGCGATCTTGGCTCCGATCAGAAGCTCGTCGGGGCTGAGGTACTGAGTCCTGACGTGAATCAGGCGGTCGACGTTCTCGGTCTGCTCCAGCGCCGCGCGGATCGCGTCACCCTCCGCAGGCGTCGCGGACTCACCGATCAGTGCGCTGTGCATCTCGATCATCAGAATGATCGCGATCACCCCGAGGAGCACACCGATGCACAGCGTGCCGATGCCGTCCCAGATCGGATCACCCGTCGCCACCGTCAGCCCGACGCCGCCGAGGGCAAGGACCAGACCGATCAGCGCGCCGGTGTCCTCCAGCAGCACCACCGGCAATTCCGGACTGCGCGAGGTACGAATGAACCGCCACCAGCTGCCCGAGCCCTTCAGTGGCCGCGATTCCACGACCGCGGTCCGAAAGCTGTAGCCCTCCAAGCCGATCGCCACCACCAGGATCGCGACGGCGACCAACGGTGACGTCAGCTCGTGCGGATGGCTGATCTTCTCGTAACCCTCGTAGAGCGCGAACGCAGAGCCGAGGGTGAACAACACCAGGGCGACGACGAACGAGTAGAAGTAGCGGCTGCGCCCGAATCCGAACTGGTGCAGCGCATCCGGCGCCTTGCCCGCCTGCCGCTGACCCCACAGCAGCAGACCCTGATTGGACGTGTCGGCGACGGAGTGCACCGCCTCGGCCAACATCGACGAGCTTCCCGTGATCAGGAAGCCGACGAACTTCGCCACCGCGATACCGGCGTTCGCGAGAAGAGCCGCGATGATTGCGCGCTTGCTACCGGCCGTCGACATGCCCCGTGCCTTCCCTCGAAACAAAAGTCAGATACCAACAGTCGTGCGGAACAACCGGGCGGGCTGCTCCGCGACGAGACGAATCGGTCCGTCGTCGGCGGCCACCCACGCGGCCGCACCCCGCTCGAGTGTCAACACGCTGGACTTCGCGTGCAACTGCACCGAACCCTCCGTGCACAGCAGGACCTGCGGGCCGTCATGGCGCATCGGGGCGTCGACCTGGTGGCCGAGCTGTTCACCATCGAGGAACAGCGTCGAGACCGCGAACTCCGGTGCGGGGGTGTCGTAGACGAGCTCGATCCCCTGTCTCGTGGTCGCGGGCCGCAGTGCCGAATCCTCCGTCGGGGTGAAGTCGAGTACCCGCAGCAGTTCCGGCACGTCGACGTGCTTCGGCGTCAGGCCGCCGCGAAGGACGTTGTCCGAATTCGCCATCACCTCGAAACCCACGCCCTCGAGGTAGGCGTGCAGGTTGCCTGCGGGAAGGTAGATCGCCTCGCCGGGCTTGAGGCTGATCCTGTTCAGCAGCATCGCAGCGAGAACGCCTGCATCGCCGGGATAGCGCTCCCCCAGTTCGAGCACCGTCTTCGCCTCGGCCGCGAACGTCGTTTCCCCCGAACGGATGTAGTTGATGGCGCCGTCGAGGACGATGCGGCACCAGGACGTCCAGGTCGGGCTGCGGCGCAGTGATCCACGTCGTGAACAACGCCCGAAGCCCGTCGGCAGCGACCTGGCCGGACAGCAATCCCACGAACGGGTCCAGATCCGACACGGCGAACGCGCGCATCAACTCGATGCTGGAGGCGATCGGCCGGAAGCCGGCCAGGGCCTCGAACGGCCCGATCGCAACCAGGATTTCAGGCTTGTGGCTGGCGTCGCGATAGTTGCGCGTCGGCGCGTTGAGCGGGATGCCGAGCCGATTCTCGCGGGCGAATCCCTCCCGCGCCTGCTCGGCGCTCGGGTGCGCCTGCAGGGACAGGGGTTCGTCAGCCGCAAGCACCTTCGCCAGGAACGGCAGTGCGTCGCCGAACTCGCTCCCTGCTCGCCGCACCCAGCTGTCCCTCGGGATCCGCCTTGATGGCCTCGAGCAGCGAGCGCTCACCGGTGTCGGTCTCCAGCAACGCGGGATCGCCGGGATGCGCGCCGAACCACAGCTCAGCTTCGGGATGTGCTGCCGGACTTGGCCTTCCGGTGAACTCGGCAATGGCCGTGCGAGAACCCCAGGCATAGGTGCGGATTGCGCCGCGCAACAGGTCCACTCGACTTAGCCTCGTACCAGTCTCAGGTAGACGGCCGCCATCTCGAGGCGCACCGCCAACGTCGCCAACTGGTTCTCGGGGCGGCCGGCGGGCTGCGGCGTCAGAACGTCGGAGATGTCCGGCACGTCCTGCGCGCTGGTCACGTGCATGTCGTCGAAGCCGCTCAGGCGCGTGACGACTGCCGGCCGTTCCTCGTCTCTGGCCAGCACGATGGTGCATCGACGCGTACAGGAAGCGGGCCGTCGATCTCTTCGTCGTGAAACAGCGATGACCCGTGATCGACTGCCCCGCGCATCATTCCGCCGCGCAGTGCGACGAGGACGTCGGCGACCCGCACCGCCGCCGTCGGACGGCCCTGCGACGCGCAGCAGCAGCGTGCTGCCGTGCCGCGCGAGAGCCAACATGACTGCACCGACGCCCGCGAGGACGACCTCGCGGCCCGACATCCGCTCGGCGAGCGCCTTCGCGGGATTGGTGAACGACTCTCGACCCGCACTGTTGCGCAACGCTTCTGCGTCGAGGTCGTCGGCGAGCGCGGCGAAGTCGATGCGCATGCCGGGGTCGACGACGTTGAGCGTCGCCGAGACCCGCCGCCAGGTATCGAGCGAGACCGAATTCCTCGGGCACCTCGAGGCGGGGCGCGAGCACCACCGAACGACCTGCTGCCACGTCGCGCAACGGCCCCTCGTTGGGGGCGACGACGACGACCCTGGCGCCGCGATGGATTCCCGTCGCCGCGGCCGACACCAGTGCGGAGTCGCCGGGATCATCACCCGCGACGACGAGCACGTCGAGCGCGCCGATCCACGGCGGCACCTCTGCCGCCAGCACGATCGGCGAGGCGGTCGATCCGCCGAGTGCGGCGGCGAGCATCGCGCCTGCGGCCTCGGCGGTGCCGTGGTTGGCGACCCAGACGACGGTGCGCGGCGGCCGGTCGGACCGCAGCGAATCGAGCAGACCCTCCTCCAGCGCCGCGGCCGTCGCGCGCATCTGCGCACCCGCCATCGACGCCGCGCGCAACAAGCCCGTCACGATCGGCGTCGAGCAACGCCGTCGACGTCATCGAGGTCGATGGTCGCCTGCGCCGCAACTCACGGGAGCGCTCCGTCTCTGCGAAGAGATCTGAGCCGCAACGTGTTCCACGATCTCATCGACCTCGGCGGCGGTTCTGCGCCTCGGCGTTCAGGCGCAGCAGCGGCTCCGTGTTCGACGTCCGGAGGTTGAACCAGCGGCCTTCGCCGAGATCCACGGTCACGCCGTCGAGGTGGTCGAGTGCGTGGATGCGACCGTCGAACGACTTCAACACCGCATCGACGCAGGACGGACGCGTCGGCGACGGTGAAGTTGATCTCGCCGGACGCCTCGTAGCGCTGGTAGTCGGCCATCATCTCGGACAGCGGCCGGTCCTGTTCGCCGAGCGCGGCGAGAACGTGAAGTGCGGCGAGCATGCCCGAGTCGGCACCCCAGAAGTCGCGGAAGTAGTAGTGCGCGGAGTGTTCTCCGCCGAAGATGGCGCCGGTGCTCGGCCATCAGCGCCTTGATGTAGGAGTGGCCGACCCGCGAGCGCAGGGCCGTGCCGCCCCGCTCGACGATCAGCTCCGGCACCGCGCGTGAGGTGATCAGGTTGTAGATGACCGTCGCGCCGATCTCGCGGCGCAACTCGCGGGACGCGACGAGTGCGGTCACCGCCGACGGCGAGACCGCGTGGCCGCGTTCGTCGACGACGAAACACCGGTCGGCATCGCCGTCGAACGCCAGCCCGATGTCGGCGCCGGTGGCGACGCACGTGCGCCTGAAGGTCGACGAGGTTGGCCGGGTCGAGCGGATTGGCCTCGTGGTTGGGGAAGGTGCCGTCGAGTTCGAAGTACAACGGCAGGACGGTGATCGACGGGATGGGGTCCAGCACGGCAGGCGTGGTGTGACCGGCCATGCCGTTGCCCGCGTCGACGGCGACCTTGAGCTGACGCGCTCCGGACAGATCCACCAGGGAGCGGAGAAATCGTCCGTAGTCGCCGAGTAGGTCGCGGTCGCTGAGGGAACCCGGCTGGCCCTCGCCGGCGGGAACGCCATTGATGACCTCGTCGCTGATGGCGCTCAGGCCGGTGTCCTTGCCGACGGGCTTGGCGCCGGCCCGACACAGCTTGATCCCGTTGTAGGACGCCGGGTTGTGGCTGGCGGTGAACATCGCGCCGGGACAGTCGAGCACGCCGGAGGCGAAGTAGAGCTGATCGGTCGATGCCAGGCCGATCCGGATCACGTCGAGCCCCTGCGCCACCACGCCGTCCGCGAACGCGGCAGCAAGCGACGGCGAACTCGACCGCATGTCGTAGCCGATCGCGATCTGCTCGGCGCCCGGCTGATCGCCATCGCGCACCAGTCTCGCGAAGGCGCCCCCGACGTCGGCCACGAACTGCTCGTCGATCTCGGTGCCGACCAGGCCACGCACGTCATACGCCTTGATGACGCGATTGACAGCCGCAGCGGACCGGGACATGGAGCTCCTTGACAACGGGACTTGCCGCAAAGCCTATCGGCTAGCGAATCCTCACGCCGATGCTCGCATCGGCCCGATTCCAATCTACGTGGCGCCTAATCGGACGGATCCGGCAATACCCGAAGATGACCGCGCCTGCGACCGCTGTGCTCCGAGCGCGGAGCAGGCAGGCGCCATCAGTGCACCGCCCGCGACACCCGTGGTGGGATCGGAGAAACCTGCGACGACCCCGCCGATCCCGGACGCCGGATCGCGGCCCTCGCGCACGGCGTCGGCCAACGCCACCAGATCGTCGTCGTCGGTGATCGACGGCAGCGGTCCCGCGTGCCGCACGAGTTCCCAGCCGCGTGGCGCGGTGATCCGGCCGGCGTGGGTGACGCACAGATCCCAGGAGTGCGGTTCCGAGACCGTGGCCAGCGGTCCGACGACCGCGGTCGAGTCGGAGTAGACGAAGGTCAGCGTCGCCACGGCATAGTGCGGGCACCCAGGCCTGCAGCAGCGACGGGGAACGTTCACGCAGCCGAGGCTATCGCGCGGATACGACAAGAGCTGCTGGACACGCTCAGCCCGACGTCGCCTGATCTGGAACCGTTACGATCGGCGGATGCCGGAGCGGGATCTTCGTCGGGTCCAAGCCCGGCCACCACCGTCGGCGCAGGGAAATGCGCGGCCCTCTGCTTCCGCCCACCGTGCCGGGCTGGCGAAGCAGGGCCGAGCGCTTCGACATGACCGTCCTCGAGGCCTACGAGCCGATCGAACGACGGTGGCAGGAGCGCTTGTCCGCATTGGACGTCGCGGTCGACGAGATCCCGAGGATCTCACCGAAGGACCCCGACAGCGTGCAGTGGCCGCCCGAGGTGGTCGCGGACGGTCCGGTGGCGCTTGTCCCGTCTCATCCCGGCGGGGGTGGATGTCCGGGGCAACGCGACGCGTGCACGAATAGTGTTGTTCCGCAAGCCGATCGAGCGGCGCGTCAAGGACGTGGCCGAACTGGCCGAGTTGTTGCACGAGGTACTGGTGGCTCAAGTGGCCACGTTCTTGGGCGTGGAACCGTCCGTCATCGACCCCGAGATGGGCGACGAATGACGGTCGCGCGGTGACGCGAATCAGATGATGCCGCGCTTGAGGCGGCGGCGTTCGCGCTCCGAGAGCCCGCCCCAGATGCCGAACCGCTCGTCGTGGGCCAGTGCGTAGTCAAGGCACTCGTCCTTGACCTCGCAGCCCAGGCAGATGCGCTTGGCCTCTCGAGTCGAACCACCCTTTTCGGGGAAGAACGCCTCGGGGTCGGTCTGCGCGCACAGCGCCTTCTCTTGCCACTGGTCATCGATCGCATCGGCGTCGGCGTCCACGCGGTCCGGCACCAGACTCAACTGAGGCAGCGCCGGCGCGACGTACGGTGCCGGCTTCGATATCGGTGTGCGGTGCGCTGCCTACTGAGCCGAGCCTCCGACCATCGAACCGAACGACGTGATCGAAATCGACGTACTCAAAAGACATCTTCCGCCTCCTCACCTGTCTTCGTAATTCCCTAGCCGAAGCCACACCGCCGCGCCGTGCAGCCAACAAATTCGAACATGTGATCGAATCTCGGTCTGCGACACCGGAACCGGCCGGCTAACCGGGAATGACACTGATGTGATTAGACACGCGTTAGCTGCGATGGTCAAGCGCTAGAACGGATTTTCATATCATCTCGTGACCAAATTATGGCGCGTCGGTGATACGGCGTGTCGGTCACAGGCACCCGCGGACGACGCAAATCGGGCCCGGGGGCCTAGTGTCGGTCGATGTGAAGGTCACGGTTTTGGTCGGCGGAGTGGGCGGCGCGAGGTTCCTCCTCGGCGTCCAGCAATTGCTGGGGCTCGGTCAGTTCGCGGGCACGGCCACCGGCCCGGCCGGCGATCACGAGCTGACCGCGATCGTCAACGTCGGCGACGACGCGTGGATGCACGGCGTGCGCATCTGCCCCGATCTCGACACCTGCATGTACACCTTAGGTGGAGGTATAGACCCCGATCGGGGATGGGGCCACGCCAACGAAACCTGGCATGCGAAGGAGGAACTCGCCGCCTACGGCGTGCAGCCCGACTGGTTCGGGCTCGGCGATCGAGATCTGGCCACCCACCTCGTCCGAAGTCAGATGCTGCGAGCGGGCTATCCGCTGTCACAGGTCACCGAGGCGCTGTGCCAGCGTTGGCAGCCGGGGGCACGGCTCCTGCCCGCCAGCGACGATCGCAGCGAAACCCACGTCGTGGTCACCGAACCGGGCACTGACTCCACGCGCGCGATCCACTTCCAGGAGTGGTGGGTGCGCTACCGCGCCCAGATCCCCACGCACTCATTCGCATTCGTGGGCGCCGACCAGGCCACGGCGGGGCCCGGCGTCGCCGAGGCGATCGCGGATGCGGACGCGGTGCTCCTGGCTCCGTCCAACCCCGTCGTGAGCGTCGGCGCGATCCTCGCCGTTCCCGGGATCCGCGGCGCGCTGCGCTCCACGCCCGCCAAGGTGATCGGGTACTCCCCCATCGTCGCGGGAAAGGCGTTGCGCGGGATGGCCGATGAGTGCCTTTCGGTGATCGGCGTCGAAACCAGTTCGCAGGCCGTCGGCGCGCACTTCGGCGCACGGTCGGGGGTCGGCATCCTCGACGGCTGGCTCATCGACGAGGGCGACGAAGCCGATCGTCGAGGGTGTCGAGGTGCGCGCCATACCCCTGCTGATGACCGACCCGAAGGCGACGGCCGAAATGGTCCGCTCCGGACTGGAACTCGCGGGCGTCCCGACGGGCAAGCGATGAGCGCCGAGCACGGCTCGGCGGCCGCCGTCGAAATCCTGCCCGTAGCAGGGCTTCCCGAGTTCCGCCCCGGCGACGACGTCGCGGCGTCGATCGCCGCTGCGGCTCCCTGGCTCCGGAACGACGACGTCGCTGGTGGTCACCAGCAAGGTGCTGTCCAAGAGCGAAGGCCGCATCGTCTCGGCGCCTACCGACCCCGAGGAGCGGGATGCGCTGCGGCGCAAACTGATCGATGCCGAGGCGGTGCGAGTGCTCGCCCGCAAGGGCCGGACGCTGATCACCGAGAATGCCTACGGACTGGTTCAGGCCGCCGCGGGCGTGGACGGATCCAACATCGACACAGCCGAATTGGCCTTGCTTCCAGTCGATCCCGACGGGAGCGCGGCACGGCTGCGCAGTCGGATTCGCGAATTGCTCGGCGTCACGGTCGGGGTCATCGTCACCGACACCATGGGCCGCGCGTGGCGCAACGGTCAGACCGATGTCGCGATCGGCGCGGCGGGCATCGCCGTGCTGCACGGTTACGCGGGTGCCCACGACAAGCACGGCAACGAACTGGTGGTCACCGAGATCGCGGTTGCCGACGAGATCGCCGCAGCCGCCGATCTGGTCAAGGGCAAGCTGACGGCGATCCCGGTCGCGGTCGTGCGGGGACTGACGGTGCGCGACAACGGTTCCAATGCCCGCACCCTCGTCCGCTCTGGCGAGGAGGATCTGTTCTGGCTGGGCACCGAGGAGGCGATGGCCGAAGGTAGGCGCCAAGCGCAGCTGCTGCGGAGATCGATCCGGCAGTTCAGCGCCGAGCCGGTCGATCCCGCACTCGTCGAGGCCGCCGTCGGCGAAGCGCTCACCGCGCCCGCACCCCACCACACCAGACCCGTCCGCTTCGTGTGGGTGCGCGACGGTGCTGCCAGGATCCGGCTGCTCGACCGGATGAGGGATCAGTGGCGGACCGACCTGACCAACGACGGCAGGCCAGCCGATTCCGTCGAGCGGCGCCTGGGTCGGGGCCAGATCCTCTACGACGCACCCGAACTCGTCATCCCGTTCATGGTGCCCGACGGCGCGCACTCCTATCCGGATGCCGAGCGCACCGCCGCAGAGCACACCATGTTCACGGTCGCGGTCGGCGCGGCGGTGCAGGGTCTCTTGGTGGCGTTGGCGACCAGGGGCGTCGGCAGCTGCTGGATCGGGTCGACCATATTCGCCGCCGACATCGTGCGCAGTGAGCTCGACCTTCCCGCCGACTGGGAACCGTTGGGAGCCATCGCCATCGGCCATCCCCTCGAGCCAGCACGGACCGCGCGGCCCGGTCCCGACCGAAGGGCTTCTGGTGCTGCGGTGACTCTGCACCAGTCGGTGGTGGACACGCTCTCGCGATGGACCGCACCCGATCCCACACAGGATGCGTTGCGTCACGCGTTCCTGACGTTCGTCCTGGCCGGCCGGACGCGTGCATGCGCGCATGCGCGCCCGGCCACATCACCGCGTCGGCGCTGGTGCTCGACCACACGGGCAGCCAGGCGTTGCTGACCCTGCATCCACGGCTGGGCCGCTGGGTCCAGCTCGGCGGCCACTGCGAGGACACCGACATCGACATCGCCTCTGCCGCCCTGCGCGAGGCGACCGAGGAGTCGGGCATCGACGGGTTGGTCATCGACGCCATGCCTGCCGCCCTGCACGCACACGCCCTGACGTGTTCGTTGGGCGTGCCGACCCATCACCTCGACGTGCAGTTCGTCGCGCGGGCACCGGAGGACGCGCAGATCGCCATCAGCGACGAGTCACTGGACCTGCGCTGGTGGCCCATCGATGAGCTGCCGGGCGCCGACTTCGGCCTGGAGCAGTTGGCCAGAGCGGCTCGCACCTAGGTGACTTCGGGGTGCTCACCGGCACTCACAGCGACGGTTATCACGCCGAAATCCCGGAGGACGCGGCGCTCAGACGTCGGAGGAGTAGCGGATTCCGCCGTCGGGGATGTGGACGCCCGGCCAGACGCGCGCGCCGCGCAGCAGCTCGCACCGCGCGCCGATGTCCGCTCCGTCGCCGATGACCCCGTCGCGAATGAGGGCACGCGGGCCGATGCGGGCGCCGAACCCGATGATGGACCGTTCGATGACCGATCCCGCCTCCACGCGGGCGCCGTCGAAGATCACGGCTCCGTCCAGGCGTGCACCGGGGCCGATCTCCGCGCCGCGGCCCACGACCGTGCCGCCGATCAGCAGCGCACCGGGCGCCACCGAGGCCCCCTCGTGCACCAGTTCCTCGCCGCGGTGGCCCTTCAGCGCCGGCGACGGAGCGATGCCTCGAACGAGGTCGGCCGACCCGCGCACGAAGTCGTCGGGCGTGCCCATGTCGCGCCAGTAGGTCGAATCGACGTAGCCGCACACCTTGAGGCCGTCGGCCAACAGCGCGGGGAAGACCTCGCGTTCGACGGACACCTTGCGGCCCTTCGGGATGCGGTCGATGACGTCGCGTTTGAACACGTAGCAGCCCGCGTTGATCTGATCGCTCGGCGGGTCCTCCGTCTTCTCGAGGAACGCCGTCACGACTCCGTCGGAATCGGTTGGCACACAGCCGAATGCACGCGGGTCGCCGACCCGGACCAGATGCAGGGTGAGATCGGCTTCACGTTCGTAGTGTGTGGCGAGCAAGGCTCGCAGATCGGCGCCGGAGAGCACGTCGCCGTTGAACACCATCGTGGTGTCGTGCCGCAGCTTCGACGCCACGTTCGCGATGCCGCCACCGGTGCCCAGCGCCTCTTCCTCGATGACGTACTCGATCTGAAGGCCGAGTTTCGAACCGTCGCCGAACTCCGCCTCGAACACCTCGGCCTTGTATGACGTGCCGAGGATGACGTGGTTGATGCCCGCGTCGGCGATCCGCGACAGCAGGTGCGTCAGGAACGGCAGCCCGGCCGTCGGCAACATGGGCTTGGGTGCCGACAACGTCAGTGGCCGTAGCCGGGTGCCCTGGCCGCCGACGAGGACGACGGCGTCGCATTCCGCAGGATTGACTGGTCTCGACATGCTCAGCGCCTCCCTTCCTTGGCCAACTTGCGTCGCGCGCTTCGCACGACCAGGCGCTCGCGAACGACGAGAGCCGACTTGATCGACACCCGCAGGGGTGCCTGCCACCAGCGGCGATGCCGATCAGCCAGGAAAGTGTAGGTGCTTCTGTGATGAGCGGCCAAGTTGCGGCCAGGGTCCCGGCCGGTGGCGTGGCCCTTGTCGTGCAGGATCTCGGCCGCAGGCACGTAGACGTTGAGCCACCCGGCCGCGCCCAGGCGATCGCCTAGGTCGACGTCCTCCATGTACATGAAATAGCGCGGGTCGAACCCGTGAACCTCGTCGAACGCGGCGCGGCGCAGCAACAGACACGAACCCGACAGCCAGCCGACCGCGCGTTCGCTGGGCTCCATCCGGTCCTGCCGGTAGGCCGCCGTCCAGGGGTTCGACATCCAGAAGGGGCTGACGACGGCGTGCATGCCGCCGCGGATCAGGCTCGGTTGATGACGTGCGGACGGGTAGATCGAGCCGTCGGGATCGCGGATCAGCGGGCCGAGCGCGCCAGCCCGCGGCCACCGCGCGGCCGCGTCCAACATCGCGTCGATGCTGCGCGGACCCCACACGACGTCGGGATTGGCCACCACGATGAACTCGGGATCGCCCGCCAGCCCCTCGTCGACGAGGTAGGAGTTGATGGCGCGGTTCACCGCGGCGCCGTACCCCAGGTTCGCGCCCGTGCGGAACAGTCGCGCGTTGGGGTGCTTCTCCAGGGCGGCTTCTGGGGCACCGTCGGTCGACCCGTTGTCGGCCATGACGACGGTGACGGGGCGATCGGTGGCATGCGACAGCGATGCCAGGAACCGATCGAGGTGGGCGCCCGGTGAATAGGTCACCGTCACCACGGTCAAATTGTCGCTCACGCGACTACCGCCCATTCGTCGCTCACGCGACGGCGATCAGTTCGTCACCCACGGCGTTGAGGGTAACTGTCCAGCGCCGCCGCGAGCGCCTCGCGCCATGGTCGCAAGGGCGTCAGGCCAGCCGCCGCGGAGCCGGCTCCGGACAGCGCCGAGTACGCCGGCCGGGGTGCGGGGCGGGGATGCCGGCTGGAGTCGACGGGCCGAACCCGCGCCGGATCGGCGCCGACGAGTTCGAACACCGCCTGCGCCTGTTCGAACCTGCTCGCCTCTCCCTCGTTGGCCGCGTGCAGCACCGAGGCCGACGTCGCCCCACCTGCCACTTCCAGCAGCGCGCCGACCAGATCTCCGACGAACGTCGGCGACCCGGCCTGGTCCGCGACGACGTCGACGTTGTCCCCGCCGAGGGCCTTGCGGCGCATCACCGCAACGAAGTCGCCGCCGTCGCCACCGAGGTAGATCCAGGAGGTGCGCACGACGCGGGCGTCCGGCATGGCCGCCAGCACGGCGTATTCGCCTGCGAGCTTGGTACGCCCGTAGACGCTGAGGGGGCCGGTGTCGTCGTCGATGTCATACGGCCAGTGCTGCCTGCCTTCGGGCTTACCGCTGAACACGTAGTCGGTGGAGACGTGGATGAACCCGGCACCCGCGCGCGCGCACGCCCGTGCCAGGTTCTGCGCACCCGTGACGTTGACGGCCCACGCAGCGGCCTCGTCGGCCTCGGCGTCATCCACCTTGGTGTAGGCCGCGCAGTTGATCACGACGTCGTCCGATTCGACGTGTTTCACCACCGCTTCGGCGTCGGTGACGTCACACACCGCGGACGGAATCGGGAGCACTTCGTGGCCCCTGTCGGCCGCCTCGACCGTCAATGCGGTGCCGACGAGGCCGCCCGCGCCGAAGATGACGATTCGTTGCGACACGCGATCGAGTCTGGCACGCCGGGTCGAGGTACCCCGTCTGCGGCCGTCCCGCAAGTAGCCTGTGCAGGTGCAGAGTCGTCTCACCCGTATCTTCGCCATCGCAGCGGCGTCGGTCGTCGTCGTCGGCACCGGCATGGCGTGGGGCACGATTCGGCAGTTCGAATCCGGCATCAACCACATCACTTCGGCCGCGCTCGGTGGTGGCGGCGAGGACGGCGCGATCGACATCCTGCTCGTCGGCAACGACAGCCGGACCGACGCGCACGGCAATCCGCTGTCGGCCGACGAACTGGCGACGCTGCGCGCAGGCGACGACACGACCACGAACACCGACACGATCATCCTGGTCCGCATCCCGAACAACGGGAAGTCGGCGACCGCGATCTCGATCCCCCGCGACTCCTACGTGGAGGCGCCGGGGTTCGGCAAGACGAAGATCAACGGCGTGTTCGGCGCCGTCCATCTCGAGAGGATGAAGGAGCTCGTCGAGAACCAGGGCGTGGATCCCGCGGTCGCCGAGCCACAGGCCACCGAATCGGGCCGCGAAGCCCTGATCGAGACGGTCGCCAAGCTGACCGGCGTCACCGTCGACCACTACGCCGAAATCGGGCTGCTCGGCTTCGCTCTCATCACCGATGCCCTCGGCGGCGTCGACGTCTGCCTCAAAGATGCCGTCTACGAACCCCTTTCGGGCGCGGACTTTCCCGCAGGACGACAGAAGCTGGACGGCCCGCAGGCACTCAGTTTCGTGCGGCAACGCCACGACCTCCCCCGCGGGGACCTCGACCGCGTGACACGCCAGCAGGCCGTGATGGCCGAACTCGCGCACCAGATCATCTCCGGCAAGACCCTGTCCAGCCCGTCGACCCTCAGCCGGCTGCAGAGCGCGGTGCAGCGGTCGGTGGTGATCTCCGACGGCTGGGACATCATGGACTTCGTTCAGCAGCTGCAGTCGCTGGCAGGCGGGAACGTCGCCTTCGCCACCATTCCGGTCCTTCAGGAGGACGGCTGGAGCGACGACGGCACGCAGAGCGTCGTCCGGGTGGACCCGTCGCAGGTCAAGGACTTCGTCTCGGGCCTGCTGGAGAACCAGGACGCGGGCAAGACCGAGGAGATCGCCTACTCGCCGGACAAGACCACCGCCGACGTCGTCAACGACAGCGAAATCGGCGGACTCGCGGCATCCGTGTCGGAAGTGCTGTCGGGCAAGGGATTCCTCCCCGGCGTGGTCGGCAACAACGACGGAGAACACGTCTCGGGCAGCCAGGTGCAGGCGGCCAAGGCCGATGACCTCGGCGCGCTCGCCGTGTCCAAGGAGCTTGGCAACCTGCCCATCGTCGAGAGCGGTTCCGTGGCAGCGGGATCGGTCCGGGTGGTGATCGCCGCCGACTACACCGGGCCGGGTTCGGGCTTGGGGTCGGACCAAACCACCGTGGCCGGCGACGTGGCCAGCCCGGCAGCCGTCGAGTCCACCGACGCGCCGCCACCGTCGCCGATCCTCACCGCGGGGTCCGACGGGCCACCGTGCGTAGCGTGAATCCGGTGTGCGCGCCCAGCGCTATTTGAGTAGCGCGCGCGACATCACGACGCGCTGAATCTGGTTGGTGCCCTCGTAGATCTGCGTGATCTTGGCGTCGCGCATGAATCGCTCGACGGGGAAGTCCACGGTGTAGCCGTAGCCGCCGAACAGCTGAACGGCATCGGTGGTCACCTCCATCGCGACGTCCGAGGCGAAACACTTGGCCGCCGAGGAGATGAAGCCGAGGTTCGGCTCGCGGCGTTCGGCCCGCGCGGCGGCGGAGTACACCATCAGGCGAGCGGCCTCGATCTTCATCGCCATGTCGGCGAGCATGAACTGGACACCCTGGAAGTCGCTGATCGACTTGCGGAACTGCTTGCGCTCCTTGGTGTATGCGATCGCCGCCTCGAGCGCGCCCTGTGCGATCCCGACCGCCTGAGCCCCGATCGTCGGCCTGGTGTGGTCGAGGGTTTCCAGCGCGGTCTTGAAGCCGGTGCCCGGTTCGCCGATGATGCGGTCACCGGGTATGCGGCAGTCCTCGAAGTACAACTCCGTCGTGGGCGATCCCTTGATGCCCATCTTCTTTTCCTTGGCCCCCACCGTGAAACCAGGATCGTCTTCGTGCACGACGAACGCCGAGATGCCGTTGGCGCCCTTGTCCGGATCGGTCACCGCCATCACGGTGTACCACTGCGAGTGGCCGCCGTTGGAGATCCAGCACTTGGACCCGTTGAGCACCCAGTCGTCACCGTCGGCCTTGGCCCTCGTGCGCATCGCGGCGGCGTCGCTGCCCGCCTCGCGCTCGCTCAATGCGTAGGACGCGGTCGCCTCACCCGCACCGATCGATGGCAGCACCTGCTTCTTGAGCTCCTCGGAGCCCTTCAGGATCATGCCCATGGTGCCGAGTTTGTTGCAGACCGGGATGAGCGACGACGACGCGCATACCCGGGCGACCTCTTCGATCACGATGCACGCGGCGATCGAGTCGCCACCCTGCCCGCCGTATTCCTCCGGAATGTGGATGGCGGAGAATCCGCTGGCGGACAACGCCGCTAAAGCTTCAGTCGGTGTAGCGGGCCTTCTCGTCGACGTCCGCCGCGTACGGCGCAATCTCCTTATCGCAAAGGTCCCGCAGCACCGCGCGCAGTTCGTTGTGCTCGTCGGGCAGGCTGAAGACGTCGAACGACGGATTTCCGGACATGATGGCCTCCTTGCTACTGGCGGGTAACTTTACGCGCTGTCCCTAGTCGGGCCCAATCAGACGATCTCTTAGCGCCGCATCCTTGCGAAGGACGGTCGCCTCGAGATCGGCCTGGAACCGTTCGATGCGGCCGCGCAGTTCGAGATCGGCGCAGCCCAGGATTCGCACCGCGAGCAGCCCCGCGTTGCGCGCGCCCCCGATGGATACGGTCGCGACGGGAACCCCTGCGGGCATCTGCACGATCGAGAGCAGCGAGTCGAGACCGTCAAGCCGGGCCAGCGGCACGGGAACCCCGATCACCGGAAGCGGCGTCGCCGCGGCCACCATGCCGGGCAGATGCGCGGCGCCGCCGGCTCCCGCGATGACGACCTCGATGCCGCGGCCCGCGGCGTTCGTGGCGTAGTCCAACATGCGGGCGGGCGTGCGGTGCGCGGACACCACACCGACCTCGAAGGGCACGTCGAACTCGGCGAGCGCCAGCACTGCGTCCTCCATCACGGACCAGTCGCTGTCGCTGCCCATGATGACGCCGACCCTCGGTGCGCTACTGCCCATGTGAATCCCATCCGTCCGTCCACTCGGCGTGCGACAAATAGTGTGCGGCGCGCATCGCGCGCTCCCGGACATCGGCGACGTATGCGGTGTCGTGTAGCGAGCCCGCCGCCGCGCCGAGGACGTTGACGTGCCCGATCTTGCGGCCCGGCCGCTCTCCCTTGCCGTAGAGATGCACCTTGGCCTCGGGAAGGCGACCGAACAGGTGGTGAAGGCGCTCGTCCATGCTCATCGCAGGCGTCTGCGGCGCACCGAGCACGTTGGCCATCACCGTCACCGGCGCCACCGCCCCCGTCGAACCGAGCGGGTAGTCGAGGACCGCGCGCAGGTGTTGCTCGAATTGGCTGGTGCGGGCGCCGTCCATCGTCCAATGCCCGGTGTTGTGCGGTCGCATCGCCAACTCGTTGACCAGCAACCCACCGTCCACGGTCTCGAACAACTCGACGGCAAGCACGCCGACCACGCCGAGCGCGGAGGCCAACCTCAATCCGAGTGCCTCTGCGGCGCCGCCAAGGTCCTCGTCGAGATCGGGCGCGGGAGCGATGACCTCGACACAGATACCGTCGCGCTGCACGGACTCCACGATCGGCCACGCCGCGCCCTGCCCAAACGGCGATCGCGCCACCAGCGCCGACAGCTCGCGACGCATGTCCACCCGCTCCTCGACCAGCACCGCGGCGCCGTCCGCGAGAATGCGTTCCGCCACAGAGCGGGCCTCCGCCAGGTCCTTGGCCAGGGTGACGCCCCGGCCGTCGTAGCCGCCCCGCGCCGTCTTCACGACGATCGGGCCGCCGACGAGCGCCGCGAACGCGTCGACGTCGGCGACCTCGCGCACCTCCGCGAACCTGGGCACCGGCGCCCCCAGCTCCTGCAGGCGGCGGCGCATCACCAGCTTGTCCTGGGCGTGGATGAGCGCCTGAGGCGGCGGAGCCACGGTCACGCCTGCGGCCACCAGCTCGTCGAGCAGGGCGGTGGGAACGTGCTCGTGATCGAAGGTCAGCGCCTGCGCACCTGCCGACACCCGTCGAAGGGCGTCGATGTCGGTGTGCGATCCGAGCACGACGTCGGGGGTGACCTGTGCGGCGGGCTCGTCGGGCGCGGTGGCGAGGACACGAAGTGTCTGGCCGAGCGCGATCGCGGCTTGATGGGTCATTCTGGCCAGTTGGCCGCCACCGACCATCGCCACGACTGGGGAGTTGGGCACGTGGCTATCGTGTCACGCCAAATCGGAGGTGCCTTACCCACCGCGACCTGCGCGGGTACGCGTAGCCCCTCCGATTTCCGTAAACTGCTCTCTTGTGTCTTTCACCGATGCCACGATCGCGCGCCTACCTCGCGTGATCCGGCCCTATGCCGAGCAGCATCACGAGCTCATCAAGTTCGCGATCGTCGGCGCAAGCACGTTCGTCATCGACTCGGCGATCTTCTACACGCTGAAGCTGACGATTCTCGAGCCGAAGCCCGTCACCGCGAAGATCATCTCCGGCATCGTCGCCGTCATCGCCTCCTACATCCTCAACCGGGAATGGAGCTTCCGCGACCGCGGCGGCCGCGAGAGGCATCACGAAGCGCTTCTGTTCTTCGGCGTCAGCGGAATCGGCGTTCTGATCTGCATGGCGCCGCTGTGGTTCTCCAGCTACGTACTTCAACTTCGCGTGCCCGACGTGTCACTGACCGTCGAGAACATCGCCGACTTCGTCGCCGCCTACATCATCGGCAACCTGCTGCAGATGGCGTTCCGATTCTGGGCGTTCCGACGCTGGGTGTTCCCCGACGAGTTCGGTCGCAACCCCGACGTGGTGGAGGCGACGCTCACGGCGGGTGGCATCGCCGAGGCGCTCGAGGACCAGGCCGAGGACGCGACGCCAGCAGCACCGTCACGCCGCTGCGCGGCCGACGCGCACGACGGCTGGCCGCTCAATCTCAGCTTGGCGATTCCTCGGACCCCAGGGTGTCGAAGACTTCGTGATACAGCAGTGAATGCACGTGCTCCACGCGCGGAATGTCGTGGAACTCGAGCGGATCCTGCGACGCGGATTCGATGATCAGGGTCCCGGTGCGGAACAGCCGATCCAGCAGCCCGTGCCGGAACTCGACGCTGTTGATCCGGGCCACGGGGATGTCGATGCCCGACCGCGTCATCACTCCGTGACGGAACATCACCCTGCGATCGGTGATGACGAAATGCGTTGTGCGCCAGTTCAAGAACGGCCACAACACCAGCCACCCGACGATGACCAGCCACACCACGCCGACCACGGCCATGACGATGTTCTTCGCCGTCGGGTCCCACGTGGTGCTGTTGATCCAGCCGAGCCCGACCCCCGCGAGTGCGGTCGCCACCAGGAGGACGAGCACCGGACCGATCAGTCGCTTCCAGTGCGGGTGCCTGTGCAGCGCAACCCGCTCGTCTGCGGCCAGGACGTTATCCGGATAGCCCACGGGGGCACTCTACCGAGCCGTCTAGTCCCCGAGCGGGCGAAGATGCACGATGTCGCCTGCGGAAACGGCTACCTCACTTTCGACGAAGCCACCGCCCACGTCGATGCAGAGCCGCCCCTGCTCGTCGATGCGAAGCGCCTCTCCGACGAGCTCGCCCTCGCCCGGCAGCGTCGCGCGGACCTGCGCCCCGACGGTGAGACTGTGCGCGGCGTAGTCGGCGGCCAGGACGGCGTCGACACCGCCCGAGGAGCGCAGGCTCTCCATCCGTCGCTGCAACGCCCCCAGCAGGGCGATCAGCAGCTCGGCCCGGCTCGGTGCGACCGCTCCGAGAATCGTCAGCGACGTCGCGCCCGGGTCGGGCAGGTCCTCGGCGCCCAGCGACACGTTGATGCCGATGCCGATGACGACGGCAGGCTGCGGCGTCGTCACCTCGGCGAGGATGCCTGCCACCTTGCCCTGGCTCGGGGGTACCGCCAGGACGTCGTTCGGCCACTTCAGCCCCACCTCGACGCCGGTCGCGTCGGCGACGGCGTCGACCACCGCGACGCCCGCCGCAAGCGGAATCCACCCCCATGCGGTCGCCGGAATGCCGTCGGTGCTCACGCCGACGGACACCGTGAGCTGTGCGCCGGGGACCGCGCTCCAGGTGCGGCCGTTCCTGCCACGGCCCGCGGTCTGGTGCTCGGCGACGAGGACGGCCCCGACGACGTCCTCACCCGCGGCGGCCCGCGCGATCAGATCGGCGTTGGTGGAACCGGTCTCGACGACGACGTCGACCCGTCGCCATACCGACGCGGGTGAGACGACGAGCGCGGTCAGCGCAGCGGAATCCAACATCGGGCGACCCTACCGCCGGGGAGATACGGCGGCCTGAGCGGTCGCCGATAGTATCGGACACCATGACCAGCGTTACCGAGCCGGCGGCCGACCAAGAGATCAACATCCACACCACGGCGGGCAAGCTCGCCGATCTGCGCAAGCGCGCCGAGGAGACCCTGCATCCGGTTGGTGAGACGGCGGTCGAGAAGACGCACGCCAAGGGCAAGCTGACCGCCCGCGAGCGCGTCAGCGCACTGCTCGACGAGGGTTCGTTCGTCGAACTCGATGCGCTGGCCAAGCACCGCAGCAAGAACTTCGGCCTCGAGGCGAACCGCCCGGTCGGCGACGGCGTGGTCACCGGCTACGGCACCATCGACGGCCGCGACGTCTGCATCTTCAGCCAGGACGCCACGGTGTTCGGCGGCAGCCTCGGCGAGGTGTACGGCGAGAAGATCGTCAAGGTCCAGGAACTGGCGATCAAGACGGGCCGCCCGCTGATCGGCATCAACGACGGCGCGGGCGCCCGCATCCAGGAGGGCGTCGTCTCGCTCGGCCTCTACAGCAAGATCTTCCGCAACAACATCCTCGCCTCCGGCGTCATCCCGCAGATCTCGCTGATCATGGGCGCCGCCGCGGGTGGGCACGTCTACTCCCCCGCCCTGACCGACTTCGTGATCATGGTCGACCAGACCAGCCAGATGTTCATCACCGGACCGGACGTCATCAAGACGGTCACCGGCGAGGACGTCACCATGGAGGAACTGGGCGGCGCGCACACCCACATGGCCAAGTCGGGCACCGTGCACTACGTCGCGTCCGGCGAGCAGGACGCGTTGGAGTACGTGCGGGATCTGCTGAGCTACCTGCCGCCCAACAACTACGCCGAGCCGCCGCGCTACCCGGCGCCGCCGCACCCCGGCGCCATCGAGGACAACCTCACCGACGAGGATCTCGAGCTCGACACGCTGATTCCGGACTCACCGAACCAGCCGTACGACATGCACGAGGTGATCACGCGCATCCTCGACGACGACGAGTTCCTCGAGGTGCAGGCCGGCTATGCGGGCAACATCCTCATCGGGTTCGGCCGGGTCGACGGGCGACCGGTGGGGATCGTCGCCAACCAGCCCACCGTGTTCGCCGGCTGCCTGGACATCAACGCCTCCGAGAAGGCGGCCAGGTTCGTCCGCACCTGCGACTGCTTCAACATCCCGATCATCATGTTGGTGGACGTGCCCGGCTTCCTGCCCGGCACCGAGCAGGAGTACAACGGCATCATCCGGCGCGGCGCCAAGCTGCTGTACGCCTACGGCGAGGCCACCGTCGCCAAGATCACCGTCATCACCCGCAAGGCCTACGGCGGCGCGTACTGCGTGATGGGCTCCAAGGACATGGGCTGCGACGTCAACGTCGCGTGGCCGTCGGCGCAGATCGCCGTGATGGGCGCATCGGGAGCCGTCGGGTTCGTGTACCGAGGGCAACTGAAGCAGGCCGCGCAGGACGGCCAGGACGTCGACGCGTTGCGCCTCGAGCTGCAGCAGGATTACGAGGACACCCTCGTCAATCCGTACATCGCCGCGGAGCGCGGCTACGTCGACGCCGTCATCCCGCCGTCGCACACCCGCGGCTACGTCGCCGCCGCGCTACGCCTGCTGGAGCGCAAGATCGTCCAGCTGCCGCCGAAGAAGCACGGCAACATCCCGCTCTGACCCCGCCGCGTACCCCAAAGACGAACGGACAAGCCGTGTCACACGATGTGGACATCACCGAGGTTTCCGACCCGCGGGACCTGACCATCGACGGACCGACCGAACACCCGGCGCCGGTGGTGAAGGTTCTCAAGGGCAAGCCCACCGATGAGGAACTGGCTGCTCTCGTCACCGTCCTCGCGGGCGCTTCGGGCGGCACGCCGGAACCCGGGCCGCAGGAGCTCAATCGGTGGGGGCATCCGGTCGACAAGCTGCGCTACGCGATCCACAGCTGGCAGAACGTGACCCTGGTGGAGCGAACTCACATCCGGAGATGACCCGGCTGATCCTCGCCTCGGCGTCCTCGGGTCGCCGAAGGGTGTTGCGGCAGGCCGGGATCGACCCTCTCGTCATCGTGTCGGGCGTGGACGAGGACGCCGTCATCGCCGTCGCTGCCCGACGACACCCCGCTGCCGGACGTCGTCCGCGCGCTGGCCGTCGCGAAGGCCGACGACGTGCACTCCCGATTGCCCGCAGAGGTGGCCGCAGGACTGTGTCGTCATCGGCTGCGATTCGATGCTCGAGCTGGACGGCCAGCTCTGCGGGAAGCCGGGCACCGCGGCGGCGGCCCGTCGCCAGTGGGAGGCGATGGCCGGCAGAGCGGGCGTGCTCCACACCGGACACGCCGTGCATCGCCTGCACCGCGGTTCCATCCGGCGTGAGGCCGAAACGGTCAGTACCACAGTGCATTTCGCGCGCCCCGAGACGGCGGAGCTGGAGGCGTACCTCGCCACCGACGAGCCGCTCGCCGTCGCGGGCAGCTTCACCCTCGACGGCTACGGCGGTTGGTTCGTCGACCGCATCGAGGGCGATCCGTCGAACGTCATCGGGATCAGCCTGCCCGTGACGCGACGACTGCTCGGGCGGCTGGATCTCTCGGTGAGCGCCTTCTGGCAGTGAACCGGGCACTTTCGCCCGGCGGTAGGCTCGTCATCGTGCCGCTACCTGCAGATCCCAGCCCCGCGCTCAAGGACTACGCCCACCCCGACCGGCTGGTCACGTCCGACTGGCTTGCGGGCAACATCGGCCGCCCCGGGCTGGCCATCGTCGAGTCCGACGAGGACGTCCTTCTCTACGACACCGGGCACATCCCCGGCGCCGTCAAGATCGACTGGCACACCGACCTCAACGACCCACACGTGCGCGACTACATCGACGGTGCCCAGTTCGCCGCGTTGATGGACCGCAAGGGCATCGGCCGCGACGACACCGTCGTCATCTACGGCGACAAGAGCAATTGGTGGGCGGCCTACGCGCTGTGGGTGTTCACGTTGTTCGGCCACCCCGACGTCCGCCTTCTCGACGGCGGCCGCAACCTGTGGGTGACCGACGGACGCGACACCACTCTCGAGGTGCCCTCGAAGGAGACCGCGGGATACCCGGTCGTCGAGCGCGACGACTCCGCGATCCGCGCCTACAAGCAGGACGTCCTCGACATCCTCGGCAAGCAGCCGCTGATCGACGTGCGCTCGCCGCAGGAGTACACCGGCGAGCGCACGCACATGCCCGACTACCCAGAAGAGGGCGCGCTGCGCGGCGGCCACATCCCCACCGCGAAGTCCATCCCGTGGGCCAAGGCCGCCGACGACAGCGGCCGGTTCCGCAAGCGCGCCGAACTCGAGGAGCTGTACGGCTACCTGGGCGAAGACGACAAGACGGTCGTCTACTGCCGCATCGGTGAGCGCTCGAGCCACACCTGGTTCGTGCTGACCCATCTCCTCGGCAAGGACGGCGTGCGCAACTACGACGGCTCCTGGACCGAGTGGGGCAATGCGGTTCGGGTTCCCGTCGCCGTCGGGGAAGAGCCAGGCGCAACGCGCCATGACGGCATGCCGGCCGCCCTGGCCGAGGTGATGTCGGACTTCGCCGAGATGGAAGGCCAGGACAAGCTTCAGCTTCTGCTGGAGTTCGCCAACGAATTGCCGCCGCTGCCAAGCGATCTCGAAGAGGCGGCGATGGAGCCGGTGCCCGAGTGTCAGTCGCCGCTGTTCCTGCACGTCGACGCGGACGACCGCGATCACGTCCGGTTGTACTTCAGCGCGCCCGCCGAGGCGCCGACCACCCGCGGATTCGCCGCGATTCTGGCGGCGGGCCTCGACGACCATTCGGCCGACGAGATCCTCGGCCGTGCCCGACGACTTCTACACCGATCTGGGTCTGGCGGCCTTGATCAGCCCGCTGCGACTGCGCGGGATGTCCGCGATGCTCGCCCGGATCAAGCGGCGTCTCCGCGAATCGGCTTGAGCCGTCCGAAAACTTACCGGCGAGTAATGGATACCGGTTCGCTCGGGACCGGGGTCCGACCCTTAAACTGCCCCCGGATAGGTTCTTAAAGACGTTTCTTAGAGACATACGCATCAGGAGGCCCCGTGCCCAGTCACGCCAGCTCGAAGATCTCGAAGGTGCTCGTCGCCAATCGCGGCGAGATCGCCGTCCGCGTGATCCGGGCAGCGAAGGACGCCGGGCTGGCCAGCGTGGCCGTGTACGCCGAACCGGACGCCGACGCGCCCCACGTTCGGCTCGCCGACGAGGCATTCGCGCTGGGCGGACAGACCTCCGCCGAGTCGTACCTGGTGTTCGACAAGATCCTCGACGCCGCCGCGAAGTCCGGCGCGAATGCCATCCACCCCGGCTACGGGTTCCTGAGCGAGAACGCCGATTTCGCGCAAGCCGTCATCGACGCCGGTCTGATCTGGATCGGTCCGAGCCCGCAGTCGATCCGCGACCTCGGTGACAAGGTCACCGCGCGACACATCGCCGCGAAGGCGAACGCCCCGCTGGTCCCCGGCACACCCGAACCCGTGAAGGACGCGGACGAGATCGTCGCCTTCGCCAAGGAGTACGGCGTGCCCATCGCGATCAAGGCCGCGTTCGGCGGCGGTGGCCGCGGCATGAAGGTGGCCCGCACCATCGAGGAGATCCCCGAACTGTTCGACTCGGCCACCCGCGAAGCGGTGTCGGCGTTCGGTCGCGGCGAGTGCTTCGTCGAGCGGTATCTCGACAAGCCGCGCCACGTCGAAGCGCAGGTCATCGCCGATACGCACGGCAACGTGGTCGTCGCGGGCACCCGCGACTGCTCGCTGCAGCGTCGCTTCCAGAAGCTCGTCGAGGAGGCGCCCGCGCCGTTCCTGACCGACGCGCAGCGCAAGGAGATCCACGAGTCCGCCAAGCGCATCTGCAAGGAGGCCGGCTACTACGGCGCGGGCACCGTCGAGTACCTGGTCGGCCAGGACGGCCTGATCTCGTTCCTCGAGGTGAACACCCGCCTGCAGGTCGAACACCCGGTCACCGAGGAGACCGCGGGCATCGACCTGGTGCTGCAGCAGTTCAAGATCGCGAACGGCGAGGCTCTCGACATCACCGAGGATCCGACGCCGCGCGGCCACAGTTTCGAGTTCCGCATCAACGGCGAGGACGCCGGTCGTGGCTTCCTGCCCGCACCCGGCCCCGTCACCAACTTCGTTCCCCCCACCGGACCTGGCGTCCGGCTGGATTCCGGTGTCGAGACGGGCTCGGTCATCGGCGGTCAGTTCGATTCGATGCTCGCCAAGCTGATCGTCTCCGGTGCCACGCGTGACGAGGCGCTCGCCCGCTCCCGTCGCGCACTGGACGAGTTCACCGTCGAGGGCCTCGCCACCGTCATCCCGTTCCACCGCGCCGTGGTGTCCGACCCGGCCTTCATCGGCGACGACGAGGGCTTCACGGTCCACACCCGGTGGATCGAGACCGAGTGGGACAACCAGGTCGAGCCGTTCACGGCGGCGCGCCCCTCGACGAGGAGGACACCCTGCCCCGGCAGAAGGTCGTCGTCGAGATCGGCGGACGCCGCGTCGAGGTGTCGCTTCCCGGCGACCTCGCCATCGGCAACGGAGGCGGCGCATCCGCATCCGGCGCCATCCGCAAGAAGCCCAAGCCGCGCAAGCGTGGTGCCAGCGGCGCAACGGCCGCATCCGGCGACTCCGTGACCGCGCCCATGCAGGGCACCGTGGTCAAGGTCGCCGTCGAGGAGGGTCAGCAGGTCGCCACGGGTGACCTCGTCGTGGTGCTGGAGGCCATGAAGATGGAGAACCCGGTCACCGCCCACAAGGACGGCACCATCACCGGGCTGTCCGTCGAGGCGGGCGCCGCCGTCACCCAGGGCACCGTCGTCTGCGAGATCAAGGACTAGAACCGCCCAAACCAACCTTCAGGCGCGAAAGTGCCAGTGGGGCGCGCCATTTCATCGATTTCGGCGTAGCGGTCAGTCCTTGACCACCAGGCTGGTCGTCGCTACTCGCGCGCCGAAGTAAGTTGCCTCTGGGTCGACGACGACGGTCGCATCGTCTCCGCGCACTCCTCTGGCGAGATCGGCGAAGGCGATCTTCTCGGGCCCGCCGACGTCCTCGAACCCGTTGAGCGGCACGCCCAGCGCGACACGAGCCACCTCGGCGGCGACGTCATCGGCAGCGATCGGCTGGATCAGTGCATCCGGCACCCGCACCGTGTCGCCGTCGGTCATGGATTCGACGATGGCCGTGGCGAACTCCTCGAACTGCGTCGCGCGCACGATCGAGTACGGCAGGCCCGAGCCGGTGAGAATCTTCTCCTGCGCCACCTTTGCGCGCAGATATCCGCTCTCCGGCAGTTCGTCCACGCCGACGATGGACAACACGACGACATGGCCGATGCCCGCCGCCGTCGCCGCGGCCACCTGATTGGTGGTGGACGTGGTGAAGAAGTCCATCACCGGACCGTCGGCGAAGGACGGCGAGTTGGTGACGTCGACCAGCACGTCGGCACCGGACAGCGCATCACCGAGACCCTCGCCGGTCAGCACGTCGATTCCGGTTCGTCGTGATGCGGCGACGACGTCGTGCCCGCCGGCCGTCAGCAGATCGACCACCTTGGTTCCGACGAGCCCACTGGCCCCCATGATCACGAGTTTCATGCTTCTCGTTCTACAGGAGAGACACAGAACGATCAGGGGGTGATCGGATTGCCGTTCAGCGTCCAACCCGGCGTCGTGACGCTTCCCGCCGGGACGTTGGGCGACTTGTAGAGCGGTGTGATCGTCGTGTTCTGCAGGGCGATGTTGTTGAACGCGATCTTGCTGACGGAGCCGGAGTCGATGATGACTCCGACGTTGCGTTGCGCCGCCGCAGGCGTATTGGCAACCGTCAAACCCGAGAGAGTCACGTTGTTGATCGACGAGTTCCCATTCCCGTTGTAGACCAGGAGCGCGCCGTGAACGATCTGCGTGTTGTTGTTCGCCCCCGTGACGGTGCCACCGGTGACGTCGACCGTGTTGACGGAGAGCGTCGGGTCGTTACCCGCCTCGGTCGCGATGTAGACACCCGCGCCGTAGGTATTGGCCACGGAGATGTTGCGGTAGGAGATGTTCTGTCCGCCAACGACACTGATGCCGCGGCCAAAGACGTTGCTCTTGACCGTGGGCGAATTGATGATGATGTCGTGGCAGAGGGGCTCACCCGTGTACGAGACGACGGCCACGCCATCGTCGCCGGTCCCCTCGGTGATGGGATTGTTGACCGTTCCGTTGCTCGAGCCATTCGTCATGTGAATGCCGTCGGCACGCGACTTCGTGACGTGGATGCGGTTGAGGGTGAAATTGCTTGCTCCGTAGACGAATACGCCCGCACCCGCGGATCCGTTGATGTTCACGTCGCTGACCGTCACACCGCTGCCCTGGATGACGAGCTTGTGTTGATCCGGAGCGAGGTATCGCTGCCCGGTCAACGGCGCACCGAGAGTGACATTGCTCAACGAGACGTTGTTGGCGAGTATCTTCACCGCAGACGTCGGGTCGTTGGTCGCCGTGATCGTCGACCCATTGCCGTCGATGCGGGCACCCGCGACGTTGATCTTCAATACCCCACTGTGCTGGTAGGTCTGCCGATTCAGCGTGAGTGTTCCCCCCGGCGGGATCTTGTCGAATATCGCTTGCAGCGCAGCGGTGTTGTCACCGGCGGGCAGCGGCGGAGACGTGTTGCCCGGCGTGGTGGTGGTCGTCGTCGGGGTCGTGGTGGTCGGGGTCGTTGACGTCGGGGTCGTTGACGTCGGGGTGGTCGACGTCGGGGTCGTCGACGTCGGGGTGGTCGAGGGCGTCGTGGTCGTCGCGGCCGGGATGACCGTCACCTTGTCCAGCGACAGGGTTCTCGTGCAGAAGAAGCCCTGATAGGGATTGGTGTACGTGACGGCGACGGTGTGCGAGCCCGCCGGGATCGTCTTCGGCGTCGTGTAGTCCGTCCACGCCGTCGCGCTGACTCTCGTCGTGGCGATCTTTGCGCCGTCGACAACGACGTCCATGCTGGGCGGGACACCGAGGCACGGCTGCCCCTTGGCGCGAACCGTCAGGCTGGTCGAGGCGGGCAGTTGCGTGGTCGAGGACGCCGTTGCCTTCGCGCGCAGCGTGAGTGCGTTGCCGCCCGACGCACTGGAATCCCGCACCGCCCCGCCCGCGCTGGCCGGCGCGACCGTCATGGCCTCGGCCTCAACCAACGTGGGGGCCGCAGCGGACGCGAGCGGCTCGACGGAAACGGCAACGGCGACCATCACACTGATGGCTCCTACCGCTACCGAAGCTAGGACTGGACGCAACGGAATCATGGGCGGGCTCCATCGGGGAGTGTGGGATCAGAATGAATTCATAGCATTCACATAGGTACCATGATCAACAGGAGAAACATCTCTCACTTTGGTAACAACTCTCCGACGATAGAGTAGCGAAATTGATCTTGATGATCGTCAGCAACTTTGTGTCCAAATCCCGCTCAGCCCTTCGGGTGTCGACCAGAGTCACCGCATCGACCGCGTGGCAACACCCCGACCTCTTGTATCGCGTGTCCGGCCGACGTGAGACGCTGAATCCGTGGAACCCGTCGAGATCAACAACGGCACTTGGTATTTGCGCGCACTGCGCTACGACGACCGCGTCGACGACCGCCCCGCACTAGCCGAGCTCGGGGAAACCGACCTCGACTACGTCCACGATGCGGAGGACGGCTGGAGCGACGACACCCTGTACACATGGGCTGTCTGCGAGCCGTCCACCGGCGAACTTCTCGCCGAGATCACGCTCGATCCCCAGTCGGGGTTGATGGTCAGCAGGGCGCGCCCCGGCCACGAGGACGCGGCGGCCATGTCCGAGGACACCGTGCGGCGCTACGCAGAAGAGGTGCTCGGGTTGCGAGTACACCTATGACCGCACTGAGTCCAGACCCACCCAGCTCCACCCGCCCAAGAGTCGTCACGGTCACGGGAGCAGCGGGCCAGATCGGCTACGCGGCGCTGTTCCGGATCGGCTCGGGCGCGCTGCTCGGTCCCGACACGCCCGTGGTGTTGCGACTGCTGGAACTGCCGTCGGCGGTGCGCGCCGCCGAGGGCGTCGTCATGGAACTCGTCGACAGCGCCTTCGATCTGCTCGCGGACGTCGAGATCCACGACGACCCGGTTCGGGCGTTCGACGGCGTTGACGTGGCCCTGCTCATCGGTGCCAAGCCGCGGAGCAAGGGCATGGAGCGCGCCGACCTTCTCGCGGCCAACGCAGCGATCTTCGCCGACGCGGGTCGCGCGCTCAATGCGGGTGCGGGCGAGGACGTCCGGATCGTGGTGGTCGGCAATCCGGCCAACACCAACGCACTCGTGGCGTCCGCGCATGCCCCCGACGTTCCCGCCGAGCGGTTCACGGCACTGACCCGGCTCGACCACAACCGCGCCGTTGCGGCGCTGGCGGCGCACGCTGGAGTCCACGTCGCCGACGTGTCGCGTCTCACGGTGTGGGGCAACCACTCGCCGACGATGTACCCGGACATCTTCCACGCCGTCGTCGGCGAGCGCCCCGGCGCCGACTATGCGGCCGATACCGATTGGCTGACAAACGAATTCATTCCGACGGTGGCCAAGCGAGGCACGGCGATCATCGAAGCGCGCGGCACGTCGTCGGCTGCGTCGGCGGCCAACGCAGCGATCGATCACGTCCGCGACTGGGTCGACGGCACCGACCCGGACGACTGGACCTCGGTCGCACTGCCCTCCCCCGGCGTCTACGGCATCCCCGAGGGCATCGTGGCCTCCCTGCCGGTGCGCGCGGTCGACGGGCAGTGGCAGGTCGTCGAAGGCATTGCCGTCAACGACTTCTCCCGCGCGCGCATCGATGCCTCGGTGGCGGAACTCGCCGACGAGCGTGCCGCCGTCGCGGCCCTGGGTCTGCTGTAACGCAGGGCGACGGGACTCAGACCGGTCGTCAGCAGCTCCTGCGCCCCCATGGCGCGGGGATCCGGGGACCGACCGTGTAGTGACCCCCGGGGGGTCCTGGCAGAAGAACAGGCCGCAGTAGCCCGCCGTGTCCGAGTAGTACCACCAGTAGGTGATTCCCATTTCACCGATCGACATCGTGGCCCGAGGCCAGGTCAGAACATTCCACCGCCCCGACGTCGTCGCGCCCGGCGAGAAACCTCCGTGCCCCCTCGTCGCCGTGCAACGTCGCGACCAACGCGGGCCAGTGCTCGCGGGCGATCACGACCGGGTGGCCGGGCCTGGTGTCATAGACGGCTCGCGCCAATCCCGACGGCCCGACGGCCGCAAGCACCCGTCGAACCACGTCGGCGCCGACGTCTGGGGTGTCGACCAGAGCGAGCACCGCGAGGTCCGCCTCCCCGACGGCAGCCAGGCCGGTGCGGAGCGAGGCGCTCATCCCGACCGCCCAGTCCGCGGCGACGACGGCGCGCGCAGGCGGCGGTACGGACACGACCGCCGCACCCAACACCACCACGACATCGTCGCAACCGCCGTCACTCAGCGCCGCGACGCCACGATGCAGCCACTCTCCTTGTTCGGCAAGCACTTTCGGCCCACCGAAGCGTTTGCCGGCCCCGGCGGCCAGCAGCACGCCGGCAACGAACGGCTCTCTCGACATGCGGATATTGTCATCCTGGCTGATTCTGGGACGATGTCAGCCCCCGAGACGGCCCCCGCAGCCACCAAGTCCAAGCGCGTGCATCCGGTCGACGAGGTGCTCCCGGTCCCCCAGTTGGCGCTGTACGGCTTCCAGCACGTCGTCGCGTTCTACGCGGGAGCGGTGCTGGTGCCGATCATCATCGCGGGCGCCATCAACCTGCCGCCGGAACAGCTGGTCAAGCTCATCACCGCCGACCTGTTCACGTGCGGCATCGCCTCGATCATCCAGGCCGTCGGCATCTGGAAGATCGGGGTGCGGCTTCCCCTCCTGCAGGGCGTGACGTTCGCGGGTGTCTCGCCGATCATCGCGATCGGGCTGGCCAATGGCGGTGGGGCGCCCAGCCTGCTCTACGTCTACGGCGCGGTGATCGTCGCGGGCATCTTCACGTTCCTGATCGCCCCGATCTTCATCAAGCTGCTGCGGTTCTTCCCGCCCGTGGTGACCGGCACCCTGATCACCATCATCGGGCTGTGTCTGGTGCCCGTCGGCGCGCTGGACGCCGTCACCAATCCGGGCACCCACGAGCCGGACCCCACCAACGTCCGCTGGTTCCTCTACGCGCTGGGCACGATCGTCATCATCGTCGGGATCCAGCGGCTCTTCCGCGGGTTCCTGGCCACCATTGCCGTGCTCCTCGGCCTGGTCATCGGCTGCGCAGTGGCCTATGCCCTCGGCGACATGAACTTCGACAGGGTGGGCGAGGCGGCGGCCTTCGGCTTCACGCCGCCATTCCTCTTCGGGATGCCCAAGTTCGACTTCGTCGCGTGCCTGACAATGATCATCGTGCTGCTCATCACGGCCGTGGAGTCGACGGGCTCGACGATCGCCACCGGCGAGATCGTCGGCAAGCGGGTCAAGGCCTCCGACATCGGCAACGTGCTACGCGCCGACGGCGTGGCCACCACCATCGGCGGCATCTTCAACTCGTTCCCATACACCGCGTTCTCCGAGAACGTCGGGCTGGTGCGGCTCACCGGCGTCAAGAGCCGCTGGGTGGTGGCCGCCGCGGGCGTGATCATGATCATCCTCGGCTTCCTGCCCAAGGTGGCCGCGATCGTGGCGTCGATCCCCAATCCCGTGCTCGGCGGTGCCGCGTTGACGCTGTTCGCCACCGTCGCCGTCGTCGGCATCCAGACCCTGGGCAAGGTCGACTTCACCGACCACCGCAACCTGATCATCGTCACCACCAGCCTGGCGCTGGCGCTGTGGGTGACGTCGTATCCCGACATCGCCAAGGCAATGCCCACCGGGCTGAACCTGATCTTCGGCAGCGGCATCAGCATCGGCGCCGTCTGTGCCATCGTGCTCAACATCGTGTTCTTCCATACCGGCTCACGCGGGCCACGCGTCGCGGGCGGGGGCGCCATCACGCTCGGCGAGGTCAACTCGATGACCGAGGAACGCTTCAACGAGGTGTTCGGCCACGTGGTCCAGGACGTGCCGTGGGCCGTCGAACGCGCCTACGAGCAGCGTCCGTTCGAGGACACCAAGGCCTTGCGGGAGGCGTTCCAGGACGCCGTGCTGACCGGTTCGTCGGAGCAACAGGAGCAGCTGCTCAACGCCTTCCACGATCTCGGCGCCGAGGACGAGACGGGCCACGCGCTGGCGGTCGACCACGTCGCGCTGTCGAACCTCGACGAAGACGACCACAACGACGTCGTCGAGTTGGCTGGCGCCTACCACGAACACTTCGGCTTCCCGCTGATCATCTGCGCCCGCGAGACAGAGCGATTCGACCGGGTGTTGAAGAACGGGTGGTCGCGGATGGACAACTCGCCGGCCGCCGAGAAGGCGTTCGCGCTGATCGAGATCGCCAAGATCGCCAACTACCGGTTCGAAGATCTCGTCGCCGACGCCAATCCCATTGCGGCCGCGCGGTTCAGCCGCCTCGACGAGTTGCGGTAATGCCTGCCCAGCCCGCGCTCGGACTCGACGGCTTCAACGACCTCACCGAGAGGCAGCGCATGCACCTGCTGTTCGGGGTGTGTTCGTCGCCGATCTGGGCGCGGCGCGTGCCCGTCGCCGCGCCGTTTCCCACGGTAGAGGCCCTGCTGGATCGCGCCGACCGCGTCCTCGCCGAACTTTCCGACGCCGAGATCGACGCGGCACTCGACGGCCACCCCAGGATCGGCGGCCGGGTCGACAACGCCGCCTCGGCGCGCGAGCAGGCGAGCGTGGCGAGCGCGGGGGACGACGTGCGGGCCGCACTGGCCGAGGGCAACCGCGAGTACGAGGACAGGTTCGGCTACGTGTACCTGGTCTGCGCCAGCGGGCTCTCCGCCGAAGAACTGCTCGCCATCCTGACCGACCGCCTCGCCAATGATCCGGAGACCGAACGCCGGGTCATGCGCAACGAATTGGCCAAGATCAATCGGCTTCGACTGCAACGGCTGTTGAGCGAGCCTCCCGCCGGGCAGGATTGACGCCATGGGCCTCTCCACACACGTTCTCGACGCGGTGTCCGGCCGACCCGCGGTCGGCGTCCCCGTCACGCTGCTCGACGCCGACCACCACTCCCTCGCCGCCTCGACGACCGACGAAGACGGCCGGATCCACCAACTGGCCGACACCCTCTCCGCTGGGATCTATCGGCTGCGCTTCGACACCGCAACGTATTTCGCGGCCAACGGCGTCGAAGCGTTCTACCCGGAGATCGTGATCGCGTTCGAGATCACCGACGCCGATGCGAAATATCACGTTCCCGTGCTTCTGTCACCGTTCGCCTATTCGACTTACCGAGGGAGTTAGACGTGTCGGGCATCATCCTGGGCAAGAACCAGTACGGCAAGGCCGAGAACCGACTGGTGCGCATCTACCGCGACAACCCGCGCCACGAAATACACGACGTGAACGTATCCACCTGTCTGCGCGGCGATTTCAGCGCGAGCACACCTGGCGGGTGACCAGTCCGAGGTGTTGCCCACCGATACCCAGAAGCAGACCATCTACTCCTACGCCAAGGAGAAGGGGCTGACGTCGATCGAGGAGTACGGCCTCGAGTTGGCCCGGCACTTCGTCGGTGACGTCGAACCGGTTCTGGGTGCGCGCATCGAGATCGACGAATATGCCTGGGAGCGAGTCATTGTCGACGGCACCGAGCATGACCACACGTGGATCCGCAAGGGCCAGGAGGTTCGTACGGCCGCCGTCACCGTCGATGCCGATGGCGAGTGGGTGGTCGGCGGACTCAAGGACCTGATCATCCTGAAGTCGACGGGATCGGAGTTCGCGGGCTTCCTCACCGACCCCTACACGATCCTCGAGCCCACCCACGACCGCGTGATGGCGACGTCACTGGTGGCCCAGTGGCGGTTCACCAGCACCGAGATCGACTGGGAGGCAACTTATGTCGGCATCAAGGCCCACCTCACCAAACAGTTCGCGGTAGTCCAATCGTTGGCGTTGCAGCAGACGCTCTTCGAGATGGGCAAGGCGGTGCTCGAGGCGTATCCCGTCATCGCGGAAGTCAGGCTGTCAGCCCCGAACAGACACCACTTCGTCTACGACCTGTCCACGTTCGGGGTGGAGAACGACAACGAGGTGTTCCACGCCGACGACCGCCCGTACGGGCTCATCCAGGCCACCGTGACCCGCGATGATGCCCCTGCGCCGGGACCGGCGTGGGATCGCTACGTCGACTGGCTGGGCTGACCTGGCCTTATGAGACTCGTCTTACATAGATTGTCGATACAATCAGATGCGCGTAGGGTTGCGAGCAGGTTGAGCTGACAGCCACTGGTACGTCATACGAGCTTTGAGACGCAGGGTTGTCGCATTGGCGTGAACCACAGTACGAATACGACTGATGGAGTCACAATGTCTGTTTCAACTTCCGTTTCGGCGAGCTCGAAATCGGTCAATCGTCTGCCACACAGCCCAATTCGCCGCACGCTGGCTCACGTCGTCGACCGCGATCGTCACCGCGCACGGCGAGATCGACGCCGTCAACGCCACGGACTTCGTCGACTACGCGCTGCGCGATGCCGACCAGATGACGGGCCTGGTCATCGATTTGACCGGCATCACGTTCTTCGGTTCCGCGGGCTTTTCGGCCCTGGATGCGCTGCACGTGCGGTGCACGGCCGAAGGCATCAATTGGGCGGTGGCACCCAGCAGGGAAGTCAGCCGGCTGCTGCGGGTCTGCGATCCGAATTCGGCGCTCCCGATCCATCGAGGCCTGGAGACGGCCCTCGGGGCGGTTGCGGGCGAGCCGCGTGCCCTACTGCAGCTCGTCTCGGAGCCGAGCTAGCGATTTCGCCAGCAGACGGGACACGTGCATCTGCGAGATGCCGACGCGCTCGGCGATCTGGGTCTGCGTGAGCGACTCGAAGAACCGCAGCACCAGCACCGTCCGCTCGCGCTCGGGTAGCGCGGCGAGCAAGGGCCGCAACGCTTCCCGATTGTCGATCTGATCGAGGTTGGCGTCGACGTCGCCCAGCGTGTCGGCGATCGCGGGGGCGTCCTCGCTGTCGTTTCCGCCGTCGATCGACATCGTGTTGTACGAGCTGCCTGCGATGAGCCCTTCGACGATCTCGTCGCGGTCCATCTCGAGTTCGACGGCGAGCTCGGTCGGGGTGGGGGCCCGGCCGAGACGTTGCGACATCTCGGCGTTGGCCGCACCCAACCGCAGGTGCAGTTCCTTCAGACGACGGGGCACCTTCAGCGACCAGCTGTTGTCGCGGAAGTGGCGGCGGACTTCGCCCATGATCGTGGGCACCGCGAACGACACGAAGTCCGACCCTGCTTCGACGTCGAACCGGATGACGGCGTTGACCAGACCCACCCTGGCGACCTGCACGAGGTCGTCCCGCGGCTCACCGCGGCCGTCGAAGCGTCGCGCGATGTGGTCGGCGAGGGGAAGGCACCGCGCGACGATGTCGTCGCGCTGTCGCGTGAACTCGGGAGAACCCTCCTCGAGTTCAGCGAGTTCGAGGAACATCTCACGCACGTCGGCGTATTCAGAGGTCGATCGCGATGACGAACCTCTGGAGGACGAAGGTGTCACCTCAGTGAGCTCACTCGCCTCGTCGTCAGAGAGATTCCGCACCGGAAGCCGCCGCCGGGCTCCTCGGCGTCGAAGGTGGTGACCTCGTCGGTCAGCGATGTCAAGACGTGCCAGCTGAAGCTTCCCGGCGACATCGTCTCCGCCGACGAGCAGACCGTCGAGGCGGTGATGACGACCTCGTCTTCCGATGGGCTGACGACGACGACGAGCGTCTCGCCTGCCGACGCCGACTTGATCAGCCACGTGCATGCCTCGTCGATGGCCAACCGCAGGTCGGAGACAGCATCGAAGTCGAGATCCTCGAAAGTGCCGACGGCACCGATCAGCGTGCGCATGATGGCGAGGTTCTCCAGCCGAGCGCTTACCCGGAACTCCACCGCGCGGTCGCTAAGCAGCCGCCCGCCATTGTCGTCGACAGCCACGGTTCCTCCTGAAGATTTCACGCGAGACTACCCTCGGTCGGCCTGCAGCTAACCATCAACACTCCGATCACCAGCGGACCACGACCAACGGCAACGATCCAAACGTATTCAGCGACACCTGTGGTCCGGATGCCCATATCGCTGACAGCCAAAACCCCGGTGGTCGGTGGTCGGCGCTCAATGGCGAGGCCGACCGGTATCGCGTTGAGCGCGTAAGACTCTCACACCACTACGAGCCGACGCGCAGATGGGCGGTCAGCAGGAGTCGGTCGTAGACCGCACGGGTGGGCAATACCTCGTCGTAGGTCAGGGCGAGGAAATCCTCGACGACCTGCTCGGCCAACAGCCGCAACTTGACGTTCGACTCCTGCGATCGCCACCTGAGCAGCTGGAAGGCCGAATCCGCATCGATCCGGTAGACCACCATGAGCATGCCCTTCGCCTGCTCGATCCCTCCGCGCGCCTCGGCGATCTCGGCGACCGCCTCGGTGACCCTTTCCTCCCTGGCCTCCGTGATCGACGGCGTGACGTCGACGTAGAACCCGTCGGAACCGATTACCGCGCCGTCGGCGTCGAGGGTCTGCTGGCCGACGACGACTACGTGGTGAACCTCACCGTGGGTGTCAATGATCCGGTGCCGGGTGCTGAACGCTTTCAAGCTACGACGGATCTCTTCGAGTGTGGCGGCGACCTGGCCGTAGTCGTCGGGGTGTTTGTGCGACAACACGAGTTCGGTGGTGGGCGAGGCGGTGCCTGGCTCGTACCCGTGCATCATCTCGACTTGCGGCGACCACTCCCACCGCTCGTCGGCAAACGTGAACCGGAACCAGCCGACGCGCTGCGGCGCGCCGCCCGCCAAGGCATGCTCGACCGATCCCTCAACAGAACGTTTCGCCTCGACATCGGCGAGCTCGTCCGTCATGACGAAAACACTAGCGTCAGCTGGGCCGGGACGTCGGTGGGACTGCTTAAGGTTTGCTTCGTGTGGAAGGTCTGCATCGTCGTGGCCATCGCGGTCGGGCGTCGGCGCGTACGTCGCTCGGCGCCAGCCCAGGGTGGAGCGTGGCGGTCGGACTGCTCGCGCCGGCGCTGCCCACCTTCCTGCTCGGCGCCGTGCGCGGCGTCCGCACGCCCAGCGACCGCGAGCATCCCGCGGCGAGGCACGAGGCCATGTCCGGCATCGAATTCGAGGATCACGTGGCGCGCATCGCCCGCGGGTGCGGGCCGGTCATCATGACACCGGTCACGGGCGACTTCGGGGTCGACCTCGTGGTGGGCCGCCGACCGAATCGCCTTGCCGTGCAATGCAAGCGGCAGTCCCGACCAGTGGGTGCGGGCGCGGTGCAGGAAGTCGTGGCCGGAGCTCCGATGCACGACTGCGCGCACACCATGGTGGTGACGAACAACGACTTCACCCCTGCCGCACGCAAACTCGCCGAACAGCACGGCTGCGTGCTCGTCGGCGGCGACGACCTGACGCGGCTGGGCTCGACCATCCGCCGCCTGGTGACGCCCGCTCTCAGCTGAGCGCGGCGCGCACCTCGTCCACCGCAGCGTCGAGCTCGGCGTGCGACACGGTGAGCGCCGGCCGGAATCGAACGCTGTCCTCCCCGCTCGCCAGCATGATCACGCGACGGTCCCAGAGCCGACCGATGAGCTCGTCGCGCTGGGCCGCCGTCGGCATGCTGAAGGCGCACATCAGGCCGCGGCCGCGGGGGTTGAGCACCAGGTTCGGGAACTCCGCCGCCAGCTGGTCGAGTCGGCGGAGCAGGTAGCGCCCCGACTCGGCGGCATTGGCGAGCAGATCGTCGGACTCGATGACCTCGAGGATGCGTCGCGCGCGAACCATGTCGGTGAGGTTGCCGCCCCAGGTCGAGTTGATCCGGGAGCTGGTGGCGAAGACGTTGTCGGCGACCTCGTCGACTCGCCCGCCGGCCATCACACCGCACACCTGGGTCTTCTTGCCGAACGCGAGGACGTCCGGCGTCACGCCCAATTGCTGGAAGGCCCAAGGTGTTCCGGTCATACCGCAACCGGTCTGCACCTCGTCGAAGATCAGCAGCGCGTCGAACTCGTCGCACAGCGCCCGCATCGCGGCGAAGAACTCCGCCCGGATGTGGCGGTCGCCGCCCTCCCCCTGGATCGGCTCGGCGATGAAGCACGCGATGTCGTGCGGGTGCGCCTCGAAGGCCGCGCGGGCCTGCCGCAGCGACTCGGCCTCGAGCGCATCCATGTCCGCTCCGGGCCGGAGGTAGGGCGCGTCGATGCGCGGCCAGTCGAACTTGGGGAACCGCGCCACCTTGTTCGGGTCGGTGTTCGTCAGCGACAGCGTGTATCCGCTTCGGCCGTGGAACGCGCCCTGCAGGTGCAGCACCCTGGTACCGAGCTCGGCATCGAGTCCGCGGGACTCGTTGAGCCTGCTCTTCCAGTCGAACGCGACCTTGAGCGCGTTCTCCACCGCCAGCGCTCCCCCGTCGACGAAGAAGAGGTGCGGCAGCGCGGGATCGCCGAGCACGCGGGCGAAGGTGTCGACGAAGCGTGCCATCGGGACGCTGTAGACGTCGGAGTTGCTCGGCTTGTTGACGGCGGCCGCGGCGAGTTCGGCGCGGAAGTCGGCGTCACCGGCGAGCGCGGGATGGTTCATGCCCAGCGCCGAGGAGGCGAAGAACGTGAACATGTCCAGGTAGGTCTCGCCGGTGCGGGCATCGACGAGGTGCGAGCCGACCGACCGCTCGACGTCGAGGACGAAGTCGAGCCCGTCGGCGAGGATGTTGCGGCCGAGCACCTCGCGCACGTCGTCGGGGGCGACGTGCGATGAGCGGGTCAGTTCACGGGATGGCAGGACGGCGGTCATGACGCCATCCTAACGTATTTTTTACGGCTCTGTGCACCACCTAAGCAGGATTATTTACGGTATGAAGTCGCGTCCGTCGTAAAATGTCTGTAGGATGATGGTGCTTCGGGTGCGGACGTTCGCCGTGGTTCGGATCTGTTGCAGCAGCTCTTCGAGTGCGCGACCGGACCGGACGCGGACCAGGAGCACGTAGCTCTCCTCGCCCGCCACCGAGTGACACGACTCGATGGCCTCGATGTGTTCGAGTCGGGCGGGAGCATCATCGGGTTGAGACGGATCGAGAGGGGTGATGGCGACGAACGCCGACAGCATGTTTCCCAACGCCTCGGGGTTGACCCTCGCCCGGTACCCCGTCACCACTCCGCGCGACTCGAGCCGGCGCACCCGCGACTGCACGGCCGACACCGACAGGCCCGCGCTCTCCGCGAGATGCGTCAGCGTGGCGCGCCCGTCGGCGACCAGCTCCCGCACCAGGATCCGGTCGATGTCGTCGAGTTCTTCGCCGGGACCCGTCATGCCCGGACACTATCGCGCATGAGGTCGGGCGCATGAGCGGGCATGTCGAGACCTGGGAGCTGCGCGCGAGATTCGCGGCAGCGCTGTCGCGGATGTACGGCGCCGAGGTGCCCGCCTACAACACCTTGGTCGACGTCAGCACCGAGGTGAACCGGGACGCCGGCAGTGACGGTCGCCTCGGCTCGCTGGACCGTGTCACCGCCGAACGCCACGGCGCGATCCGGGTCGGCAGCGTCGGCGAACTGGCCGACGTCGCCGACCTGTTCTCCGCGTTCGGCATGTACCCCGTCGGGCTACTACGACCTGCGCGAGGCCGCATCGCCGGTGCCGGTGGTGTCGACGGCGTTCCGCCCGATCGACGCAGTCGAGTTGGACCGCAACCCCTTTCGCGTCTTCACCTCGATGCTCGCCACCGCCGATGCCCGGTTCTTCGACCCCGATCTGCGCACCCGCGTCGAGCGGTTCGTCGGCGCGCGCGCAGCTGTTCGACCCGCGCGTTGATCGCCGACGCGCGCCGCATCGCCGCCGCCGGTGGAGCGGCCTCGAGGAGGCCGACGACTTCGTCGCGCGGGCGACGTCCGCGTTCGCGTTGTCGCGCGAGCCGATCGACGCCGGCTGGTACGCCGAGCTGTCGCAGGTGTCCGCCGTGGCCGCCGACATCGCGGGCGTCACGTCCACCCACATCAACCACCTGACGCCGCGGGTGCTCGACATCGACGAGCTGTACCGGCGGATGACGGCGCGCGGCATCGCGATGATCGACGCCATCCAGGGCCCGCCACGCTGGGCCGGACCCGACGTGCTGCTGCGCCAGACGTCGTTTCGCGCGCTGGCGGAACCGCGCCGGTTCCGCGATTCCGAAGGCACGGTCACCGAGGGCAGCCTGCGGGTGCGGTTCGGCGAGGTCGAGGCGCGCGGCGTCGCACTGACCCGCAAGGGCAGGGAGCGCTACGACGCCGCCATGGCCGCACCCGACCCCGCGGCCGTCTGGGATCGGTACTTCCCCGCCACCGACGCCGAGTTGGCGGCGCAGGGGCTGGCCTACTACCGCGGCGGCGACCCCGCCAAACCCGTTGTCTACGAGGACTTCCTGCCCGCATCGGCGGCAGGCATCTTCCGCTCCAACCTGGACACGCGACGCCGTCGGCCGCCGACGTGCCCGACGACTCCGACTACAGCCACGACTGGATGGCAGGCGCGATCGGCCATCACGTCCACGACCCTTACGACCTCTACGAGAAAGCGGCATCATGACCACCATGCAAACGAGCGCCCTGCCCACCGCCGACGAGCTGCGCGACCGCGTGCGTGCGGCGCTGCAGGCCATCGGCGCCCACACCGATCTGGGTGAGCCGAACGCCGGGGGCGTGGCCGCCAGCACGCCGATCACCGGTGACGTGCTGTTCACCGTCGCCGAGACCACCGCGGCACAGACCGACGAGGCCATCGCCGCCGCCGCGCGCGCGTTCACGACGTGGCGCACCACGCCCGCTCCCGTGCGCGGCGCGCTGGTGGCCCGGCTCGGTGAACTCCTGATCGAGCACAAGGCGGATCTCGCGACGCTGGTCACCGTCGAGGCGGGCAAGATCACCTCCGAGGCGCTCGGCGAGGTGCAGGAGATGATCGACATCTGCCAGTTCGCCGTCGGCCTGTCCCGGCAGCTGTACGGCAAGACCATCGCCTCCGAGCGGCCGGGCCACCGGCTGATGGAGACGTGGCATCCGCTCGGCGTCGTCGGCGTCATCACCGCCTTCAACTTCCCCGTCGCGGTGTGGGCGTGGAACACCGCGGTCGCGCTGGTCTGCGGCGACACCGTCGTGTGGAAGCCGTCCGAGCTGACGCCGCTGACCGCCATCGCCTGCCAGGCGCTGATCGAACGCGCGGCCGCCGACGTCGGCGCACCCGCCGATCTGTGCGCGACTCATCCAGGGCGCCAAGGAGATCGGCGAGCAACTGGTCGACGATCCCCGCGTGGCGCTGGTGTCGGCCACCGGATCGGTCCGCATGGGCCAGCAGGTCGGCCCGCGGGTGGCCGCGCGGTTCGGCAAGTCGCTGCTCGAACTCGGCGGCAACAACGCCGCCATCGTCACGCCGTCGGCCGACCTGGACCTCGCGGTGCGCGGCATCGTCTTCTCCGCCGCAGGCACCGCGGGTCAGCGCTGCACGACGCTGCGCCGGGTCATCGCGCACCGCTCCGTGGTCGACACGCTCGTCGAGCGCATCACCACCGCCTACCGCAGCCTGCCCGTCGGCGACCCGTCGGCCGACGGCACCCTGGTCGGCCCGCTGATCCACGAGCGCTCCTACCGCGACATGGTCGGCGCGCTGGAGCAGGCGAAGGCCGACGGCGGCGAGGTCATCGGCGGCGATCACGTCGATCTCGGCGAGGGGTCCTACTACGTCCGGCCCGCCGTGGTCCGGATGCCGTCGCAGACCGCGGTGGTGCACGACGAGACGTTCGCGCCGATCCTCTACGTGCTGACCTACGACGAACTCGACGAGGCCATCGAGCTGAACAACGCCGTGCCGCAGGGGCTTTCCTCGGCGATCTTCACCACCGACATGCGTGAGGCGGAGCGGTTCATGGCCGCCGACGGCTCGGACTGCGGCATCGCCAACGTCAACATCGGCACGTCGGGTGCGGAGATCGGCGGCGCGTTCGGCGGCGAGAAGCAGACCGGCGGCGGCCGCGAGTCGGGCTCGGACTCGTGGAGGCCTACATGCGGCGCGCCACCAACACCGTCAACTACTCCTCCGAGCTGCCGCTCGCCCAAGGCGTCCAGTTCGGCTAGGACGTCGTCATCGAGGCGGCACTGACGGCGGGAAAGTTCGAGTAGACCTCGCCCTCAGTGCCGCCTCAATGCGCATTACCCGCCGGACGTAGTATCGCCGCGTGAGCGAGCAGGTTGAGCACAGAGAATTTCAGGCGGAGGCCCGTCAGCTGTTGCAGCTGATGGTCCATTCCATCTACTCCAACAAGGATTCGTTCCTGCGGGAGTTGATATCCAACGCCTCCGACGCGCTGGACAAACTGCGGCTCGAGGCGTTCCGCGACAAGGACCTCGACGTCGACACCTCGGATCTGCACATCGACATCGACGTCGACAAGGACGCCGCGCACGCTGACCATCCGCGACAACGGCATCGGCATGACGCGCGACGAGGTGGTCGACCTCATCGGCACACTCGCCAAGTCCGGGACCGCCGAGCTGCGCAAGAAGCTGGAGCGAGGCCAACAAGGCCGAGCGATGCCGAAGAGCTGATCGGTCAGTTCGGCATCGGTTTCTACTCCACCTTCATGGTGGCCGATGCGGTCGAGCTCCTGACCCGCAAGGCCGGCGAAAGCTCGGCTACGCGTTGGGAATCCAGCGGTGACGGCACCTACACCATCGCCGCCGTGGACGACGCGCCGCAGGGCACGTCGGTGACGCTGCACCTGAAGCCCGAGGACGCCGACGACGAGCTGCACGACTACACGGCGCCGTGGAAGATCCGGGAGCTGGTCAAGAAGTACTCCGACTTCATCTCCTGGCCGATCCGGATGGAGGTCGAGAAGACCGTTCCCGGCCGAGCGAGGAAGGCGGCGAGCCGACCGTCACCGTCGAGACGGAGACCATCAACTCGCGGACGGCGCTGTGGGCCAAGCCCAAGAGCGAGGTCTCCGACGAGGAGTACTCCGCAGTTCTACAAGCACATCGCGCACGCCTGGGACGAGCCGCTCGAGGTCATCGCGATGAAGGCCGAGGGCACGTTCGAGTATCAGGCGCTGCTGTTCATCCCGTCGCACGGCGCCGTTCGACCTGTTCAACCGCGACGGGCACACCGGGCGTCCAGCTGTACGTCAAGCGCGTCTTCATCATGGGTGACTGCGACGAGCTGGTGCCCGAGTACCTGCGGTTCGTCAAGGGTGTCGTCGACGCGCAGGACATGTCGCTCAACGTGTCTCGCGAGATCCTGCAGCAGGACCGCCAGATCAAGGTGATCCGCCGCAGCCTCACCAAGAAGGTGCTGTCGGCGATCAAGGACCTGCAGGCCAATCGTCCAGAGGACTACACGACCTTCTGGACGCAGTTCGGCCGAGTCTTCAAGGAGGGCCTGCTCTCCGACGCCGACAACCGCGACGCCGTCCTGGGCTGTCGTCGTTCGCGTCGACCTTCACGACGACGGGTCCGACGACGCTGGCCGACTACGTCGGGCGGATGAAGGACGACCAGACGCAGATCTTCTACGCGACGGGCGAGTCGCGACAGCTTCTCGAGCGCTCACCGCACCTGGAGGCGTTCAAGGCCAAGGGTTACGAAGTGCTGCTGCTGACCGATCCCGTCGACGAGGTGTGGGTCGAGTCGGTGCCGGAGTTCGACGGCAAGCCGCTGCAGTCGGTGGCCAAGGGCGAGGTGGACCTCGGCTCCTCGGACGACGAAGCCGACGACCGGCAGATCAGGCCGACTTCGCCGAGCTGCTGACCTGGTTGCAGGAGACGCTGGACGAGCACGTCAAGGAGGTGCGGCTGTCCACGCGGTTGACGTCGTCGCCCGCCTGCCTGATCACCGATTCGTTCGGCATCACCCCGCAGCTGGCCCGGATGTATCGCGCGTCGGGTCAGGACGTACCCGTCGGAAAGCGGATCCTGGAGCTCAACCCCGACCATGCACTCGTCACCGGTCTACGACAGTCGCTGGCCGCGTCGGCGCCTTCGGACGGCTTGGCCGAGACGGCCGAGTTGCTCTATGGGGCAGCACTTCTGGCCGAGGGCGGCGTGCTGGACGATCCGGCCCGCTTCGCCACGCTGCTCGCCGACCGATTGGCGCGGACCGTCTAGCGTGCGGCTGATCTAGCCCTGCTGCTCGGTCAGGACGTTCAGTTCGGCGAGGACGGCCTCGGTGTCGGCGCCGAGTTCCGGCGCGGGCCCCATCACCCGGCCCGGCGTTCGCGAAAACCACGTCGGCACACCGGGAAAGCGCACCTTGCCCTGCGGTGTGTCGATGGTCTCGAACATTCCGACGGCATTCAACTGCGGCGAATCGAACAACGCGTCGAGGCTGTTGATCGGCGCCGCGGGAATCTCCAAGTCGCCCAACAGCGTGAGCCACTCATCGGTGGTCCGCTCCAGCATCGTCGTCGCGACCAGCCCGTAGACCGTGTCGATCTGCTTGGCGCGCATGGCCAACGTGGCGTACTCGGCAATGTTCCACGCCGGCTGGACGGCGTCGATGAACGCCTTCCAGTGCTTGTCGTTGTAGATCAACGCGGCGACGTAACCATCCTTGGTCTTGTAGGGACGCCGGTTCGGCGCGACGGTCCGCGGATAGATGGCGGGCCCTAGCGGGGGGTCGAACATGGCGCCGTTCGCGTGCTCGACCAGCATGAAGGAGGCCATGGTCTCGAACATGCTGACCTCGACCTCCTGACCCTCACCCGTGCGCTCGCGGTGAAACAGCGCCATCATCGTCGCGTACAACGCCGTCAGCCCAGTCACCTTGTCCGCCATGATCGTTGCGACATACGTGGCGTCGCCGGTGAGTTGCTTCTGGACGGCGGGCAGCCCGCACTCGGCCTGGATGGTGTCGTCATAGGCGGGGCGGTCGGCGTCCGGGCCGCGCCTGCTGTAGCCGTAGCAGTTGGTGTAGACGATCTTCGGGTTGATCGCCGCCACCGAGTCGTAGTCGAAGCCGAGCCTGGCGATGGCCCTCCCCCGCATCGAATGGATGAAGACGTCCGCCGTCTCGACCAACGCGCGCAACGCATCCCGGCCGTCGTCGGTCCGCAGATCCAGCACGACACTGCGCTTGCCGCGGTTCACGTTCATGAACACGCCGTTCATCCCCGGGCGTCGGACCCACCGCGACGTTGCGCGTGATGTCGCCCTCGGGCGGCTCGATCTTCACGACGTCTGCACCCATGTCGGCCATGATCTGCGTGCAGTACGGCCCCATCACCACCGAGGTGAGGTCGAGGACGCGGATACCCGCCAGCGGTCCGCTAGCCATGTACGACTCCTTGCGTCGCCAGCCCGAAGCTGTACCGGATGTGGTCGGCGTGGCCGTTGGGCACGACCGGAAACACCAGCGGTGCAGAGTCATCCCTGATCGCGTCGAGATGATGTCCGACGTCCTCGATGGTCCACGACGGCAGGTAGACGCCCGGTGTCTCGGCGACGACGGCAGTAGCCACCCGCCCGGCGATCGCGATCATCATCTCGCCGGTGATCGAGCACGACTCGTGCGCGAGCCAGCCCACCGCGGGTGCGACGAGCTCCGGCCCCATCGGCGGATACGCCGACGTGTCGATGCCCTCGGCCATCCTCGTCACGGCGGAGGGGACGATCACGTTCGACTTCACCCCGTGCTCCTCGCCTTCGAGCGCGACGACGTTGGACAGCCCGATCATGCCCGCCTTGGCGACGGCGTAGTTCGCGACGTCGTGGTTGCCGTACAGCCCGCCGATCGACGACGTCAGCACCACGCGGCCGTAACCCCTGTCGCACATCACCGGGAACGCGGGCCTGACGAGGTGAAACGCGCCCCGCAGGTGAACGTCGAGCACCGCGTCGAAGTCGTCGTACGTCATCTCCCGCAGCGAGCCGCGGCGAACCGTGCCTGCGTTGTGAATGAGGATGTCGACCGCGCCGAAGCCGTCGACCGCGGCGGCGATGACGGCCTGCCCGCCCTCGGCGGTGGCGACCGTTTCCGTGCAGGCCAACGCTTCTCCGCCGGCCGCGCGGATCTCCGCGACGACCGACTCCGCGGGGCCTGCGTCCGCGCCGTCGCCGGTCAGGCTGCCGCCGATGTCGTTGACGACGACCTTGGCTCCCCGCGACGCCAGCAGCAGCGCGTACTCGCGCCCGAGTCCACGGCCCGCGCCGCTGATCACCGCGACGCGGTCGTCGAACCGCAGGGTCTCAGCCATGTCGCGAGCGCACGCTCGTGGTACGCGCATCGCGAGTACTCCCGCCAACAAGCGTGCACTCGGCGCCGTACTGCCTCACGTGCTGAGCTCCAGCCCGTCGAGGTCGCCCTTGTCGCGCCACTGCGCCAGCAGGTCGTCGAACTCGTAGAAACCCGGCGAGTAGAAGTCGCCGAGGAACGAGCCGTTGCCTTCCGATCCACCGCGGCCCTCGTTGTTGTAATAGCCAGGGGTGCAGGAGAGTTCGAACGCGGAGTTGTCCATGGAGAGGCTGCGGATGGTCTTCACCCAGCCGTCCTGGCCCTCCTGGCTCGGCTCGACGGTCGTCGCGCCTCGGGCCTGCGCCTGCGCGATGATGTAGGCGATGTGCTTGGCCTGCTGCTCGAACATCGCGGTGGTGTTGGCCGAGACCCCGCCCTGGATGAAGCCGGTGAAGAACTGGTTGGGGAAGCCGCGACTGGTCATCCCGTGCAGGGTCTTGTAGTCGTTGCGCCAGTAGTCGAAGAGCGACAACCCGTCGCGGCCCTCGATGGCGTCGATGGCATACCGGCGACTGATCTCCGTGGAGATCTCGAAACCGCTCGCGAAGATCACGCAGTCGACCTCGTACTCGACGCCGCCCGCGACGACGCCCTTCTCCGTCAGTCGCTCAACGCCCTTCGACTCCGACACGTCGATCAGCGTCACGTTGGGACGGTTGAACGCCGACAGGTACTCCTCGCTCGAGCACGGCCGCTTGCACATGAACCGGTAGTACGGCTTCAGCGCCTCGGCGGTGGCGGGATCGTCGACGAGGTCGTTGATCCGGCGCCGCAGCCGCTCCATGATCTTGAAGTCTTCCTCCTCCCGGATCGCCATGATCTGCTCGATGCCGAGCGATGCGGGATCCGGGCTCGCCGCGATCCGCGCGGTCATGTTGCGGCCGAGTTCGGTCCAGAAGTCGCACACCAGGTCCGGCTCTCCGAACACGACGCCCACGAACGGTGACCAGTTGTGGAAGTTGCGCTTGCGCTCTTCCTGCCAGCCCGGCTGGAGCGACTTTGCCCAGTCCGGATCGGTCGGCGTGTTCGTCCGCTCGTCGACCGATGACGGCGTGCGTTGGAAGACGAAGAGCTGCTGGGCATCTCGGCCGAGGTGCGGTACCAACTGAACGCCGGTCGCACCGGTGCCGACGAGCGCGACGCGCTTGTCGGCGAGCTTGTCGAGCCCGCCGGTCGAGTCGCCGCCGGTGTAGTCGTAGTCCCAGCGCGCCGAGTGGAACACGTGGCCCGTCGAAGTCCTTGATGCCGGGGATGTCGGGCAGCTTCGGGCGGTTGTACGAGCCTTGCGTCATCACGACGAACCGGGCCCGAATGTCGTCGCCGCGGTTGGTCGTCAGGTGCCAGCGCTGGATCGAGTCATCCCAGCGCACCGTGCGGACCTGAGTCGAGAAGATCGCCCCGTCGTACAGACCGAAGTGCTTGCCGATGCGCCTGCAGTGCTCGAAGATCTCGGCACCGTCGGCGAACTTCTTCGAGGGGACGAAGTCGAGTTCCTCCAGCATCGGGATGTAGCAGTAGGCGTCGTTGTCGCACTGGATGCCCGGGAAGCGGTTCCAGTACCAGACGCCGCCGAAGTCGCCGCCCATCTCGATGACGCGGACGTCGTCGACGCCTGCCTTCTTGAGGTACGCACCCGCGAGCAGTCCCGCGATCCCGCCGCCGAGCACGGCGACCTCGACGTCCTCGGTGATCGGCTCGCGCGGGGTCACCGGGGTGTGCGGATCGACCTCGGCGAACTCGGCGAAGTCGCCCTTGAGTTCCAGGTACTGCGCCCCTCCCTCGGGGCGCACCCGCTTGCTGCGTTCCGCCTCGTACTTCTCCCGCAGCGCGGGGATGTCGACGTCGTCGGGCGTCGACGGTCGGCCCGCAGGCATTGTCGACCACAGTCATGCGTGCACCTCGGCGGGCAGCGCGCCAGGGTGCAGCGGCGCGGCCATCTCGTGGACGGCGGGCAGCACCTCCTGCGGCGAACAGCTTGACGCTCTCGATCCCGTCGGCATACGGCATGGTGCCGAACTGCGGAACGATGGTGACCTCGGAGAACGAGCACGCCTCCTGGGCGGCCTTGAGCTTCTCGAAGATCGTGTCGGGCGTGCCGATCAAGAGGTTCGAGGCGTGGTATCCCGGCAACTTCTTCGTGCCGAATTCGGGCTTCTCCTTCTGCACGGCCTCGGCGAGGACCGCGGTCGCGGTGGCTTCGCGGTTCGCGTATGCCTCATACCCCTTGACGCCCTTGAAGTTCGACGCGTCCGCGAAGCCGTAGTGCACGGTGACGTCGCGGTTGGCCGTCCAGATCCACTCGTCGGTCTGCTGCGGCGTCCGGCTCGTCGGGCGTGCAGTACATGAACATCACGTTCTTGGGTTGGCAGGGCTCGAACCCCTCCTCGGCTGCGGAAGGTGTTGACCTTCTGCACCTCCAGCCCGGCATCCTCGATCGGCTTGTTGCCGACGAACAGCGGCACCATGCCGCGCCGCGACAGGATCTCCAGCGACTCAGGAGTCGAAGACGAACTGTAAATGCGCGAGAACAGGTCCTTGCTCACCGGCTCTGGGCGCAGCGACATCTCGGGGAACGAGAAGTGCTCACCGTCATAGGAGAACCGCTCTCCGCTGAACGCCAGCTTGAGAACGTCCAGGCATTCGTTGAACCGATCGCGGCTCTCCTCGCGCGGGACCCCGACGGCGTCGAACTCGGACTTCGAGACGCCGCGGCCGATGCCGATCGTGTTGTAGCGACCCTTGGACAGGATGTCGAGGTAGGCGATCTGATGGGCCAACCGGACCGGATTCCACCACGGCGCCACCGCGACGAACGTCCCGAGGCCGACCCGCTCGGTCCGGCCCGCGAAGTAGGTCAGCGCCTGAATCGGGTTGGGCGTCATGCCATATGGTGTGCCGCAGTGCTCGGGGAACCAGATGCCGTCGAAGCCGAGCGGCTCGGCGAGGTCGCCAAGGGCGAGCGCACCTTCGACGCACTGCCAGTCGGGGGTTTCGGGCTCGCTGCTGAAGTTGCCCGCGAGGACGCGGTCCCAGTCGTGCGAATTCTGTGCTCCGGTACCGAGATTGACTTTCACTATTGCTCCTTTTCTGGGATTTGTGCACGTACACTCCGCGGTGAGCGCGGGCAAGCGTGCACAAATCACGTGAGTTCTTCGGGCGCGCCGACACCCATGTACTTGGACAATTGGTAATGCAGGTTCACCGTGCTGCGCTCGCGGTACGGATTGGGTTTGGTGCCAGCGGAAGCCGAGCGACTTCATGCCTTGCTGCACGGCCGCCATGTTGGAGAAGTCCTGCGGCAGCACGGACAGCCAGTTCGGGTCGCCGACCGGGGTGTAGACCCACTCCGTCTGCGGCTCTTCGCCTTTCGGGTAGAGCTCGAGCACCGCGACCTCGAAGATGCACTTGTCGGGGTCGTAGCTCGGGTCGGGGCGGGCGCTGTAGCAGAGCGCACTGGTCAGGCCCTGGCCGATCTGAAAGTTGGGGAAGAGCTGCCAGGCCGTGCCGCTCTGGCCCGAGGATGTCGGCGGGAATGGTCGGCCAGATGACGCCGCGCGCGGCGTCGTCGTTGCGGGCCGAGGTCAGCCAGTGCTCGAGGACCTTGTTGGCCGGGGTGCCCTCCGGCAGTTCGTCGACGAGGCGCTTGGCGGCGTTGACGAGCGTCTGCGTGGTGGTCGCGTTCGTCTCCTCCATCGTGTAGACCTGCATCTCCGCGGTCGAGATGCGGGGATCGCCCGAGCCGAGCCGGATCTTGGACTTGGTCTCGTCCATGCCCTTTGGCGCGTCGTAGCCGATGTTGCTGTGCTTGCCCTGCGCCTTGGCCCAGCCCTTGAACTCGCCGAACTTGTTGAACTCCGGGTGGGTGGTGAACACGTGGTAGGTCTCGTTGAAGGCCTCCAGCGCGACCTTCCAGTTGCAGTCGAAGTTCAGCCACTTGCGCCACTTGAAGCGCATGTTCTCCAGACCGAAGGGATCGAGGATCTTGGCGGCCGGAAACAGGTAGTCCGCCAACGGTTCCGGGTCGGTGTCCATGTTGATGAACAGCCAGCCGCCCCAGGTGTCGACGTTGACGTGCGCCAGGTGGGTGTTGGCCGGCGTCAGCGCGCCCTGCCAGTCGTCCTGCTCGCGGATGTGCGTGCACGCGCCGTCCAGACCGTATGTCCAGCCGTGGAATCCGCAGACGAACGACTTCTTGGTCCTGGCGCAGGCGTTCTTGGCGCCTGCCGGTACGTCGACCAGCCTGCGGCCGCGGTGCATGCAGACGTTGTGGTGCGCTGAAAACTCGTTCGGGCCCCGTGCGCACGACGATGATCGAGTCGTCGAGGATGTCGTAGGTCAGGTAGCCGCCGACCTCGGGGATCTCCTCGACGCGGCCGACCTGCAGCCAGACCTTGCGCCACAACTTGTCTCGCTCGGCGCGGGCGTAGGCCTCGGAGGTGTAGGCCTCCACGCGGAATCGTCGTCGGTGTCGACAACTCCTCCACGACTTCGGCGACCACGTCGTCCTTGGTGTCGGTCATCAGGTCCTCCTGATCTCGGCGCGGAAGGTTTCGTCCTTGAGGAACAGCGACGTGTGGTCGGCGGCGAGGTGGCTCCACTTGAGGTCGAGACCGCCGTCGACGAGCAGCGTCTGGCCGGTGATGTAGCTCGAAAGATCCGACAGCAGAAAGAGAATCGCGCCCGCCTGCTCCTTCGGCGTGCCGCGACGTCCCATCGCGATCGCGGCGCGGTCCCGCTCGGGGTCGGGGTCGACGTAGGTCGCGGACGCTGCGGTCTCGGTGACGCCGGGCGCGACGGCGTTGACGCGGATGCCGTCGGTGGCCAGTTCGAGGGCCATCGTCCGCGTCATCGCCACGACCGCGGCCTTGGCCGTCCCGTAGGCGATGTGGAACGGCGCGGTGTTCATGCCGCTGATCGACGAGATCGACACGATCGACCCCGGCTTGCCCAGCGCCCGAAGTTCGGCGGCGACGGCCTGGCTGGTGAAGAACGTCGTCTCGAGATTCGCGGTGAACAGGTCCCGCCAGTCCGAGCGCGTCACCCGCGTCGACGGCATCCACGTCGACGGTGCGGCGCCGCCCGCGACGTTCACCAGTCCGTACAGGTCACCGTCGGTGCGCCGAACCTGATCCATGACGGTCGCGATGCCCTCGTCGGTGGACGCGTCGGCGGCGACCGGCACCACCGAAAGTCCACGCTTGGCGAGCGGGACGACGTGTTCGTCGAGGTTCTCCTTGGAGCGGCTCACGGCGATGACGGTGGCGCCCGCCTCGGCGGCCATCGCCGTCACCGTCGTACCGATTCCGCCGCCGCCGGCCCCGGACACCACCACGATGCGGCCGTCCAAGCCTCAGAAGTTCCGCCATGACTCGCTTTCCGCGGCCGGACTGCGTAATTGTCCGGACAACATATGGAGTTCTGCTGAATGGAGAACACTATTCCGCAGCCACGATGCGCTCGTCAAGGCCGATCGCCGGTTCGGCCAAACTATTGTCTGGACTAATGCAGCTCTTGCTATGGTCCGACGGTGACTGGCGGACAGACGCGCTACCCTGCCCCGACCGCGCCGACCCTCGCGGAAGGCTGGCAACTGGGCACGGCTCACCCCGCCGAGTCGGCTGTTCGGCGCCAACGGCCTTCGCACCGGCCCGGACGGCCGCATCTACATCGCCCAGGTGACCGGCAGCCAGATCAGCGCGCTCGACCTGGCCACGGGCGAGGTCGAGACCGTCAGCGCCAAGGGTGGCGACATCGTCGCGCCCGACGACATGGCGTTCGACTCACGCGGCAACCTCGTCGCGACGGAGGTGATGGACGGCAGGGTCAGCCTGCGCGACGCCTCGGGCGCCACCCGCGTCCTGCGCGACGACGTCCCGTCCGCCAACGGCATCACCTTTCACGGCGACAGGCTCTTCATCGGCGAGTGCCGCGAAGGTGGCCGACTGATGGAGTTCGACCTGAACGGTGGGCCGCCGCGCATCCTGCTGGAGAACGTGCCGTCGCCCAATGCCATGGAGGTGGGCCCGGACGGCCTGCTGTACTTCCCGGTGATGGGCGCCAACGAGATCTGGCGCATGGATCCCGACGGCGGCGCGCCCGAAATCGTCGCCACCGGCCTCGGCGTTCCCGACTCGGTGAAGTTCGACGCGGCGGGCTTCATCGTGTCGACTCAGGTGGCCAGCGGGCAGGTGCTGCGCATCGATCCGCGCAACGGCAGCCAGACCGTGCTCGCCCAACTGAGCCCCGGCCTCGACAACTGCACGTTCGTGGACGGGCGGCTGTTCGTCTCGAACTTCACCGGCGAGATCACCGAGGTGCTCGGCGGCGGCGACACGAGGACGATCCTTCCCGGCGCCTTGAACTGGCCGATGGATCTCGCCGTGGGTGACGACGGACGCGTCTACGTCGCCGACGGCACCTACTTCTACGCGCTGGCGACCGACGGGTCGCTGGAGACCGTCGGCATGCTGTTCTCCCCCGGCTACCCGGGGTTCCTCCGCGGGCTGGTGACGTCGGCGCCCGGCGAGTTCGTCGTCACCACGTCGGGCGGCCAGATCGGCCGCTACCGGCCGGAGGCCAACGAAACCGATCTACCTCGCAGACGGTTTCGACCAGCTGTACGGCGTCGCGATCGCCGCCGAGCGGCATCGTCGCCGCCGAGCTCGGCACCGGCAGGGTGGTGTGCGTCGATCCCGGCGGGACGGGCCGCGTCGACGTGCTGGCGTCCGGCCTGAACGATCCGGTGGGCGTGACGGTCACCGGCCGCGGCGAGATTCTGGTCGCGGAGTCGGGCGCAGGCCGCGTCGTTCGGGTGTCGGCGTCGGGCATCGAGCCCGTCGTCGACGGCCTCGACCGCCCCCAGGGCATCCTCGCCATCGGCGGCACGCTGTTCATCGTCGATGCGGGCGCGAAGGCGGTCATCGAGTCGACATCGCCACCGGGCTCGCGGACGACGATCGCCGACGGGCTCCCCATCGGTCCCCCGCCCGGCGTCGTGCCGAAGCCGCTGCTGGGCATGCCACCGTTCTCCGGTCCGCAGGGCCCGTTCGCCGGGATCGCGGCTGGGCCGGACGGAACGCTGTACGTCTCCGCCGACGGCGAGGGCAGCGTGCTCGCGCTGCGCAGGGGCTGATCGCGCATGACCGTCGCTCCCGCCGACCACCGCTACCTGCAGGTGGCGCGCACGCTGCGCAAGGAGATCGTCGACGGCGTGTACCCCGTCGGGTCCCAGCTGCCGACCGAGCACGAACTGTGCGAGCGGTTCGCCGTCAGTCGCTACACCGTCCGCGAGGCGCTTGCGCAGGCTGCGCGACGACAACCTGGTCTCGTCGCGGCCGCGCGCCGGGAACCATGGTGGTGCCCCGCGTGTCGGCGAACTCGTATGCCCAGGACAACATGACGATCAACGACCTCCTGGCCTTCGCCAGCGGGGCCGGACTCGACATCGAGTCGACCGGGCATGGTCACCATCGACGCCGAACTCGCCAGTCGCACAGGCCTTCCCGAGGGCGAGGAATGGCTCGCCGTGCTCGGCTTCCGCCAGGCCGTCGATGCCGAGTACACGCACTGCTGGACCGAGTACTACATCAACCGGACGTTCGCCGCCGTCGGCAGGATGCTGCAGCGGCACACCGGTCCGATCTTCCCGCTCATCGAGGACCTCTTCGGCGTCAGCGTCGTCGAGGTGCATCAGGAGATCGGCGCGGTGCTGGTGACACCGGAACTCGCCGACCGGCTCAAGGTCGCCGCGGGCTCGCCGGCCGTCGAGGTGCACCGCACGTACAGGACCTCCGACGGCCAGATCGCCCAGGTCACCATCAACACCCACCCCGCGTCGCGTTTCCGGCATTCGATGACGATGCGCCGGGTCAAGAGCTGACCGTGACGCGCACTTCCGACCACCCTGGCCGACGCCCTGCGGGACGCGGCCAGGGACACACCCGACCGAGTCCTGGTCGTCGACGGCGACACCAGGCTCGACTGTCGGGAGCTGCTGTCCAAGGCGACCGCGCTGGCGCACAGCCATGACTCGTCGGATGCCCGCCCGCAGCGTGGTCTCGTTCATGCTGCCCAACTGGCACGAGGCCGCGGTCGTGTACCTCGCGGCCACGCTCGCCGACATGATCGTCAATCCGATCCTGCCGTCGCTGCGTGACCACGAGCTCCGTTTCATCCTCGATGACGCCGACAGTCGAATGATCTTCGTACCGGCCGACTTCCGCGGCCACGACTACGCGTCGATGCTGGCCTCGGTGACCGACTCGATGGACACCCCGCCGGAGGTCGTCGTCATCCGCGGGGAGCCCGGTCCGCACACCGCCTACCCCGAGCTGTTCGAGGAGTCGCCCGCCGGCAACGCTGGGCGCACCGGATCCCGACTCCGTCCGGATGATCCTCTACACCTCGGGCACCACCGGACGGCCGAAGGGCGTTCTGCACACGCACGATTCGATCAACGCGCTCATCACGCAGATCCGCGACAACTGGCTCGTCGAACCGGGTGACACCTTCCTGGTGCCATCGCCGATCGCGCACATCGGCGGCTCCATCTACGCCTTCGAGTGCCCGCTGCTGGCCGGTTCCACCGCCGTGCTGATGGATCGCTGGGACCCCGCCGAGGCCGTCGAGCTGATGACGTCGGAGCACTGCACCCACATGGCCGGCGCCACACCGTTCCTCGAACAGCTGCTCGCGGCCGCGGAGACCGCGGGCACCGACCTCCCCGACCTCAAGGTCTTCATCTGCGGCGGCGCGGGCGTCCCGCCGTCCCTGATCCGCAGGGCCAAGGCCTATTTCGAGCGGGCGACGGTCACGCGCGTGTACGGGTCGACGGAAGTGCCCGTGACGACCGTCGGCGCGTTCGACGACGCCGACCGCGCCGCGGAGACCGACGGCCGCCCCGGCATCGCCGACGTCAGACTCGGTCGACGGCGAGATCCGCGCGCGCGGCGCCCAGATGTTGGTCGGCTATCTGCACGCCGAGGACGAGGCCGACTCCTTCGACGACGACGGCTACTTCCGCACCGGGGATCTCGGCCGCTGGGACGGCGACTGCCTCGTCGTCACCGGTCGAGCGAAGGACATCATCATCCGCAACGGCGAGAACATCTCGCCCAAGGAAGTCGAGGACCTGCTCGTCGGCCATCCGAACATCGCCGAGGTGGCGATCGTCGGGGTGCCCGACCCGCGGACGGGCGAACGGGCGTGCGCGGTGATCGTCGCGGCCTCGTCCCCGGCACCCGGAGTCGACGATCTGCGCGACGTTCCTCGAGGGCCACGGAGTCGCCAGGTTCAAGGTGCCCGAGCGGGTCGAGACGTGGGATGCATTGCCGAAGAACGACGCTGGGAAGGTGCTCAAGCACGCGATCCGGGCGACCTTGACGACAGACGACGGTGGGTGGATGAGATGCAGGTGGCGATCGTCACGGGGGCGAGCAGCGGAATCGGGTTCGGCACGGCGGTCAAGCTCGCCGAGTCGGGAATGGCCGTTCTGGGCGACGGGTCGCGACGACGCGCGCCTCGCCGAACTGAAGGCCGCCGTCGGCGACGACGAGAGACTGTCGCACGCTGGCCGTCGACCTCACCGCCGACGACGGCCCGCAGCGCATCGTCGACGCGGCGGTGCAGCGCTGGGGCCACGTCGACTTCCTGATCAACAACGCGGGCGTCGGGAAACCGAAGCCCCTGCACGAGACCGACGACGAATCCCTGGACTACTTCCTGGGTTTGATGCTGCGTGCCCCGTTCCGCCTGGCGCGCGACGTGATACCGCACATGGCGCCGGGCTCGGCGATCATCAACGTCACGTCCACCTTCGCCGTCGTCGGCGGTCTGCGCGGCGGCGCCTACTCCGCGGCCAAGGGCGGGTTGACCGCACTGACCACCCACATCGCGTGCCAGTACGGCCCGCAGGGAATCCGTTGCAACGCAGTGGCACCCGGCGTCACGTTGACGCCGATGGTCGCCGAACGCCTCGACGACGAGCGGTTCCGCAAGATCAACACCGAGATGACGCCGCACACCCGGCTTGGCACGATCGAGGACATCGCGAGCACGATCGCGTTCCTGTGTTCCCCCGGCGCGGAGTTCATCAACGGGCAGACGATCGTCGTCGACGGCGGCTGGAGTTCGACGAAGTACCTGTCCGACTTCGCGTTGACGTCGGAATGGGTGGCCCGTTGAACCTGTTCGGCCTTCTCGACCAGGCCGCCTCGCGGTCACGGCGACCGCGGCGCGGTGTACGTCGGCGAGCGGCAGGTCCACACCTGGGCCGAATTGCGCGAGCGCGCCTTGCGACTCGCCGCGTCGATTCGGGCCGCCCACCCGGCGGGCACGCGGATCGCGATCGCCAGCGAGAACCGCGCCGGAGATCGTCGAGTTGATGTTCGCGACGTGGGCGGCCGAATGCGTCTACGTTCCGATCAACTACAAGCTGCACCCTCGAGAGATGGTGCAGATCATCGAAGACTCTGGCGCAGCAACGGTATTCGCGTCGACGAAGGTCGCGGCCGGGTCTGCGCCGGTGCCACCGGGGTCCCCGTCGAGGACGTCACCTCGCCGAACTACACCGCGCGGCAGACGTACGAGCCCGCGGCGCCACCGCGCGACACCGATCCCGCCGCGCTGGCCTGGCTGTTCTACACCAGCGGGACCACCGGCCGGTCGAAGGGTGCGATGCTCTCGCACCGCAACCTGATGGCGATGACCGTCGCTCACCTCGCGGACTTCGATGCGCCCGATGCGAATTCGAGTCTCGTCCACGGCGCGCCGATGTCCCACGGCTCCGGGCTCTACATCCCGCCATACGTCCTGCGGGGCGCCCGCCAGGTGGTGCCCGAGTCGTCGGCCTTCGAGCCCGACGAGTTCCTCGATCTGTGCGAGCACCATCCGGGATGCGCCGCGTTCCTCGCTCCGACGATGGTGCAGCGCCTGGTCGAGACCGGGCGTCCCCGGCCGCAGAACCTGAACACCGTGGTCTACGGCGGCGGCCCGATGTACGTCGACAGCCTCAAGAAGGCGATGGCTGCGTTCGGCCCGATCTTCGTCCAGCTCTACGGCCAGGGCGAGGCACCGATGACGATCACGGGGCTTCGGCGCGCAGATCACGTCGTCCGGCGAGGATTGGCCGACGACGCGACGCTCGGCTCGGTCGGGTACGCGCGCTCCGGGGTGGACGTCGCGGTTCTCGCCGAGGACGGCACCGCGGCGGGCGCCGGCGAGATCGGCGAGATCGTCTGCCGCGGAGACGTCGTCATGTCGGGCTACTGGAACAACCCCGATGCGACCGAGGCCACGCTACGGAACGGCTGGCTGCGCACCGGCGACATGGGCTCGTTCGACGAGCGAGGCTTTCTGACGTTGCGCGACCGCAGCAAGGACGTCGTGATCAGCGGGGGAAGCAACATCTACCCGCGCGAGGTCGAGGAGGTGTTGATCGCCCACCCCGACGTCAGCGAGGCCGCCGTGGTGGGCGCGCCGGACGAGGAGTGGGGCGAGGTCGTCGTGGCGTTCATCGTGGGCGAGGCCGCCGAGTCGGCACTCGACGCGCATCTGCTCGAGCGCATCGCGCGGTTCAAGCGGCCGAAACGCTATGTCTACGTCGACGAGTTGCCGAAGAACAGCTACGGCAAGGTGCTCAAGCGCGAGCTGCGGGAGCGGCTGACCCAGTAGCCCGCCGGAACGCGCCGATCACCGAGTCGCCGAACTCCTCGATCGCCTCTGGTTGCGCAGTGTCGGCGAACCACACGTAAAAGCGTTGTGCGCCTTGGTCGGACAGTCGGGTGAAATGCCGGACGAGCTCGTCGGCGTCGCCGCAGACCAGGCCCGCTCCGAGGTGGCCCCAACGCCGCCGACTGGTCTCGGCGACCTCGTTCGGGTCACTCCCCCGCCGCGCAAAGCCGACCATCTGCTGCACCGAGGGCCGGGCCGTGCCGATCGATGGCAGAAACTCCGGCAGCCGGTCCGCGAAGGGGGCGGGAAGGTTCCACCAGTCCGCATGCCTGCGGACGACGTCCAACGTTCGCGGCCCACTTCCGCCGATGACGATCGGGATCGGGTGTGACGGCTCTGGCGCCTGCGTGCGTTCTCCTGCGCCGCCGATGCCCCAGTACTCCTTGATGAGCCCCAGGTCGTGGTCGAGTCGTTCGATGCGGTGCGTCGCATCACCGGTGCGGAGGCCGAACTTGGCCAGCTCCTTGGGCATTGAGCCCGCCCCGATGCCGAGTTCGAACCGTCCGCCCGATGCCTCGGACAGCGTGACGGCTTGCTTGGCCAGCACGGCGGGATGTCGGAGCGCATCGCAGAGGACCAGGTGGCCGACCTTGATCCGGTCGGTCTTCGCGGCAACCCAGGTGGCGATGCCCATGGCCTCCCAGACGGGAGCGCTTGGCATTCCCGGGGTTTCGAGATGGTCGAAGAACGCCACCCCGTCGAACCCGCCGGTCTCGGCCGCCTGCGCGCGTGACACGAAGTCGGCGACGGGCATCCGATACTGCGACATGTAGAGGAACCACTCGGGTGCCTCACTCACGCGATGCCTCGCTATAGAGCCTCGCTCATACGGAGAGCAGGCCGGCGAGATTGCCGCCCATGATCTTCGCCTGATCCGCGACGGGCAGATCCTTCAGCATGTCGGCGTAGTGCGTCGGCTGCGCCAAGCCCTCCGGATGCGGGAAGTCGGAGCCGAACAACACCCGTTCGACCCCGATCAGGTCGATGAGGTCGAGCACGCCGTCCTCGTAGAACGGGCTGATGTGGATGCGGTTCTTGATCTCCTCGATCGGGTTGCCCAGGAAGGCTTCCGGCGCCTTCTTGTAGACGTCGGTGATCGAATCGAGCAGCGGGAACAACCAGGTTGCGCCTGCCTCGATGATGGACACCTTGAGCTTCGGGAAGCGGAACAGCGCACCGTGGACCACCCAGCTGGCCACCGCATCCTGCACGGGCCGCCAACCGTTGATCATGGACATCGCGTTGGTCTGGAACGGCAGCATCTCCCGGTCGCCGCCGTCCCACTCGGCGTTGTAGCGCGCATAGCCGCTGTCCGACGTGTGCATCGCCGACGAGCACGTCGTGATCGACGCAGCGCTGCCAGAACGGATCGAACTCGGGCAGCGCGAACGACCGCGGTCCCCGGTATCCCGGCACCGGCGCCGGGCGGATGAGCACCGCTCTGGCTCCTCTCGACACCACCCAGTCCAGCTCCTCGATCGCCTTCTCGACGATCGGCAGGCTGATCACCGGAACGGTGAAGATGCGGCCCTTGTAGTTGAAGCCCCATTCCTCGTCGAGCCACTGGTTCAACGCGTGCACGACGACGTGGATCAGCGCCGGATCGTCGCGCATCCGCTCCTCGATGAGACTGGCCAGCGTCGGGAACATGAGCGAACGCTCGACGCCCAACTCGTTCATCAACTCCAGGCGGGGGCCTGGCTCGCGGAATGCGGGGATGGCCTTCATCGGCTCACCGAAGATCTCGCGGCGGCTCTTGCCGTCCGGATTGCCGTGCTTGAAGTAGTCCTCCATCGCGCCGGGCTTGGCGACCACCGAGAACGTGGGGTTGGGGATGTACTCGCTGATCTGCCCGCGGATCGCGATCTTGGTCCGACCGTTGAGCTGCACGTACTGGATCGCGTCCTTGTACGCCTTCGGCAGGAAGCGGGTCAGCGAGTCCTCGGTCTCGTAGAGATGGTTGTCCGCGTCGAACAACGGATAGGGCAGTTCGGGCACTGACACGGGCATGCTCCTTGGTTCGTCGCGTGGTTCGCTCTGCACGCTAGTCGACCGCCGAGTTCGACGTTCTCCCGAACGGGAAAAAACCGGTGACCAGGGGCGTGCGGTAGACAAGAGCCATGAAGATCGAGGACAGCGTCGTCGTCGTCACCGGTGCGGGTTCGGGGATCGGACGGGCGCTCGCGGAGGCGTTCGCCGCGGCGGGGGCGTCCGTCGTCGCCGGCGACATCGACGGCGCGGGCGCTTCGGAGACCGCGGCCCGCATCGCGGCGGCCGGCGGTCGAGCGGTGGGAATCGAGGCCGACGCGGCTTCGGTCGATGGCATCGCGGCGCTGATCGCCTGTGCAGGTGAGGAATTCGGCCCCGTGGACGTATACGTCGCCAACGCCGGAGTCATCGGCGCGCCGGGACTCGGCGACGACGCCGACTGGGACCGCATCATCGACGTGAACCTTCGGGCCCACGTGCGCGCCGCCACGGCACTGGTGCCGCAGTGGCTGGATCGAGGCAGCGGGTACTTCGTCGGTGTCGCGTCCGCCGCCGGACTGCTCACCCAGATCGGCGCCGCCGGGTACTCGGTGACCAAGCACGCCGCGGTCGGATTCGCCGAGTGGTTGGCAATCACTTATGGCGACAAGGGAATCGGCGTGTCGTGCGTCTGCCCGATGGGCGTCGAGACGCCGCTGCTGAGGGGGCTGCTGGATTCCACCGACCCTGCGGCGCGGCTGGGCGGCACCGCGGTCGCCAAGGCGGGCGAGGTGATCGGTCCGGACAAGGTGGCAGACTTGACGGTCGAGGCGGTCGCGGCAGGCCGGTTCCTGGTGCTGCCACACCCCGAGGTGCTCGACATGTACCGGCAGAAGGGCTCCGACTACGAGCGCTGGATCGCGGGGATGCGACGGTACCAGGGCACGCTCGGCTAGCCCTCACGCAGATTCGCGCACGCTTGGTGCACCTGAATTCCCTTGTGTCACTGTGGTTTCAGTGGCGTGGACATGCGCGGTGATCTCTTAGGAATTTCTTGCGAAACACGTCGCCAAATTCTTAGACTTCGCACATACGTTCGTATTGTGCAATCGGAGTTGGTCGACGCGGCAGTCACAGCATTGCGCGCCGCCAACGAGGCCGTGGCCGCATTGGCCGTCGAGCGGCTGACCGCCGCCGAGACGACGATGGTGCTCGACGAGATCCAGACATTGAGGTGTCAACTACCTAGCCACGATGATGCGCTGTTGGCTCATCTGCAAACCGAGACCACCCCGAAGAAACTTGGCGCGAAGAACTGGAATCAGGTGCTGGCGACACGATGGCGGATCTCAACCAGCGAAGCAGGGCGTCGCCTCCGTGACGCCGCGCTGTTGGGGCCGCGCCACGCCGTGTCAGGGGAACCGTTGGACCCGGTGCTGCCCGCGACCGCCTTGGGCCGTTCGTTCGGGGTCATCAACGCGGAGCACGTGACGGTGATCAGGGAGGGAATGGACCGCATCCCGGCGTCGGTGGATGCAATCACGCGGGCTCAGATGGAGATCGACTGGGCCCGTAAGGCGGTCGGGATCGGACCCAAGAAGCTCAAGGACGATATCGACCGCACCCTCTTCCTGCTGGACCAGGACGGCCCCGAGCCCGACGACGATGAGCGTCAACGCAAGCGCGGCGTCACCAAGTCCCCGCAACTACCCGACAAGATGATCCAACTGAAGGCGGTCCTCACACCGCAGGCGTGGGCAATGCTGGAGGCGATCTTCGCCACCTGGGCCGCACCCGGCATGTGCAATCCGGCTGACGAGAACCCCTGCACGAGCGGCACGCCCGGCCAAGCGCAGATCGACAACGATCACCGCAGCGTGGCTCAACGCCAACACGACGCCCTTGAACAGATCTGCCGCTGGGTGTTGCAAAGCGGGGTGCTGGGCCAGCGCAACGGAGTGGTCGCCACGATCCTCGTGCGCACCACCCTGCAGGACATCGAATCCCGCGCCGGGGTTGGCGTGACCGGCGGTGGCACGATTATTCCGATCCGCGACGTGCTGTCCATGGCGGCCCGCAACGCCACCGCGCACTACCTGGGGATCTTCGATCGCGCGACCGGCTCGGCGATGGACTTGTTCCGCTCCCGGCGCACCGCCTCGGTGGCGCAGCGGCTCATGCTAATCCTGCGCGACGGCGGATGCACGAAGCCCGATTGCACGGTGCCGGCGTACGGCACACAGGTCCATCACGCCGCCCGGGACTGGGCCGACGACGGGCAGACCAACGTCGACGAACTCGGTCTTGCCTGCGGCCCAGACAATCGCATGGTGGGCCCCGACGGTTGGGCCACCCGAATGACTGACCAACACGACGTCGAATGGATCCCCCCGGCGGATCTGGATACCGGTCAAACCAGGATCAACAACTACCACCGACCCGAACGCCTGTATCGACCACCCGAGGATGCACCAGCGCCGCACGACGTCACTGTTGACGACGTTCCTGTTGACGACGTTCCTGTCGACGACACTGCTGACGACTACGTTGCGTCGGAGTTCGCCCACAGTTCCGCGGCCCAGCAGGAATCGCGACAGCGCGAAGAGCCAGCACCGCAAGAAGTTCCAGCACCGCACGAAGATCCGGCGCCGCACGAAGAGCCAGCACCGTGGGATCCGCACACAGCGTGGGACCGACCAGCACCCGACGAGCCCGAAGCAGACCAACCACCGGCCACTCAGCAGGAATCGACACCCTGCGAAGAGCCGGCACCGCACAAAGAGCCAGCACCGCAAGAAGATCCGCCACCGCACGAAGAGCCGGCACCGTGGGACGAGCCGGAACCTTACGACCCAGGCAACACTCGACGCACGGAAACGTTCGTCACGCGCCTGTGCACTCGCGTCCCACATCACCCCCGTTTAACCGTGCCCTACGGACCCGAAACCCCGCGGACCCGTACAGAGGGCCGCCAGAGACCGCCACCCGATGGCCACGATCCGCCATGAGGTGCGCCACGGAACGGTGATGCGCTAGCGCGCGCCGACCTTGCGGAAGTGAAAGTCGCTGTCGCCGAACATCGCATCGATGGCGACGATCCGCTTCAGGTAGTGCCCGATCGCGACCTCGTCCGTCATTCCAACGCCGCCATGGATCTGGACGGCGCTCTCCGCGACCGTCCGACCGAGCCGACCGACCTGCGCCTTCAGCAGCGAGATGTCACGCGCCTCCGCAAGACCCGCCTCGACGAGAGCAGTGGTGTACAGCAGCGTCGACCGAGCCTTGATGAAGGCGATCTTCATGTCCGCGAGCCGATGCGCAATCGCTTGGAACGTGGCGATCGGTACACCGAACTGCTGCCGAGTTCCGGCGTATGAGGCGGTGGCGTCCAGCAGCGCACCCATCGCGCCGACGGCCTCGGCGGACAGTGCGAGCATCCCGCCCTCGACGATCGACCTGATCGTCGCCACGGCATCGGAGGCAAGGAGGGTCGCCCGAGCGTCGCCGAACACACAGTTGGCGGCCTTGCGTCCATCGACCGTGCGGTAACTCGTCAGCGACACCCCCGGCACCTCCGGCGTCACCAGGAGAAGGCCCAGTTCGCCCTCGGCGTGGTCGCCGCCCAACAGGCGCGCCGTCACCACCATCACGTCCGCGTCACCGCCGCCGAGCACCAACCGCTTCTCGCCGTTGAGCAGGTAGCCGTCCGGACCAACGCGTCGCCGTGGTGGAAATCCTTGCCGGGTCGGCGGTTCCGCGTCCCTCCTCGTGCGCGAAGGCACCGAGCGCTTCGCCGTCGGCGATCTTGGTCAGCCATTCCCGCGACGTGTCGCTGGCCTCGACCATCGCGAGTGCGCGACCGGCGAGCGTGACCGACGAATGATAGGGCTCGCTCAACAGATGCTCGCCGAACACTTCGGAGATGGCGACGACGTCGGTCGTCGAGCCTCCTAGCCCGCCTACGTCATCGGGAAACGGAAGGGCGATGAGTCCGATTTCTCGAAACTGTTGCCACACTTCGGCCGACGTTCCGCGTTCGGAGCCGATGATCGCTTGCCGCTGGTCGAACGCATACGCCCGACCAAGGTACTGAGACACGCTGTCGCGCAGCATCTTCTGCTCTTCGGAGAAGGTGAACTCCATGCTTCTCAGCCCCTTCCCGCGAATGGCAGGGTGCGTGCGATCAGGTCGCGCTGTACCTCGTTGGTTCCCGCGTAGATCGTGGTGGCGCGCGAGTTCAGATAGAAGGGCATCGCGATCAGGGCGAACTCGTCGCTCAACGGACGCCTGGGAGGAGCCCACTTCGAGCGCCTCCAGCTGCAGCGGCAGCGCATCCAGCCCTGCGATGCGCGTCGTCATCACCGAAAGCTTTTGCGTCAACTCCGATCCCATCGTCTTCTTCACGGAGGGAAACCCCGGGTCATCGCCGATGGGATGGCCGCTGATCGCGAGCTTCTCGAAGTACTCGTAGGACGCGACGTCGGCCTCCAACTCGCCCAGGTCGCGTTGGAAGACCGAGTCATCAGCCAGCACACCACCATTCGGTGCGTCGGCCGTGAGTGCTGGCCTCCCGGATCAGACGCAACCGGCGGCGCAGGAACGGACCCTGCGCCGAGCTCCGCCACGCTCGTGCTTGAGCAATGCCTTCGCGACCGTCCACCCGTCGTTCTCCTCGCCCACGCGACCGGACTGCGGCACGCGGACGTCGTCGAAGAACACCTCGCACTGCTCCGGAAATCCGTCGAGGCCGACGATCGGCCGGATGGTCATGCCCGGGATAGTCGGTCCGGTCGAGAAGCAGAAAGGTGATGCCCCGCTGCTTCTTTCCCTCTCGACTGGTGCGCACCAGCATGAACATCCGGTTCGACCGGTGGGCCAGCGTCGTCCAGATCTTGCTGCCGTTGATGACGTAGTCGTCGCCGTCGGCCACCGCGGAACAACTGAGCGATGCGAGGTCCGAACCCGGAGTTGGGCTCGGAATAGCCTTGAGTCCAATAGTCCTCGGCGGCAAGGATTCTCGGCAGGTACTTCGCCTGCTGTTCCGGCGTTCCAAGCTTCCATCAGGAGCGGGCCCACCATCTGCAGGCAGTTCGGCAGCAGAGGCGGAAGGTCGCGCGCACAGTATTCCTCGGCGAAGATGAACCGCTGTTCGACCGACCAGCCGGGTCCACCGAACTCGACCGGCCATGCGGGTGCGGCCCAGCCCTTCCGATTCAGGATCGCCTGCCACTCCATCACCTCGTCGAAGGAGGCGAAGGCACTGGTGAGCTTGCGGCCGGCCTCACGGATCGCCGGCGTTGGCGCGGTATCCAGGAAAGCCGCCACTTCCTCGCGGAAGGCCTCGAGCTCCGGGGCGAAGTCGATGTGCACGGCGGTCAGCCGCGCTTGCCGGAGAACATCTTCATGCGAATCCTCTTCCGTAACGCCAACGATCATCGTCGAGGGCTCGTGAAGAATCAACGGCCGCAAGTGAAACGACGTTGGGCACGTACGCCGCACTGCCGGCAGTGATCGTTCTTGACACCCGTCCAGTTTGATTGACTGAACTATAGGCACCCCACCGTGTCAAGCGGCGCTGCAACGACGAGACGCTTCACCGGACGACGTAGGCCGCCTCGACGCATTCAGTCGTCAGACCGGCATCATGGCGCGATGCCAGGCCAACGGGTTCAACTCTCTGAAGGGGTCCCTGCCGCGAAGTTCCAGTAGCTCGCTCAGGGTCTGCTCGAGTGATTCCTGGGTCTTCTCCTTGACGGTGGCCACCCACTTCTCGGCGGGTACCCGTGCGGGTTTGGTGGTCGCGATGGGGGCGGCGAAGCGCAGATACATCCGCTGGGGCCTGGGCACGAGGGTCGGCCCGATGCCTCGCATCAACGGCATGGCCATGTCCGAGCGGTTCGAGAGCTTCTCGGTCACGCCCTGACTGAGCCGGCCCCACCAACTCTCCCGCGTCACGAGGCTCCGGTAGACGTCGTCGCCGCCGACCAGCCCCACCGGGATGATCGGATAGTCGTGCTCGACCGCCAGGCGGGCGAAGCCGGCGCGGCCCTGCCACCGCAGGGTGTTCTCCTCCCCCTTGAACTTTGAAATCTCGCGACCACCGCCGGGAAACACCAGAATCGGCTCGTCGTGACGCATCAGTTCGCGAGCCGTCTCCGGCGCCCCGATCACTGCACCGGCGGCCGCGAACAGATCGCCCATCGGACCACCCATGCGGCCGAAGTTCCGATCGGCAAGCGGCCGCACGCGGGCGCCGATCGCCTGCCGCGCGAAGTAAGGGATCAGGAGCGCTTCGGCGCCGAACTGAGTGTGGTTGCCCACCAACAGAAATCGACCATCGCGTGGCAAATTGCCGAGTCCGTCGACGTATGGCCTAGAGAGGTCGACGATCGGTGCCGCCCGGTCGGCGACGATCTCGACGGCACGCCGCAATGCCCTTACCCGCCGGGGCTGATCCATGATCGCGTCGATGTTCGTCGGGAGTGGTCATGGCTGCCTCTGAGCGGTGGGTTCGGGCCGGGAGAACATCATCGCGAGCGGTCCGAAGGGAGCCGACGGCAGCGTGGTCGATCCGCATCGCCGGGTCGGCTGCTTCGCCGAGGGCAACCAGCGCAGAACGGCTGTAGGCCCGCAGCACGCTGATGACCCCGTCGTGGATCACGTGTCGTGGTCGACGGCCTCGCCAACGTCGCCAGCGAGGCCGGTACCGCCATCAAGGGCAGGAGGATCGCTCCGAGCGGGTGCGGCCGTTTGAGGTCGATCACCAAGAACCGCTTGCCGATTCGCGTGGCCTCGGCGATGGTGCGGACGGCGAGCGCGGGCGGCAGGTGGTGAAAGGCCATGGCGAAGACCACCAGGTCGTAGGTGTCGGCGTCGGCGTCGATGGCGGTGGCATCGACGACTTGGGTACGGGCTCGGGGATGGGCACCCAGATCACCGGCGGACATGTTGGCCACCGAGGTCGGGTCCAGGTCGCTGACCGTCACGGTCGCGGTGGGGTGCAGCTCGAGGATCTTCGCCGACAACCTGCCGTGGCCAGCGCCTAGTTCCAGGATGCGCGGGCGGGGAATGTCCGCGACCGCGTCAAGCGCGAGGCGGGCATTTCGTTCGTGCCAGCTGCCGCGCGCACCCATCCGGTCGAGAGCCGTGATCACCGTCTGCTTGACGTCGTCGGGGACGTCGTAGCGATCGGTGTACTCCGGCGTCTCGGTCTGCAGTCGTCGATCGAGCCAGGAGGCGTCCGGGCCGCCTCGCGGCATCGCCGCGATGCGCCCGTCGATCGTCGTCGTCTCAGCCATCCTCGACTCCTCGGTTCGTTGGTTCGCGCTTACCCGACCACCGTACCAAACGAACCAGTTCGTCTGGGTATAGTCATGCACGTGAGAAGCACCACCGCACTGCGCGACGAAATCCTGTCGGCCGCCCGCGCCGAGTTCGCGCAGTACGGCTTGGCCGGCGGCCGCATCGACCGCATCGCCAGGACCGCGCAGGCGAGCAAGGAGCGCCTCTACGCCCACTTCGGCGACAAGGAAGCACTCTTTCGCGAGGTAGTGGCCGCCGACAGCGCCGAATTCTTCAGCGCACTCACCCTGCGTCCGGACGCGATCGCCGAACTGGCGGGCGACATCTACGATCTCGCTCGCAGCCATCCCGAGCACTACCGCATGATCACGTGGGCGCACCTGGAAGGCGTGCGGCTGGACGAGCCGCGCGCCGACGGACAGCCCATCCCCGACCGACACGTCGCCGTCATCGAGGCCGCCCAGGCCAGCGGCCACGTGGACCCGTCCTGGCAGCCCATCGACCTGCTCGTCCTACTCATCGGCATCGGCCTCGCCTGGATGCACCAGCCCCACCCCAACGCCACAACCGACGACCCGACCGTCGTCGCCCATCGCCGTGCCGCCGCGGTGACGGCCGCGGGCCGGGTCATCGCCACGCGGACGAGCTGACTGACGCTGCGCCCGAGTGCGCAGCCGTGCAAACCCTCGGCTACTCGCGCAATTCCGTCCGAAACACTCGCATCGCCTCGATCAACGCCAACAGCACGTGGTGTGCGGTGGTCAGGTCGGACGCGCTGAACTCTACTCAACGCCATCTCGGTGTGACTGGCCAGTGGCGTGAAGAACGACCGGGCCACCTCGCTGCCGTGGTCGGCGTAGCGCAGCAGCACCTTGCGCCGGTCGGACCCGTGAGCCTCGCGTTCCAGATGCCCAGACGCCACCATGCGATCGACGAGATACGTGATGGCCGCACCGGACACCCCGATTCGTCGACCCAGGTCGCTCTGGGTCAACGGCGACCCGTCGGCCTCGGCCACCATCACGTGGAGCAGAGCGCGAAAGTCGTTGATTCCCAAGTCGTGTCGCGCACTGAATTCGCGTCCCAAGTCGTCGGACTCGGCGGAGAGCGCCTGCACGTCAGAGACGATCAACGCCTCGACGGCGCCGCGCTCGTTGGACGTTCCCGTCACCAATAATCCCCTTAAGTTGATTAATAAGTTGCTTAATCATCAATCACCTTAATATACTCGACGCCATGCCCTCGTGGAACCGATTCGCCGCAGTGGTCACCGCACGTTGGTCGTGGGTGATCACCGTGCTACTGCTGGCCGCCTCTGGCGCACTCATGGCCCTGGCTGGGCAGAACGCCGACGCCACGTCCTCACCGGTTCCCATTCCCGCATCGGCCGAGTCCGCCCGAGTCTCGGCGTTGGCCAAGGACTTTCCTGGCGGCGACAAGGCGCCGGTGATTCTGGTGGCCTCGCGTACCGACGGCGCGACGTTGTCTGCAGCCGACCTCGCCGCGGTCGACGCGGCCCGCCAACGAGTGCTCGCCGCCGCGGGCACGCCTGGCGGGCCACCGCCGACCAGCTCGGAGGACGGTAAGGCGGCAGTAGCGCCCGTGCCGATCGACGGCGGACTGACCGGGTTCGAGCTCGGCGACACGGTCAAGGCGCTCCGCAAGGCCGCGAACGACGGTGCCCCAGGGGATCTCGTACTGCAGATCACCGGCGGTCCCGCGTTCGGCGCCGACATCGCGGACTCCTTCTCGGGCGCCAACGTCACGCTGCTTGCCGTCACCGCCGTCGTCGTCGCCCTGCTGCTCATCGTGACGTATCGGTCGCCGGTGCTGTGGCTGGTGCCCCTGTTCGTCATCGCTTTCGCCGACCGCACGTCGATGGTGCTCGGCGGCGTCGTCGCCGACGCGACGGGATTGACTGCCGACGGCTCGACGACGGGCATCACCAGCGTGCTGGTGTTCGGCGCGGGGACCAACTATGCGCTGCTTCTGATCTCCCGCTACCGCGAGGAACTCCTCGACACCTCCGACCACCGCGCCGCGTTGCGCATCGCCGTCCGCAATGCGGGCCCGGCGATCCTGGCCAGCAATGCCACGGTGGTACTGGCGTTGCTCACGCTGCTGCTGGCCGTGGTGCCGTCGACCCGCAGCCTTGGCGTGCAAGCAGCATCGGGGCTGCTCGTCGCGGCGCTGTTCGTCCTGTGCGCCCTGCCGCCGCTCCTCGCCGCGTTCGGAACCCGGCTGTTCTGGCCGTTCATCCCGCGCCGCGCCGAGCACGCCGCCCAGAACACCGGCGGCTGGTACCGCCTCGCGGACTGGGTCAGTCAATCACGCTGGCACGCGTCGCGGTCTGTTCGCTGACGCTGTTGGCGGTGTTGTGTACCGGGCTGCTGGGCACCCCGATCGGACTCTCACAGACCGAGCAGTTCCGGGTGGAAGCCGAGTCGGTATCGGCCTATGCCACGGTCGCTGCCCACTTCCCCGGCGGGACGAGCGATCCCACCCGCATCATCGGGACAGGAGACCGCGCCGCCGAACTGCGCTCCGCGATCGAGTCAACCCCGGGCGTCGTCTCGGTCAGCGAAACGGGCCGGTCGCCAAGCGGCGCAACGCAATTCTCGGTGGTCCTCGCCGGGGCCCCCGCCTCCCCCGAGGCGTTCGCCACCGTCGACTCGTTGCGCACGGCGGTCCGCGGTGTCGATTCCAGTGCGCTGGTCGGCGGCTCCGACGCCCAGGCCCTCGACGCACGCGACGCCGCCAGGCGCGATCAGCGCGTCGTCATCCCCGCGATCCTCCTGGTGGTGCTCGTCGTGCTCTACGTACTGCTGCGCGCAGCGTTGGCGCCGTTGATTCTCGTCGCCGTCACCGTGCTCAGCGCACTGGCGGCGCTGGGGTTGGGCGGCTGGGCCAGCGTGCACCTCGTCGGCTTCCCCGCACTGGACAACACCACCCCGCTGTTCGCCATTCTCTTCCTCGTCGCTCTCGGCGTCGACTACACGATCTTCCTGGTCACCCGCGCCAGGGAGGAGACGTACGAGCACGGCACCCGCCTCGGCATCGTCCGTGCGGTCTCCTCGACCGGAGGCGTGATCACCAGCGCGGGAATCGTTCTCGCCGCGGTCTTCGCGGTGCTCGGCGTGCTGCCGCTCATCGTGTTGACGCAGATCGGCATCATCGTCGGCCTCGGGATACTTCTCGATACCTTCCTGGTGCGCACGGTGATCATCCCGGCGCTCTTCACCCTCATCGGGCCCCGCATTTGGTGGCCGGCCCGCGTCGATTCGCAAGCTCAGGAGGTTAGATCATGAGTAATACCGTTGTTTCACAGTCTGTTTCATCGGCGTCGCGCTGGCGGTGGGTCGCGCTGCTGCTGGCGCTCAGCCAGCTGGTGACGCCGTCGCTCATCTCCCGCGTGTACGGCAACTTCCTGTCCACGGGGGCCACCAACGACCCAGTGATCACCCCTGCCGGTTACGCCTTCTCCATCTGGGCTGTCATCACACTGCTGTGCGCCATCACGTGCGCCGCCGTGGTGCGCGTCGGACTGGGCGCACCGTGGGAGCGTCGCATGCTCGTCGACGCGTCGGTGGTCTTCGTCGGATTCACCAGCTGGCTACTCATCGCCGCCCAGGACTGGACGTGGCTCAGCGTCGGCGTGCTCGCGGTGATGTTCGGCGCGCTCATCGACGCGATGCGACTGCTGGTCCGCCATGCCGACGACCTCACGGCACCTGCGTGGCTCCGGCGTCTGGTCACCGCGACGTTCGGACTGTATCTCGGGTGGAGCAGCGTGGCGATCTTCGCCAACATTGCGGTGGCGCTCGTCGGCAGTGGACTTTCACCGACCGGAATAGGTTGGCAGGCAGTCATTCTCGTCGCGGCGGCAGTCACAGCGATCGCCTGACCGTCTTCCTGCGCGCTACGCCCGGCTATGTCGCGGGCACGCGTGTGGGGTCTCGTGGCCGCATCGATCGGGGCTTACCAGCGCGACGCCGCGGCGCTGGCCGGCCTCTCCGCGGCCGCAGCCGTAGCCGTGCTCGTGACGGCGGCCGTCATCACGTGGAGGGGTCGGGTCCACCGAGCGCCGTAAGCGCTGAGGACGGCGGGTAGTGTCGCTGGACGTGACGACTCCCTTGCGGCGGTTGCACGCTCCCCAGATCGACTTCTCGGCGCTGCGCACCGAATTGGGTGCTCCCCCGGAGTTCAGCACGCAGGCACTGGAAGAGGCGGCTCGGCCGCCGGCGCAGCTGAGCCGAGTCGACCTGACCGCGGTGCCGTTCGTCACCGTCGATCCGCCCGGCGCGCAGGACCTTGATCAGGCCCTACACCTCGTCCCCGACGGCGCCGGATTCCTTCTTCGCTATGCGATCGCCGACGTCGCTGCGTTCGTCGTACCCGGATCTGCGCTCGACGCCGAGACCAGGCTGCGGGGCGTCACGATCTACCTGCCGGACGAGAAGATTCCGTTGCACCCACCCGTCCTCAGTGAGGGCTCGGCAAGCCTGCTGCCGAATCAGGTCCGTGCCCGCCGTGGTCTGGACGATCCGCACGGACGCCGATGCGACACCGACGGACGTCGAGGTGCGGCGCGCACTCGTGCGCAGCACCGCGCAGCTGACGTATCCCGATGTGGAAGCAAGGGATTTGTCCGCAGGCGCTCACCGGTTTGGCGGCATTCGGTCGCATCCGGGCGGAGCGAGTGCTGGCGCGCGGCGGGATCGACCTCGACCTGCCCGAGCAGGAGGTGGAGCGCGACCGCCGATGGCAGTTGGCGGCTGGTGCTGCGGGCGCAGTCAGCGTCCGAACGGCACAACGCGCAGGTTTCTCTGCTGACGGGCGAGTGTGCGGCTGCGCTGATGTTGAAGGCCGGGGTCGGGCCTGTTGCGAACGGTGCCGCCGGCCGAGGCCGCCGACGTCGAGCGGGTTCGGCGAGCCGCGGGCGGTCTGGGCGTCGACTGGCCACCCGACGCGACGCCCGGGCGCGTGGTGGCGAGCGTCGATCCGAGCGACCCCCGCGGAGCGGCCTTTCTCGACCTTGCCGCCACGCTGCTGCGCGGTTCCGGCTACACGCCCTTCACCAACGGGCCGCCCGAACAGACGCTGCACGCCGGCGTTGCGGCGCCATACGCACACGTCACCGCGCCGCTTCGCCGGCTGGCCGACCGCTTCGCGACCGAAGCCTGCTTGTCCGCATTCGATGGAACGGCGCCGCCCGCATGGGTCCTGGAGGCGCTCCCGACCCTGCCGAACACCATGGCGTCCACCACGCGTCGTGCCAACGAATTCGAGCGGGCGGCAATCGACTTGGCGGAAGCCGTCCTGCTCGCCGGCAGGGTCGGCGAGCAGTTCGACGCGGCGACGGTCGATACCACCGACGACGGCCGCACCGGCACCGTGGCGCTCGACGACCCAGCGGTACGGGCGCGATGCGACGGGCCGGGCCTGGTCGCCGGGCAGCCGCCTACGCGTCCGCCTCACCGAGGCCGACACATCGACCCGCAAGGTGCGGTTCGCACGCGTCTGACCTGAGTCTCGAGGATCGATGGAACAACACGCCGGCTCGGCACCGCACCCGAACGTGCGCGTGGGACCGCGATCACGAGGTATCCATGACCGACGGATTAATCAACACCATGTTCATTGGATGGATCTGCTTGGACGAGCTCGAGCGGCGAGACGTGGACTTACCGACAGCGATGCCACAGCTGTTTTGCCCGCCACACCTGCGGTGCGTCGAGGTCTCCGACCGCCTCGTCATCCTTGATCTCTCGGAAGGCGTGTATGACGTCACCGACGAGGTTGCCGCGGCGATGTGGGCGCAGCTCACCCATCGGCCGACCGAGCGAAACCTCCCCGCCCTCGCCCAGAAGTTCGGCGTTTCTCCATCGGTAGTGGAGCGCGACTTCGGGGACTTCGCCGAGGCTCAACTCGCTGCAGGTCGACTGGTCATGGAAAAGCCGAGCGAGACAACACCTTCCATGGCCCAGATGCCGCGTCGTCGTCCGACCACCCTGCGTGCCTTGCGGGAACGTGCCGCCGCGGACCGTGATCTGAAGACGGGTTTCGCGGACGCCTACGACAAGCGCACCGGGCCGATCGCCGATACCACGGCGCCGCGCGTCGACCTAGCGCGTCTGACGAAGGTCTTCCGGACCGCCGAGGGCCTCTATCCGTCCCGCGAGGCCCCCTTGGACTGTCTGCCGCGTTCTCTCGCGTTGACCCGCTTTCTGCGGACGGCGGGCTGGCAGGCGCAGCACGTGATCGGGGTTGCGCTGTACCCGTTCGAAGCTCACGCGTGGGTGGAGTTCGACGGCGCTCCGCTCAACGAGGGCAGTACCTCGCTGCAGCGATTCACCGTGATCCAGCGGGCCCAATGACGTCAAGTCACCAACGACTGGATGGGTTCCTGGTGTGCCCTGCCCACCGAAATGCCTACGCGCGTTCGGGGTTGGCCCCTGCAGGAGACGGTCGGTGAATCGGCGGTGTGGTTCCACGGTTACGTCGCGGACCCGGCACCGCTGCGCGCCGAGTTGAAGCTCGACAGATCCGCGTCCTTCGGTCGGATCGTGGAGGCGGGTTGGCGGCGGTGGGGCGCCGACATGGCCGAGCGGATCGTCGGCGAGTACGCGGCGGTGATCGTGACCGGACCCGACGCGGTGCTCATCGGTGATCGCATGGGCCTTCGTCCGTTGTACTGCGGGTCCAGATCGAACGAAACGGTGGTGTCGACGGATCTCGGCGCCCTCGCACGCGAAACCGGAGCATGGCGCGCCCTCGACGAGGACTACCTAGCCGACATCTTCAGCACCGGCCTGCACCTCGGCCACCGCACTCCGTACCGCGATATCCGGCGGCTGGAAGTGGGCGAGTTCGCCATCTGGCGTGGCGGCCGCCTTCGGGTGCATGGTGGATGGCGGCCGCAGGATCGGCCCGTCGCCGGAACGTTCGACGAGCACCAGGAACTCCTCCGCGGAACGGTGGAACATGCGGTCGCGGGGACACTGTCATCCGATGACACGCAGGCAGTCGAACTGTCCGGCGGACTGGACAGCTCGACGGTCCTGGCGGTAGTCGCTGGCCTGAAACCGGCGCACGCGTTGAGCTTCGTCCATCCCGGCTCCCCTGCCAGCGACGAGACACCGTGGATTCAGGAAGCACTGGAAACGACGCCGGCCTCGTGGCATCCGATCGACGCGACCGAACACGGAACCTTCACCGGGGGCCCGAATTCGGTGTTTTCCTGCCGGCGCCGTCGCGGCGAATTCTGAATTGGGCGTCCGGCACCGCAGAGGATGCCGTCGCGAGACAGTTGGGCTCATCGACGATTCTGACGGGAGAGGGTGGCGATGCCGTGTTCCTGGCGGGCCCGCATCCCTGGTATCTCGCCGACCTTCTCCGCACGGGACGCCTGAACCGACTTCGGCGGGAATCACACAGGTGGAGCAGACATTCCGAGTTGAGGCGTTCCTCTGCGTTCTGGATCCGCCGCGCCGCCGTCGACGGACTGCGCCGATGGCGAAGCGGCCGGTCGCTCACGCTGGACCCGCCCCGACCCCTCGTCGTAGCGGCCCCGTGGTTGCGCCCGAGCTACGTCGACAGGCGCGGTCTGCAGGACCGAACGAACGTCACGACGGGCATCCGGGCGCCGTCGGTACACGGCCAGGCCGTTCTGGAGAACGTCCTGCGGTGCGTGGAGTTCGCCCGAAGCCGCCGCGTGTACCCGTCGGCGGGAGTCGACGTGCGGCATCCGCTGTTGACGCCGGCCGTGGTCGACCTGGCGATGGCCACTCCCTGGAGTATCGCCGCCGATCCGCGGATCGATCGCGCCGTGCAGAGGTACGCCTTCGCGGGACTGGTCAACGACAAGGTACTTCGTCGACGGTCGAAGCCGGTCGCAGACGAAGCCATGTTGCGCGGGTTCGAACACCAACCCCTGTGGCGCGAATACCTTTGCGACAGTCCGCACATCGTGGAGCGCGGATATGTCGACGCAGGAGCGTGGGACAGCGCCCTGCGCGCCGTGGGCCGGATCGGCGGCGTGAACCAGCTCTACTCCGCGATCCAGGTCGAAACCTGGCTGCGCCACCTGCGCCACGCGGGCGATCCCGAACTCTTGAGCCAGGCGCACCGGCCCTCCGAAGAACCATGACCAAAAATTAACGATCACGTCGGTTACCGCACCGCGTAGCTAACCGCTCAGGTAACGTTGCGCAAATTCACAGATTGAAGGAAAGGTTTGCGATGCCATACTCTCCCCCGCAGGTCGTCCGTGTCGGCGACGTTCGCGACACCACCCAGGGCTACGGCAACTACCTTTCCGACAGCAGCACCGGCTACGGCTACCTGGGCTCGTATTCGCGGCATCACGACACGCCGGACACCGTGGCGCCGCTCCCCGCCAGGGACTAACCGCCGCGAACGACCGGCCTACCGGGTCCTCGTGCAGACGGCAGGTCTGCGGGCCGGCCAGCGCCAATCCGTACCGTGAGATTCGTGGACATTCTGATCTCCGGGGCGAGCGTCGCCGGACCCACCGCGGCCTACTGGCTGGCGAAGGCCGGGCACCGGGTAACGGTTCTCGAACGCGGCGATCGCCTGCGCACTGCAGGCCAGAACGTCGACGTGCGCGGGCCGGGGCGAGAAGTGCTGCGCCGCATGGGCCTCGAAGAGACGATCCTGGCCCAGGGAACGGGCGAGGTCGGCCTGAGATTCGTTGACGACGACGGCGGCGCCCTCGCCGAGTTCCCTGCCGGTGACGACGACAGCGGTGGCGCCACCGCTCAGGTCGAAATCCTTCGCGGAACGCTCGCCAGCACATTTGGTGAACTCTCCAGCGCCAGTTCACTTTCCGATGCCGCGGATGGCTACGAGCGATATATGCGCCCACTCGTCGACGCCGCTCAGAAGCTCCCGCCCGGCGCGCCGCGACTGGCTCACCCCCGCAGCGCGGTCGCTGTCTCCGTCATGCGGGGCTTGATCCGAGTGGCCGGGTCACGGCCGGCACGGGCGCTGGCGGACCGCTTCAACTCGTCCGAATCCGACCCCGGCGAACTCCCGACCTACCGGACCTTGGCGTCCTGACGATCATCCCCCCGAGCGCGGCGTAACCCGATCAGCAGCGGTACGGACGAGCGACCACAGTTCGGGCGCGGCCCGGGTCAGCGGCCAGGCGATCAGGCCAGCAATCAGGCTGCACAGGCTCTGCGCCACCGATGCCGGTACGTGGTCGGGATCCATCAGATCGTTCTCTCCGAACGGACCCGCGTCGGCCGACACCATGAACTCGGTGAACTTCCGCAAGCGATCGGCCGGTGCCGCGCAGCGAGTCGACCGCTTGGAGGAAGGAGCCGCGCGCCGTCACCTCGGCACGGAATGCCTCCAGCGAGACGCCGAGGTGCTCGGCGGCCAAGCCGTTGCGCGTGTCCACGATGAGCCGGCTCACGTCGTCGCGACCCGCTGATGCCTCGATGGCGACGTCGCACTCGCTGTCGAAGCCGAGCGAGCGGTTGTTGAGATTCGACGATCCGATGCGCAGCAACCGGTCGTCGACCACCAAGACCTTGGAGTGCACGTACACCGACTCGCCGCCCTTGACCGCCGGCCAGTACACGCCGAACCGGCCGTGTTCGTCGGCGTCCCACAGCAGCCGCACCAACCGCTCCCGGGCGCTGTCCATCGACTGCACCTCGAGGCGGCTTTCGGAGCTGCGCGGCAGCACGATCACCACCTCGGGGCCGTCCGGTTCGCGCAGGCGCTTGGCGAGTGCTTCGGCCAAACCCCGCGCGGCGAAGTATTGATTCTCCAGGTAGATGACGTCGCGGGCGGCCTCGATGGCCGCCAGGTTCAAGCGCCTCCACCTCCCGGGCTTCGTCTCGTCCCGGGAGCTCGGGCATGGTCCTGCGCGACGCCCACCTCGACGTCGAGCAGCGAGGGTTCCAGCCGCCGCGGCCAGAGGTCCTCGCTCGGTTGGGGCAGCGGCGCGAGATCCTCGCCCGTCGCGGTCGACCACCGGTCACGCGCCTGCTCGGCGAGCGACGAGCGCGGCGGCGCCGTCCACCGCGGCGGCCACTTCGTGGCGCGGGCCGTAGCCCTCCCCCGCCGTCCGTCGGCCGGGATCTGCTGGAGCGTGCTCACGGGTGTCCCAGCGCCCGACGCTGAGGTCGATGCCGCCGCAGAACGCCACCGCGTCGTCGATCACCACGATCTTCTGGTGGTGCACCGCACCCATGGGGTGGGCGCCGTCGACGGCGAAATGCATTCGGCGCGAGGTGACTTGGTTGACCAACGAGACCGGGGCGATGCCGAACCAGACACCGTCGAAGGTCGGCAGCAGGCGAAGGTTGGACTTCAGCAGGTAGACGTCGAGATCGCGGCGCTGCCAGACGAGCCAGTGCAGGAACAGGGCCAGCTGGTTGGGCCCTGGCATCGTCGCGCCGCCGGGTTCGAACTCGACGCGATGGTCCAGGTCCCAGCCGATCAGCATGATCCGGTGCTTGGCCTGCAGCATCGCCGACTTGACGTGCGCCAGGTAGTCGGCGCCGTCGACGATCGGGGCGAACCGGTCGGCCTGCGCCGTTTGCCAGCACGTCTGACCCGGGCACCAGCAATCGATCGGACGACGGGTCGATCACTTCGTCACGCGTAAGTTCTGGCGCCGTCACCATACGACCTTTCGTCTGATTGAAGATTTGCTGGCTACTGCTCATTATCCAACGTGTCTCATACCCATAAGTGCACGTCACGCAGCTATGCCCTTGCTCACATCGAGACGCGGCGGGGACGGCTGCGAGAGCTCGCCCGCCAGTCCGCTTGTGGCCCTTCAAAACCGGGTACTGGGTGCTCAAGGGCAATCTTGGCCGGTGCGATCGCACCGAATCGTGCACGAGACGGAATGAGGTGCAGTGTGACCGACATCATCGACCTGGTCTATGCCGACCACGACTGGTTTCGTCGCCAGTTCTTCCGGCTCGACGACGCATCGAACAGCGACGATCTCGCCGCGATCTGGGATCAGCTCAGCGCCCGCCTCGACGCTCACGCGGAGGCCGAGGAAGACGATGTTCTATCCGGCGCTGCTCAAGCATGGCGGCCGCGAGGATCCGGGAAACCCCGAGGGCGATCCGAAGGACGAGACCGAGGACGCGATCACCGACCACAACGCCATCCGTGACGCCGTACGTGAGTCCCGCCAGCATGCGCCGGGCAGCAAGGAGTGGTTCGCGGCGGTCATCAAGGCGCGTACCGAGAACGGTGAACACCTCGACGAGGAGGAGCGCGAGGCGATGCCCGACTTCATCAAGAGCGTCTCCCTCGATCTTCGCCACGAGCTGGGCATGAAGTGGCTGCAGTTCTACGCTCGGCACGACTCCACCCGAGGCATCGACAATTCGGACAAGGATGCCGACGAGTACATCGAAAAGCACGGCTGACGTCGTCAGCGCCGCCCGGGGGGTGGCGACGTCGGGGGTGGCCGCGATTCCTCGTCGCGTGTTCGCCGATCCTGTAAGACTCTGGGGCGACGGCCGAAGAGACCGTGGCAGACAGTCACATTTCACCTCGTAGGCCGCGCCCCAGGAGACGACCCGATGGATCATCCACCGCGACACTCGGATCGAACCGATGCTCCCGCCGGGCACACCGTTCTCGCCGATGCCGACGGCGCCGCGTACCAATCGTTGCGGCAGCGACCGGTGACGCGGGCCGAGCGCTACGCACTCGGCAAGGCGCTGCGCAAGAAGGTCCCGCGCAGCTCGTTGGCGGACTGGAGTGCGCCATCCGACAGACCCGACCCGGTCGACCTGATCAACGCCAGCCACCGGGGAAGAGTCGACGACCTCGTCCCGATTCGCGTCGGCCGCATGGTCGCCTCGCCCTACGGATTTCTGCGTGGCACCGCCGTCGTGATGGCGGAAGACGTCGCGCGGCTACCGTCGACCGGCATCACGCCGGTGGTGTGCGGCGATGCGCACCTCGGCAACTTCGGCTTCTACGCCTCGCCGGAGCGGGACCTCGTCATCGATCTCAACGACTTCGACGAGGCCCACCCCGGCGGCGTGGGAATGGGATCTCCGTCGGCTGGTGGCCAGCATCTGGGTCGCCGGTCGCGAGAACGGGGCCTCCGAACGACACTGCGAGCACATCGGTGCGATCCTGCGTCGCGTCCTATCGTCAGGAATTGGTCCGGCTGGCCGAATTGCCATTATTCACAAGGTCTTTCGTGCGGCTCGACGTCGACCGGCTCGCCGTCCCAGACCGCTGGTCCACTGCAGAAGCAGATCGGGCGGTCGGCCAAACGGGCGCGGCGCCGAACGGGCGATCGTGCATTGCCACGCCTCACCCACGAAGTCGACGGCGTGCGCAAGATCGTCGACGAGCCACCGCTGATCAACCGACTGCCCGAGCGCGAGGAAGACCTGCTCGCGCGAGCGCTCGACGACTACCTGGAGACCCTGCCTCCGTACTGGCGTCGCGTCCTCGGCGGCTACACACTGGTCGACGTCGCTCAGAAGGTGGTCGGCGTTGGCAGCGTCGGCCTGCGCGCGCACGTGGCGCTGCTGGAGGGCTCCTCGCCGGAGGACGTCGTGTTCCTTCAACTCAAACAGGCACGCCGCTCGGTGTTGGCCCGCTACGTGCACGGAGAGTCGGCATTGCACGCTCATCAGGGCCAGCGCGTCGTGGAATACCAGCAGTCGCTCCAGACGGTGAGCGACCCGCTCCTGGGCTGGACCACCATCGACGGTCTGCAGTATTACGTGCGGCAACTCCGCAACATGAAGGGCCGCATCCCCTTGGACGCGATGACCGCGAAGACGCTCACCGACTACGCGGCCGTCGTGGGTCAGCTACTGGCCAAGGGCCATGCCCGCACCAGCGGAGCCTCGATGATCGCCGGCTACATGGGCGGCTCCGATCGCGTCGACAAGGCACTGTGCACGTTCGCCAGGCGCTACGCCGACCAGACCGAAGCCGACTGGGCGGCACTCGTCGCCGCCGTCGATCGTGGAGAGCTTCCCGTCGAACGGGGAATCTGAGGGGCCTTCGGCCTCACCCCACACCGTCTGAGCAAGCCGATTAGGGTGGGGTAACCGGCGGGTCCCTGCGTTCACCCCGCTCCCTGGTTCTCAGGAACTGCTCGGAGGAGACTTATGCGTCGGCCTAAATGGGCGATGACGGCATTGGCGGTCGTGTGTGCGGCGCTGCTCGTCAACGGCTGCGAGGCACAGTCCGCGGGAGCGCCGCCAGCCGTGGAGAACACCCCGCAGGCACCGGTCTCCGTAGCGCCCGAGGCCCCACCCGTCCCGCCCACGGCGGGACTCGACGGAGTCGACGCCCGCGTCCGTCAAGCCACGGCCGATGCGGCCAAGTCCGGGGCCACCATCGCGACCGTCGTACTGGACCGCAACACCGGACAGACGATCTCCAACGGGAACAACTCGAGTTTCCCGATCGCGTCGGTGGCGAAGTTGTTCATCGCCGACGATCTGCTGCTGCAGGAATCCAAGGGCCAGATCACGCTCTCTCCTGCCGACCGCCAGTCGCTCGACGTCATGCTGCGCTCCTCCGACGACAGCGCGGCCCAGATGTTCTGGAACCGCGGCGGTGGAAACGCCATCCTCGCCCGCGTCAAGGCGCGGTACGGGTTGCCTGGCACCACGGCGCCCTGGAACGGCCATTGGGACGTCACGACGAGCACCGCAAGCGATCTCGTCAGCTACTACCGCAAACTGCTGGACGGCAGCGGAGGGCTGCCGCCCGAACAGGCCAACGTGATCATCGGCGACCTCGCGCAGTCCACACCGACTGGAACCGACGGGTATCCGCAGCGGTTCGGCATCCCCGAGGGGCTCTATGCCGAGCCGGTTGCGGTCAAGCAGGGCTGGTTCTGCTGCTGGAGTGGCGCCAACCAACTACACGTGTCCACCGGCGTGATCGGCGCCGATCGTCGGTACGTGATGGCGATCAGCTCCCTGGAACCGGACGACGCCGCCGCGGCGCGCGACACCATGACTCAGGCCGTCAAGACGATGTTCCCTGGCGGCACGATCTAGCCGTCTGACCTCGCGATACCTGGCGAGTTGGCGTGTTCACCGGCGCTGAGTGGCTGTGAACACGCCGAAATCGCAGGGTTGTCGGGCGGACTTGTCGGTGGGTGCGTGCACTATGGCGGGGTGGCCCCCATGCCCGATGCCCTCGCACGCTTCAGTCCGCTGACGCGTGAGTGGTTCGCGGGTACCTTCGCCGAGCCCACGGCCGCGCAAGCCCAGGCCTGGGCCGCGATCGCGGAGCGGGACAACACCCTCGTCGTCGCCCCCACCGGGTCCGGTAAGACGCTGGCCGCGTTCCTGTGGGCCATCGATCAGCTGGCCACCTCCGAGCCGAGGCCGGCGGCGGCGGGCACCCGCGTGTTGTACGTGTCGCCGCTCAAGGCGCTCGCCGTCGACGTCGAGCGGAACCTCAGCACGCCGCTGATCGGCATCACCCGGGTGGCCGAGCGGCTGGGCCTACCCGTACCCGCCATCAGCGTGGGCGTCCGGTCGGGCGACACGACGCCCGCTCGCAGGCGCGAGCTGATCAGCAAGCCGCCCGACATCCTCATCACCACGCCGGAGTCGCTGTTCCTGATGCTGACCTCCGCCGCCCGGGAGACGCTCGCCGAGGTCCACACCGTGATCGTCGACGAGGTGCATGCCGTCGCCGCCACCAAACGCGGTGCCCACCTTGCCCTTTCACTGGAGCGGCTCGATCAGCTGCTGGACAAGCCTGCGCAGCGAATCGGGCTGTCCGCCACCGTCCGGCCCGCGGAGGAGGTCGCCCGGTTCCTGTCCGGGGCCGCCCCCACCACCATCGTCGCGCCGCCGTCGGCCAAGACCTTCGACCTGTCGGTAGAGGTCGCCGTTCCCGACATGGCCAACCTGGAGAACAACACCATCTGGCCCGACGTGGAAGAACGCATCGTCGACCTCATCGAGGCGCACAACAGCTCGATCGTGTTCGCCAACTCGCGACGGCTCGCCGAACGACTTACGTCGCGGCTCAACGAGATTCACGCCGAACGCATCGGGGTCGGGACGTCCGCGGAGGCCAATCCGCGGGTCGGCGGCGGTGCTCCCGCGCAGGTGATGGCCAGCGGCCTGAGCTATGGAGCGGATCCGCTGTTGGCGAAGGCGCATCACGGTTCCGTCAGCAAGGAACAGCGCGCCATCGTCGAAGACGACCTGAAGAGCGGGCGGCTCAAGGCCGTCGTCGCCACGTCCAGCCTCGAACTCGGCATCGACATGGGCGCGGTCGATCTCGTCATCCAGGTGGAGGCTCCGCCCTCGGTGGCGAGCGGTCTGCAACGCATCGGACGCGCAGGACACCAGGTCGGCGAGATCTCGCAGGGCGTGCTGCTGCCGAAGCACCGCACCGACCTCATCGACTGTGCGGTGACCGTTCAGCGGATGCTCAGCGGCGACATCGAGACCATGCGGGTGCCGACCAACCCCCTCGACGTGCTCGCCCAGCACACCGTCGCCGCCTCGGCGCTGGAACCGCTCGACGCCGACCACTGGTTCGAGACCGTGCGCCGAAGCGCGCCCTTTGCGACGTTGCCGCGCAGCGCCTTCGAGGCGACGCTGGACCTGCTCAGCGGCAAGTACCCGTCGACGGAGTTCGCCGAGCTGCGGCCACGTCTGGTCTACGACCGCGATGCGGGCACGCTCACCGCCCGACCCGGCGCGCAGCGCCTCGCGGTCACCTCCGGCGGAGCCATCCCGGACCGCGGCTTGTTCACGGTCTACCTGGCGACCAACGCGGACTCCGAGAAGCCCTCCCGCGTCGGCGAACTCGACGAGGAGATGGTCTACGAATCCAGGCCCGGCGACGTCATCTCACTGGGCGCAACCAGTTGGCGGATCACCGAGATCACGCACGACCGGGTCCTCGTCGTGCCTGCGCCCGGCCAGCCCGCCCGGTTGCCGTTCTGGCGAGGCGACGGCGTCGGCAGGCCCGCCGAACTCGGCGAGGCGATCGGCGCATTCACCGGCCGACTCTCCGGCATGACCCGAGCCGCATTCGAAGAGCAATGCCGCGCAATCGGTTTCAACGACTTCGCCACGAACAATCTGTGGCAACTGCTCGACGAGCAGCGGGAGTCGACGGGCACGGTGCCGACCGACACGACGTTCATCGTCGAGCGGTTCCGCGACGAGCTCGGCGACTGGCGGGTGATCCTGCACTCCCCCTACGGCCTTCGGGTGCACGGCCCGCTGGCGCTCGCGGTGGGCAGGCGGCTGCGCGAGCGCTATGGCATCGACGAGAAGCCGACCGCCTCCGATGACGGCATCATCGTGCGCCTTCCCGACACCGACGACGCCCCGCCGGGTGCGGAGTTGTTCGTGTTCGACGCCGACGAGATCGACCCGATCGTCACCGACGAGGTCGGCGGTTCGGCGCTCTTCGCCTCGCGGTTCCGGGAGTGCGCGGCCCGCGCGCTGCTGCTGCCGCGCAGGCATCCCGGCAAGCGATCGCCGCTGTGGCACCAACGGCAACGGGCAGCGCAGCTGCTCGACGTCGCGCGCAAGTATCCCGACTTCCCGATCGTTCTCGAGACGGTCCGCGAATGCCTGCAGGACGTCTACGACGTGCCGACGCTGCGCGAGTTGATGAAACGCGTTGCGCAGCGGCGTATCCGGCTGCTCGAGGTCGAGACTGCGACGCCGTCGCCCTTTGCGGTGTCGCTGCTGTTCGGCTACGTCGGCGCATTCATGTACGAGGGCGACAGCCCACTCGCCGAACGCCGAGCCGCCGCACTTTCGCTCGACAGCACGCTGCTCGCCGAGTTGTTGGGCCGAGTCGAACTGCGCGAACTGCTCGACCAGCAGGTCATCGAGTCCACCGGTCGTCAGCTGCAGCACCTGTCCGAAGACCGGGCCGCCCGCGACGCCGAGGCGGTGGCCGATCTGCTGCGATTGCTCGGGCCGCTGACCGAGGCCGAGATCGCGCTGCGGTCGACGGCCACCGACGTCGGCGGATGGCTGGAGGGGCTGCGCGCTGCGCGGCGGGCGCTGACGGTGTCGTTCGCGGGCGAGACGTGGTGGGTCGCGATCGAGGACCTCGGCCTCCTGCGCGACGGCGTGGGGATCGCCGTCCCCGTCGGCGTGCCGATGAGCTTCACCGAGTCCGTCGCAGACCCGCTCGGCGAGCTGTTCGGCCGGTATGCCCGCACTCGCGGGCCATTCACCACGGCCGAAGCCGCGGGCCGGTTCGGCCTGGGCCTTCGCGTCGCCGCCGACGTGCTGGGCCGCATGGCGGTCGACGGCAAGCTGGTTCGCGGCGAGTTCTCGGTGGACGCCGAACAGTGGTGCGATGCCAACGTTCTCAAGATTCTGCGTCGACGGTCCCTCGCTGCGCTGAGGGCGCAGGTCGAGCCGGTGAGCACGGCCGCGTACGGTCGATTCCTTCCGGCGTGGCAACAGGTCGGCGCGCACGCGCAGTTCGGGAATCGACGCGCTCGCCACCGCGATCGACCAATTGGCAGGCGTGCCGATTCCCGCGTCGGCGGTCGAGCCGCTGGTGCTCGGGTCAGAGGGTTCGCGACTATCAACCAGCCATGCTCGACGAACTGCTTGCCGCAGGCGAGGTGACGTGGTCCGGCGCGGGTCAGATCGGCAGCGGCGACGGGTGGGTCACGTTCCACGTCGCGGACACGGCGCCACTCACGCTGAGCGCGCCGATGGAGATCGAGTTCACCGACACCCACCGCAGCATCATGGACACCCTCGGGAACGGTGGCGCCTACTTCTTCCGCCAACTCGCCGGCGACGGGCCCACCGAGAGCGAGCGGTTCAAAGAGGCTCTGTGGGAGCTGATTTGGGCCGGTTGGGTCTCCGGCGACACGTTCGCACCGGTCCGCGCAGTGCTCGAGGGGACGCGACGGCGGGGCGGTGCGCACCGGCAACGCCAGCGGCCGCCGAGGCTGAGTCGCTACAGCGTCGCGCACGCACAGACGCGTACCTCCAATCCGACGGTTGCGGGGCGGTGGTCGGTTCTTCCTGCGGCCGAACCGGATTCGACGATCCGGGCGCACTTTCAGGCCGAGCTGCTGCTGAACCGGTACGGCGTGCTGACCAGGGGTTCGGCCGAGGGCGTGCCTGGTGGATTCGCGATGCTCTACAAGGTCCTCAGCGCCTTCGAGGACGCGGGCCGCTGCCAACGCGGGTACTTCGTCGAATCACTCGGCGGCGCACAGTTCGCGATGGCGTCGACCGTCGACCGGCTGCGAACCTACCTCGACGGCGTCGACCAGGACCGCCGCGACTATCAGGCGGTGGTCCTCGCGGCGGCGGATCCCGCCAACCCCTACGGCGCGGCACTGCCGTGGCCCAGCGAGGGCGCACACCGTCCCGGGCGAAAGGCCGGCGCACTGGTGGTGCTCGTCGACGGTGAGCTGACGTGGTTCCTCGAACGCGGAGGGCGAACTCTGCTGTCCTACTCCGACGACGCCGAGGCCAACCACGCGGCAGCGGCATCACTGGCCGAGTTGGTTGCCGGGCGGCGGCTGCAGTCTCTTCTGGTGGAGAAGGTCAACGGGGTGTCGGTTCTCGACACCGAGGCGGACGCGTGCAGGGCCGTCGTTCACGATGCGCTCACCGGCAACGGTTTCTCGCGGACCCCGCGGGGACTGCGCCTGCGCTGACCTATGTAGGCCGCGCTGACCTGCACGTGATCTTGCACCCAATCGTGCGCAACCGACGCCGTCACACCAGGTCAGGCGCGATTTTGGTCAGTCGGGCATGAATTGCGCCAGGTGAATTGTTGCCTAAAATCGAAGTGAAGGTGTTCGACCCAGACCCCGTCGCCCTCACACCACAGCTGCCAGTCCGCGCCCGGGGTCCCGTCGCCGGAGGTGGTACATGGCGCTGAAAACCGACATTCGCAACATGGTGCATCCATATCCCGACTACTTCGTGGTCGGCCGGGAGAAGGTTCGCGAATACTCCAAGGCCGTCCAGTCGCAGGACGCCGCCAACTTCGACGAGACGCCCGCCGCCGACCTCGGCCACCCCGCCATCGTTGCGCCGCTGACCTTCACCGCGGTGTACGCCCTGCTCGTCCAGCAGGACTTCTTCCGCCACGTCGACGTCGGCATCGAGACGATGAACATCGTCCAAGTCGACCAGCGGTTCGTCTATCACAAGCCGATCTACGCAGGCGACAAGTTGTGGGCCAGGTTGGAGATCCAATCGGTGGACGAGCGGTTCGGCGCCGACATCGTCGTGACGAGGAACGTCTGCACCAACGACGCCGGTGAGCTCGTCCTCGAGGCGTTCACGACAATGATGGGCCAGCAGGCCGGGGAGACAGTGGCGATCGGCGGACTGTCGTACCGGGCCGGATCAGAGTCACGGTGACCGTCGGCCGATGTCGAGGGTGGCGTCCTTTTTGTCAAAAATGACAAAACTCGTGTCGGATCGCTCCATACTGACGCCATGGTCTCGCTCATCGTTCACGCCATACTCGGCGTCCTCGTCATCGTCTGGATCGTCAAGGCCAACCCGCAGATCTTCGGCCGCCCCGCAGGCGGCCCGGCGTTCTCGACGCTGGAGATCGTCTACTACGTCATCGGCGTGGCATCGATCGGGCTCGGCTACTACTTCAACCACCAGTTCGTCGCTCAATACGCGGTGGAGGGCGGAAACCCGATCTGGGGTCCGGGGAGCTGGCAGCAGTTCATCGCCCTCGGCTACGCCAACCCCGCCGCCAGTTCGGCCAGCCAGGACTACACGATCATCAACGTGATCCTGCTACCGCTGTTCACGATCATCGACGGGTACCGGCGCGGCATCCGGCGGCCGTGGTTGTTCTTCGTGTCGAGCCTGTTCACCAGTTGCGCCTTCGCTTATGCGTTCTACTTCGCGGTGATCGAGCGCCAGCGTCGCCACGAGAAGGCCGCACGGCCGCTGGATTCCATCCCCGCCTGACCGAAAGAGGGAACACCCTCCGGCCACCGCGTGTTCAATCCAACCGTGGCCCAACCTCTCATCTCCACTCCGTTCGGATTCTCCTCAACCGCCGCCGAGGTGATCGACGGCGTCGATCTGACCGGCAGGCGTGCGATCGTCACCGGCGCATCGTCGGGGATCGGGGTCGAGACTGCTCGGGCGTTGGCCAACGCAGGGGCCGACGTCACCCTCGCGGTGCGCGACGTCGCGGCGGGTGAGCGGGTCGCCGCCGACATCGGCGGAACCACTCACGTCTCCGCGCTCGATCTCAGCGATCTCGCGAGCGTCGATGCCTTCGTCGCGGCGTGGACCGGGCCGCTGCACATCTTGGTCAACAACGCCGGAGTGATGGCGATCCAGGACTTGACGATGTCGGCCAGCGGGCACGAAATGCAGTTCGCCACCAACCATCTCGGCCACTTTGCGTTGGCGGTCGGGCTTGCACGACGCGCTCGCCGCTGCGGGAGGCGCGCGGATCGTCTCGGTGAGCTCCGGCGGCCACCTGCGCTCGCCGGTGATCTTCGACGACATCGACTACGCCTTCCGCGACTACGACCCGTTCGGCGCATACGGCCAGTCCAAGACGGCGAACGTGCTGTTTGCCGTCGAGGCCACGCGGCGCTGGTCGGGCCAGGGCATCTTCGCCAACGCGCTGATGCCGGGCGGGATCGCCACTCCCCTGCAGCGACACCTTCCGGCTCACTACGCCGAACAGGCGCTCGAGGCGTTCCGCGCGGGAGGCAGCGACTTCAAGACCGTCGAGCAGGGCGCTTCGACGTCGACGCTGCTGGCGGCGTCACCGCTACTGGACGGCATCGGCGGCCACTACTTCGAGAACTGCAACGAGGCACGAGTCGTCGATCGCCGCGGCGGGCCCGGCACCGGTGGCGTCGCGGCGTATGCGCTCGATCCAGCGAATGCCGCACGGCTGTGGGATGTTTCGCTCGCATGAGCGTCACCAGCGAGCGCTTGTGAACAGGAGAGCCTCTAAGGAAGCGGCTTTCGGCGAATTAATCACGTCGATCTCGACCGGGTCGCCGACGCGGATGGTGCCCGAGCCCACGATCCGGCACACCGATCCAGCCAGCCCACTCAGCGCCCTCATCGCACCGCGACCGATGTCGTCGTCGAGCAGCCTGCACGGCGCAGAGAGCCGCACCACCTCGAGCTCGACGTCGCCGACCCTCAACCGGGTGCCCGGTTTGGTGGGGATCTTCCCCGTGTCGACGGTGACGTTGCGGCGCGTCGCCCCGCAGTCGAAGCCGTGCCCGAGCCTGCGCACAGCCTCGTCCAACTGCTCCTGCGACTGAATCGTCACGTGCCGGTGCTTGGTGCCGTGATAGCGATCGCCGACGAGTCCCTTGCCCTCCTCGGCCACCGCGGCGTCGACCGACTTCACGGGTAGGCGCCGCCCAGGCGCGAGATGGATCGCGGCGACCTTCACGGCATCGGGTGCGCGCGGTAGAACTCGACGTGACTCTTGGCGGCCTGCTCCCACGTCAGCGAGGATGCCAGTGCACGACCGGGGCCGGGGTCCCGCTCGGTCGACATGACGTCGATGAGCGCGTCGGCGAATGTCGTTGGCGTGGAGGCATATCGGACGGTGTCGCCGAACACCTCGCGGAGCACCGGCAGGTCGCGCGTCACGACGGGGCGCCCGGCGGCGAGCGCCTCCATCGCCGCGAGTCCGAACCCCTCCTTGGTCGACGGGAACGCGAACGCCGACGCGGCGGCCACGAGGCTGGGCAGGTCGTCGTCCTCGACCGCGCCGAGGATCACCGGCTCGACGTCGAGTTCGGTCGCACCGCGGCGTCGAACTGCGGCGCGGTAGTCGCGGTAGTCGAACAGCGTCTCGCCGCCGGCGATCACCAGGCCGACGTCGGGCAGACGTTGCCGCACGAGGTGATACGCCTCGACCAGGTCGATCGTGCCCTTGCGCGGCTCGATACCGCCGACCGCGAGGACGTAGCGGCCCAACCGTCGCCGCCAGCGCGTCGCATGGCCACCGCGGCGTCGGCGGCCGCGTCGATGAACCGTTGCGCGAGAACGCCGTTCGGGATGACGGTTGGCGTCAGTCCCCACCCGGCACGAACCTCGGCGGCCACGGCCGCCGAGACGCAGATGCGCGCGTACGGTTCGACGACGGCCTTCTCGTGGCACTCGGCCAGCACGGGCGTGGTGAACTCGTCGAGGTGGTGGATGGTGCGGATGCACGGGCCCACGGCGTTGGCGCTGATGCAGTCCTGGGCGTGCACGATGTCGTAAGTCGTCGCGGCGGAAACGCGCCTGCGCAGCAACGCGATCGACCGGACGATCCGCTCGGTTACCGACTCGCGCGGCGTCGGGGAAGTCGACGAGCGACACCTTCACCCGCGGGTCGACCGCGCGGAAGAAGCCGCGGTCGCCCTGCGCGGGCCAGCGACCACACCGTCACGTCGACTCCCGCTACCGCGAGCGCCTCGGCGAGGTTCAACGTGTGCACCACGCCACCGCGCGGCTTCGTCGAGTAGGTGAGCAGCGCGACGCGCACGGTCAACTCCTCGTCCGGGTGCCGTAGACGTCGACGCGACGTTCGGCGAGATGGTTCAACACCTTTCGGGCGCGGGCGATTTCGGCATCGACGTCGACGTCGACCTTTGCCATGCCGCCCTTCGAGCCGGTGTTGGCCAGGATGTCGCCACCGGGCCCGACGACCTTGGCCTGACCGAGGAACCGCAGCGCCCCCATCACGCCGGTCTGGTTGGACGACACCACCATCACCTGGTTCTCCGCGGCGCGGGCGCAGTCGTAGAGGTCGAACAGCCGCGACTGCCGGTCGGCGGGCAACCGAGACGCGCGGTCGGTGACGCTGGCCGGCCACGCCGAGAGCGCCGCGATGATCTGGGCGCCGTCGAGCGCCAACGCCCGCGCCGACTCGGGGAACGTCTTGTCGTAGTCGATCAGCATGCCGAGCCGGCCGACCGGGGTGTCGAAGGCGGTGAAGGCGTCACCGGCGAGATACGCCAGCGACTCGCCCAACGGCTGATGCACCTTGCGGTGGTGGCCGAGCACGCCGTCGCCGCGACACGCAGATCGCCGCGTTGTACCGACCGCCGAGAGCCTCCTCGGCGTAGCCGACGCACACCGTCATCGGACCGGCCGCGGCGATCACGGCGGCGATCTCCGGCCCGTCGGGATCAAGCGCAGGCGGTCTGTCGTCGGGGTCGGGCGCACGCAGGTTCCCGATGTAGCCGCCGAGGCACGCATCGGGAAAGACCAGGAGATCCACGCCATCGCGGGAGGCCGCATCGATGATGCCGACCACCTTGCTGACGCCTCTGTCCACGTCCCTGCCGAAATGCGCCGCGACGGCGGCAATCGTCACCTGCGCCAAGTCACGCCCTCCCGAGTCCGGTCACATCCGGCGCGACGGCCGTCGTCGTGACACCGTCGGGCCACCGCAATCGAACACCGCGGTCAGCAGTCAGCTGGCCGCAGGCACTGCTGGCCACGCCGTGGGGCCTAGCAGGAGCCGGAGCGTCCGGCCGGTCCGCGGTCAGCATGCCGTAGCCAGGGAAGCACGTCAGCCAGTCCCCCATGTCCGCCGCGGCGGGCCGCGGTATGCGGGCGACGTCGAGTTCCGCACCGGTTCCACTGGCCTCCGCCAGCATGCCGACGGTACCGACGACGCCCGCCATGCTGACGTCCTTGGCCGCCCGCGGCGCCATGCGAGCCACCAGGGTCGAGAGCACGGCCAGCTCGTCGGCGTGACGGGTGCTGCTCGAATCCCATTGTCTGCCATGGTGACCGGGCTCGCCAGTCGCCGTTGAGGTCCGCGGTGAGCCGCAGCGCGTCTCCCGGCGAGCCGCCGCCTGCGCGGATCGGGTTCGAGGTCCGGCCGAACGCCGTCACGGCGAGCGAGGCGGGCACGCCGACCTGCGTGTGGCCGCCCAGCACCGGGACCCGCCACGCCTGCGAGCCCCTCGCGATGCCGCGCACGATGCGCGTCAGCAGCGAGCGCGTGGGTGCGCCGACCGCATCCAGCAGACCCGTCGGCGCAGCGCCCATCGCCGTGAGGTCGTTGACGTTGACCAACACCGAACACCACCCCGCCCACTCCGGATCGCGTTCCACCATGGACGGGATGATTGCATCACACGCCGCCACCAGGTCGCTGCCGGGCACGGGCACGCCGTCGTCGCCGACGAATCCCGCGGGCCCGAGTCCACCAGGCACCGCGCGCAAGGGCGCAAGCGCGTCACCGAGGAAGGACTTGGTCGAGTCGGCCAGCCGCTGCATCCGATGCAGCGGCCAACGCATCGCGGCGTGCGCGTGCCCCGCAACCACGCAGTCGCCGTGGTCCTCCCACCCGAGGGAGTCGAACATCGACGCGTACCTGCGCTGCACGGCGGCGTCGAAGCGCAGCACGCCCGCGCCCTCGGCGTGGGCGCACGCTGCGCGGACCAACGCGGGGCCGACGCCCGCGGACCGAGCGCCTGCGGCAGTCACCAGGCGGCTGCCAGCCCACCAACCGATGTCGGGCTCGCACTGGGGCGCAAGCCTCACGCCGCCGAGCACCGCGCCGCCCGCGGCGACCGCAAGCAGGACGACGGTGCGCGGGTCGTCGTCGACGTCGTCGGCGTCGCTGGTGGCGAACATGGCCTGCTCGACGACGAACTCGTCGTGGCGCAGCCTGCGGTACGCCGCGATGTCGGCGGCGCCGTCGGCCCGGCGGATGAGGAAGCCCGACGCGGGGATCGCGTGTGCGCGCGTGCCCGCCAGGATCGAGAGGGTCTTGACGCTCTCCATCGCCGTCACCCGCCCACGCTCTGCAGCACGCCGCACGCGCCGCACGCGGCGCAGCCGGCCTTCTGGTCGGCACCCGCCATTCCCGCCATCCGAAGTGCGGCGGCGACCTCGCGGGACACCTTCTCGACGGTGGCGGCATCGGGCGCCCTGGCCCCGTCGACGTCGACGGCCAGGGTGCCCGGGTGCGGACGGAACGGCACCACGAAGGGGTAGACGCCCATCTCGATGAGTTCGGCTGCGCCTGCGATCATTTCCTCGGGGTCCTCGCCAAGACCGACGAGCAGGTACGTCGACACCTGGTTGCGGCCGAATACCCGGACCGCCTCCCGCCACGCCTCTCGGTACTGCGCCAACGGCACGGTTGCCTTGCCCGGCATCCACCTTCGGCGCACCTCGTCGTCGAGGGACTCGACGTGGATGCCGATCGCGTCGGCACCGGCGTCGCGCAGTTCGGTCAGGACGGTCAGGTCCGCCGGCGGCTCGCACTGCACCTGGATGGGCAGCCCGGGAACCGCGGCCTTCACGGCGCGCACGCACCGTGCGAGATGGCGCGCGCCTCGGTCGGTGCCCGCGGACGTGCCGGTGGTCATGACCATGTTGGTGACGCCGTCGAGCCGCACGGCCGCCTCGGCGACCTCGGCCAGCTCGGCGGGCCGCTTGACCGCCGTGGTGGCGCCCGACCGCAGCGACTCCTCGATCGAGCAGAATCGGCACCGCTGGTCTTCGGCATACCTGATGCACGTCTGAACGACGGTGGTGGCGAGCACGTTTCGACCGTGCAGTCTCGCGATCTTGTCGTAGGACACGCCTTCGCTGGTCTGCAGATCGTAGAACCTGGGCCGGTGGACCACCTCGACGTCGAGGCCAGAGTCCTCACCGTCGCGCAGCACGCGACTTCCGTCGAAGACGAAGGGGCTCAACGGATTGAGCGGGATGGCGGCCGCGTGGCCGTCGATCACCAGATGGCCGTCGGCGCTGGGTCCGGCGCCTGCCGTGCGGCTGACGGGCGGGCGGCCCCGGATGCCGAGCAGGGTGAGGTCGACGCGGGTGGACACGGTCATGGGGTTCTCCTAGCGGGCGACGGCGAGGTGCGGTGCCGACTGCCGACGCTGGCTGTCGATGATGGTGGTGGCGACGTGGCGGGCGTCGCGGTCGATGCCGAGGAACCGACCGGAGCCCCAGGTGTGCATCCACGGCAACCCGATGAAGGTCAGACCCTCGACGTTGGTGACGCCGCGGTTCTGCATCGGGCCTGCCGCCGCCGTCGAAGGCGCTCGCCTCGATCCAGCGGTAGTCGGGCCGGTAGCCGATCGCCCAGACGATGCTGGTGACGCCCTCGGCGGCGAGGTCGAGATGCGTTGGCTCCGTGTCGGGTTCCCACACGGGCTCGTAGCGGGACGGCTCCGGCGCCTGGATGCCCTCGCGTTCGATGTAGGCGTCGATGTCCGCGCAGATCGAGTTGTAGGTGGCGTCCGCCTTGTCGAGCGCCGTCTTCAGCGACGCTTCGAAGGCCAGCCGTGCGTCCTTGCCGTCGGCCAGCGTCCCGTACAGCCTCATGCCCTCGGCGGCGAAGCGACGCAGGTCGATGTCGCGCCCGCCGTCGCGGCCGGTGACGTAGTGGTTGGTCTTCTCGATCGCGGCCTTGCCGCCTGGATACTCGGGCGCGGGCTTGTCGTAGAGGCCCATGTCGGCCAGCCACGTCATGCAGTCGCGGCCGCGGTAGAACCGGGCCACGCGGGGCGCACTGCCGACCGCGAGGTGCACCTGCCGTCCGGCGAGGTGCAGGTCCTCGGCGATCTGCGCTCCGGACTGCCCGGTGCCGACCACCAGCACGGCGCCATCCGGCAGCTGATCCGCGTTGCGGTACTGCTCCGAATGCAGCTGGGTGACAGACGAATCCAGCGAGCCGGCGAAGCGGGCATCACCGGGATGGGGTAGCCGCCGGTCGCGACGACGGCATGGTCGCACGTCAACCGTCTCCTCGCCGTCCGGGGTCTGCAGCGTCAGTTCGAAACCGCCGTCGCCGAGCGGGCGTAGCTTCGTCACGCGGGTGTGCGTGCGAACCGGCGTCTCGAACGTGTCCAGCCAGCCCGCCAGCCACTGCACGACCTCGTCGCGGGTCATGAAGCCGTCGGGGTCGTCGCCCTCGTAGACGTAACCCGGCAGCTTGCAGTGCCAGTTGGGCGTGACGAGGGTGAAGTTGTCCCAGCGCGTGTCCGCCCAGGCGTGCACCGGGGTCTTCGCCTCGAGGACGACGTGGTCGATGCCCGCCTCGCCCGAGATACCAGCTCACCGACAGGCCGGCCTGTCCGCCGCCGATGACGGCGACCGTGACGTGTTCGGCGTTCATGACGTCCTCCAATCCGGGTTGCATGGCGACGACGCGGATCGTCGCGTCCGGTGCGAATCTCGTTGCGGCGTGGATGATCTTCTCGTTGGTGGCGGCGGCCGACGTGCACGCGAAGCCGAACTTGGCGCGCACCCGCTCGCTGGCCTCGCGCAGCGCCTTGGCGGATCGGTCGAGGAACTCGGCGACGGTGTAGTCCGAGCCGGAGGTCAGATAGTCGTGCATCACCAGGCTCGGCGAGTAGCACTGCTGCACCCGACCGTCGGGCCACCGCACGTCGAACGTCATCTCAGGCATGAGCGAGTTCCTGCCACTGGTCTGCGCCATCGGGCGTCGGTGACCGGGCCGTAGACGTCGGGCCTGCGGTCGCGCAGATGGAACATGCCCGCCCGCATGGCGCGGAACGTCCCGTCGATGTCGACGTCCGCGACGGCCATGCCGCCTGCCGAGAAGGGTTGTGGCGAGGGTGTTTCCGCCGGGGTCGACGACCTTGGCGTTGCCGACGTAGCGCAGCGATCCGAAGGTCCCGCTCTGGTTGGCGGCGATCCAGAACACCTGATTGTCCAGGGCCCTTGCGGCGTCGAACAGGTTGAACCGGTAGGTCCACCGATCGTCCTGCAGGTTCTCCGCCGTCGCCGTGCGTGCGGCCGGCCACGCCGAGAGGCTGGCGATGATCTGCGCGCCCTTCAGCGCCATGATGCGGGCCGCCTCGGGAAAGGCCTTGTCGTAACAGATCTGGAGACCCACCCGGCCGACGGGCGTGTCGAACACGCCGTAGTCCGATCCCGCCGAGTACGACATGCCCTCGCCCAAGCGGCTGGTGGACCTTGCGGTACGTGCCGTAGACCTGGCTGCCGTCGAGGACCGCGGCGGCGTTGTAGCGGGTCTCGCCGTCGTCGGCGAGTTCGCAGAAACCGATGGCGATCAGCAGGTCGCCGACGATCTGCTGGACCCGTGGCGATCTCGGGGCCGTCGATGCGGATCGCCGGCGGCAGCGACTTGGACGTCGTCTTGACGGTGTCGCCGTGGTTGCCGAGCGACGACAGGTAGCCGCCGATGGCGGCCTCGGGCAGGACCAGGAAGTCGACGCCCTCCTCGCGGGCCTGCTGAGCCAGCGATTCGATCAGCGCGTAGTTCTGCTCCAGGTCTCGGGTGAAGTTGGCCGCGACTGCCGCGAGCTTGGTCATGACGAGTTCTCCAGTGGCTCTTGGCGTTAGACCATGTAGGTGGAGTTGATGATGGCGCCCTTGCTGGCGTAGTAGATGAGCGCGTCCTGGACGTCGAGCGGATGAGCGGGGATCACGCCCTCGATGAGGTCCTCCTCGCGGCCGCCGTGCAGGGCGAGCCCGAACCGGCAGCAGAAGACGGTGCCGCCTTCGCCGATGAACGTGCCCAGCGAGTCGTTGATGTTCTGCTCGCCGGGGAAGCCGGAGTCGCCGGTCTTGGGGAAGCCGCGGGTGGCCAGGCAGTTGATGGCGCCGGGGCCGTAGAAGTAGATCGCCGATTCGAAGCCCTTGCGCAGTGCGCGGGTGGCCTGCAGCACCGCGACGAAGCTGACCGAGGATTCGTGCGCGATGCCGTGGACCAGCGTGAAGTAGGACTGGCCCTCCGCGGCCTGGTAGTCGGGGAAGATCTTGGTTCCGCCGTAGATGTTCGACCCCTTCGGCAGTGCCGGGTGCGGGATCTCGGCGAGCGAGGTCTTGATGTTCTCGGCGATCGAATCGTCAAATGCCATGGAAGACTCCAATTTTCGTGATTGCGAGGGAATTGCGTTGGGAACTCGGCGACACTGCCGGCGGGCCTGGAACTTTCGGCTTGCGTTGATTACAGGCTTCGCGTGTTTCCGAATGGTCATCGCTGGAATACGTTTCGGTTATCTGGAGCTCACAGCCGACAACGAGCGTGTAACAACGAGGACGTCCGCGCTCCTCGAGCGTGACGTGGCGCCTGTACCGTGGCCAGATGCCCGAAGGTGACACCGTCTACCGCACGGCGGCCAAGCTGCGCGACGCGCTGGCGGGAAAGACGCTCACTCGCTGCGACGTCCGCGTGCCGAAGTTCGCGACGGTGGACCTGACCGGCGTCGTCGTCGACGAGGTGATCAGCCGCGGCAAGCACCTGTTCATCCGAGTCGGGTGACGCGAGCATCCACTCGCACCTGAAGATGGACGGCGCGTGGTTGCTCGGCGGCCAGCTCAGGCGGGTGCCGGAACACAAGATCAGGATCATCCTCGGAACCGGACGACTCGCTGGCCGGTGGCGTCGACCTCGGCGTGCTGGAGATCCTGGACCGCGCGCACGACATGGACGCCGTCGCGCATCTGGGGCCGGATCTGCTGGCCGACGACTGGGAGCCTCGAGTGGCGGCGGCGAACCTGGTGGCCGACCCCGACCGTCCGCTGGCCGAGGCGCTCCTGGACCAGCGCGTGATGGCCGGCGTCGGCAACGTCTACGCCAACGAGCTGTGCTTCGTGATGGGCCGCCTGCCCACCAGCCCGGTCAGTAGCCTCAAGGACCCGCTGCGCGTGGTGCAGCGGGCACGGGACATGCTGTGGCTCAACCGCTCCCGCGTCAACCGCACCACCACCGGCAACACCCGGTCCGGCCAAGACCTCTGGGTCTACGGCCGGGTGGGGCGCCCCTGTCGGCGGTGCGGGACGACGATCGAGTCCGACCGCGCGGAGGTCACCGGCACCGAGCGCATTTCGTTCTGGTGCCCCGTCGACCAGACCTGAGCGCCCCAGCGCGACGCGCGAACAGACATAGATGGCCCTCAATCGCGGAGATTGAGGGCCATCTATGTCTGTCGCGGGGAGTTAGTTAGGCGCGCGGGGGTTAGTTAGGCAGCGGCCTTCGGCTTGAACGCCAGCTTGGCGATCTTGCGGACCACGGTGGCGAACTGCTGGGGCAGCGGGCCCTTGTTGTAGGGCACGCCGTACCGCTCGCAGATCTCCTGCACCTCGGGCGAGATCTCCGCGTGCCGGTGCGACGGGATGTCGGGGAACAGGTGGTGCTCGATCTGGAACGACAGGTTGCCGCTCAGGATGTGGAACCACTTGCCACCGGTCAGGTTCGCCGAGCCGAGGATCTGGCGGAAGTACCACATCCCGCGGGTCTCGTTCGCCGTCTCCTCGATGGTGAACTCCTGTGTGCCGTCGGGGAAGTGACCGCAGAAGATGATCGCGTAGGACCACACGTTGCGCATCAGGTTGGCGGTCATGTTGCCCGCGAAGACCCACGGCGCGAACGGGCCTGCCAGCAGCGGGAAGGCCACGTAGTCCTTGAGCGTCTGGCGCTTCACCTTCTTCCAGATGCCCGCCAGGATCTCCTTCTTGTCGGCGATCGAGATCTCGCCGGAGCGGATGCGCTCGGTCTCCAGTTCGTGCAGTGCGACGCCGTACTGGAACAGCACCATCAGCAGGAAGGCGTAGACGAGGTTGCCGCGGTAGTACGGGCCCCACCGCTGGTCCTCGCTCATGCGCAGGATGCCGTAGCCGATGTCGCGGTCCATGTCGACGATGTTGGTGTGGGTGTGGTGCATGTAGTTGTGCGAATGACGCCACTGATCACTCGGGCAGGCCGAGTCCCACTCGAAGTTGCGGCCCGTCAGCGCGGGATCGCCCATCCAGTCGTACTGGCCGTGCATGACGTTGTGGCCGATCTCCATGTTGTCGAGGATCTTCGAGATCCCGAGCATCGCGGTGCCCGCCAACCACGCGGGCGGAAAGATGCCTGCGAACAGCAGGGCGCGGCCGCCGACCTCGAGGCCACGCTGGGCCTTGATGATCTTGCGGATGTAGGTGGCGTCGCGCTCGCCGAGGTCGGCGAAGACGCGCTCGCGGATGGCGTCGAGTTCACGTCCGAACTCCTCGGCCATCTCGGGGGTCATGGTGACGGTCTTGCCGCCGACGACCTTGGTGATGGCCTGTTGGGTGGGCTTGCGGGTCTTCGACGATGGTCTCTTCGACGGCTTCGTCGATGGTGGTGCGTTCGAGCATGGCGGTCATGGTGGACTCCTTCTCGGTGGGTGATGGGTTGAGGGCTAGAGGGCTAGCTGGACGTCGCCGACGGGGACGGTGATGCAGATCTGCACGTCCTCCTCGTCTGCGGTCGACACGGCGCCGGTGATCAGGTTCTTGACGGCGCCGCTCTTCTTGAAGCGGGTGCAGGTGTGGCAGATGCCCATGCGGCATCCGCTCTCGGGCTTGAGGCCCGCGGCCTCGGCCTGCTCGAGCAGCGAGCGGCCGTCGTCGGTGACGTCGACGCCACTGTCGGCGAAGGACACCTGGCCGCCCGACGCTTCGGTGGGCACGGCGAACACCGGCGGGACGAAGCTCTCGAACCGGGCGTCGGAGTACTGCGCGCGGACGGCCTCGACGAGCGCGGGCGGTCCGCAGACGAACACTGCGTCGGGATTCGGCATCGCGGCGGCGAGGTGCTCGCCGTCGAAGTAGCCCGTCCAGATCGCCGGCCTCCGGTGAACGCGTGTATCCGTGAAGCACCCGAACGCCGGGCATCGCGGCGAGCTCGTCGCGGTAGCACGCCTCCTGCGGATTGCGGGCGTAGTGGATGAAGCCGACCTCGCGGTCGGACCCCTCGTCGCGCATGGTCCGCAGCATCGACATCACCGGGAGTGATGCCGCTGCCGCCGGAGACGAAGAGGATCCGGCGCGGCCGGACGTCGGGGAGGACGAAGTCGCCGCCGACGGAGTCGAGGCCGACGACCATGCCGGCGAACGCGTGCGTTGCACAGGTACGTCGAGACCAGGCCGCCGTCGTGCAGACCGACCGTGATCTCGATGAACGGTGCACCTTCGGCGCTGGCCGGTGAGTAGCAGCGGGTCCGGCGCCTGCCGTCGATCTCGACGCTGAGGTTGATGTGCTGGCCCGCGCGGAAGCCCGTGAAGGCATCGTTGGGTTCGAGGGTCAGGGTGACGCTGCGGGGGGTCTGCCGCGTCACCGCGACGACCTTGGCGCGGGCCTCCCCGAGCGTCCAGGTCGGTTCGACGAGTTCGGTGTAGCGGTCGACGCCGTGCGGTCCGGTGAGTAGGTCTACGAGGGAGGAGCGCAGCACTCGATCCCGGAGGCGCGGCTTCAAAGTTTGAGTGAACATGTGTACACCATGACCCCGTAGCGCCCGATCCGTCAATCGTTTCGGGCAGGTTGTGGTACGTTTCACACACAGTGAACAGTCGTACGCCCAGTTCGCGAACGCCGCGGTCAGGACGGTCAAGTCAGTCACGCTCCCGGGACACTGTGACCCGCGAGGAGCGCAAGGAGGCCACCCGACGCGCGATCGTCGCGGCCGCACTCCACCTCCTCGAGGAACGCAGCTTCAGCGCGCTGAGCCTGCGCGAGGTCACCCGCGAGGCGGGCATCGTGCCCGCGGCGTTCTATCGCCACTTCGACTCGATGGAAGCACTCGGCCTCGTCCTCATCGACGAGTCGTTCCGCGTCGCTGCGCGACATGTTGCGCGGCGCGCGCGCAGGAAAACTCGACCCGAACCGGATCATCGAATCCACCGTCGACATCCTGGTCGACGGGATCAACGAGCGCCGCGAGCACTGGCGGTTCATCGGCCGCGAACGCTCCAGCGGCGTCACCGTGCTGCGCTACGCCATCCGCACCGAGATCCGGCTGATCACCTCGGAACTGGCGATCGACCTGGCCCGGCTTCCCGGCCTGACCACCTGGAGCAGCGAGGACCTCAACATCCTGGCCTCCTTGTTCGTCAACTCGATGATCGTCATCGCCGAGGCCGTCGAGGATGCCCACGACGCCGCGGCGCTCGACGAGATCAAGCGGACCGCGGTGAAGCAGCTGAGGATGATCGTCGTCGGCGTCGCCGGATGGCGCAGCAGCTAGAAGCGCGGCCAATAGGGTGAGGCGTTATGCCTCATCTCGAACTGACCCACCCGCGGCCGGACGTCACCGTGATCACCCTGAACCGGCCCGAGAAGCTCAACGCGCTCAACTACGGGTTGGTCGAGGACCTGCACCGCGCCATCGACGAGATCAAGGCCGACGACGCCTGCCGCGTCGTGGTGTTGACCGGCGCCGGGCGGGGATTCTGCTCCGGCCTCGACCTGACGGAACCATCTCCCATCGACGCTTCGGCCATCGAGTTCCCACGCTCGGGCATGCGATGGCAGGAGCGGATCGCCGACCTCACCACGAAGCTGATCCGCCTGCGCCAGCCGGTGATCGCCGCGGTCAACGGACCGGCCTACGGCGGCGGCTTCGCGCTGGCCTTGGCCTCCGACATCCGCGTTGCGTCGTCATCGGCCCGGTTCTGCACGCAGTTCATCAAGCTCGGGCTCGGCGGTTGCGACATCGGGGTGAGCTACACGCTGCCGCGCATCGTGGGCTCGGGGCAGGCCTTCGACCTGATCCTCACTGCGCGCACGGTCGAGGCCGACGAAGCGCTGCGGATCGGTCTGGTGTCGCGGTTGTCGGCGGGTTCGGTGGTCGACGATGCGCTCGCGATCGCCGAAACACTCTGCGGCTACGGCAAGTTCGGGCTCGAGTCCACCAAGCAGGTGCTGTGGGCAAATCTCGATGCGTCCGGCATCGAGGCGGCGCTGCACGTCGAGAACCGCAGCCAGATCCTGGCGTCGACGAGCGGTGAGATGAAGGAAGCTGCGGCCGCCTTCGCGAGTCGCAAGAAGGACTAGCGCGACGTCGTGCCGGGAATCTGGACCGCACCGATTTCGTCGGTCGGCGGATCACTGGAGAAGCCGGACACCATCAGTCGCTCATCGAGCAGTTCATCGATGGCGTAGGTCGAGGCTTGGCCGCCCTCGCGACGGATGTCGGTGTAAACCTCCGCCAGGTGCGCCAACTCGCGGTCAATGGCATCAATGCCTCGACCCCACATCAGGGACTCCGTTCGCTGAGACGATGGCTTTAGTCCAGCGGGGTCCAGGCTGGATGAGCTGACTCGCAAGCGTACGGCGTCCTACCGCGGCGTGCCGCCACCGTCGACGATGACCACCGTCCCCGTGATGTAACTGCCTGCGGCAGAACACAACAGCAGCGCAGTGCCGACCATCTCGTCAGGGCTGGCCAACCGCTTCATCAGCGTCGAGCCTGCCATCTGGTCAATGGCCGCCTGCGGATTGTTGCGCATCATGTCGGTATCGACGGGGCCCGGCGCGATCGCATTGACACGAATGCCGTCGTCGGCGAACCCTGCTGCCATCGCCCTGGTGAACGAGAGCAGCGCGGCCTTGTTCGCCGAATAGATGGCCGTGCCGGGAGCGAAGTTGAACGCGCCCACCGAGATCATGTTCAGCACCGCGGCGTGGTCACTCTTCTTCAGGTGCGGCAGCGCCTTCTGCGCCAGGAACACCGGACCGCGGACGTTCACCTCGTGCGACTTCATCATGGCCTCGGGCGTCAGCTCGCCCAACGGCTGAGCCAACGCGTTCGCGGCGTTGTTGACCACGACGTCGATGCCGCCGAACTCCGCGACCGTCCGCTCGACGAGGACGTCCAGATCCTCCATGGCGCCGACGTGCGCGGGAACGCCGATCGCGTGCCCGCCGAGTGCGCGCAGGTGCTCGGCGGCCGCCTCGCAGGCATCGGGTTTGCGGCTGGCCACAACGACATTCGCGCCGGCGAGCACGAAGCCCTCCGCCAACGCCAGGCCGATGCCGCGGGTGCCACCGGTCACGATCACGGTCCGGCCGGTCATGTCGAAGAGTCGATCGAACGAAGTGCGGTCCACCTCGTCAGTAGAACATCCGCTACGCGAACAGCTCGCGATGCCCCGCGACGTACTCCGCGACGGTCTGCGCCGGGCGCCCCACGATGCGCTCGACGTCGTCGGTGGCGCGGTTGTAGCGGTCCTCGCGATGTAGGCGCGCCATGGTCGAAATATGTTGTGCCACATGCTCGGGAAGCCCAAAGCCGATCAGATCGGCCTGCAGGTCGTCGGACGGCAGGTCCTCGCCGGAGATCTCGCGGCCCAGCGCCTGACCGTACTGCCGGGCGAGCCCCGCGACGTCGAGCACCTCCGGACCGGTCAACTCGTAGACCTGACCGATCCGGCCCTCGGGTTCACGCAGGAGGGTCGCGACGACGTGGGCGACGTCGGCTGCCGCGATCGGCGAGGTGCGCCCGTCGCCGAATGGCAGCGCCAGCACCCCGCGCTCGCGGACCGAGGCCGCACCCAGCACGGTGAACAGCGGGTTGTCGAGGAACACCGTCGGGCGCACGTGCACGACGGGCACACCCGACCAGGTCAGGATCCGCTCGGCCAGCCAGTGCAGGCGCTGATGGTCGCGATTCCTCGGTGCTGGTGAGCGTCATCTGCGACACCGTCATCTGCGACATGTTGACCAACACGTCCAAGCCGCCGAGCTCGTTGCCCACCGCGGCCACCACGGCAGCGGCGACCAGATAGTCGGCGGACACGCTCATGTTGAAGAACATTCGGGTGACGCCGCGCATGGCGTTGGCGACGTCCAGCGGCGAGGTCAGATCGCCGACGACGACCTCGGCGCCGAGGTCACGCAGCCGATCCGCGCGATCGTCGTCACGGCGCACCATGGCCCTTACCGGGAGATCGTGCGCACGCAACTCCTCGACCACCGAGCGGCTGACGCTGCCGACCCCGCCACCCGCACCGGTTACCAGGAACATGCTCATGACTACGCCGTTGGGCGTCGGCGAATTCCCCGCCTCAGTCGGCGATCGTCCAGGTCGAGGTGGCGATCAGGTCGCCCCGGTCGAGCCCCGCGGCCCGATGCTGGTGCACCTTCAGGTAGTCGGGGTCGGCCACCATGCCGAGGAATGCCTGCGGCGAGGGATATTCGACGACGACGATGGCATCCCACACTGGTCGCTCGCCGTCGCCAATGACCATCGTGGGTGAACCGCCGGCGTAACGCACGGTGGCCCCGGCCTTCTCGAGATGAGGCATCACGCCCTCGGCGTAGCGCATGTAGCTCTCCATGCCGCCGTTCTTGCTGAACGTCAGGAGGTTCACCATCACGACCGGTTCGTCGGCGGGGCGTGCGGCGAGCGCCGCGAACTGTTCCGGGGTGGGTGCGAGCCCGCTCATGTGTGCCTCCGCATTTGTCGTGTCACCATCGTCGCCTCCGTCCGTTGCCTTCATCGTGGCCAGGTTTTCGTGCAGGCGCAACGAAATTCGGACTTCGCCTCCACTCGAGTCTGCCGAGGCTCGACCACCGAACGACAGATACTGCTGGCACCCTCGACGGACCATTGCTGAACATGGCCGGTGTTGCGTTGCTAGACATTGCCGGTACTGGGTTGACGGATACGGCCGGTATTGAGCAGCCACCAACGCGTCGGGTCGTGATGCGTGGTGGGGCGTCCAAGCAGTCGTCGTTGCTCCATCGTTTGCCGATCATCGGATCAGCGTTGCTTCCTGACCTTGAGGCAAACACGACAATGATGGCGCAAGGGTGCCACCCGTACGGGGCAACCGGATGACAGCAATGGTTGCCTAGATGAAGCGCGGATAGTCTCACCGCGAGTGGTGAATCACGCTGCGGCCCGCCGGAAGCGCCGTCTTGTGATGATCGCTAACAAGATCATGTGGTCAGCTCAGCGACATTCTGCGATCATCACCGCCCTCCCCGCAGACGCTGAGGGACAGCCGAACACGCGCGCACCACGTAGAGAAAAATTGAACACAATCTGAACTAGTTAGCAAACTTCGCCACACTGACAAAGCCGAGCGGAGTGGGGCAGAAGACTTCATTTCGGCAATCTCAGGAACTTTTCAGAAAAGTCTAGGTTTTTAGCCACAGGCGTGCTTATAGTTCGCTCATCCACCGGGGGGGCCCGGCGGTTGGGGATCAAAATCTTGGGGGGAACAATCATGTCCACTGGACTGCATCGCCAGGACGCAACAAGCCGCACCAACCGCAAGGCTCGCCGCGCCGCGGCGTTGCCGCCACTGGCGCCGGTCGTTGCTGTCACGCCCGTGGTTACCCACCAGGCCGCTACGGGCCATGGCCGGTTCGTGGGTCGGGTCGGAGCGCTGGCGATGGCACTCGGTCTGGGTGCAGCGGTAACCATCGGCCTGGGCAATCCGGCAGTGGCGTGGGCCGACGGCGAGACGGACACCACCCAGAATGTCGCCAACGAACCGCCGCCCAGCACGCCGCCGGGCGAGGGCGGGGCCGCCGAACCCGGGGCCGGGACCACCCAGGCGCCCGCTGCGGGTGCTCCCGTCGGGTCGAGCGGACCGAAGCTGCCCAGCATCTTCACCCAGCACCCCGGCCGCGCCATCATCAACGCCATCATTGGGCGATCCGCCACACCGACCACGCGTCCGGTCACCCCGAACACCACCACCCAGCAGGTCACCAACACTGCCGTGACGCCCACCGCCGCGAACAACGCTGCCCTCCCCGCCAGCGCGCTGGCCCCAGCACGCGTCGCGCCGGCCGAAACACGTTTCGTGCCGCGAGCCATTCCCGCGATCCCCGCCTTCCGCGCCCTAGTCCGCGACGCCGCCCCCGCACTCCAGCACACCGAACAGTCCACCCCGACCGCGGACGTGTTGAGTTCGGCTCCCGCTCAACGGTTCTCGCTCGCCGCCGCGACCGCCCCGGGCACCCCGGCGCCCGCCCCGCTGATCACCCAGCCCGACAACCCGATCGAAGCGCTGCGCGGGACCCCCGCGGCGATCTCCAACATCGCCGTCGCCGCGATCTCCACCCTGCTGTCCTCGGTGTTCAATCCCGGCCCCAGCACCCCGACGCCGCCGCTGGCGTTGTTCGCCGTATTGGGCTTCGTGCGCCGCGAATTCGAGCGCACCTTCGACAACCAGTCCCCCACCGCGGTTGCCGACCTGGCCACCACCGCCGAGGACCAACCCACCACCATCGCGGCGCTGACCAACGACAAAGACCGCGACCTGCCCGCCGGCGACGTACTGACCGTCACCAACTACACGCAGCCCGACAACGGCACGGTGGTACTCAACCCCAACGGCACCTTCACCTACACCCCCGACGCCAACTACAACGGCACCGACACCTTCACCTACACCGTCTCCGACGCCGCCAGTCCCTGGCACGTCCACGGCCTATCCGGGTTCTTCCACGGCGGTGAACACACCTCCTCGACCACGGTCACCGTCGCCGTCGGCGCGGTCAACGACGCGACCGTCGCCAACGACGACTCCGCCACCGTCGCCGAGGACTCCGGCACCACCACGATCAACGTCCTAGCCAACGACAACGACCCCGACGGCCCGCTGACCATCACCGGCGTCACCCAACCCACCGGCGGCACCGTAGCGATCATCGGCGGCGGCACCGCCGTCAGCTACACGCCAAACCCGAACTTCAACGGCGGCCCAAACACGTTCACCTACACCGTCACCCAGGGCGGCGTCGACACCAACGCCACCGTCAACATCACCGTCACATCCGTCCCCGACCCCACGGTGGCCAACGACGACACCGCCACCGTGCTCGAGGACTCCGGCACCACCACGATCAACGTCCTAGCCAACGACAACGACCCCGACGGCCCGCTCACCATCACCGGCGTCACACAACCCACCGGCGGCACCGTAGCCATCACCGGCGGCGGCACCGCCGTCAGCTACACCCCAAACCCGAACTTCAACGGCGGCCCAAACACGTTCACCTACACCGTCACCCAGGGCGGCGTAGACACAACCGCAACCGTCAACGTCACCGTCACATCCGTCCCCGACCCCACGGTGGCCAACGACGACACCGCCACCGTCGCTCGAGGACTCCGGCACCACCACGATCAACGTCCTAGCCAACGACAACGACCCCGACGGCCCGCTGACCATCACCGCGGTCACACAACCCACCGGCGGCACCGTAGCGATCATCGGCGGAGGTACCGCAGTCAGCTACACCCCGAACCCGAACTTCAACGGCGGCCCAAACACGTTCACCTACACCGTCACCCAGGGCGGCGTAGACACAACCGCAACCGTCAACGTCACCGTCACCGCCGTGCCCGATGCGTCTGTCGTCACCAACGACACCGCCACCGTGCTCGAGGACTCCGGCACCACCGCCATCGATGTGCTGGCCAACGACAGCGACCCCGACGGCCCGCTGACCATCACCAGCGTCACCCAACCCGTCGGCGGCACCGTAGCCATCACCGGCGGCGGCACCGGCCTCACCTACACCCCGAATGAAAACTTCAACGGCACCAGGACATTCACCTACACGGTTACCCAGGGCGGCGTTCAGAAGACCGGCTCGGTTACCGTTACGGTCACCCCGGTCAATGATCCGCCGGTGGCCACGTCGGCTCCGACCTTCGGCGCCCCGAACGGCAGCGGCGTCGTTACGGGGTCGCTGAACGTCGTCGATCCGGACGGCAACACTCTGAGCTACTCCATCACGCAGCCGGCCAGCGGAACGGTGGCGGTGACGAGCGGCGGTAACTTCACGTACACGCCAAAGGGCACAGCACAATTGGCCGCGTACGCCTCGGAAGGCGACGACTTCGAAACCTTCACGGTTACCGTCTCAGACGGCTTCGGCGGCTCGAAGACGGTCACGGTCAGCAATGTCGTCATCAAGCCCTCCATCGCCGCACTCACCGGACAGATTAACTATTCCGGCGAGCTCGAATCCGGCGCGGTGAAGGGTCCTGACAACAAGTACTACATGACAATTGACGGCGGAACCGCCGGCACCCGCGTCGTGGTGATCGACCCCGCGGATGCGGACAACCCCACCGTCGTCGACGCCGAGGGGCAGAACGCCTTCGGCGGAGTCGTGTGGGGCTCCGACGGCAAGGCCTACCAGAGCGGCTACACCACCACCAACGGGGTGGACCACAGCTACGTGACCGTTATCGACCCGAACGACTTGACCCATCCTGTCGTGATCGATGCGGGCGCCGGGCGGCCGAGCAACTCTCTGCAGAACGGTCCCGACGGCAACGTCTACCTGACCACCGCATCCAGCGCGGACAACACGGTTCGAGTGGTTCGAATCAATCCGGCCAGCCCCACCACCCCGACGATCGCGGAAGTCGGACCCGGAAACACTTACAGCAATATCCAGTTCGCGGCCGACGGCAACCTCTACCTCACCACCTACACCGTCGCGGGCAATGCCAGCGGGTACACCGACTACACCACCCGCGTTGTGCGCATTGACCCCAACAACTTCACCCAACCCACGGTCATCACGGCAGGCACCGGGTACCCCGCGGACAGGGCAGACGTGCTATCGGACGGGACCGTCTTCCAGGTCAGCTATACCTACGCCTACGTCAACAACAACTACGTTTACACGCCCCAAGTCGCGGTCATCACCCCGCAAAACCCCAACCAGGCACGGGTCGCCACGCTACCGAGCGGCGTCAACTACTACAACGTCAATCCAATAGATCTCAAGGTCGGGCCCGAGGGCCACCTCTTCGTTCGGACCTACCACTACGACTACAACAATGGCGCAAGCACATACACCAACTGGGTGACTGTCTTTGACCCTCAGAACCAGCAGGCGCCTACGACCTTGACCCTGCCCGGGGATAACTACTCGTCCAACATTGCGTTCGGACCTGACGGCACCGCGTACGCCACGTCGTACGACTACAACAACGGCTACGTCAACTACGTGACTGTCATCGATCCGAATAATCCCGCCCAAGCCGCAACTGTCACGCTGCCTGGAACAGCTAGCTTCCAAACCAACAACTTGCGGTTCGCTCCCGACGGAACCGCCTATGCCCTGACTTATACCCCCACCACCTCAGGTTCCAGTACGACGTACACCAACTACGTCACGGTCATCGATCCGCAAGACCCGGCTCATCCGACCGTCAACAATCTCTCGAACGTGACGACATCGTCGCTGTCGGTCGTCGGCGCGGGCAGCACCGGCGTGTGGCTGCGCGGCACCAACGCCGCGGGCCAGAACTTGGCGATCCACTTCGACCCGAACAGTCCCGCCTCTGCGACCACGGCAATTCTTCCCGGTACTAATGTCGCCAGCCAGGTGGTCGCGACCGACGGCACTCTTTACACCGTTCACTACAACTACAACAGCTCCACCGGCCAAAACACCAACTGGGGCGTCACGGTCCTCGATGCAGAGGCCCCCACCACCCCGGCCACCATCAACTTGGCCAACTCACCGGGTAGCGGAATCGTCACCGGCGCGGGCGGCGCCGCCTATTTGACCGCAGGCACAACCGTCGTCTCGGGCCAGACCACCACTCAAGTCCTGGTGTTCAAGCCGAGCGATCCGACGCACCCGGTCACCGTCCCGATCGCCGGCACCTATACCGAAGGCGTTTACGTCACGCAGGACGGCCGGGCCGTGCAAGTTGTTCGCAATGCGGCGAATAACGTTGTCACATTGGCGGTCATCTCGCCAAACGACCTGGCGAACCCCGTCAAGATCACCTATCCAGGAACGTTCTACAGCGACACCACGGGACCCGACGGTAAGCATTACATGACCCTCAACGGTGGAAGTGGCACCCGCGTGGTGGTGATGGACCTCGCCAATCCGACAAACCCGACGCTGGTGAACGCCGGCTCCCAGGTCGGCGCGCAGAACCCGTATGGCGGAGTCGTATTCGGCGCCGACGGTAAGGCCTACCAAACCAGCTACAGCACCGTCGGCAATGTCAACCACACGTACGTGACGGTCATCGATCCTGCGAACCTGGCCAACCCGGTGCTGGTCGACGCCGGCGACGGCAGACCCACCAACAGCTTGCAACGCGGTCCGGACGGCAACTTCTACCTGACCAACGCGTTCACCACTGACGGCACCATACGAGTCGTGCGGATCAACCCGGCCAACCTCACCAACCCGGCGATCGTCAACGCCGGACCCGGTACTACTTATAGCAACATCCGATTCGCGTCGGACGGCAAGATGTACCTCACCACCTACACGGGCACGACCTCTGCCAACGGGTACACCGATTTCACCACTCGGGTGGTGCGCATGGACCCGAACAACTTCACCCAGCCCACCGTGATCACCGCTGGTCCCGGATCTCCTTACGGCACAACAGAAGTGTTCAGCGATGGCACGGTCACCCAACTCAGCTACACCTATGCGACGGTCAGCGGGGTCACCACCTACACCCCATATCTCACGGTCGTTACGCCGCAGAATCCGAACCAGGCGCTCGTTGCCAAGTTGCCCGCCACCACGTCGATCAGCCCTGACGTCTACCAGGTGACCTATGCGCCCGACGGGACGATCTACGCCCAGACCGTCAACCGCGTCGGTAGCGTCTACACCAACTATGTCACGGTCATCAACCCGCAGAACCCCGCACAACCCACCACAGTCACGTTGCCCAACACGGGCACGAACAGCTCGTTTTCGAACCTGACGTTCGGTCCGGACGGCAAGGCCTACGTCGCCTCATACAGCTACAACAACGGCTACACGAATTATCTGACGGTCATCGACCCGCAGAACCCCGCCCAGGCGGTCAGCGCGACCCTTCCTGGCAACGAATACGCCTTCTACGACAATCTGAGGGCCTACGGCCCGGACGGCACTGCTTATCTGATTTCGCGGACCTACAACGGGTCTACGGGCTACACGAACTACTTGACCATCGTCGGCCCGCAGACTCCCCAACCGGTCACCGTCACCTTGCCGGGCACGCAGTACTCCTACAACAGCTCCGTCGCCGTCGCGTCGGATGGCACCGCTTACGCCATCACCTCCGATTACAACAACACGACCGGCGCGTACACCAACTACCTCACCATCGTCGACCCCCAAGATGCCGCGAACCCCGTCACCACCAACCTCAGCGGTCTGACCACGTCGTCGGTGTCGATCATCGCGGCGGGCGATGACCAGGTGCTGCTGAACGCCACTGTCTCCGGGAACGCCGCCATCGTGCTCGTCCACCTCGATGATCCTTCGAACCCGACCGTCATCAGTTCCGTCGGATCGCCGTACGGCGAAACGGTGACCGGAGCCGACGGGGTGCTTTACCGGACGTCGTACTCCTACGAAAACGGTTATAAGACCCGAGTGCTGGTAGTGCATCCGAGCGACCCGACCGGTGCCGCCGTGATCACCCTCGACGGCTACCCCGCGGGGTCGCTGATCATCGGCGCCGACGGCCAGGTGGTGCAGCCGGTCTACGCCGGCAACATCGAGTTCGGGCGTCAGGTTGGCGATCATCCAGACGGCGGATGTGAACTTCGTATCGCCTTAATCGTCTCGCGAAGTCCCCATGTAATGCATGGGGACTTTGCGCAGGGTCCTGCCCATGACGACCTCCCTGGATGCACGCTTCGCGAGATACTCCTCTCCTGTGCTGAGCATTTTCCGGATCATCTTCGGGTTGCTCTTCACGCTGCACGGCGCACAGAAGTTGTTCGACTGGCCCGATCGCGTCACCGATGCCGATCGCCTCATCTCGTTGCGGCAGGGCGTAAACGCGATGCCGAAGCCCCGATGTCATCAACAAGATGGTCGATACCCTGCGAAGCCCTGCCTGACCATCACAGCTTGCGTTGACTGACGAATTCGCGTCGGACTCCGCTGACTGGATCCTCGAACTCGAGGCGGTGCGCCAGCAGCTGCAGCGGCCGCGAAAAGTCATCGGGCGCAACGTCGATCGCCTTCGGATAGAGCGGGTCGTTGATGATCGGCAGGCCAATCGACGCCATGTGCACCCGCAGCTGATGCGTCCGACCGGTGCGCGGCGTCAGGCGGTAGAGCCCGTCGCCGAGGTGCTCGACGAAGGTCTCGGCGTTGACCTCACCCGGCTCTTCGAACGCCTGTAACCGACTGCGCTCCTTGATGATTCGACTACGCAGCGTCAGCGGAAACTCCAGCTCAGCAGAGACCCCCGCCCGCGCCAGGTAAGTCTTGCGCACCTCACCGCGCGCGAACATCGTCTGATACGCACCCCGCACCTCGCGCCGCACCGTGAACAGCAGCACCCCCGCCGTCAGCCGGTCCAGCCGATGCGCGGGCGAAAGTTCCGGCAGCTCAAGCGAACGCCGCAGGCGCACCAGCGCCGTCTCCGCGACGTGACTCCCCCGCGGCATCGTCGCCAGGAAGTGCGGCTTGTCCACCACGACGATGTCGTCGTCGCGGTACAGGATCGGCATGTCGAACGGCACCGGCACCTCGTCGGGCAGGTCGCGATACAGGTAGACGTGCGCATTCGGCGGCAGCACGGTCGACGCGGTCACGACGGTGCCGTCGGCGCAAACCACCTCGCCTGCAAGCACTTTGGCGGCCGCGGCCTCGCCGAAGCGGCTCGCCAACTCGACCAGCACGGCGCCGCCGCGCAGTCGCACCCGCGCCGGGCCCAGTCCGTCGACGACGGGCAGCGGCGCGGCGCGGACGCGGCTCACTTGATCGGAACGGGTTCGAGGATCTCCGCGCGCGCCTCGGGCGCTGCCGCACGCAACGCGTCGGCGGATTCGTCGTCGGGTTGGGCCTGCGACTTCACCTCGGCCTCTACGCGCGCGAGGTACGTCGACACTTCGCGGTCGATGTCCTCGGGACTCCAGCCCAAGGCGGGCGCGACGGTTTCGGCGACTTCGCGGGCGCAGTCGACGCCGCGGTGGGGGTATTCGATGGAGATGCGCATCCGTCGGGCCAGGATGTCTTCCAGGTGCAGGGCGCCTTCGGCGACGACGGCGTACCAGGCCTCCACCTTCAGATAGACGGGGGCTTCGGTGATCGGGGTGAGCAGCTCGGGTCTGTCTTCGGCCATCGCGAGGACTTCCCCGATCAGCGAGCCGTAGCGGTCCAGCAGGTGGCGCACCCGATACGGATGCAGGCCGTAGTGCTTGCCGACGTGCTCGGTCTGATTGATCAGCGCGAAGTAGCCGTCGGCGCCCATCAGGGGGACCTTCTCGGTGATCGACGGCGCCACCCGGGTCGGGACGAACTCCGCGGCGGCGTCGATGGCGTCTTCGCCCATCACCCGGTAGGTGGTGTACTTGCCGCCCGCGATCGCCACCAACCCCGGGGCGGGCACGGCGACGGCGTGCTCACGGGACAGCTTGGAGGTTTCCTCGCTCTCCCCGGCCAACAAGGGCCGTAGTCCGGCGTAGACGCCGTCGATGTCGTCGTGGGTCAACGGGGTGGCCAGCACGGTGTTGACGGTGTCGAGGATGTAGTCGATGTCGGCCTTGGTCGCCGCCGGATGCGCCAGATCCAAATTCCAGTCGGTGTCGGTGGTCCCGATGATCCAATGCGTGCCCCACGGGATGACGAACAGCACCGACTTCGCGGTGCGCAGGATGATCGCGACCTCGCTGACCACCCGATCCCGCGGCACCACGATGTGCACGCCCTTGGACGCGCGGACCCGAAACCGGCCGCGCTGCTTGGACAGCGCCTGGATTTCGTCGGTCCACACCCCGGTCGCGTTGACCACCACATGACCCGCGGACCTCGGTGACCTCACCGGTCTCCGAGTCGCGGACCCGCACGCCGGTGACCCGGTCGCCTTCGCGCAGCAGCGCGACGACCTGGGTGGAGGTGCGCACCACCGCGCCGTAGTGCGCCGCGGTACGCGCCACGGTCATGGTGTGCCGGGCATCGTCGACCACGGTGTCGTAATAGCGGATCCCGCCGATCAGCGAGCTGCGCTTGAGCCCGGGCGCCAGTCGCAGCGCGCCGGCCTTGAAGAAGTGCTTCTGCGCCGGAACCGATTTCGAGCCGCCCAGCTGGTCATAGAGAAAGATCCCCGCCGCGACGTAGGGGCGTTCCCACCACCGATTGGTCAGCGGGAACAGGAACGGCAGCGGCTTGACCAGATGCGGCGCCAACGTCGTCAGCGACAACTCGCGCTCGTGCAGGGCCTCGCGGACCAGACCGAACTCCAACTGCTCCAAATACCGCAGCCCGCCGTGGAACATCTTCGACGAGCGGCTCGAGGTGCCCGACGCGAAATCCCGCGCCTCCACCAGTGCGACCTTCAACCCCCGCGTCGCCGCGTCCAGAGCCGCACCCGCCCCGACCACGCCGCCACCGATGACCACCACGTCGAACTGCTCATCACCCAAACGCAACCACGCCGCACGCCGCTGCTCGGGACTCAACAACGTCTGCCCATTACCCGGAGCGGGGATCGGCTCACTCACGCCAGGTTGGCGAACTCCTCAGCAGTCTTACTCGTCAGTACGGCTACTCACCCTACGATCCGCTCGCCGCACACTTGTGGAGTCTCGCCAGCGCGTGCCGCTGGAAATACGTCCACAAATCGCCGGAGGTCAGTCCAGATCGTCGTGTGCCATCAACCGGCGTGCGGCCTCGACGATCGACCCCGACAGCGACGGATACACCGACAGGGTCTGCGCGAGATCGGTCACCGACAGGTTGTTCTGCACGGCCAACGCGATCGGCAGGATCAGCTCGGAGGCGATCGGCGCGACGATGACGCCGCCGATGACGGTGCCGGTGGCGGGTCGGCAGAAGATCTTCACGAAACCGCGCCGCAGCAGGGACATCTTCGCCCTGCGCGTTCGTCGTCAGCGGCAGCATCAGCGTGCGCGCGGGGACTTCCCCGCTGTCGATCGCGGACTGCGCCACACCGACCGCGGCGATCTCCGGGCGGGTGAACACCGCCGCCGCGACGGTGCGCAGCCTGATCGGCGACACGCCTTCGCCGAGAGCGTGATACATCGCGATGCGGCCCTGCATCGCGGCCACCGAGGCCAGCGGCAGCAGGCCGGTGCAATCCCCCGCCGCGTAGATGCCCGCGGCGGTCGTCCGTGAAACCCTGTCCACCGCAAGGTAATTGCGTGAATCGAGCTCGATTCCGACCTTCTCCAGACCGAGGCCCGACGTGTTGGGCACCGATCCGACGGTCATCAACGCGTGACTGCCTTCGACGGTGCGGCCGTCGGCCATGGCGACGACGACTCCGTCGGCGGTAGCGCGTCACCGAATCTGCGCGTGCGTTCTTGACCAGCGATACGCCACGTTCGGTGAAGGCCGCCTCGAGCACGGCGGCGGCGTCGGAGTCCTCGTGCGGCAGGATCTGGTCGCGGCTGGCCACCACGGTGACCTTGATGCCGAGCTCCGTGTAGGCGTTGCAGAACTCCGCGCCCGTCACGCCGGAGCCGACGATCACCAGATGTTCGGGAAGTTCCGTGAGGTCGTAGAGCTGACGCCAATTGAGAATGCGCTCGCCGTCGGGCACGGCGGAGGGCAGGACCCGCGGGCTCGCGCCGGTGGCGATCAGCACGACGTCGGCCCTGAGCACGCCGACCTTGCCGTCCGGCGTGGTGACCCGGACCCGGTGATGCGCCATGCCGGGGAGGTCGTCGACGAGTTCGCCGCGACCCTGGACGACGATGACGCCCTCGCGCAGCAGCTGGCTGCCGATGTCCGCGGACTGCGAGCGGGCCAATGTCTTGACCCGGTTGTTGATCTGGCCGATGGAGATCCTGGCGTCCTCGATCGCAATGTCGAACCCGAGCCCGTCGGCGCGGCGCAACTCGGTGCGGACGCCCGTCGAGGCGATCAGCGTCTTCGATGGCACGCAGTCCCACAGCACGCACGCCCCGCCGATGCCGTCCGAGTCGACGACGGTGACGTGAGCGACGTCGGGGCCGCGGCCCGCCGCGACGAGTGCAGCCTCGTAGCCGGCGGGGCCGCCGCCGATGATCACGATCCGGGTTGTCACCGGCCCAACTTATCCTTCCGCGTCGGATCGCTCTCCCCTGTCGGCGCAAGTCCAATCCCGGGTCGCTGCGCTCCTGCCCGCCGAACCTCTAATCGCCGGTCGCTGCGCTCTCCGCCCGCCGAACCTCTACGCTGACCTCGTGCCGATCTACGCCGCCTATGGGTCGAACATGCATCCGGAGCAGATGTTGCAGCGCGCTCCGCATTCGCCGATGGCGGGAACCGGCTGGCTGGAGGGTTGGCGGCTGACGTTCGGCGGTGCGGACATCGGCTGGGAGGGCGCGTTGGCGACCCTCGTCGAGGACCCGGAGTCGAAGGTGTTCGTCGTCCTCTACGACATGACCAAGGAGGACGAGGAGAACCTCGACCGCTGGGAGGGCTCCGAACTCGGCTTCCACAAGAAGATCCGATGTCGGGTGCATCGCCTGTCGTCGGACACCACCACCGACCCCGTGCTGGCGTGGCTGTACGTCGTCGACGCGTGGGAGGGTGGCATCCCGTCCGCGCGCTACCTCGGCGTCATGGCCGAGGCGGCCGAAATTGCCGGTGCGCCAGCCGATTACGTTCACGATCTGCGGACCCGGCCATCGAGCAACGTCGGCCCTGGAACGTAGGGCCTACCAGCCCGGGGTGAGCTTCAGAAGTCGACCATGCCCGGTGTCCGAGGCGTAGGTATTGCCCGCGGCATCCACGGCAACGCCGAGCGGCTTGTACAGATCGGTGAAGGGCACGTCCCGCTGCGGCCCCGTTCCAGCGACCAACTGCACGATCCGGTTGTTGTTCGTGTCCGTTGCGTACAGGTTGCCCGCGGGGTCGTATGCCAATCCATAGAGCGATCCCGCGTCCGTTGAGAGCCCCGTGATCGGCACGTCAGTTTGCGACGACGCCCCCGGCGCCAACTCCACGATGCGATGGTTCAAGGCGTCGCCGACGACGACGTTCCCGGCCGAGCTCACCGCCATGGTCATCGGGAGGCCAAGTCCGGCGAACGGCAGGACTGTCTGAGTGTTGGATGCCACGTCCAGCTTGAAGACCTGCTTGAGCAGGAAGTCGCTGACGTAGACGTTGCCCGCCCCGTCGACGCCGACCGCGAAGGGGCCCTGGAGGCCGGTGAACGGCACGTCGACGGGTTGGTCCGCACCCGGAGCCAACTTCACCACCCGCGGGTTTTCGGAGTACGCGACATACACGTTTCCCGCCGCGTCGACCGCGATTCCGTTCGGGGTGTCGGCACCGGGAAACGGCAGAACGGCTGCCGGGGCATCGCCTGACGCCACACTTCAGCACCTGACGTGCTCCGTTGTTGTTGATGAACAGGTTGCCGGCGCCATCGAACGCCAGGCCGCCGGGAGTATTGAGGTCGGTCAACGGCAACACGGTCTGCGTGCCGGCAGCCACGGACGGCGTCGCCGGGGCCGACGACCCGGTTGATCCAGCAGACGCGGACGGCTCAGCCGAGGTGGGGGCCGCGCTGTCCGTGGACGTGCCGTGGACGACGATGGCGATCGCTGCGACGACGGCGACGACGAGCGCGGCCGCCGCCCCGATCACGACCGGCTTGCGCCGCCACCACGGACCGGCCAACGGCACGGGCACCACCGACGGCGCTGGCGTCGGCCGCACCTGCGTGCCGTATCCGATGGGCTGGACCTGCGTGCCGTATGGACCATGCTGCACCGGCGGCGAACCGGGCGTCGACACAGGGCTATTCAGTGCGGCCTCGGCGGCGTGCGCCAACTCCAGGGCGCTGCCGTACCGGTGCGCGGGATCCTTGGCCATGCCTCTGGCGATGACCTCGTCGAGCCCCACCGGCACACCGGCCGCCCACGACGACGGCCGCGGCGGCTCGGCGAACATGTGCCCCGCTGCCTGCTGCTCGACACCATCGCCGTCGAACGGACGACGGGCCGTCAGACACTCGAACAGCACACAGGCCAACGCGTACACGTCGGCACGGTGGTCGACCTGCCCGGTGCTGAATCGCTCCGGCGCCATGTAAGCCCATGTCCCCAAGAACATTCCGGTACTGGTCAACCCCGCCTGTCCGGACGAGCGCGCGATGCCGAAGTCGATCAGATAGGCGAAGTCGTTCCCGTCGACCAACACGTTCGACGGCTTCACGTCGCGATGCACCAGCCCCACCCGGTGCGCCGCGTCCAACGCCTCCGCCACCTGCGACACGAGCCGCACCGCACGCCGTGGATCCAACGGACCCGACCGCAACAGCCCCTCGATGTCGGAGCCCTCGATCAGCCGCATGTCGACGTAGAGCCGGCCATCGATCTCGCCGAAGCCATGGATCGGGATGACGTGCGGCGCATTCAGCACGGCGGCCGCCTGGGCCTCCCGCCGGAACCGCTCGACGAACGTCTCGTCATCGGCCAGGTCCGCGGGCAACACCTTCAGCGCGACTTCCCGGTCGAGGGTGGTGTCGTAGGCCCGCCACACCTCGCCCATGCCACCGCGGCCCAGCAGCGTCATCAATCGGTATTGGCCGAACGACGTCCCTTGCACTCGCGCTCCTCCCCCTCCATCGGTCAGCCCGCGGGCAGCTTCAGCACCGGATCCTTCATGTCGACGAGAACGTACACGGCGCCCTTCGAATCGACGGCGACAGCCTTCGGCCCGTTGAGACGCGGGAATCCGAGCGTCGTCTGGGTGCGCGATCCCGCCGCCAACTTCACGACCTCGCCGCGATTGTCGTTGGTGACGAAGACGTCGCCCGCTGCGTTCGCGGCGACTGACGTCGGGCCGAAGACGTCGGTGAGCCCGAGCACGGTCTGCGTCGTCGCCCCCGCCGCCACTTCCAGCACCCGATTGTTTCTCTTGTCGGCGAGGTAGACGTCGCCTTGTCCGTCGGCGGCGATGCCCTCGGGAAACTGGATGTCGACGAACGGCACGTCGGTCTGCACGCCCGTGGCCGTGGCCAACTTGACCACCCGGTTGTTGTAGGTGTCGGCGACGTAGACGTCGCCTGCGCCGTCGACCGCGACTCCCTCGGGAACCTTCAGCCCGGTGAACGGCAGCTCGATCGCTGGCGATCCCGGCGACCACTTCATCACCTTGCCGAAGTAGGAGTCCATGACGTAGACGGATCCCGCGGCATCGACGGCCAGGCTCGCGGGCTTGGAGGGATCGGGGAACGGAATCGGCAGCTCCTCCGGAGTCGTCGAATCCGGCGCCAACTTCACGACGCGTCGGTGACCCGCATCGGAGACGTAGACGTTGCCCGCACCGTCGACCGCGAGACCGTCGGGACCGTCGAGGTCGGTGAAGGGCAGGGCCACGGCCGTGGGAGCCGCGTCGGCCCCGTTCGCGGGGGCGGCGTTGGACGGACCCGCGGACGTGGGCTGCGCAGTGCCGTCGTCATTGGACGTGGCCGTGAGCGCGACGGCCGCGACGACGGCGACGACGACCGCGGACGCAGTGCCGATCACGACCGGCTTGCGTCGCCACCACGGAGTCGCGGACGACACCGGCGCCAACGGTCGTCACCGGTGCGCGATCGTCGGCGAACGGCTCGGCCCGCACCTGCGTGCCGTACCGGGTGGGCGGTGCACTCGAGGACACCGTGGGGGCACTGAACGCTCGGCGGAGGCGCGATCGGCACGCCGCGCAACGCGGCGTCGGCGGCCCTGGCCAACTCGGCGGCGGTGCCGTAGCGGTGCGCGGGATCCTTGGCCATCCCGGTGGCGATCACCGCGTCCAACCCCACCGGAACACCCGCAACCGAACGACGACGGCCGCGGCGGTTCGGCGAACATGTGCCCCGCCGCCTGCTGCTCCGCACCGTCGCCCTCGAACGGACGACGACCGGTCAGACACTCGAACAACACACACGCCAGCGCGTACACGTCCGCACGGTGATCCACCTGCCCGCTGGTGAATCGCTCCGGCGCCATGTAGGCCCACGTGCCCAACATCATTCCGGTGCTGGTCAATCCGGCCTGCCCGGACACCCGCGCGATCCCGAAGTCGATCAGGTAGGCGAAGTCATTCGCGCCGACCAACACGTTCGAGGGCTTGACGTCGCGATGAATCAACCCGACCCGGTGCGCCGCATCGAATGCCTCGGCCACCTGCGAGACGATCCGCACCGCCCGCGCCGGCTCCAACGGACCTTCCCGCAGCAGCCCATCGACGTCGGTGCCCTCGATCAACCGCATGTCGACATACAGCCGACCGTCGATCTCGCCGGCGCTGTGGATCGGGATCACGTGCGGGCTGTTCAGACGTGCCGCGGCGAGGGCCTCCCGGCGGAACCGCTCCTGAAATGCGTTGTCCTTGGCGAGATTTGGTGGCAACACCTTGAGCGCCACGATGCGACCCGTCTCGGTGTCGTAGGCGCGGAAGACCTGCCCCATACCGCCCTTGCCGATCAGGTCGCGCAGGAGGTAGCGACCGAACTGCTCGCCACCGGCGCCGTCTGATCCCATCGATTCAGAGGGCCTTAGAGAAGGCCAGAATTCTCGACGATGTTGGCCATCACCTGCACGCCCACGGCGAGCGCCCGCTCGTCGAGGTCGAACGTCGGTTGATGGAGGTCCAGCTGCGGACCGCGCCCAGACCACACGCCGAGTCGCGCCATCGCGCCGGGCACTTCTTCGAGGTACCAGGAGAAGTCCTCGCCGCCGCCGGACTGACGCGTGTCGGCCAATGCGTCGGGTCCGATCGCCTCGATGGCGTGCACGAGAATGCGCGTGGAGATCGCCTCGTTGACGACGGGCGGCACACCGCGCCGATACTCCACGCCGAACTCCACGTTCAGCGGCGCCAGCAGTGACGAAACAATCTCGCGGACAAGGTCTTCCATCGACACCCAGGCCTCGCGGCTGGCCGTGCGGATCGTGCCTGCCACGCTTCCGGACTGCGGAATCGCGTTGGCGGCGATGCCGGCGTTCACCGCACCCCAGACCATGACGGTGCTGTCGCGCGGGTCGAGCCGACGCGACAGACACGCCGGGCACACCGGTGATCAACGTGCCCAAGCGCATAGACCAGATCGCCGGTGAGATGCGGCCGGGACGTGTGACCGCCCGGCGAGGCCAGGGTGATCTCGACCTGGTCGGCGGCGGAGGTGATCGGGCCGGGCGTCACGGCCACCCTGCCGACGGCGAGCCTCGGATCGCAGTGCAGGGCGAAGATGCGCGACACCCCGCTCAGCGCGCCCGCGGCGATCGCGTCGATGGCGCCGCCGGGCATCAGCTCCTCGGCGGCCTGGAAGATCAGCCGCACCCCGGTCGGCAGTTCGGGCACCGACGCGAGCGCCAGACCCGCGCCCAGCAGGATCGCGGTGTGGCCGTCGTGGCCGCAGGCGTGCGCCACACCCGGCACCAGCGACGTGTAGGGCGCACCGGTGCGCTCCGCCATCGGCAGCGCGTCCATGTCGGCGCGAAGCGCCACCCGCGGGCCATCCTCCGGGCCGAAGTCACAGGTCAGGCCCGTTCCGCCGGGAAGAACCTTCGGGTTGAGGCCCGCGTCGGCCAGACGCGACGCGACGAACTGCGTCGTCGCGAACTCTTGGCGACCCAGCTCCGGGTGGGCGTGGATGTGTCGCCGCCACGTGACGAGCTCGTCGGAGTGGTCGGCCAGCCAGGCCCTCGTGTAATCGCTCACGCTCATGCGCGCGCCGCCTGCAGTCGTAACACCCGGTCGCGCTCCGTCCGCGGTCTCCGCCAGGCTGACGACGGTGCGCGCCAACATGATCGAGCCCTCGACGACGGCCTTGTCGGCGCTCGGACCCGCTGCGGCGGTGGTGAACCCGGGCTGGTGAACCGAAGCGCCGTCGGCGTCGATGCCGACGATCGGGTGGATGCCCGGCATGACCTGAGTGACGTTTCCCATGTCGGTGCTGCCCAGCGGGAAGGCCGCCTCGATCTCGGCGCCCACGGGCGATGCGGCCCACCCGGACCATCTCCGCGCGGAAGACGTCGGCCAGCCACTGGTCGGGCGTCAACTCGAAGTAGGGAGGTTCCGTCTCCCTCGACGTGGTAGTCGCAGCCGGTGGCGATCGCGCCCGCCAGGAAGCAGTCGGCCATCCTGCCCTCGAGCTCGCGCAGTGAGCCGGCGTCGTTGGCCCGCATCGTGTACTCCATCTCGGTGCGGGCGGGGATGACGTTGGTGGCCTGCCCGCCGTCGGTGACGATGCCGTGCATCATCTGGCCGGGTACCAACTGCTGGCGCAGCAGTCCGATCGCCACCTGCGCGACCGTGATGGCATCGGCCGCATTGAGCCCAAGATACGGAGCGACGGCGGCGTGCGCCTCGCGTCCGACGTAGCCGACGGCCACCTGCGACAGCGCCAGCGAGCGCGCCCGGGCGATGTCGAGCGGACCGGCGTGCAGCATCACCGTCGCGGCGACGTCGTCGAACGTGCCCGCCTCCAACAGCAGAGCCTTGCCGCCGCCCGCCTCCTCGGCGGGGGTGCCGATCAGCACGACCGTGAGGTCCAGTTCGTCGGCGACGTCGGCCAGCGCGAGCGCGGTGCCGACCGCGGACGCGGCGATGATGTTGTGCCCGCAGGCGTGCCCGATCCCTGGCAGGGCGTCGTATTCGGCGCAGATGCCGATGACCAGCGACCCGCTGCCGAAGTCGGCGCGGAACGCGGTGTCCAGACCTCCGGGCTTGCTGGTGATCGCAAAGCCGCGCTCGGCGACGAGGGCCTGGGTCTTGGCGCAGCTGCGGTGTTCGTCGAACGCCAGTTCCGGCTCGGCGTGGATCGAGTGCGACAGCTCGATCAGGTCACCGCGACGTCGCTGGACGGTGTCCTCGACGGTCGTCGACGCTGTGGCGGTCGGCATCGGAGAAGTATCTCACCCAGGACGTCTGCGCTCCGCGCAAGCTTCACGTAGGGTCACGCGCATCGGATAGCCGCTGCAGTCGGCCGCTTCAGATAGCACTACGGCGACGCCTACTCGCACTTCGTCTGCACCAGCGCTATCTCAACGAGCAGCACTAGGCTTCCTCCGTGACTGGTGCGACCGATCCCAAGGCGCTCGCCGACGCGGCGGCGGACGAGCTTCGCGAGCGCACCGGCGTCGACGCGTTCGACGTCGCGGTCGTCCTCGGCTCGGGTTGGGCGCCCGCAGCCGGCGAACTCGGCGAACCGACGCACACCATCCCCATGGCGGAGCTGCCCGGCTTCACGCCGCCGTCGGCGGAAGGCCACGGCGGACGCGTCCTGGTGGTGCCGGTCGGCGACGTGCAGGTCCTGGTCCTGCTCGGCCGGATCCACGCCTACGAGGGCCACGACCTGCGCCACGTCGTGCACCCCGTGCGCACGGCCTGCGCGGCAGGCGTCCGCACCGTGGTCCTCACGAACGCCGCGGGTGGGTTGCGCGAGGGCTTCGCCGTCGGCCAGCCCGTCCTGATCGCCGACCACCTCAACCTGACCGCCCGCTCGCCGCTGGTGGGCGCCGAGTTCGTCGACCTCGTCGACGCCTACGCACCCAGGCTGCGCGCGCTTGCCCGCGAGGTGGACGACTCATTGGCCGAGGGCGTCTACGCCGGCCTGCCCGGCCCGCACTACGAGACGCCCGCCGAGATCCGGATGCTGCGCACGCTCGGCGCCGATCTGGTCGGCATGTCGACGGTGCACGAGACGATCGCTGCGCGGGCCGCAGGCGCGGAGGTGCTCGGCATCTCGCTGGTGACGAATCTGGCGGCGGGGATGACGGGGCAGCCGCTGAGCCACGCCGAGGTGCTGGAGTCGGGCCGTCAGTCGGCGACGCGGATGGGCTCTCTGCTTGTCCAACGTGCTCACCCGCCTGTAGGCGACCCGTGCGCTCAGCGCCACGAAGCCGCGGGCGATCAGCGGTGCCGCGAAGAGCATCAGCAGCACCCGCACCACCTGCGCCGCGATGATGAACGTGACGTTGGAGCCGGTCTCCACGGCGGTGGCGAGGACGGCGTAGATGCCGCCGGGGCTGGTGGACAGGTAGCCCTCCAGCGGGCTGATCCCGGCGACACGGGCGAGCAGCACGCCGAGACCAGCCGTGGCGAGGTTCAGCGCGACGATCAGTCCCAGCGCGGCAGGCAAGTGCGCGTCCGATCGCGCGCACGGACTCGCGGGTGAACGCGACGCCTGCCTGCCAGCCGATCACGGCGTAGCCGAGCTGAACCAGGGCGATGGGCACGGAAAGTCCGAACGACGAAGCCGGTGAGCTCGAGCGCGATCGTCAGCGCCATCGGACCGAGCAGGCCCGCGCCGGGCAGCCGGATCCACCGGCCTGCCGTCGCACCGACCAACACGATGACGATGAGCATGCCGATGCTGACATACCAAGGCGCCGAGCCGCTTTCGGCCGGAGGGCTGGACTGACCGCTCTTCTCGGCGTGGTAGACGAGGGTGACGATGATCGGCATCGACGCCGTGATCAGCGCGACGCGCAGGTACTGGACGACGGCGACGACGCGATCGTCGGCACCGAGTTCGCGGGCGATCGACACCAGGCCGGAGGCTCCGCCTGCCACCAATGCGAGCGCGCCGGTGAGCGGGCTGATGTCGCGGTGCAGAGCCGAGCAGTGCGCCTGCGCCGAGGCTCAAGCAGCAGCGTGGCGACGGCCACGCCGACCACGATCGGCCAGTCGGACCCGAGAGCCGTCAACGCGTCCCGGTGCACCATCGTGCCGATGTAGACGCCGAGCACGCCCTGCGCCGCGATGCCCGCCTTCCGCGGCACGCCTGCGGGTGCGTACGACGCCAGCGCCAGCACGATTCCCACGATCAGCGCGGCGAACAGCGCCGCCGACGGGCACGCCGAGCATGGTCAGGGGGACGGTCACGGCGATCGTGACCACCACCAACACTGCCCAACGCTTCATAATGACAAGTATGCCCTTGCTAAAACATGATTCTTCAACCTGACGTATACTCACACAATTACCAAGGTATAACTTGGTAATGCGCTTCGATACCGCCAACGCCACCGAGCTGCGAGAGTCGATCATGGCCCTGACCCGCCAACTTCGACGCCACCGCAGCGACAACGGCCTCACGCTCAGCCAGCAGCAGGTGCTCGGCGAGGTCAGCCGTGCCGACGTGACTACCCCTGCCGAACTCGCGGCACGCCTGCACGTACGCGTGCAGTCGCTCACCGACGGGATCAACGAGCTCGAGGCGCGTGGCCTGGTCGGACGCAGGCCGGACGACGACGATCGGCGCCGCCAACTGATCGAGATCACCGCCGAGGGCGCGACGCTGCTCGCCGCCGATCGAGCGGAGCGCGACGAGTGGCTGACCGAGGCGATGAGCGACACCCTGACCGACCTCGAGTCCGACCTGCTGATGTTGGTGGCGCCCATCCTTCGCAAGCTCGCCGAAGCCGACCACGCGAGGGTGAACAATGAGTCGCATGTCGGACCCCTCCATGACGCCGCTGACGTTCGGAACCGCGGGCCTGCGCGGTCCCATGCGCGACGGCCCCGGCGGGATGAACGTCGAGACCGTGACCAGGGCGACGTGGGGCGTCGCCAAGGTGCTCAAGGACAAATGCCTCGGCGGGTCGACGGTCGTGGTCGGCCGCGACGCACGCCACAACTCCGACGAGTTCGCCATGGCCGCCGCGGAAGTTCTTGCTGCCGAGGGATTCTCGGTCGTTCTGCTACCGGATCCCGTGCCGACGCCGATCGTCGCCTACGCCGCACGGAGCATGAGCGCAGCCGCGGGCGTGCAGATCACCGCGTCGCACAACCCACCCGCCGACAACGGCTACAAGGTCTACTTCGACGGCATGCAGATCATCAGTCCGACCGATCGAGACATCGAAGCGGCGATGTCGCAGGCGCCCGCCGACATCGCACGCACCGCAGTGGACCCGGCGGGCACCGAGCTGATCCAGGCCTACATCCGCCGCGCCGCCCGGGTCAGGCGCACGACGGGTGGCGTGCGGGTGGCGCTGACACCGATGCACGGTGTCGGCGGCGAGGTCGCCCTCGCTGCGCTGCGCGAAGCGGACATCGACGACGTCCACGTCGTCGCCGAGCAATTCAGCCCCGACCCCGACTTCCCCACCGTCGCGTTCCCCAACCCCGAGGAGCCGGGCGCAACCGACCTGTTGCTCGCCCTCGCCGCGGACGTCGAGGCCGACATCGCGATCGCGTTGGACCCCGATGCCGACCGATGCGCCGTCGGCATCCCGACGCCGTCGGGCTGGCGGATGCTCAGCGGTGACGAAACCGGTTGGCTCCTCGGCGATTACCTTCTGTCGCAGACCGATCCCGGGGACGTGGCCGCCGCCAGCGTGGTGGCGACCACCGTCGTGTCCTCGCGCATGCTGGCGGCGATCGCGGCGGGCTACGGCGCCCAGTACGTCGAGACGCTGACGGGATTCAAGTGGCTGGCCCGCGCCGACGCCGCACTGCCGGGCAGCACACTGCTCTACGCCTACGAGGAGGCCATCGGCCACTGCGTGGACCCCGCCGCCGTGCGCGACAAGGACGGCATCAGCGCTGCGGTGCTCGCGTGCGATCTCGTCGCGGCGCTCAAGCAGCAGGGGCACACGGTGCTCGATGCGCTCGACGGCCTGGCCCGTCGACACGGTGTGCACCTCACCGCAGCGGTATCGGTCGCCGCCGATGCGGGTGCCGTGATGAATCGCCTGCGGGCCGAGCCGGTTTCGCGCGTCGGCGGTGAGGCGGTGGCGGCGACCGACCTGCTCGACCGGCGCGGCGTCGAGCGCACCGATGCGCTGATCTACACCGGCGAGTCAGTGCGGCTGGCGATCCGGCCATCCGGAACGGAGCCGAAGATCAAGGCGTACATGGAAGTTCACCTTCCCGCCGGTCGATGACCTCGAGGACGCCAGAGCGCGGGCGGCGCAGATCCTCGAGGGCGTTCGAGCCGACGCCGTCGACCTGCTTCAGCGCGGACCGAACTGACGATCTCCCGCATCGCCGAGACCCGGCACGATGTAGGAGACGTCGTTGAGTCCGTCATCGATCGCGGCCGTATACAGCCGTAGTTCCGGTGCCACCTTCTCCAGTGCCGCAATGCCTTCCGGCGCGCAGACGACGCACACCGCCGTGACGTCGACGGCGTTGCGGGCGTATAGCAGCCCGAGGGTGTGCGCCAATGAACCACCGGTGGCCAGCATCGGGTCCAGCACCATCACCGGCGTGGTGCTCAAGTCGTCGGGCAGCGACTCCAGGTAGGGCGTGGGCAGGGCCGTCTCCTCGTCGCGGGCGACGCCGACGAAACCGACCTTCGCCTCCGGAATCAGTTGGTGGGCCTTCTCCACCATGCCGAGGCCTGCGCGCAGCACGGGGACCAGCAGGGGCGGATTGGCCAACCGCGATCCGATCGGTGTCGGCCAGCGGCGTGCGGATCGGCACGGCTTCGGACTCGGCGTCCCGGGTGGCCTCGTAGACCAGCATCAGCGCGAGGTCGCACAGCGCTGCGCGGAAAGCCGCGTTGTCGGTGCGCTCGTCGCGCAGGGTGGTCAGCCGTGCCGCGGCCAGCGGGTGATCGACAACGCGGACGTCCATGCCGCCAAACCCTAATGGAACCGGGGCGCGCGCACCGGCGTCATAACCGCATGCTCGTCGATACCTCGGACATCCATGCCTTCAGCGCCGCCCAGCACCGGCACGCCGCCGACCTCGCCTCCGTGGCGACGAACTTGGCCGCGGCGCGTGTTCCCGCAGACGCCTTCGGCTCGGTCGGGGACCCGCTTCGTCAGCGCGTTGAACGCGGCGTTGACGTACCAGGCCGAGCACGTCACCCACCTCGCCGGCAGGCTGACCCGCGCGGCGTGCACGGCCCAGGAAGCTGCCGATGCATACCTCGCATCAGAAAGAGCTGCGGCACAGACGATTTCGATCCAAGGAGACTAGCCGGTGCCTGGCGCGTTGGCGGCAGGCTTCATCGCACGCCTCCGCGAGATCTCGGCGGCGGTCGGTGAGGGCCCACCCCGCTCCCCTGTCGCAGGCATTGTCGGGGATCCACCAAGCCCTGACCGACGTGTCCGCCGTCGCCACCCAGGCGTGGCAGCGGACCTCGTGGGTCGGCGATGCGGGCGATGCCGCCGCCGAGTTCACCCGGTCGACCGTCGCCGCCATCGAGGCCGCCGCGAACTCCGCCGAGGGTATCCGCGGCGCGGCGGCGGGTGCGGCCGACGCCGTCGCGCGCGCACGAGCGCGGTTGCAGACGATCGTCGACGAGTTCGAGATCCGTGCCGCCGCGCTGGAGGCGCGACTCGACCAGCCTGGCGTCGCCGAGGAATTGGTCGAGGAGGGACGCCGCGCCATCGCAGAGGCGAACGCGGTCGTCGACGACCTGCGCGGCCAGCTCGACGCGCAGACGCACGCCGTCGCGGCCCACCAGACCAGCCCCGCCGCGGCACTTCCTGCACTGTCCGGGCTCGGCGTGCCTGGGCTCGGCACGCCGAGCTCGGGCGGGTCGGGCGCGGGTGCTGCGGGCGGCGGGCTCGGATCTGGCCTCGGCTCCGGATCTGGCCTCGGAGGTGGATCGCCTGGTGGTGCGCCGGGCTTTGGGTTCCCCCGCGGCGGTGACGTGATGGATGCCGCGCGGCACACGACCGATGCCGCCGCATTCGGCGACGGGGTGGCGGTCCGGCTGCCCGATGGCAGCACGGTCCAGGCACCGAACGACGTCGCGGCAAGCGCAGTGCGGCACGCGCTCACCCAGCTCGGGGTGCCCTACCGCTGGGGAGGCGAGGCACCCGGAGTGGGGATGGACTGCAGCGGGCTCACCCAGTGGGCTTATCACGAAGCAGGGCTTGATCTTCCGCGGCTGGCGCAGGAGCAGGACATCGGCACCGCCGTGGGACGCGGCTCGCTTCGGCCGGGCGACCTGGCCGTGTGGGACGGGCACGTCGCGATGATCGTGGGCAACGGCACGATGATCGAGGCGGGTGACCCGGTGAAGTTGTCGCCGATCCGAACCACCAACGCGGGTCAGGGCTTTCAGGGCTTCTGGCGACCGACGGATTGAGTTGGTCAGGAGCGGGTCTTACCGACCGCTCGTTCGAGAGGTCACGCGGAAGATCTCCGTCTCCTCGGCAATGCCCTTGAGGGGGCGCAGACCGAGCGCTTCGAAGTGAAGTCCCGAGCCCGCCGAAAGGTCGCGCACCGTCCGACTCGTGAGCACTTCGTCGGGTCCGGCCATCGCGCCTATCCGCGCGCCGAGGTGCACCGCCATGCCGCTCCATTCGTCGCCGCGCCGCTCGCATTCGCCGACGTGGATTCCGGCGCGGATGGAGATGCCGTGGGACGCCAACGCGGGCGCGAGTTCCAGCCCGCAGCGGACCGCCTTGGTGGGGCCGTCGAACAAGCGCGAAAATGCCGTCCCCCGTGTGCTTGGCACGACTGCCGCCGTACTTCGCCAGCACGCTGTCGACCAGCTTGTCGTGGGAGTCCAACTGATGTCGCCACCGCGCGTCGCCACGGGCACTGAGCAATTCCGTCGAGCCGACGATGTCGGTGAACAGCACCGTCTTCAGCACTCGTTCGTCGACGGCGGCACTGGGCCCGCCGGTCACGAAATCGCCTATCGCCGAGGCCAGCGTGTCGTCGAGCAGCCCATGCGGTCCCGGCGCCAAGGCCTTGACCTCGGCTCCGGGAATGGCGGCGGCCAACGCGGCAACACCGTCGAGCGGTGCCATTCGATCGCCCTCACGCCCAAGGAGCAGGGTCGGCGCACGGATGGAACCGAGAATGCCGCGGACGTCGATCTCCAACAGCGCCTTCCACAGCCACGCCGCCATCGTCGGACTGGCACTCGTCCGTTGGTATCGGCCGTAGAACTCGCGGAATCCTGGCACGTCGGCAATCTCGTTGAAGAATATCTCGGCCAATGCGCCTTCACCCCAGTGACTTTCGATGTCTTCGAGATGCCGTGCCTTCTCCTCGACGGTGAACCCCCACGGATGATCGGGTAACTCCACGGAGAACCGCGCCATCGCGCCGTAGATCACCAGCGACTGGACGCGTTCGGGGTAGGTCGCGGCGAAGAGGAGGCTCATCGGGCCGCCCTCGGACTGGCCGAAGAGCGCGGGCCGATCGACGTCTGCGGCATCGAGCACGGCATGAAGGTCGTCCATGCGCTCGTCGAGCGGCGGGACGTGGCTGGCCGGATCCGAGAGGCCGGTGCCCCTCTTGTCCCACACGACGATCCGCATGGCTTCCGAGAGTTGCGCGATGATGGCCGTTTGGGGGGTCGCTGGATCGTCGTACATCTCGACGTTGCTGAACCAACCCGGGATCCACACCAGGGTGGTGTCGCCGTCTCCGAACGCGCGATACGCCAGCCGGACATCCCCGTTGCGCGCGTACCGGACGCGCCCGTCGCTCACGCGATCATCTTCCCATTTCATGATCACCAAGCGGATCGATATCGATCGCGAAACCAGTTATGCACCTCCCGGTCGTCGAGGCACCTCGATGCTGATCTACTTGGTCATCGGCCGCGGCGGCTGTCTCGTCGAGTAGGAAGGAAGAATCAATGAGCGACGCTGACGCTGCATCGATTCGCGCAGCCCTAGGCGATTGGGCGCAGGAACATCTCAAGACCTATCTGCGCACCGGCGGCGCCCAGGGACACATCCTCGACCTCACCTCCGTCGGCGGACACACCGTCACGACGCACTGCTTGATCAAGGTCGCTGGGCGTACCTCGGGACGGGTCTACGTCACGCCCCTGATCTACGGCAACGTCGGCGGCGAGATCGTCATCGTCGGATCGAAGGGCGGTGCCGACACTGATCCGGAGTGGTACCTGAACATCCGCGAGAGCGAGACGGTGGGCGTCCAGATCGCCACCGAGGCGTTCGACGCGACGTGGCGCGAGCCCGAAGCCGAGGAGCGACACAAGGTGTGGTCGTACATGACGCACCTGTTCCCGCCGTACATCGGCTACCAGAGCTCGACGGCGCGTCACATCCCCGTGGTGATGCTGAAGCCGGTGCGCCCGGTGGACGTCTTCACGCAGCGTGACATCACCTGACCCAACGCGAAACCTCAACGTTGTCACCGGCTTCCCTACCGCAACCGCGCGTCGAGTTCGCCGACGAAGCCGGTGAACCAGTCGAGCGATGCCGGGTTGGCCATCGCGTCGCGATTGGCCACCTCGTCGGGCGGGTGACCGAGCAGGATCTTCTTGACGGGCACTTCCATCTTCTTGCCGGTCAGCGTGCGCGGTACCTCCTCGATGACGAAGACGTCGTCGGGGATGTACCTCGGCGACAGTTCGGTGCGGATCGCGGCGAAGAGTCGCGAACGGAGCTCCGGTGATACCGCGTCACCGCCGTCGCGCAGCACGACGAAGAGCGCCAGGAAGGACGGTCGACCGAGGTACTCGAGGTCGATCGCCAGCGAGTCCAGAACCTCGGGGAACTCCTCCACCACCCGGTAGATCTCACTGGTACCCATGCGGAGCCCATGACGGTTGATCGTCGAATCAGAGCGGCCGTAGATGATGCCGGTCACCGACTCCGGCCGCGGAATCAATCGCAGCCAGTCACCATGCCGCCATAGGCCGGCATAGGTTTCGAAATAGCTTTCGCGATAACGCTTCCCGTCGTCGTCCCCCCAGAAGTAGAGCGGCATCGACGGCATCGGCTCGGTGACCACCAGTTCGCCGACGTCGTCGGACAGTTCGTTGCCCGAGTCGTCGAGCGAACGCACCGCAATGCCGAGCCCCCGGCACTGCATCTCGCCGGCGTAGACCGGAAGGATCGGGCACGCGGTCAGGTAGGCGGCCCCCGGATCCGTTCCACCGGAGATTCCGGCAAGCATGATGTCCTGCTTGATCTCCTGATACACCCACCGGTACGCGTCGGCCGTCAGCGGGGATCCGGTCGACCCGAGAGTGCGCACCGCGGACAGGTCGTAGTCACGGCCGGGGGAGATACCCGCCTTGATGCAAGAGGACAGGTACGCGGGGCTGGTCCCCAGGAAGGTCGCGCGTTCGCGGGCGGCGAATTCGAACAGGGCTCCCGGATGCGGATACCCCGGATTGGCATCGAGTTGCACGACAGTGCATCCCGCGGCGAGCGTCACCACCGAGAGGTTCCACATGATCCAGCCCGTCGACGAGAACCAGAGGAACCGGTCGTCCTCACCGACGTCGATGTGAAGTGCGGCGGCCTTCAGGTTCTCGAGGAGAAAGCCGCCGTGTCCGTGCACGATGGGCTTCGGCTTGCCGCTGGTTCCCGAGGAGTACACGACCCACAGCGGGTGCGCGAAGGGCACCGGCGTGAACTCCAGCCGCGCCGGCGCCGATACCGCGTCGTCGTAGGAGAGTGTCGAAACATTGCCCGGCGCAGTGAAATCGGCGTCGGCGTCGAGGTGTCGGACGAGGATCAGCGCCTCCACGTCGGGAAGGCCACCGACGATGTCTCGGACGACGTCGCGACGGTCGTATGACGTGCCTCCGTATCGGTAGCCGTCGACCGCGATGACGACCTTCGGTTCGATCTGGCGAAAGCGATCGAGCACGCCGAGCGCACCCATGTCCGGAGCGGCGCTCGACCACACCGCGCCCAGGCTGGTGGTGGCGAGCATGGCGATGACGGACTCCGGCACGTTGGGCAGGTAGGCGGCGACCCGATCGCCGTGGCCCACCCCGAGCCTGCGGAGTGTTCCGGCGAGTGCTGCGACCTCAGCGCCCAGCTCGCCCCACGTCAGTTCCCTGCGTGGACGCGCCTCCGATTCGCAGACCACGGCCGGACGCGAAGCCCACTCGGGGCGCAACGCCCGCCACAGCGACTGCTCGGCGTAGTTGATCAGGGCGCCTTCGAACCAGGTCGCCCCCGGCATGGCGCGGCGCCCGAGCACCCGCTCGTAGGGGTGATGGGCGATGACCCCACAGAAGTCCCAGATCGACGACCAGAAGGATTCGAGGTCGTCGACCGACCACTGCCACAGCTCCTCGTAGCCGTCGAACTGCAGTCCCCGCTCGTCGCGCAGCCACTGCCGATACCTGGTGATCCCCGCCCGCTCGACCCGCTCCGGCGACGGAGTCCACAACCGTTCGGAGTCTCCCTCCGACAGTGCTGACATCTTTCGCCTCCGAAACTCGCCGCTGGGTCGAGGGTTTCAGATTAGTGACCTCGGAGCCCGCCCACATCGGAACGCGACCGGTCGAACGATGCTGCTACCTCGAAGATCGACGCCGACTCACTGCGCGGCATCGAAACATTTTGTGGCACGCCGGCTTCGGTGACCGCGGAACGCCGTTCGGTGTCCGCCATCTCGCTGTGGATCGTCGACGTGACGCACGCCGCCACTGCGATCGCCGCGGTTCCCGTCATGGTGAACAGGGCGTTCCTCATTGCCACGGGCGCTCACCGTCTTCAGGGCGCTGGGATTCTTCGTCACGTCGGCAAGAGTGCCGACACCGACTTGGAGGATCCTTGGATCGGGGGGTGACGAAGTATTCAGGCCTCGACGACGGCCTTGATCGCTTCGAGCGTCTTCCGCATGTCGCGGATGTTCCGACGCTTGCGCGGATAGCCGATGAATTCGATCGGCTTGAGAAGCTTCGATTCGAAGGTCCGGAACGACTCGGTGACGTCGGTCCCGTCGCCGCTGGGATTCATCGCGTAGTGCCAATTGTTGACGGGGCGGTCACCGAGCATCACCGCGAACCCGAATTCCTTGCCTGGTTCGCAGGCCGTCACCCGACACAGTGACCAATAGATGGGGCCGATCTCGTTGCGCTTGACGTGGCCACGGAACCGCGCACCGAGGGCAGGCTCGGTGACTCCGTCGAGCCATTCCGATTCGAAGACCTCCGGCGAGAACCGGCCGGTGTTGCGGACATCGGCGACGAGGTTCCAGATCGTCAGCGCGGGGGCATTCATGTGGACGGTGACCGATGCGTGCATCAGGTGAGCGTACGGGTCGGATCAGTCGCCCGGTTCGGCGTCCCGATCCGCGTCGCCCCGCCACCGCCGATAGCTGCGGTGCGCGACGAAGGCGCCGATGACGGCAGTCACGCACCACACCCCGATCGCGGTGTACGCCAACGGCGCCGAGAGGTCACCGATCGACGCGCCGAGGGCGGTGTAGACGAACGCCCGCGGTACCGATCCGATGAAGGCCCCTGCCGCCATCTGCCACAGCGGCACGCCGAAAGCGCCAAACGCGTAGGACGCCAACGCATCCGAGACGCCTGGGATGAAGCGCTGGCCAACCACCGCCCACAATCCACCCCGCTCGATTCGTTCGTCGATGCGGTCGGAGCGCTTCTCGCCCAGCAGCGCGCGTGCGCTCTGCCGGCCTGCCCGCCTGCCGATCAGGCTCGCGACGATCGCCGTCCCCACCGTCGCACCCAGTGTCACGAACGTGCCCAGCACCGGTCCGAACAGCACGCCGCTGCCCGCCGCGAGAATCGGGCCCGGCACGAATATCGAGCCGAGTGCCGCCGATACGACGACGTACGCCAGCGGCGCGGCGGGGCCTGCCGCCGCGACCGCGGCCCGGACGTCGTCGACGTCGACGACGCGTGCGACCGCGAACAGATAGAACAGTCCGGCGAGGAACGCGATGAATACGGCAAGCCTCGCGAGGTGGCGCCGCCGGCTCGGTGCGGATGTCTCGTCGCTCTCGGTCATGCTGCGGGCAATCCTGCCGCACCCCTCGAAATCGACCTTCATGGCCGCACCGGAACGCCGTTGGGACGGTGACCATCGAACCCGTTCAGGCGCCGTCGTTAGGCTGTGCCGCATGTCTGCAGAAATCGTGCCGGTACGGCTCGGGCTGACCAAGGGCGACGTCTACACGTTGTGGGCACCACTCTGGCGTGACCAGAGCGACGAGTGGGAAGGGTTCCTCGGCGACGACGAGGATCTCTACGCGTTCGATTCGGTCGCCGACCTGGCCGCCTTCGTCAGGAGCGGCAACGCCAACGACCTGTCCGATCACCCCGCATGGGCGGCTCTGACCGCATCGTCGGCCCACGCTCTCGATCCGACCGAGGACCATCGCCACGACCTCGTCGGCGTGCCCGACGTCGTCGCGGAGAAGCCGACGGAGGAATCGGTGGAATCGCTGGTCAAGACGCTGGTGATCGTCCAGGCCATCGGGTCGGTGTGCGACCTGACCTCGGTCTCGAAGTTCTTCAACGGCAACCCCGTGCTGAGCACGCTCGGGGGCGGCATCGACGCATTCGACGGCCGCGTCGGCCGCAAGCGCTGGGCCGACATCGAAGCAGCCGTCGGCCGGAACTGGGACGGCATCCTCGACTCGATCGACGCGTTGGTGGCCACCCCGGACGTCGACTCCGCCGCATCCGAGAAGGCCGAGGCGGAACTCGCCGAACCCGCACCCGAACCCGAGGTACCCGTCGAGGACGACGTGATCGCCGACGAGGTCGACGAGGAATCCGACGACGAGGCCGTCATCGAGGGAGAGGTCGACACCGACGAGGAATCGGCCGCCCTCGCCGCGGTTGCCGAGGACCGGGTCCTCGGAAGCCACGAAGACTTCTGGGCTCAGGTCGGCATCGACCCGGTGCGCATCATGACTGGCAGCGAAACTCTCTACACGCTGCGCTGCTACGTCGACGAGGAGCCGAAGTTCCTGGGTCGCAACGGCCGCATTTCCGTCTTCGGTTCCGAGCGTGCCCTCGCCCGCTACCTCGCCGACGAGCACGAGAGCGATCTGTCCGGTTTCAGCACCTACGACGACATCCACACCGCGGCGACCGACGGCTCACTCCGGATCCGGGTGAGTGAAGACAACGTCTATGTCCTGAGCGGGATCGCCGACGACATCGCCGACGGCCCGGATGCCGTCGACGTCGACCAGCTCGCCTTGGCGGTCGAACTCTTCAGGGACGTCGGCGACTATGCCGAGGACGGCACGGTCGAGGAGAAGCTCGACGCCGACGAACCGCTCGGCCGGTTCGTCGCGCACCTGCTCAATCCCGACAAGATCGCCAAGCCCCCGGCGCCCTACTCGAAGGCCGTCGAGCAGTGGGAATCCGTACAGAGCTTCGTCGAATCGCGACTCCGCACGGAATAGCGCGATGAGTTTCGGGGCGACCGGAGGTCGACATCGGCATGACGATCACTGACGGCCTCATCACACGCTCCCTCGACGTTCCCGGCGCCCGACTTCACTACGAGGTTCGCGGGACAGGCTCACCTCTTCTGGTCATCGGATCACCGATGGCCGCTGCGGACTTCGCCCCCGTCGCCCACGCGCTCGCCACCGACCACACCGTCGTCACCTATGACCCGCGTGGCCTGGCGGGCAGCACCATCGACGACCCCGACCAGGATGCGACGCCCGACCTCCGCGCCGACGACGTCGCTGCGATCATCGCGGCGATCGGCGCGGAATCCGTCGACGTGTTCGGCTCCAGCGGTGGTGCGGTGACGGGCCTGGCACTGGTCACCCGACACCCGGGTCTGGTGCGCACGCTCGTCGCCCACGAGCCACCGGTCACCGAACTGCTGCCCGACGCCGCTGCGCAGCGGGCGGCCACCGAGGACATGATCGCGACCTTCCACGACCAGGGCCCCGAGGCGGCGTGGATGAAGTTCATGGCGAACGCCGGGTTCGACATGACCGGAGCTCCCGTCGGTCCCCCGCCGGGGCCCGAGCCGACCGCCGAGGAGCATGCCAAGAGGCTCGCCGACATGACGCGGTTCTTCGACCACGAGATGCGTGACACCATCGCGTTCCGTCCCGACGTCGCGGCCCTCAAGGCCTCGTCGACGCGTGTCGTGATCGGCATCGGCGTCGAGTCGAGCCACCTGTTGACCTACCGGACCTCGGTGGCGCTGTGCGAACTGCTCGGCAGCGCGCCCGTCGATTTTCCCGGCGATCACGGTGGATTCATCGGCGCCCCAGGCGAATTCGCGGATCGTCTGCGCGAGGTCCTCGCAGGCTAGCCATTTCTCGGCGAGCTCTACCCCCATTTCCCCGCGCCATTCCCCCGCGAGCGCTATCCCATTTCCCCGCGAGCGCGCGTGTCTGCGGCCGACACGCCGCGGTGACACCGGAGTTTGCGCGCGCTCGCGGTGCCCACACGTTCTGTGACCCAGTCGTCCGAACCTTTGAGTAGAACTACTCGGTCCTCATGCCGTGACACTTGAACCATGAACACGATCAACAACATGTCCAAGTCGACCGCAGCCTTCTTCGTCCAGGCCGCCGTCTCGTTCGGCGTCAGCTTCCTCGGGGTGCTCGGCGGAATCGTCTATCTCCCATTGGATCCGTGGCAGCGCCTCTTCCTCGGGATGTCCGCGCTGTTTCTCGTGGCGAGTTCCTTCACCCTCGCCAAGGTGATCCGCGACCAGCAGGAGGCATCGACCGTCAGGGTTCGCATCGACGAGGCGCGCATCGAAAAGCTGATGGCCGAGCACAATCCACTCAATTCGGTTTAAGCCATCACCGCGAGCGCGCGCAAACTCCGGTGTCACCGCGGCGTGGCGGCCGCAGACACGCGCGCTCGCGGGGGTGGCCCGGGGTGGTTGGGAGTGGGGTGGGCGGGCGCGAGTGGTCAGCCGACGAGGACCGCGTACCTCGGCTTGATGACGTCGTCGATGAGCGCCAGTCGTTCGCGGAAGGGGATGAACGACGACTTCATCGCGTTGATGGTGAATCGTTCGAGATCGCTCCAGCCGTAACCAAATGCCTCGACGAGGCGCAGCATCTCCTGGCTCATCGTGGTGTCACTCATCAACCGGTTGTCGGTGTTGACGGTGACGCGGAACCGCAGTCTCGCCAACAGGGCGAAGGGGTGCTCGGCGATGCTGGCGACCGCGCCGGTCTGCACGTTGGAGCTGGGACACAACTCCAGGGGAATTCGCTTGTCCCGCAATATCGAAGCGAGCCTGCCCAGCGTCGCGTCGTCGCCGGAATGGACCTCGATGTCGTCGACGATCCTGACGCCGTGGCCGAGTCGGTCGGCGCCGCAGAAGGCGATCGCCTCCTGTATCGACGGCAGGCCGAATGCCTCGCCCGCGTGAATCGTGAAGCGGGCGTTGTTGTTCCGCATGTACTCGAACGCGTCGAGGTGCCGCGTGGGCGGGTAGCCGGCCTCCGCGCCTGCGATGTCGAATCCGACCACACCCCTGTCGCGGAACCGGATGGCGAGCTCGGCGATCTCGCGTGACCTGGCGGCGTGCCGCATCGCCGTGACCAGACACCGCACCACGATGGGCCTGCCCATCGCCGCCGCAGCCTGCTCGCCGTCGACGAAACCGGCCAGCACCGCCTCGACCACTTCGTCCAGCGACAACCCCTGGTCGATGTGCAGCTCGGGGGCGAAGCGGATCTCGGCGTAGACCACGGAGTCCGCCGCCAGATCCTCCACGCATTCGAAGGCCACGCGGTGCAGGGCCTCCGGGGTCTGCATGACGCCGACGGTGTGGGCGAACGGTTCGAGGTAGCGGACGAGTGACCCGCTGTGCGCCGCGGTGCGAAAGAACGTCGCCAACTCCTCGACGTCGGTCGCAGGCAGGTCGGCATAGCCGAACTTGTCGGCCAGCTCTACGACCGTCGCCGGACGGAGCCCGCCGTCGAGGTGGTCGTGCAGCAGCGCTTTGGGCGCGCGTCGGATGTTCTCCAGCGTCAACGGTGTGGTCATCTGGTGTCTACCCGATCCGATCGATGATGAGTGGACGCTCGGGCGGCGCGACGTCACCGACGTTCCAGCCGCCGTCGAGTTCGGCGATGGCGGCGCCGAACCGCTCCGGCGTCTCGGTGTACAGCGTGAAGACGGGCTCGCCCGCGGCGACGGGCTCGCCGGGCCGTCGATGGATGCGGATCCCCGCACCGAACTGCACCTGCGCGCCGGGCGCCGAGCGACCCGCCCCGAGCCGCCACACCGCCAGTCCCACCGCCATCGCGTCGATGTCGCCCATCGTGCCACCCCGCGTCGCGGTGATGGTCTCGGAGTGCGCACCGATCGGCAGCGGTACGGACAAGTCGCCGCCTTGCGCAGCGACCAACTCCCGGAACCGGTCCATCGCCGTGCCGTCGCGCAGCGTGTGTGCCGGGTCGACGCCGTCGACGCCTGCGAGATCGAGCATCTCGCCTGCGAGCGCCAGCGTCAGCGCCACCACGTCGTCCGGGCCGCCGCCGGCGAGCACGTCCAACGATTCGGCCACCTCGACGGCGTTGCCGACCGCCCTGCCCAGCGGCACGTCCATGTCGGTGAGCAAGGCGCGGGTGGCGACGCCGCGCGCCGCTCCGAGTTCGACCATCGTGGCGGCCAGCTCCCGCGACTCCGCCTCGGTCTTCAGGAATGCGCCGCGGCCGACCTTGGTGTCGAGGACGAGCGCATCGGCCCCCTCGGCCAGCTTCTTGCTCATGACCGAACTCGCGATCAGCGGCAGCGACTCGGTGGTACCGGTGACGTCGCGCAGCGCGTAGATCTTGCGGTCGGCGGGCGCCAGGTCACCCGCGGCGAAGATGGCGGCACCGATGTCCTGAAGTTGTTGGCGGATGCGGTCTTTCGACAGCTCTGCGGTGAAACCGGCGATGGATTCCAACTTGTCGAGCGTTCCGCCGGTGTGGCCGAGGCCGCGACCGGCCGCCTGCGGTACCGCTCCCCCACATGCCATCACGACGGGAACGAGCGGGATCGTGATCTTGTCGCCGACGCCGCCGGTCGAGTGCTTGTCCACCAACGCAAGCGGCTTGCCGTCGCGGCGAAGGTCGCTGAAGTCGAACCGCTCGCCGGAGCCGATCATCGCGGCCGTCCAGCGGGCGATCTCCGCCAGCCGTCATCCCGCGCAGGAAGATCGCCATCAACAGCGCCGACATCTGCTCGTCGTGCACGCACACCGTGGGTGTAGCCGTCGATGACCCAGTCGATCGCGGCGTCCGAAAGCTCGCCGCCGTCGCGCTTGGTCCGGATGACGGACGGAGCATCGAGATGCGTCACTGGCGATTCCGGTCCGACCCGGGCTAGGTCGTCGGGTCCGAAGGCGTCGGGCAGCAGGGCACTCAGCGGCCTCGGACCCGAGGCGTGATCGATCAGCAGCTCCGGGCCGCCGTGTTCGAGAAGCACCTGGCGGCATCGCCCGCACGGCGTCAGATAGCTCGCCGCCGGCATCCACGACCGTCAGCGCGACGAGCTTGCCGCCACCACCCGAATGCAGGGCGCAGACCACCGAACACTCGGCACAGAGACCTAGGCCATATGAGACATTCTCCACATTGCAGCCGAGCAGGATTCGGCCGTCATCGACGAGGGCTGCGGCACCGACCGGGAAACGCGAATACGGCGCGTAGGCGTGCGCAGACGCTAATTGCCTTGTCCCGCAACAGATTTCCAGTCGACCTCAGTGACCACGTCTGCTCCCTCGCCGGCACTCTGAATGGATTCCGAAGGTCAGCCCACACACGACTGAGCATCCTCGTAGCCAACCCTAACTCGAAGAGAGCAGCGCTGCAGACTGCCCAACGCTAGTTCTTCCGAGGACCATTTGGGATTAGAGTCGCCAGCGAGGGTTCGGGCAAGGTTGACCTCGACGTTTGACCCTGCCGAACCCGAACGTCCACCGATGGCGTTGGAGGTCCCATGAGTACGGCGACAGACGCTGATCCCAGCCGCTCCGCGATCCTCACCGCGGCGGCGCCGCACGCTCTATCGCGGCGACCCGGGCATGTGGTCGTGGGTGCTGCACCGCATCACCGGCGCCACCATCTTCTTCTTCCTCTTCGTCCACGTGCTCGACACCGCGCTGGTCCGCGTCAGCCCCGAGGCCTACAACGAGATCATCGACACCTACAAGACGCCGATCATCGGCCTGATGGAGATGGGACTCGTCGTCGCGGTGCTCTACCACGCGCTCAACGGCGTCCGCATCATCCTCATCGACTTCTGGCAGCACGGACCCAAGTACCAGCGCCTGATGCTGTGGATCGTGTTGGGCGTGTGGATCTCGGTGTTCATCGCCGCCCTCGGCGTGATGGGCATGCACATGGCGGAGCGATTCCTGTGAGCGGTTCGGAGGGCAGGAGCGAAGCGACCCGGGAAGTGGTCAAGGGGGAGAACCCCTACGACCACATCAGCGAGCGCGGCGGACCCGCGCCGGTGATGCAGCGCAACTACGACCGGCCTGCGGGCCTGGACAACCCGCGCGCGCCACGGCGTCGCGGCGGCATGCCGAACTTCGAGAAGTACACCTGGCTGTTCATGCGGTTCTCCGGCGTCGTCCTCATCTTCCTGGCCCTCGGGCATCTGTTCATCGGCCTGATCTGGGACGGCGGGGTGTACCGCATCGACTTCAACTACGTGGCGCAGCGCTGGAGCTCGCCGTTCTGGCAGACCTGGGACCTGGTCCTGCTGTGGCTGGCCCAGCTGCACGGCGGCAACGGCATGCGCACGATCATCGCCGACTACGCCCGCAAGGACTCGACCAAGTTCTGGCTGAACAGCCTGTTGGCGCTGTCGATGTTGTTCACGCTGGTGCTGGGCACCTACGTGCTGCTGACGTTCGACGCGAACATTTCTTAGCCAGGCGAGCGGAGCGACGGGAATGAACACGGAGGATCGACGTTGATTACCGAACATCGCTACGACGTCGTGATCGTCGGCGCAGGCGGCGCAGGCATGCGGGCCGCGGTCGAGGCCGGGCCACGCGCACGCACCGCGGTGCTGACCAAGCTCTACCCCACGCGCAGCCACACCGGCGCCGCGCAGGGCGGGATGTGCGCGGCGCTGGCGAACGTCGAAGAGGACAACTGGGAGTGGCACACGTTCGACACCGTCAAGGGCGGCGACTACCTCGCCGACCAGGACGCCGTCGAGATCATGTGCCGCGAAGCCATCGACGCCGTCTACGACCTCGAGAAGATGGGGATGCCGTTCAACCGCACCCCGGAGGGCCGCATCGACCAGCGCCGCTTCGGCGGGCACACCCGCGATCACGGCAAGGCGCCCGTGCGCCGGGCCTGCTACGCCGCCGACCGCACCGGCCACATGATCCTGCAGACGCTCTATCAAAACTGCGTCAAGCACGACGTCGAGTTCTTCAACGAGTTCTACGCGCTCGACCTGGTGCTCTCGGACACCCCCGGCGGACCGGTGGCGACGGGCATCGTCGCCTACGAGCTGGCGACCGGCGACATCCACGTCTTCCATGCCAAGGCGATCGTGTTCGCGACCGGCGGTTCGGGTCGGATGTACAAGACCACGTCCAACGCGCACACGCTGACCGGCGACGGGCTCGGCATCGTGTTCCGCAAGGGACTTCCGTTGGAGGACATGGAATTCCACCAGTTCCATCCGACCGGCCTTGCTGGCCTCGGCATCCTGATCTCGGAGGCCGTGCGCGGCGAGGGCGGCCGACTGCTCAACGCCGACGGCGAGCGGTTCATGGAGCGCTACGCGCCGACGATCGTCGACCTCGCACCCCGCGACATCGTCGCGCGGTCGATGGTGCTCGAAGTGCTCGAGGGCCGCGGCGCGGGTCCGAACAAGGACTACGTCTACATCGACGTCCGCCACCTCGGCGCCGACGTGCTCGAGGCCAAGCTTCCCGACATCACCGAGTTCGCCCGCACCTACCTCGGCGTCGACCCCGTCACCGAACTGGTGCCGGTGTACCCCACGTGTCACTACGTGATGGGCGGCATCCCGACGACCGTCAACGGTCAGGTGCTGCGGGACAATACGTCCGTGGTGCCCGGCCTCTACGCCGCGGGCGAATGCGCCTGCGTATCGGTGCACGGCGCAAACCGCTTGGGCACCAACTCATTACTGGACATCAACGTGTTCGGCCGCCGCGCGGGCATCGCCGCCGCCAACTATGCGATGGGCCACGACTTCGTCGCCATGCCGTCGGAACCCTCGGCCATGGTGGTGGGCTGGGTCTCCGACATCCTCTCCGACCACGGCAACGAGCGGGTAGCCGACATCCGCGGTGCCCTGCAGCAGTCGATGGACAACAACGCCGCGGTGTTCCGCACGGAGGAGACGCTCAAGCAAGCGCTCACCGACATCCACGCACTCAAGGAGCGCTACGCCCGAATCACCGTTCACGACAAGGGTTCCCGATACAACAGCGACCTGCTGGAAGCGATCGAGCTCGGCTTCCTGCTGGAACTGGCCGAGGTGACGGTGGTCGGCGCACTCAACCGCAAGGAGTCCCGCGGGGGCCACGCCCGCGAGGACTACCCGAACCGCGACGACACCAACTACATGCGCCACACCATGGCGTTCAAGGAGGGCACCGACCTGCTGAGCGACATCCGTCTGGACTACAAGCCCGTCGTGCAGACGCGGTACGAGCCGATGGAACGGAAGTACTAGCGATGACGACTGACGAGGCTGGCGAGGAATCATGCGACGTGGTGGAGAAGCCCGAAGCCGGCGACCAGCCGCTTCCCCCCGTGCCCGACGGCGCGGTGATGGTGACCCTGAAGATCGCCCGCTTCAATCCCGAGGACCCGGATGCGGCGGGCTGGCAGAGCTTCCGCGTTCCGTCCCTGCCCACCGACCGGCTGCTCAACCTGCTGCTGTACGTGAAGGGTTACCTCGACGGCACGCTAACGTTCCGGCGGTCCTGCGCCCACGGCGTGTGCGGCAGCGACGCCATGCGCATCAACGGCGTCAACCGGCTGGCGTGCAAGGTCCTGATGCGCGACCTGCTGCCCGAAGAAGCCCGGCAAGCAGCTGACCATCACCATCGAGCCGATCCGCGGCCTGCCCGTCGAGAAGGATCTCGTCGTCGACATGGAACCGTTCTTCGACGCGTTCCGCGCCGTGAAGCCGTTCCTGATGACCAGCGGTAATCCGCCTACCAGGGAACGCATTCAGAGCCAGACCGACCGCGCCCGCTACGACGACACCACCAAGTGCATCCTCTGCGCGTGCTGCACCACCAGCTGCCCGGTGTTCTGGACCGAGGGGTCGTACTTCGGGCCTGCGGCGATCGTCAACGCGCACCGGTTCATCTTCGACAGCCGCGACGAGGGCGCCGCCGAGCGACTCGACATCCTCAACGAGGTCGACGGGGTGTGGCGCTGCCGCACCACGTTCAACTGCACCGAGTCGTGCCCGCGCGGCATTCAGGTCACCAAGGCGATCCAAGAGGTCAAGCGCGCGTTGTTGTTCGCCCGCTAGACCCGCGCCCCTTGCGAACTGTGGAGTAATTCCATCGCCCTCCGCTGGATATACGCCACGAATCGCGCAGTGCTGTCACTGCCAAAGCTCCGGATGGTACTTCGGACAGATGCAATGTCGGTCGTCCAGGGTGGATCGATGATCGCGGCGGCAAGCCGGGCCAGGCGCGCCTCGATGACGACGGCCGACTCGACCGTCTCGGCAGTGACCGCGAACGGATCGTCGGGATCGGCAAGGCTGATCGTCAGCCGATCATCGCCAACCCAGACGAAGGCCTTCGACCCGTCGATCTCGCGTGGCCCGGTTGACGCAGGTGGGGGAACCGGCGGATACGGCTCGGGAACCGCGCATATTCGCCTGCGCGATAGGCGACGCCGGGAGCGGCCCCGGAGCATCGGGATCCACCGAGACCGGTTCGACGTCGATTGCCGCCAAGAGCGTCAACACCGCGGACTCGGTATCCGCGCGCAGAGCGACTCGCAGCGCATCGCCATCGTTGGCATGGCCACCCACCGCGCGACAGAAGCGGAAGTACCTCAAGCGATCAGCCCATTCACCCAGCTCTGCACGGCAGTGGGTTTCGTACAACCAGCGTTCCCAGTGCAGGTCGACGGCCATGCCGCCACCATAGAGCGCTCTGCCTCGAGATCTGGCACTAGAAGGCGAGTCCCCAGGTCACGATCGCCAGCGGCAGAGATCTAGTCGTGCTGTCACACATTCGGGGGCTGTCTCGTCCAAGGGGCATGACCATTCAACAACCACGCATCGAACCCCTGCCCCCCAAGAAGGCCTCGCTGACCGCGCGGCTGATGTACCGCTACGCCAAGCGCCGCTTCGGCGAGGTCCCCGTGCCGTTCGCCGTCGGCGCGCACCACATGCCGCTGCTCGTCGCGAACGCGGTGCACGAAACCCTGCTCGAACGCGGGTCGAAGAAACTGCCGGCCAACGTCCGCGAGCTCGCGGTGTATTGGACCGCCCGCACCGTCGGCTGCTCCTGGTGTGTCGACTTCGGCGCGATGCTGATCAGGCTCGACGGGCTGGACGTCGAGAGGCTCAAGACCATCGACGACTATGCGACGTCACCGCTCTTCACCGACGACGAGCGCGCCGCGATCGCCTACGCCGACGCCATGACAAGGGATCCGCACCTCGTCACCGACGAGCAGGTCGCGGATCTGCGCCGACGGTTCGGTGACGCGGGCGCCATGGAGCTGACCTACCAGATCGGCATCGAGAACATGCGTGCCAGCATGAACACCGCACTCGGCATCACCGAGCAGGGCTTCAGCTCGGGTGACGCGTGCCAGGTGCCGTGGGCGACACGATGGACGAGCCGCGCTAGACGCACGAACGGGCTCTGCGAACGCGCGCAAAGTACGAAATTGGTGCGGCGTGTCTGCTGCAGACACGCGCGCTCGCCGAGGAGCTGGGCTACCGATCAGGACGCAAGGGAGACGCCGTGAACTTCTCCGGGTTGGCGACATCCCATATGGCACAGACCAATCCGTCGCGGACCGTCAATGCCTGGATGTGCGGCTGCAGCTCGGCCCACTCACCGTCGGTGTCCGCCCGTTCGTTGTAGAGGCCGAGCTCGCCGTTGACGAGAGCCAACTGGCCGGCCTCGAACATCCTGGGCCCGTACCGCGCGACCAGCCCGAGGATGAACCGCGCGACCTTGTCCGATCCGTGGATGACGCGGGCGGCGGTGGGCGCCATCCGATTCGAGTCGCCGGTGAACGTGACGTCGGGGTGCAGCAGCGCGACGACGGCGGTCAGGTCGCCGGAGGCCATGGCCGCCATCAGCTTTCCGACGACCTCGTCGTGCGAGGCGTCGCGCGCGGGCACCTCCGCGTCGGCGACCGTTCGCCTGGCCCGCGACGCCAGTTGCCGGGCCGACGCCGCGCTGACGCCGAGCACGTCGGCGATGTCGCCGAACGGCACCGCGAAGCCGTCGTGCAAGCACGAACGCCACGCGCTGGTCGGGGGTCAACCGCTCGAGCACCACCATCGCCGCGAAGCGGGCGTCCTCCGTGGCGACGACGACCGTCAGCGGATCCGTCCCGTCGAGCCGGGTGACGACGGGTTCGGGCAGCCACTCGCCGTAGTACGCCTCGCGCCGGTGAGCCGCCGAACGCAGCCGGTCCAGCCCGAGTCGGCTCACCACCGTCGTCAGCCACGCCCGCAGATCGGCGATCGCCCGAGCGATCGGCTCGCCGAGGGCATGCCACCGCATCCACGCGTCCTGCACCGCGTCTTCCGCGTCGGCGAACGTGCCGGTGAGCCGGTAGGCGACGGACAACAGATGCGGGCGCAGCGACTCGAACTCATCGGTTTGCGCGATGGTCACCGGCCCAGCCTAGTGAGCGCGGCCCGCGACTCGCTTGCACTTTCAAATTCGTCGCAAGAGCGGCCAACCGCTTCTGATTCAATGCTGGGAACAACCTGTGAGAACTAATTTCGTCGTCAACGCGCGGTTTCGCAACTGAAACCGTATTGTCCAACCGTTCCACTAGCGTGACCAGGAGATGCGAATGACCACAGATGACATCGTCGTTCAGCCGGGTGGTACGGGAACTGGCGGAGTCGTCGACAGCAAGGGCCTGAAGGGCGGTTCTCTCGGGACTGCTGTCCAGCGTCGTGGTCGGCATGGCGTCGACGGCGCCCGCGTACAGCCTCGCCGCCGTCCTCGGGCTGATCGTGGCCAGCGGCGCAGGCGTCAAGGCCGCATCGATCGTGCTGCTGGCCTTCGTCCCGATCTACCTGATCGCCGTCGCCTACCAGGAACTGAACAAGGCAGAACCGGACTGCGGCACCACCTTCACGTGGGCATCGCGCGCCTTCGGTCCGCTCATCGGCTGGATGGGCGGCTGGGGCATCATCGCCGCCGACGTCATCGTGATGGCGAACCTCGCACAGATCGCAGGCGCCTACTCGTTCACCTTCGTCGGCGACCTCGGCTGGACCTCGGCGGCCGACCTCGCGAGCAGCACGCTGTGGTCGACGGTGGCCGGCGTCATCTGGATCGTCGTGATGACCTACATCTGCTACCGCGGCATCGAGATCTCCGCCCGGCTGCAGTACTTCCTGCTTGGCTTCGAGGTGATCATTCTGGTCGTCATCTCGATCTACGCACTGATCAAGGTATACAGCGGCACTGCACTGCCCGAGTCGATACATCCGTCGCTGTCGTGGTTCTGGCCGGCCGGACTGGACTTCGGCACCGTCATCGCGCCCGCCATCCTCATCGCGATCTTCATCTACTGGGGCTGGGACACCGCGGTCGCATGCAACGAGGAGTCCGACGACCCCGGCACCACACCCGGCAAGGCCGCGGTGCTGTCGACGTTCCTGCTGCTCGCCACCTACGCGATCGTCACCGTTGCGACGGTCGCCTTCGCCGGCGTCGGCGAAACCGATGCGGGCCTTGGCAATCCGGACAACTCGGCGGATGTGTTCGCCGCGATCGGACCCGCCCTCTTCGGCGACAGCTTCATCGGACACATCGGTCTGCTGGCGCTTTCGGCCACCATCCTGACCTCGGCGTCGGCGTCGACCCAGACGACGATCCTGCCGACGGCCCGCACGACGCTCTCGATGGGTGTCTACAAGGCCCTGCCGACGTCCTTCGCGAAGATCCACCGCAAGTATCTGACCCCGACCGTGTCCACCATCGTCATGGGCGTGGTCTCGATCTTCTTCTACGTCATGTTCACGCTCATCAGCAGCAGCCTTCTCCTCGCCCTCATCGGCTCGGTCGGCCTGATGATCGCCTTCTACTACGGAATGACCGGCTACGCCTGCGTCTGGTACTACCGCAAGACGTTCATGAAGTCGCCGCGGGACATCATGATGCGCTGCGTGGTGCCCCTGCTGGGCGCGCATCATGTTGACCGTGGTCTTCGCCTACGGGCTGATCTCCTACGCGAAGGCCGGACTACCTGGTCGACGACGACGGCAACAACGTCACGATCTTCGGCTTCGGCGCCGTGGCCGTCGTCGGCATCGGCGCACTGGTCCTCGGCGTCATCCTGATGTTCGTCTGGTGGGCGATGTCGCCCAGCTTCTTCAAGGGCGAGACCCTGCCGCGCCGTGCGGATCTCCTGCTGGAACCGGCGGTCGGATCAGTGGCGCGCTTCGGTCTGCCGGACTCCGGCGAGATGCCGACGGTGATCGCGCCGGACCTGTCGAACCTGCCTGCGGGCGAGAAGGCCATCGACCCGATCACGGGCGAGGAATTCAGCAAGGACGCCACCTGACGCAGGACTACCGAATCCTTGCCGAATGACGGCTTCGGCGGCGATTTCCGTCGCCGTGGGCGCGGATGACGATCGAAAGATTATCTCCAAGTGATCTGCCAGGAAGTTCCCAGACCCGTATATTCCTGCGCATGGCAGTCACGGAACAACCGGGTTCGGCCCGCGGCGACGAGTGTGGCCGTCACCGACAAGGGCCTACAGGCCGGCGCGCTCGGCCTGGTCGGCAACGTCGTCATCGGCCTCGCCGCGGTGGCGCCGGCGTACAGCCTCGCGGCGACGCTGGGCTATGTCGTGCTCGCCGTCGGCGAGAAGGCGCCCGCGATGTTCGTGCTCGCGTTCATCCCGATGCTCCTGGTCGCCTTCGCCTACAAGGAACTGTCCCAGGACACGCCGGACTGCGGCACCACGTTCACTTGGGGCACCAAGGCTTTCGGACCGTGGATCGGGTGGATCGGCGGCTGGGGACTTGCCGTGTCCGCGATCATCGTGCTGGCCAACGTCGCCGAGGTCGCCGCGATCTACCTGTTCAAGTTCCTCGGCCAGGACGAGCTCGCCGAAAACCTGTGGGCCAAGGTGCTTCTCGGGTCGTTCTTCATCATCTCCATGACCCTGGTCAGCGCTCGCGGCGTGGCCGTCTCCGAGAAGATGCAGAACGTCCTGATCGCCATCCAGTTCGGCGTGCTGATCATCGCGAGCATCATCGCGCTGATCCGCGTGTTCTCCGGAACCGCTGGAGCACAGGCGATCACGCCGCAGCTGTCCTGGCTGTGGCCAGGCGGGCTGGACATGTCGTCCATCGCCGCGGCGATCATCCTGTGCATCTTCATCTACTGGGGATGGGACGCGTGCCTCGCCGTCGGCGAGGAAACCAAGGACCCAGGCAAGACGCCGGGCATCGCGGCGGTCATCACCACACTGATCCTGGTGTGCACGTACGTCTTGGTGGCCTACGCCGTCGCAGTCGTTCGCCGGTTTCGGCGACGTCGGCATCGGCCTGAACAACGCCAACAACACCGACGACGTGCTGACCGTGCTCGGCAAACCGGTCGCCGGACCGATCGTCGCATCGCTTCTGCTGCTGACGGTCTCGGTATCGGCGCTGTCGTCCACTCAGACCACCATCCTGCCGACGGCACGCGGCACGCTGTCGATGGCCGTCTACGAGGCCCTACCGAAGCGATTCGCCAGCGTGCATCCCAAGTACATGACGCCCGCGTTCGGCACCATCGTGATGGGCTGCGCCGCACTGTTCTTCTACCTGGTGCTGACGTTCCTGTAGCGAGAACGCGCTGGCCGACTCGGTGGCCTCGCTGGGTCTGGCGGTCGCGTTCTACTACGGCGTCACCGCGTACGCGTGCGTCTGGTACTTCCGCAGGACGTTGTTCACGTCGGTCCGAAACCTGTTCTTCCGCGGCATCTTCCCGCTCCTGGGCGCGATCGCCATGACATTGGCGTTCGGCAAGAGCGCCTACGACATGATGGCGCCGGACTACGGCTACACCGCGTTCGGGCCGCTCGGCGGCGTGTTCGTGCTCGGCGTCGGCATGCTGGTGCTCGGCATCCCGCTGATGCTGGCGTGCTTCGCGTTCGGCACCAAGCGATTCTTCCGCGGCGAGACGCTCAATGCCGTCGACCGAGGCCAAGGTCCCAGACACCTTCTGATTCCTTCTGATCCCTCCTCCCGAGGGATCGGGCACCCGCGAGGAGAAGAACATGCATTTGACGGTCGGCTATCTGGCCACTCACACCGGCGACGACGGAGTCGCCCTGGCCAGCGTGCTCGCCAGGACGTTCGGCGCCACCGTCGACGTCGTCCTCGTCGTACGCGAGGAGTTCCCCGACGGACACCCGGGCCGCGTCGAGTATCAGCGGCTGCTGGTGAAGAAGGGCGAGGAGTGGATCGCCAGGGCGGTCTCCGCATTGGCCGCGGACGGAGTGGCTGCGAATGCGACGGTGTCGGTGGGCGAGTCGTTCGCCGAGTCGCTCGTCGCGTTCGCCGAGGAAAAGTCTTCGGACCTGATCGTGGTCGGCGGCGCGCGTGACGGCTTCTTCGGCGGCCACACCATCGGACCGGTCACCGGCGCGCTGCTGCACTCGTCCTCGATCCCCGTGGCGCTGGCGCCGCGCGGCTACGCCGAGGACCCGGACGACGCGATCACGGCGATCACGGCGGCGGTGCCGACCCGGCCGGGCGATGACAACCCGCTGCCATTCGCCATCACCCTGGCCAGCGCGGGCACCCTCGCCATCAGGATGCTGTCGCTGGTGTCCGCCGAGAACCTGGCCGAGGCCGACAGTGTGCGCGAAGTTCGCCAGCTCCAGGTCGCGGCGGCCGAGGAGAACCTGTTGGTGGCCGCGCGGGCACTGCCGGACGCGCCGGACATCGAGTCGCTCGTCGCCGACGGCCTCACTCTGGAGTCCGCGCTCAAGAAGCTCAACTGGGACGACGGCGATCTACTCGTGGTCGGGTCCAGTCGCTTCGCCGCTCCACGCCGGATCTTCCTCGGTTCCACGGCCGCTCGCATACTCGCCGGCGTCGACGTTCCGGTCATCGTCGTGCCGAGGGATGGTTAGCTCGACCGCCGAACGCGACCACCCGCGATGGCGGATCCGCGTAGGAGACTCGTTCAATCGTTGGCGCAGGCAGCCGCTCTACGGGCATTGTGGTGGGGTACGCAATTGATGAACCATGCGCGACGCGGAGGACCTGCTGTGCGAAGCGAGGATTGACGATCTCCCCGGAGCTTGTTCCGCCGTTTACGCGACAGTGTTGAGCGCGGCGTCTGCCGCCAGATGAGGGAGTGCGAAATCAGTACGTCAATGTATGCAGTAGTTGATCCGTCGACCGGGGATCTCGTCAAGGAGTACCCGACCGCCATCCGACGAGCAGATCGAAGCGGCCCTCGCAGCGGCCGCCAAGGCCCACCGCGAGTGGTCCCGCGGCTCGACGGTCGCCGAACGCGCCGCACTGATCCGCAAGGTCGCCGAGCTTCATACCCAGCGCAGGACCGAACTCGCGAAGATCATCCAGCGCGAGATGGGCAAGCCGCTCGACCAATCGGAGGGCGAGGTCGACTTCAGTGCGTCGATCTACGAGTACTACGCCGACAACGCCGAGAAGTTCCTCGCCGACGAGCCGATCACGCTCGTCGAGGGCGAAGGCTCGGCGCTGATCCGCCGCGGCTCGGTCGGCGTGCTGCTGGGCATCATGCCGTGGAACTACCCCTACTACCAGGTGGCCCGATTCGCGGGCCCGAACCTGGTGCTGGGCAACACGATCGTGCTCAAGCACGCCCCGCAGTGCCCAGAGTCAGCGGCCGCCCTGCAGCAGATCTTCCTCGACGCCGGCTACCCCGAGGGCGCCTACGTCAACGTCTACGCCACCAACGAGCAGATCGCCGACGTCATCGCCGACCCACGCGTGCAAGGGGTTTCGCTGACGGGCTCGGAGCGGGCCGGGGCCGCGGTCGCCGAGATCGCGGGCCGCAACCTCAAGAAGGTGGTGCTGGAACTCGGCGGCTCGGACCCGTTCATCGTGCTCAGCTCCGACGACCTCGACGCCACGGTGGAAGCCGCGATCGACGGCCGCTTCGAGAACACCGGGCAGGCGTGCAACGCGGCCAAGCGCATCATCGTGGCCGACAACCTCTACGACGACTTCCTCGGCAGGTTCACCAAGAAGGTGCTCGAGAAGGCCGACGGGCTGGCACCCCTGTCTTCGTTGGCCGCCGCGGAACGGCTCGACGATCAGGTGAAGCGAGCCGTCGCCGACGGCGCAGAGCTGGTCTCCGCGGGTGAGCGCAAGGGCGCGTTCTTCCCGCCGGGCGTGCTGACCGGCGTCAGCCCCGACTCCCCCAGCTACAAGGAGGAGCTGTTCGGCCCGGTGGCCACCGTCTACAAGGTGTCCTCGGAGGAGCAGGCCGTCGAGTTGGCCAACGACACCCCGTTCGGCCTGGGCTCCTACGTGTTCACCACGGACGACGAGCAGGCACGTCGCGTCGCAGACGGGATCGAGGCGGGCATGGTGTTCGTCAACGCGGTCGGCGCCGAAGGTGTCGAGCTGCCGTTCGGCGGCGTCAAGCGGTCGGGATTCGGCCGTGAGCTCGGGCGCTTCGGCATCGACGAGTTCGTCAACAAGAAGCTCATCCGCATCACCTGAAGTCCCTCGCGACTTGTGCACGGAAACCCGCGGTGGGCGCGGGTTTCCGTGCACAAATCACTGGTGGTGAGTACGGTCGGAGGCGGCGCTCAGGGCGCCGCCGGTCCGCGGACAGGGCGCAGCCCACCTGACCAGAAGCACCCAGCTGTGCATCGCCTCTTTCGCCCCCGACGGCGCGGACATCGGGACCGACGCGAAGGAGGGCGTGATGCCCGAGTCCACTCAACCCGCTGCCCGCTGGCAGCTACCCGACGACCCCAGCCTCGAGTGGCTGAAGGGTCGGGCCAAGCGGCTGAGGCGCGAGTACGCCGATCCCGCGGCAGAGCATCACGCCCTTGCCGTGGAACTGGTCGCCACCTACGATCCTCCCGCCCCGGACGGTGACGTCCCGTTGGCCACGGCGCAGCGGGTGCTCGCCCGCGCGTTCGGCTTCGCGGGTTGGTCCCGATTGCGCGAATACCTCACGGCGCTAGACACTTTCGCCCGCCCGATGGATGCGAGCGCCGACGACGACGCACCTAGCGATCGGTTGCTGCGCCGCGGAACGCTGAGTTACAGCGAGTGGTCGGACGTCGAGGACGCCCGCGCGATGCTGGCCGACGATCCGGCCTTGGCCACCGAGTCTGCTCACACGATGGCCGCGTGCGGGCGGGCCGAGGAACTCGCAGAGCTTCTTCGGGAGGACCCGACGCTCGTCGCCCGACACGGTGGTCCACACCGCTGGGAGCCACTGCTGTACGCCTGCTATTCGCGGCTCGGTGACCGGCGATGCCGTCGCGACGGTGCGGGTGTTGCTCGACGCGGGCGCTGACCCGAACGCCGGATTCCTCTGGCGCCGTTACCCTTCCCCGTTCACGGCACTCACCGGGCGTCCTCGGCGGCGGCGAGCGGGCTGAGCCGCCGCATCAGGACTCCGTCGCGCTGGCCAACCTGCTGCTCGACGCCGGCGCCGACCCCAACGACAACCAGGCGTTCTACAACCGGATGTTCGAACCGGATGACTCACACCTGCCGCCGTTGCTCGCCCACGGCGCCGGCCATCCACACCCGAGCCCTTGGCGCGACCGGCTCGGCACCGCCTACCCGACGCCCGAGCAGATGATCGGAGAGCACATGCGCAGCGCAGCCGAGCGCGGCTACACGCACCGCGTCGCATTGCTACTCGAGCACGGCGTGGACCCGAATACCGTTGGCTACCATCCGATTCTGGGCGACCAGACCGCATACGAGATCGCCGTCCGCAATGGCCACCGCGAGGTCGGCCGACCTCCTTGCCTCGGTCGGCGGACGCAGCGACCGGCTCGACGAGTGGGACCAACTGCTTGGCGCGGCGTACGCCGGTGACGCCGCAGCCGTGGAAAACCTTCGCCGCCAGGGCCTTCCCGAACGGCGACCCGACGCGATGCGGCTGGCCGCAGAGCAACACGGCATCGACGGCACTGGCGCTACTGCTCGACCTCGGGTACGACGTCAACGCCCGCGGGCAGTGGCAGACCACCGCGCTGCACGAGGCGGCCCTGCGCGGCGACGCGGAGACCTGCCGGTGGCTCGTCGAGCATGGGGCTGACCGCACCGCGACCGACGAGCGCTTCTCGGCCACGCCGTCGGGGTGGGCGGCACACGCGGGGCATCACGAACTCGCCGCCGACCTCGCCCCGTAGCGATTTGTGCGCGCCAGCCGTCGCTCAGCGAACGTGCGCGCGCACAAATCGCGAGGGGGCGAGCTAGCGCTTGCTGAAGATGATTCGGTGCCAATCCTTTTCGGCATTTGCGGTGATGTCGCTCATCACGTGCTTGATGGTGAGGTACTCCTCGAAGGAGTAGTCGCTCATGTCCTTGCCGAAGCCCGAGGCGCCGACGCCGCCGTGGGGCATCTCGCTGATGATCGGGATGTGGTCGTTGATCCACACGCAGCCGGCCTTGATCTCGCGCGACGCCCGCTGCGCCCGGTAGACGTCGCGCGTCCACGCCGAGGCCGCCAGACCGTACTCGGTGTCGTTGGCCTGCCGGATGCCGTCGTCGTCATCGGTGAATGCCCGCACCGTCAGCACCGGACCGAAGATCTCGTTGCGGTACACCTCGGACCGCTCGTCGACGTCGGCGATCAGCGTGGGCCGGTAGAAGGAGCCCGGCCCGTCCGGCGCGGTGCCACCCGTCACGATGCGACCGCCCTCGCCCGGCGCGCGCTCGACCATGGCCGCCACCTTCGCGCGGTGCGCAGGCGTGATCAGCGGGCCGAGGTCGGTGTCGGGGTCGTGCGGGTCGCCGATCGACGATCTTGCTCATCAACTCGCCGACGCCGGCGACGAAGTCGTCGTAGAGCGCCTCGGCGACGATGGCGCGGGTGGCGGCGGTGCAGTCCTGACCCGGTGTTGATCAGCGAGGCGGCGACGGCTCCCTGGATCGCGGCGTCGAGGTCGGCGTCGTCGAAGACCAGGAACGGCGCCTTGCCGCCGAGCTCGAGTTGGGTGCGGTGGCCGTGCAGGGCCGCGGCGGACATCACCTTGCGGCCGACGGCGGTGGAGCCGGTGAACGTCACCAGGTCGACGTCGCGGTGCCCGGCCAGCGCCGTGCCCACGTCGGTACCCGCGCCGGTCACGACGTTGAACACGCCGTCGGGCAGACCGGCCTCACTGGCGAGCCGCGCGAGGGTCAGCGTGGTCAGCGGCGTCACCTCGGCGGGCTTGATCACCACGGCGCAGCCAGCCGCCAACGCGGGCAACACCTTCCACACCGCCATCTGCAGCGGGTAGTTCCACGGCGCGATGGTCGCGACGACACCGATCGCCTCGCGGCGGATGCTCGACGTGTGATCGGCCGAGTACTCTGCGGTGGCCTTGCCCTCGAGATGTCGCGCGGCACCGGCGAAGAAGTCGATGTTGTCGATGCTGCCCGGCACGTCGAACTCCGTCGCCAACCGAACGGGCTTGCCCGTCTGGCTGACCTCCTCGGCCACCAGAGCCTCGGCGTTGGCCCCGGCCAGCGCGGCCAGCTTCGCCAGCACCGTCGACCGTTCCACGGGTGTAGCGGTCGACCAGCCTGGCAACGCCGTGCGCGCCGAGGCCACCGCGACGTCGACGTCAGCCGGGGTCGCCAACGCGTACTCGGCGACGACTTCGCCGTTCGCCGGGTTGATGACCGGATGCATACCGCCGCCGGTCACGACCTCTTTACCATCGATGAAAGTGCTCGCCATCGTCATGGCTTCACGCTAACGGACCGTCGAACGGGTCGCTACGCATTCCCACAGTCGAGGGCATCCCAAACGCGCGAATTCATGGGGTTTGGTTGCCTGTAACGACGGATTCCGTGCACAATCGTGGGCATGGCCGACCTGGATGCAACACCTGGCGTTCAGGCGATCTCGCTGCGGATCAATCATTCGCGACCTGGCGCGGCGTTCCAACTCGACGAAATGTCGAAGGCCGATCATCGAGAAACTGCAGCAGGACGGCAGGCGGTCCTATGCGGGCATCGGGAAGGCCGTCGGACTGTCCGAGGCGGCGGTGCGCCAGCGAGTCCAGCGCATGGTCGACGCCGGCGTGATGCAGATCGTGGCCGTCACCGATCCGATGCAGCTGGGCTTCGCCCGCCAGGCCATGATCGGGATCCGCTGCACCGGCGACACCACGAAGGTCGCCGAGAAGCTCGCCGCCATCGAATCGGTCGACTACGTGGTGCTCACGGCCGGTTCGTTCGACGCGATCGTCGAGGTCGTGTGCGCCGACGACGGAGACCTGCTTGACCTTCTCAACACCAAAATCCGCGCAGTGCCGGGAGTGATATCCACCGAAACCTTGGTCTACCTGAAACTCGTTAAACAGCAATACAATTGGGGTACAAGATGACAGCAACAGATATCGCAGAAATCAGCACGACCGACCTGGCCGCCACGGCCAATCGCCACCTGTGGGGCCACTTCGCCCGGCACGGCGATGGCATCATTCCGCCGATCATCACCCGCGGCGAGGGCGTCCACGTCTTCGACGACAAGGGCAAGCAGTACATCGACGGACTGTCGGGCCTGTTCGTCGTCCAGGTCGGGCACGGCCGCAAGGAACTCGCCGAGGCGGCCGCCAAGCAGGCCGAGACGCTGGCCTTCTTCCCGCTGTGGTCCTACGCCACACCGCCGGCGATCGAACTCGCCGAGCGGCTCGCGGGCTACGCGCCCGGCGACCTCAACCGCGTGTTCTTCACCACCGGCGGCGGCGAGGCCGTCGAAAGCGCCTGGAAACTGGCCAAGCAGTACTTCAAGCTGACCGGCAAGCCCGGCAAGTACAAGGTGATTTCGCGGTCCATCGCCTATCACGGCACGCCGCAGGGCGCCCTGGCCATCACCGGCATCCCGGCGTTCAAGGCGCCGTTCGATCCGCCGACCCCCGGCGGCTTCCGGGTGCCCAACACCAACTTCTACCGGGCGCCCGAGCAGTTCAGCACCGACCCCAAGGCGTTCGGCCGCTACTGCGCCGACCGCATCGCCGAGGCCATCGAGTTCGAGGGTCCCGACACCGTCGCCGCGGTCTTCCTCGAGCCCGTGCAGAACGCGGGCGGCTGCTTCCCGCCGCCGCCAGGATACTTCGAGCGGGTCCGCGAGATCTGCGACGAGTACGACGTGCTGCTGGTCTCCGACGAGGTCATCTGCGCCTACGGCCGCATCGGTTCGATGTTCGCCTGCAACGACTTTGGCTACGTGCCAGACATCATCACCTGCGCCAAGGGGCTGACGTCCGGCTACTCGCCGATCGGCGCGATGGTCGCCAGCGACCGGCTGTTCGAGCCGTTCAACGACGGGCAGACGGTGTTCGGCCACGGCTACACCTTCGGCGGGCACCCGGTGTCCTCGGCGGTCGCGTTGGCCAACCTCGACATCTTCGAGCGCGAGGGCATCAACGACCACGTCAAGGAGATGGCGCCGGCGTTCAAGGGAACGCTGGAGAAGCTGTACGACCTGCCGATCGTCGGCGACGTGCGCGGCGAGGGTTTCTTCTACGGCATCGAACTGGTCAAGGACAAGGCGACCAAGGAGACGTTCAACGACGAGGAGTCCGAGCGTCTGCTGCGCGGCTACCTCACCCCGGCACTGTGGGAGGCCGGGCTGTACTGCCGCGCCGACGACCGCGGCGACCCAGTCGTGCAGCTGGCTCCCCCGCTGATCAGCGGGCAGAAGGAGTTCGACGCGATCTACGACATCCTCAGCAACGTGTTGGGCGAAGCCAGCCGCCGGATGTAGGCGGAGGCTATCGTCGGGCGCGTGCCCACGAAGTCACGCCGCGAACGCGACGAGCGATCCGGTGAAGCCGCCGATCGATCCCGTCCGCTGGACCGCGCCGCCCATCGATCCGCTGCCGGACCCGCCCGCCAGGCCGGTCACGGTGGTGCCGGTCGGCGGCGACGGCCCGGAGGACATCGTCGTCGACGCCGACGGCAGGTTCTGGACGGGGCTGGTCGACGGGCGCATCGTGCGGCTGTCCGCCGACGGAGCCGAGCAGCACCGTCGTCGCCAACACCGGCGGCCGACCGCTGGGACTGCACGTGGCGCGCGACGGTCGGGTGCTGATCTGCGACAGCTTTCGCGGGCTTGCTCGCGCTGGATCCTGACGCCGGCGAGCTGACGTCCCTGGTCGAATCGGTCGATGGCAGAGCGCTGAAGTTCTGCTCCAACGTCACCGAAACAGCCGACGGCACAATCTATTTCACCGAGTCGACGAGCGCCTTCCACTTCGAGCACTTTCTCGGCGCGGTGCTCGAGGCGCGCGGCCGCGGCAGTCTGTTCCGACTCGCGACCGACGGCACCGTCACCACGCTCGTCGACGGCCTGTACTTCGCCAACGGGGTGACCGTGACCGCCGACGGGTCGGCGCTGGTGTTCGCCGAGACTCTTGGCGCGCAGGCTGTCGAAGTACTGGTTGACCGGTCCGCAGGCGGGCACCGTGACGCCGCTGGCCGTCAACCTGCCCGGCATGCCGGACAACATCTCGACGGGCTCCGACGGCCGGATCTGGGTCGCGATGGTGACCGCGCGCGAACCCCAAGGCCGAGACGCTGATGTCGAAGGCGCCGTGGATCCGCAAGGTGATCTGGCGACTCCCCGCCGGTGTGCAGCCCAAGATCGAACCCGAGATCTGGGTGGTGGGCTTCGACCCCGACAGCGGCGACGCGGTCGACGGGATCCGGACCACGCGTCCCGACTTCGGCGCGGTCACCGGCGTCGTCGAATCGGCGGGCCGCGTGTGGATGTCGACCATCGACTTCCCTGCCGTCGCGTACTTCGACCCTCCCCTAGCCCGCCCCTCTTCGCCGAGTGTGCGGCAGGGCGGGATGCCTGATCGATTCACGAGCCTGACTGCACACGTCGGCGAATTCTGGGCAGGCGCGAAACCTCAGCAGTAGCAATAGTCACACTGGTAACAGCGTGGCTACCCGGAAATCGGCTCGCGATCTCCTAACCTTCAGACACGATGGCCACCTTCGGATCCACAGATCGCGCGCTGCGCCGCGCCGCTGCCCTGGCTGCCGCGGCAGTACTGCTCACCGCTCCCGCGCTGCTCAGCGCACCCATGGCGACGGCAGACCCGGATGCGCCGCAGGACGCCAACGCGTGCCCCTACAAGGAGGTGACCCCGCCCGCGGTCGACTCCTCGGAGGTGCCGACGGCCGGCGATCCGCCGATGCCGCTGCCCGTGCCCGCGAGCCCGCTCGGCGGCGACGCGCTGAGCGGTTGCGGCATCGTCGTCGCGCCCGACACCCCGCCCGTGCCCAACGACATATCCGCCGAGGCGTGGCTGGTCGCGGACCTCGACACGGGTGACGTGATCGCCGCAAAGGATCCGCACGGCAGGCACCGTCCCGCCAGCATCATCAAGGTGCTGGTCGCCATGCAGTCGCTCAGGGACCTGCCGATCAACAAGCAGGTCGTCGGCACTCAGGAAGACGCCAACGCCGAGGGCACCAGGGTCGGTGTCGCTCCCGGCGGCATCTACACCGTCAACGACCTCCTTCACGGCCTGCTCATGCACTCGGGCAATGACGCCGCCCACGCCCTCGCCGCACAGCTCGGCGGAATGGACCAGGCACTGGTGAAGATCAACGATCTCGCCTACAAACTCGGCGGCCGCGACACGCGAGCAGCCACACCGTCGGGCCTGGACGGACCCGGGATGAGCACCTCGGCCTACGACCTCGGGCTCTTCTATCGCTACGCGTGGCAGAACCCGGCCTTCGCTGACATCGTCGACACCAAGACCTTCGACTTCCCCGGCCATCCGGCCAACCCGAACGTCCCCAACGACACCGACCACCCCGGCTATCAACTCGAGAACGACAACCAGCTGCTCTACAACTATCCGGGCGCGCTCGGCGGCAAGACCGGCTACACCGACGATGCGGGCCAGACCTTCGTCGGCGCGGCGGACCGCGACGGCAGACGGCTGGTCACGGTGCTGCTGCACGGCACCCGCCTGCCGATTGCGCCGTGGGAGCAGGCCGCTCACCTGCTCGACTACGGCTTCGCGACGGCGCCGGGCACCAAGGTGGGCACGCTCGTCGAACCCGACCCGTCCCTTACGGTACCGAAACCGGGACCGGGCGCCAATGCGATTGCCGCCCAGGGTGATTCACCAGTACCGGCAGCCGACGCCATGCCGATCCGAGTGGGAGTCGGGGTCATCGGTTCGATCGTCGTCTTCGGGCTCATCATGGGCGCGCGGACGTTGAATCGGCGGCCGCAGCAGCTCGAGTCGGCCGGGCGCCGCTAGCTACGCCGCCAGAACCGCGAAAGCCCAAGCGCACCAACGGCACCCGCCGTTGCTACCGCTACGGCACCAGCCACGCCCAGGCCCTCCCGGACCTCGACCCGCGGCGTGATCTCCGCAGGCGCGGGTGGATCGACGGGACTCTCGACGAGGTTGTCCTTCGACGTCGCGGCCCATGCCGTCGCGAACAGGATCAGCCGAGCGGTGATGTACGCGAACACCATCAGGCCGAGAATCGGCCCGAACGTCGCCCCGGCCGGGCCGCGTCAACACCGACGACAGATAGATCGACGCCACCTGCTTGAAGACCTCGAACGCGACGGCCGCGAGCAACCCGGCCCTCGCCGCGCTGCGCAAGACTCACCGACTCCCTTGGCAGCCGCGCGATGATCCACGTGAAGAGAAGCCAGGAGACGCCGAGCGCCACGACGATCGAGGCGATGCGCAACAGCACCCCCAGTGCGGGGAAGTCGGGAATGCCCACCCATTCGAGCACCTTTCGCATCACGGTTCCGTTGCCGAGCGCGGTCAGCGCGACGGTGACGACGATCGCGAGGAAGGCCGAAAGCAGTGCGACCAGATCCGAGATCTTGGTGCGGAGGAAGCCTGGCGGCTCGCCTCGCTGCGTGCCCCACATCTGGCTGAGCGCCTCTCGCAGGTTGGCCATCCAGCCGAGCCCCGCCCACGCGGCCGTGGCCAAACCGATCACGCCGACCGAGGTACGCGAATCGATCGCGGAGTCCATCAACTTGATGAGTTGCGTTCCGAGGTCGCCGGAGACGGTGTTCTTGATGGTCGTCTCGACCTCCGCGAGCAGATCGGGTCGGCTGGCGAGCACGAAGCCGCCCGCCGCGAACCCGACCATCAGCAGCGGAAACAGCGCGAAGATCGTGAAGTAGGTGATGCCGGCGGCGTAGAAGTCGCCCTTGCTCTCGTCGTAACGCTCCTGCGCGAGCATGATGCGGTCGAACCACGGGAAGCGCGCCCGCAGACGTTCCAGAACACCGGGTTTGGCCGGTTCTGTCACGCCGGCCTCCTGGTGTCGGCGGTAATCAAGGACGACTGATTCGTCCGCTCTTCGCGCAAACGCTCATCGCCGTAGAAACCCTAACCGGTCGTATACCCGTTGCAGCGTGGTCGAAGCGACCTCGTTCGGCTCGTTGCGCGCCCGCGGCCAGGGTCGCGGTGAGCTCGGCGGGATCCGCCAGCAGTTCGTCGACCCTGGTCTTGATCGGCGTGACGAACTCGACCACCGCGTCGGCGGTGTCCTTCTTGAGGTCGCCGTAGCCGCGTCCGGCGTAGCCCTCCACGAGCTTGTCGACGTGGGTGCCCGTGATCGCCGATTGGATGGTCAACAGGTTCGACACCCCCGCCTTGGCCTGCGGGTCGAAGCGGATCTCGCGCTCGCTGTCGGTCACCGCCGAGCGGATCTTCTTGGCCGTCTTCGCCGGATCGTCGAGCAGGCTGATCAGGCCCGCGTCGGTGGCGGCGGACTTGCTCATCTTCGCGGTCGGATCCTGCAGGTCGAAGATCTTCGCCGTCGCCTTCGCGATCATCGGCTCGGGCACGACGAACGTGTCGGCGAACCGCGCGTTGAACCGCTGCGCGACGTCGCGAGCGAGTTCGAGGTGCTGACGCTGGTCCTCCCCGACCGGAACCAGGTTGGTGTCGTAGAGCAGCACGTCGGCCGCCATGAGCACCGGATAGGTGAAGAGGCCGACGGTGGTGGCGTCCGCGCCTTCCTTCTGCGACTTGTCCTTGAACTGCGTCATCCGCGACGCCTGCCCGAAACCGGTGAAACAGCCCAGCACCCAAGACAATTCGGCATGCGCGGACACGTGGCTCTGCACGAAGATGGTGGCGCGCGCCGGGTCGATCCCCAGCGCCAGGTATTGCGCCGCAGTCACCAGGGTGCGCTGCCGCAGCGTGGCGGGGTCCTGCGGAATCGTGATCGCGTGCAGGTCGACGACGCAGAAGTACGCGTCGTGGTCGTCCTGCAGACCGACCCAGTGCTTGATCGCTCCCAGCGCGTTGCCGAGATGCAGGGAGTCGGACGTGGGCTGCACGCCGGAGAAGACGACGGGTTCGGTGCTCATGATGGGTCGATCTTTTCACGCACTCCTGGCGCGCGATCCCAGGCACCACCACGCCGCTGCTAGCCGTCGTCGTTGCTCAACTGCCTCAGCACTTTGAGGAACACCCGGCGCTCCTCGGCGCCGAGCTCGCCCAGCCACCGCTCTTCCCCTCGCTGGATCTCGGCCTGGACGGCGTCCTTGACGGTGCGGCCGGCTTCCGTGATCGACAGCAGACGGACGCGACGGTCGTCGGGATCCGGGTGTCGCTCGATGTGGCCTTGCCGCTGCAGGTCGTCCAGCGTCGGGATGATCCGCGTCTTGTCCGCGCCGATCGCCTCGGCCAGCGCCGCCTGGGTGCGCATCGGCGACTGGTCGAGGGCCAGCAGGACGACATACCCCCACATCGTCAGCCCGTGCGCGTCGAGCACCGGCTGTTCGGCGGCGACCAGCTCACGCAGAAGTGGCGCAAGCATCGCCGCGAGGTCGGGGCGACGGGGCTTCCTGGACATCGAGACATCGTAAGCGTTGCATTATTGTATGCATGTGCTTATCGTAGGTGCATGCCTACTAAATCGCCGGACTTCCGCCGCCACCACCGCTCCGCCGTACTCACGTCCATCGACGTCGTCGAGAAGGTTCGGCTTCACGACCTGAATCGCCCCACCCCGTGCGCGGGCTGGAACCTCGTAGACCTACTGGCGCACATGACCGTTCAGCACCGCGGATTCGCCGCGGCGGCAAGCGGTTTGGGTGCCGACCCCGACGTCTGGCGCCCCGAAGGCGTCCGCGCCGCCGTCATCGCCGATCCGGCGGGAACCTACGCCGACGCCGCCCACGCCGTGCTCGACGCGTTCAGCGCCGACGGCGCATCGGAGACGACCTTCGCCCTTCCCGACTTCGGGCCTGGCGCGACGTTCCCCGGAACAGTCGCGATGGACTTCCACTTCATCGACTACGTCGTGCACGGCTGGGACGTGGCGGCGACTCTCGGCATCCCCTACGAATTGCCCGCAGACGTCGTCAGCGCCGCACTGCCTCTCGCGTTGTTCGTTCCCGACGGCGACTTCCGCGCGATCGACGGAGCGCCCTTCGGCCCTGCCGTCGACGGGGAAAGCGCCGACGATCTCGAACGCATGCTGCGCCACCTAGGCCGGCGCCCGCGTTGGTCTGCGACCACCGCATCGATCGGGTAGCCGACTACTCGGCCGCCTATTGACCACCCGGTCATAATGATCTTGACGGGGAGGTCGCAATGGGGGCATTGGGTGAACAAGCGGTGGTTCTCGGCGCGAGCATTTCGGGCTTGCTTGCGGCGCGGGTTCTCGCCGACCACTTCGACTCGGTGACCGTCGTGGAACGAGACCCGCTGCCCGACTCCGCGGAGAATCGGCGCGGGGTCCCGCAGGGGGCACATCTCCACGGGTTCCTGATGCGCGGTTCGCAGGTCGTCGAGGAACTGTTTCCAGGCATTCTCGATGAACTGGTCGCCGCGGGCGCACCGCATTTCGACGGCACCGATCTGTCGCGAATGTACCTGTGCATCAACGGCCATGTGCTGGTGCGGTCGGGCGATGCCGAACAGCTCGGGGTCTACGGCCCGAGCCGACCATTCCTGGAAAGCCACATCCGAAGGCGCACTGGCTCGATCGGCAACATCACGCTGCTCGACGCCCAGGACGTCGTCGACGTAATGTCGACGCAGGCACACGACCGCGTGACGGGAGTGCGCGTCGTTCCCCACCACGGCGGTGACGAAACGCAGTTGCAGGCCGACCTCGTCGTCGACGCGACGGGACGCGGCGCGCGCACGCCGGCAATTCTCGAGCGGCTCGGCTACCAGCGCCCGGCCGAAGAGAAGGTCACCGTACACATCAAGTACTCGTCCCAGCTGTTGCGACTACCGCCAGATGCGTTGACGGAGATGGTGTTTCTCGTTTCCGCGGTCGCGGACCGGCCGACCGGCCTCGCCCTTGCCCGGTGCGAGAACGACACGTGGATGCTCACCGCGGCGGGCATGGTGGGCAATGACCCCCCCGACGCATTCGCAGAGGTATGCGACTTCATCGAGGGCTTGCTCCCCGACTACGCGCTCGCGGCCATTCGCGGCGCGACGACGCTGGGACCGACGAGGCAACACCGTTACCCGTCGAGCCGGTGGTATCGCTACGACCGGCTGCGCCGCCTGCCAGATGGCCTGATCGCCATTGGGGATGCGGTGTGCAGCTTCAATCCGGTGTACGCGCAAGGCATGACGGTCGCATCACTTCAGGCGCTAGCCCTTCGCGACTGTCTGTCCAGTGGAACCGCGAATCTGCCCCGGCGGTTCTATCGGGCAGGCGCCAAGCCGATTCAGCAGGCCTGGCAGCAGGTAGTCGGCAATGACCTGTCGTTGCCGTACGTCGAGGGCTCACCGCCGCTTCAGACGAAGTTCATCAACCCCTACGTCGAGCGGATTTTGACCTCCGCCGAATACGACCAGGCCGCCATGGAGGCGTTCATGCGGGTCGCCTGGCTGGTGGACCCGCCGACGCGACTGATGCGTCCCGCGATGATCGCGCGGGCACTGAGTGCTTCGCGACGGAAGCCAGCCGCCACGCGATCTTCGGCGAAGGTCTAGCCGTACTCCACGGTGACGGGCGCGTGGTCGGACCAACGCAGCGCGTAGGCCTCGGCGCGCTCGACTCTGGCCGACAGCACGCGAGCCGCCAGATCTGCGGTTGCGAGCTGATAGTCGATGCGCCACCCCGCGTCGTTGTCGAACGCCTTGCCGCGCCACGACCACCAGCTGTAGGGGCCTGCCACCTCGGGGTGCAGCATCCGAACAACGTCCACCCAGCCCGCGGCGAGCAGCTCGGTCAGCCACTGCCGCTCGCTCGGCAGGAAGCCCGCCTTCTTCTGATTGGCCTTCCAGGCCTTGATGTCGTGCTCGGTGTGTCCGATGTTCCAATCGCCACAGACGACGGTGTGGCGCTGCGTGCGCCGCAGCACGCCCATGCGGGTGGCGACGGCCGCCATGAACCGCTCCTTCTCCAACTGCCTGTCGGTCTCGGCCTCACCGGTCGGGAAGTACACGCTCGCCACGGTGAGGTCGCCGGTGTCCACCTCGAGGTATCGGCCGTGGGCGGCGAACTCGTCCGTTGCCCCGGTCGAATTCTCTGAAGTGGGGCCGATCAACGTCCGCGTGATGGCATGCCTGCTCAGCACTGCAACGCCGTTGCGCCCCTTGAGATGTGGATCGGCCGAGGCCAGATGCCAGCCGTCGGCCAACGCCGGTGCCAACGCTTCCGCCAGCTGTTCGTCATCGGCCCTCGTCTCCTGAAGGCAGACGACGTCCGCGCGGGTGGTCTTCAGCCACGGCAGCATGCCGAGATTCTCCGGCGAGCGCTCCTTGACGGCGGCACGAATGCCGTTGACGTTGATGGTGCTAACGATCACAGGGCACCCTAGCTGGCATCGCCGAAGCGTCGGTGCAGCGCCTGCTTCGACTCGCCCAACACTCGGCCTATCTCGCTCCACGGGCACCCCGCGACGCGCGCGGCGCGGGTCGCCTGCTCGTAGCGCCACTTCGAGCGATCGAGGTCGTCGCGCGCCCCGGCGAGCTCACGCACGCTAACCCCGCCGAGCACGTCGGCAAGTACGGGGTCGATCTCTCCGGAATGCGCCGCTCGACCAGGCGCCCGCTCGAGCTCCTCCAGCGCCGTCCGCCCCAGGGCCTGCAGCATGTCGCGCGCCTCCGACACATCGATCGTCCGCCGCCGGAACATGTGCCGTCCTTGCGGTACCGCCGGTATCACCTTAGGGTCGGCGGAATGCAAACGCGCGAACCGATCCACGTCGGCTCCGGCGGCGAACCCATCCTGATGTTGCACCCGTTCCTGTGCTCGCAGGCCGTGTGGCGGACGGTGGCCGATCAGCTCGCCGACACCGGTCGCTTCGAGGTGTTCGCTCCGACGATGGTCGGCCACAACGGCGGTACTCGGGCGACGTCCTGGTTCATGGACACCGCCGACCTCGTCGACGACGTCGAGCGGCGGCTGGACCAGCTGGGCTGGGAGACGGCCCACATCGTCGGCAACTCGCTCGGCGGCTGGGTGGCCTTCGAGTTGGAACGCCGTGGGCGCGCCAGGACCCTGACCGCGATCGCGCCTGCGGGCGGCTGGTCACAGCACTCCGTCAGCAAGTACGAGACGGTGCTGAAGTTCCTGCTCGGCGGTCCGGCTCTGGTCGCCGCGCGGCTGATCGGTCCGCGAATCCTCGACCTGCCCTTCGTGCGCAGGATCGCGACGCTGCCCGTCAGCGGCCCCGCCGACGGGCCGAGCCACCCTGACCTCGTCGCCCTCGTCGACGACGCGACCCACTGCACGGCCTACATTCAGCTGCTGGTCAAGACGCTGCGGCTGCCGGGTCTGCTGGAACTCGCCAACATCGGGATTCCAACGCAGCTGGTGCTGTGTGAGAAGGACAGGGTCTTCCCCACGCCGCGGGGCCACAAGTACCTCATCGACCACCTGCCCGACGAGACGCAGGTGATCCGGCTCCAAGGACTCGGCCACATCCCGATGCTGGAGGCCCCCGGGCGCGTCACCGAGCTCATCGCCGACTTCGTCGACGCACACGCCGAACCGGAGCGCCAAGCGCCGCCCGCCGGCTAGCTCGTCGCGGAGTCCAGCGCGGCGTTGAAAGTCTTGCTGGGCCGCATCACCGCAACCGTCTTCTCACTGTCCGGGTAGTAGTAGCCACCGATGTCGACGGGGTCGCCCTGCACCTCGTTGAATTCGGCGACGATGGCGTCTTCGTTCTCGACCAACGTCTTGGCAAGTGCCGCAAAGTGTTCGGCGAGTTCCTTGTCCTCGGTCTGCGCAGCGAGTTCGCTGCCCAGTACATCGCGAGGTAGAACTGGCTACCCCGATTGTCGAGCTCACCGGTCTTGCGCGACGGATTCTTGTTGTTGTCCAACAGCTTTCCGGTTGCCGCGTCGAGCGTCCTGGCCAAGATCTTCGCCCGCTCGTTGTCGGCCTTCTTGCCGAGATCCTCCAGGCTGACGGCCAGCGCGAGGAACTCGCCGAGCGAATCCCATCGCAGGTGGTTTTCCTCCACCAGCTGACTGACGTGCTTGGGCGCCGAACCGCCCGCACCGGTTTCGTACAGGCCGCCGCCCGCCATCAGCGGCACGATGGACAGCATCTTCGCGCTGGTGCCCAACTCCAGGATCGGGAAGAGGTCGGTCAGGTAGTCGCGCAGGATGTTGCCCGTCGCGGCGATAGTGTCCTGCCCGCGCATCGCGCGCTCGATGGTGTGCCGCATCGCCCGCTCCTGCGACATGGTCGAGATGTCGAGGCCCTCGGTGTCATGGTCTGCGAGGTACTTGTTGACCAGCTTCCGCAGCTCGTTCTCGTGCGGACGCTCCTGGTCCAGCCAGAACACGACCGGCATGCCGGAGTCGCGCGCCCGCGTGACGGCCAGCTTGACCCAGTCCCGGATCGGGGCGTCCTTGACGACGGGCATGCGCCAGATGTCGCCTTCTTCGACGTTCTGCGTCAGCAGGACCTCGCCCGTGTCGTTGTCGACGATGTCGGCGACGCCGTCCTCGGGGATCTCGAAGGTCTTGTCGTGGGAGCCGTATTCCTCGGCCTTCTGCGCCATCAGCCCGACGTTAGGCACGGTGCCCATGGTCGTCGGATCGAACTGGCCCTTGGTCTTACAGAAGTTGATGATCTCCTGGTAGATGCGCGAAAAGGTCGACTCGGGGTTGACGGCCTTGGTGTCCTTGGTCCGGCCGTCGGCGCCGTACATCTTGCCGCCGAGCCGAATCATGGCGGGCATCGACGCATCGACGATGACGTCGCTCGGGGAGTGGAAGTTGGAGATGCCCTTCGCCGAATCCACCATCGCCAGCTCCGGCCGGTGCTCGTGGCACGCGTGCAGGTCTCGGACGATCTCCTCGTGCTGCGACGCGGGCAGCGACTCGATCTTGTCGTAGAGATCGGACAGGCCGTTGTTGACGTTGACGCCCAGCTCGTCGAACAGCTCCTGGTGCTTGGCGAAGGCGTCCTTGTAGAAGATCTTCACCGCGTGACCGAAGACGATCGGGTGGCTCACCTTCATCATCGTCGCCTTGACGTGCAGGGAGAACATCACGCCGGTCTCGTACGCGTCCTCCATCTGCTCTTCGTAGAAGTCGCAGAGGGCCTTCTTGCTCATGAACATGCTGTCGATGACGTCGCCCTCGTCGAGCTTCACCTCGGGCTTGAGGACGAGGATCTCGCCGCCTCGTCGTCTTGAGCTCCATCCGCACGTTGTGCGCCTTGTCGAGCGTCAGCGACTTCTCGCCGTGGTAGAAGTCGCCGTGCTTCATCGTCGCGACGTGCGTGCGCGAGGCCTGCGACCATTCGCTCATGCTGTGCGGGTGCTTGCGGGCGTACTCCTTGACCGCCTTCGGCGCGCGACGGTCCGAGTTGCCTTCGCGCAGTACCGGGTTCACCGCGCTGCCCAGACACTTGCCGTAACGCTCCTTGAGCGTCTTTTCCTCGTCGGTCTTCGGCTCGCCGGGATAGTCGGGTAGGTCGTAGCCCTTGGCCTTCAGTTCCTTGATGGCCGCGAGAAGCTGCGGCACCGAGGCGCTGATGTTCGGGAGCTTGATGATGTTCGTGTCCGGCGACTGGGTCAGCTCGCCGAGGGCGGCCAGGTTGTCCGGCACGCGCTGCTCTTCGGTCAGGTGGTCGCGGAACTCGGCGAGGATGCGCGCCGCGACGGAGATGTCGCTGGTCTCGACGTTGATGCCCGCCGCATCGGCGAACGCACGTATCACCGGCAGGAAGGCGTACGTCGCAAGCAGCGGCGCCTCATCGGTCAAGGTGTAAATGATGGTCGGCTGCTTGGCAGTCAAGGCACTCTCCCGGCGTCTAGGTCGGTCAGCATTTGCGGAGCTCCGCATTGCACATCTGCGGACATCAGTATCGCGTCGAATACGAACCTACGCGTAGCGCACGGCTCGTGAGGAGGCACTCCCACGATCGCGCGCGTGGCGCAAAGACGCCTCACTGCCACCACGTATCACCCGCTGTTCGAGAGGAAGTTCCGCAGGTGGTCGGCCATCTCGTCAGCGGCGGTATCAAGGGCGAAATGGCCCCCGTCGACGACGTGGATCTCGGCGCGCGGAACATCCCGCCGGAGCGCGTCGGTCTCGGCGATCAGGAACGACGGGTCGTACCCACCCCATAGGACCAGGGTGTGCGGCTGGTGCTCGCGCAGCCACGCGCTCCACGCGTCGTAGGACGCGACGTTGGTCCGGTAGTCGTAGAACAGATCCATCTGGATGTCGGCCTGTTCGGGATCGGAAAGGAAGCGGTACTCGTCCATCCAGAGGTCGGGGTCGTAGCGCTCGACATCACGGTCAGTGCCGAGGTGCCGCTGACGGGTCGCCTCCAGCGAGAAGAAGTTCACTCGCAGGCTCGCTTCCCGCGCGGCGCGGTCGGCCCAGAATGCCCGCCGCACGTCCCAGAGCGGGCCGAGCGCATCCTCGTGCAGCGCTGCGTTCTGAATGATCAGGCTCTTCAGTCGATCCGGCTGTGCGACAGCGAGTCTCATACCGACGGGAGCGCCGTAGTCCTGGACGTACAGGTGGTACTGGACCAGGCCCAGCGCGTCGGTGAAGTGCTCGACGACGGCGGCTAGGTGCGCGAAGGTGTAGGCGAAGACGTCAGGATTGGGCCAACCGCTGTGTCCAAACCCCGGAAGGTCGGGCGCGATCAGCCGAAAACCATCGGACAACCTGGTCAGTAACGGCTCGAACATCCGCGACGACGACGGAAAGCCATGCAGCAGCAGGAGAACGGGAGCGGCTTCTGGGCCGGCTTCGCGATAGAAGATCGGCACGCCGTCCACTGTGACGGTCCGGTACGCCACGGCCCGACTAATCGGAATCACCGAGCGTGCCCACGTGGTAGCCGAGCCGCGTCTCCACGTCGCCCAACTGGTGCAGCCCGCGCGACATCAAGGTCTGGATCCGATGTCGAGCCGACGGCCGGGCGAGCGCACCGAGGAACGCCTCCCACTCGGGTGCGATGTCCGCGTCCGTGGGGGGGCTGCTCGGGCCGGGCAAGCAGGTCGTAGTGGGCGGGGAGGCGTTCACGGCAGGTCCTTTCGAGCGGCTGGGCATTCCGGCGATCTACATTCTCAGACTCGCGGGACGCGAAAGGGTCGCTCTTCGGCATGAGAAACTGGGGGCTTTTGCCCCATGCGGCGACGTCCGTTAGGCGACGACGATCGAGGCGTGACCACACGATGCGGCCATAACCCGCTGGCATCCACGCGAGGTGGTGAGTTAGGCTTCGTTTCGGTCATGAGTGCCAGCGTCAAGCCCCGGCTTGCTGGCCGGCAACCCTCCAACCGCGGTGGGGTGCCCTGGGTGATGACCAGGTTGAGTTGCCGACTGGGATTTTCAAAGACAGTCGGCCACACGGCAAGCGCGGGCCCGCACGACGGGCCCCCCGGACGAGACAGGGAAACCTGACGTGGAGGCCCACATTGTGCAACTGCATCTGAACCATCCCCAAGCCTGATTCGTGTGCCCTTCAGGGCACCCCCTTACCCATTTGCAGGAGAATCTCCCATGACGACTGAAGACGACAACCCGACCGCCGCTTGGGCGTTCGAGACCAAGCAGGTCCATGCGGGGCAGACGCCCGACATCGCAACCAACGCCCGAGCGCTGCCGATCTACCAGACCACGTCGTACACGTTCAACAGCACCGACCACGCCGCCGCCCTGTTCGGTCTCGCCGAACCGGGCAACATCTACACCCGCATCATGAACCCCACCCAGGACGTGGTCGAGCAACGCATCGCCGCGCTCGAAGGCGGTGTCGCGGCACTGTTCCTGTCCTCCGGTCAGGCCGCGGAGACGTTCGCGATCCTCAACATCGCGGGCGCCGGAGACCACATCGTGTCCAGTCCTCGGCTCTACGGCGGCACCTACAACCTGTTCCACTACACGCTGCCGAAGCTGGGCATCGAAACCACCTTCGTCGAGAATCCCGACGACATGGACTCGTGGCGCGCGGCGGTCCGGCCCAACACGAAGGCCTTCTTCGGCGAGACCATCTCCAACCCGCAGATCGACATCCTCAACATCCCCGCCGTCGCTGACGTGGCACACGAGAACGGTGTGCCGCTGATCGTCGACAACACCATCGCGACGCCGTATCTGATTCAGCCGATCGCCCACGGCGCCGACATCGTCGTGCACTCGGCGACCAAGTACCTCGGCGGGCACGGGACGGCGATCGCGGGCGTGATCGTCGACGGCGGCAACTTCGACTGGACCAGCGGCAAGTTCCCCGGATTCACCACACCGGACCCCAGCTACCACGGCGTGGTGTTCGCCGAACTCGGCCCGCCCGCCTTCGCGCTGAAGGCCCGCGTGCAACTGCTGCGCGACCTCGGCTCGGCGGGCGCACCCTTCAACGCCTTCCTCGTGGCGCAGGGCATCGAGACGCTGAGCCTGCGCATCGAGCGGCACGTGGCGAACGCGCAGACGGTCGCCGAGTTCCTCGCCGGCCACGACGGCGTCACGTCGGTCAACTACGCAGGCCTGCCGACCTCGCCGTGGTACGAGCTAGGAAAGAAGCTGGCGCCCAAGGGAACTGGCGCGGTGCTGGCATTCGAACTGGAAGGCGGCATCGAGGCAGGCAAGGCGTTCGTCAACGCCCTCACACTGCACAGCCACGTCGCGAACATCGGCGACGTGCGCTCACTGGTCATCCATCCCGCGTCGACCACGCATGCGCAGCTGTCCCCCGAGGAACAACTCGCGACCGGCGTCACGCCCGGCTTGGTGCGGCTCGCCGTCGGCATCGAGGGAATCGACGACATCCTTGCCGATCTCGAGCAGGGTTTCGCCGCCGCGAAGCCGTTCTCGGGCGTACCGCAGACGGCGGTGTCGGTGTGAGAACATTTCGGCTGAGAGCAAAGAAGTGACGATCATCGAAGACCCTGCCTTGCCCATCCTGACGCTGCCCGCGGAAGCCGAGATCGCCGTCGTCGACATCGGTCCGCTGACGCTGGAGTCCGGCGTCGTGCTCGACGACGTGCAGATCGCCGTGCAGCGGTGGGGCGAACTATCGCCGGAGCGCGACAACGTCGTCGTCGTACTGCATGCGTTGACGGGCGACTCCCACGTCACCGGACCGACGGGCCCCGACCACCCGACCCCGGGTTGGTGGGACGGCGTCGCGGCACCCGGCGCCCCGATCGACACCGACCGCTGGTGTGCCGTCTCCACCAACGTGCTCGGTGGCTGCCGCGGCTCTACCGGCCCCAGTTCGATTGCGCCGGACGGCAAGCCGTGGGGTTCGCGATTCCCTGCGATCACCGTGCGCGATCAGGTGGCCGCCGATCTCGCTGCGTTGGCAGCCCTCGGCATCACGCAGGTCGCCGCGGTCGTCGGTGGGTCCATGGGTGGCGCACGCGCTCTGGAATGGGTCATCGGCCATCCCGACACCGTCCGCGCCGCGCTGGTCTTGGCGGTGGGTGCGCGGGCCACCGCCGACCAGATCGGCACCCAGAGCTCGCAGGTGTCGGCGATCAAGGCCGACCCGGACTGGCAGGGCGGCGACTACTACGGCACCGGGCGCTCACCCGACTCCGGCATGGAGATCGCCCGGCGGTTCGCGCACCTGACCTACCGCGGCGAAGCCGAGTTGGACGACAGGTTCGGCAACGATGCTCAGGGCAACGAGGATCCGACCACCGGTGGACGCTACGCGGTGCAGAGCTACCTGGAGCATCAGGGCGAGAAGCTCGCGGCACGGTTCGACGCCGGTACCTACGTGGCCTTGACCGACGCCCTGAGCAGTCACGACGTCGGCCGCGGCCGAGGTGGCGTGCGGGCGGCCCTGAGCCGCTGCGTCGTTCCGGTCGTCGTCGGCGGCATCACCTCGGATCGGCTGTACCCGTTGCGGCTGCAGCAGGAACTGGCCGACCTTCTGCCGACCTGTTCGGGGCTGAACGTCGTCGATTCCATCTACGGCCACGACGGTTTCCTCGTCGAGACGGACGCCGTCGGGGAATTGATTCGGCGGACATTGGAGTTCGCATCGACGTGACCACCGAAGAATCGCGGGAGCGATCGCTGTCGTTCGGCGAAGAGGCGGCCGCCTACGAACGCGGCCGACCGTCCTATCCGCCGGAGGCGATCGACTGGCTGCTCTCGTGCGGCGCTCGCGACGTGCTCGACCTCGGCGCGGGCACGGGCAAACTGACCATTCGGCTCGTCGAACGCGGGCTGAACGTCGTCGCCGTCGACCCGATCCCCGAGATGCTCGAAGTCCTCGCGAAGTCGCTGCCGGACACGCCCGCCCTGCTGGGCAGCGCCGAGGAGATCCCGCTGCCCGACGACAGCGTCGACTCGGTGCTGGTCGCGCAGGCGTGGCACTGGTTCGACCCCGAGCGGGCGATCCGCGAGGTGGCCAGAGTGCTGCGGCCCGGCGGTCGCATCGGGCTGGTGTGGAACGTGCGCGACGAGCGGCTGGGCTGGGTGAAGGACCTCGGCCGGATCATCGGTCACGAGGACGACCCGGCCGAGCGACGCGACGTGACGCTTCCCGCCCCGTTCACCAACGTGGAGCGACACCAGGTCGAGTGGACGAGTTACCTGACGCCGCAGGCCCTGGTCGACCTGGTCGCATCGCGAAGCTACTGCATCACCTCCCCCACCGCGGTGCGGTCCAAGACCCTTGACCAGGTACGCGAACTGCTGGCGACCCATCCGGCGCTGGTGAACAACTCCGGCCTGGCATTGCCCTACGTCACGGTCGGCATCCGCGCCACGCTGGGCTAAGCCGCTCCGGCTCCGCGTTGTGATAGCGCTCACGCAGCGGAAGTGCGAGTAGACCTGCGCGTGAGCGCTATCTGAATCGTCGGGTCGCATGCGAGCCATGGATATCGCACATATTGGCCATTTTGGCTATTCTGTACCACATGACGACGTTGAGCTTTCGCAATCGAGACGGTGAACTGGTCGACGTTCCGTCCGTGGCGGCCACCCAGTTCAAGAACCAGTTCGGCGCGATCTTCGAGCAGGCCTCGCTCGGCGGCGCCGTCGCGATCACCAAACACAACACGCCCAAGGCAGTCCTGCTTGTCCTACGCCGAGTTCGAGGCGCTGACGCGCGCGAGTTCGCCCGTGCTCGACGAACTGAGCGAGGAATTCGACGCGCTGCTGGCGGGCATGCAGACGCCGAAGGCGAAGGCAGGGGTGGCCGCCGCGTTCGACGCCTCGCCGGAGGAGCTCGGCCGCGCCGCAGTCAAGGCGGCAGCCCCGCGGCGCCGCTGACGTAGCGCCGTGGCTCGCAAGGCGGCGCCCCGCATCTACGTCCTCGCGGGCGTCAACGGTGCGGGCAAGAGCAGCATCGGCGGTGCGATGATCCGCGCCTCGGGCAGCGACTACTTCAACCCCGACGAGGCGGCACGGACCTTGATCGCCGCGAATCCTGGCCTCGAACAGGTCAAGGCGAACGCGGCGGCCTGGCGGCAGGGCAAGCGGCTTCTGGAGCGCGCGATCGCCGAACGCCTCGACTTCGCGTTCGAGACCACGCTCGGCGGCGGCACGATGACGCGACTGCTAGCCGAAGCGGCCGACGCGGGGTTCGAGGTGCGCATCTTCTACGTCGGGCTGGCCGACCCGGAGCTTCACCTCGAGCGGGTGCGGGGCCGCGTGCGGGCCGGCGGCCACGACATTCCGGAGGCCGACATCCGACGCCGCTGGCGCCACAGCCGGATGAACCTGGTGCGGCTGCTTCCAGTACTCACCGAGTTGCGGGTGTACGACAACTCCGTGGACGCCGATCCGATCGCAGGTGACGCGCCGCGACCGGTGTTGGTGCTGCACGTCGCCCACGGCGAGATCGTCGCGCCCAAGGACCTCGCGAAGACGCCGGCGTGGGCGCGGCCGATCGTCGCGGCCGCGCTCAAACTCGGCTGACCACGCGCCGGGTTCCGCACCAGCGCGACAGCGCGGTCTCCAGCCGAGCCAGATCGTCGGGGCCCATCGAGTCGGCGGCCCATGCGACGTAACCGTCCGGCCTGATCAGCATCGCCGCTGCAGGCGCGATCCGTCATCGACCCGACGACGACGTCGACCCCATCGGGCGCCACCGCGACGGCTCCGGTCAGATCGAGAAGCACCGGACGAGCGGCACGCAGCAGTTCGCCCACCCGCCGCCCATCCTCGAGCACCAGGTCAGGGACCATGCGTCCGGACAGCGCGTGATCGTCACCCACGTCATAGCGCACGTCGGAGCCCGCAAGCAGGCCGGCCATGTGCGCGGCACGACGGGCTTGCCGAGCAAGCTCGCCGAAAAGCGTTCGTAGCGCAGTCGACTTCGGGCCCCGGCGCCATCAGCGCGAGCTGCGCCTGCGACTGCATCATCACCCGCTCACCCACCGGGAAGCGTTCGGACTCATAGGTATCCAGGAAGCCGTCCGGCATCACGCCATTCACCACGGCAGCCAACTTCCAGCCGAGGTTCACCGCATCCTGCATGCCGAGGTTCAGCCCAGGACCACCCATCGGTGAGTGCACGTGAGCGGCGTCGCCGACCAGCAGGATCCGACCCCTGCGGTACGTGTCCGCCTGCCGCGAATTGAGCCCATCGATGCGCCGAAGTGCATGCGCCCCAGGCTTGTTGGGCACGTCGACCGGGACATCGACGCCGACGAGGCGCCGCACGCTCTCCCGGAGTTCGTCGATGGTCATCGGACCCTCGGCGCTGCCTGGCGTCCAGCCGTATTCGATGGTGCCGAGCATCGGCCGGTCCGGCTCCACCGGGAAGAGGATGAGACTGCCATTGCCGAATCTTGTGTGGCCGAACGGAAGCAGACCAAAGCCTGAAACCTCGTAACCGCGGCCCGGTACCAGTCGCTCTTCGGGGAGATGCACGTGAGCGATGCGACTGACGACTGGCGACGTGTGGCCGGGAAATCCGATGCCTGCCGACTTTCGGACCATGCTCCGGCCGCCGTCCGCCCCGACCAACCACTCGGCATCGATGTCGTACTCACCGTCGGGCGACCGCACGGCTCAGCGCTACGTCGGTCGTCGTGCGCGGACATCCCGCTCAGTGCGTGTCCCCATCGGACGTCGACGCCAAGTTCGCGGGCGCGCTCGTCGAGCAGGCGGACCAGGCGAGGTTGCGGAAGCAGCAGTGAGTACATCGGGCTGTCCTCGACGTCGAGGAAACTCAGCGACATGCCGGCGAACATCCAGCCGTAGGACGGCTGCGGAGGGTTCGGGTCTCCGCTGAAGAACTCGTAGAGGCCCCGCATGTCGAGCTGCCGAATCACCTGCCCGACAAGCCCATTGGCCTTCGGCTCGTCGCTTGGGCCCGCGAGACCGTCGAGCACGATGGGACGGACTCCCGCAAGGGCGAGCTCGCACGCGAGCATCAGCCCGTTGGGGCCCGCTCCGGAGATGACGACGTCTTCAGTCACTTGCTGCTCCTCTTCGTCGGTTCGGGCAGTCCCGCCGCGACCGCGGCGAGGCCCTGTCGCAGAAGGTCGGTCATGGCGACCGGCGGCTCCGAGCGCGCGTAGGCCTCCATCGCGGTGTCTCCGACGGCGCGGACGACGGCGGTGACCAGCCGCGGATACATGTCCCGTTCGGGATCGGTGCCCGTCCTCTCGGCGATCGCCACGACCCAGTCCTCGAGCAGATCCCTCGGAACCGCCGTGCGAATCTCGGGCATCATCAACAGCTTCCGGATCTCGGCGAGTTCCCGTCGGTCGGGCACGTGATCCTCGGCCGCGAGCTCGCCCATGTCCTCCTCCATGGTTCCGACCACCGCCTCGGTGATCGACGTCCACAGCGGTTCGTCGACGGGGCGCGCCCGGAACGCCGCGATGCTGCGCCGCATGCGCTCGGTCAGGCGGTAGGCGAGCGCCTCGTACTTCCCCGTGAAGTAGTTGTTGAAGGTCCGTAGCGACACGCCTGCCAGGTTGGCGATGGCTTCGCGCGTCACGGCGTCGAAGCCGTGCTCGAACGCCAACTCCACGGCGGCATCGCTCGAGCGCGCGGCGGGTGTCGGCCTTCTTGCGTTCACGCAGGCCCGCTGGTTGGTCGTCGATCATGTCCGCCACCGTAGCCAATTATTGCCTGCCGTGCAATATTGCCTGTTAGGCAATTCGCGGGAAGCGCGGCGGAGTACTGTCCGAGACCATGACTGAAGCGTTTCCCCTTCGCATCGTGCAGTGGACGACGGGCAACGTCGGACGGCGATCGGTCCGGGCTATCGCGTCGAATCCCGCGCTGGAACTCGTCGGCTGCTACGCCTGGTCCCCCGACAAGGTCGGGCGCGACGTCGGCGAGTTGTGCGACATCGGCCCACTGGGCGTCGCGGCCACCGACGACGTCCAGGCGCTGCTCGCGCTCGATCCGGATTGCGTTGTCTACAACCCGATGTGGCCCGACGTCGACGACCTCGTCACGATCCTCGAATCAGGCGTCAACGTCGTCACGACGGCGGCGTTCATCACCGGTCACCACCTGGGCGAGGGAAGGGATCGCATCGCCGCCGCGTGCGAGAGCGGTGGCGCCACGATCTTCGGATCGGGCGTCAATCCCGGGTTCGCGCAGTTGATGGCCCTCGTCTCGGCCACGATCTGCGACCGCATCGACAAGGTCACCGTCACCGAGTCCGGCGACAGCACGCTGTACGACTCACCGACGACGGAGATGCCCGCCGGGTTCGGCCAACCGATCGACAACCCCGATCTGCAGGCGATGACGGCGGCGGGCACGTCGGTGTTCCGCGACGCCGTACACCTCCTCGCCGACGGGCTCGGCGTCACGCTCGACGACATCAGGTGTTCTACCGAGTACTCGCAGACCACCGAGGATCTTCACCTGCCCGGCGACTGGACAATCGAAAAGGGTTGCGTCGCAGGCATGGACGTGCGGTGGCAGGGTTTCATCGGCGAGCGCGACGTCATCGAGATCCGCATGCGCTGGCGCAAGGGGCAGTCACTCGAGCCGGACATTCCGATGGAACACATGGGCTACGAGGTAGAGATCAAGGGTCAGCCCACGGTGACGACGAGGCTCGACTTCCTGCCGCCGCCGGACTTCCCCGCCGAGACGCTGGCCGACTTCATGGTGCTCGGCATGATCATCACCGCGATGCCCGCCATCAACGCCATCCCCGCGGTGGTCGCCGCGCCGCCGGGGATCGCGACCTACGTCGATCTCCCGCTCACCGTGCCCCGGGGATTCCTCGCCTAGCTGGTGCCCAGCGGGTCGATGGTCCACGCGATGTAGAGCATGGCGGCGCTGACGCTGGCCGTCGTGGCGAAGTCGATTGCCCTGCTGCGCACCACCAAGAGGCCTGCGCGATCGTCGGTCAACGCGAGGCGCATGGCGGCCGCCACCCCGACGCCGATCGCGAGGACCAACGCACCGCGACGCCAGTAGCCCGTGACGACCAGTCCGAACGCCGCCACGATGAACAGTCCCACCGACAGTATCGGCCACTGTCTGGTGAACACCTTGTGCACGAACTCCCTTGGTGTCAAAGGGCTTTGCGCCTCTTCGAGCTCGACCACGTTGGTCAACAGGAAAGCCCGCGTCAGCGGCCCGACCCCGCCGGGGTTCGGCGAGACGTGGCCGGCCACGTCCCAGACGTCGGGGTGGACGTCGCCGACGAGCTTTCCCGCCGCGTCGCGACTGACCCCGACGTCGACGACGGCGGCTCCCGGCTTGACCATGTCGGCGGTCACCATGTGCGGGACGCCCACTGCGGCGATGATGATGTCGGCCTGTCGCGCAAGGGCGGGCAGGTCGCGAGTTCCCGTGTGGCACAACGTGACCGTCGCGTTCTCGCGAGCGGCGCGTCAACAGCAGACCCATCGGCCGCCCGACCGTGACGCCTCGCCCGATCACGACGACGTGCGCCCCGGCGATCGGCACGTCGTACCGGCGCAGCAGGTGGACGATTCCGCGCGGAGTACACGGCAGCGGGGCAGGCTCGTTGAGCACCAGGCGGCCCAGGTTCGTCGGATGCAGACCGTCGGCGTCCTTGGCCGGGTCGATGCGCTCGAGCGCGGCGTTCTCGTTCAGGTGCTTCGACAGCGGCAGCTGCACGATGTAGCCGGTGCACTCGGGGTTCGCGTTGAGCTCGTCGATGGTCTCGTCGAGCGTCGCCTGACTGACGTCGGCGGGCAGGTCGCGGCGAATCGAGGTGATGCCCACCTTGGCGCAGTCGGCGTGCTTGCCGCGTACGTACGCCTGCGACCCGGGTCGTCGCCGACGAGCACCGTGCCGAGTCCCGGGGTCCGGCCCGCTGCGGTCAGCGCCGCGACCCGTTCCTTGAGGTCGACGAAGATCTCGTCGCGCGTGGCCTTGCCGTCCAGAGTGATCGCTCCCACGAAGTTTTCTCCCGTCGCTACGCTCGCCCCCGAGTCATTGTGTCAGGCTCATTGCATGAGCCCTCAGCCCAAGGTGTTCGACGTCTTCAGTCCGGCCAAGCTCGGCCCGGTGACGCTGCGCAATCGCATCATCAAGTCCGCGACGTTCGAGGCCTCGTCGCCGAACGCGCTCGTCACCGACGACCTGATCACCTACCACCGGCTCCCCGCCGCCGGCGGCGTGGGCATGACGACCGTCGCCTACCTGGCGGTGACGAAGGGTGGCCGCACCGAGGGCAACGTGATCTGGTGGCGTCCCGAGGCCATCCCCGGGCTGCAGAAACTGACGGCGGCCATCCACGCCGAGGGCGCCGCCATCAGCGCGCAGATCGGTCATGCCGGGCCCGTGGCCAATGCCCGCACGACGAAGGCGACGGCGTACGCGCCGGTGCGGTTCTTCAACCCGATGTCCATGCGGTTCGCCAAGAAGGCCACTCGCGACGACATCGACGACATCGTCGCCGCGCACGCCAACGCGGCCCGGATGGCCGTCGAGGCCGGGTTCGACGCGGTCGAGGTCCACCTCGGCCACAACTACTTCGCCAGCTCATTCCTCAGCCCGCTGCTCAACCGTCGCACCGACGAGTTCGGCGGCTCGCTGGAGAACCGGGCGAAGGTCGCGCGCCGCACGGTGCTCGCGGTGCGGGAGGCCGTGAAGGACCAGATCGCCGTCACCGCGAAGCTCACCATGTCCGACGGCGTGCGCGGCGGCATCCCGATGGAGGAGTCCCTGCAGACCGCGAAGTGGCTGGAGGAGGACGGCGGGCTCGACGCCCTCGAACTCACCGCGGGCAGCTCACTGGTCAATCCGATGTACCTGTTCCACGGCGATGCTCCCGTCAAGGAGTTCGCGGGAGCGTTCAAGCCACCGCTGCGGTGGGGCATCCGCATGACGGGCAAGAAGTTCCTGCGCGAGTACCCCTACCGCGAGGCGTTCCTCCTCGACAAGGCCAAGCAGTTCCGCGCCGAGCTCACGATGCCGCTGATCCTGTTGGGCGGCATCACGAATCGCGAGTCGATGGACCTGGCGATGGCCGAGGGCTTCGACTTCGTCGCGATGGGCCGTGCGCTGCTCGCCGAACCCGACCTGATCAACCGGATCAAGGACGACGGCGACGCCCACTCGATCAAGTCGCTGTGCACGCACTGCAACAAGTGCATGCCCACGATCTACAGCCACACGCACTGCGTCGTGACGGGTTCGCCGGGCTAGCCTCCGCCGACCTCCGCGGGTAGCGGCGGCGGCAGCGGCTCCGTCGGTTCCACGACCGGAGGTGCGGCACTCGGCTGCGTCGCGGGGCGGGAGCGGCTGGAGCAGCGCCACCGCCCTGACCGTGGAAGTCGACCATCGGCTCGTCGCGGATCACCGTGCTACCTGCCCTGACGACCAGCGCAGCCGACGTGACGGTGTAGGTGATCCCGTCGTTCTCTGCGACGAATCCGCCGTCGGTCTGCTTGGCGGGAACGATGAGCTTGGCGCCGTCGGCGACGCGCACCCCGCGGTATTCGTAGCCGCCGGAGGAGTCCCTTGCAGATCGCGATGCGCGAGCTCGCCGTGGCGCCGAACGCCGCGGCCGTGGCCGGCGCCTCGCACCGCGCGGTCGAGTCGACGAAGCCGCGGTCGTCGGTGGTCGGGGCCCGCGGCGGCCGTTGCCATCCCGCTCGCGACGACGGCAGCCATGCCCGCCAGCGCTAGCGCTCTGACTCTGTTCACGACCGTCGCTCCAACCCTGAGGTCAACACCCGCGCACAGTCTTCCACGATGTCGTCGGCAGATGCGGGAACTCGTTGCCGCGCAACGAGATGTCGTCGGACGATGGCATACGGCACGTCGACCACTGCCGCGTGCAGCCGGTCGGCGTCCACGGCCAGACCCGCCAGCAGTCTGCGCGTCGCCCGGGACAGCCGATTCCGGCGCGCGACCAGCTCGGCGGGCCACTCGGTTCGGCACATGGCGTCGGCGCCGACGAGGAGCACCTGAGCTTCCACCGGGTGGTCGCGGCACCACTGAACGGTGTGGCGCGCTGCGGCGATGCATTGCTGCGTCGTGTCGTCCGACGTCGCGAGGGCAGCCGCGAACCCGCCCTGGAACCGCTCTTCGGTGCGCATCCACAGCTCGCCACATAGTTCCGCCCTGGTCGCGAAGCGGTGGTACATCGAGCCGCTGGGCGCACCGACGGCGCGAGCCACTGCGGCCATGGTGACGGCGGCAGGCCCGTCGGCGGCGAGGAGTTCGGCTGCAGCGTCGAGTATTTCGTCGACGCTGTAGCGCGCGGGGCGTGGCATCGGCTAATAATAGAGATACATCTCTAAAACAAGGAGCCGACATGCCGACACCCTCCCCCACCGCCATCGCCAGCCGTCTATACGACGCGATGCAGCGATCCGACGGCCAGGCGCTCGTCGACCTGCTGACCGACGACTTCGTCGGCACCGTCAGCGCAGGCATGCCGCACGGCGTCGGCGGCGACCACCGCGGGGCCATCGACATGGTCGCGGGCGTGTGGGGCCGCATCGCCGAGCTCTACGACATGCACGTCGAGCCGTCCGAGTACCTCGAGGTCGACGACCACAGAGTCGTCGTGATCGGCCGCTACCGCGGGTCGTCGCGGGCCGCCGCCGATGACCTGGCCGCTCCCACGCGCGCACCACCGTCGACGCCGCGTTCGCGCACGTCATCGCCACTCGCGGCAATCAGGTCGCGGCCCTGCGGCAGATCACCGACACCGCACGCTGGGGCGTTCCGACAAGGCCTGACGCGGAGGCCTCGCGATCCCGGCCGCGTCGGGGTGAACCGGCGCCCCGACGGGTACCAGAAATGGTGTGAACATGCGTCCCGACCAACATCACACGGGCGCTCGAAACCGATAGAGTTGCTCCCGATGACGCAATCAGGCGCGCCAACCCTAACCGTTCTGTACGACGGTTCCCCACGCACTTTTTCGCCGGGCAACGACGTCGTGGTCGGCCGCGATCTGCGCGCTGACGTGCGCGTTGCCCACAATCTGGTCTCCCGCGCGCACGTGACCCTGCGCTTCGACCAGGGCCGTTGGATGGCGATCGACAACGGAAGCCTCAACGGCATCTTCGTCAACGGCCAGCGCGTACCCCGCGTCGACATCAGCGACGGAATGGCGATCAACCTCGGCAATCCAGATGGTCCGACGGTGAACTTCGAGGTCGGACGACACCAGGGTTCGGCGGGGACGCCGCCGTCGACCATGGCGGTTCCCGTCGTGGGCAGGCAGAGCGGGCAGTTCAACACCCAGGCGCCGCCGATCCGTCAATCGGGTCCGCAGTACGCATCCCGGCCACAGCCGCACTACCCGGCGGCAGGCGGCCCGCCCGCCCGATATCCGTCGGGGCCGAACGCCTATGCCAGCGGGTCGCATCCGTCCGCGCCCTCCTACGCACAGCCAGCACAGACCGGTAACTACCCGGCCACCCAGATGGGCCCATCCGCACGCCAGGGGCCGGGGATCCTGAAGAACCTGCGCCAGGGCGTCGGCAGCGGCAGACCGGGTGAAGGCCCCGGCGGGTCGATCAGGATCGGCCGCGCCACCGACAACGACATCGTCATCCCCGACGTCCTGGCATCGCGCCACCACGCGACCTTGTTCCCGGCCCCGGGCGGCGCCGAGATCCGCGACAACCGCAGCATCAACGGCACCTTCGTCAACGGTTCGCGGGTCGAGTCCGCGATGCTGCGCGAGGGCGACACCGTCACCATCGGCAACGTCGACCTGGTGTACGCGGCCGGAACGCTCGCCCGTCGCACCGAGGCGGGAACCGACACCCGCACCGGCGGCCTCGAGGTCTTCGGCGCCACGTTCACCGTCGAGGGCAACAAGACCCTCCTGCACAACATCTCGATGTCCGCGCGGCCAGGAACGCTGACGGCGCTGATCGGCCCGTCGGGTGCAGGCAAGTCGACGTTCGCCCGGCTGATCGCGGGGTACACGCACCCGTCGAGCGGCAAGGTGTCGTTCGAGGGGCACGACGTGCACGCCGAGTACGCCTCGCTGCGCTCCCGCATCGGCATGGTGCCGCAGGACGACGTCGTGCACGGTCAGCTGACGGTGCGTCAGGCACTCATGTACGCCGCGGAGCTGCGGCTGCCCCCCGACACCACGAAGGCCGACCGCGAACAGGTCGTCATGACGGTGCTCGAAGAACTCGAGATGATCAAGCACCTCGACACGCGCGTCGACAAGCTCTCCGGCGGCCAACGCAAACGCGCGTCGGTCGCGCTCGAGTTGCTGACAGGTCCGTCCCTTCTCCTCCTCGACGAACCGACCTCCGGTCTGGATCCGGCGCTGGACCGCCAGGTCATGTCGATGCTGCGCTCCCTCGCCGACGCAGGCCGCGTGGTGTTGGTCGTCACCCACTCGCTGACCTATCTCGACGTCTGCGATCAGGTGCTGCTGCTGGCCCCCGGCGGCTTGACCGCGTTCTGCGGGCCACCTGCCCAGATCGGCCCGCAATTGGGCACCACCAACTGGGCCGACATCTTCGCGACGGTTGCGGCCGATCCCGCGGGCTCCAACCGGAAGTTCCTGGAACGACACGGTCCGCCCCCGCCCCCACCAGCGGCGCAGGCCCCCACCGCGATCGGCGATCCATCGCATACCAGCCTGCTGCGACAGTTCTCGACGATCTCGCGAAGACAGATTCGGTTGATCGTCTCCGACCGCGGCTACTTCATCTTCTTGGCGCTGCTGCCGTTCATCATGGGCGCGCTGTCGCTGTCGGTGCCAGGGACCACCGGCTTCGGCGTCCCGAACCTCGACTCGCCCAATCAGCCCGGCCAGATCCTGGTGCTCCTGAACATCGGCGCCATCTTCATGGGGACCGCGCTCACGATTCGCGACCTCATCGGTGAACGCCCGATCTTCCGTCGCGAGCAGGCCGTCGGCTTGTCGACGACTGCCTATCTTCTGGCGAAGGTCACGGTCTACAGCGTGTTCGGGATCGTGCAGGCCGCGATCGTCACGGCGATCACGATCATCTTCCTGGGCGCCCCGCAGAACGCAGTCGTCCTCGGCAGCCCCTCGCTGGAATTGTTCGTGGGGATCGCTGCGACGACGGTCGGCCGCGGCGATGGTGGGCCTGGCGCTGTCGGCCCTCGCGAAGTCGAACGAGCAGATCATGCCGCTCCTGGTGGTGGCGATCATGTCGCAGCTGGTGTTCTCCGGCGGCATGATCCCAGTGACCGGCCGCACCGGTCTCGATCAGATGTCGTGGGTGACGCCTGCCCGTTGGGGTTATGCCGCGTCGGCGTCGACGGTGGATCTACGGACGTTGGTGCCGGGCACGCTCACGCCGCAGGACTCGCATTGGGAGCATACGAAGAGCGCGTGGCTCTTCGACATGGCGATGCTCGTCATCCTGTCGCTCTTCTACATGGGCTTCGTGCGCTTCAAGATCCGCCTCAAGCCCGGCTAATTCTCGGCTCGGCCTGGACGGTTATACGCCGTTCTTTTGTTGTGTGCCAGCCTGTTTGGGTGATCTGGGGATGAATCCGGCGACTGTGGATAACGTCGGGTTCCCGTCGGGGGTGCGGCGTAGCGTTTCGAACATGGATGCGGGAGAACTCTGCGAGGGGTTGGCGATGATCGCCGCCGGCATCGACATCGTGCACCGCACCGATTGGACCGCGATGGCAGCGCGCGAGCGACTGGTCGCGATGGACACCCTGGAAACCGACCGGCGCCTGACCCTGGCGGTCAGCACCGCGATCGCCGCCACCATCGCCGACGAACCCATTGCCACCCTGGGCGACGTCCCGAAGAAGCTGATCGCCGACACCCTGCGGATCACCCCCGCCGAAGCCGCCAAACGACTCACGCAGGCCTCACTGGTGCGCGAGCGCAGCACCCTGACCGGTGAACCGTTGGCACCACACCTGCCCGCCACCGCCGCGGCGTGGAACCGTGGTCTGCTCGACGCCGCGCACCTCGCCGAGATCATCACGTTCTTCGACGAGATCCCCGCCGACACCCCCCTCGACGTGCAAGAGACCTCCGAGAAGTTCCTAGCCGACAAGGCCACCCAACTACGCCCGGATCAACTCAAGAAGGTCGCCAAGAAGCTCGCGCAGACGATCAACCCGGACGGGAAGTTCAGCGAACAGGACCGCATCCGCAAGAGCGGATTCCACTGGGAAGCCCAACGCGCCGACGGCATGAGCAAGGGCGTGCTGTGGGCCACCCCGCAACTACGCGCCCACCTGGACGCCTTCTTCGCCAAGTACGCCGGATACGGCATGTGCATGCCCGCGACGAACCCGACCGACCAGCCGACGGCGACGACGGGGATCAGCCCGACACCGACGAACCGACGAGCGACAGCCGGCACCGATCGACCCGCACACCGCGCCGAAGCCCGCACACGGCCGACGAACGCGACCAGGCCGCCGCCGACCAGCCCGCTGACACGCCCGACCGATGCCGACGCCGACACCGCCGAGGAACGCCGATGCCACCGCCGAGTCCGGCTCCCACGCCTGCGGTCACCGACTTCCGCACCCCATCCCAGCGCCGCCACGACGCACTGAACTACTGGGCGCGGTCGATCCTGGGCAACCCCGCACTCGGCACCCACCACGGCTTACCGGTCACCGTCGTGGCCACCACCACCCTGGCCGAACTGCAAGCCGCCGCCGGGCATGCACTGACCGCCACGGGAACGCTCATCGCGAATAGCGACCTGATCAGAATGGCCGCCCAGTCATACCGCTACCTGCAGATCTTCGCCAGCGACACCGACCGCCGCACCGTGGACTTCTACCGCGCACGGCGCTGCGCCAACGGCGACCAATGGCTCGCACTATTCGGCCGCGACCGCGGCTGCACCCGCCCCCACTGCGACCGCTCCGCCGAAGACTCCCAAGCCCACCACAGCCCCGACTTCGCCGCCAACGGCCAAACCAATGTCGACCTCATGAGCTTGGCCTGCTACCAAGACCACCCCCAAGTCGGACCCGGCGCCTGGAACACCCACATGATCAACGGCAACACCAACTGGACCCCACCCCCACAATATCCACGAAAAACACCCGCCACCAACGACTTCCACCACCCCGAACGCTACCTACGGGAATTTCAAGCCGACGGCAACGACGATCCAGGCGGGCCAGGGTTAACCGACGGCTAACCCACTGGCGTCGTTCAGTCGCCGTGCACGTCCAGGCCATGGGCAGCGGTGAACGCAAGCGCCTGGCCGATGTCGACCTTGGCACCGCGCACCTTGGCCGTCGTCCAGAACGTGGGATCGGTCAGGCTCCCCCGCAGATCGGCTTCGTCGAACCGGGCATCCTGCGTCCGCGCTCCGCGAAGATCGGCACGCCGCAGCACCGCCTTGCGAAGGTCGGTACCGACGAGACTCGCCTCTCGCAGTCGGCAGTCCGAAAGGTCAACTCCCCGAAGGTCACAGCCCGCAAGCACTGACAGGGTGAAGTCGACCTCAACCAGGGTCACCGGACGGAAACGAACCTCGGTGAACACCGAACCCAACATGCTGCAATGGCGGAAGCTGCTGTGCCACAGACGAGGCTCGACGAAAGTTGCAGTTGCGGAACGCGGAGCCCACGTGCTCGCTCTCGGCGAAGTCGACGCCGCTGAAGTCGCATTCGGTGAACACGACCCGTTCGGTGCGCAGCCGACTCAGGTCGTCGTCGCGAAAGTCGTGGCCTACGTACTCCTGATCGACCCAGACCCGATCGGGGGAAGTCACCTCGCCGAGCTGAGATTGGTCAGTGCGTACTCGGTGATCGCGATCAGCGCGTCTCGGGTCGAATCACGTTGACGGGCATCGACGTTCAGCACGGGGACGTGGTCCGACAGGGACAGCGCCTTGCGTACCTCGTTCAGCGGATAGACCGGCGATTCGTCGAAGACGTTGACGGCGACCAGAAATGGCATGCTGCGGGCTTCGAAGTAGTCGACGGCCGCGAAACTGTCCTCCAGCCGACGCACGTCGACCAGGATGATCGCGCCGATCGCACCGCGAACGAGGTCGTCCCACATGAACCAGAAACGCCGCTGACCAGGCGTGCCGAACAGGTACAGCACCAGGTCATCCGCCAGGGTGATGCGACCGAAGTCCATCGCCACCGTGGTGGTGCTCTTGTGCGGAGTGGCCGACAGCATGTCGACGCCCTGCGATGCGTTGGTCACCAGGGCCTCGGTCCGCAACGGCATGATCTCGGATACCGCGCCGACGAACGTCGTCTTTCCGACACCGAAGCCGCCCGAGATGACGATCTTCGTCGAGGCGGCATCGCGTCGCGCAGGTCCGGCCGGGCGTTCAGCCCGCTCAGAGCGCCCGTAGGCCACGCAGAGTCCTTCCTATCAGCTTGCGGCGGTCCTCGACGTTCGCCGCGGTCGCCAGAGTCACGTGCGTTCGAAGATAACCCTCGGTCACCAGATCCCCGATCAGGACTCGCGTAACACCGAGCGGCAAGGATAAGCGGGCAGCGATCTCGGCCACCGACAGGCTGTGGGTTGCGAGCCCCAGAATGTTGGCGCGGACGTCGTTCGCGGGCCAGCGCGGCGCTGGCGCGAAGATGACGGTGCTGATCGGGGTCTCCAACGACAGGTCGACGTGGGACGTGGTGCGGCCGGCCGTCAGCGTGTAGGGCCGCACCAAGCTGGGCTCATCCGGCTCGTCGCCGGTTTCCCACAGACCCCGAGGATTCACGACGGCTCACGAATGCTGCGCGGTGCGGCGGGCCGACTGGACGACGGTGCCCACGCGCTCGACGAGAATGGCCATCTCATAGCCGATCTGGCCGATGTCGCAGGTCGTCGTGGCGAGCGTCGCGAGGTTGGATCCATCGCCCACGCGCATCAGGAGAAGGTAGCCATTCTCCATCTCCACGACCGACTGCAGGACGTATCCGCCGTCGAACAACTGCGACGCGCCCGTCGACAGGCTGGCCAAGCCCGACGCGACGGCGGCGAGCTGATCCGCGCGCTCGATCGGCATCCGTTCACTGGCCGCCATCAGCAGCCCGTCGGCCGACACCAGGATCGCGTGCGAGACACCGGCGACCTCGCGGGCGAACTTGGACACCAGCCAGTCGAGCGAATCACGCTGGGTGGATTGGGTCATTCCTCTTCTGTTCCCTTTGCTTCTCGTGCATTGGCGCGTCCTGCGTGCACGCCGCCGAAGTGGCTACTGATGCTGGCTCGGACCGCTTCGGGGTCGCGGTGCGCGCCGTGCCTGGACTCGCCGTTCTGGTCGCCGTCGCGAGCATCGCCGTTGTGACCGTTGCCATTGGGCGCCCCGCCGTTGCGGTGCGTTCCGTTCGTACCGTCACCGTTGACGGCATCGGCGAACTCCGCGGCGCCGGGGACCAACCGGGCGCCGGGGTCGCGCACCGGCAGACCGCTTTCCGTGCGTTGCGACACGGGCGCCTCGTCGGCGGCGGACGCCACCGACCAGCCGTGATCCCAGACGGTCTTCCAGTCCAGGTCGGCACTGTGCGCGAGTTCGACCGGATCGTCGATCAGCCATTCGGACAACATCTTGTCGAAGATCGAATTGCTCTCTGCGGCAATCGGTTCGACTTCGGGCGGCGCAGCGGTATCCACCGCTTCAGGCACCGATGGGGACTCGACCGCGGCGGACGTGTCAGGCTGCTCGCGCTCCGCGGGTTGCTCGGGCTGCGGTGGACCCTCGACGACCTGTTCACCGCCGAACGCCGACACCTCGGGTGCAGGCCTCGACCTCCTGCTCGTCGCTCCACGCCGCGGCAGCGGGCTCGGGCCGATGCCCCGAACCGATGTCCTCGCTCCATGCCGACGCCGCCGGTGCAGCTGGACGCTCCACCACCTGCTCACCGCCGAACGCCGACACCTCCGGTGCAGGCTCGCCAAGCGGTTCGTCCCAGGCCGACGCCTCGGGCGCAGGCTCGAACACGGGCTCGTCCCACGCCGACACCTCCGCCGGACGCTCGGGCGGCGGCTGCTGCGCAAAGAACTCTTGCGACCGCATCGGAAGTACCGGCGGGCGCGCACCATTGGTCTGCCGCACCGGCAGGGGCGCCGGTGCTTCGGCTACGGGCTCGCCCGTTTGGTCCTCGTGATCCTGCGCTTGCCAGACCGCGGGCCGCAGGACGTCCGCCGTCCTCTCGGGGATCGGGTCGCCATCCCCGTCGTCATGGCGATCCGGGAACTCGATCGGAATTCCCGCGATCCCGCTGGAACCCGGGTTGCGTTGCGGCAGAAGCGAAACCGGTACGTCGACCCGCCCGACCTGGCGCTCTTCGTAGGGCTCGTCGTCGTACGTCGCCTCGTCGACCTCGTCGTAGTCGGTCGGGTCCTCGGCGAACGCCAGACCATTCGCGGTCTCCCCATAGGGGTCGTCGGGGATGTCGTAGCTCGGAAGGGCGTGTTCGACGGGCGCCGCCACCGCGCGCCAGCAGCTCGGCCTTGACGTAGATTCCCGCCGTCGTGCCCGAATCCGGCTGACCGGCGATCGTGCTGCGCAGTCTCACGACCAGACCGTGCTGAGTGGCGAGTCGACCAACCACGAACAGCCCCATGTGGCGGGCGGTGAACGGATTGACTTCACCGCCGGACTGCAACCGCGTGTTCGCCACGCGCAGATCGGATTCGGCCATGCCGAGCCCGACGTCGGTGACCTCGATGACCATCCCGCCGTGGTCGGTGTGAATGGCCGACACCCGCACCTTCGACGTCGGCGGCGAATAGCGGAGGGCATTGTCGAGCAACTCGGCGAGCAGGTGAACGAGGTCGCCTGCGACCGCGCCGATCACCTCGTCGTCCGGAACGGTGTCCGTCACCACGCGCGCGTAGTCCTCGACCTCCGAGGCGGCGGCGTTGACCAGTGCCGAAATGGCCACGGGCCGAGCATGTTCGCGCTGCGACCTGGTTCCTGACAGGACGAGCAGGTTCGCACCGTTGCGCCGCATCCGCGCAGCGATGTGATCGAGCTGGAAGAGGCTTTCCAGACGTTCGGGGTCCTCTTCGTTGCGTTCCAGGCGATCGATGAGGCTCAGCTGTTGATCGACCAGCGAGCGACTGCGCCGCGACAGCGTCTCGAACATGTCGCTGACCTGCAGCTGCAGCCGCGCCTGATCGCCTGCGAGCAGAACGGCCTGCTCGTGGAGTTCGTCGACGGCGTGCGCGACCTGACCGACCTCTTCGCTGGTGTGCACGGGCACCAGCTTGATCGGGCCCGGATCCGCGCCGGAGCGGACCATTTCCAGCTCACGGACCAGGTCCTCGTGGGCGACGCGGAGCGCGCCGTCGCGCAGCCGCCGCAGGGGCCGGACGAGCGAGCGGGCGACCAGCGTCACGATCAGCAGCGCCAGCAGGAACGCGGCGCCGACGATGGCCGAGTCGCGAATCGCTTCCGTGCGCTTGGCCGACGCGTCGGCCTCGACGGCCGACGTCAATGCGGGGGTCGTCGACGCGATGATCTGGTCGGCGGTCTTGTTGGTCGCTTCGATCGAGGCGAGCAGCTCGGGGTTGTTGGCCACCGGCACCGCCGGGTCCGACATCATGGCCATCCGCTTGACCATCTCCTGCTGCAGCGCCTTGGCCTCGGGTGAGCCGACGCCGAGCACCTGGCTCATCCCGAACAGGGTCGACGGTTCGGTACCGGCCAGGGTGATCATCGAGGTGCGCAGCTCGGGCTCCGGCAGCTCGCCACCGAGGTTGACCAGCGATGCCTGCATCAACATCTGACCGCGGGCACCCATCGCGCGGCTCAGCCCGACCGCCGCGGCCTGGATCTTCGCGTCGTCGACGCGAACGGACCCGTTGACCGTGTCTTCGGCGGTGAGCAGGATCGGCGCATACGTCGTCACGCGGTCGCGCAGGCTGATGCTGTTCGACGCCACCTTGTCCAGCAGCGCCTGTCCGCCGTCGAGCAGTGCCTTGACGCCGCTGCCGACGTCGGGCAGCACGTCGGTGTCCGCGAGGCGCTGCTGCAGGTTCTGCTTGCTGGCGTCGAACGCGCTCAACGACGACTGCGTGTCTCCACCAGTCGAGTTCGCCAACAACGCATCTTCCAGCGAGGCCATGTAGTTCTCGATCGCGGGCACCATCTCCGCCCGGTCGGCGGCGAGTCGAAGGTCCTTCGCATCGGTCCAGCCCGAGTAGACCCGCAGTCCGCCGAACGCGCCCGCCAAGAGCAGCGGCACCAGGACGATCGCGAACACCTTCCACCGGACGGGCCAGTTGGTCATGGCCCATCTCGACGGCCGCTTGGCCGGTATCGGCTGGATTGCCGCATTGCGTTCGAATTCGTCGTCCGCAACGTCTGCTGCGTGCGGGTCGAAGGACGTCACAGCGGGCCGACCGTACTGTCGGCCGCGGGCCCGCGTGTGATCAGTCGTGCGCTCTTCATAAGACTTCCTGCTGCTCTTTGCCCATGTGTGGGGCAGGCGTGACGCGCCTGGCAATTTCTCGAGTATGACAGCGTTGTACGGGCGTTTCCACAATTCTTACTGAACAGACAGAGTTCGTAACCGGGCTGTTGCGGTCCCGTGTGATAACGACAGCAAATAGCCGACGCGCATGCATTGCGCGCCACGCGGCGCCCAACCGATGACCTTTCGAACCCGCGTTGCCCATGCGGTGGGATCCGCGGCGGACGACGGGGCGGGCGCTCACGAGATTTTTTCGTGGTTCATCGACCGAAGCGCCGCATCGCCTGGCCCTGTTCGACCCGACGGACCCGCGCACCCGGCGGACATGTCCCCTGCAGTCACAGGGGGCACATCGCGTATCAGGCGCACCGCCGGGAACCGCAGCAATCACCGTCCGCACCGTCGCCGGCCCTGGGGCGCGGGACCAATCCATTCCTGATTCTTAAACAACCTCACGAGCTGGCACGACGGAGGCGTCGTCAAAGCCATGGTGATGACGCACTATGTGTTGTGCCTCCGCGACGAAACCTTGGGACCGTGTCGTGTTCAGGGTGATGTTCTACTCGCCGCGCATCGCGCCCAACACCGGCAATGCGATCCGGATGGTCGCGGCGACGGGATGCGAACTGCATCTGGTGCACCCCCTTGGCTTCGACCTGTCCGAGCCGAAGCTGCGGAGAGCAGGCCTCGACTACCACGACCTGGCTTCCGTCACGGTGCACGCCGACGTGGAAGCGGCCTGGGCGGCACTGGCACCGCAGCGGGTCTTCGCGTTCACCGCGCACGCGACGTCGTCGTTCGCCGACGTCGACTACCACCCGGGCGACGTGCTGATGTTCGGTCCGGAGCCCACCGGCCTGGACGCCGCGACGCTCGCCGACCCGCACATCACCTCGCAGGTCCGGATTCCGATGTTGGCGGGCAGACGGTCGTTGAACCTGTCGAACGCCGCCGCCGTCGCCGTCTACGAGGCGTGGCGGCAGCAGGGATTCGGCGGGTCGGTGTAGCCGCTACCAGGTGTCCCAGTGAGTGAGCTGTTCGGCCGGCAGACGCTTGGCGGGCTTGAAGTCGGTGCCCTTCGTATAGGCGATCGGGAAGAGCCCGCCCTGGGCGTACCGGTCGAACGGGATGCCGAGGATCTCGGCGGCCTTCTCCTCGCCGTCGCCGATGAGGTGCAGCGTCGTCCACGCCGACCCGAGTCCGCGGCTGCGAAGGGCCAGCATGAAGCTCCACGCGGCGGGCAGCAATGAACCCCAGAACGACGCCGTCACGCCTGCGGGCGCATTGTCCGGGCGACCTTCGAGACACGGGATCATGAACACCGGAGCTTCCTCCATGTGGTCGTTGAGGTACTTGGCCGAACTCACCACTGCGCCCATCTGGTCACCGCGGATGTCGTCGTACTCGGCGGGCGGCAGGTCGAGGTAGGGCGTGCCGACGGTCCGATAGATGTCGGCGAGCGCCTTCTTCTTCGCGGGGTCCTCGACGAAGACGAACTGCCAACCCTGAGCGTTGGATCCCGTCGGCGCCTGCAACGCCAGTTCGAGGCACTCCATCAGTACCTCGCGGGGCACGGGCCTGTCGAAGTCGAGGCGTTTGCGGACCGATCGGGTCGTGGTGAGGAGTTCATCGACGGTCAGGTTGAGTGTCATAGCCGGAGACTACATTCGCCTCATGAGTGCTGAACTGACACAGGAAGTTTCCGATCGCCTCACCTCCGACCACTACGGCTGGTTGACCACCGTGGCCAAGTCCGGCCAGCCCGTCCCGCGCCTGGTGTGGTTCTTCTTCGACGGGTCGTCGTTGACCGTCTACACGATGCCGTCGGCGGCGAAGGTTCGGCATGCACGGAATCACCCGGTGGTGAGCCTGAACCTCGACTCGGATGGGCAGGGCGGTGGAATCATCGCGATCGGTGGCACCGCGACCATCGATGCCGAGGGGGTCGACTGCCGTGAGGACGGGCCGTACTGGGCCAAGTACGGCGAGGATGCCGAAAAGTACGGGCTCGCCGACTCGATGGGTGACTACAGCACCCGGCTGCGGATCAGCATCGACAAGGTGTGGACGACGCCCACCGAGGGTTGACCGTCCCGGCCTGACGCGGCGCGGACAGCGCGTCCGGAATCGTTCGATGCTCGACGATGGTTTGCGGTCTGATCTGCGGGGTACTGACCATCAACGATCCCCGCGACCATACGGAGAAGCTCAATGCACGATCCGGCGACTGACCACTCGGCTACCCGTGGACCCGCGACGGACTTCATCACCAACGTGGCGCTCTTCCTCAATGTCGCGGCCGTCGTGGCAGTCGCCATCTGCGTGGGCGAGAGCGGGGGCGTCGCCGTCGCGGCGGGCATCGTCGCACTCCTCTGCTTCGTGGCCAGCCTGGTGTGTTTCGCGGCAGACAACGCAGCGACGCCGGACTACGCGCTGGGACTTGCCGAAGCGCCCTAGGCGAACCCGACTGGCTTGACCCCGCTCAACCGCGGTGCGACGCGGGCGCGCGGCCAGCCGGCTGCGTCGGGGCATCCAGCAGTGCAACCCGTGGACTGATCTTGACGACCGTCGGCGCTGCCGAGTCGAGGCTGATCTCCTCGCCGTCGTGGCGCATCGTCAGGTCGACGTGACCATCCTTCCCGTCGCGCAGCGTGTAGGTGACCTGGTCGTGCGTCACGTCGACGGTCGAACGCATTCCACGCCAACGCAACCGGAAGCACAGTCGTGAAATATCCTCCGGTAGTTGTGGATTCAGCGCCAAGAGCCCTCGTCGTCGCGCAGCCCACCGAACCCGGACACCAGCGCTATCCACGCTCCGGCCAGCGACGCCATGTGTAGACCGTCGGAGCTGTTGTGATGCAAGTCGCGCAGGTCGATGAGCGCGGCCTCGCGGGCGTAGTCATGCGCGAGTTCGAGGTGGCCCACTTCGGCGCAGAGCACCGCCTGTGTGCACGCCGACAGCGACGAATCCCGCACCGTGCGACGTTCGTAGTAGTCGACGTTGCGCGCCTTCTCCTCGGGGGTGAATTGGTGTGAGAGCCAATGCATTGCGAGCACCAGGTCCGCCTGCTTGACGACCTGCGATGGGTACAGCCGCACGTACGGCGAGGGCAACAGCAGTGGATAGTCGTCATCCTCGGCGAAGTTCCATTCCCGCAGATCGGTGAAGCCCTCGCACTGCTGGTGCACGCGGAGGTCGTCGTCGAAAGGGACGTAGACGGCGTCGGCGGCGTCGCGCCAGGTCGCCGCCTCCTCGGAGGAGACACCCAGCGCGTCGGCCGCCTCGGGGTGCCGCACACAGCCTTCGGCGGCGAAGCGAAGATTCTCGGCAGCCATCAGATTGGTGAAGACGTTGTCGCGCACCACCGCGGTGTACTCGTCGGGGCCGGTGACGCAGTCGATGTGCCATCTGCCGTGGCGATCGTGGTGCCCGAGGGACATCCACAGTCGGGCCGTCTCGACGAGGACCCCCAGCCCGCAGTCGCCTTCGAGCGAATCGTCACCGGTGACGACGCGATACCGTTCGAACGCCATGGCGATGTCGGCATTGACGTGCCATGCCGCAGTGCCTGCGGGCCAGTACGCCGAGCACTCCTCCCCACGGATCGTGCGCCAGGGGAAGGTCGCACCGGCCAGACCGAGCTCTTCGGCTCGCGCGCGGGCCTTGTCGAGAATCGAAGCGCGCCAACGCAAGGCGTCGGCCGCGGCATTCGGCGCGGTGTAAGTGAGCACGGGAAGCACGTACCCCTCGGTGTCCCAGAAGGCGTGGCCGTCGTAGCCGGTGCCGGTGAGTCCCTTCGCCGGAATGGCTCGGCGCTCGGCTCGAGCGCTGGCCTGCAGCACGTGGAAGAGGGCGAAGCGCACTGCCTGCTGGCATGTCGGATCGCCCTCGACCTCGACGTCGGCCGAATCCCAGAAGTCGTCGAGGATTGCGCGCTGCGCGTCGAGCAGGCCCTGCCAGCCGATGTAGCGGGCGGCGGCGATCGCGCCGGCGACCTGGTCACGCAAAGCCGGTCGCGAGCGCAGGCTGGACCAGCCGTATCCGAGGTATTTGACGACGCGCAGCCGCTCCCCCGGCTTCAGACCACAGACCACCGTCGTGCGGGCCCAGTCCTCGCCCGCTGCGGTGTCGACGTCGACCCGGCCCGGCACGTCGATCGCATGGTCCATGGCCGCCGCCATCATCAACTGGCTCGACCTCGTCTGGTGCACGAGCAGCGCGCCGTCGTCGATGATCTCGTGCTGCACGGGTTCCAGGGGGTTGGTCAACAACGCCGCAACCCGCGGATCGCCCGAGGGCTTCGGTTGGTCTTCGTTGGCGACCAGCTCCGACTGCACGGTGACGCGAACGAATTCGTCGAGGGCCTCGACCGTGTACTCGATCGCGGCCACCGCGCGATGCTCGAGCGACACCAGCCGCGTCGACGTCACCGCGATCTGCTTGCCTGCGGGTGACCGCCACTTCGCGCGTGCGCGCCAACGTCCCCTGCCTGAGATCCAAAACCCTTTCGTGCTCGAGTAGTTCGCCGTAGCGCACGTCGAAGGGCTCGTCGTCGACCAGCAGCCGGATGATCTTGCCGTTGGTGACGTCGACCACGGACTGGCCATCCTCCGGATAGCTGTAGCCCGCCTCGGCGTACGGCAGTGGCCGTGTCTCGTAGAACGAGTTCAGGTAGGTGCCTGGCAGACCGTAGGGCTCGCCCTCGTCGAGGTTGCCTCGCAGCCCGATGTGGCCGTTGGACAATGCGAACAGCGACTCGGTCTGAGCCAGCGTCTCCAGTTCCAGCTTCGTCTCGCGCAGGTGCCACGGTTCGACGGGAAACGCTCCGCCGTCCTGGATCACGATGGGTCCAGTAGGTCGGCGAGGTCGGCGACGACGACGTCGGCGCCGTGCTCGCGAAGTGCCTCGGCCTGGTCCGCCCGGTTCACGCCGACGACGAGACCGAAATGTCCCGCGCGGCCCGCCTCCACTCCGGAGAGTGCATCCTCGAACACGACGGCTTCGGAGGCCGCAACGTCGAGCAACTCCGCGGCCCGTAGGTAGGAGTCGGGGGCGGGCTTGCCCGCGAGCCCTTCCTCGGCGATGGTGAGTCCGTCGACACGGTGCTCGACGTACTTGCCGAGGTCGGCGATGTCGAGGACTTCGCGGGTGTTGGCGCTCGACGACACCACCGCGATCCTGAGCCCGGCGTCGGCGACGGCCTGCAGGTAACGCCGTGACCCTTCGAAGACCTTCACTCCGTCGGTGTGCAAGGTCTTCTGGAACATGGCGTTCTTGCGGTTGCCCAGGCCGTGGACGGTGTCCGCATCCTTGTCACCCGCGTCTCCCTCGGGCAGCGCGATGTCTCGGCTGGCGAGGAAGCTGCGCACCCCGTCATTGCGCGTCTTGCCGTCCACGTAGTCGCGGTAGTCGGCAACCGGATCGAAGGCGACGTATTTCGCGCCGGTGTCTTCGGCACGCTGTCGCAGGTAGCCGTCGAACATGACCTCCCACGCCTTGCGGTGCACGCTCGCCGTGTCGGTGAGGACACCGTCGAGATCGAACAGACACGCACGCGTCCCGTCCGGCAAACCCAGCACTTGAGCCTCCATTTCCCGCGAATGTATCCTGCTCGGCGATACCCACTTTCGCGGCCAACGGAACGTCAGCGTCTTTGCCGGCTTCGCGAACGGCAAACCGCTACTCTGATCCGCTCAGGACGACGGCCCGTTCTGCAGGACGTTCCAGACCAGGCAGAAGGTGTGGCCCGCGGGATCGCGGTAGACCCGGAAGTCCTCCTCCTCGGGTGCGTCCGCGACGCGAGTCGCGCCCAATGCCAACACCTTTGCTTCGGCTTCGTCGATGTCGGTCACCGCGACGTCGAGGTGAAACTGCTGCGAGCCTCGGGGGTCGGGAAACGCAGGCGGTTCGTGTTCTGGCGCTTGCTGGAAGGCGAGTCGACGGCCGTCGGCGCCGGTCAGAACCACCCAGGTCTGGTCGTCATCGTCGTCGGAGCTCAATTCGCCGCCGAGCACGTCGCGCCAGAAGTTCGCAAGGTCGCGAGGTTCTCTGCAGTCGATGACGATGGAGCGAAGACTTCCGATCATGTGCCAGGGATTGCCGTTTCCAGGCCCAGGTAATCGTCGAGATCGCGGCTTCGGTCGGCCTCAGCCCGCCGCGGCATCCGGCGACTTGGTCAGGAACAGCCATGCGCTCAGCACTCCGCCGATGAGAGCGGCAAGTTGCGCCGGCACGACGAGATAGATTCCCCATCCCACCTGGGTCGCCGTGAGAACACCGGCCGAACCGATCAGAAGAATCGTCGTCGCGTTTGGGCCGAACCTATCCAACAGGTTGGCGATCGGGTTGGTGCGGGACACCTTCTCGGCACGGCTGTTCAAGGTGAGCATCACGGTTCCACCGAAGATGGCGATGGCCACGAGCTCCGCACCGAGAGCCCAATTCGGCTGTCCGGGAACGGTCAACACGATGGCCACGGTCAGCGCCACCGCGAACAGCGTCAAGGTCTGCGCCGCCCGGCTGCGGAGGTCCGGTGCGCGGGAGATCGCGTCGATGCGCAGGGTCACGGCAACGAAGAGCAGTCGAGCGCGCGCACTGTCAGAATTTCCGGCGTGGCGTCGAGCAGACACGCACGTTCGCGCGAAAACGGGCTACTGGAAGTCCCGCGACCTGGACCCCACGCGCAGGTCGATGGGACTCATCCGGTCGGCCGCCACCGTGACCGCTCCGGTGGCGTTCTGCACGATGCCCCGGATGATCAGGGCCGACGCCGTCTGCGCCAGCCTGCGGTGTCGCGCCCACACCCCTCGCGAGCACATCACGTTCACCATCCCGGTCTCGTCCTCGAGGTTCATGAACGTCACGCCCTGCGCCGTCGCGGGCCGCTGCCGGTGGGTCACCGCCCCCGCGACGAGCACCCGCGTCCCGTCCGGCACCGACAACAGTTGATTGGCGGGGACGACGCCCACCTCGTCCAGATGCTTCCGCAGGAACTGCACGGGATGACTGTCCGGCGACACACCGGTGGCCCAGACGTCCGCGGCAGCCAACTCGAGTTCGGTCATCCCCGGCAGCGACGGGACGTGCGACGACGACCCGACGCCAGGCAACCGGTCGGGCCGCTGAGTGGCGGCCGCCCCCGCAGCCCACAGTCCCTCGCGGCGGGTGATCCCGAAACAGCCGAGCGCTCCCGCGGTGGCCAGCGCCTCGGTCTGCGGTACGGAGAGTTGCACGCGGCCCGCCAGGTCGACCAGAGACGTGAACGCGCCGTTGGCCTTTCGGTCGTCGACGATGTGCTCGGCCAACTCGTCGCCGATGTGCCGGACGCTGCCGAGGCCCAGCCGGACCTCGAGGCCGCGGTCCTCCAGCGTGGCGTGCGCCAGGCTGGCGTTCGCGTCGGGCCCATGAACGACGACCCCGTGCCGTCGGGCGTCGGCGACCAGCGACTGCGGTGAGTAGAAGCCCATCGGCTGCGCCCGCAGCAGCGCCGCGCAGAACACCGCCGGATGGTGCAACTTGAACCACGACGAGTAGAACACCAGCGATGCGAAGGACAGCGAATGACTCTCCGGGAAGCCGAAGTTGGCGAACGCCTCGAGCTTCTCGTAGATCCGGTCGGCCACCGCACCGGTGATGCCGTGGCGGTTGCGCATGCCCTCGTAGAATCTGGCCCGCAGACGCTGCATCTTCTCGGTGGACCGCTTGGAGCCCATGGCCCGGCGCAGCTGGTCGGCCTCGGCGGCGGAGAAGCCGGCGCAGTCCACGGCCAGCTGCATGAGTTGCTCCTGAAAGAGAGGGACTCCCAACGTCTTCCGCAACGCCTGCTCCATCGACGGATGGTCGTAGACGACGGGCTCCTCGCCGTTGCGTCGACGGATGAAGGGATGCACCGACCCGCCCTGGATGGGCCCGGGCCGGATCAGGGCGACTTCGACCACCAGGTCGTAGAACACCCGCGGTTTCAGGCGGGGCAGCGTCGCCATCTGCGCGCGTGACTCCACCTGGAACACCCCGACCGAATCTGCGCGCTGCAGCATCTCGTACACCGCGGGCTCGGAGAGGTCGAGCTTCGACAGGTCGACCTCGATGCCCTTGTGTTCGGCGATCAGGTCGATCGCATAGTGCAACGCCGAGAGCATGCCGAGCCCGAGAAGGTCGAACTTCACCAAACCGATTGCCGCACAATCGTCCTTGTCCCACTGCAGCACGCTGCGGTTCTCCATCCGCGCCCACTCCACCGGGCATACGTCGGCGATGGGGCGGTCGCAGATCACCATGCCGCCGGAGTGGATTCCCATGTGCCGTGGCAGGTTCTTGATCTGCAGTGCCAGGTCGATCACCTGCTCGGGGATGTCCTCGACGTCGGGTGAGTCGGCCAGGCCGTTCCAGCGGCTGATCTGCTTGCTCCAGGCATCCTGCTGCCCCTGGGAGAAGCCGAGCGCACGGGCCATGTCCCGTACCGCGCTGCGGCCTCGGTAGGTGATGACGTTGGCGACCTGTGCGGCATAGTCGCGGCCATAGCGGTCGTAGACGTACTGGATGGCCTTCTCCCGCAGATCCGACTCGATGTCGATGTCGATGTCGGGCGGCCCGTCACGCGCCGGGGACAGGAACCGCTCGAACAACAGCTCGTTGGCGACCGGGTCGACGTTCGTGACACCCAACGCATAACAGACCGCCGAGTTGGCGGCCGACCCCCGGCCCTGGCAGAGGATGTCGTTCTCCTTGCAGAACCGGGTGATGTCGTGGACCACCAGAAAATAGCCTGGAAAGTTCAGCTGGCCAATGACTTTCAGCTCGTGCTCGATCTGCTGATAGGCACGCGGTGCGCGCGCCTGCGAACCGTACCGGTTGCGGGCACCCGCCATCACCAGGTGCCGCAGCCAGCTGTCCTCGGTGTGACCGGCAGGCACCTCGAAGGGGGGCAACTGCGGCGCGATGAGCGCCAGCCCGAATGCGCACTGCTCGCCGAGATCGGCAGCGGCGCTCACCGCTTCCGGACAGTGCGAGAACAGCCGCGCCATCTCCTCGCCGGACCGCAGATGCGACCCGCCGAGCGGCGCCAACCACCCGGCCGCACTGTCCATCGAGTTGCGCGCCCGGATGGCTCCCATCGCCATCGCCAACCTGCCGCGGGTTGGTTCGGCGAAGTGCGCGGCGGTGGTCGCGACGACGTTCAGGCCGAAGCGGGGTGCCAAGGCGGCCAGCGCGGCGTTGCGTTCGTCGTCCAGCGGGTGGCCGTGATGGGTCAGTTCGATGCTCACCCGGTCGCGGCCGAACCGATCCACCAGATCGGCGAGAGCGGCTTCGGCCGCCTCCGGACCACCCGTCGAGAATGCCTGGCGCACATGCCCTTTACGGCATCCGGTGAGGACCTGCCAGTGCCCGCCCGCCGCCTCGGCGAGGCGGTCGTAGTCGTACTGCGGCTTGCCCTTCTCGCCGCCCGCCAGGTGTGCCGTCGAGATCTCCCGGGACAGCCGCCGGTAGCCCTCCGGCCCGCGGGCCAGCACCAGCAGATGCGGGCCAGGCGGATCGGGATCCTCGGTGCGAGGCTTGTTGCCCAGCGACAGCTCGGCGCCGAACACCGTCGCCACGTCCAATTCCCTTGCGGCCTCGGCGAAGCGGACCACCCCGTAGAGCCCGTCGTGATCGGTCAGCGCGATGGCGCGCAGGTCGAGCCGGGCGGCCTCCTCGACGAGTTCCTCCGGCGTGCTGGCGCCGTCGAGGAAGCTGTACGCCGAGTGCGCGTGCAGTTCGGCATACGGGATGGATGTGGAGTTCCGAGCGCCCCGGCCCTCGCCGAGGGGTTCGTAGACTCCACGCTTGCGCGACCAGGCAGGGCTGTCGCCACCGTCGCCATCCGGTTCGGGAAGGCGGGATCCCGCGCGGCGCGGCTTGCTCGAGAGCACGCGCTGCATCTCGGCCCACGTCGACGGCCCGTCGTTCCAGCCCATTCACCCACACTAGTCGAACACATGTTCGATAGCCATCGGCAAGAAAAAAGAGGCTCGCGCCTCTTCCCACCTTCAACTTATAGCTCACCCGGGGGCTTGCGGCAAGCCCCCGGTCATGCTCCATACTCGCTGGCCGAAGCCACTACCAGCGGATATGGGAGAACGAATGCCAGAAACCGACACCGACGTACTCATCGTGGGCGCGGCCCCCACCGGCCTGACCCTGGCCCGCGAGCTGGCCTTGGCGGGGGCGCGAACTCTGGTCCTCGAGCGGCTGCCCCAGCCCCGCACCGTCAAGAAGGCGGGCGGGCTCGGCGGCCGGATGCTCGAGATGCTGCGCTACCGAGGTCTCACCGAACGCTTCGAGACCGCCAGCGGCCAGCCCCGCCCGACGCCGCGATTCCCGTTCGGCGGATTGCACGTAGACCTCTCGCAGATCGCCGATAACCCGATGGAGGCGCTGCTTCTGCCCCAGCCTCGGATGGAGAGCCTGCTCGAAGAACTCGCCCGCGAACTCGGTGCCGACGTCCGACGCGAACACGAGCTCGTCGCGCTGAGTCAGGATCCATCGCGCGTGACCGCCGACGTGCGCGGTCCCGACGGGCCGTCCCAAATCACCGCGAGATACCTGGTGGGCTGCGACGGCGCGCACAGCCGGGTTCGTGGCATGGCGGGCATCCCGTTCCCGGGCATCACCTATCCGGAAGTGAACCGCCTCGGCTCGTTCGGCATGCCCGATTCGGTGACACGGCTCGACGACGGCGGCTACGAGATCCCCGGCTACGGAAGGCTGCCGTTCGGCTACACCCAAACGGCCAACGGCGTGATCGCCATCAGTTCCTACACCCCGCACGATCTCGGCATCTTCACCAGCGAGGAGGAGGACCGGACCTACGACGATGACGAGCCGATGACGGTCGCCGAATTCGAGGAGAGCATCCGTCGCGTGCTCGGCGCGAGCATTCCGTTGGAAGCACCGACTCGATTGACCCGCTTCACCTTTCACGCCAGGCACGTCGAGCGTTACCGGGCAGGACGCGTGTTCGTGGCAGGCGATGCCGCCCACCTGTTCCCGTCCGGCGGCGTTGCGGTCGGCGCGGGCATGCTCGACGCGGTGAACCTGGGCTGGAAGCTGGCAGCCGACATCGCCGGCTGGGCCCCAGAGGGCCTGCTGGACACCTATCACGACGAACGCCACCTCGCGGGCGCGCGCACGCTGCTGCACACCCAGGCGCAGGTGGCGCTGCGGCGTGGACTCGACTCGGCCGACGATGCGCTGCGGGCCGTCTTCACCGAACTGTTGACCGACCCCCAGACCCAGCGTCGCATCGGTGCGTTCATCGCCGGATCGGACATCCGCTACGCGATGCCGGACACCGAACCACATGCGCTGGCAGGCACATTCGCGCCGGCCTTCGTCGCAGACTTCCTGCACACTGGGCGGCCGGTCTTCCTCGATCTCGCCGATCGACTGGACCTTTCCGAGGTAGCGCGAGACTGGGAGGGGCGCGTCGACCAACATTGCGTCGAGGTGGACGAACGTCCGGCGGACGCCATGCTGATCCGGCCGGACGGCCACATCGCCTGGGCTGCAACGGTTGACGAGTCGAACGATGTCGCGTCGCCCGCACTGCGCGAGTCGCTGTCCCGTTGGTTCGGGGCGTCCCCGGCGCTCAGTCGACGCTGAGGGCCGACCGATGCATGGCGCCCTGGCTCGTCAGGCTTCCTCGATGTTGAGATTCATGAGCAATCCGTCGACCTTGTCGACCGAGACGACGATGTCGGCGCTGTCGCTGCCGACTTCCACCGTGCAGTCGGCGGTCTTGCCTTCGATGCCGTCGAGGCCGGATTGGCACGTCACGGAAGTCACTTCGAGGTTGTTCTGTTGAACTTCGAAGTCGGTGACCCGCTTCTCGAGCTGGTCCTTCGTCAGGGATGGGTTCGTCGTATAGCTGACCGTGTTGCCGTCGACCTTGGTGGCAGTGACGTGCCCCTCGAACGTGTTGTCGCCGGTGACAATGGTGCAGTCCGTCGTCGCGCCCGGCGCACCCTTCAGATCACCGTGACAGGTGACGGATTGCGGCTTCTGACCCGCCTTCTCGAGCTTGGACGAGATGTCGTCCTGCAACTTGGCCGCCGACACGGTGGCACCGCCGACGCTGGCACTGACGCTGCAGCCGCACAGCACGGCACCGGCCGTGATGACACCGCTGAGGACGACGAGCAACGTGCGCATGGAACCTCCAGCCCCGACGGCAACCGCGTTGATGACGGTTGCAACATAGCAAGGTCATGCGCACTGGATCGGTGCATCGCTCGAGTGACATGCGCCAGACTGCATCCATGCCCTCCGCACTGTCTCGCATCCTCTGCGCGCTCGTCTTCGCAGCCACCCTGACCGCCGCGCCCGCGGCGGCGGGCGGGCCGAGCCACGACATCACCATCACGTTCGTCCGACACGGTGAGTCTCAGGGCAACGTCGGCGGCTCGATCGACACGTCGGTTCCAGGGCCGCCGCTCACGCCCAAGGGTGAACAGCAGGCCAAGGACGTCGCCGCGCAGCTCGCCCTCACGCCGCACGACGGCGTGTACGCCTCGTCGCTGCTCCGCACGCAGCAGACGGCGCAGTACCTCGCCGACGAACTCAACGAGCAGATCGTCGTGCTGCCTGGGCTTCGCGAGATCGGGGCGGGCGACTACGAAGGCAAGTCGGATCAGGGCGCCGTCAAGGGCTACTTCGCTGCGCTCAAGCAGTGGCTGGCAGGCAACCGGTCCGCGCGCATCCCCGGTTCCACCGACGGCGACGAGTTCGACGCGCGCTTCACCGACGCGGTCGACCAGGTCTACCGCAGCGGGCAGCAGCTGCCGGTCGTCTACTCCCACGGCGCCGCGATCGCCATGTGGACCTTGATGAACGCCGAGAACGCTCCGCCCGAGCTGCTCGAGACGCAGCCGCTGCCCAACACCGGCCAGGTGGTCGTCCGGGGCAATCCGGACGACGGGTGGACGCTGCTCGACTGGAACGGAACGCCGTTCGGCTGAGCGCGATGACTTTCGCGTCGACGATCGGTCAACCCATCAGGACCACTCCCCTTTCGACCCTTGGAGGAATACGTGACCGAGAAGACCGCGACCGCCCTGCCCGAAGTCGTCGGCCAAGAAGCCTGGCGTGCCGCCCTCGACGACCTGCGCGCACGGGAAAAGGCCGCCACCCGTGAACTCGACGCCATCGCCGCCCAGCGTCGGCGGCTGCCGATGGTCGAGCTCCCCGAGTACACTCTGATCGGCGCCGACGGACCCGTCCGCCTGGCCGATGTGTTCGACGGGCGCAATCAACTGATCGTCTACAACCACATGTGGTTCGACGACGCGGAGTGGCAGTGCGGCGGCTGCACGGGTTTCACGTCGCAGTTCACCCGGCTCGAATTCCTCGAGAGCTACGACGCGCGGTTCGTCATCGTCACCAACGGCCCCATCGACGAGGCGCTGGCCTACAAGTCGAAGGTCGGCAACAAGATGGACTGGTACTCGTCGTCGGAGAGCCCGTTCGGTGCGGACGTGGGCGCCGCACCCGGCCAGGGCTTCGCCGTCAACGTGTTCCTGCGTGACGGCGACAAGGTCTACCGCACGTGGCACACCGACGGTCGCGGTACCGAGCAGCTGAGTCACTCCTTCGCGCTGATCGACCTGCTCCCGTGGGGCCGTCAGGAGGAGTGGCAGGACTCGCCGCAAGGGTGGCCGAAGTCCCCGACCTACTCGAACTGGCTGGACTCCCCCGACATCGCAAAGGCATACGGCCCGAACGGGTCCGCGCGATGACCGACACCCGCGAGGCCTACGTCGTCACTCGCACGATGGCGGCGCCACCCGAGAAGATCTTCGCCCTCCTGGCCAACCCGGCCCGCCACAAGGACACCGAGCCCGGCGAGTGGGTGCGCGACGCCATCGACGGCGATCCGATCACCGGCACCGGGCAGATCTTCGCGATGAACATGTACTTCGACAGGGCCGGCGGCGACTACGTCGTGCACAACGTGGTCACGGAGTTCGAGCCAAACCGAGCCATCGCGTGGCGGCCCGGCAGCCTCGACGAGTCCGGGCGTGCACAACCCCGGCGGCTGGTTCTGGCGCTACGAGCTCAGCTCCCAACGATGACCGAACCGACGTCACGCTCACCTACGACTGGACGGACACTCCGCAGGCGTTCCGCGACGAGGTCGGTGGAATGCCGATCTTCGGCAGGGACTTCATCGAGGAGTCACTCGCCACCTTGGAACGATCCGTGGACTGATTCCTCCGGGAATACCTCGCCGCGTCGGCGGTAGTCCCCAGATGACGAAACACTTGAGGGCACGGTCGCGCTCGTCACCGGGGCGAGCAGCGGAATCGGCGAGGCCACCGCACTGGCGTTGGCCGCAGAAGGTGCGACGGTGGTCGCTACTCGCCCGTCGACGGGCCCGACTCGACGACCTTCGGCGCAGCCGATCGCGCCAACGGGACGGCCAGCGGGACGGTCACTCGGCGGTCGAGGCGCTGACGTCGTCGCGCAGGTGCAAGGAGCAGGCGAGCGGCCGCGGTCGACGGTCGTCGCCGAACTGGGCAGGCTCGACACCGTGGTCAACGAACTGCGGGCCTGATGCTCTCGGTGAGGCCGGACGGCCGACCCCGCGGACTGGGACACGATGCTGTCGGTCAACGTCTCCGGGCGCATACGGAACGGGCAGCTCATCTGCCAGCAACGCGTGGCCGCCGCGGCATCACCGCGCGGAGTCGCAGACCTGGTCAACATCAGCTCGAGCCGCGTGATGGCCCGGCCCGGCACCGCCGTCTATGCGCTGACGAAGTTCGGCGTCGGCGCGTTCTCCGAGCCCCGCGCATCCTGCCGCGATCTCACTGCCGTGCGTCGTTCACCCGCAGCAGTCGTCGACGGGTGAACAGAAGCTCGAGACTGGCGGCCGAGAGGGTCGCCTCGGCACGAGGTGTACGTAGTACGAAAACGGCATCGGGCGCCCCGAGGGGATGCGTCAGGAGCGTGGTCAGCGGGTCACGCCTCGTCGAACCGGGCACCGTGCAGACCGAGATCACCGACAACCTGCCCCCGGAGGACCGGCACCGCCATGGCGAAGCGCACCGAGGGCATGGTGAACGCCTCCTGGGACCAGCCGACATTGCGGAGCGCCCGATCGCCTACGAATCTGTCACCCGAGACATCGCGACGTGGCCGTCTACGTGCCGAACCGGGTTCGCTCCGCCGAGCAGCCGGTAGAATCGATTGTGGATCCTGGTCGCGCGTCCGCCGAGCAGACCTGGTAGGTCAGTCGACGTACTCGGCGGTGCCGTCCTCGAGCACGAGCGGCAGTTGGACCCGTCGGCGCCCGCGGCCTCGGTGCGGAACACCGCATGGCCTGGCTCGGTCTTCCAGACCGACGTCGTGAGCGTCTCGCCGGGAAACACCGGCGAGGTGAAACGCGCGCCGATGGCGCTGACCTTGTCGGCGTCGCCGCCACCGAGTTCGGCGACCAGCACGCGACCGGCGATGCCATACGTGCAGAGCCCGTGCATGATCGGCTTCGGGAAGCCGGCCAGGTTCTGAGCGAACCACGGGTCGCTGTGCAACGGATTGCGATCGCCGGAGAGCCGGTAGATCAGGGGAAGGTTCTCGGTGGTCGGCAGCGCGACCCTCGCGTCGGGCTCCCGGTCGGGGATGACCGGCGCTTCCGGCCGCTCACCGGGCTGGCCACCGAAGCCGCCCTCGCCGCGGATGACCGCGGTGGACACGTCTCGGCGACCAGCTTCGCCGGTGTCGGGATCGGTGCCGGTGCCCTTCAGGACGAGGATGGCGTTCTTGCCCTCGCCCTTGTCCTGGATGTCGGCGACCTCGGAGGACACGTTGAGCTTGCCCGACGCCGGCAGCGGCGCGTGCAGCCGGATCTGCTGGCTGCCGTGCAGGAGCATTGCCCAGTTGAACGAACCGACGGTGGCCGCGGCACCCCACGCGGGGCAGGAGATCACGGCATAGGTGGGCAGCACCTGCTGGGGGATGTCGTGGCTGTTCTCGGTGGTGAAGGCCAGATCCTCGGTCCCTGCGCCAACGCCGAGTGCGTAGAGCATGGTGTCGCGTTCGGTCCAGTCGAACGGCTGCGGGTCCGTGGTGGCACCAATGGCGTCGGGGTTGATCGGCATGCTTTCTCCCTGAAGAAGCTGATGTGACTGCCTCGGACGATAACTGCGGGCCACCATCGGGCCGAGACCGGATCCCGATCGGGTCACACCTGGTTGACCAACGCCATCGGATGGGTCCACCATGGCTCGCATGCGCTATGTCGTTACCGGCGGTACCGGGTTTATTGGTCGCCGCGTCGTAGACCGAATTCTGTCCCGCCGCCCCGACGCCGAGGTGTGGGTACTGGTCCGCCGGGAGTCCCTGGCCCGGTTCGAACGGCTCGCCGAGATCGTGGGGTGAGCGGGCGAAACCGCTGGTCGGCGACCTCACCGCGGTCGATCTCGGGCTCAACGACGCCACGCTCGCCGAACTGGGCACCGTCGACCACCTGGTGCACTGCGGCGCGATCTACGACATCGCCGCCGACGACGAGGCTCAGCGGGCGCGCCAACGTCGACGGCACCCGCGCCGTCGTCGACCTCGCGCGCAAGGTGGACGCGACGCTGCATCACGTCTCGTCGATCGCGGTGGCAGGCAACTTCCCCGGCGAGTACACCGAGGACGACTTCGACGTCTCACAGGCGCTTCCCACGCCGTATCACCAGACCAAGTTCGAGGCCGAGCTTCTGGTTCGCTCGGCCCCCGGGCTGCGGTACCGCGTCTATCGGCCCGCGGTGGTGGTCGGCGATTCCCGCACCGGCGAGATGGACAAGATCGACGGGCCCTACTACTTCTTCGGGCTCCTGGCGCGGCTGGCCGTGCTGCCGAGGTTCACGCCGATGGTGCTGCCCAACACCGGGCGCACCAACATCGTCCCGGTGGACTACGTGGCTGACGCGATGGTCGAGCTGATGCACGCAGACGGCCGCGACGGCCAGACCTTCCACCTCACCTCGCCCAAGACGATCGGGTTGCGGGGCATCTACCGCGGCGTCGCCAAGGAGGCGGGCCTGCCACCGCTGCGCGGTTCTCTGCCGGGCGCGACGGCCACCCCGTTCCTCAAGGCCACCGGGCGCGCAAAGATCGTCCGCAACATGGCGGCCACCCAGCTCGGCATCCCCGCCGAGGTCCTCGACGTGGTCGACCTGGTGCCGACGTTCACCGCCGACAATGCAGAGGAAGCCTTGCGCGGCACGGGAATCAGCGTGCCCGAGTTCGCGACGTACGCCCCGAGGCTGTGGCGGTACTGGGCCGAGCACCTCGACGCCGACCGGGCCCGACGCGACGACCCCGCGGGACCATTGGTGGGGCGCCACGTCGTCATCACCGGCGCGTCCAGCGGCATCGGGCGCGCGTCGGCGATCGCCGTCGCCGAGTGCGGAGCGACCGTGTTCGCCCTCGCCCGCAGCGCGGAGGCGCTCGACGATCTAGTGGCCGAGATCCGCGAATCCGGCGGCAACGCGCACGCCTTCACGTGCGACGTCACCGACTCGGCGTCGGTGGAACACACCGTCAAGGACATCCTCGGTCGGTTCGGTCACGTCGACTACCTGGTGAACAACGCGGGACGGTCCATCCGCCGCTCGGTCAGTGCGTCCACCGACCGGCTGCACGACTACGAGCGCGTCATGGCGGTCAACTACTTCGGATCGGTGCGCATGGTGCTCGCGCTGCTGCCGCACTGGCGTGAACGCCGGTTCGGGCACGTGGTCAACGTATCCAGCGCGGGTGTGCAGGCCAGCAGTCCGAAGTACAGCGCCTACGTCCCGAGCAAGGCGGCGCTCGACGCCTTCGCCGAGGTGGTGGGAAGCGAGACGCTCTCGGACCACATCACGTTCACCAACATCCACATGCCGCTGGTGGCCACGCCGATGATCGCCCCGTCGCGCCGACTCAATCCGATGCCCGCCATCAGCGCCGAGCATGCGGCGGCGATGGTGGTGCGCGGTCTCGTGGAGAAGCCGGCACGCATCGACACCCCGGTCGGAACCCTGTCCGACGTCGGGCACTACTTCGTCCCAAAGCTGTCGCGCCGTGTCCTGCACCAGCTCTATCTGGGCTACCCCGATTCGGCCGCGGCGCGAGGCGTCACGCCGCCTGCCGCGCAGGGTCCCGTCGAGCGCAAGCCCAAGCGGCCTGCTCGCTCCGCCGTGACCAAGGTGCGGGTGCCGCGGACGATCAAGCGAGCGGTTCGCCTGGTGCCCGGAGTGCACTGGTAGAGCGTCTCCGGTGGCGTGACTTAGGGTGTTCGAGTGACAGCGGGAGCTCTTCGGTCGGTTCGGCTCCCAGTCTTCGCGGACGTCGACACCGGCGTCGACGACGCCATGGCGCTGGCGTATTTGTTCGCCAGCGATGACGCCGAACTCGTCGGAATCGCCTCCACCGCAGGCAACGTCCCCGCCGACCAGGTTTGCGTGAACAACCTCGGATTGCTCGAGCTCTGCCGGGTGTCCGGTGTCCCGGTGTCCAAGGGTGCGGACAAACCACTGTCCGCACCGCTGCGCACCGCGGAGGACACCCACGGACTCGAAGGCCTCGGCTATGCGGTGCTGCCGCCGAGCACGGGGAGGCTCACCGAGTACGACGCGGCGCAGGCGTGGGTCCGCGCGGCGCACGAATATCCGGGCCAGCTCGTCGGACTCGTCACCGGTCCACTGACGAACCTCGCCCTCGCGATCCGGATGGATCCGACCCTGCCGAGGCTGCTCCGACGACTGGTCATCATGGGCGGCGCGTTCGACTACCACGGCAACACCACGCCGGTCGCCGAGTGGAACGTCTACGTCGACCCCGAGGCTGCGGCGGAGGTGTTCGCCGGGTGGGTCACCGCATGGGGCCTTACCGAGGGCAGGGGTGCAAGCATCCCGGACATCGCGGAGCCGCCGACACATCTGCCGATCATCTTGGGGCTCAACCTCACCGAGAACGTCGCGATGACGCCGTCGATCCTTGGCAGGCTGGCCGACGCCGCCGGTTCGCCGACGTCGCCGATGAGCGTGCTCGACGATCGCGGCACCTACTCCTCTGCGGCCAATCCCCTGATCCGCGTGCTCGAGGATGCGATGCGGTTCTACTTCGAGTTTCACTTCGACCAGGGCGAGGGCTATCTGGCCCATCTGCACGATCCGCTCGCCGCGGCGGTGGCACTCGACCCCAATCTGGTGAGCTACCGGCAGGCGACCGTGGCGGTCGAGCTGACCGGCACCCTGACCCGCGGCATGACCGTGGCGGACTGGGATGGCCGCTGGGGCCGATACCCCAACGCCCTCGTCGGCATCGACGTCGAACCGGACGCGTTCTTCGATCGATTCATCGCCAGGGTCGGCCCGTTCGCAGCGCGCCTGGGTTGAACCGCCCCATCCCACAACGTCATTCGTACACGCCCTCCAGATACCACCGTCGCTGGCGGTAGCACAGCAGCAGGGCACGGCCGGCGCCGTCATCCGGACCGTCGAGCAACACCTGCACCCTGGCGCTTCCCCCCGAACTCGCCGTGTCTTGTTCAGCGGACCACCATCTTTCGTCGACGGACCATGGCCCCGCCCACCACGCCAACGTGCCGGTCCGCGCCCCGGCCAGCTGCACCGGATCGGCGGAGAGAAGCCCTCTGGCGGTCACCCGCACCGGTTTGCCGTCGGCATCGGTCAGCTCGACCGGATCGTCGGCAAGCACGGCAGGCGACGGTTCGGGTAGCTGCCCTGGCCAGGGTTGGCGCGGATCGGCCCGCGGCACCGGTTCGTCACCGAGCACCGTGAGGGTGATGCGTTCGGCGGGCCCACGCCCACCGCTGAGCACCGGCACCTGCACCGACTCCGGCCCGAGCAGACCCTGCACCCGGACCAGCGCACGCCGGGCACGCAACCGATCGTCGTCGCCCGCTCCCCACAGCGGCAGCTGCAGTGCGGCGGCCGACACCACCTCCACCGGATGCAGCCGCAGCACGGTGATCGGCGCGGTGGGCCGGTCGCTCCTGCGCCGGTTGAGCCAGCCGTCGAGTTGCCAACGCACCCGATCGGCGGTGGCATCCTCGGTCAATGGTTCGGCACATCGCCAAACACGTTGCAGCTCTTCACCGTTGGCCGTCACCGCGTGAATGGCCAACCGGGTGCACCCGATCCCCGCCGCGGCCAGGCTGCGGTGAAGCTCGTCGGCCAACGATCGCCCGGCGAACGCGGCGGCGTCGACCCGGTCCACCGGCGGGTCGCAGTTCATCACGACGTCGAGATCCGACGGCGGCTCCCGCCCCGACGGGCCGCGGGTCGACTCGCCGCGCGCGAACCGGTGCGCGGTGGTCGCATCGGCGCCGAACCTGGATGCCACATCGGTGCGCGATAGCGCTGCGAACTGACCGATGGTGCGAATCCCCATGCGCCACAACAGATCGACCAAATCATCCCGGCCCGGCTCCGCCAAGCTGGGTTCGGCAGCGAGTTGACGGATCGACAACGGGGCCAAGAACGACGCATCCCGCCCGGGCTCGACGATGCGCCCCGCCTTTGCCGCGAACACCGCAGTGGGAAGCTGGTCGGCGATGCCGACCTGACACTCTGCGCCCGCCGAGGCCACGGCGTCGATGAGCCGCTCCGCGGCGGACTGTTCGGACCCGAAGTAGCGGGACGCCCCACGGACCGACAACACCAGAAGACCCGGCCTCAGTACCTCCGCCCGCGGCACGACGTCGTCCACCGCGGTCGTCACGCTTTCGAAGTAGCGCGCGTCGCGCGCCTGGTCGGCGGCGGCGACGTGAATCTGCGGACAGCGAGCCTGGGCCTCCCTGCGGCGCAGCCCACGCTTGACTCCTGCCGAACGCGCCGAGGCCGAACAGGCGACGACGCGGTTGGCCAGCGTCACCACCACGGGGTCGTTCGCCGACAGCCCCGCGGCAGCGGCCGCCGCCACCGCAGGCCAGTCCATGCACCAGATCGCCAATACCCGGGCGTGGGCGGATCGGCCGGCCACGGCGCTATCCCGTGCGCCCGCGGAAGGCTCGACCGTTGGCCCTGGTCGCGAGTCGCACCCCACTGATCCGCCCCCGCCCGGGGGCTGGCGCGCCGCCACCCGCACCGGCCATCTCGTAACCGCAGACTCTGGCCTCCAGCCGAGCCGAGGCGCCGTGCCAGTCGCCACCGGTGACCAGCAGCGTGCATCCCTTCTGCCTGGCCCTCGCCGTCACCGCACGCGCTCGGGTCGGAGGCACCGAACGCCCGCCGAGGCCGAGCACCACCAGATCCAGACCGTCCATCAGGACCGCCGCGACCTCCACGGGATCGGCGCCGGGATCGGGGATGACAGCGAGCCTGCTCAGATCGGCACCCATCTCCAGGGCAGCGAGCAGTCCGATGTCTGGGTGCCCGACGATCGCCGCATGCCCACCCGCCGCCGTCACCGCTGCCACCAATCTCAAGGGCAGCGACCGTACGCCGGACAACACCGCCACCGTGCCCCTCGGCAACGAGTCCGGTAGCAGTTCGGACAGCGATTCCGGGATCGGTAGCAAAGATTCCGACGCCGTCGAAACCGCCAGCGAACCACTTGACGACAGCGAAGCGCCCGCTGCGGATTTCACCGCACCGGACATCCCTGCTATCTTCCGACGCAGGTGTTCTACCTGTTCAGCGCGGTTTAACCGGCGCTCGTCCAGGCTCGCCGCCACTGTCACGGCAACACCTCCCGCATCATCCGACACATCAGTATTCGAACATTTGTTCGATACACTTCAGTAAACACTCGGGGTCCGACACCGTCAAGCGGGAATCCGGGGTTCCTCGCAGACCGGTTTAGCCAGCGGCGAATCTCTGCGCGCACACCTGGGAGTTGCCGTAGAGTTCGCGTCACCAGAACCCACTTCGGGACGGGGCTGGGGTACGGCTCTGGAAATCTTGGGCAACCGAGCAGAGTGTGTGCGGGATCGCGTGCGATTCGCCGAAGATCACGCGTTGGCTACTCGGGGATAGTTAGGAACATCTGCACATGAGGTCACGTCTTCTGGCTCGCCGTCTCGCAGCAGTTGCGGGCGGAGCTGCAATCGTCGCAATGATTGGTCTGACCGCCGCTTGCGGCGGTGGGGAAAAGGCTCCCGAAACGTCAACCACGACGCCCACCACCTCCTCGGTCACGCCGACCGAGAAGTCGATCAGCCCCACCGGCGGCAACCTGTTCACGCCGACCGTCAAGGCACCGCCTGCACCGACACCGATTCCGGGCGACCACTCGTAATCACACGGCCCGGATGGGCCGTCACGGCAACGCCTTGTTCAGCGCTTAGCTGATCATCAGTGCGCCTACCTGAGCGTTGCCGTACAGTTTCAAGAATCAGAACCCACTTCGGGACGGGGCTGGGGTACCGCTCTGGAAATCTCGGGCAACCGAGCAGAGTGTGTGCGGGATCGCCATGCGATTCGCCGAAGATCACGCGTTGGCTACTCGGGGATAGTTAGGAACATCTGCACATGAGGTCACGTCTTCTGGCTCGCCGTCTCGCAGCAGTTGCGGGCGGAGCTGCAATCGTCGCAATGATTGGTCTGACCGCCGCTTGCGGCGGTGGGGAAAAGGCTCCCGAAACGTCAACCACGACGCCCACCACCTCCTCGGTCACGCCGACCGAGAAGTCGATCAGCCCCGGCGGCGGCAATCTGTTCACGCCTTCCGTCAAGGCACCGACGCCAGAGAACCCGACCCCTGGCGACCACAACGGTCACTCGTAATCACGCGGCCTCGGGAGTCGTAGCGCCCCTTCGTAGCGATACCAAGGGAACCTGCGGCTCCAGAGGCTTGCGCGACCGTCTGGATCGTTGACGATGCCGTCTTCAACCGTGACATCCCCCCGCAGTCACCGCCTGCGACTCGGGCACTGGGCACTGGTTGGCATAGCGGTCGTCCTGCTTCGTCGTCGCGTCGGATCTGCGAATCCCAGCCGTCACCAGCACACCCGACGGCATCGATGGACCCTTTGCATCGCTGCTCGCCTCCTCGACGGATCTCGGCCAGTCACACGGCGACAACGTCCAACTCACCGCGACACTGATCGACGACAATCGACCGGATGAGTTGATGGGTTGGGCTGACGCACAGAACCTTTCGGTGCGCTGGAACCCCGGCGACGCGTGGGCCATCGTCGAAGGCAGACCTGCCGCCGTCGCGACCGCCTTCGGCGTCGAGGTACACGACTACCGCGGCCGCAAGGGCCAGGAGTTCTACGCGTCGCCGCAGCAGCCCGAGGTGCCCGCGACGCTACTCGGCGAAGTGACCGCGCTCGGTCGAATCCTCAGCTACACACCGCATCACACGTCAAAGCCGATCGATCTTGCCCACGGACGTGCCGGATCGCGGCCTGACCCCCGACGCGCTGTTGACGACATACAACGCGGACAAACTCGCCAAGGACGGCTTCACGGGTAAGGGGACCACCATCGTGATCTTCGCGTTCAATGGCTTCGCCCAGTCCGACCTCGACACCTTCACCACCAAATACGGCCTCCCCAAGCTCAATCCGACGGTCGTAGGGGACCCGCTGCCCGAGCCATACGGCGAGACCACGATGGATCTCGAAGTAGCGCATGCGATCGCCCCCGACGCGAAGATGGTCGTCGTCAACGCCCGGCCGACTTTCGAGGGCGGCGGCGGAGGAGCCTACGAGAAGATCGGCAAGATGATGGAGGAGACCGATCGCCAATTCCCCGGCGCGATATGGAGTTTCTCGATCGGCTGGGGTTGCGACAAGCTGATGACCGAAGCCGACCTCGCCCCCGTGCGGTCCGCTTTGGCCGACGCCCAGGCGAACGGCACCGTCGCATTCGACGCCAGCGGCGACCTGGCCGGGCTGGAATGCAAGGGCGGCGACGACTGGGACTCCCCGCCGGGACCTGGCGACATCGGCCTCGACTCGGTGGCGTCGTTGCCCGAGATGACCAACGTCGGCGGCACCACCCTGTCCACCGATGCCACCGGCAAGTGGTTGGCCGAGCAGGCCTGGTTCGACGTCCCGCTGTCCCAGGGCACCGGCGGCGGGACGTCGACGTTGTTCGAAGTACCTGTCTGGCAGCGCATCGTGGCCAACAACGTCGCCGATTCGCGGAACAACGGCCGGATGACACCGGACATCTCCGCCGTCGCGGATCCCTTCACCGGCGTGAAGATCGTCCTGGACGGAATGGACTCGTCGGCGGTGGCACCTCGCAGTCGGCGCCGATCTGGGCAGGCCTGGCGGCGGTGATGACGCAGTATCTGATCGCCAACGGCGGCGGTCCGATCGGCGAGCTCAACCCGTACCTATACCGCATCGCCATCGGTGCCCCACTGCCCGCCTTCCGCGACGTGACCCTTGGCGGCAACGCGGTGGACAGCGCGGGCCCCGGCTATGACCTCGTCAGCGGATTGGGCACGCCCGACGTGGACAACCTGGTCCGCAACATCCTCACCTTCCAGAGGACGTCCCAATGAGCACCGAGCCCGAAACCGACGACCGTCCGCCAGGCACCGTCGAGTGCGAGGTATGCGAAACCGACGTTCCCGCAGGCGAATTCTGCGGCCTGTGCGGCTGGCACCTGACGGAGACGCCCCGACGCGGCCCAAGCTGGCTGCGAATGCGGTCCTTTGCCGGGTCGGCGGGCGAGCACCTGCTGACACCGAACATCACCAGCTCGCTGTTCCCCCAGCTGCCGTCGGGCTCGCGGCTGCCCTTCCTCGGTGGGACTGTGCCTCATCGTCGTCGCGTTGATCGCGGCCACGTTCTTCCGGTTGCCCGCAGCGTTGATCACCGTCGCGGCGCTGGGCCTACCTCTGCTGTTCCTCTACTACCTGCAGGAGGCGGATCGCACCGCGACATCCCCGCAGGCACCCTGGTGCTGACGGCGGCTCTCGGCATCGGCCTCGGCGTCGGGTGGGTGCTGTTGACGGGCGCCGCGGTCGCGAAGTCCTACGGCGTGCCGCTCGGCGTCGGGATCGCCGCGGGCCGCGATTCTTCGGGACGGACTGGGGATTCCGATCGGTGGCATGTTCGTCATGCTCTTGCCCGCGCGGTCTCGTACGGCTGACCCGACGAGGGACTCAGGAGTCGTTGGACGGCTTCGCCATTGGAGCTCTCGGTGCGTTGATGTTCACCGGGGCGGCCACGCTCACCCGGCTGGCGCCACAGTTCGCCACGGGCATGATCGCGAAGTCCAGGCCGATGCAGGGCCTCATGGTCGAGGCGGGCATCCGCGGCATCGCGGTGCCTCTGACCGCCGCCTGCGTCGGCGGCTTGATCGGCGCCGCCCTGTGGTTCACCCGACCGGCCAACAAAGCCCATCAGCATCGCAACTTCGTGCGTGGGGCCATCGCCCTGATGGGCCTCGCGGTGATCGGGTTGTACGCCGCGCGTGGGACTGATCGACGTCGCCCGGGTGCCCCAACTCCTGCAACTGGCAGTGCATCTCGCTCTTGCGGCGATCGCCTTGCTCGCCCTTCGCGTCGGGCTGCATCTCGCGCTGCTGCACGAGGCTCACGACGAGGTCCGTTCCGATGAGCCGATCCTGTGCACCGAATGCGGACACGTCGTGCCGGACATGCCATTCTGCGCGGCATGCGGGGCATCCATGAACGCCTCGTCCCGGTGGTCGCGGCAGGCCCGACGCGACAGCCGGCCGGTCCGGGTGATCGACGACGAGCCGCGCCAGGGGCCGACTCGTGACCACGGCGGAAGCACCCGGCTACTCGACGGTTTCGGGCACCTACACCGTGCAGGAGGCCGAAGAAGACGTCGCACAGGCACCTGATCGTCGTCTGGGTCGCATGCATCGGCGTCGTCGCAGCCGGCCTCGTCGCACTGTCGGGGGCTCTGACGAAGCCGTCGGCGCGATACGTCTGCCCACCCGAGTGCGGTAACCCGCCCTTCGGCGAGCCCGTGATGATCAATCCGCGGTTCACGGCCGCGGACGGCACGTTCTCGGTCGCCCGCCCGGCCGACGGTTCGGCGTACAAGATCACCACGGCCGATCAGGGAGTGACGGCCGATTTGCTCGCCGGTGACGGCGGCACCCTTCGCCTGTTCAGCCAGCCTGCGGACGGTCGGACGCCGAAGCAGATCGCGACGACCCTCGTCAACCAGACCTTCCCCGACACCAAGACGGCCTACGAGATCCCCAACACGATGGTCGGCTACCAGCCCGGCTTCGGCATGGCCGCGGACTGTTGGCCGCAGGGGGCGACGGCGAGCTACTCGCGCATGCGGGTCATCGTCATGGTCGCGGTCAAGAACGACGTCGCCCTGATCGCGGGGGCGGTGGGCCCGTATCACGCATTCGGCCCCGACTTCGGATCGAGCAAGCCGTCGGCGGCCAACCTTCAGATCGCCCTCGACATGGGCAAGTACGTCAACAGCTTCAGCTGGCGCGGGGATCCGCCACGCTGATTTCGCGCAGGTCCGCGGGCATTCCCCCGTGGATCGTCTTCGCGCGAACGCACGATTGAGCGTGGATCGACTCGGTCGGCGACTGCCCTATTGACTCGGCAGTTCAATTACCATGATCGAATGTTGACATTGACAAATGTCATCAATTGCTGTTGTACTCATCGGGCGCTCCAACGACGGAGGTTCGAATGTCTGTGCAGACCGGCTCGACCAGCCACGACGTGCCCAAGCGAGGGTCCATTCGATCTCGCGGCGCGGCGGCGGTGAGCACGCCACGTTGCGCAACATCAGCGCGGCCCTGCCCCCCGAACAGGCCTGGGGCCTCTGGGCATCCCGCCAGATCGTGGCGCGGATCATGGACACCTTCGGGCCTTCGCTCGCCGGAGCCCAGGTCGAGCAGGTCGACACGGTCATGGCCGACGGACGGCGGGTCGTCGGCGAATGGGTGCGCGCGGCCGGCGTCCCGACGAGCGACAGCGCCGTCTACTTCCTGCACGGCAGCGGCTACGCACTGTGCTCGCCGCGGACCCACCGCCGACTCACGTCGTGGCTGTCGAGCCTCACCGGGCTTCCCGTGTTCTGCGTCGACTACCGCCTCGCTCCGCGGTACCGCTTCCCGACCGCCGCCGTCGACGTCCGCGCGGGATGGGACTGGCTGCGCACCGAGCAACACCTGGCCCCTGGCCGGATGGTCATCGCAGGCGATTCCGCCGGCGGACACCTGGCAGCCGACCTGCTGCTGCAATCCGACGTCGAGCACCCTGCGGGTGTCGTGCTGTTCTCCCCACTGGTCGATCTGACGTTCGCGCGTTCGCGAGCCCGCGAGTCACTTCGTCGCGATCCGGCGATCCGGTCGGTCGACGCGGCGCGGCTGATCTCGCTGTATTGCGGGGATACCGACATCAGCCATCCGCGGCTCACCCTCGACGTCGCGGGCGGGCGCGCGATGCCGCCGACGCTGATCCAGGCGGGCGGCGCCGAGATGCTGGTGTCCGACGCCCGCGCATTGGCCGCCGACATCACCAGCGCAGGCGGCGACTGCGAGCTTCAGGTGTGGCCCGACCAGGTCCACGTGTTCCAGGCGTTGCCCAAGCTCGCACCCGAGGCCGTGCCGGCGATGCGGTACGCGGCGACGTTCATCGCGCAGTCCTTGCGCTCCGAAGAGGCCACACGCGGTAACACCAAACAGGTTGCGGGGTAGACATGTTCGGTTCATCACCAAAACGCAGTCACGACGCTGACGCCGTCATCACCGGCGCGGGCAGCGGCATCGGCGCCGCCTTCGCCACGGAACTCGCCCACCGCGGCGGGCGCATCGTGTGCAGCGACGTCGACGAGAAGTCGGCTCAGACGACGGCCGACGCGATCACCTCCGCGGGCGGCGAGGCCCTGGCCCTGCGATGCGACGTCTCGGCGATCGACGACGTGCGTCAGCTGGCCAAGGAGGCGCAGTCCTGGTTCGGCGGATCGCCGAGCCTGGTGGTCAACAACGCCGGCGTCGGCGCGGGAGGCACGGACATCGGCGACTCCGATCTCGACGACTGGCAGTGGGTGCTCGGCATCAACCTGTGGGGTCCCATCCACGGCTGCCAGGTGTTCGCGCCAATCCTCAAGGAAGCCGCCGACTCCGGTCGACCGGCGGGCATCATCAACGTCGCCTCCGCCGCCGCCTTCGGCGCCGCGCCCGGCATGGCGGCCTACAACGTCAGCAAGGCAGGCGTCCTTTCGCTGTCCGAGACCCTCGCCGCAGAACTCAGCGGCAGCGGCGTCAACGTCACCGTGCTCTGCCCGACGTTCGTCAAGACCAACATCGTGGAATCGGGCCGGATCACCGGGCCGTCAACGCAATTGGCCGACCGGCTCATGCGCTGGACCGGCTTCTCCCCCGAACGGGTGGCCCGTACCTGCCTGGACACCAATGACCGTGGCGGCCTGTACTGCATGCCGCAGCCCGACGCCAGGATCGGTTGGGGCATCAAACGTTTCACCCCGACGGTGTACACCCGTGCCGTCGGCCTCACCGCACGTATCGGCTCGAATCTAGGAGGTTCGTAATGGCAATCGACATGGACGCGATGCTGGTGAAGATCAAGGATCGCCAGTGGGCGCTGGCCGACATCGACTGGGATGCACCGGGGGCAGAGACCATCGGCGACGAGTTCCGGCCGAAGCTCAAGGCCTTCATGGCCGACCTGTGTTGGATCGAGAACGTCGGCGCTCGCGGGTTCGCAGCGCTGGCGAAGAAGGCCCCGACGCCGGTACTCGCCGAGATCTACCGCTACTTCCACGCCGAGGAGCAACGGCACGCCAACGCCGAACTGGCCCTGATGAAGCGGTGGGGCATGCTCGAGGACGGCGAGATGCCGGAGCCCAACGTCAACATCCGGTTGGCGATCGAGTGGCTGGACAAGTACTCGGATGACATGTCGCTGTCGGTCCTGGGCACCGTGATCCCGATGCTGGAGGTCGCGCTCGACGGCGCACTGCTGAAGTTCCTGCTCGACGAGGTCCACGATCCGGTGTGTCACCAGGTGTTCGAGAAGATCAACAACGACGAATCTCGGCACATCGCCGTCGATTTCGAGGTGCTCAACATGATCGGCGGGGGCAAGGCCCGCAAGCTGGCCGTCGACTTCGTGGGAAGCATCGCCACCCCGGGGCTGATCGTCGGTGCGATCATGTACGTGCCGCTGCTGAACCGGATGCGCAACAACATCGTCGACATGGGCCTAGAGCCCGAGCGGCTCTACAAGGCGATGATGCGGTTCAAGGAGCTCGGCAACCGGGCCGAAAACACCTGGCGTGTGCCGACCTATCAGGTACTCAAGCTGCACGCCCGGATGGTGGTCAACTCACGGAATCCCTACCACTGGGTCGCGAATCCCGCGGTGTGGGCGTCGGATCGGTACCCCAAGGCACTGCTCAAGCCGATACCCACGTGGTTCAAGGAACTCACCTACGAGCCGGCGGCATGACGATGGCGGATCGCGTGTACGACACCCTCATCGTGGGCACCGGGTTCACCGGGATCGGCACCGCGATCAAGCTCACCGAGGCCGGGGTCGACGACTTCGTCATCCTCGAGCGGGCGGACCGCGTCGGCGGAACCTGGCGCGACAACACGTATCCCGGTGCGGCGTGCGACATTCCGTCGCTGCTGTACTCGTTCTCGTTCGCGAAGAACCCCACCTGGTCGCGGGCCTACTCACCGGCGGGCGAGATCTGCACGCACATCGAGGAGATGGTCGACCGGTTCGACCTGCGGCGTCGCATCGAGTTCGGGACCGAGGTCATCGGACTCGAGTTCGACGAGACCGAGGGCACCTGGACCGTGAAGACGAAGGGCCGCAAGCGCTTCCATGCGCGCACCGTCGTGCTGGCGTCAGGACCGTTGCCCGATCACAAGCTGCCCGACATTCGCGGAATCGAGACGTACGAGGGCCACAAGATCCATAGCGCCCACTGGGATCACGAGTACGACTTCACCGGCAAGCGGGTGGCCGTCATCGGCACCGGCGCCAGCGCCGTCCAGATCGTTCCCGAGCTGGTGAAGACGGCCGAGTTCGTCAAGGTCTTCCAGCGCACGCCAGGCTGGGTGCTCCCGCGCCTTGACGTCGCGACACCGGCGGCCGCGCAGAACGTGTTCACGAAAATACCTGCGGTGCAACACCTTGCCCGACAGGCCCTGTTCTGGGGTCATGAGGCCAGTGCGACCGCGCTGGTCTGGGATTCGCCGCTGACCTCGCTGGTCGCCCGCCTCGGCAAGGCCCATCTGCGCAGGCAGGTCAAGGATCCGTGGCTGCGTCGCCAGCTGACGCCGGACTTCACGCCGGGGTGCAAGCGCATGCTGGTCTCCAGCGACTACTACCCCGCCCTGCAGAAGGACAACTGCAAGCTCATCGACTGGCCCATCGCCACCATGAGCCCCGTCGGCATCCGTACCAGCGACGGCGTCGAGCATCACCTGGACGCCGTCGTGTTCGCGACGGGCTACGACGTGCACCTCACGGGCCCGCCGTATTCGGTCACCGGACTCGGCGGCCGGTCGCTCGCCGACGAGTGGACCGGTGGCGCGCAGGCGTACAAGAGCATCAACGCCCACGGGTACCCCAACCTGTTCTTCATGACGGGCCCGAACTCCGGACCGGGGCACAACTCGCTGCTGGTCTTCGTCGAGGGCCAGATCGACTACGCGGTGTCCGGGATACGCGCGATCCTCGACGACGATCTGCGCTACCTCGACGTCCGGGAGGACGTCCAACGCGCCCACAACCGTTCACTGCAGCGGCGTTTGACGAAGACGACGTGGATGAGCGGCTGCAGTAGCTGGTACCTCACCGCGGACGGATTCAACGCGTCGATGTACCCCGGCTTCGCCACGCAGTATCTTCGACAGATGCGGGACTACCGATTCGAAGACTACGAAGCGATCGCGCGCCACGCCCATGCCGTGGACGTGAGCGACGACGATCGAGCCAGCTCGCCCGCCTGACATGCCACAGCCCAGATCGCCCCGCGAGCCTGTAGGTGCGATATCGACGATCCTCGCCGGTCTGCGGCGCGCACCCCGCAACATTCGCCGCGGGTCGCGCGACGTCATCGAGACCGCGGTGTCGCAACTGTTCGACGCCGCCGTGCAGCCACACGGCGTGGCCGCGTCAGGCGAGTACCGCATCGACGACCTGGCGCGCCTGGCAGGCAGCACCACCCGCAACATCCGGGTGTACCGCGATCGGGGCCTGCTCCATCCGCCGCTGCGGGTCGGCCGTATCGCACTGTTCAACGACACCCACCTGACGCGGCTGCGGCTCATCACGTCGATGCTCGACAAGGGCTACAACATCGCCCACGTGCACGAGATGCTCAACGCGTGGGAGCAGGGCAAGGACGTCGGCGACATGCTCGGGCTCGAATCGGCGATCGCGGGTAGTTGGGCCACCGAGAAGCCGGAGCGGATGAGCGTCGCCGATGCCAAGCGGCTGGTCGACGACCAGCCCGGATACGAGCGGATGGTCGGCCTCGGCGTCATCCGCCTCGAGGACGGCGAAGCAGTCGTGGTGCGTCCCAAGCTGATCGACGTGTTCAACGAGATCCGGCAGTACGGCGTCGCGACCGAGAAGCTCATCGACCTTCACGAACGCATCTCGCCCCTCATCGACCAGATCAGCGGGATGCTCGTGCAGGCCGGCATCGAGCACGTCCTCGACCGTATCAAGCCAGGCGAGGCACTGCCGCCGGATACCGAAGTGGCAGAACTGATCACGATGTTGGTCAGGTTCAGGACCCAGGCGGTGTCCGCGGTCAGCTCGACGCTGGCGTTCTCGATCGAGTCGACGATCGAGTCGGCCGTGGGTCAGATCCTCGGCGACTTCATCGCGAGGGAAGCGCCGCCAGAGGCCTGATCACTCCCACTCGATGGTGCCCGGCGGCTTGCTCGTCACGTCGAGCACCACCCGATTCACCTCGGCCACCTCATTGGTGATCCGCGTCGAGATGCGTTCCAGCACGTCGTAGGGCACCCGCGTCCAGTCCGCAGTCATGGCGTCCTCACTGGACACCGGCCGCAGGACGATCGGGTGCCCGTAGGTGCGGCCGTCGCCCTGCACGCCCACCGAACGGACGTCGGCAAGCAGCACCACCGGGCATTGCCAGATCTGCTGGTCCAGCCCGGCGGACGTCAGCTCCTCGCGCGCGATCGCATCGGCGCGGCGCAGCGTGTCGAGCCGGGGCCCCGTGACGTCGCCGACGATCCGGATCGCCAACCCCGGACCCGGAAAAGGTTGGCGCGCAACGATTTCCTCGGGTAGGCCGAGCTCGCGACCGACTGCGCGAACCTCGTCCTTGAACAACAGTCGGAGCGGTTCGACCAGCTTGAACTTCAGGTCGGCGGGCAGTCCGCCGACGTTGTGATGGCTCTTGATGTTCGCCGCGCCCGTGCCGCCGCCGGACTCGACCACGTCCGGATAGAGCGTGCCCTGCACCAGGAACTCGACGGAGTCGTCCGTCCGCGTCGGCCGAACCGAGCACCTCGCGGATGGCGCCCTCGAACGCGCGGATGAACTCGCGGCCGATGATCTTGCGTTTGCCCTCGGGGTTCTTCACCCCGGCCAGCGCCTCGAGGAACCGCTGCTCGGCGTCGACGGTGACCAGCCGGGCTCCCGTCGCGGCGACGAAGTCACGCTGGACCTGGCCCCGCTCCCCCGCGCGCAATAGTCCGTGATCGACGAAGACGCATGTCAGGCGATCGCCGATGGCGCGCTGGACCAGCGCGGCAGCCACCGCGGAGTCCACGCCGCCGGACAGCCCGCAGATCGCGTGACCGTCACCGATCGCGGCGCGAACCTGCTCGACCAACGCGTCGGCGATGTTCGCCGCCGTCCACGTCGCGCCGATGCCCGCGAACTCGTGCAGGAACCGGCTGAGCACCTGCTGGCCGTGCGGCGTGTGCATGACCTCGGGGTGGTACTGCACGCCCGCGAGCTTTCGGGCCCGGTTCTCGAACGCCGCAACGGGGGCGCCGGCGCTGGTGGCGACGACCTCGAACCCGTCGGGCGCGGCCGTGACCGCGTCGCCGTGGCTCATCCACACCGGCTGCCGATCCGGAAGATCCGAATGAAGCTCTCCCCCAGACACATTCAGCTCGGTGCGGCCGTACTCACTGGTGCCGGTGCGGGCGACCGTGCCGCCGAGGGCCTGGGCCATCGCCTGGAAGCCGTAGCAGATGCCGAAGACGGGAACGTCGAGATCGAACAACGCGGGGTCGAGCTGGGGAGCACCGTCGGCGTAGACGCTGGCGGGCCCGCCCGACAGCACGATCGCCTGCGGGTCTCTCGCCTTGATCTCGTCGACGGTCGCGGTATGCGGGATCACCTCCGAGAACACCCGCGCCTCACGGACGCGCCGTGCGATGAGCTGCGCGTACTGCGCGCCGAAGTCGACCACGAGGACGGGGCGGGGTGCTGCGGATTCCACCTGTCCAGTCTAGTGGCGAGGTTCGACCTAGCCCTGCGCAGCAGGCACGGACGGCTGGTCCGGGCTCGGATGTGCCGCCATGCACTGGTGGTCAGGTCGAGGATCTGCTGCGACAGCTCGAGCAGTTGACGGTTCTGCTTGCACCGCTCGCCGATACGGTTCCACCGCAGGAATCAGTGTCTCGGCGCAGCGTCAGACGCTTTAGCGTTGAGGTGTGACCACTCCGGGACCGGGCGGCAGAGCGTCGGCGATGCTCGCGGAGTCCGGCTCGTGCACCATGACTGAGGGCCTCACCGATGCCGAACTGCGGGCGGTCGAGGCGCGGTTCGACTTCACCTTCAACGACGACCACCGTGAGTTCCTGGCCGCCGGCCTTCCGGTCGGGCCGAGTTGGCCGGACTGGCGCAACGGCGACGAAGCCGAACTGCGCAGTCACCTCGGCGTACCCGTCCGTCACATTCTGCGGGCCGTTCCTCGGCAGGCCTCTGGCGGCACACTTGGGGTACACTCCCCAGCGCATGCCCATACGGCAACATGGACTGCCAACTGACCTGCTAGCGAAGGCACCACGCAGTCCGGTCCGACACGGGTTCACGCCGCGACGGAGCGTCAGGGGCCCGTATGTCGATCGAACCGCGGCGCGTCCGCAGCCGAGATCTGGAGACGTCGCCCGGCAGCAGACCGGGCCGGCCAGCAAGTCGTTCGCTCCCGGTCGGCGGTCCTCGCGGCCGCATTCATCGGCATCCGAGCTCGGGTACGACCATCGCCCATGGACCTCACCGTCACCCCTACCGCCGATCGGAAGCCCATCACGTCGACCCAACAACCCGTCCTCGACCGCCGCGGGACCACCGGGTGAGCGACCTCGCCGACTGGGCTCGACCTCGCGCAGCTGACCCGCCACGACGACCTGCTCGCCCACCACGCCCCGCTGTGGACGCGCCGGTACCCAAGCCGGTCGCTCCGCGCTGCAGACATCGGGCCGCGCTTCGGGACCACATCCCGACGACCCGGCCCGTGCTGATCACCGAACGCACGTCGTCGCGCATCGCGACGACGGCGTGCCCGAGTCGCGCCCGTCCGGCGACGGCCCACAACATCCCAGCGACGCACACGTCCCACGTCCCGCCAGCCGACGGATGATGCGAGGCGCCACTACCCGACGAACGCGGTGGCCCGATCCGACGCGCGCACGACGTGCCGACTCGACGGACGGCGACGGTCCACCGTGCCGGCGCAGCCACAGCCTCTTCTCGCTGGTCGGGGCGATGCCGAACTTCGCACTCGGCGACGGCGGCGGCGAACCACGCCGAGGCGGCGCCGAGTCTCTGGGCGGCTGTCGGCTGCATCCCACTGCTGCCGCTGCTGATCCACGACATGCGAAGCGCTTCCGATTCGGCTGCATGTAGGACGCTCTGGTGGGACGTCGCGTTCGCTTAGCGGCGGTGGACCTGACGGGTTCGATCGGCAGCCAGCGCAGCGCGCCGGGCGCTGCGGCGGGCACGACCGGATGCTCGGGCGCGATGGGATCCAGACGCTGGTACGGCTGGCCCTGCGCGGGGCGCTGATCGTCCTGCCCGACGTTCGGCCACAACGACGCGGCCCGTTCGGCCTGGGCGGTGATCGACAGCGACGGGTTGACCCCGAGGTTCGCCGAGATCGCCGCTCCATCCATCACCGACAGCGTCGGATATCCGTACACCCGTTGATAGGGATCGATGACGCCGCGTTCCGGGGTTTCGCCGATCGCCGCGCCGCCGAGGAAGTGGGCAGTCAGCGGGATGTTGAACAGCTCGCCCCAGGTGCCGCCCGCCACGCCGTCGATCTTCTCGGCGATGCGCCGGGTGACCTCGTTGCCCGCCGGGATCCAGGTGGGGTTCGGCAGGCCGTGCCCCTGCTTGCTGTCCAACATGCGGAAGCCGAGCTTGGTCTTCCTGGTGAACGTCGTGATCGAGTTGTCCAGGTTCTGCATGACCAGCGCGATCATCGTGCGCTCGCTCCAGCGCCGCGGGTTGAGCAACCGCAGCGTGCCCTTCGGATCGGCTTGCCCGTTCTGGAACAGCTGCTTCCAGCGCGGGACGTCGGTGCCGTCGGGACCGTCGCCATCGGTCATCAACGTCTGCAGCAGCCCCATCGCGTTGGACCCCTTGCCGTAGCGGCAGGGTTCGACGTGGGTGTCGCTGGTCGGATGGATCGACGACGTGATCGCCACGCCGTGGGTGAGGTCGAGGTCGTCGGACACCGCCAGCCGACCCGCGCCGACGATGGACTCGGAGTTGGTGCGCGTCAGCAGTCCGAGCCGGTCGGACAGCTTCGGCAGCCTGCCCGTGTCCCGCATCTTGAACAGCAGCTTCTGAGTGCCGTAGGTGCCTGCCGCCAGGATCACGTGACGGGCGGTGAAGGTCTTGCGCTTCCTGCGCAGCTTGCCGCCCGTGCGCGTGGTGCGGACCTCCCACAGTCCGTCGCCGCGCTGTTCGAAGTTCTTCACCATCGTCAACGGATGTATCTGTGCGCCAGCCGATTCCGCAAGGCCCAGGTAGTTCTTGAGCAAGGTGTTCTTGGCGCCGAACCGGCAGCCCGTCATGCACTGTCCGCACTCGATGCAGCCGGTCCGCTCGGGGCCCGCGCCGCCGAAGTACGGGTCGGGGACCGTCTTGCCGGGCGTCTTCTCCCCGTCGGGACCGAAGAAGACGCCGACCGGCGTCGGGACGAACGTGTCGCCGACGCCCATGTCCTCGGCGACTTCCTTCATGATCCGGTCCGCGTCGGTGAACGTCGGGTTGGTGACGACGCCGAGCATCCGCGTGGCCTGGTCGTAGTGCGGCATCAACTCCGAGCGCCAGTCGGTGATGTCCTTCCACTGCGGGTCGTTGAAGAAGGGGTCCGACGGCACGTACAGCGTGTTGGCGTAGTTGAGCGAGCCACCCCCGACGCCCGCGCCTGCCAAGATCATCACGTTGCGCAGCAGGTGGATGCGCTGGATCCCGTACATGCCGAACTGCGGCGCCCAGAGGAACTTCCGCAGGTTCCAGGAAGTCTTTGCCATGTCGGCGTCGGCGTACCGCGGGACCAGCTTCGAGCACACCGACTCGATAGCCCTTTTCGGTCAGTCGCAGTGCGCTGACACTGCCACCGAATCCCGAGCCGATGATGAGGACGTCGTAGTCAGGCTCCATGGAATCAGTATGAACTTACCGGCGGGTAACGAGCTAGAAAGGCGACCCTAACTAGCAGTGCACGTGCTCTTCGCGCAAGCGCTCATCGGCGCCGTCTCCTCTTCGCGCAAGCGCTCATCGGCCGACCGTGAGCTCCACCTTCTGGAACTCCTTCAGGTCGCAGTAGCCGGCCTTGGCCATCGACCTACGCAGCCCACCGACCAGGTTGAGCGATCCGAAGGGATCGTCGGACGGACCGTCGAGAACCTGCGCCAAGCGGCGGCCGGTCCCCCATCGCGACCTGCAGCAATGCCCCGCGCGGTAGCGACGGGTGCGCGGCGGCCGAGGGCCAGAACCAGCCGTCGCCCACCGATTCTGCTGCGGACGCCAGCGGCGTGCCGAGCATCACCGCGTCGGCACCGCACGCGATCGCCTTGGCCAGCTCCCCCGAGGTGTGGATGTCGCCGTCGGCGATGACGTGGACGTAGCGTCCACCGGTCTCGTCGAGGTACTCGCGACGGGCGGCGGCGGCATCGGCGATCGCGGTGGCCATCGGCACGCTGATGCCGAGCACTTCATCGCTGGTGGTGACACCCGAGGTCGAGCCGTATCCGACGATCACGCCCGCCGCACCGGTCCGCATCAGGTGCAGGGCCGTGCGGTGGTCCAGCACACCGCCCGCGACCACCGGCACGTCGAGGTTCGAGATGAAGGTCTTGAGGTTGAGCGGCTCGCCGTCCGACGCGACGCGCTCGGCGGACACGATCGTGCCCTGAACCACCAGCAGGTCGATGCCCGCCGCGATCAGCGTCGGCGCCAACGCCTGGGCGTTCTGCGGGCTGACGCGCACGGCGGTGGTGACACCCGCATCGCGCACGCGGGCGACCGCGGTCCCCAGCAGATCGAGGTCGATGGGCGCGGAGTGCAGCTGCTGCAGCAGGCGGATCGCCGCCGAGGGCTCCGGCTCCTTCTCCGCCGCAGCGACGACCTCGGCGATTCTGACCTCGACGTCGGCATGCCTGCCGATCAGACCCTCGCCGTTGAGCACCCCCAGCCCGCCGAGCCGGCCCATCTCGATGGCGAACGTCGGCGACACCAACGCATCGGTCGGGTGGGCGACGACGGGTATCTCGAAGCGGTAGGCGTCGAGCTGCCAGGCCGTCGAGACGTCCTTGGACGAGCGGGTACGCCTCGACGGCACGATGTTGATGTCACGTAGTTCATAGGTCCGGCGGGCGTTTCGGCCCATGCCGATTTCGACCATGTCACGCATGGGGTTCTCTTCTCAACGGGCGTAGTAGTTGGGCGCTTCGACCGTCATCGCGATGTCGTGCGGATGACTTTCCTTGAGGCCAGCCGCCGTGATCTGGACGAACTGCGCCTGCTGCAACTGCTCGATCGTGGCCGAACCCGTGTACCCCATCGCCGCGCGCAATCCGCCCGTCAGCTGATGGATGACCGTCGACAACGGCCCGCGGAACGGCACCCTGCCCTCGATGCCCTCGGGCACCAGCTTGTCCTCGGAGAGCACGTCGTCCTGGAAGTAGCGGTCCTTCGAGTAGCTCTTGGCGTTGCCGCGGCCCTGCATCGCGCCGAGCGAGCCCATGCCGCGGTAGCTCTTGAACTGCTTGCCGTTGACGAAGATCAGCTCGCCAGGAGCCTCGGCCGTACCTGCGAGCAGCGATCCGAGCATGGCGGTCGATGCGCCCGCGGCCAGCGCCTTGGCGATGTCGCCCGAATACTGCAGTCCGCCGTCGGCGATCACCGGCACGCCGTGGGGCGCGCACGCGGCCACTGCCTCCAGGATCGCGGTGATCTGCGGCGCACCGACACCGGCCACCACACGCGTCGTGCAGATGGAGCCGGGGCCGACGCCGACCTTGACGGCGTCGGCGCCCGCTTCGACGAGGGCCAACGCGGCAGCACGGGTCGCGACGTTTCCGCCGACGACCTCGACACGGTCGCCCGCCACCTTCTTGAGCCATCCGACCATGTCGAGGACGCCTCTGTTGTGGGCGTGTGCGGTGTCCACGATGAGGACGTCGGCACCTGCGTCGACGAGCGTCATCGCCCGCTCGCGAGCGTCTTCGCCAACACCGACGGCGGCGCCCACCAGCAGGCGGCCGTCACTGTCCTTCGTCGCGAACGGGAACTGCTCGGTCTTGACGAAGTCCTTCACCGTGATCAGCCCGGTGAGCCTGCCGTGCCCGTCGACGATCGGGAGCTTTTCGATCTTGTGGCGACGAAGGAGTCCCAGCGCGGCGTCGGCGGTAACACCCTCCTGAGCCGTGATCAGCGGAGCCTTCGTCATGACCTCGGACACCGGCTTGTTCTGATCGACCTCGAAGCGCATGTCGCGGTTGGTGATGATTCCGACGAGCGCGCCGTCGCGGTCGACCACGGGCAGGCCGGAGATCCGGAACCGCGCGCACATCGCGTCGACCTCGCCGACCGTGTTGTCGGGTGAGCACGTGACCGGATTGGTGACCATGCCGGCCTCGGACCGCTTCACCGTCTCGACCTGGCCCGCCTGCTCGGCCACGGGGAGGTTGCGGTGCAGCACGCCCATGCCTCCGGCCCGCGCGATGGCGATGGCCATCCGGGATTCGGTGACGGTGTCCATGGCAGAACTGACCAGAGGCACGTTCAGCCGGATCTTGCGCGTCAGCCGGCTCGACGTGTCGGCAGCAGCAGGCACCACGTCGGACGCCGCCGGAAGCAGTAGGACGTCGTCGAACGTCAGTCCAAGCATGGCGATCTTGGTCGGGTCGTCGCCACCGGTGGGCACCGGAACGGCGAGGGGAACGCTGCTTTCAGCGATCGACATGAATGGGGCCTCCAATAAGGCGCGGCAACGCAGAGACGTAGGGATTCATCTTATCGGGACCGAGGGACGAGCTTGCATTTCACGGTCGGTGTTCGAAAGGCGCGTCGATCGAGCAACACGTCGGGCATCGCGCCGGGAGCGCTGGCGCGATACCCGCGGGCCTGCGTAATGTGGAGCTGTGCGTGACCACCTGCCACCTGGTTTACCGCCCGATCCGTTCGCCGACGACCCGTGCGACCCTTCGGCGGCACTCGATGCGCTCGAGCCGGGTCAGCCACTGGACCCACAGGAACGCATGGCCGTCGAGGCCGATCTAGCGGATCTCGCGGTATACGAAGCGCTGTTGGCGGACAAGGGAATTCGCGGTTTGGTCGTCTGTTGTGACGAATGCCAGCAGGACCACTATCACGACTGGGACATGCTGCGGGCCAACCTGCTGCAACTGCTCGTCGACGGCACCGTGCGCCCGCACGAGCCGGCCTACGACCCGGAACCCGACGCTTACGTGACCTGGGATTACTGCCGCGGCTACGCCGATGCCTCGCTCAATGAGGCCGCATCCGAGTCCGACGGCTATCGCTGACGGCGCAATCGCCCACGGCGACTGACGCGCAGTCGCCTACGGCGTAAGCGCAGTTCCGATCTACTCGCCCGTACCCGCTGACCTGGGAATCGTCGTCGTCACCGGCGCCTCGCGCTGCTGCGATGGCGACGGCGGAGGCGGTGCCGGCTTCTCCTGCTGAGGCGCAGCGACCTCTGAGCTCTGTACCGCCGGGGCGCTTGACGGGATCGACACGACGCGCGACGGCGCTGCACGCGGACGGTGCCACGGCGACCGACGACGGTGCGGCAGCAGGCGGCGGTGCGGCAGCAGGGGGCGGTGCGACCACGGATGTTGGCGACGCGTCTCGCGCGACGACCGTCGTCGTCGTGGTCGTCGTCGTGGTGCTACTGCTGCTGGAACTCGATGGCGGCGGCGCCGAGGTGGTCGACGGTACCGATGTCGTGTTCGACGGCGACGTGGTCGACGGCGAGGTCGTGGTCGACGGTGACGAGGTGGTCGACGGTGACGAGGTGGTCGACGGCGAATCCGACGGCGACGTCGGCGACTCCGACGAGGTGGTCGTCGATGTGGTCGTCGACGCCGGGTTGGGCTCCTGGCCCTCCGTCGACTCCGACGTGGTGGTCGAGGTCGTCGACGTATTCGACTCCACGACCGCGGGCACCGGCAGAAGCGTCAGTGCCGACAAGGGCGGCAGCGGCGGCAGCGGCTCACCCGGAGGCGGCAGCGTTGCGGCGGGATCCTGCTGAATCACCTTGTAGGTCAACGCGTTGTACTGCTCGGTCAGATCGTGCTTGTCCTCGGGCGCCCCCACATTCTGCACCGTGGGAGAGAGCGCGACGAGCTTGTCCTGCGCCGCCTGCCACTGTCCCTCATCGACCAGCTGCTGGACCTGGGCGAGCTCCGCCGACGCCAGGGAGACCTGGTCGTCACGGGTCACCTGCTGGTCGCCGAACAACATCGTCCGCACGCCGTAGAGGCTGTCGCCCGGGCCTGCGCCATACACGGCGGTGCCGAACCCGCCGAGGCACAGCACGGCCGCGGCCACCGAACCCACCACCGCGAGCGACCGAGTACGTCGACGCGATGTGTTGGCCGTGCGCAAAGCGTCGGCGGCCTCACGAGGTGTGAGCACCGCGGCGAGTGGTGCATCGCGAACGCCGTCCCGCCAATCGGCGAGCAGGAACGCCAACTCCGCCTCGTCGCGGTCGGTGGAATACGCGGTCTGGTTCGTGGCGAGCGCGTCGATGAACCGGTCGATCCGGTTGATCTCGTTGAGAGAGGGGTCACCTCCGCCGGGGGGCCAGCGATCGTGGTCAGGCATAGTCGCGTCCCGCCTCGCCGATCTCGGCCTTCAACTTCGCAATCGCGCGGTGCTGGGCGACGCGCACGGCGCCGGCCGTGCTGCCCACGGCCTCTGCGGTCTCTTCGGCGCTCATGCCGACCACCACGCGGAGGATGACGATTTCGCGCTGCTTCTCGGGCAGGGTCGCAAGGAGCCTGTCCATGCGCGCCGCGGACTCCGAGTCGATCGCCATCTGCTCCGGGCCCAGGTCGGATGACGCTCGGTCCGGCAGCGTGTCGGTGGCATCGGCCTTGTTGCGCCCTTGCGGCGCGGTGGGCGTCAGCGACCTTGTGGGCAGCGATGCCGTACACAAAGGCCAGGAACGGTCGTCCCTGATCCTTGTAGCGCGGCAGCGCTGTGATGGCGGCCAAGCACACCTCCTGAGCCACGTCGTCTGCTGAGAGACCACTTCGTTCCGCTGAGCCAATCCTTGCCCGGCAATACCGGACGATGATCGGACGGATGATCCCGAGCACCTTGCCGAGTGCTTCACGATCACCTGCCACCGCCTGAACGACGACTTCATCGAGACCATCTCCCGAAAATGTCATCGTGGGTGTTATCTCCAGCGTTACGGACGAGGCACATCGGACCGATGTGACAGCTAAAGAGTAATGATCAGGCAGAGGTGTGCAGAATCAGCGACCTGACCACACTCCGCCCCGGTTACGCACGGTATCGGCTGCGTCATCGCGAACGGCAACGACCTCGGCCTGCGAGTACGCCGAACTGCCCACGTCGACGAGTAGGCAGGCCAAAGCCCAGCTCAGCGGCACCAAGCCGTGCTGCTGCGCCTCGGCAAGCGCGGCGTCGGCGACGCGGCGGGATTCGCCGAGGCTCACCCGCGCAACACAATGCCGCCGCGAGGACTACCTGGGACTTCACGGCGTGTCGCACCGAACTCGTCGATTCCGATGCGGCGACCGCCCGACGCGCGTGCCCGACAGCGGCAAACCCGTCGCCGGTCACCATCGCGAGCTCCGCGGTGACCCATGCCAGTCGGACCTTCGACCGAGCAGGCACGTCGTCGCCGACGAGTTCCCCGGCGCGACGCAGCAGTCGTGCCGACGCGGCGAACCGCCCGACCCCGAGCGCATCGGCGGCGAGACCGATCAAGGCATCGGCTCGCGCTTCGGCGTCGGACCCGGCGAGTGCCCACGCGTAGCCGTCCCACGACCGGGCGGATACGTGGCCACCGAGCTGTCGCAGAAAGGACGCCCGCGTGCTGTGCGCGAGTGACGCGAGCGATCCGAGGCTCGGCGTCCGCAAGAGCGTGTCGAGGTCCGACGTCGCACTGGCGTATCGGCCCTGCCCCCCGGTCGCGACCGCGCGCTGCCATAGCTCCAGTGGCGTGGTGGCGTCGGGTAGTGGCCATCGACCCGGGCAGTCCCCGAAGGCGACGTCGGCCAGCGTGCTCATGTGAGGGCGACGCTATCAACCCGCCAGCGGTCGGCCACTGGAGGCCGTTATCACGGACAGCTGGACCGTTTGTCCTCAAGACCGGGTTTCGTTAACAGTTTGTGGTCGACGTGTTAACGGCGTGTCAACTACCTGTCCAGCGCTAGGAATAGTTTGCGTAAGGCCGGTTACGGCGAACAGCGGAAACAGGAATCGTGATCGTTCGGTGCGCGGTTCGTGATCACGATTCTCGTTTCGCCCGCGTCGCAATGATGAACGTGATGTTAATTCTCACGCCGCACTTATGTCCTTGAGCACACGTGCTGCCTATTGACGGGCTTTCCTGAGCCCTTCTACGTTGTGTGCACGAGTAGTCATCGGCGACACGTGCTCGGATCGGTTCCACGACTCACGCAATTCACGCGTAAGCGAAAGATTTGCGCAGAGAGGGGTTTTCCACATGCCACAGCCGCAACAGCTACCCGGGCCCAACGCAGACATCTGGGATTGGCAGATGCAGGGCCTTTGCCGGGGCGTCGATTCATCCATGTTCTTCCACCCCGACGGCGAGCGTGGGCGAGCCCGCGCTCAGCGTGAGATGCGCGCCAAGGAGATGTGCCGTGCGCTGCCCGGTCGTCGCGCAGTGTCGCTCGCATGCCCTCGCGGTCGGCGAGCCCTACGGCATCTGGGGTGGACTGAGCGAGTCGGAGCGCGAGCTCCTGCTGAAGCGAGGCATCCGCCGCTCCGCCTGAGGCGCACACCAAGGACGAAGGAGGCCCACACCGTTCGCGGTGTGGGCCTCTCGTCGGCGTGGGAGTCGTCGTCAACCAACCAGCCATGCTCGACAAGCGAATGCGCCTGCGTGCGCGTGTTCCTCGACGGCGTGCGGCCTCGCCTGTGACCATGACTGTCGTGGTCCGACGCGACGAACTGGAGAACTGACGTGGACGAAGCAACCTACGACAAGGGCAAGCAGATTCGCACCCAGGTGCTCGGCGAGGCCTACGTGGCGAAGGCCGCGGGAAACGCCGATGAGTTCTCCAAGCCGTTCCAGGACCTGGTGACCGAATACTGTTGGGGCGCAGTGTGGGGACGCGACGGGCTGCCGCGCAAGACGCGCAGCATGCTCAACCTCGCGATGATCTCGGTGCTCAACCGCCCTCAGGAACTGGCCACCCACGTCACGGGCGCACTCACCAATGGTGTCACGCGCGAAGAGATCCGGGAGATCTTCATGCAGGTGGCCATCTACGGCGGGGTGCCAGCCGCCGTCGACAGCTTCCGCATCGCGCGGGCAGTCTTCGACGACGTCGACCAGGCCTAGGGCCGCACGGTGGACATCGGTTTCATCGGACTGGGCAACATGGGCGCACCGATGGCGGGACGCCTCGTCGCGGACGGACACCGCGTCATCGTCTTCGACATCAGCTCGGCGTCGGTCGACACCGCGGTCCGGGGCGGGGCCGAGCGCGCAGCCTCCGCGCGCGACGCGGCCGACCGTGCGGACACCGTGATGGTGAGCGTGCCGTCACCACGTGTCTCGATGGACGTCGCGGCGGCTGTCGCCGACGGTGCTCGCATCCGACGCTTCATCGACCTCTCCACGGTGGGACATCAAGCCGCACAGCACAATCACGCGTTGCTCGCCCAACACGGAGTAGCCGCACTGGACAGTCCGGTGAGCGGCGGTGTGCACGGCGCGCGAGCGGGGACACTCGCCGTGATGGTGTCGGGAGCGCGCAGCGAGTTCGACCTTGCCGCATCCGCCTTCGACGCGATCGGCATGGCGATCTTCGTCGGGGAGACACCCGGTATCGCACAGTCGATGAAGCTGATCAACAACCTGATGGCCGCGGCGACGTTGGCCGCGACCGCCGAGGTCATGGCCATGGGCGTCAAGGCCGGTCTCGATGCCGAGGTGATGATCGACGTTCTCAACGCCGGGTCGGGCGCGACGCATGCCAGCCGCGACAAGTTCCCGCGGGCGGTCCTACCCCGCACGTTCGACTATGGGTTCGCAACGGGCCTGATGGTGAAGGACGTGCGCCTGTACCTCGACGAGGCGAAGGCCCTCGACGTGCCCACCCAGATCGCCGATGCCGTCGTCGATCTCTGGGAGGCGACCCTCGCTGAGGAGGGACCGGAGTCGGATTTCACCTCGGTCGTGAAACCGATCGAAAGAGCAGCAGGTGTCGTCATCGGCCGCGCCCAGAACTAACGAAATCCTTCTCGCTGGCGAATTACCCTTCAGAGGCCGACCCGGCATGGAGGAATCGTCGATGACCAACGCTCGCAGCGGTGCGATGGCTGCCCTCGGCGCCGCGATGGCCGTCCTGCTGTTTCAGGTCTCCCCGGCCCACGCCACGCCGCCGAGCTTCTGTGCACCGCCCGCGAACCTCGTCGACGACGTGTGCGACGCGCGGCTCGTGTCGGTGACCGCCGACAACGTCAACGGGACGATCACGGGAGTACCGGTCGGTGGCGGGACCGCGATCACCCTCGCGGGACCGGCCGATGCGTACCTGCAGTCGGTCGGGTTCGGGGATGCACCGCCGGACGCGGTCCAGCAGTGGGACACGACGATCGAGCGGGTGAGCGGGCTCGACATGAATGGCCCCGATTGGTACGGCAACGCCAAGTCACGGGTGTTCCTGCCGCGAACCCTCGACGAACTGGCCACCCACTTTCCGCGACGACACGCTCGCCGTCCGTTTCGCGGCGGACCCCACGAATTCCGGGGTCTTCCCGCTGGTGTCCATCCAGCCGATCGCCCAGTAGCCCAGTAGCTCGAAGCCTGCGCGGTAACCTTCACCCTCATTGCCATCCCGAGGGACGACGGGAGCTCCGGTGGACGGTCTGAAACGCTTCTCCCCCTCGCTCGACTGGGGGCACGCGCTCGTCGACTCGCTGCTATGGGTCGGCAGGGCATGGTCGATCGCCGCGGCATGCACGTTGATCGTGCTGGTCGTCATCGCCCGCTACACGACGTGGGGCAGGCAGTTCTGGGAAGTGACGGGTGCATACTTCACCGGTCGAGAGAGCATCAAGCCATGGCTATCGCTTGCCGCGCTGCTGTTGTCGGTGATCATCGGCGTACGACTCGCGGTGCTGTTCAGCTATCAGAGCAACGACCTGTTCACCGCGGCGACGATCGCCGGGCAAGGCATCGCCACCGGAAATCAGGCCGTGAAAGACTCTGGCGTCGAGGGCTTTTGGTACTCACTTCTGACCTTCTCGGTGTTGGCGGCGATTCTCGTCACCCGCGTGATGGTCGACCTGTTCATCACTCAGCGCTTCATGCTGGCGTGGCGGACGTGGCTGACCAACCGGCTCACCGGCGACTGGCTCGACGGGCGCGCCTACTACCGGGGGCGGTTCGTCGAGGCCATCGACAACCCCGATCAACGCATCCAGTCCGACATCGACGTCTTCACCGCCCTGTCCGGCCCGCAGCCCAACACCCCGCACCAAACCAGCAACGGCACATTGCCATTCGGGGCCATCTCGTCGATCGTCTCGGTGGTCTCGTTCACCGGGATCCTCTGGAATCTGTCCGGTGAGCTGTCGTTGTTCGGGTTGACGCTCCCGAGGGCGATGTTCTGGATCGTCTTCGGCTATGTCGCGCTCGGCAGCGTCATCGCATTCGCGCTCGGGACGGCCGTTGATCCGGTTGAGCTTCAACAACGAGAAGTTCAACGCCGCATTCCGGTATGCACTGGTGCGGCTGCGCGACGCCGCCGAGTCGGTCGCGCTGTACCGCGGCGAGCGTGCCGAACGCGTTCAGCTGCAGTCCCGGTTCGAACCGGTGGTGGCCAACTACAAGCGGTTCGTCAACAAGACGATGGTCTTCACCGGATGGAATCTCTCGGTGAGCCACATCATCATTCCGCTACCGTGGATTTTGCAGGCGCGCAGGCTCTTTGACGGCCAGATCAGCCTCGGCGACGTCACCCAGTCGGTGGCGGCGTTCGGTGCCATTCAGGACGCGCTGTCGTTCTTCCGCAACTCCTATGACGTGTTCGCCGGCTACCGCGCCTCCATCATCCGGTTGCACGGACTCGTCGTCGCCAATCAACAGAGTCGCGAGTTGCCGATGGTCGCCGTCTCGGCCAACACCGACGGCGCGATCGAACTCGACGACGTCGACGTCAGGAATCCGGCGGGCGATCAGCTGATCACCGACCTGAGCCTGCGACTGAATCCCGGTGAGGCCATGATCATCACGGGCAAGTCGGGCACCGGGAAGTCCACTCTGCTGCGCAGCCTGGCTCAGCTGTGGCCGTTCGCGTCAGGCACCATGAGTTGCCCCGGCGGCGACAACGAGACGATGTTCCTCTCCCAGTTGCCCTACGTTCCACTGGGCGATCTGCGCACCGTGGTCTCGTATCCCCACGAGCCAGGCGAACTTTCCGACGACGTCGATCCGGGAGGCGCTACTGGCGGTGGCATTGCCGCGGTACGTCGACCGACTGGACGAGGAGGCCGACTGGGCGAAGGTGCTCTCGCCGGGCGAGCAGCAGCGCATCGCGTTCGCCCGGGTTCTGCTGACCAAGCCGAAGGCGGTCTTCCTCGACGAGGCCACGTCCGCGCTCGACGAGCCGCTGGAGTTCATGATCTACGGCCTGGTGCGTCGCGAGCTGCCCGAGACGGTGTTCGTCAGCGTCACCCATCGCAGCACGGTGAACCGGCATCACAACCAGCGTCTCGAACTGCTCGGCGACGGCCTGTGGCAGCTCGGCCCAGTGGAAGGCGCTGCGGCGCCGTCGAACTCATGACACGAGCGGCTTGAGCGCTTCACCGACCTTGGTGATGACGCCCGGCGTGTAGCCGTGGGTAGGCAGGTTGACGATCACGCCGTCGACGCCGACGTCGAGCACGTTGGCCTTGATCTGCTCGGCCACCTGCTCGGCGGTGCCACGCACGGCGCGTCCGCTCACCGCCTCGGCGACGTCGCGCTGCGTCACGTGGTCGTCGAGCACCACGGTCAGCAGCGTCGAGGTCTCCAGCGTCGAGAAGTCGCGATCGTATTCGCCGCAGCGCTTCTCGAGCACCTCGAGCTTGTGTGGCAGCTCCGACATCGGCGTGATCAGGTTGAGGTGATCGGCGTACTGCGCGGACAGCCTGAACGTCTTCTTCTCGCCGCTGCCGCCGAGCATGACCGGGATGTGGTCGCGGATGCGCGGTTCGTTGATCGCGCTCTCGGTGCGATACCACTTGCCCGAGAACGTGGGCCGCTCACCGTGCGTCATCGGCACGATGATCTGGAGCGCTTCCTCGAGCTTCTCGAATCGCTCGGTGAACGTGTCGAATTCGAATCCGAGCTGCTGATGTTCGAGCTCGAACCAGCCTGCTCCGAGGCCCAGGATCGCGCGGCCGCCGCTGATCACGTCTAGCGTCGTGATGACCTTGGCGAGCAGTGTCGGGTTGCGATAGGTATTGCCGGTCACCAGCGTCGAAAGCTGGATGCTCCCCGTCGCACTCGCCAACGCCCCCAGCGCGGTGTACGCCTCCAGCATCGGCTCGTCGGGTTCGCCCAGCGTCGGCAGTTGGTAGAAGTGGTCCATCACCAGGACCGTGTCGAAACCGGCGGCCTCGGCCTCCCGGGCCTGTGCCTTCACGGCCGGGAAGAGTTCGGCGACGGGCGTTCCGTAGGAGAAGCTGGGAATCTGTAGTCCGAGTCGAATGGTCATGCCGTGGTGCAACGACTGCGCACCAGCCTTCGATTCCCGCCGACGTCGCCGAACGTGGCCTAAGTCTTCATCTCCTGGAGCAGGCTCCGCATGCCGTCGCGGGTCGCCTTCAGCGCGACGGGACCGAGGGCGGCGGCCCGCCGGTCGTCGACGACGGCTGCGCGCGTGGTGATTACTTCGGCGACCGCGCGGCCGCTACGCGTCAACCAAGTGGGCGAGACGACGTTCCCCGAATTCGCCTCGGCGGCATGGAAGGCCGGCGTGCTCCACTACGTCGTCGATCTGGATGCCCGCACGTGTTCCTACTTCGGTCTGGGCGGCGAGTCCTACGTCGAACGCTATCCAGCGGTGTCGTTGACGACATCGACCGACTACGGCGCGAGGACTGCCGGCGGCGTGTGCTCCGGCTGGATCTCGGATCCACAGTTCAGGTCGATCGTGAAGTCGTGCCAGGTCGCCTCTCCGGCGTTCGGCGGCATCCGACCGTTGATCGTGTAGGTCGTCGTCGACTTTGGTGGCCCACATGTTGCCGGAGTCCGCGGTGTAGCCGCGGGTGCTGCCAATGCGGACACCCACCTTTTCGACGACGAGTTGATGCTGGCGCCGCAACTGCACGCGCACCATCTTCTGATCGTCGGCGACAGCCAGAATGACGAGCTTCCCGTCGGGTTGGGCAGTGCACGTCACGCGTCCGTTGAGGGTTTCGGACTGCCCGTCGAAGACGACGGCAGTTTCCTGGGATGGCCCGTGGTCGACCGAACAGCCGAGCAGCGCCCCGAGGAGAAGCGCGCCTCCGGCAGCCAAGACGGGACGGCCGGGGAGATCGAGAACGGCCACGCGCACGACCACAGTATGTGCCCACGTCGGACGGCGGTGCCGGGCGAGAGACGGGACTCCTTCGCCTACGCGGGCTGGCGGCATGTGGCGGCGGTGGTGCGCACGAACAGCATCGCGACGAGTCCCACGATCAGCACGACGCCGAGACCCACGATGCCTGCACGGTCCGCTCCGAACAGGCTGATGAACGTGGCGAATAGGAGCGGCGAGAGGAACGAGGCCGCGCGGCCCGTCGTCATGAACAGGCCGAACGCCATGCCTTCTCGTCCCTCCGGGGTCATCCGGACGACCAGGGTGCGTGCCGACGCCTGCGCCGGACCGACGAAGAAGCACATCAGCAGGCCGCACACGAAGAACGCCACCTGTCCGGACAGTCCGATCATCACCGCACCGACGCCGATGATCGCGGCGAGCGAGACGACGATCACCGGCTTGGAGCCGACGCGGTCGTCCACCCGACCGCCGACGACGGAGCCCACCGCGGCGATCACGCAGGCCGCGGCGCCGAACATCATCACGTCGCCCTCCGAGACGCCGTACACGCTCACGCCAATCACCGCGCCGAAGGCGAACACACCGGTAAGCCCGTCGCGGAACACCGCACTCGCGATCAGGTAGTAGATCAGCTGCGGGTCACGACGCCACTCGACCTTGACTTCCGTCCACAGCTGTCGCCAGGCGGTGATCAGACCCAGTCGCTGTTTCGGAACATCGGGCGACGCAGGCGGACTGGGCACCTTCAGGAGGACTGGTAGCGCAAACAACGCGAACCACACCGCGGTCACCAGCATCGCCACGCGGACGTGCTGGCCGTCGTCGCCGGGCAGGCCGAGCAGCCCGTACGTGGATCCGCCGTCGTCGTCGACGAATCCGAGGAAGACGACCAGCAGCAATACGACGGTGCCGATGAACCCCGCGGCCGAGCCAAGTCCTGACACGCGGCCTACGGTCTGCGGCGTGGTCAGCTGCCGCAGCATGGCGTTGTACGGCACGGCCGCAAGGTCACAGGAGGCTGCCGTCAGCGCCAACAGCACCAGCCCGGGCAGTAGATAGGCGGGGTCGTCGCGGATCAGGGCCATGGCCGCGGTGAATGCGGTGCACGCGCCGGAGAAGACGAAGAGCATGAAGCGCCGCCGGCCGGGATCGTCGGCCCACACCCCCGCAATGGGCGCGAAGAGCGCGACGATCACGCCGGCGATCGCCATCGCGTAGCCCAGCCAGCTGGCCGCCGAGACACCGCCGTCACCGCCGCCGACCGAGGAGGTCAGGTAGACCGAGAACGTGAAGGTGACGGCGATCGCGTTGAGACCTGTAGCCCCACAGTCCCATAGGGCCCAGGCGGCGACCTGTGAGCGGGTAGCGGGCTGTGTACCTGCTGTCAGAGTCGTCATCGGAGCCCACATTATCTGAAGCAGATGGTTGCCCGCCTGCCGAAGATGCGCAACGTGGGCGACGCAACGCCACGCCGGACGACGTCCTTGCCGCGAAAACAAGGCACCCCCGGCCCAACGGACCGGGGGTGCTTCGCCTTACTGCGTTCTAGTGAGCGTGACCGTGGCCGCCGTGACCGTGGCCGTCGTCGGCCGCTTCGGCAGGCTTCTCCACGATCGCGGTCTCCGTGGTCAGGATCATCCTGGCCACCGAGCCCGCGTTCTGCACTGCCGACCGGGTCACCTTGACCGGGTCGACGACGCCGTCGGCCAGGAGGTCGCCGTAGGTCAGCGTCGCCGCGTTGAAGCCCTGTCCCGCGGGCAGGCTGTCGACCTTGTTCACCACGACCGAGCCATCGAGGCCCGCGTTGGTGGCGATCCAGTACAGCGGAGCCGACAACGCCGTCGAGAAGACGTCGACACCGAGTGCCTCGTCGCCCTTGAGCGTCTTGCGCAGCTCCGCCAGCGCAGACCGCGCCTGAACCAGAGCGGAGCCTCCGCCGGGGATGATGCCCTCTTCGACGGCGGCCTTGGCCGCAGAGACCGCGTCCTCCACCGCCTCCTTGCGCTTCTTGAGTGCCGTCTCCGTGGCCGCGCCCACCTTGATGACCGCGACGCCGCCGGACAGCTTGGCCAACCGCTCCTCGAGCTTCTCGCGATCCCAGTCGGAATCGGAGGCCTCGATCTCGGCCCGCAGTTGCGCCGCGCGTGCATCGACGGCGTCCTTGCCGCCGCCGCCGTCGACGAGCACGGTGCTGTCCTTGCTCACGACGACGCGCCGGGCGGTGCCGAGCACCTCGAGGCCGACCTCGCGAAGAACCAAGCCCACGTCGGGGTTCACGACCTGGCCGCCGGTGACGACCGCGAGATCGTCGAGGAAGGCCTTTCGGCGATCGCCGAAGAACGGAGCCTTGACGGCGACGGCCTTGAGCGTCTTGCGAATGGCGTTGACCACCAGGGTCGACAGGGCCTCACCCTCGACGTCCTCGGCGATGATCAACAGCGGCTTGCCGGACTCGGCGACCTTCTCCAGCAGCGGAAGGACGTCGGGCAACGAGCTGATCTTCTCGCGGTGCAGCAGCACCAGCGCGTCCTCGAGCACCGCTTCCTGGGAGTCGAAGTCGGTGATGAAGTAGGCCGAGACGAAGCCCTTGTCGAATCCGACGCCCTCGGTGACCTCGAGCTCGGTGTTCATCGTGGAGGACTCCTCGACGGTGACGACACCGTCGTGGCCGACCTTGGTCATGGCCTCGCCGACGAGCTCGCCGACCTCTTCGTCACGCGAGGAGACGGTCGCGACCTGCGCGATGCCCTTCTTGTCGCTGACCGGGGTGGCCGCGGCCAGGAGGGCCTCGGACACCGCATCCGCGGCCTTGCCGATCCCGAGGCCGACGGCGATGGGGTTGGCGCCCGCTGCGACGTTGCGCAGGCCCGCCTTGACCAGCGCCTGCGCCAACACGGTTGCGGTCGTGGTGCCGTCACCGGCGACGTCGTTGGTCTTCGTCGCGACGGACTTGACCAGCTGTGCGCCCAGGTTCTCGAACGGATCCTCGAGGTCGATCTCGCGGGCGATGGTGACGCCGTCGTTGGTGACCGTCGGGCCACCGAAGGCCTTCGCCAGCACGACGTTGCGGCCACGCGGGCCCAGCGTCACGCGCACGGCGTCAGCAAGCTTGTCGACGCCGGCTTCCATTGCGCGGCGCGCGGTTTCGTCAAAACTAATCAGTTTGCTCATGTGTACTTTCTGGTGTCGAAACGAGTGCCGCCCCGGAGATCACCGGCACTTCAGTGCTGGGATCGCCGGGGCGGACACTTGAGGCTTACTTGGCTGTGCTTATTTCGAGACGACAGCCAGCACGTCGCGGGCCGAGAGGATCAGGTACTCCTCGTTGTTGTACTTGATCTCGGTGCCGCCGTACTTGCTGTAGATGACGGTGTCGCCTTCGGCGACGTCCAGGGGGATGCGCTTCTCGCCATCCTCGTCCCAGCGGCCGGGGCCAACTGCGACGACGGTGCCTTCCTGCGGCTTCTCCTTGGCGGTGTCGGGGATGACCAGACCGGAAGCGGTCGTAGTCTCGGCCTCATTGGCCTGAACGAGGATCTTGTCCTCGAGTGGCTTGATGTTCACGGCCACGATTGGAGCCCTCCACATTTGTTGGGGTGTGATCCGGGTTGAGCTCCCGGACCTGCACGGATTACCAGCTATTACTAGGTGTTCGGCATGCGTCCGTGCCCGTTGCGCCGTCGTCGCGGGAGCCGGTACAGGGGTTTGGCCGCCTGCCACCTAGCACTCTATACACGCGAGTGCTAACTCTCAAGGTTGGGTTCGCGCGACGTTGATCTTGCGGTCCTGGACGTCTGTCGTTTTGACTGCGACGCGACCGATCTCGGCGAAAGCCCTTCTCACTCATCGCGACGTCCCAAGGCATCGAAGTCGATGACGTCGCCGCGATTGATCGACACCCAGTCGCGAGCCTCCAAGTACGGGCGAAAGGCGTCGGCGATCACCCGAGCGTCGTCGGGCGTCTTGGGACGTTGCAGCTCGTAGAGGTTCGGGAACTCCGTCCACGCGACCACGGCGTCCCAGAGCCGAACCGCTGCCTGCCCGGTGGGTGGGTCGATGAGGACCGGCCCGAAGAGGCACTGTCCGTCGGGGAAGAACATCGTCGGCACGCCGTATCCATCGGCAGCGACCACTCGTTCGTGTTCGGCCAGTACCTCGTCACTGGTGGTCGGGTCGGCGATCGCCTCGTCGACGAGCCCCGGGTCGAAGCCGAGTTCCTCAAGGAGGTGCTCGGCGACGGCCTTCTCGTGCGGCTTGTGTCCTTCGACGTGCAGAGCCTTGCCTGCTCGGGCGTACCAGGCGTCGACGTCGTCCATCGACGTGCGACGCAGCAGGGCGCCGATGCGCATCATCGACCATCCGTAGGACCATTCCCGTTCCCACGGGTGTTTCTTGCCGTCCTGACGGTTGATCTCTTCGAGGCTGAAGAAGCGCCAGTTCACGGTCAGGCCCGTCAATCTGCGTACCTCGCGGATCCACAGCGATGTCTGATAGGCGTACGGACACATGACGTCGAAGTGGAAGTCGACGGATTCGGGTTGGTTGGTCACATCGTGAACCCGAGGTTGCGGGCGGCCCGATCTCCGAGTGCGGCGTCGCCGTTCCAGGTGATCGCCTTGGAGTCGATTGCGCCCTGAGGGTCGATGCGACCGCAGGCGAGCTGGATGAACGTCGTTGAATCAGTGACGATCTCGACGTCCGGACTATCCAGATGGTCGACCCGTTTGGCCTTGCCGTCGACGTGTACGTTGAGGTCGCGAACAATGGGTCCCGTGAGGTGGAAGGCAATGCTCTTGCCGTCCGGAAGGCCCACCTTCTTACCGACGATGTAGCCCAACGAACCCTCGACCTGGCCGAGCGCAATCTCCGCCGCGACGCCGGCGTCATCGGTCTGCCGGCGCAGCGGCGTGGTGATGTCGCGTTCGTGCACCCAGAAGTCGAAGACCCGAATCTCCAGGAAGCGCCCGTAGGTGCCGGGGCCCACCGGCATCCACGATGGACGTTCCAGATCTGCGTTCGTGAGAGAGGCGAGGTCGCGACGGCGGCGATCGTAGGTCGATCGGACCCGTTCGAAGAAGGCCGCGTTGTTCAGATCGGCGGACTCCTGCTCGAAATCGCGGGCGAGCTGAAAGGGCGGCGGCGTCGAAGTGTCCTCGGGCAACCAGCCTGCCATTACCGCTTCGATGCTAGTGACATGACTGACCACGGCACGGACGTTCCAGTCGGGGCATAGCGACTGCGCTTGCCAGTCGTCATCGCTCAGATCGGCGCAAAGGGCTTCCGTTGAGCGGTAGCAACTTTCGAGTGCCATGCGAATTTCATCGAGGCTCCTCATCGCACACCCCCGACGAGCGACTCGATTGGTGTTCGTTTCATGGCGTTGGACTCCTCAGCTCGATTCGGGACTGGGTCTCATTCAACGCCGTTGCGGGCTTCGGCAGCGGGAAACGGCTCGGCCAGCACTGGGGCGAGTTGCGCCACCGGATCCGGGCCACACGGGCGTGGGCGACCGCGGCGAAGGCGCTGGAGCCGTCCTGATCGGCGGACGCACTGCGGAGGAGGTCGCGCAGGGGCATCTGCGGCACTACGGATTCACCGACGTCAGCGACATCGTGGGCGGGTTCGGCGCATGGGAGGAATCCCGTCACACCATCTGAGCGGGCACCCGAAATCAGGCGACCTGGCCCTTGATCACCGGCAGGCCGGGGTCGGTCGCTACGTCGAGGGGCGACGGGGATGCGCCCGCGGCGATCAGGTGCGCCGCGAAGGAGGCGATCATCGCGCCGTTGTCGGTACACAGCCGAGGCCGCGGGACCCGGAGGGTGAGCCCTGCTGCCCCGCAACGCTCCTCGGCGAGCTCACGCAGTCGCGAATTGGCCGCCACTCCCCCGGCGATCAACAGCGTCGACACCCCGAGGTTCGTCGCGGCGCGCACCGCCTTGAGCGTCAGCACGTCGGCCACGGCCTCCTGGAAGCCGGCGGCGACGTCTGCCATCGAGGCGTCGGGATGGCTCTCGACGAAGCGGGCCACCGCCGTCTTGAGCCCCGAGAAGCTGAACGAGTTCGGGTCGTCGCGGGGACCGGTCATGCCGCGGGGGAAGGCGATCGCGTCCCGGTCGCCGGTGCGGGCCAGGTCATCGAGCACCTTGCCGCCCGGATACCCCAGGCCCGAGCAGCCGGGCCACCTTGTCGTACGCCTCGCCGGCCGCGTCGTCGACCGTGCTGCCGAGTTCGACGATGGGCTCACCGAGCGATCGGACGTGCAAGAGGTTGGTGTGCCCGCCAGACACCAGCAGGCCCACGCAGTCGGGCAGTGGGCCGTGCTCGTAGACGTCCGCGGCGAGGTGCCCGCCGAGGTGGTTGACGGCGTAGAACGGCACGTCCCACGCCGCCGCGTAGGCCTTGGCGGAGGCGACGCCCACGAGCAGCGCGCCGGCCAGGCCGGGGCCGATGGTCGCGGCGACGACGTCGGGCCTCTGCACACCCGCGTCCTCGAGGGCTCGCCGCATCGCGGGACCGATGGCCTCGAGGTGGGCCCGCGACGCGATCTCCGGGACCACGCCGCCGAACCTGACGTGCTCGTCGACGCTGGAGGCCAATTCGTCGGCGAGCAGCGTGACCGTCCCGTCGTCGGCGAGCTCGCAGATCCCGACTCCCGTTTCATCGCAGGAGCTTTCGATGGCGAGGATGATCATGACGCGTCTCTCTTCATCGTGTAGGCATCCGCGCCGCTGACGCGGTAGTACCGCTTGCGCACGCCCATCCTCGTGAAGCCGACACTCTCGTACAGGGTGATCGCGGCGACGTTGTCCGTGCGCACCTCGAGGAAGATCGCCCCGCCATCGGCGATGCCGAGCAACGCCTCGAGCATGGCGCGTCCGATGCCCTTGCCCTGATGGAGGGGATCGACCCCGATGGTGTGAATCTCGAACTCATACGGCGGCTTTCGGCCGAGCCGGCTGATCCCGGCATACCCGACCAGCGCGCCGTCGGCACGCGCGGCGACGTAGTGGTTGTGCTTCGATTCGAGTTCGCGCATGAACGCCGCGGCGGGCCAGGGGTCGTCACCCGGGAACAGTTGCGCCTCCAGATCGGCGCAGCGATCGGCATCGCCGATGGTCAGCCCGTCGTAGGTGACCGTCATGTCCGCACCGCCCGCTCGCTGGTCGGCTTGGCGTCGGGTCTGCGCAGGTACAGCGGGATCAGCGGTTCCGGGTCACGCGCCCAGTCGGCAGCGCGCGCCAGCCCGAGAGCGTTCGGGTAGGCGTAATCCAAGGCTGGGAAGGTCGAAAAGTACGACGTGCTCGGGAGATCCGGCGATCCGGTCGGCGTCGACGGGGACGTCGGAGGGCGCGTTGACGGCCGGTCCCGCGACACGCACGCCGTCGCGGTAACGCGCCCAGTACACCTCGCGCCGACGGGCGTCGGTCACCACCAACGTCTCTCCGGAGGTGAACACGCCGATGGCGTCGAGGCTGCACACCCCGCGCACGGGCACACCGAGGGCATGCGCGAACGCCGCTGCCGTCGCCATTCCGACGCGTAGACCCGTGAAAGGCCCTGGGCCGCAACCAACCACGACCGCGTCGAGGTCTCCCATGCCGAGGCCGGCATCGGCCAGAGCACCGAGGACGTTGGGTGTGAGCGACTCGGCGTGCGCCCTGGCGTCGAGCGTCACGCGTTCGCCGAGGACGTCGATCTCCGGCGTCCCGAGCCGCACCACGCCCGCCGTGACGGCCGGTGTCGCGGTGTCGATCGTCAACACGATGCTCATGGCTCCGCCCGTCCCGTCGCTTCACTCGCCTCGGAACTCCACTGCCAGACCGCCGTGCGCACCTCGGTGTCTCGCGAGCGCTCGAGCCGAACGTCGAGGTGGCGTTCGGAGAGCCGTTCCGCAAGCCCCTCTCCCCACTCGACGACCACGACCGCGTCGTCGAGGTCGGTGTCGAGGTCCAGCGAGTCGAGCTCGCCGAGGAGATCCGCGGCGGCGTGGTCGAGCAACCGGTACACGTCCACGTGAATCATCGCCGGAGCGTTCGGCCGCAGCGCCGGGTGCACCCTGGCCAACACGTAGGTCGGTGACGTGACCGGCCCATCGACCTGCATGGCCTGTGCAATGCCCTTGGCCAACACCGTCTTTCCCGCTCCGAGTGGACCCGACAACACCACGACGTCGCCCGCCCGCAGATCGGCGCCCAACCGAGCACCGAGGGCGATCGTGTCCGCCGCGGAGGGTAGTTCGGCGGTACCCGCACTCAGCTCCAGTTCACGGTCAGCCACTTTTGCGAGCCTTCTCGCGAAGGCGCCGCGTCATCGCGACGAGCTTGGAGGGGGTGGCCCGTTCGACGAGGCGAACCAGCGCATCGTCGACGATCTCGGGCTGCTCGAGCTGGACGAGATGTCCGGCGCCACCGACGATCACCAGTTCGGCCTTCGGCAGCGCGGCGGCCATCGACTCGGAGCATTCCTGCGGCGTGAGCAGGTCGCGATCCCCACACACGATCAGCGTGGGCACCTTCGCGAGGGTGATCAACCCCTCGGTCTCGTCGTGCACCTCGAGGGCATGCAGAAATCCGACGAGCGTGGGAATGGGGGTGTCGTGCATCATCTTCTCGGAGAACGCGACCACGCTGGGGCTGATCTTGTCGTCTCCGTATGACGCGGCTCGGAGCACCGGCCCGATCACCGAGCGTGCGGCACCCCTGGTGCGGTGAACCGTCTTCGGTGCGTAGCGGACCGCGAAGCGGGCGGCTTCGAGGACCGGGTTCCGCAGGATCTCCCCAAGCGGCGACCGTGAAACCCCCTCGGCCGCAGACGCTATCAATGCGACGCCGACAACACGGGTGGGATAGCGCTTGGGGTACAGGTGGGCGTGGGCCAAGACGGTCATGCCGCCCATCGAGTGCCCGACGAGGACCACCGGCCCTCGCGGCGCCATGACCGCGAGTACGGTTTCGAGGTCGTGGCCGAGCTGCGGCACCGTGAACGTGTCGGGCGAGGCATGGCCGGACTGGCCATGACCTCGCTGGTCGTAGAAGACCATCCGGACCTGCGAGCCCCACTGCGCGGTCAGGCGCGCCCTCTGAAAGTAGAAGGCACCCATGCGCAGACTGAACCCGTGGGCGAACACCACCGTGAGCGGCGCATCCTCGGGACCGACTTCCCGAACGGCTAGCGGCACGCCGTCGGGCGTGGTGACCACGCAGCTGCGGTCGGCGTCGAGAAGCTCGAAATCCTCGCAGTCATACGGGTCGTCGTCGGTGACGCGGCGGGTGAGCGACCGCGCGGCCGTCACGCCGGCCATGCCGCCCACCGCCGCGACGCCCGCGGCTCCGGCGGCCCAGCGACCGTTGCGGATCCGCCGCCGTCGTGTACGAGATTCCCCGTCGCTCAAGGCGTTCGGCCCGTCGCCTCGCCGCCGCGGTACGTCCGCGATACCCGTCCTCGCGGGCTGGTGACCACCTCGTAGTTGATGGTGCCGAGCAGATCCGCCCACTCCTGCGCGGTGGACTCGCCGTGTGTGCCAGGGCCGAACAGGATCGCATCGTCCCCCTCCGCGACGTCGACCGGACCCGGGCCGAGGTCGACCACGAACTGGTCCATGCAGACGCGTCCCACGCTGTGTCGAAGCCGGCCGTTGATCAAGACGTCGATGCGCCCGCCCAGGCTGCGGAACACGCCGTCCGCGTAGCCGAGCGGCAGCAGCGCCACGGTGGTGTCGCGGTCGGCGATCCAGGTGTGGCCGTAGGAGACGCCCGCACCGGCCTTGATCGAACGAATCAGTACCACTGGACATTTCAACGTCATCGCGGGACGCAGGCCCATGTCGCCGAGAGCCGGGATGGGCGTCTGTCCGTAGACCGCGATGCCGGGCCGGACCATGTCATGGGCCAGGTCGGGCCGCGTCAGGGTGGCGGGCGAATTGCACAGGTGGGCGATCTCGAACTCCACCCCGGCGGCGCGGGCCTGCATTCGCATGTCCGAGAATCGCTTGCCCTGAACGTCGTTCGTCGCACTCGAGGGATCGTCGCCGCAGGCGAGATGCGACATGATTCCGCGGAGGCGGATCGCATCGTCGGCCCGCGCACGCGCGAGGGCCGTCAGCATGGCGGGGAACTCGGCGGCGCCCACGCCGTTGCGGTTGAGCCCGGTGTCCACCTTGACGGTGACCGTCGCGGTGCGGCCGGTACGCCCGACGGCGTCGACCACCTCGGCGAGCTGACGCACCGACGAGACCCCGAGCTGAACGTCGGCTTCCAGTGCCTGCGCGAAGTCGAAACCGGGGGGATGCAGCCATGCCAGTACCGGAGCGGTGATGCCCTCGCGCCGCAGCGCGAGCGCCTCGTTGGCCGTGGCGACCCCCAACTCGGCAGCACCCGCTGCCAGGGCGGCACGCCCGACCGGTACGGCGCCGTGGCCATAGCCGTCCGCCTTGACGACGGCCATCACCTGGGCAGAACCCGCGCGCTCGCGCAGCAATCGCACGTTGTGTGCAACGGCGTCGAGATCGACCAATGCCTGGGCGGCGTTGGTCGTCGAATCTGTCTGCAAGGTATCCATCCGGTCCGATTGTCCCAGAAACCCGAAAGGGCATGCCCGCTGCACTCCTCGTTTCCAGCCGAGGGCCGTGCGACAGTGGGCGAGTGAGCACGCTGGCGAACCGACTGACGGACGCGCTCGGCATTCAACACCCGATCATCTCGGCACAGTGCCAGAACCTCACCCACGTGCGCGCTGCGCTCGATGCGGGAGCGGACATCGTCGTCGCACGGGGATCCGAGGCGGGCGGGCACGGGGCCGACCGCGGCACCTTCACCCTCGTCCCCGAGGTCGCGGACCTCTTGGCCCCGAGAACACCGCGGTCTGGTTCGGCGAAGCCGCCGGGCTCATCGACGCGGTCGAACCCGCGGCCACGATCATCGAACGCATGGTGAACGACGCGATGGGTCTACGCCAGCCTCGGCCTTAGTGGGCGAAGGACTGCACGTCGTCGAAGTGGCCGTTCGGCTTGAGTTCGTCGAGGCTCTTCAGCGCGGTGATGATGTCGTCCTTGAGCGCTCTCGCCAGGTCGGCAGAGAAGCCCTCCCGCACCACGATGCGCAGCACGGTGACGTTCGTCGCATCGTCGGGCATCGTGTACGCGGGCACCTGCCACCCGTACGCACGCAGCGCGTGCGATACGTCGAACTCCGTGTAGCCCCGGTCGCCGTTCAGCTTGAACGCGATCACAGGGATGGCCGAGCCGTCCGCGATGACGTCGAAGTGCTCGCCCTCGCGGAGCTGATCGCCCAGCCACCGCGCCGTCTGCGACAGACTCGTCATCACCTGCGTGTAACCGCTGCGCCCCAGCCTCAGGAAGTTGTAGTACTGCCCGATGACCTGGTTGCCGCCCTTGGAGAAGTTGAGGGTGAACGTGGGCATGTCGCCACCCAGGTAGTTCACGCGGAACACCAGTTCCTCGGGTAGGTGCTCGGCGCTGCGCCACACCACGAAACCGACTCCCGGGATAGGTCAATCCGTACTTGTGCCCGCTGACGTTGATCGACACCACCCGCGGCAGCCGGAAGTCCCAAGATCAGGTCGGGGTGCAGGAACGGCACCACGAAGCCGCCGCTGGCCGCGTCGACGTGCACCGGTACGTCGACACCTCCGTCGGCCGCCAACTTGTCCAGGGCGGCACAGATCTCGGCGATCGGCTCGAGCTCGCCGGTGTAGGTGGTGCCCAGGATGGCGACCACGCCGATGGTGTCCTCGTCGACGGCGCCGATCACCTGCTCGGGCGTGATGACGTAGCGGCCCTCCTCCATCGGCAGGTAGCGGGGCTCGACGTCGAAGTAGCGGCAGAACTTCTCCCACACCACCTGAACGTTGGAGCCCATCACCAGGTTTGGGGTTCTGGTGCGCCAGTCCTTTCCGACCTTCGCGCGCCAGCGCCAACTCATCGCCAGCCCGGCCAGCATCACGGCCTCGCTGGACCCGACCGTCGAGGTGCCGATCGCGCTGGCGGGGTCGTCGTCGCGCAGGTTCTCGGCATGGAACAGGTCGGCGACCATGCACACGCAACGCTGCTCGATCGCTGCGGTGGCGGGGTACTCGTCCTTGTCGATCATGTTCTTGTCGAACGTCTCGGCCATCAGCTTCTCGGCCTCGGGGTCCATCCAGGTCGTCACGAACGTGGCGAGGTTCAGCCGCGAACTGCCGTCGAGCATGAGTTCGTCGTGGATGAACCGGTACGCGCCCGCCGCCTCCATGCACTCGTCGGGCATCCGCAGCGCGGGTATCGGCGCCATGGAGAATCGCCCGGTATAGGCGGGCGCGAGCGACGGTGCCTGAGTGTGTCTGTGTGCCATGGGTTCTCCTCCTAGAGACTGGCGATCGACGATCGGATGTGCGCCAGGATTCTCGACGCCGACGTGGGCGCCGCTCGGGGTCCCGGATCCTCTGCGGACAGGTTCGCGGCGCGGGCATGCACGAACGCGGCCATCGCGGCGGCCTCACCGGGTGGAAGGCCCGCGGCCAGCAGCGCGCCGATGACGCCTGACAGCACGTCGCCCGAGCCCGCAGTGGCCGCCCAGGACTGCCCGGCCCGGTTGAGATACGTCTCGCCGCCCGGTTCGGCGATCACGGTGACGTTACCCTTGAGCAGGACGGTGGCGCCCAGCCGATCGGCGAGCCCGCGGGCGGCGGCGACCCGGTCATCGCCGGGCGGGTGACCGGCCAGCCGGGCGAACTCACCGGCATGCGGGGTCAGCACCGTCGGCGCAGTGCGACCGGCGACGAGGTCGGGATGCGCGGCGACGATCGTCAACGCATCGGCGTCCACGATCACCGGCACGTCCGAGTCGAGGGCGAACCACAGTGCGGCAGCGGCGTTCTGGTCGGTCCCCAGTCCGGGCCCGACGACCCACGCCTGGACCCGGCCCGCCGTCGCCGCGGCGGTAACGGCCACCACCTCGGGCCGGTGATCGACGACCTCGTGCGCTGCCGTGCCCGCGTAGCGCACCATGCCGGAGGTGGCGGCGACGGCCGCGCCCGTGCACAGGATGGCCGCGCCCGGATACGTCGCCGAACCGGCCAGCACGCCCGTCACGCCCTGGGTGTACTTGTCGTCCTTCGGTCCGGGCATGGGCCAACGCGCGGCGACGTCGGCGGCCTCCATGCCGAGGATGTCGGCCCTCGGCAGATCAAGCCCGATGTCGACGAGTTCGACGCGGCCGCAATCAGCAAGGGCATGAACGGGTTTGAGGCCGCCGAAGGTGACGGTCAGCGCCGCGCGCACGTGCGGGCCGTCAGCTGCTCCGGTGTGGACGTCGACGCCGCTCGGTAGGTCAACGGCCACGACGGGGATGCCGGCAGCCTCGACGGCGGCGAACACGTCCGCCGCGGCAGGCCGCAGAGGCCCCGAGCCGGAGATGCCCACCACTCCGTCGATCACCAGATCTGTTGCCGTCGGGACGCTTTCGACGATCCGGCCGCCCGACTTCGTGAACGCGGCCAGCGCCTTGGCGTGTGACCCGCTCCGGGTTGAGCACGATCGCGCTCGCGGCGACGCCGCGGCTGCGCAGGAAGGTCGCCGCCCACAGCGCGTCACCGCCGTTGTCGCCCGAGCCGACGACGGCACATACCCGCGCGCCCGCGACGGCGCCGCGGCGCTCGCGTCAATTCGCGGGCGATCGCGAGGGCCAACCCGTGGGCGGCCCGGCGCATCAGGGCGCCGTCGGGAAGGCGTGCCAGCAGCGGCGCCTCTGCCTCACGGATCGCGTCCGCGGAGTAGTAGTGCCGCACGCCCCTACGCTACGTCGTCGGGCTGGAAGCTCGGCCCGGTCGAGTGAGAAAGTCGACCAGCCGGGCGGGACGACGGCGCCACACGTGGCGCATCTCGTAAGGCAACGCGTAGACCGGGGCTCCGTTGCGGACCAGCCCGAGAAGGCGCAGCTCGCCGAGTTCGTGCGCCGCGGAGGCGTAGAGGGCCTCGACGCGGGTGCCGATCACGGTGTAGTCCAGAAGTCGGCCCACGGGGTTCTCGGCGTCGATGATCTCCTCGACACTGAGCCCTTCGATCGGATAGACGTCGGGCAGGACGTCCTTCATCGCGAGCAGTACCTCGGCGTCCTCGCGCCGGGGTGTCCGACCAGCCGGCTCAGCCACGCCAGCCGGCCGAGCGCGAGGCGGCCGTCGACCACCACGCGCCTGGGCGTAGAGCACCCGCAGCAGGACGACGTTCATGAAGAACCGCTCGGCGGGGGTCTCCATCGCGGCGAGGTCGTCGTGGGCCAGGTAGCCAGCGACGATGCTCGCGTTGTGGGCGAGGTACCAGGACTTCGCCGACGGGTCGCGGAAGAAGGCGATCCACAGCTCGACGCTGTGCCGCGACGCCTCTCCGCCACGCTGAACCAGGATTCGCGCCTCGCATGTGTCGCGCAGGAGGTCTGAGTTGACCGCTCGCCACCATGGGCTCCCCGGCCGGTCGCCCAGCGGCGGGTTGAGCACGCCGCGGGAATGCTGCCACCGCATGAAGGCGCGCACGGCGCGGGCGTAGGGGAGATACCTCGACGAGCCGAACGGCGTTGCGTAGGAATCGAATGCGAGGAGCATCCGGCCCGCGGGGTCGTCGCGAACGTCGGCGACCAACCGGGCGGCCTCGGTCGCAGCGTCGACGGAGACGGTGGCGGTCATGCCGCTGGTACCCGGTCGGACGTCACGGCGGGCCGCAGCAGACGGCCGGCGATGAGTGCGTTGACCCAGCCCGGCGAGAACCGTCCGGAGTTCGCCATGATCTTGTTGCGAAGTCCGGGCACCACGACCGCCCGCCCGCGGTCGAGCGCTCGAAGGCCCGCGGCCACAACCGGTTCGGGCGCGGCGAGATGGCCGTAGATCGCGGTGTGCGACACGTCCGAGCCCAGCGCGTCGACGAAACCGGTGGCCGTCGGTCCCGGGCAGAGCGTCGTCACGACGACCCCGGTGCCGCGCGTCTCCGCCCACAGCGCCTGGCCGAACGACAGCACGAACGCCTTCGACGCGCCGTAGACGGCCTGATACGGCCCGGGCTGGAACGCGATGGTGGACGCGACGTTCAGGATGCCGCCCTTGCGCCGGGCCAGCATGCCGGGAAGCACCGCGCGGGTGAGGCCCATCAGCGCGTCGACGTTGACGCCGATCATGCCGTGTTCGCGGGCTTCGTCCGTCTCGGCGAACGGGCCGTAGGTGCCGAATCCCGCGTTGTTGACGAGAACGTCGACCGGGCGTCCGCCGAGATGCGCGAGGAGTTCGTCGACCCCGGCCCGGGTGCCGAGATCGCCGACGACGACGTCGACCTCGACGGCAGGTGCGATCTCGACGGACGCGGTCCCGAACCGCTTCGAGGCGCGGCCGGTCGCGACCGGCGAGGACCAGCGCCATCCCACGCTCGGCGAGTTGCGTGGCGAAGATGCCGCCCAGACCCGAGCTGGCGCCGGTCACCACGGCCCAGCCGGTATCGGGTGTTCGGCGGTTGCGATCGTGTGGTCATTTCCCGTCCTCGGGTTTGATGTTGATGGCTTTAACATAGACCTCAATGTTAAAGTCGTCAACATGTCTCCGCCGGCGAAGAAGTCGAGCTACCACCATGGCGATCTGAAGCGGGCGCTCACCGAGGCCGCCCTCGCCCTGGTAGCGGAGAAGGGGCCAAAGGGCTTCACGCTGAGCGAGGCCGCACGGCGTGCAGGCGTCAGCCTCGCGGCGCCCTACCGCCACTTCACCGACAAGGCGGACCTGCTGGCCTCCGTTGCCGAACAGGGCTTCCTCGAGTTGCACCAGGCCATTTCCGCGACGCGTGCACGGCGGCGCCGACCCGAGAGCCATGGTCGTCGACATGGGCCGTCGCTACGTGCGATGGGCCGTCGCGCATCCCGACTACTACCAGGTCATGTTCGGCGCGGAGACGAAGGACAAGGCGGACCACCCAGGCCTACTCATCGCTGGTGCGCAGGCGTTCGGCGCGCTACTCCAGGCCGTCATGGTCTGCCAGACGTCCGGGGCGATCAAGGGCGACGATCCACTGCCGATCGCAGGGCCGCTGTGGTCGATGATCCACGGCGTCGCGTCGCTGGCGATCGGCGGCGACCTGCACCACGTCGGCATCGGCGAGAGATCCCGAGGACCTGGCAGCCCGCGCGACCAACGATCTGTTCGACGGACTCGGACCCTAGGCGACCTGCGGCCGCCCAGCGTGAACCTGGCGACGCTCGACCTGGGCCCTGCGTCAGATTCACGGTCGATGTCGCGGTGCTGGCGTCCTCGCCCAAGCTAGTCCCCCGCCCTGCCCATCGCCCGATCGTAGTGACGGCGCGCCTTCATCCGGTTGCCGCAGCCGCTCATCGAGCACCACCGCCCCGTGCCGCCGCGGCTGCGATCCAAGAGGAACAGCTGACACTCGCCGTTGGCACAGGGACGCAGCCTGCCCGGCCTCTCGTTCTGCACGTCACCCCAGGCCAAGACGACGCGTGCGGGCCAGGCGACCGGCTCGTCGAGCCGCCAGTCCAGGCCGTCGGCGAAAGCACCCGCGGCGCTTGCCGTACCGACGCGACGTAGCGATTGAGCACGTCGGCGCCGGCATCGCCGCGGACCACTCGCTGAAGGTCCTCGCGCACCGTGCGGACGCCCGGCAGGTCCTCGTCGTCGCCTCCGCCGCGAGCTCGCAACCACGCTCGAGCGGCACCGTCGTCCGCGAGCTGGTCGTGTCGCCACCCCGTCGACCACTGGGGTGGTGTTCAGCAGGTCGACGAGCACGGCCTGCCAATCCGTGGACTTCACGCTAACCACCATAGTGCACTTGACAGGTTAGGTCGAGAGCGTGTTTCCTGTCCTAACCCTATTGATTAGTTATGGAGGTTAGTCATGATCACGCACCATCGCTTCGCCCAGATCGCCGGACGCCGGATCTTCTACCGCGAGGCGGGGCCGCAGACGGCGCCGACAGTGGTCCTGTTGCACGGCACGCCCGCCAGTTCGCACATGTACCGCAACCTGATTCCCGCACTCGCCGACCGCTATCGCGTGATCGCCCCGGACTACCCGGGATTCGGCCACTCCGACATGCCGAGCGTCGACGACTTCGACTACACCTTCGACTCGCTGGCCGACCACGTCGACGCACTGCTGGACCACCTCGGCGTCACCCGCTACGCGTTGTACGTGCAGGACTACGGCGCACCGGTCGGCTGGCGACTCGCACTGCGCCACCCGGACCGGATCACCGCGATCGTCACCCAGAACGGCAATGCCTACGTGGAGGGATTCGTCGGCGACGCGATGGAACCCCTGTTCGCCTACGGCCGCGACCGGTCGGACGAAAACGCCAAGGCGCTACGCGAGCTCATCAGCATCGACGGCATGAAATGGCAATACACGCATGGGGTTTCGGACCCGACCGTCGTCGACCCCGATGTCTGGGTGACCGCACACGCCGCCACCGCCGGCAGTGAGGAGGCCGTCGCCGTCCAGCTGGCGCTGTTCGCGAACTACATCACCAACGTCGACCTGTACCCGCGAGTTCACGAGTACTTCCGTACGTCGCAGGTGCCGTTGCTCGCGGTGTGGGGACGCAACGACGAGATCTTCGGGCCCGACGGCGCGCTGGCATTCGGCAGGGATCTGCCCAACGCCGAGATCAACCTGCTCGACGGCGGCCACTTCCTCCTCGAGAGCCGACTCGACGCGGCCGTCGCGCTGATTCGGCCGTTCCTGGCCGAGCACCTCGGCTGACACTCACTTCGGCGTGCGCGTGCGCTCAGCGCAGCTCGGACGGCGCCACCCACTCGTTCGGTCGCAGCAGAATGATCTCGGGGATGATGCAGGCCCGCGACAGCCGCGTCGTCATGCGCACGGTCTCCGCGACGTCACGGGGCGTGATCATCTCGGTCGCTCCGCCCTCGCGGGCCTCGTCGGCCATCGGGGTGTCGGTGAGGCCGGGACAGATGGCCGTGGCCTTGATGCCCTCGCCGGCAAGCTCGTCGTGCAGCGCCTCGGTGAAGCCGATCACTGCGGCCTTCGACGCCGAGTACGACGTGAGCATCGCCTCGCCGCGCTTGCCCGCGTTGGACGAGGTGTTCACCACCTGCGCCGAGCCCCGCGCGCCGACTGCCCTGCGCAGCAAGGGAAGACACTTGTTCGTCAGCAGGATGACCGCCCGGGTGTTGACGGCGAACTGCGCGTCGACGAACTCCGCGGTGAGGTCACCGAGCGCCTTCGCGCCGGCCACACCCGCGTTGTTGACCAGCAGGTCGAGTGCTCCGAAGCGCTCGGCGTGCGACGCCACGACGTCGTCGAGGAAACCCTCCTCGGCCAGTGAGCCCGCCGACCAGAACACGTCGGCGCCGCCGAGTGGTCTCCGCGACGGTGCGCAACTTGTCGGGATCACGGCCGACCATCGTGACGGCGAAGCCCTCCTCGAGGAGGGCTTCGGTGATCGCCCGTCCGATTCCTCCATAGGCTCCGGTGACGATGGCGCTACGCGCTTGGTTGGTCATGGACGAATTATCGCCACGCCGCGGCCAACCGCTATTCGACGGTGACGGACTTGGCCAGGTTGCGTGGCTTGTCGACGTCGTAGCCGCGCGCCTGCGCCACACCGGCCGCGAAGACCTGCAGCGGGATCGTCGACAGCAGCGGCTGGAATAGCGTTGACACAGCCGGGATTTCGATCAGGTGATCGGCGTACGGCCGGACCGTGTCGTCACCCTCCTCGGCAATGACGATGGTCACGGCGCCGCGCGCCTGCACCTCGCGAATGTTGCTCAACAGCTTGGAGTGCAGCATCGCCGCGTTCTTCGGCGACGGCATCACGACGATGACGGGCAGGCCGTCCTCGATCAGTGCGATGGACCCGTGCTTCAGCTCGCCCGCCGCGAAGCCCTCGGCGTGCATGTACGCCAGTTCCTTGAGCTTGAGTGCGCCCTCGAGCGCGACCGGGTAACCGACGTGCCTGCCAAGGAACAGCACCGTCTGCGACGTGGCGAACCGCCGCGCCAGCTCGGTGACCGGCTCCATGCACGTCAACACCCGCGCGATGAGGTCCGGCATCGACTCGAGCTCGTCGAATTCGCGCTGCACCTCGTCGGGATACTTCGTCCCGCGGGCCTGTGCAAGAGCGAGTCCGACGAGATAGTTCGCCGTGATCTGCGCCAGGAACGTCTTGGTGGAAGCGACGCCGATCTCCGGCCCCGCGCGGGTGTAGAGGACCGCGTCGCATTCCCTGGGGATCTGGCTGCCGTTGGTGTTGCAGATCGCCAGGACCTTGGCCTTCTGTTCCTTGGCGTGGCGGACGGCTTCGAGGGTGTCGGCGGTCTCGCCGGACTGCGAGATCGCGATCACGAGCGTGCTGCGGTCGAGCACGGGGTCGCGGTACCGGAACTCGCTGGCCAGCTCTACCTCGACCGGCAGCCGGGTCCAGTGCTCGATGGCGTACTTGGCCAGCATCCCGGAGTGATACGCCGTGCCGCACGCGACGATGAAGACCTTGTCGACCTCGCGCAGTTCCTGGTCGCTCAGGCGTTGCTCGTCGAGCACGATGCGCCCGTCGGCGAAATGCCCGAGCAGCGTGTCGGCGACCGCGACGGGCTGCTCGGCGATCTCCTTGAGCATGAAGTACTCGTAGCCACCCTTTTCGGCGGCGGACAGGTCCCAGTCGATGTGGAATGGACGAGCAGCGGCGTCGTCCCGGTTGCCGTGGAAGTCGTAGATCTCGTAGCCGTCGGCGGTGATCACGACGGCCTGGTCCTGCCCCAACTCCACGGCCTCGCGGGTGTGCTCGATGAAGGCCGCCACGTCGGAGCCCAGGAACGTCTCGCCGTCGCCGACGCCGATCACCAGCGGAGTGGACCGTCTCGCCGCGACGATGGTGTCCGGGTCGTCGGCGCTGGCGAAGACGAGGGTGAAGTGGCCCTCGAGCCGCGGCAGCACCGTCATCACGGAGCCGACGAAGTCCCCGGCGGTGGGTCCGTGGTGGTACTGCCACGACACCAGGTGTACGGCGACCTCGGTGTCGGTATCGCTCGAGAACTCGACGCCCGTGGCTTCGAGTTCGGACCGCAGCGCGGCGAAGTTCTCGATGATGCCGTTGTGGACGACGGCGATCTTGCCTGCGGCATCGCGGTGTGGGTGAGCGTTGCGATCCGTTGGCCGGCCGTGGGTGGCCCATCGGGTGTGCCCCATCCCGGCGTGGCCTGCCAGGACCGAATCCTCGACCTCGGCGAGAGCGGTCTCGAGGTTGGCGAGCCTGCCTGCGCGCCTGCGGACCGTCAGCCCGCCGTCACCGTCGAGGATCGCGACGCCGGCGGAGTCGTACCCGCGGTATTCCATCCGGCGCAACGCGTCGACGACGACCGTGCGGGCATCGCGATGCCCGACATAGCCGACGATTCCACACACGAGCATCCAGAGTAGTGCAGGGACCGCGGGCGGACCGCCTTCGCCGCAGTGGACGGGAGCTGACCTGCACGAACCACACTCACCGGCCAAGTCTGAGGTGAGGTCGACGGAGGTGTCGACGGCGATCCTCCGACCGTGGTTTGGCAGACGGTGAGCTACGGTCATCGGGTGGCCACGACGAAGAAGCTCTTCGCTGCTTTGACGCGACGCGGCCCGCACCGCGTTCTGCGTGGCGACCTGGCGTTTGCCGGATTGTCGGGCGTCGTCTACACCCCCGAGTCCGGACTCAACCTGCCCGGTGTGGCGTTCGGTCACGACTGGCTCGCTGGCGCCGACAGGTACAACGCCACGCTCGAGCACCTGGCGTCCTGGGGCATCGTCGCAGCTGCGCCCAACACCGAGACCGGCCTAGCGCCGTCGGTATTGAACCTGGCCTTCGACCTGGGCACGACGCTCGACATCGTCACCGGCGTACGACTTGGAACCGGCAAGATCAGCGTCCACCCCGCCAAGCTCGGCGTGGTCGGCCACGGCTTCGGCGGCTCGGCGGCGGTCTTCGCCGCGGCGGGCATGCCCGACAGGCTCAAAGCGGCCGTTGCGCTGTTTCCCACGGTGAGCAGCCCTGCGGCCGAGCAGCCGGCGACGGGACTTCGGGTGCCGGGCATGATCCTCACCACGCCTGGCGAGGAAACGTCGATCCGGTCGAATGCCGCGACGCTTTCGGCGGCATGGCGCAGAGCCACTCTGCGCACCGTGGCGAAGGCCGAGCCAGGCGGACTCGTCGAGGGTTTCCGCCTCAATCGGGTGGTAGGACTGCCGGGCGCGGACCGCAAGACGCAGAAGGCCGTCCGGGCGTTGTTGACCGGGTACCTGCTGCACGCACTGACCGGAGACAAGGCCTACAAGGACTTCGGCGATCCCGAGATCGTTCTGCCCAAGACCGTGGTGCCCGATCCAGAGGCGGCGGCGATCACAGCGGAGGGCAAAGTCGTCGCGCTCCTCAAGGGGTAGGGCCGGGGCTGCCCAACCAACTGGTTGATAGCGGTGGTATAAACCGACAATGCGAACCGGAATCTTTCTGAGCTACGCCGGCGGCTTCCGCGAGGCCGTCGATCAGGTCGTCGAGCTGGAGAAGGTGGGCGTCGACATCGCCCTCGTCGCCGAGGCCTACTCCTACGATGCGATCAGCCAACTCGGCTACCTGGCGGCGAAGACGTCGACGATCGAACTGGGTTCGGGCGTCGTCCCCATCTACGTTCGCACCCCGTCGCTGTTGGCGATGACTGCCGCGGGACTGGACTACGTGTCGGACGGCCGCTTCCGGCTCGGCATCGGCACGTCGGGCCCGCAGGTGATGGAGGGTTTCCACGGCGTGCCCTTCGACGCTCCCCTGGGCCGCACCCGCGAAGTGGTCGACATCTGCCGACAGGTGTGGCGCCGCGAAAACGTGCAGTACGACGGAAAGCACTTCCAGATCCCCCTGCCCGCCGACCGGGGCACCGGGCTGGGCAAGCCCCTGCATCTGATCAATCACCCCGTCCGCGAACGCATTCCGATCACGATTGCCGCGCTGGGCCCGAAGAACGTGGAGCTGACGGCGGAGATCGCCGAGGGCTGGCAACCGGTGTTCTTCTATCCGGAGAAGGCCGACCTCGTCTGGGGTGAGGCGCTGCGGGCGGGCTCCGCCAAGCGCGACCCGGAGCTGGGCCCGATGGACGTCATGGTGTCAGCGAGCCTGGCCATCGGCGACGACGTCGAGGAGCGGCTCGCGTGGGCGAAACCCCAACTGGCGCTGTACATCGGCGGCATGGGCGCGCGCGGCAAGAACTTCTACCACAACCTGGCCACCCGATACGGCTTCGGCGACGTCGCCGACCACATCCAGGATCTGTACCTCGCGGGCAAGAAGACCGAAGCCATCGCGGCGGTCCCTGACGAACTCGTCCGCAACGTCTCGCTGGTCGGTCCGAAGGGGTTCGTCAAGGAGCGCCTCGCGGCCTACGCCGAAGCCGGGGTCACGACGATGCTGGTGCATCCGCTGAGCGGTGACGAACGCGAGTCCGTGCGGTTCGTCACCGAGCTCGTCGAGCTGGCCAGCTAGCCCCTATACCGGTACTTCGCTCCCGTTTGGGTCCGTGACTCGGACCTGACCTAGCGGCGGACTTGGCGGTTATACGCTTCTCTTGTGTTGTGTGCCAGCCTGTTTGGGTGATCTGGGGATAATTCGCGACTGTGGATAACCTCGGATTCGCGTCGGGGGTGCGGCGTAGCGTTTCGAACATGGATGCGGGAGAACTGTCCGAGGGGTTGGCGATGATCGCCGCCGGCATCGACATCGTGCACCGCACCGATTGGACCGCGATGGCAGCGCGCGAACGTCTTGACACGATGGACATCCTGGAGACCGACCGGCGCCTGACGCTGGCGGTCAGCACCGCGATCGCCGCCACCATCGCCGACGAACCCATCAGCCACCCTGGGCGACGTCCCGAAGAAGCTGATCGCCGACACCCTGCGGATCACCCCCGCCGAAGCCGCCAAACGACTCACGCAGGCCGCACTGGTCCGCGAGCGCAGCACCCTGACCGGTGAACCGTTGGCACCGCACCTGCCCGCCACCGCGAAGGCCTGGAACAAGTGGTCTGCTCGACGCCGCGCACCTCGCCGAGATCATGACGTTCTTCACGAGATTCCCGCCGAGACTCCGCTCGACGTGCAAGAGACCTCCGAGAAGTTCCTGGCCGACAAGGCCACCCAACTACGCCCCGACCAACTCAAGAAGGTCGCCAAGAAGCTCGCGCAGACGATCAACCCGGACGGGAAGTTCAGCGAGCAGGACCGCATCCGCAAGAGCGGATTCCACTGGGAGGCCCAACGCGCCGACGGCATGAGCAAGGGCGTGCTGTGGGCCACCCCGCAACTACGCGCCCACCTGGACGCCTTCTTCGCCAAGTACGCCGGATACGGCATGTCCATGCCCGACGAGGAGCCGACGCCACCGACCAGCCCGACCCGGCGACAGACGGGGACCAGCCCGACCCGGCGACTGACGGGAACCAGCCCGACACCGCGAATCACCGCGACCAGCCCGCCGCCACCGATCAGCCTGGCACCACCGATGAGCCCGACACCGCCGACCAGTCCGACACCGCGGACGACGGCGATAGGCCCGCTACCGACCAGTCCGACACCGCCGACGCCGACGCCGACCAGCCGGAGACCGAGAGCCGCAGCGCAGCCGGTGACACAGATGACACAGACGCAGCCGACACCGCAGGGTCCGCCGCAGCCGACACCGCCGAGACCGCCGATGACGCCAGCCCGCCGAGTCCGGCCCCCACGCCTGCGGTCACCGACTTCCGCACCCCATCCCAGCGCCGCCACGACGCACTGAATTACTGGGCGCGGTCGATCCTGGGCAACCCCGCACTCGGCACCCACCACGGCTTGCCGGTCACCGTCGTGGCCACCACCACCCTGGCCGAACTGCAAGCCGCCGCCGGCCACGCACTGACCGCCACCGGAACGCTCATCGCGAACAGCGACCTGATCACCATGGCCGCCAGCTCCTACCGCTACCTGCAGATCTTCGCCAGCGACACCGACCGCCGCACCGTGGACTTCTACCGCGCCCGGCGCTGCGCCAACGGCGACCAATGGCTCGCACTGTTCGGCCGCGACCGCGGCTGCACCCGCCCCCACTGCGACCGCTCCGCCGAAGACTCCCAAGCCCACCACAGCCCCGACTTCGCCGCCAACGGCCAAACCAATGTCGACCTCATGAGCTTGGCCTGCTACCAAGACCACCCCCAAGTCGGACCCGGCGCCTGGAACACCCACATGATCAACGGCAACACCAACTGGACCCCACCCCCACAATATCCACGAAAAACCGCCTCCACCAACGACTTCCACCACCCCGAACGCTACCTACGCGAATACCAAACAGACGGCGACGACGCCGACCACCAGGGCGAAGGCGACGACCCCAAAGCGACGGGGCCAGCTCAGTGCCAACCCACCACTAACCCCTCGGGCTAGCCACCGGCGTCAATTCCCTTTCCCTCGCGGCGATCTCGGCGAGTAGCGCCACCACGACGCCGAACGCGAAGTACAGCGGCGGCAGGAACGGGCCGACCCCGAACAGGCCGGATGAGTCCTCGGCATAGGCGAAAACTCCCACCTTGACGAGGACGATCTCAACCACGGGACCGAAAACCGCCGCCAGCACGCCGCACACGACCGAGACCCGGTCGCCGAGCGCGCACCACGTGATCACCGCGAGCGCGACGACGAGCGTCGTTGCGGGCACGACCGGCGCGGTGTGCACCAGCGCCGTGACCACGTACGTGCCGATGACGGCCGCAACGCCCGCCAGCCCTTGACGTCTCGTCACCGTGGCTCGGGACGGACCGAGGTGCAGCCGCAATTCGGCCAGCGAGACCGTCGCGGCTCCCACCATGACGGGGAACCAGATCGGGCTGCTCCACAGGAAGGGCACCGAGGTGAGCGCCGTCTCGTGGTACCGAAGGGTGCCGGTGGCAACGTGGCCGTGATCGCCGACGAGCGCCGCCGCACCCCCTAGCACGAACAGGAAGACCACCTCGGACGTGCGCAGTTTCACCCGCCGCAGGCTACTCCCCCACCTGCGGCACCTCGTCGGCGGCAATCTCGCACGGCGTGCGGGCGGGGACTGGCGGAGGGGGCATCAGGTCGGTCGACAACGGCTCCGGGGACGGTGTCGGAACGGGTGGCGGTGGCGGGCGGTGCCGGTGGCGGCGTCGCCGGTGGCGGTGGATGGTCGGTCGTGGATTTCGACAGGTCGTCGTCTAGATCTTGGGGGTCCGCGGGTGGCTCGCCGTCCGCCGGATCGATCACGCCGTCGAGCGTGGCGTGATCGCTGTCATTCGACTCGTCAGTCTCGTCGTCTCCTTCTTCGTCGTCGTCCCCTTCGTCCTGCTGGTCGCCCAAGTCTGGCTCGTCGTCCTCGGACAGCGCGTCTCGCCCCGCACCCGTCAAGCCGGTCAATCCCGCTATGCCGTCGGATAACTGGCGTCCAAGGCCCGACAGTCCTGCGCCCACGGCGGGCATCGCGCCACCAAGATCGCCCAGCCCGGGCGACGAGGAAGGCGGTTCGGGTGCGGCGGAGACTGCGGAGGCGGGCAGTGTGGGCGAGATGGGCACGTCGGACGCTAATGCCGGCGACGGGGCCGGGTTCGCCGAGGTCGGCGCGGCGGCAGGTACTGTCTGCGCGACGGCGGGTTGCAGAGCCTGCGTGGGCGCACTGCCGGGGGAACTGAACGAGGGTGAGACATCCTGCGGTCCAGGTGAAGTCGGCCCCACGTATCCCGGTACCTCGAATGCGATGAACCGATCGGGCTTCACCGCGGCGATCGCCGTGTCATAGGCGCCGGCCACCGAGGCAGTCGACGCGTGCATGGCCGATACCCAGTCAGAGCCGATGTCGCCCTCGACGAATGGCCGCACCTTCTGATCGACGGTCTCGCTCGCGGCGGCCCGGTCCCCACCGCCGGAAAGAACGACGTGCGCGGCCGCCAGCCACTCTGCACGCTGAGGCCCACACCGGCCGTCGATGGCCGCGACGGTGTCGACCTTCGCATCGACCGCGTGCCAGAGCTGGTCCCGCAGCGCGCGGAATGCGGCGGCCGCCTCGTGCACCGCCGCGCTGACCGCTGCCGCCGAGTCCTGATGTCGCCGAAGGAATTCGCGGGCTGAGTCCGCCGCCTGACCCTTCCACGCGTCGGCCAAGGCCGCCACGCCGTCCGCCTCGGCACGCACCGCGTCGCCCGCGCAGGACGCGAGCCGCGAGAGTGCGTCGGCATCGGCCTCCAACGCCTGAAGGTCCAGACCGTCCTCGGTGCCGTAGAGGTCCCGGACCTGCGCCGAATGCATGGTCAGGTCGGGATTCTGGTAGCCCAGCACGTGCACGGCCCCCACGTAGTTCTCGAAATCGGCCACGGCCGGTCGCCCCTCGGCCAACCTGGCGGCGACGTCGAAGGCCACCGGTCAGCCGAGCCGTCGCGCACCGAGCGCCTCGGCGCCGACATAGGCGTCGGCCGAAACCCTCAGCGCCGAACCGATTTCCGAGCACGACCGCGACCACGTGCGCATCTGATTCGACCAGGTCGCCGATCGCATGTCGCAGCGCCTCACCCCGAGCGGCATGCGAGCGACCGGCAACCGCACCGTCGAAGGACGAGTGGGCCAGGTGCGCGCCCACCGCCGCCTCGATCATGTCCGCGATGGCGTCGAAGCCACGGGCTACGCCGAGCACTGCCATGACATCGACGCGCGCGGCGTCACGTTCTCCCATGATGGCTAGGACGCGGACGCTGCCCGTTTGGTTCCGTCGGGTCAGACCTCGCCTGCGACGGACTCCGCCACCCGCGCGGCGAGTTCTCTCGCGGTGTCCTCGTCGGCGGCTTCGACCATCACCCGGACCACCTGCTCGGTCCCGGAGGGGCGCAACAGGATTCGACCGCTGTCACCGAGTTCGGCCTCGGCGAGCGCGACGGCGCTGCGCACCGAGGGCGCCTGGGCAACCGTGGCCTTGTCGGCGACCTCGACGTTGATCAGCACCTGCGGCAGCGTGCGCATCGGCGCGACGAGCGTGGCCAGCGACGACGACGTCTGCACCATCCGCGACATCAGCCGAAGACCGCTGACGATCCCGTCGCCGGTCGTGCCGAAGGACGGCAGCACGATGTGGCCGGACTGCTCGCCGCCGAGGCTGTACCCGCCCGCGCGCATCTCCTCGAGAACGTAGCGGTCTCCGACGGCGGTGGTGCGAACCTCGATGCCCTCGGCGCGCATGGCCAGATGGAGGCCGAGATTGCTCATCACCGTCGTCACCAACGTGTTCGACGCCAGCTCGCCCGCGTCGCGCATGGCCAGCGCGAGCAGCACCATGATGGCGTCGCCGTCGACCACCTGTCCGTCGGCGTCCACCGCAAGGCACCGGTCGGCGTCGCCGTCGTGGGCAAGGCCGAGGTCGGCGCGGTGCTCGAGCACGGCGGCCTGCAGCACGTCCATGTGCGTCGATCCGCAGCCGTCGTTGATGTTGAGCCCGTTGGGATCTGCGTTGATGGCGATGACGTTCGCGCCCGCCGCGCGGTAGGCGAGCGGCGCGGCCGTCGATGCGGCGCCGTTCGCGCAGTCGACGACGACCGTCAAACCGTCCAGCCGCACCGTCGCGGCTCCCGCCACGTGCCGCAGATAGCGCTCGAGGGCGTCGTCGGCGTCGACGACCCGGCCGATCTCGGCACCGACGGGACGATTGCCCGGTCCGGTGCCGACCAGTTCTTCGATGCGGTCCTCGGCGTCATCGTCGAGCTTGTGCCCGCCGGGGCCGAAGATCTTGATGCCGTTGTCGGGCATCGGGTTGTGCGAGGCGGAGATCATCACGCCGAACTCGGCGTCGTAGGCGCCGGTCAGATGCGCGACCGCAGGGGTCGGCAGCACTCCGACGCGCAGCGCGTCCACGCCTTCGCTGGTCAGACCGGCGATCACGGCCGCCTCGAGCATCTCGCCGCTGGCCCGGGGGTCTCGTCCGACGACGGCCATGCGGCGTGTGCCGCGGCCTGGCCTGGCGAGTCGTCTGCGCCGCAGCCGACCCGAGGGCCAGCGCCAGCTCCGCGGTCAGCTCGTGATTGGCGACGCCGCGCACGCCGTCCGTGCCGAATAGTCGACCCATGCCCCTCCTTCCGTGTCCTTCGCGCCGCGGGCGTGCATGCGAGACGACACGCCCGCGACGGGAAAGTGACGTACTGAGGATCAGCGCTTCGAGTACTGAGGCGCCTTGCGGGCCTTCTTCAGGCCGTACTTCTTGCGCTCGATGGCGCGCGGGTCGCGGGTCAGGTAGCCCGCCTTCTTCAGCGGCGGCCGGTCCTCGGGCTGCACGATGATGAGCGCACGGGCGATGGCCAGGCGCAGCGCGCCCGCCTGTCCGGACGGTCCGCCACCGTCGAGGTGGGCGAAGATGTCGACGCTCTCGACCCGGTCGACGAGCACCAGCGGAGCCTTGATCAGCTGCTGGTGCACCTTGTTCGGGAAGTACTCCTCGAGGCTGCGGCCATCCAGGTTGAACTTGCCGGTGCCGGGCGTCAGACGCACCCGCACCACGGCCTCCTTGCGGCGGCCGACGGTCTGGATCGGACGGTCGATGACGATGGGCTCACGCACCACCGGTGCCTCGACGGCCTTCGGTCACGACGGTCTCCTCGGCTACGGGGGCCTCGGCGATTGCGTCGTCGACCTCGGTGATCTCGGTCTCGACGGTTTCAGTGGGTTCGGTCACTGGGACACCTGCTTGATCTCGAACGGAATCGGCTGCTGGGCGATGTGCGGGTGGTCAGAACCCACGTAGACGCGCAGCTTCTTCTGGACCTGACGGCTCAGCTTGTTGTGGGGCAGCATGCCGATGATCGCCTTCTCGACGACCTTGTCGGCGTGCTTCTCCAGCTCGTCACCGAGCGCGCGGGCACGCAGGCCACCGGGGAAACCCGAGTGACGGTAGAGGAACTTCTTCTTGAGCTTGTCGCCGCTGATGGCGACCTTCTCGGCGTTGATGACGATGACGAAATCGCCGCCGTCGACGTTGGGCGTGAATGTCGGCTTGTGCTTGCCGCGCAGCAGCTTCGCTGCTTCAACGGCGAGCCGGCCGAGCACCACGTCCGTGGCGTCGATGACGTACCACGAATGCGTGGTGTCACCCGCCTTGGGCGTGTACGTAGGCACAGCGTTTACCTTTACTTTCTCGGGTTGAATCCCAGCGTGAGCCGGGTGCCGGTCTGGCGTTAGCGGCGGGGCGGTTCTCGGCGACCGACGAAGACCCGAGACCCGGCATGCTTACCGCTTGCCAACGAGGGAGCTTACCTGCGGGCGTCATCGCAGGTCAAAACGCCTTCGAGGATGCCGTCCGGCGGGCCGGGCAACCCATAGAATTCTGCCCTGATGCTGATCGACGCGATTTTGGCCTGCGCACCCGCCGTGGTGGCGTTTCCGGCCGTCGTCACGCTTCTGACCAGCGACATCAGCGTCGCGTCCAAGGCCAGGGTGGAGAAGCGGCTCTACCGGTCGCTGCTACTGGCCGAGAAACTTCCGCAGGGCGCCGCGTTCGCCCCGCAGATCGCGAAGGACATCGACCGCCAGACCCTGCACGTCGCGTACGTCGCCCAGTACCCGCAGCGTGCCCGCGAGATCGTCCACCTGGGCCTCATCGGCGTCCTCGCTCTCGCGATCCTGGTGGCCTACTACCTGCTGTTGGCCGGCGACGCCCCTCTGCTGACGCTGCTGATCGCGTTGGCCGTGTTCGCGGTCGCGGCACTGTGGCTGGAGCGCGCACTGCTCAACTTCACCGGCAACGACGCCATCGCCCGCGAGCTGTTCGCGCACTTCGGCGCCCCCGACGGTCTGGTCCGACCACGCACCGAGCTGATCGCCAAGGTGCCCGCGCTGACCGTCGACGTCACCTTCGAATGGGCTGCCGACGTTCGCGACGCAAACCACGACACGGCCATGACGTCACTCGCGGCGGTCAATTCGGTTCTGGCTCAGGCGCATTCACACTTCGACTGGCGAGCCGAAGCATTGGGCGCTCGCCCGCCGCGCCCGTCATGCCGACTACCGCGCGGAGGCAACCCGGCTCGTGCGGCCGGTCGTCGAGATCGACTATCGCTCGCATGCGACGGCCGGTGCGCGGCGCGGGGCGGCGTGGGCGGCGACGGCATACGACTGGCTGCTGCGGCAGGTGGCCGACCCGATCTTCACGTGGCGCTTGACGTTTCTCGACGCGTGCGAGCGTCATCGCCTCTCAAGGGCGCAGAAGGCAGGCGACGTCTTCGAGGAGGCATGGCTTGCGGCGCACTACCGAAACGAACGCCACCGCGTCGCCGAACACTGGACGCAGCTGCACAAGGGCCGCGACCCGTTGCAGAAGTGGGGCGACGGCAGTGGCCAACAAGTGGATGCGATGGTGCCCGACCGCGTGGCGTCACGTCATCGAACAGGTACGCCAAGGCGCTCGCGAGTCGCCCCCCCCCCCTCCTCGACGCGGCACCCCGTTGAACTGTGCGGTCCCGCGGAGCTCTCCTTCCCCGCGAGACCGCACAGAGTCTGATGGCGCCAAGAGGTCTGATCGCCCTAGAAGCCCCACGCGGCGGCCGCGCGCCTGTCGGTGTCCGCGATGTCGTCGGCCCCGTCGCGCACGGCGCTCCCGAGCCGCCAGAGGATTCCATTCAGCGCCGCCGCAGATTCATCCCATCGGGTCTGCTCGACGAGGTAGGCCTCGGCCGCCTCGCGTGTCCACATCGCCTTCAATGGCGCGACGTGCGATCGCAGATCATCCAGAGCCGCGTTGAAGCGGGCCGACGTGGCGTGAATCTGCTGGCGCACCGCGCATTCGATCTCGTTGAAGTCGTATGACAGTACCGGGTCCATGATTTCTCCATTCGCGTTGTGAAACAGTCGATTACAGGGAATCTGCGATGCCGGCGATGCGGAGCGAGTGCCCGTCGCTCGCCTCCCGCAACGTCCGCTCGTTGTACCTGATGGTCTCGGCGATCACCTGCAGCGCCGCGTGCAGCTTCATCGACTCCGCGTTCCAGCGGTCCACCACCTCTCTGAACCGCGTCGCCGCCACTCCTCCCCACACCGACGGCGGCACGCTGGTCATCTGCCCGATGAAGTTCCCCAGCATCGCGCGAACTTCTTCGTTGCGGGTGTCGATCTGGCCGGCGACCGTGTTCATCAGATCGAAATCAGTATTGAGAGCACCACTGCTGGGTGTATTCACGAACATTCCTCCGATTTCCTTGAACCGCTACTGATGGATTGGACGGCGCGTCGACCGATTCGGTTCCATTGCCTGCGAGCCACATTCAAGCGACCACCCGAGCCGATCGGATCGCCCGCTCGCAGATCCCCTCGGGCCAATCGCGGTCCCGCGCGCGCTGGCATCCGATGGCGATCCTCACCCCGCCGTCCAGAAGAACCGTCCAGTCGACGACGTGGTCGGGGCGCACTTCCCGATACGTAATGACGGGTCTGTCCGCGCGACGGTCTGCCGTCGTGAAGTCGACGAAGATCCCCTCCGGTTGCATGGCCAGCGAGTTGCGCAGCACCTCGGCCGCGGCGGTCAGCGACTGCTGCATCGGCACCGCCGATTGAGTGAGATGGATGGCCATCTGCGGGTCCGACGGCGAAACCACCTGCAGCCGAGCGGAACCCGGTCCAGTGGTGATGCGTTCGACGTTCCAGTCCGCAGGGGCCTCGACGGCGAGGCGGCCTTCGACGACCCACACCGGTTCCGCGACCTCCGGGGCCTCGGCGCTCGAGCCCACCGCCGCGCACGTCAGCGCAACCACCGACGACACCGAAGCCGCGACGACCGCGGCCCGCGGCTGAACGAATCCGCTGCCGGGCCTCCAGACGTCGACGCCGCGATCTCGAACGGGCCGTTCGCAGAATCGTGCCGTCGTCGGCGATCGACACCGACGTCCCGCGCACACGCAGACCTCTGGCAATCTCTTGGCCCAGCATGCGGGCACCGTCGACGTCCGATGGCGCATCGATCACCACGGCGAACGAGCTCTCGATCCTGTCGATCACGGCCGCAGCGACATTCGCGGTGCCGTCGATCCGCGGTAACACCGCGGGCGTCGACCGACCGGCATGCACGGCCACCAGGTCCGCCGCGATCTCGACGACGGCACACGCGTCACCCGACCGCAGAACATCGACTCGCTCCAACACGACCACATCGCGGCACACACGTGCCAGGGCATCGACGACGAGCGAGGACCGACGCTGATTCCACCAGGACGGGAACACCACCACGACGCTGGTCGCATCGCCGACCGCTGAACGCATCACCTCGCGCCAGAGGTGCTCGACGGGCACCACTCGGTCGTCGACCAGCGCCAGCCGATCGTCGATGCAGTGGACGGCAACTGAGGCATGCTCCTCGTCCACGACGCCCGGTCCGCGAACGGTGCTGGGCCCCACGACGACCACCGCCTCGTCGGCCGCCGTCACGGTGGATCGATCCAGCCGACCTGCACCACCTGATTCGGTTCAGCCCGCCGAATCACGACACCCCGACCCGACGGCATGGGCGATGGGCGCACGGAACCGAACAGCGGGCCCTCATCGGGGCTCGCGCTCATCATCAGCCCCATGCATCCCAGTTCGCGGATCCGCGCCAGCATCGGATCGAACATCGCGCGCGCAGCCCCGCCGGAACGACGAGCCAGCATGATGTGGAGGCCGATATCCCTTGCGTGTGGGAGCATGTCGATCAGCGGGGTCAAGGGATTGCGCAGCGTGTCGGAAGCGCCGGCCACCAGGTCGTAGTCGTCGACGACCACGAAGATCTCGGGCCCCGACCACCACGACCGGTCCCGCAGCTGCTTTTGCGTGACGACGTCGGGCGGCATGCGCGCCTCGAGCGTGCGTGCCAGCGCGCCGATCTGGGATTCGGCACTTGCCTGCGACATCGCGTAGCCGACGAGATGTTCGGATTCGACGACGCCGAGCAGGGTTCGGCGATAGTCGACGATGACCAACCGGCCAGCTTCGACCGAGTTGGCCCTGACGACCTCGTGACACAGGGTGCGCAGCGCAGCCGTCTTGCCGGCACCGGACTCGCCGAGGATCAGCAGGTGCGACTGCTCGGTGAAATCGATCGCCAACGGCCGCAGGTCGCTCTCGCCGAGACCGATGACGAGGCTCGTGCCCGCAACCGACTCGGGCGCCGACGCCACGACAGAGCCGTGGGACACGATCGTCGGCAGCAGTTCGACCGGCGGCGCGCACAGACCGGGATGCCGAGCCCGCATCGACGTCGCGGCCTCCAACAGCGCGGCGTCGAGGCCCGAGGTGGACGACGTGCCGTCGAGCCGCGGCAGCGCGACGACGAATTCGAGGCCACCGCGAGTGATTCCGCGGCCGGGCGGGCAGTCGGCAAGCAACCGCGCACGGGCGCGGTCCATCTCCGACTCCGTCGGGTCGCCGAGCCTGCAGTTCGATGCGCGTGCCGACCAGGTCCTTGAGCGCAGGCCTGATCTCCGTCCACCGCGACGCGGCGAGTACGACATGGACACCGACGGAAAGCCCTTGCGCGGCCAGCGTGGTGATCGTCTCCTCGAGTCCGTCGAACTCCTGACGGACGGTAGCCCAGCCGTCGACGACGAGGAACACCTCGCCGCGAGGGTCGACGCCTACCGCATCGACACCGCCGCGGCGCAATCCCTCCTGGCGTCGGTCCACCAGTGCCCGTAACTCGGCAACGATCCTTCTGACCAGGTCCGGCTCGTGCCTGCCCGCGACGGAACCGACATGAGGCAGCGCTCGCGTCTGACTCAGTGTGCCGCCGCCGAAATCGAGTCCATACACGCGCACGTCCAGAGGTGCATGGGTGGCCGCTAGCGCGAGGACCATGGTGCGCAGTGCGGTCGACTTCCCCGATCTCGGGCCGCCGACGACCGCGACGTTGCCGCCGGCGCCACCGAGATCCACGATCAAGGGATCGCGGCGCTGTTCAAACGGCTTGTCCACCAGCCCAATCGGCACCGCCAGGGGCGCGAGGCGCGGCACGGACCGCAGGACCGCATCGAGGCTCGGCGAGACCGTGAACGGGGGCGACCACACGCGGTGCGCCGGAGTGCCACGATCGGACAGTTGGTCCAGCACGGACGCCAGGACGGTCTTCGGGCTCCTCGCCGCCGGCCATCGGTTCGGACGCGCCAGGCGGTGACGCAGTCGCCATCGCGGTGAAAGGCGTCGGCACCGAGGTGAACTCCGCCGCCGCGCGCCGATGTGCGCGGCGCCGGACGACCCGAGACGAATGCGGTGTGGAACCGCGTCAACTCACCCGATGCGGACTTGAGGTACGCCATGCCCGGCACGGCGGGCAGTTCGTAGGCATCCGACGTACCGAGGACCGCGCGGGACTCGCCGGCGGAGAACGTCTTGAGGCAGATCCGATAGGAGAGATGGGATTCCAGCCCACGCAGCCGGCCTTCGTCCAGGCGTTGGCTGGCGAGCAGCAGATGCATGCCGAGCGATCGTCCGACCCGGCCGATCGCGACGAACAACTCGGCGAAGTCGGGCTGTTGGCTGAGCAGCTCCGAGAACTCGTCGACGATGATCAGCAGTGCGGGCAGCGGCGGAATGGGCGCACCCGCGGCGCGTGCCGCCTCGTAGTCGCCGACGTTCGCAAGATTTCCGGCCGCGCGCATCATCTCCTGCCTGCGAGTCATCTCTCCTGCCAGCGCATCCCGCATCCGAGCGACCAGGTGCGCTTCGTCGGAGAGGTTGGTGATCACCGCGGCGGTGTGGCGCAGCCGCTCGAAGCCGAGAAACGTCGCCCCGCCCTTGAAGTCGACGAGCACCAGGTTCAGCGCCTCTGGTGGATGGGTCGCGATCAGGCCAAGGGCGAGGGTCCGGAGAAACTCCGACTTGCCCGAACCCGTCGCACCCACGCACAGCCCGTGCGGCCCCATTCCTCGATGTGCCGCCTCCTTGAGATCCAACTCCACGGGCTCGCCACTGTCGGACACGCCGATCGCCACGCGTAGTCGTCGGCCGCTTGCCCGCGGCCGCCACAGGATCGCGGGATCGATCGCGTCTGGGTCACCGATGCCGTTCAACCCCGCCCAACCGTCCCCTCGCGGTGGTCGGCACCAACGACCGCCTGCTCGGTGAACGGCGCCAGTCTGCGCGCACACACCTCCGCCTGCTCCTGCGTCAACGCGTCAAGACGAAGGGCACCCGCGGTTTCGGCGCGCAGGGTCGCGGTGAGAGCGACCGATCGCGCCGAAGCCGCGGCGACGTCTCCGACCTGCACGAGGGTCACGTCGTCCCGCATCGGGTCGACGCCCGTCACGTCACCCCCGTCGACCAGAACGACAACGTGCGCGCCCCCGGCACCCAGCTGGGCGTCGTCGAGCCGACGGTAGGTCATCCGGGCCGTGCCGACCGCGTCGACGGCATGCGGATGTTGATGGTGGGGAAGCCATTTCAGCCAGTCCCAGTGCGCCCGCGCACCTTCGTCGACGACGGCGATCACCTTGACGTGATCGGGTCCGTGAAGCACTGCCAGCTCGCAGATGATCGCCCGCGCCGACCCACGCGCGTCGACGACGTCTCCCCCGAGCGTGATCCATCGATGCGCCGCCAGGTCGACGGTCACCGGCAGGTCGGCCACCGCGGACCGGTGCGCGAGGAAGCGGCGCAGCCACTCCGACACCACGTGATCGGCGTGGCCGGACGTGCTCACCTCCGGCTTGACCAGTCTGGTGGACAGACCCGAGGTCGACAGGCCCACCCTGACCTGACAGAAGTCCGCGTCGCCGGGCAGCCTCTCCCACATTCGTCGACCACCGATCAGCGTCCATAGAGCTCGAGGATCCGGGTGGGTCCAGCTCACCGACTCATGCTGGGCCACAGCCGTTCTCGCCGCTGTCGCGTCGAGTGCGTCGAGGTAGCGGAGGTAGTCGCGGCGGCCCTCTTCGATCTCTCCCGATCGCCGATTGTCGCGCATCCCGTACGCCGCCGACCCGAGCGCCGACAGCAGCATCATGACGGGGAAGAACAGGAACATCGGGACTGCGGGCGACACCCGTGCCCGATCTGAAGTACAGCAGGATCATCCCGGCGGCGGCGACCAGCATCGCCACGGGCATCAGTCGCGCGATGCCGCTGACCGCCGCCCGCGCGGGAACCGCGGGTGGTGGTTCCACCACGACGTCGCCGACGTCGAACGGCGGCGCGGCAAGCCTCGGCAAGCGGACGAGTTCCATCGGTCAAATGGACGCACCGGGAGGCCAATTGGTTCCATGCAAATCCACACGAGATTGCCGCACGACCGCCTCCCCGAACGCGGTTACGGTATCGGTGGTGGCACCGAGATCCGGGGGGTGATGGTGTGTCGGTCTGTCGGCTGACCTTTCAGGTCGAGCGTGGCTCCCAATGCGAAACGGTCGACATGGCCGTGCCCACGGGCACGTCCGGTATGTGCCCTGCTGCCTGCCATCGTGTCGTTGGTCGATCCGACGCCGGGGCCCGACACCGTGGTCGACGACTGGCGGCTCGACCGATTGTGCGGGACACCCATCGACGACTCGATGACGTTGGCCGAGAACGGTGTTCGCGACGGCGAGCTGATCGTTCTGACGTCCCGATGCGAGCCACCGTTGGGCCCCGCGCAGTGGGATCCGTGCCGTACGGTCGCGTCCGCCGCCGAGCGGCCCACCAGCACCCGTGCCGTCGCGCCCACGGTCTGCGTGTGGGCGGTCCATCTGCCGCCTCGGTGGCGTTGGCATGGACCGGCGCAGGCACGCACGAGTGGAGCCACCTCGTCGTCGCCGCCGCGGCATCGTGCGCCGCCGCCATCACGGCCGTCGCCAACGGCGGCACCAGCCTGCGCGTGGCCGCGGTCTGTCTGGCCGCCGCCACGGGATTCCTCGCCGTTCCGTCAACCCCAAGTGCCGCAAACGCATTCCTCGCCGCCGCCGCGGGCCTGTCGATGTCGCTGCTGATGCTGAGATCCGCCGGTCGGGACGCCCGCACGCCGCCGACGACCACGACGATGGTGGCGACGGCGACGCTGTCCGCTCTGGTCGCCGTTGCCACCGCGGCCCCGCTGATCGCGACGGTGTCCGTGGCGGCCGTGGGTGCGACGTTGGCCACGGCGTCGCTCGGTCTGCTTGCCGTCGCGCCGCGCGTGGCGATCCTCGCGTCCAGGCTGCGACCTGATGAGCACCCCGACGACTGCGACACTCGCGCAGCACTCGCCCACGCGACCCTGACCGGACTGGTCGTCGGATGTGCCACCGGTACGGCGATCGGCGCGCTCGTCGTCGCTCTCGGATGCCGCCCAGCGGATGCACCCACATTCGCCTGCATCGCGTTCACGGCCGTCGTCGGGATCGCGTTGGCGCTGCGGGGGCGCATCCACGCCGACGGGCCGCGCCGCGCTGCTGTCGCCGTGGGTGGATTATGCTGCTTGACAGCGACTTTCGCGATCATCGTCGGCACGGCTCCCGACATACGCCGGATGGGCGAGCGCGGTGGTCGTCGCCGTCGGCCTCGGCGCGGTCCGCCTCCGCGGCGTCGGTCCAGGACTGGCGCGCGCCGTCGAACTGCTCGACTACGCCGCGCTCGCCGCGGTACCGCCGCTTGGCCTGCTGGGTGGGCGGGGTCTACGCGTTCGTCAGACAGACGCATCTCCTGTGACGGCGAACGCGGGTTGCGCGCTCTTTCTCGCCGCCGGTTTGGTGCTGGGGTCGAGTGCCGGATGGTCGGCCCCGCGTGCGGCCGCGGTGACGCCGCCACCCATCGACGACGAACTGCTACCCGTGGCGAAGGCGCCCATCCCATCGGAGCCCACCGAGCAGAGTGAAAGCTGTTCCGCCAGTGCGCGATCCGCGAAGCCCGACGCCGCCAGCCCGAGCGCGACGGGCTTGACCTCCGCTCGCTCTGGCAACTGTCCAGAGGGGCGGGGCAGACGGTGGCCGTCATCGACACCGGGGTGGCGCGCCATCGACTTCTTCCCCACCTGGTGCCCGGTGGCGACTACGTCTCGACGGGCGACGGCACGCAGGACTGCGACGGCCACGGCACGATCGTCGCCGGAATCATCGCCGCCACGCCAACCGACCGCGAGGACGGCACGTTCGGCGGGGTCGCACCAGATGCCTCGGTACTGAGCATTCGCCAGTCGAGCAACAAGTTTCGCCGGTCCACGGACGGCACGGGCGGTGGCGTCGGAGACGTCGAGACCATGGCCATGGCGGTGCGGACCGCCGCCGACCTCGGAGCGACGGTGATCAACATTTCATCGGTTGCATGCGTGCCCGCAGACCAAGACGTTGGCGACGGCGCCCTCGGTGCTGCCCTCGCGTACGCCGTCGACGTCAAGAACGTCGTCGTCGTCGCGGCGGCGGGGAACCTTGGTGGCACGGGTCAGTGCGACCAACAGAACCCGCTGTCCGATCCCGCCCGGCCGGGCATACCGAACTGGGACGGCGTGAAGTTCGTCGTCAGCCCTTCGTGGTACGACGACTACGTCCTCACCGTCGGATCTGTCGGCCCGGACGGGAGTCCGTCGCCATTCAGCCTCGCGGGCCCATGGGTGGACGTCGCAGCGCCCGGCGAGATGGTGGTCGCACTGGATCCCGGCGGGCGAGGGTCTGATCGACTCGGTGCCGGGTTCATCTGATGCGAAACCGATTTCGGGCACCAGCTATGCGGCCCCCGTGGTCGCCGGCATCGCCGCGCTGATCCGGTCGCACTCCCCGCAACTGAGCGCGCGCCAGGTCATGAAGCGCATCGAGGACACCGCCCACGAGCCGGGTGCGGGCTGGGATCCGCGGGTCGGTGAAGGGGTGGTCGATCCCGTCGCCGCCGTGAGTGCCGACGGCACCGGCGGCGCTTCGCGCCCACAAGCCAACGGCACGTCCCCTGGTACCCGCCAGTGCGGTCGGCACCGACGTCGATGGCAGGTCTCGCACGTTCGCCTTCGGGGGCGCAGCGATCTGTGTGGGCGTGGCCGCCGCGGCCATGACCATCTCGACGGGTCGGCTACGGCGGCGACGAGACGGCGTCACGGACGACTGATGCTGCGTCAGAACTCAATTCGGGTCCCCGCGGCAGGCGAGCGAGGACGGGCCAGGGGCGCTGGCGCAGGCTCGGACAACCCGAGGTCGCGTGCGGCGGCCTCGTCGCGAATGCCGAACACCACTCCCTCTTCGTTGACCAGGAACCGCGTTCCCGCTCGTCACCGTCACCGCCGAGGATCCCGACCGCGCGCACGTGTGCACTGTGGCCCTCGGGGACGACGACGCGGTCGACGTTCGGACCGTCGCCGTCGGCCTGGCCGAGTGTGATCGCGGAGTCTTCGAGATCGCGAACCACCGAATGCCCCGTCGACACAACGGTGTTGGATCGCGCGTCACGGTCCTCCGCTGCGCCACTGGGCGCACACCGAGAGGTCGGCACCTTCGCCGACGGGTACGCCTGCGCGCTCGGGAAGATGCTCCACCGGCAGGATCGTGACCACCCGGGTCCCCGCGATCGCCGACGGCGCAACCGTCGGAACCTCGTCGAAGCGGCCCGGCAACGCGAACCTGATGAGATCCGCGGCGACCTCGCCGATCCGCTGCACGCCCTCTGCGACGACGACGTAGAACTCGTCGGACTCGGCGCGTGCCACCCTGACGACCGTGCCGACCGCCATGCCCGCCAAGGCCTTCGGACCTGTCGAACCCGCTCGATCGATGGCAGGCGCGGTGATCGCGGGGACCTCGGGCACGAGGTCGAGCAGCGCACGTGAAACCGGCAGCGGGACAATGCCGTCGAGGCGCAGTGCCCGCACGACGGCGGTGCTGCGGAGGTCCACCTCGGCCCGTCGCCCGTCATAGAGCAGGTAGGTCGGCGCCGCGGACTCTCCGCGCGGGGTGACCAGAACACTGCGCGTGCGGTCGAGCCGATCGATCACCGAAGGCGCTGCCCCGACGACGACCACGGTGAGGTCGTCGTCGCACACGGTCCACGACGGGTCCGTCAGCGGTGCCCCGATCGTCGCTGGCGCACCCGGAATGCCCACCTGCGGACCTCTTTTCGCACGGGCGATGTCCGCTTCGCCGACGGCCACCGGGGATGCCGCCGTCCCGGCCACGAGGCGAGCAGAGGCGAGGTTCAGGACAGGATGCAGCGTGTCGTCGATGCGCACGTACAGCGCGCCCGTCTCGCGGGCCATGACGATTTTCTCGTCGCCGATCGCGCCGTGCGGCTTGACCAACGCCAGGATCGCGCAACCCGCGACCGCCAGCACGGCGATCACGCATCCGACGACCAGCGACCGCGACTGGGTCCGCAGCGCGTCGTCGTGCATGGCGAAGTCCCTGCGGACGAGCGCATGCTCCATCCGGCGGACCAGAAATCGGTGACCGTCGGCCTTGAGCCAATGTCGGCGGCGGCCCGCCTCCTCGAGCCACGTCCCAGACTGTCGAGCCATGACACCCCCGGCTTCGAGCCTAACCGCGGTGAGAGGCCCATCCGCACAGCGATTTTGCTCGCCGAGCGCACGCTTGGTGAACGCAAACGTCGAGTGACCCCGTCAACAAGCCGTGCGTTCGGCGAGGCGGTATGGCGGCGAAGGCGCTACGTCAGGCCGAGCGCCCGCATCCCCCGGCTGATCATGAGCACGCCGACGAAGAAGAACAGCACCATCATGACGTTCTTCTCGTTGGCCATCAGCCACGTCTTGATTCCGCCGAGCCTGGCCTCCGCGGCCGCCCCGCCGACCAGATAGATCGCCAAGGGCACCGTTACCGTCACGGTCGCGATCAGCACGAACCCGATCGCGACCGCGAGGGCGGCGACGCGCGGCGCCCCCGACTCGGCGAGGTCGAGGCCCGCGACGAACCCGACCGACAGGCTCGCCGGATCGAGAAGGCTCAGCACCAACCCCATGACGAAGGCCTTCGTCGCGGTGAGGCCGTCGACGCGTCGCAGCAATGCGCTCGGCCGGGGTTCTTCGCCGGGCTTCGGCCGGTTCCGAAAGATCCTCACGGCGAGCACGATCAGCGCGAGTCCGACCAACATCCTGACGACCGAGGCCGTCGTCGACGGAGGGCCCTTGTGGGCGACGTGATGGCCGCCGATCGCCACGAACACGGTGAACACGACCGCCAGGATCAGCGCGATGCCGAGCATTCGACCGCCCACGAACGCGATGCCCTTCGACCGTGCGCCGTCGGACACCAGGATCAGCACGGCCACGATGACGAACACGGGGCTGACCGCCATCGCCACCGCGAACGGCAGCAACTCGCCTATCAGAGCAGTCGTCATGAGTTCGCCTGTCCGTCGAAGGGTTCCGCACCGGCCATTGGCGGCCGGCGAAGCAGGACCAGTGCCACGACGATAGCCGCCGCGGGCACCACGGCCATGATCCAACTCAGGGTGTGGATCGCGTGCAACATGGCGTCCTTCGAGCCCTCGACGATCTGGCGCGCCTGGTCGGGGTCGAGCACACGCGCGCCGCCGAGCGAGGCGGCCGCACCGCCATGCGCGACGCGGAAGGCGTCCTGACTCTCCGCAACGGTGATGCCCGACGCGTCCCGGACGAACAGCATCGTGGCGACGACCCCGAACAACGCCGGTCCGAGCGAGTAGCCCGCCTGCCCGACGGCCGACTTCACCGCGGAGACCGCACCGCCGAGATCCGCTGGCGCACTTGCCATCATGATCGTCGCCTGCGGGGTCTGGACCACTGCTCCTCCGATGGCGTTCAGCGCGATCGCGGCGAACAGGACCAGCAGCGGGGTGTCCTCGCCGAGCAGGGTCAGGACCACCAGGCCCGCGAGCAGCAGTGCCAGCCCGGTGATGAGCACGGCGCGGTCCCCGAAGCGCGCCGCCGCCCGGCCGGATCCGGTGGCCGCCACGGCCTGCAGCACGGTCGCGGGAATGAGCAACAGTCCGAGGAGCGCCGGCGAGTCGCCCCGGATCGTGACGAGGTAGAACGCGAACAGGATCGTCGAGCCACCGGTGAGGAAGTTGAACGTGGCGCCCGCGGTGACTGCCGCGTTGAACCGCGCCGACCGGAAGATCCGCAGGTCCAGAGCGGGGTCGGGGGTGTGCAACTCGCGAAACACGAAGCCGGCGCCCGCAGCCAGTCCCAACAGGATCGGGACGACGGCGCCGGCATGAAATCCGGTCTCGAGCTGCGATATTCCGAAGATCACCCCGAGCAGCGCGAGAGCCACCAGTGCCAGGCCCGGCAGATCCAGCCGCCGCGACGACCGCGCGGTCTCGGGCACGTACTTCCACGTGATCAACAGCGTCACGACCGCCACCGCCGGTGCGACGAGAAATCCCGCACGCCAGCCGATGTGTTCGGCGAGCACGCCGCCGAGCGCGGGTTGCGGCGTGGTCAGCGCAAACCCCGCGCCGAGGTACAGCGCGATGGCTGCCGCCCGCCGCTCCGGTGCGAAGACATCGTTGATGATCGCCAGCGACAGCCCCAGCAGGAAGGCGAACGCCAGCCCCACCCCGGCGCGGGACACGATGAGCACGATGCCGTTCGGCGATGCCGCGGCCATCGCGCCGAACACCATGGTGCCTGCCAGTCCGACGACGTACATCCGCCTCATGCCATAGCGGTCACCGAGGGCGCCCGCCCCGAGAACGGCGGCCGCGAGCGTCAGGGTGGCAAGGCTCGCAACGAAACTCGCGGTACTGCCGGACAGGGCCAAACCCGCCCGCACCTCCGAGATGTTGGCGGACAGGATCGTCGGGTCGGAGGCCGTGATGCTGTAGCCAAGACCCATGGCCACGATCGTCATCGTGCCGGCGAAACCCGCCACCGGCGGTGACGTTTGGGCGTCGACGGATGACATGTGCCAAGTCTGACCTACTTCGGTAGCTGACTCGACATGCGAGCTAAGTGTCGCGGTACCGCCACACCCGTCAATATGATGGCCGTACGGTTCCGGTAGTGGAGGGGGGACGCGGCATGCGCTTCGTGTTGGCACCCCCTTGCCGCGCCGCAATGCGGGTGGCGCGCTCGGTGGAGTTCGCGGCGCCGTGACAGCACCGACGGTTGACTTCCAGGGCCATCTCGCAGACCGACTGACGGAAAAGGCCGAGCTCAGAGCTGCCGTGCAAGCGGCCGAACGCGTCGGCGGAGCATGCGTCCTGCTCGGCGGGACCCCGGGAGTCGGAAAGTCGACGCTCGTACAGGCCTTCGGCGCCGAGGTCTCGCGACGAAACTGCGTGTTCGCCTACGGCAGGTGCCGTGAGGGTGCGCCTGCACCGTATTCCGCACTGGCAGAAGCACTGAAGACGATCGTCGGGACCATGGAGGCCACGGGGACGGCCGAGCGTGCCCAGTGGCGCGCCGACCTCGTCGGCGGAATGCCCGGGCTGGTCGGCATTCTCGGGGACCTCGTCCCCGAGCTGGCAAGGGCATTCGGCGACCAATCCCATCCGGTTGACGTCAACTCGCCGGATCCTCGCGGTCGATTGCACCGGGCCGCCATCCGACTGATTTCCGACACCGCGACCTACCGGCCGGTGGTGCTGGCGATCGACGATCTGCAGTGGGCCGATCGCGATTCACTGCTGCTGCTGGCCGAGCTGTTGAAGATGTCGCTGCGCAACGTCCTGGTCCTCGGTGCTCATCGTCAGGGTGAATTCGATCCCGCCGCGGTGGGCATTTCATCGGAACGCCTCACCACCATCGAGCTCGAACCGCTGGCCCCCGAACACGTCGAAGAGCTGCTCGCCGACGCGTGCGGCCAGAGCGTGGAGTTGGGCGACGTGGCCGCCGAATTCCACCACCGCACCGGAGGCAACCCGCTGCAGGTCCGGCAGCTGCTGTACCGCGCGCAACGCGAAGGCGCCCTGATCCCCGCCGCCGAGGGTGGTGGCGCGAGCTGGGACCTACGCGTCCTGACGTCCATCGAGGTCACCGCGTCGGCTGCCGAGTTCTTCGCGGGCTATCTGGCTCAGCTGCGCCCGGACGACCGGGCGGTCTTGAGTTCGCTGGCGTGCATCGGGGGTGAATTCGACCTCGACGACGCCACGGCCGCGGCCGCGGAGTCGCCCGACGTCGTGGCCCACGCGCTCTGGGCGTGCCTCGAGCTTCGGCTGCTGGAGGCGCTCGACGGCGACGGCCAGCGGATCACCAACGCGATCAGCCGCGACGCCCGCTACCGGTTCAGCCACGACCGCGTGGCCGAGGCGGCTCGCGCGGGGTTGTCCGCCGACGACATCCACGCGGTCCACCTGCGCTTCGGCCGATGGCTCGTTGCACTTGGGGACGATCGGCTGTTCGAAGCCGCACGCCACGTCGGCATCGGCGGTCTGGGGTTGGCCGACGACGACGAACGCACGAGGTTCGTCGACGTCTGCGGCGCGCGGCGCGCAAGGCGCGGGCGCAGGCCTCGTTCCCGTTGGCTCTCGGATACTGCCGGAATGCCCTGAACCTGCTCGGCGAGCGATCGCTGGACCACCCACTTTGCCCTGACCCGAGAGCTGCAGCTCGACGCCGCCGACGCCGCGTTGCTCGTCGGTGACGTGGCTACGCTCAATGCGCTGCTCGACGAGGCCGAGGACATAGCTGCGCGAGCCGCCCGACCGCGCACGGCTCGCGTACCTCCGGTTGAAGGGACGGGTAGCGGAGAACCGTCTGCAGGAGGCGCTCGAGATCGGACTTGCCGCGCTCGACGAACTCGGCGAGCAGATGCCGACGGACGCGGGAAAGCCGGGCATGGCCAACGCGATCGTCCGGATGAGGCTGACGATGCTGCGCTGGAGCACCGAGCGGCTGCTGGCGCTGCCGCACTGCGATGACCGGCGGGTCATCGAGATCCACCCGATTCTTGCCGAAATGTGCAACCTTGCGGTCCTCGCTCGGCCCAATCTCTTGCCCCTACTGGTGCGAAAGCAACTCGATCTCACGTTGGCCCACGGCCACACACCGTCCTCACCTGCGGTGATCACCGGTTACGGGATCGTGCTCGTGCTGCTTGGTGATCACGCGGGCAGCCAGCGCTTCGGCGAGGTAGGCAGGCTGCTCGCCGAGCGCCAGGAATTCCGTGAGGCCCGGCCGCGGACGGCATTCATGTACCTGGACTACATCCACCACTGGCGCCACCCCACCCGCGATGGCTTGAGCGAGCTTCGGGATGCCGTCGAGGAAGCACTCGACCAGGGCGACCAGGAGACCGCCGGATTCCTGGCCGCGGTCCTGCTGTCGCAGTCGTTCTCGGTCGGTCGTCCGCTCGCGGAGATCGACGCCCTCGCCAGCTCCCTGATCCCCCACATTCGTTCGCAGCCGGTGCCCACCGCGATTTGCCAGGCCATGCAGCAGCTCTGCCTCAATTTGATGGGGCGCAGCGCCGATCCCTTCCTGCTCGCCGGCGAGAGCGGTTACGACGAGCGAGACGTGCTGCCCGCGGCGCGTCTCGAAGGTGACGAGGTGGCCCTCGGCGTCGCTGCGGCGACGAAGCAGGGCCTGCACTTCTGGTGCGGCGACCACGCCGGCGCGGTCGCCGCCACGCCGGACGCGATCGAGCATCTCGGCGGTCTGGCCGGCACCACGAGTTCACAAATCGTCTACCTCTGGGCGCCCTCAGCATGATTCAGAGCGCGCCGCGAGACGCGTCGACGGAACGCTTCGTGCGTCAGACACTCTCGTTGCATCGCAAGTGGGCAGCGGGTGCACCGGCAAACTACGCGGCACCGTACGCACTGATCCAGGGTGCGTGGGAGCGAGCGCGCGGGAAGCACGCCGACGCAGAGCGCTACCTGCACCAGGCGATTGAACTGGCCGAGGAGAACCAGCTTCCCTTGATCGGCGCGCTCGCACACGAGGAGACCGCAGCGCTCTACGCCGACATCGGGCGGACGTCGCTCGGCAGACACATGCTCCGCACGGCATACCAGCGATGGCTGAATCTGGGCTTCGCGGTGCGCACCGACTGGCTCGCGCGAGAGCACCCCTGGCTGCTCAGGCGCGATCTCGTTCAGACGGATTCGACCGGGATCGACCCCGTTGGCGCACACCAGCTCCTGCACGCACTGTCGGCGGCGCGTACCCCGGACGGCCTGGCCAACATCATTCTGGGTTCGGTCGCGGACACGACCAGCGCGACCCGCGTCCTGCTCCTCACCGGTGAAGCGGACGATCTGTCGGTTCAGGCCGTCCAGGACGACGGCAAGGTGTCATCCGTCGACGGGCCGTCGACCGACGTCCCCTACGACAGGGTCACCGTCCGCCGCGTGGTCGACAACGGCTCGCCCGTCGTCATCACCGCCGATTCGCACGCATCGATCCCGTCGATACTCGTCGTCCCGATACGACTGCAGGACAACACGATCGGCGTCGTCTACGCCGAGCAACGGGAGCCGGGCCGACACTTCAACTCCGATCACGAGGAAGCGGTCGCCTTCCTGTGCGCCCAAGCCGCCGCGCCTCTGTGGAACTTTCATCTCGAGGCACGACTGCGGGCCGCAGACGAGTACCGACAGTCACTCATGGACGTGCAATCGAGATTCGTGCCCAACGAACTGCTGCGCATCCTCGACATCGACGACCTTCGCCGCGTCCGCAGCGGCTACCGGGTGGAACGCGAGATGACGGTGCTCATCAGCGACATCCGAGGCTTCACGACCATGATCGAGGACATGAACGTCTCCGAGGCGAGCAGCTTGGCGATGGGCTTTCTTCGCGCCGTGGAGCTCCCAATCATCAGCTACAACGGCATGATTCAAGACGTGCGCGGGGACGAGATCGTCGCCGTCTTCGACTCGGAACCCGACGCGGTCCGGGCGGGGCTGGCCATGCTGCGCTCCTTGCGCGAGCACAACGCGGAGCGCAGGGAACTCGGCTCCGAGGAGCTGCGGGCGGGAATCGGGATCAACACCGGCCCGGTCGGAGTGGGGCTCGTCGGTGGGGTAAACCGCATGGTGCTCACCATCATCGGTGACGCGGTGAACCTCGCCGCGCGCATCGAGAGCACCACCAAGCGCTACGGCTCGGCAATCCTGATCTCCGATCGCACCTACAAGCGCCTCCCCGACCCGGACGAGTTCGACATCCGCCGCATGGAGCGCGTCATGGTGGTCAACCGACGCAGGGCGGTGACGATTTATGAAGTCTACGAGGATGATTCGGCTTCACTTCGAGACGCGAAGCGCGCCGCTCAGCCCGCCTTCGACGAGGCCTTCGCACTGTTCGACGCGGGCGAGGTCGACAAGGCGCGCGCCGCCTTCCAACGCTGCAGCGAGCTGTTGCCCGACGATCCCGTCGCCCCGCTGCACCTGGCGCATTGCGACGCGGTGGCTCGCGGCGAGATGACCCCTGGTCAAGACGTCGTACTCCTGCAAAAATGACACCCCCGACCACATTTGTCTGCAATGATTCGAACTACATTCGACGAGGGGGGCTTGTCATGTACTTGAGCGCCGAGCAGTTGGCCCTTGCCAACCAGGCAGTTCGAGAGACGTTCGAGCAGTGCAGCATTGCCTGGCAGGCCATCCCGCACTGGGAGACCGGCGATCCTGGCCAGACCAGGGTGCCGCAGACGACGTCATCAACACGCCGGGCTTCCTCAACCTCGACCTCCAGCGCAGAGCACATTCGCAGGTCACGCTGGCCCAGACGACCGCGCCGACGCCGGACTCGCTGCTCACCGAAGTGATGCCGGACCACGGCAGACTCGCGAAGAACGTCGACGCTGACGGTTCTCCAGACGCTCTACGACGCGGCGCTGGCAAGCAGACGTGCTCGCCCTCACCGCGACACAGACGCCAGCTGCACGACGCACTCATCGACGCCAGGGCGGAGGTCGAGGATGCGGGTATCGCGCGCCGTCCTGCCTGATCACGAACACCGAAGGGACTCCAGGAGCTCAGCCAGTTGGCGAGCGGCTACTCCATCACCGAGCCACTGCTCACCGCGGCAAACGTCAACTCGCTTGCACCGCGTCAACGACGCTCGATCCAGCAACGGTGCACCGACGTCAACGAACTGGGTCGCTGATCGTGCTCGGCCGGCGGCAGCTGATCCCCCAGGGCGCCGCACCAGAGGCGTCGCCCGGCGAGGAGCCGGTGGACCTCGCCGTCAGCGTCATGCCAAGCCTGGAGGTCGTCGGCGAAACCGGCGACACGACATCGAGCTCTCCGTCCGGATCCGCTTCGCGTCGAGGATCAAGGATCACAGAGGCGTCGGCTCGTCGTCGATCCGTCGTCTCCACAATGACGTCGACCCTGCCGGTGGCACGCACGTCACACCGCGCACCAACCCGCTCGACGACTATCTCGCGCTGTGCAAGGACGCCTGCGACGGCGAGATCAGCCGGCTGTACGGTCCCGAGTGAGAGCAGGTCGAACGGCCTCCACGAGCTGATCCTCGACTACCCACTGCGCGGCGGGAAGGCGCTTCGGCCGGCGCTGAGCATCGCGACCTGCCTCGGGCTCGGCGGCCATCTCGAGGCGATCCTGCCGACCGCGGCCACGCTGGAGCTCTACCACAACGCCTTCCTCATCCACGATGACATCGAGGACGAATCATGGTCGCGGCGTGGAAAACCCACGCTGCACATCGACCACGGCATCCCGATCGCCGTCAACGTCGGCGACGCCATGCTGTCGCTCTCGCTGCAACCGCTGCTCGACAACGTCGAGCGCGTCGGGCTCGGGCCCGCCCTGCGCATCCTGCGCGCCGTCGCCAAGATGACCCGCCTCACCGTCGACGGCCAGGCGCATCGAACTCGAGTGGGTTCGGTCCAACTCCTGGCGGCTCGATGACGCCGACTACCTCGAGATGGTCGAGCTGAAGACCAGCTGGTACTCGTTCATCACACCGCTGCAGGCCGGCGCGATCGCGGCCGGGGCGGCACCCGAGCGGATGGCCCCGCTGGAGGCACTCGGCCGGCACCTCGGAGCAGCGTTCCAGATCACCGACGACCTGCTGAACCTCCGGGCGGATCCGCAGGAATACGGCAAGGAGATCGGCGGCGACCTCTGGGAGGGCAAGCGGACCCTGATGCTGCTGCACGCCTTGCGGTGCGCCGAACCGGACGAGCGGGATCGCGCCGTGCAGATTCTGGCCAAGCGCCGCCCGGGCTCGGACGGCGAGCTGGGGCTCACCGAGCTGCTGGATCGACTCACCGCTCGCGGGCAACTGTCCCAGTCGGGCCGGGCCGAGATCGAGGCTCGGCTGCAGGGACAACATCCCTCGGAGTCGAAGACCCTCAACGACATTCGATGGCTCTACGAGCTGATGAACAACGTCGGATCGCTCAAGCACGCCCGGGATGTCGCCGCCGGCCACGCCCGGGAAGCAGCCGCCGTGCTCGCCAGTCTCGACTGGTTTCCGCCGAGCCAACACCGCGACGCGCTTGCCGAGCCTCGTCGACTACGTACACGGGCGGACCCGATGAACCCGGAAGACATGATCGGCATGCTGGCGGAGCTGGAGCGGATCCGCGAGCTCACCCTCGACCTCGTCGAGCAGCAGACCCCGCAGCTGCGCCCGGCCCCGTCGGAGGAGTCCGGCGGGGCGGAGCGGACGGCGTTCGACCTGCTTCTCGGCGCGCGGCGCGCGGTGCTCGGCAATCCCGCGGCCGCCCGAGGGCTGCACGACCTACTCGTTGCCGAGGGCCGCCGCTACGCAGCACACGCCCGACGGGTGCACGGCTGCGCGACGCGTTGGTCGCTTCCGAGGCAGTCGAGAACCTCCGACGCGTCTGGGAGACGTTGAGCCTCAACGTTCTCGACGGCCCCGCCTCGCCCAACGCCGCCCCCGATGCCTGGGCTGATCTGTTGGCCGACGTCGTCATGGGGCACGGCCTCGACGATTCCATCCTGGACCGCCTGCGACCCGAGGGGTTCGCATGACGCTCACCGATCCCCGCGACGGCGCTCGCCGAGCAGAGCAGTTTCATCGGCTACCTGGTGGGCATCGCCGGGCTGGCCCGGATGGTTCACGCACTGGCCGCCGACGTCGGCCCGCGATCCGGTCCGCCCGTCGACTCAGACGACTTCGTGCACCTGTTGCTGGGCATGGCAAGCCTGGGTCGAGTCGATCGAGAAGCTCGCCGAACCCGCACTGACGCAACAGTATCCGCTGAACGATCCCGACCCTCCGGACTGGGCGACCAGGCGGTGGCTGCGATGAACGCACTGCTCGCACGCAACGACTTTCACCGCGCGCCGGTGCTGGCCGCCGCCAGGCCAAGGGGCTTCAAGGAGTGGCACCACTTCGTGGTCCACGGCCGAGGCGTGCGGCTCTTGATCAACTTCAGCCTCTTCAACGAAGGATCCGGGGCTGACGAAATCCGTCTCGCGCCACGGGTCATCGTGATCGCCCACGACGACAACTGGAGCGGCGCGATCGAGCGGTTCGACGAGCGCGACCTGAACGTCTCGGCCGATCTGAGTGAACTGACCATCGGCGGCAACCGGATGTCGGTACTACCCGACGGATACCGGGTGACAATCGACCTGCCCGACAAGGACATTCGAGGCGAATTGCACTTCACCTCTCCTAGCAGGCCGTTCGTCGTCCGCAACCAGCCGCTCGGCGACGGCCGGATCAACTGGCTGTTCGTACCGAGGCTGCGCGCCGAGGGATGGCTGCATGTCAACGGCCAGGAACACCGCATCGAAAACGACCTGGCGTATCACGACCACAACTGGGGCCGGTTCTGGTGGGGCGACGACTTCAGCTGGACGTGGGGCACCATCTTGCCCACGGAACCCGATGACCCGTGGTCGATGGTCTTCCTGCAGACGACCGACCGGCGGCCGGTTGCGCTGCCTGACCCAGGCGCTGTACGTGTGGCATCACGACGAGCCCGCCGCGATATTCCGGCACGCAGCGGTGCAGACACGTTCGGTCGGTCTGCTCGGCAGCCCGGCCGACTGCACCCTGCCGCCCCCGATGCGACTGCTTCTGGACGGCGAGGTGCCGGGCGTGCCGGAACGACTCGACATCACCGCGACGCGCGCGGGCGACAGCGTGCATGCCGAGTTCCATTCCGCATTCCTACGCCCGCCTGGCCCAGCCGAGCGAGGTACGCCTCGACCAGTCGACCGTGCTCTGCGAAGCTAGTGGCACGGCGCGGGTCAGTGGTTCGATCAGGGGCGAGAGCATGGACTTCGTCGGTACCGGTGTATTCGAGTTCCTCCATGGCTGAACGGGTTTCGACGCTACTGCGGCGCTCTGTCCAACACCTCGAGGACGAGGTGCCCGACAGCTATCGCTTGCTGCTCGCGGAGCTCGGCCCGATGGTGGTCGAACTCGACGTCGACGGCGAGGTGTTCTCTCTGCGCGGTGGCGACCGACTTCAGGTGTCCGACGGTGCGGTCGCAGACGGCCGGTGCCCGGATCGTCACCTCGCGGGTCGCCATCCTCGATCTGCTCGATGCCAGGGTTGGGACTGGGCGAAGCGGTCGAGGCTGGCACGGTCGGCGTCCGAGGCTCGCTCGACGACGTCCAGCGTGCTCACGACACGATGCTCGCCTACGTCCACGCTGCGGTCCGGGCGCCATCGCAGCCGGGTCTGCTGTCCGAACTCCGCGCGAGGCAGCCATGAGCGAGTGCATACGGACTCCGGCATCCTGCGAGCGACGCCCCACCGTCGCGGTCCTCGGGGCCGGCATCGCCGGCCTCACCGCCGCTCACGAGCTCGCGGAGCGCGGCTTCGTCGTCACGGTGTACGAGGTCGCCACGACGAACGCAACGGGTTGGGATCCGAGCCGGCGGGACGTACCCGCCCGTCAAGCTCGGCGGCCTCGCCGCCTCGCAGTATTCGACGGTGGGCACACACGACGGAAGCCAGGCCGAGCTTCGCCCCTTCCCTGGCCGACGCGGCCAGCCGCGCGACCCCGGCGGCGCGGTTGCGGGTGAACACGGATTTCGCTTCTTCCCGGCGTTCTACCTGCACATCTGGGACCTGTTCCAACGCATCCCGGTCTATCAGCTGCACGCAGACGGCCAGCGGTACAGCCTGCTGGACACCGACCTCACGCACCGTCTATGACAACGTCCGGCGGGTGATCACCAAGGGCATCACGGTGGAGGGCAAGCCGTCCCTGGTCTTTCCCAGCGAAGCTCCCGCGCAGCCCCGCCGAGTTTCTCGGAATCCTCGGCCAACTCGGAACATTGGGCTTCACCCCGAGCGACATCGCGACGTACATGGCCAGGCTGATCCGCTACCTCGTCACCAGTCCCTTGCGTCGCGCGACGGAACTGCAGAACCTCTCCGCCTACGACTTCTTCGTCGGACACGACAACGCAACCGGAACCAACCAGTTCTCCTACTCGCCGCGTTGCGACGAGCTGCTGCGTCGAAATGCCAAGGGTCCTAGTCGCTCTCGACTCGCAGTGGGGCGACGCACGCACCAACCTCTCCACCTATCTTCAGCTCTATCTCAACATGGATCGCCGCGACAACAAGGCCGACGGAGTACTCAACGGGCCTACCACCGAGGCGTGGTTCGACAACTGGTACCGCCACCTCCTGGCACTCGGTGTGCGCTTCGTCCGCGGCGCGGCGCGGTGCCTCGATCCGCCCGCCTTCGACCCGGGTCAGCCGCCGCACCTGAGACCCCGGGTGCAGCTCACGCTCGCCGACGGCACGCGGTTGCTCCGGACTACACGGTCGTCGCCGTGGATGCGCCCGGGGCCGAGTTCATCACCTCGGCCTTGCGTGCGGCGGGCACGCGGCGGCACCGTGGCGAGCCTGGACGGCTTCGCCACCTCCGCGCCCCCACCCGACGGCCCGCTGCAGCCTGGGGCGACGCGCCCGCAGGCCCGACGGGATCCCTACGCGATGGATCAGATGGGTCGGGTGCCGTGGGATCGGTTCCAAACACTGTGCGGCATCCAGTACTACTTCGACACCGAATTTCAGCTGCTCCGAGGACACATGTTGTTGACCGGCACGGAGTGGGCGCTGTCGTCGATCAACCAGACCGGAATGTGGGAGAGGCGACCGACGTCTGGATCGCGACGGCCACATCTCGGTGCTCTCGGTCGACATCGGTGATTTCAATACCCCCTCCCGTCACCTGCGTCGACGAGTCCGGCCGGGGCAAGGCGGCCCGCGACTGCACTGCCGACGAGATCGCCGCGGAGGTGTGGCGCCAGATCGTCGCTGCGCTCACCAGCCAGGACGGCGCCGTCGCGGAGGCAATTCTGCCGTGGCCGGCGTGGTACGCGCTCGACCGAGGCCTGATCGACGGAAGGCGGCCCGGGGTCAGGGCGAAGGCCGTGTCACCCGGAACGAAACCCCGTACCTCGTTCCCATCGTCGGAGACTGGAACAATCGGCCCGGCAGCGACCCGTGGAATCCACACGGAACGTCCTGGAGATCGGCACCACCCGAGGACTGGCTGGCGCGAAGATCTCGAGCAGCGCAACGTCTGGCAGGCCCGCCACGGCGGCTACCAGGTACACAACAACTCGGTGGTGTTCGCGGGAACGTGGAACAAGACGTTCACCAGGGTGACGTCGATGGAGTCTGCCTGTGAGTCGGGACGCCATGCCGTCAACGCGATTCTCGACCACTACATCTGGGTCGAATCGGGCGGTGTCGATCGTCGCGAGAACACGACACTCGGCTGGGGGTTTCCCTACGGCTTTCTCGATCAGGGTTTGTCGAGTCCGGTCCGGTTCCCGACACCGGCCGGTGACTACTGCTACGTCTTCGACATCGAGAATCGCGAGCCGGCCGACACCCGCGCACTGCGCAACCTGGACAGCAGGTACTGCTTGCGACTCGCTACCGCACCCGTTGGACACGCTGACCGCACCTGCGGTCGGCGCTCCCGCGTCCCCCATCCCCCCACTCGCCGGAGGTCAGCAAATGTCCGCGCCACAGTCCCTGATTACAACCAGCAGATGCTCGCGTATCTCCAGATCTGGCGGGACATTCTGGAGAAGGCGACGACCACGACGGCGGCGCTCGCCGCAGCCAGCCTGCCGTTCCTCACGCCGGGCATGCCAGGGCCGTCGGGAGTTCGGGCATGCCGGGCTTGCCGGGCATGCCAGGTCTGTCGGGAGCTCCGGTCATGCCGGGCATGCCGGGCGTGATGCATGGACTACCAGCGATGATGCCGGGCATGCCACCGATGCCACCGGGCATGCCGCCAATGCCACCGGGCATGCCAGCGATGCCACCAATGCCACCCGGAATGTCCGGCGCCACACCGGGGACTCCGCCGGGAACGGCGAGAATGCCGGGTATGCCGCTGGCCCATCCCGTCGCGCCGACCGCGCCGGGCGACTACACCCAGCGCCTGCTCAGCTACCTGCAGGCCTGGAGGCAGTACCTCGAGCAATTGGCGGGCGCGAGACTCAGGATCGCCTCAGCCGTCGGCCACCACCGCCGCCGCCACCCCGGGTGGGGACCACCGGGTACCCGCCCGGTCGTGACGCCCGTCCCGCCCTCTGCAGACGACTTGAGCAGACGCCAAGATGTCGGGGAAGGCACCGCAGGCGTGGCGCTGTCGACAAGCGATGTCGGCGAGCCCCGTTGCGCCCGTCGACGAAGCGCAAGCCGCCAGCGTCCAACTCCAGCTTCGGCAGCCCAGTCGCGAAAATGGCCGCCACCGGATCCCACGGCAGTCGGGCCGCGGTACCCGGATGGCACCCAGATCCCGGCTCGCCCCGAAGCCACCAGGCCGGACCTGCGCCCCTCTGCGGTGCCGATTCCGCCGATCTTCGACGACTGCCAACCAGGTGGTTCCCAACGATCTCAGATATGACCCTCGGTCCTGGCCTCCACGCCGGGCCCGCAGACGCGGCAGACATCGCCCTCCGCGCACGACGGCGGCCGTGGCGCATCGCCTCACGAGTCTGGCTGGTTCGCCGTTTCTCGAGGCAATGAGTCGGGTCGCGCCCGACGCCGACGCCACAGGTCACCCGTCCGACACTGTTCAGGACGATCGGTCAAGCCCCATCAACGTAGGCAGCTAGCCCGCGGCGTCCGACGCGCGACGCTCGCGATAGGCCGCGACGTGCTGACGGTTGCCGCAGTTTCCGGTGTCGCAGAACTTCCCCGACCGGTTGCGCGACAGGTCGACGAGCACCGCGTGGCAGTCGGGCGCAGCGCACAGCTTCAGTCGGCGTAGCTCGCCCGCGCGGATCAGGTCGGCCAACGCCATCGCCATCTCGGCGCCCATCCGCTGCCACAGCGGGTCGTGGATCGACGCCAGGTGCAGGTGCCACTCCGGCATCTCGGCGTGCCGGGTCAGCCACGGCGACGCCCGGGTGTCGCTCAACAGCGCGTTGACCTGGCCGACGACGCGTTCCTCGTCGTCGGCGGCGGCCCAGATCTGCCCGAGCCGCTCGCGGAGCCGGTGCACGCTCGCCATCTCCGCGGCGTCCCTGTCCCGCCTGCCGGTCCACCCGAAGCCGTCCAGGTACTCGTCGAGTGCATCCATGTCGGCCAGTCGCTCGCCGTCCACGCGGTCGCTGTTGATCAGCACACACGCGGCGCGCAGTGTGAGTTCCGTGTCATGAGTAAAAATCATTTGACTCATGACTCCCTTCGGCGATAGCGTCATGACCAACACTTATTTTACTCATGACATGCCCGGAGGTGCCAGATGACGACCGCGACGAACGACGCCCGACCACTTCCGCGTCGGCCTCCTGTTCGCCGTCGGATCAGCGCTGGCATTCGGCATGTCCGGCCCGCTGGCCAAGTCGCTCATGGAGGCGGGCTGGAGCCCCACGGCCGCCGTCACCGCGCGCCTGGCGGGCGGTGCCATCGCGATGGCCGTCTTTGCCACGATCGTCAAGCCCGGGTGGGTTCGCGAGGCGATGCAACATGCCAAGACGGTGGTGGCCTACGGGCTGATCCCGATCGCCGGTGCGCAGCTCTGCTACTACAACGCGGTGTCGCACCTGTCCGTCGCCGTGGCTCTGCTGCTCGAGTACACCGCTCCGGTGCTCGTCGTCGGATGGCTGTGGGCGACCACCCGCCGTCGTCCGACCAATCTCACGCTGGCAGGCGGCGCGCTGGCCATCGCCGGAATCATGTTGGTACTCGGCGTCTTCGACAGCGGATTCTCCAGCGCGCACATCAACGTCACCGGCGTGATCTGGGCATCTGGCTGCGGCAGTCTGCGCGGCCTGTTACTTCATGATGTCCGACAAGGTCGCCGCCGACGGCACTGGCCTTCACTCCATCACCCTCGCCGCAGGCGGGCTGATCGTCGGCTCGCGTCGCCGTCGGCCTGCTCGGCGCATCCGGGGTGATGCCGCTGGTCTTCACCACCCACGACGCCGTCCTGGCGGGGACGACGATGTCCTGGATCGTCCCGGTGATCGCGCTGGCGCGTGATTCCCACCGCGATCGCCTACACCCTGGGCATCCTGGGCATCGCGCGACTTCGCCCTCGGTTCGCATCGTTGGTCGGCCTGGCAGAGGTGCTGTTCGCGGTACTTCTCGCCTGGGCGCTCGTCGGAGAGGCCATCTCGGTCACCCAGGCCATCGGCGGCGCCGTCGTCCTGCTGGGGCTCGCACTGGCACGCCAAGGCGACCGAACCGAGTTGGTGGCCCAGGCAACGTGGCCCGAAACGCCGCTGGAGGACCGGCCATCGGGGCAAACGGTTGGCCGTGGCTGACGCAGATGTGTGAAGATTAGCGGCGTGAATCTGCACGAATGTTTGCCAGGCCCGCCGCGATCGCCTCAGCCCTCGGGTGTGCGGCGACCCTGTTCGCGGCGGCGCCTCCAGCGATGGCGGCGCCGTGTTCCGACGTCGACGTCGTGTTCGCACGGGGCACCGGCGAACCGGGCGGGGTCGGCACCGTCGGGCAGACGTTCATCGACGCGCTGCGGCCCCAACTGGGCGGACGCACCGTGAGCACCTACGGGGTCAACTACCCCGCCGACTACGACTTCCTCAACGCCGCATCGGGCGCCGACGACGCGGCGAGCCACATCCAGTCGATGGTGTCGCAGTGCCCGAGCACCAAGATCGTGCTCGGCGGCTACTCCCAGGGTGCGGCCGTCGTCGACATCCTGGCCAACATCCCGCCACTCGGCAACAAGATCGGTGGGCTCCAGGACAGGGCCGGCTACATCGGCGAGGGCGCGCCGCTGTCCGCGGACCTCGTCCCGAGCGTCGCCGCCGTTGCCGTGTTCGGCAATCCCTCGACGAAGTTCAGCATCCCCGTGACCACCTCCGTGTTCGGAGACCGGGCCATCGACCTGTGCAAGGACGGGGACCCGATCTGTTCGCGTGGCCGGAATCCTTTCGCGCACAGCGATTACGCCACCTCGGGGCTGACCGCTCAGGCGGCTAACTTTGTCGCGGGACTGCTCTAATCCTTAGTCGCGCTATCATGTGGCGTGCCCTTTGATCTTTCACGACGCAATCTAGCCAAACGTTGCCTCGTTGCCACGTCCGCGGCGGTACTGACCGCCACCGCCCTTCTGATCGCACCAGCGGTGTCTCCCAACGCCATCGGCGGCATGGGCACGGCGTCGGCCGAGGACTGCCCCGCCATCGAGGTGATCTTCGCCCGCGGTACCAACGACACCCCCGGCCTCGGCAGGGTCGGGGATGCGTTCGTCAGCTCGCTTCGCGGCAAGGTCGGCGGCCGGTCGGTGCGCGGCTACGCCGTCAACTACCCCGCGACCTACGACTTCCTCGCTGCCGCCAATGGCGCCAACGACGCGAGCGGTCGCGTCCAGTACATGATGAACGAGTGCCCAGGCACCCGCCTGGTGCTCGGTGGCTACTCGCAGGGAGCGGCCGTGATCGACGTCATCGCCGCCGTCCCGTTCCCGGCGATCGGCTTCAACAACCCGCTGCCGCCCAACGCCCCCGACTTCGTCGCGGCGATCGCCGCCTTCGGCAATCCGACCGCCAAGGTCGGTCTTCCGATGACGTCCAGCCCCGTCTGGGGAGGTCGGTCCATCGACCTGTGCAACGGTGGCGATCCCGTGTGCAGTGATGGTTCCGACGTCGCCGCCCACCGTGCCTATGCAGGCGGAGCCACCAACGATGCGGCCAACTTCGTGGCGGGCCTGCTGTAGGACGCAACCCCGCGGTCACAGCCTTCGGCTAGCATTCCTTCAGTGATCAGCGATCGTCGTATCCGCCGTTGTCGTCATCTCGACAATGGCCGTCTTCCTTGCCGCGGGTTCCTTGCTCGTCGCTCCCGCCGTCACGGGAGTGACGGTGCCGACGGCATCTGCGGCATGCCCCGCAGTCGAGGTGATCTTCGCCCGCGGACGCCTGGAACCCGCGGGCGCAGGCCAGATCGGGAACAACTTCGTCAGCGCTCTGCGGCAGAAGTCCGGCAAGAACGTCAACCTGTACGCCGTGCAGCTATCCCGCCGACAACCAGATCGACGTCGGCGCCAACGACATGAGCGCTCGCGTCCAGAGCACCATGGCGGGTTGCCCCGACACCCGGATCGTCCTTGGCGGCTACTCCCTCGGCGCCGCGGTGACCGACGTGGCGCTGGCCGTGCCGTTCGCGTTCTTCGGCTTCGACAATCCGTTGCCTCCCGGCGCCGATCAGCACATCGCCGCCGTCGCACTCTTCGGCAACGGCAGCGCGTGGGCGGGCCCCATCGGCGCCTTCAACCCGACGTACCGCGAGCGGACCATCGAGCTGTGCCACGGCGCGGACCCGGTGTGCAACCCGTCGGACCCGAATACGTGGGAAGCAAACTGGTCCGACCACGCGGCTCAGCAGTACATCAACTCGGGCATGGTGAACCAGGCCGCCGACTTCGTCGCGGGCAGGCTCTAGCCGAGCCGCCGAACGTCGCGGGTAACCTCGCCGCGCGCCGCCAACTCGTCGTCCGCGGGGTAGTCGACGCGGACCAGGGTGAGCCCGCGGGCGGGCGCCGCGGCGTAGTCGCTCGATCGCCGGGTCGACGTCAACAGCTCTGCGCACCAGGCGGGTTCGCGTCTGCCCTCCCCCACCGCCAACAGCGCACCCACCAGCGAGCGGACCATCGACCAGCAGAACGCATCGGCGGTGACGTGAGCGACCACGACGTCGCCGTCGCGCGTCCAGTCGAGCCGCTGCAGCTCGCGGATCGTGGTGGCACCCTCGCGATGTCGACAGAACGCGGCGAAGTCGCGCAACCCCAAGAGGTTCCGCGACGCGGCTTCCATCGCGTCGACGTCGAGCGGACGCGGCCACGGCGTGACGAACCGCGCCGATTGCGGCTCCACCCCGTACGGCGCGGTCGACAGCCGGTATTCGTAGTGCCTCCGCAGCGCCGAGAACCTCGCATCGAAACCCGTTGGTGCCCTGGCAATGTCGAGTACGCGGACGTCCTCGGGCAGCAGCTTCGCGAGCCTGCGTACCAGCGGTAGGAATTCCGGAAGTCGAGCCGTCGGCGGCATTGGACCCGGGGTCACCGTCGCGAGCGCCCGCGGATAGGCGCGCGGTAACGCGTCGGTCGGGATGTCGCAGTGCCCGACCTGGCCGGTGGCGTGCACGCCGGCATCCGTACGCCCCGCCGCGCGCACCACGATCGCGGTGCGGAAGATCGTCGACAGCGCGTCGTCGAGGACACCCGCCACGGTGCGTTGCGCGGTCTGCGCCGCCCATCCCGCGAATTCGGTTCCGTCGTAAGCGATGTCGAGCCGAAGGCGGGTCAACGAAACGTGCCCGCCACCGGTCTCGGTGGCGGGCACGTTCGTTACGACGTTAGGACTTGTCGTCATCCTTGGCATCAGCTTCGGCGACCTCTTCGGCGGCTTCGGCATCCTGCGCGTCCGCGATGGCCGCGTCCTCGACCTTGGCGTCTTCGACGGTCTCGTCTTCGACGATCGCGTCTTCGACGACCTCATCCTCGACGGGGCCGACCGCTGCCTCGGGCTCGACTGCTGCCTGCGGTGCGCTTGCTGCGGCAACCGGAGCGGCCTTCTTCGACGCTCCGACCCGGCGGGCCCGATCGGCCTCCGAGGTGACCGTCTTCTCCCGGACCAACTCGATCACGGCCATCGGGGCGTTGTCGCCCTTGCGTGCCTCGACCTTGATGATGCGGGTGTAGCCGCCTGCGCGGTCGCTGAAGAACGGACCGATCTCGGCGAACAGGGTGTGAACCACATCCTTGTCGCGGATCTTCTTCATCACCTCACGCCGATTGTGCAGCGTGCCCTTCTTGGCATGGGTGATGAGCTTCTCCGCGTACGGACGCAACGCCCGGGCCTTCGGCTCGGTCGTCTTGATCCGGCCGTGCTCGAACAGCGACGTGGCCAGGTTGGCCAGGATCGCCTTCTGGTGCGAGGACGACCCGCCGAGGCGGGCACCCTTGGTGGGCTTGGGCATTGCGACTTCTCCTAAATGGGGCCGGTCCCCGTATCAGGTAGGACCGGGACGGAATGACTTAGAGCTGTTCGGTTTCGGCGTAGTCCTGGTCGGCGTCCAGGTCGTAGCTGGCATCGCTGTTCCAGGTGCCGGTGGCGACGTCGTAGCCGGCGACCTCCGACGGATCGAACGTGGCCGGGCTGTCCTTCAGCGAGAGACCGAGCTGATGCAGCTTGATCTTCACCTCGTCGATGGACTTCTGGCCGAAGTTGCGGATGTCCAGCAGATCGGACTCCGTGCGCGAGACGAGCTCGCCGACGGTGTGGACACCCTCGCGCTTCAGGCAGTTGTACGAACGCACCGTCAGCTCGAGGTCGTCGATGGGCAGTGCGAACGACGCGATGTGATCGGCCTCGGCGGGTGACGGGCCGATCTCGATGCCCTCGGACTCGAGGTTGAGTTCCCGTGCCAGACCGAACAACTCGACCAGCGTCTTGCCTGCCGACGCGAGCGCGTCACGCGGGCTGATCGAGTTCTTGGTCTCGACGTCGAGGATCAGCTTGTCGAAGTCGGTGCGCTGCTCGACGCGGGTGGCCTCCACCTTGTAGGTGACCTTCAGCACCGGCGAGTAGATGGAATCGACTGGGATGCGGCCGATTTCAGCACCCGACGCCTTGTTCTGCACGGCAGGCACGTAGCCGCGGCCACGCTCGACGACGAGCTCGACCTCGAGCTTGCCCTTGTCGTTCAGGGTCGCGATGTGCATGTCGGGGTTGTGCACCGTCACGCCGGACGGCGGGACGATGTCGCCCGCGGTGACCGCACCCGGGCCCTGCTTGCGCAGGTACATGGTGACGGGCTCGTCCTCTTCGGACGACACGACCAGGCCCTTGAGGTTCAGGATGATGTCGGTGACGTCTTCCTTCACACCGGGGACGGTGGTGAACTCGTGCAGCACGCCGTCGATGCGGATGCTGGTGACCGCTGCGCCCGGGATGGACGACAGCAGCGTGCGACGAAGCGAGTTGCCAAGCGTGTAACCGAATCCCGGCTCGAGGGGCTCGATGACGAACCGCGAACGGTCCTCGGCGATGGTCTCTTCGGCCAGTGTCGGTCGCTGAGAGATCAGCATGGTATTTCCTTCTCCTTCTCGGCACCCACTATTTGATGCCGGTGTGGTGACCCGCCGACGCCATCCTGACGAGCGGCGGGGGTACTACTTACTTCGAGTAGAACTCGACGATGAGCTGCTCGGTGAGCGGCACGGAGATCTGAGCCCGCTCGGGCAGCTGGTGGACGAGGATGCGCTGACGCTCCCCGACGACCTGCAGCCAGCCCGGGATGGGGCGCTCGCCGGCGATCTGGCGAGCCAGCTCGAACGGCAGTGTGTTCAACGACTTCTCGCGAATGTCGATGATGTCGTACTGCGACACCCGGTAGCTCGGGATGTCGACCTTGACGCCGTTGACGGTGAAGTGCCCGTGGCTGACCAACTGGCGCGCCATCCGCCGCGTGCGAGCGAGGCCCGCGCGGTAGACGACGTTGTCCAGCCGGCTCTCCAGGATGCGCAGCAGGTTCTCGCCGGTCTTGCCGGAGAGGCGGTTGGCCTCTTCGTAGTAGCGACGGAACTGCTTCTCCATCACGCCGTAGGTGAAGCGAGCCTTCTGCTTCTCCTGCAGCTGCGTGCGGTATTCGCTCTCCTTGATCCGCGCGCGGCCGTGCTGGCCGGGCGGGTAGGGACGCTTCTCGAAGGACTGATCTCCGCCGACGAGGTCGACGCCGAGGCGGCGCGACTTGCGGGTGGCGGGTCCGGTGTAACGAGCCATTTTTCTCTATCTCCTCTAGACCCGGCGCCGCTTGGGCGGACGGCAGCCATTGTGCGGCTGCGGCGTGACGTCGGAAATGGCGCCAACCTCGAGGCCGGCAGCCTGCAGCGAACGAATCGCGGTCTCACGGCCGGAGCCGGGACCCTTGACGAAGACGTCGACCTTCTTGACGCCGTGCTCCTGCGCCTTGCGGGCAGCGCTCTCGGCGGCCAGCTGAGCGGCGAACGGGGTCGACTTACGCGATCCCTTGAAGCCGACGTGGCCCGAGGACGCCCATGCGATGACGTTGCCCTGCGGATCGGTGATCGACACGATCGTGTTGTTGAACGTGCTCTTGATGTGAGCGGCGCCGTGCGGGACGTTCTTCTTTTCCCTGCGACGGGTCTTCTGCCCCTTCTTGGGAGCAGCGCCGCCCTTCTTTGCCTGTGCCATCCGGGGTTACCTGGCCTTCTTCTTGCCGGCGATGGTGCGCTTGGGGCCCTTGCGGGTGCGCGCATTGGTCTTGGTGCGCTGGCCACGAACCGGCAGGCCGCGACGATGCCGCAGACCCTGGTAGCAGCCGATCTCGATCTTGCGACGGATGTCGGCCTGCACCTCGCGACGCAGATCGCCCTCGACCTTGATGTCGGGGTTGCTTTCGATGAACTCACGCAGCTGCGTGACCTGATCGTCGGTCAGGTCCTTGGTACGTAGGTCCCGGCTGATGCCAGTACCTTCCAGGATTTCCTGGGAGCGGGTACGGCCGATGCCGTAGATATAGGTCAGCGCGATCTCCATGCGCTTGTCGCGCGGGAGATCGACGCCCAGTAGACGTGCCATCAGGCAGTGTTTCCTTCTTTTCGCGGAGGTCTGTTCCCAGTCCGTTCCCGATTCCCGTGAGGGCTTGATCGGGGCCCGGCCTCCGTGCCGGGCGTGCTAGGCGGCCCAATCTCTAAAGATTCCAGCCGCCCAGTGGTACTGGGATGTCTGCATTCAGTTGTGAGTACTACGGGCTGACTAGCCCTGACGCTGCTTGTGGCGCGGGTCAGAGCAGATCACCATGACCCGCCGATGCCGGCGGATCACCCTGCACTTGTCACAGATGGGCTTGACGCTCGGGTTGACCTTCACGGCAGTCGATCCTGTCTTCTATCTGGAAGTTGGTTACTTGTAGCGGTAAACGATGCGGCCCCGGGACAGGTCGTATGGAGACAACTCCACGACGACGCGGTCCTCGGGCAGGATGCGGATGTAGTGCTGCCGCATCTTGCCGCTGATGTGCGCGAGGACCTTGTGGCCGTTCTCCAGCTCAATGCGGAACATCGCATTGGGCAGGGGTTCGACTACGCGACCCTCGACTTCGATGGCGCCGTCTTTCTTGGCCATACTGTTTTGGCGATCCTTGCTGTTGGTTTCGTGTCTGCTGTGCCGGTTGCAGCGCAGCATGGGCTCCGACTACAAAACGTGAGCCGGACACGCAAAATTCCAGCAGTTCCAGGACAGGGCACGCAAGAGCCGGCGCGATAGCCGCACCGTTGCTCTACGATACCCGCTCTGCAGCCAGGCTCCAAAATCATGGTCAACGGGGCCCACTCCTCGAGGCGTCGGCCGGTCGGGCCGATGTTCGCCCTCGGCGATGCGGCCGCCATGTCACCATGCTGAGCCGATATCGGCTGGACGGTCGGCGCATACTTATAGGCGATGACTGGACCAGATCCCCAGCCCCGTAAACCCGTAATCCTGACCGTCGACGACGATCCTTCGGTGTCTCGGGCCGTTGCCCGCGACCTGCGCAAGCACTACGGCGAGCGCTACCGCATCGTGCGCGCCGAATCGGGCCCCGACGCGCTCGCCAGCTTGAAGGAACTGAAGCTGCGCGGCGAGACCGTCGCGGTGCTCGTCGCCGACTACCGGATGCCGCAGATGAGCGGCATCGAGTTCCTCGAGAAGGCGATGGACCTGTTCCCACTCGCCAGACGCGTGCTCCTGACGGCGTACGCCGACACCCACGCCGCGATCGACGCCATCAACGTCGTCGACCTCGACCATTATCTGCTCAAGCCGTGGGATCCACCGGAGGAGAAGCTCTACCCCGTCATCGACGGACTGCTCGAGGAATGGAACGCCGTCGGCGACAGGGCGATGCCCTTCACCAAGGTGATCGGTCACCGCTGGAATCAGAGATCGTGGGAGGTGCGCCAGTTCCTGGCGCGCAACCAGTTCCCCTTCCGCGCCGCTGATGGCCGACGAGCCGAAGGGCATGCAGCTCCTCGAAGCGGCGGGGCTCGACGGCAGGCAGCTCCCCGTGGTGATCACGGAGAAGGGCGAGGCTCTGGTCGAGCCGAGCGATGGCCAGCTGGCCGAGCTCCTCGGGCTGTCCACCGAGCCCTCGCTGCAGATGTACGACCTCGCCGTCATCGGTGGCGGCCCGGCAGGGCTCGCCTCGGCCGTGTACGGCGCGTCGGAGGGGCTGGAGACCGTCCTCATCGAGCGCACGACGACGGGCGGACAGGCAGGCCGCAGCTCGCGGATCGAGAACTACCTGGGCTTCCCCATCGGCGTCTCGGGCGCCGAGCTGACCAACTCCGCCCGCAGGCAGGCGGAGCGGTTCGGCGCCGAGGTGATCACTACACGCGACGTGGTCAAGCTGCACGTCGGCGAGGTCGCACCGGTCATCGAGTTCGAGGATGGCAGCACCATCGGCGCTCGCTCGGTGATCCTCGCGACGGGCGTCGAGTATCAGGAGCTGAAGGTCGTCGGGTGCTGGAGCGACCCCGAGGATCCCGAGGGCTGCAATTACGTCGGCCGCGGCGTGTACTACGGCGCGTCCGTCTCGGACGCCGAGGAGTGCCGCGACGAGGACGTCTACATCGTCGGCGGCGCCAACTCGGCGGGCCAGGCCGCGATGTTCATGTCGAAGACCGCCAAGTCGGTGACGATGCTGGTGCGCGGACCGTCGCTCGAGGCGTCGATGTCGCACTACTTGATCGAGCAGATCGAGAACAACCCGAAGATCCACGTCAGGACCTGCACCGAGGTGGTCGACACCGTCGGCGAGGACGACCACCTGTCGGGCCTGGTGCTGTTGGACAGGCAGTCGGGCGAGCGTTCCACCGTGACGGCGGGCCGCATGTGCTGCTACATCGGCGCGACGCCACGGACCGAGTGGCTGGACGGCGTCCTCGCCCTCGACGAGCGAGGGTTCGTCCTCGCCGGGCCGGACCTCAAGGACGTCTGCGGCTGGAACCGCGACCGCCCGCCACATCACTTGGAAACAAGTGTGCCCGGTGTGTTTGTTGCAGGTGACGTGCGCTCGGAATCCGCGAAGCGAGTGGCGGCCGCCGTCGGCGAAGGATCGATGGCCGTCATGTTGGTGCACCGCTACTTGGCAGAGGCCTAGACGAGGAAGTCGCCATGGGCGAGAAGTGCCTGCGCGACGAGCTTCGGACGCTGTTCCTCTTCGAGGAGCTGTCCGACGAGCAGCTCGACATGCTGTGCGACGAGCGGACACATCGAAACGTTCCCGGCGGGTCCAGTGTGCAAGGAGGGCGATCCTGCGACGTGCTTCTACGTCTTGATCGACGGCGAACTGATCATGTCGAAACGGTCCGGCGGCGTGGACATCCAGACCAACCAGACGTCACAGCGCGGCGTGTACTTCGGCGCGTGGTCGGCCTACATCCCTGGTGAAGAACACACTCTACCAGGCGTCGGTACGACTGACCAAGCCCTCGCGGTGCTTCGTCTCGGACGCCAACGCAGTTCGCGGCGGTTCATGCAGTCGCAGTTTCCCATGGCCGTCCATCTGCTGGAGGGGCACATCGTCGGCGGACGCCGGCAGAACCAGATCATCGGCCAGCGCGAGAAGCTGCTGGCGCTCGGCACCATCACCGCCGGCCTGACCCACCAGCTCAACAATCCCGCCGCTGCCACCGCGCCGTGCCGTCGCCGACCTGCGTGAGGGCGTCGGCCACATGCGGCACAAGCTTGCGATGGTCGCAGACGGCAAGTTCACCCCCGAGGCGCTGCGGGTGCTGGTGAACATTCAGGACCAGGTCGCCGAGCAGGTGCCAAGAACAAGGACGTCGAACTCTCGGCCATGGAGGCGTCCGACCGCGAGGACGAGATCGGCGAATGGCTGGAGGGCCACGGCATCGCGAGCGCCTGGGATTACGCGCCGACGTTCGTCGAAGCGGGTCTTGACACCGACTGGCTGGAGCGGGTTTCGGCGTTGGTCGACGACGTCGACGCCACGGCGTCTCTGCAGAGCGCCATCGGATGGTTGAAGTACACCATCGACAACGAACTTCGCATGAACGAGATCGCGGAGGCCAGCAAACGCATCTCGGCGCTGCTTGCGGGCGCCAAGCAGTACTCGCAGATGGACCGCGGCTCCTACGGCAGTGCCGACGTACACGAACTGCTGCGCAGCACGCATCATGATGTTCGGCGACAAGCTCGGGCACGAGGGCAAGGGCAGGCCGGTAACCCTTGTCAAGGACCTCGACAAGACCTTGCCCGAATTGCAGTGCTACCCAGGCGATCTCAATCAGGTGTGGACGAACATCATCGACAACGCGATCCAGGCGATGGATGGAAACGGCACGCTGACCATCCGGACGTCGCGCGAGAACGAACAGATGATCCGCGTCGAGATCTGCGACGACGGCCCTGGCATTCCCGAGGAGATCGTCGACCGGATCTTCACGCCGTTCTTCACCACCAAGCCGTTCGGCGAGGGCACCGGCCTCGGCCTGGACCTAGCCTGGCGCATCGTGGTGGAAAAGCACGGCGGCAACATGTCGGTACGAGTCCAAGCCCGGCGACACCCGCTTCTGCGTGTGTCTTCCCCTTGTCGCGCCGCCCACCGTGACGCCGACGCCCGGCGAACTGTCGGCTACGCGGCATCGGAATAGTCCCGACGCGCGACGCGAGTTGTCGCAAGCATGACCAAACCCAACCTCGGCACGTTCGGCGTGTTCGGCCACTACCAAGCGGTGTGGCAGAAGTTGACCCCGGCGCAGCTCCAGGAAATCGAGGCTCTCGGCTACGGCGCGATCTGGGCGGGCGGCTCCCCGCCCGCCGAACTCGACTGGATCGACCCGATCCTGGGTGCGACGGACACGCTGCAGCTGGCGACCGGCATCGTCAACATCTGGACGGCCGCGGCGGGCCCCGTCGCCGAGTCGTTCCACCGCATCGACAAGGCGTACCCCGGCCGATTCCTGCTCGGCATCGGCGTCGGCCACCCCGAGGCACACCAGGAGTACAAGAAGCCGTACGACGCGCTGAGCGACTACCTCGCCGAACTCGACGAACACGGCGTCCCGAAGGACCGCAGGGTCGTCGCCGCCCTCGGCCCGCAGGTGCTCAAGCTGTCGGCGCGTCGCAGCGCGGGTGCGCATCCGTACCTCACCACGCCCGAGCACACCGCCAGCGCGCGCGAGCTCGTCGGCCCCGACGCGTTCATCGCCCCCGAGCACAAGGTCGTGTTGACCACCGATGCCGAGCAGGCCAGGGCGGTCGGGCGCAAGGCGCTGGAGATCTACCTGAACCTCGCGAACTACACGAACAACTGGAAGCGTCTGGGCTTCACCGACGAGGACATCGCGAAGCCGGGCAGCGACGAGCTGGTCGACGCGGTCGTCGCGTACGGCACGGTCGACGCCATCGCCGCTCGACTGCAGGAGCACCTCGCCGCGGGAGCCGACCATGTTCCCGTTCAGGTCTTGACGGGTACTGACAAGCTTGTCCCTGCACTGGCCGAGCTTGCTGGACCACTCGGCCTCAACTGAACTAGCGAAGGACGCCATGACTGACGCAGTCACCATGAAGCCCGACCTCGGCCGATTCGGCGTGTGGACGTTCGGCACGCCCAAGGTCGAGCAGGCCGTCGAAATCGAGAAGACTCGGCTACGGCGCGATATGGATCGGCGGGTCACCCAAGGGCGATCTGAACTACGTCGAGCCCATCCTGGAGCAGACCGAGACGCTGCAGGTCGCCACCGGAATCATCAACGTGTGGACGTCGCCTGCCGACGAGGTCGCCGAGGCATACCACCGCGTCGAGGACGCCTATCCGGGCCGGTTCCTGCTCGGCATCGGCATCGGCCATCCCGAGCACACCGAGGAGTACCGCAAGCCCTACGACGTACTCGTCGAATACCTCGACGCGCTGGACGCCGCCAAGGTGCCGACGAGTCGGCGCGTGGTCGCTGCGCTCGGCCCCAAGGTGCTGAAGCTGTCGGCGCAGCGCAGTGCGGGCGCGCACCCGTATCTGACCACCCCGGAGCACACCGGCCAGGCCCACAACATCCTCGGCAACACCGTGTACCTCGCACCCGAGCACAAGGTCGTGCTGACCACCGACGCGGCGGAGGCCCGCGACGGTCGGCCGCGAGGCCGTGGACTTCTACCTGAACCTCAGCAACTACCTCAACAACTGGAAGCGGCTCGGATTCAGCGACGAGGACATCGCCAAGCCGGGCAGCGACAAGCTGATCGATGCCGTGGTCGCTCACGGCACGCCCGAGCAGGTCGCGGCCAGACTGCAGGAACACATCTCCGCGGGCGCAGACCACGTGACGATTCAGGTCCTCGGCGGCTGGGACAAGCTCATTCCCACGTTGACGGAGCTGGCGGGTCCGCTGGGGTTGACGCCGAAGGAGTAGCGCGAGCCTCCGCTAAGGTTTGCCCATGCGGTTGCTGGTCACGGGTGGCGCGGGCTTCATCGGCGCCAACTTCGTGCACTCCACGGTGCGAGAACGCCCCGAGGTGACGGTGACGGTGCTGGACGCCCTGACGTATGCGGGGAGCCGCGAGTCGTCTGGCATCGGTCAGCCGACCGCATCCGGCTCGAGCAGGGCGACGTCACCGACGCCGAACTGGTCGGCAAGCTGGTGGCCGAGTCCGACGCAGTCGTCCACTTCGCCGCAGAGACGCACGTCGACAACGCCCTCGCCGATCCCGGACCGTTCGTGCGCACCAACGTGATCGGCACGTTCACGGTGCTCGAGGCCGTCCGCCACAGCGGGGTCCGGCTCCATCACGTGTCCACCGACGAGGTGTATGGCGATCTGGCCCTTGGTGATTCGCAGAGGTTCACCGACGCGACGCCGTACAACCCGTCGAGCCCGTACTCGTCGACGAAGGCCGCAGCCGACATGCTGGTGCGCTCCTGGGTGCGGTCCTACGGCGTGCGGGCGACGCTGTCGAACTGCTCGAACAACTACGGTCCGTACCAGCACGTGGAGAAGTTCATCCCGCGCCAGATCACCAACATCCTGACGGGCAGGCGACCCAAGCTCTACGGCGCGGGCATCAACGTGCGCGACTGGATTCACGTCGACGATCACAACAGCGCGGTGTGGCGCATCATCGTGCGACGGCGACATGGGTCGGACGTATCTGATCGGCGCCGACGGCGAGCGTGACAACCTCACGGTCATGCGCACGGTGTTGCGGTTGATGGACCGCGATCCGGACGACTTCGACCACGTGACGGACCGCGCGGGCCACGACGTGCGGTATGCGATCGACCCGTCCGCGTTGCGCGACGAATTGGGTTGGGCGCCAAGCCATGACGACTTCGACGCAGGGCCTGGCCGAGACCATCGCCTGGTACCGCGACAACGAATCGTGGTGGCGGCCGCTGAAGGACGCCGTCGAGAAGACGTACGCGGAGCGAGGCCAGTGAGTCACCGCGAACTATCCGTACCCGGGGCATGGGAGATCACGCCGACGGTGCACGCCGACTCGCGGGGAACGTTCTTCGAATGGTTCACCGACGACGCGTTCACCGCCATGACGGGGCACCGCCTGGACCTCCGCCAGGCCAATTGCTCGGTGTCCTCGGCCGGGGTGTTGCGCGGACTGCACTTCGCGCAGCTGCCACCGAGCCAGGCGAAGTACGTGACGTGCACCCGCGGCGCGGTGTTCGACGTGGTGGTCGACATCCGGGTCGGATCGCCGACGTTCGGCCGATGGGACTCGGTGCTACTCGACGACCGCGACCACCGCTCGATCTACCTCTCCGAGGGCCTGGCCCACGGTTTCCTTGCGCTGGAAGATGATTCGACGGTGATGTACATGTGCTCGGCGGGCTACGACCCGCAGCGAGAGCACACCATCTGCGCCACCGATCCGGCCCTGGGGATCGACTGGCCCGGCGTGGCTCCGACGCTGTCCGAACGCGACGCCGCCGCCCCCACCCTGGCCGAGGTGCAGGCCGCCGGACTGCTGCCGACGTGGGATGACGCCCGTGCGTTCGTCGACGACCTACGCCGCCGCCGGTGAGTGCGCATCGTCTGCTGCCGTGACATCGGCACGCGGGCGCAGGAAGTAGATCGCGGCGGCGAGCAGCAGGATCCAGGGAATGTCGGTGAGGAACTTGCTGTGATACCCGTGTTCGAAGGCGCCGGGAACCATGACCAACCCGTGCACCAGGTTCGCCCACATCGTGAAGTTCAGGAACGACGTGTACTCGATGGGCCGTCGCGCCGCCAGCAGAAGGAACACGGCCCAGGTCAGGTAGATGGCCGCGAGCATCATCGCCACGTGGCCGGGCAGGTCGTCCCAGACCGCCCAGTGCATTCCGGCTCCGGGCCGAAAGGCGTTGGTGTGCATGGCGTATCCGATGAAGATGAAGCCGAAGATCGCGATGGAGCCGACACCCCACACGCGTAGGAAGATCGTCAGCAGGCGCATTCTCGTCGACTCGGTCATGGTCCATCCCTTCGGTCGCGGCGTGCAGGCGTGGGTGCAGGCACGAGTTGTCCGCACTGGTTTGGATACGTGGGCGCACGCGGATTCATCGGTGCCGATGAATCACGGGGGCCATGCGTGTCTGTATTGGTGAGGGACTCACCGGTCTCCACGTCATTCCCACACGAGAGGTGCCACGTGCCGGTCCAGGAAGAATTCATCGCCCACGCCGCGCCGTACCGATCCGAGCTCTTGGCGCACTGCTACCGGCTCCTCGGCTCCGTCCACGAGGCGGAGGACCTGGTGCAGGAGACCTATCTGCGTGGGTGGCGTGGGTACGAGAGCTTCGAGGAACGGGCCGCATTGCGCACCTGGCTGTACCGCATCGCGACGCGGGCGTGCCTGCGCGCGCTGGAGAATCGCGCCCGCCGGGTGATGCCCGCCGCGCTGCGCGAGGGATTCACCGATCCGGACGCCGTCCTCGACGACGGGGCGAGCGGACACCGCTGGATGGAACCCCTGCCCGATGCACTGACCCCCGACGAGGCAGTCGCCGCCAAGGACACCGTGCGCCTGGCCGTCGCGACGGCGCTTCAGGAGTTACCGGCACGGCAGCGGGCGGTGCTGATCCTGCGCGACGTCGCCCAGTTCAGCGCCGCGGAAGTGGCCGAGCTTCTCTCGACCACCCCTGCCGCGGTCAACAGCGCCATGCAGCGGGCTCGCGCACACCTGGCCGACGTCGCGCCCAGCGAGGACACCGCCGTTCTGCCCAGCGATCGACGGCGACTCGAGCTCATCGAGCGCTATTGCGCAGCGTTCGAGAACGCCGACCTCGGAGCGCTGACCGAGCTGCTGCGGACCGACATCGCGCTCGAAATGCCGCCGTTCACGGCGTGGTTCCGCGGGCGCGACGCGGTGACGCGCTTCCTATCCCGTCGCGCCTTCGGCGAACCGGGCACGGTGACGATGGTGCCGGTTCGTGCCAACGGCCAGCCCGCCGCCGCCGACTACCGACTCGGCGCCGACGGGCTGCGTCACGCACACGGGTTGCACGTTCTGACCGAGGACGAGTCCGGCTCGGTCGCCGCAATCACCGTGTTCCTCGATCCGGAACTGTTCGCGGCCTTCGGGTTGCCCGCGACACGCTGATCCGAGACGTCACGGGCACGTAATGCCGGTGGTTGGGAGATTGCCAGGTCGCGCACCTAATGTGACCTGCAGTGCCAGCCGAACGCAAACGCCTCCGAAGTGTCGACGGATGGCTCCTCCTCGGGGTCGCGTCGGTCGGCCTGCTCGCGGCTCTCGCGCTTCCCTTCGCGCCGGTGCTCGCCGACCGCACCACGCTGACGTGGCCCGCGGCGGGCCGCGGCGTCGAGTCCACCGACGTGCAACTGACTCCCTACCGTCCCACCGATCTGTCGGCGACGGTGCCGTGCACCGCGGTCGCGGCCGCCCTCGCCGACGAGAGTCCGACGACGGTCCTCGCCACTGCGCCCGACGCCGACGGTCTGGTCCTGCGCACCGAAGGTGGCCGGTTGCGTCTGCTGCCGGGCGGCGCGGAGATCGGCCTCGGACCGAACGGCTCCGCGTGCGCGCTCACCGTGCACGCGTCCGCAGCGGGCATCGAGATCGGCGGGAGCACGACGACGCCCGTCGTCCTGCCGGAACCCGTACCGAAGGTCATCGCGTTCCGCACGGAGTTGAGCCCCACCGATGCTGCGGGGATGACCGCCACCGTTCACGTCGACAGTCCGTTCGCGACGCGTCCGACGGCCATCAAGCAGGCGCTGGCGGTGCTCGCGATTCTCGCTGCCGCACTCTCCCTGGTGTTGCTGCGTCGCACGTCGCGACCGGAGGCACCGCGCGCGCCCCCGACCGACGCGGCGACTCCTTCGAGCCGGTGGCGGTTGCGCGCCGTGGACGCGGGCGTCGTCGTGCTCCTGTGCGGATGGGCGATGATCGGCCCGCTCGCCGTCGACGACGGCTGGGCAGCGACCATCGCACGAACGTTCGCGGACACCGGCAACCCGGGAAATTACTACCGCTGGTGGAACGCACCGGAGTCGCCGTTCGCCTTCAGCCAGGAACTGCTCGCACCTCTCACGCAGGTGAGCCTTGCGCCGCTGTGGTTGCGTCTGCCCAGCACGCTGTTGGCGATCACGACGTGGTTCGTCCTGAGCAGGGGCGTGCTCGGGGCAGCACTGCCGTCGCTCGCGGGCACGGCGCGGGTGCGCATGCTGGCCGCACTGTTCTTCGTTGCGGCGTGGCTTCCCTTCAACCTCGGCACCCGCCCCGAGTCGTACGTGGCGGTCGGAATGGCCGCCGTGCTGGCGTTGACATGGCGCGCACGCTCGCCCACGGATCTCGGGTGGATCGTCCTGGTGTGCGCGTTGACCGCGCCGATCAGCCCGACGGCGGTGATGCTCGGCGCACCCGTCCTCGCGTGCCTCCCGCGCGCGGGGAAGATCCTGCGGGACAACGCACGCGGGCGAGTGCATCTCGTCGGCCTGGTGGCACTGCTGTGCTGTGTCGGCGCCGTCGCACTCGTCGTCGTATTCGTCGACCAGACGTGGGAGGGCCTGGCCACGGCAACCCGCTGGCATACCGACTTCGGACCGTCGCTGCCCTGGTATCGCGAACCAGACAGGTACGCATACCTTCTCGAGCACAGCCAGCAGGGCAGCTTCGCCAAGCGTGCGCCCGTGCTGTTCGCACTCACCCTCGCCGCCGTCGCCGCGCTGGTGGCTCGGCGGGTTCGCGGTGCTGCCGCGTCGGCCTCACTTCGGTTGTCGGGCATCCTGATCGGCGCGCTCGCGCTCCTGGCCCTGGTGCCGTCGAAGTGGTCGTATCACCTCGGCGGTGCCGCGCCTCTGTTGGCGGCGGTCCTGACCGTCGGCGTCGTCGCGGTGTGGGAGACGGCGTCTGCCAGACTGCCCGACCGGCGCGACGTCGCCGTCGCCGCCATCGGCGCGGTCGTGGTGGCCGCTGCGGCTGCGTGGACCTTCACGGGTCCCAACGCCTGGTGGTTGCCCTACCTCTACGACGTGCCGTGGGCGAACCGGTCGATCCGCCCGCTCGGGGTGCCGTTGGATTCGTTCTGGCTATGGCTGGCCCTCGGCGTCGCGGGTTTTACAGTGTGCGCGGCGTTGCGCAATCGCCATGTACTGCTTGCGATTCCGTCGCTCCTGGCCGTGTTGGCGGTGGGCCTCTCGGTCGCCATCCTCGTCGGCTCCTTCGTCATCGCGCCGATCCGTCGCCCCGAGGCGTCGCTGGCGATGGTGAACGCCCACCGGCTCGCAAGCGGCCCGTACTGCGGCCTCGCCGATTCCATCGAAGTGCTGGCCGACGGGGATCCACTGCCGGCGATCGGTCCACCCGGCCCGCTGAGCGGGTTCGTCGCGATGGGCGGCTTCGACCCCGCCGCTCCACCGCTCGACGCGCCGGGTGCTGGAACGTCTGCCCAGATCTGGGGAAGCCGAACGGGCGTGCGGGACAACGTCGGTCAGCTCGTCAGCCCCTGGTTCGTCCTCCCCGCGGACACCGCGGTTTCGGTGTCGGTCAGCGGTCGCACCGACGGACCCAACGCGCTGACGCTGGAGTTCGGCCGTGCCGACGGGACGGCGGTCACCGGCATCGGCGCCGTGGCACCGGCCGACCCGCCGCAGCCCGACGACAACGCGCCACACCCAGCGTGGCGGACGATCGGGGTTGACGCGGCGCAGATCCCGCTGGGGGCAGACCGGGTCAGGATCCGCGCCACGGACGGCGGAACGACGCGGGACGACTGGCTCGCGGTGACGGGCCCGCGGACGACGAACACCGTGCCGCTGAGCGACTTCCTCGCTGGGCGATCGCCCACGCTGGTGGGTTGGCCGCTGGGTTTCGTGTTCCCGTGCGTCCACGACATCGCGTCCGTCGCCGGCGGGGTGACGCAGATGCCCAGGGTGATCCTCGCCGCTCCCGGACCGTGGTTCACCGAAACCAGTGACCAGTACTTGGGCGGCACCTTCGCTGCCGTCGTCCCGTACGGCCGATTCCACGAAGTCAGAAGCCGCGTCGTCGGCCATCCGGAGTTGCGGTGGGGAGCAGTCCTCGTATCGCCCGAACCCGCAGGTGGCGGACTCGACGAGAGCCACACGGTCCGGGAGACGCCATGGGGATTCGGCGCCTTGCCACGTGCCACGTCGACTTACTAGGATGTCCTAGTAATCACGTTTCGCCGACCTCTTGGGATCACCGATGACCACACACATCCAGCACTTCATCGACGGGGCTCGCACCTCGGGGACGTCCACTCGAACCGCTGACGTCCTCAACCCGAGCACCGGCGAGGTGCAGGCGCAGGTCGCGATGGCATCGACCGCCGACGTCGACGCGGCCGTCGCGATCGCCGTCGAGGCGCAGAAGGAATGGGCCGCCTGGAACCCCCAGCGTCGGGCCCGCGTGATGATGAAGTTCGTCGCGCTGGTCAACGAGAACGCCAACGAGCTCGCCGAACTACTCTCGTCGGAGCACGGCAAGACGGTCCCCGACTCGCTCGGCGACATCCAGCGCGGGGTCGAGGTCATCGAGTTCGCCATCGGCATCCCGCACCTGCTGAAGGGCGAGTACACCGAGGGCGCTGGCGGCGGCATCGACGTGTACTCGCTGCGCCAGCCGCTCGGCGTCGTCGCGGGCATCACGCCGTTCAACTTCCCCGCGATGATCCCGCTGTGGAAGGCCGGCCCGGCGCTCGCATGCGGAAACGCCTTCATCCTCAAGCCTTCTGAGCGCGACCCGTCCGTTCCCGTGCGGCTCGCCGAGCTGTTCCTGGAGGCGGGCCTGCCGAAGGGCGTCTTCCAGGTCGTGCACGGCGACAAGGAGGCCGTCGACGCCATCCTGCACCACCCCGACATCCAGGCCGTCGGATTCGTCGGCAGCTCCGACATCGCCCAGTACATCTACTCGACGGCGGCGGCCAACGGTAAGCGCGCGCAGTGCTTCGGCGGCGCGAAGAACCACATGATCGTGATGCCCGACGCCGACCTCGATCAGGCCGTCGACGCACTGATCGGCGCCGGCTACGGCAGCGCCGGCGAGCGCTGCATGGCGATCAGCGTGGCGGTGCCGGTCGGCAAGGAGACCGCGGACCGCCTGCGCGCCAGGCTCGTCGAGCGAGTCAACCAGTTGCGTGTCGGTCACAGCCTCGATCCCAAGGCCGACTACGGGCCCCTCGTCACTTCGGCGGCGCTGGCTCGCGTCAAGGACTACATCGGTCAGGGCATCGAAGCGGGCGCGGAGGCCGTCGTCGACGGTCGTGACCGCGCCAGCGACGACCTCACCTTCGGTGATGCCAGCCTCGAAGGCGGCTACTTCATCGGCCCCACCCTGTTCGACCACGTCACCACCGACATGTCGATCTACAAGGACGAGATCTTCGGCCCGGTGCTGTGCATCGTGCGGACCGACAGCTACGAAGAGGCACTGGCGCTTCCGTCGGAGCACGAGTACGGCAACGGCGTGGCGATCTTCACCCGCGACGGCGACACCGCGCGCGACTTCGTGTCGCGGGTGCAGGTCGGCATGGTCGGCGTCAACGTGCCGATCCCGGTTCCGGTGGCGTACCACACCTTTGGCGGCTGGAAGCGATCCGGTTTCGGCGATCTCAACCAGCACGGGCCCGCGTCGATCATCTTCTACACCAAGGTCAAGACGGTGACCCAGCGGTGGCCGTCGGGCATCAAGGATGGCGCCGAGTTCTCCATCCCGACGATGAAGTAGCCCGGATGGACTACTTCGGTCTGGACGACGACGAACGCACGATCGCCGAGACGGCGGCGCGAGTTCGCGGACAAGCGCATCGCGCCGCATGCGTTGGAGTGGGACGCCACCAAGCACTTCCCCACCGAAGTGCTGCGCGAGGCAGCCGAATTGGGCATGGCGGCCATCTACTGCAAGGAGGATGCGGGAGGTAGCGGCCTTCGCCGTCTCGACGGTGTGCGGATCTTCGAACAACTCGCGGTCGCCGATCCGACGGTCGCGGCGTTCATGTCGATCCACAACATGTGCACGTGGATGGTCGACGCCTACGGCACCGACGAGCAACGCAAGTCTCTGGTGCCGCGACTCGCGTCGATGGAGCTCATCGCGAGCTACTGCCTCACCGAGCCGGGCGCGGGTTCGGATGCAGGCGCGTTGCGCACCAAGGCCGTTCGCGACGGCGAGCACTGGGTGCTCGATGGTGTCAAGCAGTTCATCTCCGGCGCCGGGGTCTCCGACGTCTACGTCGTGATGGCACGTTCGGGCGGCGAGGGGCCGCGCGGGATCTCGGCGTTCGTCGTCGAGAAGGACACGCCGGGAGTCAGTTTCGGCGCCGACGAACACAAGATGGGCTGGAATGCCCAACCCACCGCGCAGGTGGTGTTCGACGGCGTGCGGGTGCCTCTCGACGCGATGCTCGGCGGCGCCGAAGGCGAAGGCACCGGGTTCGGCATTGCCATGAACGGCCTCAACGGCGGGCGGATCAACATCGCCGCGTGCTCACTCGGTGGCGCGCAGGCGGCCTACGACAAGTCGGTGGCCTACCTCGCCGACCGAGAGGCATTCGGCATCAGGCTGCTCGACGAGCCGACCATCAGATTCACCCTCGCCGACATGGCCACCACACTGAGTCATCGCGGAACCTGTTGTGGCGCGCGGCTTCTGCGCTCGATGAGAATCACCCAGACAAGGTCGAGCTGTGCGCCATGGCCAAACGGTACGTCACCGACCACTGCTACACGGTCGCCGATCAGGCGTTGCAACTGCACGGCGGCTACGGCTACCTGCGCGAGTACGGGCTGGAGAAGATCGTCCGCGATCTGCGCGTGCACCGAATCCTCGAGGGAACCAACGAAATCATGCGGGTGGTCATCGGCCGGGCGGAAGCCGCCCGGACGCGGGCTTCCGCCTAGGCAGAAGGGATCAGTCGTATGGGGCGAGCGAAGCGACGGAGAACACATGACGACGATCGCGTTCCTGGGACTCGGCAACATGGGCGGGCCGATGGCCGCCAATCTGGTCGCGGCGGGGCACACGGTGCGTGGCTTCGATCCGGTCGCCGCACTGAAGGAAACAGCAGAGGCCAAGGGCGTCAAGGTCTTCGACTCCGGAGCCGAGGCGGTCGCGGGAGCCGACGTGGTGATCACCTCGCTGCCCAACGGGTCCGTCGTCAAGGCGTGCTACGACGAAGTACTGCCCGCGGCCCAGGCGGGCGCGCTGTTCATCGACACCTCGACGATCTCGGTCGACGACGCCCGTGAGATCCATCTCCAGGCGACCGAGCGGGGATTCGCTCAGGTGGATGCGCCGGTCTCCGGCGGCGTCAAGGGCGCGGTGGCGGGCACGCTCGCGTTCATGGTCGGCGGCGAGGACGAGGCCGTCGAGCGGGCGCGCCCCGTGCTGGAACCGTTGGCGGGCAAGATCATCCACTGCGGCGGCTCCGGCAACGGCGAGAGCGCCAAGCTGTGCAACAACATGGTGCTCGCCGTGCAGCAGATCGCCGTCGGCGAGGCGTTCGTGCTCGCCGAGAAGCTCGGTCTGTCAGCTCAGTCCCTCTTCGACGTGATCACCGGCGCGACCGGCAACTGCTGGTCGGTGCACACCAATTGCCCTGTGCCCGGACCGGTTCCGACCTCGCCCGCGAACAACGACTTCAAGCCAGGGTTCGCGACGGCACTGATGAACAAGGACCTCGGCCTGGCGATGGCGGCGGTCAGCTCGACCGATTCGACCGCCCCGTTGGGCACCCACGCCGCCGAGATCTACGCGAAGTATGCCACCGACCACGCCGACAAGGACTTCAGCGCCGTCATCGAAATGCTGCGCAACAACTAGCGGTTCTGAGTCAAATGCCCTGGGCGGCAGGTCCATGACATCGAGCCGAATGTAGCGCTGACCAGAACCCACCCTGTCGTCATCAGGGCGTTGACTCTCGTTAGTAGGGCGGGGTGTCTTCGTCGATGGCGCGTTGGTTGCGTTGTCGTTCGTTGTGCAGTCGTAGGGCTCGTTGCCAGCCGCGGGTGGTCTTGCGTTTGGGCATGGTCAGGCCGCGCTCGGTTGACACGGTGGCTGCCGCTGATGGTGTGGTGGTGTCCGCGGGTAGCGGCGTGTGGGTGTTCCAGTGCTTGAAGTACATTCGGCTGCCCGGTGGCCGGGTGTAGCGATGCCCGGTAGGACTGATCCACACCACGGTCCCATCGGCGAGCTGCTGGTCGGTCCACCCGGTGGGTCCGGTCCAGAAAGTCTTGAGCAAGTGATGTTTTCGGCATAGACATTTGGTGTTGCCGGGGTGGGTCAGCCCGCCGACACCGTGCGGGGTGCTGTGGTCGAGGTCGCAGCGTTCAGCCGGGCGGTCACAGCCCGGGAAGCAGCAGGTGAGGTCGCGGCTGCGGACGTAGCGCGCCAACTTCGCCGAGGGCCGGTAGCGCGGCTCGGCGCACAACTCCGCCGCCGTGGGCACCGGGCGCACGGTGGCGCCGAGACCGACGAGTTCTCTCAGCAACGCCATGGGCACGATCCCACCCCCGGCGATCACCGCCAACCCCGCAGCGGCGCCACGTGATTCGAACTTAGCGTGGCGTTTATCGCACTTTGGTTCGGGCGGTGGTTGGTGCTCCGCAGATTCGGGCTGAGCGGTGGGCGGATCGACCTCGGAAACCCGGCGTCGGCGCCGGCGTCGGGCCCTGCCCGGGATCGGGATCGGGGCCGGGCTGCGACTGCGCTGCTGTGCCGGGTGGCGGATCGGCCGGTGGTGGCCTGTCGGATGTCAGCGCGCGGCAACCCCGCTCGGCATCCGGCGAGGGTCCTGCGTCGGGGCCGCTGCCGGGCTCGCTTCCGGAGTCGGAGTCGATTCCGAAGTCGGAGTCGGGGTCGCTGCCGGAGTCGGGGCCACTGCCCGGCTCGCTTCCGGCGTCGGGGCCACTGCCCGGCTCGCTTCCGGCGTCGGGGCCACTGCCCGGCTCGCTTCCGGCGTCGGGGCCACTGCCCGGCTCGCTTCCGGAGTCGGGGCCACTGCCCGGCTCGCTTCCGGAGTCGGGGCCACTGCCCGGCTCGCTTCCGGAGTCGGGGCCGCTGCCGGGCTCGCTTCCGGAGTCGGAGTCGCTGCCAGGGTCGAGGTCTGTAGCGGGTGGCAGTCCGGCATCGGGACCCTGATCCGGGGGTGGCGAGGCAGCGGGCGGGTCGACGTTCGGTGGCGGCGCAATGTCGGGCCCAGAGTCCGGGTCGGGTCCGGCATCCGGCTCGGGTCCGGCATCCGGCTCGGTGGCCGGTGGCGGCTCGGTATCGCGACCGTCATCCGCCGGTGGTCCGGTGTCGGGTCCGGCGTCGGGTGGCGGTTCCGCGTCGGGGTGGTGGTCGGTGAGGACGTGGATGACGATGGCATCGGCGCGGGCATCGGGTCCGGTGGCGGTGCAGTCCGGGCGCCCGCAGGTACACGGCAGGTGCGTGCCGCCGGCACCGATCACGCCCAGCACCGCGGTACGGCGTTCCCCGGCAGTGCGCGGGTCATGGGAGCATCGTCGCCGCGCCATCTGCTCGACGCGCCGTTCGAACAGTTCGGCGTCGGTGACCTTCAGCCGACCCCACATCGACACCGTCCCGGTGCTGTCATCGCGGCTACCGAACTCCAGGTCACAGCCCTTCGCGGCGGTCTGGAAGCGGCGCACCGCGGCCGGGTCGTGCACCGCGATCGCCGCATCGATGGCGGCTTCGAGTTTGGGCACCGACAACGACCCGAACGAGGACGCGATCTCGGCCAGGTCGCCGTCCACCTGGGCCAGCACGTCGGGGTCGTCGACGAGTTGGGTGCGCCAGGCGATGGTGTTGGCCAACCGCGGCGACAGGGTGCCTTCGGTCATCAGCTTCGCGATCTCGGGTAGGCGGTAGCGCAGCGCCAACGCGTGGTGCATCTGATTGGACGCCACCCGGGCGCTGATCCCGGATGCGGCGGCGATCTCCGCGGCCGCGCTGTCCCACGCATCACAGGCCCAGAATCGGCGCTCGTCGGCTTGTTCGGAGGCGCCGCGGCGGTCGGTCAACTCCGCGATCGCGGCCATCCGGTGCGCGGCCGCGGTGGCCTCCGCACGCGTCCAGCCGGTGATCGCGGTGACCAACGCCGCGTCATCAACGTGGGCCAGCGCGTCGCCCTGAGCCAATTCCTCGAACATGTCATCCGATCCTGCACCCACCAGCCGACCTGCAGACGACCCCAGCCGCACCCAGGACCCCGAACTGTGGATGAAACCGCGACTGTGCACAACCCGACCCCAAAACCACACGCCCAGAACAGAATTGTCAGTGCCACGTGCTAAGCGGAAACCAAACTGTCGGGCCACCAGATCGAGGCGCGGACCCGGATCGCGGCGCGGACCCGGATCACGGCGCGGGCGTCGACGGCTCAGCTCACTAGGCCTGAGTTCGCGTACCGAGCACGTCGCGGAACACCGCCTGGCGCAGGGCGAGTTCACGCGGATCGCTGAACAGGTGGAAGCCCATCTTGTTCATGACGTATCCGAACCCGACGCCGGTGTCCGGATCGGCGAAGCCGAACGAGCCACCTGCCCCGGGCCAGCCGAAAGCCCTTTCCGAAGAACCGAATACGAATGTTGAGGTGGGTTTGCCAAAGCCCAGTGAGTACGATGTGTCGGTGTGTAGCACCTTGTCGCGCAGTCCCTTCGTCGGCGGCACCGCGGGTCCGTCGAGCGCATCGCGGACGTCCTGACTGAGGCCCAGTTCTGCGGCGCCGGTCGCTGCTGCGCCGTACAGCTTGGCGATCGATCGGGCGGTAGCAGTGCCGTTGGCGGCAGCCATTTCGACGACCCTGACTTCGTCGCGGTTGAAAGCCTCAGCGTTCTCGATCTCGGTCGCCACTTCGAAGGCGCGCGCGGGCAGACTTCGCTTGTTGAACATCGCCGCCGCGAACATCGGCGGCATCGTATTCATGTGCCACACCAAGTCTTTCAGCGCGAATGCCTTCAGTCGTGCCACGCGGTTGCGATCAACGGACTCCGGCAATCCGATGAAGAAGTCGAGCCCGAGCGGCCCCGCAATCTCGTCGGCGAAGAACCGACCGAGCGTCCGTCCCTGTGGATCGACGCGTCGGATGAGTGCCGACTCATACCAACCGAGAGTGGCCGCGTGATAGCCGTGCCTGGAGCCTGGGGGCCAGGCGGGAGCTTGCGCCGCAATCTTCGTCGCCAACTTCTCCGGGTCGGCGATATCGGCGAGTGTGAGCCGCGGCCGGATCGCGACCAGTCCGGCCTGGTGGCTGAGTAGCTCCCGGACCGTGATCTCGCCCTTGCCGCGCCTGCGCGAACTCCGGCCAGTAGTCGGCGACCTTCGCGTCGTAATCGAGCCATCCGCGCGATGCGGCGACAGCAACCGCAAGAGAGGCAACGCCTTTCGTGGTCGAGAACACGTTGACCATGGTGTCCTGCTCCCACGGTGCTCGCGTGGTGCCATCGCGGCAGCCGCCCCACAGGTCGACGACCTTACGGCCGTCGCGGTACACGGCGACGGCGGCGCCGATCTCCTCGCCGCTGCTCAGATTGCGGCGAAAGGCGTCGGCGACCTTCCCGTAGCCCTCGTCGACGTCACCGTGGACGACCTCGGTCGCGAAATTGATCTCGTGCGCCATAGCGGCTCAGCGTAGCCGCGCAGAAGACGCGAACTCGATCAGGCCGCAGAAGGCTTGTGCGTCTTCCACCAATTGCCATGCAGGCGTTGACAATCAGTCAGGCTCGAACGGATCGCTGCCACCGAAGTCGGGGCGCACCGCGACGGCAGCAGGAATGTTCGGAACGCCCTGGCCGGTGATCACGACCGTGGCGAGACCCGCGGCGTTGGCTGCGCGCAGCCCGGCCGCCGAACCACTCACCGCCAACGCATCCTCGGCGGAGATCCCAAGTTCCCACAGCGCGAGCCGGTGCGCGTCGGCAGCGGGCATGCACTTCTTCACGTCCTCGCCGGTCACCAGCACCTGGACGACGCCCTCGCCGGCCAGTTGGCGCACCAACGGGTCCGCCCAACTGCGGTGTCCACTCGTCACCACGGCCACCGGGACACCCGCCGCGAACGCCTGCGTCATCAAATCGGTCAGACCCGGTCGCGGCGCGAGATCGTGGTCGAGGATCAGCTCGTCGAACATCATCGTCTTCGTCGTGTAGATCTCGTCGGCGAGCAGCGCGGTCAGCACGTCGGACTCCGTGGCCACGCAGCGCTTGCGCAGTTCAGCCGCGACGCGCTGGCGCTCGTCGGTCAGTGCCAGCAGGTGCCGGTAGCGCGTCACGGACCATTCGAAGTCGAGGTCGTGGGCGGCGAACGCCGCGTTGTAGGCCACCCGATGGCCGTCGCACTCGATGTCCGTCAGTGCATCGAGGTCGAAGACGAGCGCGCGGAGGGACTGCGCGCTCGGCGGTGTCGCCACCGCGCAGTTCGACCCGAAACGTCCCGCACGCCATGACTTGCTCGGCCCAGTCGTCATGCTCCCAGAGTGGCTCACGTCACACCTTTCGTCCTCCCCCACTTGGGGGATAGCCATGGCCAGATTTCCCGGCGCCCGCCCTCAGCGACCGGCCCACCAGCGTCGATGGATTGATTCGCAGTCGGCGGAGAGCAGTCCGTCGTAGCCGCAACGCACCTGCGCCGCGCCGGTGAAGTCACCGCCGATGGTGTAGTCCGTGGCCACCGCGAGCGTGACGAGCTTGGCTGCGCATGCGGCGCGCAGCCCACGCGGCGTGCCCACCACCGCAAGCGCCTGCTCCGGCGCCAGGCCCAGCTCCCACAGCGCGCGACCGTGCAGATCGGGCGTCGGGCCGGGGGTGGTGAAGTCGTCCGCCGTCACGATCGTCTCGGCGATGCCGTCACCGATCAGCTGCCTCACCAGCGGGTCCACCCAACTTCTGGCGCCCGTGCTGACCACCGCGACGGGGATCTCCGTGAAGTACAGACTGTTGACCAGATCGTCGAGGCCGGCGCGCGGTGTGACGTCGCCCTTGAGCACCGAAGTCCTCGAACAGGTCGTTCTTGGTGCGATAGACGTGGGCGGCGATCTCGGCGCTGACCCTGCCGAACCCCGCCCTGCGAAGCGCCGACGCGATACGACGCTTCTCGTCGGCGATGCAGGCGAGCCTGCCGTACTCCCGCACGGTCCAGCTGACGTCCAGGCCATGCGCGGCGAATGCGGCGTTGAAGGCGACCCGCTGGCCGTCGCGGTCGAGGTCGGCAAGCGCCCCGTCGAGGTCGAAGACGACGGCGCGCAGCGGATCGACGGCGGCGTCGGCCGGTCGTCCGACGTCCCACCAGAACATCCGATCCGCGCAGTGCACCGACACGCCCACAAGGGTGTCCCAGGTCACGGCAGACAAACTCCCCCATCCGGGGGATAACCGCGGTCATCTTGGGGTGGCGCGCAGACTCGCGGCAATAGGGTGACAGCCATGTCCCCCGTCCGGCTGGTCCTGGTCGATGACCACGAGATGGTCATCGAGGGGCTCAAGGCGATGCTCGCCTCCTTCGGCGACCGCGTCGAGGTGGTGGGTCAGGCGGTCGGGGCCGAGCGAGCGCCCGGCGTCGTCGACGCACTCGACCCGGACATCGTGCTGTGCGACGTCCGGATGCAGGGGGCGAGCGGCCTGGATCTCTGCGCCGACCTGCGCGAGCGCGATCCGGCGCGACGCGTGGTGATGCTGTCCGTGTACGACGACGAGCAGTACCTCTTCCAGGCACTGCGGGTCGGAGCTTCCGGATACCTGCTGAAGAGCATCAGCAGCGACGAGTTGGTGCGACAGCTGGAGTTCGTGCACAGCGGCGAGACGGCGATCGACCCCGGCATGGCGGCGCGCGCGGTCGACACGGCGGCCCGGCTGCAACGGGACGAGTTCTGGCCCGGCGCCCGCCAAGGCCTCACGCAGCGCGAGAGCGAGATCCTGTCCTATGTCGTCAACGGCCTGTCGAACCGGGGCATCGCCGCGAAGCTCGTGATCGGCGACGAGACGGTCAAGACCCATCTGCGGTCGATCTACCGCAAGCTCGGCGTCAGCGACCGGACCGGCGCGGTGGCGACGGCGCTGAGGGAGGGGATCTACCAAGGGTGACCCGCCCGAACGTCGTACGCGACCTCGTCGACGCCGACCGTGAACTCGCCCTGCTGCGGGAGTTGATCCAGGCCGCGTCCAGCGGGCCCGGCGTCGAGCCACTTGCCGCGGCAGCGGCCCGGATGATCACGGCGGCCACCGGTACCGACGTCTGTTTCGTGCACGTGCTCGACGACGCCGAACGCTCGCTGACCCTGACCGGCGCGACTCCCCCGTTCGACCGGGAGGTCGGCAAGATCCGGCTGCCGTTGGGGCAGGGCGTATCGGGGTGGGTGGCCCGGCAGCGCCAGCCCGTCGTGATCATTCACGACAAGGAGGACGACCCCCGCTACAAGCCGTTCGAGTCGCTGCGCGGATCGGACTTCACGTCGATGGTGTCGGTGCCGATGGAGACCGATCCCGGCGGCCTCGTCGGCGTGCTGAACGTGCACACCGTCGAGCGCCGCGAGTTCACCGAGCGCGACGTAGAACTGCTGCTGGTCATCGGCAGGCTCATCGCCGGGGCCATGCATCAGGCGCGGATGCACCGCCAGTTGGTCGCCCGCGAGCGCGCCCACGAGAACTTCGTCGAACAGGTCATCGAGGCGCAGGAGATGGAGCGCAAGCGCCTCGCGGGAGACATTCACGACGGCATTTCGCAAAGGCTCGTCACGCTGTCCTATCGACTGGACGCCGCGAGCCGGGCCATTGGCGACGACGCGGGAATCGCGACGGAACAGTTGGGCTTGGCGCGCGAGTTGGTCGATCTCACCCTTCAGGAGGCACGCGCGGCGATCGGCGGGTTGCGTCCGCCCGTGCTCGACGACCTGGGTCTCGCGGGCGGGTTGGCCAGCCTCGCCCGGTCCATCCCCGCGGTCGAGATCGACGTCGACCTGGCCGACACCCGGCTTCCCGATCACGTCGAGATCGCGGTGTACCGCATCGCGCAGGAGTGCCTACAGAACGTCGTCAAGCACGCCAAGGCGACGAACGCGAGCCTGACCTTCTCGGTGCACGACGACACCGCTCGGCTCGAGATCGTCGACAACGGCGTGGGTTTCGATACCTTCGAACATCCGCTGGGCGGTGACGAGATGGGCGGCTACGGCCTGCTGTCGATGGCCGAACGCGCCGAGATCGTCGGCGGCAGGCTCAACATCCGCTCGCGGCCCGGATCCGGCACGGCCGTGACGGCCACCATCCCCGTGCCGTCCCCTCCCCCGCGTGCGGACTAGAAGTCACCGGCGTGGTGGCGCAGCGACTCGATCATCGCCGCCAACGTCCGCGACTCCGCATCGGACATGCCGATGTTGGCGAACACCTCGTCGTTGAGCGTCTTCGTCGCGTCCTCCACGGTCGAGTGGCCAAGCTCGGTCAGACGGACCAGCGTGGTGCGGCCATCGGTCGGATGCGGGATCCGTTCGACGAGACCGTCACTCTCGAGCCGCCGGATCGCGTGCGTGACGCTGGTGACGTGAACCTGGAGCCGGTCGGACGCCTTCGTGATGGGCAACGCGCCGTTGCTGCTGAACGCCAACAGCCTCAACAGTTCGAATCGGGAGAAGCTCAGGTCGTAGGGCCTAAGAGCGGTCTCGACGCGGGCCAACAGAATCTGGTGCGCACGCATCACGGACGTCACCGCCACCATGCCGTCGGCGACGTCACCCCAGCCGGCGCGCTCCCAGTTTCCGCGCGCCAGCGCAATGGGATCGCGTTTGCCCGGGTCGGAGGACACGCCCCTTCATACCGCATCGACAAGGTGGACCGGCACCGCTAGTGCGTGCAGTCGACGTCGACGAACACGACTCCGGATCCCTGAGGTCCGACCTCGGGCGCAGGCAGACCGTGCACGCCGGTGGTGACGCAGCGGCTCAGCGGCACCGTGACGGTGCCATTGATCTGGGCCGAGAACCCTTGCGACTGCAGGATCGCCACGGTGTCAGCGGCCGACGACGAGCCGCCGAACGGGACGGCGGTCGCGGTGCCCCCGAGACCGAGTGCCGCGGCGGACATGGCGCCGAATGCGGCGAGGGTGGGATGGACGTCTTCATGATCGGGCTCCCTATGAGTTGGATCTGCGTTGAGCCGTGCACACAGCTTCCAACTCGCCGTCACTCGATACTTGGAGAAAGTATGGAGATCGCGTGGAGAACAGCGTGCGAAAGCTCAGAGCGAGTCGATGAAGTTCTTCGCCGTGGCCAGATCGACGTTCGTCTCCTGCCGGTAGGCAACGATGGCGCCCATCTTGTCGCCGGCCGCAACCAGTTGCTGGACGCGGGCGGATACCGTCGTGCGGGCGAGCGCCTGCACGCTGGGCATCGCTATGCCGGTCTTCTCGTAGAGATGATCGACGAGCCGTTCGAGGAAGCCCAGCCGTGCGTAAACTTCGCTGTCCGTCATAGCTACAGTCTGTCACCGAACATCGTAAATACGCAGACGATCGACTGTGTTGGGCCGACGTCGCGGCATACTCCGGAATGTTCTTGCACGCCGTGCATTTCGGCCAACGACAGAAGGCAATCCTCGCTCGCCGCGCCCTACTGGACGAGGAGTGCGGCGACGACGCCGGAGACTCCCGAGGCGGCGGACGGACGCGAGAAGGCGGTGGACGGCAGGGGGCTGCCACACCTCGCAATGAAGCCGCACGCCAGCACGACGATGACGACAGCGATGGTCAGTTGCTCGTAGGACATGGCATTCATTGTGATCTTCCCAATGTAAAACATCGATGTTGATGGCCATCAGCCCTGTAGCGCAGCAGCTTTGGATACCCAGGCCTTCGGAAGTCGCGTCGCGTGCGAGTGATTGCAGTGATTGCAGTGATGGGCGCGGCTGCGCACGGCCGAGGAAATCGCCTTGACCGGCTCGGCATTCTGCAGGGGTCTGCACCCCGACGTCAGCCCGCCGACGGGTCTTCTCACTCGCGGCGTGAGGCGCGTCCGGTGTGGTCGCGATCGTTGAGGAACTCGGTGGTGACGATCCGATCGTCGTGGCCGTCCAATATCTGGTGTCGCCATGCGCACATGGCCGAAACTGGCACGATCCCTTGGCATTTCAGCGTTTCGCTGATTGTGGTCAACATCGCCGTCGGCCCGCTGGCCGCCCGCGCGGTGCGGCTTCCGAGGCTGAGTTGCTCGGTCCGATGGCGATCGCCATCACGCTGGACGTCACCGGGTTGACGCCCGGTCTGACCGTGCCAATGGTGCTCGTACTTGCCGGAATCACGATGATCGGTTGGCAGCGAGGTTGGAGTTCACCCGAGAGTCGTTCCAGACCTTGAAGCGGATCCTTCCCGCCGTGCTCGGACTGATCGTCGCGCTGAACGTCGCCGCGCCCGATTTCGGCGTGGTTCTGGCGAGGGCGGCCGGGCTGAGCATGCTCGACGGATACGTCGCGACGAGCCCCGGCAGCGTATACGCGGTACTCGACGACCGCTCGTTTACGGGCTCTACGTTGACGTTCACCATGGCCGCCCAGTCATTCGGATCGTGCCGATGCTGTTCGCCGCGCCCCTGATCGCCAAGGCATTCCTGAGAATCGCGGCGCCCCCGAACGCGGCGACGAGCCGGCTGGCGGACGCTCGGGCGCCCTCGCCTGAGCTGCGAGAACACTCCGTCCGATCGTTACTCCGTGGCTCCAAGTCCTCGTTTAGAAAACGCCAAGAACGAGACGAGAGACTCTTACCATGTTGAGGAAATTGGCCGAGTTCGTCGTGAGGCGCCCCAAGCTCGTGCTGGTGACAGTAATGGTGCTGCTCGGCGTCAGTGGCGTGTTCGGCAGCGCTGTGGTCGACAAACTGCTGGTCGGCGGAAACAACGATCCGGCGTCCGAGTCGTCCCAGGTCGACGACTTCCTCAACCAAGAGTTTCCCGACGGCCCGAACCTGATCATCCAGGTGATCCCGCACAACGGCAGCCTCGACGGCGCCGACGTCAAGAACGTTACGGACTCGTGCGCAAGGCCGTCGAAGCCGAGCAGGGTTCGACGGTCACCAAGACGTTCGAGGATCCCGCTGCCACCGAATTGCGCAGCAAGGAGGGCAAGCCGGTTTCCGGACTGATCCTGGCGCACGTCAGCGGCACCGAGAACGAGGCCGCCTTGCGCTCGGACAACATCATCGACGCGCTGCCCAACGACGCGAACGTCGACGTGCGAGCCGGCGGCGACCTCGGAGTGTCCAAGGAGATCGGGACCAAGGTCAAGGAAGGCATCGCGCTCAGCGAGTCAGTCGCCCTGCCGGTCACGTTCGTCATCCTGATCGTCGTGTTCGGTGGCTTGGTCGCCGCGTTCCTACCGATCATGGTCGGCGTCACGTCAATCATCATGACCCTGGGTGTGCTGTTGCTGATGACGATGTGGACCGACGTCTCGACGCACGCGCTCACGGTCTCCACCGCGTTCGGCCTCGGGCTTGTCCATCGACTTCGGCTTGCTGATGGTGTCGCGATTTCGGGAGGAACGCGACAACGGGAAGGAACATCACGCCGCGATCATCGCGACGGTCACCAGCGCGGGCCGAACCATCCTGTTCAGCGCGATAACCGTCACGCTGGCCATGACGGGACTCCTGGTCTTCCCGATGTACTTCCTGCGCTCCGTCGGCATGGCCGCCAGCGCCGTCGTCATGCTCTCGGCGCTCAGCGCGATCGTGGTGCTGCCCGCGTTCCTCGTACTCCTGGGCAAGCGCATCGAATCGCTGAAGGTGATCCGCCGCAAGACCTCGCCTTCGGCGGACTCGATGTTCTGGCGCCGGTTCGCCGAGGCCGTGATCAAGCGGCCGCTGCTGTACGTGATCCCCGTGGTCGCGGCGCTGTTGGCGCTCGGCATTCCGTTCCTGCACGCCCAGTACGCCACGCCCGACGAGCGCGCGCTGCCGTCCGGCTCCCCCTCTCGGGTGGTCTCGGAATCGCTTCACGAGGACTTCGAGCGGGACCCCTCGCAGAAGATCACGTTGGCGACCCGGGACAACGCCGCCGCGCTGAAGGACCTGGCCGCCAAGGTGTCGGCGCTACCCAACGTGGACCTCGTCCAGGGACCCATCGGCGCCTTCCAGAACGGCAAGCCGGCCGGCCCGGTACGCCCGATCGAAGCCAACGCCGCCAGCACGGCGAACGTGTTCATCAACGTCTCGACTGACTCCGACCGGGCCCAGCAGCTGGTGCGCGACATCCGCGGCATGATCACCAACCACGAGGTCGAGGTCGGCGGTCCGACGGCGACCCTCATCGACAGCCGCAAGGCGATTTCCGACAAGTTGCCGCTGGCGGTTGGCTTGATCGCAGGCTCGACGTTCATCCTGCTGTTCCTCTTTACGGGCAGCGTCATCGTCCCGATCAAGGCGCTCCTGCTGAACGTGCTCGCCCTGAGCGGCGTCCTCGGCGTGATGGTCTGGATCTTCCAGGATGGGCACCTGGCGAATCTCTTGGGCGTCACTCCCCAGCCGCTGAACCTGTCCATGGTGGTCTTGTTGTGCACCATCGCGTTCAGCCTCTCGGTCGACTACGAGATCTTCCTGCTCAGCCGCATCAAGGAGGCGCGCGACTCGGGGCTGTCGAACGACGCCGCAACCGTCATCGGACTGGGCCGGGTCGGCCGGATCATCAGCAGCGCCGCAATGCTGTTGACGATCACGCTGTTCTCCTTCGCCAGCGGCCTGTCCTTCATGAAGATGTTCGGCATCGGCACCGCGCTGGCCGTGGTCATCGACGCGACGATCATCCGCGCGGTCGTCGTGCCCGCGTTCCTGAAGCTCGCGGGCGACCTGAACTGGTGGGCACCGAAGCCGCTGCGGTGGCTGCACTCCAAGATCGGCATCAGCGAGGCTCCTTCGTCAGCCCACGGCACCGCGGCCCGTAACGCCGATTCCGCTCTGGCGCAACGAGCTTGCGCAGGTGGGCCGCCAACAGACGATGGTCGGCAAGCGGGTGATCAGCCCGCCTCGCGACGTCGAGGTCGTCCCCGGCACGGCACCTGGTCGCCAACGTCAACGGCACGATCATCGTGGTCGCCCACCTCGACCGCGCGCCGCTCTCGCAGCACTCCGCTGCCGCACAGCAGTTGGCGGCGCTCGTCGACATGGTCGGCCGCACCGAGCAGAAGACGTTGGCAGGCGCCTTCTCGGAGCTCACCCGCCAGACGACGTTCACCCGCGCCCTGGTCGACGTCGGCATCATCATGCCCACCCCCGCGGGCCTGGAGCTCCTGCTGTCCGGCAACGTCACCGCGGTGCTCGACGACGGTGTCGTCCAGACCATCCTGCGCGGCCGCGGAAGCCTGACGCACAGGGTCGTGCCGGTTCCGGCGCGTCGCCGCCGTCATCACCGTCGACGAAGCTGCCCAGCCGGTGTTCACCCCGACCGAGCGCAACGGCGTCTACTCCCTCACCGGAGGCAGCACGGTTCCAGGACAGGGCGCCGTCGTGTGGTGCAAGCCGGCCGCAAGAGCACAGTCGAACGGGCCGATCTCGCAGCCCATCGCCGTTGTCCAGAGGCCCGCGCCTGCCGCCATCGCGGCGCCTGCACCCGCCCCGATCGCGGTGGCAGCCGCCCAAGCGGTGGATCGTCCTCGACGACAACACCCGGATCGAGGTCGACCAGGACCTTCTGATCGGCCGCGACCCGGACCATGCCAGCGCGACGAAGGTCGGCCTCCGCGCCGTCCGCATCTCCGACGCCACGGGTGAGATGTCACGGGCGCACATCGAGGTGCGGGTCTTCAACGGCCAGGTCATCATCACCGACCGGAATTCGTCCAACGGGTCGTTCGTGCGCGGCACAGGGACAGACCGAGACCAAGCTCGCCCCCTGGGCTTCCGCGGAGTGGCGCCAGGGCACCACGGTCCGGATCGGCGGCCGCACCATGCGCCTCGAGGTCGTCCCCGCACCGGCACCCCAGATGCGTCCGCGCGTCGACGTGCCTCACGCCGGAGTAAGGCAGCTGGGCGGCGGTCCGGTGTACGCCGCAGCCTGCGCGAATCCCCCTCGCGGCTAAGCCATTTCACTCGACGAGTAGCGGCGACCGAAGAGGTCGCCGCTACTCGTCTTTTGTCTTGGAAAACGCCCCAAAGAATTGCCAAGGATCCTCCAAGAGGGCTCGGGCAATCTCATCGGTGACAGCAGTTCCAGACCTACACCGCCAGGGGGTTGACATGACCGTCGAGTCCGTTCAAACGAACAAGATCTACCCGCATGCCGACAGCCGCTACGAATGCGTCGAGCCGCCTGGCACCGATTCGGACCCGAAGGAGATGACGATGGGGAGTTCAACTTCCACCCTGGTTTCAACGAGTAGCGCCAACGTTGAGCCGTTGGTGATGACATCCGTCTCAGAGGCGCCCGGACACGTGGGGCTCGGCGGATCGCCGGCACCGGTTCAGTCCACCCAGCGTGCGGGTGAGGAAGCCAGCCAAGCAGATCCAACGACACCATGGAATGCTTCTCGACGAACGATCCCGACCTGATCCTTCAAGCTCGCCAGCTGATGGCAGAGGTGTACTTGAAGCGGGATTTCATCAGCCATTCCGAAATCACCGACGAGGGTGTGCTGAGCGAAGAAAGTGATCCCTACGGCAGCCACTCGACCTATTACGTCGTCGTCCCGAAGAACCAGAAGACCGTGTTGGCGACCGTGCGCATCATTCATTACGACATCCAGAAGGACGAGAACTCCTTTCCCGTCATGAAGCACAAGCAGGACTTCGATCCGCAAGCCCTCGAAGTTCTGGAATCAGCCGGGATCGAGAACCTCGTGGAAGTGTCCGCTCTGGCCCGTGACAAGAAGCTCGCCGCCAGCGGTACTGCTGCATTGATGCTGTACAAGAAGATCTTCATCGATGCGTGCTATGACGACGACAACGGCAAGAAGTCCTTGATCATGGCGTGCAATCCGGTGCTCTTCAAGACCTTTTCGTTGCTCTTCGGTGACTCGTTCATGCGGCTGGGCCCCGATCTGCCGTATCCCGGCCAGGTGGCCTGCCCAGCGATATTGCCGGCCAGGGCCGCCAGCATCAACATCGCCAAGGCATCTCGCGACAAGAAGAATCCCTATCGCGGCGTCCAAGAGGGCGTCGTGCAGTACTTCGGTGCCGGCGCCAACGCCCACCGTCTCTCGCGAGGAAATCCTGTCGTCGTTGCACACCTACGGTTACGGCGAACTCCTCGCCAAGATGAAGACCAACGACTGGGATGATCTCGCCCAACGCGAAAAACAAGCGTTGAAGATCGTCAAACGAGGTGCGGTCATCGGGAAGCTGAAAGAACTGCTGAAGCGCTACCGACCGGAATTGCTGGCGATCATCGGGCTGATCGCCTACACCGTCGCACGGACCGGCGTCGTCGCCGAAAGCATCGCACCGGTCACGCATGCCGATTGGCGCATATTCCTCGGCATCGAACTCGCCACGACCGCACCCTACGTATGGGGCATGGGTGACCTTGCACGAAACGCGAACAACGACGACTACAAGACCTCACGCAAGGTGACTGCCTACGCTCTGGCCGGCTCCGCCTTCGCCGCCCCGTACGCCTACCTAGCCGCCGAAGGCATCCTCCACAGCGAACAAGCCGCAATCGTCGCCGGCGGCTTGTTAGTCCTCAGCATCGTTCCAGCGCTCATCAAACGAGTCAGGAACAAGCTCGAGCATCGCCGGAACGTATCTCGCGCGCGCATCGACAGACGCCCACAACAGGCATCCCGACCGGCAACAGCCAACTAAGCCAACCAACACCAACGACAGCCGACATGTCGGCACAATTTGCCCGATAGACAGTGATGGCCGCCCCGGTTTGATGCCGGGGCGGCCTTCATCGATCAGTGGCAGCGCGGGGTGACGGCCGGACTGAGCTCCACTTAGTGCACACCGCCAGCACGGGTTTTGATGAGTGCTCCGCGGAGGCCGTCGGGTAGCGGGTCGGCAGCAGTCAGAGTTTGTTCGCCGGCGTTGACGCGTACGGTGCGATAGCCGCAGGCGGGACGCACGAATTTCGCGATCCTCCGGCTGTTTGGACCTCGATCCAGTGACTGACGGCCATTGCGGCGACGGACGATGACCCATTTACGCGTCGATCGATTCGCGGATGATGTGGTGGGTCGGGCGGGCCTGCAGGGTAGTGACTTGGACGTTCCGGCAAGGAAGGACTTCTCGAATTGCGTCACAGCTGGCGATAGGCGTCGAAGACGAAGTCGGCGGTTTGGCCGCAAGGTTGGTGGTGTAGCCGCTTCCAGCCGGCCAAGGGCCGGTTTTGGGCGAAGACTTTGCAGGGCCGGCGCTGGACGCCGAAAGACCGAACATCTCGAGTACGAAGGCACGACCCGTCGGGCGTGGGAGTGGCAATCCCGCAACGGTGTCCGGACGAAAACGGTGCTCACGAGATCGGCCCGGTTTACATATCGACGTGTCCTGGGATGTGAACTCGGCGTTCGATCCGCAGATCGTCAAGAAGCGCCAATGCGGTAAGCGGAGATCGATGAGGTTGTATTATCCACGACGGCAAAGGGATTGACTGACTGGCGAGGTCGCTGCACTTTCATCGACGTATTCGGGGCGGCGGGGTCCAAGGACACGATCAGCCGGATCATCGACAAGTTGATCGGCGAGGTGGCCGAGTGGTGCACATCGGCCGTTGGAGCCCGTGCATCCGGTGGTGTTCATCGACGCCATCCACGTCAAGAACCGCGATGGCCATGTCACCAACCGACCCGTGCATCGTGGTCTGCGATGGGCTGAAGGGGTTGCCCGAGGCGATCATCACGGTGTGGGACCGCGCGATCTCACTCAGACGTGCGTTATTCATCTGTTGCACAACACCTTCGCTACGCGTTCCGCAAGTATTGGGACCAGATCGCCGAGGGCAGCCAAGCCGTCTACACCGGTCGAGCGAGGTCGCAGCCAAGGAACGGCTCGTCGAATTCACCGCGACATGGGGCGCCCAGTACCCGGTGATCGTCCGACTCTGGGCGAACGCCTGGAACGAGTTCGTGCCGTTCTTGGGCTACGACGTGGAGATCCGCCGCGTCATCTGCTCCACCAACGCCATCGAACCCCCCAATGCCCGCTACCGGCGCGCGACCGCGCCCTCGGCCACTCCCCGTAGCAGGCCGCGATGAAGTGCCTCTACCGCCTGACCCGCGCCCAGACCCCACCGGCCGCGACAAGGCACGAAGGGCAATGAGGTGGAAGCCAGCGCTCAATGCGTTCGCGGTCACCTCCACCGGCCGCACCCCGCGCTGCCACCGATCGATGAAGGCCGCCCCGGCATCAAACCGGGGCGGCATCATCTGTCTATCGTCAAATTGTGCCGACATATCGGCTGTCATTGGTGGGTTGACTTAGTTGGCTGTGGCCGGTCGGGATGCCTGTGTGCGTGTCAGGCGCGCGCGAGATACGTCCGGCGATGCTCGAGCTTGTTCCTGACTCGTTTGATGAGCGCTGGAACGATGCTGAGGACTAGCAAGCCGCCGGCCACGATTGCGGCTTGTTCGCTGTGGAGGATGCCTTCGGCGGCCAGGTAGGCATACGGTGCGGCGAAGGCGGAGCCGGCCAGGGCGTAGGCAGTCACCTTGCGTGAGGTCTTGTAGTCGTCGTTGTTCGTGTTTCGTGCAAGGTCACCCATGCCCCATACGTAGGGTGCGGTCGTGGCGAGTTCGATGCCGAGGAATATGCGCCAATCGGCATGGCGTGACCGGTGCGATGCTTTCGGCGACGACACCGGTCCGTGCGACGGTGTAGGCGATCAGCCCGATGATCGCCAGCAATTCCGGTCGGTAGCGCTTCACGCAGTTCTTTCAGCTTCCCGATGACCGCACCTCGTTTGACGATCTTCAACGCTTGTTTTTCGCGTTGGGCGAGATCATCCCAGTCGTTGGTCTTCATCTTGGCGAGGAGTTCGCCGTAACCGTAGGTGTGCAACGCCGACAGGATGTCCTCGCGAGAGACGGTGGGCGTTGGCGCCGGCACCGAAGTACTGCACGACGCCCTCTTGGACGCCGCGATAGGGATTCTTCTTGTCGCGAGATGCCTTGGCGATGTTGATGCTGGCGGCCCTTGCCGGCAATATCGCTGGGCAGGCCACCTGGCCGGGATACGGCAGATCGGGGCCAAGCCGCATGAACGAGTCACCGAAGAGCAACGAAAAGGTCTTGAAGAGCACCGGATTGCACGCCATGATCAAGGACTTCGTGCCGTTGTCGTCGTCATAGCACGCATCGATGAAGATCTTCTTGTACAGCATCAATGCAGCAGTACCGCTGGCGGCGAGCTTCTTGTCACGGGCCAGAGCGGACACTTCCACGAGGTTCTCGATCCCGGCTGATTCCAGAACTTCGAGGGCCTCGCGGATCGAAATCCTGCTTGTGCTTCATGACGGGAAAGGAGTTCTCGTCCTTCTGGATGTCGTAATGAATGATGCGCACGGTCGCCAACACGGTCTTCTGGTTCTTCGGGACGACGACGTAATAGGTCGAGTGGCTGCCGTAGGGATCACTTTCTTCGCTCAGCACACCCTCGTCGGTGATTTCAGAATGGCTGATGAAATCCCGCTTCAAGTACACCTCTGCCATCAGCTGGCGAGCTTGAAGGATCAGGTCGGGATCATTCGTCGAGAAGCATTCCATGGTGTCGTTGGACTGCTTGGCTGGCTTCCTACCCGCACGCCGGGTGGACTCAACCGGTGCCGGCGATCCGCCGAACACCACGTGTCCGGGCGCCTCTAAGACGGATGTCATCACCAACGGCTCAACGTTGGCGCTACTCGTTGAAACCAGGGTGGAAGTTGAACTCCCCATCGTCATCTCCTTCGGGTCCGAATCGGTGCCAGGCGCCTCGATTGCGCTGCACAGTTGCGTTGTTGCCTTGCTGGCACTGTGCGCGAGTGGCGCGCCGGGCCAGCCATTCCGTGAAGATTAGGGTGGCGTCCTTGGAGAATTCTCAATGGATTGTTGGCGTGTTCGCCGCCTTACGCGACACGGCCAGGGCACCGCCCTGAACACTCTGGAGTGGCACGCACTGCTGCGTATTGACGACGGTTGAAACCAGGCCTGAAGCTTTGACGTGAAACTCCAGCAGATCGGCCCCGGACTGCAGGCAACACCCCGAACAATCCGCGTCACCGCCATCCCCGGAGGTATGGGGCTACTGAGCCGAAGCACCGCTAGAAGGTCAGGGTTGGGTCGATGACCGCTCTGCGCCCAGCGGGCTGCTAAATCGAGATGGCAGGTTGCGAGGTGCCGCGCGAGCGAGGCGAAATGCTGTCCATTGCAAAACATCTGGTTCCAAACCGGCGCTGTGCGGCTTGGCAGTCGGACTGATGCTGGCCGTCGCGGCGATCCCCCTGGGCAGCTGGTCGGTCCGACGGACGGCCGCTCGCGTCGCAGCCGGGGAGTGACGGGCTGGCCGCTCGCGAAGATCTGACCGAAGTATGACGTGGTCTGACGAATTCTGACGTGATCGCATCTCTTGGTGTCATCCGACTAATCTCGGACAATTGGGGTATGTCGAGAGCGAAGGTCGACGCCGAGCCTTCGCGAATTGGTCGTGGGTCGAAAGGACAACAATGGGCGGAGTTGGGGCGGAATCTTCTGCTGTGGCGTGGCAGCCGTTGCGCACGGTGCAGAACGGATCGGATTTCGAGCTGTGGCGTGATGGCGTGCGCAACGCCGTCCTCGACGCCCTCGGCGAGTTCATCAGCACCCGATGCGCGGCAGATCTGGCCAGCGCGGGCGTGGACATCGCAGGCGACGTGCTGAATCAGTTCATCAGCGGCGGGAAGTGCCTGCGCTCGACGTTCATGTACCTGGGTTGGCGATGCGGGGCAGAACCCGACGAATCCGCGCTGCGCGCCTCCGCGAGCCTCGAGCTCGTGCAGGCGTTCGCACTTCTGCAGGACGACGTCATGGACGCCTCGGCGCTGCGCCGCGGCAAGCCGTCGGCCCACGCCCAGTTCGAACGGTGGCATCGCGAGCACGAAATGCCGGGTTCGGCGGCACGGTTCGGCGAGTCCGCCGCCATACTGCTTGGTGACATGTGCCTGGTCTGGGCGGAACAGATGTTGCGCAGCAGCGGCGTTCGTGCGGCGGCGCTCGAACGGGTGTGGCCCCGCTACGACGAGATGCGCACCGAACTGGCGGTGGGTCAACTGTCGGACCTCGTCAACGTGACCAGCCAGCTGCCGACGCTGGAGCAGGCTCTCGACATCGCCGCGCGGAAATCCGGCAACTACACCGTCCGGCGACCGCTCGAGATCGGGGCCGCCATGGCCGGGTCCGACGAACGGTCGCTCTGGCTGCTCGGCCGGTACGGCACCGCCGTCGGCGAGGCATTCCAACTGCGCGACGATCTGCTCGGCGTCTTCGGAAACGCTGCCGTGACGGGCAAGCCGACCGGCGGCGACATGCGTGAACACAAGGCAACCAGCGTGGCCGTCGCGGCTCACCAGCTGGCCGACGCGACGACCCGCCGCCATCTCGTCGAGGTGATGAACGCCGACCATCTCGACGAGGCCGACGTCGAGCGGTGGCGCACGATGCTCGTGGCCACAGGCGCGGTGGACAGGATCGAGGAGCTTGATCGCCGAGCGCGTCGCGACCGCGATGGATCTCGTCTACCGGCTCCGAGTCGACGAGTCAGTGCAGGTCCGCGCTGGCCAGCATGGTGACCGAGTGCACGGCGCGTGCGGCATGAAAGTCCTTGCGACAGGAGCGTTTCTCTGATGCGAACCGTAAACGGCGCGACCGATCACGTCGTGGTCGTCGGGGCGGGCCTCGCCGGACTGTCGGCTGCGCTGCAGCTGGTCGGACGCGGCCGGTCGGTGACGGTCGTCGAACGCGATCCCGTTCCCGGTGGCCGATTGGGCCGACTGGACGCCGGCGGCTATCGAGTCGACACCGGAGCGACGGTGCTCACCATGTCCGACATCCTCGACGATGCCTTCGCAGCGGTCGGCGAATCGACGTCGGACCGCCTCGATCTGCTGCCCGTCGACCCCGCCTACCACGCCTCCTTCGCCGACGGCAGCCGGCTCGCCGTGCACCGCGATGCAGACCAGATGGCCACGGCCATAAGGGAATTCGCGGGCCCGGCGCAGGCCGAGGGGTACCTTCGGCTGCGCTCGTGGCTGACCCGACTCTACGAGGTCGAGTTCGACGGATTCATCGCCGCGAACTTCGACTCTCCGCTGGCGCTCGTCACTCCCCAGACGGCGCGACTGGTCGCGATGGGCGGCTTCCGTCGCTGGGACAGCGTGGTGAAGCGCTTCATCACCGACGAGCGTCTGCAACGCATCTTCACCTTCCAGGCGCTGTATGCGGGCGTTCCGCCGCAGAAGGCGCTCGCGGTGTACGCGGTGATCGCCTACATGGACACCGTTGCGGGGGTGTACTTTCCGCGCGGCGGCATGCGGGCGCTACCCGACGCCATGGCCGCGGCGGCGAGCGACGCCGGTGTCGAGTTCCACTACTCCGCTCAGGTGACGTCGTTGGAGCGCAACGGTTCTCGAGTGACGGCCGTGCACACCGATCAGGGGCAGCGGATCGCCTGCGATGCGGTGGTGCTGACCACCGAACTTCCCAAGACCTACGAACTCCTTGGCCGCACGCCCGCGGCGGCTGCTGCCACTGCGGCCTGCGCCGTCCGCGGTCGTCGTGCACGCGGGCTGCCGCGCGCTCCCACCGGATACCGCACACCACAACATCCTGTTCGGCGACGCGTGGGAGCGGACCTTCCACGACATCATCGACGACGGCCGGGTGATGAACGATCCGTCGTTGCTCGTCACCCGGCCCACCGCAACCGATCCCAGCCTCGCTCCCGCCGGCCGCGATCTGCTGTACGTGCTTGCGCCTGCCCCGAATCTGGAGCGCGGTTCGATCGACTGGGACGTCACGGGTGCCGCCTACGCCGAGCAGATGGTCGACACCGTCCGCGACAGACTGCTTCCCGAACTCGACGACGTCGAGGTTCTCGACGTCGTCAACCCCGCGGACTGGGCGCGCCAGGGCATGGCGGCGGGCACGCCGTTCGCGCTCGCGCACACCTTCGCCCAGACCGGACCGTTCCGTCCCACCAATACCGTTCGTGGCATCGACAACGCGGTGCTGGCCGGCGGATCCACCGTGCCCGGCGTCGGCGTCCCGACCGCCATTCTGTCGGGACGCCTTGCCGCGGACCGCATCACCGGCGTCGTCGAACGAGCGACCACCATCAAGGCGCCGGACCCTCGACATAGGAGGTCGCCAGTCATGATGCGTTCCGAACTCGACGCGGCAGGGATCCGCGATCCGCACCTGCGCGATGCGTATCAACGCTGTCGCGAGCTGAATGCCCAGCACGGCAGGACCTTCTTCCTCGCGACGCGGTTGCTCGCGCCCTCCCAGCGCCCGGCCGTGCACGCGCTGTACGGTTTCGCCCGGCTGGCCGACGACATCCTCGACGAGTTCGACCCAAAGGTGGACACCGCCGAACGGGGCGAACGACTCCAGCGTCTTGCGGCCCAATTCTTCGACGGCGGAGGCCATTCCGCCGATCCGGTGCTTGCGGCGGTGCTCCACACCGCGCGGGCCTACGGCATCGCCCCCGAACTGTTCGCCGACTTTCTCCGATCCATGCGGATGGATCTGACGGTGACCGACTATCCCGACCGTGCCGCCCTCGATCGGTACGTCTACGGTTCGGCCGAGGTCATCGGTCTGCAACTGCTTCCCGTGCTCGGCACCGTCGGCTCCTCGGAGGAGGCCGCGCCCTACGCCGCCGCCCTCGGAAAGGCGTTTCAGCTCACCAACTTCCTGCGCGACGTGGACGAGGACCTCGTTCGGAACCGGATCTATCTACCCGCCGACGAGCTCGCCGTCCACGGCGTGGACCGGGAACTCTTGACCTGGTGCCACGTTCACCGACGAACCGACGCCCGCGTGCGGCGGGCGTTGGCCGAGCAGCACGACCTCACGCGCGACATCTATCGGTTCGCGCGCGCCGGGGTTCGGCAGCTTGCGCCGCAGTCACGCCCCTGTGTGGCAACGGCGTTGACGTTGTACTCGGAGATCCTCGACCGCATCGAGGACAGCGACTTCGCCGTGTTCAGCCAACGAGCGACCGTCGGCAAGGCGCGGCGCTTGCAGGTGGCCGGTGCTGGGCTCGTGCACGCCTGGTGGGTCCGGACCTCGACGCACGCCGACGAGCCCGCGATCGGCGCGGCGTGAGACGGTGGAGGACAGACACCAAGGATGGAACCTCATGACCGTCGGCCCGCTGGGACTGCCCCGCGGCGAGGTACCGGACGCCTTCGACGTCGGCGCCGCCGACTACGACCGGCTGGTGGGTGCCAACCCCGGGTACCACGCGCATCTGCGAATCTCCGCTCGGCGCATGCGGATTCCCGGCAACGGCCGCGGACTGCGCCTCCTTGACGCTGGCTGCGGGACCGGCGCGTCGACGGCGGCATTGCTCGCCGCCGCACCCGAGGCCGAGATCATCGCCGTCGACGCCTCGGCAGGGATGCTCGACCAAGCCCGAGCCAAGCACTGGCCCGACTCGGTTCGGTTCGTGCACAGCCCGATCGAGGCATTGTCCGACGCGGGCATCGACGGCCCGTTCGACGGAATCCTCGCCGCGTATCTCTTGCGCAACCTCGCCGATCCCGATGCGCAGCTGGAGAGGTTCAACACTCTGCTTCGGCCCGGGGCAACGCTAGCGCTGCACGAGTATTCGGTCGCCGACTCACGGCTCGCCACCGCGGTGTGGGATGCGGTGTGCTGGGGCATCATCATTCCGCTCGGCTGGCGCCAGACTCGCGACACCACGCTGTATCGCCATCTGTGGCGTAGCGTGAAGGCCTTCGACGGCGCCGACCGGTTGCGCAATCGACTGCTGGACAACGGTTTCGCCGCGGTGAGCAGTGAGACGATGCCAGGCTGGCAACGCGACATCGTCCACACCTTTCTCGCGGACGCACCGCGATGAGTGCGAACGGCCACCGCGACTCCCGGCGGAGCACGCACTCCGCCGAGCCGGGACTGCCCGATGCGGGCACTCTCCACGCGCGCCCGCACGTCGTCGTCGTCGGCGCAGGCATCGCGGGTCTCGCTGCGGCAACGGGGCTCGCCGAACGCGGCATCACCGTCGACGTCATCGAGCGCGAGCAGTATCTGGGCGGCCGTGTCGGCGGGTGGTCCGAAAGTCTCGGCTGACGGAACACCCGTCGCGATGAACCGCGGGTTCCATGCGTTCTTCCGGCAGTACTACAACCTCCGCGACCTACTCCGCCGCACGGACCCCGAGCTGCGCCGGCTCACTCCCGTCGACGACTATCCCCTCGTCGACGCCGAGGGTCGCAAGGATACGTTCCGCGGCCTGCCCCTCACGCCGCCCTGGAACGCGCTCGCCTTCGCCTTGCGCAGTCCCACCTTTCGCGTGACCGACCTGGCCCGGATCAACGCCCGCGCCGCGGCGCCGCTGGCGGCGGTATCGGTCCCCGACATCTACCACCAGCTCGACGACGTCGATGCCGAGACCTTCCTGGAGAACATCAACTTCCCCGTCGCCGCACGGCATCTGGCGTTCGAGGTGTTCTCCCGCAGCTTCTTCTCCGAGCCGTCGCGGTTGTCCGCCGCCGAGTTGGCGACCATGTTCCACATCTACTTCCTCGGCTCCAGCGAGGGCCTCGTCTTCGACGTCGCCACCGCGAACTTCGACACCAGCCTGTGGGAGCCGTTGCGCGATTATCTGGTCGCCCGCGGCGTTCGGTTCCACACCGGCACCACCGTGACCGGCATCGACACCCGATGGCCCGCAATCGTTTCGGGTTCAGCACGACGGCGGCGCCACCGATCGACGCCGACGGTGTCGTGCTCGCCACCGACGTGTCGGGTCTTGCGAAGATCGTCGGGGCATCCCCTCAACTCGGCGACGAGGATTGGCGATCGCACGTCGCCGATCTGCGATACCGCTCCGCCGTTCCTGGTCCAGCGGCTTTGGCTCGACCGCCCCGTGAATCCGATCGGCCCGCCTTCCTCGGCACCGGGGGCCTCAAGCCGTTGGACAACATCTCCGTCCTGGAACGCTACGAGGAGCAGGCCGCGGAATGGGCACGCGCACATGGCGGATCCGTCGTCGAACTCCACGCGTACGCCGTCGGAGACGGGACCTCCCACGAGGAGATCCGCGCCCAACTACTCGATCGCCTACACGACCTCTATCCCGAGACGGCATCCGCCAACGTCGTCGGCGAACGCATCCTGTACCGCGAGGACTGCCCTCGGTTCGCGCCGGGTGACCACGACCGCCGCCCAGGGGTGTCGACGCCACATGCCGCGCTCGCCCTCGCCGGTGACGGGATCCGGATCGATCTCCCCGTCGCCCTGATGGAACGGGCCGCCACCACGGGCTTCGCCGCCGCCAATCAGCTGTTGTCGCACTGGGGCATTCGCGGCCACACCCTGCATACCGTGCCGATCCGAGGGACGCTCCCCGGTGCTTCGGCGGCTCGCCGCTGGAAAGGTGTAAGAGCGCATGAGCATGTCCACCGGGCCGCGCGGGCGATGGAGGAAGAGCATCCCGCTGCAGTACCTTCCACCGACGGCATGGAGTCGGCAACGTCCGACGTACCACGACGCCAAGCCCGCCATCATCGAGAATGCCTTGGCGCGGTCGCAGCGTCGGGCGAGCGGAAACTGGTACGTGTTCGCCGCGAGTACGGACGTCCGCGCGAGCGCGCCCGTTCGGCACCACGGTCGGCGGGGTCGAGATCGTCGCGTGGCGCGACGGCCACGGCGGCCTACACGTCGGGCCGGGAGCCTGCCCACACCTCGGTGCCGCGCTGTGCACCGGCACCGTGGACGACGGTGCGCTCATCTGCCCGTGGCACGGCCTTCGCCTCGATGGCCGCCGCGAATTCGGCTGGAAGCCGTTGCCCTGCCATGATGACGGCGTTCTGGCGTGGGTGCGGCTGGACGCCGTGGGTGGCGAGGTCCCGCTCGAAACTCCCGTGGTCCCGCAGCGACCGACCGGTGCGCCAGATATCCGCCGTCACCCGCGTCGAGGGCATCTGCGAGCCCGACGACGTCATCGCCAACCGGCTCGACCCCTGGCACGGCGCGTGGTTTCACCCCTATTCGTTCACTCGCCTTGACGTGCTCACCGCTCCTCCCGACAGTGGCGAGCCACCCGAGGACGAGGACCGATTCCTCGTCGCCGTGACCTTCCGGATGGGCAGGGTCGGCGTGCCGGTGATCGCCGAATTCGTCAGCCCGGGACCACGCACCATCGTCATGCGCATCATCGAGGGCGAAGGTGCGGGCAGTGTCGTCGAAACCCACGCCACGCCAATGGGTCCCGGCCAGGACGGTCGCCCACGCACCGCCGTGCTGGAGGCCGTGGTCGCCCATTCGGACCGCCCGGGCTTCGTTCACGGCCTACGCGCCGCGCGGTTGATCGCGCCCGCCATGCGCCACGCCGCCAAGCGACTCTGGCGCGACGATCTCGCCTACGCGGAGCGCCGCTACCACCTCCGTGCCGCCGCGGGCGGCGCAGAGCCCATCCCCCGGCCATCGGGGCCACCGAACGGAGACACGTGACCATCAAGGACAGCCTCAAGAAGGCATTCGAGAACGTAACGGGCGCGGCAAAGGACGAACTCGCCGCCCGGGAGGAGAAGAGCGAGTCCGACATCGCCCCCGACCCACACGTCGCAGGGTCGCGGGCGAGCGCCGACGGTGACGACGGCCCCTACGTCGGCCGCACCACGCCCCAATTCGACGCCGAAGTCGAACAGACCGGCGCCGAGGCTCGCAGCGAAGAGACACGGCGGTCGGGTCAACCTCCGCGCTGATCGCGGACGTGGTCGCCGTCGGCGATGTGCCACATCAGCGGCTTGCCCGCCGCGACACCCACCACGACGAGGACGCGCGAAAGGTGTTTCCTCCCCGTAGGTCCGGCCAGCGCGTCGACGGGCTCGGTCACTGCGACGCTTGGTGAGGGTCGACCTCGGCCGCGTCGGTTCGCGACGGCAACGCGGACCAACATCTTCGGATGCAGTAGTCGCGTCGGCGGATCGAGCAGTCCGATGACCCTCGTAAACTGTTCGGCGACAACGAGGTCGGATGCCGCGGCGGCCTGTAGCCGGTCCACGTAGTCGTTGGTGACGCGCGTGGAGAGTGACCGATGGCCCTCCACCTCCGGCAGGTTGAGGTCAGCGCCGACTGCGAGCTTCCACGCCACCCCGATCGGTTTCGCAACCGCACGGAAATACCGGCGCGCCAAACCCTCGGTCCCACGCCGCAGGCACTGACCCAGCACCTGGGCCTCGAGCGCGGCCACCGTCATACCCTGGCCGTAAATGGGATTGAAGCTGCAGATCGCGTCGCCGAGCAGCAGCAGGCCTTCGGGAAACCGGCGCATCTTGTCATAGCGCCGCCACCGGCTCTCCGGGTAGCGGAATCGACAGACTTCGGTGAGCGGTTCGGCGGCACGGATCGCCGCCAGCACGTGGGCTGGGGTGAAGTCCTGCGCGAAGTCGATCATCCCGGCCAGTGCGGTCGGCGGTTCGTGCCCTGCCATCCCGGCGACGGTGAACATCCAGGTGTCGTCCTCGTAGCCGAATAGCGCCATCCCGGTGGGCCGACCCGCGACGGCGCCGACGAGAACCATCAATTCCCCGAGCATGCCCGGCGGGATGCGCAGCAGCTGACTGGAGTACGCCAGGCGTACGCCGACCTTGTCCTCGTCGGGACGTCCAAAACCCAAGGTCTCCAACAATGCTGGTGTCCGCGCGCCGCGACCGGTGGCGTCGACGACCAGGTCCGACACCAACGCCTCCTCGGCGTCACCGTCTCGCGAGCGCACCCGAACACCGGTGATGCGGTCCCGTGCCGTCGTGGACGTCAGATCGACCGCGTCGTGACCTTCGAGCATCGTGACGTTCGGGATCTGACGCACCCGCCGCCGAACGGCACTCTCCAACAACGGTCTACTCGGGATGACGACGGGAGGGACGCTGCCGAACCCTCCCGTGCGGGGCAACTGATGACCGCCGAAGGAGAAGAACGCCTTGGACAAATCGGTGTAGTCCAGCACCGGGACTCCGGCGCCGACGAGGTCGTCGAGGAATCCAGGGAACAGATCCTCGAGAACCTGCGCCCCTCGCCCAAGCAGAGCATGACCATGGTGGCCCTGCGGAACACCCCGCCGGTTGGCCGCACCGTCGGGCGTCACGTCCCGCTCGACCACGGTGACCGTCTCGTAGAAGTCGGAAAGAACCCTCGCGGCCAGCAGACCGCCCATGCTTGCGCCGAGAACCACCGCATGTTGACCGAGATTGGCCATCACTCCCCCTGACCTTGGTCAGGTCAGTATCTGGGGATGTGTGCGCCTCGCTTCGAGTAGTCGACTACTCGTCTTTGGTCCGAAGAGCGGCAATCCCAGGTCCGCTAGGCGGCCCCGGTCACCAAAGTCTCTGCGGCGCCTGCCATGTGGTCCACCACTGCCGCAGCAGCCTTGCTGCGGTCACCCGACTCGATCGCGTCGACGATCTCGAGGTGACGTTTGGCGTCCATGTTCTTGATGGCCCGGTCGACGCCGGCGAACATGATCGACATCCGGATGCTGCCCTCCAGCGACGTCCACTGAGTGCAGCAGCGTCTCGTTGCCCGGTGAGTTGGCACAACGTGCGGTGGAAGCTCAGGTCGGCCTCGATGCGGTCCTCGAGATTGGACGCCGCCCAGCGGTCCATGTCGTCGACGGCGCTCCGCAGAGTTCGGCGACGGCGTCGGCGCGGTCGGGCCGCGACGCCAATTCGCGGGCGGCCAGGGACTCCAGCGCCGCGCGGACGTCGAAGATGTCGCGGATCTCCTTGGTGTCGAGGTGCCGTACCGACAGCCGGCCGCGCGCGCCCGCCGAGATCAGACCCTCCTGCTGGAGTTGGCGCATCGCCTCGCGCAGCGTGCCGCGGCTGATCTGCAGCGCCTCGGACAGCTCCGTCTCGACCAGGTGCGTGCCCGGCGTGCAATCTGCCCGGTGGTGATGGCCCGGCGCAGCGCGGAGAGCGCCTGCTCCCGCAGGCTGGTCTTCTCCAGGCGCAGCAGCGAGCGCGGCTTCGACCGACATCGGCGCCTCCTCGATTGTCAACATTTGGCTGTCGACAGTCGATGCTACAGCCGGTCCAGCACGGCGGCGACGATCCGCGCGCGTCGACAGGCCGTAGCGGTCGTGCAGGGTGGGCAGCGCACCGGCGGCGAGGAACTCGTCGGGCAGCGCGATCGGCGTGATCTGCTTGCCGAGCCCGCGCCGCACCGCCGCCGAGGCCACCGTCTCGAACAGCCCGCCGACGACGGTGTGGTTCTCCAGCGTCACGCGCCAGCCGGTCCGTATCGACCTCGCGCAGCACGGTTTCCGCGTCGAACGGCTTGATGCGTCGGGGTGTGCACGACGGCGACGTCGACGTGGTGCGCGGCGAGTTCCTCGGCGGCGAGCAGCGCCCGCATCGTCATCAGCCCGCTCGAGACGAAGACCACGTCGGTGCCGGCGCGCAGCACCTTGGCCTTGCCGAGTTCGAAGGTGTAGTCGTACTCGTCGAGCACCGTCGGCACGTGGCCGCGCAGCAGCCGCAGGTACGTGGGCCCGGGGTGCTCGGCCAGCTGCGGCACCGCCTGCTCGATGTCCACCGAGTCGCACGGGTCGACGATCGTCAGGCCCGGGATGCCGCGGAAGATCGCGATGTCCTCGGTGGCCTGATGCGACGGCCCGTAACCCGTGGTGAGTCCGGGCAGCCCGCCGACGATGTTGACGTTGAGGCCCGGCTCGGCGATGTCGAGGCAGATGAAGTCGTAGGCCCGGCGGGCGGCGAACACCGAGTAGGTCGACGCGAACGGCACCAGCCCCGTCTCGGCCATGCCCGCGGCGGCGCCGAACAGCAGCTGCTCGGCCATGCCCATCTGGAAGTACCGGTCCGGGAATGCCTGGGCGAAGATGTGCATGTCGGTGTACTTGCCGAGGTCGGCGGTCAGCCCGACGATGCGGTCGTCGGCCTGCGCCGCCTGCGACCAGCGCGTGCCCGAACGGCGCGGGGGTGGTGCGTCTGGCCGGGGTCGGCGAACGAGGCGATCATCGCCGAGGTGCGCAGTGGCGCTGCGGTTGTCATGCCGGGTACTCCTTCGTAGCCGGCGGTCAGCTGCTCGCGGCAGATCTGCCACTCGTCGGCGTCGATGCGCATGAAGTGCGCCTTCTCCCGGTTCTCCAGCAGCGGCACCCCGCGGCCGACCCTGGTGTCGCACAGGATGACCGACGGGCCGACCGATCGGGTCCGACGTTCGGCGATCGTCGTCGAAGGCGGCGAGCAGCGCCTCGACGTCGTTGCCGTCGACGCGTTGGGCGAACCATCCGCAGGCGGTCCACTTGTCGGCGACCGGTTCGGTGCGCAGCACGCCGGCGGTGGGACCGTCGGCCTGCAGCGCGTTGATGTCGACCATCGCGATCAGGTTTCCGAGCTGGTGGTGGCTGGCACCCATCGCCGCCTCCCACGTCGAACCCTCGTCGAGTTCGCCGTCGGAGAGGAAGTTGATCACCCGCGACGCCGAGCCCTGGTGGCGCAGTCCGAGCGCCATCCCGACCGCGACGGTCAGACCGTGCCCGAGCGATCCGCCGGAGATCTCCATTCCCGGTGTGTAGCTTGCCATTCCGGACATCGGCAGCCGGGAGCCGTCGCGAGCCGTAGGTGTCGAGTTCGGCGACGTCGATGATGCCGGCCTCGGCCAGCGCGGCGTACAGCCCGATCGCGTAGTGGCCGGTCGAGAGCAGGAACCGGTCCCGCCCTCCCAGTGCGGGTCGTCGGCGCGGTAGCGCAGCTGGTCGGCGTAGACGCGCGGCGAGCATGTCGGCGGCGCCGAGGGCCTGCCCGACGTAGCCCTGGCCCTGCGCCTCGCCCATGTTCAGGGCGTGGTGGCGCATCCGGTAGGCGGCCTCGCTGCGACGCGTCGTTCGTGGCGCATCAGGCGGCCAGCGCGTGGTCGGAGCGGTCTCGGCGGCGGCCTCGTCGGCGAGCTTGCGCTCGCGCGGACCCCACGTCTCGCGGGTGACGAGCGCCGCCACCAGGCCGATCGCCATGTAGCCGCTGAACAGCAGCGCCGGGCCCATCCAGCCGATCCACTCGAACAGCAGCGTGGTGATGAACGGGGTGAAGCCGGACACCATGGCCGAGATCTGGTATGCCAGTGAGGCTCCCGAGGCGCGGGTGTTGGCGTTGAAGAGCTCGGGGAACCAGCGCGCCCTGGGCGCCGGCGAGCGCGTTCTGGCACACGCCGTAGGCGATCACGAAGGTCGCGATGATCAGGACGAACAGAGCCGGTGTTCACCAGCAGGAACATGACGACGCCGAACGGGATGCCCAAGCGCGCAGACCCAGAGGTAGACGGGCCGCCGGCCGATCTTGTCGGTCAGTCGCGCCCAGGCCATGGTGGCGAAGATGCCGAGGGCGGCCGCGATGCACAGCGCGGCGAGCGTCTCGGACTTGGTCGCCAGCTCGGCGCCCTTGAGGTAGGAGATCATGTAGGTGATGGACACCGCGTAGCCGGCGGTCTCGGCGATGCGAAGGCCGATGCCGCGCAGGATGTTTCGCCAGTCCGTCTTGACGACCTCGACGATCGGGGACTTGACGATGTCGCCCTTGCTCCTTGACCTCTTCGAAGACCGGCGACTCGGGCACCCTGGCGCGGATGATCAGGCCGACGATGACGAGCACGATGCTGGCCAGGAACGGCACCCGCCAGGCCCAGTCGCCGCCGAGGTGGACGCTGACGAGGAAGACCAGGTTGGCCAGCAGCAGTCCGACCGGGAAGCCGGCCTGCACGATGCCGGTGTAGCGGCCCTTCTGCCTCCACGGGGCGTGCTCGTAGCTCATCAGGATCGCGCCGCCCCACTCGGCGCCGAAGGCCAGGCCCTGGATGATGCGCACGGTCACCAGCAGGATCGGCGCGAGGATGCCGACGGTCGCGTAGGTGGGCAGCAGGCCGATGGCGAAGGTGGCCAGACCCATGACGATCAGCGAAGCGACGAGGACGGGCTTGCGGCCGACCTTGTCGCCGAGGTGGCCGCCGATGATGCCGCCGAGCGGGCGGGCGAGCGAAGCCGACGCCGAGGGTGGCGAACGCGGCCAGCGTGCCAGCGAGCGGGCTGGCGCCCGGGAAGAAGGCGTGCCGAAGTACAGCGCGGCGGCGGTGCCGAAGCCGATGAAGTCGTAGGTCTCGATGACGGCGCCAACACCGGAGCCGATCGCTACCCGCTTGGCGTCCTTGGTGCCGTGCACCGGACCCCGCATCTTCAGAGCGTCATCGCTCATGGGCTCGATCCTTTCAAGTCAGTCCCAGCTGGGCAATCCAGCTCACTGTTGACGGTCAACAGTGCGCTAGCGTCACCCAGTGTGACCCCGCGCACATCCATTGTCAACAGTCAACACCAATATGCCGTCATCCGTTGACTGTTAACAGTCGACTAGTTACTGTGGTGGCTGTCACAACCCCACAATCCGCGAGGAGCCGGACCCATGGATCGCCTTCCACACCCGGCTTGGCTGCTCGACGATCAGCTTTCGACACCAGGCGTTGGCTGCAGGCCCTCGAGACGATCGCGCACCTCGGCTTCACCGAGATCGACCTCGGCGCCCTGCCCGGGGTGTGCGATCACGTGCCGTTCGTGCTCGACGACCGCGCCGTCGAGACGTCGCCCGGCACGGTCATCGCATCGGGTCTGGCGCGTGCGCTCGATCAACGGCGACATCGGCGACCTCAACGCTCCACTCGACGACGGCGCGCGCGCCAGCCGCCGGGCGCACCTCGACATGCTCGTCGCGCTGGCGGTCGCCACGGACGCCCGCGCCCTGGTATTGCCGTGCGGGGCGATCGACCACACTCCGATCGACACTCTCGAAGCCGACATCGCGCTCGTGGCAGACGAACTCGCCGCGGCGGCCCGGCGTCGCGGCCTCCCGCGGGGTGGAGCTGTGGATCGAATCGCTGCACCTGCACCGGCTGTGCTGGAACCTCGAGCGCGCTCAGCCTGCTGACCGACCGACTCGCCGACAACGTCGGCATCGTCATGGACTTCAGCCACGTCGTCGCCTCCGGCGGAGACCCCGTCGAGTTCGTCGACCGCTTCGGGCCGCGCATCGCGCACGTTCACCTCCGCGACGCCGTCCGCGGCAACATCAACCTCTCCGTCGGCAACGGTCACGTCGACTTCGCCCGCGGACTCAAGCAGCTCACGGCTGCCGGCTACCTCGGCCACTTCTCGCTCGAACTCGAAACCCGCGACATCACCCACGAACAACGACCTGCAGCCACTTCCACGGCCGGGTCACTTCATCTCCGAACTGATCTGAAAGGGAATGCACTCATGACCATCGCACGCACCGCCGTCATCACCGGCGCCACCTCCGATCGCGGCATCGGCATGACCGTCGCCCAGCGCTACGCCCGTGAAGGCTGGGCCATCGTCATCCTCGACCTCGACGGCGAGAAGTCGGCCAAGGTCGCCGCCGACATCGGCAATCAGTTCGCCGTGCCGGCCTTCGGCCACGCGGTCGACGTCACCTCGGAGGACTCGGTCGTCACGGCGCAGACAGCCGTCGCCGCCGAGGTCGCGTCGGGCAACCTGCCGCCGGTCGGCGCGCTCGCCAACATCGCGGGCATCACGTCGCCGGTTCCGTTCCTGGAGACCACGCTCGACATCTGGAACAAGGTCATGGCCGTCAACGCCACCGGCACCTACCTCGTCACCAAGGCGTTCCTGCCGGACATGATCGAGGCACGGCTGGGGTCGCATCGTCAACATGTCCTCGGTGTCAGCGCAGCGCGGCGGCGGCGTATTCGGCAAGGTGCCCTACTCGTCGGCGAAGGCCGCCATCCTCGGCTTCACCAAGGCCCTGGCCCGCGAGATCGCCGACACCGGAGTCACCGTCAACGCCGTCACACCCGGCGCCGTCGACACCAACATCCGCGTCGGCTCCACCGACGAGCAGGAGGCCAAGCTCGCCGCCGACATCCCCGTCGGCCGCACCGCGACCACCGAAGAGGTCGCCGCGGTCATCACCTTCCTCTCGAGCGAGGACGCCGCGTACTTGACGGGCACGACGGTGGACATCAACGGCGGCAGCCACATTCACTGAGGAATGACGCGACGACCCGTCGGCGTGGGTGCTCGAGTCACTCTCCCGTGAGCGACCGGATCGGGTCGGTGCCGTCCCATCCTTCGGCGGCGGCGCGGACGAAGTCGCCCAGACCTCTCGTCGCATCGTTGAGTTCGGAGATCTCGATAATTGCCGCAGGGCCACCCGGAGGTTCGACGTAGGTGTATCGCACCCCGTCGGACTCCCCGCCCGACCACACCACCGGCCAGCCGGCGTCTCGCACCGATTGCACGGCGGCATCGTAATCGGTTGTCCAGTAGGCGAACTGATTGAAATCATCGTGCCCGCTGGCGAGAAACTCGGTGTAGATGCTGGGATCGCCCCCCTCCTGCGCGATGACCTCCATCTGCATGTCCCCCGAGTTGGCAAAGGCGATGCTCAGCGTCACCTCGCACGGCTTTCCCCGGTAGAGCGCATGGAGGTGCTGTCCACGGATCACGTACCAGGGGCCGACTCCGAGCGCGACCCAGGACGCGAGTGCCGTGTCGAGATCGTCGACCACGAAGCCGATCTGGCGAATCGGACCCAGTGAAGCCAGTGGTGAAACCGAGACGCCCATGAAGCCTCCTTGGTGATGCCGGCGGTGCTGCGTCTTGTCTATACGGTCCTGTCTACGCGCCGGGGTGGACGACGACGCGCGGGGGTCCCTGCCCCTTGCGCAACTGGTCCAGTGCCTCGGGGACGTCGTCGAGGCCGCGGCCGCATTCGTCGCCAGCAACGCTTCGTTGCGGGCGATCAGGATGAGGTTCAGCCCGTGGGCTGCGAGTTGATCGGCCAGGCTTGCCCCGACACCTTCGGATGCTCCGGCGATGACCGCCCACGGCCCGTACCTCCGCGCAAAGTCAACGGCGTCAACGGAACTCAATGCGCACCCGCTGCGGTCATCAGACGTGCCATGTGGACGGTGCGGTGGCTGATGCGCCAGCCGTCGGCGGACCGGACGAGGACGTCGTCGTAGTGCCCGAGGGCGTCGATCCAGCTTCCAGGGTCTCCGGGAACGGCGATGAGGACGGCGTGCACGTAACACCGCGCGGTCGCCCGGTCCCGGTCGCCGTCGGCGCCGACGTCGATCGCGAAGTTGGTCAGCCGGTGGTGGGTGGCGCCCATGGCGTCGTGCGACGCGACCATGAACTCGGTGAGCGCATCGACGCCGGTGAATTGCCCGATCTGGCCGTAGTCGGCCACCACGTCGGGCGTCCAGCACGTCCGGAACAGATCCCAGTCGCGCTGGTCGATGCCGGTGGCGTAACGCACCAGGACGTCGCCGATCTGAAACTGGTCTTCACGGATGTCTTCCACGCTGCCCGACGCTAGGCCGGTTGTTGACCATGGTCAATATTCTGCTGATCCTCGATATGGGCATAAGGTCTTGTTATGGAAGGACCGGCGAAGACCGCAACTGCTGATCAGGGTCAGCGTCGGGCAGCGCTGAAGCAGAAGCGTTCGCTGGCAACGCAGCGGTCCCTGCTGCACGCCGCGGTCTCACTGTGGCGCACCAACGGTTACGCAAACACAACGGTCGCCGACATCTGCCTCGCGGCAGGCGTGTCCAAGTCGCTGTTCTTCTTCTACTTCCCGCGCAAGGAGGACATCCTCGGCGAAATGGGCGTGATCTCCACGCAGACCGCCCACGGGATGGCGCACGAACTGCTGCAGCGTCCGTCCTACGAGATGTCCGACGTCATCGCGGCAGTGTTGGCCGGCCTGGAACAGCAGATGCGGCGCAACCCGCCGGAGCTGATCATCGAGATCATCCTCGAGGGTTACCGCCAGGAGCACCGGATCCTCGCCACGGGACGATTCCGCGATGACGCGCCGTACATCTTCGCCGAACTGTTCGAGCGGGCCCACGCCGACGGACGACTGGCCGCCGCGCGACGTCGACGTCGGGCATCTCGCGGCCCTCGCTCAATCGGTCGTCACCGAGGGTGCGCGCCACTGGGCCGCCGGTGCATACGGGGACAGGTCGATGGCCGATGTCGTCGGTAGCGACCTCGCGCTTCTGGTCACGGGTTGCGCCAAGCAGTAAGTCCACAGCTGACGGGCGTAGCTTCGTCAGGGCGGTCACGTCCAGGCTGCGGAAAGGTTCGCGAGGTTGACTTCCACGCCAACGGCCGAGGTCGGGTTCCGCTCGGAGCGCGGACCGGTTCTCATTTCAGTGATGTTGAGTACCGGGTTGGTCGCCATCGACTCGACGGTGCTGGCGACCGCCATCCCGTCCATCGTCGGCGAGCTCGGCGGCTTCCACCAGTTCCCCTGGCTGTTCTCCGCATACCTGCTCGGCCAGGCCGTAACGACCCCGATCTACGCCAAGCTCTCCGACGTCTTCGGTCGCAAACCTATCCTGCTGCTGGGCATCGCCCTATTCCTGGCGGGCTCGATCCTGTGCGCCGTCGCGTGGAACATGTTGGTACTGATCATCTTTCGGGCGGTCCAGGGCCTCGGGGCAGGCGCGGTACAACCCACGGCCATGACGATCGTCGGCGACATCTACACGGTGGCCGAACGCGCCAGGGTGCAGGGCTACCTGGCCAGCGTATGGGCCGTCTCCTCGGTCGTCGGGCCGCTGCTGGGCGGTGTCTTCTCACAGCTCGGGATCTGGCGTGGCGTCTTCCTCATCAACATTCCGCTCTGCCTGCTGGCGGCGTGGATGTTCCGCAAGCACTTCCACGAGACGATCACCCCCCGGCAACGGACCGTCGACTCCATGGGCGCACTGCTCCTGGCGTCGGCGATGACGTCGCTGGTACTGGCGATCCTCGGCGGAGGCCAGAGCTGGGCATGGGCCTCTGCGCCGAGCATCGGCGCCTTCACCGTCGGCGGCGTGCTTCTCGTCGCGTTCGTCTTCGTGGAGCGCCGGGCCGTCGAACCGATACTGCCGCTGTGGGTGTTCTCCCGAAGACTGCTGTGCGCGACCACCATCGTCGCGCTCGGCGTCGGCGCGATCCTGATGGGGCTGACGTCCTACGTGCCCACCTTTCTCGAAGGCTCGCTCAACGTCCCACCCGTCGTCGCGGGGCTTGCGTTGGCCGCCTTGACGTTCGGCTGGCCCGCCACAGCGGCCGTCGCCGGAAAGCTCTATCTGCGTTGGGGTTTCAAGAACACTTCGTTGGTGGGTGCCGCACTCGTCGTCGCCGGAGCATCGGGGTTGGCGGTGACCGCCCACAGTCCGAACGTCGCCGTCGCGGCCGCAGTGTGCTTCGTGATCGGCGCGGGCATGGGACTGCTGGCGGTGCCCACGCTGATCGCGGCACAGTCCAGCGTCGACTGGCACGAGCGCGGCGTCGTGACGGGCAACAACATGTTCGCCCGTTCGCTGGGTAGCGCCGTCGGTGTCGCGGTGTTCGGCGCGATCGCGAACTCGATCTTCGGCCCGGGCGACGTTCATTCGATCGGGCCTGCGCTCATTCAGGCGGGCTCGGCGGCGGTGTTCATGGGCGTGCTGGTGGTCGCCGCTCGTCACCGCCGCGGCGGTCGTCGCGATGCCACGAACGCCGCTCCCCTCTCAGCCCGAGTCCGCGACGGAGTGGCTCGATCAGTCGGGATAGCCGGCCGTGACACGCACCGGGATGTTCCCTTGCCTCGGCATGCCGGTGATGGGGTCGTAGCCGACGTCGGTGGGCACGAGCCGACCCACATTGCTACCGCGATCGCGCACCTCACCGTCCTCGGTGGGCAGACCGCCGAACGCGTGATGCATTGCTATGACGTCGATTCGGAGGGTGTCGTCGGCCTCCAGCACGCTGGGGATGCTGTCGTGGGGTGACGTGACCGTCACCAGGTCGCCCGTCTGCAGACCCAGCGTGGCGATCGCGTCTGGGATGCATGTAGGCCGGGTTATAGGGCTTGCCGCGGTTCAGCTTTGCCAGGTTCGTCAGTGACGAGTTCATGAAGTTGCCGTGCCTGCGGGGGATCAGCCGAAAGGGATGCGCGGCGTCGTCGCGCTCCGCCCGGAAGTCCTCGGCGAACGTCTCGGCCAGTTCGTTGAGCATGTAGTCGTTGCCGACGTCCAGTTTGTCGGTGCAGTCGGAGTCACGCTCTTGGACAATGGCTTCCACGTCGAAGACGTGGCCATGCGGATGGCTGGCCACTTCGTCGAGCGGGATCCGCGACGTGGAGCACATCTGGGCGAAGATCTCCTCGGTCGTCACCTCCGTATCGCCGTTGAAGTTGACCACGACGGGCGGGGATTCCATGAACCGTCCTCCACCGCCACCGAAGAAGTTCACGAACCACAGCTCCAGCCCCATGCGCTTGGCGAGCCCGAGGAAGAACTCCCACTCCTCGGTCAGGTCGGAGCCGGCAGGCGGATCGAGGAGGCGGGGCGCGTACTGCGCGTACGCGGCGGGGATGCCCGTTCCGCTGGTGTAGTACTTGATCAGCTCACTGCCCTGCGTCATCGCCGGCGTTTCCATCTGCATCTTCGGTGCGACGACGTAGTCAGCAAGCCGTGAGGTCAGCGACATCTCGGTATCGAGTGTGACCAGCAGATCAAGGCTCTCCAGCGCGCGGAGGGTCTTGCGCTGATCCGGCCACGCCGCCATCGGGTTACCGCCGATGCAGATCAATGCCTTCACCTGACCCTCACCGTCGAGCAGGATCTCGTCGGCCAGCGCCGCAGTCGGCATGCCACACACCGCGTCGGTCAGGCCGCGCACCCGGAGCCGTTCGCCATAACCCCAGCCCTCGTAGGGCGGGTGCGGCTGGGCCTTCGCGGTGAAGGCGGGCATCAGGGTGTTGGGCCTGGTGACTCGGTCGCCTGCGCGCTGCCATCGGCCACATATGGACGTCAGGCAGAGGCACAGGTACTCGACGAGATTGCCGTGCATCGCGAAGTTGGCTCCGGTGCCGGCGTTCACCATTCCGGGACGCGCGCCGTGCGTCGCGAAGAGCCTTGCGGCGTCGATCAGCTGCTGTTCGGGGATGTCCGCGCGTTCCGCCACGTATTGCGGCGTGAAACCGGAGACTGCCCGAGCCAGGTCGTCGAATCCTCTGACGTTCTCATCGAGAAACTCGGTGTCGCAGAGGTTCTCACTGATGATGAGGTTGATGATCCCAGCCAGGATGGCGACGTCTTCGCCCGGCCTGGGCTGAATGTGGATCGCAGCACGCGCGGCAGTCTGCGATCGGCGGGGGTCGATCACGATGAGTTTCATGCCTCGGCCCAACGCCGACTTGAGGTTCTGTGCGGGATTCTGGCCTGGAATGCCGATCGCCTTGGACACCAGCGGATTGGTCCCGATCAGCATCCAACTGTCGGCCTCGTGGAAATCGACGTCACCGCCCAACCAGTGGCCGTGTGCGGCAAGGGCGATCTGCTTTCCCGGCTGGTCGATCGTGTTCGCGGTGAAGAACATCGGCGACTCGATGCCTCTGATGAACGCATTGGCCATCAACGCGGACGCGGGATAGGGCAGACCGTTGGTGCCGAGGTAGAGGGCGACCGAGCGCGGCCCATGCGTGTCGATGAGACCCTGCAGCGTGTCGGCGATCTCGTCCATCGCACGCTGCGCTTCGACGGGCGCGTAGGTTCCATCGGGTTGACGTTTCTGGCTGTGCAGCAGTCGCTTCGGGTTGTTGTGTATCTCAGGTAGCGCGCGCCCCTTGGCGCAGGTGTAGCCCTTGAACATCGGATTGTCCGGATCGCCGGTCACCTTCACCAGCTTGCCGTCGGTCACCGTGGCCAACACTCCGCAGTGTGCCGAACAGATGCGACAGATACCGGGCCGGGTCGTCGTCTCAGTCATGATTCCTAGGTCATCTCTTCGAACTGGGAGACCACCGAGCCGGCACCCGACCTGGCGTCGGCATCGTAGGCACCCATGAACTCCATCGGCGCGCCACCCATCGTGCAGTAGGAAAGGCGATGAACTTCGTCGCGGAGTGGCTCAGCATGACGACGTGATGCAGCTGGTTGGGCATGACGAGACCTCCTGGTGGCCGGTTCGGCCGTTCACGCCGGATGTTAGCCAGGTCAGCCGCTGCCGGAGGGCGATCGGGAATTTTTTTCCTGAGCCGGAAATATTTGGCCGCCTACCCGCGGGCGAGCAGCTGTTCCAACCCTTCGACGATGACGTTCATGCTGAACTCGAGCTGATGGACGTCGCTGGCATCGTCGTTCCTGTCGGCGATCACTTGCTGCAGGACCGGAAACGCTCCGTCTGCCGCCCCCTCCAGAGCCGTCGTGACCTCGGGAACGTTCGGGGGCGCTTGACCCTGCGCCAAGAAGACCGCCTCGCGACCCGCAGCGTGCCCCAACTCCGTGACCAAGCGAAGGGCATGGCCTGCTTCGTTGGCGGTGAATCCGGCATCGACCAGAACGCGCAGAATGCGCTCGACGGGTTCGAGCGCTCGGATGCCGCCGGCCGGGAGACGGAAGTACATCACCAGCACACCGAGTTTCACGACCGCATCGCGCAGGGCGCGGGCATACGTCCGCAACATGTCGCGCCAATCGTCACCGTCGACCAAGGCGAGCCTGCACAGTTCGGACTCAAAGACGTCGAGTGCCACCAGCTCTCGCAACGTGTCCCGGTCCCCGACGTGATAGTTCAGCGCCTTCGGATCCACTCCCAGCGCATCGGCGACCGCCTGCATGGTCAGGCCGTCCGGCGCGAGGTCGCGAGCCGCCGAGACGATCCGCTCGCGACTGATCTGCCGTGGCCGCCCGCGCTGAACGACCTTCGCCGTCGCGGGATCCGCATCCGGCATGACGTCCCTCCCGCCGCAGTTGGGTCAAGCGGGCAGGATAGCCCGACATTCGACGGTCCGTCTCACAATCCTGCTGTCCACTCGCTCAGCAGAGCCGTATGCCGAGCACCGGATCGGCCACGCATTGCTGGCGTCCGAGCCGCCGGTATCGGCGCCGAAATGGCACCGGAGGCGGCAAGGTAGGTCACATGCCGACAAGCGAAGACCCCGAGAACACCGGCGAAGACCCGAAGGCCACGAGTGGGTCGCCGACGACCGACACCGAGGCGAAGCCGACCAAGGACACCGAACCCCCTCGCCGCGGCGTGATGCAGTCCATCACCGCGCTGTGCGTCCGGTACGTCGAACGGCTGATGCCCGACCCTTACCTGTTCGCGATCATCCTGACCCTGATCGTCGTCGCGCTGGTCGCCTTGCTGGTGAACGGCGCCACGCCCAGCGGCATTCTCAAGGCGTGGTACGGCGGCGTGTGGGGACCGCAGAACATCTTCACGTTCGCCTTCCAGATGGTCCTGATCCTGGTGACGGGTTACACGCTTGCCGAGGCACCGGTCCTGAAGCGGGCCATCGTCTACATCGCGAGCAAGCCGAACAACCAGGTGCAGGGCGCCCTGCTCTGTTTCGGCGTGAGCGCTGCACTCTCCCTGCTGAATTGGGGGCTCGGGCTGGTGGCCGGCGCGCTGGTCGCCCGGCAGGTCGCCAAGCGCTTCACCGACGCACACTTCGGCTACCTCATTGCGGCGGCGTTCATGGGCTTCATGGTCTGGACGCAGGGACTCTCGTCGTCGATCGCGCTGGCGAACACCGACGACGGCAGCCCAATCAACGTGATACACAAGCTTACTGGCATGACGGTGCCGCTGAGCCAGACGATCTTCCAGCCTTACAGCTGGCTGTCGGTGATCGTCGTGATGGCGGTACTCGGTCTCGCGATCTGGCGCATGGCGCCGACGGACAGCCTCGCCCCCGATCCCGCGGTGTTCGAGGACGACGAGCAGCCTGACATCGAGGTCGAGGGCAAGAAGTCGTTCGCCGAGTGGCTGGAAAACCTGTGGATCCTGAACGTGATCGTGTTCGTCGCCGGCATTGCCTACTTCGTCACGAGTGGTTTCGCGCTGAACATCTCGTCGATGATCATGTTGTTCACGGTCACGAGTGCGTTGCTGCACTGGACGCCGATCCGGTTCATCCGGGCGTTCACCGGCGCCGCGAAGGTATCCGGTCCGCTGCTGCTGCAGTATCCGCTGTACGGCGGCGTGGTCGGCCTGCTCGGTTATCAAGCCGCCAACGACGGCAAGCCACTTCAGACACTGATGGCCGAGGCGGTGGTGAGCGGAGCGACGCAGTACACCCTGCCGTTCCTAACCTTCATCGGCTCGGTCGTCATCAGCCTGTTCGTGCCGTCCGGCGGCGGGCACTGGGCCGTGCAGGGCCCGATCGCCGTCGACTCGGCGCTGGCCCTCGGTCAGCGCTCGCCTGGCTATCTCGGGTTGATCTCCATGGCCGTAGCGGTCGGCGAGGGCGTCGCGAACATGATCCAGCCGTTCTGGCTGTTGCCCCTCCTAGCGATCGCGAAGCTCAATGTCCGTCAGGTGATGGGGTTTACGATCGTCGCGTTCGTGATCGGGTTGGTGGTGCTGGGTGCCACCACGCTGATCGCGCCCTACTTGATCTGACGACGAATCTCGAGCACCACGTCTGAACAGTTTGACGCGCATCTTCTGCGGGCAGTCCCATTCGTGTGCCGCGCGGCAAACGCGCAGTCGACCAGGGCGAGGGGCCGCCGTGCGGGAGGTAGTGACGCGATGACAGTTCGCGACGTCGTCGAGGGGCCGAACGCATCTCGGCCACCCGGTCTCACCGTGGCGGTCACGGGGCCCACGGGCGAAATCGGAATCTCCACGGTCGACGCGCTCGAAAAGGATCCCGCCGTCGAGCGCATCGTCGGCATGGCGCGCCGACCATTCGACCCCGATTCGCACGGCTGGACCAAGACCAGCTACCAGCAGGGCGACATCCTCGATCGCGACGCCGTCGACGCGCTGGTTCGCGACGCCGACGTCGTCGTCCACCTGGCGTTCATCGTCCTCGGCACGCGTGAGGAGAGTCAGCGAGTCAACGTGGCAGGCACGCGCAACGTCTTCGAGGCGACCGTCGCCGCGGAGCGGCAACGGAGCCGGGCTGCCGGCGACACGAGGCGCCGCCGGCTGGTGTACACGTCGTCGGTCGCCGCATACGGCTACCACTCGGACAACCCGGTGCCGCTGACCGAGGACACCCCGGTGCGCGGATCCGTGGAGCACTACTACTCCGAGCAGAAGGCCGCCTGCGAGAAGGTGCTCGCCGAAATCACCGATGGGTCGTCACTGGAGGTGTTCGTGCTGCGGCCGTGCATCGTCGCCGGGCCCAAGGCAACCGCATTGGCCGACGCCATGCCATGGACCAAGCTGCCTGCTGCGGTGCAAGCGGTGACGGCGGCGGTACCACTGCTGAAACCACCCTTCCCCGATCCCGGAACGCCGATGCAACTCATCCATCACGACGACGTTGCCGCGGCAATTGCCTTGGCGGCCAGCACAAAAGCTCCCGCGGGCGTCTACAACATCGCTGGCGACGGCGAAGTGTCGCTGTCCGACGTCGCCACCGCGCTCGGCGCCCGCCCCGTGCGCGTGCCCGCGGCAGCGGCGAGCATCGCGTCAGCCGTGATCGCCCGCGTGCCGTTCCTTCCCTCCTCGACAGAGTGGCTTCACGCCACCCGGACGTCGGTCGTGATGGACATCACGAAGGCGAAGTCGGTGCTCGGCTGGACTCCCCGCTACACCTCCGCCGAGACGCTGGACTCGTTGGCATCAGCCCTTTGACGACGCGGAACGAAAACTGCCGATAGCCTTCGTCTCTACCTCCGACGCCAGCGTCGGGGCCGAATGACGACGAGGGCGGTGCTCGGCTGATGCCCAAGCTGCAGAAGGACGAGGTCCTCGACGGCGTCGACCGAGATAGCGGCGTCGGCGGCCGCGCGTGTACGCCGTGGTCTCCGACGTCACCCGGATCCCAGAGTGGAGTCCGGAGACCAGTCGGGTGGAGTGGTTGGGCACCGATCGCCTTCGCTTTCGGGCCTGGAACCGCCGGCGCCTCGGGCGGTGGAAGACCGAGGCGAGAGTCGTCGAAGCGCAACCAGGACAGCGGTTTTCGTTCATCGTCCAAGCCATGGGCGGCGACTGGACGCAATGGACCTACCTGATCGAACCCGGCTCGACCGAGGGCACCACCCGCCTCACCGAAACCTGCCGGATGTGCGTCGACGCTCCCCTTTGCCGCCGCGGCGTTCGAACGACTTTGCTGTTCGTCGGCGACCGCCGAACCGATCTACAAGGCAACATCGTCACGTCACTCGAGCGCATTCGCACACATCGTCGAGACGGACGCCAACATCCGCTGATCGCTCGGATCAACGCGCGCGGTGGTTGACATTTCTCGGCCATGCGGCAAACTCCGCGCCATGCCAGAGGAACTGACCGCCGAACAGGCCGCCGCACGACTGCTGCCACCGACGCGTTGGGCATACCGCTCGGCCCAGGCCAGCCGCCGGCATTCCTGCGCGCGCTCGGCTCGCGCACGGACTGGACCGACCTCCGGGTGTACGGCGCCTTACTCGCCGTCCTCACGGAACTGTTTTCGCGCAAGGGAGTTCACTACCTGTCGGGCTTCTTCGGTCCGCTCGAGCGCGCCTTGCGGGACAGTGGCGCGGACATCGGGTTCACGCCCGGCTGACTTCCGGCGCTTCGGGCCGCTCCTGCAAGCGCAGGCGCCGCGCGTCATGGCGACCGTCGCGACGCGCCCGACGCCGACGGCTGGTGCTCCCTGTCGTTGCATGCGGGTGGCACCATCGGCGAGCTGCGTCGCGCGGGCGCCGATCCCGACCGGTTGCTCATAGTCGAGGTATCCGATTCGTACCCAAGAACTTTCGGGCTCGGTGAGCATCGTCACGCGCTGCACGTCGACGAGATCGACGTTCTGGTGCACTCGACCGACGCTCCTCTCGCACTGCCGGGCGGCGACGCCCCGCCATCGGATGCCGACAAGGAGATCGCGCGCCACGCCGTCGACTTCATCCCGTCCGGGGCGACCCTGCAGGTGGGCATCGGCGGAATCCCCAACCAGATCGCGACGCTGCTGGCCGAGGGCGACGGCGGCGACTACGGGCTGCACACCGAGATGTTCACCGACGGCTGCATGAAGCTGCATCGGGCAGGCAAGATCAGCAACTCGCGCAAGGGACTGTACGACGGCGTGAGCGTCACGACGTTCGCGTTCGGTTCACCAGAGCTGTACGAGTGGCTCGACGGCAACCGCGACGTCGCGTTCCTGCCCGTCGAGATCGTCAACTCGCCAGAGATGATCGGCGCCAACGAGGACATGGTCTCCATCAACGGCGCGCTCGCGATCGACGTCCACGGCCAGGTCGTCGCCGACACCATCAACGGCAACCAGTTCAGCGGTATCGGGGGCGCCGAGGACTTCGTGGCAGGCGCCGGCCTCGAGCTGTCTGATCGTTCGCTGATCTGCCTGCCGTCGACGTTCACCAAGGACGGCGAGTTGCAGTCGCGGATCGTGCCGTGGTTCGGCCCCGGCGCAGTGATCACGACGCCGCGGCACCAGGTCGACGTCATCGTCACGGAATACGGCGTCGCCGAACTCGAGGGCAGGACCGTCCGCGAGCGCGGCGAGGCGCTCGCGGCCATCGCGCACCCGCAGTTCCGTGACGAGCTGCGAGCCGCGGCCGAGCGCGCGTCGAAGGGCGGCTCGCCGGTGCGCTTAGACCGAGGCCGACAGAACGCGACATGCGCTAGCGCCCCGGTAGGCCCTCTAATGTCTCGGGTAACGCCCACCACGAAAGGCCGGACATGAGACGCGGCTACGACAGGTCATCACCATCGAGAGCGCCACCGATGAGTCGATGGCTCTTGACTTCCGTCCCGGCGTTGGTGTTACTGCTCGGCCTCATCGTCATCGTCGTTGGTGGCGCGGTCCTGATCCAGAGAGGGTCCGGCGCCGTTACCCGGAGTTGAACGGTGAGGACCACAACGACGTCACCAAGTTCACCTACGGGTTCATCGGCCTCGTCTACGCCTTCTTCATCGGTTTCGTCGTCTCCGCGATGTGGGGACAGGTCAACACCGCCGACGGCAACGCTCGCGCCGAAGGTGCGTCCGCGGTCCAGATGGCAAGAGACATCAGCCTGTTCGACAAGGTCGACGGCGACCGATCCGGGATGATCTACTCGCCTACGAGAACGCTTCCATCGAAGAGTGGCCCCACGCCGGAACGGATCGGTCGACCGAGGCGGACAACGCCCTCGCAGCGTTGTACACCGCGTACCGGCAAGTCAGGCGCCGGACAGACCCACAGAAGACGGCCCTGGCGACCTCGCTTGTCGAATCTCGACAAGATCAGCGAGGCGCGCACGGTGCGGCTGCTGACAGCTCACGACGACACCGGACCTCCTTGGCCGATATGGGTCGTCATACTCCTGACGAGCGCGATGGTCCTCGCAACCGTGATCATCTACGGCGTCGAGAAGCCCGTCCTGCACTATGCGATGGTGGTCGTCGCAGGCGTCGTCGTCGCGACGAATCTCTTCCTCATACTCGAACTGTCGCATCCGTACATCGGTGCGGTGTCGACGGACTCCGACCCCTTGCAAGAGGTCGTCCGCGTGCTCTCGCAAGGGTCCTGACCAGACCCTGGCAACCCGCGAGAAGAGGCGCAGGGCCATCGCCTATCGCGCGTCGGTTCCCACTGACGACGCCGCCAAGGGCCGATCGGTCCGTGAAGGACGGTGGTGACCAGGGCGCTGAAGCCGATGGCCAGCACCGCCACCCCGCTGTAGGGAATCATCGCCGCCGTGGCGAGGATCCCGCCTATCAGCGAAGTACGTCGAGTACAACGACTGTCCTGGCGCTGGCTGGTGGCTTCACCAAGGGGCCGAAGGTGTGCCGGTGGTATCGCGCCGCCCCACGAAGAGCATCCCCGCCGACGATGCGCGCTCCACCGGGCCAGTGCGACATCGCAGGTGACAGCTGAACACTCAGGGGATGCTGCCCAGCAGCCAGCTCGGGCGGCGCTCCCACGGTTTCAACAGATCCCGCGCAGGCAAGACTTCGACGACTCGCGGCGAAGGGGCGGTCAACGGTGAGTTCTCGGCGGCGCTGGCGGTGTCTCAGATAGTGGTGACTGGTGGCGAGGCGAAGTGTGGGCGGTGATTCACGCTTAGTCCGATCGGAACGTATCCGGGCGATGCCACCGTACGTGACTACACGAAGCGGTGCGGCCGCGCCGCGTTCGCCGATGCGCTCGGCGTGGACATCGCGTCGATGCCCACCGGAACGGCGCGATCCAGATCCCGATGCGAATTCATGGGCCCAGGGCGATCGCTCGGTGACCTGCATCATCAACTTCGATCCCCCACGGACGGGTGTCCAGTCCGAAACGCTGCCTAGTCAGCAGGTCAGTTGCGTACGGATGAGTCTGCCAAGCGCTGAACTGCGAAAAGTGGTGGAGCTAAGGGGATTCGAACCCCTGACCTCCTCGATGCGAACGAGGCGCGCTACCAACTGCGCCATAGCCCCTTGCGGTAGCACAGGCTACCAGTCCGGACGTGATGGCTGAAAACCAGCGGTCAGACTGCTGGCGCCGTCGACGAGCGTCAGATGGCTTGCGCCGCGAGCATTTCCTCGAACGCGATCAGCTCTTCGGCGACGTCGATGATGTCCAGGACCTTGGTGGCGTTCATGTGGTTGCTCCTCGTGGTGTCGTGGTCCTCTGTCGGACCGCTCCCCAAGAGGATGGGCCAGCGGGTTTGGAAGATTCTTGGTAGCCGTTGCCGCTGGAAGCGGTTACTGGCCCGCTGCGCGAGGCAGGTCGTAGTCGCGCGCCACCGGGGCGTAGTCGAGGTGCTCGAAGACCGGATCCTCGTCGTCGATCTCGAGCACGACCGCGCCCGGGCGCCGCAGCCGCGACGGAACGACGTCGAACTCCTCGTCGTGGGTGTTCTCCACGCCCAGCCGCGCCCGCATCATCCGTTGCGAACGACGGCGTCGCACCCGCTCCTCGATCCGCGTCTGGCGACGCAGATAGCCCAGGTACAGCAGGGTGACGATGCCCAGGGAGCCGCACACCCACCACAGCGCCGGAGACACCAGGTAGGACGACGGCGGCGAGGCCAGTCATCAGCACCGTCATCGCCATGAGCATCCGCTTGCGGAACTTGTACTTTCGCGCGCTCACCGCCGCTGCGGTGGTCGAGTCGTAGCGGCGCCGTCTGGCCTGCGACATGGACACGGCCATGGGCACGTCGTCGTCGGTCTGGGCTTCCAGACCCGTCGAGTCGTCTTCCTCTTCGTATTCGTAGTCGTGCTCGGTGCCCTCGAAGGCGTCGTAGGCCTCGGACTCCTCGACCTCGTCAGCGCCGTCGTCCTCGTCGAGCCTCGTCCTCGAACGACGTCCTCGGCGATCTCGTCGGCCTCGAAGTCCGCCTCGGCGACCGTTCTGATGGCCTCGGTCGGCGGGTTGGATTCCTCGGTCAGGCCCAGGTCGAGTTGCAGTTCGGGCTCGTCGACCGCACCTCGCGGACGCGCCGACGGGCAAGTGCGTCGGTGTCGGGGTCGATGACCTCGACGTCGAGGTACTCGGATCTCGGTGACGACCACGGCTGCGGCGGCCAGCACGACCGTCCGCTTGGGGGCGGGCTCGTCGTGCTCGTCGAGATCGTGGTCGTCCAACTCGTCGTCGGACGGTCGCCAGTCGGGGTCGCTGTGGTGGCCGGCGGCAGGCCCGTGCCGTCGCAGCAGCCGCGTGGCGCGGCCGCCGTTGAGCACGCGGGTCGCCAGGGCCGCATCGCTGGTACGTCGAACGGTCTCGCGCTTGCTGACAAGCATCGGAACGAGCACGAACAGCCACAGCACGACAAGGGAGATCCAAAGGAGGGACTGGGGGATGCTTGGCATGATGCCGGCTCCTTTCCCCAACAGGCTAGGTCTGTGACCAGCGCATCCAGGGGCGGCGCGCCGACCCAATTACACACCTGTAATTCACCAGTGACAAGCACATCCGTCACATGAGTCACAACTGCATCAGGATCAGGCCCAGCTGGCGCGGCCCGACGCGGACCAGTGCCGACGTTGCCGAGCCGTTGATTTCCTCGACCGTGACGGCCACCAGGAGGTGGTCCCGCCACGCCCCGTCGACCTCGAGGTAGCGCTGCAGCAAACCCTCTTCCCGAAAGCCCGCCTTGGCGAGCACGGCGCGACTCGGCGCATTCTCCGGCCGCACCGTCGCCTCGATGCGGTGCAGCCGCACCTTCCCGAAACCGTGGTCGACGCCCAACGCCAACGCGGCCGTCGCCACTCCCCCGCCGATGACGTCCTTGGCGACCCAATAGCCGATCCATGCCGACCGGAGCGCGCCGTGGGTCACGTTCCCGATGGTCAGCTGGCCGCAGAACTGCCCGTCCAATTCGATCACGAAGGGCAGCATTCGACCCTTTCGCGCCTCGGCGCGCAGCCCCGAACAAATCGATGGCCATGACGTAACCGCATGGCGCACTTCCCAATTCACTTCGGCGACGGGTTCCCACGGCTCGAGATGGGCCTGGTCTCTCAGCCGGATGCGACTCCACTGCGCGCCGTCGCGCAGCCTCACCGGTCGCAACCGCACCACACCGCCCGGCACCCGGAGCGGCCCGGCGGGCGATCGGCCAACCGGGATGCATGGAGCTGGATCGCCAAAGGTTCACGGCCCCTAGCCGATCAGCCGCGCTGAGCCAGGAAGGCCACGTCGACGATCTCGCCGGTGCGAACCTCGTCGGCCTCGCTCGGGATGATCACCAGACAGTTCGCCTCGGCTAACGTCGCGAGCAGATGTGACGACGCGCCCGGCGCTCCCCCGAGCGCCTGCACCAGGTACTCGCCGGTGTCCTGGTCACGCATCAACTGACCGCGCAGATAGCCCGTCCGCCCGGCCACCGACGAGATCGGCGACAGCGTGCGCGCCTGAACGACGCGCCGCATCGGCTGGCGTTTCCCCAGCGACATGCGGATCAGCGGGCGCACCATCACCTCGAACACCACCAGCGCGCTCACCGGATTCGCGGGCAACAGGAACACCGGCACGCCCTCGCGGCCCAACTGTCCGAACCCCTGAACCGAGCCCGGGATGCATGGCGATACGCGCCACCTCCATCTCGCCGAGTTCGGAGAGCACCGTGCGCACGTCCTCCGCGGCGGCACCGCCGACGGCGCCCGCGATCACCACGACCTCCGCGCGGTTGAGCTGTCCCTCGACGACGTCGCGCAACTCCTTGGGGTCCGTGTCGACGATGCCGACGCGGTTCACCTCGGCGCCGGCGTCGCGCCCGGCCGCCGCCAGGGCATAGGAGTTGACGTCGTAGACCTGCCCGTTGCCCGGCGTCCTCGAGGTGTCGACGAGCTCGCCCCCGACCGACATGACCGACAGCCGCGGCCGCGGATGGACGAGCACCCTCTCGCGCCCGACCGCCGCGAGCAGACCCACCTGCGCGGGCCCGATGATCGTGCCGGACCGCACCGCGACGTCGCCGGGCTGGACGTCATCGCCGGTACGCCGGACGTAGGCGCCGGAGCGCACGCTGCGCAGCACCCGCACCCGCGACTCCCCACCGTCGGTCCACCGCAGCGGCAGAACCGCATCGGCGAGCGTCGGCATCGGCGCGCCCGTTTGGACGCGCGCCGCCTGGCGTGGTTGCAACCTGCTCGGCTGTCCGCGTGCCGGCCTCGATGAACGCCCATCACCGGCAGGCTGACCTCGACGTCGGCGCGGTCGCTCGGAACCCTCGTCGTCGCCATCTTCGAGGCCCCTGTCGAGGCCGAGAACGTCGACGCTGCGAATCGCGTATCCGTCGATCGCGGCCTGATCGAAGCCGGGCAACGGTCGCTCGGTGACGACCTCCTCGGCGCACATCAGGCCCTGCGCCTCGGCTATCGCCACTCGAATCGGCCGTGGCGCCACCGCGGCAGCCGCTACTCGAGCCTGCTGCTCCTCCACCGAACGCACAATGCGCCTTTCTCCAGTCCCGAGGCCCGGCGCGTCATCGCCGGCGCTGAATTCAGAAGGCGCGAATTCAGTGTGTTGCCAGGCCTAGTCGCTCGACCAGCCAGCGCCGAAGCTCCGGCCCGTAGTCGTCGCGCTCCAACGCAAAGTCAACCGCAGCCTTGAGGTAGCCGCCGGGATTTCCCAGGTCGTGTCGAGAACCACGGTGCACGACGACGTGCACGGGATGGCCCTCCTCGATCAGCAGCGCGATGGCGTCGGTCAGCTGAATTTCGCCGCCGACGCCCTTCTGCACGCGCCGCAGCGCGTCGAAGATCGCGCGGTCGAGCACGTAGCGGCCTGCGGCGGCGAACAGCGACGGGGCGTCCTCGGCCTTCGGCTTCTCCACCATGCCAAGGACTTTCAACACATTGGGATTGGCCGCGTCAGGCACGACCTCGACGTCGAACACGCCGTAGGCACTGATCTCGTCGGCCTGGCACCTCGATCGCGCACAGCACCGACCCGCCACGCTTGGCGCGCACCTTCGACATGGTCTCGAGCACACCCGTCGGCAGCACCAGGTCGTCGGGGAGCAACACGGCGATCGCATCCTCGTCGGGCAGCAGAGAAGATTCGACACAGCCCACGGCGTGGCCGAGGCCCAGCGGCACGGCCTGCACCACCGACTCGACCTTGATCAGGCCGTGCGCCCGCCGCACCTTCTCCAGCATCACGTGTTTGCCGCGAGCTTCCAGCGTGCCTTCGAGGATGAGGTCCTCGACGAAGTGGGCGACGACGCCGTCCTTGCCCTCCGAGGTGACGATGATGAGCCGTTCGGCCCCCGCCTCGGCGGCCTCTGCGGCCACCAACTCGATGCCGGGGGTGTCGACGACCGGCAACAGTTCCTTGGGCACCGTCTTGGTGGCTGGCAGAAAGCGCGTTCCCAGACCGGCGGCGGGAACCACGGCGGTACGCGGAATCGGTACCAGCGCCTGTGCCATCATCGGTTACACCCTAACCGCATCGCTGATCAGACCGCCCGGGACACGGCATTTGCCGTGCGCGAAGGCACACGATCGGGGCGGGGCTACGTGGGATGTCTGAGGTGGCGACGTGGAGTGGACGCAGATGTCCAAGAGCGAGCTACGCGAGACGATCCTGCGCACACGCCGCGAGCTGACGCCCGAACGGCGCATGGCCGAGGCCGATGCGCTGCGTGCCGCGATTGCCGACATGCGACTTGCAGGCCAGACGGTGTGCGCATACGTCCCGATCGGATCCGAACCGGGTTCGCTCGGAATGCTCGACGCGATCGTGGCGGCGGACGCGGTCGTCCTGCTCCCCGTCGCCCGCAACGACGCGGCCGGCAACCCCCAGCCGCTGAACTGGGCGGCCTACGTCGCGGGAGGTCTCGTCGGCGGCGAGTTCGGGCTTCGCGAGCCCGCACCGCCGTGGCTGCCCGCAGCACGCCGTGGCGTCGGCCTCGCTCGTGCTGGTCCCGGCGCTCGCCGTCGACCGCGCCGGCGTCCGGCTTGGACGCGGCGCGGGCTTCTACGACCGTTCGCTCGCGATGGCCGACCCGGCGGCCAGGCTGGTCGCCGTGGTCCGCGACGACGAACTCGTCGACTCGCTCCCCGGCGAGGACCACGACGTCCCGATGACGCACGCGCTCACCCCGGGACGCGGGCTCGTCGCGCTCGGCCCGTCCGCTTAGCAGCGGCCAACGCTCAAGCACGCTCTTCCAAGAGGGAGACGATCGCCCGCTTCTCCTTCGCCGACACCGACAGCCCGTAGGCCGTCTTCACCGCCACCACGCGCTTGACGAACTCGCACCGGAACCCCGCGTTCGGCGGCAGCCAACTGGCGGCATCGCGAAATGCCTTGTCGAAGTTCGCCTTTCCGTCGACCGCGAGCAGATTTCGGGGATCGTTGGCGAAGTCTCTGCGACGCTGGTCGTCCCAGTCCCGCGCCCCCTTGTACCAGGCGTCCGACAGCGAGACGACGTGATCGATCTGCACGGCGTCCGACGTGGCGGGGCCTCGGACGAACGCGATCGAGGCGCCCGTGTACGGATCGTGAAGGGTGCCGCTCTGCGCGAAGCACGTGCCGGGTCGCACGACCAGGTCGGCGAGATCGCGTCGCAGAATGTCGTCGCGCGTATTGCACCCGTTGTGACCGAACTCGACGTTGACGTCGTCGGACCATGCCTCACCGAACCGGTATCGGGTGAAATCCATCGACCCTTCCCAGCCCCTGACGGGCAGTCGCTGCGCATCCGCCCTGGCCTGGCCGTACGACGACGTCCCGATCTCTGGCGACGCGGCGGGCGGGGTGGCCGCGGGCCGCCGGTGAAACCACAGCGCGACCGCGACCCCGATCACCGCCAGCACGAGAATCGCGGGAATGGCACGCCTCACGTAGCGGTTCTAGCACTTGGGCAGCTAGAGTGCTAACAGATTTGACCATCTCGGAGGTTTTCGTGCCGACCTATTCCTACGCATGTACCGAATGCGACAACAAGTTCGACGCGGTACAGGCGTTCAGCGATGACGCGCTGACCACATGCCCGAAGTGTTCGGGGCGGCTGAAGAAGCTGTTCGGATCCGTCGGCGTGGTGTTCAAGGGCAGCGGCTTCTACCGCAACGACAGCCGTGAGGCGTCGAAGAGCTCCAGCAGCAGCTCGTCCAGCTCCGAGCGGCGACTCATCGGGCTCGTCGACCTCCTCGTCCGATTCCTCGGCGAGCAAGCCGGCCGGGGAGACGAAGTCGTCGGACAAGTCGAGCGGTTCCTCGAGTAGCTCCGACAAGTCGAGTTCGTCTCGTCGTCGTCGAGTTCTTCCTCGTCGTCGAGTTCCACTCCGGCGGCAGCCTCCAAGTAGCAAGTTATCCACAGGCCGGGCATCGCACGATGCCCGCTTCGGGCCGTGATGCTGCCTACCGTGTCGGCATGGGGGATCTCAATCCGTCTGCCGTGAGTCGGCTGCTGCAGGGTTGGCGGCCGGACTGGACCCGCACCGTCGCGGCGCGGCGGGCCGCCGCGGGTGGACTCGTCGTGCTGGCCGCCGTGGCTGCCCTGCGGCCCGATCCGGCCGACGGGCACGCCGCCACCGTCGTCGCGGCACGGGACCTGTCGCCTGGCGCCGAGCTCTCCGCGGCAGACGTGATCGTCGAATCCCATGCGGTGACGGCGATTCCGGATGGGGCGCTGTCCGATCCGGCCGCGGCCGTGGGATCGACGCTCACCGGCCCGACGCGCCGCGGCGAGGTGATCACCGACGTGCGGCTGCTCGGTCCCGCGACTGGCCGATGTCGCGGCGGGCCCAGACGCGAGAATCGTGCCCCTGCACCTCGCCGACACGGCGCTGCTGGACCTGGTTCATCCGGGTGACGTCGTCGACGTGTTGGCGGTCGACACGGCCGGACCGGGCGAGACAGACGAGCGACCGCTCGTGATGGCGACCAATGCCGTCGTCGTGCTCGTCTCCGAGAAGCGTCAGTCGCCGGGCGGGAGTGACGACAGGCTCTTGCTCGTCGCGCTGCCGGCCCCGACCGCCAATCAGGTGGCCGGCGCGTCGCTGACGAAGGCCATCACCCTGACCCTGCGTTGATCGCTATCCCGGCGGGGGCGCAATCGGTGTGGTGGAGGGTCCGGCAGGAGTCTGCCCCAGCGCATCCATCACCATGTCGGCCAAGTCGTCGGAACTCGAGGTGGTGGGCGTGGGCGGGAGTCGGAGTCGGAGGTTTGGCGTTGGCCAACCCAACCGGAATCGCCGAAAGTCCAATCAGCACAACGACACCCGATACCACTTGCCGAACCTTCACTCCGTTGGCCCCAGATCTCTTCGACGTCAACCGAACCCCGAAAGCCTACCGCGGACTAACGTTGCGGTCTGGGTGAGTCAGACACCCGTCGCCCACCCGGCATCACCGTCGCTTCGCTCGCCCGACCAGGAAGGAATCCGCTCGTGTTGAAGGGTTTCAAGGAGTTTCTCGCCCGCGGCAACATCGTCGACCTCTCGATAGCGGTCGTCATCGGCACCGCGTTCACCGGGCTGGTGACCAAGTTCACCGAGAGCATCGTGCAACCGCTGATCGACGGCATAGGCGCCGGTAAGGACGCGGACTACGGGATCCTGCGCGTCCCGATCTACGGCGGCCAGACCATCGACTTCAACGTTCTGCTGTCCGCGGCCATCAACTTCGTACTCGTCGCCGCGGTCGTCTACTTCCTGGTGGTCGTGCCGTACAACAGGCTGCGCAAGAAGGGCGAGGTCGAGCAGGCACAGGACACCGAACTCAGCCTGCTCACCGAGATCCGCAATCTGCTGGCCGATCAGTCCGGCACCCCCAGGCAGGTCACCGGCCCGGGAACCGGCCCAAGCCCCGATACCGCCGAGACGACGAGCGCCGACAGAGACTGACCCGACGCACACGAAACAGCCCCCGGCCGAGGCCGGGGGCTGTTTGCGTTCGATCGATGAACTGGGAGCTAGTTCATGTTCCAGGGCTCGCCGTAGGTGGTGACACTGTCACCGGTCGAGGCGATCAAGCGGGCGAACGGACGCAGCAGCACGCCACCGGCCGCACCGGTGACGGTGCCGTGCGCGTTGGAGACTGCGACCTTGCCAGCGGCACCGGAGACGTCGACCGAGAAGGTCGCGACTTCCTGGATGCCGGGGCCGTTGCCCAGGTCAGCACTGATCGAGACACCCGGGAACAGGTTCGGGGTGATCACCGAGTTGAACGGGTTCAGAGCCCGGACAGGTTGCCGTCGTCGATCGCGATGTTCGGCGTGGTGTAGCTGAAGTTGATGCCGACGCCCAGCGACCACGGGAAGCCGATCTGGTAGCCCAGTTCCAGCGTGCCCTCGAACTCGTCGGCGCCGGGGCCCGCGACGATGTACCGAGCGCTACCGGAGTGGAACCACTCACGGGTCAGCCGGTTGCGGTCCAAGGGGAACACACCATCGAGGAAGGTGTCCCACTGCTGGATCGTGAGCGTCCGGTCCTTGCCGTCGACCAAGCTCAGCTCGTTGTCCAAACCTGCGTGAGAGGTGCCCGTGCTCACGAAAAGAGCGGCGATCGCCGCAACCATCGCGATCAGCACCCGACTGATTGCCTTCATGTTCTCCCTAGCTCTGTCGACGGCAATCCAGCGGTTCACCGTTGTCTTGTTCGGCACGCGGACTCCAACCGGTCAACCACACACCACCTGTGACCCGCGTGTGGGTGAAATTAGAGGCTCCACATGATTTTCTTACGTTTCGCTCATTGTTCACATCGGAATGTAATGCAGCGTCAGCCCCGGGGCAACCGATGCGGATGAACCGGCGAGTGCCGGAACGAGTCGTACCGGCGCCGGGCCCCCTCTGACAGACACGAAACAGCCCCCGGCCGAGGCCGGGGGCTGTTTGCGTTCGATCGATGAACTGGGAGCTAGTTCATGTTCCAGGGCTCGCCGTAGGTGGTGACGCTGTCACCGGTCGAGGCGATCAAGCGGGCGAACGGACGCAGCAGCACGCCACCGGCCGCACCGGTGACGGTGCCGTGCGCGTTGGAGACTGCGACCTTGCCAGCAGCACCGGAGACGTCGACCGAGAAGGTCGCGACTTCCTGGATGCCGGGGCCGTTGCCCAGGTCAGCGCTGATCGAGACACCCGGGAACAGGTTCGGGGTGATCACCGAGTTGAACGGGTTCAGAGCCCGGACAGGTTGCCGTCGTCGATCGCGATGTTCGGCGTGGTGTAGCTGAAGTTGATGCCGACGCCCAGCGACCACGGGAAGCCGATCTGGTAGCCCAGTTCCAGCGTGCCCTCGAACTCGTCGGCGCCGGGGCCCGCGACGATGTACCGAGCGCTACCGGAGTGGAACCACTCACGGGTCAGCCGGTTGCGGTCCAAGGGGAACACACCATCGAGGAAGGTGTCCCACTGCTGGATCGTGAGCGTCCGGTCCTTGCCGTCGACCAAGCTCAGCTCGTTGTCCAAACCTGCGTGAGAGGTGCCCGTGCTCACGAAAAGAGCGGCGATTGCCGCAACCATCGCGATCAGCACCCGACTGATTGCCTTCATGTTCTCCCTAGCTATGTCGACGGTGTCCAGCGGTTCACCGTTGTTTTGTTCGGCACGTGACTTTAGCGCTCAACCACACACCCCGCACGAGCTACATGTGAGTGAAATTAGAGACCTCACACCGCGCTCTTACGTTTTGCTCATCGTTGACAGCAGAAACATAACGGGACGACTTCCGCGCGGCAACGCACACGGGTCGGTGTCGCAGTTCCGTCACACGGCGCGACGGCGTTTGCTGGCGAGATTTCCCATCGTCCCGACACCTGATCCGACGCGCAGCGACGATGACCCGAACCGCTCCGGTCCTGCGCATACCGGCCCGGTCGACGCAGCGAATTCGACCTGCGGACCGTCCTGCGCGCTCAGACGGAAATCACAGCTCAGCCGTGGTGCGGCGGCACGTTCTCCCGCAACCAAGCCTCACGGTCGACATCACCGTCATCTGGGCCGTCGGGGCGCTCGTCACGGGTGGTCGAGGGAAGCGAATCGCCGAATAATTCGTTAACTACGTGACGCGAATACCGGTCTGGACGGCTCATAAGCCACCCCTAATGTGACGAAGATCACACTGGCGATGGTGATTGCTGTTCATGAGGCGTTAACACGCCGCGGCCAATTCGGCGCGTGTTGACGATAAGAACAATTTCCCTGCTGCACGGAGCACCAGGCGATCCGGTTGAGTTGCAGGCGAACGCAAAAGGTTAGATCTCCAAGCTGGATAGCTGGCCGATGATTTGCGTTGCCAGCGGACCGAGCGTGGCCATGCCGTCACGCACGGCCGCCCTGGACCCTGCGATGTTGACGACCAAGCGTGCTTCCCGAGATGCCTGCGAGCCCGCGGGACACCCCGGCGTCGACGATTCCCGCAGATAGTCCCGAGGAGCGGAGCGCCTCGGAGATGCCGAGTAGTTCGCGATCGAGAATCGTGATGGTCGCCTCTGGCGTCACGTCGCGCGGTGTGACGCCGGTACCGCCGACCGAGATCACCAGGTCGACGCCGCCGATGACGGCGGTGTTGAGGGCGTTGCGGATCTCCACCTCGTCTGCCGAGACGACGACGACGCCGTCGACGACGAAGCCCGTCTCACCGAGCAGTTCGGTGACCAACGGCCCGCTGTGGTCTTCCTCGTCACCGTGCGCGGTGCGATCGTCGACGACGACGACGAGTGCCCGACCGACCAACTCTCCCGGCTGTTCCATGGGTGCAACCGTATATCCCGGTAGGTAGGGAGGCGTAACCACTTTCAATCCAGGCCTGCCCGTCGTGATGGTCATTGTTGCGCCGTTCCCAGGGTCACCTCGACGGTCTGAGGTTTTCCTGCGTTGTCGAGGTACGTCAGCGTCACCTTGTCTCCCGGCGCTCGTCGATCTCACCGCGGCCATCAGTGCGGCCGCGCTGTTGATGGTTCTGTCGTCGATCTTGGTCACGACGACGTTGTTGGGCAGCCCTGCCGCCGCTGCAGCACCGCCGCTGGTCACGTCGACGATCTTGGCTCCGTCGCTCGAGGCGCCGCGATCGATCTGCACGCCGAGCGAGGCGTGGGTGGCGGTCCCGTTCTGGATCAGCTGGTCGGCGATGCGTTTGGCCTGGTCGGAGGGAATGGCAAAGCCGAGCCCGATCGACCCTCCCCCGGTCGGGTCGGTATCGCCGCCGAGCGTCGCCAACGCCGAGTTGACGCCCACCAGCTCGCCATTCATGTTGACCAACGCCCCGCCCGAATTGCCCGGGTTGATCGCGGCATCGGTCTGAATGGCGTCGAGCACCGTGTTCTGGTTCTGCGCGTCGCCGGACGCGGCGACCGGCCGGTTGAGCGCACTGACGATGCCCGTGGTGACCGTGCCCTCCAGCCCGAGCGGCGAGCCGATCGCGACGACGTCCTGGCCCACTCGCAGGTTCGCCGACGAACCGAGCGTGATGGGGGTCAGCCCGGATGCGCCCTGCGCGCGGACTACCGCGATGTCAGTGCTGGGATCGGTGCCGACAACGGTGAACGGCGTCGTGTTCCCGTCGGCGAACGTGACCTTGGTCTGCACCCCACCTTGGCCCTGACCTTGGCCGCCCGCCGGCTGGGCCGCCGAGACGACGTGGTTGTTCGTGAGGATGAGGCCGTCCGAGGTCAAGATGATGCCGGAGCCCTCCTTCGACTGACGCCCCATGTTCGGTCTCCAGCTTCACGACGCTAGGAACGACCTTGGCCGCGACCTGCTCGACCGAGCCCGCGGGGAGGTTGGCGGCAGGCAGCGCGGGCGCCGACGCCGAGATGGTCGTCGTCACCGTCGGGCGGTCCGGCCGTCCCAGTGTCGCTATGCCTCCGCCGACACCGGCGGCGACCACGGCGATCGCGAGGCCGCCGACCACCAAAGGCCATCTGCGAGAACGCCGTTCGGGGCGCGGAGGGCGAAACTGCGGCTGCCGGGGGTTGCGGCGCACCGCGGTACGGATCGTGGGGCCCCTGGTAGGCCGGCTGCTGCGTGGCATAACGCCAGTCGAACGGAGGCTCCTGCGCCGGCCGGCCGTTGCGGAACCGGATAACCCCGCGTGGGGTTGTTGGGCACGCCCGGCCTGCGCCCCGGTGGAGGCGGCGGCACGTACCTCGGGTGGTTCGTCATGGCCTGTTCGTGCTCTTCCTACGAGTGGTGCGCGTCGGCGTTGATGCCAGTTACAACGGTCATGAGCTACAACGAGGGACGTGCCCAGACAGTGCCCCCCGCGGCCTGTGAATCCAGTTAGAGAACATTCGGGCCAGCGCCAGACCTTTCGCTGGTGCGGCGTCCATTCTCGACTGCGCCACCGGTTCCGTCCACAGCACCGGACATGGGTGTCGCATGGTCACCGTCATCGGCTACGGACATGGTCGGCAACGGTCGGCCCGGCAGCAGGACGTGGATCGACGTGACCGCGCGGGTCGGCATCGGGGTCAGTGTCCTCGATCCGAAGCGTCCCACCGTGTTTCAGCACCACCTGCTTGACGATGGCCAGACCCAGGCCCGAACCGGGCAGCGCCCTGCGCGGACGTCGAGCGATAGAACCGCTCGAACACGAGGCCGCGTTCCTCCGGCGGAATGCCCGGTCCCTGATCGGCCACGATCAGCTCGGCGGTGTGCGGATCGACCTGTTTCAGACTCGACGCGCACACGGCCGTCCGTCGGACTCCACTTCGCCGCGTTGTCCATCAGGTTGAGCACGGCCCGCGACAATCCCGCGGAGTCGCCGTAGACCTGCCAGCCCGCGACGTCGGCGTCGAACTCGACGTCATTGCGGCGTCGGCGAACCCGTTCGAGGCTGCGGTCGACGACCTCGGACATGTCGACGGGCTCTTGGACGAACACGCCTGCGTCGCCACGTGTCAGGTCGACCAAATCGCCTACCAGAGTGGACAATTCCTCGATCTGGCCGATGACGTCGGCACGCAGGTCGGCCATCTCGCTCGTCGGGCAATCGGTGGGCGCCAGGCGCCATCGAAGCGATCAGCAGCTCCACGTTCGTGCGCAGCGACGTCAGTGGCGTCCGCAGCTCGTGGCCGGCGTCGGCGACCAGCCGCGTCTGGCGGTCGCGCGACTCGTTGAGCGCCCTCAGCATCATGTTGAACGCCTCGGTGAGCCGTGCCAGCTCATCGTTGCCGTGGACCGGAATCGGCCGCAGATCGTCGGTGCGCGCCACCCTTTCCGCGGCCTCGGTCAGGCGGGCGACGGGTCGCAGCCGGTCCGGGCGACCGTGCCGCCCGCGATCGCCGCGACCGCCATGCCCAGCCCGCCGACGATCAACAGGATGGTGCCCAACCGTTTCAACACCTTGCCGGTGGGCGCCAGGCTCTTCGAGATCAGCAGTGAGCTGCCGTTGGACAGGTGGACCGCCAGCACCCGCTGGTAGTTCGCGGTGCGCAGCGACATCAGCAGCTCGCCCCGCACCACGGACTTCTCGGGGTCGCCGAGCGGCAGCGTCTGGCCCTCCTGGTTCGCGGTGTAGATGGACCGGCCGGGGTTGACCAGCATCGCGTTGACGTCGGAGTAGGCGGTGCCCTCGATCGCCTTGCCGGGATCCGCCAGCAGCGATCCGCTCTCGATCAGCAGCCTGGCGCGGCTGTGCAGCTGGCTGTCGATGTCGTTGTAGAGCGCGCTCGACACCACCACGTAGACGGCGACGGCCATCAGCACGACGACCATCGCCACCATCGACATGGCCAGCAGCATCACCCGCCAACGCAGCGACACCGAGCTCGCGGTTTGGATGACGGGAGCGAGGGCGTCGGACGCCCGCCGCTCGCGCGCACGCCACCAAAACGGCGATCGGGACCGAGCCATCAGGGCGGTGTCTCACGCAGCACGTAACCGACTCCACGCACGGTGTGGATCAGTCGCGGCTCTCCCTCTGCCTCGGTCTTGCGGCGCAGATAGCCGACGTACACCTCGAGCGCGTTGCCGGACGTCGGGAAGTCGAAACCCCACACCTCTTCGAGGATGCGGCTGCGGGTCAGCACCCGCCGCGGGTTGGCGATCAGCATCTCCAACAGCGAGAACTCCGTGCGGGTGAGGCTGATGTGGCGCTCGCCGCGGGTGACGTCGCGGGTGACGGGATCGAGGCTCAGGTCCGCGAAGGTCATCGCGAGCGACTCGGTCGCGATCGTCGAACGTGGTGCGCCGCAGCAGCGCCCGCATACGCGCCAGCAGCTCCTCGAGCGCGAACGGCTTCGGCAGGTAGTCGTCGGCCCCCGCATCCAGACCGGCGACGCGCTCGGACACCGAGTCGCGGGCGGTGAGCACCAGGATCGGCAGGTCGTCACCGCTGCTGCGGAGCTGGCGGCACACCTCGAGGCCGTCGAGCCTCGGCATCATCACGTCGAGGACGAGGGCGTCGGGCCGGTTGGACTGCGATCAGGCTCGAGGGCCTCGAGTCCGTCCTGCGCCAGTTCGACCGAATATCCGTTGAAGGACAGGGAACGTCGCAGGGATTCGCGCACAGCGCGATCGTCGTCAACGACAAGAATGCGCACAGCCACAGTGTCAACCCAGTGTCTGAGAGTGGCCTGAGAGGCGCGCCGCAGGACTGCGGGCAATTGGCGACAGCGGGCCTTGGTTAGCGGCGGTCGAGGTCGATCAGGCCCAGGCGCGCGGCCTTGAGCAGCCGACGCGGCACCTTGTGCTGCTGACCTGCGACGGTCACGGTGACGAGGCCGACGGCCTCGGTCTTCCACTGCGAACGCCGGCTACGGGTGTTCGACCGCGACATTCTGCGCTTGGGCACAGCCATGGTGGAGCTCTCCTCTTGAGGTTCTTACTAAGACTTCGAAAGCCTGCCGCGCACTACCCGAGCATCACGGGGCAACGGCAATTGCCATTCAGGATAGCCGCTGGCTGCGTAGCCTCCAAAAATCGTGCCGGGCGCTTGACGCGGTACCAGTGGTACCGGCTAATCTACCGGCCTACCGGTTGGTTGAGAACGCCGGAGGACGCCGAGGGAGAACGTGTGACCGAGACCAGGATGCGGTGCGCATCGCCAACTGCTCGGGCTTCTACGGCGACCGCCACGCCGCGATGCGGGAGATGATCACCGGCGGCGAGATCGACTACGTCACCGGCGACTACCTCGCCGAACTGACGATGCTGATCCTGGCCCGCGACCGCGCCAAGTCGCCCGACCGCGGCTACGCCAAGACCTTCCTGACGCAGCTCGAGGAGTGCCTGGGGCTCGCGCTCGAGCGCGGCGTCAAGATCGTCAGCAATGCGGGCGGGCTCAATCCCGGCAGGTCTTGCGGCGGCGGTGCGCGTGCTGGCCGATCGGCTCGGACTCGACGTCAACGTCGCCCACGTCGAGGGCGATGACCTGGTGGGACGGGCCGGCGAGCTGGGGTTCGGCGCGCCCCTGTCGGCGAACGCCTATCTCGGCGCGTGGGGCATCGTCGATTGCCTGAACGCCGGAGCCGACGTCGTCGTCACGGGCCGCGTGACGGATGCGTCGGTGATCGTCGGGCCCGCCGCCGCGCACTTCGGCTGGCAGCGCACCGACTACGACGCGCTCGCCGGGGCGGTGGCGGCTGGTCACGTCATCGAGTGCGGAACCCAGGCGACGGGCGGCAACTTCGCGTTCTTCACCGAGATCCCCGACCTTCTCCACGCCGGCTTCCCGATCGCCGAGATCGGCGCCGACGGGTCATCGGTCATCACCAAGCACCCCGGCACCGGCGGGCTGGTCAGCTCGGACACCGTCACGGCGCAGTTGCTCTACGAGATCGGCGGGGCGCGCTACGCCAACCCGGACGTGACACTGCGCGTCGACAGCCTCTCGCTGAGCGACGACGGGCCCGACCGCGTGCGCATCAGCGGCGTGGTCGGCGAGGCGCCACCACCGACGCTGAAGGTGTCGCTGAACAGCATCGGCGGCTTCCGCAACGCGACCACGTTCGTCCTGACCGGGCTCGACATCGACGCCAAGGCCGACCTGGTGCGCCGACAGCTCGAAGCGTCGCTGACGGTCAAGCCCGCCGAACTGGAATGGACGTTGGCGCGCACCGACCACCCCGACGCCGACACCGAGGAGGCCGCGAGCGCGCTGCTTCGGTGCGTGGTGCGCGATCCGGATCCTGCCAACGTCGGACGTCAATTCTCCTCGGCAGCAGTGGAATTGGCGCTCGCCAGCTATCCCGGATTCACCGTCACCGCTCCCCCGGGCGAGGGTCAGATCTATGGCGTGTTCACCCCGGGCTACGTCGACGCCGCCGAGGTCCCGCACGTCGCGGTGCTCGCCGACGGCACCCGCGTCGACGTCGCACCCGCCACCGAGACCATGGTGCTGCAGCCCGCCGAGCCCCCGCCGCTGCCAGAGTCGCCAGCGGCGGGTCCCACCCGACGGATACCGTTGGGCCGCATCGCGGGAGCTCGCAGCGGCGACAAGGGCGGCAACGCCAACGTCGGGGTATGGGTGCGCACGGATGAGCAGTTGCGCTGGCTCGCCCACACCCTGACCGTGGAGAAGCTGCGCGAACTCCTGCCCGGAGACAGCCGATCTCGCCGTCAGCCGCCACCTGCTACCCAACCTGCGCGCCGTCAACTTCGTCATCGAGGGCATCCTCGGCCAGGGCGTCGCCTACCAGGCTCGCTTCGACCCACAGGCGAAGGGTCTCGGGGAATGGCTACGTTCCCGCCATGTCGACATCCCGGAGGAATTGATTCCGTGAGCATCTGGACCACACCCGAGCGCGATGCATTGCGAAAGACGGTGCGCGACTTCGCCGAACGCGAGATCCTCCCCCACGCCGACCAGTGGGAGAAGACGGGCGAGATACCGCGCGAACTGCACCGCAAGGCGGGCGACGCGGGCCTGCTGGGCGCGGGACTTCCCGAGGCGGTCGGCGGCGGGGGCGGCGACGGTGCCGACGCCGTGATCATCTGCGAGGAACTGCACTACGCGGGTGTGCCGGGAGGCGTGTTCGCGTCGTTGTTCACCTGCGGCATCGCGGTCCCGCACATGATCGCGTCGGGCGACGCGCGCTTGATCGACACCTACGTGCGGCCGACCCTCGCGGGCGAGCTGATCGGGTCACTGGCCATCACCGAGCCCGGCGGCGGCTCCGACGTCGGGCACCTGACGACGAAGGCCATTCGGGACGGCGACCACTACGTGCTCAACGGCGCGAAGACGTACATCACGTCGGGGGTGCGGGCCGATTACGTCGTGACCGCCTCCCGCACCGGCGGCCCCGGCGCCGCGGGGGTGTCCCTCATCGTCGTCGACAAGGGCACGCCGGGATTCGAGGTGACGCGCAAGCTCGACAAGATGGGGTGGCGCTCGTCCGACACGGCCGAACTGTCCTACGCCGACGCACGGGTTCCGGTGGAGAACCTGATCGGCGACGAGAACTCCGGTTTCGCCCAGATCGCCGCGGCGTTCGTGTCCGAGCGGGTCGGCCTCGCGGCGCAGGCCTACTCGAGTGGGCAGCGGTGCCTGGACCTGGCCGTCGAGTGGTGCCGCAACCGCGAGACGTTCGGCAGACCGCTCATCTCCCGGCAGGCGGTGCAGAACACGCTGTCGGACATGGCTCGTCGCATCGACGTCGCCAGGGTGTACACCCGCAATGTGGTCGAGCGACAGCTCGCGGGCGAGACCAACTTGCTCGCGGAGGTGTGTTTCGCGAAGAACACCGCAGTGGAGGCGGGCGAACACGCCGCGAACGCCGCCGTGCAGTTGTTCGGAGGCATGGGCTACATGGCGGAGTCGGAGATCGAGCGGCAGTACCGCGACATGCGGATCATCGGCATCGGCGGCGGGACCACCGAAATCATGACCGCGCTGGCGGCCAAGCTGCTGGGATATCAGTCGTGAACCAAGCGAGTAGCGAAGCGGATCGCGCATCATGACCGCACTTCGTTCGACGATCGATCCACGGTCGCAGGCCTTCGCCGACGCCGAGGAGGCGATGAGCGTCAAGCTCGCCGAGCTCGATCGACGCGCACGCCAAGGCGCTGGCGGGCGGCGGGGAGAAGTACGTCGCGCGTCACCACGAGCGCGGCAAGTTGACCGCCCGCGAGCGCATCGAGCTACTGGTCGACGAGGACTCACCGTTCCTGGAGCTAAGCCCGTTGGCCGCGTGGGGCACCGACTTCACCGTCGGCGCCAGCGTGGTCGTCGGCATCGGCGTCGTCGAGGGCGTCGAATGCATGCTGGTGGCCCACGACCCGACGGTCAAGGGCGGGACGAGCAACCCGTGGACCTTGAAGAAGGTCTTGCGTGCCAACCAGATTGCGTTGGAGAACCGACTGCCGATGATCTCGCTGGTGGAGTCCGGCGGTGCCGATCTGCCCACCCAGAAGCAGATCTTCATCCCGGGTGGCCAGATGTTCCGCGACCTGACCCGGTTGTCCGCCGCGGGCATTCCGACCATCGCCCTGGTGTTCGGCAACTCGACCGCGGGCGGGGCCTACATCCCCGGGATGTCCGATCACGTGGTGATGATCAGGGAACGCTCCAAGGTGTTCCTCGCAGGGCCGCCGCTGGTGAAGATGGCCACGGGCGAGGAGTCCGATGACGAGTCCCTCGGCGGTGCCGAAATGCATTCCCGCACCTCGGGTCTCGGCGACTACTTGGCCGTCGACGAGCTGGATGCCATTCGCATCGGCCGTCGCATCGTGGCCCGGCTCAACTGGCGCAAGCGAGGGCCCCGCGCCCAGTCCCGATGAGCGCGCCGCTGTTCGACTCCGAGGAGCTCACCGGGATCGTCCCCGCCGACCTCCGGATCCCCTTCGACCCGCGCGACGTCATCGCACGCATCGTCGACGGCTCGGACTTCGACGAGTTCAAGCCGCTCTACGGAAGCTCGCTGGTCACCGGCTGGGCCAGGTTGCACGGCTATCCGATCGGCATCCTCGCCAACCACCGCGGCGTGCTGTTCAGCGAGGAATCGCAGAAGGCCACCCAGTTCATCCAGTTGGCCAACCGGTCCGACACGCCACTTCTGTTCCTGCACAACACCACCGGATACATGGTCGGCAAGAAGTACGAGGAAGGCGGGATGATCAAGCACGGCTCGATGATGATCAACGCCGTGTCCAATTCGACGGTCCCCCACCTCTCCCTTCTGATCGGCGCCTCCTACGGCGCCGGACACTATGGCATGTGCGGACGGGCCTACGATCCGCGTTTCCTGTTCGCCTGGCCCAGCGCCAAGTCCGCCGTGATGGGCGGCGCACAACTCGCGGGCGTGCTGTCGATCGTCAGCCGCGCCGCCGCCGAGGCCCGCGGACAGCAGGTCGACGAGGCGGCGGACGCGGCCTTGCGGGCCGCCATCGAGGGGCAGATCGAAGCAGAGTCGCTGCCGATGGTCCTGTCCGGGATGTTGTACGACGACGGCATCATCGACCCGCGGGACACCCGCACCGTGCTCGGAATGTGCCTGTCCGCCATCGCCAATGGCCCGATCGAGGGGACGTCGAACTTCGGCGTCTTCAGGATGTGAGCACCCACATGCCTAGTCCCCACCCCCACGCGCGATTTGTGGAGTATTTCCAGCGGTGGCCGCTGATTATGTTCCACAAATCGCGAGGGCAAAGCCGATGATCACGCGCGTTCTGGTCGCCAATCGCGGGGAGATCGCCCGCCGCGTGTTCGCGACGTGTCGCCGCCTCGGCATAGCCACGGTCGCCGTGTACACCGAACCCGACGCCAACAGCCCCCACGTCGCCGAGGCCGACGTCCGGGTCCGCCTGTCCGGCAACACCGGCTACCTCGACGCCACACAGCTGATCGACGCCGCACAGGCGTCGGGCGCCGACGCCATCCACCCGGGCTACGGATTCCTCTCGGAGAACGCCGAATTCGCGGCGGCCGTCCAGCAGGCGGGGCTCACCTGGATCGGGCCTCCGGTCGCGGCGGTGCAGGCCATGGGCAGCAAGATCGAGGCCAAGAAGATGATGGCCGCAGCGGGCGTACCCGTGCTCGAGGAGCTCGACCCCGAATCCATTACCGCCGAACAGCTTCCAGTGCTCGTCAAGGCCTCTGCGGGAGGCGGTGGGCGTGGCATGCGCGTCGTCACCGACCTCGCCGAACTGCCCAAGCAGGTCGAGGCGGCTCAGCGCGAGGCACAGTCCGCGTTCGGTGACCCGACGGTGTTCTGCGAGCGCTACCTCGCCACCGGACACCACGTCGAGGTTCAGGTGATGGCCGACGCACACGGCACGGTGTGGGCCGTCGGCGAACGCGAGTGCTCGATTCAGCGCCGCCACCAGAAGATCATCGAGGAAGCGCCGTCGCCGCTCGTCGAACGCGTTGCGGGCATGCGCGCCAAGCTCTTCGAAGCCGCACGGCTGGCCTCGGAGGCGATCGGCTACACGGGCGCAGGCACCGTCGAGTTCATGGCCGACGACGAAGGCGATTTCTTCTTCCTCGAGATGAACACCCGCCTTCAGGTCGAGCACCCGGTCACCGAGGAGACCACCGGCCTCGACCTGGTGGAACTGCAGCTGCTCGTCGCGGCGGGCGGCACCCTGGACGCCGAGCCGCCCGCATCGCGCGGGCATTCCATCGAGGTGCGGCTCTACGCCGAGAATCCCGCCAAGAACTGGCAGCCGCAGGCCGGTCCCATCCACCACTTCGAGGTACCCACGGCGAGAACCGAATTCAGCCTGCTCGGACACGCGGGGGTTCGGCTGGACTCCGGCGTCGTCGACGGATCGGTCGTGTCGATCTTCTACGACCCGATGCTCGCCAAGGTCATCTCCTACGCGCCGACGCGAGCCGGGGCCGCCGCGATCCTGGCCGATGCGCTGGCCAGGACCAGGCTGCACGGCATCACCACGAACCGTGACCTGCTGGTCAACGTCCTGCGGCACCCGGCGTTCCTCGCGGGCGCCACCGACACGGCATTCTTCGACACGCACGGACTCAGCGAGCTCGCGGCGCCTCCGGCCGACCCGTCCGCACCCGCTGCTCTCGGCCCTCGCCGCCGCCCTGGCCGATGCTGCGGACAATGCCGACAGGGCAACGGTGTTCGGCGGCATGCCGAGCGGCTGGCGAAACGTCCCGTCGGGCTATCAAACGAAGCGGTACGTCGACGCTGCGGGCGTCGAGCACGCGGTGGCCTACCGCTTCACGCGCGGCCGCCTCGAACTCGCGGGCGACGACACCACGCACCTGGTCACGTCGACGCCGACCCGTGTCGTGCTCGCCGTGGCGGGCGTCGAGCGGCCGTTCGACGTAGCCCGCTACGGCTCGCCCGAATCGCCGGACGTCTTCGTCGACTCGCCTCTCGGTTCGGTCAAGCTGACCGCCCAACCCCGCTTCCCCGACCCCGATTCAGCTGTCGCGCAGGGCTCTCTGCTCGCGCCGATGCCGGGGTCGGTGATCCGGGTCGGCGCAGCGGTCGGCGACGAGGTCAAGGCCGGCCAGCCACTGATCTGGCTCGAGGCCATGAAGATGGAACACACGATCACCGCCCCCGCCAAGGGAGTGCTCGCCGAACTGAACGTCGGCGCCGGCCAGCAGGTCGACGTCGGCGCCGTACTCGCCCGCATCGAGTGATTTCGGCGTGCTGAGCGGCGCTCTCAGCGCCGCCAGCCACGCCGAAATCCCAACTAAGCAAGGAGAACAGAGTGAGCTTTTTCGAGACCGAGGAACAGCAGGCGCTGCGCAAGGCCGTCGCCACCATGTCGGCGAGCTACGGCCCCGACTACTACCTGGAGAAGGCGCGCGCGGGCGAGCACACCACCGAACTATGGAGTGAGGCAGGCAAACTCGGGTTCATCGGCGTCAACCTCCCCGAGGAGTACGGCGGCGGCGGCGCGGGCATGTACGAGCTGGCGATGGTCATGGAGGAGATGTCGGCGGCGGGCTGTGCCCTGCTGTTGATGGTCGTCTCGCCGGCGATCAACGGAACGATCATCAGCAAGTTCGGCACCGAGGAGCAGAAGAAGCGCTGGATCCCCGGCATCGCCGACGGCTCGATCACCATGGCCTTCGCGATCACCGAACCCGACGCGGGCTCGAACAGCCACCGCATCACCACCACCGCGCGCCGCGACGGCAGCGACTGGATCCTGTCCGGCCAGAAGGTCTACATCTCCGGCGTCGACCAGGCGCAGGCAGTGCTGGTAGTGGGTCGCACCGAGGAGGCGAAGACGGGCAACCTCAAGCCTGCGCTGTTCGTCGTTCCGACGGATACTCCCGGCATGTCGTGGACGAAGATCGACATGGAGATCGTCAGCCCGGAGAACCAGTTCCAGCTGTTCCTCGACGACGTGCGACTGCCGTCGGACGCTTTGGTCGGTGCCGAGGACGCCGCCATCGCCCAGTTGTTCGCGGGGCTGAATCCCGAGCGCATCATGGGCGCCGCAAGCGCCGTCGGCATGGGTCGCTTCGCGATCAACAAGGCCTCCGAGTACGTCAAGACGCGCCAGGTGTGGAAGACGCCGATCGGTGCGCACCAAGGCATCTCGCATCCCCTGGCGCAGAACTACATCGAGATCGAGCTCGCGAAGCTGATGATGCAGAAGGCCGCAACGCTGTACGACTCGGGCGACGACTTCGGTGCCGCAGAGGCCGCGAACATGGCCAAGTACGCCGCGGGTGAGGCCTCGGTGAAGGCCGTCGACCAGGCCGTGCAGAGCCTCGGCGGCAACGGGTTGACCAAGGAATACGGGATCGCCTCGGTGCTCACCGCGTCGCGCCTCGCCCGAATCGCTCCCGTCAGCCGGGAGATGATCCTCAACTTCATCGCGCAGACGTCGCTGGGCCTCCCCCGGTCGTACTGATGACCGGACGAGCTCGTTCACTACGCGAGAGACGGCGCGGTCGCGCGGCTGACGCTCGACTCGCCACACAACCGAAACGCGCTGTCGACGAGCCTGGTCCGGCAGCTTCACGAGGGCTTCGCCGCCGCCGCGGCCGACCCCGCGGTGCGGTGCGTCGTGCTCGGTCACGAGGGCGGCACGTTCTGCGCGGGCGCCGATCTCAGTGAGGCGGCGGGACGCGATCCCGGTGACGTGGCCGTCGACCGCGCCCGCGAGATGACGACGTTGCTGCGGGCGATCCTCGAGCTGCCGATGCCCGTCATCGGGGCCATCGACGGTCACGTGCGGGCCGGCGGCATGGGACTGGTCGGCGCGTGCGACATCGTCGTCGCCGGGCCTGCAAGCACGTTCGCGCTGACCGAGGCGCGGATCGGCGTCGCGCCGTCGATCATCTCGTTGACGCTTCTGCCGAAGATGACTGCGCGCGCAGCGGGCCGCTACTTCGTGACCGGCGAGAAGTTCGACGCCGCGACCGCCGCCGACATCGGCCTGATCACCGTGGCCGCCGACGACGTCACCGCGACCGTGGCCGCGCTCGTCGTCGACATTGCGAAGGGCTCCCCGCAGGGCTTGGCCGCGTCGAAGGCGCTGACGACGACGGCCGTCCTCGCCGACTTCGACCGTGACGCCGAGCGACTCACCCAGCAGTCGGCGGCGCTGTTCGTGTCGGAGGAGGCTCGGGAGGGGATCCTGTCGTTCCTGGAGAAGCGTCCGCCCCGCTGGATCGCCCCGAACGCCTGAGCCAACCCCTGACCCTCTCGGGGAGCGACTGCACGACCTCCCACGGAACGAAGGCGAGGTACAGCACGAACATCGCCACGCTGAAGAAGGCGACGTTCATGGTGACCATCAGGGTCAGGTGCAGCACCACGCCTGCGCCGAGCACCCAGAACCGGCACCGCTTGTTCCAGACGAGCACCGCGATCGCCAACTCGATCGATCAGGGTCGTCCACGTCGCCACGTTGACGACGACCGCGTTGCCGAACAGCCACTGCGGCACCTCGACCCAGGCCCATCGACCATCGGTGCGCGAGGTGTAGAACGCCGCGGAACCGTCCACCCAGTCCTTGCCGCCGGACAGCTTCGCCTGGACCGACACCAGGTAGATCAACGACAGCTGGACCTGCAGCAGCCGGGTCGGCCACTGAGCCAGGGTCTGCGCGGACCAGAACGACCCGGCTCGTCGCCGCTGATCGAGCGACAGCGCCGCACCGCAGCAGGACAGCGCAAGGACCATCGCGACGACGAGCAGGATCGTGTCGCCCGCGTTGAACATGTAGAGGCCGCGGCGCACGAACGACAGCAGCAGGACGAACACCAGGGCCGCCGCGACGCGACTGTGCCAGCCCGCCGCGAGGGCGAGCGACGCCACCAGCAGCACGATCCAGCCGATCAGCAGCGCGGTGTCGCCGGGAAACCACTCGAAGAGGCCCCACTGGTACTCCACCTGCGGGTACTGCGGCGCGACGCCCTGCTCGCCGAAGACGCGGTAGAGGTCGGGCAGCAGTGCGAGCGCCCACACCGTCATGACGACGCCGAACACCATCCGGACCAGGCCGAGGGTGAAGGCGGGCGCGGGGGTGAACCAGAAGGTGAACCACCTGTCGACGATCGTGTTCATCGCGGACCCGCCAGTGTCTCTTGGTAGAGGACCTTCTTGGCCGCGGCCCTGCTGCCTGCAGCGTCGTCGCCGGGCGCCGACAGGTTCTCGGTGCGAAGGACGATGCTGACCGAGACGGCGCGCTCGTCCGGCTTGGTGATCTGGCGGACGACCCAGTGGGCGAGCTGCGGCCGAATGCTCGCATCGACCATCGCGGAGCGCTTCGAGCAGGATCCACCGATCCCACCAGCCGACGCCCTGATCGCCGGGCTGCATCGTCCACACCCGGTCCTCGCCGTCGGCCATGGTGACGTGCACCTCGATCGTCTCGACCCGCCTGGTCGGCGTCCCGTACATGCCCCAGTTCTGGTCGAGGCCTGCCACCGAGGCGACGGGTTTGACCAAGGCCTGCAGGCCGCGCCCGATCGGTGAATCGGGGATGTTCCAGATGACGCCGATCAGCACGAACGCCGCAATGAAGACGCTGATCACGATCTTGCCTGCGCGCGATTCCTCGAACCGCTGCTGCGGCGTCGGCGAGTCCGTCACGCTCGAGCCGTCGGGATCAACCGTTGCCAAACCGGGGGCCGCCTTCTGTCAGTCGCCTAGCCGTTGCCAGACCTGCGTCGATGCGGCCACAGTTTAACTACTTCTGCCCAACGCACCTTGCATGTATCAGCGTTCGTCGTAGGCTCGTCGGTGATGAGCAATTCAGTTTCACGCGGCTCCTCGATGCGTGCCAACGACACCGATCGGATTCAGGTCGCGCAGTTGCTCACCGATGCCGCCGCCCAGGGCCGGCTCGACATGACCGAATACGAAGATCGGTTGACGAAGGCGTACGCCGCCCAGACCTTCGGCGAGCTGGACCGCCTCAGCGCAGATCTGCCGGGCGCCGTCACCTCCGCATCGGGAGGCGGGCTCGCCCGACCCCGCTCCGTCGACCGTGCTGCTGGCGATCATGAGCGGCTTCGAGCGGCGCGGCCGCTGGAACGTGCCGAAGCGATTGACGGCCTTCGCCCTCTTCGGCGGCGGCGTCATCGATCTGCGCTACGCCGACTTCACCTCGCCGGAGGTGGAGATCCACTCCTATTCGATCTTCGGCGGCCAGACGATCCTCCTGCCGCCCGAGGTCAACGTCGACGTCCACGGCGTCGGCGTGATGGGCGCGTTCGACCATCCCGGCGACCAGGGCTCCCCCGGCGCTCCGCAGGTGACGATCCGCGGCTTCTCGCTGTGGGGCAGTGTCGGCATCAAGCGCAAGAAGCGAAGGGCCGTCTGAGCTCACTCGTCCGGGATCAGCCGCGGCGCCCGCTCTGCCTGGGCGAGCAACTCCGCCCCCGTGAACTTCGGTCGCTTCGGAAGCTCCTGCCAGTCGCCGCCGAACGGTGAGGACGCCACGTCGGTCGGATTCACCAGCCTGCGGAAGCTCAGCTTGTCGCGGACGTCACTGCGATCCGACGGGTTGACGCGCGAGTAGTGAAAGATCGCGCAGTTCTTCACGTCCTGGCTCTTGTCCCGTTCGACGCGTTCGAACTGCTCGGGCAGCATCCGTTCGATGTTGTAGCGGGCGACGCCCATGAAGTCGCCGTGCGTGACGACGATGACCCGCAGGCCCGCCGCCTCCCTGTGCAGCGTGCCCTGGAAGTCGCGGAACCGGTCGCTCACCTCGTAGCGGCTCTCACCGCCGTCGAGCTTTGTGTACCAGGGTGATTGGCGGTACATCTTGGCGGTCCGCTCGAACTGCTTCTCACGTTCGGCGCGCGACAGCATTCCGTAGATGCCCCAGCTGCGTTCGACCACGCGATCGTCCATCACCCAGTCTTCGCAGTCCTCGCCGCCGAGGTACGCGGCGGTCTCGCGGGTGCGCAGGAACGGGGAGAAGTAGCGACGGTCGAACGAGCACGCGCCGCCGAGGTTCTCGTCGACCCAGACCTTGGCGAGCTTGACCTGCTCGATGCCCCTGCTCGACAGCCGCTGTTCCCAGTCGGGCCGATCGAATACCTCGCCGTGGTTGGCATGCGCCTGGCCCGACTTGTCCGCCAGCTGAACGATGTTCGCCTCGGATTCGCCGTGCCGGACGAAGACGAGATCGTTGGGCATGGCCATGGGTCGACCTTACCGCGATGCGCCTCGCGCCGCGGAGCGCCATCGCCGCCTCCGCCGCGACCTGAGGTAGTCGCCCACCACGGCCGCACCAAGCCCGTCGAGATCGGGCTCGACGACCCGTCCCTCGACGCGCCGCGCGACCTGATCGATGAACCTGGCGAGCCCCGGGTCGCTGCCGAGCCGGAAGATCGTCACCTGCGCACCGAGGCGGGCGATCTCGTCGAAGCCGCGGACGGTGTGGGCGATGGTGCGCGGATGCGGCGGGTAGTCGAAGAACACCGACGTGCCGTCCCCGTCGCCGTAGTCCTCGAGGTGCGCCGTCGGCTCGCCGTCGGTGACGATGAGCACCACCGGCTGCGCGTTGGGGTGGCGGCGCAGGTGCCGCGCTCGCCAGCGCCAGCGCGTGGTGCAGGTTGGTGCCCTGCTCGTAAACGCCTTCGAGACCGGTCAATTCGGCCGCGCTCACCGTCCGGGCGTAGCGGCCGAACGCGATGATCTGCAGGTCGTCGGAGCGGAATCGCGTGCTGACGAGTTGGTGCAGCGCCAGTGCCGTCTGCTTCATCGGCAGCCAGCGGTTCTCCATCACCATCGAGAACGACGTGTCGACGAGCAGCGCGACGGCCGACTGCGTGCGGGTCTCCGTCTCCGAGATCTCGACGTCGTCGACGGTGATCTGCATCGGCAGCTCGGCAACGCCCGTGCCCGCCTGCCGCAGCACCGCGTTCGTCAGGGTGCGGGTGACGTTCCACGGCTCGGTGTCGCCGAACTGCCACGGCCTGGTGGACCCGGTGAGCTCGCCCGCGGCACCCGCTCTTCGGGTCTCGCGTTCGCCGTGGCGGCCCGAGAGTTGTTGCGCCACATCGCGAAGGATCATCTGACCGAGCTGGCGCATCGCCTTGGGCGACAGCCGCCACTGACCGTCGGATCCGCGGTCCAGGAAGCCCTGGTTCATCAACGCCTTCTCGAGCTCGGACAGAGTGCGCGCGTCGACGGCGGCCTCGTTGCCGAGTTGCCGCGCCAACATGTCGAGGTCGACGTCGTCCATCTGCGCGCCGGCGTAGCTCTGCGACAGCTGCTCGGCGAGCTGCTCGAGCTCGCCGATGTCGGCCAGCGCCTGCGCGCCCTCGCCCATCCCCATCGGATCGTCACCGCTGAACCGCTGCGAGCCATCCCAGTCCTCGCCGGGGCGGGCGGACTGCAGATGGCCGTCCAACTTGTTGAGCGCATTCATCAGCGACGGCGAGCCGAATGCCTGCTGCGACAAGGCATCCAACTCGGCGCGCTGGTCGGCGGAGAGGCTGTTGCGGAACCGCTGCGCGGCGGCCGCCCGCTTGGCCAGCGAATCGAGCAGCTCGTCGACGTTCTTCGGATTCTCCGGGAAGAACTCGCCGTGCTTGTCCATGAAGTCCTGGAAGTCCTGCTGCGAGTCCTGCCCATTCGCGTGCTTGTCCAGCAGGTCGTTCAGGTCGTCGAGCATGTCGTTGACGCGCTGACGGTCCTCGTCGGTGGCATTCTCCAGCGCCTGCTTCATGCCCGAGAAGCGTTGATCGAGCATCTCGCGACCCATCAGGTCCTTGATCTGCTCGTACTTCTGCTTCGCCTCCTCGGAGCGCCACTCGTACTCGGAGAGTTCCTGCACCGCCTTGGCGGGCGAGTTCGGCAACGCCTCCAGCTGCAGCTCGTTGAACCGAGCGTCGTCGTCGAGTGCGCGGGCGAGTTCCTTGCGCTCGGCGAGCACGGCCTCGTCGAGCAGCTTCTTGATGTCTTGCAGTGTGCCGTCGAGGTTGTTGTTCTGCAACAGCTTTCGCCGCTTGCTGTTCGCCTCCGCGGCCAGCCGATCGGCGCCCTTCATGTCCTTCATGCCGCGACGCATCAGCTCGGCCAACGCGCGGCGCGGCGAGCTGCCCTCCATGACGTCCTTGCCGATCTGCTCCAGCGCGTCGCGCAGATCGACCGGCGGGGCCAGCGGATCGGGCCCGCCGGAGTATCGCGCATACCGCGAAATACGTTTAGCCATAGACTGTTTCGCCTTCGCCGGACACCTTGTCGATGCGCTTTGCCAGGTAGAGTGCCTCGAGGGCCAACTCGAGGGCCGACGCACGCTCGCCGTCGGTCTGCGCGCCGAGTCGCTCGATGATCGCGTCGACCACCGGCAGATCCGGCAGCGCCGCGAGCACGTCCTTGGCCGAGACGCGCTCTCCCGTGGTGACGGGCGCACCCTCCTCGACGGCGACGACCAGCGGACCGACGTCGAGTCCGCCAAGCAGGCGCTGGGCCGTGTCGGCGGTGGCGCGGCGCAGCAGGTGCTCCAGGACCGCCTGCTCACGCCCCTCCTCGCCGGATTCGAACTCCAACTTGCCACGCAGCACGTCGATCACGGTCGACAGATCGACGACGCGGGCAACCGGGTCCTGCTCGCCGAGGATCGCCGAGCGGTGCCGTGCGGCCGCAGCCACGGTCTCGGCCGCCGCGATCGCGAACCGCGCCGACACGCCGGAGCGTTGGTCGATCGACTGCGACTCGCGCAGTGCACGGGCGAAGCGGGCCAGGATCTGCAGCAGGTATTCGGGCACCGCGGCGGCGAGGTGTGCCTCCTGCTTGATGACGCCCACCTCCGCCTCGAGCGCCAGCGGATAGTGCGTGCGAATCTCGGCGCCGAACCGGTCCTTCAGCGGCGTGATGATCCGGCCGCGGTTCGTGTAGTCCTCGGGATTCGCGCTCGCCACCACGAGCACGTCGAGCGGCAGTCGCAGCGTGTAGCCGCGGACCTGGATGTCGCGCTCCTCCATCACGTTGAGCATCGACACCTGGATGCGCTCGGCGAGGTCGGGCAACTCGTTGATCGCGACGACGCCGCGGTGCGCCCGCGGGATGAGGCCGAAGGCGATGGTCTCCGGATCGCCGAGGCTGCGGCCCTCGGCCACCTTGATGGGGTCGATGTCGCCGACCAGGTCGGCCACGCTGGTGTCGGGGGTGGCGAGCTTCTCCGTGTAGCGGTCGCTGCGGTGCACCCACTTGATCGGAAGGTCGTCACCCGAGGTGGCGGCGCGACGGATCGACTCGGGCGTGATGGGGGTGAACGGGTGCTCGTTGAGCTCGGAGCCCTCGATGACCGGCGTCCACTCGTCGAGCAGATTGGTCAACGACCGCAGCAGTCGCGTCTTGCCCTGACCGCGTTCGCCGAGGAGAACGATGTCGTGTTCGGCGATCAGCGCCCGCTCGAGCTGCGGAATGACGGTGTCCTCGAAGCCCAGGATGCCCGTCCATACGTCGCGGCCCTCGCCCAGCGCAGCAAGCAGGTTCTCCCGGATCTCGGTCTTCACGCCCCGCTCTTGATGGCCGGAGGCACGCAGCTCGCCGACGGTGCGCGGCAGATCGTTAGGTGATGTCACGACTCCACGCTACGACTGCTCTGCCTCGGGAGGCAGCGGCTACCTGCTTACGTCGTGCTTACAGCGCAATCGGGAATAGACGATCAGGTGCGCAGGGAACGCGAACCCGCACGCCGAGCGCACGCCTGTTTCAGGGGTTACTCGACGTTTGCGTTCGACAAGCGTGCAGTCGGCCGACCGGGTGGCTCAGTGTGCGAAGTGGCGCGCACCCGTCAGGTAGAGCGTGATGCCCGCGGCCGTTGCCGCCGCCGTGACTTCGTCGTCGCGCACCGACCCGCCGGGATGGACGATCGCCTTGACCCCCGCCGCGGTCAGCGTCTCGAGGCCGTCGGGGAACGGGAAGAACGCGTCGGAGGACGCGACCGCACCCGTCACCCGGTCACCTGCCCGCTCCACCGCCAGACGGGCCGCATCGACGCGGTTGACCTGGCCCATGCCCACGCCGACGGTGGCGCCGTCCTTCGCGATGACGATCGCGTTGGACTTGACCGCCCTGCAGGTACGCCAGGCGAACTGCAGGTCCGACAGGGTATCGGCGTCGGCGGCCGTGCCCGTGGCCAGCGTCCAGTTCGCCGAATCGTCGCCGTCGGCGTCGATCGCGTCCCGCTGTTGGACCAGCAGTCCACCGCTGACTTGCCGGAACTCGGTGCCGCCGACCTGAGGTTCCGCGGCCACCAGCACGCGAATGTTCTTCTTGCGGGCCAGGATCTCGACGGCGCCAGGCTCGTAGGCGGGAGCGACGATCACCTCGGTGAAGATGTCGGCGACCGTCTCGGCCATCTCGACGCTGACGGTGGTGTTGGCCGCGATGACGCCGCCGAACGCGCTGAGCGGATCGCATTCGTGGGCCTTGCGGTGGGCATCGGCAACCGACACCGACGAGATCGCAATGCCGCAGGGGTTGGCGTGCTTGATGATCGCCACGCAGGTCTGCTCTTGGTCGAACGCCGCACGCCATGCCGCGTCGGCGTCGGTGTAGTTGTTGTACGACATCTCCTTGCCGTGCAACTGCTGCGCCTGAGCCAGACCCGGCCACGCGGCGTCGTCGGCATACAGGGCGGCCTGCTGGTGCGGATTCTCGCCGTACCGCAGGACCGCGGTCCGGCGCCAGGTCCCCGCGAACCACTGGGGCAGCGAGGTCGGCACGTCATCGGACTCGGGGGCCAGAGTCGACTGCATCCAGCTCGCCACCGCGACGTCGTAATCGGCGGTGTGGCGAAACGCCAACGATGCCAACTTCTTTCGCTCGGCGAGCGTGAAACCGCCCGCTCGCACCGCGGCAAGCACGCCGTCGTACCCGAGCGGCTCGACCACGACGGCGACACTGGGGTGGTTCTTCGCGGCAGCGCGCACCATCGACGGGCCGCCGATGTCGATCTGCTCGACGCATTCGTCCTCGGTCGCGCCCGAGTCGACGGTCTCGCTGAACGGATACAGGTTGACGACCACCAATTCGAAGGCGGCCACCTCGAGCTCCTCGAGCGCGGCGACGTGCTCGGGCTTGCGGGTATCGGCCAGGATTCCTGCGTGCACCCGCGGGTGCAGGGTCTTGACCCGTCCGTCGAGGACCTCGGGAAAGCCGGTGACGTCCTCGACGGGGGTCACCGGAATACCCGTCGCAGCAATGGTTTTCGCGGTCGACCCAGTCGACACGATCGTCACGCCCGCGTCGTGCAAGCCGTGAGCGAGATCCGTCAGCCCCGTCTTGTCGTAGACGCTGATCAGTGCGCGACGTATCGCTCGCCTTCCGCTCGGTCATCCCAGTGCCGCCTTTCGTCCCGTCCAGATCACGCCGCGCGTCGCCATCGCGGCCAGTGACTCCACCAACAGTCGTCGTTCGACGACCTTTATCCGCTCGTGCAGTGTCGCCTCGTCATCGCCGTCCAGCACGGGCACGGCTTCCTGCGCCAGGATCGGCCCGGTGTCCATTCCGGCGTCGACCAGATGCACGGTCGTGCCGGTGACCCTGACGCCGTACGCCAACGCATCGGGTACGGCGTGCGCGCCCGGGAAAGCCGGCAGCAGCGCGGGATGGGTGTTCACGATCCTACCGATGAAACGTGAAAGGAATTGCGGTCCAAGTATTTTCATGAACCCTGCCGAGACGACGAGGTCGGGCGCGTGCTCGCTGGTGGCGTCGGTGATCGCCCGGTCCCACGACTCGCGGTCCGGATGATCGTGCAGACGAACGGTGTACCCGGGCACCTCGGCCGCAGCGGCGACGTCCAACGCCCGGCACTCGCGATCCGTACCGACGGCAACGACTCTCGCCGGGTAGTCGCCGACCGCCGCCTCGAGCAAGGATTCGAGCAGCGACCCGGTCCCCGATGCCAGCACCACCAGCCGTGCCGGTGCACTCGGGGGCACACGTAGCGGGGGCTGCACGCGGAGAAGCCTAATCGTCGTCGTCGTCGACGACGAAGTGTGCCTCGGGATCGTCGTCGAGGTCCATCCTGGGCCGGCGATCGGCCACGGGTTCTGCCGACGGTCGGGGCTGCGGCTTCGCGCCGGCTTCGACGTCGCGGCGGCGCGCAGGAGGTTCTGCCCCGACGTCCACCTCGGGTTCGGGTTCGACGTCCACCTCGGATTCGGGCTCGACGTCCACCTCGGGTTCGGGTTCGGCGTTCGCCTCGGGTTCGACGTGCACGGGTTCGACGCCCACGTCGGGTCCGGGTTCGGAGGCGGAGTCGAATTCGGGGGCAGCGGAGGCCAGATCATCCGGCTCGAGAGCGGCTGCGGACTCGGGTTCCGTGGCTGCGACGGCCGGACTCGCCTTGAGCCTTGGCGTGATCCCGCCGGTCATCGCGACGGTCAGTCCGCCCACGACGACGAACCACAGGAAGACGGCGGGCCCGAACGTTGCCTGGTCGACGCCGACGTCGCCGAAGTTGCCGAGTCGTCCCCCTGCCACATGACCCAGAACGGCCATCGTCACCGCGGCCAGCCCAGCGGCCACCACCAGCTTCGCCGCCGCCTCGGGCAGAGGCAGCGGCCGATACCCGCACTGCTGGCCCACGGCGACCGCCGACGCTGCGGCGACGATCATCAGGGCCACCCAGACCGGGCCGAGGTGCGGTGACGGTACCGCCGCCAGCACCGGCAAGGCGGGAATGTCACCGCCGAGGACCGTGAACGAGCTGAACGTCGCAAGCCCCACGTGAGTACTGGATCCGACGGCGACCGCCGCTGCCCCGACGATCACGTTCGGCACGTACAGCACCGACAGCAGGGTCAGGCTGAGCTGCCCGAACGCGGAGTCGGTGACCGCGTAGAGGTCGTGCATGGTGCCCCAGTGCACGATCGTCGACCCGACCACGATCACACCGGAGAGCCCGAGGAGCGCCAGCACTCCTGCCGAGGCCGCCCTGCCCGCGTCGGGCAGCCAGGGTGGAAGCCGCAGCGCAACCGAGAGGCGTCGGCCGGCGCGCGAGCCGACGCCGATCGACGCGCCTACCAGGTGCACGCCGAGCACTCCCGCGAAGGCGCGCAACGCATTCGGCGTTTGAAGTTCGGTCAGCACCGAGGATGCGTCGTGGATGACCGCCAAGGACAACGCCGCGATCAGCATGGGCCCGCCGAGAGCCGACGCAACGACCCAGCGGAGCACGAACCACGATGCACCAGGACGCGTCGCCGCCCGCGTGGCGTGAGCCGTTCCCCACACCATCGCCAACACCGGCAGCAACGGCATCACACCGAGTTCACGTCCACCGATCGAGACCGGCACCTGGTGCACACCGAGCCAGATACTGGCGATGGCCCCGGACGCTCCGGTCATGTCGCTGTTCGCCACCAACAGCTGCAACAGGACCACCGCGGCGATGATCACCAACGCGATGACCGAGGGCCCGAACGCAACCCTGAGCAGGTCTCGGGCCTGGCGTGTGCCGACTGGCCGATTGTCCACTAGACGGCGCCGCTAAGAGATTAGGACGGCGGCGGGGCCGATTCGTCCTCGGACGGCTGCGGTGACGGCGACTCCTCCGACGCCGACGGGGGCGTTGACTGCGCGGCAGGGAGGACGGACGTCTGTTGGCTCGCGTTCGAGGACGCCTGCGGCTGACCGTAGGCGGGGAATCCCGTCGGAGGCGTCGGCGGGCCGCTTTGCGCCTACCGAGGGGGTGTTGGAGTTGTAGGCGACCGTCGACGGACCCGCTGGGTAACCGCCGTACTGCGGCGGGTAGCTGGGTCGCTGCGGCGCCGACGGAGGCGTCTGGAACGACTGCTGGGGCGCCTGATGCGGCTGCTGACCCTGATGCGGCTGCTGGCCGTAGTACGGCGAGGGTCCGGGTCCGTACGGGTTGTACTGCTGAGGATGCTGTTCGTACTTCGGCCGAGGCACCGGTGCGGTGATGACGCCCGCTTCGAGCAGGAGAGCCCCGACGGCGGCGATCGCCTGAAGGAGGCTGAACGCCAAGATCAGATACAGCGCCCAATCAATCGAGACAGCCGACGGAACCGAGATCACGATCAGCATGTGCAACAGGAAGCCGAGTACCGACAGAACCGCCACGACGGCGATCGGGTCGTTCTGCTTGGGCAGCAGACCCGTGCCCTGCAGCAAGGCGCCTGCAATGGACAGGACGATGCCGATGCTCAGCAGCGTTGGCGTGTAGTAGTCACCCCCTGCAGCGGTGAACAGCGGGCCGTAGCTCGCCAGATACACGGCCACGCCGAGCACCACCACGGCGATGGAGAGGTACAGGGGCAGCTTGCTGGGTCCGGCAGGAATGGGTTCCTGCGGCGATGAGTACTGCGGGGAGCCTGCGTACTGCGGCGCCTGCGCGACGCTGGCGGGTAACCGGGGCTACCGGGCGGGTAGGACATGACCCTCCTGGGGGCTGGGCGATTTCGTCCACCACGCTACTGCACGCCGGGACGGACATCGCGTGTGCGCGCCCGTCGGCGACCGCGGTGTGTCGGTGGGGCAAACGTCGCTGCTGCCATGTCGGACGGAGCCCCGTCGAAGCTCTACCTTGCGCCCGAGGACTAGAACACGTTCTAATTCTGGTCATGGACTACGGGCTCGTACTTTTCACCAGCGACCGCGGCATCGCGCCCGCCGCAGCCGCAAAGCTGGCCGACGACCACGGCTTCACGACGTTCTACGTGCCCGAGCACACCCACATCCCGATCAAGCGCGAGGCCGCACACCCGACCACCGGTGACGAGACGCTGCCCGACGACCGCTACATGCGGACGCTGGATCCGTGGGTCAGCCTCGGCGCGGCATCCGCGGTGACGTCGCGGGTTCGGTTGTCGACGGCGGTGGCGCTACCGGTCGAACACGACCCGATCACGCTGGCGAAGTCCATCGCGACCCTCGACCACCTGTCCGGCGGCCGCGTCAGCCTGGGCGTCGGATTCGGTTGGAACACAGATGAACTCGGCGATCACAACGTCCCGCCCGGACGTCGTCGCACCATGCTTCGCGAGTACCTCGAGGCGATGCGGGCGCTATGGACCCAGGAAGAGGCCGAGTACGACGGCGAGTTCGTCAAGTTCGGTCCGAGTTGGGCATGGCCCAAGCCCGTGCAAGCCGCACATCCCGGTGCTGGTCGGCGCGGCGGGCAACGAGAAGAACTTCAAGTGGATCGCGAAGTCGGCAGACGGCTGGATCACCACGCCGCGCGACTTCGACATCGACGCCCCGGTGAAACTGCTTCAGGACACGTGGGCCGCCGCAGGCCGTGACGGGGCGCCCCAGATCGTGGCGCTGGACTTCAAGCCCGTGCCCGAGAAGCTGGCCCACTGGGCCGAACTCGGCGTCACCGAGGTGTTGTTCGGCCTGCCCGACAAGCCCGACGCCGAGGTCGCCGCCTATGTCGAGCGCCTGGCTGGGAAGCTCGCCGCGCTGGTCTGACCGCTGCGCGCTGCGCCGCTCTTCAAACACCGGGCGCGCGCCCGATAGTCGAGTAGCCGACTACGCGTGGCCGACTGGCATCCGGCGACGAGAGTTCTGGGCAAGGGGATTCGCCCTCAGCAGAGTGACCTGAAAGGACACGTCATGCCCAGCATCAGCCCACTCATCGCCCATGTCTTCGACGAACCCACGGCCAGCCGTCGCGTCAAGCGTGCGGCCGACCGAAACCGCGACCGCTCCGAGACCAAGGGCCGCGTGCTGCGGCGCAGGTCCGAAGCAAGTCGACTAAGCCAGCGTGGCCCGGTTCTCCTTCTCGCCCGCGCGCACCGAGATCTTGGCTCCGAGCGGATCGCCTTCGGTCATGAGCGACCACGAGGTCGTCGTCCTCGGTCAAGGCCATGAATCGGCTGCCGTCGGCGTCGAGGCGGCCGATGATGACACCGGTGACCACGGGCCAGTCGTAGCGAACCGAATAGGTCTCGATGGTGGCTGGCCCGTCGGCGTTACGGGTGACCGCCACCTTCGGCAGCGCGGCGATCTCCTGCTGCAACTCCTTGCTGCGGTCGGCTGCCCAGTCGGCGGGCTCGGTGGAGTAGACGCCGACCGAATACTTGCTCATGATGCCGCCGTTGGCGCCGACGAGTCCGAATGCGCCTGGCTTGGAACGCATTTCGGCGACGGTCTCGGCGATGCCGTGCAGCGAGTAGCTGTTGCCGGGGCCGCCGAAGTACGGCAGTCCGCCGGTGAGGGTCAGGCCTCGCGGATCGTCGGCCTCGAGCCCGAACTCGTCGCAGACCGCGAAGACCGGGAACGGGAAGCAGCTGTAGAGGTCGAACGTCGCCACGTCGTCGATACCGACTCCGGCGACCCGGAGTGCTTCTGCCACAGCCTGTTTCGCCGAGTAGCTGATGCTGAGGTCGACGCGATCGAGCAGGTCCTGTTCGGTCTGGTCGGCGTGCCCGTCGCAGGTACACCCACTTGGTCTCCGGCACACCGAGTCTGCGGGCGGCCGCCACCGACATCACCAGCGCGGCGGCACCCTGATTGACCGTGTCGCGGGCGACCAGGAGCCGCGGATACGGGTCGCAGATCATCCGGTTCTCGTCGGTGACGGTTTCGATCTCCTCCACGGAACGCTCGACCGGCGAGGACGAAAATGGGTTCTTGGCAGCCACTTTGGAGAAGGGCGAGAAGAGCTCGGCCATCTGGTGTCGGTAGTCCTCGACGCCGAGGCCGAGGCGGGCGCGCCGCGCGTTGTCGAGCAGACCGTACTGGACCGGCGCACCGGTCAGGCCGTGCTTGGCGGTGTACTCGCTCATGTACTGCTCGAAGCCGTAGCCGCGGTCCTCGAGCTGCCCGCCGACGGTTTCGGTGAAGTCGGGCTTGTCGTCGCGCTTCGAGAAGTACTTCGCGCGTCGAGCCGGTCTCCGAGCCGAGAATCAACGCCACCTCGATGTCACCCGCCGCGATCGCGTCGGCGAACTCCGTCACGACCTTCTGCGAGCCGTTGCCGCCGATGGGCTCGAGCACCGCGCGCGCGGGATCGGCGCCGACGCGCTTCGCCACCGACCGGACGTAGTTGTCGGACGCGCCGAGCGGAGGCTTGCTGAACGGCGTGCAGATCTCGAACTGCCGCAGCCCGACGAACACCTCGATCGCCTGCGCGACGGCGGCCACGTCGGCCCCGGTGTCGGCGAGCGCGGCGCGCACGGCCTCGGTCGCCAGGTCCACCGACGACAGACCCCGGTAGTCGGGATCGTCGATGCGCTCGGTGAACTGTCCGACGCCGACGATGACGGGGGTGCGCGGATCGACCGGCATTACAGACCTCCTGGCAAGTGTTACTTCGTCAGGCTAACGGAAAACTGGAACGTGTTCCAATTCCGGGCGCCACCTCCTCGCGAGCAGACACAAAGGCCCTGATTCGCGCGGAATCAGGGCCTTTGTGACTGCTCGCGCAAGGACTGCTAGCGCAGAGGAACTACAGGCTGGCGAGGATCTCCCTGGCCAACGCGGCGGTCTCGGACGGCGTCTTGCCGACCTTGACGCCTGCGGCCTCGAGGGCTTCCTTCTTGCCCTGGGCGGTGCCCGCTCCGTCGGAGACGATGGCGCCTGCGTGGCCCATCGTCTTGCCCTCGGGCGCGGTGAAGCCCGCGACGTAGCCGATGACCGGCTTGGAGACGTTGGCCTTGACGTAGGCCGCGGCCTTCTCCTCGGCGTCGCCGCCGATCTCGCCGATCATCACGATGACCTTGGTCTCGGGATCGGACTCGAACGCCTCGATGGCGTCGATGTGGGTGGTGCCGATGACGGGGTCGCCGCCGATGCCGATGGCGGTCGAGAAGCCGAGATCGCGCAGCTCGTACATCATCTGGTAGGTCAGCGTGCCGGACTTCGACACCAGGCCGATCGGGCCCTTGCCGGTGATGTTGTTCGGCGTGATGCCGACAAGCGACTCGCCCGGCGTGATGATGCCGGGGCAGTTGGGCCCGATGATGCGGGTCTTCTCGCCCTTGTCGACGTTGTAGGCCCACGCATAGGCGCTGTCCTGCACCGGGATTCCCTCGGTGATGACGACCAGCAGCGGAATCTCGGCGTCGATGGCCTCGATGATGGCGTCCTTGGAGAACGCGGGCGGCACGAAGGCGATCGACACGTCGGCGCCGGTCTCCTTGATGGCCTCGGCGACGCTGGCGAACACCGGAAGCTCAACGGTCGAGCCGTCCTTGGCGGTGTGCGACACGGTGGTGCCTGCCTTGCGCGCGTTGACGCCGCCGACGACCTGGGTGCCCGCCTTCAGCATCAGCGCGGTGTGCTTGGTGCCCTCGCCGCCGGTGATGCCCTGGACGATGACCTTGCTGTCCTTGTTCAGGAAGATAGACATATTTCGTTGGCTCCCTTACTTGTTGGCCAGCTCGGCGGCCTTGTCGGCGCCGCTGTCCATGGTGTCGGCCTGGATCACCAGGGGGTGGTTCGCTTCGTCGAGGATGCGGCGGCCCTCTTCGACGTTGTTGCCGTCGAGGCGGACGACGAGCGGCTTGTTCGCGCTGTCGCCCAGCTTCTTCAGCGCGCCGACGATGCCGTTCGCCACGGCGTCGCACGCGGTGATGCCACCGAACACGTTGACGAACACGCTCTTGACCTGGCTGTCGCCGAGGATGACGTCGAGCCCGTTGGCCATCACCTCGGCCGAGGCACCGCCGCCGATGTCGAGGAAGTTGGCGGGCTTGACGCCGCCGTGCTTCTCGCCCGCGTAGGCGACGACGTCGAGCGTCGACATGACCAGTCCTGCGCCGTTGCCGATGATGCCGACCTCGCCGTCGAGCTTGACGTAGTTGAGGTCGTTCTCCTTGGCCTTGAGCTCGAGCGGGTCCGTCGCGTCCTTGTCCTCGAACTCGACGTGTCCGGGCTGACGGAAGTCCGCGTTGGCGTCGAGCGTGACCTTGCCGTCGAGCGCCAGGATCTGATCGTCCGGCGTGCGCACCAAGGGGTTGACCTCGACCAGGGTGGCGTCCTCGCCGACGAAGACCTCCCAGAGCTTCTGGATGGTCACGGCGGCGGCGTCGAGCACCTCGGCGGGCAGGTGGCCCTGCTCGGCGATCGAACGGGCGAAGGCGAGGTCGACACCCTTGACGGCGTCGACGGGAACCTTGGCGAGCCGCTCGGGCTTGGTGGCGGCGACCTCTTCGATCTCCACGCCGCCCTCGACCGAGCACATCGCCAGGTAGGTGCGGTTGGAGCGGTCGAGCAGGAAGGAGATGTAGTACTCCTCCGCGATGTCGCTGGCCTCGGCGACCAGCAGCTTCTTCACGACGTGACCCTTGATGTCGAGACCGAGGATGTCGTTGGCGTAGCCGAAGGCGTCGTCGGGGGTGGCGGCGTACTTCACGCCACCGGCCTTGCCGCGACCGCCGACCTTGACCTGCGCCTTCACCATGACGGGCTTGCCGATTTCTTCGGCGATGGCCTTCGCGTCCTCGGCGGTGTCGGTCACTCTGCCGGGCGTGGTGGGGACGTTGTGCTTGGCGAAGAGCTCTTTCGCCTGGTATTCGAAGAGGTCCATGGGCTTTCCCGAGATTCCCTGTCTGTCTGCGTTGACGATGGATCGGACTACTGAGGTTTGCGCCTGAATGGCTCGTGGGAACTTTATCCACACACATCGAAGCGGCTGGCACCGCCTCCCGCTCATGTGGTACATCTCACCGCCGCCTTGTCGTGATACAGATCACAATCTTCGGCGGAATGCTTCCATGGGTTGCCACCAACAGCAGAACTTCGTTACCGTGCTCCTGGTCTTGATAACGGTCCGGTCACGGTGAGAAGGACTCTCGGTTGCCTCAGCACAGTTCGTCAAAGTCTCCCAACGGGACTTCGACCACGGTGCTCGATACCGAAATCACCGTCATCATCCCGTTCAACGAGTACGGCGACCTGGACGACCTGGAGTTTTCCAACAGCTCGGCGTTCACGCGCGAGGCTCGCGTCATCCAGGCTCCCGAGCTCGACGACATGGACGAATCCGACAATCTCTATCCCGTTCGGCTCGCGGTTCCGGTGGAATTCCAGGTGGCTCCGGGAACGGAACGCCGCTCTTCACGCGCCTATCGCGATAGCCACACCGACACCAGTGACGGCACGTCCCGCACCGACGTCATCCACATGGGAGCTCGCGTCGGCGGCCACCGCAAGGCCGACAGCGGCGTCGTCAAGGCCCGTCTGGTTGCAGCCGCGATGGCCGCAGGTGCGACGGCAGCCGCGGCGTACTCAGTGGTCAACGGCGCGGACACTGCTCAGGCCAGCACCTTGATGGCAGCCGGCCAGACGACGCTCGACGGTGGATTCATCACCGGATCGGCCGACGGCATCCAGATCGTCTCGGTCGCCCCGGCCGCCAGCGCGGCGGTCCACAACGAGGAACTCGCCAAGGGCGCCGCGTTTGCCCAGGAGCGAGCCGAGCGCGAAGCGCGCTTGACCCAGCCGCTGTACGTCATGCCGACCAAGGGCGCATTCACGTCTGGCTTCGGATACCGCTGGGGCGTCCTGCACGGCGGCATCGATATCGCCAACTCGATCGGCACGCCGATCTACGCGGTGTCCGACGGCGTCGTCATCGACGTCGGGACCGACCGCCGGTTACGGCGCATGGGTGAAGCTGCGGCACGCGGACGGCACCGTCACGCTCTACGGCCACGTCAACACCTGGCTGGTCAGCGTCGGCCAGCGGGTGATGGCAGGCGATCAGATCGCCACCATCGGCAACCGCGGCAACTCGACCGGGCCGCACTGCCACTTCGAGGTTCTGCTCAACGGCACCGATCGGATCGATCCCCTGCCGTGGTTGGCCAAGCGGGGCCTGGGTCCGGGCAAGTACACCGGCTGATTCAGTGACCGAAGGCGGTCAGCCCGACGGACCCCACATCATCCGTCGCACGCCCACCGGTTCGTTTCCCGCGATCGCAGAGCCACTCGAGGGCGACGCCCCGACGACCTACATTCCACGCGCGACGCCCGTGTCGTTCGGCGTCCACGGCGCCCGTCCACCGAGTCCCGCAGCGGCGTCGGCGACGGCCGCAGTCAGCATCATCAGTGGCTGGGCGACGGCGATCATCGCCACCTCTCTGATGGCCGGGTGGTGGCGGACCGACCAGTTGTTCTGTCTCGCCATCGGGTTCCTCACGTCCGTGTCCGCTGCCGCGACGATCGGCGGCCTCATCTCCCTGCTGCTGCGGCGCCCGATCGGTCGACTGCTGATCATCGTGGGAGCCTTCGTCGCGCTGATGATCTTCGCAGGCCTGTTCGTGGCAGGGGCAAAGCTTCCGCCCGCCGTCTATGGCATCCCGGTACTGCCCGCCGCCAGCATCATGCTCACGCTGCTCCCGGCAACGGGCAGATGGGCCCGAAGCTGAAGCGTTACAGCATCTTTTGAAGGCGGGGACCTTCTACAGCTTGGTCACCGGCGCATGGTTGTGCATCAGCTTGACCCGCCCGGAGCTGCCGAAATCGATGAGCGACATCGCCGACTCCCCCACACCTGACACCTCCTCGACGCGACCGAGACCATACTTGTCGTGGCTGACGCGGTCGCCGGGCTGGAGACTGATGGGCGGCCGCTTGGGGGCCGATCCGCGACCGGGAGCAGGCCGGGGCGGCCCAAAACGCCCTGCACCGCTGACCGGCGCACTCAACGACGGCGCGACGTCCGTGCGCCGCCAATTGATGAGCTCCTGCGGAATCTCGCGCAGGAACCGCGATTCCGGGTTGAGCATCGGCTGACCCCACGACGACCGAATCTTGGCCCGGCTCAGGTAAAGCCGCTGCCTGGCGCGGGTGATCCCGACGTAGGCGAGCCGACGCTCCTCGGAGAGCTCACCCTCGTCACCGAGCGCCCGCATGTGCGGGAACATCCCGTCCTCCCATCCGGTCACGAAGACGACCGGAAACTCCAGGCCCTTGGCGGTGTGCAGGGTCATCATCGTGACGACGCCCGCACCGTGCTCGGGCAGTTCGTCGGCGTCCGCCACCAACGACACCCGTTCGAGGAAGGCCGCGAGCGCGCCGACGTCGGGCACGTCCTCGTCGAGCTGAGAATCCGAATCCTCGCGCAAGGCAGCCGCATTCGCCAGGTCGGTGCTGAATTCGTGAGCGACGCTGACCAATTCGTTCAGGTTGTCCAGACGCGCGAGATCCTGTGGATCGCTGGATGATTCGAGATCGCGGCGGTACCCGGTGCGGTCCAGCACCGCCTCGACGAGATCGCCGAGCTCGCCGTCGAGCTTTCCGCGCAGCTGATCGAGCAGCTCGACGAAGCCGGCGATCGCCTTCTCCGAGCGGGTGTTCAGCATCGGGACCCGGCCCTCCGCGGCCGCCTGCAGCGAGTCGTTGAAGCTGCCGCCGGTGTTCTCGGCGTGCACGGCGACGCAGGCTTCGGCGCGGTCACCGATTCCGCGGCGGGGGGTATTGAGGATGCGGCGCATGCTGACCGCGTCGCCGGGATTGTCGAGCACCCGCAGGTACGCGACGATGTCGCGAATCTCCTTGCGCTCGTAAAACCGAACGCCGCCGACGACCTTGTACGGAATGCCAGCTCGGATGAACACGTCCTCCACGGCGCGTGAGGAGTTGTTGGTCCGGTAGAACACCGCGACGTCGTTGTAGTTGATCTCGCCGCGGTCGGCCAGCGCGTCGATCTCGCCTGCGACGAACCGCGCCTCGTCGTGTTCGTTGTCGGCGACGTAGCCGACGATGAGTTCGCCTTCGCCCGCGTCGGTCCAGAGGCGCTTCTCGCGTCGGCCGGCATTGCGCGAGATGACGGCGTTGGCCGCCGACAGGATGTTCTGCGTCGATCGATAGTTCTGCTCGAGCATGATCGTCGTGGCGTTGGGGTAGTCGCGCTCGAAGTCCTCGATGTTGCGGATGGTCGCACCGCGGAAGGCGTAGATCGACTGATCGGCATCGCCGACGACACACAGTTCGGCAGGCGGCACCGTGTTGTTGGGATCCCCCTCGGGGTCGTCGCTGGCCCGCCCGACGAGTTCGCGCACCAGCATGTACTGGGCGTGGTTGGTGTCCTGGTACTCGTCGACCAGGATGTGCCGGAATCGCCGCCGGTAGTACTGCGCGATCTGCGGGAAGGCCTGCAACACGGCGACCGTCTCGCCGATCAGATCGTCGAAGTCCAGGGCGTTGGCGGCGCGGAGGCGTCGTTGGTACTCGGCGTACGCGTCCGCGACGATGCGCGCCAGATCGTCTTCGCCCTCGCTGGCCTCGAACCTCGCCTTATCGGGATCGATCAGCTCGTTCTTCAAGTTGGAGATCGAATTGGCAAGCAGGCGTGGCGAGTACCGCTTGGTGTCCAGACCCATGTCCTTGCCGATCATCATCAGCAGGCGTCGCGAGTCGTCGGCGTCGTAGATCGAGAAGTTGGAGTTCAGTCCCGGCAGCAGCGAGGCCTGGTTGCGCAGGATCCGCACGCACGTGGAGTGGAACGTCGACACCCACATCGACCGCGCCCGCGGTCCGATCAGCTGCGCCACCCGCTCCCGCATCTCGGCGGCCGCCTTATTGGTGAACGTGATGGCCAGCATCTGCCCGACGCCGACGTCGCGAGCGGCCAGGAGATAGGCGATGCGGCGGGTCAACACCGCGGTCTTGCCCGAGCCGGCGCCCGCGACGATCAGCAGAGGGGAGCCAACGTGGAGGACCGCCTCCCGCTGCTGCGGGTTGAGTCCATCGAGGAGTTCGTCAGTTTCGGTAGCGATCGACATATCGTCTCCAAACTTACCGCTGAACAGGGACACATTGCGTCGACGCGACCGGTGGTGGCACACTCAATCCGTGCTCAATCAGCAGGGACGATTTCTTTACGGGTACCGGCCTGCGGTGCCCGTGGTCTAGCTGCTTCCCCTTCAGCCCCGCGGTCCGCATCCGGATCCGGGGCTCGTCTCTTGTGTGAGGCCCGGAACGAATGAGACCAGAGCACCCACACAACGAGAACGAGGAGACCCCCATGACGATCGAAGCAGAAGCCGTGCCCGACATAGACATCGATGCCCTCCGCCTGGAGATCGACAGGCTCGACGCCGAGATCCTCGCCGCGGTGAAGCGCCGCGCCGAGGTATCCCAGGCGATCGGCAAGGTTCGCATGGCCGGCGGCGGTACCCGCCTGGTGCACAGTCGCGAGATGAAGGTCATCGAGCGGTACAGCGAGCTCGGCCCCGAGGGCAAGGACCTCGCGATGCTGCTGCTCCGCCTGGGCCGCGGCCGCCTCGGCCACTGAACTTCCTTCGCCAGCAGACGCAAAAGGCCCTGAATCACGCCGTTTCAGGGGCCCTTGTCCGTCTGTTCGCGACGATCATCGAGCTAGGGCGTCAGCGCGATGTACTTCGTGTCGAGGTACTCCTCGATACCCTCCGAGCCGCCTTCGCGGCCGAAGCCAGACTCCTTGACTCCGCCGAACGGCGCCGCCGGATCCGAGATCACCCCGCGATTGACCCCGACCATGCCCGCCTCGATCGCCTCGGCGACGCGCAGCGCACGGTCCAGCCCCTGCGTGTAGATGTAGGCGGCGAGGCCGTACTCGGTGTTGTTCGCCGCCGCGATGCCCTCTTCCTCGGTGTCGAATCCGATGACGGGCGCGACGGGCCCGAAGACCTCCTCCTTGAGGATGCGGGCATTTCCCGGCACCCCGGACAGCACGGTGGCGGGGAAGAAGTGGCCTGGCCCGTCGGGTGCGACGCCGCCGACGGCCACCGTCGCTCCCTTCGACACCGCGTCCGACACCAGATCCTCGACGGTGGCGACCTGCTTGGCGTTGATCAGCGGGCCGAGCTTCGACGTCTCGTCCAGACCGTTGCCCAGCGTGAACTCGCTCATCTTCTTGACCAGCTTCTCGGTGAACTCCTCGCGAACCGCGTTGGCGACGTGGAACCGGTTGGACGCCGTGCAGGCCTCGCCGCCGTTGCGCATCTTCGCCAGCAGCGCGCCTTCGACCGCCGCGTCGACGTCGGCGTCGTCGAACACGATGAACGGCGCATTGCCGCCCAGCTCGAGTGACAGTCGCAGAAGCTTGTCGCTGCTCTGCTTGGCCAGCGCCTTGCCGACGCCGGTCGAACCCGTGAACGTGAGCTTGCGCAGCCGGCCGTCGTCGATCAGCGCGGTGGTGAGGTCGCCCGGCTTGGACGTCGGCAGGATCGAGAGGACGCCCTTCGGCAGGCCCGCCTCGTCCATCAACTTGGCCAGCAACAGCATGGTCAGCGGGGTCTCCTGCGCGGGCTTGATGACCATCGTGCAGCCTGCCGCCATGGCGGGGCCGATCTTGCGGGTGCCCATCGCCAACGGGAAGTTCCACGGCGTGATCGCGAGACACGGTCCGACCGCCGACTTCGTGACGATGATGCGGCCCGTGCCCGCCGGGCTCCTGGTGTAGCGACCGCCGATGCGCACGGCCTCCTCGGCGAACCAGCGGAAGAACTCCGAGCCGTACTTGACCTCGCCCATGCTCTCCGCGTAGACCTTGCCCATTTCGAGGGTCATGAGCGTCGCGAATTCGTCGGCGCGTTCGGTGATCGCCTCGAATACCGAGCGCAGGATCTCGCCGCGCTCACGCGGCGCGGTGGCGGCCCACTCCTTCTGCACGGCGGCCGCCGCATCGAGCGCGGCGATCCCGTCCTGCGGGCGTCGCGTTGGCGACGCTGACGAGCACCTCGTCGGTCGCGGGGTTGAGGACGTCGAAGGTCGACGATCCCGGTCGCTCCTCACCACCGATCCACAGGCCGGTGGGGACGGATGAAAGCAACTTGGCGGTATCCATGCATCAATCATTTACTCCTTCGAAAGGCGCTCCGCACTAGGGTCGAGACATGTCTGCCGAAACCGTTTCGATTCCCGACATCTCCGCTACCCCGGCGTGGAACGCATTGGTCCGACATCACGACCAGATCGCTGCGAAGGACCTGCGGGAATTGTTCGACGAGGATCCCGATCGCGGACGCGAGCTCACCCTGACCGTCGGCGATCTCTACATCGACTACAGCAAGCACCGCGTCACCCGCGAGACGCTCAAGCTGCTGGTCGACCTGGCGAAGGCGGCCGGTCTCGAGAGCCGCCGCGACGCGATGTTCGCCGGCGAGCACATCAACACCTCCGAGGACCGCGCCGTCCTGCACACCGCGCTGCGACTCCCCCGCGGCGCCGAACTGGTGGTCGACGGCCAGGACGTCGTCGCCGACGTGCACGCGGTGCTGGACGCGATGGGCGACTTCACCGACCGACTGCGCTCCGGCGAGTGGACGGGCGCCACGGGTGAGCGCATCAAGACCGTCGTCAACATCGGCATCGGCGGGTCGGACCTCGGCCCCGTGATGGTCTACCAGGCGCTGCGCCACTACGCCGACGCAGGGATCTCCGCTCGCTTCGTGTCGAACGTCGACCCCGCCGATCTCGTCGCCAAGCTCGACGGACTCGACCCTGCCACAACGCTTTTCATCGTCGCGTCGAAGACGTTCTCCACCCTGGAGACGCTGACGAACGCCACTGCGGCGCGGCGCTGGCTCACCGACGTGTTGGGCGATGACGCGGTGTCCAAGCACTTCGTCGCGGTGTCGACCAACAAGAAGCTCGTCGACGAGTTCGGCATCGACACCGACAACATGTTCGGCTTCTGGGACTGGGTCGGCGGCCGGTACTCGGTGGACTCGGCGATCGGGTTGTCGGTCATGGCGGTCGTCGGCAAGGAGCGGTTCGCCGAGTTCCTCGCGGGTTTCCACGTCATCGACGAGCACTTCAAGAGCACGCCACTGGAGGCGAATGCGCCTGTGCTGCTTGGCCTCATCGGCCTCTGGTACAACGAGTTCTTCGATGCTCAGGCTCGGGCGGTGTTGCCCTACTCGAACGATCTGACGCGGTTCGCCGCGTACCTGCAGCAGCTGACGATGGAATCGAACGGCAAGTCGGTACGGGCGGACGGCTCGCCCGTCACCACCGAGACCGGCGAAATCTATTGGGGCGAGGCGGGAACCAACGGTCAGCACGCCTTCTACCAACTGCTTCATCAGGGCACCCGGCTGATTCCCGCCGACTTCATCGGATTCTCGCAGCCGACCGACGACCTGCCCACCGCCGACGGCACCGGCAGCATGCACGACCTGCTGATGAGCAACTTCTTCGCCCAGACACAGGTGCTGGCGTTCGGCAAGACGGCAGAGGAGATCGCGGCAGAGGGCACGGCAGCCGACGTCGTACCGCACAAGGTGATGCCCGGAAACCGGCCCACCACTTCGATTTTGGCGACCAAGCTGACACCGTCGGTCGTGGGCCAGTTGATCGCGCTCTACGAGCACGAGGTGTTCACCGAGGGCGTCATCTGGGGCATCGACTCGTTCGATCAGTGGGGCGTGGAGCTCGGCAAGACGCAGGCCAAGGCGCTCCTTCCGGTGATCACCGACGACACGGCACCCGCCGAGCAGACGGACAGCTCGACCGACGCGCTGGTTCGCCACTACCGCGCCGAGCGCGGCCGAAGCGCGTAGCCCGCGATGAAAGCTCACCGCGTCGCCGTCGTCGTCACCTGTATCGGTATTGCCCTCGTCGCCGGCGGCGCACCCGCGATGGCGACGCCGCCCGAAGGCGACGTGGTGCGCACCGATCTCGCCCAGGGTTCGACGGACACCCCGATCTCGATCGTCACCGAGCAGGGCCGCCCGACGACGGTGCTCGTGCAGAGCCTGGTGCTGAAGCCCGAGGCGAACAGCGGTTGGCACACCCACCCCGGCACGGAGTATTCGGTGGTCACCGAAGGAGTGGTGTCGCTACAGACGGGACCCGACTGCGCGGTCATCGACTACCCGGCCGGCGAGGCGGTGTTCATCCCGGCCGGTGTCCCCCACCGCGTCGACAACGACGGCGCCGTCGACGCCAGCGTGATCGTCAACTACACGATTCCGGCGGGCGCCCCCGCGCGCGAGGATTCACCGGACGTCTGCCAGAAGTGACGCTCTGTACTCCCGCGGCGTCTTCCCGAACCAGCGTCGGCACGAACGGTTGAACGCGCTCTGCTCGGTGTAACCGAGCAAGCTCGCGATCTGACCGAGATGCAGATCGGCGACCGCAAGGTATCGCTCCGCTTTGGAGCGGCGTTCCCGGTCGATGACGTCTTGACAGGTGACCCCTTCAATGGCGAGGCGGCGCTGCAGGGTCCGTGGATGCATGGCGAGTTGATCCGCGATGGCGTCGACACCACAAAGGCCGGTGGCGAGCAGCTGGCGGACCCGTTCGGCTACGCGCTCCGATAGCGGTGCGGCGGGTGGAAGATAATTGGCCTCAAGGAATTTCGCGATGATGCGACTGGCCTCCGGATCCGCTTCACGGACACGCATGGTGGCCGCGGCCAGCGGCGCTTCGAATCCGCACCAACTTTGACCGAAGAGCACGGGACAGCGGTACGCCTCGCGGTACGCGTCGTCCGAGCTGTGCTGGGCATGGGTGAGGGAGACCGTGTGCTGAACCCCTGCGTCGGTCAGCATTTGGCCGAAGCGGACTGAGGATCCGAGGCTTGCCTCCATCGCCTGCAGCGGATAGTGGTCAAGCGGTTCGGTCAACTCGTAGACGGCCCGTCCGTGGGTACCCGTGAAGTCGATCGTCACGTTCAAAGCGGGGGTGTGGACGTACATGTAGCGGGCAGCCGCCTCGAGCGCCTCCAACACGGTTTCAGAATTTCTCGCGATCACCGCAACCGGGCCCGCAAAGGCCAACCCGCGAAGCGGCACGAGGCGAAGGCCGAAGTCGGGACATCGGAGCTCTTCGGCAGTGACCTCGAGCAGGCCCGTGTAGGCGACGAACGGAATGAACGCGTCCGGTTGATGCTCGATTCCGACCGGGATGTCGTACCGCGAAAGTAAGTCTTCGGGGTCGCCGCCCAACTCGCGAACAAGGCGCTGATATCCGTTCAGGGCAGAAGCACGAAGCACGCTACCCACATCGATCACCTCCCCCTGTCGGGAAATGCTAAAAGCCTGTCGGAAATTGTCAAGACCGTCAGGGCTTTCACGGATCACGCTCATTGCATGACCACGCAACATGTCGACGTGCTGATCATCGGCGCAGGTATCTCCGGGATAGGCACGGCCTGTCAGCTGAGTACCGAGTTGCCGGGCAAGACCATCGCAATACTCGAACGACGCGAGAGGCTCGGCGGTACCTGGGACCTGTTTCGCTATCCAGGAATTCGCTCCGACATCGACATGCTCACCCTGGGTTTCAAGTTCCGGCCCTGGCGCAATCCCGACGTGATGGCCGACGGTAAGAGGATTCGCGAGTACATCGCCGATACCGCCGCCGAATACGGCCTCGACGACAAGATCCTCTACGGACTCAAGATCGTCGGCGCGGACTGGTCGACCGCAGACGGTCGCTGGACCGTGACGGCGCTTCACGAAGCTACCGGCGAGACCCGTCAGTACACCTGCGGCTACCTGGCCAACTGCACGGGCTATTACGACTACGACGCCGGCTACCTGCCTGACTTTCCCGGTGTCGAACGGTTCGCCGGGCACTGCCTGCACCCGCAACACTGGCCCGAGGATCTCGACTACTCCGGCAGCAAGGTGGTCGTGATCGGCAGCGGCGCAACGGCCGTCACCGTGGTGCCAGCGATGGCTCGCGAGGCGGAGCACGTGACGATGCTTCAGCGGTCGCCGTCGTATGTCCTGTCGATGCCCGCATTCGACAAAATCTCCGAGGTGCTGGGTCGGGTCCTACCCGAGGACCGGGTGTATTCGCTTGCGCGCAAGCGCAATATCTTCGTGCAGCGCAAGCTCTACCTAGCCGCTCGGCGTTGGCCGCAGCCAATGCGTCGACTTCTGCTCGGACTGGCGCGCCGCCAGGTGGGGCCGACTTTCGACATGAGTCACCTCACGCCGACGTACATGCCGTTCGACGAACGGTTGTGCGTGGCATCCGACGGAGACTTCTTCAAGGTCCTGGCGTCCGGCGAGGCCTCGATCGTCACCGATGAGATCGAAACCTTTACCGAGAAGGGGATTTTGCTGAAATCGGGGCGGGAACTCGAGGCCGACGTCATCGTGACGGCAACGGGCCTCAACCTCCAGATGCTCGGTGGGATGCAGCTGTCGGTGGACGGCGAGCGACGAGACTTCGGACATCAGATGACCTACAAAAGCGTACTGGTGCAGGACATTCCCAACTTCGCCTGGTTCTTCGGCTATACCAACGCGGCGTTCACGCTGAAGGCTGACATCGCGGCCGGCTACCTCTGCCGCCTGTTCACGTACATGGACGCGAACGGCTACGCAGTGGCAACGCCGCGCGACGCCGGGAGCTGCGTGACGAACGCGGGGGTTCTCGACGACTTTCAGTCTGGCTACGTCCAACGCTCCAAGGGCATGATGCCGCGCCAGGGATCGAAGCTGCCGTGGAAGATCCTGATGCACTACGAGAAGGATCGTCGGATGCTGCTCAAGGATCCGGTCGACGACGGCATCCTGTCGTTCACGAGAACAGCCGTGGGGGCGACGGCAGAGGGGTCCGCCGCTGCCGCGGTCTAGCGACCTAGGCGAAGCGCTTGGTGAAGCGCGGTGGCAGCACCTTCATCAGCTCCACCAGCGGCCACCACGGCCACCCGGGCACGACGGCGCGGCCCTTCTCCTTCTCGATCGCGTCGACCATCGCCTTGACCCCGGTCTCGTTGTCGACCATCAACATCGTGGTGGCCGACTTCGCGGTCATCTCCGACTCGATGTACCCGGGCTCCAACACCGTGATCTTGATCGGCCCCGAGGGGTACTCGGCACGCAGCGATTCACCCAGCGACGTCATCCCCGCCTTGCTCGCGGCATAGGCGGCCTTGACGCCGGGCACGCCCTTGTTACCGAGCACCGACGACACCAGGACGAGATGGCCCGTGCCGGACTTCTTGAACATCTCCAGTGCCGTCTCGATCTGCACCAGGCCCGCCACCAGGTTGGTCTCGATCGTGGCCTTGTTCGCCCATGGCTTGCCACCGCCGAGCTGATAGCCCTTGCCGATACCAGCGTTCACGATGACGCAGTCGATGCCGCCGAGCTCGTCGCTCAGTCTCGGCGAATACCTTCGGCACGGCCTCGTGGTCATTGACGTCCAGTGCGGCGACCGCCACGGTGATGTTGGGGTGGCGCGCGGTGAGTTCGGCCTTCAGCTCCTGGAGGTTGTCCGTGCGGCGCGCGCAGAGCGCGAGGTCGCGTCCCTTCGCGGCGAACTGGCGGGCCATGCCTGCGCCAAGACCAGAACTTGCGCCGGTGATGAGGATCTTCTGCCGAGTCATCCGTGCAGCGTAGCCAACTCGACAGCTGTCAAGAAAACCGTCAGAAGCAGCTGCCCTCCGCGGTGCACGCCACCGGGACGCACCGCTTCGTCAGACGCGCGTGAACGCGTCGTGAGTGAGAGCCGAGTTCATGAAGTCGCGGAAGTACAACCACCGGCCGTCACGCAGTGTGATGACGTGCGCGAACTCCGATTCCCACTCGTAGCCCGTCGCCAACCGGCGGAAGCGCTGTCGGCCCCAGGTTGCGAGGTCATCGCCGTCGGCGATGAACTTCCACGCCTCCATGTCGACGATCTCGATCGTGCTCCCGACGATCGTGAAGAAGTCCACCGCCGCTGCGATTCCACGGTGATCGCCCGCGTAGGGGATCGCATCGGTGCCGTAGTAGGTGATCCGGATCTCCGGGTCGAGGTACGGCAACGCGCCGTCGAGATCACCTGCAGGGATGGCGGCGTAGATCGCCCGCGTGGCGGCGATGTTGCGGCTCTCGACCGCCGTCGTCTCCTGGTCCGTATCCGTCATCGCGCCAGCCGCATCGGCAGCCGCACCCAGCCGTGCGTGAGCAGGCTGGCCGTCTGCTTTTCGCCGCGGTCGTCGGTGAGCGCGATCGTCGAATAGCGGTCGAGCACCGCGTTGACGACGGCCGTGACCTCGAGCCGGGCCAGCGGGGCGCCTAGACAGAAGTGCAGCCCGTGCCCCAGCGACAGTTGCGCCCGGATGTTGGCCCGGTCGAGGTCGACGCGTCCGGGTTCGTCGAACATCGCCGGATCGCGGTTGGCGGCGGCGAAGAACAGTGCGACCCAGTCGCCCTCGCGGATCGTCGACCCGCCGATCTCGACGTCACGTGTGGCGATGCGGAACAGTCGCTGCGGCGGCCCATCCACGCGCATCGTCTCCTCGATGAACGTACCGACCAGCGACCGATCTTCGCGGACCCGCCGGGCAACGGCGGGCTCGCGCGCCAGGGCGTGCAGCAGATTGCCGATCAGATAGGTCGTCGTCTCGCTGCCCGCAACCACGAGCGTCACGCAGAACCGAACGATCTCCTCGGGCGTGAGACGCTCACCGTCGACCGCCGCACGCAGCAGCGCCGAGATGAGGTCCTCCGCGTCTTCGACATCACCCTCCGGCGGACGCGACGCCAACCGCGCGGTGTGCTCGACTAGCCGGTCGGTGAACGCCGCCACCATCTCCTGGTTGCTGGCCATGCGTTCGTGGGGACTCATCGACGACGACAGCATGAACGCGTTGGCCCACCGTGTGAACCGGATGTGGTCGCCATCGGGCAGCCCAAGCAGGCGAACCATGGCACGGGTAGGGATCTCTGCGGCGAAGTCCATGACGTCGACGTCGCCGGCCGAGTCGGCGCGGCCGTCGAGTTGTTCGAGCAGCTCGGGAACCAGGCAGTCGAGCCAGTCCCCCAGCCGCTTGACACGGCGCGGAGAAAACGCCTGGCTGACCAGTTTGCGCTCACTGGTGTGTTTGGGCGGGTCAGTGTTGACCAGCATCAGGCTGGGCGCCGACGACGCCTCCTGCACCGGATCCCGGGACGAGAACGTCGCGCTGTCGCGCGCCGCCTGCTGGACCTGGTCGTAGGCGAAGAGGGCCCACGCCGTCACCGGCTCATCCGCACCGGGAACGGTGCCGGGAGGCCAGTCACGGTAACCGGCGACCGGCGACGATCCGCGCAGCTCGTCGTAGAGCGGATACGGGTTGGCGACTCCTTCGGGGGTGGTCAGAATGTCGATCGCGGAGCCGGTCACTGAGGTCATGGCTGCCAGCCTCCGTCAGGCGCGCCTCGCGGGTCGATCCCCCTTCGGAGAGCACTCCTACCCCCATCTGGACGGATTCGTCGACCCGCGACGTGGAATCGCCTCTTTCCGGCACCCGACGGTGCGACCATCGAGCGATCGTGTCTGTTCCCATCGATCTCCCGACCATTCCGTCGGCCTCGGCTCTGTCCGATGGCGACCACCCCGGCTGGGCGTCGCGCCCCCTCGCCGACGCCCTTGCACCCGTCGCCGAACAGCAGCGCGAGGTCACCGAGGCCATCGATGCCCAGTCCGTCGTGGTGCGCGACGCACTGGAGAAGATCGGGGACGAGGACGCGCTCGCGGCGTTGGAGGCGATGCTCGACCTGTCACTGCGTCGAGCGAGAACTCTTGGAGAAGGACGCACGTCGCCGCACGTTCGCGCTACTCCAGGTGCAGGAGGCGCTGAGCAAGTTGCGCGCAGTAGACGCGGTGACGGCCATCGTCGACCGCGCACCCCGAGAACTGGTCGAGTCCTGCGGATTCGATCGGGCAGTGCTGTTCGGCTTGCACGAGGGTCGCATGGTGATGGAGTCGGCCTACTTCGGTGACGATGTCGAGGGTGCCGAGAAGATGGTGGCGTTCGCGCAGTCGGTGGCGCCGCCGCTCGACCACATGCTTCTGGAGACCGAAATGATCCGCAGGCACAGGCCTGCCATCGTCCGCGATGCCCGACGCGACCCTCGGGTGAACCGGCCGATCGTCGATTTCTCGTTGACCCGCTCGTACGTGGCGGCACCGGTCATGCCCACTGGTCGGGTGATCGGCTTTCTGCACGCCGACCGGCTGTACTCCGGGCGTGCCGTCGACGACGTCGACCGGGACACGGTGTGGGCATTCGCCGAGGGCTTCGGCTATGCCTACGAGCGCACGGTCCTGCTCGAGCGGATGCGTTCTCAGCATGCGGAGGTGGTGCGGGCGCTGGAGTCGGCCGACAACGCGGTGCGGGCGCTGCAGGACGTCGACCTCGACCTGCGCAAGGTTGAAACCGAGCCCCGCAGCCCGGCGGCGTGGTCGCTCGCCGAGACTCGATCAGGCGCCCTCACCATGCTCACCCGACGCGAGGTCGAGGTGCTGCGGCTGATTGCGGCCGGACGCACCAACAAGCAGATCGCAGAAGATCTCTTCATCACCACGGGCACGGTGAAGTCACACGTCAAACGGGTGCTTCGGAAGTTGCAGGCGACCAACCGGGCCGAGGCTGCATCGACCTACGTCCGGCTCAAGACCACTCCCGATCACCTGTAGCGCCCTCGGTGAGCCGTACGGAGCACGCCGGCGCGAGCGACGTCGGTTCAGCTGGCGATCCCGCCGGGACCCGCCCGCATGATCGCGGCCAGCTCGGAACGCGACGCGGCCCCGACCCGCTTGCACGTGCGCAGGAGATGGCCCTCCACCGTGCGTACCGACATCATCAACCTCTCGCCGATGTCGCGGTTCGACAACCCGGCCGCGACGAGCTCGGCGATCTCGCGCTGGCGGGGGGTCAACGGAAGCGCGGTCACGGGAGTTCGCAGCGCGGGCGTGCACAGACCGCCGCACTGCTCGGCCAGTTCCTGCGCGAGCGCGGCGGCGTACCTGCCGCGTTTGCCGTGCAATGCCGACGCGAACGCGACCGCTGCCTGGGCCGCCGCATCCGCGGCCGTCGCCCTGTCACCGATGGCCCGGTACTTCGCCGACGCGTCGAGCAGTCCATCGCCATTGCCCGCCAGCAGCGACTCGGCGTGGCCCGCAACGGCATCGGCCAGAGGCAGCATCAACAGGTCGGCGAGCTCACGCGCCCGCGGTGCACCGGACGCGTCACCCCATTGGACTGCCGCCTGCAGGAGGGCCAGTTCGTGCGTCGGCTGGCCGCGTTCACGCGCATCCGCGGCACCCGCCTGCACGGCCGCGATGGCATCGGTCAGCGCCCCGCTGGCCGCCAGCGTCCAGCCGGTCGCCTGGCACAGGCCGGTCTGCATGAACTGGTAGTCGGACGGCACGCACTCGTTCGCCTCGGCGAGCGCCGCCATCGCCTCCTCGGGTTGACCCAGCTTGGCGTGTGCCTCGGCCAACGCGAAGCAACTGGCGGGGTGCAAACCCGTTGTGACGCCGTGCCTCTCGACTCCTGCAAGCGCCTCGTGCAGGATCCTCACCGCCGTGGGGAGATCACCCCGGACCAGTTCGGCGTTGCCGAGCAGGAATGCCAGATTGGCGTGCGCGAGGCCGGGCACGTCGCGCGCCGAGTCGGCCAACTGCGTCGCCGATTCCGCGAGGTCGTCCAAGCGTCCGGTCAGCCGGCATGCCCTGGCGTAGACGCTGCCCAGCCAGAACCGCATGTGTGATGCCTCAAAGGACTTCATGGCCATGTCCAACGCGCGCCGGAAGACGGCGGACATGCCGTCGACCTCACCGAGCGCACCTCTCCGACATCACCAACGCCAACGACGCCATCATCGAGTGGAAGTCCGATAGCCCCTCGAATTGCAGAGCCGCACGGGCTCTTTCCACCGCAGACTCGCAGCGCGCCGACACCGCATCGACACAGGCTTCGACCGCCGATCGAGCCGCGACGTCCGCCGGCGACTCGTCGTGGGCGGCAAGACCGTCGAGGATCGCCGAGGCGTCACCGGGCCTGCCCAGCATCCAGATGAGGTTGGCGGCCCGAATCGTGGCCCATCCGTGGGCGTCCGGACCGTCCTGACTCATCTCCCTCAGGAGCGTCTCGGCCTGCTCACCGCGCCCGAGCAGAACCATGTTCATCACCTGGACCGACGCGGCCTCCGCGATCCCGGACTTCGCGGCGGCACTGGCGAACCGCTCGGCCAGCTGCAGGTCGAGCAAGGTCATCGCGGACCGGGCGGATTCCAGATACAGCGACGGGTCGGGGTCCAGGTCCGACTCGAGGGTCAGCAGCGCCCTCCGCACCGTCGCCTGCATGTCGCGGTCCTCGTCCATGGCAAGGCGCTCGGCCAACCGCCCCCGGATGCTGGACAGGTACATCTCACCGGCGGTGGCGCGCCGGATCTCGCCGAACAGCGGGTGCGCCAGCCGTACCGACAGGCCGCCCGCCGACCGCTCGACGGTGACCAGATGCATGCGCTCGGCGACCTCGACGTCGCGACGCCCGACGAGATCGCACAGCACCTCGAGGTCGAGGGGCTCGCACTGCGACAGCGTGTCGACGACCAAGGCCAACTCCGGTGTCAGCCGACCCAGCTGTCGGCCCACCATGTCGCCGATGTTGGGCGATACGGCGACGCCCTCGTCCCACATCCACACCCCGGCCACCTGCTTCATCCGGCCCGCCGCGATCTGGTCCTTCAGCAGCTGCCCGAGGAAGAGGGCATTTCCGCCGGTGAGCTTCCAGAATCGTTGTGCGCTGCGCGAATCCACCGATCCGCCGATGGTCGTCTCGATCAGATCGCGGGTATCGCGCAGCGATAGCGGTTCGAGGTCGAGCCTGGCGAGCACGCCGTCCTTGAACAGCGCGGTCACCGCGTCCGGTTCGGTTCCGCCGGTCCGCAACGTGAGTACCAGCCGTGCGGCCCTGGATTGGGCCAGTTGGTGGACGACGTGGGCGGACAGCCCGTCGAGGAGGTGCGCGTCATCGACCCCGATCAGAACCCGACCCTTGCGCTGTTGCGCAACAAAGGAATTGATGATGCGCCGAACGTTCGACATCGGATCGGAGATGCCCTCGCCGATCGACGACGTGAAGGCACCGAGCGGGATCTGCCGCGCGGACGCCGTGCCGACGATCCACTTCGTGTGCTCGCCCGCGGCGGCCGCTTGAGCCAGGACTTCGCGGGCAAGCCGCGTCTTGCCCACTCCCGCGGCTCCCACGATCGCGACACCGGAGTAGCCGCCACCACCGCCCAGCGCTCGACGGATCGTGGCCAGCTCACTCCCGCGCCCCGTCAACGGGTCCCCACCGCTCACGGCCGGACTATAACTGCCGCAGAGGTGTTCTCGGGCTAGATTCGCTGGCGTGCCTGCGCGCGGATCGGCTTGGCCGCGACCGTGGTGAACGGCACCTCGGTCGCGAAATCATGGTCCAGCGAACGAATGTCGACGTGACGAACGATGGTTGCGAGCGCCAGCGTGGCCTCGAGCATGGCGAAGTGATCGCCGATGCACGACCGCGGCCCGCCGCCGAATGGCAGATACTGCCAACGGCTCCGCCCCTCGGAGCGCTGCCTGCTGAAGCGATCGGGGTCGAACTCGAGCGGGTCGTCCCACAGTTCGGGGTCGCGATGCATGGCATAGACGCCGACGATGGCGACCGAGCCCGCCTCCACCCGGCAACCGTCAACGTCGATGTCCTGCATCACCATTCTCGAGATGCCGGTGCGGGCGGGCACAGCCGAAGCGCCTCGTGAAGCACCTGAACGGTGAACCCCAGCCGTGGCACGTCAGCGGGCGTCAGGGGGCGGTCGCCGAGCTCGGCAACCTCGACGAGCACACGGTCTTGAAGCTCCCTGTGGTGACCGAGCGCCCACAGCGCGTACGTGATCGTCGTCGACGTCGTGTCGTGGCCGGCAAGCATGAACAGGACCAGTTCGTCGCAGATCTCGCGGTCGGTGAGCGGCAGTCCGGTCCGCGGGTCGGCCGTGCCGATCAGGGCACGTACCAGCGGCGCATCCAGATCCGGGTCGGCACGGCAGGCCTCGAGGATCTCCGCGGCCAGTTCGTGCAGCACCCGCTTGGCGGCGCGGGCGCGGCGCTGCCCAGGAGTGGGTAGCCAGCGCGGGGCCTTGACCGGTTGGACCGCGCGGTCGGCGAGCCACTCGAGCGCCGTGCGCAGGGCCGGTCCCACATCGTTCGCCCGCTGGTCCAGATCAAGCCCCAGCACCGAGCGACCGAGTGCACGCAGAGTCAGTGTGCGGCATTGCACGTCGAGGTCGACGTCGTCGTCACCCCAGCTTCGGCACACCTCTTCGGCCGCCGTGGCCATGTGGCCCGCGAAGCGCGGGACGTGGTGCTTGGTGAACATCGGCTGCATCGCACGCCGCCGCGGTAGCCACTCGTCGTGGGGCAGGATCAGGAGGTTGCCGCCCAGGAGACGCCGAAAGTCCTTGGAGATCGGCATCTCTCCACGGTCCGCGAACGCATCGGTGCGGCCGAGAATGTCGTGGGCGCCCCGGGGTGAGGTGACGAAGACGGCCGGTGGCACCAGCGGCTTCGGACCCATGACGATTCTGGTCACCGGACCGCCGGCGTCGCGGATTCGCTCCGGACCGGTGTCGAAGGCTCTCGCGTAGCGGAGGCGGTCCCAGTACGACAGGGGGCTTTTCGGTGCTAGCGGCAGGGAACCGAGATCGGCGGGTATCGCTGTGGTGACCATGGCTCGATTGTTTGCCCGGCGGGTCCGCACGACCCTGAGTAGTCGACTACTCCACTTCGCTCGGCGGGGTTGTCGTGCCGAGCTCGGGGAGGTGAGCTGAGCGCAGCCCGAATCGCACACCGAGGAGATCGAATGAGTACCTATCGAACTGTCATCGTAGGAACGGACGGCTCGGACTCGTCGCTTCGCGCGGTGGACCGGGCGGGCGCCATCGCCGCCGCCGCGAACGCGAACTTGATCGTGGCGACAGCGCATTTCCCCCACGCCGACGACCGTCGCGCCGCTGACTATCTCAAGGACGCGGGACACAAGATGGTGGGCAAGGCGCCCGTCTACGCGATCCTGCGCGATGCCCGCGACCGCGCGAAGGAGGCCGGCGCGGCTGACATCAAGGAGCGCGCCATCCTCGGCGCGCCCGTCGAAGCGCTGCTCGACCTGGTCGACGAAGTCGATGCGGACCTGTTGGTGGTGGGCAGCGTCGGGCTGGGCACCGTCAGGGGGCGGCTGCTCGGATCAGTGCCCGCCAGCGTCTCGCACAAGGCCAGGGTCGACGTGCTGATCGTGCACACCACCTGAGCTACGCCCCGCTCTCTCGGGGGAGGGCGGGGCGACATGTCCCGGTGGCAGAGGGGTCCATCGGCGACGTTTCGGTGGAGGGTGCCTCCCGGGGGGAAGGCACCCTCCACCGAAACCCAATCCGCAATTGCGGACAGAGGGTCCCCGGCGACTGGCGCGAGGGGGACGGCCGTCACGAGGGGTGCGGCCGTCAGGAGCGCCGGTCGCCGGGGATCCCTCGATCTACGTGGCCATCGAGTGCGCCATCATGGACGGCGTGAGAAATCGGTCCCGTTCGTCGTCGCCACCCTGTTGAGTGCGCTGATCGCCAGTGCGCCCGACGCTCGTGCCGATCCGACGGACCCGCTGTATCAGCTGGTGGACACCGCAGCACAACGGCTGCTGACCGCGGATCCGGTCGCGGCCTTCAAGTGGATCAAGGGCGGGCCCATCGACGATCCGGCGCGCGTCAACCAGGTGCTGGACGCCGTGGGGTCCGAGGCCTCGACGCGCGGTGTCGACGCGCAGTTCGTGCGCCGAGTGTTCCAGGATCAGATTCACGCCACCGAGGGCGTCGAGTACACCCGCTTCGGGCAATGGAAGCTCGATCCGGCGTCCGCGCCGAGCGTCGCTCCGGAGCTGTCGGCATCACGGACGGCCATCGACGGGTTCAACCACGCCATGGTCGAAGAGATTGCCCTGCACTGGAATACGCTGCGGTCCCCCGCCTGCGCCACCGAACTCGACGACTCCGTACAAGCCGTGGTCGCAGGCCCGCCAATTCGATCCGCTCTATCAGCACGCACTCACCTTCGCCACGCACTCGTATTGCGGCGGAACTACTTGAGCAGCTTGCTCATCCGCCGGTCGGCCAACACCTTGCCACCGGTCTGACACGTCGCGCAGTACTGAAAGGACTTGTCGGCGAACGACACCTCGCGCACGGTGTCGCCGCAGACGGGGCACGGCAGCCCGGTGCGCGCATGCACCCGAAGCCCCGAGCGCTTCTCGCCCTTGAGCGTCGCCGCCCCCTGCCCCACCGACCGCGAGACGGCGTCCGTCAACACCGTGATCATCGCGTCGTGCAGTGCGCCCAGCTGGGCATCGGTGAGCTTGCTCGCGGTCGCGAACGGCGAAAGCTTTGCCACGTGCAGGATCTCGTCGCTGTAGGCGTTCCCGATCCCGGCGATCGTCCTCTGGTCGGTGATGACGGTCTTGATGCGACCGCTGTTTCCCGCCAGCACACCCGCCAGCTCCTCGGGCCCGAGAGACAGCGCATCGGGACCCAGCGACGCGATCTGCGGCACCTTCATCGGGTCGTCGACGAGCCACACCGCCAGCCGCTTCTGCGTGCCGGCCTCCGTGAGGTCAAAGCCGGTGCCGATGTCGCCGCCAGCGCGGCTCCGGGCGTACCAAGGTGCACCCGCAGCGCGATCGGCCCCTTGCCGGGTTTCAGCGGCGCCGCCGCGAGCTTGTCCGACCACCGCAGCCAGCCCGCGCGGGACAAATGGGTGATCAGGTGTAGCTCGCCGACCTGCAACCCGAGGTACTTTCCCCACCGATTGGCACCCGTGACGGTCTGGCCGTACAGCGCAGACACGGGCGGATCGAACGTCTTGAGCACCGAGAATGCCGAGACGTCGACACGCCCGACGGGCAGACCCGCAGCGTGGCGGCGCAAATGGTCGGCGAGCGCCTCCACCTCGGGTAGTTCCGGCATGAGTCCAGTGTGCCGACCTCACCGGGGACGTGTCCATGCGTCATCGATGCGTCACCGATCCGAAACCGGAACTGGCCTATCGTGGGCTGGCAGATTGCTGTACGAGGGAGGTCGGGGTGGAGGGCACGCCGTTCGGTCGCTATCGGCTCGTCGAGTTACTGGGCCGCGGCGGTGTGGGAGAGGTCTGGCGGGCCCTCGACACGCGCACCGATCGGATGGTGGCCATCAAGGTTCTCCTTCCGCATTTCGCCAAGGACTCCACCTTCGAGGAGCGGTTCCGTCGCGAGGCCCACGCCGCAGCGCGACTGAACAACCCGCACGTCATCCCCATCCACGACTACGGCGAGATCGACGGACGGCTCTTCGTCGACATGCGCCTCATCGAGGGACACGATCTGCAGGCCGAACTCGCCGCGGGCCCATTGCCCCGGAGCGCGCGGTGTCCATCATCGAGCAGATCGCAGGCGCCCTCGACGCCGCGCATCGCATCGGACTCGTCCACCGCGACGTCAAGCCGTCGAACATCCTGCTCGACGGTGACTTCGCCTATCTCATCGACTTCGGCATCGCCCAGGCCGTCACCGATACCGGACTGACGCTCACCGGTACCGCCGTCGGCACCATGGACTACATGGCGCCCGAGCGCTTCGAACACAAGCAGGCCGACGCCCGCTCCGACGTCTACTCGCTGACCTGCGTCCTTCATCAATGCCTGACCGGCGCGAAGCCCTTCCCCACCGGCATCGTCGAGGGTCTGATCGCCTCGCACATGTTCACCGCGCCACCGCGGCCGTCCGAGATACGCCGCGACGTACCAACGACTTTCGACGACGTCATCGCCGTGGGCATGGCCAAGGACCCCGACCATCGCTACGCAACCGCGAAGGAGCTCGCCGCTGCGGCCCGTCGGGCACTCGCGGGCCCAGCACCGGCGACCGTCGTCACGCCCTTGCCGCCGCCCCCGGCCGCGCCAACTCCGCCCGCCGGGGGCAATCGCAGGCGTTGGATCCCGGCCGCGGCGATCGTCGCGGTGCTCGTCCTCGGGGGCGCGGTCGCCGTGGCGGTCGTGACGCTGAGCGGCGACGACGCGGGCAGCACCGCGGCCACCTCGACGCAGAGCCTTCCGCCGACCACCGTCACCACGACCAGAACCGACGGCGTGCAGCCGACATTGGCCGGGCAGTGGACCGGGCACGCGAGCGGCGACCAGGACGACTTCGACGTCGTCGCCGACCTCGTGGTCGACGGGTCGCGCCTGACCGGCAGGGTCACCTATCCCCAGATTCCGTGCAGCGGATCGTGGAAACAGATTGCGTCCGAGGGCAATTCACTCGTCATGACCGAGATGATCTCCAGCGGTTCATGTGTGCCGTCCTCGGTCACGCTCACCCCCCGCAGCGATGGCGGTCTGGACTTCCATTCCATCTACTACTCGCAATCCCAGCACCGCGACTTCACGATCACCGCGACGATGTACCGGTCGTGACGGCGACGGCCACCCGTGCGCGATGGCCGCCCTCGTGGTTGCCGCGTGGGGAACCGGCTGCGGGGCGCACGACGACGTCGCTCCCACGCCTTCGTCCACCGCGGTCGCGATACCCAGACTCCCCGACGAGCACCCCGCCACCTGCGGTGCCGCCGGTCTCACCCGAGGCGGCCGCCCTGGGGTTCATCGACGTGAAATCCGTTGTGCCCGAGGCGATCGTCGACATGCGCTACGCGACACCGCACAACTTCGTCGGAGTACCGCTGTATCCCGCCGACGCCCGCTGCCTGGTTCACGACTCCATGGCCGACGGTCTCGCCGCTGCCGCCACGGCGGCGCGGCAGACGGGCGAGGCGTTGGTCTTCTGGGACTGCTATCGCCCTCACGACGTGCAGGTCCGCATGTTCCAAGCGGTCCCGAACCCGAACTGGGTCGCCAAGCCGGGCGACTATTCGCGCAACCACGAGGCGGGCCGCTCGGTCGACGTCACGTTGGCAACCGCGCAGCCGCAGTGCCCGCCGGACCGTCAGGTGAGCGGCCTGTGCCTGGTGGACATGGGGACCGACTTCGACGACTTCACGCCCCGCGGCCGGGCCGACGCGACCGACGGCGTGAGCGCACTGGCTCAGGCGAACCGGGCGCGGCTGCGGTCGGCAATGGCCGCAGGCGGACTGTCGCCGTACGACGGCGAGTGGTGGCACTTCGACGGACCGGATGCCGACGTGCACCGGCCGATCATCAACGTCCCGGTGAACTGAGCGCCGTCGGCTTCTCTTCGCCGAGCGCACGCTTGTTGGCGAGGCCACTCGCGAAATGCGTTCGACAACCGTACTTTCGGCGCCGGCTTTGAAGCTAGGCGCGTGCCTTGTCCGGCAGCACCAGCGACAGCAGCCAGCTGACGATGGACAGCACGATGGCCGCCCAGATGGCCGTCCACCAGAAGTCGTCGATGTACAGGCCCCAGTGCGTGGTGTTCTCGGTGATCCAGGAGGTGATCCACAGCATGAAGGCGTTGATCACCACGTGGAACAGCCCGAGGGTGAGGATGTAGAGCGGGATCGACAGGATCTGCACGATCGGCTTGATGAACGCGTTGACCACGCCGAAGATCAACGCCACCACGAAGATGACGCCGACCCTCTGCAGGGTCGTGTCGCCGCCGACGAAGTGGATTCCGGAGACCAGCAGCGTCACGATCCACAGCGCCAGACCGGTCACCGCGGCGCGAACTAGGAACTGCCCCATGGCGTTGATCTTGTCATGAGGCGGGCCGAAGCAGGTAGGTATCCATGATCCAGCCGTGGCGCTCGCGAGCCTCCGCGCGCACGGCGACGATCCGCTCGCCCACCTCGCCAACGGTCCCGCTGACGAGGATCTCGTCGGGCGTGCCGAGGTAGGCGCCCCACCAGATCTTCGTCGTCGACGGGCACCCGAGGAACGCACAGTCGCCGTCGAGCATGACGACGGCCGCGCCGGCCAGCCCGTCCTCGCGGAGCCTGCGGCCCGTGGTGATCAGCACCGGTTCTCCGACGTCGTTGAGCGGGATGCGATGGCGTGCGGTGAGCGCCTGGATCGCGGTGATACCGGGGATGACGTCGTAGCTGAGGTCGATCTGCGCGGCCACGATGTCGAGAATCCGCAACGTGCTGTCGTACAGCGACGGGTCGCCCCACGCCAGGAAGGCGCCGACGCCGTCGTCGGGAAGTTCGTCGAGCAGCGCCTGCGCCCACACCCGCGCCCTCGCTGCATGCCACTCGCCGACGCCTTGGCGGTAGTCGCCATCCTTGGCCCGCACGGGATCGGCCAACTCGACGAAGCGGTAGCCCGGTTCGCGGATGAACCGCTGGCACACCTCGCGGCGCAGGGCCACCAGATCGTCCTTCGCCGCGCCCTTGTCCATCGCGAAGAACACCGCGGTGTCGTTGAGGGCCGCGACGGCCTGCGCCGTCACGTAGTCGGGGTCACCTGCGCCGATGCCGATGACGTGGATGCGACGGGTCACGTGGCGAGTATGGCTTAGTCGTCACGTCATCGAACACGGCCCGGGGCGCTACCCGAAGTATCCGGTACCGCAGGTATTGACTAACGCCGATCCTGACCCTACGTTTCTAGGCAACGCCGATGAAGAGGTCACCGATGACTGCTCCAACCCGCGAAGAGTTCTCCAGCCGCTTGCTGCGCGGCTCGGTGAAGAAGTACTACGAGCCCGTCGTCGACATCGACTGGGAAGCCGAACTCGACCCCGACAAGTTCTTCCTCCCGCCAAAGGTGGTGTCGCTCTACGGGACCCCGATCTGGGACGCGATGACGCGCGAGCAGCAGATCGAACTGTCCCGCCAGGAACTCGTCAACACGCTCTCCGCGGGCATCTGGTTCGAGAACATCCTGAACCAGGCGATTCTTCGCAAGATCATGCACGAGGACCCGACCGTCCAACGAGACCCACTACGCGCTGACGGAGATGGGCGACGAGACCCGCCACATGGTCATGTTCGGCAAGGCGATCTCCCGCATCGGCGCCAAGCCGATCCAGCCGCGATGGTGGCAGCGAGTGGTCATCAACGCACTTCCCCTCGGCTTCAAGGGTTCGGTGCTGTGGGTCGCCGCGCTGATCGGTGAGGAGATCTTCGACTCGCTGCAACGCCAGATGATGGACGACCCCGAGCTGCAGCCAATGGTGCAGCGGCTCATGCGGATTCACGTCACCGAGGAGGCTCGGCACATCCAGTTCGCACGCGACGGCGTCCGCAAGCGCGTCGGCGACATGCCGCGGCTGAACCGGTTGTGGGTGTCCAACATCAACGGGGTCGGCGGCTACTTCTTCCAGTTCCTGTTCAGCAACAAGGTGCAGTACCGCCGCGTCGGCCTCGACGCCCGCGCGGCCCGTCGGATGGCCCGCCGCAGCCCGCACCGCCACGACGTCCAGATCGCCGGGTTCGCCCCCCTGGCGGCCTTCCTCGAGGAGGTCGGCTTGATGGGCCGGATCTCGCGTCGGATGTGGCGGCGATCGCACTTCCTGCCGAGCACGACGACCGCTGCCGCGGCGGACGCCGAACGTCGATGGGCCGGAGAAGTTCTACGACGGTGCTGCCAACCTGCGGATCGCCGACGACGATCACGCGGTGCGGGTGCGGCTCACCGGACGCTTCGATCCGATCGACGGCAAGTACCACTGGCGCGGCATGGTGTTCGGGGCGCTGCCCGACGACGTCCTCAAGCGACCCGAGGCGCTGCTCACGGCCAATGGCCGAACTGCCGCCGCGCGGCTCACCGAGCTCACGCCGCAGGGTGGCTACTCGGTGACGCGGCGTGGGCTCGCCGCCGTTCGCCTGACGAACAGAAATCGCCAACAGCACGACGGCGAAGACGGCGCCGACACCGCCGGAGATCAGCAGCGGCAGTTGGCCGTCGACGCCCCACAGCAGGCCGGCCCACACTCCGGCGACAAGCATCGCGAAGCCCGACGCGCCCTGGAAAACCCCCTGCGCACTGGACTGAAGCGTCCATGCCGACGAGCGAGGAGATCCACGCCTTGCCGACGCCGTCGGTGCATCCCGTGAAGAGCCCGTAGACGCCGATCAGCAGCCAGGCCGTCAGCGGATCGTCGGTCAGCCCGAGCCCGCCGTAACCGATGGCGAAGAACACCAAGCCGATTCCGAACACGGCTGGTCGCGGGATGCGGTCGGCGAGCACGCCCGCCGGATAGCTGGATAGCGCGTACACCGCGTTGTAGCGTGACATAGGCCAGGATCACCTCGGCGACCGAGAAGCCGATCTCGTTGAGCCGCAACAGAAGTAGCGCGTCTGGAAAGTTGACGACGCCGAACGCGACCAGCAGCGCCCGTCGACGCGCCAATACCGGCCGGGCAGGTCGCGGACCCGGCGAAGAGCGACCTGCCCGAACAGCCGTCACCAAGCGCCGCGGTTCCCGCACCAGGAACACCAGCGCGACACTGAGCACGGCGGGCACGACGGCCACCCACAGCAGCGGGGCGATCCGATGGTCGAGCAGTTCGTAGCCCGCTAGCCCGAGCAACGGTCCGACCACCGCGCCCGCGGTGTCCATCGCGCGGTGGAACCCGAAAACCCGTCCGCGAGCGGCGTCGTCGACGTCGGCCACCAGCAGCGCGTCTCGCGGCGCGCCGCGCAGGCCCTTGCCGAGCCGGTCGACGACGCGGCCCGCGAGCACGCCCTGCCATGCACCGAAGGCGGCCACCATCACCTTGCCGAGCGCCGCGAGGCCGTAGCCCGTCGCGATGAGCGGGCGGCGCGCGTACCGATCGCCGAGCGGCCCGGAGGCCAGCTTGGTCATCGCGGCGGCACCCTCGGCCGCGCCTTCGATCGCGCCGACGACGGCGGGCGGCGCTCCGAGCACCGTGGTCAGGTAGATCGGAAGCAGAGGGTAGAGCAGCTCACTCGCGGTGTCCTGCAGAAACGAGACCGCGGACAGCACACGCACGTTCCTGGTGAGCCAGGGCCTCGGCACGCCGGCTCATCATGCCGCAGGGTTCCCTGCCGCAGAACTAGAACGTGTTCTAGTATTGCGGTCCATGCGGTTCACCTATGCGGAAGCCATGACCGATCCCAAGTACTACATCCCGTTGGCGAAGGCCGCTGACGAGGCCGGATACCACGGGATGACCATCGCGGACAGCGTCGCCTACCCCGAGGTTTCGGACTCGAAGTATCCGTACACCGAGGACGGCAACCGCGAGTTTCTAGACGGCAAGTCGTTCATCGAGACGTTCGCCCTCATCGGGGCGCTGTCCGCCGTGACGACGAGGCTGCAGTTCAACGTGTTCGTGCTCAAGCTGCCGATCCGACCGCCCGCGCTGGTGGCCAAGCAGGCCGGGTCGCTCGCGGCACTGTTCGACAATCGCCTCAACCTCGGCGTCGGCACCAGCCCGTGGCCCGAGGACTACGAGATCATGGGCGTGCCGTTCGCGCGGCGCGGCAAGCGGATGGACGAGTGCATCGACGTCATCCGAGGGCCTCACCTCCGGCGACTACTTCGAATACCACGGCGAGTTCTACGACTTTCCGAGCCTTCAAGATGACGCCCGCGCCGACGAAGCCGATTCCGATCCTGATCGGCGGCCACGCCGACGCCGCGCTCAAGCGCGCCGCCCGCAACGACGGCTGGATGCACGGCGGCGGCGACCCCGCGGAACTCGACCCGCTGCTCGCCAAGCTGAACGAGTACCGCGAGGAAGAGGAGCGGATCGGCCTCGCCGACGAGTTCGCAGATCCACGTCATCTCGATCGACGGGTTCACCCTCGACGGCGTCAAGCGCCTCGAGGACAAGGGCGTCACCGACGTCATCGTCGGCTTCCGCATCCCCTACATGATGGGCGAGGACACCGAGCCGCTCGACGACAAGATCCGCAACCTGGAGTGGTTCGCGGAGAACGTGATCGCGAAGGCCGGCTAGCTCCGCGCCACCAGCGCGTCGACGGCTCGCGCGTCGAGCACCTCGTCGAGCACCATGACCGCGCCGCCGACCGTCCCCGACCGGCTGCCATGCGCAGCAGGCACCACCTCGAGCGAACGGGTGGCCTGCGCAGTGGCGTTGCCGTACAACGTTTCCCGCAGTCCAGCGACGTAGATCTCGTAGGCGCCCGCCATGTCGCCCGCGACGACGACGACCGCCGGGTTCAACAGGTTAACCGCCGCGGCGAGCACCTCGCCGACGTATCTGCCGCTGTCCCGGATCATGCGGCGAGCCTCTGCGTCACCCTGGTGGGCGAGCTCGACGACGTCGCGAAGGTGCCGGACCGGCCGGCCCTGCTTCTGCAGCGCCTGCACCACCGCCCAGCCCCCCGCGATCGCCTCGACGCAGCCGGTGTCACCGCATCGGCACGGAAGTCCCTGTGCCGCAGCGGTCTTGTTGTGGCCGAATTCGCCGGCGGACTGTGCGGCACCCCGCTGCAGCACCCCGCCCGAGACGATGCCCGCGCCGAGCCCGCTCGATGCCTTGATCACGAGGACGTCGTCGTACCCCTGACGCTCGACGACCGCGATCGCGTTGGCGTCGTTGTCCAGGATCACCGGCGAATTCCAAAGCCGTTGCAGTTCAGAGAAATACGGTCGAAGGTCGACGCCGTCCCAACCCCGCAGGATCGGCGAATCCCTGCTGCAGCCCCGGTCGCGGTCGACCGTGCCCGGCAGACTGAGCCCGACACCGTAGACCGGGACGTCAGGAAACTCCTGCAGCAACACGTCGAGCCGCTTGACGACGTCGGGCATCAGGTCGTCGGGCCCGAGCGCGACCTCCTGGTCGATGTCGCTGATGCGACTGCACCTCACCGGCGAGGTTGCATACCGCCAACCGGGTTCGGCTGATGCCGATGGCGACCGACAGCACCACGCCCGCGTCCGCGTCGAAGGACAGCAGGGCCGCGGGGCGCCCGCCGGTGGACGGCGCCTGCTCCCGCTTCGGTGACGAGGCCCACCGCCACCAGCGCCGCGATTCGTGACGCGACCGCCGTCCTGGACAACCCGGTGAGCTTGCCGATCTCGGTGCGCGTGGCCGCTCGTTGATCTCTGATCAGGGCGAAGACGTCGCCAGCGGTGCCCTTCCCGCCGCTTCGATCGCCCCACATGGCCATGCCGTCGATTGAACCCGAAAAACGTAAGCTGCGCCACTTATGTATCACAAAAGACTAAAGTCAATTTGAGAGAAGGCTTAAGTGCGTCTACCGTTGGCCCGGTGACCAGAACCCTGGAACGACTGCCCACGCCGATATCCGTCGTCTCGCCACCTCCATCGGTGCGGTGGCTGGCGGTGTTCGCCCTCGCCATGGGCGGATTCGCGATCGGCACCACCGAGTTCGTCGCGATGGGCCTGCTGCCCGACATCGCCGCCAGCCTGCGCGTGACCGAGCCGATCGCCGGACACGTCATCTCCGCCTACGCGCTCGGCGTCGTCATCGGCGCCCCCCTCATCGCCTCTCTCACCGCCCGGATGCCCCGCAAGCCGCTGCTGCTCGGACTCATGGCGGTGTTCACGCTGGGCAACCTCGCCAGCGTGCTCGCCCCCACCTACGAGACGTTGATGGCTGCGCGGTTCGTGGCGGGCATTCCGCACGGCGCCTTCTTCGGCGTCGCCGCGCTGGTCGCCACCCACCTGATGGGCCCGAAGAACCGCGCGAAGGCGGTCGCACACGTGATGACGGGCCTGACCCTGGCTACCGTGCTCGGCGTCCCCATCGCCTCGTGGCTGGGCCAGGCCTTCGGCTGGCGCAGCGCATTCGGTCTCGTCGTCGTCATCGGAGCGGGCACCCTGGCCGCGATCTGGTACTGGCTGCCGCACCTGCGGTCTGATGCACGTCACCAGCCCGCTCGCCGAACTGGGCGCCCTACGACGCGTCCAGGTGTGGCTCGCGCTCGCCGATCGGCATGGTCGGCTTCGGCGGCATGTTCGCCGTCTACACCTACATCAGCACGACGCTGACCGACGTCGCCGGGCTATCCCTGGCACTGGTTCCGTTGGCGCTCATGGTCTTCGGCCTCGGCATGGTCGTCGGCAACCTCGTCGGCGGAAAGATCGCCGACATCTCGGTGATCAAGAGTCTCTACGCGATCGATGACCGCTCTGGCCATCGTGCTCGCGCTGTTCGTCGAGGCCGTGCACAATCCGTGGACGGCGATGCTCGGGTCTGTTCCTCATCGGAGCGACGGGCTCGGCCATTGGACCGGCGCTGCAGACTCGACTGATGGACGTCGCGCACGGCGCGAAAACGCTTGCGGCTGCACTGAACCACTCCGCCCTCAACATCGCGAACGCCACCGGCGCGTGGGTGGGTGGCCTGGTGATCACCGCCGGACTCGGCTACACCGCACCTGCCGCGGCCGGCGCCCTGCTCGCGGTGGCCGGGCTTGTGATCCTGACGATTTCCGTAGTGCTCGAACGAGTTACGGGGCGCGTCAATGCTGGATAGTCCGTCGCTGGTGCCTGAGCCTCCACTTCCTCGTGGATGCATGCCGAGTGGGCTCTGCAGTCGACGCGCGGAAGGTTCACGCTCAACTTCGCGCGGGCCTCACTCCTCGATGACGTGAACCGCGGCTTCCTCGGCTGACGCCGCGCCGCCGTCGATGCCGACCTCGCTCCCGATCAGGTCCTTGTCGACGTCCTCGCCGAAACCCTCATTGGGCGCGACCAGGCGGCCGGCGCGTTGGTCGCCGACCTCGTCGTCGCCCGACTGCTCGTCGGGGCGTCGGGATCGTCGAGTTGCATCGCCGGGTCGGGCTCCTCCTCGGCGAGGAGTTCGTCGAGTGTCTCGTTGTCCTTCGGCTCCTTCCACTTGTCCGGAGGCGAGTACCCCTCGTCGAGCAAATCATCGACGCCCCTGTCGATGAGGGCGTCTTCCTGGGTCAGCTGGTCGTCGTCGTCATCGTCGTAGTCACTGGGCATGTCTCCACGATGTCACGACATGTGCGAATCTTTACGCATGACCCCACGCCCCCTCGCTCGGCTTGCTGGAGCTGCCGCGGTGACCGCCTTCTCGTTCCTCGCCGCCCCCGCGGTCGTACCAACGGCCTCCGCTGCGGATTGCTCCGACATCGAAGTGGTGTTCGCCCGCGGCACGTTCGCGCCGCAGGGCCTCAGCGGACCCGGAGAAGAGTTCGTCGACGCCCTGCAGGTCGAAGGTCGGCAACAAGTCGGTCGGGGTGTACTCCGTCGTCTACCCGGCGAGCATCGACTTCGGAAGGGCCATCGAGGGCATCGCGGACGCCGCCAATCACATCGAGAGCACGGCTGCGGCGTGCCCGAAGACGAAGATGGTGCTGAGTGGCTACTCGCAGGGTGCGGCGGTGATCGGTTTCGTCACCTCGAATGCGGTGCCCGGCGGAGTCGACCCGACCGAGGTGCCCAAGCCCATGCCCGCCGACGTCGCCAGCCACGTCGCCGCCGTCGTCCTGCTCGGCAAGCCCGACCAGTCGTTCACGGACCGGATCGATCAGCCGCCGGTGATCGTCGGCCCGCTGTATGCGAGCAAGACCCTCGAGCTGTGTGCACCCGGCGATCCGATCTGCTCCGACGGGAACGTCGGCTCCGCACACCAGAGCTACACCCGGGTCGGGCTGACCGATCAGGGCGCCGCGTTCGCCGCTAGCAAGGTCTGAGCTTCGTCTCCGTGATCGACCACGTCATCCTCGCGGTGAGTGATGTCGAGCGCTCGGTCGACTTCTACACCGCGACGCTCGCCCCCCTCGGCGTCACGACTCACGTCGACTATGACGACCCTCGGTACTACGCCGCCAACGTCTTCGACCCCGACGGGCACAGCCTCGAGTTCGTGTACAAGAGCTGGCAGCACTGAGCTCGCGCGCATCTCCGTAGGAATCCCCGCCGGGCGTGAGTGTCGCGACGTTCTCGCGAAGAAAGTGTCGTGAGGTTCACGCTCGCGAGCTGGTGAAGAACCTTGCCGTCCCGACGAGTTTGGCGAGCTCCCGTCTCGGGCACCCCAGCCAAGCATTGGGGCAGCTAGGGAGGCATACGACATGGCGTCAGAGGTCGAACTCAAGCGGATCGAGACCGACATCCCTGCGCGCATGGACCGCCTGCCGTGGGCCCGCTGGCATTGGCTGATCGTCATCGGCCTCGGCACCGTGTGGATCCTCGACGGCCTCGAGGTGACGATCGTCGGGGCCATGTCCGAGGCACTGAAGTCGAACGACACCGGGCTCGGCCTCACCAGTTCGGACGTCGGCATGGCCGGCGCGGTGTACGTCGCGGGAGCATGCCTGGGCGCACTGTTCTTCGGCCAGCTGACCGACCGCTTCGGACGCAAGAAGCTGTTCATGCTGACGCTGGGCCTGTACCTGGTGGCGACGGTGCTCACCGCGTTCTCGATGAACCCGATGTGGTATTTCATTGCCCGCTTCTTCACGGGCGCCGGGATCGGTGGCGAGTATGCCGCGATCAATTCCGCGATCGACGAACTGATTCCGGCGGCCTATCGCGGCCGGGTCGACGTCGCGATCAACGGTTCCTTCTGGATCGGCGCGGCAGGCGGCGCACTGCTGACGGTCCCGCTGCTGGACCCGACGGTCATCGACCAGTCCTACGGCTGGCGGCTCGCATTCGGCTTGGGTGCGGTCCTCGGAGTAGGCGTGTTGCTGGTCCGCCGGTACGTACCCGAGAGCCCGAGGTGGCTGTTCATCCACGGTCGCGAGGACGAGGGTGAGCGGATCGTCGGCGAGATCGAGGAAACGATCGTCGAGGAGACGGGTGAGAAGTTGCCCGAGGTGTCGGAACGGCTCGCCATCCGGCAGCGGAAGACCATCGGCATCGGCATGATCGCCAGGACGGTCTTCACGATGTACCCACGACGGACGATCCTCTGCTTCTCGTTGTTCGTCGGGCAGGCCTTCCTCTACAACGCCTTCTTCTTCACCTACGGCGACACGCTGACCACCTTCCTCGGCGTCGGCGAAACCGGTTGGTATCTGGCAGTATTCGCGGCGAGCAACTTCGTTGGCGCGCTGGTGCTCAGCCCGCTGTTCGACTCCCTCGGCCGGGTCAGGATGATCGCGGGCACCTACATCCTGTCCGGAGTGCTCCTGGGCGTCACCGGGTTCTTCCTCGGCTCGGTGACGGCGTTCTCACTCACGCTGTGCGGCGTGGTGATCTTCTTCTTCGCCTCGGCAGGCGCCAGTTCCGCCTATCTGACGGCCAGCGAGGTCTTTCCGATGGAGACGCGGGCCCTGTGCATCGCGTTCTTCTATGCGATCGGCACCGCGGCGGGCGGGATCGCCGGGCCGCTGTTGTTCGGCAGGCTCATCGAGAACGCCTCGGCCAGTAACGACATCACCGGCATCGCGTTCGGATACTTCCTCGGCGCCGCACTGATGATCGCCGGCGGGGTGGTCGCAATCTTCCTGGGAGTCAAGGCCGAAGGGCAGACCCTCGAGTCCATCGCCAAGCCGCTGACCGCCGAGGACGATGCACCGGGCACGGAGGCCAAGGCGACGGTCTAGCCCCGCTGCGCTCGGCGGCGTGCATCATGGTCGGATGCGACGCATCGCCATCGGGGTTGCCACCGTCCTACTCGTCGCCGTTGGCGTGGTGGTCGGGTGGTTCGCCGTCGGGCGTGTGCTGGCGCTGCCACTGCCCGAATGGGCCATGTTCGGCCTGGCCGGTCTCATCGCAGTCGCGGCCCTCGTAGGCGCGTACTTCGCGCAGCAATGGTGGGCTCGCGCTCCGCTGGTCGGCGGCTTCGCCGGCGTCGCGGTGTCGGTCGTGCTGGTGCTTCTCGTCGTCAAGTCCTGACGGAGCGCTGCGCCCAATGTGCCAGTGCCGCTTCGGTAGTGACGTGGTCGAGCGCCCATGCCGTCGCCCCGTACAACGAACCGTCGTCACCGTGGGCGCCGGCCCGTATCGGTGGCGCCGACGACTTGCGGAAGGCCATCAGCCCGTCGCGGTATCCGTCGTCGAATGCCCGAGGCGCGGCCGCTCGAAGGCGCACGGCCAGCCCCCCGATGGTGACCACGTCGGGGTCGTGCAGGTTCACCAGACCGCCGATGCCCGCGCCGAGCGCCGACGCCACGGATTCGAACGCGCGTGTCGTCCGGTGATCGGTGGGCCGATCGAGGACCTCGGACGCGTAGGCGACTGGGTCCTCCGGAGGCGGTTCTTCGAGCAGTCGCGCCAATGCCCTTCCGTCGACCGATAGATCCCAGCATCCGCGTGCACCGCACGGGCACAACAGGTTTCGATCGCCAAACGGCACGTGACCGTACTCTCCGCCAGCCCCATGAGCGCCGGTGACGGGCTCGCCGTCGACCACCAGCGTGCCGCCGAGGCCAACGGCGACCAACAGATGCAGGGCGGTACCGGCTCCGCGGGCCGAGCCGGTACGCGCTTCGGCGAGGCCCGCAAGCGTGGCGTCGTTGCCGAGCAACAGAGGCACGTCGACGACATCGGGCAGGTCGGCCATCAACACCGTCAGATCGACATCCGACCAGCCGCGGGTGGTGAACTGCACCAGTCGGGAGTCGCTGACCGTGCCCGCCACGGAGACCGCTACGGCGCCGACCCTGTCCGGCTCGCGCAACCGCACCGCCGAGATCGCATCCCGCATCTCCGACAGCAGGTGCGCCTGATCCTTGCCCTCGTTGCGGCCCCGTGCCACCACGTCGGGTCGGCCGTCGATGCCCGCGATCGCCAACCGCCAATCGTTCGAACGCAAGTCGGCCGCAATGACGAGCGGCCCATCAGGATGGGCGGCGAGCACCGTCGTGGGCCTGCCACGGCCCGTAGCGGGCGCGCGCGCCTCGTCGAGCAGACGCAGACGGCGCAAGCGGGCTACCAGATCGGCGGCGCCGCCGCTGCCGATGCCGAGCCGCTGCGCTGCGGCGGCGCGGGTGATCCCGGGTTCGTTGCGCAGCAAGCCGACGAGCTGGGCAGCACCAAACCAGCGCTGCTGCGCCGCCGACCGTTGGTCCTGAGACATCGTCACGTCATCGTATTCACTTGATTAAACTCATCGTCTGAGTATATTCGTGACGGTGACGAACTCCGCCGCCATCGACGTGCCGCAGGGCACCCTGCGTCAACACCTTGGCGGCCTGCTCTCGCTTGCCTTGGCCTCGTGCCTCGCCGTCACCACGGAGATGCTGCCCGTCGGCGTGCTCCCCGCCATCAGCACGTCTTTTCACGTTGCCGATTCCCTGACGGCGCTGCTGGTCAGCCTGTATGCCGTCATGGTCGCCGCGCTCTCCGTCCCGTTGACGCTCGTCACCGCCAAATTCGCGCGCAAACCGCTCTTACTGCTCACGATCTTCGGTTACGCGCTGAGCAACGCGATGGTCGCCGTCGCACCGACCTTCGCGGTGCTCGCCGTCGGCCGCACCGTCGGAGGCATCACCCATGCGTTGTTCTTCTCGCTCTGCATCGGATACGTGCCCCGACTCGTCAGCGGCGCCCAGGTGGGCCGGGCACTCGCGATCGCCACCGGCGGGGCTTCCGCAGGCTTCATCGTCGGCGTGCCGCTGTCCACGTCGATCGGCACGGCGCTCGGGTGGCGGACGGCGTTCGGCGTACTCGCCGGGCTGTCGCTCCTGACCCTGCTACTCGTCGCCAAGGTCTTGCCCAACGTGAGCAACGATGCCCCTATCCGATCCACCGAAAAGCCCGGTGCGCGAGGTGCACTCGGCGCAGTCGTACTGTGTAATTCGCTGACGTACCTCGGTCAGTTCACGCTCTACACGTTCGTCAGCCTGTTGTTCCTCGCCGCAGGCGCACGACCCGCCCTCATCGGTCCGCTGCTCTTGCTGTGCGGAGTCTGCGGGTTGGCCGGACTCGCTTACGTCGCAAGCACTTTGGACCACCGGCCACGACGCACCACGGTCGTTGTCTTCTCGGCCGTGATCGCGGCCGTGGTCGCCCTCGGCTCGGGCTTCCCACTGCTCGTCCCGGTGATCATCGCGGCGGCTGTATGGAACGGCGCGTTCGGCGGGGTTCCTTCGATCTTCCAGGCCTGCGCCGTGCGGACCCACGCGGTCAGCCCCGAACTCGCGGGCGCGTGGGTCAACGCGAGTGCAAACTTCGGGATCGCGGGCGGAGCGGCGATCGGTGCGGCGCTGCTGCCCGTCACCGGCCTCAGCGGACTGCCGTGGGTCAGCGCCGCACTGATCGGCCTCGGACTCGCCGTCAGCATGATTGCTCGCCAAGCATTTCCGGCGCGCGTCTAGACCAACCAGGTGTGACGGTTGACACAGTCGCTCTCGGGGCACTCAGACCCATGGCCTTCAAACTGACGTACAGCGATGGACAGGAATCCGACCACGACGACGACACCGTCTGGGAGGTCGATGGCGGCGTGCTGAAGCTGGGCAAGACGGAAGGCAAATGGTCCGTCCTGCTGTCACCGAGCCATTGGGCGGTCCTTGAGCTGCAGGGCAAGAAGTCTCGCGACAGCGACGACTCCTCCAAGGACGACGACTCCGATAACGACGACGAGGACGAGAAGGCGGACTCGAAGTCCAAGGACTCAAAGGACGCGAAGGACGCGGACGACGGGGAGTCAAAGACCGAGTGACGTGGCAGCTTGCGCTACGACTGCTTGAACGTCGCAGCCTCGCAACACGACCCGAGGACCGGAAGCGTTCGGCACTACCAGGTGATGGGAAGCGCGTTCATGCCGTAGATGGTGTGGTCGTCCCGGAAGCTCAGATTCTCGGACGGGACTGCCAACCGAAGACCCGGAAGACGTCGCGCCAGCGTGGCGAACGCGATCTGCATCTCGGCGCGCGCAAGATTCTGACCGATGCATTGGTGCACCCCGTAGCCAAAGCCCAAATGTCCCCTACTGTTTCGGTCGGCGTCCAGCCGCTCCGGATGGTCGACGAAATTCTCGTCCCAGTTTCCGGCGGGCAGGTTCATCACTAGAAAGTCACCGGCGCTGATCAACTGGCCGCCCATGGTGAAATCCTCCGTCGCGATCCTCTCCACCTCGGCGTGCACGATGGAGAGATAGCGCATGAGTTCCTCGACGATGTTCGCGACGGTGGCCCTGTCATCGCTCTGGCCGAGCCGCTCGAACACGTCGCGGTTCTCCAGTAGCGCGACGGTCCCGAGCGCGATCATGTTGGCGGTGGTCTCGTGGCCGGCCTGCATCATGATGACCCCGTTGACCGCTGCGGTCGCGCGGTTGAGTTTGCCCGTCGCGACGTAGTCGTTGACAAGGCGACTCATCATGTCGTCACCCGGTTCGCGCTCCTTGCGTTCCACCAACTCCCACAGGTAGCCGAACATCGCGGCGAACGCCTGCGCCTTCTCGGCTTCGGTCTTGTTCACGTCCGTGGTGCTCAACGTGTGTTGCTGGAACAGGTCCATGTCCTCAGACGGCACGCCGAGCAGTAGTGCGATGACCATCGATGGCACGGGCAGCGCAAAGTCGCGCACCAGGTCGGCGGGCGGACCATGAGCGATCATGTCGTCGAGGTACTTGTCGACCAGCTCCTGAATCTTCGGCCGCATCGCCTCGGCCCGCCTGAGCGTGAAGTCCCGGGTCATCATCCGCCGCAGCCGATTGTGCTCGGGATCGTCCATCCGCGCGAACATCACCGGCAGGTCAGCATCGGCGCCACCCGACGGCATCACGTCGGCCGAAATGGTGTCGGCAGTCAGGCGAGGATCGACCAGCGCTGCCCTGATGTCCTGATAGCGACTAACCACCCAGGCCGGTTGTCCCTTGTACATCGCCCGCCGTAAACCCTCGCCGTCACGCCACTCCGCGAACTCCGGGGGCGGCGCGAGAGGACAGCGAGTGTCGCGCGGAAACGGAATCGGCGGAAGTTGGGTGTCAGCATCAGCTACGGAGTCGATCGTCATCTGCTTGACCCACCTATCGTTACGCACGGCAGTCATCCGCTCGTCACTGACTATAGTCAGTTTATCCGGGACCGACGCGCGTACCCGCTTACAAACGGGCGGAAATGCCGGTGATGACCGATCTGCTCCTCATTCGAGGCGCGCTGACCCCGTTGGCCCGGCGGCTTGGCGACCAGGAGACGCAGAAGGCGATCGCCAGCATGATCGAGGCCGGCCTCGATGAGCGAACAGCGCGATACGTACTCAGCCGTATCGGAACTCGTCCAAGGATCGGTACTTCGCGCAAGAGTGGCGGAGAAGCACAGCGCAGTGCAGAAGGCGGAGTCTGCCGACGAGGACGGATTCACCAACGCCCAGGTGTCCCGACGACCGAGCGTTCGAACTTCTCCTGACGTCACTGTTGGCCAGCATCGCGCACTGACTCGAGCTACTCCCACACCACTTCGCCCGGGGTCTTGTCCGGCCGCATCCCGCGCCAGCTGGGCTGCCGCAACCGGCCATCCGACGTCCGCTCGCTGTACCGCACCTCGCCGACCAACTCCGGACGCACGAACGTCACGCCCTTGGCATCAGGCCCGGTGAGCCGTTTGGTGAAGGGAGTTTCCTTGGTGTGCAACGGTTCCAGCGTTCGCTTCAACGTGGCCAGGTCCTTGTCGGTGAAGCCGGTGCCGACGCGCCCCGCGAACTGCAGGCCTTCCTCGGACGGGACGCCGACTAGCAGCGCACCGATGCCGCTGGTCCGCCCGCCCTCACCTGCGCGCCAACCGCCGATCACGACCTCCTGCGTCTTCCAGAGCTTGTCCTTGATCCACGACTGCGAGCGCCTGCCCGGCTGATAGGTGGAGTCGCGCTTCTTGGCCACCACCCCCTCCCACTGGTGCTCGCGGGCATACTCGAGGGCCGCAGGACCGTCACCGGGCAGCGGTTCCGGAACGATGAGCCCGCCGGTCTGCGCCAGCGCCTCGAGGATCTTGCGACGGTCGGAGTACTTGGCGCGCAACAGGGATCGGCCATCCAGGGCCAGAACGTCGAACGCCCAGAACTCGACGCGGGTGGAGCGGGCGCGGTTCTGCATCTCCTCGAACCGCGGAATGCCGGAATCGTCGAGCGCGACGACCTCCCCGTCGAGGATCACGTGATGATCGGCCAGATCCGCAGCGAGGGCTTCGAGTTGGGGATACTCGCGCGTGACGTCGCGGCCGCTGCGCGTCCGCAATTCGAGCTCACCGTGGTCGGCGTTGACCAGCAACCGATAGCCGTCCCACTTGCCCTCGAACGCCCACACGATCGACGACAACTTCTCCACCGAACCGTGGGTGGCCAGCATCGGCGCCATGTCCTTCGGCGAGAACGTCGGCTGCTCCTTCATACGGTGCGCCAACCAGTTCTTGCCATCAGTCTGGATCAACGCGTACCGGCCGGAGATCTTCGCACCCTTCAGCGTGACGATGACCTCGCCGCCCTTCTCCGGACCGTCGGGGGCGTGATCGCGGAACTTCTCCGTCTCGTATGTGCCCGAGTCCCAGACGATCACCTTGCCGCCGCCGTACTCACCCTTCGGAATCGAGCCCTCGAAGGTCGCGTATTCCAGCGGGTGGTCCTCGGTGTGCACGGCAAGGTGATTCACCGACGTGGTCTCGGGCAGGTTCTTCGGCACGGCCCACGACACCAGCACTCCGTTGCGTTCGAGTCGGAAGTCGTAGTGCAGACGACGGGCGTGGTGTTCCTGGATGACGAACGTGTCATTGTTGCCCGACGCGGGCGCCTTCTCCGGAACGGGCTCCGGCGTTTTGCCCGCATCGCGCATGCTTCGGTAGGTCGTGAGTTTGTCTGGCAGCGGTGCACTTTCGTCTACCCCCTCGAGCAGGTCGCCGTCGCGCTCCACGCGCTCGAGCACCTCGTCGAACCGCAGGTGTCTTAGGTCGGGATCCTCGATCTCGTCCCACGTCCGGGGCGCCGCCACGGTCGGATGGTCGCGACCCCGCATCGAGTACGGCGCGATGGTGGTCTTCGCGGAGCTGTTCTGACTCCAGTCCAGGAACACCTTGCCGCCGCGAAGGCTCTTCGTCATTGTCGCGGTGACCTGCTTCGGCATGGACTTCTCGAGTTGCTGCGCAATGCGTTTCGCGAGCGTCGACGCGCCTGCCGAGCTGATCGGCTCCTCCAGCGGGACGTACAGATGCAGGCCCTTGCTGCCGCTGGTGAGCGGGTACGTCGTGAGCCCGATGTCGGTGATGAACCCGCGCACCTCGTGGGCCACCTCGCACAGTTGACGGAACGTGACGTCCTCGCCCGGATCGAGATCGAACACGATCCGCGTCGCGGGCCCGGGGACGCCGTCGACGAACCGCCACTGCGGCACGTGCACCTCGAGCGCCGCCTGCTGCGCGATCCACGCGAGCCCCTCGCGGGTGTCGATGATCGGGTACGTGGTGGTGCCCGACCTGTGCGTCACGCTCCCGCGGTGCAGCCAGTCGGGCGCCGACGAGGCGAGTTGCTTCTCGAAGAAGTCGGGTTGGCCGATCCCGTTGGGCCAGCGCTTGCGGGTGACGGGTCGCCCCGCGATGTGCGGGATCATGGCGTCGGCGATCGCCACGTAGTACTCGAACACCTCGGCCTTCGTGGTGTTGGTTGCCGGATAGAGCACCTTGTCGGGGTTCGTCAGGCGCACCCGTTCGTAACGCTCCACCAAATCAGTATGTCGCGAGTATCGTTTCCCAGGTGAGAACGTTCCTGGTCGCGTTGCTGTCGGCGATGGCGGTTGCGTTGGCCGCCCCTGCGAGCGCGGACCCGGCAGATCACGTGCCATGGTGCTCAGGGGACCAGACGCCGATGGACTCCAACTGCAGGCAATCTCCGTCGCAGGTCGTCGTTCACGATGGGACGGGCCTGTCACCGGATCTGCCGTACGGGCTTACGCCCGACTCGTCGCCCGGCATTTAAAGCGTGTCTCCCATCTGTATGGGTGGGCACCGCCCTTCTCGGGCATTCTTCGGTTCAGGCCGCGGGCGCGGTAGGAACGTCGGTTCCCGCGTCTGTCGGGCTGGTTTCACCAGCACACGTGGGGTGCTGGTCAGTGCCGTCCCGTCGGCGGGCGTTGGTGGCCCGGCCCCGTTGCTTGGGGGTCCGGGGATCGAGGGGTGAATCCTGGTAGTGGTCTTGCGCCCAGCGGGCGAGGTTGATCGCGGCGTTGAGGTCGCGATCAGCGACATATCCACAGTCGCAGGTGAACACCCGATCCGCGAGCTTCAGCTCACCGCGGATAGTCCCACAGGCAGCGCACTGCTTGCTAGACGGGTACCACCGATCGGCGAGTAGGACCGTGCCGCTGCGCCAGGCCTGCTTGTAGCCCACGATGCGGGCGAACTCTGCCCAGCCGGCGTCGGAGATCGCTCGGGCGAGGTGGTGGTTGTGCAGCATTCCGGACACGTTGAGGTCTTCGAGGACGAGCCGGTCGTGGGTCTTGACCAACCCGTTCGATACCTGGTGCAGGAAATGGCGGCGCAGGTTGACGACGCGATGATGGTGACGGCCTAGTTTCGCCGCGGCGTCACGACGATTGTGTGATCCCTTCTGTTTGCGGGACAACGACTTCGCCAGCCGCCGTTGCTTGTTCATGCCCGCGGCGAGTGCTTTGGGTGCCTGGGTGGTGCGAGCGACTTCGGTGCCGTCGGCGGTGGCGGCGACCAGGAACGCCGACAGGCCTCGATCGACACCGACCCAGCCGTTCTTGTCGCCGTCGGCGCGCGGGGTGTGGTGCTGAGCCTGGTGCAGATCGGCAGCTTCGACGTTCAGCGACACCCACCACCGCCCGGCCCGGCGGGACATGGTGGCGAACAGAATCTTGGCCCGACCGCCCGTCAGCATCCGGCGCAACCGACGAGTGTCGTCGTGCACCGCGACCTGCCCGATGCCGGGCAGGGTGACCGAGCGGGGACGGTTCCCGTCGCCGACCCGGATCGCCGATTTGGCGCCTTTTGTGTGTTTGTTGCGCACCCGAAACGACGGCGTAGAGCCCGTTTTCTTCTTGAACCGCGGGAAGCCGACCCGTGCGCCCCTCCGCTTGCCGGAGCGGGAGTCCGACCATGCGGACAATGCCCGGCTCAGGTCGACGGCGGCCTCCTCGAACACCTGCTGACACACCTCGGTCCGCCACGACAACCCCGTCACTGCCACCTCGGCGACACCATCTGCATCCACCGCGATCACCCGGCCGGCGGCTTCGGTCTTCTTCCACGCATTGAAGGTGTTGATCAGATCGAACCCCGACCACGGCACCCTGACATCCGGGTCGGTCTTACGTTGGGTGAGAGCAGTTTTGACGATGCGCAGACACTGATTGAACGCGAACCGCGACGCCCCGGCGTGCCGAGCTAGAACCTCTTGCTGCTCGACAGTGGGATCGAGACAGAACCGGAATGTGGCATGCCGAGACATCGTGACCACAGCATCGCAGCACCCACCGACAAGAATCCGTCAAATGTGACCACTGAAACCAAAGTGACACAGAAGAATTGAACCCGCAGGCCGGCGCATGCACACGCCGCGATCTGCGGAAGATTACCAGCGTCCCATTCGCCCGCAGCCCTCGCCAGGACGTCAGTCGTCGTCGACTGACAGCACCGCGAACGGCTCGGTGGGCACCTCCGCGACGGCCATCTTCGCGGCGGAGTCGGCAGGCATGCCACCCCGCGCCAAAGCCGCAAGCGCCCTGTTGGTGCCGACGTCACGACCCTCCTGCTCGCTGAGAAGCCATCGCACCTCGAGCAGATCGCAATAGGCTTGAATCGCAGTGCCCTTGTGCCCCAGCGCCTCGTGAGCGAGATGTTCGTACGGCGTCACCACTTCGATGACCCACAACCGCGCGGCAGTGGGCTCGTCGACGTCGTATCCGGCCTCGACGCACAACTGCGCCTGGTAGCCGTGGAGATCACCAAGCAGGATGCGGGCCTGGCCCTCCCCGACGTCAAGTCCCGTCAGCTCCTGGAGTCGCTGTGCGTGGAAGCGGCGGTCACCGATCGCCACGCGAACGCGTACTCGGCTGGGGTCGGCGCCCTCCGGCTGTAGTGACAGCTCGTCGACGGCGAAGCCGAGGTCATTGAGCCGACGGATGGTGCCCTCGACGCGGTAGCGATCGCTGAACCCGAAGACGGGCTCGGCGTGCAGGACGTTCCACAGTTCTTCGTAACGCACCTGAACCTGTTCGGCCTCGGCAATCAGCTGATCCTGCAACGACTCTGGTCTGTCGAGGCGCTCGGCGAGGTCGACCATACCCATGGCCACGTTCTCCACCGCGATCTCGAGGTCGTACTGGCGCTGACCGCGGCTCAGCGCCGGATGGATCTCCGAGGTCTCGGCGTCGACGAGGTGCGCCTGCAGCAGCTGACCATCTCTCGAGAACAGCGTGTTCGCCAGCGAGCAGTCACCCCAGAAGACGCCGTGGCGGTGCAACTCGACGAGCAACCCCGCCATTCCGTCGAGCAGCCGCGCCCGATGTTTGGACTCCTCGGGCGGCAGCCGCATGAAAAGCCTTCGGTACTGCCAGGATCCGTCGAGGTAGCGCGTCACCAGAAGTGCAGTCTCGAACTCCGGCTGGACGACCAACCCCGCGGCGCGCACCGCGGGGAGGCCCATGTCCTCGAGCCGACGTAGGACGTCGTACTCCTTGACGGCGATCCGCGGCGGCATGTCCTTGACCGCCCATAGCAGGCCGTCGGCATCGACGAACTTCACCAGGTGCCTGCTCGGGCCCACCGCGATGTCGCGCAGTGGAACGTCGGGGACCATCCACTCCGAAAGTGGCCTGTCCCAGGGTAACCCGAGCAGCTCCGGGGTCGGCGCCCGGAGCCTCAACTCCGGCGCGCTCATCTCCTAGTTAAGACGCTCGCCGGTCTTGGGGTTGAACAGGTGAACCGCACCCTCGGGGTTCTTGCGCAGCCGCACGGTGTCGGCCAGCTTCGGTGCCGTCCGCGGGTTGCAGCGAGCGACCAACTCGACTCCCGAGCCCGCATGGGTGTAGACATACGCCTCGCTGCCGAGATCCTCGACGAGGTCGACGACGACCTCGACGCCGCCGGTATCGGAAAGCTCCAACTGCTCTGGCCGGATGCCGAAGGTGACCTCCGACAGGCCTGCGTCACTCAGCTTGGTCATGTCGTCGCGGTCGAGTTGCAGTGTGGAGTCACCGATCTTGACGCCATCGGCGGCCACGGGCAGATCCACCAGGTTCATCGCGGGCGATCCGATGAAGCCTGCGACGAACGCGTTGGCCGGGCGATCGTAGAGCTCGTTGGGCGAGGCGAACTGCTGCAGCTTCCCGAAACGGAGCACGGCGACCCGGTCGCCCATGGTCATCGCCTCGACCTGGTCGTGCGTCACGTAGACCGTCGTAGTGCCCAGCCGACGCTGCAAAGCGGCGATCTGCGTGCGGGTTTGCACGCGGAGTTTCGCGTCGAGGTTGGACAGCGGCTCATCCATGCAGAACACCTGCGGCTCGCGGACGATGGCTCGACCCATCGCCACGCGCTGACGCTGACCGCCGGATAGCTTGGCGGGCTTGCGATCCAGATGTTCGGTCAGATCAAGGACCTTGGCGGCCTCCTCGACCTTCTTGCGTCGCTCCTCTGCCGACACCCCGCGCAGCTTGAGTGCGAAGCCCATGTTCTCGGCGACCGTCTTGTTCGGGTACAGCGCGTAGTTCTGGAAGACCATAGCGATGTCGCGGTCCTTCGACGGGACACCGGTCATGTCCTTGCCGCCGATCTCGATGGCGCCCTCGTCGATGTCCTCGAGGCCGGCAAGCATGCGCAGCGCCGTGCTCTTGCCGGATCCGGACGGCCCCACCAGGACGACGAACTCGCCGTCCTGGATGTCGAGGTTGAGGTTGTCCACCGCGAGCTTGTCCGAACCCTCGTAGATGCACGAGGCGTTCTTGTAAGTGATTGATGCCATGTCTGGGTCTCCTTGTCAGGTGGGGAAGTGGGGAAGTTATTTGATGGCGCCGAAGGAAAGTCCGCGCACCAGCTTGTTCTGGGCGAACCATCCGCACAGGATCACTGGGAGCGCAGCCATCGTTGCGGCCGCCGACAGCACGGCCCAGTACTGGCCCTCACCGGCGATGAAGCCAACGAGATACACAGGCATGGTCTGAGCGTTCACCGCAGTCAAGTTCACTGCGAGGAAGAACTCGTTCCAGGCGAAGATCACGCAGATGAGCGCCGTGGCCGCGATGCCGGGTGAGACCAACGGAAGGATCACCTCTCGCACCGACCGCCACAGACTCGCACCGTCCAGGCTGGCGGCCTCGAGGAGCTCGCCGGGCACTTCGAGGAAGAACGAGCGCATCATCCAGATGGCGATCGGCAGGTTCATCGAGGTGTACAGGATGACAAGGGCCCAGATGTTGTCCAGCAGACCGACGGTCGAAACGATCACGTATAGCGGCAGGATCGCCGCGACGACGGGCAGCATCTTGGTGCTCATGAAGAAGAACAGTGCATCCGACGTGCCCTTGACCGGCCGCAGCGACAAGGCGAATGCGGCGGGCACACCTAGCAGCAGCACCAGGATCGTCGACATGCCCGTGGCGAAGATCGAGTTCAGCATCGCCGGGCCGATGCCTTGATTGAAGACCGCCGCGTACTGGTCGAGCGTCGGCACGAAGAACAGCTTCGGCGGATTGGTCGCCGCGTCACTCTCCTGCTTGAACGACGTCAGGACCATCCAGAACACCGGGAAGAAGAACCCGAGCCCGACGAGCCACGCGACGACACCCCACGGGCTGAACTTCTTGGACTTCTTCTTGCGGACTGGAGCGGTATCCGTTGCCGCCGTGGTTCTTTCGGTAGTAGTAGTCATCAGGCTGCCTCTTCCTTGCCGGAGAATGATTTGAAGATCAACCGAAGTGCGAAGCTGGCGATGACGATCGTGAAGATCACGACGACCACACCCATGGCGGCGGCCTGGCCCATGTCGAAGCCGAGGAACGCACGCTGGTAGATGTAGAACGGCAGGTTCGCGCTGGCGACGCCCGGGCCGCCCTGCGTCATCATGAAGATGGCATCGAAGGTGTTGACCAAGTAGACCGCACCCAGCACGACACCTAGTTCGATGAAGCGCCGAAGGTGGGGCAGTGTGAGCTCCCGGAAGAGTTGGAACGCGCCTGCGCCGTCGACGCGGCCCGCCTCGAGTTGGTCACGCGGCATGGACGTCAGGCCTGCCAGGATCAGCAGCATCATGAAAGGCGTCCACTGCCAGATCAATTCGACCATCACCATGGCCAGCGGGAACTGACCGATCCAGTCCACCGGACTGACCCCGACGAGCGACAGCAGCCAGTTGAGAATGCCGTTGTTGGGGTCGAGGATCGTCGTCTTCCACACCAGCGCGCCCGCGACCGGGGTGATGAGGAACGGAGTGATGAGCAACGTGCGCACCACTCCACGGCCGAGGAACGCGCGATCCAGCAGCAGCGCGATCCCCAACCCAAGCGCCGCGGAGATCAACACCACGCCGACGATCAGGATGACGGTGTTGCCTGCCACCGACCAGAACTGACTGTCCTTCACCACCGCGATGTAGTTGTCGAAACCGACGAACTGCCGCGAACCCGGACGGACCAGGTTCCAGGACAGCGTCGAGTAGTAGAGCGTGAACAGGAACGGCACCTGCGTCACGGCGATCATGAAGATCAGCGCGGGCAGCAGCGGCCCTCGCCTACGCCATCCCTCGGCACGGCTCACGCCGACGTCCTGGGCCTCTCGGATCCTTCGGACACGTTCGGCCACCGCCTTTTCGCCGGTGTCGGCGTCGGTATCAGCAGTAAGAGTCATCACTTCTCCTGGTATGTCTTGCCGACGACCTCGGCATATTGCTGTGCTTGATCGAGCGCATCATCCACCGAGATCTGACCGGCAATCGCCGCGCTGATCTGCTGGCTGACACGGGTTCCGAGATCCTGAAATTCGGGTATTCCGACGAACTGGATGCCGGTGTACGGAACAGGTTGCACCGTCGGCTTATTCGGCGTGGCGTTGGTGATCGACTGCAGAGTCAACGGACCGTAGGACTTCGAAATCGCCTCGTACTGAGGCAGATCCGTATACGTCGAGGTGCGGCTTCCGGGCGGGACGCGTGCCCAGCCCAACTTCTCGCCAACCAGCTTCATGTAGTCCTTGCTGGTCATCCACGAGATGAACTTCCATGCACCGTCTGGGTTCTTGGCCGCCTTCGGGATGCCCAGCGCCCAGGTGTAAAGCCAGCCCGAATTGGGCTTCTCGACGATCGGCGCGGGCAGGTAGCCAATCTTGCCGACCAGATCCGGGTAGGTCTTGGGATCCTCGAGTACCGACACCGCCGACGTGGCGTCGTACCACATCGCCGTCTGGCCCTGACCGAAGAGGTTCGCGCATTCCTGGAAACCGGTTGAGGATGCGCCCAATTCGCCCGACTCCTTGATCGTGTTGACGTAGAAGTTGACCGCCTCCTTCACCTGTGGGCTGTTCAACTGCGCGTTCCACTGGTCGTCGAACCAACGGCCGCCGAAGGTGTTGATCACCGTGTCCAGGGGTGCGAGCACCTCACCCCAGCCGGGCTTGCCGCGAAGGCAGATCCCCGCCCGATCTTCGTTCTTCAAGGTCTTCGCCCACCCCGCGACCTCCTGCCACGTGGGCTGATAATTCGGGTCCTGGTTCACCTTGATGCCGGCCTGCTCGAACAGGTCCTTGCGGTACATCAGGAAGGAGGATTCGCCGTAGAAGGGCACCGAGTACAGGTTGCCGTCGTAGGAGAGCGACTCCCGCAGCGACGGAATGAAGTCGTCGACGTCATAGCCGGGAGTGTTCTTCGCGTAGTCCGAGAGGTTCAGCAGCCAGCCGTCCTTCGCCCATTGCGGCGTCTCGAAGTTGCTGATCATCGCGACGTCGAATTGAGAACCACCCATTGCCGTCGACATGGTGATCTTCGCTCGAGCTTGGTTCTCCGACAGCGAGATGAACTTCAGCTTGACGCCGGGGTTGTCCTTCTCGAACTCCGACGACAGCTTCTGCGCGTCGGCCATCTGCGAGTTGGACACCAAGGCGATGGTCACCTCGTTGTCCGACGCCCCCAGGCTGCCCGCTCCGGAGCACCCCGAGGTCAGCAGCAGTCCGACTGCCGCCACACCTGCTGACAGTCTCTTGAACACTTTTCGTGTCGTTTTCACTTCGCCTCACTCCTCATTGAGCCAACAACCAACGTGCACAATCGATGTCGCATACAAACAGCCGTGCCAGACCGCCTCTCAGAGCGCCGAGGGCCGCCCGGTACTTGCCCTGTCCACTGGAGATCAATAGGGCCTTCGAGCAGTCGCGAATATCCTCAAGCGGCACCGAAACTGCGCGCTGCGCAAGCTCGGTGACCACGGGCACGCCGTCGGCGTCGAAGAATCGTCCGCCGATCTCGCCCACGGCACCAAGCCTCAGGAGTTCTTCGAGCATCCTGGTATCGAGGAAACTGCCCTCGAATAGCGTGGTCGAGGTGGATGCGGCGCCGACTCCGAAGAGCATCGCGTCGGCATTCCTACCTGCCTCTAGGGTCCGTGAGATCACCGAGTCGCTGCGCATGGATGCCACCGTCGACGGATCGGCGTACAGAGGTGCGGGCAGGCGAATTGCATCGGCGCGCAACGTGTCCGCGCTCCGACTCAGAATGGTCTCCATACCGGTCTGGTAGGCCGCGGTGGACATCGCGCCGTCGAGCTGAACCACGGAACGGCAGCTCGCAACACCGGGCGCGAGCGCCATCGCCACCGCGACCTGCTCTGGCCCCCAGGTGAATCCGAGGACGTCGGAGGGCGATAGTCGTCGCATCAACAGGGCGGCGGCCGCGCGTCCGATGCCAGCGAAGAAGGCGGGACGCCCCGGCGGGCCGGCGTCGGTGCCGTGGCCCGTCACGACGGCCTCGGTCAGACCGAACTTGACCTCGAGCTCACGCTCCTCACTTGCGTGCAGATCTTCTTGCAGGGTCGGCGGCACGACCACTTCGATGCGCACCAGACCCTTTGCCTTGGCCCTGGCGATCAGCCGTCCCGCCGTCGGGCGGGATACCCCGAGTCGACCGGCGATCTCCGCCTGAGTGAGCCCGTCGAGGTAATAGAGCGTCGCGGCGCGCAGCGCGAGACGCAGGTCCTCGGGCGACGAACCGGCGGCGCCGACGGCTACGGAATCACCAAGGACCCGGCCGTTGGACATCGGTGCCGTCACAAATCCGGTCCTCTCAACGTGTGAGCAAATGTTCATGGTGCGAGTAGATGCTCATCACGCTAACATCTAAATGTGACGTACACAACACCCGAGATTTCCAAACACATGCGCGCCGCCGTCCTGGTCGGAACCGGGCGAATCGATCTTGAAGAGCGGATCGTTCCTGCTCCAGCTGCTGGAGACGTGCTGGTACGCGTATCGAGCGTCGGCGTGTGCGGCTCGGACACCCACTACTACCGTGAGGGCCGCATCGGCAGCTTCGTCGTGGACGGTCCGCTGGTGCTCGGCCACGAAGCCGCCGGAACCATCGTCGGCGTCGGTGACGGGGTCGACGCAGCGCGCATCGGGCAGCGCGTGTCGATCGAGCCGCAACGGCCGGATCCCGACAGCGCGGAGACACGCCGCGGCGACTACCACCTCTGCCCGCACATGCAGTTCTTCGGGACGCCACCCGTCGACGGCGCGTTCTGTGACTACGTCACGATCGGCTCCGCCTTCGCCCATCGCGTCGCCGACACCGTCTCCGACGACGCCGCCGCGTTGTGCGAACCGCTATCGGTAGGCATCGCGGCGATTCGCAAGGCAGGCGTCGGGCAGGGATCGCGGGTCCTGATCGCCGGCGCCGGGCCCATCGGCATCGTCCTCACCCAGGTGGCACGGGCGTACGGCGCAAGCGAGATCGTCGTCACAGACCTCGACGAATCGCGACGGCGACGAGCACTCGACTTCGGCGCGACCACGGTGCTCGACCCCACGCTCGAGGACCTCAGCGGGCTCGCGGTCGACTCGTTCGTCGACGCGTCGGGGGCGCCCCGGGCCGTCGCCGCCGGAATAGAAGCCGTGCGGCCGGCGGGCACAATCGTGTTGGTGGGGTCCGGCGCGGAGGCCATGATGCTGCCGACCCAGCTGATCCAGAACCGCGAACTCATCCTTACCGGCGTGTTCCGCTACGCCGACACCTGGCCCACTGCGATCGCACTCGTCGAGTCCGGGCGAGTCGATCTGGACCGGATGGTCACTGGAAGATTCCCGTTGGAGAGAGCCGCAGAAGCACTCGACTCCGACCGCATGCCGGGTACCGTCAAGTCGATGGTGAACGTGTCGTGAAACTGAACGCAGAAACGCTGTCGAAGATCTCGATCGCCAAGCCAGGCTACGACCGTGACGACATCCGGGTCGGCATAGTGCATTTCGGCGTCGGTGGATTTCATCGTGCCCACCAGGCGATGTACGTCGACCGGCTGCTCGATACGGGCACTACGAAGGACTGGGGAATCTGCGGCGTCGGCGTCTTGCCGTCGGACCGCAAGATGGCCGAGGTGATGGAGGCCCAGGACGGGCTCTACACGCTGATGTTGCAGTACCCCGACGACCACAGGGACGCGCGCGTGATCGGCTCGATCGTCGACTACCGCTACGCCCCCGACGATCGCGACGGCGTGGTCGAACTGATCGCCGCGCCGAGCACCCGCATCGTGTCGCTAACGATCACCGAGGGCGGTTACAGCATCGAGGGGGCGGGCCCCGACAGCGTGTTCGGGATCGTCGCCGATGCATTGGCGTTGCGCCGCGACCGCGATCTGCCGTCGGTCACCATCGTGTCCTGCGACAACATCGAGGGCAACGGCGACGTCGCGCGGGAAGCCTTCACCGGGTACGCCGAGAAGGGCCATCCCGGGCTGCCCGAGTGGATGGCCGAGCACACCCGGTTTCCCAATTCGATGGTCGATCGGATCACCCCGGCGACGACACCCGACGTCATCGACGCGGTTGCAAGGGAATTCGACGTCGAGGACGAGTGGCCGGTCGTCGCCGAACCATTCACCTCGTGGGTCCTGGAGGACGACTTCTCCGGAGACAGGCCCCAGCTCGAGGACGTCGACGTGCTGCTCGTCGACGACGTGACACCCTATGAGCTGATGAAGCTGCGTCTGCTCAACGCCAGCCACCAAAGCCTCTGCTACTTCGCGTACCTGGCCGGGTACCGATTGGTGCACGAAGCGGCGGGCGACCCGCTGTTCGCACGATTCCTGTTGAACTACATGGATTCCGAAGCGACACCGACACTGCTACCGGTGCCCGGCATCGATCTGCCCGACTACAAGCAGACGTTGATCGAACGATTCGCCAACCCCGGCGTACGGGACACGGTCGCCCGGCTCTGCTACGGCTCCTCGGACCGAATCCCCAAGTGGCTGCTGCCGGTAATCCGCGAAAACCTCGCCTCCGGTGCGCCGATCCGGCTGTCGGCGGCGACGGTGGCCAGCTGGGCCCGCTACGCGGAAGGCATCGACGAGGACGGCGAGCCCATCGACGTCCAGGATCAGCTCGCTGAAAGTCTTGTCCCACTGGCCAAGTCGCAACGCGAAAACCCCACCGCGTTCCTCGAGCACCCGGTGTTCGGTGACCTCGGACGAAACGATCGCTTCGTCGAGGCCTACACGTCGGCACTCGACTCGCTGCACCGCAACGGCGCGCGCGCCACGCTCGAAGAATTGGTGAACGGTCCGGGCGACGGGAGAGACGAATGAGCGCCCGTGCGCTCGTCATCGGTGAGGCATTGATCGACATCGTCGAACGCGACGGCCAGGTGCTCGGCGAGCACGTCGGCGGGAGCCCGCTGAACGTCGCGATCGGACTTGGCCGGCTGGGCCGCGGCGTCGACTTCCTTACCCACATCGGCGACGACGCCAACGGCCGCCGCATCGCCGAATACGTCGAAGAGTCTGGAGCGCAACTCGTTTCGGGCAGTAAGAGCGCGCAGCGCACCCCCACGGCGCTCGCGAAACTCGATGCCAGCGGCGCCGCGCAGTACGTCTTCGACATCCACTGGGAGCTCTCCGGCACGCCCGAGGTCACTCCCCCCGTCGTCGCGCACACGGGGTCTATCGCCGCGTTCCTCGAGCCGGGCTGCCGGGCGACGGCCGCGCTGCTCGACGCGTATCGCACGTCGGCGACGATCACGTACGACCCCAACGTGCGGCCGGGTCTGATCGACGATCACGCCGAGGCGGTCGGTCGGATCGACCGGATCGTCGAGAGAGCCGACGTCGTCAAGGCCAGCGACGAGGACCTGCGCTGGATCGATCCGAATCGCACGCTCGAGCAGATGGCGCAGGCATGGCTGGCGATGAGTCCGTCGATCGTGGCAGTGACGATGGGCTCCGGCGGCGCATTCGCGGCGTGTGCGGCGGGCATCGTCAGGCTGCCCGCACGTGCGGTGCAGGTCATCGACACCGTCGGCGCGGGTGACGCGTTCATGACCGGACTCATCGACGCCCTGTGGTCGCTCGACCTTCTCGGCGCCGAGAAGCGCGCTGACCTGGCGAACATCGACACCGCGACGCTGGAAAGCGTGGTCGCAAAAGCATCGTTGGCGGCGGCGCTGACGGTTGCCCGTGCGGGCGCCGACCTGCCCGATCGCGCCGCACTCGACCGCGGCTGACGCGCCGTGGGCCATACTTGAGCATGCGTTCGATCTGGAAGGGTTCAATCGCCTTCGGCCTGGTGAACGTTCCGGTCAAGGTCTACAGCGCGACAGAAGACCACGACATCAAGTTCCATCAGGTCCACGCGAAGGACAACGGGCGGATCCGGTACAAGCGGGTGTGCGAGGTCTGCGGCGAGGTCGTGGAGTACCGCGACATCGCGAAGTCCTTCGAATCCGAGGACGGCCAGACCGTCATCATCACCGACGAGGACATCGCCACGCTGCCGGAGGAACGCAGTCGCGAGATCGAGGTCGTCGAGTTCGTCCCGGCCGATCAGATCGACCCGTTGATGTACGACAAGAGCTACTTCCTGGAGCCGGACTCGAAGTCGTCGAAGGCTTACGTCCTGCTGGCCGAGACGCTCGCGAAGACCGAACGCGTGGCGATCGTGCACTTCGCGCTGCGCAGCAAGACCAGACTTGCGGCGTTGCGCGTCAAGGACTTCGGCAAGCGCGAGGTGATGATCATCCACACCCTGCTGTGGCCGGACGAGATCCGCGATCCCGACTTCCCCGAACTCGACAAGAAGGTCGAGGTCAAGGCCGCCGAACTGAAGATGGCGGGCCAGGTCGTCGAGTCGATGACCGACGACTTCCATCCCGAGGCCTTCACCGACGACTACCGGGTCGAGATGATGGAGCTGATCCAGGCGAAGATCGACGGCGGCGAGGCGTTCGCCGTCGAGGAACAGCCTGAGGAACTCGACGAGACCGAGGACGTCGCCGACCTTCTCGCCAAGCTGGAGGCCAGCGTCAAGGCGCGGCAGTCCGGTGGCAGCGAATCCGACGGCGACGCGAAGCCCGCGAAAAGGGCGCCCGCCAAGAAGGCCGCCGCGAAGAAGGCTCCGGCCAAGAAGGCCGCGGCCAAGAAGTAGGCATTTGCGGTAAGTGCCACGGTAAGGCCTTCGATACGCCAGACTCGTCCTCATGGACAAGGTCTTTCGAGTAGCGGTCATCTCCACCGGCGGCGTCGGAAGCATCGCCGTCCCCGCGGTCGCAAGGCGCAGCGACTTCGACCTGGTCGGCGTCTGGGTGCACAGCCCCGAGAAGGTCGGCGTCGACGCCGGCGAGCTCGTCGGGATGGACCCCATCGGGCTGCCCGCTACGGGCGACCTCGACGAGATCATCGCGCTCGCACCCGATTGCGCCGTCTACACCGCGACCAGTGACGAGCTCGACGCCGCCGCGGTTCGCGACTACGTCCGGCTGCTCGAGGCGGGCATCAACGTCGTCACCACGAACACCCCGGGTATGATGTTCCCCGACGGTTGGATTCCCGAGTTCGTCGACCAGGTTCGCGCCGCGGCGATCAAGGGTGGCGTCACCGCGTATACGTCGGGGATCGAGCCTGGCTTCGCGGGCGACCAACTGGTGGTCGTGCTGACGACGCTGTCGAAGACCATCCGTTCGCTGCGGGCCCAGGAGATCTTCGACTACTCCGACTATCCGAACACGCACATGATGTTCGACGTCATGGGATTCGGAAAGCCGTTGGACTACACGCCGATGCTCGCGTATGACGGCGTGCAGCAGTTCGTGTGGGGGCCGCCGATTCGTCTCGTCGCGCAGGCGCTCGGGATCACGCTCGACGAGATCGCCGAGAGCTTCGAGCGAGACATCACACCCCGCGAACTGACCGTCGCGGCAGGCGTCATCCCCGCGGGCACCTGCGGCGCGATCCGGACCGAGACGATGGGCATGGTCGACGGTAGGCCGGTCATCACGATCGAACACGTGAACCGCATGGCGCCCGACATCGCGCCGCAATGGCCGACGGCGCCCAACGGCACGTACCGGATCCTGATCGACGGCGAGCCCAGCATGACGTGCGATCTGCGGCTCGGCACACCCGAGACCGCGGGCGTCGACGGCATGGTGGCGACCGCGATGCGCGTCGTCAACGCGATCCCCTACGTCGTGGAGGCACGCCCCGGCATCGCCACGTCACTCGACATGCCGCTCACAGCCCCCAAGGACGTCGTGGTCGCCTAGGGAATGCTCCCAGGCATACCGGGCATGCCCATACCCGGAATGCCCATCGGCGCACTCCCATAGGGCGTCCCGTTGGCATTCATGCTGCCCGGCAGATCGCTACCGATCGGTGGAGGCATCGAAGGACCCGGCAGTGCCGGTATCGCACCCGGCGCCGGACCGAACAACTTGTCCGCCGAGCAACTCGCGTCGCCGGGGTCGAAGGCGCAGCCGGCATCCGAAGGGTTATCAGCGAGCCCTTGTGGACTGCCGATGCACCTCTCCAAGTGGGGGAACACGTGGCAGATGGGATCCTCCGCGGGCGGAGGGGGTGCAGGTGGGGCTGCGTTTGCAGGAGGCGGCGGAGGAGGGGGATCTGCATTCGCAGCAGCGGTCGCACCCGCTGCTGCCAGTCCGATGAAGGCAAGGACCACAGCCGCTCTGATCGCAATTCCTTGGACTATCGAAGCCATGATCAACTCCCTTACCGGTGGACACGTGCAGGCCACGCTGATGTTTGCCAAAATCGAGCGGACTGCTTCATATGATGACATATCCGCATCTTGAACAGGTTGTTGTAAGAGTGAACGAGCCGTTGCTACCCAACCCCTGACGCGACGGCCGTCCACGCTGAAAGCCGTATGGGAACGGCTATTCAGTCCCGCCGCAGGATGGGAGTTCCGGCGGCGACGACAAGTGTGACCACACTCAACCCGAGCCCGTCTTAGCCTCACGCGTGGACATTCCTTGGGCACTCGTCGCCATTGTGGCCGTGTCGATCATCGTGGGCGCAAACACGACCTCCTCGGCGAACATCAAACCGCCGCCAAACTAGAACGTGTTCTAGTACCGTGTCGCCGGGCAGCGAAAGAGAGGCACACGTGATCCTTGACAGATTTCGGCTCGACGACCAGGTCGCCGTAGTCACCGGGGCGGGCCGCGGGCTCGGGAGCCGCGATGGCTCTGGCATTCGCGGAGGCGGGCGCGGACGTCGTCATCGCCGCACGGACGCAGACCCAACTCGACGAAGTGGCCGAACAGATCCGGGCCGTCGGCCGACGAGCACACGTCGTCGTCGCCGACCTCGCTCACCCCGAGGACACCGCGAAGCTCGCCGAGGCGGCCGTCGAGGCCTTCGGCAAGCTGGACATCGTCGTCAACAACGTCGGCGGCTCCATGCCGAACGCCCTGCTTGAACACCTCGACGAAGGACCTTCGCGACGCCTTCACGTTCAACGTCACGACAGCCCACGCGTTGACGGCGGCGGCCGTTCCTCTGATGCTCGAGCATTCCGGCGGCGGCAGCATCATCAACATCACCTCGACGATGGGCCGCGTGGCCGGCCGCGGGTTCGCCGCCTACGGCACCGCGAAGGCGGCGCTCGCGCACTACACCCGCCTGTCGGCGTTGGACCTCGCGCCGCGCATCCGCGTCAATGCCATCGCGCCGGGGTCGATCCTCACCTCTGCGTTGGAGATCGTGGCGAGCAACGACGACCTTCGCACGCCGATGGAGAAGGCGACTCCCATGAAGCGCCTCGGCGATCCGCTCGACATCGCCGCGGCGGCCGTCTATTTGGCGTCACCGGCGGGGAGCTACCTCACCGGCAAGACGCTCGAGGTCGACGGCGGCATCACGTTCCCGAACCTCGACCTACCGATTCCTGATCTTTAAGGTGATAATTGGCTGTTAGTTTCCTTCAGAGTCGACGAGAAGAGCCAGCAATGCGGACGATGAAGTGGACCCTCGCGGTTTTGATCGCATCGGCAGGGGCGGGAGCGGCCATTCTCGTGGCGCCGATCGCGGCGGCCGACACGCAGGCCTGCACCAACTCTGGCGGCGAAGGCTCGACCGTGGGCACCTATACGACGGTGTGCCAGACGCCTGGCAATTTCCAGGAGACCGCGACCGCACCCACGGAGCCCGTCTACGCCTACCCGTGGGATGACGAATTCTATGGCTCCGCAATGATTCTCGGCCCGAACGAGCCGATGCACAGCTTCGGCGGCTACGGCGGCGGTCCTCATCGCTAAGCGTGCGACATCCCCGCACGGCCCTGGCATGCGCCTTCTCCGCAGCCGCGGTGGTGCTCGCGCCCGACGCGATAGCGGCACCGCCGGACTGCGTGCAGACAGGTCCCAGGACGACGCAGTGCACGACGTCGGGCGGCAGCACCCAGATCGTCACGTCACCTCCCCCGAACACCTCCAACCAGGGGTACTACGGCTGGGGCGGTGGCTGGGGATTCTCCTTCGGCAATGGCGGCGGGATCAGTATCGGCGGTCGTCGCTGATCGACGGGCGACCTGAGCCGTGGACCGGCGGCTTGTTGCATTTCCCTCAGCGGCAAGATTTCGGCTAGCCTCACTTTTCTATTCGTAGCCCCGGATAGAGAGTGAGTTTCGTTGTCGTCCGAGATCAAGGTGCCGCCGCGCGCCGGCTACCTGCTGCTCGGGCCCGCGTTCGTCGCCGCCATCGCGTACGTCGACCCCGGCAACGTGGCCGCCAACGTCAGCGCTGGCGCCCAGTTCGGCTTCCTCCTGGTGTGGGTCATCGTGGTCGCCAACGCGATGGCGGGCCTCGTTCAGTACCTCTCCGCCAAACTCGGCCTGGTCACCGGACGCTCGCTGCCCGAATCGGTCGCCGATCACAGCCCGAACCCCGACCAGGATCGCGTACTGGATTCAGGCTGAATTAGTCGCCGTAGCAACCGATCTCGCCGAAGTCGTCGGCGGCGCGATCGCACTGCACCTTCTGTTCCAGCTGCCGCTGCTGCTCGGCGGCGTGATCACGGGCTTCGTCTCCCTGCTCCTGCTCGCCGTGCAGAACCGGCGCGGCCAGCGGGCGTTCGAGCGAGTGATCACCGGTCTGTTGCTCGTCATCGCGATCGGATTCCTGACCAGCCTGGTGGTCGAGCCGCCGTCGGCCGGCGACGTCGTCGGGGGCCTGGTGCCGCGCTTCGACGGCGCGGAGAGCATCCTCATCGCCACCGCGATGCTCGGGGCCACGGTCATGCCGCACGCCGTCTACCTGCACTCCGGCCTGGCGCGCGACCGGCACGGCCAGCCCGAGGAAGGGGCCCCGCGCCGTCGCATGCTCCGCATCACCCGGTACGACGTCGGGTTGGCGATGCTGGTGGCAGGCGCGGTGAACCTGGCGATGCTGCTGGTCGCGGCGACGAATCTGCAGGGCATCGCCGACACCGACTCGATCGAGGGCGCCTACGCCGCCGTGCAGACCGCCCTCGGACCGACCATCGCGGTGTTCTTCGCCGTCGGACTGCTGGCATCGGGCCTCGCTTCGACGTCGGTCGGCGCCTACGCCGGGGCCATGATCATGCAGGGGCTGCTGCGCCGCTCCTATCCCCTGCTGCTGCGGCGCGTCGTCACGCTGATCCCCGCACTGGTCATCCTCGCGATGGGCATCGACCCCAGCCGTGCGCTGGTGCTGTCCCAGGTGGTGCTGTCCTTCGGCATTCCGTTCGCGCTCATCCCGCTGATCCGGCTGACCGGCAACCGCGACCTCATGGGCGACGACGTCAACCACCCCGTGACGACTGCTCTGGGATGGTTCGTCGCCGCGATCATCACCGTGCTGAACGTCGTGCTGATCTATCTGACGGTGACGGGCTAGAGCGGAAGCCCTTCGCCGAGTGCACGCTTGTTCGCGGGGTTACTCGAGGTTTGCGCGAACAACCGTACTTTCGGCGTGCGTGATGAGGCACACGCGGCAGCGCCTGACGCTGGACGGGTTGCGATGATGGACGAAATGCAGGCCTACTTCGCCTACGGGTCCAACCTCAGCGTCGCGCAAATGGCGCAGCGGTGCGCGGACGCGATCGACCCTCGACCCGCCACGCTCGCCGACCACGACTGGCTGATCAACGAGCGCGGCGTCGCGACCATCGAGCCGTTCGAGGGGTCCGAGGTGCACGGCGTGCTGTGGCAGGTCAGCGATCACGACCTCGAGGTGCTCGACAGCGCCGAGGGCGTGCCGGTGCGCTACCGCCGCGACCGACTCGACGGTCCAGACCAACGACGGACCGGTCGCACGCGTGGGTGTACATCGATCATCGCGTCGAGCCCGGCCACGCCGCGAGACGGGTACCTGGAGCGGATCATCGACGGCCGCGGGCCATCACGGGCTCCCGAGCCGATGGGTCGAGTTCCTCACCCGGTGGGACCCGGCGAACTGGCCCCGTCAACTCGGCGATCCGGAACCCTACTGCGCCGCAATCGCTCTCGGAGCTCTTGGCAGACCCCGAGGTGACGGAGTCGAGCACACTGCGTTCGACGTTCGGCTTCCTCGCCATCCACGGCGGAGGACTGGAGAAGATGACCGACGTGATCGCCGAGCGCGCCGCCGAGGCCGCCGATGCCTCGGTCTACCTGGTGCGCCACCCGCCCGGCTATCCGAACCACTTGTCGTCCAGCGCCTTTCGAGCCGCAGAGTCAGACCAGCTTTCGACCTTCCTCGATCACGTCGACGTCGTGGTATCGCTGCACGGGTACGGCCGGATGAACCGCAGCACCCAACTGTTGGTGGGCGGACGCAACCGCACCCTTGCCGCTCACGTCGCCCATCACGTCGTGATTCCCGGCTACGACGTGGTCACCGACGTCGACGAGATCCCACGCGAACTCCGCGGGATGCACCAGGACAACCCCGTGAACCAAACCCGCGGCGGCGGTGCGCAACTCGAACTGTCTCCCCGCGTGCGAGGCATCAGCCCGCGCAGCGGCATGATCGGCGACGACGGGCTGACCCGCGCCACGTCAGCCCTCGTCGAGGGGCTTGTCGCCGCGGCGCGGGCATGGCCGCGGGCTGACTACTCCTCCAGGTCGAGCACCGGCGTCGGCCGCTGGAACCCACGCGTCATGATCAGCAGCCAGACGAAACCGATGGCGAGCCAGATCAATCCCACCTCCAGCGCCACCGCCGAGAGGCTGGTCCACAGCCACGCGGTCAGCAGGAAACCGACGAGCGGCAACACTGAGGTTGTTGACGACGTTCTTGTCGCCCTCGTCGATGAAGTAGTGCTTGATCACGGTCAGGTTGACGAACGAGAAGGCCACCAGCGCACCGAAACTCACGACCGAGGCCAAGGTGGCCAGGTCGATCCAGATCGCCGCCAGCGAGATCACCGAGACCACCAGAATCGCCAACGCCGGCGTCCCGAAGCGAGCCAGGATCTGGCCGAACACCTTGCGCGGGAGGATCCCGTCGCGGCCCATCGCGTACAGGATTCTGGCCACCGACGCCTGCGAGGTGAGCGCCGAACCGATACAGCCGGCCACGTATGCCGCGGTGAAGAACACGTTGAGGAACTGCCCGCCCGCAGCCAGCATGACGTCCGTCGAGCCCGCGTCGACGTCGGCGAACTCGTTCGACGGGAACACCACCTGCGACACGTACGACAGCACGACGAAGATGAGGCCCGACGTGAGAGTCGCGATCATGATGGCCCGCGGAACGCTGCGGGTCGGGTCCTTCGCCTCCTCGGAAAGCGTTGACACCGCGTCGAATCCGAGGAACGACAGGCACAGGATCGCTGCGCCGGCGAAGATCGGGCTCCAGCCGTCGACCGAGCCGTCACCGGAGAACGGCGCCATCAGGTTCACGGTGCCGAGCTTCGACGTCGCGACGAACGCCATGACGATGAACACCGCGATGAAGACGATCTGCACCGCGAGCAGCACGAAGTTGGCCCGCGCCACCGACACGATGCCGACGACGTTGAGCACCGTGACCAGGGCGATCGACACCAGGATCCACACCCACGGAGGCACGGCGGGGATGGCCGCGCTCATGTAGATGCCGATGACGAGGTAGTTGAGCATCGGCAGGAACAGGTAGTCGAGCAGCAGCGACCAACCGGCCAGGAACCCGATCGGCGCCCCGAAGGTCCGCTGCGTGTACGCGTAGGCAGACCCGGCCACCGGGAACGCGGCGGACATCCGCGCGTAGGACCTGGCGGTGAACACCATCGCGGCCAGCGTCACCAGATAGGCCACCGGCACCCGGCCGCCGGTCATCTGGGTGACGATGCCGTAGGTGGTGAACACGGTGAGCGGGACCATGTACACCAGGCCGAACAGCACCAGGGCAGGCACGCCGAGCACCCGTTTCAGGTGGCCCTCGGTCTCCGTGTCGACTGGAGCGGGCACTTCAGCGGTCATTCGTGATCCCTTCGGCCGGTTGGTATCCGAGCTTGCCCCGGACGTAGGTTCCGCGGATGCCGATTGCGGGAAGTTCCAGCGCGGGCGTTTCCCGCGGATCGCGGTCCAGCCACAGCAGGTCTGCGCTCGCACCGGGGACCAACCGACCCCAAACCCCTTCGGCGAAGGCCTGTTCGGCGACCCCGGCGGTGTAGGCGCCCAGGGCGCGTTCGATGGTCAGGATCTCCTCGGGCGTCCACCCACCTGCGGGATCGCCCTCGGCGGTCTGACGGGACACCCCGACCGCGATGCCATCGAGCGGCGCACCGGAGGACACCGGCCAGTCCGAGCCGAGCGCGAGCGGTGCGCCGGAGTCGACGAGTGACCGCATGCGGTACTGCTTGTCGGCGCGTTCGGGACCCAGCCGCGGAACCGTCAACACCGTCATCAACGCGTCCTGCTGTGCCCACAGCGGTTGCATGCACGGGATGACGCCGAGCTTCGCGAACCGCTCCAGGTCGGCGTCGTCGACCAACTGCACGTGGGCGATCACGGGACGCCGGTCGCGCGGGCCGTTGGTCTCGATGGCGAATTCGATGGCGTCGAGGGCCTGACGCACCGCGGCGTCACCGATGGCGTGGATGTGGATCTGCAGCCCGAGTTCGTCGACGGCCTGCGCGGCCCGGGCGAGGCTGTCGCCCTCCCACACCTGCATGCCGATGGTCGTGCAGGCCGCAGCAGTACGGCGCCAGCAGCGCACCCGTCTCGTTCTCGACGACGCCGTCGGCGAAGAACTTGACGGTCTGCGCGGTCAGGAACGGTGAGCCCAGCTCGACGCACCCGACGGCTGGCCTCCGCGAAATGCGCCAGCTGACCGTCGATGTGGCGCGGATCGGCGTACAGGGCGAGGTTGAACCTGATGCGTAGCGCGTTGCTGCGCGCCGCCGCGAGGTAGGTGTCGACGTCGCCGGGCTCGACCCAGGCGTCCTGCACCCAGGTGACGCCCCTGGCCAGGTAGTAGTCGGCCGCGGTGCCGAGCGCCGCGATGCGGGTGTCCTCGTCACGGTCGGGCATGACGGCGCTGACCAAGTCGATCGCGCCCCACTCCCGCAGGGTGCCGAGCACCGAACCGTCGTCGCGGTGGGGCAGCTCGCCGAGGACCGGGTCGGGGGTCTCCGCGGTGATGCCCGCACGTTCCAAGGCCACCGAGTTGACCCACATGGTGTGGTAGTCCCACGCACGCAGGGCCACGGGCCGGTCGGGCACGGCCTCGTCCAGCCACCTGGCGTCGAACAGCCCGTCGGGCGCCAGGCTGCTGTCGTAGGAGGCGCCGACGATCCATTCGTCGTCGGGGTGGTCCTTGGCGAATCGCCGCACCGCCTCGACGATCTCCTCGACCGACGAGCACGGCCGCACCGCGGGCCCGACGAACTCGAGGCCGCCGAGCATCGGGTGGGCATGCCCATCGCCGAACGACGGCATCAGGAAACCGCCATCGAGGTCCACTTCGGCGGCACCCGACTGCCGGCAGCCATGTCCAGCGCGTCGTCGCCCAAGGCCGCAATGACCTCGCCGTCGACGAGAAGTGCGCTAATCGTGGGTGCGGAGGTGCCCGTCCACACGGTTCCGTTGCGAAACAGGGTCATCGCCACGGATTGGCACCTTACGCCCGGCCAGCGGATTCGCACTCCGAATGCGACCCATCCGTTTCTCGCGTGGCTCCGAATAAGGGGCGTGGATCATCAACATCGTTCGGGACGCTCGGTCGCCGTCATCGGCAGCGGAGTAGCGGGCCTCACGGCCGCCTACATTCTGTCGGCACGCAACCGCGTCACCCTGTACGAAGCGGACACCCGATTGGGCGGCCACGCGCACACCCACTTCGTGGACGGTGGCGACGGCAACATCGTCGGCGTCGACACGGCGTTCCTCGTCCACAACGACCGCACCTACCCCACGCTGTGCCGGTTGTTCTCCGATCTCGGCGTCGCGACCCGGGACACGGACATGTCGATGTCGGTTCGCGACGACGCCGAAGGCCTGGAGTACGCGGGCGCCCGCGGAATCGGCGGGCTGTTCCCGTCGCTGGCCAGCCTCGGCCGGCCCCGGTATCTCCGAATGCTGGCGGAGGTCAAGCGGTTCCACCGCGCCGCCACCGAACTGCTCGCCGACGACTCGGCGGGCGATTCCGAACCTCTTGGTGCCTTCGTCGATCGCCACGGGTTCTCGCAGTACTTCATCGACCACTTCATGACGCCGCTCGTCGCCGCGGTGTGGTCGTGCGCGCCCGGCGAGGCGATGAACTATCCAGCGCGATACCTGTTCATGTTCCTGGAGCACCACGGCATGCTGTCGGTGTTCGGGTCGCCGACGTGGCGGACCGTCGTCGGAGGATCCGCGACGTATGTCGAGGCGATCGCCGAGCGGCTGGCCGAAGTCGTTGCCGGAGCGCCGGTCCGGGCCGTGCAGCGGGTGCCCGACGGGGTGCTCGTCACCGCGGGTGATTCCGGACCGAGGCCATTCGACGCGGTCGTCATCGCGACCCACCCCGGCCAGGCGCTGTCGATGCTCGCCGAACCGACGGCAGCGGAACGGGCGGTCCTCGGCGCGATGCCGTACTCCGTCAACCACGCCCAGCTGCACACCGACACCTCCGTGCTGCCCCGCAGGCCGCGGGCACGGGCGTCGTGGAACTACCTCGCCACGCCGGACACGGACCAGGTCTTGGTCACCTACGACATCACCCGTCTGATGCGACTGTCGGGGCCGCGCCACTTCCTCGTCACCCTCGGCGGCCGCGACCGAGTCGATCCCGACTCCGTCATCGCCGAGATGACGTACGAACATCCGCTCTACACGACCGGAATCCGTTGCCGCCCAGAAGCTGCTGCCCACCCTGGACGACGACAAGGTGGTCTTCGCGGGCGCCTACCAGGGATGGGGCTTCCACGAGGACGGCGCCGCTGCGGGATTGAAGGCAGCGCAGAGACTCGGCGCCGAATGGCCGGCCAAGGCGATTGGAGGCAGTGCCGCATGTTGACACCTGAATCGTGCCCAGCGCTGTACCGGACCCGGATCACCCACCTGCGCCGCGACCCGGTTCACCACTATTTCGAGCAGAGCGGGTACTGCTGGTACGTCGACCTGGACAACCTGCCGAAACTCCCGCGCTGGCTGCGACCGTTCGCGAAGTTCGAAGCAGGCGACCACTTTTCGGGGCCGACGCAGCCCGGCGAGACGCTGCGGCAGCGGGTCGACGCGTTCCTCGCCGACCGGGACATCGAGTTGCCGGGCGGGAGCGTGACCGCGCTCATGCAGGCGCGCGTGCTGGGCTACGTGTTCAATCCGCTGAGCATCTTCTGGTGCCACGACGCGCAGGGCGTGCTGCGACACGTCGTGGCCGAGGTGCACAACACCTACGGCGGTCGCCACGCCTACCTGCTGCCGCCGACGGGTGACGCACCCGCCGCGGTGAAGAAGAAGCTCTACGTCTCGCCGTTCAACGACGTCGCCGGCTACTACCTGGTGCGCGCTCCTCTGCCCGACGAGTCGCTCGACGTGTCGATCTCCCTGCACCGCGAGAACAAGCCCGCGTTCGTCGCCACGCTGCGAGGCTCGCGCTTGCGGGCCAGCATCGGGCAACTGGTGCGGCTGCAAATGGTGGCGCCGGTGGCTCCGCTGGTGGGGGCTGCCTGGATTCGCGTGCAGGGCGTCAGCCTGTGGATGCGGCGGGTGCCCGTCGTGCCGAGGGTTCCCGTCGCCGAGAGGGAGAAGGTCGACCAGCTATGACCATCGAGACCACCGGAACCTTCGGCACGACGGCGGATCACCACCGTTGGCCCGGCGTGGCGCGGATCCCGCGCGGGCCGATCAGCGGGCTGTCCGGACGCATCGCCGACGGGTTGCTGCGACGCGCGGTCGCGCGCCTGCCGCTGCGGCTGCAGTATCCCGACGGAACGGTGGTCGGTGCGGCCGATCCCACGTTGCCCACCATGGTCATCCACCAACCGAAGGCCCTGGCTCGCACGGATCGGCAAGTTCGGCCTGATCGGCTTCGGCGAGTCCTACATGGCAGGCGAATGGGACTCCGCGGACCCGGCGGATCTCGCCGGCCTGCTGACCGCGTTCGCGAACTCGATGTCCGAGCTCATTCCGCCTGCACTGCAACACCTTCGACCGCTCGCCGTCGTACGCCACCCGCGCTCGATGTACAACAGCCTCACCCAGGCGCGCGACAACATCGCCGAACACTACGACCTGTCCAACGACTTGTTCGCCGAGTTCCTCGACGAGACGATGACCTACTCGAGCGCGCTGTTCGACAGCACCCGCCCCGATTGGTCGGAACTGGCAGACGCGCAGCACCGCAAGATCGACCGGCTACTCGACTCGGCCCGCGTCGGCCCGGGCAGCCGCGTCCTCGAAATCGGAACGGGCTGGGGCGAATTGTGCATCAGGGCCGCGGCCCGCGGTGCCTACGTCCACTCCATCACCCTGTCCGCCGAGCAGCAGCGGCTGGCCCAGCAGCGGGTCGCCGAAGCCGGTCTCTCCGACCGAGTGCTGATCGAACTCAAGGACTACCGCGAAGTCGACGGCCTCTACGACGCAGTGGTCTCGGTCGAGATGATCGAGGCGGTCGGATACCGTTCTGGCCGACGTACTTCGCCGCGCTCGATCGACTGGTGTCGCCGGGCGGACGTGTCGCGATCCAGGCGATCACCATGCCGCACGACCGAATGTTGGCTTCCCGCAACACGTATACCTGGATTCAGAAGTACATCTTCCCAGGCGGACTGATCCCCTCGGTTGAGGCCGTCGTCGGAATCACCGAGCGGGAGACGAGACTCCGCACCGTAGGCATGCTCTCGTTGCGGCCGCACTACGCCGAGACCCTGCGCCTGTGGCGGGAACGCCTCGACGAGCACCGAGACGCGATCTCCGCGTTGGGATTCGACGAGACCTTCCAGCGGATGTGGGAGCTCTACCTGGCCTACTCCGAGGCGGGATTCCGCTCCGGCTACCTCGACGTCTACCAGTGGACGTTCGCCCCGACGGGTTCGGGTGGATGAACTTCCTCGTCGTCACCCTCGCCTCGCTGGCGATCCTCGTCCTGGTCTACGGAATCACATTCCTGATCGGGCGACGGATCGGGCGATACAACGTCGTCGACGTCACCTGGGGAGCCAGCTTCGTCGCGGTCGCGGCCGTGTCCGCCGTGGTCGGCACCGGCGACCTGTTCCGACGGCTACTTCTGTTGGCACTCGTCGCGGTGTGGGGGCTGCGCCTGGCGTGGCACATGGTCGGCAAGTCCGCGGGCAAGGGCGAGGACCCTCGGTACGACAAGCTGCTCAAGGGAGACTTCTCCGCGCTCAACGTGCTCCGCAAGATCTTCCTGCTGCAGGCCGTCGCGGCGTGGTTCATCTCGCTGCCACTGCAACTGTCGGCCTCTCTCGGACCGACGCCGCGCCTGCTCCTGCCGGTGCTCATCGCGGGCGTGGTCGTGTGGGTCGTCGGCGTGTTGTTCGAGGCCGTCGGCGATCACCAGTTGCGCCAGTTCAAGGCCGATCCCGCGAACAAGGGCAAGATCATGGACCGCGGCCTGTGGGCATGGACCCGCCACCCCAATTACTTTGGCGATTCGGCAGTGTGGTGGGGGCTGTGGCTAATCTCGATCGCCGGCTGGGTTTCGCTGGCGACGGTGTTGTCCCCCGTCGCGATGGCCTACTTCCTGGTTTATGCCACGGGTGCCCGGCTCACCGAGAAGATCATGGCCGACCGGCCGGGCTTCAGCGAATATTGTTCGCGCACATCATTTTTCGTGCCGATTCCGCCTAGATGGCGAATACAATGACATTGCTGGGGTTCGCCGCTAGGCTCACGGGCGTGACGGCCGACCTCGACGTATTGCTGCGCCGGGTCGCACAGCGGGACGTCGAGGCCTTCGCTGCCTTCTACGACAACACCCGAGCCAGGGTGTTTGGCCTCGTCACCCGCGTCTTGCGCGATCCTGGCTATAGCGAAGAGACGACGCAGGACGTCTACCTGCAGGTTTGGAACAACGCGTCCAACTACGACCCCAAGGCCGGATCGCCCCTGGCGTGGTTGATGACGCTCGCACACCGCAGAGCCGTGGATCGGGTGCGGTCCGAGCAGGCCGCAAGCCAGCGGGACTCGCGCTACGGCGCCGCGACGTTCGACCCTCCCGCCGACCGGGTGGCCGAGGCCGTCATCCAGCTCGACGAGCGTCGCCAGGTCACGCGAATGCCTCGGCTCTCTGACCGATGCTCAACAGGAATGCATCCAGCTCGCGTATTACGAGGGCCTGACATATGTGCAGGTCTCCGACCGTTTATCGGCAAATCTTGCGACAATAAAGTCGAGGATGCGCGACGCAATCCGCGGACTCCGAAACTGCTTGGGGGTGACATGACCGAGCCGACTGATACGGACATCCTGACCCTCGCGACCCCGTATGCCTGCACGCGATGACCGACGGCGAGCTGGCCCATGTCGACCGAATGGTGGCCGCCGCGTCACCAGCCGTCGCGCACGCGTTCGCCGACGAGGTCCGCGCCGTCCGCGAGACGATGGCCGTCGTGTCCCTCTCGAGCGCGGTCGAGCCGCCCGACAGCGCTGCGCGACCGGCTGCTGGCCTCCATCGACGTCGCTCCGGCTCCAGTCGTGCAGTTGCAGCCCAAGAAGCCCGCGAAGGAGCCTTCGCAAGGATTGCGCTGGCGAACGGCGACGCTCGCAGCCGCCGCGGCAGTGGTGATCGGACTGGGCGGGCTGGGTGTGGGCTGGGTGCTGCATCCCAGGTCGACGATCTCGACCGAGGATCAGATCTTCGCCGCCTCGGACGTCCGCACCGTCACCGGCGAGATCCCGACCGGCGGCACCGCCACGGTGGTGTTCTCCCGCGAGCGCAACGCCGCGCGTCCTCGTCATGAACAACGTCAACCCGCCCGCGCAGGGCACCGTCTACCAGATGTGGCTCGTCGGCGACGACGGCCCGCGCTCGGCGGGGACCATGGGCACGGCAGACGTCGCGCCATCGACCACGGCCGTGCTGAGCGATCTGCACCACTCACAGTCGCTGGCGTTCACCGTGGAGCCGGGCAGCGGTTCGACGCTGCCGACCACGCCGGTGTTCGCCCAGCTGCCGTTGGTCTGACGCCGGCCCCTAACATCGGAGCCATGGCCAAGGAATTCCGGTTCGGCGTGGGCCTGCAGGCCGCGCGCAAGGCAGAATCCGTGCAGAACTGGGCACGTCGCGCCGAGGGCATGGGCTACGACATCGTCCACATGGCCGACCACCTCTATACGACCGCGCCGTTCCCCATGATGACCGCGCTCGCACTGGCGACCGAAAAGCTCCGGGTTGGCACGTTCGTGCTCAACGCGGGCTTCTACAAGCCCGCGCTGCTTGCGCGCGACACGAGCTCGCTGCGCGACCTGTCCGGCGGACGGTTCGACCTCGGGCTGGGCGCGGGTTACAGCAAGGAGGAGTTCGAGCAGGCCGAGATTCCCTACCCCACGGCACGCGAACGGGTCGACTGGCTAGGCCACGTCACCGAGCACATGAACGAGCACGTGTCGGACGTCCCCATCCTGATCGCCGGAAACGGCGACCGGCTGCTGACCCTCGCCGCGCAACGGGCCGACATCATCGGGTTCACCGGCGGCGCGCCCGCCACCGACGACGCCGATCCCCTTGCCGACCGCATCGCGTTCGTCCGCGCCGCCGCCGGCGACCGATTCGACTCGCTGGAGCTCAACCTCTCGATCATCGGGATGCCAACGGACGACTCGGGAATCCCCGACCTCACGCAAGCGCGCAGATCCCTCTCCCACCTGTCGGATGAGGACATGGTTCGGACACCGACGGTGCTTTCGGGGTCGACGAAGGACATCGCCGACACCATCCGCCACTACCGCGACCACTACGGCGTCACCTACATCACCGTGCAGCAGTTCCACGCCGAGGCGTTCGCGAAGGTCATCGCCGAGTTGCGCTGACGAAGTTGGGTAGACTCCTGCTGCTATCCCGCCCCCGTAGCTCAGGGGATAGAGCACGGCTCTCCTAAAGCCGGTGTCGCATGTTCGAATCATGCCGGGGGCACCAGACCAGACCGGGCGCTTCGATCTGTCAACCAAGTTCGCATATTGTCCGGAAGTATAAACATTCAGGTAATTTCTTTACATATCGCTGCCAGGCTGAGATCGTTGGCGCCGTGACCGACTGGCGGCCCGATCGTCCGTACAACGAACTCCCTGCACCTCCCGACGCTGACCGGCTGGAGACTCGCAAGGTACTAAAGGCCGCCATCGTTGCAAATACGGCGCTCGGCCAGCTAGATCAAGCCGTCGTGTCGATCCCCAACCCAACGGTCCTGATCAACTCCCTTCCGGTCCTGGAGGCACAAGCCAGCTCCGAGATCGAGAACATCGTCACCACCACTGATGAGCTCTTTCGCCATCTGAGCGACGACGCCAACGCCGATCCCGCCACCCGCGAGACGTTGCGGTACCGGACCGCCTTGCAGGTTGGGTTCGAAATGATCAACGATCGGGGACTCACCACCGCGACGGCCAGTGCGGTGTGCAGCACCATCAAGGGCCGCGAGATGAAGATCCGTGCAGTCCCTGGAACAAGGATCGGGAACCCCGTCACCGGCGAACTACCTACAGCCCGCCGGAAGGACGCGATGTCGTCACCGAGAAGCTCACCGCATGGGAACGATTCATCCACGCCGACGACGGCCTCGACCCGCTCGTGCGGATGGCGGCTGCTCACTACCAATTCGAGGCGATTCATCCATTCTCAGACGGCAACGGCCGAACCGGCCGCATCCTCAACGTGCTGATGCTGGTTGAGGCGGGCCTTCTTCGACTTCCCGTCCTGTACCTGTCGCGCTACATCATCGACACCAAGACGGACTACTACCGCCTCCTGCTGGGCGTTACGGCCGAGTCCGCCTGGGAGGAGTGGTTGCTCTACATTCTGACCGGTATCGAACAGACTTCGCGCAGCACCCTGAAGAAGGTCACTGCCATCCGCGCGCTGCAAGACGACTTCAGCCGGCGGGCGCGTTCAGTCTCCAGGGGTGGAGCGGATTCCGAGTTCCAGTCGGTCCTCTTCGAGCAGCCCTACTGCCGGATCACGACAGTGATGGACCGCTGCAACGTATCCCGCCCTACCGCGACCAGCTGGCTCAACGCGCTCGCCGACAATGGCATGCTTCAGAACGTCAAGACCGGACGCGATCGACTGTTCATCAACCGCGAGTTCCTGCAGCTCCTGGTCAGACGAGAACCCATCGGGCGTGACACAGCCGAGTAAGAATCAGCCGCGACGCGAGTCTCCGGAGCTACCGCGACACGGTGCTTAGACATCGCATTAGCAGGTTCAAAAATGGTCGCTAAATCCAGCGTTTATTCATCGAAAACAATCCGGCTCCAGCGATCACCAGCGGGAGCCGCTGAGCAAATCTTGGCTGCTAGCAGGAGATTTCCGAGCAGTAACGAGCACGGACGAAACCTGACTGATTCAAAAGCCGGCGTCGCATGTTCGAATCATGCCGGGGGCACCAGACAGGGCCTCAGGCCCGAACGAGGAAGCCTAGATGAGTCCCGCGACGAAACTCGCGGCTTGGTCGATGTACGGAGGTGCGTCGTAGTTGCTGTGCGCGGACCGATCGCGCCCGCCCTGAACGCAGATCGGGTCGCCGGCGCTGCACAAGTCGATCGTCCTGCCGGCGAACTGACCATTGGTCGACAAGGGTGTGCCGAATCGGTTGCCCGGATTGCCGAAGACCGCGACCGCTACGACGGCGCCTGCGGAATCGGCGGGAAGCGGTGGCGCCGAACCGATCTCGCCGATGCGGTCGCCGACGGGGGCGACGCCCGCCAGCATCGAGACCACGGCGGCGCCTTGCGAAAACCCGCCGAGAACGACCCGAGTTCCGGGGCACCGCGCTGCCACGTCGGCGATGTGGGCGGCCGCGTCGTTCGCCCCATTCCTCGTCGAGAGGAAGTTGTGGCTAGCGGGATAGTCGACGGCGTAGGTGCCGAGGCTCCGCGCGCCGAGCCGAGGGCGAAGCGCGTCGGCCAGGGCGTCGCCCACTCGACCCAGTCCGGGGGGCTCGCCGGTGCCCCGTGCGAACACGAGCTCTGCGTCCGCGCACGGATCGGCGACTGCATTTTGCGAGAGCACACCTGGAAAAACCGCGAGAGCGGCAATGACGGTGACCGTGGCAGCAAGGAAGCGAATCATCCGAGTCGGGTCAGGACTGACCGCGGGTGTCGATGACCTTCTGCGCGACCTCGATGAGCTTCACGTTCGACTCCTGCGACAGCTCGCGAAGCATCCCGAACGCGCGGACCTCGTCGACGCCGTAGCGCTCCATGATGATGCCCTTGGCCTGGCCGATGCGATCGCGTGTGGACAGCGCCGACTGAAGCTGGTCACCTTCCCGGCTGGCCAGGATCGCCGCGGCGGCATGCCCGGCCAACACCATGCCGATCGTCTCCGCCTCCGCGTCCCACAGCTTCGGCTCGAAGCCGAACAGGTTGAGCGCTCCCGCTGTCCGGTCTGCGGTGTACAGCTTGAACGACAGCGCGCTCAGCACACCGAGTTCGACGACCGCGGGCGCGTACTTCGGGAACCGCGGCTCCTTGCGGAAGTCGTCGGTGCGCACCACGATCTCGTCGAGCGCCGCCTCATAGCAGGGGCCCTCGTTGTAGCGCATCTGCAGTTCGTCGAGCTTGAACATGAGATCCGAGGTCTGCGCCACCGTCTCGAAGCTGTTGGCCTTGCCGATCAGAAGCACGCCCGCGACGTCGACGCCCTCGATCAGTTCCATGGCGGCGTTGGTGACGTCGACGAGCACGTCGTCGACCTTGCGCGGGACGGCCGTCGCGCGCGCCAGTTCGGCCATCCGGAGCGCCAGATCGTGTCTTCCCAGGGTCGGCATGTCGGCCAGCCTCCCTCCGGTTTGCTCCATACCTACGTTTGTAGTCTGCTTTCGCGGGCAATGCTCGCACATAGGCAAGTCCGGCGGTCGACTGCCGGACATGCCTAGGTCTCGTCGGTTCTGACATCGAGCCGGCGAGACCGTTGGGGTGTCGCCAACCCGTCTTACGTATGGTATCGACATGGCCGATGAATACCGCGTTGAAGTCGAGCTGAAGGACGCCGACCACGGATTGACGTTGTGGGAGCGGCTCCGCTCGCTCGATCTCGACGACCACGCGCGCAAGCGCCTCGGCGGTCGCGTGACGATCACCCGCGACGGGTCACAGATGTTCCTGTACGCCAGCACCGAGCAGGATGCTCGCGAGGCGGAGAAGACGATGCGTGAACTCGTCGCCGAGGATCACCTCGACGCGGATTACTCTTTGACGCGGTGGAACGCCGAGACCCAGGAGTGGACCAGCTCCGACGGCACGCCCGCGCAGTCCGATGGCGACGAACCCGTCGGCATCCCCGACCCGCGGTTCGAACTGCTCGAGACCTACAAGCCCGAGTTCCTCCGCGACCTGGGTCTTTAGAGCCCCGCTACCGCACGCCGCGGATCAGCCGGCCCGGCCGCGCCCCGGTGTCCGCTCCGAAGCGTCGGGTCACCGCGCCGCTGACGATGGTCGCGTCGTAACCGTTGCACCCTGGACCAGTCGACGACCCTGAGCCGGTAGGTCGTACACCATCTTCGGCAGGCCCAGGTTCAGGGCCGACATGTCGATGACGTTGACGTCGGCCTTCTTGCCAGTCGCAATGACACCGCGGTCGGAGAGACCGAAAAGCGTTGCGGTGTCTAGGGTTTGCTTGCGCACCATGTACTCCAGCGAGAACTTCGGCCCACGATGCCTGTCGCGGGTCCAGTGGCTCAGCATGTAGGTCGGCATCGACGCGTCGCAGATCAGTCCGCAGTGCGCACCGCCGTCGGACAGGCCTGACACCGCGGCCGGGTGCGAGATCATGTCGTAGATCGCGTCGTGATTGCCCTCGGCGTAGTTGAAGAAGGGCAGCATCAGCATGGCTGCCGGCGCCGTCCTCGAGCATCAGGTCATACAGCGTCGCCAGCGGATCCTGACCGCGCGCCCGGGCGATCGCCGACACGGTTCGGTCGGGCGTCGGCTCGTAGTCGGGCGGGTTGCCGATCGCATAGAGCTTGTCGAGGCTGTGCTGGATCATCGCGAAGATCGCGTCGAACTGCTTCGCCGGATCGGGAGGCAGATCTGCCTCGCCGAGGATCGTCGCGCGGACCTCTGGATCGGCCAGCCGCTCGGCGAGTTCCTCGCGGCCGAGTTCGGCCTTCAGCTTGAGGAACGTCGGGCGGTGGTCGAAGGCGTTGTAGCCGGGGAAGCCGAACATCATGCCGAACGGCCGCGCCGCGAACTGTGCGTAGACCGGGATGCCGTCGGCCACCGCGTCGCCCGCGAGGTCGAGCTGCTTGCGCCACAGGTCGGGCGCCGACTGCGTCTGAATCATGGTGAACGACACGGGTCGCTGCGTCTCCTCGGCCAGCCGTCTCATCCAGTCGAGCTCGCGAATCGCCGCTGCATCGTCCTCGCCGACGGCGCCCGCGGGTGCCAATTCGAACACCGCCTGGCCACCTGCGGCCATCGCGCGGCCGAGCCCGAACAACTCCCGCTCTGCGGCATAGGTGCCCGGCACGGGCTCGCCGTCGATGGCGCGATGCCCTTCGGTGCGCGACGTGGAGAAGCCCAGCGCACCCGCCTCGACGGCCTCCTGGACGATGCGCGCCATCGCCGCGATGTCGTCGTCGGTCGCGTCCTCGTTGCGCGCGCCGCGCTCCCCCATCGCGTAGCCGCGCACCGCGCCGTGCGCGATCTGCGTACCGTAATCGACTGCGAGAGTGCGCTTTTCGATGGCATCGAGATATTCGGGGAAACTCTCCCACTCCCAGGTGATGCCCTCGGCCAGGGCGGTGCCGGGAATGTCCTCCACGCCCTCCATGAGCTCGATCAACCACTGCTCGCGGCCCGGGCGCACCGGCGCGAACCCGACTCCGCAGTTGCCGCTGACGACCGTCGTCACGCCGTGCAGGCTCGATGGCTCCAGCGTCTCGTCCCAGCTCACCTGACCGTCGTAGTGCGTGTGGACGTCCACGAAGCCGGGGGTGACGACGCGGTCGGTGGCGTCGATGGTGGTGGCGGCGTCGCCGTCGATGCCGCCGGAACCTGCGTCTCGGCGCCGCACCTCGACGATGCGGCCGTCCTTGATGCCGATGTCGGCCAGGTAGCGGTCGGCGCCGGTTCCGTCGACGACCGTGCCGCCGGTGATCTTCACGTCGTACATAGCCCCGAAAATACGCCGTTGCGCTACCGCGGGTTGCGAATCTCGATCACACGCCCGACAGCGTGGCTCTGGCTGCTTCCGCGATGACGTCGGCGACGTCATTGCCCCGCGCCCAGGCCTGCTGCTGGCGCATCGCGCCATTACCCTCCGCGAGGACGCGGTCGAACTCACTGCGCACCATCGCGTAGTCCCCGACGGCCTCCAGTGCGGGCCTCACCCTTTCGATCAACTCCCTGAGCAACTCCTCGGAGCCACGCAGTCCGTACCGCGCGGCCTTCCAATACGCGACCCGCAGCTGGTGCGGGTTGGGTACGTCGAACGGCTCGCCCCGTCGTTCGTCCTCGAGTGCCGTCATGACGAGAGCCCTGACCAGGGTCGCGAACAACACCGTCTCCGCGACGGTGGCGGGCACGTCGGCGACCCGCACCTCGACGGTCGGATAGTTGGCCGACGGTCGGACGTCCCAATAGACCATGCCGTCGTCCAACATCGCGCCCTCGTCCAGCATCATCTGAACCGTCGCGTCGTAGTCGTCGACCGAGTCGAAGTGCGGCGGCGGGCCCGCGCTCGGCCACCGCGCCCACAGCACGCTTCGCCAACTCGCGTGCCCGGTGTCGGCGTTGCGGTACACCGCCGAATTCGCCGTCAGGGCAAGAAGACTGGGCAGTGACGGCCGCAGCCTGTTGCTCACCTTGACGGCCGTCTCGCGGTCGGGGACGGCGACGTGAACGTGGCAGCCGCTGATCCCCTGCTCGTGGGCGATCATGCCGAACCGCTCGGCGATGGCGTGGTAGCGCGGCTTGTCGGTGATCGGGAAGTGAAGCGGGACCGTCGGCGGCAGCGAGACGGCCAGCAGTCGTGCGCCCGCTTCGGCTGCGGCATCGGCGGACACGCGGCGCAGGCGACTCAGCTCCGACCGCAAGGCGTCGCTGGACTCGGCGACGCTCGGAGGTCGTCTCCACCTGACAGCTCGTCAACTCGAGTTCAAGCTCGACACCGTTGCGCGCGGCACGCTCTGCGACGGCGCGGTTGAGCGGGACGGGTTCGCCGGTGTCGGGGTCGACGAGGAGGAATTCTTCTTCAACGCCGAACGTGGGATGGGTGGTCATGGCCGGAGTTAGATCCGACCCGTCGGAATGAACACGACGGGTCGGATCGGGGAACAACTCCACTGGTCGAGGGACAAGCTCTCGACGCCCAGCAGGACCATTACCCGCCGGGCTGCGGTGGCAAACATTCTTTGGCGCTATCGACCGCGGACTGCATCCTTGAGTCGCTCGCCGGTCATCTTCACCCGGGCCTTGACCTGGTCGGCCTTGCCCTCGTTGCGCAGCTGACGGTCGCCGGTGACTTCGCCGACCTTCTCCTTCGCCTTGCCGGCGAGCCGATCGATCGTGTTCTTGGCCTTCTTCGAAGTGCTCATGACCAGGGATTGCCCCGTCGACCTCGAATGGAAACCAAAGCGGCGCCCACCCGATGGGTGAGCGCCGCCGTGGCTAGTCGGCTGATTCCCGGTTAGGGGTTGCTCGCCGTTGCCGTTGCTGCTGCCATTGCCGTTGGTGCTGCCATTGCCGTTATTGCTCGAGGTGTTGTTGTTCGAGGTGTTGTTGGACTGGTTGCCCCCGGCGTTGGCCTTGTTCTTCGTGGAGGCAGTGGCATTGCCGCCCGCGCCACCGGTAGCCGCTCCGGCGCTCGAGAAGCCGTTGTTGGTCACGTTGGCGCGGGAGTCGCCACCGTTCGTGTTGCCGGCGGTGTTGTCGCCGCCTTGGGCGCTGCCGCCGGTGTTATTGCCGCCGTAGCCCGTGGAAGTGGTATCACCGATGGCTCCGGTGTTCGCTTGAGTCTGACCGCCGACATTCTGGTTGGAGGCGACGGTGACGTCTTCTGAGTTGAGCGCGGGCACGATGGGGTTGGCCTGTATACCGGTCGCCACTTGCGCAGCCGCGGCAGTCGCCACGGCAGCGGCCGCGCCGCCGATTCCGAGGCCGACCGCCGGGCTGACGGCGGCCGTCGTACCGATTGCCGGGTTGACGCCGACCGTCAAGTCGACGGGCGCGACCACTGGCGTAGCCGCGGTGGTGGCGAGGCTGGTGCCAAGCCCACCGGTGGACGCGCCGCCGGTCGTCAGCCCCCCATTGACGGCCTGGCCGCTGGCGGTGGTCGGGCTGCCGATCGGGACGTTGATCTGGTTGTTCAGGATGTTGCCGTTGGCGCCGCCGATTTGCTGGGAGTTACCGTTCCCGTTCTGCCCGAACAGGGTGTTGTTGCTGCCATTCGCGGAGAAGAACCCGCTGGTGTTGGTGGGCGATGCGGCGTTGTAGCTGTTGTTGCCGTTGCGGCTGTTATTGCCGTTGTCGTTGGCGGTGTTGTTGTTGGAGGTGTTGTAGGACTGGTTGCCTCCGGCGTTGGCGTCGTTGTCGAGGTAGGCACTCAGATCGCCGCCCGCACCACCGGCAGCCGCCCCGCTTTGCGATCGCGGCGTTGTTGACGACGGTGGCGGCGGCGGTGCCGCCCGTGGTGGTGCCACCCTGGTTGGTGCCGCCGATGGCGTTGCCGCCGGCGTTGTTACCGGCATTGCCCGTCGAAGCGGTATTGCCGATGAGTGCCCGTGCCGGCGACAGTCGGGCCGCCGACGGCTTGATCAGACCCGACCCCGACGGGTTGGAGGTTCACACGCGGGGGCGATGGCGTTCGCCTGGAGACCGGTTGCCGCTTGAATTGCCGCGGCGGTCGACGCGGCGGCGGCCGCGCCACCGAGGCCGAGTCCGACCGCGGGGCTGGCGGCGGCGGTCGTGCTGATGGCCGGGCCGATGCCAATCGTCCCGTTGACCGGCGCGACGACGGGCGCAGCCACGGTGGTCGCGGCGCTGGTGCCGGGGCCACCGGTGGTGAGGCCGCCGGTCGTCGTGCCCGTGTTCAACGCGGTGCCGCTGCCCGTGGTCGGGCTGAGGATGGGAACGTTGATCTGGTTGTTCAGGATGTTGCCGTTACCGCCACCCAGCTGGGTGACGTTGCCGTTGCCGTTGTTTCCGAACAGCGTGTTGTTGCTGTCGTTGGCGCAGAACCAGGAGCAGTCGCTGTCGGCCTGCGCGACACCCGCGGTCGCCGTCGAGACGAGTCCAGCGAATCCGATGGTCGTGCTGCCGGCGATGGCGCCCATGGCGACGACGCGCATCAGTCTCGCTTTGCGGGGGGCGGTGTGATTGGCCATTTACTTGACTCCCTTTGTGAATTCTTGCGTTCGTTGAGTTGTGTTGTTGTGTTGTTCGAAAGTCGTTGCGGGATGCGGTGATCGGCGTCACCGCTTTGCACAGTCATGTCATCCACACCTCCCCGGGCCGCTCATCCGTCCCCCGCGGGAGCGCTATCGGTCGTATCGGATGTGTCTGCCTTGGGCATTCCAGGAATGCTCGCGATGAGCTTCTTGATGGGCTCGGGCAGGCTGAAGCTTTCCGGCCGGGCCGGTGCCGCCCGTGGCGCCGATGGGCGTCAGCAATGTCTTGGACCCCGTGCCCAGCGTCTGATTCACCACGGTGGTGATTCGCGTGAACGCCGGGGCGCCTGTGCCGGCCGAACCGGTAGGGCCGTTGACAACGACGGGAGCGGGCGCGCCCGACGCGCCGACTGGCCGGGGGGACGACCGTGGTGGTGGGTGTCTCCACGGGGGCGGTGATGCTGCTGGATGTCACGACCGTGTCGGTACCGGGGGTACTCGGCTGCTGGGTGACGGTCGTCGTGTTGGGTTGGTGTTGGTCGGGAACAGCTTGGTCCAACCGAAGTTGATCTGGTCGTTGGAGATGGTGCCCGAGCCGGTCGAGGTCTGACTCGAGTTGCCGTTGCCCGTCAAGCCGAAGAACGTGGTGTTCCCGAAGAGCCCGCCCCCGGTCGCGGTGCCGCTCCCGTTGCCGTTGCCGGTCGAATTGTTGGTCGTCGACGAGTTGAGGCTGCTATTTCCCGAGCCGAAGCTGAACTGCGGATTGAGGATGTTGGACGTGCCGGCCGCCGCCTGAGTCGTGTTGCCGTTGCCGTTCATTCCGAACATGGTCGCGCTGATGTAACCGGCGGACAGGTACTGCGTGCTGCCGTTGCCGTTCCCCGAGGAGATGTTCGTGGCGGCCGTGTTGTTGCTGATGTTGGCGCCGAACAGGGTGAACTGCGGGTTGGTGATGTTGCCCGAGAGGAGCGCCAGCTGAGTCGTGTTGCCGTTGCCGTTCATGCCGCCGAGCAACATGCCCCCGATGAGACCGCCCGGCGCTGCAGCCGCATCAGCGGTGCTGTTGTTGTCGACACCGTTGCCGTTGTTCTGCGAGACATTGCTGACGGTCTTGTTGGTGCTCATGTTCCCGCCGAAGATGCTGACCTGCGGGTTCCAGATGTTGTACGACAGGATGTTGATCTGGGTCGTGTTGCCGTTGCCGGTCCCAGTGGTGGTTCCCGTGCTGCCCTGGCCCGTCGCGAAGCCGCCGCCCGTCGTGTTGTTGCTGACGTTCCCGCCCATGATTCCGAGCTGGGTGTCGAAGACATTGCCTTCGAGAATGTTCAGCTGGATGTTGTTGCCGGAGCCGCCGCTCCCATCGCTGACGGGAATCATCATCGAGAAGGCTTCTGCGATCGGGGCGACGCCGAAGGCCACGCCGGTGCAGGCGACCGCGCCACCCGCGACTGCGGTGACGGTGAGCCCAGCCCGCGTGCGCGTGCGTGTGCGCCTCTTCGTGTGGGCGCCCTTCTTCTGGCTTCGGGGCCGGCCGGCGCCAGTGCCATCCGGGGTCATCGTCACGTCACCTTCTCAAGAACTTCAAAAACTAGGTTGCGAAGGAGACATTAGAACTTTGCTATAACTGTGTCAAGCGTCACAATGCGTTTCCTGGACCTCGCCCGACCCTTAGGGAAGGGAGGGCCCGGCGACCGCCCTCGCCCCTGGCACGGCGCCTTGCCAGGAAACGTTGCGAAACCTCCTGAACAGTGACGATACGAGGCGAGCAGAATATTCATTTCCGTCAACGGTCACTGCCCGAGTGGCTCTGATTGGCAGGGCGCCGAAGGGGCGGTCCAAGACCGCTTCTCATGAGTATTTTCGGAACCGATATTTTGCTTGTAGTCGTCTGACCGTGTGCTACTGTCGCCGCCGCAGATTTTGATCATGGTATGCCGTGGTCAGGAATGTGGCCATTTCCCTCGAACTCATCTCGCGGCGTGTCGGTGTCGGGTTGGTCTACGACGCGGCCGCGCTCGACACCCACTTTCGATGCCGCAGATCAGGGCCGCCGACAGCCACTAGCCGCGTCGTCAATTTCCCGAAAGTCACTCTGCTAGTTGTAGTAGGTTGCGAACATGGGCGACGAAGGCGTGTGGATTCTCGGCGGCTACCAGTCCGACTTCGCGCGCAATCTCACCCGCGAAGGCCATGACTTCGCCGACCTGACCGCCGAGGTCGTCGCGGAGACCCTGGAGGCGGCAAGGATCAACGCGGCCGACATCGGCGTCGTGCACGTCGGCAACGCCTTCGGCGAGATGTTCGCGGCGCAGGGCCACCTCGGCGCGATGCCCGCCACCGTCGTCGACGGCCTGTGGAGCACCCCGTCATCCCGCCACGAGGCGGCGTGCGCATCGGGCAGCGTGGCGACGCTGGCGGCGATCGCCGACCTCCGGTCGGGGGCCTACGAGACGGCACTCGTCGTCGGCGTCGAACTGGAGAAGACGGTCCACGGCGATACCGCCGCGAAGCACCTGGGCGCCGCCGCGTGGACCGGCCACGAGGGCGCCGACGCGACGTTCATGTGGCCGTTCATGTTCGATCGCGTCACCGAGGAGTACGACCGACGGTATGGCATCGACTCCGCACACCTGAGGGCCATCGCGAGCGTGAACTTCGCCAATGCCCGCAACAATCCGAACGCGCAGACCCGCGAGTGGACGGTGCCGGATCTCAGCGGCGACCTTCGGGACGACGTCAACCCCGTGGTCGAGGGCAAGCTGCGGCGGTTCGACTGCAGCCAGATGACCGACGGCGGCGCGGGCATCGTCCTGGTCACCGACGGCTACCTGCGCGACCACCCCGACGCCCGCCCGATCGGCCGCATCGACGGCTGGGGACACCGCACCGTCGGCCTCGGCCTGCAGCAGAAGTTCGACCACTCCGCCGACGACCCGTACGTCATGCCGCACGTTCGCAGGGCGGTCCTCGACGCCTTCGAGCGCGCCCACGTCACGCTGGACGATCTCGACGGCATCGAGGTTCACGACTGCTTCACCCCCAGCGAATACCTCGCGATCGACCACATCGGCCTGACGGGTCCCGGCGAATCGTGGAAGGCGATCGAGAACGGCGAGATCGAGATGGGCGGACGGCTGCCGATCAACCCGAGCGGCGGCCTGATCGGCGGCGGCCATCCCGTCGGCGCGACCGGCGTCCGCATGCTCGTCGACGCCGCGCGACAGGTCAGCGGCACCGCGGGCGACTACCAGGTCGACGGCGCAACGACATTCGGCACTCTCAACTTCGGCGGCAGCACGGCCACCACGGTCAGCTTCGTCGTCTCGTCAGCACGGAAGGAATGAAGATGCATACCGAGCTCGTCGGCAAGTTTCTGTCCACACTGCCGGAGGAGGACGACCACCCCTACCGCACGGGGCCGTGGCGACCGCAGACCACCGAATGGGATGCCGACGACCTGACGGCGATCGAAGGCGAGGTCCCGCGCGACCTCGACGGCGTCTACCTGCGCAACACCGAGAACCCCCTGCACCCCGCGTTCAAGGCGTACCACCCGTTCGACGGTGACGGCATGATGCACGTCGTCGGCTTCCGCGACGGAAAGGCGTTCTACCGCAACAGATTCGTCCGCACCGACGGATTCGCTCGAGGAGAACGAGGCGGGCGGCCCGCTGTGGCCTGGCCTGGCCGAGCCGATCGAGTTCGCCAAGCGCGACTACGGCTGGGGCGCAAGGACACTGATGAAGGACGCGTCGTCGACGGACGTCATCGTGCATCGCGGCACGGCGCTGTCCAGTCACTACCAGTGCGGCGACCTCTACCGGATCGACCCGTACTCCGGCGCGACGCTCGGGAAGGCCGACTGGCGGGGCTCGTTCCCGTCGGACTGGGGCGTGTCGGCACACCCCAAGGTCGACGACAAGACCGGCGAACTGCTGTTCTTCAACTACTCGAAGCAGGCGCCGTACATGCACTTCGGCGTCGTGGACGCCGACGACGAACTGGTGCGCTTCGTCGACGTGCCGCTTCCCGGGCCGCGCCTCCCCCACGACATGGCGTTCACGGAGAACTACGCGATCCTCAACGACTTTCCGTTGTTCTGGGAGCCCGAGTATCTGGAACGCAATCTCCACGTCGCACGGTTCCACCGCGACATGCCGTCGCGGTTCGCCGTCATCCCGCGCCGCGGCAACGGCGAAATCCAATGGTTCGAGGCCGATCCGACCTACGTCCTGCACTTCACCAACGCCTACGAGGACGGCGACGAGATCGTGCTCGACGGCTTCTTCCAGGGCGATCCGGAGCCGACCGACAACGGCCTCGGCGACAAGTGGCAGCGCGCCTTCCGCTTCCTGGCACTCGACCGGATGCAGGCCCGGTTGCACCGCTGGCGGTTCAACCTCGTCACCGGCGGCGTGCGCGAGGAGCAATTGTCGGACAGCATCAGCGAATTCGGCATGATCAACCCCGGTCATGCGGGCAGCCCGTACCGCTACACCTATGCGGCGACGGGCAAGCCGGGCTGGTTCCTGTTCGACGGCCTGGTCAAGCACGACCTGCAGACCGGCGCCGAGGAGCGGTTCGCCTTCGACGACGGTGTCTACGGCAGCGAGACGGCGATGGCGCCGCGAATCGGCAGCACCGGCGAGGACGACGGCTACCTCGTCACGATCACCACCGACATGAACGCCGATGCGTCCTACTGCCTGGTGTTCGATGCGGCCAGGGTGGGTGACGGACCCGTCTGCAAACTTCAACTGCCCGAACGGGTTTCCAGCGGCACGCATTCGACGTGGGCGGCCGGGTCGGAGTTGCGCCGCTGGCATCAGACCGATGCCGCCGCCGAGGCGATCGGCCTGTAGTTGACCCAGTCGGGCGGAGTCAACGCCGTCGGTCGGATGCTCGGCGTCCTCGGCGACGAGTGGACGCTGCTGATCGCTCAGCAGGCGCTTCTCGGCGTCACCCGGTACGGCGAATTCGCGGCGCGCCTGCCCATCTCGCATGCGGTGCTCACGCGACGACTGACGTCGATGACCGCCGACGGACTGCTGGAACGGCGGGAGTATCAGACCAATCCGCCGCGGTCGGATTACGCACTCACACAACGCGGTCGGGCGCTGTGGCCGGTGCTGGTGTCGATCTGGGAGTGGGAACGCCGGTGGGTGCCCGACCACGCCGAGCGCCTGCCGACGATGCACCACGTCAGCTGTGACGCCGACTTCGCACCGGTGATCACCTGCCGGGAGTGCGCACAGGTCGTGACGGAGAAGGAACTGACCGCGGCGTGGGGTCCCAGTGGGTCATGGCCACGCTCCATTCCGGTCGAGACGACTCGCCGTCGATCGACGTCCGAGGCGGCACCCGGGCGGGCGCGGGCTGTTTCCCGAGACCATGAGCATTCTCGGCAACCGCTGGGCCTTCGCGCTCCTGGTGTCGGCCTTCGTCGGGACCACCCGGTTCAACGACTTCGCCGAACAGCTCGGGGCTCCGCCCGGCTCGCTGACCGCACCGGCTGCAGATCTTCACGACGGGCGGGGTGCTGGAGACGCATCGGGGGGCGCTACCTGCTCACCGAGAAGGGTCGGGCCGTCTTCGGAATCCTCATCACCGCGCTGCAGTGGGCGCAGCGCTGGTTCGCCGCGCCCAGAGGGCCCCGCGGTACTGCTGCGGCACACGCTGTGCGGCAACGCCTTCGATGCCGTACTCACCTGCGACCAATGCTCTGAGCCGCTGCGAGGCGCCGACGTGGAGGAGAGACGATGACCACCCTGGAGAACCGACCGAACAGCGCGCTGCTGGTCGTCGACGTACAGAACGACGTCGTCGGCGGCGCGCACGGACGTGATTCCGTGGTGGCGAACATCGGCAGGCTCGTCGACCGGGCGCGCGGGGAGCGTGTTCCCGTCGTATGGGTGCAGCACTCGGACGAGGGAATCACCCACGGCAGCGACGGTTGGCGGATCGTCCCCGAACTGCAGCCCGCAGAGGACGAGGCCCGCGTCGAGAAGAACCATGGCGACTCGTTCGAGGCCACGACCCTCGAAACCGCACTCGCCGAACGAGGCGTCGGTCGGCTCGTGGTGGTCGGCGCGTCCACCGATGCGTGCGTCCGCTCGACGATCCACGGCGCGTTCGTCAGGGGTTACGACGTCACCCTCGTCAGCGACGCGCACACGACGGAGGACCTGACGTCCTACGGCGCACCGCGGCCCGAGGACGTCATCGCCCACACGAATCTCTACTGGGGATACCAGACGGCGCCGGGGCGGACGGCCGAGGTCGTCGCGACCGGGGACGTCGACTTCGGCTAGCGCGCGGCGCTCTCTTGTCTTCCCCCCGGCGTGGGCTGTGCGACAACCTCTTCGGCGTCGGGTCGCTGATCTCTGCTCCGAAAATTCATCGAAAAAAGTGCTGGCACTCTCGCCCTGAGAGTGCTAATTTCGTCATCGCACAGTGATTGGCTGCCCGCCAGGGTGGTGGGCTTCTGAGTCTCGAGGGAGGTGGATTACTGTGCTTCGTTTTGATCCGTTCAGTGACCTTGACGCGTTGACCAGGGGCTTGCTCACCAGCCAAGCCGGATCGAATCGCACTCCACGGTTCATGCCGATGGACCTCTGCAAGGTCGATGATCACTACGTTCTCACCGCTGACCTGCCCGGCGTCGACCCCGGTTCGGTCGACGTCGACGTCGACGGTGGGACGTTGACGATCTCGGCGCACCGCACGGCCCGCTCCGAGGATTCCGTGCAATGGCTGGCCAACGAGCGCTTCTTCGGCACCTACCGCCGGCAGCTATCACTCGGGGAAGGCATTGACAACGCGGCGATTTCGGCGACGTACGAGAACGGCGTGCTGACCGTCACCATCCCCTTGGCCGAGCGGGCAAAGCCGCGCAAGATCAGCATCGCTCACAGCAACGAGCAGAAGTCGATCAAGCCCACGACGATCGACTCCTGACCGACGCTCGGGACTGCGGGCAGCTCGCCACCCGCGGCACGGCGATCTGCCCGCAGTCTTCACCGGCGCCTAGCGGGTCCAGCCGGTGGCGCAGGTTGTTGCGCACCGCGGGCCATTCCACGTCGAGGATCGAGTAGACGACGGTGTCGCGCCGCGACCCGTCGGGCAGAAGCTGGTGACTGCGCAGCACCCCGTCGAGCTTGGCGCCGAGCCGCTCGATCGCGGCACGGCTGGTCGAGTTCATGAAGTGGGTGCGGAATTCGACTGCCACACAGTTCAACTGGTCGAACGCATGCCCGAGCATCAGCAGCTTCGCCTCGGTGTTGACGCCGGTTCTGCGGACCGACTCGGAGAACCAGGTCGACCCGATCTCGAGCCGGCGATTGGGCGGATCGACGTTCAGGTAGCTCGACGACCCGACGACCGCTCCGGCCATGTTGCGCGCCACGAACGTCAAACCGGTGGCGGGATTCTGAGCGGCGAGCCGGAGATCGACCCACTCGCCCGGCGGTCTCCGGCGAGGGCGCGGCGGTGAACCACAGCTTGCCGGGGTTGCCGTCGGCGGCGGCCGTCGCGATCTCGGGCACGTGTGCGGCCGTCAACGGTTCCAGCGAAACCCAACGCTCGCCGGTCAGGACCACGGGATCCACGAAGCCGGTCATCGGCGCCTGCTCGCGTGCGCCCAGCCCTCGACCATGGTCAGCACCGACAACACCACCGCGACGATCATCGCGGACGCCGCCGATCCAGAGCCCCAGGCCCGCCGAGACCGGCGCGGCGACGTACAGGTGGTAGTACCACACCACCATCACGGTGAGGAAGACCGAAATCGACAGTGCCGCAGTCGAAGCGATCCGCGGGTACAGGCTGCGCGCCGCCATCGCCGCGGCCACGATCAAGGCGGACGACATCAACACCATCAGCTGGCCGACGCCGAAGCCTGCGGGCGGCACCCCGATGTCACCGACCTTGCCGCCGATCGCGGTGGCTCGGCCGCTACCGGTGGTCAGCCACGGAAACCACGCGCTCACCAGGAGAACCGTCGCGCACAGCACGACGAACCATCCGGGGCGCAGGCGAGCCATGCGGTCAGACTAATCGGGTTCGCCGACGACCCCGGACGTAGGCTTGTCCCATGCAGGAGCTACCCGACTGGGCGCGGCGACTCGACCTCTCCCCGCATCCCGAGGGTGGCTGGTTCCGCGAGACGTGGCGCAGCGAATTGACGGTCGCCCAGCCCGCATTGCCCGCGGAGTACAGCGGATCCCGCAGCGCGGGAACGGCGATCCTGTTCCTGCTGATGCCCGGTCAGCAGTCGGCATGGCACACCGTGCGCAGCGCCGAGCTGTGGGTGCATCACCGGGGCAGCCCGCTGCTGCTGGAGATCGGAGCCGAACGAGACAGCGCGACAACGCATCTGCTCGGCAGCGACATCGAGAGCGGCGAGCAACCGCAGGTCCTCGTCCCGCCCGGGCACTGGCAGCGCGCGCGACCGCGTGACGACGAGCCCGCACTGGTGACCTGCGTGGTGGTGCCCGGCTTCGACTTCGCCGACTTCGCCCTAGCCGCGCCTACTGACTGAGCAGCGTCACCGCCGCCGACACCAGCGCGGCGTTGTCCGGGGCCGTCGAACCATCGGGAAGCTTCAGCGTGTCCTCCATGCCGATGCGGGTCTGCACACCGCACACCCCGGCGTGTTTCAGCAGGGGCCAACAACTTTCGTCGAGGCCGTGCAGCAGCACGGGTGCAGGCGATCCTGCGGCGATCACCTGGCTCAGCAGCTCGTCGGCTTCGGCGGTGTCGGCGTCGCCCTGAAGCTCGATCATCACGCGCATGCAGTGCTTGGCGATCTCGGATGCCGCCCAGGATTCGGCGGCCTCGGCGTGGAAGATGCCCACCTCGACGCCGAGTCCCTTGCCCAGCAGGACCTCGGCAAGCTCGGGCGAGCCGGGCTCGTGCCAGTTCAACGAGGCGAAGTCGGGCAGTACCGTCCAGCCCTCGACCGCGCGACGGCGCGCGTCCGCGATCGGGCAGCGCCCAGAACCCCGTCGTCACGCCGAGCGGCAGACCGGGCGCGGCGTGTGCGGACCGCCGCCACGGCCGCGCCGACCACGTCGGGCTCGAAGCGAGTCGACGCCGTCGGCGGTCTTCGGGTGCATGTGCACCGCCTGCGCTCCCGCACCGTGGGCGGCCACCGCGGCGGCCGCCAGCTGGTCGGGCGTGACGGGCAGATCGGGGTGGGCGTCGGGGGTGCGGGCGCCGTTGATGCACGCCTTGACGTAGATGTGGGGGGCCATGCGGACATCTTCACCCGTCGCGGCGAAGGTTTCCGAAGTAGGTTCACAGAATGCAGGGGCACATCATCGTCTGCGGCGACGATCCGCTGGGTATGCGGATCATCGAGCAGCTCCGAGCTGCGGGGCGGGAGATCGCGGTCGTCTTCTCGTCGGCGCGAGCTCCTCGACGCGGGTATCGCCGATGCAGCCGCGCTGATCTGCGCGGACGACGACGATGCACTGAACCTCGAAATCGCCCTGCTGGCAAGCCAACTGAACCCGACCGATCCGCGTGGTGGCGCGGCTGGCCAACAGCGTGCTGCGCGAGGCCGTCGCGATCGGCAACGGCCCCGGCGCGATCCTCGACGTCGCCGACCTCGCCGCACCGTCGGTGGTCGAGGCCTGTCTGTCGCGCACCACGCACTCGATCACCGCGGCAGGCATCGAATTCGTCGTCTCGGGCACCGACGCACCGCGCGACGCCACACTGCGCGAGATCTTCGGCGACCTCGCGCCCGTGGCCGTCGTTCGTGGCGAGAATTCGGCGACCCCCGGCGAGGTGGTGGCCTGCCCCGGCCGCGACGTGCGGGTCGAGGAGGGCGACTGGACGGCGATGATCGGCACGGCCGAGGAACTGGTTGACGCAGGGCATCGACGTCGCGCCGCCCGCGACCGGGCAGACCGAGGTCGGCCACCGCGGCGCGCGCGGCTACAACAGTCATCGACGCAAGCCGCTGAAGCGAGTGACCGACGCGATCCGGGCCTTCCTCGAAGACGTCAACCCCAACTTCTTCAAGGCGTTCGCCGCATCGATCGACGCTCCTGCTCGGCGCAACCCTGCTGCTGCGGTTCGCTTACGACAAGCCCACGGGGATGAGCTTCATCGACGCGCTGTACTTCTCCACCGAGACGATCGCCACCGTCGGCTACGGCGACTTCAGCTTCATCGACCAACCGACATGGCTGCGACTGTTCGGCATCGGGCTGATGTTCGCGGGCGTCACCGTCGACGCGCCGTGCTGATGGCGTTCGTCGCCGACCTGCTGCTGTCCCGGCGCATCGCGCAGAACGCGGGGCTGCGCAAGGTCCGCGAGCTGAGCGACCACATCATCGTCGTCGGCCTCGGCTCGTTCGGCATCCGGGTCGTGGCCGACCTGAAGGCGGCGGGCCACGACGTCGTGGTCATCGAACGCAGCCCCGACAACCGCTTTCTGTCGATCGGCCGCCGAACTCGACGTGCCGGTGATCTTCGGCGACGCGACGCTACCCGCGACGCTCGATTCGGCCCGCATCGACGATGCCATCGCCGTAGCGGTGCTGACCCAGTCGGACATGGTGAACATCGAGACGGGCATCGTGCTCCGCGAACGACTGGGCGCTGCGCTGGATGCGCTCGGCCGACACGCCAGGCGTCCCCGTCGTGCTGCGCGTCTACGACCGCACACTGGGTGCGGCCGTCTCGCAACGCTTCGGGTTCGAGAACGTCCGCTCGACAGTCGAGCTCGCGGCGCCGTGGTTCATCGGCACCGCGATGGGCCTTCAGGTGCTCGGCACGTTCTCGGTGGGCCAGCAATCGTTCATGGTCGGCGGCGTCGAGGTGGAGCCAGGCAGCGAGCTCGACGGGCTGCGGATGGAGGACATGTCGACGGCTACCCGCGCGATCGCGATCGACCGCGGTCGCCGGCGACGTCCAGCTGCATCCGCGCCGCGACAGTCAGCTGTCCGCGGGCGACACCGCCTACCTCGTCGGGCCGTACCGCGAACTTCTCGACACGCTGCACAAGGGCCAGCGCGTCACGGCGTGACCTTGTCGCCGAATGCACGCTTGTTGTACGCATATCGCGAGAGCAACCGGCAACAAGCGTGCACTCGGCGAAGGGCTACGCGGCGGCCTTCGAGCCAGGATCTGGTCGACGCCCATCCGCCCCTGTTCGAACGCGAGTCCACCGCCGACGAGGTACAGCCGCCAGACCCTGGCGACCTCCTCGCCCTGCAGCGCCACGAAGTCCGCGTAGCGGTCCTCGAAGGTCGCCAGCCAGTCATCGACGGTGCGGACGTACTGCTCGCGCATGGCCTCGACGTCCCTGACCTCGAAATCGCCCGCCTCGAGGTGACGGATCGTCTGCCACAGCGGGCGCATGTGCATGTCCGGCGCGATGTAGGACTCGATGAAGGGTCCACCGCCGGGTGCGGAGTCGGCGCGTCGCGACATCTGCTGCAGGAGAAGTCGGCCGCCCGGCTTGAGCGCCTGGTACATCACGTCGACGTAGCCGGGATAGTGCTGCTCGCCGACGTGCTCGCCCATCTCGATCGAGCTGACCGCATCGAAAGTCTCTGGCGGATCGTCGAATTCGCGGTAGTGCTGCAGTCGGACGTCCACCAGGTCGGCGAGCCCCTGCTCTGCGACGCGCTTGACGATGAAGTCGCGCTGCTCGGCGGAAAGCGTGATGCCGGTGGCGTGCACGCCATGGTTGCGGGCGGCGTAGAGGATCATCGAGCCCCACCCGCAACCGACGTCGAGCAGCCGTTGCCCCTCCTTGAGTTCCAGCTTGCTGCAGACCAATTCGAGCTTCGAGGTCTGCGCATCGTGCAGAGACTGGCCGTCGTGGGTGTAGTACGCCGACGAGTACGCCATGTGTTCGTCGAGCAGCAGTTCGTAGAACTCGTTGGACAGGTCGTAGTGGTGTGCGATCGCGGCGCGATCCCGCCCCCGGGTGTGCAGCCGACCGGTCAGCTTGGCCTCCGACGCTGGCCGCTTCGGCGGCGGACCGACGACCCCGAGCGTGACGGCCGCCGCGGCCGCACCGGCCTTGTCCCGCAGCGAGATTGCCGGACGACGCGTCGCCGCGACCGCCCATGCGCGGCGGAACCCGTCGGCCATGTCGCCGTCGACGTCGATGTCGCCGGTGACATAGGCACGCGCCAGGCCCATTTCGCCCGGCGCCCACAGCAGCCTGCGCAGCGCCCGCCTGCTGCGAATCACCAGCACCGGGCCGTCGGCCGGCCCCGCCTCGCTGCCGTCCCACGCGCGGATGCGGACGGGCAGTTCGATGCCCGCGACGTCGCCGACGAGCCTTGCCAACCGGTCTGCAACCGTCACAGTGTGGTTCCGTTCATGTCGATCTCCATTTCCCGCCGAGTGTGATTGTCTGGTGTTCATGGGCTACAAGATCGATCTCGACGTCCTCGCCAGGGTTGCCGACAAGGTCGTCGGGCTGCCCGTGGAGAGCACGGGGAGCGACGATCTGATCACCCGCACCGTCGAACTTCTGTCCGCCGAATACCCAGACCTCATCGCATCGACGCCGGGCCGGTGGGTCGGCAACAGGGCGGGCGGCATCGTGGGCAAGGTCAAGTTCCTCTACTTCAGCGCGAACGAGTACATGGTCTTATTCGGAACCCCGACCGGTTCGGAGGGGTTCTCGGGCCGATACAAGCGCGTGGAGATCCACAAGTTCCTGCTCGCGGGCCGAATCGAGTCCTACGATCTCGAATCCGACCAGACCGAGCCCACGGTCCTGCTGCCCGGCGGATACCAGCGACTGGAGAAGGGGCAGATCCGCGGGTTCAACATCAAACCGGGGTCCTTCCACATCGAGTACGGCCGCGGTGCGGTCGTCACCACGCTGCCGTTCGGGATGGTGGAGACGGTGTTCTCGTCGCTGGATCTGGGCTCGGTGCGCCGATCGACGGTCGAGTTCGCCCGGTTGGCGTCCCACGCGGCTCAGACGCTGACGCGGACGTCCTCAGGCGGTCGCGAACACGTCCTTGAACTTGTCCAGCGAGTCGCGGATGTCACCCTTCAGCGCACCCGCGACCAGCATCCCGATCGGTCCGAACAGCGCCGCGCCGCCGAGATGGACGTCGAACGTCACGGTCGATCCGCCCGGGTCCTTCGAGGCGGGCTTGACCTTGCCGATCAGCTTCACCTTGACCCCACCCACGCCGACGCCGTCGAGGGTCATCGACTCCGGCGGGTTGTAGTTGACGACGGTCCACTTGATCCGGTTGGCCATGCCCTTGACCTCGAGGATCGACTCGATGACCGTGCCCTTCTCGATGGTCTCGGGCAGCTTGCTGCGCCACACCCGATGGATCGTCAGCCACTCCTTGTACCGGGACAGGTCCGACGCGCACTCCCATGCCCGCTCCGGCGAGAGTGGGACGTCGACCGAGACCGAGAGTTTGGCCATCGCCTAGGCCCGTCCTAGGAGACCGGCGGCGCCGTCGGCGGGTCGTTGGCCGGAGGCGTCTGACCGGACTGCTGGGTGGGCGGCACCTGCTCGCCCTGCTTCACCGAATCGGTCTTCGTGCCGTCGACGGCCTTCTTCGCGGTCTCCTGCACCTTGTCGACGCGCCCTTGTACTTGTCGCCGGTCTTCGTGTCCACGACGTCGCCGACCTTCTCGATCGCGGCGTCCACCTTGTCGGTGTTCTTGGACAGCAAATCCTTGGCCTTATCGAGAAATCCCATGTTCCCACCCTATCGGTTGTGTCGTTGGGCGCCATTCTTCCCGGTCAGTCAGACCGCCACAACACCCTCCGCTCGCCGAGCAGTGAACCCTGCACCCACCAGATCACCTCGACGAGGGCCGCGGCAGCGATGCCGATGCCGAATGCCATGGACGTCACCGCGAGGTTGGACGGATCCAGCATGAACTCCTTGCGCGCAAGGGGAATCGAGAAGATGACCACGTATGCCAGGGCCGACACCGCGACCAGGGCGACGCGCCACCACTGGTACGGCCGCGCCACCACCGCGAGCACCCACAGCGCGCTCACCAGGAGCGTGATCAGCGCCGCCGTGGACGCCTGAGTCTGTTGGGTCAGGCTGGCCGCTCGGCCCTCGTAGGCCAACAGGTATGACGCGAAAGTCGCTGCGCCGACGACCAATCCGGACGGAAGCGCCGAGCGTCATCACGCGTCGGACGAAGCCCGAGTGCGCACGCTCGTTGTTGGGCGCGAGCGACAGGACGAAGGCAGGGACGCCGATCGTGAACCACGCGGCGATCGTGGCGTGGATCGGCTGGAAGGGAAACGGCAACGGATCGGTGTGGAACCACTTCGCCGACAGGCCCGCCAACCCGACGAGGATCGCCAGGAGCACCGAGTACACGGTCTTGGTGAGGAACAGGTTCGACACGCGTTCGATGTTGCCGATGACGCGACGGCCCTCGCCGACGACGTAGGGAAGGGTCGCGAACTTGTTGTCCAGCAACACGATCTGCGCGACCGCCCGCGATGCCGAGCTGCCGGATCCCATGGCGACGCCGATGTCGGCGTCCTTGAGCGCGAGGACGTCGTTGACGCCGTCGCCGGTCATCGCCACCGTGTGACCGCGGGACTGCAGAGCGTGCACCATGGCCCGCTTCTGGTCGGGCCGCACGCGACCGAACGTCGTGTACTCCGTCAGCACGTCGGCCAACTGCTCGCGGTCTGCTGGTAGCTCCCTGGCGTCGAGCGTCTCGCCGTGCAGACCGAGCGAAGCGGCGACGGCGCCCACCGAGACCGCGTTGTCGCCGGAGATGACCTTGACCGTGACCCGTTGGGCGGCAAAGTATTCCAGCGTATCGCGAGCGTCGGGGCGGACGCGCTGCTCCAGCACCACCAAGGCGACCGGGGTGACGGTGCCTGGCGCGTCCGCGTCGTCGACGGGCAGGTCCGACGATCCCAGCAGAAGCACGCGCAGACCCTGTGCGCCAATGCGTTCGGCCTGCTCGGCTTGCGGCGATTCGGGATCGAGCAGCACGTCCGGTGCGCCGATCACCCAGTTGCCGTGCTCGCCGTAGGACGCCCCACTCCACTTGGTCGCCGACTTGAACGGGGCGCTCGCCGTGTGGCGTCCAGCCGGGCGGCATCTTGTACGCCTCGCCGATCGCGGCCATGCTGGCGTTCGGGTGCGCGTCGTCGGCGGCGAGCTGAGCCAGCACGTTCCCGACGTCGCCGTCACCCAGGGCCTTGAGATCGCTTACCCGCATGCCATTCTCGGTGAGGGTGCCCGTCTTGTCGGCGCACACGACGTCGACGCGGGCCAGCCCTTCGATGGCGGGCAGCTCCTGGACCAGGCACTGCCTGCGGCCGAGCCGGACCACTCCCACCGCGAATGCCAGCGACGTCATGAGCACCAGACCCTCGGGCACCATCGGCACCAGGGCACCGACCATGCGCAGCAGCGACTCCCGCCACCCAGCGTTCGTCGTGAACAGCTGCGTGTAGATGATCAACAGGCCCGAGGGGATCAACAGGTAGGTGATGAACTGCAGGATCCTGTTGATGCCGCTTCGCAATTCGGACTTGACCAACGTGAACTTGCTCGCCTCTTCGGCAAGCTGCGCGGCATAGGCCGCCTTGCCCACCTTGCTGGCGCGGTAGGCGCCGGAGCCCGCGACGACGAAGCTGCCGGACATGATGTGTGTCGCCGACGTCCTTGTCGATCGGGTCGGCCTCACCGGTGAGAAGCGACTCGTCGACTTCGAGGGTCGCCGCCTCGATCAGCTCCCCGTCGACGATGATCTGGTCGCCAGGCCCGAGTTCGATGACGTCGTCGAGGACCACGTCGTTCGGCGACCGCGCAGTGGTTCCGGATTGCCTGCGCACCATCGGTTTTGCCTGGCCAACGATGGCGAGCTTGTCCAACGTCTGCTTGGCGCGCAGCTCCTGAATGATGCCGATCGCGCTGTTCGCGATGATCAGTAGTCCGAAGAGACCGTTGATCAACGACCCCGTGGCCAGCACGATGAGGAACAGGATGCCGAGGATCGCGTTGATGCGGGTGAATACGTTGGCGCGCCAGATCTCCGAGGCGCTGCGTGCCGCCCGTGCGGGCACGTCGTTGGTCTTGCCCTCGGCGACGCGCTGCGCCACTTCCCGATCGGTGAGGCCGGTGGCGACGGCGAGGGTCATCGGGTGAACGTCCCCGTTCCGGTCTGGTCGTAATACTCCAACGTCAGCTTGGCACCGTCGAACGTCGCCTTCCCGACCGAACCTGGCGTGGAGTTCTCCGACACCCATTCGTAGGTGAAGACGTTTCCGTCCCAATGTTTGAGCGGCACGGTGAGTTTCGTGCCAAGCGACAGCGTCAGTCCGCCGTCCCTCTCGGTGACGGTTGCCGGTCCCCAGTAGTCGTTGGCATAGGTTCCGGCGTAGCTCGCCAGCGGCGCCGCGGCCGCGGGGTTGGCGGGCGGCTGCTTGCCGACCAGCGAACCGGACGGCTCCTCCATGGCGGCGAACGCCTTCTCGTACAGGCTGCGCCAGTCCTCGCGGACCTTGCCGAACTGCACGAGATCGCCGAACTCCGCGGTGAGCGATCTCGGGGACGCCGGACGGGGTGGCGTTCGTCAGCGCAACGATCGCCACGTCCGCCGACGGGATGATCGACGAAATTGGTACCTGCGCCGAGCTCGAACGCTCCGGAGTGGCTGTACGACATGCGGGCCGCGGACGTCGTCCCCACGTTGAACCCGTAGCCGTAGAAACCCGAACGCATCGCGGGTTCCGTGGGCGGGCTGGCGACGATCTGCGGTGTGAGCGCGGGCAGCAACGCCTTCGGATCGACGATCTGCCGACCGTTGAACGTTGCCGTCGGCGAGGACCATCGTCAGCCACTTCGTCACGTCGTTGACCGACGAGCTGACCCCGCCCGCAGGTGCCTCGGGCTGGGCATCGCGGATGTAGTCCGGTTGGTACTTCCCGTCGACGTGGATGTGCCCGACGGCTCTGTCGGGTCTCGCCTCGTACTCGTCGAACCGCGAGCTCGTGGACGTCATGCCGAGCGGGCCGTAGAGAACGTCCTGACTCAGCTGCTCCCACGTCCTTCCGGCCCCGACGGCGACGGCCTCGGCACCCGCAGTGAGTCCGAAGTTGGTGTAGGCGTACGAGATCCGGTAGGGATCGAGCGGTAGCTGGCGAAGACGTTCGAGGATGTAGCGTCGGTCGTAGCCGAGGTCCTCCAGCATGTCACCGGCGTGGTCGGGCAGGCCGGAGCGGTGCGAGTACATGTCGCCGACGGTGACCATCTTCGTCACGGCGGGATCCTTCAGCGCGAACCAGGGCAGCTTGTCGACGATCGGGGTGTCCCAGCCGATCGCGCCGACTCCCACCTGATGAGCGACGACCGTCGATCCGAGCGGCTTCGACATCGACGCCAGCTGGAACACGGTGTCGGGGTCGACGCCATTGGCCGGCGCGGTGCCGTTGCGCACGTCCTTCACGCCGAACCCCTTGGCGTAGATGGTCTTTCCGCCGTGTACGACCGCCACCGCCATGCCGGGGATGCCGGACTGCTTCATCAGATCCTCGGCGATTCCGTCGAGCTTTGCCACGGCATCGTCGACGGCGTTGTCCGGCAACGGCATTGCCGGCACCAAGGGCGGGTACACGTCGGACAGCTCGCTGGTTGGCGGGGATTGCGCCGACGAAGGCGAAGGGGCCGAGTCGCACGCCGACAGCAACGCCGACACTGCGGCGAGGACGACAAACGACCGGAAGAGCTTCGTATCACTCACCCCCGCACGCTAGCCGTTTACAGGCGCCACCACGGGTCTAACGTCGCCGACGTGTCCTTTTCCACCCGCTCGCCGGGGCGGGGAAGCGCCAGCGAGACACCGTCCGCGTCCGCGGCGACGAGCAGCCGCTCCACCGGTTCGGACCACGGGTGCGGGGCGAGCCGGAACGTCGCCCAGTGGATCGGTAGGAGAAGCCCGCGATCGGTGACGTCGCGGTGGGCGCGGACGGCGTCCTCGGGGTCCATGTGGATGTCCGGCCAGCCGGGGTGATAGGCGCCGATCGGCATCAGGGTGAGGTCGAAGGGACCGTGTTCGGAGCCGATGTCGGCGAAACTCTTGGTGTAGCCGGTGTCCCCGCCGAAGAACACCTTGTGGCTGGGGCCGATCAACGCCCACGACGACCACAGCGTCACGTTGCGGTTCACGAATCGGCCGGAGAAGTGCCGCGCCGGCGTGCACACCAGGGTCAGCTCGCCGAGCTGAGCGCTTTCGTTCCAGTCCAACTCGACGATCCGCTCGTCGGGGATGTGCCAAGCCCGCAGGTGCGCGCCGACGCCCAAGGGCACGAAGAACTTGGCGCGCTGCGTGCGGGCCAGCTGCTTGACGGTCTCGACGTCGAGATGGTCGTAATGGTCGTGGCTGATGATCACGGCGTCGACGGCGGGAAGCGCGTCCAACGGAGCGGGCACCGGGTGCAGACGCTGCGGACCGACCGCGTGCGACGGCGAACACCGCTCGCTCCACACCGGGTCGGCGAGCACGCGGTAGCCGTCGACGTCGATGAGGGCCGACGAGTGACCGAACCAGGTGACGGCGAGGTCCGCGGCGGGAAGACCCGTCGTCGGGGTGACGAGCGGGACCGGCGCGGGCGGGTGCTGTCGTGAGCCGCCGACGATGACGTCGCCGAGCAGCCCGAGCTGCTGCTGACGGGTCAGACCCGCATCCGTCGCAGACTCGAGGTTGGTGAACACGCCGTCGTGGTAGTTCGGCGAGCGTTTGGCGACGCCGTCGATCTCGACCGGTGACGCGCCCAAGCGCCGAAGGCGTTCCCTGCAGCGCGCGCAGCGTCCAACCGCCGCCGATGATCGCCGCCGTGCCACCGACGAGTCGGACCGCCGCACGCAACATCTAGGCGCCCGTGGAAGTTCGGTGGCCGCTTCTCGATGCGCGCTACCTGGGCCTCGATGACGTCCTGGCTCGCCCAGGCCTTCTCGAACATCTCCTGGTGGGCGGGCCACGGATCCTCGTAGGCGCCGTCGTCGTTGAGCACCCGCTTGGCGTGCTGCAGGGCCAGCGGAGCGAACCCGGCGAGCTCGGCGGCCCAGGCCTGCGCATCGGCGAGCTTGCCGAGTCGGTTGGCCAGCCCGGTCTGCAGCGCGGTGTCGGCGGTGAGCCGCTCGGCGGCCATCAGCATGCCCCGCGCCCGGCCCGCGCCCACCAACGACGTCAACCGCCGGATGCTCCAGTTGTCCAGCGCCAAACCATATTTCGCGACGGGGAACTGGAAGTACGCGTCGGGTGAGACGACGCGCAGATCACAGATCATCGACAGGATGACGCCCGCGCCGATGGCGGGTCCGTTGATCGCGCCGATGACGGGGATCGGTGCCGCGTCGATGGCGAGGTTCAGCGCCTTGGCCTTGTCGGGCAGCTTCTCCGCCATTCCGGCGGCGTCGGTCAGGTCCGCTCCCGAACTGAACACGTTGCCGGCGCCGGTCAGCACGATCACGCGGACGTCGTCGGTGTCCACCCGCTCGATCGCTTCCCGCAAACCATCGACGAGCTCGCAGTTCAGAGCGTTGCGGCGGTCCTCCCGCTGCATCTCCAGGGTCAGCACGTGGCCTTCTTGGGTCACACCAATCATGGGCCTACCCTATCGAGCCACGGGATAGCCTTGCTCCGTGAGCCGCATTGGCGCTGTTGAGCTACGCGACGCCGTGCTGGACGGCGGCTCCTTCGTCAGCTGGGACAGTGCGCCGCTCGACGTCCATCCCGACGCGTTCTACGCCGCTGAACTGGCCGAAGCCCGCCTGGCGACGGGTCTCGACGAATCGGTCCTGACCGGCGAGGGACGGGTCTTCGGCAGGAGGGTTGCCGTCGTCGCGTGCGAATTCGACTTCCTCGCCGGATCGATCGGCGTTGCCGCGGCCGAGCGCATCACCTCGGCCGTCGAGCGCGCCACCGCCGAGCGCCTGCCGCTGGTCGCCTCGCCGAGCTCGGGTGGCACGCGCATGCAGGAGGGCACGGTCGCATTCCTGCAGATGGTCAAGATCGCCGCCGCCGTCGAGCTGCACAAGCAGGCCCACCTGCCGTATCTGGTGTACCTGCGGCATCCGACGACGGGCGGGGTGTTCGCGTCGTGGGGGTCGCTGGGCCACGTGACTGCCGCCGAACCCGGCGCGTTGATCGGCTTCCTCGGCCCACGGGTGTACGAGCAGCTGTACGGCGAGCCGTTCCCGAAGGGCGTCCAGACCGCCGAGAACCTGCACCGCAACGGCGTGATCGACGGCGTCGTCCCGCTGGAACTGCTTCGCGCGACGCTCGACCGCACGCTGCGGGTGATCGCCGACGACCCCGGCTCACCGCCGAAGCCGCCCGACCCCGAGGCGATCCCGGACCTGCCCGCGTGGACGTCGGTCGAGGCATCGCGGCGCCAGGATCGGCCGGGCGTCGGATACCTGCTGCGACACGGAACGACCGAGACCGTGCTGCTGTCGGGCACCGATCGCGGCGAGGCGGCGACCACCCTGCTGGCGCTGGCCCGGTTCGGCGGCCAGCCAGCAGTCGTCGTCGGCCAGCAGCGCCTGGTCGGCGGGCTGGCCGGGCCGCGGGCGCTCCGCGAGGCACGAAGGGGCATGGCGTTGGCCGCCGGGTTGCGGCTGCCACTCGTACTCGTCATCGACACGGCTGGCCCTGCGCTGTCGGTCGAGGCGGAGCAGGGCGGACTGGCCGGCGAGATCGCGCGGTGCCTCGCCGAACTCGTCACGCTCGACACTCCGACGGTCTCGGTCCTGCTCGGCCAGGGCAGCGGCGGTCCGGCACTGGCGATGGTGCCAGCCGACCGGGTGTTGGCCGCGCTGCACGGCTGGCTGGCCCCGCTGCCGCCCGAAGGGCGCGAGCGCCATCGTCTACCGCGATACGGACCATGCCCCGGAACTGGCTGCTGCGCAGGGTATTCGGTCGGCGGATCTGATGCGCGCGGGCATCGTCGACGCGATCGTGCCCGAGCATCCCGATGCGGCGCAGTCCCCGAGGACTTCACGGCGCGGCTGTCGGCCACCATCGCGGACGAGCTGCACCTGCTGCGTTCGGTGCCGAGCGACGAGCGAAGGGCGGCCCGGCTGCGTCGCTACCGCAACATCGGCATCCCCGGCACCTAGCACGGCGGTTGCGCTGCCCGTCCCAGCCGCACCGCCGTCCCAGCCGCACCGCCCGTCCCGGCCGCACTGCCCGCCCCGGCCGCACGCCCGCCCCGGCCGCACCGCCCGCCCCAGCCGCACCGCCCGCCCCGGCTGCCGAGGGATACATCGATGTGCCCGCCTCACAGCGAATTCGGCGGTGGCTCTCCGGTGACGGCCGCCGGGTGTGCGAGCTTGTACGGGCCGTGTCGCGCTTCGTGAACCACACCGCACGCTGGGCGCCAAGAGATCGCCGAGTGGCGGATTCGCTATGAGGCGGGCAACTCGTACATTGAGTCAGCCGAGTTACTGGCGTTACCAATGAGACTGGAGCGCCAATGAGACTGGAACGCTGACGAACACACGCCCTCACCCGCACGCCCTCGCCCGCAGCGGACCTCACGACGGCGTCGGCCAGCGGCTCGCCGGGGCGCAGGAAGGTGCCGCGAAGCACCCCTTCCACGTTGCCGTCGCGGCGCACCTGCAGGACCATCAGCGCCGAACCGTCTAGCGTCAGCAGGGCGGTGTCCACCGCCACCGATGGTCGTGGATAGTCGACAAGAGTTTTCCGCGGGCGTCGCGATGAGTGGGAATGTTGCGCGAATTTCGTGAGCGAGGGGGACGCGATGGCATGGACAACCGCTCAGATAGACCGCGCCTGCGGGGTGCTGCTGGCCACGGCGGCGGGTGACGCACTCGGCGCGCCCTACGAATTCGAGCCCGCCCGAGGGGCCGACCAGGACGTCGCGATGGTCGGCGGCGGCAGCTTCGGCTGGGCACCCGGCGAGTGGACGGACGACACCTCGATGGCGATCGCGATCGCCGAGGTCGCCGCCACGGGGCTCGACCTTCGCGACGAAGCCGCGCAGGATGCGATCGTCGAACGGTGGTACGGCTGGTCGGAGACCGCCCCTGACGTCGGCACGCAGACCGGCGGCGTCCTGGACCAGGTCATCGGCGAAGACGGCTGGGCTGCAACCGCATTGGCCGCATCTGCTGAGTTCGTTGAACGCCATCCCGGGCGCACGGGCAACGGTGCCCTGATGCGCACGGCGCCCGTCGCCCTGGCCTTCCTCGACGACGAGGAGGCCCTGGCAGTCGCGGCCCGCGCGATCAGCCAACTCACGCACTTCGGTCCCGACGCCGGCGACGCATGCGTCCTGTGGTGCTGCGCGATCCGCAACGCCGTGCTCACCGGCGAGTGCGACGCCCGCGTCGGGATGCACCACCTCGACCCGAAGCGCCGCAACATGTGGTCCGATCTCCTCGACCTCGCCGAGGTCACGCCTGCACGCGACATCGCGAACAACGGGCAGGTGGTCAGCGCGCTGTTGGCCGCGTGGTCCGCGATCGTCGCGACCGACACCGGTGAGGACCTGCCCGCCGAGCACCTGCGCCGCGGCTTGGACGCTGCGGTGCGCGTCGGCAACGACACGGACACCGTGGCGGCGATCGCCGGCGGCCTGCTCGGCGCGAGCTACGGCGCGTCCGCGGTGCCTGCGCAGTGGCGCCGGACTGCTGCATGGTTGGCCCGACCTGCGGGCACGCGATCTGGTGGCGCTCAGCAACCGAATCATCCATGCGGACAAGGACTTCCCGCGTCCGGAAGCGCCCGTCATCGCCGCTCGCCATCCCCACGACGACGGCGTGTGGCTCGGCAATGCCGCGGCGCTTCTGCAGCTGCCCGACGGCGTCGACGCCATCGTGTCGCTGTGCCGGGTGCACGACGACGATCTGCCGACGGGCGTCGAGCAGATCGACGTCCGGCTGATCGATCGCGCCGAGGACGAGGCCAACGTCAACCTCGACTTCGTCCTGGCCGACACGGTGACGCTCATCGAGCAACTCCGCCGCGAGAGCCGGCAGGTGCTGGTGCATTGCCATGGCGCGTACAGCCGGACGCCGACGGTCGGCGCGCTCTACGGCGCACGCGTTCGCGGAATCAGCGGTCGCGAGGCGCTGACCGACGTGCTCGAGACATTGCCGGACGCACACCCGAACGACGGCTTTCGCGAGGCACTGAATCGCCTGGCCCCGCCCCGTTAGGCTGCGTTCGTGGCGGAGCCGTTGTCGCGGGAGGATTCGACCGGCGATTCGATCGCCGACGCGCTGCGCGAGGAGATCCTCGCGGGCCGGTTGACTCCCGGCGAACGCCTGGTCGAGGAAGCGGTCGCCAAACGATTCGGGGTGTCGCGAGTTCCGGTGCGGGAGGCGCTCAACCGGCTGCAGTCCGAGGGATTCGTGACGATCGTCAGGCATCGCGGCGCGGCCGTGTCGGAGACGCTCATCCAGGACAGCAGGGAACTGTTGCAGATCCGTCGCGGCCTGGAGATTCTCTCGGCGCAGTTGGCCGCCGGGAACCGCGGCGGAGCGGTGGCTGCCGAACTGGCGGCGATCGCCGAGGATCAGCAACACGACCACGGGGACGACGCGCCGTCGTTCCACGATCTGGTCGCAAAAGCATCGGGCAATCGGCAGCTCAGGGAGATGCTGGCCGGCGTCAATCGTCGGGTGCAGTGGAGCCTTGGCCACAATCCCGACGCATCGACGACCGACCACCGCGTGCTGGCCATCGCCATCGTGAACGGTTCGGTGATGCAGGCCGGGTATCTGATGGACGAGCATCTGCAACGCGACGAGCGCTACTTCGCCGTCGAATTCGATCACGAGTAGAGGTCACCCACCCCTCAGCGCTCCGCTGGATTGTATTACAATCAAACCGGAGTTTTCGTATTCGTAACGCAAGAAGCCTGGTGGGAAACAGTTGCGTAACAGATTTCGTATACAACTTGGGCAGCTCGATTTCAGTCAGGGACGACTCGAGGTCGGCTCACCGATGCAACCGCCATCGGTGTCGACTCATCCACTCGGAGCCCGACATGTCCCTCACCCGCCCGAAGACCGAAGACCTTCACCCGGAGGCCGAGGCGGACGCCGCCGCGTCACCCGGTCTGACCGCCGCCCTGGACCGCATCGGCTTCGGCCGAGTCCAGGCCGCATTGATCCTGCTTCTGATGGCCGGCCTGTTCTTCGATTCGCTCGAGCAGAACTCGACGGGCGCGATGGGCCCGCTGCTCAAGGAGTCCTTCGGCATCGGCAACGCCGAACTGACGATGATCAACACCGCGACCGTGCTGGGCGGTCTGGCCGGACGCCTCATCGGCGGCTACATCGCCGACCGCTGGGGACGACGCGCCGCGCTGAGCCTCAACCTGCTCGTCTACACCCTCGGCGGGCTGATCAGCGCCGCCGCAGCTCAACTACGAGATGCTGCTGGCGAGCCGCTTCATCGTCGGCATCGGCCTTGGCGGCGAGTTCACCGTCGGCCTGGCGATCCTGGCCGAGATCGTCGCCACCCGGCACCGCGGCACTCTGCTCGCGACGCTCAACATCTCGTCCGGCGGCATCGGCAACATCGCGTCCTTCGGCTTCTTCTGGCTGGTGCTCGGGCCGCTGAACGGAGTCCTCGGCGGCAACGACACCTCGTGGCGCTGGACCTACGTGATCCTCGCCGTCCCCGCCGTGCTGGTCGTGTTCTTCCGCCGCTACCTGCCGGAGTCGCCACGCTTCCTGCTGTCCAAGGGCCGCATCGAGGACGCCAACAAGAGCCTGACCCGATTGGGCGGCGGAAGCATCACGGCGCTGCGCAAGCCCGGCATCACGAAGAACTACGTCACCGAGGCCGACATCCCGGTGCCGGTCAAGAGCAGCTACGCCAACGTGTTCAAGGGCGAGAACCTGAAGCGCACCATCGCGATCGGCGCCGCCTCCTGGATGTCGTTCGGCGCTCAGGTCACCCTGCTGTTCCTGATGCCGATCCTGCTGGTCTCGCGCGGCTACTCACTGTCGGATTCGTTGGCGTTCACCATGATCATGAACATCGGTTCGTTGTTCGGGGCCTGCGCGGCGTCCTATCTGGCGGGCAAGGCGCCACGGCGGTTGACGGTCTCCATCGCCGCGGTGCTCGGCTGCATCCCGGCCATCTGCTTCGCGGCCTTCGCCAACTCGACGGCGTCTGATTCTGATCCTGGGCATGATCTTCCAGTTCTTCACGATGATGCTCAACACGATGCTGTCGGTCTGGTCGCCGGAACTGTTCCCCACCTCGGTGCGGGCCATGGGCACCTCGGTCGTCAACGGGATCGGCAACGTCGCGGGCGCCGTCATGCCCTTCGCCGCACTGTTCTTCTTCGACCGGGCAGGCGTCGCAGGCGTCTTCGCCATGATCGCCGTGATGTACGGCCTGCTGGTCGTCGCCGCCCGCTTCGGACCCGAGACATTCGGCAAGCCGCTGGAAGCCGTCACCGAGAAGCCGCCGCGCTAGCCCACGGCAGCCTGATACACCCCACAGAAAGCCTGACCTCCCATGAGAAAGGAAACCGAACATGTTGAATCTCAACATCTCCGCGACCGCACACGGACTGAACTACCTGCCGCAGTACTACGCCGACCACATCGGCCTGTTCGCCGACCGCGGCCTCGAAGTCACGGCGACCGCGAAGGATCCCTGGACCGGCGTGCTCGACGACCTGGACAGCGGCGCGGCCGACGTCGCGCTCGGCGGCCTGTGGGTGCCTGCGATGTACGCGGGCACGCCCCGCAAGCTCTCGGTCTTCGCTCAGGTCAACCACCAGTTCCCCAAGGCACTGGTGACCCGAACGCCCCGTGCGGATTTCGCGTGGTCCGACCTGATCGGAGGCACGGTGCTCGCACCGGGCATCGGCGGGAGCGCGCCGTACGCGTTCACCGCGGGCCTGGTTCGGGAGTCGGGCGTCGACCCGACGTCGATCACGTGGCTGCGCGACCTGTCGACGCCGATGTACGTCGAACTGTTCGAGGCGGGCCTCGGCGACGCGATCGTGCTGGATCACACCAATGCGGAAGCCATGCAGCACAGGGGAACCGGGTTCATCGCCAACGACTACACCGAGACCGGCGGGCTCGGGCCCCAACAGCGTCTACTACTGCCGCACGGACCGGTTCGAGGAACTGTCCGAACGGCTGGTGCACTTCGCCTCGGCACTCGAGGAGTCGATGCAGCTGATGAAGTCGATGACCGTCGACGAGCTTCGACCGCTGCTCGAGGACCACTGGCCGACCATGCCGCAGGAGGTGTTGGGCAGCGCCTGCGAGCGGATGCTGCACTCGCAGACGTGGGACACGGCTCGCATCGACCAGGCCGCCACCGAGCGGTGGATGCGAATCCTGTTCGACGAGAGCATGGTTCGCAACGTGCCCGCGTTCGACGACGTCGTCGACACCACGATCATCGATGCGGTCTCGTTCAGCCACGGTCGCGGTCTGATCCACCGTGGTCCTGATCCTGAAACACTCCGAGATCACCTCGCTGCTCGACCGCGACGAGGTGCGCAAGGCAGTCGAGTTGGCCCACGCCGGGCTGGCGCGCGGAGAGTGGCAGAACCCTGCGCCGCGATCCATGCGCCTGCCCGGCGACGGCTCGGCGATCCCCATGACCGCGGCGGGCGGCGACTCGGTCTCGCTCAAGATGCTGTGCGATCTGCCCGGCAACCGCGACCGCGGGCTCCCGGTGCAGCGCTCGACCATCGTCGTGACGTCCGCGCTGACCGGCGAGTGCATCGCCCTGCTCGACGGCCGCGCCATCACGGCAATCCGGACCGCCGCGGCGAGCGCGGTGGCGACCGACCACCTCGCCCGCCACGGCGCCGCGGTGCTCGGGCTGGTTGGCGCGGGCAACCTGGCGATCGAGCACGCCCGCGCCATCGCCGCCGTCAGGGACATCGACTCGATCGTCGTGTGGACGCGAGCGCGACGACGCTGGAGGCCTTCCGCGCGGGCGACCGAAGACCTCGGCATCCCCATCCAAGCGGCGAGTCGGCGGAGGCGGTGGTGGCCGCCGCGGACATCGTCTGCACGCTCACCCCGGCCCGCGAGCCCGTCGTCTCGGCTCGTGGCTGCGGCCGGGCCAGCACGTCAACGCCGTCGGCGCCCCGCCCCGTCCCGACCACCGCGAGGTCGACTCCGAGGCGATGAGGCGCGCCCGCGTCGTCGTCGACAGCCATGCGACCGCGATGGCCAAGTCGGGCGGGGTCCTTCTGGCGATCGCCGACGGTGACGATCACCGAGGCGGACGCCGCACCGAGCTCGGACAGGTGATCGTCGGTGCCGCCGAGGGCCGCACCTCCGACGACGACATCACGCTGTTCGAGTCCGTCGGCGTCGGACTGCAGGACCTCGCCACCGCGCAGCTGGTGATCGCCCGCGCGACCGAACTCGGCGTCGGGGCGAGGGTCGACCTCGGCAGCTGATTCGACCGCGGGGCACTGTGTACGTCCTGGGAACTACTTCTCCATCGTGAACTGGCAGACGTCGACCTGGCTCTCGCGGAACATGCCGGCGCAGCCGGTCAGGTACTTCATGTAGCGGTCGTACACCTCCTCGGACTGGATCGCGATCGCTTCATCTCGATGCGCCTCGAGCGCCGCCGCCCACAGGTCCAGCGTGTGCGCGTAGTGCAGTTGCAGATGCTGCACCCGGCTCACCGTGAACCCGCCCGCGGCGGCGCGCTCTTCCACCATGGGCTCGGTGGGAAGCTGCCCACCGGGGAAGATCTCGGTCAGGATGAAGTGCAGGAAACGTGCGACCCGCAGCCCCTGCTTGATGCCGAGTTGCTCGGCGCACTCGGGGATTACGCCGACGATGGTGTGCAGCATCATCACGCCGTCGGGGGGCAGGAGTTTGTAGGCTGCGTCGAAGAAATCCGCGTAGCGATCGTGGCCGAAGTGCTCGAAGGCACCGATGGACACGATCCGGTCGACGGGATCGTGGAACTGCTCCCAACCCTCGAGCAGCACCTTCCTCGAACGCGGGCTATCCATCTCGCCGAATTTCTGCTGGACGTGGGCGGCCTGATTCTTCGACAGCGTCAGCCCGATGACGTTCACGTCGTACTTCTCGACGGCCCGCCGCATGGTGGCGCCCCAGCCGCAGCCGATGTCGAGCAGCGTCATGCCGGACTGCAGGCCGAGTTTGCCGAGCGAGAGATCGATCTTGGCGAACTGCGCCTCTTCCAGTGTCATGTCGTCGCGCTCGAAGTATGCGCAGCTATACGTCTGCGTCGGGTCGAGGAACAATCGGAAGAAGTCGTCCGACAAGTCGTAGTGCGCCTGGACGTCTTCGAAGTGTGGTTTCAGCGCTTTCGGCATGGTCCCCCCAGTAATGGCGATTCGCGGTCTCCCCTAGACACGCAAAAGGTGCAAACTGGGTTCAACGGTAGGCCTGGGGTGGCGGCCGACCTAGTCAAATGCCGGTTACGCAAATCTGACAGTTAGCCGCGGCACCGCGTCTGCAACTTGACCGGACAGACGTCGACGGCGACCTGTGACGCCTCGGTGGCATTCTGGAAACCGTGGATTCCGTCCTGCACTTCTGGTGGCTGATCTTTCCGCTCAGCGGGGTGATCGGCGGCGCCGTGCGAGGCATCTCGGCGGCCAACGAGCGGCGCGCGGCGCGGCGGCTCGAGCGCTATCGGATCAAGCAGCAGACCAAGGTCGCACTGGCCGAGGCATCGGGCCGCGTCACAGGTCGACGAGGTGGCGGCTCGGCGCGAGATCCGCGAAGGTGCTCGATCAGCACGCCGCGACCGACGCCCGCTGGCTGGACTACGAGACGGACGTCGCCAAGCTCCTCGACTTCCCGATGATGACGGACATGCGGCAGCCGCTGACGATCGATTTTCATCGCGCCAGGAGCCGCGCCGACCTGTTGCGGCCTGCCACGGTCGACGATCTGACCGGCGACCGGGCCGCACAGCTCGACTACCGCGATGCCGTGCACGACTACGTCGCGGCGTTCGGCCTCGCCGAGACCGAGGCGATCAGGCGTCGGCGCAGCGACTTCTCGGAGGAGGCCCAGCAGCGTCTCGAACGCGCGCAGCAGCTGCTGCGAATGGCCTCCGACGAGGCGGCGACGCTGCCCGAGCGGCAGAACGCCTATGCCAAGGCGCAGAAGGAAGTCGAGGGGCTCATCGCTCTGCCCGCCGCGACGCGGGCCGCGATCGAGCGCCGGATCGCCGGCGAGATCGAGGCCTGACGCTAACCCGAGGCGGATTCCAACTTCCTCGCGCGCTTGAGCCCAAGGGCCGCCACCCGCATCGCTGCGGCGGGCGACAACCGGTTCAAGAACCACAGTGTCTTCCACCACGCTGGCACCACGATGATCGCCTTCGAACGTGACACGGCGCGCAGGGCCCGTTCGGCGAACTCTTCGGGCTGCATAGGGCGCATCGAATCCCAGAACTTGCGCATTTCCGCCTCGCCCATTCCCTTGGTGCGCCCGTACTTGCCACCTGTGAGGATCGGCGTCCGAATCGCACCCGGGCACAGCACCGACACGTCGACCCCATGTCGCTTGCCCTCAACCCGCAAGGCCAACGAAAGCGCCACGACGGCGTGTTTGGTGGCCGTGTAGCTCGCCTGGCCGGCGCCGTAGACGAGGCCAGCCATCGACGCCGTGTTCACGATATGGCCGGAACCCTGCCGAATCATGATCGGATAGGCCGCCTGAATTCCGTTGACCACACCGCGCAAGTTCACGTCGAATACGTCCGTCCAGTCTTCGACCGTGTACGAGTCGATCTCGCCCATGACACCGATGCCCGCGTTGTTGAACAGATAGTCGATCCGCCCGGAATGCTGCACTGCTTCGGCAATGGCGCGCTCGAACGACGGGTAGTCGCGCACGTCAAGCTCTGTTGCGTGCACCTTCCCGCCGCCGAGGCGTTGCGCAAGCTCCTGCGCCGAGTCGATCTGGCGATCGGCGATCCAGACCTCGGCGCCGTCTGCGACCAGCTTCGCCGTCAGTGCGGCACCGATACCCGACGCACCACCCGTGATGAATGCGACCTTCCCCAATACGCTCCCCGGCATGACGGAAGGCTAGTCGTCATGGACGCTCCCGATGGTCGAATCCGACGGGACTTCTGAGCCCGTCGCGTAGCGCTGCAGCGTCGGGCCCATCCACTCGACGAGTTCGTCTCGCGACATCGCGACGACCGGCGGTAGCCGAAGCACGAAGCGGCACAATGCCATTCCGAGCACCTGCGTCGCTATCAGTCCCGCCCGGCGGGGCGCGTCGTCGGGGATGAACTTCGCGTATCGCGGGCAGCAGCTGCGCGGCGAAGATGTCCTTCATGCGTTGCGCCGCTTCGGCATTCGTGGTGGCCGACCGCAGGAGGACGACGAGGGCGTCGTCCTCCTCCCATCGCGCGAGGAAGTGCGACACCAAGGCGTGGCCCAGCTGGTCCGCCGCGACGTCGGACAGGTCGGGGAACCGCAGATCGAACTCCGCCGCTGCGGCGAACAGCTGCTCCTTGTTGCCGAAGTAGCGCATCACCATCGACGGATCGATGTTCGCATCGGCCGCGATGGCCCGGATCGTCGCGGCTTCGTAGCCCGATTCGGCGAACCGCTCCCTCGCCGCGGCAAGGATCACGGCCTTCGTCTGATCAGCTTTGGTACCCATGCCAACAACTGTAGGCCAACAAGTGTTGACTTTTCTACGAACCGAGCGCACCATGGAAATACCAACACGCGTTGGCAAAACTTCGAACGAAGGAGACTCTCATGAACGACACCGACGTCCTCGTCGTAGGGGCAGGCCCGACCGGACTCACAGTCGCTGCATCGCTGCTGGCCAGCGGCGTTCGGGTCACGATCGTCGACCGGCAGGCCGAAGGCGCCAACACGTCCCGCGCCGGGGTGATCAACGCTCGCTCGCTCGAGGTTCTCGAAGGCCTCGACGTCACGCGCCGCCTCGTCAAGGAGGGCATCCAGGCACCGCTGTTCACCATCCGCGACGGCAAGCGGGTGCTGATCTCGATCGACTTCTCCGGGCTCCCGACGGCCTACCCGTACAGCCTGATGCTTCCCCAGAACGACACCGAGCGGATCCTGCTCGCCCGAGTCGTCGAGCTCGGCGGCGAGGTGCTTCGGCCCAAGGTGCTGACCACCGTCACGCAGGACGCCAACGGCGCGACCGCCACGTTCGCCGACGGCGACACCATCCACGCGTCCTACGTCGTCGGCGCCGACGGCATGCACAGCACCGTCCGCGAACAGACGGACATCGCGTTCGAAGGCGACAGCTACGAGGAGTCGTTCGTGCTCGCCGACGTACACATGACGGGCGTGACCCCGACCGCCGAGGTGATCCTGGTCTGGGCGAAGGCGGGCCTGACGGTCATCGCACCACTGCCCGACGGAACGTTTCGGATCGTCGCCCCGCTCGAGGACGCGCCGGAGGAACCGATCCGTCGAGTTGGTCCAGCAGCTCATCGACGACCGCACCGATCGCCTGGGCGACATGACGGTCACCGACGTCGTGTGGGGTTCGCGGTTCCGCGTCCATCACCGCGTCGCCGACGCCTACCGGTCGGGCCGCATCCTGCTCGCGGGCGACGCCGCCCACGTGCACAGCCCCGCGGGCGGCCAGGGCATGAACCTCGGCATCCAGGACGCCGTGGCCCTGGCCGACGCGCTGACGACCGTGCTCCGCGGCGGGCCGACCGCCACATTGAACGATCACGCGCTCGACGACTACGCGGCGACTCGCAGGCCGATCGCGCAAGGCGTGATCAGCCTGACGGACAAGCTCACCCGACTGGCGACCGCACCCACCGCCATACGGCCGATTCGCAACACCTTCATCGGCCTGGCCGGGCGGATCCCCGCCGTCCAACGCACCCTGGCCGCGCGGCTGTCCGGGCTGGTGTACCGCTGAGACGTTTGGCACTCCGGCAGGACTGGGAAGGCTTACACGCATGAGGACCTATCCCCACGGCGTGCCCAGCTGGCTCGACATCGTCGCCCCCGACCTCGACGAGGCCAAGCGGTTCTACACCGGGCTGTTCGACTGGACGTTCGACGACGCCATGCCGGCCGAAGCGCCCGGCAACTACTTCATCGCCAGGATCGACGGGCAGGACGTCGCCGCCATCGGATCACCGGACGACGGCCCCGAGGGCGTGTGGCGCACCTACATCGCCGTCGACGACGCCGACGCCACCGCCAAGCAGGTCGAGGCCGAGGGCGGCACCGTCACGCTGGCGCCCGTGGACGCCGGGCCGGGTGGACGGCGGGCGGTGTGCCTCGACCCCCGTGGCGCCGAGTTCTCGCTGTGGCAGGCACGCAAGCGACCCGGCGCGCAGCTGGTCAATGCGCCGGGTGCGTGGGGCTTCAGCGATCTGCTCACGACAGACCCGCACACCGCTGCGACGTTCTATACGGCCCTGTTCGGCTGGGAGATCGACGACGTCGGGTACGCGACCTTGATCCGCAGGCCCGGCTACGGCGATCACCTCGCGAGCACCGTCGACCCGGACATCCGGAAGCGCCAAGAGGGTTTCGCACCACCGGGATTCGAAGACGCCGTCGCGTGGATGAGGATCATCTCCGAAGGCCATCCCGAACACTGGCAGGCGTCCTTCACCGTGGCCGACCGCGACGCGTCGGCCGAACTCGCCGACAGTCTCGGCGGCACGGTCGTCGACACCGAAGAGGCCGAGCTCACGAAGTCCGCCACCATTCACGATCCACACGGCGCGGAGTTCGTGGTCAGTCAGTTCATCCCGCCGAGCGGTTAGGTGGCGTAGGGATCGGCGGAGCTGGCGATCGTGATCTCTTCTCCCCCAGCGGCATCCGCGGGCAGCAGCGGCGGAATGCCGTAGGTCCAACGCAATTCCTCGAGATCGCGGTCGGCGACGGCGAAGAAGTCCCAGTCGGGTGACAACACGTCCGAGGTGCAGGCGTCTCCGCGCTGCCAGCTGATCAGGAACCTGATCGGGTCCAGTGCGCCCTGCTGCTTGCCGATGCCGTTGACCTCCTGGCCGACGTGCCACTCGAAGATGGTCGGCAGGATCTGGGCCCGGAGGGCATCGCGGCGGTGCATTCCGCCGGTGAACGCGCTGACCAACAGTTCGCCCTGAATCGACGTGCTGTATCCCGACAGCACGTGCAGACCGTCGTGCGGCACCGCCCACACGCCGGTGAACGCGTTCGGCTGGCCGGGGAATTCGAAACCGTGCTTGCGGAAGTGAGCCCAAAACTGGTGTCCGTAGCTGCTTTTCGGTAGACCCTCCAGCGCGATGAAACGTTCGGCGAGCCGCTTGTCGTCGTCCGTCTGCGCCTCGTACGGCATCATCGGCGGCAACGTGTCGTCCGGGTTGGCCCAGCCGGGGAAGTTCGACGTGTTGCGACGCGCCATGTCGGCCATCGCCCACGCGAGGTGCCCGCGCGCGACCTCCAGTATCTCGCGGACCCACCCCTCGCGAACGTGCATGGCGTGTGCGTACTCGACGACGCGGCGCAGACGCTGCGGGTCGATCCGTCCGTCGGCGAGGCTGGCACAGGCGATCAGCGCGGCGCCGTGCTCGGCGAGCTCGCGGTTGGCCCCGACGGCCTTCGCGAGGTCCTGGGGCTCGATCGGCGCCAGGTCCTCGGGGTCGACGACGACCGCCGGAGTGAACATCAGTCGACCCGCAGCGACCACCAGAGCGTCACCCCGACCCGAGCGCGGATCGCCTGCGACCGGCACCAGCTGCACGACCCGGTGAGCGGCCGAGAGGATCGCGTACACCTGCTCGGTCGTGGCGCCTTCGAACACGCGGCAAACGTACCGCTGGAGGTCACCCTTACGCTGAGACTCGATGCACACGATCGAAGCCGACTACCTGGTCGTCGGGGCGGGCGCCATGGGCATGGCGTTCACCGACACCCTCGTCACCGAGACGGACGCCACCGTCGTCATCGTCGACCGCAACGACCAGCCCGGCGGGCACTGGCTCAGCGCCTACCCGTTCGTCCGACTCCACCAGCCGTCGGCGTACTACGGCGTGAACTCGCGGCGACTGGGCAGCGACTCGATCGACGCCAGCGGCTGGAACGCCGGGTACTACGAACTCGCGGGCGGTAGCGAGGTCGTTTCGTACTACGACACCGTCATGCGCCAGCACCTGCTGCCGACCGGCCGGGTGTCGTACTACCCGATGAGCGACTACCTCGGTGACGGCCGATTCCGCACGCTCGGGGGCGACGAGTACCGCGTCGAGGTGAAGCGGCGCATCGTCGACGCCACGTACCTCAGCGTCATCGTCCCGTCGATGCGACCGCCCGACTACGACGTCGCCGCGGGCATCACGTGCATTCCGCCGAACGGCCTGCCGAAACAGCCGGTGCAGAACCAGTACGTGATCGTCGGCGCCGGCAAGACGTCCATGGACGCATGCCTGTGGCTGCTGCGGCACGGCATCGCACCCGAGAAGATCGTCTGGATCAAGCCGCGCGACTCCTGGATTCTCGACCGCTCCGCCGTCCAGCCGGGCATGCAGTTCGCCCGGCGGGTGCTCGCCGACTTCTCCGCCCAGTCGCGGGCGATCAAGAAGGCGACGTCGATCGACGACCTCTACCTACAGCTGGAGGCGCTCGGCTGCCTGATGCGCATCGACACGTCGGTCGAGCCAACGATGTACCGCTGCGCGATCCTGTCGCAGGGTGAGCTCGAGAAGCTGCGGCTGATCGAGAACGTCGTCCGGATGGGCCGGGTGAAGACGATCGAGTCCGGCCGCGTCGACCTCGACCACGGCACGATCGAGACGGATCCGACGGCACTCTACGTCGACTGCACCGGGGACGGCATCGGGCTGCGCGAGGCGACGCCCGTGTTCTCCCCCGGCGCGATCACCCTGCAATCGGTGCGGACGTGTCAGCCCGCGTTCAGCGCCGCCGTCACCGCCCGCGTCGAGGCGATGGACGTCGACGACGACACCAAGAACGACTACCTCTGGCCCGTGCCCCACCCGACCAACCCGATCGACTGGGTGACGATGACGGTCGCGTTCAACCACAACCAGTTGCGGTGGTTCGACGACCCCGAGCTGATGCGATGGCTCAACCGCGCCCGCCTCAACGCCGTGAGTCACATGCAGTCCGGAGACGAGGACGCCGCCGCCGGGGCGGCCGCCGTCACGCCACGACTGCACGCCGCAAACGAGAAACTCGAGCAACTGCTCAATTCCATTGGGACACGGAGCTGACGGCGTTTCGCCGGGACTTGACGTAGAGCACCGCCGTCGCGACGGACGCCTCGACGAACGACAGCGAGACCGCGACGGTCATCAGCGTCGACGCAGGCACCGCCTGACCCACCGTCGCCCCGTGGTGGTGGCCAGGGATCGACAGATGCACCGCGACCATGCCGAGGTTCATCACCGCGACCAGGCACCACGCCCGCGTCGAACCCACCGACCACAGGTCCTTCGCGCAGTACAGGCACGCGGCGATCATCGCGACGACGAGCAGTGCGACCGGGCTGCCGACGGAGCCGAGCATCAGACCGTGCACACCGGCCGAGCACACCGCGCCGATCGCACACGCCCGCCGCGCGACGACTGCGGGAGCGGCGGACATCGCTCGATTCTCCCAGCAGACCGCGATTTCGGCGCGGTGTGTCGCGTCAGGTCACCAGATCCTCGTAGCGGTGCTCGGTGTCGATCGGCGTGCCCGCCCGGTGAGCCTCGGCTTCGCGATGGCGAAGTTCGACGCGGCGGATCTTCCCCGAGATGGTCTTGGGCAGCTCGAAGAACTCGACCCTGCGCACCTTGAGGTACGGCGCGAGGTGATCGCGGGCGTACTCCATGATCGCCCTGGCGGTTGCGGCGTCGGCGGCCCATCCCTCGGCGAGCGCGACGTACGCCTTCGGCACGGCGAGCCGGGTGTCGTCGGGCTGCGGCACGACGGCGGCCTCGACCACGGCCGGGTGCTCGATCAGCACGCTCTCCAACTCGAACGGCGACACCTTGTAGTCCGAGGACTTGAACACGTCGTCGGTCCGTCCAACGAAGGTGATGTACCCGTCGGCGTCTCGGCTGGCGACGTCGCCGGTGTGGTAGTAGCCGCCGTCCATCACCGCGGCGTGACGCTCGTCGTCGTCGAGGTACCCGGTCATCAGATTCAGGGGCGCCTTCGACAGGTCCAGGCACAGCTCGCCTTCGTCGGCCAGTTCGCCGGTGACCGGATCGACGAGCACCACGGGCACGCCCGGCATCGGCCTGCCCATCGACCCCGCCTTGACCGGTTGGCCCGGCGTGTTGCCCACGGACAGCGTGGTCTCCGTCTGGCCGAAGCCGTCGCGAATGGTCAGCCCCCACGCCCGTTCGACCCGAGCGATGACGTCGGGGTTCAGCGGCTCGCCCGCGCCGAGTACCTCCCGCAGCGCTTCGGGCTTCGGGCCGAGATCCGACTGAATGAGCATGCGCCACACCGTCGGTGGCGCACAGAACGTCGACACGCCTGCGCGCCGGATCTGGTGCAGCAGCGCCGTCGCGTCGAACCTGCCGTAGTTGTAGACGAAGATCGTCGCCTCGGCGATCCACGGCGCGAAGAAGCAACTCCACGCGTGCTTGGCCCAGCCCGGCGAGCTGATCGCCAGGTGTACGTCCCCGGGCCTGACGCCGATCCACGCCATCGTCGTCAGATGCCCGACGGCATAGGACACCTGGGAGTGCTCGACGAGTTTCGGCTTGCTCGTGGTGCCGGACGTGAAATAGATGAGCTGCGGATCGCCAATGTTCGTGCTCGGCGCGCGAACGGGCCGGCGGACTCGACGTCGGTACGCATCGGAGTAGCGGTGCCACCCATCGACGTCCGCGCCGACCGCGATGCGCACGTAGTCACCGGCGACGTCGTCGAACTTCGACGCGTCGACCGCGTTGGCGATCACGAAACCGCGCACCGCCGCGGGCTGATTCGGTCGCCCAGGTCTGCGGGGCCGAGCGCGCCGGTGGTGGGCATGATGACGGCGCCGAGCTTGGCGACGGCGAGCATCGCCTCCCACAGTTCGACCTGGTTGCCGAGCATCAGGATGACGCGGTCGCCCTTGCCGACGCCGAGGCCACGCAGCCACGTCGCGACCCGGTCGGAGCGGTCCGCCATCTCGGCGAACGTGACCTTCTGCTCGCTGCCGTCCTGTTCGACGATCCACAACGCCGTGCGGTCATTGCCGGCGGCGATGACGTCGAACCAGTCGATGGCCCAGTTGAACGTGCCCGACACCTGCGGCCACGCGAAGGCGTCGACAGCCGCGTCGTAGTCACCGATCACCGAGACCAGGTGATCGCGGGCCGCGCGGTACAGACCAGGTGATCGCGGGCCGCACGGTACAGATCGGTGTTGATCGTCATGACGTATCGAATCTACGTCAGGTTGACGTCGCAGCCGACGAGAAGCGAAGCAATTCGTGGGTGACCGCGTGCGAGGTCCCTATCCCAAACGAAATGCCTGCCCTCGATCCGTGCCGTGGTCATCATTGGCCTCTACGGCCAACGCTGCAGCGCCTTATACCATCGAGCTGTGACACGAATGGTGTTGTGGCCCTGAGTTATCCACAGTCGCGAGTTATCCACAGATGCGGTTTTGGTGCTGGCGGGACGTCGTGGTGGCCGATTAGCGTCGGTGTTGTGTTCGACACCCAACTCGCCGCCGTCGCCGCGGCCAGCACCCCCGGTGACGGGGTGTTGGCGTGCGCGCGGTTGGAGAACGCCGCGTGCGCGGCGCGGCTGGGGCACATGGCCGACCTGCTGGCCGCCGCCTTTGCCGAGGACGGCTCGGCTGATCGTGAGCAGTGGTGCTTCGACAACTGGTCTTCGGTGTGCGCCCAATCGGCGCCGCCCACGCCATCACCAGCGGCGTCGCCAACGGATTGCTCACCGACGCGGTCGTGCTGCGCGAACGATTGCCCCGGGTGGCGGAGGTGTTCGGGGCCGGTGACATCGGGTATCGGTTGGTGCATCAGATCTGCTCGCGCACCGGACTGGTCCGCGACGGCGACACCCTGGCGGTCCTGGATGCCGCGTTGGCCGAGATGGTCCTCTCGGCGGGTGCGATGTCGAAGGATCAGGCCGAGCGCAACATCGACACCCTGGTCCTGATGCTCGATCCATTGGCGGTGGTCCGCACCCAGGCCAAGGCTCGCGGGCATCGGGTGGACGTACACGTCGACGACGCCACCGGCACCGCGCATCTGGACGCTGAACTCTCGGTCCCTCATGCGCAGGCCTTCGACAGGCGCGTCGATGCGTTGGCCCCCACGGTCTGCGACCACGACCCCCGCGACATGGACGCCCGGCGCGCTGCGGCGGTGGGGGCGATGGGCTTCGGCTGGGACCGACTGCCCTGCCTCTGCGACACACCAGACTGCGACGCCAAGACCAAGCCTGCTGTCGGCGGAATCGTGATCCACATGATCGCCCGACAGGACACCCTCGACGCGGCCACGGACGGGCCCGGCGGCGATATCGATTGCGGACGACGGGCCAAGACCGACGACCGCCGACGGCGACCCCGAGAATCTCGACGACGACTCCCGACGGCGGATCAGAGCGACGATCCCGCTGACGACAGAGCAGCGATACCCGACTCCCGACGAATCCCGACGAGCTTCTGACGCAGGTCGCGGGGCGAGGCAGCGAGTCAGACGACCCGAATCCGGCGACGTCGAGTCGGAGCCGACGCAACCGACCACACCGAATCCGGTGACGGCGACAACCGAATTCAATGCCGCCCCTCGAGCTGAGGCACAGCCGATGCCGAGCACCGCACCGGAACCGCCACGCAACCCCCCGACTCCCCGTTGGTTGAAGACCTCACCACCCAACGCCGCGGCCTGCTCGGCCCGGCACCGCCACTGCTACCCAAGCCTTCGCACACCCACGACTGGCCAGCACTGACCGCCGCACTGAACACCGAGCGCGGTGAACTCTGCCCCGCCCGACCCGGCGTCATCCTCGGCGGCCCGGTGGTCCCCGCCCCAGTGGTAGCCCAGGCCGCGATGCACGCCACCATCCGCCCCCTGACCCACCCCGGCCACGCCCCACCCGAACCCAGGTACCGAGCGTCGAAGGCGTTGGCGGAATTCATCCGATGCCGCGACCAGACCTGTCGGTTCCCCGGCTGGATGAAGCCGGCCACCGTCACCGACATCGATCACACGGTGCCGTATCCGTGGGGGCCGACGGCGGCGTCCAACTTGGCTTGTCTGTGCCGTGAGCATCATTTGATGAAGACGTTCTGGCCCGGCTGGTCCAATCGGCAATACCCCGACGGCAGAATCGTCTGGATCGACCCCGACGGCAACACCATCACCACACATCCCGGCAGCCGACTGCTGTTCCCCGAACTGTGCACACCCACCGCAGAGGCCGTCACCCGCGGCAGCCCACCGCCCAAGCACACCGCTGGCCTGACCATGCCGCGGCGCAAGACCACCCGCAGCCACGCCCGCCGCCAACGCATCAACGACGAACGCAACGCCAACATCGACGCAGGTCGCCCAACGCCTCCGCGAAGGCTTCATACCCTTCTGAGTCCCGGCAGCGCCCCACTCACGCCAGCGATTCCACCCAGGCCCGGTGCAGCGCCGCGTATCTGCCGTCCTCGCGGATCAACTCGCCCGGCGGACCGTCCTCGACGATGCGGCCGTGCTCGAGAACCAGCACCCGGTCCGCGACCTCGACGGTGGACAGCCGATGCGCGATCACGACGGCGGTGCGGTCGGCCAACACCGTCGCCAGCGCCCGCTGCACCAGCCGCTCGCTGGGGATGTCGAGCGACGACGTCGCCTCGTCGAGGATCAGCACCGCGGGGTCGGCGAGGAACGCGCGCGCGAAGGCGATGAGCTGCCGCTGGCCCGCCGAGAGCCTGCCGCCGCGCTTGGCCACGTCGGTGTCGTAGCCGTCGGCGAGCGCGTCGATGAACCGGTCCGCGCCGACCGCCTCGGCGGCCTCGCGCACCTCGTCGTCGGTCGCGTCGGGACGGCCGAACCGGATGTTGTCGGCGACGGATCCCTCGAACATGAAGTTCTCCTGCGTGACCATCACGACGTGGCGACGCAGATCCGCCTGAGCCATGTCGCGCAGGTCGACGCCGTCGAGCGTGACCGCGCCGGACGTCGGGTCGTAGAACCGCGCGATCAGCTTCGCGATGGTGGTCTTGCCCGCGCCGGTGGTGCCGACGAGGGCGACGGTCTGGCCGGCCGGGATCACCAGGTCGAGGTCGGGCAGCACCGGCCGGTCAGGAACGTAGGAGAAGTTCACGTCGCGGAAGCCGATGTCGCCCTTCACCTTCGACAGCACGACCGGGGTCTCGGGATCGCGGATGCCGGGCTGCTCGGCGAGCACGCCCGCGATCTTCTCCAGCGCCGCGGCCGCCGACTGGAAGGTGTTGAAGAACTGCGAGATCTCCTGCATGGGCTCGAAGAAGATCCGCAGGTACAGCAGGAAGGCCGTCAACGTACCGAGCGTCATCTCGCCGTGCAGCACGCGGTAGCCGCCGTAGAGCAGCACGCCGCCGGTGGTGACGTTGCCGACCAGCCGGACGGCCGGCATGAAGACCGCGAGCAGCTTGAACGCCCGCTCGTTGATGTTCTTGTACTCGTCGGCGACGTCGACGAAGATCTGCTGGTTTCGCGGCTCGCGCCGGTACGCCTGCACGGCCTTGATGCCCGTCATCGTCTCGACGAACTGAACGATCACCAACGCGGCGCTCTCGCGCACCTTCTTGTACGTCTTCGCGGACTGGGTGCGGAACCACCACACCAGGAGCACCAGGAAGGGGAAGGCGCACAGGCACATCAGGCCCAGCTTCACGTCGAGCACGACGAGCAGAACCGACGTTCCCAACAGCGTCAGGACGGCGGTGATGAGACCGTCGAACCCGGTCTGCAGCATGTCCTGGATGGCCTCGACGTCGTTCGTCGAGCGGGCCACCACCCGGCCCGAGGTGTAGCGGTCGTGGAAGGCCACGTCGAGGCGCTGGAAGTGCCGAAAGATCCTGCGGCGCAACTCGAGTAGGACCTCTTGACCGATCCGGCCCGAACGGCGCAGGAAGAACATCCGGCTGGTGGCCTGCACCAGCACCACCCCGCACAGCGACGCGACGATGAGGAGCAGTTCGCGTGCGGAGCCACCGTCGACGATCGGCGGGATGCCGTGGTCGATGCCCCGCTGCACCAGCAGCGGCACCGACAGGCGAGCGGCGTTCTCGGCCACGATGACGATCGTCAGCAGTGCCACGGCGGCGGCGTACGGCCGCAGCAGGTTGCCAAGCAGCGTGCGCGCCTCGCGGCGACGGGAGACCGATTCGTCGATGGGCAGGTCGTCGTCATCGTTGTTGGTGACGGCCCGGCCGCGCCAGTCCGTGGTGGTCATCGCCTCTCCGCCGCTTCCCGCTCGCGGTCGTCCTCGCGGGCGTTGACCACTTCCTGCTCGCGATACTGGTGGTCGAGCCTGGTGCGGTCCTCGTCCTGCTCCCAGTCGCAGTCGCGCTCGGCGCCGTCGTCGAGATCGTCGTCGGCGGCGAGCAGATAGCGGTATTCCGGTGCGTCCGAGAGCAATTCGGCGTGCGTTCCGACGCGGGTGATGGTGCCGCCCTCGAGCAGCGCGACCCGGTCGGCGAGCAACACCGTCGAGGCCCGGTTGGCCACCACGACGCCGGTCACGCGAGGCCAGCACGCGGCGCAACGCCTCGGTGACCACGGCCTCGGTGTGCACGTCGAGCGCCGAGAGGGTGTCGTCGAGCACCAGGATCGACGGGGCCGCGAGCAGTGCCCTCGCCAGCGAAAGTCGTTGCCGCTGACCGCCGGAGAGGCTCATGCCCTGCTCGCCGATCCGGGTGTCGAGGCCGAACGGCAGGTCGTAGACGAAGTCGGCGGCGGCGACCTCGATGGCCTGCGCCAGCTCTTCGTCCGTCGCGGGGTTGTCCGAGCCGCGACCGAGCGCCAGGTTCTCGGCCACCGACATCGAGAACAGCGTCGGATCCTCGAAGGCGGTCGCCACCGCCTGCCGCAGTGCGGGCAGCGACAGTTCGCGGATGTCGCGTCCGTCGATGAGGATCGCGCCCTCGGTGACGTCGTAGAGCCGCGACAGGAGTGCCACCAGCACCGACTTGCCCGACCCGGTGGACCCGACCAGCGCGAGCGTCTCACCGGGTTCCACCGTGACGTTGACGTGGCGCAGCGCCCAGTCCTCGCTGTCGGGGAACCGGAAGCCGACGTCGACGAGTTCGAGCCGGCCGCCTCGCGGCGCGTACCGGTTCCGGACCGTCGGTGATTTCCCTTGGCGCGTCGAAGATCTCGGCGACCCGGTTGGCCGCCGTCATCGACTCCTGCGTCATGGACAGCAGAAAGCCGAGCGACGCGATGGGCCACACCAGCGACAGCATCATCGTGATGAACGCGACCAGCGTGCCCATGGTGACCAACTGGTGGCCCGCCGCATAGGCACCCAGGCCGAGCACGATGATCAGGCTGCCGCTGGGGATCGCCTCCAGCAGCGTCCAGAACCTCGCCGACACCCCGACCTTGCTGACCTCGGTCTCGAACAGGGCGGTGGCGCGTTGGTCGAACCGTTCGTAGGCGTACTCCTCGCGACCGAAGGCCTTGACCACCCGCAGGCCGAGAGCCTGCTCCTCGACGTGGGTGGCGACGTTGCCGGACTGGTCCTGCGCGGCGCGGGACAACTTGGTGAACTGACGCTGGAAGTGCAGAACGGTCGCGGTGATCGGCACGATCGACACGACCACCACCACGCCCAGCGGCCAGTACATCGCCAGCAGGATGCCCGTCACCACGATGATCTGAATGACGTTGAGCAACAGGAAGAGCAGCCCGAAGGACAGGAACTGCCGAATGGTGCTGAGGTCGTTCATCACCCGCGAGAGCAGCTGACCGGACTGCCACTTGCCGTGAAACGACATCGGCAGGATCTGCAGCCGCGCGTACAGGTCCTTGCGGATGTCGGCCTCGACGCCCATGGTGGCCCTGGCGACCAGCCAGCGGCGGATGAACCACAGCACGGCCTCGGAGACCAGCACCGCCATCGCGAACGAGCCGAGCACCCACAGCTGCTGCTGATCCTGGTGGCGGACCGGCCCGTCGATCACGGCCTTCGTCATCAGCGGGATGGTGACGGTGGCGACCAGGCTGAGCAGCGCCGCGGTCAGCATCGCGGCCCACCGCACCTTGTAGGGCTTCAGGTACGGGAGCAGTCGGAGGATGTCCGAGGACGACCTGATCCGCCGAGGCGGTGGCGCGATGGCAGGCTCCGACCGGAGTCCCGGTTCCTGCGCCATCGTCTCACCAATCAATTCTCGTTAGCCCGACTCCCAAGGTTCCCACGAAGCACAACTAATTAACCGTCGTCATGCCGCGGTCGTCTCGTCGCGGAACTGGGTCTCGTACAACTCCGAGTACCGACCTGCACGCTTGAGCAGCTGCCGGTGCGTACCGCGTTCGACGATGCGGCCATCCTCGACCACCAGGATCAGGTCCGCCGCACGGACCGTGGACAAGCCGGTGGGCGATGACGATCGACGTGCGGCCCGCCAGCGCCTCCACCAACGCCTGCTGCACCGCGGCCTCGGACTCCGAGTCCAGCGACGCCGTCGCCTCGTCGAGCACCACGAGTCGCGAGCGAGCCCAGCAGCAGTCGCGCGATGGTCAACCGCTGACGCTGTCCGCCCGACAGCCGATACCCGCGCTCACCGACGACGGTGTCCAGACCCGTCGGGCATGTCCGCCACCACGTCGGCGAGCCGCGCCCTGCGCAGCGCCTCCCACAGCTGATCGTCGGTCGCCTCGGGTGCGGCGAGCGTCGAGATTCGACCGGATCGACTCGTGGAACAGGTGACCGTCCTGGGTGACCACGCCGACGGTCGACTTCATCGACGCGAACGTCACGTCGCGGACGTCGGCGCCGGCCAGTCGGACGGCACCGGAGTCGACGTCGTAGAGCCGCGCCACCAGGGAGGCGATCGTCGACTTGCCCGCACCCGACGAACCCACCAGCGCGACCATCTGGCCGGGCTCGGCGCGGAACGAAATGCCATGCAGCACTTCGGCTCCCCCGCGATCGTCGAGCGTCGCGACCTCCTCGAGCGAGGCCAGCGACACCTTGTCCGCCGAGGGGTAGCCGAACCGAACGTCGTCGAACTCGACGCCGACCGGTCCGCGGGGGATGACGACGGCGCCCGGCCGCTCCTCGATCAGCGGCGTCAGGTCGAGCACCTCGAAGACCCGCTCGAAACTGACCAGCGCGCTGGCGATTTCGACGTGCGCGTTCGCCAGCGCGGTCAGCGGGGCGTACAGCCTGGTCAGCAGCAGCGCCAGCGAGACGATCGCGCCCGCCTGCAGATGGCCGCCGATCGCGAGCACCCCGCCGAGCCCGTACACCAGCGCCAGCGCGAGCGCCGACATCAACGTCAGCGAGTTCATGAACGTCGCCTGCAGCATCGAGGTCTTCACGCCGATGTCGCGGACCCGCGACGCGCGCGAGGCGAATTCGCCTGATTCCCTTGCCGGGTCGCCGAACAGCTTCACCAGGGTGGCGCCCGGCGCAGAGAACCGTTCGGTCATCTGGGTGTTCATCGTCGCGTTGTAGATCGCGCTCTCGCGGCTCAGCTTCGCCATCGTGCGGCCGATCCGGCGGGCGGGCAGCAGGAACAGCGGCGTCAGCACCAACGACAGCACGGTGATCTGCCACGAGATGCTGAGCATCACGCCAAGCGTCAGCGCCAGCGTGACGAGGTTGCCGACCACGCCGGAGAGCGTGTCGGAGAAGGCGCGCTGCGCGCCGATCACGTCGTTGCCCAGCCGGCTGACCAGGGCGCCGGTCCTGCGTCCTGGTGAAGAACGCCACCGGCATCCGCTGGACGTGGTCGAACACCGCCGTGCGCAGATCCAGGATCAGGCCCTCGCCGATGTTCGACGACAGCCATCGGGTCAACAGCCCGACCGCGGCCTCGGCCAATGCCACCACCGCGATGACCGACGCGATGAGCACCACCGTGCTCGGCTGCCCGCCGTGCACGATCGCGTCGACCACGCGGCCCGCCAGTACCGGCGTCGACACCGCCAGCAGCGCGCCGACGACGCTGATCGCCACGAATACGCCGAGGCGGCGGTGGTGGCGCGCAGAGAATCGCCAGATCCGCGTCAGCAGGGCACGGTTCGCCAGCGACGCGCAGGTCTCCGCCCTGTGCGCGGGTCTGCCGGTACAGCGTCTGCCGGGCAGCCGTTTCCAAACTCATGTCATCACCGTAAAACCTCAACAATGGATCAGGTCAATTTGCTCCCCGGCGTGCCCCCGAGGGGTTTGCGCAGGGTTACCCGCATTCGGAGCGGCCACACGTGCTCGAATCGCGGTCAGACGAGCCTCCCGCGACGCGCACTCGTCATCAGGCAAGATGGCCCTCATGGAAACCGGCGCACCGTCACCTCGGGTACTCGTGGTCGATGACGACCCCGACGTGCTCGCGTCGTTGGAACGCGGCCTGCGGTTGTCCGGCTTCGAGGTCACCACGGCCGTCGACGGCGCCGAGGCCCTGCGCAGCGCAACCGAGACCAGGCCCGACGCGATCGTCCTCGACATCAACATGCCGATCCTCGACGGCGTCAGCGTCGTCACGGCTCTGCGCGCGATGGACAACGACGTGCCCGTCTGCGTGCTGTCCGCCCGCAGTTCCGTCGACGACCGCGTCGCGGGCCTCGAGGCGGGCGCCGACGACTACCTGGTCAAGCCGTTCGTCCTCGCCGAGCTGGTGGCCAGGGTCAAGGCCCTGTTGCGGCGACGCGGTTCGACGGCCACGTTCTCGTCGGAGACCATCGCGGTCGGCCCGTTGGAGGTCGACATCCCGGGGCGGCGCGCCCGCGTCAACGGCGCCGACGTCGATCTGACCAAGCGCGAGTTCGACCTGCTCGCCGTCCTCGCCGAACACAAGACCGCCGTGCTGTCCCGCGCCCAGCTGCTCGAGCTCGTCTGGGGATACGACTTCGCCGCCGATACCAACGTCGTCGACGTCTTCATCGGCTATCTGCGCCGCAAGCTCGAGGGCGGCGGCGCGCCGAGACTGCTGCACACCGTGCGCGGGGTCGGATTCGTCCTGCGGCAGCAGTAGCACGCGATGGACTTGCTGTCGCGGATCTTCCAGCGCACCCCGTCGCTGCGGACCCGCGTCGCGTTCGCCACGGCCATCGCGGCGGCGATCGTCGTCGGCATCGTCGGCGTCATCGTGTGGGTCGGCATCACCAACGACCGCAAGGAGCGCCTGGACCGTCGGCTCGACGAAGCGGCGGGGTTCGCGATCCCGTTCCTGCCGCGTGGGCTCGACGAGATCCCGCGCTCCCCCAACGACCAGGACGCCGTCATCACCGTGCGCCAGGCCGGCGAGGTCAAGTCCAACTCGAAGATCGTGCTGCCCGACCTGCCGCCCGGTTACGCGGACACCTACGTCAACGACGTGCGATACCGGGTGCGGACGGTGGAGATCCGGGTGCCCAATCCGGACGGGGCGGAGATGTCCGTCGCCGTGGGCGCGACCTACGACGCGACCATCAACGACACGAACAACCTGCACCGGCGGGTGATCATCCTCTGCATGTTCGCCATCGGCGCCGCAGCGTTCGCGGGCTGGCTGCTCGCGGCGTTCGCCGTGCGACCGCTCAAGCGGCTGGCACAGCAGACCCGGGCGATCGACGCCGGCGACGAGTCGCCCGACATCGAGGTGCGCGGTGCCAGCGAGGCCGTCGAGATCGCCGACGCCGTCAAGGGGCTGCTCGAACGCATCTGGAAGGAGCAGGACCGCACCAAGGATGCGTTGGCGTCAGCCCGCGATTTCGCCGCGGTGTCGTGCGCACGAGCTGCGCACTCCGCTGACCGCGATGCGCACCAACCTCGAGGTGCTCGCCACCCTGGACATGCCGGAAGATCAGCGCAAGGAAGTCCTCGGCGACACCATCCGGACGCAGTCCCGCATCGAGGCCACGCTGTCGGCTCTCGAACGGCTCGCGCAGGGTGAGCTGTCGACGTTCGACGACCAGGTGCCCGTCGACATCACCGAGCTTCTCGATCGCGCCGCGCACGACGCGATGCGCGTCTACCCCGACCTCGACGTCTCGCTGGTGCCCGACGCCCACCGTGATCATCGTCGGCCTGCCCGCTGGGTTGCGCCTGGCGGTGGACAACGCCATCGCCAATGCGGTGAAGCACGGCGGGGCGACGCGCGTGCAGTTGTCTGCCGTCAGCTCGCGCGCCGGGGTCGAGATCGCGATCGACGACGACGGGGTCGGCGTCCCCGAGGAGGAGCGCGCCGGGCTGTTCGAACGGTTCGTGCAGCGGGTCGACGGCGTCGCACTCGGGCTCGGGCCTGGGCCTGGCGTTGGTCGCCCAGCAGGCCCAATTGCATGGCGGTACTGCGACATTGGAGCAGAGCCCACTGGGTGGCGCCCGGTTGCTGCTGCGCCTCCCGGGCCCGTCCTAGCTGGCTTACTTCTTCCCGCGCTGCGACTTTCCGCTGTCCCATCGGTTGAATCCGGCGGCCTCGGCCGTCGGGACGTCGCGGAACCAGATCTCGGCGACGGTCACGTCGTACGCCGAGCTCTCCGGTGAGTGGTAGAGCATCGAGTCCTCGTTGCCCTTGACGGTCCACCCGTCCGGACCACTGCCACCGGGACCTGGTGTCGCCGAGCCAGGACCGAACTTGCCTGGCGGGACCTCGGGCTCGGTCGCGACGAGGTTCGCCGCGCCGGTCTTGGCGCGGCCTTCCTTCCAGTGCCGGAAGCCTGCGTTCCTCGCGGTGTCCTCGTCGAAGAACCACACCTCGGCAATGGTCCGCTTGTAGGACGGGCTGTCGGTCGTGTGATAGAGCATCGAATCCTCGTTGCCCTTGATCGTCCAGCCCTGCGGGCCGCTGCCACCGTCACCGGGCGTCGCCGACCCGGGACCGTGCTTGCCCGCAGGTACGTCGGCCAATGCGGCGATGCCGCTGCCACCGCTTGTCGCCGCGGCCTTTCCTCCAATGCGTGAAACCAGCCGCCTGCGCCGCTGGCTCGTCGCGGAACCACACCTCGGCGATCGTCTGCTCGTACGAGGGGCTGTCCGTCGTGTGGTAGAGCATCGAGTCCTCGTTGCCCTTGATCGTCCACCCGGATGGGACGCTCGCACCGCCGACGAGACGGAACGACCCTGCGCCATAAGGCTCTTCGCCCGAGTCCTTGTCAGAGCCCTTGCGCGAACCGGCCAGCGCGGCCGCACCTGCAAGCCCGGCGGCCCCGGCGGCCGCGGCGGGAATGGAGATGACCTCGGTCTTCGACTCACCGCTCGACGCGTCCACCGAGTCCTCGACCACCGCGTCGTCGGAGTCCTTGCTCTTGCCCGAACCCGCCAGCTGCGGCCCCGCCGACAAGTCCGGCTGCCCCGGCTGCCCCGGCTGCACCTGCGACCGTCGACCTCGAGATGACCTCGGTCTTGGGCTCGTCGCCTGACGACCTGCGGATGACCTCGGTCTTGGGCTCGTCCACCGTGGGCCTGGCGAAGGCCTCCGTCTTGGGCTCGGTTGTCGCGGAAGCCGATTCGGGCTTTGCCTTCACACCCGACGTCGACGTGAATTTCGCGGAGTCGTAGATCGGCACCTCTCGCTTGACCCTGCGGATCATGAAGGCCAGCGTCAGCGCCAAGCCGAGCAGGAACGACAGGGCCAGCAGCCAGTTGTTCACGTGACTCATCGCCGGACCTCCAGTTCCCGCGATCCGGGCAATGCCGCAATCGCCTCGTCTTCACTGGTGTGTTTGATCGACACGGCCGCGATCAACCACGCCACCAGCGAACCCACCAAGAAGGCGAGCAGGTACCACACCCATTGGATGAAGAAATCCATGTCAAATCTCCTTAGCTGACCGTGATCTCGGTTCGGCGGTTCTGCGCACGACCGTCGGGCGAGTCATTGCTCGCGATCGGATTGGCAGAGCCGGCCCCGTTCGACGTGACGCTGCCGCCGGGAACGCCGTCCGCAACCAGTGCGTCGGCCACGGCCTTTGCGCGGCTGGCGCTCAGCGGAACGTTGATGGCGTCGTTGCCGGTGTTGTCCGTGTAACCGGTCACGACCACCTTGACGTCGCGGCAGCCCTTCACCTTCGACGCGATCTGAGCGACCAATTGCGTTGAGTTGGCCGCCAACGCGTTGCCGTTGGTGTTGAAGTTGATCGGCGTCTTCAACAGAGACGTGATGTCGGCCTGCAGCGTCGAGCAGGGTCCGCCTGCGACGGCGCAGGCGCGGGACTCGGTGGCGGCGGCGGCGGCAGTAGAGGATGCAGCGGTCACCTGGATGTCGTTGACTATCTTGACATTCGGCCACGCCGCCGCCGCGTCCGCCTCGGCGGCCGCCTTGACGTCCTCCGAGGGCGCGGTGCCCGTCAACGTGATGACGTCGTTGTCGAGCTTCAGGCTGAAGTCGGGAACCTTGAGCGCGGTGCCGAACAACCCACCGAGCCCCGAGAACCCGGGCGCCTTGAACGCCGGGATTGACCGTCAGGTTGTCGACGACCGCGACGCCTGGCATCGCTTGCTGGATCGAGGCGAGCAGTTGCGCCTTGACGTCTTCGCTCGGCAGCTCACCGGCGAGGGTGAAGCCGTTGCCGCTGCGCACCATTGAGAACGGCGCGAAGCCCCCGGCGGGCGGTTCGGGAGCACTGACCGACGTGCTCGGCGGAGCCGTCAGCGACGCCGAGGCCGCGACGCTTGGCGGCGTGAGGGTGGCGTCCTTCTTCGACCCACCGAGCCCGCTCAAGCCGATCAGCGCGAGAAGCAGTGGTATCGCGAGAAATGCCAACAACCATCCGGCACCGGGTTTCCGGCGATACCACTTCGATTCGGTACGCCAATCCGTGATGTGGCGATCTTCGTCGATATCCGACATTGAGTCCCTCCCGTCGTCAGCAGACAGCATCGGCGCTGTGCACACGAGTCATGATCAGCCTAGGACCCCACGGGGACCGTCGGTAGTCGTTCGTTGGAACTCGCATCGTTCGCCAACGCTGTGGCGAGAGCTCAGCGAACTCCGAGCAAATCGATGACGAATATCAGGGTCTTGCCCGACAACTGGTGTCCGCGATCCCGCGGCGCCATAGGCCTGCGCCGGCGGAATGGTCAGCTTGCGCCGACCGCCCACCTTCATGCCGGGGATGCCGTCCTGCCAGCCCTGAATCAGACCGCGCAGCGGGAATTCGATCGACTCGCCGCGGTTCCACGAGCTGTCGAACTCCTCGCCGGTGTCGTATTCGACGCCCACGTAGTGCACCTTGACGTTTCCGCCAGGCACTGCCTCGGCGCCATCGCCGACCACGATGTCCTCGATCACCATCTCAGCGGGTGCGGGTCCATCGGGAAATTCGATCTCGGGTTTCTTATCGGTATCACCGGCCACGATCAACACCGTAGTCGGGCACACTGGGCTGGTGGACAAGGACCGTGACATTCTCACCGAAGTGAATCAGCTCGTCGCCGAGGAGAAGGCGCTGCGCGAGCAACTGCAGCACCACGAGATCGACGAAACGGAAGAACATCGACGGCTGCGCGCCTTGGAGATTCAGCTCGATCAGTGCTGGGACCTCCTTCGGCAACGCCGTGCGCTGCGGGAGACGGGCCAGGATCCCGATCAGGCAGGCGTGCGACCGGCAGACCAGGTCGAGGGATACCTGAACTGACATGACCTCGGCGAGCGACCCCGACGTCGTCATCGTCGGCGGTGGACACAACGGGCTCGTCGCTGCGGGATACCTCGCGCAGGCGCGGTCGACGGGTCACGCTTCTGGAGCGCCTCGACCACGTCGGCGGCGCCGCGGTGTCGGCGCATCCGTTCGACGGCGTCGATGCCCGACTATCGCGCTATTCGTATCTCGTCAGCCTTCTTCCGCGTCGAATCACCGACGACCTGGGCGCCAAGATCCGGCTCGCGCGACGCCGCTACTCGTCGTATACGCCCGACCCCGCGACCGCGGGCCGCACGGGGCTTCTGATCGGACCGGAGCCAGACTTCGCCGCGATCGGGGCTCAGGGCGACGAGCGCGGATTCGACGAGTTCTACCGCCGCTGCGGAGTCGTCACCCAGAAGCTGTGGCCGACGTTGACGTCGCCGCTGATGACCCGCGACGAGGCCAGCGCGCTGGTGGGAGACGCGGCGGCGTGGCGCTTCCTGGTCGACGAACCGATCGGCAACGCGATCGTGGGCGCGGTCGACAACGACCTGGTGCGTGGCGTGATGGCCACCGACGCGCTCATCGGCACGTTCGCGCGCACCGACGATCCCTCGCTGCTGCAGAACATCTGCTTCCTCTACCACCTGGTCGGCGGCGGCACCGGCGACTGGGACGTCCCGATCGGCGGGATGGGGGCCGTGAGCGGTGCGCTCGCCGCTGCGGCGAGCCAGCACGGTGCCGAATTGGTCACCGGCGCCGAGGTTTACGCCATCGATCCGGATGGCGAGGTCAGCTACCGTCAGGACGGGCATCGACCGCCGCATCCGAGGCAGCTTCGTCCTTGCCGGCGTCACGCCGAGCGTTCTGGCCCGACTGCTCGGCGACGACGGGCCCGCGGCGACACCAGGGGCTCAGGTGAAGGTCAATCTGATGCTGACTCGGCTACCGCGGCTTCGCGACGAATCAGTCACCGCGGAAGAGGCTTTCGGTGGCACGTTCCACATCAACGAGACGCTCAGCCAACTCGATGCCGCCTACGACCAAGCTGCCGCGGGCGAGGTTCCCCAGCCACTGCCGTGCGAAATCTACTGCCACTCACTGACCGATCCGACGATCTTGTCCGAGGCGCTACGCCGGTCCGGCGCCCAGACCCTGACGGTGTTCGGCCTGCACACCCCACATCGGTTGCTGAATGACGGCGATCCCGACGTCATGCGTCAGCGACTGACCGATGCAGTCCTCGCTTCACTGAATTCCGTTCTCGCCGAGCCGATTCACGACGTTCTGATGAACGATGCGCACGGCAGACCGTGCGTGGAGGCCAAGACCACCGCCGACCTGGAGGTGGCCCTGGGCATGACCGCGGGGAACATCTTCCACGGGGCGCTGCGCTGGCCGTTCGCCGAGGATGACGAGCCGCTGGACACTCCGGCGCGACGCTGGGGCGTGGCGACTGACCACGATCGAATCCTGCTGTGCGGCTCCGGCTCCCACCGCGGCGGCGCGGTATCCGGCATCGGCGGGCACAACGCGGCGATGGCGGTGCTGGAGAGCTGGTCGCCTTGAGCTCGCGATCGATCCTCAAGGCCTCCTCCGTCATCACCATGAATCCCGCACAACCGCGGGCCGAAGCGGTTGCGGTGGAGGTCGATTCCGGATCCATCGTGGCGGTGGGCTCACTCGCGCAGTGCCAGGCGGCGGCGCCCGGCGCGCCGGTGGAGGATCTCGGCTCAGGGGTGTTGATGCCCGGTTTCATCCAGGCCCACGACCATCCCGTTCCGGCAGCGGTGCTCTGCCAGCAGCCAGCGCACTGGATCGCGCCGTTCATGGGATTCCCCACCTGGCAGGATGTCGAGGCGTTGTTCGTTGCGCTCCGACGGGAGAGCCCCGCCGGACAACCCCTGCTGTTCAACGGCTTGGACCGTCTGCTCCTGTCGATCCCGATGCCGGACCGCGCGAGCCTGGACGGGTACTTCCCCGATCATCCGGTTCTCATCTTGGACATCACCGGCCATGCGCTGTACTTCAATTCTCGCGCAACTGAATTGTTCGGATGGAAGTCCGCGACGCCTCCCGCAGACACTCCGGATGCACGGTGGACCCGTCGCCCCGATGGGACTGCGGGCGGTGTCGGATTCGAGACCCAGGCGACGATGCTGGCGTTGGGCGCCTTCCTCCCCGGAGTCGTGCCGTCGCCACTTATCAACCTTGGTGCGTGGTACTCGACGTTGGCGCGCAACGGTTTCACCGCCGTCGGCGACCTGGGATACGTGACCAAACTCCGCGCGCCCATGGAGGCGCTGGCTGCGCTGCCCGGCTGTCCGGTCCGCTATTCCCTGTACCAGGCCACCTACGACGCCGGGACGCGTTCGGACCTGGACTTCGGCGAGTTGTCGGGGATGATTCAGCGGGTCGGCTACAAGATCTGGATGGACGGCAGCCCGTCCATCGGTACGGCGGCCATCAGCGTGCCGTACCTGGACTCGCCCCGCGCGCGCGTCGCCGACGTTCCCGTCGGGACCGTACCCGGCGCGTCGGTGCTGAACTACACGCTCGACCAATTCCTCAGCGTCATCGGTCAATTCGCCAACAAGGACGTCCAGATCGCTACCCACATCAACGGCGACGCCGGCATCGACGTCGTGCTGGACGGCTACGAGCAGGCGCTTCGCGGCCACGGACTCGACCGACTCTGATCACCGCTGGCGTGTCGAGCACTTCGCGACCCCCACCAGGGAGCAATGCGCTCGAGCCGGGGCCATGGGGATCACCGCCTCCATGTCGCCCTTCCAGGCGCTCTACTGGGGTGACCTCTACGACGGGGTCATCTTCGAGCCGTCGTACGGTGCCCGCTGGCAGCCCTATCGCGATGCCTACGACGGGGGCGTTCGACCAACGTTCCACAACGACGGCTATCTCTCACCACCGCTGCCCTGGTTGAACATTCAGAACGCTGTCACCCGGCAGAGCGCATCGGGGACCGTGCACGGGCCGGAGCAATCCCTGTCCCTCGACGAGGCTCTGCAGGCGCACACCAGCAATGCCGCCTGGCAGCAGAAGCGCGACCACGAGATCGGCTCGATCGAAAAGGGCAAGTTGGCCGATCTCGCGCTTCTCAACACCGACCCGTACACGGTCGACCCGACCCGGCTTCACGAGACCATGCAATTCCTGGGCACCTGGATCTCCGGTCGCCGAATCGATCTCGACGACTTCATGGACTCGGTGAAGGAGCTCGCCGATCGCTACGACGCGAGCGTGCTCGGGGGTTCGCAACCGCACAGGTGCTAGGGGCTAGCCGCCGGTCAGCTTGGCGAGGATCTTGGCCATCGTCTCGAGTTCCGTCTGGCTGAGTGCGGCGAACGGGCTCGGCGCCGGATCCTCGACGTCGTCGATGCTCGCGACCACCTTGGCGCCCGTCGGCGGTGATGGAGACGAGCTTGCACCGCCGGTTCGTCGGATCGGTCTCTCGCACAACCAAGCCCCGGTCCTCGAGATCGTTGACCGCGACGGTGGTGGCGGGCGCATCCATGGTCGCCGCCTCGGCGATCTGCGTTGGCGGTCATCGACTTCTTCGCCAGTCTGCGCAGCACCCGGACCCTGCTGAACGGCAGGCCCGTGCTGCCGACGACGTCGCGCCTCCACCTGTCGCGGTTGTCGAACACGACCGCGGCCATTGCGCGCCAGACTTCGTCGGCGAGTGGGTTATCCGGCATGAACGCCCACCTTGGTCGGTACGGTGCCCGCGATCAGCGGGGCGAGGCGCTCGGCCGACTCGAATGCCCGCGGCGTGGTGGAGAAGTAGCCCAGCAAGGTGATCACGATGCCGATCGCCGATGCACATGAACCACAGCGGTCGCGCCGACGCGGCGAAGTCCGCGCCGGCGTGCGACAGCGCCGATCCCGCGATCGAACCACACAGGGCCACACCGATACTGACCCCGATCTGACGGCTCGTCGACGTCACGGCCGACGCGGCACCCGCCCGGTCCAGCGGCATTCCGCTCACCGCCGCGTTGGTGATCGGGGCGTTCACCATCGAGAAGCCGATGCCGAACACCGCGAAGATCACCAGCAGCGCCCACACCGGCGTCGTCGCGGTCAGGAAGGTGAGCAATACGGACGCAATGGTGATCAGGATCCCGGCCGCCAGCAGAGATGGGCGTGCGCCGAAGCGACCGACCATGCGGCCGGAGATCGGCGAGAACACCAGCGCACCAATGGCTATGGGGGCGTAGATGAGGCCCGTGTGCATGGCGGAGTAGCCGCGCTCCGATTGCAGGTAGAGCGACATCATGAACAGGAAGGCGCCCCAGGCGGAGAATGCGCAGATCGCCGTCAGCGTCGCACCGGTGAAGGGAACGCTGCGGAAGAAGCGGAGGTCGATGAACGGGTCGTGTCGGCGGGACTCGTAGCGAAGGAAGGCCACGAAGGCGACCAACGCAACCACGGCGACCGCGATGACGCGAGGATTGCTCCAGCCGTAGCCCGGACCTTCGATGAGGGTGAAGACCACGCCGAACAGGAACGTCACCGCCAGCCCCTGGCCGATCGGGTCGATGTTGCGCATCGTCAACGACTTCGTCTCGGGCACGAAGACCGCCGTGAGCACGATGGCGGCGATGCAGATCGGCAGGTTGATCCAGAACACGGCGCGCCAACTGATCAGCTCGATGAGGAAGCCGCCGACGACGGGGCCGAGCGCCATCGAGATGCCGACGACCGCACCCCAGAAGCCAAGCGCCCGAGCCCGTTCGACCTTGCCGGTGAAGACCTGCGAAATGATCGACAGCGCAACCGGATTCAACATCGAGCCGCCGATGCCCTGCAGGAACCGGGCGCCGATGAGCATCTCGATGCTCGGCGCGAGGCTGCACAGCACCGAGCCGATCAGGAAGACCGTGAGCCCGATCTGGAAGACCTTGCGACGGCCGAACCGGTCCCCCATGGCGCCGGACAGCATCAGCAGCGAGGCAAGGACCAGCGTGTAGACGTCGACGACCCATTGCAGCTGCGAGGGCGATGCGTGCAGGTCGGCGCGGATGCTCGGTATCGCGACGTTGACGATCGTTGCGTCCATCGAGACGATCAGCAGGCTCAGGCAGCAGGACACCAGGACGATGACCTTGCGCCGAGGAGTCAGCGTATCGATGGTTGTATTCACACAACCATTGTTAAACTACAACCATTACCTATGCAAGCGAGTCGTGGTGAGCAGCATTCGTCTACCGGGCGGCGAGCGCGCGCAATGTCGGGTGCGCCGACGGCGCGTCGGCCGCAAACACGCGCGCTCGCGGGTGGAACACGAGCAGGGGTCTAGCGGCCGTCGATGTCGGCGTAGTCCCGCTCGGTGTAGCCCGTGTAGACCTGGCGCGGCCTGCCGATCTTGCTCGGCTCGGAGTGCATCTCCTGCCAGTGGGCGATCCAGCCCGGGAGCCTGCCGAGGGCGAACAGCACGGTGAACATGCGCGTCGGGAAGCCCATCGCGCGGTAGATCACGCCGGTGTAGTAGTCGACGTTCGGGTACAGCTTGCGCTCGATGAAGAAGTCGTCGGTGAGCGCGATCTCTTCGAGGGACTTCGCGATGTCGAGCAGCGGGTCCGAAACGCCGAGCTTGCCGAGGATCTTGTCGGCCTGCTCCTTGACGATGCGCGCCCGCGGGTCGTAGTTCTTGTACACGCGGTGGCCGAAGCCCATCAGCTTCACGCCGTCCTCGCGGTTCTTCACCTTGCGGACGAACTCCTTGACGTCGCCGCCGCTCTCCTTGATCTCCTGCAGCATCTCGAGCACCGCCTGGTTGGCGCCGCCGTGCAGCGGGCCCCACAGCGCGTTGATGCCGCCGGAGATCGACGTGAACAGGTTGGCCTGCGACGAGCCGACCAACCGCACCGTCGACGTCGAGCAGTTCTGCTCGTGGTCGGCGTGCAGGATGAGCAACAGGTCGAGCGCCCGCACGATCTCGGGGTCGACCTCGTAGGGCTCGGCCGGGAACCCGAACGTCATCCGCAGGAAGTTCTCGACCAGCGTGAGCGAGTTGTCCGGGTAGAGGAACGGCTGGCCGACGGACTTCTTGTAGGCGTAGGCGGCGATCGTCGGCAGCTTGGCCAGCAGTCGGATCGTCGACAGCTCGACCTGCTCCTTGTCGAGCGGATCCACCGAGTCCGGGTAGTAGGCGCTCAGCGCGTTGACCGCGCTGGACAACACCGGCATCGGGTGGGCGTTGCGGGGGAAGCCGTCGAAGAACCGCTTCAGATCCTCGTGCAGAAGGGTGTGCCGCTGAATCTGATTGGTGAACTTCTCCAGCTCGTCGGCTGTCGGCAGTTCGCCGTAGATCAGCAGGTAGGCGACCTCGATGAACGTCGACTTCTGCGCCAGCTGCTCGATCGGATAGCCGCGGTAGCGCAGGATGCCCGCGTCGCCGTCGATGTAGCAGATCGAGCTCTTGGTCGCCGAGGTGTTGACGAACCCGCCGTCGAAGGTGGTGTAGCCGGTCTTGGCCAACAGCGGGCCGAGCGCGATCGCGTCGGAGCCCTCCGTCGCCTTCACGATCTCCAGGTCGATCTCGCCCCCCGGATACCGGAGCGTGGCGACCTCGTCGGAACTGGAGTTGTCGGGCACGGTAACCCCTTCTAAGTCGTCGACTGGGACTAGCTGTCCGTCACTAGTGGAAGGTAGTCGCTATCCCTGCGCCGCGCTTGCGGGGGGCACCTGCAAGTCCGAGGCGAACTGCGCCACGTACCCGAAGGCCTCGTTGAGGCGATCCACCATGACCATCGGCCCGAGCTGGACGGTCTCGGTGTCGGTGATGAGGTCCCCGCAGGCGGTCACGATGATCGAGGAGAAGACGGCGAGCACCAGATTCACGCGACGGTCGTCGACGTCGACCCCCATGCGCTCGGCCAGCAACACGTGCGTCGGGCCGTGCTGGAAGTCGAAGGACGCCCGCCGCAGCGCGTCCGAGGCGTTGATGACGCGCAGCATCAGGATCAACCGCTCCGTGGTGAGCTTGCCGACCTGTCCCGCAGCCACCTGGGTCAGGACGGCGATGTGCGACTGTCGGATCGTTTCGAGCGGGCCGACGCCGGCTGGCACCGAGGCCATCTCATCGACGACCGCATCGGCATAGTCCTCGATCAGGGTCATGAAGACCGCGTCCTTGGTGGCGAAGTAGCGGCTGAAGGTGCGCGGCGACACATCGGCAGCCGCCGCGATCTGTTCGACGGTGGTGTGGTCATATCCGTGCTTGAGGCACAGATCCATGGCGACGTCGATCAGCGTTGCGCGCGTCCGTTGCTTCTTGCGCTCTCGCAAACCTGTCGGCATGTCCCTCGAGGCTTCAACCACGGGTAAATAGTAGCTGGTCCGACTATGCGGCAACTAAGGCATCAAGGTCAGACTCGGTAACGGACGAACGCCGGCACGATCAGAGCGGCGATCAACACGCCAACGATCACCAGCGCGCCTCCACCGGTTGCGGCGATGGTGGTACCGACGGCGGCGGCCGCGGCGCCATGTACCGCGTCCGCGAGACGAGGACCACCCGCGACGACGACGGTGAACACGCCCTGCAACCGTCCCCGCATCTCGTCGGATGCCGCCTGCTGCAGAATCGTCGACCGAAATGCGCCCGAGATCATGTCGGCCGCACCGCCAATCGCCAAGAACGCCAACGCAATCCACAACGCCGTGCCGGCGTGTCCGCCCGCACCGCCGCTCGCGAGCCCGAACCCGACCATCGCGACGCCCCAGACGACGATGCAGGCGACCACGACGAGGCCTTGACGCTGGATGCGCGGCAGCCAGCCCGAGAACACGCCACCGACGACGGCGCCGACCGACATCGCCGCGGCAAGAAACGCCATCGTCGTGCCGCCCTCGACCGGACCGCCGAAGCTCTCGTGCGCCATCTCGGGAAAGAGCGCCCGCGGCATGCCGAAGATCATCGCGATGAGGTCGACGACGAACGACATCAACACCACCTTGTTGCCCGCGAGGTAGCGGAAACCCTCAAGCACGGCACCGAAGCCCCACCGGTTCGCGGCACCCTCGTCGGTCGGCGTCGGCGGCATCCGCGCTAGGCGGACCGTCGCCCAGATCGCCGCAGTGCACGTGATCGCGTCGATCAGGTACAGGCTCTCGAGGTCGATCCAGCGCAGCAACACCCCGGCGAGCAGCGGGCCGACGATGGCGCCGAACTGCATCACCGTGAAGTTCAGCGAGTTGGCCGCGGCCAACTGGTCTTCCGGAATCATTCGCGGGATGGCCGCCGCACGCGTCGGTGAGTTGATCGCGTAGAACGCCTGCTGCACCGACAGCAGACAGAGCACGACCCAGACGTTGTTCAACTGCAGCGCCGCCTGCAGCCATAGGAGCACCGACGACGCCGCCAGGCCCATCGACGCGATGATCAGCAGCAGCCTGCGATCCATCGCGTCGGCCCACGCGCCTCCCCACAGGCCGAAGACGATGAGCGGCACCAGCGCGAAGATTCCGGACAGTCCGACGTAGGCCGAGTTCTGCGTCAGCGCGTACAGCTGGACGGGCACGGCGAAGATGGTGAGGTTCGCGCCGATGACCGTGACGATCCCCGCGACCCACAGTCGACGGAAGTCCGGCGTCCGCAGTGGCGTCGTGTCGGCGAAGAGCTGCGCCACGCCTAGGGCTGCAGCCGCTCGACGTGGCCCTCCGCTACGCGAATCCTGTTGTGCATCCGGTTCTCGCGGCCCTGCCAGAACTCGACGACGTCGGGCGCGACCAGATAGCCGCCCCAATTCGGCGGCACCGGCACGGCCTCGAGGTCGGCGAAGCGCTCGGTGACGTCGGCGAGCTGCTGCATCAGTTCCGCACGCGAGGCGATCGGCTTCGACTGGTGCGACGCCCATGCGCCGAGCTGCGAACCGCGGGGGCGGTTGTTCCAGTAGTTGGCCGTCGCCTCGGGCGAGACCTTCGTGACGGCGCCGCGGACGTGCACCTGCCTGCCGAGCGCGTACCACGGGAAGGTCACCGACGCGTGAGGTTGGGCGGCGAGCTGCTCGCCCTTGTCCGAGTCGTAGTTGGTGTAGAAACTGATGCCGGATTCGTCCACGCTCTTGCACAACACCGTTCTGGTGACGGGCCATCCCCGAGCATCGACAGTGCCCACCACCATGGCATTCGGCTCGGAGATTCCTGTGCGTTCTGCGTCCGTCAACCACTTGCGCAGCAAGGCAATCCAGCCGTCGTCGAGCCAGTCCCCGTCGAGGTCGGAACTGCCGTCCTTCTCGACCGATCCGTACTCGACGCGCATCCGCGCGAGGTGCTCTTCGGGGGTCACAGCCCGAACGCTACGCGCGCGGGTAGGAGTGCGAGAATTCGGCACATGACTCGCTCGTCGATACTGCCCGTCGACTTCGTCGAGGGACTCGAAGGCGTCGTGGCCTTCGCCACCGAGATCGCGGAACCCGACAAGGACGGCGGCGCGCTGCGCTACCGCGGCGTCGACATCACCGAACTGGTGGACAGGCGCGTCACGTTCGGTGACGTGTGGGGCCTGTCTGGTCGACGGCAGGTTCGGCCGCGGCTTGGACCCCGCCGAGCCGTTCCCGCTGCCGATCCACAGCGGCGACGTCCGCGTCGACGTGCAGGCGGGGTTGGCCATGCTCGCCCCGATCTGGGGTTACGCGCCGCTGCTGGACGTCGACGACGAGACGGCGCGCCAACAGCTCGCGAGGGCGTCGGCGATGGCGCTTGTCCTATGTCGCGCAGTCGGCGCGCGGCATCTATCGACCCGCCGTCCCGCAACGCACGGTCGACGAATGCCCAACGCTGACAGCACGTTTCATGACGCGATGGCAGGGCGACCCCGATCCCAAGCACATCGAGGCCATCGACGCCTACTGGGTGACGGCCGCCGAGCACGGAATGAACGCCTCCACCTTCACCGCCCGCGTGATCGCGTCGACCGGTGCGGACGTCGCCGCGGCGCTGTCGGGGGCGATCGGCGCGATGAGCGGCCCGCTGCACGGTGGCGCGCCCGCACGCGTGCTGCCGATGATCGAGGAGGTCGAACGGACCGGCGACGCACGTGCCGTGGTCAAGGCGATCCTCGACGGCCACGAGAAGCTGATGGGCTTCGGCCACCGCGTCTACCGGGCCCAGGATCCGCGCGCGAAAGTCCTTCGCGAGACGGCAAAGCGCTTGGAGGCGCCGCGGTTCGAGGTGGCGTTGGCGCTCGAGGACGCCGCGCTGGCCGAACTGCGCGACCGTCGTCCGGATCGGGCCATCGAGACCAACGTCGAGTTCTGGGCAGCGGTCATCCTCGACTTCGCCAAGGTCCCGTCGACGATGATGCCCGCGATGTTCACCTGCGGGCGCACGGCGGGCTGGTGTGCACACATCCTCGAGCAGAAGCGGCTCGGCAAGTTGGTGCGCCCCGCGGGCATCTACGTCGGCCCGGAACCCCGAAGCCCGGAGTCCGTCGAGGGTTGGGACGAAATCAGCTCGTCGTGATCGACCCGACCTTCGCCTCCGCCGCGGAGGCCTTCGCCGAACTGGCCCGCCGGATCTCGCCGGCGGACTGGGACGGCCCCGGCCTCGGCGAGTGGGACCTGCGGTCGCTCGTCGGCCACGCCTCGCGGTCACTGATCACCGTCAGCACGCTATCTGCAAACCACGGCGGACCGCGAGGACGTCACCAGCCCCGTCGAGTACTACACCGCGATCCGCGACTACCTGTCGACTGCGGGCGCAGGCGAGGTCGTCGAGCGCGGCAGACAGGCAGGACGCGACCTCGGGCCGGATCCCGTGGCGACGATCGACGAACTGCTTCGCACGGTGCTGGCCGAGCTGCGCGAGGTGGACGACCCGCTGATCGCCGTGTTCGGCGGGATGGGCATCCGCCTGTCCAACTACCTTCCGACGAGGACGTTCGAGCTCGCCGTCCACGGCCTCGACATCATCGGTGCGACGGGCATCTCCGCGACCCTGCCGAGCGAGGTTCTCGAGGAGGCGACGGTCCTTGCGGCCCGCGTGGGGGTCGCGCTGGGCAGCGGCGAGTCGGTGCTGATGTCGCTGACCGGCCGCACGGCGCTGCCCGACGGCTTCTCCGTCGTCTGAGTCGCCGATGAGTTTGAGCGCGGCGGCCAGTCGGTACGTGTGAAGCTCACCCCACCCCGTGTACGAAAGGACCTCGCCATGGCCATCGAAGTTCAGCCAGCCGTCATCCCCCACCTCGTCGTCGATGACGCCGCCGCGGCCATCGACTTCTACGTGAAGGCGTTCGACGGCATCGAGATCGGCAGGGTGCCGCACCCCGACGGCCGGCTCGTGCACGCGGCGGTGACCATCAACGGCTCCACGGTGATGCTCAACGACGACTTCCCCGACTTCAACGACGGAAAGTCGACCACGCCCACGTCATTGGGCGGAACTCCCGTGACGATCCACCTTCAGGTCACCGACGTGGAGGCCGCGTTCAAGCGTGCGGTCGACGCGGGTGCCACCGTGGTGATGCCGCTGGAGGATCAGTTCTGGGGCGATCGCTACGGCATGGTCGCGGACCCGTTCGGACACCAGTGGTCGCTGGGTCAGCCGATGCGCGAGGTCAGCAACGAGGAGATCGCCGCGGCCATGAGCGAGGGCTGACCTATCGTGCCCATGTGCTGCAGACCATTCTGAACTTCGTCGGCATCGCCGCAGGTGCCGCCTCTGGTGCCGTCGTCGGCATACGCAAGGGCTTCGACCTCTTCGGCATCGCCGTCATGGCGGTGGTCGCCGGGGTAGGTGGCGGAATCCTGCGCGACGTACTGCTCGACATCGACCCACCGAACTCCCTGCAGCACTGGCCGAACATCACCATCACCCTGGTGGCCGCGGCGTTCACGACGCTCTTCGCCCAGTGGGTGATCAAGGCGAATCAGCTCGTACAGGTCCTCGACGCACTCGGCATGGGGTTCTTCGCCACGTCGGGTGCTGCCATCGCGGTGGACGCGGGCGCCAGTTGGACCGCCTCGGCGATCCTGGGCATGCTCACCGCGATCACCGGGGGCATCCTGCGCGACGTCCTGGCCCGCGAGATCCCGATGGTGATGGGGCCCGACGACCTCTACGCCACCCCGGCGATCCTCGGCGCCGTCACCTACGTGGTCATCGACTACTTCGGGCCGCAGTGGATCGGAGTGCTCGTCGGTTCGCTGCTCGCGACCACGTTGCGCCTGGCCGCGATGTACTTCCACTGGCGTCTGCCCACTGGGCCGCGACACCTCATCGTTCGCGACGACTAATTCGCTTGTCGTGGTGCCGTACGTCTGACAGGGTCTAGGTTATAGTCAATATGACTTTAACCTAGGAGGGTCGATGCTCGACTGGCTCGCTTCACTGACACAGCCCTTGCTGGTCGCGGTGTTCACGATCGCGGGTGAGCCCGTCACCTGGGCCGAACTGCTCGGCTTCGTCACCGGCGGACTGTGCGTCGCACTCACCGTCCGCCGCCACATCTGGAACTTCCCGGTGGGCATCGCGAATTGCGCGTTCTTCCTCGTGCTGTTCGCGTCGTCGCGGCTGTGGGCCGACGCTGGACTCCAGATCGTCTACATCGCACTAGGTTTCGCGGGCTGGTGGCAATGGATGCGCGGCGGCAATCGGTCGCCGCTGGTCGTCGGGCGTGCGACGCGACGCGAGATCGCGGTGTGCCTGGCCGTCGTGGTGATCGGCACCGCCGCACTCACCGTGCTCCTGACCGCCGCGCACGACTCCGCGCCACTGCTCGATGCGTTCACGACCTGCCTGTCGCTCGTCGCGCAATGGTTGTTGAACGGCAAGCGAATTCAGACGTGGTACTTCTGGATTGCCGCCGACTGCGTCTACGTCCCGCTCTATCTGGCGAAGGGCCTCAATCTGACGGCCATCGTGTACGTCATATTTCTGGGCCTGTGCGTCGCCGGCCTACGGTCCTGGCGGCGGGCGGAGGCCGACGCAAGCAGTCGACATTCCGTTGCCTGCGACGATCGCGGCGCCGTGACCGCCCACGGTCACGGCCTGCTGATCGGCAAGTTCTACCCGCCACACGACGGCCACCACGCGGCGATCCGTCTTGCCGCCCGACAGTGCGAGCAGGTGACGGTGATAGTGATGGCATCGGCCGTGGAGACCGATCGCACTTGCCGACCGCGTGGCCTGGCTACGGGCCGAACACCGCGGCGATCACAACGTACTCGTCGTCGGAACTCCCTGCGACGCACCGCTTGACGTGTCCGACGAACAGGTCTGGACCGCGCAGGTCGCGACGATGCGTGCCGCCCTGCGCGCCGCGGGCGTCCACCGGCCCGTGGACGCGGTCTACTGCGGGGACTCGTACGGCGCCGAACTCGCGCGCCGATTCGCGGCCACCGCCGTCGAGTTGCACCGCACGCCGATGTGCAGCACCGCCGTGCGCCGGGATCTCGCGCGCCGCTGGCACTGGCTGGCGCCATCGACCCGCGCCGGACTCGCGACCAGGGTGGTGCTCCTTGGTGCGGAGTCCACCGGGACCACGACGATCGCGCAGGCGTTGACGGCTCACTACGCCGCGCGCGGCGGCGTCTGGGCGAACACCCGCTGCGTCCCTGAGTACGGCCGTGAGTACACCGGCATCAAATGGGCCGAGCAGCCCGGGCGGCTACTGGATGAAGTCATTTGGGAGAGAGCCGATTTCGATGCCATCGCGGCCGAGCAGACCAGGACCGAAGAGGTGGCGGCCCGCGAAGGCTCGCCGCTTCTGATCTGCGACACCGACGCGTTCGCCACCGCGGTCTGGGAGCGCCGCTACCTCGGCGACGCAGCACGCAGCGACCCACCGTGGGCCGAGGTACCGCGCCGCGCCGTCTATCTCCTCACCGATCACCGCGACGTGCCGTGGTGCGACGACGGCATGCGTGAGGGCGACCTGGCGGTCCGTGCCGCGATGACCGGCTGGTTCGCCGACGCACTGACGACCGCGGGGAGGTCGTGGGTGCTGCTGACGGGCTCGGTGGAGCAACGCATCGAACTCGCCACGCGCACAATTGATCCCCTCCTGGCACTCGCCATGCGATTTCGGCGAGCCGATGCACGGTCCAGGATTCGAGGCGTCATGACCGACCTACCCGACGACGAGGCGGCATGGCTGCGCGGCTACGACCCGACGGCGTTCCCGCCGTTCGCGGTGACCGTCGACCTCGCGATTGTTCACGCTGCGCGCCGGCGAACTCCGCCTGCTGGTGGTCCGACGCGCCGAGCCGCCCTACCGCGGCAGGTGGGCGCTCCCGGGCGGACACCTGTTGCAGGGCAGGGAATCCGCCGACGATGCGGCGCATCGCGAGCTCCTGGAAGAGACCGGGGTCGACGCCAGCGCATCGAATGCCCACCTCGAGCAGCTCGCCACCTATAGCGCTCCCGACCGGGATCCTCGGATGGCGGCGGGGCTTCAGGTGGTGTCGATCGCGTACTTCGCTCTCGCGCCCGGTCTGCCCGACGCGGTCGCAGGCACCGACGCCAAGGATGCCCAGTGGATGCCCGTGTCGGCGGCCCGCGACCTCGCCTTCGACCACGACCGGATCGTGCGCGACGCCTTGGAGAGGGTCCGGTCCAAACTCGAATACACCACGCTTGCGCTTGCATTTCGTCGAGGAACCGTTCACGATCGCCGATCTCCGGCACGTCTACGAGGCCGTCTGGGACCGGCCGCTCGATCCGGCGAACTTCCGACGCAAGATCCTCGCCACACCCGACGTGGTGCTGCCCTCCGACGAAGCTCCAGCCCCGTCCGGTCGCCGCGGCGGCAGGCCGTCCGAGCTGTATCGCCGCGGGAGTGCACGATTCATGGTTCCGGCGCTGTACCGCCCGGAGTAGGCGGCGCTCAGCGCAGCAGAGGCTGAACTTCCGGCCGACGAAGGTCACGAACTCCTCGATGTCCACGGCGGCAGAGGGTTGCAGGACCACGGTGGTCGCGCCCGCATCCGTCCACCGCGTGAGAGCGTCGGCGATGTCGTGTGGCATCCCCGTAGGCGGCCACGTCGTCATCGGGGTTGAATCCCCAGTTCTGAATCTCCGCGCGAATGTCCTGACGCGCAGTGGGTCCCGTGCTGCACAGCACATAGGTGACGATGTCGTGCGGCCGCGACGTGGTTCCGAGGGCGTTGCCGGCCCGCACGTGTTGCAGGGCAGCACGCAACGCATCCGGCGTGGTGCCGCCGGTGATCACCGTGCCGGTGGCGAGCTCGCCGCTGAGCCGCAGCGTCCGGGGTCCCATCGCCGCAGCCAGTATTTCGGTGCCCGGATCGGGCGGCCAATCCAGCGCGACGTCCTCGAGGTTGACGTAGCGGCCGTGGAAGGTGACGCGTTCGCCACGAAGCAGCGCGGTGAGACACGAGAGGTACTCGCGCAGGAATGTCATTGGCGACTCGACCTTTTCGCCGATCTGCGCCATCCAGTCCTGGACGCCGTGGCCGACGCCGACGCGCACTCGTGCCGGAAACGCCCGCGCGAGGGTCGCGATCTCCATGCGCAGTCAGAGCCACGTTCCGCATGGGAGCGGGCAGCACTCCGACACCGACGGTGAGCCGACTGCTGTTCGACAGTGCTATTGCGGCGGCCGACAGTCCCCCGGCGAGAAAGCAGTCCTCCCACAGCCACAGCTCGTCGAGCCCGGCCCGATCGGCCGCGGCCGCGGTGGCAGCGAGCCGTTCGGGGGCGAACTGCGGGCGGTACACGCAGCCGATGCGGGGTGATGCTGCCCCGGTTCGACGGAACTGTCACTTCGTCTCGATTCGCGTGGAGGGTTCGCGAGGCAGGCGCACGGAGAACGTGAAGTAGCCCCGTCGTCACCGCGAAAGGGCGACCCAGCACTCTCTCGAACAGCGATGGTGCCGGCGCCGTCGCAGCCGCCGCGAGCATCTCCGACGTCGTGGTGAACTTGTCGCGCGGACGGTCGGCGCCGCCGCGCGCGATCTCCGCGGCGTCGATGGCCTTCCAGCCCGCGGCGTCCACGACATGCGGGCTGACGATCGCGGATGAGCCGTTGCAGCGCAGCCGGTTTGGCGATCGGATCGCCGAGCAATCCACCGTTGTAGTCGGCGACGAGCTCGTGAACGGTCTCCGCCGCACACGACTTGTTGGTGCCGATGAACCCCGTCGGTCCCCGCTTGATCCAGCCCGCGACGTAGGCGCCGGGCGCGCCATCGACGCGGCCGCGCTGATTGGGTACGACCGCCGCCTCGTCGTCGAACGGCAGGCCGTCAATCGCCTTGCCGCGGTAGCCGATCGACGTCAGCACCAGGCCCGCGTCGAGACGGCGAACCTCGTCGGTTCCGGTCGCGACGAATTCGATGCCGCTGACGCGGTCCGCGCCGAGCAGGCGCTGCGGAGTCAGGTTGTAGGCCAACCGAATCCGCGGCCCGTTGCTCGGCGTCTCCGCATCGGGCAGCTTGGCCAGAATCTCGAGCTTACCGCGGGTCAGCGGATCCGATTCGGACGCAAGGTCACTCAGGACCCGCTGGTGGTCTTCCGCGTCGAGCACCACGTCGTGCGTCGACGTCAGCCCGATCAGTTCGGGCAGCGTGAACGCCGACTGCGCAGGCCCACGCCGAGCGGCGATGACGACTTCGCGAACGCGCGACGTGCGCAGCGCCGCCAGCGCGTGGTCGGCGATGTCGGTGCGGGCGAGCGCGTCCGGATCGCTCGTCAGGATGCGACCGACGTCGAGCGCGACGTTGCCGTTGCCGATGACGACGACGCGCTCGTGGCTCAAGTCGACTGGCAGATCGGTGAATTCGGGGTGGCCGTTGATCCACGCGACCATCTCGGTCGCGGTGGCGCTGCCGGACATGCCGATGCCCTCGATGTCGAGGCGACGATCGTTGGGTGCACCGACCGCGTACAACACCGCATGGTGGTGCGCGAGCAGTTCGGCGTGATCGACGTGCTTGCCGACCTCGACGTTGAGATAGAAAGTGAAACCGCGGTTGCGCGTGACGCGGTCGAACAGCCAGGTGACCTGCTTGGTGCTCTGATGGTCGGGCGACACACCGGCCCGCACCAGACCGTAGGGCGTCGGCAGCTTCTCGAAGACGTTCACGACGACGCCGCGCTGCGTCAACAACTCGTCGGCGGCATACATCGCGGCGGGACCCGAGCCGACGATCGCCACCGTCAGCGGCCCGCGTCGGCCCGCGGCGATCTGCGGGGCGTCGGGGACCGGCGCCAGCTTGGACGTCGGAGGTAGCTTGCCCTCTCGCTTCGGATAGAAGGACGCGTTGATTTCGATGAACGGCAGCTGCTTGGGTTCGAGCTTGGTGTCGGGGGCGATCGCCCCCACCGGGCACGCCGAGACGCAGGCACCGCAGTCCACGCACGCGACGGGATCGATGTACAGCATCTCGGCGGTCGCGAACCCGGGTTCATCCGGCGACGGATGGATGCAGTTCACCGGGCACGCGAAAACACAGGACCCGTCGCTGCAACACGACTGGGTGATCACATGGGGCATGAGGCGCCCTAAGCTACCGCGACCAGATGCTGACGCTGGGGCTCACTGCGGAACCGGCTGGGCGCGCCGTTGATTCGGCACATCCGCCAGATCAGCTTCGCGATCGGGTTCATCAAGCCCGGTGTCGTGGGCCAGCATCCGGACGTCGCCGAACATGTCCCGCAACATCAACCGCGCCTCGGGCGAGCGGAAGAAGATGTCCTTGCGCACCGAGTGAGGGATGTCGAACTTCTTCCAGAACGCGCGCGGCGGAACGATGATGGCCGAGCACAGGACCCGCATCACGATCGGTACGTAGATCGACAGCAGGAACCGCTTCCGCCGCGGCAGATGAGGAACCCGCTTGCGCAGGTACTCGTGGGCGAACGAGATGTGCCGCGCCTCTTCGGCGACGTGGATCGCCATCACGCGTTCCATGATCGGATGCAGAGCCTTGCCCTCGCGCAGCACGTTCTTCTGGGTGTGGTCGATGGGCTCCTCGCCGGCGAGGATGCCGAACCAGAACGGGATCGGCGCCGGACCCGCGACCAGCGGGATGACGGGCTGAATCCACTTGAGCAGCCGCGGCATGCCGGGCACGTCGGCACCGATGCGGTTCACCATCTCCTGGAACATCATCGTGTGGTTGCACTCTTCGACCGCCTCGTGGAGGCAGTACCGGTACTCCGGCGAGCCGTTGGGCGTCCAGAACGCGTACTCCATCAGGCCGCGGATCAGGATCGACTCGAAGTGCAGACCGACCTTCGCGACGTTGGCCTGGCGCCACATGCCGATCTCGATCTGGCGCTCCTTGGACTGCGCCTGATACCAGGCGTGCTTGCCGATCGGATCGGTCGTCGGAAGTATCCACCGCTCGTCGCCGTCGAACACGGCGAACTCCGGGGAGTCCCAGTCGATGTCGGTGTACGGATTGAAATTGCGCCGCACCGACCCCTCGGACAGCGTGTTCAGCGTGTCCACGTAGGCGGTGTCGTCGGTGACGTCCATGTTGCGACGCCAGCGCGTGATCATCTTCGTGCGAGCCATTCGAACCCTCCCATGAGGTTTACATTGAACTGCCCTGTGTCGAAATACGGTACCGGAGGTCCCGGGAATTGAACAGGGCCTGTCCGGCACTGTGGTCGAACATGGTTACCTCGGTCACATGTGACCGTGCTCACAACGGGCTGAAGCTACCGATCTCCGAAGTCCCCCGTTACCGTCAATCCGTCCCCGTTGCTCACCGCCGAAAAGCCGGCATCCGTGAATGTGCAGTTGGTGATGATCGCGCGGTGTCCCGGGCTGTTCATCCACCACGTGACCGCCGCTGCCGGGTCACCGCTCAGGCCGGTACCCCAGAAGACGACCTCGCCGACCGCGTCGTACGGCACGTAGCCGGCATCCGTGACACGCTGCACGACGGAGGAGCCGTCCGAACCGGTGTGGCCCTGCGCTCCGTTATCGAGTACGTCGTTGGCGTGCCGCGCGGCGGCCGCCCTCAGTTGCGGATTGGCCGCAACGGGGCCGCATCCATTGGCTGCGCGAGTGGCGTTCACCTGGCTCAGCACCGCGCCGCCCTGATCGCCGCCATCGGCCTGAGCCTGGGCCGCACCGAGCATCGAACCGAAGACCGCCACGATGGCGCAGGCCGGCAGTGTTGCCGAAGTCTTTCCCCTACCGTTCACGTGCCCCCAGTCGACCTCGAGCTGCAGCCCCCCGACCGGTATCTCAGTGTCCACCCGCGAACATTGATCAGGCGGGTGTTTCGCCACTTCTTTGAGATCGTGGGCCAACCCCTCCCCACGGGTAATGCCCGAAAGCGGTCACTACTCTTGATCGCATGGCTCTCGACATTCCCGCCGATCTGAAACCCGCCGACGGACGGTTCGGCTGCGGACCGTCCAAGGTGCGCCCCGAGCAGCTCAAGGCGCTCGCCGCCGCAGGCGACCTATTCGGCACGTCGCACCGCCAGGCACCCGTGAAGAATCTGGTGGGCCGCGTCCGCGAGGGCGTTCGGCAGCTCTTCAACGCACCCGACGGCTACGAGGTCATCCTCGGCAACGGCGGATCGACCGCATTCTGGGATGCCGCCGCCTTCGGGCTCATCGACGAGAAGTCGCTTCACCTGACCTTCGGCGAGTTCAGCGCCAAGTTCGCCTCAGCGGTCAAGGCGAACCCGTTCGTCGGCGACCCCATCATCGTGAAGACGGATCCGGGCACCGCGCCGAAGCCGCAATCGGATCCCTCGGTCGACGTGGTCGCGTGGGCACACAACGAAACGTCGACGGGCGTCGCGGTGCCGGTGGAGCGGCCTGCAGGAGACGCCCTGGTCGTCATCGACGCGACGTCCGCCGCGGGTGGGCTACCCGTCGACATCGCCGACACCGACGCCTACTACTTCGCACCGCAGAAGAACTTCGCCTCCGACGGCGGGCTGTGGCTTGCCCTGATGAGCCAGGCGGCGCTGGCCCGCGTCGAGAAGATCGCGGCATCGGGGCGGTGGGTGCCGGACTTCCTGTCGCTGCCCATCGCCATCGACAACAGCCTGAAGAACCAGACCTACAACACCCCGGCGATCGGCACGCTCGTGCTCATGGCCGAGCAACTCGACTGGCTCAACGGCAATGGCGGCCTCGACTGGGCGGTCAAGCGCACCGCCGACTCGTCGCAGCGGTTGTATTCGTGGGCGGAGGCATCGGAATACGCGACGCCGTTCGTCGTCGACCCCGCACTTCGGTCGCAGGTGGTCGGGACCATCGACTTCGCCGACACCGTGGATGCCGCTGCAGTGGCCAAGGAGTTGCGGGCCAACGGCATCGTCGACACCGAGCCGTACCGCAAGCTCGGCCGAAATCAGCTTCGCGTCGCGATGTTCCCCGCCGTCGACCCCGAGGACGTCAGCGCACTGACGGCCTGCGTGGACTGGGTCGTCGAACACCTCTCCTAAGGCCTGCGTGTCAGACGAGGTAACGCGTCGGTAACGCAGTAGGGTCACCGGTTAAGCCGCATTGTCTTCGGCGGCCGGGAGGAGGTCGACATGCGTGAACTCACGGTCGTCGGGCTGGACGTCGACGGCCACAGCATCATCTGCGAGCTCTCCGAGACCGGCGAGAAGTTCATCCTGTGCTCCGACGACCGTCTGCACGCCGCCGTTCGCGGCGACAGGGTCAGCCCTCCGCGTCAGACCCAAGCCAACGACGAGGTCTCAACCGTGCTGAGCCCCAAGGACATTCAGGCCAAGATCCGTGCGGGCGCATCGGTTGAGCAGATCGCGGCGACCGGGATCGACACGGCCCGTGTCGAGCGGTTCGCCCACCCCGTGCTGCTCGAGCGCTCCCGCGCGGCGGAGATGGCAACGGCGTCGCATCCGGTGCTCGCGGACGGACCCGCGATTCTCACGCTGAACGAGATCGTCACGACCGCGCTGGTGTCCCGGGGCCTGGACCCCGAGTCGACGAACTGGGACGCCTGGCGCAACGAGGACGGGCGCTGGACCGTGCAGCTGGCGTGGCAGGCAGGCCGGTCGGACAACGTCGCACACTTCCGCTTCACGCCCGGCGCGCACGGCGGAACGGCGACGCCGTTCGACGACGCCGCGTCCGAACTGATCGACCCCAACTTCGCGCGGCCCGCGTTGCGGGCGGTGGCAGCGGTCAACGCAGCCGGCGCCGCACCGGCAGCCGAAGCGCCTCAAGCACCTGTGGCTGCACCGCAGCAGCCGCCACTCCCGGCCACGGTCCCCGAGCCCGTTGCCGAGCCAGAGCCGCCCGCACAGCCCCGGCCGGCCAGGGCGCGCAAGCGCAAGCCCGAGATTCCGGCCTGGGAGGACGTCCTGCTGGGCGTCCGCTCCGGCACGCAGCCCTAGGACTGCCGCTCGATCAGCGTTCAGCTGGCGATCGCGAGAGCCAGAAGCGCGAGCCACGCGCCGACCACTCCGACGCCGGAACCGAGCACGAACCACCGCCACACGGGTCGCGCGCGCCATCCCCAGACCGTCGGCGCAAGCCCGCCGACGGCGACCAGGTTCAGGCCGACGGCCAGCAGCGGATGCACTCGCGTCAGACCGAGGCTCAGCACGATGATGGTCGTCGCCGTGACCGCGGCGACGAAACCCGCCACCGTCAGCCCCGTCCCCCACGGTGTCGCTTCGCCGGTCACGATGCCAATCTAACGTCCCCTGGCCCGCTCGTAGAACGCGAGCGCCGCCGCGGTCGCGACGTTGAGCGAGTCGGTGCCGCGAGACATGGGGATGCGCACCCGCACATCGCTGGCCCGCATCGCCGTCTCGGTCAGCCCAGGCCCCTCGGCCCCGACGAGAATCGCGACGCGCTCGTCCGCGAGCGTCGTCATCGCGTCGCGCCAGCGAGGGCGCGGCGGGGTTGGGCGTCATCGCCATGAGGCGAAACCCGTTGTCCCGCAATACCTTCAAATCCGACGGCCAGGACTCTGCCCATGCGTAGGGAACCAGCAGGGCGTGGCCCATCGACACGCGGACGGCCCGCCGATACAGCGGGTCGGCGCAGCCGGTCCCGAAGACCACCGCGTCGACGTCGAGACCGGCGGCGTTGCGAAATATCGAACCGAGGTTCTCGTGATCGTTGACGCCCTCGAGCACCGCCACCGTCCGAGCACCCTTCAGCACCTCGGCCACGGTCAGCTCCGGCGGACGCGGCGCCGCGGCGAGCACTCCGCGGTTGAGGTGGAAGCCCACGACCTGCGCCATCACCTCGGCGTTGGCGCGATAGAACGGCGCATCCGTCCCCGGCAGGTCGGATGCCAGTTCGCCGAGTCTGCGGTCGGTGCCGAGGAAGGCCCGCGGAGTGAACCGCGACGCCAGCATCCGGGCAACCACCAGCACGCCTTCGGCGATCACCAGGCCCTTGCCGGTCGGCAGATCCGGCCTGCGATCGATGCTGTTGAGATCGCGGAAGTCATCGAGCCGCGGATCGGCGGGATCGTCGACGTCGACGATGTTTATGGAGTCGCTCACGCGCTTTCGTTGACGATCGCCAGCATGAGGTCGGCGGCGACCGTCAGCGTGTCGCGTTGGTCCGGTTCAAGTTCGGCGAGCCGCAGCTGCAGCCATTCGCGGCTGGCACGGCGCTCCGCCTCGATCAGGTCGACTCCCGGCGCGGACACCGAGACCAGCACCTGGCGTCCGTCGTCGGGATGCGCGCACCTGTCCACGAAGCCGAGTTCGGCCAGCGACGCGATCACCCGGGTCATCGACGGCGGCCTGACCCGCTCCTTCACCGCCAGCGCGCCGGGCGTCATCGGCCCGTCCTTGAACAACGTCGCCAGCGCCGACAGCTGCGAAAGCGACACCGGCGAGTCGGGGCGCCGGAAGCGCAACTGCCGCGCCAACCGCAGAACTGCCAACGACAGGTCATTGGCCAGACGTGCTTCGGCGTCGGTCACGTCGAAGAGAGTACCGACAACCATTTGGCAGCCGATGCCTACATCGCCCATTGAGTTGAACTACGTTGTCGTTGATGGCCGAAACCACGCCGAATGCCGCGGACGACGAACTGGAACCGCCCGCGCTTCCCGCCGCTCTGCTGAAGCAGTGGCCGGTGATCTTCACGATCGCTGCGGGCTGGCTCGTCGCGCTCGTCCTGGCCTTCACGGTGCCCGAACTTCACCACTGGCGACCGGTGACCCTGGCCGGACTCGGCGTCGGGCTGCTCGGCACGTCGATCTTCCTGTGGCAGCGTCGCGCCTCGCGCCGCGGCGTCCGCGGCGCTCAAGTGGGTTTCTGAGCTCATTCCGAAAAAAATGAGGGATTGAGCGGGCTCAGCTCCTCCCAGCTTGTGAACGCGGCCAAACGGGGCTGCGACCGAGCAAGGGAACCACATGAACAACATCTTTGGCCGCGCAGCGGTCGTCATCGTAGGAGCCGCCGTTGCCGCCGCACTTGGCATGGGAACGGCACACGCAACGATCGTCGACGGCAGCCCCGGCGGCGGACCCGGTCGTGGGTGCGTGATGGCCAACGGCACAGTTCTCAGGGACGGCCAGAGCTACACCACGTCCATCGGCACCGTCATCACCTGCATCGACGGCTTTGTGTGCCGTCACACCCCTTCGAAGGGCACCAGGGCAGACTCATGCCGCATCGAGGCAGGCACCAAGTCGCCCGCCTAATGCGCGGCTACGAGTCGGCGAGGTCGAGAACGCCGTCGTCGTACGGATCGAACAGCGGCGAGCCTATGGTGGCGGCCGGCGGCGTATCCGAATGCGCGCCGCAGCCGTACTCCTCTGCCACCACGTGGCCGTCTGCCGACATCTCGTTGGCGCACACCCCGAACATCGTGCCCAGTGCGCCCGCGATGGGGAGATAGAAGCCGCAGTCGCGGCAGACCCTGCGGGTGGACCTGGCCATCGCCGAACTGTGCCCGTACTCGCCGTCGTGCCAGCGCTGTGCGGCGTCGACCCGGCCCCAGTCGCTGAGCACCTGTCGCCTGCCCAGCCCGAGGTCGAGGGCGACGTCGTCAAGCTCTGGGTCGCCCGACGCGACGTAACCGGGAACCAATCGGGGGTCGTCCACGGGCGTCGCGAGCTGATCGCCCGGGCTGAGGTCGCCGGGCTGAACCCTTTCGTGCCAGGGCACCCATCTCGGCGCCAACAAGGCCGTGGGACCAGGCACGAGAACGACTTCGCTGATCGTGGCGCGGTCGGCGCCAGGGTGTGCTGCGACCACGACGGCCCACTGCCAGCCCTGATATCCGGGCATGTTGGCCAGGAATCTGTGGGTGGCCGATGACGGGTCGTCGAAGCTCGAACCGAGGTATTCGCCGACGACTCCGTCACCGCTGTATTCGATGATTGCGGTGCGTGCCAGCTCGACGGCGCCGGTGAGCACCGCGGCGAGGTCCGCCGGGAGTTCGGGCTGACGTTCTGCCGGAGCGGCCAGGGTGTCGTGCTCTGAGGGTTCGATCATGCTGTCCATCGGGGTCGATTCTGCCTGATAAGAGGCAACCAGGGCCACACCGGTCGTCCCTGCGGACCTCTGTCGTCCAGATGGGGAAGAATCAATGCCGTGAGCGGATCGCGTCGGGACTCCAGGGATATCGGGGCGTCGAGCGGTCCGCGCTACTTCCCGCCGCGTCCTCCCGCCGACGGCGCTGGCGAACATCCGGGGATGGCCAACTACCCCAGCGACGGCCGCGGTCGACCCCGACGCGACGGCCAATCCGCACCCAGCGCCAACCGATGGCTGCCCCCGCTGGACGGCTCGGCGCCGCCCAACGGCAGCCGAGGCCGACCGTCACCGCCGCGCGACGACAGGCCCGGTCGGACCATGGCGCAGGGGACAAGGTCACCGTCACGCGCGCTGCGGCACAACGAAGTCGCGAGATGGGCACCAAGATGTACGGCCTGTTCCAGCGGGCCGCGACTGCGGACGGTGCCGACAAGTCCGGCCTGACCGCCCTGACCTACCCGGTAATGGCTAACTTCGCCGCCGACTCGGCAATGGCGGTCGCGTTGGCCGATACCCTGTTCTTCGCGGCGGCCAGTGGCGAGAGCAAGAGCAAGGTCGCCCTGTACCTGCTCATCACGATCGCGCCCGTTCGCGGTGATCGCGCCACTGATCGGGCCCGCACTGGACCGGTTTCAACACGGCAGGCGGATCGCGCTGGCCGGATCGTTCGTGGCGCGTACGGGTCTCGCGGTGGTGCTGATCGCCAATTACGGTGCCGACGGCAGTTTCCCGCCGTGGGTTCTCTACCCGTGCGCTCTCGGAATGATGGTGTTGTCCAAGTCGTTCAGCGTCCTGCGAAGCGCGATGACGCCGCGCGTGTTGCCACCCTCGATCGACCTGGTTCGGGTCAATTCGCGGCTGACCGATGTTCGGCCTGATCGGCGGCACCATTGTCGGCGGGGGGATCGCTGCGGGCGTTCAGTACCTGTTCAAGGTGTTCCAGATGCCGGGGGCTCTGTACGTCGTCGTCATCGTCACCGTTTCGGGCGCGTTGTCTGTCGATGCGCATCCCCAAGTGGGTCGAGGTCACCGAGGGCGAGGTGCCGACCACCCTGAGCTATCACGGCCCCACCGAGAAGTTCGTCCGGGCGCCCGACAAGAAGCGCGCCAAGAAGGCGCGACAACCATTGGGGCGCAACATCATCACCTCATTGTGGGGCAACTGCACCATCAAGGTGATGGTCGGATTCCTCATCCTCTACCCGGCGTTCGTCGCCAAGGCGCAGGACGCCAGCGGATGGGAACAGCTTCGCGTCCTGGCCATCATCGGCGCGGCCGCAGGCGTCGGGAACTTCGCGGGCAACATGGCCAGCGCCCGCTTGAAGCTCGGCCATCCCGCGCAGTTGGTGGTGCGCTCGGCGGTGGCCGTGACCGTGGTCGCCCTTGCCACCGCGCTCGCCGGCAATCTGCTGACGGCCGCGATCGCCACCTTGATCACCTCGGCCGCGAGCGCCGTCGCCAAGGCGTCCCTCGACGCGTCGCTGCAGGACGACCTTCCCGAGGAGTCGCGCGCCTCGGCGTTCGGTCGCTCGGAGTCGCTGCTGCAGCTGGCCTGGGTCATGGGCGGCGCCATCGGGGTGCTCGTCTACACCGAACTGTGGGTCGGCTTCACCGCCATCAGCTCGATCCTGATCCTGTCTCTGGCACAGACGTTGGTGAGCTACAACGGTGACTCGCTGATTCCCGGCTTCGGCGGCAACCGGCCGGTCGTGGCCGAGCAGGAGGGCTTCTCCGCGGAGTCGGCCCCGGTGTTCCGGGAGTGAGGCGCGTCGTCGCACTGCTGGCGACCGTCGCGGTGCTGGCGTCGGCGGCGACGGGCCTGCTGATCTGGCGGCTGACCCGCACGCCTGGCCCCGAGCACCCCGAGATCAGCGCGTACACCCACGGCCAGCTCGTCCGCGTAGGTCCGTACCGGTACTGCGACGTGTTCAAGATCACCGAGTGCGATATTCCGCGCACCGTCGGCGAATTGGTCGTCTCCTCCCGCGACCCGGTGCAGTTGTCCGTTCCCACCGCGATCGCGAGGGCGCCCTGGATACTGCTGCGCGCCTACGAGAGTTCGGACAGCGTCGTCGAGGAGTTCCGCCCTGGCACCCGACTCGCGGTCACGATCCCCACCGTCGACCCTCGCCACGGCAAGCTGACCGGCATCGCGGTGCAACTGCCCACCCTGGTGCGCGACGAGGCGAACAACGAGTTCCCGTGGCCGCACGCCGAGTGGTCGGTGCGCGCAGTCTGGACCTAACCGGCCGAATGCCCCTGCGGCACCAGCTCGCCCGCTCGGGTCGGCCCAGGCGGCGTCCCGTCGCCGAAAGGCCTGCCGCCCAACGCTTCCCGGCCATGCGGCGATAGCCAATTCGAGAGGTCGGGACCGGCGGGGACGATCTCCGTGGGGTTGATGTCCGCGTGGACGATGTAGTAGTGCTGCTTGATCTGGACGAAGTCGACGGTGTCGCCGAAGCCAGGCGTCTGGAACAGGTCCCGCGCGTAGGACCACAGCACGGGCATCTCGTCGAGCTTGCTGCGATTGCACTTGAAGTGCCCGTGGTAGACGGGGTCGAATCGGGCGAGCGTCGTGAACAGCCGCACGTCGGCCTCGGTGATGGTGTCGCCCACCAGATAGCGCTGGTCTGCGAGCCGCTCGGAGAGCCAGTCAAGCGCAGTGAACAACCGGTCGTAGGCCGCGTCGTAGGCGTGCTGGGAGCCGGCGAACCCACACCGGTACACGCCGTTGTTCACCTCGGTGTAGACCCGCTTGCGCCACCTCGTCGATCTCGGCGCGCAGCGGCTCCGGGTAGAGCTGCGGCGCCCCCTCGCGGTGGTAGGCCGTCCACTCGGTCGACAGATCGAGTGTCATCTGGGCGAAGTCGTTGGTCACCACCTGGCCCGTCGCGACCTCGACGATCGCGGGCACCGTGATGCCCTTCGGGTAGTCGGGGAAGCGGGCCAGGTACGCGTCCTGCAGCCGCGGAATGCCGAGCACCGGGTCGACGCCACCGGGATCGAGGTCGAACGTCCAGCTTCGCGAGTCGTGGGTGGGCCCGCAGAAGCCAATGGAGAGAACGTCTTCCAGACCCAGGAGACGACGGACGATGATCGCCCGGTTCGCCCACGGACACGCCCTGCGCGACGACCAGCCGATAGCGGCCCGGCTCGACGGGATAGCCGTCGCGGCCGTCCGCCGTGATGCGCGTGGAGATGTAGTCGGTGTCCCTGTCGAATTCGCCCGCGGGGGCGACGTATCCGCCGTCATGCCTACTGGTCGAGCTCGCTCGCGACGGCCTTGACGACCTCGGAGACCCGACGCGCCGTCTTGCGGTCGGGGTACTTGCCCTTGCGCAGATCCGGCTGGATGGCGTCCTCGAGCAGCGTGATCAGGTCCGCGATCATGCCGTGCAGCTCGTCGGGCGTGTGCTTGTGCTCGGGGCGCTCGGCTTCCCGGCGCGTGCGTTGGATGCTCGGCGGCGGCTCGATCACCTTGAGGCTCAACGCCTGCGGCCCGCGCCGTCCCGCCGCGATGCCGAACTCGACCTTCTGGCCTGCCTTGAGTTCCTCGACGCCCGACGGCAATGCCGACGATCCGACGTAGACGTCTTCGCCCTCTTCTTGCGATACGAAGCCGAAGCCCTTCTCCGCGCTGTACCACTTAACCTTGCCGGTCGGCACTGCCCTCACCCGCTCGTTCTCGCTCAGATCGGACAACTCTGGACACAAAGTGAACGCGTCCCGCCTACGCAGGACGCGAATGCGATGATCCTACTCGGACGCCCCATCCACCAGCACCCTGCTTTATCGGTAGGCTGGCGAGACTGCTGGAGGAAGACATGCGCCTGATCCTGAACGTCATCTGGTTGATCTTCGGCGGCCTATGGCTCGCCCTGGGCTACTTCCTTGCCGGGCTGATCTGCTTCGTCCTCATCATCACCATTCCCTTCGGCTTCGCCGCGTTCCGCATCGGCGTGTACGCGCTGTGGCCGTTCGGGAACACCGTCGTCGACAAGCCGGGCGCCCGGCCGGGCGCCCTGATCGGCAACGTCATCTGGGTGATCCTGTTCGGCATCTGGCTCGCGATCGGCCACGTCCTGTCGGCCATCGCGATGGCGATCACCATCATCGGCATCCCGCTGGCGCTGGCCAACCTCAAGCTCATCCCGGTCTCGCTGATGCCGCTCGGCAAGGAGATCGTGCCGGTCGACGCCCATCCGCCACGGGTGGCCGCGTGACGCTCACCGACCTCGGCGTGCCGATGCCGCGGCGGGTCCTCGACGCGCCGGCCCCGCCGACGGACCCCTCGTCGACACCTTCGGCCGCGCCGCCACCGACCTGCGGGTGTCGCTGACCGATCGGTGCAACCTGCGCTGCACGTACTGCATGCCCGCGGAGGGGCTGGACTGGCTGCCGGGAGAGCAACTTCTGCGCATCGACGAACTCGCCCGGCTGCTGCGGATCGCCGTCACGCGACTCGGGATCACCAACATCCGGTTCACCGGCGGCGAGCCGTTGGTGTCGCGTCACCTCGAAGAGGCCATCGCGGCCGCGGCCGCGCTACGGCCGCGGCCCGAAATCGCCTTGACCACCAACGGAATTGGGCTCCTGCGCAGGGCGGCGGCACTCAAGGCCGCCGGCCTGGACCGGGTCAACGTGTCGCTGGACACCGTCGACGCGGAGCGCTTCGCACGCATCACGCGCCGCGACCGGCTGGCGGACGTACTGGACGGCTTGGCCGGCGCCGCGCAAGCGGGTCTGACTCCGGTGAAGGTGAACGCCGTGCTCGACCCCGTGACCGGTCACGACGATGCGGTGACGCTGCTGCGGTTCTGCCTGGAGCACGGATATCAGCTGCGCATCATCGAGCAGATGCCGCTGGACGCGGGCCACCACTGGCGACGCGACCAGACATTGGACGCAGCGACGATCCTCGCCGCGCTGCGCCGACACTTCGACCTGCAGTCCGATCCCGCGCCTCGCGGTTCCGCGCCTGCGCAGCTGTGGCGGGTCGACGGCGGTCCGGCGACGGTGGGCATCATCGCGTCGGTGTCCGACGCCTTCTGCTCGTCGTGCGACAGGACCCGGCTGACCGCCGACGGCCAGGTCCGCAGCTGCCTCTTCTCCCAGGAGGAGACCGATCTGCGGCGTTTGATGCGTGGTGGAGCCGACGACGCCGCGGTCGAGTCCGCGTGGCGCGCCGCGATGTGGGCCAAACCCGCCGGGCACGGCATCAACGACCCGAACTTCGTCCAACCGGACCGCCCGATGAGTGCAATCGGGGGCTGACGGGCATTGGCGAACGACACTGCGCGTCATCGAGGTGGACATCCGCTACTTCGCCGCCGCTCGCGCGGCGGCGGGCGTGGAGGCCGAGACCCTGGAATCACGGCGGGAACGACGGTCGCCGACCTCGTCGAGCGGTTGAGCGGACGCGACCCGAAGCTGGCGACCGTCCTCGCGAGGTGTTCGTTCCTGTGCGACGGCGTCGCGGTGCGCGATCGAAACGAGCCACTCAAGTCGCGTCAAACCGTCGATGTGTTACCGCCCTTCGCCGGCGGTTGATAGTGATTTACGTCACATAACGAACTGATAACGAACGCGCGCTGGCCAGGCATACCCTCGGCGGCACCTGGGTAAACGTCGAAATGGCCTGCGCCTTTAAGATTCTCACAAGATTCCCGGTACCGGGAAACGCCGGTGACGGGCAGAGATGACGTTAAGCCGCGGAACAGTTACGGTCTTGAGCCAAGCCATCTAGTCGCATTCGGACGGCCCGCTGTGCCCAGTACGCCGAGCTCCATCCGCTGGTCACGGTCAAGACAAACATTGTGGATGGAGACGGGGGACCCAACCGGTCCGCCGACAAGCAGGACCAGGAATCGCCCGCGATTCCTTGGGGTGAAGCCGACACCGTTCGCGATGTAGGCCGGGTGACCTCTCAAGCCCGAACCCGACAGCTGACCTCGGAGGCGTTCAAGAGAGGAACTGTTGCACCTATGAGTGGACGGCACCGCAGGCCCGTATCGACCGCAGTAAACGTCGCCAAGATCGCCTTCACGGGCGCCGTGATCGGAGGCGGCAGCGTCGCCCTCGCGGGGCACGCAGGAGCTGCCACGGACGGTGAATGGGACCAGGTCGCACGCTGTGAATCCGGCGGCAACTGGGCGATCAACACCGGAAACGGCTACCAGGGCGGCCTTCAGTTCAACGCGAGGCACCTGGACCGGGCACGGCGGCGGCGAATTCGCCCCGGCCGCGCACCTGGCCACCAAGGACCAGCAGATTGCCGTAGCCGAGCGCGTGCTGGCCACTCAGGGCCGCGGCGCATGGCCGGTCTGCGGCAGGGGCCTCGGCTCCGCGACCCCGCGCAACGTTCTGCCTCCCGAGCCTCAGTCGCTCGACAACCCCGACCTCAACGGCGACGTGCCACCGCCCCGCGGACTTCGTCGCGTTCGACGGACCGCCACCCCCGCCGGACCTTCCGCCGCCGCCGGACGCACCACCACCGCCCGCCGACTTCGTCGCGTTCGACGCGCCGCTGCCCGAGGCGCCCGCGCCCGTCGACGCGCCGCCTCCCGACGCACCCCCGCCACCTGCCGACCTCGTCGCGTTCGACGCGCAGCTGCCCGAGGCGCCTGCGCCCGTCGACGCCGCCGCCTGCGGACGCACCCCCGCCACCTGCCGACCTCGTCGCCCAGGCCGACTTCGTACCCCCGCCCGTCGACGACCTGCCTCCGCCGGTCGACGTCGCCAACTGGGACACCGTCGACGGTGGCCCGGCACCCGTCGATCAGCCGCAAGCCTGGTCACTGCACGTCGGAGACCTGCCCCTCGAGCCCCCGATCGTCCCGGTCCCCCCGGCGCCCCCGGCCGACGCGCCTGCCCCCGGCGCCATGGCGGCGCACCGGTCGCCCCGGCGCTCGCCGCTCGATCCCGCGGCTCTCCGGTGATTCAGGCTCCGCCCGACGGCGTTCAGCACCTGGCCAGCCCCGACGCCCTGCCTCCCGGCTCGACCATGGAGGACCAGGACACGGACGGCCCGAACACCAGCTACCTCAAGGACCTGATGTCGGCGGTGCAGAGCCACCAGATCAGCGGCAAGGAAGCGCTGCTGATGGGGTTGGCACAGCGCGGGATGAACACCGAGTACCCCCAGCAGATGTCGACCAGCCCGAACACTCCGCGTGGCCCGGTCCCAGCGCCGGACGGCGGGGAACTGCCTCCGCCGCCTGAAGCGCCGCTGCTGGACCCGGCGCTGCCGCCGCCACCCGCCGGCCTAGGCGTACCGGTGCGCGGTCGGCTCAGGCCGATCCCACCCACTCGTCGGTACCGTCGTCGAAGATCTGGTGCTTCCACACCGGAAGGCGAGCCTTCACGGTGTCCACCAAGAGCGCACACGTGTCGAATGCCGCCTTGCGATGGTCCGCGGCCACGGCGGCGACCAGCGCCGCTTGCCCGATGTCCAGCGTGCCGATGCGATGGCTCACGGCGATGGCGCGAACCCCCTCGCAGTCGCGGGCGATCTCGGCGGCGACCTCGGCCAGCGTCTGCGCGGCGCTCGGATGCGCCGAGTACTCCAGCCGCGTCACCGAGCGTCCGCCGTCATGGTTGCGAACCACACCCGCGAAGCCGACGACGGCACCCGCGGCCTGATGCGACACCAGGGCCTCGTGCTCGGCGAGGTCGATCGGCTCCTCGCTGAGACCGGCCCGCAGGACCTCTGCGCTCACCGCGGGTGATCCTTTCCGCTGAGCTGGTCGAGGGCATGCTCGAGAACGCCGTCGAGGACGCCGAGACCGTCCTTGACGCCACCGAGCGAACCGGGCAGGTTCACGATCAGCGTGCCGTCGCGCACCCCGCAGACGCCGCGGGACAGCACCGAGGTGGGTACGTGGGGCAGGCCGGAGGTCCTGATCGCGTCCGCGAGGCCCGGGATCTGATAGTCGACGATGTTCGCCGTCGCGTCGGCGGTGCCATCGGTCGGCGAGATGCCGGTTCCCCCGGAGGTGATGATCGACGTCGACCTTCTCACCGAGCGCTGCCAACAGTGCGCGGCTGACCGCCAGGCCGTCGGCCACCACGATCGGCGGCGTCACCGCGTAGTCCCGTGCGCCCAGCCAGTCGACGATCACCGGACCGCACCGGTCCTCGTAGACGCCGGCGGCGGCGCGCGTGGACGCGATGATCACGCGGGCGGACCGCGTCACGTCGTCCGGTCCACGGGCCGGTCTTGCCGCCCTCCTTGGACAGCACGCGCACGTCGTCGATGCGGGCGGCGGGGTCGACGGCCTTGAGCATGTCGTAGAGCGTCAGCGCGGCGACGCTCACCGCGGTCAACGCCTCCATCTCCACGCCGGTTCGATCGGTGGTGCGCACCGTCGCGGTGATCACGACATCCGTTGTGCCGACCTCGAATTCGACGTCGACTCCGGTCAGCGCCAACTGATGGCAGAGCGGGATCAGGTCGCTGGTGCGCTTGGCGGCGAGGATGCCCGCGATCCGCGCGGTCGCCAACGCGTCGCCCTTGGGCAGTCCGCCAGAGGCAATCAGCTCGATGACGTCGCCGCGGGTTCGCAGCGTCCCTGCGGCGACGGCGACGCGCGTGGTGGCGTCCTTGGCCGTCACGTCGACCATGTGCGCCGCCCCCGAATCGTCGAGGTGCGACAGCCGATCGGGCCGAACCGTCACCGCTATCTGTTGATGACGGTGTACGGGTGGGTGTAGGGCAGGTCCTCGGCAGGCAACGGGAACGTCAGGTCCCCGAACGGCGACAGCGCGCCGGTGCGGTCGGCGGCAAGCTCGCTGACGGCGTGGTCGCCGTCCTCGCTCAGGGGCCACCCGTTGTCCACGTAGCGCTTCTTCTGCGGTTTCTTGTCAGCCACGCCCCACATTGTGGCAGGCCGAACGCGTGCTGGCGAGGCCGGGCGGCTGGCTTAGGCTGGTCACCGATGACCGAGCCTGACCACGGAGCCGCGCCGGCGGCGACATCCAGCCGGGGCGCCGCGCCGGCGGCGACCAGCCACGGCGTGCCGTTGGGCGCATGGTTGGCCGACCTGCCCGACGAACAGCTCATCCGGCTGCTGGAGCTTCGACCGGATCTCACCGCGCCGCCACCCAGCTCGATCGCGGCGCTGGCGGCCAGAGCCCAGGCGCGGCAGTCGGTCAAGGCGGCCACCGACGGACTCGACTTCATCCGCCTCGCGGTGCTCGACGCTCTGCTGCTGCTTCACGCCGAGACCACGGCGGTACCGCTGACCAAGCTCTTCGCCCTCATCCCCGAGCAGGTCGACGAAGCCGACGTCGTCGCGGCACTCGACGACCTGCGCGCCCGAGCACTGGTCTGGGGCGACTCCGCCGTCCGGGTGACCGCGGATGCCGCCGCCGCCCTGCCGTGGCATCCCGGTCAGGTCACCGTCGAGACCTCCGACGGCGACGTCCGACGAATCGGTGAGCTGCTCGACGGGATCGACGCCCCAGGGCGCGAGCTCCTGGACCGGCTCGTCGAGGGCTCCCCCATCGGCCGGACCCGCGACGCCGCGCCCGGCACCCCCGCCGACAGGCCGGTGCAGCGGCTGCTCGCCGTGGGACTGCTCCGCCAGGTGGACGCCGAGACCGTGATCCTTCCGCGGCTGGTCGGCCAGGTGATGCGGGGAGAGCTGCCCGGACCCGTCGAACTCACCGCGCCCGATCCGACCGTCACGTCCACGAAGGTGGCCGAGGTCGACGCCGTCGCCGCAGGTGCTGCCATCGACGTGCTGCGCGAGATCGAGGTGTTGTTGGAGTCGCTGTCGTCGACGCCGATCCCCGAACTTCGCAACGGCGGCCTCGGCGTGCGTGAAGTCAAGCGGCTGACGAAGGTCACCGGCATCGACGACCGTCGTCTCGGCCTGCTTCTCGAGGTCGCGTCGTCGGCGGGACTGATCGCCTCCGGCGTCGCGGAATCCGATCCGCTCGACGGCGCCGGACCGTACTGGGCGCCGACGGTCAACGCCGATCGCTTCCTCGAGGCGACGACGGCCTTCCGCTGGCATCTGGTCGCGTCGAGCTGGCTCGCGCTGCCCGCGCGACCCGCCCTCATCGGCGAGCGCGGACCCGACGGCAAACCCTATTCGGCGCTGTCGGATTCGCTGTATTCGACGGCGGCGCCGCTGGACCGCAGGCTGTTCCTCGAAACGCTCGCCGACCTTCCCCCCGGGGCGGGTGTCGACGCCGAGACGGCCTCGCGCGCCATGATCTGGCGGCGTCCCCGGTGGTCGGCGCGACTGCAGCCGCAGACCGTCGCGGCACTGCTCGCGGAGGCGCACGCGTTCGGATTGGTCGGCCGCGGGGCGATCGCGACGCCGACCCGGCTGATGCTCGCCGGGAAGTCCGACGACGACGTCATCGCGGCGATGGAGAAGGTGCTTCCCAAGCCGATCAACCACTTCCTGGTGCAGGCCGACCTCACCGTCGTCGTGCCGGGCCCGCTGGATCGCGATCTGGCCGAGCAGCTGTCGGCGGTGGCCGACGTCGAGTCCGCGGGCGCGGCGATGGTGTACCGCGTCAGTGAGCAGTCGGTCCGGCGCGCTCTGGATGCGGGCCGCACGGCAGGCGAGATCCACGGGCTGTTCGAGAAGCATTCCAAGACGCCGATCCCGCAGGGGTTGACCTATCTGGTCGACGACGTCGCGCGCAGACACGGGCAGCTGCGCGTCGGCATGGCGACGTCGTTCGTCCGGTGTGAGGATCCCGCTCTGCTGGCGCAGGCCGTCGCCGCTCCTGCGCTCGACGGGTTGCAGGTGCGCATGCTCGCGCCGACGGTCGCGGTCTCGCAGGCCCCGATCGCCGACGTACTCGCCGCCCTGCGGCAGGCGGGATTCGTCCCCGCGGCCGAGGATTCCTCGGGGACCATCGTCGACATCCGCACCCACGGCGCCCGCGTTCCCGCCCCGACCGGTCGACGCCGCGGCTATCGCCCTGCGCCGACGCCCGTCCGTTCAGACGCTCGGGGCGATCGTCGCCGTGCTGCGGAAGGTGGCTGCCACGCCGTTCGGCGCGGGCAGGCTCGACCCGGCGGAGGCGATGGCGCAGTTGCAGAACGCCGCACATCGTCAGACGTCGGTCGTCATCGGCTACGTCGACGCGGCGGGCGTGGCGACCCAACGCGTGGTGGCCCCGATCAACGTCCGCGGCGGCCAGCTGAGCGCCTACGATCCGGCATCCGGGCGGGTGCGGGAGTTCGCCATCCATCGCGTGACGTCGGTCGTGTCGGCTGACCCTGGATAATGGGAGCGAATGACTGACGGCCCCCTGATCGTGCAGTCGGACAAAACCGTGCTGCTCGAGATCGACCACGAGCTCGCAGGTGCTGCCCGTGCCGCCATCGCCCCGTTCGCCGAGCTGGAACGCGCGCCCGAGCACGTCCACACCTATCGGATCACCCCGCTGGCGCTGTGGAACGCCCGCGCGGCGGGCCACGACGCCGAGCAGGTCGTCGACGCGCTGGTGTCGTTCACGCGTTATCCGGTGCCGCAGCCGTTGCTCGTCGACATCGTCGACACGATGGGCCGCTACGGCCGGCTGCAGCTGGTGAAGAGCCCGGTGCACGGCCTGGTGCTGGTCAGCCTGGACCGCGCCGTGCTGGCGGAAGTGCTGCGCCACAAGAAGATTGCCCCGATGCTCGGCGCGCGCATCGACGACGACACCATCATCGTGCATGCCAGCGAGCGCGGTCACATCAAGCAGATGCTGCTCAAGATCGGCTGGCCCGCAGAGGATCTCGCCGGCTACGTCAACGGCGAAGCACATCCGATCGAGCTGAACCAGGACGGCTGGGAGCTGCGCGACTACCAGGAGATGGCGGCCGACTCGTTCTGGCTGGGCGGCTCCGGCGTCGTCGTGCTGCCGTGCGGGGCGGGCAAGACGCTCGTCGGTGCGGCGGCCATGGCCAAGGCGGGCGCCACCACCCTGATCCTGGTCACCAACACGGTCGCGGGACGGCAGTGGAAGCGCGAGCTGATCGCCAGGACCTCCTTGACCGAGGAGGAGATCGGCGAATACTCCGGCGAGCGCAAGGAGATCCGACCCGTCACCATCGCCACCTATCAGGTCATCACGCGACGCACCAAGGGCGAGTACCGCCACCTCGAGCTGTTCGACAGCCGCGACTGGGGCCTGATCATCTACGACGAGGTGCATCTGCTGCCCGCCCCCGTGTTCCGGATGACGGCCGACCTGCAGTCGCGTCGACGGCTCGGCCTCACCGCGACGCTGATCCGCGAGGACGGCCGCGAGGGCGACGTGTTCAGCCTGATCGGGCCCAAGCGGTACGACGCGCCGTGGAAGGACATCGAGGCGCAGGGCTGGATCGCGCCAGCCGAGTGCATCGAGGTGCGCGTCACGATGACCGACAACGAGCGGATGATCTACGCCACCGCCGAGCCCGAGGAGCGGTACAAGCTGTGCTCCACGGCGCACACCAAGATCGCGGTGGTGAAGTCGATCCTGGCCAAGCACCCCGGCGAGCCGACGCTGGTGATCGGGGCCTACCTCGACCAGCTCGACGAACTCGGCCAGGAACTCGACGCGCCGGTGATCCAGGGGTCGACCAAGACCGCCGAACGCGAGTCGCTCTACGAGGCGTTCCGCCAGGGCGAGATCCAGACGCTGGTGGTGTCCAAGGTCGCGAACTTCTCCATCGACCTTCCGGAAGCCAGTGTGGCGGTTCAGGTTTCGGGGACATTCGGGTCGCGCCAGGAGGAGGCGCAACGGCTCGGACGCCTCCTGCGCCCCAAGGCCGACGGCGGCGGCGCGGTGTTCTACTCGGTGGTGTCCCGAGACAGCCTCGACGCCGAATACGCCGCGCACCGGCAGCGCTTCCTGGCCGAACAGGGCTACGGCTACGTCATCAAGGACGCCGACGACCTGCTCGGGCCCGCGATCTGACATCGTCGTAGACGATCGCGTATGGAATCGAGTGATTCGACCATGGATCGTCGCCGAACCCTGCCGTTGAATTCACGGCATGAACGCACACACCACACTCGTCATCGGCAGCACCGGCAAGACCGGTAGGCGCGTCGCCGCCAAGCTCGCCGAACTCGGCCTCGACGTCAGGCACGGATCCCGTTCCTCGGCAACCCCGTTCGACTGGGATAAGCCTGCGACGTGGGCGCCCGCGCTGGCGGGCACGACGGCCGCCTACGTCGCCTACAGCCCCGACCTTGCGGCCCCGGGTTCCGAGGAGGCCATCACCGAGCTCGTCGCACTCGCCCGCACGGCGGGCCTCAAGCGCCTGGTGCTGTTGTCCGGCCGCGGCGAGGTGGAGGCCGAAGCGGGCCGAGGACATCGTGCGCGCTTCCGGCCTGGAATGGACGATCGTCCGCGCCAGCTGGTTCGCGCAGAACTTCACCGAGGGCAACTTCGCCGACGACGTGTCCGCCGGCGTGGTCGCCCTACCGGTCGGCGGTGTCGGTGAACCATTCGTCGACGCCGACGACATCGCCGACGTCGCGGTGGCGGCGCTCACCGATCGACCGGCACGTCGGTGAGCTCTACGAGGTGACCGGTCCGCGGCTGCTCAGCTTCGCCGACGCGGTCGCGGAGATCGCCGCGGCGACCGGCAGGGACATCCGGTTCGCCTCGGTGCCGATGGACGACTATGCGTCGGTGCTCGCCGACTATCGGGTTCCGCCGGACATGATCGCGCTGCTGCGCTACCTGTTCGGCACGGTGCTGGACGGTCGCAACTCGTCGGTGACCGACGGCGTGCAGCGCGCACTCGGCCGGGAGCCCAGGGACTTCGCGGACTTCGCGCGCGACGCGGCGGCCGCGGGCAGTTGGGGCTGACGAGACGCCTGTGTCTGGCACTGATATCGCCCTGGCGCGCGCGAAGGCGCTAGCCTCGATACCCATGACCGGACGCCACCGCACCCGCGCCTCCTCGACGACCACCACGGCTGCCAGGTTGGCGCTTGCCGGTGTGGCCGTGAGCCTGGGCGCGTTGGCCCTGGCAGGACCGGCAAGCGCAGACCCCGTCGACCCGAACGATCCGTCGCTGCTGATCGCCAATCCGGGCGCGCCCGCCCCTGCCGGGCAGCCCGTCGTGGAGGCCGCGCCGCCCGCACCGGGCGACGGGGGCGGCGGCAACTTCGACCCGTCGCAGGCGGTCGGGCACGTCGCGGACGACCAGGCCCACTACGGCAGCGGATCGGGTCCACTCGGCTTCCTGCGGGACGCGTGGAACCAGGCAAAGGACCCAGGGAACTTCGCGAGCCACGCCGGATGGCGAGTTCCCCACGTCGGCTCCGCCCCCCGGTGCAGGACCGGCGCCGAAGCTGCCGCCCGGATACACGTCGACGAACGCCCCGGGATCCGAGACGCCGATGGCGGCGGCGGACCCCAACGCCCCCAAGCCCCCGCCACCGCCCGGATACATCCGGATGGACGACGGTCGGCTCGCACCCGACCCGGCGGGCCCACCCCCGGCGGTCCAGGCCAACGGTCAGCCCGTGCCGGCTCCGTACGTGCCGGTGCACTCGCCGCCGCCGCCGCCGCTGCTGCCGGAGGACCCGGGACCACCCCCGTTCTAAGCGGCTAGCTCAGCGCGGGAATGACCTCGCGCTCGAACAGTTCGATTCCCGACCGGTCGTAGGCCGCCTCGGGGAAATAGGTGATCGCGTACTCGCAGCCGAGGTCGCGCAGCCGCTGCAGCTTCTCGACGACCTGCTCCGGGGTTCCGCTTGCGGAGTCCGGCGAGGTGACGTTCGACAGCATGGCCTCGACGGCCTCCGGGTTCGCCTTGCCGATCAGGCGGGACCGGATGCGCTCGACACGGTCCTGCACGTCCTTCTCCGACGAGCCCGACGACGACGTTGAAGTTCGCCGACCGCACGATGGCGTCGTAGTCGGTGCCGACGTCGCGGCAGTGGTCGGCCAACAACGCCGACTTGTGACTGAACCCCTCGGGCTCCGAGGTGTAGTTGGTGTACTGCGCGTACTTGGCGGCGATGCGCAGCGTGACCTTTTCGCCGCCGCCTGCGATCCACAGCGGAATTCCGTTGGCCTGCAAAGGCTTCGGTGCCACGATCGCGCCGTCGACCTGATAGTGCTTGCCGTCGAAGCTGACCCTGCCGTCACGCCACGCGTCGCGCATGATCTGCACGCCCTCGTCGAGGCGCGCCAATCTGACTCCGGCAGAAGGGAAGCCGTACCCGTATGCCCGCCATTCGTGTTCGTACCAGCCGCCGCCGATGCCCATCTGCACGCGACCGCCGGAGATGACGTCGGTGGTCGCGGCGACCTTGGCGAGGTAGGCGGGGTTGCGGTAGCTCATCGCCGTGCACATCTGGCCGAGCTTGATCCGCGACGTCGTCGCCGCGTAGGCGGCCATCAGCGACCATGCCTCGTGGGTGGCCTCGTCGGTCGGCATCGGCACGGTGTGGAAGTGGTCGTAGACCCATAGCGAGTCCCACGCGCCGCCGTCGGCGTAGGTCGCGAGACCGTTCATCACCTCCCAGTGCCTCTCGACGGGAATGTCCACCAGATCGAGTCGCCAACCCTGCGGGATGAAGAGTCCGAAGCGCATGGTCCGAGCCTAGCGCCGACGCTCGCATCGAAGTCGTCGAACACCGGCGCGATCCGTGCGCTCGACGCGTAGTGTCGACCTCGGTGCACATGTCCCCGACCGGGAGAGACAACTCACCCGACACGGTGAGGTTGGAGGTGCGCACGTGGACGCCGGTGATCCGCTGGGCGCACGGGCCCGATTCCTCGCCGCCGTGGGCAGAGTGGAGTCGGGGCACGACCACCCTGCCCGGCTCTGCGAGGCCTGCGTCGAGGTTCTTCCCGTGCAGCGGGCCGCGATCGCGGTGCACGTGGAGGGCTCGGGCCTGGAAATCCTGTGCGCCAGTGACGCCATCGCGGAGAGGGTGGAGTGGACACAGATCACCCTCGGCGAAGGTCCCGGCGTGCAGGCCGTCGCCACGGGCGGTCCGATGATCGTCGCGGACCTCTCCTACCCGCGAGGTCGGTGGCCGAACTTCGCCGCCGAGGCGATGAAGTTCGGCGTCGGGGCGATGTACGCGTTTCCCCTCGAGGTCGGCGCCATCAAGGCGGGCGTGCTCGACCTCTACCGCGACGATCCGGAACCGTTGGACATCAATGACTTCGCCGACGCGACCGCCGTCGCCGAACTGGTGACGGCGATCCTTCTGACCGTCGGTCGCACGGGGCGCATCACCGAATCACTGGGACCGTGGTGGGATCAACCGCTGAGTACCCGAGAAGTCCATCAGGCCACCGGAATGATCGTCGCCCAGCTCGGCGTCAGCGCACACGAAGCGTTCGTTCGGATGCAGGCATTTGCCTACTCGAACAGCCGGATGCTGAGTGAGGTCGCGCAAGCGGTGGTACTCCGTCAACTACGTTTCGACACGGAGCCCGAATCGCCGTGACACACACGTTCAACACACTTGACGCCTACGACATCCGTGGGACGATTCGGCCGGAAGGGAAGTGCAATGGATCGCTATGAGCGTTTGGCGAACGCATTCGTTGCGTTGGCGGACACGCTGGTCGCGGATTACGACGTGATCGAGCTTGCGCAGCAGCTCATCGACAGCACGATGACGTTGTTGCCGATCGACGCGGCGGGCATTCTGCTTGGTGACCCGCAGGGTGAACTACACGTGTTCGCGTCGAGCAGCGAGCAGACGCGACTGCTCGAACTGTTACAGGTCGAGGCTGACGTCGGCCCGTGCCTGGAGGCCTACCGCACCGGGCAGCCGGTGCTGGTCTCGAACCTCGACGCCGATGCGGCACGATGGCCCGCCTTCGCGGAACGTGCCGCCGAGTACGGGTTCAACGCCGTAACCGCCCTGCCCCTGCGCCTACGCGTCGAGCGGGTCGGCGCGCTGAACCTGTTCCGCAAGGACGCCGGCCTGATGGATGCCGCAGACATCGGGGTGGCGCAAGCCCTCGCCGACGTCGCGACGATCGGCATCCTGCATCAACGGGTGCTCACCCAGTCGGAGATGGTGAACCAGCAGCTGCAGACCGCACTGAACACCAGGCTGATCATCGAGCAGGCCAAGGGCGTGCTGGCCGAACGCGGCACGATCGACATGGACCGCGCCTTCAACCTGCTGCGCGGTCACGCCCGCCACACCAACCGCCGACTCGCCGAACTCGCGCGCGACGTGGTCAACGGTGCCGACACGAAGAACATCCTCGGGACGAAGTCCGGCTAGCCTGCAATGCAATAAGCTCGCATGCGAAATTTCTATCGACGCTTCCCCAGTCCCCGGTGGCTCGTAGTCTTCGGCTCGCCACTGCTCGCGGACCCGGGAAGGAGCACCCACCGATCAGTACCTCATCGTCACGGCACCCCTTTGCACATCGTCGCCACGCCGCCGTGCGAAGTGGGGATCGGGTCGGCAACCCATCGACCAACCTGTTGAGGCAGGCGCCGGCTCTCGAGGTTCTCGAGTGGATCGAGGCGCCGGTTCTCGCTCTGGCGATCGACGGCACGATCCCCTTCGCCAACTGGGCGTTCGCCGACATGATCGGGCTCACCCCGGAGATGGTCACGTCGCTGACCTACCTCCTGATCTTCGAGAACCTCCCGGAGAGCGCGACGCCGATTGCGGCGCTGCGAACTCAGGAGTGCCGGACCGTCGAGTTGACGCACCTCGACGGCTCCACCGTCAAGGCGAAGATGAGCGAGTGCCTGCTGTTGGGCGATGCCGAGGTGGCACTGGCGACGTTCGACGACATCACCGAGGAGCACTGGCTTCAGTAGCTCGGAAGGTTGCTAGCCGAGGCCCATCGCCGCGAGTGCACCGTCGACCACGACCGCGCGCAACTCGTCGTGCGGCGCGTCGGGGAATTGAAGGCAGCAATCCTGCAGCCCGCCGAACGCGATCACACCGCTGGCTGACTGCGCCAACGACGGGGACGGCCCGAATACCAGCTGCACCAGGCGTTCTCGCCACGCCAGCATCCTGTCGATGAGGCCGAGGTCGGCCAGAGTCGTGAGCTCGGCGATCACCAGCACCAGATCCGCGCGATGGCGGTAGTGGAAGTCGAAGTAGCCCTCCAGGAGCTCTCGCGCCGACGTATCGCCGCGCACTTCCTGTTCGGTGACGAATCGTTCGCCCTCGTCGATCAGCGGCGCCAAGATGCTGCGGACCAACTCCTCACGCGAATCGAAGTGGTAGTACAGCGCGGGCTTGGTGATGCCCAGCCGACTCGCGATGTCCTGCAGGCTGGTGCGTTGCACGCCCTTCTCGCCGAACAGCTCGCGTGCCACTTCCTGAATGCGTGCTCGGGTGTCCGATACGGGCCGCGTCACATAGCCACCCTAGCTGACCGATCGGTAGGTAAGCTGCCGGAGACGGCGCTTACCGATCGTTAAGTAAGGAGTGCTTCATGCGTGTTCTCATCTCCGGCGCCAGCATCGCCGGACCCGTGCTGGCCTACTGGCTGACCCGCGGCGGCGACGACGTCACCGTCGTCGAACGGGCGCCCGCTTTACGCAAGACCGGCGGCCACGCGATCGACCTCTTCCGGCCCGCCATGGAGATCTCCGAGCGGATGGGCGTGCTCCCGCGCATCGAGGCCCGCGCCACCGGGACCGCCGTGCTCACGGCGCACCGCCCGTGGGCGTCTCGGCCCGCCAGGATCGACTACCTCAAGCTCGAGAAGGCCATGTCGGACCGGCACGTCGAGATCATGCGCGACGATCTCAGCGAGATCTACTACGACGCCGCCCGCGATGACGTCGAGTACCTGTTCGGCGACCAGATCACGTCGATCACCGACGACGGCGACGTGACGTTCCAGCACGGCGAGCAGCGGACGTTCGACGTCGTCGTCGGCGCCGACGGGCTGCACTCCGGCGTGCGGCGGCTGATCTTCGGCGAGGACGTCGCCGAGAGCGTTTCTCGGCGGCTACCTCGCGGTGGTCTCCGTGCCGAAATACCTTGCACGCGAGGGGGAAATGACGGGCTACTTCGAACCCGACCGCGTCGCGATGATCTACACCGCCGACCACCTCGACGATGCGCGCGCGGTGTTCATGTTCCGTCCGGCATCGGCATTGGACTACGACCACCGCGACGTGCCACGCCAGAAGGGCGAACTCCGCGCCGCGTTCGCCGGGATCTCGGCCGAGGTCGACACGTGGCTCGGCCGAGGTCGACGGAACACCGACGTTCTACTTCGACGCGATCACTCAACTGGAGATGGCCGGATGGTCGCGCGGGCGGGTCACGCTGGTCGGCGATGCCGGCTACTGCCCGGGCCCCGCGGTAGGTGGCAGCACCAGCCTCGCCGTCTACGGCGCCTACGTGCTGGCGTGCGAACTCGCGCGCGCTGGCGGCGACTACGCTGCGGCGTTCGCCGCCTACGAGGCAACGATGATGCCTTCGGTGCTCGGCAGCCGGAAGCTGGCGAGAGTCAATGCCAAGACCATCGTGCCTGGAAGTCGTTGGGGTGTAAGCGCTCTCGTCGGCGATCGGACGCGCGGTGTCGGTGTTGCCGCTCGGCGTGACGCAGGCGCTCGCCCGCCTCAACAGTCGGGGCGTTCGGCTCTACGACACCATGCCCGTTCCCGACTGGCCGGTGCCCACCTCTGCGATTCGTGCACCGTAACCCGCGCTGACCGCGGGCCACGGTGCACGAATCGCGAAGGCGCTAGCTCTCCAGCGAGGCCGGCGGGTTGAAGCGCTCGCCGTACTTGCCGGCCAGCTCCTTGGCCCGAGCCACGAAGGCCGCCTTGCCGATGCCGCCCGGTCCCTCGTAGCCGACGATGAACTGCGCCGAGCCACCGGTGTACGGCGGGAAGCCGATGCCCATGATCGAGCCGATGTTCGCGTCGGCCGTGGTCATCAGCACGCCCTCGTCGATGCACTTCTGCGTCTCGAGCGCCTCGGCGAACAGCATGCGATCGATCATGTCCTGCAACGGAATACTGCTGCTGCCGGAGTTGAACGTGTCCTGCAGACCCGCCCACAGGCCGACCCGCTTGCCGTCGGCGTACTAGTAGAAGCCCGCGCCCTTCAGCCGCGACGGCCGCTCGAGCTCGATCATCTTCTCGACGACCGCCTCGGCCGGGTGCGGCTCGTACGTGCCGCCCTCGTCCTCGACGCCCTTGCGGGAGGCGACGGCGATCTTGTGCATCAGCTCGAGGTTGAGCTCGTCGGACAGCTGCAGCGGCGGCGCCGGGTAGCCGGCCTGGCTGCCCGCCTGCTCGATGCTTGCAGGCGCGACGCCCTCGCCGAGCATGGCGAGCGCCTCGTTGACGAACGTCCCGATGACGCGGCTGGTGAAGAAGCCGCGGCTGTCGTTGACGACGATCGGGGTCTTGCCGATGGCCAGCGTGTAGTCGAACACCCGGGCCAGCGCCTCGTCAGAGGTCTTCTCGCCCTTGATGATCTCGACCAGCGGCATCTTGTCGACCGGTGAGAAGAAGTGGATCCCGATGAAGTCGTCTTGGCGCTTCACACCCGCCGCGAGACCGGTGATCGGCAGCGTCGAGGTGTTCGACCCCAGCAGCGCGTTGGGCTCGACGATGTCCTCGATCTCCTGGAACACCTTGTGCTTCAGCTCAACCGACTCGAACACGGCCTCGATGACGAAGTCGACGCCCTTGAAGTCGGCGGCGTCGGCGCTCGGCGTGATCCGGGCCAGCAGCGCCTTGCTCTTCTCCTCGGTGGTCTTGCCGCGCTCGAGCGCCTTGGCCTCGATCTTCTCGGAGTAGTTCTTGCCCTTCTCCGCGGCCTCGATGCTGACGTCCTTCAGCACGACGTCGAAGCCGGCCTTGGCCGACACGTAGGCGATTCCGGCGCCCATCATGCCCGCGCCGAGCACGCCGATCTTCGTGATCGGGACCTTGCCGATGCCCTCGGGCCGCGAGCCGCCCGAGTTGATGAACTGCAGATCGAGGAAGAACGCCTGGATCATGTTCTTCGACGACCTGGCCGGTGACCAGCGAGGTGAAGTAGCGGCTCTCGATGCGGCTGGCGGTGTCGAAGTCGACCTGCGCACCCTCGACGGCCGCGTCCAGGATCGCGCGCGGCGCGGGCATCGGCGCACCCTTGAGCTGCTTCTTCAGCAGCGCGGGGAACGACGGCAGGATGCCAGCCAGCCCTGGGCTGCTCGGGGTGCCGCCGGGCATCTTGTAGCCCTTGGCATCCCACGGCTGGGTGAAGCTTCGGGGTTGGCCTTGATCCACGCCTTGGCGGCGGGCACCAGCTCGTCGACGGTCGGAAGCACCTCGTCGACCAGACCCGTCTCCTTGGCCTGGCGCAGGCTTGAACCGGGTGCCCTGGCTCAGGATCTCCATGAACGCCTTCTGGATGCCGAACATGCGCACCGAGCGCGCGACACCGCCGCCGCCGGGCAGCAGGCCGAGCGTCACCTCGGGGAAGCCGACGACGGCGCCGGGGACGTCGGCGATGATGCGGTGGTGGCAGGCCAGCGCGATCTCGAGGCCGCCGCCGAGCGCCGCGCCGTTGATGGCGGCGACGACGGGCTTGCCGAACGTCTCCAGCGTGCGGAGGTCTGCCTTGACCGCCTCGACCATGTCGAAGGCCTCGCCCGCGTTCTCCGGGCCGAGGTTGATCATGCCCTTGAGGTCACCGCCGGCGAAGAAGGTCTTCTTCGCGCTGGCGATGACGACGCCGGTGACCGAATCCTTCTCCGCGACAAGGCGTTCCACCGCGTTGTGCATGGACTCCTGGTAGTGCTCGTTCATCACGTTGGCCGAACCCGTCGGGTCGTCCAGCGTCAGGGTGACGATGCCGTCGGCATCCTTGTCCCACTGAATCGTGTTCTCAGCCATGCTCTCAAACCCTCTCGATGATGGTCGCGACGCCCATGCCGCCGCCGATGCACAGCGTGATCAGCGCGCGCCGCGCATTGCGCCGCTCGAGCTCGTCGACCATGGTTCCGGTGATCATGGCGCCGGTGGCGCCCAGCGGGTGGCCCATCGCGATGGCGCCACCGTTGACGTTGAGCTTCTCGTCGGGGATGTTCAGGTCCTTCTGGAACTTCAGCACCACCGACGCGAACGCCTCGTTCAGCTCGAACAGGTCGATGTCGTCGACCGTCAGGCCTGCGCGGTCCAGCACCTTGCGGGTGGCCGGGGTCGGGCCGGTCAGCATGATGACCGGGTCGGCACCGCTGGTGGCGGTGGCCACGATGCGGGCCCGCGGGGTCAGCCCCTGCGACGCGCCCGCCTTCTCGGAGCCGACGAGCACCAGCGCGGCGCCGTCGACGATGCCGGAGCTGTTGCCGCCGGTGTGGACGTGGTTGATCTTCTCGACGTAGTGGTACTTCTGCAGCGCGACGTCGTCGAAGCCACCCATCTGGCCGACGCCGTCGAACGCGGTCTTCAGCTTGCCGAGGCTCTCGACCGTGGAGCCGGGCCGCATGTGCTCGTCGTTGTCGAGGATGACGAGACCGTTCTGGTCCTTCACCGGGACGACGGACTTGGCGAAGTAGCCGCCGGACCACGCCGCGGCGGCCTTGTCCTGCGAGCGCGCCGCGTAGGCGTCGACGTCCTCGCGGGAGAAGCCCTCGATGGTGGCGATCAGGTCGGCGCCGATGCCCTGCGGGACGAAGCCGATGCGGTAGTTGGTCTCCGGGTCGGTCGCCCAAGCGCCGCCGTCGGAGCCCATGGGGACGCGGCTCATCGACTCGACGCCGCCGGCCAGCACCAGATCGTCCCAGCCGGAACGGACCTTCTGTGCGGCGACGTTGACGGCCTCGAGACCCGACGCGCAGAACCGGTTGAGCTGGAATCCGCCGGTGGTCTCGGGCAGCTTGGCCACCAGCGCGGCGGTGCGGGCGATGTCGCCGCCCTGGTCGCCGACGGGCGAGACGACGCCGAGGATGACGTCGCTGATCAGGGTCTCGTCGAGGTCGGGGAAGCGGACGCGCAACTCGTCGATCAGGCCGACGACCAGGTTGACGGGCTTGACCTCGTTGAGGGCGCCGTTGCGCTGCTTGCCGCGCGGCGTGCGGATCGCCTCGTAGATGAAGGCTTCTTCGGACATGGTGAATTCCTGTTCCGGTGGGGGTTGATGGGAGCCGTGCCCACATGGGCGTAGTCCTCTGCCCGGAAGCGTAACAGCGCCTCCCAACCTGTTGGTTGGGAGGCACTGGGAAGGATCTCGTCTACGCCGTCTTGAGCTCGACCTCCGCAAGCGTCGGATAGTCGACGTAGCCCACCGGGCCGGGAGCGTAGAACGTCGCGACGTCCGGCTCGTTGAGCTCGGCGCCGAGCACCAGACGATCGATGAGATCCGGGTTGGCCAGGAACGCGCGGCCCACCGTCGCCGCGCTGATCACACCCCATTCGGCAAGCTCCTCCAGTTGGCAGAAGCTCGTCTCGACGTCGCGACCGGTGTTGAGCACCAACGACCCCTGCCACAGCCCGCGGATCGCACCGAATGCCGGTGCGTCGGGGTTGATCAGCACGTGGAGGTAGGCGATGTCGAGCGGCGCGATCCGGGCGAGCAGCGCCTCGTACACGCTGACCTCGTCGACTTCCCGCATGTCCCCCGCCGAGTTTCCCGGCGAGATACGCAGGCCCACCCGGCGCGGTCCGATCTCGGCGGCAACGGCCTCGACGACCTCGGCGGTCAGGCGTGCGCGGTTCTCGGCCGAGCCGCCGTAGGCGTCGGTGCGGCGGTTGACGACGTCGGACGCGAACTGATGGAGCAGGTATCCGTTGGCGCCGTGGATCTCGACGCCGTCCATGCCCGCGTCGACCGCACGCCGGGCGGCCACCCGGAACTCTTCGACGATGGGCGCCAGCTCGGTGGTCTCCAACGCCCGCGGAACGGGCAGCGGCTGCTTGCCCGACGGGGTGTGGGTCGTCACGTCCGCGGCGATGGCCGAGGGTGCGACGGACTCGACTCCGCTGATGTCGGGGTGCCCCATGCGTCCGACGTGCCACAGCTGCATGAAGATGCGACCGCCCGCCGCGTGCACGGCGTCGGCGACCTCGGCCCACTTCTGCTCGTGCCGATCGGTGTAGATGCCCGGGGTGGCCAGGTAGGCGCCGTTGGCGGCCCGCGAGATCGCCGTCGCCTCCGTGATGATGACGCCCGCCGACGCGCGCTGCGAGTAGTACTCGGCGGCCAGGTCCGACGGCGTGCCGTCGGCCTGCGCGCGGGACCGGGTCAACGGCGCCATGAAGATTCGGTTCGACGCGGCGGTGTCGCCAAGCTGGATGGGCTTGAGCAGGGCGGCGTCGGCGGCGAGCGTGAAGGTCATGTCGCCGTCAGCGCCCCGGGACCGCGATTCATTCCCGGCACTCCGACGCATAGGCTTCTCAGCCATGACCGATCCCGACGTCGCGCGCCGCCGCGGTCCGGTCGAGCGGTTGCGCCCCTACGCCGTGACGATCTTCGCCGAGACGTCTGCGCTCGCGGCACGCATCGGCGCGGTCAATCTGGGCCAGGGCTTCCCCGACGAGGACGGGCCCGCCGCGATGCTCAAGACGGCGGAGAACGCGATCGCCGAGGGCGTCAACCAGTACCCGCCCGGGCCGGGCATCGCCCCGCTGCGCGAGGCGATCGCCGCACAACGCAAGCGCCACTTCGGCATCGACTACGACCCCGACACCGAGGTCTTCGTCACCGTGGGCGCGACGGAGGCGATCGCGGCATCGGTCATCGGCCTCGTCGAGCCCGGCTCCGAGGTGCTGCTGATCGAGCCGTTCTACGACTAGCTACGCGCCCGTCATCGCGATGGCGGGCGCGCACCGCGTGGCCGTGCCCCTGGTCGCCGACGGCTCTGGCCTGACTGCCGGCTCCGCCGGCGGTGGGTTCGCGATCGACGTCGACGCGCTGCGTCGGGCGGTCACACCACGCACCCGCGCGATCATCGTCAACTCGCCGCACAATCCGACGGGCATGGTCGCGACGGAAGCGGAGCTGACCGAGATCGCGCGGCTCGCCGTCGAACACGACCTGCTGGTGATCACCGACGAGGTGTACGAGCAGCTGGTGTTCGACGGACGGCGCCATCTGCCGCTCGCCGGTTTCCCGGGGATGGCCGAGCGGACCATCACCATCTCGAGTGCGGCGAAGATGTTCAACGTGACCGGCTGGAAGATCGGATGGGCTTGCGGGCCAGCCGATCTCATTGCCGGCGTTCGGGCCGCCAAGCAGTTCCTCACCTACGTCGGCGGGGCACCCTTTCAGCCGGCGGTGGCCCAGGCGCTCGACACCGAGGATGCCTGGACGGCGGCCCTGCGCGCCTCGTTCCAGGGCAAGCGCGACCGGTTGGCGTCCGCTCTCGCCGACATCGGCTTCGACGTGCTGAGGAGCTTCGGCACCTACTTCCTGTGCGCCGACCCCCGCCCCCTCGGCTACACCGACAGCTCCACCTTCTGCGCCGAGCTCCCCGAGCGAGCGGGCGTCGCGGCCATCCCGATGTCGGCGTTCTGCGATCCGCACTCCCCGCACATCGGCGACTGGAATCACCTGGTGCGCTTCGCCTTCTGCAAGCGTGACGACACCATGGAAGAGGCGATCCGCCGGCTGCAGGTGCTGAAGCGCTGATTTTCCGCCCCGCCCGTCTGCTCGCGGGCAAACGAATTTGTTGTTAGCGTCAATTCGTTGCGGATCGGCGTGTGGGGGTAAGGATGACCAAGGCACTTCTGGCGGCTGGGGCGGTCGCGACGTTGGTCATGGGCGTCCCGATCGCGGGCGCCACCACGTTCGTGGTGGGTGGCACCAACGGCGTCGGCGGCAAGCCCAGCCAGGGCGAGATGCAGGGATTGGTCAACCAGGGATTCATCCCGCCGGACGACCTCGTCGGCATCGACTACCCCGCACAGCTGTGGCCGGTGTCGGGCTCGGTCACGCTCGACGATTCGGTCGCTGCGGGCGTCGATGCGCTCGACGGGGAAGTGCAGAAGACGCCCGGCCACATCACCATGGTGGGAACCAGCCAGGGCGCGGTCGTACTCAACTACGAGAAGCGTCGGCTGATGGCGCAGGACGATCCCCCGCAGGATGTCACCTTCGTCACCATCGCCGATCCGACCAACTCCGATGGTGGTGTGCTGGGCAAGTTTTCGCCGCTGTACGTCCCGATCCTGAACTTCACATTCACGGGCCCGCCTCCCGCCACGCCGTACGACACGATCGAGTACGTCAGGGAGTACGACGGGGTTGCCGACTTCCCCGATCGCCCGCTGAACCTGATCGCCGATCTGAACGCGGTCGCCGGCGGCATCTACCTGCACCCGTACTACGGCGGTCTGAACCCGAATGCCCCCGACGTCGTCGTCACGCACAGCACCAATTCCCTTCAGGCCGAGACGACCCACTACCTGTTTCCCACCAAGGATCTGCCGCTCACCCAACCGCTGCGTGACGCGGGCGTGGACGCGAAGTTGGTCGACGCCATCGACAAGCCGTTGCGCAGGATCATCGACGCGGGGTACGACGGCGCACGCCCCGGTCGGCCTGCCCCTTCGGCCAGCCCGTCGGCGAGTCCAGCATCCGCCCGCACCCGCGCCGGTGCCGACGCCGACGCCGGTGCCGGTGCCGGTGCCGCTGCAAAGCCGTCCCGGCACAGGCCGGTCAGAGACGCGATGAGGGCTCTCCGCGCCGCGACGTCGCAGTCGAACGCGGGCTAAGGACTTCGCGAGACTGCAGAAGTTGCGGGGAATCGGCGAGAATTCCATCACTTTCTGCAGTCTCGGGAAAACGTTCAAGGGTCACGCGGAAGTCCAGCGCGCCGTGCCTGCGCGATGACGTCGTCGACGACGTTGGATGCTCCTGCACTGGGATTGAGGACTACTCCGGTGGGCATGGTCGTGACAACCGGTGCCTCCTGCGCGTGCATTCCCTTCGACTCGTGGCGCGCAATTCTCCTGTTACGCGTAGTCGCTCGGACAGTTGATGTCGACGTACACGGTCGATCCCGGGGCAACGTCACCCGTGAGCCCGTCCACGTCGGTCACCGTGCACCGGTCCAGCGGGGCATCAGGGGCGCCGTTGATCTGCACGTCGTAGCCCTTGGCCGTCAGACTCTGGACGACCTGATCGGCTGGGGCCCCGCCGAGTGGGGCGGCCGAGGCCGTGCCCGCGAGGGCAATGGCGGCCGCGGCGACGACGCCGAACATCGCTGCTCCGCTGGTGACTAGCTTCATGGTGAAACTCCCGTCCTGACCTCGCCCGATCCCGTTGATCTCGGCTACTTCAGGATCGCCCTCGTCACCGTGAGTTTCATCGACGTTCACCCCCAATCCGCTTGGCGGCCAACGGGCACACCGCACTACCGGCTAGCCCCCACTGCGGGCGGTCAGCCGTGGTTGCGAGTCACCCGACAGCGCAACCGATCGAGCGCCACGTCGAGCACGATCTTCTTGGCCCGCGTGACAAGGAACCCGGGAATGGGAGCGGCGATGTCGATGATGAGATCGAACCTCACCCGCGTCTTGTCACCCTCGCGGATGAGGTTGTATTCGCCGTGCTGTCCTCGTTGCTGGAAGGTGTCCTCGGCGTCCCACACCACCCAGTCGGGCCCCCAGTGATATTCGAGGAGCTCCCTTTCGGTGACGCCCATGATCTTCAGCGTCGCCTTCACGTGATGGGGGCGGCCGTCGGGATGCCGATCGAGCACCTCGGCGTGGCGGTGGACCGTCGACCACGACGGCACCTCCTCGATGTCTGCAAGGGCATCGAGGATGGCCTCGGGCGAGGCATCCATCACCACTTCGCGGCTCGCTCTCACGGCCATGTGGCAAATCATACCCACCGCATGTGCCTCACGCAGGTGATTCCACAGCTAACCCGCGTGGGTGTCAGCCTCCCGGCGCCACGTGACGGTCAGCGGGACGGGTCCGTTGGGCAGCCACGGCTGTTCGGCGACCACGTCGGCCACGTTCCAGGTGCCCCGCTCGACGACGCCGAGCGCCGCGTCGATCACCTTGTAGTGCTGCACCTTCGAGAAGATCGCCTGCGATTCCACCCACACGACGATCAGTTCGCCTGGCTCGAACGCCGCCTCATCCTGAACTGCCCGGATCAGATCCTCGTCGTGAAGATGTCCGTCGCCGAAGTTGAAGCCCACCAGGCTGTTACAGACGATCTCGGCTTCCCGCACCGTCCGGTCGTCGATGTCGGGCAAGTTCGTCAGCAGCACCGAATACAGCCCACGCCCCTGGCTGTGCAGTGCCCGCCACGCCAGCACCTGCTGAGCGAACAACTCCGCGTCCAGTGGCGCAAAGCCGTAGGCGATCAGCTGGTCGACCTGGTTTCCCGCCGAACGGGTCACCCGGTTCAGCTTCTCCTCCGCGCCGGGTGCGAACGCCCACACCGCCGATGCCCAGTTGCCCGCGTACTGCCGCATCGCCGGCAGGAACGACACCAGGTCGGGCCGCAGGTTGCCCAGTACCGGAAAGAAGCACAGTGCGATCAGCAGTGCCACGGTCAGCCACGGCGACGACATGTCCCAGATGGCGTAGCCGGCCGAGTTGGGGAACCCGAGGAACAGGAACACCACCGCGTACGCGAAGAGTGCGTTCCACTCCAACGGGACCGCGAGCGGAAACGTCGAGATGATGAAGAGGTGGAAGCAGACCATGATCGCCGCGGCGACGAGCGTCAGCCAGGGCCACGGTGAGAACAGCAGCACCATCGGCGAGATGATCTCGACGACGGTCCCCGGCCCGTGTGCCATGAAGGTGGCCAGGTGTGACGGCCGCAGATCGTCGGGGAAGTGTCGATAGTGCTTGCGCTTCAACCACTTCAGCGGCATCGACGGGCTGTTGCTGACCATCGGCGGGATCACGCTGGTGAAGTGCAGGCCGAACTTGGAGATGCCCGCCCAGAACCACACGGTGACGATCAACAGCTTGAGCGCGATGATCATGTCGACGAACCGCAAGCCCCGCGAAGAACACCAGCGCCGGCAGGTACTGCTCGCCGCGGGCGGCCAGGAAGATGGTCTTGTCCCGCAACCCGATCAGCACGAGCACCAAGATCGGCACGATGAGCAGTGCCGGGCTCACCAGGCCCGAGGTGTTCGCAGGCAGCGCGGCGGCAAGCGAGGCCGACGGTACCCCGGGCACGACCAGTGGAACGACGAGTCCGACGACCAACACGACGTACAGCGCGATGTCGAACCAGGTGCGCCTGTCCCCCGAGGTGAAGGGCACCCGCCGCCACGGGCGCAACCGGATGGTGTTCGGCCTGGCCCAGAAGCGGTAGCCGCCCGTCATCGGCTTCGTCTTGCCCGCCAACGGCCCCCACGACCCCGCGAAGCCGAGCAACTCCAGAAGGACCGTCCACAGGACCGCCTTCTGGTAGACGATCGGCTGGTCCCACCACTGCGAAACATGCCAGAACGCAGGCAGATCCGACGTCAGGGTGACGATCACCATGAAGCCGAGCACGTAGAACACCGCGAGCTTGACGAGGTAGATGACGTGCACCATCCGCGCCACGCCATACCCGGAGTCCACCCACTTCAGCGCGAGGGCGTGGATCCGTTCCATCAACGGCAGCCGGAGGAACGGCTCGGGATCTACCTTCGGCAAGTTGAACGTCGTGAAGCCCACGAGATCAGATTGTGGTGCCACGCCGTCGGTTCGTGGCTCGTTTGGAGAGTTCGGACGAGCGCCTACCAGCCGACGTCGTCCAGCGACGTCGTCGCCTGGGGAGGTCTGCCCACCGGGCCCGCCGGGGTACGGGAGAACCGCGGCGCGGGCGCCGCCTGAATGACGCCGCCCGGCTCGATGATCGTCGACCGTGCGGTCAGATGCTCGTTCACGACGGCCTCGGTCCAGTTCAGCACCGGGGTGACGCACGCATCCGTGCCCGCGAAGATCCGGCGTCCACTCGGCGCGGGTCCTGCTCGCAAAGCGGTCGGTGAAGATCGTGCGCATCTCGTCGTATCGGTCGAGGTCGAACTGGTTGGGCACCTCATCGGCGGACAGCCCGAGCCCGCGGAGAAGCAGCGCGAAGAACTGCGGCTCGATCGACCCGACCGCCATGTACTTGCCGTCGGAGGTCTCGTAGGTCCGGTAGTACGGCGCGCCGCCATCGAGCATGAACGACTCGCGCTCGTCCTTGAGCGACCCGTTGCGCTTCATCCCCCACATCACCTGAGTGAGGATGCTGACACCGTCCACCATCGCGGCGTCGATCACCTGGCCCTTGCCGGATCGCTCCCGCTCGTACAGCGCGGAGACGATGCCGAGCAGCACGAACATCGAGCCACCGCCGAAGTCGGCCACCAGGTTCAGCGGCGCGACGGGCGGCCGGTCGCGGTAGCCGATGGCATGCAGCGCCCCGGTCTGCGACAGGTAGTTGATGTCGTGGCCCGCGGTCTGCGCGAGCGGGCCGTCCTGACCCCACCCGGTGATGCGCGCGAAGATCAGCCGCGGGTTGACCGCCGCGCACTCGTCCGGCCCGACGCCGAGCCGCTCGCACGTGCCGGGGCGGAAGCAGTCGAGCAGCACGTCGGCCTTCGCGACGAGGTCCAGCAGCAGCTGAGGGTGGTTCTTGACGTCGAGGTCGACGGCGCGCTTCCCGCGGTGCATCAGGTCGACGTCCTCGGGCGGCATCTGAAGGGGTCGCTTCCCCCCGTCGCTCCGCTCGCCCAGGTCGGGCCGCCGCACCCTCACGACGTCGGCGCCCAGGTCGGACAGGATCATCCCCGCATGCGGACCGGGTCCGATTCCGCCGAGTTCGATCACCCTCACCCCGGCAAGGGGCCCCGTCATCGTCACGAAGGGACGGTAACCCAGCGATTCAGCGCCAGCCCACCCCTCACGGGCTGGCGCTGAATCATGCAGCCCAGGTGCCGAGTTCCGTCCTGCCATCCTCCGTCGGGCGCGTACCCGCGAGCCCAGTACTGGGCTACTGCACTCCGCGCCGTCGTGTCGCGGCGGTACTGAGGCGGAACGGCTCGCTTGGCGCCGAGGTCCGCCATCGCTCGACGCAGGGGTCAATAATGCGATGGAGCGGTCGTGGCGAAGATCGGGGTGTTCGGATGACGACGACGGGCGTCGCGTGTGGGTCGTGCGGTGCGGCCCTGCGAGAGTGCGCCCGATTCTGTGATGCCTGCGGGTCGCCGGTGGAAGCCTCGTCCGACACGGCGAAGTACAAGCAGGTGACGGTGTTGTTCGCCGACGTCGTCGGGTCGATGGACATCGCGGCGACGGTCGACGCGGAGCGCTTGCGCGACATCATGACCGAAGTCGTCGAGCGCTCGGCGGCGGTGGTGCACCGCTTCGGCGGCACCGTGGAGTACAACGGCGACGGCGTGATGGCACTCTTCGGCGCCCCGGTTGCGTTGGAGGACCACGCCTTTCGAGGGTGTCTCGCCGCGCTGGCCATCCAGGAGGAAGCTGCGAGTCTTGCGTCCGACGTTCGGCGTCGGGACGGCGTGACGCTGCGGTTGCGGGTAGGCCTCAACTCGGGCCGGGTCATCGCAGGCGAACTCGGATCGGGTTCGCTGGGGTATGCCGCGACCGGACCGACGGTCGGGTTCGCACAACGGATGGAATCGGCGGCCCCCGCGGGCGGCGTGATGCTGTCGGAGTCGACGGCACTGCTCGTCGAGCGCACCGCCACGCTCGGCGATACCCAGTGGGTGCGCATCAAGGGGACCGACGATCCGGTTCCGGCGCGACGACTGGTGGCGGTCGCCCCACGCGACGGCCTGGTGGGACGCGCCGATGCGAGCCTGGTCGGCAGACGCTGGGAGATGGCAGCCCTCGACGCCATCGCCGAGCGCGCGATCGCCGGTCGCGGTGGCGTCGTCAACGTGGTGGGACCACCCGGAATCGGCAAGTCGAGGGTGGCCCGTGAAGCAGCGGCGGTGGCGGCGCGCCGTGGGGTCGAAGGTGTTTTGGGTCTTCTGCGAGTCCCATGCACGTGACGTCCCGTTCTACGCCGTGACGGGTCTGCTGCGTGCGAGCAGCGGAGCGGCTGACCTCGACGGTGACGCCGCTCGCGCTCGATTGCGAGCCTATGTCCCCGCCGACGCCGACCCGCAGGACGTGCTTCTGCTCGACGACCTGCTCGGGGTCGCCGACGTGAGCGCCGCCCCAGATCGACCGAGATGCGCGACGGCGCCGATTGACCGCACTGGTCAACACCATCTCGATGGCGCGAACGGAACCCGCGCTGTTCATCATCGAGGACGCGCACTGGATCGATGCGGTCAGCGAGTCGATGCTGGCCGACTTCTTCACCGTGACTGCGCGCACGCCGTCGATGGTGTTGATCACGTCTCGCCCCGAATACGAAGGAGCGTTCACCCGGGTGCACGGCGCCCAGACGATAGCGCTTGCCCCACTGGGCGATTCGGACACCGCAGCGCTGCTGAGCGAACTGCTCGGCTCGGATCCCTCGGTGGCCGAGCTGGCGGCGGTCATCGCCAGGCAGGCCGCCGGAAACCCGTTCTTCGCCGAGGAGATGGTGCGCGACCTGGCGCAGCGCGAGGTGCTGATCGGCGAGCAGGGTGCCTACGTCTGCGGCGCGGACGTCGCCGACGTCGCCGTGCCCGCCACGGTGCAGGCCGCCATCGAGGCGCGCATCGACCGCCTCGGCGCCCAGTGCCAGGCGAACATTGGACGCGGCGTCGGTGATCGGTGCCCGCTTCGGCGCCGAGCTACTCGCCGAACTGGGAATCGACCCGGTCCTCGACGAACTGCTCGACGCCGAACTGGTCGATCAGGTGCGTTTCACCCCGCGCGCCGAATACGCCTTCCATCACCCGCTGGTCCGCGCGGTGGCCTACGAATCACAGCTCAAATCCGATCGCGCGCAGCTCTCACCGACGGCTCGCCGCCGCCATCGAAGAGCGCGAGCCCGGATCGGCCGACGAGAACGCGGCGCTGGTCGCCGAACATCTGCAGGCCGCGGGCGAGCTGCGCGAGGCCTACGACTGGCACATGCGTGCCGCCACGTGGTCGACGAACCGCGATCTCGTCGCGGCCCGACTCAGCTGGGAGCGGGCCCGCCAGATCGCCGACGCGATGTCCGCCGCCGATCCCGACCAGGTATCGATGCGCATCGCCCCGCTGACCATGCTGTGTGCCACCGACTGGCAGGCTCGAGAGGTCCAGGAGAGCCGGGCCCGCTTCGCCGAACTGCGGAAGCTCTGCGGCGCCGCAGAAGACAAGGCCTCGCTGGCCATCGCGATGACCGGACCGGCCGCAGAACTGCTGTATGCCGGGCGCGCGAGCGAGGGGGCGCGGCTGGCAACCGAACAGATGGCGCTGCTGGCGTCGACCGGCGATCTCACGCCGACCATGGGGGTGGCGGCGATAGCGTTCTGCAACTGGCTGGGAGTCGGTGAGTTCGACGAGATCTCGCGGTGGTCGCAGACCATCGTCGACCTGGCGGCCGGTGACCCCGCGAAGGGCGCCGCCTTCGGCGTCGGATCACCGCTGGCGATCGCGCTGGCGTGGCGTGGCACCGCCCGGTGGTGGCGTGGTAGGCCCGGATGGCGTCAAGACCTCGACGCGGCCGTCTCCATGGCGTTGCGCAGCAACTCGGAAACCCTCTCCGGTACCGTCGCCTGGACCTACGGTTTCGCGATCCAGTACGGCGCGCTTCGGACCTCTGAAGCCGCAGTGCGAGCATGCGAGGAGGCGGTGCAGACCGCCCAACTGGCCAGCAGCGATAGGGCTTTGGGCTTGGCCTCATACGCGTTGGCCGTAGGGCTGCTGAATCGGGACACCGAGGCGGACCGGCAACGTGGGCTTGAATCGATGATGCGTGCCCGCGACGTATGGCTACGCAAGCGGGCTCTCTTCCTCATCCCGGTCACCGACGTGTGGGCGGCCCGGGAAGCGGCCAGGTGCGGCGACCGCGACACTGCGATACCGGCGATGCGCCAGGCCGTCGACGAGCTGCGCCGGGGGTACCCGTGGTACGGCCTCTGGGGCACCGGCGTGCTGGTGGAGACACTTCTGGAGCGCGGCGACGAAGACGACCTTGCCGAAGCCGAAGAGGCGATCGAGAAGGTGGCGGACTTCTGGCCCGACCACGATTCGGCGATGACCGAACTCACGCTGCTGCGGCTGCGGGCGCTGCTCGCCCGGGCCCACGGTGACGACGAGGCATCCCGAGACATGGTGGGGCGCTATCGCGCGATGGCGGAATCGCTTGGCTTCGAAGGACACGTCGACTGGGCAAAGGCGATGGCCCAGCGTGAGACCAGGCGATGATGGCGGGCGTTGCGTGCGGATCGTGCGGCACGGTCCTGCGGGAAAGTGCAAGGTTCTGTCACGAATGCGGTTCTCCGACTGCACCTTCGGCGGAGTCGGCCAATTACAAGCAGGTGACGGTGTTGTTCGCCGACGTGGTCGGGTCGATGGACATCGCAGCCACGGTGGACGCGGAGCGATTGCGCGAGATCATGACCCAACTCGTGGAGCGGTCGGCGGTGGTCGTCCGCCGCTTCGGCGGCACCGTGGAGTACAACGGCGATGGGGTGATGGCACTATTCGGCGCGCCAGTCGCCTTGGAGGATCACGGCTCACGTGCGTGCCTCGCAGCACTGGCGATCCAAGAGGAGGCGCACGCCCTGGCTGCCGAGGTACAGCGGCGGGACGGCGTGGCCCTTCGAGTGCGGGTGGGTCTCAACTCGGGTCGGGTGATCGCTGGCGAGATCGGCTCGGGGGCACTGGGTTACGCGGCGATCGGCGAAGCGGTCGGGATGGCGCAGCGGATGGAATCGGCGGCGCCACCCGGCGAGGTCCTGCTGTCGGAGTCGACGGCACGACTCGTTGAGCACACCGCGGTGTTATCCGATCCCGAGTGGGTGCGCATCAAGGGCGCCGACGAACCGGTGCGCGCGTGCCGGTTGGTCGCAGTCAGTCCTCGCGACGGAGGTGTCGGGCGGGGCGAGGCGGGCCTGGTCGGCAGGCGCTGGGAAATGGCGGCGCTGGATGCCATCGTCGAACGCGCGATCGGTGGCCGCGGGGGCGTCGTGAACGTGGTGGGACCGCCGGGTATCGGCAAGAGTCGGGCCGCGCGCGAGGTCGCTGCGCTGGCAGCCGGTCGTGGAGTCGAGGTGTTTTGGGCGTTTTGCGAGTCCCACGCCAGCGATGTCCCGTTCTACGCCGTGACGCGACTCCTGCGAGCAGGCGTTGGTGCGGCCGACCTCGACGACGAAGCGGCCCGGCTGCAACTAAGGGCTTCCGTGCCACCCGAGGCCGACCCTCAGGACCTGCTGCTGCTCGACCATCTCGTCGGCATCGCCGACCCCTCCGTCCCCCAGCCGCAGATAGACCCGGACGCGCGGCGACGCAGGCTGACCGCGCTGATCAACACCTCCTGGTTGGCTCGCGCCGAGCCCGCGTTGTTCATCGTGGAGGACGTCCACTGGATCGACACCGTCAGCGAATCGATGCTCGTCGACTTCCTGACGGTTGTTCCGCGCACCAGGTCGGTGGTGCTCATCACTGCGCGCCCGGAGTACGAGGGGGCACTGACACGGGTACACGGCGCGCAGACCATAGCGCTTGCACCGCTCGATGATTCGGATACGACAACGTTGCTCGGCGAGTTAATCGGGTCGCATTCCTCCGTCGATGACGTGACCGCCATCGTCGCAGAACGGGCCGGTGGCAACCCCTTCTTCGCCGAGGAGATGGTGCGCGAGTTGGTGCAGCGCGGTGTCCTGACGGGCACGCACGGCGAATACGTCTGCGGCACCGACGTTGCCGAGTTGAACGTGCCCGCGACGGTGCAGGCAGCGATCGCTGCACGCATCGACGGTCTGACCCTTGCTGCCCGACGGACGTTGAACGCAGCATCGGTGATAGGAACTCGCTTCGGGGCCGAACTCGTCCAGGCGCTGGACATCGAGCCGATGTTCGACGAACTTCTCAGAGCCGAGCTGATCGATCAGGTCAGGTTCACCCCGAGTGCCGAGTACGCCTTCCGCCACCCGCTGATCGGAGCGGTGGCCTATGAATCGCAGCTGAAATCCGATCGTGCCCAATGGCATCGGCGCTTGGCCGCCGCCATCCAAGACTTCGACCCTGGATCGGTGGAGGACAACGCGTCACTCATCGCACAGCACATGCAGGCGGCGGGCGATCTGCACGACGCCTACGGCTGGCACATGCGCGCCGCCGCGTGGGCCGCAGCCCGCGACTTCGTCGCTGCCCGGGTCAGCTGGCGGCGTGCACGTCAGACCGCCGATCAACTACCCGACGACGACCCCAGCCGGCTAGCGCTGCGCATCGCACCGAGCACCATGTTGTGTGCCACCGACTTTCACGACCCGGCGGCCCACGAAAGTTCGGGCCGGTTCGCCGAGCTGCGGGAGCTCTGTAGTGCCGCAGGGGACAAGGTCTCTCTCGCCATCGCCATGGCCGGGCCTGCGGCCGAGCTCCTTTATGCCGGGCGTCTGCACGAGGCCTCTCGGCTGGCTTCCGAACAGATGGCGCTGCTCGAGTCGATCGGCGACCCCACACTGACCATCGGCCTGTCATTCTCGGCGCTGCTTCAATGGTGCTTCGTCGGTGACTTCGGCGAGATGCTGCGGCTGTCGCAGACCGTCGTCGACCTCGCCGACGGCGACACCGCGAAGGGCGCCGGCTTCGGTATCGGGTCACCGCTGGCGGCCGCCACGGCCTTACGCGGCGTCGCCCGGTACTGGTTGGGCCATCGCGGATGGCGCGAGGACCTCGACCACGCCAACGCCATGGCCCAGGATCGCGATCCGGCAACCCTCGCCGCCATCGTGGCCTGGACCTACGGTTTGGCGATCCAGCACGGCACGCTTCAGCCGGATGACAGTGCAATCCGTGTCATCGAGGAGGCCGTGCACGTCGCGGCGGGCATGAGCATGAATGTCGCACTGAGCCTGGCCGAATACACGCTGGGGCTCGCCCTGCTGAGTCGGAACGAAGCGGCAGACCGGCAACGCGGGCTCGAGTTGATGCGCCAGATCCGCGACATGTGGTTGCGCGAGAGCGTCCTCGTCCTGATTCCCGTCGCCGATCTGTGGATCGCGCGGGAGACCGCCAGGTGCGGCGGGTCCGACGGATCGATACCGGTCATGAGCAGGGCCGTCGACGAGCTGCACCGCGCGGGGGCCCTCGGCTACGGCGTGTGGGGCACCGACGTCCTGGTGGAGGCACTGCTGGCGCGTGGCACCGCGGGCGATCTGACCCAAGCCCAGAACGAGTACGACCGGTTGGCTAAGCTGCGGGACGCTCGTGGTTCGGCGATGCTCGAGATCACGCTGCTGCGCCTGCGGGCGCTGCTCGCCCGTGCCCACGGTGACGACATTGCGTTCAAGGACTTGGCGGGCCGATATCGCACGATGGCGGAATCACTTGCATTCGAGGGACACATCGATTGGGCGAAGGCGATGACCGAGGCAACCGACACCTAGTACCGCGCTCATCGGCCAGATTGCAGTGGCCCACTACTGAGCTCGCACTAGCGCGCGACGGCGACGATTGTCCGAATGAGGCGAATCACGCTGAACGTCGACCCGGTGGAGGCCCGCGATCTGCTCGAGCGGGTGCCACGCGCATGCGTGGCGTTCACCGACGACGACGGCGCCCGGGTCGAGCCGGTCACCCTGCTCTTCAAGGACGATTGCTACCTGGTGGGGATGCCGTCGAACGCCGCGAATCACCTGACTGCTAGCGACGAAGTGGTGCTGCTGGTCGACGACGGCGTGCAGTTCTTCGACCTTCGGGCGATCTACGTCCGAGGTCATGTCGAGCTTCTTGGCGAACCTGAGGAAGGCGACCTCTTCTGGTTCGCAGTGCGGCCGATGCGAACCGTGGCGTGGGATTACGCGCGCATACGGGCAGTCGACGATGAATCCTGACGATCCCGCGGTGGCGGACATCCTCCGTCACGCGATGGTGGCGCGCATTGCAACCGTGTCTCGCCACGGACGACCCCATGTCAACCCGCTCTACTTCGTGTGCGGGAATGGGAAGATCTACCTCGGCACCACGGACCGAACTCTGGCCGCCCTCAACGTCACGGCAGACCGACGAGTGACGATCCTGTTCGACGCGGAAGACACGCCGCATGACCGGACAGTTCTGAGAATTCGCGGTGATGCGAAGGTGCGCACCGACTTTTCGCAGAATCGTTGGTACGTGGTGCGCGACCTCCGCAAGTACATCTTCAGTCGACGCGGCCTGCCGAACACGCTCGCGCACGCTCGACTTCTCCCCCTCGTGGCTCGCTTCGTGTCGTCGGGTGAGAAGGGCAGAGCGTGTGTACTCGAGGTCCGGCCGGAGGTGGCGGACCTGCTCGTGGCGCCCAAACGGCAGGCGAATTGACCTCTGCCTCACTCCTTCGAGAAGCAGTACACCCGGTATGGGTACTTCCCGCGTTGCATTGCACGGTAGAAGGCTGTCCCCTTCATACCACCGTATTCGCGCCCCACGGGCCGCAGAATCGTCGGCATCCGTCCGACCAGATCTGCCATTCTCGGCGAGTTCTTCTCCAGTCCGCGTACGACTTCCGCATTGATGTCCGCCTGCGAGAGCATTCGCAGGGGGGCGTCGGCCATGGCCGTTTCCCAGTCGGTGACGCTCTTTTGCGGGCGGAGATCCGTGTACAGGAAGTGGCCGTCCCGGCGCAGAACGCGCGCCACTTCGGCGAGGAAGCGGGAGAAGTGAGGATACGCGGCGGACGACTCAACGTTGACGACCGCATCGAAAGTCTCGTCGGGGAACGGTAGCTTCTCCGCGTCGCCGTGCACGAAGTCCAAATTGGGCACGTGGTGTCTGCGTCGGCAGAACGCGATGGCGCCTGGATTCAGGTCCAACCCCGTATACGAGGCCGGACGCATCGTGCGCGCCAGATACGAGGCTCCGCCGCCGTGCCCGCACCCGACCTCGAGTACCCGTCGGCCCTCGAGGTCGGCCTGTGCCGCGATCCGGTGGTAGAGCTGGATATAGAACCGGTTCGGCTCATCGAAGTCCGCGAGCGGCAGGGCCATCGGCGGATCTTCCTCGTAGCCGATGTTCAGGAACACCACGTCGTCGGTGCCGAACATTCGGGTTTGCAATCGGTAGAACGACTTCGAGACCAAGCGATTGAACGACAAGAAATAGGTTATTTCCATGTGCGTGACTCCATTTCACGTTGACGCGGAAGTGTTTCGGTGTGAGACGGCTATCCGACGGACGAGCACCGGGAAGCCATCCGTCGGAGTCGGCATTGCCGTCAGATCCCATTCCAGTGCGTAGCCGGAACGCATGTCGATCCGATGGTCGCGAAGCAGATGGTGGATCACAACCTTGACCACGTTGGTCGCGAAGTGCATGCCGATGCACTTGTGAGCTCCCGCACCGAATGGCATGAAGGCAAGCCGGTGCGATCTGTCCTCGCGGCGCGCATCGCCGAACCGCTCGGGATCGAAGCCGCGAGGTTGCGTCCACAGGCTCGGCAAGTGATGGTTCAGCGAAGGAGCGACGGCGACCATCGTGTCAGCGGGCACGAAGCAACCCTGAATTACTGTGTCGGACAGGGTCTTCCGAAACATGACCGGGACCGGGGCAAATAGCCGCATCGACTCGTTGATCACCATGCCCAGCGACCGCATGCGATCAAGCGCATCCACGTCCAGTCGACCGTCGCCGGCCACGGCCGCCGACTCTGCGCGAACCCGATCCTGCCATTCCGGGTGAAGGGCCAACTGGTGCAAGGTCGCAGTAGCGGCGCCGGCCGACGTGTCGGTCGCGGCGGACATCAGAAAGATCATGTGGTCGACGACGTCGTCGTCGGTGAACTGATTGCCGTCCTCGTCGCGAGCGCGACACAGTGCTGCGAAGAGGTCTTCGCCGTCTGACGTGCGCCGCACGCCGATGTTGGCGTGAAAGTACCTCTCGAGCGCACGGCGACCACGTACGCCTGCGGACCAGCGCAGCCCGGGAACCGGGTACCGAATCACCGCCGAGGCGGCACGCAGACAGTCGGTGAAGGCCTTGTTCACGACGTCACCCTGCGGTCCTGGCTCGTCACCCATGAACGCGACGGTGGCGATGTCGAGCAGTGTGCGTTTGAGGTAGGGATAGATCTCCAGTTCGCCGTCGCGCAGCATCGCCGCGGCTGCGCCACCGACCTCGTCCATCGAGTGCACATAGCCGCTCAGCCGTTCTCGAGTGAACGCCTCCTGCATGATCCGGCGGTGGAAGCGGTGTTCCTCGAAGTCCAGGAACATCAGTCCCCGGTTGAAGAAACGGCCTGAGAAGAACTCCTGACCCTTCTGAGAGAAGACGTGATCGCTGTTCGTGAACACCTCCTGCGACGCGTCCGGACCCAGGGCGAGCACGAATGGCATGGCGAAACCGCGCATCCACGACACCGGGCCGTAGCTGTCCAGCCGACTTTCCAGGAACTCGATCGGCATCGTCGCCGCGGCTAGCACGTGACCGAGGATGGGCAGGCCCCTGTCGCCTGAAACCGGCCGGAGCCCAGTGCCGTCCGGAACCGGGGAAAGGTCACGCCGCACCGGAATTCGGCGCAACTGCCTGCGGGCGATCACTGCCCCGCCCTTCAGGGCAAGCGCCTTGGCCCGGTTCACGAGCGCCGCCGCCGATCACCGGCGACCGCGATCAGGGCGTCCAGCATCCGATCTGGGGCCACACGGCGGGCGACGGCGGTGGTCCACGAGTCGACGCCGACGCGGTATCGGGCCTTCGGGCGATTGGCGGCCAGCGCTGCGGCGACGGCGCGCGCGAAGTCTTCGGCCGTGGTCCTGCTCATCTTCGCCAAACCCTGACTCATGTCGCGATATTCGACGAATCGCTCCCGGTAGGCTTTGGCAACCGCAGGCAACGCCGCAGCCAGGATCTCGTCCCCGGACCGACGCATCTTGTCCCAAATGGGCGTGTATACCGCGCCTGGCTGGATGATCGAGACGTTCACCCCCAGCGGCCGCAGTTCGCGACGCAGCGCATCGCTCAGCCCTTCCTTGGCGAACTGTGCGGCCGCGTACGGTCCGCCATACGGCAGCGCGAGGTTGACGATGCCAGAACTGACATTGACGATCCTGCCCCCGGATGAACGCAGTAGCGGGAGAAAGCGCTGCGTTACTGCCACCGTGCCGACGACATTCGTTTCCAGTTGGGTGCGCACGAGATCCATCGAAACGCACTCCAACGGCGCGCAGATCGCGATGCCCGCGTTGTTCACGACCGCCCACAAACCCGTGTCAGCGCAGGCGTTCTCGACGATCTCGCCTGCGCTCGCGATCGATGCTGCGTCGGTGACGTCGAGCAACACCGGCACGAGTTCGCCCCTCGACGGGGCGGTCTCTCGAAGTTCGGCGGCGACCGACGCGGTACGCACACCCGCGAACACCCGATAGCCAAGTTCGGCGAGATGGCCGGCCGCGGACCTCCCGAGTCCGCTCGACGCGCCGGTGATGACGACCGACTTCGACCGGTCCGGCTTCACGTTCACGGAACCCATTGCGCCACGGCCATTTCCCTGCTGAGTGTTGGTGCACGACCGTGGCCACAGCGGTGCCTGCCGCGGTAGGGAGTCATCGCACGGGGCAGCCACCAGTTCCAGCGACCCATCAGGCGCATGGCTGCAGGCACCATGACGAGCCTGACGATCGTTGCGTCGATGGCGATGGCGACCGCCGTCGCGAACCCCAGCTGCTGAACCGTGACCAAGGGCGTGACCACGAAGGCGGCGAATATCGTGGCCATCAGTACCGCAGCGCCCGAAATCAACGGCGCCGTCTCCACGACACCGTGGACGACGCTCTCGGTGTTGTCGCCAGTGCGCTCGTAGCGTTCACGAACCCGGCTCAGCAGGAATACCTCGTAGTCGGTGCTCAGGCTGAACAGCACGGCAACGAGCAAGATCGGGACGTAGTTCTGTATCGGACCTACCGAGGCAATTCCAAGCAGGTCAGCTAGGAAGCCGTGTTGAAAGACGAGCACGACCGCGCCAAGCGCCGCACCGACGGACAGCAGATTGAGGGCGATCGCCTTGCACGGCAACAGCAACGAGCGAAACGTCACGACGAGCAACACGTAGATGACGGCCAGCATGGCCGCCAGAACGAGCGGGGTCGCGTCGGAAAGCTCTTGAGTGGCCGAAGAAAGAACGGCGGCCAAGCCTCCGACCGATACCCGCCAGTCCGGTGCGGCATTGTTCGTGGCGACGGCGCGAACCTCACCGAGAAGCGCGTTGACGTCGGAGTCGCCCGCACGACTGTCCGAAATCACGTCAATGGCAATGGTTTTCCGGTCGGCGGACACGAACCGGTTGATGGCTCGCTGGGAATTCTCTGGCAGACGTTGGAGAAACGTCGGTTCGATCGCCGCCAGGGGATCGGTCGGCATCACGGCTTGCAGGACGGACACCGGAGAGGCCACTCGTGCGACGTGATCCAGCTGACCGAGTCCAGAGGCCATTGCCGCCAAGTGAGCGAAATCGTCGGTGCCGCGGAATGGTCGGTCGGACTCGATCACGACCAGTATCGGCTCGACAGCGCCCTTCCCGTATTGCTGCTCGACAAGGTCGTATCCGTGGCGAACCGACGAACTCTTCGGTAGAACCGAGGCATCGCCGCTTTCTGTCTGCAGCCCGACCGCAGGCACCGCGAGAGCCAGCAGGGCAGCGGATGTGACCACCAGCGCACTCACCGGCCTCGCCATGATGACCCGGGCAAGCCTGTCCCAGCGGCGCCGTGAGCGCTCCCGCGTGGATGGCAGCCACGGCAGGCGCCACGCCGTCACGCGGGGACCGAGCACGTACAACACGGCGGGAAGCACCACGAGACAGGCGAGGACGGCCACCGCAACGCCGCAGATGCCCGCGATCGCGATCGACCGGATGAGTGGCATCTCGACGATCAGCAGGGTTGCCAGCGAAGCCGCGACCGTGATTCCCGACGCGGCCACCGTCCGACCGGCTGTCCGCATGGTATTGGTGAGCGCCAGGCCTCGATCCGAACCGGCCAGTTCGTCGGTGAATCGCCGGATCATGATCAATGAATAGTCCACGCTGACACCGAGACCCAGCATCGTGGCGATGTTCTGCACGATGACGTTCAGTTCGACGACGCCTGCCAGCCAGGTGAGCACACCTGTCGCGACGACGATCGCGGTGATGCCGACGAATAGCGAGACGAGAGCCGCAACGGCACTGCGGTATAGGACCAGCAGGATTACCACCACCAGCGGAAGCAGGATCAGTTCGACACTCAACAAAGACGCAGCACCCACCTCGTTGGTGGCGGCGAATGCGGCGGCTTGGCCGACCAGGTAGACGTGCAACCCATCTGCATCGAAGGCATGCAACTCGTGGTCGACCTCCGGGAGAACGCGTTTCGCCGTCCCGTCGTCGATGCCGAGCTCGAACGTCGTGAGCGTCGTTCTCCCGTCGCGGCCGAGAAACTCGTCCCGCTGCGGCGACGGGGTGGTCGTCCACCCCACCTGACCGCGGACCTGCAGTCGCGGGTCGGCGGCGATCCGTTGCGCCACACCCGCGACGCGCTGATCGAATTCGGTCTGTTGCCCTCCAGCTGACGCAACGAACCTGTCGTCGCGGACGACCACCGTGACGATGGAGGATCCGCGGCCGAAGAAGCCGGCATCCTGCGCGCGTTCGGCACGCGCCTCCTCCGAGCCGTGCACGGTCCACCCACCGCCGCTGAGCCGATCACTCAGATTCTCCGAGTAGATGCCGCACACCGCGAGCAGGACCACCACGACTACGAGCACCCACCTGGCGTATCGCGAAAGCCAGTGCGCGAGAATGTCCATCGGTGCGCCCTCGTCCTCAGGCAATCGCTCGGTGCAGAGCGTGAAGGCAGCGGTCCGGGTAAGGTTCGGCAAATCGGCGGGACACCGCATCGTCGGTATGGGTGAAGTTCGAGAACCACCGCTCCACGGGACCGAAGCGACGCCGCACGTCGGACCGCGTCACGGTGTCCACCCCAGGTCGAAGCGCATCGGGCGGATCGTCTGCCGGGTCAGTGACCGCGAAGGCGCGCAGCGCATCCCGAGATTTCGTACCGCACAGGCGATCGGATTCTGCGCCTGCTCCACCCTGCTGAGACGACGCGAACTCCGCACCAACATCCGGGCCCGGTCCCGCCGCCTCTCCTCGTATGCGCGTAGCGCCTCGACGGGATCCGACGTTCGCGCGAACGCCTCCGCCAACACATAGCCGTCCTCCACCGCGGAGCTCGCGCCTTGCGACCTACTCGTCAGCATCGGGTGTGCGGCGTCGCCGAGCAGGCTCAGTGGTCCCCTGCCCCAATGCTCGAGAAACGGCCGATCCACTGCGGGCACGCTGATGATGGCGTCGGCAGGCGTATGTCCGATCGCCTCGACTACCTCGGGGGCCCACCCGTCGAAGGCAGCGAGGACGTCCTCCTTCCCTCCGCTCCAGGCACGCGCCCGGTCTGCGGGCATGTTCTTCGTTCCCCACCAGTAGGCCATTCCGCCTCCGATGTCGATGAGCCCGAACCGCTGTCCTCTGCCCCAGAAGTGGCCGGTCCATCCCGGCGTCATGCGCGAGTGCGTGAAGCGCACGGTGGCCAGCCACAGGACGTAGCCGTACTCGCTGGGCGCCTGCTCACCGGCGATCGTCGACCTGACGACCGACCGGATGCCGTCGGCGCCGATCAACACCCCGGCGCGAACGTCGGTGCCGTCGGCACATGCGGCGCGCGCCCCGTAACGATGGATTCCGACGTCGACCACTTCCGCGCCGTAGTGGACGGGTATGTCGGCAGCGGCATCGCGTAGCGCCCGGATCAGCTCGTTCCGGTGAATGCTCACGAACGGATGGCCGAGCGCCTCGGTGATGGCCGACCCCGGGAGCGCCCGGATCAGCGCACCCCGGGCCGTGCGGAACTCGAAGCGCTCGAGCGCGCGGCAGGAGGCAGTCGTCACGAGGTCGATGCCCAGCGAGCGCAGCACCTTCGTGGCGTTGCTGGCGATCCCCAGCGCCGAGCCGGTGTCCCGCGGGCCCGACGCCGCCTCGTAAACCTCGACATCGATCCCCTTGGCGCGCAGGGCAAGTGCGGCCGTCAGACCTCCGACGCCCGCCCCGACCACGGCGACGGTCGGCCCGTTCACCGCCCGCCCTCACCAGGGTCGAGCGACGCCAGCTCCCCGGCAAGTTTCGCCGCGACGTCCGCAACGTGTGGGTCCGACATCATCGACAAGTGGTCACCTGCGACCTCGACCACGCGCAGGCTGCGCGGCCTCAAAATCTCCCAACCGTTGGTGGGACTGGCGAACATCGTCCCCACCAGACTGTGCGGACCCGCGAGTTCGACCGGGAGTTCGCCACTCGACCTCAACAGCGTGATGTCCCGATGCAACTGCTGGTGGCGATAGTCCAGCGTTGCCTCGTAGTTTGCACGAAAGATCTCGTAGAGCCGCCGGATCGACTGCGGCGAGCTCTCCGACGGCACGATTCCCGCATCGATCGCGTAGCGCAGAGTCGACTCGAACGTGACGGATCCATCCGTCCCGGTCGACCCGATATCGAGCCGTCGCGCCTCGGTGCCGTGCGCCTCCAACAGAAGTTCACCGAAGAACCAGGTCATCAAGTCGCGTTCGTCGACCATGGGATGAGGTCCGTCGCCGAGCGCGGTCGTGTCGAGCAGGATCAGGCGCGCCAGTTCGTCATCACGCAATTGGCGCGCCATTTCGACGGCGACGTAGCCACCGAAGGACCATCCACCGACGCAGTACGGCCCGTGCGGGCGAACACTGCGTAGCGCCTCGACATAGGAGGCGGCCAGGTCGCTCATCGTGCGCAGTGGCGTCGCGCCGGGCTCGGCACCTGCCGCCTGCAACGCGTATACCGGTTGGTCCACGGGAAGGTGCTTGACGAGCTTGAGGTAGCACAGCACGTTCCCACCCATCGGGTGGACCAGGAACAGTGGTGGCCGATCACCCGATGCACGAAGGGCGACAACGGGATCGAACCCCCGTGCCGGACCGCCCGCAGCGATCAGCCGGGCCAGCTCGGCGGGAGTCGGCCCGGCGACGAAGGCATCCAACGGAACGTCGACGCCCCACGTTCGGGCGATCGCCATCACCACACGCATGGCGCCGATCGACGTGCCACCCGCATCGAAGAAGTCTGTGTCGGCTGCAAAGTCGGCGGATCCCGCGAACTCCGCCATGATCTCGGCGACCGCTCGCTCGCCACGGCTGAGAGGCGCGGTGCCGGGCCGCGGCGCAACCGCGGTCGCCAACGGCAGCTCGCGCAGGGCCTTGTCGTCGCGCTTGCCGCTCGGCGTGAGCGGAAAATCGTCGAGCCAGCCGAAGTGTGCCGGAATCATGTAGGCCGGCAACACCGCTCGCAGGTGGGCCGTGATCGCCGGGAGATCAGCGGCTTCCCGGTCCCCGACAAGGTAGGCCGCCAGGACGGCGTCACCCGAACCGGGTTTCCGCACGACCACAGCCGCAGCCCGAATCGCCTTGTCGCCCAGACCCATCAGGGCGAGTTCAACCTCCGCGCACTCGATGCGGAAGCCGCGCACCTTCACCTGGGTGTCCGCCCGCCCGAGATAGGCCAGGTCGCCGTTCGGGAGTTGAATCGCCAGATCCCCGGTGCGGTACATCCGTTCGCCGGGCGCGCCGATCATGACGAATCGCTCCGCCGTGAGATCGGGCCTGCCCTCGTAACCCAGTGCGAGACAGCGGCCGCCGACGTACATCTCGCCCCTCGTTCCCGCCGGGACCGGTCGAAGGTCGGGGCCGAGAACGCTGATCTTTGCGCCGTCGATCGCGGTGCCGATCGGTGGCAGGCTCGGGAAGTTCTCCGGCGGGCCGGTCAGGGTGTGACAGGCCACTTCGTGGGTCTCGGTAGGGCCATACTGGTTCTCCAGCACGAGACCGGAATTCGCCGCGCACAGCCGGCGGATCTCCGGTGTCACCCTCAGCTGCTCGCCGACGTTGACCAGGAAACGCAGCGAGTCGAGCGTGGTTCGGGTGCCCAGCGCCGCCTCGGCGAATGCCTGCAGCGCGACGCAGGTCAGAAACAGACGCTCGATCTTCTCGTCGGCGACAAGGCGGACCAACGCGGGCAGATCCTTGCGCCGAGCATCGGAAGGCAGTCGCAACGTGCCGCCGCCGCAGAGCGTCGAAAAGACCTCCTGGAACGACACGTCGAAGGACAGCGGGAAGAACTGCAGCGTGGCACCGCCGACCGCGCCGGAGGGGCGGCCGTTCTGCCACGCGACGAGGTTGTGCAGAGCCCGGTGGGGCATCGCGACGCCCTTGGGTTCGCCCGTCGAACCGGACGTGAACAGCACGTAGGCCGCACTTTCCGGGTCGATCGCGGGCAGTACGCCCGTCGCGGGGTGAGCGAGCAGGTTCCTGACCTCCTCGATGTCGGAGATGACGCGGAACGGTTGGGCGCGCTCGATCATCAGGTCGAGTCGCGCAGGCGGGTAGCTGACATCCAACGGAACAACCGCGGCACCCGCCTTCATGACACCGAGCACGGTCGCCATCATTTCGGGCGAGCGGTCGAGCATGACGCCAACCCGCGCCCCCGGTGGCATCCCAGCGGCCAGAAGCCCGGCGGCAATTCGGTCTGCGCCACAGTCCAATTCGGCATACGTCCACCTGCCGGAATCGGCAATGATCGCGACGGCATCAGGAGCCATGCCGGCCTGCTCGGAGACGAGCCGCGCGACGTCCCGAGTCGCCAGTTCGTCGGCGGCGGCGTCGATGGCCCCGTCGGGTGCACGCACCATCGAGGCCAGCACCCGCACGAGAGAGTTCGCGAATTCGCCAGCCTGCGTCGCCGACAGCACCGCTGGGTCCCCACTCACGCGGACCGTCAGTCTCCCGGTGCGCGGGTCCGTCGCCGTGGTCACCCACAGTGCGAAGTTCGTCCGCTCGTGCACGTCGAAGCCGAGCAGTTCAATACCGCTCAACTCACCGAACAGGTGATAGTCGACGAAGTCGAACACCGTGTTGAACAGGGGGCGTCCTGCATCGGATTGCATGGCCTGCAACGGATAGCGACGATGGCGATGGCTGGCGCGCTCGAACCGGGCGACGGTTTCCACGGCCTCCCTCCAGGTCGTCAGCCCGTCCTCGAGCCGGATCGGAATGGTGTTGAGGAACATTCCGGCAACCAGTTCGGCGCGGTCACGTCCAGGGCGACCGTGGGTGACCAGCCCGGTCGTGACGTCAACCTCTCCCGAGAGCCGTCGAAGGGCAACGCAATGGGCAGCGAGCAGCAGCGATTTCATCGGCAGCCCAAGGGATTTCGCAACATGCCGGGCGGCATCCTGCAGCCACTGCGGAATCACGACGGTCACGGTCGGATCGGCGGCCGTCGGCGCCTCGTGGGCCATGACGGACTCCAGTGTCGTCGCGCGGGATCCGACAAGTGCTCGTCGCCAGAACTCCTTGGCTGTTGGGTCGTCGAGGGCCGCCCTCTCCAGGCGGACATGCTCGGCAAGCATCGTGGCCGAGTGCACCTCGGCGTCGATCGCCGGCACGTCGATGCCGACGTGAGAGACGTAGTCCTGCAACAACTCACGCATGAGATTGGCCGCACTCCAGCCGTCCAGGACCGCGTGGTGGAACGCAAAGACCAGGTCCACGCACTCATCCCGGACGAACGCGCGCAGACTATACAGCGGCGCGCGGTCGAAGTCGTACTGTTGCACGCGCCGGGCGGCCGTGTAGAGCTCGATGTCCGCATCACGGGCTCCGGTGACCACGTCGAGCGCCCTTTGCACGTTCGGCCTGACCACCTGCAGCGGCGTGGAATGCTTGGTGAGCTCGAACGACGACCTCAGCGCGGGATGTCGTGCGACCAGCCGATCGAACGCGGCCGTGAACTCCGCTTCCCGCCAGGGCATGCCTACTCGGTACCGGAAGACGTCCTTGTACATCGTCGCCGCGCCGCGCTCGATGCTGTGGAAGAACATGCCGAGCTGCAGCGCGTTCGCGGGAAACGCGTCCTCGGCATCATGTAGCGCCGCGCGGTCGATCAACGGAAGCAGAGCGAAGGCGTCCGTGACACCCGCCGGCGTCGCCGTGGGCCGCGAAGTCGACTCTGCGAGCTCAGCGACGGTGGGCCGGGCGAACAGTTCGTCGAGATCGAAGGTGACGCCGCGCTTCTCCGCCTTGCTGCGAACGACGAGCGCGAGGATCGAATCACCACCGACGGTGAAGAAGTCATCGTGAATGCCGACCGATTCCACACCGAGTACCGAGGCGAACACCTCGGCCAGAACCGCCTCGGCGGGGTTCCGCGGCGCCGAGTCTGCGCCCGCGACGGTAACCGGTGGATCGCGCCGTGGCACCTGCCCGGTGATCGCCGGCGTGACGTCGCGAGGCGTTGGATCGAGATCGATGGCCTGGTCGGGCGAGCCCACGATGTCCGTCAGCATGCGCGTGAAGGAGTCTGCGTAGTCGTGTGCTCGCGCGCCGTCGACCCGCAGGAACAGCCGTTGAGTGCGTGGGTCGATCCCTACCGTCGCGATCATCCCGAAATGTGTTCGTTCGTGGACGTCGAAGTCGAGCAGTTCGACCCCGGAGAGGCCGGTCAGCGTGGTGAAGGGGTGGTAGTTGACGTAGTTGAACGCCGTGTCGAACACGACGCGTCCCGCATCGGCCTGTATGGCCTGCAACGGGTAGCGCCGATGGCGATGGCTGGTGCGCTCGAACCGGGCGACGTGTTCGACGGCGTCGAGCCACGTCACCGGTGCGTCATCGAGTCGGATGGGGACCGTGTTGAGGAACAGCCCCGCGACGACTTCGGCGCCCACACAACCCGGCCGTCCATTGGTGACGAGCCCGGTCGTGACGTCCTCCTCACCCGACAACCTCTGCAGGGCAAGGCAATGCGCGGCAAGGAGTAGCGACTTCATCGGCAGCCTGTGCGAGGTTGCACAGCGCCTCGCATCCTCCTGCAAGCCCTTCGGAAGGAGGATCGTCACCACCGCATCGGCATCCGCGGGCTTGCCAGGCACGATGGCGGAGTCCAGGGTCGTGGCGCGGGAGCCAGCCAACGAACGTCGCCAGAACTCCTGCGCTGCGCGGTCTTGCAAAGTCTTCTTCTCCAGGTGGACGTACTCGGCGAGCAAAGTAGACGAGTGACCGACCGGATCGACGGCTGCCACGTCGACCCCGAGATGAAACAGGTAGTCCTGCACCAGCTCACGCATCAGGTTCGCAACGCTCCAGCCGTCCAGAATCGCGTGGTGAAAGGCGAAGACCAGATCAACGGCGTCATCTCGGACGAACGCGCGGAGACTGTGCGGTGGCGCGCCATCCGCGTCGTAGCGCTGGGCGTGCCGGTCGGCCATGTAGTCCCAGACCAGGACGTCGTCGGCTCCGGTCACGACGTCGAACGTGCGCGCCAATCGTGGCCAGACGATCTGCACCGGTACCGAATACCGGCTCAGGTCGAACGTCGACCGCAGCGCCGGATGTCGCCCGACCAACCGATTGAACGCGGCGCCGAACTCCGCTTCGTGCCACGGCATCGCCAGTCGGTACCGGAAGACGTCCTTGTACAACGACGAGTCGGCACACCCGGCGCTGTGGAACAGCATGCCGAGTTGCAGCGCAGTCGCCGGGAACGCATCCTCGGCGTCGCCCAGTGCCACGCGGTCGACGGGCGGAAGCAGTGCGAACGCATCCGTCACCCCTCGCAGTTCCCCCGTGCACCGCGAACTTGACTCGGCCAGTTCGGCGACCGTTGGCCTGGCGAACAGGTCCTCGAGATCGAAGGCGACCCCACGCTCCTCGGCCCTGCTGCGAACCGCCAAGGCGAGCATCGAGTCTCCGCCTACGGTGAAGAAATCGTCGTGTACGCCAACGGAGTCCACGCCGAGCACCGCGGCGAATACCTCGGCCAGCGCTACCTCCGCCGGGGTCCGCGGCGCGGAGTCGGCGCAGGCCGACCGCTCCGGCGCACCGGGCCGGGGCAGCGCTCGTCGATCGACCTTGCCGCTCGCCGTGAGAGGGAGCGCATCCAACTCGACGAAGGTGGTCGGAATCATGTACCCGGGCAGCCACTCCGCGAGGTGTCGTCTCACGTGATCCGTTGTGACGCCCTGCCCCACGACATAGCCGATCAGGTGGGTGCCGTGGGTATCCGACGGCTCGCCGACGACTACCGCCGATCGCACGCTCGGGCACGACTCCAGCACGGCTTGGACCTCGCCGAGGCACACCCGATTGCCGCGGACCTTCACCTCGTCATCGATGCGGCCGAGAAACTCGAGGTTGCCGTCGGCTCGCCAGCGGGCGAGGTCACCGGTTCGGTAGCGGCGACCACCCGGGACGCGCTCGTCGGCCACGAAGGCGGCGGCCGTCAGATCGTCGCGGCCCCGATAGCCGCGTGCCAGCCCCATCCCGCCGATGCTCAACTCACCTGGAATGCCTACGGGACAGCGGTTTCCGCAATCGTCGAGGACCAGCAACGTCGTGTTGTCGATCGGCCTACCGATGGGGACCGCCTCCACGGGTCCGGCCGACGGACAGTCGAAGTAGCTCACGTCCACCGTCGCCTCGGTCGGCCCGTAGAGATTCACCAGCCGAGGTACGCCGATGGTGCCGAATACCCGGTTGAACCGCTCGACGAGCGAAGGTGTGAGCGCCTCGCCACTGCAGAACACCGTGCGCAACGACGTGAGTCGCTGCACCGAATCGGGTCGGTCCTCAACCTGATCCAAGAACGGCCCGAGCATCGACGGCACGAAGTGCACGACCGTGACCCGATGCCTCTCGATGGCCGCGACGATCTTGCGTGGATCGCGCTCGCCGTTCGGCTCGAGCAACGCAACGCTCGCACCCGCGATCGACCACCACATCAACTCCCACACCGACACGTCGAACGTCACGGGCGTCTTGTGCAGGATCACGTCGCCGTCGCCGAGCGGGTACCGTCGCTGCATCCAACGCAGCCGGTTGGCCACGGACCGGTGCTCGACCATCACACCCTTGGGCCTGCCTGTCGATCCCGACGTGTAGATGACGTAGGCCAGGTCCTCGGGTGCGGCGACCGGCTCGAGCGGCTCTCCCCAGGCGGTGCTCGGCTCGATGCGAACGACGCCGAGTTCCTTTGCCAGGTAATCGAATTCGACTCCGGCCACGACGGCCGGAGCGCCGCTCTCCTCGAGAATCGCGCGAATGCGCAGGGCTGGATGCTTCGGGTCGATCGGGACGTACGCGGCGCCCGACCGAAGGATCCCGTGGATCGCCACGAGCATCTCCGGTGAGCGCGGCACGATCACCCCGACGCAGTCGTCGCGATGAATGCCCCTTGCGTGCAGCAGGTTCGCGATGTGACCGACAGCGGCATCGAAGTCCGCATAGGAGATCGCTCCGCCCGCCCATACCACCGCCTGCCGCTCGCCAGGCACGCCGGCGGCCAGTCGATCGATCCGAGCGCCTTGCGCCACGTCAAGCATCGACGGGCCCCCCGTAGGCGAACGAGTCCAGCTCGGCGCGATCCGCCGCCGACAGCATGTCGAGGTCACCGAGCGCAACGTCGGGCGCATCCAGTGCTCTGGCGATCAGCGTCGAGACGTGACGAAGCGCGTCGGCGAAGCGATAATTCGCGTCGAACACGTCGTCGGCGTAGAACAGATCCACCTCGAGTGAGCCGTCGCGTTCGTAGTCCCGCACGACGATGTTGACCGCATCGAATGAATACCCCGACGCCAGCACGCTGACGTCCTTCCACATCCACTCCGCATGCTCGGTGTGGGGAATCGCGAGATACGAGTAGGTGACGTCGAACAACGCCGTCTCGGCGCCCCTGTGCAGCGCCGCGACGATGTCTCCAAGCGCACACCGCTGGCGAGCCTGCAGTTCCCAGGTCTCGGACGTGATTCGGTCGGCGAGCTCGGCCATCGAGGTCTGCCCGCTACCCGGAATCCGCAGCGGCAACATGTTGGCCATGCATCCGATCGTGCGAAGCTCGGCATCCGACGACCGGTTCAGGAACGGCACCCCCATGACGACGTCTCCGCCGCGGTGTATCCGGCGCAGGTACTCACCGACGCCAGCGGCGGTGAAGGCGAAGATCGAACGGCCGGTATCGCGAATGCGTTGGGCCGTTGCGGGATTCACGCGCAGCGTGTGATGGTGCCTACGCCGGCTGCGAATTGATCCGCCGCGGGCGAACAGGGCGGGCTCCACGTCGCGATACTTCTCGACGAAGTAGTCGCGATCGCTGGCCCAGTCCGTCGAGGCGCGGTAGTCGCACTCTGCGCTCACGAACTCCAGATAGCTGGCAGGCGCGACGTCGTCGCGGCTGTCGGCGTCGGCGTCGGCGTCGGATGCGTAGTCGTTCAGCATCTGCCGCAGCGCGAGATTGATGCCCCACGCGTCCGCCACGGCGTGGTGGAAGCACGCGTACACCACGAACGAGTCGATTCGATCGATGACGACGGCGGCACGGGTCAGCGGGCCATCTTCCGGAAGCACGCACTCGCTCGCATCGGCCAGCCAGCGGCTGCAGGCCGCCGCCGGATCGGGGTCGCCGGTGACGTCGACGACCTCGAGTTCGGGCAGGTTCGATCCAATGCGCTGGACGTACTCGCCGTCGCGAAGCTCGAAGCGCAGTCGCAGTGCGTCGTTTCGCAGACATGTCCGCCTGATGGCTTCACGCATCCGGTCGAGGTTCACCGCGCCGTCCAGTCGGGCGTGGGCGACGATCTGCGCGATGGGCAGGTCAGGATAGCGTGCGCGGACGGCGACTATGTCGCGCTGGTAGGCGGTCAAGGACCACCGATCCCGCTCCGGCGTGGTCGGTTCTGCGCCAAGGGGGGCGTCTGTTTCGACGTCGAGCGCTCGTGCCAGATGCCGGGCGAGCGCCTTCGGCGTCGGGTGATCGAAGATGGCGGTGGTGCCCAGCTTCAAGCCCGACGCCGACTTCAGCCGGTTCCGAAACTCCACAGCACCAAGCGAATCGAAGCCGACCTCCTTGAAATCCTGGTCGTCGTCAAGGGCGTCGGTGGAATCGTGGCCGAGCACCGCCGCCGCGTTCGACCGCACGAGGTCGAGCAGCTCGCGTTCGCGTTGGCTGATGCTCATCGCTGCCAGGCGCTCTCGAAGATCGGATGGGCGCTCGGCCGCGGGAGCCGACTCGGCGTTGCGCCGTGCCGCCCGGATCAGGCCGCGGAACATGGGCGGCGGATCCCCGCCTGCCGACTGGGACCGGATGGCGTTGAGGTTGAACCGGGCGGGCATGACGAACGAACGTGCTTGCCGGAGCGCGGCATCGAACTGCGCGAGACCGTCTGCCGACGACATCGGGAGGTAACCGCTGCGGCTCATGCGCGCGCGGTCACGGTCGTCCAGATGTCCCGTCATCCCGGTCGATTGCGCCCACCATCCCCACGCCATCGACACACCCGGCAGCCCCCGCTGGCAGCGGTGCTGTGCGAGCCCGTCGAGGAAGGCGTTGGCGGCGGCGTAGTTGGCCTGGCCCGCGGAGCCGAGCAACCCGGCGGCCGAGGAAAACAGGATGAACGCCGACAGGTCTGTGGACGCGGTCAGTTCGTGCAGGTTCCACGCCGCGTCGACCTTCGGCCGCAGCACCGCGTCCAGATGGCGCGGCGTCTGCGCCGTGAACACGGCATCGTCGAGCACCCCGGCTGCATGGACGACGGCGGTCAACGGATGCGCGGCCGGTATCGCGGCTAGGACCGCCTGCAGCGACTCTCTGTCGGCGGCGTCGCACGATTCGATCCGGACGGCGGCTCCGAGCTCGGTAAGCTCCGATTCGATCGCCGCGGCACCGTCGGCGGCGAGGCCCGCTCTGCTAACGAGCAACAGGTGCCGTGCGCCGTGACGGGTCACCAGGTGGCGGGCGAGGAGCTTCCCGAGGACACCCGTGCCGCCCGTGATGAGCACCGTGCCTGCAGGATCGAGTGGCGTGGGCACGGTCAGCACCAACTTGCCGACGTGGCGGGCACGGCTCAGGAAGCGAAGGGCGTCCGATGCCTGTCTGGCGTCCCACGACCGCCGCGGAAGCGGGCGCAGGTCGCCGCTCTCGAAGAGCGTGACCAGCTCGGCGAGCATCTCGTTCAACAGTTCCGGAGCGACGTCATCGACGAGGTCGAAGGCTCGATACCGGACACCGGGGTGCCGACTCGCCACCTCGTCGGGCCCGCGGATGTCCGCCTTTCCGAGCTCGACGAAGGATCCGCCACGCGGCAGGAGGCGCAGTGACGCGTCGACGAATTCGCCCTTGAGACAATCGATGACGACGTCCATGCCAGCGCCGTCGGTGGCCAGGGAGAACTTCTGCTCGAACTCGAGATTGCGGGAGTTCGCGATGTGATCGTCGTCGAATCCCATGCTGCGCAGCATGTCCCACTTTCCGGGGCTGGCCGTCGCGAACACCTCGAAGCCCCAGTGCCTGGCCAGCTGCACCACGGCCATGCCGACTCCACCCGTTGCGGCGTGCACCAGCACGCGCTGGCCCGCGCTGATCTGCGCAGCGTGGGCCAACGCGTAATACGCGGTGAGGAAGACGGCAGGCACCGTAGCCGCTTGCCCATAGGACCACCCAGAAGGAATGCGAGCGATCCGCCAGCTGTCCACGACGACAACGGGTCCCGCACCGAAGAACTGACCCATCACCCGATCTCCCGGGGTGAATTCGAGTACGTCGTCGGCGACCTCGAGAACCACGCCTGCGCCTTCCAGGCCAATGTCGTAGTCGGATGGGTGACCAAGCGCGGTCAGTACGTCGTGGAAGTTCACCCCGCAGGAGCGCAGCCCCAGGCGCACCTGCCCCGGGCCGAGGGGGTGCCTGGCCTCCGGCCACGGACGCAGCGCGACGTTCCGCGAGTCCAGCGTGCCGCTGCCAAGGGTGGCGAGGCGCCAGATGCCCGACTCGACGAGTTCGGCGCCGTCGATGCTCTCGGCGCGCGCCAGTCGAGGGGCAAGGGAAGCGCCGCTGCGGAATGCGATTTGCGATTCGTCACGACCCGTTGCGTCGGCGACCGCAGCATCGGCACTGGCCCAATCGTCGACGTCGGCCAGCACGATGCGACCTGGGTGCTCGGTCTGCGCGCTGCGCAACAACCCCCATACGGCGGCATGGCCGAGGTCAGTGATGTCTTCGGACGGGTCGACGGCGACCGCTCCGCGGGTCAGCACCACTAGGCGCGCGTCGTCGTCGGGGTCACTCGACAGCCAACCTCGCAACCGGTCGAGCACGTGCGCAAGTGTTCGACGCGTGGTCTCTGGCACCCCTGCATCGTCGGCAATCGTTGCCGGGCAGCGCAATACGATCACGTCGCCCCCGCCACCCCCGCTACGGGGCGGGAGGCTGACCCAATCCAGCCCATACACGGACTCGTCGACAGCAGCATCGACGAGCAACCGGTCGGGTGAAATGCCCAGCAGGGCGAGGGAGTCGACACGGCCCACCACCGCCCCAGCGCCGTCCATCAGGGTCAGTGCGAGGGTGTCGTCGCCGACGAGCGCGATTCTTGCGCGAAGCCGGCTCGCGCCGACGGCATTCAGCGATATGCCCTCCCACTCGAACGGGAGCCTCGTCAGCTCCGACTTTGCGAGGATTCCGCAGGCACCGACGCCGTGCAGGATCGCGTCGAGCAGTACGGGGTGTAGGGCGAACCGGCCCGCCTCCGCCTTCACGTGATCTGGCAGCGTCGCCTCGACGAAGACCTCGGTCCCACGGCGCCACACCGACCGCAGGCCGCGGAACGCCGGACCGTACTCGTAGCCAACCGCGGCAAGTCTCGGGTAGGCCTCGGTCACGTCGATCGGTTCCGCGCCCTCCGGCGGCCATTGGTCGAATTCCTCGGCGGCGGCGTAACCCTGGGCCGGGGCGAGGACACCCTCGGCATGCTTCGCCCATGCCCGCTCCGCGCCATCGTCGATGCGTGAGTAGATGCGGATCGGGCGTTCGCCCGACTCCAGCCAGGCGCCCACGACCACCTGCACCGCGACACCGCCGTGTTCACCGACGACCAGCGGGGCATGCAGCAGAAGCCGCTGCAGCCGTGAGCATCCCGACCGATCGCCTGCGTGTAATGCCATCTCGACCATCGCCGCACCCGGCAGGAGCACGACGCCGTGCACCCTGTGGTCGACCAACCACGGGTGGGTGGCGAGCGACAACCGCCCGGTCAGCGTGACCTCGTCCGAACCCGCATGGGCCACCACCGCACCAAGCAGGGGATGCTCCGCGGCGGCGACGCCGAGGCTGCTCGCGTCCACGAACCCGGACCCTGGCGGCATCCAGTAGCGCTTGCGTTGGAAGGCATAGGTGGGTAGGTCAACCCGACGCGCGCCGGTGTCGTCGAACAGGCCAGCCCAGTCGACCGGCTTCCCACGCACGTGTGCCTCGGCGGCCGACAACAGGAATCGGCGCATGCCGCCGTCGTTGCGTCGAAGCGTCCCAACCACGGTGGGGTCTTCGCGGTGGCATTCGCCGTCGTCCTCCAGCGATTCCTGGATGCCGACGGTCAGGACCGGGTGCGGGCTGGACTCGACGAACGTGCGGTAGCCATGCTCGTGTGCCCACCGGACGGCCTGTTCGAACAACACCGGTTGCCGCAGATTCGCGTACCAGTAGTCGGCGTCGAGGATCGAGGTATCGAGTTCGGCGCCGGTCACCGCGGAGATGAAAGCGATGCCGGCCCTTCGCGGCCGTATCCCCGACAGCAGCCCCCGAATCGGGTCACGCAATTCCTCGACCTGGGACGAATGCGAGGCGTAGTCAACGGGAATCCGTGTGACGGGCACCTCGTCGCGCTCACACAGGACCATCAGCTCGTCCAACGCGCGCGCGTCCCCGGTCACGACGGTCGAATGCGGACCATTCTGCGCCGCAATGGAAATCGACTCTGGCCACGGCTCGATCATCGCGTGCACGCGTTCGACGGACCTCGCGATCGACATCATGCCCCCCGTTCCCGCTATCGTGCGGACCGCCTTGCTGCGGAAGGTGACGACCTTCGCGGCGTCTCGCAACGAAAGGGCACCTGCAACGTAGGCCGCGGCGATCTCGCCCTGCGAATGACCGAGGACGGCGTCCGGTTGAATTCCCAGGGCCCGCCACTGCGCGGCCAGCGACACCATCACTGCGAACAGCACCGGTTGCACGACGTCGACGCGGTCGAGGCTTGCCACCCCGGGGCCGCCCCGCACGACCTCGAGCAGCGACCAGTCGACGAATTCGGTGAACGCCTCATCGCAGCGCAACATCTGGTGGGCGAACGCCGGTGAGGTCTCGAGTAGTTCGGTCGCCATGCCAGTCCACTGGGTCCCCTGTCCAGGGAAAACGAAGACCGTGCTCCCCTTGGCCGCGCCTGCGGCGCCGGCCCTTCCGGTGACCACGTGCGGCGCAAGCGCTCCGTTGGCGATCGCCGCCAAGCCCTGCAACAGCTCGTCACGGCCCGTTCCGACCACCACGGCGCGGTGATCGAATGACGCTCGGGCGGTCAACGAGTAGGCGACGTCGCTCGGATCCGAGTCGGTGTGCTGGTCGACGTACCGCTGCAACCGGGCGGCCTGCTCGGCCAATGCGGACGCCGACTTCGCGGACAACACCCATGGCGTCACCGGCGGGCGCCGTCGCGTGGGCGTGGCCGCGACGGGCGCTGGCGCCTGCTCGATGATCAAGTGGGCGTTCGTTCCGCTGAGACCGAACGACGACACCCCGGCGCGTCGCGGCTGGCCGGTCTTGTTGGGATCATCTGGCCAGGGACACGCGCTGCCGACCACCTCGAGCGTGCCTGACGACCAATCCACCTGGGGAGTAGGCGAATCCATGTGCAACGTCGCGGGCACCACCCCGCGCAGAATCGACTCCACCATCTTGATCACTCCGGCGACGCCTGCGGCGTACTGGGTATGGCCGATGTTCGACTTTACCGATCCGACCAGCAGCGGGCGCGCAACCGAGTGGGCCTTGCCGTACGTCGCGTGCAACGCTTCGGCTTCGATGGGATCGCCGATCCTGGTTCCGGTGCCGTGTGCTTCCACCACGTCGACGTCACCCGCAGTCAGGCCCGCATCCAACAATGCCCGGCGAATCACCCGTTGCTGCGCCGGACCGCTGGGGGCCGACAACACCTCGGTTGCTCCGTCCTGTCCGACGGCACTTCCCCGGATCACCGCACGAACGGGGTGGCCCAACGACCGCGCATGCGACAGTCGGGCCAGCACAAGGACACCGGCCCCTTCGGCAGCGCCGAATCCGTCTGCCGCCGCGGCAAACGGCTTGGATCGGCCGTCTGGGGACAACGCGCCCTGTCGCCCGAGACCGATGTAGACGCTGGGAGAGCAATTCACGGTCGCGCCGCCCGCGACCGCAACGTCACATTCACTCAATCGCAGAGATCGCATGGCGTGGTGCACCGACACCAGCGCCGACGAGCAGCCGGTGTCGACCGTCACCGCAGGCCCCAGCAATCCAAGTGTGTAGGCGATGCGTCCCGACGCGATGCACGACGGAATGCCGGTCGCCAGATGACCCGCAAATCCCTCCGTCTCGTCGTAGAGGCGCGGGCCGTACTCCTGAGCCGCCGCGCCGATGAACACTCCGGTGTCACTGCCGCGCAGTGTGTTCGGGTCTATCCCTGCGGCCTCCAGCGCCTCCCAGGTGACTTCCAGCAGTAGTCGCTGCTGGGGGTCCATTGCGTGGGCTTCGCGCGGACTGATCCCGAAGAAGGCCGCGTCGAAATGACCCACGTCTTCGAGGAACGACCCCGCGCGGACGCAGGTCGCACCCGGCGCCTCGGGGTCGGGTCCGAACAGCGCATCCAGATTCCAGCCGCGATCGGTGGGAAACTCCGAGACGGCGTCACGTTCCTCAGAGAGCATGTGCCAGAGGTCATCCGGTGAGTTCACGCCACCTGGAAAGCGGCAGCCCATCCCCAAGATGGCGATCGGCTCGTTGTCACTGGTCATTTTTCACCGCCCGACTTCTTCTCCGCGACATGGATGAAGAAGTCGGTCTCACGCACCCGGTAGCTCGCCTGGAAGTCGCCATAGGTGCGCACGCGCTCGAAACCAGCCTGACGAATCAGGCCGCGGAGGTATTGCTTGCGCAACGGGAACATGTTCAGCGTGTACCGGCGCCCATCGGGGAAGGTGTATCTGAAGCGCGCCAACCCGTCGTCGACGTACTCGGGCTCCGCCGTGACCCGGTGACCGCAGTAGTAGTACGCGTGTTTCGAGGTGAACCCGTGGTCGAGCATCTGGTCATAATTTCTCTGATCGAGAACGAGAACTCCGCCGTCGCGGAGAGCCCCGTAGAACTGGGCAAGGGCCTGACGGCGATCGTGCTCGTCGTGCAGGTGCGTGAACGAGTTGCCGAGGCAGATGACGGCGTCGTACTTCTCCTTGACTGCGCCGCTGAGTTCCCGCCAATCGGCGTGGACGGTGTTGAGAACCACGCCGTGTCTACAGCCGTTGTCGACCGCCTTGGCAAGCATGGCCGCCGAGCCGTCGACGCTGAGGACGTCGAAGCCCGCCTGGGACAGTCGGACGGAGTGAAAGCCCGTGCCGGTGGCGACGTCGAGCACGCTGCCCACGCCGTGGGTGCGCAGGACGTCGACGAAGAACGTTCCCTCGGACCCCGCCCTGGCATCCCAGTCGATCAGCTCGTCCCACTTGTCGACGAAGCCCGTGACGAATTCGCCGCGGTAGAGATCCGATTCGCGGTCGGCCAACGGATCCTCGCCGTAGTTCTGTTCGCCATTCGAATCGTGGCATCGCGACAGGGTCACCTGGGGTCGGTCTAGGTCCACCGGGAAATCGTCGGTCGCGTCCGATCGGACGAGCGCAGTAAGGCCCTACTGCAATCTGACTCAGGCCCAGCGAGGGCTACTGAGTCCGATGGCGCGGAAGAAGGGCGGCGAGCTCGTCGCGGCTGGAGGTGCCGGTCTTCGCCATCGCCCGGTAGATGTGGCTCTCGACGGTGCGCACGGACACGGTCAGGCGCTCGGCGACCTCGCGGTTGGACAGTCCCTCACCGATCAACATGACGATCTCGCCTTCGCGGTCGGTGAGCGGCAGCGGGTCGCTGGCCTGCCGAAGCGCCGGGGTACTGGCCCCGCCGCATTGCCGAGCCAGGGCCTCGGCGCGAGTCGAGCAGCCCAGTGCCGATCCCCGGAGATCCTGATGGCGGTACGCGAGCGCGGCGTGTGCGGCTGCGTCCACGGCGGCGACGAGATCCCCCATCCGCTCGAATTCCTCTGATAGCGAGGCCAATTCAGCGGCATCGCCGTCGCGCTGCGCCTCGGCGAACCGTGCGGCAAGCCGACGCGTGGCCCCTCGACGAGCGACTCGAGCTCCCGCAGCCTGCCACTGCCGAGCGATCTCCGAACTGAGCCGCGGTCTGCAGGCAGAGCACTTCTGCGGCGAACTGCCCTGCCGCTCCGGCTCTTTCCGCCGCCGACCGGACCACGGCGATGGCCTCACTGACCGCGCCCTGGCTGGCCGCCACCCAGGCCCGGGCCAGGCTCACTTCGTGGTCCAGGGCCCGGAAACGACGGGTCACGTCGTCGAGTGCGGCGAGCGCGGCGACGGCCTCGCTGGTCGACCCCCGCATCGCAAGGGCGACGACGAGCGGCACGCGATAGCGGTATCCCCAGCCGATGGAGTGCGACGCGGAGAAACCCTCGGCCGCCTGTTCCAACAGCACAGCGGCCGTATCGAGGCGGCCTGCGCCCAGCGCCGCCCTACCCTCCACGGCGGCACCCAGTGAGGGAGCGGTTCCTGGCAGCGCGGCGGCCTGCTGCCGCACCTGCTCCGCCACCTCGAGGGCCTCGCCGACCCGACCGGACAGCAGCAGGGCGCTGACGTGTGCGTCGGCGATGTTGAACCGCATGTGCGGCGCATCGAACGAGCGGGCCGCGACGGCGTATCCACGCTCGGCGACGGCAACGGCCTCGCCGACGCGGCCGGCGTCGGCCGCGATCTGGGCAAGCACCCAGGACAGCTCTGCGCCGACGACGGGAATGTCCTCCAACGCAAGGCCTTCCGCGGCCTTCGCCGCCGCCTGCGGCTGATCCGTCGCGAACCAGTACACGGTGAGGAAGGCGTCGATCAGGTCACGCGCGTGGGGAGGCGCGGCAGCGGACGCGTCGTCGATGAGTTCCTTTGCGCGCGTGGGGTTGCCGAGCGCCCACAGCATGTTGCTGGACCGGAGGAACGCGAGTCTCCCGCGATCCTGATCGGTGAGATCGTCCACGCCGATCCCCGCGAGCACCGCCTCGGCCTCCTCGCCGCGCCCGAGCCACGACAATGCATGCGCCCGAACGAGATTCGGCTCCGGGCCAGCGCCTGCCCGGATGGCCGCTTCCGCCAGTCGGTTCGCCAACGGCAGATCGGCCAGCCAGACGGCGCCGTGCGCTGCCGCACCGAGCAGGTCGGCGTCCGGAGGCAGATCGGAGTCGAGACTCAACGTCGCGCGGCGCACGACGACTCCGATGTCGTCGGCATCGCGTGATGCGGCGAGTTCGTCCCGCGACCAGTCCGCGCAACCGACGTAGCCTGCTGTGCGGCGCACGCCTTCGGCGGACCTCTCCGTAGATCGGGTGCGCCAACCGCACCTCGACGCCGCCGACGGTCGGCTCGAGCGAAACGAGGCCACGGCCTTCGGCCTCTTCGATCGCCGCCGCATCGGTGATCCGCGTCAGGGCCGCTAGATCGAGGGGCTCCCCCACAGCCAGCACGTCGATCACTTCACTGACCGAGTCGGGCAGCGTGCCGAAGCGGGATTCGATGAGCTCCACCACGCCGATCGGCATCACCGGGTCGCCGATCCACCGCCAGTGGCCACGCTCGAGCAACAGCCGCCCGTCGGAGACTTCCTGCTCGACGATGTTCCGCAGATACAGACCATTGCCGCGGGTGAGCTTCCAGAGCCGTTGAGTGACTTCGGTTTCCACCGCGCCGGCCAGGGTCGCCGACAGCAGAGCGGCGGTCTCCTCGAGCGAGAGCTGCTGCACGTCGACCCGATCGAACTGGCCGACCTTCCATATCTCCTGTATCGCAGCGGGAATCGGCTCACCGTCACGCAGCGTGAGGATCACCTTCGCCGCGCCGCGTTGCACGATCTGATGCACGACGAACGCCGACAGATCGTCGAGCAGGTGCACGTCGTCGACACCGAGGACGACCTCGCTGGACGATGGCGCTGCCGTCAGCGCCTCGATCACCCTCTGCAACAACTGAACCGTGTCGGTGGCATCCGACGGAGCCCACGCGCTGAATGCGCCGAGCGGGATCGCCCGCGCCGACGATGCGCCCGCCGTCCAGCGGGTCTCGTAGCCCCTGGCCGCGGCGGCCCGCAGCGCCTCACGCGCTATCCGACTCTTTCCGACCCCCTCCGCACCGCGCAGAAGGACGCCGGAAACGGCCGGGGCCGCGATCGCTGCCTCGACGGCGTGCATCTCCCCGGTACGGCCAATTAACGGCCACGACAACCCCACCCCTGAGAGGGTAGGGCCCACGGGGTGGCCGAAGCTAGCACGAGGAGTCGGGCTCTAGCCCTTCTTGACCTTGAGCACGCGCTTTCTCAGGCCCTCGGTAGCGGTGTCGAGCAGGCCCTTGGCGCCCTTCCTGACGAGGAATCCCGGCAACGGCGCCGTCAGATCCACCATGAGTTCGAAACGGACACGGGTGCCGTCGCCCTCCGGAGTCAACGTGTAGCGCGCATCCTGGGCGCGTTGCTGCTTCGAGCTCACCAGACTCCAGCCCACGCCGTCGTCGTAGGTGACGTGGTCCACCACCTGCTCGTCGCTGATCCCGACGATCTTGACGACCTGACGCGACTTCTTCGGATGCCCGGCGTCATCCCGCTCGAGTATCTCCACCTCTTGGTGCGCCGACGACCACTCGGTCAGCGACTCCAGATCGAACAGCACGTCCAGGATTTCCTGCGGCGTCGCCTCGATGACGACCTCGCGGGATTCAGTGATGGGCACGAACTCTTACTTACCGCTCTTCTTCACCTTCAAAACCTGCTTGCGCAGACCGTCGGTCGCGGTCTCCATGCCGCCCTTGAGGGTGCGCTTCAGCAGGAAGCCGGGCATCGGGATCGACAGGTCGATCGACATGTCGAACTTGACCTTGGTCTTGTCGCCATCGGGGGTCAGCGTGTAGCCGGCGTCCTGCTTCTTGAGCTGGCCGGACTTCACCAGCGTCCAGTTCACACTGCTGTCGGCCCAGGTGTACTCGATCACCATCACGTCGGTCAGACCCGCGGCCTTCACCGTCATCTCGACCTGGTTCGGTCGCCCGTCGGGATGCTTGGAGAGGATCACTGCCTTCTGGTACTGCGGTGACCAATCGGGCGTCGCCTCGACGTCGGCGATGACGTCCAGAATCTCCTCGGGCGTCGCTTCGATGACCACATCTCGCGAATCACTGGTTGCCATGGCGGTGACAGTAGCTACCAGACGAACGTCTGACACGGTTTCCGGCGGAGCCGTCGCTCCCCAGACCCGGCACGTCTAGGCTCGACGCTCATGAGCGATGCGGTGAATCCGGCGGTCCCGCCGAGCGGTACCGGGTGCGTCGAATGCGAAGCGGTGGACGGTTGGTGGGTGCACCTGCGCCGCTGCGCGGAGTGCGGTCACATCGGGTGTTGTGACGATTCGCTGTCGCGTCACGCGTCCGCGCACTGGCGCTCGAGTGGCCACCCGATCATCCAGTCCTTCGAACCCGGTGAGGACTGGTTCTGGAACTACGACGCCAACGAGTACTACGACGGACCCGAACTCGCCCCGCCGGACTGCCGTCCCGTGGACGAGACCGCTCCCGGTCCGCGCGGGCGCGTGCCGAAGGACTGGATGGCGCAGCTCCAGGCTCGCGATCCGGACGCCTGAGGTGACTGACACTCGGTGGTGAAGACCGGAGGCGACAGCACCTTCACGGTCCTCGTCGCGTTCGGCGCGAATCTTGCGATCGCCGCGGCCAAGACCTTTGCCGCAGTCGTTTCGGGATCGGCGTCGATGAGCGCAGAGGCGGCGCACTCCTGGGCGGACACCGGCAATGAGATCTTTCTGCTCGTCGCCAACCGCCGCAGCGGCCGCGATCCCGACGACCGCAGGCCACTCGGTTACGGCCGCGAGGCCTATGTGTGGTCGATGCTGGCGGCGGTCGGCCTCTTCGTGGTCGGCGCGGCGGTGTCGATATGGCGGGGAATCACCGAACTCCTCCACGGCGGCGAGGCGGTCGAGGACTATCGCCTGGCCTATCTCGTGCTCGGCATCGCGTTCATCCTGGAGGGGACATCGCTTCTGCAGGCTGTCCGTCAATTGCGCAGGGAGGCCGATGAATTCGGGACCGACGTGCTCGAGTTCGCCGTCACGACCTCGGATCCGACGGTTCGGGCGGTGTTCGCAGAGGACAGCGCGGCATTGGTCGGCATCGCCATCGCGTTCCTCGGCATACTGCTGCACGAGCTGACGGGAGCGGTGGCGTGGGACGCGGCGGGATCGATTCTCGTCGGCGTTCTGCTCGGCGTGGTGGCGTTCTTCCTCATCGACCGCAACCGTCAGTTCCTCACCGGCGAGCCCGGCTCTCCGCGCATCAAGGAGGCGCTCGTCATCGAGCTGAGCAACTTCCCCGAGGTTGCGGAGGTTCGCTTCCTACGTCCCGAATTCATTGGGCCGAAGCGGCTTTTCGTCATTGCCAGTGTCGACCTCGTCGGCGATGCCGTGGAGTCATCCGTCGCACGCTCGCTGCGGGATCTCGAACACCGACTCGAGGAAAACCCCTACGTCGCCGAAGCCGTGCTGACGGTCTCGGAACCCGACTCCTAGTTCACTCCTCGTGTCGCACGTTCGGAGCTTTGCGACGTCCCATTCGGCTGAACGCGTTTCCGAAATCGGCGATGGGGGTATGAATGGCCGATGGGCAGACACAGCAAGTCCGTCGAGTCGGACTCAGGTCCCGAGGGGCAAGAGGACGTGCAGAGCGACCCGGCCAAGGGTGCCGGCGAGTTTTCCGACTGGTCAGACGAGGGCGGAGCCACCCCGACCGGGCCTGCCGACGATTGATGCTGGCGAGCCTCGCCAGCGAAGCACTCCCCACGCCCACGACGTAGTGTGCAAGGGTGCGTGCCGAGCAGATCTCCGAGGAATTTCCCGTGGTGGCGGCCGATTCCAACGCCCTGGATGCCGTGCGGCTGATGGCCGACCGGCGATTGGCCGGCTTGGTCGTGACCGACAAGAGCGGCTGCCCGGCCGCCATCCTGCCCGCCTCGCAGGTGGTGCGGATGCTGATTCCGGGCTACGTACAGGACGATCCGTCACTGGCGGGCGTACTGAGCGAATCGATGGCCGACCGAATCGCGGACAAGTTGAGCGGAAAGTCCGTAGCGGAAGTGCTCCCCAAGGAACGGCCGCAGATGCCGACGGTCAAGGCCGACGACACGATCGTGGAGGTGGCGGCGGTGATGGCGCGGGACCACGCCCCGCTGGTGGCCGTCGTCGCAGGGAAGAACCTGATCGGAGTCATCACCGCGTCTCGACTGCTCGAGGTCGCTCTGCAGAAGCACTGATCGCGAGCACCACCGCCGAGGCAATCCGTTGAGCACCGTCGCAGTAATCGTCTTCGCCGTTTCCTACGCGCTCATTGCATCCGAGCGGATCTCCAAGGTGAAGGCAGCGCTTGGCGGCGCCGCCGTCGTGGTCATCGTCGGCATCGTCAGCTCCGAAGACGTGTTCTACTCGCACGACACCGGAATCGACTGGGACGTCATCTTTCTGCTGTTCGGCATGATGGTGATCGTCGGCGTACTCCGGCAGACCGGCGTCTTCGAGTACACCGCCATCTGGGCCGCCAAGCGGGCAGGCGGTTCCGGGCTCCGGGTGATGATCCTGCTTGTTCTGATCACCGCCGTCGCCTCGGCCTTTCTCGACAATGTCACGACAGTGCTGTTGATCGCGCCCGTGACGCTGTTGGTGTGCGAACGACTCGACATCAACCCCGTGCCGTTCCTCATCGCGGAGGTCTTCGCCTCCAACATCGGCGGGGCGGCCACACTGGTCGGCGATCCCCCGAACATCATCATCGCAAGCCGGGCGGGATTGTCGTTCAACGACTTTCTCGTACACATGGCTCCGCTGGTCGTCATCGCGTTGGTGGCGTTCGTCCTCATCCTGCCCGATCTTGTTCCGCGGGGCCTTCGACGTTGAGCCGGACCGGTCGCGGACGTGATGTCGTTGAACGAACGCGAGGCGATCCGCGATCCGCGGCTGCTCGCGAAATGCGGGGTGGTGCTGGCCTTGGTCTTCGCCGCCTTCATCGGCCACTCCGTCGATCCACATCGAACCCTCGATCGTCGCACTGCTTGGCGCGGGTGTTCTCATCCTGGTATCCGGCGTAGATCGCAGGAACTATCTCGACAGCGTCGAGTGGGAAACACTGCTGTTCTTCGCCGGCCTCTTCATTCTCGTTGGGGCGCTAGTGAAGACGGGCGTCATCGGCACTCTCGCCCGGCTGGCCGCCGACGTGACGGGAGGCAACGCGCTCACGGCGACCATGCTCATCCTGGTGGTGTCAGCCGTGCTGTCGGGCGTGATCGACAACATTCCCTACGTGGCGACGATGAGTCCGGTGGTCGCCGACCTCGCCGCCAACATCTCCGATCCGGTCCAGTCCGACGCGCTGTGGTGGGCGCTGGCGGCGGGCGCCGACTTCGGCGGCAACCTCACCGCCGTCGGAGCCAGCGCCAACGTCGTAATGCTGGGAATCGCTGCGCGAGAAGGTCATCCGATCAGCTTCTGGGAATTCACCCGCAAGGGCGCGATCGTCACGGCGCTGACGATCGCGATCGCAGCACCCTACATGTGGCTGCGCTATTTCGTGTTCGGCTGATCGGCGGACGCGCGCCTGATCTCGCCTGAATCTCGATGGTGCGCTCCTCATCCAGCGGGTTCGGCGAACAAGGTGATCGCGATCATCAGCAATGCCAAGGCACCGTAGCCGATTCGCTTCGGCCAACTACCGGTGGTGCGCAGCGCTATCACGGCCTGGATGGCGTAGTAGGCGGCGAAGGCTCGGGATGCGACCGCAACGATCGTGTACGTGGGTACGGTCGCGGCCAGCGCGATGGCGGCGGCCCCGCTGAACAGGAACGGCCGCGGCCCGTGCATCCACCGCGAGAGTCCGCGCAGGTTGCCCTCGGCGGCAGCGGTGTCCGCGGTGGCCGCGGTGAACTGACTCAACACCGCCGAAATGACCAGTGGAACAAGGAGAAACGGGGCGACCCGCTTGGTGATGCTCAGCAGGGTGCTATCCGCGCCAGCCTCGGTGCCCAGCCCCATCAGCGGGGTGGCCACCGCCACGAATCCGATGTAGATCGACGCGGCGATCACTTGGGCCAGCCGAGACGCCCACACCCGGGTCTCGGCGTCGTACTCCGCGCCGAGATAGCGCACCGTTTCGAATCCCTGCACGGTGATGACGATGCCGCCGAGGATGAGCAGCGTGTGCACACCGAGGGCGGGCACCGGTGGCAGCGTGATCCCGCCGCCGAGGAACTCCTGGCCGTCGTGGAACAGCAGCACGCCGCCCAGCACGGTGGTCAGGACCACTACCACTCCCAGCGTGACGCGGTCGAGTTCGTCCAGCCCCTCGAAACCGCGGGCCACCCCCACGGCGACGATGACCGCGACCGCGACACAGGCCAGGATCCGCTCGCCGACCGGCGATCCCCCCGGATCGAGGTAGCCGAAGACGTACTCGGCCATGATCCGTAGATACAGCGCCACGGAGATGACGTAGGCGACGACGATCACCACGTCGGCGAGTCGGTCGAGCCGGCGCGTGGTGTCGTCGAGTTCGTCGGATGCGATCAGCGGCTCGACGACTCTCACGCAATGCCGGACAGCGGTGCCGGCGAACCATGCGACGGCGCACACCGCGACCGCGCCGAAGACCGACAGAGCACCCACTGTGCGCTCGAGCACCGGAACGATGATCAGAAGTCCGGAGCCGAGGATCGAGGCGAGCGGCGTCACCACCGCCACCATCACCGTCCGGCGTCTCAGCGTCACGTTTACCGCGTGACGTCGCCGCGAAGCGGCCAATAGTGCGTCGGCGACCTCGGTCAGGTCGGCGCCGATCACGGCAGGCCGTGGCCCAAGCGGGCTGGGGACCACACCGCCACGTCCGACGAAGGCGGCCTGCGCGCCCGCCGCCATCGCACCGGAGACATCCCATGGATGCGCGGCGACCAGACACAGCTCACCGATGGCCACGCCGCAGCGCTCGGCCACCATGAGGTAGGGCGCCGGGGCAGGTTTGAGTGCGCGCACCTCGTCGGCTGAATGGATGCCGTCGAACAGGTCGGCCAGCCCGGCGTTGGACAACTGGGCCAAGCGCCACCTCGAGCACCGAATTGGTCAGTGCCGTCAACCGCAGACCCGCGTCACGCAGGCGGGTCAACGCCGGCACGACGTCGGGGTGGGGTGGCAGCCTGCGCATCGCGTCGACGACGGTCTCGACGGCGCCGGTGGTGAGGTTATGGCCCGCCCGCGCGGCGGTCATCCGCAGGGCGGCTCGCTGCGCGGTGCTGAAATCCACGTACTGGCCTGTCAATCCGCCGACGAAGGACAGCTGCAACATGGTGGCGAACCACTGCGTGCGCAGTCCCGCATCGCCGAGCAGTTCATCGAAGAGTAGATCGAGCCCCTGTAGATCGAGCAGCGTTTCATTGACGTCGAACACCATCACCGGCATCGAGACCTCTTTCGTGGATGTCTTGTCGGGCATCGAATGTCCTTGTCAGGCAAGGAATCCATCGATCTCCGGCGCCACTGGCCGGTTCGCCGCCCGCGGCAGTGAAAGCGGTCAGCGCACGGACCAGTCCCCCGCGCTCTCGGGGTTGCATGCTGTGCACCACTTCGGCGATCTTCCTGCGCCGGTGCCCGGTGACTTCCGCGACGACGTCGCGCCCACGGGGGGTCAGCTCGACGACGAGCTCGCGCCGCGAATCGGGATGGGGTTGGCGGTCGATCAGGCCCGCGGTGACGAGGCGGTCGGCCATCCTGCCGGTGGTCGATGGGGCGACGTCGAGCAATCCGGCGAGGGTGGCCAGGTTCACCGGGCCTCGGGTGGACAGGATCACCATGGTGCGGAACTGCGGGATCGTCAGCGTCTCGTCGACGTAGGCGATGGACTGTGCCGAGATCGCGACCAACAGCCGTGATGCCGTCAGCAGGGCGTCGGTGATGGCGTCCACCGAATCGTCATCCACGTGAACTTTCTGGTCGGGCATGACGTCCTCTCCGCGGCGACCGAATACCAAAGATAGTGCAACTATTGCATACTGCAATGGTGACGTCCCCGATCAGCGCCAAGCGGGCCCGCCGCATCCGGGTGCCCCGACCACCGGCGTGGGGGGATTGGCTGCGCGAAGGCCCGTCGGCGCTGGTTCCGCTCGCGGTGCTGGTGGGAGCGGTGACCGGGCTCGGCGCGGTGGGCTTCCGCGCATTGATCACCGCGTTCACCAGGATGTTCACGGGATACGACGACTATTCCGGGTTGGGCCGGGTGGCCAGCGCGCACTGGCCGTGGCTGGGGTTCTGGTTTCTTCTGCTGGCGCCCGTCGTTGCGGGTGCGATATACGGGCCCCTGGTGCATCGGTTCGCGCCCGAGGCCCGTGGCCACGGAGTGCCGGAGGTGATGTACGCCGTCAGCCATCGCGGCGGCCGAATCGCCCCGCAGGTCAGTTTGGTGAAGGCGTTGGCATCGGCGCTGTGCATCGGCGGTGGTGGATCGGTCGGACGTGAAGGGCCGATCGTGCAGATCGGATCGGCCGCCGGCTCGACGGTCGCACAACTGCTGCGCCTGAACACCCCGCGCATGCGGCTGCTGGTCGCTTGTGGTGCGGCAGCCGGGATCTCGGCGACGTTCAACGCGCCGCTGGCGGGCGCGTTCTTCGCTCTGGAGTTGATCCTGCGGAACTTCGCCGCGGAATCCTTCGGCGCCGTGGTGCTGGCCAGCGTCACCGCCGATGTCGTCGGGCAGGACGATGCTCGGCAACCACCCATTCCTGTCCTTGCCGTCGTTCGCCGTGCACAGCCATGTCGAGTATCTGCTCTACATGGCACTGGGAGTCGTCGTCGGGGTCGTCGGGGTGGCCTTCGCGAAGATCCTCTACCTGATCGAAGACGCCTGCGACTGGCTGTGGCGAGGACCGGAGTGGGCGCGCCCGGCGGTCGGCGGCGTCGTGCTCGGCGGACTGCTCATCGCGCTGCCCCAGATGTACGGCGTCGGCTACCCGGTTCTCGAGAACGCGGTCGAGGGCAAGTACGTGATCGGGATGCTCCTGATCCTGATGGTCGGCAAGATGATCGCCACCAGCCTCACCATCGGGATCGGCGGTTCCGGCGGAGTGTTCGCCCCGACCCTGTTCATCGGCGCCATGGCAGGAACTGCCTTCGGCATCGTCGCCCATCGGCCTATTTCCCGCAGTGACCGAGTCACCGGGTGCGTACGGACTGATCGGCATGGGTGCCGCGCTCGGTGGCGCCACGGGTGCCCCGATCACGGCGGTGATCATCCTGTTCGAACTCACCGGCGAGTATTCGATCATCCTGCCGTTGATGGCCGCAGTCGTGATGGCCGCCGGCACCGGAAACCTGTTGTCCAAGAACACGATCTACACCGCCAAGCTGTGGCGACGCGGGGTCGACCTCGATGCCCCGCCATCGGAACGCATGGAGTTCACCGCCGCCGACATCGCGCTCGCGCCACCCGAACCGTTGAGTGAACGGGCGTCGCTCGGCCGACGCCGCCGCGGCGCTGTCGACCTCGCCGTTCGGCATGCTGCCGGTGGTCGACGACGACGGACGCTACATCGGATGCGTGTCGGCACAGGACGTCGCCGAGGCGCTCGACGATCCCGATCCGCCGGAGGGCGTGCAGACCGCTCGTCGGGCTGCCGACGGCCGTCGCCGCTACGGCGCCTTCCGACGAGATCCTCGCCAAACTCGAGTGGTCGCGGCGGCACCGGGCTGCCGGTTCTCAACGAGGATCGCACCCAACTGATCGGGTGGATCACCTACGAATCAGTGCTGGCCCGGCTTCGCCCGGACCGTCCGGGCCGCCGAGGAGGCGGCGCCATGAACATGGACATGGACACCGCCCCGGCCAGCGGTGCGGCGCTGCTGACGACGTGGACGTCCTCGCCGGTCGCCGACCTGCTGATCGCCTGGCGTTGGTCGGCTACGTCGTGCTGGTGATCCGGTTGCGCCGCGCCGGACAGTCGTGGCCGGTGTTGCGGACGGTAGCCGCGGTCGCCGCCGCAGGGATCCTGGTGCTCGTCGTCAACAGCGCCCTCGCGGTGTACAGCCACCATCTGTTCTGGGTGCACATGATCGTGCATCTGCTGCTCATCACCGTGGTCCCCGCACTGCTGGTGTGGGCAGAGCCGATTCGGCTGCTGCACGACGCGGGTGGACCCGCCATCGGCGCCCGGATCGACGTCGTGCGCAGCAGCACGTGGTTCCGCTGGCTGATCTCGCCGCGCTTGACCGTTCCGCTGTATGCCACGGTCCTGGTGCTCACGCACCTGACCGGATTTCAGCAGGCGATGAGCGAGCACATGTGGATTCACGACGGCGAACTGATCCTCTACCTGGTCGCCGGCTACCTGCTGTTGCTTCCGCTCCTCGGCGGCGAACTGACCACCGATCCGCCGCTCGCTCCGCTGCTGTGCTTCGTCGTCGTCGCGCTCTGCATGGCCCCCGACACTCTGGTCGGCATCGTGCTGATGATGACCAACAGCGTTCTCGCGCCGGCATACGCCGCCTCCCGGGATTGGGGGCCATCGGCTTTGGTCGACCAGTCCGCAGCAGGCGCCATCATGTGGTTCGCCGGTGACGGCTTGATGATGATCCTGATGGTGACCATCGCCGGCCGCTGGATCGCGGACCGCGACGGTGCAGGCGCCAGCCTCGGCCCGTGGCTGGACCGCATCCGAAGGCAGACGACCCTCGGGATCGACGGCGACCCGTCGATCGACCTCGACGACGACGACGCCGCACTGGCCGCCTACAACGCTCGCCTGGCCGCACTGTACGGCCGGAATCCCAACGGCCCCAGGCGATGAACGTGGCATCGGCGAACTGGTTGGCGACGGCTGGCGGGCAGATTGCTTCGAACCCGCTGGGTGGTCCGTGCGCCGGTACGGCTGTATCGCATGAGGTTGGGCTTCTTGCTCGGAAACCGCATGCTGCTGCTCGAGCACCGTGGCCGCCGGACCGGCCAACGCCGCTACGTAGTGCTGGAGGTCGTCGACCGACCGGCGCCCGATACCTACGTGATCGTGTCCGGGTTCGGCGCGGCGTCCCAGTGGTACCGCAACGTACTGGCTGAACCACGCGTCCGGATCAGCGTGGGCTGGCGCCGCAACGTCGAGGCCGTCGCCGAGCCTCTCTCCACCGAGGCCGCGGAATCGGTACTGGCGCGCTATGCCGAACACCACCCACGGGCATGGGACACATTGCGGAGGACGCTCGAGGAAGCGCTGAACACAGACGATCTTCGGTTGCCGATGTTCGCCGTCCGCCTGAATCCGCCGCTCGCCGTCTGAACCTGACCAACTGGGGGTATGCGTGAAACTGATGTTGATCATGAAGCCGGCGAGCGCACATGACCGGATGGCAGACTGTTGAGTCCGGTCTTCGCCTCGGCCCGCGACAACCTGCGCACCCAGCTCTGGCCGCTCCCCGTCGTCGGCATCGTGCTCGCGGTGCTGGCGGGAGTCTCGCTTCCCCACCTGGACGCCTATCTGGACGCCGCACTGCCGTCCTGGTCGACGGTGTTGTTCTTCGGCGGCGACGCGGGCGCCGCACGGACCCTGCTCGACGCCATCGCCAGCTCGCTCATCACGGTCACGTCGCTGACGTTCTCCCTGACGGTCGTCACCCTCCAGCTGGCGAGCAGTCAGTTCTCGCCACGGCTGCTCCGCACATTCACCAGCGACATCTTCGTGCAGACGACGCTGGCGATCTTCCTGTCGACGTTCACCTACTCCCTCACGGTTCTGCGGGGCGTCCGCAGCGGTGAGGAGGGAGGCGAGTTCGTCCCGCGGATATCAGTCACCGTCGCCTTCGCACTGGGCATCGTCAGCGTCCTCGGCCTGGTGCTGTTCCTGGCCCACCTCGCCCGACAGATCCGCGTCGAGACCATGCTGCGCGACGTCCACGACGATGCCAGCGCCACGCTGGCAAGCGCGACGAGCTCACTCGAAGACGCCCGCCCACTACCCCCGCTGCCGACTCCGCCGGCGAGCGCACTCGATATCACCGCACCCTCGTCGGGCTTCTTGACGAGCATCGACCAAGCCGAAATGCGTTCTGCGGCAATACAAGCAGATGCCTACCTGATCATCGACTGCCATCCCGGCAGCTCGATCATCGAAGGAGTTCCGATCGGAGCCGCCTGGTCGGCATCCGAACGCCTGGACGACGACGAATTCGACCGCCTCCAAGACGCGGTCCGCAAGTCGATCAAGGTCGGCTACGAGCGGACCGCGGCCCAAGACGTGGGCTACGGACTGCGCCAACTCACCGACGTCGCGAACAAGGCGCTCTCTCCGGGCATCAACGACCCGACGACGGCGATCCATGCCCTTGGCCACATCTCGGCCATCCTGTGTCAACTCGCAGGCCGCGATCTGCGATGCGTCGTGCTGCGCGATGACGACGACCTGGTACGGGTGGTGTTGCGCCGACCCAGCTTCGCCGAAGTGCTCGACACCGCCATCACGCAGCCGCGGCGCTACGGGTCCTCGGACCCGCAGGTGATGCAGCGATTGTTCCGGATTGCTGGAGGAAGTGGCCTGGCACGTCGACGACGAGACGCCCATCCGTCAGCAGCTCGAACGCCTGAGAAACACCGTCGCGCAGTCGGACTTCGACGACACCGAACTCAAACAACTGGAGCATGCCGCGAAACGGGTCGAGCACGCCATCGATCACCACGTCGATCGGAGCATCCCCTGATCGATGCCGTTCTGCACGCGCTGAGCCTCACCGGGTCGATGACATGGCAGGGTGCCGCCGGTTCGTTCGCACGGGCGGCGTCAAGTTGCTGACCATGATGGGCGGTGGGCCGCAGTGAGCGGCATTGTCCGCGAACGACTTTCACATCGGCTCGTTCAACAGCGTTTTGGAGCGGTCCGCTGCGGGTAGCCCTCCTGCAATAGAAGGCGGTTCGCGCATGTTCATCGTTGTCGGATTACTCATATTCCTTTCTGCAGTCGTCGTGGGCGCCGTCGGCGTGGTGAGCAATGCAGGTGCAGAACATCTCCTTGCGGATGACTTCTCGGTCTTCACCTATCACGTGACGGGATCGACCGGCACTGTGCTGCTTTACGGAATCCTCATCGGCGCAGTCGGTTTCGCCGGGTTGAGCCTCGTCCTCGCGGGCGCCGCACGAGCTGCCGGCCGCGGGCGTGCTGCGCGGGCCGAACTCAAGCGGACCCAAGAGGGTGCCGATCTGGTCAACCGCGATCGGGACCGTCTGCTGGAACGCCAGCACGAGGCGAGCGACGCCCGTGACACGACCAAGCGCGCGTCATCCCGCGGACGGTGGTGGCGCCGTCGTGACCCGAATGTTGAGAACCTCTCGGACGCCGACCGTTCCGTCGCGCAGCCGCCAGCTACGTGACTTCTCACAGGGCGGCCGCAGGACGTCCCGTGCGGCAGAAGAACTGATCATCGTCCGTCCTTCTCCGGCGAGTCGACGTCCTCAGGTGCGTCGACGTCCGGCTGCCCGGTCGGCAGGTTGTCCGGCGGCTCGATCCGCAGCATCCGCGCAACCGGGACATCGGTCGACGAATGCAACACGATGGACAGCGCGATAGTCACGGCGACGAGGTCGAAGACCAGCTCGTGGTCTGCGATCCCCGACTGCAGCGCGAGCAGCCCATACACCACCGAAGCGAAACCCTTGGGGCCGAACCAGGCGGCCGTCAGCCGCTCGCTTCGTGGCAGGGACGTTCGCCACAGCGACAGCAGCATCGCGGCCGGACGCACCAAGATGATCGCCACGAGGGCGAAAATCCATCCGGCCCAACCTAGATGGGACAGCCGCTCAGGAGTGATCAACGCTCCGAAGACCAGCAGCGCCGCGAACTTCGTCAACTCGGCCAACAGCTCGCCGAACGGTTCGAAACTCTCGGCGGCGACGTGATCGAGTGTGGCCAACGTCGATCCCGCGGCGAACGCCGCCAGGTAGGGGTTGGCATGGGTGAGATGACATCCGGCGTACACGATGACGGCGATGGCCATCGGTCCAAGCGCCTGTAACCGCGGTTCGGCGGTGAGGATCTCGGTTCGCCAGGCCAGGGCGACCACCCCCGCCACCACGCCGCCCAGGAGCAGCCCGAGCAGCAATTCGACGACAACCTTGCCCAGATCGGAGTTCTCATGCTGAGCGGTAGCGAGGAAGATCAGCACGAAGGGAAGGGCGAGGCCGTCGTTGAGGCCCGACTCGACGTTGAGCAGTCGCCGTAGCCGCAGGGGCACGTCGGATCGACCGACGAGGGCGGCGGCGAACACCGGATCCGTCGGCGACAGGATCGCACCGATGAGAAACGCGGTCGGCCAATCGAGCCCGACGAGGTAGTGCGCCGGAATCGCGATACCGACCATCGTCAACGGCATGCCGAGACCAAGTGCCCTGCCGGACAGTTTCCAGTTCTGTTTCAGCGCAGTGACATTCGCACGCTGACCGTCGGTGAACAGCACGGTGAACAGCGCGACGTCGGCGAGCAAGCGAGACGATCGGGTCATCTGGGCGGATCTCGGTGATCCCCAGCCCGCCGGGCCCGATCAGCGCGCCGGCAACCAGGAACAGCAGGGCGGTCGACAGCACCGTTCTCGCGGCAAAACCCGACAGCGAGACGCTGATCAACAACACCAGCCCATACGCCAGGACCAGTGCCACGTCGCACTCCGTTCATCGTTCGATCGCCACTGCAGGCGCAATTGTCGAGAAGATCTCCCTGCGGCCCATCGGTAAAGATGCCGCAAACGAGGTGCCCGGGCAACCTGGATTCCCGCGGGCGACACGGGGAAACTGGTGCCATGAGAGTCGCGATCAGTGGCGCAGGCGTGGCGGGCCCCACGCTCGCATATTGGCTGCACCGGACGGGCCACCAGCCGACGCTGATCGAGCGTGCACCCCGATTTCGCACTGGCGGCTACGTCATAGACTTCTGGGGCCTCGGCTACGGCGTCGCCGACCGGATGGGGATCGTGCCAGCCGTCCGCGACGCCGGCTACCAGGTGCAAACGGTGCGCTCAGTGGGCCGCACAGGCAAGACCCAGGCCGAATTCTCCGTCGACGCGTTCCAGCGCGCCGCGGCGGGCAAGTTCACCAGCGTCCCGCGGGGCGACCTGGCGGCCACGGTCTACGCCGCCATCGAGCACGATGTCGAGGCAATCTTCTGCGAAAGCATCACGGCCGTGCAGGAACACCCCGACGGGGTGCGACTGGAATTCGAGCGCACGCCTCCCCGCGAGTTCGATCTCCTGGTCGGCGCGGACGGACTGCACTCCAACGTGCGAGGGCTTACCTTCGGACCGGATGCACGGTTCGAGCACTATTTGGGTTGCGTGGTCGCGGCCTTCGTGGTCGACGGCTACCGACCACGCAATGAACTCGTCTACGTCATGCACAACCTTCCCGGTCGCCAGATCAGTCGGTTCTCGCTGCGCGGAGACCGGACGATGTTTCTCTTCATCTTCCGGTCCGAGCATGTGGCCGAGTTCGGCGACGCCGACGCGATCAAGGCACGGCTGCGACGCGAGTTCGACGACGCAGGGTGGGAATGCCCGCAGATTCTCGAAGCGCTCGATGATGCCGAAGATCTGTATTGCGACGTGGTCAGCCAGATCCGCATGGAGCGGTGGTCGCGCGGACGAGTTGTACTGATCGGCGACGCGGCCGCAGCCGTGTCACTGCTCGCGGGTGAGGGCACCGGGCTGGCGATGACCGAGGCGTACGTCCTGGCCGGCGAACTCAAGCGCGCGGGCGTTGACCACCGCCGCGCGTTCGGCGCCTACGAAACCCGGCTGAAGCCGTTCATCGAACGCAAGCAGGCAGGTGCGACGAAGCTCATCTCCTTCTTCGCTACCCGCACCCAGTGGGGAATCTGGTTCCGCAATCTGTCGATGCGCACGATGAACGCACCCTTCGCAGATCGCCTGCTGTCCCTCGGCTTCCTGCGCGACGACCTCGAGTTGCCCGACTACGCCATGTAGTGCCGACTTCGAGGCGAGCGCTCAGTCGTGACCACGCCTCGAGCCAGGTGTGAGGAAAAGGCGTCGCGACCAACAGGGGTGCCCGGTACCGCAGTCCGTCGGCGGCCAGCGCGTCGATGTTCGGGGCCAGTCGACCGATGCTGCGCACATGTTCGCGATACGACAACCGCACGGTTGCAATCGATTTCGCCGGACTACTCAGCATGACCACTCCGTAAGCGGTGCGGGCAAACGCGATTGAACACGAGAGGGAAGCGGATGCCGGATCGCCAGCTAGCCCAACGGCTCGCCTACCAGGCCCGCTGCAGGAGTATCGGTCAAAGTGACGTGCATAGGCCGCCAAGTGGGTAGGTTGGAGGGCAATGCACTTTGCTCGAGCAGAAAGCACCGGTCGTCGCGGAGGATTCTCCGCACCGTCGATGGCTGCACGACAATTGGCTACGCACTGATGGGATTCTTCGACTTCGTGCGCGACCGCTGGTCGGTTCTGTCCTTTCTCGCCTACCAGCACATGAGCCTCGTCGTTCAGACACTCCTGGTGGCCACGGTGCTCGCCCTCGTCGTCGGCGTACTGATCTACCGGTCCCGGTGGGGTTCCACGATCGGCAACACGATCACCGCAGTCGGTCTCACGATTCCCTCGTATGCACTGCTCGGAGTCCTCGTCGGGATCGTCGGGATCGGCGTGTTGCCGTCGGTGATCATGCTGGTGTTCTTCGGGTTCTTCCCGATCCTGCGCAACGTCGTGGTCGGCCTCAACGGGGTGGACAAAGCCCTCGTCGAGTCCGCCCGCGGCATGGGCATGAACCGACTCACCACGCTCTTCCGGCTCGAACTGCCGCTCGCCTGGCCGGTGATCATGACGGGGGTCCGGATTTCGGCACAGATGCTGATGGGCATTGCGGCGATTGCGGCGTACGCGTTGGGCCCGGGTTTGGGTGGCTACATCTTCTCGGGCATTTCCCGGACGGGTGGCGCCAATGCCACGAACTCGATCGTCGCCGGCACCGTCGGCATCCTGATCCTCGCGGTCATCCTCGACACGGTGCTCAATGTCATCACTCGACTAACCACCCCAGGGGGCATCCGTGTCTGACTCGGCAACCAAGGATTCGCCACCTGCAGTGGCCGAACGCTCGGGCGGGGCGCGCATCCTGCTCGACGGCGTAACCAAGCTCTACGACGGCCAGTCGACGCCTGCGGTAGACAACGTCACCTTGGAGATTCCAGCTGGCGAGATCGTCATGCTCGTCGGCCCCTCGGGTTGCGGCAAGACCACCACCATGAAGATGATCAACCGCCTCATCGAACCGACCTCCGGCCGCATCATGATCGGCGAGGACGACGTGACGCACAGGAACCCTGACGAACTTCGGCGCCACATCGGGTACGTCATCCAGGGCGCAGGTCTCTTCCCGCATCTGACGGTCGGCGACAACATCGCCATCGTCCCTCGACTTCTCAAGTGGGACAAGAAGCGAACCTCCGAGCGCATCGACGAGTTGCTCGACCTCGTCAGCCTCGAACCGGGCAAGTACCGCGACCGCTACCCTCGTGAACTCTCGGGCGGCCAGCAGCAACGCATCGGCGTGGCCCGTGCGCTCGCCGCAGATCCGCCGGTACTGCTCATGGACGAGCCCTTTGGCGCGGTAGATCCGATCACGCGGCAGCGCCTGCAGGATGAGCTGCTGCGACTGCAGGAGGAACTGCGCAAGACCATCGTGTTCGTGACGCACGATTTCGACGAGGCGGTCAAGCTCGGTGACCGGATTGCGATCCTTCAGGTCGGCTCGAGGATCGTGCAGTACGACACCCCCGAACGGATCCTCGCGAACCCCGCCGACGACTTCGTCAGCGACTTCGTCGGCCACGGCGCAGCACTCAAACAGCTCACCCTGACCCGAGTCCGCGACGTGGAACTCCACGAAGCCGCCGTCGCGCGGATCGGTGGCGATCCCGCCGAGGCGGCCGCGGCAGCCCAGGCCATCGGCAGGGGGCACGTCATCGTGCTCGACGACCAGGATCGGCCGCAGCGCTGGCTGTCGCTTGACGACCTGCGAGCACCCGCAGCGCTGGCGCGGGTGGCCCGTAACGAGGATCTCGAGTCGGTGAACCTCGCGTCGACCCTGAACGACGCGCTCGACGAGATGCTGACCTCGTCACACGGTGTCGTCGTCGTGACGGGGCGTCGCAACACCTATCACGGGGTGATTCGGATCGAGACCATCATGGGAGCGATGTCCGAACTGCAGAGCGCGGCCAGCGCCTCGGAGTCCGTGCCGTGACCGTCGTCGTCCGCCGAGGTCGATGCCGGAAGCGAAACCGGTTCGCCGACAACCCAAGACCGTCGTCGCGGTCTGGCCCGCTGGGTGATCCAGCCGGTGGCGTGTGTCCTCGCCGTGGTGGGCTCCCTGGTGTACGTCCACGTCGCCGACGTGTCCGATTCGGAGCAGAGGTCGTTGGGCATCCCGAACCTACTGACGCTGCTACGCGAGCACATGACGATCAGCCTCGCGGCGACCGTGCTGACGTGCCTGGTGGCCATTCCGGTCGGGATCATGCTGACCCGCGGTGGCATGCGTCGTTACTCGAAGCCGGTCATCACCGTCGCGGGCTTCGGCCAGGCCGCACCCGCGATCGGCTTGATCGCGCTCGGGGCGGTGCTCTTCGGGATCGGGCAGGTCGGCGCGGTCGTGGCGTTGACGGTCTATGGCGCACTGCCGATCATCGCCAACACGGTGACCGGTCTGGACGGTGTCGACCCACGCCTCGTCGAGGCGGCCCGTGGCATGGGACTGTCCTCGTCTTCGACACTGCTTCGCGTCGAGTTGCCGTTGGCGCTCCCCGTGATCGTGGCAGGCGTCCGGACCGCCCTGGTACTCATCGTCGGCACCGCCGCACTGGCCTCGTTCACCGGTGGCGGCGGGTTGGGTCAGCTGATCACGACCGGAATCAAGTTGCAGCAGAACGTGACCCTGGTGATCGGGGCCATCCTGGTTGCCGCGTTGGCGTTGTTCATCGACTGGTTGGCCCGGCTCGTCGAAATCGTCGCAGCCCCAAAGGGACTCTGATTCGAATGCCTGCATCTGCGCGCACCTGGCGGACGGCCGCCAAGGGTATGGCCGCCATCGCCTGCATCATCCTGGCCGCCGGATGTGGATTGCGTTCAGCCAGCGGAGCGGTGCTGGAGGCGAGCCCCGGTTCGATTCAGCACTATGAGTCGCTGGAAGGGGTGAAGATCACCGTCGCAGCGAAGGACTTCACCGAGCAGCTGATCCTCGGCAACATGCTGTCGACCATCCTGAGCACGGCCGGAGCCGACGTCACCAACCTGACCAACACGCCAGGCAGCTTCGGTGTGCGCCAAGCCCTGCTCAACGGCGACGCGAACATCTCGCCCGGAGTACACCGGCACCGGATGGATCAACTACCTGGGCAACGAGGCGCCCATCAAGGACGAGACCGCGCAGTGGCGGGCGGTCGACGAAGCGGACCGGGCCAACGGCCTGAGCTGGCTTCCGCCGGCGCCGATGAACAACACGTATGCGTTCGCGATCCGCGAGGCCGCCGCCGAGCGGCTCGGAGTCAAACAGCTCTCCGACCTGAGAAACCTCGACCGGTCCGAGTTGACGTTCTGTGTGGAAAGCGAATTCGCCAGCCGCAATGACGGTTTCGTGCCGATGCTGCAGACCTACGGCCTGACCCGCGCCGACCTCGGCAACGTCACGACACTCGACACCGGCGTCGTCTATACGGCCACCGCCGACGGCGACTGCAACTTCGGCGAGGTCTTCACCACCGACGGCCGCATCAAGGCGCTGGACCTCAGGGTTCTCGAAGACGACAAGCAGTTCTTCCCGCTGTACAACCTCACCGAGGTGATCGACACCAAGCTGCTCGCCGCGCACCCCGAGTTGAAGGAGATCTTCGCCCAGCTGAACCCGAGGCTCACCAACGAAACGATGCTCACCTTGAATGCGAAGGTCGACAACGACGGTGACGATCCTGCTCTAGTGGCGCGCGACTGGCTGATCGATCAACAACTGGTGTCGTAGTCGGTTGGTCGGAACTGGCCGTCCGAGAGCCGGTGTTTGGACGGGCGAGCGCTTCACCGGAGCCTCGTTCATCACCGAACGGGTACCTGCTGAGCGGGCGTTCAGGCGATTGAGTGATTGAAAGCGAATGCGGGCAACGTAAGTGGGGTTCCCGAGCAGTCACCATAGCCCGCAGACGACGACGATTTCGCCGTGACCTGAGACACGAAAATCCGGCTAGGGCGCCCTCGAGAGTAGCGTCGACCCCGGCCCCGGCAGGCCACGTTCGGTTGCTGGGCCCCAAATGAACGGATCATCGTGACTGCCCGACCCATCCCACCGCTTCCACATGTTCGCGAAGCAGGCGATCCCAGCACCTCCGTACTGTCGGCGCTGAAATCGCCAAGGCGATTGAAGACCGAGGTACTGGCCGGCCTCGTCGTGGCACTGGCCTTGATACCCGAAGCGATCTCGTTCTCGATCATCGCCGGAGTCGATCCACGGGTCGGGCTCTTCGCCTCGTTCACGATGGCCGTCACGATCGCCCTCGTCGGCGGGCGGCCCGCAATGATCTCCGCCGCGACGGGTGCGATCGCACTCGTGATCGCACCGTTGGCCCGAGAGCACGGGATGGACTACCTCGTGGCAACGGTGATCCTCGCCGGTGTGTTGCAGATCGTGCTGAGCCTGCTGGGGGTCGCGCGGCTGATGCGGTTCGTCCCGCGAAGTGTGATGGTCGGATTCGTCAATGCGCTGGCAATCCTGATCTTCACGTCCCAGCTGCCCCATCTATTGGGGGTGCCTGCCCTGGTCTACCCGTTCGTCGTGGTCGGTCTGCTGATCATGGTTCTGCTGCCGAAGGTGACCACCGTCGTTCCGGCCCCGCTGATCGCGATCGCCCTGCTCACGGCAGCGGCCATCGTGTTCTCGGTGCACATCCCCACCGTCGCCGACGAGGGGAAACTGCCCACCAGCCTGCCGACGCTGTTCCTGCCGCACGTCCCCTTCACCATGGCGACGCTGTCCATCATCGCCCCGTACGCGCTGGCAATGGCCTTGGTCGGACTGCTGGAATCACTGCTCACCGCCAAATTGGTGGACGACATCACCGACACGCACAGCGACAAGACGCGCGAGAGCACCGGACAGGGCATCGCCAACATCGTCACCGGCTTCTTCGGCGGCATGGGCGGCTGCGCAATGATCGGCCAGACCATGATCAACGTGAAGGTCTCTGGTGCCAGGACGCGAATCTCGACCTTCCTCGCCGGATTGTTCCTACTGGGCCTGGTCGTCGGCCTCGGGGACCTGGTCGGGCTGATCCCGATGGCGGCGCTCGTCGCGGTGATGATCATGGTCTCGGTGGGCACCATGGACTGGCACAGCATTGCGCCGGGCACCCTCCGACGGATGCCGCGCAGCGAGACACTGGTCATGGTGGCCACCGTGGTGGTGACCGTGGCCAGCAACAACCTCGCCTACGGCGTCATCGTGGGTGCGCTGACCGCGATGGTGCTCTTCGCCCGTCGCGTGGCGCATCTGGTGACGGTCGAAAGGGTAAGGAATCAAGCCATTCCGCCGAGAACGCTTCCGTCGTCTACCACGTGCGCGGCGAGCTGTTCTTCGCCTCCAGCAATGACCTGGTCTATCAGTTCGACTATTCAGATGATCCGCAGAACGTGGTCATCGATCTGTCGGAATCGCACATCTGGGACGCATCCACCGTGGCCGCCCTCGATGCCATCACGACGAAGTACCGGCGCAGAGGCAAACACGTCGACATCATTGGCCTCAATGAGGATTCGGCAGACCGACACGACCGGCTCTCGGGTCAGCTTGGCGCCGAGCACTAGTCGGCGGCGGACGGTGCACCCGACGCCGCGTCAAATCAAACAGCGCGTTATCGGGCGTCCGCGAGCGCCGCCTGAGCCGCGTTGTAGCCCGGGATGAAGGTGATGCCAGGCCCGCCATGACACCCGGCGCTACCGAGGTACAGCCCGTCGATCGGAATCGGTTGATCGACATACCCTCTCGGCCCTGGCCGGTTGACGCCGATCTGGTCGGGGTGGATGAGGCCGTGGCAGTAGTCGCCGCCCGGCGCACCGAACATCGTGCCCATGTGCTTGGGCGTGAACGTGGTGTGCTTGCTGATCAGGCTCTCGAAGTTCGGTGCCAGCCGGGTGAGCTTGTCGATGACGCGCTGCCCCATCTCGGTCTTCATGTCGCCGTAGCTCGTCTCGCTTTCCTTCCACGGGGAACCACAGCGAGAAGGCCGATGCCGCATGCTTGCCGTCGGGCGCCAGACCGGGATCGTTCACCGAAGGAATCTGCAGAGCGATCGCCGGGTCGGCGGGCACGATGCCGCGCCTGCAATCCTCCCACTGCTGCTGCAATTCCTCTGGGGTGCTGAAGATTCCGATGTTCGACTGCATCGCGGGATCGTTGAGGATCTCGTATGGTGGCGCGAACTCCGGAATACCGTCGAGCGCGAAGTGCATCTGCAGATAGCTGCCGCGATGGTCGATGCGGGAGAACCGCTCGCGCACGTCGTCCGGAACGGCGCTCGGGGCGATCAGCTGGTTGAGCGTCAGGTCCGGCGCGATACCCGAGACGACCACTGGCGCCGATATCGTCGCGCCGCCTTCGAGTCGGACTCCCGTGACGCGTCCGCCGTCGGTCAGAATCTCTTCGACCTTGCTGCGCAGCCGTAATTCGCCTCCGCCCGAGGCGAACACGTCGCAGAGATGAGACGTCAGTGCCCCGATTCCGCCGACCAGCTTCTTGACCAGCAGCGCATTCTCGTCGGGAACGGCGAAGCCGTAGGCCAGTGCCGCCGCGGTGCCGGGGGTGGAAGGCCCGCGATAGGTGGTGTTGACTGCGAGCAGCGACAGCATTCCGCGCAGCGCACCGTGCTTCTCCTTGTCCGGCAGATAGCGGTCGAGCACTTCGGTGACCGAGCCGAACAGCATGTCCGTGATGGTCGAACGTTCGAATTCGTTTGTTGCGCAGGCATACATCTCGTCGAGCGACTTCGGCGGCTTGCCTGCGTCGAATCGCCCGAGCGCCCGGGTCGGTGCCTGACACCAGGCCATCAGCCCGGCCATGCCGTTGACGGCCTCGGCCCCGTGCACCTCGTTGATGTGCATCATCAGCTTCATCGGGTCGGTGTAGTAGACCAGCGGCTCGTCGCCGACGCCGCGCAGAGACACCGACATGACGTCGAGGTCGACGGTCGGTAGTTGATCGAGGCCCAACTCGCGGCTCACCACGGCGGCCGTCGGGATCTGCACCGAGCCCGCGATCTCGAACTTGTAGCCGTCGAAAAGCTCTACGGTGGAGGCCATTCCACCCGCGTACAGCTTGGAGTCGAGGCACAGCGTGCGCATCCCGGCCCGCTGAAGAAGAGTGGCGGCGGTCAACCCGTTGTGACCCGCACCGATGACAATCGCGTCAAAGTCCGTCATGAGAGGAGGCTGGCACCCTCACCAAGTTTTGTCAATAATGACGAAACTTCAGGAGAGCCCCTTGGCCAGGGTGTCCAGCGCCGCGCGCGTCAGCCGGGACAGCTCGGGCAGCGAGCGCTCCTCGCCGAGCATCCACACCTCCATCGCGCCGAAGACGGCGGCCGCGATGCTGCGCGCGGTCACGGTGACGAGCATGCGTTCGTCGGTGCCCGGTTCCGGCGGGTGCTCGGAGGTGAGGTGCGCCTCGATCGCCTGGGCGAAGTCGCCCTCGACCTGACGGATGTGGCGCACGATCCGCCCCGGGTCGAGTTCCTGTGCGCGCAGGGACGCGGTCTGCGCGACGGCCCAATCGTCGTAGGGTCGCGCCATGATCGCCGAGTGGACCGACTCGATGATCGGCTCGTCGCGATCCCGCGCGGCCAAGGCGGCCCTGAACCACTGCAGGCCCGCGTAGTCGGCGAACAGGAGGTCGTGCTTGGACGCGAAGTGGCGGTAGAAGGTGCGCAGGGATACGCCTGCATCCGCTGCGATCTGCTCGGCGGACGTGTCCTCGACCCCCTGGGCGAGGAAGCGGACGACCGCCGCCTGGCGCAGCGCGTCGCGAGTGCGTTCGCTGCGCACCGTCTGCGCAGGTCGGACCATTCGGACAAGTTACCCCGACGGACACGACTAACATCGCCCGATGTGACGTCCAGACGTCAAGTCCTCAAATTCGCTCTGTCCGCGCCCGCCCTCGCGAGCCTCGGCGTGATGTCGGCGCCCGACGCGTCGGCGGCAGGCCTCAAGCTGATCGACTTCTCGGACCGACTGGTCCCGGCCGATCAGGTCGCAGCCGCCGGCTACGCGGGCGCGATCGTCTACGTGTCCGAGTCGCGGCCGGGTGCCAACTTCGACTTCAAACCGGTCACCCGCGCCTACGCCGACGCGCTGCGCGCAAACGGCCTCCACGTCGTCAGCAACTTTCAGTACGGCAAGCCCGGTTGGCCGACACCGTCGGATTACACCCGTGGGTACGACGGCGGAGTCGCCGATGCTCAGGCGGCGCTGCGGCTACACGCGGCGGCGGGGGGACCGGACTCGGCGCCCATCTTCTTCAGCGTCGACGAGGACATCTCCGCAGATGCGTGGAAGACGTTGGCAATCGAGTGGTTTCGCGGAATCAACTCCGTGCTGGGTGTCGGGCGGACCGGCATCTACGGCGGTGCCCGCGCGTGCGCATGGGCGATCGCGGCCGACGTCATCGGACGCTCGAGCACGCCGGGATACCGATGGGCATGGCAGGCGCGAGCCTGGTCACAGGGCCAGCGTGAGCCTGCGGCCGTGCTGTTCCAGTCCGTCGTGTTCACCGCATCGAGCCCCGGAGCCCTCATCGGAGGCATCCACGTCGACGAGGACGACGTCCTCGCGGCCGACTTCGGCCAGTGGGACCTGGGCCGTTGACCAAACTTCTGCCCAGTTCGTTAGCAGCGGGGCGACCCAGTTCGTTGAGCGGGGCAGTCCACTTCGTTAGTAGGGCGGGGTGTCTTCGTCGATGGCGCGTTGGTTGCGTTGTCGTTCGTTGTGTAGGCGGAGGGCTCGTTGCCAGCCGCGGGTGGTCTTGCGTTTGGGCATGGTCAGGCCGCGGTTCGGCGCGCCGTCGCCGGTGACTGCGGCCGGTGGTGCGGCGGTGTTCTTGGGCAAGGGTGTGTTGGTGTCCCAGTGTGAGAAGTACAGTCTGCTGCCCGGTGGCCGGGTGTAGCGGTGGCCGGTGGGGCTGATCCACACCACGGTCCCATCAGCGAGCTGCCGGTCGGTCCACCCGGTGGGTCCGGTCCAGAAAGTCTTGAGCAAGTGGTGTTTTCGGCATAAACACTTGGTGTTGCCGGGGTGGGTCAGCCCGCCGACGCCGTGCGGGGTGCTGTGGTCGAGGTCGCAGCGTTCAGCCGGGCGGTCACAGCCCGGGAAGCAGCAGGTGAGGTCGCGGCTGCGGACGTAGCGCGCTAACTTCGCCGAGGGCCGGTAGCGCGGCTCGGTGCACAACTCCGCGGCAGTGGGCACCGGGCGGACCGTTGCGCCGAGACCGACGAGTTCTTTCAGCAACGCAATGGGCACGATCCCACCCCCGGCGATTACCGCCAACCCCGAAGCAGTGGAACAACTTTGGGACTCGGTTCGCTGTTCAGAGGGTTCCGCGAGGGGCAGGTTGGCGCCGGGCAGCTCGGCGTCGGACCCGAGATCGGCATCTGGGTCGAGTTCGAGATCGAGATCGGGATCGGGCTGCGATTCCGCTGCTGTCCCGGGTGGCGGATCGGCCGGTGGTGGTCTGTCGGATGTCGGCGCGCGGCAACCCCGCTCGGCATCCGGCGCGGCATCCGGCGAGGGTCCTGCGTCGGGGTCACTGCCCGGCTCTCGTCCGGAGTCGGGGCCGCTGCCGGGCTCGCTTCCGAAGTCGGGACCGCTTCCAGAGTCGGGGTCTGCATCGGGTGGCAGTCCGCCATCACGACCCTGATCCGGTGGTGGCGAGGCAGCGGGAGGGTCGACGTTCGGTGGCGGCGCAGTGTCGGGCCCCGAGTCCGGGTCGGGTCCGGCATCCGGCCCGGGTCCCCCGTCAGCCTCAGTGTCCGGTGGTCGCTCGGTATCGGGTCCGTCATCCGCCGGCGGTCCTGCGTCGGGGTGGTGGTCGGTGAGGACGTGGATGACGATGGCATCGGCGCGGGCATCGGGTCCGGTGGCGGTGCAGTCCGGACGCCCGCAGGTACATGGCAGGTGCGTGCCGCCGGCACCGATCACGCCCAGCACCGCGGTCCGGCGTTCCCCAGCGGTACGTGGGTCATGGGAGCACCGTCGCCGCGCCATCTGCTCGACGCGCCGTTCGAACAGTTCGGCGTCGGTGACCTTCAGCCGACCCCACATCGACACCGTCCCGGTGCTGTCATCACGGCTACCGAACTCCAGGTCACAGCCCTTCGCGGCGGTCTGGAAGCGGCGCACCGCGGCCGGGTCGTGCACCGCGATCGCCGCATCGATGGCGGCTTCGAGTTTGGGCACCGACAACGACCCGAACGAGGACGCGACCTCGGCGAGGTCGCCGTCCACCTGGGCCAGCACGTCGGGGTCGTCGACGAGTTGGGTCCGCCAGGCGATGGTGTTCGCCAACCGCGCCGACAGGGTGCCTTCGGTCATCAGCTTGTCGATCTCGGGTAGGCGGTAACGCAGGGCCAACGCGTGGTGCATCTGATTGGATGCCACCCGGGCGCTGATCCCGGATGCTGCGGCGATCTCCGCGGCCGCACTGTCCCACGCATCACAGGCCCAGAATTGCCGCTCGTCGGCTTGCTCGGACGCGCCGCGGCGGTCGGTCAACTCCGCGATCGCCGCCATCCGGTGCGCGGCCACGGTGGCCTCCGCACGCGTCCAGCCGGTGATCGCGGTGACCAACGCCGCATCATCGACATGGGCCAGCGCGTCGCCCTGAGCCAATTCCTCGAACATGCCTCCGATCCTGCACCCACCAGCCGACCTGCAGCCGACCCCAGCCGCACCCAGGACCCCGAACTGTGGATGAAAACGTGACTGTGCACAACCCAACCCAAAACCACACGCCCAGAACAGAATTGTCGGTGCTACGTGCTAAGCGGAAACCACACTGTCGGGCCACCAGATCGAGGCGCGGACCTGCTCGCGATGGATCCACTCGCTCGGACCGGAGTACGGGGCGGGCCGGATTAGGCGCGTCAGGCCTTCATATCACTAAGCAGCGCGATGCCTTCAGGCGATTAAGCCGTTGACGCCCTAAGCATTTGGCGTAACGAGGAACTTCTCCCCCGTCGCCCGCTTGTCGTAGGCGTTGAACGCCTCGGGGGCCAGCATGCCTGCTAGCGACACTTCCCGGGTGTAGGTACTCGCGAACGTGGTGGTGAGCTCCGCGGCCACGCGAGCTCGAAGTCGCCCGATGGTCTCGGCGCCCGCGCTCGCCAGGAACGGGGTGAGCAGCCACCCGCCCAGTCCCCATGCCATGCCGAAGTTTCTGGTGAGCACCGTCGGGCCCGTGTCGAGTCCGCCGTAGACGTACACCTGCTTGTGGACCGCCGACCCGTAGCGGGAGTACTCCGTCGCGGTCGAACTGGCCGCCGTCTCCATGCCGCCGAGGATCTGACTCGCCAGCGTCCCTCCACCGGTCGCGTCGAAACCGATCGTCGCCGAGGTCACCTTCAGCGCCTCGACGAGATCCGTTGTGAAAGAGGGTGATTCCGAGTTGCAGACATGGACGGCGCCGAGGGACCTGAGCAGCTGCGCCTGATCGGGCTTGCGGACGATGTTGACGAGCGGGATCCCATCGGCCAGGCAGAGCTTGACGAGCATCTGGCCGAGGTTGGACGCCGCCGCCGTATGCACCAGCGCCGAATGTCCCTCGCGGCGCATGGTTTCTACCATGCCCAGTGCCGTCAACGGGTTGACGAAGGACGAGGCCCCATCCTTGGCGGTCGCTCCCTCGGGCAGCACGAGGCACATGCCGGCATCGACCGCCCGGTACTGCGAGTACATCGCGCCACCCGCGACGCCAACGGTCTTGCCGAGAAGGGCCTGTGCCGCGGGCGACGACCCTGCGGCCACCACCGTGCCTGCTCCCTCGTTGCCCACGGGCAGCGACTGGTCGAGTCGCGCCGAGAGCCCCGCGATCGCTTTCATCGACGCCGTGACGACGGGGCGCTCCGGCGTGCCCGTCACCGTCGCCGTACTGAGGTCCGCACCAGCGGTGAGCACACCCAGATCCGACGGGTTGATGGGCGACGCCTCCACGCGTACCAACACCTCGTTGGCGGCGGGAACGGGCACGGGCACGTCATGCAGCGACAATTCGAGCGTGCCCTGCGACGTGACGAGGGAACGCAGTTCCAGTGCGCTATCGGGTACCGAGGTCATGGCGGATCTCATTTCTGTGGTGGGCGTCTGTGGTGGGTGTCTGTCGTGGGCGTCTTCATGCGTCAACCCCCATTGCCGCACCGAATCTTCCTCGCCGTGTCGAAATCCGTCCCGCGGCTCCGTCCCAGGTGTGAGCGCGGCCAGAATGGGCCGTGACGGAAGAGGAGAAAACCATGGCGAAGTACCTGATGCTCAAGCATTACCGTCGCGCGGGCGGCCCCAACTACCTGGTCGACGCCCCGATGTCCGAGTGGACGCCCGAGGAGATCGACGCCCACATGAAGTACATGAGCGACTTCGCGGCCAAGCTCGAGAGGTCCGGCGAGTTCGTCGACGCTCAGGCACTGTCGCCCGAGGGCACGTTCGTCCGCTACGACGGCCCGGGCCGCCCGCCCGTCACCGACGGGCCGTTCGCGGAGACCAAGGACCTGATCGCCGGCTGGATGATCATCGACGTCGACACCTACGACAGGGCACTCGAACTCGCAGGCGAGCTGTCAGCCGCCCCAGGCAAGGACGGCGAGCCGATCCACGAGTGGCTCGAGCTCCGGCCGTTCATGGGCGAGGCGCCCACGGTCACCGAATGACGGCCGAGTCCAGCGAGACCCTCCTGCGGGAGCTCATCCCCTCGGTGCTGGGCGTCCTCGTCCGTCGCGGAGCCGACTTCGCGAGCGCTGAGGACGCCGTTCAGGAGGCTCTGGTCGCTGCGCTCGGCAGCTGGGCCTCCGGGGCGAGCGAAGCGACGGGAAAAGTGTCCGACCCGCCGGCGGATCCCAAGGGCTGGCTGGTCACCGTCGCGTGGCGGAAGTTCCTGGATCACCGCCGCTCCGACACCGCACGCCGCGGCAGGGAGGAGCGGCTGCTCGCCGAGCCGCCACGGGGACCCACAGAGACCTCGGACGACACACTCGAGCTGTACTTCCTGTGCGCCCACCCGTCGCTGACGTCGTCGTCGGCCGTGGCACTGACCCTGCGCGCGGTGGGCGGGCTGACCACCCGCCAGATCGCCGCCGCCTACCTGGTCCCCGAGCCGACCATGGCCCAGCGGATCAGCCGCGCGAAACGGGCCGTCGCCGACGTCCGCTTCGACACGCCTGGCGACCTCGCCTCGGTGCTGACGACGCTGTATCTGGTATTCAACGAGGGTTACTCGGGTGACGTCGACCTCGCCGCCGAGGCCATCCGGCTCACCCGACGGCTGGTCGCGGTCGCCAACGATCCCGAGGTGAGTGGGCTGCTGGCGTTGATGCTGCTGCACCACGCGCGACGCGACGCCCGCACCCGTGCTGACGGGAGCCTGGTCCCTCTCGCCGCTCAGGACCGCAACCGGTGGAGCGTCGCACTGATCGCCGAGGGCGTCGACCTGCTCCAGGCGGCGCTCGCCCGCGACAGTCTCGGCCCGTACCAGGCACAGGCGGCGATCGCCGCGCTGCACGCCGACGCCCGCACCGTCGAGGAGACCGACTGGGTGCAGATCGTCGAGTGGTACGACGAGTTGCTCGCCCTCACCGACAGCGCGGTCGTGCGGCTGAACCGGGCCGTCGCGGTGGGTCAGGCGGATGGCGCCCGAGCGGGGCTCGCCGCGCTTGCCGACGTCGACCCGGCCGTCCCCCGGTACACGGCGGCAGCCGCATACCTGCACGAGCAGGACGGCGACATCGACACGGCCGCAAGGCTTTACACCGACGCCGCCGCGTCGGCCCCGAACCTAGCCGAACGCGACCACCTGACCAGGGAAGCCGCCCGGCTGCGTTACGGCGGATAGACCTTGTTGACGGTGCCGTCCGAGTTGAGCTTGACGTAGCCACTGAGCCCGTGGTCGGAGGCATATATCGACACACCCACGGATCCGTCCTCGTTACCGTCGATGATCAGATAGCTCGCATCCGGGTTCGTGAAGTTGAACTGCTTGGGCACACCGGGGATCTGGGCGGTCACCGCAGGGACATCGAACTTGCCGAGGTCGACGAGGTGGTCGAAGGGGCCCACCGAGGTGGCGATGATCCCCGTCGACCAGGCGCCGGCACGGTAGTCGTAGGACTGACTCCGACGGGCGTCCTGAGGGTCGGGACGTTGGAGCGAGGCGTACTCGGGATAGACGACCAAGCGGAATCCCATTGTGTCAGAGAATTTTTCGCGCATGCTCGTCAGCAGGCCGTTGAGCCCGTCGGTCTCGAGCAACTGTCCCTGCGGCCCCGAACCCGTCGTCTGTCCGGGCATAGACGGAATCGAGAAGGACGGGAAGTTGGAGGGAAACGTGAAACCCGGGACCGACGCCGAGGGGGTGGCGGTCGGGCTCTTGCCCGGGAACGCGATGGGGCCGGGATTGCTGCTCTGCGAGGTGATGAAGTACACGACGGCGGCGATGACTCCAATGACCAGCAGGACGGCCGCGGCCAAGACTGCCGGAATGAGCCACTTCTGCTGATTGCCTTGCGACAGTTGCGATCCCGGTAGGGGTTGCCACGACGGCGCGGATCCGGCATCCATGACCGGTTGGCCGCCCATGGAAGGAGGCGGGGGCTGACCGAACGCGGGGTACTGGGTGGGCGGGCCGGCCGAGGGCACGTTGGGCCCGGTGGGCGGGTAAGCGACGGGCCCGGACGTCGGCGCGGGCCAGCTCGCCGCCGCGGTCGCGGGGGCGGGCGCGGCCGACAGGTTGGGATAGACCGGCGGCGGAGGCGGGCTGGGCGGGGCGTCCTGGATGGGCGGGGCGACCTGGTGGTCCGTGATCGACGCGCCGCCCAGTGCTGCGCGGGCGGCGGCGGCAAAGTCCTTGGTCGTCGCGTAGCGGTCGTCGGGATTCTTCGCCATGCCCTTGGCGACGACCTGATCCATCTGGCGAGGAACCCCCGGCTGCATGGTCGACGGCTGCGGAGGGGGCATCGTGAGGTGGCCCGCGAGCTGGCGTTCCACGCTCTCGCCAGGGAACGGTTGGATGCCCGTCAGACACTCGCAGAGCACACACGCCAGGGCGTACGTGTCGGCGCGGGCGTCGACGGTGTCGGTGGAGAACCGCTCGGGTGCCATGTAGGCCACGGTGCCGATCGTGGCTCCGGTTCCGGTCAGCTTGGTCGCCCCTGCCACCCGGGCGATTCCGAAGTCGATGAGGTACGCGAAGTCGTCGTCGGTCACCAGGATGTTGGACGGTTTGACGTCGCGGTGCACCAGCCCGACCTTGTGTGCGGCGTGCAGTGCGGCGGCGATCTGTTCGACGATCGACACAGCGCGCTGAGGAGCCAGCGGACCGTTCTCGAGCAGCTCGTTCACCGTCTTGCCGTCGATCAGCCGCATCGTCACGTACAGGCGGCCGTCGATCTCACCGGAGTCGTGAATCGGGACGACGTGCGGCTCGTCGAGCGCGGCCGCCATGTGGGCCTCGCGGCGAAACCGAACCTGATACTGCTCGTCGTCGGCAAACGCCGGGGGCAGCACCTTCAAGGCGACGACCCGGTTCATCGACGTGTCGTAGGCCCTCCAGACCTCGCCCATGCCGCCGCGGCCGAGCAGCGATACCAACCGGTAGCGGCCGAAGGGTGTCCCATCCACCGGCTAACCATAGGAGGCAGTTGATCAACGTGCCAGTAGTTCGCCTTTGCCCGTCGTCATCGAGGGACGTGGCGGGTCACTCCGCGCGGCCGCCGAGGTGCCTGGCGAGGAACCGATCGGCCCGGTGGTAGAAGTCGAGGCGATTCTCGGGCTTGGTGAATCCGTGGCCCTCGTTCTCGTACATCACGTACTCGTGGTCGATGCCACGCTCCTTCATCGCCGCCACGATCTGTTCCGACTCCGCCCGCTTCACGCGCGGATCGTTCTCGCCCTGGGCGACCAGGACCGGAATCGCGATGGAGTCCACCTTCGACAGCGGCGAACGCGACCAGAGGAAGTCCGCGTCCTCCCCAACCCGCTTGTGCCACAGCGCAATCATGGGCTTCCAGTATTCGGGGAACGACTCGATGAGCGTGTTGAGGTTGGACGGACCGACCATCGATATCGCGCAGGTGAAGACGTCCGGGGTGAAGGTCGCGCCGATCAGTGCCGCGTACCCGCCGTACGAACCGCCGTAGATCGCCACCCGGTCGCGGTCGACGAACCCTTGCGCGACGAGGTGATCGACGGCGTCGAGCAGGTCGTCGTGCATCTTGGCGCCCCACTCGCCGTCGGCGGCGTTGAGGAACTCCTTGCCGTACCCGGTCGATCCGCGGAAGTTGACCTGCACGCACAGGTAGCCACGGTTGGCCAACCACTGCGCCTCGGGGTTCAGCCCCCACATGTCCCGACTCCACGGACCGCCGTGGACGACGAGCACGGTCGGCAGGTGCGCGCGTTCGACGCCCGCCGGGAACGTGAGGTAGCCGTGGACCGTCAGCCCGTCACGCGCGGTGAACGCGAAGGGCTCCATCGGGACCAGGGGGTAGTCGTTGAGCTCCGGCCGGTGGTCGAACAGGAATGTGGCGGACTTCGCGACGCGATCCCAGGTGTAGTACTTCACCGGTCCGCAGTCGTCGTCGAAGGCCACCAACCACACCGTGTCGGCGTCGTCGCGGTCGAGGATCTCCAGGTCGCCCGGATGGAGACGCTGCAGCGCCTCGACGTCGGCGCGTATCGATTCGTCGAAGATCCGGTACTCGAGGCGATCGCCGTACACGCTCACACCCTGGATCTCGAAGGTGTCGGGATCGCTGATCACTCCGGTGACGTCGTAGTTCGGATCCTCGGCGATCACGTCGATCGCACCGGATGCGATGTCGAGCTTCGCCAGTCGGCTGGTGTTCGCGTCGACGGACGTCTGCAGGTACATGCCAGTGCCGTCCCTGGTGAACCCGACCGGACCTGTCGTCTCCGCATCCTCCGGAGGGACCTCCAAGAGCTGCCTCCACTCCGACGACCCGTCGTCGCGCACCAGGATCACCATGCCCCCGTCCGGCGTCGGAGCGACCGCTCCGCGCACGACGAGGTCGTAGTCGACCAGCCAGCCGAGGTAGCCGGGGTTCTCGACGATCTTGCGCAGTTCACCGGTCGTCAGGTCGAGGTGGTAGACGTCGTGCAGCTGCGGGTTGTCCTTGTTCAGGCCGACGAGGACGTCGTTCGGAAACTGCTTGCGGTGCGCGATGAGTCGGCATTGCACGCCGTCCATCGGCGTGAGGTCGCGCTCCACGCCGGTCTCGAGGTCGACGTCGTAGAGCCGGTAGTTCTCGCTGCCGTCCCTGTCGCGCACGTACATGACGTGACGGTTGTCATGCGCCCAGAGGTATCCCTCGATCCCACGGTCGGTGTCGCGGGTGACCGGCTCTTCTCGGCCCGACGCCACGTCGCGCACGAACACGTTGAGCACGCCCTCCAGCGGTGCGAGGTAGGACAGTCGCGTCCCGTCCGGGGAGATCTGCACCGCCGCGCGGTCCGGATTTCCCAGCAGTACCTCGAGCGGGATCAGCTTCACGTCGGTCATGCGGACTCCCCCAGTTTCGTCACGGTGCCCTCGCGGGCGTAGCACTATTTCGGCCCCTTGTTGCCGGGCCCCTTGCCAGGCCCTTTGCCATTGCCGTGCCCGGGGCCATTGCCGTTGGGGCGGTTGCCATTTCCGGTGTCGGCCGGCTCGACCACCGGAGACGCCGTTGGCGGTGGCGGGACGACCGACGACGGTACGGCCGCCGCACTCGGCGAGGTGCTGACGCTGACCGGCTCGGGTGCGGTCGGACCCCTCGCCGTCGACGGATCCAGCGCGAAGGCGAGTACGGCCACGGTCAGTGCACCCACTACGCCGACAGCTGCCGCCACCTTTCGCGCGCGGGTCGACCGTCGCCGAGGTGGTGCCGCCGGAACGCTGAAGTATTCAGACGGCTGCCCCGGCTGCATCGTCAATGCGCGCGTCGGCGGCCGCGTGTGCGACGGGTTCACGGGACCGAGCCCCGCCATGGCTGGCTGAGCGGCCCCGCCGCCCAATGCCGCTCGCATGTCGTCGGCGCTGCGGAAGCGTCGAAGCGGATCCTTCGACATCGCCCTGCCGATCACCTCGGCCAGCCCCCGGTCGACGTCGGGGCGCAGCTGCTGCAGCGGCGGCGGATCGTCGTCGGTGATCGCGCGCGCCAGCGGTGCGATCTCTTCTTGGAGGAATGGCTTGCGCCCCGTCAGCGCCTCGTAGCCGACCACACCGACCGCGTAGAGGTCGTCGGAGACGTCTGCGGGCTCGCCCGCGATCCTATCGGGGCTCAGGTACGCAAGGGTTCCGACGATCTGGCCCGTCGTCGTGTGTACGGAACCAGCGGTCTTCACGATTCCGAAGTCGGCTACCTTCACGGCGGCGGGCGGCGTCAGCAATATGTTGCCCGGCTTGATGTCTCGATGCAGCATTCCCGCGGAGTGTGCCGCGGCAAGGGCCGCGAGCACGCTGAGCAGAGCGGTACGGACCTCGGATTGCGACAACGGACCAAGCGCGATCCGGTCGGCCAGGGTGTCGCCAGGCAACCGCTCCATGACAATGAAGGGCGTTCCGTCGCCGTCACCGTAGTCGTAGACGTTGACGATGTTCGGATGGTTGAGCGCCGCGGCCGCACGAGCCTCGATCTTGAACCGTTCGCGGACGTCCGCCTGGGAATTCGGGCCGGCATGCAGCAGTTTGATGGCGACGGCTCGGTTCAAGCGTGTGTCCCAACCGCTACGGACTTCGGCCATCCCGCCGTAGCCCAGGATGTCCCGCAGCTCGTAGCGGCCACCGAGGAGCCCGGGAACAGCCATGGCGTCTAGGTTATCCGCGCTACGTCGGGCGCAAACCCTCATCGAATACTCAGAATCCGTGACCTGCGTCCAATCGAGCGGCAGGGGTGACCACCCGGGCCGCACCGGCCGGGCCCTAGGATGGCAACGTGGACAAAGGCCGTGGCGAGGCTTCTGCCACGGCCGTTCTCGAAGCTCGCGAGCTCTGCAAGTCGGTGGGCCGCGGCGCCGCGGCCACGCCCATCCTCAACGGCATTGATCTGCAGATATTTCCGGGCGAGTTCGTCGCACTCGTCGGGCCGTCGGGTTCGGGGAAGTCGACGTTGCTGAGCATTCTCGGGCTGCTGGAGCCTCCGACGAGTGGTGACGTTCTGCTCAACCAGAAGAGCGTGGGCAAACTGTCGCGCCGGGAGCTGGCCGCCGTCCGCAGCAGCACGATCGGGTACGTCTTCCAGTCGTTCAACCTCCCTGCCGGCTTGTCTGCGGTCGAGAACGTCATGCTTCCCGGCCTGCTGGCGGGTGAGTCCGGTCAGTCGCAGTACGACCGGGCGATCGAACTGCTGGACCAATTCGGCGTCGCCTCACTCGCCAAGCGCGTACCCGCGGAGATGTCGGGCGGTGAGCAGCAGCGGGTCGCGATCGCTCGAGCGTTGTTCAGGAAACCGGACGTCATACTCGCCGATGAACCCACCGGCAATCTCGACACCGAAAATGGGCGCAAGGTCATCGAGGCGCTGGAGAGGCTCAATTCGTCAGGTCAGACGATCGTCCTGGTGACACACGATCGGTCGATCGCCGGTGACGCCCCTCGCCTCGTTTCGCTTCTCGACGGCCGCGTGGAGACTGACAGCAGTTTGGTGGACCCGATTGACACGACGTGGCAATGGCGCAGGCCAACGTAGCCGCGACGCTGAGCGTCGTGCGGATCATCAATCTCCGCGCCATCCGCCGGCACATGCTGCGGGCGCTCTTGGCCGCGCTGTCGCTCGGCGGCGGGGTCGCCGTCGTCGTCGCCGTCCTGATCGAATCCACCAGCGTGAGCAAGGCCGTCGACGATGTCGGTTACCGCATTGCCGGCCCGGCCCCGCTGCGCATCGTCGGCGCAGCGACACGGGGCGGCGTCGATCCGCCCACCATCGACACCGCCCGCCAGGTACCGGGCGTGGCGGCGACGGTGCCGGTCATCCGCGCAGTGACCCTGCTGCGTAGCGGCGGCGACGACACGTTCGTGCTGGCGCTGGGTATCGACTGTTCAGCCAAGTGGATCATCGACCCGAAGGTATGCCAACCCGGCCAGCGAGAACCCCCGATCATGGCGACGTCGACGACTCTCGTCGCATCGCTGGGTCCTACGGCAACACTGGCGACCGACGTCGGGGACGTGTCGATCCCTGCGCTGCAACCGATCTCAGATCTGGACACCGTCAACAGTGGCCGCGTGATCGTGTTGCCGCTGAGCAGGGCCAAGGCGCAGTTCGCCCGAGCCGACAACGTCGACATCGTCTACGTGCAAGTCGCCGACAACGCCAACCCAGCCGAGGTCCGAGCGCGCCTCGCCGAACGACTGGGCCCGGGCCTGCGGGTGCTGACCCGCGAGGATCCCGCCCGTGGGTTCGACGTCAACACCGTGCTCGTTGCCCCTACTGGCGATCTTCGCTTTGATCGCGGTCGGGGTGGGCGTCATCCTGATCGCTCAGATCACCCGGATGTCGGTCGAAGAACGTCGACGCGAGATCGCGATCGCGGCTGCCCTCGGCGCATCGCCGCTGACGGCGGTCAGCGGCTTCCTGTTCGAGGCTGCACTGCTCGGAGTACTCGGGTCCATCATCGGCATCGCGCTCGGCATCGTCATCGCACGGCCGGTGGTGGCCGCCGCCAGTGAGCTGACCCAACAGTTCCTCGGGGTCAACGTTCCCGTCGTGGTCGAACCGGGTGTCATCGCGGTCGGGCTGGTTGCCGGCGTGCTGCTGGCGGTGCTCGCTGCCATCCTCCCCAGCCTGTCGGCATCGAAAACCGCGATAGCGAGCGAACTCTCGGGGCGCGCCGCCCAGGAGAGCGCCAAGCCTGGAGGCATCTGGCCGAAGGCGCTCGCACTGCTCGCCGTGGGTTTCGGCGGCGTGATCGCCGCGACGTGGGCCACCAGATCCGGGGGTCTGCAACCCTGGCAGGCCAACGTCACGAATGCCTCGGTCGTCGTCGCCGTTGTCGGATTACTCTCGGCCGCAGCATATCTGAGCGCACAGGTGATCGCGTCGATCAAGCCTCGACCTCAGCGTGCGCGTAGCGCAACGCTCACGGTCGCCCTGAGCGGTCTGCGCGCCAATGGATCGCGGACCACCGCCATCGCCGGCGCCGTCGCCGTGCCGGTGGCGGTCGCCGTCCTGCTCTCCGGCTTCCTCGTCGCCATCAACCGCGGCGTCGCCGACGTGGCCGTAGCGCAGGCCACCGGCCGCCTGGTCCTGACCACCACGGAGTTCACCGATTTCGGCTCGATGGACGCCAAGTTCTCTCCGGACACCATGGCGAAGCTGTCGACCTTGCCGGGGGTGGACACCGTCGAGCGGCTGGCGGAAATCGAGACCACCCTGCCGAACGGATCGCTGGCGTTCGTGCGCGCCGAGGATCGGCCGACGTTTCCCTTCCCGGTGCTCGCAGGCCAGCCCCCACAGCAGAGCGTCGATGCCAACCAGTTGATCATCGGCGGAATTCTGGCCCGCCAGAACGGAATTCGCGTCGGCGACACCCTGCTCCTCGGTAGCGGGGCCCGGGCCGCGAAATTGGTGGTCGGCACGATTCTGGCGACTCCCGAGGTGGGTGGCCGCAGGATACAAATGTCCTACCCGCTCGCCGAGCAGATCTTCGGTCCTCAGCCCGCGGCGTTGGTGTTCCTCGAACCGGCTGCCGGATCGTCGGTGGAGAAGCTCGGTGCAGAGCTTGGCTCCCGAGCGTTCAACCAACCGGTCCGGGCCACCGACGCGCCGGGTTACGAGAACGCCGTCGCCAGCGGCGAGGCCCGATTCCTCGCGCCGCTCAACACGTTGAAGTACGGGCTCCTCGCCATCGCCTTCATATCGGTGACCTCCACGCTGCTGCTGACCGGTATGCGGCGCCGACGAGAGATCGCCCTCATCCAGGCGCTGGGCGCCACGAGGGGCAAGGTCTTCGCCGTGACGACGTTGGAGGCCGTCATTGCCAGCGCAGTGGGCGCCACGTTCAGTGCGGCACTGTCCGTGGCGATCCTCGAAGCGGTTCGACGGGCGGCAATCGTCAACGTGGGGTCGGACAGCCCGTTGGTATTCCCGCTGTCAGAGGCACTTCTGTATGCCGCGCTGACCACCATGGCGGCCGTACTCGCCTCGCTCATCCCCGCGTGGAGAAGCACCCAAACCGCACCGTCGACAGCACTACGCGACGAGTAGCTTGCCAGGCATCAGAAGCGATACGTCGCGCAGCCGACCTGTACGCCTGAGCCCACGCTCACGATGAGCCCGATGTCGCCGGGCTTCACCAGCTGATGCCGCACGGCGTGGTCCAGTGCATACGGCAGCGACGAGGTGAACAGGTCGGCGTCGGCGTCGACTTCGACCAGACGAGCTCTCGGAATGTTGATCCGCCTTGCCATTTCGGTGAGGTCCGCCGCAGCGAGGTGGGGCGGAAACACCGCGGCGATGTCGGCGGCTTCCAGTCCCTCCATGGTCAACAGTTCCTCGACTGCGGCGGGGATCGCGTCCAGGTAATGCATCGTCAGCTTCGGCTCCCGGTCGATCTGCAGCCAGCTGTGCCCGTCCTCGTGCCGGATGTAGGTGGCCAGCGCCTCGGCGTTCTCAGGACGGTGATGGAAGACGAACTGACCGAAACCCGCCGTGCCGCCGTTGCTTCCGAGAATCAACGCCGAACCCGTCTCGTTGAGTCCGTATAACGGGTGGTCGCCGCCCGGGGTGTTGTTCTCGACTTCGGACGCCATCACCATCGCGTGCTCGGCCTTACCGGCACCGATCATGTGGACGGCGACATGGCACGCGTTGAGGAATCCGACGGCGCCGTTGAGCACGTCGAAGGCAAGGGTCTTGGAGTCCTCCGGCGTCTCGATGTCGTCATTGATCCCCAACTCGCCCGCCACGAGCGCGGCGATGGCCGGTTCGCAGATGAACTCCTCCCGATAGATCCCGGCATGGATCATCAGACCGATCGACGCCTTGTCGAGGCCGCTGTCGGTGAGGCACGCCGCGGCGGCCCGCGCCGCAAGGTCGATCGCAGAGGGCGGCCCGGACTGCTCCGCGGCGGCGATGCCGACGCCCGTGATCGCGACCCGGGGCGCCGCCGATGGTGTCGTGGAACGTGTGCCGACCGGGCGTCTGGCACTGTGCAGGTGATCCGGCCCCCTGCGCAGCCGGTCCGGCAGGTCGTCGAACGTATAGAGGGCAGCGCCGACGGTCGCCCCGGAACCGCTGATGCCGAACACCACGTTGTCGCCGGATTTGATCCGGTTGCCGCGGATGTGATCGCTGAGTGCGACGAAATGTGTTGTGCTGGCGGTGTTCCCGCGCTCGGCCAAGTTGGAGATGACGTTGCCCGGGTGGGCCGCGGCGTAGCCGAACATGCGGTTCACCGCGATGACGGCGTCGTTCAGTGACGCGTCCGACGTCTGGTGCATCAGGATGTGGTCGCAGTGCTCGGGCCGCCAGCCGTGCCGCATCATCGTGGAGCCCACGTAGGGCACCGAACGCTTCACGGCCGCAGCGGTCGCGGCGATGGAGTCGACCAGCATGATGGCGCCGCCGTGCTCCCCGCTGGTCGCCTTGCCGATGCACAGGTTGCTGTACTTGCTGAGCGTGGCCATGTCGAGATCGTGAAAGCCCACCCGATCGTTGGGACCGCGCTCGAGTATCACCGCGGCGCCGGCATCGCCGACGGTCAAGCAGGCCAGCCGCGAATCCATCGGCCCTTCGATTTCCTTCTGCGCGGTGGCAATCAGGTGGGTGATGTACTCGCCGCTGACGACCATGGCGCGCTGGACCAGTCCGGTCCGCAGGAACGCGTCGGCCACGGTGATCCCGGTGAACATGCCCGCGCACGCGTTGGTCACGTCGAAGGCAAGAGCGTTCGTCAGGCCGCACTGGTCCCGCAGTCGCGCCGCGGTACTTGGCTCGAACATGAACTTGTTGGCCGGCCCGTCGTACCGAGAGATGTTGCACGCGATGATCAGATCGATCTCGTCGGCTCCGTAGCTCGAGCGGGCCAGGCAGTCAGTCGCTGCATGTCGGGCAAGGTCGATCGAGAACTCGTTGTCCCCAGCCACCCGCCGATGCTTGATACCGGTCAGGCGTTCCAACGGAATCCCGATCGGATTGACGCAGCCCGCCAGGGCCTCGTCGGTCGACATCATCGTGGCAGGCAGGTACGTGCCGATGCTTTCTATCACCGTGTTTCCCGGCTGCTGGCCGGCACGGTGCTCGGACACCGCAGGACCCGACGCGGCGACGAAGTCGTTGGCGGCGACGACCTGGTGGCCGTTGAGGTGGGGAGCCGCAGTCGTGAGTTTGGGGGCAGCGTCCTCCTCCATCGCCTGCGCCTCCGGCAGGGCGTGGCCGTATTCGGCGGCCAGCTCGGCGATCGTCCCGAAGAGGAACATCGACTCCGGCCGAAGCGGCAGGTCGGCGTCGTTCGCGCGCAACGAGATCTGCAGGCTCTGAGTCGAGCTGCCACCGAGCGCGAAGAAGTCATCGTGGACGCCGACGTGGTCGACCTCGAGCACCTCGCGCCAGATGTCGGCGAGGATCTGCTCGGCGCGCGTCCGCGGAGCCACGAAGATCGACTCCTGCGCCGGTGCGGTGTCGATGGCCGCGGCCAAGGTTCGACGGTCCACCTTCCCGCCCGACGTGCGTGGCAGGGCCGCGACGGGCGTGAAGACGGCAGGCACCATTGCCGCGGGAAGCCAGTCCAGCAAGAACCGGCGCAGCTCGGCGGTGCTCGGCACGGTCTCGCCAAGCCCCACGAAGTGCGCGACCAGCAGGGTGTTGCCGCGACCGTCGGCTCCGGCGACCACCGCGCTCTCCCGCACACCGGGATGTTTGTCCAGTGCCGCCTCGACCTCGCTCGGCTCGATCCGCACGCCGTGGATCTCCACCTGGTCATCCAGGCGTCCGAGGTACTCGATGGTGCCGTCTGCCAGATACCGCGCGAGATCACCCGTCCGGTACAGCAGCTGGTCCGAGTCGGCGGCGGTGACGAATTTGGCGGCGGTCGCATCGGGCTGGTTGAGGTATCCGCGGCCCACACCGGCGCCGCCGATCAGCAGTTCGCCCGACACCCCCACCGGGACCGGTCGCAGATGCGCGTCCACGATGTGGACGGTGACGTTGGCGATGGGCCGCCCGATCGGAACGGGGGGCCCCGACGTCGCCCGCTCGCAGTGGAAGGCGGTCGTGGTGATCGCGGCCTCGGCGGGGCCGTATTCGTTCCACAACTCGGCATCCAGCGTCGCCCAGAACCTCTGGACGACTTCGTACGGCAGCACTTCGCCACCGCAGGACACCCGACGCAGCGCGGCGCATTGCGCGATGTCGGGGTGGGCCAGCATGGCGCGCAGTATCGACGGGACGACGTGCACCACCTGCGTGACGGATTGCTCCGCGATGGTGCGGACCAGGTAGCCGACGTCCTTGTGGCCTTCGGGACGCGCGATGACGAGCCGGGCCCCGAGGACCAGCGGAAGGAAGATCTCCGCCAGCGAGGCGTCGAAGGTCACCGGCGTGTGGTGGAGCACCCCGTCGTCTCCGGTCACCCGGTAGGTGTCGGCCATCCACAGTAGGTAGTTGCGCAGTCCGCCATGGGTATTGACCGCTCCCTTCGGCGCTCCGGTGGAGCCGGAGGTGTGCACGACGTAGGCGGGGCTCGACGACGTGACGTCGGTGACCGACGGGACCGCGTCGCGGGTCAACGGGGCCGTGTGGTCGTCGAGGTTCAGCTGATGACCGGCGAACTCGCGCAGGTGCTGCCCATGCCGCTGGTGGGTCAGGCAGACCGCGACCTCCGGCGCGCCCGCCAAGACCGAAGCGATCCGATTGGTTGGTTGTGCCGGATCCATCGCCATGAAGGCGCCACCGGCCTTGAGCACGCCGAGCAAGGCCACGACGAGGTCGTCGCAGCGGTCCAGCAGCACCGCGACGAGACTGCCCGCTCCGACACCCAGACCCTGTAGCCGGTGGGCCAGCGCATCGGCCCGCCGGTCGAGCTCGGCGTACGTCATCTCGCGATGGGTCCCATCGGGCGCATCGAACCAGACCGCGATGGCATCCGGGCTGCGTCGAGCCGTCGCGGCCACCATGTCGTGAATGCACTCGGCAGCGTCGTAACCGACCCGGGTGTCGTTCCATCGGGCCAGCTCGTGACGCTCGGTTTCGGTCAGCAACGGCAGCTCCGACACGCGGCTGTCCGGGTCGGCGACGATGCCGCGCAGCAGCGTCGCGAAGTGCCTGCCCAAGCCCTCGATGGTCGCGTCGTCGAAGAGGTCGGTGTTGTACTGCAGGACGCAGGTGAACTCCCCGTCGGCGTCGCCCACCTGCATCATCAGGTCGACGGGTGCTCCGCCCTGGCCGATGTGCAGCGTCGTCACATCGAGCCCCGCCGGCCCACTCCCACTACCGGGGCCGTCCTGGAAGCGGCGCGGCTGTTCCCAGGCGAACGACACCTGCGACAGCGGCGCATGGCTGAGATCGCGCGCCGGGCGGAGTCGTTCGACGAGCAGAGCGAACGGGTAGTCCTGGTGCGCGACTGCGCCCAGCACCGTGTCCTTCATGCGGCTCAGCAAGGCCGTGAACGTCGGGTCGCCGTGCACGTCGGCGCGCAGCACCACGGGGTTGGCGACGTAGCCGACCAGACCCTCGAGCTCCGCCCTGTCCCGACAGCCGAACGGTGAACCGATGAGTAGGTCATCCTGGCCGCTGTAACGGTGCAGCAGGGCAGCGAAGGCAGTCAGGAACGTCACGTACGGGGTGGCGCTCGCGCGCCGCCCCACCTCACGCAGCGCCGTTCCGAGTCCGGCGTCGAGGGTAAAGCGGTGCACGGCGCCGCGATAGGTCTGCGCCGCGGGCCGCGGACGGTCGATGGGCAGCGCGATGCTGGGGATGTCCCCGGCCAACTGCTGGCGCCAGTAGTCCCACAGCCGGTCGGCCTCGGCGCCGTCGAGCATCTGCAGCTGCCAGTCGACGTAGTCGACGTAGCGGTGCGGCCATGGCGGTGGCGCGGCGGCGCCGTGTTCTGCCGCGTAGAGCAGACGCAGCTCGTCGAGCATGACGTCGATCGACCAGAAGTCGACGGCGATGTGGTGCAGCGCCAAGACCAGGACGTGGTCGTCGACTCCGCGGCGCAACAGCGACAGCCGGAACACCGGTCCGGTCTGCAGGTTGAACGGGCGATTGGACTCCCGGCGCAACCAGTCCCGCAGTTCGGCATCGTCGGGTCCCAGCTCGTGACGGGCGATCTCCACCGGCCATTTGGGATGGACCAGCTGCACCGGCCCGTCGTCGCGCACGGCATAGGTGGTGCGCAGGATCGCGTGCCGATCGACGAGCGCCTGGGCGGCGCGTTCCAGCGCGGGCACGTCCAGTTCGCCGGTGATCTGCCCGGCGTAGGAGATGGTGTACGCGGGGCTGGCCGGTGCCAGGTTGTGCAGAAACCACAGGGACCGCTGGCCGTAGGACAGGGGATGTGCCGAGGCCGAGGCCTGGGTGTGCTCCAGGAGAAGCCGGGCGAGCAGGGCACGCTTCTCCTGTGCGGATAGACCGGAGACGTCGATCGGGTCAACCATCGCTGTCCACCTTCCTCAAGGCCAGAAGCTCGCCGAGCAGCACGTCGACGTCTGCGTCGGACACCTCGGGCACCTTGGTCAGCACGCCGATCCATCGGGCGGAATCGTCCGGCGACGGCGCTTCGGGCAGTGGTGGCGGGCTCGCGACGACGACCGAGTCCACGCGCCGTCCCTAGACCCGATAGGCGTCCGTCGAGACGGCCGGCGAGCGTCGCGATGCTCGGTCCGTCGAGCAACTCGACGACGGGTACGGCAATGCCAAGATCGCGTTCGATCTGGGTCCGCAGTTCCATCGCGATCAGGGAGTCGGCGCCAAGGTTGTTCAGCGGCGACTCGACGGCGAGGCGCTCCGGTGCCAGGCCGAGCTTTGCCGCCGTTTGATCGCGGAGGTACGACTCGAGTAACTGCCTGCGCTGCTGGGGAGCCGCTTGGCGCACCTCGTCACCCAGCGCGGCGGCGGGCTTTCGCTCCTCGCCTGCCGCCGACCCGCCGTCCGCCGTTGCCAGGTCCGCCAACAGAGCCGGCTCGACACCCTGGGGCAGCGCCGAGCGCCACCGGGCCCAGTCGACGTCGAGCACGGCCGCCTGCGTGGCGTCAGCCCGCAGCAACTGCGACAACGCCGCGACACCATCGGATACCGCTATCGGCTCGATGCCATGCCGGCTGAGATGCCCCACCTGCTCGGGCCGGGTAGCCAGACCCACCTCGGCCCACGGTCCCCAGTTGATGCTGAGCGCCGACCGACCCTCTGCCCTGCGATGCCACGCCAACGCATCGAGGAACGAGTTCGCCGCGGCGTAGTGCGCCTGACCCGGCGAACCCAGCACCGCTGCGGCCGACGAGAACAGTACGAAGAAGTCCACGTCGACGTCCCGGGTGAGCGCATGCAGATTCCAGGCGCCGTCGACCTTCGGCGCCATGACGTCGCGCAGCCGACGCTGGTCGAGGTGGGCGAGCGACGCCGTCGTCGAGCACTCCGGCGGCGTGCACCACCCCGCGCAGCGGCGGCATGGCGACGCGGATCGACTCGATCACGGACGCCACGTGATCCGCCCTGGCAACGTCCCCGCGCGAGACCACGACGTGCGCCCCGGCTCTGCGCAGCGCGTCGAGCGTCTGCTGCGCCGAGGTCGAGGGCGCAGTGCGCCCCATCAGAACCAGATGACGAGCGCCCCGTTCGACCAGCCAGGTGGCGACCGCACGGCCGAGCCCACCGAGTCCCCCGGTGATCAGATAGGTGGCGTCGGCATCGAGTTCGACGGGAAGGTCGCCCGTCTGCACGGCCGGCACGGCGCCGCCCTCGAGCGACACGACGACCTTGCCGATCTGTTTGCCCTGGGCCAGGCAACGGACGGCCGCTCCGGTGTCGGCGACGGGGAACGTGCGCACCGGCGGCACCGCCCACACGCCCTGCGCGACGCCCGTCGCGACCTTGCGCAACAGGTCGCCGACGTACTCGGGGCGATCGGCGACCAGTTGAGCCAGATCGACGACCATGTACGACGCGTTGTTTCGCAGCTGCCACAGTCGCAGCGAACCGTGCCCGTAGATGTCGCGCTTGCCGATCTCCACGAAGCGGCCGGACGGCGCCAGCACCTCGAGGCCCTTGGCGATGGCCTCGCCCGTCAACGAGTTGAGTACGACGTCCACGCCCGTGCCCCCGGTGGCGGCCAACACCTCGTCGGCGAACGCGAGCGACCGGGAATCGAAGACGTGCTCGACGCCGAGCGCGCGCAGATGGTCACGTTTCTCCGCGGTACCGGCCGTCGCGTAGACGGTCGCGCCGAGCCAGCGCGCAACCTGCACCGCCGCGAGGCCGACGCCGCCGGCGCCCGAGTGGATGAGGACGCGCTCCCCACGGCGAAGCCGCGCCTGCTCGTGCAGGCCGTAGTAGGCCGTCAGGTAGGCGATGGGCAGCGCTGCCGCCGCGTCGAAACTCAGCTGCGTGGGCTTCGCGGCCACCAGGCAGGCAGGGGTCGTGACGTAGGAGCCGATGCCGTCCATGGCAAGGGCGAGGACGGCGTCGCCCACCCGAAGGCCGTGCACGTCATCTACGTCATCGCCGACCGCCGTGACGGTGCCCGCGCATTCGATCCCCACCCGCACCGGCCCGTCGACCTGGCCGGGATACGCCCCGAGCGCGCGCATCGCGTCGATGAAGTTCAGCCCGGCGGCGTGCATGCGGATCTCGACCTCGCCGGATCCCGGTGCCTGCCGGGCGGCGGCGACGGCACGAACGTCGTCGAGCACACCTGCCTGCGGATATTCCATCCGGAACGCCAGCGCGGCGTCCGGCCCGTGCCGCCTCACCGGTGCTGCGGCGTCGTCGCGCCGGACCAGCCGCGCGACGTAGCGCGACGACCCGCGAAGGGCGACGTCGGCTTCGCTGCCGTCCGCCCACAACTCTCGCGCCAGCGCCGAGACCTCGTCGGGTCCGGGCCGTACGGCCAGGTCGACCCGTGCACAGCGCAGCTCGGGATGCTCCAGAGCGATGCTTCGGCCCATCCCCCACAGCGGGGCGGCGGCAATGGTCACCGACACGTCGTCGGCGTCGACCACCTGCGCGCCATTGGTCACCAGCCACAGCCGCGGTGGCTCCGACCAGCCGGCCAGCGCGAGTGCCTGCGTTAGATGCAGCACGCTCGTCGGGCCCGAAACCTGTGCCGCCTCCAGCCACTCGCTCGACGTCTCACTCGGTTCCACGGGCGCAGCCGCCAGCAGACTCCACAGGTGCACGACCCCACGGCACGCTCGCCGGTCCAGCCCGAACGCCTCGTCGACGAGCCTGCGGAAGTGCTGCGGCTGCGCGGGGTCGAGGCGGTAGGCGTCATGTCCGATGCGCTCGAATTCGGTTCCCGGCTCGACGATCACACAGCTCTGAGATTGGCGCTCGAGGTGCTCTCTCAGCATGTGCGACGTTGCACTACCGTCGCTGAAGACCAGCCAGCCGCCGTGTGGCGCAGCATCGGGGTTGACCGGTGGAGCTTGTGCCGCGATCTGCCACTGCAGTTCAAAGATATTGTCCCGCAACTGATCCGCCGTCGCGGGACGGTCCCCTGGGATTCGCTGAAGACGCAACCCGCGGGCCGACATCGCCACCTGCCCGTCGTCCCGCAGCAGGAACACGTCACCCTCGACGATGTCCGGCTCGGGGTCGGACGCGGGGCGCAGCTGCGCGTGGCACCACGTTCCGCCGGTGGACGTCTCGAGAGTGCGCAGCTCGCCAAGGCCCACCGGCAGGTAGGTGTCGCGGGCCTGCTCGGTCGTTGCCAGCGTCGCGGCCAGCGCCTGGAAGCAGGCATCGAGAATCCGGCCGTCCGCAAAGGCGCCCTTGTCCGCGTCTGGCGCGGTCAGACGGGCGACTGCCTCACCGTCTCGATGCCAAATCTGTTCCACGGCAGCAAAACCCGGCCCGTACTGCAAACCGTGCTCGGCCAGGCGATGGTAGAACGACGACCCCGTGATGACGTCGGGGCAGGAGGCCGCGATGACTTCGGGCGGTTGCCGGTCGGCGTCGGATCGGCCTGCCTCGTCGGGTCGGTCCGTCTCGTCGGCAGCGACGACGCCGCTGGCCAACAGCGACCACCCGGGCGCCGCGGCAGGGGTCGGAATCGAGGCCGTCGGAGCTGTAGCATTCGAATCGGGCTGCGCCCCAGGCATCTTGATGCAGTACGACCTGGACGGTGCGTCGCTCCGCGTCGGCGAGCACCAGCGTCTGACGGAAGTCGATGTCGCGCAGTACCCGCTTCGCGGGTCCGAAGGTCGCGGCGGCGGCCGACAGAACGAGCTCGAGCAGAACCGCCCCTGGCACGACGACGGCGCCCTGCACCCGATGGTCGCTCAGCACGGGCATCAGCTCGGTGCTGAGTTCGATTTCGCAGAACGACGTCTGCGGATCCGCGGCCGAGTGCAGTGGCAACCGCCACGGCAGCCGATCGAAACTGGCCGGCGCCGGGGCCGGGCTGTGCTCGTGGCGGGGCTGTGCTCGGCCGGGTGCTCGTGGCCGTCGCCCTGGTTGCGGCCGTCGCCTTGGTTGCGGTCGGCACGGCGGCTTCGGTGGCCTCGGTCCAGAAATGGCGGCGCTGCCACGGATAGGTGGGTGCCGTCACGCACCGGCCGCCCCATGGATACAACTTCTCCCAGGCCACGTGTTGGCCGTGGGCGTAGAGGGCGCCGAGCGACGCGAGCGGGGTGGCGCGTCCGCCGTCGTCTCTGCGCATCGACGGCAGCACGGTGGACTCGCGGCCCATGTCATCGGCGTCTTCGCGCACCGCGCTCAGCAGGATCGGGTGCGGACTGACCTCGAGGAACAGGTCGTGACCCGCTTCGAGTAGCTGCCGGGTCGCCGCCGAGAAGCGCACCGGCGAGCAGAGGTTCTCCACCCAGTACGCGGCGTCGAGCGGGCCGGCCGCCACGTCGCCGGTCACCGTGGAGTACATGGGTACCGACGCCTCCGTCGGCGCCAGCCCGGCGAGCGCAGCGTGCAGGTCCGAGCGCAACGCATCCATCTGCGGGCTGTGGGAGGCGACGTCGACCTTGATCCACCGGCAGAAGCGGGATCGCTGTTCCAGCACCCTCACGAGGTCGGTCAATACTTCGGGATCGCCCGACAGCACCATCGATCGGTGGCTGTTGGCCGCCGCGATGGCGACCTCGTGTTCGTGGCCGGAGATGAGGTCCTGAGCCTCGGCGAGCGTGAGCTCGGCACTCACCATGGCCCCGCGACACATCGGCCGCCGCAGCAGACGTGCCCGCTCGCAGATGACCCGGGCCGCGTCGCTCAGGGTGAGCGCACCCGCGACGTAGGCCGCCGACACCTCCCCCAGGCTGTGACCGATCACCGCTTCGGGCTCGACTCCCCACGACCGCCACAGGGCGACCTGGGCGACCTGGACCGCGAAGATCGCGGGCTGCACGATGCCGATGTCGCCGAGCCACGAGTCGTTGTCCTCGGCAAGTAGCTCGGCGACGACGGACCCGTCCAGATGTGGGCGGATGGCCTCGTCGCACATGGCCAGCGCCTCACGGAACACGGGCTCCTGCGCGTACAGCTGTTGGCCCATGCCGCACCACTGGGAACCCTGGCCGGAGAAGACGAAGACGGGACCTGGCCGCCGACCCGGGCGACGATGTCCGACCGAGAGGCCGGGATGCGCGACGACCACTGCGGAAGGCGGAGAGCGACTCCGACATCGCGGCGGCCGAGTCACCGATCACCGCCAACCGATGATCGTGGTGGCCGCGGCGCGCGCTGGCCGTGTAGGACAGCTCGGCCAGCGGTGTCCCACCGGCCAACGCCAGCTCGTAGCGAGCTGCCAAGGCGTTCAACGCTTCTGGCGACCGGGCAGACAGCGGCAACAGCTCGACACGCAGCGCCTCGGTGTCGTCCGCCGGTGGGGTCGGCCGCGCCTGCGGGGCCTCGGCGAGCACGATGTGGGCGTTCGCGCCACCGAAGCCGAACGAGCTGACCCCTGCGAGTGCCCGACCGCCGTTCTCGGGCCACGCGGTCAGGTTCTGCGCGACGCGCAGCGGAAGACTGTCGAACGGGATGTTCGGGTTGGGCTCGGTGAAGTTCAGGCTCGGCGGGATCATTCGGTGACGCAGGGCCAGCGCCACCTTGATCAGACCGGCCACCCCTGCGGCGGCCTCCAGATGGCCGATGTTGGTCTTGACCGAGCCGATCAAGCACGTGCTGTCGCCCGCACGGCCCTCGGCCAGGACGGAGCCGAGCGCCTTCGCCTCGATCGCGTCGCCCAGCGACGTACCCGTGCCGTGCGCTTCGACGTACTGAACCAGACCGGGCGACAGGTCCGCCCTCTGGTAGGCCTCGGTCAGCACGGCTTCCTGCGACTGCGGACTGGGCGCCATCAACCCGTTGGTGCGGCCGTCCTGGTTGATCGCGCTGCCGCGAATCACCGAATAGATCGGATCCCCGTCGGCCAGAGCCTGATTCAGAGGTTTGAGGACGACGATCCCGGCGCCCTCGCCCCGCACGTAGCCGTCCGCCTCGGCGTCGAAGGTCTTGCACCGGCCGTCGGCCGCCATCACCCCGGCTCTGTCGAAGTTGACGGCTAGTTTCGGCGACAGGATGACGTTGACGCCGCCCGCGAGCGCCAGCGTGCAGTCGCCGTCGCTCAGGCTGCGGCAGGCCAGATGGATGGCGACCAACGACGACGAGCAGGCGGTGTCGATCGCCATGCTGGGCCCGCGGAAGTCGTGAACGTACGACAGCCGGTTCGCCGCGATGCTCAAGGCGCTGCCGGTGCCGGTGTAGGGGTCGATGTGCGACCAGGCTCGCCGAACTGGAGCAACCCGTACTCGTTGGTGGAGATGCCGACGAACACGCCGGTACGGCTGCCCTCGAGCGCTTCCGGCACCTGGCCGGCGTCTTCCATCGCCTCCCATGCAACTTCCAGGAGCAGACGCTGCTGCGGATCCATGCGGTCCGATTCGCGTGGCGAGATGGAGAAGAACTCGGCGTCGAACTGGTCGACCTGATCGAGGAACCCCGCGAAGCGGGCGGCCGGGTTGTCGAGGCCCGGATCGGCGAATGCCTCAGCACCCCAGCGGTCCGCCGACACCTCGGTCACGGCGTCGGTGCCCTCGGAGAGCAGCCGCCAGAAGGCCGCGGGACCGTCGGCACCCGGAAACCGGCAGCCGATGCCGATGATCGCGATCGGCTCCTGCGCGCCATCCGTTCGCGGCACCCAAACCGGTTGGCGGCGACGGCGATGTGGGCCGCGTCGAGCGGTGTCGTCCCCGGCCAGATGTCTCGACGCCAACTCGATCGTCGGGTACTCGTACGCGAGTGTCGGTGGGAGCTCGCGGCCCAGCCAGGCCGCCAGGGCCGAGGTCAGCCGGATGGCATGAATGGAGTCAAGACCGTAGTGGGCGAACGGTTCTGACACGTCGATGTTCGTGGGATCCAGATCGAGTTCGCGGGACAGCTGCGCGATCAACCAGGCGGCAATCTCGTCCGCGCGATGCCCATCGTCGCACTGGGGGCATTGGCAGATGCGTTGGCAGGCTTGGCTTCTGGGGCCGGCGATGCGCCACTGCGCGAACACCTGGAGCTCGCCGTCGAGGAAGGCCTCGCGGCATTTGTTGCGCCGGATCTTGCCGCTCGACGTCGTCGGGATCTGCAGGAGATCGACCAGAACGACTGCGTAGGGCCGGATTTCGTGATGCTGCGGTGACCGAGGTGCGGATCGCGTCGATGACACCGCTGACGTCGGCCTCGTCGATCAGGCTGCGGTCCACCTCCTGCACGACGACGAGTTCTTCGTCGAGAACCCGATTCGGGCGTGACCGAGAAGCACGCCCCGCGGCCACGCAGCAGCCCCGGATGACTGTCCTGAACGTTGCGCCTCGATGTCTTCGGGGTAGTAGTTGCGCCCGCGGATGATGACGAGGTCCTTCAGCCGCCCCGTGACGAACAGCTCGCCGTCGAGTTCGAAGCCGAGGTCCCCCGTCCGCAGGAACGGTCCGCGTCCGTCGGACGAGGAACGCCTGAAATGTCTGCTCCGTCTCCTCGGGCCTGCCCCAGTAGCCCGCTGCGACACCGCCTCCGGCGAGCCAGATCTCGCCGACCTCGCCGGCCGGGCACGGCTGCCGCGTCTCCGGATCGGCGATGACGATCTCTTGGCCGTTGTGGGTCCGACCGCAGCCGACGAACTGAGTGGCCGCGGGGTGCTCGGGCGCGACGTCGGTGACGCGGTGCTCACGCATCGCGATGCCGTCGACGTGACGCACCACCGGCAGAGTCGGAATCCGACCCACCCGAGACCAGCAGCGTCGCCTCGGCAAGCCCGTACACCGGGTGGAATGCCTCCGGTCGAAAACCGGCGCAGGCAAATGCTTCGGCGAACCGATCCATGGTGGCTGCGCGCACCGGCTCGGCGCCACACAACGCCGACCGCCAGTTCGACAGATCGAGCGCCGCACGCTCCTCCGGGGTGCTGTTCTCGATGCAGAGCTCGTAGGCGAAGTTCGGCGCGGTGGTGGTGGTGGCGCGGTGCCGGGACATGGCTTCCAGCCACCGCATCGGGCGTTCGATGAACGCCTCGGGCGGCATGAAGTACGAACTGCCCCCGAGGTAGAGGGTTTCGAGAACGCCACCGATGAGGCCCATGTCGTGGTGCAGCGGCAGCCAGAACACCCCGGAGTCGTCGCCGCACGCCTGGGCGATGGTCTCCAGGTTGTGCAGCAGGTTGGCGTGGGTCACCATGACGCCCTTGGGCGTGTTCGTCGACCCAGAGGTGTACTGCAGAAGCGCGATCGTGTTCGGGTCGACGTCGGGGGCGACCCACTCCGCGGCGGTGTCGTCGCTGACGTCGTCCACCGCACACCAGCGCAGCGAATTTCCGTCGGCCAAGTCGTCGACGGCAGACTTGAGGTCCGACTGCGACGCGGCAGTGGAGAGCACGAAGCTCGCGTCGACGTCGCCGGAGAATGGACGCGACCCGTCCGACCACCCGGCTGCGCACCGGCGGATGCACCGGAATCGCAGCGGCTCCGGCGTAGATGCACCCGAAGAATGCAGCGACGAAGTCCACCCCCGAGGGGCAAAGGACCAGGACGCGTTCGCCGGCCACGCCCTCTCGCTGCAAGGTCGCCGCGATTGCTCGCGCCTTGACGTCGAGTTCGCGATAGGTCAGCTGGCTGTGTTTTTCACCATCGGGGTGTGAAGCGGCAGTAGTCGAACGCGAGTTTTTCCGGATGGAGACCCGCTCGGTACCGCGCAACATCCAGCAGGGTCTTGGCTGAAATCGCCGCGCTCTCAGACATGTGCCGTCAACACGCCCCTCACTGTCGTCAGCCGATGCTGAATGTAAGCAAGCCCCAGTCCGTGCTGCATTCCCAGCGTCTGGGGTCTGGTCACTTTATCCCCACCCCGCGGTACCGCGTGAGCAAAGTGTGACGTGAGAGTGATCACGAACACGAATGACGCACCGGCCGACATCGCGGCGCTCGGAAAGGTCCATCGACCAGTCGCTGAAGTGGCAACACGTGCCGGCTGCTAGTGGCGTGCGGTCAGCACGACGGGGGCCCCGCCCGCCGGCACGGGCAATGGGTGCGTGCGGCTCGAGCGTCCACCGACGTGACCGGGGACGGCGCCGAGTCGGCGGTGCTCGAACAGGGTCCGCAACAGCACTCGCGCCTCGAACAGCGCGAACTCGGCACCCACGCAGTAATGCGCACCGCCGCCGAACGGCACCCAGCTGTGTGCCTTGGGCCGCGTGCCGACGAAGCGTTCGGGACGAAAGGCCAGCGGGTCTGGATAGAGCTCGGCGCGCTCGTGCATCGCCATGATCCCGATCAGGATGTACGCATCGCGCGGGACGAGTAGTCCATTGAGGTCGAAATCCCGCAGCGCGCGGCGACCGGTGAACGGCAGTGCGGGCCGCAGCCGCAACGTCTCGGCAATTGCCGCGTCGAGGTAGTCGTCCTCGCCGCGGTCCAGGCTCTCATCGAGCGCGGCGAGCGTTTCTGGCTGGGCGACGAGCAGGTCGGCCAACCAGCCGAGGGTGACGGTGGTGGCGGCGTAGCCGGCCAACATCAGTCCGCGCATCGAGCGCGCGAGAAACAAGTCACCGCGCGGATGTTCGTCGGCCGCGTCGATGTCCAGATACATGGTCAGGCAGTCGTCCGTGCGCGAACCGGTGCGGCGCCGCTCGGCGATCTCCTCCAGCACGATCGCGTCGACGGCGGCGGCGGTCTTCGCCAACCGCGGGACCGCCGTCCACTTGCCGCTCAACAAGGTCGTCGCCACACCAACCCCGAGGAACGACGCGCTCTCGCTGACCGCGTTGTAGGCCATCATCGCGCGTCTCCAGGCGCCGCATCCGATCCGGCTCGGAGACGCCGAAGATCACGGTCATCATCACGTCGAGCGCGAGCTGCCCGCCGATCTGGCTGAAGCTGACCGGCGAGCCGAGCGGCCACTCCGGGAGTCGTCGCAGCACGATGTCGACCATTGCGCGCTCGTAGGACTTGAGCGCCTTGCCGTGCAGCGGCGGCGCGACCTTGCGGCGCTCCTTCAGGTGCTCATCCTCCTCGCAGAAGATGTACGCATCGCTGCCGAACAGCGTCTCGTGCGGGGTGAACCGGCGAAGCATCTCGCCGAACGAGAGCGCGCCGTCGCGGTGGGAGAAGACCGCCTTGGCGTCCTCCGGGTCCGAGGTGAGCACCACCGTCGGCCCCACCGGAAAGTCGATCAGACACTGCTCGCCCATCCCCCACAGCGTGGAGCGTGGTCGCCCGGGACGCGCGAAGCGGCCGCGGTCACGGGCAAAGTCCCGGACTCCGGCTCTCGGCAAGGTGTCCAGCGTGCGCAGGGGGTGCTCTTGCGCTTCGCTGGATCCCGGCTCGCTACCGGTGCTGGCGGTCATCGGCTGCCTCCATCTTCAATATGCCGCAGGCCAATCGAGCACTTCGTGGCCTTCGTCGTCCTGGGTTCGGTGCCGCTGCCCGGGCAACCGGGTCCTGCCGTTCTTTCAACGCTAACCCCCGCCTCGACGGCGACCATTCGAGTCCAGGCAATATGCCAGCAACTCCTGCCATCCGGTATCCGTGGCGATCAGATAGGGCGTCGCCAGGCTTGCCGACGACGTCGGGAACTGGGAACGTCGCCGTTCCCTACGATGACGCCATGCCCGTGCCTGCTCCCAGCCCCGACGCGCGGGCCGTCGTCACCGGCGCCTCGCAGAACATCGGCGCGGCGTTGGCCACCGAGCTCGCCGCGCGGGGGCACCATCTGATCATCACCGCCAGGCGCGAAGACGTGTTGGCGGAACTGGCCGCGGCGTTGACCGACCGCTACGGCGTCACCGTAGAGGTGAGGGCCGCGGACCTGGCGGACCACGAATCTCGCGGCAAGCTGTGCGACGAGCTCGCCAACCGCAACGTGTCGATCCTGTGCGCCAACGCAGGCACGTCGACGTTCGGTCCGGTCGCCAACCTCGACAGTCAGGGCCAGCGGGATCAGGTGCAGCTGAACGTGCTTGGCGTCCACGACCTCGTGTTGGCCGTGCTCCAGGGGATGGTGCAGCGGCGCGCGGGCGGAATCCTGATCTCGGGCTCCGTGGCAGGCAACTCGCCGATCCCGAACAACGCCACCTACGCGGCGTCGAAGGCGTTCGTCAACACGTTCGGCGAGTCGCTGCGCGGCGAGGTCAAGAGCCTTGGCGTCAACGTGACCGTGATGGCTCCCGGACCGGTGCGCATCGATCTGCCCGCCGAGAAGCTGATCCCCGACTTCCTGTTCATCTCGCCCGAGTACATGGCGAAGACCGCGTTGAATGGCTTGATGCGCAACAAGATGCGTGTGGTTTCCGGTGTGACGTCGAAGGCGATGTCGGTGGCCAGCGGCTACGCGCCGCGGGCGATCGTCACGCCGATCGTCGGTGCGGTGTACAGGAAACTTGGCGGCGACTAGCGAGGCGCGGATGCCGGTGCACGCGACGCTTGGTGGCCAGGGCCGGGATCGAACCGGCGACCTTCCGCTTTTCAGGCGGACGCTCGTACCAACTGAGCTACCTGGCCGGAAGGCAAGAAGATGCCTCGCCGTACTTGCGACCCTGACGGGACTCGAACCCGCGACCTCCGCCGTGACAGGGCGGCGCGCTAACCAACTGCGCCACAGGGCCTTACTCGTACTGCCGCACGCGTCTCCGCGTCACGTCGTACCCCCAACGGGATTCGAACCCGTGCTACCGCCGTGAAAGGGCGGCGTCCTAGGCCGCTAAACGATGGGGGCCAAAGCCGAATCTCTTCGGGGTACTCACGACGTCGCAGACGTTGTGAGCTTCGATAGCTTAGGTTATCGGTACCCGAATCCTCAAACGAGGCCCGTTTTCGCGGGCAGTATCCTTTCGGGGGTTCCGGTTCCACGACCGTGTTCCGCACCGCCCCTATAGCTCAGTCGGTAGAGCTACGGACTTTTAATCCGCAGGTCCCAGGTTCGAGCCCTGGTGGGGGCACAGGTCAGAGGCCATTTCTGCGGCGAAGCTCAGGCCGCAGCCCGCACACAGCCCGCAGCGCGATTTCCGGGTATGGTCGCTGACATGCAAAACGGGGAATGCGAGCCGGGGTAGAGGATCGCTGGCACCGGGCACCACGCACTGGTGAACAACCCATATCCGCGGACGACGGCTCGCAGCAGCCCGCAGGAACGTGGTGCATGGACCCCCGTCACGGCGACGTGGGCACACAGATCACCACGACACGCCACGGCAAGGGCCAACCCTGGTACGCCCGCTGGGTCGACCGGGAAGGCAAGGAGCGCGGAAAGACCTTCGAGCGCAAGGCCGCTGCCAACGCTTTCATCACTCAGGCGTCCTCCGACATGGTGATTGGGACTTACATCGACAAGAAGTCCTCAGCCGTCCCGTTCGGGATCGTTGCCGACGAGTGGATTGCTGCCAAGGCCCCAACGGTGAAGCCGTCCACAGCGACGAGCTATCGGTCACTCCTCGACACGGTCGTCCTGCCGCGCTGGCGTGACGTCAGCCTGGCCGACATGACGCACGAGGACATACAGACATGGGTGACGTGGATGACCACAAACCGGGAGGCCCGCCAGATCCGATCACTTGACAAGCGGAAAGAACGATGCGCGCAAGCCACTATCCGCACGGCGAGCCGTCCACGCCTACGGCATCGTTAGTCAAGTCCTCGCCTACGCCATTCGCACTAAACGCTTGGCCGTCAACCCATCCGATGACACCCAACTGCCTCGCATCGTCAATCGTGAGGAGACCGCGTTAAGCCTCGACCAGGTGAACGCCCTTGTGGCAGCTGCTGATGAGGCCGCACCGATGATCCAGACCTTGGCGTTCGTTGGGCTTAGGTTCGGCGAGCTGGTCGCGCTAAGGGTCAGAGACGTCGACCTAGGCAAGCGACGAATCCTTGTCACCAAGGCATTCGCGCTAGTCGGTAATGATCTTGTAGAGGGCACGACAAAGACGCACCAGGGGCGCTCAGTTCCCATCCTCACCGACGCACTCGCAGACACGCTCAAATCAGTCATGCAGGGCCGGTCACCCAACGACTACCTGTTCCCCGGCCCCGATGGGGAGCCGTTGCGGAACGACTACCTCAGTTGGCGGTTGGCGAAGGCCGCAGAGTCTGCCGGGTGGAAGGGCATCACCATCAAGACGCTCAGGCACACCGCCGGATCGCTTGCACTGCAAGCGGGTGCCTCCGTGGTGACGGTGCAGAAACTGCTGGGGCGCCGCAATGCAACCACCACACTGAACATCTACAGCCACATGCTGCCGGATGATTTCGACAACCTAGCAGCGAAGATGAATGCGGCTTCGCGTGCTGCGGTGAAGGCTTAACCGCGCTTAGGGCCTAACTAATAAGGCTTAACGCCAGCACCTCCGGCTGGTTTCCGCCGGAGAGAGAGCGCGCGCTGGCCGTGCGAGGCCTCACCCCCATGCGACTAGGGGCACCCCCCCACCCCTCTCAGTTCCCTCGAAGACGACTGATTACGCGGGTCCACCGGCCTGACTTTGGCTCATGCCCAGCGCACCTCTGCGACTCCGGCACCCCTTTCATCACCTGATCGACGTGCTGCCCGCACCCAGCCCACGTCGTCTTCCCGCACGTCTTGCAACTCACTGCCCTACACATCTTCGACTCCTTGACGACGCGCTTCGTACCTCGGCCTATTCGACAACGCATACCCACAGGGGTATCCTGGCTACGGAGAACAATACCCCTACCGGCATAGCAAGGAGCGGTCAATGATCGACGACCAAGAGGCGATTGGCGTGGTGCTCAACCGGCTGCGGCGCGCACATGGCCAGTTGGCGTGGCGTCATTTCGATGATCGAACAGGGCCGCGACTGCAAGGACGTCGTCACCCAGTTGGCCGCCGTGTCCCGCGCACTGGATAAGGCCGGTTTCAAGATCGTCGCTACCGGGCTGCGGCAGTGCCTAACCGGCGAGACTGCCGAGGGACAGGCGCTCATGACCGAGGCAGAGCTAGAGAAGCTGTTCCTCGCGCTCGCGTAACGCCATCGACGACGCCCAAAACAGAAGGAGAGCAACATGAGCTACGCACTGTCGACCACACTGCACACCACTTTCGACGATGCAGTCGAGCGCACCCGTAAGGCGTTGGCGGATCAAGGCTTCGGTGTGCTCACCGAGATCGACATGCAGGCAACATTGAAGGCCAAGCTCGGCGAGGACATGGAGGACTACCTGATCCTCGGAGCGTGCAATCCCCCGCTCGCGCATCGCGCCGTCAACGTCGATCGCCAGATCGGGCTGCTGCTGCCGTGCAACGTCGTCGTGCGCGCCGACACCGCTTCTGCGGGGGCAGTGATCGTGGACGCGATGGACCCGCAGGTGATGGTGAAGGTGTCCGACGAGCCCGGGCTTCGCGAGGTCGCCGACGAGGCCACCGCGAAGTTGCAGGCCGCCATCGACTCGCTCAACCAGACTGCGGACGCGACGGTAGGCGCGGTCGGGGCGCTGCGGTGCCCCCTCCGGCTGCTAGGCCATCATGACGATCACACTCGCACTGGTCTTCGGTGCCGCCATTGGTGTCCTGCTGGGCCTGCTGGGCGGCGGTGGGTCGATCCTGGCAGTCCCCGCGCTCGTCTACGCCGTCGGGCTTGACCTGAGACAGGCCATCCCCGTCTCCCTGATCGTGGTCGGCGTCGCCGCCGCATTCGGTGCCGCGCCCAAAGTGCGCGCCAACCAGGTGCAGTGGCGACTGGCCGCAATCTTCGCCGCCGTCGGCATCCCCTCCACCTTCCTCGGCTCGGCCATCGGCGGACACCTACCCGACAGCAGCGGTCATGATCGGCTTCGCGGTCGTGATGATCGTGGCCGGGATACGGATGCTGCAAGACACCGGAGACACCGGCACCGCCTGCAAGGTCGGCAACGAGGGCATCAACTGGCGACGCTGCGCACCACGATCCATCCCCGCCGCAATCTTCGTCGGCGTGCTCACCGGCCTGTTCGGCGTCGGCGGCGGGTTCCTCATCATCCCCGCGCTGGTGCTCATGCTCGGCGTCGAGATGCCCATCGCCATCGGCACCTCACTGCTGATCATCGCCGCCAACTCCGCCGGAGGCGTCGTGGCACACCTGCACAACGCCCAGATCGACTGGTCGGTCACCTCGGCGTTCGTCGCCAGCGCCATCGTCGGATCGGTCCTGGCCGGGCAATTCGGAACCAAGATCGACACCGGTCGCCTACGGCACTGGTTCGCCTACCTGGTCTTGGTCGTCGCCGCCTACGTCCTCGTCGACACCCTGCTCCTGCACTGACACCACAGACCTCTCACGCGACCAAGCGCACCACGCGCAGAAACGAGAAGAAACCGATGAACGTCTCCATCATCGAAACCTCCGGGCTCGGCGACCGCAGCTACCTGGTCAGCGACGGCGACGCCGCCGTGGTCATCGACCCGCAACGCGACATCGACCGAGTCTTCAAACTCGCCGCAGAACTAGGCGTGCGGATCACCCACGTCCTAGAAACCCACATCCACAACGACTACGTCACCGGCGGCCTGGAACTCTCCCGCGTCGCCAAGGCCGAATACGTCGTCCCCGCCGGAGACGACGTCGACTACGAGCGCCGAGCCGTCAGTGACGGTGACGCATCGACTGCGGCCCCATGCAACTAGAGGCGGTGCACACTCCCGGCCACACCCACCACCACATCAGCTACGTACTGCGCGACGCGAGCGGATCGACCATCGGCGTGTTCACCGGCGGGTCCATGCTGCACGGCACCACCGGACGCACCGACCTGCTGGGCGACGAACACACCGATGAACTCACCCACGCCCAATTCCACTCGGTGCGCCGCCTCGCCGACGAACTCCCCGACGACACCGAGGTCTATCCCACCCACGGATTCGGCAGCTTCTGCTCGGCCACGCCAGCAAGTGGCGACTCCTCCACCATCGCCGAACAACGCCAGAACAACCCCGCACTCACCCAAGACGAGCAGACCTACGTCGACGAGCTTCTGGCAGGACTGTCGGCCTACCCCGCGTACTACGCGCACATGGGCGTCATCAACACCCAGGGACCAGCTCCCGTCGACCTCTCGACACCCGAGCCGGTGGACCCCAACGAGTTGCGCCGCCGGATCGACAACGGGCACTGGGTCATGGACCTCCGCAACCGCACCGCCTTCGCCGCTGGCCACCTCGACGGCACCTTCGCCTTCGAGCTGTCCACCTCGTTCGTCACCTACCTCGGATGGCTCTACACCTGGGGTACACCGCTGACCCTGATCGGCGACGACGAGACCAAATCGCCGATGCCCGACGCGAACTCGTTCGCATCGGCGTAGACAACGTCACCGGATCGGCAGTCGGAGAACTGTCGGAACTGACCAACGGCACGCCCCTACGCTCTTATCGGGTCGCCGACTTCAAGGAGTTGGCCGACGCGGTCGGCAGAGGCAAAGTCACGGTGCTCGACGTCCGCCAGGACGGTGAATACGGCGACGGCCACGTCACAGGAGCGATCAACATCCCGTTGCAGGAACTCATTGATCGAACGGCGGAAGTACCGACCGGAGAAGTGTGGATTCATTGCGGGTCGGGATACCGGGCATCAATCGCCACGTCGATGCTGGACCGCTCCGACCGCACCGTCGTTCTCGTCGATGACACCTTCGATCAAGCCGGAAAGCTCGGCCTGACAGCACCCGAGTCGACCAAGTAGCGTGGGAGCGACACCACTCAGCGGCGGATCGGGCTATGCCTCACTGCTTTCGGCGAGGACCCGGTACACCGTCGCACGACTAACACCAAGAGTCGTGGCGATGATGCTCGCGGACTCCCCGCTGACGTGCATCCGTCGAGCCAGCGCCACCTTCGGCTGATCCAGTGCCTTGGGGCGACCGATGGACTGTCCTCGTGCGCGTCGTGCGTCCCGCGCTGCCGTGCGACGCTCCTTGCCCAGTTCCAGCTCAAGCTCGGCGAGGCTGGCGAGGACACCCGCGACCATGCGGCCTGAGGCGTTCGAGGTGTCGATGCCTTCGCGGATGGACCGCAGCACGATCCCGCGCTCCGCAGAAGTGATGCAAACGATCCGGGACCTTGGAGAGCCACCAAGTAGTTCGGCGCGAGCAACCAGCTCACACACCAAAGTTCCTGCGGCTCTTGCACTTATGGTGATTAGCCACCAATAGCCGTCAACCACCGGTATGCCCATTTCCCCAGGTGAGACGGACTTTTAATCCGCAGGTCCCAGGTTCGAGCCCTGGTGGGGGCACCGCAGGTCATCGCATGTCACAGGCGCTTCGGGCATTCTGTGGGCACACGCCGACAAGGCCGCCTACGTCACCGTGACAGCAGCGCGGCAGCGGGTCGAGAATCGGTACTGGTCAAGAGGTCTGCTTGTCAGGAGCTGCTTCCCCAGAGCGAGTCGCCGCGCGGGATTATGATCGACGCCCGTGACGTCCTTTGACGAAGCCTTCAAGCAGCAGGCCGCACAGCGCGCTGCGAAAGAGCAGGCTGATTCAGACGTGCAATCACAGCAGCGGCGGATTGCCGAGTTGTTAGTGCCCCAGGTCCGCTCTGCGTTCTACGACTTCGTCACGTTTCTGAATGCCAAGGTGACACCTTCAGCAGTGCGTGTCGGTTCTCATGGGCCGAGACTCCAATGGCCTCTGCACTCCCCGCCGGGCTACCTCGTGAATTCCGGAAAGGTGAGCGGTCTTGGTGAGTACCTACGACATGAGAACTGCAGCCTGCTCACCCCCGAGGTCCAGCTCTGGGCTGCTTTTCCCGGAGGCCGAAGAGTCGGGCAACAAACCGGCCAGTACCTGACTGTCGACGCAGACCTCGTGTTGAGGGGCCTGTCCGTCGGGGATCACCAAGGGCGCCTTTGGATTGACGACGACGGTCACGCTTGCATGTACGACAGCTACTACGGCGCTGGCGACCGGCTCACGGCGATTCTCGCCGAGCGAGCCCAAGCGATCATCGACGAAGCTAGACGGGACCGACGGCTCCTCTAGCCTTCGTATCAGCGCGATGAAATACATCGAACCGCACGCGTTAGGGGCGAGCGCTGTGATGCTGGTGGTCCCAGCCGTTCCCACGCGCAACCTTCGGTGCTGCCAACTCGCGGATGTAGTCGGCGTACGTGGACATCGTGACAGCTACCTCGGCTCGATCGTGCTGTTTGCCGTCATGGTCGTTCCGATATTGGCAGGCGGGGTCGGTCCCGGCGACGGCCCGGTCGTAGGGGTTCTCATCCTGATGTTCGTCACCCTCGTCGGCGTCGTCGCCGCTCGGCAATGCCACCAACGAGAGCCCCGCACGCAAGGCATCCGCCGCTAGCCCCGTTCGATCCGGCGGATCGCGGGGCCTCGTACTCCTGGACCCCGGGCGGGCTCAGCGGTCGAATACGCAGTGCGCGTCGCCACCCGGTGGCTTCTCGGCAACCACCGTGCCGTCGAGGGTGATCTTGCAGCCGGGACTTGCCTCGCCCTTGCCGACGACGACCACCTGCAGCTGAGTGATATCAGGAGTGATCGTGACCGTGCTGCTCCACGGCAGCGGAATGTCATATAGCCGATCGGGACCCGACGGGACCAGGTCGATCGTCAATGCGCTGCCCGTGCCCGTCACTTCGAACACGACGGTTTCAGGCTTGCCTGCCGCGGCGGTGGTGGCCGGCGTCTCGGCGGTCGCCTCAGCCGATGTCGCGCTGGCTGCCGACGAGGGCGGCGCCTTCTGGGCCCTCTCCTCCTTAGCGCACGCAGGCGCGGCAATGAATACCAAGAGCGCGGCGGCGGACAGAGATGCGAGCTTCGAGTACGTGGACGCCATGGCGAGTTTCCCTCGTGTGCAGAGTCATGCGGCCGATTGCGGAGCCTCCCGAGTATGGCAGTCCAGATTGCTCGCGGTAGTCAAACGCTCGGTACCACGGCAGCACACGACCTTCCAGGCAACGAGGCCGGTGTGTTTGCCCGCGACGATCCAAGAACTTTCCAAGGGCTGCTCACCACACTCACTGCAACACGACGCCCGATTCGACAGGAATTCGACCCATGACGCTCCAGGCCTACGCAGAGCCCACCTCGGTCCGCACGTACCTGGCACCACAGCCGCTCTACGCCACCGCCGAGCCCACCATGGTTCGCCAACTCGAGACACCACGGCAGGCATCCCAGCCTGCACGGCCGTCGACCTTCCGGACGGTCGGCAGGATCTTCGATTGGACGGCGATCAGCCTGATGTCCCTGTCGGTGTGCGCCTTCATCTGCCAGCAGGGCTTCGGCGTCTTTACGAACGGCTGAGACTGCCGCAGAGCATGTTTCAGTGTGAGACCACGGGGCAGTAGTGCATCGGGTTGTCCCGCTCGTCGATCGGCGGCAGGTTGCGTGCCGGCGTTTCCACCAGAGGCGCATCCGCCGGTATCCGCCCGGTGGCACGGTCCCAGCCCGCACGGGCACGCGGATGCATGCGAGATCGCTTGGGCAACAACGAGAAGACGGCACCGACCAGTCGACCGAACCGGCGATGCAGCCATTCGTCGCGAGCGGACCAGGAGTACCCCATGAGCTCACGGACGGCGGGATCGTAGAGGCCGACCGTCAACCACACCATGAACGGTGCGACGAGGTGTCGCTGCTGCCGCTCCCATAGCCAATCCGGGAACCATTGCGCGAAAGGTGGTTTCGGGTAGTTCTCCAACCTCAGCACGTCGCGGGTCGCCTTGTTGTCCTCGAGTACCTCGCGGCACATCCGATCCCAGTACTCGCCGAACTCCTCCCACGTCTTGGGGACCGGACGCATGCTCATGCCGTACATCCGGTACCACTCGACGTGCTCGTCGAACAGTTGTCGCTTCTGCGCCTCGGTGATGCCGCCGCACAATCGGTCCGCGACGATGATGGTGCCGACGAAGAACGTCGAGTGTGCCCAGTAGAAGACGTCCGGATTGAGCGCGTGAAAGCGGCGGCCCTGCGCGTCGACGCCCTTGATGTTGGTGTGGTAATCGCGGACCTCGGCTCCGGTTCGGGGGGCACGGTCGGTGTCGAAGACGACGCCGCCGATCGGGATAGAGGGAGCGGAGCACCCGTGGCCACGGCTCGCGGCCGAAGGTCGAGAACTCCTCGACGGCCGCTCCGAGCTGGGGGTGCATGTTCTGCATCGACCCCGCCCACGGGCCCTGTAACAAACCCCGCCAGTCACCGAAGTACTTCCACGTCAGCGAATCCGGGCCCAGCGGCATCGGCGGTGCGTTATTACCGCCCAATGACACAGGGCATCCGGAGTCGATGCGCGGAGTCCGTCGCAGACGTATCTTGAGACACTTGTGAGTTTCTCCTGAGCAGCAGAGCAGATATGTGACTACGAGCGTTGTCAGTGGAGTTTAGGAGTGATGTGACTGCAGGTCAACGAAGAGGTCGATGGTCCGGCGTTCCCCTCGAGGACCGTCAGACCCGGAGGCGCGACGAACTCCTCGCCGCCGGCGTGGCCCTTCTCGGAGACGAACGGGGACCCGTACTCACCGTGCGAGCCGCGTGCCGCGCCGCGAGCCTCACCGAACGCTATTTCTACGAGAGCTTCGCCGACCGCGACGAGTTCGTCCGCGCCGTCTACGACCACGTGTGCAGCACCGCGATGGCCGCCCTGAGCTCGGCGAGCACCCCACGCGATGCCGTCGAACGATTCGTCGCGCTCATGGTCGACGACCCGGTCCGGGGGCGCGTCCTCTTGATCGCGGCCGAACGGGAGCCCGTGCTGGTGAAGTCGGGCGCCGACTGGATGCCGAGCTTCATCGGCCTGTTGCAGCACAAACTGACCCGGATCACCGACAACCCCTTGCAGGCCATGATCGCCACCGGACTGGTCGGCGCGTTGACGGCCCTGTTCACCGCCTACCTCAACGGCCGACTGGATGCCACCCGGGAACAGTTCATCGACTACTGCGTTGACATGCTGCTCAACCCCGTCTCGAGCCACCAACAAAGCCGCTGACAGGCCCCTAAAAATCCACTACGTTGAGCACGCGACGTCTGGGGACTTCGTGCTACTCTCGCGTCAACTTTTTGGTTGCGCTACCGATAGGCCAGATGGCCGGAAAAGGGGACGCCGTCGTGGGCTCTCGTCGTTCTAACAAGGGTCGCGCATTCGCCGCGGCCGCTGCCACTTCGATCGCCGCCGTGAGCATGCTCTTGTTCTCCGCTCCCGCTTTCGCCGATGAGGACGCAGCAGCCGCCGCCGAAGGCGACGGGCCCACCTGCCTCACGCCGAACTCGGACGGCAGTTGCCCGCTGCCCGGCACGACGATCATCCGCAGCGCCGACCGTGGCGTCGCGCAAGCCGGCATCTCGACCGTCACCGGCGCCCCCAAGGGCACCGCGTGGGGCGATGGTGACGACGCGTCCAAGGGCGCCCCGATCCTGATCCACGACGGCAACCAGTCGCCGCTGTGCTTCGCCAACAACGAGTTCACCTCCTCCTGCGGCATCGGCTGACCTAGGCCCGCACACGTCATACGGATTCGGCCCCGATCTCGCGGTAACGCGTGGTCGGGGCCGTTTCGTGCGCTAGCCCGCCGCGCCCATGTGGTGACCGACGTCGCGACTCTTCTCACAAACTTGAATGAAACCGCTCGACACAGATATATTGAGTGCAACCATCAGGTACAGATAACTGGGAGGGTCTCCCGGACGCGAGGAGGACATAGCCATGTCGACCGAGTTGACCGATCTGCATCTCTTGCGCGAACTCGAGCCGGTAGTCGAGGCGAACATCAACCGGCACTTGCAGATGCGCAAGGACTGGAACCCGCACGACTACATTCCGTGGTCGGACGGCAAGAACTACTATGCCCTCGGCGGCCAGGATTGGGAGCCGGGGCAGTCTCAGCTGTCCGAGGTCGCACAGGTGTCGATGCTGCAGAACCTCTTGACCGAGGACAATCTGCCGTCGTACCACCGCGAGATCGCGATGAACTTCAGCATGGACGGTCCGTGGGGCTGGTGGGTCAACCGCTGGACCGCCGAGGAGAACCGGCACGGCATCGCCCTGCGCGACTACCTGCTGGTCACCCGTGCGATCGATCCGCTCGAGCTCGAGGAGCTTCGCGTCGAGCAGGTGACCCGCGGCTTCAGCCCCGGACAGGGCCAGCAGGGCGACATGTTCGCCGAGAGCCTGTTCGACTCGGTCATCTACGTGACGTTCCAGGAGCTCGCCACGCGCGTCTCGCACCGCAACACCGGCAAGGCATGCAACGAGCCCATCGCCGACCAACTGCTGCAGCGCGTCTCCGCTGACGAGAACCTCCACATGATCTTCTATCGCGACGTGTCGGCCGCCGGCCTGGACATCGCACCCAACCAGGCGATGAAGTCCCTGCACCGCGTGCTGCGCAACTTCAAGATGCCCGGGTACACCGTGCCCGAATTCCGCCGCAAGGCCGTGGTCATCGCCGTCGGCGGGGTCTACGACCCGCGCATCCACCTCGATGACGTCGTGAAGCCGGTGCTGAAGAAGTGGCGCATCTTCGAACGCGAGGACTTCACCGGTGAAGCCGCTGAGATGCGCGACGACCTCGCCGAGCTGGTCACCGAGCTCGAGGACACCTGCGAGAAGTTCGAGATCGCCAAGGAACGTCGCCTCGAGCGGGAACGCAAGGTGGCCGAGAAGAAGGCCATGAAGAACCTGTTGGTGACGTCATCGGCAGCGTCCTAGCTCTTTCCGATACCCGGCCCGCCCTGCAGATCGGGCCGATCGCGCTGCGAAGCCCGGTCGTGCTGGCCCCCATGGCCGGCGTGACCAACGTCGCGTTCCGAACGCTGTGCCGCGAGCTCGAACTGGCCCGCGCAGGCACGGTCAGCGGACTCTACGTGTGCGAGATGGTGACGGCGCGCGCCCTCGTCGAGCGCAATCCGGCGACCATGCACATGACGACCTTCGCCGACGACGAGTCGCCGCGGTCACTGCAGCTCTACACGGTCGACCCGCAGACCACGTACGCCGCCGCCAAGATGATCGTCGACGAGAACCTGGCCGACCACATCGACATGAACTTCGGCTGCCCCGTCCCCAAGGTGACCCGCCGCGGTGGCGGCGCCGCGCTGCCCTACAAGCGGAAGTTGTTCGGGCAGATCGTGGCAGCTGCGGTAAGCGGCAACCGAGGGCACCGACATTCCCGTGACCGTGAAGTTCCGGATCGGCATCGACGACGAGCACCGCACGCATCTTGACGCGGGCCGGATCGCCGCCGAGGAGGGCGCCGCCGCCGTCGCACTGCACGCGCGCACCGCCGCCCAGCGCTACTCCGGAACGGCCGACTGGGAGCAGATCGGCCTTCTCAAGGAGCACGTCACCGACATCCCGGTGCTCGGCAACGGCGACATCTTCTCCGCCGACGACGCCCAGGCCATGATGGCGGCCACGAACTGTGACGGAGTCGTCATCGGCCGCGGCTGCCTCGGCAGGCCGTGGCTGTTCAGCGAGCTGTCACTGGCCTTCACCGGCCGCGAGCCCGTCGTAGCACCCAACCTCGGCGAGGTGGCGGACATCATCCGCAGGCACGGCGCACTCCTGACCGATCACTTCGGCGAGGACAAGGCCATGCGGGAGATGCGAAAGCACGTCGCGTGGTATCTGCACGGCTTCCCAGCGGGTTCCGACCTGCGGCGGGCAATGGCGCTGGTCAAGACCCTCGCCGAGCTCGACGCGCTGGTCGAGCCAGCTGGATCCGGACGTACCGTTTCCGTCGGTGGCCGAGGGCCCGCGCGGCCGTCAGGGATCACCGGGATCGGTGGCTCTGCCCGAGGGTTGGCTGCAGGACCCGAACGACTGTACGGTGCCCTTGGGTGCCGACGTCATGCACTCCGGAGGCTGACCGAGCTGCCGATTTCGAGACCGCCATCGAGACTGTATCGACCTCTCGGCCGACTGGAATTCACACAGGGTGTCTAAGTACGATGAGCGTTCGTCGCAACGGGCTCCAATGGCGGAGCCGCCTAAGTGCTGCTACAAGGACATGAGCACATAAGCAGAAAGACCTCTGCGCCGCAGGCGCAGTGAACCGAGGCGTGCATGACGCCTGGGAGTCGGAGGCCGGTATTACATGAGTGACGGAGGTAACGCCACTCCCGGCCGTCGGCGCCCGGGTCCGCCCGGCGACGACAACCAGTGGGTTACCCGCAGTCAGCGCCCGACGCCGCCGCCCAGTGCGGCGCCATGGGAGCGCCACGGCGACGCCGGCGCCCCTGCGAGCCCTCCGCCGCCTGCGCGAGATCACTCCGAAGAGATCAGCGTCGCCGAACTCATCGCCAAGGTGTCGGGCACGCAGACGCCCCGTCACGCCGAGGAGCGCACGCACCACCGCTCCCCCGAGAACGCGCGACCGGTAACCCCGCCACCGTGTTCCGCCACCGCCAGTCGCGACACCACCGGCAGAGCAGCCGGTGGCCGCGCCGCCGGCCGCCGCGCCATCACCCGTGCGTCAGCGGCCCGCCCCCGAGCCGTACCACCACGACCCGTCCACCGAAGTCATTCCCTCTCTTCCGTCCCACGCGTCGGAAGTGCCGAACCTGCCGAATCTGGCGGAGCTGGCACAGCGAGCGAAGCGCGCGCGGCCCGAACGGCTCGGCGAACCTCACGCGCTCGAGACCCGGCACGAGACCCACCGCGCCCGAAAGACCGCCATGGTCTTCGGGCGCGTGGCCGCTGCGCTGATCGCGGTGCTGGCACTGGCCCTCACCGGCGCGGCATGGCAATGGCAGGCAGGCAAGAACCGGAGCTTGAACAAGGTCGCGGCGCTCGACCAGAATTCTCGCGACATCCTCGATCCCAACGCACAATTCGGCGACGAGAACTTTCTGATCGTCGGTGTCGACAGCCGGCTCGGACAGAACAGCGACATGGGCGCGGGCACCACCGACGATGCGGCGGGTGCGCGCTCCGACACGATCATGTTGGTCAACATCCCGGCGAGCCGCCAACGCGTTGTCGCCGTGTCCTTTCCGCGTGACCTCGCCATCACGCCGATCAAGTGCGAAACCTGGGACCCCACGACGGGTAAGTACGGACCCCTGACCGACGACAACGGCAACTTGATGGACGACGAGGCGTACACCACCACCAAGCTGAACTCCACGTATGCGGTCGGCGGTCCGAAGTGTCTGGTCAAGCAGATCCAGAAGCTCTCGGGACTTTCCATAAACCGTTTCATGGCAGTCGATTTCGCGGGCTTCTCGAAGATGGTGGATGCGCTCGGCGGCGTCGAGGTCTGCAGCACGACTCCGCTCGAGGACTACGAACTCGGCACCGTGCTCGCCGAGGCGGGCAGGCAGACGATCGACGGCCACACCGCGCTTCAATACGTTCGCGCGCGTCAGGTGACGACGGAGACCAACGGCGATTACGGCCGCATCAAGCGCCAGCAGTTGTTCCTGTCGTCGTTGTTGCGATCGCTGATCTCGCAAGGAAGTGTTCTTCAGCCTCAGCAAGCTCAACAACGTCGTCAACATGTTCATCGACGACAGCTACGTCGACAACATTCAGACCAAGGATCTGGTCGACCTCGGCCAGTCGATCCAGGGCGTCAACGCCGGTCGCGTCACCTTCGTGACCGTGCCGACCGGCGAAACCGACTCCGAGGGCAACGAGCCGCCGCGCGTGGACGACATGCGCTCGCTCTTCGACGCGATCATCAACGACGACCCGCTGCCGCAGGAGAAGAACGCCGACAACACCCCGGTGCCAGGGACGACGCCGTCGCCGACGGTCGCGGCCGAGGCACCCCGACGCCGAGGCGTCCGGCGGCACTGCCAGCGACGGTGAGCTCGTCGATGCCGTGACCACCAACCCCGGTGGCATCTCGGTACGCGTATCGAACTCGACCGGCGAGGACGGCCTCGCCTCGACCGCGGCGAGCGAACTGAAGCAACACGGCTTCGTCGTCGCCACCCCGGATGACTATCCCGACGGCCCGATGAAGTCGACCACCGTGTTCTTCTCGGCGGGCAACGAGGAGGCGGCGGCCACCGTCGCCTCGGCGTTCGTGAACCCGAGCATCGAACGCGTGTCCGGCATGGGCGACACGATCCAGGTGGTGCTCGGATCGGACTTCAACTCGGTCGGCACCCCGTCGCCGAGCGGGTCGCCAGTCCAGGTCCGCGTCCTGCACGGGACCAGCACGTCGCCGACGCATCTCCCCGAGGACCTGACGGTCACCAACGCCGCCGACACCACCTGCGAATGACATCTGGGCAGCTGGGATTCACCGTTCGTTCACCGACGGCGTCGTGACGATCGGGTCCTGTCGACCGTAGGCTAAGGGCATGCGTACCGCATATCACGAGCAGCTAGCCGCACTGACCGAGCAACTTGGCGAGATGTGCGGCCTTGCTGGCGTCGCGATGGAGCGGGCGACGCAGAGCCTTCTGCAAGCCGATCTGGTGCTCGCCGAACAGGTGATCACCGACCACGATCAGATCGCGGCGATGAGCGTGCGCGCCGAGGAAGCAGCGTTCGTTCTGCTCGCGTTGCAGGCGCCGGTCGCGGGCGATCTCCGGGCCATCGTGAGCTCGATCCAGATCGTCGCCGACGTCGACCGGATGGGCGCGCTGGCGCTACACGTCGCCAAGATCGCCCGGCGCCGCCATCCCCAGCACGTACTGCCCGAAGAGGTCAACGGCTACTTCGCCGAAATGGGCAGGGTCGCAGTCGATTTGGGCGCGAGCGCGCAGGAGGTTCTGGTCACGCGGGACCCCGACAAGGCTGCCAGGATCCGTGAAGACGACGACGCGATGGACGACCTGCACCGCCACCTGTTCACGGTCCTGATGGACAAGGAATGGAAGCACGGCGTGACCGCCGCGGTCGACGTGACCCTGCTCAGCCGGTTCTACGAGCGCTTCGCCGACCACGCCGTGGAGGTCGCCCGCAGGGTGATCTTCCAGGTGACCGGCCGATTCCCCGAAGAAGAAGAAGTCTCCTCTACCCCCTGACCCTCGGTCAGTTCGGCGGTTGCAGACGTACCCCGACCTTCTCGGTGGCGAGGAGGTCGGTCAACACCCGTGCGAGCAGTGTGAGCTCATCTGCGGTGTACCGCTTCAGGAAGTCGGTCATTCCGCGGTTCATTTCCTCGTGCAGCTTCCTGTGGATGTCCACGACGACGGACCCGTCCTCGGTCAGGCTCAGGGACAGCTCCTTGCGGTTGCCGGGAATCGGCGACCGCAGTACCAGGCCCGCGTCGACGAGGCGTTGCACGTGCTTGGACACCGTTCCCTTGAGCTGACCCGACCGGTTCGCCAGCGCGACGAGGCTCAACGGCCCCTCGGAGATCGCGTCCATCAGGTGCAATCCGAGCGTCGGCAGCGATCGGATCGTGCCCTCCAAGTGTTCGGGGCACCGCGCAGCCATGAAGTCACGCTCGGCGTCCCCCTCCTCGTCTGCCTCGAACTTGTCCCCCACGGCACCGACCAGGCCGTTCAGTTCGGAGATGAGCGCAGACTTGGTTTTCATGGAAACCATCTTGCCAGATGAGCGGCACGGGTCTATGGTTTCAAGCGAAACTATTTCTTAGGAAACGAAAGGTGCGGCCATGAAGGCAGCTCTCGTCGAAGCGTGGGGCCAGGCTCCGGTCTACTCCGACTACCCCGAACCAACGCCCCGCGACGGCGCGGTGGTGGCAGAGGTCGAAGCGTCCGCGTTGACCAATCTCACTCGCGGCTTGGTCTCCGGAAAGCACTATGCCAGCAAGGAATTGACACTCCCGGTAATCCCGGGCGTCGACGGGATCGCGCGACTGGAGGATGGCCGCCGGGTCTACACGGGGGCGCTGGCACCCTACGGCATGATGGCCGAGCGGACATTGATCACCCTGGACGGCACCTTCGAGCTTCCCGACGGCGTGGACTCGGTCACCGCCGCCGCGATCCCAAATCCCGCCATGTCGGCGTGGATCGCGCTTGAGCACGCGGCCGCGGTGCAGCCCGGCGATCACGTGCTGGTGCTCGGCGCCACCGGTGTCACCGGCTCGATGGCCGCCCAGTTGGCCGCGTCGGTGTTCGGCGCAGGCAAGGTCGTCGTAGCGGGTCGCAACACCAAGCGGCTGGACTGGCTGCGCGACGTGGGCGCGCACGACGCCATCGCGCTGGGCGCCGAGGACCTGGCCGCCCGCGTCTCGGCCATTCACGCCGAGCGGCCGTTCGACGCGGTGCTCGACTACCTGTGGGGATCTCCTGCCGAGACCGTGCTCGCCGCGCTGGCCGGAAGTCACCCGGCCGCGCACTACCACGCCACCAGGTTCGTCCAGATCGGCTCGATGGCAGGCCCGACGATGACCCTCGACGCGGGCATTCTGCGCGGCACCGGCATCACCATGTGCGGAGTAGGCATCGGGAGCGTTCCACCCGAGGTGCTCGGTCGCGTGCGCGGCGAGGCGCTCCCCCGACTCTTCGAGATGGTCGCGGCGGGGCAACTCCACCTGAGCACTCAGGCCAGGCCGCTGACCGAGGTCGAAAGTGTTTGGGCCACAGCAGAACCCTCGGGCACGCGAGTCGTGCTCACGCCCTAGCCCCCTGCCTCCACACGAGCGATTTGCGTCCCCTGACCGGCGGTGCGTGACACCGATCTCGACGAGTTGGACCGGCTTGCCCGTCGCCTCGAGGTTGAAGAACGCCGTCTGATCACTGACGTGACAACCTTCGCGCACCCCGCTGCCGCGCCGGACCCCTAGAATCGATAGGTTCGCCAGCTAGAGAGTTCTAGCGCGAGCGGGCAACTGCGCCCGCCCGAGTGCCCGGTGTCCGCAGGAGAGTTCGATGATCAGTCAATGGCTGGTAGCCAACCTTCCGTCGTGGGCGCTGTTGCTGGGAATCATCGTCGTCGTCGCTGGTGGCGCGATCCTCATCCAGGTCTTCGTGCGTCGTAACTTCCCCGATCTCAAGGGTGAAGAGCACAACGATGTCATCAAGTTCGCCTTCGGCGTGGTCGGCTTCGTGTTCGCGTTCTTCCTCGGCTTCGTCGTCTCCGCGATGTGGGGCCAAATCGGAGACGCGGACGCAAGAGTGCGTACCGAAGGGGCAGCGGGTGTTCAGCTTGCCAGGACGGTCACGGTGTTCGACCAGGCTGATGAAGACCGAATTCGCAAGGCTCTGCTCGAATACCAGCAGGAGGCGGTGGTCGAGTGGGACAAGATTGCCCAGGGCGGTTCCCACGCTGAAGCCGACGTCGCCTTGACGCGGCTGTATGCCGCCTATGAGGAAGTTCAAGCGCGCACCGACGCACAAAAGACAATACTGTCAAGTTCTTTCGGCAATCTCGACAGCCTGGGACAGGCTCGGACGCAGCGATTGGCGCAAGCGCAAACGGACGATGGGCCGCCGTGGTCGCTGTGGGCGGTCATCTGGCTGACCAGTGGTCTCCTGTTGGCCTGCGCCATCATCTACGACGTCAAGAAGCCCGCCACCCACTACACGATGGTGGCGATCCTGGGCGTCTTGGTGGCGGTGAACCTGTTCCTCGTCGCGGAGCTTTCACACCCGTTCATCGGCGAGATCGGGACGACCTCGGAGCCGCTGCAACAGGTCATCCAGCAATTGTCCTGAGGTAGCCAAGCCCCGCCATGTAGCGCACACCCCCGAAGAGGTTCCTTGAGGCGCCCAACGGTGGCGACGCGGCATCGTCGCCGATCAATCTTCGACCGGATTCTGGAGAGTCACGCGCAAATCGACGGGGCGAGCCGATAACCTGCGCCACGGATGGTGCGGATGTATTCACCGTGCTCGGGGTCCGCTCCGAGCTTCTTGCGAAGCCGTCTTCACATGCACGGCAACGGTATTGGTGTGCGCGGGGTGCCCCCACACGGCAGTGCTGATCTCTTCGCTGCTGGCGACGCTGCCACGCTGCACGATCAGAAAGACGAGTAATTCGAGTTCACGCTGGGTCAACTGCACGTAGTGCCCGCGTACGCGGGTTTCATACCCGCGTCGATCGACGTGGATGGGGCCAGCGGTGAAGACCGACGGCTCGTGCTGCGAATACCCAGCGGCATCGAGCGCGAACGGGGCTATGGCACCGATGTCGTAGGGCCGCATGATCACTGCCGAAGCTCCCGAGGCGAGCGCCGGACGGGCGAGCTCCTCCTCGCCCGCAGCGGCACCGACGAGGATGGGCAGATCGGACCTACTGCGAACCGCTGCCGAGATCCGAGGCGCATCCACGGTGTCCGTGTGAACGGCGATCACCAAGACATTGGGTATTTCGGCGCCGACGGCCAACAGCGCTTCGGCGCCGTCACGGCACCAGGTGGTGTCGATACCGATCTGCGCTGCCGCCGCGATGAGTTCAGCCGCCACGATGGGATCGGCTTCGGCGAGTACCAGGCTGCCTCTGGTCGGTGGACGCGCTACGCAGCGCTCACCGTGTCCGTTGGCCGCACCCGACTGCCCCTCCTCGGTGGCCAAGTCCGTCCTGACCACCTTCCTCACCAACGCAACGTACTTCCCTTGAAGACAACCGAAATGACACTCTTTAGCCGAAGCGGCCGGAGATGTAGTCCTCGGTGGCCTTCTGGGTGGGATTGGAGAAGATCTTCTCGCGTGTCGTCGATCTCGACCAGCCTGCCGGGCTTGCCGGTCGCCTCGAGATTGAAGAACCCCGTCTGATCACTGACGCGGGCGGCCTGCTGCATGTTGTGCGTGACGATGACGATCGTGTAGTCCTGCTTGAGTTCGCCGATGAGGTCCTCGATCGCCAGCGTCGAGATCGGGTCCAGCGCCGAGCACGGTTCGTCCATCAGCAGCACGTGCGGGCTGCACCGCGATCGCGCGGGCGATGCACAGCCGCTGCTGCTGTCCACCCGACAGCCCGCCGCCCGGCTTGTCGAGGCGGTCCTTGACCTCGTTCCACAGGTTGGCACCCTTAGCGAGTGCTCGGCGACCTCGTCGAGGGCCTTCTTGTTGCGCACGCCCTGGAGCTTCAAGCCCGGCGACCACGTTGTCGCTGATGGACATGGTGGGGAACGGATTCGGCCGCTGGAACACCATGCCGATGGTCTTGCGCACGCTCACCGGGTCGACGCCTGCGCCGTAGATGTCCTCCCCGTCGATCAAGACCGAGCCCTCGACACGGGCGCCGGGCAGCACCTCGTGCATCCGGTTCAGCGTGCGAAGCACGGTCGACTTGCCGCAACCCGACGGGCCGATGAATGCCGTCACGCTGCGCGGCGGGACGGACAGTCCGACGTCCGCGACGGCGTGGAACGAGCCGTAGTAGATGTTGAGATCCTTGAGATCCAAACGCTTGGCCATGGTTGCTCCTCAGACTTTCGTTAGCGATTTCGCGCGAGGAACCGGTTGACGAATGCAGCCGCTAGGTACAGCGCCGCGATCAACAGGATCAGCGTCAGCGCGGCGCCCCACACCCGCAGTGCGTCCGGCCGCCTCGGGGTTGGTCAGTTCGGTGTAGATCAGCAGGGGCAGCGACGCCATGTTGCCGTCGAGCACGTCGAAGTTGATCGATCTGCTGTATCCGACGAGGACCAGCACGGGAGCGGTCTCGCCCATCACGCGGGCGAGGGCCAGCAGGATGCCGCTGATGATCCCGGGCAGCGCGGTGGGAATGACGACGCGAACGATCGTCTTCCACTTCGGAATGCCCAGTGCGTAGGAGGCCTCGCGCAGTTCGTCGGGAACCAGCTTGAGCATCTCCTCGGTGTTGCGCACCACCACCGGCAGCATCAACAGCACCAGGGCCAGCGACACCGCGAATGCGCTCTGCGGCAAGCCGAGCGTCGTGACCCACAGCGCGAAGATGAACAGCGCAGCGACGATCGACGGCACGCCCGCCAGGATGTCGACCATGAACGTCGTCACCTTGGCGAGCCGTCCCTTGCCGTACTCGACCAGGTAGACGGCCGCCATGACCCCAAGCGGAACTGACAGAACAGCGGCGATCAGCGCCTGGATGATCGTGCCGTAGATCGCGTGATAGACGCCGCCGGCGACCTGCTCCGGCAGCACGCCGGACAAGCGAGCGGGTCCACCATGACGAGGACGTGATGGCCGTGAAGCCGCGCGACGACCACCGTGTAGAGCAGCCAGACCAGCGGGACCATCGCGATCAGCGAACGACGCGGTGAACAGCGACCGTGGCGACGTTGTTCTTGAGCTTGCGGCTGAAGCTGATCGCATGAAACGTCGGCGCCTTGACCGGGGCGTCGAGAGTGGCTTGTGTCATCCGCCGCTGACCCTTCCTCCGGCTGCGAGCCGAGCCAGCGCGTTGACGACGAACGTCAGCGCGAAGAGCACGAAGCCGGCCGCGATGTAGGCACCCGTCGGTAGCGGCGAACTGAATTCCGCTGCCGCAGAGGCGATCTTGGACGCGAAGGTGTAGCCACCGTCGAACAGCGACCAACCGACCGGCCTGCGCCGCCGTGCGCAGGATGATCAGGATCGCGATCGTCTCACCGAGCGCACGGCCGAGCCCGAGCATGGACGCGGCGATCATTCCACTGCGGCCGTAGGGAAAGACGGTCATCCGGACCACTTCCCACTTGGTGGCGCCCAACGCCTGCGCGGCCTCGACGTGACCCTTGGGCGTGAGGCTGAAGACCTCGCGGGTCACCGACGGTGATGATCGGCAGGATCATCACCGCCAGCACGATGCCCGCGGTGAAGATGGTGCCGCCGCCGGCCAGCGAGACGTTGCCGTCGGCGAACAGGAAGAACCAGCCGAGGTTGTCGTTGAGGAACCGCGCGACCGGCTCCAGCCACGGGGCGAGCACGAAGATGCCCCAGAGGCCGAAGACGATCGACGGCACCGCGGCCAGCAGGTCGACCATCGAGCGCGAACGGCTTGGCCAGCTGCCGCGGCGCGTAGTTGCGTCAGGAACGTCGCGATGCCGATGGCGATCGGAACGGCGATGACCAGCGCGAACACCGAACTCAACACGGTCACCTGAAGAGGTCGCGAATGCCGAACCGGAGATTGTCCGCGTCGGTGGTGTTGAATTCCGTGCTGGTGATGAAGTTGGCCTGGTTGGCGCGCCAGCGACGGGATCGCGCGGACGAGCAGGAAGAGCGCCATCAGCGCGATCGCGCGCGATGATCGTCGCGCCCGCGGCGATGGCGATCGACTGGAAGATGCTGTCGCCCCGCCGGCTTCCTGCCCGCCCTTGAGGGTCGATGCAGGTGGCGGTTTGGTCGGCATGGAGGAGTATCTCCGATCTGCCGTGGGCTCGTCGACGGTAGACGAGCCCACGTCAGTCGGAGTCCGGTCGTCAGGGCCATCTGCGTGCTGGTGATCAGGAGATCGCGTCGACGGCGGTGGTCAGCCGAGCCTTGAACGTGTCGGGGACCGGGATGTAGCCGTTGTCCTCGAGGCCCTTCTGGCCGTTGCCCAGCGCAGAGGTCAGGAACGGCTTGACCGCGGCGCGACGTCGGCGTCGGGGTACTTGGAGCAGACGATCTCGTAGGTGCCAGCATGATCGGGTACGAACCCGCCTCGGTCGGCTTGTAGAACGACGAGGTGTCGAGCACCAGGTCATTGCCCTCGCCCTTGACCTTGACGCCGTCGATCGCCTTGCCTGCCGATCTCGGCGGTCAGCTCGACCGGGTCGGGCCCGGCCGACGTGACGATCTTCGGCGACGGCAAGGCCCTGCGCTTGGCGAAGGACCATTCGTTGTAGGTGATCGAACCGGGGGTGTTCTTGATGGCCGCGGACGTTCCCTCGTTGCCCTTGGCGCCCTCTCCGACGCCGCCCGCGAAGGCCTTGCCGGCGCCCTTGCCCCACGCGCCGTCGGACGCGGCGTCGAGGTACTTCTGGAAGTTGTCGGTGGTGCCCGACTCGTCGCTGCGGAAGATCGACGTTGATCGGCTCGCGCCGGCAGGCGTCGCTCCGTCGTTCAGCGCCTTGATCTCGGGCGCGTCCCAGGTCTTGACGGTGCCGTTGAAGATCTTGGCGACGCGTGGGGCCGTCGAGGACGAGGCCGTCGACACCCTCGAGGTTGTAGGTCATGGCGATCGGGCCGAACACGGTCGGCAGGTTCCACGCCTCGGGCCGCCGCAGCGCTCCGCGGCCTTGGCGTACTCGCCCTTGTCCTCGCTGAGCGGCGAATCGGAGCCACCGAAGTCGGTTTGCCCGCCGATGAACTCGGAAACGCCCGCGCCGGAACCGCTCGAGGTGTAGTTCAGGGTGTGGCCCGGGCAGTCGCTGCTCGTAGGCGTTGACGAACCGGGTCATCGCGTTCGCCTGGGCCGAGGAACCGCTCGAGCCTTCAGCGCTTCCTTGCCACCGCAGTCGGCCGCGCTGCGGACGAACTGCCGCCGCTGCCGCTCGAGCCCGACGAGGCTGATGTGTTGTCACTGTCCGCATGCCGACACGCGGTCAATGGCACTGGCGGCCGACGAGGCTCAGCGCAGTCACCTGCTGCGAGTGGACTTCACGTAACTACCTTCAAAGCTTGAGGGTTGAGCGGTTCACGATGCCGCCACCGGTCGAACCCGCTGAAGCGTTGCACTTCCGCGGCAGGCCTCGTGGCCGCCCGCCCGAGAACGTAAGCTGCCGGGCGCAGCGAATGGCTGCGACCTCAGTCTACGATCGAACGGAGGAAGAACCGTCCGGTGTGCAGTACGGCGAACGCCAGAATCGACCTTCGATCGACGGTCTCACCGCGGATGGGCGCGGGCAGATCGTCGAACGGATCACCGTCACGCTCCCGATCTACCCGTACGCGGTGTCGGTGTTGTGCACGACGAAGCCAAGGTGCTCGTAGGTGCGCACCGCCGCCGAGTTGTCGGACTCGACGTAGAGCATCACCTCGGGGTCGGCTGCGTCGGCCAGCTTCCGCGCGAGGTACTCGAGGCCCACCGTCGTCAGCAATCGCCCGAGCCCGCGGCCCTGCGCCGCCGGATCGACGCCCACCACGTACACCTCGCCGAGACTCGGACCGTGAATCTTGGTCCAGTGGAAGCCAAGTAGCGGACCGTCGGCGGATCCTCGTCGAAGGCCAGGAACAGCCCGTCGGGGTCGAACCAGCTCTCGGCGCGGCGCTCGTCGATCTCGGCCTCGGTCCATCCGCCTTGCTCGGGGTGCCAGTCGAACGCGGCGTTGTTGACCCTCAGCAGTTCGGCGTCGTCTGCCGGCCCGGCGTAGGTGCGGATCCGCACACCGTCGGGGGTCCCCGACGCGGGGACGTCGCGCAACGAGCGCCGCATCTGCAGCAGTTCGCGCAGCGCCTGCAAGCCCAAGCGCAGATGCGGTCGCCTGCGCGGGCTGCGAGCGTTGCCGTGCGACCAGATCCGGGTGCCGTCGCCGCCCTCGGCGAGCCCGGCGCGGATCAGCGCCGAACCGATGCCGCGCGACGAGCAGTCCGGATCGACGACGACCTCGGCCATCGCGGCCGTATCTGATTCGGCTGCAACGAGATTCAGATATCCGACGATCTCGTCGTCCGGCGGTGGCGAGCAGATGCCGGGTGCGGTCGCGCGGCAGCTCGCGCAGCACCTGATCCCCCACCGGCTTGACGCCGTCGCGCTCGGCCGCGCGCTCGATGACGTCGCTGATGCGCACGCTGATCGGCTTCGGAAAGAGCGCTGCGCCAACCGATCTCGAACGTCACTGCGCTGTCATTGGGTGCGGAGCGGATCGACTGATCGACTCGACCACACCGTCGTCGACGTCGTAGCCGTCGTTGTCGCCGTAGTCGTCCTGCGGGTCAGGAATCGGGCGTGCGGCCCCGCGCGGGACGCACGGCCTTGTATCCGACGTTGCGCACGGTGCCGATCAGCGACTCGTAGTCGGGGCCGAGCTTGGCTCGCAGCCGTCGGACGTGGACGTCGACGGTCCTGGTGCCGCCGAAGAAGTCGTAGCCCCACACCTCCTGCAGCAGCTGAGCGCGGGTGAACACCCGGCCTGCGTGTTGGGCCAGGTACTTCAGCAGCTCGAATTCCTTGTAGGTGAGGTCGAGGGGTCGCCCACGCAGCCGCGCGGTGTACGTGCCCTCGTCGATGAGCAGCTCGCCGAGGTTCACCTTGCCGAGGCTCTCCTGATCGGCCGCGCCTCCGCGGCGGCCCACCACCAGTCGCAGCCTGGCGTCGATCTCGGCGGGCCCCGTGCTCGGGAGCAGGATCTCGTCCAGTCCCCACTCGACGTTGATGGCGACCAGGCCGCCCTCGTTCACCACCGCGATCACCGGAACCGACGTTCCCGTGGTGCCGAGCAGTCGGCACAGCCCACGTGCGGCGGCCAGGTCGGTGCGTGCGTCGACGATCGCCACGTCGGCACTGCCGGCGTCCAGCAGCGAGGACACCTCACTGGGAGCCGCCCGCACGTTGTGTGCGAGCAGCGCGAGCGAGGGCAGTACGGATTCGGGATGCGGGTCGGCGGTCAGTAGCAATAGGTCCAACGGGTCCTCCAGCACGCCCGGGAGTGACACGGCTTCGTCATCGGCTTCGACGTCAACGGCGGAGTCCGGTCATCGTCCAGTTTCATGGCTGACACGCGGCCGTTACCGGCCGACGATGGGCTAACGATAGCGCCTCACCTGCTGATTGGCCGCGTCAGCAGCGGTTCGGCGCCGGCGATACGCGAGAATGTCCCGGTGCGCAGGCTTGTGATCGGACTCGTGGCGACCGTGATGACGCTGGTGGTCGGCGCCGTGGCCGCCGATTTCGGCACGGCCATCTACGCCGAATACCGGTTGGCCCGCAGCGTCCGCGCCGCCAACGACCTGGGCTTCGACCCGTGGGTGAGCATCCTCGGCTTCCCGTTCGCGACGCAGGCGAGGAACCACCGCTATCGCGAGGTGGAGATCCGGGCCGGCGGTGTGGACCACCCCGTCACGGGCAGGGTCTCGCTGGAGTCGACGCTGCACGCCGTCGATCTGACCGAGTCGTCCTGGCTCGTCGGACCCGACGCCAAGCTGCAGGTCGGCGAAGCTGGAGAGCCGCATCATCGTCGACTCGACCCACGTCGGCCGGTTCATGGGCATCAAGGATCTGCTGGTCGAGGCGCCGCCGAAGGATCCCAACAACGCCATCGGCGGGAAGACCGAGTCGGGCATCTCCGACAGCCACGGCGTGGTGTTCACCGGTACGCCGTCCTCGACGGGCTTCGACAAGAAGGTCAGCGTGTCGGTCGATCTGTCGCTCACCGGCGAGGACAACTCGACGCTCGTGGTCACCGCGACGGGGATTCTCACCGGCGCCGGTACAGCCGACCAGGCCGTTCCCGACGACAGCGGGCCGCGGTGCTCACCGCGTTCAGCACGCGCATTCCGGGGCTGAAGCTGCCGTTCGGGGTCGCGCCGACCAGCGAGGGCGCCCGCGGCTCCGACGTCATCATCGAAGGCATCACCACGGGAGTAACCATCGCGCCTCGATGGGTTCAGACAGTCATGAGCTCTTCGCTGCCGGTGGTGATCGCCGTTCTCGTCGTCGCACTGGGCGTGGCGTTGGTGGTCGGCAAGCTGCTCACGGCGCGGTCCGGAACGGTGCGCGCAGACCGCGCCCGACGCCGCCGACGTCGACACCAGCGACCTTGGACTCTCGGACACCGGGCCGACGATCGTCCACTTCAGCGCGGTGTGGTGCGGCCCGTGCGCGGGCGTCCGGCGCGTCGTGGACCAGGTGTGCGGCGAGCTTCCGGACGTGGCACACGTCGAGATCGACATGGACGCCAATCCGGGAGCCGCACGCAAGCTTTCAGTGCTGTCGCTGCCGACGACGTTCATCTTCGACGCCGACGCCCGCCAGCGGTACCGGACCGCCGGGGTACCCAAGGCCGCTGACCTGCGGTCCGCCCTCGAACCGCTATTGGCTTGATGGGCACGTCATTGGGTAAGCTGTCGCCTGTGTCACCCCGCATCGAGCTCGTGCTCACGAAGCGCCGCGCAGTTGATCTGTGCCGCGTCGCGGGTTGTTGCTGTTGTTGTCGTAGCTGCTGAGTAGCCGCGCCCTTCTTCGCGCCGCCTCGGAGCAGCCCTCTGTGGCATGCCCACGCCCGACCTCGACATCAACCAGGAGCATTCTCGTGCCGAACCAGAACACCGGCCCGCAACAGGTCGACGTCCGCGGACCGCGCTTCACCGCGTGGGTGACGACGGCCGTCATCGTGGCCACCCTCATCGTCTCGGCCTTCAGTCCCGTCGCGGCAGCGGTCATCCTCGGTCTGCAGGCCGTCGTCTTCGCCATCGGTGCCATCGGCGGGTCCGCGCAAGCACCCCTACGGCCGCATCTTCGCGACGTTCGTCGCGCCTCGGCTCGCACCGGTCACCGAGCGGGAACCCGTGCCGCCGTTGAAGTTCGCCCAGGCCGTCGGTTTCGTGTTCGCGGTGGTCGGCGCGGCCGGGTTCGCGACGGGGCTGACGCCGCTCGGGCTCGTCGCAACCGCGTTCGCCCTGATCGCCGCATTCCTCAACGCAGCCTTCGGCATCTGCCTTGGCTGCCAGCTCTACCCGCTCGTCGCGCGCCTGCGCCGAGTGCCGTCACCCGCCTAAACAACGTCAAAACCACAGCAACCGAAGGGATTTCCGTACATGGCTCGCTCCGACGTCCTGGTCACCACCGACTGGGCCGAGAAGCAATCTCGACGCGCCCAACACCGTCTTCGTCGAGGTCGACGAAGACGCCAGCGCCTACGACACCGGGCACATCGCCGGTGCGGTCAAGCTGGACTGGAAGACCGATCTGCAGGATCCCGTGAAGCGCGACTTCGTCGACGCACAGCAGTTCTCCAAGCTGCTGTCCGACCGCGGCATCTCCAACGACGACACCGTCATCCTGTACGGCGGCAACAACAACTGGTTCGCCGCCTACGCGTACTGGTACTTCAAGCTGTACGGCCACGAGAACGTCAAGCTGCTCGACGGCGGCCGCAAGAAGTGGGAGCTCGACGGTCGCCCGCTGTCCGCCGACGCCGTCAACCGGCCCGCGTACGCGCTACACCGCCAAGGACGCTCGACGACAGCATCCGGGCCTACCGCGACGAGGTCATCGCCGCCATCGGCGTCAAGAACCTGGTCGACGTCCGTTCGCCCGACGAGTTCTCCGGCAAGATCCTGGCGCCCGCCCACCTGCCGCAGGAGCAGAGCCAGCGCCCCGGGCATATCACCGGCGCCATCAACGTTCCTTGGAGCAAGGCGGCCAACGACGACGGGACCTTCAAGTCCGACGAGGACCTCGCCAAGCTGTACGCCGAAGCAGGGCTGGACGGCGAGAAGGAGACCATCGCCTACTGCCGGATCGGAGAGCGCTCGTCGCACACCTGGTTCGTGCTGCAGGAACTGTTGGGCCACGAAAACGTCAAGAACTATGACGGCAGTTGGACGGAATATGGCTCCCTCGTGGGGGCCCCGATCGAGTTGGGAAGTTGATTATGTGCTCTGCACCGAAGCAAGGCTTGACGTTGCCCGCAGGCGTTGACCTCGAGAAGGAAACGGTCATCACCGGTCGCGTCGTCGACGGCGCCGGCCAGACCGTCGGAGGAGCATTCGTTCGACTGCTCGACTCCACCGACGAGTTCACCGCCGAGGTCGTCGCATCCGCGACGGGTGACTTCCGGTTCTTCGCCGCACCAGGGACGTGGACGCTGCGCGCCCTGTCGCCCTCGGGCAACGGCGATGCCAGCGTCGCTCCGTCCGGAGCAGGCATCCACGAGGTCGACGTCAAGGTCGCTTGACCTTCACGGGTGAGCCGGGATCGCCGCTGCGGACGCGATCCCGGTTAGACTCGACGCCGTGGTGCTCTTCTTCGAGTTCATGCTCGTGGCGGCGGTGGTCGTCATCACCTGGTTTGCGCTGTACGCCCTGTATCGCCTGATCACCGACGAATTGTGACCGCCGACGACACCGACCTGGTGCCCGCCGAGTTCCGGCGACCAGGCAGTCGCTGCGGCCGTCGAGCGCGCCAAGATCACCGCGGCGCGCAACATCCCCGAGTTCGACGATCTGCCGCTGCCCGCCGATACCGCCAACCTGCGCGAGGGCGTCGGGCTCAACGACGCGCTGCTGGCGCTGCTGCCTCTGGTCGGCGTGTGGCGCGGCGAGGGCACCGGGCGCGGGGCCGACGGCGACTATCCGTTCGGTCAGCAGATCATCGTGTCGCACGACGGCCGCGACTACCTGAACTGGGACGCCCGCTCGTGGCGGCTGTCCGATACGGGCGAATACATCGAGCCCGGACTGCGCGAGAGCGGGTTCTGGCGGTTCGTGGACGACCCTGCCGACCCGTCGGAATCCCAGGCGATCGAACTGCTGCTGGCCCATTCCGCCGGCTACGTCGAACTGTTCTACGGCACCCCCATCACGCAGTCGTCGTGGGAACTGGTGACCGACGCCCTGGCGAGGACCAAGTCGGGCGTGCTCGTCGGCGGCGCCAAACGGCTGTACGGAATCGTCGAGGGCGGCGACCTCGCCTACGTCGAGGAGCGGGTGGACGCCGACGGCGGCCTGGTGCCGCATCTGTCGGCACGGCTGTCACGCTTCGTCGGCTGACGGCCGCTTACGCAGCGTCACATCCCGCTGTACGCAGACCTCCCGGCCCCAGACATGGAGCGACCCCCGAGCCGTGTTTCCTGGTCGGACAAGACCAAGGGCTCGGGGGCCGGGTGGCTGCAGGGAATTCGCCAGCGCGCGCAGTGACGCGATGAGCGCTCGCACGAGTGCGCGAGCCCCTTGCCTTCTCCTGGTGCTGCTAGCGGGCAGCCACCTCACATGTCCGTATGCCTATCAAAGTGTCGGACCACCTCCTTCCGTGTGTACGAGCGACCGTACTCCCGTCGGGACATGCCGACAACCGATTTATGTTGTCCCGTCACACTTTCGAATTCACAGGGAGGCATTCCGGCCGAGTGCCGACCCCGCGCCACCTAATCGGACGGCCACCGCCGCGTCGACCAGACTCGCGAACTCCTCGGCGATGGGCGACGGCTGCAGCCCGACGCCGTCGACAGTGTGCACGCGCGCGGCAAGCGTCACGCTGGACAGCAGCCAAACCCCTTGTGCTGCAAGCAGATCCGCGATTCTGAGCGGTCGGTGGGCGCACGTCCAGCCGCGGTCCGACGCGGCGTCGAACACGGCCCGTTGCGTGGTACCCGGGAGGATCGGCATCGACGCAGGCGGAGTCAGCAGGGTACCGATCTCCGGCGCGACGACCACCGTCGAGCGCGGCCCCTCCAGCACGAAGCCGTCGGAGCTCGACGAAGACGACGTCGCCGGCGCCGACGCGCTGCGGCGTGGCGCAACGCGGCGGAGTTCAGCGGCGTAGGACAGCGACTTCGCGCCGGCCAGCGACCACGGCCCCGTCGCGGAATCGGCTCGCACGCCCCGGTCCAGCGTGATCACCGACACCCCGTCGCGGCGGGCCGCCGCCACCCGGTCCGGCACCGCGGAAACCGTCACGAACGCGGTCGTCGCCCCGGCGTCCGCACGACCGCGGCCGTACAGGAACCGCATCACCGCCTCGCCGCCTTCCCAACGCGCGAGCGCGCGCCGCGGCAGCCGCTCGCCAGCGCGCCGGGTCGGGCGCCGGCAGGCCGGCGATGGCCGCCGAACTCGCCAACCTGTCGAGGTGGGCGCTCAGGAGGCAGGCACGACCATCGCGGACCAGCAGCGTCTCGAACACGCCGTCGCTGCGCGTGACCATCGGGTCGTCGGCACACAGGACGGGGGCGCCCGGTGCGATCACGTCGCCGTCGAGGCCGACCACGATCCACGGGGCGAGGCCGGGCCGTTCCGCCATGGGGCATGAGGGTAGTCCGCCGGAACCCTCGTAGAGTTGTGGCATGTCCGCTGTTCCTGCCCCCGCCGCTGGTCCCGACGCAGGTGCCGTATGGCACTACGGCGACCCGTTCGGCGAACAGCGTGCCGCCGCGGAGGCCGTCGTCGTCATCGACCGCTCGCACCGGGCGGTCCTGACGGTCACCGGCGCCGAGCGGCGCACGTGGCTGCACACCGTCTCCACCCAGCACGTCAGCGAGCTGCCCGAGGGCGCGGTCACCGCAGAATTCCAGCCTCGATGCGCAGGGCCGCCTCGAAGATCACTGGCTCCAAACCGATCTCGACGGAATCACCTACCTCGATACCGAACACTCGCGCGCCGAGCCGCTGCTGGGATTCCTTCGCAGGATGGTGTTCCGAGCCGACGTCGTGGTCGAGCAGGCCGACATGGCCGTGCTCTCGATACTCGGCCCGGGGTCTGAGCGCCCCCGCGTTCCTCGACGCCCTGACCCTGGAGGCGCTGCCTGCCGTGTGGACCGCGGTACCGCTGGCGAGCGGCGGCTTCGCCCGCAGCCTCGGCGAGGCGGAACTCGATCTCGTCGTCCCCCGCGACGCGGCGGCCGGCTGGCGGGATCGCCTCGTCGCCGCAGGCGCCCGACCCGCTGGCGTCTGGGCGCACGAGGCGCACCGGGTGGCCGCGCTGCGACCGCGACTGGGCGTCGACACCGACGAGAAGACCCTTCCCCACGAGATCGGCTTGATCGGCGGCCCCGGCGAGGGCTCCGTGCACCTCAAGAAGGGGTGCTACCGCGGACAGGAGACGGTCTCGCGGGTGCACAACATGGGCAAGCCGCCCCGCATGCTGGTGCTGCTGCACCTGGACGGGTCATCGGACCGGCCCGAGACGGGAGACCCGGTGCTGGCCGGCGAGCGCACGGTGGGCAGGCTCGGGACCGTCGTCGACCACGTCGACCTAGGTCCGATCGCCCTGGCGCTGCTCAAGCGGGGCCTGCCCGCCGACACCGAGCTGGTGACCGGCGGCGAGACCGCGGTGGCCGCCGTCATCGACCCGGATTCCATGCCGGCCGCCGACGAAGTGGGCGCCGGGCGGCTGGCCGTGGAACGGTTCAAGGCCGATCGGCGTTGAACGCAAAGGCGTTAAGGACCCGGCCTGCCAGCGGGAGCTCGACGGGGCACGGTAAAGTGTTGCCAGGACGATAAAACACAAACAGATCGGAGCCGCCCTCACAACGGGCCGCTCCGTTATTGCGCGAGGGGGTCCCTCATGGGCCGTGGCCGAGCAAAGGCAAAGCAGACCAAGGTGGCACGTGAGCTCAAGTACAGCTCGCCGCAGACCGATCTCACGCAGCTGCAGCAGGAGCTGTCGCACGCTCCCGACAACCCCATCGGCAGCAGCGTCCCCGACGACCTGACCGACGAGGACGACTGGCGCCGCTAGTCGGCCCATCGGCAGACGTCGACGCGGAAGGTCTCAGAATCGCGGGTGTTGCCCGACGAGCTGGCACGCGACGCGCCCTTGCCGCCCTTCTTGACGGTCCCGAGGTTCCAGCACCTCAGGTGGCGGGCGGTCAGGATCGCCAACGCGCGGTCGGTGTCCTCCGCGGCGACGATGGCGACCATGCCGACGCCCATGTTGAACGTCTTGTCCATCTCGGCACGCTCGATGCGGCCGCGCTGCGCGATCATCGCGAATACCGGGTCGGGTGTCCACGTGCCGCGGTCCATCTCGGCCATCAGCCCCTTGGGAATGACGCGCTCGAGATTGCCCGCCAAGCCTCCGCCCGTGACGTGGCAGAACGTCCGAACCTGCGTCTCCGCGGCCAGCGCCAGGCAGTCCTTGGCGTAGATGCGGGTCGGCTCGAGCAGCTCCTCGCCGAGGGTGCGGCCGAACTCCTCGACGTGCCCGGCGAGGTTCATGCGGTCGATCTCCAGCAGGACCTTGCGGGCCAGCGAGTAGCCGTTGGAATGCAGGCCGGAGGACGCCATCGCGATGATGACGTCGCCCGGCTTCACCCGATCCGGCCCGAGGAGGTCGTCGGCCTCGACCACGCCGACGCCCGTCGCCGAGAGGTCGTAGTGGTCGGGCGCCATGAGCCCGGGATGCTCGGCGGTCTCGCCGCCCAGCAGCGCGCATCCCGCGATCACGCATCCGTTCGCGATCCCCGACACGATCTCGGCGACGCGCTCGGGCACCGTCTGGCCGACGGCGATGTAGTCCTGGAGGAACAGCGGCTCCGCACCGCAGACGACCAGGTCGTCGACGACCATCGCGACGAGGTCGAGGCCGACGGTGTCGTGCTTGTCCATCGCCTGCGCGATCGCGAGCTTGGTGCCCACGCCGTCGGTCGACGAAGCCAGCAGTGGCTCCCGGTAGTCGCCCCGCAGGGCGAACAGCCCGGCGAACCCGCCGAGGCCGCCGCGCACCTCGGGTCGCGTCGCCTTCTTGGCCAGTGGTTTGAACAGCTCCACGGCACGATCGCCCGCTTCGATGTCCACCCCGGCCGATGCGTAGGAGGCGCCGGTCTCGCCGGCCTTCCGATCCTTGGTCATCGTCGATTCGCTTGCTGAACCTCGCACATCGCGCCCAAGGTTACCGGTCCCGGGGGACACGGGTGCACCCGCGTATGACACGCTGACCGATCATGAACGGACTTCGCCGCGCAGCACTGGCCGCAACGGCGGCAATCCTGGCCTCGATGGGACCCGTCGCGCCCGCTTCGGCGACCCCCGGCGAAGGCGTCTCGGCCGTCGTCCTGTCGCAAGCCACCTACAAGGGGCAGGACTACGTCACCAAGGAAATCACCATCGCGCCCGGCGGCAGCACGGGTTGGCACTGGCATCCCGGCCGGGTGTTCGGCGTCATTCGCGAGGGCACGCTGACCCACGACACGCTCGAACTGCTCGGTCGACGGGGTGTATCCGACCGGGCGCGCCCGATCACCGAGAGCACCGGCCCGGACAACGTTCACATCGGGCGCAATCTGGGCCCCGATCCCCTCGTCATGTGGGTCGTCTACATCGAGCCGGCAGGCGGACCGCTCGCCATCGACGCACCCGACCCGGGGTGTTCGTTTGAGTAACGCCGACTCCGGCAGTTTGAGTAGTGCCGACTCTGGTCATTCCACCCCGGTGCCGAATGAGCAAACACAACGCTGCCTGGTGACGGGCTCGACCGGCTACATCGGACGTCGGCTGGTCCCGCCGCTCCTCGACCGGGGCTACACGGTCCGCGCGATGGCGCGCAATCCGGACAAGCTGAGCGACGCACCCTGGCGGGACAGCGTCGAGGTCGTGCGCGGCGACCTCAGCGATCCGGACTCGCTGACGTCGGCGTTCGCGGACGTCGACGTCCTCTACTACCTCGTCCACTCGATGGGCTCCTCGACCGACTTCGTCAGTGAGGAGGAACGCTCGGCGCACAACGTCGCCGCTGCCGCGAAGAAGGCAGGCGTGCGGCGCATCGTCTACCTGTCGGGGCTGCACCCCGAGGGCGAGCTGTCGAGGCATCTGAGCTCGCGCAACGCCGTCGGCGAGATCCTGATGAAGTCCGGCGTCGAGACCGTGGTGCTGCAGGCGGGCATCGTCGTCGGGTCGGGTTCCGCGTCGTTCGAGATGATCCGGCACCTCACCGACCGGCTGCCCGTGATGACGACGCCGAAGTGGGTGCGCAACAAGATCCAGCCGATCTCCGATCGCCGACGTGCTGCACTACCTCGTCGAGGCCGCCGACGCGCCGGTGCCGGAATCGCGCACCTTCGACGTCGGCGGGCCCGACGTGCTCGAGTATGCCGACGCGATGCAGGTCTACGCCGAGGCGGCCGGGCTGCGCAGGCGCGTGATCGTCGCGCTGCCGCTGCTCACGCCGAGCATCGCGAGCTGGTGGGTCGGGCTGGTGACGCCGATCCCGTCGGGGCTGGCGCGTCCGCTGGTCGAATCGCTCGAACACGACGCGGTGATGTCCGAGCACGACATCGACGCCGTCATCCCGCCGCCCGACGGGTGGGTCTCATGACCTATCGCGACGCGGTGGTCGACGCACTGCGGCGCGACGGCACTGCTCGGCGACGAGCAATCGCCATCTGTTCAAGATCAGTCCGACTGCGCCGCAATAACTTTCAGGGACTGGAGCGTCAGGGACGACGCAGCGCGGACGCGTTGTCGTTGTCGGCCTGCACCGCGCTGGTGCGGGCCGTGGTGGCCAGCATCTCCTCGATGACGTTCTTGCCGAGCGCAGGTCTCGCCGGGCAGCTCGATCGGGTAGTTGCCGTCGAAGCATGCCGAGCACAGCCGCGACGCGGGCTGCTCGGTGGCGGCGATCATGCCCTGCTGCGAGATGTAGCCGAGGCTGTCGGCGCCGATGGCACGCCGTACCGCCTCCATCGTGTCGTCCTCGTCCGCTTCGAGACTGGACGGCGTTGGCGATCAGCTCCGCGGGGGTGGCGAAGTCGATGCCGTAGAAGCACGGCCACTTCACCGGCGGCGACGCGATCCGCACGTGCACCTCGAGGGCGCCCGCCTCGCGCAGCATCCGGATCAGCGCGCGCTGGGTGTTGCCGCGCACGATCGAGTCGTCGACCACGATCAGCCGCTTGCCGCGGATGACCTCCTTGAGCGGGTTCAGCTTCAGCCGGATGCCCAGCTGGCGGATGGTCTGCGACGGCTGGATGAACGTGCGGCCGACGTAGGCGTTCTTCATCAGGCCCTGGCCGTAGGGGATGCCGGAGCCCTGGGCGTAGCCGACGGCGGCGGGAATGCCGGACTCGGGCACACCGATCACCAGGTCGGCGTCGACGGGCTTCTCCGCGGCCAGCCTGCGGCCGATGTCGACGCGGGTGGCGTGCACGGACCGCCCGCCGATGACGCTGTCCGGCCGAGCCAGGTAGACGTACTCGAACACGCAGCCCTTGGGCGTCGGGTTCGCGAACCGCGACGACCGCACGCCGTCGGCGTCGATGGCCAGCAGTTCACCGGGCTCGATGTCGCGGACGAACGCGGCACCGACGATGTCGAGCGCCGCGGTCTCCGATGCGACCACCCAGCCGCGGTCCAGCCGGCCGAGCGACAGCGGGCGCACGCCGTGCGGGTCGCGCGCCGCGTAGAGGGTGTTCTCGTCCATGAACGTCAGGCAGAACGCGCCGCGCACCGTCGGGAGCAGTTCCATCGCGGCCTGCTCGAGCGTGGCGTCGGCGGCGCCGTGCGCCAGCAGCGCGCCGAGGATGTCGGAGTCGGTGGTCGCCGCTGGCGCGCCGCGGGTGTTGATCAGACCCGCGTCACGCGCGCGGGCGGCCAACTCGGTGGCGTTGACCAGGTTTCCGTTGTGGCCGAGCGCGACGCCGGTACCCGCCGCGGTGTTGCGGAACACCGGCTGGGCGTTCTCCCACGTCGTGGAGCCGGTGGTGGAGTAGCGGCAGTGCCCGACCGCGACGTGCCCTGCATGGCGGCGAGCGTCTGCTCGTCGAACACCTGGCTGACCAGACCGAGATCCTTGAACACCAGCACCTGCGAGCCGTCGGCGACGGCGATGCCCGCAGCCTCCTGGCCGCGGTGTTGCAGCGCATAGAGGCCGTAGTAGGTGAGCTTCGCCACATCCTCGCCGGGAGCCCACACTCCGAAGACGCCGCACTCTTCTTTGGGTCGTCCGCGTCTCGAGGTCGTCTGGCGAATCGATCGGGTCCGTCTGTTCGGCGGTCACGATGGCTGCTCCCTGGGGGCTGTGGGTGACGTGGCTCAGTCTACGGTCTAACGCCGCCGATGGCGGAATCGAACGGATGGTGTCGTGTCGGGTGAAACGCCGGGGCGGCCGATCTCATTTCCGGCGCGGCGGGTCCGCTCGTCAGCTGCGGTCAGGTCGACCACGGGCAGCAGTCCGGCGATCTCCCTGCGCCCGGGAGCCCGGACGAACTCAGCGCCCCGGCGGCAGCGGCATCCGGCAAAGGTCGTCAGTCCGGTGGCCAGCAGCAGCCACGTCCGCGGATCGGTCTCGATGACGTTGGGCGGATTGCCACGCGTGTGGCGTGGCCCCGAAATGCATTGCACCGCAACGAATGGCGGGATCCTGACCTCGACGCTTGCGCCGGGCGCCATGGCGGCGAGGTCCGCGCGGTGAGCCGGACCGCCTCCGCGATCGCGGCTCGGTCGGGCGCGGCGGCGGAGTCGTCGCGAAGCCAGTCGGCGAGCGCCGAGACCGCCTCGCGCGTCTTCGCCGGATCTGCGGCGTGGCGCGGGGCCATCAGCCCATCGCCCGTCGGACCCGGTCGGTGTCCGCGGGGGTCCAGCCGTCCGGGGGGATGACGGCAGCCCAGCCGTCGATCACCGCATCGCCGTAGTTGTGGCCGTGGCCGCCAGGCATCCCCGCGGCGTTCGTCATGTCGGCGCTGACCTGCCAGAACGTGACGATCGGGTACCAGCGCATGGCGCGACGTGCGGTCCGTGCCCGCCGGCTCCTTCAGCCAGTCGGGCTTGGAGAACAGCAGATCCGGCGACCACCAGACGATCGGGTCGGACGAGTGTTGAAGGAAGAGCACCCGGGTGCCCTGCCACGGGGTGTCGGCCACGCGGTCGACGGAGGCGTCGTCGTTGGCCTGGGTGAACCGCACGGTGCGACCGTTGTCGTAGCGGGGGTCGACCTCGCGCGTGCCGGGATCGCGGCGGCGCACCAGTCCGCTCCACAGCGGGCTCTCGTGGGGCGGGCCCACCCACAGCACGGCGGAGAAGCCCATCTCGGCGATGTCGGGCAGCCAGGCGAACGCGCCCTGCCCGCCCATCGAGCCCAGGCTCTCGCCGTACAGCACCAGTTTGGGCCGGTGATCGGGCGGCAGTTGCGACCACCGGGCGTGGACCCGGTCGATCAGGAGGCGGCCGGACTCGATCGACTTGTCGCGGTCGCCGAGGAACGAGATCCAGCTCGGCAGATACGAGTACTGAACGCCGACCATCGCGGTGTCGCCGTTGTACATCGTCTCGATCGACCGGGCGGCCACCGGATTGATCCACCCCGTTCCGGTGGTGGGGACGATGACGAGCACCTTGCGGTCGAACGCCCCCGTGCGGTCGAGCTCGCGGATCAGGACGTCCATCCGCGCCGTATCGGTGTCGGCGGTCTGCAGCCCCGCGTACACCCTGACCGGCTCCTTGGCGGGTCGTCGATTGATCGCTGGACAGCTCCTCGGCGTCCGGACCGCCCGCGACGAAGTTGCGGCCCTCGAAGCCGAGGGTGTCCCATGGCGCGAACGACGTTGGGCTGCCGGATCTTTCGGGCTCCATCGGCTGAGCGAGGCCCTCCGCGGTGGTCGAGTTCTGCGGTTGGAACATCCAACTCGCGCCCGCCAGGAAGCCGCGGTACAGCACGCCGTTCACCAGCGTGATGACCACCACCGACACGATCGCGGCGCCGATGAAGAACGCGACCTCGTGGTGCACGTGCCGCCTGCCGGATCAGCGTCCGCGCAAGCAGTTTGACCGCGTCGAGCAATACCCGGGCCACCGCGATGCACGCACTGCACACGACGACGGCGACGGCGAGGGTGCGAAGGTAGTCGACCGTGGCGGGCCCCTCCAGACCCATCAGGGCCGACACCTGACGCTGCCAGTTCGCCGCGGGAATCACCATCAGCACGCATGCGGTCAGCGACAGCGCGACCGTCCCGACCTTCATCCGGAACAGCACCTTCTTCGGCGGCGGCCACCACTCTCTTGTGGCGAAACACGAAGTGGTGGAAGACCTTTCGGACGGCCACGCCGATCCCGTAGCCGATGGCGGCGTTGATCCCGCCGATCAACCCACCGAACAGCCAGTCGCGCGGCAGCAGCGACGGAGTCAGCGAGAGGCAGAAGAACAGCGCGCTGAACGCGATCCCGACGAAGTCGAGGCGGACCAGGCTCCAAGCCCAGACCAGGAGCGGATGTTTCGTGTTGGCAGGCGCCCTCACCCGAACAGACCGGGTAGGACGCCCTCCGAGGTGCTGCGCAGTTCGGCGAGGCTGACGGTGAACAGACCCTGGACCTCGATCGAATCGCTTCCGTCGTCGACGACGCCGATGCGGACCGACGGCAGGCCGCGGGCATCGCACATCGCGGTGAACCTGCTCTCCTCGGTCCTCGGCACCGCGACCAGCACCCGGCCCGCGGATTCGGAGAACAACGCCACGAAGGGATCCGACACCTTCGGGAAGCACTATCCGGCAACCGGTTTCGCCCGCCAGCGCCGCCTCGAGCACCGTCTGGATCAGACCGCCCTCGGACAGGTCGTGCGCGGCGGAGACCAGGCCGTCGCGCGACGCGGCGGCGAGCACCTCGCCGAGCAGTCGCTCGCGTTCGAGGTCGACCTTGGGCGGCACGCCGCCGAGGTGGTCGGCCGTGACCTGCGCCCACACCGAGCCGTCGAATTCGTCGCGGGTGTCGCCGAGGAGGATCAGCGACTCGCCGGGTTCGGCGCCGAGGCCGGTGGGGATGCGTCGGCTCACGTCGTCGATGACGCCGAGCACGCCGACCACCGGGGTGGGCAGGATCGCGGTCGAGCCGGTCTGGTTGTAGAAGCTCACGTTGCCGCCGGTGACCGGAATGCCCAGTTGCGCACAGCCATCCGCGAGGCCGCGGACGGCCTGGGAGAACTGCCACATCACGCCGGGATCCTCGGGCGAGCCGAAGTTCAGGCAGTTCGTGACGGCGATCGGCGTGGCGCCGGTGACCGCGACGTTGCGATACGCCTCGGCGAGAGCCAACTGCGCGCCGGTGTAGGGATCGAGCGCGGTGTAGCGGCCGGAGGCATCGGTGGACACCGCGATGCCACGGCCGGTCTTCTCGTCGATGCGCAGCACGCCGCCGTCGGCGTGCTCGGCGAGCACCGTGTTGCCGCGGACGTAGCGGTCGTACTGCTCGGTGATGAACGCGCGGCTGCACAGGTGCGGACTGCCAAGCAGCTGCAAGCAGAGTCGCGCGGAGCTCGTCACCCGTGACGGGGCGGGGCAGGCTCGCCGAGGTGTCCGCGATCAGCGCGTCCTGGCTGTCGGGGCGTGCGACCGGCCGTTCGTACACCGGCCCCTCGTGCGCCACCGTCCGCGGCGGCACGTCCACCACGGTCTCGCCGTTCCACGTGATCTTGAGCCGGTCGCCGTCGGTGACCTCGCCGATGACGGTGGCGAGCACCTCCCACTTTCGGCAGACGGCCATGAAGGCGTCGACGTTCTCGGGCGCGACGACCGCGCACATGCGTTCCTGCGACTCGCTGGACAGCACCTCGGCGGGGGTCATGAACTTCGCGCGCAGCGGCACCTTGTCCAGCTCGATCGACATTCCGCCGTCGCCCGCGGAGGCGAGTTCCGATGTGGCACAGGACAATCCGGCACCGCCGAGGTCCTGGATGCCGATCACGATGCCCGCCGCGTACAGCTCCAGACAGCACTCGATGAGCACCTTCTCCATGAAGGGGTCGCCGACCTGAACCGAGGGAAGCTTCTTGCGTCCCGGCTCGTCGCCCTCGTCGCCGCCGAAGGTCTCCGATGCCAGCACCGAGACGCCGCCGATGCCGTCGAGGCCGGTGCGCGCGCCGAACAGGATGATCTTGTTGCCCGTGCCCGACGCGAACGCCAGGTGCAGGTCCTCCTTGCGCAGCACGCCGACGCACAGCGCATTCACCAGCGGGTTGCCCGCGTACGACGGATCGAATATCGTCTCGCCGCCAATGTTGGGCAGGCCCAACGAGTTTCCGTATCCGCCGACACCGCGGACCACGCCGTCGAGGACGCGTCGCGTGTCCGGCGCGTCCGCCGCACCGAACCGGAGCTGGTCCATCACGGCCACCGGTCGGGCACCCATCGCCATGATGTCGCGGACGATCCCGCCGACGCCGGTGGCCGCGCCCTGGTACGGCTCGACGTACGACGGGTGGTTGTGCGACTCGACCTTGAACGTGACGGCCCAGCCGTCGCCGATGTCGACCACGCCGGCGTTCTCGCCGATGCCCGCGAGCATCGCGGTGCGCATGGCCTCGGTGGTGGTCTCGCCGAAGTAGCGCAGGTGCACCTTGGAGGACTTGTAGGAGCAGTGCTCGCTCCACATCACCGAGTACATGGCCAGCTCGGCGTCGGTGGGACGGCGGCCGAGGATCTCGCGGATCCGCTCGTACTCGTCGTCCTTCAGCCCAAGCTCGCGAAAGGGCTGCGGTTGATCGGGGGTGGTGGAGGCGGTCTGGACGGTGTCAACTGAGAACCCGGACGTCACTCGCCCATTCTAGGTTGCGACCGGGCGTATGCCCGTGCGGCCGCTGGCGCGCCGATTCCATGCAGGACCACGCTGGCCAGCACGACGACGACCATGGTGAGCAACGCGTCCTGTTCGGCCACGTCGGTGAGCACGTTGAAGGTCAGCAGACCGAACACGATCGAGGTGGTGCCGCGCGGCCCACTCCACCCCAGCAGCAGCCGTTCCGGCCAGGTGAATCGCGATCCGAGCATCGCCACCAGCACGGGGAGCATCCGGACGACGGTCAGCGCGAGCAGGCAGAAGACCAGGATTCCCCAGGGGACGCCGTCGGCGAGGGCGACGACCGTCAACGCCCCGAACGCGAACCACATCACCACGGTCAGCAGGAACCCGAGGTCGTCGAGGAGGTCGAGCTCGCGGCGGATGTCGTCGGATCGGCGCAGCCAGCTGAAGGCGATGCCGCAGACGAAGGCCGAGACGAAGCCGTTGCCGTGCAAGCCGACGCTGATGACGTAGGCCAGCAGCGGGGTGGCGACCAGGATGACCCGCTTGGATTGCTCGGTCATCGCATCGCGTCGTTCCGCGACGTTGCTCAGCAGCGCGATGACGGCACCGACGGCCAGGCCGACGACGATGGCCTTGATCGCCTGCGGCAGCGCGGCCCCGACGGCGTCCAGCGGGGTTGTCGGCGTGGGAGTGATCTCCTGCCAGGACCAACGCGAAGATGAACACCGGCGAGACGATGCCGTCGTTGTAGCCGGCCTCGACGTTGAGCACGCCGCGAACCCGTTCGGGGAGGAACTCGTCGCGCAGGATCGACACCGCGGGCGCGAAGTCGATGGGGACCACCACGCAGGCGATGAGCAGCAGCACGGACCACGGCTGGCCGGGCAGCAGCCACAGCCCGAGTGCCACCGACAGGGCCAGGCTCAGCGGCAGCGCGATCAGCAACACCCGGAGCGCCGAGCGAGGGTCGCGGCCGAACAGACCGCCGCGCACGTCGGTCGCGTCGATGAACAGCAACACCGCCAGGATGATCTCGACGAACGGCTGAGCCGTGTCGGTGTTCAGCGTCTGAGCCAACGCGCTGTGAGTTGCCAACCCCACGACGGCACCTGCCAGAACCAGCACCATGGGCGCGGTGACGCGCCATCGCTCGAGCCGGCCGGCGAGCAACGACCACACCGCGAGGACGATGGCCGCCGCTATGACCGAGACGAGCACGCAGCGATTGTGTCATCGCGCTGCGCACTCAACGGATCAGGCGTGGGGCGCCACGCAGAACGCGTTGCCGTCGGGGTCCGCGAGCACCACCCAGCCGAAGTCGCCGAAGTTGTTTCGGCCGGTCTCGGTGGCGCCGAGTTCGACGAGCCGGGCGACCTCCGCCTCCACGTCGTCGGTGGAGAAGTCGAGGTGCACCTTGTTCTTTCCCGGCGTCGGTTCCTCCACCTGTTGGAAGGCCAGACCCGGCCCCTCGGGGCGGCTGACGACGACGAAGAACGGTGGGGCGATGGGGTTTACCTGCCCGTCGAGGGCGCGTGCCCACCAGTCGGCGAGGCGTTCGGGATCGGTGGTGTCGAAGGTGATGTTCTCGGTCTTGAGTGCCATGTGTTTCTCCTGTCCGGCCCGACGCTAACTCACGGGGGTGACACGTCGGGACCGGCTGGACGAGCGCTTCTCGAGCACGAACATCACTCCCGCGATCGCGATCAGCGCGGCCGACACCCAGATCGCGCGGACGTCGAAGGCATGGGTCAGCAGCGCGCCGATCAGCGCTCCTGTTCCGAACGACAGGATCAGGCCGCCGTAGACGCCGAACGCCCGCCACGACTCGCCCTTCCCGTCCACCAACGCCGAGTAGCCGGTCTCGACGAGTCGCAGCGAGTTGCCGGTCGTCGCCACCGGCAGGTAGCCGAGGTCGCCGACCGAGCGGAACAACCCGATCTGGGTGCCTGCCAAGAACGCGATCGGGACCGTGACGAAGCCGTGCGGGACGGTCGACGGGACGAAGCCGATCCCGAACAGCACGCAGGCCTGCAGCGCCATCACCCACGCCAGTGGATACCCGCCAAGCCGTGGCGCGCGCCCGGACTTGAGGTGGACGGCCACCAACGTTCCGACGCTGAACGCGACGATCGGATAGACCTGGGCAAGCACGGCGGGCCAGTCGTGCCGAGAGAGACCGATGCCGACGAAGATGACGTTGGCCGTCTGGACGTTGGCGAACGTGTTGCCTCTGGCGATGAACGTGTAGGCGTCGAGCGATCCGTTCGCCAGCGTGAGCATGATGGCCAACCGCATTGAATTTGCGGTGGTGCTTGTCAGGGCAGTCATGATTGCCTCCCATGGGTGCGGGGACGTGCCCCCGCCGTCGAGGAGGTTATCGAAGGACTGTGTTGCTTTGCGGGAGCCAGCAAACTCACGGTGAGTCAGCGACGGGCCATGCATCAGCGCGAGCGACGGCGCTCGGCACGGTTTACTGCTCGTAGCTACGCCGAGGGTTCGACCCTTTCACACGACCACCCACCCAACCGCCACGCCCTAAAGAGGGGCCAACCGGCCAACGCGCCCAGGCGTGGTGGTACACCCCCTTCGAACCACACGCACCACGAGCGAGCACTGAGCCGACTCAGGCTGGCGACAGGAATGCCTGCAATGCAAGCGAATACGCCGCGACGTCGTTGGCGCCCATCAACTCGCGCGCGGAGTGCATCGCGAGCTGGGGAGCGCCGACGTCGACGGTCGGGATGCCGGTGCGGGCCGCCGTCATCGGACCGATCGTCGACCCACACGGCAGGTCGGCGCGATGCTCGTAGCGCTGCAGCGGCACCCCGGCCTGCTCGCACGCGAGCGCGAAGGCGGCAGCGGTGCGGCCGTCGGTCGCGTACCGCAGATTGGGCTGCACCTTCAGCACCGGGCCGCCGTTGACCTCGATGAGGTGGCCCGGCTCGTGCCGCTCCGGATAGTTGGGGTGGGTGGCGTGGGCCATGTCCCCCGACGCCACCATCGACCCGGACAGCCTGCGCAGGAAGTCTTCCCGGCTTCCGCCCGCGGCCAGGGTGATGCGTTCGAGCACGGTCGGCAGCAGTTCCGACTGCGCGCCGTGGTCGGACTGCGAGCCGACCTCCTCGTGGTCGAACAGCGCCAGCACGGGCACGTGGCTAGCGGGTTCGGCGGCGAGGAATGCCTCGAGACCGGCGTAGCAGGTGGCCTGGTTGTCCAGTCGAGGTGCGCTGACGAGATCGCCGTCGGCCCCGACCAACCGCGACGGCGCGAGGTCATGGGTCATCAGATCGAAGCCGAGTACGTCGTCGACGTCGACCCCGTCTCGCTCGCGCGACGTACGCGAGGAAGGACCGTGCGCCACTGCCCGTTCCCCACACGGCGTTGACGTGACGCTGCGGATCGAGGGCGACGCCCTTGCGGTCCTCGGACAGGTGGATGGCCAACTGCGGCACGCGAAGAATCGGGTCGTCGATACGGATCAGCCTGTGCTCGATCGCCGAGCCGGACCGCACCGACAGCTGACCGCTGAGGCCGAGATCGCGGTCCAGCCAGGAGTTGAGCCACGCCCCGCCGTACGGCTGCAGCGCCACCACCTGCCAGCCGACCACGAAGCGGTCGGGATGCTGCTTGACCCGAAGGTTCGGGCTGTCGGTGTGCGCGCCGACGATGCGGAACGGGACGCCGACGTCATCGCCGGACTGCCAGGCGACCAGAGAACCGGCGCGCACGGTGAAGAACCGCCCCGAACTGGGCCACTGATCGCCTTCGCGCAGTTCTTCGAAGCCCGCGGCGGTCAATCGGCGAGCGGCGGTGACGCATGCGTGGAAGGGCGACGGGGAGGCGTCGATGAACTCACAGAGGCCCTGGGGGCTAGCTGCCATCTTTCCATCTTGACGGGAGTTTTCCGCGACGGTCGCGCTAGGGTCCATTTGTGTCCGCTCCGCTGCCGCAGCCCGTCACGGCGCCGCTCACGCCAGCAGCCATCTTTCTGGTGGCGACCATCGACGACGGCGGCGAGGCCGCGGTCCACGATGCCCTCGCCGATCTGTCGGGTTTGGTGCGCGCGGTGGGCTTCCGCGACCCGTCGAAGCTGCTGTCCCTCGTCACCTCGATCGGCTCCGACGCGTGGGATCGCCTGTTCTCCGGCCCCCGGCCCGCCGAGTTGCATCCCTTCGTCGAGTTGGACGGACCGCGCCACCACGCGCCGTCGACTCCGGGCGATTTGCTGTTCCACATCAAGGCCATCTCCCTCGACTACGCCTTCGAACTGGCCAAGCGCATCCTGCTCGCGTTGGACGGCGCGGTGACCGTCGTCGACGAGGTCCAGGGCTTCAAGTTCTTCGACAACCGCGACCTGATGGGGTTCGTGGACGGCACGGAGAATCCCGCCGGGCAGGTGGCGACGAGTGCCACGTCGATCGGCGATGAGGATCCGGACTTCGCGGGCGGATGCTATGTGCACGTGCAGAAGTACCTGCACGACATGAGCTCGTGGGACGCCCTTCCGGTCAGCGAGCAGGAGCGCGTCATCGGCCGGACCAAGCTCGAGGACATCGAGATGGACGACGACGTGAAGCCCGCCAATTCGCACCTGGCGCTCAACGTGATCGAGGACGCGGCGGGCAACGAGCTGAAGATCGTGCGGCACAACATGCCCTTCGGTGAGCTCGGCAAGTCCGAGTTCGGCACGTACTACATCGGCTATTCGAGGACTCCCACGGTCACCGAGCGGATGCTGCGCAACATGTTCATCGGCGATCCGCCCGGCAATACCGACCGCATCCTGGACTTCTCGACGGCGATCACGGGCACGATGTTCTTCACGCCGACCGCCGACTTCCTCGATGATCCACCGCCGCTTCCGGATTCAGGGCGCGACGAACCAGAACGAACCTCCTCGTCAGCACCATCCAACGGCTCCCTGTCGATCGGCAGCCTGAAAGGAACACCACAATGAACAACCTGTACCGCGAGCTCGCTCCGATCACCGACGAGGCATGGGGCGAGATCGAAGAGGAGGCCACGCGCACCTTCAAGCGACACATCGCGGGCAGGCGCGTCGTCGACGTGAGCGATCCGAGCGGGCCGGTGACGGCGGCCGTCAGCACGGGCCATCTGCTCGACGTGGCTTCGCCCGGCGACGGCGTGGTGGCGAACCTGCGCGAGAGCAAACCCCTTGTCCGGCTGCGGGTTCCGTTCACCATCCGGCGCAGCGACATCGACGACGTCGAACGCGGATCGCAGGATTCGGACTGGGATCCGGTCAAGGAGGCCGCCAAGCAGCTGGCGTTCGCCGAGGACCGCGCGATCTTCGAGGGCTACGCGGCCGCGTCACATCGAGGGCATCCGGTCGGCGAGTTCCAACCCGGCGTTGAAGCTGCCCGCCGATCCCAAGGAGATTCCCGACGTGATCACGCAGGCGCTGTCCGAGCTGCGGCTGGCCGGCGTCGACGGACCGTACTCGGTGCTGCTTGTCGGCCGACGTCTACACCCAGGTCAGCGAGACCACCGCGAGCGGCTATCCGATCCTCGAGCACATCAACCGGCTGGTCGACGGCGACATCATCTGGGCGCCCGCCATCGACGGCGCGTTCGTCCTGACCACGCGCGGCGGTGACTTCGATCTGCAGCTCGGCACCGACGTGTCGATCGGCTACCTGGCCCACGACGCCGACACCGTGCAGCTGTACCTGGAGGAGACGCTGACGTTCCTCAACTACACGGCCGAAGCCTCGGTGGCCCTGACCGCCTGACCCGCCCACTCCCGCGAGCGTGCGTGTTCGTCACGCGACACGCCGCGTTGGCTGGCACTTTGCGCGCGCTCGCGGCGCTTCTCGGCGGTTATGGAATAACTAGTCCGCAATGGGGCTTGTGCGGAGTGAAGGAAAACTTCACTCCATCTTCTGCCTAGGAGGCAGGTTCCATGACCACCAAGACACTCACCGGCTCCACCGCACTCGTCACCGGCGCGACCGCGGGCATCGGCTACGCGATCGCCCTCCAACTCGCAGGCGAAGGCGCCGAAGTAGTCGTGCACGGGCGCAACGCAGAGCGCGGCGCCAAGACCGTTCGCGACATCGAAAACCTCGGCGGCAAGGCACGTTTCATCGCCGCGGACGTCTCCGACATCGACGACGTGCGCCGCCTCGCCGACGAGGCCGGGGACGTCGACATCCTGGTGAACAACGCGGGCATCTACCGGTTCGCCCCGACCTTCGAGACCAGCGACGCGGACTTCCACGACCAGATCAACACCAACCTGCTGGCGCCGTACGTCCTGGTGCAGAAGCTGGTCCCCGGCATGATCGAGCGCGGCCACGGCTCGGTCGTCAACGTGACCACCGTCGCCGCCACCACACCCGCGGCAGGCGCGGGGATCTACGGCGCAAGCAAGGCCGGTCTCGAGCTGCTGACCAAGCTGTGGGCCGACGAATTCGGTTCGCAGGGCGTGCGGGTCAATGCCGTCGCCCCCGGACCCACGCAGACGCCGGGCACCGCCGACCTGTCGACGGAGCTCATCGAGGCTCTGGGCCGCACCACCGCACTGGGCCGCACCGCCGAGGCCGACGAGATCGCCAGCGCCGTGACGTTCGTCGCCTCACCGGCCGCGAGCTACGTCAACGGTTCGATGTTCACCATCGGTGGTGGCGCGCAGGCGATCAAGCCCGCCGCCTAGTCTGCGATTTCGGCGTGGCCAGCGGTGGTGAGCGCCGCTGGGCACGCCGTAGTCGTGTACGACGCTAGGCCGCGAGCACCGCATCCAACGCCGAGTAGAACAGGCCGAGCCCGTCGTCGGACGGGCCGGTCAGTGCCTCGGTCGCATGCTCGGGATGCGGCATCAACCCGACGACGCGGCCGTTGGCCGAACTGATCCCCGCGATGTCGCGCAACGACCCGTTGGGGTTGTCGCGGTAGCGGAACACCACGCGACCTTCGCCCTCGAGTTCGTCGAGCACCGCGTCGGAGGCGACGAAGCGTCCCTCCCCCGACTTCAGCGGCACCAACAGGTCCGCGCCCTGCTCATACCGGGTGGTCCACGCGGTCGTCGTCGACGCGACCTGCAGCCAGACGTCACGGCACACGAAGTGCAATCCGGCGTTGCGGGTCAGTGCCCCCGGGAGTAGGCCCGCCTCGCACAGCACCTGAAAACCGTTGCAGATCCCCAACACTGGAAGACCGCGACCGGCAGCGGCGATGACCTCACCCATCACCGGGGCGAACTTGGCGATGGCGCCGCAGCGCAGATAGTCGCCGTAGGAGAAGCCGCCGGGGACGATCACCGCGTCGACACCCTTGAGGTCGGCGTCGGCGTGCCAGAGGTTCACCGATTCGGCGCCGACGGCCCGAGCGGCGCGTGCGGCGTCGATGTCGTCGAGCGTGCCGGGGAAGGTGATCACGCCGACGCGCGCGGTCACTCCGACTCCCGGTGCACGGTCCAGTCCTCGATCACGGTGTTGGCCAGCAGCGACTCGGCGATCTCGGCCAGCGCCGCGTCGGAGACGTCGTCGTCGACTTCGAGCTCAAACCGCTTACCCTGCCGCACATCTGAGATTCCACTGTGGCCGAGCCTGCCCAGAGCGCCGACGATGGCCTGGCCCTGCGGGTCGAGGATCTCGGCTTTGGGCATCACGTTCACTACGACCCGGGCCACGGGCAACTCCTTCACGAGTCGGTGTTGGTTCGCTGGCGAAATCTCCGCGGAGTTGACTCTACCGGCGCGGAGGCGCGCGAGAATGGGAGCCATGCAGCTGACGCACTTCGGACATTCCTGCCTGTTGGCCAGTTTCCCCGACGAAGCGGGCGGTGACACGACGGTTCTGTTCGACCCCGGCAACTTCTCGCACGGCTTCGAGGGCATCACCGGGCTCTCGGCGATTCTGATCACCCACCAGCACCCCGACCACGCCGACCCCGCCCGGCTGCCCGCGTTGGTGGAGGCCAATCCGCAGGCCGCGCTGTATGCCGACCCGATGACCGCCGCGCAACTGGGAGGGTCGTGGACGGCGGTCAACGTCGGTGACGCGTTCTCCGTCGGTCACGTCTCGGTGCGTGGTGTCGGCGGCACGCACGCGGTGATCCACCCCGACATCCCCGTGATCGACAACATCTCCTATCTGCTCGGCGACGCCGACCATCCGGTCCGGCTGATGCACCCCGGCGACGCGCTCTTCGACCCGGGTGAGGCCGGTCGACGTCCTCGCCGCACCTGCCGCCGCCCCGTGGATGAAGATCTCCGAGGCCATCGACTATCTGCGGGCGGTGGCGCCAACGCGTGCGGTGCCGATCCACCAGGGCGTGGTCGCCGAGGAGGCCCGCGGCATCTACTACGGCCGGTTCACCGAAATGACGGACACCGACTTTCAGGTCCTCACACCCGAGAACGGCACGGAGTTCTGATCGGCGGACGGGGAGAGCGGCTGAGGTTCACGGGATACATCGCCGGATTCGGCACGCGCTCGGGCGTCCGCATGGTCGTCGGGTCGTGGCTGACCTCGCCGTTCGGACGGTTCGCCGACGTCATGGTCGAGACTGCCGACGGCGAACGCGTGCTACTCGCCCCGAGTGCCGAGGTCGCCGAATTCGTCTCCAGCACTTACTCGTTCGATCGCGCAGAGATCGGTCCGGTCGTCGCGACGCACTCGGAGAACGGGTTCACCGTCAGCGGGCCGGGGCTCCGCGTGACCGGGAGCCTCGGCGGGCCCGCGCCGTTCGACTGGCTGCTGCGGCTGGTGCCGTCTCCGATCGCGACGGCACCGTCGTGGCTGCGTGCGATCGACCCCGTCGCGGCCCGCCTGGTTCCCGGAGTGCGAACGGCGGGCAGCGCAGGCAACGGTCGCCGCGAGTACTACGGGGTGCGTAGGGCGACGCACGTCGCCGCGATCGACGCGGTGTTCGAGGGCGCCGACCTCGGCGGCCTCGCACCGCTGGATCCGCCGGTTCGCTTCGGGTTCTCCTCGGCGCCATCCACACCACAGCTGGTGTCGGTGACGACGACGATCGATCTGCCCGCGACCGTTTGATGAACGGACGGATTTGATCACCGCGGCGGTGCGGCGGTGGGAGCGTCAGGATGCCGAGACCGGCGGCGGCGTTTCCCATGCGGTACTGCGACTGCGCGAACGCCTCACCGAGGCGCGCAGGCTGCTCGACGCCATCAACAGGCGCTTTCCGCCGGATTGAGCGTCGGGTTCCACCGGATTCCGCTCAGCCAGATTCGAAATCAGGCAGTGTCCCGCGCGGCGGCGCGGCCCGCCGCCCGCCCCGAGAAGACGCACCCACCGAGGAACGTTCCCTCCAGCGAGCGGTAGCCGTGCACGCCTCCCCCGCCGAACCCAGCCGCCTCGCCCGCGGCGTACAGCCCGTCGAACACGGTGCCATCGGCCTTGAGCACCCGCGAATCGAGGTCGGTCTCCATACCGCCCAATGACTTTCGGGTCAGGATGTGAAGCTTGACCGCGATCAGCGGACCGGCCTTCGGATCGGTGATCCGGTGCGGGGCGACGACGCGGGCCACCCGGTCGGCGATAGTAGTTGCGTGCGGCGCGGATCGCGTTCATCTGGCTGTCCTTGGTGTACCTGTTGGCCACCTCGCGGTCGCGCGCGGTGATCTCCGCCTCGACGACGGCATAGTCGAGGGGAACGACGTCGGGCACGGTGTTCATCTTGGACACCAACTCGCGCAACGAGTTCGCCGTGACGAAGTCGACGCCGCGGTCGACGAAACGCTGCACGGGGGCCGGCGCGCCCGGCCTCACCCTGGCCAACACCTCGCGAACGCTGCGGCCGGTCAGGTCGGGGTTCTGCTCCTGACCGGACAGACCGAACTCCTTGGCGATGATGCGCGCGTTGAGCACGAACCAGGTGTAGTCATAGCCGACTGCGCGCGATGTACTCCAGTGTGCCGAGGGTGTCGAAGCCGGGGTAAAGCGGTGCAGGCAAACGCTTTCCGCCGCCGTCGAGCCACAGTGACGACGGCCCCGGCAGGATTCGGATGCCGTGCATGGGCCAGATCGGGTCGTAGTTGGTGATGCCCTCGGTGTAGTGCCACATCCGGTCGCCGTTGATCAGGTGGGCGCCCGCGGCCTCGCTGATGCCGAGCATCCGGCCGTCGACGTGTGCGGGCACCCCGCTGAGCAGTTGCCCGGGGACGGGCCCCATCCGGGCGGGCCAGTTCTTGCGGACCAGGTCGTGGTTGCCGCCGATGCCGCCGCTGGCGACGATCACCGCCTGCGCGCGAAACTCGAAGTCACCCAGGATGGTTCGCGACGACGCCACGCCGCGCGGCTCGGCCGACGGCTCGAGCACCGCGCCGCGCACGCCGGTCACCGCACCCGCCTCGACGATGAGCTCGTCGACGCGATGCCGGTGCGCGAACGACACCCTCGGGTGGTCGACCAGTCGGCGCGCGAAGACGTCGACGATCCCGGGACCCGTGCCCCAGGTGATGTGGAAGCGAGGTACGGAGTTGCCATGCCCGCGCGCGTCGTAACCGCCGCGCTCGGCCCAACCGACGAGGGCGAAGGTCTGCAGACCGCGCTCGCGCAGCCAACTGCGCTTCTCGCCCGCGGCGAAGTCGACGTAGGCCTGCGCCCACTGCCGTCGGCCAGTGGTCCTCCGGCCGGTCGAAGCCCGCGGTGCCGAGCCAGTCCTGCAGCGCCAGTTCGTGACTGTCCCTGACGCCGAGCCTGCGCTGCTCGGGACTGTCGACGAAGAACAGGCCGCCGAACGACCAGAAGCCTGACCGCCGAGGTTGGCGGCATTCTCCTGGTCGACGATCAGGACCGACCGGCCCTGCTCGACCACTTCGCAGGCAGCGACCAATCCGGCGAGGCCCGCTCCGACCACGATGACGTCAGCCATGGCCGCCAGGCTAGCCGTCTCGGGTCAGGCCGCGTCGGTCAGCGCCGGGTTCGGCTGCCAGCGATACACCGCGGGAGCGCACTGGTGCATCAGCGCGAGGTCGATGGCGTCGAGCACGGCCTGACGGGGACCGGGGCGACGCAGCTGGCCCGCCGCGACCGCGATCCGGACGACGCCCGCCCGTCGCGCGGTGCGATCGGCCGACAGCACCAGCGTGCGACACCACCACGGCTCGGTCATGAACCCCTCGCCGATGCCGAGCACCCGCGCCGCGGACGGTCGTCTGACGCGTCAGGTCGGTGATGCCCGATGAGCCCGGCGAGGAGTCGGAAACCGTTGCGGGGCAATGCGGTAACGGTGCCCTGCGACACCGTCCAGCCTGGCGCGGCGAACAACCGGGTTCGCAGTCCGAGGTGTTCGAGAACGCGGTCGGCTCCCATCAGCCGGAGGTTCGCCTCGTGGGCCTGCAGCGTCGCGAACTCGCCGCGCAGTTTCTTGGTGGCCGCCGCGTCGTATCCGTGCAGCACGATCGCGTCACCTGCGCCGCGGCGGTCCGTCAGCCAATCGACGGTCTCGGCGTCCTTGTCGAGGTGATAGCCGCCCTTCAGCCGCGGCGCCACCAGCAACGAGACGGGCACGTGGCGGGCGCCGAGTTCCGCGCGGAAGGCGTCGACGTCCGCGAGCGTGCGGTCCTTGATCCCGGAGATCGAGACGATCAGTTGCCCAGCCACGTCCGCAGTATGGCAACGTCAGGTGTACCGACGGTTGCAGACACGTGGGCGGGAGTTGACTTCTGCGTTATGCGGGCAGGACGGCCTCGATGGCGCCGATCACCTCGGGCGCGTCGGGTTCGGTGCGCGGGCGGAACCGGTTGGCCACCGTGCCGCCCGGTGCGAGCAGGAACTTCTCGAAGTTCCACTGGATGTCGCCTGCCTCGCCGTCGGCATCGGCGGTCTTGGTCAGCTCGGCGTAGAGCGGGTGCCGGTCGGCGCCGTTGACGTCGGTCTTCTCCAGCAGTGGGAACGTCACGCCGTAGGTCGTCGAGCAGAACTCCTGGATCTCCTCCGCGGTGCCCGGCTCCTGACCCATGAACTGGTTGCAGGGCACGCCGATCACGGTCAGTCCGCGATCGCCGTAGTCCTTGGCCAACTTCTCCAACGCGGTGTACTGCGGGGTCAGACCGCACTTCGAGGCCACGTTGACCAGCAGGACCGCTCGGTCCGCGTAGTTCGCCAGGGTGGTCGGAGTGCCGTCGAGGGTGGTCAGTGCGATGTCGGTCAGGCTCATGCCCACGACGTTACCGGTGACCGACTTCTCGGCGAGCCGTGCGTGTCCGCACGACGTCCCGGCTAGGCGTCCGGAGTGGGGAAGAGGTGGTCCACCTCGCCGCTGCCGTGGTGGTCGCCGTCTGCGGTGGCGAGCACCCACGCGTACTGGAAGGCCGTTTCCTTCCACCGCTCGTAGCGTCCGCTGATCCCGCCGTGGCCGGCGACCATCTCCGTCTTCAGCATGACGGGCGAGTCGCCAACCTTCGTATGACGCAGGGCAGCAACCCATTTCGCAGGCTCGACGTAGAACACGCGCGTGTCGTTGAGCGACGTCATCGCCAGAATCGCCGGATACTCCTTGGCCTCGACGTTCTCATAGGGCGTGTAGGACTTCATGTAGGCGTAGACGTCGGGGTCCGCCAACGGATTTCCCCACTCGTCCCATTCGGTCACCGTCAGCGGCAGCGAAGGATCGAGAATCGTCGTCAGCGCGTCCACGAACGGCACCTGGGCCAGGATTCCCGCGAAGAGTTCGGGAGCCATGTTGGCCACCGCACCCATCAGCAGGCCACCCGCGCTGCCACCCAGCGCGACCATGTTCTCCGGCCTCGTCACGTCGGTCTCCACCAAATGGCTTGCCACCGTGATGAAGTCGTAGAACGTGTTCTTCTTCAGCAGCAGCCTGCCGTGCTCGTACCACGGCCTGCCCAATTCGCCGCCACCGCGCACGTGCGCGACGACGAAGACGATACCCCTGTCGAGCAACGACAGCCGGGAGATCGAGAACGCCGGGTCCTCACAGGACTCGTACGCGCCGTAGCCGTAAAGCAGTGTGGGCGCAGGGAACTGAAGACCCGCGCGGTGAATGATCGAGACCGGTACCCGCACGCCGTCGGGGGCCACCGCCCAGTCGCGTCGCTCCACGTAGTCGTCGGGCCGGTAGTCGCCGAGCACCGTCTGCTCCCGCAGCAGCGTGCGCTCGCCCGTGGCCAGGTCGATGTCGTAGACCCGGGACGGGACGGTGAACGACACCGCGCCGACCCGCAGCCGCGGCGATGACCAGTTGGGGTTGCCCATGAGGCCCGAACTCGTCAGCTCCGTGTCGAACTCGATCTCCTCGGGATGGCCGTAGTTGCCGTCGGCATAGATGGGCCACAACTGAATTCGTGGCAACGCGTCGCTGCGATAGCTCACGACGAGGTGGCCGTCGAACGCGTTGACCGCGTCGAGCCGGACGTCCTCGCGATGCTGGATCAGGGTGCGAACGGCGGTCGGGTTGTCCGAGCGGCGCCTCGACGAGCGTGAAGTTCTCCGCGCCGTCGTTGTGCAGGATGAGGAAGCGGTCCTCGCCGCCGACCACGGCGTGCTCGACCGAATACTCGACGAGCTCGCGGCGTGGCCAGACGGGGATGAACTCGGCCTCCGGGTCGAGCGCGTCGGCGTAGAGCATCTCCGAGGTGACCGAACTACCCGCGCCGATGAACATGAACTTGTTGCTGCGGCTCCGGCCGATGCCGAGCCAAAAGCGTTCGTCCGGTTCGTGATAGACCTTCTCGGCGGGCAGCCCGGAGCCAAGGCGATGGCGCCACACGGTGTCGGGACGCCACGCGTCGTCGACGGTGACGTAGTAGAAGGTGCGGTTGTCCGCCGCCCACGTGCCACCTCCGCCGATCCCGACGATCGTGTCGTCGTAGGCCGCACCGGTGCGCAGGTCCCTGAACGTCATCGTGTACCGCTCGTCGCCGATCACGTCGACCGAATACGCGAGGACGTTGCCGTCGAGGCTGACCGAAGCCGCGCCGAGCGAGAAGAACTCGTGCCCGTCCGCCTCGACGTTCTCGTCGAGCAGTATCTGCTCGCCGGGGATCTCGGTGTTCTCGTCGAGCTGCGGCGGAGTCCAGTCAGCGGGATCGCCTATGGGACAACGGCAATGAACGCCGTACTGCTTGCCTTCGAAGCTGCGGCCGTAATACCACCACTCGCCGCGACGGATCGGCACCGACAGGTCGGTCTCCTTGGTGCGCGCCTTGATCTCGTCGAAGATCTTCTGCCGCAAGGGTGCCAGCTGTGCCGTCTGTTCCTCGGTGTAGCCGTTCTCGGCCTCGAGGTAGGCGATCACCTCGGGGTCGGACTTGTCGCGCAGCCATTCGTACGGGTCGATGAAGACGTCACCGTGGTACTCGCGGCGATGGTCGACGCGCTTGGCGATGGGTGGCGACCCGGTCATCTGGCTCCAATCCAGTCTCTGAAGTTCAAACCTGAAATGCGTTCGTAGGCTTCGATGTAACGCGCCCTGGTGGCGTCGGCGATGTCCGGAGGCAGCGGGGGTGGCGGAACGTCAGCCGCGCGGTCCCACCCGGAATCCGGACCGGTGAGCCAATTGCGGACGAACTGCTTGTCGAAGCTGGGCTGCACGACGCCCTCCCGGTAACCGTCGGCGGGCCAGTACCGCGACGAGTCGGGGGTGAACACCTCGTCGGCCAACACCAGCGTTCCGTCCCGATCGATACCGAACTCGAACTTGGTGTCGGCGATGATGATTCCCTTGCCCAGTGCGTGGGCCGCGGCCTGAGTGTAGGTCTGCAACGTCAGGTCCCGCAGTTCGGCGCCGCGCTGCGCGCCGACCAGTGCGACGACGTCGGCGAAGCTGATGTTCTCGTCGTGGTCCCCCAGTTCGGCCTTCGACGCGGGGGTGAACAGCGGCTCCGCGAACTTGCTGGCCTCGGTCAGCCCCTCGGGCAACGCGATGCCGCAGACCTGTCCCGTCGCGCGGTAGTCGATGATCCCCGAACCGGTCAGATAGCCGCGGGCCACGCACTCCACGGGAATCATGTCGAGGCTGCGCACGACCAGCGCCCTGCCGAGCACCTCCTCCGGGATGCGCTCGTCGTCGGCGGGACCGGCGAGATGATTGGGGGCGTCGATCAGGTCGAAGAAGAAGACGCTCATCGCGGTCAGGATGCGGCCCTTGTCAGCGATCTCGGTGTCGAGGACGTAGTCGAATGCCGAGATGCGGTCGGAGGCCACGAAGAGGAGGTGGTCGTCGTCGATCCGGTACAGCTCCCGAACCTTGCCACTGGCCAAATGTTGGTAGTCGGAAAGAGCTGGGCGCATCGGGCCAGCCTATCGGTCGAATTGTGTTGGGATCGAACCCATGATTTCGAAATACGTGCCGTACGCGACGACACCCGCCCGACTCTTCCGTCAACTGGTGAGCGACATCGTCGTGGTGGTGTGGACGACCATCTGGGTATTGGTCGGCCTCGCGGTCCACGCGGCGGTCGCGACGATCGCCGAAGTGGGCAGGGAGGTGAAGGACGGCGCCACCGGCGTCTCGGGCAGTTTGAACTCCGCAGGCGACAGCGTCGACGGCGTCCCGCTGGTGGGCGACGCGCTGAGCAAGCCGCTGCGCGCGGCAAGCGAGGCGGCCAACGGCATCGCGGACGCAGGCCACAGTCTCGACACGACGGCGAGCTGGTTGGCCGTCGTGCTGGCGATTGCGGTGGCCGCGCCGCCGATCATGGCGATCGCGGGGCCGTGGATCTTCCTTCGCGTGCGGTTCTTCCGGCGGAAGTGGACGGCCCTGACCTTGGCCGCCACCCCCGCGGGCGAGCAGCTGCTGGCCCTGCGCGCCCTCGCGAACCGACCGCTTGGCAAGCTCGCGGCGGTCAGCATGGACCCCGTTGGCGCGTGGCGTCGCGACGATCTGATCGCCATCCGAGGGCTGGCGAACCTGGAGCTGCGCTCGGCAGGAGTCGCCCGCCGCTAGCCTAACGCCAGCGATTTGTGAGCGCCCACGTTGCGCTCACCGGGCGTGCGCACGTCACAAGTCGCGCTGGCCGGGAACCGTCGACCGCGACTGCGGCGTCCAAGGACTGTGATCGAGGACCTCCTTCGACGCCACGATGGCGTCATCACGCTCGACGCAGGCGCGGGCCGCCGGCATGAGCGCTCAGACGCGGTCGACGTCGGGTGGCCGTCGGGAACATGGCGACGGTGCTCGCGAGGCGTGTACTTCGTCGACGACCGGCCGTTCACTGACGCGGCGCGCATACGCGCAGCGGTGTGGGGTTACGGCTCTCGGGCAGCGGCGAGCGGCCTGGCCGCCGCGTGGTGGCATGGCATGACCGCAGTTTGCACCAGAGGTCGTGGAGGTCACGGTGCCCAAGAGCAGTCACGGCCGTAGTCGGGACGGGACTCGGCTCAGGCGCCGCGACCTGAGTTCCACCGACATCGTCGAGCGCAACGGTCTGCAGATATCCGCAGTCCCGCTAACCGTGCTCGAGGCCGCAGTCCGCACGCGCGGCGGGGCCAAGCTGATGGACTCCGCGCTGCAGCGCCACGTCGAACTCCCAACACTGTGGACGGCCCACCTGCGCAATAAGGGCCGGCACGGGTCACCGGCCGCGCGACGACTCCTTCAAGCCGCTGACGGCGGAGCGCAGTCGGAAGCCGAGCGCCTCTTCCAACGGTTGCTGACTAACGCAGGCATCGGTGGCTGGATGGCCAACCGACGCGTGGCGGGTTACGAGGTGGACTTCGTGTTTCGCGATGCGAAGCTTGCGATCGAGATCGACGGGTTCGCGTTTCACAGCGATGGCAATGACTTTCAGCGACGACCGCGTCAAGCAGAACGCGATCGCCTTGGCCGGTTGGCAGGTGCTGCGATTCACGTGGCTCGACCTGACCGAGATATCCCGACCGCGTCATTGCAGAGGTGCGGCGCGCGATTCGTGCGCGCTGACGCTCGCTGAGCGAACGCTAGCGCTCACAAATCGCCTAGGGGTGAGCTAGAGGATTGCGCCGGGGGCGTACTTCGCGGCCTCGGGATCCATCGCGACCATGGCCTCGACCGCCGCGACGACGTCATCGACCTGGCTCGCCGCCGCGCCCGGTGAACGCCTCCTTGTCGGCCAGCGCGGCGTCGAGAGCAGCCCTGTCCAACGGCAGCCGAGGATCGGCGGCCAGACGGTCGAGCAGGTCGGGCTCTAGACCCCGTTCGCGCATCGCCAGTGCCACCGCGACGGCGTGCTCCTTGATGACCTCGTGCGCGGTCTCGCGGCCGACGCCCGCCCGCACCGCCGCGATGAGGATCCGCGTCGTCGCGAGGAACGGCAGGTAGCGGTCGAGCTCCCGCTGGATCACCGCGGGGTAGGCGCCGAACTCGTCGAGCACCGTCAGGAACGTCTCGATCTGTCCGTCGATCGCGAAGAACGCGTCGGGCAGCGCGACGCGGCGCACCACCGAGCAGAACACGTCGCCCTCGTTCCACTGCGCGCCCGCGAGCTCGGCGGCCATCGACCCGTATCCGCGCAGGATCACCTGCAACCCGTTGACCCGCTCGCACGACCGGCTGTTCATCTTGTGCGGCATCGCCGAGGAGCCGACCTGTCCCGGCGCGAACCCCTCGGTGACGAGCTCGTGGCCTGCCATCAGTCGGATGGTGTGCGCCAGCGACGACGGGCCTGCGCCGACCTGCACCAGCGCCGAGACGACGTCGTGGTCGAGCGATCGCGGGTAGACCTGCCCCACGGACGTCAAGACGTATGGGAAGCCGAGGAAATCAGCGATCTTCTGTTCCAGGGCATCGAGTTTGGAGGCATCGCCGTCGAACAGGTCGAGCATGTCCTGCGAGGTGCCCATCGGCCCCTTGATGCCGCGCAGCGGGTAGCGCTCGATCAGCTCGATCAGGCGCCGCAGCGCGATCAGAGTCTCCTGCGCCGCGGACGCGAAGCGCTTGCCCAGCGTCGTCGCCTGCGCGGCCACGTTGTGCGACCGGCCCGCCATGACCAGGTCGCGGTACGACGCCGCGCGGTCGGCCAGTCGCGCGCACACCGCGACGCCGTGGCGGTACACCAGCTGCATCGACTGCAGGATCTGCAGCTGTTCGACGTTCTCGGTGAGGTCGCGGCTCGTCATGCCCTTGTGGACGTGTTCGTGGCCGGCCAGCGCGTTGAACTCCTCGATGCGGGCCTTGACGTCGTGGCGGGTGACGCGCTCGCGGGCGGCGATCGACGCCAGGTCGACCTGCTCGGAAACCCGTTCGTAGTCGGCGATCACACCGTCGGGCACCGCGACGCCCAACTCCGCCTGCGCGCGCATCACGGCGATCCACAGCCGCCGCTCCGCGACGATCTTGGCTTCCGGCGACCAGATCGCCACCATCTCGTCGCTGGCGTACCGATTGGCCAGGACATTCGGAATCGTCACGAATACAGAGCTTACGTACCCGACTCAGGCACAGTATCGGTGTGTACTTCGTCGGCCTGGACCTCGCGTGGGGTGAGAAGAAGCAGACCGGTGTGGCCGCCGTCGACGCGGACGGCCGCCTGCTGCACGTCGGCATCGCGCAGGACGACGCAGGCATCGTCGACGCCGTCGCCCCGTTCACCGGCGAGGAATGCATCGTCGCCTTCGATGCACCGCTCATCGTGAACAACCCGACGGGTTTCCGCCCTGCCGAGACCGAATTCAACGCGGCCTTCAAGAGGTTCGACGCAGGCGCCTTCCCCGCGAATACGGCCAATCCGTTGTTCAACCCCCCGCGCGGCGCGGTGTTGGCCGACATCCTCGGCCTCGACATGGATCCCGGGTCGACCGCGAGCCGACGCGCCATCGAGGTCTACCCGCACCCGGCGACCGTCGTCCTGTTCGGGCTCGACAGGGTCCTGAAGTACAAGAAGGGTCCGTTCGAGGAACGCCAGCGCGAGCTGCTCACGCTGATGACGCTGATCGAGGGCCTGGACGACGCATCGCCGAGGCTTCGCGCCAATCGCAGCATGGCGTGGGTCGACCTCCGCAGGAGAGTGGAGGCCGCCAGCCGTGCGAGCCAACTCGATCGTGACGAGGACCCCGTCGACGCCGTCATGTGCGCGTACGTCGCGCGGTACTGGTACGAGCGGCCGGAGGACGTGACGATCTACGGCGACGTCGCGTCCGGCTACATCGTCACGCCATCGCTGCCGGCAGACGTCGCGTCCGAGCCGAGAAGAACGCCGCCGAAGCCGACCAGGGACCGCGACCTCAGGGTCCGGATGGCCAACGCGGAGGCGAAGCTCGCCGCGTTGACCGCCGAACTCGACGACATCCGCCGACATCTCGACGCGCGCGACGGTGAAGGCTAGGCGCATGTACTTCGTCGGACTGGACCTCGCGTGGGGCGAACGCAAGCCCACGGGCGTCGCCGTGGTCGACGACGCGGGCAAGCTCGTCCACGTCGCCGTCGCGCAGGACGACGCCAGCATCAAGACGGCGATCGCGCCCCTACGTGAAGGACGACTGCCTCGTCGCGTTCGATGCGCCGCTGGTGGTCAACAACCCGACCGGTCAGCGTCCGAGCGAGGCCGCGCTCAACCGGGACTTCGCGAAGTTCGAGGCGGGCGCGCACCCGACCAACACCGGCAAGCCGGAGTTCGCGGGAACTCCTCGCGCGGCACGACTGGCCAGCGCGCTCGGACCTCGACATCGAACCCTGGTCGACGTCGGGCCGCCGCGCGATCGAGGTGTACCCGCATCCGGCGACGGTGGCGCTGTTCCGCCTCGGCCGGACGCTGAAGTACAAGTCGAAACCCGGCCGCAGCTTCGCGCAGCTGCGTTCGGAACTGCTCAGGTTGATGGACCTGGTCGAGTCGCTCGCCGCAGGCCAGTCCGGCGCTCAAGGTCACCGATCACGATGGCTGGATCGAGCTCCGCCAGTCCGTGGAGACGGCGGAGCGCAAGAGCGAGCTGCGCAGGGCCGAGGATCCCGTCGACGCGGTCGTCTGCGCCTACGTCGGCCTGTTCGCCACCCGCAGGCCCGACGACGTGACGACCTACGGCGACGCGGAGACGGGCGCCACCATCACGCCGACGCTTCCGCCCGATCTGATGCCCGCGCCACCGGAACCCACGCCAGGTGCGGTGCGCGACGCCATCGCGCTGTTCGCGCAGCGGCGCCCGGGCCTGCTCGCCACCACCGACCACTACCTCGAGCTGGTGACGACGCTGCTCGACGACGCGGGCATCAACTACCTCAGCGTGACGGCGCGAACCAAGAGCGTGGCGTCGTTCGCCGAGAAGGCGGACCGCAGCGTCGACGGCCAGCGGCTCTTCACCGATCCGCTCTCGGAGATCACCGACCAGGTCGGCCTGCGCGTGATCACGTTCCTGCGCGACGACGTCACGACCGTCGCCAACCTGCTGTCCGACGAGATGCAGCTGCTCGACGACCGCGACATGGGTCAGGAGACCGCCCGCGAGGGCCGCTGGGGCTACGCGAGCAGGCACCTGCTGGTCGGCGTCGAGGGCGAGCAGCAGCCCGCGTCGATTCAGGTGCGCACGGTCCTGCAGCACGCGTGGGCGGAGTTCGAGCACGACATCCGCTACAAGGGGTCGATCCCCGAGGAGGACGCCCCCGATCTGGATCGCCGCTTCACGCTCGCGGCGGGCCTGCTGGAACTGGCCGACCGCGAGTTCTCCGCGATCCGCGAGCGCCTGAAGTCGTCGCCGCCCGCACAGCGGTCCGAGCAGTCCAACGATCCCCGCGTCGGCACACCCGTGCTGGCCACCTATCTCGGCAACCGCTTCCCGGACGCGGGCTGGTCGCGCACCGAGCACTACGCCTGGATCTCCGGGCTGCTGCTGGAACTCGGCGTCGACTCACTCGACGAGGTCGACGAGCTGCTCAACGGCCTCGACACCGACGCGGTCAACGAGAAGATGGGCTACCGCTATCCGGCGGGCGCCGTCCGCCGCCTCGACGACGTCCTGCTCGCGAGGTTCGGCGATCGCTACGTGGCGCTGACCGGCAACGAGCACAGGGTCGCCCAGCTGCAGGCGCGACTGGAGAAGCTGCGGGCCTAGGGTTCGGCGTCCAGCTTCTCGATGTCGGTGATCCGCGTCGTCTTGATGCCCAGCGCGCGGTTGATCGCGACCGTGATCCCGAACAGCACGATGCCGAGTATCACCAGCGCGCCCGCCAGGACGTACTGCTGCAGCGGTCGACCGGACAGCGGCAGCACCAGATAGAGCGACGTGATGAAGCCGACGACCGGCAGCCAGGTCGGCGTCTTGAAGTGGCCGCCGGTGGCCTGGACGTCCCGTGCGCAGCACCAGCACCGCCACGTTGACGACGGCGAACACCGCGAGCAGCAGCAGCGACGTGGTGCCGCCGAGGACCGAGATCGCCTTCTCGTTGGCGAACGCCGTGACGTAGAGGATCAGCCCGAACGCGATCGTGGTCGTGAACAGGATCGCCACCCACGGCGTCCGGCGCGTCGGGTGGACGGTGCCGAGCACCGGCGGCAGGACGTGCTGCTTGGCCATCCCGTAGATCAGCCGACTGGCCATCAGCATGTTGATCAGGGCGGTGTTGGCGACGGCGAACATCGAGATGAACGGCAGGATCTGCTCGATCGGCAGCCCGGGCGCGCCTGCCTTGACCACCTCGACGAGCGGGGTCTCGCTGGCTTCGAGGGTGCCGATCGGGACCAGGGCGACGGCCACGATGGCGACGACGATGTAGACGACGCCTGCGATCCCGAGGCCGCTCAGCAACATCTTCGGAAAGATCTTCACCGGATCCTTCGTCTCCTCGGCCATGTTGACCGAGTCCTCGAAGCCGACCATCGCGAAGAACGCCAGCGACGTCGCCGTCGTCACGGCGAGGAAGGCGTTCTTGTCCTCCGCGGTGTCGAAGGCGATGACGCGGGAGAAGTCGACGTCACCGCCCCTGGTGAACGCCCAGAACCCGACGAAGATCACCAGCATCAGGCCGGTGATCTCCACGATGGTCAGGACGACGTTGAGCTTGACGCTCTCGCCGACGCCGCGGAGGTTCACCGCGGCGACGATCACCATGAAGAACAGCGCGACGGCGACGATTCCGCCTGTGCCCCAGTCGATTCCGAAGCCCTTGAAGAAGTTGGACGCGAAGAAGCGCGATGCGGTCGACGCCGAGGTGATGCCCGAGCACATCACGATGAACGCCACCAGGAACGTCGCGAAGTGGATGCCGAACGCCTTGTGCGTGTACAGCGCGGCACCCGCCGCCTGCGGGTACTTGGTGACCAGTTCCAGGTAACTGAAGGCGGTCACCATCGCGATCAGGAAGGCGACCAGGAACGGCAGCCACGCCGCTCCGCCGACCTCCGCGGCGACGTCGCCGGTGAGCGCGTAGACGCCGGTGCCGAGGATGTCGCCGACGATGAACAGCAGCAGCAGTCCCGGGCCCATCACCCGTTTGAGTTCGGGTTCCTTCTCGACTTCCGCAGCCTCCGTCATGGCGCCTCCCTGGTAGATCGACTGTGAGGCGGGTAACCCTAACGGGCAGAATTCAAGCGCGCAGGCCGACCCAGTTCCGCGAGGTATCGGTCGCCGAGGACACCTCGTCGAGGAATCGGGCCACCACGGCGGCATCCTCGGGACGCTGCCAACCGAACGTCGTCGGTCGCTGCGCCCTGTCGTGCCAGAAGTGCGGTGGCTTCGACTCCGGCCTGGTCGCGACGAGCCAGACCGCCGTGTCGGCGCCGTCGGTCGCGTCGCGCAGGAGCGGGCGCGTGATCTTCTGGAACGTCGGCAGGGACTCGGCGACGCCGGGGGTCGCGGCCCAGCCGGGGTGCATGCTCTCCACTCGCACACCGGTGGCGGCGAGCCGCTCGGCCCACGCGTCGGCGAGCACGACCTGCATGCGCTTGGTACGGGCGTAGACGCGGATCCCGTCGTACTCGCCGCGCTCGGACTCCATGTCGTCGGTGTCGAGCGGCGCGGTGTACATGCCGCCCGAGGACATGAAGACCACCGATGCGCCGCCGGCGTTGCGCAGCAGGGGCAGCAGTCGATCGGTGATCAGGTGCGGGCCGAGGACGTGCAGCGCCAGTTGCAGTCTCGTGGCCCTGCGGCGGTCTCGACGCGTTCCTTGGGCATGGCGCCCGCGTTGTGGACGAGCCCGTGCAGCGCATCGATCCGACCCGCCAGGTCGTCGGGTCCAGACGCGGATGGCGTCCAGATCGGAGACGTCGCAGACCTCGTCGATGACGACCGCGCCGGGAACCTGGCCGCGGATCACGCCCGCGGACTGCTTGACCTTCTCGGGGTTGCGGCCGAGCAGGTGGACCGTCGCACCGAGTTCTGCGAAGGAGCGCGCCATCGCCTCGCCGAGCCCGGCGGTCGCACCGGTCACGACGACCCGCTTGCCGGCCATGGCACCCGGCGGCGCATCGGCGGGCCACCACAGCCGCCGCAGCCGCGAGCCGATCTTGCTGTACCCCAGCGCCACGGACCTGTCGAGAGCGTCGTCCAGTACTCCAGAAAGCTTCATCGCATGAACGGTAGCCCGAAACCAAGGACGCCAAACTCCGCGGCGGCTCTAGTCGAACGGCGCCAGCACGTCGATGACGTCGATCAACGTCGCCTTCGCGGACGCGCGCGGGCCTTCGCCGTCACCCACCATGGACGCGACCACTGCGCCGTCGACGGCACAGACCAACGCGGTCAACAACTCTGCGTGCACCGAACGGCCGGACCGTTCCACCACTTCGACGACGGCTTCCGAGCGCTGTTTCATCATGCGCCGTTGGACGTCGCGGAGGCTCGGCTGCCGGGCGCACGCGATGTAGCGCTCGTAGCGCGAGATCAACTGCTCGGAGGCACGCGTTCCCGGTCCGGAGCCGACCAACAGATCGACGAGCACGTCGGCCGTCGACTCGGCCCCGCGCTTGCGCCGCGGTAGTCCCTCGACTTGTGTGTGCAGCTGCTCGGCCTCGCGGCTGCCGACGTGTTCGACGGCCTTCGCGATGAGGTCGTCGAGGGAGGAGAAGTAGTACGTCGTCGAGGCCAGCGGCAGCCCCGCGCGCTGGGCGACGGCGCGGTGCCGGACGGCGTCGAATCCGCCTTCGCACAGCAGCTCCGCGGCCGCGCTCACCAGCGCGTACCGTCGTCGCTCTCCCTTGGGAGTGACTGCTGCCGTCACGCATTGCATGCTGCCAGCAACAACCCTGCGACATGGGGCTTTCGAACAATCGCTAAGTCTGTCCACAGGAAACCCGGGCGGCGCGACGATGGCATGATGGCCCGCATGCAACAGAGCTGAGCCGTCGCGCCGTTCTGCGCCTCGGTATCGGCGCCGCGGCAGGGGCGGCCGGCGCGTACGCAGTCGGTTCGGCACTGCTCGATTCTCAGGTCACCGCGCAACCCGTCACGATGACGGGCGTCGGCGTTCCGCTGGCGCCGCCGCTCCCGCCGCCTCCCCTCGAGCCGCGCACCGACGGCGGCGCCGACGTACGTCAGCGGTTCGTTCGTGTCTGCGGCGCGCGGCGGCGTCGCGACCAATTGGGCGATCGCACGTCCGCCGAATCAGACCGGGCCGCTGCGCCCCGTCATCGCCCTGCACGGCAAGGGCGGCGACGCGAGTTCGGTCATGGCGGGCGGCGTCGAGGACGGGCTCGCGCAGGCCGTCGCAGGCGGGCATCGCGCCGTTCGCGGTGGTGGCCGTCGACGGCGGCGGAAGCTACTGGCACAAGCGGGCATCCGGTGAGGACACCGGCGCCATGGTGCTCGACGAACTGATCCCGATGCTTGAGCGCGCAGGGTCTGGACACGTCGCGCGTCGGCGTTCCTCGGCTGGTCGATGGGCGGCTACGGCGCGCTGCTGCTCGGCGCACGGCTGGGGCCGGCGCGAACGGCCGCGATCTGCGCGGTCAGCCCGGCGCTGTGGACGTCGTCGGGCGGCACCGCGCCAGGAGCGTTCGACGGTGCCGACGACTACGCCGCCAACAGCGTCTGGGGCTTGCCTGCGCTGGGCTCGATTCCGATCCGAATCGATTGCGGCAACAGCGATCCGTTCTACTCGGCCACCAAGCAGTTCATCGCGAGCTGCCGACGCCGCCGTCGGGCGGCTTCTCGCCGGGCGGGCACGACGGCGCGTTCTGGAGTTCGCAGTTGCCTGCCGAGATCGCGTGGATGGCACCGCTTCTCACGGCCTAGAGGCTGATCTGACCCTCTGCCGCTGCGAGCCCGATGTCGGTGCGAAAGTGGCTGCCGGGCAAGCGGATCGAGCGCATCACCGCGTAGGCGGACTCGCGCGCCGCGGCCAGGTCGGCACCCGTCCCGACCGCGGACAGCACCCGGCCACCCGATGACACGATCGCCCCGTCGTCGCGCCTGGTGGTGCCCGCATGCAGCACGCCGTCGGCCTCGGAACCGGTGATGACGTCGCCGACCCTCGGCCTGCCGGGATAGTTCTCGGCGGCCAGCACCACCGTGACGGCTGCGCCGTCGCGCCAGGACAGCGGGGGCTGCGCGGCGAGTTCGCCCGTCGCGGCGGCGTGCAAGCAGCCCACCGAGCGGTGTCTCCAACAGCGCGAGCACGGACTGCGTCTCGGGATCGCCGAACCGACAGTTGAACTCCACCACCGCAGGGCCCTTGGACGTGATCGCCAGGCCCGCATACAGCAGACCGGAGAACGGGCAGCCCCGCCTGACCAGTTCTGCGGCAACGGGTTTCACGACGTCGTCGACGATCGACGCCGTGACGTCGGCGGGCAGCCACGGCAGCGGCGAGTACGCGCCCATGCCACCGGTGTTGGGGCCCGGTGTCCCCGTCGCCGACCCGCTTGAAGTCCTGCGCGGGAAGCAGGGGGACCACGACGTCGCCGTCGACGACGCAGAACAGCGATACCTCCGGCCCGTCGAGGAACGACTCCAGCAGCACCGGATGGCCGGAGTCGAGAAGGCTGGCGGCGTGCACGCGCGCGGCGTCGCGGTCGGCGCTCACGACGACGCCCTTGCCTGCGGCCAGCCCGTCGTCCTTGACCACCCACGCCGCGTCGCCTGCGGGCGGGCCGAACCGGTCGAGCGCGGCGTCGAGATGGGCGGGGTTGTCGACGATCTCACTGGTGGCGGTGCGGACCCCCGCGGCGTCCATGACGTCCTTGGCGAAGGACTTCGACCCCTCGATGCGGGCCGCGTCCTTCGTCGGGCCGAAGCACGCGATCCCCGCCGACCGCACCGCGTCGGCGACGCCGAGCACCAGCGGCACCTCGGGTCCGATCACGACCAGGTCGGCGCCGACCCGCTGCGCCAGCTTGGTCGACGGCCTCACCCGAGGTGACGTCGACGTCGTACTGATCGGCGACCGTCGCGGTGCCTGCGTTGCCCGGCGCGACCGCCAAACCCTCGACGTCGGGGTCTCTGCGCAGCGCCAGCAGCAGTGCATGTTCACGGGAACCGGATCCGATGACGAGGACGCGCACGCTTGCACCCTAATCGCCGCAGGGGGTCGCGCGTGCCTCGCGCTCGGGGTTTGGCCGCCAGAACGGGCGGCTACCCCCTGGCAACCCTCACAACCGACGGGAGCAGCAAATGTTGGACGCCTTAGTGAACTTCGCGGTGATGAACGTCGCCTTCATCATCGTCGCCACCATCGTCGGGGTGTACGCACTCGTCCGCCTCACGACCAATGCCAAGAGCACGTCCGCCCAGGTAGACGCCCACACGCGGGAGCAGCTGGCCGCCATCGACAGCGATCGCGCCGGGGAGCACGAAGGCATGGACATACACTCGAGGGTCTAGTGTATGGTCGTCGGGATGACGGCCGCGCAGAGTTGCCCGTTCGGGCCCAATTTCGACTTCACCGATCCCGACGTCCTCCTCAAGGGCATTCCCGTCACCGAGTTCGCCGAGCTGCGGCGCACCGCGCCGGTGTGGTGGAACGAGCAGGGCGACTCGATATTCGACGACGGCGGCTACTGGGTGATCAGCCGCCACGAGGACGTCAAGTCCATCTCGAAGAATGGCGACCTGTGGTCCACCAACCGCAAGGGTGCGGTCATGCGGCTGCCCGACGGCGTCACCAGCGAGCAGCTGGATCTGACGAAGGCGCTACTGATCAATCACGACGCGCCCGAGCACACCCGGCTGCGCAAGATCGTCTCGCGTCTGTTCACGCCCCGTGCGGTAGCCAATCTCGAGGAGAAGCTGGCCGTCGCGGCGAGGGACATCGTGCGTGCGCCGCGGAGAAGGACAGCGGCGACTTCGTCGACGACATCGCCATGAAGCTTCCGCTGCTGGCGATCGCCGACCTGCTCGGCGTGCCAGAGGCCGACCGCGAGAAGTTGTTCCACTGGACCAACTGCATCATGAACTCCGACGACCCGGACTTCGACTCCGATCCGACCATCGCCAATGCGGAGCTGATGGGCTACGCCTACAACATGGCCGAGGAGCGCAGGCGATGTCCCGCCGACGACATCGTCACCAGGCTGATCGAAGCCGACGTCGATGGCGAAGCAATGGGCGACGTCGAGTTCGCGTTCTTCGTGATCCTCCTCGCGGTCGCGGGCAACGAGACCACCCGCAACGCCATGACCCACGGCATGAACGCCTTCTTCGACAACCCCGACCAGTGGGAGCTGTTCAAGCGCGAGCGCCCCGCGACCGCCGTCGACGAGATCGTCCGGTGGGCCAGCCCGGTGCACTGCTTCCAGCGCACTGCGCTGGCCGACGTCGAGCTCGGCGGCGTCACCGTCCGCGAGGGCCAGCGGGTCGGCCTGTTCTACAGCTCGGCCAACTACGACGAGTCGGTGTTCGACAAGCCCTTCGAATTCAACGTGCTGCGAAATCCCAACCCGCACTTGGCTTTCGGTGGCAACGGCGCACACTTCTGCATCGGAGCCAACCTGGCGCGCATGGAGATCAAGCTGATCTTCAACGAGATCGCCGACCAGATTCCCGACATCGCGAAACTCGCCGAGCCGCAACGGCTTCGGTCGGGATGGATCAACGGCGTGAAGGAGCTTTCGGTCGCCTACCGCGGCTGATGCGCTCAGCGCAGGGCGCCTGCCAACCTCGTGTTGATGATGTCCTCCGCCTCGGACACGATGCGGGACACCAGCTCTCCCGCGGTGGGGATGTCGTCGATCAGCCCCATGGCGGTACCGACCCACCAGATGCCCGCGTCGAGGTCACCGGTCTCGTAGACCTTCACCCCGCGCTTGCCCGCCACCAGCTCGGCGATGTCCTCGAATTTGCCGCCGTCATTGAGGATTTCGACCACCTCGCGGGAGACCGTGTTGCTGGCCACGCGGCCGGTGTTGCGCAGCGTGCGGAAGATCAGCTCGGTGCCGCGTTCGTCACCGGCGACGATCGCGTCCTTCACGTTCTGGTGAATCGGCGACTCGACCGTGCACATGAACCGCGAGCCCATGTTGATGCCGTCGGCCCCCAGCGCCAGCGCGGCAACCAGACCCGCGGGCGTCGGCGAAACCGCCCGAGGCGATCATCGGGATCTCGATCTGCTTGGCGGCCGCGGGAATCAGCACCAGCCCGGGGATGTCGTCCTCACCCGGGTGACCCGCGCACTCGAAACCGTCGATGCTGATGCCGTCGACGCCGAGGTCCTGGGCCTTCACCGCGTGCCGCACCGAGGTGCACTTGTGCAGCACCTTGATGCCGTTGTCGTGGAACATCGGCAGATGCGGCGCCGGGTTGGAGCCCGCGGTCTCGACGATCTTGATGCCCGCATCGACGATCACCTGCCGGTACTCGTCATACGGCGGCGGGGTGATGGTCGGCAGGATCGTCAGGTTCACCCCGAACGGCTTGTCGGTGAGGTCGCGGGCCCTGGCTATCTCTCCTGCCAGGTCGGCGGGCGTCGGCTGCGTCAGCGCGGTGATGAGGCCGAGCCCACCCGCATCGGACACCGCAGCCGCCAGCTCCGCGCGCCCGACCCACTGCATGCCGCCCTGCACGATCGGATGTTCGATGCCGAATGCCTCGGTGAACCTGGTGCTTATCAAGGGAACTGCTTCCTCTCGGCCGTCGGTGGGCACTGCTGGCGAATCACGCACGCCTGGAACGCCCGGTCGACCAACATCCTGACACGTCGGCAACGGGCACTCCCCGCGTTACCATCTGCCAATGCGCACTCACGGCTGGGCGGGCGCGGCGCCCGCCAGCGACGAGGAGGCGATCGCCCGAATACTCGCCGCCGCAGGCAAGGCCATCGACGAGAATGGCGCCGACATCAGCATCGCCGACGTCGCCCGCACCCTCGGTGTCACGCGCCAGACGGTGTACCGCTACTTCCCGAGCACCGACGCGTTGTTGGTGGCCGCCGCAGAGCATGCGGCAATCGACTTTCTCGATCGCATGGCCGACCACCTGCAGGGCATCACCGACCCCGTCGACGCGGTCACCGAGGCCGTCGCGACGGCGCTGGAGTGGCTGCCGAAGGACAAGCACATCGGCCTGCTCATCGTGCCCGGTCGCGCCGACGAGTACACCGAATCGGTGACGTCGGACGTCGCGCTCCAGTTCGCGAATTCGATGGTGCGACGCTTCGACGTGGACTGGGCGGCAGCGGGTTTCCACGACGACGAGCTGAATGAGCTCGCCGAATACCTGCTGCGAATCATCCAGTCATTCGTCATCGATCCCGGACGGCCACCGCGCACGGGTGCAGAACCTGCGGATCTACACCAGACGGTGGGTCGGCAGCACGGTCGCACACCGAAATCAGTGACTCGGGGCGTCGTCGAGCGGCCATAGACTTGTCGATGAACTGTCGTATCGAGAGGGATTCAACACGGTGAGCTCACTGGACGCATTCCTGTCCACCTGGAACGACGCGCATGCCAAGTTCGGCCAGGGCACGCCCGACGACGGTGCTCAGATCGACAAGAGTGCCCAGCTCCGGCAGATTCAGGGCTCCGTCCGGTCCGCCGCGCCGGGTTCCTCGTGGACGGGCAGTGGCGCCGATACCTACGGGGACGCGAACACCCGACATGCGTCCACCATCGGCGAACTCGCCGGGCTGGACAAGAGGCTGGCGGCGGAGGTCGGTAACTCGGCTGCGGTGGTCGCGGCGGGGCGTCGCGACCTCGACAGTGTGAAGAAATGGGTGCTCGACGCCGCGGCGGCAGTCCCCAATACCAAGGACCGCGACAAGTTGTTGTGGCCGATCGTCGGCAAGGGCAACGGCGACATCGCCGAGATCCTCAAACGCAGCCACGGCGATCTCTCGGCGATCGCCGGGCGCATTCAGACCGTCGGCAACGAGTACCAGGCGCTGGGCGGCGACCTGAAACTCGGCGACGGCGACCAGGGCGACGGGCCCGGCGACGAACCGGGCGACGGCGACGAGCCACCTCCCGTTGACCCGAAGCAGGCCGAGCAGGACGTCAACCACGTGCTGGCGGGCACCGCGACGCCGGAGGAACTGGCTCGCGTCAGGAGCAACCTGACGCTCACGCCCGCCCAGCAAGCCGACTACGACGCAGGTCGACACGTCAATCTCAGCCCGCAGCAGCAACAGGTGCTCGGCCAGATGCAGGCCCAGACCCACATGATGGGCGTCGACGACATCCGCACGGCGGAGCAGCGCCTCGGTTCGGACAACCATCTCGTCGGCGACTCCCTGCAGATGATGAGCGACGACCAGTTCAACTACGCGAGGGTTCCGGTCGAGCCAGGCGCGCTCGGCTCGACCACCGAGACGTCTCAGGGCGGAACGCATGGCCTGCCCGACAGCGTGCAGAAGGCGCTGAACAAGGACATGTCGTTCTACGACAGGAACTTCGACAAGGTCGACGGGCTCGCGCAGAACGCCCGCGACGTCGGGACCGTCGCCGACATCGTCCGCGACGGCGATCCCAAGATACCAGCACGGCACCGGCCTGGACAAGGGCATGCTGGACTGGGCCTCGGACAGCCTCCAGCACCCGCTCCACGACAACCCGTCCAATCACATCCCCGGTCTCGGTTCCGACTTCGACGGCTACGTCAGCGCGAAGGAGGATGCCTTGGACAAGGTGTTCTACGCGGCGGGCCAGGACCACGTCGCCGTCCACGACGAGATGGCAGGCGAGAGCGGACAGAAGTTCCTCGACGGCCTGCACACCTATGAATGGCAGGATCCGAGCCACTCGGGCAGCACACATGGGCTGCTGGACTGGATCGGCACCGACGCGGTGTCGCCCGACGTGGCGACGGCAACCAACGCGGGTGAGTCAGCCCACGCGCTCGCCACCTACCTCGACGGCGCGCAGGACAAGCTTCTCCACCACGGCGACGGCCTCACCAGCTACTCGATCGGCAACTACGACCCGGCTCTGGTCCAGGCCGATGCGAACGCGCTGGCGCCGTTCCAGAGGGCAATGTTGGGCGACTCGTCCGGCGTCCACGGATTCGGCGAGTTCGGCAATTCGGGTAACGGTGACTTCTCTTCCGCGCGCAACGTGTTCGCCGTCATCGACAGCGAACCGGGGGCGGCCAAGATGTTCAATGCCGTCGCGGAGCAGAACATCGTGAACTACCAGAACGGGTTCGCCAATGCCGCCGCGGAGGACCCCACCCTCAATGCGGCGTCGCCCCACTACGGCGATCTCCGCCACGCTGCGAACATGTTGGGTGTGATCAACGGCGCGGCGGACCAGGAGGCGCTGAGTCGCGGGCTCAACGACGACGAGCGCGCCCAGGCGGTCTACGACATCAAGAAGGGCGCGTTGGACGTGATGCTGGCCGGCGGGGTCGACCAGGTTCCCGGACTGGGCAAGGTTCCCGGGATCGGCATCGCCCAGGACACGTTGGAAACCGGCATCCTCGGCGACACCGCCGCCCACATCGAGGCGACCACGAACTATCCGACGTATACGGTGCAGCAGGGTATGGACATGTCCGCGTACAAGGTCGCCACGGCGCTGCAACCGCACGTGGGCGACTTCGACGCCCGCTTCTTCGACTCGACGGGCCATCTCTTGCCGCCGGACCAGATCACGGGTAACGACGCCAAGATCGACTACTCCGAGCAACTCCGGGTCTATCTCAGTCACCGCCCCGAGCTCGGCGATGCCATGGGCCGCTTCGCGGAACAGTACGACATCGGCGCCGGAATCACGGACAGCCACAGCAGGAATCCCGGCTCGTGATCGGATTCGCAGGGCTGCGTCGACGAACCCTCGTCGCGGCCACCGCCGTCCTGGTAGCGATCGGCGTAATCGCGGGATGCGGGATGAGGGCCCCCGACGTCTCGGGCGACGCGGCTGCATCGTTCGGACGGCTGACGGGCGCCGACGGACAGAAGTATCTGGCAGACATCTCGGCCTACGAGTGGGACGACCAGGGCGCGGCCGCCGCCGAGTCTCTGGCATGGATCGGCGCGGACGCGGAGTCTCCGGACGCCACCGCGGCGTCGCGTGCAGGCCAGGCCGCGCATGCCATCGCGGTGTATCTCGCCGGGAGCGGGAGGACCCTGATCGACGGCGACGGCATCGGTCGCCGCAGTCCCGATCTGGTGCGCGCGTACGCCGCCGCGCTGTCCCCCTTCCAGGGTGCATTGTTCGGCGTTGACACCTCCGACGCCTTTCCTTCGCTCGTTTCGACGCCCGGCGACTACTCGGCCGCACGCACCGTGTTCGCGGTGATCGACACCGACACACGAGCCGGAAACGACTTCACCGCGAGGGCTTACGAGACCGCCGACAACTACGCCAAGCAGTTCGGTGCTGCCTTCGGGAAGCCGGCTGACGGGCGGTACCCGACGCTCTCGGCCGCCGCCTACCTGTCCGGCATCGCGTATGGCGGGGCACGGGAGTCCAACAACGACGCCATCGTCACTCGCAGGGCGCAGCAGTCGCTCGACCACGCCGCGTACAACGTCGCCACGGCACTGCAACCCCCACCGGGGCCCAAGGACTTCAGCCCCGAGTTCATCTTTCGCGACGGCCCGCTGAAGCCGCCGGACAAGGTCGCAGGACAGGATCCCAAGATCCGCTACTCCGAACAATTGCAGATCTACCTCAGCCATCGTGAAGGTCTCGGCACGCTGATGAATCTCTTCATCGGCCAGTTCAATCACGCAGCCGGCCTCGCTTGAGAGCTGAATTGCGTTTGGGCGCCGTCATTTTGCCGATCGCCGGCACCTCCCGCACGTCCTAGACTGGAGCGAGAAACCGCGACGGCAGGGGGCGATGTGGGTGCACTGGACGGGTTCCGTTCGATCTGGACGAATGCCAACGCCGCCTTCGGCCAAGGCATCCCCAGCGGCGGGGCGCAGTTCGACCGGAGTGCCGAATTGCGAGGACTGCAGAACACCGCGGCGTCGGCCAGTCCCGACGGGCGTTGGACGGGTACGGCATCGGACTCCTACGGCGATGCCAACGGCAGACACGCTCGCACTCTCGGCGGGATCGCCGACCTCGACAGGCGCCTCGGCCTCGAGGTCGACCGCGCCGCAGCGGTGGTGACGGCGGGCCGCAGAGATCTCGAAGCCGTCCGGCAGCGGGTGAACGCCGCCGCCGCGAGCGTGCCCAACACCACTGCGGGTGAACGGATGATGTACGCGGCGATCTGTAAGGGTTCCAGCGACATTCAGACGATCCTCAACCGCTCGCACGCAGACATGTCCGAGATCGGCGAGCGGATCCGCGGGATCGGGGACGAGTATCAGACGCTCAGCGACGGGGAGGGCTCTCATTCCCTGGACGTCACGGGCGACCGCAGGCTCCCCGCGACGACCTTGGATCTGAACGACATCGTTTACACGAAGCCATTCGATCCCACCCATCCCAAGGATCCCGAGGCATACGGCCCTCCCGGATACAAGGAGTTGGTGCCGAATTCCGGTGTGTGGGTGCCCGATCCCAGCAGCCCGTCGTACACCCCCACTCCCGTCGAGGCGCCCCTCGATCTGGATGACATCGTGCAATATCCGCCATACGACAAGGATGGCAAGCCCGTCCTTGGGCCGAGTGGCTACATGGAACTCGTGCCGCACTCTGGCACCTGGGTTCCGGAGCCGGGCGGCATCATGTGGCCGAACGATCCACCGACGGCGCCCGTCGACCTCACCAAGATCGTCGTGGGCACGCCCGGCGTGCTGGGCAAGTCATGGCAGACGGAGCTCATCCCGCATTCGGGTGTGTGGGTGCCCGATCCGCACTACGGCGGGCCGAGCTGAGTTCTAACTCCCGCGAATCGCGTGGACGGCCTTGGCCAGGAGGTCGGGCAAGACCGGCTCCGCGGCGAAATCGGTGGGAACGCGCGCCCATACGTTGACGAGCGTGCGACCGTCGAGGATCGCGGTGTAGAAGTATTCGACCAGAATCGGCTTGGTGGCTCGTGGATTCGTCGCGTTGAGGTCGACTCTGATTGCGTAGCTCACCGCGTCGTCGAAGCTGGGCGCAGCGAGCCGCTGGACGGTGCCGTCTGGGATGGCACCCGCCACGGTGAATCGGAACTGGTCGCACCCCGTCACCGGGACTGCGGCTGATTCGGCAACCGGATCATCGACTTCAACGGCGATGAACGGGCCTTCGGCGCCCTGACTACTCGTCACCGCGATCCAGTCGGCGTTTGCTTCACCCGTGACGGGGTTCAACAGCACCCGACACGCTTGGGGCTCGACCGACAGCGACTTGCCATAGGACACGAAATCCCCGACTCCGGCTGCCCGTTGAGCATCATTCGTGCTGACGCCGGACAATCCGTTCACGGGATAGCCGGGCGGAAAATCCGCCTTGATGCCGTCGAGCTTCTGCAGATCGACCTTCCGAGTTTCGGCCGCGGACGAGGTGGCACTGGATGCTGCCGACGTCGGGCTTGGCGCTTCGGTGGTCGGCGAGCAACCGGCCAGCACCACACACCCGACCGCCAGCAACACCAGCCCGCCCCGCACAGCCCGCATGCATCAACCCTAGGCGAGCTCAGGCCGCCTTCCACGCACCAATCCGCGCCTGGCGGCATCCGTCGTGACGTTCACGCAGGCGACGTCAGACCACCGTGAGCGGCAACGACTTCCGGTCCTCGAACACCCACGACGCGCCCTTGCTGAACTCGCACACCTCGACCTCGGGCAATTTCTTGGCCGCCGTGTCGGTGTGGATCATCCGCACGGTCCAGTCCGACTGGGTTCCCGAGACCTCGGCACGCAGATGAGGATCCACGGCGAAGGCGATGGCCTGCAGTGGGAGGTCCGCCACGGGTGACACCAGCGTGATCCAGGAGTCGTCGTCGTATGCGGGCGAGCGCCTGACGTGGAGGAAGTCGGGGTCGACGTCGACCGAGACGTAGGCCGCGGGGTTCAGCAGTGGGTGAAGTTCGAGCACCCGCAGCGCGCCCTTGGCATCACTGGACAGCTTGAGCACCTTGTGAATTCGCTCCGCGGCCACACCGGCGATCCCGATCAGCTGCTTGTACCGGATCGACTCCTCGAGCGCCCGGTCGTCGCCTGCACGCGCCCGCACCGCGAGCTTGAAGGATTGCACCAGCAGGTGCATCTGCAGGCAGACCTCGTCGGCGATCCGAACCAGCGCCGAGTGCGAGAATGCCGCGAAGTCGACGTCGGACAGCAGCGGGCCCGAATAGTCCGCCATGCCTTCGTCGTTCGGATCGATCGGATCGAGCTCGGTGTTGTGCGCGTGGGTCGCGGCGACGACGTCCATCGCGGGGATGAACGGCACCTCCGGGTAGGACTCGTCGATGATGACCGTCCACCGACAGTGCGGGTGTTGATCGGATGGCGTCCTCGGCGGCCGGTGGATGGGCCGAACCTGAGCCTTGCGGTTGGTGGCCAGCGCAGTGGCGTCGAACGTGGGGTCCTCGATGTCGTGGCACATGCCGCGCACGTAGTCCTCGCCCATCGGCTCGACGTCGAGCAGCGCCCCGCAGTGGTCGAGATGGAACTCCCCGTGCCAGCGGTCGTGCACGGTGTAGCGGAAGTCCATGAACTGCGGCGGGGCGCCGATGTCGAGCTGCAACCCCTTGAAGAGGGTGAAGATGTCGACGCCCTCGTACTTCAGCGCCTTCTGCATCCGCCTGGTGTAGAGCGGGCTCGACGCGGCCCACTCCTCGATGGCGATCTGCAGCATCTCCGGTCGGCCGAAACTCGATATGCACCACGCCATTCCGGACCGGTCGATGAGCTGCCCGATCAGCAGCAGCTCGGGTACCAGAGCGGCGAGCTCCTCGCGCGACAGCGCGGCATACCTACTCGTCATGGATCTTGCCTCCGGAGTGCATCTGGACGGCGGCGTTGACGTTGGCCTTCTTGTCCTCGCCCTCGCCCTTCTCGGCGGCCTTCTCGCGCTTCTTGACGACACTGGACACCACGCCGTCGAGCTTCGAGCCGAGCGGGAAGCCCGAGGTAGTGGGTCAGGAAGATCGCCATCTCCTTGAGCTCGTCGCTCGGTCAGCTCCTCGTTGTGCAGCGCGGCGTTGGCCTGGATCTCGGCGAGATCGGCGATGCCGAGCGCGGTCACAACGGTCAGCGTCATGATGCGCTTGTCCCGCATCGACAGCCCCGGCCTGCTCCAGATGGTGCCGAAGAGATGGTCGGCGGTGAGGTCGAAGAAGTCGTTGCCCTCGATGTTCGGCATCTCCCAGCCGTAGACCTCGTTCATCTTGTCGAGGCCCTTGCGGCGCAGCTCGTCCATCGTCACTCCTTCGTGTCTATGAGCCGGACCGCCGGCGACATCGGATGCCGGGTACGGCACGCCAAGACCTGCCGCCAGATTCTTCCGCGCCACTTCCGCCAAGCGGCAGGTCCACGCCGTTGGCCTCACCGAGGGCGAGCGCTAGCCCGAGATCCTTGTCTGCCAGTCCTCGGGTGTGGACGAACATGTCGTGCAGAAAGTGTTCGGGGGTCAGCGGTTTGGTGTCCTCGCGGTACATGATCGCACCGGGGCCACCGCTTTGGGCGTCGCTGTGCCGCACCACCTTGCCGAGATCCTGCAGGTTGATCCCCGCGGCTTCGGCGAGCTGCTGCGCCTCGCAGGCGGCCGCAAAGCCGATGAACGTCAACATGTTGCGTGCCAGCTTCATTCGGGTGGCCGCACCAGGTGCGCCCGCGTGGACGATCAGCGACGCCCACTGCTCGAACACCGGCTTCACCAGTCCGAACGCCTCGTCGTCGGCGCCCACCATGACCGCCAACTCGCCCTTCGTGGCTGCCCCCGCGCCTCCGCTGACGGGTGCATCGACGATGTGGATGCCGTTGGGCCGCAGCTGCTCTGCGAGTTCGGCCGCGGTGTCCGGCTCGATCGTCGAGTGGATGGCGATGACCGTCCCCGGCTTGGCATGAGCGGCAAGCTCACCGACGACCTCGCGCACCTGCGCGTCGTTGAGCACCGTCACGCTGATGACGTCGGCGGCCGCGACTCCGGCCACGCTGTCCGCCACCTCGACACCTCGATCGCCGAAGGACGCCGTCGACTCGGGGCGCACGTCGAACACCACCAGTCCGCCCGGCCAATCGGTGAGTCGCCGCGCCATCGGCTTGCCCTGGTTGCCCAGCCCGATGTAGCCGAGCTTGGTCGTGTCGGCCGACGGGTCGTACGAATGCTCGTCGCTACTCATGAGCGGAAGATCTGCCCGCCGTCGACGTTGAAGATCTGACCGGTGATCCACTTGGCCTGATCGGACAGCAGGAACAGGCACATGCCGACCAGATCCTCCGGCTCGCCCATGCGCGACAACGGAATACCCTTCACGATGTCCGCCACCATCTCCTGCGGAGTGGTGGTGCGGTTGGCCTCGGTGTCGATGGGCCCCGGCGCGATCGCGTTGATCCGGATGTTCTGCCCGCCCAGCTCGGTGGCGAGCTGCTGGGTCAGGCCGTTGATGCCGACCTTGGCCAGGCCGTAGAAATTCGAGTAAAGCCATGCGGCCGTGGAGGACTGGTTGACGATCGCGCCGCCACCGCGCTTGGCCATCTTGCGGTACACCGCCCTGGTGCACAGCAGCGCGCCGTCCATGTTCACGCTCATGAACTTCTTGTAGTAGTCCCAGTCGACGGAGACGAGGAAGTCGAGTTTCATGCCGCCGAAGATCGCCGCGTTGTTGACCAGGTAGTCGATGCCGCCGAACTCGGACAGGGTCGTGGCCGCCATCTCCTTGGCGGAGTCGGGATCTGAGACGTCGACCCGCACCGCGAGCGCATTGCCGCCCTCGCCCTTGATGCCGTCGGCGACCTTCTGCGCGCCCTCGACGTTGATGTCGGCGACGACGACGGCCGCGCCCTCACGGGCCAGCGACTCGGCGTAGACCTGCCCGATTCCGCCGCCGGCGCCGGTGACGATGGCCACCTTGTCGTTGAACTGATCTCCGTAGAGACCCACTGTGATGTCTCCTTGCGTCGTTTCCAAAGTTACTGTGCTGCCGTGGCAATCGCCTTGGTCTCGAGGTACTCCTCGAAACCGGCGAGCCCCATCTCCCGGCCGATGCCGGATTGCTTGTAACCGCCGAACGGCATGTCCGCCGAATACCAGACCCCGCCGTTGACGTTGACGGTGCCGACGCGCATCCGCGCTGCGACACCCGCGGCGCGGTCCTCGTCGGGCGAGAACACCGTGCCCGACAACCCGAATGGCGAATCGTTGGCGATGCGCACCGCGTCGTCGTCGCCGTCGTGAGCGATGACGGTCAGCACCGGGCCGAAGATCTCCTCGCGCGCCACCTTGGCGTTGTTGTCGAGTCCCGCGATCACCGTCGGCTCGATGAAGAAACCCTTGTCGCGATCGGCGGGACTGTCCACCGCCGCAGGCGAATCGGCCGCCCTCGGCGAGTGCCGAGTCGAGGTAGCCCTGAATGCGGTCGCGCTGACGCGCCGAGATCACCGGGCCGCAGATGGTGCCCGCGTCCGTCGGGTCGCCTGGCTTCAGCCCCGCCATCGTGCTCGCGGCCGCCTCGACGGCCTCGTCGTAGCGAGCGCGCGGCACCACCAGTCGGGTGGTGATCGCGCAGCCCTGCCCGGCGTGCATCGACGCCGTGAACGCCGACATCGAGCATGCGCCTGCCAGATCCGCGTCGTCGAGCACCAGGAACGCCGACTTGCCGCCGAGCTCGAGGAAGACCTTCTTCAGCGTGGCTGCGCCGTCGGCCATGACGGCGCGACCGGTGTTCGTCGACCCGGTGAACGACACCATGTCGACGCGCGGGTCCTTCGACAGCAGCGCGCCCACGCCGTGATCACTGGACGTGACGATGTTGACCACGCCCGCCGGGATGTCGGTGTGCTCGAGGATCAGCTGGCCGAGAACCGCTGCGCTCCAAGGGGTATCGGGCGCGGGCTTGAGCACCACGGTGTTGCCTGCCGCGAGCGCGGGGCCGATCTTGGCGAGGTTGATCTGGTTCGGGAAGTTCCACGGCGTGATGGCGCCGACGACGCCGATGGCCTCACGGGCGATCGTGCGGCGCGTCTTGATGCCCATCGGCGCCGCGATGCCGAGGTCGGTGGTCCACTGGTAGCCCTCGGCGGTGTCGGCGCAGAAGCTCAGATCCTCGACGGGACCGTCGAACTGCGCCATCGACGTCAGCATCCGCGGCGCAGCCGACCTCCGCGATCGCCAGACTCGCGCAGTTCCTCCGCGTGGTCGCGCAAGGCCTGCTGCAGCTGCCGGATGCACCTGCACGCGTAGCTCGACGTTGGTCGACCAATCGGTGTCGTCGAAGGCGCTGCGGGCGGCGGCGATGGCCAGCCCCATGTCGTCGGCCGTCGCATCGGCGGCGACGCCGAGCACCTCTTCGGTGGCGGGGTTGATCGTGGGGAACGTTCCCCCGCTGCCTGCCACCAACGCTCCGTTGATGAAGAGCCGACTTTCCCGATCGCCAAGCAGCGCCATTGCATACTCCCGTATAAGTTTCTGGACAACTGTCCGACTGCGTTCCTTCGAACCATATCCTCAGACGATGTCCGACGTTGCAAGGGCGGGTCCGGTGCGATCGCCGATAAAGTGCAGTTGTACTGCGAGTTTTCGTCAATCGGCTTGCCTTGCAAGGCCGCGTCGTCGGATAACTTGGACATGTGTCCAGCGATGCAGTGGGTGTGCCATCACGGAGTCGGCGACTGCCGACGCTGCCGAGACGCCGCGCAACCGTCGGCAGGAGGAGACCTTCCGCAAGGTGCTCACCGCGGGTATGGAGATGCTGCGCGAGTCCTCCTACGCAGACCTGACGGTACGTGCGGTCGCCGCCCGCGCCAAGGTCGCGCCCGCGACGGCCTACACGTACTTCTCGTCGAAGAACCACCTGATCGCCGAGGTCTATCTGGACCTGCTCAGCCAGGTGCCGTACTTCACCGACGTCAACGAGTCGATGCCGAGCCGCGTCGAGCAGGCGCTGCGCAGCATGGCGCTGGCCGTCGCCGACGAGCCCGAGGTGGCGGCGGCCTGCACCACGGCGCTGATGTCGGGCAACGATCCGACGGTGCGCCGCGTCCGCGACCGCATCGGCGCCGAGATCCACCGCCGCATCAGGTCTGCTGCCGGCCCCGAGTGCGACCCGCGCACGGTCGCCGCGCTCGAGATGACGTTCTTCGGCGCCCTGGTCAATGCGGGCAGCGGCGTCTTCACCTACCACCAGATCGCCGACCGCCTCAGCTATGTGGTGGGCTTAATACTTGGAGAAGTCGATGACCGCGACTGCGCCACCGCTGCTCGACCCGTACGACTACGACTTCCACGAAGATCCGTACCCGTACTACCGGCGGCTGCGTGACGAGGCACCGCTGTACCGCAACGAGGAGCTCGGGTTCTGGGCGTTGTCGCGGCACGCGGACGTCCGTGCAGGGATTCCGCAACAGCACGACGCTGTCGAACAAGCTCGGCGTCTCACTGGACCCGATCTCGCGCGGACGACGAGGCCCAGCGGGTGATGTCGTTCCTCGCGATCGACGATCCCGGCCATCTACGGCTACGCACCTTGGTGTCAAAGGGATTCACGCCGCGGCGAATCCGCGAATTGGAGGTCCGCGGTCGTCGAGATCGCCGTGCAGCATCTCGACACGATGCTCGACAAGTCCGCCTCCGGTGACACCGTCGACTACGTCGCCGAGTTCGCCGGGAAGCTGCCGATGGACGTCATCTCCGAACTGATGGGCGTGCCCGTGCGAAGACCGGGACCGCATCCGCGCCCTCGCCGACGGCGTGATGCACCGCGACGACGGCGTCAAGCGACGTGCCCGCCGAGGCGATCCAGGCGTCGGTCGACCTGTTCGTCTACTACCAGGCATGGTCGACCGACCGTCGCAAGAAGCCGTCGGACGACCTGACGTCGGCACTGCGTGGAGGCCGAGATCGACGGCGACCGGCTCACCGACGAAGAGGTCATCGGCGTTCCTGTTCCTGATGGTCGTCGCAGGCAACGAGACGACGACGAAACTGCTTGCCAACGCTGCCTTCTGGGGTTGCAAGAACCCCGATCAGCTCACGCCGGTCTTCGACGATCTCGAACGCATCCCGCCGTGGGTCGAGGAGACGTTGCGCTACGACACGTCCAGCCAGATCCTGGCCCGCATCGTCAGGGCGGGCATGACGCTGTACGACACCACGATCCCCGACGGCGACGTCCTGCTGCTGCTCCCCGGTTCGGGCAACCGCGACGAGCGCGCGTTCTCGACAACCCCGACGACTATCATCATCGGCCGCGAGATCGGTTCGAAGCTGCTGAGTTTCGGCAGCGGTGCTCACTTCTGCCTCGGCGCGCACCTCGCGCGCATGGAGGCCCAGGGTCGCGCTCGACGGAACTGTTCAACCAGAATCCGCGACTACGAGGTGGACGAGGCCAACTCGGTCCGCGTCCACTCGAGCAGCGTGCGCGGTTTCGCCCACCTTCCCATGACCATCCAGACTCGCTGAAGGCCTCGACACATGCCCCGTTTCGCCCCACTCCCCGACCGTCGACCTGCCATCGTCGCCGGCGCCTCCGCCGGAATCGGCGAGGCCACCGCCATCGAGCTGGCAGCGCGCGGCTTCCCCGTCGCGCTCGGTGCCCGCCGGGTCGAGAAGCTCGACGACATCGTCGGCAAGATCAGCGCCGACGGCGGTGAAGCGGTTGGCTTCCACCTCGACGTCACCGATCCGAACTCGGTGAAGTCGTTCGTGGCCAACGCCGTTGACGCGCTCGGCGAGATCGAGGTGCTCGTCGCGGGCGCGGGCGACACCTACTTCGGCAAGCTCGCCGACATCAGCACCGACGACTTCAACTCGCAACTGCAGATCCACCTGGTCGGCGCCAACCGACTGGCCACCGCGGTGCTGCCGGGCATGCTCGAGCGTCAGCGCGGCGATCTCATCTTCGTCGGCTCCGACGTCGCGCTGCGGCAACGCCCGCACATGGGTGCCTACGGCGCGGCCAAGGCGGCACTCGTCGCGATGGTCACCAACTTCCAAATGGAGTTGGAGGGCACCGGAGTTCGCGCGTCGATCGTGCATCCCGGCCCGACGAAGACGTCCATGGGCTGGAGCCTGCCCGCCGAGCTCATCGGACCCGCCCTCGAGGATTGGGCCAAGTGGGGTCAGGCCCGGCACGACTACTTCCTGCGCGCCGCGGATCTGGCGCGCGCCATCACGTTCGTCGCGGAAACACCGCGCGGCGGCTTCATCGCGAACATGGAACTGCAGCCCGAGGCGCCCCTGGCCAGCGAGTCAAGGACCGCCAACAAGCTCAAAGTCGACGAAGAGGCCTTGAACACATGACCACAGCCATCGTCCCCCGCGTCTCCGGCGGCGAAGAGGAATACGGACACCTCGAGGAGTTCCGCACCGACCCCATCGGTTTGATGCACCGCATCCGCGAGGAGTGCGGGGATGTCGGCTGGTTCCAACTGGTCGACAAGCAGGTCGTCATGCTGTCCGGGTCGGAGGCCAACGAGTTCTTCTTCCGCTCCAGCGACGCCGAGCTCAACCAGGCGGAGGCCTACCCCTTCATGACGCCGATCTTCGGTGAGGGCGTGGTGTTCGACGCCGACCCCGAGCGTCGAGCGGAGATGCTGCACAACACCGCATTACGCGGTGAGCAGATGAAGGGCCACGCCGCCACCATCGAGAACGAGGTCAAGAAGATCATCGCCGACTGGGGCGACGAGGGCGAGATCGAACTTCTCGACTTCTTCTCCGAGTTGACGATCTACACCTCGACCGCGTGCCTGATCGGGTTGAAGTTCCGCGAGCAGCTCGACGGTCGGTTCGCCCACTACTACCACCAACTCGAGCGCGGTACCGATCCGCTCTGCTACGTCGACCCGTACCTGGACATCGAGAGCTTCCGCATCCGCGACGAGTCCCGCGTCAAACTCGTCGAGTTGGTGCAGGAGATCATGGACGGCCGGATCGCCAACCCGCCCAAGGGCAAGGAGGATCGCGACCTGCTCGACGTGCTGGTCTCGATCAAGGACGACGACGGCAACCACCGCTTCACGGCCAACGAGGTCACCGGCATGTTCATCTCACTGATGTTCGCGGGTCACCACACCAGCTCGGGTACCTCGTCGTGGACGTTGATCGAGTTGATTCGACACCCCGAGGTGTACGCCGAGGTGCTGGCCGAGCTCGAGGAGCTCTACGCGGACGGCCAAGAGGTGAGTTTCCATGCGCTGCGGCAGATTCCGAAGCTGGACAACGTCGTCAAGGAGACGCTTGCGGCTGCATCCGCCGCTGATCATCCTGATGCGGGTCGCCCAGGACGAGTTCGAGGTTCAGGGCTTCCCGATCCACAAGGGCGACTTCGTCGCGGCGTCGCCGGCGATCTCGAACCGAATTCCGGAGGACTTCCCCGACCCCGACGCGTTCAACCCCGACCGCTACGTGAAGCCGCGGCAGGAGGACCTGGCCAACCGCTGGACGTGGATCCCGTTCGGCGCAGGCAAGCACCGCTGCGTGGGAGCGGCGTTCGCGCAGATGCAGATCAAGGCGATCTTCTCGGTGTTGTTGCGCGAGTACGAGTTCGAGATGGCCCAGCCCGCCGAGAGCTACCACAACGACCACTCGAAGATGGTCGTGCAGCTGGCTCAGCCGGCAAAGGTGCGCTACCGCAAGCGAGTAAAGGCCTGAGCACGTGGGCTGCTACCGCGTCGAACTCGACGAGGATCTCTGCCAGGGCCACGCCATGTGCGAACTGGAGGCCCCGGACGTGTTCGCGGTGCCCAAGCGCGGCGTCGTCGAGATCCTCGACTCAGAGCCACCCGACGACATCCGCGAGGACGTCGAACGGGCGATCGAAATGTGTCCCACCCAAGCTATTTCCCTCACAGAGAAAGAGGACTGACAATGGCGTCACGCGAAGCACTCGACGACTGGGTCGCCCGTTGGCTGCAAGGCCAACAAGGACTCGGAGGCGGCAGGCGACTGGACGAACCTCGGCCGACTTCTACACCGAGGACGCCACCTACGGCTGGAACATCGGCCCCAAGGAAGACGTCATGTGCGTCGGCAAGGACGAGATCCGCGACGTCGCACTCGGTTTGGAGATGCAGGGCCTGGACAACTGGGTCTACGAGTACCAGAAGGTGCTGGTCGACGAGAAGCAGAACGAGATCGTCGGGTTCTGGAAGCAGATCGTCAACAAGACCGACGGCACCCAGGACGAGATCTACGGCATCGGCGGCAGCTGGTTCCGACTGAACGACGATCTGCTCATCGAGTGGCAGCGCGACTTCTTCGACTTCGGCCACGTGGCGTACATGTTCGGCAAGCTCATCGGATCGGGCGACCTCAGCGAGGGCATGCAGAAGCGCATCGAGCGCAGCGTGGCTGGCGAGAAATTGCCCGGCTACTACCCCCTCGGCCAGGCCCCCGTCCCCATCTGGTGAGCGTCCCACCAAGCGGTTGCTTGGGGGTGCTTGTGACGCATCTAACTAATGGCTCTAGTCTGGCTTCATAAGCTCTAGCGGAAGGCACGTGGGATGAAGACAAAAGGCGCTCTCATCTGGGAGTTCAACCAGCCGTGGTCGATCGAGGAGATCGAGATCGGCGAACCCGTCAAGGACGAGGTCAAGATCCAGATGGAAGCGTCTGGCATGTGCCATTCCGACCATCACCTGGTCACCGGGGACATCCCGATGGCCGGCTTCCCCGTGCTCGGCGGCCACGAGGGCGCGGGCATCGTCACCGAGGTCGGCCCCGGTGTCGAGAACGTCGCCGTCGGCGATCACGTCGTGCTGTCGTTCATTCCCTCCTGCGGCGAGTGTCCGTCGTGCCAGGCCGGACTGCGCAACCTCTGCGATCTCGGCGCAGGCCTGCTCGGCGGCCTCGCGGTCTCCGACAACACCCACCGCATCACGGCCAAGGGTGAGCCCGTCTTCCCGATGACGCTGCTGGGGACGTTCAGCCCGTACATGGTGGTGCACAAGAGCTCCGTGGTGAAGATCGATCCGTCGATCCCGTTCGAGGTGGCCTGCCTGGTGGGCTGCGGCGTGACGACGGGCTACGGCTCGGCGGTCAAGGCCGGTGACATCCGCCCCGGCGACGACGTCCTGGTGATCGGCGTCGGCGGCGTCGGCATGTCGGCGGTGCAGGGCGCGGTCAACGCCGGTGCCCGGAACCTGTTCGTCATCGAGCCCGTCGAGTGGAAGCGTGACGCGGCACTGAAATTCGGTGCCACGCACGCCTATCCGGACACGGACTCGGCGTTCGCCGGTATCGCCGAGGTCACGCACGGCCTGATGGCCAAGCAGGTCATCGTGACGGTCGGCGAGCTCAAGGGCGCGGACGTCGACACCTACGTCAACCTCACCTCGAAGGGCGGCACCACCGTCCTCACCGCCATCGGCAGCCTGCTGGACACCAACGTCTCGCTGAACCTGGCGATGCTGACCCTGATGCAGAAGCGCATCCAGGGCACCATCTTCGGTGGCGGCAACCCGCACTTCGACATCCCGCAGCTGCTGTCGATGTACAAGGCCGGGCGGCTCAACCTCGACGACATGATCACCACCCAGTACAAGCTGGAGCAGATCAACGACGGCTACACGGACATGCTCGAAGGGCCGCAACATCCGCGGCGTCATCCGCTACACCGACGCCGATCGGTAGAGCCGTGTCGGCCGAAACTCTCGAGCAGACACCAGTCGTCGTCGCGTCGCGAGTCGTCGTGGCGATGCGTTCAGTCGGGCGACCGTGAGGGCTGGCTGGCGCTGATGGCCGACGACGTCCTCGTCGAGGATCCGATCGGTCAGTCCGTCACCAACCCCGACGGGACCGGTGTTCGCGGCAAGGAGGCTCTCGCCGCGTTCTACGACGCGAACATCGGCCCCAACGAGCTGACGGTCACCCGCGAGGAGACGTTCCCGTCGAGCTCGCCGACCGAGATCGCGTACATCCTGGTGCTGCGCACCAAGTTTCCCAACGGCTTCACCGCCACGGTGCGCGGCGCCTTCACGTATCGCGTGAACGACGAGGGCCTCATCACGAACCTGCGTGGCTTCTGGAACATGGACGCCATGGAGTTCGCGCAGGAGGGCGAGGCCTGACCGCGGAGCTCGCCGGCCGCGGTGCCGTCGTCGTCGGCGGCTCCCGCGGTATCGGACTCGCGGTCGCGGAACTGCTTGCGGCCCTTGGCGCCAACGTCGTCGTCAATGGTCGTGACGCCGCAGCGGTCGACGAAGCCGTCGAGCGTATCGGCGGTAGCGCCATCGGATTCCCTGGATCACCTGCGGACCCGGCGATCGCCGATGCGCTGATTGATTCGTGCGCAACCGAATTCGGCCGCATCGACATCCTGGTCAACTGCGCGGGTACCCCCGAGCCCGCGGGATCGTCGATCCTCGACGTGACCTCCGCACAGTTTCACGAGCTGCTCGACGCGCATCTCCTCACGGCGTTCGAGACCTGCAGGGCGGCCGCGCCGAGGATGGTCGCGGCAGGGGGCGGCGCGATCGTCAACACCAGTTCGTTCGCGTTCCTCGGCGACTACGGCGGCACGGGCTATCCCGCGGGCAAGGGCGGAGTCAACGGGCTCACGCTCGCGATCGCCGCAGAGCTTCGCGAGCATGGCGTCCGGGCCAACGTGGTGTGCCCCGGCGCGAAGACCCGGATCTCCACCGGTCCGGACTACGAGGCGCAGATTGCGGACCTCAACCGCCGCGGACTGCTCGACGACGTCAACGCGCAGGGGGCACTCGACGCGCCGCCACCCGAGTACGTCGCGCCGACGTACGCCTACCTGGTGAGCGATCGCGCGAAGGACATCACCGGCCAAATCCTCATCGCCGCAGGCGGTTTCGTAGGCCGCTTCGACCGGCAGACGCCGGCCTTCCTCGCCTACCGCGACCACGGCGACTCGCCGCCGTGGTCGCTCGACGAGCTGGACGGCTTCATTCGAAGCTGAGTGACGGCGATCACTCCAACCCTCGAAATTGGTGTCATGGGGCCCCCTCTGGCGTTTTTGGGATCGACTCATGGCCGATCGCCTACAGGTGTCCGCGCCGCGGCCCCAGGGGGAACTTGAGTTCAATACCCGGTCAGAACGTCTCGACCACACGTTTGCTGACAAGCACAAGCTGGATGATGTGGTCAAACAAGCCGGCAGTCGCGAGAAAGCGGTGGAGCAGATGCTCGACGCCCTCCGTGGCAGGGTGCCCCAAAACGGTACGTTCGAAGAAGTCATCACGGTGGGCGGTGAACAAGTCACCGTTCGGGGCTTCGTCGACAACGGAGTGATCAAGATTGGAACGGCATTCATCCCATGACGGACAACCAGGAGTGGCGAAACGCCTCGCCGGAAGAGGTGGCGGTGATGACCGCGATCCTATCGACTGCAGCAGTGCCAGGCAGCCAACCGCTCTTCCACGAAATCGAGGGAGCCATGGTCTCGAATTCCACGCCATGGATTCTCGACGTCGAGACGAAGCGAACTGGCCCCGGCACCGAGCTTTCAAACGGGCCGTTCCCGGCCCATGCCTACGTGCCGAGCAAGGCGGCTTACCAGGGCGAAATAATTATCTGGATCACTGACGGCCACCTGAGCGGACTAGAGTACGCGTGGGTGACCGACGATGCGCCCACGCGCTGGCCGCGTCCCGACGAGCTGGAGATAGTTGCCGACCGACGGTGAAGAACTCTAGAGGTTGGGGGCAATCGCGATGACCGCATACCACCAGATGTTCGTCCGGACAACGAAATCCAACAGGGAACTGATCCAAGATCTGAGCTTGGTCACCGGTGCTGAGATCAGCGCAAATCAGAAGGCGTCGAGCGCGATTGCTTACTTCGGACGTGTCGGCAACACGGTAATCGAAGTCGAGCTTGAGCATGTCTTCGAAGAAGATCACGGCATGAACTTCGGCGCCTACTCAGTTTTGGTGACGATTCGCGAGTTAAACGCCGAGAGATCGGAGGAGGCACGGGTCGCGCGCGATGTGTTCGAAAAGCTAAAGAGCATAGGCGACTACGAACTTCTCCTTGTCTTCAACTTGCAGACGCTGGTCGCGCGATGTCCGCCCCAGGAATACGACGTCGTCCAACTGCGTCGAGCACTGCCAGAGCACGAACTCCCAGCGGGTTGCACCGGCACCGTGGTCATGGACTACTCGATCCATTCGGGCGGCGTCGGGCGGCCGGCTTACGAGGTCGAGTTCACCGATGCAGGCGGTGCGACGAAGGCTCTAGTCACAGTCGCAGAGGACGACCTTGAAGTCACCTGGCGGTCACCTCAGGAGGATTCGACCGATCTCGGGTGACGTGGCCTAGGAAGACTTCATTCGGGGGGCGTGATCGCTTCGCCGCGGTGCATCTCGTAGGTACTTCGCGCCCCGCCCGGCAGTTCGATGAACTCGACCGGCGTGCCGTCCGGATCCTTGACGAAGAACATTCGCACACCACCGATTTCGAACGGCGCCTGGTCGGGTTGGTATCCGGCTTCGAGGACTCGGCGGTAGGTGTCGTCGAGCGCGGTGACGGACAGCGAGACGTTCTGGATGCCGACGATGCCTCGTCGCGGACTGCTGCCCTCGCGATCGGTTTCCGCCGAGGGAGAGCAATTCCACCATCAGCCCGCCGATCACCCCTCCGACCACGCGGCCCTGCTGCCGACGTGAACTGTGCAGCGCCGCGTCGAACGGCTCGCCCGAGATCAACTGGTCGAAGACGACGTCCATGCCCAGTAGTCCCCGATAGAACTCCAACGCCCGATCCATGTCGGTGACCCCGACGACGAGATGGCAGAACCGGAGCTCACCTAGTCGGGATCACGAGGCCGCCCGGCTTCCGAAGACCGCGGGGACGAGGTGATTGAAGATGTCGGCCCGTTCCCACTGCAGGAAGTGGCCGGCTCCCGGAACCACCAGCGGTCCAATGCGATTGGTGAAGGCGCGTTCGCACCGCGGAACGAAGTCCTCGCCGAGTACGTGGTCCTCGGGCCCGTACAACACGAGGGTCCGGACGTCGACGGCACTCATCAACGGGATCTCGGTCATGGGGCGGCCGTACGCCAGTTGATAGGCAGCCCAGCCCGCGCGCAGCCGTGCCTCCTCGGCGAACGGTTCCGTCATGAAGTCCACGTCGGCCTGCGCGAAGGCGTACTTCGAGCCCCACAACCGATTGGTGTACATGGCCGCCACCCACTGGCGTCGCGCCTCCGGTGTCGACAGCATCGTCGCAAGCTCGTCGGGGAAGGCGCCCTGCATCCACCTGTAGTCACCGGTCGGATCGGAGACGTCGGAAGGCATTGGTGCGTCGTGCGAATCGATGCCCGAGTAGTCGACGCCCATCGGTGGCATGGTGTTGAAGACGCAGAAGCCGTCGACGAAGCCAGGAAAGCGATGGATCATGTCGGTGGCCACGACGCCACCGACGTCGCTGGCTGCGATCACGCACGTCGCGTGGCCGAGGTGGTCACCGACCAGCGCGTGAAGGTCGCGCGAGTAGGTGACGAGGTCGTGGCGGTCATCCGCCGGGATGTCGCTGTCGCCAACGCCACGCAGGTCGGGCGCGATGACTTCGAAACCGGCCCTTGCGAGCGCATCGATGTTGCGCCACCAGATCCGCTTGGTCTCGGGGTAGCCGTGGACCAGCAGAAGCGGCGTTCCACCGACGCCTTCGTGGACGAACGCCAGCGAAACTCCCTCTGCGACAACGGCGCGTCGGATGGTGAACGCGTCAGCAGAAGGCGCCTGCGGCTGGGGTGGCCGGTGCCGCGGGTCGTAGCGGAAGGACACCTCGTGCCGCTATCGGGCTCCGCGCACCAACCGTCCGGGACGCGCGCCTGTGTCGACGCCGTGGCGCCTGGTGACCGCGCCGCTGACGATGGTGGCGTCGTAGCCGGAAGCGCCCTGTACCAAGCGATTTCCACCAGCAGGCAGGTCGTAGGCCATCTTCGGCGTGTGCAGGCGCAGGGCCTCCATGTCGATGACGTTGACGTCGGCGCGCTTGCCCAATTCGATGACTCCGCGGTCGCCGAGCCCGAACAGCTGCGCCGTGTCGTGGGTCTGCTTGCGGATCAGATGCTCGAGTGGCAACCGCGCACCGCGGGAACGGTCGCGAGCCCAATGAGTGAGCAGGAACGTGGGATACGAAGCGTCGCAGATCATTCCGCAGTGGGCTCCGCCGTCGGACAATCCGAGCACGCCCGCCGGGTGGGTCAGCATCTCGGCGATCGCGTCGCAGTTGCCGTACGAGTAGTTGAAGAACGGCAGCATCAGCATGTTGGTGGCGTCGGCCTCGAGCATCAGGTCGTAGAGCGTCGCCAGCGGATCCTCGCCCCGGTTGGCGGCGATCTTCTCGACCGTGCGCTCGTCGGTCGGCTCGTAGTCCGGCGGATCACCGAGGTGGTAGATCCGACCCAGCGAGTACTGGACCAGCGCGAACATGGCGTCGAAGAGCTTGTCGGGGTCGGGCGCTAGATCGTCCTCGGCGAGGATCGCGGCCTTGACGGCCGGGTCCGCAAGCCTGTGGGCAAGCTCCTCACGGCCCAACTCCGCCTTCAGCTTTCGGAACGTCGGGCGATGCGTGAACGCGTGGTGACCGGGGAAGCCGAACAGCATGCCGAACGGACGGGCCGCGATCTGCGGGTACAGCCGACTGCCCGGCGGCGTGAGCGGCCGCCGAGATGTCCATCTGCTCGCGCCAGAGATCGGGCGCGGCATCGACCTGGATGAGACCGAAGGAGATGGGCCGGTCGATTTCGGCGCCGAGGCGCTGCATCCACTCGAGTTCCTTCTTCGGCGCGATGATGTCCTCACCGGCGACGCCCTGTGGCGCGAGCTCGAAGACGGCCTGACCGCCTGCGGCCATCGCCCGGCCCAGCCCAAAGAGTTCGTCCTCGGCGGCGAACGTCCCGGGAACCGGCTCGCCGTCCATGGCGCGGTGCCCCAGGGTCCGCGACGTCGAGAAGCCGAGCGCACCCGCTTCGACGGCCTCCTGCACCAGGCGCGCCATCGCCGCGATGTCGTCTGGTGTCGCGGGCTCGTTGCGCGCGCCGCGCTCCCCCATCGCGTAGGCGCGCACCGAGCCGTGGGCCACCTGGCTTCCCACGTCGACGGCGTAGTGGCCTTTGCCGATCACGTCGAGGTACTCGGGGTAGGTCTCCCAGCCCCACGTCATGCCCTCGGTGAGAGCGCTGCCGGGGATGTCCTCCACGCCCTCCATCATCTGGATGAGCCACTGCTCGGAGCCGGGGCGCACGGGCGCGAAGCCGACGCCGCAGTTGCCCGCGACGACGGTCGTGACGCCGTGATTGCTCGACGGCTCCAACAGACTGTCCCAGCTGACCTGGCCGTCGTAGTGCGTGTGGATGTCGACGAAGCCCGGCGCGACGATCTTGCCGGTGGCATCGATGGTTTCGGCCGCGTGGCCCTCGAGCGGGGCGTCACCGGGGCCGCGACGACGAACCTCGACGATCTTGCCGTCCTTGATTCCCACGTCGGCGGCGAATCGGTCCGTTCCCGTTCCGTCGACGACGGTTCCGCCCGTGATCTTGAGATCGAACACGATTTCTCCCTGCAATGCCGTGCCAGCCGTTACCGTGGTCAATGTAACACCGTTACAGAGCGTCGGAGGCGAATCGTGACACGTACCGTGCCGCCCGGATCCAGCACGGGCAACCCGGCCCGAGAGCGTCGCGAAGACGCCATCGGGATACCACCGGAGAGCCCCACCCTCGTGCCGACGGAGCGCTACTACTCCGAGGCCTTTGCGCGCCTCGAGGTCGAGCGGATGTGGCCGCGGACATGGCAGGTGGCGTGCACGGTCGACCACGTGGCCGAGCCCGGCGACTCCTTCGAATACCGGTGCGGCCCGTACTCGGTGCTGATCGTTCGCGACGACGAGGGCGAACTCCGCGCATTCCAGAACGTGTGTCGACATCGGGGCAACAGCCTGTGCTCGGGGTCGGCGTCGGGTCTTCGCGAACTGAAGTGCGGCTATCACGGCTGGACCTGGGATCTGCGCGGCGCCCTCAAGCGCGTGCCCAATCGCAAGGGGTTCGGCGCGCTGGCGATGGCCGAGTTCCCCCTCATCACGGTGAAGCTCGAGGTGTGGGAGCGACTCGTCTTCGTCAACCTCGACGTCGACGCGATGCCGTTGATGGAATACCTGGAAGCCATGCCGGAGGACATCGCCTGGAATCGGCTGGGAGACTTCCGCTGCTACGCCACGCTGACCATCGACGTGGATGCGAACTGGAAGACGATCGCCGACGGGTTCAGCGAGACGTACCACATTCAGACCTTGCATCCCGAACTGCACAGGTGCATGGACGATGTGTATGCGCCGCAGACGATTTGGGGCCATACCGGCAAGTCCGAACAACTCTACGGCGTGCCGAGCCCGCAGCTGGAGGACGCGCTCACCGACTCTGACGTGTGGGACGCGTACGTCAGCACCCAGGGCGCGTTGATGGGCGTCGCCGAGGACACGCCGTTCCCCGCCGATCAGTCCGGAGCACCCGTCTCCGACGTGATCGCCGCACGCACGAAGGCCTTCGCCGCCGAGCGCGGAGTCGACCTGAGTTGGGCCTCCACCGACCAGATGCTGCGGCTGCACCAGTACAACGTGTTCCCGAACATGACGCTCCTGGTCAATGCCGACCACCTCACCGTCATGACGGCACGGCCAGGGCCTGATCCCGACCGCGGCGAACTGACGATGTTCCTCTGGATGCGCATGCCGCAGGGAGCACCACGAGCCACGCCGGCAGACGTGAGAATGAATGCCGACGAGGCCCACCCCGGCCTCGTGCTCACGCAGGACATCGCGGTGCTGCCTGGACTCCAGCGTGGGCTTCACCAACCCGGGCTGACGCATCTGACGTTGTCCAACGAGGAACGGCGAGTAATCAACATGCATCGGCACCTCGAGCGCTACCTCGACCTACCGGAGAGCGACCGCATCACCGGCGGACGGGAGTCGCGGAGTGGGTGAGCCCAAGAGCGCCCGCAACCAGGACAACGTCGACGCCAACACCGTCCTCGACACCGCCGCACGTCTCATCGAACGCGACGGCGTCGACAAGTTCACGATGCGTGGTCTCGCCGAGCAACTCGGTGTTGCGGTCACGTCGATCTACTGGCACGTCGGCGGCCGAGACAAACTGTTCGACAGCCTGGTGGACCGGTTGCTGACCAACATGGCGCACCTGCCCGTCGAGGGCGACGACCCCGTCGCCCGCATCGCTTCCCTCGCCCGGTCCCAGCGCAAGATCCTGATCGAATGGCAGCACCTCCTCGGCATCGCCCACGACCGGGACCGAACGCCGCAGTTGTTCCTGCCGATCCAGCAGACACTGGCCAAGGAACTGGCGGAGCTGGGTGTGACAGGAGCCGACGCCGCGTTGATCCTGCGCGCGTTGCAAGTCCACGTCATCTCGTCGGCGGTGATGCAGTTCTCGGCGGTTCGCGGCGGCTATCACCGCGAGGAGGACCCGTCGCTGTGGGCGGACGACTGGCCCGACCGGTCGCTGGTCGACGCGCTGCAGTTGCCGACCGACTACGACGCCGTGTTCGAGTTCGGACTCGATGCGCTGTTGACGTCGCTGCATGGCAACTGACTAGCATCGCCGTTTCCTCTTCGCCGAGTGCACGGTTGTTCGCGGCTCTACTCGGCCGATGCGCGAACAACCGTACTTTCGGCGTCGGGTGCGGCCAGGGGTAACACGATCAGCCGCGGCGGCCGACGAAGACCCGCCGCAGCGCGATGAACCGCACCAGGGTCGCGACCAGGTTGGCCACGACGAGCACCGACAACTCGAGCTCCTTGCCGACGCCAGCGTCGAACCGGTGCAGGGCGAACAGTGACCCGCTGGTGATGGCCAGGCCGAACGCGAACACGCCCAGTCCCTGGAGCTGGTGTCGCGCGACGCCGGTGCGCCCGCGGATGCCGAACGTGAAGGCCCTGTTGGCGGCCGTGTTCGCCACGGCGGTGAGCAACAGGGCGCTCAGGTTGGCGGCCTGCGCGCCCATCGTGGAATGCAGGAGCAGGTACAGCACCGAGTAGGCCAATGTGCTTGCCACACCGATGATTCCGAAGCGCACCAGCTGGCCGACCATCCCGGCGGGGACACCCGCCACCAGCGGCTCGCGACCGAGGCTCGCCTGAAGCTCGCGGACGGGAAGGGCGCCGGTCGCCAGGGCTCGGCCCACTCGCCAACATCCCTTGAGATCGTCGATTGCGGTGCGCAGCACGTCGACTCGCGAATCGGGATCGTCGACCCAGTCGACGGGTACCTCGTGGATCCGCAGCCCGGCGCGCTCCGCGATCACCAGCAGCTCGGTGTCGAAGAACCATCCGGTGTCGTTGACCAGCGGCAGCAGCTGGCGCGCGACGTCCGCGCGCATCGCCTTGAACCCACACTGCGCGTCGGAGAACCGCGCGCCGAGCGCGCCACGCAGGATCAAGTTGTAACTGCGCGAGACGAATTCACGTTTGGGACCGCGGACCACCCGCGAGGACGCCGTCAGCCGCGAACCGATGGCGATGTCGGAATGGCCCGATATCAGTGGCGCCACCAAGGGCATCAACGCCCTCAGGTCGGTCGACAGGTCGACGTCGGTGTAGGCGACGACGGCCGCCGAGGACGCCGACCACGCGGCGTGCAGTGCGCCGCCGCGGCCCTTGGCATCCAGGTGAAGGACGTCGACGTCGGGCAGTTCGTCGGCCAACGCGTGCGCCATCGCCAACGTGCCGTCCGTACTGGCGTTGTCCGCCACGATGATTCGCGATGGATACGGCACCTCGGCGGCGAGAAATTCGTGCAGGCGCCTGACACTTCCGGGCAGGTCGACTTCCTCGTTGTACACGGGGATCACGATGTCCAGGACGTATCGCGGCGTCGCAGGGACTGGAGCGCTCTGCGCATCGTTGGGGCCGGCCGGGCGCGAGGTAGCCAGGTCGGTCATGGCGTCCACCGTCGTGGATCAAGCTGCCATCGCTCTGCTCTGCGGCTGCGAACTTGCTGGGGGCGCGTGCCTGGCATGATCGTCGGCATGGCATCTGTCTTCACCATGATCATGGACGGCAAGATCCCCGGGCGCTTCGTCTACGAGGACGACGACGTCGTCGCGTTCCTCACCATCGAGCCCATGACCCAGGGACACACGCTGGTGGTGCCCCGCGCGGAGATCGACAACTGGCAGGACGTCGACTCAGCGGACTTCGCACGCGTGATGGCGGTGGCGCAGCGCATCGGCAAGGCCGTCTGCAAGGCGTTCGACACCGAGCGCTCCGGCTTGATCATCGCCGGCCTCGAGGTTCCGCACCTTCACGTACACGTGTTCCCGGCCCGCAACCTGGCCGACTTCGGCTTCGCCAACGTCGACAGAAACCCGTCGCCAGAGTCCTTGGACGAGGCGCAGGCAAAGATCAAAGCCGCTCTGGCAGAGCTGGATTGACCCTCAGCCGACGGGCACGGCCACGTCGGCGATGCGCGGCATGCTGACCTTGAAGGTGCACCCGCGGCCGGGCGCGGTGATCACGCTGACCGTACCGCCGTGGGCGTACACCAGGGAATCGACGATCGACAGGCCGAGGCCGGTGCCTCCGCTGGCGCGCGCACGCGACGAGTCGGTGCGATAGAACCTCTCGAACACCCGTTGGGCGTCATCGTCGCTCATTCCGGGACCCTCGTCGCAGACCTCGAGGACCGCGTCGCTCTCGGCGGTGCCCACCCGCACCGCGATCCCCGCCGACTCCGGCGTGTGCTGCAGCGCGTTCGAGACGAGATTGCCCAACACCTGTCGGAGCCGGGCCTCGTCGCCCAGCACCTCGGGCGTGCCCGGTCCGTCGAGCACCTCCAGGGTGATGTCGCGCTTCGGCGCGGTCGACCGTGCGTCGTGCACCGCATCGCTGGCGAGCAGCAGCAGGTCGACGCGGTGCTGCTCGAGAGGCCGTTGCTGGTCCAGTCGGGCCAGCAGCAGCAGGTCCTCGACCAGCAGGCCCATCCTGCGGGACTCGCTCTCGATGCGATTCATCAACATCTCGATGTCCGTCGCCGCTCCCTGGCGGTAGAGCTCGGCGAATCCCCGGATGGTGGTCAAGGGGGTGCGCAGTTCGTGGCTGGCGTCGGTGATGAATCGGCGCATCCGATCCTCGGACGTGCGGGCCTGTTCCGCCGACAGCTCCGAGGACGCGACGGCGCGCTGGATCTGCGCGAGCATTCCGTTGAGCGCCAACGACAATCGACCCACCTCGGTGCGGGGGTCTCGCTGCGGAACGCGTCGATCGAGCTCGCCCGCCGCGATCGCGGCGGCAGTCTCCTCGACCTCCGCGAGCGGTCTCAGACTGCGGTGCACGACCGCGTACCCCGCGATGCCCAGCACCAGGAGCACCGCGGCGCCGATTCCGACTTGAGACCACAGCAGCGCGCGCACCGTCGACGCCACGTCGGAGAGGTCGATGGCGACGGTCGTGAGTTCACCCCGTATGCCGCGCACCGTCATGGCCCGCCATTGCACGTCGGAGTGGTTGATCGAGCCCACGGTCACGGGCTCGGGTCCGACGTCGTTGCTGTCCGGCAGCGACGGTTCGGCCTCGCGGTCGTTGACCGCCATCCAGACCCGGCCGTCGGGATCGATGCCGCGCACGTAGAAGTTCGACGGCGGGCGCGCCGGATTGGGTCCCTCGATGGGGGCGACGGGCATGCGACGGGGCGCCTGGGCCCAGCTGCGCGAGGCGTCGAGCAGTGTCTGGTCGACCCTGTTGATCAGGCTGTGACGCATGATCGACGTGACGGCGACGCCGGATGCGAGCAGGCCACAGGCCACCAACACCAGAGTGGCGGCGACCAGCCCAACCCTCAGGGGGATGCCACGTGAACGCAGTCTCTCCATCCCCCCATTGTCCGCCAAGAACTACCGCGGTTCGCGCAAAACGTAGCCAACACCGCGCAGCGTATGCAGCAAACGCTTCTCACCGGTGTCGATCTTGCGCCGCAGGTACGACACGTAGGACTCCACGACGTTGACGTCGCCGCCGAAGTCGTAGCGCCAGACGTGGTCGAGGATCTTCGGCTTGGACAGCACCGTGCCCGCGTTGATGATGAAGTAGCGCAGCAACGTGAACTCGGTCGGCGACAGCGATACGGGCTCGCCGGCCTTCCACACCTCGTGGGTGTCCTCGTCGAGCTCGATGTCGGCGAACGTCAGTCGAGCCGCCTTCGGCTCTTCGATGCCACGGCCGGTGCGCCGGAGGATCACCCGCAGCCGGGCGACGACCTCCTCGAGGCTGAACGGCTTGGTGACGTAGTCGTCGCCACCGAGCGTGAGGCCGGTGATCTTGTCCTGCAACGTGTCCCGTGCGGTGAGGAACAGCGCCGGGGAGTCGATGCCGTCCGCGCGCAGCCTGCGGAGGACGCCGAAGCCGTCCATGCCGGGCATCATGACGTCGAGGATGACGGCGTCCGGTCGGATCTCGCGGGCCTTGTCCAGGGCTGCTGGTCCATTGGATGCGGTGTGCACCTCGAAACCCTGAAACTTGAGACTCACCGAGAGCAGTTCGACGATGTTGGTCTCATCGTCGACGACGAGGACGCGTGCTTCGGGGACGTTTTCTGTCATTGCAGCCATGGCCATGGAAACAATGTGCTCCCCCTACCTGGCATAGTCGCTGCGCGCGAGCTGTGAACTTTCTGTGAGTTTGTTCCCAGGTTCCGAAGCGGACACGCCCATACACTGACCCCATGAACCTCGGCAAAACCCTGGTCGACCTGGTCACGGCCCCTGCGCGCATCGGACTTGCCGCCGCCGACGCCGGCCTCAGCGTGGCCAACGGCGCTCTGGGACTGGCGAAGCGATCCCTCGGCGAGGCCAGCTCAGATGCCGGTCCGCCGTCCTTCGCGCACATGCTCGGACTCGACGATGCGGTCGAACGGGCAAACCGCCTGGCCCGTCTGATGGACGACGACGCCCCGCTCGGCCGGGCGCTTGCCCCCGACGGTCCGCTCAACAGGCTGCTTCGCCCCGGGGGCGTCGTCGACCAGCTGACCGCCGACGGCGGGTTCATTGACAGGCTGAGCGCAGAGAACGGCGCGGTGTCGCGTGCGCTGGCACCGGGCGGGCTCATCGACCAGGTCACCATGGAGGGCGGACTGCTCGACAGGTTGACCACCGACGACGGCGCCATCTCTCGATTGATCGCTCCCGGCGGTTTGGCCGATCAGCTGCTGTCGAACGACGGCCTGATCGAGCGGGTGCTGCGCGAGGACGGCGTGGCGGACAAGCTGCTCGCCGAGGGCGGGCTGCTCGACACGATCACCGCCGAGAACGGGCCACTGAACAAGCTCGCCGACGTCGCCGACACCCTGAACCGGTTGGCGCCCGGACTCGAGGCCCTCGCCCCGACGATCGACGCCCTCCACGCGGCGGTCATCACGCTCAGCGAGGTGGTCAATCCGCTGAGCAGCATCGCCGACCGGATTCCGTTTCCCGGCAGGCGCACGACGCGTCGGCCGACCCCTCGCCCGGTGACCTCGCAGCGGATCATCGAGCACGACGAGTGACCCGATAAGATCAACACTGCGAACCAACGCCCCCTTAGCTCAGTGGCTAGAGCGACGCCCTTGTAATGCGTAGGCCATCGGTTCAATCCCGATAGGGGGCTCCATCTTTCGGGGCCGGCTTTGTCGGTGGCCGGTCGTAGCGTCGCGCACATGAGCATGCGAATGAGCCAGTGTCACGGTTGCGGCAAGGCACTCTCGAAACGCACCCAGAAGGTCTACTGCAGCAATGCATGTCAGAGGTCGATGCAGCGTGACATCATGACGAAGCGCTGGCTCGAATCGGGCGAGGCGTGGATAAGCGGCGAGCGCGGTCACTACATTCGGCGATACCTCGCCGACGCCCAGTCCGACTGCTGCGCCATCTGCGGCGGAGCCAGCGTGTGGCTCGACCTGCCCCTCGCCTTGGTGCTGGACCACATCGACGGAAACCCGACCAACAACCGACGCGAGAACCTTCGACTCGTCTGCCCGAACTGCGACTCTCAGCTCGCGACGTTCAAGAGCCGAAACCGTGGCAACGGGCGCCACTACCGCCGACAGCGCTACGCCGACGGCAAGTCGTTCTAGGAAGAGTCCGACCCTAGGCCGAGCTCCCGCTCGCCGTCGTCGCGATGCCGCCGTCGACCGGGATGATCGCCCCCGTCAGATACGAGCCCGCGCGGCTGGCGAGGAACACCGCGATCCCGGCCATGTCGTCGTCGCGCCCGATTCGGCGCAGGGGTGCCGCCGCCGCGATCGCGTCGCCGAAGGCGTCGAGCGTGGCCGCCATCATCTTCGACTGGAAAGGGCCGGGAGCGACCGCGTTCACGGTGATGTGTTGCGGGCCCAGTTCGCGCGCCAGCATGCGCGTCAGCTGGTGGATCGCCGCCTTGCTCGCGGTATACGAGTAGACCGGGAGCACGGGGACGTGGATGCCGTCGATGCTGCCGATGTTGATGATCCGCGCGGGGTCGTCCTGGGTGCCCGCCCTGCGCAGCGCGGGCACCAGCGCCTGCACCATCCAGAACGGCGACTTGACGTTGAGGTCGATCACCCTGTCCCAGGCCGACTCCGGGAAGTCCTCCAACGGCTCGCCCCACGTGGCGCCCGCGTTGTTGACGAGGATGTGCAGCTCGCCGAACTCGCTGTCGACGAGACCGGCGAGGCGCACGCACTCGTCGTGCCGGGACAGGTCGGCGGGGATCGAGCTCACCTCGCCGAACGCGGACAGCTCTTCGGTGGCCTGCGCGCACGCGTCGGCCTTGCGCGAACTGATCACGACGCGCGCGCCTGCCTGCAGGAGACCGCGCGCGATCATCAACCCGATTCCCCGCGTGCCGCCGGTGACGAGAGCCGTCTTGCCGGTGAGGTCGAACAGCTGGGCGTGTGTCGAAATGCTGCTGGGCTCTGGCATTTTGGCGCCTTACCTTTCCGCGAAGGAGATGGACGTTTCGGAGCAGTTCGTGGCCGCACGGCCCGGCGGGAAGGTGCTCGGGTCCGCGCCCGCGATGACGGTCTGTCGGTAGTACGCGTGGCGGTCGTCGGTCGTGCACTCGAAGTTCGCGTTGAGCACCCGGAACGTCGCGGGATCGGCGTCGGGTATCGCCTTGCCCATCCAGTAGGCGTGGCGGTCGTCCTTGGCGAAGGATCCCTCGATCACCTGAAACGACGCCGCGTCGACGTCGGCGATCCTGTCGGTGAAGTAGTACACGACTCCGCCGTCCCGCGCGTACGCACCGCGGATCACGCGGAACGTCGCGGGCTTCGCGCCCGCAATGGGGTTGCCGTTCACGTGCACGGTGTCCGCGTCCTGGGTGAACAGGTAGTAGTCGACGTTCGAGATGATCGCGAAGTGGTCGGGGTCCTCGGATAGGACGCGTCCGTCGGACCAGTACACCGCGCGGGAGTCCTTCGAGAGTTCGCCGTCGAGCAGTTCGAAGTTGGCCGGATCGTCGCTGAGTACATGGTCTCGCTGATAGACCTTGCTGCGGTCCTTCGAGAAGCCCGGACGCTCGAGCAGCTCGAAGGTCGACGGGTCGGCACCCTCAAGGGGCCTGCCATCGAGGTAGACCGTCGCCTTGTCCGTGGCGTAGGTGTCGTCGAGCACCCGAAACGACGGGACGTCGGCGCCGTCGATCTGGAATGCCTTGCCTGGAAAGGCATTCAGGTAGTACACCCGATCGTCCTTGACGTGGTAGCCCGCGGCTTCGAACAGGGAGTTGGGCGGACCGTTGCGGCTGCACGCCGGCAACAACGCCAGCAATGCCAGGCACGCAGCGAGGAGCCGCCCCCTCGTCACAGGGGCATCCGCCGGTTCACCACCAGGGCGATCGCCGCGGCGATGGCCAGCACGACCGCGCCGAGTCTCAGCCAGCCCGCGCTGGCGTCACCCCTGATGGTCTCGTGGCCGATCTGGTTCTGCAGCGTCGTGTAAACCTGTTCCAGCCCTTGAAGATCCGACGCCGAATAGGCGGTGCCGCCGGACAGTGAGGCGACCCGCTTCATGGTGGTGTCGTCGACCGGCACCGGAACGTCTGCACCGTCGACCTCCACCTTGCCGTCGGGCGTGCCGAACGAGATGGTCGAGATCGGGATGCCCTGGTCCTTCGCGGCACGCGCGGCGGTGAATGCCCCGCGCTGGTTGTCCGGATTCTCGGGGCTGGTCTCCTTGCCGTCGGAGAACAGCACGATGCGCGCGGGCGGCGGCGTGTCGCCGCCACCGATGACCGCGCCGACTTGGGAGATCGCCTCCAGTGCAGCGAGAATCGCCTCACCGGTGGCCGTTCGTTCACCGACCTGCATCTTGTCGATCGCGATCTTCGTGGCGTCGTGGTTCGTGGTGGGCGAGGTCAGCATCGTCGGACTGCCCGTATACGAGATCAACCCGAGATTGACGCCAGGCGTGATCTCGTCGGCGAACTTCTTGGCGGCCTCCTGCGCGGCCTTCAGTCGGCTGGGCGGAACGTCGGTGGCGTTCATCGAGATCGAGACGTCCATGACGAGCATCACCACCGCCCGGTTGCGCGGGATCTGCCTGTCGAGCGACGGACCCGCCATCGCGATCGTGAACATCACCAGAGCCACCGCCACGAACACGGCGGGCACGTGGCGCCACCGGCTTGGCGCCCGAGGGGTGACGCCGGCGATCATCGTGCTGTTGGCGAACCGCTCGAGGCGTTGCCGTCGGGATCGTTGCACGTTGAGGTAGACGCACGACGAGAGCGACGACGACGAAGAGGAAGAGAAATGCCCAGGGATCGGTGAAGTCCGACAGCGGCAGCGGCCCAATGAGGGGCAGGTTCACAGGCGCATTCCCTTCGCTGGGCCAACGTGGCCCCTACGCGAGGGTACAAAGTCTGCGCGCGGTCTCCAGGCCACCACGCCCACAGCGACGGTAATGCGCTTCTCCATTTTCGACACTGCGCCTCTCCAGGTACGATAACGACGTCGCGAGGCAGGTGTGACGCCCGCCACTTACCCGCGAAAGCTTCGAGGAGGGGACAGCTGCCGTGACAGTGACCGCCCGTTACGCAGGCACCAGGGTTTCGCGCGTCGAGGACACCCGCCTGCTCACCGGAAAGGGCACGTTCGTCGACGACGTGCAACGCCCCGGGATGCTGCACGCGTGCTTCGTCCGCAGCCCCTTCGCGCGCGCCACGATCAAGGGCATCGACGCCGCGGCGGCACTGGCCCTGCCCGGCGTGCACGCGGTGTTCACCGCCGAGGACATCAACCCCGACGTCAAGGAGGCCTGGCACGCCGTCGCGGGCAAGGACGTCGCCGACACTCCCGCGTCCGCCGCTTGCCGAGGGCGAGGTGAAGTTCGTCGGCGACCCGGTGGCCCTCGTCGTCGCCGAGAGCCGCTATCTGGCCGAGGACGCCGTCGACCTGGTCGACGTCGACTACGCCCCGCTGCAGGCCGTCGCCGACTTCCGCAAGGCAGTGAACTCCTCCGCCGAAGGTCTCGTCGTGCACGCCGCCTACCCGGACAACGTCGCAGGCGGCATGGGCGGCGCCCCGCCCGACGAGGAACTGTTCGCCTCGGCGCCGCACGTGGTGTCCGAGCACGTCTATCAGCAGATGTACGTCCCGGTGCCGATGGAGACGAGGGGCATGGTCGTCGAATGGGCGGCAGGCACCGAGGAACTCACGGTGTGGGCGTCGAGCCAGGTACCCCACGAGTTGCGCGCGTTCGCGGCCCGGCTGCTGGGCATTCCCGCGCACGGCGTCCGGGTCATCGTGCGCGACACCGGAGGCGCGTTCGGCCAGAAGGTCGTTCCGATGCGCGAGGACATGTGCATCCTGCTGGCCGCGCGCAAGGTCACCTCGGCACTGAAGTGGATCGAGGACCGCCGCGAGAACCTGATGTCGGCCGGGCAGTCCCGGCACGTCGACGGCACCGTGCGGATGGCCTTCGACTCCGACGGCAAGATCCTGGCCGCGGACATCGACTTCGTCCAGGACATCGGCGCGTACCCAACGCCGTATCCGGTGCTGACCACCGCCGCCATCGGCATGTTCTTCCCAGGCCCGTACCGCGTGCCCAAGGCCAGCTTCAACTACAAGACGGTGTTCTCCAACACCCCCGGCCTGCACGCCTACCGCGGGCCGTGGCAGTACGAAACCCTCACCCGGGAAATGCTTCTCGACAGCGCCGCCCGCAAGATGGGCATGGATCCCGTCGAGCTCCGGCGCATCAACATCCTGCGCGGCGACGAGATGCCGTTCTTCAATCCCAACGGGATGCCGTACGACAACTGCGCCCCCGCAGACACCTTCGAGCAGGCGGTGAAGATCCTCGACCACGAGGGCTTCCGCAAGGAGCAGGCCGAAGCGCTGGCGCAGGGCCGCTACATCGGGCTCGGCTTCTCGGCCTACATCGAACCGACCGGCGCCGCGACGGGCCACCTCGCGACCGAGGGCGCCACGATCAAGATGGAGCCGACGGGCAAGATCAACGTGTACGTCAACGGCGGCTCCTGCGGCAACAGCGTCGAGACCACCGTCGTCCAGCTGACCGCAGACGTGTTGGGCGCCAACATGGACGACGTCTCCACGATCCAGGGCGACACGGCCGTCACGCCATACGGCGCAGGCACGCAGGGCAGCCGCAGCGGCCCGATGACCGCGGGCGCCGTCAACGAGGCGGGCATGATCCTGCGCAAGCAGATCGTCGCGATGGCGGCACAGCGACTGGGCGTCGAGGAATCCGACATCGACCTCGCGGACTCGCGGGCCAGTGTCCGCGACGATCCCGAGAAGAGCGTCAGCTTCGCCGACATCGCCTACCGCTCGTACTACGAGCCCGCCCAACTCGGTGCGCATCTCGCCAACCCTGGAAGCCACCGCCCGATTCAACTCGAAGGCAATGATCCACTGGGCCAACGCGACTCACGTGTGCACCTGCGAGGTCGACGTTCAGACTGGGCACGTCGACGCTGACGCGGTACATCGTCAGCGAGGACGTCGGGCCGATGATCAACCCGAACGTCGTCGAAGGTCAGGTCGCGGGCGGCACCGTGCAGGGCATCGGCGGGGCGCTGCTCGAGCACCTCGCCTACGACGACGCGGGCAATCCGGTCGCGTCCACGTTCGTCGACTACCTCCTGCCGACGGCGACCGAGGTGCCTGCCATCGAGTTCGGCCACGTCGAGATCCCGGGACCCGGCATCGGCGGCTACAAGGGCGCGGGCGAGGGCGGCGCCATCGGATCACCGCCCGCGGTGATCAACGCGATCAACGACGCACTCGCCCCACTGGGAGTGACCGTGACTCGGCTACCCGCCAGCCCCGCCTCGATCGTCGACCTCATCGAGCAGGCGGAGAAGACAGGAAAGGACCACCAGTAGTGGAACTGAACAACGAAATCCGGGTCGCGGTCCCCGCCGCGAAGGTCTGGGAGATGTTCACCGACGTCGAACGCGTCGCGCCATGCCTGCCTGGCGCCACGCTGCTGTCGGTCGACGGTGACGACTTCACCGGGGCGGTGAAGGTCAAGGTCGGCCCGATCACCGTGTCGTACAAGGGCATTGCCGCCTATCAGGAAAAGGACGAGGCGGCACGGCGAATCGTCCTCAAGGCGGAGGGCAAGGAAACGCGCGGCAGCGGCACGGCGGCAGCCGTCGTCACCGCGCAACTCAAGGACGAGGGACCGGACCGCACCATGGTGGCCATCACCACCGACCTCGCGATCTCCGGCAAGGCGGCGCAGTTCGGCCGTGGCGTGCTTGCCGACGTCTCGAGCAATCTGATCGCCCAGTTCGCCAGAAGCCTCGAGGCGGAACTGCTCGGCGGATCGGCACCGGCTGCGACGACCGCCCCCGACGCCGCGACTCAGACGGCCGCCGCGCAGCCCGCTGCCGGTGACTCCGTCGACCTGCTCAAGGTGATGGCGGTGCCGATGGCCAAGCGGTTCGCGCCCGTCGCCGTAGGAGCCGCGGCCGGCGTCGTCGTCGGCCTGCTGGTGGGCCGCCGCACGCGTGCGCCCAAGCCGGCCACGGGCACCGACGAGCTTCTTCGCGCCCTGCTCACCCGGCTGTCGTCGTGAAGACGCGCTCGTGAAGGCCGCCGCGTTCGCCTACCACCGACCCGACACCGTTGCCGAGGCGGTGAGTCTGCTCGGCGATCTGGGTGACGACGCGAAAGTGCTTGCGGGCGGCCAGAGTCTGGTGCCGATGCTCGCCATGCGGCTCACGCACTTCGAGAACCTGGTCGACATCTCACGCATCGACGAGCTCATCGGAATCGAGCTGCGCGGCGGCGACGTGTGGATCGGCGCTGCGACCGCCGACGCACTGGTCGGGATGGACGACGAGGTCGCCGACTCCGTGCCGCTACTGACCCTCGCCACGCCGTTCGTCGGTCACTTCCAGATCCGCACCCGCGGCACGCTGGGAGGTTCGATCGCACACGCCGATCCGGCGGCGGAATACCCCGCCGTCGCACTGGCACTCGATGCGCGCATGGAGGTCGTGTCGCGATCCGGGCGCCGGGAGATCGCGGCTGCGGACTTCTTCACCGGCCTGTGGGAGACCTCGCTGGCGGGCGACGAGATGCTCGTCGGGGTCCGCTTCCCGGTGTGGGAGGGCCGCTGCGGATTTGCGGTGGAGGAATTCGCCAGGCGCCATGGTGATTTCGCGATTGCAGGTGCCGCGGTCGCCGTCGAGGTCGGCACCGACGACACGGTGACCCGCTGCGGCATCGGCCTGATGGGGCTCGGCTCGACGCCGCTGCGCGCATCCGCCGCCGAGAAGGCGGTCGTCGGCCGCCCGGCCGACGAGGTGACGGCCGAGGACGTCGGCGCCCTCGCGATGGCCGGACTCGACGACATCCCGGCAGACCTGCAGGGCTCTGCCCGCTACCGCAAGAGGGTCGGCGCAACCATGGTGGCACGCGCCTGGACCAAGGCCCTATCGGACGTCGCTGCGGAGGCACTCCATGCATGAACTGCCCGTTGGGGTTTCGGTCAATGGCCGGCGCTACCAAGCCACCGTCGAGCCCCGGGTCACGCTCGCCGACTTCCTCCGCGAGAACTGCGGGCTCACCGGCACACACCTCGGTTGCGAGCATGGCGCATGCGGTGCCTGCACGGTGCTGCTGGACGGCCAGGCGGTGCGGTCCTGTCTGATCTTCGCGGTGCAAGCCGACGATCAGGACGTGACGACGGTCGAGGGTGTCGCCGCACCCGATGGTGAACTGTCACCAGTGCAGGCGGCGCTCAAGGAGTGCCACGGGCTGCAGTGCGGCTTCTGCACACCGGGATTCGTCACGTCGATCACCGCGCTGCTGCGCGACAACCCAGCGCCGAGCGACACCGAGATCCGTGAGGGCCTGTCCGGCAACTTCTGCCGCTGCACCGGCTATCAGGGCATCGTCAACGCCGTGCACCTGGCCGCGGAGAGGCTCACGCCTCCAGCTTGACCACCACCGCGGCGATCCGTCGAGCACGCGTCGGCCGGGCCTCGATGCCGGTGTTGTTTCCCGTCTGGAGCAACGTCGTGGAGAACCTCATCAGCTCAGAGTAGAAGTGGACCCATGGACATCGGATTCGTCGGGTTGGGAAACATGGGCTTCGGCATGGCGTCGAATCTGTTGAAGGCGGGTCATCGCGTCACGGCGTACAACCGCTCGGCGGGCAAGGTCGACGCACTCGCGGCGCACGGCGCGACGCCGGCCCGCACGGTCGCCGAGGCGTGCGGCGGCGATGTCGTCGTCTCGATGCTCGCCGACGACGCGGCGGTGGAAGCCGTCACCTTCGGCGATGACGGGATCCTCGCCAGCCTCGTGGCGGGGGCGGCCCACGTGTCGTCGTCCACCATCAGCGTCGCGCTGGCCGGACGCATGGCGGCAGCGCACGCCGACGCGGACCATTGCTTCGTTGCCGCCCCCGTGTTCGGGCGGCCGGACGCAGCGCAGGCCGCCAAGCTGTTCGTCATCGCCGCGGGTGATCCCGCTGCGGTGCAGACTGTTTCACCCATACTCGACGCGATCGGGCAGCGCACCTTCGTCGTCGCCGACGATCCGACCGCCGCGAGCCTGGTCAAGCTCAGCGGCAACTTCCTCATCGCGTCGGTGATCGAATCACTCGGCGAGGCAACGGCTCTGGTCGCGAAGGCAGGCGTCGACAAGCAGCAGTACGTCGAGATCCTCACCTCGACGCTCTTCGACGCGCCGGTCTATCACACCTATGGCGGGCTGATCGCACGCGAGGAGTTCGAACCGGCGGGGTTCGCCGCCACGCTCGGACTCAAGGACGTTCGTCTGGTGCTGGCCGCCGGCGAGGAACTGCGCGTCCCGCTGCCCGTCGCGAGCCTGCTCCGCGACCGCTTCCTGACCCTGCTCGCCAACGGGGGCGGGAATCTCGACTGGTCCGCGGTCGGGGCACTCGCCGCGTGGGAGGCCGGCGGGACGAACCCGGCGAGCCCTAGCTGACCACGCCGCGAAGCCCGTCGGCCCCGAACACCGGCTCGAGCATTGCGCTGAAGTCCGGGCCGCGCCGCAGCATGAGTCCGCCGTCGACGTTGATCACCTGGCCGGTGACGTAGCTAGACGCATCGCTCAGCAGGAACAGCGCCATGTTCGCGACGTCGGAGACCTCGCCCGGCCGCTTGAGCGGTGTGATGCTCTCGTAGTCACCGCTGACCTCGGGCGACATGAAGATTGCCGCCACCATGTCGGTGCGAATGAGACCGGGCCTGATGCTGTTGACCCGGACCTTGGAGGCGCCCAGCTCGTCGGCGCCGAGCTGCATCAAATGATCGAGCCCGGCCTTGGCGACACCGTAGGCGCCGAACCAGCGGTGGGTGTTGCTCGACGCGATCGACGAGATCCCGACGAAGGATCCCCCGCCGCCGCGGACCATCTCGCGCGCGCTGTGCTTGAGCACGTACATCGAGCCGGTGATGTTCAGATCGAGTGAGCGGCGCCAGGCGTCCGAATCGAGCTGGGTGATCGGCCCGATGGTCTCCGACCCGCCCGCACAGTGCACGACGCCGTGAAGCCGACCGTTCCACGCGGTGGCGGCACCGACCACGCGGACGACCTCGTCCTCGTTCGTCACGTCGGCGGGCTCGTAGCGGACCGCGCCCAGCGCCGTCGCCCGCCCCCGCGGTGATCTCTTCGGTCGCGGCGGCGAGGCGGTCGGCGTTGCGACCGACGATCATGGCGTTGCCACCGGCCGCCACCACCGACGCGGCGACACCCATGCCGATGCCACTGCCACCACCGGTCACGATGACCGTCCGATCCGTCAAGGAGAGCTGCATTGCGGTCCCTTCGAAAGAGAAAACTGAAACACGTTCTCGTCATCGAACCATGACCGGAAACCCAGACGGACAGGCCCGCCACAGCCGCAGGTCAGCGCACTCACAGGAATGGCACCAACGCACCACTTTCGGTCGCGATGAGCCGGTGACATCGGCCTGTTCAGCGTATTCTCGACATCGCCCCCTCGCCCGCGGCAAGGACCCCGCAGGGCAACACGGATCTTGAGCACCTACGACGAGAAAGCGTGACCATGGCGACCATCGAGATTTCCGCACGACGACTGCTCATTGCCGGCGGGTTCGCCATTGCCGTGGCAGCAGCGCCCACCGTCGCAACCTTCACCCTCGCGCCCGCTGCCGGACCGTCGGTTCTCGCGTGCCCCAACGGCGAGTCCACCGACATTTACAACGGCGAATGCATCCCCGACCTGGTGCCCAACTCGCCGACGGTCCCGCAGGGCGTCGGGGTTGACAGTGACGGATACCCGACGGTTGACGGCATCCCATGCACCGGACGCAACTCCGGCCAGTGCATCGGTCTGGCCGATGAGCAGGCGTCAGAGGGCCCGGCGGCCGTTCCGCACTCGTCCGTGGACGGGGTGCCCGTCGGCGGCTGATGCCTGCTGGGCAGTCGGACCGCCTGTCGCAACTCGAACGGCACGTTGGCAGCGAACTCGTGGAAGATCTGCGGAAACCCCGCAGCTTCCATAGAATGCCGACCTGACGGTCAATTACGACAGAAAGCGTGACGATGGCGCCATTCGACACTTCAGTACGACGACTGCTCATTGCCGGCGGTTTCGCCATCGCCGTCGCAGCGGCTCCCACGATCGCAGTAGTCGCAGTGCCCGCCCTGGGCGCTTCCACCCAGGCCTGCTCCTCGGGTGAGGAAGAAGACGTGTTCACCGGCATGTGCGTGCCCCACACGGTGCCCAACTCGCCGGCAGTCCCCGCGTCGGGTACCACCCCGGGGCTCAACGACGTGCCTTCCGTCGACGGTGTCGCCTGCGAGGGCCGCAACGACGCTCAGTGCCGGGGCCTCGCGGAGGAGCAGCAGGCGGAAGGCCCCGCGGCAGTGCCGAAGTCATCCGTGGACGGCACACCGGTCGGCTGAGCGTGACGATGGCGCCCTTCGGCACCTCGGCACGACGGCTGCTCATCGCGGGCGGGTTCGTCGTCGCCGTCGCAGCGGCCCCCGCGATCGCATCGATCGCCGTGCCCTCGGATGGCCCATCCGTCCCTCGGGCGCTGCCCGTGTCGGCCTGCGACACCGGTGAGGAAGAAGACCTGTTCACCAACGCGTGCGTCCCTCACACGGTGCCGAACTCGCCGGTTCCGCCGTCGCCGTTCAGCGTCAACGCCGCCAATCCGGACGTCGTGACGATCGACAACGTGCCGTGTACGGGTCGCAACTACGGCGAGTGCGTCGGCCTCGCGCAGAACGCGCCGCAGTACGTGCCGCCGGTGTCGAGCGAGAGCAACAGCCCGACCGTCCACGGTCACAGCTGACCAAAGGGTCTAAGCTGGTCGAATGCCTGCTAAAAGCGATCCAACGGAAATCGTCGACGTCGAGCCCTTGGCCGACAGCACGGCGCGTCAGGCGCGCAGGGTCGTCGCCGCCTACGCCACGGATGCCGACGAGTGCCGGGTATTCCTGTCGATGCTCGGCATCGGACCGGTCGCCGTCGAGGCGTAGTGACGTCGGAAGGCGACGCCCCCTCCGGCAGCTCCGACTTCGTCGTCGTCGCCAACCGGCTGCCGATAGACATGGAACGGCTGCCCGACGGCAGCACGACGTGGAAGCGCAGCCCAGGTGGCCTGGTCACCGCGCTTGAACCGATCCTTCGCAAACGCCGTGGTGCCTGGATCGGATGGCCCGGCATCACCGACGGCCCCGACAGCATTACGAGCGACGACGACATCCTCGTCGAGGACGATCTGGAATTGCGCCCGGTCCGGCTCTCCGCCGACGACGTTGCCGCGTACTACGAGGGCTTCTCGAACGCCACCCTCTGGCCGCTGTACCACGACGTCATCGTCAAGCCGATCTACAACCGCGAGTGGTGGGACGCCTACGTCGACGTGAACCGTCGCTTCGCCGAGGCCACTGCCCGCGCCGCAGCGCCTGGTGCGACCGTGTGGGTTCAGGACTACCAGCTGCAGCTGGTGCCCAAGATGCTGAGGATGCTGCGGCCGGACCTCGTCATCGGGTTCTTCCTGCACATCCCGTTTCCCCCGATCGAGCTGTTCATGCAGATGCCGTGGCGGACCGAGATCATCGAGGGGCTGCTCGGTGCCGACCTGGTCGGCTTCCATCTCCCCGGCGGAGCCCAGAACTTCCTGATCCTGGCTCGGCGCCTGGTCGGTGCCAGCACCTCGCGCGGCACGGTCGGCGTACGGTCCCGATTCGGTGAGGTCCAGGTGGGTTTTCGCACCGTCAGGGTCGGCGCCTTCCCGATCTCCATCGACTCCGGCGAGCTGGACGCGATGGCCCGCAACAAGACCGTCCGAACGCGCGCCCGAGAAATCCGCGCCGAGCTCGGGAACCCCCGCAAGGTGCTCCTCGGCGTCGACCGTCTGGACTACACCAAGGGCATCGGCGTCCGTCTCGAGGCGTATTCGGAGCTGCTCGCCGAGGGCAGGGTCAGCGCCGAGGACACCGTCTTCGTCCAGCTGGCCACGCCCAGCAGGGAGCGCGTCGACAGCTACGTCGAGATGCGCGAGGACATCGAGAGGCAGGTCGGCCACATCAACGGCGAATACGGCCAGGTGGGCAGGCCGGTGGTGCACTACCTGCATCGCGCCGTTCCCCGCGAGGACCTGATCGCGTTCTTCGTGGCGGCCGACGTCATGCTCGTCACTCCGCTGCGGGACGGCATGAACCTGGTGGCCAAGGAGTACGTCGCGTGCCGCAGCGATCTCGGCGGCGCACTGGTGCTCAGCGAGTTCACCGGCGCGGCGGCCGAGCTCCGGCAGGCGTACCTGACGAACCCGAATCACCTTGACGGCGTGAAGGATTCGATCGAGGCAGCGGTCAATCAAACCCCCGAGGAGGGGCGGCGCCGGATGCGGGCACTGCGCAGGCAGGTACTCGCGCACGACGTCGACCGCTGGGCGCGGTCGTTCCTCGACGCGCTGGCTGCGAGCCCGACACCCGGGGCGAGCGAAGCGACGGGGAGTTCCGTCAGATCGGTTTGATGAAGCCGATGAGCCATTTGCCGTCGACCTTCTGATAGTCGACCTGCAGCCTGCTTCCGTCGTAGACGGGTTGCTTCGACTTGTCCGTCACGGTGCGGTTCATGAACACCAGCACCGACGCCGAATTTCTATGCGCGGCAAGCATTCCCACGCCAACGACGTTGGCCTGGCTGACCACTTGGCGGTCCCGCGCCTGCGGGATGATGTCCTTGGTCGCGCGCTCCTCGAACTCCCGCCGGAAGTCGGGGGTCAGCAGGGAGTAGGCATCGGTGAGGCTGCGTTCCACCGTTTGGTAGTCGTAGGCGAACACGAGGGGCATCTGCTGCTTCGCCAGGTCCGGGAGCTCGGCACTGGCCTGCTCCTCCGCTCGAATCTCGACCTGGTTCCAGTACAGGTAACCGCCCGCACCGCCGAGTGCGATGATCGCGATCGCGCACAGAACGCCGACGATTACCGCCAACCTGGCGGTCAATCGACCCATCAGTTGCCCCCGTCGGGGTACTTGAGGTCGTATCCCGTCATATGCCCGTTGTCGTCCTCGTGCACGATGACCCGAAACCGGAACGGCTGAGACGGAGCGTTCACGCCGTCGAGATTGGTCATCGTCGCCCGCAACGACACCAGAACAGAGGCGTTCTTTGCCACCTCGTCGACCTTCTCCAGCGCGGCCCCGGTGATGACGGCCTCCGAGCTCGCGTTGGTGTCGCGGAAGAGCGCCTTCAAGTTGTCCACGTTCTGGCCCTGACTCAGCATGTCGCGAAGCGGGCCACTGGTGCCGTTGACGAAGGTGTTCACGCTCTGGTCGATGGTGTCCTGGGTGTAGCTGTACATGTTGACGGCGGTTTGCGACGCGGTGTCGACAAATCGTTGATCGCGAGCTTGGGCTGCCTCGGCGTGACGCTGCTGAGTGGCCAGAAGCGCCACCACTCCCGCGAGGACCGCGATGGCGACGGCCATGACGACGAACGCGACCAGAGCCACGAGACGGCGGTGCGGCCGGCGACGCGGAGGTGGCCCGACCGGATGCGACAGTCGAACCTTGACCACCGAAGGGGTCTCGACCCGAGCCTCGGTGCCGGTATCCACGACGTCGTCGAAGACGGTCCCGGTGGCCGAACCCGCCGGGCCTGCCGCTCTGGACGCGCGGCGACGCCCGCCGGATCGAACCGGCGTTTCCGAACCGGACATCACACCTGCCTTGGATCCAACATCAGGTCGACCCATGTCTCGGCGGGAGCGACCTTGTTGTTCATGCCGTCGGCGTAGACGCCCGTCCCGCCTGCGGGATCGACGAACACACCGGTCCTCGAATCGTACGTCGTGGACACGGGGCCACTGGCCTGCGGCGGTGCCTCCGCTGGTAGCGGCGCCGAAGGTGGCGGAGCGTCTGCGGGTGGCGCGGGCGGTGCGGGTGCGTCCGGCGGCGTCCGCGCGTACGGCGGCAGGATCTGATCCTGCGGGGCGTAGAACGGCAATGGCGGAGGCGGAGGGCCGGGATCGCTCGGCGGAACGGGCAGCGGGAACGGAGCGTTCGGCGCGGGCCCCGGTCCTGGCGGTACCCCCGGCGGCAACGCAACCACCGGTGGACCGGGATCGTAGTCCGCGCCCGGCGGGATGTTCGGGAACTTGTTCGGCGGAGTGATGTTGCGTCCGTTGGTGATCGGCGTGTCGTACGGCACCGGCGGCCCGCGCCACGGGGTGGTGCCGATGGGCACGTAGCCGCGAGGGTCCCGGCACAGCTGGATGGTGGGAGCCCTCTTGCCGGGGAATTCCTGGCACGGGTAGTTGCGGGCGCCGCGAACGACCGCGGCGTCGCTCTGCGCGGTCTTGCAGTACAGGTCGGTCGGCAGGTCGCGCAGCGTCTGGTCGGCGGGCGACCGGATCAGCGGCGGCGGGATGAAGCCCGTCGAGCACGGCGGCGGGTCGCCGAGGTCCACCTTGAAGTCGAGCTTGCCGCCCTCATCGGCGGGCAGTCCGCCACCGACGGTGATCAGCGCCGCCATCAGGGCCGGGAAGATCACCAGGGCCTGCTCGATCGACTTGCGGTAGATCACGCCGATGCGACCGAAGTTGGCCAGGTTGGCGGCCAGCATCGGGAACGTCGGCCGGATCCCGTCGAACGTCTCGTTCGCGGCCGCGGTGGCACCCGGCACGGTCTCCAGCACCGACCGCAGTTGCGGATCAGCGCCGGCGACCTGGGAGGTGAAGCGCGCCAACCCGTCGGCGAGCGACTTGATGTCGTCACCGCTGCGGATCTGCGAATCGAGGAACGGACCGGCCTGATCGATCAGCTGCGTGGTCTGGCCGTAGCTGGTGTTGGCCTCGTCGACCAGCAGTCGCGACGACTGGATGAGGCGTGCCAGTTCGGGACCGGATCCGTTGAACGCCTTGAAGGTTTCGCGTAGCAGATCCTTGACCCGGCTGTCACCGATGCTGTTGACCAGGTCGTCGGCCTTGGTCAGCAGCGACGAGATGTCCGTGCTGATGGCGGTGTTCTGCACGGCGATGTTCGAACCGTCGCGCAGCATGGCGTTGGAGGCGTCCGTCGGCGGCACCAGGTCGATGTACTGCTCGCCGACCGCGGACACGCTCTTCACCGTGGCCGTGACGTTCTCCGGCACCGGGGTGTCGGTGTTGAGCCGCATGTCGGCGACGACGCCGTCGTTGCTGAGCCCGACCGACTCGACCCGACCTATCGTCACGCCCCGGTAGGTGACGTTGGCGTTCTCGTAGAGGCCGCCGCCCGCCTTGAAGTCGGCGGTCACCTTGTAGGCACCGAGTCCGACGGCGGCCGGCACGTGCAGGTAGAAGATCGCCATCGCACCGACGCAGACGACGGTGACCACGGCGAAGATCGCCAGCTGAATCTTGGTGAGGCGGGTCAACATCTACTGGCCCCCTCCGTGCTGGGTCGCGGAGCCCGCGGGAATCTTGAACGGATCGGCGGCCTGACCGGACAGGTTGGCCATCGCCCCGGTGAGGAAGTCCGGCGGGTTGATGACCTCGTTGAGGTGCTTCATGTTCGGGTCCAGCCCCTTCGACGTCGTGAACACCGACTCGCCGGTGCGCCGCACCGTCAGGTCGAAGGTGACGAAGACGTTCAGGTAGTCACCGCGCACCGCGTTCCGCAGGTACTTGTAGTGGAAGGGGAATGTCGGCAGGAACTCGAGGTCCTTGATGAAGTCGTCGGCATTGTCGTTGAGCGCCTTGATGACTGGATAGAGATCCTTGAAGTCGGCGGCGAAGTCGCGCTTCGTCTCGGAGAGCACGTGCGATGCGACGTCCGCGAAGGTGCGCAGCGCGGTGAAGGCGTCGACGAGGTTCCCGCGGTTGTCGTTGAGCACCTTGAGCGCGCCGGGAAGCGTGTCGAGCGCGCGGCCCAAACTGTCCTTGCCCTGAGCGAGGATGGCGGCGAAGCGATTGAGGCCCTCGGCCGCGGCGATGATGTCGTTGGTCTGGTTGTCGAGCGAGCCCGCGAGTTCGGCGAGCCGCGGGATCAGACCTGCGAAACTCCCCGTCCGGCCCGCGGCCGCGGCATAGATCTCGTCGGTGATGTCTTGCAGCGCACCCAGATTGCCCTTGTTGACCACGACCCCGAGCGCCGAAAGTGTCTCTTCGGTGGTGGGATAGCGGGCGATGCTGCCGATGGGGATGTTCGAGCCGTCGCGCAACTTCTGAGGCGACGCCTCGTCCTTGGGCGGGGCCAGTGCGATGTGCTGCGAGCCGAGCAGCGACGTCTGCGCGACCGTGGCCGTCGAGTTCTCCGGCAGGTCCACGTCCTTGTCGAGCGACAGCTTCACCGCCGCGTAGAAGGTGCCGTCGTCGCGCTGCACCGCCTCGATGCCGGAGACGCTGCCGACGGTGACGTCGTCGACCATCACCGGGGAGTTCTGCGGCAGGGTCGCCACGTCGGGCAGTTCCACCGTGATCGAGTACGAGCCCATCCCATGGCCGGACGTGCCGGGCATGTTGAGCGAGTTCAGCCCACCGAACTGGCAGCCGGCGAGCAACACCACGCCCGATCCGAGCACCAGGGCCCGGCGGCCACCCTTGCGCGCAGCGCTACGCATCGCGTGCACCCTAACCACCACCCGACTGCTCGGCAGGCGGAAGAACCGGCGGACCGGGACGCGGTCCGGCGGGCGAGAGCTGCCCGGGCACCGCTGGCGGCGGCAGGATCATGTCGCTGAGCGTGCCGTCGGGATTCGGCGTCGGCGGCGTCACTCCCGGTGCGGGCTCCCACTGCAGGTACGGCACCGGCGTCTGCGCCTTCGCCTCGGTTTCCGGAGTGTCGTAGATGATCTGGCCCTTGTAGGCGGTGATGCTGTTGATCGGGTGGAACAGCACGGGCGGGTAGTTCACCGCGAGACGCTTCAGCACCGGCCCCATCCGCTGACGGCAGATCTCCGCGCGCTTGAAGTTGTCGGGAGACGCGCCGACGTCGAACGTGCCACCGCAGATGAACTGGACCGGGTTGGCGAAGTTCGGCAGCGAGAGCAGACCGCCGACGGTGCCCTGCGCGGGGTTGTAGATGTTGTAGAAGTTCGCAAGCCCGTTCGGGGTGATGTGCAGGATCTGCTCGATGTCATCGCTGTGGTCGGTGAGGAGCTGGGTGAATTCGCCGAGCTTGCCGATCTGCTCGATCAGCGCCGAGTTGTTCTCGTTGAGGAAGCCCTTCACGTCGGCGAGCGCCTGATTGAGCGCGCCGAGCGTCGTGTTCAGGTCCTTGCTGCTGTCCGCCAGAACCTGCGATACCGACGCGACGTGGTTGGAGAACTGCACGATCTGCTCGTTGCTGTTCGACAGGGCGTTCACCAGAACCTGCAGGTTCCGCACGGTGCCGAACAGGTCCGTGCGCGAATCGCCAAGCCGCCCAGCAGTTTGCGAGAGGTCACGCAGCGCATTGCGGAACGAGTCGCCGTTGCCGTCGAACGTGTCGGCAGCCTGGTTGACGAAGGCGGACAGCGGGCCCTGGAGGCCGCCGTCCTTCGGCCCGAGCTGCGCGCTGAGCTGTGTGAGCTGCTCCTTGACCTCGTCCCACTCGACCGGAACGCCGGTGCGGTCCATCCCGATCTGAGCACCGTCGGCCATCGCCGCGCCGCCGGTGTAGGCGGGGGTGAACTGAACGAACCTGGCGGACACCAGGTTCGGCGCGATGACGATGGCACGGGCGTCGGCGGGGATCTTGACGCCGTCACGCACGGTCATCGTGACCTCGACGTCCTTGGCGCCTGGCTTGATCGAGTCGATGGTGCCGACCGGCACGCCGACGACCCGGACTTCGTCGCCCTTGTACAACCCGACCGTGGAGGCGAAGTGGGCGACGACCTTGGTGCCGCCGCGCGACGGCCACAACATGACGGCGCCGACGACGAGTGCCGCCACCACCAGGCCGGCCAGGACGACCCTGATCCAGCGTTGGCGTGTGTTGAGCGGATTCCGTTGTGTCATGGCGACTTCGGCCTGATGATCGTGCGCTCGGAGATGAATCCGCGCAGGTAGTCGGCGAGGCTGTCCGGCAGCTTGCCCGGCTGGAAGTACGTGTCGAGGAGCACCTCGGACAGCGTCGCGGGCGGCAGGCCGTAGAGGTTGATCTGGAACCCCGGCCCCGAGCCGACGACCTCGCCGAGTGCGGTCGCGTAGGGCGGAAGCCGCCGCAGCGCCTCGCCGATGTGTTCCTTGCGTTCGAGGAGGTTGGCGAGCACGGCGTTCAGACTCTTCAGGGCGGGGCCGAACTCGCGGCGATTGTCGGCGACGAAGCCCGAGAGTTGTTCTGAGACAGCTTGAATACCGCCGATGAGGTTGCTCAACGCCTGGCGGCGATCATCGAGTTCGGCGAACAGCAGGTTGCCGTCGGTGACGAGCTGGTTGACCTGACCGGCGCGCTGCGCGAGGGTGTCGGACACGCTCTTCGCGTGGGCAAGCAACTGCTCGAGAGCCTCGTCGCGCTTGTTGAGGCTGCGCGACAGGTTGGCCACCCCGTCGAGCGCACCGCGCAGCTGCGGGGTGGCGTCGTGCAGCGTGTCGGTGAGCACGCCCAGCGCCTCTTCGAACTTCGGCTTGTCGAGCGTGGACGCGTTCTGCCCGAGGTCCTGCAGGGCGGTGTTGAGCGTGTACGGAGTGGTGGTGCGACCCAACGGGATCGTGGTCACCATGCCGGTTCCGGCGGGGCTCACCGACAGCGACTTCTGGCCGAGCACGGTGTCGGTCTTGATGGACACCAGGGTCTGGTCGCCGAGCTTGATGCCGCGATCGACGGTGAACGTCACCTTCGCCGAGTCGCCTGCGAGCTCGATCTTGCCGACCTTGCCGACCTGAATGCCCGACACGTTGACGTCGTTGCCCGGGGTGATCCCGCCCGCGTCGGTGAAGAAGGCCTCATAGTTACGGCCCTGGGGGAAGAACGGCAGCTTGGTGTAGCCGAACGACACCAACACCAGGCATACGACCAGCGCGATGCCGAAGATTCCAGTACGAAGCGGATTGCCGCCGTCGGGCCTAGCCATTCTCCGAACACCTCCCCTTCGACGGATCGGGTGGGCCACCGAACGGGATGAGGATGTCGCTGCCGGCGGGCCCGTTGATCTTTATCCGGATCGAGCAGTAGTAGATGTTGAAGAAGGAGCCGTACGCGCCAAGTGCGTTGAGCCGCAGGTAGTTTTCGGCCAGGGGTTCGATCACCTTGTTGATGTCGCCCTTGCGTTCGTCCATCCGCTGTGCGAGCGGGCGGAGATTCTCGATCACGCCCTGCACCGGACGCCTCGACGTCGTCAGCAGCTCGGTCAGGTCGTTGGTGGCCGACGCCAACGGCGGGATGGCGCCCGCGATCGGGTCGCGGTTCTCGGCGAGCCCGGTGATGAGCTGCTGCAGCTGATCCACGCTCTGGTTGAACTGCGCGCCCTTGTCGTCGACCGTGGCCAGCACCGTGTTGAGGTTGTTGATCACATCGCCGATCAGCTGGTCCCGAGCGGCGAGATCCTGCGTGAACGAGCCCGTGCTCGCGAGCAGGTTCGACAGCGCGCCGCCCTGACCCTGGAGCAGTTCGATGACCGCGTTGCTGACCTCGTTGACCTTGTTGCCGTCGAGGCCCTTCAGCACGGGGCGCAGCCCGCCGAGGAGTGCATCGAGGTCCAACGCCGGTTGGGTGTTGTCCTTGGCGATGGTGCTACCGGGCGGAAGCTTGACGAGTTCACCTGGGCCCGAGGCGATCTCGAGATAGCGATCGCCCACCAGGTTCTGGTACCTGACGATGGCCTTGGTCGAGGTGTAGAGCTGGTAGCGCTCGTTGACCTGGAATGACACGTCGACGGTGTTGTCCGGGTTGAGCTTGACGCCGTCGACCGAACCTACCGGCACGCCGGCGATCCGCACGTCCTGGCCCGCCTTCAGTCGCGACGCCTCGGCGAAGGTGGCGTGGTAGGTGTTTCCCGAGGTGAACCGGAACTGCCCGAAGACCACCACCAGGCCCGCCGCGACCAACAGCATGACGACCGTGAAGACGATCACGTAGAGCAAGGTGTGGTCGCGGGTCTTGGTTTCACTCATCAGAAGTCATCCCGTTCGGCGTACGCACCGTGGAACAGGAACTGCAGCGTCGACGGCGCGTCGAACTGCAACTCGGTGTTCGGCTGGAACGGCACGTAGGCGTTGTCGGTGACGAGGAATGGGGTGTGGTACCACGATCCGCCGTACTGCTTGCTCGGCACGTCCGGAAGTCCGCGGCAGTTCGGACCACCGGACGCGTTCACGTAGGGCAGGCTCTCCGGGAACGTGTACGCGGGTGCACCCGGCAGGAAGTTCGACGCCACGAACAGGCCGGGGCGGATGCCACCGATGACCGGCGCGAAGGCGTCGAGCGCCTTCGCCGAACCCTGCAGAACGCAGCCGATCTCCGGCGAGTAGTCCCCCGCCACCTTCAGCGGCGCACGGAAGCGCTGGATCGCGGCGATGAAGTCGTTCGCTGCGGGCTGCAGCGTCGCGGTGCCGTTGTTGGCCAGCCCCGTCGTCGCCAGCAGCGTGGCGTTCAGATTGTCCTTCTCGTCGACCACGGTCTTGCTGATCGTAGGCAGGCTGTCGAACACCCGCACCAGGTCGGGGCCCGCGTCGGCGTAGATGTTGCCGACGACCGCCGTCTTCTGGAAGTCCTGCTGCAGCGTGTCCAGCTTCGGGTTCAATTGCTGCAGATAGGTATTCAGCCCCGCGAGGGTGGCACCCAGGTCGTCGCCGTTGCCGCGCAGGCCCTCGCCGAGAGCGGACAGCGTCGCGTTGAGGGCGACCGGATCGATCTTGTGCAGCACGTCGGTGAGGGTCTGGAAGAGCGTGTTGACCTCGAGCTGAACCTCCGACGCCTTGACCTCGGCGCCGGGACGCAGCGGCGGGTCGGCCTGACCCGTCGGCGGCAGGAACTCGACCGCCTTGGCGCCGAACACGGTGGTGCCGCCGATGCGGACCCTCGCGTTGGACGGGATGTAGCGGAGCTGGCTGCTGTCGATCGCCAGGGTCAGCTTGGCCTCGTCGCCCGCCAACTCGATGTCCTTGACCTGCCCGATCTGGATGCCGCGGTACTTCACCTTGGCGTCCTTCTCCATCACCAGGCCCGCGCGCTTCGACATGACCGTGACGGTGTCGACCGGGGTGAAGGCCGCCGTGTACGACAGATAGGTGAACACCGTGGCCGCCAGGAGCAACGCGGCAAGGATCGCCGCGGCGATCCTGACGTGGCTGCGCTTCGCCTCCCGGTCCGACATCGTCCCCTGCCCCTATCCGGAAAGGTTGAAGTTGCCGGAGGAGCCGTACACGGCCAGGGAGATGAAGAGCGTGATGGTGACGACGACGATGAGCGACGTCCGCACCGCCTGGCCGACGGCGATTCCCACGCCGACCGGGCCGCCGGAGGCGTTGTAGCCGTAATAGGTGTGCACCAGCATCACCGCGATGGCCATCGCGATCGCCTGGAGGAACGACCACAGCAGGTCGGTCGGCACCAGGAAGGTGTTGAAGTAGTGGTCGTAGAGACCGGCGGACTGACCGTTGATGAACACCGTGGTGAACCGGGCGGCGAAGAACGCGGCGAGCACCGAAAGCGAATAGAGCGGGATGATCGCGATCAGCCCGGCGATGATCCGCGTCGACACCAGGTACGACACGGAGTGCACGGCCATCGATTCGACGGCGTCGATCTCCTCGGCGACCCGCATGGCGCCCAGCTGAGCGGTGGTGCCTGCGCCGATGGTGGCGGCAAGGGCGATGCCCGCGATCACCGGCGCGACGATGCGCACGTTGAGGAACGCCGACAGGAAGCCGGTCAGCGCCTCGATGCCGATGTTGCCCAGCGACGAGTAGCCCTGGACCGCGATCACGCCACCGGAGGCCAGCGTGAGGAATGCGGCGACACCGACGGTCCCACCGATCATCACCAGCGCGCCTGCACCCAACGTCATCTCGGCGATGAGCCGGATGGTCTCCTTGCGGTAGCGACCCAGCGCATTCGGGATGTAGCGCACCGATTCGCCGTAGAACAGCGCCTGCTCGCCGATGCTGTCGACGGCCTTCGGCACGCCGCTGAAGAGCCGCCTCAGGCGGACTGTCGTATCGAAGCTCATCGGGCCAAGACCCGGACGCCGACGGCCGTCATGATCACGTTGATCACGAACAGGCAGATGAACGCGTAGACGACGGTCTCGTTGACCGCGACGCCGACACCCTTGGGACCGCCCTGGACCGTCAACCCGCGGTAGCACCCCACCAGGCCGGCCATCACGCCGAACAGCAAAGCCTTGATCTCCGCGAGGATGAGTTCGGGCAATCCCGTGAGCACCGTCAACCCGTTGATGAAGGCACCGGGATTGACGCCCTGGAGGAAGACGGAGAAGACGTAGCCGCCACTGATGCCGATGGCGCAGACGAGACCGTTGAGGAGGAGCGCCACGAGTGTCGACGCCAGGACGCGCGGCACCACGAGCCGCTGGATGGGGTCGATGCCCAGCACCCGCATGGCGTCGATTTCCTCGCGAATGGTGCGCGCGCCGAGGTCGGCGCAGATGGCGGTCGCGCCGGCGCCGGCGACCACGAGCACGGTCACGACGGGACCCAGCTGCGTCACGGTTCCGAAGGCGGTACCCGCACCCGAGAGGTCCGCTGCGCCGAGTTCGCGAAGGAGGATGTTGAGGGTGAACGCGACCAGGACGGTGAACGGAATCGCCACCAACAGAGTCGGAACCAGGGAGACCCGCGCGATCATCCAGGTCTGGTCGAGGAACTCACGGAATTGGAACGGCCGCCGAAAGATCTTGAGAAAGGTGTCCAGGGCCATCTCGAAGAATCCACCCACGGCCCGGGCCGGTGCCGCGAGTTGTTCGATCAACCTCGGCTCCGTTCTCGGCAGCGGGTGGAGCGGTCACCGAAGCGAAGAGTCTTCGGTACTCGTCGCGGCGACCCTTCCAGCCCTTGTTTGGACCACGCTCAAGGTGAGCCGGATCATATTAACTAGAACACGTTCGCAGTGTCAAAGAACCGTCATATCGGCTGCATAAGCCGATTTATGCTGGTCAAGGCGTGTGTGATCCAGATCATTCTAGAACGTGTTCTAACGTTCACAGCGCCTTGACAACCACGGTGGTCAGCCGTGCGACCTCATGAGTTCGTTCGCCGAGAACCCTAGCTCAGGATCGCGTCCAGCAAAGTAGTTCCGCAGTGTCGCGTCGAGGTCGGAGGCGGCCCACGCATCGGCGTCTGCAGTGAAGTGCTTCTCCGCTACCGGTGCCGCGACCAGCGTGACCGTCGGACCGTACACGATGAACAGCTGGCCGTTGACGTCCTCCGAAGCGGGCGAGGACAGGAACCTCACCAGGGTGACGACGTGTTCGGGCGACAGACCGTCGACCTGACCTTCGGCAAGGTCGGGTTCGTCGCCGAACACGTCGGCGGTCATCGCCGTCCGTGCCCTCGGCGCGATGGCGTTGGCGCGGACGCCGTACCGGGAGAGGCCGCGCGCGGCCGTCAGCGTCAGCGAGATGATGCCCGCCTTCGCCGCGCCGTAGTTTGCCTGGCCGACCGGACCCGCGACGCCGGCCTCCGACGAGGTGTTGACGAGGCGGCCGTAGACGGTGCCGCCGTTCTGCTTGGCCTTGTCCCGCCAGTACGTTGCCGCATTGCGGGTGAGGAGGAAGTGACCGCGCAGGTGCACGGCGATGACGGCGTCCCAATCCTCGTCACTCATGTTGAACAACATGCGATCTCGGGTTATCCCCGCGTTGTTGACGACGATGGACAGCCCGCCGAGGCCGTCGGCGGTCGCCACGAGTTCGTCGGCGGTGCTTCGCTGGCTGATGTCCCCCGCGACGGCCACGGCCTTCGACCCGGCGCTCGCGATCTCGTCGAAGACGTCGGATTTGTCGAGGGCGCCCGCCATGTCGTTGACGACGACCGTCGCGCCCGCCTTCGCGAGCCCGATGGCCTCGGCCCGGCCAAGGCCCGCGGCTGCACCCGTCACCACCGCGACGAGTCCGGACAGATCAGAAGGATCGTTGGTCATTTATGAATACCTCTAGTCTCTGCGGATCAGGGCTGCTCGTGGGCACTCGGCGATCGACTGCTCCGCCAGCTCCTCCTGGCCGTCGGGAACCGGATCGGCCTTGACGACGGCGTAGTCCTCGTCGTCCAGATCGAAGAGATCCGGGGCAATACCCACGCACACCGCATTGCCTTCGCAGCGGTCATGGTCAACTTCGACTCGCATGACATCCTCCCTGTGGTCCGTGCAACCCGCGCCTGGATTCCCAGACTAGAACGTGTTACAACGAGGATTGTCGACGGGTACCCGTGGCACGGTGACGGAACGGATAGGACTGAGCGATGCGGATCGGCTACAGCCCCGAGCAGGAGGAGTTGCGCCGCGAGTTGCGCGCGTACTTCACCAAGTTGATGACCCCCGAGCGGGCCGAAGCGCTCAGCGCGGGCGACGGCGGTGAGATGGGCCGCGGCAACGTTTACCGCGAAACCGTCCAGCAGATGGGCAAAGACGGCTGGCTGACGCTGAGCTGGCCCAAGGAGTTCGGCGGCCAGGAGCGCCCACCGATGGACGGGCTGATCTTCAACGACGAGGCCTCCATCGCGAACGTGCCGGTGCCGTTCCTGACCATCAACAGCGTGGCGCCGACGATCATGGCGTTCGGCACCGAGGAGCAGAAGAAGTTCTTCCTGCCCAAGATCGCCGCAGGTGAGCTGCACTTCTCGATCGGCTACTCCGAGCCAGGCGCAGGCACCGACCTGGCCGCGCTGCGCACCACCGCCGTCCGCGACGGCGACGACTACGTCGTCAACGGGCAGAAGATGTGGACCAGCCTGATCGCCTACGCCGACTACGTGTGGCTGGCGGTACGCACCAACCCCGACGCCAAGAAGCACCGCGGCATCTCGATGCTGATCATGCCGACCACCGTCGAGGGCTTCTCGTGGACGCCGGTGCACACCATGTCCGGCGTCGACACCAGCGCCACCTACTACCAGGACGTGCGCATCCCGACGAGCAACCTCGTCGGACAGGAGAACGACGGCTGGAAGCTCGTCACCAACCAGCTCAACCACGAGCGCGTCGCCCTGGTGTCGGCGCAGCCGATCTTCTCGGCGCTCGACGGGGTTCGCGAGTGGGCGCAGAACACCAAGGACGCCAACGGCAACCGCCGGATCGACTCGGAGTGGGTGCAGCTAAACCTGGCTCGCGTGCACGCCAAGGCCGAGGTCCTCAAGCTGATCAACTGGGAGCTGGCCTCCTCGGAGACCGCCCCGTCGCCCGCCGACGCGTCGGCGGCCAAGGTGTACGGCACCGAGCTGGCCACCGAGGCGTACCGCCTGCTGATGGAGGTCCTGGGTACGGCGGCCACGCTACGCACCGACACCCCCGGCTCGCTGCTGCGCGGCCGGGTGGAACGCATGCACCGCTCCTGCCTGATCCTGACCTTCGGCGGCGGCACCAACGAGATTCAGCGCGACATCATCGGCATGGTCGCACTCGGCCTGCCCCGAGTGAATCGTTAAGGACTGAGAATGGATTTCACCACCACGGAGGCCTCCGAGGACCTCGGCGGCCTGACGAAGACGATCGCCGATTCGGTGGTCACGCCGGAACACCAGCGCGCGCTGGACAAGCTCGACGAACGCGTCGACCGCGACCTCTGGGCCAAGCTGATCGAGGCCGACATCCTGTCCACCACCGCGCCGGAGGCGTTGGGCGGCGGCGGTTTCGGAGTGCTCGAGGAAACCGCGGTATTGGTCGCGCTGGGTCGTCAGATCTCGGCGGTGCCCTATCTCGAATCGGTCGTGCTCGGCGCGGGCACGTTGGCGAAGTTCGGCTCCGATGCGTTGCAACGGGATTGGGCGACACCGGCGATCAAGGGCGAGAAGATCCTCACCATCGCCCTCGACGGCGACATGGGCGCGGGCCCGGTGCAGGCACGCGAGAACGGCTCCGGCTTCAGCTTGACGGGCGCCCGCGCGGTGGTGGGCTACGGCCCGGTCGCCGACGCGTTCCTGGTCCCCGCGGAGACCGATGCGCGGCGTCAAGGTGTTCCTCGTGACGAAGGACGACCCCGGCGTCACGGTCACCTCGATCGACACGACGGGCCACGGCAGCGTCGGGCACCTCGAGCTTGCGGATGCCGGCGTCGACGCCTCCCGCGTCGTCGGTGGCGCCGATGTCCTCGACTGGCTGACCACGCGAGCGACATTGGGCCGCAGCGCCTTTCAGCTCGGCGTGTTGGAACGCGCGCTGGAGCTCACGGCGGAGTACGCCCGCGAGCGCGAGCAGTTCGATCGCCCGATCGGCAGCTTCCAGGCGGTCGGCCAACGGTTGGCGGACGGCTACATCGACGTCAAGGCCCTGCGGTTGACCGTCACCCAGGCGGCGTGGCGGCTGTCGGAGGACCTGCCCGCAGACCTGGAAGTGGGCACCGCGGCCTTCTGGGCCGCCGAGGCGGGCCACCGCGTCGCGCACACCACCGTGCACGTGCACGGCGGCGTCGGCATCGACATCGATCACCCGGTGCACCGCTACTTCCTGGCCGCCAAGCAGGCCGAGTTCGCCGTGGGGAGCGCCACCGGCCAACTGCTGCGGATCGGCCGCGAGCTCGCCGAGACGCCCGCCTAGTGGTCTGTCCTAGCTCACCGAACGTACGGTTGTTTGCAGTTCTACTCGCGAAATGCGCTAACAACCGTACTTTCGGCGGCTAACGAGGGGAGCCCATGGATACCGTCACCGAGCTGCTGAAGCCGCTCGTCGACGTCACCGATCGCGGCGTCCACTCGGAGGACGGATTCGTCAGCTGGCGAGACCACGTCCAGTCCGCCGCCGACCTCGCCGCGGCGTTGCGGGCGCGGCTCGACCCGGCGAAGCCGCCACACGTCGGGGTGTCGCTCGGCAACACCACGTTCTTCTCCACGGTGCTGGTGGCCGCGGGTCTCGCGGGCCTGGTGACCGTCGGCCTGAACCCCACCCGGCGTGGCGACGCGCTTGCCCGCGACATCGCCCGTGCCGACTGTCAGCTGGTGCTCACCGACGACATCGCGACGATCCCGGACGGCCTCGGCGGCATCGCCTGCATCGACGTCGAATCCTCCGACTGGGCAGCCGAACTCGACGCGCACCGCGGCGCGCCGGTGGTGTTCGCCGACCCGAGCCCCGACGACCTCTACATGCTGATCTTCACCTCGGGCACCAGCGGCGAACCCAAGGCGGTGCGCGTCACGCACGACAAGGTGGCCTTCCCCGGCCGGATGCTCGCCGCGCGTTTCGGGCTCGGACCCAGCGACACGTTCTACCTCTCGATGCCGCTGTTCCACTCCAACGCGATCATGGCGGGATGGGCGGTCGCGGTGGCCGCAGGTGGTTCGATTGCGTTGCGCCGCAAGTTCTCCGCGTCCTCGTTCATGCCCGACATCCGACGCTACGGCGCCACCTACGCGAACTACGTCGGCAAGCCGCTGTCCTACGTGATGGCCACGCCGCCGCTCGACGACGACGCGGACAACCCGCTGAAGTTCATGTACGGCAACGAGGGCGCACCGCGTGACGTCGCGCGGTTCGCCCAGCGGTTCAACGTGATCGTCATCGACGGATTCGGTTCCACCGAGGGCGGGATCGCGATCGCGAAGAGTCCCGACACCCCGGACGGCGCGCTGGGCCCGCTCACCGACGAGGTGGCGATCGTCGACGTCGAGACCGGTGAGCCGTGTCCGCCCGGCAAGGTCGGCGAGTTGGTCAATCCCCAGGGCCGCGGCTGGTTCCGCGGCTACTACGGCGACGAGGACGCGGAGTCCGAGCGCATGGCGGGCGGCGTGTACCACAGCGGCGATCTCGCGTACCGCGACGAGGCGGGCTACGCGTACTTCGCGGGCCGCCTCGGCGACTGGATGCGGGTGGACGGCGAGAATCTCGGCACCGCACCCATCGAGCGAATCCTGTTGCGCTACAACGACGTCATCGAGGTGGCGGTGTACGCGATCCCCGACCCTGCCGTCGGCGACCGCGTGATGGCCGCGCTGGTGTGCAAGGACCCCGCCCTGTTCGACGTCGGCGGGTTCGAGGCGTTCCTCGCCGAGCAACCCGACCTTGGGCCCAAGCAGTGGCCGTCGTTCGTCCGCATCAGCACCGGGCTTCCGAGAACGGCGACGTTCAAGGTGGTCAAGCGGCAACTGTCCGCCGAGGGGACCGACTGCACGGACCCGGTGTTCGAGATTCGCCGGTAGCCTGGCCGTCGTGGGCTATCGCGAATTCGCGCCGCCACCCCGACTGCGTGCCTTCGTCGAATGCGGGTGGACGTCGGAGGAGACCACGCACGCCGGTGCGGGTGCTGCCGGACGGCTGCATGGATCTCTACGTCGCGGGCGACGACGGTCATGCCATGGTCGCCGGTCCCGACACCGTCGCCAATCTGAGCGGCCCGTCGTCAGAACCGTTGAAGGGCTTGCGATTCCGGCCGGGCGTCCTTCCTCGGCTGCTCGGGGTGCCCGCGCACGAACTCCGGGACCGCCGAGTGCGGCTCGACGACGTGCTCGGCACCGCGTCCCGCGGCGGGTCGTTGGTCGGGCTCGCAGCCGAACTGGCCGACGAGGAACGCGCAAGCGAGACCGCGCCGTGGTCGATGGCGCACCTCACCCAGATCACCGGCGGCCTTGCCGCGGGCGCGACGGTGGCCGATCTCGCGACTGCCACCGGAATGTCGAGCCGCACCCTGCAGCGCCGGTGCAGGGCCGTCTACGGATACGGACCGTCGACACTGCGGCGCGTCCTTCGGTTCCGCCGCGCCGTCGCGCTGATGCGCTCGGGGCACCCACTGGCGGCAGTCGCGGCGGACGCGGGCTACTCGGACCAACCGCACCTGCATCGCGAGGCCAGGGAGTTCTCCGGCCTGCCGTTGTCGACTCTCGCCGCCGATCAGCTGGGCAGGGGCGCGAACACGTCGATGGACGTGCCGTCCGGATCCGTGACCGTGGCATAACGCTGACCCCACGGCGCGTCGAACGGCGCCAGCGGCCCAGGATGGCCCGTCGGCCACCACGCGGTCGAAGAGCGCGTCGACACGCGCGGGCGAATCGACTCCGAAGGCGAGCGCCACGCGGCCGGGCGAGGTCGGCGGCGTCCAGCCGGGATGCATGGACGCGATGGTCTCCTCGGTATCGAACATCAGCTTGTTTCCGCCGGGTAGCTCGACCTCGACGTGCGGCCCATCGGCATCGGGAACCGCAAGCCCGAGCAGTCGGTAGAACTCGATGGATCGATCAAGGTCGCGGCTCGCGATTTCGATCACCGCGCAGTCGAGGCGAATGTCCATGATCAAACGGTAGAACGGCCGCCGAGGCTCTGTCGTGAACAAATCGGACAAACGTGACCGACGCTGACACCCGCAAACATTTCTCCGACTGAAATCGAGTAGATCTACTCCCGAGTCTGCACGTATCTCGTGAGCTACGCTTCGCTGCGGCATTCCCATGACAACGAGGAGTTAAGACAATGAGAGCATCGGCGCTCACCGGGGCGGCAGCGGCCGTCACCGCCCTGGCCGTTGTGTTGTCCGGCTGTGGATCTGACACCAAGACCACGTCGTCGCGAGCAGTTCGAGCAGTTCGAGCTCGAGCAAGTCGTCGTCGACGTCGGCAACCAAGACGAAGGCGTTGGACAAGCCCGAGACGGGACCGGCGGGCGACAATCCGACGATCGCCTCCTACATCCAGGAGAACGGCATCCAGGAGAGCAAGGTCGAAGAAGGAACCCCGGGCGCACCGCAGCTCGGCCTTCCCGTACCCGAGGGCTGGGAGCCCGCGGGCGACAAGACTCCGGACAACGCCTACGGCGCCATCGTCTACCAGGGAGCGGACGCCTCCGATCCCCCGCCCAGGATCATCGCCATCTTCAGCAAGCTGACCGGGAACGTCGACCCGCAGCAGATCCTCGACCTGGCGCCCGGCGAGTTGAGCAACCTGCCCGGCTTCAAGGAGACCGGCGGCACCGACAGCACGCTCGGCGAGTATCCCGCATACCAGCTCGGCGGTACCTACACGGCCGAGGAGGTGCCGCAGGTCATCCAGCAGAAGACCGTGGTGATCCCGGCGGAAGACGGCGTGTACGTGCTGCAGCTCAACGCCTACGCAGCCGATGCCGACAGCCAGATCCTCGGTGCGGCAACCGAGGTCATCGACAAGGACACGACGATCACCCCCTGATCGTCTGACGAGGAGGAGCCAATCAATGAGAACATCAGCACTCACCGGTGCGGCCGCGGCCGTCGCCGCCCTGGCCGTCGTGTTGTCCGGTTGCGGATCGGACACCAAGACCACGACGTCGTCCAGCACCTCGACGTCGTCGAAGTCGTCGGAGACGTCGACGTCCAAGAAACCGACGTCAACCGCGGCAGCTGCACCCGGCCAGACGGTCGCCGAGTTCATCAAGACGACAGCATCGACCAGACCGTGGTGTCACCGGGTGAGGACGGCGCACCCAACGTCGCTCTGCCGACGCCCGAAGGATGGGAGACGAGCCGGCGAGAATCTGCCGGATGGCTCCTACGGCGGAATCCGCTACACCGCACCGGATGCCGACCTGCCGCGCCGCTCGCGATCTTCGCGTATCTGTCCAGGCTCGAGGGCAACTTCAATGAGCAGACCTTGCTCGAACTGGCCCCCAACGACTTCCGCAGCCTTCCCGATGCCGAGGAGAGCAGCAGTGGCGGCGAGAAGCTCTCGGGCTTCGACGCCTTCGAGGTCGCAGGTACCGCGTCGATCGAAGGCAAGCCCACCTTCATCGCCCAGAAGACGGTCGTGATTCCGGGCAATGACGGCGCGCTGTACCTTCTGCAGCTCAACGCCTACTCGACGCCTGAGCAGCAGGGCACGTTGGGCACGGCGATGGGTCTCATCAACAACGAGACGACCATCACCTAGCGCAGAGCGGCCTCACGCCGAACCCTTCGCAGGTCTCCCTCGTAATAGCTGAAGGCGGGTCTAACCTGGAGGCCTGCCGACATACCGGAGGGATTGGCGTGGAGGGAACCCCATTCGGCCGTTACACGCTCTTGGCCAAGCTCGGCCAAGGCGGAATGGGAGAGGTCTGGCGCGCGTACGACACCGAGACGGCCAGGACCGTGGCGATCAAGCTGCTGCCGCAGAACCTGGTCGACGACCCGTCGTTTCAGGAGCGCTTCCGACGGGAGGCGCGCATCGCGTCGGCGCTCACCGAGCCGCACGTCATCCCGATCCACCACTTCGGCGAGATCAACGGGCGCCTGTACGTGGACATGCGCCTGATCGACGGGCCCGACCTGGCGACCATCATCGCCCGCGGCCCGCTGAGCCCGCCACGGGCCGTCACGATCATCGAGGGGATCGCCTCGGCGCTCAACGCGGCCCATCAGGCCGGGTTGGTGCACCGCGACGTCAAGCCGTCGAACATCCTCGTGGTCGACGACGACTTCGCGTACCTCATCGACTTCGGCATCGCCCGCAAGTCGAACGAGGGCGGGCTGACGTCCACCGGCGCCACCATCGGAACCTGGAAGTACATGGCACCGGAGCGGTTCACCACCGGCGAGGCGGACGCCAGGTCCGACACCTATGCGCTCGCCTGCGTCCTGCACGAAGCGCTGACGGGCGGTCCACCGTTTCCCGGCACCAGCATGGAGCAACAGGTGGCCGGCCATCTCACCCGCCCGCCGCCACGTCCGTCGAGCCAGGTGCCCGGCGTGTCCCGCGCGATGGACCAGGTGATCGCGGCGGGCATGGCCAAGGATCCGAACGAAAGGTATTCCAGCACGCGGGCATTCGCTCAGGCCGCCCGCGCCGCCCTCATACCCGCTCCCCCGACGCTGCCCGCGATCGACCTGGGCCGCACGGGATGTGCCGTACCCAGGTCCGCCCTACCCTGGGCCGCCGGATGCGGCCTACGCGGCGCCAGGCTATCCCTCGGCCGTCACGCAATACCGCCCGTCGACGCCACTACCACCCGGCCAACCGCTTCCACCCGGCCAACCGCAGTGGCAGCCACCCGGCCCGCCGCCCTGGCAGCCACCTCCTCATCCGGGCGGACCGCCGAACATGCACGCTCCCAAGCCATCTCGCTCGAAGATGCCCTTGCTCATCGGCGCGATCGTGATCGCGATCGTCGCCGTAGTGGCGACGGTGGTGGTCGTGGTCGGCCGCGACTCGGGTCGACGACCGCGAGATCCAGCAGCTTGAGCACCGCGACCTCGATCAGGTCGTCGACCACGTCGACCACGACGAGATCGTCCGACCCGACGACGACGAGAAGCGCTGCGCCAGGGACGAATCCGACGATCGCCACCTACATCGAGGACAACCGCATCCGGGAGAGCAAGGTCGAAGCCGGCGACGCGGGGGCACCGACAGTCGACCTCCCGATACCCGAGGGGTGGGAGCCTGCCGGTGACAAGAAAACCGCCGAACGCCTACGGGGCGATCATCTACAAGGGGGCAGATGCCGGTACGCCTCCACCGCGGATCATCGCCATCTTCAGCAAGCTGACCGGGAACGTCAGCGCTCAGAAGATCCTGGAACTCGCGCCAGGCGAACTGAACAACCTGCCGGGATTCACCTCGTCGAACGACGGTCAGAAGAGCACGTTGGGTGGCTACCCCGCCTTCGTGCTCGGCGGCACCGATGAAGGACAACGGCACGATCAGTCTCATCGCGCAGAAGACCGTGACCATCCCCGTCGGCGACGACGTGTACGTGTTGCAGCTCAACGCCTACGGCAATGAGGGCCAGGAGAACATCATGGGCGCGGCGACCGATGCCATCGACGCGAAGACGAAGATCACCGTCTGATCGAGCGGACTCGACTCAGTTGTCGCGGATGCCGTCGAGACGCGTGGTGGCCTTCTCGAAGCCGTCCACCAACTCGGCGATGATGTCGGCGACGGGCCGAATCTCGTTCATCGTCCCCACGATCTGGCCGACCGGCATCGCCACGGTGGTCGGATCCGAAGACTCGCTCATCCTCTGGTGCGCCTCGCTGACGAGGATGTTCTGCAGCGGCATGGGCAGCGGTTCGGGTGCGCCGTCGGCGTCCCACGCCTCGGTCCAGCGGCTCTTCAGCAGGCGCGCGGGCTTGCCGGTGTAGATGCGGCGGCGCACGGTGTCGCTCGACGTCGCAGCGAGCATGGCCTCCTGGATCACCGAACGCCCCGAGGGCAGCCGCTCACCGAGGTCGTACTCGGCGGCGGTGAGGAACGCCGATCCCATCCAGACGCCCTGCGCGCCGAGGGCGAGCGCTGCCGCCACCTGACGGCCCGTACCGATGCCGCCCGCAGCCAACACCGCGGCGTTACCACCAAGCGGCAGCATCAACAACTTCGGGCACAAGCACCATCGACGCGATCTCGCCGGTGTGCCCGCCCGCCTCGTGTCCCTGCGCGATGACGATGTCGACGCCGTTCTCGGCGTGCCGCTGCGCGTGCTTGGCGCTGCCCGCCAAGGCCGCGACCGGCACCCCGGCCGCATGTACCTGGTCGATGACGTCCTTCGGCGGCGAGCCGAGGGCATTCGCGATCAGCTTGATCGGATGTTTGAGCGCGACCTCGACGTGGCTGCGCGCCACCGAATGCAGCCAGCCGAGAACGCCTTCCGAGCGCTCCTCGTCCTCGGGCAGCGGCGGCACGCCGAGATCCGCCAGCGTCTTGGCCACGAAGTCGCGGTGCGTCTGCGGGATCAGCTTGTTGATGTCGACCGACGTCCCCTCGGTGGGAACCTTTGCGGGCATGACGATGTCGACGCCGTACGGCTTGCCGTCGGTGTTCTCGTCCATCCACTGCAACACGGTCTCGAGGTCGTCGGCGTCATTGAACCGCACGCAACCCAACATGCCGAGTCCGCCGGCCCGCGTCACGGCGGCGGCCACCTTCTCCGACGGCGTGAAGACGAAGATCGGGTATTCGATGCCGAACCGCTCGCAGAGTTCGGTTCTCACGTGGCCGCGCCCGCGTGCTTGGCGTGCACGTCGTCGGCAGGACGCTCCTCGGTCGTGTCCTTGGCCCACCGGTAGTCGGGCTTGCCGGCAGGCGAGCGCTTGACCTCGTCGACGAGCCAAAGGCTGCGCGGCACCTTGTATCCCGCGATCTCCTTGCGGACGAACGCATCGAGGTCGGCCAGTGTCGGCCTGGTCCCCTCGCGCGGGTGCACCACCGCGGCAACGTGCTGACCGAAGCGCGGGTCGGGCACGCCGACCACCAACGCGTCGAACACGTCGGGGTGGCCCTTGAGCGCGGCCTCCACCTCTTCGGGGTAGATCTTCTCGCCGCCGCTGTTGATGGACACCGATCCGCGGCCCAGCATGGTGACCGTGCCGTCGGCTTCGACCTCCGCGAAGTCGCCGGGGATCGCGTACCGCACGCCCTTGATGGTCTGGAACGTCTCGGCGGTCTTCTTCTCGTCCTTGAAGTACCCGACCGGAATGTGGCCGCGCTTGGCGATGAAGCCTCGCGCACCCGAACCGGGGACGACCTCGTTGCCGTCCTCGTCGAGAACGACGGTGGTCTTGTCGATCTGCACCCGCGGTCCGCCGGTGTGCGACTGGCCTTTCGCGACGATGCTGATGCCGCCGAAGCCGGTCTCCGACGAGCCGATCGAGTCGGTGATCACGCGATTGGGCAGCAGCTCGAGGAACTTCTCCTTGATGCTGGTGGAGAACAGTGCCGCCGTGCTGGTGAGCACGTACAGCGACGACAGGTCGTAGGTGTTGCCTGCGTCCTGGTGTGCCAGCAGCGCATCCAGGAGTGGGCGGGCCATCGCGTCACCCGTGAAGAACAGCATGTTGACCTTGTGCTCGCTGATCGCGCGCCATACCGTGTCGGCATCGAATTCCGGTGCCAGCAGGGTGGTTTGGCCCGCGAACAGCGCCATCCAGGTGGCCGACTGAGTAGCGCCGTGGATCATCGGGGGGATGGGATAGCGGATCATCGGAGCGTTCTCCACTGCGGCCTTGGACAGGTCGTACTCGTCCTTGACGAGCTCGCCCGTCGCAAAGTCGGTGCCGCCGAACAACACTCGGTAGATGTCCTCGTGACGCCACATGACGCCCTTCGGGAAGCCGGTGGTACCGCCGGTGTAGAGCAGGTAGATGTCGTCCTCGCTGCGCGGGCCGAAGTCGCGCTCGGGCGAACTGTCCGCGAACGCGGAGTAGAACTCGACGCCGCCGTAGCGCGCGAAGTCGTCGTCGCTGCCGTCCTCGATCACCAGGATGGTCTTGACGTCGGGCGTCTCGGGCAGCACGTTGGCCACCCTGTCGGCGTAGCGCCGCTCGTGCACCAACGCCACCATGTCCGAGTTCTCGAAGAGGTACTTCAACTCCCCCTCGACGTAGCGGAAGTTGACGTTGACGAGGATCGCGCCCGCCTTGACGATGCCGAGCATCGCGATGACGATCTCGATGCGGTTGCGGCAGTAAAGGCCGACCTTGTCGTCCTTCTTGACGCCTTGAGCGATGAGGTAGTGGGCGAGGCGGTTGGCCTTCTCCTCCAACTCGGCATACGTGAGTTTTTCGTCGCCCGAGATCAGGGCAACGCGGTCAGGCACGGCGTCGATAGCGTGCTCGGCAAGATCGGCAATATTCAGGGCCACAGACACCTAAACTAGAACGTGTTACATTTACGTAGACAAGTCTCCTGCAACGAAGCTGAAAGGCGGAACCTCTTGAGCGAGCCCGAAAAGAGCCCCGACGCCCTCATTGAGCAGCGCGGACACACCCTGGTCCTCACGTTGAACCGGCCCGAGGCTCGTAACGCGCTCTCCACTGAGATGCTCTCGATAATGGTCGAGGCGTGGGACCGCGTCGACTCCGACCCCGAGATCCGCTCGTGCATCATCACCGGCTCCGGCGGCTACTTCTGCGCAGGCATGGACCTCAAGGCGGCGACCGCCAAGCCGCCGGGCGACTCGTTCAAGGACGGCAGCTTCGACCCGTCGCGCATCGACTCCCTCCTGAAGGGCCGCCGCCTCACCAAGCCGCTGATCGCCGCCGTCGAGGGCCCGGCGATCGCGGGCGGCACCGAGATCCTGCAGGGCACCGACATCCGCATCGCGGGCGAGAGCGCCAAGTTCGGCATCTCGGAGGCCAAGTGGAGCCTCTACCCGATGGGCGGGTCCGCGGTGCGCCTGGTCCGCCAGATTCCGTACACCGTCGCGTGCGATCTGCTGCTGACGGGCCGGCACATCACGGCGCGCCGAAGCACTGGAGATGGGCTTGATCGGCTACGTCGTGCCCGACGGCTCCGCGCTGGAGAAGGCGCTGCGAGATCGCCGAGGTGATCAACAACAACGGGCCGCTGGCCGTGCAGGCCATCTTGAAGGCGATCCACGACACCGAGGGCATGCACGAGACTCGACGCCTTCAAGATCGACACGAAGATCGGCATCGGGGTGTTCCTCTCCGACGACGCCAAGGAAGGTCCGCTGGCGTTCAAGGAGAAGCGCGCGCCCAAGTTCCAGATGAAGTAGCGCCCGCCTGCCCATCCCAGCGTTCGTAGCAAGCCTGACGATTTCGAGGTCCTCTATCGCGGCCTAGGGTTCAGCAACGCGGGACGCGTCACTCGACGGGCTGCCACTGGGAGCCCATCGCCGCCGTCGACACCGCGGCGATCCAGAGTAGATCGAGAAGATCCGGTACTGCTCGTGCGCAGTCTGCTCGTCGAGCGTCCATCCGTTGGCCGCCAACGCCTTCAGGTAGCGCGCCAGCAGCGACTGCTCGTTCGCCCGGCGCACCTCGATCGGCAGCGAGTTGCACATGAAGTAGGCGACGTCGCGGACGCCCGGCGCCCGGCTCGCGACCGCCCAGTCGAAGAAGCCCGTCCTGCCCGCGTCGACGAACAGGTTGCCGATGTGGTCGTCGCCGTGGATCAGCGTGCGCTCGCCTGCGTCGAACAGCGCCACCACGTCGCCGCGAGCGCGCGATGTACAGCTCGGCGAGCGCGAGGAACGCTGGACCCATCTCGTCGCCGAACTGGTTGAAGCCGAGCTGGATGAAATGCGTGCGCTGCGCCGCCAGCTGCTCGTCGTCGGGTATCGCCGCATATCCATCGGGCGGGGTGAGCCACGACGGCTCGATGACCGCGTAGGTGGCGTGCAGCACAGCCAGCTCGTCACCAGTGACGTCGAGACGCTCGCACGTTGTCGTCGGCAGGCGTCGGAAGCGGCATCATGACGCGCCAGGTCCTCGAGCACCATGACGAACGAGCCGTCGGCGGCGTCGCAGGCCGCGTGCCAGACCCGGGGGGTGCGCACCGGCAGCTCGGCTCCGACAGCCTCGTACAGCCGGGCCTCGGCCACCCCGAGCCCGACCTTGCGCAGGAACGACCGCTGCTCCGGGGTGAACGGCTGCAGCTTGACGAAGACGCTGTCGGGGACGTCCGCCGCGCCGCTCAGCCGCAACCGCGCCCGCCCGGTCGTGCCGGAGTGTGCGTCGAGCACCTCGACGCGGTCACCGGCCTGTCCGAGGACCTCGCTGAACTACGGGAATCGAGCTCGTCCACGGCCCCTGGAATTCGCACGTGGGAAATTACCCCCATCGGCAAGATCGGACAATATTGGTCTAATGTCCGATCAGTGGGACGAGCGCGCGAACGACAAACTGGTCGACGAACAGCCGCTTGGCCGCCGCCGACCGATGCCGCCACGGCGGGGACAGCAGGAACAGCGCGGCGGTGTGAATCCATCGCGCCACCTCGCGCGGGTCGAGGTCAGGATGCATCTGCCCGTCGGCCTGCCAGCGTTCGAACAACGCGCCGAAGTGCGTCACGATCACGTCGACGATGCGATCCGAGCCGAGCTCCAGCACGGTCGCCAACGCAGTGCTCTCACCCGCGAACAGCGCCTCGTTCAACGGGTTTCCCGTCACCGAGGCCACCGGCACCAGCACCATGCGGGGTATCGTCCGGGCCGCATCGTGCGGATGCCGCAGGGAGCGAACGAGTTTCGCTTCCGCGGCATCGATGCGCATCAGCACCAGACCGAGCACCAGATCGTCTCGGCTCGCGAAGTAGCGATACACGGTCGACCGCGACCACGCCGGCCTCGTCGGCGACCTCGGCCATCCGGATCTGCGTGTTGCCGCGGCGCGCGATGCACCGACCCGCAGCGTCCAGAAGCAGACGACGGGCCTCGTCGTCATCGGCGAGAGCGCGGTCGTCGCCCCAACGGCGATTCGGCTCACTCATTCGGCAGATGCTACGGGTAGAGAACAGGAAACCATGGGAATCAAGGACATTGGTCGCTTGCTGGGAGTCGACGAAGGGCTCAATCATCAGATAGTCGACACGTTCGCCACCTCTCGCAGACGGATCTGGCCTGGACGGAGAAGATCTGGGTGTCGCTGGCCCGCATCGACGGTTCGCTGCAGGTCGATTTCGGGCTCGGGAAGTATCAGAACCGCGGGATCATCGACGGGTTCGGCGGCGTCTCGCGCGGGCAACGAGCAATGGACGGTCCGCGGCAGCCGCGAACTGCGCACGACGCGCCGGAGGACATGTCGCCGTCGGACCCATCCACTACGAGATCATCGAGCCGCTCAAGCAGATGCAGATTTCGCCTCGAACCCAATGACGTGCAACCTATCTCGTTCGACATCGTGCTCACGGCGGTGACGCCGCCGTTCTTCGAGAAGCGCAACCTGGTCCGCAACCGGAAGACCGGTCGCGTCGACGTCGACGTGATCCGATACCACCAGGGCGGCTGGGCGTCGGGCACCGTCACCGTCAACGGCGAGACGCACGAGGTCAACCCCGACGAATGGTTCGGCTTCCGCGACCATTCCTGGGGCGTCCGGCAGGCGATCGGCGAGCCCATGGTCGATCTGATTCCCGACGCAGCGGCCACCCGCGGGCGGCCGCGGCGGGCATGAAGTGGACGCCCGCCTTCTTTCGGCGCCCCGACGGAACATATTACGAGACAGCTATCTTCGTCATCGAGGGCGCATGGGAGTACAGCTCGGCCTACCTCAACGAGACCGACGGCACGCAGATGCCGGTCCGCAGCGTCAAACCGCACATCGACTACGACCCCCGCACCCGGTACGTCAAGGGCGGCGAACTGGAGCTCACCATGGAGACCGGGGAGCAGCGGGTCATCGAGGTCGAGGCACTCGGGCAGTCGGGGTTCTTCCTCAAGACCGGCGGCTACGGAGAGTGGGCCGGGCCACAAGCACGGCGCCTGGAAGGGCGCGCTGCACGTCGACGGCGAGTACATCGCCGACTGCTCCGACGACGAACACTGCGCACCCTCGGCCAGTTCCGCGACACCCCGATCCGGGTCCGGGACGGTGACGCCGTCGGCTACGGGATCATGGAGAGCCTCATCGGCGGGGTCTGGCCCGAACTGGGCCTCACCGCGGAATCCGACCACAAGGTGTCCTACACCGATGATGGCCGATGACGACGTGTCGCCGAACGGCTCACCGACTGGCTTCGCACGCAGCTGCCCGAGGCCGAGGAGTCGGATCGAGGGGCTCGACCGGGTGGACTTCGGCTTCTCGGCCGAGATGATGGTGCTCACGCTGGTCACCTGACGCGACGGAACGAATGGACGCCAGGATGTGGTGGTGCGGCTGCGCCCGCCGCCGCCGGGCCTGCTCGAGCCCTACGACCTGAAGCGCCAGTTCGACATCCTGCGCGCGCTGGAACCCACCGCCGTCCGGGTGCCGCGCGCGCTGTGGCACTGCGCCGACGACGAGGTGCTCGGCCGCGAGTTCTTCGTGATGGAGCGCGTCGACGGCGCGGTCTACGAGCTGGTGGTGCCGGACGACCTCGATGCCGATCCCGAGCGGATCCCGCGGATGTGCGCGCAGCATGGCCGAACAGCTCGCGGCGATGCACACCGTCGACCTGGACGGCGACCGGGCTGGCCGCGCTCGGCGACGGGCCACACGCTACCTGGAGCGCGAGCTCACGCACTGGGAGAACGAGATTCACCGCGTCCAGCGCGGGCCGCTGCCCGCCCTGGAACGGTTGATCGACGGCGCTGCGCGACACCAGGCCTGACACCCTGCCCGACGCATCACGCTGGTCCACGGCGACGCAAAGCCCGGCAACTTCGCTTTCGTCGGCGACCGGGTGAGCGCCGTATTCGACTGGGAGATGACGGGCATCGGTGACCCGCTGGCCGATATCGGCTGGATGGAACTGCTGTGGATGCAGCCCGTCGGGATCACCAGCCAGCCCGTCGTCGCTGACCATCGACGACTTCCTCGCCCGCTACACCGAGGCAAGCGGAATCGTCCCCGTCCACCGCGAGTGGTACCGGGCCTTGAAGGCCTACAAGATGGCCGTCATCTGCCTCATCGGCTCGATGTTGTACGCCGCCGGATCGAGCATCGACGAGCGATTCGCGCATGAACGCGTTGGGCATTACGCTGCTCACCCAGCTGGGGCTCGGCGAGCTGGGCGTCACCGAGAAACTCGAGACGGGCCCGTGTAGGCCCGCTGACTTGCCTGCTAGTCGAGAACCTTCTTCGTCGGGGTGAACACCACGGGCATGGCCTCGGGGCCGCTGACGAAGTTGGCGGGCCGCAGTGGCACCGACGGCGTCGTCGGCGAGCCGGAGGTCCGGCAGCCGCTCGAGCACCCGCTTGATCATCATCGACAATTCGAGCCGTGCCAACTGATTGCCGAGGCAGAAGTGCGTGCCAAAGCCAAACGCCATGTGGCTGTTGGGATTGCGGTCGATGCGGAAGTCGTCGGGATCACCGAACTGCGTCTCGTCGAAGTTCGCCGACTCGAACATCAGCATGATCTTCTCGTCCTTGCGCAGGTCCGTGCCGTGGAACGTCGTGTCTGCCGTCAGCGTGCGGCACATGTTCTTCACCGGGGAGGTCCAGCGCAGCATCTCCTCCACCGCGGACGGCATCTTGTCGGTGTCCGCCACGAGCGTTTCCCACTGGTCGCGGTGGCGCAGCAGTTGCTCGGTGCCACCGGACAGGGTGTGGCGGGTGGTCTCGTCGCCGCCGATGAGGATCAGCAGCGTTTCCATGACGATCTCGTCGTCGGCCATCCGCTGTCCTTCGACCTCGGCATTGACCAGGATGCTGAACAGGTCGTCCTTGGGCTCCGCCCGCCGCTTGGTGATCATCTCCATCGTGAACGCCGTGTACGCGGCGAACGTGTCCATCAGAAGCTGGACGGTCGTGTCGTCGATGCCCGAGCTCAGACCCGACACCATGTCGTCGGACCACTTCAGCAGCATGCCGCGCTCCTCGGGCAGCACGCCGAGCATGTCGCCGATCACCGCCATCGGCAGCGGTGCGGCGATGTCGCGGACGAAGTCGCACTCGCCGCGCTCGCAGACGCTGTCGATCAGCACGTCGCAGAGCGTCGCGATCGACGGCACCTTGTCCATCACCCGCTTCCGGGTGAAGCCGGAGTTGACGAGCTTGCGCCGCAACAGATGTGCGGGATCGTCCATGTCGATCATGTAGGGCATCCCCGGGTTGTCGGGACGGATGCCGCCGGTGCTGGAGAACAGCTCGGGGTTGCGCTCGGCCTCGATCAGGGCCTGGTAGCTCGCCGCGGCGGCGAGTCCGTTGCGATCGCGGAACACCGGCTCGTTGGCGCGCATCCAGCGATACGCCTCGCGGGCCTTGCCGTCGGCGTAGAACGTGCCGTCGGTGAGGTCGACGTCGGGCCGGGTGGTCAGCCCGCCAGAAAGTGTGGAAGTCATGAAATCTCCTTGGCATCAGCGAACGTCATCTCGACGTTGTCGGCCGAACTCGAGACCATCGCGCGCTTGGGGAAGCCTAGCGATGCGAGTTCCCGTGCGTATGGATGTTCGCCCAGGCGCACCGTCGCACCGCCGGGTCGATAGCGGACGCCGGAAAGCCGCATCTCCCCTGCGGTTTCACGGGTGACGCCGTCGAGATGGGCATAGGTGGGATGTACCTGCGTCTTGCCGGTGAGGGCCGACGGCACGGGCAGGCCGGGCCGGAAGTCCATGCCCACCGCGAACTGGCCGTCGATGTTCACGTCGAAGCCGAAGGGCCTGCCATCTCGAATGGTGAAGTCCGCCAGCACCTTTGGATATCCCCAGATCGACCGTCCGGCCTCGAGGGTGAAGGCGCCGTCGACGGGCAGGTGGTGGATCAACGCGCCGGCGGACTGCAATGCCTTGAGCCCGGCGGCATTCGAGCCCGGCGGGTTCACCATGACGTTCGTGCCGTATTCGAGGTATTGACCCAGGTCGCCGTCGACGTAGTGCATGAGCATCAGCACCACGACCGCCTTGTTCGGCCGGTAGCGGCAGACCTGCATGCCGCTGTAGTCGATCATGCGCTGGGCGGCGTCGGCGTCCACCGAGAACATCGCCATGTGCTGGGTCGCCTTGCGGATCTTCACCGGCATGGTGAGCACCGTGCCCGCGATGGTGTGCTGTGAGGTGGTGGCGTCGGTCACACGCCCAATCTAGAACGTGTTCTAGACAACTAGCAAGAAGTGTCTACACCAGCGCGGCGAGCTCGCGGATCTGCTCGGCCGACCGGGCACCGACCACCATCATCGTGACGCCCGCGGCTTCCCACGCCTTGATCTGCTCCTGCACGTAGTCGAGGTTGCCCACGATGGCCGAGTCGTCGACCAGTTCGTCGGGAATGATCGTCGCGGCCTCGTCCTTGCGGTCGGAGCGGAACAGCTTGGTGACGTCGTCGACCACCTCCGAATAGCCCATCCGGCGGTAGACCTCGGCGTGGAAGTTGGTGTCCTCGGCGCCCATCCCGCCCATGTAGAGCGCAAGGTGCGGCTTCATCAACTCCATGACGGCCGGCCGGTCGTCGGTGATGACGACCTGCGCCGTCGCGCAGATCTCGAAGGTCTCGCGCGTGCGGCGGGCGCCCGGGCGCGCGAAACCCTCGTCGAGCCATTCGTTGTACATGCCGGCGATCCGCGGGCTGTAGAAGATCGGCAACCAGCCGTCGCAGATCTCCGCCGCCAGCGCGACGTTCTTCGGACCCTCGGCACCGAGCATGATCGGGATGTCGGCGCGCAACGGATGAGTGATCGGCTTGAGGTTCTTGCCGAGCCCCGTGGTGCCCTCGCCGGCCAGCGGCAACGGGTAGTGCGGACCGTCGCTGTGCACCGGCGCCTCGCGGGCCCAGACCTGGCGCAGGATGTCGACGTACTCGCGCGTGCGGGCCAGCGGCTTGGGGAACTTCTGCGCCGTACCAACCCTCCACGACCTGCGGTCCAGATACCCCGAGCCCAAGGATGTGCCGACCACCCGACAGGTGATCGAGGGTGAGTGCGGCCATCGCGCAGGCCGTCGGAGTGCGCGCGGACAGCTGGATCACCGACGTGCCGAGCCGCATCCTGCTGGTCTCGCGGCCCCACCACGCCAGCGGCGTGTACGCGTCGGAGCCCCACGCCTCTGCGGTGAACACGGTGTCGAAATCCGCCTCTTCGGCAGCGGCGACCAGCTCCGCGTGATTGGTCGGCGGTTGCGCGCCCCAGTATCCGAGTTGCAGTCCCAGCTTCATTCCGACCAACCTTCCCGAGCCCTGGGACCCGTTCTTGCCTCGATTGTTAGAACCTGTTCTACTCGATGCCGTGAGTGCCAGCCAAAGCAGCCCGGCTGCAGATCGATGACCACGAGCCGCCCCTTTCCGCTCCGCTGAAACTGTCGTTCGACTACACCCGTTCAGTCGGATCGGTCCTCAGCCGCTTCTTCACCGAACTGCGCGGACGACACGTCGTCGGCGTGCGCGGCTCGGATGGACGGGTGCACGTTCCGCCTGCCGAGTTCGACCCCGTCACCTACGAACCGCTGACGGAGATCGTACCGGTGAGCAGCGTCGGGACGGTCGTGTCGTGGACATGGCAGCCCGAGCCGCTGGATGGCCAGCCGCTCGACCGCCCGTTCGCGTGGGCGCTGGTCAAGCTGGACGGCGCCGACACGCCGCTGCTGCACGCCGTAGACACGGGGCCGCCGGTTCCGCTGGCATCAGCACCGGCGCCACGGGTGCACGTGCACTGGGTCGACGAGCCCGTGGGCGCGATCACCGACATCGCCTACTTCGAGCTGGGTGACTCGGCAGAGGACGTCGCCGACGTCGCCGACGACCGCGACCCCGTGACGATGCTCGTCTCACCGAGCTGGATCGAAATCCAGCACACCGCTTCGCTTCCCGAGAGCACGTTCCTCCGCGGGTTGGAGGAGGGCAAGCTGATCGGCGCCCATGCCATCTTGGAGAACGGCGACAAGGGCAAGGTGTACTTCCCGGCGCGCGAGGCCGACCCGGCGACCGGCAAGCAGCTGACGGAGTACGTCGAGCTGCCCGACAAGGGCACGGTGACGACGTTCGCGATCATCAACATCCCGTTCGCGGGGCAGCGCATCAAGCCGCCGTACGTCGCGGCCTACGTGCTGCTCGACGGAGCGGACATCCCGTTCCTGCACCTCGTCACCGAGATCGAGGCGGCCGACGTGCGGATGGGCATGCGGGTGGAGGCGGTGTGGAAACCTCGCGAGGAGTGGGGACTCGGCATCGACAACATCGATTACTTCCGGCCGACGGGTGAGCCCGACGCCGATTACGAAACCTACAAGCACCACCAATAAGGACGCTCCTGTGACTGATGTAGCAGTGGTCGGGTTCGCGCATGCTCCGCATGTGCGCCGCACCGAAGGCACCACCAACGGCGTCGAAATGCTGATGCCCTGTTTCGCGGAACTCTACGAAGACCTCGGCATCAAGCAGACCGACATCGGCTTCTGGTGCTCGGGATCCTCGGATTACCTTGCGGGGCGGGCATTCTCATTCCTCTCGGCGATCGACTCGATCGGCGCCGTGCCGCCGATCAACGAGTCGCACGTCGAGATGGACGCCGCCTGGGCGCTCTACGAGGCCTACATCAAGATCCTGACCGGCTCGGTCGAGACCGCCCTGGTCTACGGATTCGGAAAGTCCTCGGCGGGGGTGCTGCGACGGATCCTCGCGCTGCAGACGGACCCGTACACCGTTGCGCCACTGTGGCCCGACGCCGTATCGACGGCAGGCCTGCAGGCACGGTTCGGCCTGGACTCCGGCAAGTGGACCGAAGAGCAGATGGCCCAGGTGGCACTGGATTCCCTGGCCGCCTCGCCCCGCAACGATCGGTTCGAGCCGGGCGACTCGGTCGACGATCTGTTGTCCCAGCCGTACTTCGCCGATCCCCTGCGGCGCCACGACATCGCGCCGATCACCGACGGCGCCTCGGCGATCGTGCTCGCCGCAGGCGACAAGGCGCGCGAACTGCGCGAGCATCCGGCCTGGATCACCGGCTTCGAGCACCGCATCGAGACACCCGTGCTCGGCGCGCGCGATCTCACGACGTCGCCGTCGACGGCGGCATCGGCCAAGGCGGCGTTGAACGGCGACGCCGGGTCGATCGACGTGGCCGAGCTCTACGCGCCGTTCACCCACCAGCAGCTGATCCTCACCGAGGCCATCGGGCTGGGCTCGTCGACGAAGATCAACCCGTCGGGTGGAGCGTTGGCCGCCAACCCGATGTTCTCGACCGGCCTCGAGCGCATCGGCTTCGCGGCTCGACACATCTTCGACGGTTCGGCTTCACGAGTGTTGGCCCACGCGACGAGTGGGGCTGCGCTGCAACAGAATCTGGTCGCGGTCATGGAGGGGAAGTAGCGATGGCAGGCAACCTCGCCGCGGTGCTCGGCACCGGGCAGACCAAGTACGTCGCCAAGCGCAAGGACGTCTCGATGAACGGCCTCGTCCGCGAGGCCATCGACAAGGCTCTGGAGGACTCGGGCTCGACGTTCGACGACATCGACGCCGTCGTCGTCGGCAAGGCGCCCGACTTCTTCGAGGGCGTCATGATGCCCGAGCTGTTCATGGCCGACGCGGTCGGCGCCACCGGCAAGCCACTGATCAGGGTCCACACGGCGGGCTCGGTCGGCGGATCGACCGCCATCGTCGCGGCCAGCCTGGTGCAGTCCGGCAAGTACAAGCGCGTGCTGACGATGGCGTGGGAGAAGCAGTCCGAGTCGAACGCCATGTGGGCGTTGAGCATTCCGGTGCCGTTCACCAAGCCCGTCGGCGCGGGCGCGGGCGGGTACTTCGCGCCCCACGTGCGGTCCTACATCCGACGCTCGGGCGCCCCGACGCACATCGGCGCGATGGTCGCGGTGAAGGACCGGCTCAACGGCGCGAAGAATCCACTGGCCCACCTACACCAGCCCGACATCACGCTGGAGAAGGTGATGGCCTCCCAAATGCTTTGGGATCCGATCAGATTCGACGAGACGTGCCCGTCGTCGGACGGCGCCTGCGCGCTCGTCATCGGCAACGAGGAGATTGCGGACCGCCGGGTCGCCGAGGGACAACCCGTGGCGTGGATCCACGCCACGGCCCTGCGCACCGAACCGTTGGCGTACTCCGGTCGTGACCAGGTCAACCCGCAGGCAGGCCGCGACGCGCGCCAAGGCGCTGTGGCGTGACGCGGGAATCACCAGCCCGATCGACGAGATCGACGTCGCCGAGGTGTACGTGCCGTTCTCCTGGTTCGAGCCGATGTGGTTGGAGAACCTCGGATTCGCCGCCGAGGGCGAGGGCTGGAAGCTCACCGAGGCAGGCGAGACCGCGATCGGCGGACGCATCCCGTTCAACCCCTCCGGCGGCGTGCTGTCGAGCAATCCCATTGGCGCATCGGGCATGATCCGGTTCGCCGAGTCGGCGATCCAGGTGATGGGCAAGGCGGGCGACCACCAGGTCGCCGGTGCCCGCAAGGCGCTGGGCCACGCGTACGGCGGCGGTTCGCAGTACTACTCGATGTGGGTGGTGTCGGCGGACAAGCCGTGACGGTCACCGACCCCGACGCCCGGTTCACCTGGCGGGCAAGCGATCCCGCGAAGCCGCAATGGCCAGGGACAAGGAGGCGTGGCTCGCGCTGTTCGCGGACGACGCCGTCGTCGAGGATCCGATCGGCCCGTCGCACTTCGACCCCGACGGCAAGGGCCATCGCGGCAAGGAAGCCATCGCGAAGTTCTTCGACATGGCGATCGCCCCGAGCCAGTTGGAGTTTCACTTCACCCAGACGTTTCAGTGCGGCGACGAGGAGGCCAACGTCGGCCACATCGTCATCGTCGCCAGCGGCTACCGCGTCGTCGCGGAGGGTGTGTTCACCTACCGCGTCAACGACGAGGGCAAGATCGCCGCGCTGCGCGCCTACTGGGAACTCGACCGGGCCGCGGCGAGCGCCCAAAAGATTTAAACGGAGTAGGTGTCCGGGCCGACCCCCCATGGCGGCCCGGACACGTCTACTCCCGTCAGAAACGCTTGAAGGGCATGCGGGTCAAACGACGCTTGATACGACGGATCATTTCTGGTCACCTCCCTCTGTTGCTCGATGACCAAAGAGTGCTCGAGCGTGCTTAAAGGTTTCTAAAGTGATTCTTGGAGCCATCGGCCCGAGTCCGTCCGCGGCGGTGCGGTCGTGGCTAGCATTCCGCCATGAGTAATCGCAGCTCGCGGCTGGCAGTGGCCATCGTCCTCGGATTGCTCGCACTGAACGGCTGCGGCAACGGCCCGAAGACCACGTCGTCCGACTACGCAAATCAGTTGGCGGCTCGGATCTCGACCGACGCCCTGATGGCGCACCTTCAACGGCTTCAAGGCATCGCGGACGCTCACGGCGGTACGCGGCAGACCGGTACGCCCGGATACGACGCAAGCGTCGACTACGTCGTGAAGGCACTGCAGGACAAGGGATTCGACGTCCAGACACCCGAATTCGACGTCGGCATCTTCCGCGTCAACGCCGAACGCCTCGTCGTGGCGGGCTCTCCGGTGGTCGCGGGGGCCATCGAGTTCAGCGGCTCGAGCCCGGCGGCGGGTTACGGGTCCGCTGGTCGCCGCCCCCAAGGGCAAGTCATTGGGTTGTCTACCAACCGATTTCGACGGCATCTCGATCGACGGCGCAGTTGTGCTGGTCGACCGAGGAGAGTGCATTCTTCCCGACAAGGTCGCGGCGGCCAAGGCGCGCGGCGCAGTCGGCCTGGTCATCGCGAACGACAACCCCGAGAAGGCGTTCAGCGCAGCCTTCGGCGAATCGGACCGGATCACCATGCCCGTGATGTGGGTGAGCACCGAGGAAGGCGCTCGACTTCGGACGCTTCCGGGTGGGAGGGTCAGCACCGCGAACCTCGTCGTCGATGCACGAGTGGAACATCAGCGGTCGCGCAGTGTCATCGCCCAGACCCGCACGGGATCGCAGGACAATGTCGTCATGGTCGGTGCACATCTGGACAGCGTGCGACTCGGCCCCGGTATCAACGACGACGGATCCGGTGTCGCCGCCGTATTGGAAACCGCGGTGCAGATGGGCAGTTCGCCGCCGGTGCAAAACGCCGTGCGGTTCGCGTTGTGGGGTGGCGAGGAGGAATTCCTGGTCGGTTCGACCGCTTACGTGAAGTCGCAGGACCTCGAACCACTCAAGGACATCGCGCTCTACCTGAACTTCGACATGATCGGGTCACCGAATTCCGGCTTTCTGACCTTGGATGGTGATGTCTCGACAGCGCCGGACCCGGACCTCGACATGTCGGTTCCCGGAGGTTCCGCAGGCATCGAGCGTGCCATCGTCGACTATCTCTGGAGCGTGGGACACAAGACCGAGGACCTTCCGTTCGATGGTCGCGGCGACTACTCGCCGTTCGCCGCGACCGGCGTTCCCGTCGGGGCCTTGTCCACGGGGGACGAGGAGATCAAGTCCACCGAGCAGGCCGCCAAGTGGGGTGGCCAGGCCGGCCAGGCCTTCGATCCGAACTACCACTCCGCCGACGACACTGTGGCGAACGTCAACCGTGCGGCGCTGGACGTCACCGGTCCAGCGGTCGCGCTACGTCGTCGGCCTGTATGCAAGCGACCAGTCGGGCAACTACGGCGTGCCCGCACGACCGGATCGGGCGCGTCAGCTCCTCGAAGACGGCTGAGCTTTGGGCCGTGTAGCCTGCGTCACCTTTTGGAGTGCGTGCATCCGAACGCGTACCGTTGAGGCGTAATTCGTTCACCCACTCCTGATTTGACGTCGATACCTCTTGCTCAAATTCTTCACGCCCAGCCCGTCCGTCCGCCTCGCGATACCGGTCGCCATCGTGGCCGTCGGGATCGCCGGATGCTCACCCACCGACCTGGGTCCGACCGCGCAAAGCCCCGCGCTGGGGGCACAGATGCCCTCGACCGCGGCACCGTCGACCCCCGACGACAAAGCCGTCGGCGAACACCGACTACCGGACGCCTCCTTCTCACCGCCGCCGACCTCAGTGACGCGGAAGACACCTTCACTCAGAGGTCGCAGACGCCACAGCCCAACGGCGTCCCCGGCGCCAGTGCATTCTTCGTCAACGACGAGGACAACAGGGCGATCAGCGACACCGTCTTGATCTACCCCGACGCCGCGAAGGCATCGGCGACGCTGCAGCAGGATGCCGCGACACTCTCGACGAAGGTGGCCGGAGGCACGCCGAAACCGGTATCGGTGGGCACCGACGGCGTCATGGTCACCGGCACCTACCCTGACGAGGACAAGGCCGTCACGCTGATGTCGTTCACCGAAGGTCGGGCGCTGGTGAGGCTGGAGTTCCAGAGCGCGCAGGGCGACGCGACGACGGATCGATTCGTCACCGACATCGGCAAGATGCAACAGATCGCCCTGCGGATCGGGCTATCCGACTCGGAGTAGCGGACTACGCCTCGGCGACCGGCTCGAGTCCGACGAGATAGCGGCGAGCCAGATCCTGATAGGCACCCGGATTGACGTTCACCCACATCTCGGCGCCGGTGCCGGCGATCGGTCCCCTGATCTTCGCCGGAGAGCCGGTCACCAACACCTCGTCGGGAATCTTGGTGCCGCCCACCACCAGCGAGTGCGCGGCGACCAGGCTGCGGCGTCCGATGACAGCGCCGTCGAGCACCGTCGCGTGATTGGCGATCACCGCTTCCTGCCCGACGTGCACGCCGTGAATCACGCAGCCGTGCGCCACCGTCGCGCCCGGGCCGATGTCGGTCGGAATGCCCGGCGGGGCGTGCAGGATGCTGCAGTCCTGCACGTTGGCGCCCTCGCGAACGATGATGGGGGCGAAATCGGCCCGCAGGACCGCGTTGAACCACACGGATGCACCCGCCTCGACGTGGACGTCACCAATCAGCGTGGCGGTCGGCGCGACGAACGCTCCTGCGGTGGACGACCGGGGACCGTCCCTCGAACGAGTACATGGGCATCGATTACATATACCGCAGGTAGACGCGCTGCCATTGCGCGTTCGGGTAGAAAAACTGTAACGTGTTCTAGTTACTGGTTCCGAACGGGAGGCCCACCGTGACAACTGAAGCATCAGCGGGATCCGCTGGTATTCGCGAGATCGACACTGGCGCGCTGCCAGACCGCTACGCCCGCGGTTGGCACTGCCTTGGACCGGTGACCCAATTCCAGGACGGCACCCCGCACTCCGTCGAGATCTTCGGCACCAAGTTGGTGGTGTTCGCCGACTCGCACGGAGACCTGAAGATCCTGGACGGCTACTGCCGACACATGGGCGGCAACCTGGCCCAGGGCACCATCAAGGGTGACGAGGTCGCCTGCCCGTTCCACGACTGGCGCTGGGGCGGCGACGGCAAGTGCAAGCTGGTGCCCTACGCCAAGCGCACCCCGCGGCTGGCCCGCACCCGCTCCTGGACCACCGACGTGCGCAGCGGCCTGCTCTACGTCTGGCACGACCACGAGGGCAACCCGCCACCGCCAGAGGTGCGCATCCCCGAGTTGGCCGAGTTCGCCAGCGACGACTGGACCGACTGGCGGTGGAACTCAATCCTGATCGAGGGCGCCAACTGCCGCGAGATCATCGACAACGTCACCGACATGGCGCACTTCTTCTACATCCACTTCGGGCTGCCGACGTATTTCAAGAATGTCTTCGAGGGCCACATCGCGTCGCAGTACCTGCACAACGTCGGCAGGCCCGACGTCAACGACCTCGGCACCGCCTACGGCGAGGCGCACCTCGACTCGGAGGCGTCGTACTTCGGCCCGTCGTTCATGATCAACTGGCTGCACAACAACTACGGCGGCTTCAAGGCCGAGTCCATCCTGATCAACTGCCACTACCCGGTCAGCCAGGACTCGTTCATGCTGCAGTGGGGCGTCATGGTCGAGAAGCCCAAGGGCATGGACGAGAAGATGTCCGAGAAGCTGTCCAAGGCGTTCACCGAGGGTGTCAGCAAGGGCTTCCTGCAGGACGTCGAGATCTGGAAGCACAAGACCCGCATCGACAATCCGCTTCTGGTCGAGGAGGACGGCGCCGTCTACCAGATGCGCCGCTGGTACCAGCAGTTCTACGTCGACGTTGCGGACGTCGCCTCCGACATGACCGATCGCTTCGAGGTCGAGGTCGACACCACGGCCGCCAACGAGAAGTGGCACGTCGAGGTCGAGGAGAACTTGCGGCGCAAGGCCGAGGACGAGGCCTCGGAGAAGCAAGCCGCGGAGCAGCCGGCACAGACATGACCGCGCACGACGAGCGGACGGGGACGCCAGACGTCGACAAGCTGGCCCGCTCGATGCTGCAGTTGCACGGCGCCCACGAGGACGACGACCACCCTCCCGCCGACGGACGCAGCAGCGGATCCTGGGGCAAGGCACCCGATTTCGCGAATGACCCGCAACGGGCGGCGGCCGTGCGCGAAGCGACCGCACGCGACCGGGAGCGCTATCTCAACGCAGGGCTGACGCCGGTCGACTGCCGGTTCTGCCACGTCACCGTCGCGGTGAAGAAGCTGGGCCCCGAGTACACGGCGGTGCAGTGGAACTCCGAGGCGACGCAGCGATGCGCGACGTTCGCAGAGGTGCGCGCAAATGGCGGCGTCAGCAGTCGAAGCCGGTCGTGCCCGCGGCTGTCCGACAGCATCAAGCACGCCGTTGCCGAAGGCTGCCTCGACGAGGTCTCCACCGCGCCATCCCCCGGCGACGGCTGACATGTCGTTTGCGTTTTGAAATTGACGCAATAATTAAGTAACTGAGCTATCTCGAGGCGCGTTGCGTTGATCTTGGTTTGGTGGCCATCCGCGGCGGACGACAGGCCACTAGCAACGTATCGCCAGGTCAAGATCACTCTGGCTGCGGCACACTGGTCGCGCCAGGTCCGATTTGCAGCTACCTGTCCGCGACGTCTTGCCTTCGTCTCGCGGCTGGCAGATTGCTGCTCTCGGGTTTACCACCGGAAACGTGGACAACCGCGGTGACCTTCATCTATCTTTGACGTCGGAGTCAATAGGTGCAGACAGCAAAGCCGCGTCTGTCACGAGAGGGAGATGCCGTGGGCAACCATCGCAGTCGCCCAAAGACTCCCCCGGCTCCGAAAGTCGCAGCGCACGGCGTCCTCACCGCCACGATGGTCACCGGCGCCCTTCTTTCTCTAGCTAACCCAAATAATTCGCCGACGACTGTCGCCGAGGTGGCACCGGCGGGACTGTCGATTTCGCTGCCGCCAGATTTCAGGCCGTTAGCCGTCATCGACTCGACGACCCCTCGTCCCGCAGCCGACCAAGATTGATGGAAGCCCTGCTCAGCCTGCCTGCGCCGCCCTCCCGGACATCTCCGGTAGCCAGCCCCACATCTGCAGACGTCTCTGCGTCTGGCGGACCTGCCCCGGACGTCGTCGTCGCTCCCCCGGCTCCATTTGTCGCTCCCGCTGCCTTCGTCCCTCCTCCTCCTGCTCCAACACCTCCTGCTCGGCATTCGCTCGCGTCTCGCTCTGACTCCGGCCCTGAATCTCGCGGCCGCTCTCGCGTTGGCCCCGGCACCCGCTCGGAGCCCGGCGTTCGCACTCGCGCCACCCCTGCACGAGCGCCCGGGCCCGGCGGCGGCCCTGGGCCTTCTGGTTCGGTTTCGGGGTCAGGAGCTGGCTCGGGGGCTGGCGCTGCCGGGGTCAGGTGATGGCGCAGGGTCAGGTGCGGGTTCGGGTTCCGGTGCGGGGTCCGGTTCCGGGTCGGGCGCGGGTTCCGGTTCCGGGTCGGGCCGGATTCTGGGTCGGGCTCTGGCACTGGCACTGGCACTGGCACTGGCACTGGCACTGATTCTGCGCCTAGCACTGCGTCGGCTGCTGAATCCGACGCTGGCTCCAAAGCCGGCGCCCGTGCTGGCTTCGGCCGTCCTTTCGGCCTGGGTCCCCGCGCCGACTCGAGCCCTGACGCTGGCTCTGCATTCGGCCGCCGCTTCGGCCTAGGTACCGATGCCGACTCTGACTCCGTCTTTGGCCTCGGCCCTGGCTCTCGCCTTGACTCTCCCTCGCCCGCCGCTACCGCCGACGCCAACTCGCGCTCTGGTAACCGGTTTGGGTCTAGTCAGGGCCCTATCGCCAGTTTCGGTCGTCACATGGGCCTCGCGTCGGGCTCTAGTACTGGCCCCAACCCGGCCGCCGCACTCGGCCCTGCGCCTGGGCTTACGAATCAGTCTGTGACTGGACCAATTACGGCGCAGACGACCAATCTCGGCGCCGGCTTTGCGCCGTTCGCCAACGCCAAGTCCTTGACCACAGCCCATCCGATCGCCGACATCGTCCACGTCTTCATCGGCAACGGGGCCGACGCCCCCGACGACTGCAGCGGCTCCGCTTGCAACGGCGGCAACGGTGGCTTACTCATCGGCAACGGCGGTGACGGTGCCAACGGCGGAAATGGCGGCAGCGCCGGACTTTTCGGACGCGGCGGCGACGGCGGCGACGGTCCCGACGGCGGCAACGGCGGTCGCGGCGGCCTCATCTTCGGCAGAGGCGGCGACGGTGGCGACGCAACAGCGCAAGGCGGGACCGGCGGCAACGGCGGCAGCGCCGGGTTGTTCGGACACGGCGGCGCAGGCGGTACGGGCGGACCAGGCGGAGACGGCGGTGACGGTGGGCGCGGCGGCCTCGTCTACGGACGCGGCGGTGACGGCGGCACCGGCGGGTTGGGTGGCGACGGCGGCAATGGCGGCAGCGCGGGTCTGCTCGGACACGGCGGTGACGGCGGCCAGGGCGCCAATGGTGGCGACGGCGGCCGCGGCGGACTTCTCTATGGACGAGGCGGCGACGGCGCAGACGCGACGGGGCCGAGCGGCAACGGCGGAAACGGCGGCAGCGCAGGACTCTTCGGACGGGGCGGCGACGGCGGCGCTGGCGGCAAGGGTGCGGACGGAGTCGCTGGCGGCCCAGGCCAATCCGGCACCGACGGCGGCGCAGGTGGCAACGGCGGACTCGGTGGCAGCGGCGGCCTGTTCATCGGTCGCGGCGGCAATGGTGGTGCAGGCGGTGCTGGCGGTGCAGGTGGCGCGGGCGGCGTCGGCATAGCCGGGACCACCGGAGCTGCTGGCACCAAAGACAATCCCAATGGCGGCGCAGGCGGTTCCGGTTCGGCCGGCGGCACCGGCGGCAAGGGCGGTACCGGCGGCAAGGCGGGCTCAGGCGGATCGTCGGGATTCTTCCTCGGTAGGACGGGAGCCACGGGCGTCGGCGGATCCGGCGGCACGGGTGGCGCAGCCGGAGCCGGTGGCGCGGGTGGTTCGGGCGGAGCCGGTTACACCGGCGCCGATGGAGTCGGATTCGGTGAAAACGGCAAGACTGGCGGGTCCGGCGGTGCCGGTGGCACGGGCGGCAATGCTGGCGCAGCGGGTGCCGGCGGCGCGGCAGGAGCCGGAGCTACGGCGGGGACCAGACGTGGCTTCATCTTCTTTGGACACGAGGTCGAACTCTTCGGCGTCGGCACCATCGCGTATTGCGCGCCTGGCACCACCGGTGGGACCGCGGGCGCCTCCGGGGCTGGCGCCTCGGGTGGCGATGGGCGGGGACGGCGGCACCGGGCGGTGGCGGCGGCGACGGCAAGGACGGTGCGGCCGGTAAGGTCGGTGATCCCGGAACTACGTTGCATCCCAACGGCTTCGACGGAGGCACCGGTGGAACGGGCGGTTCCGGCGGGGGTGGCGGCAACGGCGGAAACGCCGGTGCCGGCGGACTGAGCTCCAACGGCATCACCAAGGCTGCGGCCGGGGCCAACGGCAGCGGCGGGCAGGGCGGCAACGCCGGGGCCGGCGGATCCGGCGGCGGGGGCGGGGCCGGGCTCACGGGCGCCGCGGGCGCCGCCGCCGGTGCGTCCGGCAAGACTGGCGGTGCGGGCGGCAGCGGCGGTAGTCGGGCGGCAACGCCGGCGCGCGTGGTACGGGCGGCGCTAGCAGGCACAGGCGGCACCGGCGGAACCGCGGGAGCTTCCGGGGCCGGGGCCTCGCGGCGGGATCGGCGGGAACGGCGGGACCGGCGGTGACCGGCGGCGCGGGTGCCAGGCCGGGGCCGCCGGCGAGGCCGGTGATCCCCTGGGGATGCAACGTTGCATCCCGACGGCTGCGACCGGCGGGCGCCGGTGGACACGGGCGGGGCCGGCGGGCAGGGCGGCAGCGGGCGGCAACGCCGGCACCGGTGGGCTAGCTCCAACGGCGGGTCACCAGGCCGCGGCCGGGGGCAACGGCGGCGGACGCCGGTGATGGTGGCGCAGCCGGAGCGGGCGGCGCCGGCGGTGTGGGCGGGGCCGGCTTCACCAGGGCGCTGAGCGGCGCCACCGGACCGGTGGCATCGGGCAAGACCGGCGGGGCCGGCGGGCAGTGGCGGCATCCGGTGGCAACGCCGGAGGCGCTCCGGGGCCGGCGGGCTGCAGGGGCTGGCGGCACCGTGCGCGGAGCGGCCGGCAGCGTCGGGGCCGGGGCCTCCGGCGGGATCGGCGGTGACGGCGGGACCGGCGCGACCGGCGGCGCGGGTGCCACCGGGGCCACCGGCGATGCCGGATCCCCTGGGGATGCAGACCGATCCCGATGGCGGGACCGGCGGGGCCGGGCACACCGGCGGGGCCGGCGGGCAGGGCGGTGCGGGCGGCAACGCCGGCGCGGGTGGACTTTCCACCGGCGGGACCACCGCGGCCAGCGGCAACGGCGGGAACGCCGGCGATGGTGGCGCAGCCGGAGCTGGTGGCGCCGGCGGTGTTGGCGGGGCCGGCTACCAAGGTGCTGACGGCGACACCGGGATCGGTGGACGGCAAGACCGGCGGGGCCGGCGGGCAGGGCGGCACCGGTGGCAACGCCGGGGCCTCCGGGGCCTCCGGAGCGCAAGGGTCGGGCACCGTGCTCGGAGCGGCCGGACAGGTCGGGGCCGGGGCCTCCGGCGGCATCGGTGGTAACGGCGGGACCGGCGGCGACCGGCGGCGCGGGTGCCACCGGGGCCACCGGCGATGCCGGATCCCCGGGGATGCAACCGATCCCGATGGCGGGACCGGCGGGGCCGGGCACACCGGCGGGGCCGGCGGGCAGGGCGGTGCGGGCGGCAACGCCGGCACCGGTGGCACTTTCCACCGGCGGGACCACCGCGGCCAGCGGCAACGGCGGGAACGGCGGTGATGGTGGCGCAGCCGGAGCTGGTGGCGCCGGCGGTGTTGGCGGGGCCGGCTACCAAGGTGCTGACGGCGACACCGGATCGGTGGACGGCAAGACCGGCGGGGCCGGCGGGCAGGGCGGCACCGGTGGCGACGCCGGGGCCTCCGGGGCCTCCGGAGGCGCAAGGGTCGGGCACCGTGCTCGGAGCGGCCGGACAGGTCGGGGCCGGGGCCTCCGGCGGCATCGGTGGTAACGGCGGGACCGGCGCGCACCGGCGGCGCGGGTGCCACCGGGGCCACCGGCGATGCCGGATCGCCCTGGGGATGCAACCGATCCCGATGGCGGGACCGGCGGGGCCGGGCACACCGGCGGGGCCGGCGGGCAGGGCGGTGCGGGCGGCAACGCCGGCGACGGGTGGACTTTCCACCGGCGGGACCACCGCGGCCAGCGGCAACGGCGGGAACGGCGGTGATGGTGGCGCAGCCGGAGCTGGTGGCGCCGGCGGTGTTGGCGGCGGCCGGCTACCAAGGTGCTGACGGCGACACCGGATCGGTGGACGGCAAGACCGGCGGGGCCGGCGGGCAGGGCGGCACCGGTGGCAACGCCGGGGCCTCCGGGGCCTCCGGAGCGCAAGGGTTGGGCACCGTGCTCGGAGCGGCCGGACAGGTCGGGGCCGGCGGCCTCCGGCGGCATCGGTGGTAACGGCGGGACCGGCGGCGACCGGCGGCGCGGGTGCCACCGGGGCCACCGGCGATGCCGGATCCACCTGGGGATGCAACCGATCCCGATGGCGGGACCGGCGGGGCCGGGCACACCGGCGGGGCCGGCGGGCAGGGCGGTGCGGGCGGCAACGCCGGCACCGGTGGACCGTCCACCGGCGGGACCACCGCGGCCAGCGGCAACGGCGGGACGGCGGCGATGGTGGCGCGGCCGGAGCCGGCGGCGCCGGCGGCATCGGCGGGGCCGGCTACCAAGGTGCTGACGGCGACACCGGATCGGGGACGGCGAGACCGGCGGGGCCGGCGGCGCAGGGCGGCACCGGTGGCAACGCCGGGGCCTCCGGGGCCTCCGGAGCGCAAGGGTCGGGCACCGTGCTCGGAGCGGCCGGACAGGTCGGGGCCGGGGCCTCCGGCGGCATCGGTGGGGACGGCGGGACCGGCGCCACCGGCGGCGCGGGCGGCACCGGCGGCCACCGGCGATGCCGGCATCCCCGGGGCAGCGACCGATCCCGACGGCGGGACCGGCGGGGCCGGGCGGCACCGGCGGGGCCGGCGGGCGGGCGGTGCGGGCGGCAACGCCGGCACGGGTGGACCGGCGCACCGGCGGGACCACCGGCGGCCAGCGGCAACGGCGGGACCGGCGGCGAGGGTGGCGCCGCCGGAGCTGGCGGCGCCGGCGGCACCGGCGGGGCCGGCTACCAGCGGTGCTGACGGCGACACCGGACCGGTGGACGGCAAGACCGGCGGGGCCGGCGGGCAGGGCGGCACCGGTGGCAACGCCGGGCGCCGCCGGGGTCGGCGGAGCGCAAGGGCCGGCGCACCGGCTCGGAGCGGCCGGACAGGTCGGGGCCGGCGGCCTCCGGCGGCATCGGTGGTAACGGCGGCGACCGGCGGCGACCGGCGGCGCGGGTGCCACCGGCGGCCACCGGCGATGCCGGATCGCCCTGGGCGACGCAACCGATCGCCGATGGCGGGACCGGCGGGGCCGGGCAGCACCGGCGGGGCCGGCGGGCCGGGCGGTGCGGGCGGCAACGCCGGCACCGGTGGACCGGCGCACCGGCGGGACCACCGCGGCCAGCGGCAACGGCGGGCAACGGCGGCGACGGCGGCGCCGCCGGAGCCGGCGGCGCCGGCGGTGTCGGCGGGGCCGGCTACCACCGGCGCTGACGGCGACCCGGATCGGCGGCACCGGCGAGACCGGCGGGGCCGGCGGCGCGGGCGGCACCGGCGGCAACGCCGGGGCCGCCGGGGCCGCCGGAGCGCAGGGGCCTGGCGGCACCGGCCGGCAGCGGCCGGCACCGGCGGGGCCGGCGGCCACCGGCGGCACCGGCGGTACCGGCGGCGACCGGCGCGACCGGCGGCGCGGCGCCACCGGCGGCCACCGGCGACGCCGGCGCCGCCGGGCGAGCACCGCGATCGGCCGATGGCGGGACCGGCGGCGCCGGGCGGCACCGGCGGGGCCGGCGGCGCCGGCGGCGCCGGCGGCACCGGCGGCGCCGGCGGCACGGCGGCACGGCCGGCACCGGCGGCAGCCGGCGGGGCCGGCGGCACCGGCGGCACGCGGCGGCACCGGCGGCGCCGGCGGCGCCGGCGGCGATCGGCGGGGCCGGCGCCACGGCGGTGACGGCACCGGCGGCACCGGGCGGCACCGGCGGCGCCGGCGGCACCGGCGGCGCCGGCGGCGACGCGGCGGCACCGGCGGGGCCGGCGGCACCGGCGGCACCGGCGGCGACCGGCACCGGCGGCGGCGGCGGCAGCGGACCGGCGCCTCGGGCGGCACCGGCGGCACCGGCGGCACCGGCGGCACCGGCGGGGCCGGCGGCACCGGCGGCGATCGGCGACCGGCGCACGGGTCGGCGCGGGCACCGGCGGCAACGGCGGCAACGGCGGCACCGGCGGCACCGGCGGGGCCGGCGGCAACGGCGGGGCCGGCGGCACCGGCGGGGCCGGCGGCACCGGCGGCACCGGCGGGGCCGGCGGCAGCCGGCGGCGCACGGCGGCACGCGGCGGCACCGGCGGCGCCGGCGGCGCCGGCGGCGCGGCGGGCCGGCGGACCGGCGGCACCGGCGGCACCGGCGGCGCCGGCGGCGACCGGCGGCAGCCGGCGGAGCCGGCGGCGCCGGCGGCACCGGCGGCGCCGGCGGCGCCGGCGGCACCGGCGGCACCGGCGGCAGCGGCGGCACCGGCACCGGCGGCACCGGCGGCGCCGGCGGCAGGGCGGCGCCGGCGGCATCGGGCGGCACCGGCGGCGCCGGCGGCAGCGGCGCCACCGGCGGAGCCGGCGGCGACCGGCGGCACCGGCACGGCCGGCGGCGGCGGCGCCGGCGGCAACCGGCGGCACCGGCGGCACCGGCGGCATCGGTGGCGCCGGCGGCACCGGCGGCAGCCGGCGGCACCGGCGGCAGCGTCGGCGGCACCGGCAGCGGCGGCACCGGCGGAACGGCGGCACCGGCGGAGCCGGCGGCACCGGCGGCAGCGGCGGCACCGGCGGGCGTGGGCGGCACCGGCGGCGCCGGTGGAGCCGGCGGCGCACGGCGGCACCGGCGGCACCGCGGGACGCCGGCAGACTGGGCACGACGGGCGGCAGCGCGCGGCGGCAGGCGGTACCGGCGGCAACGGCGGCGCGGGCGGCAGGCGCCGGCGGCAAGGCGGAACCGGCAGTGGCGGCCCGGCACGGGCGCCTCCGGCGCCAACGGCAACGGCGGCAAGCGGCGGCACCGGCGGAGCCGGCGGCAAGGGTGGCGCCGGCGGTAACGGCGGCGTCTGTCGGACCTTCCGGCACCGCACCGGCGGTGACGGCGGCGCAGGCGGCGCTGGCGCCGACGGTGGACCGGCGGCACCGGCGGCGACGGCGGGCACCGGCGGCTGCCGGCACGGCGCGCGGCGGCGGGACAGGCTCGGCGGCGCTGGCGGCAGCGGCGGCGCAGGTGGCACGGCGGCGATGCGGCAGCACCAGCGGCGTCACTGCTGGTGCTGGCAACGCCAACGGCGGCGCAGGCGGCAGCGGGCGGCGCAGGCGTCGGCGGCGACTGGCAATGGCGGCGTCGGTGGTCGCCGGCGCGAACGGCGGAACTCGCACGGCGGCGGCGGTGACGGGCGGCACCGGCGGCGCAGGCGGTACCGGCGGCACCGGCGGCACCGGCGGATGGGCGGGACGGTGCGTGTCGGCAACAACACGATTGCCGGCACCGGCGGCGGCGGCGCGGCGGCAGCGGCGGCACGGCGGTGCCAGCGGAACGGCGAGCGGCGGCATAGGCGGCGTCAGGCAGCTGCCGTCTCGCCTTGGCGGCAATGCCAACGGGCGGTGCTGGCGGTACCGGCGGCAGCGGTGCGACCGGGCGGCAACGGCGGTAACGGCGGCAACGCCACCGCGCTTCGTTCTTGCCAAGGCCATCGGCGGCGCGGGCGGCGCGGCGGCAACGGGGTGCGGAGCGGCGGGTACAGCGGACCAGCGCCGGAAGCATGGCACGGTCGCAAAGGGGTCCCCCGTAGCCCTACAGCCCCTTGAAGCGCTCCTTCACGACCTCGTCCGTCAGCCCGTAATCAGCTAGCGAGTACGTATGCTTGGGCGCGCGCGGGCCCTTCTGACTCTCGGCGTGCATGGTCTCCATCGCCGACCGCGCCTCGTCGGTGAAGTCGATGCCGAATTGCCCGTAGATCTCCTCCACCACCGACGATCGGGTCCTTGATGAATGCGAAGTAGTCGAGATCGTAGAACTGCGCCGAATCATGCTTGGCGCGTTCGGCATTGAACAACTTCAAACCACGCGACCAGGTCTCGAGGGCGTCCTCGCCCGATGACCTCGCCGCTGAAGCTGTTCGACCAGCCCTCGGTGGTCTGCTGGGCCAGCGAGCACATCGACGCCATGATCGTCTCGGCGGGCCGATGGCACTGCACGACGAGCGCGTCCGGGTAGGTGGCGAACAGCGCATCGAGTGCGAACAGGTGGCTGGGGTTCTTCAACACCCATCGCTTCTCGGGTTCGTTGAGCCCGATCAGCTGAAGGTTCTTGCGATGCCGCTGATACGACTTGGTCCAGTCCTGCTGCGACAGCCACTTCGAGTACGTCGGAATGTGCGCCAGCGTCTCGTAGGAGACCGAGTGCAGCGACTGGCGCAGCAGCTGCCAGCACTCCTCGACCTCGTCGGCCGTCATGTAGTGCAGGCCGGTGTAGTCCGGATTCTCCTCGTGCGCCTTGGTGAACTGATCGTCGATCTGCCGGAAAACTGGATTATCCGACCATGTTTCGCGCGGCGGGCGGGGCTGGGGAAACTCCGCCAGCCAGAGTTCGAGGCCCTGGTGGCGCGGGTCCGCGGTCAGCAGCCGATGGATGGCGGTGGTTCCCGTGCGAGGAAGTCCCGTCACGAAGATCGGTCGCTCGATGGGGACGTCGACGTGCTGCGGGTACTGCTTGAACGCCGCCTCGGACACCAGCCGGGCTACCAGGGCGTTGCGAACGAAGAACCTCTGCATCTTGCTGCCGAACTCGGTGAGGTCGGCATCACGGCGAAACGAATCGAGCAGCACTCCGAGCGCTTCGCGGTAGTTGTCGTCGTCGACGCCGAAATCGTCTAGCCCGCAGGCCTTTACCGCCGACGCATGCAGATCGTCGACGCTGCCCGGGTCGGTGCGCGCGCTCATCAGGCCTTGTACTCCCCGCAGTTCACGTCGAGAGCTTGGCCGGTGATACCGCTCGACAGGTCGCTGGCCATGAAGATGATGGCGGACGCCACCTCGTCCTCGGTGGGCAGTCGCTTGAGGTCGGAGTTGACGGCGGCGGCCTTGTAGATCTCGTCGACGGTCGTGCCGTACTTGCCCGCTTGATGCTCGAAGTAGCCCTGCAGCGTGCCACCCCAGATATAGCCGGGCAGAACCGAATTCACGCGAATGTCCTGCTCGCCCAGTTCGGTCGCCAGCGACTGCGACATCGCGAGCAGCGCCGACTTCGCCATCTTGTACGCGCCGTACTTGGCCTGCGAGTGCCGCACGACCATCGAGTTGACGTTGACGACCGACCCCTTCGACTCGGCGAGGGCAGGGGTGAACCGCTGGATCATGCTCAGCGCACCGAACACGGTCAGGTCGATCGCCTCCTTCATGTGCTCGAAGGTGGTGTCGGCCAACGGCCTCATCGACGGAACCTTGAACGCGTTGTTGATCAGGACGTCGACCTTGCCGAATGCCTTCAGCGTTTCGTCGACGAGGTTGTCCACCTGGGCCTCATCGGTGATGTCGGTGCCCACCGTGACGGCACGCTTCCCGAGATCGGTGACCTGCTTGGCCACGTCCTCGAGACGGTTGACCGTGCGTGCCGCGAGCACCAGGTCGGCGCCCTGCTCGGCACATCGTCGCGCCAGTGTGGTGCCCAGCGCAGGGCCGACGCCGCTGATCACGACGACTTTGCCTTCGAGCATTCCGGCCATCTGCTAACCCACCATCCTGTCGCCAATGTGCTTTTGGCGCAGCGCAATCCGCGCCCGCCAGTCCTCATCGGAAATCTTGTTGTGCTCGTAGTGCGGCAGCGCGGCCGAGACCTTGTCGATGTCGACGAGCTCGAGGGTCGGGCCGTCGGCCTCGGTCAGTTGACGGGACACCCGCTGCCAGCGGAATTGCAGGTAGCCCTTGCCGTGACCGAGGGTTTCACACCAGTTCGTCACGCCCGGGTTGCTGTCGGACACCACGATTCGGATCTTGCCGTCCGGATCAGCCTGTGCCTGAGTGCCGTTCAGTGACGTCTGGTGGTTGATGTAGTCCAGCGAGATGTACCAGAGGCTTCCGAGCTGGAAGCCGAGATACGGCGCGTCGGTAACCGGCAGAGTGATGACGATGGCTTGGTCGGGCGCCAGGTCGAAGTGCCCGACCGACGAGTACTGGGTGGCCAGCCCACCGGGGGTGAGCCGCGGGGCGGTGAGGGTGTTCACCGGCAGGTCGTCGTAGAACCACTTGGGGAACTGCAGCCAGGTCTTCACCCGCTGGACGAGTTGCTTTCCCGCAACGGCATAACGCTTTTCGATCAGCGCACGGTCCAATGGCGGCGGCGCGGTGCCGCTGGTGTCGGTGCGCGCGATCGCGAACGTTCCGCGCTGCGCGGACCAATCGTTGTAGACCTCGCGGATGACGAGTTGCGACGGAGTAGCCGGCGTGAATCGCCACTCGAAGGTGCCGTCGGGTGCGATGTCGAGCTTGCGGTCGTCGAACGCGGTTTCGCTGTCGGGCACGTTGTCGTCGGTGTACTCCCCACCCAGCAACTGAAAGCTGACGTCGGTGGTGGTTCCGCGGCGGCCGGTGACGACGTACTCGTGGCCCGGTTGCACGCGGGTGCCGAAGTACATCGTGTCGGGGTTGTCGAGACCCATCTTGGTGAATGGCCCGGTGCCGCTGTGCAGGAAGGGGTGGTCGCGGTCGTAGTCGAACGCCACGCTCGTGCATGCCGCGATGCAGCCCGCAAGGTACTGCAGACCCTCGAGCAGATCGGCCTCGGATTCAATGAAGGGCGCTGCGGCGACAAGGCTTTCGGCCTCGGCGATCGCCTCGGACAACGGTGTCGAGAACATTGACTATTGCCTCTCTCGGTCCAATATTGGACCAAGCTGGTAGAGTTTCCTACCCGAGACTAGAACGCGTTCTAGTTCGAGTCAATGTTCCCGGAGGACGCGCTGCATGACGGACAGGGCCTCGCCACCGACCGAGCGCGTCGTCGCCATCCTCGACTTCCTCGCTCAACACCCCCACGACCGGTTCGGGCTCTCGGAACTGGCGCGCCGCCTCCAACTGAGCAAGCCGACGTGCCTGGGCATCGTCACCACCCTCTCCGAATCCGGCTATCTCGTTCGCGACGACCAGGACAAGACCTATCGCCTTGGCCCGCGACTCATTTCGCTCGGTCACACCGCGCAGGAATCGATGCGGGTGAACCCGGCCGCGCGCGAGGAGCTGCGCCGCCTGTCGATCGCCTACGACACCACCGCCGCGCTGTCGGCGGTGATCGACGACCGCATCACCCTGCTCGAACTCGTCGGCCCGCCCGGAGCCGACGTCGGCGTGCGCGTAGGACAGAGCTATCCCTTCGCCCCGCCGGTGGGCCTCATGTTCGTGCTCTGGGATGACGAGGCACTGCGATCCTGGCTGGGCAAGGAGCCAACGATTCCGCTGCGCACCGATACCGAGCGCCTCGACCGGGTGATCGCCGAGTGCCGCGACTCCGGCTATCTCGTGGAACGTCTGACCCCAGGCGGTCGTCGGCTCTACGCGTTGATGGCGGGCATGTCGAGCACGCTCCCACAAGAGCTGCGGGCACTGCTCGGCGAGCTCGTCTCCGACGTCGGCGAGCGGGTGTACCTGCGCAGCGAATCAAGCTCGCCGGCAGCGTCATGACATCAGCGTCATCTCCGCGCCCGTGTTCGACCATCATCGCCGGCAGGCGATGGTGGTCTCGCTCCAACTCGGGCGCCCGATGACCGACAGCGAGATCGCCAAGCATTCGCGCGGCGTATTGGCGGCCGCAGCGGCGTTGACCGCACAGCTGAACGGGCGTGACGCACGGGTGCGCTGACGCTACCGACGCGCTCGCCACGCGGCCCACGCCCCCGTACTCCACAACGCCCAGAGCACCAGCAGCGGCTGGAACAGCAGTCGAATGGCGCGCGAGCGGTCGGAATCCAACCCGAATGCATCTGAGTGCGTGAGGAATTGAGAGATGTTGCCGGGGAACACCACGACGAAGAGCGCCGCGGTGAGCCACCCGAGCGGCACCCGCCAACGCGGCAGAAATAGCAGGGCCGCCCCGAGCGCGATCTCGACGATCCCCGAGGAGATGACGACGAAGTCGGCGTTCATCGGCAGCCACGGCGGCACCTGTGCGTAGAACGCGGTACGCGCGAAACTGAGGTGACTGACTCCCGCGAAGACGAGGGCCGCACCGAGGACCAGGCGCAGCGCCGTGCGCACGACGGACGAACCAACGGGGTCGACGGACGGCTGAGTCATCGCCCTCATGATGCCAGCCCATCAGCCAAGCCAGCGCGTGCCGGCCGACCCGATAGACGAACGCCGCCAAATCACCCATTGACACCCACGTAGTTGTCTGACATCTTACAACCCATGAATCCGGGGCCGGCGCAACGCCGCCAGCAGCGCCAGCTGCTGTCCGAAGAGGTGCGTCAACAGCTCGCCGAGGAGCTGACGAACGGCACCTACGCGCCGAACGAGAAGCTTCCCTCCGAGCCGGAGTTCGCCAAGCGCTACGGCATCAGCCGGCCCACCCTGCGCGAGATTCTCAGCGGCCTCGAACGCGACGGACTGATCCGCCGGGTGCACGGGGTGGGCACGTTCGTCACCCTCAAGCAGACGCGCGTGCACAGCGTGCTCGATCTGGACATCGGCGTCACGGAAGCCGTCACGGCGGCGGGGGCCAACCTCAACGTCGAGGTGGTGGAGTCGCGGGTCGGCCCGATCCGGGAGTGGATCTCAACGGCGCTCGAACTTCCGAAGGACACCGAGGCGTTCCGGGTCGAGCGAGTCATCAGCGTCGACGGCATACCCGCGGCGCACGGCTTCGACGTGATACCGGTCGCCATCCTCGAAGCTGCCGGATTCCCCGACTACGACGGCGGGTCGATCTACAAGTTCCTGGAGAACCGTTGCGGCGTCCATCTGGTCGGCGGCATCGCGGAGATCTCCCCGGTCTCCGCGACCGCGCGGATGGCGAAGATGCTGGACTGCCCCCGCAACAGCCCACTGATGCGGCTCGAGCAGACCGAACGCTCCACCGCGGGACTGCCCGTCCTGCTGTCGCAGGAGCACTACGCACCCGGCGTCTTCAGCCTCACCGTGCAACGCCTCCGCCGCGATCGCACGACCCTCACCGGTCGACGTGCCCAAGAGCACTGAGCCACAGACGAATTCACCAAACCACCATCGACGACGAAAGAGAGCAACGCCGTGACCGATGACCAGCTATCGCAGAGTTCAGCACCAGCGGTCTCGTCCACCTCGGACGACGACGAGCTGCGAGCGTTCGGCTACGAGCCGCAACTCGAACGATCGATGGGCGCGTGGAGCTCCTTCTCCATCTCCATCTCCTGCATGTGCGTCACCGCGGGCGTCTTCACCACCTACGCCTACTCGCTGGGCATGGTGGGTCCCGTCTTCGTGTGGACGTGGTTGGTCGTCTCGATCGGCCAGCTCCTGGTGGCACTCGTGCTGGGCGAACTGGCGGGCCGCATGCCGATCAGCGGCTACGCGTACCAGTGGACGTCACGACTGATGAACTCGCACTACGGGTGGTTCGTCGGCTGGGCGGGCCTGATGGCATTCATCCCGGGCTTCACGGGTCTCAACTTCGGTTTGGCCCCAATCCTGTTGAACAGACTGGGCATCGAGATAACCCCGACGTCCACGCTCCTCGTCGTGCTCATCGTGTTGGCGTCCCAACTCGCGATCAACCTCGCGGGCGTCAGGATCGCGTCGCGGATCAACAACGCGGTGGCATTCGCCGTCGAGATCGGGCTGTCGATCATCCTCACGGGCATCCTGCTGGTCGTCGGATTCATCACCAATCCGCACCAGAGCTTCAGCTTCCTCTCCACCAGCTCGGTCGCCGAGGGCAACGGTTTCACGACGGCGTTCCTGCTGTCGGGCCTGCTCGCGATGTGGGTGCTGACCGGCTTCGAAGGCGCCGCGGACCTGGCCGAGGAGACGAAGATGGCCACCCGGCACGTCCCCAAGGCCGTGATCCGCTCACTGCTCTTCGCGATCGTCGTCGGCTTCTTCATGATCGTCGGCCTCACCATCAACATCGACGACCTCGCCGCGACGACGGGCTCCGACGTGCCGGTCTCCCACATCCTCGAAACCGCGCTCGGGTCAACGGGTGCAGCCATCTTCGAGGCCGTCGCGATGATCGCGCTGTATGCGGGTGGGCTGGCCAACATGGCGGCCGCCAGCCGGTTGATGTTCTCGCTCTCGCGCGACAACATGCTGCCGGGTTCGTCGGTGCTGAAGAAGGTGTCGCCGAAGACCAAGTCGCCCAGCTCGGCTCTGCTCGTGGTCGCCGCGTTCAGCCTGCTCCTCGGGCTGGTCGGCACGTACGGCTCGTCGCAGGCGATGGCACTGATCGTGGGCATGGCCGCACTCGGCTACTACGCGGTCTACGGCCTCACCGTCATCGCCGTGCTGATCGCCTCCAAGCGTGGAACACTGCCCACGCGAACGAGTTTCGACCTCGGAAACTTCGCGATGCCGGTTCGGATCGCCGCCCTCGTCTGGTGCGTGGTGGTGGTGCTCTGCCTCACGGTGCCCGAGCTCAACCACCAGACCGCACTGACGGCAGGGGTGTTCTTCGTGCTCGCGGGCATCTGGTACGCCGCCGTCCTTCGCAAGCGGATCAACGAGGAAACCTCCGGCGTTCCGCAGGGCGGCAACATCCGATGAGCGACACCGTCGACCGCTACGTCAAGAGCGGCTTCCGCGGCGCTGCGCCGTACAACGCGGAGCACCACGACTTCGCCTGGCAGCACAGGCAACTCGCCAGAATGATGTCCAACGAATGTCCGATACCACCGTCCGAGGGTGTGCGGGAAGCGGTCCGCCAGGCGTTCGACATCGGACACCTCTACCCGTACTCGGGCAAGGACCTGCAGGCGGCGCTGGCCCGCTACAACGACGTCCCGCCGGAGTCGATCGTGCTCGGCAACGGATCCACCGAGGTACTCGACGTCCTGGTGCGGTTGCTGGTGGGCCCTGGCGACGAGACCGTCATCGCCTCCCCCACGTATGCGTTCTTCGAGAGCCAGACCCGCATCAACGGGGGCGTCCCCGTAGCGGTGCCGCTGACGCCGCGGACCTGGGAGCTGGACGTCGACGCGATGCTGGCCGCGGTCACCGACCGCACGACGATCATCTTCCTGTGCAGTCCGAACAACCCGACCGGAAAGGGCTGGAGCACAGCCCAATTGGTCCGGCTACTGGACACCGGCATACCGGTCGTCGTCGATCAGGCCTACCTGGAGTGCGGGTACGCCGAATCGTTCGCACCGCTCGTCGCGTCGCATCCGAACCTGGTGATCGCACGGACCATGTCCAAGGGCTTCGGCCTGGCCGCGCTGCGCGTCGGTTACCTCATCGGCGATCCGGAGTTGATCGACATCGTGACCCGCGTGCGAATCCCGTTCAGCATCAGCCTGATGGGGATCTGGGGATGCCTGCAGGCGTTGGACGAACCAAAGGAACTCGCGTATCGGACGGAGTTCATCAGCTCGGAGGCCGATCGGCTACACGCGGCGATGCAGCAAATAGAAGGTGTCGAGTCCTACCCCTCCGACGGCAACTTCGTATTGGCTGACATCTCGGCGAGTGGTCGGTCGGTCTCCGCCGTCGTGGATTCCCTTCTGGCCGAGGATATTCTGATTCGGGCGATGGGCGCGCACGGGCTGAAGGGCTCGCACATCCGCGTCACCGTCGGCACGGTCGAGCAGAACGACCGCTATCTGCGACTGCTCCAGGAGCTCCTCGTCCCCGTCGCCAGAGGAGCGTGACGGGGAGCGATGAGCCCGCACTTTCTGGCGTTCGACGTCGGCACCAGCGGGGTGAAGGTCGTGGTCGTCGACGCCAACGGGTGCCTAAAGGACAGCAGCTACCGCGCGTATGGCCTGCTGATGGTCGCGGACGCAGGCGTCGAGCAGGACCTCGGACTCATCGTCTCCTCGACAGTGGAGGCCGCGCGGGAACTGGTCGATCGGCTGGGATCGGCGGTCGCGATCGCAGGCATCAGCGTGACGGCGCAGATGTTCAACGTGGTGGCCGTCGACGAACGCGGGCGCCCACTGGGCCCGATGCTCAGCTGGCTCGACCAGCGCGCGGAGGGCGCCGCCGCCACACTCGCCAAGGCGATGCCGCCGGAGGAGCAGTTCAGATCGCCTGAACGCCGTGGTCTCCGGCAAGGACATCGTGCCGAAGATCCTGTGGCTGCGCGATGAATGCCCTGATCTGTACGCGGCCAGCGCGAAACTGCTCGACTGCAAGGAAGCCGTCGTCATGCACCTGACGGGGGTCGCCGTCACCGACCACGCGGGCGCGTCGGCCTACCGGCTGTTCGACCAGTCGACGCGCAGCTGGGATGCCGAGGCCTGCCATGCCACGGGAATCGACCCGGCCAAGTTGCCGACGGTGTGCGCTGCCACCGACGTCGCGGGCAGCCTGCTGCCCGAGATCGCGGAGCAGCTCGGACTTCCCAACGACGTGCCGGTCTACGTCGGCGTCGGCGACGTCCCCGCCAGTCAAATCGGTTCGGGCGCAGTTGATCCCGGCGACCTGCACGTCAGCCTCGGGACCGCGGTGTACTTCGGACTCGCGATGTCGGAGCCCAGACTCGACCCCCGCCAGCGGCTCGGCGTACTGGCCCACCCCGACCCCGACCAGTGGATCCTGTGGCTGGAGATCGCCACCGGCGGTGCCGCCCTGGCCTGGGCGGTACGGCTGCTCGGCCTCGATCGAGCACGGCCCGGTGGACTATGCGCGGGTCGAGCAGATGGTCCGCGACAGCGCCGACGACATGGACGGCCTGCTGTTCGCGCCGTGGCTCAGCGGTGAGCGCGTACCCGTCTTCGACGACTCCATCCGCGCCGCGTTCGTCGGCCTCTGCCTCCATCACGGCCCGGGACACGTATTGCGCGCGGTGATGGAAGGTGTTGCCTTCCAGATGCGTTGGGCCCTCGAGTACGCCGTCGACTACGGGCAGGCCATCACCAGGATCAGGGCCGTCGGTGGCGGCACCATGGGTGCGGAGTGGACTCAGCTCATCGCGGACGTGCTCGACCGTCCGACTCGAGGCCGTCGACGCAACCCCAGGACGCGGCGGCGGTCGGCGCCGCGGCATGCGCGATAGTCGGAAGCGGCGCGCAGTCGGACTTCGCGTTTCTCCGCGACCGCGCGGCGGTGAAGCGCACCTACCTCCCGGATGAGCTCACGCGCGCTTGACTATTCGGAACGCTACGCGCACTACCGCAAACTGTACGAGGCGCTCTACCCCATCCATCACCCTACGAGCGGCGACGAGGAATGACTGTGACGACGGATCGCTGCGTGGTTTTCGATCTCGACGGAGTCCTGGTCATGTCCGAGCATCTGTGGGAACAGGGCTGGCAGTCGGTTGCAGCAGACCACGGCTACTCGTGGCTTCCCGACGACACCAGGACCTGTCAGGGCAAGAGCGTGCCGGAATGGGCTCGGTATCTCGCCGACCGCGCAGACATGGACCCGCAGACCGCAGCCCACGACGTCATCGGCAGCGTCGCGAGCGCCTACGACCGCGGCGAGGTGCCACTGATCACCGGCGCCCTGACCCTGGTGCAGTCCGCGGCTACGAGAGTGCCGGTGGCACTTGCCTCTTCGGCGCCGCGCGAGATCATCGACCGCGTCATGACCTCGACGCCGATCGGCGAGTACTTCTCGGCGACCGTGTCGAGTGCCGAGGTGGCCGCGGGAAAGCCGGCTCCCGACGTCTACCTGGAGGCCGTCGACCGGCTGGGCGCACGAAGTCCGGGCAGCCTGGCGGTCGAGGACTCGAGCAACGGCATCAGGGCCGCCGCGGCCGCCGGGCTGCGGGTGCTCGGCATGGAGCACCGGCAGTACCCGATCGACGAGGATGCGGCGGGTCGCACCGTGGCCATCTATCACGCACTCGACGAGGTGACCGCGGCGCTCGTCGCACTGCTCGACGACGGCGACTAGAGCTCAGCTGGTGCCTGCCACCGCGAACGGCAGCACCGCGGGCGCTCCGGCGGCGCGCACGACGCGCGCCGCCATCGTCATCGTCCACCCCGTGTCGCACAGGTCGTCGACGAGCAGCACCGGGCCATCGGCGGCGGCGAGGTCGGGCGCCAGCCAAGAGCCGTCGAGCGCGGCCACCCGGTACGCGGAGTTCGCCGCGCTCACCGGCCGGCGCTCGGGCGCGTACTGCAGGGTGCCGAGATCGGTGAGCCTGCCGAGCCGGGCCAGCTCGCGCGCCAGCGACGAGATGAGCACCCGATGGCGGTCCGAGTCCATCGCCAGCACCGCGGTCGGGCGGGTCTCCCAATCCCATGACGCCAGCACCTTGACCGCGGCCTGCACCACGTCGTCGGTGACCTCGCCGTCGGGTTCGTCCAGCAGCCGCCGCAGCCGCGCGCCCCAGCCCAGGTCCGTGAGCCTGCCGATGACGCGGCCGGCTGCCGGTCCGTCGGTGATCTTGCCGCTCAGGTTCACGCCGAGCTTGGCCAGGCCGGACGGCCACTGCTTGCGCGGCGCGAGTTCGACGCCCGGTCGCATCAGCCGCTTCCTGGTCTCCTCCGCTGCGCTCTCGTCGACCTTGGCATCGACGCGAACGCCGGTGCAGTTGTCGCAACGGCCGCAGCGTTCGCCCTCGCGGAGTTCGGGATCGTCGAGTTGGCCCCGCAGAAACGCCATCCGGCAGCCCGTCGTCACCTGATAGTCGAGCATCGCCTGCTGCTCGCTCTTGCGGGCCTCGTCGAGTTTCCGGTAGCGCGCCTCGTCGTACACCCACGGCTCGCCGGTGCCGACCCAGCCGCCCTTCACGCGACGCACGGCACCGTCGACGTCGAGCACCTTCAACACCATCTCCAACCGCGTCCGGCCGAGGTCGACGAGCGGCTCCAGCGCGGGCGTCGACTGCGGCCGATCGAGGTCCAGCGCGCCAATGACGTTGCGCACCATGAGCTCCGACGGGAACGCCACCGAGGCGAAGTACCGCCAGACGTCCTGGTCCTCGTTGCCGGGCAGCAGGATGACGTCGGCGCTGTCGGTGGAGCGGCCTGCGCGGCCGACCTGCTGGTAGTAGGCGATCGGCGACGACGGCGCCCCGAGGTGCACGACGAAGCCGAGGTCGGGTTTGTCGAAACCCATGCCCAGCGCCGACGTGGCCACCAGCGCCTTGACGCGGTTGTCCAGCAGATCCTTCTCGAGTTGTTCCCGCTCGGCGGCCTCGGTGGCCCCCGTGTAGGACGACACCTGGTGGCCCTGCTCGCGCAGAAGCGACGCGACGTCATTCGCCTGGGCCACCGTGAGCGTGTAGACGATGCCCGACCCCGTCAGCGAATCGATGTGCGCCGCAAGCCAAGCCGCGCGCTGGGCCGGATTGCCCGCCTTCACCACCGACAGCCGCAGCGACTCGCGGTCCAGCCCGCCGCGCAGCACCAGCGTGTCCTGGCCTCCGACGCCCAACTGGGCGGCGACGTCGTCGACGACGCGGTCGTTGGCGGTGGCGGTGGTGGCCAGCACGGGAACGTCGACGCCCAGTTCGGCGATCAGGCTGCGGATCCGCCGATAGTCGGGCCGGAAGTCGTGGCCCCAGTCCGACACGCAGTGCGCCTCGTCCACCACGACCAGGCCTGCGTCGCGGGCCAGCGCGGGCAGCACCTCGTCGCGAAAGTCGGGGTTGTTCAACCGTTCTGGGCTGACGAGCAGGACGTCGAGCTCGCCGCGGTGCACGCGCTCGTGGATCTCGGCCCAGTCGGCGACGTTGCTCGAGTTGATGGTGGCGGCATGCACCCCGGCGCGCTCGGCGGCCGCCACCTGGTTGCGCATCAACGCCAGCAGCGGCGACACGATCACCGTCGCGCCGTGGCCGGAGGCGCGGAGCAGCTTGGCGGCGATGAAGTACACCGCCGACTTGCCCCACCCCGTTCGTTGCACGACGAGCGCACGCCGCCGGTGCACCACCAGCGCCTCGATGGCCTTCCACTGGTCGTCGCGCAGCGTCGCCGTCGGCCCGGCCAGCTGTTCGAGGATCGTCTGCGCGTCTTCGCGGGTTGCCACACCGCCATAGTGCCCGGCCGGTGTGACGAGTACGCAAACGACGCACGTCAGTAGGAGTACGCGTTCTTCGGGTTTGTCGACGACCGTCGCGCTGGTCACCACCATCGTCGGCACGAAGCCGCCGTCGGCATGCGACGAGCCGGGTTGGATCCGGCCCTCGACCCGCAGCCAGGTGTCCTCCGGATGGCCGACCGGCGCCGCAGGACCCGCGAGGTGGACGCGCGCGAGTTGGGCGTCGGCCGCACAGCAGACGATGACGACGCGGCCGAGGTCGACGCCGCCCGCGGCAGCGATCGTGAAGCCGGTCAGCGTGATCGTTCGACCGTCGAGGGAGTGCGCCGAGTCGGCGGCCGCACGCATGACGGCCTCGGGTAGCGAGACCTCCGGCGCGGCGCCCGCAGGCAGGGCCGGGAAGGGTCGCGGCTGGGGTGCGCTCACCGCCGGCGGCGGGTTGGCGCCGCGCGCGTCCAGCGGCGGCGGCACGACGAACGCGACCATCGCGATGGGCATCAGCAGCAGCCACGTCAGCCACGGCTGGTGCTGGTGCCCGGATTCGGTTGGGGCGCTGCGCAAGATCGCGGATCACGCCGGTGATGCCCAGCACGACGAGCACGACGGCGGCGGCGATCAGCCACGGCAGCAGCCCCGGTCTGACGTAGTTGAGGTAGGTGCCCTTGACCAGCATCACCGCGGTACCGAGGCCGAGCAGCACCAGGACCAGGTGCTGGGTGGCCCGGCTCATGCGTCACCGCCCAGGATGGCGAGGCCGACGAGCGTCGCGACGACGGTCGCCACGACGAAGGTGGCGGGCCCGAATCGCACCGCGAACCGGCGCCCGAACATGCCCGTCTGCATCGCGAAGAGCTTGACGTCGATCGCGGGGCCGACGACCAGGAACACCAGCCTCGGCACCAGGGGAACCATCGTCAGGCTGGCCGCGACGAACGCGTCGGCCTCGGAGCACAGTGCCAGCACGACGGCCAGCGCCGCCATGGTGAGCAACGCCGACGAGCAGGTTCCCGGCGAGGTGCTCGAACACCCACGGCGGCACCAGCACCCGCATCGCCGCCGCTGCGACCGCGCCGAGCACCAGGTAGGCCGCGGCCTGCAGGAAGTCGTGTCGGGCAGCCTCACTGAAGACCGTCCAGCGCGAAGCGTCGCCCTCCGGCTGGCGACGGCGGTTGGCGCGTCACCCACTCTCCTCGCCCGAAGCGCTGCCACAGCAGACCCATGACGACGGCGGTGGCCAGCGACGCCACGCATCGCGCGAGCACCATCGCGGGTTGGCCGGGAAACGCGACGGCGGTGGCCACCAGCACGACCGGGTTGATCGCGGGCGCCGACAGCATGAACGTCAGCGCGGCCGCTCCGTTGCTACCGGGTCCGAACAGCCTGCGCGCCAAGGGAACCGATGCACACTCACAGCCTGGAAGGGCAGCGCCACCGACTCCCGCGACCGCTATCGCGAGTGCGGGCCGCGACGGGAGCCACCGGTTCAACGTCGCCTCGCTGACGAATGCCGCGATGACCCCGCTCAACACGACGCCGAGAACCAGGAACGGCAGCGCCTGGACGAAGATGCCGCAGAACACCGTGGCCGCGACGCTGAGGTTCGGACGCTCCGCCACGAAAGCACTCATCGCGCTGGCGAAGACCGCCAGCGCGATGAGGCTTACGAGCAGGAGCTCAAGGGAACCGGGCCGCACACGGCGACCCACGGGAGCGGACGTCACCGCCCCATGGTGCCCCGGGTTTCTGTCAGAACGTCTTCAGCGCGTCGGTGAGCTGGTTCGGCGTCGACTGGATGCCGCACTGCGTCGACAGGTCGGTCACCGGCTGCTGGATGTCCTTCAGGTCGGCTGCCACCGTCGGGTTCGCCGCGAAGTACGTCGAGTAGGACGCCGGCGCGCTCGCCGCCGGCTGCTTCGCGATGTCCGTCAGCGCCTGATTGGTCTGCGGATGCGTCTGCAGGTAGGTGCTCATGGACGTCTGCACCGAGCTCTGCGTGGTCGCCATGCCGCTCGCGTTGCACTGGTCCGGTGCGGCTTTCGCACTCGGCAGCACGATCATTGCCGTCGCTGCAGCCCCGATGAGGCCGCCGGCGAACATGCCGTACAACCCGCGGCGGACCGTCGTTTCTGAAATGGCCATGGTGGTCATTCGTTTTCTCCTTCGGTCTGCGATGCGGTGATCGCACCCAAGGCGTAACCGCCGACCCTCGACGGCTAAACACCCGCCGCGGCGACGAGGCGTGGCTCGGACTCGTCTCAGTCGCTGGCCAGCAGCGCTAAACCGCCGGCATGAATTTCTTGGTCGGGCCGGTTGCACGCGTTGCCGGTGAGGCTGCCGTGACTCTTGGGGCCAGATGGTTCAAGCGCCGCTCGTTTGTGCGCGTGACGAGATCCGCGGCCTGAATACCTCGTCAGACGCACAAGCCAGCAGCCGACCTAGCCCGCAGCGGCGTCCTGCTCGCGCTTGATCTCCAGCGCGATGTCGATCAGCTGGTCTTCCTGGCCGCCGATCAGCTTGCGCTGTCCCGCCCGGTGCAGCAGCTTGTGCGCGGGCACGCCGTAGCGCTCGGACTGGCGGATCGCGTGCTTGAGGAAGCTGGAGTAGACCCCCGAGTAGCCCATGACCAGCGCGTTGCGGTCGAGCAGGCACTCGGCGGGCATCGCGGGCCGCACGACGTCCTCGGCGGCATCGGCGATCTCGAAGAAGTCGATGCCGGTCTTGACGCCGATCTTGTCGAACACCCCGATCATCGCCTCGACGGGCGCGTTGCCCGCACCTGCGCCGAACCGGCGCGTGCTGCCGTCGATCTGCTTGGCGCCCGCCCGCACGGCCTCGACGCAGTTCGCGACGCCGAGCCCGAGGTTCTCGTGGCCGTGAAAGCCGACCTGAGCGTCGTCGCCGAGTTCGGCCACCAGCGCGGCGACGCGGTCGGCGACGCCCTCGAGCACCAGCGCGCCCGCCGAGTCGACGACGTAGACGCACTGGCAGCCCGCGTCGGCCATGATCCGCGCCTGTGCCGCAAGCTTTTCCGGCGGAATCGTGTGAGCCATCATCAGGAAGCCGACGGTCTCCAGGCCGAGGTCGCGGGCGAAGCCGAAGTGCTGGATCGACACGTCGGCCTCGGTGCAGTGCGTGGCGACGCGGCAGATCGAGCCGCCGTTCTGCTGCGCCTCCTTGATGTCGTCCTTGGTGCCGAGACCCGGCAGCATCAGGAAGGCGATCTTCGATTCCTTGGCCGTCTCGGCCGCCAGCTTGATCAGTTCCTGCTCGGGAGTCTTGGAGAAGCCGTAGTTGAAGCTCGACCCGCCGAGCCCGTCGCCGTGGGTGACCTCGATGACGGGCACGCCCGCGGCATCGAGCGCGCTGACGATGGCGAAGACCTCGTCCTTGGTGAACTGGTGGCGCTTGTGGTGCGACCCGTCGCGCAGCGACGTGTCCGTCATCCGGACGTCCCAGATCGGGTTGAAGTAGATGTCTTCTTGGACGCTCATGCTTGCGCACCTCCTGCCGTCGCCGAGACGCGTTCCTTGGCGATCTCCTCGCCGACCTTGGTGGCCGCCGCGGTCATGATGTCCAGGTTCCCCGCGTAGGGCGGCAGGTAATCCCCCGCGCCCTCGACCTCCACGAAGACCGTCACCAGCGCCTGCCCGCCGGAGTGCATCGACGGCGGATCGAACTGCGGCTCGTTGAGCAACCGGTAGCCCGGCACGTAGGTCTGCACCTCGGCGGCGACCTCCTTGATGGACTTGGCGATGGCGTCCTGGTCGGCGTCCTCGGGGATGGCGCAGAAGATGGTGTCGCGCATGATCATTGGCGGATCGGCGGGGTTGAGGATGATGATGGCCTTGCCGCGCGCGGCGCCACCGATGACCTCGATGCCCCTGCTGGTGGTCTTGGTGAACTCGTCGATGTTGGCGCGCGTGCCGGGCCCGGCCGACGCCGACGACACCGACGCGACGATCTCGGCGTACGGCACGTCGACGACGCGGCGACACGGCGTAGACCATCGGGATGGTGGCCTGGCCGCCGCAGGTGACCATGTTGACGTTCGGCGCGTCCAGGTGCTCGCGCAGGTTCGCCGGCGGGATGACACCCGGGCCCGACCGCGGCCGGCGTCAGGTCGATGGCGCGGATGCCCGCCTCGGCGTAGCGCGGCGCCGCGTCGCGGTGCACGTAGGCGCTGGTGGCCTCGAACACCATGTCCGGCTTCTCGTCGAGCGCCAGCAGCCAGTCGACGCCCTCGTGGCTGGTCTCCAACCCGAGCTTGCGGGCGCGGGCAAGGCCCTCGCTCTCCGGGTCGATGCCGATCATCCAGCGCGGCTCGAGCCAGTCCGAGCGCAGCAGCTTGTACAGCAGGTCGGTGCTGATGTTGCCCGACCCGACGATCGCGACGGAGGCCTTGCTGTGGCATTTCAAACGCTCCTACTCGAAAGACAGGTGGACTGAACCTAGCCCGTCGAAGTCGGCTACGAAATCGTCACCGGGACGTGCATCTATCGCACGCGTGCACGACCCGGGCAGCACGATGTCGCCCGCCTTCAGCCGCACCCCGAACTGGTCGACCTTGCGGGCCAGCCACGCAACCGCGGTGACCGGATTGCCGAGCACCGCGTCGCTGCGGCCCTCGGCGACGACCTCGCCGTTGCGCTTCAGCACGGCGTCGATGGCCGTGATGTCGATGTCCTTCGGCGACACCCGCTCCTTGCCGAGCACCCAGCCCGCCGACGAGGCGTTGTCGGCGATCGTGTCGCAGAGCTTGATCTTCCAGTCGGTGATCCGGGTGTCGATGAGCTCGATCGACGGGGCGAACGCGGCCGTCGCCGCCAGCACGTCGTCCTCGGTGCAGCCCTCGCCCGGCAGGTCGTCGGCGAGGATGAAGCCGACCTCGACCTCGACGCGCGGGTAGAGGAAGCGGCCCGCCGTCGACGGGCTTGTCCTCGAAGACCTCCATCTCGTCGAGCAGATGGCCGTAGTCGGGCTCGTCGACGTTCATCATCTTCTGCATGGCCTCCGACGAGAGGCCGACCTTGTGCCCGATGACGCGGGCACCCTCGGCCACGCGCTGCCGGATGTTGATCAGCTGGATCTCGTAGGCGTCGACGACGTCGATGCCGGGAACTCCGTCGGTCAGCGGCTTGATCGGCACGCTTGCTGCGCTCGGCTTGGGCCAGGTCGGCGGCGAGCTCGTCGCGCACCTCAACGGACAGCATTTCGTGAAGTCCCCTCGTTTCGTCGACCGGCGCAGTTGTGGGTCGGCCGGGCAATTCTATAACGTGTTCTACATGACTGAGCAGGAGTACGACGTCGTCGTAGTCGGCAGTGGCGCGGCCGGCATGGTCGCCGCCCTCACCGCTGCCCATCAACGGCCTTTCGACAGTAGTCGTTGAGAAGGCCGCGCACTACGGAGGTTCCACTGCGCGGTCAGGTGGTGGCGTGTGGATTCCGAACAACGAGATCCTCAAGCGCGACGGGGTGACGGACACGCCGGAGGCCGCGCGCACGTACCTGCACGCGATCATCGGCGACGCCGTTCCCGCCGAGAAGATCGACACCTATCTCGAGCGCGGTCCCGAGATGTTGTCGTTCGTGCTGAAGAACTCGCCGCTGAAGCTGTGCTGGGTGCCCGGCTACTCCGACTACTACCCGGAGAGCCCCGGCGGAAAGCCGACTGGCCGGTCCGTCGAGCCGAAGCCGTTCAACGCCAAGAAGCTCGGCGCCGACAAGGCCGGGCTCGAGCCGCCGTACGGCAAGGTTCCGATGAACATGGTCGTGATGCAGCAGGACTACGTCCGGCTCAACCAACTCAAGCGCCACCCGCGCGGCGTGCTGCGCAGCCTCAAGGTCGGCATCCGGGCGACGTGGGGCAAGGTCACCGGCAAGAACCTGGTCGGCATGGGCCGCGCCCTGATCGCGCCGCTGCGCATCGGCCTGCAGAAGGCGGGCGTCCCCGTCCTGCTCAACACGGCGCTGACCGACCTGTACGTCGAGGACGGCGTCGTTCGCGGCGTCTACGTCCGCGACACGAACGCGCCGGAATGCGATGAGCCGCAACTCATCCGGGCCCGACGCGGGTGTCATCCTCGGCAGCGGCGGATTCGAGCACAACGAGCAGATGCGGGTGAAGTACCAGCGCGCACCGATCACCACCGAGTGGACGGTCGGCGCGGTGGCCAACACCGGCGACGGCATCCTGGCGGCCGAAAAGCTCGGCGCCGCACTGGAATTCATGGAGGACGCCTGGTGGGGCCCGACGGTGCCCCTGGTCGGCGCACCGTGGTTCGCGCTGTCGGAGCGCAACTCCCCCGGCTCGATCATCGTCAACATGGCAGGCAAGCGGTTCATGAACGAGTCGATGCCCTACGTCGAGGCCTGCCATCACATGTACGGCGGCCAGTACGGACAGGGCGCGGGCCCCGGCGAGAACATCCCCGCCTGGCTGATCTTCGACCAGCAGTACCGCGACCGCTTCATCTTCGCGGGTCTGCAACCGGGCCAACGGATTCCGAAGAGGTGGCTGGAGTCCGGCGTGATCGTCAAGGCGGGCACGCTCGACGAGCTCGCCGAGAAGACCGGCCTGCCCGCCGACTCGCTCGCGGCGACCGTCGAGCGGTTCAACGGGTTCGCCCGCTCGGGTGTCGACGAGGACTTCAAGCGCGGCGAGAGCGCGTACGACCGGTACTACGGCGACCCGACCAACAAGCCGAACCCCAACCTCGGCGAGCTCAGCCACGCTCCGTACTACGCCGCCAAGATGGTGCCCGGCGACCTCGGCACCAAGGGCGGCGTTCGCACCGACGTCCACGGCCGCGCCCTGCGCGACGACGATTCGATCATCGAGGGCCTGTACGCCGCGGGCAACGCCAGCTCCCCGGTGATGGGCCACACCTACCCCGGGCCCGGCGGCACGATCGGACCCGCGATGACGTTCGGCTACCTCGCCGCCCTGCATCTGGCCGGAGCCGCGCCGGCGGCGACATCGACACGGCAAGGAGTAGTCATGCCGATCGATGTCGACGTCGCACTGGCAGCGGAGCTGCCCACCAGCGAGTTCTCTTGGACCAGCAACGACGTGCAGCTCTACCACCTCGGCCTCGGGGCGGGCTCGGACCCGATGGATCCGCGCGAGCTGCGCTACCTGGTCGACGACACCCCGCAGGTGCTCCCGACGTTCGGCAACGTCGCGCAGACCTTCCACGAGACCAAGGCGCCGACGGTGCAGTTCCCCGGCATCGACATCGAGCTGAGCAAGGTGCTGCACGCCAGCGAGGCCGTCATCGTGCCCGGCCCGATTCCGCCGACGGGCACGGGGATCGCGACCAGCCGGTTCACCGACATCTGGGACAAGGGCAAGGCCGCCGTCATCTGGTCGGAGACGACCGTCAAGGATCCGGACGGCACGCTGCTGTGGACGCAGAAGCGGTCGATCTTCGCGCGCGGCGAGGGCGGCTTCGGCGGCGAGCGCGGCCCGACCGGATCTCAGTCGTCGTTCGACCCATCGGAACGCGCTCCGGACTTCGAGCTCGACGATCCCGGTCTCGCCGCAGCAGGCGCTTCTCTATCGGATGTGTGGCGACCGCAATCCGCTGCATTCGGACCCGAGCTTCGCCGCCGCGATGGGGTTTCCCAAGCCGATCCTGCACGGGCTGTGTACCTACGGCATGACCGCGAAGGCGATGACGGACCTGCTGCTCGACGGCGATGCGTCGCGGGTCGGCAGCTACGGCGCGCGCTTTGCGGGCGTCGTGTTTCCTGGTGAGACGCTGAGGGTACGAGTCTGGAAGGACGGTGACGGCTTTGCCGCCCATGTCACCGCGCCTAGCCGCGACGATGCGGTCGTTCTCTCCGGCGTGGAGCTGGTTCCGGCCTGAGCGGGTCCACAAAACGTGCTCGGCCTGCTAGCTTCTGGTGCGGAACCCTGTCCTTTGCCGGGACGGACGCAGTCAGACGATTCAGGAGTACATCACCGTGAAGATCACCACCATTACCTGCGCCTTCGTTGCCGCGGGAGCCGTCGGATTCCTCGGCGCACCCACCGCGCTCGCCGAAGGACCCACTGCCGCGGCAATCGGCAGCCCGGCAAAGCTGGTCGACGCCGACGGCAACGTCGTGCAGAGCTGGACCGTCACCGACCTGAAGACCAGCTCCGACGTGATCCCCTATCCGGTTGCGGGCACCCTCTGGGAGGCCACCGCCACCGACGAGGCCGTCATGGGCGGCGTCACCCCCATCGTCTCGAACCTCAACGCGCGCGCCGGCAACGGCGAGAACTACCGCGTTCTGTTCGGCGTCGCCACGCCTCAGGGCGTCAACCCCGCCACCCTCGCGCAGGGCGAGAAGACCACGGGCAAGGTCTACTTCGACGTGACCGGCGCGGCGCCGATCAGCGTCGTCTACAACGCAGGCGGCGTCGACCTGCTGGTCTGGGCGGGATCGCCCGCACCGGCCCGCCAGGGCGGCACGCGAGGAAACGTCGGAGGCGGCACGTCGGCAGCGACGGCGATTCCCGAGGTCGTCCCGGATGCCCCCAGCGACGTCACCGAGGGCCCGGCCACCGTCGAGGGTACCCCCGGCACGACGCTGCCGCCCGCCGGCCAGGGCACGCCCATTCCCGCCGCAGGCCAGGGCACGCCCGATTCCGCGCCGCCGGCCAGGGCACGCCCATTCCCGCCGCCGGCCAGGGCACGCCCATCCCGGCCGCCGGCCAGGGCACGCCCATTCCCGCCGCGAGCGGAGGGCAGCGCCCGTTCGTCCACGCCGGCGCCGGCCGCGCAGCCCAAGTCGACTCCCTGACTACGGACGTGGTGGTGAGGCCGCTACAGGTGGCCTCTCCACCACGTGTACAGCAGGTCGAGGTTCGGGCCGGTCGTGCGCCCGTCGACTGAGCTGACCAGCAGGTCGGCGTCGTCGGTCCAGGCCACGATGGGCACGTCTCCTCGGAAACCGCAGAACACCGTGCCCGCGACGACCTGTGGCGTCGCGTTGCGTCGCCACGGCCCTGGCGACTGAATGTTGCCCGGGCAGTTGACCTGGCGAGCGGACGCCACGATGCCGTCGAACGTGGCCCGCAGCGCGGACGTGTCCGCGACCAACGTGTAGGCGGCCTTCGGCGGGCCGCCCGCGTCGGCGTTCGCGGTGCAGCTGACCTTCGCCAGCGCGCCCTCCGACAGTTCCGCCGGAGTACACGATCCGGCAACATAGCCCTGCGGCAGGATGCTCTGGAGTTTGTCCTGGTCTGCCGGCTGCGCCGTGGCAGGGGTGGTCGACCGCTCCGTCGGCGTCGGACGAGCCGTCGTCGAAGACGTGAATCAGCAAGAACACCAGAGCTGCAACGAGGACAAGCGCCCCGACGATCGCCAGCGACCTTCGATCGGCTGGATGCCCAAACTCTTGACCTTCGTCGCGCGCGGATCGACGGTCAGCGGGGCGGTGAAGCGACTCGCGTAGCTCTCCCCGGCGGGTATCGGCGCCACCATGGTCGAGTGGGGTTGCGCGGCGGCGGGTGGGCTCGCATCGCCCGGCCAGAACTGCGTCTCTACCGGCTGCCCCTCTTCGTAGCGCGCGGTCTCCACGACGGAGGTGGGAGGCGCCGGGTCGGGATGCCAGAAGTGCGTCTTGAGGGCAGGGTCCTCTTCTACGACGAACACCGGTCCGGTGTCCGCATCGGCATCGCCCTCGAAGAGCGCCTCGTCTGGCTTGGCGCCACGATCCGGGCGGAGGCGAACTCATGCCCGCACCTCCACATCGCTGAACGTCATTGGGCAGCCCTCGTATTCATCTTCACCGAGGGTAGTTGGCGAGGATGGCACGGAGACCGCGAGTGTCTGGTCGATGGACCAGTCTCGCGCTACATCCTGCGCGAGAGGTCTTCGTCGCCGCGCCGGTGCGCAGGCTCTGGCTGTGTGATCGGAGCCGGTCCCGCGCCGCGCTGGCCTTCGCCCGGTCCCGCCGCGGCCGGTGGCGGTTGGTGCCGCTCGGCCTCCGATCGGGTATCGCGGTCGGCGGGAACCTGAGTCGGAGTTTGCGTCTGGGATGATCCGTGTGTCGGCGGAGCGGTGCCCGCGGAACCCTGACCCGCGGAACCCTGACCCGGCGCCCCTGCCCGGTGGACGCCTGACCCGGCGCCCCCTGCGGCGCAGCCTGACCCGCCACCCTTGCGCGCCAGCCCCTTGCGCGGCGGGGTCGCGATTGTCTTCGTCCTGCGCATTCGGGTCAGTGGCGCCATCGTCCTTGGAGCCGCCCATGCCCTCGGCCATCTTCATGGCCTGTTCCATGAGCGAGCTGAAGATGCCGCCCACCGCCGCCACCGGCTCCGCCGCCGGACCCGGCGGCCTGTTGCGCCATCTTGCCGAGCTCACCGAGCATGCTGGTGAGTTGGCCCACCGACTGCGAACCCTGGTCGTCCGAGTTCCCATACGCCGACTCGGCGGCGGTCAGCTTGCCGGAGTACATGTTCTCCTTCACCGACAGCGCCGTCACACTTGCCGTCAGTTCGGCTGCGAGAGTGGGGAGTACACCGGCGATCGTCATGCTCATCGCGTCCGCGCCCGGCGAAATCATCGGCATCTCGGGCAGTTCCGGCGCTGCGGCGTTCCACGTCAGCGGGCCTTCAGGCTTCTTCATCGTGCTCATCGGCGAGCACCTCCCGTTCGCATCTTGGCAGTCATGTCACCAGTCATCGTCGACGTCCCCGTCGCCGAGGTCGTGATCGAGTGGCGCGGGAATCGACAGCGACGCAACGCTTCCGCCGCCACCGCCCTCGCCACGTCCGCCCATCATTCCCATGCCGCCCATGCCCGCTCCGATCGGAGCAACTCCTCCGATGGCGGCACTGCCAGCCGACGCCGGATGCACCGCTACGTCCGCTGCGCGGGTCCCGACGAGGTTGGCCATCTGGGGTGTCTGTAGCCCGATGCCGCTCGAGCCGGGCAACGACGCCGCCCTCGTCAGGCCACTTCCGCCGCCTGCACCCGAACCACCGGCCAGCGGATGATTCGAGAACGCCGGAAACGGCGATGCGCCTGCACTTTCGGCGCCCTTGCCGCCCGCGCCGCCTCCGCCCAGCATCGAGGTCAACTGCTGCATGGGCTGACTGATCTGCTGCATCATCTGCTGAGGTATCTGCATCAGCATCTGCGGGAGCTGGCCGGCCATCTGTCCCATTTGGCTGAGCATCTGCATGGCCTGCTGCGAGCCGTCCTGGCCCTGCTTCGACGCTTCCGAGGCGGCCTTCTGTGCACCGACCATTGGCGGGGCGCCCGGGTTGGGGATGTTGGGCGCTACGCCGAGCGTGCCTGCCAATTCAGCGGTGTTGGCGTTCACGTCGGCGATGTTCTGCGAGAGACCCAGCTTCACGAGTCCCTCTATCGCCGAGGAGCCACCCGGCGCCGCCAAGGCGGCCATGCACGCCGCGTTGGTGGCCTCGGCGGTGGCGTTGACGAGCGTCTTCGTCTTGGCCACCGTCACCTCCATCGCGCGAAGCTTCACCGCGATCGCGGTCGCCTGGGCGGCGTTGATCTCGTGTCCGCCGATGATCGAGGTGGCCTCACCCATCGCCGCTACCGACCCGGTGCCCTGCCAATGCTCTGCGTTGCCCAACATCTGGGCGTGCTGCTGCGGCACGACGGTTCCGCTGATCTTGGCCGCCAGAGCATCGTAGGAGGCGGCGGCCTCCGCGAGAGTCTCCTCCTCGACGTTCGGCCAACCGGGGCCCGTCACCGTCTGTGACCCATACTGGCTGCTATCAGGCATGATCCCCATGACGCGGCACCCCTTTCACCTGTCGCGCTCTCTGGATTCAGACTACCGCCGACCCAGGCTGCAGAGTCGCGCTAAATGGCACCTCGGATCGGCTAGGTTGTCCGTTGCTCCGCAATCCCGATTACAGGAGAACAATGCACGTTCTAGCGTTCGCGCCATCACTCAGAGCAACCGAGAACGGCCGTGGCGGTGTCAACGCCGAGGGTTTCCCGATGACGAGCGCACGCGTGACGGCCTTTCCAGCGCAGATCACCATCCCGCTGGTTCTCGCTGTCTACTCCCAGGCAGGCATCGACTACGAACCGCGCCGCTTCATCGTCGCGAGGTCGGCGGACGGGCGAAGTACTCGGCAACGTCGAATGCACCTGGCAGTGGCCCGACGTCCCCGGCTCGCCGGTGAAGTTCTGGGTGTTCGTCCAGCACCTACCGATGGTGGTGAAGGGTCCGGGCGTCTACGGCATCGGCCTGTACGAGCACCCCGACGACACGGTCACCGAGCACGTGTTCCCTCTACCCGTGGTCGACGCCAGCATCAGGAACTGAGCCGACTCGACCGAGGCTAGGTCCGGTCGGTTATACGCTTCTCTTGTGTTGTGTGCCAGCCTGTTTGGGTGATCTGGGGATGAACTTCGGGGCTGTGGATAACCTCGGTTTCCGGTCGGGGGTGCGGCGTAGCGTTTCGAACATGGATGCGGGAGAACTCTCCGAGGGGTTGGCGATGATCGCCGCCGGCATCGACATCGTGCACCGCACCGACTGGACCGCGATGGCAGCGCGCGAACGTCTCGACACGATGGACACCCTGGAAACCGACCGGCGCCTGACGCTGGCGATCAGCACCGCCATCGCCGCCACCATCGCCGACGAACCCCTTGCCACCCTGGGCGACCTCCCGAAGAAGCTGATCGCCGACACCCTGCGGATCACCCCCGCCGAAGCCGCCACACGGCTCACGCAGGCCGCACTGGTCCGCGAGCGCAGCACCCTGACCGGTGAACCGTTGGCACCGCACCTGCCCGCCACCGCGAAGGCCTGGAACAAGGGTCTCCTCGACGCCGCGCACCTCGCCGAGATCATCACGTTCTTCGACGAGATCCCCGCCGACACTCCCCTCGACGTGCAAGAGACCTCCGAGAAGTTCCTGGCCGACAAGGCCACCCAACTACGCCCCGATCAACTCAAGAAGGTCGCCAAGAAGCTCGCGCAGACGATCAACCCGGACGGGAAGTTCAGCGAACAGGACCGCATCCGCAAGAGCGGATTCCGCTGGGAAGCCCAACGCGCCGACGGCATGAGCAAGGGCGTGCTGTGGGCCACCCCGCAACTACGCGCCCACCTCGATGCCTTCTTCGCCAAATACGCCGGATACGGCATGTCCATGCCCGACCAGGAGCCCGACGACGAACCCGACGCCGACGCCGACCCGAGAAGGCTCGTCCCGACACCGCGGACGACGGCGATCGGCCCTCCGCTGACGAACCCACACTCTCCGACACCGAAGACGCCGCAGGGCCCGACACCGACAGACCCCACAGCCGCCGATACCGCCGGTGACACAGATGACGCCGCCGACACCGCCGACACCGCCGATGACGCCAGCCCGCCGAGTCCGGGTCCCAAGCCCGCGGTCACCGACTTCCGCACCCCATCCCAGCGCCGCCACGACGCGCTGAACTATTGGGCGCGTTCAATCCTGGGCAACCCCGCACTCGGCACCCACCACGGCTTACCGGTCACCGTCGTGGCCACCACCACCCTGGCCGAACTCCAAGCCGCCGCCGGGCATGCATTGACCGCCACCGGAACGCTCATCGCGAACAGCGACCTGATCACCATGGCCGCCCAGTCATACCGCTACCTGCAGATCTTCGTCAGCGACGCCGACCGCCGCACCGTGGACTTCTACCGCGCGAGGCGCTGCGCCAACGGCGACCAATGGCTCGCGCTGTTCGGCCGCGACCGCGGTTGCACCCGCCCCACTGCGACCGCTCCGCCGAAGACTCCCAAGCCCACCACAGCCCCGACTTCGCCGCCAACGGCCAAACCAATGTCGACCTCATGAGCTTGGCCTGCTACCAAGACCACCCCCAGGTCGGACCCGGCGCCTGGAACACCCACATGATCAACGGCAACACCAACTGGACCCCACCCCCACAATATCCACGAAAAACACCCGCCACCAACGACTTCCACCACCCCGAACGCTACCTACGCGAATACCAAACAGACGGCACCGGGGCCAACAAAGGCGACGACCCGTAGCCGCTGTTGATTGCTCCGGCAACCCGCGAGGGCTGGGCTCAGCCCAGGATCAAGCCGGACGTCGGCACGCCCGTGCCCGCGGTGACGAGCACGTGCTCGACGTCGGGGACCGGGTTCACCGACGTTCCGCGCAGCTGACGGACGCCTTCGGCGATGCCGTTCATGCCGTGGATGTAGGCCTCGCCGAGCTGGCCGCCATGGGTGTTGATCGGCAACCTTCCGCCGATCTCGATGGCGCCGTCCTTGATGTAGTCCTTCGCGTCACCCTGGGCGCAGAACCCCAACTCCTCCAGCTGAATCAGCGTGAAGGGGGTGAAGTGGTCGTACAGGATCGCCATCTGGATGTCCGTCGGCGTCAACCCGGACTGCTCCCACATCTGATTGCCGACGAGACCCATCTCGGGCAGTCCCAGCTCGGGCCGGTAGTAGCTCACCATCGAGTACTGGTCGGGGCTGGCACCTTGCGCCGCGGCCTCGATGATGGCCGGGCGCTGCTTGAGGTCCTTGGCCCGCTCCGGTGTGGTGATGATGAGTGCGACGGCGCCGTCGGTCTCCTGGCAGCAGTCCAGCAGCCGGAGCGGTTCGGCGATCCACCGCGACGCCTGGTGCTCCTCGATGGTGATCGGCTTCTCGTAGAAGTAGGCCTTCGGGTTGTTGGCGGCGTGCTTGCGATCGGCCACCGAGATCGCGCCGAAATCCCTACTGGTGGCACCGGATAGGTGCATGTACCGCTTGGCGATCATCGCGACCTGAGCCGCCGGAGTCGACAATCCGTGCGGGTAGGAGAACGAGTTGTCGACGCCGGTCGAGTTGGCGTTCTCGACGAGACGCAACTGCACCTGCCCGAATCGCATGCCGGAGCGCTCGTTGAACGCGCGGTATGCGACGACGCAGTCCGCGACGCCGGTCGCGACGGCCATGGCCGCCTGCTGAACCGTCGCGCAGGCCGCGCCGCCGCCGTGGTGGATCTGCGAGAAGAACTTGAGGTCGCCCACGCCGATGGCCCGCGACAGCGCGACCTCGGTGTTGGAGTCCATCGTGAACGTGACCATGCCGTCGACGTCCGCGGGTGTCAGGCCCGCATCGTCGAGCGCGTCGAGCACTGCCTCGGCGGCGAGGCGCAACTCGCTACGGCCGGAGTTCTTCGAGAAGTCGGTCGCGCCGATGCCGACGATCGCGGCCTTGCCGCTCAACTCGCCGGGCATCAGGCGCTCACCGTCAGGGTCGCGTTGGCGATGACGTGATCGCCGAGGCTGTTGCTGCCGGTGATCTTCAGCGTGACGAGGCCGTCGGTCACGTCGGTCACCTCACCGCGGAACGTCACGGTGTCGTAGGCGTACCAGGGCACGCCGAGGCGCAGGCCGATGGTCTTGATGACCGCGTTGGGCCCCGCCCAGTCGGTGATGTAGCGCTGCACCAGGCCGGTGTCGGTGAGGATGTTGACGAAGATGTCCTTGGAACCCTTCGCGTGAGCCTTGTCCCGATCGTGGTGCACGTCCTGGTAGTCGCGCGTCGCGATGGCCGTGGACACGATGAACGTCGGGTCGCCGTAGAGGGCTAGCTCGGGCAGCTTGGTGCCCACTTCCAGAACCGGCGCTGTCATGCCTGCGGCTCCCATGCGTAGTTGGTCCACGCCGGTCCTACGTCGTTGGCGGGAAAGTCGATATACGTTGCGCGAACCGGCATTCCGATCTCCACCGTTGCGGGATCGGCGCCGCGGAGCTCACCGAGCATCTTCACGCCCTCGTCGAGTTCGACGAGCGCGATGACGAACGGCAGCGTGCGGCCGGGCACTTTCGGTGCGTGGTGCACGACGAAGCTGAACACCGTGCCCTTGCCCGAGGCGACGACGTAGTCCGTCTGCTGCTCCTTGTCGAGCCACAGTGCAGGCACCGGAGGGTGCTGCAGGCTGCCGTCACCGCGCTTCTGGATGCGCAGTTCGTGTTCCTTCACGCCGTCCCAGAAGAACTGGGTGTCCTTCGACGTCGCCGGCCGCATCATGGAGTCGGCGTCGAGGTCGTCCGGAACCGAACTCGACGCGCCCTCTTTCTCCTCGCGGGATGAACTTCATGATGCGCCACATCATTTCGGCGACGTCCTCGTCGCCGACTGACCAGCTGATCCGTTGCGTGATGAAGAACGCCTCGCCCAGCGCAGTCTGCTTCGGGCCGACCACGTCGGTGAGTTCTGCGGCGACGCTGACGTCCTCGCCGGGACGCAGGTAGCGGTGGTAGGTCTGCTCGCAGTTGGTAGCGACGACGCCGATATACCCTGCGTCGTCGAACAATTCGAGGATCTTGCCGAGCGGATCGTCGTCGGGGCGTTGGCCGCCGAGGCCCATCATCGTCCAGACCTGGATCATCGCCGGCGGAGCGACGAGGCCCGGATGGCCCGCCGCCTTCGCCGCGGCCTCGTCGTGGTAGATCGGGTTCGTGTCGCCGAGCGCGTCGGTCCAGTGGTCGATCATCGGCTGGTTCACCGGATGCCGACCGACCCGCGGCTTGCTCTTGCCCTCGGCCTTGACCCGCTCGGCCGCCGTCTTGATGTCGTCGACTACGGCCGTCCGCTCTTCGCGCAAGCGCTCATCGCCGCCCATCAGCGCGGCACCCGCGGGACCTTCAGCCCGGACGCGGCGATCATCTCGCGCATGACCTCGTTCACACCGCCACCGAACGTGATGACCAGATTTCGCTTGGTCTGACTGTCGAGCCATTCGAGCAACTCGGCGGTGTCGGCCTCCGCGGGGTTGCCGTACTTGCCGACGATCTCCTCGGCCAACCGGCCGACCAACTGAATACGTTCGGTGCCAAAGACTTTCGTCGCAGCAGCATCGGCGACGTTGATCTCCTCGCCGCCCGCGGCCACCTGCCAGTTGAGCAGTTCGTTGATGCGCCAGATCGCACGGATCTCGCCGAGCGCACGTTTGACGTCATCGTGGTCGAGCGGGGTCACCCCGTTGCCACCGGGCTTCGACGCCCACGTGTGCACGCGGTCGTAGATGCCTGCCACCTTGCCCGCCGGACCGAGCATGACCCGCTCGTGGTTCAGCTGCGTGGTGATCAGGCGCCAGCCGGCATTCTCCTCGCCGACGAGCATCTCGACCGGTACCCGCACGTCGTTGAAATAGGTCGCGTTGGTGTGGTGCGCACCGTCGGACAGGATGATCGGCGTCCACGAGTAACCGGGATCGGTCGTGTCGACGATCAAGATCGAAATACCCTTGTGCTTCACGGCATCCGGGTCGGTCCGGACGGCGAGCCAGAGGTAGTCGGCATCGTGACCGCCAGTGGTCCAGATCTTCTGGCCGTTCACGATGTACTCGTCACCTTGGCGCACTGCACTGGTGCGCAGCGACGCGAGGTCGGTGCCCGCCTCGGGCTCGGAGTATCCGATGGCGAAGTGCACGTCGCCGGCGAGGATGCCAGGCAGGAACTTCTTCTTCTGCAACTCCGTGCCGTAAACCTGCAGCGTCGGCCCGACCGTCTGCAGCGTCACCGCGGGAAGCGGCACGTCGGCACGCGCTGCCTCGTTGACGAAGATCTGCTGTTCGATGGGCCCAAAGCCGTGGCCGCCGAACTCCTTTGGCCAGCCAACGCCGAGCTTCCCGTCGGAACCCATCCGCTTGATGATCGCCCGGTAGGCCTTGCCGTGCCGGTCGATCTCCATCTCCTGCGCCTCTTCGGGCGAGATGAGATTGCTGAAGTACTGCCGCATCTCGGCCTGCAGCTGACGCTGCTCAGGGGTCAGTTCGATGAACATTTACGCTCCCACCAGTTCGAGCCGATGTGCGGGCCCACCCAGCAATCGGGTGAGGTCCTTGACAGTGGAGTAATAGCGGTTCATCGGGTAGGTGATGTCCATACCCATTCCGCCGTGTAAGTGATGACAGGTCTGCATGTTTGGTGGCGCCTGCGACGTCAGCCAGTAACCGAGAACCTCGAGATCGGCGTCGGCGTCGCGCCCCTCCGACAGTCGCCAGATGACGGATGTCGACGCCAAGGCAATGGTGCGCGAAGCGATGTAGACCTCCGCGAGTTGCGCGGCGACGGTCTGAAACGTCGATAGCGGCCTGCCGAACTGCTCGCGCTTGGCCACGTAGTCGGCGGTCAGCCGCAACGCGCCTGCCACCAGGCCCGCCGCGAAGGCGCCGATGGCGGCCAGCGCCAGTTGGTTGACCCGATGCACGGCGTCAGTACCGGCCAGGACGTCCGAATCCTCTACCGCCACATCGGCGAACGTGACTGCGTACTCGTCGGAGCCGTTGGCCGTCGGAGTCTTGACGAGCGTGACGCCGGCGGCGGTCGGCGACACCACCACCACCCCGTTGTCCGTCGTGACGACGATCCACTCCGCCTGTTCGGCATAGGGCACGCCGACCTTGGTGCCCGAGAGGCGACCACCCGAGAGGGTCGTCGCCGGGCGCTCCGGCAAGGCGGAGCCAGGCTCGTTGAGCGCGGCGGTCAGCACGGAACCCTTCGCCACCCCGGCCAAGAAGCGGTCCTGCTGCGCGTCGGAGCCGAGGTCCAGCAGCGGCAGCAGCCCGAGCCCGAGCGTCGCCAGCGCGGGACTGATCGTGCCGTGCCTGCCGATCTCGGTGAGCGCCGTCGCGATGGCAGGCAGATCCAGCCCGTCACCGCCGAGTCGCTCCGGCACACCGAAGGCGATCACACCGCCGTCGACGAGCGCCTGAAAGCTGTTGTCCCGTCCAAGCGCAGAAGTCACCACGTCGGCGACCGCCTGCTGCCCTTCGTCTGGGCTGAAGTCCACGCGAATCCTCCTTGATCCGATTGCGCGCGACCCGCGCGATCGCGAGTTCCGTGCACAGTTGAGAGTTAGGCGCTGGCGCCCGTGTAATCGACCTGCCAGTGCTTGATGCCGTTGAGCCACCCCGACCGTAGCCGCTCGGGCTCGCCGACGGACTTGAGATCGGGCATGTGGTCGGCGACCGCGTTGAAGATCAGGTTGATCGTCATCCGCGCGAGGTTGGCACCGATGCAGAAGTGCGCGCCCGTGCCGCCGAACCCGACGTGCGGGTTCGGGTCCCGAAGGATGTCGAACGAGTGCGGATCGGTCGAACACGTCTTCGTCGAAGTTGGCCGAGCGGTAGGACATCACCAGCCGGTCGCCCTTCTTGATCTGCACGCCGCCGAGCTCGAGGTCCTCGTTGGCGGTGCGCTGGAACGCGGAAACCGGCGTGGCCCAGCGGATGATCTCGTCGGCCGTCGTGGCGGGGCGTTCCTTCTTGTACAGCTCCCACTGGTCGGGGTTGTTGGCCAGCGCGATCATGCCGTGGGTGATCGAGTTGCGCGTGGTCTCGTTGCCCGCGACGGCCAGCATGATGACGAAGAAGCCGAACTCGTCGTCGGAGAGCTTCTCGCCGTCGATGTCGGCCTGGATGAGCGTCGTGACGATGTCGTCGGTCGGGTTCTTGCCCCGCTCGTCGGCCATGGCCATCGCGTACATGATCAGTTCCATCGACGACTGAGCCGGGTCGACGTCGGCGAACTCGGGGTCCTCGCCGCCCGTCATCTCGTTGGACCAGCGGAACAACTTGTCGCGGTCGTCCTGCGGCACCCCGAGCAGGCCGGCGATCGCCTGCAGCGGCAGCTCGCACGACACCTGTTCGACGAAGTCGCCGCTACCCTCGGCGGCCGCGGTCTTGGCGATGTTCTGGGCGCGCTGGGCGAGCTCCTCCTCGAGGCGTCCGATGGCGCGCGGGGTGAATCCGCGGGAGATGATCTTGCGCAGCCGGGTGTGATGCGGCGCGTCCATGTTCAGCATGACGCTGCGCTGCATCTCGACCATGTCGCGCTTCATGTCCTTCGGCCAGGTCGGGATGGCCCCGTTCTGCCAGCTGGAGAAGACGTCGCTGCGGCGCGACACCTCCTTGACGTCGGCATGCTTGGTGACGAGCCAGTAGCCGTGGTCTTCGAAGCCGCCGGCGCCGCCCGGGATGTCGACCCAGTGGACGGGATCGGACTTCCGAAGCTCGGCGAGTTCCTCCACCGGCAGACCGGCGAGGTTGACGTCGGGATCGAGGAGATCGAAGTCGCTCGGGAAATTGAGGGGTGCCATAACAGTGCGCTCCTAATTGCAACGTGTTCTAGTGCCAGTAAAACATGCCTCCACCGCAGATCAAAGGCGTGGGCACATCGCAGCTTGTCAGAGTAATGAAACGTGTTCTAGCCTGACGGAATGGGTAACCCTGTCATCGTAGAAGCCACTCGCAGCCCCATCGGCAGGCGCAATGGTTGGCTGTCCGGTCTGCACGCCACCGAACTCCTGGGGCTCACCCAGAAGGCGCTCGTCGAGAAGGCCGGCATCGACGCCGGCGACGTCGAGCAGGTCATCGGCGGCTGCGTCACGCAGTTCGGCGAGCAGTCCAACAACATCACCCGCGTGAGCTGGCTGGTCGCCGGACTGCCCGAGCACGTCGGTGCGATGACGGTGGACTGCCAGTGCGGCAGCAGCCAGCAGGCCAACGGCCTCGTCGCGGGCCTGATCGCCGCGGGTGCCATCGACGTCGGCATCGCGTGCGGCATCGAGGCGATGAGCCGCGTCGGCCTCGGCGCCAACGCGGGTCCCGACCGCCACATCCTGCGGCCCGAGTCGTGGGACATCGACCTGCCCGACCAGTTCACCGCCGCCGAGCGGATCGCCAAGCGCCGCGGCATCACCCGCGAGGACATCGACCAGTTCGGCTTCGACTCGCAGCGCAAGGCCAAGCAGGCGTGGGCCGAGGGCCGGTTCGACCGCGAGATCAGCGCGATCGTCGCGCCCGTGCTCGACGAGAACAAGAAGCCGACCGCCGAGCGCGCGCCGGTGACCCGCGACCAGGGTCTCCGCGACACCACGCTGGAGGGCCTCGCCGCGCTGAAGCCGGTGATCGAGGGCGGAATTCACACCGCGGGCACGTCGTCGCAGATCTCCGACGGCGCCGCCGCGGTGCTGTGGATGGACGAAGACAAGGCCAAGGCGCTCGGCCTGAAGCCGCGGGCCCGCATCGTCAGCCAGGCGCTCGTCGGCTCCGAGCCGTACTACCACCTCGACGGACCGGTGCAGTCGACGGCGAAGGTGCTCGAGAAGGCCGGCATGAAGATGGGCGACATCGACATCACCGAGATCAACGAGGCGTTCGCGTCGGTCGTGCTGTCGTGGGCACGGGTGCACGAGCCCGACATGGACACGGTCAACGTCAACGGTGGCGCCATCGCGCTCGGCCATCCGGTCGGCAGCACCGGGGCTCGACTCATCACCACCGCGCTGCACGAGCTCGAGCGCACCGACAAGTCCACCGCGCTCATCACGATGTGCGCGGGCGGCGCGCTTTCGACCGGCACCATCATCGAGCGCATCTAGTGCCGGCAACCCTGATCACCGACACCGTCCGCATCGCCGCGGCGCAGGCCTACATCGACGCCTTGGTCAGCCACGACGCGAGCGCGGTGCCGTTCGCGCCGAACTGCGTCCGCGTCGAGATGGGGCTCAAGACGGGGTTCTCCGGGAAATCACCTGCGCCGCAGCCTCAATGGCGGCCCGCAGTATCTGGTGATTCGGGAGGCGCACCAGCCCGTGTTCACCGTCGACGGCGACCACGTGCGGGCTCGGTTCGACCTGCTGACCAAGCCATCGATCGCCGGGCGGCGCGTCGGGGCGCACATCGACGAGACGTTCCTGATCCCCGCGTCCGACGGTCAGATCCACGAGATTCGGGCCAGCATCCGCCCGTTCCTGCACACGGACTAAGGCCCGGTCATCTCACCCGCGCTCGGCGGCCTTGACCAGCCGGCTGGCGAAGAACTGAATGGCGCCCCGCATCGCGGCGAGCATGATCGGTCCCGTGCCGGGCACGCCCTCGGTGAACGAGCCAGCCCAGCGAATATCGGTGCCGCCATTGACATTCGGAGTCAGCAGAAACTCTGCGCGGTAGTTCTTGGCCGGAGTCGACGGAGCGATCAGCGCGTAGATGTGCCTGCGATCCTGCTCGTACTCGACGGTCTCCTCCTGCACGAGCACGGGCCACATGCCGACCTTCCGAATGGCTCCGATCCCGCCCGGCGCGGGTTCACCTTGGCGCGCCCAGGTGGCCTGAACGATCAGCGGCTTGCCCCAGCGAGCCCACTGAGGGCCGTCCGTCTCCAACCGGAACAACGTCGCGGCGGACGCAGTGCTGGTTCGGTTGACCACGAACGAAAACGTCTTGTCCGACATGCCCACTCCCATTTGCCACGGCCAATCGATGTCGCGGTGACCCTACCGGCATCCATCAGCAGAAAGGTTCACGCCATGGCCAACCCGTCCCGCCCGCTCAAGCCCAAGCAGATCGAGAGCCTCAACTCGGCGAAGGTCGGCACCGCCATCAAGTGGATGTCGAAGGCCCAGACCTGGCTCTTCAAGACCACCAACGGGAAGCTCGGCAACAAGTTCCTCAAGGGGTCCGAGGTCGGAATCCTGACCACGACCGGCCGCAAGTCGGGCGAGCCCCGGGACAGCCCGCTGCTCTTCCTTCAGGAGGGCCAGCGCATCGTGCTCGTCGCCTCGCAGGGCGGCCGCGCGACCAACCCCATGTGGTACCTCAACCTGGTGGCCAATCCTCGGATCACCTTTCGCACCAAGGCCGGAGCTCCACGAGCTCACCGCCCGCGACGCCACGGATGCCGAGCGCGACGAGTACTGGCCCAAGCTCGACGCCATGTACGCGGACTTCGTGAACTACCGGTCCTACACCGACCGCAAGATTCCGATCGTCATCTGCGATCCCGCGCTGACGTAGGTTTGCAGGCATGAGCAGCCGCCCCAAGTACATGGACACCGCCGTCGGCGACTTCGCGGTCAAGTGGATGTCCCGGATCAACGCCTTCTTCTACCGCCGCAACAAGGGCGAAGGGCTCGGCGGCAACTTCCAGGGCATTCCCGTCGCACTGCTGATCACCAAGGGCCGCAAGACCGGTGAGCCACGCACCAGCCCGCTGTACTTCCACCGCGACGGCGACAAGGTCATCTTCGCGGCGTCCAAGGGCGGCAGCGACAAGCACCCCATGTGGTACCTGAACCTCAAGGCGGACCCGAAGGTATCGGTCGAGATCAAGGGCGAGAAGCTCGAGCTCACCGCGCGCGACGCGACCGAGGATGAGCGAAACCTGTACTGGCCCAAGCTGGTCGAGATGTACCCGACCTACGAGGACTACCAGTCGTGGACCGAGCGCAAGATCCCCCTGGTGGTCTGCGAGCCGTAGGGCTGACGCCTGCGAAGTTTGGGACGCACCAGGACGCGGCTACGCTAACGAGGGCATGCCCGAACTCTCGGAACGCGTCCGCAACTCCGGCGCTACTGGCGCTCGCGCTGAAGTACTTCTCGACGTGCCCACATCGCCGTCTACCAGCGCACCAACGGCAGGCTCGGCGCGAAGTTGCTGTGGTTCCCGGCAGCGCTTGCTCACCACGACCGGCCGCAAGTCGGGCGAGCCGAGAACCACCGCGACGCTGTGCCTGCGGGACGGCGCGAAGGTGGTGCTGCCCGCGTCGTTCGGCGGCCGCGACGGCAATCCGATGTGGTACCTGAATCTGAAGGCGAATCCCGAAGTGCGGGTGCAGGTTCGCGACGAGCACCTGCGCATGACGGCGCGTGACGCGACCGAGGAGGAGCGGCGACGGTACTGGCCGGTGCTGATCAAGATGTACCCGCCGTACAAGGGCTACCGCGACGCCGCGGACCGCGTCATCCCGCTGGTGGTGTGCGAGCCGGTCTAGGCCCCGAAGACCGGCAGGGGCGTCCGCGACTTGGCGAGCAGGTCGGTGACGACGGGGCCGAGCTCGGCCGGATCCCACCGCGCGCCCTTGTCCACCTCGCCTCCGCGGGCCCAGCCCTCGGCGACGCGGATGATGCCGCCCTCGACCTCGAACATCTTGCCGGTGACGTCGCGGGATTCCACGCTGCCGAGCCACACCACCAGCGGCGAGACGTTCTCCGGCGCCATGGCGTCGAAGTCGGAGTCCTGCGTCGACATCATGTCGGCGAACACCGTCTCGGTCATGCGGGTGCGCGCCGACGGCGCGATGGCGTTGACGGTGACGCCGTAGCGGCCCATCTCGGCGGACGCCACCAGGGTCAGCGCCGCGATGCCCGCCTTGGCCGCGCTGTAATTCGCTTGTCCCACACTGCCTTGCAGGCCCGCGCCGGAACTGGTGTTGATGATGCGGGCATCCACGGCATTGCCTGCCTTGGACTGGGCGCGCCAGTAGGCGGCCGCGTGCTTCATCGTGGCGAAGTGCCCCTTGAGGTGCACGGCGATGACGGCGTCGAACTCGTCTTCGCTGGTGTTGGCGAACATCCGGTCGCGGACGATGCCCGCGTTGTTGACGAGGACGTCGAGCCCGCCGAACGTGTCGACCGCCGTCTGGATGAGGCCCTCGGCCTGCGCCCAGTCGGCGACGTTGGCGCCGCTGGCGACGGCTTCGCCACCGGCAGAGGTGATTTCGTCGACGACGCCTTGCGCCGCGCTGCCGCCGCCCGCCGGTGAGCCGTCGAGGCCGACGCCGATGTCGTTGACCACGACGCGCGCACCCTCGGCGGCGAACGCCAGAGCGTGGGCGCGGCCGATGCCGCCACCCGATCCCGTCACGATGACCACGCGGCCGTCGAGCAGTCCCATATCCGTTGTCTCCCTGCTGTATTGAATCGAAGGCTATTTGATGTCTGCGGTGGTGGTGGCGAGGTAGTGCGGCGGCTCGCCGCCGCCGTGCACCTCGAGCGATGCGCCGCTGATGTAGGTCGCCAGATCCGAGGCCAGGAAGGCCGCCGCCCAGCCGACGTCCTCGGGCTTGGCGAGCCGGCCGAGGGGAACGTTCTTGGAGATCGCCGCGATGGAATCGGCGTCGCCGTAGAACAGTTCGGACTGCTCGGTCTCGACCATCCCGACGACCACCGAGTTGACCCGCACCTTGGGCGCCCACTCGACCGCCAGCGTGCTGGTGATGCTCTCCATGCCCGCCTTGGCCGCGCCGTAGGCGACGGTGCCCGGCGTGGGCCGGCGGCCGCTGACGCTGGCGATGTTGACGATCGAGCCGCCGCGCTCCTGGGTCTGCATCACGGCGTTGGCATGCGTCGAAACCGACAGCGGCCCAAGCAGATTCAGCTCGACGATCTTGCGTGCTGAACTTCGCCGACGACTCCGCCGCCAGCACGTAGGGCGATCCGCCCGCGTTGTTCACGACGACGTCGAGTCGGCCGTGCTTGGCGACGACGGCTTCGATGAGCGCCTTGACGGAGTCGTCGTCGCGGACGTCGCAGGAGTGGAAGTCATACGGCAGACCCTCGACGGGGCGGCGCGCGCACGTCACGACGGTGGCGCCCTGCGACGGCGAACACGGCGCTGATGCCTGCTCCGACTCCCCTGACGCCGCCGGTCACCAGGACGACGCGACCGTCCAGTCGGAGATTGAAGCCGCTGTCAACGCCATTGGTCACTGTGCTAGCGTACCAAGCAAGTGCTTGCTTAGGTAGCCACCCCATCCGAGAGTCACTGGAGATCTGATGACCATCACCACCAAGACCGTGGAACCGGGCATCGTCTCGGTCACCGTGGACTACCCACCGGTCAACGCCATTCCCTCGAAGGGCTGGTTCGAACTCGGCGACGCCATCACCGCCGCGGGCCGCGACCGCAGCACCCACGTCGTGATCCTGCGCGCCGAGGGCCGTGGCTTCAATGCGGGCGTCGACATCAAGGAGATGCAGAACACCGAGGGCTTCACCGCGCTCATCGACGCCAACCGCGGCTGCTTCCACGCCTTCCGCGCGGTGTACGAGTGCGAGGTGCCCGTCGTCGCCGCGGTCAACGGCTTCTGCGTCGGCGGCGGCATCGGACTGGTCGGCAACGCCGACGTCATCGTCGCCTCCGACGACGCCAAGTTCGGCCTGCCCGAGGTCGAGCGCGGCGCGCTGGGCGCGGCCACCCACCTGTCGCGCCTGGTGCCGCAACACATGATGCGCCGGCTGTTCTTCACCGCCGCGACGGTCGACGCCGAGACCCTTCACCACTTCGGGTCGGTGCACGAGGTCGTGCCGCGCGCCGACCTCGACGAGTCGGCGCTGCGCGTGGCCCGCGACATCGCGTCCAAGGACACCAGGGTGATCCGGGCCGCGAAGGAGGCGCTCAACCTGATCGACGTCCAACCGCCGAACGCCAGATACCGCATGGAACAGGGCTTTACGTTCGAGCTGAACCTGTCCGGCGTCTCCGACGAGCATCGCGATGCGTTCGCGGGAACCACCAAGGGAAAAGAATGACCGACAAGAGAACCACGCTGGACGACGCCGTCTCGTCGATCGAGAGCGGCATGACCATCGGCATCGGCGGCTGGGGCTCGCGGCGCAAGCCGATGGCCTTCGTCCGCGCACTGCTGCGCACCGACGTCACCGACCTCACCGTCGTCAGCTACGGCGGACCGGACGTCGGCCTGCTGTGCTCGGCGGGCAAGGTCAAGCGGCTGTACTACGGCTTCGTGTCCCTGGACTCGCCGCCGTTCTACGACCCGTGGTTCGCCAAGGCCCGCACCAGCGGAGCGATCGAGGCCCGCGAGATGGACGAGGGCATGCTGCGCTGCGGCTTGCAGGCTGCCGCGCAACGGCTTCCGTTCCTGCCGATCCGCGCGGGGCTGGGCAGCGACGTGCGCACCTTCTGGGGTGACGAGCTCAAGACCGTCACCTCGCCGTACCCGACCGACGGCGGTTTCGAGGAACTGGTCGCCATGCCCGCGCTGAACCTCGACGCCGCGTTCGTCCACCTGAATCTCGGTGATGCGCAGGGCAATGCGGCCTACACCGGCATCGACCCCTACTTCGACGACCTGTTCCTGATGGCGGCGCAGACGGCGGTTCCTGAGCGTCGAGCGCGTGGTTGGAACCGAGGAGCTGGTCAAGGCGGTGCCGCCGCAGGCCCTGCTGATCAACCGGATGATGGTCGACACGGTCGTCGAGGCCCCGAACGGCGCCCACTTCACCACGGCCGAACCGGATTACAAGCGCGACGAGAAGTTTCAGCGCCACTACGCCGAGGCCGCGGGGTCCGACGAGACGTGGGCCGAGTTCGTCAAGACCTATCTGTCCGGCAGCGAGGCCGACTACCAGGCCGCGGTGCGCAAGTTCCTGAGCGGCACGCAAGGAAGCTCGATGATGTCGGCGACCAGGGCCGAAGTGTGCACGATCGCGTGCGCCGAACTGTTCCGCGACGCGGGCGAGATCATGGTCAGCCCGATGACGACCATCGTGTCGATCGGCGCGCGGCTGGCGCGGCTGACGTTCTCGCCGGACATCGTGCTGACCGACGGCGAGGCCCGGCTGCTCGCCGACACGCCCGCGATCGGTGCCGTCGGCGCCATCGAGGGCTGGATGCCGTTCAACCGGGTGTTCGAGACGCTGTCGTGGGGCAGGCGCCATGTCGTCATGGGCGCCAACCAGATTGATCGCTACGGCAACCAGAACCTGTCCGCGTTCGGACCCATCCAGCACCCGACCCGGCAGATGTTCGGCGTCCGCGGGGCACCGGGCAACGCCATCAACCACGCGACGAGCTACTGGGTCGGGCAACCACTCCAAGCGGGTCTTCTGCGACACCGTCGACATCGTGTCCGGCGTCGGCTGGGACAAGGTCGACCCCGACAACCCGGCCTACCGGTTCCTCAACGTGTACCGGGTGGTGTCCAACCTCGGCGTCTTCGACTTCAACGGCCCCGACCATCAGATGCGCGCGGTGTCACTGCATCCCGGCGTCGAGCCCGACCAGGTGGCCGAGAACACCTCGTTCGAGGTGCACGGACTGGACACCGCCGAGGCCGACGCGACTGCCCACCGGCGACGAGCAGAAGCTGATCCGCGAGGTCATCGATCCGAAGTCGCTGCGGGACAAGGAAGTCAAGGCCTAGCCATGAGCAAGCTGCGCACACCGCTGACCGAGCTGATCGGCATCGAGCACCCCGTCGTGCAGACCGGCATGGGCTGGGTCGCGGGCGCGCGGCTGGTCGTCGGCGACGTCCAACGCCGGCGGGCTGGGCATTCTCGCCTCGGCGACCATGACACTCGAGGAACTCCAGACCGCGGTGACCAAGGTCAAGGCCGCCACCGACAAGCCGTTCGGCATCAACATGCGGGCCGACGCAGGCGACGCCAACGACCGGTGCGACCTGCTGATCCGCGAGGGCGTCAAGGTCGCCTCGTTCGCCCTGGCCCCCAAGCCGGAGCTGATCGCGAAGCTGAAAGAAGCTGGCGTCGTGGTCATTCCGTCGGTCGGCGCCGCCAAGCACGCCAAGAAGGTGGCGGGCTGGGGCGCCGACGCGGTGATCGTGCAGGGCGGCGAGGGCGGCGGCCACACCGGTCCGGTCGCCACCACGCTGCTGCTGCCGTCGGTCCTCGACGCGGTCGCCGACACCGGGATGCCCGTCATCGCCGCGGGCGGCTTCTTCGACGGCCGCGGACTGGCCGCCGCGCTGTCCTACGGCGCCGCGGGCGTCGCGATGGGCACCCGCTTCCTGTTGACGTCGGACTCGACCGTGCCCGACGCGGTCAAGCAGCGCTACCTCGACTCCGCGTTCGACGCGACCGTGGTGTCCAAGCGCGTCGACGGCATGCCGCACCGCGTGCTGCGCACCGGACTCGTCGAGAAGCTCGAAAGCGGCTCGCCGGTAAGGGGTTTCAGCGCGGCGATCCTCAACGCCCAGAAGTTCAAGAAGATGTCGGGCATGACGTGGCGGTCGATGATCAAGGACGGCCTCGAGATGCGGCACGGCAAGGAGCTGACGTGGTCGCAGGTCGTCATGGCCGCGAACACGCCGATGCTGCTGAAGGCAGGCCTGGTCGAGGGCAACACCGACGCGGGCGTGCTGGCGTCGGGTCAGGTGGCGGGCATCCTCGACGATCTGCCGTCGTGCGCGGAGCTGATCGACTCGATCGTCGCCGAGGCCGTCAAGCACCTGCAGTCCGCGGTCGCGTTCGTCGAGTAAACGGTAAGCCTTTCGATTTCGCCGTGAACGCGGCGTCGCTTACCTACACTCGGCACTCATGAAGACGAACGCCGCTGTGCTGTGGGAGATCGACGGGGACTGGACCATCGAGGAAGTCGACCTCGACGGCCCGAAGGACGGCGAGGTCCTGATCTCGTTCGAGGCGACCGGGCTGTGCCACTCCGACCACCACGTTCGGACGGGCGACCTCGCCGGCGTTCCGCTGCCGATGATCGGCGGGCACGAGGGCGCGGGCATCGTCCAGGAGGTCGGTCCAGGCGTTCACGGCCTTGCCGTCGGCGATCACGTCGTCACGTCGTTCCTGCCCGCATGCGGGCGCTGTCGGTGGTGCGCCAGCGGACATCAGAATCTGTGCGACCTCGGCGCGCTCATCCTCATGGGCGTCCAGACCGACGGCACCTATCGCCGCCGACTGAACGGCAAGGACGTCGGCACGATGGCGGGCATCGGAAGCTTCTCGCAGTACGGCACGCTGTCGGAGTCGTCGGTGATCAAGGTCGACGACGACCTGCCGCTCTCGCGCGCCTGCCTGCTGGGGTGCGGCGTGATGACGGGCTGGGGGTCGGCCGTCAACACCGCCGACGTCAGCCCGGGCGACACCGTCGTCGTCGTCGGATTCGGCGGCATCGGCAGCGGCGCGGTCCAGGGTGCGCGACTCGCGGGCGCGGAGCGGATCGTCGTCGTCGATCTGGTGGAGGACAAGCGCGACAAGGCAATCGAGTTCGGAGCCACCCACTTCGTGACGTCGATGCCGGAGGCCACCGAGCTGGTCACCGAGCTGACCCGCGGGGTGATGGCGGATTCGGCACTGCTGACCATGGGCCTGCTCGAGGGTCCGATGATCAACGATGCGCTCAACATCGTCAGCAAGAACGGCGCCGTGGTGATGACCGCGCTCGCATCGATGGCCGACGACTCGCCCGCGCTGCCGATGACGTTCATGACGCTGTTTCAGAAGCGGTTGCTCGGCAGCCTGTACGGCGAGGCGAATCCGCGCGCCGACATCCCGAAGCTGCTCAGCCTCTACCGCGAGGGCAAGCTCATGCTCGACGAGACGGTCACCGCCGAGTACAAGCTCAACGACATCAACGAGGGCTATGCCGACATGCTCGCGGGCCGCAACATCCGCGGCGTGGTGATCCACGACCACTGACAGGTCACTCCCAGGCGCGCCGTGCTATCCACAGACATGCCTGACAGCGCCAATCGTTCGGACGTGCGCCTGCGTGTCCAGGACCGCTATCGACGGCTAGCGGAGGCCCGGCGGCTCAAGCCCGTCGCGGCAATCGTCGCGCGCTTCAACGAGATCGACGGCGGCACGCTGGGCGCCATGGTGTCGGTGCAGTTCTTCACCACCGTCATCCCGTTGATGATCATGGGCTTTGCGTACATGAGGGGATTCGCCGACAACGCCAGCCCCGGCACGCTGATCATCCGCGAACTCGGCCTGGTCCACCCCGCGTCCGACCACGTGCGCTCGGCCTTCGGCCATTCGTCCGCGCTGCAAGTCCAGCTGGACGTTCATCGGCGTCGCCGGCTTCCTCATCTGGGGCATCCCGATGGGCATCATGATCGCGGGGATATTCGCAAAGGCCTGGCGCCGTGAGCAATTCGGACTCCTCGGCAGGCTGTGGCGGGGCGTGGCGTGGTTCGCGCTGTACCTGACGATGATCGGCCTGCGCGATCGGATCGCCTTCGGCGGTGACCACCACACCGGCATGCGGATCGTGAGGATCGTGGTCTCGCTGCTGCCCGTCTGGGTCTTCTGGTCGCTGACGCCCGCCCTTCTGGTTCGCGACGGCGGCCGCGGCCGCAACTACCTGGCACTGGCCGGACTCGCGGGCGTGGTGATCGACGGCATCATCCTGCCGCTCGGCTCGCGCTGGTTCTTCCCGTCCGATTCTCGACGGCTGGGACGAGCTCGGCCCGATCGGCGTCGCGATGGCGATCCTGACGTGGTGCGGCGCGGTCGGCACGGGCTGGGTGATCACGGCGTGCGTCGGCGCGGTGCTGTGGGAGCGCCACGCGCCGTCGCAGACCGTCGTCGAATCGCAAACCGAAGCGATGGAGGCGGACGAGGTCCGCGCCTAGAGGCGCTCGATGATCGTGACGTTGGCGGTGCCGCCGCCCTCGCACATCGTCTGCAGGCCGTAGCGACCGCCGGTGCGCTCCAACGTGTTCAGCATCGTCGCGAACAGCTTGGCGCCCGTCGCCCCGAGCGGGTGGCCCAACGCGATCGCGCCGCCGGAGGGGTTCACCTTCGCCGGGTCGGCGCCGGTCTCCTTCAGCCACGCCATGACGACGGGTGCGAAGGCCTCGTTGATCTCGACGGTGTCGATGTCCTCGATCGTCAGCCCCGTCTTCTCGAGCGCGTACTGCGTGGCGGGGATCGGGCCCGTCAGCATGTACACCGGGTCGGCGCCGCGGGCGCTGACGTGGTGGATGCGGGCGCGCGGCGTGAGGCCGTGGTCCTTGACGGCTTGCTCGGAGGCCAGCAGCACCGCGCTTGCGCCGTCGGAGATCTGGCTGGCCATCGCGGCGGTCAGCCGGCCGCCTTCGACCAGGGTCTTGAGCCCGGCCATCTTCTCCAGCGAGGTGTCGCGCGGCCCCTCGTCGGTGACGAAGCCGTCCACCGGAATGATCTCGTTCTCGAAGTACCCGGAGCGAATCGCCTCCTGAGCGCGCTGGTGGCTGGTCAGCGAGTACTGCTCCATCGCCTCGCGGGACAGGCCCCACTTCTCGGCGATCATCTCGGAGCCGCGGAACTGGGAGATCTCCTGGTCGCCGTAGCGGTGCAGCCAGCTCTTCGACTCGTTGGTCGGCGAGGTGAAGCCGAACTGCTCGCCGACGATCATCGCCGAGCTGATCGGAATCTGGCTCATGTTCTGCATGCCGCCGGCGACGATGAAGTCCGCGGTGCCCGACATGATCGCTTGCGCACCAAAGGAAATCGCCTGCTGGCTGGATCCGCACTGCCGGTCGACCGTGACTCCGGGCACCTCTTCGGGGAAGCCCGCGGCGAGCCACGACAGCCGCGCGATGTTGCCCGCCTGGCCGCCGATGGCGTCGACGCAGCCGGCGATCACGTCGGTGACGGCGCCGGGGTCGACGTCGTTGCGCTCGAACAGCCCGCGCCAGGCGGCCGCGCCGAGGTCGACCGGGTGAACGCCCGGAAAGCCCTCCGTTGCGCTTGCCGACTGCGGTACGCACAGCGTCGATGACGTACGCCTGGCCCATGTCTAATCTCCTTCTGTCGTAATGCCGCCGAGAACGATGGCGAGATACTGTCTGCCGACCTGTTCGGCCGTGAGTGGTCCGCCCGGTTGGTACCACTGGACCGAAACCCAGGTGGTGTCGCGGATGAAGCGGTAGACGAGGTCGGGTTCGAGGTCGGGCCGGAAGCACCCCTCGGCGACGCCCTGCTTGAGCAGGTCCAACCACATCGTGCGCTGTTCGCGGTTGCGCTCGTTGAGAAAGCCGAACTGCGGCAACGGGTTCAGCCGCTTGGCCTCGTCCTGATAGATGACGACCTGTGCGTGCCGGTGCTCGATGGCCTCGAACGACACCATGAACAACCCCTTCACGCGCTCCAGCGGATCGCTCGAGCTCGCGACGATCTCCGCGTAACGCGCGAACAGCCAGTCGAGGAAGTCGCGCAGGACTTCTTCGACCATCTGCTCCTTGGACTTGAAGTGGTGATAGAGGCTGCCGGACAGGATGCCCGCCGAGTCCGCGATGTCCCGCACGGTGGTGGCGCGCAGGCCCCGCTCCGCGAACATCGCCGCGGCGAGGTCGAGCAGCTCGTCGCGGCGGCTCGGAAGGGCCTTGTCCACCCCGTCAGCGTATCGACCAAGCGCTTGCTTGGCTAGCCGGGGTCAGCGGCCGGTAAAGCCAGAACTGCTCGCACGCCTCGTACGGAGGCCGTGCCATCGTGGCTTGCCCGCGATCGCGACAGGTTGAACTCGTACCAGGCGTCCCGATCTCGGTCACGGTATCGCGCGCAGTCGCGCATCGGCTTGAGGCAGTCGCGCGAGCGCGGGCTCCACGTCCGTCGACAGGTCCAGGAGATAGTCGGCGTCCAACTGCCCGGTCTGCTCGTAGCGGTCGACGTTGTGGTCGGCGATCCACCGCTCGGGGTTCAGCGCCGCGACGCCGAGCAGGGTCAACACCCCGGTCACCAGGACTGCGCGAGGCAGCCACCGCCCCGTCATCCCGATGCCTGCCGACGGCGATCAGCACGAACACCGCGCCGAGCCACAGCTCGATGGCGATCACCATCAGCCGCTGCACGCTGAACCCGTACGCCTCCTGGTACAGCGACATCCGGTGGATGGCCGAGATCACCACCACGACCGACGTCAGGCACGTCGTCCCGACCAGGATCCGCAGCAGACGACGGTCGGCCGCGGAGACGCGCCCGGCCACCCGGATGACGCCGCTGAGCACCACCAGGGTCAGCGCGGAAACCCAGAGCAGTTGCCAAAAGCCTTGGCGCGCATACTCGGCGTACGTCAGCCCCTCGGTTTCCAGCACGTGGCGGTGGCCGCCGAACAGAACGGTTGCCTGCACGACGACGAACGCGACGAACAGGCCGTCGAGCACGCCGAGGGGCAGCGCCCACTCCCACCGAGGCAAGGCCTTCATCGGCTTGGGCGCCATCGCATCCAGCCGCGGTGCGAACCGCATCAGGTAGCCGCCCGCCAGCACGAAGCCCAGCACGGTCCCGAACACCAGCACGTGCGCGACGGCGTCGCCGACGTCCAACGCGGGCACCAGACTGCCGAGCACGTGCGCGAAGGCGGGGTCGGCCGCGGCGAACAGCCCGCCGAAGACGGCCAGGAGCACGCCCGTGATCGCGACGACGGCGACCACTCGGCCCACCTTCGGCAGCGCTGACCTGTTGGCGCCGGCCGGCACGAGATCCGACCGCGCGCGACCCAGCCATCCCGCCACCCGGCTGAACATCAGCCACGGCATGAACGGCCCCGTGAACACCGCCGTCCACGTGCGGCCCCCGACGAGCGTGCACCATCCCATCACCCACGCCGCCGCGATGCAGAGCCCGCCGAGCCACGGCGCCGCGAGCACGGCAGGCACCGCGAGCAGCGCCAGGGTCAGGCCCGTCCCGAACCACTGCGCCAGCCGTCGGACGACGGTCCGCCGTCCAGTAGACGACGCCGAAGACCATCGTCGCGACGACGAGATAGCCGATGCTGAGCACCGAGGGCCGCCACAACTCGGTGCCGACGCCCGCGGCGACGAGCCCGAGCAGCACCAGCCGGCGCGGCGCCTTGGCCAGCGGGTCGAGCGGCCAGACGCGATGCGGCCAGACGGTCCAGCCGGGCTCGCCCTGGCGCGGCAGCAGCGGGCCGAGCAGTGGCGGCGGGGGCGGCGGCATCGTGTGCCAGCCCGGAACCATCATCGTCACGAGATCTCCTCCATGTTCGTCGGGTGGGGAATCGTCACCCCGATGCGGCAGCCCGTCGGGGCCGACATGACTTCGATTGTGCCGCCGTGCAATTCGACGGCCCAGCGAGCGATCGCGAGGCCGAGTCCGGTGCCGCCCGCCGAGGTGGCGCCGCGGGTGAAGCGTTGGAACACCCGCTCGCGCTCGGACGGCGGAATGCCCGGCCCCTCGTCGCAGACCTCCAGTCGCAGCCCCGAGGGCTCGGCCGCACGGGCCAGCACGGACACCCGACCGCCCGCCGGGCTGTGCCGAATCGCGTTGTCCACCAGATTGACCACCACCTGCCGCAGTCGGGCCGGGTCGGCGACGGCCATCAGGTCGGGCGGTGACGCGGTCACCGTGATCTCCACGTCGTCCGGCGTCAGTCCGACGTGTCCGACGGCCTCGCGGAGGAATTCGTCGACGCGGAACTGCGAGTGCTGCAGGGGAATCGCTCCCCCTTCCAGTCGGGAGAGGTCGAGCAGATTGGTGACGAGTTCGCCGAGCCGTTCGGTCTGCGCCAGGGCCAGCCGCATGGTTTCGGGGTCGGGTTCGGCGACGCCGTCGACGAGGTTCTCGAGCACCGCCTGCAGGGCCGTGATCGGGGTGCGCAACTCGTGTGAGACGTTGGCGATGAGCCCTCGCCGGTACTCGTCGGCGGCGCCGAGGTCGGCCGCCATCTGGTTGAAGGCCGTTGCCAGTTGCCCGATTTCGTCGCGGGAGGTGGCCCGCACCCGACGGCTGTAGTCACCGCGGGCCATGGCGCGTGCCGCGGCGGTCATCTGCCGCAGCGGGGACGTCATGCCGTGGGCCATGAACTGCGTGAAGACCAACGACGCGAGCAGTGCCGCCAACAGCGCGTAGCGGAACTTCCAGCTCGCACCGATGTAGAACGTGAAGGCCGCCAACGTGATTGCGCCACCGACCAGCAGACCCACCTTGACCTTGAAGGATCCGAAGGGGTCGAGCGGACGCGGCAGCCGATCCCACCACCCCGTGCAAGCCGCTCATCGCGGCGTCTCCAACGCGTAGCCGACGCCGTGCACGGTGCGGATCAGCCCGGAACCCAGCTTGCGCCGCAACGCCTTCACGTGGCTGTCCACCGTGCGCGTCTCGACCTCCGAGGCCCATCCCCAGACGTGTTCGAGCAGCGTCTCGCGGGGAACCGCGGCGCGTGGGCGGCCCGCGAGGAAGGCGAGCAGGTCGAATTCGATTCTGGTCAGGTGGATTTCCTCGTCGCCGCGGTGAACCCGGCGCGCCTGCAGGTCGATTCGATAGTCGCCGACGGACAGTGGCGCGGCATCGGCCGCCCGGTCCATGCGGCGCAGGAGCACGCCGACGCGTGCGACGAGTTCCCGCATGCTGAACGGTTTGGTGAGGTAGTCGTCGGCGCCGACGCCGAGGCCGATCAGCATGTCGGTCTCGTCGGCGCGGGCGGTCAACATCAGCACGGGGATCGGCCGCGTCGCCTGGATGCGTCGGCACACCTCCAGGCCGTCGAACCCCGGCAGCATCACGTCGAGCACCACCAGGTCCGGCTCGGTCGCCGCGGCCTTGGCGACCGCGGACGGGCCGTCGACGGCGGTCTCCACCAGGAACTCCTCCGCGCGGAGTCGGGTGGCGACGGCGGCCAGGATGGTCGGCTCGTCGTCGACCACCAGGATGCGCTTCACAGGATTGACTGTAGGTGCCTGCTGTGATGCTTCCGGGCAGCGAATGTGAAGAAACGGTGGAGAAACGTCGCTAGCCGAGGTCGCCGATCTTGGCGTCCTGTTTGTCGGAGGGCTGACAGCTCAGAACGACCGCCGCGCGTTTGGACTCGACGTCGGTGGTCGAACCGTTTCGGCCGTTGCGCTCCTTGAGCATCTTGGCCACCGTCGCGCCCTGATCTGCGGTGCTCGCGGCTAGGAAGTCCTTGCACGTGGTGTCGCCGCCGCTGTTGCTCGCGCCCGCACAGCCACTGATGACCAGCACGCAGAGCACTGCCGCGGCGGCGGGCCGGGGGCGCCTCGTCACGCGCGTTGGCTCGACACCGAGATCACTTCGCCGGTCAGGTAGCTGGAGTAGTCACTGGCCAGGAACGCGATGGTGGCGGCCACCTCCCACGGTTCCGCGGCCCTGCCGAACGCCTCATCCGAGGACAGCCGGTCCAACAGGTCGGAGCTGCTGGTCTTCTCGAGGAACTTGTGCCGCGCGATGCTCGGTGACACGGCGTTGATGCGGACGCCGTATTCGACGGCTTCGATTGCGCTGCATCGGGTCAGCGCCATCACGCCCGCCTTGGCCGCGGCGTAGTGCGACTGCGAGTGCTGTGCGCGCCAGCCGAGCACGCTGGCGTTGTTGACGATGACGCCGCCGTGTCCCGCATCGCGGAAGTATCGCAGCGCCGCGCGGGTCGCCCGCATCACCGACGTCAGCGTGACGTTGAGGACCCGGTCCCACTCGTCGTCGGTCATGTCGACCAGAGGCGTCTGCCCGCCGAGGCCGGCGTTGTTCACCAGGACGTCGATGCGGCCCATCTTCTCGACGGCCGCCGGCGATCAGCGCATCGACCGCCTCGGTCGAGGTGACGTCGCACACCACCGATTCGACGCGACCGAGACCGAGGCTCGCGAGCTCGTCGCGTGTCTCGCCCAGCCGCCGTTCGTGGTAGTCGGAGACGACGACGTCTGCGCCCTCGGCGAGCGCACGCCGCGCCGTCGACGAGCCGATGCCGGTGCCCGCCGCGGCCGTCACCAGCACCACCCTGCCTGCCAGAAGCCCGTGTCCGTCAATCTCTTTCGGCGCAGTGGAGAGGTCCATGTACCTAGCCCTTGACCTCTCTCGGTAGTCCGAGCACCCGCTCGGCGATGATGTTCCGCTGGATCTCGTTCGACCCGCCGTAGATGGTGTCGGCGCGGGTGAACAGGAAGAGGTGTTGCCACTCGTCGAACTTGTCGTCGTCCTTCACCAGGCCCGCCATCCCGACGACGTCCATCGCCAGCTCGCCGAGGTCCCGATGCCAGTTGGCCCACAACAGCTTCGACACAGTCTTGTCCGGCGGCCTGCGGCTGCTTCCACGTCCATCGTCGCCAGCGCGTACGACCGCATGGTCTGCAGCCCGGTCCACGATCGGGTCAGTCGCTCGCGAATCAGCGGATCGTCTGCGGCCCCGGTTCGCTTGGCGACGTCGGCCAGGTTGGAAAGCTCACGCGCGTAACGGATCTGCTGCCCGAGGGTCGACACGCCACGCTCGAACGTCAGCGTGCCCATCGCGACCCGCCAGCCGTCGCCGGGCTCGCCGACCACCAGCGAGGCCTCGGTGCGGGCGTCGTCGAAGAACACCTCGTTGAAGTCCGCAGTCCCCGTCAGCTGGACGATCGGTCGTATCTCGACGCCGGGCTGATCGAGCGGGACCAACAGATACGACAGGCCCGCGTGCCGCTTGGACCCCTTCTCGGTGCGGGCCACCACGAAGCACCACTGCGAAAGGTGCGCCATCGACGTCCACACCTTCTGGCCGTTGAGCACCCACTGGTCGCCGTCGAGCTCGGCGGTGGTCGACACGTTGGCGAGGTCGCTGCCCGCGCCGGGCTCGGAGTAGCCCTGGCACCAGAGTTCGGTCACGTCGAGGATGCCGGGCAGGAAGCGCTTCTGCTGCTCCGGCGTGCCGTAGGCGATCAGCGTCGGCCCGACCAGTTCCTCGCCGAAGTGGCTCACCTTGTCGGGGGCGTCGGCCTTGGCGTACTCCTCGTAGAACGCCACCCGGTGGGCGACCGACAGACCGCGCCCGCCGTGCTCCTCCGGCCAGCCGAGACACGTCAGCCCGGCCTTCGCGAGATGCCGGTTCCACGCCCGCCGTTCCTCGAACGCCTCGTCCTCGCGACCTGGGCCGCCGAGCCCCTTGAGCGCGGCGAATTCGCCGACCAGATTGTCGGCGAGCCAGTCACGGACCTCGGCCCTGAACTCCTGGACCTCTATCACCCCTGTAGGCTAACCTACCAAGCACTTGCTTTGTTAGAGGGAGCGGCAATGGAGACGCCAGGTGGCACCATTCCTGGCGTTGTCGACCGCATCGCCGAGCAGTTCCCCGACCACGACGCGGTCATCACGCCCGACAAGTCGCTGACCTTCTCCCAGCTCAGGGCCGAAGTGCGGCAGGCCGCCGCGGCGATGATCGACCTCGGCGTGAACGCGGGCGACCGCGTCGCCATCTGGTCCCCGAACACCTGGCACTGGGTGGTCGCCTGCCTGGCCGTCGGCTACGCGGGCGCGGTCGTCGTGCCGCTGAACACCCGCTACACCGCGAGCGAGGCGTCCGACATCCTCGGCCGAACCGAGGCTCCCGCTGTTGTTCGGCATGCGGCGAGTTCCTCGGCGTCGACAAGTCCGCGGAACTCGACCGAGCAGCACTTCCCGCATTGCGCCACGTCGTCCGGATCCCCATCGACAAGGCGGACGGCACCTGGGACGAATTCGTCGCGCGGGGAACCGATCTCGCCGCGGCGGATGCCCGCGCCGCCGCCGTCGCGCCCGATGACGTCTCGGACATCCTGTTCACGTCCGGCACCACCGGCCGCAGCAAGGGCGTGCTGTGCGCGCACCGGCAGTCGCTCGCCGCCCCCGCGGCGTGGGCCGCGTGCGGCCAGCTCACCAGCGCCGACCGCTATCTGTGCATCAACCCGTTCTTCCACAACTTCGGCTACAAGGCGGGCATCCTCGCCTGCCTGCAGAAGGGCGCGACGCTGATCCCTCAGCTGACGTTCGATCCGGAGAGCGCGATGCGCGCCGTGCAGGACCATCGGATCACCGTGCTGCCCGGCCCGCCGACGATCTACCAGACGCTGCTCGATCATCCGAAGCGCGAGCGAATTCGACCTGACCTCACTGCGTTTCGCCGTCACCGGCGCCGCGACGGTTCCCGTGGTGCTGATCGAACGCATGCAGACCGAGTTGGACTTCGACATCGTGCTGACGGCGTACGGGCTCACGGAGGCAAGCGGTTTCGGCACGATGTGTCGCGCCGACGACGACGCCGTCACGGTCGCCACCACGTGCGGGCGGGCGATCGCCGACTTCGAACTGCGAATCGAGCGACGACAACGGCGAGGTCCTGCTCCGCGGACCCAACGTCATGCTCGGCTACCTCGACGACCCCGAAGCCACCGCCAAGGCGATCGACGCCGACGGCTGGCTGCACACCGGCGACGTCGGAAACCTCGACGACAACGGCAATCTGCGCATCACCGACCGGCTCAAGGACATGTACATCTGCGGCGGCTTCAACGTCTACCCCGCGGAGATCGAGCAGGTGCTCGCCCGGCTCGACGGCGTCGCCGACTCGGCCGTGATCGGCGTGCCCGACGAGCGACTCGGCGAGGTCGGCAAGGCCTTCGTCGTGCTCAAGCCGGACGCTGCGCTCGACCGAGGAGGCCGTGATCGCCTACACGCGTGAGCATCTGGCGAACTTCAAGGCCCCGCGGTCGGTCGTCTTCATCGACGTCCTGCCGCGCAACCCCGGAGGAAAAGTGGTCAAGCCGCTACTGCGAGAGATGAACTGATGGATCTGACGTTCGACGACGCGAGCGAGGAGTTCCGCGCCGAGGTCCGCGACTTCCTCGCCGCCAACACGTCGCACTTCCCCACCGAGTCCTACGACACCGCAGCGGGTTTCGAGCAGCATCGCCAGTGGGACAAGGTGCTCTTCGACGCGGGCCTCTCGGTGATCGCCTGGCCCAAGGAGTACGGCGGCCGCGACGCCACGCTGCTGCAGTGGATCGTCTACGAGGAGGAGTACTTCCGCGCAGGCGCGCCAGGACGGGCCAGCGCCAACGGCACCTCGATGCTCGCGCCGACGCTGTTCGCGCACGGCACCAAGGAACAACTGGACCGCGTGCTGCCGAAGATGGCCAGCGGCGAGGAGATCTGGGCGCAGGCCTGGTCCGAACCCGAGTCCGGCAGCGACCTCGCGTCGCTTCGCTCCACGGCCACGAGGACCGACGGCGGCTGGAAGCTCAACGGCCAGAAGATCTGGAGCTCGCGAGCCCCGTTCGGCGAGAGGGCATTCGGACTGTTCCGCTCCGATCCCGAGGCGCAGCGCCACAAGGGCCTTACCTACGTCATGTTCGACCTGAAGGCCGACGGCGTCACCGTCCGACCGATCGCGCAGCTCGGCGGCGACACCGGCTTCGGCGAGATCTTCCTCGACGACGTGTTCGTCCCCGACGACGACGTCATCGGCGAGGCGCACGACGGCTGGCGCTCCGCGATGAGCACGTCGAGCAACGAGCGCGGCATGTCGCTGCGCAGCCCGGCCCGGTTCCTCGCGCCCGCCGAGCGACTGGTGAAGCAGTGGCAGGTCGACAAGGACCCCGCGTTCGCCGACCGGGTCGCCGACGCCTGGATCAAGGCTCAGGCCTACCGGCTGCACACGTTCGGCACCGTCACCCGGTTGGCGAGCGGCGGTGAACTCGGCGCGGAGTCCTCGATCACCAAGGTGTTCTGGTCGGACCTCGACGTGGCACTGCATCAGACCGCGCTGGACATGCGCGGGGCCGACGGCGAACTCGCCGACGAGTGGACCGACGGCCTGCTGTTCGCGCTCGGCGGCCCGATCTACGCGGGCACCAACGAGATTCAGCGCAACATCATCGCCGAACGCCTGCTGGGTCTGCCTCGCGAAGCTCAGGGGCAGGCGAAATGAAGTTCGATCTCGACGAGCAGCAGCGCGACTTCAGCGCGAGCATCGACGCGGCCATGTCCGCGGCCGACGTTCCCGCAGCGGTGCGCGCGTGGTCGGCCGGCGACACCGGGCCAGGGCGCAAGGTGTGGTCCACGCTGGCCGATCTCGGCGTGACGGCGCTGATGGTGCCCGAGAAGTTCGACGGCATCGAGGCACACCCGGTCGACCTCGTGGTGGCCGCGGAACGCCTCGGCTACTGGGGCGTGCCCGGCCCCGTCGCCGAATCCCTTGCCGTCGCACCGATTCTGCTCGCTGACGACGAGCGCTGCGGCGCACTCGCCACCGGCGAGTTGATCGCGACCGTCGCCATGCCACTCCCCGTCGCTTCGCTCGCCCCGGTGCCCCCGCACACGCCTCGGGCCGTCGACGCCGACACCGCGGGGCTGATCCTGCTGGCCGGCGACGGCGAGGTGCGCGACGGCGAGGCGGGCGAACGGCACGCGTCCGTCGACCCCGCGCGCAGCCTGTTCGACGTCACCGCGACCGGCGAGCCGCAGAAGGCCGACACCGCAAGGGCTTTCGAGTTCGGCGCGCTCGCCACCGCCGCGCAGTTGGTCGGTGCGGGGCAGGCCATGCTCGACGCATCGGTCGCCTATGCCAAGCAGCGCAGCCAGTTCGGCCGCGTGATCGGTTCCTACCAGGCGATCAAGCACAAGCTGGCCGACGTGTACATCGCCGTCGAGTTGGCCCGCCCGCTCGTCTACGGCGCGGCCCTCTCACTGGCCGACGGCTCGCCGGACACCGCGCGGGACGTCAGCGCCGCCAAGGCCGCGGCGTCCGACGCGGCGCTCCTCTCGGCGCGATCGTCGCTGCAGACCCACGGCGCCATCGGCTTCACCCAGGAGCACGACCTTTCGCTGCTGCTGCTCCGGGTGCAGGCGCTGCGCTCGGCGTGGGGCGATCCGACGTGGCACCGGCGACGCGTACTGGAGGGACTGAGCGCATGAGCGACGAACGGGAGATGTTGCGCGACAGCGTCGCAAAGCTCATCGAGAAGCGCTCGGCGCCGGAGGCCGTTCGGCAGGCCATGGAATCCGACCGCGGCTACGACGAGTCGCTGTGGACGCTGCTGTGCGAGCAGGTCGGTGCCGCGGCACTCGTCGTTCCCGAGGAATTGGGCGGCGCGGGTGGCGAACTCGCCGACGCGGCCGTCGTCATCGAGGAACTCGGCAAGGGCCTGGTGCCCACGCCGCTGCTCGGCACGACGCTCGCCGAACTGGCGCTACTGTCCGCCGACGAACCCGATGCCGACACCATCGAGAAGCTCGCAGAGGGAGCGTCGATCGGCGCCGTCGTGTTCGATCCGGGCTTCGTGATCAACGGTGACGTCGCCGACGTGGTCATTGCCTGCGGCGACGGGCGGCTCACCCGGTGGACCGAGTTCACCTCCCACCCGGTGGCGTCGATGGATCCCACCCGACGGCTGGCCCGTGTCGAGGCCACGGCGACCGCCGAGCTCGGCGCCGACCCCGGCATCGCCGACATCGCAGCAATCCTGTTGGCAGTGGAGCAGATTGGGGCCGCCAGCCGCTGCCTCGACCTGACCGTCGCCTACACCAAGGAACGCGTGCAGTTCGGCAGGCCGATCGGGAGCTTCCAGGCGCTCAAGCACCGGATGGCCGACCTGTACGTCAAGGTGCAGTCGGCCCGCGCGGTGGTGAACGACGCCGTCGCCGCCCCGTCGCCGACGTCTGCGGCACTGGCCAGAGTCTGTCGCCACCGAGGCGTTCAACGCCGTGGCGGCCGAGGCGATCCAGATGCACGGCGGCATCGCGATCACCTGGGAGCACGACATCCAGCTGTACTTCAAGCGGGCGCATGGCAGCGCTCAGCTGCTCGGTCCGCCGAGGGAGCATCTGCGCCGCCTCGAGGCCGAGGTGCTCTAGCTCGGACTTGTCGGACCCCAGATTTATGCTCCGTTTCATGTTCGAGTTGGTGGCGGAGTTCGACCCCGAGGCGTCGGAGGCGGCGTTGGCGGAGCGGCTCGCGACCATGGAGACGGGTGAAGTCCGCCGCGGCAGCCGATCAAGCCAAGGTGACGGCCGCACTCGATACCCAGCGCCGAGCCGCTGAGGCCGCCGCGGTGTGCCTGCCGCCCAGCGCGGCCGTGGCCTGGGCAGCGAGATCGGGTTGGCCCGCCACGATTCGCCCAAGCGCGGTCGTGAGCACCTCGCCTTCGCGAAGGTGCTGGTCAACGACATGCCGCACACCCTGGCCGCGTTGGAGGCCGGGGTGCTCTCGGAGTACCGCGCCCACCTGATCGTGGCCGAAGGCATGGGCCTGAGCCCGGCTGACCGCCGCGCGTTGGACGCCGAACTGTGTGCCCACCAACGCGGGTTGGCCGGGCTCGGCAACAAGAAGATCACCAACCGGGCCCGCGCGATCGCCTACCGGCTCGAACTCGCAGGCCGCCGCCGACCGCGCGGCAAGCGCACCCGCCGGCCGCACCGTGACCATCCGCCCCGGCCGCGACGGCATGGGTTACGTCACCGCCTACCTGCCGATGCCCCACGCCCTGGCGGTGCACGGCGCCCTGAAGACCGCCGCCGACGAGTGCCCTGACAATCTGCCCCGCGGCCACGTCATGGCCGACACCCTCGTCGAACGCATCACCGGCCGCCCCGCCGACGTCCCGGTGCCGATCGCGGTGAACATGGTGCTCACCGACCGGACCCTGCTCGCCGGGGACAACACCCCCGCCCGGATACCTGGCTACGGACCCATCCCCGCCCCGATCGCCCGACGCCTCATCGGCGAAGCCATCTGGGATGACCGCTCCAAGGCCACCCTGCGCCGGCTCTACCAACACCCCACCTCCGGAGCACTGGTCGCGATGGAATCCCGCGCCCGCCTGTTCCCCAAGGGACTCTCGGCGTTCATCGACCTGCGCGACGACACGTGTCGCACCCCGTACTGCGACGCCCCGATCCGCCACCACGACCACGCCACCCCCAACCACCACGGCGGACCCACCAGCGCCACCAACGGCCTAGGCCTGTGCGAAGCCTGCAACTACACCAAGGAAGCCCCCGGCTGGCACGTCACCGCACGGTCGACGAAACCGGCACCCACACCGCCGAATTCACCACCCCCACCGGCGCACGCCACCACTCCCACGCACCACCACTACCCGCACCACCACACCCGCCAGCGCCCGCCATCGACCGAGCCTGGCCACGCCACCACGCCGCCTAACAGTCCACCTAGCTCAACCGGCTAGCGTGGCTCGGGTGAGTGATCGCGTCGCCCTACGCGCAGGGATACCACCGTTCTACGTGATGGACGTGTGGCTGGCGGCTGCCGAGCGGCAACGCTCGCCACGGCGACCTCGTCAACCTTTCGGCCGGTCAACCCGCGGGTCAGGCGCCTGCGCCGATTCGTGCCGCAGCGATCGAAGCCATCACGGACCACGACCTCGGCTACACCGTCGCGCTGGGGATCCCCGAACTGCGCGAGGCCATTGCGGCCGACTACGGACGCACGCACGGTATCGCCGTCGACGTCGCCGACGTGGTCGTCACCACCGGCTCGACGGGTGGATTCCTGCTCGCCTTCCTGGCGTGCTTCGACGTCGGCGACCGGGTGGCCGTGACCAGCCCCGGCTATCCCTGCTACCGCAACATCCTCTCGGCGCTCGGCTGTGAGGTGGTCGAGTTGCCGTGCGGTCCCGACACCCGATTCCAGCCGACGGTCGAGATGCTGGCGGCCATCAGTCCCCCGGTCAAGGGCATCGTGATCGCCAGCCCGGCCAACCCGACCGGAACCGTGATCCCGCCCGCCGAGCTGGCGGCGATCGCATCGTGGTGCGAGCAGTCCGGCGTGCAACTCGTCAGCGACGAGATCTACCACGGCCTGGTCTTCCCCGGCGCACCCGCGACCAGCTGCGCGTGGCAGACGTCGAGGGAATCCATTGTGGTGAACAGCTTTTCGAAGTACTTCGCGATGACGGGCTGGCGGCTCGGCTGGCTGCTGGTGCCCACGGCGTTGCAGCGTGCAGTCGACCGCCTGACGGGCAACTTCTCGATCTGTCCACCCACGCTGCCTCAGCTCGCTGCCGTCGCGGCGTTCAGCCCCGAGTCGATCGCCGAGGCCGACGCCATGGTGGCGCGCTATGCCGTCAACCGCGACACGCTGCTGCGCGGGCTGCCCGAGATCGGCCTCGACCAGCTGGCGCCCGCCGACGGTGCCTTCTACGTCTACGCGGACGTCTCGCGATACTCGACCGACTCGTTGGCCTTCTGCGCAAAGCTGCTGAGCGACACCGGAATCGCGATCGCACCCGGGGTCGACTTCGACACCGTTCACGGCGGCGACTACGTACGGCTGTCCTTCGCGGGCCCGAGCTCCGACATGGACGAGGCGCTGCGCCGGATGGGGCCCTGGCTCGCCACCCTGCGCTAGTTCACCGTTGGGCCGCGCAGTCCGAGCGCAACGGCGGCGCGGTCTGCGGCGGCTGCCCCTCCGAGCTGACGCATGAGCAGCACACCGTCGACCAGGGCCAAGGTGGCCTCGGCTTCGGCGCGACGGCGTGGCGGATCGCCGCTGAAGAATTCGGAGAGCCAGCCCACCCAACCCTCCACGAGCTGACCGGCGAGGCTGCCGAAGGGTTCGAGCCCAGCCGCGGCCATGCCGCAGGCTTCGAAGTACACGGCGAACAGCGGGTCGACATCGGTGCGGGCGAGCACCGGCAGCGCCGCACGGGCCAACTCTCGATGGTCCGTCGCGGCGTGGGTGAACGCGCGAGCGAGCACGGCCTGGAGTCGCTCGCCCACCTGGACCAGCACATCGGTGATCAGCTGATTCTTGGTCGGGAAGTAGTAGACGACGATGCGGTCGCTGACCCCGAGGCGTTTGGCCAGCGTGCCGAAGGTGAGTCGGCTCAGGCCGTCGCTCATCGCCGCAAGCACGGCGCCGTCGAGGATGTCTTCCCGCGTGTGTTTGTGACCCATCGAGGGTTGATTGTAGTGGCCACTACAACTATGGTTCGCAGTGACCACTACAAATTACAACCGGAGGCAACATGCCGACTACTTCGACCGGTCCGGGAACCGTTCGGTCCGCCATCCTTGCCATCGCCGTCGGCCGCATCTTTGCCGGCGGACTGTCCTGGGCCAGCCCGCGCCACTCGTGGCGGCTTTTCGGATTGGGACCGATGAACCCCACGGACAGCTCGAGCATTACGTCACGACTCTTCGGGGTCCGCGACGTCGCGCTCGGCTTGGCTGCGCTGCACGGCAATCCGGACGTCAAGCGAGTAGCACTGCAGGCCGGCATCGCGATCGACGCGGCCGACGTCGCGGCGAATCTTCTCGCCGTCCGCGCGGGCGCACCCAAGACGAGCCTGCTCGGGGTCGCAGCGGGCGCCAGCCTCTTCGTCGGGTTGGGCCTGTTCGCGCTGAACGCGCAATAGCGGGGCAGACGTAAGTCCTGCTCAACCGGGTCCCTGGCTCGCCACCCTATTGCGCCAACACGTCGACGCGTTGCTTCGCCTCGTCCATCAGGCTGACGAGGGCCAGTTGGCGGCCGGGCTCTCTCGTTCGGGACAATTCGACCAGGTTCTTCGCGACCTGCTCGGCGACGAGAGCGAGCTTGACGTTGCGATCTTGAGATTGCGTGCGTAGCACGTCGAAGGCCTCGTCGGCGGCGATGCCGTACACCAGCATGAGCATGCCCTTGGCCTGCTCGATGACGGCGCGGCGCTCAACGATCGCCCCAACTTCTTCGGTGATGCGCTGCTGATCGTCGGGCGCTTCACCATCGAGGACTGCGTCGTCCTTCATCTCCCACTCCTGTTGGCCGGGCGCGTCGGATACGTGCGGTTTACCCGTCATTCGGGGCAGATATGCGCTCGGATTGATCCAATTGAACGATGTGTTCAACATCTCTCTGGTTTCGCCGATGGCGTTTGCCCAGGACGGCCCGGGGAATGCCGCTGGGACCGGCGGGTGCGTTCCGAGGTTGCGCGACCTACTCGACGGAAGGCGGCCCAGGGACAACCCCGATCATGTGTTCAGCCGAGTAGCACTCGGCCCTGGAGTCGCCGCCCTCACCACTAGCGAGCGCTCCAGCCGCCGTCCATCGTGTACGACGCGCCGGTGACCATGCCCGCGTCGGCCGACGCCAGCCACCCCGCCAACGACGCGACCTCCTCGGGTTCCACGAGCCGCTTGATCACGCTCTCCGACAGCAGGATCGTCTCGACGACCTCCTGCTCGGGAATGCCGTGGGTGCGGGCCTGGTCGGCGATCTGCTTGGTCACCAACGGAGTTCGCACATAGCCGGGGTTGATGCAGTTACTGGTGACGCCGTGCGCGCCCCCCTCGAGCGCCGTCACCTTGGACAGTCCCTCGAGGGCGTGCTTGGCCGTCACGTAGGCGACCTTGAACTCCGATGCCCGAAGGCCGTGCACCGACGAGACGTTGACGATGCGCCCGAACCCCTGGTCGTACATGTGTGGCAGCGCGGCACGTATCAGCAGGAAGGGAGCCTCGACCATCAGCGCGATCATCGCGCGGAAGCGCTCGGGGCTGAAGTCGACGATCGGGTCGATGCTCTGGATGCCCGCGTTGTTGACGAGCACGTCGGTCTCCAGCTTGAGATCCTCTAGCGAAGCGACGTCCAAAAGATCGACGCCCCAGGCATTTCCGCCGATCTCGTCGGCAAGCGTCTTGGCCGCCACCTCGTCGACGTCGGCGACCGTCACGGTGGCGCCCCGCGTCGCGAGCTCCCTGGCGCAGGCCGCTCCGATGCCGCTTGCGCCGCCTGTGACCAGTGCGCTGCGCCCGGCAAGCTCCGTCATCCGACGGCTGCCTGACGTTCGGCGGCGAGCTCTTCGACGTCGGCCTCGTCGAGCGACCTGAGGTCGATGCCCTTCGTCTCCCGGTAGATCAGGGCGGCGACGAACGAGACGGCACACGCGACGGCCAGGTAGATCGCCACCGGGACGGACGAGTCGTAGACGTCCAGCAGCTTGACGGCGATGATCGGCGCCAGCGAGCCCGCGACGATCGAGGTGACCTGATAGCCAAGGGAGACACCGGAATAGCGCATCCGGGTCGGGAACATCTCCGCCATGATCGCCGGCTGCGGGGAGTACATGATCGCGTGGATCATCAGGCCGAGGGTTACGGCCGCGGTGATCACGACGTAGTTTCCGCTGTTCATCATCGGGAAGGCGAAGAAGCCCCAGGTCGCGCCGAGAGCAGCACCCGCCAGGTACACCGGGCGACGCCCGATGCGATCGGCCAGCCGCCCGATGTACGGGATCACCACGAAGTGGACCGCGTGCGCGACGAGCAGGTACCAGAGGATCGAACTGGTGTCGGCGCCCACCTCGACCTTCAGGTAGGTGATGGAGAAGGTGACCACCAGGTAGTACATGATGTTCTCGCCGAACCGCAGTCCCATCGCGGTGAAAACCCCACGCGGGTAACGCTTCAGCACCTCGAGGACCGACAGCGAACTGGCCTTGATCTTCTCGGCCTCCTGCTGGGCCTCGACGAAGATCGGCGCATCGGTGACCTTGGTCCGGATGTAGTAGCCGATCAGCACGACCACCGCGGACAGCCAGAACGCGACCCGCCACCCCCACGACAGGAACGCCGCTTCGGAGAGCGTTCCGGTGAGCACCAGCAGCACGACCGTCGCGAGCATGTTGCCCGCGGGCACGCCCGCCTGCGGCCAGCTGGCCCAGAAGCCGCGCTGTTGGTTCGGGCTGTGCTCGGCCACCAGGAGCACCGCGCCGCCCCATTCGCCGCCGACCGCGAAGCCCTGGAAGAACCGCAGGGCCACCAGCAGCGCGGGCGCCCAGTAGCCGATCTGGCCGAACGTCGGGAGGCAGCCCATCAGGAACGTCGCGGCGCCGACGAGCAACAGGGAGAACTGCAGGAGCTTCTTGCGGCCGTACTTGTCGCCGAAGTGGCCGAACACGATGCCGCCGAGCGGGCGAGCGATGAAGCCGACCGCGTAGGTGACGAACGCCGCGAGGATGTTGTTCAGCGCGCTGTTGTCTTGGTCGAAGAAGACCTTGCTGAAGACCAGGGTCGCGGCGGTGCCGTAGAGGAAGAACTCGTACCACTCGACGACGGTGCCCGCCATCGACGCGGCGACCACCCGCTTGAGACCGGTCGGAATGGGGGCGCTCATCGGACTACTCCTCCTGTGATGCGGCACACACTTGGTCTGAGTATTGATGCAGGTTCCCTGGCATCGCAATGCCCAAACCTGCAGCAGGAATCTGCAAAAATGCAGACATGACGAGTCCGAGCGCCGACGACCTGCTGGTCCTGTTGGCCGTCGGGCGGTCGGGTCGATACGTGACCGCAGCTCAGGAACTGGGCATCAACCACACCACCATCGCGCGGCGCATCGGTGCGCTCGAACGCTCGTTGGGCGGACGCCTGCTGGCGAGGGTGGCCGGCGGATGGGAGCTGACCGATCTCGGGCGCGACGCACTCGTCGCGGCGGAGGCCGTCGAGTCCGCGGTCCGCTCACTCGGCAGCGCCGAGGGCGGCCGCGCGCTCGAGGGCGTGGTCCGCATGTCCGCGACCGACGGCTTCAGCGCCTACGTCGCGGCGCCCGCGGCCGCCGCGGTTCGCAAGCAGCACGCGGGAGTGGCGGTCGAGATCGTCGCCGCGACCCGCCGCGCGACACAGCAGCGATCCGGCCTCGACATCGAAGTCGTCGTCGGTGAGCCCCAGGTTCACCGCGCCGAGGCCTTCCGCCTCGGCGACTACCGGCTGGGCCTCTACGGCTCCCTCGACTACCTCGCCGAACACGGAACGCCGACGTCACAGGGCGAGCTCGCACGCCACGCGCTGGTCTACTTCATCGACTCGATGCTGCGGGTCGACGACCTCGACCTGGCCCGCACCTTCGCGCCGGCCATGCGCGAATCCGTCACGTCCACCAACGTCTTCGTCCACGTGGAGGCGACGCGGGCAGCGGCGGGCCTAGGCCTGCTGCCGTGCTTCATGGCCGACCGCCACGCCGATCTCGTCCGGGTGCTGCCCGACGACGTCGCGGTGCAGCTGGCCTACTGGCTGGTGATTCGGCCCGAAACATTGCGAAGGCCAGAGGTCGCCGCGGTCGTCGACGCGATCCGGACGCGGATGAAGGACCAGCGCGACGTGCTGTTGGGCGAGCGCGCGAAACAATAGGCTCGAGCCATGCCGTTCATCGACACCGACTACGGCCCTGCGTACTACCGGCACTGGGCAGCCGCCGAACCGAAGGCCGCCGTCGTGTTCCTGCACGGCTTCGGCGAGCACACCGGCCTCTATCACCGCTACGCATTCACGCTGAACTCCGCAGGCATCGACTTCTGGGCCATCGACCAACTGGGCCACGGACTGAGCCCCGGCGAGCGCGGCGACTTCGGCTCGCTGGAGGCCAGCTCCACTCTCGCCGATCTCCTGACCGGGTTGGCGACGGAGGCACGCCCCGGCATTCCGCTCATCGCGCAGGGACATTCGTTCGGCGCGGTCGCCACGCTGTGCCGGCTGATCGACGCGCCGGAGGCCCATCGGGCGGGTGTCATCTCCGGTGCCCCACTGGTTCCCATCCCGGGCATGGGGGACGCCGACACCTCGATCGACTTCGACCTGGGCTGGCTGTCGGCCGATCCCTTCTATCTCGACTCCGTCGCCAACGACCCGCTCGCCTTCGCCGATGGTGACGGCGTCCCGCTGGCACGCGAGCTCGACAGGGCGTGGGACCGCTTCGGAGCCGACCTGCCGACGTTGCGGACGCCCACGCTCGCGATACACGGCGAGAACGATCCGATCGCCGACATCGGTGCCGTGCGCGCCTACGCCGACCAGATCGCCGCGCTGAGGCTCGAGGCGATCGCCGGCGGGCGACACGACATCCTCAACGACGTGGCCCACGACGCCGTCGCACGCACCATCATCGACTTCGTGCTCGGCACCTCGTCGTCGTGATGGCCCGGGCACTCGCGGCGCTGGCGGCATGCCTGCTGGTCGCATCGTGCTCAACCGCGGGATCCGGATCGAGTGCCTACCCGCGCGGCCTCACGTTCGACGGCACGTTCAGCGTCCAATTCGGCGTCAGGACAACGGTTCGCGGGACACGGGTTCCCGACACGGGGCTAGCGGTCGACTGGGTGGCCCGCTCGTCGTGCGGCGACGACGGGTGCATCGCCACCGCGACGGAATTTCCCCCGACCCGGGACGGCGATCCACGGCCGTCGACCATGGTCTTCGACTTCGTCGACGGCCGCTGGGTGTCGGTCACGGCGTCGCCCGCGCAATGCCCCGACGCGGCGGGCAAACCGATCGCCGTCGATGCGTGGCAGACGTTCACCCTCGAACCCAAGGCCGACGGATCGATGACCGGCTCCTACACCAACAGATCCTCGGTCGGCGGCGCATGCTTCAGCTCCACCCAGACCGTGACGGTGAAGCGCATTGGCGGCGAGAATCCCCTGGCACACGTCGCCGACCCCGGCACTCAGCCCGCCCGCGTGGTCTCCCCCGCATCGGGGCTGTGGGGGTCGTATCGGCTGCTGCAGACGAATCCGGATACCGGGCAGGTCTATCCGGCGACGACCTACGCGGGGACGACGAACTGCCTGCGAACCGGCGACCGATGTCTGAGCTACCTCGTCGAACCGGGGACGAACGCCCTGCTGGTCATGACGTTCGCCAAGGACGGCTGGACGTCGACGAGCGCGCCGACCCAAACATCCTGCGGCAACGGACGATCCGGCACATCGGTCATCACCGCGAAGATGGCGCTCCCGAAATCCCCCGCCGACCCGATCAGCGCGCTGGCCGGTTCACAGCGCACCGACGTCACCGGCGCGTGCGCGAAGACGCTGACGCTCGACGCGACGCTCGAACGCACGGGCGACGGTTTCGCATAGAGCTCCCTCGCGGATCACGCTGGCACTGAATCGCTTTCCGCGTCATTCATCAGCTCTCGAGCCGCCCGGACCGGAGCCCAATGGCCACGCGGGGCCGACCCCATGGTTCTGCGTGCGGTGAACCACAGGGAGACCGACTTCGCGATCACGCTCAGGAAGCCGACGACTGCCAGCGCCGTGGGTCCGCCAAACCACGCCGCGGCCACTGCGCACGGCAACGCGACGACGAGGACGATCACGGCGGTGCGTGCGGCGGCAGCGATGTTTCCGCTGACGATGAGCAACGTGATGCTGCCGTCGAAGTAGGTCTCGAAGGCGCCGCTGGCGGCAAGGATCAGCAGGATGATGCTCGCTGCGCGCATGGGCGCACCGTAGGCGAGCTCCAAGATCAACGGCCCGAACAGTGCGATCGCGATGACGACGCTGACGGAGATGAAGGTGCTGAGAGTCGCTGCGTTGGAGAGCAACCGGACGACCTGGTCCTTCTTTCCGGCCGCCCAGAGTCGTGCCGCAGGCGGCGCCACGGCGAGCGAGCACAGGCCGTCCAACACGGTCACCTGCATCGCCAGCGTCATGGCCGCCGCGTACTGGGTCGCCGGCAGCGGTTGGAACGCCGCGGTTGCCAGCCAGATCGTGCCCTGCTTCAGCATGAAGTCGGTGAAGTCGAGGGTGAATATCTGCGTGCCCTGCCCGACGGCTGTCCGCACCGTCGAGATTCCTCCCGAGAAGTTGAAGTACGCGACGTCGTTGCGAGCGTGCACCATGGCGACGACGAGCTGGGTCGCGGCCACTGCGACATAGGCGGACAACACGGCGACCAACGTCGTATGGCCGATCTCGAACACCACGATCGCCACCGTCGGGAGGGTCAAGATGCTGCGGACGTAGTGCATCGTCGCCACCGACGCGCGGACCCGACCGGCCGCGGCGAAGATGTCGCTGACGATCAGCCTGATCGATTCCAGCGCTATCAGCAGCGTCGTCAGCACGAATGCGGGAACGAAGTTCGCCTGTCCGATGAGCGCATTGCACGCCACCAGCCCGATCACGGGCGCGCTGAGGCACGTCAGCAGGACGGTGGCGTGTAGGTGCGTCCCTGCGATCTTGCGCCGAACCTCGGCATCGCCTTCGGCACGCATCAGTCGAATGAGGTTCTGGCCCAGGCCCAGGCGCCCCACTATCGGCCCTATCGCCAGGGCCGCGAGAATCGCGAAGAACGCGGCGGCCTCCCGCAGATCGAGCGCGCGCACGATGATGACCGACAACGCGAAGGTCGCTGCCATGCCCGCACCCGCTGCGAACATCCGCCACCCGAAGCTACGACGCAGCTCCCGATTGGCGCCCATGGTGGTCGTCACTGCGCCACCGCGTCATTGCGCGAAGGAACCACTAGAGGTACTTGGGCACGGCGAACGAATCGCCAAGTGGCGTCGGCTCGTGCAACTTTCGTCGAGCCGCTCGCCACGAGCTTCGAAGCCACCGCCGCTTCAGGAGGAACGTCAACGGGGGCGCCCAGGCCGGGAGCGCCCGGCGTTCGGCGGCGAAGTCGAAGGCCTCCCGAGCATCGGGGCGGCGGTGCAGGAGTTGCCACATGCCATACCAGTAGGCATAGTCGCCCATCTTGCGGCGTGACGTCGCCGCGAGGTCCTCGGCCCCCGGGCACGCGGCGCCCTCGTGGGCGAAGAACGAGGCGAACGCGGTCTCGTGATCCCGCAGGTCGAGAACGATGCGTTCGTTGTACAGGGCCGAGATCTCGGCACCGTGGATCCGCCGAACGCCCAACAGCCGGTTGGTGCTGGCGATGTCGCCCTCCATGGCAAGCCGAAGGTACAACTCGAAGTCACAGGTGCGCAGCTCCGGCCGAAAGTGGCCGGCCCGCTTCAGAGCGGACGTTCGCAGGATCACCGCCGGGGCACCGACGTCACAGAATGAGTCGCGGCACGTCCTGCGGATGAAGTCGTACCCCTTGGTGATCTTCCATCGCGTGGTCAGGGAATCACAGCGCCCCGGGTCGATGAGCCCGTCGGTCAGCCTGCCCTCTACACCGTAGAGAAACGCGACGTTGGGGTGCTCGTCGAGGAAACCGATTCCCAAGGCCAACGAGCCCGCGGCGAGAACGTCGTCGGCTCCGAGTACGACGGCGTAATCCGCGCTCGCCCAGTCGAATGCCCGATTGAACGAGTCATGCCAGCCCCGATTGTGCTCGTTGAGGAAGAGGGTGACCCGGCTGTCCGCGGCCGCGATCTCCCGGGCGATGTCCTGGCTGCCGTCGGTCGACGCGTTGTCGATGATGAGCAGGCGGAGGTTCGGCACGTCCTGGCTCAGCACGCTCGCAGCGGCCTCCCGGAGGAATCGGCCGTAGTTGTAGCAAGGAATGGCAACGTCGATGCTGCCCAAGGTCTTCTCCGTCGAGGGTTCGGCGGCCGAGAGCGATGGGAGGAGTGGGGTCATGCCTTGAACGAACACGGTCGGTTCCTTTCAATCGCGATCGGGTGGCTGCGGCAGTAGATCAGCGCAGCACCGACGGGTCGAAGACGAGCACGCCATCGGCGCTGCCGTCGCGGTCGTAGAGCGCGATCACGTCGTCGGGAAGGGGTGCCAGCGTGTCCGCGCGGAGGAAGTCGCGCACGGATGTTCCGGTGGACCGGGAATCGACATTGTCCGGACCCGATTGAGCCACCAGGTCGTCGATGTGCGTCGTCCTGAAGTCGATGCTCAACCGCGCCTCGTCCGTCTCGTTCGGGACGGTCGAATGGAGTTGCGCACCAGAGAAACTCAGAATCGACCCGGGGTCGCCGACGACCCTCAGCTGCGTACCCGGTTCTCCGCCCGCGAGTTTCGGGTGTGGCCGAGGGTCATCCTTGACGTACGTGGCCGCATCTCGCCGCGACGTCTTGTTCCATTCGTAGGCGTCGAATTCATCGCTGGTGTTGGGCACCGGACGCAGCCAGTAGTCGGGATGAAACTGCATTCCCGTCGCTGCCGAGTTGCCGGCGATCGGCGTCCACCAGTTGTTCTGACACTGCGGCGAGGAGTACCAGATGTCGCGATGCGGCTTGTAGTTGTACCCGAGGCCCGCGGACAGATATTCGGACGGTGGGACGACGCGCAGCTTGGGAACGTCGAAGTAGGTTTTCGACGTGTCGGCGCCGAGGTCGTCGAGGATGCCGCGGACCAATTCCTTCGACTTCGGGTGGTGCGTGAATTCAGGCTTCAGAGACTTGAGAATCGCGACGTAGTCCTCGACGGCCAGGTGTTGATGCGCCGTCAGCGGATCGAGGTGGCCGAACGCGTCTGCGATCAATTGCGCGGCGAAGTCGGTGAACGCGATCACCGAGGGGCGCGGCGGTATGCAGAACACTTCGCCCGAATAGATTCGCCGCCGCCGCTCGTCATCGGCGACGTTCGACTCGGTCGACACTAGAACCGGCATCGTTTCTCCTATCAGCGCAGTACTCGCGGTCTCAATCGAGAATGGTCAGCTGCGGTATGGGAACCACGAAACGGCCGCCCCACTCACGCACGAAGGACATTTCGGACATGATTTCGTCCCTGAGGTTCCAGGGCAGGATCAGGACGTAGTCCGGGCGCGTCTCCGATATCCGTGATGGCGCATAGATCGGTAGATGCGTCCCGGGAAGAAAACGGCCCTGCTTGTGGGGGCTTCGATCGACGGTGTAGTCGATGAGGTCGTCCCGAATGCCGCAGTAGTTGAGTAGCGTGTTTCCCTTCGCGGGTGCGCCGTAGCACACCGTTCGAAGGCCTTGGTCCCGCGCGTCGATCAGGAATTTCAGCAGGGCGTGCTTCACCTCGCGTACGCGTTCGGGATAGCCCACGTATCCGTCGACGTGGTCCAGCCCGGCGTGGCGCTCGGCACCCTCCACGTCGCGGATGGCCTCGGTGGTGGGATGTCCGTCGAAGCCGTTGTGACACGCGAAGATTCGCAACGATCCGCCATGGGTGGAGAGTTCCTGGACGTCGAAGATCCGAAGCCCGTGCGTGGCGAAGACGCGCTCGACCGTCAGCAGCGAGAAGTACGAGAAGTGCTCGTGATAGATCGTGTCGAACTGGTTCTGAGACACGAGCTGCAGCAGGTGCGGAAATTCCATCGTGATCACGCCGTCGGACGACAGCACCATCGACATGCCCCGGACGAAGTCGTTGAGGTCCGGGACGTGGGCGAGCACGTTGTTGCCGATCAGCAGATCCGCGCGCGTGCCTGCCGCAACCAACGTGCCCGCGAGTTCGGTGCCGAAGAAGGCCACCTCGGTGGGGATGCCGTGCTCCCGTGCGACCGCTGCGACGTTCGCGGCCGGCTCGATGCCGAGCGCGGGAATTCCTGCGGAGACGAAGTTCTTCAGCAGATAACCGTCGTTGCTTGCGATCTCGACGACCTGCTTCGACCCATCCAGCCCGAACCGCTCGGTCACGGCCTCCGCATACCTGCGGGCGTGTTCGAGCCAGCTCGTGGAGTACGACGAGAAGTAGGCGTAGTCGGTGAAGATCGAGTCCGCCGGAGTGAAGTCGCCGACCTGGACGAGCAGGCAGTTGGCGCACACCCGCGCATGCAGCGGATAGAAGACCTCCGGCTGGTCCACCTGCCCCTCGGTCAGGTACGAGTTGGCCAGCGGAGACATCCCGAGGTCGCACATCGAGTGTTTGACCGGCGCCGCGCAGTGCCTGCAGTTCATGGTCATCGGCTCAGCACCGCATCATCGGCCCAGACCTTCCAGGGGGCCTTTCCGTTCTTCCACAGTTCGTCCAGGTGGATCTTGTCCCACAGCGTGTCCATCCCCAGCCAGAAGCCCGAGTGTTGGTAGGCCGACAGCTCGTTGTCCGAGGACAGGCGATTCAGAGGTGTCTGCTCGAATACGGTGTCGTCACCGTCGATGTAGTCGAGAATCTTCGGCGACGCGACGAAGAATCCGCCGTTCACCCAACCCCCGCTGCCGTGGGGCTTCTCCATGAAGCGCGCCCGGTCGTCGTCCAGATTCAGCGTCCCGTAGCGCCCAGGTGGCTGAACGGCGGTAACCGTGGCGAGCGACCCCGACTCGTGATGGAAGTCAACGACTTTCCGAACGTCCAGGTCGGTGACACCGTCGCCGTAGGTGAACGAAAAGGTCTCGTCGCCGATGTGGTCCCTGGCGCGCAGCAGGCGGCCGCCGGTCATCGTGTCCTCGCCCGTGTCGAGCAGCGTCACCGTCCACGGTTCGGTATTGGACTGCAGCGTCTTGATGGAGTTGTTCGCCAAGTCGATCGTGACGTCCGAGTTGTGTAGGAAGTAGTTGGCGAAGTACTCCTTGATCATGTAGCCCTTGTAGCCGAGCAGGATCACGAAGTCGGTGATTCCTGCCGCGCTGTAGATCTTCATGATGTGCCAAAGCATCGGCCGCCCACCGACTTCGACCATCGGCTTGGGGCGCGACTGCGACTCTTCACTGATCCGCGTGCCGCGACCGCCTGCGAGGATGACAGCCTTCACGTGATGTCCTTACCTTCGCTGAGAAGTCTCCGTAGATGTGTGCACACTCGGTCGACCTGCGTCTCGTCGAGCAGCAAGTGCAGAGGGCAGGTTGATCGCACGCGCTGCGATGTCGTAGGCGATCGGATTGTGTTCCGCTCCGCCATATTTCGTGCCGTGCTTCGAAAACGCACTCAAGGAGCTGAGCGGAGGAAGGAATGGACGGGTATCGATGCCCTGGCGGTCGAAGGACGCCATCATCTGCCGCGTCGTGAGCCCATGGGACTGGTCGACCACCACGGTGACCATCCAGAACGTGTTCGCGACACCGCGCGGCTCGACGTTGAGCCGGATTCCTGGCAGGTCCGCAAGTCGGGTTTCGTACCACCGGAAGATCTGCTTCTTCTTCTCGACCAGTTCGTCGATGCGCGAGAGCTGAGCCCTGCCGAATGCCGCTGCGAGACTGCTCATCCGGTACTTGTAGCCGATTTCGTCGGTCACGAAGTACTTGTGATTCCCGGCGCTACGTCCGTGGTCCCGCAGCCTCGAGACCCGATCGAACAGGTCGGATCGGTTGGTGACGACCATCCCGCCTTCACCGGTCGTCATCGTCTTCGTTCCGTGAAAGCTGAAGACGCCGATGTCGCCGAGCCTGCCCGCAGGCACGCCCTCCAAGGTCGCACCGATCGCCTGGGCGGCATCCTCGATGATCGGGATGCCTGCGGCGACCGCGCGTACGGCGGCCATGTCGGGCACACCGCCGTAGAGGTCGACGGTGACGATCGCCTTGGTCCGCGGGCTGATGCGTTCCTCGAGGGACGTCGCCGAGATGCACCACGTATCCGGGTCGACGTCGGCGAACACCGGTGTTGCGCCGGCGTAGACGATCGGCGCGGCGCTTGCCACCCACGTCGACTCGGGCACGATGACTTCGTCGCCAGGCCCGATGTCGAGCGCGAGCGTGGCGAGATGCAACCCGGCCGTACCGTGCGGCACGGCGGCCGCATGGTCGACCCCGACGTAGTCGGCGAACTCCCGCTCGAACTCGGCGACCGACTGGCCCGCGTTGCCATACCAGTCATTGGCCGCGGCCTCGGCCACATAGCGCACCTCGAGGTCGGTGACCCAGGGTCCCGCGATCGGAATGCGTTGCGCAGCAATCGCCGTCGCGTCGACGTCCACGCCTGGTGCCAGGTTCACCGTCATCGTCGTGCGACCTGCCGTAGCTCGATGTCGAGGTCGCCCCGGTCGATGAGCTCCTTGATCGTCCGGATGCGGAAGTACCGGGGACCCTCGAACAGTTCGGCGGTCATGCCGCCGTCCGCGTATGCCGTCCACAGCTGTTCGATGCCGCGACGGACCGTCCACTGCGGTCGAATAGCCGGGGAGCTCGCGCTCGATCTTGCTGAAATCGACGCGGTAGTCGCGTATGTCGGCAGTGGCGCCGGCGGCGAAGCTGACGCTGCAGTGGGGCACGACCTCCGCGACGAGGTCCGCAATCTCCCGGACCCGGTAGTTCTCGCCGACGCGGCCCACGTTGAAGGCCTGGTCGTGGACGACGCTTCGCGGGGCGATGAGCACCTGGGCGAAGGCATGCGCGATGTCGAGGATGTGTACCAGCGGTCGCCATGGCGAGCCGTCGCTCTGCATCATGACCTTGCCGGTCGTCACGGCATGGCCCACCAGATTGTTGACGACGATGTCGGCCCTCAATCGGCGCGACAGGCCATAGGCCGTCGCATTGCGCAGGTACACCGGCGAGAAGCTCTCGTCCGCGAGCAGCGACAGTGCGCGCTCCACCTCGATCTTCGAGTGGCCGTACGGAGTCACCGGATTGAACGCGGCGTCCTCGGCCAGTTCGTAGTCGCCACCCTTGCCGTAGAGGCTGCACGACGACGAGAAGAGAAACCGGCCGACACCGGCCGCCTTCGCCGCCTCCGCCAACCGAACCGAGGCATCGCGGTTCACCTCGTACGTCAGCCGGGGATTGAGATCCCCGAGCGGGTCGTTCGACATCGCAGCAAGGTGGACGACGGCGTCGAAACCGTCCAGATCGGACGCAGTCACGTCGCGTAGGTCGACTCCGAGGCTTGGCACCGGGTCCGGCGCTCCCAGGAAGTCACATTCCGAGTAGAGGTCGTTGTCGAGGCCGACGATCTCGTGCCCGCAACCGAGCAGGAACGACGTCATCTCCACACCGATGTAGCCCAGGTGGCCCGTGACCAGGATTCTCATGCGTCACCCGATTTCCGGTCGTATGCGGCGGGGAAGACGCCAACGCAGAACGGCTTCGCGCAGTTGCCACGGGCGGCCTGGGACGACGTCGTCACCGCCCACCGGGTAGCGCCGCGGAGGCGGACCCTGCGACTTGTCCGCACATCCACCATCACCGGCTCCCTTCAATTCTCGCCCGGTCGTGACGCCGATGGTATTGGCACAGAGCATGCGGGCATTTGCTGAAGTGCCGATGACGAGCTTCGTCGCTCGCACTAGGACACGCGACCGAAGCTACCATCAGAAAAATAGCTTCGCAAAGATCGATTGCTATGCGACACCGTCTTCGAGCTGCTCAAAAAGATCAGAAAACGGCGTGTTCAGCTATTTCATCAACTGTAATGCTGTTGATTCCACGTCCGATCCGACGGTGTGGGACTCGTCACAGCGTCAAGCTCAGGACGAGATTGCCGGATTTACGGTCACTGCGGAACGGAAGGCGGATGACGCACCGGCGACCGCCGTATTGGAAGGGGATGCCGCCAGTCGGCATGGAACGCATGGCGGCGCGACGCACAGTGCGGGCGCCCAACCGGTGGCGGCGTGGTCCGGATCGCGAGGTTTGCCAGGTGCATGTCGGCCATCCTGGCGCTCCACGATGCTCCGGTGCGGCGAGGAGCACTCGCGATCGGTAATGCACAGAGGTTGTCCACACTGTGGATGAATGACAATGATGTAGTTTCGGCCAGCGATCACCACGCGGCACTTGTCGCTGTCGGAGCCCTACCCGCTATTCAGCGCACTGAAACCCTGCAGACGCAGAGTGTGCGGCGGCCGTGCTCAGAGCCAGGTGTCGGCAGTGGTCGTCGTGAGGAACGCGTCGAGATCGTCGCGCCACTGCGCGGGGCTGTTCTTGTCGGGCTCGATACCGGTGTACTCGCCGCGATAGAACAGCAGCGGTCGGGGCTTCTCCTTCGGCACCTCGGACAGCGAGTGCACCGCGCCGAACACCACGAAGTGGTCGCCACCGTCGTGCACGGACGCCACCGTGCAGTCGATGTGGGCCAGCGTCCCCGCGATCAGCGGCGACCCCAGCGGCGAAGGGCTCCAGTCGATTCCGGCGAACTTGTCGGGCTCCTTGGAGCCGAACCGGGCCGACACGTCCTTCTGGTCCTCGTGCAGCACGTTGACGCAGAACTTCCCGCTGGCCTCGATCGCCTGCCACGACCGCGACACCTTCGTCGGGCAGAACAACACCAGCGGCGGGTCGAGCGACAGGGCCGCGAACGACTGGCAGGCGAAGCCGACGGGCACGCCGTCGTGCTCGGTCGTGATGATCGTGATGCCCGTGCAGAACTGGCCGAGCACGTGACGGAACGCGCGCGCGTCGATCGGTTCCGTAGTCATCGGCCGGGCTACTTGAAGCCGATGCTGAAGTCGTGGCCCCACAGGCTGACCGCGGTGCTCTCGCGAGCCACCCAGCTGTCGTCGTCCTCGACTTCGTAACCCTCACAACCGAATTCGACGTCGAAGCCGCCGGGGTCTTCATGTAGAACGACAGCATCTTGTCGTTGACGTGGCGGCCGAGCGTCGCCGACATCGGCACCTTGCGCCGCAGCGCGCGGTCCAGGCACAGGCCGACGTCGTCGCTGCCGCCGACCTCCATCATGAGATGGACGATGCCGCTGGGGGTTTCGCCGGGCATGAACGCCAGGCTGTGGTGGCGCGGGTTGACGCCGAAGAACCGGAGCCAGACCGGCGGGCCGTCGGCGGGCTTGCCGACCAGCTGCGGTGGCAGCCGCATGGAGTCCCGCAGCTTGAAGCCGAGGACGTCGCGGTAGAAGTGCAGCGACTCCACGTCGTCGCGGGTGGTGAGCACGACGTGGCCGAGGCCCTGCTCCTCGGTGACGAACGTGTGGCCGTACGGGCTGACGACGCGCCGGTGCTCGAGCGCCGCGCCGTGGAAGACCTCGAGCGTGTTGCCCGACGGGTCGTCGAAGGTGATCATCTCGTACACCCGGCGATCGGCCAGCTCGGCCGCGGTGGCCTCCTTGTACGGCGTGCCCTCGACGTCGAGCGCGTTGCGGATCTCCTGCAGCCCAGCAGCATTCGGCGTCTCCCAGCCGGACTGCAGCAGCCGGTCGTGCTCGCCGGGAACGATCACCAGGCGCGCAGGGAACTCGTCCATCCGCAGGTAGAGCGCGCCGTCGGTGGGCCCGCTGCCTTCGACCATGCCGAGCACCTTGAGCGCGTACTCGCGCCACGCCGCGACGTCGGTGGCCTCGAGGCGGAGATACCCCAGTGACTGGATGCTCATGCGCTAACCCCCAAGGAAATCAATGGTGAGCTTGTTGAACTCGTCGAACTTCTCCAGCTGAGCCCAGTGCCCGCACTGCCCGAACACGTGCAGCTGAACGCGCGGAATCTGCTTGAGCGCCACCAGCGCTCCGTCGAGCGGGTTCACCCTGTCCTCGCGGCCCCAGATCAGCAGCACCGGCTGGCGCAGCTTGTAGACCTCGCGCCACATCATGCCGAGCTCGAAGTCCGCGCCCGCGAACGACTTTCCCATCGCCTTCGCCGCGGCCAGCGACTCGGGCTGGCTGGCGATGGCGAAGCGCTCGTCGATGAGTTCCTCGGTGACGAGCTTCTGGTCGAAGACCATGATGCGCAGGAACTTCTCCATGTTCTCGCGCGTCGGGTCGACCGTGAACTTGCCGAGCAGCTTGACGCCCTCGGTGGGGTCGGGCGCGAAGAGGTTCACCGAGAGCCCGCCGGGACCCATCAGGACGAGCCGGCCCGCTCGCTTCGGGTTGTCGAGGGCGAACCGGACCGCGGTGCCGCCGCCGAGCGAATTGCCCACCAGCGCAGCACGTTCGATGCCGAGGTGGTCGAACAGGTTCAACAGCGCCAGTGGCGCTGTAGCGGTTGTACTGCTCGTGCTCGGCGTGCTTGTCGGAGTGCCCGTAGCCGGGCTGGTCGACGGCGAGCACGTGGAAGCGCTCGGCCAGCACCGCGATGTTCTTCGAGAAGTTCGACCAGCTCGACGCGCCAGGCCCGCCACCGTGCAGCAGCACGACCGTCTCCGAATTGCCGACGCCCGCTTCGTGATAGTGCAGGCGCATGTCGTCGCGCACCTGCGCGTAACGCGACGTCGACTCGAAGGTGAGCTCCTGCTGGTTCTCCATTTCCTTGGCGAACGACGTCATCAGACCATCGTGTCGGCAGGCGGCAACCCGAACGCCTCGTTGCCGAAGATCATGTAGGCCCGCTCCGGCTCGTTGGCCGCGTGCACGCGGCCGGCGTGGGCGTCGCGCCAGAACCGCTGCACGGGCTTGTCGGTCTCGAGCGCGGTGGCGCCGGACGCCTCGAAGAGCAGATCGATCGACGAGATGGCGCGGGCCGTGGCGCGCACCTGGTCGCGCCGCGCGCGGGCACGCAGCTCGAACGGAATCTCGTTGCCCGCCTTGAGGAGTGCGTACTCCTCGCCGACGTTGCCGATCAGCTGGCGCCAGCCGGCGTCGATGTCGCTGGCGGCCTCGGCGATGCGCACCTTGGCGAACGGATCGTCCTTGGACTTCTCGCCGGCGAACGCGGCGCGCACGCGCTTGCCCTGGTGCTCGACGTGGGCGTCGTAGGCGCCGTACGCCATGCCCATGATCGGCGCCGAGATGGTGGTGGGATGCACGGTGCCCCAAGGCATCTTGTACACGGGCGCGGTGTTGTTCTCCAGACCGCCCGCAGTGCGGTCGTTCATCGACTTGTAGGACAGGAACCGGTGCTTCGGCACGAACACGTCCTTGACGACGATGGTGTTGCTGCCGGTGCCCTTGAGCCCGACGACGTGCCAGACGTCGTCGATGCGGTACTCGCTGCGCGGGATCAGGAAGCTGCCGAAGTCGACGGGCCTGCCGTCCTTGATGACGGGGCCGCCGAGGAACGCCCACGTCGCGTGGCCGGATCCGGAGGACCACTGCCACGCGCCGCTCACCAGGTAGCCGCCGTCGACGACGACGCCGGCGCCCATCGGCGCGTAGGACGACGACACCCGCACGCTCGGGTCGTCGCCCCAGACCTCGTCCTGTGCCTGCTGGTCGAACAGCGCGAGGTGCCAGTTGTGCACGCCGATGATGGAGTTCACCCAGCCGGTGGAGCCGCACGCGCTGCCGAGCCTGCGCACCGCTTCGTAGAAGAGCGTCGGGTCGCATTCGAGGCCGCCCCACTGCTAGGGCTGCAACAGCTTGAAGAACCCGACCTCGTTGAGTTCGGCGATGGTGTCGTCGGGGATCTGGCGCAGGTCCTCGCACGCCTGGGCCCGCTTGGCGATCAGCGGCAACAAATCGTCGATGCCGGCTAGGACCGTCTGGGCGTCACGTTGTTCAATGGACGTCACTGTGTTGCCTCCAAGCAAGTGCGGGGCCGATACGAGGGCTAAGCAAAGATTAGAACACGTTACGATTTGTGTCGAGTAACGCATTCTTACGGTGGCTAGACCTGCGGAAGCGCATTTTTGTAACATGTTCTAGTTCTGACCGTCACCGGGACGAAGAGAGGGGACCGATCGTGACGGACGAGCCGCTCGGCACCCACGTGCTCGAACTGCAGTTGGCCGACGTCATCTCCGAGACCGCGGACGCGCGTTCGCTGGTCTTCAAGATCCCCGACGGTTCCGACATTCCGGCCGAACGGCTGAGGTACGCGCCCGGCCAGTTCCTCACCCTGCGGGTGCCCAGCGAACGCACCGGCTCGGTGGCCAGGTGCTACTCGCTGTGCAGCTCACCGTTCACCGGCGACGCGCTGACCGTGACGGTGAAACGCACCGTCGACGGCTACGCGTCGAACTGGCTGTGCGACCACGCCCACGCGGGCATGCACATCCACGTGCTCGCGCCGTCGGGAACGTTCGTCCCCAAGACCCTCGACGCCGACTTCCTGCTGCTGGCCGCCGGTAGCGGCATCACGCCGATGATGGCGATCGTCAAGTCCGCGCTGTCGGAGGGCAGCGGCACACGTCGTCCTCGTCTACGCCAACCGCGACGAGAAGTCGGTGATCTTCTCCTCCGCACTGCAGGAGCTGTCGTCGAAGTACCCCGAGCGGCTGACCGTCGTGCACTGGCTCGAGTCGGTGCAGGGTCTGCCATCGGCGGCCGAGCTCCTCGGACTGGTGGCGCCCTACGCGAAACGCGAGGCGTTCATCTGCGGCCCCGGACCGTTCATGGTGGCCGCCGAAGAGGCGTTGAAGACCGCCGGCGCACCGCCGGAACGCGTGCACATCGAGGTCTTCAAGTCGCTGGAGTCCGACCCGTTCGCCGCCATCGTCATCGAGGACGACGACAGTGACGAAGGCCCCGCGAACGCCACCGTGAAGCTCGACGGGCAAACCCACGAGGTCGTCTGGCCGCGGAAGGCCAAACTGCTCGACGTCCTGCTCGACAAGGGCCTCGACGCGCCCTTCTCCTGCCGCGAAGGACACTGCGGCGCCTGCGCGGTGCTGCTGACGAGCGGCAAGGTCGAGATGGAGCACAACGACGTGCTCGAGGAGTCCGACCTCGACGAGGGCCTGATCCTCGCCTGCCAGGCGTTACCGCAGTCGGATTCGGTCGAAGTCAACTACGACGACTAGCGCGCGGGCTAACTTAGCGGCAGGACTAGAGGGAGCATCATGAGACGGTTCGCCACCCACGCCGCACTGGTTGCTGCGACGGGCCTCGCCATGGCCCTTGCCGCGCCGACGGCCCCCGCATCCGCCGCGGAGAACACGGCGACCAAGGGCATCGCCACCAACGAGTTCGACACCGCGCAGATCCACGTCACCGCCAACTGCGTCAAGGCCGACAACACAGTGCTACTTCAACACGGTGGCCGACCTCTTGACCCCCGAGGGCACGACGGGCTTCCCGTCCGACTTCTACGGCAGGCAGAACACCACGATCCGGTCGACGAACCGGTTGGTCTACATGGACGCCGACTTCGACGCGGCGAACACGCGCATGTTCAAGTCGATCAATGACACCGAGTTCGCGACGGTCTACTTCGCGGGCAACGCGCCGGTCATGCAGCGGCAGCGCCCGCACCGTCGACTGGGAGACCGGGCAGCCCAACACCGACGCCGGCTTCATCGCCTGCTCGTTCATTCAGGTGGTCTACGGCGGCATCAACCTGACCACGCCGACGGCCTGCGCGCAGACCACGTACAGCTAGTCGGCGCCAGCGCCTCCGGTGCCCCCGGCGCCGCCGTTTCCGAAGATGCCGCCTGCGCCGCCGGTGCCTCCAGCGCCCTCCGCCAACACGGCGAAGGCCGTCGGGTCGATCGCCGTCACCGTGGTCCGATAAGTATCCGGAGTGCTGCCGCTGTACGTCGTCAGCAGTGCCGTGGTGTCGTCGGAAGCCAGGGCCACACCGCTCCCCTCTGCGTAACCATCGAGCGATACATAGCCGGCGACGGTCGGCGAGTAGGTGACCCCGATCACCACCAGTCGCGTCGAAGCCGAGCCCGTCGCAGCGTCGTTGGCGATCACGGCCTGCAGCACCCTGCTGCCGTCTGGCGTCAAAGTCATTGCCCCGACGGGTGTTCCGCCGAGATTCGCGGATCCGGCACTGGCGCCGTTCACCAAGTTGATCGCAACCAACCTCGCCGAGGTGCCGCTGCCGACGGTGACGTAGGCGTGGCCACTGTCCGAGCTCACGACCATCCCACCGTCGTTGCCGCTCAGGTTGACTGGCGGCCCTACCGCGAGCCCCGTCTGAGTGTCGATCACGGTCACCGTCGTGGCGAAGTTCGAGCCATGCGAGACGACGATGGCGCGGTGTCCATCGGGGCTGAACTGGACGCCGCTGACCATGCCATTGGCCGCGAAGGTGGCGCCCACCTGCGTTCCAGACGCGACGTCGATCACCGCAACTTCCGCATTGACGGCCGGGGCGCCGGCACCGCCAGCACCGCCGGCACCGCCTTGGCCGCCGCTCTCACCGCCGCTGCCGCCATCGCCACCCTTACCGCCGCCCCCAAGGCCGCCCACGCCCCCGCCGCTTCCGAAGCCGCCGGATCCGATGGCCCCCTTGGTCGTCACGATGACCTGAGATCCGTTGTCGGGGCTGACCGCGACCGTTCCACCCGGCTCCCCGGTCAGGGTCACCGTGTCACCGACCGCCTCGCCCGTGTCGGCGTCGATGACGACGACCCTGACCAAGCCGTCTTGACTCGTCACCTGGACCGCCCTCGTGCCATCGGCAGCCACGACGAGGCTGGTGGAAAAGCCGTATGGAGAGCCGGGGATGTCCACCGGATCACCGACGACGGCGCCGGAGTCGGCGGCGACGGTCGTCACGTGGGTCGTGAAGGCGCTCCCCACGTTCGTGACGGTGGTCTGCAGTATTCGGGTCTCACCGATGGCGAGTTGCGCACCGCCGTACGCATTCCCGTCAATGACGATCGTGTCGCCCATCTGGGCGCCGGAGTCCGTACTGACCACGACGATCCGTGTAGTGGCTACGTAGGGCGCGTCGGGGTCTCCGGTCGCCGTCACGCCGCTGACGGTTTGGTAGGCGCGGGTCCCGTTGGCCGCGAACACCAGAGGCCCGATGGGCGCGCCCTCCACCTCGATCGACGAGCCCAACTGCTGCCCGGTCTCGGGATCGAAGACCGAGACGTACGTGACGGCCTGATCGCTCGCCACGTTGTAGGAACTGATCGATGTCACCACGATGCGGGTGCCATCCTCGGTGAAGCGGACGTTGCCTGCGGCTACGCCGGCTACCTCGAAGGGATCTACGACCTGCGTGCCGTTGACGGTATCGATGATCGTGACGTGCGTCGACACGACCCCGGCGTCGACGTCGTTGTCGATGAAGAGCACCGCGGCACGCGAGCCGTCCTCGCTGAACGACACCGACGCGCCGGAGTTGTAACTCGGCAACGGGATGGGCGCTCCGACCTGCTCTCCGGTAGCCGTGTCGATGACCACCAGCTGGTGCGTCGGGTCCGAGGCCGCGTCGTACGACGTGGTAGCGAGCTGAATCGCCCGGCTGCCGTCGGGGTTCCTGAACGCACCACCTTCGGGCAAGCCATCCACCGTCGTCGATCCCCGCACACCCGCGGGAGCAACGACCACGGTCACCACCGACGACGCCTGCCCACCACGGCCGTCGTACACCGTCACCGTGAACGAATCGGTATCGGGCCCCACCGATGCCGCAGCATCCACGCGAGCCTGCGCGGTCGGTGTGTAGGTGAATGATCCGTCGGCGGGGTCGATGATCACCGAACCCTTCGCGGCACCGGTCGCGGAGTAGCTCAGCACGGCTCCGTCGAGATCCGAGGCGTTGAGGTTGCCGACGACCACGCCGTTGACGGGCGCATTCGAGGTCGGCGCGAGGGTCGGCGCAAACGTCAGCGCTGCGCCGTAGCCGATGGGTGTGACGGTGCGATCGGAACTACTGGTGATGAAGATGATCGCCCCGTCGGGACTGACACCGATCGAATCCTGAGTCAACGCAGCCGGATTCGAGTCATAGGTCACGGTGTCCACGACGGCACCATCGGCAACGTCGATGACCGACATCGTGCCGTCCAAGCTGTTGACGACGTAGAGCAGGCTCTTGTCGGGGCTGGTCGTCACCGCACCGGGCAACCTGCCCACCTCGATCGCATCGACGATCTGCCCGTAGGTAGCGCTGCCGTCGGCGATGTCGATCACCACGACCGAACCGTTGCCGTTGACCAGATCGCCTCCGCTTCCGCTCACGTTCTGGTTCGCATCGACTGAGTAGAGCTTGTCGCCACTGACCACGATGTTGCCCAGTTGACGTGTCGCACCGTCGACGACGAAGTCGTCGTCGAGCACCGTGTTGTAGGTAGCGCTGTCGGAATCGACATCGATCACTGCGATCGAGCTGGTGTAGACCGGCGTGGCACCAGTGGTTTCGATGTGGAGCGTCGTTGCATACAACCGGTTGCCGTCCTCGGACAACGCCAGCGCACCCGTGAAGTAGAGGTTGCCCGGCGTCGACGCCGGCGGCGTCGCGATCTGCTCGACGGTGTTGTCGACCGTGTTCACCACGTACACACCATCGCCAAAGCCCGAGACATAGAGCCGCGAACCATCCGCGCTGGCCACCGACTGCCCGATGGTGACACCCGAGCCCACCACGATCGGATCGATCACCCCAGGCGTGGACAGATCGGCGTCGACCAACGTCGTGCCCTCGATGATCGAGATCGTCCCGTTGCCCTGATTGACCACGTACACCCGACCCTGGCCGGCCACCACGTACGCCGGATTCCCACCCAACGTCAACGGATTCACCCCCGCAGCAACGGGATCGGTATCCACCGCCCGCCCCGTCGCGAGATCGATCACCGTCACCGTGCCATCGCCGGCATTCGCCACATACCCGTAGCTGTCGGTCACCACCACCCCAAACGGACTGGACCCCACCGCAATCGGATTGGCAGGGAAGTAGTCCGATGCGTCGATCGCGGGTGCGCCGTAGCCGATGGGCGTGACAGTACGGTCGGAGCCACTCGTAATGAAGATGACCGCCCCATCGGGACTGATACCGATCGAATCCTGGCTAAACGCAGCGGGACTCGCGTCATAGGTCACGGTGTCCACCACGGCACCGTCGGCAACGTCGATGACCGACATCGTGCCGTCCAAGGTGTTGACGACGTAGAGCAGGCTCTTGTCGGGACCGGTCCTCACAACACTTGGCAACCTGCCCACCTCGATCGCATCGACGATCTGCCCGTAGGTGGCGCTCCCCGGGTCTGCGATGTCGATCGCCACGACCGAACCGTTGCCGTTGACCAGATCGCCTCCACTTCCACTCAGGTTCAGGTTTCCATCGACGGAGTAGAGCGTGTCACCGCTGACCACGATGTTGCCGAGTTGATGCCCATCGCTGTCGACGACGAGGTCTTCCACGACCACCGTATTGACGTCATCGCTAACGGGATCGACGTCGATCACTGAGATCACGCTGGTGTAGACCGGCGCACCACCACCGGCACCAGTGGAAACGACGTGAGCCGTCACCGCATACAACCGATTGCCGTCCTCGGACAACGCCACCGACCCCGTCACGTAAAGATCGCCCGGCGTCGACGGCGGAGAGATAGCGACCTGCTCGACGGTGTAGTCGGCCGTGTTCACCACGAAGACACCATCGCTATAACCCGAGACGTAGAGCCGCGAACCATCCGCGCTGACCACCGTCTCGCCGATGGTGACACCCGTCCCCACCACGATCGGATCGACCACGCCGGGTGTTGACGGGTCGGCGTCGATCAGTTGATTGGTCGTGGCGTCGATGATCGAGATGGTCCCGTTGCCCTGATTGATCACGTACACCCGACCGTGACTGGCCACCGCGTACGCCGGGTTGCCACCCAGAGTCAACGGATTCACGCCCGCGGCAACCGGGTCGGTATCAACCGCCTGGCCAGTCGACAGATCGATCACCGTCACCGTGCCATCACCGGCATTCGCCACATACCCGTAGCGATCGGTGACGACTACACCAAACGGACTGGACCCCACCGCAATCGGAGTCCCCACATAGTAGTCAGAGGGGCTGGGCGCGATGGTGACCGAGACCGTGGCCGGCGTTACCGCGCCGTGGTTGTCGTCGATGGTGACGGTGAAGGTGTCGACGTCGGGGCCGGGCGTCGCCAAGGCGGCGGCGCGGGCTGCGGCACTCGGCGTGTAGGTGAAACTTCCATCTGTCGGGTCGAAGTCCAAGTCGCCGTTGGCCGCGTCGACGTCGAGGGCGAGGGTGACCGCATCGCCGTCAGCGTCGGTGCCGGTGACCGAGCCGGTCACGACGCCATTGGCATCGGGGGCGTTGACATTGATCACCGCGACCGGTTCGTTGTTGCCGGCCAACACCAGGATGGTGACGGTGTTGTTCCCGGAGTTGACGATGGTGGCCTGGGTGCCCGCGTCGTTGATCTCCACGTCCCGCGGCACGGCCCCAACAGCCAGTTGGACCGTCGTGACCACCGACGGATCGGAGGGATCGGAGACGTCGATCACCGAGACGGTGTCATCGCCGGAATTGGCGACGTAGACCCGTGATCCGGTGACGTCGATCCCGTAGGGATCGTTGCCGACCTCGACCCTCTCGGTGTGGCCGTCGCTGAGGCGGATCACCGACACGGTGCCATTGCCCGCGGCGTCACCGGTGTGGGTGACGTAGGCGTACTCACCGTTGGCACCAACTGCGATGCGTTTCGGCGACGGATCCACGGCGATCGAGTACGCAGCACCGACCGCGGGGATGACCTCGATCCGATTGTCGACGTCATTGAGCGCATAGATCGTGTCGTCGGGACCGACGGCGATGTCCGCCGGATCGACGTTGATGGGTGTGGTGATCGGGTTCGCCCCGCGCAGATCGACACGCGTGATCGTCGAGGGCGCACCGACACTCGCGGCATTGGAGGTGTAGACGACGTCACCGCTGCCAGCGAAGGAGACCACCACGATCCCGGTCGGCTCAGCCCCGACGCCATAGGTGTCGATGACCGCACCCGTCACCGCATCGAGCGCCGTCACCGACCCGTTGTTCTGCCCTGCGACACCGGCATTCGCCACATAAACCCGCGTACCCGCGTCGTTGACCGTGATCGCCACCGGACGCTCACCCACGGGGATCGGGGTGCCGACAGCGTTTTGGTTGGCTTCCAACACCGTGACCGAGTTGCCGTCGCTGTTGACGACATAGGTCAGACCGCCGGGCGTGACGACGGCGGCCGACGGGCCGTTGCCCACGTTCACCGTCTTGATGACACTGTTGGCCGTCAGCTCCGCGATCGTCACGTTCGAAATCGTGATCGGAACCGTGTTCACGCCGTCGCTGACGGTGATCGTGAACGCGTCGGTCTCCACCACGTCGGTGGTCAAGGTCGCCGCCAACCGCTTGGCGGGATCCGGTGTGTAGGTGTACTTCCCGGCCTGGTCGACCGTCACCTCACCGGAGTCGGGCTGGTTTCCGACCGCATAGGTCAGGCCATGGCCCTCCGGATCGGTCACGACCAGGGTCGCGGTCACCTTCCCGTCACCGTCGACCTTCGGCTCACCGAGCGAGACGACCGTCGGTGGCAGATTCGGCGGCCTGGTTGGCACCGCGGTGACCCGCACCGTCACCGTCACGACCGTGACGTCACCGCCGCCGGGGTACAACCGTTCTGCCAGAGCAGGATTGGCCACCGCAACCACATCGTGGATCAGACCAGGCAGACCATGCAGGTGCGCCGGATTGCCCGGCCCGTCATCGATCGCGACCGTGAAGGTGTCGGTCCCACCATTGGCCCGCAACGTCGCATCAGTCGCCGTGTAGGTGTACTTGCCATCGGGGGCCACGACCACCGACCCCTTTGCGGGTCCCTGCGCCAGACGGTAGGTCAGCGTGTCCCCGTCGACGTCAGTCACCGGACCCACGGTTCCCGTGGCCACACCCGGCACACTCGGCGCACTCTGCGTCGGAGCACCCACCGGACTGTGATTGCCGAAACTGCGCTCGAAGTCACGGCGCACGAACGCCAACAACGTCCACAACGCAGGACTCGGCGCAGCGGGAGCCGCCGGACCTGGCGTCGCCCCGAACCCCGACAACACCCGCGCAATCACACCAAGGGCCGTGCCCGTCGGCGCGGCGAACCGTTCGGCCGGCGCTACGGCGGCAGCTGCGTTGGCGGCAGGAGTGTTGAAAAGCCCTAGCGCAGAGAACGCAGGCGCTGCGGCGACGTGCGCAACGACGGGCAGACTCGCCGGCGCACTCGTCACCGAAGCGGCTGCAGCTGACAGCGGCCCACGCCGGAATCGCGGCGCCGGCGCCTCGACGGCGTCGTGCTGCACCGGCGGCGCAGCGGCTGAATCGGAGACGTGGAATCTCTGTCCGCGCTGTCGGGTGGGCAGCGCAGTCGTCGGCCTCTGCACGTGAGCGGACTCCTGCTCGCCGGAATTCGAGCTGGCTGCGGGCGGGCGACCCACCAAGGGCAACCCGGGGAAATCGAACCGCAACCGTGGAAACAGCCGCACGATGGGACCGGCCGATGAACCCCCGCCAGGAGTCTCGACTCCGCCACCGGACGCGTCGCCACCACCGTCGCCGTCGGGCGCAACTCCTGGATCCCCGTCCTGCGCCGGGGCGCCGGGCGTGTCGGCGTAAGCCACGGGAATCCCGGACCAGCCCGCCATCGAAGCGCCGATACCCAACGCGACTGCCAACGCCCCCACGCGCCCGACATATGCGCCGTGCCCCGCCGGCGGCGCCAGCCAGGTCCTGATGCCAACACTCTGCGCGCGATGCCGCCCATGCTTCCGCGCTCGTACCGCCGCTGCGTTCATCGTCGAAACCCCCCCAGATCACCTTCTGCGCAAATTTCACAGAATGCTGGCATGAGTTTGACAGGAAAGCCAAGGTAGCGGAACAGCTAATTTCTTACGAACTAAAACCAGCTAGTCAGCAAGATATTGACGTTGAAGAAGACATGATCAGTTACCAACTGATACGCGGCATGCAATCGCTCCATGTGCACATGTCGTTACTTCAGCAAACGATCTGCTGCGACAGGCCAACTTCCACCGGCACCGCTCGTCGGTGTAGGCGGCCGTGAAGGCGTTGCCCGTCGACTACAGCGTGGAGGGCACACCCGTCGGTGCAATCTCGACGGTCACCGGGATGTCCGTGTACCCGCCGCGTCCGTCCGAGACGGTGACGGTGAAAGCGGTCTCGGTGTCGATGCCGGGCGTGGCCGCGGCGGCGCTTCGTTCCTCCACGCTCGGGATGTAGATGAAGCGGCCCGAGCTGTTCATGGAGACGGTCCCGAGTCCCTCGATGGTCACGCCGTAGGTCAACGCATCGCCGTCGAGATCGGTGGCGTGCACCGTCCCCGACACCGCGCCGGCCGGACCCGACGGTGAATTCACCGACGTCGCTCTGGTGACGACCGGAGCGGTATTGGGATTGTCGATGTAGGCCGAGGCGTTGATCACCGTCACCGCGGTCGTTGCGCCGACCGGGAAACTGCTGGTCTGCACTGCCCGGGTGCGGTCGGCAGTCAACACCACGCCGCCAGAGGGGGACCCACCCAGATCGAGTGAGTCGACGACGGTCGGCGTACCTGCGACGTCGAGGACGACGACTCGGGTGGCGTCGGTATTCGTGTTCGCGTCGTGGATAGCCACGGTCAGCAGCGCCAAATCACCAGTGGGCGTGCCGCGTAGCCCGCCCGCGGGGGTGCCGTCGAACGACGCGGAGCCAGCCGTTGTCCCGTTGGCCAGATCGATGGCCGTGACGTATGTCGTGGAACCGGCCCCGGTGGTGATCAGCGCGCGACCGTCTGGCCTGATCACCACGTCCGATCGCCGACCCGGTCAACGGGATCGGGTCGCCCACGGCCACACCCGTGACGGCGTTGAGCACCGTGACCGAAGTCGTGGTGCTCGACTCCCGAGTGACGAGGACTATTCGGGTTCCGTCGGAGCTGTAAGCGGGCCTAGTTGGGTCCACATAACCCACGATGTCGTGAGACGGACCGACTCGCTGTGCGGTCTCCGCGTTGATCACACTTGCCGTCGTGGAACCGTTGGCAAGGTTGAAGGTGTAGACGACGAACTGCGATCCATCGGGACTGACCGACAAGGAGGAATAGGGGTCGCCAGAGAAGTCGAGCACGTCGCCGACGACCGCCCCGGTGTCGGTGTCGAACACGGCCACATGTGTGGTGCCGTCGTCATACGTCGTCTGTACGACGCGAGTGTCGTCGGCGACCAGGGTCGAGTTGGTGGGTATGCCGGGGATGTCGATCGAGCTGCTCACCACGGTTTCCTGCGCGGTGTCGATCGTCACCACTCGCGTCGTGTAGCCCGCCCCACCATTGGGGTAGGTCAAAACGGATGTGTAGAGCCGAGTTCCGTCGGCACTGAGCACACTGCTTGCACCGACACCGTCGCCGAGCTCGATCGTGCCCACCCGATGACCGTTGACGAGGTCGAGTACCGCCACGTCCGTGCTGTAGAGGCCGATACCGCTTGGGTCGTCCGGCGGGATCACCGTGACATATCCGCGGCTGCTGTCCGGGCTGATCGCCAGGTACCCGCCCGCCTCGCCGGCAACGTCAATCTGGTCGCCGACCCGCTCACCCGTGTGGGCAGCGACGACGGTGTAGACGGCGGCAATCTTGATGCCCTGCGCCGTCTCCGTGTAGGAGCTGACTACCACCCGCTCGGAGTCGGGGCTGTATCGCGCGACGTCGTAGGACTCCCCGTCGGCGGCGATGGTGTCACCGACCTGCATGCCAGTCGCGGTGTCGATGACGGTGATGTTCGTCTTGCGGTACGCCGGGTCCGGGTCCGAGTGAACGACGAGAATCGTGGCGCTAGAGCCGTCGCTGCTGAAGGCAATGCGCGCCGGATTCGACGAGTTCTCCAGAGTGATCGCGTTGCCGACCTGGAACCCGGTGGTCGTATCGAGCACGATCGCTTGACGCGTATGCACGCCTTGGGCTGACGTGACGTCGACGACCTGGATCGCCTTGGAGCCGTCGGGGCTGACGACCACACTCGAATCGGGCGCGCCTGCCAACGTCGTCGTTGCATACGGGCCGGGGGGTGCGACCTCCACGGTCACGTCGGATGTCACGGAGCCACCACGGCCATCACTGACCGTCACCGTGAAGACGTCGGTGTCGGTTCCCGGGGTCGTCGCGGCATCACTGCTCGCCTGCGCCGAAGGGGTGTAGGTGAAGCGCCCCGTCACAGGGTCGATGACGACCGTGCCCTTCGGCGCCGTTCGACGCCGAATAGTTCAACGCGTCACCGTCTGGATCGGCGAAGTGCACCCTGCCCGACACTGCGCTTGACAGTCCCACGGGCGATCCCACTGACGGCGCCCCGGTCGCGATCGGCGTGGTATTGGGGTTGTCGATGTAGGCCGACGTGTCGATGACGGTCACCGTCGTCGCGGGGAAGGCGCCAAAGGTGTTGTCGGTCAACAGTGCTCGAGTGCGGTCGGGAGTCAGCGTGACGCCACCCGACGGGGAGCCAGGTAGGTAGAGACCCCCGGCGACCGTCGGAACGTCGGCACTGATGTCGATGACCACGAGCCGGGTCACGTACGAGCTGGTCGCGTCGTCGTAGCGATATACCGTCTGGAACACCAGGTCGCCGTCGGGTGCGCCGACCAGCCCCTCGGTCGCGGTGCCGTCGAAGGTCTCGGACTCGATCGTCGTCGCGTCGTCGAGGTCGACAGCCACCACACGGGTGGTGCCCGCGGATGATGCAGTGAAGAACGCACGGCCAGAACGGAATATCGGATAGGGCGATGCGCCGTCGATGTGAACCGGTTGGCCGCCGACGACGTCACTCGTGGCGGTGTCAAGGATGATGACCGGGGTACCGGCCGGGTCGTTGTATCCGACGATCACCAATCGGGAGCCATCGGGACTGAAAACCGGGAGATCCGTCGGCATGACGTCGAAACCGTAAGTGTCCCCGACTTGTTGGCCGCTGACGGCATCGTAGATCGCGACCGACGATGGGTGCGCGCCGTCTGCGTTGATCGTGGTGACCACGAACTGAGACCCGTCCGGGCTGACCACGACGCCGTAGAACGGCGAGCCTGACATCGTGATCGGGCCGCCAACGGTCTCACTCGTTGCGGTGTTTACGACGGTCACGTGTGTGGTGGACTGGCTGCCGGCGTCTTCGTAGGACACCAGAATGCCGCGGGTGTCGTCGGCCGCCAACTGGAACTGGTTGCCCGGCCCGCCGACGCGGTCGATCGGATCGCCCACCGTCTGCCCCGTCGCGGCGTCGATGATCGTCAGCCGGGTCGTAGTCCCCTGGTCGACGTTGGTGACGAGGAAGAGCCGGGTGCCGTCCGAGCTGAGAATCGCGTCACCTGAAGCCGGGGTTCCCTGGGCGGGGGCGAAGTCACCCACCTTCGCACCGGTATCCGTGTTGATCACCACCACGCGGGTGTTTTCGCTGGCCGGGTCCCCGAAGGTGACGACCGTCAGATACGCACGCTTTCCGTCCGGGCTGAACGCGACGTGGTCGGTTGCGCCGCCCGCGAAATCCGCTGTGGTGCCGAGCTGCTCACCCGTGAGTGCGTCGAGAACGACGACATGGGATTGCGCCGCGGCGGGGTTCCCGGCGGGGAACTCGATGTCGCTCACGACTAGCCGATCGCCTGCCGGAGTGAAGGTCGTCCCCACCACGGGCGAGCCGGTGTTCACGATGGTGTTGCCCACCTGCCGACCGGTGGTCGTGTCGATGAGGGTGACGTACGTCGTCGGGCCCGGGTCGAACGTCTGTACCGTCATCACCGCCCGCGAGCCGCTGTCGTTGAAGATTACCGTCGGCGTATTCGACGAACCCGGCAACGCGATTGCCCTGCCGACCTGAGCCCCCGTGGCAGTGTCGATCAGCAGCGCCTTCGTCGTCGCGCCATCACTGGACTTGACGATCTGGATCGCCCGACTCCCGTCAGGGCTGACGACGACGCCCTCTGACGCACCGAGCGTTGGGTCGCTGGCATAGTCCGCCGCTGCCGGCAACGGTCGTCGACCCGATCACACCGGTCGGGGCGATCGTCACCGTGACCAACGATTCCGCCCATCCCCCGTGTCCGTCGTCGACGAACACTGTGAAGCTATCGGTGTCCGGACCCACGGTCGCCGCGGCTGCCGCGCGCTCCGACACGAACGGGGTATAGGTGAAGTGTCCGGTGGCGGGATCGATGACGACGGAACCCTTCGTCGGGTCACCGCGATGTAGGACAACGCATTACCATCGCGATCGGTGACGTGCACCGTCCCCGATACTGCGCCGTCGGGGCCCCACGGCGTCGCCACCGACGGTGCACCGGTAATCGTTGGATGCGGTGTTCGGGTTGTCGATGAAGGCCGACGAATCGAGCACGGTCACCGTCGTCGTGACCGGCTCGCCGAGGCCCGTGGAGAACGCCTGGTTCACCAGCGTGCGGGTGCGATCGGGGGTCAGCGTTACGATTACCGGGAGGCCCTTCACACCAACGGAATTCGTCACCGTTGGCACGGCGCCTCCGACGTCGATTGCCACCACCCGGCCCACAAAGGACGCCGACTGCGCGTCAAAGACATACACGGCCTGCAGCACCCTGTTGCCGCTCGGCGCGCCGACGAGATACCCCGACGGTTGCCCTTCGATGATCGCGGACTCGGTGGTCGTGCCGTCATTCAGGTCGAGCGCCACGATTCGCGTCCCGATCCCGAAGGCCGTCGGGGCGATGTCGATCACCGTGAAGAGCGCCCGACCGTCCGACGTGAAGAACACGGCCGAGTCGAGAGGCACCGCAGTCGCCGATCCTGATCGGGTCTGCCGCCCCACCCGTGGTGGTGTCCACCACGTAGACCAGCCCGTCGTTGCCGGACGGGGTTACCGGGGTATGGCGCATTCGCCATGACGATGAGACGTGTGCCGTCGGGGCTGAAGACCGGGCTTCCGATCACGGTGCCGTGTGCCTCGACCGACTGGTCGCCCACCTGCGCTCCGGTGGCGGCATCGTAAATCCTGTACGACGTCGTTGTACCGGTGGCCGGGTCACTGACGGCCGTGGTGATCACGAACTGCGAACCGTCCGGGCTGACGCACCGGTTTGCAGGGTGTAGCCGGGCAGCGGGAGCAGGTTCCCCGCGACCGCGGTGACCCGTCGCGGTGTCTGATCACTACGAAGTTGATGGCTGCGCCGTCCGGGGTCGAGTCGTCACTCGTCATCTGGAGCGCCCTAGTGCCGTCGGCCATCAGGACGACCGAACCCTGACCGAGCCCGGCGACCTCGGCCGGTGCGCCGATCACCGCACCGGTTTCGGCGTTGATCGTGAATACGTGGGTCGTCGTCACGGAACCCGTTGCGGTGCTGGTGGTCTGAAGAATCCTGGTGCCGTCTGGACTGAGCACCGCACCGCCATCGGCCAACCCGGCCCCGACGGTAATGTCGCCCGCTTGCGCGCCGGTGTTGGTGTTGATCTTGACCAGTCGGGTGGTTGCGTCCTCGTACGGGTTGCCGTTGCTCCCGAACGTCGCGACGGTCAAATAATCGAGCGGCTGATTCGGGCTGAACGTGGCCCCGATGACAGCGCCGCCGACTGGTGGTGTTCCCGACCTCGTTACCCGTGAGGGAGTCGAGCGTGACGACGTGGGTCTGCACAGACGTTCCTGGGTTGTCCGGATCCGTCGGCACGATGGCGGTCATCACCAGACGATCGCCTGCCGAGTTGAACTGCGTCCCAACGTTACCGGGGGCACCGTCCAGGTCGATGGTACTGATCTGCTGGCCGCTTGCGGTATCGATGAGCGTGACGTGCGACGTGACGCCAGTGTCGCCTTCGGTCTGAACGACCACCGCCGCGCGCGAGCCGCTGGCGTTGTACAGCACAGCGGCCTGACTCGACGAGTCCGGCAGCGCGATCGCGGAACCAAGCTGTACACCCGTGTTCGTGTCGATCACCACTGCTTGGCGTTGTGTCCCATCGGAATTAGCGGCCGTGACCAGGATCGCCCGACCGCCGTCGGGGCTGACCACCGCGCCCCCACCGGTGCCAGTGCCGGTAGTAACCGCCACCAGCGACCCAGCGACTGTGGTTACGCCGAGCACACCCGTTGGTGCGATCTCGACGGTCACCACCTTCGACACGGTCCCGCCATAACCGTCCGCGGCGGTGACGGTGAAGTGATCGGTGTCCGGGCCGTCCGTCGCCGCAGCGGCGGTGCGCGACGACGCGTAGGGGGTGTAGGTGAATGACCCGTCCTGGCGGAAGTCCAGCGTTCCCTTCGTCGGCTGCACAGTCACGTTGTAGGACAACGGATCATTTTCGGGGTCGGCGCCGTTGACGTTGCCGACGACGACCCCGTTGCTTGGGGAGCCAGACTCTGGATTGAGGCTCGGATTCTGATTTGGTGCCAACGGGGTGACCGCCAGGGCCACGTGCGCATAGGTCAGCCCGCCGCGGTTGTCATCGATGGTGATGTCGAAGGTTTCGGGGAAGCTGTCGCCCTCGGGGACGTTGGCGAGGGCAGTCGGGTCAGGGGTGTAGGTGAAGGTGCCATCGGATGGGTCGAAGGCGAGCGAACCGTAGGCGGGATTAGTGCTCACGCTGAGAGTGACCGGATCACCGTCGGGATCGGTACCCGTGACGCTGCCGGTGACCACCCCGGTGTGCGGGTTCGTCGGGTTGACGTGAATGATCGCGACCGGCTTGTTGTTGCCCGATCAGCACCAGGACGGTGACCTATGTCGTCGTCCGGGTTGGTGATGGTGGCCTGCGTGCCCGCGGCGTTGATGGCGATGTCGTAGGGGTCGGCGCCGAGACCGTCGACCGTCGTGATCGACTTGTCGGCGGTGTTGATCACCGACACCGTGCCGCTGCCGTAATTGGCGACGTAGACCCTGGAGCCGTCCGGGGTGATCGCGATGCCCTGCGGGTTGGAGCCGACCGTGATGTCCTGGGGGAGCTTGGTATTGGTCTGCAGGTCGATGACCGAGACCGTGCCCGATCCGGAGTTGGTGACGTAGGCGTAGCGCGGCACGCCCGCCGACTCCTGGATCGCGATGCCCCTTGGCGCGAGACCGACCTCGATGCGCGTGACATTGCCCGCGGGGTCCACGATCGCGACGAGGTCGTGCTCGGTGTCCACCGCATACAGCGAACCGTCGGCACCGACCTTGATCGCCGTCGGATCGACCGCGATGCTCGCCACGGTCCCGTCGGACACCTTGAGCACCGAGATCGTGCTGTTCGTGTTGCTCGTATAGACCACGCTGCCGTCGTTGCTGACCGCAATACCCGTCGGCGACACCGGGTTTCCGTCACCGTCGACACCCAAGGCGTACTCGTTGGTCGCCAACGTGCTCGGGTTGATCCGGGTCACCGAATGACCGTCGGCATTGGCCACGAACACCGTGCCATCAGCCGCAACGGTGACCGCCACCGGGCGATCCCCCACCGCCACGGGAGTCGGATTCGCGACATTGTCCTGCAGCACCGTGACGGTGTCATCGTCGGTGTTGACCACATAGGCCCGGCCACCCGGACCATAGGCCGTCGCCGTCGGACCACCACCCACGCCCGGCGTCGCGATCACGCTGTTCGTCGTCGCCTCGGCCACCGCCACATTCGAAACCGTCACCGTGACAGGGGGATTGTGGCCATCACTGACGAGCACGGCGAAGCTGTCGGTCTCCACCGTCGAGGTGGTCAACGCCGCTTTCACGCGTTCGGTTGGGTCCGGGGTGTACGTGAACGACACCCGTGTGCTGATCGACCGAGACCGTGCCGTAGGTCGTGGTCGGCGAGACGACGGTATAGGTCAGTGCGTCGCCGTCCAGATCGGCGACGCCCAGCGTCCCGGTGATGACGCCGTCTCCGTTGGGGCTTCCGACCGTCGGGGCGCTCGTCGACGACCGGTGCGAGGTTGCGGTCGAAGAACGGCGCGGGGTCGATGTCGGTCACCGTCGTGTAGTACGAACCGATGTCCGGGCCGCCTGCAAAGGTGGTCACGAATGCGCGAGTGCCGTTCGGGCTGAACTTGACGCCCTCCGCCGAGAACGAGTAGCCCTCGACCTCGATGACGTCGCCCGTGGTCGTCGCGGCGCCAAGGTCGACGACGACCAGCCGCGTGACGTGCGCTGTCGGCACCGGAGACGTTGATGGTCTGGAAGGCGCGGGTGTCGTCGGGACCGCGCTGCAGTCCTCCGACGGGCACGCCGGCGCTGCTGATCTGGATGTCACCGACGTTGGCGCCGGTGGTCGTGTCGATCACCGCCACACGGGTCCCGCTGTTGAACACGGTGACGTAGGCGCGGCTACCGTCCTGATTGAACATCAGCCCACTGCTCGAGCCCGAGATCGCGGCGGGGGCCGTGCCGATCGTGGTGCCGGTCGTGACGTCGATGACTGTGACGGCGCTTGATCCGCTCGAACCGGTGATCAGGACGGCCTTCTTGCCGTCTGGTGTCAGCGCGACCGGATTCGACAGATTCGGCGAACCCGCGGCGATGACGGTGCCCACCGTGGTCCCGCTGGCCAGGTCGATGATCGTCACGGTGGTGTTCGATAGGCCGCCGAACCCGCCGGGCCGCCCGGAAATCCACCCGAGCCTCCGTTGCCGCCTATCGCCGCCATTGCCGCCAAGGCCGCCGCCAAATTCGTTGGCTGACCCCATGACCACGATGGCCTTCGACCCGCCGTCGGCCAATTGGAGATTGCCGCTCTGCAAGCCAGTCAGCGTGATCGGGTCGCCGACCACCTCGCCGGTAGCGGTATTGATGACCGTCACGATCGTCGTCCCGCCCTGCGCGGTGACCTGGGTCGCACGAGAACCGTTGGGAGACATGACCAGATTGCCATTGGGGTAACCCGACGGGAATCCGGCGATGACTATCGGATTGCTACCGACGGTCCCCGTGGCGGGGTCGATCGTGTACACCTGCGTCGTCGATGCGGAGCCGTTGATCGTGTACGTCGTCTGGAAGGCCTTCGTGCCGTCCGGCGTGAACTGCAGGCCGCCATTGGCATTTCCGGTCAGGACGATCGGGTCACTTGCCGCTTCCCCAGTGGCGACGTCGACCACCGCGATGCGCGTTGCGCCGCCCATGTACGCGGACTGATAGACCGTCGTTCCGTTGGGACGAAACACCAGAGGGCCGGTCGCTTCCCCTGCGACGTCGACGGTCTGTCCGATCTGTTCGCCGGTGGCGGTGTTGATCACGGTGACGTGCGTGATCTCGTGCGGCTGCCGAGCCGTCGTCGGTGGTCATCGTCGTCACGATGGCGCGGTCGCCATTCGCACTGAATACCGTCCGCCCGCCCGAGCTGGGGAAGCCCGCGAGGTCTACGCCATCGCCGATCTCGGCGCCGGTCGCGGTGTCGACCAGCGTGAGGTGCGTCGTGAGATTGGTGAAGTCCGTTCCGGTGGTGACGAGTACGGCGGCGCGAGAACCGTCTGCACTGAACGATGGCGTCGACACTCCCGACGTGGGCGGAAGGTCGATGGGAATTCCCACGGCTTGACCAGTGGCCGTGTCGATGACGGTCAGCGTGGGAGTAGGCGTGACTCCGTCGACGGCTTGGTAGTAGGTGAGCTGTACCGCTCGGTCGCCATTCGGGCTGAAGGTGACTCCGCCGCCGGGCAGGCCGGGGTTCGAGACCGCTCCGACGACACCCGCAGGCGCGACCAGGACGTCGACTGTCCGGATGATCTGTCCGCCATGTCCGTCGTCGACCAGCACCGTGAAGCTGTCGAACGTCGACTGGGACGTGGCGGCCGCCGCGTAGCGGCTCGAATCGCTTGGTGTGTAGACGAATCCGCCGTCTGCAGCGACGATCACGTCACCGCGAGTCGTCCCGGTGCCGATCGTGTAATGCAGGACGTCACCGTCGGCATCGGAACCGTTGACGCTCCCGACGACCACGCCGTTGGCTGGCGCAAACACCGTCGCACCCGCCGTGGGGTCGGTGTTCTGTGGTTTGATCTCGAGTCCGACGACCGCGGGGGTTTGAGCGCCGTGGTTGTCGTCGATCGTGATCGTGAAGCTGTCGGTGTCGACGCCCGACGTCGCAGCCGCCGCGTGGCGAGCTACCGGATCCGGTGTGTAGGTGAAGCTTCCGTCGGTCGGATCGAAGGCCAGCGAGCCGTGTGCCGCCGCAGTGGTGACGCTGTAGGTGAGTGCGTCGCCGTCGGCGTCGGTGCCGGTCACGCTGCCGGTCACCACTCCGTTGAAATCGGGGGCGTTGACGTTGATCACCGCGGCCGGTTTGTTGTTGCCGGTCAGCACCAGGATGGTGACCTTGTTGTCATCGGGGTTGGTGATGGTGGCCTGCGTGCCCGCGGCGTTGATCGCGATGTCATAGGGATTGGCGCCGAGACCGGTGACCGTCGTGATCGACTTGTCGGCGGTGTTGATCACCGACACCGTGCCGCTGCCGTAATTGGCGACGTACACCTTGGAGCCGTCCGGCGTGATCGCGATGCCCTGCGGGTTGGAGCCGACCGTGATGTCTTGGGGGAGTTTCGTATTGGTCTGCAGGTCGATGACCGAGACCGTGCCCGAACCGGAGTTGGTGACGTAGGCGTACCGCGGCACGCCAGCCGACTCCTGGATCGCGATGCCCGCCGGAGCATCGCCGACGTCGACGCGCTCGACGTTGCCAGTGTCGACGTCGACGATCGCGACGAGGTCGTGTTCGGTGTCGACCGCGTAGAGGTGGTGGCCATCGGAACTGAACTCGAGCGCCGTCGGGTCGACCGCGATGGTGGTGACGGTGCCGTCGGACAGCTTGAGCACCGAGATCGTGCTGTTCGTGTTGCTGGTGTAGACGATGGTGCCGGCCGGATTCACTGCGATACCCGTGGGCGTCACCGGAGCGCCGTCCCCGTCGACACCGAGCTGGAAGTCCGTCGTCGCCAACGTGGTCGGGTTGATCCGAGTGATCGAATGACCGTCGGCGTTGGCCACGTATGCGTTGCCGTCGGCGGCGATGGTGATGGCCACCGGCCGATCGCCCACCCCCACCGGGGTGGGGTTCGCGACATTGTCGTTCAACACGGTGACGGTGTCGTCGTTGGTGTTCACCACGTAGGTCCGGCCATTGGGTCCGTAGGCCGTCGCCGTCGGGCCGCCACCCACCGCCTGCGTTGCGATCACGCTGTTGGTCGTCAACTCGGTGACCGCAACATCGCCGACCGTGACCGTCACCGGGTTGCTCTTCTGATCAGTGACGCTGACGGTGAACCCGACCGTCTCCTTTGCCGGTGTCAACGTCGCTGCTAGCCGCTCGTCGGGAGTAGGCGTGTAGGTGTAGGTGTAGATGCCCGTCGCCGAGTCGTACGACCCCGGGTTTGCCGTGTCGATCGCGCCGGTCGCTCCGCCGGCCGTCGGCTTCGTGACGGTGAAATGCAAGGGGTCGCCGTCGGAGTCGGCGGCCGTGAAGTGAACGCTCACCGAACCGGTAGTGGGATCGACCTTCCGGTCCACGTACTCCAAGGTGGGCGCGTGGTTCACCGGGCCGGTCGGCTTCGCGACGACGACGGTGACCGTGGTGATCGTGACGTCACCGCCGCCGGGGTACAAGCGTTCTGCCAGAACAGGATTGGCCACTGCGACCAGATCGTGGATCAGACCGGGCAGGCCATGCACGTGTGGCGGATTGCCCGGCCCGTCGTTGATCGCGACCTGGAACGTGTCCGTCCCGCCATCGGCGGTCATCGCGGGGCTGGCGGTGTAGGTGTAGTGACCGTCGGGGGTCACCACGACGCTGCTGCCCGCTGTCGCGGGACCCTTGTTGAGCGAATAGGTCAGCTTGTCGCCGTCGACGTCGGTGCTCGGACCCACCGTGCCGGTTACCGTCGCCTTGCCACCGACGGTGGTCTGGCCAGTCTGCGTCGGATTGGCCACCGGGCCGTGGTTGTCGAACCTGCGCTCGAAGTCGCGGCGCACGAATCCCAACAACGTCCAGAGCGCTGGGCTGGGCGCCATGGGAGCCCTCGGGCCCGGCGTCGCTCCGAACCCCGACAGCACCCGTGCGATCACGCCGAGGACCGAACCGGTCGGCGCAGCCATCCGCGGCGTCGGCGCGACCAAACTTGCCGACTGCAAAGCCGCAGTGGGGTGGGTCAACCCAGGCGCGGAGAAGGCCGAGGCCACGGCGTCATGACCAAGTGCCGCGAGACTCGCCGGCGCGCTCGGCACTGAGTGGGCAGGCAGCGACAACGGTCCTCGCCGGATGCGCGGGGCCGACGTCTCGGCAGCGGCAACGTGCTCGATCGTCGGCGCAGCGGCGGGTTCGGCGTCGCGGAGACGCTGGCCTCGCTGCCGGGTGGGCAGTTGAAAAGTCGGCCGCTGCCCGCCAGCGGACTGTTGACCGTCTGACGGGCCGAAAGGGCTAGAGACAGAGTTGTTGACCGGCAGTTGACCCGCCAGCGGTATCCCTGGCAACACCAACCGAAAGTGCGGAAACAACCGCGCGATGGGACCCCGTGAAGAGCTCGCAGCTGGCGTTTCTACTCCGCCGGCGGGTGCGCCGGGCTCGTTGCCGCCGGTCTCGACACCGCCTCCGCCGTCCTGATTGTCACCCTCCTGCGACGGCGTGTCGGCGTAGGCGGTCGGGATCCCCGACCAACCCGCCACCGCCGCGCCTATACCCAACGCGACTGCCAACGCCCCCACGCGGCCGACGTACGCGCTGTATCCAGTCGGCGGAACCACCCAGGTTCCGACCCCAAACCTCTGCGCGCGATGCCGCCCATGCTCCCGCGCTTGTACCCGCCGTGCATTCACCGTTGAACCCCCCCGGTCCGAAACGAACAAGCGCTGACTGCAAAAATTGACAGGCAGCAAGCGGAGTTTGCCAGAAAAAGCACAGCAGCGGAACAGGAAGTTGCTACACGTAAGAAATGGGCTTTAGCTGCACGGATCTAGTCGACCGATCACGCGAGCGTTTCGTCGAAACTGCTCGTCTCTTGTGCTCGCGGACATCAAGATCAATGCACAGCAAACGTCGTCGCGCTAATGGCCTTGGCCGGCTGCCACCAGCACCGGCTGATCGCGGTACAGCGCCGGGAACGTCTGCTTGAGACCGTCCAGCTTCGGCATGTCGTAACGCGAGATGTAGGGGTAGGAGGGGTTCGAGTTCAGGAAGTCCTGGTGGTACGCCTCGGCCGGGTAGAACGCGCCCTTCGGCTCGACCTTCGTGACGATCGGTCCGGCGAAGACACCCGCCTTGCCCAGCTGGGCGATGTAGGCGTCAGCCACCTTCTGCTGGGTCGCGTCCTGCGGGAAGATCGCCGATCGATAGCTGGTGCCCACGTCCGGGCCCTGCCGGTTGAGTTGGGTGGGGTCCTGCACGACGGTGAAGAAGACCTGCAGGAGTTGGCCGTAGCTCACCTGGGTCGGGTCGTAGGTGATGCGGACCGACTCGGCATGCCCGGTCGTCTCCGTGGTGACGTCGTCGTAGGTCGGGTCCGCCGTCGTGCCACCCGTATATCCCGACTCCGCCTTGGTCACGCCCTTGACGTGCTGAAACACGCCCTGTACGCCCCAGAAACAACCGCCTGCGAGCACGGCCGTCTCGCTCGTCGCCGCGCCAGCCTTAGGTTCGTCGACGACCGGGGCCGGAACCGATCCGGACAGCGCGGGGCCTGCCGCCGGCTGCGCCCGACCGAAGATTGCCCAGGCAACGCCCGCCAGCGCGAGGCAGGTCACCAGGATCACGACGATCAGCCCTCTGCGCGACGTCCCAGCAGGCGCGTCGACGTCAGCCTCGTTCAACACCATGACTCCAGTGTGCCTGCCAGCAAGCCGTTGTCACCGCCGCGGTTGTTACCGGACGCTGACGAAGTGGCCCTGGTCAGCGTCGGCGGCCTACCGTGGAGACATGACCAACCTGAGCCGACGCCATGTGCTGCTCGGCGCCGCATTCACCGGCGTTCTCGCCGGCTGCAGCATGCTGCGGGACCCGGCCGCCGCGGACACCCCGACGGCGAACTACGAGGTGACCCACACCGACGCGCAGTGGCACGAAATTCTCAATGACGAGCAGTACGACGTGCTCCGCGAGGCCGGCACCGAGTCGCCGTACAGCAGCCCGTTGAACGACGAACATCGCACGGGCGTCTTCGCGTGCGCGGGTTGCGCGCTCGACCTGTTCTCGTCGACGACCAAGTTCGACAGCGGCACCGGGTGGCCGAGCTTCTGGAAGCCTCTCGACAACGCCGTGATCGAGAAGACCGACAGCACGTTGGGGATGAGCCGCACGGAGGTGCTGTGTCGTCGCTGCGGCGGGCACCTGGGCCATGTCTTCGACGACGGTCCCAAGCCGACCGGTCTGCGCTACTGCATGAACGGCGAAGCGATGACCTTCCGCGCTGCCTAGCGAGGCAGCGGCACCCGTCGGCGCACCGCGGAACGTGCACGCTCCAGCACCGCAGGGTCGCCCTGCAGAACGTACGACGAGCTCGCGGAGGCCAGCACCGCGTTGAGTTCGAACGCCAGCTGAGCCGGATCGTCGCGAGGGTCGAGTTCTCCGATGGCCACGGCCTTGCGGGCGAGCCTCTCCAGGAGTTCGAGCCAGTCGCGTTGTTGCGCGGCGATCGCGTCGCGCACCGGGCCCGGCCGCGTGCCGACGTCCGCGGCCGCCGCCGCGAAGAAACATCCGCCGGGAAACACCCGCCGCTCGACGTAGGACAGGTAGGCATCGCAGGCCGCGCAGAGCCGCCGGGTGCCCTGCGGCATGTCGAGCGCAGGCACGAACACCTCGGCGGTGAACGTCTCCCGCGCGGAGGCGATCGTGGCCAACTGCAGGTCCTCCTTCGAGCCGAAGTGAGCGTAGAGCCCGCTCTTGCTCATGCCGATCGCCGTGGCGAGCCCGCCGATGGACAGGCCGTCGAGCCCCTCGACCGTCGCGAGGCGTGCGGCCTCGGCGAGGATCGCGGTCCTCGTGCGCTGGCCCTTCGGCTTCGGCTTCACGCCCCCGAGCGTAAAGGAACGATCGTGCTATTCACTGCATCTGCTAGCGCGGCAGGCCGAGCAGCCTCTCGCCCGCGAGGGTGAGCAGGATCTGCTCGCTCCCGCCCGCGATCGTCAGACAGCGTGCGTTGAGGAAGTCGAACACGGTGTCGTTGCTGACGACGCCCGCACCCGCGTCCAGCTCCATCCGAATCTCGGACAGGGCCTGGCGGTACCGGACGCCGATCAGCTTGCGCGCGCTGGCCTGCGGTCCCGGATCCTGTCCCCCCACGGCCAGTTCCGCGATCCGCTGGTCGAGCAGTGAGCCGACCTGAGCCGACACGATCAGCGCGCCGAGTTGATCTTGACCGGCGACGTCGAACTCGAGCGTCGCGACCGTCTTGAGCAGTTCCTCCATCGGGTTGCCCAACGCGTTCCCGTGTGACATGGCGACCCGCTCGTTGGCCAGCGTCGTGCGCGCCAGCTTCCAGCCGTCGTTGACGGCGCCGACGACCATCTCGTCGGGCACGAAGACGTCGTCGAAGAAGACTTCGTTGAAGAGGTTGTCACCGGTGATCTCGCGCAGCGGCCGGATGTCGACGCCCGGCGCCTTCATGTCGACGAGGAAGTAGGTGATGCCCTTGTGCTTCGGGACGTCGGGGTCGGTCCGCGCGAGGCATACCCCCCACGCGGCCTTGTGCGCGGCCGATGTCCACACCTTCTGGCCGGTGAGCTTCCAGCCGCCATCGGTACGAACCGCCTTGGTACGCAACGACGCGAGGTCCGACCCCGCACCGGGCTCACTGAACAGCTGGCACCAGATGATGTCACCACGCAGAGTCGCTGGCACGAACTGCTCGATCTGCTCGGGGCTGCCATGTTCCAGAATCGTTGGCGCGGCCCACCCTCCGATCACGAGATCCGGCCGCGCGACGCCCGCCGCCGCCAGCTCCTGGTCGATCAACAGCTGCTCGGCGGCACCCGCTCCGCGACCGTGCGGCTTCGGCCAATGCGGAGCCTGCAAGCCAGCCTCGGCGAGCGCGATCTGCCGCTTCTCGGCGGGCTGGGCGGCCACGTCGGCGACCGCCGAGGCGATTTCGGGGCGCAGATGCTCGACCGACTTCGAGGTCGATGCGCAGGTCTCGCCGGACCCCCTGCTGTGTCAGCGCGGCGACACGACGCAGCCAACGGTTTTCGCCGCCGAGGAACTGCGCGATGCCGTACGCGCGGCGCAGATACAGGTGGGCGTCGTGCTCCCAGGTGATGCCGATACCGCCGAGGACCTGGATGCAGTCCTTGGCGTTGTCCCTCGCCGCGCTGATGCCGATGGCGGCGGCGACCGCAGCGGCGATGGAGAGCTGGTCGTCGCCCTCGCCCGCAGCCTTGGCCGCATCCGCCGCGGCGACGGACGCCTGCTCGGAGCGCAGCAACATCTCCGCGCACATGTGCTTGATCGCCTGAAAGCTGCCGATCGGCTTGCCGAACTGCTCACGGACCTTCGCATATTCGGCGGCGGTGTGCAGCGCCCACCGCGCCACCCCCGCCGCTTCCGCAGCCAGCACCGCGGCGCCGAGGTCGGCGACGCGCTGCGCCGGTGCGGAGACGACCTCGGCGGGCACGCCGTCCAACACCACGCGCGCCAACGGTCGGGAGAAGTCGGTCGCCGGGAGGAGTTCGATCGTCACGCCGTCGGCGCCGGCGTCCACCAGAACGAAGGTGTCGCCAGCGGGCAGCAGTAGCACCCCGGCCTCGTCGGCGCCCAACACGTAGTCGGCGGTTCCGGAGACTCGACCGTCGGTCAACGCGAGGTCGGCCCGCAGCCCAACACCCGCGGTGCGCTCGCCCGATGCCAGTGCTTCGAGCACGTCGGACTGGTCGAGCAACAAAGTGGCCAAGGCGGTGGTGGCGATGGGGCCCGGCACCATGGCGGCGGCCGCCTCGTCGACCATCGCGCACAGGTCCTCGGCAGTGCCGTCGGCGCCGCCGTGCTCCTCTGCGAGCGCGACGCCGAAGATGCCCAATTGCGCGAGGCCGGCGTACGGAGGCTTCCAACCGTCGGCCCTGCCCTCCTCGACGGCTCGGGCGCCTGCGACGGCATTGGAGGACGCCGCCCAGCTACGAACCAGATCGCGCGCGGCAAACTGCTCGTCGGTCACGGTGGCTGACACGGTGCGCTCCTAGCGTTTGGGTGAGAAGATCATTCTTCCCACTAGAACGTGTTCTAATGGTGACAGTGTTCGACCGTCAAGTCGACTGCCATTACAGCAGGACACGCTGCTGTGTTCGGGGGCACGGAGGTGGGAAATCAGCGCTTGTCATGCGTATCGTTTTCACCCAGTGAGCAATCGTAAGGAGCTGCCCGCCGCATGTCTGGGTCTTTGCAGCCGGTACACAACGAGCCGGGTTCGGGGTCGGATTCGACCGCCGTCCCGCGCCAGGTGATCAACGTGGCAGTCCTCGCCGAGTCCGAACTCGGCTCCGAAGCACAGCGCGAACGCCGCAAGCGCATCCTCGACGCGACCCTGGCAATCGCCAGCAAGGGCGGCTATGAGGCAGTTCAGATGCGTGCCGTCGCCGAACGGGCCGACGTCGCAGTGGGCACGCTCTACCGCTACTTCCCGTCGAAGGTGCACCTGCTGGTGTCCGCACTCGGCAGGGAGTTCGAGCGGATCGACGCCAAGACAGACCGGGCCTCTCTCGCGGGTGGCACGCCGTATCAGCGGCTCAACATGATGGTCGGCAAGCTCAATCGGTCCATGCAGCGCAACCCACTCCTGACCGAGGCGATGACGCGGGCATTCGTGTTCGCCGACGCGTCCGCGGCGGGTGAGGTTGATCACGTCGGCAAGCTGATGGACTCGATGTTCGCCCGCGCCATGAGCGACGGCGAGCCCACCGAGGACCAGTTCCACATCGCGCGCGTCATCTCGGACGTGTGGCTGTCGAACCTGCTGGCCTGGCTGACCCGCCGCGCATCGGCGACCGACGTCAGCAAGCGCCTCGACCTTGCGGTCCGTCTTCTCATCGGGGACGGCGAACACCCTAAGATCTGACGGGTGATTCCTGTCGATCTGCAGCGTGCACTCGACTCGATCGCCTCGGCGCCCCGCCTTCTGGTCGCTTCCGACTTCGACGGCACCCTCGCGCCGATCGTCGACGATCCCGCCGCAGCGCGCCCCCTTCCCGACGCCGCCGCAGCTCTGATCGCGCTCGCGGACCTGCCGTCGGTCACCGTCGCCTTGATCTCCGGACGAGCGCTCGCCACCTTGCGCGAACTGTCGGCGATGCCGTCGAGCGTCGCCCTGGTGGGAAGCCACGGCGCCGAGTTCGATACCGGCTTCGCCCACGACATCGACGATGTTCTGCTGCAACGGATCGTCAGTGATCTGACCGAGATCGCGGACGGCCGACCGGGTGTCGCGGTCGAACCGAAGCTCGCCAGCGTCGCCCTGCACGTGCGCAACGCCAGCACCGTCGACGGTGAGGCCGCGTTGGCCGAGGCCCGTGCGGCCGCGCCGTCGTGGGGTGCCGAAATGACCACGGGCAAGATGGTTTTGGAGTTCGCGGTGATCTCGACCGACAAGGGTGAGGCCGTCGACATCCTGCGGAACCAGGCCGATGCGACGGCCGTGGTGTTCTTCGGCGACGACGTCACCGACGAGAAGGCCTTCCGGCGGATGCGCAGCGGTGACGTCGGCGTCAAGGTCGGCCCCGGCGATACCCTCGCGAACTACCGCGTCGACGCGCCGGACGACGTCGCCGACGCCCTCGAGTACCTGCTCACCACCCGCCTCGCCCAGACCGACCAACCGAGGAATGCCGAGTAGATCCCGCCACTTCGTCGATCTCGGCGGAGTCAGGTAGGCGGCCCGGACGTTCGGCCGCGAACCAGTTCGGTGTCGAGGACGTCGACCGTCGGGAATCCCGAGTGCGAGGGATTGTTCAGCAGTTCCCCTGCCCGCCTTCCCTTTTCGACGCTTGGCTGCGTGACGGTCGTCAGCCCGCGTGACAGCGCGTCGGGAATTCCGTCGAATCCGGTGACGGTCATCTGGCCGGGGACGTAGATGCCTCGGCCGCGCAGATAGTCCATCGCCGAGAGGGCGAGCACGTCGGCGGTGCACATCAGCGCAGTGATCTGCGGATTGGCAGCCAGAGCCACCTCTGCCGCGGCGCCGCCGGACGTGGGCAGGTGGTCGTAGCTCTCTACCACCGTGAGCGAATCGGGTTGCAGTCCGGCATCTTTCATCGCATCGCGGACACCGGCAATGCGGTCACGCTGCACCTGGAAATGCGGGTCCTGCGCGCGGCTGGGGTCGGCGATCGCAGGACTCGGAACCTCGTACGGCCAGTCCCTGCCCAGTCGCATCGTCAGCAGGCCGATGTCACGATGGCCAAGCCCCACAACGTATTCCGCCATCTCACGCATGGCCGCGCGATCGTCGATGCCCACCCACGATGTGCCAGGTACGTCCTTCGGCTGGTCGACGACGACCACCGGCACGCCACGCTGCTCGATGACGCCTAGATAGGGGTCGTCGTCAGATGCCGAGTACACGACGAACCCGTCGACACCGGCGGCCAGGACGGCGGCCGTGCCGTCCTCGACGCTGCGGTTCGGGCTCGCGGCGACCAAGAGCAGGCCCTGGCCCGCGTCCTCGCACGATTCGGCAAGACCGGCCACGAAGCCGAGCGCGGCCGGATCGCTGAACGAGTAGTTGAGCGGTTCGGCGACCAGCAGGCCGACCGCGCCTGCCCTGCGGGTGCGCAGCGAGCGCGCCACCGGATCGGGCCCGGGATAGCCAATTCGCTTGGCGGTGGCCAGCACTCTGTCGCGCAACTCGGCCGACAGCTGGTCCGGCCGGTTGTACGCATTCGAGATCGTGGTGCGCGAGACGTGCAGCTCGGCGGCCAGCGACGCCAACGTCGCGCGTCTACGCGGCGTCGGGCCTCTGGACATGCTGACTGACGTTAGTGGACGCGCACCTGCTCACGCGTGCACTGTGCGCTAGCATTAATGGAAACGGTTTTCATTTGTATTAAGGACGACAAGATGCAGCCATCGAAGCTAGCCCGTGCGGGCCTCCTCCTGGGCGCCACTCTCCTGGCATTCACGGTCGCCGCGTGCGGCGGCGAGCAGCCACAGACCCAGAACCAGACCCAGGGGTTGACGGTCGTCGCGTCCACCGACGTATGGGGCAGCATCGCCCGCGCGGTCGCAGGCGACCACGCGAAGGTCGACTCCATCCTGACCAGTCCGACCGACGATCCCCACTCCTATGAGGCGACGCCGGCGAACGCCGCCGCCATCGCCGACGCGTCGCTGGTGGTCTACAACGGCGGTGGGTACGACCACTGGGTCGACGACGTCCTCGCCGCTCATCCCGCCGTCGCCACGGTGGACGCCTACTCGCTACTCGCGGCGCAGACGACACCGGACGGGCCCGCGAACGAGCACGTCTTCTACGACCCCGCCGTGGCCAAGGCGGTGGCGGCGCGCATCGCCGACCGCCTGGCCGGCGACGACGCCGCGAACGCCGATGCCTACCGGGCCAACGCCGCCGAGTTCGGCCGCCAGACCGACGCCATCGCGGCCTCCGAACGTGCCATCGGCGAAAAGCATCCGGGGGCGGCCGTCGTGGCGACCGAACCGGTCGCCCACTACCTGCTGGTCAACGCCGGCGTCGCCGACCGCACCCCGGAGGGTTTCGCCAGCGCGGCTGAGCAGGGCGACGACCCCTCGCCCGCCGATCTCGCCGCTATGCTCGATCTCATCGAAAAGCACCAGGTGTCCGCGCTATTGGTCAACACACAGACCGAGAGTGCCGTCACGAAGCAGATTCAGGAGGCGGCCCGCAAGGCTGCGCTACCCATCGTGGAGGTCACCGAGACCCTCCCGGAGGGACTCAATTACCTTGACTGGCAACGCAAGACGGCCGAAGCTCTCGGCACTGCGCTGGATCACGCGCCCGCAATGAGCCGGTAGCCGCGTCGTGCCGCCCGATCCCGACGACGTTCTCTCGATCTCCGACGCCAAGCTCGCGTTCGGCGACCGGGTGCTCTGGGACCACCTCGACCTGACGGTGAAGGCCGGCGAGTTCATCGCGATACTCGGACCCAACGGCACCGGCAAGACTTCACTATTGAAGGTCCTGCTCGGTCAACTGTCGCTCAGCGGCGGCACCGCGACGTGCACCGGTGGATCGATCGGCTATGTCCCGCAACACCGTTCACTCGATGCCGGGCTATCGCTTCGCGGCCGCGATCTGGTCGGCCTTGGCTACGACGGGCATCGGTGGGGTATGACCAGCCCCCGTAGCTGGTCGGCCAAGCGCGCGGCCGTGCGGAACGCGCTCACGCAGGTCAACGGAACGAGCCTGGGCGACGTCCCGGTCGGGGTGATGTCGGGCGGCGAGCTGCAGCGCATGCGCGTCGCACAGGCGCTCGTCACCGACCCGGCCCTGCTGCTCTGCGACGAGCCGCTGCTCAACCTGGATCCCGGCCAATGCCCGCCTGGTCTCGGGGCTGATCGATGCGCGGCGCCGCGAAGCCGGCACCGCCGTGCTGTTCGTCACCCACGAGGTGAATCCCGTTCTGCCCTATGTGGATCGCGTGCTGTACCTGGTGGACGGCCGGTTCCGGATCGGTACCGTCGCCGAGGTGATGACGTCGGCCACGCTGTCCGAGCTCTACCGCGCGGACATCCAGGTCGTCCAAGTCGGCAAGCAGTACGTCGTCGTCGGCGAGCACGTCGACCACTCCGGCCACACGAGCGGCCACGACCATGACTGACCGGCTCGCGGAGGTGCTCGCCCACCTGTTCTCCTTCGACATCACCATGGACCTGTTGCGCCGAGACTTCGTCCAGCAAGCCTTGTTGGCCGCTGCTCTGCTCGCCTTGCTCGCCGGGCTGGTCGGCCCGTTCATCGTCATGCGCCAGATGTCCTTCGCCGTGCACGGATCCAGCGAATTGTCCTTGACGGGAGCCTCTTTCGCCCTGCTGACTGGTTTCAACGTCGGAATCGGCGCATTGGTCGGCAGCGCGTTGGCCGCGATCCTCTTCGGCATACTGGGCCAACGCGCCCGCGAGCGCGACTCCGCGATCGGCGTGGTCCTCGCCTTCGGGTTGGGTTTGGCGGTGCTCTTCATCCACCTCTATCCGGGCCGCAGCGGCACCAGCTTCGCACTTGCTCACCGGGCAGATCGTCGGCGTCGGCTACTCGGGCTTGACTCTGCTCGCGGTCGTCACCGTGCTCGTCGTGATCGTGCTCGCGGTGTGCTACCGCCCACTGCTGTTCGCGACCGTCGACCCGGAGGTCGCGGCGGGCCGCGGTGTTCCGGTGCGAGCGCTCGGCATAGTCTTCGCCGGGCTCGTCGGCGTTGCTGCGGCCCAGGGTGTGCAGATCGTCGGGGCGCTCTTGGTGATGTCGCTGTTGATCACGCCTGCCGCAGCGGCAGCGCGTGTCTTTACTTCGCCCGCCGCCACCATTGCCGCGTCGGTCGTGTTTGCAGAGCTGGCTGCCGTCGGCGGCATCGTCTTGTCGCTGGCGCCCGGTGTTCCCGTTTCGGTGTTCGTCACGACGATCTCGTTTGGCATCTTCTTGACGTGCTGGTTCGTCAGCATCGCGCGCTCTCGCTCATCTGCCTGAAGGCAATTTCTTACAGTTCGCTGACGTCGCGCCATTTTGCTGGCATATCGAGTCGCTGATATGTAGCGTTCTCCTGCGCAGCGGTTTGCCATAGCAAGATCAATTTACCTTGGATAACGATCTGTCCCTGCGCAATTAACGAGGCCGTAGGGAATCTGAGAAATCCTTGTGAATGTTTGCCAGCGGGTTTACGTTCAGCCTCGGAGCAACGCTTCGGAAACAAATTCGCAACAATCTAGGGGGCATCATGACCATCACTCAAACCACGCAGTCGACGGGCTCACGCGCCGTACAACGCATCGCTCTGGCCGGCGGCGCAGCCGCGATCGCAGCCGTCGCATTCTCTGGCGCCGCCTCGGCCGCGCCGTTCAGCTACGAGCGCAACAGCAGTGACACGTTCGGAGGGCCGTTACGGCGGCTCGACAAGCGTGAATACGGAACTTCGCCGTCAACATCCCGAACCCGAGCAACCCGAGTGCCGTACTCGGCGCGGGCGGCGCCGTGCTGACCACGACGTCGCCGGGTGGCAAGAAGACCGCCGATCGGTCCGGCGATTCAGTGTAAACATCAACCCGCGCAGCCGCTTCAAGCCCACGATCCTCGTCAGCAACACCGCTGCCACGACACGCTTCGGCGGTCTCGGCGGCACCACGTTCGGCGGCATCAAGAACGGAAGTCGCCTTCTCGATTCGCATCCCGAGTGTGCAACCCGACCCCTTAGACCACGTGGCGAAGTGGCCGGCCGGTCTCACCGGTCGGCCATTTCGTTTCCGATGGGAGCAGTCGCGATCGGTAGCCGAGTGAAGATCATCTACCTCGCAGCGACACTCGCCGTCGACCCCAAACCGCTACTTGTCGCTGTGAGGCGGGCAAGTGTCATATACCCCGACAGAGACCAGTGCCCCGCTAGAGCACGAACCCCAGATCTAGCCGCCCGTAGCGATCGGGCGCCCAGGCTCGCCACTCCACTGCGACCACGACCCGGGAAACAACGCGGCGTCGACGCCCACCGCCGCCAACGCGGCCACCACCACCGAGGCCGTCACGCCCGAACCGCAATACGCCCCCGCGGGATCTCCCAACGCCCGAAGCAACTCCGCGTCGGGAAGGAACGATCCGGAGTCATCGAGCAGCGACGTGCTCGGGACGTTCGTCGCGCCGGGAACATGCCCGGCCACGGGGTCGACGGGCTCGACCTCGCCGCGGAAGCGTTCGGGCGCACGGGCATCGAGCAGTCGGTCGCCCAACTCCGCCGCCTCGTCCGCGGTCAGCGTCGGCATCGCCCCGTGATACAGGTCCGCAACGGCCACCGTGACGTCGCCGGGAGCCGTTGTGACGGAGCCATTCTCGAGTGGACCCGGTCCACGCGGCAAGGCCGCCGTCAAGTATCCGGACGTCGGCGATGCCCGCGGCGCGTAGCACCCACCAGGCCCGTGCCGAACCCGCGCGATTCCAATCGTCATAGACCACCACTGGAACACCATCACGGATGCCCCACCTACGCGCGGCGTCCTGAACTGCGCCGCCGGACGGCAGCGGATGCCGTCCCCTACCGACGACGGCGTGGTCGGTGAGGTCGTCCTCGAGCGAGACGTACACCGCGCCAGGAATGTGGCCACGCTCGTAGTCGGCACGGCCATCGGGTGCGGCCAGCTGCCATCGGACGTCGAGCAAGATCAGCGGTTCACGGGCGTCGACGAGGCGCGCCAACTCGGCGGCGGTGATCAGTACGTCGCTGCGGGCTCCCACGTTCGCCAGCCTAGGCTGGCAGCCGTGGATCTCAATGCCGACCTCGGTGAGAGCTTCGGGGTGTGGCGGCTCGGCGACGACGACGCCATGCTCGAGGTGGTCACCAGCGCGAACATCGCGTGCGGGTTCCACGCGGGCGATCCTGCCGGCCTCGCCCGCTCCTGCCACGAGGCTGCACGGCGCGGGGTACGCATCGGCGCGCAGGTCGGCTACCGCGACCTTGCGGGTTTCGGCCGCCGCTTCATCGACGTCACACCCGAGGACCTCACTGCCGACGTCGTCTACCAGATCGGCGCACTGCAGGCGCTAGCTCATGCCGCCGGTTCGTCGGTGAGCTACGTCAAACCCCATGGCGCGCTGTACAACACGATCGTGACCAATCAAGGGCAGGCCCGTGCCGTCGCCGACGCCGTGCACGCCGTCGACCCCGGACTCCCGGTGCTCGGGCTGGCCGGCTCGGTGTTCTTCTCCGAGGCTCGGGAGCGTGGGCTCCGCACGGTCGCGGAGGCCTTCGCCGATCGCGCATACCTGCCGGACGGTCAGCTGGTGTCGCGGCGCGACCCGGGCGCGGTGCTGCACGACCCGGCAACGATCGCCGACCGGGTCGCGACGATGGTGGCCGACGGACAGGTCGTCGCGGTGGACGGCTCGACCATCGCGATCACCGTGGAATCGGTATGCGTTCACGGTGATTCGCCTGGCGCCGTGCAGATCGCCAAGGCCGTCCGCGACCGTCTGGCCGCAGATGGCGTCACGCTCGCGGCGTTCGTCTGATGCGGATCAAGCTCGGCAGGCCCGACCTCGACGACTACGCCCGCCTATTCGACGAGCCCTCCGCGGCCACGGATTCGCCTCTCACCGTGACGTGGGCCGGTGTCACCACGCTCTTGATCGACGACGGCGAGTCGGCGGTGCTCACCGACGGCTTCTTCTCACGGCCCAGCCTCCTCGACGTCGGTCTGCGCAAGCTGGCACCGTCGTCGCCGCGCATCGACGGCTGCCTGGCCCGCCTGAAAGTCGACCGCCTCGACGGCGTGCTGCCGGTGCACACCCACTTCGACCACGCGATGGACTCCGCGGTCGTCGCCCAGCGGACCGGCGCCAAGCTGGTCGGCGGGGACTCGGCGGTGTGGATCGGCCGCGGCGGCGGACTATCCGACGAGCAGCTTCTCGCCGTCACTCCGGGGACCCCGGCCGCGGTGGGCGCATTCGACGTCACGCTGATCAACGGCCACCACTGTCCGCCCGATCGGTTTCCGGGCACCATCGATGCGCCCGTCGTTCCGCCGGTGAAGGTATCGGCGTACAAGTGCGGCGAGGCCTGGTCGACGCTGATCCATCACCGCCCTCCGACCGGCGACTGCTCGTCGTCGGCAGCGCAGGCTTCCTGCCCGGCGCGCTCGCGGGTCATCGCGCGGACGTGGTGTACCTCGGCGTCGGGCAACTCGGCCTGCAACCCGAGCGCTATCTCCTCGACTACTGGACCGAGACGGTGCGGACGGTCGGAGCTCGCCGCGTCGTCCTCATTCACTGGGACGACTTCTTCCGGCCCCTGCATCGACCGCTTCGCGCACTGCCCTATGCCGTCGACGATCTCGACGTATCGGTCCGGGTGCTATCCCGGCTCGCCGCGGAAGACGGCGTGCCCCTGCACTTTCCGACGCTATGGAGACGCGCCGACCCGTGGAGCTGACGCTGGCGCTTGCTGCGCTCGCCGTGGTCTTGGCCTTTGCCATGTTCCGGCCAAGGGGGTGGCCGGAGGCGGTCGCGGCCGTCCCAGCGGCCGGATTGTTGATCGCGGCGGGAGTGGTCTCCGTCGACGACTCGCTCCACGAGGTCAAGGAATTGCTTCCCGTCGTCGGCTTTCTCGCCGCCGTACTGGTGCTGGCGAAGCTGTGCGACGACGAGGGCCTGTTCCACGCCGCCGGCGTGGCGATGGCCCGTCGAAGCAACGGCGAACCCAAGCGACTGATGGGCACCGTCTTCGTCATCGCCGCGACGACGACGGCGGTCCTCAGCCTGGACGCCACCGTCGTCCTGTTGACCCCGGTCGTGTTGGCGACCGCGCGCACGATGGGCATCTCGTCGCGGCCACACGCATACGCCACCGCCCACCTGGCCAACACCGCCTCGCTCCTGCTGCCGGTGTCCAACCTCACCAACCTGCTCGCCTTCTCCGCGGCGGGCCTGACCTTCGCCCATTTCAGCGCCATCATGGCCCTGCCGTGGGTGCTCGCCATCGCCGCGGAGTACCTGATGCTGCGCTGGTTCTTCCGGCGAGAATTGGCCGAGCCACCGACGGTGCAGGCCACTCCGCCGCCCGCGGAGCTACCGGTCTTCGTCCTCGTGGTGCTGGGGCTGACGCTCGTCGGCTTCGCGGTGACCTCGCTGTTCGGTGTGGCCCCCGCGTGGGCCGCCCTCGCGGGCAGCGTCGTCCTCGGGGTGCGCGGGTTGATCCGCGGCCGCACCACGCTGACCGGCATCGCCGTAGCGGCCAACGTGCCGTTCCTCGCGTTCGTGCTGTGCCTCGGCGTGGTGGTGACCGCGGTGATGCGGCACGGACTCGACGACGCGATGCGCCACGTGCTGCCCGAAACGACCACGTTGCCTGCACTATTGGGCATCGCCGTCGCGGCCGCGCTGCTCTCGAACGTCGTGAACAATCTGCCCGCCGTGCTGGTGCTGCTTCCGCTGGTCGCAGGCCTGGGACCTGCCGCGGTCCTGGCGGTGCTGATCGGCGTCAACGTCGGACCCAACCTGACCTATCCGGGGTCACTGTCGAACCTGCTGTGGCGCAGCGTCGTCCAGCGCGAACGCCTGCCGGCAGGCTTCGGAGAGTTCAGCCTCGTCGGGCTGTGCACCGTGCCGCTCACTCTCGTCGTCGCGGTGCTCGGCCTCTGGGGCGGCCTGCAGATGTTCGGGCTCTAGATGGCGCCGTCGCGTCAGTCGCTGCGCGCGAGGCTGGATGCGCTGAACTTCTTCCTCGCCGACGTGCGGGATGGGCTTGGCCCCTACCTGGCCATCTACCTCATCGCCGTGCGCGGGCCCAGTCATGGGTGGGACGCAAGGCCGACCACTGGGGACGCAAGCCCATCTTCCTCGTCGCCTTCGCGGTGCTGACAATTCGTGGGGTGCTGTACACGGTGTCCGACGGCCCGGCCTGGCTGTTGGCCGTCCAGGCACTGGACGGGGTCGGGGCCGGAATCTTCGGCGCGCTGTTCCCCATCGTGATCGCCGACCTCACCCGCGGGTCGGGCCGGTTCAACGTCGCCCAGGGCGCCGTCGCGACGGTGCAGGGCCTCGGTGCGGCGCTGAGCGCCACGGTCGCAGGCGTCATCATCGTGGCCGAGGGCTACACGATCGCCTTCTGGACGCTGGCGGTGATCGCCGGAATCGGGTTCACGCTGGACGCGCGATTCATGCCGGAAACCAAACCTGCTGCGCCGCAGGCGATCGCGACGGTCTAGGTGCGGCGCTGGCGCGCGATCTCGGCGAGCACGACGCCGGCCGCCACCGACGCGTTCAGCGATTCCGTCGGCCCAGCCATCGGAATCGAGACGACGGCGTCGCAGTTCTCCCGCACCAGCCGGGACAATCCCTTGCCCTCCGAGCCGACCACCACGACGATGGGCCCCGTGCCGTCGAGGTCGTCGAGCTCCGTGTTTCCCTTGGCGTCGAGGCCGACGACCTGCAGACCCGCGTCGCCCCAACTCTTCAGCGTGCGATTGAGATTCGTCGCCCTGGCGACCCTCAGCCTCGCGGCGGCGCCCGCACTGGTTCGCCACGCCACGGCGGTGACCGATGCCGACCTGCGCTGCGGTATCACCACGCCGTGGCCACCGAACGCGGCCACCGAGCGCACGATCGCCCCGAGGTTGCGGGGATCGGAGATGTTGTCCAACGCCACCAGCAGCGCAGGCATCGTGTCGGAGGTAGCCGACCTCAGCATGTCGTCGGGATGCGCATAGTCGTACGGAGGCACCTGCAAGGCGATGCCCTGGTGCATTCCGTTGGTGCTCATCCGGTCGAGATCGATTCGTGGCACTTCGAGGATCGCGATGCCGGAATCGGCTGCACGCGTGACGGATTCGGTCAGGCGTTCGTCGGATTCCGTGCCGAGCGCGACGTACAACGCGGTAGCGGGCACTCCCGCCCGCAGGCATTCCACCACCGGGTTGCGGCCGAGCACCATCTCGACGGTGTCCTCGGGCTTCTTCTGGGGCCGTCCACGCTGCTGCCGCGCAGCCGCAGCCGCACGCTTCGCCGCCGGATGGTGGGGCCGCTCCTCCGCGCGAGGCGTCGCTCCCCTGCCCTCGAGCCCACGTCGCCGGACACCGCCGGATCCGACCGTCGGCCCCTTCTTCGTGCCTTCCTTGCGCACCGCACCACGGCGCTTCGAGTTTCCGGCCATCTACTTGTTCCCCTCGAGCAGTGACCATTGAGGCCCGTCAGCGGTATCGGTCACGTCGATGCCCGCCTCCTTGAGCCGATCGCGAATCTCGTCCGCCTGAGCCCAGTTTCGCTCTTCGCGGGCCTCGTGTCGCTGCGTGAGCGCCCACCGCACCAGCACGTCGATCGCCGCGAGGGCGGCCGACGTCTCGTCGCGCGACTCCCAGCGCTCGTCGAGCGGATCGCAGCCGAGGATGCCCATCATCGCCCGGATCGACGTCGCCTGCGCCATCGCGGCGTCGTGATCGCCCGCGTCCAAGGCCCGGTTGCCCTCGGCCCGCGCCGCGTGCACCTCGGCGATCGCAGCGGGTACGGCCAGATCGTCGTCGAGGGCCGCACCGAACTTGGCCGTCCAGGTTCCGACGTCGACGGCCCCGACCCTGCTGCGCACCCGGTGCAGGAACTCCTCGATGCCCGTGTACGCCTTCGCGGCGTCCTGCAGCGCCGCCTCGGAGAACTCCAGCATCGACCGGTAGTGCGCGCTGCCGAGGTAGTAGCGGAGCTCCGCGGGTCGAACCCGTTGCAGGACAGCAGGAATGGCGAGCACATTGCCGAGCGACTTGCTCATCTTCTCGCCACCCATGGTGACCCAGCCGTTGTGCAGCCAGTAGCGGGCGAACTCGTCGCCCGCGGCGACGGCCTGCGCGATCTCGTTCTCGTGGTGCGGGAAGACCAGGTCCATGCCGCCTGCGTGGATGTCGAACACGGGGCCCAGATACGCCTCGCACATGGCGACGCACTCGGAGTGCCAGCCGGGCCGACCGGGGCCCCACGGCGTCGGCCACGACGGCTCACCCGGTTTGGCGGCCTTCCACAGCGTGAAGTCGCGCTGGTCGCGCTTGCCGGTCGCCACGCCCTCGCCCTGATGCACGTCGCCGACCTTGTGTCCCGACAGCTTGCCGTAGTCGGCGAAGCTCACGACGTCGAAGTAGACGTCTCCCGCCCCGGTGTAGGCGTGGCCGGTGTCGATCAACCGCTCGATCAGCTCGACGATCTGGGTGATGTGGCCGGTGGCGCGCGGCTCGGCGGACGGCGGGAGCACGCCCAGCGCGTCGTACGCGGCGGAGAACGCCCGCTCGTGGGTGGCCGCCCACTCCCACCACGGCCTGCCTGCGTCGGCCGCCTTGTTGAGGATCTTGTCGTCGATGTCGGTGACGTTGCGGATGAAGAGCACGTCGTAGCCCTTGGCCGTCAGCCAGCGCCGCAGGACGTCGAACGCGACACCGCTGCGCACGTGTCCGATGTGCGGCAGACCCTGCACGGTCGCTCCGCACAGGTAGATGGAGGCGTGACCGGGGGTGACGGGGACGAAGTCACGCACGGCACCCGTCATGGTGTCGTGGAGGCGTAAGCCATCAAGGCCCTCTGAATGGCCACGTTCGGTCACGACAGGGCAGCTTACCGGCCTATTCACCCCTAGCCGTCAACACCGACCAGCAGCGCGGTGGCGATCGCCGCCAGACCCTCGCCCCGGCCCGTCAGGCCGAGTCCGTCGGTGGTCGTCGCCGACACCGACACAGGAGCGCCGACGAGCTCCGAGAGCAACTCCTGCGCCTCGACCCGTCGCGGGCCCACCTTCGGCCGGTTACCGATCACCTGGACCGCGGCGTTGCCCACCCGATAGCCAGCGTCGTGCACCAGGGAATGAACGTGACGCAGCATGTCGGCGCCACTGACCCCGCGCCACTCGGCGCGGTCGGTGCCGAACACCGTTCCGAGATCGCCGAGGCCCGCCGCGCTCAGCAAGGCATCGCACAGTGCATGAGCGGCGACGTCTCCGTCGGAGTGCCCGGAGCAGCCGTCGGCGTCATCGAAGAGCAGACACAGCAGCCAACAGGGCCGCCCTACCGCAATGGGGTGGACGTCGGTACCAAGACCGACGCGTGGAACGGCCACTTAGGACGCGGCGGCCAGAACTTCTTCGAGAATGGTCTCGGCCTTCTCGTCGTCGGTGTTCTCGGCGAGCGCAAGCTCACCCACCAGGATCTGACGTGCCTTGGCCAGCATGCGCTTCTCGCCAGCGGAAAGACCGCGCTCCTGATCACGACGCCAAAGATCGCGCACGACCTCAGCGACCTTGTTCACGTCGCCGGAAGCCAGCTTCTCGAGATTCGCCTTGTACCGACGCGACCAGTTCGTCGGCTCCTCGGTGTGCGGAGCCCGCAGCACCTGGAAGACCTTGTCGAGGCCTTCCTGGCCCACCACGTCGCGCACACCCACGTATTCGGCATTGTCGGCTGGAACTCGAACGGTGAGATCACCCTGAGCTACCTTCAGGACGAGATACTCTCGCGCTTCGCCCTTGATGGTTCGGGTTTCGATCGCCTCGATCAATGCAGCACCGTGGTGAGGATAGACAACGGTGTCTCCGACCTTGAAAATCATCAGTTTCGAGCCCCTTTCGCCCCTCAATGCTAACACGGAGGCCAGACACCCGCGGAACAACGGTGCAGGTCAGGGGCATCGCAGGTGAAGAGTAGGGGTTGACACGGTGACGAATACGTGCCTTGAGCACCCGATCGCGGGAACACCGAGGCTCCGATCGATGCTCTCGATCGACGCGTCGCGAACCCTCGGCTACCGCACTCCACCACGACCTACTACTCTCCATAGTCGATACACCGTGGACGTCACGCTCGTCATGTTCGGCCAAGCAGGAGGCTCCAGTGAACCGCTTCAGATCGCGCTCTGCTGCCGTCACCGCCGGCCTGGCTGCCTGCGGCCTCGCCCTGGTGGCAGCCCTGAGCGGCTGCAGTGCCGGACAGATCACCCAGACGTCGGTGCAGGAGCCCTCGATCAACGGGACCGGCGCCGTCGCGGGTGACCCCACGTCGGGCGTCGCGCTTCGCAACATCCACCTGCGCGTCGACCAGACAGCCGACTACGTACAGCCGGGCAAGGACGTCGAACTGCTGTTCGTGGCGGTCAACGAATCAGCCAAGGACGAGGACAAGCTCCTGTCCGATCACGTCGAAGGTCGGCACCGTCGCGCTGAGCGGTGACCCGTCGATCGCCGCAGGAGGCGTCCTGGTCGTCGGCACTCCCGACGGCCAGCCGAGCCCCCTCGACGCGACGGAGGCGGCCAAGACCGTGGAGGCCAAGGTCGCCCTGACCGAGCCCATCAGCAACGGCTTCACGTACGACTTCACGTTCAACTTCGAGCGGTCGGGCTCCGTCACGGTCACGGTGCCGATCTCGGCCGGCGAGGCAGCCGCGTCGTGAAGCACCCGCCGCGGCCGAGGGCGCCGAGGCCGACACGGGCGAGCACGGCTAAACGCCTACGCTCGTTCTGTCGGTAGCGACCGATAACGTCGCCTTCGTGTCGAGAGCCGGTTCGAAAGCGCGCGCGCAGTACCGCTGCTCTGAGTGTCAGCACATCACCACCAAATGGGTCGGGCGCTGCCCGGACTGCGGGGCGTGGGGTTCGGTCGGCGAAGTCCCCGTGCTGGCCTCGCTCGGGGGCACCGCGCACCCGCTCCACCGCGCCCACCTCACCCGCGGTGCCGATCAGCTCCATCGAGGCGGGTGGCACGCGGCACGTCCATACGGGCGTCCCCGAGCTGGACCGCGTCCTGGGCGGCGGCATGGTGCCCGGCTCGGTGACGCTGCTCGCGGGCGATCCCGGTGTCGGCAAGTCGACGCTGCTGCTCGAGGTCGCGCACCGCTGGGCCGAGGCCGGGCGCCGGGCGCTGTACCTGTCGGGAGAGGAGTCGGCTGGCCAGATCCGGCTTCGCGCCGAGCGAACCGGCTGCTGCCACGACGAGCTGTACCTCGCCGCCGAGTCGGACCTCCAGACCGCACTCGGTCACATCGACGAGGTTCGGCCGTCGTTGGTGGTGGTCGACTCGGTGCAGACGATGTCCACCACCGAGGCCGAGGGCGTGACGGGTGGCGTCACCCAGGTGCGCGCGGTGACCACCGCGCTGACGTCGGCGGCCAAGACCACCGGCGTCGCCATGGTTCTCGTCGGGCACGTGACGAAGGAGGGCGCCATCGCAGGCCCGCGCAGCCTCGAGCACCTCGTCGACGTCGTCCTGCACTTCGAGGGCGAGCGGACGTCGGACCTGAGAATGGTGCGCGGGGTGAAGAACCGGTTCGGCGCGTCTGACGAGGTCGGTTGTTTCCGGTTGCACGACAACGGAATCGAATGCGTCGCCGATCCGTCCGGGCTGTTCCGCGATCAGCGTCCCGCTCCGGTGCCCGGCACGGCCGTGACGGTCACGCTCGACGGCAAGCGTCCGCTCATCGGCGAGGTGCAGGCCCTCGTGGCCGAGTCGTCGGCGGCCAATCCGCGCCGCGCCGACCAGCGGCATCGACTCCTCGCGCGCCGCGATGATCCTGGCCGTCCTGGAGAAGCGGGCCAAGCTTCCGCTCGGCAAGTGCGACGTCTACCTCTCCACCGTCGGCGGCATGCGACTGACGGACCCCTCCTCGGACCTGGCCGTGGCCACCGCGATCGCGTCCGCGGCCGCCGACGTTCCCATGCCCGCCGACGCCGTGTTCATCGGCGAGGTGGGCCTGGCCGGCGACATCCGCCGCGTCACGGGCACGGACCGCAGACTGGCCGAGGCCGCCAGGCTGGGCTTCAGAACCGCGATGGTGCCGCCCGGCGTGAAGGACGCGCCCGCGGGCCTCGAGATCCGCACCATCGAGGACATCGGCGCAGCTATTGCACGGCGTCCAGCAAATCGCTCACAATGGCGGTTGATCCAAGGAGACGCGATGGCCGTGAAGCCGGGCGGTAGGTCCGCCCGCAGCAGTGTCGTTCAACTCGTGCGGCCCAACCTGCGGGAGACGCTGGGGCGACTGGCGCCAGGAACGCCTCTGCGCGACGGTCTGGAACGCATCCTGCGCGGCAAGACCGGGGCACTCATCGTGCTCGGCTATGACGACAGCGTCGAGTCGATCTGTGACGGCGGTTTCTCGCTCGACGTCCGCTACGCCCCCACCCGCTTGCGCGAGCTGTCGAAAATGGATGGCGCCGTGGTTCTTTCGAGCGACGGGAGCCACATCCTCCGGGCCAACGTGCAGCTGGTGCCCGACGCCTCGATCCCCACCGAGGAGTCCGGCACACGGCACCGGTCGGCCGAGCGCACTGCCGTTCAGACCGGCTACCCCGTGATCTCGGTGAGCCATTCGATGAGCATCGTGACGGTCTACGTCGCGGGCGAGCGCCACGTCGTTCCCGAGACCGCGACCATCCTGTCGCGCGCGAATCAGACCATCGCGACGCTCGAGCGCTACAAGGCCCGGCTGGACGAGGTCAACCGGCTGCTGTCGACCGCGGAGATCGAGGACTTCGTGTCGCTGCGCGACGTGATGACGGTCGTTCAGCGGTTGGAGATGGTGCAGCGCATCAGCCTCGAGATCGACGCCGACGTCGTCGAACTCGGCACCGACGGACGCCAGATCAAGCTGCAGCTCGACGAGCTCGTCGGCGACAACGACAACGCGCGGGAGCTGGTGGTGCGCGACTACCACGCCAATCCCGAGCCGCCGTCGGCCGCCCAGGTGAGCGCCACCCTCGAGGAACTCGACGCGCTTTCGGACAACGAGCTTCTCGACTTCACCGCGCTGGCAAGGGTTTTCGGCTATCCGTCGACGCTCGAGGCGCAGGACTCGCCGATGAGCTCGCGTGGCTACCGGGCGATGGCGGGCATACCGCGGCTGCAGTTCGCCCACGTCGACCTACTGGTCCGGTCGTTCGGTTCACTGCAGGGAGTGCTGGCTGCCAGCGCCAGCGACCTGCAGTCCGTCGAGGGCATCGGATCGATGTGGGCACGCCACATCCGAGAGGGACTTTCGCAACTCGCCGAGTCGACGATCGCCGACCAGCTCGCCTGAGGGTCAGTTGCCCTGTGCGGGCGCGGCCTTCGGGCGGGGGCGCCTCTCCGGGCGGCGCATCGGGTGCAGGCGCGGGCGCGGCGAGGATGAACGGCACGGTCGCCGACCTCAGATTCCCGAGCTGGACCACCAGGTTGTAGGTGCCCGGGCCGATCGGCTGCCGCGGCAGCGGACAGTTCGGCGCCGAGCCCATGCCGGTCCAGGTCACCTCGGTGGTCACCTGTTCGCCGGGGCTGAAGGTCTTCACCAGGGTCTCGTTGGACGGCGCGCAGTCCAGGTTCGACCACAGCCGGTTGTTGTCCAGCGAGTAGACGTAGGCCGCCAGCACCGCGGCGCCGACGTCGCGCTTGCAGGCGACGAGGCCGATGTTGGTGACGACCATCGTGAACTTCGGCTGATCGCCGACCGTGTAGTCGGGCGCGCTGGTGATGCCCTTCACCGCGAGGGTGGCGTCGGGGCAGTCGTCGCCCTCCTTGAGCACCGGCGGAGGCAGCACCGCTGCGGTCGGCGTCGGAGTGGGCGGGGGCGCCTGCGGGGCAGGCGGCACGACCGGGCTCTTGACGTCGGGGTTCTCGCCGGGCAGCGGCGTCGGGGCAGCGGCGGGCGCGGTCGCGGACTTGTCCTCGGTCTTCGTCGAGCTGGTGCTGTTGGATACGACCAGGACGACGATGGCGGCAACGATGGCCAGGGCGAGGACCGCGATGCCGATCGCCAAGGCTCGCCGCCGCCAGTAGATCTGGGTCGGGAGTGGGCCATGCGGTTCAAGATCCAGCACGACATCACCGTAAGGCCAGGTCACGCCTACTCGTCTGACCCCGCTCGGCGTGTCGCGGCTCAGCCTTGGCCGATGTTCCCCAGGTGATGACGCAAAGCCACCTTGCCGTCGGCCAGGTGGTAGGTCGCTCCGGCGATCGCCAGCGTGCCCGCTTCCAGGCGCTCGGCGATCGCCGCGGAACGTTCCTTCAACTGCGAGACCGTCTCGACGACGTGCCTGGTCTCGAACTCATCGGCGCTGGTCAGGCCCAGCGATTCGGCCCATCTGGATCGACGGCGCGACCCGCTCCACGATGTCGCGCACGTAGCCGGTGGGCCAGGTGCCCTCGTCGAGCGCGGTGAGCGTCGCCTTCACCGCTCCGCAGCTGTCGTGGCCGAGCACCACGATCAGGGGCACGTTGAGCACCGTGACGGCGAACTCGATGGAGCCGAGCACCGAATTGTCGATGACGTGTCCCGCGGTGCGAACCACGAACATGTCGCCGAGGCCCTGGTCGAAGATGATCTCGGCGGCCACCCTGCTGTCGGCGCAACCGAACACCACGGCGGTCGGCTTCTGCCCCTCCGCCAACCGCACCCGGTCTTCGATGCTCTGGCTGGGATGCTCGGGCGCGCCGAGCGACGAATCGCTCGTTACCCTCGCGGAGTGCTTTCCATGCGTTCACGGGGTTCGAGTTCGGCATGGCTGACATTGTGCAGGAGACCGCGTCTGAGGAGGCGCCATGACCGTCGACGCCGACCGAACTGCTGCGACTGGTACGACCGCGCAGCAGCGGGATCTGCCGTGGCGTCGACCGGGCGTCACGCCGTGGCAGATCCTGGTCAGCGAGTTCATGTTGCAGCAGACGCCCGTCGCCCGCGTCGAGCCGATCTGGCTGGACTGGATCGCCCGCTGGCCAACCCCGTCGGCAACGGCCGCGGCGAGCACGGCCGACGTTCTGCGCGCGTGGGGCAAGCTCGGCTACCCGCGTCGGGCCAAGCGGTTGCACGAGTGCGCGAAGGTGATCGCCGACCGCTACGGCGACGTGGTGCCCGATGACGTCGATGCTCTGTTGACGCTTCCCGGGGTCGGCGCCTACACCGCGCGGGCGATCGCGTGCTTCGCCTACGGCAAGCGGGTTCCCGTCGTCGACACGAACGTCCGTCGCGTGGTCGCCAGGGTGGTGTACGGCCGCGCGGATTCCCCGGCCAGCGTTCGCGACCTCGGGGACGTCGCGCGCTTGTTACCCAATGATGCTCGATGCGCCACGCTTTTCGGTCGCCTTGATGGAACTCGGCGCGACGGTCTGCACCGCGCGGGCGCCGCGCTGCGGACTGTGCCCGCTGAGCGACTGCGCGTGGCGGGCGCTCGGCTACCCGCCCGCGACCGAGCCGGCCCGCGGCCGCAGGGCTACGCGGGCACCGACCGCCAGGTTCGCGGTCGGCTGCTGGATGTGTTGCGCGCCAACACTTCTCCCGTCACGCGCGCGCAGCTGGACGTGGTGTGGCTGACCGACACCGCGCAGCGCGATCGCGCTCTCGATTCACTTCTGGTCGACGGGTTGGTGGAGCAGACCGCCGACGGAATGTTTGCGCTCGCAGGCGAAGGTGGCTCGGCGATTGACCCGCAGCCCGTGATCCACCGCGTCTCGACGCAGGACTACTAGGCTTGCCCCGTGGCTACATCTGGTTCTGGGGCCGCCCCGAACCCGCTACGCATCGCGAGGCGACCTGGACATCGCCTACCAGGTCATGGGCGACGGCCCGCTCGATCTGGTGGTGATGCCTGGTCCGTTCATCCCGATCGACTCCATCGACTCCGAGCCGTCGATGTACCGGTTCTACCGACGGCTCGCGTCGTTCTGTCGCGTGATCCGATTCGACCACCGCGGCATGGGCATGTCGTCGCGCATCGGGGCCGACAAGATCACCCCGGCCTGCTGGGCCGAGGACGCGGTGGCCGTGATGGACGCGGTCGGCTGCGAGAGCGCGACGATCCTCGCGTCGGGGTTCACCGCGACGAGCGCCCTGTTCCTGGCGGCCGACCGACCGCACAGGGTGTCGAACCTGGTGATCGTGAACGGCTCGGCCCGCGCGCTGTGGGCACCCGACTACGAGTTCGGGCCGACGTAGTCGCGGTCGAGTCGTTCACGTCCGTCGCGCTTGCACCCGACGCCATGGAGCAGGGCTTCGACGTGCTCGACCTCATGGCGCCCTCGGTCGTCCGGCGACCAGGCGTTTCGGACCTGGTGGGACGCGGCGGGCAACCGCGCCGCGTCACCGAGCATGGCGCGGCGGTCGAGCCAGACGCTCGTCGATGCCGACATGCGCGACAAGCTGCCGCTCGTCAGCGCACCGACTCTGGTCGTCCATCGCAAGGAGTCCCGCTTCGTGCGGCGTCGAGCACGGTCGCTACCTCGCCGAGCGGATTCCAGGGGCCCGCTACGTCGAACTGCCCGGCGCAGACACGCTGTACTGGGTCGGCGACACCGCCCCGGTGCTCGACGAGATCGAGGAGTTCGTCACCGGCGTCCGCTGCGGGCTCGACGACGAGCGGGTGCTGACCACCGTCATGTTCACCGACATCGTCGGGTCGACGGCGCGCGCGGCGCTCCTCGGCGACGAGCGCTGGCGCGACCTGCTCGACAACCACGACGCGACCGTCCGCCACGAACTGGACCGGTTCCGCGGGCTGGAGGTGAACACCGCGGGCGACGGCTTCGTCGCCACGTTCGCCAACCCGAGCGTGGCCATCGACTGCGCGGAGGCCGTCATCGGCGCGGTCCGACGGCTTGGCATCGAGGTGCGGGTCGGAATCCACGCGGGCGAGGTCTCGGTTCGCGGCGACGACATCGCCGGGATGGCGGTGCACATCGGTGCGCGCGTGTCCGCTCTCGCGGGTCCGAGCGAGGTGTTGGTCTCGTCGACGGTCCGCGAGATCGTCACCGGGTCGCGGCGGACGTTCACCGAGCACGGCGAGTACGACCTCAAGGGCGTGCCCGGCCGGTGGCGCATCTACGCGCTGGCCAACTGACCTCGACCTCGCGATCTCGGCGCGCTTACGGTCGCTGAGCGAACGTAGCGCGCACAAATCGCGGTTAAGCCGTTGCCGCGCTATCTGATTCGTCGCACGCGAACCGGCGCCGGTAGTCCGACGGCGTCACTCCGATGATCCGTCGGAAGTGGTGCCGCAGCAGCGTGGCGGTGCCGAAGCCGGACTTGTCGGCGACGCGGTCGATGTCGAGGTCGGTCTCCTCGAGCAGTCGCCTCGCGTAGAGCACCCGCTGATCGGTCACCCACTGCATCGGCGTGCGACCGGTCTCGTCGACGAAGCGGCGCGCGAAGGTGCGCGCCGACATGGTGGCCCGCGCGGCGAGCGTGCCGACGGTGTGGGGCATGTCGAGGTTGGCCAGAATCCAGTCGAGGTGCGGCGCGAAGCCGTCCGAGCAGCGCAGCGGGATGGGCTGGTCGATGTACTGACGCTGGCCGCCGTCGCGCTGCGGCGGCACGACCATCCGGCGGGCGATCTTGTTGGTCACCTCGCTGCCGAGCTCGCGTCGCACCAGATGCAGGCAGGCGTCGATGCCTGCAGCCGTGCCCGCGCTGGTGATCAGGTTGCCGTCGTCGACGAACAGGACGTTGCGGTCGACCCGCGCGGTGGGGAACTGCCGGGCCAGCTCGTCGGCGTGCATCCAGTGCGTGGTGCACGGCCGCCCGTCGAGCAGTCCGGCGGCGCCCGCGACGAACGCGCCCGAGCAGACGGTCAGGATGATCGATCCGGCGTCGGCGGCGGCACGGATGGCGTCGAGCGCCTCCTGCGGATAGTCCGGTCCGGCGATCGCGGGGATCGCCACCAGGTCGGCGCCGACGAGGGCATCGAGGCCGTGATCCGGGGTCAGCGAGGCGCCGACCGACGTGCGCAGCGGCCGACCGGCTTCCAGCCCGCAGATCTTGAAGTCGAAGTTCGGCACGCCGTCGGCCGATCGATCGATGCCGAACACCTCGCAGATGACGCCGAACTCGAAGACGGCGAGGCCATCGAGCACCAGCGCAGAGACACTCTTCAACATGGCAGTATTTTATCCTATGGGGTCAGTTCTGCCACTGTTGGCGGAATATTGTTGCTCGAATAATTGCTGCCATGAACATGATTCTGACCTTCCTGATCCTCGCGGCGCCCTTCGCCGTCGCCGTTGCCCTGAGCTGGGCGGCAGACCGCAGGCGGCCCTTCCGCACCTACCTCGACGGCGTTGCCGACGACCCCGACTGGTACCGCATTCAGCACGACGCCGACGCTGCACGAACCCGCTTCGAGCGCACCCCCGCCTGGCCCCTGTCAGGCGCGAGTAGCGAACGCCGTTAGAAACGCCTCGACCGCATCGCGGAATTCCCGCGGTGCGTCGTCGTGGACCAGGTGACCGGCGCCAGGCACGTGCAGATACGTCGCCCGGTGGCCGGTCTCGTTCATCTCGCGCATCTGGCCTGCGGGGGTGACGGAGTTGCCCGCCTCGATCAGCAGCGTCGGCGCCCGCACCGCCCTCCACTGCTGCCAGTAGTCGCGGGTGCCCCACTCCGCGGCGATCTCGATCCAGCGCTCCGTGCGCCCGTGGAGTCGCCAACCGGTCGCGGTGCGGTCGAAGGCCTCGAGGAAGTACTGCCCGGCGACGGGCCCGAACTCATCGAAAACGCCCTGAGCGGTGCCGAACTCGACGGGGAGAGCGTGCAACCACGGCTCCCACGGTCCCGTGGTCCTGCCGCGGAAGTCGGGCGCCATGTCCTCCACCACCAGCGACGTGACCAGGTCGGGCCGAGCGCCGGCAAGACACCATGCGTGCAGCCCGCCCATCGAGTGCCCGATCAGGGTCGCGGGGCCATCCAACTCGCTCACCGCATCGCCGAGGTCGGCGACGAACCGCTCCGTGCTGATCGGATGGGGGTCGGCGACGTCGCGGCCTCGATGCCACGGCGCGTCGTAGGTGTACACCCGCCCGAACGTCGTCAGCCACGGCAGCTGACGCGGCCAGGTGCTGCCACGTCCCATCAGACCGTGGACGAGAACGATCGGCTCGCCCTGCCCTCCGCGACTAGTCAACAGTTCGGTGCCGCACACGAGCCATCCTGCCTTGCCGGACGCCTTCCGCCGGAGCGGTAGCCTGATGCCCATGCCCGTGGTGAAAATCAACGCGATCGAAGTACCGCCGAACGCCGGACCGGAGTTGGAGAAGCGGTTCGCACACCGTGCACACGCCGTCGACAATCAGCCCGGCTTCCTCGGTTTCCAGCTGCTCCGCCCCGTCAAGGGAGAGAACCGCTACTTCGTGGTGACGCAGTGGGAATCCGACGAGGCGTTCCAGGCGTGGGCGAGCGGTCCCGCGGCCGAGGCACACGCCGGCCAGAAGGCCAACCCCGTCTCCACCGGTGCCTCGCTGCTCGAATTCGAGGTCGTGTTGGACGTTCGGCAGGCAGGAGCGTAGCGAGTTGGGGAAGTTCCTTGCAGGGACCGGCGCTGACGCGTAGCGCGCTCCGGGCCCCTCGCCGGGCTGCCGGAGTTGCGTTCGCCGTCACGCTCGTCCTAGCTCTCGCCTGCGGCTGTGGGCATGCGGGTCCGCCACCCGCCGATGCCGCGGCCGCGGCCCGCATCGACATGAACACGCCCCAGGGTGTGCATGCCCAACAGACCATGGACATGCTCAACTCCGACTGGCCGATCGGCCCGAACGGCGTACGCACGCTGGCCTCCCCCGACAAGGTCGACGAGGTGACCGACGACCATGGAGCGGATGTGGTGGGACCGGCCGTTCACCAGGACCGGAGTCGAGATCGGGGCCACGGGCGCCACTCTTCACGTCCTCACGTCCTACGGTGTCGCCCAGGTCATCGAAATGCGCACCAACGCAAAGGGTTTCGTGGACCGCTTCGACGTCACGTTGGCACCGCCGACGATCAACACCTGGTCGGACATCGACAGGGAGCTGACGAAGTCGGGCGCCCGCTACTCGTATCAGGCGTCGAAGGTGACCGACGGCAAGTGCACCACCGTCGCGGGCACCAACGTCGACATGCCGCTCCCCCTCGCGTCGATCTTCAAACTCTATGTGCTGCTTGCGGTGTCGCATGCCGTCAACGCGGGAACGCTCGACTGGAACGACCAGCTCACCATCACCGCCGAGGCCAAGGCCGTCGGTTCGGCAGGCCTGGACGAACTCGAGCCCGGCGCACAGCGTCTCCGTGCGAACCGCCGCTCAGAAGATGATCTCGTCCAGCGACAACATGGCCACCGATCTGCTGATCGACAGGCTCGGACCGGGCGCCGTCGAGAAGGCCCTCGTGCTGGCGGGCCACCACGACCCGGCCAGCATGACGCCGTTCCCGACCGCGCACGAGCTGTTCTCCATCGGCTGGGGCAAGCCCGACGTCCGCGAACAGTGGAAGACATGCGTCGCCCCAGGCAGCGGGCCGTAATGCTCGCGCAGACCAAAACCCGCCCATACGAACCGGATCCGTGGCGAACTCACACACCGGCTTCGCCCTACGGCGTCGAGTGGTACGGCAGCGCGGGCGACATCTGCCGCGTCCACGCCGCGCTGCAGGCTTCCGCGGTCGGACGCGCCGCACCGGTCAAGGACATCCTGTCGGCCGTTCCCGGCATCGACCTCGACACGTCGAACTGGGGCTACATCGGCGCCAAGGGCGGCAACCTGCCCGGCGACATCGGCGTTCAGCTGGTACGCCGTCGACCGCACGGGACAGGGCTGGGTGGTCAGCTTCCAGTTGAACTGGCCGCAGTTCCGAAGCCTGACGGCGGCCACATGGTTGCTGTCGATCGCGAAGCGTGCCTTCGCGATGCTCCCCATTGCGGCGCCAACGCCGCCGCCTCGCTAGCGCGCAGTACTCGCGCGATCCACAGTCCCGAGCGTAAACGTCACGACGAAATCGGCGCTCAACGTCGCCTCGTTCACGCTCGGCGCGACGCGCTAAGCGCGAGCGCCATCCCGTCGAGCGCAGGGTCCAGGCGCCGCCGCGATGGTGCAGCACCGTACGGCTCGCCGGCGCAATGTCGATGCGCCAGAACGACTTCGGCGGCGCATCGAGCGCGATGAGAACGACGGCGCGGACCACCGCCGGATGCGTCACCGCGACCACCCGTCCGCCGATGTCGGCCACCGAGGCGAGCCAGCCGCGCACCCTGGTCACGACGTCGACCATCGACTCTCCTCCGTGCGGCGCCGCTGCCGGCTCCGTCATCCACAGCGCCAGATCCTCGGGTGCCACCCCGTCGAGAGCTAGCCCACGCCAGGTGCCGCAGTCCAGATCGCCGATCCTGGAATCGGTTTCGGCGGCAAGGCCGAGCAGCTCGGCCGTCTGCCTGGTTCGCTTCTCCGGTCCGCAGATCGCCCTGTCGACGCGCCCGAGGTCGACGGTCCCGTCGAGTTGCCGGCGGCCGAGGGCGTTGAGCGGTTCGTCGGAGGGGAATCGTCCGGCTGACATCGCATCCGTCATGGCATGCGACACCAGCGTCAGCCGGACGACCTCACTCATGCCGGAATGCGCGTCGCCTTCTGCTTTCCATCCACCAGCCGCGACACGAGCGTCGCGAACACCAGACCGATGGTCGCCCACATGACGACCTGCGTGCCCAGCGAGAACAACCTGAACTCGTACAGGTCGTCGGCCGGGAAGCCCTCGTAGATGATCGTGCCCGCATCGTCGCGCAGCGGACCAGGGGTCTCGTCGATCGTCGGAAGGACCAGCATGACCACCGCGATGGCGGCCACGTAGGCGGCCCCTCCGACCAACGTCGCGCTCCACGCCCCGAGCCGCGACGTCAGCCGTCGGGCCAGATACACCGCACCGATGAGCAATGCCGCCGAGAGCACGACCATCAACAGGTACAGACCCGTCCGCTGCCGAATCGTCTCGTCGAGGCTGACGGCTGGCGGGTTGGCGGGGTACTTCAGCGCCGGAACGACGTACAGGCTCAACAGCATTCCGCCCGCGAGGAACAGCGCTAGCGCTCTTGCCGAGACGCCGCTGAAGCGGCCGTGCGCGACGCAGAACACCACGGCGAGCAGGGCACCCATCGCCACGCTGAACGCCACGACTCCGAACGCCATGCCGACGTTGGCCTGGACGCCGCGCGTGAACAGTTCGATGCCGTGCCCGTGGCCACCACCTCGCGTGCGCAGCCTCGCGCGCTTCGCCGATGCCGTCCTCATAGGCGATGGCACGGTCGATCACCGGTTCGACGAAGGTCCGGGCGAATATGAACGCGAGCAAGCCCGCTACGGCGCCAGCCAGAAGGCCGCGCCCGATGACGTGTCTTTCCATGTTCAGTTCTCCGATTCCGCCGGCCGTCAGTGGCAGGGGAATCCGAGGAGGTGACGCGCGTCGTGCATGAACTCGTGCACGTGGGTGTCGGAGCCGAAGATCGACGTGGCACCTTGATCCATCCCGACGAAGTAGAGAACCAGCAGCGCGAGGAACGCGGTCACCGACAGCCAGACGGCCGCCTTCGTCGCGGAGAGATCGAGTTCGGGGGCGGCGATCCTGCCAGCCTCGGGAGTTGTCATCAGGTGCGTTCCTTTCGGGAGTTTCGCGTCCCTTGATCAGGTTGTTGACGGACTCTGGGTCTGACTGTTCACAGTGGCGCGACCGTTCTGGATTCTCACCAGATTCCTTCGCCCGTCGATTACAGCTGCATCATACGACGCAGGTCTAGCCTCCGGCGCCGTAGCCCAGCTGCGAGGCCGCAAGGTGGCGCTGGGCCATCACACGAAAGTGCCCCCGACCAGTTCGGTCGGGGGCACTTCGCGATGGCTATTCGGCGGTGGCCGTGGTGGCACCCGCCCCTGCCGCGCCGGCAGCCGCCAGGTCGGGATCGGCGTCCTGAACGCCGGTCGGCTTGGGTTCTCCGTGGAACGTGAACACCGCGTCCTCGTAGTTGCCCTCGCCGTCCCAGTTGTCGACGTCGACCTTGACGAGCTGGCCGGGTCCGACCTCCTCGAACAGGATCTTCTCCGAGAGCGCGTCCTCGATCTCGCGCTGGATGGTGCGCCGCAGCGGGCGGGCACCCAGCACCGGATCGAAGCCACGCTTGGCCAGCAGCGACTTCGCCTTGTCCGTCAGCTCCATGACCATGTCCTTGGCCTTGAGCTGCTTGTCCACCCGGCCGATCATGAGGTCGACCATCGTGATGATCTCCTCGCGGGTCAGCTGGTGGAAGACGATGATGTCGTCGATGCGGTTGAGGAACTCCGGGCGGAAGTGTTTCTTCAGCTCGTCGTTGACCTTCTGCTTCATCCGCTCGTAGTTGTTCTCGCCGCCACCCTGGGTGAAGCCGAGCCCGACCGCCTTGCTGATGTCGGACGTGCCGAGGTTCGAGGTGAAGATCAGCACGGTGTTCTTGAAGTCGACCGTGCGACCCTGACCGTCGGTGAGACGACCGTCCTCGAGCACCTGCAGGAGGCTGTTGTAGATCTCCTGGTGCGCCTTCTCGATCTCGTCGAACAGGACGACCGAGAACGGCTTGCGCCGCACCTTCTCGGTGAGCTGACCGCCCTCCTCGTAGCCGACGTACCCGGGAGGGGCACCGAACAGCCGCGAGGCGGTGAAGCGGTCGTGGAACTCGCCCATGTCGATCTGGATGAGCGCATCGTCGTCGCCGAACAGGAACTCGGCGAGCGCCTTCGACAGCTCGGTCTTACCGACACCGGACGGGCCGGCGAAGATGAACGAGCCCGACGGCCGCTTCGGATCCTTCAGACCCGCGCGGGTACGCCGGATCGCCTTGGACACCGCCTTGACGGCGTCCTCCTGGCCGATGATGCGCTTGTGCAGCTCGTCCTCCATGCGCAGCAGGCGCGTGGTCTCGGCCTCGGTGAGCTTGAACACGGGGATGCCGGTCCAGTTGCCGAGCACCTCGGCGATCTGCTCGTCGTCGACCTCGGCGACGACGTCGAGATCACCTGAGCGCCACTGCTTCTCACGCTCGGCACGCTGCGCGACGAGCGTCTTCTCCTTGTCGCGCAGACTGGCTGCCTTCTCGAAGTCCTGCGCGTCGATCGCCGACTCCTTCTCCCGGCGCGCGTCGGCGATCTTCTCGTCGAACTCGCGCAGGTCTGGCGGAGCGGTCATGCGGCGGATCCGCATCCGGGCGCCCGCCTCGTCGATCAGGTCGATCGCCTTGTCCGGCAGGAACCGGTCGTTGATGTAGCGGTCGGCCAGCGTTGCGGCCGCGACGATGGCGCCGTCGGTGATCGAGACGCGGTGGTGCGCCTCGTAGCGGTCGCGCAGACCCTTGAGGATCTCGATGGTGTGCTCGACCGTCGGCTCGCCGACCTGGACCGGCTGGAACCGTCGCTCGAGTGCAGCGTCCTTCTCGATGTACTTGCGGTACTCGTCGAGCGTGGTCGCACCGATGGTCTGCAGCTCGCCGCGGGCCAGCTTCGGCTTCAGGATCGAGGCGGCATCGATGGCACCCTCGGCGGCACCCGCGCCGACGAGCGTGTGCAGCTCGTCGATGAACAGGATGATGTCGCCGCGGGTGTTGATCTCCTTGAGCACCTTCTTCAGGCGCTCCTCGAAGTCGCCGCGGTAGCGGCTGCCCGCCACCAGGGACCCGAGGTCCAAGGTGTAGAGCTGCTTGTCCTTCAGCGTCTCCGGGACGTCGCCGTGGACGATGGCCTGCGCGAGGCCCTCGACGACGGCGGTCTTGCCGACGCCGGGCTCGCCGATCAGCACCGGGTTGTTCTTGGTGCGGCGGCTCAGCACCTGCATGACCCGCTCGATTTCCTTCTCGCGGCCGATGACGGGGTCGAGCTTGCCCTCCATCGCGGCGGCGGTCAGGTTGCGGCCGAACTGGTCGAGGACCAGCGACGTCGACGGATTGCCCGCCTCGCCCCCGCGTCCGCCGGTGCCCGCCTCTGCGGTCTCCTTGCCCTGGTAGCCGCTCAGCAGCTGGATGACCTGCTGGCGCACGCGGGTGAGCTCCGCACCGAGCTTCACCAGCACCTGGGCAGCGACACCTTCACCCTCGCGGATCAGGCCGAGCAGGATGTGTTCGGTGCCGATGTAGTTGTGGCCGAGCTGCAGCGCCTCGCGAAGCGACAGCTCCAGGACCTTCTTGGCACGCGGAGTGAAGGGGATGTGGCCGGATGGCGCCTGCTGACCCTGGCCGATGATCTCCTCGACCTGGCTGCGGACGCCCTCGAGCGAGATGCCCAGAGACTCCAGCGACTTCGCCGCCACGCCCTCGCCCTCGTGGATGAGGCCGAGGAGGATGTGCTCGGTGCCGATGTAGTTGTGATTGAGCATCCGGGCCTCTTCTTGAGCCAGGACGACGACCCTGCGGGCGCGGTCTGTGAATCTCTCGAACATCGGATACCTGCTCTCCCTCGGATGGCACAGCTCTTCGCACGGCATGCCGCGCTCTGCGCCCTTCGTCCCACTGTAATGGGCGGCTGCCCGGGTCGCCCCGCCTGTGTTGGGCTAACCGTGCTGCAAGAGAGCAACGCGCGCAGTGCCGGATGAACGTTTCCGCATGCAGCGTTCATTCGTTCGCTGCTAGCGAATCTGCGGGTCAGCGGACCCGTGCCGCCGTGAGCTGGCAATCCTTGCCTACGTTGCCGCGTGGAATGCGTCGATGACGTCGGCGGGAATGCGCCCGCGAGTGGAGACATTGTGACCGTTGCGGCGCGCCCATTCACGGATCGCCGCGCTTTGCTCGCGATCGATCGATGCACGACCGCGTCCCGGGCCAGCCGAACGACCGCGACGACGGCCACCAACGCGGCGCCCCGCATCGACCCATTGCTTCAGGTCGCGACGAAGTTTCGCAGCATTCTTGGTCGAAAGGTCAATCTCGTAGCTCACGCCGTCGAGCGCAAATTCGACGGTTTCGTCGGCAGCACCCTCACCGTCGAAATCATCGACCAAGGTGATGGTTACCTTCTTAGCCATTGGCTCACACTGACCCTTCTACATGGGCGCAATCGTATTCGCGGCCCTTGCGTCAAGAGTGGCATAAATTTCGAAACCATTCAACAAGTGGCCTACTTGCCGATCAACTGCCCTGCCTGCGAACAATCGGAAACAATACCGTCTCCCTGAATCGTGAGGCCCGTCAAAGCCATCAGCAATCGATCAATACCCATTCCGGTTCCCGTGGTCGGAGGCATCGCGTACTCCAATGCGGCGAGAAAATCCTCGTCCAACGACATTGCCTCGTCATCGCCCGCCGCTGCCGCAAGCGCCTGCGCCTGGAACCGCTCGCGCTGAATGACGGGATCGATGAGTTCGGAGTATCCGGTCGCCAACTCGAACTTCCGCACGTAGAGGTCCCACTTCTCGGTGACTCCGTCAATGCTGCGATGCTCCCGCGTAAGTGGCGTTGTCTCCACGGGAAAGTCGCGAACGAACGTCGGCGCCCACAACTTCTCGCCGACCATGTGCTCCCACAGTTCCTCGACCAACTTGCCGTGGCCGAAGCCGCGGTCGCGGGGGATCTCGAGCCCCAATCGGTCTGCGACAGACCAGAGCTGGTCGGCGCTCACATCGGGCGTGATCTCTTCTCCGAGGGCATCCGACAGCGACGGATACATTTGCACCGTCGCCCATTCCCCGTCGAGATCGTAGGTAGTCCCGTCGGGCAGCGGTACGTTTCGGGTTCCAATCGCCTCGTCTGCGACCTCTTGAATGAGTTCCCGAGTCATCGTCGCGGAATCGTCGTAAGTGCCGTAGGCCTGATAAGTCTCGAGCATCGCGAATTCCGGCGAATGCGTGGAATCCGCGCCCTCGTTTCGAAACACCCGATTCAGCTCGAAGACCCTCTCGAAACCTCCCACCAGGCAACGCTTCAGGAACAGCTCGGGTGCGATCCGGAGGTACAGATCGGCGTCGAGTGCATTGGAGTGGGTGACGAAGGGCCGTGCAGCGGCGCCTCCCGCAAGCGTCTGCAGAATGGGCGTCTCGACCTCGAGGAATCCGCGCCGTTCCAACGCCGAACGCACGGCGCGCACCACCGATATCCGCTGGCGGGCGATGCTGCGAGCCTCCGGACGGACGATCAGATCGACGTAGCGCTGACGGACGCGTGCCTCTTCGTTCATTTCCTTGTGGGCGACGGGAAGGGGCCGCAATGCCTTCGAAATGATTTGCCAGGAGTCGGCAAGCACAGAAAGTTCGCCGCGGCGCGAGCTGATCACCTCGCCGGTGACGAGGACGATGTCGCCGAGATCGACGTCGGCCTTCCACTGCTCGAGTGATTCCGGCCCCACCTTGTCCAGGCTCAGCATCGCCTGTAGCTGGGTGCCATCGCCGTCCTGCAGGGTGGCGAAGCAGAGCTTGCCGGAGTTCCGGGCAAACACCACTCGGCCGGCGACGCCGACGACCTGGCCCGTCTCGGTGTCGGCAGCCAATTCCGGGTACGCCTGCCGGATCTCGGCGAGCGTGTGGGTGCGGGCCACCTCTACCGGGTAGGGGTCGCGGCCCTCGGCAAGCAGACGCTCACGCTTGGCCTGTCGAATCCGGAACTGCTCGGGGAGGTCTGGATCGGATGCCGCGGGACTCGGGGCGCTACGGCGTATCTGCGGAGCTCACGACGTGCCAGCTTAAATGAATGCCATGCCCTTCGGTCTCGACGAGTCGCGCGTCACCGCCCTAGCCGCCGAACCGCTCGACTGGCGGTACAAGGGCATCCCCTCGTCGTGGTGGGGACGCACGCCCGCCGAGGTGTGTGCGGCAGGGCCCCGACCGCTGTCCGACGGCGCGGTCGGACCGTTGTGCGTGCTCGGCGATTCGGCCCTGACGCACAACGTGGCGACGATGGCGGCGTGGTGCCGCGAGCGGGGCGTCGAGCTGGCGCCACACGGGAAGACGCACATGGCGCCGCAGCTGCTCGCCCGCCAGCTCGAGGCGGGGGCTTGCGGTGTCACGGTCGCGACGATCAGCCAGCTGCGCGTCGTACCGCGCATTCGGCGTGCGCTCGGTGATCCTGGCCAACGAATTGGTCGACGAGGCCGGATTGCATTGGCTTGCAAGTGAATTGGATGCGCATCCGGAGTTCGAGGCCGTCTGTTGGGTGGACTCCGAACGCGGGGTCTCGCTGATGACCTCGGCGTTGTCGGCTGCGGGGGCGCGGCGGCCGGTCGACGTCTGCGTCGAGGTCGGCCTGCCCGGCGGCCGCACGGGCTGCCGGGGCCAGGAGGCCGTCGACGAGGTGGCCCGCGCAGCCGCCGCGTCCCCGCGGCTGCGTCTGGTCGGTGTCGCGGGCTACGAGGCGGCGGGCGGGCATGACGTCGCACCCCCGGCGGTGGCCCGCGTCGCCGGGTACCTCAGTGCCGTGCGTGCCGCCGCGATGCGACTGGCGCCGTTGTTCGAGACCGACCGACGCAATCGTGACCGCGGGCGGCAGCACGTACTTCGACGTGGTCGCCGACGTGTTGGCGGGGTCGTGGCGAACCATCCTGCGCAGCGGGTGCTACCTGACTCACGACGACGGCCTGTACGGGCGTACGTCACCGCTGCGCGACGCGCTGCGGCCCGCGCTGAGCGTGTGGGCGCAGGTGGTGTCGCGCCCCGAAGCCGAGCTGGCGCTGTTGACGATGGGCCGTCGCGACGTGGCGTTCGACCAGGACATGCCGGTGCCGTACGGATTGCCTGGCAGCGTGGTCACGAAGCTCAACGACCAGCACGCCTACCTGACACTCGGAGGCGACGACCGCGCCGACGTCGGCGACTGGTTCCAGTTCGGCATCTCACATCCGTGCACGGTCTTCGACAAGTGGCAGCTCATTCCCGTGCTGGACGACGACGGCCGCGTCGTCGAGCTGGTCCGAACCTTCTTCTAAGGCGTGCCGACCCAGCCCAAGCCGCCTGCTGATGGTTTCGGCCGCGGCGATGGCGCGTTTCGCGACGTCGTCGAACTGCTCTTCGCCAAGCCGGTAGGACGGCCCCGAAACGCTCAGCGCCGCAACGACGTTGGAGTCGCTGTCGTAGACGGGTGCCGCGACGGCGTTCAGGCCGACCTCGAGCTCCTCGCGGACGCTTGCCCATCCGCGCTCGCGAACCATCTGCAGTTCGAGCCTCCAGCGCGGATCGCGTGGCCACGGTTTCGTCGGTGAAGGATTCCAGCGTGGTGGCCAGGCGATCGCGAAGCTCGGCGGCGGGCACCGCGGCCAACAGAACCTTGCCGCTGGACGTCGCGTGGGCCGGGCAGCTCTGTCCGACCCAGGTGCGCAGGGCGATCTCCGGCCGGGCCGATCGCCTCGGCGACGTTGACGATGCGGTCCCCATCGAGGATCGCCACGTTCGTGGTCTCACCGAAATCGGCGGCAAGCGCGTCGCACGCGGCCTGGCTCTGCTTCACGAGGTCGAGTCTGGCGTTCGTCGACCGGGCCAGCCGGGTGATCGCGAACCCCAGCCGGTAGTGGCCCCGATCGGAGACCTGTTCGACGAAGCCTCTGGCCTCCAGTACCGCGATGAGCCGGGAGACGGTCGACTTGTGCACGCCGAGTTCGGCGGCGATCTCGGTGACGCCCGCCTGCCCGAGCGACGCGAGGATCTCCATCACGAGCAGTGCCCGATCCACCGACTGCACCGTCGTCGGACCGACCTGCGTCCTCGGCGCTCGTCGTCATCGAATCCGACCCTACAGCGGCGGAATGCCGAAGTTGCCGACTCGTCTCTGCACGGCGGCGATCTCGCGTAGTCCGTCGTTGAGCAGGCTGCGGTTCAGCGGCGACAGCTCGGACATGGTGATGACGTCGCCCGGGCGCTGGCCCGCCGCGAGTTGCTCGACCTGGTGCGTCATCCGCAGGCGCTGCAGCATGACGAACACCTCGCCGAGGGTGGCCGCGTCGCGTTCGGAGAGCGCGCCGTTGGCCGCGGCGGCGGCAAGCCGCGCAGGGGTCGACGCCGACGCGACGTCACCGGCGAGCCCACCCCACCGCGCCAGGTTCACGATCGGCGTCACCGCGTGGCTCTTCAGGTCGAACGTGCCGCCGCGGCGGGCCAGCACGTCGCGCAGCGAGCGCGTGCGGACCCGGTCGGCGAGTGCGTCGAGCAGTTGCAGCCGCAAGCGCATTCGGGTGCTCGGCGCGCATCCTGCGATAGGCCGCGGGCACCGTGTGCAGCGCGGCATCGCCCCAGACGACCCGGCCGTCGAGCAGCAGCGACGACAGGATCAGGCCCTTGTTGACCAGCGGGTCGTCGAGCCAACCCTTCGCCGCGGTCGGCCCAATCACTCTGGGAGCGAGCGAAGTTCGGGCTCGCGGCGATCGCGCCGTTGCTGTCGGCAGGCAGCCCGCAGCCGTCGAGGATGGCGTGGGTTCGCCGCGGCGATCGCCCGCAGCCGATCGACTCGTCCGGCGCCAGCTCGTCGCGCCACGACAGCGCGCTGTCGACGTCGGAGGACGGCATGGCCTCGCGCCGGGCGATGCTGCCGAGCGTCAGCCAGGCGAATCCCGACGTCGGAGTGGCGGGGTCGGCCGACGCCTCGGCGAGCGCGAGTTCGAGCGCCCGGCGCACCACGCTGTCGATGACGACGGACAGGATCGCGCTCGTCGCCGACGCCTTGGTGCCGCTGCGGAACAGCGCGCTGGCGGTGTGCGTGACGCGCTGCGCGGCCGCCTGCAGTTCGGTCGACGTCGGCGGCCAACCCGATGGACCGACGCAGCATGAAGCTCTGCCTGGCCGACGCGGCGAGCAGGTCGGCGTCCTCGAGCACGCCGAGCACCTCGCCGCGCGTCGACATCACCGGCATGTGCCGCAGCCCGCATCTCGAGCATCTCCATCAGCACGGTCTCGGCGGTCAGATCGGCGGTCACCCGCCGGGCGGGCGCGCTCATCACGCGCGAGATCGGCACGTCCACCGAGAGCCCCGCCGCGACCACGCGCGTCCGCAGGTCGCGGTCGGTGAAGATGCCGAGTTCGCCGTCGGGCAACCGGATCAGCGCATAGGACACGTGGTGTTCGGTCATCTTGACGACGGCGTCGCGCACCGAGATCGTCGGGCGGCACCAGCAGCACGTCGCCGTGCACCAGCTCGCCGACCGGTCTGGCTGTCGGCGACGGGAACCAGCGCAGGCTGGTTGCCCGGGCGTCGTGTTCCACGCCGACGACGCCAGGAACGCCAGCCCCGCCGGCTTGGCGAACTGGGCCCGCACCTGCTCGCCGGGCAGCCGGATCAGCGTGCTCGGCTCGGTGGCCCGCGCGACGAACTCCATGCCGCCGCCGGTGAGCAGCGGCGTGTAGCCGAAGATGCCGCCGGGCTCGACGGTGTCGATCGCCGAGCCGTCGGCGCTCGCCTGCAGCGTCACGTGCCCGGTGCAGACCATCCAGACGTCGTCGGGCACGTGCGACGGAGTAGTCGGCGATCACCGCGTCGGCGGCGAACTCCACCAGCCGTCGACCCGGCCGCCAGCTCGGCGAGCTCGTCGGGCGACATCGACTGGAACGGCGTGTGCTCCGCCGAGGAACTGCGCTCAGCTCCCTCCGGATCAGGTCCGCACACTTCTCGGCCATGGTCATCACGGTGATGTTCGGGTTCACCGCAGGCAGTTTCGGCATCGCCGACGCGTCGACCACCCGCAGCCGCGACACGCCCTTGACCCGCAGCTGCGGGTCGAGCACCGCCATCGGATCGGTCACCGCCCCCATCCTGGCGGTGGCCGCCGGGTGGTAGACGGTGTTGTGGGTCTTGTGGACGTAGTCGAGCAGCTCGTCGTCGGTGGTCGCGTCCGGTCCCGGCGCGAGTTCCCTTGCGATCCAGCCCTTCAGCGGGGCCTGCTCGGCGATCGTGCGGGCCAGCCGCACGCCGGTCAGCATGATGCGCTCGTCGTAGCCCTCGGGGTCGGTGAAGTAGCGCGGGTCGACCTTCGGCCGGTCGCGGAAGTCCAGGCTGCGCAACCGCACCGTGCCGCGCGAGCGGCCCTGAGTCACGTTGGGCGTCAGGCAGAATCCGTTGTCGGTGGTCGGATAGCCGCGCCGCAGCGTGTTCATGTCGAACGGCACGCTGCCGTAGTGCATCATCAGGTCGGGCTGCGGCGTGCCCTCGTCGACCGTGGTGAACAGGCCGATCTCCCACCACTGCGTGGAGGTGGTGACCATCGGCCGCGACGCCTCCCAGAACACCAGCCCCTCGACGTGGTCGTCGAGGTTCGAGCCGACGCCGGGCGAGTCGACCCGGACCGGGATGCCGATCTCCCTGCAGGTGTGCGGCGGGCCCGATTCCGGAGAGCATCAACAGCTTCGGGGTGTCGATGGCCCCGGCGGTGACGATGACCTCGCGGCGCGCCGACACCGTGTCGTAGCCGGTGAGGTCGGGCCGCTGGTACCGCACGCCGGTGGCGTTGTTGGCGTCGTCGAACAGGATCTCCGACACCCAGCAGCCGGTGCGCACCTCGAGGTTCTTGCCGGGTGTCGAGGATCGGGTGCAGGTACGCGTGCGAGGTCGACATGCGGGTGCCGTCCTCGCCCGACGTTGATCTGGAACCAGCCCGCGCCGTTGTGCACCGTCTCGCCGCGGTTGAACGCCACCGTCGGCAGTCCGGCCAGCGCCGCCGCCTCCAGCACCGCGACGCCGCACGGATCGTTCGGCGGGACGTCCTGCAGGCGGACCGGACCGTCGTGCCCGTGATCGCCCGGCGCGTCGTTGTTCTCCAAACGCTTGACCAGCGGCAGGATTTCGGCGGCGCTCCAGCCCGTGGCACCCATCTCGACCCACTCGTCGAGGCACTCGGCGGGCGGCCAGAACGCGATGCACGAGTTGTGCGACGAGCAGCCGCCGAGCACCTTCGCGCGGGCGTGCCGCATGAAGCTGTTGCCCTTCTCCTGCGGCTCGACCGGGTAGTCCCAGTCGTAGCCGGAGTCGAGCAGATGCATCCACTCCGACAGCGGCAGGATGTTCTGCGTCGCCGACGTCGGACGGGCCGGCCTCGACGAGGCAGACCGTCACGTCCGGGTCCTCGGACAGGCGGGCGGCCAGCACGCAGCCGGCCGTCCCCCCGCCGGCGATGACGTAGTCGAACGTTCGCTGCGTCAGACACCGATCGGTCCCGGATCGATCGCCTGCCTCGGCCTTGCTGGCTGCGGCATGCGATTCCAGCGTGCCGATGTGGTGGCGGCCCTTGACGCCGTACCAGAGCAGGCCGGCGCCGAGGATCACGCCGATGTAGATGAAGGCGCCCCAGGCGTTGTACCAGCCCTCGCCGTACACCGCCTCGCGCGGCCAGGCCAGGTTGAGCGCCATGCCGACGCCCCAGACCACCGCGACGATGTTCACCGGCATGCCCCACTTGCCCATCGTGAAGTAGCCGCCCTCCTTGAGATCCTTTGGCGGCCACTGGCCTTGGAAGCGCTTCTTCAGCATCGGGCCGGTCACCATCAGGTAGGCGAGGTAGATCATGATGATCGCGATCGACGTCAGCACCGTGAAGATCTTCGGCTGGCCGATGTTGATCACCAGGATCAGCACCGCGATGCACCCCGATGACGATCGCCGGGATGATCGGGGTCTGCGTCTTGGGGTTGACGCGTGGCGAGCTTCTCGCCGAACGGAAGTGCGTTGTCGCGGGCCATGGCGAAGGTCAGCCGGATGGCCGCGGTGTGCACGGCCAGCGTGCAGACCGTGACCGCGATGACGATGCAGATCAGGAAGACCGTGCCGAGCGGTCCCCACATCACCTGCTCGACGATGTACTGCAGGCCGCCGGTGCTCTCGCCGATCGTCGGGTCGTCCAGGTCGGGCGCGGCCATCACGGCGAACACCAGGATGCCGCCGCCGATCACGAACGACGCCAGGATCGCGCGGAAGATGGCCTTCGGCGCGGTGCGCCGCGGTTCGACGGTCTCCTCGCCGAGCGAGCTGGCGGTGTCGAAGCCGTACATCACGTAACCCGATGCCAGCGAGGCGATCAGGAAGGCGCCGAGGTAGCCGCCGCTCTCGCCCGCCCCGTAGCCGTTGGTCGAGAAGAAGACGTCCGGTCCGCGTTTGATGTTGACCGCCGAGGAGGATCGACGATCAGGACGGCGGCGATGAGCTCGATGAAGACACCCGCGCTGTTGATCATCGCCATCAGCTTGACGCCGAGCGCGTTGATCAGCGTGGTGAAGGCGATCAGCACGCGTGCCGAGCAGGACGGCGTTGGCGGCGAAGTCGTATTCGCCGGTGCCGTCGCCGATGATCTGGAAGCCGCTCCACAGCCGCGGCAGGTTGAGCTGGTAGGCCAGCGCCACCGCCGAGATCGTCACGATCGACGCGGTCAGCATCAGCCAGCCCGACATCCACCCGACGATCCGGCTGCCCAGCATCTTCGACCAGTTGTAGACCGACCCCGCGACGGGGTACTTGGCGGCGAGCTCCATGAAGCACAGCGCGACGGCCATCTGCCCGACGAACACGATCGGCCACGACCACAGGTAGGCCGGGCCCGCCGGTGCCGAAGCCGAAGTAGAACAGCTGGAACGTGCCGGTCAGGATCGAGATGTAGCTGACGCCCGGCCGCGAAGCTGGCGAACTTGCCGATGCTGCGGTCGAGCGATTCCTTGTAGCCGAAGTCGTCCAGGCCGCCGCTGTCGGCTCCCGATGGTCCTGCTTCAACAGCCATTGACGCGTCCTCTCTGAAGTGCTCGCCGCGGCAGGTCATTCACCCTTGAACCAGCCTGCGGGTTTCGGCGCGGTGTTGTGCCAGATGTGTTTGAGCTCTTGGTATTCCGCGAGTCCGGTCGGTCCGAGCTCGCGACCGTTACCGGACTTCCCGAATCCGCCCCACTCCGCTGCCGCGGTGTAGTAGCCGAAGTCGTTGAGCCACACCGTGCCGTGCCGCAACGCCCGCACCACACGTTCGCCCCGCGCCGGGTCGGACGTACGAACGCCCGCCGCGAGACCGTATTCCGTGTCGTTGCCGAGGCTGATCGCCTCGGCCTCGGTCGGTGAATCGCTCCACCGTGAGGATCGGCCCGAAGGTCTCCTCCTGGACGATCCCCATCGATCGGTCGCAGCGGTCGAAGATCGTCGGCAGATAGAAGCTGCCGTCCGCCAGCGCCGGGTCGGTGGGCCGCGCGCCGCCGGTGAGCAGCTTCGCGCCCTCCGAGATCGCCGACGCCACATGGCCTTCCACCTTGGCGCGGTGCTGCTCGGACACCAGCGGGCCGGTCTCGCTGGCCGGATCCATGCCGTCGCCCATCCGGATCTTCTCGGCGCGCTCGACGAGCGCGGCGACGAAGTCGTCGGCGATCGACTCCTCGACGATCAGCCGGGTGCCCGCCGAGCACACCTGACCGGAGTGCAGGAAGACCCCGGTCGAGCACCTGGTCGACCGAGGCGTCTCACGCATCTCGGTTCCGATGTCGGCGAAGACGATGTGCGGGTTCTTCCCGCCGAGTTCGACGGCGACCTTGGTGACGTGCTCGGCGGCCACCTTCGCGATGGTGCGTCCGGTGGCCAGTCCGCCGGTGAACGAGATGAAGTCGACGTCCGGGTTGTCGGTCAGCGCGCTGCCGAGCACCGCGCCGCTGCCCTGCACGAGGTTGACCACGCCGCCGGGCACGCCCGCCTCCTCCAGCAGGTGCACGAACGCGATGGTGGACAGCGGGGTCACCTCGCTGGGCTTGGCGACCATCGTGCAGCCCGCGCCGAGCGCGGGCGCGATCTTCCACGACATCTGCAGCAGCGGGTAGTTCCACGGCGCGATCAGCACGCAGACGCCGATGGGCTCGCGCACCACCCGGCTGATGACGGCCGGGATCGCCGACGTCGACCACCCGGTCGGCCTCGACTCCGACCAGTCGGGCGTAGTAGCGGAACACCGACGTGACGTCGTCGATGTCGATCCTGCTCTCCACCAACGTCTTTCCGGTGTCGCGGGTCTCCAGCACCGCCAGCGTCTTCCTTGTCGCGCTGCAGCAGGTCGGCGATCCGGTCGAGCAGTGCCGCCGCGCTCGCCTGCGGGCGTCGCGGGCCAGGCCCGTCGTCGAATGCCGCCCGCGCGGCGGCCGACCGCGGCTCGGGCATCCGCTCGGTCGCCTCGTCGACGATCGCGGCGACGCTGCCGTCGGCCGGGTTGACGATCTCGCGCGTGCCGCCGTCGGAGGCATGGCGCCACTGGCCAGCCGATGTAGAGGTCGGGCTCACCGTTCACATGTCGCGGCACTCACTCACCCTTGCGTCGCCGAGAGACGGGACACTACCCACTCGTGGAACTCCGCGATGTGGTGTTCGGAAGGAACGAGTACCCCGCCGTTGCGATAGGCCCGCGACGACATCGCCGGCTGGGTGCGTTCGCAGGCCTCGAAGTCCTGCTCGTTGACCCGGTGGAACAGCTCGACCGAGCGCGATACGTCGCGGCCCGAGCGACCACGTCGGGGGTGTAGAGCCAGTCGCATTCGACGACGGTGCGGTCGGGCGCCATCGGGTACATCCGGTGGAAGATGACGTGGTCGGGGACCAGGTTGACGAACACCGTCGGCTTGACGGTGATCGCGTAGTAGCGCCGGTCCTGATCTCGGTGACGCCGGGCAGCGTCTCGAAGCCCGCGCTGCCGTCGATGGTGAAACCCGATACCTCGGAGGCGAACTCGGCCCCGTGGCCGACGTAGTACTGCGCGGCAAGGCCCTTGGCGAACTCCGGAAGCACCTCGGTGAGCTCGGGATGGATCGTGGCGCAGTGGTAGCACTCCATGAAGTTCTCGACGATGAGCTTCCAGTTCGCCGCCACGTCGTAGACCACGCGGCGGCCGACGCTCAGGTCGCTCGATCCCGTAGTGGTCGATCGCGGACTGCGTCGCCGAGCCGCCGGGTGACCTCGCCGACCACCTGCTCGGCGAACGACGGCGGATCGTCGGCCAGGCACACCCAGGCATAGCCGAGCCATTCGGTCAGGGCGACGGGCACCAGGCCGTACCGTAGCGGTCGATGCCTGCGCCGGAGGCGTCCTTCAACGACGCCATGTTGGGCGCGGCGACGAGCTTGCCGTCCAGCGCGTAGGTCCAGGCGTGGTACGGGCACTGCAGGTTCCGCTTGACCTCGCCCTGCGGACTCGGTGCACAGCATCGCCCCGCGGTGCCGGCAGACGTTGAGGAACGCCCGCAGCGTGCCCGTCCTTGCCGCGCACCACCAGCACGCTCTCCCGGCCGACCTGAACGGTCTTGAACTGACCGGGGGCGGCGAGTTCGGCGGAGCGCGCCGCGCAGAACCACATGTTCTCGAAGATCTGGTCCTGCTCGGCGGCGAATACCTCTGGGCTGGTGTAGAAGTCGCCGGCCAGCGTGGCCAGCAGCGCCGGATTGTCGGTCACGTCCGTCACCAACCTGCCGGGGATCGAAGAGGTCGATGGGGTGCTCCGTCGACCGGTCATCGCGAGATCGGCGAGGATCTCACCGACCACGGGCACGAACTTGAAACCGTGGCCGGAGAAGCCGCACGCCACCGTCACGTTCGCGCAGTCCGGGTGCCGGGCGATGACGAAGTGCTCGTCGGGTGTGTTCGAGTACATGCAGGTGGCCGAGTGCACGCACGGACCGTCGAGCGCAGGCAGCAGATCGCCGACGCGATCGCGCATCTCGGCGATCTCCTGCGGCTGCACCACGCGGTCGATGTCTCGGGCGTGCAGACGATGCCCTTGCGGAAGAACGCGACCTTGACGCCGCCCGCGGGCCCGTCGATGGCCGGGAAGCCGTAGATCTGCTCGCCCGAGGCGTTTTCGTCGATGAAGATCGGCTGGTCCTCGAACGGCGCGGTGCCGCCGATCGGGTCGAGCCAGTACAGCACCTGGCGTTCGATGGTGATCGGGATGTCGAACTCGGCGAGCAGCTTCGGGGCCCACGCGCCGGGGCAGATCACCACCTGGCCCGCGGTGTAGGTCGCCGCGGTCCGTCGTCACCCGCACCCCGCCGGCGGTCTCCGTCCACTCGCGGACCTCTTCACCGAAGTGCATCGTCGCGCCAGCGCGGTCGGCCAGGTCGATGTGCGCCTGCACCGTCATCTCCGGTCGCGCGAAGCCCGCCTTCGCCTCGTAGACGGCGACATCGCCTCGGCGAGGCGTGAAATTCGGGAACCGCCGGCGTGATCTCGGCCGCGTCGAGTACCTCGTGCGGCAACGACCACTCGCGCGCGGCGCGCAGGCTGCCCGCGACCGTGAGGCAGTCGGGCGGCCCGCTGAACAGCCCGCCGGTGATCCGGTACACCTCGCGGCCGGAGTCCTGCGCCAGCTGCTCCCACAGTTCGTAGGCGCGCAGCAGGAGCGGGACGTACGCGGGGTCCTCGAAGTACGACTGCCGGATGATCCGCGAGCCGCCGTGGCTGGAGCCCTTGTCGTGGGCGGGGGTGAACTTCTCCAGCCCGAGCACCCGCTGGCCGCGCGCGGCCAGGTGGTAGGCGGCGGCACTGCCCATGCCCCCGAGTCCGACGACGATGACGTCGTACGCATCGCGTCATCGCCTGATCCGCGCCATCTCTGGATCGACGACCGGCTCGGCGTGAACCGTTGCGCCGTAGCGGCTCCCGCGGTAGTCGACCGCCGACCACGTCACCGGCGTCCGTCGCGGCAGGCAGCCACGCATAGGCGATGCTCCGCCCGACGGTGGCCGAGTACGCGGCACTGGTCACGTACCCGACGCAGTCGCCGCCGTCGGCGAGATACACCGGCTCCTTGCCGAGCACCACCGCGGTCGGATCGTGAAAGACGATGCTGCGCAACGCCTTCTCCGGCGGCGGGGCCGCTTCGAGCGCGGCCTTGCCGACGAAGTCGTCCTTGTTCATGCGGACGGCGAAGTCCAGCCCGGCCGCGGCGGGCAGGTGCTCGGCGGTCATGTCGGTACCCCAGGCCCGGTAGGCCTTCTCGATCCGCAGGCTGTTGAACGCGATTCGGCCCGCGGCGATCACGTCGTGCTCCTGGCCTGCCGCCCACAGCAGGTCCCACAGTGCCGCGCCGTATGCGGCGTCGGCGTAGATCTCCCAGCCGAGTTCACCGACGTAGGAGACCCGCATCATGGTCACCGGAATGGCGCCGAGGTGGGTGCGCAGCGCGCGGAAGTACTTGAATCCCTCGTGGGACAGGTCGTCGGAACACAACGGCGCCACCATGTCGCGCGCCGCGGGCCCCCACACGCCGACGCAGCACGTCGCTCCGGTGATGTCGCGCACGGTGACGCTGCCGTCGTCGGGCAGGTGGCGGGTGAGCCAGTCGAAGTCCATGGGCCCGTTGGCGCCCACCTGGAAGCGGTCGGCCGCCAGCCGGGCGACGGTGAGATCGCTTCGGACGCCGCCGGTTTCGTCGAGCAGCATCGTGTAGGTGACCGAGCCGACGCTCTTGTCGACGTTGTTGGTGGTGAGCCGCTGCAGCAGCGCGGCCGCGCCCCGGCCCGCCACCTCGTACCGGGTGAGCGGCGTCATGTCGTACATCGCGACGTGCTCACGGGTCCAGTGCGCCTCGGCGATGGAGATCGGCGACCAGAACTTGGCCGACCACTCGTCGCGCTCGGGAAAGGCCAGCCCCTCGTCGCGGAGCCGTTGCGCCAGTGCGGCGTTCGCCTCGTACCAGGCCGGGCGCTCCCACCCGCCGCCCTCGTAGAAGAACGCGCCCAGCTCCTGCTGCCGCGCGTAGAACGGGCTGGTGCGCAGCCCGCGCAGCGCCTCGCGGAACTGGTGCGGGTGGATGATGTCGTACACCTCGACGAAGGCCTGCGAACTGGTCGTGAGGATGAAGTCGTCGGTGCGGGCGACGTCTTCGAACCGGTAGAGATCGCATTCGTGGACGTCGGTGGTCGGCGTGCCGTCGATGATCCATTCGGCGGTGGCCTTGGCGACGCCCGCCGAGTGCGTGACCCAGACCGCCTCGGCGACCCAGAAGCCACTCAGCTCGCGGTGCTCGCCCATGATCGACATGCCGTCGGGGGTGAACGAGAAGATGCCGTTGAAGCCCTGCTCGATCTTCGAATCATTCAGCACGGGAAGCAGTTTCAGCGACTCGCGCCAGGCGGGGGCGAAGTCGTCGTCGGTGAACGGCAGCATCGACGGCATCTGCTCACCGGCGGTGTCGGCGGCCAGGGTCGCCATGTCGACCGGCATCGGGTCGTGCCCGTAGTAGCCGATGCCGATGCGGTCGACGTGCTCGCGGAAGTACAGGTCCTGATCCTGATGGCGCAGGATCGGCAGTCCGGCCTCGGCCGTCTCGGTGTTGCGGCCGACGAGCGCCTCGATGCGGCCGGTCGTCGCGTACTGATGCGCCATCGGCACCAGCGGCACGACGAGTCCGACCTGCTTGGCCAGCTGCGCGCCCCAGAAGCCGGCGCAGCACACGACGACGTCGGCGGCGATGACGCCGTCGGCGGTCTGCACGCCGGTCACCCGCTTGCCGTCGTCGACGATGCCGACGCACCTCGGTGTTTGGCCGGAACGTCGCGCCGCGCGCGGTGGCCGCCTGCGCCTGCGCCTCGACCGCCCGCACCGCCTTCACCAAACCGTCTGTGGGCGTGTGGAATCCGCCGAGGATGCGGTCGGCGTCCAGCAGCGGATGCAACTCCGCACACTGGCCCGGCGGTCAGCAGTTCGCCGGCGATCCCCCAGGACTGGGCCCAGCCGGCCTTGCGGTGCAGGTCCGCCCAGCGCTCCGGAGTCGAGGCCACCTCGAGTCCGCCGACCGGGTTGAACGCCCAGCCGCCGGGATGGTCCAGCGCGCCGAACTTCTCGCATCGTGTACTTCGCGAACTCCGACATGGTCTTCGACGGGTTGGTCTGGAACACCAGGCCGGGCGCGTGCGACGTCGATCCGCCGGTGGCGAACAGCGGGCCGCGGTCGAGCACGGTGACGTCGGTCACAGCCGCGCGCGGTGAGCTCGTCCGCCAGTGAGGCGCCGACGATTCCCGCACCGATGACGACGACCTTGGGGGCTGCCAAGCGATCCTCCATGTGTTGCGTAATGCGCAACGTGCAGTGCTATACGCAACACATGATTCTCCCGCGAGACGCCCCACGTCAACAGGAAGAACCGGATTCGGCGTGGTGGGCGGCGCTCAGCCGTGTGGTGCTGCCGAAATCACGAAGGAGGGGGCTAGCGGGCCTGCTTGAGCTTGCCTCGCCCGTTGTCGAGGTTGCGCTCGTACACCAGGCGCAGACCGTCGAGCGTCAGGAACTTGTCGTAGTGCTCCACGGTGTGCAGGTCGGGCAGCACGAGGGGCGCCGTATGCCCCGTGGCGACCACCGCGACGTCATCACCCGAGAAACCGTCGACGTCCTTCGCGGATCCGGCTCACCAGCCCGTCGACCAATCCGGCGAAGCCGAACACCGCACCCGCCTGCATGCACTCGACGGTGTTCTTGCCGACGACGGAGCGTGGCCGCGTCAACTCGACGCGGCGCAGTGCCGCCGAGCGGGCGGCCGCCGCGTCGGAGGACACCTGCACGCCGGGTGCGATTGCCCCGCCGAGGAATTCGCCCTTGGCCGACACGACGTCGACGACAGATCGACGACCCGAAGTCGACGACGATCGCGGCGCTCTTGAACTTCTGGTACGCGGCGAGACAGTTGACGATGCGGTCGGCGCCGACTTCCTTCGGATTGTCGACCAGCAGCGGAATGCCCGTTCGCACACCGGGTTCGATCAGCACGTGCTGGGCCGACGGCCAGTACTGCTCGAGCATGAGCCGGATCTCGTGCAGCACCGAAGGGACCGTCGACAATCCCGTTGCGCCGGTGAGCCGTTCGGCATCGTCGCCGATCAGACCCGTCGATGGTGAGCGCCAGCTCATCGGCCGTGACTTCGGCCTCGGTGCGAATCCGCCAGTTCTGCACCACTTTCGCGTGGGCACCGGAGCCCGATATCAGGCCGACGACGGTGTGGGTGTTGCGGACGTCTATGGCGAGCAGCATGCGCCTAGTTCCTCCAAGGCAATTCGTGGCTCTCGTCGGGGCCGACCCGCGAGTGCCCGTCGATGCCTGCGCTAGCACCGATGTCGACGGCGATGTTGTCCAGCAGTCTCGTCCGGCCCAGCCGTCGCCGCCACCAGCAGACGCGCCGCTCCCTCCGCGGGAGCCTCCCCCAACCAGACGTCGCGGACCACGAGGTAGTCGACGTCGAGGGCGGGCACCTCGTCGAGCACCGCACGCGCGGCATCCAGCGCCTCCGCCGCTCCGCGCGACGCGGCGTACATCCCGGCCAGCAGCGACGCCGACAGCGCGCCTGCCAGTTCGCGTTGGTCGGCGTCGAGGTACCGGTTGCGAGACGACATCGCCAACCCGTCGGGTTCCCGCACGATCGGCACCCCGACGATCTCCACGCCGACGTCGAGGTCGTCGACCATCTGACGGATCAGCACCAACTGCTGGTAGTCCTTCTCGCCGAAGAGCGCCCGGTCGGGAGCCGACGATCTGCAGCAGTTTCAGGACTACCGTGAGCATTCCACTGAAATGCGTTGGCCGGGAGGCGCCTTCGAGATCGGCGCCGAGCGGCCCCGCCGACACCGTGGTGCGTTGCCCGTTCGGGTACATGTCGGCCGCGGTCGGAGTGAACACGATCTCGACGCCCTCGGCGCGCAGCAGTTCGAGGTCGTCGTCGAGCGTGCGCGGGTAGGCATCGAGATCCTCTCCCGCGCCGAACTGCAGGGGATTGACGAAGATCGACACGACGACGACGCCGCCCGGCACCCGCTTGGCGGCCCTCACCAAGGCCAGATGGCCCTCGTGCAGCGCGCCCATCGTGGGCACCAGGACGACCCGTCGCCCGGTCGCTCGAAGCGCGCGCGTGACGGCGGATACGTCGCGTGGCCGCGAATACTGATTCAGCTCGCCTGCGGTGAACGGCGGCGCCTTTCGAGCCGTCACTGATTACCTCCGGAATTCGATGGCTCGGCCAGCACCGTCGAACACGTCCTGCCGATGCGTGGGCACGCTGCGCAGTTCGTCGCGAATCGGCCCGATATGCCTGCGCCAGTTCGGGATCCAGTTCGGTGAGGACGCGGAGATGGCCGGCGACGGCAGCGGCGTCACCGCGCGCGACCGGACCCGTGAGTGCGGCCTGGCCGCGCTGAAGTGCGTTCTCCAGCGATGCTCGGGCGAGCGGGGCGATCACGCGCTCGGCGATGCCGCCGGGAGCATCGCCGACCAACTCCTGGCCCAGCAGTTCCTGGCCCCACAGTGCGGCGCGCAATGCCGCAACGGCGTCGAGCAGCAGGGTGACGCTGTGATTGCTGGCATGGGCAAGGGCGGCGTGATACAGCGTGCGGGCGTCCTCGCGCACGCGGAACGGCTCCCCGCCGATCTCCAGGACCAGGGCTTGGGCGACGGCGTAACCGATTTCGTCGACGGCGGTGATGCCGAAGCACGCGTTGGACAGCCGGTCGATGTCCTCGTCGGAACCCGTGAACGTCATCGCGGGATGGATGGCCAGCGGGATGCACCCCTGCTCGGTCAGCGGGCCCAGGATCGCGACCCCGTTCGCGCCCGACGTGTGCACGACGATCGTGCCGCGATGCACCGCGCCCGTCGTCGCGAGACCCGCGACCACGCCTGCGAGTTCGGCATCGGGAACCGTCAGCAGAAGCAGTTCCGCGCGCGCGGCGACGTCGTGGATCGGCAGGATCGGAGTGTCGGGCAGGCGACGCTCGGCGCGCTGTCGCGACTCGGGCGATATGGCGCTGCACGCGATGACGACGTGCTCCGCACGCTCCAGCGCGACGCCGAGCGCAGTGCCCACCCGTCCGGCGGAGATGATGCCGACGGTGAGCCGGGCGGGACGCAGTCCGTCAGGGGGACCCCACGCGTTAGGGGACTGCACCATCGCAGGCGGCCTCACAAAGTCGGGGTGCTGGTTCGTTCCGATCCCGCGGGCGAGTACCGGACGGTCGCCTTGAGATTAGCTCATTCGTCGCGGCGGCGGCGACGGCCTCCGCCGCCCGAACTGGCCTGCAACCGGGTCAACAACTCGGAGAGCGGCTGGCCTCCTTCGTGCTGGCCCGCCGGCTCCTGCGGGTCCTCGCCGCCGCGGTGACGGGCGGATCGTGGCTGGTCCGGCGCGGGCGGGCGCCACCGGCGACAGCGGAGGGGCGGGCGGCGGCGTGGGCGGCGCAGGCGCAGCCAATGTCGGCGGCGGCGTGCGGTGCATCGAGCTCGTTGGGGTCGCCCTGCGAGGAGTGCCTGCCGCGTCGCTCCGCCTCGCTCGTCGCCGCCTCCGGCGCCGTGGAATGGCGGCCCCGCGGCGGGTCTGCGGCCGGTGCCGTCGTCATCGTCGGCTCTGGCGAACCGAACGGCCGAGGCGTGTAGTCGAACGGGGACGACTCGGATGACGGGGCGCCGTTGCCGAACGCCGGTTCGGGGCTGGCGAGCGAGGTGAAGTCGCCCAGCGGCGGCAGGCGCCAATCCCGTGGGATGTCCGCCGACGGGCGGTGCGGCTTCCCTGGGTTCCTCCGGTGCCGCCTGCGCGGCGGCGGGCTCTGCGGGCATCCACGGGAAGGAGACCCTGGGCTCGGGCTGGGGCTCGACGCTGGGCTCCCAGAGCGGCTCGGAGTCGGCGGCTGGTGCCGGCGGCGGCGGGCGGCGGCGGCGGAGGTGCTGGCTGCGAAACGGGTTCGGGCATCGAGGGAATCGGCTCGGCTACCGGCTGCGGCATCGGCTCATATGGCGGCGGCGGAGGTGGCGCCGCGGCGGGCGCGGGCGCAGGTTGCGCGACGGGCGCGGGCGCAGGCCGCACAAAGGGTGCGGGCCCGGGCGCAGGGTGCGGGAGCGGGCGCAGGCTGCTGCCAGTGATGGCGCGTTCGGTCGACGTCCGACGACATCCGGTGGGCCCCGCCAGCTGGATCCATCCGCTGCTCGTAGGACAGGTCCGGCTCCGCCGGCACGTCGATGATCGGGCTTTCCTCGGTCTTCGGGTTGTCGTACGCGTAGACGTCGGCGGCCTCGGCGTCGATCCGACTGCTGATCACGCGGTCCGTGCCCTCGGGGGCGCCTGGCCATTCACGGTGCGAGCGGACGCTGGAGCGATCCGTCTCGATCGCCGGGCGGTCCTGCAGTTCCGTGTCGAACAGAATTTGGAGGTTGGCCCGCAGCGCCGCCAGTTCGGCGCGAAGGCCCGCCACCTCGTCGCTGGCCTGCGCGCGCAGTTCGGAGGTGAGCTCGCGGCGGAGTTGCGACTCGATGGACAGCTCGTACTCCCGGCGAGCGGAGATCTCACGATCCAGCTGCAAGTCGTAGACCAGTTTCAGGTCTCGCGCCTTGGCCCCGTCGAGGTCGGCCTGGCGCCGGTAGATGAAGGACACGAAGGCGGCGACCACCGCTGCCCACAGCGCGAGGATGACGGCAAGCTTCAGTAATTCCACCCGATCGGTGAACACCAGCGCCGAACTCGCAACGATGGCGAGCACCAGCAACGCCGACAGCAGAGCCCAACCCGGCCTGCGGCTGCCGCGCCTAAAGCGCACGCCACGGGTCGAATCGGTCATGTGCCGACTGTACCGGTCACAGGTCACCAAGCGTGTCGACCATTGCGGCGATTCGGCGAGTCAGGTGGCGACCTGGCTAATCCATGGCGCTGTCGAGGTCATCGGGCGGGTCGTCCGGCGACTTGCAGCAATGCTGCAGCCAGAGCGCCGCGATCACCAGGGCCAGCGCACTGATCCCAGCCACCACCGCGCCCGCGGTGTCATTGCGTGCCACCTGCAGTTCACCGCGTCGCGGCATCAGGTAGGCAACGACGCCGATCCACCAGCCGAGCGCCACGGTCCCCACCCAGGCCGAGGCCTTCGCCACCACCACCGACTGGGCGACGGCCAGCGGGTGAAGCCGGCCGGCCATGTCGCCGATCTCGCCTGCCGCGATCTTCGAGCGAACGAAGAAGGCCCAGCCTGCCTCTGCGGCCGCGAACACCAGCAACGACAGTCCCGGTCCACACCGTGATCGGCGGAAACGCCCTGTACAGGCCGATGAGGACGACGTAGGCGACGACCGCAGCGAGGATGGCGGCGACGACGAGGTCGCGTAGGCGCGTCGGTCCCATCAGGTCTGGAGAACCAGGTCGGTTCGACGCACGCCATCGCGTTCGGCGGCGTCGAGGTCGTCGAGGAGCAGCGCCACGGGCCGCTGCTCGCCGTTCACCGTCAGCGTGGCCGATGGGTCGACGTCGAGCCAGGGCACCAGCACGAAGGCCCGCAGATGCGCGCGGGGATGCGGCAGCATCAGCGTCTCGTCGAGCGAGACGCACCTCGTCGAGGCCGTCGTGGCAGCTCACCACGTCCACGTCGAGCGTGCGGGGCCCCCAGCGTTCAATGCGAACCCGTTCGGCGGCACGCTCGAGCTCCTGACCGCGCCGAAGCCATCCACCGCAGTCGAGCGTCGGATCCTCCGCGACGAGCACGGCGTTGAGGAACGGACCCTGCTCGACGCCGCCCCATGCGTCGGTCTCGTAGACCGGCGACGTGGCGAGGATCACGGGAGCCGAGGCCGTCGACGACGGACTGCAGGTGCGCGAGCCGGTCGCCGAGGTTCGATCCGATCGACAACACGACTCGGGTCACCGTGGCGCTCCTCTACCGCCTCGACGCGACCGCCTGGCCACCACGGCAACGTCGGAGAACGTCAGCGGAATCGGCGCGCTGGGCTTGTGCACGACGACCTCGACGGCATGCGCGCGCGCGTCGGCCATCACGTTCTCGGCGATCTCGGCGGCGACCGTCTCGATCAGATTGCGTGGCGGTCCGGCGACGACGTCCGCAGCGCCCTGGGCCAGCGCGCCGTAGTCGAGCGTGTCCGCGAGGTCGTCACTTGCGGCGGCCGCGTCCAGGTCGATCCACACCGTGATGTCGATGACGAAGTCCTGGCCGTCGCGACGCTCGTGGTCGAAGACTCCGTGATGTCCGCGAACGGTCAAGCCGCGCAACTCGATTCGATCAGCCACGCGACCAAGCCTCCACTACGTCAAGGGCATCTACCGACGACTGGACGTCATGCACGCGGACGCCCCACACCCCGTGCGTCGCGGCGAGCGCCGAAATCACCGCCGTCGCGACCTCCCTGCCGTCCGGGGGTCGCGGCGCGCCGTCCGCATCGGCGAGCAGGGCGCCGAGGAAGCGCTTGCGCGAGGCGCCCACGAGCACCGGGATGCCGGTGGCGACGAACTCGGGCAGCGCGGCGAGCAATGCCCAGTTGTGTTCGGCGGACTTCGCGAACCCCAACCCCGGGTCGATGATCAGCTTGTCTGGGTCGACGCCTGCGGAGACCGCGGCGTCGACGCTCGCCAGCAGGTCCGCGTGGACCTCCGCGACCACGTCGCCGTAATCGGGGATGGCGTGCGGTCGATCCGCCTCGATGAGCCGCCAGTGCATCAGGATCCACGGCACGCCCGCATCGGCGACGAGGGGCGCCATGGCGGGATCGGCACGGCCGCCGGACACGTCGTTGACGATCTGCGGCCCCGCTCTCGATGGCCGCGGCGGCGACGTTGGCGTGCATCGTGTCGATGCTCACCGTGACTCCTTGCGCGACAAGATCTTTGATGACCGGCACCACGCGATCGGTTTCGACGCGCGGATCGATGCGTTCGGCGCCGGGCCGGGTCGATTCGCCGCCGACGTCGATGATCGCCGCGCCGTCGGCGACGAGGCGCAAGCCGTGTTCGACGGCGCGGTCACGGTCGAGAAACAGGCCTCCGTCGGAGAAGGAGTCGGCCGTGACGTTGACGACGCCCATCACCTGAACGCACATTCCGGGAGGAATCCTATGGCCTGAGCTGCGTCACTTGCGCAGGATGAGATCCAACGCCTCGGACCGCGACGCCTTGTCCGTCTTGAACTGCCCCCGAACCGCCGACGTCGTGGTGGTGGCCCCTGGCTTGCGGATGCCGCGCATCGCCATGCAGAGGTGCTCGGCCTCGATCACGACGATCACGCCGCGGGGATCGAGCTTGCGCATCACCCCGTCGGCGACCTGGCCGGTGAGCCGCTCCTGGACCTGTGGCCGCTTCGCGTACAGGTCGACCACCCTGGCGAGCTTCGACAGCCCGGTCACCCGGCCGTCGACGCCGGGGATGTAGCCGACGTGCGCAACCCCGTGGAACGCGACCAGGTGATGCTCACACGTCGAGTACATCGGGATGTCCTTGACCAGCACGAGCTCGTCGTGCTGCTCGTCGAACGTCGTGTTGAGGACGTCGTCGGGATTGGTGTACAGCCCCGCGAACATCTCCTTGTAGGCCCGCGCCACGCGTGCGGGCGTATCGAGCAGGCCCTGCCGGTCGGGATCCTCGCCGATCGCGTACAGCAGCTCCCGGACGGCCTTTTCGGCGCGCGCCTGATCGAAGTCGGCGGGCACGAAGGTGCGCGAGCCGGGAAGGGTCTTCGACTTGGAGACCGTCTTCGAGTCGGGTTTGGAGGCGGGCTTCGTCATCGGAGCATCCGTTCTGGTCAGCCTGGCGGGGTCGTGGGCCCGTCCCCGTGAGCGCGATTCTCGCGGTCGTCGTTGGGGCTCGGAGGCGGCGTACCGCCCTGGGGGACGTGCTGCCCTGGCTGTGGGTACGGCTGATAGGGCGGAGGGTACGGCTGCCAGCCGGGCGGCGGGGGCTGCGGCGGATACCAGGCGCCCCTGCTGCGGGTACTGGCCCGGCGGAGGCCACCCCGGTGCGTGCCACCCTGCGGGCGCGCCGTAGTTCGGCTGCGTGCCGTTGGGCCCGCCGTTGGCAGGTCCACCGTTCGCGGGGCCGCCGTTCGGGGACCCGCCGTTCGACGGTGCTCCGTTCGCGTAACCGCCGTTGACCAGTGCGCCGTTGCCGTTCGAGCCGTTGCCGTTGGAGCCGTCCTCGGCCGCGGCCTTGCTGGCCGCCGCGATGGCGGTCTTGAACGCAGGCTCGGGGGCGGGCAGGGGCCACGGATCGCCGCGTTCGATGGCCAACTCGCCCGGCGTCTTGATCGGCGGCTTGTCGGACGGGACGCGACCACCGAACTCGTCGAACAAGGTCAGTCGCGGGCGCTTCTTCACGTCGGCGAAGATGGCCTCGAGCTCGGCGCGGTGCAGCGTCTCCTTCTCGAGGAGCTCGCCGGCGAGGATGTCGAGGACGTCGCGGTACTCGGTCAGCACGTCCCACGCCTCGGTGTGCGCGGCCTCGATGAGCTTGCGCACCTCGTCGTCGATGATCTGGGCGACCTCGTGGCTGTAGTCGGCCTGGCTGCCCATCGAGCGGCCGAGGAACGGGTCGCCGTGCTCGGTGCCGTAGCGGACCGCGCCGAGCTTGGAGCTCATGCCGTACTCGGTGACCATCGCGCGGGCGATCTTGGTGGCCTGGTCGATGTCGGACGACGCGCCCGTGGTCGGCTCGCGGAAGACCAACTCCTCGGCGGCGCGGCCGCCCATCGCGAACACCAGGCGAGCGATCATCTCCGAGCGGGTCATCAGGCCCTTGTCGTCCTCGGGCACCGCGACGGCGTGGCCACCGGTGCGGCCGCGGGCGAGGATCGTCACCTTGTAGATCGGCTCGATGTCCGGCATGGCCCACGCGGCCAGGGTGTGCCCGCCTTCGTGGTAGGCGGTGATCTTCTTCTCGTGCTCGCTGATGATGCGGCTCTTGCGCCGCGGTCCGCCGACGACGCGGTCGACGGCCTCCTCCAGCGCGGCTCCGGTGATGATGGTGCCGTTCTCGCGGGCAGTCAGCAGCGCGGCCTCGTTGATGACGTTCGCGAGGTCCGCGCCCGACATTCCGACGGTCCGCTTGGCCAGTCCCTCCAGGTCGGCATCGGGTGCGACGGGCTTGCCCTCGGAGTGCACCTTCAGGACGGCACGACGGCCCGCGAGGTCGGGGTTCGACACCGGGATCTGACGGTCGAAGCGGCCGGGTCGCAGCAGCGCGGGGTCGAGGATGTCCGGCCGGTTGGTGGCCGCGATCAGGATGACGCCCTGCCGCTCGCCGAAGCCGTCCATCTCGACCAGGAGCTGGTTGAGCGTCTGCTCGCGTTCGTCGTGGCCGCCGCCGAGACCTGCGCCGCGCTGGCGTCCCACGGCGTCGATCTCGTCGACGAAGATGATGCAGGGGCTGTTCTGCTTGGCCTGATCGAAGAGGTCGCGCACGCGTGAGGCGCCGACGCCGACGAACATCTCGACGAAGTCCGAGCCCGAGATGGTGAAGAACGGCACGTCGGCCTCGCCGGCGACGGCGCGGGCGAGCAGCGTCTTACCCGTTCCCGGCGGACCGTAGAGCAGTACGCCCTTGGGGATCTTGGCGCCGAGCGCCTGGTAGCGCGACGGGTTCTGCAGGAAGTCCTTGATCTCGTAGAGCTCTTCGACCGCCTCGTCGGCACCTGCGACGTCGGCGAACGTGGTCTTGGGGTGATCCTTGGTCAGCTGCTTGGCCTTCGACTTGCCGAAGCCGAAGCCCATCCGGCCGCCGCTCTGCATGCGGGAGAACATCACGAACAACCCGACGAGCAGCAGCACCGGCAGCAGCAGCATGAGCCACGAGCCGAGCACGCTGCCCTGGTTGACCGCGGTGTTGGTCTTGACGTTCTTGGCGCTCAGCGCATCGAACAGCTGGACCCCGTAACCGGTGGGGTAGAAGGCGATGACCTGCTTGCCCTCGTCGATGCCGTTCTTCAGGTCGAGGCGGACCTGCTGTTCGCGGTCGTCGATCTGCGCGCTGTCGACGTTGTCGCCGTTGATCTGGGACATGGCGACCGACGTGTCGACGGGCTTGTAATTCCGCGTGTCGTCGCTGAAGAAGTAGAAGGCCCAGCCCACCAGAAGGACCGCGGCGATCGCCGCGAGGGTACGGATGACGTTCTTTCGGTTCATCGTTGTCGTCAGCCAGCGGCGATTCTGCCGGCCAGGTCCTTCCGATACGCACAGCTGGGGTTTGTTCAGGCTACCGCTAGACCAACGTCGGATTGTTCCCGACGGCCAGTGAGCGCAAAGTTCGGCGGAGCCCCGCGCGCCGGCGGGAACCGAATGTCTACTTGGAGGCCTCGCTGCTACCGCCGTAGATCCCGAGCTCCTCACCGTCGGCGCCCCTGCCGAGGGCGGGGCTCGACGAGGAGTCCTTGACGTCGCCGCCCGCTGTGAAGTGGCCGTTCGTCGACTGCAGGTGGTAGTCGCCATTGGCTGCGTCGACGAAGAGCGGATCGGCGGGTTCGACGATGCCGCTGCCGAACGTGACGGGGATGCCTTCGGCGTGCTCGGTCTGGACCATCGAGGTCGAGATCGTCACCATCGCGGATTCGCAGGTATCGGTGCAACCGGCATTGACGTCACGGCCGTCCGCGTTGTTGAAGAAGATCGAGTTCTTCATCTCGTACCTGTCGGGCACGTCGCGGCCGTGATCGGTCTGGATGCCCGCGCCGGGGGCACCACAGCCGACCGCCAGCGCGTTCACGTTCGTCATGTGGTCGAACGAGGCGATCGTGGGGCCGCCCGCGTACGCGGAGTCGAGGAAGACGTTGGAGCCGCAGTTCCCGTCGAACAGGTCGTGGTCGCTGGTGCACGTCGCGCCGTCGTCGCAGAAGAAGCCACCGCCCGCGTTGCCTGCCCGGTTGCCGCGGAACACGTTCCACGACAGGTTCGCGGTGGTGTGCTGGTCGCCGCTCGGATCGGAGCCGACGAACAGGCCGCCACCCCACCCGGTCACGGTGTTGTCGGTGAAGACGTTGCCGGTGATGGTGAGCGTGGTCGCGAAGAGGTAGATGCCGCCACCGTGGGCGCTCTCCGCCTCGTCGCCCGAGTTTCCGTCGACGACGTTGTTGGCGAACGTCACGTCGCTGCCCTTCGCGGGGTCGGCGATCGAGCCCGCGCCGCCGCGGAAGCAGTGGTTGTCCCTGAACACGTTGCCCTCGATGGTCGCCGTCACGTTCACCATCGAGAAGCCCGCACCGCTGACGGGTTCTCCTGCGGGACAGTTGTTTTCGTGGAAGTAGTTGTGCGTGACGTTGAACGGCTGGACCGTCGTGCTGTCGCGCTTGATCCCCTGCGCGTAGCCGCTGACGTCGAAGCCGTCGACGGCGACGAGCCCGTCTGGGCCGGGATCCCGAACGGAGACGAACGAGCCGGAGCCGTTGCCGGTCGCCCTCGAGACGTACTGGGCGGAGTCGCGCACCTCGAAGTTCCGGCCCGTCTGGAAGCCGCCCGCGAGGGTGACGGGCTTGGTCGCGTCGACGTTCTCGGGATAGGTGCCCTCGGCGACGCAGATGACTCCGCCGTCCTCCGCGACTGCTACCGCCTCCGCGATCGTCGCGAACGGGGCGCCTGCCGTGCCGCTCCCACTCGCCGACGCATCGACGTACACCGTGCACTTCGGGATCTCCTGCGTCCCCGCGACGTCGACGGCGGGGGGCGTGCCGGCGTCGGGCTTGGACGTCGCGGCGGGACCTTCCCCGCTCCGTTCCCGATCGTCCGATGGCGTGGTGCAGGCGGCGGCGACCGCACAGACGACGAGGAGGGCAAACGGCATTCGTGCGTTTCGCATCGCCAATGGACCCTATCCTCGGTGACGGCAAACACGCTCATTACAGCGCAGTACCAAGCACCCATACGCGCGAATCATCAGGTGGTTGTCACCCCATTGCGGCTGTGCTTGGCTGCGACGGTGAGCACATCTACCGAACGGTTAGTTGACACCAACGGCGTGCAACTGCGGGTGACGGAGGCAGGCGATCGCGGCGCTCCCGTCGTCGTACTCGCCCACGGCTTCCCCGAGCTGGCGTACTCGTGGCGTCACCAGATCCCGGTGCTCGCCGACGCGGGCTACCACGTGCTGGCTCCCGACCAACGTGGCTACGGCGGATCGTCGCGGCCCGAGTCGATCGACGACTACGACATCGCCTCGCTGTGCGGTGACGTCGCGGGCCTGCTCGACGACGTCGGCGCGGAGAAGGCGGTGATCGTCGGCCACGACTGGGGATCGGTGGTCGCGACGAACTTCCCGCTGTTCCATCCGGACCGCGTCTCCGCGGTGGTCGCCATGAGCGTCCCGCCCATTCCCCGATCATCATCCCGGCCGACCGACATCTGGCGAGCGGTCTTCGGCGAGAACTTCTTCTACATCCTCTATTTCCAGGAACCCGGCGTAGCCGACGCCGAGTTGAACGGTGATCCGGCACGGACGATCCGCCGAATGCTCGGCGGACTGAGGGCATCGGGCGACCAGGATGCGATCGTCGGCATGACGAGGCCTGGCAGCGAGGGATTCATCGACCGCATGGCGGAACCCGACGGCCTGCCGGATTGGCTCGCTCAGGACGAAATCGACCACTACATAGGCGAATTCACCCGCACCGGGTTCACCGGCGGGCTCAACTGGTACCGGAACTTCGATCGCAACTGGGAACTGACGGAGTCCCCGCCATCCCCGACCATCGACGTGCCGACGCTGTTCCTCGCGGGCAGCGCGGATCCGGTGCTCGGCTTCACCCCTCGCGACCACGTCGGCGACGTCGTCACCGGTTCCTACCGCGAGATCCTGTTCGACGGCGCGGGTCACTGGCTGCAGCAGGAGCGGGCCGCCGAGGTCAACGCCGCGTTGCTCGAGTTTCTGGAGGAGGTCAAGTGAACCAGCCGCTGAACTTCGGGGTGTTCATCACGCCATTCCACCCGGTGGGCCAATCCCCCACCACCGCACTGGAATACGATCTGGAACGCACGGTGGCGCTGGACCGGCTCGGGTTCGACGAGGCCTGGTTCGGCGAGCACCACTCCGGCGGCTACGAGCTGATCGCCTGCCCCGAGGTGTTCATCGCCGCGGCCGCCGAGCGCACCAAGCACATCAGGTTCGGCACGGGCGTGGTGTCGTTGCCGTACCACCATCCGCTGATGGTGGCCGACCGCTGGGTGCTGCTGGACCATCTCACCCGCGGCCGGGTGATGTTCGGCACCGGGCCGGGCGCGCTGCCGTCGGACGCCTACATGATGGGCATCGATCCCGTCGACCAGCGACCGATGATGCAGGAGTCCCTCGAGGCGATCCTGGCACTGTTCCGCGCCGGACCGGGCGAGCGCATCGACCGCAAGACCGACTGGTTCACCCTGCGCGACGCCGCGCTGCACATCCGGCCCTACACGTGGCCCCATCCGGAAATCTCCACGGCGGCAATGGTTTCCCCGTCGGGACCACGACTTGCGGGCAAGCTCGGCACCTCGCTGCTCTCGCTGTCGATGTCGGTGCCCGGCGGGGTCGCGGCGCTGGAGACCACGTGGGGCATCGTCGGCGACCAGGCCGCAAAGTCCGGCCGAGAGGCACCCGACCGCAAGGACTGGCGGGTGCTCGGAATCGTCCACCTCGCCGACACCCGTGAGCAGGCGATCGCCGACTGCACCTACGGCCTCGAGGACTTCGCGAACTACTTCGGCGCGGCGGGGTTCGTTCCGCTGGACAACAAGGTCGAGGGCGAGCAAGTCCGCGCGCGAGTTCGTCGAAGACTATGCAAGCCAGGGAAATTGCTGCATCGGCACCCCGGCCGACGCCGTCGCCTACATCCAGGACCTGCTGGACCGGTCCGGCGGATTCGGGACCTTCCTGCTGCTCGGTCACGACTGGGCTCCCCCCGCCGCGACGTACCACTCCTACGAGCTGTTCGCGCGAGAGGTCATGCCGCACTTCAAGGGTCAACTGGGCGCGCCGCAGGAGTCGCACGAGTGGGCCAAGGGCATCAGGGACCAGCTGTTCGGGGCGGCGGGCCAGGCGATCGTGAACGCGATCACCGAGCACGTCTCCGAACAGAAGGCCTGATGCGCGCATCGGTGCTTCGCGGCGGCGCGATGGTCTACCGCGACGACGTGCCCGAGCCGGTGCCCGGTCGCGGTCAGGTGCTCGTCGCGGTGAAGGCGTGCGGGATCTGCGGATCGGACCTGCACTTCGCCAAGCACGGCGAGGAGATGCTCGCGGCGAGCCAAGAGATGATGGGCATGCGGCCGCCCGAGGCCGTCGACCTGTCCGCCGACGTCTTCATGGGACACGAGTTCAGCGCCGAGGTGCTCGAGGCCGGGCCCGACACCGACGCCCCCGCCGCGGGCACGCTCGTCACGTCGGTCCCCGTGGTGCTGTCGGCCAGTGGGCTGGACATGATCCTGAACAGCAACACGACACTCGGCGGCTACGCCGAGCGGATGATCCTGTCGGCGCCGCTGCTGCTTCGGGTGCCCAACGGGCTGGACGCCGGCCACGCCGCGCTGACCGAGCCCATGGCCGTCGGGCTGCACGCCGTGAACAAGTCGAACGTCACGCCCGGCGAGAAGACCCTCGTCATCGGGTGCGGGCCCATCGGCATCGCCATCATCGCGGCGCTGAGGGCCAGGGGCGTCGAGCACATCGTGGCGGCCGACTTCTCGGCACGGCGTCGCGAGCTCGCGACGGCCGTCGGCGCCCACGAGGTCGCTCGACCCGGCCGAGGGCTCACCGTTCGACACGACGACGCCTGCGGTGGTCTTCGAGGCGGTCGGTGCGCCCGGCGTCATCGACGACGTCCTTCGCCGGGCACCCCGCGGCATCCGGCTGGTCGTCGCCGGGGTGTGCATGCAGCCGGACACGGTGCACCCGTTGTTCGCGATCGCCAAGGAGGCCAGCGTCCAGTTCGTGTTCGGTTACGACCCAACCGAGTTCGCGAACTCGCTGCGGGCCATCGCCGAGGGCGAGGTCGACGTGGCACCGATGATCACCGGCACGGTCGGCCTGCGGGACGTGGGCACGGCGTTCGACGACCTCGCCGATCCGGACCAACACTGCAAGATCATCGCGAGCCCAGATCTGTAGTGTGCCTGTATGCCGTTGCACGCCTGGGCAAGGATGCCGAAGAGTCTCATCGTGATCGCCGTCGCGGGACTGGCGATCGCCGGATTGTCGGCATGCGACAAGCAGCCGACGCCGACGTCGAACTCGGCGGTGCCGAACGCCAGGCAGGTCACGGTCATCGGCTCGGGCGAGGTGCAGGGCACCCCGGACACGTTGACGGTCAACGTCTCCACCGACGCCACCGCGCCGGACGTCACCGCCGCATCGAACCAGGCGAGCAGCCGCATGCAGGCGGTGATCGACGCGCTCGTCGGCTCGGGCATCGACCGTAGGGACATCAGCACCACGCAGGTGTCGCTGCAGCAGCAGTACGCCGAGCCCACGACGCCGCCGACCCCGGCGAGCTACCAGGCGACCAATTCGATCAGCGTAAAGATCCGCACGCATCGACAAGGCCTCCGCGGCGCTGGCCCTGATTCAGAACGCGGGCGGCAACGCCACCAGGATCAACTCGGTCGACTTCTCGATCGAGGACGACGCCAAGCTGGTGAAGGACGCGCGGGCGCGGGCATTCAACGACGCCAAGGATCGGGCAGACCAGTACGCCGGCCTGTCCGGGCTGACCCTGGGAAAGGTCATCTCCATCTCGGAGGCACAGACGGCCAGTGTGCCGCCGCCACCTCAGCCGATGCCGCGCGCGCTGGCGGCTGAACCCGTTCCGCTGGAGCCCGGTCAGCAGACCGTCGGCTTCTCGGTGACCGTGATCTGGGAGCTCGTCTAAGCGTCAGACTCAGTCCTCGTAGACCTTCGGGTCGAGGGTGCCGACGTACGGCAGATCGCGGTACCGCTCGGCGTAGTCGAGGCCGTAGCCCACGACGAATTCGTTGGGGATCTCGAAGCCGACATGAGCGATGTCGAGGTCGGCGCGTACGGCCTCCGGCTTGAGCAGCAGGGTGCACACCTCGAGAGACCGGGGACGGCGGGTCGCCAGGTTGCGGAGCAGCCACTTCAGCGTCAGCCCCGAGTCGACGATGTCCTCGACGATCAGCACGTCCCTGTCGTGGATGTCGCGGTCCAGGTCCTTGAGGATGCGCACGACACCGGACGACGACGTCGACGATCCGTAGGAGCTGACCGCCATGAACTCCAGCTGGGTCGGCAGCGGGATGGCGCGCGCGAGATCGGTGACGAACATGACCGCGCCCTTGAGCACCGTGACGAGCAGCAGGTCCTCGCCGTCGTCGCCGATGGCATCGCGGTACTTGTCGCCGATCAGCTGGCCGAGTTCGTGCGACGCGCGCCTGAATGTCCTCCTCGGACAGCAGCACCGACTTGATGTCACCCTGGTACAGCTCGGCAGCGGAATGCGCAGGCACGGCAACAGCGTGCCATGTTTGCGTGGCTTCACCAATACGAGAGCTCACACCGGTTCGTCGTGCATCGTCAGCACGCCGTCGCGGCGGGTGGCGATCAAGCGCCGGTTGCGCAGCGGCGACCCCACCGCGACGCCGCCCTGCCCACGCCAGTCGGTGACGAGGCGGTCGACGCCGCGGATCTGGACGTCGGACAGCGCGTTGGCGCCGCCGTCGAGCAGCCAGAGGCGAATCACCCGACGACGCACCGCGGTCGGCAGGTCGGAAAGCAGCGCCGCGGCGAGGCCGTCGCCCGTCGTCACCGTCGCCATCGCGCGCGCCGCGAGGTCGTCGAGCACCTCGGCGTCCTCGCGCAGCGCCGCGGCCGTACGGGCCAGCGCCTCGGCCACCCCGCCGCCCAGAACGTCCTCCAGCGCGGGCAGCACCTCGGTCCGCAGTCGGACACGGGTGAATCGCGGGTCGGCATTGTGCGGGTCCTGCCAAGGCGTCAGGCCAAGCTCCGCGCACGCCCCGTGGGTGACCGCACGGCGCACGCCGAGCAGGGGGCGACACCACGGCGGATCGTGCGGCCGCATGCCCGCGATCGAGCGCGGACCCGAGCCGCGGCCGAGACCGAGCAGCACCGTCTCCGCCTGATCGTCGAGGGTGTGGGCGAGCAGCACCGAAGCGCCGTCGCGGGCAGCGTCGAGAGCCGCGTACCTGGCGGTGCGGGCCGCCGCCTCCGGGCCGCCTGCCGATCCCACCTCGACGCAAAGCACCTGGGCATCAACGCATCCCAGCGCAATGGCCTGCTCGCGAGCGGTGGCGGCGACGTGCGGCGAGCCCTGCTGCAGCCCATGGTCGACGATGAGGGCCACGGTGGGGCGGACGCGCGCGGCGACCGCGGTGAGCGCAAGGGAGTCCGCGCCGCCGGACAGCGCGACGCACCACCGCCCCTCGCCCGACGGATGGGCGCCGTCGAACTCGGCGACCGCCTTGCGCGAGCGCCGCTACAGGACCCTGTCGATCCATCGCTGGGGCTCTTCGACTTCCGTTGTGCAGGGGCAATGTTTCGGGGCTCGTCCAGATGGTGTTGAACCTCTTCATGCCCACCCTGGCGACCACGTCGTCGACGAACGCCTTCCCGCGCGTGTACTGGCTGAGCTTGGCGTCGAAGCCCAGCAGCGTCCGGATCAAGCGCTGCAGCGGCGGCTGCTTGGTTTGACGCCGTTCGTCGAACCGGCGCCTGATGGTGGCGACCGACGGGACGACCGCGGGGCCGACGGCGTCCATCACGTGCTCGGCGTGGCCCTCCAGCAGGGTCCCCAGCATCAGCAGCTGATCGAGCGCCTTGCGCTGCGGCTCGGATTGCATCGCCCGAAGGACGCCGATGACGCCGTCCGAATTCGTCTGCGAGCCATCGCGTTTCTGTCGGACGAACTCGCCGAGCCTGCCGATCATCTCGGTGACGTCTTGGCTCGCGTCGTCGGTGATGGTCGCCAGTGATTGCGACATGTGCTCGGCGAGCCACGGGTTGGCACGGAACTGCACGCGGTGGGTGACCTCGTGCAGGCACACCCACAGCCGGAAATCGGCTGGGCTGACGCGCAATTGGCGCTCGACGGCGATCACGTTCGGGTACACCAGCAGCAGCTCGCCGCCGCCGGGCTGATCCCCCGAGTCGCTGCGCTCCTGCCCCCTGGGAGGCGCAAACGGGTCGTACTGCCCGAGGATGCCCGACGAGATGAACGCGAGCACCGCGCCGGTCTGCACGCCGGTGATGCGCCTGGTGAGGAATCCGCTCGACTTTCCGTCGTCGGCTCCGCCGGTCATCACGCGCATGGATTCCGTTGCGGCGCGCACCCATTCGTTGCGGTCGATGACGCGGGCTTCGGTGACCGCCGCACCCTCGTTGAGGCCGGTGACGTCGCGCACCGGCAGCTCGGCCTTGCGGGCGGACTCCGAGAGCTCCTCGATGGCCTGGCGGCGGGTGTAGTCGGAGGCAGGCGGCTGCGGCCGGGTGAGCTTCGCGCCGACGGTGGCCGCGAACTCCCAGTCGACGGTGTTGCCGATGCTCGGCGTCGAGGCCGCGCTCACGCTGCGCATCCGCAGGATCGCAGGGCGGCCGCGAGCGCATCGATCGAGGTGCGGCCGGTGGGTCCGGCGTTGTTGGAGATCAGGGCGAACGTCAGCACCCGACCGCCGGCGTCGGTGACGATCCCGGCGAGCGCGTTGGTGCCGGTCAACGACCCGGTCTTGGCGCGCAGAACGCCGGCGGCGGCCTTGCCCGCGTCGGTGTCGAGGAAACGATTCGACAGCGTGCCGCTCCCGCCCGCGATCGGAAGGAGGTCGACCAGCGGACGCAGCTTGGGTTCGTCGTCCCCGGCGGCCGCGGTGACCACGCCGTCGAGGGTGAGGGCCGTCAGCCGGTCGTTGACGGAAAGCCCACTGGAGTCGAACAGCGCGGCGCCGCGGGTGTCGATGCCTGCCTGCGAGAGCTGAGCGAGAACCGATCGCGCCGCCCCGTCGAAACTCTCTGGCGCGTCGAGCGCCGCCGCTACCTCTCGGCCGATGGACTCGGCCACCACGTTGTCCGAGTCGTTCATCATCTGCTGCAGCCGTGGGATCAGTGGCGGCGACTGCACCGCGGCGATCTGCTTGCCGTTGGCCAGTGGGCCGGGCAGGAAGGTGACCGCCGCGGGGTCGACGCGCAGGGCAACGGCCAGCGCCCGCCCCGCGTCGAGTGCGGGCGTGCCGGACCGCCAGGAGTCCGGCGTGACGGGCTGGGTTCGGCCGCCGTCGAGCATGACCGATTCCATGGGCGCGATGTCGCCGTTGAGGATGTCCAGCGGGTCCCAGCCGGGTGCCATCGTCGGCCCGCTGTAGGCACTGTTGTCGACCTTGACCGCCGTCACGGTGATCCCCGCCTTGCGCACCTGATCGGCGAGGTCGCTGATCCGCGCGGCGTCGCGGTACCAGGTCGGCGTTCCGCGGCGCGGCCGCCGACAGCGTCGGGTCGCCGCCACCCTTCAGCACCACCATGCCTGGAGACGAGGTCTGGTCGGCCGCGACGACCGTCGTCGTCAACGTCGCGTCGCGGTCCAACGTGAACAGGGCAGCGGCGGCGGTGAGAACCTTGTTCGTCGACGCGGGCTGCATCGGGACGTCGGCGCCCTGCGCCCACAGCTGAGCTCCGGTGATCGCGTCGGTGACCCGACCGGTGAGCGCTCCGAGGTTCGGATCGGCCACGAATGGGGCGAGCGTCGCGGCGAGGCGCTCCGGCAACGGCTTGAGCCCATCGTCCGCCAGCGGCACGACACCAGCGTGGGCGGTGACCGCAGCGGGCTGCGGCGCGACGGCGGACGCCGCACTGGTCGAGGGATTGCGGGACACGACGAACGCCATTGCCGCCACGACGCAGGCGACGATCAGGAGCACCGCGACGCCGACGAGCGCGTGGGTGGATCGACGCCACTGGGTGGGCGGCCGCATGACTCTCCTGGGGTTCGACGAACCGGGCCGCCGTGCAGCCCCCTATAGGGCAGACTATCGCTCGTTTATGGTTGACCCCGCGTCGTCACCCGGCGACCTAGGCGCTCGTAGACATGAAGGAGCCGCGGCGGTGCAGTTCGACGTCGTCATCGAGATCCCCAAGGGATCGCGCAACAAGTACGAGGTGGACCACGAAACGGGCCGCGTCAAGCTGGACCGATACCTCTACACGCCCATGGGCTACCCCGCTGACTACGGGTTCTTCGAGAACACCCTCGGCGAGGACGGCGATCCGCTAGACGCCATGGTGCTGCTCCCCGAGTCGGTGTTCCCCGGAGCCATCGTCGAGGCCAGGCCCGTGGCGATGTTCAAGATGGTCGACGAGGCCGGCGGCGACGACAAGGTGCTCTGCGTGCCCGCGGGCGACCCCCGCTGGGACCACATCACCGATCTCGGCGACGTCTCGTCATTCGAGCTGGACGCGATCAAGCACTTCTTCGTGCACTACAAGGACCTGGAGCCGGGCAAGTTCGTGAAGGCCGCCGACTGGGTCGGCCGCGCGGAGGCCGAGGCCGAGATCGAGCGGTCGGTGGAACGGTTCAAGACCACCGGGCACTGATGTCGTTGGCCAGTTACTCGGTCAGCCTGTGACCCATTCAGATAGCACTGGCGCAGCGGAAGTGCGAGTGACCAGCGGCGTCACCGCTATCTGAATGCGGCCGGGTGTGATTTAGCACTGCCGTAACACTGGGTAACCTCCCCGTGGCTTCGGCATTCAACTATGGGCGTGTGCTGTTGCATCAAGGGATCGGCCTAGACGCGTTCAACGCGCTCCCGAACGCAAGGCCGTGCACGCGCTCTACGAGTGCTGCAACAGCGTGACGCTGGCCAGAGATCTCGCCCGCGGTCGCGCGTACGACAGCCACGACGCCCTGTTCCGACGCGCCGACGCCCTGCTGTTCTCGCTGAGCGACGAGGTGGTCGAACAGATCCTCGACGCCTGCCCGCACGTCGGCCGTCGGCCGGGAAGCACCAGGTCGAGCGCCGAGCAGTGCTCGGTATGGGTCGACGACGCCGCCGTCATGGCCGAGCTGAACGATGCCGTGAAGACCTACTCGCAGAGGTTCGCCACGGGTTTCGTGATGTTCGTCTGCGGACTCGATGTCGCCGACGTGCGGTCCGCGATCTCGGACCGGCTGCACAACGACGCCGAGACCGAGCGCAAGGTCGTCCGCAACGAGCTGGCCAAGATCAACCGAAGCCGCTTGGAGCGCATGCTCGGACCCGAAGGCGGCTACCACAACTGGTGAGCCACAATCGCTCGCTTAGGCTCGTCTGAGTGAGCACCCCTTCTCAACCGAACCGTGCGCATTCGCACTTCCTGTCGCTACCCGATCTCGCTGCCCGCTCGGCCGGTGGTGCGGTGCTGTGGGCCAACGACGATCTGTTCGCCGAGAAGGAGAACCTGATCAAGCCGGGGGCCGCCGAGTTCCGGCCAGCCACGTTCGGCCACAAGGGGCAGGTCTACGACGGCTGGGAGACCCGGCGCCGACGCGGCACGACCGGCGACTCGTCCGACAGCGCGATCGTCCGACTCGGCGTGCCGGGGATCGTCCGCGGCGTGGTGGTCGACACCGCGTGGTTCACCGGCAACTACCCGCCACAGGTCTCGGTCGAGGCGGCCTACGTGCCGGGCCATCCGCCGGTCGAGGAACTGGTGGACAAGACCGACTGGACGACGATCGTGCCGCGCAGCAACGTCAACGGGGACACCCGCAACCCGTTCAAGGTCGACTCGGCCAAGCGCTGGTCACACATTCGGCTGTCGATGTACCCCGACGGCGGCATTGCCCGTTTCCGGGTGCACGGCGAGGGCCTGCTCAACCCGGACTTCGCCGCGAACATGACTCTCGACCTCGCCGCGTTGGAGAACGGCGGCCGAATCACCGCCTGCTCCAACATGTTCTACAGTTCGCCGAACAACCTGCTTCTGCCCGGCGTCGCCCGCACCATGGGCGAGGGCTGGGAGACGTCGCGCCGCCGCGATAGCGGAAACGACTGGGTGCAAGTGCATTTGGCGAGCCGCGGCGTGCTGAACACGGCCGAGCTCGACACGTCCTTCTTCGTCGGCAACGCTCCCGGGTCGGCGCGCCTCAGCGGCCGCGACGGTGACGGTGAGTGGTTCGAGATCCTGCCGCTCACCGACCTGCAGCCCGATACCAGGCACCGCTTCCTGATCGGCGACGACCGGCCGATCACCGAAGCGCGGGTCGACATCCATCCCGACGGCGGGATGGCGCGCGTGAAGCTGTACGGCAGCCTCACGCCCGACGGGTTGCAGGGGATTCGCGACGCCTGGGATGCCAGCGCCTGATCCCGCTAACCGGTGACGTGTCCGTCCCCGACCGTCAGCGCCGCGTCGAGGATCCGCAGACCTTCGGCGACCTCGCCGTCGGTGACGTTGCACGCGGGCACCGCGTGGATCCGGTTGAAGTTCGCGAACGGCAGCAGCCCGCCTGCCTTGCACGCCGCCGATGACCTCGTTCATCGCCGGGCTGGATCCGCCATAGGGGGCCAGCGGTTCGCGGGTCGTGGGGTTGGCGACGAGCTCGATCGCCTGGAACACGCCGAGCCCACGCACCTCGCCGACGCAGGGATGCTTGGCGGCGAGCTCCTGCAGTCCCGGGCCGAGCACGTCATTGCCGATCCGCAGCGCGTTGGCGACCATGCCCTCGTCCTCCATCGCATTGATGGTCGCCACCGCGGCGGCACAGGCGAGCGGGTGGCCCGAGTAGGTCAGGCCGCCCGGGTAGGCACGGTCGGCGAACGTCGCGGCGATCGCCTCGCTGATCGCCACGCCACCGAGCGGAACGTAACCGGAGGTGACGCCCTTCGCGAAGGTCATCAGATCGGGGATGACGTCGAAATGCTGTATGGCGAACCACTTTCCGGTCCTGCCGAAGCCCGCCATCACCTCGTCGGCGATGAGCATGATGCCGTACTTGTCGCAGATCGCGCGCACGCCCGCCATGTATCCGGGCGGCGGCACCATGATGCCCGCGGTGCCGGGCACCGACTCGAGGATGATCGCCGCGAACGACGCCGCACCCTCGTGTTGGATCAGGCGATCCAGGTACTCGAGCGCACGCTCGGATTCCTGCTGCTCGTTCTCGGCGTGGAACGACGAGCGGTACAGGAACGGCCCGTTGAAGTGCACGACGCCACTGCTGGCGTAGTCGTTGGGGTAGCGCCGCGGGTCGCCCGTCAGGTTGATCGCGGTGTCCGTGCCGCCGTGATACGAGCGGTAGCGCGACAGAACCTTGTAGCGGCCCGTGTGCAGTCGCGCCATCCGCACGGCGTGCTCGACGGCGTCGGCGCCGCCGTTGGTGAAGAACACCTTGTTCAGGTCGCCTGGGGTGCGCTCTGCGATGAGGCGGGCCGCCTCCGAGCGCGCTGCGTTGACGTGCTGCGGCGCCACCGTGCACAGCTTGGCGGCCTGTTCGGCAATGGCCGCAACGACTTTCGGGTGCTGATGTCCGATGTTGGTGAACACCAGCTGTGAGGAGAAGTCGAGCAGCTTGTTGCCGTCGCCGTCCCAGACGTAGGAGCCCTCGGACGCGACGATGGTCATCGGCTTGATCTGCGCCTGAGCCGACCAGGAGTGGAAGACGTGTGTGCGGTCGAGCTCGTAGGCGTGGGCGCCCTCGGCCTTGGCGGTGTCGATGTCCTGGCCGCTGGGCAGGATCGATTCGATCATGGTCATCGGGCTAGCCTATTCCCCGCCCGAACGGCACGCGAATACCCCATTCGCAAGCTCAGTGGCCTGCGTCGAACGCGATCGGAAGCGTCGTCGGGCCGGAAATGTCGAAGATCGACTTCCACGGTGCAGGTCCAGTGCGCCTCAGGTTCGGCATCCGGCGGGCCAGCACCGAAAACGCGTCGGCCAGTTCGACCCTGGCGCGTGAGCAGCCAACTCACCGAAGTCGCCGCGAACAACCAGTTCTCCGACGCATCATGATCGGATGACCGACATCCTGCACGGACACTGGGACGCGCGATTCGACAAGGTGGCCGGCGCTCTGGCCGAGGCGATCGAGAGCGGCGAGGAGGTCGGCGCCGCCATCGCCATCGACGTCGGCGGCGAGACCGTCGTCGACATGTGGGGAGGGCATGCCGACGCCGCACGGACCAAGCCGTGGGCCGAGGACACCATCGTCAACGTCTGGTCGTCGACCAAGAACGTCACCGCGCTCTCGGGTCTGATGCTGATCGACCGCGGCCTCATCGAGCCGACCACCCCCGTCGCCGAGGTGTGGCCGGAGTTCGCGGCAAACGGCAAGCAGGACATCGAATTTCGGCACTTTCTCACTCATTCCTCGGGCGTCTCCGGCTGGGACCAGCCCGTCGCGCCCGAGGACATCTTCGACTGGGACAAGTCGACGGCCATGCTCGCCGCGCAGGCGCCGTGGTGGGAGCCGGGCACCGCATCCGGCTACCAGGCGCTCAACCACGGTCACCTCATCGGCGAGGTCTTGCGCCGCCTCACCGGTAAGACCCTCAAGCAGTTCGTCGCGGAGGAGATCGCGGGCCCGCTGGGCGCGGACTTCCAGATCGGTGCCGCACCCGGCGACCATGCCCGGATCGCGGACGTCATCCTTCCCGATGATCCGACGGAGGGCCTTCCGCCGGCCGATCAGTGGTCCGAGCAGATGATCAAGACGTTCACCGGTCCCGCGCCGGATCCTGCGATCGCGAATACCGCGGAGTGGCGAGCGGCCGACATCGGGGCGGCCAACGGCCATACCAACGCGCGGGCCCTGGCCCGAATCCTCTCCGCAATCTCGTTGGGCGGCACGGTCGACGGCGTTCAGCTGTTGCGCCCAGAGACCGTCGAGAAGATCTTCGAGGTCCAGTGCGACGGCCCGGATCTGGTGCTGGCGATGCTCCCCATCACGTGGGGCCTGGGCTTCGCCTTGCCCAAGCCCGCATCCCTCACGTACATCCCGGACGGGAAGATCTGCTTCTGGGGTGGCTGGGGTGGTTCGTGGGAGACGATGAATCCCGACCACCGCACCACGATCGCCTACGTGATGAACAAGATGGGTCCAGGCATTCAGGGCTCCGAACGGACGGCCCGCTACCTGACGGCGTTCTACGACGCACTGGACTGACGGCGATCCCCACCCGGGCGTCCGGGCTGCCCGCCCTTGTTTTCACAGAAAATCACACAATGCGTGTTAGATATGTGATGTTGTGTGATATTTTCACACCGGTCCTGACGCGAATCGCGTGAATCACGGCGACGAGGAGGTGGCAGACGAGTGCCCCCGTCACGGCCGAGCAGCCACGCACACCGGCGCACCGAGATCGCGGACTTCGTCAAGGCCCGCGGCGGCGCACGGATCGACGAATTGGCCGACCAGTTCGGCGTGAGCATCATGACGATCCATCGCGATCTCGACCACCTTCACGCCCAGGGCGTACTGCGGAAGGTACGGTCCGGCGCGGAGGCACCGCCCAGCGAGGCCTTCGAGCGCAACGTCGAACTGCGCAAGGCGCTGAACCTCAACGAGAAACAAGCGGTGGCAAGCGCCGGATTCGACTGGGCCGCAAGCCGAATCGAGATGCAGGCGGTGGGCGTGGACGACAGCACCACCGCGCTGCACGTGCTGCCCCTTCTGATCGCGCACCTGCCACTGACCGTCGTGACCAACTTCCTTCCCGCGATCAACGAACTGTCCGTCGAGCCCAAGGTTCGTCTCAACGCGATCGGCGGCGACTTCATCCCCGAGTTCTCCTCGTTCGTCGGCCCTCAGTCGGTGCGGGCGCTGGGTGACATGCACTACGACGTCCTCTTCATGTCGGTGCCGGCAGTGTCGCGCGGGATGTGCTTTCACCCGTCCAGCCCTGCCGCCGACATCAAGCGCGCATTCATGGCGAGTGCAGAACTGCGGGTGCTGCTCATCGACCACACCAAGCTGGCCAGGCGCGCCATCCACCGGATCTGCGATCTGACGGATTTCGACGCCGTGGTCGTCGACGACGGCGCAGACGCGCAGGAGCTCGAACGATTCGCTGACAGCGGCGTCAACATCGTTGTCGCGCATCTCAATTCGAACCACGATCCCGACTCGTCGATGCGAGTCGCCGAAGGAGACGCGCAACGATGACGTCACCCCTCGTCATCGCCGTCGACTGTTCGACCACGGCGGCCAAGGCCATCGTCGTCGACCCCACGGGCCAGGTCCTGGCCTCCGGATCCCACGCCCTCGCCACGCGCAGCCCGGCCCCGCACCGGTTCGAGCAGCACGCCCCCGACTGGTGGTCGGCAACGGACAGCGCGATCAGGCAGGCACTCGACGAACTCGATGACCGCAGTGCCGTCGCCGCGGTGTGCGTGACCCACCAGCGGGAGAGCTTCGTCTGCCTCGACGAGCGACGACCAGGCCATGCGGCCGGCGATCCTGTGGATGGACGGCCGCGCCGAGCACGAGGCCAGGCGCTACGGTGAGCCTCGGGTGGAGTTGTTGTCCGGCAAGCCCGCCGACATCACCCCCGGCCTGTACAAGCTGCTCTGGTTGCGCGACCACGAACCCGACACCATCGCCCGCTGCCACCGCGTCGCCGACGTCCACACCTACCTCGTCCACGCCATGACGGGACGCTGGTCGTCGAGCACCGCATCCGTCGACCCACTCGCCCTACTGGACCAGGCCACCGGCGACTACAGCGACGAGTTGCTCGAGTTGGCCGGTCTGCGGCGCGAGCAGCTGCCCGAACTCGTCGCGGCGGGAACGTCTCTCGGGCCGCTACGCGCCGACGTCGCCGACGCGTGGGGGGTCGATCGCGGCGTCGTGGTGGTGGCGGGCACAGGCGACGGCCAGGCGGCAGGCATCGGGCTCGGCGTCACCGATCCGGGAGCGGCCTACCTGGTGTTGGGCACCGCCGTGGTGATCGGCAGCGAGACGACGTCATACCTGCCATCGCGGGCCTACCGGTCGATGATCTCGGCGATGCCGAACCAAACCACCGTCGAAACGTTCAGCTCCTCGGGCACTTTCCTGTCGACGTGGTTCCGTCAGGAGTTCGGCGATCCCGAACTCGCCGGCGCGCCCGACCCCGCTCTGGAACGCGCGGCCGCGGCAGTATCCGTCGGGAGCGAGCGTCTGCTCACGCTGCCCTACTGGAACGCCGCTCAGACGCCGCACTGGGACGGTCGTGCATCCGGCGTGACGCTCGGCTGGCAGGGCTGCCACACCCGAGCGCACTTCTATCGGTCGCTGCTGGAGGGCATCGCGTTCGAATTGCGTTCGCAGCTAGACGGTTTGGAGCGCGCACGCGGGCAGCACGTCGAGGTGATCCGCGCCATGGGCGGCGGTGCCCGCAGCGCGCTGTGGACGCAGATCCTGGCCGACGTGTTCGACCGCCCGCTCGAGGTGTGCGCCTCCGGCGAAGTCAGCGCGCTGGGCGCCGCCGCCATCGCGCTCACACGCGATCGGGGCGTATCCGTCGCTTCCCGAGGCCGCGTCCGCAGTGGCCAGAATCGACGCGGTCATCGACCCGCTGCCTCGAAATGCCCAGCAGTACGCGCGTCTTGCGGCCCGTCTACGAGCGGCTCTACGCCGAGACCCGCGATCTCCTGCACACCCTTCACGACCTTCCCGAACTGCCACCGCACGACGAATCACTAGGAGAAACCCCATGAGAGCCGCGATGTTCTACGGCCCGGGAGACCTACGCCTGGAGGACGTCCCATCGACCGAGCCGGCGCCGGGTGAAGTACTCGTCGAGGTGCGGGCGGCCGCCACCTGTGGAACGGACCTGAAGTCGTACCGGCGTGGACATCCCAAGCTCTTCCCCACGCTGCCCTCGCGATTCGGCCACGAGTTCGCCGGAGTCGTCACTGCCATCGGCGACGGCGTCGACCAGTTCGCCGTGGGCGACCGCGTGACGGCGGCCAACACCGTGCCGTGCGGGCACTGCTGGGCGTGCATCCGCAATCGCGAAAGCCTCTGCGAGAACCTCGAATTCCTCAACGGAGCGTTCGCCGAGGAGGTGGTGATCCCGGCTGCCATCGTCGCCCGCAACACCTACAAGCTGCCCGACGACCTCGACTTCGCCGACGCGGCACCGCTCGAGCCGCTGGCCACCGTCGTGCACGGGATGGCCGAGACGGGCATCGAGTTGGGCGACACCGTGGTGGTGCACGGGGCGGGACCCATCGGCCTGATGTTCGTGCGGCTGTCCACCCTGCGCGGAGCCAACGTCATCTCCGTCGACCAGTCCCCCTGGCGGCTGCAGGAAGCCATCAAGGCCGGGGCCGTGGACACCGTCGACCTGTCCGACGTCGCGGACTTCGAGGATCGCGTCGCGCTGATCAAGCGGCGCACCCCGGGCGGACGCGGCGCCGACGTCGGCATCGAGGCCGTCGGCCTGCCGCAGGTCTGGGAGCAGACCGTGCGCACGCTGCGCCCCGGCGCGACCGCGGTGCTGTTCGGCGGAACGCCCAAGGGCGCACCGTTCTCCGTCGACTCGAGCGCGATGCACTACGAGGAGTACACGCTCAAGGGCGTGTTCCACCACACCCCGAACTACGTCCGCACGGCGGTGGAGTTGCTGTCGAGCAGGAAGGTCGACGGGTCGATGCTCATCACCGAACGCCGGCCACTGGATGCCCTGGTGCCGAGCCTGGAGGACATGGCGGCCGGCCGCGGCTCGAAGTACGTCCTCGAACCATGAGACTCGAACGCGAACGTCAGCAGGTCGTCGACGCCTGCCAGTTTCTCAGCCGCTCCGGGTTGGTCGTCGGCACCGCGGGCAACGTGTCGATCCGCGTCGACGACCTGGTCGTCATCTCGCCGAGCGGCGTCGACTACGAAGCGATGTCACCGGCGGACGTCGGCATCCACGACCTCGAGGGACGCGTCGTCGACGCGGCGCTGGACCCGTCGAGCGAACTCGCACTGCACCTCGTCGCTGTACGGGGCCGGCGAGCACACCGCCGTCGTCCACACGCACGCTCCCGCGTCGACCGCGCTGTCGACGGTGGTCGACGTCGTGCCCGCATCGCACTACTACTCGGCGTTGTTCGGCGGCACGGTCCGCGTCGCGCCGTACGCAGGCTTCGGCACTCGGCAGCTGGCCGACAACGTCACGGCGGCGCTACGGGATCGCACCGCGGCGCTCATGGGCAACCACGGCGCGGTGCTCGTCGGGCAGGCCCTGCCCAAGGTGCTCGACCGCGTGGCGTACCTCGAGTACATCTGCGACGTGCAGCTGCGGGCCATGGCCAGCGGGGCGACCGTTCGCGTGCTCGACGACGACGAGCTCGCCGACGTCGGCCGACAGGCTCGCCGGCTACGGGCAACAGGCCAGCGCGCAGTCCAACCGGTGAGCAGACGCAACGAGGGCCGGTCGCGAGTCCCGGCCCGGCCCTCGTTGTCCTGCAACGTGTTACGGCTGCTTCTGGCCCGGGATCCCCTCGTAGGCGATGTCGCCCGTCTTGAGGTTCTGTGCGGTCAGCTCCGACAGTCCGTCGAGGAACTTCTGCCGCTCGGTGACGACGTGCTGGATCGCGACGTCGACGTTGTCCTTGGTGATCGCAGGCATGATGTACACGGGGTTCGTGTTCACCTGCTCCTTCTTGGCCAACGCATTGGCGACGGCGAGGCCCGCCGACAGTTCGACGGTGCCGTTCTGCAGCGACGTGCCGATGAACTCGCCACTCTTTACGGCGTTCAGACCGTCCTCGATGCCGTCGATGCCGACGATCGGCACCGTCTTCCCGGACTCCTTGAGTGCCTGCAGCGCGCCGAGACCCATGTCGTCGTTCTCGGAGACGACCGCGTTGATCCGGTCGCCGAAGCCGGAGATCCAGTTCTTCACCTTGTTGACGGCTTCGTCGCGCTTCCAGTTCGCGGTGTCCATCGCCAGAATCTTGATGTCGGGGTACTTGGCCAGCACCTGCTTGATGCCCTTGGTGCGGTCCAGCTCACCGGACTGGCCGAGCGGACCCTGCAGGACCACGATGTTGCCCTTGCCGCCGAGGCGGTCGGCCATCATCTGCATCTCCTGCATACCGGCGGCGACGTCGTCGGGCTGAACGTTCCCGGCGATATCCTTGCTGTTCAACGCCGCGTTCACCGGAACCAGCGGAATGCCCTTCGCCTTGGCCGACGCCACCTGCGGCCCAAGGGAATCCGCCTGCACGGGCACGACGATGATGGCGTCGACACCCTGGTTGATCATCGAGTCGACCTGGTTGGCCTGGGTCGAAACGTCGAGATTGGCGGAGTTCCAGACCAATTCGATGTTGTTGGCCTTCGCGTAGGCCTCCATGCCCTCCTTGCCTGCGGTGATGAACGAGCTCATGTCGTATACCGAGACGCCGATGCGCTTGGTGTCCTTGTTGGCCGTAGTGTCTCCGGCACCGCAGGCAGTCATGCCCAGGCCGAGCAGGCCAGCGGAGGCGATGGCCGCGATCTTTGTGGTGAGTCTCATTTCTCTCTCTTCTGGTTGCAGTGATTCGACGGTGAAAGATGCTGCAGCGGTGAAAATTCAGACGTCAGGTGCGCCTCCTGGAGGCAAACACGTCGACCGCGACGGCGGCCACGATCAGCACGCCCTTGATGACGTCCTGCCAGTAGGAAGGCACGACCAGGATGTCCAGACCGTTGTTCAAGGTCATGATCATGAACAGGCCAAGCGCCGTGCCCCAGATGCTGCCGCGTCCGCCCATCAGGCTTGCGCCACCGATGACGACGGCGGCGATGGCATCGAGTTCGTAGCCCTGGCCGAGGTTCGGCGGGCCGGAGATCACGCGCGACGCCAGCATCACCCCAGAGAGGCCGGCCAGCAGACCGGAGATCGCGTACACGCTGAACAGGATGTTCTTGGCGTTGATGCCTGCGATCTCGGCGGCGTTGCGGTTGCCGCCCACCGCGTAGACGCGCATGCCGTAGGTGGTCCGCTTCATGATGATGGCCAGCGCGACGATGCCGAGGATCATCAGCAGCACCGGGATCTGCAGGCCGAGGATCTTGGTGTTGGCGATCGAGCCGAACTCGGCGGGCAGCCCGTTGATCGGGGCGCCGCCGCCGATCACGTAGGCCAATCCGGAGCCGGCCGTCAGCGTGCCAAGTGTCGCGATGAACGGCGGAACGTTGATGCGCGACACCAGGATTCCGTTGAGCGATCCCACCGCAAGCCCGACCACCATGGCGACCGAGAACCGTCATCCACACCTGACCCGGGTTGGCCTTGGCCGTGGCCGCGCCGGCCATCGCCGAGACGGCGATCACGCTTCCGACCGAGAGGTCGATGCCGCCGGTCAGGATGACCAGCGTCTGGCCGAGCGCGATCAGCGCGAACGGCGCGGCGGCCACCAGGATCGTGATGAGGTTGTCCGGCGTCGAGAACCGCGCGCTGCGGTAGCTGAAGTAGGCGATCACCAGCAGCACGACGATGACCATCGAGTAGCGCAGGAGAACGCCCGAGAACCACTGCCGGGAGAACAGTTTCACCGGTTCGCCGGTGGTCGGCGACACCACGGTCGGGAACAGAGGACGGGCCAGGCGGCTGCTCCGTCGCGTCGACGTCGGTGGTCATGATGCCTCCTGCTGAGTCGTGGTCGTGGGTGTCGCGGTCGAGGGTGTCGCGGTCGGCGGTTTGGCGTCGAGCGCGGTGGCCAGGCGGAACACCGACTCCTGGACCTCGGGATGGTCGAGCGCGTCGCGGTCGAGCTCGCCGACGAACGTCCCGCCGCGCATGACGAATGCGCGGTGGGACAGCCCGACGATCTCGGGCATGTCCGACGACGCCATCAGCACCGCCATGCCCTGCGACGCGAATTCCGTGATGATGCGGTAGATCTCGCTGCGTGCACCGACGTCGACACCGCGGGTCGGCTCGTCGAGCAGGAGCACGTTGACCTCGCCGGTGAGCCAGCGGGCCAGCACGACCTTCTGCTGATTGCCGCCGGACAGCGTGCCGACCTCCTGGCCGAGGCCGCGGCTGCGCAGCCGGACCGACGACATCGCCTCGGATACCGCCTTGGTGCGCGCCTTGCCGCGTAGCCAGCCGGCGATCGAGAACGACGACAACCGGGGCAGCGAGCCGTTGTCGAGCACGCTCATCGAGAGCACGACGCCCGCGAGCTTGCGATCCTCGGGCACCATCGCCATGCCCTCGGTGATCGCCGCGGCGGGTTGGTTGCGCTTGACGTGCTTGCCGCGCACCACGATGTCGCCGCTGCTGCTACGCCGGTTGCCGAAGATCGCCTCCAGCAGCTCCGTCCGTCCGGCGCCGACGAGGCCAGCGAGCCCGACGATCTCGCCGGCATTGACGGTGAACGACACCGGCCCCGTCGCACCGTCGACCTGGAGGTCGCGAACCTCGAGCACCGCATCGGTGCCCGCGGTCGGCCGCTCCGGGAACAGTGCGTCGAGTTCGCGGCCGATCATCGCGGTCACGATCTCGTCGTCCGTGACGTCGGCGATCATCTTGTCGAGAATCAGGCCGCCGTCGCGCAGCACGACGACGCGGTCGGCGATGGCGCGGATCTCGGCCATCTTGTGGGTGGTGTAGACCATCGCGACGCCGTGCTCGCGCAGCTGGCGCACGACCTGGTACAGCCCCTCGACCTCGCGCTCGGAGATGGCCGACGTGGGTTCGTCGAGCATGACGACCTTGCGCGCCGGTGCGGGCGGCCTTGACGATCTCGACGATCTGGCGCAGCCCGACGGGCAGGCTGCCCATCCGCGCCGACGGGTTGATGTCGACGCCGAACACGGCCAGCGAGTCCCGCGCCTCGTCGATCATCGCCCGCCGGTTCAGGAACGGGCCGACCTTGAGTTCCCGTCCCACGAAGAGGTTTTCGTAGACGGTCATGTCCTCGATGGACGCCAGCTCCTGCGGCACGATCGCCACCCCGTGCTTGACCGCGCCCTTGGTGTTGCCGGACGTGAGGACGGTGTCACCGACGGCGACGGTACCCGAATCGGCGGTGTACTGGCCGCTGATGATCTTCATCAGCGTCGACTTTCCCGCCCCGTTCTCACCGGCCAGTGCGGTCACGGTGCCCGGCTGCAGATCGAGGGTGATGCCGCTCAGCACCGGCACGCCGCCGAAGCTCTTGTGAATGTCATTGCAGCGCAATACCGATTGCGTGGTCGCCTCGGCTGCCTGCGCGTTCACGACGGCACGACGATCGACTTGAGGCTGGCCGGGTCGGAGTCGCTCTCGAGTGCGTCTGCCGCGTGCTCGAGGTCGTACTTTCCGGTGACCATGCCGTCCAGATCGATTGCGCCACTGGACACCAGGTGGATCGCGGCCGGATAGGTGTCGGTGTAGCGAAACACCCCGGTGAGGTTGATCTCGAGGTTGGCGATGTGACTGACGGGCAGCGCGTACTCGTCGGCGCCCATGCCCACCAGCACGACGTGCCCTGCGGGCCCGACGGCCTTGATGCCGCTGACGACGGCGGCAGGCACGCCGGTGGCGTCGACGAAGGCGTCGACCGGCTCGATCGCGGAGATGTCGACGGCTGCGGGGTCGAGCACCTCGGTGGCGCCGAACTGCAACGCCTTCTCGCGGCGTGACGGGAGGAGATCCGTGACCACGATCCGGGCGGCGCCGAACGCGCGGGCGGCCTGGGCGCAGATGACGCCGATGGGGCCTGCGCCCGCGATCAGGATGGAGGTGCCTGGCGCCACGTGCGCCTTGCGCATGGTGGTGATGGCCACCGAGAGCGGTTCGAGAGGGCGGCGGCGTCGTCGGACATCGAGTCGGGTACCGGATGCGCCATGTCGTCGTCGCTGAGCACGTACCGGCAGAAGGCGCCGTCGATGGGCGGGGTGGCGTAGAACTCCATCTGCGGGCAGAGGTTGTAGCGACCGGCCTTGCACTGCGCACACCGTCGGCACGGATGCTGAGGTTCGACCGCCACGCGCTGGCCCACCCGGTTCGGGATCCACCCCGGCGCCGACGGCCGCGATCCGACCAGACATCTCGTGCCCGAGGATCATGGGCGCTTCGACCACGAAGTCCCCGATCCGCCCGTGCCGGTAGTAGTGCACGTCCGATCCGCACACCCCGACGGCGGCGACCTCGACGAGCACCTGATGGTCGCCGGGGCTGGGCACCGGCCGGTCCTCGATCTGCAGCGTCTGCACGCCCGTCATGACGTTGGCCCGCATGGTCGCGGGCATCGGATCCACCGTGGACATTGGCCGCCTCCTGCTACTGGGCTACCCCGCGCTCGTTTGTGATACACGCCGCTCGTTTGATTGCTTGTGATGTGGATCATCATCTACGCTCTGCTCACATGTCAAGCCGATGCGCTCATATGAGCACATCCCGGGGAAGCTGCGGAGGAGGGCGTCGTGGGACCTGACGAGCTGTTCCAGCGCGCGGTGATCGCGCGGCGCTACTACCTCGAAGGTCGCACGCGGGTCGAGATCGCCGAGGAGTTCGGCCTGTCGCGGTTCAAGGTGGCCCGCATGCTCGAGGAGGCGCTCGAGTCCGGCATGGTCGAAATCACGATCCACGACCCCGGAGCGAATCGACGTCGGGCTGTCGACCGAGTTGCAGCGGCGTTACTCACTCACGCACGCCTACGCCGTCGCCGCTCACTCCGAGAACACCGACGAACGGGTGGAGGCCGTCGCCAAGGCCATGGCCGAACTGCTGCAGTCGATCTCTGCGCGACGGCGACGTCATCGGCGTCGACTGCGGCCGCACGATGACTCGGATAGCGCCATACCTCGGCGCCCTTCCCCGTTGCGACGTCGTTCAGCTCACCGGACTTGGCAGGCGGGCTCACGTCCAACGGAGCCGATCTGACGCGACGCATCAGCGAAGTCACCGGCGGCCGTTCATGGCCGCTGTACGCGCCGTACGTCGTCGCCGATGCCCGCACCGCGGCGAGTTTGGCGAGCAGCCCGCAGATCGAGGACGCGTTGGCGAACCACGCCCGCGTGACCTGCGCCCTGGTCTCCGTCGGCGGCTGGACGGCCGAGGCGTCCCAGGTGTACACGTCGCTATCCGAGGACGAGGCGGCGGAGTTGTACCGCGAGGGCGTCCGGGCCGAAACGTGCGGCCTGCTGCTGGATGCCAGCGGCCAACGAGTAGCCGGGCTGGACGAACGCCGGATGGGCATCAGCGAGAAGGGCTTGCGCGCCATCCCCACCGTCGTCGCCGTCTGCGCGGGCGCCGCCAAGATCGAGGCGACCAAGGCCGTGCTGCGGTCGGGACTCGTCTCCGCAATCGTCACCGACACCGAGATCGCGGCCGCGGTGCTCGCATGACGCACACCACCGCACGAGAGTAGGGATCCCTCGACATGACCGAACCGACCGTAGATCTGGACTTCTCGCTGAACGACAGAGTCGCCCTGGTGACCGGTGGCGGTTCCGGGATCGGCGCCGCCATCGCGTCGGCGCTCGTCGCCAAGGGCGCCCGCGCGGCCGTCGTCGACCTGAACGAGGCCGCGGCCTCGGAGCAGGCAGGCAGGCTGGGCGAGCACAGTCGCGGATTCGGTTGCGACGTATCCGATCCCGCATCCGTCACCGCAGCCGTCGACGCCATCGTGGAGGCCTTCGGACGCATCGACATCCTGGTCAACAGCGCCGGGATCGTCATGCTTGCGCCAGCGGAGGAACTGGCCGTCGACGCATGGGACAAGACCATCGCCGTCAACCTCAAGGGCACGTTCCTGATGTGCCAAGCGGTCGGCAAGCACATGCTGGCGGCCAAGCGCGGCGTCATCGTCAACATGGCCTCCCAAGCGGCGACAGTCGCGCTGGATCAGCACGTCGCCTACTGCGCGTCGAAGTTCGGCGTGGTCGGCGTCTCCAAGGTGCTGGCCGCCGAATGGGGCGGCCGCGGTGTGCGAGTGAACACGATCTCGCCGACCGTCGTGCTGACCGAACTCGGGCGCAAGGCATGGGACGGCCCGCGCGGCGACGCGCTCAAGGAGCTCATTCCGATGGGGCGCTTCGCCTATCCGAACGAAATCGCCGCCGCCGCAGTCTTTCTCGCCTCCGACGCGGCGGGAATGATCACCGGCGCGGACCTACTCATCGACGGCGGCTACACCATCCAGTAGCTAGCTTCTAGGTTGCGCCGTCTTGTACGAGCGTGGCGAGGTGCTGGCCGATCGGCAGTGCCGCCGTCGCGGCGGGTGACGGTGCGTTCAGCACGTGCACCATCCGGCTCGTCTGCTCGATGACGAAGTCGTGCAACAGCTTTCCGTCGCGTCGCACCGCTTGCGCGCGGATGCCCGCCGGATACGGAAGCAGGTCGGCCTTGGTCAGCGACGGCGTGTACCTACGACACTCCCGCAGGTAACTGCCCTTGAACAGCGAGTTGCCAATCTCCTTGAACCCCAACCGGATGTTCGCCCTCGCGACGCGCCACGTACCGGGAAAGGCGGCCATCCTGGCGACGTCGCGGGGGTCGATGGAGAACCTCGGATAGCCCTCACGGGCGAGGCCTAGGACGGCGCTGGGGCCGACGGTGATGTCTCCGGTGATGGTTGGGCTCAGGTGCACGCCGAGGAAGGGCAGGTCGGGGTCGGGCACCGGATAGATGAGCCGGTTCACGAAACCGGCGCGTTCGGCGGGCAGTCGGAAGTACTCACCGCGGAAGGGAACGATCTGCACGTCGATCCGAAGGCCCGCCATCTCGGCGAGCCGGTCCGCCTGCAGGCCGCCGCACACCACCAATCGGTCACAGGTGAGATCTTCCGACTGTGTCGTCACGGAGACCCTTGCGTCGGATTCAGCGATCGCTGTCACACGCGCCCCGGTCCGCAGCTCCCCACCGGCGCCGCGGATGAGGTCGGCGAGCGTCGCGCAAATCTGGCGGTAGTCGACGATCCCGGTGCGGGGCAGATGAAGCGCCGCCAGACCGGTGACGTTCGGCTCGAGCTCCTTGAGCTCACCGCTGCGCCACGCGACGCGCTTCGATGCCGTTGATGTCGGCCCTCTTCTGCAACGCAGTCAGCCGCTCGACTTCGATCGCATCGGTCGCGACGATCAGCTTCCCGCACTCGTCGTAGGCGATGCCGTGCTCGGTGCAGAAGTCCTTGGTGGCGCGCTCCCCCGCCTTGCAGAACCTGGCCTTGAGGCTGCCCGGCTCGTAGTAGATGCCCGGAGTGGATGACACCGCTGTTGTGCCCGGTCTGGTGCGTCGCCAGCCCCTCCTCGGCTTCGACGACGACGACGGACGCGTCCGGTTCGTCGAGCAGCAGGTGATACGCCGTGGAGAGCCCGACGATGCCCGCGCCGATCACGCAGTACCGGTAGTGAGCCATCACACCGAACTTTAGCTAGTTGTCAGGTCGACATGGCCTGATGAGTCGTCAATGAATGTTGACGACTTTTTGCGAACACTTCCGTGGGCGAATGGCGCTTGAGAGATGCGTACGTCGCTGGCGAGAATCGGCAATGCGGCGTGGTCATGCCTGCCGAGACTCCAGCGTCGGGTCTGGCGACGAGGCGAACGACACGAGCCGGCACGGGGTGAGCGGGACGCCATGCAGGCGTGGTGTCGACCGTGAACGGGAGGCTGCCGCAAACCTCACCCTGCCGCGAACCGGAGGCACCGTGAAGCTCAGGCACCGCAAACCCCGCACTGTCGAGAATCGCAGGGCGCCGAGAACCGCGTGCTGCAATGCAAGCGGGTAGCACCGATGAGAGTTGTTCTGCACCAACCTCTTCGAGAGTTGATGCGGTGGCGTCGATGCCGTGCGATGGCCCGGCCGGATGGCGCGGGCTAGTTGTCGCTCGGTGGTGGTTGCGGTTGGAATGGTGTGTACCACCACCAGTCCGCGCGTTCCCCGGTTGGCCCAGAACACGGCGCCACGTCCGGCGGGGGCGTGGTCGGTGGCCGGGCCAACGATCCCGGGCTCAATTCCTCGCCGTCTTCGTCCACGACGCTCAAGTAATCGGGGTGCCCAGCGATGGTGATGACCCCGCGATGGTGCAGCCGGTGGTGATAGGGACACAGCAGCACCAGGTTGTCCAACTCGGTGAGCCCGCCGTCCTCCCAATGCCGGATGTGATGAGCATGCAAACCCCGCGTGGACCCGCACCCCGGCACCGCACAGTGCGGGTGACGCTGCTCCAGCGCCCGACGCAACCACCGACTGATCTGGCGGGTCGTGCGTCCCGAACCGATCGGTTGACCGTCGCGTTCGAACCACGCCTCACACGTCGCATCACACGTGAAGTACCGGCGGTCGGCATCACTGAGCAACGGACCCAGGTGCAGCGAGGCGATCTTGTCCTTCACGTCGACGTGCACCACCACCGTGCCGTGCGCCCCGTGCGGGCGCCGAGCCACCTCGCTATCCCAACCGGCCTCCACCAAACCCATGAACCCATCCACCATCGTCGGCATCGGGGGCCGCTCCACCGATGCACCCAAGCCCGTCTCGTACCGACCGTCGAGCTCATCGTGATCCTCGTGACCATCACGGACGGCGCGGTCGCGTTTCCACGCCGCCATCTGCCCCTCGTGATGACTCGTCAACGCAGCATCGAACTTCGCCGCCTCCAACGCCGGCAAGGTAATCCGATACGTGGTGGACTTCTCATCGACGGTCGTCTTGCTGATCGACGGCGTGCGCTCCGGACGCGGATCCGCATCCGGGCGCGGTTCCAGCTTCACCGCCGTCCGCAACTGACTGACCGTGGACACCGCGGCCAACTCCAGGTAATGCTCATCAGAACCCGCACCCGCACGTTCGGCGATGACACCGACCTGATCGACCGACAACCGGCCCTCCCGCATCTGCTGCACACAGCGCGGAAACTCCTGCACCCGATGCGCAATCGTGGCGATCGTCGCCGCATTCGACGGCGACACACCCGTGCGCCACGCCACCAACGCCGCCACCGACCGACACCCAGTACTCCCGATCAGCCCGTCGTGATCCATCTCGGCGACGATGTCCACGATCCGCCCATCGATCGCATTGCGCTGACCCGTCAACTCCGCCAACTCATCGAACAACACATCCAGCCTCTTGGGCTGCACATCGACCCCAAACGGACCCGGCGGAAAGGACACCTCGTCATAGTGGCACCCGGGTACGACAAAAAACGGGCGGCCCGATCCGCCCTCGCGGTGGCGGCCCCGGCCCCGCAGGAAGCCGGAAGTCCTTAGCCCCACTCACGTTTGACGTGCTGGTGGCAGCGACGGGGTGAGATGCCCTTACGCGCGACGCAAGCGCCTGGCTCGATCTCGACGGCCTGGCTTGCGAAAGCCGATCACCTGGGCGAGAGCCGTGTCTACTCTTCCGGCATGGGGATGAGCGTGTCAGGGAAGATCGCTTTCGTGACCGGCGGAGCGTCGGGTATCGGCGCTGCGTTGACCACCAAGCTGGTCGCTGGGGGTGCTGAGGTATGGATCGCCGATCGTCAGGTCGATGAGGCGGCGGAGATGGTGCAACGCCTAACTAATGGTGGTGGTAAGGCACACGCGGTAGAGCTCGATGTGCGCAGCTACCCATCGTTCGAGCGGGCCGTCAGCGAAGCGATGGACCGCCGATGACTGGAACAGCGTCGTCGACGTGAACCTGCGTGTTGTGGTGCACGGCATTCAAGCGCTGTCCGATCATGATCGGATAGCGCTCCGGCCATATCGTGAATACGGCGTCACTGGCGGGGCTGCTGCCAACACCGGCGCATGCCGCCTACACCGCAACGAAGCACGCCGTCGTTGGCCTGTCGAAATGCCTGCGGGTGGAGGCCGAACGTCACGTCGTGAAGGTGTCGATTCTCTGCCCGGGGGCGGTCCGAACTCCAATCTTGACCGGCGGCAGGTACGGACGGCTTCCGGTCAACGCCAACGAAGCCGAGGTCATGAAGAAGATCTGGGAGCCTCTTCGGCCCATGGCGCCGGACGCATTCGCCGAGCGCGCGCTTCGGGCCGTGCTCAGAGGACACGCGGTCATAGTGCTGCCCAATAAGATCAAGGCTGCGTGGTACCTGGAACGTTTGTCACCGTCCCTATCGATGCGGGCTGGCAAGGGCATGCTTCGGCGCACACGCGAATTGGGGTCCACCTCCTCCTGAACGGTGGACCGCCTCAGCTGCGGGGTATCTCTGATTGGCCGAAGAACGCTTCGAACCGGGCAGAGGCGCAGAGCAATTCACGCTCCCCGTGCGATCGGTGCGCCTGGAGTAGTCAATGAGACAGGGGGCCTGCCAACGTCATCTGCGACTCGTTCGAGGAATAGCTCCAACATCTCGTCGAGGCACGCTGAACGTTAGTCGAGGGCGTATAGCCGGCGGCGATACGACGCCGTCATCCGAGGGCTCAGAAAACGAAGAAGCAGGCGGGCCACCAATGGCAAGCCAGACATGAACGTCTGCCGTTCGTTGACGGACGCGTAGTCCAGTACGAGGCCGCCCTGCACAATCGCCAGTCTCGGATGACTTTTCAGGAACGCCGTACCACGTTTGACCGTGGCGTCCCACTCGTCCTGACTGAGGTGCTCTTCGATGAGGGGCACCGCGTTGCGCTCCTCGTCATCGAGATGCTCGACGACGGTGTCGAGGAGTCGAACTACTGCCGCCACTAGCTGGTCACCCGTCGGGCCGCCAGGAGAGCCCGCCCACGCAGAAAGGTTCGCGCTCACCCGCTCCACCGCCCCGACAATGTTGCGGTGCTGATTCTCCATCCGCTCGACATCACCCGCCCGTGCGGGGGATCGACGGTGAAGAGGCGGCCATACCGTGTCGCCCTCGGCGGCGTGATGGTTATGAAGCGCGTCCACCATGAACGTCAGGTGGTCGCCGACAACTCTCGCCCTGGCGATGTCGCCGGGGGCAACGTCGGCGATCAATCCTGGAATCGCGGCGAACTCGCGGCGAAAAACTCGGTGCACGAGCCGCATGTCCAGTGCATTGATCGGCATCACGTGCCCCCCGACGACCGCCATTTCAGCGAGATCGTCATCGTAACGCGCTGGGACTATTGCTCGAGGTTCTCGGCGTCAGCGGCACGATGTTGCCGGCGTACACCACGGCGACGCGGTCGGCCTCCTCGGCGCGATCCGATCATCTGCAGCCGATTGCATGCCACGACGGCCGAACCCAACAGTTGGCGAAGCCGTAGTGGCAAGGCGAGTGGCGTTCAAGCGCAAGACATCGATCGTCCGTCGGCGGCGGGCATCAAGACGCAGTGTGGCCACCCTGGAAGACTTGGAAGCGCGCGTCGCGGCGCTCGAAGCATCCCAAGCCGACTACCGCGACGGGCGCGACCAAGCTGCGGTAGGACGTGGCAAGACCGAGCGCAGATTCCGCAAAGGTCATTGTCGTTGGAAGGCGCTAGGCGCTGGCGTTCTCGCGAGTAGCCAGACGGTGAAGCACGTCGAGTGCGAGCGTCCGCAGATCCTGGGCAGGCGAGCCGATCGCAGGAATCAGTGTCACGCCGTCGGCGACGCCCGCCCGATCGATGTCGGCGATCAACCCGGCCAATCCGTCGACCGTGCCCGCATAGTGCACCGTCGGGTCGTTGCCCGCGGACCGGAAGTCACCAGGGACCGCCACCGCGAGATCGAGGATGACCGCCACGTCAGGGCCGTCGGCGTGGATGCGTGCGCTGTCGCGACGTGCGCGCTGCAGGTCTGGCGCCGCGAGCCGCACGACTGGACGCCCGCCGTGCGTCAACTCGCTGAACTCGCCACCATCCCCGTCGACCACGAAGAGTCTCATTCCGCCACGCTATGGACCGCGCGCGGTTCAGGCGATGGTTGCGATCAGCCAGAGTCGATCGGAATGCGGCCGGGAATGTTCAGTGCGGCGCCGACTGTCCGGCGACGAAGGTCAGTAGTTTGTACACGTGGATGCGGACGTGAGGAGCGAGGGGGATCGCAGTCGAACGGCATCCCCGCCCAGTACCTGCTGTCGCCGCACGCGCCGCCGCAACGCACGCTGATCGACATCCTGTACGCGACCGCCGAACGCCATCCCGACGCTCCTGCCATCGACGACGGCGACGTCCAGCTCACCTACGCCGAACTGATCGAGGACATCGAGGAGAGCGTCGAATGGCTCTCGGCGCGCGGAATCGGCCGCGGCGATCGCATCGGCATCCGGATGCCGTCCGGAAGCTACGCGCTCTACGTGGCGATCCTGTCCGCGCTCGCCACCGGCACCGCGTACGTGCCCGTCGATGCGGACGATCCCGAAGAGCGGGCCGAGCTGGTGTTCGGCGAGGCCCAGGTCGTCGCGATCATCACCGAGAAGGGCCTGGTCCGCGGACCGGGGGCCTCGCGCGGTTGGCGGGCAGGCAAGCCGCTGACCCGCGACGACGCGTGGATCATCTTCACCTCGGGCTCGACGGGCACCCCGAAGGGCGTCGCCGTCACGCACCTGAATGCGGCGGCGTTCGTCGACGCCGAGGCGGAGATCTTCCTCAAGGACAACCCGCTCGGGACCCGGCGACCGCGTGCTCGCGGGGTTGTCGGTCGCCTTCGACGCGTCGTGCGAGGAGATGTGGCTGGCGTGGCGACACGGGGCCTGCCTGGTGCCCGCGCCGCGTGCGCTGGTCCGCAGCGGCATGGACCTCGGGCCGTGGCTGGTGTCGCGCGACGTCACCGTGGTGTCGACGGTGCCGACGCTCGCGTCGCTCTGGCCTGCGGAGGCACTCGAGGCGGTCCGGCTTCTGATCTTCGGCGGCGAGGCGTGCCCGCCGGACCTCGCCGAGCGGCTGGCGGCAGGGCCCGGACTCGGCGGGACGCGAGGTGTGGAACACCTACGGCCCCACCGAGGCGACGGTCGTCGCGTGCCTGGCCAAGCTGGACGGCGTCTCGCCGGTCTCGATCGGCCTGCCCCTTCCCGGCTGGGATCTCGCCGTCGTCGACAAGGACGGCAACCAGGTCGCGTTCGGCGACTCCGGCGAACTCGTCATCGGCGGCGTGGGGTTGGCGCGCTACCTGGATCCGGAGAAGGACGCGGAGAAGTACGCACCGATGCCGACGCTGGGGTGGTCGCGCGCCTACCGCAGCGGTGACCTCGTCCGACTGGAGTCCGACGGCCTCTACTTCCAGGGCCGCGCGGACGATCAGGTGAAGGTCGGCGGGCGCCGGATCGAACTCGGCGAGGTCGACTCGGCGCTGGTGAACCTGCCCGGCGTCAGCGGCGGTGCCGCGGCGGTCCGCCGCACGGCAAGCGGCACTCCCCTACTGGTCGGCTACGTCGCGAGCGCGGACCCCGACTTCGACGTGACGAAAGCCCGCGCCGCACTTGCCGAGTCGCTGCCCGCCGCCCTGGTGCCGCGGCTGGTCCTGGTCGACGAGCTACCCACCCGCACGTCGGGCAAGGTCGACAGGGACGCGCTGCCGTGGCCTGTCGACGGCGGTTCTGGCGCAACCGATCCCGACATGGGCGGCACGATGGGCTGGTTGGCGGGCCTCTGGCGCGACGTGCTCGCCGCGCCCGTCGACGGTCCCGAGGCCGACTTCATCAATCTCGGCGGCGGATCACTGTCGGCCGCGCAACTGGTCGCCGCGCTGCGGGGGCGCTACCCGCAGGTGACCGTCGCGGACCTCTACGACCACCCCAGACTGGGTTCGCTCGCCGGATACCTCGACGAGCTCGACCCACCGCCCCAGGTCGAGGAGCGCTCGGTGAAGCCGGTATCGCGGTGGACCGAGCTGGCGCAGGTGGTGGCATCGCTGCCGCTGGCAACCCTGACGGGCATGCAGTGGATCGTGTGGCTGGCGCTGCTCAACAACGTCGCGGCAGCGGCGCACCTGGTGCCGTGGGCGCTGCCGATCAGTTGGTGGTGGGTGCTGGCGGGCTTCCTGATCTTCGTCACACCGTTGGGCCGCATGGCCATTGCGGTCATCGCCGCCCGGATCCTCGTCGGCGGCCTCGAGCCAGGGACGTACCGCCGCGGCGGATCCGTCCACCTGCGCGTCTGGCTGGCCGAACGACTCGCCGACGCCAGCGGCGCGGAGAACCAGGCGGGTGCGCCATGGCTGGTGTACTACGCCCGTGCGCTCGGCAACAAGGTGGGCAAGGGAGTCGACCTGCACTCGGCGCCGCCCGTCACCGGCATGCTCACGCTCGGCCATCGCTGCTCGATCGAGCCGGAGGTCGACCTCACCGGCCATTGGATCGACGGCGACCTCTTCCACGTCGGCCCGATCACCGTCGGAAACGACGCGACGATCGGCGCGCGAACGACGCTGCTGCCCAACGCGATCATCGGGAAGGACGCCGACGTCGCGCCGGGATCGGGCGTCGTCGGCAAGGTCAAGGCGGGCCAGTACTGGAAGGGCTCACCCGCGGTGAAGTCGGGCAAGGCGCGCCACCCGTGGCCCGACGAGCGTCCGCGTCGGGCGCCGTTCTGGGTGGCGGTCTACGGCGTCACGTCCGTTCTGCTCGGCGGGGTGCCACTGGTGGCGCTCGGCGCTGGACTCGCCTTGCTGGGCTGGGTGATTCGCGACACCGCGACGCTGAAGGACGCACTGGTGCCGGTCGCCGTGTGGACACCCGTCGCCACGATCGTCGCGATCGTCGTCTACGCGGCGCTGACGGTCGTCGGCGTGCGGATGCTCTCCCTCGGCCTGCGTGAGGGCTACCACCCGGTGCGCAGTCGGGTCGGCTGGCAGCTGTGGGCCACCGAGCGGCTGATGGACGCGGCCCGCAACTACCTCTTCCCCATCTACGCGAGCCTGCTCACGCCGTGGTGGCTGCGACTGCTCGGAGCGAAGATCGGCAAGGGCACCGAGATCTCGACCGCGCTGCTGACGCCGAAGTTCACCGTCGTCGAGGACGGCGCGTTCCTCGCCGACGACACCATGGTGGCGTCCTACGAACTCGGCGGCGGCTGGATCCACGTGGCGAAGGCCACCGTCGGCAAGCGGGCGTTCCTCGGCAATTCGGGCATCACCCAGCCGGGCCGACGGGTCCCCGACGACGGCTTGGTCGCGGTGCTCAGCGCGACGCCTCACAAGGCCAAGGCGGGATCGTCGTGGCTGGGCAGCCCACCGGTTCGGCTGCGCCGCCAGACCACGGCCGCCGACGTCCTTCGCACGTTCCATCCGTCGCTGCGGTTGAAGATCATGCGCGCCACGGTCGAGACGTTCCGGGTGATCCCGCTGATCGTGACGTTCGCCATCGGCGTCGCGGTGTTCGGTGGATTGCAGTTCATCGCAAGCGAATTCGGCTGGTGGTGGGCGACGGCCGCCGCTGGCGTCGTGCTGCTGGCGGCGGGCGCCGTCGCCGGCGCCATCGCCGTCGTCGCCAAGTGGGTGGTGATCGGGCGCATCAAGGCCGTCGAGCATCCGCTGTGGTCGTCGTTCGTGTGGCGCAACGAGGTCTCCGACACGTTCGTCGAAACCGTCGCGGGGCCGTGGTTCGCCAGGGCCGCCAGCGGCACGCCCGTGATGAACCTCTGGTTGCGCGCGCTCGGCGCATCGATCGGTCGCGGCGTCTGGTGCGAAACCTATTGGCTGCCAGAGGCAGACCTCGTCACTCTCGGCAGGGGTGCCACCGTCAACCGCGGCTGCGTCGTCCAGACCCATTTGTTTCACGATCGCATCATGCGGCTAGACACCGTCGTGCTGGAATCAGGTTCGACACTCGGCCCCCATTGCGTGGCTCTGCCCGCCGCGAAGATCGGCGCGGGCGCGACCGTCGGGCCCGCCTCGCTGGTGATGCGCGGTGACGAGGTTCCCGCGTCCACCCGGTGGCAGGGCAACCCCATCGCGCCGTGGAACGCCTCGCGCAAGAAGCGAATGAGCGTCTTCGAAGGCGTCCAAGAAAACCGCGGAAACCGCCGCGTGACCCGGATGCAGCAAGAAGCCCAAGGCGCACCCGCCCGTCATCGACCCGTACCTACCCCACAACGGCAACTTCGGTTACCGGGTGTCGCGCTACGAACTCGAACTCGAGTACAAGGTGTCGATCAACCGGCTCTCGGCCACCGCCACCATCACCGCGGTGACGCTGGCCTCGTTGAAGTCGTTCTCGCTCGACCTCTCGGAGAACCTGGTCGTGTCGAAGGTGTCGGTCAACGGTCACCGGCCGTCGAACTTCAGTCGATCACGCGGGAAGCTCAACGTCACGATGTCGTCGCACCTGCCCGCGGGTGCGGCGCTGTCGATCGTCGTGCGCTACGCCGGATCACCCAAGCCCGATCCGATCCCTTTGGGGGGACGTCGGTTTCGAGGAGCTCACGAACGGCGCACTGGTCGCAGGCCAGCCCAATGGCGCCGCGTCCTGGTTCCCGTGCGACGACCACCCCAGCAGCAAGGCCAGCTACCGGATCCAGATCAGCACCGACAACCCGTACCGCGCACTGGCCAACGGCGAGCTGGTGTCCCGCCGGACCAGGGCCGCCATGACCACCTGGACCTATGAGCTCGCCGAGCCGACGTCGACCTACCTGATCACGCTGCAGATCGGCATGTACGAGTCGCACCGCATCACCAAGACGCCGGTGCCGATGCATGCCATCCTGCCGCCGCGCCTTCGCCGCGACTTCGACCACGACTTCGGCAGACAGCCCCACATGATGAAGCTGTTCGTCAAGCTGTTCGGCCCGTACCCGCTGTCGACCGGTTACACGGTGGTGGTGACGGACGACGAGTTGGAGATTCCCCTTGAGGCACAGGGCATTTCCATCTTCGGGGTGAACCACTGCGACGGGCATCGCACCGCGGAACGGCTGATCGCCCACGAGCTCGCGCACCAGTGGTTCGGCAATTCGGTGACCGCACGGCGGTGGCGCGACATCTGGCTGCACGAGGGGTTCGCCTGCTACGCCGAGTGGCTGTGGTCCGAGGACTCCGGCGGCCGAAGCGCCGACGAGCACGCGCACTACTACCACCACAAGCTGAAGTCGTCGCCGCACAATCTGCTGCTCGCCGACCCCGGCCCGCGCGACATGTTCGACGACAGGGTCTACAAGCGGGGCGCGCTCACGCTGCACGTCCTGCGCCGCACGATCGGCGATCGACAACTTCTTCAAGCTGCTGCGCGACTGGACGAGCCGGCACCGGCACGCGACGGCGTTCACCGACGACTTCACCGGCCTCGCCGCCAACTACGCCGACGATTCTCTGCGCCCACTGTGGGACGCCTGGCTCTACTCGACGGGCGTGCCGGACCTGTGACCGACGGCGGCTCGGCCGTCCCGTCTGCTGCTCAGGGGCCCGCCACGAGAAGCAGCGTCGTCCGAGTCGGCATCGCGACGCTCGTCAGCGCCCTGTGCGGCTACGCGGTGCTCTACCTCGCCGCCCGCGACCTCGAACCGGCCGGCTTCTCGGTGTTCGCCGTGTTCTGGGGTGCGTTCGGCCTACTTGCCGGCGCGGCCAACGGGCTGTTGCAGGAATCCACCAGAGAGGTTCGCCAGGCCCAGCAGTTGCCTGCCGCGGCAGACGACACCGGCCCGCGCACCAGGCCGATTCGGGTCGCGGTCCTCGTCGGCTGTGCCGCCGCGCTCATCGTCGCGGGGACCTCGCCCCTGTGGTCGGGTCACGTCTTCGTCGAGTCGCGACTGCTCAGCGTCGTGCTGCTGAGCGTGGGGATCGCCGGATTCTGCCTGCACGCGACGCTGCTGGGCGTGCTGGCAGGCGTCAACCACTGGACCGAGTACGGAACGCTCATCGTCGGCGACGCGAGCATGCGGGTGGTGGTCGCGACGGCCACCTTCCTCGTCGGCTGGGGCCTCGTCGGCTATCTCTGGGCGACGGTCGCCGGGTCGATGGCATGGCTGGTCCTGCTGCTGGCATCGCCGTCCACACGCGCGGCCGCACGACTGCTGACGCCGGGCACGACCGTCACGTTCCTCCGCGGCACCTACCACTCGATCGCTGCGGCCGGCGCCAGCGCCATCCTCATCATGGGGTTCCCGGTGCTGCTGAAGGCGACGTCGGCGGACCTCGGCGCGGCGGGCGGCGTCGTCATCCTCGCAGCGACGCTGACCCGCGCTCCGCTACTGGTTCCGCTGAATGCCATGCAGGGCAACCTGATTGCGTACTTCGTCGACCATCGCGGGCTGAGACTGCGGGCGCTGGTCGCGCCAACAATCGTGGTGATGGGCCTCGGCATTGCCGCGGTGGCCGTCGCCGGACTGCTCGGGCCGTGGTTGCTCCGGACGGCGTTCGGCCCCGAGTACCTGGCCAGCGGCGCGCTGCTGGCGTGGCTGACCACGGCCGCCATCGCCATCGCGTTACTCACCCTGACCGGCGCGGCGACCGTCGCGGCGGCCCTGCACCGCGCGTATGCGGTCGGCTGGGTCGGCGCCACGCTGGCGTCGACGCTGCTGTTGCTGCTCCCGACGTCCCTGGAGACGCGGACAGTCGTCGCCCTGCTGTGCGGACCGGTCGTGGGCATCGTCGTACACCTGGTCGCGCTACGCAGGAATCCGCAGGAATGAGCGTGTAATTTGAGCGGCATCGACAGCGCAACCCCCAACATGTCAAGCGCAGACCACCGGGACGTGTGGATCATCATCCCGGCGTACAACGAGGCGAGCGTGATCGGCGACGTCATCGCCGACGTCCGCTCGGCGTTCGAGCACGTCGTCTGCGTGGATGACGGCAGCCCGGACGACACCGGCGAACTCGCGCTGAAGGCGGGGGCCCACGTGGTCCGCCACCCGGTGAACCTCGGCCAGGGCGCGGCGATCCAGACGGGCGTCGAGTACGCGAGGCGCCAGCCCGGAGCCGCGGTGTTCGCGACCTTCGACGCCGACGGCCAACACCGCGTCAAGGACGTCCTGCGCATGATCGACCGCCTGAACGCCGAGAACCTCGACATCGTCGTCGGCACGCGATTCGGTGGCGACCACGTCCCCGAGGCCATGCCGCGGCTACGGCGGCTGCTGTTTCCGATCATCGCCAAGCTGAGCCCGACGAGCCGCAAGCTCGGTCTCACCGATGCCCACAATGGCCTTCGGGTGTTCAACAAGACGGTCGCCGACGGTCTCAACCTCACCATGAGCGGGATGAGCCACGCGAGCGAGATCGTCGCGGTGATCGTCGAAAACCATTGGCGGATAGCCGAAGAGCCGGTCGAGATCCTCTACACCGAATACTCGATGTCGAAGGGCCAGCCGCTCATCAACGGCATCAACATCGTCTTCGACGGGCTACTGCGCGGAAGGATGCGTCGATGAACTGGTTCCAGGCGCTGTTGATCCTCTCGATCATCCTGCTGCTGATGTATCTGCTTCGCTCCCGGCGAAGCCCGCAGTCCAGGGCGTGGGTGAAGGTCGGCTTCATCTTGTTCGTCATCGCCGCGATCTACGCGATCGTGCGGCCCGACGACACCACGGTGGTGGCGCATTGGCTGGGAATCGGGCGCGGCGCCGATCTCCTCACGTACGCGTTCATCATCGCGTTCCTGTTCGTCACGATCAGCGCGTACATGCGTTTCAAGGACCTCGAACTGCGCTACGCCCGGCTGGCCCGCGCGGTTGCGCTCGAGGGTGCCCGCGCCCCCGAGGACGGTTAGCGCACGCCGCGCTTCGTCGCCAGGTTTCTCACAGCAGACGTCCAGGCAAACCCTTTCGCCCTAGCACCAATGTGCCGGTGGCGCAAAACATCCCGGCGCTACAGCGGCCTACGTGAACGGCGGGAATACAGTTAATGTCTGGATGCGCTCAACCCTGTCAGTCGCTTCGTCGATGCTGCACGATGTTCGCAGCATCGACACTTCTGAAAGGAACACCACCAATGGCTGGTAAGCATCGCGCCGAGGCCGCAGACAGCTCGAACACGGTCGTCAAGGTCGCGGGTATCGCCGGGCTCGCGGTCGCCGCGTCACTCATCAGCGCGGGTTCCGCTGAGGCGAAGCCCTTCTTCTCCGTCCCGAGCTCCCCGAGCGCGGCCAATTCGACCGCGTCGAACATCGCGTCGGCGTTGAAGCCGAGCAACATCTTCGGCGCAGGCGGCGGCTTCTTCACCTCGCCGAGCCCCAACCCGGGCAAGTTCCCGTTTGGTGGCCTGATCACGGCACCAATCCGGCGCCGACGAGTGGCATCGGATACGTCACGGCGCCGGGCACGTTCGTGATCAAGGGCTTATGCCTGAACCGTAGGGGCTGCAACTAACTAGCTCGCTAGCGGAGGCCGGTGTCCAAGGGGCACCGGCCTTTTGCATTCATGCACGCTTTCGACCCCGAGCGTGCCGGTTTGTGTGCGTCACGACGCGGAGCGCCGGTTTTCCTCGTCACGCGCACAATCCAGGCACGAGGGGTTCGCGCGAGAGGGACCGTTAGACGTCGCGGAAGTACTCCACGGTCCGGGCCACGCCGTCGTCGAGCGCCACCTTCGGCGCCCAGCCAAGGACCGACGCGGCCCGCGTGGTGTCCAGCTTCGACCGCTTCAGATCGCCGAGGCGAGGCGGGTGAAACTCGGGGGCATCCGCAACGCCGACGGCGGCCGCGATGGCCGAATGCAAGGCCCGCGTGGAGGTTTCGATGCCTGTGCCGACGTTGAAGCGCTGGCCGCCTCCCGCTTCGCCGGACGCCCGCACGAACGCGTCGACGACGTCGTCGACGAAGACGTAGTCGCGGGTGTCGCCGCCGTCGCCGAAGATCTTGGTGGGTCTGCCGGACAGCAGCGCCTGCGAGAAGATCGCGACGACGCCCGCCTCGCCGTGCGGGTCCTGACGCGGCCCGTACACGTTGGCGGGTGCGATGTGCGAGCAGTCCAGCCCGTAGAGGTTCCTGAACATGTTGAGGTACACCTCGCCGCACACCTTGCTCGCGGCGTAGGGCGACGACGGGTCGACGGGCGCGTCCTCGCCCGTCGGGTAGGCAGGCGGGGTGCCGTAGATCGATCCGCCGGACGAGGTGTGCACGACCTTGCGCACGCCGGTCCTGCGGGCGGCCTCGGCGACCCGCACGGTGCCGACGACGTTGACGGTCGAATCGAACTGCGGGTCGACGACCGACTGGCTCACCGAGATCTGCGCCGCCAGGTGGAAGACGACCTCGGGCTTGGTGTCGGCGAACAGGGCCATCAGATCGGCGTCGACGATGTCGGCCTTCGCGAACTCGAATGACGCCCGCCGCTCGGCCCGACGATGTTGGTGCTGCGACCCGAGCTGAGGTCGTCCACGCCGATCGACGTCGTGGCCGTCGGCCAGCAGCCGGTCTACCAGCGTCGATCCGATGAATCCGGCTGCTCCGGTGACGAGTGTCCGCACGCGCTCACCATACCGATGGCCGCTGAACCGCTCCCCGTACAGTCGGGGAACGTGAACCGGACCCTCCGCATCGCCGTCGCGCTGATCGCGCTGCAGTTGGTCATTCGGGGCGTCCTCGCGTGGCGCGGCTACTTCTACTGGGACGACCTGATCCTCATCGGGCGCGCCGGAACGCAGAGCCTGCTGTCGCCGTCCTACCTCTTCGACGACCACGACGGGCACGTGATGCCTGCGGCGTTCCTCGTCGCGGGCGGCATCACCCGAATGGCGCCGCTGAGCTGGATCGGCCCTGCGATCAGCCTCGTCGTGCTGCAACTGGTCGCGTCGCTCGCGCTGTTGCGGGCCCTGCACGTCGTCCTCGGCTGGCGTCCCGTGTTGTTGGTGCCGCTGACGTTCGCCCTGTTCACCCCGCTGGGCCTGCCGGCGTTCGCCTGGTGGGCCGCCGCACTGAACTCACTGCCGATGGTCGCGGCCCTGGCCTGGGTGTGCGCCGACGCGATCCTGCTGGTGCGCACCGGCAACCAGCGCTATGCGGCCACCGGCGTACTGGCCTTCTTCGTCGGCCTGCTGTTCTTCGAGAAGGCCGCCGTGATCCCGTTCGTGGCGTTCGCGGTGGCCGCACTGCTGGCCTACGTGATGGGCGATGGATCCGCGGTACGGACCGTGTGGCGTCGCGGTCTGCGGCTGTGGTCGGCGTCGTTGGCCCTCGTCGTCGCGTGGGTCGGGCTGTACCTGGTCGTCGTCGACCAGCGCCGGTGGAGCTTCGACCCGGGCATGACGTGGGATCTGCTGAGCCGCTCCGTGACCCACGGGATCATCCCCGGTCTCGCGGGTGGGCCGTGGGACTGGCAGCGCTGGGCGCCCGCATCGCCGTGGGCGACCCCACCCGTCGCGGTGATGGTGTTGGGCTGGGTGACGCTGACGGCGGTGTTGGCGGTGTCCCTGGTTCGCAAGGAGCGGATCGGGCCCGTGTGGGCGGTGGCGGTGGGCTACGGGATCGCGTGTCAGGTGCCGATCTATCTGATGCGGTCCTCGCGCTTCACCGCGCTGGAGCTGGCGCAGACCCTGCGCTATCTGCCGGATCTCGTCGTCGTCCTCGCGTTGTTGGCGGCGGTCGCGTTCTGCGCGCCGAACCGGGCGGGGTCGACGTGGCTGGATGCCTCGCGACCGCGAACCGCCGTGGTCGTCGCCTGCGCGGCGCTCTTCGTCGTCAGCAGCCTGCACTCGACGGTGACGTTCATGCGGATCTGGCGCGACAACCCGACGAGGGAGTATCTGCTCAACACCCGAGCGAGCCTCGCGCAGGCGAACGCGGCGTCGCGTGCGCCGATGCTCGACCAAGAGGTCGACCCGCTGGTGTTGCAACGCGTTGCGGCACCGGAGAACTTGCTGAGCCATATGTTCGCCCTCGTCCGGGACCGGCCCGAATTCGATTCGAGCACACCGGATCTGCGAATGATCGACATGTCGGGCCGCCTGCTCGACGCCAAGGTCACGTGGGTGCGGTTCATGCGACAGGGCCCGACGCCGCAGTGCGGCTACCTCGTCCAGCCCGACGCCCCGGTCCGGATTCCCCTCGATGGCCCTCTGCTGCCTGCGGATTGGACCGCCGAGATCAACTACCTCGCCAACAACGACGGGACGATGACGCTGTCGCTGCCGGACGGCGTCGACGCGAAGGTGAAGGTGCACCCCGGACTGAACCGGGTGTTCGTGCGCCTGCCCGGCGCGGGCGACGCCATCCTGGCGCGCGCAGACACGTCGGCGTTGTCGGTGTGCGTGGCGTCCGGACCTGTCGGCTACGTGGCGCCGAGGTAGTGCGCGACCCAGCGTGCGAAACTAGTAAGCATGACTAACTTACGCGACGAGGGTCTGAACGTCTTCCGCGAGCTCCTCCCCGGCGTGGTGCCCGACGTACCGAATGACCAGGTCGACTTCGGCGGCGGCTTCGCGCCGGAGCTGATGGAGATCGGCGTCGAGAGCGTCTTCGGCAGGCTGTGGGCCCGCGACGGACTCAGCCGCCGCGATCGCAGCCTGGTCACGTTGGCCATCCTCATCGCGCTGCGGTCCACCGACGAGCTGAAGGCTCACTTCACGATCGCACGCAACAACGGCTTGACCGACGACGAATTGGCCGAGGTGATCTACCACGCCAGCGGCTACGCAGGGTTTCCAGCTGCCGCCACCGCGAGGAACGTTGCGATCAAGGCCTTCGAGGGCGAGTGACGTTTGGCCGGCACCGGCCCTGTGATTGTCGACGGCGGCACTTCGGTCGTCGATCTCGCCGAGCGTGAACCTCACGACCATTTCAGTCTGAGGGCCGAAATCCGTCGTCTCGTTCACGCTCGAGAGCCACGGGTCACGCGAACGAAGGATGCCGGGCCGCAACCTGGCAACTAGCTGGACAAGAGAGAGCCGCCCAGGAGAATCGAACTCCTGACCTTCTCATTACGAGTGAGATGCTCTACCGACTGAGCTAGGGCGGCGTGCTCGGCGGTTGGGCCGCCGGGCGGGACGAGTCTACGGCAGGCCCCAGGGTCCACCCAACTCAGTTACGCAGGGCCTGCCCGACGGTGGCCACCATGGCGTCGACCGCGAACTTTGGCTTGACGTTCACCGCGAGGGCCTCGCGACACTCGAGAACGGCCTCGATGCACCGCAGCAGCCGATCGGGCGGGACGACCGCAGCCATCGACGCGACCTTCTCCGTCATGTCGGGGTGGTTCGCCTTCACCGCACCCGCACCGGACGACACCAGCAGCGCGTCGCGGAAGTAGGTCGCCAGATCGATCAGCGCGCGGTCGAGCTCGTCGCGCGACGCCCGCGTCAACCGCGACTTCTGCCTCTTCTCAAGGTCTTTCAGCGCTCCAGCCGACCCGCGCAGTGCGCCGACCGCACCCTTGCCGGTGCCGCCCGCGCCCAGGGCCGTTCGCAGTTCCTCGGTTTCGACGTCGTTGCGGTCCACCGTCAACGCCTTCGCGTCGTCCTCTGCCGTCTTCACCATCTCCTCGGCAGCGGCATAGGCGCGCGACGGCGTCGCTGCGTCGCGGGCCAGGCTCAGCGCGCGTTGCCTGCGCGTTCGGGCCTGCTCGTCGGTGGCCAGGCGCCGCGCGCGGCCCACGTGCCCGCCACTGACCGACGCCGCCCACCGGGCATCGGCCTCGGGCAGGCCGTCGGTATCGATCAGGACTTGGGCGATCGCGTCGAGCGGCGGGGTCACCAGCGGCACATGGCGGCAGCGCGAGCGCAGGGTGATCGAGATGTCCTCGGGGTCCACCGACGGCGCGCACAGCAGGAAGACCGTCGACGGGGGCGGTTCCTCCACCACCTTGAGGAGCGCATTGGCCGCACCTTCGGTGAGTCGGTCGGCATCCTCGACCAGCACGATCTGCCAGCGCCCCGTTGACGGGCGCCGCGACGCGATCTGCACGATGTTGCGCATCTCGTCGACGCCGATCGACAGGCCCTCGGGGATGATCCGCCTCACGTCACCGTGGGTCCCCGCCATGGCCGTCGTACAGGCGCGGCACTCGCCGCAGCCCGGCGTTCCCTCCGACGTGCACTGCAACGCAGCCGCGAAGCACAGCGCGGCGATCGACCTGCCCGAACCCGGTGGACCCGTGATCAACCACGCGTGGGTCATGGTCGCCGCGGCCGTTCCCGTCGCCATTTCCGAGGTCGCAGAGCTGTGAGCGGCATCACCGCGAGCTGCGGTCGCGGCAGCGACCAACTCCGCTTCGACCGCGTCCTGGCCCACCAGACGCGCAAACACACCACTCATCGGGCCTCACACTAGTTGCCGAAGGCGACACGAAACGTACCGACAGCGACGCTAGAGGTCGGCCTGGACCGATACGGTTGTCGGGTGGCGACGCGCGTACTACCGATTGGGCGAATCAGCGCATTCGTCCGATGGGTGGCGCGTACGCCCTGGCCGGTCTTCACGCTGGGGATGCTGCAGGCGGACATCATCGGCGCGCTGCTCGTGCTCGGCTTCCTGCGCTTCGGCCTGCCGCCCGAGGACAGGCTCCAGCTGCAGGACCTGCCAGCGCTGAACCTGGCCATCTTCCTGGGCTATCTCTTCGTGTCGTTCACGACCGTGGCCTGGTTCAACCTGCGACTGCTCATCCCCGTGATCCGCTGGCAACGCCGCGACGCGCTGCTCGGCGACAGCGACCCCGCCAACACCGAACTCGCACGTGTGCGGGCGCTGAAGATGCCGTACTACCGGTCGGTGCTCAGCGCCTCCAACTGGTGCCTGGGATCCGTCGTCTTCATCGCCGCCAGCTGGCCGGTCGCGAGCCATTCGGCGCCGGTCGTGGCCGTCGCCACCGCACTGGGAGCCACGGCGACGGCCATCATCGGCTACCTGCAGTCCGAGCGGGTGCTCCGCCCGGTCGCGGTCGCCGCTCTGCGCGGTGGCGTCCCGGATACCTTCCAGGCGCCGGGTGTCATCCAACGCCAGGTGCTGACGTGGGTGTTGTCCACGGGCGTACCGGTTCTCACGATCGTGCTGGCGGTGGTGGCCAGCAAGTTCGAGATCCTCACCGCACCGGCGGAACGGCTCAATACGCCAATCCTGTTGCTGGCCATCGCCGCACTGGTCATCGGCTTGGCGGGCACGGTGCTGGTGGCGATGTCGATCGCCGACCCGCTGCGTCAATTGCGTTGGGCGCTCGGCGAAGTGCAGCGCGGCAACTACAACGCGCACATGCAGATCTACGATGCCAGCGAGCTGGGTCTGCTGCAGAACGGCTTCAACGACATGGTCCGCGAACTCGCCGAGCGGCAGCGGCTCCGCGACCTCTTCGGCCGCTACGTCGGCGAGGACGTCGCCCGCCGCGCACTGGAGCGCGGGACGGAGCTCGGCGGTCAAGAGCGTGATGTCGCAGTCCTCTTCATCGACCTCGTCGGATCGGTGCAACTCGCGTCGACGAAGCCCGCATCCGAGGTCGTCAGCCTGCTCAACGAGTTCTTCCGCGTCATCGTCGACACGGTCAACCGACACGGCGGGTTCGTGAACAAGTTTCAGGGCGATGCGGCCCTGGCGATCTTCGGCGCGCCGATCGAGCACCCCGACGCCTCGGGTGGTGCGCTGGCCGCGTCACGCGAATTGCACGACGAGCTCATCGAGGTGTTGGGGCAGACCGAGTTCGGCATCGGCGTGTCCGCCGGCCGCGCGATCGCCGGGCACATCGGCGCACAGGCCCGCTTCGAGTACACCGTGATCGGCGACCCGGTGAACGAGGCCGCCCGCCTGACGGAACTGGCGAAGCTCGAGGAGGGCCACGTGCTGGCGTCGGCCATCGCGGTCAGCGGGGCGCTCGACGCCGAGGCGCTGTGCTGGGACGTCGGCGAGATCGTGGAACTCCGCGGCCGAAGCGCGCCAACGCAATTGGCCCGGCCCGCGAATCTGGTCATTCCCCGCAAGGAGTCCGCCGAGGCGCAAGGCTAGGCGGACTGGCCGCTAGGCCTTCTTGGCCGCCTTCTTCGCAGGCGCTTTCTTGGCAGGCGCCTTCTTGGCCGCCTTCTTCGCAGGAGACTTCTTGGCGACCTTCTTCGCCGGGCCCCGCGCGCGTCGATCGGCGAGCAACTCCGATGCACGCTCGTCGGTGATCGACATGACGTCGTCACCCTTGCGAAGGCTCGCGTTGGTCTCGCCGTCGGTGACATAGGGGCCGAAGCGACCGTCCTTGATCACCATCGGCTTGCCCGACGTCTGGTCCGTGCCCAGCTCGCGAAGCGGGGGCGTCGCCGCGCCCTGCCCGCCACGCCTCTTGGGCTCGGCGTAGATCTTCAACGCCTCTTCGAGCGAGACGGTGAACATCTGCTCCTCGTTGGCGAGTGAGCGAGAGTCGGTACCGCGCTTCAGGTATGGGCCGTAGCGGCCGTTCTGCGCGGTGATCTCCTCGTTGTTGGCTGGGTCGACGCCCACGACGCGGGGCAGCGACAGCAGCCGCAGCGCATCCTCGAGCGTCACCGTCTCGAGGTCCATCGACCGCAGCAGCGAACCGGTCCGCGGCTTCGGGCCCGTCGGCTTCTTGCCCTTCTTCGCGGGAGCGCCGTCTTCCGGCTCCTCCGGCGGGGCGGGCAGGACCTCGGTGACGTACGGGCCGTAGCGGCCGTCCTTCGCGACGACCTCGTGCCCGGACACCGGGTCGACGCCGAGCGAGCGGCCCTCCTGCGGTGTGGCAAAGGCCTTTTCGGCGAGTTCGAGCGTCAGCTCGTCAGGAGTCAGGTCATCGCTGAGGTTCGCCCGCTGCGGGGTGAGCTCCCCGTCGTCGCCGACGATCATCCGCTCGAGGTACGGACCGTTGCGGCCGACGCGGACGTTGATGACGCGCCCCTCGTCGTCGTCGAAGAGCTTGATGGAGTTGACGAGTCGGGCGTCGATCTCCTCGAGATTGCCGCCGACGAGCTTCTTCAGGCCGCCCGCGCGGGCGATCGAGCCCTCGACGCCGTGGTCTCCACCGAAGTAGAAGTTGTTGAGCCAGTTGGTCCTTCGCTCGTTACCCGACGCGATCTCGTCGAGCTCGTCCTCCATGGCCGCGGTGAAGTCGTAGTCGACGAGACGGCCGAAGTGCTGTTCGAGCAGCCCGATGACCGCGAACGCCACCCAGGACGGCACGAGGGCGCTGCCCTTCTTGTGAACGTAACCGCGGTCCTGAATGGTCTTGATGATCGACGAATAGGTCGACGGACGACCGATGCCGAGCTCCTCGAGCGCCTTGATCAGCGAGGCCTCGGTGTATCGCGCAGGCGGGCTGGTGGTGTGCCCATCGGCTGTCAGATCGGACGCGTCGACGCGCTGGCCCTGCGTCAGGTTCGGCAGTCGGCTCTCGGCGTCGTCGGCCTCACCGCCCGCCTGATCGTCGAGGCTCTCGACGTAGGCCTTGAGGAAGCCGGCGAACGTGATGGTGCGGCCGCTGGCGTTGAACACCACCTGCTCGCCCGTGCTGGCGGCTCCGGCGATGCGCAGCGAGAGCGTGGTCCCGCGCGCGTCGGCCATCTGCGAGGCCACCGTGCGCTGCCAGATCAGCTCGTAGAGCCGGAATTCGTCGTTGTCGAGCGAGGAGTGCAGCTGGCCCGGCGTCTGGAACACGTCACCTGACGGCCTGATGGCCTCGTGGGCCTCCTGCGCGTTCTTCACCTTGCGGGTGTACTGGCGCGGCGACGGATGGACGTACTCCTCGCCGTAAAGCTGTTTGGCCTGATTGCGCGCCGCGTTGATCGCCGTCTCCGACAGAGTCGTGGAGTCGGTACGCATGTAGGTGATGTAGCCGTTCTCGTACAGCCGCTGCGCGATGCTCATGCAGCGTTCCGAGGAGAACCGCAGCTTGCGACCGGCCTCCTGCTGAAGCGTGGAGGTCATGAAGGGCGGATATGGGCGACGGGTGTAGGGCTTCTGCTCCACAGACGCCACGGAGAGCTGGGCACCCCGCAATCCACCTGCCAGTGCGCTCGCCGCCGCCTCGTCGAGGACGAGCACCTCGTCCGGCTTGCGGACCGCGCCCAAGGAGTCGAAATCACGGCCGCTGGCCACGCGCCTGCCGTCGACGGTGTTGAGCTTGGCTGTGAACTTGGGCGGGGAGGCCTGCGCGTCCGACACGCTCGCGTCGAGTTCGGCGGTGACATCCCAGTAGCCGGCGCTGCGGAAAGCCATGCGTTCGCGCTCGCGCGACACGATGATGCGGGTCGCGACGGACTGCACGCGCCCGGCCGAGAGCTTCGGTGCGACCTTCTTCCACAGCACCGGGCTGACCTCGTAGCCGTAAAGCCGGTCGAGGATGCGTCGGGTCTCCTGCGCGTCGACGAGGTCGATGTCGAGGTCACGCGGGTCGTTGGCGGCGGCCTGGATGGCCGCCTCGGTGATCTCGTGGAACACCATCCGCTTGACGGGGATGCGCGGCTTCAGCGTCTCCAGAAGATGCCAGGCGATTGCCTCGCCCTCGCGGTCACCGTCCGTCGCCAGGTAGAGCTCGTCGACGCCCTTGAGCAGTTCCTTCAGCTCGGCGACGGTGCTCTTCTTCTCGGGACTGATGATGTAGAGCGGTTCGAAGTCGGCGTCGACGTTGACCCCGAGGCGGGCCCACGGTTCCGACTTGTACTTCGCGGGCACGTCCGCCGCTGCCCTGGGCAGGTCGCGAATGTGGCCGCGGGAGGACTCGACGATATAGCTGGAGCCGAGGTAGCCGGCGATTTTGCGCGCCTTGGTGGGCGACTCGACTATGACGAGTCGCCTAACCGTGCCGTTGCCGCTGCCACCGTCGGAGTCAGCCACCTTTGTTTACGCTCCACTCTTCGTTGCCATCAAGCCCCCTGCGACCAGCGTCCGCGGTCGATCAGGCCCGTTGGCACTTGACAATTTCGCATTCCGCGCGAGCCTACGCAAACTGACTCACGGGAAGCACACCCTTAAATACGCGGCCACTGCGCAAACGCGTCAGTGTCTCCCGGTGGTTCCCCCACGTTCTCTACCAGCCGCGATAGTCGTCGTCGACCACTGATTCGCAGGGCCGGATGCGTCCCCCTGGTGCCGATCAAGGTCGGGGCCATTCCCACCCTCATCATGGCCGATGCGAGCGCAGAATGCGTGTCGGGCGCATGCGGATCGAGTCCCAGCAAATACCGGTCGGCCTCAGGGGTGCCCGCGGCCAACGTCCATGCCCGCAGTTCCCTCGGCCCAGGCAGCCACTGCGGCGGCACGGTCTTGACGGCGCCGCGGGTCCAGTCGGCGGCGATGCCGATCAGGCGACGATCGGCGGCGGTGCCGACGAGCGGGGTGTTCTCGTCGGTGTGACCGACTTCGGGGGTGAGCCCCGCCTCCGCGATCATGTCGGCGAGCGCCTCTGCGCGCCACAGTGCGTCGACGACGACCGACAGCCGCGCCGCCTGCGTCGCTCCGCTGCCCACCAGCACGGCCTGGCCGGTCGCAGCGAGGATCCCCGTCAAGTCGGCGATCGCGGGCGGCACCGACTCAGCCGAGAAGAACGACAGCTGACTCACGCACATGACCCTAGGTCAGCGATACCCTCGGAACGACGCACCGGGCCGTCCGGAATGGGAAAAGCCCCCGCGAGTCCGGAATGGAACGCGCAGGGGAACCGTCCGGACGCTCGTCGACTCAGATGGCCCGGACGTTGAGCGCCTGAGGACCCTTCGGGCGCCGCCGCCCTCTTGCTCGATGAACCCGTAGCCCTTCTCCGGGTTGAACCACTTGACAGTTCCCTGTGGCATCTTTAACTGATCTTTCCCTACGTGCCTTCTGGCGCTGGGTGCGACCGACCGTTGCTCGGTGGCCCGGGCCCGTTCCGACCGCCTTACCTTCATGGCGTCGCCGGAACACCGACCTACAACCCTGAAGGGAACCGCGGTCGCCACGTCGTCCTCCAAGTGCTATCGCGCGCGTTCGCAGAAGCTGCGACCCTCACCGAGGCAATCATGATCATGGGGATGACGACACTGCTGGAAGCGATCGCGTGGTTGACAATTCGCATGCAACCGACGCCCCCTCGTGGGCCGTCTATCGCCGCAGGAATTCAGGAGGGACGCAGTGGCCCGTCGGGCGTCTGACTTCGGTCGCGAGCTGCTCGCCTGCGCCGTCGACGGCACTGCGCCCGACGAGCATCCGCTTCGCCACGTCGCGGACCTCGAACCCCACCGGGCCCACACCCAACCGTGGCCGGCGTGGGCCGATCCGGCGGTCGTCGCCGCGTTCGTCGACCGCGGCGTCATCCAGCCCTGGTCGCATCAGGTCGCCGGCGCCGACGCTGCACACTCGGGCCGCCACGTCGTGCTCAGCACCGGCACCGCGTCGGGGAAGTCGCTCGCCTACCAATTGCCGATTCTCACCGCCATGGCGACCAATCCGCGAGCACGGGCGCTGTACCTGTCGCCGACCAAGGCACTCGGTCACGACCAGTTGCGCGCCGCGCAGTCCCTGACGGATGCCGTCGCCGGTCTGGGCAACGTCGCGCCCGCCGCCTACGACGGCGACAGCAGCACCGAGGCACGGAGATTCGCCCGCGAGAACTCGCGCTGGATCTTCTCCAATCCGGACATGATCCACCTCTCGCTCCTGCGCAACCACGCCCGCTGGGCGGTGTTCCTCCGCAATCTCCAATTCATCGTGGTCGACGAATGTCACCACTACCGCGGGATCTTCGGGTCGAACGTCGCGATGGTGCTGCGACGGCTGGTGCGCCTGGCCGCGCGGTACGCCTCCGACGATTCGCCGGGGCCGACGGTGATCTTCGCCAGTGCTACCACCGCTTCGCCCGCCGCGACGGCGTCAGAACTCCTCGGACAGAGCGTCATCGAGGTGACCGACGACGGGTCCCCGCAGGGCGGTCGCACGATAGCTCTGTGGGAGCCAGCGCTTCGGACCGACCTCGTCGGCGAAAACGGTGCTCCGGTAAGGCGTTCGGCGGGCGCTGAGGCTGCGCGGGTGATGGCCGACCTGGTCGCCGAGGGTGCGCGCACGCTGACCTTCGTCCGATCGCGGCGCGGCGCGGAGCTCACCGCACTGGGTGCCCGCGCGCGCCTTGCCGACGTCGCACCACAGCTGGAGGAACTGGTCACGTCGTACCGCGCCGGCTACCTGGCAGAAGATCGCCGAGCGCTCGAAAGCGCTCTCTCGGAGGGCCGCCTGCGCGGACTCGCCACCACGAACGCGCTCGAACTGGGTGTCGACATCGCGGGCCTGGATGCGGTGGTGCTGGCCGGGTTCCCCGGTACCGTCGCGTCCTTCTGGCAGCAGGCGGGCCGCGCTGGCCGTCGCGGCCAGAGCGCGCTGATCATCCTCATCGCCCGCGACGACCCGTTGGACACCTATCTGGTGCACCACCCGGGTGCGCTGTTGGACAAGCCGATCGAGAGGGTGGTCATCGACCCGGCCAACCCGCACGTCCTGCGGCCGCAGTTGCTTTGCGCCGCTGTCGAACTCCCGCTCACCGACAGCCGAGATCCGGGCGTGGAACGCGGAGGCGGTCGCCGAGTCCCTCGTCGACGACGGACTGCTCCGTCGCAGGCCGGCGGGATACTTCGCCGCACCCGGCGTCGACCCGCACCCCGCAGTGGACATCCGCGGCTCCTCGGGCGGCCAGATAGCGATCCTCGAGACGGCCACCGGGCGGATGCTGGGAACCACGGGCGGGGGCCAGGCACCTGCGTCGGTGCATCCCGGCGCCGTCTACCTGCACCAGGGCGAGAGCTATCTCGTCGACTCCCTCGACTTCGAGGACGGCATCGCCTTCGTTCGGGCCGAGGATCCCGGATATACGACGTCGGCGCGGGAGCTGACGGACATCGTGGTCACCGGCCCAGGCGAGCGAACGACCCACGGCGACGTCACGATCGGGCTGGTGCCGGTATCGGTCTCCCACACCGTGACCGGCTATCTGCGTCGCAGACTCAACGGCGAGGTGATCGACTTCGTCGAACTCGACATGCCGACCCAGACCCTGGAGACCGTCGCGGTGATGTGCACGATCACGCCGGAGGCATTGCACGACAATGGAATTCCAGTGCTCGGCGTTCCGGGAGCGCTGCACGCCGCCGAGCACGCCGCGATTGGGCTGCTGCCCTTGGTCGCGAGTTGCGATCGCGGCGACATCGGCGGTGTGTCGATGGCCATGGGTCCGGAAGACGGGACGCCGACGATCTTCGTCTACGACGGATACCCCGGCGGCGCGGGCTTCGCGGACCGCGGATTTCGTCGTCTCGCCACCTGGTGGGGTGCGACCGCCGAGGCCATCGAAGCGTGCGAATGCCCGTCGGGATGCCCGTCATGCGTGCAGTCGCCGAAGTGCGGAAACGGCAACGACCCGTTGGACAAGGCAGGCGCAATCAGGGTGCTACGACTGGTGCTCGGCGAATTGGACACGCGCGCCGTGTGATCCGAGGAGACGATCACCCCTCGACGGCCGTCTCCACGGGTCTGCACGACGCCATCGGCCAACACACCGAGGCACAGACTAGGCGACGAACGGCCGGACAACGCGATCCGTTCCCATTCCCGGCGAACCGGGCGCTCACGTAAATTACCTCGTCAATAACTCACAGGCAACCCAGATAGGGGCTCACAGGCACTCTCGGCGTGCTACATATGGGTCTCTAGCAGCGGATTCCGTCGCTGGACAAGGCTATGAGCCGACTATGCGACGAACGCTAGGATGCGACAATGCAGCACGATTGGCTCCTGGTGGAAACACTGGGTTCCGAGCCCGCCGTGGTCGCGCAGGGACGAAGCACCAAGAACCTCGTCCCGATCAGCGCCTTTCTGCGCCGCAATCCGCACCTGATGGCGATCCAGACGGCCATCAGCGAGTCGGTGCGTTCCGGCAAGGCGCTCAGCAGCATCACCCCGAAGAACGACCGCGTGATTCGCACCGAGGTCGTGGCCATGACCGACGGCCGCGTCCACGGTGTTCACGTCTGGATCGGCCCACCGGACGCCGAACCACCGGAGCGGCCCATCCCCGGTCCACTCAAGTGGGATCTGACCAGTGGCATCGCCACCGACACTCCGGAGTCGCTGGTCAACAGCGGCCGGGACCTCGCCGTCGAGGCCACGCACGGTCGCGCGTTCGCCGAGGACCTCCCGACGCGGGACTTCAACCCCAGCGAGGCGAAGGTGCTGTCGGCTGCCATCAAGCCGGAGGCGGGGAAAACCTTCTGCAGCACATGGGATGTCACCGACTACGCGAACAACCTGATCACCGTCGGCTTCGTCGGGCGCGTGCTCGTAGAGAGCCCGGACGGCGGCGCCGACCGGTTGATCTGCCGCGCGATGAACTGGCGCAGCATTCGCGAGGGGTCCGCGGCGCCGATCAACGACCTCGGCCAACGCATCCTCAACGGCCTCGCACAACCAGGTGTCCACCGCGCGCTCGTCGACCTCAGGCACTGGTCACTTCTGAAGTGGTTGGACGATCCCTGCCCCTTCTACGACTGGCGCGCGAAGGAGAACGGCGATTCGATCGTGCATCCCGACGACGAGATCAAAATGGTCGCCATGACAACGGAATTCGACTCCGGTGCCGCGTCGCGCGTGCTGAGGTTGCGAGCTCACGACGGCGGATGGGCTCCCATTCACGTCACCGCGCACCGGGTAGAACTCGAGGAGGACACGTTCGCGGGCCTGCTGTCGCTGCGGTTGCCCACCGATGATGAACTCGCACACATGGACTCGGAAACGGCGAAGCGCCGGGTGGGACGAAGGGTCCGGAAGACCGCGGTCGAGGACAAGGCCTCCCACTCCTAACCGGGGGCTTCGAGGATCCTGCCCCAGTTCGTGCCGACGAGCACCAGCACGGCGCCTGCGAGGCCGACGACCGTGAGCGGATCATGCGCCAGCACGACGCCGATGGCCGCCGCCCACAGGGGTTCGGTGCCGAGCATCAGGCTGACGCGTGCCGGGGACGTGCGCCGGACCGCCCACATCTGGACGAGAAACGCCGCCACCGTACAGGCCAGCGCGAGATAGATCGTCAATAGCCATGCGCGCCAGCTCATCTGGTGTCCGACCTCGACGATGCCGCGACCCGTGAACGGCGACAGCGCCACGAACACCACTAGCGCGGTGCTCAATTGAATGAGCGTGACCCTTGCCGAGTCCGGGCGTGGAGCGCTCCGTCAGGTGCGCGATGGCCGTGACGTGGACGGCTCGGGCGGCGGCGGCCAACAGAATCAACAGATCGCCAACGCGTGGCGCGGCGAGGCCGCCGTTCTGCGTGAGCAGCGCGACGCCGCATACGGCGACGGCCGTCGCGGCGTAGAACGCCGACGGAAGGTTGGTGCCTCGCACCCACCGCTCCAACAGCGGGGTCATGACGATGGTCAGCGAGATGATCAACCCCGCGTTGGAGGCGGACGTCATGGTGATCCCGAAGGTTTCGAGGAGCAACACTGCGCTCAGGATGGCGCCGAGCACCACGCCGAGGACGATCTCGTCGCGCGTGACGCGCCGGAGCCGCGGCGCCAGCACGATCGCAAGCCCGGCGGCCGCGATCGCGAATCTGATGGCGAGGAAGGCGACCACGCCGTCGGGGTCGACGGCGTCCTTGGCCGCCAGATAGCTCGACCCCCATGCGGCGGCGACGGCGACCAGGGCGAGGTCGATGCTTCTGCGCGGAGTGACGCGGTTCGGGGTGATCATCACGGTCTCTCGGTCGACGGAAGGCCATGATCGCGACTCCGCATTGATTAAGACAAGCGATATGTTCTTCATCAATTACGTAGAATTACTACATGGATGTCGAGCGCCTGCGGCTGCTTCGCGAGCTCGCCGAGCGCGGCACCGTGAGCGCGGCGGCCCACGCCATGTCCCTCACGCCGTCAGCAGTGTCGCAACAGCTCAAAATCCTGCAGCGGGAAACCGGGGTGGCACTTCTCGAGCCGGACGGACGCAGGCTTCGGCTCACCGACGCCGGTCGAGCCCTCGTCCGCCGGACCGACGACGTGCTGGCGGCCCTCGACCGCGCCGAGGCGGAGATGAACGCCTACCGGACCGCGCCGCGCGGGACCGTGCGAGTCGCCATGTTCCCCTCCGGCGCCGCCATGCTTCTGGCGGGCCTCATCACGAAGGCGGCGGCAATCGGAGTCGAGGTGCTCGGGAGCGACATCGACCAGCCCGCCGCCAACGCGCCAACGCTCCTCGCCGACTACGACGTCGTCGTGGTGCACCGCGACGACCGCGACGTCACGCCGTGGAGCCCGCGTCTGGAGGCCACGTTTCCTCCTGCGGGAACCGCTGGAAGTTCTTCTACCGCCACATCATCGGCTCGCGGACCGCCCTCGAGTGCCCTTGCGCGAACTCGTCGACGAACCGTGGATCGGTGTCGAGGGTGGGCTCGTGGTCGACGACGTGCTGCGCTCGTTGGCGACGATCTCCGGCGTCAGCCCCCGAATCGTCCAACGCGTGAACGACTTCCGCGTCGTCGAGGAGCTCGTCCTCGCCGGGGTCGGAGTCGCGCTACTCCCCCGCTATGCGCTAACGGTGCGCGAGCTCGTCCGCAAGCCGCTGCACGGGGTCCGCGCCGCCCGACGCATCGAGGCGGTCACCCGCGCGGGGGCGAGCAGCAGACCCGCCGTCGTCGGCCGTCATCGACATTCTCGCCGCCGTGGCCACAGAGACCGTCGAGCGAAACAACCGGGCTCAGTGAGTCGGTTTCTCGCCAGCCGGCTCATCCACCGAAACCGGCTGCGGCCGAGCGGATTCCACCTGAGCGGATTCCGCCGTGGCTGGCCCGAACGTGGCGGGCGCCACCTTCGGCTGCTGACGCAGCTGCCGCCTGCGGAGCAGCCACACGGCGCCGGCGAACAGGGCGAAGATGGGTATCCACGACAGCAGGAATCCGAACGTCGCGGCGATCCCGCCGCCCAACTTCACCAGCGCATCCCAGCCGTCCTCGACCGCGCCGGAGAAGCCGCCCGGCGCGATGACCTCTGGCTCGGTCGCGAGGTCCACCGTGATCGTCGAGTACGCGATCTGATCGCCCAACGCGGCGCGCTGCGACTTCAGGGAATCCAGTTCGGCTTGGCGCTCGGTGAGCGTGCTCTCCGCTTCCAACAGCGCTGACGTGCTGGCGGCCTTGCTCATCAGATCCAGAAGGCGATCCACCGACGTCTGGAGTGCCCTGATTCGGGCGTCGAGGTCGACGCGCTGCGCGGTGACGTCCTCGTGGCCGATCTGCATCGAGTCGATGGTGCCCAACGTGCCGATCTGTTCCAGAACCCCGTCGACCTTGCTCGAGGGGATCCGCAGAACGAGCTCGACCGTCGGGCGACCTTGACCAGACTGTTCGGAGCGGGACTCGACGTGACCGCCCGCGCCGACCGTCGCGTCGACGAACTTGTCGGCGGCCTCCCTGGGGCTGGCGACGGTCATCCGCATCGTGCCGGTGGTCACGATGTCCTTCTGGACGGTGGTGTCGTTGGCCGGGCCGCCGGGCGGGGCGGGCGCCTGCGGTGCGTCGGCGATGCCCGCGCCACCCGCCTCGAAGGGGGTCTTGCTCTCGGCGATGGAAGGGGTGACGCTGGCCGGCGCGCCTCGGGTGCCATCGGATTGGTGGGAACTGCAGCCGACCGCCAGCGTCAAGACCAGCCCGGTGGCGACCAGTGCAATCGAGCGCCGCATACCCGTGCCAAACCGTGTGTTCATGACCAGCCGCCGCCCTGTTGCTGTGAGTCCACTGGACAATTAGTCCATAGCATCTGACGACTACCTAGATTAAAGCCAAGGGTCGCATAGTTTTTTGCTGAGAAGGTGCTCGGCTGGGCTGGTCCGCGGCACGACATCTCGGACGCAGGACGTCGCCTGTTCACAACTACGACACCTCGGCGGGTCCCGCTCGTGCGGCCGCGCGAGCCGTCCCCGCACCCAACCGACCGAGCGACACGGCCACCTCGACGGTGACGATCACGTCGAGCTCCGCCACCGTGCAGGCGGTGAGCCGCGATCCATTGGCCGCGGCCACCGACGTCGCCCACGCACAGGCCGGCTGATGCCCCGAGCCGATCTGCCCAGCGGCCGCCAGAGCCGCCAGGTCCGCCGCCGACTGCGCTCGGTGACGGGCAAGCACTGCTGAACCAACGATGCTGCCGCCCAACGTCATTGCCAGCAGCACGGCCATCATCGCGACTGTCACCAACGTCGCCGAACCACGCTCACTGGCCCGGCTCAACGACCGCCACCGCCTCCGCCGCCAACGAGAGGCCAGGCAGCAACGGCGCCCTCGCCGTGACACGCGCGATCACGTACGCACCGTCGCGACGGACCTGCAGCACCGAGCCACCGGGTCCCAGCCTGGCCGCCGCAACGGCTGCTCCGCGGTCGTCGCCGCGGGCGGCCAACCGCGCCGCCTCCCTCGCCGAATCGACGCACCCGACCTGCGTCACCATCGCGGCCAGCGCCGCCGCCGCCAACGCCAAGACCGTCACCAACGACGCGATCGCCAGCGCGGCCTCGACGGTGACGCCGCCAGCATCCGACCTCAGCTGCTGGTGTTCAACGCCCTGGTGATGATGTTGCTCAGCGCGCTCACGATGGAGTCGCCCGTCACCACCGTGTAGAGGATGGCACCGAACGCCGCTGCGGCAATGGTGCCTATTGCGTACTCGACGGTACTCATACCGGACTCGTCGACCGCCAGCAACGTCAGCCGCATCTTCAACTCGCGAAAGTGATTCATTCTCAACGCATCCCCACATTTCTTCCCATGGCCTTGCTAGGCCCGCGGACCTTCCGCGCACAACTCCCCGACACTCGTCACAGCACGCCCATCCGCAGGACGTCGGAGGCCAAGCCCGCGATGACCGGCACGATGCCCAGGCACACGAAGGCGGGCAGATAGCACAGCCCGAGCGGACCGGCGATCAGCACCGAGGCGCGTTCGGCCGCCGCCCGCGCCTCGTCACCGGCGTCCAGCCTGGCCTCGTCGGCGAGGTCGGCGACGCCATGCGCCAGTGCGGCTCCCGATGCCGCCGACCGAACGGCCAGTCGCCGCAGCGCCGCCATTCGCTGATCCGAACCCGACTGGGGCGCCGCCCACGCCGTCGCCGGGCTGGCACCCAGGGCGAGCAGGCTGGCAGCGCGGTTGAGCACGTCGGCCAACGGACGCGGCGCGAACTCCCCCGTCGCCGCGGCCGCGCTCGCCACCGCCATGCCGGAGGACAGGCACGCCGCCAGGACGTCGAGGCTCGACGCCAGGGCCAGCAGGTCCCCCGATGATCCAGCCGACGGGTTCGGCACGTGCGCCGAGGTCGATCTCCCCGACAGCCGCGACGCGGCTGCCGGAGTAGCTCCGATCAACAGCGCAGCCGCCAATAGCGCTGCAGCCCAACTCATGCCAGCACCCGATTGGTGATGGCGTCGGACCACAGCAACCCGCAACACGCCAAGGCCGACCCGATCACGAGCAACCAGCCGCCGGCCCCACCCGACAGAAGGAACCGGATCGGGTCGGCGCCGATCAGCTGGCCGAGGCCGACCCCCAACACGGGAAGTCCCGCAAGCACACCGGCCGTCGCCCGCGCGCCCGCCATCCCCGCCGCCACCCGCGACTCGAACCGGCTGCGTTCGACGACGTCGCGATGGGCAGCGTGCATCAGCGTGGCGATCGAAATCCCCTGCGACTGCGCGAGCTGCCAGCACACCGCGAGCCGATCCCAGTGGACGGGCAGCGTCGATTCCGCCGCGACGGCGCGAAGTCCTCCTGCGACATCGGCGCCCAACCGGGCCCGCGCAGCCACCGCCCGCAGCCAGGTCGCGACCGAACCCGTCGCCTCGGCGGCAGCGGCTTCGACGGCGGCGACCGGATGAGCTCCCACGCGGAGTTCGCCGACGAGTACGGCCAGCGCCCCCTCGATCGCGGCCGCCTCGTCGCCGCGACGCGTGCGCGCGAGGTGTCGGCGACGGCGTGGATTCAACGTCGCGACGACGATCGCGGCAGCCACCATCGCCGAGAGCGGAACGACGAATGCCATTGCGGCAGCGCACACCACCGCGGCGCAAACGGCAAGCCTCCGCGTCTGCAGCGGGGTTCGCCGAGCTCCCAATCGCGTGGCCGGCGACGACGGCGCGACCAGCACCGCCATGGCGAGGATCAGTGCGGCGATGGTCACGGTCGACCCCGCGCCGCCAACAAGCTCGGTCAAATGCTCCATCCCGCAGTCGGATCCGCGATCCACGTGCCACGCGGTGGTCGACATCACCAGGCCGTCGGCTCCCCGTCTCAGCGCCGCGATCTCGGCGAGCCTGCGACGGCCCGAGCGGTCGCGTTCGACGTGGAGCACGACCTGCACCGCGGCGGCGAGTTGGCTGTGCAGCGCCGAACGGTCCAGCCCACCGAGCGCCGCCAGCGCCTCCAGTCGCGCGGGAACCTCCGCCGGGGAGTTCGCATGCACCGTGCCTGCGCCACCGTCGTGACCGGTGTTGAGCGCCGCCAACAGATCGACGACCTCGCCGCCGCGCACCTCGCCGACGACGAGCCTGTCCGGGCGCATCCGCAGGGCCTGCCGCACCAGGTCGCGAACGGTGACCTCGCCGACCCCCTCGACGTTGGCACAGCGCGCGACGAGCTTGACCAGATGGGGGTGCCGCGGCGCCAACTCGGGCGCGTCCTCGACGCACACGATGCGCTCGCCGGGGGCAACGGCTCCCAGCGCGGCGCTGAGCAGTGTCGTCTTTCCTGCGCCCGTCCCTCCCGATACGAGGAAGGCCAGCCGCGCCGTGATGATGTCGTCGAGCAGATCCGCCGCGTCCTTCGCGATCGCTCCAGATTCGATCAACGCGTCCAAGCCTTGGGTCGCCGGTCGAAGGACCCTCAGCGAGACGCAGGTTCCCGCGGTCGCGATCGGCGGAAGAACGACGTGCAGCCGCACCGTCACGTCGCCCATGCCCGGGGTGACCAGCTGCCCGTCGACCCACGGTTGCGCTTCGTCGAGGCGCCGACCGGCGGCCAGCGCGAGCCGTTGAGCGAGCCGACGCACCGCGGCATCGTCGTCGAAGCGCACGGCGGTACGGCGCAATCCAGTCCCGTCGTCCACCCACACCGCATCGGGTGCGGTGACCAGGACGTCGGTGGTGCCCTCGGCTCGCAGCAGCGGTTCGAGGATGCCGACACCGGTCAGCTCGGTCTGCAGAACGCGAAGCTTGGCGAGGACGTCGGTGTCGCCGAGCAGGCCGCCGGACTCCGCGCGGATCGCGTCGGCGACCACGTTCGGGCGAAGCGACACGGATTCGCCCGCAAGCCGCTCCCTGACCCGTTCGATCAACGTGCCGCTCATGTGCGACCCCGACACGATGGGCTCGCGAGGTTGCGTCCGGAGCACCGCAAGGACGCGCCGCGCCGCCGACGTCAGAGGCGATCGCCGTCCCATGCTGAGCCCACCGTGCTCGAGCGCCGCCGCCAGCCGTGGCTGCGGACGCATCGCGGCGAGCAGCGGCAACCCCACGATGTTGGCAACGTCGGCGGCCGTCAGCCCACCCGGTGCCGGACCCCGCACGACGAGGCCCACGTTCGGGTTCGTCTGCACCAACCACTGGCCAAGCGCAGCCGTCGCCGCGCATGACCGGACGTCGGCGGACGTCATCAGCACGACGAGATCGGCGGCGTCGAGAGCGGCCTCGGCAGCCTGGGTGGCTCGACGCGGAACGTCACAGATCACGGTCGCTCCGCCGCGGCATCCGGCATCGACAACCGCTCGAAGTGCGCCTTCGTCTACGTCTCGCCCCGCCCTGCCCGCTGACAGCACCGAGATGTCGCCACGAACCGGCAATGCTTCGCGCAATGCCGCGTAGCCGAGCCGGCCACCTTGCAGCGCCAGATCGGGCCATCGCAATCCCGCCTCGCCTTCCGTGCCCAGCGCCAGATCGATGCCGCCGCCCCACGGATCGACGTCGATCAGCAAGGCGTCACGCGCGACGTGCGCGAGCGCCGTGGCGAACACCGAGGCGCCCGCACCGCCCCTTCCTCCGATCACTGCGAGCACTCCGCCACGCCGGTCCGCCCGCGGCGCCTCGACCGCTTCGGACAGTTCGGCGACCAGTTCGGACTCCTGCGCCGGGAGGGTGACGACGCGTTGCACGCCGACGGCAATCGCCGCCTCCCATTCCGAGTCGCCGGGCTCGGATCGGCCGATCAGGAAGACCCGACTGCGACGCGGCAGCGCGAGTTCGGCACAACGACGGACGGTTTCGCCGTCGAGCACCACGACCGACGCGGCCGTCCACACCTTTCGGCTGGACGGGTTCTCGTCCCGTGCACGACGCGCGCGCCGACGGCCGCCGCGATGCGCTCGACGTCGTTGCGCAGGCCTACGTCGGAGACCAGGGAAAGGATCGCGCCACTCGTGCTCATGACGTCACTGTGTCCATGGCCGCAGACACGGCGCCAGCGCCAAACACCCCAGCTGTGGATGAAATTGCGACTGTGGATGACGGATGAGAGGGGCAACCAACGATCGACGGCTAGACGCTCGGCAACCTTTGATGCAAGAAGTGGGGGAAACTTACCCCAGAAAAGGGACGACCCCCGCCAGGGGGGGAGGAGGCGGAGGTCGTCGTGTATCAGCCCCGGGGGGTCGGGCTGATGCACACCCGGCATAAGCCGAGTCATGGCTACTATACACGCGACGAACTGATCATGGCGCAAGCCCTGTTCAACAATTGAAACAGCACAGTGACCTGGAAAATTGCAGTCGAGGACAGGTGACTGTGACTGTCACTTAACACATCCGTCGCACCGCGAACGCGCCGCCTATGCTGACACCGTGACTGCATCCGCCTCGGCCGCGGACGACGGCTCCATCCCGCCGCACTCCGGGGACGTGACGGAGTTCCCCATTCGGACCGCAGCATTCTTCGATCTCGACAAGACCGTGATCGCGAAGTCGAGCACCCTCGCGTTCAGCAAACCATTCTTCGATCAGGGCCTGATCAATCGGCAGACGGTGTTGAAGTCCGCCTACGCCCAATTCCTGTTCCTGATGTCCGGCGCCGACCACGAGCAAATGGACCGGATGCGCTCGTACATCACCAACATGTGCACCGGTTGGAACGTCGAGCAGGTGAAGTCCATCGTCGCCGAGACGCTGCACGACATCGTCGATCCGCTGGTCTTCGCGGAGGCCAAGAACCTGATCGCCGATCACAAGCTGTGCGGGCGCGACGTCGTCGTCGTCTCCGCATCCGGCGAGGAGATCGTCGCTCCGATCGCGGCCGCGCTCGGAGCCACACATGCGATGGCCACCAGAATGGTCGTCGAGGATGGCAAGTACACCGGCGAGGTGGCGTTCTACTGCTACGGCGACGGCAAGGTCGAGGCGATTCGAGAACTCGCCGAGCGCGAGGGCTATCCCCTCGAACACTGCTACGCCTATTCCGACTCCATCACCGACGTGCCGATGCTCGAGATCGTCGGGCATCCCGCCGTGGTGAACCCCGATCGCGCGCTTGCGCAAGGAGGCGACGGCCCGCGACTGGCCGGTGCTCGATGTTCTCGCGGCCGGTGTCCCTTCGCGACCGGATCCCCGCACCGTCGGGCGCTGCCGTCGCGACCACGATCGCCGTCGGTGCGAGCGCGCTGGCGGCGGGCGCTCTCACCTTTTCGCTGCTGCGACGGTTTCGCGTTCTGCAGTCCCTGGGCTGGTAGCTGACGCGCAGCGATCACAATCGGGTGACACGCGCATTTTGCCCCTTGATGTGACCGCCGTCACGGAGTACAAAGGAGCTCACGGAAGCTTGGCAAGGCCAAGGGCGAGCCGGAAGAGAAGGCCCGTTCTCCCGCGTCAGGCGACCCAGCACGGACCCAGGCACCCACGCGGAGCACATGCCGCGATAATGGTAAAAGTGTTGCGGGCCTGCGTAATTGGGATAAGCGGACAACAATGCCAGCCCCTTGGGTGGGGTTGCACGTGAAGCGCACCTCAAAAAACGCCGAGGCCACCCACGCAACCCACACGAGCACGCTTGGTAACCAGGAATCCGTGCTAGCGGGCGGCGAGCCGAATCACTTCGGATCGTCGCCCGCTTCATTTTGCTAGGAGCTCGCCGCCACCGCTTCAGCAATCGACAGCGCTTCGTCGGCTCCGGCCGCAAGCCCACGGCAGCACGTGATCAACCACGCGGTCAACCCGTCGGGTGTCCCCGAGGCAAACCCGCGCGCACCGGCGCGGTAGTCGCCCGACTGCCGCATCCAGTACACCTCCGGAACGCCGAGGCCGTGCGGATCCAAGCCACTCGCGATCGTGATGAGCCGCGATACCGCACGCGCCACCAGTCCGTCGGCGAGGCCGAACGGCGCCAGGGTGAGCAGTTCACCGTGCGCGACGGCGGCCACCACGGGGGCGGGCACCTTCGTTCCACCGGCGACGATGTCGCCGAGCATCTCGAGTCGACGACCCACGCCGGCGTCGGACCTTGGCCTGCCGAGTAGGTCGTCGTCGTCGGTCTGATCAGCGGCGGCCAGCGCGTGCAGTCGTGCGATCACCTGCAGCGGCGCGCGCTGCCACACTCCGATCAAGCGAACTGGCGCCGCCTTCGAGCGCCTCGCCCACCCGCAGCGCGCCGGCCAACACCGGGTCGGCGGTGCCGCCGTCGGGGATCGTCAGCGATCCCCCGTCCAACACCGACGACGCGCGGGCACCCCGCACCATCCCCTCGGCCGCGGTGGTCGGCCAGCCGCGGCGGTTGGTGCGATGACGGTGCGCCTTCCCCAGCGCCTCGCGTGCCTGCTCGCTCGCCTCGGCCACCCCCGGCAGGTCCATCAAGGGCGCAAGCGGATCGGGTTGGGCCACGGCCGCACACGCTATCCCAACGTCCATGCAACCCTGGGTGACTACGCTCACACGTATGGCCGAAGCGCACCCAGAAACCCAGTCCGTCTATCCGCCATCCGATGATTTCGCCGCACCAGGCGAACGCGTCGGCCGAGTTGTACGACGAGGCCGACGCGGACTGGTTGGCGTTCTGGCGCAGACAGGCCGAGCGGCTGACCTGGGAGACGCCGTTCGACGAGGTGCTGGACTGGTCCGGCGCACCGGTCGCGAAGTGGTTCGTCGGCGGCAAGCTCAACGTCGCCTACAACTGCGTGGACCGCCACGTCGAGGAGGGCAACGGCGATCGGGTCGCGATCCACTGGGAGGGCGAGCCGGTCGGCGACAGCCGCACGCTGACCTACGCGGAGCTCAAGGACGAGGTCTGCAAGGCCGCCAACGACTTCACCGAACTCGGCCTGGTCGCCGGCGACCGGGTGGCGATCTACATGCCGATGGTGCCCGAGGCGATCGTGTCGATGCTGGCGTGCGCCCGCCTCGGCGTGATGCATTCGGTGGTCTTCGCCGGCTTCTCCGCCACCGCGCTGCGGGCCGCGCGTCGAGGACGCCGAGGCCAAGCTGGTGATCACCACCGACGGGCAGTGCCGCCGCGGCAAGGCGGCGTCGCTGAAGGAGGCCGTCGACGAGGCGCGTCGCACGGCGCAGCCGACGCATCGAGCACGTACTGGTGGTGCGCCGCACCGGAATCGACGTCGCGTGGACCGAGGGCCGCGACCTGTGGTGGCACGACGACGGTCGACGGCGCGTCGACCGAGCACACCCCGGAGGCGTTCGACTCCGAGCATCCGCTGTTCCTGCTCTACACCTCGGGCACCACCGGCAAGCCCAAGGGCATCATGCACACCACCGGCGGCTACCTGACCCAGGTCGCCTACACCCACTACAACGTGTTCGACGTCAAACCCGAGACCGACGTGTACTGGTGCACCGCCGACATCGGCTGGGTCACCGGCCACACCTACATCGTCTACGGCCCGCTGTCCAACGGCGTCACCCAGGTCGTCTACGAGGGCACCCCCAGCCTCACCCGACGAGCACCGCCACTTCGAGATCATCGAAAAGTACGGCGTCACAATCTATTACACCGCGCCCACACTGGTCCGCACGTTCATGAAGTGGGGCCGCCAGATCCCCGACGCACACGACCTGTCCAGCTCTGCGGCTGCTCGGTTCGGTCGGCGAGCCGATCAACCCCGAGGCGTGGCGCTGGTACCGGGATGGCGTTCGGCGCCAACACGACCCCGATCGTCGACACCTGGTGGCAGACCGAGACCGGCGCCATCATGATCTCCCCGCTGCCCGGGGTGACCGCCGCGAAACCCGGCTCGGCGATGACGCCGCTGCCCGGCATCTCCGCAAGAATCGTCGACGACGACGGCAACCAACTCAAGCCCGGCACCGACCACGGCGAACAACCCAGCGGCTACCTCGTCCTGGACAAGCCGTGGCCGTCGATGCTGCGCGGCATCTGGGGCGACACCGAGCGCTACAAGGAGACCTACTGGTCGCGCTTCGCCGAGCAGGGCTGGTACTTCGCCGGTGACGGCGCCCGCTACGACGCCGACGGCGACATCTGGGTCATGGGCCGCATCGACGACGTCATGAACATCTCCGGCCACCGAATCTCCACCGCCGAAGTCGAATCCGCGCTCGTCGGACACTCCGGCGTCGCCGAAGCCGCGGTCGTCGGCGCCACCGACGACACCACCGGCCAGGCCATCTGCGCCTTCGTCATCCTCACAGGCGCATCACACCGACACCCCCGACGAACACATGGTCGACGAACTGCGCAAACAGGTCGCCACCGAGATCTCGCCCATCGCCAGGCCCCGCGAGATCCACGTCGTCCCCGAACTGCCGAAGACCCGCAGCGGCAAGATCATGCGCCGACTCCTACGCGACGTCGCCGAAGGCCGCGAACTCGGCGACACCTCAACCCTGGTCGACCCCAGCGTCTTCGAGGCAATCAGAGCCAGCAAGTAGGTCAGGGCCGCGCCACGCGCGCGGCCCTGATGGCCGGCGCGGTCGACGACTGTAGCAGCGTCGACATGTCCGCCGGGTGGCAGACGTCGACCACGGCGGTTTCCGGGAACCGGTACGGGCGACCGTGCAGCAGACCCGCGAATTGCTTTCGCAGACGCGACATCTCGGCGCGCACGGTGAGCACTCGTGTGGGATCGCCGTAGAGGTCGGCGGCCAATTCCGGAGCGGATCGGCCCTCGCGGAAGGTGGCCAGTACGAACAGGATCTCGGCGTGCCGTGGCGAGATGTCGTGCCGCCAGCAGCCGAAGTGGCCGACCATCTCCAGCGCGGGCGTCCCGGCGTTGCGCAGATCGAGCGTCACGCGGGATATCGCGGGCGCGGCGTCCTCGTCGGCCAGGCGGACCAGCCAGCCGCCGGGCAGCAACTCCACCTCGCACATCCCGAGCGCGGGAATCCACACCCGGCCGGGCGCGATCTCCTCCGGCAGCAGGATCCGGTTGTGCAACGGCAGCGAATCGACGGCGGCCACCCAGCCGTCCTGGTCGACGGCGAGCGCGGGCCTGCCGATGCGCGCAAGGATCGGGGCCGCCACACTGCGGATCCGGTTCAGCGTCCGGTCGTGCTGCTCACGCAGGTGCGACTCCGCGAGCCGCGCGACGACGTCGATCAGCGCGACGGTCGTCGGGTGCACGGTCGCCGCGGGCCCCGACACGTCGACCACTCCGATGACCTGCCCGGTGCGGGGATCCTTGATCGGCGCCCCCGCGCACGTCCACGGGTGATGGCTGCGCGAATAGTGCTCGGCGGAGAAGACCTGAACCGCACGGTTGGAGACCAACGCGGTGCCGATGCCGTTGGTGCCGACCGCACCCTCGCCCCAGTGCGCGCCCTCGATGAAGCCGAGTCGGTCGGCCTGGCCGAGCACCGAGGGTGAACCCTGCCGCCAGAGCACCCGGCCCCGCGCGTCGGCGACGACGAGGATGTTGTCGCCCTCCGCGATCAGCGATTCGACGTTCCGCGACACCTCGTCGAGGACGGCGAGCAGGCCCGACGAACGGCGCAGCGCGTCGAGAGCGTCGGTCTCGACGACCGGCTCGGGCATTCCGTCGGGTTCGATGCCCTTCGCCATCATCCGCTGCCAGGAGTCTTCGATCACCGAGCGTGGCCTGGCAGGCGCCCGATTGCCCGCCATCGTCGCGTCGTAGACCGCCGACATCAGCCGGGCGTAGTCACGCGGATTCTCGCCGGCCGCGACAGCAGGTTCGGGGACAGTGGACGCTGGCATCACTGCCGATTGTGCTCCCCATCACACTGCAGCGCCATCATCGACGGTGCCGTCTACTCTTCGCGCAAGCGCTCATCGCGCGCCCTCTTCGCGCAAGCGCTCATCGCGCAGGCCCATCTCCTCTTCGCGCAAGCGCTCATCGGAAAACCAACCCGCCGTCGATCAGCCCCGACTGCCCCGTCATGTAGTCGGCGTCGGGCCCGGCCAGGTACGACACGAATCCGGCGACGTCGTCGGGCGTCTCCGCCCGCCCCAGAGCGATGCCGCCGACGAACTTCTCGTAGGTCTCGCCTTCTGCTGCACCGGTGAGTTCGGCGAACCGCTTGTCGATCTCCACCCACATGTCGGTGCCGACCACCCCTGGGCAGTACGCGTTCACCGTGATGCCGTCGACGGCGTGCTCCTTGGCCGCGGCCTGCGTCAGCGCCCGCACCGCGAACTTGGTCGCGCTGTACACGCCGAGCATGGCGAACCCGTCGTGCCCGGCGATCGAGGAAGCATTGATGATCTTTCCCGGCTTGCCCAACTGCTTGAGCTTGGCGACCGCGGCCTGGATTCCCCACAGCACGCCGTCGACGTTGACGGCCCAGATCCTCGCCACGTCTTCGGGTTTGGTGTCGACGATGCTGTCGACGAGCGCGATCCCCGCGTTGTTCACCATGATGTCGAAGCCGCCCAGCGCCGACGCCGCATGGTCGACGGCCGCGAACACCTGGTCGCGGTCGCTGACGTCGGCGGTGAAAGTGGTTGCCTTCGAGCCGATCTCGACGACCTCGTCGGCAACGGCGTTGATGCCGTCGGCACCGAGGTCGACCAGGGCGATGTCGGCACCGTCGCGCGCCAGCCGAAGCGCGATGCCACGGCCGATGCCGCGACCGCCGCCGGTGACCAGCGCGACCTTGCCGGTCAGCGGCCCGCTCATGACGCCGCTCCGCTCGGGTCGACGAGGACCTTCATCTTCTTGCCTGCGTGCAGCGCCTCGAAGCCCTCGTCGATCACGTCTTCGAGCGCGATGGGCGTCACCCAGCCGGTGGTGTCGTAGGTGCCGCGAGCCATCAGGTCGATCACCGCAGTGAAGTCGGCCGCGGTGTAGCACAGCGAGCCCTGGATGCGGGATTCGTTCATCACCAGGTTGAGAAGCGGTGTGGTGAGCGGCTTCTCGTAGATCGCGACGCTGACCATCGTCCGTCGCGCCCCGACGCAGGCCAGCGCGGTCTCCACCGCGGGCTGCACGCCCGCCGCGTCGAACACCGCGTCGGCACCCGCGCCGTTCGGTGTGATCGGCGATGAACGCGGGAACGTCGACGCTGCTGGGGTCGAGCGTGCGAGCCCCGAGCCGCTCGATCGACGCACGCCGCGTCTCCGACGGTTCGACGACGAAGACGTCCTCAATGCCCTTGCCGCGCAACGCGAACCACAGTCCGATGCCGATCGGACCCGCGCCGAACACCATCGAGGTGCCATCCGCGTTGGGCTCGCCGAGGGTGGCCGCGTGGTAGGCCACCGACATCGGCTCGACCAGCGCGCCCAGTTCCAGTGACACGTTGTCGGGCAGTCGGTGCAGCATGTCGGTCGGCACGACGGTGTACTCGGCCATGCCGCCGTCGGACATCAGCCCGTGGAATCCGATCTGGGCGCAGATGTTGTAGTTCCCCGCGCGGCAGGGTCCGCAATGCCCGCAGCGGTACAGCGGCATGATCGCCACGCGGTCGCCCGGCGCATAGTCGGTGACCCCTGCGCCGGTCTCGGTGATGACGCCGGAGAACTCGTGGCCCATGGTGAGCGGCATCTGCTGGCCGGTCAGCGGGTGAGGTTCGGTCGGCACGAAGATCGGCCCGGCGTAGTACTCGTGCAGGTCGGTCCCGCAGATGCCGTTGAAGCCGACCTTCACCTTGACGGTGCCCGGCGACACCTGCGGTTCGGGGACGTCGGCGACCTCGAGCTTGTTTGGTCCGTAGTACACAGCTGCTCTCATGGGCCATGTCTATGTGACCGCGGCCACACGCGAAAGAGTTGCATGGCGTTGCATGGCCGAGCCCCGGTCGCCGAATCCCCCGCCCCGATCCCCCGCCCGATCGTGCGAGAGTGCGGATTCGTCCGCCTCTTCTCGCGATTGCGTACCAAACCGCACGCTCGACCGGCGGCGCCAAGGGGAGGGAGGCGGCGGCGCCAAGGGGAGGTCGCGCCAATCCGGCAAGGAGGAGGCGGGCCCGTGCAACGCGATGCAACTCTTGCGCCAGGTGGCCGGCAGGGTGTGCGCTGGGTCACATGACCGACACGATCGAAAAGGCAGACGCCCCCGAACAGGCTGCCGCGCTCACGCCCCAGGCCCGCATCGACGCATGGCTCGCGGACTTCGAGGCCGCCCTTGCCGTCCGCGACGTCGAGCGGGCTACGGCGAAGTTCGCCGTCGACAGCTTCTGGCGCGACCTCGTCTCCTTCACCTGGAACATCAAGACCGTGGAGGGCCGCGACGGCGTCGCCGACATGCTGGACGCCCGCCTCGCCGAGACGGAGCCCTCGGGCTTCCACACCCGCGAGGAGCCGACCGCCGACGGTGACGTCACCTCCGCGTTCATCGAGTTCGAGACGGCCGCGGGCCGCGGCGTCGGCCATCTCCGCCTCAAGGGCGACGAATGCTGGACACTGCTCACCGCGCTGCAGGAGCTCAAGGGACACGAGGAGCGCAAGGGCACGACCCGGGTGATGGGCGCCGTGCACGGCTCCGATCCCGACACGCGTTCGTGGGCCGAGAAACGCCACGACGAAGAGGCCTCGCTCGGGTACACGGCCCAGCCGTACACGCTGGTGGTCGGCGGCGGCCAGGGCGGCATCGCGCTCGGCGCCCGACTGCGTCAGCTCGGCGTGCCCGCGATCGTCGTCGACAAGCACGAACGGCCAGGCGATCAGTGGCGCAAGCGCTACAAGTCCCTGTGCCTGCACGACCCCGTCTGGTACGACCACCTGCCGTACATGCCGTTCCCGCAGAACTGGCCGGTGTTCGCGCCGAAGGACAAGATCGGCGACTGGCTCGAGTTCTACACCCGCGTCATGGAAGTCCCGTACTGGTCGAAGACGAGCTGCCTGTCGGCGTCGTTCGACGAGCAGAAGAAGACGTGGACCGTCGAACTCGACCGCGACGGCGAGCGGGTGACACTGCATCCCACCCAGTTGGTGCTGGCGACGGGCATGTCGGGCAAGCCGAGCGTGCCGACGTTGCCGGGCCAAGACGTCTTCCGCGGCGATCAGCATCACTCCAGCGCCCACCCCGGCCCCGACCGCTACGTCGGCAAGCGCGCGGTGGTGATCGGGTCCAACAACTCGGCGCACGACATCTGCAAGGCGCTCGTGCGAGAACGGCGTCGACGTGACGATGGTGCAGCGGTCGTCGACGCACATCGTGAAGTCCGATTCGCTGATGGAGATCGGGCTCGGCGACCTCTACTCCGAGCGGGCCGTGGCCGGCGGGATGACCACGGAGAAGGCGGACCTGACCTTCGCGTCGCTGCCCTACCGGATCATGCACGAGTTCCAGATCCCGATCTACGACGCGATCCGCGAGCGGGACAAGGACTACTACGAGCGGCTGGCCGCTGCCGGATTCGAATTGGATTGGGGCGACGACGATTCCGGCCTGTTCATGAAGTACCTGCGCCGCGGCTCGGGCTACTACATCGACGTCGGCGCCTGCGAGATGGTGGCCGACGGCAGCATCAAACTCGCCCACGGACAGGTCGATCGCCTGACCGAGAACTCCGTGGTGCTGGCCGACGGCACCGAACTGCCCGCCGACGTGGTCGTCTACGCGACGGGCTACGGCTCGATGAACGGATGGGCAGCCGACCTGATCGGCCAGGACGTCGCCGACAAGGTGGGCAAGGTGTGGGGACTCGGCAGCGACACCACCAAGGACCCCGGCCCGTGGGAGGGCGAGCAGCGCAACATGTGGAAGCCGACACAGCAGGAGAACCTGTGGTTCCACGGCGGCAACCTGCATCAGTCGCGGCACTACTCGCTGTATCTGGCGCTTCAGCTCAAGGCTCGCTACGAGGGTTTGCCGACCCCGGTCTACGGGCTGCAGGACGTTCACCATCTGAGCTGATCGTCGAACACCCACCTGCGGTATTGGGCTATGGTGGCGCCACGCGCGGATGTCTGAACGCCTCGCGAGGAGCGTGATCGCCGTGGGTAGGTCCAACACGTTGGGCGACGGGCCGGTGGCGCGGCCGCCGACCCCGACCGGTGCGCGCCGTTCACGAGCTGTTCGTGGCCGGCGAGCTCGACGCAACCTCCCTCGAAACCACCCCGTTGCGTCGCGTCGTCGCCGAGAGTTGGCAGCGAAGCCTCGCCCGAGGAGTCGATCCCGACCGGGGCGGAGCGCAGTCATCCGCCGTGGCGCAGAGCGTCGCCGAGATGCGCTCGGCGCACCCGCTGGCATCCGCGCTTCCGGTGATCCGTCGACTGCTCGTCGAGGATGCGACCGCCTCCGGGGTCATGGTGGCCATCACCGCGGCCGACGGCACGCTGCTGTGGGTCGAGGGCGACGACGGCGCGCGACGCAAGGCCGAGGCGATGAACTTCGTGCCCGGCGCCGACTGGAGCGAGCGCGGTGCGGGCACCAACGCGCCGGGCACCGCGTTGGCACTCGATGCCGAGGTGCAAATCCTTGGCACCGAACACTTTTCGCGGCTCGTCCAACCGTGGAACTGCACGGCGGTCCCCGTCCACGACCCGTCGACCGGTGCCCTGATCGGGGCGATCGACCTGACGGGCGGCACACAGGTGGCGACGCCGCAGACGCTGTCACTGGTCCGCGCCACCGTGGTCGCCGTCGAGAATCACCTTGCGCTGCTGCGGTTCACGGAGCCGCGGCGCGAACCCGTCCCGGCGGGGACGCCACGACTGACCGTGCTCGGCGCCGACCGCCCGCGATGGGACGTGTGTGACGCTCTCGGACGCCTCGACCGCACCACGCTCACCGGCAGGCACGCCGACATCCTGGTGCTGCTGAGCAGGCACCCCGAGGGCCTCAGTGCCGACCACCTCGCGGTGCTGCTGGACGACAAGGATCTCGACGTCGTCACCATCCGCGCCGAGATGTCGCGTCTGCGCAAGGCCATCGGAGCGAGACCTGATCTCCTCGCGGCCGTATCGCTTGTTGACGTCCCCCGCCAGCGACGTCGCCGCGGTGTTCGACGCTCTGTCGGCCGGCGACGTCGCATCGGCGCTCGACCAGTACGCCGGGCCGCTGCTCCCGCAGTCGGCGTCACCGGCGATCGCCCGATTGCGCACCGAACTGTCCACCAACCTGCGCGCCGCCGTGCTCGCGTCCGGCAGCCTGCTGTTGCTCAAGCGCTGGCTCGAACTACCCGACGGGCGCGACGACCGGGACGGCTGGCGGGTGCTGCGCGACAGCGCGGCATCCGAGCCGGCGGCCCGCGCCCGCGCCCACGGACACCTCGCCGGCCTGGACTTCGAACTGGGCTGACGTCCTTCCCGTCGCTTCTGCTCCCGTCGCTTCGCTCTCCCCGGACCGTGCAACGGTGATGCAACCCTCCGTTGCCTACCGTGAGTGACGACCGACACATCGTGTCGCCCTGGTGCAGGAGAGGAACCCATGACCGTTTACGCGCGCCCCGGAACCGAAGGCTCCGTGATGTCCTTCGAGTCCCGCTACGAGAACTTCATCGGCGGCGAGTGGGTAGCCCCCACCGCCGGACGCTACTTCGAGAACCCGACGCCGGTCACCGGCCAGCCGTTCTGCGAGGTCGCCCGCTCGGACGAGTCCGACATCGAGAAGGCGCTCGACGCCGCGCACGCTGCGGCAGACGCCTGGGGCAAGACCTCGCCCGCCGCGCGCGCCGTCATCCTCAACAAGATCGCCGACCGCATCGAGGAGAACCTCGAATCGATCGCCGTCGCCGAGTCGTGGGACAACGGCAAGCCCGTGCGCGAGACGCTCAACGCCGACATCCCGTTGGCAGTGGACCACTTTCGGTACTTCGCCGGGGCGATCCGCGCGCAGGAGGGCTCGCTGAGCCAGATCGACGACGACACCGTCGCCTACCACTTCCACGAGCCGCTCGGCGTCGTCGGGCAGATCATCCCGTGGAACTTCCCGATCCTCATGGCGGTGTGGAAGCTGGCTCCCGCACTGGCCGCGGGCAACTGCGTGGTGCTCAAGCCCGCCGAGCAGACCCCCGCGTCGATCCTGTACTTGATGTCGTTGATCGGGGACCTGCTACCCGCCGGAGTCCTCAACGTCGTCAACGGTTTTGGCGTCGAGGCGGGCAAGCCGCTGGCGTCGAGCAACCGGATTGCGAAGATCGCGTTCACCGGTGAGACGACGACCGGTCGGCTGATCATGCAGTACGCCTCGCAGAACCTGATCCCGGTGACGCTCGAGCTCGGCGGCAAGAGCCCGAACATCTTCTTCTCCGACGTGATGGCGCAGCTCGACGACTACCAGGACAAGGCGCTCGAAGGCTTCACGATGTTCGCCCTCAACCAGGGCGAGGTGTGCACGTGCCCGTCGCGCTCGCTGATCCAGGCCGACATCTACGACGAGTTCCTGGCCCTGGCCGCGATTCGCACCAAGGCCGTGCGCCAGGGCGATCCGCTCGACACCGAGACCATGATCGGTGCGCAGGCCTCCAACGACCAGCTCGAGAAGATCCTGTCCTACATCGAGATCGGCAAGAGCGAAGGCGCCCAGGTGGTTACGGGCGGCGAGCGTTGCCAACTCGGCGGCGATCTCAACGGCGGCTACTACGTCACGCCCACGATCTTCACCGGCGACAACTCGATGCGGGTGTTCCAGGAGGAGATCTTCGGCCCGGTCGTCGCGGTGACGTCGTTCGACGACTACGACGACGCGATCAACATCGCCAACGACACCCTCTACGGGTTGGGCGCAGGCGTGTGGAGCCGCGACGGCAACACCGCCTACCGCGCGGGCCGCGACATCAAGGCAGGCCGCGTGTGGACGAACTGCTACCACGCCTACCCCGCGCACGCCGCGTTCGGCGGCTACAAGCAGTCCGGCATCGGCCGCGAGAACCACAAGATGATGCTCGACCACTACCAGCAGACCAAGAACCTTCTGGTGTCGTACTCGAACAAGGCCCAGGGCTTCTTCTAAGCACTGCAAGGAGTTTCGCCGAACGTGCGCTGAGGGCGGGATACCAATCGACTGTTGCGCCCGGGCGCACGTTCGGCGCCTTAATGTTTCACCAGTCGGGTGGCTGCCGGTTTGGGCGCTACAGGGCTAGGCGCCGATGGGGACGAAGCCCGAGCCGGGGCGGTTCTTCGCGGTGATGTCGGCGAGGATCGCGTTGATCGACATGGTGATCGCCGGCGTATGCAGCGGGACGAACTTCACGACGCACGTCGGCAGGTCTTCACTGAATGCGCCGTGGATCATGCCGACCAACTGGTTGTCGACGGTGACGGGAGCGCCCGAATCGCCGGGCTGTCCACACACCTGGTTCACGATGGTTCCGGGCTTGTCCCCCGGTCCCCAGGTGACGCCGCAGGACGCACCCGTCGTACGGCCGAGCTTGCACGCGACGGCGCCGAAGGTCGGGTCGGGAGCGATGCCGTCGATCTCGAAGCCGTTGACGGAGTTGACCGGCGTCACCTTCGCCGGGTCGAACTCGATGACGGCGTAGTCGAGGCCCTCGTTGCCCGCGACCATGGAGCCCACCACGCGGTCCGGTGCAGCCTCCGCCGCGACCTTCGCGCCCGGCCCGCCGCAGTGCGCGGACGTGAAGCCGATGAGCGCTCCCGGTTGTCGTGGCCGATGGTCGTCAGCGTGCAGATCGACTCACCGTCGATCACGATCCCCGAGCCACCACCGAGAGCTTCGGGGGCGTCCGCACGCGCGATCGGCAACCCCGCGAAACACACGGACACCACCGAGAACAGGACGAGGGCCGCCGAGCCGACGCCCCTCTTGACGAGCGGCTCCGAAATCCGATGTCGCCGCCAGCGCGGCTCGGTGTCACGCCAGCGTTGTCGCAAGCTCACCCCAATCAACTGCCCCGACCCACTGCCGACGGACTTTCGTCGAGCGAGGCCAGTCTAACGTCGGCCGGAATCGTTGAACCCGCCGCGACATGGCAACATGGCCCGCAGTGAATCTGAGTTGATCCGACGCTGGGAGGACGTAAGCCGTGGCCACTGGCGACCGTAAGAACGGCGTTCCGACGACCGTGACGTCGATTCCCCTCGTCGACCCGCACGCGCCGAAGGCCGATCCCTCGATCGGTGACCTGGTGAAGGACGCCACCTCGCAGGTGTCGACGCTGGTCCGCGCCGAGGTGGAGCTCGCCCGCGCCGAGATCACCCGCGACGTCAAGAAGGGGCTCACGGGCAGCGTCTACTTCATCCTCGCGTTGGTCGTGCTGTTCTACTCGACGTTCTTCTTCTTCTTCTTCGTCGCCGAACTGCTCGACAACTGGATCTGGCGATGGGCCGCCTTCCTCATCGTGTTCGGGCTGATGGTGCTGACCACCCTCGTCTTCGCCCTTCTCGGCTATCTGAAGGTGCGGAAGATCCGGGGACCGCAACAGACCATCGAATCCGTAAAGGAAACGCGGGCCGCCCTCACGCCCGGCCGCGGACAAGCCCGACAGCAGGGCGATCGCCAGCAACGGCGACGCGCCGTCCAAGCCGCCCTCAGATCCCTCGGGCTGGTAGATGGCCCGGGGCGGCGCCGACGGCGATTCGAGACCCCCGCCCGATCCGTCGGTGACCCGCATCGAGGGTCCGTGGCGACACCTCGAGGTGCACGCGAACGGGATCCGGTTCCACGTCGTGGAGGCCGACCCGCACGACGACGACCCCCGACCGGCCGAGGATCGACCCCTGGTCATCCTCCTGCACGGCTTCGGCTCGTTCTGGTGGTCGTGGCGCCACCAGTTGCGCGCCCTCAAGGGAGCGCGCGTGGTGGCGGTCGATCTGCGCGGCTACGGCGGCAGCGACAAACCGCCGCGCGGCTACGACGGCTGGACGCTGGCAGGCGACACGGCCGGTCTGGTCCGCGCACTCGGACACCAGACCGCGACACTGATCGGCCACGCCGACGGCGGGCTGGTCTGCTGGGCGACGTCGGTGCTGCACCCGCGAGTCGTGAAGTCCATCGCGGTGGTCAGCTCGCCGCACCCGGTGGCCCTGCGCGCATCCGCGCTGACCAGAAGGGACCAGGGCCTGGCGCTGCTGCCCGCGATGATGCGCAATCAGGTGCCGTACTGGCCCGAGCACACGTTGACCCGCAACAATGCCGACGAACTCGAGACGCTGGTGCGGTCTCGCGCATGCGGCAAATGGCTTTCCTCAGAGGACTTCTCGGAGACGATCGGGCATCTGCGGCAGGCCGTCCAGATCCCGTCGGCGGCGCACTCGGCCCTGGAGTACCAGCGCTGGGCGGTACGAAGCCAGCTGCGCAGTGAGGGCCGTCGCTTCATGCGGTCGATGAAGCGACAGCTCGCGGTGCCCGTGCTCCACATCCGCGGCGATGCCGATCCCTACGTGCTTGCCGACCCGGTCACCCGAACCCAGCGGTACGCACCCCACGGTCGCTACGTATCCATCGCCGGCGCAGGGCATTTCGCGCACGAGGAAGCGCCAGCGGACGTCAACGAGCAGTTGAGCCGGTTCCTGGCCCAGGTGTACGGCGGCTAGCTCAGGAGCGCCGATGCAGGTGCCCGTGGGCACGGCCGCGGTATTGTCCTGCCCGTTGCATCTGCCGGTCGACTTCCTTGGCGGTCAGCACGAAGCCGGTATCCGGGTCGTCGACGGCGGCGCCGAACACCACGCCGAGCACCCTGCCGTCCTTGCCGATCAAGGGACCACCGGAATTGCCTTGGTGCACAGCACCTCTGATGGTGTAGACCTCGCGGGTGACCGTCGTCGTGTGATAGATGTCCGGCCCGTTGAGCTGGATGGTCTCGCGGATGCGCGCGGGGGTTGCGGTGAAGTCCCCGCCGCCCGGGTAGCCGAGCACGATGGCGTCGGTTCCCTCGGTCGGCCTCCTGCATGTCGAATTGCAGTGCAGGGCGCGGGCAGGTCGGGCACCTCGAGGATCGAGATGTCGGCGTTCGGGTCGTAGGACACCACGCGGGCGTCCCAGGTGGTCTGCCCATCCGTGACCGTGACCGTCTCCGCGCCGGCGACGACGTGCGCGTTGGACATGACCCGGTTGGGCGCCACCACGAATCCGCTACCCTCGAGCACCTTTTGGCAACTGGGCGCCTCGCCGCGGATCTTGAGCACGCTGGGTCGGGTCGCGGCGACGACGGGGTCTGCGGCAAGGCCGGTCTCCGGTGCGTCGACGTTGACGATCGGTGTCCGGTTGAACGGCTGCAGCACGTCGGGCAGGCCGGAGGTGTTCGAGCAGCGCCGACAGCCGCTTGGGTATCTTCTTCAGCCACGGCGGCGCCCACTCGTTGACCTCGGACAGCACGCGCGAACCATTCACTGCCGCAGCGAGACTGGGTTGATCCGACGAGGTGAGCGGTGAGGCGAGCAGCCATGCCGCGATCAGAACGGCGACCACCTGCAGCGCCACGCCGATCACGGAGTCGAACGCCCGCAGCAGCCCGTTGCGGATCGCGCCGCGTACCGCGCGGCCGAGCACCACGCCCGCTATCTCGCCGATCACGACGAGGCCGAGGATGAGGAACAGCGAGACGAACAGCTTGGGCCGGGCCCCGTCGATGTGGCTGACGACGTGCGGGGCGAGAAGGACTCCTGCCACCGCGCCGAGGATCACGCCGACGAACGACAGCAGCGAGCCGAGCGCCCCGGATCGCCATCCGGAGACGCCGGCGATCAGGGCGATGGCGAGGACGGCGAGATCAAGCCACTGCGACGGTGTCATTGTTGGCCTTCACGGTAGCCGGTCACATCGCCGACGAGCGCCATTGCCACGTCGAGCGAGCGGCAGTCGTCGGTGTCCCAATCCACCGACCAGCCCGCGACGTCGAGGATCGCCGAAATGACCTGGCCGGTGAAGCCCCAGACCAACATCTCGTTGAGCAGGAACGCGGGGCCCGCGAAGCGTCGGGCGTTGTCTTCGCGGTAGACCATCAGCCGGTTCTCGGGGTTGATGAAGGCGCGCAGGGGAACGCGGGCGACGATCGCCGTCTCGCCGGAGCTGACGACCCCGACCGGGCCTGGATCGGGCGAGTACGCGAGCACCGGTACCACGTGGAAGCCCGACGGCGGGATGAACATTCGGTCGAGCACGACGAGCGGCTGCAGCCGGCTCGTGTCGATTCCGGTCTCCTCGCGGGCCTCCCGCAACGCGGTGCCCACCGGGCCGTCGTCGCCGGGGTCCGCTGCGCCGCCGGGAAACGCCGCCTGGCCCGCGTGGTTGCGCAACGTCGACGCACGAACGGTGAGCAGCAGGTCGGCGTCCTCGGGCAACCCGCCCGACGGCGAGTCCGGCGGCCCCGACACCAGCACGAGCACCGCCGCGTCCCGTTTGGTCCCCGTCAGAGAGGCGGTGGCGTTCGCTGCGGTGATCGCCGCCAAGACGTCGGGCGGCACTCGGCGCCGGTAGGCGCGCGGCACCGCATCGACGTTGTCGACCAGGGGCTTCAGCCAGGCTGGCGCGGCTCCGGCATCGAGGGCGATCAACCCCGCACTCCTATCAGTGGGTTCACCGCCTCCGCGATCTCGTCAGCGCTGGCGAAGCTGCGGGGCAGGATTTCGGCAACGGTACCGTCCGATCGCAGGACGACGGTCGCGGGCATCACGTTGGGGACGCGCAGCGCCGCGGCGACCAGCCGCTTGCCGTCCTGCAGGGTGGGCAGGTGGACCCCGAGCTCGGCCAGCCGCTCCAGCGCGGCGGTCTCGTTCTCGTCCTGATGCACCGTCAGCACGGTCACCGCGGCGCCCATCTTCTTCTGGTAGTCGGCCATCGCGGGGAGCTCGTCTGCGCAGGGCACGCACCAATACGCCCACAGGTTCAGGACCGTGGCGCGCCCGTTGACGGCACGCGCGACGTCCACGGTCGACCCGTCGCCCGCGCACTCGAGCTCGACGCCGCGCAACGCCTCCGGGCCTTCGCCTGGGCCGGACCCAGGGCAGGGAGCCAGATCGGCGCGGGCCCGCGGTCCCGCCAGCGCCTCGGCGGTGTCGGCGTCGCGGTGCTCGCGCGCGGATCCAGCACGCGGCGGTCCCGACGACGGCTCGTCGCCCAGTTCACGCCAGAACGCCACGCCCAACGCCACGAGGACGACGAGCGCCACCACGGACCAGCGGGCCGACGTCGTCACCGCCCTGCCTAGAGCCCGGCCAACGCCAGCAGATGTTCGGTCTCGGGCCCCTTGACGAGCGCCGCGGCGGTCATCGGATCCGTCGGGCCCAGGCCGAACGACGGACAGTCCTTGGCCAGCACGCACACGCCACACGCCGGCTTCTTGGCGTGACACACCCGACGCCCGTGGAAGATCACGCGATGGCTCAGCAGGGTCCACTCCTTGCGGGGGATCAACTCGGCGATCGCGAACTCGACCTTGACCGGATCCTCCAACTCGGTCCAGCGCCACCGCCGGACGAGCCTGCCGAAGTGGGTGTCGACCGTGATGCCGGGGATGTCGAAGGCGTTGCCGAGGATGACGTTGGCGGTCTTGCGGCCGACGCCGGGCAGCGTCACCAACTCGTCGAGCGTGCGGGGCACCTCGCCGTCGAACCGCGCGACGAGCTCCTGGCCCAGCCGCATCACCGAATTGGCCTTGTTCCGGTAGAAGCCCGTGGTGCGGACCAGGGCTTCGAGCTCCTCGCGGTCGGCACCGGCGTAGTCCGCGGCGGTGCGATACCTGGCGAACAGCGCGGGGGTGGCGAGGTTCACGCCCTTGTCGGTGCTCTGCGCCGACAGGATCGTGGCCACCGTCAGCTCCAGCGGATTGGTGAAGTCCAGCTCGCAGTAGACATGCGGAAATGCTTGCGCCAGTGTGCGATTCATTCGCCGAGCGCGACGGACGAGGCCGGTGTGGGTCTCGTCGTCCCACTTGCCCTTCGCGACCTTGCGACGCTGCGGCGACTGCCGCCGGGTTTGGATGCTTCAGATGCGCGCGTTGCCACGCCTTCACCCTACTGACGGGGCCGACAAAGCCGACGCGCTGACCGGTGGCAATTCGTGATCCCGCTGAGACCTTGGCCGTGTTTACTTCTGCCTTGTGTCCTGGTTGTTCGTCGTATTCATCCCCGGGTTGCTCATGTTGGCAACGTTCGGGCTTGACCGTTTGGAGGCGGGCCTCGACACCGACACCATCTCGCCAAGAGGACGTGGCGGCGGTTCTCGAGCAGGCCAAGGCGGACTGCGCGAAGACGCCGATATTGGCCGAACTCGAGCCGCCGGACGACTTCGATCCACGCTTCGATGCGTACCTGGCAACCAAGCCCGTTTCGGGTTTGCCCGCCCGGATATACGTGCACCACGGAAGCAATCCGGAATTTCGACCGACTCGACAGCCCGATCGTGTGTAGCGTTGGCACGTCGCGAAGCGCCCGCCTCTAGACGAGTAGCTAGACCAACTTAGGGGTTGGCCCGCGCGTGCAATATCACCCAACAGCTTAAGAGGGGCAACGTGGACGAGATCCTGGCCAGGGCCGGAATCTTCCAGGGAGTCGAACCGACCGCGGTTTCAGCGCTGACCAAGCAGCTACAGCCCGTCGACTTCCCTCGTGGCCACACCGTTTTCGCCGAAGGCGAGCCCGGTGATCGGCTCTACATCATCATTTCCGGCAAGGTGAAGATCGGCCGGCGGTCGCCGGACGGTCGCGAGAATCTGCTCACGATCATGGGGCCGTCCGACATGTTCGGCGAGCTGTCGATCTTCGATCCTGGCCCGCGGACGTCGAGCGCCACCACCATCACCGAGGTGCGAGCCGTCTCGATGGACCGCGACGCGCTCAAGGCGTGGATCGCCGACCGACCCGAGATCGCCGAGCAGCTGCTTCGCGTGCTTGCCCGCAGGCTCCGTCGCACCAACAACAACCTCGCCGACCTCATCTTCACCGATGTTCCCGGTCGCGTGGCCAAGCAGTTGCTGCAGCTGGCTCAGCGGTTCGGCACCCAGGAAGGCGGGGCGCTGCGCGTCACCCACGACCTGACGCAGGAGGAGATCGCCCAGCTGGTCGGCGCATCGCGCGAGACCGTCAACAAGGCGCTCGCCGACTTCGCTCACCGCGGCTGGATCCGCCTCGAGGGCAAGAGCGTGCTGATCTCCGACTCCGAGCGGCTGGCCCGCCGAGCCCGCTAGGTCCTCTGCGATTCGTGCACCTGCACCCGCGATCGAGCGCGGGTACGGGTGTACAGATCACGCCTTGAGGTAGTTCAGCTGCGCCTGCACGCTCCATTCGGCGTGGTCCCACAGCTTCTCGTCGACGTCGGTGTAGACGTGTTCGACGATCTGGCGCGCCGTGGCGTCGTCACCCAACACCGTCAGGGCGTCGCGGACCTGGTTCAGGCGCTCCTCGCGGTGCGCCAGGTACATCGACGTCACCGCCTCGAGATCGTCGAGGTCGGGCCCGTGGCCGGGCAGCACGGCTCGACGCCCCAGGCCCTGCAGCCTGCGCAATGAGTCCATGTACTCGGCGAGGCTGCCGTCCTCGTTGTCGATGACGGTCGTGCCGCGGCCGAGGACCGTGTCCGCGGTCAGCACGGCTCCACCCTTCCCGTCCCCCTTGGCGTCGACGAGGAACGACAGCGAGTCCGCCGTGTGCCCCGGCGTGGCCATCACCGTGATGCGCAGCCCCGCGGCATCGATGACTTCGCCATCGCTCAGGGGACGTCCCCCGACGCCGCGGAGGAAACCGCTGCCGACCGCCCGCACGGTGGCCCCGGTCAGGTCCACCAGCTTGTCGATGGCGTCGGTGTGGTCGCCGTGCTTGTGGCTGATCAGCACCAGCGGGATCTTCCCGAGCTCCGCGATCCGCGCGATGTGGGCGTCGTCGTCGGGTCCCGGATCGACGATCACCATCTCGTCGCTGCCGGGCCCGCGAAGCACCCAGGTGTTGGTGCCGTCCAGCGTCAGCGGCCCGGGGTTGTCGCACAGCAGCACCGACGCCGTGTCGGTCACTCGGCGCAACTGCCCGTAGGCGGGGTGCTCCAGGGTCAACCGACCTCCACCTGATCGTCGCTCACGCGACCTCCACGATCAGCTCCACCTCTACCGGCGAATCCAGGGGAAGCTCCGACACCCCGACGGCCGAACGCGCGTGCGCGCCCGCGTCGCCGAACACGTCACCGAGCAGCTGCGACGCCCCGTTGATGACGCCGGGCTGGCCGCCGAAACCAGGCGCCGACGCCACGAATCCGACGACCTTGACGACGCGCGTGACCGCGTCGATGCCCACCAGCGAGTGCACGGCGGCCAACGCGTTGAGGGCGCAGACCCTGGCCAGCTCCTTGGCGTCCTCGGGGCTGACGTCAGCGCCGACCTTGCCGGTCGCCAGCAGTTCGCCCGACTTCATCGGCAGCTGGCCCGAGGTGTAGACGAGGTTGCCCGTGCGAACGGCGGGCACGTATGCGGCCAACGGCGCGACGACGGCGGGCAGTTCGATCCCGAGCTCCGCCAGGCGCGCGGATGCGCTCACTTCGGCCGCTTCATGAAGGCGATGAGCTGCTCTCCCGTCGGCCCTGGAACCACGGTCACCAGCTCGTAGCCGTCGTCGCCCCACGTGTCGAGGATCTGCTTGGTCGCGTGCGTCAACAGCGGAACTGTCGCGTATTCCCACTTCGTCGGTTCGCTCATGGCGAGAGCCTATCGGTCGCCGACCCCGGCATGGATAGCATGCTGGAGTGGCAACCGACTCTTCCTCACCCGATGACCGAAGGTCGGTGGGCTGGCCCTCCCGACTGACGAAGGCCCGTCTGCACTTCGTGACGGGCAAGGGCGGTACCGGTAAATCGACGATCGCGGCGTCGCTGGCGCTGGCGCTGGCGGCGGGCGGCCGCAAGGTGCTGCTGGTCGAGGTCGAGGGTCGCCAAGGCATCGCGCAGCTGTTCGACGTGCCGCCGCTGCCCTACGAGGAGGTCAAGATCGCGACCGCCGACGGCGGCGGGCAGGTGAACGCGTTGGCCATCGACACCGAGGCGGCGTTCCTCGAATACCTCGACATGTTCTACAACCTCGGCATCGCGGGACGCGCGATGCGGCGAATCGGCGCAATCGAATTCGCGACGACGATCGCGCCCGGCCTCCGCGACGTGCTGCTCACCGGCAAGGTGAAGGAGATCGTGACGCGGTACAAGAAGGAGGCGAAGGGCTCCATCGTGTACGACGCGGTGGTGGTCGACTCTCCGCCGACGGGACGCATCGCCCGGTTCCTCGACGTCACGAAGGCCGTCTCCGACCTCGCGAAGGGCGGCCCCGTGCACTCGCAGGCCGACGGCGTGGTCAAGCTGCTGCACTCGGATCTGACCGCCATCCACCTGGTGACCTTGCTCGAGGCGCTGCCCATTCAGGAGACGCTGGAAGCGATCGACGAGCTCAAGGAGCTCGGCTTGCCGATCGGCAGCGTGATCGTCAACAGGGACATCCCGTCCTATCTGGGTGCCGACGACCTGGCCAAGGCGGCCGAGGGCGACATCGACGCCGACGCCGTGCGCGCGGGTCTGGCCAAGGCCGGAATCACCTTGCCGGACGACGAATTCGCCGGCTTGCTCACCGAGGCGATTCAGCATGCGACACGGATCGCCGCCCGCGCGGAGAGCGCCGAGGAACTCGACGAACTCGACGTTCCGCGGATCGAACTGCCCGCGATCACCGACGGCGTCGACCTCGGCAGCCTGTACGAACTCGCCGAGGCACTCGCCCAGCAAGGAGTCCGCTAGATGAGCACCAAGCCCCGCCCTCTCGACCTGGGCGCGATCCTGCAGGACAGGACCAATCGCGTCGTAGTGTGTTGCGGCGCAGGCGGAGTCGGCAAGACCACCACAGCCGCGGCCATGGCGCTGCGCGCCGCGGAGTACGGCCGAACGGTCGTGGTGCTGACCATCGACCCGGCCAAGCGGCTCGCCCAGGCGCTCGGCATCAAGGATCTCGGCAACAACCCGCAGCGGGTGCCGCTCGCGCCGGAGGTTACCGGCGAGCTGTACGCGATGATGCTCGACATGCGTCGGACGTTCGACGAGATGGTCGTTCAGTACTCGGCCGAGGGGCGCGCGGACGCGATCCTGGACAACCAGTTCTACCAAACCGTCGCCACATCGCTTGCGGGAACGCAGGAGTACATGGCGATGGAGAAGCTCGGCCAACTGCTCGCCGAGGACAAGTGGGACCTCGTCGTCGTCGACACCCCGCCGTCACGCAACGCGTTGGACTTCCTCGACGCGCCAAAGCGCTTGGGCAGCTTCATGGATAGCCGGCTGTGGAAACTCCTGCTCGCCCCGGGACGCGGTATCGGTCGACTGGTCACCGGCGCGGTCGGCCTCGCGATGAAGGCGTTGTCGACGGTGCTCGGCTCCCAAATGCTCGCCGATGCAGCCGGTTTCGTGCAGGCGCTCGACGCGACGTTCAGCGGATTCCGCGAGAAGGCCGATCGCACATACGAATTGCTCAAGCGCCGCGGCACCCAGTTCGTCGTCGTCTCGGCCGCCGAACCGGACGCGCTGCGGGAGGCGTCGTTCTTCATCGACCGGCTGTCCCAGGAGCGCATGCCCCTGGCCGGCCTGATCCTCAACCGCACCCACCCGATGCTGTGCGAGCCTGCAGACCGACAAGGCCAGCGACGCCGCGGACCAACTCGACGGTCCGACGCGCCGGCGGAGGGCCCAGAGGCGTTGACGGCGGCCGTCCTGCGCATTCATGCCGACCGCGCGCTGACGTCCAAGCGGGAGATTCGACTGCTGTCGCGATTCACCGGAGCCAACCCGCAGGTGGCCATCGTCGGCGTTCCGTCGCTGCCGTTCGACGTGTCGGATCTGGAGGCGCTGCGCGCCATCGCCGATCAGATCACGGGCGAGTCACCCGCCGCATGAGGTAGGAGGAGTAGCTCAGACCGCGCTGCGGTGCTTGCGCTGGGCGGCGAAGAACTCCGACCAGGACACCACCTCGGGATGCTGCTTGAGCAGTGCGCGGCGCTGACGTTCGGTCAGACCGCCCCAGACGCCGAACTCGACGCGGTTGTCGAGGGCGTCGGCGCCACATTCGAGGATCACCGGGCAATGGCGGCAGATGACGGCCGCCTTGCGTTGTGCGGCCCCGCGCACGAACAACTCGTCGGGATCGGCCTGCCTGCATCTGGCCTGTGAGACCCACGCGATCCGGGCTTCTGCCTCGGCACTCTGGACTACGGAGTTGATCGGGGAGGGTGGGCTCGTCTTGCGCGCCGCGGGCCGAATACCTGACACCGGGGATCCCTTCGTCTAGCCGCCGAATCGACGACCCAGTCCTGAGGTGCAGAACGCCCCATGCGATCTACGCCACATTGCGACCCAGAGTGTTACCTAGATCGCACCGTGTGTCCAAGCTAGGTGGTCAGGGGGGTTTTGCGCAACAGTCAAAACTGCTTTTTTTGGGACAACCGTGCCGTGATCCATCTTCGCGCATCCCCGCGAAACCGCAGCCCCCGCTCACCTGCTAAACCGGGCACTCCAGGGCCGCCGACGAGGGACGTCGCTACTCTGTTACCCATGTCCGACCGACCGACGCCTCCGCCGCCGATGACGGTGACGGTGATCAAGTTGGCCTGGTGCGTTCTGTTGACGGCCGTGATTGCCGCGGCGCTGATGTTTCCCATCGCCGGCGGCTTCGGCCTGCTGTCCAATCGCGCGTCCGACGTCGTCGCCAACGGCTCTGCCCAACTGGTCGAGGGCGAGGTCCCCGCGGTATCGACGATGGTGGACATCAACGGCGCGCCCATCGCCTGGCTGTACACCCAGCGGCGCTTCGACGTGCCGAGCGACAAGATCGCCAACACGATGAAGTTGGCGATCGTCTCGATCGAGGACAAGCGGTTCGCCGAGCACAACGGCGTCGACTGGAAGGGCACGCTGACGGGCCTCGCCGGCTACGCGTCCGGCGACCTGGACACCCGCGGCGGTTCGACCATCGAGCAGCAGTACGTCAAGAACTACCAATTGCTGGTGATCGCGCAGACCGAGGCGGAGCGGCGGGCAGCCATCGAGACGACGCCCGCGCGCAAGCTGCGCGAGATCCGGATGGCGTTGACGCTGGACAAGACGTTCCCGAAGCCGGAGATCCTGACCCGCTACCTCAACCTGGTGTCGTTCGGCAACGGCGCATTCGGCATTCAGGACGCCGCGCAGACCTACTTCGGGATCAACGCCTCCGATCTGAACTGGGAGCAGGCCGCGCTGCTCGCAGGCATGGTGCAGTCGACGAGCACCCTCGATCCCGTATACCAACCCCGATGCCGCGCTCGCCCGGCGAAACATCGTGTTGGACACCATGATCGACAACATTCCGCAGGAGGCCGACGCGCTGCGAGCCGCGAAGGAACAGCCCCTCGGCGTGCTGCCGCAGCCCAATCAGCTGCCACGGGGCTGCATCGCCGCGGGCGACCGCGCCTTCTACTGCGACTACGTGCTGGAGTACCTGGCGCGTGCGGGCATCAGCAAGGACCAGGTGTCCAAGGGCGGGTACCTGATCAAGACGACGCTCGATCCCGCGGTGCAGGGACAGGTGAAGTCGGCGGTCGACGGCATCGCCTCGCCGGATCTCGACGGCGTCGCCAGCGTCATGAGCGTGATCAGGCCCGGCAAGGACGTCGCATCAGGTGCTCGCGATGGCCAGCAACCGCACCTACGGCCTCGACCTCGCGGCCAACCAGACGATGCAGCCGCAGCCGTTCTCGCTGGTCGGCGACGGCGCCGGGTCGATCTTCAAGATCTTCACGACGGCCGCCGCCCTCGACATGGGCATGGGCATCAACGCGACTCTGGACGCGCCCGCCCGCTTCGAGGCCAAGGGCCTTGGCAGCGGTGGCGCCAAGGGCTGCCCGCAAGGACACGTGGTGCGTCCTGAACGCGGGCAACTACCGGGGCGCGATGAGCGTCACCGACGCGTTGGCGACCTCGCCGAACACCGCCTTCGCGAAGCTGATCTCGCAGGTCGGCGTCCAGCGCACCGTCGACATGGCGGTCAAGCTGGGCCTGCGGTCCTACGCACTGCCGGGAACGGCCCGCGACTACGACCCCGACAGCAACGAGAGCCTCGCCGACTTCGTCAAACGGCAGAATCTGGGGTCGTTCACCCTCGGCCCGATCGAGGTGAACGCCCTCGAGCTGTCCAACGTCGCGGCCACGCTGGCGTCGGGTGGCACCTGGTGCCCGCCGAACCCGATCGACAAGGTCTTCGATCGCAACGGCAAAGAGGTGTCGGTGACGACGGAGACGTGCGAGCAGGTCGTACCGGAGGGCCTGGCCAACACGCTGGCCAACGCGATGAGCAAGGACGACTCGGGCGGTGGCACCGCGGCCGGTTCGGCGGGTTCGGTGGGCTGGAACCTTCCGATGTCGGGCAAGACCGGCACCACCGAGGCGCACCGGTCGTCGGGCTTCCTGGGATTCACCAGGGATTTCGCCGCGGCCAACTACATCTACGACGACTCGCCGACACCGGGCGATCTCTGCTCCTTCCCGTTGCGCCAGTGCGGCTCCGGCAACCTGTTCGGCGGCAACGAGCCCGCCAGGACGTGGTTCACCGCGATGAAGCCGATCACGCCCGAGGACGTGGCGCTGCCGCCGACGGATCCCAGGTACGTCGACGGCGCGCCTGGCTCGAAGGTGCCTAGCGTGGCGGGCATGAGTCCGGAGATGGCCCGCGCAGCGCCTCAAGGACGCCGGGTTCCAGGTGGCAGACCAGTCGACGCCGGTGAGCAGCGCGGCGCCCGCCGGTTCCCTGGTCGGCACCTCCCCGAGCGGGCAGACCGTGCCGGGGTCGATCATCACGCTTCAGCTCAGCAACGGCATTCCGCCGCCACCCCCGCCCGGCGAGCTTCCGCCCGGTGATCCGAACGCCGCCCGTCATGGGCTCGACGGTGATCACCGATTGCCGGCCTGCCGCCGATCACGGTGCCGGTGCTCGGCCCGCCGCCGCCTCCGCCGCCACCGCCACCCTGACCTGCGGGGACAGCGCGTCGCCAGGTGTGGGTTTGGTAACGCCCTGCGCCGAGAAGGTCTCGTGGTCGGCATCTGCCAGTAGGCTGCCTACATGTCCGGTTCCACCGTGTCTTCGGCTATCTCGACCAATGTTCTGGCCAAAACCGCCGTCGGCCGCCGCAGGCACGCTGGCCGCCGGAATCGCCTACGCGTCCCTGATCGAGCGCAACGCCTTCGTCATGCGCGAGGTGACGATGCCGGTGCTCACGCCGGGGTCCTCGCCGCTGCGCGTGCTGCACCTCAGCGACTTCCACATGCGGCCCTCGCAGGGACGCAAGCAGGCCTGGCTTCGCGAACTCGCCAGCTGGGAGCCCGACCTCGTCATCAACACCGGTGACAACCTGGCGCACCCGAAGGCCGTCCCCGCCGTCGTGCAGGCGATGGGCGACCTGTTGTCCGTGCCGGGGCTGTTCGTCTTCGGCAGCAACGACTACTTCGGCCCCAAGCCGAAGAACCCGGCCAACTACCTCTTCAATCGAATCCAAGCGGATCACGGGCCCACCGCTGCCATGGCAGGACCTGCGGGCGGCGTTCACCGAACGCGGCTGGCTCGACATGACCCACACGCGCCGCGAGCTCGAGGTCAACGGCCATGCTCATCGCCGCGGCGGGCGTCGACGATCCGCACCTGCACCGCGACCGGTACGACGCGATCGCAGGCAGGCCCAACCCGGCTGCCAACCTGACCCTCGGCCTCACGCACTCGCCGGAGCCACGCGTCCTGGACCGCTTCGCAGCGGACGGGTACGAGTTGGTGATGGCGGGCCACACGCATGGCGGCCAGCTGTGCGTCCCGTTCTACGGCGCCATCGTCACCAACTGCGAACTGGACCGGTCGCGCGCCAAGGGCCCGTCGCGCTGGGGTGCGCACACGCAGCTGCACGTGTCGGCGGGCATCGGGACGTCTCCGTATGCGCCCGTGCGATTCTGCTGCAGGCCCGAGGCGACGCTGCTGACGCTCGTCGCGGCCCCGACCGGTGGCGGGCGCGCGGGGACGAGGGTCGGCGTGTCCGACGCGGCCGTCTCGGCGCGGTGACCGAAGGCTCCTCGGTCGCGGAGCGCAGTCAGCCACGCGCAGTGGGTGGACGACGCAGTTCGCCTGATCGCGGCCGACGCCCGGCGCAGCGCCGACACCCATCTCGTCCGGTATCCGCTGCCGTCGGCGTGGAGCGAGGGCGTCGACCTTCAGCTGTATCTCAAGGACGAAACCACGCACATCACCGGCAGCCTCAAGCACCGGCTGGCGCGATCGCTGTTCCTGTACGCGCTGTGCAACGGCTGGATCTGCGAGAACACCACCGTCATCGAGGCGTCGTCGGGGTCGACCGCGGTGTCGGAGGCGTACTTCGCGGCGCTGATCGGCGTGCCGTTCATCGCGGTCATGCCCGCCTCGACGAGCGCCAGCAAGATCAAGCTCATCGAATCACAGGGCGGCCGTTGCCATTTCGTCGCGCAGTCGTCTCAGGTGTACGCCGAGGCCGAGCGCCTGGCGCACGAGACCGGCGGGCACTACCTCGATCAGTTCACCAACGCCGAGCGCGCCACCGACTGGCGGGGCAACAACAACATCGCCGAGTCGATCTTCGAGCAGATGCAGCTCGAGACTCATCCGATACCCGACTGGATCGTCGTCGGGGCGGGCACGGGCGGCACCAGCGCGACCATCGGCCGCTACATCCGCTATCGCCGCTACCCCACCCGGCTGTGCGTCGTCGACCCGGAGAACTCCGCGTTCTTCCCCGCGTATGCGCAGGGACGCAGCGACGTCGTCACGGGCGCGTCGTCGCGGATCGAGGGCATCGGACGCCCGCGCGTCGAGCCGTCGTTCCTGCCCGACGTCGTCGACCGCATGGTGGTGGTGCCGGACTCCGCGTCCGTCGCGGCGGCGAGACACGTCAGTACCGTGCTCGGGCGAAGGGTCGGCCCGTCGACGGGGACCAATCTGTGGGGCGCGTTCGGTGTGCTCGCCGAGATGCTCGCCGAGAAGCGCAGCGGGTCGGTCGTCACGCTGCTCTGCGACGGCGGCGACCGCTACGCCGACACCTACTTCAACGACGACTGGCTCGCCGAGCAGGGCCTGGACCCGACGGAGGCCTCGGCCACCCTGATCGAGTTCGAGCGGACCGGCTACTTGCCCTGACGGTTGAAGCCGCTGTCGCGGTCGGCCGTCACGATCAACAACAGCGCCGCGATGGCGAAGAACCCGACGTAGATCGAAGCTCCCAATGCAGTCATCTCGTACCCTTCCTCGTCATCCTTGGTCTCAAGCTCTTGCACAACTCATACCCAGTAACGCCGGGACCGAACACATCCTTCCCGGGCATGGACAGTGACGGTCGATACAGCGGATCAGGCGTTTCGCTTCCACGCGGCGCCGTGCGATAGGCTGTCGTGGCTCTACACGGGGTGTGGCGCAGCTTGGTAGCGTGCTTCGTTCGGGACGAAGAGGTCGTGGGTTCGAATCCCGCCACCCCGACTCGTGTGCAGGTGAGAGGCCCTGATCCGACTTCTGGTTCAGGGCCTTCTTGCTGTTCAGTCCGCAGCAGATTCGAGCGACTTACTTCGGGCGGCGTCCAGGGCCGCAGAGACATGCTCCAAGTCGTCCGGGAACAAGTCTGCGTGGATCCAGTGCAAGGTGGTTAGGCTGGTTTGACCGATGGTCGGCACGGCGTTCGCGGGTATCGATACATCCGGCGGGCCGGTGCTGCGATGTCGGCATGATCGCTTCTGACTTTCAAGACCGAGACGCTGGCTACGACGAAGTCGCTCGCCCTGACGGGTGAGTTCGGTTTCAGAGTAACGACATTCGCGATCAACGATGGCGTCGCCGTGGGGCGGTGTCAGCGGGCGGACGTCGCTCGGCGGGACATGACGCCCTGTGCGGCGGCGGCGATCACGGCCAGTCCCCCCAGCGCTCCCAACGAGATGGTCCAGAGCCGTCGATCCTCGAGGTTCATGTCACAGAGTCGGGTGAAGTTCGCGTCGCTGACTAGGTCGCCGAGCACGAGGGCATTCGCCGCGCTGGCGTCGTCGTTGGCGCGGGCGGCCGATAGGTCAGGAGCGGTCACGCTTCCACATCTGATGACCTCTCCCTCTGCAAACACCGAGACGGGTGCGAACAGACCAACGATGCCGACGAGCAGGGCCACTGCACCCAGACCCGCGATCATCAATCGCAACTTCATGTGAACCCAGTTACCCGTATTCGGCAACTTGATACGGGGTCGGTGTCGCAAGTGGGTTTGTCTACGGGCGCGGTATGAGCCAGCGGCGCTGGGGTAATTCGCCGTATGGACACTCAACCGGCGGCCCGCGCAACTTGCGGCGCAACGTCACCGCTGCTGGATCGGGCAGGCCTCCACCGGCACCGGGAACGTCAGCTCGCCTGCCTGCTCGAAATGGAAGGTGACATCGGCGCTCATAGCGGGCACCAGATCCGGGTCCAATTGGTCCAGCAGCACTGGCGGGCCGCTCGCATCGCCGGCATCCGGTTCTGCGTTGGGCTGACCAAAGCTGACCGTGGACTTGGGTGGGATCGCCACGCTGCTGATGACACGTGCCTGCTCCGCCGCACTTGTCGATATGCCGAGAAGGCGCTCAGTCTCGGCCGGGCGGTTGTTCGTGATCGTGAACCGCATCGCACCGCCGGCGTTGAGCTGAAGCGCGCACCGGCCAGGAACGTAGGTCGGCACGATGTAGGCATTCTCCACCGAGGTGTCGTCGGTGTGTGACCCCGATCCGCGATTGGACGAGTCAAGGACCGGGTCCTCGCCGCACCCGATGACGGACATCATCAACATGGCGGTACCCGCCAGTGCCGAACCACTTCTGCGCAACGTCTGTAATCGCATTACCCGTAGGTTCCCCGGCGAGCGGTTTTGATACCCGGCTGCGTGGACCAGGCTGCCAGCGCCGATGCCTAATGCGGTGAACTGAGAGCGGCCTGTGGGAGTCGTGCGAATCCAATGAGCATTCCCACGTCACGGCCACTAAACACCTGGTCCTGATTGCGATTACGCAACGATTGCGCCCCCGTCCTGGTTTCCGAGCCCCCCCGGGTAGGCGATCTGCAGGTTCTACGCGGAAGCCGCCCCGTCGCTTCTGCGCCTCAGAGGAAAGGCCGTCATGACCGTCGCAGAGCGCATTGGCAACACAGCACGCACAGCAAAAGCAAGGCGCACCGGAGAACGAACCGGGACCGCCGCCCGTAGCCCCGACTGGACGAACATAGAGGACCAGTTGCTGTCGTTGGCAGAGTGCGGCGACCCTGCAGAGTGCCGTCGACGACGACATCACATCATCACCGAGAGCCTGCCACTTGCCGATCACATCGCCCGGCGCTTCGACGGACGCGGCGAGCCGTCTGACGACCTGATGCAGGTCGCCCGGGTCGGCCTGATGAAGAGCGTCGATCGGTATGTTCCTGGCAAGGGCCGCTTCGTGGCGTTTGCGGTCCCGACCATCCGGGGCGAGATACGACGTCATTTCCGTGACAGCACCTGGTCGATGCGGGTACCCCGCAAGGTCCAGGAAACGCAACTCAGGATGCGACGCACCGTGGAAGAACTCTCTCAGCGGTTGAGTAGGCCACCGACCGATCCAGAAGTTGCGCGTGAACTCGGCGTCGACGACGACCAAGTCTCCCAAAGCCATTCGGCGCACTGGGCGTACCGCCCTGTATCGCTCGACGCGCCCTGCGGCGACGTCGACGAAGGAAGCATCACTGTCGGGGAGTTTCGGGGAGCGGACGATCCAGGTTTCGACTCCGTCGAGGATCTCATCGTCCTCAGGGAAGTCGTCGCCGAACTTGATCCTCGTCGACGCGCGATTCTGGGCATGCGCTTCTTCGATTGTCTGACTCAACGAGAAATCGCTCTGCGCCTCAACGTCTCTCAGGTTCAGGTCTCTCGACTCTTGGACAGCACGTTGGCGTTCCTGCGCCAACGCATATCCGTCGACGTGCCCGTGATCTTGTGCGTGTTCGCGCCTGTAGCCGGCATCTTCTGAGATTCACGACGAAAGTTGTTGATTATCATGTGGTTTGATTCCTGGTCCGACATCTTGAGGGTGGTGTCGGTGGGATCCGCGGCCTACGTCACCGTGATCGTCGTACTCCGGTCAACGGGCAAGCGCACGCTGGCCAAACTCAACGCGTTCGATTTGGTGGTCACCGTCGCGGTCGGCTCCACGCTGGCCACGATCCTGCTCAACTCCGATGTGTCCTTCTCAGAGGGTGCAACGGCGCTGGCGCTGTTGGCGGCACTGCAGTTTCTGGCCGCGACGATTGCTTCGCGACTCGTCGCCGGGCGCTCCGTCCTGACCGCGCGGCCGACTCTCCTTGTGTCGCAGGGCCTTTTCCTCGACGATGCGTTGAAGGCCCAACGGGTGAGCGTTGATGAGATCCGGCAAGTTGTTCGGTCATCGGGCCAAGGCGATGTCAGCCAAGTGGCTGCCGTGGTACTGGAGTCCGACGGTTCGCTGAGCGTCATCACGTCGGACAAGGTCGGTGACTGGTCCGCGTTGGCCGGGGTGCGGAACGTACCCGCGAGGAACATTGGCGCTGCGCCGTACGCGAGCGCCCCGACGAAGAATGGAAGGACCAGCTGATGCAGGCATTGACCGTTGAACCCGGTACCGCAGATTCGCTGCGTGTCACCGACGTGCCCGAACCCGAACCTGGCCCCGATGAGTTGCTGGTTCACGGCCTGTCGCTGGGCGTGTGCGGTACCGACAAGGAGATCGCGAGCGGACAGTACGGTTGGGCGCCACCCGGCCGGGACAGGTTGGTGCTGGGGCACGAATCGCTGGGCCGGGTCGCACGCACCGTCGAGGGTAGCGGTTTCGAGGTCGGCGACCTGGTCGTCGGCGTGGTGCGACGTCCGGACCCGGTGCCCTGCGGCGCCTGCGCTCGCGGCGAGTTCGACATGTGCCGCAACGGACGCTACACCGAGCGGGGTATCAAGGAGGTCGATGGTTATGGCAGCGAACAATGGTGCGTGGCAACGAATTATGCAACCAAGGTGAAGTCCGGGCTGGAACGCGTCGGGGTGCTCATGGAGCCGACCTCCGTCGTCGCCAAGGCGTGGGAACAGGTCTACCGGGTGGGCGAGCGAAGCTGGTTCGACCCGCGACGGGTGCTGGTCACCGGGGCCGGACCGATAGGTCTGCTCGCCGCCTTGCTCGGAGTGCAGCGTGGACTGGACGTGCACGTGCTGGACCGGGTGACCGACGGCCCGAAGCCACGATCGGTCGAGTCGCTCGGTGCGACCTATCACCACCAATCCGTGGATGACGTGGCGGCTCGGTTGCGCCCCGATGTGATCATCGAAGCCACCGGTGCCAGCGAGGTGGTCATCGCAGCGATGTCGACCACTGCGCGCTACGGCATCGTGTGCTTGACGGGGGTGTCGCCTGCCGGCCGTACCGTGCACATCGACGCGGGCGCACTGAACCGGGACATCGTGCTGGAGAACGACGCCGTGGTGGGTTCGGTGAACGCCAACTCCAGGCACTTCCAACTCGCCGCACAGGCGTTGGCCCAAGCTGACATCGGTTGGCTGGACGCTTTGATCACCACCCGGGTACCGCTGGACCGCGCGGCAGAAGCGTTCGAACCCCGCGACGGTGACGTCAAGGTCGTCATCGACATCGGAGCCGTCTGATCGTGGCTCCCATCGAGGATTACGCCCTGCTCGGTGACCTGCAGACCGCCGCGCTCGTCGGCCGTGACGGCGCCATCGACTGGCTGTGCCTGCCGAACTTCGACTCGCCTGCCTGCTTCGCGGCGCTGCTGGGCGGTGACGAGGCCGGAAGCTGGCGGTTGGGCCCCACCGCGGCCGGCGCGGCGACCCGACGGCGGTACCGCGGGGACACGCTGATCCTGGAAACCGAATGGGACACCCCCGAGGGCACCGTCCGGCTGATCGACTACATGCCGCCTCGGGGCGGGCACGCCGATGTCGTGCGGATTGTCGAGGGTGTGAGCGGCCAAGTGCCGATGCGCATGGCACTGCGGCTGCGCTTCGACTACGGCCACGTCGTTCCCTGGGTGCGGCGCGACGGCCAGGACCTCGTTGCGGTGGCCGGACCCGACGCGGTGTGGCTGCGCACTGCGGTGCCGACTCACGGCGAGGATCTGACGACGGTTGCTGAATTCGAAGTCGCTGCTGGGCAAAGGATCCCATTCGTATTGACGTACACGAGGTCACATCTTCCGCGTCCCGAACCCGTCGACCCCGAGCAAGCTCTCGCCGGCACCGAACAATTCTGGAGCGAGTGGATCAGTCGGTGCAGCTACGACGGCCGATGGGCCGCAGACGTTCGGCGGTCGCTCGTCATCGTCAAGGCCCTGACGTATGCCCCCACCGGGGGGATCGTTGCGGCGGCCACTACGTCGCTGCCCGAAGAACTCGGCGGTTCCCGCAACTGGGACTATCGCTACTGCTGGTTGCGCGACGCGACGTTTACGCTGCAGGCGCTGTTGGGCACCGGCTACACGGACGAAGCTGCGGCGTGGCGCGAGTGGCTGGTGCGCGCGGTCGCCGGCGATCCCGCCGAACTGAGGATCATGTACGGACTCGATGGAAGCCGCAGGCTGCCCGAGCAGGAACTGCCTTGGCTGTCCGGGTACGAGGACTCGCGGCCGGTGCGCATCGGCAACGCCGCGGCCGACCAGTTCCAGCTCGACGTCTGGGGCGAGGTGCTCGACGGCTTGCATCTGGGCAGGGAAGCGGGGTTGGCGCTCGATGACACAGCCTGGGACCTACAGCGTGCACTGCTCGACTACCTCGAAGGCCATTGGCGCGAACCGGACAACAGCCTGTGGGAGGTGCGGGGTCCGCGCCGGCATTTCGTTCATTCCAAGGTGATGGCGTGGGCGGGGGTGGATCGTGCGGTCCATACCGTGGACAACCACGGCCTGCCCGGGCCGGTGCAACGCTGGCGGGGACTACGCGACCGCATCCACGCAGACGTCTGCACCAACGGCTATGACCCACAACGCAACACATTCACCCAGTACTACGGATCCGAGGCCCTCGACGCGGCATTGCTGTTGATTCCGCGGGTCGGCTTCCTGCCGTGGAAAGACCCTCGCGTGGTCGGCACCGTGGATGCCGTGCAAAGAGAGTTGAGTCATGACGGCTTGCTGGTGCGCTATCAGACAGAACACGGTGTCGACGGGCTGCCCGGCACCGAGGGCGCATTCCTGGCGTGCGCGTTCTGGCTCGCCGACGCACTCCACGGAATCGGGCGGACAGAGGAGGCGGTCACCCTCTTCGAGCGGTTGCTCTCACTGCGCAATGACGTCGGATTGCTCAGCGAGGAGTACGACGCGGCGACGGGCAGGCAACTCGGCAACACCCCGCAGGCGTTCAGCATGGTGGGGCTGATCAATACTGCGCGGGAACTGTCCGGTGCGCACACCGAAACCTCGGCGTCGGGCCTGGCGCAACATCTGCGGGACTAGACGACCACACTCAAGTGGGCGCACAGCGCAGGTACCGGCCACAACCGGCTGCGCCAAGCGTCGACGAACACGGTGCCATCGACCGAAGCTACCGGCCGCCCAGCCCCGGATAGCAAGGACAGCCCCGCGGCGTGAGGCGATCAACGGTGAGCTGATGGTGTACTCCGACGGCGGAACCGGTCAAGTAGTCCACGGTGGCGCGCTTCCGTGTCGTCGCCGGGCCCCGGCGACTCGGGACCGGGTTCCACAGGTCGTTGGTGAACCGGCTCGGCAGCCCGGCTGGAATGCTCGTCGATCAGCGCCACCGGCGCTTCCGCGCGACGGATGTCGCGCAGGCTGCGCACCGTCAGCCGACCCATGCACAGTGCGGCGAGAAAAATGATCAGTGCGCCCAGACCGGAGAAGTACGTCAGGTCTAGCCATGCCGCCTTTGTGTCGTTTTCGGCTACCGGCGTGCCGACGGTTCCGAGTCCCAACGGCGCGGCAACTGCCCTACCCGCCACGAACCAGCCGCCGGCGACGGCGCTCAGCCAGGCTCCCAGCAACGCTGTTGGGCGGTTGCCGGACAACGTCAGCAATAGGCCACCCACAACCGTCACCACTCCCGGCAGGACCTGCAACCAGCCGCGCGCGGTCGTCCAGGTCCACTCCTGATCCGAGCCCGAGGCGAAGTCGACATAGGGGCCCACAAACGGGATCAGCGCGCCCCAGAGGCCGAGAAGTATCAGCAGAATTCCGGTGGCGGCCCCGCGGCTGCGCGGCATGCTCATCATTCCGCCATGGGTGCGGATTCGGATATCCAGATCGTTCACGACGTCTCCTTGCCTACGCGGCCGACAGTTCAGGTCGCCGGCAGGGTCAAGTACCCCGAGGCGGCGCCGGTATACCTGTCCGAGCTGATCTCGTGGCGAACTCGACGCTTGCCCATCGCAGCAGTGGGAACCCGTGACGTGTGGAACTGGATGTGGTGCTGTCGGTGGTGGGCCTGCTCGGGGTTGTAGTCGCATCGGCCTCGGCGAGGATGCGCAGGCTGCCGATCTCGGAACCCATGCTGGGGTTGCTCGCGGGAATCGTGTTGGGACCACAGGTTATTGGCGTGCTCTCGATTCCGACGATGGCAGCCGGGCAACCCATGCTGCACGAAGCGAGCAGGATCCTGTTGGCGATCTCCGTAATGGCGGTGGCACTGCGCTACCCCTACCGCGACATCCGGCGGCACGGAAAAGGCATCGCGATCCTGTTGGTGGTCGTGCTGCCGATGATGGCGATCGTGTCCGGGGGGTTGGGATGGGCCATCCTCGGTATGCCCATCGCAGCCGCTGCGCTCTTCGGGGCGGCCATCAGTCCGACAGATCCGGTGCTGGCGTCCAGCGTGGTCACCGGAAAGGCCGCCGAACGTGACCTCCCCGCCCGGGATCGTCAACTGCTGTCGATCGAGTCAGGATCCAATGACGGGCTGGCATTGCCGCTCGTCCTGGTAGCGCTTGCGGTGGCGGGCGCCCTCGGTGTGGGCGACGCGCTCGTCGAAGCGGTATGGCAGGTGGTCGGTGCTGTCGTTCTCGGAGCCGCGATCGGCTGGCTGGGCGGCTACGCACTGCGTATGGGAGCTCGGCACGGGGCCACCGACAGTGCGCCGGCGTTGTTCTTCACGGTGGTGCTTGCCCTGGGCATTCTCGGAGTGGCCGGAATGTTGAGCACGGACGGGATTCTCGCGATCTTTGCCGGCGGCGTGGTGTTCAACATCGTCGGGACCGGGCGCGAACGCGCATCGGAGGTGCCGATCGACGAGGCGATCAACCGGTTCGCGGTGCTGCCGCTGTTCGTTCTGTTCGGAGCGGCGTTGCCATGGCATGAGTGGCGTGAGTTCGGTTGGCAGGGGCCGGCTCTCGTGTTGGCGGTGCTGCTCCTGCGCCGCATGCCCATCGTGCTCCTCATGAGACGGCCGCTACGGATGGCGACTCCGGATGCGCTGTACCTCGGATGGTTCGGGCCGGTGGGGGTCTCGGCGTTGTTCTACCTGACGCTGGAGGCGGAGCGGCTCGGCGTAAATCCGCAGGTTCTCGCTGCCGGGTCATTGGTGTTGGTGGGCAGCACGATCGCCTACGGCGTCACTGGCGTGTATGGCAGAAGGCTGTATCGCCGAGCGACAGCGCGGCCTTCGCCAGGCGGGTGACAGGAGTGCGCACTCTCATCCGTCGCACTCACCGGTCGACCGACGTTGCGGTGCGCTGTCGGACGGCGAACCACTGAGCGGTGACGGTGGCGACGACGACCGCGGCGGTGATGCCGAGCGTGAGCAGGTCGGTGCGGAATTTCATCACCACGAATGGGGCGAGCACCAGGAGGTCCAGCACGATCGCGACTGTCGGCACCCAGATCCTGGCCCCGACTTCACCTCTCAGGTGCCGAAGCATCCCCCAATGAATCGCGATGTCCATCGTGAGATAGAGCATCGCGCCCAGGGATGCGATCTGGTCAGGTCGAACGCGGTCGCGGTCAGAATGGCCAGCGCCCGCGGTGATCAGCAGCGGCTTGTGGTGCATCTGCCCCGGCAGCGCCGGTGCCTGTCTCATGTCGCGGAGCATGGCGTAGAGCCTGGAGACTGCGAACAGGCTCGCGAGCAGGCCGGACAGGGTGGCGATGACGGCGATCGCGACGGTGAACCACACACCCCAGCCGCCCAAAGAGCGGCTCGGCGGCCTGCGCGAGGGCGTAGTCGCGGGCGTCGGCATGATCCGGGACCGGCAGGCTCGACCACCGAGATGGTGATGAGCAGGTAGATCGCCGCGCAGAGTCCGAGCGAGATCATGATCGAGCGGGCGATGTTCTGCTTCGGGTCGCGGATGTCGTCGCCCTGATTGGTGATCGTGGTGAAGCCCTTGTAGGCGAGCACGCACAGGGTCGGCGCCGGCGAGAAAACCGAACCACACTGTCCGGTATGTGCTGGTCGCCGCCTCGAACAGTCGGCGAAGAGCGCGGACAGCCCCGTGCCGACGATTCCGGCGATCGCGAGCACGGAGATGCCCAGGATCTTCGCGACGGCCGTCGTGGTGGCGGATGTCTCGACCAGCCGTTGCCGATGAGGTTCACGATCGTGGCGGCGGCTATCACGACCACGCCGAGCACAGGCACGAGCACGACCGAGTCCTGCAGGCCGAACGGCCGGAGCAGGTAGGTGCCGAACGTGCGCGCGAGCAGGCTCTCGGCGACGACCATCGACACGTACATGAACAGCGAGAAGGTGCCGGCGATCACACCCGGGCCGTAGGCATCCTTCAGCAGCATCGCGATGCCGCCGGAACTCGGGTTCGACGCTGGAGTATCGGATGTAGGAGTAGGCGCTGCGCCCGCGACGATTGCGCCCAGCAGGAAGGCGAGGGGGAACCAGTCGCCCGCGAGTCCGGCTACCTGGCCGACGAGCGCGAAAATGCCGGCGCCGATCATGACGCCGGTGCCGAGGGCGACCGAGCCGATCAGCGACAGTTTGTCGTCGCCGTCCGCTGAGGGGGCCATTTGTCACACCTCGTTCACGTGCCCGGGATCGGGCGGGTCAGTCGGTCAGTCGCTGAATCGCCATGCGGTAAGGGACGCGTTCTGCTTCGGTCAGCGGGGGAGCGAACGCGACCACGAACTTCCCCGTCTGGTACAGCCCGCGCGGCGTGGCGAAACCTTGGGCCTGGGCGGTGGTCGGGAACGACGTGATCCTCAGGGTGTCGGTGACCACAGATTGTGCGCAGCCGACCGCCCGGCACTCCAGAGCAGTGGCGTCGAGTGGGTTGGGCACGGTCAGGCCCGACGCGGCCAGCGAGTCGACTAGTCCGATGAACGAGTCCTGACGCCTCGGAGGAGCCCGACCAATGCACAGCTGGCAACCGTCAATACCGCGAGTAGAGAGACCCGCCGCTCGGCGACTCGACTCGTGCGACGACCACGTCCGGGCTGCGCGTGTTGGGGTTCCGAATCAAGGATGAGCTGTTCCTCTCTCGCAGGTGATTCGTTGTATGGCGCGACCCGCCATGCCCGAGACACAAACACCATCGTGGCCGACGACCCTCAACTCACGCGCCACTCACCGCGGCGTTGAGAATGTTCTCGACCCTGCCCCCAACGAGAACCACGATGCTTCTCTATCGTGCTCCCTCGGCGCACGCCCGGCCGCGACGCCGACGACACACCTGGCGCTGAAGTCGGACTGTTCGGGTCGAATGATGCGACATCAATGATTCGTGTCGCGGTGTCGAGGCGCAACTCTACTTATGAACAGCAGCGCGGTGTTCGTGTCAGTGATTCTGCTGCCGAGGGTTGCCTCGATCACGGACTTGAACCGTGCCCACGCGCGCGGATGTCGACGTCATATACGCGGCGAGGCGCGCGGTCTGCTTCGTGCTGCTCGAGGACCCGTGCGGTGGCAGGGACCGGCGCATGGCTGCGAATCGTAGACCCGCACCCGAGGGTTGGCCTTGACGTTGCGGAACCATTGCGCTTTCTCACCGAAACCGGAAGGCACGACGAAGGTATCGGGCGTGGGATCGGTCGAAGGTCTCCAGCACGACATAACGGGGTGCACCGGTTTTGCGCCCGATGTGTTCGAGCATCAGTGTCCGTGAGCCCAGTAGTGCCCCGACTCGGGCTTTGTATATCCAGATCGTAGAACCCGTCCTTCTGGCCGCGGGAGGTCCTCGCGGAACTTTGCTACCGGTGGATCACCACGCCCCGGTGCGCAGCACCGCTACCTATCCGGTCTGGGCCTTTCTGCCGGGCGACCGACGTGTGCGCTCGATGTTTCGAAGTCCCACGAGCCGGGTAGTAATGCGGGGCGACGCCCGGTCGGGCGTCATTTTTCATGTCGCGATGGTCGAGTCCTCGGCGTTGCGCGCAACACCCCATGGATCGGTGGATGATTTTCGTGATGACCAGGCACGTGAGTGCAGACCTCGATGTGGACGTCAGCGCGGCGACGACGCTCGAATTCCAGATCGCGGTGGCACCGCAGCCAGGCGCCCAGGTGGAGGAGTCGCTGTCGTTCGTGCTCGACGGTCGGCCGATCGATCCCATGGAGATCAGCGGAGTGCACGGCAACCGGATCCACAAGTTCGAGTGCCCGGTCGGCAATCTGCAGGCCCGCTACACGGCGACCATCACCGGGCAGACCGATCCGCCGCCGGTGACCGAGTACGACCTGTCGATGTACCTGCGGCCCAGCCGGTACGCCGAGGCCGACAAGTTCTATGGCTTCGCCGCAACGGAATTCGGTGAGTACGCGGACTCGGAGACTCTTCTGGAGAAGGTGTCGTCCTGGGTGGGGACTCGGCTGAGTTACGTGCCGGGTTCCAGCGATCCGATCGACGGTGCGGCGGACACGCTGCTGGCGGGCCGCGGGGTATGCCGCGACTATGCGCACCTCGTCGTGGCCCTCCTGCGCGCGGTGAACGTGCCCGCCCGGCTCGTCGCCGTCTACGCACCGGGCTTGTCGCCGATGGACTTTCACGCGGTGGCCGAGGGGTTCGTCGACGGGCAGTGGCGGGTGGTCGACGCGACCTGCCTGGCGCCGCGGCAGTCGTTGGTGCGGATCAGCACCGGACGAGACGCCGCCGACACGGCCTTCCTGGACAATCACAAGGGCGCGATCAACCTCGACAACATGACGGTGACGGCGACGTCCGACGGCGATCTCCTGAAGGACGCCGTCGAGCCAGTTGGTTTCGATCCAGTAGTCGGTCAGCACCCTGCGAAGCGGATCACTTCGCTCGCCGGCTCGCGCGTGCAGGTGTTCAGGAAGTCCTTCGTGTTCTTGGCGGTAGCGTCTGCGGCGCTGAGCCAGCCGACGTCCTGGAAGAAGTACTCGCCCGGATGAGCCGCGGAGCCGTCGCGAACCTCGGATAGATCGGTGGTGGACGGAAACCCGTTCTGCTGCGCGTGAACTCGCAGAAGAAGCGATTGTCGCCGTCCGCCAGTCGAATCCGTCGGGTAGCGGGTGGACCACCGTGAAGCCGGGGTAGGGCCCGCCGAGGGTGAGCCGCTCGAACTGCTGCCCCACCGAACCCTCCGGCTCGAGCACCAGATCCGCCTGGCCGGGCTGGAAGGTCAGGATCACCCGATCGGTGCCGAGACATGGCGAGCCGGTCCAGATCTCGAGTCTCCCGTCGGTGACCCGGGCACCGAACGCCCGCGGAATCGACGGCTGCCTTCGCCGGGATCGGGAGTGCACGGCGGTCGAGGAGCTTCTTGCCATCCTGCGCGGCGGCCTCGGCGGGCATCAGCCAGCCGAACCCCTTGAAGAAGTAGGTGTCGTCGGGATGCTCGGCCGAACCGTCGACGATGTCGGCGAGCGTCGACTGTCGTCCCGCCGCCCATGATGGTCGGCGTTGACCGAGATCTGTACCGATTTCGCTGTGCGCCAATCGAACCCGGCCGGTAGCGGCGTGGCGATCTGCAGGCCTGGCGGGATACGGGCCGCCGAGCGTGATCTGGTCGACCTCGACGCCCCACGTCGGCGGGCGATGTCAGCACCAATTCTACGGGCTCCTGCCTCCCCGAATGTCAGGCCGAACCGGGTCAGCCCTGGCACGGCGTGCCCGTCCAGAACCTGCAGTTCGCCGTCGGTGACGCGCGCGCCGAAGACCAACGGCAGCGACGTGTTCAACTGCGACGGCGTGTTGAAGGGGTCGCAGCCGCACACGGCGAGCAGAGTCACCAAGGACGGCGAGGACCGCACCGGCGCGACGGCTCATCGCTGATAGCCCCCGTCGTGCGGCGCCCGCGTTGACCTCGAACGGGTTCATGGGTGCCGCGTGAGCTGCTCGTTGACCAGCGGCGGTCAGGTATTCCTGCCGAACTCGACGGGACCCAACTGCGCCCACTGCTGGGAGTGCCGCTCCTCGTGGTGCAGGGTCCGATCCAGATCGACGCCGAGCGTCTTCGCAGGTTCCCGCTCGCGTCGTAGCTGTACAGCGTGGCCCGATCTGATGATCTGCTCGAGTTGGGCGGCGGGATCGGCCGGGTCGTCGATGTTGACCAGGAACAGGTCTCCGTAGGTGGAGCCGGCCCGCATGCTGAGCTGATCCTGGGCCCAGTTCCCGCCGAGCCCCATCAGCATGCCGTTCGGCGTGTCGCGCGACGCGTCCGCCGCTGCTCTGCCAAGGCCTCGACCCCCTCGTAGCTCCAGGCGTTGGCGGCCTGCCGGTCGATGATCCGCTGCACCTCGGCCGAGGTGTACGGCGTCTCCGCGAAGTCGTTCGCACCGCTGTTCTCCGCGGTGCCGTACCCGGTGCCCGCATTGAGGACGTAGGTCATCAGCGCCGCCTTGCGGGCCGTCTCGGCATCCGTGCCCGGCGGAAGCAGGAAGAACGTCTTGCCGTCGTTGTCGGTGACCGGCTTCAGCCCGTCGAGCACCTTGAAGCTGTCCGGGGTGATGCCGTGGTCGCGGGCGATGTTGACGATCTCCTCCGGCGGCACGCCATTCTTCGAGGCGTTCTGCAGCCACTCCTCGTACTTGCTACCTGCCGGAGCGTCACCGTCGAGGAGGCCCGCCTCCTGCAGCTGCATCCTCGTACTGGTCGATCGGGTCGTTGGGATCGTCGCCCGGGTCGCGGTCGCCGAATCCGTCTCCCGGCGTATCGAATTCGAATGCTCTCCGCCGCCTGTTCGTCGCCCGTCTGATAGAGAACGCCGCCGAATCGAGATTGTCCGGAGAACGTGTTGGTGCTGACGCCGAGCACCTGCGCATGCGCGAGCAGCGAGTCCCCGACCTCACGGCACGCCGCTCCGCAGCCCAGTTCGGACACCCCGCTGGCCGCGCTCTTCACCGCGGGCCCGGCGCCCTCGTTGAAGAAGGAACTCGCGATGTCACCGAACCCCGTCGAGGCGGTCCGCAGCATGGACGGGTTGAACGCCAGCGGCTGCTGGGTCACGTCGTCTCCTTGGGCGATCCGTTGGTACTCAAGTCCATCCGAGCTTTCGCACCTCGTTGGCAGTGTGCCTCGTCTGAGCTTCGAACTGGGCAAGGATCAACTTGATCTTCTGCTCGACCGCGATCTCTCCTGTTCTCGACGTCGAACCAGTTGGCCGTGGACAACTCCGCGTAGGCGCCAAGCACGAACCCGGCGTCACCGAACCGTCGTCGGCGACGTTCCACCACACCTCGGCGTCGTCGACCGCCGTCTTCAGCGTCAGACCGCCTGCCCCCGAGCGTCTCGGCGCCCGCGGCAAGCGCGGTCTTCAAGCCCTCGAGCTTCGTCTTGTACGCGGCCTGGTCGGTGAGCATGTCGGTGCCCTGCTTCTGAGCGGCCTCCGCGGCGGTGCCCACCCAGTCGGCTCGGCAGCGTCGCCAGGTGCTTGCGTTGGGTGGCCATGTTCTCGCCGACCCTCGTCGCGCCGGCCCCCGCCTCGTCGGCGGCGGTGGACAACGCGTCGGGGTTGGAGTTCAACACCTTCGACACCGTGTAGCCCACCGCGCGCTCCTCCGTTTCCGTGCCTCCGCCCATTGTCGCCCGTGAGGCGGGTCCGGCGGATCACCAAATCGGTCGCTTTGGCATGCTGGTGGACCATGACACGCTGGTTTGCGGTGGAATCCGCCGACGTCAACCTCTTCACGTCCGCACCGCACGTCTTCCGCTATTCGAAGCGGTTCGCCGCGCCACCCGAGCGGGTGTGGGAATCGCTGGTTTCCGACGAGTCGTTGGCCGCATGGAGTTCGACGGTGAGCTCGCTGACGTGGACGTCGGACCGGCCCTTCGGCGTCGGCACCACCCGCGAGGTCGTGCTCGCCCCCGGCCTGGCGCGCGTGCACGAGCGGTTCTTCCGGTGGGACGAGGGCCACGGCTATTCGTTCGAGGTCTATCAGGCCAACGCGCCGTTCTTCCGCCGGTTCGCGGAGGATTACGTCGTCGAGCCCGAATCCGACGGCGCGGCAACCCGGTTCACCTGGACCGTCGCCATCGAACCGAAGCCCGCGTTCGCGTTGCCGTTCAAACCGCTCGCCCCGGTGCTGAAGCTCGCGTTCGGCAAGATGGCCGCCGACGGTGAACGGTACTTCGCGAGCACCTGAACGGGCGCGCAGCACGGGAGGTCCCTTACCCAGGTCCGCGATAGGGTGCGGTATCGACATCGCCGATAGACCGTTGCCTGCCTTGGCAGACACGAGCGTCGAGGACGACGAAGACCTGCCACAGGTCCTCGCCGAAACCGTCGACGAACTCTTCGGCAACCCGCTGGTCAGAGGCTGGATTCACGTCGTCCTGGCCGCTGGATTCATCGCGGCGGGCGCGGTGCTGGTGCCGGTCGCGTGGATCGCCAACTCGCCGAGGGCGGGCTGGGCCACCCTGATCTACTCGGCGACCATCGTCGCGATGTTCACCATCAGCTCGATTTATCACCGGGTGGAATGGCAATCTCCCGCGGCCGAGAAGTGGATGAAGCGCGCTCGACCACTCGATGATCTTCGTGTTCATCGCAGGCAGTTACACGCCGTTGGCGATGCTCGCGATGCCGGACGACACGGGCAGACTGGTCCTCACCATCGTGTACGGCGGGGCCGCCGCAGGCATCGCGCTGAAGATGTGGTGGCCGTCGGCTCCCGACGCGGTCGGGGTACCGCTGTATCTGCTACTCGGGTATAGTCGCAGTGTGGTTCGCCCCAGAGCTCTTGCGCGGCGGAGGCGTCGTCGCCGTCGTGCTCCTCGTCGCGGGGGCGGTGTTCTACAACATCGGCGCGATCTTCTTCGCCATCCAGTGGCCCAACCCGTGGCCACGCACGTTCGGCTATCACGAGTTCTTCCACGCCTTCACCGCCGCCGCGGCGATCTGCCACTACATCGCGATCTGGTTCGTGGTCCTCTAAGTCCTCAGCCGTACGCGCCGTTGATCGTGGGCGTGCTGATCATCCCCACCTCGACGCCCCACTTCTCATGATCTCCTGGTACTCGCCGGTCGCGATCACGTGCATCAGCGCCTGCCGCAGCGACTCGGCCAGCGGCGAACCCTTCGCCACGGGCCACCCGTAGGGCGTCGCGTCGAAGATTCCGCCCGCCGCCTCCAACGCGCCGTCACTCTTCTTGATGGCGTCCCCGGTCACCGGCGAATCGGCCGACATGGCGTCGACGTCGCCGTTGATCAGGGCATTCGTGACGTCGTCCTGGCTGATGTAGTCGATCTTCGAGATCGGCTGCGCCCCGGTTGCGACGCAGGCCTTGCTCTTGTCGGGCAACTCCTTGACGTCCTGCTGCGACCGCGACGCGACGCCGACCTTCAAACCGCAGGCATTGTTCGGGTTCACGGGCGTCCCCGGCCGCTGCGCCCATTGCGTTCCCGCTTGGAAGTACGTCACGAAGTCGACCAACTGCTCGCGTTCCTTGGTGTCGAAGAACGACGACATCCCGAGGTCGAACACCTTGCTCTGAACCGACGGGATGATGCTCTCGAAGGCCGTCTCCCGATACTCGACCTTCAGGTCGAGCGTGCGCGCGATCGCGTTCATCAGGTCGACGTCGAAGCCGGTGAGGTTTCCCTCCTCGTCTCGGAATTCGGAGGGCTCGTAGGGCGGGTTGGTGCCGACCACCAACGTTCCCGCCGCCCTGATCGCCTCGGGCACGGTGGCCGCGATGGCAGCCGGATCGGTGATCGGCGGCGGGAGGCTCGAGGCTGGACTCGACGTCGACGTGGCGGGTTGAGCGGTCGCCGAGCCGTCACCCGACGTCGAGTCTTGAGTACCGCGGAACTGCCACACGACCAGTCCGACGACGAGGATGGCGGCGAGCGCTGCGCCCGAGATCAGAAGGGCACGAGGGCGATTGGTCGGGCTGCTGACGGCTGCCCGTGCGCAGGCCCACGCTTGACGGGACCGGTCGGCTGATTGGCCAGCACGGTTCTGGCGGCCTCGGCGAGCTCCCCCGCGGATTGGTAGCGCTTGTCGGCGTCCTTCGCCATTCCCTTGGCGATGACCTCGTCGAAACCCTGGGGCACAGCGCGATTCACCGAGGACGGCCGCGGGGTGGGCGTCACCAGGTGCCCGGTCAGCTGCTGCTCGAGGGTCTCGCCGGGGTAGGGCAGACGTCCCGTCAGACATTGGTAGAGAACGCACGTCAGCGCGTAGATGTCCGACCGCGGATCGCTGTGGCCGTCCTTGAACCGCTCGGGCGCCATGTAGGCCATGGTGCCCAAAGTGCTTCCCACACTGGTCAATCCGGTCTGACTGACCGTGCGCGCGATGCCGAAGTCGATCAGATACACGAAGTCCGGTCGGCGAGGAAGATGTTCGACGGCTTGACGTCGCGGTGCACCAACCCGACCGCATGCGCCGCGTCGAGCGCCGCAGCCACCTGTTCGACGACCTTGACCGCACGCTCGGGCGTCAGTGGCCGGTCGGCCTCCGTGAGCACGGTCGCGAGGTCTTCGCCGTCGATGAGGCGCATGTCGAGGTAGAGCTGGCCGTCGATCTCGCCGTATCCGTGAATGGGGACGACGTGGGGATCGCGCAACCCCGCGGCGGCGTGCGCCTCGCGGCGGAACCTCTCCTTGAACACCGGGTCGTCGACGACGGACGGGGGCAGCACCTTGAGTGCCACCACGCGATCGGTCACCGTGTCGTGAGCCCGGTAAACCTGGCCCATTCCGCCGCGACCGAGCAGCTCCACGAGCATGTAGTGGCCGAACGGCGTCCCATCCACCTCGTTGCTCCTCGGCGCCTTCGAACCTGTGTGACCTCGAATGCTAAATCAGGGCTGACGGATTTACCTACGGTGTGAAGACACTGGCCACCGCCGACGCGTCACTCAGGGCGACGGTGAGCTCCAGAATCGTGCGCGGATCGTCGAGTCGGTCGCCGTAGAGCGCCCGTAGTTGGGTCATGCGGTAGCGGACCGTTTGCGCGTGGACGAAGAGGTCGGCGGCGACGGCATCGCGCGACCCCTGGTGCAGGATCCACGACCTCAGGGTCTCGGCGAGCCGCTGCGCGGTGTTGGGACGTAGCTCCGAACAGGGGGGCCAGTGCGTGGCGACGCAGATCGTCGGCGGCCTCCCGGTCCGCGGTCAGCACGAGCTCGACGAGATGCTGCTCGGTGTCGATGACGTCGACGTCGTCGGCGACCGTCAGCTCCCGTGCCCGCAGCGCGCGGCGATACGACGACTGGACCGCCATCCACGGACGTGCCGGACCGACCAGGGCTCGTCGACCCTGCAGCGCCGACCGCAACTGGGCGCGATGCCTGCCATCCAGATCGGGGACGAGCAACACGGCCAGCGACTCCGAGCCGTCGACACCGGGGAGATCCTCGCTGACCTGTAACGTCGCCTGGCCGAATCGCGCTGCCAGTCCACGTGTTTGGTCCTCGGCCACCAGCACCGCGGTCAAGGTCTCGGGCGGCCGCCAGCCCGCCTTCTCCGCACTCTCGCGCAGGGTCTCGGCGGGCTCGCCGGTAAGGAGCTGTTTGGCCAGCCGTTCGAGATAGCGCTGCCGCACGCGTCCGGCCGTCGCCAACTCGTCGGAGTGTCCCGCGACGCTCGATGCGGACAGCTCGTCGATGAAGGCGAAGACCAGCTCCGCGAATCGGGCCACCGTGGCCGCTGACAACCCCGCGTCGACGGCGGTGGCCGACAACTCCTGCCACGCCACCCTGGCGCCGACGCGATAGGCCGACAGCAGCGCATCCATGGAGCGACCCTGGCGGGCCTCTCCGCGACCCAGCTCGTACGCCCCGTCCAGCGCTGGCCTCAGCGTCGCGGCCGGGTCCGAATCATGCGCGCGCACGGCCAACCGCAGGAAGGCGCCGAGCGCCATCTGCACGGCGTTCTCGATGATCGGGCCCATCCGCCCGCTGAACGCGTGGATATAGCTCGGCACCTCGGCCGTGACGGCGACGACGGTGCGCTCGGCCATCCTGGGCAGAACGGCCTGCAACGCGGTGACGACCTCTTCGGCGAGGTCGAGCCCGGTGAAACGAAGCTCCGGTTCCGACAAAACTATCCTTTGCGAACAAATTATTGATGATCATTCACGTTCGATGGTCAAGACTTTATACCCGCGACTCAGCCAGAGTGGTCTCATGACGACAACAGCACCCCGACCCACCGTGGTCGGCGCGATGCGCCAGCGAGTCATCAAGTTCGCCGAGCGCGTCACCACGCCGCTGGTGCCTGCCGACTACCTCGACGTGATCGACCCGCTGCGCTCTGGCGCGGACCTGCGCGGCCGGATCGTCGCGATCCGACCCGAGACACGCGATGCAGCGACCCTGGTGATCAAGCCCGGCCGCGGATGGCTGGGCCACACCCCGGGCCAGTACGTCCGCATCGGCGTCGACGTCGACGGCATCCGGCAGTGGCGGGCCTACTCGGTGACCTCCAACAACGCCGACGACACCATCGCGATCACCGTCAAGGCGATCCCCGACGGCAAGGTCAGCAATCACCTGGTCCGGCGGGCCACCGTCGGCACGCTCGTCCAGCTCGACCAGGCCGCCGGCGAGTTCACCCTCGAGGCCGCCCCGGCCGACAAGATTCTCTTCCTCACCGCGGGCAGCGGCATCACGCCCGTCATGGGCATGTTGCGCAACATGACGACCGCCAAGGACGTGGTCGTCGTGCACTCCGCCCCCACCGCCGACGACGTCATCTTCAGCCAGGAGCTCCGCGCGATGGCGCGGAGCGGGCCGAATCACCCTGGTGGAGAAGCACACCGACTCCGACGGCATGCTCGACGTCGCTCGCATCGACGACGTCGTCGCCGACTTCGCCGACCGGCAGACGTGGGCATGCGGCCCCGCCGGCATGCTCGATGCACTCGAAAGCCATTGGGATTCCACGGGTATCGCCGACCGTCTGCACACCGAGCGGTTCCGTCCATCGGTCATCGCCGAGGCAGGCGACGGCGGCACCGTGACCTTCGCCAAGTCCGGTACCACCGTGGACGCCGGCGGCGCACAGACCCTGCTCGACGCGGGCGAGGAGGCGGGGGTCCTCATGCCCTCGGGATGCCGGATGGGCATCTGCTTCGGCTGCGTCGCACCGCTACGACGAGGTGCCGTGCGCGATCTGCGCACCGGCGACGTCACCACCGCCACCGAGGGCGACAACGTCCACATCCAGACCTGCGTCTCCGCCGCCGCCGGTTCATGCGACATCGAACTCTGAGGAGCTCACCATGACTACTGCACAACGCATTTCACACGACCCGACCGCTCACCTGACCGACGAGGACATCGAGAGCCTCGGCAGGGAGCTGGACGCCATCCGCGCGGACGTCATCGCCAATCGCGGCGAGGACGACGCGGCCTACATCCGCAAGGTCATCGACGGTCAGCGCAAGCTCGAACTGAGCAGCCGCGCCATCCTGCTCTTCTCGCTGTTCCCGCCCGCGTGGGTCGTCGGCACGGTGGGACTGTCGGTCAGCAAGATCGTCGAGAACATGGAGATCGGCCACAACGTCATGCACGGCCAGTGGGACTGGATGCGCGACAACAAGATTCACTCGACGACGTGGGAGTGGGACAACGCCTCGCCGTCGGACATGTGGAAGCACTCGCACAACGAGGTCCACCACAACTTCACCAACGTGCGCGGCAAGGACCACGACCTCGGCTACGGCATCATGCGCGTCGACGAGAACCAGAGGTGGAAGCCCTTCTATCTCGGCCAGCCGGTGTGGAACTTCCTCAATGCCTGCCTCTTTCAGTACGGCATCGCCGCGTACGACCTCCAGATCGGCAAGTACCTCAAGGGGCGCACCGACAAGGACGAGTTCCGCCGCAACGGCAAGAAGGTCCTGGCCAAGGTGCGCAAGCACGCCTTGCGCGACTACGTGCTGCATCCACTGCTGTCCGGCCCGTCGGCCGTCACGACCCTCACGGCGAATCTGACCGCGAATCTGGTCCGCAACTGGTGGACGCACTCGGTGATCATGTGCGGGCACTTCCCCGAGGGCGTACAGACCTTCGAGAAGACATCGATCGAGGGTGAGACGAAGGGGCAGTGGTACCTGCGCCAGATGCTCGGCTCGGCCAACATCTCCGGCAGTCCGCTCATGCACTTCATGACGGGAAATCTGTCGTTCCAGATCGAGCACCACCTGTTCCCCGATCTGCCGAGCAATCGCTACAAGGAGATCGCGCCCAAGGTCGCCGACATCTTCGAGCGGTATGGCCTGACGTACGTCAGCGGCTCGCTGCCCCAGGCAGGTCGCCTCGGCGTGGATGAAGGTGGTGCGGCTGTCGCTGCCCAACGACTTCGGTCGCCGCAAGGCTGCCCGTCGCCGACCTGCCCGTCGAGATCGTCCGGAACGCCGCGTAGAACTCAGAACCGAGCGTCGACGGATTCGGAGTATTCGTCGGCTGGCTGCTCACGGGGCTTCGCGTATTTCACGTAGAGCATGACGACGCCCGCCTGCGCCAAACCGACCAGCACGATGGGCCAGATGACACCCGCGACGATGCTCGCGGTGACACGCACTGCGCGCGACGGAGGGAACTTCGCGACGCGCCGACTCGCGACGTACGCCGCGACCGCAGTCACGAGTCCCGCCCCTGCGTACAGCCACATCAGTAACGAGGCCACATTCCCGCTCCCACCTGAACTTTCACCGTAATCACACCATGCTGGCGAGTTCCCGGGCCATATTCGTGCGAAACCGTCACCAAGTCCTGGCCAAAACCACACGATCCTATTAAGTCACCAGTTGCCGACCCCAAGATGACCCCGAAGCCGGGGAGCGGCACTCGCGGGAATGGCAAGACGGCTGCGCCTTCGACGGCGGTCGCGACTCAGCTCCGGGAAATCGCAGCCCTGGCGGTCGAACTCGCGGATCGGACGCGAGAAGACACCTCAGGAGAGTCCGGCCTGACGGCCAAGAATATGGGCGACGGACCAAATGTCGGCGGCGAGCCGCCTGCCGGGTCGCGGCGCGTGATCGCAGCGGTCGGCAGAGGGTTCAGCGGTTTAGAGCCGGTCCTTGACGGCGGCCGATATCCGGGACCCGTCAGCCTTCCCCGCGGCGATCGCGGTGGCGGCCTTCATCACCTGACCCATCTGCTTCATCCCGGGGGCCTCGCCGTTCTCCTCGGACACCTGGGCGATCGCGGTGTTCACGACGTCGGCGACCTCGTCGTCGTTCAGCTGGGTCGGCAGATACGCGTCGATGACGCTTGCCTCCGCGCGCTCGTTGGCGGCGAGCTCACCACGACCGTTGGTGATGTAGATCTCGGCGGCCTCGCCACGCTTGCGCGATTCCCTCGTCAACACCTTCAGCACCTCGTCGTCGGACAGTTCGCGCGGCGACTTCCCGGAGTTCTCCTCGGATTGAATCGCCGCGAGAACCATCCGCAGAGTCGCCGTCACCAGCTTGTCCTGCGCCTTCATCGCCGCCGTCAGATCCGCCCGCAGCTGTTGCTTGAGTTCCGCCATGGACGAGACGGTACGCCGGGGTCCACGTTGTCAATCCTTCGCGGTGTCGACAGGATGGGGACATGAGCGACGAGGCGGGCGGCTTCCAGGACGCCATGCCCCCGGCCTACTACCCGCCACCGGCTTACGCGAGCCCGCCGCAACCACCGCCTGGCTACTACCCACCGCCCGGGTACGCGCCGCCCGGGTATCCACGCGCAGGCTATCCACGCAGCCCGGGCTACCCACCGCCCGGCTACGCACAGCCGGGGTACCCACCGCCTGGCTACCCACCGCCGGGCTACCCGCCGCCGGGGTACACACAGCCGGGCTACCCACCGCCCGGTTACGCGCCGCCCGCGCTCAAGCCCGGCGTGATCCCACTGCGGCCGCTCACCCTGTCCGACATCTACAACGGCGCGGTCGCGTACATCCGGATGAATCCGAAGGCGACCATGGGCCTGACCGCCGTCGTGGTGGTGGCCGCGCAGGTCATCGCCCTGATCCTCCAGGTCGGGCCGCTCGCCGCGAGCGGAGCCCTCGAGCCCCGCCTTCGGCGCCAACGGCGAGCTGCCTTCCACGACGGCGCTCGTCGGCTCATCGCTCTCGGGCCTTGCGGGCGCCCTGACGACATGGCTGTCGTCGATCCTGCTGACCGGCCTTCTGACCGTCATCGTGGGGCGCGCCGTGTTCGGTGCGAGCATCACGATCGGCGAGGCCTGGCAGCGCGTCCGCGGTCGTCTACTCGCACTGTTCGCGGTCACCGCGCTGGAAGCGGTCGGCGTCGTCATCGTCGTCGCGATCGGCGTCGGCGTGGTGTTCGGCGTCTCCCAGATCGCCAACGGGGGCGTGGCGTTGCTCGTCGGCCTGCCGCTGGTTGCCGTACTCGGCGCACTTCTGGTCTACCTGTGGACGATGCTGAGCTTCGTGCCACCGTTGATCGTCCTGGAACGGCTCGGTGTGATGGCGGCCATCACGCGGTCGTTCGCGTTGATCAAGAACGACTTCTGGCGCGTGCTGGGCATCCGACTGCTGGCGCTGCTCGTCGCGGGCATGATCGCGGGCGCCGTGACCTTCCCGTTCAGCACCGCGGGCCAGATCACGTTGATGAACGCCCAGTCGGACACGGCGATGATCGTCGCGCTCGTCCTGATCTCGGTAGGAGGGGCGATCGGCGAGATCATCACCGCACCGTTCACCGCGGGTGTCGTGGTACTGCAGTACGCGGACCGCCGCATGCGCGCCGAGGCGTTCGACCTGGTGCTCCTCGGTGGCGTCGCCGCTCAATCGGACGCCCCGCGGACTCGACCGACCATCTCTGGCTGACCCCGCATCCGTGACGTGCCGACCATAGACATCGGCCGCGATGCCGCACACGACGCCGCCCAGCGGGAACTCCAAAAGCCCATCTATCCAAGGGGATCGCTCACCGAGCGACTCATCGACTGGATCGAAGAGCTGATCTTCAAGCTGATCTCGGAGGGCGCATCCGTGCCCGGCGGATGGTTCACCCTCACCGTGCTCTTCGTCCTGGTGGCCGTCGCGGTCATCGTCGTCATCCGACTCGCGCGGCGGACGATGCGCACCAACCGCGGCACACGGCGGCTCTGTTCGACTCGCACGAGTTGACTGCCGAGGAGCACCGGGCGATCGCGCAACGGTGTGCGGCGCAGGGTGATTGGGCTGCCGCCATCCGGCACCGACTACGGGCCGTCGCACGCCAGCTCGAGGAGTCGGCCGTGCTCAACCCCGTTCCCGGCCGAACCGCAACCGAACTCGCGCGCGACGCCGGCGCCGCCATCCCGGGTCTGGTCAACGAATTCAGAAGCGCCGCAGAGGTATTCAACGACGTCACCTACGGCGAGCAGGCCCGGCACCGAGCCCGAGTACCGTACGGTGGCCGACCTCGACGACCGACTGCGCCATCAGACGCGCGGTACGGCAACCGCCGGCGGCTCACCCGACGTCGTCGACGAATGGGCCGCGCTGCGATGACGACGACCACCACGTGCCGTCGGCCCCACGCTCGCATCGCGGTGGCGCACCATCAGGTGGGTGCTGTTGGCGCTCATCCTGATCGTCGGAGTCTCGGCGTTGGCGACCTCGCTCACCGCAAGTCGACCCGGCGGCCGAATGGAAGCCGAATCCACCAGCCCCGACGGTGCGCGGGCGCTCGTCTCTCTGTTGCGGGACAACGGAGTCGACGTGGTCGAGGCCGACTCCGTCGCCGACGTCGAACGGGCTGCGCGGCCCGACTCGCTGCTGGTCGTCGCCGAGACGTACCACCCCCTCGGCGACGACGAACTGCGGCGACTTGCGGCGGTGCCCGGCGATCGCCTGCTCACCGAACCGTTGTCACGGACCAGGGAAGCCCTCGCCCCGGCGATCCGCACCGGCGACACTGAGCACGTACGGCGGTCTGCCCGACTGCGACATGAGGGAGGCGAACCGCGCGGGCGAGGTTCAGTTCGGCGCGAGCCAGACCTACGAGGCCACGGGCGACTACGCCGATCGTCAGTTGCTACGACGGTGCGGTCGTTCGCTATTCGGATGACGGACGCACGGTGACGGTCGTCGGCGGCGCGGACTTCATGACGAACTCGCGACTGCTGCGGGAGGGCAACGCGGCGCTCGCGATGAACCTGGCGGGCACCCGAGCCGCGGGTCATCTGGTACGTCCCGACGAATACCGATGGCGAATCAGGCGGCAGCGCAACGATTACGGACCTCATCCCCGAGCGCGTCGACTGGATCGTGCTCCAACTGTGCCTCGCGGTGCTTCTGGTGGCGTTGTGGAAGGTCCGACGGATCGGGCCGCTCGTCGCCGAGGACCTGCCCGTCGTGGTCCGCGCGTCAGAGGCGGTGGAGGGTCGCGGTCGGCTCTACCGATCGCGACGGGCACGCGACCGCGCCGCCGATGCATTGCGCACCGCCACGCTCGCACGGATGCTGCCGCGCCTCGGCCTCGGCGCCCAACGCCTCGTCGACCGCCGTGGTGCAGACGGTCGCGCAACGCGTGGGGCGCGATCCGAACGAACTCGGACACTGGCTGTTCGGTCCGGCTCCCGCCACCGACGCCGAACTCGTAGACATTGCCCGCCAACTGGATGAAATCGAAAGGCAGGTCAGGAATTCATGACCGAACCGAGCACGACCGCAGACGCTCCGACCGAGGAGTCGACCAGGAGACCGCACGAAAGGCGCTGCTCGCCCTGCGCACCGAGATCTCCAAGGCCGTCGTCGGTCAGGACGCCGTCGTCAGCGGCCTCGTGATCGCCCTTCTCTGCCGCGGTCACGTGCTCCTCGAGGGCGTGCCCGGCGTCGCGAAGACTCTGCTCGTCCGGACCCTCTCCGCGGCACTGCAATTGGACTTCAAGCGCGTGCAGTTCACCCCTGACCTCATGCCCGGCGACATCACCGGCTCGTTGATCTACGACGCACGCACCGCGGAGTTCGAGTTCCGCGCGGGCCCCGTGTTCACCAATCTGCTCCTCGCCGACGAGATCAACCGGACGCCACCGAAGACTCAGGCCGCACTGCTCGAGGCCATGGAGGAGCGCCAGGTCAGCGTCGACGGCGAGGCGCGGCTGCTCCCCGACCCGTTCATCGTCGCCGCCACGCAGAACCCGATCGAGTACGAGGGCACCTACCAACTGCCCGAGGCGCAGCTCGATCGGTTCCTGCTCAAGCTGAATGTGCCTCTCCCCCAGCGGGACCAGGAGATCGCGATCCTCACCAGGCATGCGCAGGGGTTCGATCCGCGCGACCTGTCGGCGGTGCGGCCCGTCGCGGGACCGGCCCACCTGGCGGCAGGCCGCGCCGCCGTCCGTCAGGTCCTGGTCGCCGACGAGGTCCTCGGCTACATCGTCGACATCGTCGGCGCCACGAGGCATTCGCCGTCGCTTCAGCTCGGCGCATCGCCACGCGGCGCCACCGCCCTGCTTGCCACGGCGCAGCTCCTGGGCCTGGCTGTCCGGACGCAACTACGTCACCCCCGACGACATCAAGGCCATGGTCCGGCCGACGTTGCGGCACAGGGTGGCGCTGCGTCCCGAGGCCGAACTCGAAGGCGCCAACGCCGACGGCGTGCTGGACGGCATCCTCGCCTCCGTGCCGGTGCCGCGGTAGTGATCCTCACCGGCCGCACGGGACTGGTGGCGCTGATCTGCGCGCTGCCGATCGGGCTTGTCGCCATGGCCCCGAACGGCTTTCACCGTGCTGCTCGCACTTCTGGTCGCGGCGATCGTCGTCGACGTGATACTCGCCGCGAGCACCCGCGGACTGATTCTGCACCGGCTCGGCGACACGGCCGCACGCCTCGGCGAGTCGGTCGACAGCGTGGTCGTCGTGGAGAATCCTGGCGGCCGCACACTGCGCGGCCTGGTCCGCGATGCGTGGCCGCCGTCGGCGCGTGCACAGCCGCGGACGCATCGCGGTGAAGATCGCTGCGGGACAGGCCCTTCGCGTGGAGACGGTGCTGCGACCGATCCGACGCGGGGATCAGCAGTCGGCTCTGGTCACGGTGCGTTCGGTCGGCCCGCTGGGGTTGGCGGGCAGGCAGAGCTCACACCGGGTGCCGTGGCAGATCAGGATCCTGCCGCCGTTCCTGTCCCGCAAGCACCTGCCGTCGCGGCTGGCCAAGCTTCGCGAACTCGACGGAATGATCCCGGTGCTGATCCGCGGTCAGGGAACGGAATTCGACTCGCTGCGCGAGTACGTCATCGGCGACGACGTGCGGTCGATCGACTGGCGCGCCACGGCGCGGCGCTCCGACGTCGTCGTGCGGACGTGGCGGCCGGAGCGCGACCGGCGGGTGGTCATCGTGCTCGACACCGGGCGCACGTCGGCGGGCCGGGTCGGCGTGGATCCCACGGCGGGCGATCCCAGCGGTTGGCCACGGCTGGACTGGTCGATGGATGCCGCACTCCTGTTGGCGGCGTTGGCATCCCGAGCCGGTGACCACGTGGACTTCATCGCCCACGACCGAACCCCGCGGGCCGGGGTGTACAACGCCAACCGCACCGAGTTGATGGCCCAACTCGTCGAGGCGATGGCGCCGCTTCAGCCCGCGCTGGTGGAGTCCGATGCCGCGGCGATGGTGGCGACGGTGCAGCGCCGGATCCGCCGACGCGCGCTCGTCGTGTTGCTGACCGATCTGAACGCCTCCGCCCTCGACGAGGGCCTGATGGGGGTGCTGCCGCAGCTGTCGGCCAAGCACCACGTCCTCATCGCCGCCGTCGCCGATCCGCGGGTGGACCTGCTCGCGGCCGGCCGATCCGATGCCGCGCAGGTGTACGACGCCGCGGCGGCCGAACGCGCCCGCAACGATCGCTCGTCGATCGCGTCGCGACTGCGCAAGCACGGCGTCGACGTCGTCGACGCGGAACCCGAGGAACTCGCGCCTGCGTTGGCCGACCGCTACCTGGCGATGAAGGCCGCGGCAAGCTCTAACTGGCGATTTGTGCGCGTTGGCGTTCGCGCCGCGAACGTTTGCGCGCCCAAATCGCGAGGGGTTAGCGGGTTAGCGGGTCGGGAGCACGTCCGGCGCGTCGGCCGAGGTCGCCCGTCTCCCCCGCGCGGGCGGCCTTGCGGCCGAACACGACGATGTAGCCAGGAAGGCGACCTCGGCGGCGACGCCGATCGCGATCCGCACGAACGTCGGCAGCGGAGACGGGGTGACGAGCGCCTCGATGAGACCGGACACCAGCAGCACCACGACCAACCCCACCGCGACGGAGACCACCGCGCGACCCCGCTCGGCCAAGCACCTGACCGCGCGGCCGATCCCCCGGCGAGATCACCGACCAGCCCAGCCGCATGCCGACGGCCGCGGCAAGGAACACCGCGGTGAGCTCGAGCAGCGCGTGCGGGGTGAGGAGCCCGAGGAACACGTCGCCCTTGCCTGCCTGGAACATCAGTCCACCGATCGACGCCCAGGTTGGCGGCGTTGGAGAACAGCACGTAGGGGATCGGCAGGCCGAGCAGGATCGCGAAGACGATGCACTGCGCGGCCACCCACGAGTTGTTCAGCCAGATCTTCAGGGCGAACGACGCGGCGGGGTGCTCGCTGTAGTACGCGGCGAAGTCGTGGTTGACCAGTTCGTCGATCTCGTGCGGGGTTCCGACGGTCGCCTGCACCTCGGGGCTGCCCATCACCCAGAACCCGATGACGAAGGTGACGATGAAGAACGCGATGGCGGAACCCA